>NZ_AP023263.1:2660000-8451969 GCF_016756635.1 Mesorhizobium sp. L-8-10 | reverse complement strand
CAGGCGGCTATCTTCCTTTCCTCATCCAGTCCGGCGCCACCTTTGGCATTGACCGGAAAGCCTACGAAATCGTTTCGCGACAGGCGAACCTTACGGCAACAAGCCTCTCTCTCCGGCAACAATGCCAGAGCAAACTCCTGCCTCGCCTACAGATCGCCCCACTCGCATCGAAGACAAAGCTTCGCCATCCACGGCGTAGCCGCGCCCCTCGCTGTCTGCCATTTTGGCTTGGTCGTCGAGCCTGATGCTCGCTGCCTTCGATGCCCCAGACACTACAAAAATCGCTGTGGAAAGGGCAAGGGCGCGGCTAACTGATTTTTTACGAATCTGCTCATGTCGCCGCCGGAATTCACTGAGCCCACAGGGGGCGAATTCGATAAAGTGTTCTGATTCAAAACGTTCTCGTCCCACCTCGGATACCGGCTCTGCCGGAGAAATAAATTGAAAAAAATTGCTTGACAGGGAGTTGTCCCTCTCTGGTCATCCCCGGTATGGACAATTTGTGGACAACCATGCGCAAGCATCTGATTTCATTGGGAAATTTCTGACAGCGCAATTTTGACGACTTCGCCTGCGTGACGTTTTTTTGAATGGCGGGACCGGGTGCACGCCGGCAAAGCACAATCCGCACCCCAGAGTTGAAGCGGGGGCGTCTTGCCAAGTCATTGCTTGGCAAACAAAAAAACCCGGCGGCGTAACCACCGGGTCGATGTGCGGAGAAGTCAGCCGTGGATCAGACGGACAGGGCCTTGAGGCGCTGAGCCAGGCGCGACACCTTGCGGGATGCGGTATTGCCGTGCAGAACGCCCTTGCCCGCGGCGCGCATCAGTTCGGGCTGGGCCGCCTGGAAGGCGGCTGCGGCGGCAGCCTTGTCGCCTGCCGCCAGCGCTTCCTCGACCTTGCGAACGAAGGAGCGAACGCGCGAACGGCGGTTCTTGTTGACCGCCGTGCGACGGGCGATCTTACGCGTAGCCTTTTTGGCCGAGGAGGTATTGGCCATGATGCCTCTCTATGATCTACCGAATGGCGCCCTACAGCGCGATGCGCGGGCGCAAAAAACACTCGGGACAGCCGCGGGCCGTCCCGGTTGTCGCGGCTTATAGTGCAGCTTTGGCGGGGCGTCAACGCTGCAGTTCCCGTCAGACTCAAGAAGCCAATGGACGGAACCGCATAAATTACGTATTTTAGGTATGTCGAACCTCGGAGCGTGCCACTTGAAGCAATTCACCTTCAGCGACATGAATCGGGCATCAGGCGAAATACTCGAGACCGCCTTGGTGGAGCCCGTTGCGCTTACCAAGCGCGGCAAGGAAAAGCTCGTCATCCTGTCCGCCGCTGAGTACCGCAAGCTTGTTGGCCGTCCCCATGTCACGGCCTACACACTGGAGGGTGCACCGGATGACGTTCATGAAGAGCTGATGACCGGCCTCGACGCAATCATTGGCAGCGATGACGACAATGCTTAAGGCCGGCGACGTCCTGCGCTACTACTATCTTTGGGCGAGACAGGCGACCACGGCGAGGAATCAGGCCGCAAGGACCGGCCGGTTTGTCTTCTGGTGAAGACCCCGACCGAGCCGGCCAGGCTGTTCCTGTTTGCGATCACGACGCAAAAGCCGGACCAGTCCACCGTACACATCGCCATCAGCGAAATTGAATGCCGCCGTGGCGGTCTCCGTTTCCCGTCCTGGCTTATCCTCGACGAGTACAATCGGGTTGAGCTCGACGAAGCCTATGATTTCGTGACGACGACACCGGTCGGCGCCTTCAGCCCGGCTTTCGTGCGCAAGGTCGCCACGCTGATCAAGCAGGCGGCGGCACAGCGCCGCGTCCGCGCCGTCATCCGCAAATAGCGGGCAACCCGCGGCCGTTCCAGGTCCGCGCGTCGAGCGGGCCAGGAACGGTGCGAGCGGAGGGAAAGCCGCGGCCCCGCATCCCCCTCGTGCGGCATGGCCTCCTGTTGTCCCGGGCGATGGCGGAAACACCGGTCCGGAAGGCGGCGCGAGGGCGTCGCCTCGATTGCGGCGAGCACGGCGTCCCGCAGGCACGAGGGAAGATGCCCGGCCCTTCTGATTGCTCTACCTTGCGCGAGGCTTGCCGCCGGGCAGAGACGGCTCGACCCCAGGACGATAGGAAAGATGGTATCGGCCGGAGGGCAGGACAACCGGAGCAAATCGCCTTCCGGGCCTGTCGGCGATTCGGCCTTTGTGTATGAGGCTGCTCGGCAACGCTGGCCTGTAGAAGGGGCGGCCGAGGCCGAATGGCGCTGTGGTCGGCGACGAGAATCGACGACCTGCCGGGGACTGACCTGCCGGGGACTTGCGCCCGGCATCGGCCTTCGCGTGCCGGACCCGAGGGCGGATATCGGTTGCCCAATACGGCAGCGCAGACGGATTCGACGCTGCCGCTGCTCGGGAAGCCCTCGTGTGGCGGCCCGCCCAGCCGCTCAGCGGTTGGCGAAATTCGCCGGTCGCTTTTCGGCGAAGGCGGCCATGCCTTCCTTTTGGTCGTCCAGGGCGAACATGGAATGGAACACGCGGCGCTCGAAGCGCAGCCCTTCGGCCAGCGTCGTCTCGTAGGAGCGGTTCACCGCTTCCTTGGTCATCATCACAGCCGGCAGCGAGAAGCCGGCGACCTTATCGGCGGCATCGAGCGTTTCCTGGAGCAGGTCGGCGACAGGGACGACCCGCGAGACCAGGCCTGAGCGCTCCGCCTCCGCGGCATCCATCATCCGGCCGGTCAGGCACATGTCCATCGCCTTCGACTTGCCGACGAAACGCGTCAGCCGCTGCGATCCGCCCATGCCCGGCATGACGCCCAGCGTGATCTCGGGCTGGCCGAATTTGGCGTTGTCGGCGGCGATGATGAAATCGCACATCATGGCAAGTTCGCAGCCGCCGCCGAGCGCATAGCCGGCCACGGCCGCGATGACCGGCTTGCGGATGCGGGTCAGCGCCTCCCATCCGGCGAAGAAGTCCTCCATATAGACGTCGATATAGCTCTTCGGCTGCATCTGCTTGATGTCGGCGCCGGCGGCGAAGGCCTTTTCGGAGCCCGTGAGCACGATGGCCCCGATCCCGGGGTCGGCATCGAACGCCTGCAGCGCCGAGATCACGTCCTGCAGCACCTGTGTGTTCAGCGCGTTGAGCGCCTTCGGCCGGTTGAGCGTCACCAGCCCGACCTTGCCCCGCATTTCGACCAGGATCGTCTCGTAGGTCATGGGAATGCCTCCTTCCGGCGCTTCGGATTGCCACATACGGACGGCTTAGCTCAGCGCTGGCAGGCGGGGCAATAGAAAGTCGAGCGGCCGCTCTGCACAATCCGGGTGATGATTCCCTCACAGCCCGGCCTGCGGCAGGGTTCGCCCTCGCGGTCGTAGACGCTGAAGGCGTGCTGGAAATAGCCGAGCGAGCCGTCGGCCTGGACATAGTCGCGCAGCGACGAGCCGCCGGCGGCGATGGCGTCGGCGATCACGTCGCGCACCGCCCCGGCGAGGCGGTCGGCGCGAACGGAGCGCTTGCCCGGGCCCGGCGCGATCGAGCCGGCCGAGCGGCGCGGCGAGAGGCCGGCGCGCCACAGGGCCTCGCAGACGTAGATGTTGCCGAGCCCGGCGATGAGCTTCTGGTCGAGCAGCGCGGCCTTGAGCGGCGCGGCGCGCCCCTTGAAAAGACTGCCGATCAGTTCGCCGTCCAGCGTGTTTCCGGTCGGCTCGACGCCGAGGCCAGCGAGCATGGGGTGCTCGCGCCATGTCTTTTCCTCCGCCAGCAGCATGAAGCCGAACCGGCGCGGATCGTTGAAGACGACACGCGAGCGCTCGCCGGTCGGCGCGGCCATGTGGAAAACGACATGGTCGTGCGCGGTATCCTTGGAGCGCTCGTGATGGAAGCGGCCGGGCGTTGCGGCGTCTCCTTCGGCCTCGACGCGGAACGATCCCGACATGCCGAGATGGCAGATCAGCACCGGTCCGCCCTCGAGATGCGCGGTCAGATATTTCGCCCGCCTGCCGAGAGATTGGACGAACTTGCCGCCCAGGCGCTCGCCGAACTTCTCGGGAAAGGGAAATCGCAGGTCCGGTCGCCGGGTCTCCACCCGCTCTATCCGCGAGCCTTCCAGCACCGGCTGCAATCCGCGCCGGACGGTCTCGACCTCGGGTAGCTCAGGCATGATGGCCGATCGACGCCGTGCCGGTCTCACGGCCTGCCGCCGGGGAACCGCGAAACAAATTGAAGACGCGCGCCATTCTTGAAGAGCCGGACGGGGTTTCCTGATGGATGCCAGACATAGGTACGATCCGGCCGCTTGGCAATTCGTAAGAGGTCAGCAGTTTGCGCAGGGGATCGTCGGGCTCATGCGCGGCCGCAGATAGTAGCCTTCGTCCATCTTCAAGACCCCGTTCGTCAGTATGACGTCCATCACGCCAAGTCCTGCTTCCCGGCTGGCCGCCCAGGTGAGGATGGGCTTGTAGTCGAGGCAGCCCTTCACGTGAATGAGAAAGGTGCCCCTGACCTTGAGCCTCGGCGGCAGGTCGGGCGTGGAGCCGACGGCCGCCGCCTGGCAGGGAGCGGTCGCACCGGCATTTGCCCACGACCAGGCAATCTGGGCCTTGGGTGCGTCCTCGTCGGTGATTTCGATGGCTGTCGCGACAAATCTGATGTCGCTTCGCCCATAGGGTTTCAGGATCGCTTTGCCGACATCCATGATGTCGCCGAGCTGGCTGGCGGTCATTGCCTGCTGCTGGGTAACGAGGTCGGCGACCGTGCTGGCCGCCCGGGCGAGCTTCTTGTTCGTCTCGATGCCCTGGCTGACCTCGATGGTGACGAAATACATGGCCATCAACAGTGGCACGACCAGTGCGAATTCCAGCGCCGCGACCCCTTTCCGGTCGGCGCCGAGACGCCGAAGCGAACGGCGCAGGCGAGAGACGCCGTGGTTGAGCACGATCGGCATCGTTCGTCCCATCATGGCACCTCAGTCATCGAACGGTTCGTTCTGCCATACGGCCATCGCGAAATGCGTCGTGGCGGCCGTGTCTCCGGGAGCCTTGCCCAGCCACTGCGCATAGCTGGTGATGGCGGGCCATGGATACTTCACCCGCAGGACGTTCCTCGTGAGCGCCTTGCCGAGCTGGGTCTTGGGATCGTTCCAGCTCGTCGTCATCGCCGCGGCCGTCTGGAAGGTCTGGATCTCGCGCAGATCGAAGACCAGGCCCGGGCAGCCCTTCGCCACGATGACCTCGAGTTCGTCGCAGATCAGGCTCCGCAGTTCCTGGTCGGTGTCGACATCGGCCGGCTTCAACTGCCCCGTGCGCATCCTGCGGGCGAGGTCGTCGGTCGTGTTGGCCAGGACCTCCTGGCCGGCGAAGGAGATGCAGCTCTCGAAAATCGCCAAAACGAGCGCGCAGAACGGCAGGGCGAGCAGGACGAACTCGACCGACGTGCTTCCGCTTCGATTGCGCAGGAACGACCGGGGAGAAGGGCGCGGCGCTCCGCTGCGCCGCCCGTATCCGCCACGAGACTGCTCGATGCTCATGCCTGGCCCTGCCCGATGCCGAAGTGCAACCCGGCGGAACCCTAGCCGATACCCGTTGAAGTCCGGTTTGGATGGTTTCTAAAACTGCGGGCGACGCCTTGAGATTCCGGTAACCATCCCTTCGCCCGCAGCGGCAGCGTCATTGGCCGCCATTCATCTCGTTTTCCGAGGTCCTCTCGGCGTCGCCCTTGTAGGAGCTCTCGCAATAAGGGGTGCATGACAATGTCTGCACATGGGAGCGACGGTAGATGCGCACGGACAGCGGGTCATGCCGGGAAACGATGACCTGTTCGTCGACGATCGGGCTGCCCTCCTTGTCGAGCACCACGATATTGGTCACGCCGAATCCCTTGCCGGTCAGGACGATGGTCGTGGCATCTTGCACCGCTGCATCGGCGATTGCCGGATTGCCGATAACGATCGTGTCGGCCGGCCGGGCGATCTTGACGATCTTGGCTTGGTTCAGGACGACCGCAATCCCGGTGTCGGCAAAGGCGGGCGTCGCGAGGAGCGCCGCGACGACGGCAAGCAGGCTTGAGCGTCGGGCTGCGCGGCGCGCCATTTCTCGATCTCCGGACACGGGACTGTTTGGCGAAGGATGAACGAGATTGGTGAAGCGAGGGTTAAAGAGGCGGCGAGCGGATCGCGGACCGGCCTCGTCGACGGCGAGAACCCCGGCACGTCTTGCGATTTCAGGTCAAGCCGGCCGTGTGCCTGTTCAAATGCGATTAACCACAGCTTATGAAGCAAATACGAAAGCTTTCGGTAAGGCTGTTTATTAAGCGCATCGAAAGAGCTTCCCGATAGATTGCGAACCATCCGATCGATCCATCAGAGTTTTCGACGGTAGTGCTGTAACACGTGGAGTCAGGAGCTCTCGCATGTCTAAGCTTTTTGCGCGCTTTGCAAAGGACGAGTCCGGCGCAACCGCTATCGAATACGGCCTCATCGCCGCACTCATCGCTCTCGCCATCATGGTCGGAGCGTCCCAGTTGGGCGGCGCGATCGATGCCAAGTTCACGAACATCGCCGAAAGGCTCGAAAACGCCAACTGATCTCCTTAGGGAGATTCTTGTCGAGAGATCATGCAGGGCCGTCCTTTGGGCGGCCCTTCATGCATCGGAAAATCAAGATCGGACTGCTCGACCGAAAGCGACAATGCCGGTTGATGCGGCCCGGTCATAAACTGCCGCTCGAACCAAGGCACCGGCTGGTCACCATGCTCGAAGCATCCATATTGGTCATATTCCCGTTCTGTATGGTCTTCGCCGCGATTTCCGACATGCTGTCGATGACGATCGCCAACCGGGTCCCGGCGCTGCTGGTCGTCGCCTTTGCGGTCATCGGCCCGATGACCGGGATGGACTGGCAGACCTTCGGCTGGCATTTCGCAGCCGGCGGGATCGTGCTCGCGGCGACCTTCGCGCTTTTTGCCGTCGGCGGCATGGGCGGTGGCGACGCCAAGCTGCTCGCGGCGACGTCGCTCTGGTTCGGCATGAGCCTGGAACTCCTTTCTTATCTGGTTGCGGCCACATTTCTGGGAGGGCTTCTCACGATCGCCATCCTCGCGCTGCGCAAATCGCCGCTCGTCTTTCATGTGTCGGACAACCTTTTCCTGCGCAATCTCGCCGACGAAAGGCTCGGGGTGCCCTATGGCATCGCGCTGGGTATCGGCGGATTGCTCACCTATCCGTCGTCGCCGCCGATGGCGTGGGCGCTGGGCCGTCTCGCCGGGCACTGACGGCTGCCGAACCTTCGCGGACCGGCGGTCGCCCATCGGGCGCTATTCTGGTCAAACCCTGAATTAATCTCGTCCGTAAGGAATCCATTAACCATAATTTGACGATTGCCGCCGCAATGTCCGTACCGGCTAGGGTTAACCGGGCAGGGGTATGGTGCGATGGCGGCGTCGAGGCTGATCATTCTGGGCGTGGCGGTGGCCGCGGCTGGCGGTGCCGGCTATGTCGCCAAGAACATGGCGGTCACGCCGCAGGCGGTCGTCGCCGCCGCCTTGCCCGCGGAGCCCGCGATCGAACTTACCGATGTCCTGGTCCTCTCCGCCGACGTGCCCATGGGCGGCCTGGTCGACGGCGCGCTGGCCTGGCAATCGTGGCCCGCAGACGGCATCAACGAGAATTTCATCACCAAGGCGGCCGAGCCCGAAGCGCTCGAGGCACTGAAGGGCTCGCTGGCGCGCGTGGCCATGTTCGCCGGAGAGCCGCTGCGGCGCCGCAAGCTGGTCGGCGACGGCAAGAGCTTCATGTCGTCGATCCTGCCGTCGGGCCGGCGCGCCATCGCAACCCAGATCTCGGCCGATACCTCCGCCGGCGGCTTCATCCTGCCGAACGACTATGTCGACGTCATCATGACGCGCCGCGCCGCCGCGGGCGGCGCGGATGCTTTCGTAACCGAGACGATCCTCAAGAACATCAGGGTTCTGGCCATCGACCAGACCATCCAGGAAGACGAAGAAGGCAAGAAGGTGAAGGTCGGCCAGACGGCGACGCTGGAGCTTACCCCGCGACAGGCCGAGATCATCACCGTCGCCCAGCAGATGGCCGACCGGCTGACGCTTTCGCTGCGTTCGGTGGCCGACAGCCAGGAAAAACCGACCGGGGAGGCCGACTATCTCGTCTCGGGCAGCGGGCGGCGCGGCACGGTGCGGCTGATCAGGTCGGGCGAGGTTTCGGAAGTGGGTGCCAGGAAATGAAGACGAGCGGGACGACACCCACGGGCAAGACCGCGCGGATCCCGCGGCTGGAGATGCTTGCCGCCATGGCCGCTGTCGCCCTTGCGGCCGGCGCATCGACCGTCGGCTTCGCCGAAGCGGCGGGACAGGGCGCGGTGAACATCGAGACGTCCACATCGCGCAGCCAGCGTGTGAAGCTGGGCCTGAACAAGTCGATCGTGGTCGACCTGCCGGCCGACGCCTATGACATCCTCGTCGCCAATCCCGCCGTTGCCGACGCCGTGACCCGGACGGCGCGCCGCATCTATCTGTTCGGCAAGTCGGTCGGCCAGACCAATATCTTCGTCTTCGGCGCCAATGGCGAACAGGTCGCCAGCCTCGACCTCGCCATCGAACGCGACGTCGCCGGTCTCGAGGACTATCTGAAACGCTTCATCCCGAATTCGGATATCGACGTCGAGCTCATCAACGACAACGTCGTGCTGACGGGGACGGTCGACACGCCGCTCGACGCGCAGCGCGCCGCGAGGCTCGCCGAGGTGTTCGTCAGCGGCGGCGAGGCGACGACCGGCCAGTATTCGCAGACCGCGGCTGGCGGCTCCGTCAATGGCGGCGTCGACATCAACAATCCCGACCACGAGCGTCGCACGAGCCAGATCGTCAATCTGCTGCAGATCGTCGGCGAGGATCAGGTCACGCTGAAGGTCACGGTGGCGGAGGTCAGCCGCAACGTGATGAAGCAGCTCGGCGTGAACATGTTCGGAACCGGTGGCAACCAGAACGGCATCACCTGGGGTGCGATAAGCGACAATCCGATGGGGCTCGGCAGCGCGCTTTCCTCGTCGCAGCTCGCCATCGGGACCTCGTCGCTCAAGGCCTATGTGAATGCCATGGAGCAGGCCGGCGTCATGAAGACGCTGGCTGAACCGACATTGACCGCCGTGTCCGGCGAGAAGGCGACGTTCAAGGTCGGCGGTGAGTTCAATCTTCTGACCGACCAGTCCGTTCAGCAGGGCGATACGAGCAAGGGCCAGTCGGATCAGGTCGTCTACACGGTCGAGAAGCTCGAATACGGTATCGGTCTCGAGTTCCTGCCGGTGGTTCTGTCGCCGGGACGGATCAGCCTCAAGGTACGCACTTCGGTTTCCGAGCCCACGACGGAAGGGTCGTTCTCCATACCGGCGGCCTCCCAGGGCGGTCGTTTCAACGTTCCCGGCGCCACGGCTCTTTCCATCCGCAAGCGCCTCGCCGACACGACGGTGGAACTGCCGTCCGGCGGCTCCATGATGATCGCCGGCCTCGTGCGCGACGACATCCGCCAGGCTGTCAACGGACTGCCCGGCCTGTCGAAGATCCCGGTCCTCGGCACTCTCTTTCGCAGCCGCAACTTCGTGCGCAACGAGACCGAGCTGGTGGTCATCATCACGCCCTATCTGGCCCGTCCGGTGGCCCGCAACGAACTGGCCAAGCCCGACGACAACTTCAATCCTCCCAGCGACGGCGCAGGCATGTTCCTGGGGCGGGTCAATCGCGTCTACGGAACCATGCAGACCAGCAGGCCGAACGGCCGGTATTACGGCGTCGTAGGCTACATCTACAAATGATCGGAAACGGCCATGGCTGAAACGACGGCAGTGCACGCGACCATGACCGCATCGGCGGCACGGCAAGTCCTGCGGCTCTCCCTCCCGCTCTGCGCGGCGGCTCTGGTGCTGGCTTCAGGCTGCGCCAGGCGCGACAGCGTCACCGTCGGTTCGGTTCCCGACGACTACCGGACCAACCACCCGATCGTGATCGCCGAGAAGGAGCAGAATCTCGACCTGCCGGTGGGTGCGAGCGACCGCGGCATGACGCGCGGGCAGAAGGTCGCCATCGAGGGCTTCCTCTACGGCTATGACCGAAGTGCGGCGCCCGTCGTCCGGGTGATGGTGCCGTCGGGCTCGGCCAACCACGTCGCTGCCTCCGAAGCCTCGTCGGATTTCGTGCGCGTGCTCCGGTCCAACGGCGTGCCAGAGGGGCGCATCGCCGTCATATCCTACCAGGCCGGATCTCCCGAACTGTCGCCGCCGGTGCGGCTCTCCTTTTCCGCCATGAGAGCCCAGACCGGCAAATGCGGCCGCTGGCCCGAGGATCTCCTGAACACGGTGGAAAACAAGCACTATGCCGATTTCGGCTGCTCGTCGCAGAACAATCTGGCCGCCCAGATTGCCAACCCCGAGGACCTTCTGGGACCGCGCAAACCCAGCCCGGTCGACGCGGACAACCGCTCCGACGCGATCGACCAGTATCAGGCCCGCGCGATCTCGGGCGAATTCATCGACACGTCGGAAGTGAGCTACTGAGATCGAGACAGGCAGATGACCAATTTGGCTTACGATCCCGGACATGGCGACGACCTGGCATCGCAGCAGGATGTCGTCGCCATGCACGCCCTGCGGCCGGTGCCGCGCATATCCATCCAGGCATTCTGCGAGACCGAAAGCATCGCCAGCCCGATCGAGCGGGCGGGCGAGGACCGGCGCATGGCCAAGACACATCTCAAGGTTCATATGGGCGGCATCGGCACGGCCATCGACTATTACAAGAGCGCGCCGACGCCGAACCTCATCCTGCTGGAATCGCGCAGCGAACCAAAGCATCTGATGGATCAGTTGCGCCAGCTCGCCGAGCACTGCGATCCCGGCACCAAGGTCGTGGTCGTGGGCCACTACAACGATGTCTGGCTGTATCGGGAGCTGATCCGTTCCGGCATTTCGGAATATGTCGTGGCGCCTGTCTCCATGGCCGACATCGTCAGCGTGGTCGCCGCGATCTTCACCGACCCCGAGGCCGAGCCGATCGGGCGCTCCATCGCCTTCGTCGGCGCCAAGGGCGGGGTGGGCTCCTCGACCATCGCCCACAACGTCGCCTGGGCCATGTCGACGCTTTTCAGTTCGGAGGTCGTGGTCGCCGATCTCGACCTGGCCTTCGGCACGGCCAATATCAATTTCGACCAGGATCCCGCACAGGGCATCGCCGAGGCGGTTTTCGCCCCGGAACGCATCGACGAGGTCTACCTCGACCGGCTCCTGGCACAGTGCGCGGAACGTCTTTCGCTGCTGGCGGCGCCGTCCACCCTCGACCGTGTCTATGATTTCGACCCCGACGCCTTCACCCAGATCATCGACGTCGCCCAGCGCACCGCCCCGCTGCTGGTGCTCGACGTTCCTCATCTCTGGAGCGGCTGGGCCAAGAGCATCCTGACCCAGGCCGACGATGTGGTCATCACTGCGACGCCGGAGCTCGCCAATCTGCGCAACACCAAGAACCTGGTCGACATGCTGAAGAAGCTCAGGCCCAACGATCCGGCGCCGAGGCTCATCATCAATCAGGCCGGCGTTCCGAAGCGCCCCGAGATCTCGGCCGCCGACTTCGCCGAGCCGCTCGGCATCGCGCCGATGGCCGTCATCCCCTTCGACGCCCAGCTGTTCGGCAACGCGGCGAACAATGGCCGCATGCTGGGCGAGATGGAAAAGCAGAACCCGATCGTTCTGAAGATCAACGAGATCGCCCACATGCTGACCGGCCGCAGCGAGGTCAAGGCGCGGACGAAGCCGGGCCTGTCGAGCCTGCTCGGCAAGCTGAAGCGCGGAAAGAAATAGAGCGCCATGTTCGGCAAGCGAGGCAGTGAAGACGGAAGCCGGGTGGTGCCGGAATTCCGTCCGCCGGCACCGTCCCCCGCGGCGGCGAGCCGCCCGCCTGTGGTCACGCCGGCCGGATCCGCGCCCGCCGCCGCACCGCGCCGCGCCGCCGAGGCGCCGGCACCCACGCCCCCGGCGCCGCCGCGCAGCCAGCAGCGCGAGCGCAGCGAAACCTATTACGATACCAAGTCCCAGGTCTTCTCGGCTCTTATCGACACGATCGACCTGTCGCAGCTCGCCAACCTCGATCCGGAGAGCGCGCGCGAGGAAATCCGCGATATCGTCAACGACATCATCGCGATCAAGAACTTCGCGATGTCGATCTCCGAGCAGGAGGAACTGCTCGACGACATCTGCAACGACGTGCTCGGCTACGGGCCGCTGGAGCCGCTCCTGGCCCGCGACGACATCGCCGACATCATGGTGAACGGCGCCCGGCAGGTCTTCATCGAGGTCAACGGCAAGGTCGAGCAGACCGGCATCCGCTTCCGCGACAACCAGCAACTGCTCAACATCTGCCAGCGCATCGTCAGCCAGGTTGGCCGCCGCGTCGACGAGTCCTCGCCGATCTGCGACGCGCGCCTTCCCGACGGGTCCCGCGTCAACGTGATCGCACCGCCGCTCGCCATCGACGGCGCCGCGCTCACCATCCGCAAGTTCAAGAAGGACAAGCTGACGCTTGACCAACTCGTGCGCTTCGGCGCGATCTCGCCGGAAGGCGCCGAGGTGCTGAAGATCATCGGGCGCGTCCGCTGCAATGTCGTCATCTCCGGCGGCACCGGCTCGGGCAAGACCACGCTGCTCAACTGCCTGACCAACTATGTCGATCGCGACGAGCGCGTGATCACCTGCGAGGACTCCGCCGAACTGCAGCTCCAGCAGCCGCACGTCGTCCGGCTGGAGACGCGTCCGCCCAACCTAGAGGGCGAGGGTGAGGTGACCATGCGCGATCTCGTCAAGAACTGCCTGCGCATGCGACCCGAAAGGATCATCGTGGGCGAGGTGCGCGGCCCCGAAGTGTTCGACCTGCTGCAGGCCATGAACACCGGCCATGACGGCTCGATGGGCACGATCCACTCGAACTCGCCGCGCGAATGCCTGAACCGCATGGAGTCCATGATCGCCATGGGCGGGTACGCGCTGCCGCAAAAGACCGTGCGCGAGATCATCGTCGGCTCGGTCGACGTCATCATCCAGGCAGCGCGTTTGCGCGACGGCTCACGCCGCATCACCCACGTCACCGAGGTTGTCGGCATGGAGGGCGACGTCATCATCACGCAGGACCTCATCCTCTACGACATCAAGGGCGAGGATCAGAACGGCCGTCTGCTCGGCCATCACATCTCCACGGGCATCGGACGCCCGAGCTTCTGGGACCGGGCCCGCTATTATGGCGAGGAGCAGCGGCTGGCCAACGCGCTCGAAGCCATGGAAAAGCAGGCCGGCTGACGAGGGCGGGAGCGATGTTCGGCATCGACAGGGACATATTGGTATTCGTGGTCCTGGCCGCCGTGAGCGCGGGCGCGATTGCCTATGCGCTGCTCTTCAAGAGGATCGCCAACGAACGCAACGTCGAGAAGCGCCTCGACACGGTGCGGCGCGCCGACACCGACCATGCCGGCGTGAAAGCCTCACGCGACCGCGCGGCCGAGGCCGCCAAGCGGCGCAAGTCGGTCCAGGATTCGCTGAAGGAACTCGAGGAGAAGCAGAAGGTCCGCGACCGGAACAGCAAGAAGGCGCCGCTCAAGGTGCAGATCAGGCAGGCCGACCTGTCGCTCTCCATCGAGCGCTTCTATCTCTTTTCGGCGGTCGTCGGCGTGGTTCTGGGAACTGTGGCCTATCTCGCCGGCGCGCCGCTGCTCGTCGCCCTCGGCGCGCTCGTGGTCGGCGCGGTCGGCCTGCCGCGCTGGTTCGTCTCGTTCCTGCGGGCGCGCCGGGTCAAGGCCTTCCTCGAGGAGTTTCCCAATGCGCTTGATATCATGGTGCGTGCCGTGAAGTCGGGCCTGCCGCTCAACGACGGCATCCGGCTCATCGCCAGCGACTCCCCGGAGCCTGTGCGCACCGAATTCCGGCGCATCGTGGAAGCGCAGCAGATGGGGCTTTCGACGCCCGAGGCGGCCCTGCGCATGGGCGAGACGATGCCGTGCCCCGAAGCGGGCTTTTTCGGGATCGTCATCCAGATCCAGCAGCAGGCAGGCGGCAATCTCTCCGAGGCGCTCGGCAACCTGTCCAAGGTGCTGCGCGACCGCAAGAAGATGAAGGCCAAGATCCAGGCCTTGTCCATGGAAGCCAAGGCCTCGGCCGTGATCATCGGCGCGCTGCCCTTCCTCGTCGCTTTTCTCGTCTATCTTTCCAGCCCGGCCTACATCATGCCGCTGTTCGTCACGAGCACGGGACACATGATCCTCATCGTCTCCGGCGTCTGGATGGCGATCGGTATCTTCGTCATGCGCAGCATGATGAATTTCGAGATATGATACCAATGGTCGATCTCATCGACCGTTGGCGCGCGCGACCGGGCCCCGCGCCCGTTGGCGCGAAAGCCGGGCGGGCCGGATGGGCCGCGCCGGCGATCGAGGTCGCGTGGATGCGCAGCATCCGCGCCCGCTGGATGTGCGAACATCCAGTGCCAGGCAAGGGGCGGAGGCTGGAGCCGTGACCGAAACCATCGTCGAGACCGTCACCGATCCTTCCTTCATGATTGCGATGCTGGTTGCGATCGCCGTCTTCGCGACCTTGTTGACATTGCTCCAGACGCTCGGCGGCAACTCGCTGAAGTCCCGCATGAAGGCTGTTGCCCTCGAGCGGGAGGAACTGCGGGCCCGCCAGCGGATGCGGCTCGCGGCGGAGGCGGACCGGCGGCGCAAGGGGTTGCGCGAAGAGCAGTCGATCGGCATGCGCAACGTCGTGGAGCGGCTCGATCTGCGCCGCGCGCTGGCCGACGAGAAGACGCTGAATTCGCTTCGCGTGGCCGGCTTTCGCGGACAGAATCCGCTGACGCGCTTCCTGTTCTTCCGTCTTGTGCTGCCTTTCGTCGGGCTCGCTCTGGCGGCGTTCTACGTGTTCCTGCTCGACGGCCTGGCTGAGCGCCCGCTCTTCATGAAGCTGTTCGTCTGCATCCTGGCCGCCTATGCCGGCTTCTATCTGCCGGTGCTCTACGTGTCCAACCGCGCGACCAAGCGCAAGGCGTCGATCCAGAAGGCATGGCCCGACGCGCTCGACCTGACGCTGATCTGCGTGGAATCGGGCATGTCGGTGGAGGCGGCCTTCCGCCGCGTGGCTGAGGAGATCGGTTCGCAGTCGGTCGAACTCGCCGAGGAACTCGTGCTGACCAATGCGGAGCTTTCCTTCCTTCCGGAACGCAAGCAGGCTTACGACAATCTCGGCTCGCGCACCGGGCTGGAAACGGTGAAGTCGGTGGCCCAGGCGCTGATCCAGGCCGAACGCTACGGCACGCCGGTAGCGCAGGCCCTGCGGGTGCTGGCCAATGAAAGCCGCGAGATGCGCATGAACGCCGCCGAGAAGAAGGCGGCTGCCCTACCGCCCAAGCTGACCGTGCCGATGATCCTGTTCTTCCTGCCGGTGCTGTTCGCCGTGATCCTGGGCCCGGCCGGCATCACCGTCAGCGAGCGCGGAATTTTCTAGCGGGCGGTTCACCGAAAATCGGCATCGCTTTTCTGAAGACACGTTGTGCGATTTTGTAAGCGATAGGGCCCAGTGCGTAGCATACCCTCATCCGACCGCGCGGAGCCTGTCCTCGGGCTTGCCGGAGGCAAGACCCGTGGGCGCGGCCACCTTCTCCCACAAGGGGAGAAGGAAGGGCTGACGCAACGCTTCCGCCAGTCATTGACGTTGGCGATTTTGCAGAGCCGGCAAGGCCAGGCTCCTGCCTTCTCCCCTTGTGGCAGAAGGTGGCCTCGCGAAGCGAGGTCGGATGTGGGGTGCGCCACGCAGTGCGCTCTCGGACGGTGCGCCGGCTCAATCGTCGAGCCGCCCGATGGCGGTCCGCGTCAATTGACCTTGGCTTCCTGCTTGTCGGCCTTCTTCAACTGGCTCCAGGCGTTCTGCTGCGACAGCATGGAACGCAGATAGGCGACATTGGCCTGGGCCTGCTCGGGCGACAGCTCCTGGCGGGCGATCTGCTCGGCTTCGTCGAAACGGCCCTGCAGCCCGACCACGAGAGCGAGGTTCTGGCGGACCCGGCTGTCGGCGCCGGGTTTTTCGGCGGCGGACCGCAGATAGGTTTCGGCCGTTCGGAGGTCGCCTTCCAGCACATAGGACATGCCGAGATTGGAAAGGATCGAAGGTTCGTCCGGCTTGAGGTCGAGGGCGCGCCGGTAGAGATTGCGTGCCTCGGCCGACTGGCCGAGCTGGTCGAGGATGGCGGCCTCGGCCGAGACCAGCTTCCAGTCGGGATATTCGGGCGTCTGCGCGCGGCGCACGGCGTCGAGCGCCGGCTCGAGCTGCCCGGCGGAGGCAAGCGCCTTGCCATAGGCGGCGAGCACGTCGCGGTCCTTCGGATAGCCGATCGCGAGCTTGCGCATTACGGCCAGCGCCTGGTCGGAACGGCCGTTCATCTGCAGGACGGCCGCGTAGCGCATTGCCGTCGCCTTGTTCTTGGGATCGCGCGCAAAGGCCGCGCCGAGCGCATTGGCCGCACCCTGAAGCTCGTTTGTCGACATCTGCTCGACCGGCTTGCCGGAGGTGGAGCGGGAGATCGAGCCCGTGGTCATGTTCCGGTCGGCGCAACCCGCGACGCCGGCGGCCAGGAGCAGAAGGGAGACGGTCAGGAGCCGTCGTCCAGCGGTTCGCTTTTCGTGGATGGTCGACATCGCCGCTCCCGTTCCGTCACGGCCCCCCGGCGGCCGTCCTGCCGTTCCGGAGAAATATTCCGTTAACCCTAACGGATGGTTAAGACATGCCCTCTATGAGCGTCATGCAACGAGCTGGAGTATGCGATGCCGTTGGAACTGATCGAAAAGAAGCCGCGTGGCAGCCTGCCCGTCCACCTGGTCGGCAAGAACGGGCTTGAAGCGGCGGGGCTGGAGCCGTCGGCGCTGGCCTGGGCGAAGGCAAACGGGTTCTCTGGCGAGGCGGGCAAGGTACTGATGTTGCCCGGCGAGGACGGCAAGCTGGCCGGCGCGCTATTGGGCATGGGCAATGGCGACAACGGCTTCGGCGCGCTGGCCACGGGAACGCTGGCCCGCAGCCTGCCCGAAGGCGACTGGCATTTCGTGGCGACACCTGCCTCGGCCGAGATCGCCACGCTGGGTCTCGCGCTCGGCGGCTACGCCTTCACCCGCTACGGCAAGAAGCCGGGCCAGGCGCTGCGCTTCGCCGCGCCGGCCGGCGTCGATCTCGGCAGGGTGAGACGCATTGCCGAGGGCGTGTTCCTCGCCCGCGACCTTATCAACACGCCGACCAACGATTTGGGGCCGGAGGCTCTCGAAGAGGCCGTCCGCAAACTCGCCAGGACGCATAAGGCCACTGTCTCGGTGGTCAAAGGCGACGCCCTGCTCGCCGGGAACTTTCCGATGATCCATGCGGTCGGGCGCGCCTCGGCCGAAGCGCCCCGGCTGATCGACCTCGGCTGGGGCCCGAAATCGGCGCCCAGGGTGACGCTGGTCGGCAAGGGCGTGTGCTTCGATACCGGCGGGCTCGACATCAAGCCGGCAAGCGGCATGCTCCTGATGAAGAAGGACATGGGCGGTGCGGCCAATGTGCTCGGCCTCGCCGCGATGATCATGGCATCGGGCCTGAAGGTCAGGCTGCGCGTGCTGATCCCCGCTGTCGAAAACGCCATTTCAGGCAACGCCTTCCGCCCGGGCGACGTCTTGCAGAGCCGCAAAGGCCTCACCGTCGAAATCGGCAACACCGACGCCGAAGGCCGGCTGATCCTCGCCGACGCCCTGGCGCTGGCCGACGAGGAGGAGCCGCAGCTCCTGGTCGACATGGCGACCTTGACGGGTGCCGCACGCGTGGCGCTCGGACCGGACCTGCCGCCGTTCTACACATCGGACGAGGCGCTTGCGGCCGAAATCACGAAGGCGGCGCAGACTGCCGCCGATCCGCTCTGGCGCCAGCCGCTGTGGAAGCCCTACGACGCCAAGCTGTCGTCGAAGGTGGCCGACATGAACAACGTCACGTCAGACGGTTTCGCAGGCTCGATCACCGCGGCACTGTTCCTCAAGCGGTTCGTGGAGAAGACCGAAAGCTGGGCTCATTTCGACATCTTCGGCTGGAGCCCTGCCGACCGGCCGCATTGCCCGACCGGCGGCGAGGCGCAAGGCATCCGGGCCCTGGAGCAACTGATCAGTCGGCGCTACGCCGGCTGACGGGTTGCGCGGCATCGCGATTCCGTCTTCAATGGAACGGGACCGAAACAATTTGCGGGCATGCTTCCATGGCAGTCGTCTTGCGGCCGATCGAAGCGCTGCGATTGTGGCAGCAGGTGAGCCTTTCCCAGGTGCATGAGGGCACGCCTGATCTCACCATGCGGCAGTGGGCGATCCTGCTTACCATCTATCTCGACCCGCCGCCGCATACGGTGCGCGGGCTCGCCGCCCGGCTCGGCGTGACGAAACCCGTCGTTACGAGGGCCCTGGACACGATGGGCGCGCTCAAATTCGTCTCGCGCCATCGCGACCAGAAAGACAAGCGCAACGTTCTGGTGAAGCGCACCGTCGACGGGGCGCTCTTCGTCGAGCGCTTCGGGGACGATATCATCGCGCGTGCCGGAGAACTTCCGCTGTGACGACTTTGGACAAGCGGCTGCATGCCTATCGCCCCGATCTCGCCGACATGCGCCTCGAAGGCCAGGTCGAGGCAGCGCGTTTCGTCGCCGGCCGGCCGGCGCGCATCGCGGCGGCGATAGCCGACGTCAGGGGCGCGCCGCGGCCCGATGCCGGCCTATCGACGCAGATGATGCGCGGCGAGGATGTCGTCCTGTTCGACGAGGCTGAGGGCTGGTGCTGGATCCAGTCCGAACGCGATCGCTATGTCGGCTATGTCGCCGATACTGCGCTCGAGCCACGCGGCGGGGCCGCGACCCATGTCGTTTCCGTGCCGCGCACCTTCGTCTATCCCGGCCCCGACATGAAGCTGCCGCGTGGCGATGCCCTCTCGCTCGGTACGGAACTGGTTGTGACGGGTGCGGCCGAGACGCGCGGCACCGCCTATGCGCTGCTTGCCTCCGGCGAGGCGGTGATCGCCCGGCACATCGCGCCGGTCGGCCGGCATGCGGCCGATTATGTCGCGGTCGCGGAGGAACTCTTGGGCACGCCCTATCTGTGGGGCGGCGTCTCGGCCTTCGGCATCGACTGCTCGGGCCTGGTGCAACTCGCCATGCACATGGCGGGAAGGGAAGTGCTGCGCGATTCCGACATGCAGGCCGCGACGGCCGGCGAGGCCTTCGATCCCGGCCTGGACTTCGCGGACCTTGCGCGTGGCGATCTGGTCTTCTGGAAGGGCCATGTCGGCATCATGCTCGATGCCACGACACTGATTCACGCGAACGGCCACACCATGATGGTTTCGCGCGAGCCATTGCGCGAGGCGATCGACCGCATAGGCTATCTCTATGGCGGCCCCACGGGGTTCAGGAGACCGTAGGGCGGGCAACGGCTGGAGGAAACCGCGGCCCGGACAGATATGCTTCAGTCCCCCATCTTCAGCGCCTGGATGAAGGCTTCCTGCGGGATGTCCACCTTGCCGAACTGGCGCATCCGCTTCTTGCCTTCCTTCTGCTTCTCCAGGAGCTTGCGCTTGCGGGTGACGTCGCCGCCATAGCACTTGGCGGTCACGTCCTTCCTGAGCGCCGAGATGGTCTCGCGCGCGATGATGCGGCCGCCGATGGCAGCCTGGATCGGAATCTTGAACATGTGCTGCGGGATGAGCTCCTTGAGCTTCTCGCACATGGTGCGCCCGCGCTTCTCCGCCGCCGTGCGGTGGACCAGCATGGACAGCGCATCGACCGGCTCGTCATTGACCAGGATCGACATCTTCACGAGGTCGCCCTCGCGATAGTCGGTGAGGTGATAGTCGAAGGAGGCGTAACCCTTGGAGATCGACTTCAGCCGGTCGTAGAAATCGAACACGACCTCGTTGAGCGGCAGGTCGTAGACCAGCATGGCACGCTTGCCGACATAGGAAAGGTCGGCCTGGATGCCGCGCCTGTCCTGGCACAGTTTCAGGATGCTGCCGAGATAGTCGTCGGGCGTCAGGATGGTGGCGCGGATCCACGGCTCCTCGATATGGTCGATGCGGACCAGATCGGGCATGTCGGCCGGGTTGTGCAATTCCTTCACCGTGCCGTCGGTCAGATGCATGCGATAGACCACGCTCGGCGCAGTGGCGATGAGATCGAGGTTGAATTCGCGCTCCAGCCGCTCCTGAATGATCTCCAGATGCAGCAGGCCGAGGAAGCCGCAGCGGAAACCGAAGCCAAGCGCGGCCGAGGTCTCCATCTCGAACGAGAAGGAGGCGTCGTTGAGGCGCAGCTTGCCCATGGCGGCGCGCAGGTCCTCGAAATCGGCGGCGTCGACAGGGAACAGGCCGCAGAAGACGACCGGCTGCGCCGGCTTGAAGCCGGGCAGGGGGGTGTCGGTCGGCCGGCGGTCCTCGGTGATGGTGTCGCCGACGCGCGTATCGGCCACTTCCTTGATCGAAGCGGTGATGAAACCAAACTCTCCCGGGCCGATCTCGTCGGCCTGGATCATCTTCGGCGTGAAATAGCCGGTGCGCTCGACCGGATATTTCGCGCCCGTCCCCATCATGCGGATGGTCTGGCCTTTCTTCAGCACGCCGTCGATGACGCGCACCAGCACGATGACGCCGAGATAGGCGTCGTACCAGCTGTCGACCAGCATGGCCTTGAGCGGCGCCGAGGCGTCGCCTTCGCGCGGCGGCGGCAACTGCTGCACGATCGCCTCCAGCACGTCCTCGATGCCGATGCCTGTCTTGGCCGAGATCAGCACGGCCTGGCTGGCGTCGATGCCGATCACCTCCTCGACCTGCTCGCGGATACGGTCGGGCTCGGCGGCCGGCAGGTCTATCTTGTTGAGCACCACGACGATCTCGTGGTTGTTGTCGATCGCCTGATAGACATTGGCGAGCGTCTGCGCCTCGACGCCCTGGGAGGCGTCGACGACCAGCAGCGACCCCTCGCAGGCGGCGAGCGACCGGGAGACCTCATAGGCGAAGTCGACATGGCCCGGCGTGTCGATGAGGTTGAGGACATATTCCTCGCCGTTCCTGGCGCGGTAGCGCAGGCGCACGGTCTGTGCCTTGATGGTGATGCCGCGCTCGCGCTCGATATCCATGTTGTCGAGCACCTGCTCCTTCATCTCGCGCGCGTCGAGCCCGCCCGTCATCTGGATGAGGCGGTCGGCGAGGGTGGACTTGCCATGGTCGATATGCGCGACGATGGAGAAGTTGCGGATGTGGGAGATCGGGGTGCTCATGGAGCGAGCGCTATAAAGCATTCGCGGCGAAAGTGGAAACCGGTTTTCGGCGCGCAATCGCGGCAATACGGCAGGATTTGCAGGGGTGCCGAGAGTGCATCCGGGATTTTCCCCGAAATAGGGAAAGTCGTTGCCGAAGCCAGGTCCTTATCGTCATGCGGGTCGCGGCTAGACTCTCCTGCAGACGTTGCGGGAGAGAAGCGATGATCGAAGCTGGAATTCCGAAAGACATGACGGCGGATACGCCCACGGCAGCGGATGCAACCGACCTGGAGCGCGGACCATGCGGCGGCATCTGCGCGCTCTGTCCGAAGCGCCACGCCGCGGTTCGGTCGGCGCTCGCCGCCGGGGAAGGCGAGCGCAACGGACGGAAACATTAGATTTCGGATGTCATAACGATGCCGAAACGGTTCTGGTTGCGGCCAGGCAAGTTGCCGCGCGTCCAACCGAACGCGCGGCAAAGGGATAATCAGGCCAGCCAGGTCTTCTCGAAATGCTGCTCATAGGCCTGGTGCATGCTGTAGCCTTTGACGTTGGGCCGCATATGGCAGAAAAGCTTGCGCCAGAAGGGCTGAACGATAACGCCGGAATCCTGCAGGATCTGCTGCAGTTCCTTCATCACGGCGCGGCGCTGGTCGGCATCGGCGATGGCATTGGCCTGCTGCAGCTTGGCGTCGAAATCGGGGTCGGAGAAGCCGCTCTCGTTCCATGCCGTCCCGGACTGATAGGCCAATGCGAGCGTCTGTATGCCGAGCGGTCGGGCGTTCCAGTTGGTGGTCGAGAAGGGATATTTCGTCCAGTCGTTCCAGAAGGTCGATTCCGGATAGACGGTTCGCTTCACCTTGAAGCCGGCGTCACGCATCTGCTGGGCGATCACGTCGGACGACTCCTTGCGATAGTCCGCATCGACCGAGATCAGTTCGAACTCGTGGTCGGCCTGGCCCGCCTCGGCGAGCAGGGCGCAAGCCTTTTCCGGGTTGCGGCGAACCGGCGGCAGTGCGGCATAGTCCGGGTGCATCGGCCCGACATGATGGTTCTCCGCGACCGCGCCCATGCCGTTGGCGCCGAGCTTGAGCACCACCTCGTTGTCGACGGGGCGAGCTGGATGGCGTTGCGCACGCGCTTGTCGTCATAGGGCTTGGCGTTGACATTGGTGCGCGCGACGATGGTCGTCGCGGTCACGATCTCGGACATAACGAGCCCCATGGCGTCGAGCATGGCTACGTCGGATGTCTGGGTCTGGCCGTTGAGATCGATCTCGCCGGATTCGAAGGCCGACACGGTGGCGGCGGAGTCGGTGCCGTAGTCGATCCAATCGATGCCGTCGAGATGGACGTCGCCGCCCCACCAGGAACCGTCCGGCCGGCGCCGCACGGAAGCCTTCACACCGACATCCATGGCGGTCAGCTCGAACGGGCCGGTGCCGATCGGCTGGGCGGAGAGCAACTCCCCGCGCTCGTCGAAGGAATGATGAACGATCAGGGCCGGATAGTCGGTCATGGCCGGGATGATGGTGATGTCGGGCCGCGACAGCTTGAGCACCACCGTGTGGTCGTCCTTGATGGAGATGGCGCCTTCGCGCGCCTTCTTGGTGTCGGGGTCGACGAGGGCGCTCATTCTGCCGGCCATCGAGTTGCCCGGCGCATCCTTGTCGCACCAGCGGGTGATGTTGAAGGCCACGTCCTTGGCGGTGAAGTCGTCGCCGTTCGACCATTTCACCCCTTTGCGCGCATTGAGCACATATTCGGTTGCGTCGGCGTTGACCTGCCAGCTTTCCAGCAGCATCGGGCGGAAGGTGAAGTCGTGGTTCCAGCGCACCAGCGGCTCGAGAAACTGCATGGCGACGTTGCCCATCTGCGAGACGCTGAATTTTCGTGGGTCGTCGAGCGCCATCACCTGCATGCTGACGCGCAATACACCGCCCCTTCTCGGCTGGACCGTTTCCTCTGCGGCGGCGGGCACGGGCAGGCCGATAAGGGCGTAGGCGGCGGCCGCGCTCGCGCCCAGCGTGCCGGCGAGCGCGAAGAACTCACGCCGGTCGAGCCGCCCGCGCCTGGTCTCGCTGGCGAACATCGCGATGGCCGGATGCTGCTTGCTGGATGTCATGTCGGTTTCTCCCATTGTTGATTTCACGTCCAAAGCTGTTGGATTTCTGGCTCCGCGGTTCGGCTCGCCACGGTTTGATGGCTGATCGAAGCGCCTGGGGATCGGAGGGCTCGCCGGAATGAATTTGCTGACCGCGATGAAGGTGTTCGACCGCGTCTGCCTGCTGGGCAGCCTGTCGGCGGCCGCCCGCGACCTCAACATGTCGACGACGGCGGTCAGCCGCACCATCAAGGAACTGGAGGACGACCTCGGCGTTCGCCTGATCAACCGCACGACACGCCGGCTCGCACTGACGGAGGCCGGACGCGAATATGGCAGCCGCGCCCGAACGCTTCTCGACGAGGTGCAGGAACTTCAGGACGCCACACGCGGGCTGCACCGGGAGGCGCGCGGCGTGATCCGCATCTCCTGCTCCAACGTGCTCGGCCACACCCGCATCACCAGGCTGGTGCCGAAGTTCCTCGAGGAGAATCCGCTGATAACGGTCGAATTCAACCTCACCTCTCGCTATGTCGTCGGCGTGGTCGAGGAGGGCTATGACGTCGCCATCCGCTTCGAGCAGCAGAACGATTCCGCGCTCATCTCGCGCCGGCTCGGCGAGGTGCGCAACTATGTGTGCGCGACGCCGGAATATTGCGAGAGACATGGCCGGCCGATGCATCCCGGGGAACTGGCGGGGCACAGCTGCGTGCTCAGCAACTTCGCCAAGCGCATCGGCACCTGGCCCTTCACCACGCCCGAAGGGCCGTTCGCGGCGCCCGTCGGCGGACGCATATCGACCAACAGCGTCGAGGCCGCCTATCAGATGACGCTGGCCGGTTTCGGCATCGGCAACCTGCCGAGCCTGCTCGTCAACAATGCCGTCCGTAGCGGCCAGCTTGAAGTGCTGCTCGAGGAGTTCCGACCGGAATCGAGCCCGATCTACGCGCTTTATCCACACCGCACCTATGTCGCGGCCAAGGTGCGCGCCTTCGTCGATTTCCTGATCCGGGAATTGTCCCCGGACCTGGAGGGGTAGTCTGAACTCCACATTGTCGGTGAGCGCGCGGCGCCCCCTCACCCAGCCTCCGCGGAGGCCGGGTGAGGGGGGCGGGGCGGGAAGGAACGGGTGACACGCCGACCGTTGCTCTCGCCTGCACGCAAACGCCTTCGGGACCCCGCGCGAACGCGGGATCCCGTCACAAGCGACACGGCGCGGTCCGGTCACTTCCACCATTCGGTCGTGTCGTAGGATGGGCCCGGCTCCTCGAAGAGCTTGTCGTATTTGCACAGCTTCGGGGTGTCGCCGAGCGGGGTGGAGACACCGTCCTTGAAGGCCCATTCGCCGCGCGGGCTGGCGTCGGCCCGCACATAGCTCGACAGGAGGAAGGCGCGGTCGTGCCCGGACTGGTTGGGCGCCGAGCCGTGCACCGTCAACAGCCCCCACATTGCGAGATCGCCGGGCTCCAACTCGAGCGCGACGATATCGGACGGGTCGATACCGACCTCGGCCAATTCGTCCTCGGCGGTCAGGCCCTTCATGAGCTGACCGTGTCCTTCGTCCGAGAGAGCGAGATAACCACGCTTGTGGCTTCCCGGCACGACCTGAAGGCAGCCGTTTTCCCGCGTTGCGCGATCCACTGCGAGGCCGGTCGTGACAGTCGCGTCGACGACCGTGTCATACTCGCTCTGGCTGCGGAAGCGCAGGTCCTGATGGAAGCGATAGCCGGTGACATTCGCGCCCGGCGGCTTCCAGTGGAGTTGCTGCGCGATCTGCTTGATGTCGCGCCCGATCAGGCCTTCGAGCAGCTTGAGATAGTCGGGGTTGCGCCGGAACTCCTCGAAATACTTGTTTACCCAGGAGAACCAGTAGGCCTGAAGCACGTAACGCTTGCCGAACTGCGCTTCGGGCAGGATCTGGAAATTGAGATTTCCGTGGCGATAGGTGGCCTGATGTTTCAGGCCTTCGTCGTAGACGGCCCGGGATTCCGTCTGGAGGCGGATGAGTTCGTCGCCGTCGACGAAACCTCTGACAACGGCATATCCCTCTTCGCGGTACTGTTCGACGGCATCCCGCGCCTGCGCTGCCGATATCATGACGACCTCTTCGCCGGTTGATCCCGGAAGCGATCATAACCGGGGGTGGTCGAGCGATAAGGCGCTCAATCGGGAAACGACTTTCCCGAAAATCGGCAAAATGGCTCAGGCCGACAGCGCGAGCATGGCGACGGGCGGCAGGATCCCGATCTGGAATTCGGCATGGGCGAACATCAAGCTTTCGAGGTCGTGCCGCGCGAAGATCCTGTGCGGTGCTGAACTGCCAGCCCGGCAACATTCTGGGCATTCCGAAAGCCGGGCAGTGGCGGCTGCAAAAAGCTGGGGCGGCGGCCGAATCGAAGTGCCGGCACGTCCGCCCCAGGGGCCTACCGAAATCCAGAGGCTTGGGGGCAAGTCCTGGAGCTTCGGCTGGAAGTTCGAACTCTGACCGGAATCCCTTCGTGGCGGTGGTGCAGGGCTCCAAGACGGCGTGCCGGCGCGATCGCCCCGCCAGGCTCTCGATTGCCATAGCCGTCGGCTCTTGGTTCCTGCCCGCCGGTTGCCAGGGTCCCGCCTCGGCGGCATGAGCTTTATCACGGGGCGACTGAGTCGCGTCTGGCTATTTCTGGGTGCATTATGCCTGAATCGCCGACCGCATCGGGGCGCAACCGATCCAGATATTGGTATTGGTCTCGCAACTTGTCGTTTTGGGGGCCTTCGCTCGCAGACTTACCGTGCCAGAAGCAGCCGCGGCGACATCTGCAGCCGGCGCGTGCAGCTTTCGTAACGTCATGCCCCATTTGGGAGTAGACTGCTGCAGATATCGGCGCGATAGCTTAGGCTCTTTTGTAGCTGGCCCCAACCGGCGACATCCCGGCGGAGGTCTCCACTGTGGGGCGCTTCCGCCGGCTTTTTCCCCCCACCCAATCCCGCTGCGATCGCCAGTTTTCGCTTGGTCGAAGCGGCAAGCCTCGCGCAATGTCGGGCTGCTACAGCGTGTCGCGTGAAAAAGAATTCACGCGACACGCTGTAGATACCTGATCTTGCGCATGTCTTTATCCCGAATCCGCGGCACACTTTCGGGAGACATGCTTTGGACTCGGCTGCTCGATGACCTGTGCCACGAGGACTCGCCTTGCCGATCGTCGGTCCGGTTTCCGCTGCAAGGACCTTTCGCGCCGAAGCCGTCGCCGGCCGCGCCGCGCGGCGTTCGCCGGGCCCGTCCATTCGACCTGTCCGTCCAGGCTTGCCGTCCGTCGCCGAGACCGGCCCGGAACGGCCGCGCGTTCCAGTACCGATCCTGCCGGAGCAATGCGCAAGGCCGGTTTCGGCGAGGTTTGAGACCAGCGCCAAGGCCGCCTGCAACATCGAGCCGCCGCTTCGTGAAGGCGGCTGGGCCGAG
This sequence comes from Mesorhizobium sp. L-8-10, assembly GCF_016756635.1. Lineage (NCBI taxonomy): Bacteria > Pseudomonadati > Pseudomonadota > Alphaproteobacteria > Hyphomicrobiales > Phyllobacteriaceae > Mesorhizobium > Mesorhizobium sp. L-8-10. The sequence goes on along the minus strand of NZ_AP023263.1, from coordinate 8,425,086 downwards.
GCGATCACGCTGCTGACCATCGTGGCGGCCGTCTGCCTCGGCGTGTGGATGCTGTTCTGACGTCTCACCATCGCGCCACGCGCGGCGCGAGCACGGCGCCGAGCAAAGCGAGCATTGCGACCGCGATCGTGTACCAGGTCGCGACGAACAATGGCGAGTCGTCCGTGCAGTGGGCGGCGTAGAACGTCGCGGCGAGCCCGCCGGCAGCGAGGCCCGCGACGGCGCCGGCAAGCACCGGTCGTGTCGGCGCCCCATGGCGAAGCGCCGTGAGGAAGATGGCGAGCGGGCCGATCCCGATCAGAGGAATGAAGGTGAGGCACACTGCCAGATTGGTGCCGACCAACCGTGTGGCCAGTTGATCGGCTGGGACGGCCAGGATCTCGGCGACGACTGCGAGGCCGAGCAGAGCCGGCGCCATCAGAAGCCAGGACCAGGCGCGCAGTCCGGGCGCGGGCCGCGACAAGGCCCGCACCGACCCGAAGGCGGTCACTGCGAGCAGCGTCGTCACGACGAACTTGAACGGGAAGCGAACGGTCTGGACGGCGGCTGCGATGTCGGTGCGAGGACCGAGCACGATGAAGAAGACCACCGCTGCGACCGCTGCGCCGAGGGCGGCGGCGATCCACCAGGCACGGCCAATCGGCATGACCGGCCGGATATCGGCGCTCAGCGCCTTGATGAGATCGTCGGTCTTCATCTCATTCACGTCCGAACTTTCGCGCTATCGCGGCAAGCCCGCGATGCAGCGCGACCCGAATGGCGACCTCGCTCATGCCGAGCCTGCGCGCCGTCTCGGCGATCGACTGGCCCTCCACCGAGATCGCCGAGACGACCGCCCGCTGGCCCGGAGACAGCGTGCCCAGGGCCCGGTCGATGTCGCGGTCGCTCGCCCCTTCTCGTTCGGGCTGGGCAATCGTTTCGGCGACGTCGTCGAGATCGACCGTAAGGTGACGGCCGCGGCGGCGGAACGCATCGATCAGCTTGTGGCGAGCGATCGTGTAGACCCAGGGCAAGACCGCGGCATCGGCCATCCAGGTATGGCGTTTCAGGTGAATTGCGAGCAGCGTATCCTGCACGACGTCCTCGGGATCGACCCCGCCCTGCACGATCTTCCGGCGAACGAAGCCGCGCACGAGCAAGGCGGTCCGTTCCAGAAATTCGGCATAGGCTCTTTCATCTCCTGCGATTGCTCTACGCAGAAGCCTGGCGAGTTCGGCCTCGTCCTTGCCGGTCACCAATGCTTCCTCCCCACTACGCATCGAGGCCGGGTTTGTTACGCGGCTGCGCGAATATCCTCCAAGGGCGATCGGCTGTCGATCACGAACTTGTGTCCGCGCTGCCGGGTAACGGACGGGCTGCCCCCTTCGAAAGGCAGATGCGCGGCCGATCCCGGTGCGCGAAAACCATCAAGAGGAGATGTTCCATGAACCGTTCGACGCTTGCGCTCGCCCTTGCCGGCTCTTTGACCTCGGCATTCGCTTCGGCAACCTTTGCCGCACCGCTTCCCGCCTCCGAGATGGTCGGCAAGGAGAAATGCTACGGCATCGCGCTCAAGGGCCAGAACGACTGCGCCGCCGGCGCCGGCACGACTTGCGCGGGCACGTCGACCAAGGACTATCAGGCCAATGCCTGGAAAGCCGTTCCGGCCGGAACATGCACGACGATGGAGGTCGATGGCCACAAGGGGTCGCTGGAGCCCATGGAGAGCTGACGCCGAGCGGGAGGCTCGGGCGACCGCGCCTCCCGCGCCAGCGGTTGCGCCGATCGAAACGACGCTGCCGTTCCGCCTGTTGTTCGCGCATCGGATTGCGATGCTCTGCCCGTTTCGGGAGGAAAGCGATGACCGCATCGACCACAGCCGTTGCGCTGCCGCGCCGCGCTGGGCTCGGCCTCAAGCCGGAGCACTATGCCGATGTCCTCGAAGACCGGCCGGATGTCGGATTCTTCGAGGTCCATGCCGAGAATTACATGGGGGCCGGCGGGCCGCCGCTTCGCTTTCTCGATGCGGTCGCGGAACTTTATCCCTTGTCCCTTCACGGGGTCGGTCTGTCGATCGGCGCCGAAGGCCCGCTCGACCGTGAGCACCTGAAGCGGCTGCGGGGCCTGATCGACCGCTACGAGCCGTGCAGTTTCTCGGAGCATCTCGCCTGGTCGACACACGATACCGGCTTCCTCAACGATCTCCTGCCGCTACCCTACACGGCCGAGACCCTTGCTCGCGTGGTCGACCATGTGGACGAGACCCAAGAGGCGCTCGGGCGCCGGCTGTTCCTCGAAAATCCATCGACCTATGTGCTGTTCAGGGAAAGCACGATCGAAGAGGTCGACTTTCTCGGGCAGGTCGCCCAGCGCACCGGATGCGGGCTGTTGCTCGACGTCAACAATGTGATGGTGTCGTCGGTGAACCACCGGCTGGACGCGGTCGCCTATGTCGACCGCTTCCCGATCCGGCATGTGGGCGAGATCCATCTCGCCGGCTACGAGGAAACAGTCGACGGCATCGGCGATCGCCTGCTGATCGACGCCCACGGCACTGCCGTCAGCAGCGACGTGATCGCGCTCTACCGCCATGTGCTCTCGCGCAGCGGTGCGCTGCCGACGCTCATCGAATGGGACAACGATGTCCCCGACTTTCCGACGCTGCATGCCGAAGCTCGCCGCGTCGACCTGATGCTGGCCGATGACCTGGCCCGTCGTGACCATCGCCCGGCGGCTTGAGCCATGTCGTCCGACAGTCTTCGCTCTTTCGCCGAAGCTTTGCTCGACCCCGAGAGGCCGGTCCCGGATACCGTCATGACGTTCCGCGGCGACATCGACGCCGTACGCTTTGCCGTCTATCGCAACAATGTCCATGCCGGTCTGACGCGCGCGCTGGCGCAGCGGTTTCCCGTGACGGAACGTCTGGTCGGCAAGGATTTCTTCGCCGGAATGGCGCGTGCCTATCTGCAGGGCCACATGCCTTCGTCGCCGCTCATGTTTCGCCATGGAGACGACTTTCCGGACTTTGCTCGGTCGTTCGAACCGGCGCGGGGACTAGCCTATCTGCCCGACGTCGCGCAGATCGAAGCAGCGTGGAGCCGGGCCTATCACGCTGCAGACGCGGCTCCCCTGGCCGCTGCCGAACTGGCGTCCATCCGACCGGAGATGCTGCCGGCTTCGAGGCTCGTTCCACATCCGTCGGCGTGCCTTATCCGCTCGCAGCACCCAATCGGTTCGATCTGGGCCGCGCATCAGAAGCCCACGGTCGTGCGGCCCGCGGACTGGAGACCCGAAGCCGTTCTGGTCGTGCGGCCCGACATGGCGGTCGTCGTGCATGTGCTGCCGCCGAGCGATGTCCTGTTCGCCGCGGCGCTTCTCGGCGGTGCGGCGCTCGGCGAAGCGGCTGAGGAAGCGTCCGGCGCGGACGAGCAATTCGATTTCGGATCCGCTCTCCTCGGCCTTGTCGGACTCGGCGCTTTCAGCGGAATCCAGCAGGACAGAGGAATGCCTTCATGACGAGCGAAACGAAGCCGTTTGAGATCGTATCGGGGGTGTCCGGCTGGGCAGCTCGCGCCGAGCGTCTGCTCGCGGCCATTCCGGCATCCCTGCCGTTGCTGGCGCTGCGCGTCGCCTTGGCGGTGCCCTTCTTCAAGTCGGGCCTGACCAAGTGGGATGGGTTCCTGCAACTCTCCGACGGAGCGAAGTTCCTGTTCATGGAAGAGTTCAGGCTGCACGTCTTCGGCCACGCGTTCGCTTATCCGTTCCCGATCGCCATGGCGACGGCCGCGGGCATTGCCGAGATCGTCCTCCCGGTGCTTCTGGTCATCGGCCTTTTCACCCGATTCGCCGCATTTGGATTGCTTGTGATGACCGCCGTGATCCAGAGCACCATTCCCGACGGCTGGGCGAACTTCCATCTGCCATGGGCGGCAATGGCCCTTGCCCTCGTCGTTTTCGGCGGCGGTCGGCTCGGCGTCGACGCAATCCTCGGGACGTCTCGGACCTGACCTTCATCGACGCAGGCGGCGCTGAAAAATGCCCAATGCGCGTCGCCCTGCGGGCTGGACCATCATACGCACCACTCCGACATCTTGACGGTGAAAGGCGTTTCTCCGAGAAGTTGGCCGGGCCACCGTCGAAAGCAGTGGCCGGGATCTTCGGGGAGACCGACTTGACCTTGTCCGGCATGCTGCAACTCGGTGTTTCGACCGTGGTCTTCCTGGTTGCGGCGACCGTAGCGAAGTCGTGGGCGTTGCAGCCGGGCATCGGCAAGCTGCTCGTCACCCTCGCGCTCTATTCCGCCGGCAACCTGATCATGCTGCGCCTCGTCCGCGAGTTCGGAATGGCTTCGGCTTTCAGCCTCTCGGCGGTGATCCAACTGGTCGCCGTGAACGCCATCGCGCTCGCCTATTTCGGCGAGCGGCTGAGCATGATCCAGTCGAGCGGCATCGTCCTGGCCATCGTCGCCGTCTGCCTTATCACGCTCGGGCCCGCCCTGGGCAAATAGCTTCCTTCCACCGGTCGGAGCACCTGCGCCCGAGCCGGGAACAAGAAGCCGGTGATCGGCCGACCGTTCGGAGTGGCTCCGCGGTTTCCTCGGCCGGCGGTGTCTCATCCCCTTCCATGCAGCGTCTGCTCGCACGCCGATATCGGCTCGGCGCTGTTCGGCGGCATCTGTGTCACCGGCACGATTGCGCGGACGGCCACGAATGTGCGCGCCGGCGCGCATGGCCCGGTCTCGGGCATGCTGCATGCGCTCTTCCTGCTTTTGTTCATGCTGGTGGCGGCGCCGCTCGCCAGCTATATCCCGCTCGCCGCGCTGGCCGGTGTGCTGGCCATTGTCTCCTGGAACATGGTCGAGAAGTCCGCTTTCGCTGCCCTTCTGCGCTCGTCCTGGGGCGACGCGGTGGTACTGCTCGTCACCTTCGGACTCGTCGTCTTCCGCGACCTCACGGAAGGCATCGTCGTCGGTTTCCTGCTAGGTTCCGTGTTGTTCATCCACCGCATGGCGACGACCATCGCGGTCGAGACCCATGCGGCGCCGCTGGTCATGGAGGACATGGCCGACAGCAGCAATGGCGGGCGTGCCGCCTATGATCCGGGCGTCGCCGCCGATCCGGACACGGTGGTCTACCGGATCAGCGGGGCCTTCTTCTTCGGCGCTGCTTCGGCGGTCGGCACCGTTCTCGACCGGATCGCCGATCACCGCCGGAACTTCATCCTCGACTGCGCGGCCGTTCCGTTCCTCGATTCCACGGCGGCCAATGTCATCGAGGGCGCCGCGCACAAGGCCCGGCGCGCCGGTGTCAGGCTGTTCATCACGGGTGCCTCGCCCGAGCTCAGGCGTATGCTGATGACACATGGCGTGCGCCCGCCGCTCGTCCGCTACAAGGCCACCATTTCGGGAGCGTTGCAGCAGATCAGGGACGAAGCCGCGCAGGCGATCGGCTGAGACAGTGACAACCGAAGCGGCGTCGGCTGTTCCGGCTGCACTGAATGATGGGCCGACCGGAGCCGAGATCGCTCCGTTCGGCCCGGATGCGACTTCAGATCACGACGAATTCGCCGGCCGTGAGCGGCTGCTTGCTGGTGAGCGTCGCGATCCGGACGGCGGCACCGAAGGTGATGCCGTCGCCGGTCAGGTCGCCCGGGCCGGGCGTGTTTCGATGAGCAGCCGCGCAGCGAGCATGCCGACCAACATCGCGGGAACGAAGGCGAGCGTGCCTGTCGCACCGAGGCCGAGTGCCGTGATTGCCGGCCCGGGGCAGAAGCCGCCAAGCCCCCAGCCGATGCCGAAGATGGCCGGCCCGGCCAGCACTCGGCCGTCGATGCCGTTGCGATCAGGCAGATGGAATGTCTTGCCGGCGATCGGCCGACCGCGCCGTAGCACCAGCCGGTAGCCCAGGAAGGTCACGATGACGGCCGCGGCCATGACAAGGGCCAGCGAGGGATCCCAGTTTCCGAACAGGTCGAGGAAATTGAGGACCTTCGCAGGGTCGGACATGCCCGAAACGACGAGCCCGATGCCGAAGAGCAGGCCAAGTCCGAAATTGACGGGGAAGGACATCAAGGCGCCTCAGATCACATGACGGACGATGAATACGGTGACGAAAGCGACGATCATGAAGACCGCTGTGGCGACCAGCGAACTCATGGAGAGCCGCGAAAGACCGCATACCCCATGGCCGCTGGTACAACCGTTGCCGTAGACCGAGCCGAAGCCGACGAGCAGGCCGGCGACGACCATCAAGGGGAGGTTGGAGGAGACCGTCTGCGTGATCCCGCCGCCCGCGAGCGTCGCGATCCCCAGGGGCGCGGCGACGAGGCCGGCAACGAAGCCGGCGCGCGAGAGGAAGGCGCCGTCACGATAGGGCGGCAGCAGCCGGCCCGCGATGCCGCTGATGCCGGCGATACGGCCTTCCCAAAGCATCAGGAGCACGGCCGACAGGCCGATCAGCGTGCCGCCGGCGAGCGACGCGAAAGGAGTAAATTCGGTCATTGGGGTCTTTCGATGTGTCGAAGGATGGTGTCGTAACGACGGCCGATGGGATCGGCCGTTGGCGAGCGCGACCGCGTGGCCCAGGCCCTTTGGCGCGAAGCCGGGCGGCCGCGCAGGCGATTGCGGTCAGGCGGATGCATGAGCATCCACCGGGGGGATGCGTCAGCATCCAGTGCCGTGGATATCAGGATCGGCTTGCTCCGGCGCCTCGCAGAACAGGCGGTGCATCAGGGCGACGAATTCGGCGACGCGACCGTCGGCCAAGCGGTAGAAGACCGATTTCGATTCCTTGCGTCCGACGATGAAGCCGGCCTCGCGCAACTCCGCGATCTGCTGGGAAAGCCCCGGCTGGCGGATACCGAGCGTTTCCTCGAGGTCGCGCACGGAACGTTCGCCCTCGACGAGCGTGCAGACGATCATCAGCCGGTTCGGATTGGCGAGTTTCTTCAGGAATTCGGCCGCCTCGGCTGCATAGTCGAGCATGTCGGCCGTTCCGGCGCGGAGGTGGCTTTTCACCGCCTCATTCCCAGGCTGCGCCATCGAGCGCGTCGAGCGGGAATTTGAGATAGCGCTTGCCGTTCGCCTCGGGCTCGGGCAGAAGGCCGCCATTCATGTTCACCTGCAACGCGTGCAGGATGAGCTTTGGCATGGGCAGCGTCTTGTCGCGCGCCTCGCGGATCGCGACGTACTCCGCTTCGGTCCTGCATTTCGCAACATGGATGTTGGTCGCCTTCTGCTCGGCAACGGTCGATTCCCACAGCGGGCCGCGTCCGTTGGGCTGGTAATCGTGGCCGGTGAAGAGACGCGTCTCGTCGGGCAGCGCGAGAATCTCCTGGATGGACCGCCACAGGCGGGCCGCACTCCCGCCCGGGAAATCGGCGCGCGCGGTGCCGCTGTCGGGCATGAAGAGCGTATCGTGGATGAAGGCCGCGTCGCCGATCACATATGTAATCGACGCCAGCGTGTGTCCGGGCGAGAACAGCACCTTCGCCGGGATGGAGCCTACCGAGAAGGTTTGTCCCTCGGCGAAGAGCCTGTCCCATTGCGAGCCGTCGGCGGGAAAGTCCGGCCGGTTGTAGATCGCCTTCCAGAGTTGCTGGACCTCCGTCACCTTCTTCCCGATCGCCGTTGGTGCGCCGGTTTTCTGCTTGAGATAGCGGGCGGCCGAGAAGTGGTCGGCATGAGGATGCGTGTCGAGGATCCATTCGACTTCGAGATCCTGCTTCCGGATGTAGTCGAGGATCGCGTCGGCGTTGCGGGTCGCGGTCGAACCGGATTTCTCGTCGAAGTCGAGGACAGGATCGATAACGGCGCATTTCCTGGTCGCGGGATCGCTGACGACATATTGGATGGAGTATGTGCGCTTGTCGAAAAAGCCCGTGACGTCCGGCTTGCCGGTCATGGTCGTCTCCAGATTGCCCCGTGCATGAGGGTTGATGAAAGCTGCGGTGAGGCGAAAAAATTGCGGAACTGAAAATCGCATAAATTCGATTGCGAAAAAATGCAATCGAAAGATCGTAATCGATTGATGGAGGCCGACGGGAGCGCATCCCGTCTGATTTCGGCCTAACCCTTGGCTTCCGGGGCGTAGAGATGGCAACGCACCGCGGTGCCTTCGGCATTGTAGACAGGCGGCGTCTCGGTTCGACAACGCTCCATGACGTGCGGGCAGCGCGGATGGAAATGGCAGCCGCGGGGCGGCTTGATCGGATTGGGGATCTCGCCGGCGATGGGTTCGCGCTCGACCGTCTCCATGCTGATATCGGGTACGGCGTCGAGCAGCATGCGCGTATAGGGGTGCTTCGGCTGAGCGAACAGCATTGCCGCCGGAGCTTCCTCGACGAGACGGCCGAGATAGAGCACCCCGACGCGGCTCGCCATGTGCCGGACGACGGCGAGATTGTGGCTGATGAAGAGATAGGTGAGACCGAGGCTCTGCTGGAGGTCGCGCAGCAGGTTCAGCACCTGCGCCTGCACCGAGACGTCGAGAGCCGAAGTCGGTTCGTCGCAGACGATGAAGTCGGGCTCGGAGGCGAGCGCACGGGCGATGGCGATGCGCTGGCGCTGGCCGCCGGAGAATTCGTGCGGGAACTTGCCGGCGTCGCGCGGGTCGAGCCCGACCAGCGACAGCAATTCGCCGACGCGCTGTTCCCGCTCCCGCGCATCCGCCTTCAGGCCGAAGGCCTTGATGGGCTCGGCCACGATGGCGCCCACGCGCCAGCGCGGATTGAGGCTGGCGAACGGGTCCTGGAAGATCATCTGGATCTGTCGGCGGATGCGGCGCTGCCGGGCAGCGCTGCGTTCCGCCCATATGTCGGCGTCGGCGATGCGGACCGTGCCGGCGCTGGGCGGCAGCAGGCCGACGGCCATCCTGGCGATGGTCGACTTGCCCGAGCCGGACTCGCCCACCAGTGCGTAGGTTTCACCGCGCCGGATGGAAAGCGCGACGCCGTCGACAGCGGTGAGGGTTACCTTGCCACTGCCGTCGAGCATGCGGTTCAGCCAGCGCTTCGACAGGTCGAAGACGCGGGCGAGGCCCTCGATGTCGACCAGCGGGGCTTCGGTATGGCCGGACAGCGGCGTTGCATCCAGGCGTGCGCTCATCGGTTGGCCTCCCCGGGGCGGGCTCGGACAGTGATCCCGGCGGCCGAGGCCGCGGCAAGTGCGCTTTCGGGCGCGGCCGGTCCGCCCGTGTCGAGCAGGAAACAGGAAGCCTGGCTCCGGCCGGCCTCGTATATGCCAGGCCGCTCGGCCGGGCATCGCTCGAAACGGAACGAGCAGCGCGGATTGAAGGCGCAGCCGGCAGAGATAGCGCCGAGCCGCGGCATTGAGCCGGGAATCTGCGCAAGACGCTCGTCCGGATCGCCGGCGAGCGAGGGAATCGCCGCCATCAGCCCGTGCGTGTAGGGGTGTTGCGGGTGCCTGATGACGTCGCGTACCGCCCCGAGTTCGGCGAGCCGGCCGGCATAGAGCACGCAGACCCGGTCGGCGGTCTCGGCGATGACGCCCATGTCGTGGGTGATCAGCATGACGGAGGTTCCACGCTCCTTGCACAGCCGCCTGATGAGGGCGATGATCTGCGCCTGGACGGAGACGTCAAGCGCGGTGGTCGGCTCGTCCGCGATGATGAGTTCGGGGTCGGCGGCAAGCGCGAGCGCGATCACGACGCGCTGGCGCATGCCGCCGGAGAACTGATGCGGATAGGCGGAGAGCCTGGCGCCCGCCGCCGGAATGCCGACCTCGACGAGCAGCCGTTCCGCCTTTTCCGCCGCCGCCTTCGGCGAGACCCGCTGATGGGTCAGGATGGTTTCGGTCAGTTGGTCGCCGATCCGGTACAGCGGGTTCAGGCTGGTCAGCGGATCCTGGAAGATCATGCCGACGCGCTTGCCGCGGATGCGGCGCATGGCCGGTGGCGGGAGATTGTCGATACGCTCGGATCCCAGCCGGATCTCGCCGCCGGCGATCCGCGCCGGCGGATCGAGCAGGCCGATGATCGACTGGCCTGTGATCGATTTGCCGGCGCCGGATTCGCCGACCATGCCGAGCACCTCGCCGGGGGCGATGTCGAAGGACAGGTCGTCGATTGCCACCAGCACCCCGCGGCGCGTGGGGATCTCGACACGAAGATTCTGGACGGAAAGGGTTGGGGTCATCTGAGTTTCGGATTGAGCGCATCGCGCAGCCAGTCGCCGAGCAGGTTGACGGCGAGCGCGAGGACGGCGAGCGTGATGCCGGGGAACATGGTGATCCACCATTCGCCGGAGAACAGGAAGTCGTTGCCGATGCGGATCAGCGTGCCGAGCGAGGGTTGCGTGGGCGGCACGCCGACGCCGAGGAAGGAGAGCGTGGCTTCCGTTATGATCGCCAGGGCGAGGTTGATGGTGGCGATGACGAGCACGGGACCGAGCACGTTTGGAAGTACGTGGCGGAACATGATGGTGACGGGCCTCAGCCCGATCAGCCGGGCCGCCAGCACATATTCCTTATTGGCTTCGACAAGCACGGAGCCGCGCACCGTGCGGGCGTACTGGACCCAGAAGCTCAAGCCGATCGCCAGGACCAGCACGGTGAAGACGATGTCCTGATAGGCCTGCGGACCGGCGAGCGCGCGCGCCATGCCGTCGATCAGCAGCGCCGTCAGGAGCGCCGGAAAAGTGAGCTGCACGTCGGCGATGCGCATGATGATCGTGTCTGTCATGCCGCCGGCATAGCCGGCGATAAGGCCGAGGCTGACGCCGAGCACCATGGCGAAGATGACGCTGGCGAAACCGACGGCCAGCGAGATGCGCATGCCATAGAGGATGGTCGACAGCACGTCGCGGCCCTGGTCGTCGGTACCGAGCAGGAAGCCGGGCTGGCCGTCCGCCGACCAGGCAGGCGGGTAGAAACTGTCCATGACCGAGATGGCCGCGGGGTCGAAGGGATTCTGCGGCGCGATCAGCGGGGCGAAAAGCGCGGCCAGAATCAGCATGAGGCTTACGATTGCCGACGCCACCGTCAATGGCGAGCGCCGGAAGGAATAGAAGAGATCGCTGTCGATGATGCGGCGCGCAAGCCCGGCGCGCGCCGGCTGATGTCCGATCGTATCGGTCATGCCTTGGCTCCTCCGACGCGGATACGAGGATCGACGACCACATAGAGCATGTCGACGACGAAATTGATCGCGGTGAAGAGGAAGGCGATCAGGAGAAGGTAGGCGGCCATGACCGGTATGTCGGCATTCTGAACGGCCTGCAGGAACAGCAGCCCCATGCCCGGCCATTGGAAGACGGTCTCGGTGACGATCGAGAAGGCGATGATGGAGCCGAGCTGGAGCCCGGTGATGGTGATGACGGGCACCAGCGTGTTCTTGAGCGCGTGGCCGAAATTGATCGCGCGGCGGGTGAGGCCGCGCGCGCGGGCGAATTTGATGTAGTCGGTGCGCAGCACCTCGAGCATCTCGCTGCGCACCAGCCGCATGATCAGCGTCATCTGGAACATGCCGAGCGTGATCGAGGGAAGGATGAGCGAGACGAGACCCGAACGCGTGAGCAGGCCGGTCGTCCAGAAGCCGCCAAGGGAGACCGTCTCGCCGCGTCCGAAGGATGGCAGCCAGCCGAAATTCACTGAGAAGACGTAGATGAACAGGATGCCGATCAGGAAGGTCGGCAGCGATACGCCGACGAGGCTTACGGCGAGGAACGCCCGCGACAGCAGCGTGTCGCGATAGAGCCCGGTGTAGACGCCCATCGGCAGGCCGACAAGCAGCGCGAACAGCGCCGATACCAGCGACAGTTCCAGCGTGGCCGGCAGCCTGGCTGCGATCAGCTGAGCCACCGGCTGCTTGATCTGGTAGGAGATTCCGAAGTCGAATTGCACCGCCTTGCCGACGAAACGGCCGAACTGGACCAGCACCGGATCGTTCAGCCCGAGCTGCTCACGCAATTCGGCGCGCTGTTCGAGCGTGGTGTCGACGCCGACGAGCTGGTTCACGGGATCGCCCACGAACCGGAACATAAGGAAAGAAATGAGCGCCACGACCAGCATCACGCCGGCCATCTGGATGAGGCGCCTGATTGCGAATGCGAGCATGCCGAACCTCTGGCTGCCGGGCCTGAAGCCGGCCGCCCGGATGAAATCCGAACAGCCGGCCGGCCCTGTGTGCCGGCATCGGCCCGAGACCTGTCGTCACGGCCGATATGATCGAGGAAACGCCGCCTCGAGCGGCGCACCCCGTCCGAACGTCACTTCAGCGTGGCCCAGTAGAACAGCACCTGGTCGTCGGGCCGTTGCACGATGTCGAGGTTCTTGCGCTTGCCCCAGGCCAGCGATTGCTGATGGAGCGGGATGTGCGACGTCTCGTCGACCATGATCCGATAGGCCTGGCTGATCAGATCGTTGCGCTTGGCAAGGTCGGCTTCGACGAGGATCTGCTTGGCCAGTTCGTCGACCTTCGTGTTGCAGTAGCCGCCGAGATTGAAGGGGCCTCCCTTGCCGGTCGCGTCGCGGCAGGTCGCCAGGCTGACCAGCACGTTCCACGAATCGAACGAGCCGGGCGTCCAGCCGAGCAGGAAGAAGTCGGTGTCGTAGCCGCCGGGCGCCAGCACCTTGGCGAAATACTTGGCCTTGGGCTGGGCGTTCAGGTTCACCTTGACCCCGACCTTGGCGAGCATCGAGACCACGGCCTGGCAGATCGCCTCGTCATTGACATAGCGGTCGTTCGGGCAGTCCATGCCGATGGTGAAGCCGTCGGGATAGCCGGCATCGGCAAGCAGCTTCTTCGCTGCTTCCGGATCATAGGGCCAGCGCTCGAAGTCGCCCGACTTCTCGAAGAGCTGGCTGGCGATCAACAGCGGAACCGGGGTCGAAAGATCGCGCATCACGCGCTTCCTGATCGCCTCGATGTCGATCGCCTGATAGAACGCCTTGCGGACATTGGCGTCGCGGAACGGGTTCTTGCCCTTGACGTCCGACGTCGGCAGTTCGTCGCGGAACTGGTTGAAGCCGAGATGGATCACGCGCAGTTCCGGTCCGGTCAGGGCGTCGGTGTTGGGATCGGACTTGATGCGTTCGATGTCCTGAACCGGAACCGGCTCGATCAGGTCCACGTCGCCCGAGAGCAGCGCTGCCACGCGCGTTCCATCGGCCGCGATCGGGGTGAACACCACGCCGTCGAGATTGTGTTCGACCTTGCCCCACCAGCCCTTGTTGACCTTGTAGACCGTCTTGACGCCGGGTTCGTGCGATTCGATGGTGAAGGGGCCGGTGCCATTGGCCATGTAGGCCGAAGGCGCCGGATTGGTGTCCTTGGCCGAAACCGGCTTGACCGCGCCTTCCTTCTCCGCCCACTCCTTGTCGATGATGTACCAGGTGTCCCACTCGGCGAACAGGATGGGATTGGGCGTCTTCAGCTCGACCTCGACCGTATGGTCATCGATCTTCTTCCAGACCGAATCGGCCGGGATGCGCGTCTTCAGGTCGGATCCGTCCGCGCGCACGCGCTCGGCCGAGAAGACCACGTCGTCGGCCGTGAAGTCGTTGCCGTTGGCAAATTTCACGCCCTTGCGAAGATGGAAGCGCCAATGCAGCGGGTCGACCATCTCCCAGCTTTCGGCGAGTCCGGGGATGATCTTCAGGTCCTTGTCGCGCTTCGTCAGCCCTTCATAGACGTTGCCGAGCATGCCGAGCGTGAATGTCTCGTTGAGCGTATAGGGGTCGAGCGCATTCAACGATCCCTGGAAGGCGAAACGCAAAGTCTTGCCCTCCTCGGCCGAGGCGATAGCCGTCGTCGCGGCCAGCATCGCGCCGAGCAGAAGTCCGCCGCGCCCGACCCTTCGGGTCACGGAACGGGCTGCCGATCGTAGATCCATTTCTGAGGTCCTCCAACCTTATAGTTGTATATTTAACGTGTGACATAATTTCCTGCGACGGCAAAGTTGAACCTTTTGTGAATCGCCGCCACGGGCCTCTGGAGGCCGTTACAATGCTCCAACAATCCCGGGATGGGAATAGGGGACGTGCGGATCCGCGGGATGCCCTTGCTGCCGCGCCGGCCGAGGCCGTGGTCTACCCTCTTCACCTTCGGCCGGTACGCGCCCATATTGGCCGGGGAGGCGGCATGCAACCAGACACATTTCTCGACAGGATCGGCCGGTTTCTGGCCAGGCGGCTGGTGCAGGAATCCTCAGGCTACGAGCCCTACACGCCGTCCGATCCCGAGACATTGAGGCGCACGCTCGAGCCCGGCGACATCCTGCTGATCGAAGGCAACCAGCGGATCTCGGCGGCGATCAAATACCTCACGCAGTCGACCTGGTCGCATTCGGCTCTCTATGTCGGCGACGCTTTGCCGGATCCGGACGACGGCACGGAGCGGCGGCGGCTGATCGAGGTCAATCTCGGCGAGGGCTGCGTGGCGGTGCCGCTATCCAAATACCGCACCTACAATACCCGCATCTGCCGCGCCAGCGGGCTGACGCCCGAGGATCGTGAGCAGGTCGTCCGTTTCATGATCGAACGGCTCGGCCTCAAATACGACCTGAAGAACATTTTCGACATGCTGCGCTACTTCATGCCGGCTCCGCCGGTGCCTGTGCGATGGCGCCGGCGCATGATCGCCTTCGGCTCGGGCGACCCGACCCGGGCGATCTGCTCGTCGATGATCGCCGAGGCCTATGGGCAGATCCGCTATCCGATCCTGCCGGAGATCACGCGAGCCCCGGGCCGGGCGTCGGCAGAGTCCTCCTATTCGCGCAGCGAGATCCTGCATATCCGCCATCACTCGCTCTACACGCCGCGCGATTTCGATCTGTCGCCCTATTTCCGCATCGTCAAGCCCACGCTGGAATATGGTTTCGACTATCGATCGGTGACATGGGCCGAGGCTGCCGACAAGGCGGCAGACTAGCGAGTCGGCCCGAAATCGCGCTCGATTTCCGGAAGGCACGATGCGCAGATTCAAAGCGATAGAGTGTCCGTTGCGCGTCCGGACGCGCGGCGCACTGGTGGCTAGGCGAGTCCGGCGGCCCGAACCGCTTCGAACCAGGAGCGGCTGACCGGCAGAAGCGTTTCATCGCTCATCCTGAGGAAAAGCCTGCCGTCCCTGCGCAGGCTGCCGGCGACGGCGTCGAGCGCCACCCAGTGCGAGCGGTGGATCTGCAGGCCCGGCACGCCTTCCAGTTCCGCGATGGCGTCGGCGAGCCGCATGAGCACCAGCGTGCTCCCCTTTTCGGTATGCACGTCGACATAGTGATCCTGCATCGACAGATAGGTGACGTCGCCGCGCAGATGCGGCGGCAGCCGGTCGAGCAGCTTCGGCCGCGCCTTGGCAGCAACAGCCGATCCCGGAGATGGTTCTTCTGACAACGGGACTGTCGGGGAGGAGACAGCTGGAGTGGAGGCCGTCCTGGCCGCCGGTTGCCCGTTGTCGATAAGACCGAACAGCACGGTGACGGCGCCAGCGATGAGGCTGCAATTGACATAGAGGGTAAGGATGTCGCCGGTCGCGGTGGTGGGCTCGTCGAAGATCGCCATGTTGAGCAGCACCACGATCGCCGTCACCGGGAGCCCGGCCGTCAGCCCGGCAAGCGCGATTCTCACCGGCCGGTTCCCGACATCTCCGAGCAGGAAGTGGAAAAGCAGGCCGATGGACAGATAGCCGGCGAGGAAGGTGGCCAGCGCCGTGGCGAACCAATAGGCGAGGCGCGGCGCCAGAGCGAGGTGTTCATAGGTGTCGAACGGGCCGGCGACGCCGAGCACGATCGACACGGCAACGATCACGCCCCAGAAGCGCGGCGCGACGATCAGAACCTGCATTCTACGAAGCGCGAATTGCAGAATCCCGTCCTTCACGTACCCGACCGTCCGTTTGCGAAGATGCCTTTGATGCCGAAGCACCCGCCCGTCATGGTGCCGCCGACAAAGGGCCTGCGGCAACCGGGTCCTGGACGCAGATAGCCCGAGCGCTCGGGCGCTTCAACATGTCGGGAGAATTCGATGACGCTCCAGCCGCTCCTCGAGGCGCAGCCGGCGATCCAGATCCATGCTTTCGCCGCAATATCGGCCTTCCTGCTCGGCGCGGTGGTGCTGTTCCGCCGCAAGGGCGACAAGCTGCACCGGCTCGGCGGCCGCGTATGGGTGGCGCTGATGCTTGTGGTGGCGCTGTCCTCCTTCTTCATCCATACGATCCGGCTATGGGGCGTCTGGAGCCCGATCCACCTCTTGTCGATCGGCACGCTCCTGTCGCTGGCCTACGCGGTCCGCAAGGTTCGCGGCGGCGACGTCGTCGCGCATGCCGCAGCCATGCGGACCACCTATGTCGGCGCTCTCATCGTCGCCGGCGCCTTCACGCTGGCGCCCGGGCGAATCATGAACGAGGTCGTCTTCGGAAGGGCAGGTTCTGCCGACGCCGCGGGCTCGGGAGTAGCGGCGAGCCATCAAGGACCGACCGTTGTCGGCATCGTCACCCTCACGCCGCTCTGGGTCTGGCCGCTGCTTCTCTATGTTCTTTATGCCGGCTGGGAGGCGACCAGGGACCGTGTGGTCGCGCCCTGGCGACCGCTCGTGATGCCCGCTGTGGCCGCCGGCCTCGCGCTCCAGGAACTGTTCTCGCCAGGCCTTTCGCTTGCGGGTCTGGCCGCCTTTGCCGTCGGCGCGGCGGGCGGGAGCGTGGCCGGCCTTGTGCTCGGCCGACGTCGGCCCGCGGAGCGGCGTGGCGACGGCAGGTTGGCGCTCAAGGGCGACTGGGTTCCGCTCCTGCTGCTTCTTGGCATCTTTGGCCTGCGTTATGCGATCGGCGTCGCCCTCGCCATCCATCCCTCCCTTGGCCAGGATATGGGGTTCCTCGTGGCAAGGTTCGCACTCACAGGGCTGTTTGCCGCCATGATGATCGCTTTGACCATCGCCGCGCTCCCTGCCGGGACGGTCCGCCTGGCCGGGCTGGCCGGCCGGGCGGTTCAGCCCTCTGCCGGCAAGTGAACGGCCGCGAGCTTGTCGGGATTGCGCACGACATAGATCGCCGCGATCAGTCCGTTCTCGTCGATCGCGAGCCCGACCGTCTGGTCGAGCTTCCCGCCGATATCGATCAGCAGGCCGGGCGCGCCGTTGATCGAAGCGGCGCGCATGCCGACCGCGCTCGGATCATAGAGCTTGTGGTAGAGGCCGAAGAGCAGTCGCGCCACCTTGTCCTGTCCGGTAACGACGTTGAGCGCCGAACGCGCTCTGCCGCCGCCGTCCGAAACGAACTCGACGTCGCGCGCGAGCAGTTGCTTCAAGGGGCCGAGATCGCCGGTCTCGGCGGTGCGGGCGAAGCCGGCGACGAAGCTGTCGACGTCCTGCTGCCTGGCCTGGAAGCGCGGGCCGCCGCTCCTCAGCATCTTGCGGGCGCGTGACGCCATCTGCCGGCAGGCGGCCGGCGAGCGCTGAAGCGTCTCGGCGATCTCGTCGAAGGACAACTCGTAGAGATCGTGCAGGAAAAGCGCCGCCCGCTCCAGCGGCGACAGCCGCTCAAGCGCCCGCATCACGGCGAAGGAGATGTCGAGCGCGACGTCGCCGGCATGTTCGTCGATGCTGCCGGCGGCTTCGACCAGCGGTTCCGGCAGCCAGGGACCGACATAGGTCTCGCGCCGTTTCTGCGCCGACTTCTGCCGGTCGAGGCAAAGATTGGTGACGATCCGCGAGAGGTAGCGCCCGGAATCGACGGGATCGGCAGATGCGGCGAAGCGCAGCCACGCGTCCTGCACGATGTCCTCTGCCTCGCTGACCGAGCCGAGATAGCGGTAGGCGAGCCGCAGCAGGCGCTTGCGCTGGCCGAGATAGGCGGCCAGCCTTTCGTCTTGCATACCGGCCTCGTCAGGATCCTGCACCCGCCTTCTCCAATGCCGCTGTTTCGGCGCGAAGCGCGGCGACGACCGGCTCGCAGGCGTTGCCATAGCCCATGCCGCGCTTGAAGAGCGGATAGAAGAGACCGGAAACCGTCGCTGCCGCAAGCCCGGCGATGCCCTGTCTGCCCCAGCGCCGCTCGCATTCGGCGGCGATTTCGGCAAGTTCGGGATCGTTGGCGATGATTGCCGCCGCGTAGCGCGCTGCCAGCTTCATGTCGGGCGGTGCACCGGGCGAGCCTGTGAGGAGATCCGCGACGTCGGCTCGGGCCACACCGGCCTCGACTGCCATATCCACGACAAGCCGCAGGCACGATCCGCAGTCCGCCCACTTCGTACCGGTCAGCTTGGCGGCAAAATAGACGTTGGCCGGCAGGCCGAAGCGATGGCGCGTGAAGCCGTTGGCGAGGCCGAGCTTCAAGGCGCCAACGGCGTCGATATCGGCGAGCTCGCGCATATAGGCCGTGTCGTATCCGTAACGATTTTCGAATTGCGCGAACTGGCGCTTGAGCAGGGCGGCGAGCATCACGCGGCCCTCCCGGCAGGCGTGGCGCCGGCGCGTCCGAGTAGCGCGCAGAACGGCAGGAAGCCGGGTACCAGGATGACGAGCGTGTCGCGAAGTGCCGCCGCCGGCGTCGTGCCGTGGGTGATCATCTCGACGAGATGCAGGCCGGCGTGACCGCCGAGGAAGACCAGCGCCGGAACAAGCACGGCGGTGCCACCGGTCTTGGCCGCGAGCCAGAGTGCCGCGGCCGAGGCAAGGAAACCGAGACCGATGTCGCGGATGAAGTGGGCGTTGGCCGGCCCGGTGTCGACGACGCCGGGAACGGCCGCATACCAGGCCTCCGGCATGGCCAGCATGAACAGGCCGTTGAGGCCGTGGTAGACGCTGAGAAGGACAAAAAGAAGACGCATGGCTCGATACCTCCATATCCTCCCGACGAGATAGGGTGGCCGTGTGTGACATCGCCGGCGAAATTATTCCGGAAGGCGACGTTGGTAGGCGATGACGCGATCGTGTTTCCGCAGGGCTTCCGCGCTCCGCTTTTCCGTCATCAAACTGTCAATGCCCGCCTTTATGCCGACCCCGAAACGCCCGCCGGGCGCTTCTACCCAGACATCGGAGAGGTCGAGGCAAATGAGCAAGCATCCGCACGAATTCCGCACCAGCCTGCTGGAAGAGAATGACGGTCCCGGCCACAATCCCACGGCGAACCCGACCATGGGCGAGATCATCGCCACGCGGTTCTCGCGTCGCGCGCTGCTGAAAGGCTCGCTCGCCGTCTCGGCGATCGCCGCGACCGTGTCGCCGATCGCCCTGATCACCGCCGACAATGCCCGCGCCGAAGGCGGCTCGGCCTTCACCTTCGCCGAAGTCGAGGCCGGCATCGACGAAAACCACCACGTTGCCGAAGGCTATGACGCGGACGTGCTTCTGCGCTGGGGCGATGCGGTGCTGGCGGACGCGCCGGAGTTCGATCCGAAGAACCAGACCGCCGAAGCCCAGGCCAAGCAGTTCGGCTACAACAATGACTATGTCGGCTTCATTCCGATCGATGGCTCGGCGACGCACGGCCTGCTGGTGGTCAACCACGAATACACCAACGAGCACCTGATGTTCCCCGGCATCGTCACGATCGCCGAAGGCAAGGTGAAGGTCGCCGACGCCGACCAGAAGCGCGTCGACATCGAGATGGCCGCCCATGGTGGCACCATCGTCGAGATCCGCAAGGTGGACGGCAAGTGGCAGGTCGTACGCGACGGCAAGCTCAACCGGCGCATCACCGCTGCCACCGAGATGGAGCTCACCGGCCCCGTCGCCGGCCATGACAGGGTGAAGACCAACGCCGACCAGACCGGCACCAGGGTGATCGGCACCGTCAACAACTGCGCCGGCGGCGTGACCCCCTGGGGCACCTACATCATGGCCGAGGAGAATTTCCACGGCTACTTCATCGGCGAACTGCCGGCCGGCCATGCAGAGGCCGCCAACTACGAACGCCTCGGGATTCCCGAGGGCGCCTATTCCTGGGGCCAGTTCTACGACCGCTACGACATCTCGAAGGAGCCGAACGAGCCGAACCGTTTCGGCTGGATCGTCGAGGTCGACGTCGAGGATCCGACGTCGGCGCCGAAGAAGCGCACCGCGCTCGGCCGCTTCAAGCACGAGGGGGCCGAGTCGATCGTCGCCAAGGACGGACGCGTCGTCTTCTATCTCGGCGATGACGAGCGCTTCGACTATGTCTACAAATTCGTGACGGCCGGCACCTACAATCCGTCGGACCGCGCCGCCAACATGACGCTGCTCGACGAGGGCACGCTTTTTGTCGCCAGGTTCTCCGAGGACGGCAGCTTCGAATGGATGCCGCTGGTCCACGGCCAGGGCCCGCTGACGGCCGAGAACGGGTTCGACAGCCAGGCCGACGTGCTGATCGAGACCCGCCGCGCGGCGGATCTGCTCGGCGCCACCAAGATGGACCGTCCCGAAGACGTGCAGCCCAACGGCGTCAACGGCAAGGTCTATGTGATGCTGACCAACAACACCAAGCGCAAGGACGAGCAGGTCGATGCCGCCAATCCGCGCGCCAAGAACGCCTTCGGCCACATCATCGAGCTGGCCGAGGAGGGCGGCGACTTCACGGCCGCCAAGGGCAAGTGGGAAGTGCTGCTGAAATGCGGCGATCCCGCCGTCGCCGAAGTCGGGGCGACCTTCTCGACCGGCACCTCGCCCAATGGCTGGTTCGGCATGCCCGACAATTGCGCGGTGGATGCCGCCGGCCGGCTCTGGGTCTCGACCGACGGCAATAGTCCCAAGGCGACCGGGCGCACCGATGGCTTGTGGGCAGTGGACACCGAAGGAGCGGCACGCGCCACTTCCAAGCTGTTCTTCCGCGTGCCCGTCGGCGCCGAACTCTGCGGCCCGCTGTTCACATCAGACGACGAGACCGCTTTCGTGGCGGTCCAGCATCCGGGCGACGGCGGTGAAGACTGGGAGAAATTCGGCCGGCCCTCCTACTACGAGGACCTGTCGACCCGCTGGCCCGACTTCAAGGACGACATGCCGGTTCGGCCGGCCGTTGTCGCCATCACCCGCAAGGGAGGCGGCAAGATCGCGGTCTAGCAACGAGGCGGAAACTAACGGTTTGGGGGCCGTCGCGGTATCGTGGCGGCCTTCATCTTATCGCGGGCCGCCGCATGGCGAGGGAAGCTCACGCGATTAGCGGGCGTCCGTTCACGGCCATCCAGGCATTGTAATAGGGAGGCTCGCCGGTCACTTCGCGTCCGAGCCAGGGCGGGAGGTCGCGATCGGCGACGGCTTCCGGCGTCTCCAGTTCCGCAAGCACGAGGCCAGCCAGGTCGCCGGCAAAGACGTCCACCTCATAGATCCGATCCCGATGCACCACGTGGTGGCGCGTCTTTTCGATCACGTGCCCGACCGCGAAGGCCAGCATCTCCTCGGCGTCCTCGATCGGGATAGCATATTCGAATTCGTCGCGCTCGCGGCCGTGATCGCCGAACTTGAGGGTCAGCATCGCTGAGGCCCCGTCGCGGATACGCACGCGAACGGAACGATCCGCCGAGGCGTCGAGATAGAACTGGCGGATTCGCACCACTTTCCCGACGCCGTCACGCCAGGCATCGTCCCTCACCAGAAACTTCCGTTCGATTTCCTTGGCCATGACGCCGAATAAAGCGTGCCGGGCAGGATCTTGCAACGGCCTTGACTTTAATCAATCGTTTGATTAAACTTGTGCAAGCCGAATTTAGAAGAAGGTTTGCCATGGATCCGGTTCCCGCCACCTCCGCGGAGCAGACGCGCCGGGCGCTTGTGCATGCCGCACTGAGGCTGTTCGGCGCAAAGGGTTTCGACGGCACGTCGACGCGCGACATTGCGTCGGCGGCCAACGCGAATATCGGTTCGATCGCCTATCATTTCGGTGGCAAGGAGGGGCTGCGCGCCGCCTGCGCCGCCTTCATCGTCGAGACCATCCGGTCGATCGCCAGTCAGGCCCTGTCGCCCGGCACGGAAGGGCCGATCGGAAAAGCGGCCGCGGTCGCACAGCTGAACGCGGCGATCGAACGCATGGTGGCTTTCGTGGTCGCGCAGCCGGCGGCGGGAGAGATCGTCCAGTTCGTCCTGCGCGAGCTCGCCCACCCCACCGCGGCGCTCGACACGATCTATGACGGGGTGTTCGAACCCTTGCACAGGCGCCTCTGCGGACTGTGGGCGGAAGCGACCGGCGAAGACGCCGAGAGCGAGGCCACCAAGATCGCGGTCTTCACCATGATCGGGCAGGTCATCTACTTCCGGATCGGACGGGAGGCGGTGCTGCGCCGCATGGGTTGGAAGGAGTTCGGCTCCCAGGAGGTGAGGGAAGTGACCTCGGCGGTCAAGGGCAATCTCGCGGCGATACTGGCCGCGAGGAAGGAACCGGGGCGATGAGCGTGCTGTGTTCGATCCCCTATGTCGCCATGCTGTTTTCAGCCTGCAACCCGGCGCCGCTCGCCGTCGGCTATGTCGAGGGCGACTATGTGCTGCTGGCTCCGATCGACGTGGCGCAGGTGCGCGAGGTTTCGGTCAAGCGCGGCGAGCGGGTCGAGGCCGGGGCGCCGATTGCAGCGCTTGAATCGGACGACGCGACGATCGCCGTGGCGCGTGCCGAGGCGGCGCTCGCCCAGGCCGAGGCGCAACTGGCGGATCTGCAGATCGGTCGCCGGCCGGACGAGATCGCCGTGCTCGAGGCGACGCTTGCCTCGGCCGTCGCGCAGTCCAACGAGGCCAAGCGGGTGCTGGCGCGCGCGGCCGATCTGTTCAAGCGCGGGATTGCCGCGCAAGCGCAGCTCGACGAGGCCAGAACCCAGGCGGAGGTCGCCGAAGCGGCCATAGGCCAGGCCAAGGCCAATCTTGCCGTGGCAAAGCTGCCGGCACGGCCGGAGGCGATAAAGGCGGCCGAGAGCGCGGTGAAACAGGCCCGCGCCGAGCTCGATACGGCGCGCTGGAAACTCAGCCAGCGCTCGATCACGGCGCCAGCCGCCGGGCGGATCGATGATGTCATCCGCAATCCGGGCGACATTGCGGGCCCTGCGGCGCCTGTGGCGTCGATGCTGCCCGACGGAGCGGTGAAGCTGCGCGTCTACATTCCCGAGGCGGCCTTCTCGAAGGTCGAGGTGGGCAAACTGCTCACGGTGAATTGCGACGGTTGCCCTCCGGGGCTCACGGCACGGGTGAGCTACGTCTCGCCCGACCCCGAATTCACGCCGCCGGTGATCTATTCCCTGCAGGCCCGGCAGAAGCTCGTCTATCTGGTCGAAGCCCGGCCGGAAGGCGACGGCAGGAGCCTGCAGCCGGGGCAGATTGTTGATGTGGAGATTAGCGAATAGCGAGTAGCGAATAGGGAAGCGAGATGGAGCTGACGCACGACATGCCCGGAGTACCGGCCGCTGTTCGCTACTCGCTACTCGCTATTCGCTCGTTCTCCATTCGCTCGCGAGCCGAAGGCGCAGCGCCATGAATGCCATCGACGTCCACAATCTCGTCAAGCGCTTCGGCACCAAGACCGTTGTCGATCACGCGTCGATGACCGTCGCCGAGGGTGAGATCGTGGGGTTCCTGGGGCCTAACGGGTCCGGCAAGACGACCACCATCCGCATCATGTGCGGACTGCTGACGCCAGACGAGGGCTATGGAACGGTGCTCGGCTATGATCTGAAGGCAGAGCCGCTGCGCATCAAGCGCGAAGTCGGCTACATGACGCAGAAATTCTCCTTCTACGAAGACCTGACGATCGCAGAGAACCTCGAATTCGTCGCCCGGCTCTACCAGTTGAAGCCGGTCGCGGAGCATGTCGATCGGACGTTGGAGGACCTCGGCCTGGCAACCCGGCGCGACCAGCTCGCCGGGACGCTGTCCGGAGGGTGGAAGCAGCGGCTGGCGCTCGCCGCCTGCATCATGCACAAGCCGCGCCTGCTCCTTCTCGACGAGCCGACAGCCGGTGTCGATCCCAAGGCGCGTCGCGAATTCTGGGACGAGATCCATCGCCTTGCACGCGACGGCCTCACGGTGCTGGTGTCCACGCACTACATGGATGAGGCGGAGCGCTGCCACCGGATCAGTTATATCTCCTACGGTCGCATGCTGGCGACCGGAACCGTCGACGAGGTGATCCGCAACTCCGGCCTGTCGACCTTCGTCATCGAGGGACCGCACCTCGACGAGGTGCAGGCGGCGCTGCAGGGCAAGCCCGGCGTCGAGCAAGTGGCGCCTTTCGGCTCGACGCTGCATGTGGTCGGCTCGGACCGCAAGGCGCTGAAGGCCACGCTGAAGCCGATCGTAAAGCGTGCGGGCACCACGGTGCTGCCTGGTGAAACGAGCCTCGAGGACGTCTTCATCCAGTTCATGGGCGCGTCCAGGGACAACATGGCATGAAACGGAAGGGTTTCCACTCCATCTTCTCCTTTGCCCGTCTCGGCGCGCTGCTGCTGAAGGAGTTCATCCAGATGCGGCGCGACCGCATCACCTTCGCCATGATGCTGGGCGTGCCGCTGATGCAGCTCGTGCTGTTCGGCTTCGCCATCAACAACGACCCGAAGAGCCTGCCGGCCGCCCTGGTGGCGACCAGCAACGACCGCTTCACGCGCGCCATGGTCTCGTCGCTGCAGATGACCGGCTACTACCGCTTCGATCATATCGTGGCGAGCGAGGCCGAGGCCGAGGAACTGATCGCCAGGGGAGATGTCTCCTTCGTGGTGACCATCCCGGCCGATTTCGACCGCAGGGTGGAGCGCAACGAGCATCCGCAGATCCTGATCGAGGCCGACGCGACCGACCCGTCCGTGGCGAGCGGAGCGATCTCGACGCTCGGCACGGTCGCCTCCCAGGCGCTGCTGCGCGAGCAGGGCGTCGAAGCGGTCACGGCCAGGGATGCCGCCAACGCGCTCGAAGTGATCGTGCACCGGCGCTACAATCCGGAAGGCATCTCGCAATACAACATCGTGCCGGGCCTGCTCGGCGTCATCCTGCAGATGACCATGGTGATGATGACGTCCATGGCGCTGACGCGCGAGACCGAGCGCGGCACGATGGAGAACCTGCTCGCAATGCCGGCGAGCCCGTTCGAGATCATGCTGGGCAAGATCCTGCCCTATCTGGTGATCGGCGCCGTGCAGGTGGCGGTGGTGCTCATCGCTTCCAAGCTGCTGTTCGGCGTGCCCTTCGTCGGCTCGCTGACGCTGCTGCTCACTACTGTCCTGATCTTCGTCCTGTCGCTGGTGCTTCTCGGCTACACGATCTCGACGGTCGCCAGGACGCAGATGCAAGCCATGCAGCTCACCTTCTTCTTCTTCCTGCCGTCCATCCTGTTGTCGGGTTTCATGTTCCCCTATCGCGGCATGCCGGGTTGGGCGCAGGTTTTCGGCGAGATTTTCCCCCTCACCCATTTCCTGCGGATCATCCGCGGCGTCATGCTGAAGGGCGCGGACTTCAACGCCATCGCCTCAGAGGTCTGGGCGCTGATGCTCTTCATCGTCATCTTCGCGGCGATGGCGCTGGTTCGGTTCCGCCGTACGCTGGATTGAGGCGCCGGTCTCATCGCCTGTTCAGGGGCTTGCCCTTGTCGAAGAAATCGGCCCAGGGGTCCTTCTTCTGGAGCCATGACCGGGTCCGGGCAGCGCCGATCGTGAAATCGTCCGGGCCGACGCCTTCGGCCACCATCTCCCAGGTAATCGGCATGGCGACGGTCGCGCCTTTCCTGGCGCGGGACGAATAGGGTGCGACGGTGGTCGACCCGCGGCCGTTGCGCAGATAGTCGATGAAGATCCGTCCCTTGCGAGCCTTCTTCGAGAGCGTGGCCGTGTAGCGGTCGGGGGCAGCCTCGGCCAGCGCCTGCGCGAAGTCATGCGCGAAGCCCTTGACGGCGTCCCAATCTGCCTTGGGCTTCAGCGGCACGATCGCATGATAACCCTTGCCGCCCGACGTCTTGACGAAACTGGGCAGGCCGAGGTCGTCGAGCTTTTCTTTCACCTCGAGTGCGGCGCGGCGCACGTCCTCGATGCCGAGGCCCTCGTCGGGGTCGAGGTCGAACACGATCTGGTCGGGCTGCTCGATCTTGTCGATCGTGGCGCCCCAGAGATGGACCTCGACCACGCCATATTGGACCAGCGCGGCAAGTCCGTCGAAATCCCTGATTAAGAGCAACTCCTCGCCGTCTTCCGGATCGGACATCCTGCGGATCGCCTTGTGCATGCCGGGAGAGGCATGTTTCTGGAAGAAGCGCTGCCCTTGGACGCCATCGGGCGCGCGGACGAGCGCCAGGGGGCGATTAATGACGAAGCGTTCCATGCGCGGCCAGACGGCGGCATAGTGGTCGAGCAGATCGGCCTTGGTGATGCCCTCGTCCGGCCAGAGCTCCTTCTCGGGGCTGGAAAGGGCAATGCCGGTCCCGGAGCGGCGACCCGGCTGGCGCGAGCTCTTCTGCTTATCCTCGGCCCTCCGGGCGGCTTTGCCGTCGGCTTCCGGCTTCTCCATGACCACCTCCCTGGCCGGCTGGTCCTCCCGCAACCCCTGGAAAGAAGCATGACGGATGCTGCCGCCCCGTGTCCAGGACCGGAACTCGATTTCGGCGACGAGATCCGGCTCGACCCAGATCACGCCACGCTCGCGCCCGGCGGCGCCGTCATAGGGTGAAGCTTTCGTGCGCAAGGCGTCGAGCCTTTGCTGCAGGTCACGGATGACGCGGTCGGAAAACCCGGTGCCGACGCGGCCGGCGGGACGCAACCTGCCGTCCTCGCGATAGCCCACGAGAAGCGAGCGCAGGCCGCGCGCGGCCTTGTCCGAGGGCACGTAACCCGTGATGACGAATTCCTGACGCATGGTGCATTTCGACTTGATCCAGTCATGGCCACGGCCGCTCCGATAGGGCGCGTCGGCCCGCTTGGAAACGACCCCTTCCAGACCCATGCGACAGGCGTGTTCGAGCACGACATCGCCGGCCTCGGAGAAATGCTCGCTGAAGCGAAGCGGGCCATTTTCATCCTCTCCGGCCAGAAGATCGCGCAGCTTTTCCTTGCGGTAGAATAGCGGCTCGCCCCTGGTGTCGTTGCCATCGAGGGACAGCACGTCGAAGGCGTAGAAGAGCATGCGGCTGGTGCGTCCTTCCGAGAGATCGAGCTGGAGCGAGGAGAATACCGACACGCCGTTCTCGCCCAGCACGACGATCTCGCCGTCGATGAGGGCCGACGCACAATCGAGCTTCGCAAGGGCGGCGGGGATGGTTTTGCCGAAGCGATCGGTCCAGTCCAGCCCGGTGCGGGTGCGGAGTTTCACCTCGTCATCCGCGATTGCGGCCTGGATGCGATAACCGTCGAACTTCACCTCGTGCAGCCACTCGTCGCCGGTGGGCGGCTCGCTTTCCAGCCTCGCAAGGCAGGGCGGGACGAAATCGGGCAGTTCGGCGGCCTTAGGCCGTTTCTTCGGTGAGGCGCGTCGCGTCCCGCCAGCCCTTGCCGGCGTCGCCGCTGCCTTTCCGTTGCCGGCGGCTACCTCCTCGATCGTCCTGCCTGATCTGACCGATCGCGGCTCGTCCTCCAGCACGTCGCCCTTGGCCGAGGCAAAGTCGTCACGCGACTTGATCAGCAGCCAGTTGTCGCGTTTCTCGCCGGAGCGGGGGCGCAGGCGCACGAGATTCCATGCGCCCTTGAGCTTCTCGCCTTTCAATTCGAAGCGCAGATGGCCCTTCTTCATGCCGGCCTCGGGATCGCCCTCCGGTGCCCACGTCCCTTCGTCCCACACGATGACGGGGCCGGCCCCGTACTGGCCTTTCGGGATCATGCCTTCGAAAGAGGCATAGTCGATGGGATGATCCTCGACATGGACGGCAAGCCGCTTTTCGGAAGGATCGAGGCTCGGTCCCCGGGTTACGGCCCAGCTCAACAGCGCGCCGCCAAGCTCGAGCCGCAAATCGTAATGGAGCCTGGTGGCGTCGTGCTTGTGAACCACGAAGGCGAGCTCGGAAGTTTTCGTCTTCGTCCGGCGTCTCTTGCCGGAGGGCTCGCCGGTGATGCGGAAGTTGCGTTTGGCTTTGTATTGCTCGAGGCTGGCCATGACGTCATGCCGATTTGCGCTTGGCGGCGGTCGCCTTGCCGCGCGGTGCCGGACTTCGTTTGGAGGGCTTGCGCGATGCCGCGCGTCCGCCGTCCGCGGCGAGGCTCTTCTTCAGGGCGTCGAAGAGGTCGACGACATTGGAGGGCTTCGGCGCCGCCTTCGAGGGCGGAGCCTTCTTGCCCGACTTCTTCGCTTCGATCAGCGCGAGCAGCGCTTCCTCATAGCGGTCATCGAATTTGGACGGATCGAAGCTGGTCTTCCGCTTCGTGATGATCTGCGTGGCCAGATCGAGCATCTCCTTGTCTATCGTCACGTCCTTGATCTCTCCGAAGACGGTGTCGGGCCTTCGCACCGTGTCGCCGTAGCGAAGCGTCGTCAGGAGCATGCCCTTGTCGAGCGGTTCGAGCACCACCGGACGCTCTCGTCGGAACAGGACGATGCGGGCAAGTGCGGCCATCTTCTTCCGGGCAAGTGCGGCGCGAATAACGCCGAAGGCTTCCTCCGACATCTCGTCGGCGGGTGTGACGTAGTAGGGCGTATCCAGATACACGGCCTCGATCGTCGACTTCTCGACGAAACCGTCGAGGTCGAGCATATGCGAGGACTCGATCTGGACGGCCTCGATCTCGCTCTCCTCGATCTCGACGAATGTGTCGTCGCCGATCTCGTAGCCCTTGATCTCGTGCTTCTCGTCCACCGGCTTGCCGGTTTTGGAATCGACATATTCACGCCGGACGGTGTTTCCGGTAGCGCGGTTGAGGATACGGAACGATACTTTTTCGCTGTGCGTGGTGGCGGCAGTCAGCTCCACGGCGCATGTCACCAGGGACAGCTTCAGATAGCCCTTCCATATCGGGCGAGGGGCCATCAGCAATGTTCCCGCCGGATCTGTTTCGATGATGGCTGCCGTAGGCGTTGCATGACAGGGCCTTTTTCCCGCGAATTGGGCAACGCCTCGGGCCTTTCAAAGTTCCCCGGGGCAAAAAGGTTCTGGGCCAAATCTCCGGGTGAGGTGACGGTTGACGCTGTCCCCGCTGGGGCATAGTTTAGAATCATTCTAAACTAAAGGCCCTCCAAATGCTTTCTCGCGTCTTCGGTTTCGGCCGCCGGTCCTTCGATTCTCTGTCGGAACAGGAAATCCTCGCGCTGGCCATCTCGTCGGAGGAGGACGACGGCCGCATCTATCGCGCCTATGCCGACGGGCTGCGCGACGAGTTCCCTCAATCGGCCAAGGTTTTCGATGGGATGGCCGACGAAGAGGATTCCCATCGCGCGGCGCTGATCGACCTCCATCGCAAGCGGTTCGGCGAGCGCATTCCCTTGATCCGCCGCGAACATGTGCGCGGCTATTACGAGCGCAAGCCCGACTGGCTGGTACGGCCCCTCGGCATCGATCGTGTCCGGCAGCAGGCGGAGGAGATGGAGCGGCAGGCCGAGCGCTTTTATGTCGAGGCGGAGAAACGCGCCTCCGATGCCGCCACGCGCAAGCTGCTGGGGGACCTCGCCATTGCCGAACGCAGCCATGAAACGCTCGCGCGCCGGCTCGGCCAGAAGCATGTGCCCGAGGATGTGCGTTCGGAGGAAGCCGTCAGCGAACGGCGGCAGTTCATCCTGACCTATGTCCAGCCGGGGCTGGCCGGGCTGATGGACGGGTCGGTCTCGACACTTGCCCCCATCTTCGCCGCCGCCTTCGCCACCCAGGACACGTGGCAGACCTTTCTCGTCGGGCTCTCGGCGTCGGTGGGCGCGGGCATCTCCATGGGATTCACCGAGGCGGCGCATGACGACGGCAAGCTCTCCGGCCGCGGCTCTCCGCTGAAACGGGGCCTGTCCTCCGGCATCATGACGGCGATCGGCGGGCTTGGCCACGCACTGCCCTACCTGATCCCGCATTTCTGGACGGCGACATCGGTCGCGGCAGCCGTCGTCTTCGTGGAACTCTGGACGATTGCCTTCATCCAGAACCGCTATATGGAAACGCCTTTCCTCCGCGCAGCCTTCCAGGTCGTGCTCGGCGGAGCGCTGGTGTTCGGCGCGGGGGTGCTGATCGGCAATGCATGACCGCCGGCGATGGCCTCACCCATGCACGGCCCTGCTGTCGTCGGGCGCTTCCTTGCGCTCGCTCAGGCCGTAGTCCCGCACGACATGGGCGATCCGCAGCCGGTAGTCGGCGAAGATGCCGCCGCGTCCTGCGTTCTGGGCGCTCCTGTGCGGCTCGGTATTGCGCCATGCCTTGACCGCCTCCTCGTCGCGCCAGAACGACAGTGAGAGCAGCCTGGAGGGATCGGAGAGGCTCTGGAAACGCTCCACCGAGACGAAGCCGTCGATGCCGTCGAGCAGCGGGCGGAGGTCCGCGGCGATGCCGAGATAGGCGTCGCGCCGGCCGTCCGCCGGCACGACTTCGAAAATGACGGCGATCACGTCGCGCTCCTGCCGGCATGGGGCGCCGAGGCGAGCTTCAGGAAGATGCGATCCTCCCGCAGGATGAACTTTTCGCGCCGCGCGAATTCGTAGTTCTCCTTGCCCAGCGGGTCGGCGGCGAGCCGGGCGCGATAGGTTTCGTAGGCTGCCAGGCTGTCGATGTTGTAGACGCCGTAGGCGGTCGTCGCGGAACCTTCATGCGGTGTGAAATAGCCGATCAGGTCCGCCCCGCAACGCGGGATCGCCTGGCCCCAGTTGCGGGCATAGTCGACGAAGGCTTCCTTTCGGAACGGGTCGATCTCGTAACGGATGAAGCAGGTGACGGTCATGGTTTTCTCCTTTGGTCTTGGCGGCGGCGATGGTTCGACCTTTGTCGAAGCATCGATCCGCGGAGGCGGCTAATCTGGAGCCCGGGTCACTTCCGCCAGAACGGCTTGCCGCATTCGCGGCGCGCTTCCTCCGGCGATCGGCCGATGTCGGCGAGCATGCGTTCGTCGAGCGTGGCGAGATCGCATCGCTGGAGGTGGCGATCGTACCAGCGGGATATGATCGATGCGGCTCGCTTCAGCCGAAGCCTGCGCAGGAAGGAGCGCAGGGGCGGCGCGGAAGCGGGATCGGTGCGGGTGATGGCAGGCATGGCCGGCTCCTTTCGACGACCCGACCATAGGCCTTGCCGGACGAGAATGCTTCGATTATGATCGAACTATGCGTGATGGACCTGACATCGCCCGTATCGCCAGCCTGGTCGGCGATCCCGCCCGCGCCAGCATGCTGACGGCGCTGATGGACGGCGGCGCATTGACCGCCTCCGAACTGGCGCTGGAAGCGGGCGTCGCCTTGCCCACGGCGAGCTCGCACCTTGCCAAGCTTATGGATGGAGGACTGCTGACGCTGAAAGCCCAGGGCCGCCATCGTTACTACGGTCTCGCCGGAGCCGAGGTGGCGGCCATGCTCGAGGCCATCATGGGCGTGGCCGCGAGGTTCGGCCCGAAGCGCACCCGGCCCGGCCCGCGCGACGCAACCATGCGCGAGGCCCGTATCTGCTACGACCATCTGGCCGGCGAGCACGCCGTCGCCATGCTCGACAGTTTCCTGGAGCGCGGCATCGTGGTGCGCGAGGGGGAACGGCTCGGCCTCGGACCGTCCGGTGCAGGCTTCTTCGAAGCCGTGGGCATCGATATCGGAAGCCTCGGCGGTGCGCGTCGGCCGGTCTGCCGCGCCTGCCTCGACTGGAGCGTGCGGCGCTCGCATCTGGCGGGCGCACTCGGCGCGGCGATCTTCGATAGGATCATTGCCCGGAGATGGGCGCGGCGCGAGAAGGAGGGCCGCGCGGTCGTCTTTTCGCCGAAGGGGAAGACCGCCTTCGAGGCGACTTTCCTGCACTGATCGCGCTTCGTTCGCTGGCCGCGCGCAGCCAGCCAGTGTGTCCCAAAAACCACGCTACGAAGAATTAACCCGGCGGCACCACAACGCCGCGAAACTACCCTGTTTCAGCCATGATTCCCCGGCGTTCTGGGCAAAGATTAACATCGCGTTCACCGACGATTCACGTGTGTTCGCTATCATTCGCCTAGGTCGGAAGGGACAGCCGACGGGACAGGGACAAGGCAATGACAATCTGGAGCCGCTTCACGCACTACGCGTCCGCTTTTCGGGAGTTCTTCGCGCCGACATACCGGCCGGAGCGCCACTATATGCGCGGCCCGGGCCCTGCCTGCGCGCGCCGCCGCAACCGCTCGCTCGGGGCGCGGCCGAGCTTTCACTGATCCGACGGGCAGGCCTGCAGGGACACCGGCTCGCCCGCTTCGGCGCCGAGGTCGACACAGGTCCGCCCGGCGCACAGTCTCCAGCCGCTTGTCGTTGCCCCAGAGGCCGCCAGGACCAGGGACGGGCGCGGCGGCAGGTGGGGCACATAAGTCCACCAGCCATCCCGGAACACGGCCCCTTCAGGCGGCTCCATGCCTGCCCCGGAGCCCTTGATACGCGCCGCGATGATCTCGAGGCCAGCTGGTGTGACCTTCCAATCCTCCTCCCACCGCGTCTTCTCGACCGAATGGGTCCAGGAGAGGGTGAAGAATGACGCGGCGAGCACCGTCGTCTTGCCGGCGGCGGCTATGCACAGGCTCATGACGCCACGAGCCGCCGCGCTTGCCACCAATGACGGCCGATCAGCAGCGCCGTGAGCAGGAAGCCGGCCTCGTCGGTGAGCGGCAATGCGAGCACCAGGAGCAGGCCGGCCGCGAGAGTGGCGACGCGTTCCCAGGCAGCCATCGGTGAGACCAGGAAGCCGGTGACGGCAGCGCCCCACAGCACGATGCCGAGGCAGGCCTTGAGGACGATGTATCCGACCTCGACCGGATAGCCGAAGCTCGCGGCAACGGGACCGGCATCCTGCAGCATGAGCGCGGGCGTGTAGACGGCCATGAACGGCACGACGAAGCCGGCGATCGCCAGCTTTGACGCCTGGATGCCGATCTTCAGCCCCGACTCCTTGGCCATCGGCGCCGCGGCGAAGGCGGCCAGCGCCACCGGCGGCGTCAGGTCCGCCATGATGCCGAAATAGAAGACGAACATGTGGCTGACGATGAGCGGCACGCCGAGTTCGAGCAGGGCAGGGCCTGCCAGCGACGATGTGATGATGTAGTTGGGGATGGTCGGGATGCCCATGCCGAGCACGAGACAGGTGAGCATGGTCAGCAGCAGCGACAAGAACAGGCTGCTCTCGCCGATGGAGATGATGAAGCCGATGAAGGTCGAGGCGATGCCGGTCAAGGTCAGCGTGCCGATGACGATGCCGACGATGGCGCAGGCGATGCCGACGGGCAGGGCGTTCTTCGCACCCTCGGCGAGCGAGTCGCGGCAGATCAGCAAGGTTTCCCGGCCGCCCCTGAAGGTCAGGCAAGCGACGACGAGCGCACCGATGACCAGCGCCAGGATGTTGACGCCGTAACGCATGAAGGCCGCGGCGGCGAGGCCGAGCGCGACCCAGAACACGATGCGGAAGGCGAGCGGTCCGATGAGGGCCGCGAGCGGGGTGCCGAGGATAAGCACGACGGTGAGCGCCAGTCCCATCGTGCCGGCAAATATCGGCGTGTAGCCGGCGAAGAGCAGATAGACCAGCGCTGCCAGCGGCAGGACCAGCGGCCAGTGCTGCCTGACCGCGTGCCACGGGTTCGGCAGGCTCGCCTTCTCCATGCCTTTCAGCCTGGCCTTGCCCGCTTCGAGATAGACCATCCAGAAGCAAGTTCCGAAATAGAGCAGCGCCGGGATGATGGCCGCCTTGACGACCTCGGCATAGGGAACGTTGAGCGTCTCGGCCATGATGAAGGCGACGGCGCCCATGACCGGCGGCATGATCTGTCCGCCCATCGACGATGTTGCCTCGACGCCACCGGCAAAGGCCGAACGGAATCCGAATCGTTTCATCAGCGGAATGGTGAACTGGCCGCTGGCAACGACGTTCGCGACGCCGGAACCGGAAATCGTGCCCATCAGGGCCGAGGAGAGCACGCAGACCTGGGCCGGCCCGCCGCGCCAGGAGCCGACGAGACCAAGCGCGAAGTCGTTGAACAGCGCGATCATGCCGGCGCGTTCGAGGAACGCCGCGAACACGACGAAGATGAAGATGTAGGCGGCCGAGACGTAGATCGGCGTGCCGTAGATTCCCTCGGTCCCATAGGCGAAATTCTCGATGATCTGCGCGAGATCGTAGCCGCGATGGATGAGGGGCGGCGGCAAATAGTTGCCGAAGAAGCAATAGGCGAGGAAAAGGCCCGAAATGATCGCCAGCGCCGGGCCCATCAGGCGCCGCGCCGCCTCGAAGACGAGCACGATCAGTATGGCCCCGACGACGAGGTCGCTGGTGGTGAGGAAACCGGTGCGGCGCAGGATCGCCTCGTAGAAGACCCAGTTGTAGACGCCGGTCAGGAACCCGAGCAGGCCGAACGCCCAGAGCACCACCTTGCCGGTGGTCGATCGCGTCCTGAGGTTGGCGAGGAGCCCGAAGCCGAGCAGCAGCAGGAAGCCGACATGCATGGCCCGGATCACCTGGCTGGGCAGGTTGCCGTAGGCTGCCGTATAGAGCTGAAAGGCCGAGAACAGGACGGCGACGGTAAATGCGACCCGGCCGGCAGCACCGGCCCCCCAGCCCTCCGGAAGTCCTTCCGTCAGAATCTCGTCCGGCGCGGCAAGTACGGTCGGGGTGCTACTACGATCTTCAGCCATCGCTTCTCATGCCGCTCTTGTGCGCAGACCGACGGCGCTGCCCTCATCCGGCTGCCGCCACCTTCTCCGCAAGCGGGGAGAAGGTGCCGGCAAGCGGACGAGGGGCATTCTCAACCTCGCCCGATCATTTCAGCGCGCCGATCTCCTTGTAATAACGCTCCGCGCCCGGGTGCAGCGGCACGGGCATGCCGGCGAGCGCGTTCTCGACCTTGATCGCCTTGGCTGCGGCATGGGCGGCGGACAACTTGTCGAGATTGTCGTAGAGCGCCTTGGTCATCTTGTAGACGGTGTCCTCGGACACGCCGTCATGGGTGACCAGGAAATTGCCGACGGCCGCGGTCGCCACGTCCTCGGCCTGGCCCTCATAGGTTCCGGCCGGAATAGTCACCGCCTGATACGGGGCGCCGATCTCGGCGACGATGTCGGCCGGAACTGCCACGACATTGATCGGCAGCGAGGTCGCGAGATCGCGGATCGAAGCGACCCCGAGACCTGCCGACTGCAGCGTGGCGTCCAACTGGCGGTTCTTGATGAGTTCGACCGATTCGGCGAAAGGCAGGTACTCGACCTTGCCGAGGTCTTCGTATTTCATGCCGGCGGCAGCGAAGATCGCGCGGGCATTGAGCTCGGTCCCGGAAGCGGGCGCCCCGACCGACAGGCTCTTGCCCTTGAGGTCAGCCAGCGACTTGATGCCGGATTCCTTCGAGGCGACGACCTGGATATAGTTCGGATAGATGGCGGCGATGCCGCGCAGCTTGTCGAGCTTGGCCGGGAAGCCGGCCTCGGTGTTGCCTTCCCAGCCCAACTTCAGGGCGTCGCCGAGGGTGAAGGCGATCTCGCCCTTGCCCTGCTGCAGGAGATTGAGGTTTTCGACCGAAGCCTTGGTGGCCTGCACCTGGGTGCGTGCGCCCTCGATCGACTTGCCGTAGATCTCCGAAAGCGCCACGCCCAGAGGATAATATACGCCCGACGTGCCGCCTGTCAGCACGTTGATGAATTCCTGGGCGCCGGCGACCGCCGTGCCGAGCCCCAGCGTGAGCGCCACGGCGCCAGCCGAAATCAGTCTCCTGACGTGATGTTTCATGAGATTCCTCCCTCAAGACGATATGTGCCCCTGACCGAGTCAGGCAAGCAGTCTGCAATGATTATGCAGCGCATGCCAAGTCGGTTGTGGGGCGAAGCGCTTTCGTCCGCCGGCCGGCGGCCTACCAGAGGCGGTGCGTCTCGTTGAGATCGGCCAGAACGGGCTGCCGCTTGAGGGCGGAGCAGTGCCTGACGATGTTGGTCCACTCCTCGCGCGGGCGGTCACCCACGGGGTGCCAATGGGCGAGCATCAGGAGATAGACGTCGGCCAGCGAGAAGCGGTCGTCCACCAGCCATTGTCGTCCCGACAACGCGTTTTCGATGACGGCGAAGCAGCGGTCGCTCTCCGCAAGGGCGGCATTCTGGACGGTCTCCGCGGCGCCGGGATCGGATGTATAGCGTTGGGCGTAGAAATAGCGCAGCAGCGCAGGGTAGAGGGCTGAAGACATGAAGAACATCCAGCGCAGGAACTCGGCGCGGCCGGGTGATTGAGGTTGCGGAGCGAGTTCCGCCTCGGGAAAGCGCTCCGCGACGAGAGTCACCATGGCGCCTGATTCGGTGATCGACCGGCCGCAGGGCAAGGTGAGGACCGGCACCTGGCCGAGCGGGCTGATCGCCAGGAAGTCGTCGCCCGGTGCCTGCTTCGGCACATTGACCAGGGTGAAAGGTTGCCCGGCCAGGCGGAATGCCGCCTCGACGGCGAATCCGCCGGAGCCGGGCCTGCTGTAGAGTGTGTACAATTCTTGCTCCACCAATTGCGGCCTGACTGATGTCACAGCCCCTCGAACAAGGCGGTCGACAGATAACGTTCGGCGAAGGAGGGGATGATGACCACCATGTTTTTCCCCGCGCTTTGCGGCCGCGAACCGACGACGCTGGCGGCATGAAGCGCTGCACCCGACGAGATGCCGACCGGCACGCCCTCCAGCCGGGCGACGAGCCGGGCATTGGAGAATGCCTCTTCGTTGGAGACGGTGATGATCTCGTCATAGATCGAGGTATCGAGGATTTTCGGAGCGAAGCCGGCGCCGATCCCCTGGATCTTGTGCGGGCCGGGATTGCCGCCCGAGAGCACCGGCGAGGCTTCCGGTTCGACGGCGACGACATGGACACCCGGGCGGCGCTGCTTCAGCACCTGGCCGACGCCGGTGATGGTGCCGCCGGTGCCGATGCCCGAGACAAGGATGTCGACTTCCCCTTTGGTGTCGTTCCAGATCTCCTCGGCCGTCGTCGTGCGATGGATCTCCGGATTGGCCGGGTTGTCGAACTGCTGGGGGATGACGGCGTCGGGCAGCGTCTGGACGAGTTCCTCGGCCTTGGCGATGGCGCCCTTCATGCCCTTGGCGCCTTCGGTGAGGACCAGTTCGGCGCCGAGCAGCAGGAGCATCTTGCGCCGCTCCATGGACATGGTTTCCGGCATGGTCAGGATCAGCTTGTAGCCTTTGGCGGCGGCGGCGAAGGCGAGCGCGATGCCGGTGTTGCCCGAGGTCGGCTCGACCAGGACGGTGCGGCCCGGCGTGATTCGGCCCGAGGCTTCAAGCGCCTCGATCATGGCCACGCCGATGCGGTCCTTGACGCTGGCGATCGGATTGAAGAATTCCAATTTGGCGATGAGGTTCGCGACGATGCCCTTCTCGCTGGCGAATTTGTCGAGCCGGACCAGCGGCGTATCGCCTATGGTCTGCGTGATGGAATCATAGATGCGGCCGCGGCCGGCTGTGCGGATGGTGGGCTTGGTCACGGCTTGCCTCCTGAGGTCTTGTCGGAAAAATGACGAATCACGGGATGGGACGGCCTGAAGATCCTCCGGCTCGTCGGCGGGCCTCCGGCGCGCCTATTGCCGGGTTGCGATAGCCGCTGCCGCGCCGGCCATGAAGGCCGCGGCGGTGCGGTTGAGCGCCTTCAGCGCGCGTGGCGTGCTGAGCAGCCAGCGGGCCTTCGCTGCCAGCGCGAGATAGGGAACCAGCACCACCAGCAGCACCGCTATGGTGCACATCGCCAGCAGGCCGTAGTCGGTCGCGGTGATGGTATGCAGGTCGACCAGCGTCGGCGTCAGCGCCAGGTAGAAGATCATCGTCTTGGGGTTGCCGAGCGTGACCGTGAGGCCGGCGAGCAGGCTGGCGAATGCGCCGCCCCTAGCCTTGCGCGCCTCGATGGTCTCGGGCGTGATGCCGGACGTCCAGAAGCACCAGGCAAGCCAGGCGAGATAGGCGACACCCAGCCACTTGATGACGAGGAACACGGCGCCGAAGGTATGGGCGATGAAGGCGAGGCCCAGAACCGCCGCGGTCAGGTAAGTGAGGTCGCCAAGTACGAGGCCGAGCGCCATGAACAGCGACGAGCGGAAGCCAGAGCCGAGCGCCCTGGCGATCAGCGCGGTAAGCCCCGGCCCCGGGATGGCCGCGGCAACGGCGAGCGCGCCAGAATAGGCGATAAAACCGGCAAGCGTCATGACGTTCACCCTGCAAACGGACAAGGCGGCGCTTATCGCACGAAAGCGGACCGGCAGGGAAGGACGATCGCTTGCGCCACCGCGCGACCCCGGCTCCGCTTGCCGTCTCAGCGCACTAGGAACCCGCGTCCCAGCGTGTCGCCGTCCTCCAGCCAGTACTCCGCGGTGCCGGAGTAGTAGGCCTGACCGCCGACACGCGCGACGATGCCGGCGCGCCCGTCGGGGAATGTCATTGTCCGGGCCACGGAGCCCGTGAAGCGCGAGCCGACGACGCTTTCGAAGAGGCGTGCCTCGCCGGGTTCGATCTCGCCCTTGGCATGCATGGCCGCGAGCCTCGCGGTCACGCCCGATCCGGTCGGCGAACGGTCGACCTCGGCTTCCGCGAAGACGCAGATGTTGCGTGTCGCAACGCTGCTGGCGCCGTCACCTCCGTCGGTCAGGATCGTGCCGTAGAGGAAGGCGAGATCGGCATGGTCGGGATGGGCGAGCGGGAAGTCGCGCTTCACCTTGTCGGTGACGGCGCAGGCGGCGTCGACGAACTCGCGCGCGCGGCTCCGCCCGAATTCGAGACCGAACTGGCGGCAGTCGGCGAGCGCATAAAAAGCGCCGCCATAGGCGATGTCGAAGACGATCTCGCCGAAGCCGGACACGTCGATCCTCTGGTCGCGTGCGAACAGGAAAGCCGGCACGCTTTCGAAGGAAACCGCGCCCGCCTTGCCGTCCTTCACCTCGACCGAGGCGACGACAAGGCCGCAGGGGCATTCGATCCCGACCCGGGTGACGGGCTCGACGGTCTCGACCAGCTTCCGATCGACGGCGTAACGGCCGAGCGCGATGACCGCATGCCCGCACATGGTGGAATAGCCTTCGTTGTGCATGAAGAGCACGGCGAGATCGGCGCCGGGCAGATCGGGCTCGACCGGCAGGACCCCATACATGTCGTAGTGGCCGCGCGGCTCGAACATCAGCATGCGGCGCAGATGATCGAGGTGATCGCGCACATAGGCGCGCTTCTCCAGGATGGTGCCCGACGGAACCGCAGGGTAGCCGCCGGTCACGATCCGCACGGGCTCGCCGCCGGTGTGCATGTCGACGACGGTCAGGACTTCCTTCATTTCGAGAACATCGCCTGCAATTCCCCGAAGGGCATGCCCTCGCGGGAAAAGTCGAAGCGGCCCTCGTCGAGCATTTCACGCGCCGCCTCCCGCAGCATGCCGAAGGCGTAGGTCGTCAGCTTCGAGCCGAGCGAAATCCGTCTCGCACCGGCTTGCGCGAGCTGGGCGACGGTGAAGCCCGGCACGGCGAGCACATTGACTGGCTTCGACACCGCCTCGCAGACCGTTCGCACGGTCTCGATGTCCGTTAGGCCGGGCGCGTAGAGCACGTCGGCGCCCGCCTGCTCGAAGGCCTGAAGGCGACGGATCGTGTCGTCGAGGTCGTTGCGGCCCCACAGGAAATTCTCTGCTCGCGCCGTGAAGACGAAGTCGCGCTTCAGCGCACGTGCCGCTTCGGCCGCGGCAGCCACCCGCTCGACGGCATGGGAGAACTCGTAGATCGGGCTGTCCAGGTCGCCGGTATGATCCTCGATCGAGCAGCCGGCAAGTCCGGCGGCATCGGCGGCGAAGATGGTCTCGGCCGCGCTTTCGGCGCTGTCGCCCTTGCCCTTCTCGAGGTCGGCCGACACGGGCAGTTCGGTCGCGCCGGCAATGTCGCGGCAATGGTGGATCATCGCCTCGAAACCGACGCCGCCGTCGGGAAGGCCGCGAGAAAAGGCGAAGCCGGCGCTGGTGGTGGCCAGCGCCTTGAAGCCGAGCGCGGCGAGCAGCTTCGCCGTGCCGATGTCCCACGGATTGGGAATGATGAAGGCGCCTTCTGACTGATGAAGTGCCCGGAAGGCATTGGCCTTCGCGATGAGGTCCTTGTCCATGGCGTGGATCCGATAGATTGGAATGGTGGTGCCGCGAGTGTAGCGGCAGATCGCCCGGCCGCCAATCGCCGGCAGGCCGGTCTGCTGCCAGCCTGGGTGTCTCAGCCTTCTACCGCAGCGGGATCAGTCTGGCGAGCGCGCGCATGTCGTCGAACAGGATGCCGCCGGACGAAGAGAGCCCTTCACGATCGGCGAGAGGGTCGCCGCAATAGGAGAAGACGCGCATGCCGGCGGCGATGCCGGCCTGGGTGCCCGCGACGCTGTCCTCGACGACGACGCAGCGCTCGGGCGCGAAACCCATCACAGAGGCCGCATGCAGGAAGAGGTCGGGAAAAGGCTTGCCGCGTGCGACCATTGTGGCGCTGAACATCCTGCCTGCGAACAGCGGCAGCAGCCCGGTCACGCCCAGCGTGATCTGCATCTTGCTCAGCCGGGCGGAGGTGGCGACGCAGTAGGGCAGACCGGCTGCCTGGACTTCGTCGATGAAGCCCCGCACATTCGGGATGGTGTCGACGCCGGCGGCAAAGAGATCGGGCAGCGCCAGGTTCCAGCGTTCGACGAAATCCGCGCCGAGCGGGACGCCCTCGGCTTCAACCTCCGCCTGGACAGAGGTCATGCTGCGGCCGGAGAAGCGTTTGCGGCAATCCTCATAGCTGATCGCAAAACCCGCCTCGGTCAGCCATTGCGACAGCCTCAGATTGCCCGGTCCCTCGGTGTCGACCAGGACGCCGTCGCAGTCGAAGATGACGAGATCGGGAACCATCAGGCCATTCCGGTGGAGCCGAACCCGCCGGCGCCCCGTCCCGTCGAGCCCGCCAGGCTGCGTTCCTCGATGGTGGCTTGGACGACCGGTGCGATCACGAGCTGTGCGATGCGCATGCCGCGCTCCACCAGGAAATCCTCGTCGCCGAGATTGACGAGGAGCACCTTCACCTCGCCGCGATAGTCGCTGTCGATCGTCCCCGGCGTGTTGAGGCAGGTGATGCCGTGCTTGAGCGCGAGACCCGAGCGCGGGCGGACCTGGCCCTCGAAGCCTTCGGGTATCACCAGGACGAAGCCGGTTGGAACCAGCATGCGCTTGCCTGGCAGGATGAGCATGGGACGGTCGTCGGGGACAGCCGCGCGCAGGTCCATGCCGGCGGATCCGGCCGTTTCGTAGGAGGGCACGGCCAACCCGTCGGCATGGGGAAGCCGGACGACGCCGAGGAGCGGGATCATCATGGCAGTGTTTCCAGTGTCGTTTCGCGGCTCAATGGACCAGCAGGCGCGCCCTTGCAAGCGTCCAGTCTGTCCGTCCCCCGGAATCGAGCGCCGGTCGAGCGGGCTTCAGTGGGCAGAGAGCGTCCGGCTGCTTTCGAGCAGCCGCTGCCGGAGCTTGCCGTTTTGCTCCTCGGACGAATCGATCGGCAGCACAAGGCAGATCGTCGCCTCGACCTTGCCGTCGGCGGCGTAGATCGGGGCCGCGAGACATTGTGTATAGGCGTCGACCAATCCCTTGGTGAGGCAATATCCGTCCGAGCGCGCCTGGTCGACCGCCGCGAGGAACTGCTCGAGTTCGATGAGCCTGCCATCCGGCAGCCGGAGGTCGTCGGGCGCGATCATCTCCTCGATCTCGGCCCGTGTCTTGCCGGCGAGCAGCAACCTGCCCGAGGCAGTCCAGGGTATCGGGATCTGCAGGCCAACCGCCGAACTGATGCGGAAAGGCCGTGTTCCAGGGCACATATGGATGATCGTGTAGCGGCCATTCTGCAAGGTGCAGAACTCGCTTGTCTCTCCGGTCTCCTTGGCAAGGCGGTCGACCTCCTTGCGTGCCCGCTTCGCCAGCGGGTTCTCGCGCAGATAGTTGAGGCCGTAGAGATAGATCTTCTTGCCGAAGAAGATGCGACCATCCTCGGCCGCCATCTCCAGCAGCTCAGCTTCCATCAGGTCGTTGACCAGCGTGTAGGTCGATGAGCGCGGCGCGTTGAGAGCTTTCGCCAATGCGCCGATCCTGATGCCCTCGCCATGCCCATGAAGGAATTCGAGGATCTGCAGGATGCGGTCGACGCTGCGTTCCCGGCCCGTTGCCTGCTTGCCGGCGAATTCTCGAGGCTGGTCCGACACGATCTCTCCTGTGCCCTTGCGTAAGCGATGATAGCTGCTATTGTGTCCTTAGTAGAAGACATATGTCTTGTATACGAGACAGTCAACTCGAATCTGCGGGAGAGAGCATGGTCGTCGCCGGCCGGGATCGTGATGTCGTCGCGGTGAGGTTGTCTTGATGGCCGCATCGCTGCCCATGACCCACGCAGAGATCCGCGGGCGCATCGCGATGATCCCCCGCCTCGATATCGCTCTCAAGCAGACGCCGATCGAGGAAGCGAAGAATCTCAGCCAGGTTCTTGGCGGCCCGCGCATCTTCGTAAAGCGGGACGATCTCACGGGCGTCGCCTTCGGCGGCAACAAGCTGCGCAATCTGGAGTTCCGGCTGGCCCACGCCATGAAGGACGAGCCTGATACCGTCATCGTCGGCCTCGACCTGCAGTCGAACTCGGCGAGGCAGACTGTCGGCGCCTGCAACAAGCTCGGCCTGCGGACCATCCTCGTGCTGGAGGGGCGGCAGCCGAACAATGTCCAGGGCAATTTGCTCGTCGATTACCTGCTGGGAGCGGAGGTACATTTCGCCCGTGATCGCGAAGAGCAGCGCGCGAAGCTCGATTCGCTTGCCGCCGCCGTCGCCGATGCCGGC
This sequence comes from Mesorhizobium sp. L-8-10, assembly GCF_016756635.1. Taxonomy (NCBI): domain Bacteria; kingdom Pseudomonadati; phylum Pseudomonadota; class Alphaproteobacteria; order Hyphomicrobiales; family Phyllobacteriaceae; genus Mesorhizobium; species Mesorhizobium sp. L-8-10. The sequence goes on along the minus strand of NZ_AP023263.1, from coordinate 8,382,317 downwards.
GGCCGGCCTCACATCCTCAACGACAATCCCATGTTCGACGTGGCTTCGGCCGTCGCCTATCTCGAAGTGACGCTCGAAGTCGTCGAACAACTCGCCGAGCGGCAGCTGTCGCCGGCCTGTTTCTACATGTCGTCCAGCGGCAAGGGGCAGGCCGGAATGGTCCTGGCGCAGAAGCTGCTCGATCTCGATTTCGCCATGCATGGCGTCACTGCGACCGACGAATTCCATATCCCCTCCCGGACCGCGGCGATCGCCAACCAGACAGCGGCGGCGCTCGGTCTGGATCTGGTGGTGGGCGAGGAGGATATCGTCAACTTCACCGACTTCGTCGGCAAGGCCTACGGCATCCCGAGCGAAGCCGGCAACGAGGCGGTCCGTCTCTTCGCGCGGACCGAGGGCATCATCCTTGATCCGATCTACACGGGCAAGGCGGCAGCCGGACTGATCGCGCATGTGCGCGAGGGCCGGTTCTCCAAGGACGAGGTCGTGGTCTTCGTCCATACCGGCGGCACGCCCGCCGTCTTCACCTGGAACGAACTGTGGCGTTGAAACGATGCCGGATGAGCGTGGTCCGGCGGTAGACAAGAAAGGGGAGAGACATGCATCGCAGAGATCTTCTGTCGGGAGCAGCCGTGTCCGCTGCCGTCGCGGCCTTGCCCGCCGGCACCATCAGGGCCCGGGCGCAGGCCTCGTCGGGAACGATCACCTTCGGCCAGAGCACGAGCATCCTGACGCTCGATCCCGCCCATGGCGCCTTTACCGGCTATCCCGGTGGCTACGAGGCGGCGCTGGTCCTGTTCGACAGGCTGCTCGATTTCGATGACGACATGCGCATCGTCCCGCAACTCGCCGAATCCTACGAGATGAGCCAGGATCTGAAATCCTGCACCCTCAAGCTCCGGCCCAATGTCACCTTCCACGACGGCACGCCGTGTGACGCGGCGGCCGTCAAGCTCAATATCGAGCGGATGATGGACAAGGAGCGCAACACCACCAACCGGCCGCTGTGGGACCCCATCGCAGGTGTAGAGACTCCGGACGCAACCACTGTCGTCATCAGGACCTCCAGGCCGTTCGCCCAGTTGCCCAACACGCTGGCGCATGGTTCGGGCGCGATCGTCTCGCCGGCGGCGCTTGCCAAGCACGGCGAGGCTAGTTTCGCGCAGAACCCGGTCGGCGCCGGCCCCTATATGCTGGAGGGCTTCAGTCCGGGTCAGGAACTCGCCCTCAAGGCGTTCGACGGCTATTGGGGCGGCAAGCCGGGTGCCGGCAGGATCGTCTTCAAGTTCATCGCCGAGCCAGCGACCCGCATCAACGCCCTCAGCACCGGAGCCGTCGACGTCATCGACTCCGTTCCGGTCCAACTCGTCCAGCAGATCAGCCAGTCACCGAATGCCGATATCATCCGACGGCCTGGACTGCGCCCGATCGGCCTGGCCTTCAACCTCACCCGGCCTCCGCTGGCCGATCAGAAGGTGCGTCAGGCGCTGAACCTTGCCGTTCCGGTCGCCACCATCGCAGAGAAGGTCTTCTTCGGCTTCGCCAAGGCGCCGGATTCGCCGCTCGCCTTCGACACGATCGGTCATAAGACTGTCGGCGAAAGCGTCTTCGATCAGGAAAAGGCAAAGGCGCTTCTGGCCGAGGCGGGTTACGCGCCAGGCAGTGACGGGGCAAAGCTCAGCCTTGCGCTTTATGCCCCCGAAGGGCTTTTTCCCGGCGACATAGCCGTAGCCGAAATCGTGGCCGCCTCGCTCAAGCAGGTTGGCGTCGACGCGGCGATCACCAAGATCGAGAAGGGCGCCTATTGGGATCATCTGCGCCAGGACAAGGCCAATCTGAAGTGGGACCTGGCCATGTTCGGCTTCAATCCGTCCAATGCGTCGGGCGCCTACCATATGGCGTCGCTCTTCCGCTCCAACGCCGACGACGACGCCAAGCCGGAGGTGTGGAACATCGGCCGCTACAAGAATCCCAGGGTCGACGAACTCCTGGTTACGGCCGACAGCGCGCCAGGTGAATCCGAGCGCATGGAGGCCCTCGGCGAGGCGCAACGCCTGGTCTGGGAAGACGCACCCTATCTGTGGCTGCAGATCAACGAGAACGTCACCGCCGTCCGCCAGGGGGTGACCGGCGTCGAGGTGCTGCCGATCGTCTTCACGTCGCTGCGCAACGCCGAGAGCTGATGGAGTGGGTGCTTTAGACGGCTGACGATGCTGAGGTTCCTGGTCAAGCGTTTCGCCACCATACCGCTGGTCGTGCTGGGCGTGGTGACGATCCTGTTCGTGATCTTCAAGTCCGTGCCCGGCGATGAAGCTTCCTTCGTCGCCGGAGCGACCGCGACCCAGGCCGAGATCGAGGCGGTTCGAGTCCAGCTCGGTCTCGACCGGCCGCTCGTCCAGCAATATGTCGGCCATGTCGTCGGGCTCCTGTCCGGCGACTTCGGGTTTTCCTCGACCTTCCGCGGCAATCCGATGCCGCACATCCTCGAGCGCTTGCCGGCCACGCTGGCGCTGACGGCTTCGGCGATTCTGCTCACCATCGTCGCGGGGATCCCGGCCGGTGTGGCGGCGGCCGCGAACCGCAACCGCTGGCCGGACTATGCCATCTCCTTCGTCGTCGTCGGCCTGCTGGCGATCCCGAATTTCTGGCTCGGAATGGTCCTGATCGCGTTCCTTTCCGTCAACCTCGGCCTGTTGCCGAGCTTCGGAGCCGAAGGGCCCCTGTCGCTCGTCATCCCGACCCTGGCGCTCGCCGCCCGCCTGATCGCGCTGGTCGCGCGAATGACGCGCGGCGTCGTCATCGAGGAACTGCGCAAGGACTATGTCCGCACCGCGCGCGCTAAGGGCATGGCCCCGCCATTGGTGCTGCGGCGCCATGTGCTGCGCAACGTCATGATCCCGACCGTCACCGTGATCGGCCTGCAGACCGGATATCTCCTGGGCGGCTCGGTCGTGGTCGAACGGCTGTGCGCTTGGCCCGGCATCGGCGACCTGATGCTGACCGCGGTCTCGGTACGCGACTACACGCTCATCCAGGCGATCACGCTGGTGTTCGTCGTCGGCTTCCTGTTCGTGAACATCGCCGTCGAGGTCATTTACCGTCTCGTCAACCCGAGGCTGCGCTATGCCTGAGGCTGTTTCCGTTCATCCGCGCAGGCTGCTCCGCAACCGCAACGTCTACCTCATGGCGGGCGCCCTCCTGCTGTCCTGCTTCGTCTTCCTGGCGCTGCTCGGTCCGGCGATCGTGCCCTATGACCCTAACGTTCAGGACTTGCTTGAGCTGCTCGAACCGCCCTCGGCCGCGCATCTCCTCGGCACCGACAATGTCGGCCGCGACATACTCTCGCGGCTGATCGCCGGCACCCGCTACACGCTTTCGATCGCGCTCGTTTCGGTATTCTTCGCCGGCCTGGGCGGCGTGGCCCTGGGCTCGATCGCCGGCTATTTCGGCGGGCTCACCGACCGGATCGTCACCACCGTCATCGACCTGCTGCTGACGGTTCCCAACATCGTGCTGGCCATTGCCATCGCTTCGGTGGCCGGGGCGAGTGCCACGGGGCTCACCATCGCCATCACCGCCAGTTTCATTCCGCCGCTCGCCCGCCTCGTGCGTGGGCGAGTCATAGAACTTGCCCAGGAAGACTTCGTCGCGGCCTCCATCACCATCGGCATGAGCCATGCGCGGGTATTGCTGCGGCACGTTCTGCCGAACGCCGTGACCGTCATCGTCATCGAGCTCAGCCTCAATGCGGGGCAGGCGGTGCTCATCGGTTCGGCCTTGGGCTTTCTCGGCCTCGGGGTTCAGCCGCCGGCGCCCGAATGGGGGACCATGCTCGGCGCCAGTCGCGAGTATCTCACCATCGCGCCGCATCTGGTCCTCGCGCCCGGTATCGCCATTTCCCTGCTCGTGCTCGCTTTCAATGCGCTCGGCGACGGATTGCGCGATCTCTTCGATCCCAATGCGAATTCCTAGATCAAAGGGTGCCAGAATGGACTTCGGCGTCATGGATTTCGGCGTCATCGACTGCCACGCCCACATCTTTCCTCCGGCGGCGGGCGCTTCCGGTTTCGCCGACGTGGCGACGCATCGCCTGCATCAGCAGCGCGCCATGCACATGCATGGCAACCAGCCCTACCGGCGCCGGCGCGACGATGCGATCGTGACTGAGCGTATGCTTTGGGATCCGACCGACCCGTCGCCGGCCGGAGCCCGCGACACCGCCTTCCGTGCAGGCCGCTTCGGACGGTTCGAATGGACGGATCGCGGAGAGGACTACTACGTCCAGTTCCTGCCGCCCTGGATGGACGATCTCTCCATGGATGCCGAGAGGCTCGTGGCGTTCATGGATTATGGCGGCGTCGCGCAGGCGGTGCTGCAGAACGACCATATCTACGGCAATCTCGCCGAGGACTTTGCCGCGGCTGCGGCCGCTCACCCCGGGCGCTTCGTCGGCCTGGCCCAGGTCGAGGAGGCCTTTGCCTTCACCGATGACGAGATCGCCCGGCTGCACGACCAGATCGGTCGGCTGGGCATGAGCGGCGTCTACTTCACGACGACGGGAATGTTCCGCAGTGGCTATCAGCCGTTCCACTCGGACAAGGCCTATGATCCGTTCTGGCGCGCGGTTGAAGAGAGCGGCCTGCCGGTCTGCTGGGTCCAGTCAGGGAGTTCGCCCGTCGGCACCTACGAAGACGAGATGAGACATCTGGCGCGGGTCGTCGAGCGCTTCCCGGGGATACATCACGTCCTGGTCCACGGCGTGCCGACGGCACTCTATGCCGACGAGCGGGACAGGCTCATCCTGCCCGACGTGCTGGCCATGCTGCTCACGCAGGCGCCCGTTTCCGCCGAGATCCTCTATCCTATCGCCTGGGGCGGCAAGCAGGACTATCCTTATCCGCGCGCCCACAATCACATCCGGCAGCTGGTCGACCGTTTCGGAGCCGGGCGTTTCGCCTGGGGCTCCGACACGCCGAATGTCGACCGCTACTGCACTTATCGCCAGTCGCTGACCTATTTCACCGGCTACAGCGATTATCTCTCGGATGCCGATCGAAGGGCGATCCTGCGCGACAACGCACTTGCCATCTTCCCTGCGCTGCGTGCGGCCCACGGGGCGGACGGATGAAGCCGGTCCTCTCCGTTGAAGGCCTGACGGTTCGCCTGACCACCGGCGGACGGTCGTTCGACGCCGTCTCTGATCTCGGCTTCCAGGTCGCCGCCGGCGAGGTACTGGCGCTTGTCGGAGAGTCGGGCTCCGGCAAGAGCATGACGGCGCTCTCGGTGATGCGCCTTCTGCCTCCCGCGGCGGAAATCACCGCCGGCAGCATGGCCTTCGGCGACCTCGATCTGGCCGCGGCGACGGAGCACGATTTGCGTGCCATACGCGGCAACCGGATCGGCCTGATCTTCCAGGAGCCCATGACGGCACTCAACCCCACAATGCGCGTGGGGTGGCAGGTTGCCGAAGCCCTCGAACTGCACAAGGGCATGGATGGGGCGGCGGCGCGCCGGCGAGTCGAGGAACTGTTCGACCTCGTCCGCATCCCCGATCCCAAGCGCCGTTTCGACGATTATCCGCACCAGATGTCGGGCGGCATGCGCCAGCGTGTCGTGATCGCGCTCGCACTCGCCTGCGATCCTGATCTGCTCATCGCTGACGAGCCGACGACGGCGCTCGACGTGACGACCCAGGCACAGATTCTCGATCTCTTGAGGGACCTGCAGAGTGAACTCGGCATGGCGACGATCCTCATCACGCATGACCTCGCGGTCGTCGCCGAGACCGCCGATCGGGTGGCGGTGATGTATGCCGGCCGGATCGTCGAGCAGGCGACCGCCGGGCAGCTCTTCGCCGCGCAGCGCCATCCTTACACCCATGGCCTCCTCGGCTCGATCCCACATGTCACGGCGCCCGACGAGGCGACGACACGGGGCCGCCTCGCCGAGATCAAGGGAACTGTTCCCGCGCTTTGGGACCTGCCCGAGGGTTGCGCCTTTGCGCCGCGTTGTCCGCGCAGCACCTATCGGTGCCGGAAGTCTCGACCGCCCCTGGTCGAGGTCGTGCCGCTGCGGCAGGAGGCTTGCTGGCATCCCGTCGGAGATGCCCGATGAGCCCCTTGCTCGATGTCCGCGACCTGGCCAAGACGTTCACCGTGAGCGGCGGCATTGGCGGTGAGCCGGCGACGGTCCACGCGGTCGACGGCGTGTCCTTCGCGATCGCCCGCGGCGAGACGCTGGGACTTGTCGGCGAATCCGGCTGTGGCAAATCGACGGTCGGCAAGATGATCGTCAGGCTGCTGGAGCCAAGCGCGGGCCGGATCCTGCTCGAAGGCACCGACATCACCCATGCCTCCTATGGCGCCATGCGGCCGCTTCGCCGCCGCCTGCAGATGATCTTCCAGGATCCCTACGGTTCGCTCGACCCGCGCCAGCGCGCAGAGGACATCGTGGCGGAGCCGTTGATCGTGCATGGCGGCTACGACGCGGGCGCGCGCCGTGCGCGCGTTGCCGAGCTCTTCGAACGGGTCGGGCTGCGCGCCGACCAGTTGCGCAATGTACCTTCCAAATTCTCCGGCGGGCAGCGGCAGCGATTGGCTATTGCGCGGGCGCTCGCCTTGAACCCGCCGCTGATCATTGCCGACGAGCCGGTTTCGGCCCTCGATGTCTCGATCCAGGCCCAGGTCGTGAACCTGATGTCCGACATCCAGCGCGAGCTCGGTCTCGCCTATCTCTTCATCGCGCACGATCTCGGCATCGTCCAGCACATCAGCGACAGGGTCGCGGTGATGTATCTGGGAAGGATCGTCGAGATCGGGCAAACGCGGGCCTTGTTCGCAAGCCCGCGCCATCCCTATACGCGCGCGCTCATGGACGCGGTGCCGCGGCCCGATCCCGCTCGTCGGCATCAGAGGGCCAGGATACCGCGCGGCGAAGTGCCGAGCCCCCTCGACCCGCCTTCCGGCTGCAGCTTCCACCCGAGGTGCCCTCTCGCCACCGAGAGGTGCCGCGTGGAGCGGCCACAGCTGCGGGTAGTCGGATCGGGCGCGGAAGCGGCCTGCCACAATGTCGAATAGGCGCCATCAGGACCATAGCCTGCACGCTCGTTTGCCGCGACCGTGGGCGCCCGAAGAAACACAAGGACGGAGCGACAGATGGACATGACCGAACGCAACGCGCAGCGCTCGCGGTCACCGCAGGAGAGGCTGGCGGAACTCGGCATTCTGCTGCCGCCTCCGCCGAAACCCGTCGCCAACTTCCTTACCCATGTGCAGGAAGGGGATCTTCTCTTCCTTTCGGGGCAGGGGCCACAGGAGGCCGACGGACGCGTGCACAGGGGCAAGGTCGGAGGCACGGTGACGGTCGCCCAAGCCTATGGGCATGCATGGCTCACCGGCATCAATCTGATTTCCGTCATGCAGGCCGCAGTCGGCGATCTTGCACGGGTCAGGCGCATCGTGAAGCTGTTCGGCATGGTCAACGGGGCGCCCGAGTTCGAGGACCATCCGCAGGTCATCAACGGTTGCTCGGACCTGTTCATTTCCGTCTTCGGCGACGCCGGGCGTCACGCTCGCTCGGCCGTCGGCCTGGCCTCTCTGCCGGGCAACATCACGGTGGAAATCGAGGCCGTGATCGCGGTGAACGGCTAGCCAACGGTCGATCGATCAGATCAACCGTTGGATCGCGCGACTACTGGCCTGCGCCGGTTGGCGCGAGGCCAGGCGGCCCGGATGGCCACGCCGGCGATCGAGGCTCCGTGGAGGCGCAGGCATCCTCAAGGGACGGCCCGTCGATCAGGCCTTTCGCGCCGGACGCGAAGCTGGCTCTGGCGGCCCAGTCGGCCTACTTAACATTCGACAGGCGCGCTTGCTCCTGTTAGAAGCGCCGCCGACAGGATGGCACCGGGAACAGTCTGCTTTTTGCTCCCTTGCGCGGTTCGGTCGGGGTCTCCACCGCCGATCCGGGAAGCAGGCAGTTCTCCGCCGCACGACAGGAATTTCCGCTTTGGCTGAAGACATCAAAAAGGCGGTCGCGCGCCGCCGCACCTTTGCGATTATCGCGCACCCGGACGCCGGCAAGACCACGCTGACCGAGAAGCTGCTTCTGTTCGGCGGCGCCATCCAGCTTGCCGGCGAGGTGAAGGCGAAGAAGGACCGGATCCAGACGCGCTCCGACTGGATGAAGATCGAGCGCGAGCGCGGCATTTCGGTGGTCACCTCTGTGATGACCTTCGAATATGGCGACCATGTCTTCAACCTGCTCGATACGCCCGGTCACGAGGACTTCGCCGACGACACCTATCGCACCTTGTCGGGGGTCGATTCCGCCGTCATGGTCATCGATGCCGCCAAGGGTATCGAACCGCGCACGCTGAAGCTGTTCGAGGTGTGCCGCCTGCGCGACATCCCCATCGTCACCTTCGTCAACAAGATGGACCGGGAGAGCCGTGATCCGTTCGAGATACTCGACGAGATCGAGGCCAAGCTGGCGCTCGACACCGCGCCGGTGACCTGGCCGATCGGCCGCGGCAAGACCTTCTCCGGAACCTATCATCTCGCCCAGAATGCGGTGCGCCAGAGCGACGAGCAGGAGGAACGTCTCCCGGTCCACGGGCCCGATTCCAACCGCGTCGCCGGCCTGCTGCCCGACAACGAGCGCGAGGCATTCATCGAGGAACTGGAACTGGCGCGCGAGGCCTGCCGTCCCTTCGATCGCGACGCCTTCCGCGAGGGTCATATGACTCCGGTCTATTTCGGCTCGGCGCTGCGCAATTACGGCGTGCGCGACCTGATCGAGGCGCTGGGTGAGTTCGGCCCGGCGCCGCGCGCCCAGGAAGCCGACAGCCGCACGGTCGAGGCGACGGAATCAGGCATGAGCGCCTTCGTCTTCAAGATCCAGGCCAATATGGATCCGAACCATCGCGACCGCATCGCCTTCGTGCGGGTCTGCTCGGGCAAGCTCGAGCGCGGCATGAAGGCGAAGCTGGTGCGCACGGGCAAGCCCATGAGCCTTTCGGCGCCGCAGTTCTTTTTCGCCCGCTCGCGCATCACCGCCGACGAGGCCTATGCCGGGGACGTCGTCGGTATCCCGAACCACGGCACGTTGCGCATCGGCGATACGCTGACCGAGGGCGAGGGGCTGCTATTCCGGGGCGTGCCGAATTTCGCGCCGGAGATCCTGCGCCGCGTGCGGCTGGGCGACGCCATGAAGGCCAAGAAGCTCAAGGAAGCCCTGCAGCAGATGGCCGAGGAGGGCGTGGTGCAGCTCTTCTCGCCAGAGGACGGCTCGCCGGCGATCGTCGGCGTGGTCGGCGCCCTGCAACTCGACGTCCTCAGGGAGCGGCTTTCGGTCGAATACGGCCTGCCGGTCGATTTCGAAATGGCGCGCTTCTCGGTCTGCCGGTGGATTTCTGCCGCCGAACGGTCCGAACTGCAGCGCTTCCTAGATACGCATCGCGGCGACATCGCCCGCGACCTCGATGGAGACCCGGTGTTCCTGGCGCCGCATGAATTCGGTCTGAATTACGAGGCCGAGCGCTGGAAGGCGATCAGCTTCGCCGCAGTCAAGGACTATCAGGTCAGGGAAGCGGCGTAGGGCGCCGAGCGTCCGACCGGGCCTGAAACGACGCATGGCGCCTGCCGAACCCGATCCCGATTTTCGGGATCATGCGATAGGGCTGCCGCGAGGATTTGGAGGATGCTCATGATTACCTTGTCGACCAGGCCGGAACCGATTTCGATCGAGCCGCGCAGCATGGCCGTGATCGTGGTGGACATGCAGAACGCCTTTGCCTCCAGGGGCGGCATGTTCGACCTTGCCGGTATCGACATTTCGGGCGCCGCGCCGGCCATCGACGCCAACCAGCGGCTGCTTGCAGCATGCCGCAAGGCCGGCATCGAGGTGATCTACCTGCAAATGGGGTTCAAGTCCGATCTCAGCGATGCCGGCGACCCGTCGCTGCCGGTCTATCACAAGGAACTGGCGCTGGTCATGATGCGCAACCGGCCCGAACTGGCCGGCCGGCTGCTCATAGAGGACACGTGGGACTGGCAGATCGTTCCGGAACTGGCTCCCGAGCCGGGCGATGCGGTCATCCGCAAGGCGCGCTACAGCGGCTTTGCCCGGACCGGACTTGAAGACCATCTCAACAGCCGCGGCATCCGCCATCTGCTGTTCACAGGAATCGCCACCAACATCTGCGTGGAGAGCACAGCCCGCGAAGCCTATTTCCGCGACTTCTGGCCGATCCTGGTCGAGGATGCGATGAACCAGTCGGGCCCGGACTTCAACCGCCAGGCGACGCTGTGGAACTTCGAGCACGCGCTGGGCTGGGTCACGACGTCGGCCGATGTGTTGAAGGCGCTTGGATAGGGCTGTGGCTGCGCTTTGATTGGTCGATGGCCGCCTTCAAACCGGCGAGAAGATCCCGACGATAATTGCATCAAGGCAACCTGCTACCCGCTCGCGCGGTATGCGTCTCGCTGGATTACCCCTCATCCGACCTCGCTGCGCGAGGCCACCTTCTCCCACCAGGCCGTGTGAGAACTGGACGGAGGCATAGCTTGGTGAGTGGTTTGGAAGCTGCGGCACGAGTTCATGCCCCCCTATGCTTGCGAGGACAGCAGGGTCTGGAGCAGCGCCGGCACACCCAGAATGTTCACCACCCGCTTCAGATTGTAGCCCAGGACGCTGAGCGCCAACTCGGACCTGGCCTTTTTCAGCCCGCGGACCAGGAACCGGGGATGGCCCATCATCCATTTGATGGTGCCGTAAGGGTGTTCGACCAGCATGCGCCGCTGCGCCATCCACTCGGGGTCGCTGATGGCGCGCCGGTGCATCGCCTCGCGCGCATCTTCATGGAAGTGGCGGATGATGGTGCGCTTGGCGGCCTGCGTGCACTTCGGCTTCAAGGCACAGTCCGCACAGGCCTTGGTCCCGTACTTCTTCTTCTGTTCCGTCCACGAGGTCTCCCGGTGGGTGAGCGTTTCGCCGGCCGGGCAGCGCCAGCTGTCGCTCTCGGCGTCGTAGCTGAACTGGTCGCGGGTGAAGTACTCTTTGCCTTCCGGGTTGACGGTTTCGGCCCGCGGCACGATGGCGGTGATGCCGTCGTCCTCGCAGCGCTGGCCGTGCTCGCCGTTCGAATAGCCGGCATCGGCCACCACCGCTACCTTGTCACCGTCCACGGCTTCGCGGCCGGCCACCGCCATCGGGTGGAGCTGGCACTGGTCGTTGCCGTCATTGGTCAGGTCGAAGGCAACCACCAGCTTGTGTTTTGCGTCGACCACGGTCTGCGCGTTGTAGGCCACCTGATGGCCGTGCCGAGCCGTGCGCATCAGCTTGGCCTCGGGCTCGGTGCGAACCCACTGGCTCAACCCGCGTCCGGTCAAAGCCTCGGCCTGCTGCTGGATCTGCTCGCGGCGCGCCCGCAAGGCCGCCACCGCCGCCGCAACGTCCACGCCATCCGTCTGCGCCGCGCGCTCGTCCCGGTCGGCTTCGTCCATCTGCGCAAGATAGGCGGCAATCTTGCGGTCCACGGCCGCCGTCGCCTTCTCCAGTTCCTTGGCCGTCACCACCTGCTTGCGGCTCGCCACCGCATCGATCTTGGTCCCGTCGATCGCAAGCAACGTGCCGCCGACCAGCGCCTGCTCCCGGCAGAAGCGCACGAAGGCCCGGCACACCCCAACGATCGCTTCCGGATGATCCTTGCGGAAATCCGCAATCGTCTTGAAGGCCGGCGCCGCGCGATGGGTGAGCCACATCACTTCAATGTTGCGCCGCGCTTCCGCCGCAAGCCGGCGGCTCGACCGCACCTGGTTCTGGTAGCCGTACACATAAAGCTTCAACAAATCGCCCGGATCGTAGGGTGGCCGGCCCGTGGCCTCGGGAACAACCTTGGAGAAACCGAGCTGCGCCAGATCGAGGCTGTCGACGAAGGCATCGATGACCCGCACCGGATGATCGGCACCGACCGCCTCGTCCAAGGTTTCCGGGAACAAGCTCGTTTGCTCCCGCGACTGGCCTGTCATATGCGCCATTTCGGCCTCGTCTCAAACTGCCAAAAATCCGGCAAATCACTGCTTTGGATCAACAATTTGAATCCGATCCAGGTTGATTTGGGAAGCCCAAGATGCTCCTCGACACATCCAAAAAACCAATGCCCGAGTTTTCACACGGCCTGCCACAAGGGGAGAAGGCAACGCCTGCCGCAACGCTTCCGCCAGTCGCGAGCGTTGGTGATTTGCAGAGGCGGCAATGCCGGGCTCCGGCCTTCTCCCCTTGCGGGAGAAGGTGGCCGCGCCCACGGGTCTTGCCTCCGGCAAGCCCGAGGACAGGCTCCGCGCGGTCGGATGAGGGGTTGCTTGGCGCGACAGACAATTGGACACCGAAAGGCAGATCGGCGCCCTCGCCAGCGCCGATCCGCTCAATAACCCGCTTCCCTGTCCACCAGATCCCGCAGCGGCTCGCCGCGCTCGAATGCGTCCATCTGGTCGAGCATCGGGCCGACGAGATGATCGGGGTCGGATGTCGCCGCCGCATGCGGGGTGACGAACACCTTGGGATGCGACCAAAGCCCGCTTGTCTCCGGCAGTGGTTCGGTTTCGAACACGTCAAGGCTCGCTTCTTTCAGCGTGCCGTCGTCGAGAGCGCGCAATATGTCCGCGTCGCGCTGCAGGCGGCCGCGTCCGGCATTGATCAGCACGGCCCCGCCCAGCCCGTTGCGGCGGCGTAACTGCCCCAGGAGATCGTAGTCGATCATGCCTTCGGTCGCCGCCGTCAGCGGCAGGAGCACGACGAGGATGTCGGTCGCATTCAAGAACGGGACGAGTCCCGCCTCGCCGTGATAGGTGGACACACCGTCCATCGGGCGGTCGGTGCGGCTCCAGCCGTTGACGCGGAAGCCGAGCGACAGCAGTGCCGTGGCGGAAGCGCGCCCCAACGTGCCGAGCCCCATGATGCCGACGGAAATGTCGCCGGCCGGCCGCTGCGGCGGCTCATGCCAGACCTTGCGGGCCTGCTGGCTACGGTACAGGGCGCCCTGGCGATGGTGGTCCATCACCCTCCAGACCACATATTCGGTCATGTACTGGGTCAGATTGTCGGCGACGACCCGCACGATCGGGACATCGGGCAGGCCGGGGTCGTGGAACACGTGGTCGACACCGGCGCCGACGGAGAAGATCGCCTTGAGATTGGGCAGCTTCGACAGGACATTGGGACGCTGCTTCCAGACGACCGCATAGGTGATCGAGGGATCCGCCTCGCCGTCCGGCTCAAGCACGACCTCCCGGCGGGCCGACAGGAGTTGGTGCCAGCGGCGCGGGTTGATGCCTGTGACCGACAGCAGGACGCGGCTGGTGGGTTGGCCCGACATTTCTCTTCTCACTTGGATTTCAGCATCGGATCTGTCCCGAAACCGGTAACCACTTTCGGGTCCGATGCTTTAGTTTACTGGCTGACCGCGCCCTCGGGCGCGGTTTCGATCCGGAACGCGGCCGAGATCAGCGCACGCGTATATTCCGTCTGGGGGCGCTCGAAAATCTGCGTCGACGGCCCGTGTTCGACGATCTTGCCATTGCGCATCACGATGACATCGTTGGCGAGCGCCCGGATCACCTTCAGGTCGTGGCTGATGAACAGATAGGCGAGGTCGTGCTTGGCCTGGAGGTCGCGCAGGAGGTCGACGACCTGGGCCTGCACGCTCATGTCGAGCGCCGAGGTCGGCTCGTCGAGCATCACGAAGCGCGGCTTCAATACCATGGCGCGGGCGATCGCGATGCGCTGGCGCTGGCCGCCGGAGAATTCGTGCGGATAGCGGTGGCGGGTGTCCGGATCGAGCCCAACTTCTTCCAGAACGTCGATCACGCGTCCCTCGCGCTGGTCGACCGTGAGTTTCGGCTCGTGGATCGCCAGCCCCTCCTGGATGATCTCGCTGACCGACATGCGCGGACTGAGCGAGCCGAACGGGTCCTGGAACACGATCTGCAACTCGCGGCGCAGCGGGCGCATCGCGTTGAAGGACAAAGCGTCGATGTCGTGTCCGTTGAAGTGGATCCTGCCCTCGGACGAGATCATGCGGCAAAGCGCCAGGCCCAGCGTCGTCTTGCCGGAGCCGGACTCGCCAACCACGCCCAGCGTCTGGCCGGCCCGCACCGTCACGTCGATGCCGTCCACCGCCTTCACATGGTCGACGGTCCGGCGGAAGAAGCCCTGCTTGATCGGGAACCAGACCTTGATCTTGTCGCCCGTCATCACGGGCTCCGCCGTCGCGTCGGCGACCGGCGGCCGGCCCTTGGGCTCTGCGGCGAGCAGATGTTTGGTGTAGTCGTGCTTCGGCTCGGCAAAGATATCCCTGGTCGGCCCGCTCTCGACGATCTTGCCGCGCGTCATCACACACACGCGATCCGCGATCTTGCGCACGATGCCGAGGTCGTGGGTGATGAACAGCATCGACATGCCGTTCTTGGCTTTCAGTCTGGCGAGCAGTTCCAGGATCTGTGCCTGCACCGTCACGTCGAGCGCGGTGGTGGGCTCGTCCGCGATCAGCAATTCGGGCTCGTTGGCCAGCGCCATGGCGATCATGACGCGCTGGCGCTGGCCGCCCGAAAGCTGGTGCGGATAGGCGTCGAGGCGCTTCTGCGGGTCGCGGATGCCGACTTCCTGCAGCAGTTCGAGCGTGCGTGCACGCGCCTGCCTATCGTTCAGGCCCTGGTGGATCGACAGGATCTCGCCGATCTGTCGTTCGATCGTGTGCAGCGGGTTGAGCGACGTCATCGGCTCCTGGAAGATCATGGTGATCTTGTTGCCGCGCACGCGCCGCAGTTCCTTCTCGCCCTTTGCCAGGAGGTCCTTGCCCTGGAAGAGGATCTGTCCGGAAGGATGGCTGGCCGGCGGGTAAGGAAGCAGCTTCAGCACGGAAAGCGCGGAGACCGATTTTCCGGAACCGGATTCGCCGACGAGCGCCACAGTCTCGCCCTTGGCGATGTCGAAGGAGATATGGTCGACGGCGGTGGTCGTGTTGCCACCCTGATCGAAGGCGACCGAGAGATCTCGCACGGAAAGCAGCGGAGAGTTCAAAGGGCAGCCTCCACGTCGGTCAGGCCAAAATCATTCCCCTTGAAAAGCAACGACTCCCCACGGGCCTTGGACAGGGCATAGGCGAAGCAGTCGCCCAGATTGAGCTTGGCCGGATGATTGCCCTTGCCGAATCTCTGATAGGCCTCGCGGGCAAGATGAGCCTGCTCCGCGGTCACGGTTGCGATTCTTATGCCGAACTCTCCCATCAGATTGTCCAACTCCGCTCCCTTTGCTGGGTGCCGCTGGTCGTCTGCGCGCACGGAGGCTTCGAGATAATTGATAGGCGACATGGAGAGCGCCTCGGCCAGAAGCATGCGGTCGCGAAAGGTGTCTTTCTCTGGCTCCTCAAGAAGCACCGCCAGCAGAGCCGAAGCGTCTACGATCATTTCGGCAGGCCGAACTCATCGTAAAGGTCGGAGTGGTCGCTCGTGACGCCGGGTGCCGTCGGGCCGGATCTGCGCAGGATCTCCTCTATCCTAGCCTTTCTCAACTCGAAATCGCTGTCCTTCTTGAGGCGTGCCAGCCGTTCCTGAAGGGACGTGAGCACGGCCGAAGTGAGAGACTCGCCCGTGTGCTGCGCAACCTCCCTTGCCAGGCGGTGGACCTCGTCGTTCTTGATATTCAGGCTCATCGCAGCCTCCACGGTAGAATGCCGTTGAAATTATACCATGTCGACTCACTCATTTGAACGTTTTCCTGGGATCGAAGGCGTCTCGTGTCGCCTCGCCGACGAAGATCAACAGCGACAGCATCAGCGAGATCACGACGAAGCCCGAGAGCCCCAGCCACGGCGCGTTGAGATTGCGCTGGCCCTGCTTGAGCAGTTCGCCGAGCGAGGCCGAGCCGGGCGGCAGTCCGAAGCCGAGGAAGTCGAGCGAAGTGAGCGTCGTGATCGAACCGTTGAGGATGAAAGGCAGGAAGGTCAGGGTCGCCACCATGGCATTGGGCAGGAGGTGGCGGAACATGATGGTGCGGTTGGGCACGCCAAGCGCCCGCGCCGCGTTGACATATTCGAAGTTGCGGGCGCGCAGGAACTCGGCGCGCACCACGCCGACGAAGGCGACCCACGAGAACAGGAGCATGATGCCGAGCAGGATGAAGAAGCCCGGCGGCAGCACGGCCGAGATGATCAGCAGCAGATAGAGCACCGGGATCGACGACCAGATCTCGATGAAGCGCTGGAAGAGCAGGTCGGTCCAGCCGCCGAAATAGCCCTGCACGGCGCCTGCCGATACGCCCACGATCGCCGAAGCCAGCGTGAGCGTGAGGCCGAACAGCACCGAGATGCGGAAGCCGTAGATGACGCGCGCGAGCACGTCGCGCGCCTGATCGTCCGTACCCAGCCAGTTCCAGTTGCCGATGGTGCAATTGGGGTCGGCGACGCCTAGCGGATAGCGTTCGCAGCGCTTCTCGATCGGATAGAGCCAGGACGGTTTAGCCGGGGCCGCCTCGGGGATCTCATTGTTCACGGTGCGATAGGAGTAGCGGATCGGTGGCCAGATCAGCCAGCCATTGGCCCTGATCTCGTCCGATATCACGGGGTCGCGATAGTCGGTCACCGCATAGAAGCCGCCGAACTTCTCCTCTGGATAGTCGATGACAGTCGGGAAAAGCAGCTCGCCCTTGTAGAAGGCCAGGATCGGGCGGTCATTGGCGATGAATTCGGCGAAGAGCGAGAGCACGAACAGGACGAGGAAGATCCAGAGCGACCAGTAGCCGCGCCGGTTCGCCTTGAAGTTCTGCCAGCGGCGCTGGTTGAGCGGCGACAGCCGTGGCCGGGCCGGAACCTCCCTCACCTCTTCGACCTCCGCTTTCCTCAGGACTTCGGCCATCACACGTCCCTCCGCTCGAAGTCGATGCGCGGATCGATCCAGGTATAGGTGAGGTCGGAGATGAGGCTGACGATCAGGCCGATCAGCGCGAAGATGTAGAGATTGGCGAAGACCACGGGATAGTCGCGATCGAGCACCGAGCGGTAGCCGAGAAGGCCGAGCCCGTCGAGCGAGAAGATGTTCTCGATCAGCAGCGAGCCGGTGAAGAAGGCCGAGATGAAGGCGCCGGGGAAACCGGCGATCACGATCAGCATGGCGTTGCGGAACACATGGCCGTAAAGCACCTGGCGCTCGGTCAGCCCCTTGGAGCGCGCCGTGGTGACATATTGCTTGCGGATCTCGTCGAGGAACGAATTCTTGGTGAGCAGGGTCGTGGTGGCGAAGGCCGACAGCACCATCGCCGTCAGCGGCAGCGTGAGATGCCAGAAATAGTCGACGATCTTGCCCCAGAGAGACAACTCGCTCCAATTGTCGGAGGTGAGGCCGCGCAGCGGGAACCAGTCGTAGAAGGAGCCGCCGGCGAACAGAACCATCAGGAGGATGGCGAAGAGGAAGCCAGGGATGGCGTAGCCGACGATGACGATGCCGCTGGTCCAGACGTCGAAGGCCGAGCCGTCCTTCACCGCTTTGCGGATGCCCAGGGGAATCGAGATCAGATAGGAGAGCAGCGTGATCCACAGGCCGATGGAGATCGACACCGGCATTTTTTCGATGATCAGGTCGATGACGGAGATATCGCGGAAGAAGCTCTCGCCGAAGTCGAAACGCGCATAGTCCCACAGCATCTTGAAGAAGCGCTCGAGCGGCGGCTTGTCGAAGCCGAACTGCTTCTCCAGTTGCGCGATGAATTCCGGGTCGAGTCCCTGAGCGCCGCGATATTTGGAAGAGATCTCGCCGCCGGCGTCGAAATTGGTGTTGTTGCCGGCGTCGGCGCCGCCGCCTGAAAGCCTGTCCGCGGAGTCGCCGCCCTGGCCGGTGATCCTGGCGATGACCTGCTCCACCGGCCCGCCCGGAGCGAACTGGATCACCGCGAAGGACACGGCCATGATGCCGAACAGCGTCGGGATCATCAGCAGGATGCGCCGCAGAATATAGGCACCCATCAGGCCCAAGCTCCCTTGAAAACAAACGGACGGCGGCGCTCTACGTTGCCCCCCTCTGTCCTGCCGGACATCTCCCCCCTTAGGGGGGAGATCAGCCGGCCGCTTGGCTTTCGCCAACCGGCAATGTTTCGAATTGAGCGCCGTCGCGGATGAAGGCGCGATCTCCCCCCTTGTGGGGGAGATGTCCGGCAGGACAGAGGGGGGCAACGTAGAGCACTGACGACTACGGGCCGCGTTCCTGAGCGCGCCGAAATACGCACCCGCCCCGAGCAGGATCGTCTGGTGGAAAGAGTATCAGCCCTTGCCAATTTGCTTCGCCTTCGCCTCGTCGAACCACCAGAGCGACTCCACCGGAAAACCGAAATCGGGCTTGGGCTCCTTGAAGCCGAACATGTCCCAATAGGCGGCCCGATGATTCGGGGAATACCAACTTGGAATCCAGTCGAGCCGCGCGCGCAAGATGCGATCGAGGGCGCGCATGGCCGTCACCAGGCCCTCGCGGTCCTGCGCCCGGCCGACGGCATCGACCATGGCGTCGACTGCCGGATCGATCGTTCCAGGAAGGTTCCTCGTCCCCGGAACCGTGGCTGCGCGGGAATGGAAGAAGCGCTCGACCCCCTCGCGGGTCGGGGTCGCGCTGAAGGATGCGGCCATGGCGATGACGTCGAAATCGAAGTCATTCTGGCGCATCTGGTACTGCGCCGAGTCGACCATTCGGATCGAGGCGTCTATGCCCACCGCGCGCATGTTCTCGACCCAGGGGGTGTCGACCCTGACAAACACGTCGTCCTGCACCAGGATCTCGACACCAAGCGTTTCGCCCTTCTCATTGCGCAGCAGCTTGCCGCCGCGTTTCCAGCCGGCGTCAGCCACCAGCCGCGCGGCCGTGCCGAGCAGCTTGCGGTCGCGGCCCGATCCATCCGATTTCGGCTGCGTCACGGCTTCGCCGAAGGCGGCTTCGGGGATCTTGCCTCGGAACGGCTCCAACAGAGCGAGTTCGGCAGGCGAGGGCAGACCCTCGGCGCGATAGGCCGACCGCTCGAACAGTGTTTGCGACCGCTCATAGGCGCCATAGAACAGGTTGCGGTTCGTCCACTCGAAATCGAAGCAGAGCGCTATCGCCCGGCGGACCCTCTCGTCGCGGAAGCGCTCGCGGCGCTGGTTGATCGCATGGGCCTGCATCGACGGTCGCTTCTCGCCGGGAAACTCCCGCTTGACGACCTTGCCCTGGGCAATGGCCGGAAAATCATAGCCGGTGGCCCAGATGCGCGACGTGAATTCCTGGCGGAAGAGCACGTTGCCCTTCTTGAACGCCTCGAAGCCCGCCTGCCGCTCGCGGTAGAAATCGATGCGGACCCGGTCGAAATTGTAGAGGCCGCGATTGACCGGCAGGTCGCGCCCCCAATAGTCGGCGACCCGCTCATATTCGATCGTCTGGCCGGGCCGCACCATTCCCACCTTGTAGGGGCCGGAACCGAGTGCGGCCTTCATCTGGCTCCCGTCGAAGGGATTGGCCTCGAAAAAGGGCTTCGAGACGATCGGAAAGCCGACGAGGTCGAGGATCGTCCGTGGGGACTGGTTGCCGGAGAAGTCGAGCCGCACGGTGGTGGCATCGACCGCCACGACCTCGGTCATCTCGCGAAGCGGCAGCAAGAGGTCGGGATGGCCCTTCTGCTTGTAGATATCGAAGGAAAAGGCCACGTCCGCGGCCGTCAGCGGCGAACCGTCGTGGAACCGCGCCTCGGGGCGCAGCCGGAAGACGAAGCTGTTGCGGTCGGCGCTGATGGTGACACTTTCGGCCAGCAGGCCGTAGACCGCATCCGGCTCGTCCAGCGCCCGGGCCATCAGCGAATCGAAGCACATCTCCATGCGCGGCGGGGCATCGCCGCGCTGCACGAAGGAGTTCAGCGTGTTGAACGACAAGACGTTCTGGTTGTAGACCCAGTTGGGCGGGGCGAAGTTGAACGTGCCGCCCTTCGGGGCGCCGGGGTTGACATAGTCGAAATGGGTGAAGCCGGGCCCGTATTTGAGGTCGCCGAAGGCGGAAAGCCCATGCAGCGGCTTGTCCGTGGGGCTGGCCGCGAAGGCGCGGCCGGGCAGGAGTGCCGCAGCCGCGGCCGCTCCTCCCAGGGCCAGCACGCTGCGGCGCGAGAGGCTGCCGCCCTTCAGGGGCGCAGGGAAGCGGATCGACAAGACGTTCGATCTCCCGGCTTCAATTGGCGTTCTTGTATCTGGCAGCCAGCGCGGCCTCCTTGTCCTTGTCGATCCACCAGGAATCGACGTCGGCGCCGATGTAGCTCGGCTGCTTCTCCGGAATGCCGAACTTGTTCCAATAGGCGATCCAGGCGTCCGGATTGTGCCATTGCGGTATCACGTAGTAGTTCCACAGCAGCACCCGGTCGAGGGCATGGGTCGCCGCGATCAGTTCGGCGCGGTCCTTGGCGAAGACGACCTTGTCGACGAGCGCGTCGACGACAGGGTCCTTGATGCCCATCAGGTTGCGCGAGCCTTGAATGTCGGCGGCCGGGCTGCTCCAGAAATCGCGTTGTTCGTTGCCCGGCGACTGCGACTGCATCATCACCGTCGTCACGACGTCGAAATCGAAGGCGCGCGTGCGGTTGATATATTGGCTGGTGTCGACGATGCGCAGCGTCGCGTCGATGCCGAGCTTGCGCAGATTGTCGATGAAGGGGCTTGTGATCCGGTCGTCGTTGGGGTCGCGGCCCAGGAATTCGATCCTGAACTGCTCGCCCTTGGCGTTGACCAGCTTGCCGCCCTTGTTCGTCCAGCCCGCCTGCTTGAACAGGTCGAAGGCCTTGCGCAAATTGTCCCGGGTCGCCTTGGGACTATCGAATACCGGCAGCTTGAACGGTTGCGTGAACAGCTCGGGCGGCAGCTTGTCCTTGAATTCGTTCAGGATATCGAGCTCTACGCCTTCCGGCAATCCGCTCGACGCCAACTCGCCGCCCTGGAAGTAGCTGTCGGTCCGCTTGTAGAGGCCGTAGAAGAGGTTGCGGTTCATGCTCTCGAAATCGAAGGCATAGGTCAGCGCTTCGCGAACGAGCCGATCCTGGAACTGCGGACGTCGCTGGTTCAGCACGAACCCCTGCATAGGCTCGCCTGCGGTCTGCTGGAACGCGTGCTTCTTCACGTCGCCGTCCATGAACGCGGGGAAGTTGTATTCGGTGGCCCACCGCCTGGAGCTGTTCTCGACCCTGATGTCCTCGTAGCCGCCCTTGGTGAAGGCCTGCCATTCGGCATTGTCGTCCTGGAAATAGACGTAGCGGCGCTTGTCGAAGTTCTGACGTCCGATATTGACCGGCAGCTTCGCGCCCCAGTAGTCGGGAACGCGCGCCCAGACGATCTCCGAGCCGGGTTTGAAGCTCTCGATCCGATAGGCGCCGGAGCCCAGCGGCGGCTCCAGCGTCGGCTGGGTAATGTCGCGTTTCTTGCCGGAGGCGTCCGCGCCTTCCCACCAATGCCTGGGCAGCACGACGAGGTCGCCCATGATGTGGGGCAGTTCGCGGTTGCCCTTCTGATCGAAGGTGAAACGGACTTCGTGCTCCGACAGTGCGACGGCTTCGGTGACATTGTGGAAGTAGCGGTTGTATGCCGGACTGTTGGCCTTCAGCACGTCGAAGGACCAGACGACGTCCTTCGCGGTGATCGGCTTGCCGTCGTGCCACTTCGCATTCGGGTCGAGCCTGTAGGTCGCCGATGAGAAGTCGTCGGGATATTGGAACGCCTCGGCGATGAGCGGGTGGCTCGTTCCCGGCTCGTCCGTCGCCTGGTTCATCAGTGTCTCATAAAGCAGCCCGCCCCCGAACTCGGTGAGGCCTGCGACCGGGGTGCCGCGCGGGATGAACGGGTTGAAGCTGTCGAACGTGCCGTTGACCGTGCTGTCGAGCGTTCCGCCCTTCGGCGCGTCAGGGTTCACATAGTCGTAGCGCTCGAATCCCTTGTCATATTTTGACACGCCGATCAGCGACGACACGGTGCGCCATTCGTCCGCCAGGGATGCGCCGAGGCCGAAGCCGAACAGGATTGCCGCGAGGCCGGCGGTTTGCGCAATCCGGTTCATGCGTTCGTTCATTCGGTCCTCCGCTTCGTGGCTGTCGTCAGTCTAGTGCATCCGTCCGGCATGGAAACCTTCGCCGGGGCGGAAACCGGACCGCATTTCGAATCTCTAACAAAAAAGCCGGGCTGAACCCGGCTTTTTCATGGTCCGAAGATTACATTTTCGTCATTGTGCGGGGGCAGGCTGCGCCGGGGCCGCACCTTCGGCGGGAGTCGCGGGGGCCGCGCCTTCGGCCGGTGCCGAAGCATTCTCGGGCGCGGGCGCCGCGCCGGCTTCTGGCAGCGGCGCCGGGCTGTCGGCCGTCGTGCGCAGATAGGCGATCAGGTTCGCGCGCTCCTCGGGCTTCTTGACGCCGGCGAAGCCCATCGCGGTGCCCTTGATGTAACCCTTCGGCGACGTGAGGAAGTGGTTCAGGTGCTCGTAGTCCCAGACGACGGATCCGCCCTGGGCGAATTCCTTCATCGCAGCCGAATAGGAGAAGCCCTCATGCGAGGCGATCGGCCGGTTGACGATATTCCAGAGGTTCGGGCCGACCTTGTTGGCGCCGCCGCTGTCGTCGGTGTGGCAGGCGGCGCACTTCTTGAACACCGCCTGTCCGGCGGTTGCGTCGGCCTTGGCGAGCAACGCGGCGATCGGCTCCTCGGCGGGCTGTTCGGCGCCGGCGGCGGCGCCGCCGTGATCTTCCTCGGCGGCTTCTATGCCGAAGCCGGGCTTTTCCGGAACCGGGGCGGCGAAGATCGAATCCGAAACGATGCCGATCGAGAAGACCACGAAGAGGGTTCCGAGGAACGCCCCGATCAGCTTGTTCAATTCAAACGAGTCCATTCGCCGTGAGGCTCCCTTTCCCCCGCCGCAGGCCGCAGTCGAGCCCACGCCGTACAGATTCCATTGCCGGCCGAAGCCGCTCAAATCGCGCGGGAAACTAGGTCTTTTGCTTGCCCCTTGCAACACCTATAAGGGCGCAGCCAGTGAGACCTTTTGCCACCTTCTGACAGCCTTTTCGACCGAGACCAGCCAGCCCGATGTCCAGCCTCGTCCTGATTCCTGCCCGCATGGCTTCGACCCGGCTGCCCGGCAAGCCGCTCGCCGACATCGCCGGCAAGCCGATGATCGTGCATGTGGCCTGCCGCGCGGCCGATAGCGGCCTCGGGCGGGTCGTCGTGGCGACCGACGCCGAGGCTGTCGCGGAAGCCGTGCGCGCCCATGGCTTCGAGGCCGTGATGACCCGAGGCGACCATGAATCCGGCTCGGACCGCATCTTCGAGGCGCTGAAGCGGCTCGATCCCGAGGCAAGGGTCGAAACGGTGGTCAACCTGCAGGGGGACCTGCCGACGGTCGAGCCCGCCACGATACGCGCAGCACTCGCTCCCCTCGATGATCCCGCCGTCGACATCGCGACACTCGGTGTCGAGATCTGCCGAGAGGACGACAAGACGAACCCGAACGTGGTGAAGATCGTCGCCTCGCCGGTCTCGGAGACGAGGCTGAGGGCGCTTTATTTTACGCGGGCGACCGCGCCGTGGGGCGAGGGGCCGCTCTATCATCATGTCGGGCTCTATGCCTATCGCCGCGCCGCGCTCGAACGTTTCGTCTCCTTGGGGCCATCGCCGCTGGAGAAGCGCGAGCGGCTCGAACAATTGCGCGCGCTGGAGGCCGGCATGCGCATCGATGCCGAGATCGTGCGCTCGGTGCCGCTGGGCGTGGATACGCCCGAGGACCTCGAGCGCGCCAGACAGATGCTTTCATAACGACAAGGTCGATCATGCCGCCGAAAACCAACAGAATCTCGTTCCAGGGCGAACCGGGCGCGAATTCCGATACCGCCTGCCGCAACGTCTATCCTGATATGGAGCCGTTGCCCTGTGCGACCTTCGAGGACGCCTTCATCGCGGTCGAGACCGGCAAGGCCGACCTCGCCATGATCCCGATCGAGAACACGATCGCCGGCCGGGTCGCCGACATCCATCATCTGCTGCCGGAATCGCGGCTGCACATCGTGGGCGAATATTTCCTGCCGATCCATTTCCAGCTGATGGTGCTGCCTGGCCGCAGGATCGAGGACATCAAGGCCGTCTACAGCCACATCCACGCGCTCGGCCAATGCCGCAAGGTGATCCGCAAGCACCGCTGGAAGCCGATGGTCGCCGGCGACACCGCCGGCGCGGCGAGGCTCGTGGCCGAGGAGGGCAATCCGCACAATGCCGCCCTTGCCCCAAGGCTGGCGGCCTCGCTCTACGGGCTCGACATCGTGGCCGAGAATGTCGAGGACGCCGACAACAACGTGACACGCTTCGTCGTGCTGTCGAAGACCGAATCCTGGGCGGAGCGCGTCGATCCCGCGGCGGCGATCATGACGACCTTCGTGTTCCGCGTGCACAACATCCCGGCGGCCCTCTACAAGGCCATGGGCGGTTTCGCGACCAACGGCGTCAACATGACCAAGCTGGAGAGCTACCAGCTCGGCGGCAAGTTCTTCTCCACGCAATTCTATGCCGACATCGAGGGGCACCCCGACGACGTCAACGTGGCGCAGGCGCTGAAGGAGCTGCGCTTCTTCTCGCGCGAGGTGAGGATACTGGGCGTCTACGACGCACATCCCTTCCGCGAGACGCAGGGCGGGGACGACTGAGCCCTTCTCATGGGCCGAGGCTCCACATCCCAGCGGTCGATCTCATCGACCGCTGGGGCGCGCGACTGCGCGCCGCCCCCGTGGCGCGAAAGCTACCGCATCGGCCCGAAAATCGTACTCGATTTTCGGAAAGCACGATGCGTAGACTCGAAGTGCTAGAGCGTCCTATGCGCGTCCAAATGGACGCGCGGCGCTCTGGCGGCCCGGATGGGCCGCGCCGGCGATTGAGGTAAGGTGGATGCTGACGCATCCACCGGGTGTGGATGCGTAAGCATCCACACCCATGGATATCAGCCGCTTTCGGCCCAGGCGCGGATGAGGTGGTGGGCGATCGCCGCCTTGGGGGGTACGAAGACGCCGCCGGTCGAGGTGCCGGCGAGGATTTCGCGCACCTGCGCGCGCGTGAACCAGCGGCAGTCTTCCAACTCGCGGCCGTCATAGCGGAGGTGTTCGTCGAGGGCTTCGCCGAAACAACCGATCATCAGCGAATAGGGAAACGGCCAGGGCTGCGAGGCGTGATAGACGACGCGGCCGAGCCGGATGCCGGCTTCTTCGAAGACCTCCCGGCGCACCGCATTCTCGATCGTCTCGCCGGGCTCGATGAAGCCCGCCAGCGCCGAATACATGCCGGGCGCGAAGTGAGGGCCGCGCCCGAGCACGCAGCGATCGGCGGTGACGGCCAGCATGATCGCCACCGGATCCGTCCGCGGGAAATGTTCGGTGCCGCAGTTCGCGCAGAGGCGCTTGTATCCGCCGGCCCGTATCTCGGTCGACGCGCCGCATTTGCCGCAGAAACGATGGCTGGAATGCCAGGCGAGCAACGCGGCTCCCTGCGCGACCACGCCCAGGCCCTCCTCGTCGAGCAGGCCCTGGACGTTCACCGAACGGTAGTCGATCGCCTTGATTTCGTCGGGCAGCTCTTCAGGATCGAGCCCCGCCGGCACGGCGAGCCGCGGTCCCTCCGGCGCCCAGCCGAGCAGCACGGCGTGTTCGAGCTTCGGCCTCAGCGGGGCGCTCTCGGACAATTCGTAATAGGGATCGAAGCCGGTACCGTTGAGCTTCAGATAGACCCGGCCGCCGCGCATCAGCATCAGCCGTGCCGAGCGATCGGCGAGAGCGGCCGATGCGGAGTCGTCGGCGCGTTCCTCGGACCGGCGATCGATCCTGTTGCCGGAATAGCCGACGAAATGGCTGGGCTCGCGCAACGGCGCGTCGAAGAGGCGAAATGTCATGGGGTCCTCGCAGCAGGCGCGGTGGTTGAGAGATTCAGCCGGGGGCTCCCCGGCATTCCGACGTCAAGAGTTTCAGAGATGGGGCCTCGCCGCCTCGCCAATAGTGGATGCCGCAAGGCGTTCATCGCAGGGGCGCGTCGCTCACAGGGCGCTGCGCAGCTTTTCCGAGAAGCCGTGCAGGTCTTCGCGGCGATAGGGCTCGCGGATGCCGTGCCCCCAGACGGGCCCCGGCCAGCCGGGATCGCCCTCGGACCTGGCGACGATGTGGACATGGAGTTGCCGCACGATGTTGCCGAGCGCTCCGCTGTTGATCTTGCTGCATCCGGTGACACTTTTCAGGGCCTGGGCGACCATGTTGGTCTCGAAGGTGAGCATGGCCTGGTCGAGCGGCGTCAGATCGTGGATTTCCTCGGCGCCGGGCCTTTGCGGCACGAGCAGCACCCAGGGCCAGCGGCGGTCGTTCATCAGCCGCAACTCGCAAAGGCCGAGCCATATGACCGGCTCGCTGTCGGCCTCCAGCCGCGCATCGAGCTTGAACCCGGCCGTCTTCACGGGCATCATGGGAGTTTCCTCGTGTCGTTGGATGAAGGCTAGAGCGCCGGCTATCGGCCTGCAAGCCTTTCCTTCAGGCGCATGTCGCACGGCTGGAGGGCGACGAATCGGCGCGCGGCTCTTGCGGACTTGCAATTTGCGGCGGGATTGCCGATATGGACAGCGGGAGGTTGGTGGTGGACGATCCACTCGCCAACCGGGTCAGGTCCGGAAGGAAGCAGCCCTAACGAGCCCGGAACGGGTCATTGTTCCAGCCTCCCACCTCTTCGCCATTCGTCCCCTGCTTCGGGCTGTCCTGTTGACGGCGCATTGCGGCGCGGGCGAAAATTCTTTCGAGGAATCGGCGCCTGATCGCGCCAACGGAGCGGCACCAGGCGATGAGCGAAGCCGGAAACGACCAGAAGGGCAAGGCCGGCGCCGCCTATCGCGTGCTCGCCCGCAAATACCGTCCGGCCGATTTCACGAGCCTAATCGGCCAGGAGCCGATGGTCCGCACCCTCACCAACGCCTTTTCGACCGGCCGTATCGCGCAGGCCTGGATGTTGACAGGCGTGCGCGGCGTCGGCAAGACGACGACGGCGCGCATCCTCGCCCGGGCGCTCAACTACAGGACCGCCGAGGTTGACCAGCCATCCGTCGACCTCTCCACGCCGGGCGAGCATTGCCAGGCGATCATGGAAGGCCGTCATGTCGACGTGATCGAGATGGACGCCGCCTCGCATACCGGTATCGACGACATCCGCGAGATTATCGAGCAGGTCCGCTACGCACCGGTATCGTCGCGCTACAAGGTCTACATCATCGACGAGGTTCACATGCTCTCCACGCAGGCCTTCAACGGCCTGCTGAAGACGCTCGAAGAGCCGCCGCCGCATGTGAAGTTCATCTTTGCCACTACCGAGATCCGGAAAGTCCCGATCACCATCCTGTCGCGTTGCCAGCGCTTCGACCTGCGCCGCATCGACGCCAGCCAGCTCACCGCGCATCTCGGCCGGATCGCCGGCCTCGAAGGCGTGAGCATCGAGGACGAGGCGCTGGCCATGGTGGCGCGCGCGGCGGAAGGTTCGGCGCGCGACGCTCTTTCCATCTTCGACCAGGCCATCGCCCATGGCGGCGGCACGGTGACCGCCGAAGCGGTGCGTATGATGCTCGGCCTCGGCGATCGCGGCCGCGTGATCGACCTCTTCGAGCATCTCATGAAAGGCGACGCGGCGGCGGCACTGAACGAGTTTCGGGCCCAGTACGACACCGGCGCCGATCCGGCGACGGTGCTTACCGACCTTGCCGAGTTCAACCATCTGGTGACCCGGCTGAAATTCATCCCCTCGGCGGCGGAGGACGCCTCGCTCACCGAGACCGAGCGCCAGCGCGGCGTCGCCTTTTCGCAAACCTTGTCGGTGCGCGTGCTCTCCCGTTGCTGGCAGATGCTGCTCAAGGGCATTCCCGAAGTGCAGGGTTCGAACCGACCGGTCAGCGCCGGCGAGATGGTGCTGATCCGCATCGCGCATGCCGCGACGCTGCCGACACTCGACGAGGCGCTGCGGTCGCTGGACGGCACGGCATCGGTGCCGGCCGGTGGCGGCCCGCGTCCCGCCGGCGGGAACGGCGCATCGCAACCCGCGGACAACGGCGCGAGCGCGATCGCCCAGGCGCGCATGCCCCAGGTCGCAGGCGGCGGCCAGACCATGCGCCTGGTGGACGCGCAGCCCCGCGAGATGCGGGCCGCGCCCGAGGCTGAGCCGGAAGCGCAAGCCGTTCCGGTGAAATCGCTCGCCGACATCGCCAATCTCGCCGACCAGCATCGGGACATGGCGCTCAAGGTGCTGGTCAAGCGCTGCGTGAGGCTGGTCAGCATAGAGCCCGGCCGCCTCGACGTGACGCTGACCAGCGACGCGCCCAAGACGCTGCTCGGCGATCTCACCGTCAAATTGAAGGCCTGGACGGGACGTCCATGGCTGGTTTCGCTGTCGCGCGAGGAGGAGGGCAGCCAGACCATTGCCGAAGTCGAGACCGAGAAGCGCGAAATCGCCATACTCGACGCCAAGAGCGATCCGACGGTCGCCGCCATCCTGGCCAAGTTCCCCGGCGCCAGGATCATCGACATACGCATTCCCGACGCGCCCGGGGCCGTGGACGAGGACGCGCCGCCACCGCCCGAGCAGGACCTCGACGACGACGACGAACTGCTCTAAGCATGTCTCCCGAAAGTGTACCGCGGTTTCGGGACAAAGACATGCGCAAAATCAAGTGCCTACAGCATGTCGCGTCCTTTTCACGCGACATGCTGTAGGCCGTATAGGATGCTGCGATGCGGCGCGGCCGGCGTCGCCTGAACGCGAGATGGAGACGGACATGAAGGATCTTCTCGGCCTGATGGGCAAGGCCAAGGAAATGCAAGCCAAGTTCCAGGCCCTGCAGGAAGAGATCGCCACTATGGAGGCCACGGGCCAGTCGGGCGGTGGTCTCGTCAAGGTCACGCTTACGGGCAAGTTCGAGATGAAGAAGCTCGAAGTCGACCGCTCGCTGCTGAAGGAAGACGAGGCCGAAATCCTCGAAGACCTAATCCTCGCCGCCCACAACGATGCCAAGGTCAAGGTCGAGACGGCCATGCAGGAGAAGACCAGGGAACTGACGGCCGGACTGCCGATCCCGCCCGGCATGAAGCTGCCGTTTTAGGGGTGAATGGTAAAATGGTGAATGGTGAATGGTGAATGGTAGAACGGGTGGTTGACCGACCGAGGCACGCTGCGTCAGTTCTTCACCATTCACCATTCACCATTCACCATTCACCATTCACCATTCACCATTCACCATTCACCAATTGGTCATCATTTTGCCGGAAACAAACTCATTCTGGCCGTCATCAGGGGCGTGGCGGCGGTTAGACTGAGGGGACACAATTGTTCGCCGTCCGATGGACGACGGCTGCGATCTTCAGCGCCGTCACCGCTCCTTTCCTGCTGGCCGGTTGCAGCCAGACTTCCCAACTCGCCGAAGGCGTGAAGCCGAAGACCGCGAGCACGCGCGCCTATGGCTACACCGCCAAGGACCGCGAATGTCTCGCGCGGGCCATGTTCTTCGAGTCCAGGCGTTCCAGCCGTGAAGGCCTGGTTGCGGTTGGAAGCGTGGTCATGAACCGGCTCGATTCGGGAAAGCACGGCGACACCGTCTGCGACGTCGTCGGGGAAAAGGGGCAATTCGCCCGCGGCGTGCTGAGCCGCCCGATGAACTCGAAGGCGTTGCCCGACGTCCAGGAGGCGGCCGATGCCGTTCTGAAGGGCGAGCGCCATCCGAAGGTGAAGAACGCCATGTTCTTCCACACGGCCGGCCTGAAGTTCCCCTACAAGAACATGCACTACGTGCTGGTGGCAGGCGGCAATGCCTTCTACGAGAAGCGCAGCCGCCGGAAGGCACCCGCGCCGGCCGAGCCGGAGACGGCGATCGCTTCGGCCGCGCCTGAGGTCGAGACAATCAAGACCGCCTCGATCCCGGCCACGGACGCCCGGCCGGTGCCCGTCACGACCGTTGCCCGGGCCGAACCCGAGGCCGATCAGCCTGTCATGTCGTTCAATGTGAGCCCGTCGGAAGCCGACGCGATCGGCATGCTGATCGCAAGCCAGGACCGGCCGTAGGGCCTGCGCGCCGGCGCCGGAATCGACTGGTTTCGTCGGCCGCGGCGACGCCCGTTTGGCAGCATGCCCCCGTGCCAGGCGGGTCACATGTTCCAAAGCGGCGGGAAAAACCCTAAATCAGCCGCATGTCGAAACGAATCGCCGGCCCCGAGATCGAACGCCTGATCCAGCTCCTCGCCAAGGTGCCGGGCCTGGGACCAAGATCGGCGCGTCGCGCCGCCCTTCACCTCATCAAGAAGAAGGAGCAACTCCTCGCTCCGCTCGCCGCAGCCATGGGTGAGGCGGTGGAGAAGGTGCGGATCTGCTCCCGTTGCGGCAATGTCGACACGATCGATCCCTGCACCTTATGTTCCGATCCGCGCCGCGATCCCGCCACCATCATCGTGGTGGAGGATGTCGCCGACCTCTGGGCGCTGGAGCGGGCAGGGGCGATGAATGTGCGATATCACGTCCTTGGCGGAACCTTGTCGCCCCTGGACGGCGTCGGGCCCGACGACCTGAACATCAAGGGGCTCGTGGCGCGTCTCGCCGAGGGCGAGGTGCGCGAGGTGATCCTGGCCGTCAACGCCACGGTCGAAGGGCAGACGACGGCGCACTATCTCACCGACCAGCTTTCCGCCTTCGACATCAAGGTGACGCGCTTGGCGCATGGCGTGCCGGTGGGCGGCGAGCTCGATTATCTCGACGAGGGCACGCTTGCCGCGGCACTCAAATCGCGGACCGCATTTTGACGCATTCGACAGGCACGGGGGGATGATGGTTATTGCAAAGAAACCTCTTCCTGCCGGCATGTCGAATTGGCCGGTCTTCCTGCGTCGGCATTCGGCCTGGCTTGCCCGCCTGCGCCTGATCGTCGTGTCGTTGAGCGTCGCCATCCTTTGCCCGCTCCCCGCATCGGCGGCCGACGTGAACGCCCTGTTCCGGGCCTGGCTGGCAAATGACCTCTGGCCGGAGGCGAAGTCGCGCGGCATCTCCAAGACCACTTTCGACGCCGCCTTCGCCGGCGTGAGGCCCAATCTCGATCTGCCCGATCTGGTGATGCCGGGCGAGAAGCCGAAGACGCCGAAGAAGCAGCACCAGGCCGAATTCGGCTCGCCCGGCAACTATTTCGCCGAGAAGACCGTGGGTGCCGTGACGTCGGGCGGCCGCGCGCGGGCGGGCAAATATGCGCAGACCCTTGCCGCGGTCGAGAAGCGCTACGGCGTCCCGCGCGGCGTGGTGCTGGCGATCTGGGGGCGCGAATCCGGGTTCGGCACGGCCAGGATTCCCTACGACGCCTTCCAGGTCCTCGGCACCAAGGCGTTCCTGGCGACCCGCAAGGACATGTTCCGCAAGGAGGTGCTGGCGGCGCTCGAGATCGTCGAACGCGGACTGGCGAGCAAGGACATGATGAAGTCCTCCTGGGCGGGCGCGCTCGGCCAGCCGCAGTTCCTGCCGACGTCATTCCTCGAGCATGCCGTCGATTTCGATCGCGACGGCGTACGCGACATCTGGAACTCGGTGCCGGACACGCTGGCTTCGATCGCCAATTACCTCGTGCACTACGGCTGGGTGAAAGGACGAGACTGGGGCTTCGAGGTCACCGTTCCCGATAATGTCTCCTGCGCGCTCGAAGGGCCCGACAAAGGCAAGAAAATCTCGCAATGGGCGGCCGTGGGCATCACCCGCGTGAACGGCAAGCAGTTCCCGTCAAACGAGGCGCGCGCGGAAGGCTATCTTTTGATGCCGGCAGGGCGAAACGGCCCGGCCTTCATCGTCACGCCCAACTTCTACGTGCTCAAGGAATACAATGAGAGCGATCTCTATGCGCTCTTCATCGGCCACGGCGCCGACCGCATCGCACACGGCGACAAGAGTTTCGCGGGGCGCTGGGGCAAGGTCGGCGGCCTCTATCGCTCCGACATAGCCGGGCTGCAGCAGGCGTTGGAGGCCAAGGGCTATGACGTCGGCGGCGCCGACGGTCTGCCCGGCTTCAAGACCCGCCGCTCGATCGGCGACTGGCAGGCCAGCAACGGCCGTGCGCCCACCTGTTTTCCCGACAAGGAGATCGTCGGCGCGCTGCGATGATCATTTCGGCGCGCCGGCGACCGAGGTCGCGTGAATGCGTCGGCATCCACGCGCATCAAGCTGCGTTTGACAGGTCCTTGTGGACCTGCATGAGGATCTCGAAGGAGCGCTTGCGCGCCTCATGGTCGAAGATCTGCGCGGTGACCATCAACTCGTCGGCGCCGGTGCGTTGCACGAAATCCTGAATTCCGCGCGCGACCGTCCCGGGCGCACCGACCACCGCGCATGAGAGCGCCTGGCCGAGCATGGCGCGTGCCATCGGATCGAGCCCGCTCTCATAGTCCTCGACCGGGGGCGGCAGCTTGCCGGGCCGGCCGGTGCGCAGATTGACGAAGGCCTGCTGAAGCGAGGAGAACAGCAGCCGCGCCTCGGTGTCGGTGTCGGCGGCGAAGACGTTGAGCCCGAGCATGACATAGGGCTTGGACAATTGCTCGGACGGCTGGAACCGTGAGCGATAGATGTCCAGTGCGTTGTGAAGCTCGGCCGGCGCGAAATGCGAGGCGAAGGCGTAGGGCAGCCCGAGGATCGCGGCGAGCTGCGCGCCGTAGGTGCTGGAGCCGAGGATCCAGATCGGCACGTCCTGACCTTCGCCGGGCACGGCGCGGATGCGCTGGTCGGGGCCGGCAGGCGCGAACCAGGCCATCAGTTCGGTCACGTCCTGCGGAAAGCTGTCGACGCCGGCATCCAGATTGCGCCTGAGCGCGCGGGCGGTCGCCATGTCCGTGCCCGGCGCCCGTCCCAGGCCGAGATCGATGCGGCCGGGATGGAGCGCGGCCAGCGTGCCGAATTGCTCGGCGATGACGAGCGGGGCGTGGTTGGGCAGCATGATGCCGCCCGCTCCGACGCGGATGGAGGAGGTGCCGGCCGCGACGTGTCCGATCACCACGGCGGTCGCGGCGCTGGCGATCCCGGGCATGTTGTGGTGTTCGGCAAGCCAGTAGCGCTTGTAGCCCAGCCGCTCCACATGGCGGGCGAGATCCAGCGTGTTCCCCAGCGACCGCGAAACGTCGCTGCCTTCGGCGACGGGCGCAAGATCGAGCACTGACAGTTCGGCCATGCCTTGGGCTCCAGGATTTGTTGTCGTGGACGCCGCCTCTCGGGCAAGCCGGTGCCGGCATCCTGTTCCTCGGAGCCATATAGGAGGCGGATCATCCGGCCGCAAACGCTGGACCTATGAAGCGGTGCCGCTTGGCTGGCCGCTCCTCGTCGTGCGCGGCAGATCGGCCGCGGTGGTGAAAACGGCTTGTTGGCCGGATGTCCGCTCTCAGGCGGTTTGCTTCCTGGTCGCCGCCTTGCGCACCAGCGGAGCGACCTTCGTGCCGTAGAGCTCGATGCCCTTCATGATCTTGTCGTGCGGCATGGTGCCGATCGCCATTTGCAGCAGGAACCGGTCGTTCTTGAAGATCTCGTGATGGGCGACGATCTTTTCCGCAACCGTCTCCGGATCGCCCACGAACAGGGCCCCGCGAGGCCCCCGGGACTGGTCGAAATGCTCCCGGCTCGTCGGTCCCCAGCCCCTCTCGCGTCCGATCCGGTTCATCACCTCGGCCTGCGGCCCATAGAAGCCGTCGGCCGCCTGTTCGGTCGTCTCGGCGATGAAGCCATGGACATTGATGCTGGTGGCGAGCTTCGCGGGATCGTTGCCGGCGCGGCGCGCGGCTTCCCGATAGAGCTCGAAGAAGGGCGCGAAGCGGACGGGCTCGCCGCCGATGATGGCGAGCGCCAGCGGCAGGGAGAGCTGCGCGGCGCGCACCACCGATTGCGGCGTGCCGCCCACGGCGACCCAGATCGGCAGCTTCTCCTGACAAGGACGCGGATAGACGCCTCGCCCGTTGATCGGCGCGCGCAGCGTGCCCGACCAGGTCACTTTCTCCGCGTCGCGGATTTTCAGCAGCAGGTCGAGCTTCTCTGCGAACAGCGTGTCGTAGTCGTTGAGATCATAGCCGAAGAGCGGGAAGGACTCGATGAAGGAGCCGCGTCCGGCCATGATCTCGGCGCGGCCGCCGGACAACAGGTCGAGGGTCGCGAACTGCTGGAACACGCGGACCGGATCGTCGGAGGAAAGGACCGAGACCGCGCTGGTGAGCCTGATGTTCCTGGTGTGCTCGGCCGCCGCCGCCAGGGCCACCGCCGGCGCCGAGGCGACATAGTCGGGACGGTGATGCTCGCCGAGACCGAAGACGTCGAGGCCGACCTCGTCGGCAAGCCTGATCTCCTCCACGAGGTTGCGCAGCCGCTGATGCGGACTCACGCCCTGTCCCGGAACCGGGCTGACATCCGCGAATGTGTAGAGACCGAGTTGCATGATGCCGTCCCGAATTTCTGTCGTGTGCGGTACAGTTAGCCGCACCGCCGGAGCGCTTCCAGAGGCTGTCGAGTGAACAGTGCATATCGGTTTGCTTGCCGATCCGGCCCGGGGCTGCGCGTTTCCGTCGCGCCACAGCCGCATTTTTCATGACAGATTTGCCGTTTTGGCGCTTGAACTCCGTGGCTCCGTAAGTATGTAAACGGCGCAGAACGACCACAGGGCATAAAATTGGCAGTGTACAGGGAAAAGGACTTTCACGAGCGCCGCAACGCGGCAAACGACGCCAAGAAGGCGCTTCTCGATAAATTCAAGGCCAGGCCGGCGGCGGACGATCCGCAGGTGCTGGCAAGGCAGGCGGAACGCAAGGCGATTCTGGAAGCTCGAGCCCTCCGCGAAGCCGAGAAGGAACGGCTGAAGCAGGAAAGGCTGGCGCGCGAGGCCAAGGAGCGTGCGGAGCGCGAGGCCATAGAGGCCGAGGCGCGCCGCATCGCCGAGGAGGCTGCGCGCGACGAAGCGAGGCTGCGCGAGGCCGAAGAGAACGAGCGTATCGCGCGCGTTCTCGCCGACGAGGCCGAGCGGAAGGCCAAGCGCGACGCGCGCTATGCCGCGCGCAAGGCGCGGGTCGGCCGACAGCCGCCGAAGCCCTTCGTCTGACATTCCGGTCCATGATGGCCGGCAGGGGCGTGGCTCGAGCCGCGCCCCTGCCGTTCTGCGTGCCGGCTTCGGGACAGCGACTGATTGGACCGTGCCGTGAGGCACGATCATGGCCCATGCGGCCGCAATCAGCGGGATGCTGCCGCTACGCGACGAGTTTCAGGCCGACGATCCCCGCAACGATCAGCGCGATGCAGGCCAGCCTTACCGCCGTCGCGGGCTCGCCGAGCAGGAAGATGCCGAGCAGGGCCGTGCCGACCGTGCCGATGCCGGTCCAGATGGCATAGGCGGTTCCGACCGGCAGGGTCTTCAGGGCCAGGCCGAGCAAGCCGAGGCTGATGATCATGGAAACCACGGTCAGAACCGTCGGCATCGGCCTCGTGAAACCATCGGTGTATTTGAGGCCGATCGCCCAGCCGATCTCGAAAAGTCCCGCAAAGAAAAGGTAGGTCCACGCCATGGAACGCTCCGTTGGTGGCGGGTCGTCCCTGCCGGTTATTTGGGGGAATGCAAGGTCGTCCTTGCGAGGTCTTACTTAGACTGTCAGTCGGGAAAGTCAATCTTCCGCATCGGCCCGAAATCCTGCGCGATCGTCGAGAAGTTACACAACGCATATGTCCGGCCGCGGACGGCCGGACGAGCCGCGGCTCGGACGATCTCGAAGGGCGCTGCTACTTTTCCTTGATCCTCATCGCCTTCACGGGCGCCGCCTTGATGGCGGGGGCCGCGGGCTTCTTTGCGTCCTTCTTGGGCTTGCGTGCTTCCTTGGGCGCCTTCATCTGACCTTTTGCCATGGTTCGCTCCTCCGGATGGTGGCCATGAAATGAAACGCGAAGTCCCGGGATGTTCAAGAGGCGGTTTGCATCGGCATCGCCGGTCCATGCCGAAAACTGCTTGAGGACCTACGGCGGCCGCCGCAGTCGCGGCGAAGAGGTCAAGATGGCGGCGCATTCCGGTTCGACAAAGGTCATCTGCATGGCGCTGGCGGCTGCATCGCCGCACGAGAACTGATCCTTTTCAGGCCTCGTCGCCGTCCACGACGCGCAGCCGCAACTGCCCGGTTCGCGACTCCGCGGCTCGTGCCGTCACGCCGTTCTCGCCGTCAGCCGCAGCATCTGCCGGATCGGCGCGATCGCCGCCCAGTTCGAGCGCCTCGATCTTCCGGCTCCGTCTGGTGACCTTGCCTGTCGAAACGAGGATATCGTCGATGTCCTTGCCCGCCTGGCCGAAATGGACCTGCAGCTTGCGCACCCTTTCGTCGAGCCGGGCGACGTCCTCCATCAGGCGGGCCACTTCGCCCTGGATCAGATGCGCCTGCTCGCGCATGCGCGCGTCTTTCAGGATCGTCTGGATGACCTGGATCGACAGCATCAACAGCGACGGCGAGACGATGACGATCCGCGACCGGTGGGCGCGCTGGACGATCGCCTCGAAGTTCTCGTGGATCTCGGCGAACACGGATTCGGAAGGCACGAACATGAAGGCCGTGTCCTGCGTTTCGCCCGGGATCAGATATTTGTCGGCGATATCGCGGATATGGACCTCGATGTCCCGCCGGAACGCCTGGCCGGCCACCCGCCGTGCGTCGGCGCTCTCGGCCGCGCGGATCGCATTCCACGCTTCGAGCGGGAACTTCGCATCGATCGCCAGCGACGGCGTTTCGTTGGGCATTCTGATGAGGCAGTCGGGCCGGCTGCCGTTGGACAGGGTCGGCTGGAACTCATAGGCGCCATGCGCCAGCCCGTCGGCAACGATGGCCTCCATGCGCGCCTGGCCGAAGGCACCGCGCGCCTGTTTGTTGGACAGGATAGCCTGGAGTTGCACGACCTGTCCGGCGAGCGACTGGATGTTGCCCTGGGCCGTGTCGATCACCGCCAGCCGCTCCTGCAGCTTCGCGAGACTCTCGTGGGTCGAGCGCGTCTGGTCGGCCATGGTCTGGCCGATGCGGCCGGTCATCGCATCGAGCCGCTGGCCGATCGCCTGGGTGAGCTCGGCCTGACGTGCGCCGAACACATCCGCGATCGCGCCCATGCGTCCCTGCATTTCCGACTGGGCCTGCAGGATGGCGGTCATGCGGGCTTCAGTGTCGCGCGCATGCTCGGCCGCCTCCTCCGCCACGGCTGCGCGGCCGCGGGACGACCGCCATAACGCGATGATCAGGACGAGGAAGAACAGAATGAAGAGTCCGGCTCCAAGCCCCAACGCCTGGCCAAGCGTGACCGTCGTCGCGCCGAGGCGGGCGACGGGTTCGGCCAGGAGGCTCGTCAGTTCGTTCATGTCGTGAACATAACCGATTCGGCCTGCTGAAACAGATCAGAACATGAACATGCGGCGGCACGGCCGGTTGACGCCTCCAGTGCGACATCATAGGTGAGGCGCATGACGATCAAGCCTCTTATTCTTCTGCCCGATCCGTTGCTCCGCCAGGTTTCCAGGCCGGTGGAGCGCGTCGACGATACGCTGCGCAAATTCGCCGGCGACATGCTGGAGACCATGTATGATGCGCCGGGCATAGGGCTTGCAGCGATACAGGTGGGCGAGCCGATCCGGATGCTGGTCATCGACCTTGCCAAGGAGGGCGAGGAGAAGGCTCCGCATATCTTCGTCAATCCTGAGATCGTCGAGCGCTCCGACGAGCGCTCGGTCTATGAAGAGGGATGCCTGTCCATTCCGGATTACTATGCCGAAGTCGAGCGGCCTGCCGTGGTCAAGGTCAGATATGTCGACGGCGACGGCAAGGAGCAGGAGATCACGGCTGACGGACTGATGGCGACCTGCCTGCAGCATGAGATCGACCATCTGAACGGCGTGCTGTTCATAGACCATATCTCGAAGCTGAAGCGCGACATGGTCGTCAAGAAATTCAAGAAGCTCGCCAGGGACAAGGCGCCGAAGCGGATGGTTGGATAGGCCATCGGCCTGCCGCCGGAACCTGCAACACGACAAGATCGACCTTTGGAGCACGCGACCGCGAGGCCCGTGCCCGTCGGCGCGAAAGCCAGGCGGCCCGGAGGGGCAGCGCCGGCAGTCGAGGGTCCCGTGGATGCCGCAGCATCCACGACGGGTGGATGCTTCGGCGCCCACTGGAAACCGACATCCACTGCCTTTTGATGTCAGGCTGCGCGGTCCCGGACGGGCCAGCCGAGCCCGTCGGCCATTCCGAGATGCACGCCGATCATGGGATCGATGATGTGCGGATCGGTCAGCGGCGCCATGTGGCCCGCCTCCGAAATCATCATCAGGCGCGCTCCATTGATCGTTTCCGCTACCATCTCGGTGACGCGAAGGCTGGCGACGGGGCTTTCCAGTCCCATGACGACAAGCGTCGGACAGCGGATGTCGCTCCAGTGCGCGGCCGACCGGTTCAATGCAAGCGATCCCAGGAGATCCCGCGCGACATGCTCTGCCTGTCGCGCAAGGACTTTCCTGAGGCCGGCGCCGGTTCTGCTCCAGGCGCCGTCGCCATACCAGAAATCGACATAGGCCTGCATCCCCGCCTCGGGACATCCCGCAGCGGTCAAGGCAGCCATCCGCCCGGCAAGGTCGGAAAGCTCGCTGAACAGTTCCAGATCGGAACCGTCGCCGTCCCGCAGGAGATGGAAGGCCATCGGTTCGATCAATGTCAGGCTGCGCACGAGACCCGGTCGCACCGCCGCGATTTCCAGGGCGACGGCCGCGCCGAGCCCATGCCCGACCACATGCATCGACACGCTGGTTCCCAGCATCGCTCCGACCACGCGGTCGGCGATATCAGCGAGGTTGCGCGACCCATGCAGGCACGCCATGCCATAGCCCGGCAGATCCGGCGCGATCACCCGGTAGCGACCGCGAAGGTAGTCGGCGAGCCCCTTCCATTGCGCACCCGAACTCGCCGACGCGTGCAATGCCAGGACAGGCGGATGCGGGTCGGCGACGACCGGATGGAGGGCGATCGGTTCAAAAGCAGATGCTGTCATGGCTGCGCCTCCGCTGACCCGGCGACCCGTAGGCGATCGAAACGATCTCGGATCGGGTTATGCCGATGTCCTTCAATTCATGGTCATTGAGTTCCGAGAGCTTCAACATGGTGAGGCGGCGTGCCCTGTACGAGCGAAACGCGCGCCAGGCGGCGACCACTGATGCGGCCAGAATTTTGCCGATGCCGCCGTTGATCGGTTCGGATGCCAAAGTAGACATGTCAGTGCTCCGTTGGTTGATGTCGCCCAATCGACGACACTGTGAGGTTTAGCTCACGCATGTTTCGTGAGTTTTTCTGTTCTGGTGCGTTATTGCTTCGTTTGTTTCAGTCCTGGTATCAATGACAGCTGAACCTTCGTGGCGGTCGACTGGGTCTTGGGCCAGGCATTCGGCGGCAGGAGGGTCGGTATTGTGCAGGGATGCCGGAACCGGCGGCGGGGCGAGCGAGCCGCTGAGGCTGTCCTGTCAGTCTCATCGTCTCGACGGATGGTGAAACGGCTGAAACAAAACAGCGAGTGCCCGAAACGCTCTCGATACAAGCGAGACCTAATTTAGCGGTTGCAACTATATCGCGGTGGCCACCATGCACACGGGATATGCTCTTTTCGACAGCGACGGCCTGTTGGTCGACGCCGATCCGGAGACAGCCGGCACGATCAGAAAGTCTGGTCGCGGCAAGTCACCGAGAAACGTCGCGTCGGTCGTCGGTGGGCTCCTTGCCCGCTTCAAGAGTTTCGACGGGCTCGCTGTCGAGCCGACCGAGGACTTCATCGAGCGAGCGGCGGCGCGCTGGCGGCTGGACCAGCCGCCCATCGAGGCGGAGACCCTCGACGGGCACTGGAAACTACTGACGAGACACCCACGGCCGCATGGTGGGTCGGCCCTGGTGACCGTCGACATCACCGAAATGAAGCGCGCCCAGATTGCTCATGCGGAAAATGCCGAGATCTTCCGCTGCATAACGGATAGCCACCCTCTGCCTGTGTGGGTCGTCGATGAAGAAAGCAGCGAAATCCTCTATGAAAGCCTGGACGCTTCGAACCTGCTTGGCCGCGCCTGGCGGCCGCGTGAACGCCAGTATCTGACCGACTACTGCATCGATCAGGGCGAGTTCGACGCCGTTCGGTCGCGGGCGGGCGACAAGGACATCGTCCGCGACCAGGAAATCCAGTTCCGCCGCACCAACGGCTCGACCGCGTGGTGTTCAGCCAATTGCAGGCGCGGCATCTACCGTGCGCGCCCGGCGCTGATCATCGGGGTTCTGGACATCACGGAACGCAAGCGGCGCGAGGATCTGTTCGGTTTCCTGATCAAGAACCATCCGTTGCCGGTCTGGATGATCGATGCCGTCACGGGTGAAGTCATCTATCAAAGCAACATGGCCGAGCGGCTGTTGGGGCGCGAAGGCAAGGCCGGCGACAAGCCGCACCGTTTCGCCGATTATTTTGTCGATCGTGGCCAATATGTCGAGATTGCCCGCGAACTGCTGCGGGAGGGCGCGGTCGAGAATTGCGAAGCGCTGCTGAGGCCGCCGGACGGAGAAGAGTTCTGGGCAGTCGGCAACCTGAAGATCGTCGAAGTCCAGGGCCGGCACGTGGTTCTGGCCGGCATTGCCGACGTGACGCGGCAGAAGAAGCGCGCCGGTGAGGTCGCGCTCGCCCGCGAAATGCTTGCCGATGCCATCGCGTCGCTTTCCGAAGGATTTGCGCTCTATGACGACGACGATCGTCTGGTCATCTGCAACAGCCTCTATCGTCAGATGAACCATCCGCTGGAAGCCATGCTCGAGCCGGGCATGAAATGGACCGACCTTCTCCGGGAGACAGCGCGCCGCGGCCTCTATCCTGACGCGATGGGCCGTGAGGACGAATGGCTCGAAGAACGCATGCGCAACCGCAGGGAACTCCCGGGCCGCTTCGAGGTGGATCTCGGCAACGGCCGGTGGCATGCGATCTCCATCCATCACACCGATCTCGGCGGCTTCGTGGTGACGCGGGCCGACATCAGCGAAAGCAAGAGAGCCGAGGCTGCCGAGCGCGAGGCGACCGCGCTTATGCAGAAAGTGCTCGATGCCTGTCCGTCGCCGACGCGGATGTCGACGGTCGAAGGGGAGACCCTCTACCGCAATCCGGCCAGCAGGGAGCTCTACGGCGATCGTCCGCAGCTCAGCGACTATTATGTCGACCCGGACGACCGCAAGACACTGATCCGCGTGCTGCTCGACAAGGGCAGAATCGACGACTTCCGGGCGCGGCAATACGATGCCGACGACAATATCTTCTGGGGGTCGATCTCGGCGCGGCTGATCGATTTCCAGGGCCGGCGGGTGATCGTCTCCAACACGACCGACATCGACGACATGATCGGCGCGAGGGAGCAGACCCGGCAGGCGAATGAGCGTTTGACCGATGCGATCGAGTCGCTGGCCGAGGGCTTTGCGCTTTACGACAAGGACGATCGCCTCGTCCTTGCGAACAGTCAGTACCGGAAGATGCACGCCATGAGTGCCGACGTTCTCGTCCCTGGCGTGAACTGGTTTGATTTCCTGCGGGTCACGGCGGAGCGCAACCAGTTCCCGGTTCCATCAGACAAGATCGACGAATGGCTGGCCGAAAGGGCGAAGGACCGTCGTGAATTCCGCCAGCAGGAATTCCAGCATACCGACGGCGGCTGGTTCTTCGTTTCGAACTGTCCGACGCGTGACGGCGGCTTCGTCGTGACGCGGGTCGACATCACCCAACGCAAGAAGGCGGAACTGGCAGCCAAGGAGGCCGACGAACTGGTCCGCAAGGTGCTGGAGGCTTGCCCGGTCAACATCCAGATGACGCGCGCCCATGACGGAAAGCTGCTCTATCGCAGCCCCGCGGCCGAGGAACTGCACGGCGATGCAGCCAGCGCGCTTGAATATTACGTCGATCCGCTCGCCCGGCAGCACTATGTGGAGCGGCTGCTGAAGGAAGGGGCCGTCGACGAATTCGAAACCCAGTTGCGGCGCAGGAATGGTGAGGCGTGCTGGTGCTCGATTTCGTCCCGCCTCATCGACTTCAAGGGCGAGAAGGTCATCGTCTCGCATACCTACGACCTGACCGACCGTATCGAGATGCAGCAGGAACTGGAACGCCAGCGCGAGACGCTTCACCAGAACGAGAAGATGTCGGCGCTGGGGGGGCTGCTGGCGGGAGTGGCGCACGAGCTCAACAACCCGTTGTCGATCGTGCTCGGCATGTCGCTGATGCTGAAGGAGACTGCGACGGACGCGAAGACGGCCGAGAGGGCCGACAAGATCTGCAGGGCCGCGGAGCGTTGCGCCCGCATCGTCAGGACCTTTCTGGCGATGGCCAGGCAGCAGCCCGCCCAGACCTCGAATGTGGCGATCGCCGATGTCGTCGCCGCAGCCATCGAGGTGGCGGGATATGCGATCAGGTCTTCCGACATCGAGCTGTCGGTCCGCCACCAGCCGGGACTTCCGCCGATCTGGGCCGATCCCGACCAGTTGAGCCAGGTCCTGATCAATCTGCTCGTCAATGCCGAACAGGCCCTGCACGACTGGGAGGGCCGCAGGAGGATATCGGTCTCGACGAAGCTTCGGCCAAGGAGCGGTTGCGTCGTCGTCAAGATCGCCGACACGGGGCCTGGGATCCCGAAGGACATACTGCCGCGCATCTTCGAGCCCTTCTTCACGACGAAGGATGTCGGGGCGGGCACGGGGATCGGGCTGTCGTTCTGTCACCGTATCGTCCAGTCCCACGGGGGAACCATAAAGGTGGAGACGTCAGAAGGCGGCGGATCGGCCTTCGTTGTTTCGTTGCCCGCCTCGGATAGGGGCGAGGCGGCAAGCGAGGTCGCGCGAACGGAGCTGGCGGCTCCCACCGGTCTCGCCTGCCTGGTGGTGGATGACGAGAAGGAGGTCGGCGACCTCATTGCCGAGGTCCTGTCGAATGACGGCTTCCGTGTGACGGTAGCCCGTTCAGGCGAGGAGGCCCTGGCGCAATTGGGTCGACGATCGTTTGCCCTGATACTGAGCGACCTGAAGATGCCGAACATGGATGGCCGTCGCCTGTTCCGGCACATTTCCGATTACCATCCCGCCGAACTCGACAGGCTCGCCTTCCTGACCGGCGACACGATCAGCCCGGACGCGCAGGGTTTCCTGCGCGCAACCAGATGTCCCTATTTGGAGAAGCCCGTGAAACCCGCAGAACTCCGTCTCTTCGTTTCCAAAATCGTCAATATGCATGTCGCAGGAGAGGAGTGTTGACTCATCGCCCCGCTTCACGGAAGCTCGCTGCCAGCCTGAGACAAGAGTTTGGCCTCAATCCGCCGGGCGGTCCTCGGAGCGCGCCGGCAGGCGCCAGCGCCGGGGAAAGTCCCTCGTCCAGGCTTCGTGCAAGCCGGTACAGGCTTCAGGATCGCTCGTTGGACAGAGCTTTGACCGCCAAGGCCCACATCGTCGTCTGCGATGACGAGCCGGATCTTCGCGCCACCGTGGCGGAGTATCTGGAGCGCAACGGCTATGCCGTCACGCCGGCGGACGGCGGTCCGGCCCTGCGCGCGATCGTCGGCGCCCAACAGGTCGATGTGGTGGTCCTGGATATCCGGATGCCCGGAGAGGATGGCCTCTCCCTCGCTCGCTACCTG
Organism: Mesorhizobium sp. L-8-10; assembly: GCF_016756635.1. Classification (NCBI taxonomy): domain Bacteria; kingdom Pseudomonadati; phylum Pseudomonadota; class Alphaproteobacteria; order Hyphomicrobiales; family Phyllobacteriaceae; genus Mesorhizobium; species Mesorhizobium sp. L-8-10. The sequence goes on along the minus strand of NZ_AP023263.1, from coordinate 8,338,560 downwards.
CGCGAGCATTCCGACCTGGCCATCATCATGCTGACCGGTTCCGCAGGGGTGATCGACCGGGTGGTCGGTCTGGAGATCGGCGCCGACGACTACATCGCCAAGCCGGTGGACCTGCGCGAACTGCTGGCCCGCATCAAGGCAGTGCTGCGGCGGACCTCGGGGCGGGAACGAGCCGCTCAGGTGACGGAAAGCCAGCCGCGCCATCAGGCCCAGTTCGGCACATGCCGTTTCGATCCCGAGGCGCATAAGCTCTTCGACGCCGAGGGACGCGAGATCGCGATTACGCCGATGGAGTTTCAGCTTCTCAAGGTGTTCGCCGAGCATCGCGGACGGATACTGAACCGCGATCAGCTTCTCGAACTCGCGCATGATCGCGGCTGGGACCCCTTCGACCGCAGCATAGACATACGGATTTCCCGCCTGCGCAAGAAGATCGAGGCGGATCCGTCCAAGCCGGAAGTGATCAGGACGATCCGCGGCGTGGGGTATCTCTACAGTTGAAGGCTCGAACCGGCGGACCGGAGTGGGGTTCCCTGAATCTCGCCCAAGACCAGCATGGCTGGACGGGGTTGACCTGGGGCGCGTAAAGCCGTTTGAAGCGCGCAGCGCGTGCCGATGGTGCGGCCGGCGCCAAGCAGGACCTGAGGCCGGACCCGACGATGCCCCTTCGTGTTATCTTCATGGGAACCCCCGATTTCTCGGTTGCGACGCTGCGTGCCGTGGCCGAAGCGGGCCATGAGGTCGTGGCCGTCTACACGCAGCCGCCGCGACCGGCTGGACGGCGAGGGCTCGAACTGACTTCGTCGCCGGTGCAGCGCGAGGCGGAGCGGCTGGGTATCGTGGTGCGCGTTCCGGTCTCGCTGAAGGGCGAGGTCGAGCAATCTGCCTTCCGCGCGCTCGATGCCGACGTGGCGGTGGTCGTTGCCTATGGGCTGCTTCTGCCGCTGCCCATCCTCGAGGGAACGCGGCTCGGCGCCTATAACGGCCATGCCTCGCTGCTGCCGCGCTGGCGCGGCGCGGCACCTATCCAGCGGGCGATCATGGCGGGCGATCGCGAGACCGGCATGATGGTGATGAAGATGGAAGCCGGCCTCGACACCGGGCCGGTGGCGATGACCGAGAAGGTGACGATCGGCGCAGACATGACATCAGGCGAACTGCACGACGTGTTGAGGGACGTGGGCGCGAAGCTCATGGTGAGGGCGCTGGCGGATCTGGAGGCGGGCACGCTCCCGCTGGTGCCGCAATCCGGCGAGGGCGTGACCTATGCCCGCAAGATCGACAAGGCCGAGACACGGATAGACTGGAACTTGCCGGCCGAACTGGTGCATGATCGCATCCGCGGCCTCGCCCCCGCGCCGGGGGCGTGGTGCGAAGTGGAGATCGGCGGACGGACGGAGCGGCTGAAACTGCTCGGCTCGACGCGAGCGGAAGGAAAGGGCGCCCCCGGCGAGATCCTCGACGAGCGCCTGACCATCGGCTGTGCGACCGGCGCCGTGCGGCTGACGTCGGTGCAGCGGGCCGGAGGCAAGGCGATCGGCGCGGAGGAGTTCCTGCGTGGAGCCAAGCTCGGCAAAGGAGCGAGGTTGACATGAAGGGTCTGACGATACGCTTGGCGGAAGAACGGGATCGCGACGTGATCCGTGACGTGGAAGCGAGTGCTTTCGGCGGGATGGGCGAGGCCATCCTCGTAGACAGCCTCGTCGCGGCCAACGACGCGGTGCTGGAACTGGTCGCCGAGCGCGAAGGTGAGATCATCGGCCATATCTTGTTCTCGCGCGTCTTCGTCGAAGCCGGCAAAGATCGTTTTCCGGGGGTTGCCCTTGCGCCGGCGGCCGTCGTGCCCGACTGGCAGGGCAAGGGCGTCGGCCGCGCGCTGATCGACCATGCGCACAAGCGGCTTCGGGCGTCTGGCGAAAAGCTCTCGATCGTGCTCGGCGATCCCGCCTATTATGGTCGCTTCGGATACGAGCATGGGCGTGCGGCCGGCTTCGCCAGCACCTATCAATGCGAGGCGCTGCAGGCGATCGCCTGGGGCGAAGCGCCTGAAACCGGTAAGCTCGTCTACGCCACGCCCTTTGGCGCGCTCTGAAACCACTCAAGCACAGCCTTTTCCCGCCGATGCCGCGTTACCGCCTCGACATCGAATATGACGGCACTGCCTATGCCGGCTGGCAGAGGCAGGCCGGACAGCACTCCGTGCAGGCCGCGATCGAGCAGGCGATCCGGGGTTTCTCGCGGGACGAGGTGTCGCTGCGCGGCGCCGGCCGCACCGATGCCGGGGTCCATGCAACTGGGCAGGTGGCCCATGTCGACCTCTTGAAGGAGTGGCCGGCCGAGACGGTCCGCGATGCGTTGAACGCGCATCTGGGCATGGCCGGCGAGCGCGTGGCGATCCTCGCCGCGGCGCGCGTCGGCGACGACTTCGATGCGCGTTTCTCGGCCGTGGGGCGGCATTACCTCTACCGCATTGCCAACCGGCGCGCCCCGCTGGCGCTCGATAGGAACAAGGCGTGGTGGGTGCCCAAGCCGCTCGATGCCGAGGCAATGCACCAGGCGGCGCAGGTCCTCGTCGGCCGTCACGACTTCACAACTTTCCGCTCGGCGCATTGCCAGGCCAAGAGCCCGGTGAGGACCCTCGACCGCCTCGACGTGACGCGTTCGGGCGTGATGATCGAGATCCGCGCCTCGGCCAGGTCCTTCCTCCACAACCAGGTGCGCTCGATGGTCGGGACGCTGAAGCGGGCCGGCGAGGGCGCCTGGACGGTGGCGGACGTCCAGGCGGCGCTCGAGGCATGCGACCGGGCCGCCTGTGCCGGCCTTGCGCCGCCGGAGGGCCTCTATCTCGTCCAGGTGGACTATACCGGCGCCTCGAGTGGCGGCGTGACACCGAGCGCCGTCTGGAGCGCGTAGAGGACGACCAGCGACGCCATGAGCATGCCGGCGAAGACAGCGGTTGCCGGGCCGGGACCTCTGTTCAGCGTTGCGTTGGTCAGCCGCCAGGTGAAGACCAGGGAGAGCAGCAGCAGCGCCACCGAGATCAGCGAGGCTGCATCGCCGGCGGCGGGAAAGATCAGCCGCAGCATGGCGGGCGGCATCATCATCCAGGCGACGATGGCCGAAGCCCAGTTGCTGGCCACGACGTAGTGGACGAAGCGGGGCCGAATCCCGATGGGCTTCGCGGCGATGGCGAGGCCGACCAGCGGCAGCACCCAGGCGCAGAAATCGATGACGGCGATGCGCGGGATCAAGGCGATGCGCTCGCCATAGAGATCCGCTCCGGGATAGAGGTCGGCCGCGAAACTCGTCCAACTCACCAGCAGCGCCGGCAGGGCGACGATCATGGCGAAAAATGAGTTCCAGAAGCCGTCGGCCGAAAGGTCGAGCAGGCGCAGCCCGTCCGCCTTGCCCATCATCAGCCGCCAGGCTCCGGAAAGACTGCTCTGGATTTCGTTCGCCGCAAGCATGGTGGGATTCTAGCCGAACCAATCCTGAAGGAAACGCTGATAGATCTGCGTCAGCATTTCGAGATCGCAGAGCGCGACGCGCTCGTCGACCATATGCATGGTCTTGCCGACGAGGCCGAATTCCACGACCGGGCAGAAATCCTTGATGAAGCGCGCATCCGAGGTGCCGCCCGAGGTCGAGAGCGACGGCGTGCGGCCGGTCACCGCCGCGACCGAGGCGGAGAGCGCGTCGATCAGCCTGTCGTCGCGGGTGAGGAAGACATGGCTCGGCCTGTCGCGCCAGACGAGTTCGTAGTCGATCCGATCCTTGCGTCCGGGCCGCAGCTTTCGGTGGCCGGCGGCCCGGTCGAGCCGGTTGTGGATTTCCGCCTGGATCGTCTCTGCCGTCCAGCTGTCGTTGAAGCGGATATTGAAGGCGGCCGTGGCCTTGGCCGGGATGACGTTCGTCGCCGGGTTGCCGACGTCGATCGTGGTGACTTCCAGGTTGGTCGGCTGGAAGTCGCGGGTTCCCTCGTCGAAGGCAGGCGCCAGCAAGGCGTCGACCAGTGTGACCAGACCGCGCACCGGATTGTCGGCGAGATGCGGATAGGCGGCGTGGCCCTGGCGGCCATTGACGGTGACGATCCCTGACACCGAACCGCGTCGGCCGATCTTGATCATGTCGCCGAGTGCTTCGGGGTTGGTCGGCTCGCCGACGATCGCGGCATCCCAGCTTTCGCCTTTTTCCGCCGCCCAGCCGAGTAGCTTCGACGTCCCGTTGATGGCCGGGCCTTCCTCGTCGCCGGTGATGAGGAAGGAGACCGAGCCCCTGGGCTTGCCGTGTTCGGCGACATGGCGCGCCACTGCGGCGAGGAAGCAGGCGATGCCGCCTTTCATGTCGACCGCGCCGCGTCCGTACATTTCGCCATTGGCGATTTCGGCCGCGAAAGGCGGGTGCGTCCATGACGCCTCGTCGCCGACCGGCACGACGTCGGTATGCCCGGCGAACATCAGATGCGGGCCGTTGCCCGAAAGGCGTGCGTAGAGGTTCTCGATGTCGGGCGTGCCGTCCTCGGAAAAGACCGGGCGTTCCACCGCGAAGCCGAGCGGCCGCAACAGCCCTTCAAGCGCGGCAAGCGCGCCGCCTTCGGCCGGCGTCACCGACGGGCAGCGGATCAGGGTAGCGAGGTTGGCGGCGGGATCGACGGGCAGGCTCATGGCGGCGATGGATAGTCGAATCGGCAGGACCTGTCACGTGGCCAGCAACGGGCCGACGATTGGCATTCAGCCGATGGTTGACGCGATTGTGATGCCATGCGGTGATGGAGGGCGAGGGCGACGACATGTTCGAGACCAGGATGCCGGTGACGATCGCGGGTGCGGGCAGCATCGGTTGCTACGCGGGAGGCTGCCTGGCGCTCACGGGCCGTAACGTGACCTTGCTCGCTCGCCCTCGCCTGGTGACGGCGATCCAAAGGGAAGGCTTGCTTGTTGTCGATCTCGACGGTCGTCGCCGAAAGGTCGCGTCCGGGACGGTGAGCGTGACCGACGACCCTGCCTTGGCGCTGCGCGATGCAGGAATCGTGCTGGTCACGGTCAAGAGCGGAGCGACGGAAGAGATGGCGGGGCTGATCGCCGCCCATGCGCGGCCCGACGCGATCGTGCTCAGCCTGCAGAACGGCGTCCGCAACGGCGAGGTCCTGCGGTCGCGGCTCGGCGCCGGTCGCGTTGTTCTTGCAGGCATGGTGCCGTTCAACGTGGTCCAGTCGATCGACGGGGCCGGTGCGCCATCGTTCCATAGAACCACGAGCGGACGCTGCCTGATCGAGGCGGGCGTTCCCGATCTTGCCGGCTTCCTCGATGTCGAGGGTTTCCCCGTCGGAGAAAGCGACGACATGACAGCCGTGCTCTGGGGCAAGCTGCTGCTCAATCTGAACAATGCGTTGAACGCCTTGTCCGGCCTGCCTCTTGCCACCCAGCTTGCCGATCGGCGCTGGCGGCTACTGCTGGCGGACCAGATCGCCGAGGCGCTGGCGGTGATGCGCAAGGCGGGCATCAAGCCGGCGCGGGCCGGAGGGCCGACGCCCGCGCTGCTGCCGGTCGTGCTGCGCCTGCCCGACATCCTGTTCGGCCTGCTCGCGCGGCGCATGCTGGCCGTCGATCCCAGGGCGCGGTCGTCCATGTGGGACGATCTCGAACGCGGACAGCCGACCGAGATCGACGAGTTCCAGGGCGCGATCGTGCATCTGGCGATGGCCTCGGGCGCCGACGCTCCGCTGTCGCGCAGCATCGCGGCGCTGGTGCGCGCCGCAGAGGCGAAAGGCGAGGGGCCGCCCGGGCTGGCGCCCGAGGACGTCCGCGCGGCCGGGGACGCTATTTACCTCGGTCGGGTTTAGGCAGAATATCCCCTTGCGGGAAGAAGCATTCGGTCCCCCTGAACAAATGCGCCCGAACGGCTTCCGACCCGTTGGTTGCAAGGGAGGAAAATCATGCGACGTATTTTCCCGCTCGCGGCGAGCGCCGCGGCGTTGTTGCTCGGCGTTCCGTGCGCCTTCGCGCAGTCCGGCAGCGTCGAGAAGGCCGTCGGCGGCTACAATTTTGAAGAAGCAGCAAAGGAGGACGCCGGCACCAAGGACTTCCATTCGGCAGATGGCCATCTCACTTTCGCCATCGTGACGCATACTGCCGGCAATGGCTTCTTCGATCCGGTCTATGTCGGCGCGAGAGTCGCCGGCGACCTGATCGGCGCCAAGATCCTGCTGCTCGGCTCGGAATCGCCGACCGACGACCCGGCCCGCGAGATCGAGATCCTGAACCAGATCGTGCAGGACCCGACGATCGACGGGCTGATCATGACGACGCCCCAGGTCGGCGCCTACAACGACATCGTCAAGACCGCCGAGGCGAAAGGCATCCCTGTCGCCACGACCAATTCCTTCGACGGCACCATCCTCAATCGCAGCGGCATCGGCCATACCGGCCAGGACGCGTCCGCTGCCGCGATCGCGGGCGAGGCGCTCGTCAAGTGCCTGGCGGAGAAGGGCATCGAGAAGGGTTCGATCGTGTTTCCCTCGTCGACGGCCATGGGCAACATCGAAGTCAACAACCGCGTGATGTCGGCATTCAACGCGGTCGTCAAGGGCCTGAAGGATGCCGGCAAGCTCGAGAATTTCAAGGTCGATGCGGGTCCGGAGAACACGGGGATCGACACCAATCCGAACGATCCGGTGAGCGGCATCGTGACGCTGTTCGAATCGCGCGGTGACGTCGTCGGCGCTTTCGCGGGCAACAACGTGTTCACGCCGGCGCTCGTCAAGGCGGTCGCCCAGACCGGAATGACCGGCAAGATCTGCGCTTACGGCTTCGACCTCGGCCCGGCCCAGCAGGACGCGTTGAAGAGCGGCGACCTGACCGGTGCGCTTGGGCAGCAGCCCTTCCTGCAGGGGTTCTGGCCGGTCATGCAGCTCTATCTGCAGATCGACCGTGGAATCTCGGCGGCCAATCTCGACACGCGCGCACAACTGGTGACGAAGGAGACCGTCGGCAACGTCGGCAAGCGCTTCGAGAACTGATCTTTCTCGGACGTTTCGGATCGACGCGGGAGGGTGAGCCCTCCCGCAGTGCCACCTGGAGCGAGAGAAATGCGGGCTGACGCGACCACACGGCCAGGCCGCGCACCGTCCCAGCTCGTCGGCGGCTGGGAGGCGGGGCTTCTCGCGCTGCTTTTGCTGCTCTATCTCGGCGGCGCCTTCGTCAATCCGGCTTTCTTCGGGTCGACGGAGGCCTTTCATGCGCTGCTCCGCGACACCTCGCGGGTTGCCATCATCGCGGTTGGAATGACCTTCGTCATCGTCAACAAGGATCTCGACCTCTCGGTCGGCTCCACCTATGGCCTGGTCGCGGTCGTTTTCGCCAGGCTGTTCGCGCCGAACTTTCTCGATCTCGACGTGGTCACTTCGGTGATTCTCTGCGTGCTTCTGGGTACGGTGATCGGCTTCGCCAACGGCGTGCTCGTCACCATCCTGAAAGTGCCGGCGTTCATCGCCACGCTGACGATGCTTTTCATCGGCCGCGGCTTCGTGCTCGCGCTCACCCACGGCCAGGCCATCTACTATCCCGCCAAGGCGAAGGACCATCCGTTCTTCTTTCACCTCGGCGAGGCGAATGTCTTCGGCTTCAACAACCAGATTCTGATCTTCGCCACCGTTGCCGTGATTGGCGCTTATGTGCTCGCCAAGACCCGCTGGGGCTACGAGACCTTCGCGACGGGCGGCAACGAGCAGGCGGCGGTCTATGCCGGCATTTCGACGCGGTGGGTGCGTATCCGCGCTTATCTGATCTCCTCGCTCTGCGCCACCCTCGCCGGCCTCCTGTCGGCGACCCAGGACAAGGGCGTGACCCCCCTCTACGGTGTCAGCGGCGAGCTGACCGTCATTGCCGCGGTGATCATCGGCGGCACCTCGATCCTCGGCGGCCGCGGTCGCATTGCCGGGTCCTGTCTCGGCGCCCTGCTCGTCGTGCTCCTCGACAAGGTGCTTCGCGAGGGTTGGCCGATCACGCGCATGATCAGGATCGGCGACGAGGAGGTGGCGGTCAACGCGATCTACTCCCTACCGGTGGGTGCGGTGCCGGTCTTCCTCGGGCTGCTCCTCGTGGTCGCCGTGCTCATCGAGCCCCATCTCATTCGCCGCCAGATCGTGACGCGGTTCTGGGCCTGGCTCCGCGGCATGCCGCCGCCACCCGTCTATGAGATCGGCGGCGTTGCCCTCGAGGGCGTCCAGACCAAGGGGGCGATGGCGATGGACATGGCGCTGTCGGCGACCGGGCCCGGGAAGTTCCTTGCCCGGCGGGATTCACTGGCCATCATCCTGACTGTCTTGCTGTGGTTGGCAGGCCTCGCCCTCAGGCCCGATTATTGGTGGAACCTGTCCAACACCTTCGCGATCCTGCTCAACTACACCGAACTGGCGCTGATCACGATCGGGCTCACCTACGTCATCGCAGCCGGCGACATCGACCTGTCGGTCGGGGCCGTTCTGGCATTGGCCGGGAGCACGGCGGCCTATTTCCTGAAGGTTCTGGGCGCCGATCCGCTCACCGCGGTCACCATGGGATTGCTCGCCGGAATGGCCGCCGGTTTCGTCAATGCCGTCGTCACGGTCGGCTTCAAACTGCCGGCCTTTATCGCCACGCTTGGCATGTACTACGTCGCTCGCGGCCTCGCCGCGTGGTTTGTGGCCGGCCAGCAGCTTACCGGCTGGCCGGAAGGCTACAACCTGCTCGGCCGCAAGGTGAACGACATCCTGCTTCACTTCCGCATGTCGCTTCCCGACGGGATTGTCCGCACGATAGCCGAAGTCGTCAGCGTCCAGACGATCTGGATGCTTCTCGTCGCCCTGATCGCCGGGGTCGTGCTGGCCTATGCGCCGTTCGGACAGAAGGTCTATGCAACGGGCGGCAACATCCGCGCCGCCGCCTATGCCGGGATCAACACCAACCGGGTACGCTTCGTCTCGCTCATGCTGGCAGCACTCTGCGCGACCATGGCGGGGATCATCAATGTCGCCTATTTTCGCAGCTTCAATCCGGTCGCCGGCCAGTTCCGCGAACTCGACGCCATCGCCTCGGTCATCATCGGCGGCGGGTCGATCTTCGGCGGCTATGGCACGGTGATCGGCGCGCTCGCGGGCGCGGCGGTGATCACGCTCGTGCGCGCACTCCTGCAGCTCAATGTGCAGGGCTTCAGCATGCCGCAGCACTGGATCAACGTCTTCATCGGCGTCATCCTCATCGTGGCGGTGCTGATCGACATTTGGGTGCGCCAGGCTAACATCTTCGCACGCCTGCGAACGCGCCTCGCAAGAGCACGGACACCGGAAGCTGCCGATGCGTGAGACACAACCCGAGCCGATCGTGGAAATGCGGGGTATCGAAAAAGCCTTTGGGGCCGTGCAGGCGCTCTGCAAGGTCGACCTCCGGCTCTATCCGGGCGAGATTCTCGGCCTGGTCGGCGACAACTCGGCCGGCAAGTCGACGCTCATGAAGATCCTCACCGGCGCCTATCAACGCGATGCCGGCGAGATCTTCGTCGCCGGGCAACCGGTGCAGTTCAAGAGCCCGCATGAGAGCCGCGACGCCGGCATCGAGATGATCTACCAGGATTTCGCTCTTTGCGGGAACATGGACGTTGGCCAGAACATCTTTCTCGGCCGCTGGCCTCTCAAAGGTCTCTTCGTCGACCGGCGCAAGATGTATGCACAAGCGGACAGCGTGCTGAAACGGCTCAAGGTCGACGTGAATTCCGTCTATCAGAAGGTGGAGAGCCTGTCGGGCGGGCGCCAGCAATCCGTGGCGATCGCCCGCGCGATCTCGTTCGGCCCGCGCGTCGTGATCCTCGACGAACCGACCGCCAATCTCTCGGTAATGGCGACCGAGCGGCTGCTCGAGACCATGCTGGAACTCAAGAAGCAGGGCGTGGCTCAGATCATCATCTCACACCGGCTCGTCGACATTTTCGCCGTGGGCGACCGGGTCATGGTGCTGAAGCGAGGCGAGAATGTCGGCGACCGCTATGTCAGGGACACCGACGAGCACGAGGTCCTCGAGATCATCGTCTCCGGTACGCGAGAACGTGCACTTACAGCCGATCAGGCAAGAGGGACATGATCAGGCGGCAGCGTTCGGACGTGTCCCGTAGCGATTGGCGCCGGGGTCGCCGGGGATGAAGCTGAGGATGAGGACCAGCACGATCCCCGCGACGAGCGAAATGAGACCCCAAAAGCCCGACTTGCCGAAGTCGTGGAACCGCTTTGCGGCAAGCGCGATATTGGCCCACAGAGACATCAGCGCCGCGATGAAGAAGGCGAGCGCCCAAAGCTGCGCCTCGGAGCTTTCCGGCGGCACCAGTGTGAAGCGATGGAGCAGGAATGCCTGGATGAGCACGACCAGCAGGCTCGCAAGGAAATAGGCCGCGCGGCTGACGCGGCCCGGGAAGCGGAAGAACAGCCAGACGAGTTGTGACGGGTCGGGCACGCGGATCGCATCCGTTGGTTCGCGGGACGTCAGTCCCTGAGGAGTTCGTTGATCGACGTCTTCGAGCGGGTCTTCTCGTCGACGCGCTTGACGATCACGGCGCAATAGAGGCTGGGGCCGGGTTCGCCATTGGGCAGCGGCTTGCCGGGCAGGGCGCCGGCGACCACGACCGAATGCGGCGGTACTTCGCCGTAGAAGATCTCGCCCGTCGTCCGGTCGACGATCTTGGTCGACTTGCCGATGAAGACGCCCATGCCGAGCACGGAGCCTTCACGCACGATGCAGCCCTCGACCACCTCGGATCGGGCGCCGATGAAGCAATTGTCCTCGATGATCGTCGGACCGGCCTGCATAGGCTCCAGCACGCCGCCGATGCCGACGCCGCCGGACAGATGCACATTCTTGCCGATCTGGGCGCAGGAACCCACCGTCACCCAGGTATCGACCATCGTGCCGGTGTCGACATAGGCGCCGAGATTGACGAAGGACGGCATCAGGATCGCGCCCGGAGCGACATAGGCCGAACGGCGCACGACGCAGTTCGGCACGGCGCGAAAACCGGCCTTCTCGAAGTCGACCGCGCCCCAGCCGTCGAACTTCGACGGCACCTTGTCCCACCAGACGGACTGGCCGGGACCGCCGGCGATGACCTCCATCGGGTTGAGCCGGAAGGAAAGCAGCACCGCCTTCTTCAGCCACTGATTGACTTGCCACTGGCCGTCGGCGCGCCGCTCGGCGACGCGCGCCTCGCCGCGGTCGAGCAGGCCGAGCGCGGTCTCGACCGCGTCGCGCACTTCGCCGCGCGTGGCAGTGGACACGGCCTCGCGGTCCTCGAAAGCCTTGTCGATCGTCCTCTTGAGGCTGGCAAGGTCGGGCTTCGGCATCAGGGGCCTCCATTTGACGTCGTGTTAAGGGGTGGGGCATAGGGTTCTTGCGAACACATGGCCTCAAATCGGCGCGGACCCTATGTCAAGGCTGGTTGAGGGTCAATCAGGGCCGTGCCGGGGACGGTGCGGCGATACGATGGGATCGGGAGTATCATGAATCCGATGGAAAAGGCGGGATGGACCCCGCTGCCGCACTCGGACGAGGATCTTGAGCGGGCAAGGAAAACCCCGTCCACGCCTCAGACGCAATCTCCTACCTATCGGCTCGCCTGGAACGACGAAGAGTTCATGACGCAGCGCGAGTTGCGTGCGGTGCGTCTGCAACTCGAACTGCTGAAGCCCGAGATGATACTCGCCGAACGCGGCATTCGTTCGACCGTGGTCATGTTCGGCGGCGCCCGCCTGCCGGAGCCGGGCGGCGAGGCCTGGGCGGCCAAGACCGAGACCCAGCGGCGAAACCTGCTCGTGAACAGCAAATATTACGACGAGGCGCGCCAATTCGCGCGGCTATGCTCACAGCACTCGGCCGCTTCCTATTATCGGGAATTTGTGGTGGTGACCGGCGGCGGACCAGGCGTGATGGAGGCTGGAAACAGGGGCGCGGCCGATGTCGGCGCGCCGTCGATCGGCCTCAACATCGTATTGCCGCACGAGCAGGCGCCGAACCCCTATGTGACGCCGGAACTCTGCTTCAACTTCCACTATTTTGCGATCCGCAAGATGCATTTCGTGATGCGGGCCAAGGCGGTGGCGGTGTTCCCCGGCGGTTTCGGCACGCTCGACGAGTTCTTCGAGACGCTGACCCTGATCCAGACCGGCCGGATGGAGCGGGTGCCGGTGATCCTGTTCGGCAAGGCGTTCTGGGAACGCGCCCTGGACCTCGATTTCCTGATGGAGCAAGGCACGATTTCGCCCGGCGACCAGGACATCATCGACTATGCCGAGACGGCCGACGAGGCCTGGGACATCATCAGCCGGTTCTACAAGCTCTGATTGCGGCCGCCTCGCGCGGCGTTCGATCACTGTGCTCGGATGACGCATGGTGCTCGCCTGGAAAGTGCCGCAAGCTGTCCATAGCTGTTGCCGCGAGGACGACGCTTCTGGTGCGAGGATAGATGAGCAACCGACTTTCCCTGCAGTTCGCCGCCGCGGTGGCGCTGACCATCATCGCCGTATTGACCGCCTATTCCGGCAGGGCCCGCGCCGACGAGGCGAAGTCCGCAGCGGTCGGCGATATCGAGATATCGGCGGGCTGGGCCCGGGCGATGCTGCCCGGCCAGCCGTCAGGCGGCGGCTATCTGACGATCACCAACAAGGGGAGCGAGGACGACCGGCTCCTCGCCGCCGCGTCGCCAACGGCGGCGAAGGTCGAGGTCCATAAGATGGAGGTCGTCAACGACGTCATGGTCATGCGTCCGGTCGAAGGCGGCCTGGAAATCCCGGCCGGCGCGGCGGTGGAGCTGAAGCCTGGCGGGTTGCACCTGATGTTCCTTCGGGTCTCGACACCATTCAAGGATGGGAGCAGCGTGCCGCTCTCGTTGGAGTTCGAGAAGGCCGGCAAGATCGACATCTCGCTGCCCGTGCGCAAGCCCGGCGACGACCATTCAAATCACGACACGTCGAACTGAACGCCGGCGCCCCCGATCCGCCAGCGGGCCCGATCAGTCGGCGCGCGACGCGATAAGGGCGTCCAGGAAGGTGGTGATGTCGTCGGTGACGAAGTCGACGTCGTCGTCGAAGGCAGGGTCCCGTTCCCATATCTCCGAGAAGGTCGGCTCGAAATTGCGGGGAACGACCAGAACGGTCGTCATGCCGAGCGCCTTCGGCACGGTCAGGTTGCGAGCGAGATCCTCGAACATCACCGCATTCGGCCCCATGACGTGGTGCAGGGCGATGAACTTGTCATAGGTCGAGCGCGCCGGCTTCGGGGTCAGGCCCGCGGCGACGATGTCGAAGATGTCGTCGAAATGGTCGAGGATGCCGAGCTGACGGGCCGTGCGTTCGGCATGGCCGCGATCGCCATTGGTGAAGATGAATTTGCGGCCCGGCAGTGACCTGATAGCTTGCCCGAGCGCCGGATTCGGCACCAGCCACGAATAGTCGATGTCGTGGACTTTCTCCAGGAAGTCGTCCGGGTCTATGGCGTGGCGCTCCATCAGGCCGTTCAGCGTCGTGCCGTACTCCAGATAGAGCTGCTTCTGCAGCTTGCGGGCGTCTTCTCGCGAGAGCTTGAGCAGCTCGGCGACATAGGCCGTCATCTTCACGTCGATCTGCGAGAACAGGTTCGAGTGATGCGGGTAGAGCGTGTTGTCGAGGTCGAACACCCAGTCGGTGACGTGGGAGAAGCGGGCGGGATCGGGAAGTTCGGTCATGGGTCTCTTATGCCACGAAACGGGCGGGAAGGAAGCCTTCAGTCGGTTGCTGTACCCGATCGACAGAATCGGGCCCCGACCGCGAGGGAGGCTCCCCGCGCGGGACTGAAATTCGGCCGACGGTTCAAATTTTACGGGTCGGGGAAAGACCGCCTTCAACGCCCGGATGCAATGGTCGCGCCGGCAATGGAGGGCGGCGGGATGAACGGCATCGCTTTGAGATCGGGTTGCGTTGCTCTTTGCTCCGCGCTGGCGTCCTTCGCCATCGTGTGGGTCGTGCTGTCGGTGCGCGGCGGCACGATGGACGGCAATGCGCTGCTTATGGGCCTGCTCTGTCCGATCCTCATCGCTTGGCCCGCCAGCGCCTATACCTTGTCGCAGCAGCAGAGGCTGAAGGTCGCGCATCGCGAGCTTGCGCGCGCCCATGCCCAGCTCGCGGCGGCGCACAGGCGCCTCGCGGAAAAGGCGAACCGCGACGAGATGACGGGGATGCTGAAGCGCGAGGCTTTCTTCGGGACCATCGACGCCTCGCGACGGCGCATCGATCGGGGCGCATTGCTGATCATCGACGCCGACCATTTCAAGAAGATCAACGATACCCACGGCCACCTCGCAGGCGACGAGGCCCTGCTGGCCATCTGCGGCGCGATCCGCCAGGGCGTGCGGGAAAGCGACGTGCTTGGCCGGATCGGCGGCGAGGAGTTCGGAGCCCTGCTTGTCGGCGCCACCGCCGTCGATGCCCGCCGTGTCGCCGAGCGCATCCGCAAGGAGGTCGAAGCGCTGCGCTTCAGCCCGACCGACGGCGAACCGATCCCGCTGACGGTGAGCATCGGCGGCATATTATGCGGCCGCGACGCGAGTGTCTCCGAACTCATGAGGGCAGCCGACCGACGCCTCTACGAAGCAAAGAACTGCGGGCGCAACCGCGCGGTGACCGAGCCCATGCCAGCGGCCGCCTGAGACCGGCAGTCAATGCACGCCGGCGACGACCATCACGGCGCTGGCCGTCAGGCTGGGCGACCATCTCGCACGGGTCGTCGGCAGTTGAACCTCACCGCGGCTTCACGAGCGGGTCGAGGTCGGCCCGGTAGAGCGTCACGTCCCGCTGCCGGCGGGCCATGACCGGAATGACCAAGGGCAGGATCAGGTCGCGCAGGAAGAGTGCCAGCCGCCCCTGCACCCGTTTTTGCGATCCTCGGCGGCGGCTCATCCTGACGATGCGCTCGACGCGGTCACGACGGAGCCCTTGATAGGCGGCGAAAGCCTCGGCCGGAGCGGGGTGCGCGCCCAGACAGGCGGCGAGTACAACCGCGTCCTCGATCGCCATCGAGGCGCCTTGCCCGGCATGCGGCGAGACCGCATGGGCGGCGTCCCCCAGGAGCACGACGCGGTCGTCGTACCAGCACGGCAGATGCGCCATGTCGAAGACCGGATAAGCGCGCGGCAGCTGGCTGATGCCGGCGGCTATGTCGCACACGGGTGCCGGATCGGTCGCGTGAAGTTCGCGCGGGAGGGCGGCGAGCATCGTCGGGTCGGGCCGGGCGACCGCCGTCTCCTCGTCCAGCGCGAAGGAATCAAACCAGAAGACGGGGCCGTCCCCCTCCTTGATGTAGCCGAAGAACGCATGCTCGCCGAAGACCATGCGCATGAAGCCGTTAGTCGGCGCAACTGACGGAAGGTCCAGGAAACCGCCGGTCCCGGTAAGGCCGGTATAGACGGGGTCCGGGGCGCCCGGGAAAGCAAGGCGGCGGGTGCGCGACCATACCCCGTCGCAGCCGGCGATCCACTCTGTCGCCCTCGTTGCGCCATTGGCGAAGCGCAGCGTCACGCCGTCGCCGTCGCGCTCGAGCCCGGACAACACATGGCCGAACCGGATGCGGGCACCTGCTCGCTTGGCCTCGCCAAGCAGCACGTCCAGCAGATCGCAACGCTTGAGCGTAACGCTGGCCGCTCCCGCCCGTCGCTGGTCCTCGCGCTCGTCGAGCCGTGCGATGCGTTTGCCGGCGGCGTTGAGGATCTCGAAGCCGATCGTGGGGATGCCGCGACTGAAGATACGCTCGGCCAGGCCGAGCGCCCGCAACGCGTTGATGCCGTTCGGAGCCAGGGTGAGGAAGGCGCCGTCGCCGATCGCCTCTTCGCCGCGGGCCTCGAAAATCTCCACGGTCCAGCCGGTCTGCAGCAGGCGTATTGCCAGTGCCAGACCGGATACGCCGGCGCCGATGATTGCAACCTGACGTCCGGCCTCAGCCGTGCCGGCGCCGGTCATGGATGGGCTCCCAATATCGCGATGTGCAGGAGAAGCGCCACGATGCCGAGGATACACAGCGCCGCGCGGCCGCAGGGCGAGGTCCTCCCAACCCGAGATGTATTGCTCCTGCCTCGCGAGGGTCGCGCGGCTGTGTGGTTGCATCATCCTTCTCCCGGACTTGCGCACGCCGACGCCAACGTTCATATTGATGCGGCGGATGAAAATTACGTTAGATTGATATTTAGATGGTCGAACTAAATTCGTCAAGCCCGGATCGGGACGATCTCGTCGCGGCCATCGGCGAGGCGGTCATGCGCTGGCAGGACGCCACGCAAGCCTATGACGACGCGGTAGGGGAAAGTCTGCAGCTCAACGCGGCCGAGCGCCGCTGCCTGTCGTTCCTCTACGGCGGTGCGCAACCGGCGGGCGCGATCGCCGGGGCGACCGGGCTGACGCCGGCCGCCGTCACCGCCCTCATCGACCGGCTTGAGGCGCGGGGCCTGCTCCGGCGGACCCGCAGCGCGAAAGACAGGCGCAAGGTCATGGTGGAAACCACCGGCGCCATGGAGGAGATCGCCGCGCGCTACTACCGGCCGATTGGCGACGCCGGTGCGCGTTTCCTGCAGGGATTCACGAGCGAGGAACTGGCCACGATACTGCGTTTCCTGCAGGGCGCGACCGAACTGCAGCAGAAATACAGGGCGTTGACTACAACCGACGAGCGACCGGCCACGTAGCCGACAGTGCTCCCCGAGCAGTCACGCGCGCGGCGTCGGCTCGAACAGTTCGATCGGATTTCCGGATGGATCGTCGACCAGTATCTGCTTGCCGCCGCGGCCGAGCACGATCTCGCCGCGAAAGCTGCAGCCTGCATGCTTGAGCCTCTTCGCCGTCGCGGCGAGATCGTCGACTTCGATCTGGATGCGGTTCCAGCCGCCGGGCGCGGGCTCGCCGCCGGCTATCGCCTGACCGGCTCCGCCTGAACCCGGCTCGTTGAGGAGCAGGCGAATGCCGTCCCTGGAGAGTGCGGCAAAACCGGGCGCCGGCTGCATCTCCACCTGGAAACCGAGCATCTCTTCATAGAATGTGACCGCTTTCTGCACGTCGGTCACGATGTAGCGTATATTGATCCGACCCATGGCACTTCGCTCCCGAGCAGACCCGCCGCGTCATGACCTGCAGCAAAGCAGGTCCGCACCGCGCGTTCAACCCTCACTTTGTCCGGTCGGGCGACATGTCGAGGCTTTCGCGCGCGTCCGACTGGACGCTCGGCGCTCCAGGGTCCTGAAGACCGGATCCATCGTCAGGGGACGATCAGCGTGCCGGCGCCGTGCTCGGTGAAAAGCTCGAGCAGGACCGAATGAGGCGTCTTGCCGTTGAGGATGACGACGCCTTCGACCCCGCGGTCGATCGCCTCGATGCAGGTCTCGACCTTGGGGATCATGCCGCCCGAAATGGTGCCGTCCCTGATGAGGGTCTTGGCCTCGGCGACGGTCAGTTCGTCGATCAGCTTCTTGTCCTTGTCGAGCACGCCGGGCACGTCGGTCAGGAAGAGCAGGCGCGAGGCGCCGAGCGCCCCGGCAATCGCGCCGGCAAAGGTGTCGGCGTTGATGTTGTAGGTGTGACCGTCGCGGCCGGGAGCGACAGGCGCGATCACCGGGATCATCTCCGAGCGCGCAAGCAGGTCGAGCAGCGTGCGATCGACCTCGACCGGTTCGCCGACGAAGCCCAGGTCGAGCACGCGCTCGATATTGCTGTCGGGATCGATCATTGTCTTCTTGGCCTTCTCGGCGAAGACCATGTTGCCGTCCTTGCCGCAGAGCCCGATCGCCCATTCGCCTTCGGCGTTGATGAGGGCCACGATCTCCTTGTTGATCGAGCCGGCCAGCACCATTTCGACGATCTCGACCGTCTTCCGGTCGGTGACGCGCAGGCCGCCTTCGAACTTCGATTCGATGCCCATCTTGGTGAGCATGGCGCCGATCTGCGGTCCGCCGCCATGCACCACGATCGGGTTGACGCCCGATTGCTTCAGGAGGGCGATGTCGCGGGCGAAGGCCTTGCCGAGCGCGATGTCGCCCATGGCGTGGCCGCCATATTTCACCACGACGGTCTTGTTCTCATAGCGCTGCATATAGGGCAGCGCGGCGGAAAGCAGGCGCGCCTGCGCCGCGGCGGTCTCGGCAGTGTCCGTCGTCATGAAGGGCCTCACGGGGAAATCGGGTCGCTGGCGTCTTAGCGGGAAACGCGATGGCGGGCAACGCTACGGAGGGCTGAGCCGCGTCTCACTCCGGCTTCATCAGCGGCGCCCGTCGCTTCGTCCAGCCCGACAGCTTCTCCATCTGCGCGGCGAGGGACAAAAGTGTCTCCTCGTCGCCTGGCCGGCCGGCCGCCTGGATGCCGAGCGGCAGGCCGGCGGCGGTGACATGGACCGGCATGGCGATCGAGGGCTGGCCGGAGACGTTCTGGATCGAGGGCCAATGCGTGAACCACAGGCTCTGGTCCAGCAACTGGCCGAAAAAGGTGCGTAACTTGAGCATCCGGGTGAGGCGGAGCCTGTCGAGCATGTTCTCGGTGAACGCGTCGGAACCCTTGGCGTCCATCGCTCCGCAAGGCAGCGGCGGATGTGCGATGATCGGCATCAGCACGGCGTCATAGGAAGCGGTTTCGATGATCAGCTTGCGGGACGCGGCATGCAGCCGCTCCAGCGTCTCATAGACCTCGCCGGCGGACATGAGCTCGCCGAAGCGGGCGAGCACCCGCGTCGCGCGCTCGACCTCGCCGAGGACCGGGCGGCCGACGCGAAGCGCCTCCATGCGCATGGTGCCGGCCACGGCCGAGCAGACCGACATGGCGAAGTCGGCCATGAAGTCGCGGCCGATCATCGGCAGGTCGATCTCCTCGACGTCGTGGCCGCCCTCGCGGGCGAGCGCCACCGCCGTGTCGAGCGCGGCCAGCGTTTCGGCGGAAATCTCCAGTCCGAGCGGGGAGCGCCGATAGACCGCGAGCCTCAGGCGTCCGGGCTCGCGCGCCGCGGCGTCGCTGAAAGTGCCTTTCGGGGGACGTGCCGCATAGGGCGCCAGCGGATCCGGCCCGTGGGTGAGATCGAGCAGGGCGGCGCTGTCGCGGACCGACCGGGTGACGGCGTGGTCGACGACGAAGCCGTACCAGGATTCGGAGACCAGCGGCGACAGCGGCACGCGCCCGCGCGACGTCTTGAGCCCGACCAGCCCGGAACAGGCCGACGGCACGCGGATCGAGCCGCCGCCGTCGGAGGCATGGGCGACCGGCACGACGCCGGCTGCCACAAGCGCGGCCGCGCCGCCCGACGAGCCTCCGGTCGTGTGGCCGGTGTTCCACGGGTTGCGGGTGATGCCGAAAGCCGCTGATTCCGTCATCAGGCGCAGGCCGTGCTCCGGCGTGGTGCTGGTGGCGATCGGGATCAGCCCTGCGGCGAGGTACCGCTCGGTGAGCACGGAATCGAAATCCGGCACGAAGGCCGGAATGCAACTGCCGCCATGGGTCGGCACGCCCTTCTGGGCGATGCCCAGATCCTTGATGGCGAAGGGCACGCCGGCAAGCGGTGCGCCGCGGTCGACCGTCTTCGCCCTTTCCCGCGCTCGCTCAAAGGTCTCTTCCGCGATGGCGTTTATCTCGGGATTGACACGCTCGGCCCTGGCGATGGCTGCATCGACAAGCTCGATCGGCGAAACTTCGCCCCTACGGACGAGATCGGCCAGCGTCGTCGCATCCTCTTCCCACAGCAGCCTTTCGATCGACATGGTCCGATACCCCCCGCCACACGGGAAAGGCTATCGGGCGGCGGCGGCTTTGGCAACGAGACCTGCGCGCCGGCATCAGCCCTTGACGCCGCCGGCAACCAGCCCCGAAACGATCCTGCGCTGGAAGACGAGCACGAGCGCGATCAGCGGCGCGGTGACGATGACCGAAGCGGCCATGATGTTGCCCCACGGGATCTCGAATGCCGTGGCCCCGGACAGGAACGCGATCGCCACGGGGACGGTGCGGCGCGCATCCGTCGAGATGAAGCTCAATGCGAATAGAAATTCGTTCCAGGCCGCGATGAAGGCAAGCAGGCCCGTCGCTGCCATCGCGGGCCGCATTAGAGGCAGGAAGATGCGCAGCACGATGGTGAGCGGCGAAGCGCCGTCCATGATCGCCGCCTCTTCGATCTCGACGGGTAGCTCGCGCATGAAGGCCGTCAGGACCCAGACCGTGAACGGAAGCGTGAAGATCATATAGGCGAGCACCAGCGACCACAGCGAATTATAGAGGCCGAGCGCGCGCACAGCCTCGAACAGCCCCGCCAGCACTGCGATCTGCGGAAACATCGATACGGACAGGATCGTCATGAGCAGGAGAGTGCGGCCCCGGAAACGGATGCGCGCCAGCGCATAGGCGGCCGTGACGGCAACGGCCAGCGACAAGATGACGACCATGCCGGAGACCAGGATCGAATTCAGCACGTTGCGGGCGAATGGCCCCTGCGTCATTACCGAGAGGTAGTTGCCGAGGGAGAATGTCACCGGCCAGTAGTCGACGTCGAAGATCGCGGCGCCTGATTTGAACGACGTGATCACTGCATAATAGAACGGAAATACGGCCTGCAGCACGATGACGCCGACAAGGAGATAGAAGCCGGCCGTCCTGGCGATCCCGCTCATGCCCATCGCTCCTCGCCGAGCCGCAGCCGGCTCGCCGTGATGGTGACGGCCGTGACGAGCGCGATCACGAGGAAAAGCAACGTCGAGGCGGCCGAGCCATAGGCGAATTTGTCGAATGCGAAGAGATTTTCCTGCGCAAACACCGACATGGATTTGGTGCTTTCGTTGTTAGGCGTGAGCACGTAGATCACGTCGAACACCCGCAGCGCATCGAGGGTTCGAAAAATGATCGCCACCACGAGCGCGGGACGGATGAGAGGCAGGGTGATCCTAAAGAACACGGTGGTGGGACGCGCCCCGTCGAGGCGGGCCGCGTCATAGATGTCCGCCGGCAGCATCTGCAACGCGGCGAGGATGAGAAGCGCCATGAAGGGCGTGGATTTCCAGATGTCGACGACGAGCACGGCCATCAGTGCGGTGTCCGGCGAGGCGGTCCAGGCGACCGGCCGGTCGATAAGCGAAAGCCGAAGCAGGAGATCGTTGATCATACCGAACTGGTCGTTCATCATCCAGGCCCATATCCGGGCCGAGACGATCGTCGGTATGGCCCATGGGATGAGGACGGCCGCGCGCACAAGGCCGCGCCCCCTGAATTCGGCGTTCAGCACGAGTGCGATGATCGTTCCGAAGACGGTCTCGAAGAAAACCGAGATCGCGGCGAAGCGGATGGTGTTCCACACTGCCGTCCACCAGACGGGGTCGGCCAGCAGGCCGGAACGGAAGGCTCTTCCGCTGGACAGCGTGACGACGTCGTAATAGTTGCGAAAGCCGATCCATGCCGCCTGGTCGAGGCTGCCGAGCGAAGCATCGGTGAAGCTGAAATAGATGGTTCGGCCAAGCGGCCAGGCGGCCACGGCGGCGAGCACCAACAGCATCGGTGCCACGAAAAGCCATGCGGTGGCGATCCGCCTGCGCTCGCGGCGCGATGTCAGGAGAGCAGTCCGCACGCCGCCCTACCAGGAACTGCCGCCTTGCAGCCGGGTGAGTTGAACCTCCAGCAGTTCAAGATTGTCCGCGGCGGTTCCCTTGCCGGCGAGCGTATTGTGGACGGCGGTCCAGACCTGCGAGGAAAATTCGTTGTATTTGGCCTTGACCACAGCCGAGGGGCGCGGCACCGCATTCTCCAGAACCGCCTTCCACTGCGGGATGATCGGCTGGCGGCTTGCGATATCAGGGTCGTCGTAGAGCGCCGGCCGCGTCGGCAGCCGCGAACTCAGCAGCGCCCGCTGCTTCTGTGCCTGTTCCGAGGTGAGGAATTCGACCAGTTCGATGGCGGCGTCCTGATGCTGCGAATAACGCGACACGCCGAGGTTCCAGCCGCCCAGGGTGGCGGCCGAACGGCCTCCCTCTCCGGCCGGCAGTGTCGTCACCGCGAACTTGCCCTTCACGGTGGAATCGTCGCGGTTGCTCAAGGCGTAGGCATAGGGCCAATTGCGCATGAACACCGCATTGCCCGTCTGCCAGACGCCGCGGGACTCCTCCTCCTGATAGGACAGGACCCCCTCCGGCGCGATCGTTCCGATCCACGAGTGCGCAGTCTCCAGGGCCTTGATCGCGTGCTCGTTAAAGACGGAAATGCTTCCGTCCTCCTCGACGAACTCACCTCCGCCATGCGAGGCGATCCATTCGAGCGCATTGCATGTGAGGCCCTCATAGGCTGCGCCCTGGAACACAAATCCCCACAGCCGGCGGTCTCCCGCCGCGCGTTCCGCCTCGACGATCCTTGAGGCAACGGCTCCCAGTTCCTCCCATGTGGCGGGTACCTTTTCGCCATGCTTCTCGAGGAGATCCCGGCGGTAATAGAGCGCCGGCGCATCCGCGAACATCGGCAGCGCGATGAGCTTGCCGTCCACTGTCTGGGATCGGATGATCGCGTCGAAATGCTGGCTGGCGGCATCCGGCACGTGAGGCGACAGATCGACGAAGTGCTGGGCGAGTTGCGGTGCCCAGACGACGTCGATCTGATAGACGTCGATATCCGGGCTTCCGGCGGCCATCCAAAGGCGGAACTGCGTGAACTGTTCGCTGGATGACGGCGGCGTGGTCACCACCCTCACTATATGGCCGCTTTTTTGCTCGAATCCCTTGAGTTGTGCCTGCAATTGGCCGAGGTCGTCGCCGACCGATCCGGTGACGATCGAGATCTCGGCGGCATCGGCCGGGCCGAAGCAGATCGCGGCGACCGAAACAAGGCCGATCAACTGGTTGCGCAAGGACATCCTCTCTCCCTTTCCTGCAATTTCCGCTGTAGCCGCCACACGGCACTAGGCCATCTAGTGCAGCCGGAGCGGATGGCCACACGGTGTTTACCCGGCGAGGGTTATGTTCTCGATTGAAAATATACGGCAAAGCCGTAATTTGGTGTCGATGGCCCCACAAGACGTCACAAAGCTGATCGTCAGGATCTCGATGAAGGATCGGGCCGCCTTCGACGCGCTTTACCGACAGACCAGTGCGAAACTCTTTGGCGTGTGCCTGCGTGTCTTGAACGACCGTGCCGAGGCGGAGGAGGCGCTGCAGGAAGTCTATGTCAAGATCTGGATGAAGGCGGACCGCTTCGCCGTTTCGGATTTGAGTCCGATCTCCTGGCTGGTTGCGGTGGCACGCAACCATGCAATCGATCGTATCCGGGCCAGAAAGCAGCCGGCGAGCGTTATCGATGCGGCCCTCGATGTCGCCGACCCGGCTCCCGGACCGGAGGCGAAGACGATCGCGGGTGACGAGAGCAGGCGCATCCATGACTGCCTCGACGAACTCGAGCAGGATCGGGCCGCGGCCGTGCGCGGTGCCTATCTGAAGGGAGAGAGTTATGCCGAGCTCGCCGAACGCCACGGCGTGCCGCTGAACACGATGCGAACCTGGCTGCGGCGCAGCCTGATGAAACTGAGGGAATGCCTCGAGCGATGACGCTTGTGGAGGAAAACGGACCGGAGCGCGGAGGCGACGAGATCCTCGCCGCCGAGTATGTTCTGGGCGTCCTGCCCGAGGACGAGCGACAGATCGTGTCGGCACGCATCGACAACGAGCCCGACTTCGCGCGCCTCGTCGACGGCTGGGAGGTCCAGTTCGCTCCGCTCGCGGCCGCCTATCCGGAGACGGAGCCGCCTGCCGCCCTCAAGGCGGCCATCGACCGGCGATTGTTCCAGGACGCGGTTCCGGCACGCGCCGAAGAACCGGAGGCCGCCGCAGAAGAGGCACCGGACCGGCCGGGTGGCCTGTGGTCGAGCCTCGCCTTCTGGCGCGTACTTGCGGCGGCGGCCGTCGCAGCGCTCGCGATCTACCTCGCGGTCCCCTATGTTCGCCCGCCGGCCGAGGCGCCGTCGTCGCTTCTGGCCGCCACGCTCTCCGCCGATGGCAGCGACGTGCGGTATCTCGCCGTCTACGATGCCGGGCGTGGCGACATCGGCCTGTCGCAGCTCTCGGGCGAGCGTGCGCCAGGCAAGGACTTCGAGCTGTGGATGATCGAAGGCAGCAACGCGCCGGTGTCGATCGGGGTCATCCCCGCCGCGGCGACAGCGCGCCTGGCCGTCGCCGAACCGGCTCGCGCCAGGCTGGCCGCAGGCGCAATCCTGGCCGTCAGCGCCGAGCCGGCCGGCGGTTCGCCGACCGGGCAGCCGACCGGCCCGGTTGTCGCAGCGGGAGACCTTAGGCAGATGTGACGATTTGTCGGCTCTCTGCTGGCAAGATTTGGTAGATTTCAGAGAAGTATCTGATGCCTCTTTGTGGGGTATTTTTTGATTTTCTTAGAATTGGTATTCAATATAGACAATTGAGTATTATTATGAAACTTGCTGTCCGTGCGATCCGTATCTCCTGACGTGTACCCCGATGGGTGCTTCCATGAAGGAGAACATGACAATGAACCGCCTTATTGCCTCCGTCCTCTTCGGTGCCGCTATCTTCTCGGCTGGGGCCTCGGTCGCCTATGCGGCGAATCCGCAGGTCGGCGGCGCGCCGATGTATGCCAGCAAGAACATCGTCGAGAACGCCGTCAACTCGAAGGACCACACGACCCTTGTCGCCGCGGTGAAGGCCGCGGGACTAGTCGAGACGCTGCAGGGCGCCGGCCCCTTCACGGTTCTTGCCCCGACCGACGCGGCATTCGACGCTTTGCCCAAGGGCACAGTGGAAGCCTTGCTGAAACCCGAGAACAAGGATCAGCTGGTGAAGATCCTGACCTGCCACGTGGTGCCGGCCAAGGCCTTCGCCAAGGATATCGTCAGCATGGTCGATGCCGACAAGGGCGCCCATCCGGTCAAGACGGTCGGCGGCTGCGTCTGGACCGCGAAACACGACGGCGGCGGCAGGATCATGATCACGGACGAGAACGGCAACATGGCCGACATCACGATCGCCGACGTCGAGCAGTCGAACGGCGTCATCCATGTGATCGACAGGGTGTTGCTGCCGAAGATGTAAGCCGGGTCTGGGGCGGCGACTGCGAACCGATCACACGGCAAGACTCCGCCCCGCAGCTTCGGCGGCCGGGGCGGAGTTCGGGTTCTCGCGATGAACCTCGAACGTGGGCCGGTCTTCGGGCACGTGGCGAAATCAGGACGTTCGCAGAATCTGCCTCTGGATCGTTCCGCGGCAGTATCCTATTTCCTTGCATTGAAGGAGACGCACTGATGAAGCGTCGCGATCTCGTAGCGGGGGGTGCCACGGCTACCATCTGCCTCATGGGCGCCGCTGCTCTTTGGCGTGCGGGCCGAACGAACGTCGCGCTTGCCGAGGTTTTCGAGGTAACCAGGACCGACGCCGAATGGCGAAAGATGCTCTCGGAGGCGCAATACGACGTGCTGCGCCGGGAAGGCACCGAGCGTCCCGGCAGCAGTGCGCTGCTTGAGGAAAAACGCAAGGGCCTGTTCCACTGCGCCGGCTGCGACCTTGCGGTCTATTCCTCCGAGACCAAATATGAATCGGGCACCGGCTGGCCGAGCTTCTGGGACTGCGTGCCCGGTGCCATCGGCACACGGGAAGACAATTCGCTGTTCATGGCTCGAACGGAATGCCACTGCCGGCGGTGCGGGGGCCATTTGGGCCACATATTCGACGACGGCCCGGCGCCGACGGGGATGCGGCATTGCATCAACGGCGTGGCGCTGACCTTCAGGCCCGCCGCCTGATCAAAAATGGCGTGCCGCGCCTCAGCCGCCATTCGCGGCGAGCAGGATCGCGGTCCGCAGCTCTTCCAGCCCGGCGCCTTTCTCCGACGATGTCGTCAGCACGGCCGGAAAGGCGGCCGGGCGCTTGCGGATCTTCGCCAGCGTTTCGTCGATCAGTCGCGGCACGCCCGCAGCCTTGATCTTGTCGGTCTTGGTGAGCACGATCTGGTAGGAGACCGCCGCCTTGTCGAGCAGGCTGAACACCTCCTCGTCGTTCTTCTTGACGCCGTGCCGGGCGTCGATCAGCACATAGACCCGCTTCAGCGTGGCGCGGCCGCGCAAATAGTCGAAGACGAGCTTCGTCCATTTCTCGACCTGCTCCTTGGGCGCCTGGGCATAGCCGTAGCCGGGCATGTCGACCAGCGCCATCGGCGGAATGTCGCCGGTCTCGCCGGAGAACCCGTCCGGCACGAAGTAGTTGAGTTCCTGCGTGCGGCCCGGCGTATTGGAGGTCCGGGCGAGCCCCTTCTGGCCGGTCAGCGAATTGATCAGCGAGGATTTGCCGACATTGGAACGGCCGGCGAAGGCGACCTCCGGCGGGCCTTCCGGCGGCAGGAACTTCATCGCCGGAACGCCGCGGATGAAGACCCACGACCGCGTGAACAGATCCTCGCTGATGTCGATCCCGCTCATCGCGCCGCCTCCAGTTGCCCGATATTGGCGCCGCGAATGGCGTCGAGATTGCGGCTGATCTTCTCCATCGGCCAGTCCCACCACGCGACCGCCAGCAGGCGGTTGATCGTGGCGTCGTCGAAGCGCCGCCTGACCGTGACGGCCGGATTGCCCGCCACGATCGCATAGGGTGGCACGTTGCGGCCGACGACCGCCCTGGCCGCGACGATGGCGCCGTGGCCGATCGACACGCCGGGCATGACCGTCGCTTTCATGCCGATCCAGACGTCATGGCCGACGACCGTGTCGCCCCTGTTCTCCGCTTCCCAACTCGTCTGGTCGAAACCCTGCTCCCAGCCATGGCCGAAGATGTTGAAGGGATAGGTGGAGAAGCCCGACATGGTGTGATTGGCGCCGTTCATGATGAACTTGACGCCCTCCGCCAGCGCGCAGAACCTGCCGATGACCAGCCGGTCGCCGACGAACGGGTAGTGGTAGAGGACGCATTTGTCGAGGAAATGCTCCGGCCCGGCGGGATCGTCGTAATAGGTGAACTCGCCGATCTCGACATTCTCCCGGTCGGCCGCGAGCGGCCTGAGGAAACCGACCCGTGGATGCATCGGGATCGGGTGCTTTACCGCAGGGTTCGGGCCGGTCATGGCGCTCCTTCCGGGGCCGCCGGCCCCCGTCGCATCGAGAATGCCGCAGCGTATCACGCCGGCGGCATGGACGCGCGACGCTCCGACAAGCGAAGCCCCGGGCGGGCCGGGGCTTCAAGCTTACAGATTATTCGGCCGGACTTGGTTTCTTTCGGAACATACCCACCAGATTGTCCCACAATTCGATCTTGGCGCCCTGGCGCTTCATGATGACGCCCTGCTGCAGGATCGAGAGGGAGTTGTTCCACGCCCAGTAGATGACCAGGCCGGCCGGGAAGCTCGCCAGCATGAAGGTGAAGATGACGGGCATCCAGTTGAAGATCATCGCCTGGGTGGGGTCCGGCGGCGTCGGGTTCATGCGCATCTGCAGGAACATGGTGACGCCCATGATCAGCGGCCAGACGCCGATATGCAGATATTCCGGCATGGCGAAGGGCAGCAGCCCGAACAGGTTGAAGAGCGAGGTCGGATCCGGTGCGGCCAGATCCTGGATCCAGCCGAAGAACGGCGCATGCCGCATCTCGATGGTGATGTAGAGCACCTTGTAGAGCGCGAAGAAGACAGGGATCTGGATCAGCACGGGCCAGCAGCCGGCGACCGGATTGATCTTCTCCTTCTTGTAGAGCTCCATCATCGCCTGCTGCTGCTTCATCTTGTCGTCCGCGTATTTCTCGCGGATCTCGAGCATGGCAGGCTGCACCTTTTTCATGTTCGCCATGGACTTGTAGGACTTGTTGGCGAGCGGGAAGAAGACGGCCTTGACGAGCACGGTGGTGGCGAGGATCGCCAGGCCGAAATTGCCGAGCATCTTGTAGAGGGTGTCGATCAGCCAGAACATCGGCTTGGTGATGAAATAGAACCAGCCCCAGTCGATCAGCAGCTCGAATTGGCGGATACCGCGCTCCTTCTCATAGGCGTCGATCGTGGCGACTTCCTTGGCGCCGGCGAAGACCAGCGTCTCGATCGTGGCCGACTGGCCGGCGGCGACGGTGATCGGATCGGTCAGGTAGTCGGCCTGGTAGCGCGGCCTGCCGTTGTCGCCGAAATAGGAGAAGCGCGGCTGGAACGGCTGCTTGGTCGACGGCACCAGCGTGGCTGCCCAGTATTTGTCGGTGATGCCGAGCCAGCCATCGTTGGACTTGCCGGGGATGACCTGCTGGTCATCCTCGATCGTGGAGTAGCTGAGTTCCTGCAGCCCTTCCTCGCCGGTGACGCCGATCAATCCCTCGTGCAGCACATAGACGCTGGCATGGGTCGGCTTGTCGAAACGCGTCACGCGGCCGTAGTTCGATAGCGATACGGGTGCGGCGCCCGCATTGGTCACCGTGTCCGACACCGTGAACATGTAGTTTGAATCGACTGATATGGTGCGCTTGAAAGTCAGGCCCTTGTCGTTGGTGTAGGTGAGCGCGACCGGGGTCGACGGCGTCAGCATCGGCTTGCCTTCCACCGTCCAGACCGTGTCGGCGCCGGGCACCGCGCCCGTGGCGTCGTTGCCGGCGAAGCCGATCTCGGCGAACTGTCCGTTCGGCAGCACGGAGGGGTTGAGCAGTTCGATGGTCGGCGACGTCTTGTCGATCGTCAGGTGGTAGTCCTTGAGGCGGATGTCGTCGATGCGTCCGCCGGTGAGATTGATCGAGCCGGATAGACGCGGCGTGTCGATCTCCACGCGCTGGCTCGTGGCGAGGGCGGCCTCGCGCGTCGTCGCGGTCGCGCCGTCCGTGCCGGGTATGCCGACGGGGGCCGAGCCCGGAACGGTCGCCTGCGGATGGGTTTCGGCGCCCGTGGTCGCGGGCGCATCCTTCTTCTGCTGCTCGGCCTCGATACGCGCGGCTTCGCGCTGCGTTTCGACGCGCGGGCTCACGTAGAACACCTGCCAGAGCGTCAGGATCAGCACGGAAAGTGCGATCGTGATGAAGAAGTTACGGTTGTTTTCCATCGGTGGACCTGGGACCTTGCCGCTTGTCGCGGATACGCCGTCTCAATTCGGCAGCAAGCTGGCCGAAGGGGGCGGAGAGGATCTCGCTACGCCCGACGATCACATAATCATTGCCCGGCGCCATGTCACCTGCGGCATGGAGACGGACCGCTTCCTTGAGCCTGCGCCTGATGCGGTTGCGCTGGACGGCGTTGCCGGCCTTTTTCGTCACAGTGAAGCCGACGCGCGCTGCGCCGGCCTCGCCACGATCCAGCACTTCCAGCAGAAACAGCCGCCCGCGACGCGTTTCACCGCGCCGGACGGCCAGGAACTCCGCGCGTTTGCGAAGTCGTTGCGGCGGCTTGCCGGTCACCGGCAAGGTGCCGCTTCTCAGGCGGAGAGCCGCTTGCGACCGCGATTGCGGCGTGCGGCGATCACCCCGCGGCCACCCTTGGTGGCCATGCGGGCACGGAAGCCGTGCCGGCGCTTGCGGACGAGTTTGGACGGTTGATAGGTGCGCTTCATTTATTTGATACCGCGGTGTGCGGCCCTTCTTCATTCTGACTCTGATGAGCAGGAGCGTCGCCGGCCCGGTCTGTGCGCAATCGAAACTGCGCCGGACCATCGGCCCGAGCGTGTGCGGCTTATAAGTAGAAGGTTCTGAGGAGTCAATTCCCGTATGTCGGGAGGAAATATGACGTCATTGCCGGTAACGAAAGGGTGAAGGAGGCTTGTTTCCGGTCAAAACCCGGTGAGGGCAGCGTCGAGGCGCTTGCCTGCGGTGTCCGGATCGACCATCTGGGATGGCGAAACAAAGGCACGAGACGAGGCTGCAGATCGGCAGCGAAGGGCGGCAGGAACTGGGCACCGGGATCCAAACGCATATGAACGAGGTGACGGCGCATGTCGGGGCCGGTGTTGCGGCCGGCTCAGGCGACAGATGGCGGTTGCGGCGCTTCCTGCCGATCGGCGTCATCGCCGCCGTGATTGCGGTCGCCTATGCCAGGGGATGGTATAGTCAGATGTCGCTCGCCTCTGTGGCGGAGAGCCGCGACGCCCTTCAGACCTATGTCGACCGCAACTACCTTTTGTCGCTTGCAGGCTTTGTCGCCTTCTACGTGATCGTCACCGCCGCGTCCGTCCCGATCGCCACCATGCTGACGATCCTGGGCGGCGGCCTGTTCGGGTGGCTCGTCGGCGGTCTCTCCGCTGCCGTCGGCGCGACGGTCGGAGCCGCCCTCATCTTCCTCGCCGCGCGTTCGGCCTGCGGAACAGGCTTGCGCGGCCGGGTGGCGGGCTTCGCCGACCGGCTGGCCTGTGGCTTCGAGAGCAACGCCTTCGGCTATCTCCTGGTCCTCAGGCTTGCCCCATTCATCCCCTTCTGCGTCGTCAATGTGGCCCCGGCCCTGTTCAAGGTACGGCCGCGCACCTTTGTTGCTGCGACTGCCATCGGCATCCTGCCGGGCGCCTTCGCCTATGCCTCGCTGGGCAACGGTCTCGACAGCGTGGTGGAGGCGGCGCAGCGTGCGGGGCGCGACGCAGCGCTTTCCGATCTGGTCACGCCCGAGATCGTGGCGGCGCTCGCCTGCCTGACCCTTATCGCTCTCGTCGCTGTCGTGATAAGGGTAGCCGCGGCGCGGCGAGCGGCGTAATAGCGTCGGGGCCTTTCGCGTCCGAGCCGCCGAGAGACCCTTCCTCATGACGAAACCTTCGACGTGACCACCGTCCTCACTCCCGATATCTGCGTGATCGGAGCCGGCTCCGGCGGCCTCACGGTCGCGGCTATCGCCTCGGCCTTCGGGGCGCCGGTCGTGCTGATCGAGAAGGGGCCGATGGGCGGCGATTGCCTGAACTACGGCTGCGTGCCATCCAAGGCGATGATCGCGGCGGCGCGTCATATGCACGAACTCGGCCGAGGCGCCGCATTCGGCATACGGTCCGGCAAGGCCAGCGTCGACTTCGCCAAGGTCAACAGGCACATCCGCGAGGTCATCGAGGCGATTGCGCCGAACGATTCCGCCGAGCGCTTCACCGCGCTCGGCATCAAGGTGATCAAGGCCGAGGCGCGCTTCGAGGATCGCCGCACGGTCGTCGCCGGCGACGTCGAGGTGCGTGCCCGCCGCTTCGTCGTCGCGACCGGATCGTCGCCGTTGATCCCGCCGATCCCCGGTCTCGATAGGGTGCCCTATCTGACCAACGAAACCCTGTTCGATCTGACCGAGCGACCGGAGCATCTGATCGTCATCGGCGCCGGCGCGATGGGCATCGAGATGGCGCAGGCCTATCGCCGCCTGGGTTCGGCCGTCACCATCATCGAGGTGGCCGAGCCCCTCGGCGACGAGGATCCGGAACTGGTCGGCATCGTGCTGGAGGCGATGCGCGCCGAGGGCGTGGTTCTGCGGGCTGGCACCAGCGTCGTTGCCGTCGAGCCGGGCGAGGGCGGCGGCATTCGCGTCATCGTGGAAGGCGCAGCCGGCAGGGAAACCATCGAAGGCTCGCATTTGCTGCTGGCGACCGGCCGAAAGGCCAATGTCGACGGCCTCGACCTAGGCAAGGCCGGCATCGCCGTCAATGAAAGCGGCATAAAGGTCTCGCACAGGCTGCGCACCACCAACCGGCGCGTCTATGCCGTCGGCGACGTGACCGGCGCGCGCTTCACCCATGTCGCTGGGCATCAGGCCAAGCTGGTCGCCAAGCAGGTGCTGTTCAGAAGTCTCGGCCGTGTCGCCATGGGCGCCGTCCCCCGGGTCACCTTCTGCGATCCGGAACTGGCCGTCGTCGGCATGACCGAGGCCGAGGCGCGGAAGGCGCACGGCGCCGTGACGGTCCTGCGCTGGCCCTATGCCGAGAACGACCGCGCCCAGGCCGAGCGCAGGACCAGGGGGCATATCAAGCTGATGATCGGTCGGAAGGGCAAACTCCTCGGCGTCGGCATCGTCGGCGCCAATGCAGCCGAGATGATCGGCTTCTGGACGCTCGCTCTCTCCAAAGGTATGAGCCTTCGCGACGTCGCGGCACATATCCCGCCCTATCCGACGATGAGCGAAATTGGCAAACGGGCTGCGATTACCTATTTTCTTGCTGCAACGCGAAACCCGATGGTGCGCCGTCTCGTGCGTTTCCTCAGGGTTTTCGGCTGACGGAAGTTGCCGCGTCTGGCAAGCAGGCGTCGCGAAACGAGTTCGGAGGGCGCGTCTGATGACGGACCAGTCGCAAGGGGCGGCGCTGATCGCCAGGCGGGTCCCGCTCGTTCGTCGCCTGTCGACGAAGCTCCTGTTGCTCACCGTGCTGTTCGTGATGATCGCCGAGGTGCTGATCTTCATCCCGTCGATAGCCAATTTCCGCCTGCGCTGGCTCGAGGAACGTCTGGGCACGGCTGCGGCCGTCAGCGTCGTCCTGATGCAGGGCGAGCCGGTCGAACTGCCCCGATCTGTCCAGGACGGCCTGTTGAAGGCGGTGGGCGCCAAGGCGATCGCCGTGCGCGACGCCGGTGTCTCGCGGCTGCTGGCCGTGACCGAGATGCCTCCCGCCGTCGACGAGCATGTCGACATCGCGGGCATCGGCGCGGGCAGGGCGATGGTCGAGGCGCTCGACACCATGCTCTTCGGCGGCAAGCGCATGGTGCGCGTGTTCGGCAGGGTCGGCGACAGCGACAAGGAGTTCGAGCTGATCATCGCCGACTACAAGCTGCGCAAGGCCATGCTCATCTATGCGCGCAACATCGCCATCCTGTCGCTGCTCATCTCGTTCATCACCGCCACCCTTGTCTTCACGGCAATAAACCGGCTGATGATCGGGCCGATCCGGAGCCTGCGCCACTCGATGCTGTGGTTCGCCGAGGCTCCCAGCGACCCGTCCCGGATCATCCGGCCGAGCGACCGGCGTGACGAGTTGGGCGTCGCGGAGAAGGAACTGGCGGGGCTGCAGATGCAGCTCCAGAGGACGTTCTCGGAGCAGAAGCACCTCGCCGATCTTGGTCTTGCCGTGTCGAAGATCAATCACGACATGCGCAACATCCTGGCTTCGGCCCAGTTGCTGTCCGATCGCCTGGCGCTGGTGAAGGATCCGACCGTGCAGGCGGTGGCGCCCAAGCTCGTGCGCGCCATCGACCGCGCGGTCGCCTATTCGCAGGGCGTTCTCGCCTATGGCCGCACGCAGGAACCTCCGCCGATGCGCCGCCGGCTGCGCCTGCGGCTGCTGGTGGACGACGTCTATGGGTTGCTCGGCATCGATCCGGCCGCGGGCATCGAGTTCGACAACGCCGTCGACGCCGAATTCGAGGTCGACGCCGATTCGGAGCATCTGTTCCGCGTGCTGACGAATCTGTGCCGCAACGCCGTCGAGGCCATGAGCGCCAACCGCGAGAGCGCGGTGGTGCGGCGGCTCACCGTTTCGGCCGAGCGTTCGGGCATCGTGAGCCGCATCCTCGTCGACGACACAGGGCCGGGCCTGCCGCAGAAGGCGCGGGAGAACCTCTTCGCCGCGTTCCGCGGCTCGGCACGCAGCGGCGGCACCGGCCTCGGCCTGGCGATCGCCAACGAGCTGGTGCGCGCCCATGGCGGTACTATCGAGCTTGTGGAAAGCGTCGGCGGCCGCACGGTCTTCGCCGTGGTGATCCCCGACCAGCCAGTCAGCCTCGACGAGGCGCGTTCGGCCATGCGCCGTCCGGCGTGAACCCTGCCGAAGCCGTTGAGGGCTCGCCCTTGCCCGTTCGATCGGTAGCGCGCCGCGACGCCGTGATTTGCCGACGAACGGCCCATGCCCTTCCCGCGCCATCCCCGGAAGGCTTGGAGTGGCTGTGATCTCAAAGCGCGCGGGCCGTGCCCTGCTGGGCGCTCTTCGGCGGCTCGTCCGCCGCCGGGCCCGGGATTCTGGAGCTTTCCGCAGCGTCGAAAGTTTTCGTCCGCGACGGCTTGCATTTCGCGCGGCCAGTCGCTAGGTAGCACCTCACATTCGGGGCCGGTTCTTCGGATCGGCTTCGCGGGCAGTTCTCGGACCGCCCACTGCGCGCCCGTAGCTCAGCTGGATAGAGCACCAGACTACGAATCTGGGGGTCAGGAGTTCGAATCTCTTCGGGCGCGCCACTTAACTAACGGAAATCACTTAATTTTCTGCCCTCGCCGCAATGGCTCCCCAGCATAGAAATCCACTTTAGTCTGGGGTTTCACCCTACGGGCGCGAAGGGCATCAGCACCGACAGCGCATGAATCTGAATTCTTTGTCGCGGGTGGCGGCGGTTGGAGGATGATTTATAGGGGAATGCCTTCCCCCTGGCCGGCGCCGCGGTCGCCGGCACACCCCTTTCTGCGGGGAGCGCCCCGCAACGCTCCCTGTAGAGTGAGAGGTCGGCCCGATTTCCCGTGACGGGTTGGGGTCGGAAGAAAGGCTTCCGGCGCCCGTCGCGGAGACATTCCCCGATGGCCAGACATGACCGCAGTGCTCGCGCCGGCTCAGACCGCACGAGCCTTTACGACGACATCACCAACAAGATCATCGCCGAACTGGAGGAAGGTCGCCCAGGCGCTTGCCGCCGCCCACAAGGCCGGCGGGCGCGTCTCGCGCTCGGGCAAGATCACCTCCGGGCGCGGGCCGCATTTCGCGCGTGGCCGCACGGCGAGCATTCGCGCCAATCGCCTCATCACCAGCCGCACGCGCCTCTGCACCGTCAAGGCGCTCGTCATGCGCAACAGGGGCGAGCGCGGTCCGCTCGCCCGGCACCTCAACTATCTCCGCCGCGACGGCGTCACCCGTGACGGCGAGCGCGCAAAGATGTTTGGCCCGGAGACCGACGACGCCGACGCCAAGGAATTCACGGAGCGCTGCAAGGACGACCGGCATCATTTCCGCTTCATCGTCTCGCCGGAAGATGCCACCGACATGGAGGACCTGAAGCGCTTCACCCGCGAGCTGATGGCACAAGCCGAGAAGGATCTCGGCACCAAACTCGACTGGGTCGCTGTCGATCACTGGAACACCGACAACCCGCATGTCCATGTCATCGTGCGCGGCCGCACCGACGACGGCCAGGACCTCGTCATTGATCGCGACTACATCAAGAGCGGTATGCGCGACCGCGCGCAGGATCTCGTCACGCTGGAGCTCGGACCGCGCACCGATCTCGATATCAGCCGCGCGCTCAATCGCCAGATCGAGGTCGAGCGCTGGACACACCTCGACCGCCAGCTTGCCCGCGACGCCAACGAGCACCGCGTCATCGACGTCGCGCCGTCACCCGACCGCCAGCCCGACGATTACCTTACCCAGAAGGTCGGGCGGCTGCGCCATCTCGAACGGCTCGGCCTTTCGGAGGCCATCGGTCCTGGCCAATGGATCATCACCGACGAGGCCGAAGCAACGCTGCGCGAGCTCGGCCAGCATGATGACATCATCAAGCGCATGCACCGGGCCTTGTCGGAACAGGGCATCGGGCGTGGCGTGGCTGATTATGTCCTCGCCGGCGAGACGCATGGCCTGCCCGTCATCGGCCGGCTGGTCGAGCGCGGTCTCGACGACGAGTTGCGCGGCACGGCTTACGCCGTCGTCGACGGCATCGACGGCCGCACGCATCACATCAAGCTGTCCGACATCGAGGCGGCCGGCGACGGTGCACCTGGCTCCATCGTCGAGCTGCGCAGCTTCGAGGATGCCAAGGGCGAGCGGCGTGTCGCGCTCGCCGTCCGCTCCGACCTCTCGATCGCGGCGCAGACCACGGCCGACGGCGCCACCTGGCTCGACCGTCAGCTCATCGCCAGAGATCCGGGAGATCTTGGCGGCGGCTTCGGCCTCGAGGTGAAACAGGCGATGGAAGCGCGCACCGAGCATCTGATCGAGGAAGGGCTGGCGCGGCGCGAAGGCCAGCGCATCGTCTTTGCCCGCAACCTGCTCGCCACGCTCCGTCAGCGCGAGCTCGACGCGCTCGGCCAAAAACTCACCGCCGAGATGAACATGCCGTTCCAGCAAGCCGCCGCCGGCGAGTATGTCGCCGGCACCTATCGCCAGCGCTTCGCGTTCTCCTCCGGCCGCTTCGCCATGATCGAGGCTCCTGGACCAGATGGGGGCCTCGGCTTCAAGCTCGTGCCCTGGACGCCGTCGATCGAAAGGCACATCGGCCAGCATATATCCGGTATTACCCGCGGTGATGGCGGCGTGAACTGGTCCTTCGGGTGCAAGCGTGGTCTTGGGCTGTGACCATGTGCGGCTGAGGACCGGCCTATTCCTCGTTACGATCCGCGGGCAGATGCCGCGCGAGGTCCCTGCTGTCGTGGAGGATGCGGACGATCTCGATGCGTGCATTGTCGAAGGTGGTGAACAGGATTATGTGACGACCACGCCGGCCGCGCCGCGCAACATGCAGGGAGCGCAGATTGCGGCCGAGTTCGGCGCGGACCCGCGTTCCCGTCGCGTCTGGGCCGTCATCGAGATCGCGCAAAGCCGCGAAGATCGTTGCCCTGTAGCGGCGTGCCTGCTCAGCGCCGAAATGCTCGGCCGTCCAAAGCACGATGCCCAGGACATCCCGCTCGGCGGCCGCGGTGAGGCGGACTCTCCATCGCTGTCGGGGCATG
This sequence comes from Mesorhizobium sp. L-8-10, assembly GCF_016756635.1. Taxonomy (NCBI): domain Bacteria; kingdom Pseudomonadati; phylum Pseudomonadota; class Alphaproteobacteria; order Hyphomicrobiales; family Phyllobacteriaceae; genus Mesorhizobium; species Mesorhizobium sp. L-8-10. Next base: position 8,301,974 of record NZ_AP023263.1, on the reverse strand, counting down.
CGGCTCAGCGCGCCCCGGACGCCAGCGCATCCTCGGTGGCACGGGTCAGGTGCTCCTCGAGTTCGTCGACCGAGGCGAAGTCCAGATACCGGCCTTCATCGAGATCGGCGAAGCCCACATGGGCGGCCTCGCGCAGCGCCTTGAGCTTGGCGGCCTCCCTCTCTTCCCGCTGCTCGATCATACGCAGCCCCTCGCGCATGACCTCGCTCGCGTTCTGATAGCGGCCGGATTTCACCAGCCGGTCGATGACCTCTTCATGATGATCGGTCAGGACGACGTTGCGCGTTGGCATGACAGGAGCCTTACTCTCGATTCCAATGCCGACCTTAGCACGTATGGCATATTATGCCAATCGTCGGCGGCGGCCGGTCGGCGGTTCCTGCGTCGCAAAGTGCAAGTAATTTCCGCGACGCCTTCGCTGCGCTACGACAGGCCGGCCAAATCCGGTTGAATCCCGCGCTTTCCTTGCCCTTCCTCGACATTTTCAGTCGGCGCAGCGAGGTCAGCGAAGTCGTGTCGGCCACCCGAGTCCTCTGGGGTCAGATCATCGTCGTGTTTACTATCGTGCTCGTCGCGGTCTGGGCGGCGACGCAATGGACGGCGTGGCGGCTCGGCTTCCAGGGGCAGCTCGGTTCGCCCTGGTTCGAGGTCGCCGGGCTGCCTCTCTATCCGCCGCCGGCCTTCTTCTGGTGGTGGTATTTCTTTGACGCCTATGCGCCGCATGTCTTCATGGAGGGCGGTGCCATCGCAGCCTCGGGCAGCTTCATCGCCATCGCCGTCGCTGACCGAGCTTTGCTTGTTCGTCCGTGAATTCCGCCGCCTTCTTGTCCATCGCTACGTCATCCTCGGCGGTGGTGACGACGATGAACTCCTTTAGGGCGGGCTTGATTTCCAGCGCCTTCGTCGCCTCCTTGCTGACCGTTCCCTTCTTCAGTCTTTCAGCCTTTATGGTCAGCTTGCACTGAACGCCGACCCAATGGTCAGGTGCCTCCGACCGCCGCACGCCGAGCAGATCGATACCGTCCTGAGCCTGTCCGGTCGTTCCGTACTCCTTGACGTTCGGATCGTTTAGAACGTGCTCGAATAAGACTTTCGACTTGCGTTGAAAGCTGCCGAAGTCACCTGGTTTGGGGATTTGAACTGAAGTTCTAAGATTCATGGGTCAAAGATATAGAAACGGGTCTATTCACTCCAAAAGTATCGGTTCCCTTATTCACCTGATCCACAGCCTGCGATGCGGCACCCTCCCCGACATTTCCTGCGAGCCGTGTTCTTGAGCCCTACCCGATGCCTTCCTTGACGAGCGGCACGATCGCCACGTTGCGATCGATCGCGTCGATGACATCCGGCGCAAGCCAGAGGTTCTTCTTCTCGGCTTGCCATGTCTCGAGGAAGCGCGTGACCGTATCGTGCGCTGTGTCGAGTACCAGTTTCTCGGGCAGGCGCGCCTTGGCCGCCAGATAACGCAGTTCGTCTTCGTTGAACTCGCTCACCTTGTTGGTGCGGGCGAATTTCAGCGCCGCCGTTTCGTCCGGAATGTAGGGGATGGTCGATACGAGATCGTGGGCCGGTGAGAGGGCGGGCGACCTGCGATCGTAATAGATCAGCGACCAGTTCTTGAGGTGCATGTCGGCATTGCCGATCAGCGTGCAGAAGACCAGCCGCCGGATGAATTCGGCGATGCTGTCCTCATTCGTTTCGATCCCAAGAACCGTGGCGATGTTGCGATAGCTCGCGGTTTCGTACTTCTCGTCGGGGTAGCGGCGAAAGACCTGCGCGAAATCCTCGATATGCACGAGAGCTTCGCCGTTCCGATCGAAACGGCGAATGGCGAAAGCCTTGTCGCCGCGCAATCGCCCCAGCCCTTCAGGAAGCCCCTCCAGGGAGTCGACGTCGACCAAGTCGATTTCAGGAACATTGATGCCGATGCGAGAGGCGATCGTCATCATCGAGAATTCATTCTCCGGTACGCCATCGAAGCGCTCCGCCGGCAGCTTGACGATCCACGAGCCGCCGACGCCCTTAGCCGGAATAACGAGACCGCTGTTTTTGCCCTTGTTTCGGACAGCGGAAAATTTGAGCTGGACGCCGGCGAGCGAAAATCGCAGCGCCTTTTCCTTTTGTTCGCGTTCACTTCCGCCGGCGGCGTCGCTGGTGGGTGGCCACGCGTCTCCGTTGGTCGGCGTGATGGTCACGGCGCCGGGAAGATCGCGGCCCAGCACCCACAGCAAGAAGAACTCGCGCACTTCCTTCACACCTGCGCGCTCGGCGAGATATTTGCGTAAGGGGCCTTCTGGCAACAGGTTTGAGAAGAACGGCAACACCCGCGTCTGAGTCGCCGGCAGCTCGGTGATGAGCGCGCCGTGATCATCCTTGAAGGAGAGGCTCAAGGTCGGTCGTCCGTCGTCGTCGATGTAGTCTTGGGTGAATGCAAAAATCGAGCGATCACCCTGCAGGAGCGTGAGCGTGCCAATCTTGCTCCCATATAAGGCGACGTCGAGGACAGATACGTCAGGCATGGTCGTCATCTAAATCGTAAGCAGGTTTCGGGCCGGCTATCGTTGCACTGGGAGCGTGAACGAGACGGTTGCGCAACTCTTGCAGGGATGTCGTTGCATGGCGGAGCCTGTCGAACGTCTCAGGAGTCGTCATGATCCTGCCTATCGCCTCCTCTAACACCTTGCTTTGTGCCAAGGACCGCTGCAACTCGTCGAACGGCTTGAGCGCCTTGTTGAGCGCTTGGAAGTCGGGCAGTTGCAATTGAAGGGGGAAGCTGCGGAGCTCCCTCAGAACCGTCGACGCGCGATGCAGTTCCGAGTCATCGGGTAGCGCTTTGCGCAGCGTCTCCGTGACGGTCTCAGCCTGACGCAGTTTGTTCAGAGTGCTCGCGGTTTCCTTGCTGGGCGTCTGCGATGCGGTTGAGCGCACCACGCTTTCCACGGCGGGGATTGCTTTCTTAGGCACCAGCTTCACTTCGAGGTCGAGCAATCTCGCCAACTGAATCAGGCTGGAGAGTTGTAGGTCGACCTTGCCGCCTTCGATCTTGGAGATATGGCTTTGCGGTACTCCGGCGCGCGCGCTGAGGTCGCGCTGGCTTAAGGCTTTCGCTTCGCGCGCTGATTTGAGCGCCGCAACGATATCTTCGATCTCATAGTTCATGTCGATATACTTCTACATATCATCTACCTTGTAGGATATGTGAAAACATATCAAATTTCAAGGACCGACTCGTGGTCTGATATGTAAAAGCAGATCAATGATTGCAATCGATATGCAATAACATATCAAAATGCGAAACTGGCGAGGGGCAGCGATTTGCCGTTTTGGCCTCTTGCGGCGATCATCGCCGCAAACCTCAACATCCGCAAACTAGCCGACGACGTTTTGCTCTCCTGTCTGCTTCCGGCCACCGCCGGACCGAACTCTATGGCTTTGCCACGAACCCGCTTCCGCAGCTTCGGCTCATTCGGGTGAGATCCCTGACAGGTCACTCTCACGCGAACACCTTGTCCAGCGCGGCAAGGTCGAAGCCTTTTCCGCTGACATCAGCACGGGACCAATTCACAAAACGATATCGCTCGCGGAAGCGCTCCTCAGAGGCGGCATCCGGAAAAAAGTCGACAATGGCGAGTGGGGTCTTTTTGCGGCCGAGTTCGTCTCCATCCCAGTTGTGGCGCTGATAGTTTGTCACGAGGCCGTAGAGGATTTGCCGCGGATATTCGTCCTGTGCGGGGAGCGAAAACCCGATGATAGCCATGCCGAAATTGTAGTAGCCGGTGTTCCCATGTCCGACCAGAAATCGTTCAGGCTGGTGGCGTAGAGCAGTTTGGTCGTGGACGGCGGCAGCATGCGCGGCGTGGCCCTGAACAGCAGGTTCTTAGCGTGCAGCGCCTTGAGGTTCCGCGCGCGGTAGACATTTCTGAGCGGGTCCGAATTATGGTGAGGGCCGTCGATCAGGCGCTCCAAACCCAGGGCCTTATCATGCGAGAATATGATGTCCTCGGGCGGGGGCGCCTTCTGCTTCTCGTGCCATGCGATCCGGCGTTCGAAATCTGTGCGGTCAAACCAGTCGATGGAGCCGTGGACTTTCAGCACGACGACTTCATCGCGGCTATCATCGACGATGCCGCCGAATTCACTGACGTCCTTGAGGCGAGTCGGAAACAGGCGATTGGGCTTGCCGACCGTATCCAGAGCCCGCTCCAACAACGTGTCGTAGTTGAAGGTGATCACAGTGTCGCCGGCATCGAGGCGCCTGGCGAACTCCAGATAGAGATCGGGTAACCCTTCACACCTCCTGACTTTTGCTTTGGGCGCAGCGAAGGCCGCGATCCGGCTCGTGAACGGACCCGCAGCCGTCGCGCGCGACTACCTTGCCAGTTTCGGATTGCTGACTCCACTCCAAGGGCGAATTGAATGAAGCCGGGAAGAAGGCCCTCAGGGCCTTCGCGAGGAAGGGCGGGAAACGCCGTTCGGCCGCGCGGTATTGATCTGCGTCAACGCTGGAGTGATGGGTACCGTGTAGTGATGTGGCATTGGAACGCAGCTCGGTCGACTCCCGGAAGGTAGATGGGGCCGCATGCCAATGAGGGAATTGATCGGGTCAGCGCCAACGGAGGCGACTATGACTTCTTCCCCGTGGATGTCGCGAGGCATATTTCGCGTAAAGGGCGATCCTAACCTGGTGCAGGTGCAACTCGGACGATTTTCCCGCCCGTTCACAGAACGGGACTACCAGGCGGCGGGGTACAAACCACCCTTGGAGGAAGTGCCTTGGAAGGGCGAGTTGCCAGCCCAGACCGCCGCCCGCGGGCTTCATGAACGAACGTGGGAGTCAAAATCCTCGTCGGGTTGACGTCGATGCTGACGCTGAATGAGGAACACTCTTTTGATGCTCCGACTTTCTCGCAGCGCGCAACAGACATAAATCGAAGCTTGCTCGTGCATCCGCTCCTAAGGTTGTCACAATGACCTACAGCAAGGAGATGTCTGATGAAATTCGTCGTCGCGTACGCCACAACCGAAGGGCAGACTAAGAAGATTGCTAGTTTTGTTTCTTCAAAACTCGCAGATATTGGCCATCAGATATCGATTAAGGATTTGAGTGATTATTCGGTTAGATCTAAGTTGGAAGAATTTGACGGAATTATTCTTGCCGGATCAGTTCATGAAAACCAACATCAGGAAGTACTTGGTTCATTTATAGTTGCTCACAAAGCTGTTATAGAACAAAAAAGAACTTTGCTGTTGTCAGTCAGCCTGTCGGCCGCATTCGAAGCTACGATTAAAGAAGCTGATGGATATGTGAAGAGCTTTTGTGAGAATCTAGATTGGCACCCGGATAAATATTTACTAGTTGCAGGTGCAATCAGGCATGCCGCTTATGGTTACTATCAAGAGATGATCATCCAGCACCACGTCTTGCCAAGACGCCCCGTCGAGAGTCCGGAAGAAGACCATGAATTCACGGATTGGGAATCGCTGGAGAAAGCGATTGTTGACTTTGCCGGAACGTGACAAGCACGGTCATTCCTCCACGCCGTGGCAAGGGTCCGCGACCTCGCCACCGGCGCCTTCATTGCCGACCAACGCAACGCCGTCCTCATCGGCGGCACCGGAACCGGCAAGTCGCACCTGGCAATCGCGATCGCCCGCGCCCTCATCCGCAGTGGCGTCCGCGGCCGCTTCTTCAACGTCGTCGATCTGGTCAACCGCCTCGAGACCGAGCATCGCGCCGGCAAGCAGGGACGCATCTCGGGATCGTCGCTCGCGAGGAAGACCATCATTTCCGCCGGGGTCAGCGGATGGAACTTCTCGTCGGGCAGATCGGGCAGGTTTGGCTCGGTCGCGACCAGCCAGCGCCGGCGCACGTCGTAGTCGAGGGTCAGCACATCCAGGCCCGGCACCCTCGGCTCGTGGAACTCGACGGAGAGCCGAAGCATATCGCCCGAGCAGGTCCCCTCAATCGTGTAGTCGAACCGTTCTCCGCCGACATCGCCGATGAAGCGACGCTTGGCTCCCTGATCCGGGCCGTCCATGGCGACCGAATAGAGCCGCGCCGAGTCGAGCGGAACTCCGTTCGACGAACCGACGAAGCGATGGATCATCAGATCCGACTCCGCGATGCCCGCCATCTCCTTCCTCGACCTGGAGAACATCGGGAAAAATTTGGCTATCGCGCTCAGTTCTTCGCTCAGCGGCATCGTGATCGTCCTAAACTCACCGCCACCCGTGGCGGCATTGTATGCGCACAGCATCATCGCCTCCCTATCTGTCTACGCCCGTGGGACGTCGTCACCGAGAAATCGGGTTCCGAGAATCGGGGTACGACCGAAATCTCGCCCGGGTTATCGCTATAGCTTGGCACTTGAAGCCTCCTCGTCTCTGACGCAATGACCCGAGATACGGCGCCCGAGCCGAGAAGGTTTCATAAGACGCAGTGGCGAGCTGGTCTGGCTGAAGCTTCAACGGCATCGACAAGCGCCTGTTCGAGATGATGCTCGCCGCCTTCGCGCGCGAAACCGGCGTCGGGCGCGACCGCATCATCCTGCTGCTGCTCGACGGCGCTGGATGGTAACCGAGCCGTGGCGGCTTTGTCGCAAACTCACACAAAGGACATGACTGGCCTGACGTCGGTCTGGTCAAGCAGCGAGGATCTCGAACTGCGCAGCGAGTGACGGTGCTGGATCATAGGCATACCTCGCCTGTCGTTTGCGCATCATGTGCACCATCTCTATGCCGGAAAGGATGATAGCGGCGCAGGTCGTCGACTTGAAGCCGAGCATGGTTCGGATCCGGCGCTTGACGCGCCGATGATCCTGCTCGATGCGGTTGTTGAGATATTGGCTCTGGCGAACGCGGATCGGCTTCAGCTCCCACCGTGTATGCTCACGCAACCGGCTTTCGCCATCGCAGGCATTGATGGCCTCGCGGTTTGTCTGGCTGCCGTCGATGACGATGCGTTCCGGACGTCCATGACGCTTCAGGGCCTTGCGGATGAAGCGTTTGGCGGCCTGCAGGTCACGGTTCTCGCTGAAGAAGAACTCGACCGCGTCGCCAACGCTGTCGATGGCGCGGTACAGATAGACCCAGCGGCCGCGAACCTTGATGTAGGTCTCATCGATGTGCCACTTGCCGGTGACGGCACGCTTTCGGCGGTTGAAGCGCTCGAGCAGCAGCGGCGAGAAATGCACGACCCAGCGGTGGATCGTCGAATGATCGACGCTGATACCGCGCTCCGCCAGCATCTCTTCCAGGTCGCGCAGGCTGAGATTGTACGCCAGGTACCAGCGCACGCAGAGCAGGATCACTGACCAGTCGAAGTGACGGCCTTTGAACATAGCAAGCTCCCCTGAAAATCAGAGGGACTTCATGCCGGACACGGATTGCCATTCCGTTTGCGACAGAACCCCCAGCCCGGCCTGCCGATGAAGAAAGGCCGCGCCGGCACGATGACCCACGACTACAAGCGCCACGGCACGACCACGCTGTTCGCCGCGCTCGACGTGAAGACTGGCGCGGTGATCGGAGAATGCCAGCCCAAGCATCGGGCCAAGGAGTTCATCCGTTTCCTGAGAACCATTGACCGCAACACACCGAAGTCCTTGGACGTGCACCTGATCGTCGACAACTACTCCACCCACAAGACCCAGGCGGTGAAGGACTGGCTCGCCAAGCATCCGCGCTTCAAGCTGCACTTCATCCCCACGTCGTCGTCCTGGCTCAACCAGGTGGAGCGCTTCTTCGCCGAGATCACGAGGAAGCGCATCCGGCGCGGCGTCTTCACGAGCGTCGCCCAGCTCGAGACCGCTATCTGCGACTATCTCGACGCGCACAACGCCGACTCGAAGCCCTTCGTGTGGACCAAGAGCGCCGATGTCATCCTCGCCAAAGTCCACCGCGCCCGCGCTGCTCTTGACGCCGCCAAGACCAGGAACCAAGCGTTAGAGTCGGAACACTACCCTCCGCCGTCATTTGTGACTGCTTTTCGTAACAGCACATTCATGCATCTCCCCCTGATCACCTCACGGACTTCCGCCGCACGCTCCGGCGTGAAGACACCCGAGGCCAGAAGATCGAAAATTGACAGGTCCGGCGAAGACTTGTATATGATACAAATCTTGTATATCGTACAAGATTGGGAGGATTTCGATGATATGCATCTTCACCGGGCGCCCCGCGCTCGCTAGCCCTGCGACCACTCGCGCATATTTCCGTCTTGGAGCGGCTCCCCGCGCATGCGCCGTCGCCGCGTTTGGCCTAGGCGCTCTTTCGAGCCGGTCGTTCAACCGGCGCTGAGGAGATCGCTATGGATTCAACCATCATCATCGCGAACGCGCTGCTTGCGGCGCTTGCACTGGTCATGTTCGGCCTCGGGCTTTCCTTGACAGTGCAGGACTTCACGCGCGTTCTCAAGCTGCCACGCGCCGTTGCCATAGCGTTGGCCATCCAGGTCTTGGGCCTGCCGCTCGCCTGCTTTTTTATAGTCGAGGCATTCGGTCTGTCGCCCGTTTTCGCCATCGGTATGATGCTCTTGGCGGCGTCGCCCGGCGGGATCACCGCCAACATGTTCTCACATCTCTTCGGCGGCAATGTCGCGATGAACATCACCCTGACGGCGGTCAACACCATCGTCGCAATCGTCACCATTCCGCTCATCGCCAATCTGGCTATCGGCTATTTCGCTGACGGCAACCAGGTCGTACCGATGCAATTCCGGAAGGTCGTGGAAGTGATCGCGATCGTGTTGATACCTGTCGGCCTGGGCATGCTGGTTGGAGCGGTAAGGCCGCGCTTCAGAGCCTTGATGGAACGTCCGGTTAAGGTTTTCAGCGCGGTCGTGCTCGTCACGGTGATCGTTCTTTCATTCGCCAAGGAATGGAGTTCGATCACGACCAGCTTTGCGCAGTTGGGATTGCCGGTGCTACTGTTCAATCTCTCGAGCCTGTTGGCTGGCTATTATCTCAGCCGCTGGGCCGGCCTCGACAGGAGCCTCTCGACCGCTGTGAGCTTCGAGGTCGGCATCCACAATTCGACGCTGGCCATATACTTGGCCGTTGGCGTGCTCGGCAGCTTTGAGTTGGCGCTGCCGACAGCTGTCTATTCCCTCGTGATGTACGTTACGGCGCCTATCTTCGGCGTGTGGCTGACGCGCTCAGGCCGCCAGCAGGAGGTGGTCGTGGAAGCATTGGAGGAGCGGTAACATGAAACTCAAGGTCGTCACCTCCGACGGCAAGACCGGTGCGCGGACGGGTGGTCCGTCGACCCGCCACCTACTGCGCGAAGCGGCTATCGAGCTGTTCATGGCCAAGGGATATGACGGGGTCTCGGTCGCCGAGATCGCACGGAGCGCGGATGCATTTCCCAATCAAGTGACGCATCACTTTGGCAGCAAGGAAGCGCTCTTCGTTGAGGCGGCCAGCAGGGCGGTGCTCAGATCCGCAAAGCAGGCTGAACTGAGAACCAGGGACAGCAAGAGCAACGAAGATCATACCCGCAAGCTCATTTCGTATCTGCTGGGGCCCGGCTCCCCGGCGGTCATGATGTTCGCCGAAGCAATGCTGATGGCGCGGCGCAAGGCGGATCTGCAGGAAATCATCAGAGAGACCGTCGCCGAACTGCATGTGGCCGGCGAGGCGGCCATGGTCGACACGCTAATGCGGACAGGCTGGCGGGTTCGAACCACCCCGGACATCATCACGCGCGGCTTCTGGTCGGCAATCTTCGGACTCGCCCTGGAAAAGGCGGCACTGGGAGAACGGTTCGAATACAGCACCGCTGAAGCCGTCGCGCTTATGATGATCAATCTAAAGGGGAATTTCTCCGACCCTCGGGGATGAGCTGAACTCAATGAGCGCCAGCCAAGCGCCCGAACGGCGGCGTCGGAGGAAGAGTGATATGGACGATCTTTCAAGCATCTACAACCTGTTCGCGGCGACCGCCGCTCGGCACGGTGAGTTGCCGTTTCTGGCCGTGCCGCCTCGGGTCGCCGGCGAATGGAGGGTTCCAGTTGAACTGAGCTACCGCCAGGTCCTGGAGCAAGCCGGCCGTCTGAGTGCGGCATATGCGAGCCGCGGTTATGGCGAAGGCGATGTCGTGGCATTGGCTTTCGAGTCGCGGCCAGAGCACATATTGCACTATCTGGCCCTCAATTCCATTGGCGCCTGCACTGTGCCGCTCAATACGGATCTCACGCCGCATGAGATCGCGTACGTACTCAATCATTCGCGATCCAGCGCGATCGTTGCCATGCCCGAATTGCGAGACAAGGTGCACGCGGCGATTGTCGAGGCGGCACGTGATATACCGATCGCCTTCAGCGATCCGGCCGAGCTGCCCGCGGTGCGGCCGGACCGTTGGCAGTTTCCCCCGTCGGAAAACGTCCCCGATCGTCCTGCAGCCGTGCTCTACACGTCTGGCACGACCGGAAAGCCAAAGGGCTGTGTGCTGAGCAATTGCTATGCACTCGCCTCGGGCCGTGGCTACGGAAGCCCGAACGAAGCCTTGACGCTTCGGACGGGTGTCGACCGGGTCCTGAACCCGCTTCCGCTTTATCATATGAATTCGCTCATGCTGACTGCGGGCGGCGTGATCGATCGCGGCGCCTGCCTCGTATTGCCGGGACGCTTCAGCTTGACCCATTGGTGGGAGGACGTGCGGACGACCGGTGCCACCCGGTTCCACTACCTCGGCCTGATGATCCCGGCGCTGATGACGTTGCCGCCGTCGCAGAAGGATCAGCAGCACGGCGTAAAGAACGGCCTTGGTGCTGGCGTCGATCCCGGCGTCCACGCAGCGTTCGAGGAAAGGTTCGGCGTGCCGCTGCACGAGGTGTGGGGGATGACGGAAACCGGCCGCGGCCTTCTCGTTGCTGAAGAGCCGCGTTACATCGACACCCGCGCCTGCGGAAGGCCGCGCAAGGGCATTGAGGCGCGCATTATTCGCGATGACGGCAGCCCAGCGCCGGACGGGGAACCGGGCGAACTGGTTATCCGGAGCGCCGAACCCGACCCACGTTACGGGTTCTTTTCGGGCTACCTGCACGATCCGGAAGCGACGGAAGCTGTTTGGAAGGATGGTTGGTTTCACAGCGGCGACATTTGCACCCGTTCGCCCGACGGTATGTTCTACTTCGTCGATCGGAAGAAGAACATTGTGCGCCGGAGCGGCGAAAACATTTCCTCCGCTGAAGTAGAGGCGGTCCTGTCTGCCGATCCATACGTCGCGCAGGTCGCTGTTTTAGCCGTGCCCGACGCCATGCGCGACGAAGAAGTGATGGCCTGTATCGTGTTGAAGGCGGGGGAGCCCGGTCGGGCTACCGCGCACGCGATCTTCGAGGCCGCGCGCACGAAGCTCGCATACTTCAAATTGCCAGGCTGGATCTTGTTCCTGGACAACTTGCCTGTGACCGGAACTCAGAAAGTTCAGAAACATCTGATTTTCCCAGAAGGGTTCACGGAAAGCGAGCGCAGGTCAGGGTTGTTTGATCTTAGAGAGGGAAAGAAGCGCGATGATGCTTTTGGCAAGAATACGATGAAAGTCTAAATATGGAACATAATATAACTCTCCATCACCCACATCTTGTTACGGCGGATGTGTCGTCGTTTTGTTATTTCTTTCAGAAGCATTTCAACGCTGAGATCGTCTACGACGACTTGATCGACGGAGACAGGAATATTTTCCTTAGAATCGGGAAGGGGCGAATGCATCTCTTCCAATCCCGCAATCCGCCGCCTCGCGGGCGAAATGTCTTCCATCACATCGGCATTATGGTCACTGGGTTAGCCGACTTTGTCCGCAAGCTCGATGAGGCGGGAGTCACGGTCAGTCCCGTGACAGTTACGCCAGGCGGCGGGTTCGCCATGGCGGAGGGGCCGGACGGTCTAAAGATCGAACTCTTTGAAGTCTCCGATGAAGAACGACGCATTCGTTTCTTCGTCGATTGATATGTGCCGAGCAGGTCAAGCGACCGATCTCGTTACTACACAACGCCGCCGGTCGTTTCGAGAAATGAACACATGTAGAAATGGGGAGGAGTTCATGTCGGTATTCTCAAAAGTGGTGTTTGCGGCTTCCTTGTTGTCATTGGGAGCTGCGGCCAGCCCGGCTTTGGCGGACACAACCTTGATTTTTGGCGAACCGGGCCCCAATCGCGGTGCTCGACCTGAATCGATCCAGTGGTTTGCCGATGAAGTCGCGAAGCGATCCAACGGTGATCTGAAAATCGAAATCCATTGGGGTGGCGCGCTGTATAAATCGACGGGCGCGCTTGACGCGGTAGGTTCCGGTGCGGCCGACCTGGGCACGGTCCTTTCGACCTACTTCCCGAAGGAGCTGATGGGAATGACGGTCGCCAACCTGCCGCTCGGCAATGCGGACCTCTGGGTCGGCATGGAGGCGACCGATGAATTCATGCGTACCAACGAGGCCATGAAAAAGACGCTCGACGATTTGAGCCTGGTTTACCTCGGTTCCTGGACTACCAGTCAGGTCAATATCGGCTGCAAGGGCAAGGTGATCAACAGCGTCGATGACATTCGAGGCCTGAAAATCCGCGGCATGTCGGCCTATGGCGATGTGTTTAGCGATCTGGGCGGCATCAATGTCGACGTGAATGTCTACGATTCATATCAGGGCATTGAAACCGGGCTTTTGGACTGCACTCAGAGCTACTCCTACATGGTTACGGCCCTGAAACTCGAGGAAGTGCTCAGCAGCTACACCATCCTTAACTGGGGACAGGTCGCGGGCATGGGTATGTTTATCAACAAGGATGTCTTCGAAGGTCTTACCGAAGACCAGCGCGAAGTCTTGTTGGGCGTCGCCCACGACATGATCGGCACCTATGGCGACCTTCTCACTAAAGCCAACGACGATGCAGTCGAGGCAATGAAGGCAAAAGGCATCGAGGTCATCGAGCTTCCTGAGAAGGACCGCAGCGAGCTTAGAGAGCGCGCCGCCAAGTACATTCAGGAGTGGGTCGAAGAGGCAAATGCCGCTGGGCTACCAGGTGAGGAGATGCTGGCCCAGTATGCCGGTCTAGTTGAGAAGTGGACCAAGGTCCGCGATGAAAAAGGCTACCCTTGGGTACCCAAGGAATAGCCGATGCAAGACCGACTAGAGAAACTTCTCCTGGGGTTCGGAGCGGCAGCGGTTCTGGCGTTGGGCGCAATGATCTCCATCAATGTCGCCCTGCGTGCGCTTTGGGGGCTCTCCATTCCCGACAGCGTGGTCATGGTCAGCGAGCTGATGGTGGCGGCAATAATGCTGCCACTGGCGGCCGCAAGCGCAGACCGAGCCCACATCTGTGTTGAAGTGGTTTCGGCACATTTCAGCAAACGCATCCAATCCTGGCTGATCGTCTTCGGATGGTTTGTGGGCCTGATGGCGGTCACACCTCTTCTGTGGGCGGGATGGCACGAGTTCGTGAGGAATTGGCAGAGCTGGGGGCTTCATCCTGGTATCGTCGAGCTACCCAAATGGCCTGGGCGTCTGCTTTTTGCCATTGGCCTGGCAGCGGCCGGACTCCGCCTGGTCCGCCTCATCATCACCGACACTCGAACCATCCTGAGGGAAGGCGCCGTCGATCCTCACAGCAGTTCCGGCGAGCTAGAATAATGGATCCCATCGCAATCGGGCTCATCGCGTTTCTCGCGGGCATTGTCTTGCTCGCGCTGCGTGCGCCGATCGGCTTCACCCTAGGTGCGGTAGCGATTTTTGCTATCTTCTTCGTGTTGGCCACGCGCACCGGCACGTTTATGCCGGAACGCGCGATCCGCGCCACGGCGTCGATCGTCTTTTCCAACGCCTTCGACCTTGTTCACTCCTACGATCTATCTATGATTCCGCTGTTCGTGGCGCTGGGCCATGTTGCATACCACGCCGGGATCACGACAAGGATTTACCATGCGGCGAAGGTTTGGCTGACTTGGCTGCCTGGCGGCGTCGCCGTCGCGTCAATCATGGGGTGCGGAGGCTTTTCCGCTATCACGGGCAGTTCCGTCGCATGTGCGTCGACGATGGGACGCATATGCACGCCCGAGATGATGCGAATGGGATATGACAACCGGCTCGCCACGGCCAGCGTCGCGGCGGGTGGCACGCTGGGGTCGCTGATACCGCCTTCGGTACTCTTCATCATCTACGGCATTTTCACCGAAACATCGATCAGTTCGTTGTTCTTGGCAGGCGTTCTGCCTGGTTTGCTGTCGCTGGCCGGCTTCATTCTGGCCGTCCTTATCTGGGTCTGGCGCGATCCTTCGGTCGCGCCACGCTCCTATGAGCGGTACAGCGCCGGACAGAAGTTGGAGGCCGCGCTTGATGCCTGGCCGGCGGTGCTGCTCTTCCTCGTCATCATCGGAGGGATTTACGGCGGTATCTTCACGGCGACGGAGGCTGCGGCGATCAGCCTTGCCGCCACGATGGCAATCGGTCTTTTTCAGCGCAAGCTGACCTTGGCGAAAATTTGGACGAGTTCCAAGGAAACCTGCCTGCAGACAGCGGCGATCTTTTTCATAGCCGCCGCAGCGAAGATATTCGTCGCCATGGTTGCACTCACAGGCGTCGCGCCGATGGTGGTCGATCTGGTTTCTCAACAGAACTTGCCCATCATCCCGATGCTGGCGGTGATCGTGGTCATTTATCTGTTGCTGGGCATGTTTCTCGATCCTATCGGCATTATGGTGCTTACCCTTCCGTTGATGATCCCTCTCGTGGAGAGCTACGGCCTCAATCTCATCTGGTTTGGCGTGGTGGTCATCAAACTGCTTGAGATCGGCCTCATTACACCGCCGGTCGGATTGAACGTATTCGTCATAGCCAATGTCGTAGGCAAGGATGTTCCGATCGAGAGAATTTTCGCCGGCATCACACGCTTCCTCAGCATTGATATCATCGTGCTGATCCTCATCATCAGCTTTCCGGTCATTTCTCTCCTGCTTCCAATGAGCATGCGCTGAGCGCTTGTGCCGCGAAACGCTGGATCGACAGCCGGCAGGCCGCTTCAGTCGCTGGTCTCGATATCAGGGCAACGGATGCGCCCGTCAGTGGGCGGAGAGCCATTCCAGGACGAATCCCACAGCGGTTCCGCCTTTGAACGGAAGTGCCCCATATGGCCGATGCCGCCGAAAGGGGTTCGGGTCGATGACGATCCTTTGGACCGGTGCGTTGTAGTAACCTTGGAAGAGCGCGTCGCGTGAGGCGGGCGTCGCCCACGGGTCGTCGGTGGCGATGGCGGCGACGATCGGGGTGCGTATCGCGGCGCAATTGCGATGGATGTCGATTGCGGCCGGGTAGTCGAAGAAATAGCGCGGATACCGACACGCTGCGGAAGGTCTTCGCCCACATCCATCCTGCCCAAGCTCAAGCGGCGCTTCGGGCTTTCCCGTGTCGTGCTGGTGGGCGATCGCGGCATGATCACCCAGGCGCGGGTTCGCGAGGATTGCGCGCCGGCCGGGCTCGACTGGATCACCGCGCTGCGGGCGCCGCAGATCCAGGCGCTTGCGGCCGATGACGGGCCGCTGCAGTTGTCGCTGTTCGACGAGCGCGACCTGGCCGAGATCGAAAGCCCCGACTATCCGGGCGAGCGCCTCATCGTCTGCCGCAATCCGGCTTTGGCCGGCGAACGCGCCCGCAAGCGCCGTGAGCTGATCGAAGCCACCGAAGCGGATCTGCAACGGATCAAGGATCGGGTGCGCCGCGCCCGCCATCCGCTGAAAGGGGCCGCCGCCATCGGCCGGGCGGTCGGCGCCGTGCTTGGCCGCCGCAAGGTCGGCAAGCATTTCCACTGCACCATCACCGACACCGATTTCTCCTTCGAACGCGATGAGGCGGCCATTGCGCGCGAGGAACGGCTCGACGGCCTCTACGTCATCCGCACCAACCTGCCGGCCGAAGCCCTCGACGCGCCGGCCACCGTGCGGGCCTACAAAAGCCTGGCCCGCGTGGAACGCGCCTGCCGCAAATGCGGTGAATATAGCAAGATCCTTCATGATCGGTCTCTGGATTGGCTTCCTGCCGGGCATGGGCGCCGCGCTCTCCAACTTTGTGGCCTATGGCCAGGCAAAGTCGAACTCCAAGTACCCTGAGAAATTCGGAAAGGGATGCGTCGACGGTGTTTTCGCCTCGGAGACGGCCAACAACGCCTCGATCGGAGGCTCGCTGATCCCGATGGTTTCGCTCGGTATTCCCGGCGATGGCACGACCGCATTGCTCCTCGGGGGACTTATGATCCATGGGGTTGCAGCCGGGGCCGCTGTTGTTCGGCAGCAATCCGGACATCGTGTACACAATATTCGCAACGGCCCTGTTCTCCGCCGCATTGGTCTTGATCGTGCAATTTTTCGGAATGCGGCTGTTCCCACTCATTCTGAGAGTGCCGCACAGCTACCTGTATCCCTCCATCATTGTGCTCTGCTTTATCGGCGTATTTGTAAACGCAGGGTTGGAATACATATTCGCCTTGCTGCTCGGTTTCGCCGCGCTCGGAATTCTTATGGATCACGTGAGACTCCCCGTGAGCCCGTTCCTCCTGGGCTTTATTCTGGGGCCGATGCTCAAATCCAATTTGCGCAAGGCCTTCACATATTCCGTTCAGGGTCTGCTTCCGTTCGTGACACGGCCCGTTTCAGCGATTCTTCTCCTCATCGCCCTGGTGAGCATCATCTGGCCCTATCTCAAGCCCTATCTCAATCGGACGGCCGCCGGCGCCTCGGCCGGCAGGTAGAGGCATCCGAGCAGTCGATGCACCATCACGTCGAACTTAGGGAGACGTCCGTCTCCAGTGTCTCGTATCTCCCGAAGGAGTGTCGCAATCATTCTTTGCACATGCCTTGGCAGCGCCAATAATCACCTCAAAAAAGGAAGCAGTGCCGGACGAGAAGTCTGCGCACGCCACCATCAGGGGACTGCGGCATGAACTGGGTGGATATCCCCCGTCGTCAGTTTGTTTTCTATCTGGTGCCCAATTTCACCATGCTCGCCGTCTCGTCGGCGATCGAGGTCTTGCGGCTGGCCAATGCCGCCGTGGGGCGTGACATCTATTCGTGGCGCCTGATCTCGGCCGACGGCGGCAAGGTCACTGCAAGTTGCGGCCTCACCATCGAGGTCAATGGCTCGGTCGCCAGCGAGCGTCGGCAGCTTCTGGAAGGACTGAAGCCCGCGATGGCGATTGCATGCGGCGGCCTTGATGTTGAGGAACATGCGGACCGCGCTGCGGAAGCATGGTTCCGTGAATGCCGGCAACGAAGTGTCGCGATCGCCAGCTTGTGCAACGGCGCCTACATCCTTGCGCGGGCAGGGTTGCTCAACGATAGGAGATGCACCCTTCATTGGGAGAGCCTGCCAGGCTTTGCCGAGCGGTTTCGGGGTCCTGCGGTGAGCACCGGGCTCTACGATGACGACTGCGGCATTTTCACGTGCGCGGGCGGAATCGCCTCCATCGACATGATGCTCAGCGTCGTCAGGCGAGATCACGGAGAGGCGGCGGTGGCCGGAGTGTGCGAGCGCGCCCTGGTCGATCGCGTGCGCCAGCCGATGGAGCGCCAGCGCATGCCATTCGCGACGAGAATGGGCGGCATCAATCAGGCGGTCGCGCAGCTCATCGAGACGATGGAGGAAAACCTGACCGAGCCGCTCGACATGCAACAGCTTGCGGCCGTGGCGAAGCTCTCCAGGCGGCAGATCGAGCGACTGTTTCAAAACGCAATGGGTTGTTCTCCCGCCCGCTATTACATGAAACTCCGCCTCGAACGCGCCAGGCTCCTGCTCCTCCAGACCAGCATTCCTGTGGTTGAGGTGGCTGTCGCCAGCGGCTTCGTGTCCGCGTCGCATTTCTCCAAATGTTATCGCGAGGTGTACGGTTGTTCGCCGCAGGCCACGCGCAACCTGAAGGTTGTCCCTGCCACGCCGCGGTCAGCCAAGACGCAGTCGTCCCTTACCGACAACAGACGCCAGAGCGTGGCGATGGGGAGGGCGGCGTAGCGGGATCGGCGATCCCGATCCCAAGCGGGAGCAGCGTCTACGCGACGGGATGTTTTCTGAACTGCCGGCTTTCCAGGCCATTGGGAGAAGCTGCCTGCGGACGCGGTGCCGCAGGTGGTGTTCGACTTTGCACCGCTACCAAGGAACAACAGGATGAAGCATATCCTCGCTACCACGTGCCTCGCCGCCGGGCTGGGCGGGTTGGGTGTCACAACGGCCGCAGCCGAATGTGGCGACGTGACCATCGCCAGCATGAACTGGCAAAGCGCGGAGGTTCTGGCCAGCCTCGATCAATTCATTCTCAACGAGGGCTACGGCTGCAACGCAGCAATTATCCAGGGCGATACGGTGCCGACGATCACCGCGATGGCGGAGAAGGGCGACCCCGATATCGCGCCCGAGGGGTGGGTCGATCTCATTCCGGAAGTGGTCAACCGCGGAATCACGGAAGGGCGGCTCGTGGGTGCGGCTCTCGCGATTTCCGACGGCGCCGTGCAGGGCTGGTGGGTTCCGAAGTACATCGTGGAAGCCAACCCGGATATCAAGACGATCGACGACGCCCTGAAGCATCCGGAGCTGTTTCCGGATCCGGATGATTCCAGCAAGGGTGCGGTCCACAACGGCCCGCAGGGTTGGGGCGGTACGGTTGTCACCACGCAGCTCTTCAAGGCTTACGGTGCCGAAGAAGCGGGTTTCAGGCTGATCGACACCGGCTCGGCAGCCGGCCTCGACGGGTCGATCGCCCGCGCCTATGAGCGTCGCGAGGGTTGGGTTGGCTATTACTGGTCGCCGACCGCGCTGCTCGGCCGCTACGAGATGGTCAAACTCGATCATGGTGTTGATTATGGCGCGGCGGAATGGACCCGCTGCAACACTGTCGCCGAATGCCCCGACCCCACGAAGAACAACTGGCCGAGCGATACCGTGCAGACGCTGGTGACCGCGAGCTTTGCGGAGCGGGCGGGCGATGACGTCATGGCCTACCTGAAGACCCGGTCGTGGTCGAACGCCACCGTCAATGCCCTGATGGCGTGGATGACGGACAATCAGGCGACCGGCGAGGACGGCGCACGACACTTCCTCAAGGAAAACGAAGGGCTCTGGACCCAGTGGGTATCGCCGGAAGTGGCGGAGAAGGTCAAGGCCGCGCTCGAGTAGGGCCATGCCGACTTCCGCACTACGCGCGGGGCACGGGCGCAATCGAATGTCGTCATCAAAGCTCCACTGGTGCTCCGATGATACTAGCGGAGCATTCGATATTCGGTAGGGCGCCCGCGCCGACGAGCGTCGAATGTCAGCTCCGCCCCTGGCAGTCGACGCATGAAATGGTCGCCCGGATCCAGATAACGACCCCTTGGCTTGCGTGATCGGGCCGATGCGCCGCGTGGCGGCTCATCCTGGTCGCGCTCAAGTGAGGGTCACTGCCGTCCGCTGCCAAGGGACGTGGAAAGGACAGAGTTAGGAACGTGATGGATTGGTTCTGGTCATTTCCAAACTTGAATGACGATCTCCTACGCACCATCAGGACGACGGTCGACGACGGATTTCGAGCGTTCACCCGCGCGTACGGAGACATGCTCGAAGCGTTCTTCGATCCGCTGCGCTTCTTCCTCATTCAGTCCGAGAGGTTCATGCTGAACACGCCCTGGCTGATCATCCTTTTCCTCATAGCCGCCACCGCCTGGCTTGCCAGCAGGAACTGGAAGATCGTTGTCGGCAGCGTCGCGACGTTGTTAGTGATCGGTGTCTTCGACATGTGGGACGACACGATGCGGACGATCTCGATGATCTTCGTCTGCACGGTGCTGGCCATCGCCTTCGGCTTGCCGACCGGCATCCTGATGTCGCGCTCCGACCGGATGCGCGACATCGTCAATCCGATACTCGACGTGATGCAGACCATGCCGAGCTTCGTCTACCTCATTCCGGTGGTCATGCTGCTCGGCATCGGCCGGGTGCCCGGCCTGATCGCGGTGGTCATTTACGCGATCCCGCCAATCATCCGTCTGACCAATCTCGGCATCAGACTCGTCGACAAGGAAATCCTCGAGGCCGCCGACGCCTTTGGCTCGTCCGGCTGGCAGAAGTTGAAGAACGTGCAGTTGCCCCTCGCGCTGCCGACCATCATGGCGGGCATCAATCAAACCATCATGATGGCGCTGGCAATGGTCGTCATCGCCTCGATGATTGGCGTTCAGGGATTGGGCCAGCCGGTACTGCGGGCGATCAACAACCAGTACTTCACGCTCGGCGTCTTCAACGGGCTGGCGATCGTCGGCATCGCCATCATATTCGATCGTGTCAGTCAGGCCTACGGCCACCGACTCCAGAAGCATCGGGAAATCGTCCATGGTTGAGGGCCTGCAGAATCGTTACGGCATCGAGGTCAAGGGGCTGTCGAAGATATTCGGCCCCAATGCGGCGAACCTCGCTCACCTGCTCGAAAATGGCGTCACCAAGGCCGAGCTGAACGAGCGGCACGGCCATGTGCTCGGCCTTAAGGATATCAACATCTCGATGCCCGCCGGCGGTATCCAGGTCATCATGGGTCTGTCCGGCTCGGGTAAGTCGACGCTGATCCGCCACATCAATCGGCTTGTGGAGCCGACCTGCGGTCAGATATTGGTCGGCGACGCGGACGTCGTGAAGATGTCCGAGCGCGAACTGCGCGAATTCAGGCGCCACAAGACGGCCATGGTGTTCCAGAAGTTCGCGCTTCTGCCACATCGCACCGTTCTGGAGAATACCGTCTATGGCCTTGAAATCCAGGGCGTGCTGCGCGCGACGCAGATCAAGTCGGCCATGCACTGGCTCGGGCGCGTAGGCCTTACAGGGTTCGAGCAGAGCTACCCGAACCAGCTCTCCGGTGGCATGCAGCAGCGGGTCGGCCTTGCCCGCGCGCTGACGAACGATGCTCCGATCCTGCTTATGGACGAGGCATTCTCCGCGCTGGACCCGCTGATCCGCGTCGACATGCAGACGATTCTGCTCGACTTGCAGAAGGAGATCCGCAAGACAATCGTCTTCATCACGCATGATCTCGACGAGGCCCTGCGGCTGGGCGATCGGATCGCGATCTTGCGCGATGGCGAAATCATCCAGCAGGGAACGGGACAGCAGATCGTCCTGGAGCCGGCGGACGACTACATCATGAGCTTCGTGCGCCATGTCAACCGAGGCCGGGTGGTTCAGGTTGAGACGATCATGACGCCATTGAACCCGCACGATGCCCCATCGGGGATGGCGACGGCGGAGGCTGGGACTCTGCTCGAGGATGCCGCAAGGCGGATGCTTTCGTCCGGCGTGGACCGGCTTGCAATCCTCGATGCGCAGGGGCAGGCGACCGGGGCTCTGACACTTCAGAACGTCATGTCTGCCATGGTTGCATCCGATTCAGCAACGTTGCATGTGCACGGATAGCCGCTGATCGAGCCACAGGCCGAACGGCTATTCCGCGAGTGCCGAATTATCCCGGTTGGCTCCGTCAGGCATCGCGCACGCGCCGCAAACAGATGCCATCAACGGCGGTCCCGCTCGCCCCTCGGGACGGGCGGCGATTGCCACCGATGGCGAGCGGCCGGACAGCCTGGGTCCGGCCAGATGCGTCAGGCTTCGATCTCGACCCGTCCCAGCGGGAGCGAGCAGCAGGCGAGGATGTACCCGGCTTCGACGTCGGCATCGGAGATGCCGCCATTGTGAACCATGTGCACTTCGCCGGACAGCTTCTTCGTCTTACAGGTGCCACACACGCCGAAGCTGCAGCCCGACGGTATGTTGAGGCCTGCGATCCGTGACACGGCAAGGATTGTGTCGGTTTCCGTACACGGAACCGACCGGCCGCTGATCGCGAAGATCACCTCCGAAGCGGCCTCGGCGCTCGGCACCACGTCGTCGAGCACCGGTGCGTCGTCAGGCGTCAGCACCGGCGGCGCCGAGAAGGCCTCCTGATGGTAGTGCTCCATGTCGTAGCCGAAGCCGATCAGCATTTCGCGGACCGACTGCATGAACGGCTCCGGCCCGCAGCAATAGACTTCGCGCTCCAGGTAGTCGGGCGCCATCAGGCCGAGCATCAACTGGTTGAACGTGCCGCGATAGCCGGTCCAGGCGTCGTAGGGGTCGTCCTGCGAGACCACATAGTGGAGCTTGATCGACGGAACGCGGCGCGCCATGGCCTCCAGCTGCCGCCGGAACACGAGCTCGGACGGCCGCCTGGCGCACTGCACGAAGCAAATGTCGGGCTCGCCGCCGAGATCGTAGCGGTAGGTGGTCATCGCCATCATCGGCGTCACGCCCGAGCCGGCCGAAATGAGCAGCAGCTTGCGGTCGGCCGGAACGTCGGGAACGAAGATGCCGCCCGGACCGGTCGCCTTGATCCGCATGCCCGGACGCAGATTGTCGAGTATCCAGCGGGTTCCGACGCTGCCAGCCGTCGCCTTCGCCGTCAGCGTTATCGAGAGCGGCCGCGAGGGGCTCGACGAAATCGTATAGGTGCGGTGGATCGGGCCGCCGGGCACCGGCAGCTCCAGGGTCAGGAACTGGCCGGGACGGTAGTCGAACCAGGCGCCCGAGGGCGCACGGAACGAGAAGGAGAAGACGTCCGGTCCGTCGGGCACTACCGAGACGCATTCGAGCGGCTCATCGTCCTTCCAGGCCCGCGCGCCACCGAGCCGGGGCATGAGATCGAGGGTCATGTCTTCACTCCGCCGCCAGCGCCATGCCGCCGCGCCGGTCGCCGAGGGTCCGGCAATACCAGTCGACGAACTGGATCACCCCGTCCTCCTGGATCTTCGAGTAGGGCCCCGGAACGTAGGCCGGTGAGTTGATGCCGCGCTGGTTCTCCTCGACCACCTGCCGGTCCTCGTCGTTGGTTGCGGCCCAGACACGGATCAGGTTCTCGAGGTTGTAGTCGACGCCCTCGACCGCATCCTTGTGGACGAGCCACTTGGTCGTGACCTCCGTCTCGGTCGGGCCGATCGGCAGCACCCGGAAGACGATCGAATGGTCGGCGAGGAAGTGGTTCCAGGTGTTTGGAAAGTGGAAGAAGAGCAGCGATCCGGCGTTGGCGAAGGGCGCTGACGAAAGGCGCTTTGTTGGCACCGCCGCCTTGCCGTCCATCGTGTAGCTCTCGCCGGGGCCGAGCAGCGGGATGCGTGCGAAGCGCCACTGATGCGAGGGGTCGATGACGAACCTCGACGGCATCCCCGCCGCCTCGCACTTCTCCCAATGCGCGGTCACGGCCGGCTCGATGGCGCCGTTCTCGTCCATCGAGGTGAAGCCGGGCCGATCGGGGTAGGTGCGGCAGAGCTCGGGATGGGCGCCCGAGCAGTGGTAGCACTCACGATTGTTCTCGATCACCAGCTTCCAGTTCCCCTTCTCGACGATCGTGCTCTCATAGGCGATCTTCGCATCGGCGAACCGGTGAGGCGCGAGATACCGGCGCGCGTTCTCGAGGAAGCTGTCGATCGACGGAGGGTTGTCGGCGAGACAGATGAACACCATGCCGCCGGCGTCGTGGCAGGCGACCGGCCTCAGGCCGTAGTCGGCGGGCCTGAAATCCGGGCCCATGTCGCGGGCGTAGAGCAGACGCCCGTCGAGTTCGTAGGTCCACTGGTGGTAGGGGCAGACGAGCTTCGGGGCATTTCCCTTCAGCGCGGTGCAAACCCGGCTGCCGCGATGTCGGCAGGCGTTGTGGAAGGCCCGGATCACACCGTCGGCACCGCGCACAATCAGGATCGCATACTCGCCAACCTGCATGGTGACGAAGTTCCCGGCCTGCGGTATTTCGCAGGACGGGATCGCGAACAACCAGTCGCGGTACCAGACGTTGCGCAGGTCGAGATCGAAGATCTCGGCGTCGGTGTAGAAGGGGCGTGGAAGCGTGTGGTCCGGCTTCCGGGTTTCAAGCAGGCTCAGCTTCGTGGTGTCCTGGACTGACATGGTTCTCTCTCATCGCGGCCGCGTCCGCGGCCGCCCGCGGGCACAAGGTGGCTAGGGATAGTCGGTGCCGGCCGGTTGCCGGCGGGTCGACGGGTCTCAACTCCTCGGCTTGGCATTCTCCGGATCGTACAGCGGCTTGTAGCCGACGCTTGCCACTTCGACCGGATAGGTCTCGCCGAAATACTGCACCGCGAGCTTGCGTCCCGCCTGACAATAGACCCAGGGCAGATAGGCGAGCGCGATGTTCTTTCCGATGCTCGGCCCGTAGGCGATCGAGTTGGTGTAGGATCGCCGCCCCAGCTCGTCGACCAGCGTCTCGTCCGTCTCCGGATCGAGTACCGGCAGGATGCCGACAGGATAGCGTGCGACGCCCTTGCCGTCGACGTTCTCCGTCATCACCAGCGTGCAGAGCATTGCCGGCTGATGCTCGCGGGCGCGATGTTCCAGGTGCTTCGCCTTGCCGCGGAAGTCCGCCTCCTTGACTTTCGGGCGCGCAAGGTCCGCCTCGAGCAGATTGTACTCCGTCAGCAGGTCGGCGTTCTGGAGCCGCAGGCTCTTTTCCATGCGGCGAGTGTTCGCATAGGTCTCGACGCCCACCGCAATGGCACCGGTCGAGCGCAGCGCATCCCAGACGGCCAGCCCGTCCTCGTAGCGCATGTGCAGCTCCCAGCCCTGCTCGCCAACGTAGGAGATGCGGAAGGCAGTGACGTCCTTGCCGGCGACGCGGATCGGCCTAATCGCGGCGAAGGGGAAGTTCTCCGGCGCAAGGCCATCCGGATCGTCGACCACCTTACGCAGGTTGGCGCGTGCATTCGGCCCCCAGATGCCGATGGTGACGAACTTCTCGGTGACGTCGGTCACCGTGACGTCGAAACCCTTGTCGCTCGCGACTCGCCGCATGTAGTGGAAGTCGCGCGGACCCGCGTCGGCGCCGTTGATCATCCGGCAGCGGTCGGCCATGCGGATTACGGTAAAATCCGCGCGCACCATCCCCTCGTCGTCGAGGAAATGGGTATAGATGCCCTTGCCGATGTTGGCATCGCCACCGATCCTCGCGGCGCAAAGCCATTCCATCAGCGCCACATGGTCGGGGCCTTCGATGTCGGTGATGTGGAAGTGCGACAGGTTGACGATGCCGCAGTTCTCGCTCAGTTCCAGGTGCTCGGCGTTCGACACCGGCCAGAAGTGGCGGTTGTCCCACTCGTTCTCGCGGACCGGGACCCGGCCGGCGTATTTCTCCAGCAGGTGCTCGTTGGCCGCATAGCCGTGGGCGCGCTCCCAGCCGCCGAGTTCCATGAAATGGCCGCCGAGCTCTTTCTCGCGCTCGTAGAACGGCGAACGGCGGATGCCGCGGCCGCCGGCGAAGGGCTCGCGCGGATGTACCGGCGGGTTGTAGATTTTCATCGCCGTTTCGGTGCACCGCTCCTCGATGTATTTCTCCTGGAGCTGGAACGGGTTAAAGCGGGCGAAGTCGATGCGGTTGTGATCGATCGCGGTGCGGCCGTCGGTCATCCAGTCGGCGATGAGCTTGCCCATGCCGGGGCCGTCCTTGACCCAGATGCCGACCGCGTACCAGAGCCCCCGCACCTTCTGGCTCTCGCCCATCGAAGGCCCGCCGTCGGTCGTGGTTTGCAAGAGGCCGTTGAAGGAATGCCCCTCATTGTAGCCGAGTTCGCCAAGGATCGGCGTCAGCTGGATTGCCCGCTCCAGCGGCGCGAGGACCTGCTCCATGTCGAGGTCGCGCTGGGAGGGCGACAGCCGCGCCTGTTCCTTCTCCAGGAGGTCGCGGGGATGCACGAGGCGCGGCTCGTGCTCTTCGTAGTAGCCCCACTCGATCTGTCCGCCTTCGGCGGTCTTGGGATCGCCCGTGTCGCGCATATAGGCCGAGTTGCCCTGGTCGCGCAGCAGCGGCCAGCCGATCTCTTGCCGGTGCCGGCGAACTCCGTATAGGGGCCGAAGAAGGTGAGCGGATGGTCGACGGGCATGACCGGCAGGTCCTCGCCGGCCATCTCGGCGATCAACCGGCCCCACAGGCCCGCACAGACCACCACGTAGTCTGCATGAATCGTGCCGCGATCGGTCGCCACGCCCTTGACACGGCCGTTCTCGATCACCAGCGATTTCGCCGAGGTGTTGGCGAAGGCCTGCAGCTTGCCGTCCGCGACAGCCTGGTCGACCAGCTTGCCGGCGACCGTCTGCGAGCGCGGGATGACGAGGCCGGCGTCGGGATCCCACAGGCCGCCCTGCACCATGCTCTCTTCCAGGAGCGGAAACTTCGCCTTGATATCGGCGGGATCGATCAGCCGCGCGCGAGTGCCGAAAGCCCTGGCGGAGTCCACCTTGCGCCTGATCTCGTCCATGCGGCCGTCGTCGCCGACGCGCGCGACCTCGATCCCGCCGATCCGTGCGTAGTGTCCTATCTTCTCGTAGAAATCGATGGAGTAGAGAGTCGTCCAGCACGTGAGATTGTCGTGGCTGGTCGCGTAGCAGAAGTCCGAGGCGTGCGCGGTCGAGCCAGTATCGGTCGGAATGCCGGACTTGTCGGTGCCGACGATGTCATCCCAGCCGCGGGCGATGAGGTGATGGGCGACCGAAGCGCCGACAATGCCGCCGAGCCCAACAATGACAACCCTCGCCCTTTCGGGAAACCCTGACATGCCTCAATCCTCTTCGTTCGTGGGCGGCGCTATCGTATTGAGGGCACGATTGTCAGCGCGCCAGAAGGCGACACTCGCGCTCTTGTCGACGACCTTGGAGCGTTCTGTCGCACCCGCGGAAATGCCGGAGCCGGGATCGTGCGGCGCGGCGCCCCCTACTGAGGGGAGCGCAACCTGGGTCAGACTCCCGATCGCCATCAGTCTAGTGCCGCTCGACTCTGGCGTATTGGCATCGGCGCGCCGCCATAGGCAGGCCTTTGGAACTGGCGCCGCCGTCGATGGTCGATTGACGAGCAGGTTCACCCGGTTCCGTCGCAAACTCGAATCGGAAACGCGGGAAAGCCCCTTTGTGTCCTCAGGCAGCGAGAATGCTGAACTGCTTGGCAAGCGATGGGGCCGGATCATAGGCATACCTCGCCTGACGTTTGCGCATCATGTGAACCATTTCGATGCCGGACAATATCGTCGCTGCGCTGGCGGCCGATTTGAAGCCGAGCATCGGGCGGATCCGGCGCTTGATACGCCGATGGTCCTGCTCGATCCGGTTGTTCATGTATTGGCTTTGCCGGATGCGTATCGGCTTCAGTGGCCGTTGCGATCGCTCCCGCAGCCGGCTCTCACCGTCGCAGGCAATGATTGCCTCGCGGTTCGTCTGGCTGCCGTCAATGATAATGCGTTCCGGACGCCCATGGCGCTTCAGGGCCTTGCGGATGAAGCGTTTTGCAGCCTGCAGGTCACGGTCCTCGCTGAAGAAGAATTCGACCGTGTCGCCGACGCTGTCGATGGCGCGGTAAAGATACATCCAGCGACCACGGACCTTGATGTAGGTCTCATCGATGTGCCACTTGCCGGTGACGGCGCGCTTCCGGCGGTTGAAGCATTCCAGCAGCATTGGCGCAAAGTGAACGACCCAGCGGTGGATCGTCGAATGGTCGACGCCGATACCGCGCTCCGCAAGCATCTCTTCCAGATCGCGCAGGCTGAGATTGTAGGCCAGGTACCAGCGGACACACAGCGAGATCACCGACCGGTCGAAATGGCGACCCTTGAACATGAAAACCCTCCTCCAGTGGAGGAGCCTTCATGCCCCAGATGATCTTGACGGAAAGTTTGCGACGGAACCAGCCAATTTGATGCGCAGACACTGCGGCAGTGCTCCGCGTCAAACTGGGCGCCGAACGATGCGTGGGCTGCAGAGCTTGTCCCCCATGCCGGCGAGCAGGAGCTTTGCCCGAAAGCTCCGGAGCCCACATCCTGAGTCTCCTGTGAGATTGAGCGAAAGGTCGCATTTCATCCCGTCCGAGTCGCGATCAGGCGGAGTGCGTCGCGCTGATTGCGTCACGTTGCTCTGCGGGGAACACAGAAACCATCCCAAGACGCATCACTCACGGGGGGCAGTCAAACAAAGGGAGGACTCCATGCCGGACAGTCATGCGAATGCAGTCGTGTTCGAGGATCACGGGCTCGAGCCCGGTCAAGACAACATCCAGGTGCTCGGCCTCGACGTGCACAATCCGGTCTTCTTCGTTTCGGCGGTCACCATCGTCGCTTTTGTCATCGTCACTTTGATTTTCAGGGACTCGGCAGGCGCCGTGCTTGGCGGCCTGCGCAGCTGGCTTACATCGGCCTTCGACTGGGTCTTCATGCTCTCCGCCAATCTGTTCGTGCTCTTCTGCATCGCGCTCGTCTTCTCGCCGCTGGGCAAGGTGCGTATCGGAGGCGCGGACGCCAGGCCCGACTACTCTTATGCCGGATGGTTCGCCATGCTGTTTGCGGCCGGCATGGGTATCGGCCTGATGTTCTTCGGCGTCCTGGAGCCGATGTACCATTTCAACAATCCGCCGCTCGGCATCACGCCGCCGCTCGTCGACGGCCAGCTCGTCTCGGATCCGGCGGTGATCGAGACCGCGCGCGCGACCGGAATGGCAGCAACGATCTTCCATTGGGGGCTGCATCCCTGGGCGATGTACGCGATCGTCGCGCTTTCGCTATCGCTTGCCGCCTACAACAAGGGGCTGCCGCTCTCGATACGTTCGGCCTTCTATCCGATCTTCGGCGATCGGGTGCGCGGCTGGATCGGCCACGTCATCGACATCATGGCGGTGTTTGCCACCTTGTTCGGCCTTGCTACCTCGCTCGGCTTCGGCGCCTCGCAGGCGCTTGCCGGCCTCAACGATCTCTACGGCGTGCCCAACACCGACACGATGAAGGTCATCCTCATCATGGTCATCACCGGCCTGGCTCTTGCCTCGGTGGTGGCGGGTCTCGATGCCGGTGTGAAGCGGCTTTCGGAGCTGAACATGTTGCTCGCCGTGCTGCTGCTTCTGTTCGTCATCGTGCTCGGGCCGACGACGGCGATCATCACCGGCTTCTTCCAGAACACCTGGTACTATGTGAAGGAGTTGCCCGCGCTCTCGAATTGGATCGGCCGCGAGGATGACGGATTCCTGCATGGCTGGACGACCTTCTACTGGGCCTGGTGGATTTCCTGGTCGCCCTTTGTCGGAATGTTCATCGCCCGCGTCTCGCGCGGCCGCACGGTGCGCGAGTTCATCACCTGCGTGCTGATCATCCCGACGCTCGTCTCCATCCTGTGGATGACGACATTCGGCGGCACGGCACTGAGCCAGTTCCTCGCCGATGGTTATACGGGCGTGCAGCAGACCGTGGTCGACTACGTGCCTGAACTGTCGCTTTTCCGCATGCTGCAGGCGCTGCCGCTGGCCGGAATCACATCGCTGATCGGCATCGTGCTGGTGGTGGTCTTCTTCGTCACCTCCTCCGACTCCGGATCGCTGGTGATCGATACCATCACCGCCGGCGGCAAGGTGGACGCGCCCGTAGCGCAGCGCGTGTTCTGGGCGATCTTCGAAGGTCTGGTGGCGATCGTCCTTTTGCTCGGCGGCGGCCTCGCCGCCCTTCAGGCGGGTGCGATCGCGACCGGCTTCCCCTTCGCCCTGCTGCTCGTGCTGATGACGTATGCGGCCTGGGTCTGCCTGCGCGACGAGCGCGCCCTGCCTCAGGCGGCCTGATATCGCAGGCCAAAGGGGGCGCGGGTCGGGCCCGCGCCCCCCATTCCTTTGTCCAGACTGCCGGGACCTCGCAAAACCGCCGGCTCCGCGTCCTTCGCCGGACGAGCCGTCAAAGGACGCGGTCGAGAAGACCGAGCCAGTTTTCGCCCATGACCTTGCGGATGCGGGATTGCGACCAACCGGCGCGCTCCATGGCCGCCGTCAGGTTCGGATAATCGGCAATCGAGCCGAGGCCGTCTGGGAAGTCGACTTTCCAGAACTCGGTCAGCTGGCGGCCGTCACCCTTGTCCCGGTTGAGGTATTCGAAGAACGGCGTGCCATAGCCCATTGTGAAGTCCGTCCCGAAGCCCACCTGGTCTTCACCGACGAGGTTGATGACGTAGTCGATCGCCTCGACATAGTCATCGATGGTCGAGTCATTGCCACGGCTCAGGAAGGGCGGGAACATCGTCACGCCGACGAAGCCTTCGTGATCGGCAATGAAGCGGAGCTGATCGTCAGACTTGTTGCGCGGATGTTGCTTCAGGCCGCTCGGCAGGCAGTGGCTGTAGGCGACGGGCTTTTTCGAAGCGAGGATCACGTCGCGCGAGGTGTTGGGCCCGACATGGCTCAGGTCGCAGAGCATGCCGACACGGTTCATCTCGGCAACCACGTCATGACCGAAATCGGAAAGGCCGCTGTCACGGGATTCGTAGCATCCACATCCGACGAGATTCTGGGTATTGTAGGTCATCTGCACGATGCCGACGCCCTGCTGCTTGAATATCTCGACGAACTCCAGACGATCCTCGAAAGCCGAGGTGTTCTGGAAACCGAGGACGATCGCCGTCTTGCCATCCTTCTTCGCCTGACGGATGTCGTCGGCCGTGCGGGCCTTGACCAGCCGGTCGGGGTATTTTGCGAACATCCTGTTCCATTCGCCGATGTTCAGCATCGTGTCGCGGAAGTTTTCCCAGACGGAACAGGTGCAGTTGGCGCCCGTCAGGCCGCCGAGACGCATGGCGTCGAAGACCTCTTCGCCCCATTTGGAAATGATCAATCCATCGAAGACGACCAGGTCTTGGTGCAAACCGCCTGTGCTCATGCGACTTTTCCTTTTGTTCTCAGAGATAGATGTTGCGGACGATCGCATCGTGATCGCCCGCCATGGCGGCGACGTCGCCGCCGTCGACTACCTGTCCGTCGCGAAGCACGATGAAACGATCGGCGGTCCGGAAGGCCAGGTTGAGGTTCTGCTCGACCATCAGCATCGTCACGCCGTCGGCCTTGAGGGCATCGACGATGCGGGCAACCTCCTCGCAGAACTGAGGGGAAAGTCCGCCCGAGGGCTCGTCGAGAAGCAGGAGCAGCGGATCGGACATCAGCGCCCGGCCGATTGCCACCATCTGCTGCTCGCCGCCAGAGAGCGTGCGGGTTGCCTGCCGACGTCGCTCTGCCAGACGCGGGAATCGCTCGTAGATGCGCGAAAGCTTCTGCAATGCGCCCGCCCTGCCGCGCTGCATGGCGCCGAGGCGGAGGTTATCTTCGACCGAGAGGTCGGGAAACAGATCCCGGGCCTGCGAAACCTGGGCGATGCCTTGGGTGAAGATGACGTGCGGATCCTGACCGGCGAGTTCCATGCCGTTCAGCTTGACCGAGCCGGAGACCGGTTTGACGAAGCCGCAGATCGCGTTCATCGAGGTCGACTTGCCGGAACCGTTGGCGCCGAGCAGCGTCAGGCATTCGCCCTTGCGCACGTCATAGGTCGCGCCTCGCAGAATGGCCTTCTTGCCATAGCTCACATGCAGGTCGGTGATCGCAAGCAGGATGTCATCCATGACCGAGATAGGCCTCCAAAACCGCCTTGTCCGAGCGAATTTCTTCCGGCGTGCCTTCGGCAATGCGCACGCCGGCTGCCATGACGAGGATGCGATCGGCTGCGGCCATGACCAGTTCGACGGCGTGCTCGATGAGGAGAATGCCCACGCCTTTTTCCCCGGAAAGACGCTTGATGATGTCCATCATCTGTTGCCGGGCAACGGGCGAAAGTCCGACCGCAGGCTCGTCGAGAAGCAGGACGGGCGGCTCGCAGGCAACGGTGCGGACGATCTCGACGATCCGCTGCTGACCGCCCGAAAGATCGCCCGCGGGCGTTTCGGCCATGTGATCCATGCTCATCAGCTTGAGCAGTTCACGCGCTCTCTCGCGTGCTTCGATCTCGGCTTCGATCGCCTTCCTGCGGCCAAGCAGGATATCGATGAACGAGCCCCCAGTCTGGGGATGGAGGCCGGTCATGACGTTTTCCAGCACGGTCAGCGCGGGAAACAGACCGCCGTTCTGGAAGGTGCGGCGCAGCCCCTTCTCCGCGATATGGTGCGGGGAATTGCGGGCGATCTCGACGCCGTTCAGCAGGACCGAGCCGGTCGTCGGGCGCACATAGCCGGAAATGGCGTTGAACAGCGTCGTCTTTCCGGCGCCGTTGGGGCCGATGACGGCGCGTACCTGTCCAGCCTCCAGTCGGAACGAGACGTCATCCAGTGCCTTCAGGCCGGAGAAACGGACACCGAGACCCTGGACTTCGAGCAAGGATGCCATCGGCCTCAATCCCTGTGATAGCGTTGCTGGAAGAGGGGCGAAAAACGGGCAAGCAGGCTCGCGAGCCCCTTGGGCATCACCAGCAGCACTGCCATCACGATGACACCGAAGAATATCTCTTCCATTCCGGGGAAGGCGCGCACGTATTCCGGCAGGGCGGTCAATGCGACGGCGCCGAGCACCGCGCCAGCGACCGACCCCAGTCCGCCGACGAGCACCATGGCGAAGTTGATGATCAACTGGGTCAGGCCGAAGGATTCGGGAAAGACGCGGCCCGTGTGGAGGGCAAACATCGATCCCGCGACACCGACGACGAAACCTGACCACATGAAGGCGGTCACGATGATCTTCGATGTCGGAATGCCGAGAGACGCCGTGGCGATTTCATTTTCACGGACAGCGATGATCGCCCGACCGATGCGCGAACGCAGCAGGTTGACGGTTCCGGCGACGAGCAGGCAGGTGATGGCGAGAAAGATGTAGAACTGGACCGTGTCCGACGTGAGCGCGATCCCGAAATCATGCTGCCGGGAAACCGGCAGGCCGTCGGTGCCGCCGGTGACGGCGCTCGCGTGGGTGTAGAACCAGCGCATCAGTTCGCCGAATGCCATGGTGACGATGGCGAGGTAGTAGAGCCGGATGCCACGCAGGGCGGCCGCGGATGCTAGAAAACCGCCGGCCGCGCCCGCCAAGCCGGCCAGCGGCACCGTGACGAGCCAGGGAAACCCGAGCGCGCTGCCCGCTATGGCCGACACATAGGCGCCGATGCCGAAGAACGCGGTGTTGGCGAAGGCAAGCTGGCCCAGATTGCCGATGACGACCGAAAAGCCGAGCGTGACCAGCGTGTAGACGAGCATGCCATTGGCGATGAACTGCGTATACGGGTTGGTGAAGAGCGGAACCGCAAGAGCGGCGAGCGGGACCAGCCAGAATATCCGCCTGCGCTTGGACATGGTGATCGAGGACGCCTGCATGATGGTCAACCTCAGACTTTCACCACGACCTTGCGGCCGAAGAGGCCACGCGGTCGCGCGATCAGGACGACGACGATCAGGAGGTAGGCCGTGATGTCGATGAGGGCGGTGTCGAGATAGGCGCCGGAATATTGCTCCGCGACGCCGAGCAGCAAGCCGCCGACAACCGCTCCGCCCAGCGAACCGAAGCCGCCGAGCGTCATGGCCGCGAATCCCTTGATGAGGAAGCTCGCGCCAAGGTCCGGGTGAAGGAAGGAGATCGGCGCGATGAGCACGCCGGCGACGGCCCCGAGCGCGGCGCCGATGCCCCAGCTGAAATCATGGAAGCGGCCGACATTGATGCCGATGAGGCGCGCCCCGCGCTCGGACTGATAGACTGCCTGCACCATCTTGCCGATGTCGGTGAACTGCAGCAGGGCGAAGAAGGCGGCGAGCAGCACGGCGACGATGCCGATCGTGAAGAGCGCGTCTCCGGTGATCACCACCGAGCCGATGAAGATCGGATCGATGTCGAAGACGCGCGGCATGGGCAGAACCTCTCGGCCCCAGACGGTTCTCGCGATCCCTCTCAGCATGAAACCGAACGAGATGCTCATCAGCGCCAGGCCGATATGCGGTCCACCCTTGATCGGCCGGATGAGACCGCGGCTGAAGCACAGGCCGAGCGCGAACATCGCGACAATGGCCAGGACGCTCGCCGGCAGGAAAGCGACGCCGACACCTATGACGAGCATGTATGCGAGGAACGCGCCGGCCATGACGAAGTCGCCGTGGCCGAAATTGACGATGGTCGTCGAGCGATAGACGACGGTGAGTGACAGGGCGATCAGAGCATAGATCGCACCCTGTGACGCGCCGCTGAGGGTAAGCTGCAGGAACATGGGCCCGTGCCCTTGCTGGATAGGTGGCTGACGGACGGGAGCCGGGGCCGGATCGCTCCGGCCCCGCACCGGCCTTATTCGTACGCGGTCGCCCAGGCCTTCAGGACGGTCGGCTTGCCGTCGACGAAGCCCGCGACGGCAGACCCCTTCACACCCCGGCGCTCGTCGGCCGACCAGGTGACGGGAGCAGAGAGGATGCCGGTGTCGAGGCTCTCGATGTTGTCGAGCGCGTCGATGAGCTTCGACCGCGTCAGATCCTGGCCGACCGCCTTCAGGGCCTCGACCAGGGCGATCCCGGAGCCGATCGAGATGTAGGAGAAGTTCGTCAGTTCCTCGTCCGGGTAATACTTGTGGATCATGTCCGCCCACTTCTTCATGCGCGGTCCGTCGAGGTTGTCGACATAGGGATGGAGCACGAAGTAGTTCTTGACCGTATCGAGGTCGCCCACGCGCTTCAGCGTGTTCTCCAGGTCGGTGCCGGCGGTTCCCATGACGGGCGTTTCGAGGCCGTACTTCTTCATGTCGCGCAGGAAGATGGCGGTCTCGGCCTCGTAAAGCGCGCCGATGATGAAGTCGGGCTGCGCCTGGCGCAGTTGCAGAACCTGCGCGGTCGCGTCGGTCTGGCCGCGCTCCATCACGAGTTCGAGAACCGGCTCGACGCCATGCGCCTTGAGATAGGCACGGGCCGGGTTGGTGTAGGAGTGCGCCCAGTCGTTCGAATGCTCGACTATGGCGATCTTCTGGGCGCCGGGTTTGGAGAGCACGAAGGCGGCCATGGCCTCGCCGTTGGTGTCGCCGGTCGGCACGCCATGGAAAATGTTCCTGGTCGGAGGCGTCGAGATCGTATCGCTGACGGCATGTGCGACGATCCAGGGCAATCCCGCATCGACGATGTCCGGCTTGATCGAGACGGCGGCGCCGCTGCACGAATTGCCGTGCAGCATGAAAACCTGGTCCTGATGGATCAGCTTCTTGGCGGCGGCGAGCGCCTTCGCCGGATCGCAGGCGGTATCCTCCTGGATCGCCACCAGCTTGCGGCCGTTGATCCCGCCTTCTTCGTTGATCATGTTGTAGAATGCCATCAGGCCGATTTCGGCCTTGCTGTAGGAGGACGCGTTGCCGCTGAACGGCCCCATGACGCCGATCTTGATGCTGTCATCGGTAATGCCCGTCGTTTCTCCGGCAAGGGCCGGACCGGCGGCAAGGAATGCGACGGCTGCGAGCAGCCCAAGTTTCTTCAGTGTGACTTTCATGTCATTTCCCCTTGTTACAAACAGGTCGATCTGTTTTTTATTGGGACGCGCGACTTTCTTGGATCACGCGACCATCTTGGTGACGGCGGTCACATGAGAACGCAGTATGCTTTTGACGGCCTGCACCATCTCGGCATAGTAATGCGTCTCCTTGCGCAGCACGGCCTGAACGGCCATGCCGCGAAACACGTTCATCACG
Organism: Mesorhizobium sp. L-8-10; assembly: GCF_016756635.1. NCBI lineage: Bacteria > Pseudomonadati > Pseudomonadota > Alphaproteobacteria > Hyphomicrobiales > Phyllobacteriaceae > Mesorhizobium > Mesorhizobium sp. L-8-10. The sequence goes on along the minus strand of NZ_AP023263.1, from coordinate 8,266,488 downwards.
AGATTCATCGCCACGCGCGACGAAACCGACTGGGCATCCGCGGCCACGAAAGTCGCCTCCCAGGCAGCTTCGAAACGGCCATGCAGATCGAGAATCAATGGCGCCAGCCGCAGGCGAAGATTCTCGTCGCCGCGCGCCGCGACGATGATTTCCAGCGACGCATAGAACCAGGTTCCATTTAACAGCTCCGACCAGAGTCTGTCGACGAAGGAGTCGAGATCGTAGTCCCCGCGGCGCAAGCCGGCGGCAAGTTTCTCGACATCGCCGGCAAAGCCGTCGAACATGGCTTCGGTCGCGGCCACGATCAGGTCGATCTTGCCCGGATAGTGATGGGTCTGCGCGCCACGCGAAACGCCGGCCCGCTGCACGATGCCGGGAGTGCTGGTATTGGCATACCCAACTTCGAGAAGGGAGGCGATCGTCGCTTCATGCAGAAGCCGCCGCGTCTCCGCACTGCGCTCGTCCTGTGTCCGCCTTCGCGTCATCTCGCCGGCCCGCTACAAGAAGATACAGGTCAGTATGTATCTTTTTTTCGCGAAGTCAAGTGCCGAATCCGACTGCCCGTAGGAGCGGTCACACGCGGCCGGCCGGCCTCGCCCCGGATGGGCAGGATCGGCAGGCCGCGACGCCAGCAAAGAAGCGCATTACGCATAGACGACGAGCAGGTCCTTTGCGTCGATCTGGTCGCCGGCGCGGACGAGGACTTCTGCGATGGCGCCGTCGCGTTCGGCGTGGAGGGCGGTCTCCATTTTCATGGCTTCGATGGAGAGCAGCACGTCGCCGGCCTTGACCGGCTGGCCGGGGGCGACGGCGAGGGTGGAGACGACGCCCGGCATCGGCGCGCCGACATGGGCCTCGTTGCCGGGCTCGGCCTTGCGGCGGGCCTTGCCGTTGGCGGCGCCGTGGGCGCGGTCGGGCACCTTGACGCGGCGCGGCTGGCCGTTAAGCTCGAAGAAGACGGTGACCATGCCCTTCTCGTCGGTGTCGCCGACGGCGAGGCAGCGGATCACCAGCGTCTTGCCCTTCTCGATGTCGACGAAGATCTCCTCCTCCGGCGCCATGCCGTAGAAATAGGTCGGCGTCGGCAGCACGCTGACCGGCCCGTAGGTCTCCTGGGCGGCGGCGAAGTCGGCAAAGACCTTCGGATACATCAGCGCCGAGGCGAACTCGAGCTCCGAGAGGCCGCGGCCGGCCTTCTCCTCGGCCTGCGCGCGCGCCGCCGAAAGGTCGGCATCGGCAAGCAGCGAGCCGGGACGTGCCGTGATCGGCGTCTCGCCCTTCAGCGCCTTCTTCTGCAGTCCCGCCGGCCAGCCGCCGGGCGACTGGCCGAGATCGCCGCGCAGCATGGAGACGACCGAGTCGGGAAAGGCGATGTCCCGGCCCGGGTTCTCGACATCGGCGACGGTCAGCTCCTGGGAGACCATCATCAGCGCCATGTCGCCGACCACCTTGGAGGACGGCGTCACCTTGACGATGTCTCCGAACATCAAATTGACGTCGTGATAGGCCTGCGCCACCTCGTGCCAGCGCGTCTCCAGCCCCAGCGAGCGCGCCTGCTCCTTCAGATTGGTGAACTGGCCGCCCGGCATCTCGTGCAGATAGACTTCCGAGGCCGGTCCCTTCAGGTCGCTCTCGAAGGCGGCATACTGGTTGCGCACCGCCTCCCAGTAGAAGGAAAGCCGCCTGATCCAGGCCGGGTCGAGGCCGGGATCGCGCTCGCTGCCCTTGAGCGCCTCGACGATCGAGCCGAGGCAGGGCTGCGAGGTGTTGCCCGACAGCGCGTCCATCGCCGCATCGACCGCGTCGACGCCGCTCTCCACCGCCGCCAGCACCGTCGCCGTCGCGATGCCCGAGGTGTCGTGCGTGTGGAAATGGATCGGCAGGTCGGTCGCCTCGCGCGGCGCCTTGAACAGCACCTTCGCCGCGGCGGGCTTCAGGAGCCCGGCCATGTCCTTGACGGCGATGATGTGGGCGCCGGCGGCCTCCAGCTCGCTGGCCAGCGCGACATAGTATTTGAGGTCGTACTTGGCCCGCGCCGGGTCGAGGATGTCGCCCGTGTAGCACATCGCCGCCTCGCAGAGCCTGCCCTCGGCGCGGACCGCGTCCATGGCGACGCGCATGTTCTCGACCCAGTTCAGGCAATCGAAGACGCGGAAGAGGTCGATGCCGCCGGCGGCCGCCTGCTTGACGAAGTGCCTGACCACATTGTCGGGATAGTTGGTGTAGCCGACGCCGTTGGCGCCCCTCAGCAGCATCTGCAGGAGCAGGTTGGGCGCGCCCTTGCGGATCAGGTCGAGCCGCTCCCAGGGGTCCTCGGTCAGGAAGCGCATGGCGACGTCGAAGGTGGCGCCGCCCCAGCATTCGAGCGACAGCAGCTGCGGCAGGGCGCGGGCATAGGCGCCCGCCACGCGCGCGATGTCGAAGCTGCGCATGCGCGTGGCGAGCAGCGACTGGTGGCCGTCGCGCATGGTCGTGTCGGTGACCAGCACGCGCTTCTCGGCCCGCATCCATTGGGCGAACTTCTCCGCCCCCAGCCGGTCGAGGCGCTGCTTGCTGCCCTGCGGCGCCTCGCCGCCGACGAAGGGAACGACGGGCGCTGCCGCCTCCGCCGCCGGCTTCGGCCGGCCGCGCGTCTCCGGGTGGCCGTTAACGGTGACGTCGGCGACGTAGTTCAGGAGCTTGGTCGCGCGGTCGCGGCGCTTCACCTGGGTGGAGAGCTCGGGCGTCGTGTCGATGAAGCGGGTCGTATAGGAATTGTCGCGGAAGGCCCGGTGGCCGATGATCGCTTCCAGGAAGGTGAGGTTCGTCGCCACGCCGCGGATGCGGAACTCGCGCAGCGCCCGGTCCATCCTGAGCCGCGCTTCCTCGGCGGTCGGCGCCCAGGCCGTCACCTTCTCCAGCAGCGGATCGTAGAAGCGCGTGATCACCGCACCCGAATAGGCGGTGCCGCCGTCGAGGCGGATGCCGAAGCCGGTCGCGCCGCGATAGGCGGTGATGCGGCCATAGTCGGGGATGAAGTTCTGCTCCGGGTCCTCGGTGGTGATGCGGCACTGCAGCGCGTGGCCGTTGAGGCGGATGTGATCTTGAGCGGGCACGCCGGCCTCCGGCGTGCCGATGGCGGCGCTGTCGAGGATATGGATCTGCGCCTTGACGATGTCGATGCCGGTCACCTCCTCGGTGACGGTGTGCTCGACCTGGATGCGCGGATTGACCTCGATGAAGTAGAATTTTCCGGTGTCGGCATCCTGCAGGAACTCGACCGTGCCGGCGCCGACATAGCTCGTTGCCTTGGCGATCTTCAGCGCATGGCCGCAGAGCTCGGCGCGGCGGGCGTCTTCGAGATAGGGCGCCGGCGCGCGCTCGACGACCTTCTGGTTGCGGCGCTGGATCGAGCAGTCGCGCTCGAAGAGGTGCACGCAATTGCCGTGGCGGTCGCCGAGCACCTGCACCTCGACGTGACGCGCGCGTTCGACCAGCTTCTCCAGATAGACCTCGTCCTTGCCGAAGGCGGCCTTGGCCTCGCGCTTGGCTTCCGTCACCTCGCGCGCCAGGTCGGCCTCGGCACGGATCGCCCGCATGCCGCGCCCGCCGCCGCCCCACGACGCCTTCAGCATCACCGGATAGCCGATCGCGGCCGCCATCCTCTTCACCGCGCCCATGTCGTCCGGCAGCGGCTCGGTCGCCGGCACTACCGGCACGCCGATCTCGATCGCCAGCTTGCGCGCCGCCACCTTGTTGCCCAGCCGGCGCATGGTCTCGGGGCTGGGCCCGATGAAGGTGATGCCGTTCTCCGCGCAGGCCTCGGCGAACTCGGGGCTTTCCGACAACAGGCCGTAGCCCGGATGGATCGCGTCGGCGCCGGCCAGCCGCGCCACCCGGATCACCTCGTCAATCGACAGATAGCTCTCGATCGGCCCCATCTCCTTCCGCAGATGCGGGCCGCGGCCGATCTGGTAGGACTCGTCCGCCTTGAACCTGTGCAGCGAATATTTGTCCTCCTCCGCCCAGATCGCCACCGTCTGGATGCCCAGCTCGTTCGCAGCCCGGAAAACACGGATCGCAATCTCGGATCGATTGGCGACAAGTAGCTTCTTGATCGGCAAGGAACGGCTCCGGTATCTCGGCTCATGCGACCCTGTCGGGAGGATCGCGGCCGTCGAAGAAGGCAGTGACGTTGTCGACCACCTTCATGCCCATGGCCCTCCGCGTCTCGGCCGTCGCGCTGCCGAGATGCGGAAGAAGCACGACATTCTCGATATCCGTAAGGCCTGCGGGGATCGACGGCTCGCCTTCGTAGACGTCGAGCCCGGCGCCGGCGATCGACCGCGACCTCAGTGCCTCGACGAGGGCCTCTGTGTCGACGACGTCGCCACGCGCGGTGTTGATCAGAAACCCGCCCGGCTTCATCAGCCCGAGGCGCTGCGCATCGATCAGGTGCCGGTTCTCCGCGCCGCCGGGGCAATGCAGCGAGATGAAATCGCTCGCCCCCATCACCTCGTCGATCAAGGTCAGCTGACGCGCCTTCATGGCGCGCGTTTCCTCATCGTCGACCGTCGAGCGGTTGTAGAAGACGATCGCCATGCCGAAGCCGAAATGGGCGCGCCGCGCGGTGGCCTTGCCGATCCGCCCCATGCCGATGATGCCGAGCGTCTTGCCGCCGAGAGCGCTGCCCAGCATGTGGGTTGGGCGCCAGCCCTGCCACTCACCGGCGCGAAGCTGCCGCTCGCCCTCCCCGGCGCGGCGGGCGACCATCAGCATCAGGGTCAGGGCGATGTCGGCGGTGCAGTCGGTCAGCACGCCCGGCGTGTTGGTGACCGCCACACCGGCCGCCCTGGCGGCGGAGACGTCGATGTGATTGAAGCCGACGCCGAAATTGCCGAGTATCTTCGTGCGAATGCCTTTCTGGTCGAAGACCGCGGCCGGCAGCTGGTCGCTCACCGTCGGCAGAACGGCGTCGAAGTCCTTCAACGCCGCGGCCAATTCCGCTTCCGTCAGCGGCCGATCGCTCTCGTTCAGTGTGGCGTCGAAGCGGGCGGCGAGCACGCGCTCCACCTCTTGCGGCCAGCGCCGGGTCACGAGTATGCGGGGCGTTGCCATCAGGCGGCCCTGCTCATGACCGACAGCACGTCCGCCACCGTCTCGCCGAATGAGGACGGCGTCGGCACAATGGTGACGCCGGCGCCCTTGAGTATCTCGACCTTTTCCTGCGCCGATTCCCCGAACGCGGAGATGATCGCGCCGGCATGGCCCATGCGTCTTCCCTTGGGAGCGGACAGGCCGGCGATATAGGCGATCAGCGGCTTCTTCATGTTGTCGCGCGCCCAGAGCGCGGCTTCGGCCTCCTGCGGGCCGCCGATCTCGCCGATCATCAGCACCGCGTCGGTGTTCGGGTCCTTCTCGAAGAGTTCCAGCATGTCCCTGAAGGACGACCCGTTGACCGGGTCGCCGCCGATGCCGACCGAGGTCGACACGCCGATGCCCAGCGCCTTCATCTGGCTCGCGGCTTCATAGCCCAGCGTGCCCGAGCGACCGACTATGCCGATGCGGCCCGGAAGGTAGATCGAGCCCGGCATGATGCCCATCAGCGCCTCGCCCGGCGTGATCATTCCCGCGCAGTTCGGCCCGATCAGGGTCATGCGATCCTCGAAGCGGTAGCGCCTCATGTATCGCTTGACCCTGATCATGTCCTGGGAGGGAATGCCGTCGGTGATGCAGACGCAGAGCCGGATGCCGGCGTCGGCCGCCTCCATGATCGAGTCGGCCGCGAAGGGCGGCGGCACGAAGACGATCGACGCTTCGGCACCGGTTTCCTGCACGGCGCCCTTCACCGTGTTGAAGACGGGCATGCCGAGATGGGTCTGGCCGCCCTTGCCGGGAGTGACGCCGCCGACCACGTTGGTGCCGTAGCGCTTCATGTCCTCGGCGTGGAAGCTGCCGATCTTGCCGGTGAAGCCCTGCACGATGACCCGGGTGTTCTTGTCGAGGAGAATGGACATGGCGTGGGCCTCCCTCAGGCAGCCTTGCTGGAGGTGTGGGAACGCCAGGCAGCGACGGCCTTGTCGGCGGCCTCGGCCAGCGTTTCGGCGATGATGATGTTCTCGCCGGACTCGGCGAGGATGCGCCGACCTTCCCCCATGTTCGTGCCGGAGAGGCGCACGACCAGAGGAACCGGCACGCCGACCTCCCTCAGCGCCTTGATCACGCCCTCGGCAACCCAGTCGCAACGGTTGATTCCGGCGAAGATGTTGACGAGGATCGTCTCGACATTCCTGTCGCGCAGCACGGCGCGGAAGGACTTGGCCACGCGCTCGGGCGAAGCGCCGCCGCCGATGTCGAGGAAGTTCGCCGGCTCGCCGCCGGCGATCTTGATCATGTCCATGGTCGCCATGGCGAGCCCGGCGCCGTTGATGATGCAGCCGATGTTGCCGTCGAGGCCGACATAGGAGAGGCCACGGTCGGAGGCGAAGGTCTCGCGCGGATCCTCCTGGCTCTTGTCGCGCATCTCGGAGATGTGGGGGCGGCGGAACAGCGCGTTCTCGTCGAAGCTCATCTTTGCGTCGAGCGCCACGAGATCGCCACCGCGGGTCACGACCAGTGGATTGATCTCCAGCATCGAGGCATCATAGTCGACGAAGGCGCGATAGCAGCCGAGCAGCGTCTGCGTGGCGCGGCCGATCAGGACATTGTCGAGACCGAGCCCGAAGGCGATCTCGCGCGCCTGGAAGTCCTGCATGCCGACGCCGGGATCGACGGTCGCGCGGATGATCGAGTCCGGCTCGGCCTCGGCGATTTCCTCGATCTCCATGCCGCCCGAGGACGAGGCGACGATCATGACGCGCTCGGATTTGCGGTCGAGCACGAAGCCGACATAGATCTCGCGCTCGATGTCCATCGCCTCCTCGATATAGAGGCGGCTGACCAGCTTGCCTTGCGGACCGGTCTGGTGTGTCGCCAACCGGCGGCCGAGCATGGTGTCGGCGGCTTCGACGATCTCGTGGTCCGACGAGCAGAGCTTGATGCCGCCCGCCTTGCCGCGCGCCCCTGAATGTATTTGTGCCTTCACGACCCAGCGGTCGCCGCCGATTTCGCTTGCGCGATAGGCCGCCTGCTCCGGGCTGTAGGCCAGCCCGCCGCGCGGGATGTGGATCTGGTAGCGCGACAGGAGTTCCTTGGCCTGGTATTCATGAACGTCCATCTTCTCCTCCCTCAGCAGCCGGCGGTGATGGCTTCGTGGGTGGCGAGCACGTTGCGCGCCATGCGCTCGGATGCGGCGTCGATCATCTTGCCGTCGAGCGAGGCCGCACCCTTGCCCTTGCTCTCGGCGACCTTCAGCGCTTTGATGATGCGGCGGGCGCGCTCGACCTCCTTCTCGGGCGGGGAGAAGATGTCGTTCGCAAGAGCGATCTGGCTCGGATGGATGGCCCACTTGCCCTCGATGCCAAGCGCCGCGGCGCGGCGAGCGGCTGCCCTGTAGCCGTCCGGATCGGAGAAGTCACCGAACGGACCGTCGATGGCGCGCAGGCCATAGGCGCGGCAGGCAACCGTCATGCGCGACAGGCCGAAATGCCACTGGTCGCCGGGATAATCGGGGTTGAGGCCGCCAATGTTGACGGTGCGGGCCTTGAGGCTCGCCGCATAGTCGGCGACGCCGAAATGCATCGCCTCCAGCCTCCCGCCGAAGGCGGCGATGGCCTCGACATTGGCCATGCCGAGCGCCGTCTCGATCAGCGCCTCGAGACCGACGCGGGACTTGTAGCCCCGGGCGGTCTCGATCTGGTTGACCATGGCCTCGACCATGTAGAGGTCGGCGGGCACGCCGACCTTCGGCACCAGCAGCGTGTCGATCCGGTCGCCGGCCTGCTCCATGAGGTCGACGACGTCGCGATACATGTAGTGGGTGTCCAGCCCGTTGATGCGGACCGAGATCGTCTTGCCGCGCCCGCGCCAGTCTATCTGGTTGAGCGCCTGGACGATGTTGGCGCGGGCACGCTCCTTGTCCGGCGGCGCGACCGCATCCTCGATGTCGAGAAAGACGTAGTCGGCATCCGAAGTGGCCGCCTTCTCGATCATCTCGGGATTCGAGCCCGGCACGGCGAGCTCGCTGCGCTGCAACCTGAGCCGGCGCAGATGGTTGATCGTGTGGCTCACCGATTCCTCCCTTCGTCTTTTCAGGCCGCCTTGGCGGTCGTCATCGCGGCGGCGGAGCGGAACTGGTTGATCGCGGCCGCCACGCCCGAGCCCGGCTCGATCTTCACGCCGCAATCGAGCAGCGTGAGCTCGACCGCACCGAGCGCGCCAAGCACCATGACCTCGTCGAGCGAGCCGAGATGGCCGATGCGGAACACCTTGCCCGCCACCTTGGAGAGCCCGCTGCCGAGCGAGGTGTTGTAGGCGCGATAGGCGTGCCTGATGACTTCCACGCCGTCGACGCCCTCGGGCAGGCGGATCGCCGAGACGGTGTCGGAATGCCACTTCGGCTCGGTCGCGCAGAGCCTCAGGCCCCAGGCGGAGACCGCGGCGCGGACGCCGTCCGCAAGGTGGCGGTGGCGGGCGAAGATATTCTCGAGCCCTTCCTCGAAGATCAGGTCCAGCGAGGCGCGCAGGCCGCGCAGCAGCTGCGTCGGCGGGGTGTAGGGGAAGTATCCCGTGTCGTTGGCCTTGATCATGTCCTCGAAGGCGAAGTAGCAGCGCATGTGGCGCGCGGTCCTGGCAGCATCGAGCGCCTTCTGGCTGACCGACAGGAAGCCGAGCCCGGCGGGCAGCATGAAACCCTTCTGCGAGCCGGAGACGGCACAGTCGACGCCCCACTCGTCCTGGCGGAAGTCGATCGAGCCGATCGAGGAGACGCCGTCGACGAAGAGCAGGGCCGGATGGCCGCAGGCGTCGAGTGCCGCGCGGACCGCGGCGACGTCGGAGGTCACGCCGGTCGCGGTTTCGTTGTGGGTGACGAAGACCGCCTTGATCCTGTGCGCCGCGTCGGCGGCGAGACGTTCGGCATAGAGCTCGACCGGCACGCCCGTGCCCCATTCCACATCGAGGCAATCGACTTCGAAGCCGAGACGCTCGGCCATGTCGACCCAAAGATGCGAGAACTGGCCGAAGCGGCTCATCAGCACACGATCGCCGGGCGAGAGCACATTGGTCATCGCCGCTTCCCAGGCCCCGGTGCCCGACGAGGGATAGATGAAGACGCGGCCGTTCCGGTTCCTGAAGACCGTTTTGAGGTCGGCGAAGAGCGGCAGCGTCAGTTCCGGATAGCGCGGGGAGCGCATGTCTTCCATCGGCAGGTCCATCGCCTGGCGGACCTGCTCGGGTATGTTGGTGGGGCCGGGAATGAAGAGATGATCGTAGCCTGCCATAGGTCCTCCACTTGCATGCGGCGTCCGAAGCCCGGGTCGGCCGGCGGACTGGATTGCTATGTTCAGGCTGCCCATCGGGCCATTTCGCCACAACACTCGCCCGGGCAGAAAAGAATGCCGAACGGGCAGCAATATCGCGGCCCGGGCGGGTAGGACCTTCGAAGGTGTGGGTAGGTTCCGACTACCCGGCGGGTAGTCGATCCGGCTTGCGCCGGCACTCCCGGGTGTAGAGAGCGACGGCCATGGCGCGATTGCGTACACCGAGCTTGTCGTAGAGATTCTTCAGATGGTACTTCACCGTATTTTCGGAGATTCCGGTGCGGCTGGCGATCTGGGTGTTCGACCAACCGTTTGAGAGCATGCCCAGCAGTTCGGTCTCGCGCGACGTCAGCTGCTGGAAGGGCGTGCTCGAAATCTTCGAAATCGCGGTGTAGGGAATGCAGATTCGGCCCTTCATGACCGCGGTCAGTGTCGCGAAGAGGATTTCAGGGTCCTCGAACTGGTAGCAGAGGCCGTTGACGCCCAGCCGAATGGTCTCATTGATCACCGAAGGATCGCTGGTGTCGGCGAAAAGCACGATCCGGGGGTCGAGCCCGAGCCGGCTGAGATCGGCGAGCACGTCGGGTGCTTCGGCATCCTCGAGCTGCCAGCTCAGGAGCACGCAATCCGCTTCTACCAGGGAGAGCTTTTGGCAGAGCTCGGTCGACGTCCGCGCCGTGTCGGCTATGGAAAAGCGGGCGTTTTCGGCGAAAAGCCCGCGTAGTGCCGCAATGACGAGGGGATTGCGCTCCGCGATCAGTATGCGCCCTCCTACCTCCTGCGGCGCGGACGAAACCATGCGGCCTCCCACACTGGCTCAAGCCTTTTCGGATGCAGGAGAGTAGCAGTCGGATGAACGCACAAGTGACTGCGGAGCGACGCAAGATGTTCAAATGACGCGTCAACGCTCCGGAACGAGAACCCCTGCAGCACGCGGCTGCGCGGAGACGGCCGCCTGCAAATTCGCCCGCCGGTATTCGGATGGCGTGAGGCCCAGTTCGGCCCTGAAGGTGTTGATGAGATGCGACGCATCGCAAAAGCCGGTGGCATGCGCGATCTGCGTCACCGTCCGCCCGGTGGCCTCCAGCATCCGGCGTGCGGCGTCGAGGCGCAGCCGAAGCTCCGCCCGTGAAGGTGAGAGGTTCAGGTCGGCCTGGAACCGGCGCTCGAGTTGTCGCCTGCTCACCCCCAGCCCACGCGCCAGGTCCTCGACCGTCTCCGGATTCTCGAGGTTCTGCCTGATCCGGATAAGCGCTTTTCGCACCACAGGGTCTCGCCCCGTCAGGTCGCCTCGAAAGCCCGGCTGGGGTTTGTCCCCGGCCATGGCTTCATCGATGATCATGATGCTCAGGCTCTTCGTCGCGGCGACACGGCCGACATGCTTTTCCACCAGCCATGCAGCCAGATGCGCGGCGCTGTGTCCGCCCGAGCAGGTCAGCCGGTCCCGGTCGACGACGAAGATCTGGTCCGAGACGGGGTGGGCGGTATCGAACCGCTCCAGGAAGTCGTCATGGTGAAACCAGCTAACGCAGCAGCGATAGCCGTCGAGCAGGCCGGCTTCGTGGAGCAGGAAGACGCCGGTGCACAGGCCCACCAGCGGTACGCCCTTGCGCGCCGCGGACCGGAGGAAGGCGATGCATTCGGGTGAAAGACCGCGCGCCTCCTGAATGAGACCACCGACCACGACGATGTAATCGTACTCTCCGGCATTGTGCAGGCGGGTCTCGGGCTGGACCTTGACCCCGCAGCTCGACCGAACCGGGTTCATGTCGGCGGAGAGAACCGTCCATTCGCAATTGATCGGGCGCGAGCGATCGGCCTCGTCGGCGGCGAGCCGCAACACGTCCACGAAATTGGCGAAGGCGGAAAGCGTGAAGCGGTCGGCGAGCAGGAACGCGACGCTGAGGCGCTTCTTGCCGGGTCTGTTTCGCGAAGGAACGGATGCCATGGCGCGATCATACAATGTTGCCGCCGCATTGTTCCAGTCTTCCCCGTTCCTGCTCGACTAGAACGCCGAAAACCGAACCTGCATGGGCTGGCCTGACATGACCCATTTTTCCGCGTTGTCGCTCTTGAAGAACGCCCTTACGGGTCACAAGAACTGGACCCCGCAGTGGCCCGAAAGCCAGCCGAAAGCGGAATATGACGTGGTGATCGTCGGCGCCGGCGGGCACGGGCTGGGCGCGGCCTACTACCTGGCCAAGCAGCACGGCATCACCAACGTCGCGGTGATTGACAAGGGCTGGCTCGGCGGCGGCAACACCGGGCGCAACACGACGATCGTCCGTTCCAACTACCTCTACGACGAAAGCGCGCGTCTTTACGACCATGCGCTGGACCTGTGGGACAATCTCAGCCAGGACCTGAACTACAACGTCATGTACTCGAAGCGCGGCGTGATGATGCTCGCGCACAACGTGCATGACGTGCAGAGCTTCCAGCGGCACATCCATTCCAACCGCCTCAACGGTGTCGACAACCGTTGGCTGACGGCCGCGGAGGCCACGGCGTTCTGCCCGCCGCTCAGCATCTCGCCGACGGCGCGCTATCCGGTTTTGGGAGCGGCGCTGCAGCAGCGCGCCGGCACCGCCCGTCACGATGCGGTGGCGTGGGGATATGCGCGTGGCGCGGCGGCGCGCGGGGTGGACATCATCCAGAACTGCCCGGTCACCGCGATCCGGCGCGGTCCCGACGGCCGTATCACTGGCGTCGAGACCGCCAAGGGATTCATCAAGGCCAAGAAGGTCGCGGTTTCCGCCGCAGGCAACACCACCGTGGTGATGGACAGCGCCGGCGTTCGCCTGCCGCTCGAGAGCTTTCCGCTTCAGGCATTGGTTTCGGAGCCGGTCAAGCCGATCTTCCCCTGCGTGGTGATGTCGAACACGGTGCACGCCTATATCAGCCAGTCCGACAAGGGCGAGCTGGTGATCGGTTCCGGCACCGATCAGTACACCAGCTATTCCCAGCGCGGCGGCCTGCCGCTGATCGAGCATACAGTTGCCGCGATCTGCGAGATCTTCCCGATCTTCACCCGCATGCGGATGCTGCGCAAATGGGGCGGCATCGTCGACGTGACGCCGGATCGCTCGCCGATCATCGGCAAGACGCCGGTGCCCGGGCTCTACGTCAACTGCGGCTGGGGCACCGGCGGCTTCAAGGCGACGCCCGGCTCGGCTCACGTGCTGGCCTGGACCGTCGCCAAGGACGAGCCGCATCCGATCAATGCCCCCTTCACGCTGGAGCGGTTCACCACCGGCCGCCTGATCGACGAGGCCGCCGCGGCCGCCGTCGCGCATTGAGGAGACGAACATGCTTCTGATCCATTGCCCCTATTGTGAAGAAACCCTGCCGGAGCTGGAATTCACCTATGCCGGCGAGGCGCACATCGCCAGGCCGGCCGATCCGTCGTCCATGAGCGACGAGGAATGGCGCGACTATCTGTTTATTCGCACCAATGCTCGCGGGCTGCATTTCGAGCGCTGGCGGCATGCGCACGGCTGTGGGCGCTTCTTCAACGCCGCGCGCGACACGGTGAGCGACAAATTCCTCAAGACCTACAAGGCGGGCCAGGCGCGCCCTGACCACTCCGACGTGAAGGAGGCCGCGGAATGACGAGCCTGCGTGTTCCCGGCCGCGGCCGGATCGATCACAACCGGCCGGTGAGATTCACCTTCGACGGCAGGACCATCGAAGGCCGAGCGGGCGATACGGTCGCCTCCGCGCTGCTGGCCAATGGCGAGCACCTGATGGGGCGCTCGTTCAAGTACCATCGCCCCCGCGGTCCCGTGTCCGCGGGATCGGAAGAGCCGAACGCCCTTATCGGCGTCCGCCACGGCCCCGGCCGATTCGAGCCCAATACCCGCGCCACCGTGCAGGAGATATGGGACGGTCTGGAGGCGACCAGCCAGAACCGGTATCCGAGCCTCAAATTCGACGTCGGCGCCGTGAACGACCGCGCCTATATGCTGTTTTCCGCCGGGTTCTACTACAAGACGTTCATGTGGCCGAAGTCCTTCTGGGACAAGGTCTACGAGCCCTTCATCCGCGCGGCTGCCGGCCTTGGCGTGTCGCCCACCGAGGAAGATCCCGACACCTACGCCTCGCGCTATCTGCATACCGACGTGCTGGTGATCGGCGCAGGTCCGGCGGGCCTCGCCGCTGCTCTGAGCGCGGCCAGGTCTGGCCTGCGCGTGACGCTGGTCGACGAGAACGCGGAAGCCGGCGGAACGCTACTCAGCGAGCCGCAGGCGGTGATCGACGGCGCTCCGGCCTGGGCGTGGCTCGAGGCGACGCTCGACGAACTGAAGTCGCTCGGCGCGCGTGTCATGACGCGCACCACGGCCATCGGCTACTATCACCAGAACATGGTCGGTCTTGCTCAGAAGCTGACCGACCATCTGCAATCGCCCACCGCCGGCACGCCGCGCGAGAGATTGTGGCGCGTGCGGGCCGGACGGGTCGTCCTGGCGCAGGGCGCGCTGGAAAAGCCGCTGGTCTTCGACGGCAACGACCGGCCGGGCGTGATGCTGGCCGGCAGCGCCCAGACCTATCTCAATCGCTTCGGCGTCAGGGTGGGCAACAGGGCCGTCGTGGCGACCTGCCATGATAGCGCATGGTATGGGGCCTTCGATCTCGCCGACGCCGGCACGAAGATCGAAGCGATCGTCGATACCCGCGCCAATCCCCGGTCCGACCTTGTGGCCGAGGCGCGCTCCCGCAACATCGAGGTGCTGTCGGGCCATACGGTCACCGGCACCGAGGGACGCCTGCGCGTCAAGTCGGTGCGCGCCAATCCGGTCCAGGGCGACCGCGTGGGATCGGCCCGCACGCTGGCCTGCGATTGCCTTCTGATCTCTGGCGGCTGGACGCCGTCTCTGCATCTCTTCTCCCATACTCAGGGCAAGCTCGCCTGGGACGACGAGAGGCAGACCTTCCTGCCCGACCGCAAGACCGAGGCCTGCCACATTGCCGGCGCTGGCCGCGGCCTCTGGGGGATCGAATGGGTGCTGAACGACGGTGCGGCCATGGGGGCCGAGGTCGCGCGCGAGCTGGGCAAGAAGCCTGTCGCCGGCCGCCATGCTGTCGACAAGGATCGCCATGGAACCGGCGTCAGCCACAAGGAGCTGCCGAGCGACCGAAACCCCGGCCGGGCGCGCGCCTTTGTCGACTACCAGAACGACGTGACCGCAAAGGACCTGCGCCTGGCCGTACGCGAAGGCATGCGCTCCATCGAGCATGTCAAGCGCTACACGACCAACGGCATGGCCACCGACCAGGGCAAGATGTCCAACATCAACGGGCTCAACATCGCCGCCGACGCGCTCGGCAAGCCCGTGCCGCAAGTGGGTCTCACCACCTTCCGCCCGCCCTATACGCCGACCACGTTCGGCGCCTTTGCCGGATATCACCGGGGCGGGCATTTCGAGGTGACGCGCAAGACCCCCATCGATAGTTGGGCCGAGGAAAATGGCGCGGTCTATGAGCCCGTCAGCCTGTGGCGGCGTGCCCGCTATTTCCCGAAGGCCGGCGAAGACATGGATGCGGCGGTGGCACGCGAATGCCGCACGACGCGTGGCTCGCTGGGCATCTTCGATGCCTCGACGCTGGGCAAGATCGAGGTCGTCGGGCCGGATGCGGTGACCTTCATGGAGCGGATGTACACGAACCCGTGGGCCAAGCTCGGGATCGGCCGCTGCCGCTATGGCCTGCTTCTGGGCGACGATGGCTATATCCGCGACGACGGCGTGATCGGCCGCCTGAGCGCCGACCGCTTCCACGTCACCACGACGACCGGCGGCGCGGCGCGGGTGCTCAACATGATGGAGGATTACCTCCAGACGGAATGGCCAGATCTCGAGGTCTGGCTCACCTCGACCACCGAGCAATGGGCGACCGTCGCGCTCAACGGTCCCAGCGCACGCAAGCTGCTCACCCCCTTCGTGGAAGGGCTGGACCTCTCCGACGAAGCCTTCCCGCATATGTCGGTCGCGGAATGCACCGTTGCCGGGTTCCCTGCGCGTCTGTTCCGGGTCAGCTTCACCGGCGAACTCGGCTTCGAGGTGAACGTGCCGGCCCGCCACGGCCGCGTGCTGTGGGAGAAGCTCTGGGCGGCGGGCCAGCAATACGGCATCTGCGCCTACGGCACAGAGACCATGCACGTGCTGCGCGCAGAGAAGGGTTTCATCCTGGTCGGGCAGGACACCGACGGCACGGTCACTCCGCATGACGCCGGAATGAGCTGGGCGATCGGAAAGGCCAAGCCCGATTTCGTCGGCAAGCGCGGGCTTCAGCGCCCCGACCTCGTCGCCGAGGGCCGCAAGCAGCTCGTCGGCCTGTTGACGGAAGACGGCACGACGAAGCTGGAGGAAGGCGCGCAGATTGTGCTCGACCCGAACCAGCCCAAGCCGATGAGGATGGTAGGCCACGTCACCTCCTCCTACCGCAGCACGGCGGCGGGACGACCGATCGCGATGGCCCTCGTCGAAGGCGGGCACAAGCGGACCGGCGAAACGGTCTTCATCCCCATGCCGGGCGGCTTGGTCCGGGCCAAGGTCACGGGAACCGTGTTCTACGACCCGGAAGGCGAACGGCTGAAACTCTAGGACAGGAGACGATGCGATGACGGCTCTCAACCCCAGCTTTACACCGGGGCCGGTCGCGGCGAGCACCGCCGCCGCGGTCTCGATACCGGCGCCCGTCGGGCGGTTTTCGCTGCGCGCATGCCAGGCGGACTTGCCTGCCCTCTCAAAGGCAATCGGTGTCGATCTTCCGCGCCGGATCGGAAGCCGCGCCAGTGGCGGAACGACCGAGGCTCTGTGCCTCGGCCCCGACGAATGGCAGCTCCTCACCGCCGAGGCGGATGCGGGCCGGCTGGCGGGAGCGTGCGCAGACATCTACGCGCAGGTGCCGCATAGCCTGACCGACATTTCGGATCGCGAGATATCGGTGCGCATCGAAGGCCCGAAGGCAGCGGAAATGCTGACGCTCGGTTGCCCACGCGACATCGACCGCCTTCCCGACGGCGAAGGCCGGCGGACGCTGATGGATGGCGCGACGGTCATCCTGTGGCGCGACGGCGCCAACAGCTTCCGCCTCGACATGTGGCGCTCTTTCGCACCGCACGTGATCGCGCTTCTCGTGACCGGCTGCGCCGAACTCGCCGCGGAGTGACTCGACGCAACGCTCCAGCGTCGGTGGGAGGATCGGGATGGGCGGTCGGTTTTCAATGAACTCCTATCTCGGACAGAGAATCCTCTCCTTCGTCAGAGAAGGAGATTACGCACACGCCGGCGAGGAAGAAGCGATCGAGCTCGCCTTGTCAGGCGTCGAGAAGAATACACGTCGCCTTATCCTGGATGCCGGCTGCGGACGTGGCGGAACGGCCGACTATCTCAACAGGAACGGATGGGGCCGAGTGATCGGCATCGACATAGAACCGGAATCGATCGACGCCGCGCGGGAGCGCTATCCGGGCGCCAGCTTCATTGTTTGCGATGTCTGCGGCGTTGACCGACACGTGACCGAGCGTCCGGAGATCGTGTGCATGTTCAACGCGTACTACTGCTTCGAGGATCAATCCGGGGCCCTCGGCGCTCTCCTCAAGATCGCCCGACCGGATGCCCGGATGATCATCTTCGATCACGTGGATCGCGGAGGCTACCAAGACGACCCATTGATGGACGCAGGCGAACCTTTCCTTCCCAATCCGCTGCGGCTTTCGGAGGTGCGAGAGCGTATGTCGAGCACTGGCTGGCAGGTGCTCGACATACAGGAAGTCCACGACGCCTACATCGGTTGGTATGCAAGCCTGATGAGCAGGATTGAACGGGCGCGGGATCGAATAACCGACATGGCCGGCCATCGGGGATACGAGCACGTCCATGGCTTGTATCAAGGATTGCTGAACGCGGCGCAGCAAAAGAGGCTGGGCGCAGCCATCATCACGGCCGCGCCGGTTTCGTAAACAGGCAGCAATTCACCTCGCCCTGTGATCTCGTTTCTTGAAACCAGCCGCGCCGAACCGAACGCAGAACGACCAGTCTTCGCCAAGAGGAATGCCCATGCTCAACAAGACAGCCAATGCCTCGATCTCCGACATCGCCATCGCCGAAGCGATTGGCCATGAACTCGATCGCCAGCAGAACCAGATCGAGCTGATCGCCTCGGAAAACATCGTCTCCCGGGACGTCCTGGCGGCGCAGGGATCGGTTCTCACCAACAAATACGCCGAAGGCTATCCCGGACGCCGTTACTACGGCGGATGCGAACATGTCGACGTGGTCGAATCCATCGCCATCGATCGGCTCAGGCAGCTCTTCGGGGCCGAACATGCCAACGTCCAGCCGCATTCGGGCGCGCAGGCCAATCAGGCCGTCTTCTTGGCCCTCTTGCAGCCGGGCGACAGGATCCTGGGGATGTCGCTTGCCCATGGCGGGCACCTGACCCATGGGTCGCCGGTCACCATGTCCGGCAAGTGGTTCGATGTCGTCTCCTACGAGGTGGACGAGAAGACCCATCTCATCGACATGGAAGCGCTGCGCAGGAAGGCACTCGACACCAGGCCGAAGCTGATCGTCGCCGGGGCTTCGGCCTATCCGCGCCGCATCGACTTCGCGGCCTTCCGCGCGATCGCGGACGAGGTCGGAGCGTATCTGATGGTCGACATGGCCCATTATGCCGGCCTGGTCGCCGCGGGCGAATATCCCAACCCGGTGCCGCATGCGCATGTCGTGACCTCGACCACCCACAAGACCCTGCGCGGCCCTCGCGGCGGCTTCATCCTGACCAATGACGAAGCGCTGGCCAAGAAGATCAACTCGGCCGTGTTTCCCGGCAACCAGGGTGGCCCGCTCATGCATGTGGTCGCCGCCAAGGCGGTGGCGTTCGGCGAGGCGCTTCAGCCGACGTTCAAGGACTATGCGAGGCGGGTCGTGGAAAATGCGCGCGCTCTGTCGGAGACGCTCGTGAAAGGCGGCGTCGGCATCGTTTCGGGCGGGACCGACTGCCACATGGTTCTGGTCGATCTGCGCCCCAAGGGCGTGACCGGCAAGGCCGCCGAGGCCGCGCTGGAGCGGGTGGGTCTGACCTGCAACAAGAACGCCATTCCCTTCGATCCCGAAAAGCCCTTCGTCACCTCGGGTGTCCGGCTCGGCACCTCGGCGGGCACGACACGGGGATTCGGCGAGGGCGAATTCCGCAGGATCGGCGAACTAATCCTGAAGGTCATCGACACGCTGGCTGCCAATGCCGAGGGCCACGGCAGGATCGAAGCCGAAATCCGGGCCGAGGTACGCGCCCTCTGCGCGGCCCATCCGATCTACGTCGCCTGATCTTCATGTTCCTGTCGGTCTTCGTGGGCCCGGCGGACCGGGCTCGGCTCGAGCGGCTTGTGGCGAATCGCAACACGTCGCGCAAGGCGGCCTGGCGGGCCGAGATCGTGCTGGCGACGGCGGACGGGCTCGGCACGATGGCGATCATGCGGCGCACGGGGAAGTCGAAGCCCGCCGTGTGGCGCTGGCAAGAGCGTTACATTGAGGCCGGCGTCGACGGGCTGTTGCGCGACAAGACGCGGCCGGCGCGCAAGAAGCCGCTCTCGGTGGAGGTGAAGCTCGCCGTGCTGACCAAGACGGCGCAGGAGCGGCCGCCAGGCGGCGGCACGCACTGGAGCGCGCGGACGATGGCCAGGACGGTCGGCATCAGCCACAGGAGCGTGCAGCGCATCTGGGCGGAGGCGGGCTTGAAGCCGCACCTGGTGACCACGTTCAAGCTGTCGAATGATCCGAAGTTCGCCGAAAAGGTGACCGACGTCGTCGGCCTCTATCTCAACCCGCCGGACAAGGCGCTGGTGTTCTGCGTGGACGAGAAGAGCCAGATCCAGGCGCTCGACCGCACCCAGCCCGGCCTGCCGATGAAGAAAGGCCGCGCCGGCACGATGACCCACGACTACAAGCGCCACGGCACGACCACGCTGTTCGCCGCGCTCGACGTGAAGACTGGCGCGGTGATCGGAGAATGCCAGCCCAAGCATCGGGCCAAGGAGTTCATCCGTTTCCTCAGAACCATCGACCGCAACACACCGAAGTCCTTGGACGTGCACCTGATCGTCGACAACTACTCCACCCACAAGACCCAGGCGGTGAAGGACTGGCTCGCCAAGCATCCGCGCTTCAAGCTGCACTTCATCCCCACGTCGTCGTCCTGGCTCAACCAGGTGGAGCGCTTCTTCGCCGAGATCACGAGGAAGCGCATCCGGCGCGGCGTCTTCACGAGCGTCGCCCAGCTCGAGACCGCTATCTGCGACTATCTCGACGCGCACAACGCCGACCCGAAGCCCCTCGTGTGGACCAAGAGCGCCGATGTCATCCTCGCCAAAGTCCACCGCGCCCGCGCTGCTCTTGACGCCGCCAAGAGCAGGAACCAAGCGTTAGAGTCGGAACAATAGGCATACCTCGCCTGACGTTTGCGCATCATGTGAACCATTTCGATGCCGGACAATATCGTCGCTGCGCTGGCGGCCGATTTGAAGCCGAGCATCGGGCGGATCCGGCGCTTGATACGCCGATGATCCTGCTCGATCCGGTTGTTCATGTATTGGCTTTGCCGGATGCGTATCGGCTTCAGTGGCCGTTGCGATCGCTCCCGCAGCCGGCTCTCACCGTCGCAAGCAATGATTGCCTCGCGGTTCGTCTGGCTGCCGTCAATGATAATGCGTTCCGGACGCCCATGGCGCTTCAGGGCCTTGCGGATGAAGCGTTTTGCAGCCTGCAGGTCACGGTCCTCGCTGAAGAAGAATTCGACCGTGTCGCCGACGCTGTCGATGGCGCGGTAAAGATACATCCAGCGACCACGGACCTTGATGTAGGTCTCATCGATGTGCCACTTGCCGGTGACGGCGCGCTTCCGGCGGTTGAAGCATTCCAGCAGCATTGGCGCAAAGTGAACGACCCAGCGGTGGATCGTCGAATGGTCGACGCCGATACCGCGCTCCGCAAGCATCTCTTCCAGATCGCGCAGGCTGAGATTGTAGGCCAGGTACCAGCGGACACACAGCAAGATCACCGACCGGTCGAAATGGCGACCCTTGAACATGAAAACCCTCCTCCAGTGGAGGAGCCTTCATGCCCCAGATGATCTTGACGGAAAGTTTGCGACGGAACCGGTTCACCCAGGTGGCCTGCCATACATGATGCGTCATTCGGCTGCACGTGAATGGGACGTTTGCGCCAGATGCGAATTGTCGCTACGAAATTGCAGCGGCGGCGACGCTCGAGAGGGAGGAGCGATGGAATTGCGGGCGAGGGAACGTCAGCCCAAACCGGACGCGCCCTCCGCGAGGCCGAAGACGCGGAAGGCAGACGGACCTCGCCTGTCCGTGGGCTTCATCCTTGCCAAGCGCTTCACTCTGTGCGCGTTCGCCAATTTCGTCGACGTTCTACGACTTGCCGCCGACGAAGGCGACAGGAGCCGGCCGATCATGTGCGAGTGGTCGGTACTCTCCGATACTATGGATCCCGTCTCCTCCAGTTGCGGCGTCACGATCCAGCCTAACGAGCGGTTGGGAAACCCGGCCTCGTTCGACTACATTGTCGTTGTTGGGGGGCTTCTCGAAGAGATCCCCAATATCAGTCCCGCCTACACTCGCTTCCTCGAAAGGGCCGACGCGGCCGGCGTACCGCTGGTGGGCGTTTGTACGGGGGCGTTCGTCCTGCATCGTGCGGGGCTCATGGACGGATACCGCTGCTGCGTGAGCTGGTTCTGCCATGCCGATTTTCTCGAGCAGTTCGACGGTCTGGCGCCGATCTCCGATCAGATCTTTGTCGTCGACCGAGACAGGCTTACCTGTGCTGGCGGCGCCAGCTCAGCCCACCTCGCGGCCTATCTGGTCGAAATGCACGTCGGGCGCGCACAGGCGACCAAGAGCCTTCACATCATGATCATTGATGAAGCGTTGCGGCCCGAGAAACCGCAGCCCGGCATCCCGCTTGATCTCAAGACCCGGGATCCCATGGTTCGGCGGGCACTTCTCCTCATGCAGCAGAGCATAGACGCTCCCCGGTCGGTGACGGAGATCGCACGTCAGATGGGTAACAGCAAACGTCAGCTCGAAAGGCATTTTCGAACTGCGCTCGGCACGTCGCCGCAGGCTGCCTTCCTAGGGATTCGGTTGTCGTTCGCGCGCCATCTCGTCGAGACCACGGACAAGTCCATGGCCTCGATCGCGGTTGAATGCGGGTTCTGCGATACGTCACATCTTGGCCGCATGTTTCGCCGCCGTTACGACTGTTCGCCGCACGAGATCAGGGATTTGCTCGCGGCGGGAAAAAGGGATGTCTCGGTAGTGGAGACACTTGCGCCGGCCTAGGCTTGACAGCGCTGGCCGGCCCGCCGGCGGCAACACGACCGCCCTGGCCGCCTTGTCGAACTGCCGTATCATCCGCCGTTGAGGAGATTGGGCAGCAAGAGTGCGACTTGCGGAAAGATCACCAGCAGAACCACGGCGAAGGGAACCGCCGCGCGCCACGCGCCCCAACGGCCACTGAAGCCGATACGCATCCGGCAAAGCCAATACATGAACAACCGGATCGAGCAGGACCATCGGCGTATCAAGCGCCGGATCCGCCCGATGCTCGGCTTCAAATCGGCCGCCAGCGCAGCGACGATATTGTCCGGCATCGAAATGGTTCACATGATGCGCAAACGTCAGGCGAGGTATGCCCATGATCCGGCCCCATCGCTTGCCAAGCAGTTCAGCATTCTCGCTGCCTGAGGACACAAAGGGGCTTTCCCGCGTTTCCGATTCGAGTTTGCGACGGAACCGTCGAATCTCGTCTGATATCCGCCGGTCGCCGAGACCCGATCCGCGTCCTGGAGTGCGCCGCCGGCCGGCAGAGCCTGCCCCACCGTGCCCCCGGCTACAGGCGCGGGCCCAGCAATGTTGGTGGAGTCGGGCTGCGCCGCTCATCGATTTTCTCGATATCCTGTTTCGATCGTATGCCGTTTGCTCGATGATATTCCAGCACTAGAGTTCCAGGAGACGCTACTCCTGAACTCAGGTTGGAAGGAAACACATGCCATCCATTCTGCTTCTGACCACCAGCCCGCGTGCCGACTCGTATTCGACCAAGATCGCAACCGAACTCGCCGAGGGGCTCCGGGCTTTGCAGCCGGCGAGCGCAATCGTGCACCGGAACCTCGCGACGGAGCCGCTGCCACACATTGATGATGTCTTCGCTGCCGCCATCAGGAAGCCCGCAGACAAACGCAGCGCGGAAGAATCGGAGTCCGTAAGGAAATCGGACGAACTCGTGGCCGAACTCCTGTCCGCCGGCACGCTTGTGATCGGCACCGGGCTCATCAACTTCAGCATCTATTCGTCCCTGAAGACCTGGATCGACCATGTTGCTCGCGCCGGCCTGACCTTCAAGTACACGGAGAAAGGCCCGATCGGTCTGGCCAGAGGGAAGAAGGCGTACATCGTGCTGGCGGCCGGCGGCGTCTACTCGCATGGCCCTGCCGCAAGCATGAACCATGCCGTGCCCTACCTGCATTCGGTTCTGGGCTTCATGGGTATCACCGACATCGAGACAATTTATGTCGAAGGAGTTAGCATGGGGGTGGACGCTGCCGAAAAAGCTGTTGCAGCCGCTCGCAGTCGTATCGGACAGCTCGCACTGGTTGCCTGATGACTCCGCGGCAAAGGACACAATGGCGGCGATATGTTCGCGCCGCATCCGTCCTCCTCGCCACCATTCCAGAACGGAAAACCAAATGATCGACACCCGTACAGCACCCTACGCGGCGCTTCTTTTGCGTCTCACACTCGGTCTTCTCTTCCTGGCCCATGCAGGGCTCAAGGTGTTTGTCTTCACGCCTTCGGGGACGGCCGGGTTCTTCGGCTCGATCGGCCTGCCGCCGGCACTCGCCTATGTCACAATTGTGTGGGAGCTTGCCGGCGCCGTAGCGCTCATTCTCGGCGTGTGGACGCGGGCTGTGGCGTTCGCCATGATACCGATCCTGATTGGCTCCATCGTCACGGTCCACGGAGCGGCCGGCTTCTTTTTTTCCAATGCAAATGGCGGTTGGGAATATCCAGCCTTCTGGATCGTCGCGCTTGCTGTGCAGGCCTTGATCGGTGATGGGTCGCTTGCGCTGAAGCCAATGCCGGCATTCAAGCAACGTGCAACCGCTTGAGCTTCCACCGGAACGGCGATGACAAGGAGAACCGCATGCCCTACGTTTACCGGATCACTCTGAAACAGGTTTCAGATCGTCGCAGCCAACCGGTAGACGGCGACGTATGCGAATTTCAGGCCGCAAATCACGATGACATTCTGGAAATCGTGACGCGCACGAAGCATCACGCCATACTTCCGGAGCAGGATGTGGCCGCCTTCTGCGTCGGCTTGAAGCTCCTCGCGGAGGTCGTGATGAGACACCGCGAAAAACCCCCGTTCGCCGAGTTCTGGCCGCACCTCGGCGAATTCGTCCGTGGTATAAAGGCGACGGCCAGTCCCGAGCGGGCCTCGAAATGACAGAGGTGTCTGCTGAAAGATGGCTGTCCTAACCTGGATCAGCCGCCGCCCCGCGTCTTCATCCGGATCTTGCTACTTACCCACTGCAATTTGTTTCTCCTGCGGATCGCCACGCTGACCATGCCGATCGCGGCCGCGATGGGCTACGTCGTGATGCCGAACCTGCTGCGCTGGATGGCGTGGTGGCTGGAGCGGTACTGCGGCCAGATCCGCGGCAGTTGTCAAACGGCGTCCAAGACTGACCGTCAATCGGCGTCCAATTTTGGCCCTGACTCAACTGTGATGCAGGTGGTGGATGTCTTGCGCTGAGTTCCGGGAGGAATCAGCGCGAAGATCGCACCATCGTCAGCCGGTTCGCCAAAGTCGCCGATCAGATCGAAAAATGGGACGCCGCGAGCCCCTATCGCATCAGCCGAGCCAACGGATCCGCCATCTTGATGGCGCCTACATCCGCGCAGTTGCCGGATACCAGAGCCGCCACTTCGAAATTGAACGCGTATGAACAAGAAGCGTCAGATGCGTCGGTCACCCACCGGCGCGCACCGGGTCCTTCACGTCCCCGCCGCGGCTGCCGACT
Organism: Mesorhizobium sp. L-8-10; assembly: GCF_016756635.1. Classification (NCBI taxonomy): domain Bacteria; kingdom Pseudomonadati; phylum Pseudomonadota; class Alphaproteobacteria; order Hyphomicrobiales; family Phyllobacteriaceae; genus Mesorhizobium; species Mesorhizobium sp. L-8-10. The sequence continues at coordinate 8,241,982 of NZ_AP023263.1, read as the reverse complement.
GCCGGCTCAAATAAGCCAAGTTTGCGATTGCAGCTTGACCCCCACCTTTCCCGCTCCCAGTTTCGAAACCGACTTTTAAGGCGACGGTTCCCGCCGTCCTTGAAATCGGTCGCGACGCATGACATATCTGGAGCGACAATTGACGTGGAGATTGAACATGGCCGTCGCGGCAAAGGCGCCTGCTTCTAGAGCGGGAGGTGACCTCCAGAAAATCGAAGCCCTGCTTGGCGGCTCCCGTATTTTGTCGCGGCACCTCACCAATGCGCTCGATGCGCATGAACTCCTTTTGCATGGCCTGCCTGCCTCGGCGCTGGATCATCTTGTTGGCAGTCTCGTCGTCATGGGCAAGAACGAATCGCTCGAGAAGGCCGTGGGCATGAGCCTGCGCACCTGGCAGCGCCGCAAGGACGCGCCCTCCAAACCGCTCAGCCAGGTACAGAGTGGCCGCGCTTGGAAGTTTGCCGAGATACTCGCCAAAGCGATGGACGTCTTCGGTTCACAAGCTGAAGCGGAACAATGGCTAGAGCGTCCGGCTGTCGGGCTCGACCAGCGCCGCCCCATCGATCTTCTCGGGACGCCTGCCGGCGTCGAACTGGTGGAGGACCATCTCGACCGCCTCGAATACGGCGTCTATGCATGACCTTTCTGCCGGTCGCGCTCGGCGGGACCGAGTTGGTTGCATGGCGGCTGGATCAGGCCGCTCATGCATCGACATGGGATAGTGGGGAAGGCGCCTATCGGGTTGGCGGTCGCTGGAACAGCAAAGGCGTTCGCGCGGTCTATTGCTCACTCGATCCGGCGACAGCCATCCTTGAGGTGGCGGTTCACAAGGGGTTCCGGGCGCTCGACACCGTTCCGCATATGATGACCGCGGCCGTGATCGCCGATCCCGGCGATGTTCATGTCGTCGATCCTTCAAGCATACCGAACGCAAACTGGCTGCACCCGGGTATTCCCGGCGCGGGGCAACAGGCATTTGGGGCCGATCTGCTGCGCCGCCATCGGTTCGTCGCGATCCCGAGCGCGGTCTCGACGCATAGCTGGAATCTGATATTCCTGGCGGGCGGTCCAGCGGGCTCCTATACGCTGAAGCTGCAGGAGGCATTTGCCCTCGACACGAGGCTGCACCCGCCTGCCGCTTGACTCGTTCGCGCATCAAGGCGAAGGCTGCGGGCTAGCCCGCTTATCGAGTTGCATGCTCGACTTTCGGGAACCCGATTCCGCGATCATTGACTTATGCACGAATCATGGATCTGGACGGCGTTGACCGTGCCTGTGTCGCAGCCGATGCTGCGCAAGCACCTGCCGGACGGGACTGCGCTTACCAACGAGCTATGCACTTTGGTCGACGCCGACGCTTGGGCGACAGAGGAAAGCTCCCTGCGATCTGTACGTGGCTGGCTCGAAGCCGGCCGCGAAGCGCGCCTTGAGCAGGCATTCCTCATACTCCGAGCGTGCGTCGGAATCGAATACGATGCCGCCGCCGACATTGAAGACTGCCTCCCCGTCCTCATGCAGGGTGATCGTGCGGATGGCAACGTTGAAGCGCATCTCGCCCGTCGGCGCAATGAAGCCGATGGAGCCGCAATAGGCGTCCCGGGGCCGCTCCTCAATCGCATGCAGTATCTCCATCGCCCGCAGCTTCGGGGCGCCGGTGATCGAGCCACATGGGAAGAGAGCGGCGAAAATGTCACCCGGGCTCGTGCCTGGCGCGACCTTCGCGCGTACGCGGCTCACCATCTGGTGCACGGTCGGGTAGGTGTCGATGCGGAAGAGTTCCGGCACGTCCAGGGTGCCTAGTTCGCAGATGCGCGAGATGTCGTTTCGTAGGAGGTCGACGATCATCCGGTTCTCGGCCCTGTTCTTCTCGTCGTTGTGCAGGAAGTCGATGAGCTTGACGTCCTCTTCCTCCGTCATTCCGCGGCGGATGGTGCCCTTCATCGGATGGGTCTCGATCCAGCCGTCAGCGTCGATCTCGAAGAACAGTTCCGGCGAGCGCGACAGAATCACCGGGCCGCCCAGGTCGGCAAGTGCGGCGTAGCGGACGGGCTGGCGTGCGGTCATCGCGTCGAAAATGGCGGCAGGCGCGCCGTCCCATATGGCCCTCACCGGAAAGCTGAGGTTCGCCTGATAGCAATCGCCTTCGCGCAAGTGCTGGTGCAACCGTTCGAAGCGTGGCAGGTACTGCTCGAAAGACCAGCTCGCGCGCAAATCCGAAAGCGAAGCAATGGAGGCAGGAGTCGCCGGAATCGCCCGCTCATGGGGCGCCTTGAACACGCCCATCAGCACAAGTGGCGTACGACGGCCGTCGGGCATGATGGCGCGTAACTTTGGCTCGAAGGCATAGCCCGCCTCGTAGGCAAAGTAGCCGGCCGTCCATTTGCCTGCCCGACGCGCCGCCTCCAGCTTGTCGAGCGCCGCGATAACCCCGTCGGCATCGTCGGCGCGTATCAGTTCCATCGGCTCCACGAAAAGAATCTCGCGGCCGACCGTGTCGTCTCTCATGAGCAAGGATGGCGAACTCATGCAAAGCAGCCCACCAAGGCAGCCCAGTTGTTTGCTCCGGCGATGTGCGATCGGTCCAACAACCCGCGCTCCAGGACTGAAATGCCGAGCGTCTCACCTGATTCCGCCGGCAAACTGTCGATATGCGGTGGCCGGATGGATCATCCTCTTGCCGACGTTCCTGCCGCGCTTGCCTCGAAGCCACCCGGCAGTGAGCCGCCCGCCCTCCGCAACAATGCACGGAAAGTCGATGTCGCAACAACCACGCCAAGCGCCCTCTGACACGCTATACGGGAACTCTTCCTCCCGCAGGGATGAAACCTACCGCAAAGCAGCTTCGCCAACTTCTCCGATGCTCCTCCGTGTGAGCGCCGAAGCTATCTGTGACAGCCGATCGAGCAACCCGATGAGTTGAATTCATTGTATCGAACAAGTGCATGACCTCGGCAATTGCCTCTCCGCGCATTTGGCCATATGGGCATATCGTATCGGAGGAAGACATGGCTGATATTATCGACGGCAAGGCGGTTGCTGCTGACGTTATCGCGAGGGTCAAGGTCGCGGCCGAAACGTTGGAACGCGAGGCCGGCGTGAAGCCGGGCCTGGCGGTTATCATTGTGGGTGAGGACCCGGCCAGCAAGGTCTACGTTGCTAGCAAGAGCCGCACGGCAAAGGAGTGCGGGTTCCACTCTGTACAGCATACCCTAGAGGCGGAGACCCGGCAGGAAGATCTCCTGGCGCTGATAAGCCAACTCAACGTCGACAAGGTCATTCACGGCATATTGGTGCAGTTGCCCCTACCGGGGCATATCGACGAGGCCGCCGTAATTCAGGCCGTCAGCCCCGACAAGGACGTCGACGGCTTCCACTTCGTCAATGTCGGCAAGCTTGGTACCGGAGAAACCGCGACCGCCTTTGTGCCGTGCACGCCGGCCGGCTCGATGCTTCTGATCGAACGGGTGCGCGGACGCGACCTTTCAGGCCTGACCGCAGTCGTCATCGGTCGGTCAAACATCGTCGGCAAGCCGATGGCCAACTTGCTCTTGGCCGCCAACGCGACCGTGACGATCGCTCATTCGCGCACGAAAGATCTGCCGGCAATAGCAAGTTCCGCCGACGTCCTCGTTGCGGCGGTGGGGCGTCCCGAAATGATCAAGGGAGACTGGATAAAGCCGGGGGCCACCGTCATCGACGTCGGGATCAACCGCATCGCCGCTCCCGACAAGGGCGACGGCAAGTCGCGGCTCGTTGGCGACGTCGAGCGCGCCTCGGCCGAAAAAGTGGCCGGCGCCATCACGCCAGTGCCGGGGGGCGTCGGCCCGATGACCATATCCATGCTCATGGCGGCGACCGTCTCTTCGGCCTACCGTGTAGCGGGGAAGGAGCCGCCGAGCTTCTAGGGGACCGAACGAGGCGTCAGATTGGAGGGCTGGCGTACTCGGGAAGCTGCACCGCGACCACCAAGTCATTGGGGGCTGTCTGAGTTTGAGTGTCCAATTCCATTCGGGTCGAGCATCGTAGCCGATGATGTTGAGGTCTGCCGTTGAGGCGTCGGTGGCCTTGACATCCTTCTCATGGATTCTGGGTTCCATTGCTCACTCCATGTCGAGGCCGGTCTTGGTCGTGATCGCGCCAATCAGCCCGACCACAGCGAGCTGATCTGTCGAGGGCGGCCGCGCCATTTCCGGGTGATGGAGCCGAACATCGGTGCATCTCCGGCAGGGAACCCTTCCAGCCTGGCTTCACGGGCTGGGAGTCGAGACAATCCGACCGATCCTTATCGTCGCTCATGTCCTTGTTCCACACTGGCCCAGTGGGGGCGGACGGGGCAGCAGATTTTCGGGCGGGCGCGCTTGCGTGCCCGGGGCTGTGCTACTAACTTCCGATCAGCCGGATACCGTAGGTATCCCGATACGTGAATCGGATGGAGTGGAGATGGCGAGACTGACGCGCGAACAAAGCCAGGCCCTGACGCGGGAGAAGCTGCTGGCATCGGCGAGTGAGGTGGTGGCGCGGGACGGCTATTCCGGGGCGACGATCGAGCGGATTGCGGAGGAGGCCGGCTTCTCCAAGGGCGCTTTCTACTCCAATTTCGCCAACAAGGAAGACATCTTTCTCCAGCTTCTGGAGCGTAACGCCGGGGGCGACGTCATTGAGCTGACCGAGCGGCTCCACGGGATGGACGACCCCCGAGTCATCATCGACTCGATGAGCGATTGGGCCAACCAGCGTGCCAAGGATAAGCGCTGGGGCACGCTCGCAATCGACCTCCTGCGCATCGCGCGCCGCGACAACACGCTGGAGGACCGGCACCTGAAGCTTTTTCGAGACCAGTGGGAGGGATTGGGCAGGCTGCTGTCGGGCAAGCTCTTCCCGTATGACGGCTCCGATCTCAGTCCGCTCCATGTCGGCGGCATCGTGCTCGAACTCGTCTATGGCGGCATGGCGTCGTTCATGAGCGAAAAGGCCCCTGGCGAAATGGTCCGGGCCGCGCTGACGTCGATGCACGAGGCGCACCTCTATCGGCATGCCTCGCCAGAGATCCGCGAAGCGCGGGCCGCCGCTTCCTGATCGTCCGGTCCAACGGCCCCAAGCGCCGTCAGTTCCAGACCTCGTTCGCTGTCTCGACGATGAGACGCAGCTTTGCGAACTGCTGTTCTTCCGAGACGAGGTTGCCTTCCAGCGTGGAGGCGAAGCCGCACTGCGGCGACAGGCAGATCTGGTCGACGTCGACATGACGCGCTGCCGCCTCGATGCGCCGCTTGAGGTCGTCCTTCTTCTCCAGTTCACCGCGCTTGCTGGTGACGAGACCAAGCACGACGAACTTGCCCTTGGGCACGAAACGCAGCGGCTCGAAGCCTCCCGAGCGCTCGTCGTCATATTCCAGGAACAGCCCGTCGACCTCGAGTTCACTGAACACCGCCTCGGCAACCGGATCGTATCCCCCCGAAGCAACCCAGGCCGAACGGTGATTGCCGCGGCAGGTGTGCACGCACACGACCATGTCGGCCGGCTTCTGCTTTACGATCGCGTTGATCAGGTTGATGTAGGTAATGTGGCTTTGCTCGGGGCCTCCAGTCCGTGCTCGCATCTTTTCCCGGTAGGAGGGGTCTCCAAGCATGGCGAAAGTGGTGTCGTCGATCTGGAGGTAGCGGCAGCCCAACTCGTACATCATCTCGATGTGACGGACATAGACCTTCCTCAGGTCTTCCAGCAGCGCGTCGTTGTCCTTGTAGGCGCCAAGGCGCTCCGTCTCGCCGAGCGAATGCAGGATGCTTGGGGAGGGGATACTCTGCTTGGGCGTCTGCGTGCTCACCGAGCTGAGGAAGGCGAAATCGTCACCGAAGACTGGCGTGTCGAGATGACGCTTGCTGTAGACTTCCGGGATCAGGATCTCGTTGCGGACTTCTCCGCAGTCGTTGTGAAACGGCCGCAGCTGGGTTCCGCCTGCTCTGATGCCACCGATGGTGCAGAGGAAGTCCATGTGCCAGCTGCCGCGGCGGAATTCGTTATCGGTGATGCTTTGCAGGCCGACGTCCTCCTGCCGGCGCACGACGTCGCGGATCGCGTCGTCTTCGGCTGCACGCAGTTCGGCTGCACGGATATCGCCATCCTCGAATTTCTTGCGTGCCGCAAGCAACGAGGCGGGGCGCAGAAGGCTGCCGACATGGTCGGCGCGGAAGGGTGGCTTTTTGCGTTCGGTCATCCCAATTTCCTGATATTCTCGCGGTCGAACCCGTGTCCGGCCAGCGCCGGGCTCGCAGATGGATGCCGATACCGAATGGAACTGTAAAACCAGACCGTATCTAAATAGAGGCGTCCGGGCAACGGACTCCTATTCATAGACAAGACCCTTCTGCCGCAGGCGCTCACGCATGTTGTTGATATCCAGACTGAGCTTGCCGGCGGCGTAGAGGAGGCGCTTCTCTTGTTCGGCCGCCTCTCGCTTGCGGGCCGTCTCCAGCACTGCGGCCGCCGAGGCTCGCGGCACCACGCAAACCCCATCGTCGTCGGCTAGAACGACGTCGCCCGGACATATCCTGACGCCGGCGCACACGATCGGCACCTGACAATCGCCCAGCGTCTCCTTGACGGTGCCCTGCGCGAAGATCGCCTTGGACCAGACCGGGAAGTTGATCGCACGCAGCACCGCAACATCGCGCACGCCAGCGTCGATGACGAGGCCCCTGATGCCGAGGGCCTTCGCCGATTCGGCCAGGAGATCGCCAAAATAGCCGTCCTCGCAGGGAGAGGTTGGCGTCACCACGAGGATGTCGCCAGGTCGCGCCTGTTCGAGCGCGACATGGATGGTCCAGTTGTCGCCCGGCGCCACTTCGCAGGTCAGCGCATTCCCACCGATCTTCGCGCCAGCGTAGATCGGGCGCAGGTGCGAGCCCAGCAGTCCCGTGCGCCCCTGTGCCTCGTGGACGGTCGCCACGCCCAACGCGCCCAAGCCGTCGCAGAGCTCTATCGGCGTGCGTTCCGTGTTCGTTACAACCCTCGCCATGGATGCCTCTCGGTAAGTTGGCGTTGATGTGTCTCGGTCGGCGCCCGCGCCTACCGGCCCTGTGCCTTCAGCCGCGTATCCAACCTTGGATAGACCATTCGCGCATTGCCCTCGAACACCGCCGCGCGCTCCGCCTCACTCAGGGCCAGCGCGTCGATGTAGCGCCGCGTGTCGTCGAAGTTGAAGCCGGTCAGCGGATCGACAGCCTTGACTGCGCCCAGGAGCTCCGAGCCGAAAAGGATGTTGTCCGATCCTGCCACACGGAAGAGCGTATCGATGCCGGCCTGGTGGTAGACGCAAGTGTCGAACCAGACATTGCGCATCAGATGGGCGGCAAGGTCCGGCTTCTCCAGCATCATCGCCAGGCCGCGATAGCGGCCCCAGTGGTAGGGGGCCGCGCCGCCGCCATGGGGGATGATCAGCTTCAACTCCGGGAAATCGCGGAACAGGTCGCCCTGGATAAGCTGCATGAACACTGTGGTATCGGCGTTGATATAGTGCGCACCTGTCGTGTGCAGACAGGCCGAGCACGCTCCGGATACGTGGATCATTGCCGGTACGCCGAGATCGATCATTTTCTCGAACAGCGGATACCAGTAGCGGTCGTAGATCGGCGGCGCCGACCAGAACCCGCCGGAAGGATCGGGATTGAGGTTGCAGCCGACGAATCCGAGTTCCAGCACGCAGCGCTCCAGCTCGGCCAGTACGGGCGCGAGGTCCCCGCTCATCGACTGCGGCAGCTGGCACACCCCCGCGAAGTTCCGCGGGAACAAGCCGACGATGCGAGCGACCAGGTCATTGGAAATGCGCGACCACTCGGCGTTCACGGCCGCGCTGCCGACATGGTGACCCATGCCGGACGCGCGCGGCGACAGAATCGTCAGGTCGGAGCCGCGCTCGGACTGAAGTCGGAGCTGGTTCTGCTCGATCGTCGCGCGCAGCGTCTCGTCGCCGATGCTTGGATAGTCAGGGCTCGCTTCACGCTTGCCTTCGGCGAACTCGATCTGCGCCTTCCGGAAGGCGTGATGTTCCGGTGGTTCGGTCGTGTAATGGCCGTGACAGTCGATGATCATGGCGTCCTCCCGTTGTGTGTTCACGCGGCGCGAACCTGGCCGCGCTACCCGGGCTCAGGGTTCCAGCACGTAGTTGGTAAAGCCCCCATTGCCCGAGGCGACCCCATTTATGGCCTCGTTGATCCTGTCCAGTGGATAGGTCCTGGCCTCCAGCACGGAAAGGTCGAGGGCGCCGGATCGCACCAGTTCCGCGATCTCCATCCCCTCGGCCGTGCTCACCCAGGCCGAGCCGATCAGTGTCATGGAATTGTCCATCCACCACTTGGTGTTGAACAGCATGTCGCTGCCCGTGCCGCCGATGTTGACGATCCGGCCGCCGCGCTTGACGCCCGTCATGGCGTCCTTCATCGCGTTGACGTCGGCCACGGCGCCCAGGCAATCGACCATGAAATCGGCACCCGCCGGGTCCTTCGAGCGGACCCAGTCCGCGACCTCGCCATCGAGGTTGGACAAGATCTCGATTCGGTTTGGCGAGAGCGCCTTCAGCTTCTCCAGCAAGGGCTTGCCGCGCGCGACGGCATAGATCCTTGAGGCACCCATGGCGAGCGCGAAGAGCGTCGCGCCGACGCCCAGCGTGCCGGTAGCGCCATTGATGATCAGCGACTTGCCGGCCAGGATACCGAGCTTCTTGAGCGCGGAGTAGGCCGTGCCGAGGTAGCCCATGCGGGCCGCCTGTGGAAATGTCATGTTGTCGGGGATCTTGACGATGGCGCTCTGGGGCGCGCGCATGAACTGGGCGAAGCCTCCCTCGGGATAGCGCTTAAAGATCTCGAGGCTGTTCCGGTTGAAGCCGAAATAGCCGTTGAAGGTGAAGTATTCGCACTTCATCTGCTGGCCGCTGGCGCAGGCGTGGCAGGCGCCGCAAGAGCGCAGCGGATTTACGTACACACGGTCTCCGGGCTTGATCGCCACCACCTGGTCGCCAACCTGATGCGCCACGCCCGCGGGGTCGAGACCGAAGATGGCCGGCTTGGGCGGCAAAGGCTGGTGGGGATACCAGGTCTCCCAGTTGTTCAGCACGTTGGCCAGGTTCGGGACCAGGCCGCAGGCCTTGACCTCGACGACCACATCGGTGCCGGCAGCCATCGGCTTCTCAACATCATCGATCCGCATCGGCTCGTTTACGGCGTGCAGCCGTGCGGCCCTCATCATTATTGTCATGCCACTTCCTCCCAGATCCTCAAGCGCGAATGCCTAATTGACATTCGCGCTAGACTGTGGATACCGTATCGTATCTGAAATGGGTGGCGCAAGAGGCATTTTTCGACAATCCATCGAAGCTTGCCCTTCGGCTCCCATTTGCGCGCTATCGCAGGATCGCGCCGACTCGAGAATTGACTGAAGACCGGGGCGAACAGGGACCCCGCATAAGAGGGAGGAAGTGTCTGATGTTTGAGCTGCCTGTGCCACCGCAGGACCTGCTTCGCATCCTGTGCGGAATTTGGTTCGTGCCGCATGTTGTGGGAAAGATCCGCAACTTCACGAAGGCGACGGCGACCTTCGAGGCTGCCGGGCTCAAGCCCGGTCGTGTCTTCATCGTCCTCACAATCGCGCTGGAGGTCATGGCGGTCGTGGGCATGGTGTTCAACATCTATCCCAAGGTGGCGACCGGCTGTGCGGTGATCGTTCTGCTAGGGGCTGCCTATGCGGTGGTGCGCATAAACGGTTCGAAGTGGCGCTGGCAATTGATGGGCCCCGAGTTCCCCGTCTTCTGGGCCCTTGCCTGCGTCGTGTCGGCACTCTAGCTTCCGGGTGATCGGATACGGATGGTATCCAGATACGTCTTTGGAAGGATTTGGGATGGCGCGGCTAACCCGTGAGCAGAGTCAGGCCCTGACACGCGAGGGCCTGCTTCTCGCTGCGAGCGAGATCGTCTCGAGAGACAGCTACTCCGGCGTGACAATCGAACGCATCGCTGAGGAGGCCGGCTTTTCGAAGGGCGCCTTTTATTCGAACTTCGCCAACAAGGAGGAGATTTTCCTGCAACTCCTGGAACTCCATGCCGGTCGAGCGGTTGTCGAACTGACGGACCGGCTGGAGGGGATAGAGGACCCGGAACACGCAATCGATTCTCTTTGCGGTTGGGCTACTCAGCGAGCGAAAGACAAGCGCTGGGGCGCGCTGGCCGTCGACCTCTTGACCATTGCCAGGCGCGAAGACGCGCTCGAAGACAGGCATCTGCGGCTGTTCCGCGACCAGTGGGAGGGCCTCGGCAGGCTGCTGTCGCGTAAGTTGTTTCCGGGGTATAGCTGCGACCTTGAGCCGCTTTATGTCGGCGGTATCGTCATGGAATTGATCTACGGCGGCATATCGTCCTTCATGGGCGAGGAGACGCCGGGCGATATGCTGCGCGCCGCGCTTACTTCCATGCGCCAGGCCCATCTCCACCGCCAGGCGGGCTGATTCTGCCTCGCCGGCCGAACGAAACAAACGCAACAGCCCGGCCTTGTTTGCGCTCAATTCGGGTGAACCTGACCCGAAGGTTGGCGTCGGCGGGCGGAGCCGCCGACGCCGGGCCTTGAAGCTCACCGAGGCCATTCAGCTCCACGCATCAGGATCACCGGGCTGCCGTCGCCGATCTGGAACTGCATCAAGTCCTCGCCCACGACGAGCGGGCCGCCGTAGCTTGCCCGCGTCTCCGCTATCACCTCGTCCCAACTGGGCAGGCCCTTCGGTCCCGGCAAAAGGCCCTGATGAGAATAGACCGCCATCTTGACCGCCGCCCTAGCGAATACTTCTCCGGCCTCGCGCGGCGTCGTGTGATGAGCGAGGATCTTCGCGTAGAGCGGGTTGTCAGCCATGTCGGCTGGCGCGCTGGCAAATTCGTGGATGAGCAAGTCGGCGCCCTGCGCATTCTCGATGACGTTCCCATCATATTTCGTGTCGCCGCTGAAGACGACGGAATGACCATCGTAGTCAATTCGGTAGCCAACCGCCGGTTTGATCTTTTCGCCATGGTTGACCGGAAATGCTGTTACCTTCACGCCATTCTTCTCGAACACGATGCCGTCCACGAATTCTGTCGCCTCGATCTTCATGGCGGTCGGATCGATCCCCTCGTCGGCCTCGCGTATGGCTGCGTCGGCGGCGTACATCATCGCTAGCCCCCTGGTCACGTCCGCCGTGCCCCTTGGACCGTAGGCCTGAAGAGGCGCTCCGCGTCCGCCGAGCGGCTTCCAGTTGAGGTAGCCGGTGGCAAAGAGATCCGGAAGCCCGCCGATATGATCCGAGTGCAGGTGAGTCAGGAACACGCCGTCGATCGATCCCAAAGGCATGCCGAGCTGGAAAATCCGCGTGGCCACGCCTCGGCCGGCATCGACCACCAGATTCATGCCGCCCGCCTGAACGAGATTGGCGAATCCGAAACGACGGATATTGATGGTGGGCGTACCGGTTCCCAGCAGCGTCACCACCATCTTCGGCTTCGTCTCCGCATCTTGCGCGGCCGACGCATGAATGCCGGCGCCAATCAGAGCAACCGAAAGCAGTGCGAGTCGAATCGTCGTTGTGTTCATTTGTTCCTCCCTTGTTCGAATTTCCCGGATCGCTGGCAGTCCTCTTTGCTCCAACTGGGCGCAATCAGCCGCTCTGGGATACCGAAAATAATACAAATACCATAAGGTATCTGAGGTGACAATGTCGGGCGAGATGCCCCGCTCCGCGCAACTTCCAAGACGAGAACGCATCGGCACCGGTGCAGCCCGGTTGTCCTCGTCTAGTGGCAGGTCCCGCTAAGTCTGGCGTGCAGCTTCTCGAGCAGGCGTTTTGCGTCGTCGATGGTGGCCGCGGTGCCGAAGACAAGATGATCGGGCCGCACGAGCGCCGCAACGGCGCCCTTTTCGGCCAGCCAGGCAGCGAACACACCATGCTGCTCCACCAGCGGCGATGGATGGGAGTGGTCCTGCGCTATATGGTGCACTGCCACGCCTGTCCTGCGAGCGAGGCGCAATAGGTCTGGAGACGCATCCGCGGCCTGTGCGATGAGGAGTCGAAACCCGCCTGGGATGGCATCGTCCAGCCGCAAGCGTCCGGCAGGACCTTCGACCCAGGGCTGAGGACATGGCTCCCCGGTGCCAGGGTTGACTGAACCGTCGGTCGCGTCCACAAGCCCGTGGCGGATCGGCGGAAACAGGTTCTGTCGGATCTGAATTCCCTTGCCCGCAGCCATCGTGGCAATCATTTCCGCATCCCGGGCACGGGCCTTTTCAGGTTCAAGCTCGCAAATGATCTGCCCGAGGCGCTTGGTCGCCTCGATCACATCGCGGACAAATGGCTTGCGTTCGGCCTCGTAGGTGTCGAGAACATGCTCCGCACCGCCATCGATCACGTGCGCCAGCTTCCATGCCAGGTTGGCGGCATCCTTGATGCCCTGCGTCATTCCCTGGGCGAGGAAGGGCGGGGTCATGTGGCAGGCGTCGCCCGCCAGGAAAACGCGTCCGAGCCGCCATTGTCTGGCGACGAGGGCGTGGAAATTGTACGTTGCCGACCGCCAGACCCGCCCCTGGCCAGGACGCAGCCATGGAGAAAGCAGTTCCTGTATCCGTTCTGGCCGGTTGATTTCGGCGGGGCTTTCGCCAGGCATGACCATGAATTCCCAGCGCCTCAGTCGACCAGGACCGCGCACATAGGTGCGGGGGCGTGCAGGATCACAGAACTGGATGTTCGTTTCCGGCAGTCGTGCGTTCTCGTCCTCGAGGATCAGGTCGACAACCAACCAAGGCTCGTCGAAATCGAGATCCTCAAGTTCGATGCCGAGCCCGCGGCGGATGAAGCTGTTGGCGCCGTCGCAGCCGACAACGAAGCGGGGCCTGCGCTCGATCAATGCGCCGGTTGCGCAGTTCCGCAAAGTTACTCGCGGCTCGGCCGGATGTTCCAGTTTCACGATCTCCACGCCGGTGTGCGTGCGCAGATTGGAGAACCTTCGTGCGTTGACGCGCAAAGCCTCCTCGAGCCGGGGCTGCAGAAAGGTCTGGTACGGCGGCCATGCAAGCGGATGTGGCTCGGGTGGAGACTCGAGCCTGCGAAGCAGGACGCCGTCGGCGGAACGGTATTCCGAAGGACGATACTCCCCCAGTGCCGGCGAAACCGCGGTCGAAGCGCCGATTTGCTGAAAAACACGCATGACTTCGTGGTCCAACCCGATCGCGCGGGGGAGGGCATGGACTTCGTCCGCGGCGTCGTACCCCTCGACAACCACGCCCTGTGAGGCGAGTAGGTTGCAGAGCGTGATGCCGACGGGCCCGAGCCCTACGACGACAACATCGCATTTGCCGTCGGGAATGAGTGAGTCACCGAACTGGTCCTGTGGGTTCGCCATTCGCACTTCCATCCGTGTTTGGCCGGCGGCGTCGCTAGCGGAGGAACGCTGGGAGGCCGACCCCCAGCTTCTGTGCGGTCTCGATGAGGTTCTTGGCAGTGCCCGAAGGCAGCGGAATACCGGCGGCATCGCGCTCCCGTGCGGTCTGGTTTCCGCGTTCTCCCGGCAGCATGACAGCGTCAACGCCGGCCGCAGGCTCGAGCGCATGAATGGCATCGGCCAGTTCTTCCGCCGAAGAGGTGAAGACGGAAGCATCGCCGAACGCTGCGGGATCGAGCGCCATGGCAAGGCCGTTGAAGCCGCCCTTCTTCTCTCCGCGCAACACCGGTCCGATCACTGCGTTGCCCACTAGGACGCTGGACAGTATCTCGATCATAAGCGAGAGGCCCGACCCCTTGGGTCCCGCCATCGGGAGGATTGCGGCGACGGCATTCGGATCCTCGGTTTCGACGCCGTTGGCATCCACCGCCCAGCCCTTCGGGATGGGCTTGCCGGTATCCTTCGCCGCCATGATCTTGCCGAGCGCGACGGCCGCAGTGGACATGTCCAACACCATCGGCGCTGCCCCGCCCGGCCGTGGCACCGCGATGGAAAGCGGATTGGTCGACAGTGCCTCGCCTCTTGCGCCGTGATAGCTCATCAGCGGCCTGGAAGCCGCCATGGCTATGCCGACCAGCCCGCGCTCGGCAAGCTGGCTGGTGAAAAAGCCGATGGCACCGGCATGGGAGATTGCTCGCGCTCCGCACCAGCCGATGCCGAAGGCCCTCGCCAGCCCGCCAGCCTTCGCGCTGGCATGCCCCATGGCGACGGCGCCCGGCGCCTTGCCGTAATCGTAGACGCAGGTCGCGCCGAACTCGCGGACGAGTCGCGGCTCCTGGCCTGCCCGGATCACTCCGGACTCGACCATCTCGACATAGCGCGGGATGCGCAGCACCCCGTGCGAATCCGCACCGCGCAAATTGGCCCAGACCAGCAGTTCGGCGGTCTGGCTCGCCTCCCGGGGCGTGAAACCGCCAGCATGCAGGAGCTGCGCCGCGAAGTCGGTCAATTCGGATGCTTGAACCACTGGCATGCTATGGATCTCCGGTCTCGGCCAGGCGCCTGTCAGGCGGAAGGCGTGGCAGGAAAGAACTTGTCGAGCCAGCCCTTCATCAGCATCCTGGTCCGCGGCGCGTCGTTGGGCGCCAGCGGGAAATGCGCGGTGGTGTCGATGAGCATGAGTTCGGTCGGCTGGCCGGCCCTTTCGAACATGCGGATCGATTCGATGGTCGGCGTGATGATGTCGTTGGCCGTGTGGAACAGGAGCAGCGGCCTCGGCGCGATGTTGGCGACCACGTCGTCTGCGCGGAAGTTGTACATCGACCACGCGGTCTCGACGGGAATTTCCATGATCGCCTTCGGCGAAAGGTTCCTTCGCAGGTGTTCGGGAATCGGCACGGCATCAAAGCGGGACATCCAGAGGCTTTCGCCGGTTTCCTGCTTGTGCTTGCGGCCATTCTCAAGAATGCCGATGAACTTGTTCCACGATTCTTCCGTAGGGTGCTGTCCACGGAACTTGCGCTCGCCGTCGCCCCAGCCGCAGGAGGACAGGCAGCAAGCTATCCGGTCGTCGACCCCGGCGGCATAGACCGAAACCGCGGCGCCGAAGCTGTGGCCGGTGATACCGATGCGCTTTGGGTCGATCTCGGGCCGCCTGGCCAGAAAGGTCAGCGCATTCTTGGCGTCGACAACCTGGTCGAAGCATCGCACCTGCGCCCGCTCGCCTTCGCTTTCGCCGCAGCACCGGAAGTCGAAGCGCAGCGCAGCGTAGCCAAAGGACTCCATCATTTCGGCCTGGATCTGTGCGTGGCTCTCATCCTTGGAGCCGACAAAGCCGTGGCAGACGATGAAGGCCGGAAGCTTCTGGCCGGGCTCGTAGCCGTCGGGAATATGCAGGACCGCCGAGAGCTTCAGCCCGTCCGATTCGAAGGTGAGTTTTTCCTGCATCGCGGGTTTCCTCTGCTATGCCAGGGACGCGGACCGAACGCCTGCCCATCCTCGGTTGGGACGGTGCGTCGGCCCGCTCCAGAGTCAGTCGATCTTGGCGAACGGGGAGCGATGCTCCCGCCATTCCAGCGGTGCGGGGGAGCCCCAGACATTCATCTGCCGCACGTTGCCTGGCCGCTCGAGGTTGGTGATGACATTGGGTTCGAAATGCGCCTCGTCGGCAACGGTGTGCATCGCTCCCGAGCACTCGACCATCGTGCCGGAGGAATCGAGATAGTAGGCGTAGGTGTTGTCGCCGGGACGGTGGCGACCTGGACCCCAGAGCACCTGACGATCGAATCCGTCGAGAATGTCGCCGAGGCGGCAGTAGTCACTGAAATGGTTGAACTCGAAGGAATAGTGGTGGAGCCCGACGGCTCCCTTGACGAGGCCGAGGATATGGTGCTGGCGGTTGCCGCCGTACATCCAGCTCAGGGCGTCGTTGACCAGGCGCTCGGTAAGCCGCATGCCACAGATGGCGCTGAGCTGCCGCCGGGTGGCCTCCGGGTCCGGCGTTATGATGTTGATGTGGTCGATGCGCCTCGGTTTGATGCCGTGGGTGGGATAGCGCGGATTGTACATCGCGTCGCGCGTCGGGGTGTGGACCTCGAAGCGCAGCCCCTCGGGCGTCGCGAAGGTCACGCCGGCATCGCAGCAATCCATGCTGGGTTCGGTGGATAGCACGCGACAGCCCGCTGCCGCGACGCGCGAGGCTGCTTCCACGACGTCCTGGGCGGTCAAGGCCTCGAGACCGATCGTGTGACAGGAGTTCTCGTCCGATTCGAGCAGCACGAGTTCGGCCTTGCGGCCGTTGGAGCTCAGCCACGCCTCGCCGCCGTCCTGCCTGGTGACGCGCAGCCCGAGTATCTCCGTCGAATCGTGAATCATCGCGGCCACGTCGCGAACGTTCAGCTTTATGTGGCCGATCCCAAAGACCAGATGCGTCATCACTGTCCTCCACCGTATGCGGGAATGGCTTTGCCAGCCTCATAGCGCAAACCGCGAGGATGGACAAGAATTTTCGAAAAAATATGTCTGTTACGAAATTTAGAGGCGCGCATCGCCCGGTGCGGCCACCCGGTTTCGCAGCGTGCCGATACCGGGGATCTCGACTTCGACTTCGTCGCCCGGAAACAGAAATTCCGGAGGATTGCGGGTCGATCCGAAGCCCGAGGGCGTGCCTGCGACGATCACATCGCCCGGGTCGAGCGGAGCGAAAGTGGTGATGTAGGAAATCAGCCAGGGAATATCGAAGATCATCCTGCCCATCGAGATTGCCTGCTTCGTCACTCCGTTGACCCTGGTTTCCAGTGCCAGCACAGTCGGGTCAGGAATCTCTTGCGTGCAGACCATCCAGGGACCGAAGCCGCCGCTTCGATAGAAGTTCTTGCCCGGGGTGAACTGCGTCGAGTGCTTCTGCCAGTCGCGAACGCTGCCTTCGTTGAAACAGGCATAGCCGGCCACATGCCGCATCGCGTCCGCCGCGGCCACGCGATGCGCGCGCCTTCCGATGACGACAGCCAACTCGCCCTCGAAGTCCAGCCTGTCAGATGCGGCAGGCTTCAAAATCTCCTGACCATGCCCGACCTGCGCCTCCGCGTGCCGCGTAAAAAGCAGCGGGAAGGTCGGCGCCTCCTTGCCTGCCTCGTGAAAGTTCGTGGCGACGCAGAAGATCTTGCCCGGATTCGGAATGGGCGGCAGCAATTCAACGTCGGCAAGGGGTAGCACGGGAAGGTTGCGCTTGCAGGGCGTCAATCCCGGAAACCGGTCTGCGAGATAGGATTTGAGGTCGACTGGCGCGCCAGGCATCGCGTCCAGACGCAGTATCGTGTCGCCCTCGACAAGGCCATAGCCGGGGACGGATCCATGTGTGAATGAAGCAAACCTCAAGACTTCTCCTCCTGGGGACACGGCACCGGAGGATAGGCATCTCCACCCGCTAGTAAACAAAAATTTCGAAAAAATCGATGAGCTGTTGGACGACGAGAAGACCTCGCGGCTGCCGAGCCGCATCGAGGAGCCCGACCGGGTCCGGAAGAGGCTATTTTTCGTCAAGCGGTGCCGCTTCCCTGCGAGCTTGAGTTGTATCTGCGCTGCGGCTCTGAATGGTGGCTCGAGACAAATTCGAAAGAATTGAATATTTCGAAAAGGCAGATAGGTTTGCGGTTGAAGGCGATATCGAGGCGACTGCGGCGTCGCAAATTGACGCATGGCGGGAACGCAGCGGAGGAAGCATCGTGGCGGCCACAACCAGACAGAAAGGCGAGACGCGTGCCGCCGATGTCCTCCAAAGGATGCGATCCGATATTGTCGCGTGTGTGCTCAAGCCCGGCGAGCGATTGCGTTTCGAGGCGCTGCGGGACCGCTATGCGGTCAGTTTTTCCACGCTGCGGGAGGCGCTCTCGCGCCTGGCGGCGGAGGATCTCGTGCTCGCCGAAGGTCAGCGCGGCTTCCTCGTCGCGCCCATCTCCATCGATGATCTGAACGACCTCACCAATGTGCGCGTGCTCGTCGAACGCGAGGCATTGCGCCTTTCCATGCTGAAGGGCGACGACTCTTGGGAGGCGAGCATCATTGGCACCTTCCACCGCATGGAGCGGATGCAGCAAAGGCTCGGCAGCCAGTACTATTTCGAACAGGTATGGTCGGCCGTTCACGCCGCGTTCCACCTTTCGCTGGTCCGCTCCTGCAATTCGCCCAACCTGCTAAAGTTCCGCGAGAAACTCTTCGAGCGCGCTCATCGCTACCGGCGAATGTCCTCGCAGTTTCGGACACGTTGGCGGGAGAAGGACGTGCAGCACAGGATGATCATGGACCCCGTACTTGTCCGCGACGAAGCCCGCGCGGTCGCTCTGATCGACCGTCACATCCGCGAGACGACCGAGAACGTGATCGAGCATGCCGGCCATCTTTTTGTCGGGCTGGGGGCGGGCACGGCGCAGCCTTTGAGGGGCGCGCTTGCTTCAGTTGCGAAAAAAGCTTGATATTTCGAAAAAACTGTGCGACCTACGGAAATCATCCGTGGGAGGCCTATCCGCGACGAATTGGTCCGGCATTGGGCGGATTGAAAGGGAGGTTTCGACATGAATGCAATTCCGAACACCATGACGGCCGCGCGCATGCATGAGGTGGGTGGCCAATTGAAGATCGAAGAGGTGCCGGTTCCTCAGCTTGGTTCGATGGACGTTCTGGTCCGCGTCCGTTCCTGCGGCATCGTGCCAAACCTCGCCAACATCCTCGCCATGTGGCCGACCTGGTTCCCGCACATGCCGCAGCCGCCTCTTCCCGCGATTTTCGGCCTCGATCCGGCAGGCGAGATCGCAGCCGTTGGCAGCCAGGTCCACAGCCTGAAGGTAGGCGATCGCGTCTATGTCAATCCGGGACGCTCCTGCGGCTCGTGTCGTCACTGTCGGCGTGGAGACACGATCTCCTGCCGCTACTATGCCTTCCAGGGCTATTTCGGCTTTACGCCCGAGTCCGTCCAGACCTTCAAAGATTACCCGGTCGGCGGCCTCGCCGAATACATGGCCGCTCCGGCCTCCGCGATCGTGTCGCTGCCCGACAATCTCAGCTTCGATCAGGCCGCCCGCCTCGGTTACATGGGCACTGGCTACTCGGCGCTGAAGAAAGCCAATATCGGGCCAGGCGATACGATACTCGTAAACGGCATTTCAGGCACGCTCGGCATCTCCATTGCCGTGTTCGGCCCCGCCTTCGGCGTCAAGAAGATCCTCGGGACGGGCCGAGACCGCCAGATGCTCAAGGAGATCGAGGCGCTCGCGCCGGACATCATCGAAACCCATTCGCTCGAGGACGGCATGCCCGACGAATGGGCCCGCGCCATGACCGGCGGCGAGGGCGTCGATGCATTCATCGACTGCAACGGCCCCGGCACCCCGCAGGAGCCATTCCTGGCCGGTCTCAAGGCGCTACGTCGCGGCGGCACAGCGGTGGACATCGGCGCGGTGATGGGCGCAGTTCCCGTGGATGTCCACATGCTCATGGACCGCAACCAGCGGCTGGTCGGGTCAGCCTGGCTGACGACGTCGGAAGGGCAGGAGATGGCCGATTTGATCGCCATCGGCAAGGTCAGCTTCGAAATGCTCGAGACGCAGGTGACGCCGCTCGCCAAGGTGAACGATGCCATCTCCGGCATTGCACAGCGCCATGGCGGGTTCTCGAACTTCGTGATCCATCCGTGATTGCGTACGTGGAAGCATGCTGATACCAAAAAGTATCTGAGAAAGGGAGGTTCTCGATATGAAAGTTCGCCGCGTCGTCACCGGCAAGAATGCCGAAGGCAAGTCAGTCGTCATCTCGGACGGATCCTCGCCGCGCGAGATGGTTCTGAAGCACACGCCGGGTTTCGTTTCGTCGCCGCTATGGAAGCACGAGGGAACTCCCGATCTGTCCAGGCGCGACGGCGCCGATCTCATGAGCTCCGGCGGCACGATGGTCTTGCCGGCTGGCGGATCGTCCTTCTGGGTGATCACCTTCCCGCCGGACAGCGTGCTGATGTCGCCGGACTGGAACCCCGCCGTCGCCGGCCCGGAACTCGGAGAGGCCTCTCCTGGCATCGCTGAAAGGATGGAGCCGGACAATCCGGGCATGCACGAGACCCCGACGGTCGACTATGTCACCGTGGTCAGGGGCACGGTCGTTCTGGAACTGGACGACGGCAAAACCGTCGAGCTGCATCCCGGTGATACGGTGGTTCAGCAGGGCACGCGGCATGCGTGGCGCAATCCCGCCAGCGAACCGGCGACGATCTCGGTGGTGCTGCTCGGTGCCAAGACCTGAGACGTTCGTCCGCACCCTCGCCGCTTCGGGCTCGCGTAAGCGCGGACTCGGCTAAATGAAATGAAGGTTTGCGCCCGCCGCCGCCTCCCGACCGGCGTTCCCCAGCGGAGCGCCGGTTCTGCGTTCAGATCTTGGCCGAGACTTCGGCGAGAATCTGCCTCGCCCAGGCGTGCAACCCCGAATAGTGCGTGCGCTCCGTCCAGTACATATCGATCTGAAGCAGAACTTCGAGCGGGAAACGCTTGAGCGTCAACCTGTCGGAAAGGCGTCGCGCCAGGCGGTAGGGAATTGTTGCAACCAGCTCCGTGTCGCGGATCAGTGGCTCGAGATTGTCATGGCTGGGCACGATCACGCTCGGAGTAATCGTGATGTCCAGGACGCGCAGCGCGGCGAAGTAAAGCGCCTCCCATTGTCCGTTGTGGGTAACCGCGATGTGGCGTGTCTGCCTGTAGCCTTCCATCGTCAGTTCTCCATCCGCCAGCGGATGCGCTGGATCCATGATGCAGGCATAGCTGTCGGTGAAGAGTTTTCGCCGATAGTAGATGTCGCCGAAGATCGCGACGGGCCCCAACACGATATCGCAGATGTTCTCCTTGAGCTGCTGCTTCCCGTGCACTGCCGATTCGAAAATGTTGACCGCGACCTGGGGCGCCTGCCGATGCACCTCGTGCACGAAGGCCGGAATGAGGAACATCCTCTCGTGATGATTGCAAGAGATCGTCAGGCTGCCCGTGGAGGTCTGCGGGTCGAAAGCTCGCAGCGACGATAGTGCCTGCATCCGCTCCAGAATCTCGCGCGCTTCCTGCACGAGCTGCCGTCCCTTCTCGGTCGAGACGATCGAGTTGCCCTGTCGTACGAAGATCGGATCGTTGAAGGCTTTCCGCAATCCTCTGACTGAGTAGCTGATCGTCGACTGGTTAACTCCGAGGCGTTGCGAAGCTTCCGAGAAGGACTGGCAATCCTGAACCATGACCAGCGCCTGCAAGGCGTTCAGGTCGACGCGGGCAAGGTCATCCGTCAACATCGCTTCCTCATCAATGCAAATTTTCAATTACCTGTATCAAGCCTATCTCATTGTTGAATGTCCGCCAAGCTGTAAGCTGCCCAGATACAGGGAGGATGCTGTGGTCGAGGCCGGTCGCTCAGGCGAACGGCTGCCGCCCGAGGAACCATCCGAATGTCTCATCAGGGGGCCGTCAGGTCGCCGAAGGTCCGTGGCGACGCCGTCGCCTTACGGGCCGGGACCACGAGGAGTTCCGAGCGGTCACGCTACAGCGTCGAACTGTCCTAAACGGAAGTCCGGCGCAGAGCGCCTATGCAGGAGGAATTCAATGGCCAAGAACCTTGAGGAAAAGATTGCGGAGGCTGGCAGCCCGCAGACCATGCTTTGGGAGTCGAAGGATCCTCCTATCGTCGCTACGCCCGTGACGCCGGAATTCACAAACTGGCGCGACGAACAATTGGCCTGGCGCCGCACGTCGGTCCTGTTCGACCAGTCGCACCACATGGCCGACCTGAACATCAGGGGCAAGGACGCGCTTAAGCTTATCCGCGACACCGCGATCAACAGCGTTGAGTACTTTCCCGTCAACGCCGCCAAGCAGTACATCGCGGTGAACGGAGAAGGCCAGATCATCGGCGACAACATCCTGTTCCGCAACGAAGAGGAGGAATTCCAGGCCGTCGGCGTCCCACCCTCGATCAACTGGCTGCAATACCACGCCGAAACCGGCGGCTACGACGTCGAGTTGTGGCGCGATAATCCGTCCTATGCCCGCGTCGGCGGCGGCGATCCGGTCGTCTACCGTTACGAAGTGCAGGGCCCGGGCGCCATGAACGTCATCCGCGAGGTGCTCGGCGAAGAGCCCCCGACGGTGAAGTTCTTCCACGGCGCGCGTTTCACGATCGCCGGCAAGATGGTGCGCGCCCTTCGTCACGGCATGGCGGGCGAACCGGGCTTCGAATTCGTTGGTCCATGGGCCGATCGCGAGGCGGTGCACAATGCGCTGCTCGAGGCCGGCAAGAAGCACGGTATGGTCCAGGTCGGCGGGCGCGCCTATCTCACGAACACCTTGGAATCGGGTTGGCTGCCGCGACCGCTGCCGGCATTCTATTCAGGCAAGAGCACCGAAGGTTTTCGCAGATGGCTCGCCGCCGACGAGATCGACGCCAAGGTGTCACTGGGCGGCAGCTTCTTCTCCGATAGTATCGAGGACTACTACTTCAGCCCCTACGATGTCGGCTACGGCCGCATCGTGAAGTTCGACCACGACTTCATAGGCCGCGAAGCGCTCGAAGCACAGGTTGCAGCGGGTCAGACGGAGGTCCGCAAGAAGGTCACACTCAAGTGGGATGCCGAGGACACGGCGAAGTGCTGGGCGTCGATGTTCCAGCCGGGCCCTGGGGCCAAGTACTTCAACCTGCCGATCGCGCACTACGCCACCTACCACTACGACCGGGTGGAGTCGGCGGACGGCGCGCTGCTGGGCCGCTCGTTGCACACTGGCTACTCCTCCAACTACCGCTCGATGCTGTCGCTTGCCGTGCTTGACGCGGCGGCGGCCGAGCCGGGCACCGAAGTGGTGCTTGTCTGGGGAGAGCCCAAGCCCTCGTCCAAGATCCAGGTCGAGGATCACGTGCAGTTCAAGATCCGGGCCACGGTTTACCCGACGCCGATCGACATGCACGCCCGCACCACCTACCGCAAGAACGACTGAGCGGCTATCCCGCCGCGGCCCCCGGGTCGCGGCGCACCAGTAGCGCCTTCTTGCTTCCTCCGAATGCAGCGGATCGCCGCGGCGGCCTGGATGCCGCCGCGCATCGAAAACGACGCACGCGAATTCCGAAGAGACGATACAGCGATGAAGACCTACCTGCTCACGCTTCGATGCACGAACCGGCCCGGCATTGTCGCCGGTGTGGCCACGCGCATTGCGGCCCATGGCGGCAATATCACCGCGGCCCAGCAGTTCGACGACCCCGAGACCGGCCAGTTCTTCATGCGAGTGGCCTTCACGATGGAAAGCGGCATCGAGGACTTCGCCGGCCGCTTCTCCGAAGAGGTCAAGCGCTTCGGCTTGCAATGGACGCTGCGGCCGGAGGACCAGCCGCGCAAGGTGCTGATCCTGGTGTCGAAGTTCGATCACTGCCTGGCCGACCTGATCTACCGACAGCGCATCGGCGAACTGCCGATGGAACTGGTCGGCGTCGTCTCGAACCATCCGCGCGAGGCGCTGACCCTGACACTCGACGATGGCGTTCCCTTCCATCACTTCCCGATCACGAAGGACACCAAGGCCACACAGGAGGCGCGCATACGGCAGGTGGTCGAGGAGACCGGCGCCGAACTCGTCGTGCTCGCTCGCTACATGCAGATCCTGTCCAACGAGTTCTCCGCCTGGCTCTCCGGTCGCTGCATCAACATCCACCATTCCTTTCTGCCGGGCTTCAAGGGCGCCAAACCCTATCACCAGGCGCATGAACGCGGCGTCAAGATGATCGGGGCGACGGCGCACTACGTCACCGAGGACCTGGATGAAGGTCCGATCATCGCCCAGGACGTCGAGCACGTGACCCATGCCGACGGTCCGGAAGACCTGGTCCGCAAGGGCCGCGACATCGAACGCCGCGTGCTTGCGCGCGCGGTCGCCTTCCATCTCCAGGACCGCGTCTTGCTCAACCGACGCAAGACGGTCGTCTTCGCCTGAAAGGAGCGCACGCGCATGGACACGACTTCACGCCTGCACAAGGCCCGACCGCAGTTCATCGGCGCCTCGACCGAGTTGGCACCCAGCCAGGCGATCGACTCGCCGGATTTGCCTGGCCTGTTTCCGCAGGGGGTGCGCGTCTATATCACCGACATCGGCACCGACGACACGCCCACTCTCGTCCGGGCAGCTCGGCGGGTCACCGATCTCGGCTACACGGCCGTTTCCCACATCGCCTGCCGGAGGCAGACGACACGCATTGCCCTGGAAGAGCGGGTGAGGGCGCTCGCGGAGGAAGCCGGCGTCCGCGACGTGCTCATCATCGGTGGCGACGTCAAGACCCCGGCCGGCGTCTTCTCCTCGTCCATGGACGTGCTGGAGACCGGCTTCCTCGACAAGTACGGCATCAACGAGATCGGCATAGCGGGCCATCCGGAGGGTAGTCGCGACTTCTCCGACGAGGTGGCGAATGGAGCCTTGCTCATCAAAAAGGCCTGGGGCGAACGCACGGGCGCCCGTCTGCGCATAGTCACCCAGTTCGGCTTCGACGCCGAGAAATTCATCGCATGGGCGGACGGACTGGCGGGGCTGGGTATAGACTTGCCGGTGCATCTCGGCGTCGCCGGACCCGCCAAGATCACTACGCTGCTGAAATACGCAGCGGTGTGCGGAGTCGGCAACTCGCTGACTTTCTTCAAGAAGCGGTCGGCTTCGCTGGCGGCGCTGGCAACGAGCCATTCTCCCGAAAGCTTTGTCAGTCCGGTGGAGGAACACTTTCGCGCGAATCCCGGCTCGGCAATCGAGCAGCTTCACGTCTTCCCCTTCGGCGGCATCAAGAATGCCTCGAGATGGCTCCACGAACGTGGATCGTGGGCGAGCGAAGAGAGACCGGCGGCGAGGCTCGAATTCCGAACTCATTGACGTACCGTATCGTATCTGTATACTATCGGGTACGTGAATGAAGCGGCGATTGTCAGCCCGGTCGTGCCGAACGGAGGCATGCGGCCGGGGGTTGAAGGTCGCGAAATACCCTGCGAGGAAAATCGCCATTCGACAAAATTACGAAAATTCGAGTGTTTACGAAAATTGCTAGCTTGTTGGAGGAAAATGCCGTAAGCAGTCTACGTGGCAGTGGAATGATGGACGACTGTTCCGCGGAGGAGCGGGCAGGAGAAGTTCCCATCGCAACCAGAATTGGGAGGAATTTCGATGTTGCGACGCAGTTTCAATCTACTCATGTTGTCGGCCGCGCTGGCTGTCGGCACGGCCGGCGCGAGCTTCGGGCAAGAGGCGGTCAGGATCGGTGTGAGCGCCGCCAAGACCGGCCCGGTCGCGGGTGGAGCATCGGGCGTGCTCTGGCCAAACATCAAGCTGTGGGCCGAGAAGGTGAACAAGGCCGGTGGGCTGAAAGTTGGGGACGAGATGCGGCCGGTCGAGATCGTCGAGTATGACGACAAGTCGTCGCCGGAGGAAGCGGTCAAGAACATCCAGCGCCTGGCGACGGAAGACAAGGTCGACCTGCTGATTCCGCCGTATTCGACCGGTCTCAACCTCGCGACAGCGCCACTGATCGCGAAATACGGTTATCCGCAGATTGTCTCGACCGGCAACGCCAACGACCTCGAACAGTTCGTCGAGCGCTGGCCGAACACGTTCTGGCTGCTCGGCCAGGCGCAGGGGCTCGCCAATGGCATCGTTGGCACGCTCAAGGATCTGCGCGACGCCGGCAAGATCGGCAACAAGGTCGCCTTGGTCAACGTATCGGACGCTTTCGGCCTCGAGATGATCAAGACCGGCAAGCCGGCCCTGCAGGAGGCCGGCTTCGAGATCGTCTACGAGACGTCCTATCCGCTCGGCAATCAGGACCTCGCACCGGTGATCGCCAGTGCCAAGGCGGCCAATCCCGACGCGTTCGTCGCCTATTCCTATCCGCCGGACAGCTTCGCGCTGACCGAGCAGGCGCAGTTGCAGAAGTTTGATGTCAACGCCTTCTACGTAAGCGTAGGCGGCAACCTCGACGGTTTTGGCAAACGCTTCGGCCCGGCCGCCAATGGCATCCTGATCATGGGCGGCGTCAACGCCGCCGATCCCGTCTTCCAGGCCTACCGCAAGGAGCACTTCGACGCGACCGGCCAGGAGGCCGACTGGTGGGCGAGCCCCGTCGCCTATGCCAGCCTGGAGATCCTGCAGCAGGCGGTAGAGCGTGTCGGAAGCCTCGACAAGGAGGTCATCAACAAGGAAATCCAGACCGGCACGTTCAAGACCGTTCTCGGAGACATTCACTTCGAGGACAACATCAACCACAACAACTGGACGGTGGGCCAGTGGGACAATGGCGTGGTGAACGGCGTCAGGGCCACGGGCACCCTTCAGGGGGCGGTTGAACCGGTGGTCAAGCCCGCGTGGCCGGCCAATTGATTGGGTAAGCCATGGACGCGGCGGCGCGCCTGCCGCCGGGTCCGATGCTTCAGCACGGTCGCGCCATGCAGATCATTCTCACAGGTGTGCTCCTTGGGGGCACGTATGCGCTCATCGCCCTGGGCCTTACACTCCAGTACGGAGTGTCGCGCATCATGAACCTTGCCAATGGCGAAACGCTGGTTGCAGCCTGTTTCGTCACCTTCTGGCTCTATACCGGCTTTCAGGTAAACCCGCTATTCGGGCTACTGATCATCGGGCCGGCGGCATTCGTCATCAACTGGCTGGTCTATTGGTGGCTCTTGCAGCCGCTGGTCAACCGCGCCAAGCATCGAGGGCAGCTCGAGGTCGATTCCATCCTCGCCACGTTCGGCCTGCTGTTCCTATTCCAGGGGCTGATGCTGCTGTCGTTCGGCGGGTCCTACTTCAACTATCAGTTCCTCGCCACCCCGTTCACCATTCTTGGCGGCTCCTTCGGCCTGAACCGCATCGTCGCCTTCCTGGCCGCCGCTTTGATCGCCTCCGCCCTCTACGTCTTTCTCTACCACACGGATCGCGGCACCGCGGTGCGCGCCGTGGCGGTCGACCCGCGTTCGGCCCGGCTCGTGGCGATCGACGTGCGCCGCACCGCCGCCTTCGCCTTTGCTCTCGGCGGGGCGATCACCGCCTGTGCCGGTACGCTGCTGTCGACCTTCTATACGTTCAACACGTCCATGGGCGTCCTCTTCACGATGAAGGCGCTGATCATCGTCATCATGGGCGGCGTAGGCGACGTGCGCGGCGCGGTTATCGCTGCGCTCGTACTTGGGGTGACTGAGACGCTCGTGGCGAGCCTCATCGATCCCGGCCTCACTCTGGCTGCCAACTACACCCTCTTCATTCTCGTTCTGCTCTTCCGTCCGCAGGGCATCTTCGGAAGGAGGCCGGCTTGATGACTGTGCCGCGCAACGAATTTGGACTTCTGGGCATCGGAATTGCCGCGGCCGCCGCGCTCGCAACGCTGCCTCTCTTCACCGAAGGGTTCTGGCTGTCGCTTGGCGTCAACATCATGCTCTACGCGGCGATGTGCACGGCCTGGACGCTTTTTTCCGGCCCGACCCATCTGGTGTCGCTCGCCAGCGCCGCTTTCTTCGGGGTCGGAACCTATTCAGTCGCAGTGTTCATCGACGTGCTGCCTTTCCCGGCGCTGGTCCTCATCGCGATCGGGGCGGGCGCGCTCCTGGCCGTACTGGTCGGTCTCGCGACGCTGCGGCTTTCGGGCGTCTATTTCGTCATATTCACACTCGGTCTGGCGGAGTTGATCGGCCAGGTCGTTACCTGGGTGCAGACCAAGTTCGGCGGCGCCATCGGCCTCTATGTATTCACCGATTTCACGGAATCGCATCTTTACTGGATGCTGCTCATGCTTACCATGGTGGTGTTCGTGACGGGATGGCTGATCAACCGGTCCCGTCTCGGCCTCGCCATGCGCATCATCGGCAACGACGAGACCGTGGCGCGGCATGTCGGTGTCGACACCGCGCGCTCGCGGATCATCCTCTTCGCCGTTTCGGGCGCCTTCATCGCCGTCGCCGGGGCGATCATGGCTCCGCGCTATGCCTATATCACGCCGCAGGCGGCCTTCAGCCCGATGACCTCCTTCCTGGTCGTCATCATGGCCCTGCTCGGCGGCACGCGCCGCTTTTGGGGTCCCCTGGTCGGCGTCGTGCCGTTCACCCTGGTGATGGACTTCATCTCCGGGCGCTTCCCAAATCACACTGCGTTGATCGTCGGTATGACTTTCCTGGCGATCGTCTACTTGCTGCCGGATGGCGTCACCGGCCGGCTGGAGAGCCTGTTCCGTCCCCGGGACCGCCCGAAAGACAACGGCGTGCTGCCTGTCACGGCGACTGTCGAGGACAGCCAATGAGCGCTTCTCTTCTGACCATCGAGCGGGCCCGCAAGGCTTTTGGCGGCCTGATTGCCGTCAACGACGTTAGCTTCGACGTCGGCGCGGGCGAACTCCTCGGATTGATCGGGCCAAACGGCTCGGGCAAGACCACGATGCTCAATCTGATCTCGGGTGCGCTATCGCCCACGTCGGGTCGTATCATGCTCGCAGGACAGCCGATCGGAGGGTTGCCCGCACACAAGATCGCGCGGATCGGTGTTGCGCGTACCTTCCAGCTCGTACGCGTGCTGCCGTCGATGAACGCCATCGAGAATGTGGTTGCCGGCGCCGTGTTCGGCCATCGCAGGGTCTGGGGCGATGAAGCCGTCGATCTCGCCCGCGATCTCCTGGCCCGTGTCGGCCTCAAGGGTCGCGAAGCGGTTCCGGTCGCGGCAATGACCTACATCGACCAGAAGCGCATCGAACTTGCCCGCGCGCTCGCTTCGGACCCGCATCTGCTGCTTCTCGATGAGTGGCTCGCCGGTCTCAATCCCAGCGAACTCCAGACAGGCATCGATCTCATCCGCCAGCTCAATGAACAGGGGCGCACCATCATCATGGTCGAGCACGTGATGGACGCCATCCGTTCGCTCTGTCATCGCTGCGTGGTCATGAGTTCGGGAATCAAGATCGCCGACGGCAATTCGTCGGAAGTGCTTGCCGACCCCGAAGTGGTCCGCGCCTATCTCGGAGATGACGATGCTTGAGGTTTCCAATCTCGGCGTTCGCTATGGGCGCCACCTGGCCCTCGAAGGCGTTTCGGCCAAGGTCTCGAAAAGCGAGATTTGCGTCATCCTCGGCGCCAACGGAGCCGGCAAGTCTTCCTTTCTGTGTGGCGTTGCCGGCCTGGTGTCCACGGAGCCGGGCACCTCGATCCGGGTCAACGGCAAGGATGTGACCCGGCTAGAGGCTCACCAGATGGTCGAGGAGGGCATAGCACTGGTGCCGGAAGGCCGCGGGATCTTCGGCGAACTGACCGTGGCCGAAAACCTCCGGCTCGGCAGTCACGCCCGTCGTGCCAAGGCCGAAGCGTCGCGTACGCTCGATTTCGTCTACGGCCTGTTTCCGCGCCTGGCCGAGCGTCGCGGTCAACTCGCGCAGACGATGTCCGGCGGCGAGCAGCAGATGGTCGCCATCGGCCGCGCGCTGATGTCGCGCCCGGAGATCCTGATGCTGGACGAGCCGTCGCTCGGCCTGTCGCCGCTCCTGTCGAAGGAACTGTTCAAGTCGCTCAGACTGATTGCGGCGGAAGGCTTCGGCATCCTGCTCGTCGAGCAGAACGCACGGCTCAGCCTGAAGACCGCCGATCGCGGCTATCTGATCGAGACCGGCCGCATCATCGGCGAGGACACGGCGGAGCGCCTGCTTGGCGATCCCAATGTGATCAGCGCCTATCTTGGCGGCAAGGGGGCGGCTCAGCCTCACTAGGTCGCAGCCAAGGCCATGGCGGGCTACGCGACGCCAGCATGCCAAGCCTGGCCGGTCGCTCCCGTGCAATCCCATCGTGAAGCCGCGAAAGCAGGCGATGTGTCTTGTCCTGTCGGCTGCCGCACGTCCGATCCTGCGCGGCCCGGTACGCCGTTTGATTATTTTCGAAAATCGCCATACACTTTGTGTCGCGGAGTCGAAGCGGAGCCACGCGTATGGATGCCAAGCAGGCGGGTGAAACCCGGGCAGCGGACGTGCTTGCACGGATGCGCAGCGATATCGTCAGCTGCAACCTGAAGCCAGGCGCGAAGCTGCGCTTCGAAACTCTGAAGGACCTCTACGAAGTCAGCTTCTCGACCCTGCGCGAAGCGCTGTCCCGACTTGTCGCGGAGAATCTGGTCGTTGCCGAAGGGCAGAGAGGCTTCGTCGTCGCCCCGGTCTCGCTGTTCGATCTCAACGACCTGACCAACGTTCGCGTGCTGATCGAGCGCGAATGCATCCGGCTGGCTATCGAGCGGGGCGATGATCAGTGGGAGGCCGAGATCATCGCAACCTTCCACCGCATGGACCGCCTGCAGAACAGGCTCGGCTCGACATACTACCTCTCGGAAGACTGGGCGAAGCTCCATGGCACGTTCCATTTCTCTCTCGTCGCGGCATGCGGCTCACCGAACCTTCTTGAAATCCGCCAGAAGCTCTTCGAGCGCGCCCACCGCTACCGGCGGATGTCTTCGCAGTTCCGTCCTCAGTGGCGGGCAAAGGACGTCGAGCACAAGATGATCATGGATGCCGTGATCGGGCGTGACAGCCAGACCGCGCAGGACTTGATCGACCGCCACATCCGCGAGACGACCGAGAACGTCATCGCGCACGCCTCGCACCTCTTCGAGCGGCCGGTTGAGCGCGCGCCAAAGGGACGATCGGGAATCCTGGCGGCTGAATAGCGCGCCGCCACCAGTCCCGACCTCAGGTCGCCATCCGTCGCACCAAGCCGCCGCATCGCGGCAGGCAGCGTTCCATTTCGCGCTGCCGGAGGAAGATTTGCCCCCTGATTTGCCTCAGGGCTCCGAATCCAGGTTAACGGGTGAGGACGCCCAGTAGGGTTGCGAGAAATTTGGTGTCCCATCCTGCGCGTTTTCGCCTGAGCTTGATGGATTTCTTGTCGGCGACGGCGCGGACGAGATTGATGGCGAAATGCCGGACGATGGCCATGTTGTTGGCGCCATGGCCTTTCCTGAGGCGGGATTGATCGTCCTTGAAGGTGACGTCGAGCGTCCAATGGAGTGAGTTCTCGATCGCCCAATGGCTACGCACGGCGTGCGCGGCTCGCTCTGCGCTGAGGGTTGCCGAGGAGATGTAGTATCTGGTTTCGATGCGGCATCGATCCTTGAGTTCGGCGTGGGCGGCGACGCGGACGATGGTGGCGGCGGCGGGCAGGCGCAGTTCGCCGGGGAAGCGGCGGGTGCCGGTCAGCCAATCGGTTTCGCGGCTGACGGTGACGGTGCGCTGTTCGATGCGGCCATGGGCCTTGTCGAGGTCTTGGCAGGTGTCGAGGCAACCGGCGGGCGCCTCGGCGAAATAGGCTTCGATCTCGCTTCTGATGGTGGGCTGGTTGGCCTTGACGGCGAGCAGGTAATCGGCGCCGGCACTACGGATCGCGGTTGCGATGGTCGCATTGGTGGCGATAGCGTCGATCGAGACGAGCGCGCCTTTGAGGCCGTCATCCCTGCCCAACCGCTCCAGAAGCACAGGGATGGCGGTGGTCTCGTTGCTCTTGTCGGCGACGGCTTCCTGGCCGAGCACCAGACGCGCCGTGGTGGCGAAGGCCGAGACCAGATGCAGCGGGGCCTTGTCGGCGCGCCTGTCGTGGCTGCGCCGCGAGGTCTTGCCGTCGATGGCGACAAAGTCGGGCTTGTCCGGCCAGGTCTCGCGCACCCAGGCGGTAAAGGCGGCCGAGAACAGAGCCGGATTGATGCGGTTCATCAGGATGGTCAGCCAGCGCCCGCCCGGCACGCCGTGATGGTAGGGCAGGTAGCGGCGCAGGAAATCGAGATGCGCCTCCCCCATTCGGCGATGCCGTCATAGTCGTCGCAGTCGCAGATCGTGCCGCAGACCACCAGAAACAGCACTTCCGGCAGAGGATGGGCGACCCGCCACGGCTCGCGCGGGTCCTCAATGGTCGAGAAATGATCCAGGAGCGCCTTCAGGCGCGGCTTCTCGAACCCTTCAAGGGCAGCAATCGTCATGACAGGCGCTCCGAATCAATCAAGCGCCCATGGAATCAGCCAATCCGCAATCCTGAAAGGCCGTTAACCCGAGTTCGCAGCCCTGTGATTTGCCTTGGGTCAGTTGACATACGACTGGGTATCTAGATACTATGAAGAACGCAGGATTGCCGCTGCTGGCGACTTCGCCGCCGCTGCCCGAACGATCCATCGGAGGAGACCATGATGACAACAGACGGGAATTCGGCACCGGTGAGGCTTCGGCTCGCGGGCGGGGCGCAGGGGTTCAACTGGCTGCCTGTCTTCGTCGCGGAGGAACAGGGCCTGTTCGCACGGCACGGCCTCGCGATCGAGTACAAGCGAATGGGCAGTGTCGACAAGGCGACGATCGCCGTGCTGGAGGGCGAAGCCGACCTCGCGATCACGCCGCCGGAAGGTGCTGTGGCAGACTTCGTCGATGGTGGTGAGCTGCGCATCGTGGCGGCCAATGCCTTGCGACTGCCAATGTCGTTGGTGGCGCGGCCCGGCATCGACTCCCTGGCCCAATTGAAGGGCACGAAAATAGGCACCTCCTCTCTGACCGAGGGCACAGCGATCTACACACAGATCATGTTGGCCGCCGAGGGACTGCATTATCCCGGCGACTATGAGTTTGTGCTTTCCGGTATCCACACCAAGCGCTGGGAAGCGCTGCAGGCCGGCGAGATCGACTGCGCCCCCCAGCCAGCACCGTGGAATTTCCTGGCTCAGGACCAGGGCTTCCGGTTGATCGGTGAAGTCAACGACGCCATTCCGGAGATCGTCTTTACCGCGATCATCGGCAAGGCCTCATGGCTGCAGGCCAACCCCGATGTCGTGACCCGCTTTCTCAAGGCCTTGATCGAGGCGCATCGGTTGACCAACGACCCGGAGAGCCAGCACGTCACGCTGCCGATCTTCCAGCGTATCACAACGTCCGACAGCCAATCGCTAGCGCGGCGCGGGCTCGCATACATGCGGAGCATGGGCATGTGGCCCGAAGATCTGGCTGTGCCGGACACGGCTTTGCGCACCACGATCGATCTGATGATCCGGGCGAAGCTGCTCGACGAAGCCAGACGCGGCGACGCCTTGGACGTCGTCGACGGACGATATCTGCAGGACGCGGTCTGAGAGAACTGCGCAGCCTTGCGCGAGGTGAGGAAGCGATCCGGCGCGGCTCAGCGCCGGCCCTGCCACCAGGCGGGCTCCTCCAGGCGATCGACGGCTGACCCATCGAGCGCGTTGGCCCATTCGCCAGCGGGTCGCCCGCGAACGATCATCGCCGGCGCGATTTCGGCGAGAGGAACCATCACGAAAGCCCGTCCCTGCATGTGCGGGTGAGGCACCTGCAATCCCTCCTCTGCGATCGTTTCGTCGCCGAAGGTCAGTATGTCCACGTCGATGGTACGCGGCCCCCACCGCTCGCCTCGGACGCGTTTCAGCGCCCTTTCCGCATCGAGACATAGGTCGAGCAGTTGGCGCGCTCCAAGATCGGTATCGACCAAAGCCACGGCGTTCAGAAAGTCGGGCTGGTTCGTCCTGCCCCAGGGCGGCGTGCGGTAGAGCGAGGAGACGGCAGCGACGGCAATGCGCGGACCTTTGTCCAGCGCGATCAGTGCCTCGCTCATCGCTGCGCGCGGATCGCCGATGTTGCCGCCCAGACCGAGCGCCGCGCGGGTCATCCGGCTTTCGTCGCCTGTGGCCACACCACCGTCACCTCGACATGGTCGAGGACGCCGGGAACAGGCGCGTTTGGCTTGCGCACGGGGATTTCGGCGCGCCTGATTTGCGCAAAGCGGCGGCAGAGCGCCTGCGCGACATCGAGCGCCAGTGCCTCGACGAGGAACCGCCTGCGACCGGTCACGATCTTCTCGATCTCCAGGAAGGCAACGCCGTAATCCACTGTATCCTCGATCGAATCGGTATCTAGTGGGGTGTCGGGAGACACTTCCAGCTCGGCATCGATATAGAAGCGCTGGCCGAGCGTCTTTTCCTCCTCCAGCACACCGTGGCGCGCGAAGAAAGCACAGTTCTTCATCCGGATGACATACATTGCAGTGACCTGGATCCTGCCCTCCGGCCTGCCTGCGCGGGGCTGGAACCGTACCCGCCGCCGGTAGTCGCCATGCCGTAGCCGCAGGGGCGCTGTGGTTCTTGGAAGAAGAGCAGAGTCCGGCCGTGTCGTTGTAGACACGGCCGGCTCCGGGTCCGATGGCTCACCGGTTGCCGGTCTTGATGACCTTCTCGAAGTAGGGCGCCGGCGCGACCTTGGCCTTGATCTCCCGCACGGCATGCTTCTCCACCGTATTGCGGCGCGAATCCGGCTCGCCCCACAGCAGCGTGACCTCGGTGCCGGGCTTCGCGTGTTCGACGTCGACGACGGCGAGCGAGATGAAGTGGTTGGCGTTCGCCGTGTAGGAAGGCCAGGTCGAGATGCCCACGGTCTTGCCGTCCTTCATCACCGCATCGACCTGGAAGGTGGCGTACATCGGCATCGGCATATTGAGGAATTTGGCCGGCGCACCGTCCCCAGGGAAGATCGAGTCTTGCATCACTGCGGCGGTGTCCTTGTCGTCCCACTCCAGCGTGACCTTGGTGCGCCGCTGGTTCTCCGCCTTTTTCGCGAGCGCGTCGCGGCCGATGAAGTCCCGGTTGAAGTCGATGATGCCCTTGTAGCCAAGCTCGATCGGGTCGACATAATAGTCGGTGATGTCGTCCGACACGAAGCTGCCGCCCAGCGATGCAATCGTCTCGAGGAAGTAATTGTTCAGCCACTCCCGGTAGGGCTTCATCTCCTCGCCGTGGTAGATCGCCGGCAACGACATGGGCACCCAGCCCGACTCCTGCGCGGTCGTCGAATAGGCGAGGGCGCCGATCTTGCGCATGCCGTATTTCTCTCCGGCCTTGTCCAGCGCATCGCGCACCGCCTGCTGGTCGTCCCAGGCGCCATAGATCTCGAAGCCAGGTTCGCCGGCCATGCCGTGACGCAGAGCGCGCACGGTCTTGCCAGCGATCTTGAACTCGCCGATGTTGAAAAACTTGATCTCGGGCAGCGTTCCGCCGGAAACGTCCTGCACCAGGGACAGTGCATTGGGTCCCTGGACCTGGACGCGGAACACGTCACGCGTGCCCGAGCGGATGGAGAAGTTGTCATCCTTCTTGGCAACGACGTCCAGATTGCTCTGCTCGGCATTGTAGAGCAGCCAGTCGCTGGCGAAGGGCGCACCGACCACGCGGAAGAAGTCCTCGGCCTCCCGAAAGATAATGGCATCGGCGAGATAGTAGCCGTCATGCCCGGCCAGCACGAGCTGCTTGGCGCGCATCACAGGGAAGGTGTCGAGCTTGTTCACTGCCACGCCGGACAGGAACGGGATCACCTGCGAGCCGCGCAAGTGTAATTCCGTCATATGGTAGGATTGTTCCAGCAGGGCGCAACTGTCCTTCCATGACCGCACCTCGTCCCGCCAGTTGGTGAACTCCGGCGGGATTACCGGGAAGCGGTAAGGTCCCAAGTTAGAGCCGCGCAGCAGATTCACCGGGCTGCCGGCCTCGACAAGGATGCTCTCGAGGCTCTTGGGTGCTGTATTCATCATTGCCATTTTCGTTCCTCCACACTTCGGCCCTATGGCCGTATTCAGCCAACGTGGTTGCAGCCAGATGCCGCCAGCCGCGGGGCCCGAAGCGCGAGCCAGTGTTCGCGTTTCGCCGACGCCGCGCATCTTGCGGGACGCGATTGCTGCAGGTTCACCACGATTTCCTCCCGCTGAGCGTTGTCCAGGTTTTTCGCCCGGATCGACTTGCGCGGGTGACACTCGTTGTCGCTCGCGCATTAGCCGATGGATCGGGACAGTGCCCTCCACTCAGATGCCAAAGGGTATCCGAAAACTAAGACGAATGTCAACGGGGTGAGTGCTGCGTTCGATTGCGGGGGAGCGTAGCTGCGCGAAGCGTCCGAGCGACGAGGGGCAATGTCCTGCGTGGCCGCCCTTGGCACGGGAAACGCGACTGGTCACGGCATGGCGGAGGTCTCAGCAGCCAACCAGGCACGGAAGGCTTCCAGCGGCAGATAGTTGGCGCGGGCCTTGGGCCAGACCAGCCAGTAGGCGCCGACGCTGCTCACTGCAGGCGTGAACAGAGACACGAGTCGCCCTTCCGCGATCTCCGGTTCGGCAAGATATTCCGGCAGCAGCGCGACACCGAGCCCGGCAATCGCGGCCTGCGTCATCGTGGCAAACTGATCGAACAGCATGCCCTGAACGGGGCAGGGCGCGACGCCCTGTGCCTCGAACCATGCCTCCCAAGCGGTCGGCCGCGTTTCGAGTTGCAACAGCTGCAAAGTCCGCATGTCCCCGATCGACTTGATCGCTTTTCCTTCCAGAAAGCCTGGAGTTGCGCAGGCCGTCAGCCGCTCCTCGAACAGCTTCATGTGTCCGGCGTCCCGCCAATCGTCCACCCCGAAGTGAATGGCTGCGTCGAAACCTTCAGCCTCAAAGCTGAAGCGCTTGAGCCGTGTGGCGAGGTTGATGGTGACACCGGGGTGCGCCGCCAGAAACCCGCCCAACCGCGGCGCGAGCCAGCGAGTGCCGAAAGCAGGCAGTATCGCCAGCGAGAGCGTGCCGCCCTCGGGATTTGCCGACAATTCCATGCTGGCCCGCTGGATCGTGTCGAGAGCGCGCGTGATGTCGCGGCCGTAAGCGCGCGCCGCCTCGGTCGGAATAAGCTTGCGCCGGTGCCGATCGAACAGGGGCCGTCCAAGCTGGACTTCGAGGTTCTGGATCAGCCGGCTCACCGCCCCCTGCGTCAGATCGAGTTCCCGCGCAGCCGCCGCGGTCGAGCCGGTGCGCAGCACTGCCTCGAAGGCCGACAGCAGGCTGATGGAAGGGAGAAACCGGCGAGGACGGTTCATCTGATATGCCTTTTATGCATCAACTCAATCCAAATTGCGGTTATTCAGCCCGGATTGCAATCGCTAGAGACATGTCAGACATGCGCCGCAGCGGCGCAACCAACATTCGCGGAGGGAAGCGGAATGCTGAAGACGATCCATTCGACCCCGGCAGCCGACGTCAAGTCCGATCGGGGTTCGTTTACCTGGAACGATCCCTTCCTCATCGACGCGCAGCTTTCCGAGGACGAGCGCGCTATCCGCGATGCGGCGGCGGCGTTCGCCGCCGACAGGCTCGCGCCGCGGGTGGAGACCGCCTATCTTGAGGAAAAGACCGATCCGGCAATCTTCCGCGAGATGGGCGAGGCGGGACTGCTCGGCGTCACCATTCCGGAAGAATATGGCGGCGTCGGCGCGGGCTACGTGCCCTACGGGCTGGTCGCGCGCGAGGTCGAGCGCGTCGATTCCGGCTATCGCTCGATGATGAGCGTGCAGTCCTCGCTTGTCATGCACCCGATCCATGCCTACGGCTCGGAAGAGCAGCGCAGGAAGTACCTGCCCAAGCTCGCTTCCGGCGAGTGGATCGGCTGCTTCGGCCTGACCGAGCCGGATGCCGGCTCCGACCCCGGCGGCATGAAGACCCGCGCAAAGAAGACCGGCAGCGGCTATGTGCTGAACGGCTCCAAGATGTGGATCTCCAACGCGCCGATCGCCGACGTGTTCGTGGTCTGGGCCAAGTCGGAGGCGCACGACAACGCCATCCGCGGCTTCGTGCTGGAAAAGGGCATGAAGGGCCTGTCGGCGCCGAAGATCGGCGGCAAGCTGAGCTTGCGCGCCTCGATCACCGGCGAGATCGTGATGGACGGCGTCGAGGTCGGCGAGGATGCGCTGCTGCCCAACGTGTCGGGCCTCAAGGGGCCGTTCGGCTGCCTGAACCGCGCCCGCTACGGCATCTCGTGGGGCGCGATGGGGGCGGCGGAAGACTGCTGGTTGCGTGCCCGGCAATACGGTCTCGACCGCAAGCAGTTCAACCGTCCGCTGGCCGCCACCCAGCTCTACCAGAAGAAGCTCGCCGACATGCAGACGGAGATCGCGCTCGGCCTGCAGGCGAGCCTGCGGGTCGGCCGGTTGATGGACGAGCACAGGTTCGCGCCGGAGATGATCAGCATCGTCAAGCGCAACAATTGCGGCAAGGCGCTCGACATCGCGCGCCAGGCCCGCGATATGCACGGCGGCAACGGCATCCAGATCGAGTACCACGTTATGCGCCACGCGCAGAACCTGGAGACGGTCAACACCTACGAGGGCACCCACGACGTGCACGCGCTGATCCTCGGGCGTGCGCAGACCGGTCTGCAGGCTTTCTTCTGAGGAGGCGTCCCATGCCCGGTGAGGAAATGAAAGGCGGCGCGATGGCGGCACCTCACGCCGGTCTCAAGGTCGTCGAACTCGCCCGCATCCTCGCCGGACCCTGGATCGGGCAGACGCTGGCC
The DNA here is from genome assembly GCF_016756635.1 of Mesorhizobium sp. L-8-10. Classification (NCBI taxonomy): domain Bacteria; kingdom Pseudomonadati; phylum Pseudomonadota; class Alphaproteobacteria; order Hyphomicrobiales; family Phyllobacteriaceae; genus Mesorhizobium; species Mesorhizobium sp. L-8-10. The sequence continues at coordinate 8,203,648 of NZ_AP023263.1, read as the reverse complement.
GATCTCGGCGCTGAGGTCATCAAGGTCGAGGGGCCCGAGGGCGACGACACCCGCAAGTGGGGGCCTCCCTTCTTCGAACGGCGACGTCCGGATGGCACGGCGGAGCGGGTGGCGGCCTATTTCCACGCAGCAAACAGGGGCAAGACGTCCGTCGTCTGCGATTTTGCCGAACCAGCCGATCTTGCGCGGGTCAAAATGCTGATCGCCGATGCCGATGTGCTGATCGAGAACTTCAAGGTCGGCGGATTGCGCAAGTTCGGGCTCGACTACGAAAGTGTGGCGGAGCTGAACCCGCGCCTGATCTATGCGTCGGTGACCGGCTTCGGGCAGGCGGGACCGCGCGCCAGCCAGCCGGGCTACGATTTCCTCGTCCAGGGGATGTGCGGGATAATGGACCTCACCGGCGATCCGCAAGGCGAGCCGCAGAAAGTGGGCGTTGCCTGGATCGACATCATCACCGGCCTCTACGGCGTGATCGCGGTGCAGGCGGCGCTGGCAGAGCGAGAGCGCTCCGGACTTGGTCAACATGTCGACCTGTCGCTGCTCGACTGCGGGGTGGGCGTGCTCGCCAACCAGGCAACCAACCATCTGCTCGGCGGCACTGCGCCGCGCCGGATGGGCAACGCCCATCCCAACATCGTGCCCTACCAGCTCTTCCCGGCCGCGGACGGGCACGTCATCATCGCCTGCGGAAACGATCGCCAGTTCGCGGCGCTATGCCGCGTTCTCGGGCTCGCTGCGCTGGCCGACGATCCCGATTGCGCCACGAACCCTGCGCGTGTGCAAAACCGGGAGCGCCTCTGCAGGGTCATCGCCGAGGCGACGTCGCTAAGCTCGCGACGCGGCCTCATCGAGGCCATGGAGGCGGCCGGCGTGCCGGCAGGACCGATCAACTCGGTGGCCGAGGCGCTCGCCGAGCGTCATGTCGTCGCGCGCGGCCTCGCGATCGCGCCCGAGGGCATCGCCGGTCTGCGTACGCCCATGCTGTTTTCCCGCAGTCCTCTGGCTACGGATCGTGCAGCGCCGGCCCTCGGCACGGGTGCCTGGAAATTCCAGCGACCGGTCCCCCCGGCGGTTTGAGCGCCGCGCGCCTTGAAGGGAAATGGACAGGATCGGTCGGTTCGCCGACGACGGTCTTCTTGCCGGTGTCGCAACGGCGCGACGGACCTGACACCACCATCGGGCCGTTCGAGGGATTTGGTCCCTGACTTCCTTCCAGCCAAACGCGATATTTGCGCTCGACATCAATCCGGTCCGACGGGCGTCTTGGCGGTCGGTCGTTGACGCGCATCGATGAAGAAGGCGGATGGCGCCGCCGACGCCATCCGCCTTCCGGCAGGTGTCGCCCGCGCTACTCTATCTTGAGGTTCGCGGCCTTGATCACGCGTCCCCAGTTCTCGGTCTCGGTGGCGAGCGACGTTGCAAAGTCCTCGGGGGTGCCGCCGCGGGGGACCTGAACGAAATCGGCGACCTTGGCATGGAATTCCTCGCTCGTGGTGATTTTCTGCAGCGAGGCCGAAAGCCGGTCGATGATCTCCTGCGGCGTGCCGGAACGGGCAAAGACGCCATTCCACGAATAGAGTGGCGCGCCGATCCCGGCTTCCGAGAAGGTGGGCGTGTCGGGCAGCACGTCGATGCGGTTCTCCGTGGACACAACGAGTGGGCGCAAGGTTCCGGCCTTGATGTGCGAGATCGTCGTCGCCGTCACGTCGAGGGAGAAGTCGAGGGCGCCTCCAAGAAGATCGCTCAGGCCGCCGTCCTTGTAGGGGACATGGGTCATTTCGGCGCCGGAATTCTGTATCATCTGCAGGACGGCGATGTGGTTGGGCGATCCGATACCGTAAGATGGGTATTTCAGCTTTCCGGGGCTCTGCTTGGCTGTCTCGATCAGATCGGCGACCGATTGGTAGGGCGCATCCGACCGCACCACGAGCACGAACGGAACATCCAGCAGACGGATGACCGGCGTGAAGTCCTCCGGCTCGTAAGGGACCTGATTGAAGAGCTGCGGGTTGAGGATCAGCGACAGTAGTCCGTAGAGGAGCGTATAGCCATCGGCGTCCGCCTCGGCGGCGGTCCTGTACCCGATATTGGAACTGGCACCGGGTCGGTTGTCTACGACCACCGGCTGTCCCAGATCCTTGCTCATCTGGTCGGCAACATAGCGGGCCATGGTATCGGCCGAGGTTCCCGCTGGCAGCGTCATGACGATTTTTATGGGGCGATCGGGATAGCCCGACTGTCCGAATGCGCCTGCAGCGAACGTCAACAGCGGAAGGGCAGCAGCCGACTTGAGCAGTGCTCGCCGGGTAGGGGATCTCAGGTTCATGCTTTCTCCTCCAATTGTGTCTGGGCTTCGGATTCGTCCAGACAGGGATAATCCGTGTATCCGCGATGGTCGGGCGAATAGATGAGCTCGCGGCGCAGCGGGTTCAGCGGCGCGCCGGTCCGCAAGCGTTTCGGCAGGTCCGGGTTGGCGATGAAAAGCCGGCCGAACGAGATCAGGTCGGCATGCGTCCGCAGCGCGCGCTCGGCTGTCGCAAGATCCTTGAAGCCATTGTTCGCGACGTAGCGGCCACGGAAGCGGCGACGCAGCGTTGGATAGTCGAGTTCGGCGGTCGCCGGCTCGTCGGTCGTCGAACCTTCCACGATATCGACATAGGCAATTTGGAGTTCGTTCAGCATCTCCAGCGCAGTGACGAGAAGGGTGGCCGGATCGGTATCGCGCAGCCGGTAGATCGTGGGATTGGTAGGCGACAGGCGCACGCCAATGCGTTGCGGGCCCCACTCCTCGCAAACAGCGGCGACAACCTCCATGAGAAGGCGGCAACGGTTCTCGGCGGTTCCGCCATAAGCGTCCATACGATGATTGGCGGAATCGCGCAGAAACTGGTCGAGCAGGAACCCGTTTCCTGCGTGGACCTGCACGCCGTCGAAACCGGCGCGCCGGGCATTACGGGCGCCCGCCCGATATTCAGCGACGATCCCCGGCAATTCGTCTTTTGTCAGTTCATGCGGCACGAGCAGCGGCTTGCGGCCTTCGGACGTGCGAATCGTTCCTGGCGGCAGGACGGCCGATGGTCCGACGGGCAGCAGGCCACCCGGCTGGGTGAGCGGATGGGAGTTGCGGCCGCAATGCCAGAGCTGGCAGAAGATGGTGCCTCCGGCCGCATGAACTGCCTCCGTCACTGCGCGCCAGCCTTCGACCTGCGCGTCGGTGAAGATGCCGGGCGTCATCGGCCAGCCGACTCCACGCGCGGAGACGGCGGTGGACTCGGTGACCACGAGCCCTGCGCTCGCGCGCTGCGCATAGTACACGGCGTTGAGCTCGGTTGGCACGCCGCGGGGGCACTTGTCGCGCGACATCGATGACATGACGATGCGGTTCGGCAGCGTCAGGTCGCCCAGCCTGATGGCGGAGAACAGTGACGGCGCGGCTGAGAGACTTCCCTCCTTCGCCGGTTCGGCCGCATCAGGTAGCCGCCTGAGCGGGTTCATAGCTCGTCTCCGCCCAGTTCGGAGGCCAAGCGCCTTCTGCCGCCCGTCGCCCGCCGGAGCGCAGCCACCGCGGGGATCGCGAGCAGCGCCAGGGTGGCGACCATGAACACCGCGCTGAGCGGGCGGGTGAAGAAGATTGTCAAATCGCCGTCATAAAGGAGCATGGCCCTGCGCAGGTTCTCCTCCAACATCGGACCGAGGATGAAGCCGAGCAGCAGCGGCGCTGGTGGGAACGACAGTCTCGCCATCAAGACGCCTATGAGCCCAAAGGCGAGGGTCGTGTAGACATCCGCGATGCTGTTGCGGAAAGAATAGACGCCGACGACGAGGCAGATCAGCACAATCGGATAAAGTGCCCAGTAGGGGATCGAGAGGAACCGCACCCATAGCCGGATCAGCGGTAGGTTGAGTACGAGCAGGATCAGATTGCCGATCAGAAAGCTGACGATAACGCCCCAGAACAGCTCCGGATGTTCGGTGATGACCCCGGGTCCGGGCGTCACGCCGTTGATGATCATCGCACCGAGCATCAGAGCCATCACGGGATCACCCGGAATACCGAGTGTCAGCGTTGGAATAAATGCCGTGATGGCGCCGGCGTTGTTTGCCGCTTCAGGGGCCACCAGACCTTCCGGACGACCCGAACCGAACTCTTCGGGATGTTTGGAAATCCGCCGTTCGGCGGCGTAGCTGATGAAGGTCGCGATGGCGGCCCCCGTACCTGGGAGTGCGCCCAGGACCGACCCAATCAGGCTGCCGCGCCACGCGGCCCTCGACAGCCGTCGAAGCTCTCGCCAGGAGAATGCGGTTGGCCGCCCCAGCCCATTCGGATCGACGAAGGCCTTCGACGCCGCGCCGACATTGTTCAGGAGTTCGGCGACCCCGAATATCCCCATGGCCATCGCGACCATGCTGATGCCATCGGCGAAGGCATCGTGCGGAACGAACCGGTAGACGCCGGTGTTCACGTCCGTTCCAACCAGGCCGAGCAGGAGCCCGAGCACCGTCATTGAAAGGGCTCGGACGGCTGAGCCGCTGCACATCACTGATGCGCCGACAAGTCCGAGCAGCATGATCGAGAAATATTCGGCGGCGGTGAAGTTCAGGGCGAACCTGGCGAGTGGAAGGGCCCCGAGCAGGACGATGACCATACCGACCGTGCTGCCGAAGAAGGATGCGATGGCAGAAAGTTTCAGTGCCTTTCCGGCCTCGCCTCGACGCGCCATCGGGTATCCTTCGAGGCAGGTCACGATGGCTGTGGGCGTTCCAGGCACGCGCAGCAGAATGGAAGCGATGGCTCCACCATACTGGGAACCATAGTAAATCCCGCCCAACATGATCAGGGATTGGGTCGGGCCAAGATAGAACGTGATCGGCAGCAACAACGAGATCGCGGTCATGGCGCCGATACCAGGAAGGACGCCGATCGCTTGGCCGAGAATCACGCCGACGAAGGCATAAAGCAGGTTGCTCGGCTGAAGGGCCGTGACGAGGCCAAGCTCGAGTCCGGACAGGAGGTCCATCGTTCAACTCCCGAAGGCGCGATATGGAAGCGCGAGTAGTCGGAGGAAGACGATGTCCGCGAACAGGGTTACGCTTGCGGTGAGGACCAGGGAACGCATCAAGCGGATCGGGCGATCCCACAGCATCGAGATCATGACGGCCGCGAAGACGGCCGGGTCGAAGCCGATCGTGCCGATCAGGACCGCAAAAGCGAGCACTGCGGAAAGAACGCAGAACGTCGCGGCCCACTCGATCGACGCCCCAATTTCCGCAGATGTCGATCTCGTCGATTGGATGATCTCGACCAGGCCGAGAACCGCCAGCAAGGAACCCAGCACAAGCGGTGCGAATCCCGGACCCATCGTCGTCACGCCGCCTACCTCGTAGCGGAGGGCGCCGGCTGCAAAACCTGCACCGATTACGAGGAGCAGTGTGCCTCCCAGAAACCGGGGCGCCGCACCAGTTGAGATTTTGCCCATGCATGCCTCCCGTGCATGTCGACACGTCTCTTTGCCGCCATTGTAAGGGCGGACCTCCAGACGAGTGCCATTCGATACGATCATTTGGCGAGCAATGCAACCAATTTTCGATATTCACAAGTATTTCGAAAACCTAGAGCACGCAGCCGTTTTGAGCATCGCGTCTTCCGGATCGAGAACCGGGCCGGCTCGGCCAATCTCGCCGCGGCCGCCGCTTTCATGGACGACCAGAAGCGCATCCTGGTCTTCTCCGACGCCGGCGGCACCGGCCGCAGCTACCATGCCGAACTGTCCGCGAAGAACACGCGGCTGCGCGTCCATTATCTCCTCGAGCCCGGCTGGAAAGCCGACGCCGTTATTCAGGGGCTCGGCCGCACCCACCGCACCAACCAGGCGCAGCCGCCGCTGTTCCGGCCGATCGCGACCAATGTGAAGGCCGAGAAGCGGTTCCTTTCGACCATCGCCCGCCGCCTCGACACGCTGGGCGCGATCACGCGCGGCCAGCGCCAGACCGGCGGCCAGGGCCTGTTCCGGCCCGAGGACAATCTGGAATCGCACTATGCCCGCGACGCGCTGCGGCAGCTCTTTCTGCTGCTGGTGCGCGGCAAGGTCGAGGGTTGCTCGCTGGAGAGCTTCGAGGCGTCAACCGGCCTGAAGCTGATGGGCTCCACCGGCATCAAGGACGAGCTTCCGCCGATCACCACCTTCCTCAACCGCCTGCTGGCGCTGACCATCGGGCTGCAGGGCATGCTCTTCACCGCCTTCGAGCAGTTGCTCAACGCGCGGATCGAAGTGGCGATTGCATCCGGCGATACCGGGCTTGAAACGCTGCGCGCGGAGAGTTTCGTCGTCGCCGACCGGCAGACGATCTACACCCATCCGCGCACGGGTGCGGCGACCCAACTGCTCACCATCACGCAGCGCCAGCGCAATCAGCCGGTGACGTTGGCTGAAGCGCTCGATCATATGCGCGACCGCCGTGCCTGGCTGCTCGTCAACGAGCGGTCGGGCCGCGCCGCGGTGCAGATCCCGGCCGCCAGCGTCATGCTCGACGACGGCGAGATCGAACGGCGCATCCGGCTGATACGGCCGATGAAAGCGCACAACGTTCCGCTGAAGATGCTGGAGGAGAGCCATTGGGTCGAAGCCGACCGCGTGCTGTTCTCCGAGGCATGGAACGCCGAGCTATGCGAGGTTCCGGAATTCGCCGACAGCACCATCCATGTCGTCAGCGGCCTGCTGCTGCCGATCTGGAAGCGGCTGCCGCAGGAATCCACTCGCGTCTATCGGCTCCAGATCGATCGCGGCGAACGGATCATCGGCCGCAAGGTCTCGCCGGCATGGGCCACCAACGCGACCGCGACCAGCTCGTCCTCGCTGACGCCTGATGCCGCCTTCACCGCGCTGGTGGACGGCCGGACCATCCTCGACCTCACCGAGGGCCTCCAGCATCGGCGCAGCCGCGTCATGGGTGCGAACCGCATCGAGTTGTCGGGTTTCACCGACACGATGCGCGAGCGGCTCACCGCCTATGGTCTCTTCCATGAGATCATCTGAACCGGGCGACCTCCCACGCACGCAGAGGTCTGTTTCGTCAATTCTCGGAAATCGGAGCATCCGGAAAGTCGTGCCACCGTTGGATTTTCCAGCCATCGGTGCCTTTCACCAGCCATCCTTCATAGTTCAAGCTGCTCACGGCAGAGAAGGTCTCTCCATCCTTTGCGTTGGTCAAAAGTCCGGTGACACTGACATGGGCCGTGTCGGCGGTCTGGTCCAGAAACAGGATGTTCGTCATCAGATGCCGGCGCTGGTTACCGGAGGAACTGAATTCCTTCATTCGTTTTCTCCAGAACGTCCGGAAACCCTCACCGGTGAAGGAAACGGCTCCCTCGCCAGGAACGCCGGCGACGAACACGACGTCGGGCGTGAACAGGGTGAACCACGTATCCGCCTCGTAGTTGTCGTAGGCGAAGGCGTAGGCGTAGAGCAGATTGGCGATCGCCAGCCTGTCGGCCGCGTTGAAGTCGGTCTGGCCAGGGCCGCTTGCCGGCGCATATGCGCGAAGCGCCTTGGCATCTTTCGCAATACTTGCCCCTTCCGGAAGCGCGGTATCGGCCAATACGGACAGGGTTGAAACGGCAAGGAGTTGGCCAATCAAGGCCAGGGATACGACTTGCTTCATGTCTCACTCACGTTGGTAGTCTCCTGTTCTACTGTGACAGATCCGGCGCAGACGGTGCCGGATCGTCCTGATGTGAATGACCCTGACGACGTTAAGAAAGCGTCTACTGTGCCGTGTGGGTGGAGAGCCGATGGACCTTGGCAATGGCTGGAAGTGTCATTTCCCGGGCAAGACCGGGGGCTTCGGGGCGTAGAGCCGCAGGGTCACGTTGAACGGGCCCGTCCGGAGCCGGTAGCCAGTTGGCGTCCTTGCCGGGACTTTCATGGTGGAAGTAGAGATCGAGCGACCCATCGGGGTTTTCCTGCAACGGCATCCAGTTGGACAACCCAAACCGGTTCGAACTGTTCGCGATCTGCGAGCCGTTGTCGTCATAGAGCGCTACGGACCAGAACGCATTCACGGGCGGGACGTTACCCTTCTCCAAACGCGGAACAAAGTCTTTGGTGCTCTCCGGCGGATTTCCATCGCCATCGGACATCGCGATCGGATAGACGGCATCCTCCGGCAGATTTGCCTTGAGCCCGAGCTGAGCCATCAGCGCACGCTTGAGATAGTAGGAGCCGTAGACGGCCGCCGTATCGTTATCCATAGGCCATTGGTTCACACATTCGGCGATGCGCGGGCTCGTCCAGCCCATGGGCTTTTGCGCAGTAACAGGCGCATCCTTGAGCGCATTCTGATCCATGGGGCTGGCGGCATCGAAATCGAAGCTCCTGCCTTCCTCGAACCCGAGACGCGCCATGCGCGCGAGGATGGGCTGGTCGGTGAAGCCCGTGATCACCGATCACAGCGATCGGGGCGCTCCACGCTGGGGACCACTATCACCGTGCCTGGGTACGACTGTGGCCAACCCTGTCGTGGCGCGCCAATTCTCCACCCTTCCGGAACGAAACCAGCCCCGGGCTGCAGGGGCTCAGTCGATTTGGTTCCCGACCGCGGTGCCTGACAGTGGCTTGAACATCCGGCGATAGGCGCCCGGCGTGAGGCCGGTCGAACGTTTGAACAGCCTGCGAAAGAATGCAGGATTGTCGTAGCCGACGATCGCGGCGATCTCATCCGCCGATTGGCTGTCGGTCTCAAGCAACCGCTTCGCCTCCTCCATGCGCAGATTCTGCACATGGCCGATCAGTGTCGTTCCTGTTGCCGTTTTGAAGCGACGCTTCAGGCTGCGTTCGGGAATCCCGCAAAAGTTCACAACCGCTGCAACCGCATGTGGCTCGTGCAGATTCCGGGCGAGCCATTTCTCGGCCCGGCGCACGACAGCATCGGCGTGCGGCTGGCGTCGAACAAGGCTTGCAAAAGGAAGCTGCCCCTCGCCGTGCCACTTGAGCAGATAGACCTTGGCGATGCGCAGCGCCTCGCCCGGGCTGCAATGCCGCGCTATGATGTGCAGCGCCAGATCATGCCAAGATGAGGATCCGCCCGCGGTCACGATGCGGGCGCCGGGATCTGCGATGACCAGGTTCGGCTCGGGAGTGAAGCGGACGGCGGGAAAGCTGCGCCGAAACACATCCTGATAGCCCCAATGGGAGGTGGCTTCGCGGCCATCGAGCAGCCCTGTCGCCGCCAGAAGGATCGATCCGGAACAGGCCGTGTAGATGGTGCCGCCCTCATGATAGCAACGCCGAACCCAATCCTTCACGTCGGGGTAGCGCTCACCCAGGTCGTCAGTCGGCGCCAGCCACAACTCCGGCAGAATGACGATGTCTGGTCGCACGGCCTCGTCAAGGCTGACGTCGGGGCTGACCGGAATCCCGTTCCCGCAGCGAAACGGCCGGGTCGATGGTGAGACGATGAGCGGCCTGATGAGGCGATGACCAGGCTCCTCGCCGGTCAATTCCCTCCAGAGAGTTCCTGTCGCGGCCAGCACGTCGACCATGCCGTAGAGCGCCGAGCCCGCCGTTTCCGGCAGCGCCACGATGAAGGCATCGACGGCAGGTGGCCCACGATCACTCATAGCCGCTCCATATTTGGCATGAAAGGATCGTTTTCGGCAAAACTCGCTCTGATGCGCTGGCTTGTCCAGTCCTATCTTGCGCTTCGCCGGCACCGCCCTTCGACAAATGCGGTCAAGCCGGCACCACCCAAACCGAAGATGGAGAACCACCATGACTGCAATGTCTGCCGCCGCCGAGAAAGCGACTTACCTCAACGGCCTCAACGTGCAGGCGGCCCTCGATACGATCGCCGCGCTCAAGGCCGACAAGAGCCTGGCCAAATTCCAGTTCCGCGCGCGCAACAACTGGGTCGACGGCGGTGAGAACCGCTCCACGATCCGCGACTTCTATGGGGCGGGCCAGGAAGACACCTCGCGGCCGATGCCATTCGAATTCACCAACGGCGAACCGCCGGTGCTGCTCGGCAACAACGAAGGCGCCAATCCCGTCGAGTTCTTGCTGCACGCACTGGCGGGATGCGTGACGACGACCTTCGTGCTTCACGCAATGGCCCGCGGCATCACGATCCGCGAAATGTCGACGGAGCTCAAAGGTGACATCGACCTCCGGGGACTGCTCGGTCTCGAAGAAGGCGTTCCAGCCGGATATGAGCAGATCAACATCCAGATGCACGTCAAGGCAGACTGCTCAGACGAGGAACTGGATGACCTGCTGCGCTACGCACAGCAGCATTCCCCCGTCTGCAATACCGTTTGCCGGCCCGTGCCGGTGGTCATCGAGCGGGTCAAGGCCTGATCTGCCGACGGGTGTCATCCGGTCCAGGTGGCACCCGTTGCAGCCTTCGCGCCCAGACCACGGCGTCTGCGTAACCAACCGCTTTGGACGCGTCGCGGGCAGAGTCATTGACACGGCAGTAGGTGAACCGCGCCGGGATTGCCGGCCGGCGGATGTTGCCGATGGGTTCCACGAGCCGGCGATTGCTGAACCAGTCGACCCACTCCAGCGTGACGAACTCGACTGCCTCGAAGGAGCGCCATGGCCTGCGCCGTGAATGATCTCGGCCTTGTAGATGCCGTTGATCGACTCGGTTCCCGCCGCGGTTCAGTCGTCCGTGCCTGATTTTCGACCGGCGGCTTTTCGACTAGTTCTTTTTGCCGCTTTTGGCACGGCTATCCCAGACCTTGCCGATGGGCGGAAGGCTTGTCTCGATCCAATCGGCGACGGCTCGTACCCGTTCCGTTGCCTCTTTGCCGAGCGGGGTGAGACTGTATTCGACGTGGGGTGGGACAACCTCGTAGGCGATGCGATTGATGAGCCCATCCCCCTCCAGCTCTTGCAGGGTCTGCGCAAGCATCCGTTCGCTTACGCCACCGATTGCCCGGCGCAACTGGCTGAAACGCAGTGTCCCGGTTTCCGGAGCAAGCAAGACCAGCGGCCCCCATCGGTTCGTCATGTGCTGAAGCACCTGCCGAGATGGGCAGGAAGCAGACATGAGATTGCCTCGCTTGGGGCGCGCAGGCGCTTTGCCGGGACTATCAGTCACCATGTTCTGAACGACAAATGACACCCTCCCGCCGAGGCACCTCCGGTGAGATCATCTGGCCCGATTCGCGCAGCATCGAGCTTTGATACGAGCCATATCAATGGGTTGGCCCTGGGGCCCGATATCTCGACACGCCGGGCATGCCGGGCGAGCAATCTGCGCTCAGGCAGTCCTCGCGGCAACCACGGCGTATTCGCGCGTGGCGCGCTTCAGGCGTCCGGGATTGGGCCGAAACCCGTGGCCGGGCAGCTGCGATGCGGTAATGCGCGAAGGCCCGCTCAGGACGATCTCGGGCTCGGAAAGATCCGTTTCATAGAGCCGCTCGGTGGGGAAGACGTCGCAGGGATATTTGACGTTGGGCAGCGTCGACAGCGCCAGCGCCGGCCCCTGCCCGACAGCGGATTCGAGCATGCCGCCGATCCAGCACGGGACACCGCGGGCCGCGCAATGGTCATGAATGGCGATCGCGTTGGTCAGGCCGCCGACGCGCCCCGGCTTGATGTTGATCCAGCCGCAGGCCCCGATGTCGATCGCCTTGCGGGCCCGGTCGACCGACGTGATGCTTTCGTCCAGGCAGATCGGCGTCTTCAGCTCCGATTGGAGGCGCGCATGGTCGATGAGGTCGTCATAGGCGAGGGGCTGCTCGATCATCGCTAGACCGAACCGGTCCAGCTCGCGAAACATGGGGATATCGTCCAGCGTGAACGCGCTGTTGCAATCGACATGCAGGACCGCATCAGGGAAGGCTTCGCGGACGCGAGCGACCATCTCCAGGCCCCATCCGCGGCGAAATTTCAGCTTGGTCCGCTGAAAGCCGTCCTGCTGAGCCTTGCCGACGGCGGCGACGAGATCGTCGAGGCCGTCCATCACGGATATGTCGGCACCGACGATCGCATCCGGCCCCCTCCCGCCGATCATCTTCCACAGCGGCTCGCCGGCGATCTTCGCCGCAAGATCCCACCAGGCCGTGTCGAGGCCGGCCTTGGCGAAGTGGTTGCCCTTCAGCGGCGCCAACTCCCTTTGCAGGTCTTCGGCACTGTCGATGCGCTTGCCCACCAGGGCCGGGGCCATGGCGTCGCGCAGCAGCGCGAAAGCGCCTGAGGCCCATTCCGGCGAGAACTGCGGCAGCCGGTAGGGAGCGGTCTCGCCCCAGCCGTCTTCGCCATCCGCCCTCAGCCGGACCAGGACCGTGTCGATCGCGGTCTCCTCGCCGAAGGCCGTTCGCCACGGCGCCTTGAGCGGCATCGCCACGTGAAAGAGTTCGATTTCGTCGATCAGCATCGCGCTTCCCATTCGCGCCGGTGTCGGCGCCGCTGCGTCGGTCAATTGCCGGGGTCGATCTCGCCCGCCAGGCCCATGAGATCCTCGATACGGCCAAGCCGCGCGCGCCCGCTTTCGCCGGCCGCCGCGACGACCTCGGTGCACAGGTAGTTGGCGACGCTCATCACCGCGACATAGGAATCGAACAGCGACACGCCGCGCACCTGGCAGGGGAAGGTCCATGTCGCGAGCTTCGGCGTGGTGACGGCGACGCGGTCGGTGATGTAGGCGATGGGCACGCCGAGATCGCGGACGACCTTCATCGCCTGCCCCAACATCGGCGTCCGGCGGCGCAGTCCGACGGCGATCATCAGATCCTCCGGAGTTGCGCCGGCCAGATCCTCCATCAATACCTGCCCCGGCGCCGGTACCAGCGTGACATCGGATCGAACCTGGATCAGTTGCCGGCGCAGATAGGCGGCGACAAAGTAGCTGTTGCGAAAGCCGAGCACCCAGATCCGGCGGGCCGCCACGCAGCGGTCGACGACCTCGCCGAGATCGTCGGGGTTCAGCAATTCGAATGTCTGGCGCAGATTGGCGATGTCGCGGTCGAGATGCTGCTGCAGGCGGGTGCGGCCGAGCGTGGACCCGAGAAGTCCGGTATTGAGATAGATGGGCTCTCCGGCGTCCTGCGCCTCGCGGACCTCGCGCTGCATCTCTCGATAGTCCTGGTAGCCGAGGCGTTTGACGAAGCGGGTAACGGCCGCCTTCGACACGCCGCCGCGCTCCGAGAGTTCCGTCGCCGAATAGACCAGCAGGTCGCCGGGGAACTCCAGGATCAGATCGGCCAGGGCCCGCTCGCTGCCCGGAAGATCGTCGTACTGGCTCTGGATGCGCTGTTCGAGCATGCGCGGTTTGCGGGTCTCGTCTTCCATGAAAGCCTCGTTTCCTGGAAGGACTAAAACACAAGTATCGGACTGTTGACAATCTGAAATTTTTGTACCGTAATCGTGCGACAAGAGAACGCCGGAGAACCGGTCGGACCAGAGGAGAACAGGGATGAATGGCTGTGGAGCCGCAAGGCCCACCGGAGCCGTTGCGTTGCGGGTGCGGGATATCGCCGTATCTGCCCGTCATAGCGTCCGGATCCAGGACGGCGCCATCGGGTCGCCGGTCGCCTCGCGATGCCGGGACATCATGGCCGCGCGGCGCCGAACCGTGGACGTTCAGCCCTGGGAGACGCCCTTGCGCAATTGTCGCCTGCCCCTAACGAAGCACCATTCTGGAAAGGAATAAGCAATGCACAAGAGGCACTTCATCGCGGCGCTCGTCGCCGTCGGCAGCGCCGTTTTCGCCTCGGCCTTCCCGGTCTCACCGGCCAGAGCCGACGCGCTCGCGGACGTCATGTCGAGCGGGACGATCCGCATCGCGGTCCCGCAGGACTTCCCGCCCTTCGGCAGTGTCGGCACTGACATGAAGCCCCGAGGCTATGACATCGACATGGCGACGCTCATCGCAGAGAAACTGGGCGTGAAGCTTTCCATGGTGCCGGTGACCAGTGCCAACCGCATACCCTATCTCCAGACCAACAAGGTCGATCTGGTGATCTCGAGCCTGGGCAAGAACCCCGAGCGCGCCGCGGTGATCGACTTTTCCGATGCATATGCCCCCTATTTCAGCGGCGTCTTCGCACCGAGCGACGTGGCGATCACATCCGCGGCCGATCTGTCCGGCAAGATCGTCGGCGTGACCCGCGGATCGATCGAGGACCTGGAGTTGACCAAGCTCGCGCCCGAGGACGCGACGATCAAGCGCTACGAGGACAACAACGGCAACATCTCGGCCTTCCTCTCGGGCCAGGTGGACGGGGTGGTCACCGGCAATGTCGTGGCGGCTGCGATTCTCGACAAGAACCCGCCGCGCAAGCCCGAGCTGAAGTTCCTGATCAAGGACTCGCCCTGCTATGTCGGCATGAACAAGAACGAACCGGCGCTGATGGCCAAGATCAACGAGGTCATCGCCGAAGCGAAGAAGGACGGCGCCCTGAACGCCATCTCGGAGAAGTGGCTGCACCAGCCGCTCGACGAGAACCTCTAACCGCACATGACCGGGCCGGCTGCAACACCGGCCCGGCCGCCCACAGAGGCCGTCCATGACCTATCGATTCGATTTCGGCTGGCTGCTGGTCTATTACCCGCAGATCCTGCATGGCATAGCCATCACCATCGAGCTGATCACCGTCGCCGCCGTGGTCGGCATCGCGGTCGGCATTTGCTGCGCTTGGGTGCGCGCGCTGGGACCGGCCTGGCTGAAGCCGCTGGTGGCGGCCTATGTCGAACTCATCCGCAACACGCCGTTTCTCGTCCAGCTCTTCTTCATCTATTTCGGCCTGCCGCCGCTCGGCCTGCGCCTCAGCGAACTCGAGGCCGCCAATCTGGCGATGATCGTGAACCTCGGCGCCTACAGCTGCGAGATCATCCGCGCCGGGATCCAGGCCACGCCAAAGGGCCAGTTCGAGGCCGGGGCGAGCCTGGCCATGACCCCATTCCAGACTTTCCGGTATGTCGTCCTCGTTCCCGCGCTGCAGCGCATCTGGCCGGCGCTCTCCTCGCAGGTGGTCATCGTCATGCTGGGGTCGGCCGTCGTCTCGCAGGTCGCCGCTCAGGATCTGAGCTTCGCCACGAACTTCATCCAGTCGCGCACTTTCCGCTCCTTCGAGGCCTATTTCTTCTCGACGGGCGTCTACCTCGTGCTGGCGATCCTGTTGCGCTGGGTGCTGGCGCGGCTCGGCGGGATGATCTTTCCCAGGACGGCGGCGCGATGAGCGACTTCACCACCTGGGACATCGTCCGCAACCTCCTGCTCGCCGCTCGCTGGACCGTCGTCCTGTCGATGGCCGCCTTCATCGGCGGCGGCGTCTTCGGGGCCATCCTGCTCTTCCTTCGCATCGGCAAGCACAAGCTGCTGAAGACACTCGTGAAATACTACGTCGAACTGTTCCAGGGCACGCCGCTTCTGATGCAGCTGTTCCTCGCCTTCTTCGGTCTCGGCCTCTTCGGCATCGACGTGTCGGTCTGGCTCGCCGCCGGCGTGGCGCTCACGCTGTGGACGGCGGCCTTCCTGACCGAGATCTGGCGCGGCTGCGTCGAGTCCATCGCCCGCGGCCAATGGGAAGCGTCGGCCAGCCTGGGCATGGGCTATGTGCAGCAGATGCGCCATGTGATCCTGCCGCAGGCACTGCGGGTCGCGGTGCCGCCGACCGTCGGTTTTCTGGTGCAGGTCATCAAGGGCACAGCCGTGACCTCGATCATCGGCTTCGTCGAATTGTCCAAGGCCGGCACCGAGGTCACCAACGCGACCTTCGAACCCTTCACCGTCTACGGCATCGTCGCACTGATCTATTTCGTCCTGTGCTGGCCCCTGTCGAAGGCGAGCCGGTCGCTCGAGAGGAGACTCAATGTCGCTCATCGAAATCAATGAGGTCCGCAAGAGCTTCGGCATGAACGAGGTTCTCAAGGGCATCACCATCGCGGTCGAGCCCGGCGAGGTCGTCGCCATCATCGGCAAGAGCGGCTCCGGCAAGTCGACGCTGCTTCGGTGCATCAATGGCCTGGAGAACATCGACGCAGGCTCGATCACCGTTGCCGGCGCCGAGCTTCGCCCCGACGAGGCGCATCTGAGGGCGCTGCGGCTGAAAGTCGGCATGATCTTTCAGCAGTTCAACCTGTTCCCGCACCTGACCGCCGGCGCCAATGTGATGCTTTCCCAAACGGTCGTGAAGAAGACGCCGAAGGATGAGGCCCAGCGTATCGCCCGGGCGATGCTCGACCGGGTCGGCCTGGGCGAGAAGTTCGACGCCTATCCCGACCAGCTTTCGGGCGGTCAGCAGCAGCGCGTCGCGATCGCCCGGGCGCTGGCCATGCAGCCGATCGCGCTTCTGTGCGACGAGATAACCTCGGCCCTCGATCCGGAGCTCGTGTCCGAAGTGCTGGCCGTCGTCCGCGCGCTCGCTGCCGACGGCATGACGCTGGTGATGGTCACTCACGAGATGAAGTTCGCCCGCGACGTCTGCCATCGCGTGGTCTTCATGCATCAGGGTCGCGTCCACGAGATAGGACCGCCCGGCAAGATCTTTTCCGATCCTGCGACGCCCGAACTCCAGCAGTTTCTAGGCGTCCAGTCCTCGGCATCTGTGGACAGGGCGTAGGATGACGCTGTCGGGGCTGACGTCCGGAATTTGCATTGCTCCGATCGAAACCTTGGATCGCTCGCCGTCTGGGTTTTCGCCGCCTTGCTATGACCGGTTGGTTGACTGCGATTGTGCCTGGCGATCGGGATGCCGCGACCGATCGCGCTGCAGGGTCTGACCCGTTCCGGACGAGCTTCGCCGGTGGCTTCGCTGATCGCGCCGACAGCCGCCTTCAAGTCGGTGTCCGTGGCGCTGGAGAAGGTCGCGATCATATCCGGGTGATCGCCTGACTGCCTGTTCTGCCGGTCCGGTACGCATTGTTTCATGAAACGCGGGATGTGAGGAAAGACACGGCACGCGTCACAAACACCCTTCCTCGAACGTCACATGGGCATGGGCACAATGCCCGGCAACTCGCGGCTGACGGCCGCGCATTCGAGGAATGATCATGAGCAGGAAAGCACTCTACATCCGGCACAAGGCGCAGCCCGGCAAGCGGGAAGAGGTGAGGCGCATATGGGAGAAATATGCGCGCGCCTATATCGCGGATGCTGACGGCCAGCTCGCCTATTTCTACGGCTTCGACGACAACGATCCCGACGTGATCGTGGCCTACCAGGTCCATGACGGCGAAGCCGGGGCGGACGACTTCACCAGGCAGTCCTGGTATCCGGACTATGAGCGGGAAACGGCCGCGTTGCTCGCCGAACCGTCTGAGTTCCGCTTCATCACGCCGCAATGGATCAAAGGCACCGCCGCCTAGAGCAATTCCAGCAAGAGCGCACAGCGATTTTGCGTCCGGAATTGCCCAACAAAACAAATAGCTAGAGCATTTCCGATTTTCGCGATTGGGAGAAGCCGGAAGCTCTGGAGATACCAGATCAAGCCCGGCGGCTTGCGACCCCGCGTCCGCCGGGATTCTCCACATCATCCCCAGTCTGTTACCCAAGACGAACAAGCCGCAGCGAGGCTGCGCGAGGTTTCCAATGAGCACCAACGATCTTTCGACGGGCACGAGCCGCCCGGGCTGGGCCGCCCTTCTTGGCGGACGCAGCGGCGTCTTCTCCATCGTCCTGGCAGGGGGCGTCATGCTGCACGCGCTCAACATCTATATCGTCACCACGATCCTTCCATCGGTCGTCGATGACCTTGGCGGGCTCGATCTCTATGCCTGGAGCACGACCCTGTTCGTGGTCGCGTCCATTCTCGGCGCGGCGCTTGCCGCGCGACTTCTCGATCGCGCGGGTTCGGGGCGTGCCTATGCCCTCGCGACGGTTCTGTTTGCGGCCGGCACGCTGATCTGCGCGGCGGCGCAGGCATTTCCGGTCCTTCTGGCCGGCCGCTTCGTCCAGGGCTTCGGAGGTGGATTGCTCTATGCGCTCGCCTATGCCGTCATCCGGCTCGTCTATCCGGAAGCGCTCTGGTCCCGAGCGATCAGCCTGATCTCGGTCATTTGGGGCGTCTCCACCCTCGTCGGTCCTGCTGTGGGCGGCGTCTTCGCCGAAATGAATGCCTGGCGCGCCGCCTTCTGGTCGCTCGTTCCGGTCGCCACGGTGTTCGGTCTGGTCGCGATGGCGGTTTTGCCGGCAAAAGGCGGTGGCGAAAGCGCATCCTCGCCGCTGCCGCTGCCGCAACTCGCTCTCCTGGCAGCATCCGTGCTTGCCGTGTCCGCGGGCAGCGTCTCGGCCGATCCTGTGTGGAACGGCCTGGGCATGCTCGCTGCAGTCGTCCTCGCGGCATTGCTCGTCAGAACCGAGTTGAAGAGCGGTGCGCGGCTGTTGCCCACGGGCGGACTTGCATGGGGCGGGAAGCCCATGGCGCTTTGTGCGACGATCGGGCTTCTGGTGATGGGCATGCAGACGGATGTCTTCGTGCCCTATTTCCTCCAGATCCTGCATGGCCAGTCGCCGCTTGCTGCCGGCTACCTCGCGGCGCTGATGGCAATGGGCTGGACCCTCGGATCGTTGCAGAGCGCCGGCCGCAATGGGAACGCGGGACTGCGCGCCATCGCCTCAGGACCGCTGTTTGTCCTCGTCGGGCTGGCGATCCTGGCGGCTCTGGTTCCATTCCCGGGCGGTGCAGAATGGCAGATCGCTGCAATATGCGCCGGACTGTTGCTGGTGGGGCTGGGGATCGGCGTCGCCTGGCCGCATCTGGTGACGAATGTCTTCAGGGAGGTGCCCGCCGCCGAGCAAGGGCTTGCCGCCGGTTCCATCACCACCGTTCAGCTCTTCGCCACCGCCTTCGGCGCCGCGGCCGCGGGAATGGTCGCCAATCTCGGCGGGCTCAGCGATCCCGGCGGCGCGACCGGTGCCGCCGATGCTGCGCTCTGGCTGTTCGTGACCTTCCTTGCTGCGCCGGCCTCCGCATTGATCTCCTCGAGGCGGATCCTGGTGGGGCGCGGATCGGGGAAGGATGCCCTGCAGCCTGCTTCCGGCGTCTAGTGGTTCCCGCCTGCGGATATCCTGCCCGCGACCTCGTTCGGATGATCGCCTTGGGTTTTTGCTCACCGGCTCTTCGGCGGACAACTGGCGACCTTCGGGGACGGGCCAATTGTCCGCACTCGAGGCCGAAGACGCGGGGCGGAGGAAGACGTTGGGCGCTGTCGGAGCCGCTCATCCGCGACCTCGCAGCGCATCGGGCGCCTGTGCTGCGTCTCGCCCCTGGCGAGCAGATGGCGGACGGCGCTGATCGCCGTCCCCGCAGTCTCGGCTGCCGACGAATGCCTGCACCCTTTTGACGCGGGGGCGAAGGATCGCTAGCTTTCGTGTTTGTTCACCGGGGCGGGGTACAATGGGCGGTCTATTCCATACAGGTCTGCTCGGGCTGCCGCTCCTCGCAACGTGGATTGGTTGCGCCTTAGCCGAGCCGGCAACCTTTCCTGAGCCGATGGAACGGCTGCGGCAGGGATCGGATGAAACCTACGCCGATCTCGTCAGGCTTGTCGTGCCGGGGATCACCGTCGACGCCGGAAGATATTCCGGAGGCCGGACAATCGCTGTTAGGGACATCGGCGGCAAGGATCCTGACGGCCTTGAGCCTGCGTCCACCGAGTTCATACGGGTCGCGGCCATCCCGGTGCGCTCCGGCGGTCCGAACCGGACGGCGCTGCTCCTGGACTTCGGCATGGGTCAGGACGTCGTCGGATATGCAATTCTCGCGCTCTTCGATGTGACGGACGGTCCTCGACTTCTCGATGCCGCCAATGTCGCCTTTGGCGACCACACCATCTTCCTGGACCCGGTTCGGCTGCCGGTTGGCGCCGGCGCCGATCTGCTGATGACCCAAAGCACGCATTCCAATTCCAGCCAGGGCTACACCACCACGGCGCTCATCCTCGCGCGCGATGACAGGTTCGAGCTTGTCGACACGATTTTCGCCTTCAGCGAAAGGGCCTGCGCCTATGAGCGCACGCAGCAAATCGACGTTCGGCAAGACGTGGGAGAGCGTCCAGCGGACATCTCGGCAAGCGTGACTGAAACGATTGCCGATACCGGCGAGCGGTGCGACGGGGTGACCGCGCCGGAACCGGGGACGCGGACGATCACCGTGACCTACCGCTGGGATGCCGCCGCGGACCGCTACATGCCTGACTCTGATGCGTTCGAGGTGCTGGCGCGCGAGAACGAAGAGCGCTTCTGAGAGGCGAATGCCGGACACTCGAACCTGTCGGCCGAAACCGAAGCGCATCAAGGGCAGGTCGTCACCTGGCTACCGCAGGTATCGTCGGTCCAGCCGCGCAGGTGCTTGCCAAGAAACGTCCCTTCGACCTCGACCCACCAGCCCTTGCAGGACAGGAGGCGCTCGAGCGAAAAATCGTCTGCGCCCTTCCTGTCGCCCGGCCAGTCATGGAAATCGAAGATAACCGATGCGTGGCTTGAAGGAGCGCCATACAGATATTGCCCCTCTACCGAGCGTCCAAGAAATCGGCCCGACACCCAGCCGTCGCCTTCAAAGACGACCTCGGCATCGGCGTCGCCGTAGTTGTTCGTGGTCGCACTGTTGATCCGGAACCAACCGTCCTTCGATCCGACTATGTTGACTTCGGTGGCGTACTCCTCGCCGTCAAGCTGCTGCGGTGGCGGAAGCCGGCCGATCACCGGGTAGGCAATACCAGGGCCGGCGCGGACGTTGAGGCCGGATCTATCCTTGTCGGTCGACCAGGCCGAAATTGCGCAGCCACCGAGCCCCGCCACGTCGCTCGCCGACTCCTGGGCAACGGCATTGCCGGCCATAAGGAGGAAAATCGGCCACAGTATCTGGGCGAGGCGCATCGGATGGCGTGGCATGTCTACGCTCCGTCTGAGCTTGCGCGATTGTGCGCGAGGGTACCGCGAAGGCAGCGGCTGCCGCGGCGACGCGCCGCCCGAAGAGGGCGAGCAGTTCTGCAACCGTCTTGGTGAGCGCGATATCCATCAGGCCTTTCCCCAATGTGCGGCAGACGAGTAAGTACGGCAGACTGCGGCAACGCACCAGCTTCGACCGGGAGAATCGGAGGTCTTCGAAAGACGCTCAAATGAGGGTGAAGGAATGCAACCGGCTCGTGGCGGCTTGCCTGGCGACAGCCGCCAGTCGTCCTATACGATCGCCCGGTCCCACCCGCCGTAATGCGCCGAGCTTCGCGAGCCGCGCGGCAGGCTCAAGCCGATCAGCAGAAGGCCGATGGCGACAGCGGCGATTGTCGCGGCCGAATTGGCGCCATCCACGAGGAAGGGCGAGACCGCAATCCACGCGCCCAGCGGTACGTTGAGGAAGCGTATGGCGCGGGTTACCTCGGCCATGGCGGTGACGGCGACGAGGATGACAAGGCAGCCGACGACATGGTCGCTGAAATAGAGCGGCGCCGACGTTCCGAAAGCCAGCGGCGTCATCATGAGCAGGACGCCGAGCAGGACGCTGGCGACAAGCGTCCAAGGGAAATTCACGCCGCCGGTGAGAAAGTCCCACAGTACGGCCGACGGCGACCGGTCGAGATCGGCCCCCGGCACCTGGTCTTCCGAGAGCGCCGGGCCGCCGCGCCAGAAGGTGCGCCACAACGGCTCGCCGGTCCGCTTGGCACGCAGGAGATACTGGCAGGTCGCCAGAACCTCGTCGACCGAATAGGGGATGAGTACGACGGTGACGGCTGCCTGGATGATACACAGCGTACATAGGGCGCCGATGAGCGGCGGCTGGATGATGATGAAGCTGACGCTGACAATGCCCAATGGAACGATCAGCAGGCCGAAGAGCAGCACCATCCAGGGCATGGTGCGCCAGCGGCGGCGATCGCCGATCGCGCCGGCGAGGATGTCGAGCGCATAGGCGAAGGCGCCCAGGCCGGCATCGGCAATGGGAAAGCCTTTCGAGACCCATGAGGTGATGACGGCCTCGCTGCCGTTGGCCACCGGCGCGTCGCCCGGGCCGAAGACAGGATCCCAGATGCTGTCGACATGACCCAATTGGTAGGCCGCGAGATAGCGCGAGACGAACAGGCCGACGAAGGCGAGAGCGATGATGGGAATGCGCTGGCTGAAGGTGGAGGGGGAGTAGCTCCAGCCGAGCGGCTGGTCGTCATCGGCGGCAAGTGCTCGGCGGCTGATGCCCGGAGTGGGCGGGATCATTACCGCGAAGGCCATGATCAGCATGCCGGACAGCGTGTCGGTGGCATAGGCTCCGGCGCTGGTGGTCCAGAAGACGAGCGGCGCGAACATCACCCAGACCCCGACCGCCGCCGTGAGCCATTGCAGTCCTTCGCGGCCCCGGCGCATGCCGAGAAGCGCGAGAGACAGGACGAGAAGTCCGGACAGGATCTCGCTGATGCCGAGCCGCGTATCGCGCATCTCGGGCGCGGCGATCTCGTGTCCCAATGCCGGTGGAAGCGATGCCGCGACCGGATCGAACAGGCCAAGTGTGAAGGGCGAGGCGACGAGCCAGAGCCCGAGCGTGGCGTTGGTAAGCGGTGCCCAGAGCGTGCGAGCCCGGTGCCGATCCACTTCCGCCTTGACCTCTTCTTCGGAGCGCTCGAGCGGCCTGCGCAAACGCTCCGCCGCCTGCGCGATCTCGGGCGGTGAGGCAGCGACCGCAGCAGGTTCCAGCTTGTTCGCTTCATACCAGTCCGTGGGATCGCTTTTGAGCCGCCGGATCATTTCCGGCAGCGTGGCGGTCAGACGATTGCGGGGATGCCAGTCGAGCAGGTCCTTCGCGCGAGAGATGTCGATCTCGTAATGATCGTCGGCGTTCTCGATCATCCACGCCTTGATGTCCGTGTCCTGGTCGAGGACGTTCTCCTGCATCCAGGCGCCGAGTTTCGTCACTTCCTTCGGGAGCGCGAGAGTCCTCCAGGTCTCCCCATGCACGAGCCTGCCGATCCGCTGCTGCATCTCGGCATAGGTCGGCGTCTCCTCCTCGCCGATCAGCAGCACGGTTTCGTCGGGAAGGTCGTCGCGCCGGTCGACCACGCGCGCCACGGCGTCGACGAGGTCGCTGCAGTGGAGGTAGGGCTGGCCGGTGGAAATGTCGCCGGTGAAGAGATAGGCGGTGGGCGCTCTCTCGAAGATGCGGGCGATCTGCTGCGCAATGAAAGCCGCGCGGCAGTTCTCGTCATAGACGCCCGCCAGCCGGAGGATCGCGACCTTGATGCCGCCATGCTCCTTCAGGATCAGACTTTCGGTCTCTGCCTTCGAGCGCGGATAGGCCCAGGCCGGATCGAGCGGCGAATCCTCATTGATCCTGACACCTTTTGCCGGGCTCGGGGCATGGACGAGCAATGTGCTCGAAAAGACGAACTGCTCCGTCTCCAGTTCCTTGAGCGCGGCCATCAGGCGACGCGTTCCCTCGACCGTGACAGAGTCGTATTTCGGGTTGTCCTTGCCGGTCGTGTCGTAATAGGCGGCGAGATGAATGACCGAGGCAATCCGGCCGCCGGTCTGTGCCCGGACCTTGTCCAGGGCCTCCACGACATTCGAGTCCGAGGTCAGATCGATTGCGATCGTCCTGAGACCCGACAGCGGCGGCTTGGGCCCGGCGATATCGAGACCGATTACCTGGTAGCGCTCCATCAGTCCGCGGGCGATCGCCTGGCCCAGAAAGCCGCTGCTGCCGGTGATCAGGACGGTCGGGCGGCCCACTCCCGTCATCCGGGTTCCAATCCAAAGGCCTGGCGGCGGTCGCCGAGGCCCATGCAGGGCATGCTGCTGCCGCTGCGAAGCTCAAGCTCGGTGGTCGGGTCCAATATTTGCTCCTTTCCGATCTCCTGCGATCGTGGTGGCGGCTGCTGTCGGCCCGACCGAGCCCTAATGCGTCCTGCCTTCTGCCCCGCCTGCTTCCCGCCTTGAGCACCTTGGTCCACGAAGCCTTCCGCGACAGCGCCGCATGTCCGGCATCGGCTCTTCCTTTCCCGGATGCGGCCAGCCGTCGAACAGTGGATGCCCTCCTCAAACGCTCCAAGGTGCCTAACGCTTCGGAGACGCGATTGATCCCTATGCAAATCGACCTGCGTCCGAGCCGCGCACCGAACGGACAGGTCTCCGCCTGCGCAGCGGGGGCAAAGCCGGCTCCGCCACGTTCCTGTCCGGCGGAAAGCAAGGCCGGCTGCGCTATTGGCACGAGCCGGTCTCGCCGACGGTCGCAATGAGCATGACCCCAGGGAGGGCTCGCTCGTTTCTCGGCACCGACACGTGAGGAACGCCATTCTTGAATCTGGCGCTGATCTTGTTGTCCGTCGCGCTTCCTTGAAGCGGCACTGCGGCGGACATCGACGGTTTGGACTTCAACGTCACCGAGGCCGGGGAGGGCGACCTCTCCTTGTCGGGCGAACTGCCTTACAACCTGCGGATGAGGTCAGGAAACAGGCGCCCGCCAATCGGAAACAACGGCTCGCGCGTCCAGCCTGTTACGGAAATCCTCGCGAATCTCGTTCCACGCAAAGCGCATGGAATTATGCACGATGTCGCGGTCGTACTTCTTGAGTTCTTCGGCGATAGGCGCCCACTCGACGATCGCCTTGGGGCTTTCCGTGAATGACGTCGCTCCGCCGGCGATTGCTTCCCATCGTATCCCGTCGAGGCGCTGGTCAAAGTCGGCGAGCCACTTCGTGACAACCGATTTGTCGATCGTGGCGTCGGCGTTGTCTGCCAGTCCCGACCTGAAGCATTCGAGCGCCATTCGTGATCGCTCGGATCGGTCCAGATCCGACGCTGCCGCGATGTGAGCGATCGCGTGAACGGTCAGATCCGACAACGAAGCAGCAAATACATGCATTTTCGCTATGTTGATGGACCTGACGAATCGTTCATCGTCGAACGCTTTCGGGTAGGCCATGCCCATGCGCTCTTTGAGATAGCCGTAGAGTTTCTTCTGCGTGACCAGTGCCGCCCTGGTACTGACAAACTGAAATACACGCTGCGCAGTGCCGATGGGCGCCGTGTCCCGGCGCAAGGAGAGCCCTGAAATGGCCTCTATCAGCCATCTTGCCGCCTCGGCCAACTGTCCTGGTATCTGCTTCATCGGATCGGGATGGTCCGTCGGAATGCTACGATAGGATTATTCGTCCGATGGATTTCTTCAAGTAAGCTTTGAAAAGGGGACGGATTCTGCCTTGTTGAGTCGGCCCCTGTCTGGAGGCAACTACCGCATACGATTAATTGGGAGGAGATCGCATGTCCAGCAGCGACATTGATGCAAAGGCACGTCATTGGATTAAGACCAGAAACTTGACATATGTCATTCTCGCGCTGTGGGCGTTCTTCGCGATTCTGGTTCCATGGATCGCCAGCTCGCTGAACGCATTTACGTTTCTGGGCTTTCCGCTCGGCTACTACATGAGCGTCCAGGGATCACTCATCGCCTTTGTTGCTCTGATCTGGATCCAGAACTGGTTCCAGGACCGGATCGACGACGAATTCGGAATAGAATGAGGGGGATAGGGCAATGGATGTCACCGTAGAAGCCAAGCGCGACAAGCGATTTGTCGATAATCTTGGCAAGGTATATGCGCTTTACACATTGGGTTTTCTCGCTTTCTTCGGATTGATGGCTCTCCTGGAGAGGATGGGACTGGGAGCCGAGCCTATAGGTATTGGATTCCTGCTTTTCACGATTGCGATCTACGCAATCATCGGATGGCTTTCGCGCACGGCGGAAGTCGATGCGTACTATGTGGCGGGGCGCGAAGTTCCGGCGCTCTACAATGGTATGGCAACCGCGGCGGACTGGATGTCCGGCGCATCCTTCGTGGCTCTGGCCGGCGGCGTCTATTTCGGCGGCTACCCCTATCTGGGCTACATCGTCGGCTGGACGGGCGGCTATGTGCTCGTGAACTCGCTGATGGCGCCCTACCTGCGCAAGTTCGGATGTTACACGGTGCCCGACTTCATCGGCACCCGCTATGGCGGCAACGTGGCACGTCTGTGCGCCGTGATCGTGCTGGTCGTGGCTTCGTTCACCTATGTCACCGCCCAGATCAACGCGACCGGGACGATTGCGGCACAGACGCTCGGCCTTCCGTTCGAGGTCGGCGTTTGGCTCGGCCTTCTCGGCATATTCATTTGTTCAATGCTCGGGGGCATGCGCGGCGTCACCTGGACGCAGGTCGCGCAGTACATCGTGCTGATCATCGCCTATCTGGTGCCCATCATCTGGATGTCGAACAGGCAGGGCTTCGGTATCATCCCGCACTTCTCCTACGGCGAGGCCGTGCAGCGCATCGCGGAACTGGAAGCTCAGTTCGGGTTGAAGCCGGCGGCCGAGGCGATCCCCGGCGTGGCCGTTCTCGTCAATCCGCAGAACGCCCCCGACGGCAAGGGATGGGCGATGGTTTCGCTCGCCATATGCATGATGGCCGGTACGGCGTCCCTGCCTCACATCCTGATGCGGTATTTCACGACGCCCTCGGTTCGCTCGGCCCGTCGCTCGGTCGGCTGGTCTCTGCTGTTCATCTTTCTCCTGTACTTCTCCGCGCCGGCTCTCGCCACGCTGACGAAGCTGCAGTTGCTCGATCCAAATCTGGCGACATCAGTCATTGGCAAGGCATTCGACGAGGTGTCGAACCTTCAATGGGTCCAGCACTGGAGTTCGGTGGGCATGTTGGCGGTCGCGGACCAGAACGGCGACGGTATCGTGCAATTGAACGAGTTCTTCATGCGGCCGGACATCGTCGTGCTTGCCACGCCGGAAATCGCGGGCCTGCCGTATGTGATCTCGGGCCTCGTGGCAGCCGGCGGGCTTGCCGCCGCGATGTCGACCGCTGACGGGCTGCTCCTGGCGATCGCAAATGCGCTGTCGCACGACCTCTACTACAAGATGATCGACCCGCAGGCCGACACGCGTCGCCGTCTGATCGTCGCTCGCATCTTGCTGATCTTCATCGGCGCGGCGGCGGCATTCATAGCGTCGCTCAAGCTGACTGGGATCCTCGGTGCGGTGGCTTGGGCTTTCAACTTTGCGTGCTCCGGTCTCTTCTTCCCGCTTGTCCTGGGCGTGTGGTGGAAACGGGCAAACACGGCAGGCGCAATCGCCGGCATGGTTGGCGGCTTCACGGTAGGCTCCATCTACCTCTATCTGGTGTTCAACAAGATGATGACGCCGTGGCTGGGCCTTGACGACGTGCGCTTCGGCATCGTCGGCATGGCGGTCAGCCTTGTGGCCATGGTCGCGGTCTCTCTCGCGACGCGGGTTCCGTCCAAGGAAATCCAGAACATGGTCGACGAGGTACGCATTCCCGGCGGTGGTACGATCCTCGCGGCTGGCCACTAAAGCATGTCTCCCGAAAGTGGGTACCAGTTTCGGGACAAAGACATGCGTCAAATCAAAGACCTACAGCGTGTTGCGTGAATCCATTTTCACGCAACACGCTGTGGAGAATGTCTCCCGAAACTGGGAACCGGTTTCGGGGCAAAGACATGTGAAGGAACAAACACCTGAAGCGCGTAAATATCGCGACGCGCTTTAGGTGGCATCAAGCCAAAAGCAAGGGGCGGGACCAAGTCCCGCCCCTTTCCTCTGGGGAGCCCTTCTTTGGAACAAATGATCTTCATTCACCCGCTTTGGGTGATCGTGGTCGATTACGTGCTCGGCGTCGTGATGTGGACCCTCATCGGTCGCGCGGCGATGAACCTTTTCCTGCGGGAGGATTCCGAGTTCTTCTTCATGCGTTTCTTCGTTCGAGCCACCGATCCGATCCTGCGCTTCTTCAAGCCCGTGACGCCGGGGTTCCTGATCGACCCTTTGGTCCCGCTCTACGTGGCCTGGTTCTTCTTCATGATCCGGTTCTACCTCATGCCCTGGCTGCTCGGATATTCCGTCATGGGAATGCTGTCATTCCCGCTCGAGAGCGACATTGCCCAGTTCCTCTACGGAATGTTCAGATAGCGGTTGGCCCGACCGACGCTGGGAGGTCCGTGCCGGCTGGCCGGAAGCGTCACCTGATGGGGGCGCCATGCGAACGAACCGTCCGGTGGCGATCACGAGGCGGCGCGGCCCTCATACATGAAGACCATCGGACTCGGCCCCTTCGAATAGCCTGTCTCCAGCGCCGTGCATCTGAACCCCGCCTCTTCGACGAGGCTCCCGATCGGCCGGTTGAGATGGCAGCCGCCGGCACAGCACTTCCAGACGGGCGTGAGCCGGTTCTGCCAGCGGCGGACGGAATCATCGGGCGAGAGGCCGTGCTCGACAAAGAGCAACTGCCCGCCCGATTTGAGCACTCGCCGCATCTCGGAAAGCGCCTTGCTGACCCTCGGAATCGAACACAGGGTCCACGTACTCACGACCATGTCGACCGAGCCGGTTTCCAGCGGAATCTCTTCGGCGCTTTCCTCCATGACAGTGACCGGGAACGCGACGTTACGCGCAGCGCGTCGCGCCATCGCCGCCAGTCGGGTGGCAGGATCGAGCCCGATCACCTCCGTCACGCCTCCGGGATAGAGAGGCAGGTTGAGGCCCGACCCGATGCCGACCTCGACGACGCGCCCGCGTGCCGCCGCCAGCACGCGCCGGCGGTAGGGCAGCAGTTGCGGATTTCTCATTGATCCATGCACCAGGTGCGGCAGGATCAGTTCGCGATAGAGGTTCACGGCGGGTCTCCCGGCTCAGCAGTTTTCGGAATGTCCCGCGGCTTTCCGGGCACGTGAAGCGCGGACGAAGCCAGGCAAGCCTGCATGGCGGTTCGGCGTCGGAACGGGCAGCGCAAGCGCGGCTTCCGCTCGGCGGTCCGGTGTCGCGCCCGCCGCTCGGGCGAAGGCGGCCCGATAGGTCGGGTCCTCGGTGCCCATCAGCCGGTCCCACCAGGTGAAGTACAGCCCGAAATTGTAGCGCGGGCGGGCATGATGCAGATCGTGGTGGGTGACGGTGGTCAGCCAGTCCACAAGCGGGCGTCCATCCTGGCGTGCAGGAAACACCTCGTAGCCGCAATGACCGATGGCGTTGCGCAGCATCATGTGGGCGGTGAACAGGAACGCTGCGAGCAGGCTGGTCGGCATCAGCAAGAGTGCCAGCGGCAGGTAGATCGCGTTGACCACCGCCTCGCTTGCGTCGAAGGCATAGGACGTCCACGGCGACGGGATGTGCGAACGGTGGTGCAACCTGTGGAACCATCGGAACAGCCCCGCACGGTGCATAACCTTGTGGGTCCAGTAGAACCAGGCATCGTGGGCGAGGATGAGCACCATGAGATTGGCGAGGAAGTAGGGCAGGCCCCGTTCGAGCGGGTCGTCGTAGATCGCCAGCCAGCCCAGTCGCTCCGCAAGGGCAATGGCCAGCCCGACAAGCGAGAAGATGACCACGGTACGCAGGGAGGCGAGGATCTCCCGCGCCATCTGACGCCAGTCCGGCCGAATGTCGCGAATCCTGCGGCGGGCGAGCCAGCCGGCAAGCAGGGTGTTGACGATCAGGAACGTTCCACCCGCCCCCGCGACGTAGCGTATGAGGTCGCCCTGCAGGATATCGGGATAGACGTCGCTTGCGTGACTGATGAGCGAACTCAACAGGCATGTGTCGGACATGGGGTGCTCCCTTCGATGGATATCGGGAGGGAGACTGGGTCAGGAGCGCTTGCGGGGCTGCGCGCAATTGCAGGACGCGCAGCGATTTCCGGCTTCGATCACGAATTTCCGGAATCGATCTGCCGTCCCAGCGCCTGCGCGCGGTAGTCGGTCGGCGTGAGGCCCGTCAGTTCCCGGAACGCCCGGTTGAATGGCGCGAGCGAAGCGTAGCCGAGCCCGAAGGCGATGGAGGCGACCTGCTCGCGCGCGTTCTGCGGGTCCGCCAGGCGGCGCTTGGCCTCTGCAATGCGATGGTCGGCGAGGAAGGCCGCGAAGTTGCGGTAGCCGAGACCCTTGTTGATGAGTCTGCGCAACCGATGCTCCGGCACTGCCAACCGGCGAGCGAACGATCCCAGCGAAAGGTCGGGTTCGAAGCAGGCCCCCTTTGAGATCGCCGACTTGAGGCGTTCGAGCTCCAGTCTTTCTGCCGGACCGAGCAGATCCGTGCGCGGCTGCGGCGCCGAAGCGAAGGTGACGAAGAGGTTCTGCCGGAGCCCGGTCGTCCACACCGCGAAGGCGAAAGACAGTGTCGCCAGCATCAAGGACTGGGCCAGCCCGAGTTCCTCGGGCAGCGGCTGGCGAAGGCCATAGAGCTCGGTCCCGGCAATGGCCAGTCCTACCGCGGGCAACGCGAGCGCGACGACGACGCGAAAGCGGCGCCTGGCATCGACAAGATCGCTCTGGAGCTCTCTGACTGCGAGGCTGACCACATGGATCAGCAGCGACACCACCACAAGCTGATGCAGCAGTTCGCCCGAGGTGCGAATCGGTCCCTCCGGCAACTGGCGCATGCCGTAGAACGCAAGGAGCAGAACGGGCGGGAGGGCATAGGCATGCCGCCAAGCGAAGTCGTCCCGGAACAGCGCGAGCGCGAACCACCAGAAGAAGGCCGAAGCGAGCACGGCCGGAACCACCAATAGCTCCGTGGCCCGCCCAATTGCGCCCGCGATCAGGTCGCTCGAGGCGAACCCATAGGCCGCGATGGAGATTGCAAAGAGGCTCCCGGCTGCCATCAGAAACTGCGGAGCAGGTCTTCGCAAGAACTGCGCTGCCACAAACAGGTTCAGTGCGGCAGCGCCGCCGCGCAGGAGAAGATCGGCAATGTCGGACGCACCTTCCATGCTCGCCACGTTAGGGCAACCAGCGCGAGGCGCAACGCCTTCGCGGACCTCGCCCTATGAGGGCCGTTGCTCGACCATCGCCACCGCGACCACCGCGCCCGAAACGAAGGTGAGCCCGGCGATCGCCATGATCGCGGCGGCCAGCCCGAAGGCGTCCGCGATCAGCCCCGCCGACAATGCGCCGATCGCGTAGCCGAGGTCGCGCCAGAAGCGGTAGACGCTCAGCGAGCGGGCACGCCATGACGGATGCGAGGCGTCCGAGACGGCCGCGATGAGGCTCGGATAGACCATCGCGGTCCCGAGCCCCAGCAGGACGCTCGCGCCCAGCCACCATCCGAACTTGCCCGTGACGGCGGTGAGCAGGAGCGCCGCCGCCTGGACCCACATCCCGGCCACGATCAGCCCCTTGCGGCCCCATCGGTCGCTGAGCGGCCCGGTGACGACCTGGCATAGCCCCCAGACCGCGGGATAGACCGCCTTCAGTATACCGACGCGCTCGATCCCCAGTCCGCCGGCGGTGAAGAAAAGCGGGAAGATGCCCCAGCTCATGCCGTCATTGAGGTTGTTGACCAGTCCCGCCTGCGACGCCGCGAAGAGGTTGCGGTCGCGCAACGAGGTCAGCACGAAGACGTCGCGGAAGGTGAGCGGCGATCCCTCGTTCGCGTGCTTCGCGGTCTCCAGCCGGACGTGCCCGCGCGTGTCCTGCACGACAAAGATCGAGAGAACCGTGCCCAGGATCGCGTAGCCCACGCCCAGATAGATCGGGACCGGCCTCAGGCCGTGCTCGGCCGCCAGCCAACCGGTGAGGAATGCCGTGACACCGACCGCGAAATAGCCCGCGAACTCGTTGAGGCCGACAGCCAGGCCGCGTCCCTTCGGACCGACGAGGTCGACCTTCATGATGACGGTCATCGACCAGGCGAGGCCCTGGCTGACGCCCAGCAGGGCGTTGGCTGCTACGATCCAGTTCCAGTCCGGTGCCCACAGGATCATGAACGGCACCGGCAGGCCGAAGAGCCAGCCCAGCACAAGCACCCGCTTGCGCCCCCAGCGGTCGGCGAACTGTCCGGAGACGAGATTGGCGAAAGCCTTCACCACGCCGAAAGAGACGATGAAGGACACCACGAGCGTGGTCGAGGCGATGCCGAATTCCTCGGAGCCGATCAGCGGCACGACCGTTCGCTCGATGCCGACCATGCCGCCCACGAAGGCGTTGATGAGGACGAGCAGCGCGAACTGGCGCCAGTTCTCCTTCAGTCCGAGGCGGATGCCGCCAACGGCGCCGTCGTTCACGACGCCGTCCCCATGTTGACCGCACGGATCCGTGCTGCCTCAGGCGGCGGGGGCGGGATGTCGGCGACCATCGCGGCGACGAAGGCCTCTTCGTCCTCGATCCGGAACGCCTTGTTGAACCGCTTCTCGAAGCCGATGGTCGAAGTCGCCTTGCCGCTCAGCGACCTCCCGCAAACCGAGCCGGAATAGGCGCCGGGGAAGACTTCGACGTGGTCCGGAAGCCCCTTCAGGCGCCGGGCCGTAGCGAACAGGGCGCGCGCTCCGTCCTCGGCACTGGAAGCGAGCTCGGTTCGTCCGAGATCGCCGACCATGAGCGTGTGCCCGGTGAGGATGAACCATGGTTCGGGGGCGCGCGTGCGGTCGGTCACCAGCAGAGACACATGCTCGGGCGTGTGTCCCGGCGTGTGCATGACCTTGGCGGTCACGTTGCCGAGTTCGAGCACGGTGCCGTCCTTCACCCCCCGGAACGGAAAACCCGCGCCGGTCCCTTCGAAGAGCACGTATTGCGCGCCGGAGGCTTCGGCGAGCGCGCGGCCCGAAGAGACGTGATCGGCATGGACGTGGGTGTCGACGACGTAGAGGATTCGCATGCCCGTCGCCGCTGCGGCGTCGAGATAGGACCTGACATCGCCGACGGGATCGACGACGGCCGCGGATGCCTTGCCGCCGCAGCCGAACAGGTAGGAAGCGGCCACGGGGTCGGAATGCAGGAACTGGCGCAGGATCATCTTTTTGCTCCGTTCGACGGGCTGCCCATCGTCAGCGTGACGGGCCGAGGGGGCGTTCGGGGCAACAGCGTCCTGGACGACATGGGCTTGCCCCTTCACAAAGTGGCATGGTATTCTACATTCAATAATTATGTTGAATGATTTATCGTAGGCGGTACGACGGTGTCAATCGGCAATCCGAAACAGGTCCTCTATGAGCAGTTCGCCCAGGTGGGGAAGGCCTTCGGCAACGCGCAGCGGCTCGAACTCGTCGAGCATCTGGCGCAGGGCGCGCGCAGCGTGGAGGCGCTGGCGGCGAAGCTCTCTTTGCCGGTCGCCAATGTTTCGCAGCATCTCCAGGCGATGCGCCGTGCCGGACTGGTGACCTCGGAGCGCGATGGAAAGTTCGTGAACTACCGCCTGGCGGACGAGAGCGTGCTGGCCGCCTTTGCCGCCCTGCGCGCCGTTGCCGAGAGGCATTCGGCCGAGGTCGAACGCGTGGTCCGCGGCTATTTCGACCGCCGCGACGACATGGAGCCGGTTTCCCGCGACGAACTCGCCGCGCGGATGGATCAAGGTCTCGTCACGGTGATCGACGTCCGGCCGCCGGACGAATACGCTCTCGGACACCTGCCGGGTGCGATCAACGTGCCGCTTCCCGACCTCGAAGCCCTCGCTGATGGATTCGACGAGGGGCGCGAGATCGTCGCCTACTGCCGCGGCCCCTGGTGCGTCATGTCCTTCGAAGCCGTGGCGAGACTGCGCGACAGGGGATTTACCGCCCGCAGGCTGGAAGACGGGCTGCCCGAGTGGAAGGCCGCAGGGCTGGCGGTCGAGGCCGGTGCTTCGTAACGTCCTGTGCCGGATGTTGAGCCTGGGCGCCCACCCGACCGCGGTTCGAAACCGAATTGCCCTTGGTGGCCGACATTCCGATGCAGACTGAACTGGATAGTGCCTCCTTTGGCCGGCCGCGGTCGTCCGGCTGTTTTTCGCAAGGCAGCGAGATGTCGGTTCCGGATCGATTTCAGGGACGGGCCGGGCTCTGCGTTCTGTCCCGGGATCGGGCATCGGACTTCGGCCGTTCGATCCGGTGCATCAGCCGATCGAGCCGGCTGCAGACTTCACGCACGACCGGCGAGTCTCGCCGCGCCCTGCTGACGCAGCGCGCCCAGAAGATCGAGGCGCCGGCGATCGGCCAGCATCCGATGCCGTCCATATCCCGGCCGCGAACGCCCGACGCGGGAACGATCGTGACGCAGTTGCCGTGTGTCACCAGATCATGCGCAAGGCGCCAGGAATCCACCTCCATGGCGATGCGCGGTATGGCTCCTCGCCGTCGGAAAAGCTTGTCGACATGCTGACGCAACGAATTGCTCACGCCGGGCAACACCAGCTCGAGATGGCGCAACCGATCAATGGTCAAGGCTCCCGCATCGGGAAATGCGTTCATTGGCGCCATCACCATCAAGGGGTCGTTGGCTATCGGCTGCTGGTCGACGCCCTCGATCAGACGCTCCGTGTCATGGATCAGGACGCCGATGTCGGTGCGGCCGTCGCGCAATTGCGCGTGAAGCATCGCATCGAATCCGTCCATGACGCTCAAACGGATTCCTGGCTCGCTTTCGCGCAGTTCCTGCACCAGCGGCAGCGTCACGGCGTGGTGCAGCGAACTCGGCATGCCGAGCGAGACATCGCCCGAAAGCGCCGAGCGCCATTGTGAGAGTTGCTCGCCCACGACGTGGGCCTGCGCCAGCAGAGGCGCGGCTTTGGACAGCAGCAGTTGACCCGCTTCCGTTGGCGTGACCCCGCGCGCCGCACGCGTCAGCAGCCGCGTGCCGACCTCGTCTTCGAGCCGCCTGATCAACCGGGTCAATGCCGGCTGGGAAATGCCGAGATCGAATGCGGCACGGGTGACGTTTCGGAACTCCGCCACGCGCTGGAAGCACTGCAGCAGCTCGAGGTCGAGAATTCTGCTCATTCGAAACCCGTATGGATCGGATGCGGACTTAGCATTTCCATCGGGGCCTCGGATCCGCGATCATTCCCGGACCAAGCAGGAGGATTCGATGCTCGAACTGTATCATTCGCCGATCTCGACATGCAGCCAGAAGGTGCGACTGGTGCTTGCCGAAAAAGGGTTGGACTGGAAATCGAACCTGATCGTTTTCACCAGGGGGGACCACCTCACCGAAGACTATCTGAAGCTGAACCCCAACGGCGTCGTGCCGACGCTGATCGACGACAGCGATCCGATCATCGATTCGTCCGTGATCAACGAATATCTTGAGGATGTATACCCCGAGGTCCCTGTCCGTCCGAGGGATGCCAAGGGAACCGCCAGGATGCGTGCCTGGCGGCAGTTCATCGACGAGGTCCCGACGCCGGCGATCCGATATCCTTCCTTCAACGCCTATTTCGTACCGATCTGGCAGAAATTGTCCGAAGAGGAATTTGCCGCCTATGCCAGACGCCTGCCGTTGCGAAAGCATTTTTACGGGCATATGGGGCGCGGCGGATTCGACAAGCAGGCCATTGACGAAGCCCTCGACAAGCTGCGCCAGACATTGGAACGCATGGAGAAGGCGCTGGTTACGGGGCCGTGGCTGGCCGGGGACCAGTATACTCTCGCCGACGTCAGCATCACCCCGACCGTCGTGCGCATGGAGGATCTCGGGCTGGGCAACATGTGGTCCGACCTGCCTGGCGTGACCGACTGGTATCGGCGGATCCAGGCACGCCCCAATTTTTCGACCGCCTACATGCCGGGTTCGCGCGATCTCGGACCAAGCTGCTAGAAATTGCAGCCCCGACCTCCTCGGATGATGGCGCGGAGACGCCATCATCCATTGTTCCGAGACAAGGAGCCCGGCGTGCAAGGTCTTTCTAGCCGTGCGCTTCGCCGCAGGCCTTGCAGTAGGCTTCGTGTACCGGCCCGCGCCCCAGATGATGGCGGAAGCTCTTCATTTCGGCGAAGTAGGGGATCGGCGCACGGACCGGCCGTTGCGGAGCGTTCTCGAAATCGTCGAAGAGCGTCTGCACCGTTACCACCACCCGCTCGGCGTCGTCCCAGTCGCGGTATTCTCCGAGGTCGATCTTGTAGGCGGCGGCTAGGTAGTCCATTCCCTCTTCATAGAGAGGGCGCGCCTGGTCGGTGACATATTGCAGATAGTCGCGCATCCGGCGCACGTCGTCCTTGGTGGAGATCGGTCCATGTCCAGCCACGACCGTCTCGACGTCCATGCCGAGCACCATGTCGCAGACGTCGATCCAGCGCTTGACCGGGCCGTACCAGGCGATTGGCGTACCTTCGGTGAAGAGGATGTCGCCGGTGAAGATGACCTTGTCGTCGGGAACGTAGATCAGCGCGTCGCCGAGCGAATGCGAGGGGCCGACCTCGATGAGCTGGACCTTCTTCGATCCCACCATGATATCGAGCGTGCCTGAGAACACCTCGTTGGGCGGGGTGAGTTCGATGCCCGAGAAGTCGAACGGACGAAAGCACTCGCGCATGAACACGCCGGCGCTGCCATATTGCTCGGCGTCGAGGCAGATCTTCTGCACGACTGCCGGATCGAAGCGGGCGAAATCGTCGACGGTCCCTTGCGTTCCGATGATGCGGGCGTCCTTGACCAGCTGATTTCCGAAGGTGTGATCGCCGTCGGCATGGGTGTTCACCAACGTACCTATTTCCTTGGCCGCTGGAACGGCGTCGCGCATGGACTTCAGCATCTCGGCCGTGAGCTTGAGGTCGAACAGCGTGTCGACGAGAAGGGTCGCATCCCCATCGGTGACCAGGCCGGCATTCGACCAGCCCCAGCTGCCGTCGGGCAGCAGATAGGCGTAGCAGCCGTTGCCAAGATCCTGGAGACCTTTCCTGTATTGCCATCTGGCCATGTTCGATTCCTTCCGGGTCAAAGCAGCGCTGTGGTCAGCACCGGGAAGAGGAAGACGAGGGCGAGGACGAAGAGCATCATCGCGGCGAAGGGCAGGGCGCCCAGGAAGATGTCGTGCAAGGTGATCTTGCTGTCGGGTCCAAGGGTCGCCTTGACCACGAAGACCGCGATGCCGAAGGGCGGGGTGAGCAGGCCGATCTCGACGGCAAGCACCACGAGCACGCCGAGCCAGATCAGGTCGACGCCGGTCCCCGTCAGGATCGGAACCGCGATCGGCAGCGTCAGCAGCATGATCGAGGCCGAATCGAGGATCGTGCCGAGCAGCATGATGACGATCATCAGCGCGACGACGATCCCCGTCGCGCCCATCCCCGATTCCACGACCCATGTGCCGAGCCAGCCCGGCATGCCCGACATTGCCAGCATGCGCGAATAGAGGCTGGCGCCGATGATCAGGAAGCAGATCGACGAAGTGGTATGGCCTGTCTGGACCAGCACCTGCCAGAAGCTCGCCCAGGTGAGGCGACGCTTGGCGAGCGAGATCAGCAGCGCCCCAAGCGCTCCGGCGGCGCCCGCCTCCGTCGGCGTGAAATAGCCGCCATAGATGCCGCCGAGCACAAGCGAAACCAGTATGACGATGGGGGCCAGCTTGTTCAGCATTTCGCCGATGCCCATGTCGGGTGCCTCTTCGCGCGCCCGCGCCGTCTGCCCGCCGATGAAGCCTGGCCACCAGCGCCCCATGGCGAAGATCCCGGCGCAATAGACCAGGGCAAGCAGCATGCCGGGAATGACGCCGGCTATGAACAAGGACCCGACCGATTGTTCCGTGAGGACGCCGTAGAGGATGAAGAGCAGGCTGGGCGGGATGAGCATGCCGAGCACCGACGAACCCGCCACGACGCCGACCGCGAAACGACCGGTATAGCCGTGGCGCACCATCTCCGGCACGGCCACCTTGGTGAATACGGCAGCTGATGCGATGGAGATGCCCGTTATCGCCGCGAAGACGGCATTCGCGGCGACGGTCGCGATGCCGAGACCGCCGAGGATCCTGCGAAACAGCTGGGCGGCGACTTCGAACGTATCCCGCCCGATGCCTGCGACCGCCACCAGAAGCCCCATCAGCACGAAAAGCGGTACGACGCCGAAAATGTAGTCGCTGATGGAATCCTTGAAGGCGAGCACCAGCATGTTCGATGCGATGTCGAAATTCCCGCGCAGCAGCCACACGCCGAGGAAAGAGAGGAGGATCAAGGCGATCGCGACATGCAGGCCTGAATAGATCAGGATCAGCATCGCCACGATGGAGAGGAATGCGATCCCGATGCCGCTCATGGGGTCACCCCGTGTGACGCCCGGAGGTTGTTCCACGACAGGAGGAGGAACTGGATCGCAGTCGCGATGATGCCGAGGAAGACAAGGACGAACAGCGGCCACTGCGGGATCGTGAAGAAACCCGGATTGCCCATGAAATTGCGTTCCGGGTGAAGCCAGGCCGAGGCGACGCTCGGCCAGAACTTCCACGCGATCAGCATCATGAGGAGGCCGCCGATCAGATGGAATATGGCCAGCAGCACGAGGCGGGCGCGGGGGGCGCGGCGCTCGAGCATGCCGAGCAGCACGTCGGACCGCGTCATCGCACCGGAGCGCAGCGTATGCGCCAGTTGCAGGAAGACGATGCCGACGATGGAAAAGGCGACGAGTTCCGGCACGCCGGAGATCGGGCGAAGCAGGAAGCTGCGCCCGACGATATCGGCGTTGATCAGGACCATCAGAAGAATGATCCATAACGTGCCGACGGCGTTCATTCCGCCGATCATCCGGTCGAAGGGGCCGGCGGGCTCCTGTGGCCCAGGCGGAGCTTCGATTGGTATGGCTGATTCCCCTGCCATGATCCTTCCGGCGCGCCGGCCGGCCTTCCATTGATGTGGAGAGCAATGCGCCGGGCCGAGCGGCCCGGCGCAGATGCTGCTAGTTGGCGAGGTAGTCGCGCACGAATGTGAAGCCGGCGGCCTTCAGATTGTCGCGATAGGCTTCCAGCACCTTGTGCCCGGGTTCGCCGCGCGATTCGGCCGCTGCCGCCCAGGCCCCGGTCGGGTTCGGCAGTTGCTCGATCCACGCTTTCCGATCAGCTTCGTCGAAGGCGACTTCCTTGCCGCCATTGTCGAGCATCGTCTTCTCGGCAGCCTGGTAGCGTTGCTCCTGCTCTTCGAAATAGGCCTTGGTGTAGGCGGCCGCGGCGGTGCGGAACGCCTGTTTCGTAGCTTCGGAGAACGTATCCCACTGTTGTTTGGAGACGCCGAGCCCGCCGATATACATCGCGCCGAAGCCGACCTTGTTCCAGTAGGGCGCCACCTCGTAGAGCTTCGCCGGCGCCTGCGCGGTCATCCAGCCGATATTGCCGTCGTAAACGCCGGTCTTGATGTCGTTGTAGAAGGTCACGTAGCTGCCCTGCACGCCGACCGCGCCGGTGCCGTTGAGCCAGGCAAGGTTCGGCCCGGCGCCGCCGAGTTTCACGCCCTGCAGGTCCGTGGTCTTGGCCAGGGGCTTGGTCGAGGCGATGTTGTATCCGTCGATCGCGATGCCGCCGCCTATGTAGACGACACCTGTCGCCTCCTCCAGTTTCGCAAGCGCGCCGTCCGTGTCGGTGAGCGCCGCCTCGACAGCTTCGGTCACCATGCGCGCGTCGGTCGGGCCGAAGGGCATCGCATAGGTCAGGTTGAGCAGGCCCATCTGGGCCGGGCTGAACACGCCGCTCATCTGGCCGACATCGATGATGCCCTGCTGGAACGCCTCGACTTCCGAGCCGAGCTTGACGATCGTGCCGCCGTAACCCTCGGTCCAGTTGATCTTCGCCTCGCCGGTCTTGGCGAGTTCGGCATTCACCGTCGGTATGAAGGTCGTCTTGAGATGCTTCACCCAGAGGAACACCTCGGGATGCCCGGCCGCAACCGTCAGATTGATCGTTTCCTGCGCAAGGCCCGGGCCGCTAGCGAGACCGAGCGTGACAACGACGGCGCAGCCGCCCATCAGCGTGTTCCGAAACATGCAAATCCTCCCCTGATCGGACGGGCGAGCCATCTTCCTCCGGCTCGTCCGCGTCCGAACCGTAGCATGTTTGAACAAGTTGACAAGATTTTTGTAATAGCGTTCAATTGTCGCGTTGGCACTCCTCTTGTCAGGTGCCTCGTTCTCATCGGTGCACCATGGGCAAGGCGGCGAAATCCAATCCGGATCGATCGGTTGATCAAGGCGAGCCGACGCAGCGCAGCGCGTCGGCAACGCGCATGCGCATCCTCGAGAGCGCCGAGGCGGAGTTTGCCATGCATGGCTTCGACGGCGTCTCGGTCCGTCAGATCGCGTTGCGCGCGGAAGTGCCGGTCGCTCTGATCAACTACCATTTCGCCAGCAAGGATGGTCTCTACCGCGCCATCTTCGTGGCGCGCGCGCCGATGATCGTGGATGAGCGCATCGCCGGTCTTCGCCTGGCCTACATGGAGACCGATCCGGACAGGATGCTCGAACTTGTGATCAAGGCGGTACTCGTCCCCAACCTGCATATGCGAAGCGTCGAGAAGAATTCGAACTATGCCCGCATCCTTGCCCGCGAAGTCGCGGACCCGAAGGCAATGGAGCGCGGCATCATCCAGGAGTTCTTCGACCCCGTCGCGCACAAGGTGATCGAGGCTCTCAAGAAGGCGCTCCCCGATCGCCGCATCGAGGAACTGCATTGGGGCTATCAGATGATGCTCGGCGCAATGGTGTATGTCATGGCCGATACCGGCCGAATCCGCCGCCTCTCCGACGGCCGGTGCGATCCCGACAACGACATCGAGGCCACGCGCCATTTGGTGACCATGCTTCATGCCGCCCTGAAATATGGCCGCGTGCCGGCCGTCGATTGAAAACGCGAAATCCAACAAGCCCTGAGGAGGAGACCGATGAAACTCGTGACATACGAGAAGGACGGCAAGCAGCGCGCGGGCGCGCTGGTCGAGGGGGACGGAAAGGTCGTCGATCTCGCCTCGGCCCACGCGGAAGCGTTCGGCGAGGATCATGCCGCTTTCCTCTCCGTGCTTTCGATGATCGAAGGCGGAGACGCAGCACTCGACCGTGCCTATGAAACGCTGAAGAAGGTGGGCTCGAAGGGGGCGCTCGACCGCGCGGCGATCAGGCTTCTGGCGCCCGTGCCTGTCCCGCCGCAGATCCGCGACTGCCTCTGCTTCGAGCTGCATCTGAAGCAGTCCTTTGCCGCCGCGCGGCGCATCCGGGCCAACGCGACACCGGATCCCGAGGCCACGATGAGGGAGTTCGAGGAGAAGGGCATCTTCGCAATCCCCAAGACCTTCTACGAGCAGCCGATCTACTACAAGGCCAACCGCTTCTCGGTCATCGGCACGGATGAGGACGTGGTCTGGCCGTCCTACTCCAGCCTCATGGATTTCGAGCTGGAGTTCGGCTTCTATGTCAGGAAGAAAGGCGTCGACATCGCCCGCGACAAGGCGCGCGACTATGTTTACGGCTACACCATCTTCAACGACTTCTCCGCCCGCGACGCCCAGACCGCCGAGATGGGCGGCCAACTCGGACCGGCCAAGGGCAAGGACTTCGACAAGGGCAACGCCATGGGACCCTGCCTCGTCACCGCCGACGAGATGAAGGATCCTTACAACCTCACCATGATCTGCCGCGTGAACGGCGAGGAGTGGGGACGCGGATCGAGTTCGACCATGCATTGGAAGTTCGAGGACCTGCTGGCCCACGTCTCCCGGTCCGAGACGATCTACCCCGGCGAGTTCTTCGGCTCGGGCACGGTCGGCAACGGTTGCGGCCTCGAGCACATGAAGTTCCTCAAGCATGGCGACGTGGTGGAACTCGAGGTCGAAGGCATCGGTGTCCTCCGCAATCGCGTGCTCACCAGGCCGAACTGAGCAATAGGCGGCGTGGAGGCCGGAGATTCCGCCGCGGGCTACAGCGGCGGGCGCTCGCCGACGGACACGGCGCCGTATTGAAGGGTCGTTGTCCGCGGGTCTGGACGGGGCTTCCACACCCGCGAATGCGTCGCGCCTTTCGACTGCCATTCTCTGGGGAGGACCGAGATATGAACGTCTATGCAATGTTCGCGGATGCCATGCGACGCTGCGCCGATGCGGTGGCCATCCGCCACGGCGAACGCCGGCTGAGCT
The DNA here is from genome assembly GCF_016756635.1 of Mesorhizobium sp. L-8-10. Lineage (NCBI taxonomy): Bacteria > Pseudomonadati > Pseudomonadota > Alphaproteobacteria > Hyphomicrobiales > Phyllobacteriaceae > Mesorhizobium > Mesorhizobium sp. L-8-10. The sequence goes on along the minus strand of NZ_AP023263.1, from coordinate 8,161,877 downwards.
ATCGCGAACTCGATGCCATGGCGGCAGCGGCTGGGGCGCTCTTCGCATCCCATGGCTGCCTGCCGGGCGATCGGATACTGCTCTTCCTGAGGAACGGGTTCGAATATCCTGCCCTCCTGCTGGGCGCGATGCGTGCAGGTTTCGTGGTGGTGCCGGTCAACGCCAAGCTCCACCCTCGTGAAGTCGCCTGGATCGCTGGCGATTGTGCGCCGAAGGTCGTCGTCACCCACCGCGAGCATGTCGTGCCGCTACGCGAAGGGCTCGACGCCGCGACGCAGTGCCGGATGCTCGCCGTGGAAGACCTCGGTCTCGCTGATAGTCCGTTGTCGAAGCCGGTCGAGGCGGAGCCGGACGACCCGGCCTGGATCTTCTACACTTCCGGGACGACGGGTCGGCCCAAGGGCGCGACGCTCACCCACCGCAATCTGGTTGCTGCGGCCGTCAACTGCCTCGCCGATATCTTCGACTTTCGGAGCGACGACCGAGTCCTCCACGTCGCGCCGCTCTCGCATGGCAGCGGGCTCTATCTCCTGCCTTCGCTGGCGCGGGGCGCGGCAAACATCATTTCCGATCGGCCGAGCTTCCAGCCGGACGAGGTCCTGGACATGGTCGCGGCCGAAGGCATCACTGCCTTCGCCTTCGTCGCGCCGACGATGATCGTGCGCTTGCTGGACGCCGCCCCTCGCGACGATCTTCGGTCGTTGCGCGGCGTGATCTACGGCGGCGCGACCATCCATCTGGAGCACATCAAGGCCGCGGTCGCGCGCTTCGGCCCGATCTTCCACCAGCTCTACGGCCAGGGCGAAGCCCCCATGACGATCTCCTGTCTGCCCGCCCGCGACCATGTCGGGGCCGACGATCAGGCATTGCTTTCAGCCGGCTATGTGCGCGCCGGTGTGGAGGTCAAGCTGGTCGACGGCGAGGATCGCGAGGTCGGGCCTGACGAGGACGGCGAGATCTGCGTGCGCGGCGATGTCGTCATGAAGGGCTATTGGGGAAACCCGAAGGCGACCGCGTCAGCCTTGCGCGGCGGCTGGCTCCACACCGGCGACATCGGCCATTTCGACGGCGGCGGCCGGCTGCGCGTGCTCGATCGCCGGCACGACACGATCATCTCCGGCGGCACCAACATCTATCCCAAGGAGGTGGAGGACGTGATCGCGTCACATCCCGGCGTCCGCGAGGTGATCGCCTTCGGACTGCCCGACCCGGAATGGGGCGAGAGCGTCGCCGTTGCCGTCGTGGCCGAAGACCCGGAATTGAACGAGGCGGCGCTCTTGTCTTTCTGCAAGGCCAACCTCGCCAGCTTCAAGAAGCCGAAACGCGTGATCTTCGTGTCCGAGTTGCCCAAGAACGCTTACGGCAAGGTGCTGCGCAGGGCGCTGAAGGACCAGTACACCTCGGCAAGGTAGGAGCGGATCATATCGAGCGCTTCTCCCGGGACTCGGCCGGCGCCGGCATTCGGACCTATCGGCTGTATCTCGATGACAGCAGCCACTCGGCGCAGCCGGCCAGCGCCGCTCGATCATCCGTCAGTAACGCCACCGGGAAGCTCTCCATGAAGGACGACATGCGGCCCTTCGCAAGGAAGGATTGCCGGAAGGTCGGCGTCGATGTCATCAGCGGCGCAAGCGCGCGGGAGACGCCTCCGGATAGGTAGATGCCTGCGGTCGGCAGGTAGGCGAGGGCAAGGTCTCCCGTCACGCGGCCGAGAAGGCGCAGGAACATGTCGGCAGCCTCGAAACAGTCGGGGTCGGCCTGCGATACCGCAAGGCGGGAGATCTCCGCGGCGGACCGTCCCGCCGGATCGCGACCGTTGCATTCACAGACCCATTGATGGATCTCGCGCAATCCGTTGCCCGACAGCGCCCGTTCGACCGACGCGCGGCCACGTCCTTTGGAGAGTTTGCGCTGCAGCTCGAACTCCTGCTCGCCAGCCAGCGGCAAGGTCATGTGGCCGCATTCGGCCGCAGCGACGTGGGGTTCGCCGCCGAAGCGAGGTGGGTGACAGGCCGCGGCATTGAAACCGGTGCCGGCGCCCAGGACCATGCGCGTGCCCTTGGAGGTGACCGGCTCGCCGGGCACGAGGATCGGCTGCGTCTCTAGCGCATCGACCCGCATCAGGGCGAAGCCCAGCGCCTCGAAGTCGTTGATGAAACCGACATCGCTCGCGCCGGTCAGGCGTGCGACATCCGCCCGCCGGATCGTCCAGTCGCGGTTCGTCAACCGTGCTCCTTCTGGCGTCGCTACGCCTGCCAGCGCGATACAGACGGATGTGAGCGACCGCGCCGCCGTGGACGCGAGATAGGTGTCGAGCAGCGCATCGAAGTCGCCGAACGCCTCGTTCGCGAAACTGGCCAGCGTCTCGCCGATCAGCCGATCATTCTCGACCAGGCCCAACCGCGTATTGGTTCCGCCGATGTCGCATGCCAATGAGATCACGGTGTCACCTTTCATTGTCCCAGGCGCCGAACGGCTGGGACTTCCCTGCCATGAATACGGGCGCGAGCGCGGTGCTTTTCCGATAGGCCACGGGGAGAAGCTTGCGCAGGATAATCAAGGTCGGAGCGGTTCGGCGCGGCCCGACTTGACCGAGCGATAGGCTGCATCGATGAGGGCGAAGGCCCTGTGGCCGTCCTCGATCGTCACCGGCATGGGTCCGCCGTTCTTCAGCGCCTTGATGAAGGCCCAGGCAACATGTTCGTGAAAGACGCCGGTCTTGAAATGCGGGACCGTCGGCGAGGCGGTCCAGGCGCCGCTGTCGCCGTCTTTTCGGAAAACTCTCAGGAACGCGCTCTCGCGGGTCGGGCGCGATGCGATGTCGACGCCGCCGAGCACGATGCTGCCTTCGGTTCCGTAGATCTCGATCGAGGCGTCCGCCGCGGCGAAGGCCCAACTCGTCGTCACCTCGGCGATGAGGCCTCCGGCGTAACGGAAGATGGCCGCAGCCGTGTCTTCAACCCGCAATCCGAATGTCGAGGACGAGACCGTCGCGAAGGCCGTCTCCGGCATGCCGAACATCCAGCACAGGAAGTCGGCTGCATGCACGCCCTCGTCGAGAAGTGTCCCGCCCCCGGAAAGGGCGGGATCGACGAACCATCCGGCACGAAAATCGGCACTGAAGCCATGGCTGTGTCCATGCCTGATCCGGCACAGCGTCACCTGTCCGATGGCACCCTCCCGAAGGAGGGTTGCGATCTCGTGATTGATGGGATCGAGGCGTTTCGGAAAACTCTGCATGAAGGGTATGCCTGCCTCGGCCACGATCGCGGCGATCTCGTCGCAGTCTCCGAGACTTTTCCCCAGCGGTTTTTCGCACAGTACCGGGCGACCCTGAGCGGCGGCCGCGCGAACGAGCCCCACATGCTCGCTCGTGGCCGAACAGACGGCGACGGCGTCACACTTGGCGATCAGGTCCGGAAGGTCGTACCAGGCCGCAACGCCGTAGCGGGCGGCGAACTCGGCAGCTTTGGCGTTGTCCCCATCCCAGATGCCGGCGATCTCGGCGTCGGGGCTCTGCTGGATGGCGCGGGTCCAGAAATTGGCGTGATAATGCGCTACGCCGAGGATCGCGATCCTGATCGTCATGCTGCGTCTCCCTGCCCCGTAATCGTGACGGGAACCCGCTCGCCGGAACGCGCGGCTTCGTAGATCGTCTCGGCGATCCTCACCGAGCGCAGGCCGGCCTCGGGCGTGTCGTCCGGCTCGGCGTCGCCGCGAACGATCGCGAGCCAGTGGCGGTGATGCGCCTGGCCGAAGGGCTGATCGGGAAGGTCGGGGACGACCCAGTCGACCTTGCTGGTCACCGCCGGTGCATGGATCGCGGCAGGCCCGCGCTGGGTCCGCAGCCATGCGGTGCCGTTCTCGGCATAGACTTCGAGGCGGAAACGGTCGCAGCCGCGCAGTTCCGTGTAGCTCATCTCGTGGCTGGCGCGGATACCGTTCGAGAACCGGTAGAGGGCGAGCACATTGTCTTCCAGGCCGGAGCGGACAGTGGTTCCGTTGGCCAGTTGTCGTTCGGGTTTTGCGGTCGTCATATCGGCCTGCAGCGATTCGATTTCGCCGAAGAGATGACGGCAGAGATCGATGCCGTGGACGCCGAGCTGCATCACCACACCGCCGGATACATTGCCCGGCTTGAAGAACCAGTCGTTCCAGTCGGCGCCGGGGGTGGCGTTGCGGATGCGCACCGTATGGATTGCACCGAGCTGCCCCTGTGAGATCAGATCACGAAGCCAGGCCACCTCCGGGAAGTAGCGATGCATGAAGCTCACGGTCAGCCGGCCGCGCGATTGGCCCGCCGCCTCGATGATGCGGCTGCACTGGACACTATCCAGAGCCATGGGTTTCTGCAGCAGGACGGATTTTCCCGCTGCGAGCGCATCGACGGCAATCGGCTCGTGGGTGTCGTCGGGCGAAGCGATCACGACCGCATCGATCGCGGGATCGTCGAGCACGGCGCGATAGTCCGTTTCGATCCGGGGAATGCCGAGACGCGCGGCGCGTTCGGCTGTCGCCTCGCGACGCCTGCCGACGAGGGTGGTCACCGTCGCGCCGCCTGCGCTCCTCAATCCGTTGACGTGGTAGTCCGAGATGAATCCGGCACCAATCACGGCGACGGAGACGTTGTCTGCGGCCGAGCCCGCCATGTCGTTCTTCCTGTCAGATAAGGGCGGCAGCGACCATCGAATATGCCGGTGCCGGTTAGAGCGCCGCGCGTCCACTTGGACGCGCTTGGGACGCCCTAACACTTTGAGTCTACGCATCGTGCCTTTCCGAGAATCGAGCACGATTCTCGGGCCGATGCGGTAGGCGTTCAGGGCTTCCACTGGCCTTCGATGTCGACCAGGGACGGGTCCACCGCCTTCATCGGTTCGGTATAGGTGTAGGTGAGCACGTCCTGGGCGTCGCCCTGGATGCGGTTCGTCGCCTTGAGATAGGAGGCGATCGCGGCCATGTCGTCGACATAGGCCTGGTCGGCCTTCGGCGTGAAGGTGTAGTCCGAGATCAGAGCCTGGTTCATCTCAAGCGGCTGCTTCTGGAAATCGGAATAGATCTTCAGGACCTCGTCCCTGTTGGCGGGGTCTGCGACATAGGCCTGTGCCTTGAGCAGCGTCCTGACCAGCGCGCTGGTTGCTTTCGGGTTCTCGCGCACCCAATCCTGCGACGCGACCCAGACGGTGCGGTTGTTGGAGACGGGGACCTCTTCCCCGTTGTTCTTGGCGAAGAAGCTTTTCGTGCCGGTGTGCACGATCTTGCCGTCCTGCTCCTTGACCGCGCGATAGGGGAAGGGCTCCCAGAAGACAATGCCCTGGATCTCGTTGTTCGCCATCGCCGCCATGGCTTCGGGCGGCGTGAGGTTGACCGTCTGTATCTTGGCGGCATCGAGTCCGTAATGCTTGGCGACATTGGCGAGCAGCGCGCCTGACGTCGAACTCACCAGAAGCCCGAGCTTGGTCTTGTAGAGATCCTCGGCGTTTTCGACGCCGGCATCCTTGCGCACCACGATCTTCTCCAGACCATGGCTGACCGCATTGGTGCCGAGGATCACGACGGGAATGCCGTTATGCGCCATCGAGACGGGCGGAAGGTTACCAGGGGTCCAGAGCTGGATCTGGTCGGCGAGCAATGCCTCGCCGGCGAGATTGCCGGAAGCGAAGGTCTTGAATTCGACATTCTTGAAGCCGGCCTCGGCGAACCAGCCCTTCTCCTTGGCGACGATATGGACCAGGAAGGGCAGGTCGGGGCCGATGCTGATCGACAGCGTGTCGGTCTCGACCTCCTGGGCGATGGCCGGCGCGCCCAAAGCGGCCACGGCGAGCATGCCTGCGGCGATCGTTGTCTTCAGCAATGCGGTCAGGTTTTTCATTGTGTCTCTCCCCTTGGTGCAGCCATCCTGCGTCACGCGCCGTGCCAGCGGCCGATCCAGCGCTTGATCGCTGCGCCGATGGCTGCGTCGGTGACGAGATTGAGAAATCCGATGAGCAGGATGCCGACGATGATGACGCCGACCGAGCCCCCGGTGTTGCGTTCGTTGATGATCATGAAGCCGAGCCCGCGATCGGCGGCGATCAGCTCCGCCGCGACCAGCACGCCGAAGCTCAGGCCCCAGCCGATGCGCACGCCCGTCGCCAGATCGGGCGCGGCGGCCGGAACCGCGACGCGCAACAGCAGCGGGATGCCATTCAGTCCCATTGTCTGGCCGGCGCGCAGCAGCACCGGATCGACGCTGCGCATGCCCTGATAGGCGGAGGTGACGACGGGAAAGAAGGCCCCGAGGAAAATGATGAAGAACTTCGACGGCTCGCCCAGCCCGAACCAGATGATGGCGAGCGGGATCCAGGCGAGCGGCGGAATGGGGCGCAGCAATTCGATCAGCGGCCGCGCGATCATGCCGAAGGCTTTGTACCAGCCGGCCGCGATTCCGATGACCGCTCCCGCGAACGCGCCGAGCACGAAACCGGAAAAAACCCTGAGCAGGCTCCAGGCCAGATGTTCGCCGACCGTCCCGACCGTCAAGCGCTCGGCGGCCATGCCGATCGCCAGCGACGGGCTGGGGAATATGGCCGGGTCGAGCACACCGCTGCGCGCCGCCGCTTCCCAGATCGCCACCGCGCCCAGCGCGCCGAGCACACCCAGCCCGATGTCGTTCTCGCGCAGCCGGCGCCAGGCGTTGCTCATCGCCGCACCTGATCGAGATTGCCGGCCCATGGAAGCAGGCGGCGTTCGAGACCGGCGAGCCCGGCGGTGATCGCGAAGCCGAGCAGGCCGATGATCAGCATGCCGATGATGGTGATCTCGCTGCGGTAGAAGGTGCGCGCCTCCATGATGAGCGCACCCAGCCCCTCGATGGTGCCGATCATCTCGGCGCCGACGATGACCATGAAGCCGACGCCCAGCGCCATCCGCGCGCCGGCGAAGATGCGGGGCAGGGCAGCCGGAAGGACGACCCGTCGATAGAGCTCCACTCCGCGAACGTCGAACGATCTTGCTGCCCGCAGCAGTACGGGATCGACATATCTGACACCCGCGATGACGTTGGAAAGCATCGTCCAGAAGCAGCCATAGCCGATCAGCACGATCTTCGTCAGTTCGCCCGCGCCGAACCAGACGATGACGAGCGGCAGGAGGCTGAGCGTGGCGACCGAGCGGCAGAAGACGACGACAGGCGCCGTGAGCTTGTCGAGCACGGGCACGGCGCCGATGAGCAGGCCGATCGGGATCGCCAGCGCGATTGCGGCGACATAACCCTGCAGGACCCGGCCGATGGTCACCAGCGTGTGCGACCAGATCGAGACACCCGTCGGGAAGCCTGTCGTGGACAACTCCACGAAGCCGCTTGCGATGCGGCTCGCCGGTGGAAACTGGTAAGGTTTCAGATAGCCGAACCGCACCGCCAGTTCCCAGGCGAGCAGGGCGCAGGCGATGACGGCGACCGAGATGAGCGGCCTGACGATGCGCGCGGTCATGACGAGAGCTCGCTCCAGATTTCCTCGTAGAGCGCGTTGAACTCGGGCGTTGTGCGCGAGCGCGGCCGGGGCATGCGGACGTCGAAGACCCGCTTGATGCGGCCCGGATCGGGCGCGAGCAGCACGATGCGATCCGACAGCGTCAGGGCCTCGTTGATGGAATGGGTAACGAACACGACCGTCTTGCGCCTTGCCTGCCAGATGCGCAGCAACTCCTGCTGCAGTTCGATCCGGGTCAACTCGTCCAGCGCTCCGAAAGGCTCGTCCATCAGAAGGATCTGCGGGTCGAGTGCCAGGGCTCGCGCGATCGAGACGCGCTGCTGCATGCCGCCCGACATTTCGCGCGGATACCGCGCTGCCGCCGCTTCGAGCCCGACCAGCTTCAACAGTTCGATGCTGCGATTGCGGCGTTCTGTTTTTGAGAGTCCGGCCTTGCGGAAGCCGAAGGCCACATTGTCAGCCGCGGTGAGCCAGGGGAAAAGGGCATGCTGCTGGAAGACGACACCCTGGCCCTGACCCGGCCCGGTCACCGGTTTCCCGTCGATGGAGATTTCACCCGAGGAGGCTGCCTCGAGGCCCGCGACGATGTTGAGGAGGGTCGTCTTGCCGCAGCCGCTGCGTCCGACCAGCGATACGAACTCGTTCTCGGCGATGTCGAGATCGATGCCGCTGAGTACCGGCACCTCGCCTCCGGCTCGCGACGGAAAGGTCTTCTTCACACCGCCGATGCGGATGAAGCGGCCGAAAGCTTCCGGATCTGCTCCATCCGTGGACGCCGGATGCGTCGCGAGTGCGGCGTTCGTGCGATATGCCACCGACGCTCCTCCCTCGAGCTTCCCTGGTCGCTGTCAACGCAGCCTATCGCGAATGTTCAAATTGTAAAGTGCAATTTGTATCTCTCGATGTATAATGTCGGCTATGCCATCGGATGCGCGGCGACGGCGGCTTCGATTGTGAAGTGAGAGGTCTGAATGTATTCAACTCGTTACGCCAACCCGATGAACCGGCCGCGCGGCCAGGCGGGCGAGGGGCGCGACGGGAATGAACGAAAAGGCAAAGGCTTGGTGAGCATGTCGGGCAATATCGTACTCAGTTCCCTGCACGACCTGATCGCCAGGCTCGAGGATGGCGCCAGGCTGCCGACGGTCCGCGACCTGATGAAGCGGCATCGGGTCAGCCAGGCGACCGTGCAGGAAGCCATAAATCGCCTCCGCGACGAGGGGGTGGTGACCTCGCAGGTCGGCCGCGGCACCTATGTGGTCAAGGGCGGCAGCGGCGCGCGCACGGATCGTGCTTTCGGCTCCGCTCCGGTGCTCGACAGCCTGCTCATCCTGTCGAATGCGAGCATGAACGAGCGCTGTGCTCTCGTGCAGAACTACATCGTCCAGGAGATGTCTCGCGAAGGCAGCAAGGTCGTCCAGATCTCTTATCATCACACCGATCACCTGCTCGAGATCCTGAGTTCCCTCCCGAATTTCGACGCTGCGATCCTCCAGTCCCACTATGAGAGCATCCCGATCCGGCTCCTGCATCTCTTGCAGCAGAAGACCCGGGCCCTTGTCGTTGACGGCCATACGGTCTCGGGCGTCGACATAGACCGCATCGGCACGGATTGGGAAGACGCGCTGGAGCTCGCGTTCCGGCATCTGAGCGAGCTTGGTCACCGATCCTTCGGCATGGTGTCCCTCAACACGACGGCGCAGCCGGTGCTCGCGGCGCGTCGCGCCTTTGTGCGGCACGGATCGATAGGCCGGGAGGGGTACGTCTTCCACGCACCCGTCGTCCTCGATGGCGTCCTGCATCCGACCCACAGCGTCGAAAAAGCCCTGGAGTATGCGCTGTCGGGACTCATGGGCGAGGATGGCCGCCTTCCATTCACGGCTCTGGTCACAGTGGGCATCTCCGACACGCTCGGTGTCCGCCAATGCCTGGACCGGCTGGGATTGCGCAGGCCGCGGGATCTGAGCGTCGCCATCCTTGGCCATCACGACGTCCCGACCGAACATCTCGGCGACATGACCGTCTCCGGCAGTTCGCATCTGGAGGCGGCGCAGAAGCTGGTGGAGACCATCCGTAAGCGGATCGTGGAGCCCGCTTCTCCGCCGCAGATCGTCTATCTGCAATGCAGCCAGATTACCCGCCAGAGCACCGGGCCCGCGCCCAAGACCCGCTGACCGCTCCATTCGCAACCTCATTGGTGAAAGGCGGAACTTTCCGTCTTGCCAAGCTTCGAATTCGCGAATACGGTACAATACATATTGTATCCAAGGCGCCTGCGATGTGCTCTTTCCCTATGCCGGCAATGCAGACGGCTTCCGTCCGGTGGAAGCGCAACCATCCCGGAGCGATGTCCGATGCTCGGTGAGCGCCTGCCTGAGCGGCTGTCGCCGCTCGCTGCCGGGCTAGGACTGACGCCCTGGTACGGCGACCTGCACAACCATTGCGACATCTCGTACGGGCACGGCAGCCTCCCGCAGGCGCTGACGCGGGCCAGACGGCAGCTCGACTTCGTGTCCGTCACCGGACACTCCTATTGGCCCGACATGCCGGTCGACGATGCGAGCGTGGCTCATATCGTCGATTTCCACGTCAAGGGTTTCGCCAGGCTCGAGGCGCTCTGGCCGGAGCACTTCGATCGTCTTGCGGCGATCGACGAGCCCGGGGTCTTCACCGTGTTCCCCGGCTACGAGATGCATTCCTTCGCGCATGGCGATTACACGATCGTCTATCGCGATCTCGACCGTCGCCCTATGCTGAGAGCCGACACGCCGGAAAGGCTCCACAGCCTGCTGCGTGCCGAGCTGGGCGAGGGGGCCTTCGCCTTCCCGCACCACATCGGCTACCGGCTCGGCGCGCGCGGCATCAACTGGGAGACTTTCGTCGAGGACCTGTCGCCGGTCCTGGAGATCGTCTCGATGCATGGCTGCTCGGAGGCTTCGGTCATGGACCGGCCCTTCCTCCATTCCATGGGGCCGAGCGATGGTTTCGGCACCGTTCGGCACGGCCTCGACCTCGGCCACGTCTTCGGTTTTCTCGGCAACACCGACCATCACAGCGGCTATCCCGGCTCTTACGGGCACGGCAGGTCGGCGGTCTATGCGCCCGAGAACCGGCGCGATGCGCTGTGGGGCGCCATCCATCGTAGGCAGACGGTCGCGCTGACGGGCGATCGAACGCATCTCTTCGCTTCGCTGGGCGGCGTGCCGGTCGGAGGCATCGTCGCGCCCGATGTGGAGCCGGAGCTGAGCATCGAAGCGGTGGCTGGTGGCCATATCGACTATATAGACGTGATCCGGAACGGCGCGCTGGCTGCGCGGGTGACGCCGGACGTCTTGCCGGCGCCGATCGACCGCACGGCGGGCCGCATGGAAACCCTTCTTGTGCTCGAGCTCGGTTGGGGCGCTCGCGGGAAGGTTCACGAATGGCGGGGGACCCTCGACCTCGTTGGCGGCGAGATCCTCTCGGTGGAGTCGCGACTTCGGGGCAGCGAAGTGGTCTCGCCGCTCGAAGGCAAGAGCGACGCGGCCGACGAGAACGCGATCTCGCTGGACGGAAGCCGCATATCCTTCGCCATCGCCGCGCCGGCCAACCCGAACAACATGACGGCCGCAACGCAGGCTTTCGCGGCGCGTGTGGTGCTCGACCCGGATGCATGCTTCGTCCTCGAGACAAACGGACAGCGTTTCGAGGCTACCGCGTCGCGGCTCATGCAGGGCGCGCTGTCGGGGAATCTCGGGCCGATAGACAGTCCCGCCTTCCGCTTCCATCCGTTGCCGCGCCCGCATCAGTGGCAGTGGGCAGGTCGCATCAGGCTCGAGCCGTTGGTCGCCGGGGATTGGGTCTATGTGCGCATGCGCCAGGCCAACGGCCAATGGAGTTGGGCGAGCCCGATATTCTGCCGGTGAGCGATCGGAGGAAAGGCATACCGGCGCATGCCGGTACAAAGGGAAGAGAGTTGCTTGAGGCCGGGTCGCCGGCCGGGTGAGGTTCGCATCACCACATGAAGTCATGAAGGGAGAGAGAGAATGAGCCTCGATTTTCGCATTCCAAGACGAAACCTTCTCAAGGGCATGGGCGCGGCTGGCCTGGGCTCGGCGCTGGGCCTCGGGTCGATCCGGCCGCTCTATGCGCAAAGCGTTGCGCCAATCACCATCGTCATCAACCAGTCGCCCTGGTTCGAAAGCTTCCGCAAGACCGTGGAGGCATACGAGGCCGCGACCGGCAACAAGGTCGAACTGGACGTCAATCCGTTCGCGGGGTCGCTGGAGAAACAGCGCAATTCCGTGCGCGCCAGGGAAGGCCAGTACGACATCCTGATCATGAATTCGGGCTGGTTCACCGAGATGTATGCCGGCGGCTTCGTGGACCCGATCACCGACATCGATCCGGGTTTCAAGCTCGACCCTGAAATCTACACGCTCGGCGACACGATCTACTACAATGCCGAGAAGAAGACGGTGACGGCTGACGGCAAGCTCATGTCGATCCCCGTCTCGCCGCTGATCCCGATGCTCTACTATCGCGGCGATCTCTACCAGGAGGCCGGGCTGCAGGCGCCCAAGACCTTCGCCGATCTCGAAGCAAATTCGCGCAAGTTCCATAACCCGCCTGGCATGTACGGAATCGTCCAGCGTGGCGCCCGCGGGCCGCACACGGTCGCCTACGACTTCTACCCCTATCTCTACGGACATGGCGGCGGGATCTTCAAGGATCAGTCGGCCGGCGACTACAGCGTTACGCTCAACTCGCCGGAGGGTCGGGAAGCGCTCGACTATTACATCCGGCTGGCGCGCGAGGCGGGCCATCCCAAGACCGCCGCTTCCGACCAGGCCGAAGTCATCCAGGCGATGGTCACCGGCCATGCCGCTCATATCATGATGGTCATCGCCGCATGGTCGCAGATGGACGATCCCAACAAATCGGCGATCGTCGACAAGGTCGAGTGGGCGCCGCCGCCTTCGCTGCCCGGCCTGCCCACCGCGCCCGGTCTGGGTCATTGGCTGGCGGGCATCTCCAGGAACGTACCCGATGATCGCAAGCGCGCCGCAGTCGAGTTCCTGCTCTGGTACCAGACGAAGGACGCCCAACTCGAGACCGCCAATGCCGGCGGCATTCCCGTGCATGCGGCGGTCTACAAGGAGCCGATCGCGGACGAGCGCAAATATCGCTGGATGAAGCCGCTCGCCGACGCGCTGCCCCACGCCGTCAACATCTATCAGTTCCCGGAAGCGAGCGAGGTGATCGCCATTCTCGAACTGGGCCTCAATCGCGCCATCGCCGGCGAAGTCACCAGCGTCGACGCGCTCAATGGAATGGCCGACGAGATCCAGAAGGTCATGGCCGGCCATTCCTACAAGACCGGAGCGCTGGAACCCCTGAAGTAGCCGCGCGGAGGAGAAGCCGGTGACGACGATCCAGTCGACAGGGGCGCGCGACATGTCTGCCGCGCGCTCCCGCAGGCAAATCGAAAGCGCTGACCAGCGTCTCTGGCGCTGGCTCACCTTCTCGCCGGCGTTGGCCGTCATGCTGGCGTTGAGCGTCCTGCCGCTCGCCGGTCTCTTCCTGACCAGCTTCCAGAACATCGCCTGGGTCGATGGACAGCCCGTGCGGTCGTGGGCCGGCTTCGCCCACTACCGCGCGCTGTTCGACGATGCCCTGCTCGGGGCCGCCTTGTGGAACACCGTGATCTTCGCCTTCGGCGCGGTCGCCGGACAGATGGTGCTGGGGTTCGCGCTTGCCGTGCTTTGCAGCAAGGTCACACGCGGGCGCGTCCTCTACAGGGCTATCTTCATCCTGCCGATCCTCATTCCTGGTATCGTCATCGGCGCGATCTGGAAACTGATGCTCAACTATGATTTCGGCCTGGCGAACACGGTGCTCGCCACCGTCGGCATCACGCCGCATGATTGGCTCGGAAGCGCGGAGACGGCGCTTCTCTCCGTCATCATGGTCGACATCTGGCATTGGACGCCGTTCTGCTTCCTGCTCTTCCTGGCCGGGCTCGAATCGCTGCCGCAGGACGTGTTCGAAGCCGCCAAGATCGACGGTGCAAATCCCTGGCAGGAACTGCTCCACGTGACGTTGCCGCTGATGGTGCCGACCATCGTCGTCACCTTCGCCTTCCGCCTGATCCTCGCCTTCAAGGTCTTCGACGAAGTCTATCTGCTGACCAGCGGCGGACCGGGCACGGCCACCGAGGTCATCAGCTTCACGCTCTACCAGCGCTTCTTCACCGAGGACAAAGCAGGCTACGGCTCGGCGATGTCGGTCGCGGTGATTTTCCTCGTCTGCCTGCTGCTGGTCGTCGCATTGTCCGCGCGCCGCCGATCGGAGGGCGCGTCATGATCAGGCGTTCCGCACGCGAGCCCTCCTCGTTCCCCATTCATCTCATGCTCGTCGTGTGCGCGCTCATCGTGTTGACGCCGGTCGTCTGGACCGTCGCTGCAGGCTTCCGCACACAGATATCCCTGCTGATGGGCAGTCTGACGTTCAGTCCGATCTGGGCGAATTTCCAGGAAGTGCTGTTCTCCAAGACCTCCGACTTCCTGCTCAACTATCGCAACTCCATCATCGTCGGCGTGCTGAGCACAGTGCTGTGCGTCGCGGTCGCGACGCTGGCCGCCTTCTCGCTCAACCGGATGCGTTGGCGGCGGTGGGTCGTCCAGGTCTTCCTCGTCTGGACGCTGGTCTTCCACATGATCCCGCCGGTTGCCCTGGCCAGCGCCTGGTTCACCATGGCCCGCACCGTCGGTCTCGAGAATACCTTCACCGGGTTGATTCTCGCCCATGCGGCGCTCAATCTGCCGATGGCGATCTGGCTCATGAGCGTCTTCATCCGCGAAGTGCCGAAGGAGCTCGAGGAGGCCGCGATCATGGACGGCGCCACGACGCCGGTGCTGCTGTGGCACGTCATTCTGCCGATGATCGCGCCAGGCCTCGCCGCGACGTCGATCCTGACCTTCGTCTTCTCGTGGAACGAATTTGCCGTGGCGCTCACCCTGACCATGAAGCAGACGGCCACGGTTCCGGTAGCGATCGCCAAATACGCGCAGGACTTCGAGATCCAGTACACGCAGATGGCCGCGAGCGCGGCGCTGGCGATGATCCCTGCGCTCATCGTGCTGCTCGTCGCCCAACGCTACATCGTCAAGGGCCTGACCCAGGGCGCCGTGAAATAGACCACCAGAGCATCGGATCCGAAAGTGGGTACCGGTTTCGGGACAGATCCGATGCTCAAACAAACGGATAGAGCGGCAGCACCGGCTCCATCGGTGCGTCCGCCGCTCCAGTCAGACAGCGGAGACCAGATTGAAGGCCGTATTCGTCCTCTTCGATTCGCTCAATCGCCACATGCTCGGATGCTATGGCGGAACGCGCATCCCCACCCCCAATTTCGACCGGCTGGCAAGACGCTCGGTCGCCTTCGATCGCCACTATGTCGGCAGCCTGCCCTGCATGCCGGCCCGCCGCGACATGCTCACGGGCAGGCTCACCTTCCTCCACCGCAGCTGGGGGCCGCTGGAACCGTTCGACAATGCCTTCCCCGAAATACTGCACCGGCAGCAGGGCACCTACAGCCACCTCGTGACGGATCACTTCCACTATTGGGAGGACGGCGGAGCGACCTATCACAACCGCTACGATTCCTACGAATTCGTCAGGGGGCAGGAAGGCGACCGCTGGAAGGCCATGGTGCAGCCGCATTGGGAACGGCTGCGCGAGAGATACCATGCGCGCCAGTTCAGCGATGCCAGGCGCAGCTATTTTGGTCAGAACATCATCAATCGCGAGTTCATCAGGGAGGAGAAGGACTTCCCGTCCGTCCGCTGCTTCGCCGAGGGCTTCGATTTCCTCGATCGCAACCGGGAGGCCGACAACTGGATGCTGCAGATCGAGACCTTCGATCCGCATGAGCCCTTCACCGCGCCGGCCCGCTTCAAGGAAGCATTCGATACCGGATGGAAAGGGCCGATCCGGGATTGGCCCCGCTACGGCCGTGTCGACGAACTGCCTGAGGAATGCGAGGAGCTGCGCGCCAACTACTATGCCGTCGTCGCCATGTGCGATCACCTGCTCGGCGAACTCCTCGACTACTTCGACCGCCACGACATGTGGAAGGATACTGCCCTGGTCGTCACCACCGATCACGGCTTCCTCCTGGGCGAACATGATTTCTGGGCCAAGAACCGGATGAACCTCTATGAGGAGGTCGCGCATATTCCGCTGTTCCTGCACGATCCGCGACGCCCCGATCTCGCCGGAACGCGCTCGGCCGCTCTCACCCAGTCGATCGATCTGGCGCCCACCTTCCTCGATCTTTTCGGCGCCGAGCCGCCGGCCGAAAACGAGGGCTTCTCGCTCTGCCACATGGCCGATGGCACCGCGATGCGGGAGGGAGCCCTGTTCGGCTATTTCGGCGGCGCGGTGAACGTGGCCGACGGCCGATACACCTATCACCGCTTTCCCGAGGATCTGTCGAAGCAGGAGCTCTACCAGTACACGCTCATGCCGACGCACATCTTCTCGCCCTTCACGCCCGAGGAGCTGTCGGAGGCGACGATTTCTCCGCCGCTCGAATTCTCCAAGGGCGCGGCGCTGCTCAAGGTGCCGGTGATCGAGCGTTCGCCGATGTACAACAATTACGGACCCGGCGCTTTGCTCGAATCCGAGACGCGCCTCTACGATCTCGAGACCGATCCCGGCCAGGAAAGTCCGCTCGCCGATCCGGCGATCGAATCGCGCATGAAGACGCTCATGGTCCGGCTGATGGCAGCCAATGGTGCGCCGCCCGAGGCCTTTGCAAGGCTCGCCCTCGCCCAAGCCGAAGCAGCCTGAACATGGTTCTTCCGCCCGCCAGACTGCGGAGGCTTGTCGGCGACCTCAGACAGGTGGGGAGCGTCCGGCGCGTCGTGATGGCCGATGGGCTGGAGGCAGGGGTCGAGGCTCTCGTCTTCTCGACAGGGGGAGGACTGGATTTCTGGGTGACGGCTGGTCGCATGCTCGACATCGCCACTTTGTCGTGGCGCGGGGTGCAACTTGGTTGGCAAAGCCCGGCGGGTTTCCGCCTGCCGCCTGAAGGGATCGATCCCGAGCGCCGCTTCAATGCCGGATTCGGCGGTTTCCTCAACACCTGCGGCTTCGATCACATCCGCCAGCCGGCAGGCGGTCATTCGCTGCACGGTTCGGCACCCTTCACGCCGGCGCGCCTGACCGGGCATGGCGAGGACTGGGACGCCGAGGAGCCCGTGCTTTTCTGCGAAGGCGAGATTGTCGCCTGGGCCTATGGCGCCGGCGGCTACCGATTGCGTCGCCGTATCGAGGCGCCGATCGGCGGCCGGACGATCCGGCTGCGCGATACGGTCGACGTCGTCGGCGCCGAGGCGCTGGCCGTTCTTGCCCTCTACCATTTCAATCTCGGCTTCCCCGCCATCGACGAGACGACACGACTGTTCCTGGATGGACGCCGTATTGCCGGTCCGCTGGAACTGCCGAGCCCGGGCGCGCCGGGACCGTCCGTGCTGCATGAAGCAAGAGGCGAGTGGGCTTCATGTTGCGTGACCGGCGGTGAAATCATCGAATTCCGCTGGCGCACGGACGCACTGCCCTGGCTCCAGCTCTGGCAGGACCTGCGCCCCGGCTGCGGCGTGCTCTCGGTCGAGCCTTGCAGTGCCGGTCGCCGTTCGGACGGCTCGAATGAGGTCACGCCGCTGCTTGCGCCTGGCGAGAAGCGCAGCTTCGCAATCGATGTCGTTGTCGGCGGGACGGATGATCCAGCCACGAATGCCCCGAATCGAGAGACCTGAGACATGGCGCCCGTATCCATTTGCAATGCGAGAAAATCCTTCGGTGCGGTGAACGTCCTGCGAGGCGTCGACGTGGAGGTCGCCGATGGCGAGTTCGTTGCGCTGGTCGGTCCGTCCGGCTGCGGAAAGTCGACGCTGCTTCGCATAATTGCCGGCCTGGAGGGGCTGACGGACGGCGACATCGTGATCGGCGACCGGGTCGTCAGCGATGTCGCCCCGCGCGAGCGCGATGTCGCGATGGTCTTCCAGAACTATGCGCTCTATCCGCACATGACCGTGGCCAGGAACATGGGCTTCTCGTTGAAGCTCGCTGGAAGGCCGGCAGCGGAGATCGAGCGCCGGGTTGCTGCGGCAGCCGAGATACTCGGCCTGCAGGCGCTTCTCCAGCGCCTTCCGAAGCAGCTTTCCGGCGGGCAGCGGCAACGCGTCGCCATGGGCCGCGCCATCGTGCGTGACCCCAAGGTGTTTCTTTTCGATGAGCCGCTCTCCAATCTCGATGCGAAACTCCGTGTCCAGATGCGCGTCGAGATCAAGGCGCTGCATCAGCGGCTGAAGACGACCACGGTCTATGTCACCCACGACCAGATCGAAGCCATGACCATGGCGGACAAGATCGTGGTGATGCGCGACGGCATCATCGAGCAGGTGGGCAGTCCGCTCGATCTCTATGACCGGCCGGCAAACATGTTCGTCGCCGGCTTCATCGGCTCGCCCGCGATGAACTTCGTCACCGGCGCCTTGCGCGACGGTCGGTTCATGGCGGACGGCGGCCCCATCTTCACCGCCGAGGACATGCGAGCCTTCGGCGATCGCGAGGTTGTACTCGGTGTCCGTCCCGAGCATTTCGACATCCACCCCGACGGTGCGGAGGTTGAGGTCGTGGTCGTGGAGCAGACCGGGTCGGAGATGTTTATCGTGACGAGGCTCGGGGAGGCGACGCTCAACTGCCTTGTTCGCGAGCGCCTTCACCTGAAGAGCGGAGATCGCATCCGGTTGATGCCGCGCGCCGGGCATCTCCACTACTTCGATCCCGCGAAGGGGCAAAGACTCGGATATGACGAACCCGTCACGGGCCGAGGCAGCGTTTCGTCCGCTTCGTCGGTGCCGTCCGCCAGCGGCCATAGTCCTTCGTCCAAGGCCGCCGCCGGCCATTGGATGACATCGATCCGGTCGATGATATCGGGTCGGAATTCGTACCGCCCCGAAATGTACTACATGCGCGGGCCAGGGCCAAAGACACGGTCGAAGCGGTTGCTCGACGATCCCGCCGGATAGGCTGTATCTCGGTTCAAGCCCCCGGACCATACGCGATGGCCTGTTGAAAGCCTCGGCATTACAGGCTTACCTGACCTCGCTGGCTGCCGCCGGTCCGTCCGGACGGTCGCCCGCATGTTCATGCGATCCACGTTGCTACGGGTGGAGGTGTCCGATGCCGTCCAGAACAGCGTCCTGCTCCTGCGGAGGCTTGCGAATCGAAGTCGATGGCGAGCCTCTGGGCGTCGGCATCTGCCACTGCCTCGCCTGCCAGAGGCGGACCGGCAGCGTGTTCGCCGCGCTTGCCAGCTTCCCGGCGCCCTTCAAGGTCTACGGTGCCGCCACGGAATATGTCCGCGTCGGGGACATGGGTGCCCGCTTCGTCTTCCGGTTCTGCCCAATCTGCGGAACGACGGTCTTCCACACCGAGGAAGGCAATGACGATACGGTGAGTGTCGCGGTCGGCGCATTGGCGGACCCGGGCTTTCAGCCACCGACCGTCTCCGTCTATGACAGCCGCAGGCATCCCTGGGTTCGATTGCCGCCAGCAACGGTGACGTTCGAGAGGGATCCGGACTGACCGCAACGGACGGCGTCCGCTGCCAGCCTGATCCCCGGGGGCAGGGGTGCGCGTCCTGTAAACAACTGGATTTTTGCAGGACGAGGCCCGTTCGCGCACCTTGACACGAGGTCGGCAGAAAAGCTGCTTCTCGCGGCACTCCGGCACCGAGCGGGCAGAAATCTCCGAAAGTGAGATGAGACGTCAACAATCCAGTTGCGGGGGAAAAAAGTCAATCGCGTGACAGGGTGGTCAGCAAGAATTGATGAGCAGTCCCTGCCGCTCCATTGTTCCGCCGACCTGACATCGAGCTATCGATTCTCGATCCGCCGTACCCGTCAGTCTGCGTTTCCGGCCAGGGATTGCGCGTACTCCCTGGTCAGTTCCTCATAGGCCTCGAAGGGCGGATAGGTCTCGAAGCTGTGTTTGGCAGAGGTCGTCGCCCAGGGCAGCTTCTCGCTGGTGAAGGTTTCGATGAAGGGCGGGAAGCGGGCGGGCTCGTCGAGCATCGTGGTGCGGATGTTGACGAACCAGTCGATGCCCTCCGGGCGGGTGAACAGCCAGCTCATGCAGTGCGGGCAGAAGTAGTGCCGCGTCGCGCCGTGCAGCCCGCCGATCACGGGCTCGCCCTCGACGACGGCGAAGCCGTCGCTCGGGATCGCCGCGCTGAGGGAAAAGGCGCTGCCCGTCATGCGCTGGCAACCGGTGCAGTGGCAGGCCATCGCCACCAGCGGCAGGGCGGTCACCCTGAAGCGAACCTGTCCGCAACGGCAGCCGCCATCCAGCTTCGTCATGCTTTCGCTCCCGTCTGTCCGTCGATACGGAGGGCAACAAAGCACCAAGGCTCCGGCAGGACAAGGAATTGTTCGGTCGTACGAACATGCTGACCGATGAAGAGGCCGCCCGCCGGTCCCGGCGGGCGGCGGCCGCTGTCACCCGGGAGGTCAGGAGGCAGGCGCGGCGGCTGTCTGAACGGGCTGGGGCTCGACCGGCATTCCGGGACCGATCTTCTGCAGGTTGCCGCTGATGATCCGGTCGCCTTCCTGGATGCCCTTGACGATCGCGACCAGTTCGCCGTCGGTCTGGCCGAGCTCGACCATGCGCATCCCCACGGTGTTTCCGGCGTCGACCACATAGACATATTTGCCGAGCTGGCTGGAGCCGAGCGCGACCTGCGGCACCAGAAGGCTGTCGGGCTCCTCGCCGACCAGCAGCCGGATGTTCACATACTGGCCGGGCAGCAGCGCGCGATCGGCGTTGGCGATGGTGGCTCGCGCGACGATGGTCCCCGTGGCGGGGTCGACCCTGTTGTCGATGAAGGTTAATTCGCCCTTTCGCGGGGCGGATGGGTCTCCCGGCACCGTGACCTCGGCGGCGACCGGACCGGCGGCCTTGGCCCGGCGAAGCAAGGCGAGATCGGTCTCGCTCGGCGAGAAGGTCACATAGATCGGGCTGACCTGCACCAGCGTGTTGAGGGTCGTGCCGCCGGCGCCCACGAGGGTGCCGACAGGTGCCTGGTTGCGTCCGAGGCGTCCGTCGAAGGGGGCGCGGATCTCGGTGTAGCCGAGATTGAGCCGCGCCTCGGCCACTGCCGCCTTGTCCGCGGCGACGACGGCCTCGCTCTGTTCCACGGCGCTGCTGCGCTGCTCGAAGCCGTCCTTCGACAGGAAGCCGGTCTTCGACAGGTCCGAGCCCCGGGTCAGGTTGGCCTTGGTGTATTCGAGCGAGGCCACGTCGCGATCCATCTGCGCCTTCACCCGGTCGAGCGCGACCTGATAGTCGCGCTGGTCGATGAGGTAGAGCAGGTCGCCCTGCCCGACGTCGGCGCCGTCGGCCGCGGGCTGGTCGACGATGTAGCCGGAGACCTTCGCCTGCAGGGCGACGCTGCGGATGGCTTCCGTTCGCGCCGTGTAGTCGAGATAGAGGGGGAGGGTCTTCTTGACCACCGACGTCACGGGCACCGGCATGGCCTGCGGAGCGGCCGGGGCGACGGCGGCCCCGGCCGGCTTGCTCAGCACATCGAAGAGAATCTCCGGCCCGCCATTGGCATGGACGAACAGAGCGGTGGCCGCGATGAGGGCGAAGGCTGTCGTGGTTTTCCAGTATCGCATGGGTTCTTTCCTTGTCATTCGGCCGCTTCGGCGTGGGAGACCGCCGTCGTCGTGTGGGTTTCGGGCGCGGACCTGCGTTCGCGCCAGCGCTCGATCACGGCGTAGAAGACCGGCACGAAGGCGAGCGTGAGGATCGTTGCCGCGAGCATGCCGCCAAACACGGCCGTGCCGAGCGACTGGCGGCTTGCCGCCCCGGCGCCGGTCGCCAGCATCAGCGGAACGACCCCGAGGATGAAGGCGAAGGCCGTCATCAGGATCGGGCGCAGCCGCAGCCTTCCGGCCTCCATCGCCGCTTCGACGATGCTCATGCCCTGCTCGCGCAGATGCTTGGCGAATTCCACGATCAGGATGGCGTTCTTGGCCGCCAGCCCGATGAGCATGACGAAGCCGATCTGCGAGTAGACGTCCATCTCCATGCCGCGCAGCCAGATCGCCAGCAGCGCGCCGAACAGGGCGGTCGGCACCGACAGCAGCACCATGAAGGGCATCGACCAGCTCTCATACTGGGCGGCCAGGATCAGGAAGACGAAGACGATGGCCAGCGCGAACACCGCGATTGCGACCGATCCCGCCCTGAGTTCCTGATAGGTGATGCCTGTCCATTCATAGCCGAAGCCCTGCGGCAGGGCCGTGGCGGCCGCGCGTTGCATGGCCTCGATGGCCTGGCCGGAGCTGTAGCCCGGCGCAGCCGCGCCGTTGATGAGCGCCGAGCCGTAGTTGTTGTAATGCGTCACCGTCTCCGGCCCGACGATGGGCTTTACGTTGCCGAGCGTCGACAGCGGCACCATCTCGCCCGAAGCGTTGCGGACATAGAGGCGGGTGAGGTCGGACGCCTGGGCGCGTGCATCCTGCTCGGCCTGAAGCGTGACGCGGAAAGTGCGGCCGAACAGGTTGAAGTCGTTCACATAGAGTGAGCCCAGATAGATCTGCAGCGTGTTGAAGACATCAGGCAGGTTGAGCCCGAGCAGCTTCGCCTTGTTGCGGTCGAGGTCGTAGCTGTATTGCGGCGTCGAAGTCGAAAAGGTCGTGAACAGCGTCTGCGGGTTGAGCTCGGGCTGCTTGCGCGCCTCGGCCAGCAGGGCCTGCGTGGCCTCGTTGACCGCCTCGGCGCCGCGCCCGGTCAGGTCCTCGACCTGGAACTCGAAGCCGCCGGTCGTTCCGAGACCCTGGATGGACGGGGGCTCGAAGGCGAGCACGATCGCATCGGGCATGCCGAACAGCTTCGGCCGGACCGCATCGACGATATCGGTCGCGCTCTGGCCGGGGCCGCGCTCACTCCAGGGCTTCAGGATGGCGAACAGCGCCGCCGAGTTCGACTGGTTGGCGAAGGTCAGGAAATTGAAGCCGCTGACCGACATCACATTTCCGACGCCAGGCGTGGCGAGCAGCTCATCGCGCACCTTGTTGGCGACCGCGTCGGTGCGTTCCAGCGACGCGCCGTCGGGCAATTGCACGATGGCGAAGAAGTAGCCCTGGTCCTCGACCGGCAGGAAGGCCGAGGGAATGCGCGTCGAAACCAGATAGGTCGCCGCGACGAGCACCGCGAACACGCCGAGCACCGCCCAGCGCAGCCGGATCAGGCCGCGCACCGACGACGCATAGGCGTGGGACAGCCTGGCGAAGCCGTTGTTGAACCAGCGATAGAGGAAGAAGCTGGACGGCGGCCGATGGCGGAGGAAGGCGGCGGAGAGCGCCGGGCTCAAGGTCAGCGAGTTGAAGGCCGAGATACCGACGGAGATCGCCACGGTCAGCGCGAACTGGTTGTAGAGCTGGCCGGTGACGCCGGGGATGAAGGCCACCGGGATGAACACCGCCATCAGCACGGCCGTCGTGGCGATGATCGGGCCAGTCACCTCCTTCATGGCGCGCCGCGCGGCTTCGAGGGGAGGATGCCCGGCCTCCAGCTGCCGTTCGACATTCTCGACGACGACGATGGCGTCGTCGACGACCAGGCCGATGGCGAGCACCATGCCGAGCAGGGACAGCATGTTGAGCGAGAAGCCCAGCATCAGCATGACAGTCAGCGTGGCGATCAGCGAGACCGGGATGGCGATAACAGGGATGATGGTGGTGCGCCAGCTCTGCAGGAAGATGAAGACGACGGCGACGACGAGCACGAGCGCCTCGAGCAGGGTCTTGACCACGTCTTCCATGGCCGCGGACACGAAACGGGTCGTGTCGTAATGGATCGAATAGGCGATGCCCTTCGGGAATTGCGCCGACAGTTCCTCCATCTTTGCAACGACGTTCCTCTGGAGCTCCAGGGCGTTCGATCCCGGCATCTGGAAGACAGCGAGGATGACGGTGGGTTTCTCGTTGTCGAAGACGGTCGAATTGTAGAGCAGCGCGCCGAGCTCTATGCGCGCGACGTCGCGCAGGCGCACCAGCGAGCCGGTCGCGGAATTGGCGCGCACCACGATGTCGCCGAACTGCTTGGGGTCGCTCAGACGGCCTGCCGCGCTGACCTGAAGCTCGAAGGCCGTGCCTGATGGAGCCGGCGACTGGCCGATCTTGCCGGCTGCGACCTGGACGTTCTGTTCGGCGATCGCGTTCTGGACATCGACGGCGGTGATGCCGAGATTGGCGAGCTTGTCCGGGTCGAGCCAGACGCGCATCGAATAGCGGCGTTCGCCGAAGAGCTGCACGTCGCCGACGCCGGTGACGCGTTTCAGCGGATCGGCGATCCGGAGATAGGCGTAGTTGCTGAGCGTGGTGAGGTCGATCGAGCCGTCGGGCGAGGTGATGTTCACCATCAGCGTGAAGCTCGGATTCTGCTTGTTCACGGTCACGCCGGCCTGGTTGACGATTGCCGGGAGCGACGACGCGGCCTGCGATACGCGGTTCTGCACGTCGACGGCCGCCGTCGTCAGCGGATAGCCCACGTCGAAGGTGACGGTGATGCGCGACGAGCCGTCGTTCGAGCTGGTCGAGGACATGTAGGTCATGCCTTCGACGCCGTTGATCGTCTGCTCGAGCGGTGTCGTCACCGTATCGGCGACGACCTGCGCGCTGGCGCCGGGATAGTTGGCGCTGACCACGACCTGCGGCGGCGAGATGTCGGGAAACTGCGACACCGGCAACAGGAAATAGGCGATCCCGCCGGCGAGCAGCATGATGATGGCGATCGCCGATGCAAAGATCGGGCGATGGATGAAATAATCGACCATGGGTCAGGGTCTTTCGGTATTCGGGTCAGAAGGCCCGTATGCTGTCGAGTGGCGACGGCGCGGGTAGGAACAGTCTGCCGGCGGGAAGGGCGTAGGCGGCCGCCTCAGCTTCCCTGAGGCGCTTCGCCTGCCCGGCCAGCATCGCGCGGAAGGCCGCGGGGTCGATACGATCGGCCCGCATGACCGCGAGGGTCATGGGGTCGTTCAGAAGCTGGTCGACGGTCAGGTTCTGGTGAAACGAAGCCATAAATCCTCCTTTTTCGGAATCGCGGCTTGTCCGCGGTCCGATACGATCGGGTCAACATCTATGCTTGGGCGATCCCGATTTCCCGGAAATCGCGGCCCCTGAACGCTCGTTCTTGACAGGACGCTGTCAGGGGTGTTACCGGTAAGTAACAAGGCAACTGTTACTACTCGGTAACATCCTGGTCAAGCCATGGCGGACCAAAAAGTGAAACACGACGAAGTGATCGATCAGCCGACCCTGCGGCCGCGAGACCGCATCGTGGTGACGGCGCGCGAAATGTTCCAGCAGCACGGCATAAAGGGCGTCGGCGTCGACGCCATCGCCGAGGCTGCCCACACCAACAAGATGACGCTTTACCGGCATTTCGGCTCGAAGGATCACCTCATCGTCGAATGCATGCAGAAATGCGTCGACGAGGGCAGCGCGTGGTGGTGCGGTCTGGAAACCGATCATCCCGGCGACCCGCGAGCGCAGCTTCGGGCCTGGGTGGAGCACGGCGCGGCCTTTCTGCGTTCGGGCGAGCGCGGCTGCGAGATGGCCAATGCGGCGGTCGAACTCGCCGATGGCGACCATCCGGCCAAGCGCGTCATCGAAGAGGCCAAGAAGGCCCATCGCGACCGTCTCGCGGAGCTCTGCAAAGGGGCGGGACTCAGCCGGCCGGAGCTCGCGGCCGACATGCTCGCGTTGCTGCTCGAAGGCGCCAAGATCAGCCGCCAGAGCGAAGGGCTGGAAGGCCCGAGCGCCCGCTTCCGGCGCATGGCCGATGAGATCATCGTCTCGTTCGGTGGCAGCTTGGAGGGGTGAGGCGCGAGCACGCGGGGATTTTCAGTTGGCCCAGTTCCGCACGCTACATTTCGAATGTCGATGGCTGCCGACCCCTCATCCGACCTCGCTTCGCGAGGCCACCTTCTCCCACAAGGGGAGAAGGGAACGCCCGCATCAACGCTTCGGCCAATCATCGAGGTCGGTGATTTGCAGAGCCGGCAAAGCCAGGCTCCAGCCTTCTCCCCTTGTGGGAGAAGGTGGCCTCGCCCGTGAGGGCGAGGTCGGATGAGGGGTATTCCACAGGGCGGTCGAACGCTACGTTCGCGACCGACAATCCGAGCGGCAGACGCCCTATCACCAACCCACAGGCCGTCTGCCGGCCCAGGGGCGGGCGCGCTCGAGTTGCCCGGCAAGGCGGAAGAGCAGACCTTCCTCGCCGTAGCGGGCGGCGAAGTGGCAGCCGATGGGGAGGCCGTTCCGGCTTTCGCCGAGCAGGCACGCCTCCGTGTCGGACCGACCGAGCGCGACCGTGCTGGGCGCCTCAGAAGCCGCCATCGCGGACCTCGTATTTGGTCGGCTTGTTGAAGCTGAGCTGATCGCGCGCCACCCAGTCGGCCACCCAGTCGAGCATCGCGCCGAGCGGCACTTCGGGGTAACCGAACAGCTTCGCCGCTTCGGCGGTGTTGGTGAGCCAGGCGGTCTGGGACTCGGTCCCGACGAGATTGGGGCGGACGTCGAGGCGTGTGCCGAGCTCCTGCGCCAGCCATCGGACGGAGAGCGTTTCCGGTCCACTGATGTTGATGGGGGAGGTCGGCGTGGTGCAGTGGAGAAGGCAGCGTAGCGCCTGCGAATTGGCGTCGCCCTGCCAGATCACATTGACGTGGCCCATCAGCGACAGGTCGATCGGGATGCCGGCCTTCACGCGGCTCGCCAGGTCGAACAGCACGCCGTAGCGCAGGTCGATGGCGTAGTTCAGCCGGAACAGGCGACCGGGTGTCGCGAACTTGCCGGAGAAATACTCGAACATCCGTTCGCGGCCGAGGCAGGACTGGGCATATTCACCACGCGGCCCGGGCGGCGTCGTTTCCAGCGCGCCCTGATGCAGGACATCGACCAGCGGATAGATATTGCCGGTCGAGAAGGCGACGATGCGGGACCCGCGAAAGGCCTCCGCGACGATCGCCGGGCTGTGCACATTCATCGCCCAGGTCAGGGACTGGTTGTCGCTGGCCCCGAATTTGCGCCCGGCCATGAAGAGGACGTTCTTCACCTTTGGCAGCGCATTCACCTGCCCGGCATCGAGGAGATCGGCGGTGATCGTCTCGATGCCCCAGCCTTCGAGCCGCTCGCGCATGCCGGCCTCGCTGAAGCGGGCGACGCCGATGATGCGCTTGGAGGGTGCGGCGTTGCGGGCGAGCCTGGCCAAAGTCGGCCCCATCTTGCCGCCGACTCCGAGCAGCATGATATCGCCGTCGAGGCCTTCGAGGTCCTTCACCAGGGCGTCGCTCGGCCGTGTCAGGAAGTCGTCGAGCTGCTCGATATCGTCGAAGCGGACGGGTAAGGGCGCCGGCCTGCCGCCACCCATGTCGTTGAGCGTCGGCGTCTTGACCGCGACTGACTGCATCGATCTTCCCCCTTTGCCGTCTCGTTGAGCTGACGCTATCGCGGTCTCACGAAACTTTCAACCGTTTGGTTGAAAGTTATCGAAGATTGTTTTGGGGACCCGTCATCGGATCGTGGCTGCCTGGTCGATCAGGGATCGGAGCCTGGCGAGCGTTGCGCGCGTGGAGGCCACCGACGGTGACAGATGCGGCTCCACAGCGATGGCTCCGTCATAGCCGTCGGTGACGAGCGCGGCGATCTGACCGGCCCAGTCGACGTCGCCGTCGGCGAGCAGTTCCCATGTTCCATCGGGGTAGCGCCGGGCGTCCTTGAAGTGGACGTTGCGCACGAGGTGCTTCAGCGCCGCGTAACCCTCGGGGAAGGGGACGTCACCTTCGATCAGCGCGTTGGCGGGGTCCCAGTTGATGCCGAGACCGGGAGAGCCGACGCGCCCGATCAAGGCGGCCGAGCGCGCTCCCGTGTCGGCCCAGAAGCCTTCCTCGGTTTCGACGAGCAGTTCGAAGCCGGCGGCCCGGGTCGCCTCGGCTGCCTCGGCCAGCATCTCGGTCACGCCCTCTGGAGCCGAGCCCGCCGGCGCGCCGCTTCGGCTGAAGCTGAAGGCGATGATGTATTTCGCGCCGACCTCACGGGCGAAGTCGATCGACGCCGGAAGCAGGTTCAGCCGATGGTTTTCGACGATCGAGCGGGCATCCTGCCAGGAGTGGTAGAAGCCGGCATCCATCCAGCCGAGATTGGACCGAGCGGGCTCTCCAGCCGGGAAGGGGCACTTGAACAGTCCCGGTGAGATGGCCGTTATCGAAACACCGAACGAGCGGACCGCTCTAACAAGCCCCTGGCGGACATGGGGGCTGAGGAGCGGAACCCGCCCGTCATGGACCCCGCGCAGCTCGAACCGATCGACCCCCCATTCGAGGCCGAGTTCGAAGGCGGTCTCCGGATCGCTGGAAAGCTCGTCGGTCACGATGCTCTGTTTCACGCTCTGTCCTTGCTCCTGGTGGTGTGGCGGCCGCGGATCGCGGGCCTCGTCGGCCGCGATCGTTCGGGCAGGCGGAGCTAATTACAGAATACGGAAAGTTTCAACCATATGGTTGATAACTGGTCAGGCGGATCGTGGTTTGGATCGGATCCACGGTCGAGATGCTTGATCCAGGTGTCTCGCCCCCGAGCTCAGCGAGTGCCCCTTGCGTATTTTGCCGCTTGGTGACGGTTCGCTGTGAAGGGCTGCCCTATGCGCCACGCTTTGTGTGTCGCCAACGCTATCGGAAGAATTTGCCTGCCTTATCAAAAATTGATAAAGTCGGGCACGGCGAAAGGATCCTCCATGCCAGCCAGTTACAGCCTCGGCCAGCATTACGAGGGCTTTGTGCGTGAGCTCGTCGAGAGCGGCCGTTACGCCTCCGCGAGCGAGGTCGTGCGCGACAGCCTGCGCCTGTTCGAACAACGCGAGAAATTACGCGCCCTGGAAATCGAAAACCTCAAGCGGGCCTACTTCGAAGGCAAGGCCAGCGGCGAAGGTGAGGACGTTGAGCCTGTGGCGTTTCTGCAAGAATTGAAAGCAGAACGATCTGCCCGTGGCTAGATACAAACTGACTCCCCGCGCCCAGCGGGACATGCGCGACATTTGGCGCAATATCGCCCTGGGCAACGAAAATCCGGCTGACAGGCTGCTAGATCGCCTGTTCGACAAGTTCGAGCTGGTCGCCGGTCACCCTGAGATGGGTGTAGCTCGCCCGGAATTGAGCGAAACGGCCCGCATCCTGATCGACGACCGCTATATCTCCATCTACGAGCCGGCGCCCTACGGCATCCTGGTTATCGCCGTGGTCCACGGCATGCTCGACCCGGCAATCTGGCTCTGAGATTCTGCGTTCCAAGACTGCGTTGGAGCGCCAGTGACGCGCTACGGCCGGAGGCCGGCGAGTGTCAGCGTCACGATGTGGTCGCGATAGGAGGCCAGCGCCGTGGGCTGGGTGAGATCGCGTCCGAAGATGGCCGACATTGTGAGGCCGTTGGCGAAATAGAAGAAGGTCATGCCGGCGATCGAGATGTAGAGTTCGAGCGGATCGACGCCGACGCGGAAGATGCCTTCCTTCTCGCCGCGCCGTAGCGTCTCTTCAATCAACTCGAGCAGTGGGGAGTTGGTCTGGCGCGCCGCATCCGAATTCCTGACATGGCGCGCGCCATGTGCATTCTCGTCGGCCAGCATGCGGATGAACTCGCGGTGCTGGGCGAGGTAGTCAAGCGAGAAATCGATCAGCCGCTCCATCGCCTCGCGCGGCGGCAAAGCGGCGAGGTCGAGTTCCCTTTCGAGGCTGCGGATGTCGGAGTAGCTGGCTTCGAGAGCCGCCTTGTAGAGCTCGTCCTTGCTGCCGAAATAATAGTAGACAAGCTGCTTGTTGGCTCGTGCGCGCCTGGCGATGCTGTCGACGCGCCCCCCGTCGAGGCCGCGCTCGGCGAACTCCGCGCGCGCCGCCGCCAGTATGGAGGCTTTGGTGGCCTCGGGATTGCGGCGGTTGCGCGGACGTTTGGCTGTGTTCGGCTCGATAGAGGTCGACATGATCACCCGGATCGGGCGCGCCGGCTGCGCGCCTCCAACAGCCCCCGCACATAACCGATCGCGCGCGCCGCGCAAGCCATGCCGTCCGGTTCATAGACGAAAGGCTCGATGCCCACGGCGCCCGAATAGCCGGATCCAAGGAGCACATCGACGACCTCGCCGAAGGCGAGTTCCCCCTCGCCGGGGCCGCGCCGGTTGGGGTCGTTGAAATGGACGTGGCCCACGACACCCTTCGGCAGCCAGCGCCGCAGCAGCGCGGCGACATCGTCGCCGTCCGTCGCCGCGGCGTAGCAGTCGACCATGGTTCCCAGCGCCGGCGAACCGATGGCGACGACGATTTCCAGGGCTTCGTCGACGGAGTTGACGAAAGCCGTGTCCCGCCGGGATAGGGGTTCGATGAGATAAACAACGCCGGCATCGCGCGCGGTCGCGGCCATGGCCGCGAAATAGGCGATCCCCCGCTTTCGGCCCTCGTTATCGTCACCCGCCTCGAGGCGGCGCTGGCCGGGAGAGCCGTGGACGAGGTAGCGCCCCCCGAGCTCGGCGCAGAGCCTGACCAAGCCTCGGCCGGTCTCGAGCGTTCTGCCCGACGTCCTCGTCCGCGCTGGTGATCGACAGGCCTTCGGGCGCGGCGAGCAGCCAGTGCAGGCCGGCGATCGGGATGCCCTCCCCATCGGCGATCGCGCGGTATTCGCGAATCGCCGACGCCGTCAGCTCATGCGGCGTGGGACTGAGGGTGAAAGGAGCGACCTCAAGGCCGTTGTAGCCGACCGCGCGGGCAAAGGCGCATTGGCACCGGAAATCCAGGGTCCGGACCACTTCGTTGCACAGGTTGATGGGAAATGTCATTCGTCTCCGCCCGACGCAAGGCGCCATCGATGCCACAATTCGCGGCGGTCGTCTTCATGCTTGTCCATATCGGGAGAAATCAGGACGCCAGCCGACCACGGACAGCGACGAGCCTCGCCAGGGTCAGCGCTGCGAAGCCGGCACCTGCGAGGAATGTGCCCGACGGTCCGGCCGCGTCCCAGAGCGCGCCGGCGATCACGCTGGCGGCGAGCATGGCGATGCCGGTGACGAGATTGAACATGCCGAAGGCGGTCCCGCGCAGTTCCGCCGGCGCTGCACCGGCGACAAGGCTCGCGAGCAGTCCCTGGGTGAAGCCCATATGGAGCCCCCACAGCGTGACGCCGATCCCGACGGCGAGCAGATCCGTGGAGAAGGCGAGCACGAGGTCGGCCGCCAATAGCATGACGAGGCCGAACGCAAGCAGCGTGGTCTTGCCGATGCCTCGATCGGAAAGCACGCCGACCGGATAGGCGGACAGGGAAAAAGCGAGGCTCATCAGCACCAGGACGATCGGCACGAGTGTCAACGGCAGGCCGATCGACTGGGCCCGCAGGATGAGGAAAGCCTCGCTGAAACGTGCCAGTGTGAAGATCGTCGCGATGATGACCACCCACCAATAGCCTGATCCCAGCCGACGGAGTTCGTCGCGGCGCAGCGGCATGCGCACACGGCGCAGATCCTTCGGCCGCTCCGGCTCCCTGACTGCAACGACGAGCAAGCCGACCGAGAGGAAGGCCGGGATGACGGCGATCCAGAACACGGTGCCGAAATGCTCCGCCGTCAGCCACATCAGGCCGATGGCGAGCAGCGGCCCGACGAAGGCGCCGATCGTGTCGAGCGACTGGCGCAGGCCGAAGGCGGCGCCGCGCAACTCCGCAGGCGTGATGTCGGCGACAAGCGCGTCGCGCGGCGCTCCGCGGATGCCCTTGCCGATCCGGTCGATGAAGCGGGCGGCAACCAGCCATTCGATCGAGGCGGCAAGCGGGAAGATCGGCTTGGTAAGAGCGGCAAGACCATAGCCGGCCGCGGCGAGCAGCTTGCGCCGGCCGAGCCAGTCGCTGAGCGCGCCTGAGAAGACCTTGGTGACCGAGGCCGTCGCCTCGGCGATGCCCTCGATGATGCCGACGGCCAGGGCCGAGGTGCCGAGCACCGCGACCATGTAGACGGGGAGCAGCGCGTGGATCATCTCGGAGGAGATGTCCATCAGCATCGAGACGAAGCCGAGTGCCCAGACGCCGACCGGGATGCTTCGGCGTGTCGTGGGGAGCATTGCCGTGTCCATGGTCGAGGGTCTGTTCCTGCTCTGATTCGCCGCCTCAGGCCGTCACCTTGTCTTTCGCATAGGAAGAGAGATATTTCATTCCCGTGTCGCACATGACGGTGACGACCGTCGCGCTCGGCCCGAGCCGTTCGGCCAGCCTGAGGGCCGCGATCACATTGGCGCCGGTCGACGTGCCGGCGAAGAGGCCTTCCTCCCGGGCGAGGCGAAGCGCCATGGCTTTGGCCTCATCGGTCGAGACGCGCTCGATCCGGTCGGCTATGCCGTCCTGCCAGAGAGGCACGACATAACCCGCGCCGACCCCGTCGATCCTGTGCGCGCCCGCCGGACCGCCTGACAGGACCGCAGACTCGGACGGTTCGACCGCCACGATGCTGACCCGATCGTCGCGCCGGCGAAGCGCCTCGGCCGTGCCACGCAGCGATGCCGCGGTTCCGACGCTCTGGACAAAGCCGTCGATCCGCCCCGACGTCTGCTGCCAGATTTCCTCGCCCAACCGGTGATAGGCGGCGAGTTGATCCCGGTTCTGCATCTGATCGGTCCAGAAGGCTCCCGTCCGTTCGGCGATGACGCGGGCAGCCTCGATCATGTCGCGGGTCAGTTTCCCGGTCATCCGTCCGCTCTCGCTCGGCACGATGTCGAGCCGCGCACCGAGGATGCGCATATGGTCGAGCTTTTCCCGGGCAAAGGCGTCGGAGCTGACGATGTGGAGCGGATAGCCCTTCACCGCGCAGACGAGCGCCAGCGAGACGCCGGTGCTGCCGCCGGTATATTCGACCACCTGCCCGCCGGGCTTCAGGCGCCCATCGGCCTCGGCCGCCTCGACCATGGCGAGCGCCATGCGGTCCTTCATGCTGCCGGTCGGGTTCTCGCTTTCGAGCTTGAGCAGGATGCGTGCGCCATTCCCCGGCACGATACGCCGCAGCGCCATAAGCGACGTGTTGCCGATCCCCGCCAATATGCCTGGTTCGCTCATCGGCCAGAGCCTCCGTTTCGCTATTTTCATGTAGGTACAAACTTTGTATATACATGGACCTATGACGAAAGCCGAGCAACCGAAAAAGACTCTTCGCCGCGATGCTGTCGCGCTGGTCGCCGCGTGTCCTGGCCTCAACAGCCGCGCCGTCGCCCGGCGCATCAGCCAGTTCCTGGATCGCGAACTCGCGGGTTCCGGGTTGAGCCTGGCGCAGCTCGGCCTGATGGCGCAGATCGCCGCTGCCGAGGACGACCGGCTGGGTGCCCTTGCCGATCGGATCGGTCTCGATCAGTCGACGCTCTCGCGAAACCTCAGGACGCTGGAGGGCGCTGGCATGGTGGAGATCGCGATCGTGGAGAAAGATCTGCGTCGACGCGCGGTGTGGCTCACCGAGGCCGGTGCGCGGCGCCTCGAAGCGGCGGTCCCGGTCTGGCGTGCGGCGCAGAAGCGAATGGCGCTTTTGCTCGAGGTCGATCTCGTGCGGCGCCTGGCGATCGAAAGCGATGCGCTGCTGGCCGACGACAAGGCAGCCTGATCGCGCTACCCACCGGCTGCGGCCGCCGGCTGCATCGCGCCCTTTGCCCCTGTCACGGTTCGCCACAATGCCGCCGCGTCGCGGGGCGGCGCCTTGCCGCGCCATGCCACGATCTGATCCGGCCGGATCAGAACCAGACAGGCTTCGTAGAGCGCGCGGGTTTCTTCATCGGGCATGTCGAGCACGGTCGCCGGGATGCCGAGGCGCGCAGCGGTATCGGCAAGTTCCTGCCCGAGTTCCGGCCGCGAGCACATGATGGTGAATTCGAAACCGAAGAGATCGAACAGCGACCGTCCGTCGGGCAGCCAGCGATGCGGCGTCCGACCGCCCGGACAGGCCGTTGGCGTGTAGTTGTTGGCGGAATCGGGCGGCGGCGCCGTGCCGTCGGGCACGATGACGGGCGAGTCGTCGTAGCGGGCCCCGAAAGTGATGCCCGGAATGTTGAATTCCGCGCGGATGGCGGCGTTGAGATAGTTGCCTGCCCTTTGCCGTGCCTCGGTGCCGACGGGAGTCGCGTCTTCGATCGCGGGGTCGGGCGGGACCCCGATGCGGGCCGCGAAGCCGCGCGCGAAGGCGGTGTTGCGCAGCGCCACCGGCCGCCGCTCGGCCTCGTAGCTGTCCATCAGCGCCGGCTCGGCCCAGCCCTTCGCGACCGCGGCGAGCTTCCAGCCGAGATTGACCGCGTCCTCGATGCCGGTGTTGTAGCCGAGCCCACCCGATGGCGTGAAGAGATGGGCCGCGTCGCCGGCCAGCAGCACGCGGCCCCGCTGGAAACGTTCCGCGACGAGCGCGAAGCCGGCCGTCCAGGCCGCGCGCCCCAGCACCTCGATCGGGAAACGCAAGCCGACCACCTGCTCCAGCATGGCATGCATGCTTTCGTCCGTGACGTCTTCCTCACGCTCGCCCGGCCTCAGTTGCGTGTGGAAGACGAAATCCCTGATGCCGTCGAGCGCGCACATGAAGCAGCGCCGCTCGTTATTGAAGGCCCAGTACATCCACGCCTTTCTGTGCGGGATGATGTCGTAGAGATGGGGCGCCCGGAAATGCAGCATCTGCATCCTGCCGCCCATGAAGTCGCGCTGGGCGCCGCCTTCGCCCAGGAAGTTGTAGCCGAGGGTCTTGCGCACGAAGCTGCGCGGCCCGTCGCAGCCGATCAGCCAGCCGACGCGGAGCCGCTCAATCGCGCCATCGTCGGTCCGCGCGATCGTCGCCTCGACGCCGTCGCCGTCGTCCTCGAAGCCGGTGAGCTGCCAGCCGTAGCGCAGGGAGATCGAGGGAAGGCGGCTGGCATGTTCCTTCAGGATCGGCTCGATATAGAGCTGCGAGCAGCGATGCGGCAGTTCCGCCGCGCTCCAGTCGCCGGTGAGGCTCTTGATGATCACCCGCGCATCGCGCGCGGACGGGAGCTCGTAGCGGGCGAGCTCATGGCGGGTGAAGCGCGTGAAATAGGCCATGTCGGTGGGATAGTCCGCCGGCAGGCCCAGGGCGCGAACCTCCTCGGCGAAGCCGAGCCGGCGATAGTGCTCCATGGTGCGCGCCTGTGTGGCGTTGGCCTGCGGCTTCGTCGTGGTGCCCGGCTTGTCGTCGACGAGGATCGCCGGCACGCCGCGCCGGCCGAGCTCGTTGGCGAGCATCAGGCCGCATGGGCCTCCGCCCACGATCAAAACGGCGGCATCCTGCATCGGACCCCTCTCCGGTCGCCTGCCCTGACGAGCCGGTCGAGACATGCCGGCCCCCTTGCCTAACGATCCGCACCAATGTCGGCTGACATACTCCTGGCCCATCAGAGCCAGGCAGAATTGTCTATTTCCTCTCCTTCGTGCGGCCGTTCTTGTCTCGCAAGGCAGAGATATCTCAAATTTCGCCGGGAAACGAAAGGCGGTCGCCCCCTCTGCATTCGGACAAACTGAATCCTCCTTCAGTCGACTATGGAAAGACTTCACTTCAGGGCCTCCGTCGCCCTGATCTGCAACAGGTGCCAGCCCTCATCTTCGTCGAGTCGGGGTTCTTGCCGGACGACGGTCGGGCCGGCGTCAGCCGCGCCTTGCGGCGGCGATCCACCGCGCGACGCGGCGCGCATCGCGGCCGACGCCTGCGACCATCGTCGAGGACACCGCGTACTGGAAGTGAACCCGGCGAAATAGAGCCGCGCCGCAGCAGGCCGCCAAGGTCGCGCACGGCGCCAAGAATGCACGCAATGGCTGCGCACAGGATCAGGGCCGGTTCCGCCATTGCGAGCGTCGTCGTCCGGCGGGCGCTCGGCCTCGCCGTCGATCGGTACTCTTCGGGCGTCTCCTTCGTCATCGCTTGAACGGCGCCATCCTGCCTGAACCCCCTTGCTGAACAAAGAATCTGGACAATTGTTCAGAACTATCCTACGGAACTCTTGGAGGAAGGATTTCAAGGGAGGAAATCATGGCATTCGACTATGTGATCGTCGGTGGCGGGTCCGCCGGCTCGACGCTCGCGTCCCGGCTGAGCGAGGACCCGAACGTGTCGGTCTGCCTCCTGGAAGCGGGCGGCGACGGCAAGGGCCTTCTGATCCGCGCGCCGCTGGGCGTCGTCGCAATGCTTCCCGGCCGACCGTTCAAGCTGAACAACTGGGCCTTCAACACGGTAGCGCAGCCCGGCCTCAACGGCCGGACCGGCTATCAGCCGCGCGGCAAGGCTTTGGGGGGATCGAGCGCGATCAACGCGATGCTCTATGTTCGCGGCCACCGCTCCGATTATGACGATTGGGCACGGCTGGGTTGCGACGGCTGGTCCTATGACGAGGTCCTGCCCTACTTCCGGAAGGCGGAGAACAACGAGCGGGGCGGCAGCGAATTTCACGGCGCGGCCGGCCCGCTGCAGGTTTCGAACCAGAAAAGCCCCCGGCCGATTTCTCAGGCGTTCATCGAGGCGGCGAACTCACTGCAGATACGCACGAATACGGACTTCAACGGCGGTGAACAGGAGGGCGTCGGCCACTACCAGGTCACGCAGTTCCACCAGGTCGAAAAGAACGGCGAGCGTTGTTCAGCCGCGTGCGCCTACCTGCATCCCAATATGGGGCGCAGGAACCTCACGGTCATCACCGGCGCCCACGCCACGAAAATCGTGTTCGACGGCAAGCGCGCCACAGGCGTCCTCTACCGCAGGGGCGGCTCGGAAAAGGAGGCAGCGGCCGCGCGCGAGGTGATCCTGTGCGGCGGCACGTTCAATTCGCCACAGCTTCTTCAACTGTCGGGCGTCGGACGTCCCGAGGATCTGCAGCGCCACGGCATCAGGATGGTGCACGAATTGCCGGGCGTCGGCCAGAACCTGCTCGACCACATCGATTTCATTCTGTCCTACAAGTCGAAGCAGACCGAACTGGTCGGCATCGGCATCAGGGGCACGATCGACATGATCGGGCACATGCGCCAGTGGCGCAAGGACGGCACCGGCATGATCGCGACGCCGTTTGCGGAGGCCGGCGCGTTCCTCAGGACCGATCCGGGTCTCCACCGGCCCGATGTCCAGCTCCATTTCGTGGTCTCCATCGTCGACGACCACGCCCGCAAGCTGCACCTGGGCTATGGCTACTCATGCCATGTCTGCGTGCTGCGTCCGCATTCGTCGGGCCAGGTGTTCCTGCAGAGCGGGAACCCGATGGACGCGCCGGGCATCGACCCGCGTTTCCTCTCGGACAGGCGCGATCTGGAAACGCTGATGAAGGGCGCGAAGATGACGCGCTCGATCCTCGAAGCGGAGCCGATGCGGGCGTACCGGCATAAGGAGCTCTACACCAGACCCGACATGACCGACGCGGAGTGGGAACATCACATCCGTTCCCGCGCAGACACGGTCTATCATCCGGTCGGCACCTGCAAGATGGGCGTCGACGATATGGCCGTCGTCGACCCGCAACTCAGGGTGCGCGGGCTCGAGGGCCTGCGCGTGGTCGATGCTTCGATCATGCCGACCCTGGTCGGCGGCAACACAAACGCGCCGACGATCATGATCGCCGAGAAGGCAGCCGACATGATGAAGAACGGCGCCATCGACAAGGCCGCGGCCTGACGGCCGTTTCAAACGGCGCCTTTCGCGCCGCCATCGATAGTCCAGCAGGGAGAGAAAAATGCTCGGTTCCATGATGAAGCAGCCGCTGTTGATCAGCGACCTGATCCGCCACGCCGCACGCTACCACGGCGACACGGAGATCGTGTCGAGGGAAACCACGGGTGAGATCAACGTCACCCGCTGGGCCGCGGTCGAAGATCAGGCGCGCAGGCTGGCGGCCGGCCTGCGGAAGCTCGGGCTTTCAGAGGGCGACCGCATCGCGACCCTCGCATGGAACAACCACCGGCATCTGAAAATCTGGTTCGCGGTGTCCGGCGCCGGCATGGTTTGCCATACGCTCAATCCGCGCCTGTTTCCTGAACAGCTGATCTTCATCGCCAATGACGCGGCCGACAAGGCGATCTTCTTCGACAGGACCTTCATGCCGCTGGTCAGGGCCACCCGCGAACAGCTCAGGACGGTCGCCCATTTCATCTATATGGGCGGGCGCGACGACGAAGTCGCGAGCGCCATTCCCGGCGTCATCTTCTTCGACGATCTCGTGCAGGACGACCCGGCCGAATGGCCCGTCCTTGACGAGGATACGCCATGCTCGCTCTGCTACACGTCGGGCACGACAGGCAATCCGAAGGGCGTGCTCTACAGCCACCGCTCGACGATGATCCACACCTTCGCCATCTCGCTGCCGGACGCGCTGTCGCTTTCCTCCCGCGAGACGATCCTTCCCGTGGTGCCCATGTTCCACGCCAATGCCTGGGGCATTCCCTACGCCGCCGCAATGGTCGGCGCCAAACTCGTCATGCCCGGACCGGGACTTGACGGCGACAGCCTGCTCGGCCTGATCGACGGACAGAAGGTCACGCTCGCCCTCGGTGTCCCGACGATCTGGCAGATGCTGCTGGCTGCCGCGGAAAGGTCCGGCTCCGGCATGGAGAGCCTGAAGCGCAACGTCATCGGCGGGTCGGCCGCCGCGCCGTCGATGATCGCCACCTTCCGTGACAAATACGACTGCGAGACCATCCATGCCTGGGGCATGACCGAGACGAGCCCGCTCGGAACCGCCAACCAGGTCAAGGGCAAGCATGCCGATCTCGATGCGGACGCGATGGCGCTGCTGCGCCTCGGGCAGGGCCGCCCGCCCTTCGGCATCGACCTTCGCATCGTCGACGACGAGGGCAAGGTGCTTCCGCGCGACGGCAGCAGCCAGGGCGCGCTGCAGGTCAGGGGCCATTGGGTCGTCGATACCTATTTCGGCATGGATAGAAACGCGCTGACCGACGACGGATGGTTCGACACCGGCGACGTCGCGACGCTCGACGACGACGGCTACATGGTCATCCGCGACCGCACCAAGGACATCATCAAGTCGGGCGGCGAGTGGATCTCCTCGGTCGAGCTGGAGAACATCGCGGTTTCCCATCCTGATATCGCAATGGCCGCGGCGATCGGCGCCCGCCACGAGAAATGGGACGAGCGGCCGATCATCGTCGCCGTGAAGGCCGAGGGCAGGAACCCGAGCGCCGAGGAGATCCTGGCCTATTTCGAAGGCAAGGTCGCCAAGTGGCAGATCCCGGATGCCGTCGTCTTCACCGACGCCATTCCGCTCAGCGGCACCGGCAAGATGCTCAAGAACAAGCTGCGCGACCAGTTCGGCGGCATCCTGGCAGAAAGGGGCACGTGATCATGGAAAACAGCGCCGCGAAGATCGCGCCCCCGCCGTTCGCCGACGAATTCGACACGGCGCTGACCGCGCTCGACGCCCACAAGGACGAGTGGGCGCGGACCACCGTCGCCGGGCGGATGCGACTGCTCGCGGCGGTGAAGGACGGCATCATGGCGGTGGCCCGGAACTGGGCGGAAACCGCGGCACGCAAGAAGGGGATCACGTCCGGCTCGCCGCTCGAAGGCGAGGAATGGATCGCCGGGCCCTATGCCACGATGGCCGGCGTCAACGCGCTCTTGCCGACACTGTCCCGGATGGAGGGCAAGGCGTTCCTGAAACACCTGCCGACACGGGTGCTCGAGACCGGGCAGACGGCGATCGAGGTGCTGCCGCATTCGATCTGGGATCGCCTGCTGCTTTCGGGCGTCAAGGCGGAGGTCTGGATGCAGCCCGGCGTGACGAAGGACAATCTCGCGCGGCACGCCGCATTGGCCTACGACCTTCCGGCGCATCAGCGGCGGGGGAAAGTCGCGCTGGTTCTCGGCGCCGGCAATGTTTCCGCGATCACGCCGCTGGATGTGTTGCACAAGTTGTTCCTCGAGAACCAGGTCGTGATCCTGAAGATGAACCCGATCAACGACTATCTGACCGACTGCTACAATGTCGCGATGCGGCCGTTCATCGACCGCGGCTTTCTCAGGATCGTGAAGGGGGGCGCCGATGCCGGCGCCTATCTGGCCGGGCATCCGCTCGTCGAGGAACTGCACATCACCGGTGCCGCAGCCACGCATGACGCCATCGTGTGGGGCGTCGGCGAAGAAGCGGTGCGCAACCGCAAGGCGGGAACGCCGAAGAACCGGAAGCGGTTCACCTCCGAGCTTGGCTCGGTCAGCCCGACCATCGTCGTACCCGGGCCGTGGAGCCCCGCCGACATTCGCTTCCAGGCCGAGAACATCGCCACCCAGAAGCTCCACAATTCCGGTCACAACTGCATTGCCTGCCAGGCGCTGATCATGCCGGGGAGCTGGGAGCGGGGCGACCGCCTGATCGAGGAAATCCGCAAGGTCGCCGCCGCAAACGCGCGGCCCGCCTACTATCCCGGTGCGGAGCAGCGCATGGCCGCGTTCGCCGAAAAGGCATCGAACGTCGTCCACGTTGCCCGCACCGGCGATGCGCCGCCGCTGCTGATCGGCGATCTCGACGGCTGGAACGCCGGCAACGAATGCTTCGCGCCCGCCCTCGGTATCAAGCATATCGAGGCGGCGGACGCGGAGACCTATTTGCGGGCGGCCATCGACTACGCAAACGCGAACCTGTTCGGAACGCTGGGCGCAAACATCCTGATCCACCCGCGCACACTGAGGCAGATCGGCCGCAGGCGTTTCGAGAGTATCATCGCCGGTTTCCGGTACGGGACAATCGCGATCAACGGCTGGTCCGGCCTCGGCTTCCTCGTCACGACCTGTCCCTGGGGTGCGTTTCCCGGCCATACGATCGAGGACGTACAGTCGGGCATCGGAACGGTCCACAACGCCTTCATGCTCGAGAATACCGAGCGCGTGGTCGTCGAGGCGCCATGGCGGCCGTTCCCGCGCAACCTGTTGTCGGGCGGGTTGACCTTGTTGCCGAAGCCACCCTACTTCATCACCAACAAGCGGCAGCACGTCCTGGGCAGGCTGCTGACCGCGTTCCAGTACAAGCCGGGCTGGCTGAAATTGCCGCGGATCTTCTTCCATGCCCTTCTGGGCTAGGCGGGCGCGATTCGGGCAAGAAGACAGGACGAGCGTCAGGATGGACACAGCGGCTGCGCAGAAGATCGGACGCATGCGCGAAGTGGCCGAAAGGAAGGCCGACAAGCGCGTGGAGAAGAAGCGCGAACTGGCCAGGAGCGCGATCCTGACGCTGGCGCAGCTTGGCTACGCCAACACCAGCCTGCGCGACATCGCCACGCAGTCCGGCGTGTCGGTGGGCGTGATCCACTACTACTTCGAAGACAAGATCGATCTCATCTCCTATTGCGTCGAGCAGTACAAGGCCGAGTTC
This sequence comes from Mesorhizobium sp. L-8-10, assembly GCF_016756635.1. Taxonomy (NCBI): domain Bacteria; kingdom Pseudomonadati; phylum Pseudomonadota; class Alphaproteobacteria; order Hyphomicrobiales; family Phyllobacteriaceae; genus Mesorhizobium; species Mesorhizobium sp. L-8-10. The sequence goes on along the minus strand of NZ_AP023263.1, from coordinate 8,120,933 downwards.
GTCGCGAGGATGCGGTTGATCATCGACTCGTCCACATCGCCGGATTCCATGGTCGAGGGTTTCATCGACGGGCTGGCGCGGACCATCGAGGAAGATGCCGATGCGCACCGGCTCTGGTACGATATTCGCACCCAGGCGCTGTTCGACGAGAGTTTCCGGCCGACCGTGAATGAGATCGAGGGCGCCCTGATCGGCATTGTCCGGCATCTGCTCGACCGCCTGGGGGCGACAGCTATCGATCCGATCGATGCCTATGCCGCACTTGATGGTCGTTTCCGCTACTGTCTGCAGCATTTTGTCCAGCAGGACGCGAATGCTGTTCGAGACTTCCGGGCCGCGCTCGCGCGCCTGTTTTTGCTGCTTGGTCTCAAAGACTAAAGCATGTCTCCCGAAAAGCGGGAGCCGGTTTCGGGACATGACATGCGTAGAACAAAAACATAAAGCGCGTTGAGCGAATCCGATAGATCACGACGCGCTTCAACAGCGTGCGTGCCACCTTCCGACGCGATGCTCTTTACTGCTGGAACATTCATGGCACTATGAATGAAAATGCACTGGCGATCGGTCTGTTGTTGATACGGGACGCGCGATAGCATCGACCTGAACGTAGTCTGTCCAACGTGGGAGGGCGCCGTGGTTGACTCGATTTCCGGGCAGGCTCTGCGGGACATTCCCTTCGCCTCTGCTTCGAAGCCGGAAGCATCGTTCGCCGACATCCGCGCCAGGCTGCCCGTCACCAATCCGGAAAGCATGCAACTCGGATGGAAGAAAGTCCGGGAGGTCGGGGTCACTTTCGAGCGGGCGATCGGCCGCTACGTCACGATATCCGCAACGCTCCTGAAGGTACTGGCCGATCGGAGGCGCGCGGTCGCTCGAATCCAGACAGACGGAACCGACTTTCGCGGCTACACGGGAGCATGGGGAGGAACTGGCTTTCTCGTGGCTCCGAACCTCTTCCTGACCAACAACCATGTTCTCAACAGCGATGCGGTGGCTGGCAAGGCCACGGTCGAATTCGATTATGAAGTTGGCGAGGAGGCGCTGCTCGGCGGCACGAGCGCACTCTCTCCTTCGAAGAAGGTCTTCAAGCTGGATCCGCGACGGCTCTTCATCACCAGCCCTGCGGCAGATGGACTCGACTACACATTCGTCTGGATCGACTCCTCCGCCGCAACCGAATTCGGAACCATCCTCCTCGAACGTTCGTCGTTCACAATGATGGAGGGGGAACAGGCCTTCGTCATCCATCACCCGGACGGCCGCCTGAAGGAAGCCTCGGTCGATGACACCGACATCCTGAAGGTCGACAGCCGCGTGGTCCACTATTCATCGGATACGGATTACGGCTCTTCCGGCGCCCCGGTGTTCAACAGACAGGGCAACCTGATCGCGCTCCACCATGCCACGCGCGAGCAGGATGTCACGCTGGCCGATGGACACAAGTCGAACTATGTCAACGAAGGCATCAAGATCGCGGCCATTGCCCTCGACCTCGAGACCAAGGCCCAGTCCGCTGGTCCGGAAGCTGCGGCCGCGCGCGAGGTGCTCTCTGCCATACGCGGATCCGACACGCTCACGGGCTTCTTCGGCGCCCTTGGCCGGCGTCCCGCGGGTGCCAACGACCTCGAGCGGGTCGTCAATGCCTATACCGGCGACGATGCCGACATCGACGTCGGGTTCTGGAATATCGAGCATCTGGCGTCGCGCTACGACGAAGGGACCAAACTCGAGGCGGCGGCAGCGGTATTGGCTGACATGAAGCTCGATATCTGGGGCCTGTCCGAGGTCTCTCCCAACGCCGTCAGGGCGCTGGTCAGCGAGATCAAGGATCGCTTCGGAGAAGACTACGAATGCGCTTTCTCGGAGCCCGACGCCGGAGACGGCAAGCAGTCGACAGCGGTGATCTGGCGGACCGCCGTGCTGGACGGGTCTCCGGCAGAATGGCCGCAGGAGGTTCGGCCGCTGTTCGAGATGCGGAGCGACGATCCGGCCGCTTCCGAATTCGAGGCCATTCACGGGAAGATTTTCGATCGCTATCCCGGGCTGTTCCGCTTCGTGACGCGCAAGCACTATGGGGCCGGTCCCATCACGCTCCACGTCGTTCCGCTTCACCTCAAGGCAATGTCCGAGGGAAGCCTGCGTCGACGCATGGCTTCCGGCATCCTCCGGCGTGCGCTCGAGGCCCTCAAACAGGATGGGATCGAGGATATCATTCTCGGCGGCGACATGAACGCGACCCTCGCCAGCGGCGATCTCGACCGCCTGAAGGATTCGGGATTTCGCCCGATGGGGGCCGACGACGAGCAGGAGGGCGCCTTCACCTATCTGAAGAGCCCTTTCAAATCCTTCATCGACAACATCTTCCTGTCGCCGAACCTCAAGCACACATTCGGAGACGATGAGTTCCTGGTCGTCGCGCGCGACCGCGAAATCGGGGACTTCGTGAAGACGGTGTCGGACCACCGGCCCATCATGATCCGCCTCGCCCTGCGGGAGAGGCCAAGCGCGGAGGAAGCTGCCGATGCCGCTCTGGGGCCGCTCGACGTCGACAGGCTGCTCGACAGGATCCAGCAGGATGCCAGAGCCGCCCGAAGGCCGTCCGCGTCGCCAGGCGCAACCGGCCAGATAACCTTCGAAGAGCTGAAGCGCATGCTCAGCGATCCGTCGGTGCCCGACGCGAAGATACGGCCCTACCTGCAGGTATCGCCGCGGGACCATGCTCCCTTCTCGCCGATCGTCGAGCCCGATCCGACCAGGGTCATCATGGACCAGATCGACCGCGTCGAGGTGGAAAGCGCCATGAACTGGGGCAACCGCTTTTCCCGCTGGCGACGGGAGCAGCGGTTCGAGCAGCGACTGAATGCCAACGATCCGAAGCCCATCCTCCTGGTCGAAGGAGACTCCTGGTTCCAGTTTCCGCTGCTCATCGACGAGGTGGTCGATCATCTGGACGGCGACTTCGTTATTCGCTGCCTCGGGGCGGCCGGCGACACGGCGGACAACATGATCCACCGCGATCCCGAATATGCGCGCGAGCTCGCGACGCTGGAGGAGAGGCTTGCGAAGAAGAAACGCAGGATAGCCGCCTTCCTGCTGTCGGCAGCAGGGAACGACATTATCGGAGCCGACGCCAATGGCAACTCCGTCCTGCTCAAGCTGCTCAAGAATTATCAGCGTGGCAAGGGCGCCGGCGCGCATATCGACCCCAAAGCCTCAAGAGCGGTCTTCTCATTCCTCGAGGAGGCCTATCGCAAAGTGATCGCAACGGTCCACGCGATCCCCGCCTGCAAGGACCTTCCGATCCTGATCCACGGTTACGACTACGCGATCCCGGGCGGCTTCGCGGAAGACCCGCGACACCCTATCTGGGCGGCGCAGGACAAATGGCTTGGCGCTCCCATGAGAGAGAAGGGGATCGTCGATCCGACCCTGCAGCGCGAGATCGTCAAACTGCTGATCGACCGTCTCTACGATATGTTCGACAAGATCGCAGGCAACAGCCGGGTGACGAAGGTGCATGTGGTGGATGTCCGGGGCGCCCTGGGCCCCGTCGATAGTTGGGCGGACGAGATCCACGGAACGTCGGACGGATTCGGCAACGTCGCGAGCCGCTTCAAGGCGGTGATGAAGCGGGTCATCAGGCCATGACGGCCGACACCGATATCCATCCGTATTGAAGCATGCCCCGGCTGGCGGCGGGAGCATCGCGACGCAGGCGAAAAAGACGCCGGTTCCCGGCAGCTGCGCGCCACCGCGGCGCACGATGATCTCGTCGGAATAGCGCCACACTTGTTACTCCCCGCATCCGAATTCCGGTGCCAAGCTGTCTGACGACCAACGCGTCGAGCCGCGGATGGAACGCGCTTCGGCCTTGGGGGATTTCGTCGGAAACAGGAGGTTGCCATGACCACATCAGCCGAAAATGGACGCAGGAGCGCACAGATTGCCATGCAGACACCGCCGGTCGTGTCCCCGCAGGCCTGGGAACAGGCCCGAAACGAACTGCTCGTCAAGGAAAAGGCCCAGACCCGCGCCCGAGACGCGCTTGCCGCCGAGCGCCGGCGCATGCCGTGGATGGCCGTGGACAAGACCTATGCTTTCGAGGGACCGGCCGGCAGGGTCAGCCTGCTCGATCTGTTCGAGGGCCGGCGTCAGCTGATCGTCTACCGCGCCTTCTTCGAGCCAGGCGTGTTCGGCTGGCCCGATCATGCCTGCCGGGGATGCTCCATGGTGGCAGACCAGGTCGCCCACCTTGCCCACCTCAATGCCCGGGACACCACCCTCGTCTTCATTTCGCGCGCATCCCAGGCCGACATCGAGCGGCTGAAGGCGAAGATGGGCTGGGACATACCGTGGTTCACCATCACGGACGGCTTCGACGCCGACTTCGGCGTGGACGAGTGGCACGGCACAAACGTGTTCTACCGCGACGGCGACCGCGTGTTCCGCACCTATTTCATCAACAACCGCGGCGACGAGCAGATGGGCAACACCTGGAACTATCTCGACATCACGCCGCTCGGCCGGCAGGAGGTCTGGGAGGATTCGCCCGAGGGCTATCCCCAGACCCCGACCTACAAATGGTGGAACTGGCACGACACCTACGTCGCGGACGCGGAGCCCGACAAGAAGTGGGTCGAGGTGTCGGATGCCGGCGAGGCGGCGTTCCGGGAACAGAGCGCGAGCACGAAGCCATGAGCCTCGCCTGTTCCGCCCGCTCCGGCGGGCGGGCGACCCGCCGCAACGCCGTCGGGCGCAGGGCGGCCGAAGGGCTCGCTTTCGCGGCGACGCCGACCTTCGCGACCATGGCGCTGCTGACCGGCGTCCTGGGCGGCGGCCCGGCGGCGACGCTCTGCTCGGCCGCGCAAGCATGGCCTCTGGACGGCATGGTCGCGATGTATCTGCTGATGAGCGCCTTCCACGCGGCGCCGTGGCTGAAGCTGATCGGCGCGAGCCGGTCGGCTTGAAGCGGAGCCGGGTGCGTTCTTCGAGGCTCGCTGCGCTCGCAGACGGCTAGGGGATGCACATATTCTCTGCGGGCCAAGACGTTGCTTACGGCCACCGAGTCGCCTACTTGCCCGTGCCTTGTGGCCTTTGCACCCGGGTGACCCCTCATCCGACCTCGCCCTGAGGGGCGAGGCCACCTTCTCCCACAAGGGGAGAAGGCTGGAGCCTGGCTTGGACGGCTCTGCAAATCGTCAACGTCTGCGATTGGCCGAGACGCTGCTGCAGGGCGTTCCTTTCTCTCCTTGTGGGGTCCGAAGGACGGGTGGAGACCCGTGGCTCCACCCCGGGTGGTGGCCTCGCCCACGGGTCTTGCCTCCGGCAAGCCCGAGGACAGGCTCCGCGAGGTCGGATGAGGGGTATCCCACGATGTGTGCATGTCCTAGCCGCAAGCGGGGAGAGAGAGAGAGAGAGAGAGAGAGAGAGGCTGTCATCGATTGGGGGCACTCGCCCTGTGGAGATCGCAACGTCCCGTCGGTTGCAATGCATGCAACCGGGCAAGAATCCGCTAAGGTCTTCATGGTTTTATGCATCGACTTCGCCGCCGCACCTGTTAGGGGCTGGTCGCTGACGAATGCCTGCGTGAAGGACGATGCTGAATTCCAAAAAGCTGGTGATGCGCGGTGCGTTCTGGACGATCGGCACCTACGGCCTTTCGGTCGGCCTGCGCTTCGGTTCCAATATCGTCCTGTCCCGCCTCGTGGTGCCCGAGGTGTTCGGGATCATGCTCGTCATCAACACCTTGCGCAACGGCATCGAGCTGATCTCGGATGTCGGCATCGGCCAGAACATCGTCCACAACAGCGCCGGCGAGAAGCAGCGTTTCCTCGATACCGCCTGGACGATCCAGATCCTGCGCGGCGCCGTCCTGTTCAGCATCCTGTTCGTCGCAGCCGCTCCACTCGGCAAACTCTACGACCTGCCGGCTTCCGCCATCCAGTTCTCGGCGCTGACGCTCGTCGTCATGGGGGCGGCGTCGATCTCCATCTATATCATGCAGCGACGGCTGCAGATCGTGCGCCTCAACCTCTTCGACCTGGCCATGGACTTCGTCTCGGTGGCGCTCGTCGTCGGGCTCGCCCTCTACAGCCCGACGATCTGGTCGCTGATCCTGGCCAATGTGCTCGCCGCCGCGATCCGGACGGTCGCGACCTATATGCTGCCGCATGCGCGCAACTGGTTCGCCTGGCAGCCGGACTATGCGCGCCAGATCCTGTCCTTCGGCAAATGGATCTATCTCGCCTCGCTGCTTTCCTTCCTGTGCGCGAGCTTCGACAAGCTCTATCTCGGGCAGAGCATTCCGCTGGCGCTGCTCGGCATCTACGGCATCGCCCGCAACGTCGCGGATCTGCCGGGCGCGCTGATCTCGCGGCTCGGCCATTCGCTGGTCTTTCCGATGATCGCACGGGAGCAGGACCGGCCGCGCAGCGAATTGCGCCGGCATCTCAGCCCCTTGCGGCTCAAGCTGCTTCTCGCCTGCGCGCTCGCCATGGGGTTCGGCACGGCCTTTGCCGACTATGCCGTCCGCATCGTCTATGACGAGCGCTATCATGAGGCCGGCTGGATGCTGCCCGTCCTGCTGATCGGGGTCTGGGGCGCGATCCTGTGCAGCATCAACGAATATGCCCTGCTCGGCGTCGGCAAGCCGCTCTACGGTGCGGCCGGCAACATGGCCAAGCTCGCCTGCCTCGTTGTCGGCATCCCTTTGGGACTTCACGTTGCCGGGCTGCTCGGCGCGATCGTGGTGCTGGCCCTCAGCGACGTCTGCCGCTATTTCCTCATCCTTTTCGGCCAGAGGCGCGAGCATGTCTCGTTCTTCCTTCAGGACGTGATGATGAGCGCCCTGATGCTGGGGCTGCTGGGGCTGCTGACCCTGCTTCGGCTGGAATTCGGCCTTGGCACCGCCTTCGACGGCGCGATGGGCTGACGCATGGAACGGGTCGGCGTCGTCGTCATCGGCAGGAATGAAGGCCGCAGGCTGATCGCCTGCCTCACCTCGCTGGGCCAACTGGCGGCTTCGACGGTCTATGTCGATTCCGGCTCGACGGACGGCAGCGCCGAGGCTGCCCGAAAACTCGGCGCACGCGTCGTCGAGCTCGACATGAACATCCCCTTCACGGCCGCGCGGGCGCGCAACGCAGGCTTCGCAGCGCTCGACAAGGCCATACCCGATGTCGAATTCGTGCAGTTCGTCGACGGCGACTGCACACTGGCGCCGGACTGGATCGGCAAGGCGCTTGCCTTCCTGCAAAGCCATCCGGACGTGGCGCTGGTCTGCGGGCGCCGCCGCGAGCGCGCGCCGGAACGCTCCGTCTACAACCGGCTCTGCGACCGCGAATGGGATACGCCGGTCGGCGAGGCGACCGAGGCCGGCGGCGACTGCGTCATCCGCGCCAAGGCTTTCCGCGCCGCCGGCGGCTACAGTGCCGACCTCATCGCCGGGGAGGAGCCGGAGCTCTGCGTCAGGCTGCGCATGAAGGGCTGGCGCATCTGGCGCATCGATGCCGAGATGACGCTGCATGACGCCGACATCACGCGCTTCTCCCAGTGGTGGCGCCGTTCCATGCGCGGCGGCCATGCCTTCGCCGAAGTGTCCGCGCGGCATGCCGGCACGCCCTTCGCGATCTGGACCCGAAGCAGCCGCCGTGCACTGTTCTGGGGGCTCGCGCTGCCGCTTGGCGTCGTGCTGGGCGCGGTGCTGATCCACCCGGCGCTGCTCGCCCTCCTTCTCGTCTATCCCGTCCAGGTGGCGAGGATCGCGTTGCGGGAAGGACCGGCAAAACCCGCGAGCTGGATTTATGCCTTCTTCGCGGTGCTGGCGAAGTTTCCGGAGATGCAGGGCGTGGTGCGGTTCTACCGGGGACGGCTCTTGAAACGCCGCAACACGATCATCGAATACAAGTAGCGTGGTCGGCCGGGTCGGCCTCGATGGACTGATTGTCGGCGCCAGCGCGAGGAGCGCAATTCCGGAAAGCCGACGATGGAGCTTGATGGCAGGGATGCTCCAAGGGATGCCGCACATCGTGGAAGTACCCCTCATCCGACCTCGCCCTTCCGGGCGAGGCCACCTTCTCCCACAAGGGGAGAAGGCTGGAGCCTGGCTTGGCCGCCTCTGCAAATCACCAACATCTGCGATTGACCGAAACGCTGCTGCCAGCGCTCCCCTCTCCCTTGTGGGAGAAGGTGGCCGCGCGAAGCGCGGTCGGATGAGACACACCGCCCGGCGCCGGACGCCATCCTGGATGAAAGTGCCGTGTATCTTGGTACCCCTCTCTGTCCTGCCGGACATCTCCCCCACAAGGGGGAGACTGGCTGTCATCGATGACGGCTCTCGTCTTGCAACGTTGACGATTGGCGAAATCCAAGCGGCCGGCCGGTCTCCCCCCTTGTGGGGGAGATGTCCGGCAGGACAGAGAGGGGTATCTGGCAGAACCTTATCCGACTGAAACAAAAAGGCTTTCCGCTCTGCCTTCATGGTAGGGGTACTTTCGCGATGCGCATACCGCAGCAGGGTGCCCGACGGGCCGGCGGATCTGGGGAGCGAGGATCAGTCCGCCGCGTCTGTAAGGGCTTCGGCCGTCGCGTTGGTCGCTTTCGCGTCGAGTGCGCCGGCGTCGGTCCGCGCAAACAGCGTCCTCAATTGCCGGCCGAGAGTGCGGCGGTCGTGGCGTTCTTCCACGCGGGCGCGGCCGTGCCTGCCCATTGCCTGAAGTGTCGCGGGGCTGGCTTCGAGGGCGGTGCGCATGGCCGCGACGAGCTGGTCGTGATTGCCGGGTTCCACCAGCCAGCCGCATTCGGCGTCGACGAGCTCGGGAATGCCGGCGACAGTGGTCGAAAGCACCGGACGGCCGAGGGCGAGCGATTCCATGATGACGATCGGCAGCCCTTCGGCGTAGCTCGGCAGGAGCAGGGCACGGCCGGAGGCGATCAGGCGGCGGACCTCCTGGTTGCTCGCCCAGCCGTGCAGCACCACCTCGCGGCCGACGCCGTGCTTTTCGATCTCGGCCTCGATATCGGCCCTGGTATCGCCGTCGCCAACCAGCACCACGCGAAGGCCGGGGAATTCACCCTTGAGCGCGGCGACGGCGGCGGGAATGTGGACCTGGCCCTTGGCCTGGCAGAGGCGCCCGACACAGACGAAGGTGAAATTATCCGCCGCGACATCAGGGGCGACCGCAAAATTGTCGAGTTCGATGCCGCAATGAACGACCTGGATCTTCGCCGCATCGGCCGGTCGCGCAAGGCTCGTGAGCAGCTTGCGGCCATAGGCCGATATGCCGACGACGAAGGCGGATCGGGCGATCTTGTCCTCGAAGCTCAGAAGCTCTGGATCGGCGAATTCGTCGGGACCATGGGCGGTGAAGCTGTAGCTCGGGCCGCCGAGGATCGAGGACAGCATCGCGACCGCAGTCGGGTTGTTGCTGTAATGCGTGTGGACGTGGCGGATGCCCAGTCGCCCGGTTTCCTGGCGCAGGGCCGCCGCCTGGACGAGATAGGCGGCATGTCTGACCACGCCGCCGCGCGCATTGCGCAAGAGCCTCAGCCAGACGGGCAGGGCCCTGGCGAGGCCGATCGGATTGACCGCCAGCTCCTTGAGCGCCGCGAGGAGCAGGCCCTTCTTGTTGTCGTCGAGAAGATAGTGCGTGATGCCTGCCTCGCTGATGTCGGCGGGGTCGACGAGCGGGCCGTCGAACCGGCGCACGGCGAACCGCGTCACCGCGACGCCGAGTTCCTCCAGGGCTTCGATCTCGCCGCGGATGAAGGTGCTGCTCGGAGCCGGATAGGTGTTGAGGAGGTAGGCTATCTTCATTGCCGGGGATGCTCAGCGGTCGTTGCCGGCCGCAGTCGCGAATGCGGACTGGCGGGCGAGGATGGCCGCCTCGGGCGACAGCAGCCTGTTCTTCCTGTCCATGGCCGCCTTGTTGAGGATGGTGCCGATCAGGCGGTCGCGAACCGGAGCGGCAAGCGCGAGTGCGGCGCCGAGCTCGTCGGTCGAGACCTTGCCCCATTCCGCGACCAGCAGGAACGCATCGACATGGGATGCGGCAGCGCGCAGGTCGCCGCTCGCCAGCAATGGCGGCATGTCGAAGACGACGAGATCATAGCCGGTCGCCTGGTGGAGCAGCCGATCCATGGCCGGCGACCATAGAAGCTGGGTGCTGCCCGCCGCATCGCCCGGCTTGCCGAAAGGCAGGAAATGCACGCCCGAGCGCGGGTCTTCCAGCACATGGGCGGCAAGGTTGGCGTCTCCGTCGGCAAGCAAGGTGCCGAGCCCGGTGCGTGACGGCGCTGCCAGGGCGCGGGAGAGGGCAGGGTCGTAGGGCTGCGCGTCGACCAGGAGTACACGCTTGCCGCCGGCTGCGGCCATCAGAGCGAGATTGGCCGCGATCGTCGTCTTGCCTTCGCCTGATAGCGCCGACGTGACTGCCAGCCTGCGCAGGCGCGACGTCGGTGCGTCGATGGCGACGCCGACATTGCGCAGGGCCTGCCAGGTCGGCGAGAAGGGGCGGGCCGCCACCTCGGAGAGGATCGAGCTTGCTGCCGCAAAGTCGAAGCGGCCCGAGCTCGTGGTCGGGGCGCCCGTAGCGCTGCGCGCAGCCGGTTCCAGCAGCGGCACGATGCCGAGGCATTCGGCGCCGGCGGCGGCCAGGGCCTGTTCGGGCGTGCGGATACGGCGATCGAGGAAAGCGAGCACGAGGGATATGAAGGCCCCCGCGACGGCGCCGGCGACAGCGGCTGCGGCGATGATCAGGATGCCGCGCATGTCGCTCTTGTCGATCGGCGGCGTTGCGGCCGATACGATTTGCGCCTTCGGCCCCACTTCGCGCAGGCGATCGCGCAGCCAGCTGCTCGCCGACTGGACGGCGAGTTCGCGGTCGGCATGGAGTTTCGCCATATAGGCCGTGGCGACTTCGTTGGCGACCGTCGCGGCAAGTTGCGGGTCGCGCGCCGTATAGGCGATGGCCACGAGATTGCTCTGGCCGACGCGCTGCACCGACAGGCTGCTGCGGAACCGCTTCAGGGCACGCTCGACATCGCCGCCGGTTGCCTCCGCCAGCTCGACCTTGTCGATCACCGTGCGCGCCACCGGCTCCGATGCGACGATCTGGATCTGTGTTTCCAGGAAGCTCGGCTCGAACTGCGCTTCGGCGAAGAACGTGTCCTGGCCGCTGCTCGCGAGCCTCAAGTCGGTGACGTTGAGGGTGGTGACCGCCGTGTAGTTGGCCGGCCGCAGCATCACATAGGCCACCGCCGCCAGAACGCAGAGCGCGGGCACGATCACGATCGGCAGGGGGCGTCGAAGCAAGGCGCGCAGCATCCAGCGCCAATCATAGGTCTCGCCCGGCGTACGCACGCTCTCCTCGGTCAGGGGATGCTGCAGATGGTTTGCCTCGAGCATCGTCGCTATTCCTTCCGCTCAGCGGGCGGCGCCCGGCGCGCTTTCGGGCAGGGCGCCGGTCGTCATGTCGAGCAGGCGAACGACCTTCACGATGTCGCCCGGCTCGACCTCAGTCGTTTCCGTCGCGTCGATTTCGCTGATCCTGCCTTCCGCGTCGGTCCTCACGATCGTGAAGCGCAACTGCTGCTGATCTTCGGCCGCGGTCGAGTCCGCGAGCAGCGAGGAATAATAGGCGGCGCCGTCGACCAGTCGAAGCAGCGAACGTTTCTGCTCCTCGATGTCGCGCAGCTGGGCGTCGACGCGCTGGATGCCGGCAAGCGCCTCGTTGTGCCGGCGCGCCTCGAGATCCGCCACCGAGCGCTGCAGGCCGCTGAGTTCCTGCATCGCGCGCAGCCTGTCGATCTCGACCGCCTGCTGCTCGCGTTTCACATCCGCGAAGGTCCGTTCGAGCGGAAAGAGCTTGTTGACGGCCAGGTCGCGCTTGGCCAGCGCTCGGACCTGGTCGAGCTCTGTCCGGGTGGCCTCGAGCTTGTCGGCGACATCGGCGCTCTGCTTTTCGAGCGAGGCGACCTCCTTTTCACGTAGCGCGGCGGACTCTTCCAGCGAGGCCTTCTCCGCGAGGTGCCGTTGCAGGGCGGCCTCGAAGATGGCGCGCTGTTCGTCGAGCGCTCGCGCGGTCCTGGCATCCGTGCCGGGCGCGGTCGCCGGGAACTGCGTCGCGTCGTCGAGCTCGGCCTGGAGGCGCACCCTTTCGGCGCTGAGGTCGATGCCGCGGCCGGCCAGCACGGCGAGCTCGCCGCGGCTGGAGATCGACACGCGCTCGATCTCCCATTCCGATCCGCGCTCGTTTCGATAGACGCCGCCCGCGAGGCTCATGGCGTTGAGCACCAGCATGCCGGGCCGGTAGGCGTATTCCCCCGGGCTCGCCACGCTGCCGAGGATGTAGAACGGCCGATAGGCGACGATGTCCACCGAGGTGTCGACCAGCTGCGGCAGGTTGGCCTTCTGCTTCAACCGCTCGGCAATGGCCGAGGCGAGCTGCGCGGTGGTCAGGCCCTTGGCGGGGACTTCGCCGACGACGGGCAACGAAACCTGTCCGCCCGGCCCGACGGCGACCTCGGTGCTGAGCGCCGGCCATTCCGAGACATAGACCTTGACGCGATCCTGGACGCCCAGCGTGTATTCCTCCGCCCCGGCCTGAAGCGACAGGCACATTGCCCCTGCCAGCGCCAGGAGGCCGAAGCAAAACTTCCTCAGGAAACCAGACATCCGATATGCACTCCGCTTACCGGCCGCTTTAGGCGCAAGGCGCTAACATGGGCTGAAGTCCCGCGCCGTAAGCCGCCATTCCGCGGGCCGCCGCACCGCTTTGTCGATTCATGGTTACCATGCCCTTCAGGTCGATCGGCCGAGCGCGCCGACGGCCGGCGCCATGCGCGGCACAGGACGCCGCTCCGACCTGCGTACGGCGCCGATATGCAAGGTCAGCCCGAATACCATGCCCATCGTGGCGAACAACAGATATTGCACCTCGCGGGCGAAGATGATCCATTCATACAACGAATGCAGGCAGGCGATCAGCAAGGCAATACCCATTCCGATCAGAAGGTTCCCTTCGATCGTCCTCCGCTCCCGCCATCCCGTCCACAGTGCGCAGATCAGCGGCACCGCCAGCATGACGCAGAACCCGATCAGCCCGAGATAGCCGGTCTCGGCAGCCGCGAGCCAATAGGCGTTGTGGACGATGTTGTTGCGGTTGCCCTCGCTGGGCGCGACGCCGCCGCGGTCCGAATAACCGAAGTTCCTGGCGATGTGGACATAGTGATTGGAGCCGATCCCGGCGGGATGGTCCGCCAGGATGTAGAGGGCAGCCCTGTTGAACGCCGCGCGCTCGTCATATTGGTTCTCGGTGAGGGGCACCGCTTCGAAGCGTTTTTCGAAGGACGCCACCGCGAGCGGCCCCACGACAGCGAGCGCGACGGCCGCCGAGAGACCGAGCATGACCTTGCGCTGGGTCAGGCCCGCCAGCGCCAGCACCGCATAGGTCAGGCCCATGCCCAATGCGGAGAGGCCGACGGTGGCGCGCGAGGCGGTGAAGACGACGACCACCACCGTGGCCGCGACGGTCAGCACCAGCGGCCGCATGCGGCCATAGCCATAGAGCAGCATGGCGAGATGCGGATAGAGCACGAAATGTGTCGTCATGCCCAGCGTGTTCTGGTGGACGAACAGCCCGCGCGCCTGGGTGAGGTCGAGGCCGAAGCGCTGGTAGAGGACAGCGACGAGCTGCAGGCCCATGCCGATGGCCATGCCGCGCAATATGTCGAGCGCCACAAGCGGCGCTTCGCGGCACGCGCGGGTCACGACGACCATGATCAGGAACATCCGGGCGAACTGCCAGACGCCGAAACTGGCGGCCAGCGGTTCGTCGGCCTGGAAGATGGAGAGTGCGGCGGCCAGCAGATAGACCAGCAGCGGCAGCTTGCACCACCAGGGAACACGTCCGCCCGGAATGGCGAAGAGGGCGGCCAGCGCGAGGATGTCGACGATGGTGACTTCCAGGCTGTAGACGAAGCCGATCCAGCTTCCCGCCAGCGAGACGAGGCCGATGTCGAACAGGGGGAGCGCCGCGGCGAGGAACGGCAGCATGCCGAACGCCATCCAGAACAGACGGGCGAAGCGGGGATTGCTGCGCAACGCCAGACTAAGCGGAAAGACAGCCGCCAGCGCTATGAACAGAGCGACGAATTTCAACCAATTTGTCCCGGGCCGTTACAGCGTGCCGCGTGAAAACGGGTTAAAGCAGTGCACGACAGAATGGTTGAGGAAGTCACGTCGGTTGGCGCATCTGCACCCCCCTCTGTCCTGCCGGACATCTCCCCCTCAAGGCTACGAGATTCACACATCTCGGAGGGTCCAGCCATGCTTGATTGCGTGGAATTTGGTGAGGCCTCTGAGCATGACGATGGGGCCGGGCTTTCCGTAATATCCGGTCCATCCACCGAGCCGTGCGAAGACCCAGGCAGCGAAGGCCAATGTGCCTTTGGGATGGGGGTTTTTCTGCTTCTGGGTCTTTCCCTCAAGGCTGTGGCTGACGCGTTCGAGCACCGGTTGGTCGTCGGGATCGAAGGCGTCGCTGAGCGGCCGCTCGAGCTTGCCGTCGCGCTCGGCAACGAGTTGCATCACCGTGACGGCGGCGATGAGGGTTGCTGTTACGAGCTTTTCCAGCGGCCCGCCCTCCTGCTGGCGAAGCGCCTCGATGTCAAAGCCCTTTGTCTTGGTGGTCCGAAACAGCTGCTCGATGGTCCAGCGCAGACGATAAAAGCCGATGATGCGCCGTGCATCGGCCAGATCGGTGACCTGATGTGTTGTGAGCAGCCGCCAATGCGCCGGCTCCTGGCCGTGCGGCGGATCGATTTCGCGGGCATCGACCATGCTGAGCGTGACGGTCTTCGGCAGCACCCGGGTTCCCGCCTGGGCTTTGCGGTTCCTGGGCCTTGCGATCTCGACACGGCCGAAGCGCACGCCGAGAGTGGCCGTGCGGGCCTTGCGGCCCGGAATGGCCGGCAACGCGACCGTCATCTGCCCGGCTTCGGGCCAGCTCTCTGCGGCGGCAAACAGATGGGTCTCGTCGGCCAGAAGCCGGTCCTGCGCGGCCCGTACCAGCTTCTCGACATGGTCCGGCTTGAAGGCGAAGCACTCGTAAATGTCCCCCTCGCGGTCCTCGACGACCGTCACGCAGGTCGCGCCGGCGTCCCACAGCCGGCGCGCGCTTTCGGCGCCGTCGAGCCAGCGCCGGCTGTCCTTGTCCGCGAAGTCCCGTTTGGTGCGCGTCGCCTTCACACCACCGCGGCGATCCAGAAAGAA
Source organism: Mesorhizobium sp. L-8-10 (assembly GCF_016756635.1). Taxonomy (NCBI): domain Bacteria; kingdom Pseudomonadati; phylum Pseudomonadota; class Alphaproteobacteria; order Hyphomicrobiales; family Phyllobacteriaceae; genus Mesorhizobium; species Mesorhizobium sp. L-8-10. Next base: position 8,105,662 of record NZ_AP023263.1, on the reverse strand, counting down.
CGCATCGACAAGGCCCAACACAAAGCCGCTGGTCGCATCCGCGGCAATCAGCGGGTGCACGGACAGGCCGATGCCTTTTTCGTCCACCCGAACAGACGTCGTGTCCTGGATCGCCAGCACATGACGGCCACCAACTTGCAAGCACGTGCGGGCCGAGGCCGTCTCCAGCATCGCGCCGACCGTCACCTTCGGGTTGTGCAGAAAGCGCGTGATCCGCATCTCGCCGGAGCGGCCGCCGCCCAGCGCGCGCACGCTGCTCCCCCAGCCACCCGCCGACACCAGCCGCTCATGCAAAAAAACCCCGCATCTTTCAGGCGAGCGTCTCCGAACTCCCCAAAACCAAGGTCCATCTGCCTCTCCATCAGCCGAATCACAGCAACAGGGAGTCAGACTTTCGCCGACACCGCAACTCGCCCCCCACGATGTGTGAATGTCGTAGCCCTCAAGGGGGGAGATTGGCTGGCCGCCCGGGTTTCGCCAATCATCTACGTCGCCGAACCAGGCGTCGTTATGGATGACGGCTAATCTCCCCCCTTGAGGGGGAGATGTCCGGCAGGACAGAGGGGGGTGCAGATGCGCCGCCCCCAACAGGATGTCCTCAACCACTCTGTCGTGTACCGCGAATGGATTCACACAGCACGCTGTAGGTCTTTGATTTGACGCATATCTTTATCCCGAAACCGGTACCCGCTTTCGGGAGACATGCTTTAACCCCTCCCTTATATCACGGTGGGTATCCACCCTGGTTAACAGGTGGCGCGATCCGGTCATAGGGTTAACGACGCGAAATGCCGAGGGTGCGGGAATGCTCGCAAGAGTGACAGGCTGGCTTCTTCTCCTATTGCTCGCCGTTATCCCGGCGGCAGCCCGTGCCGACGGGGTGAGCGTTCACGACGTCGCCATGGCCGCCCCCGACATCGTGCTGGTCGAGCTGCGCGATGCGCCCTTCGTGAAAGGCCGCATCGTCAGCCTCGACCGGCCGCGAACCGAGGCGCCCGGAAGCTGGGTCCGCCATGGCGACGGCTGGGGCCTCGTCATCGGGCCGAAACGCGATCATCTCAGGCTCTCTGATACCCCGCCCGAGGCCTTCCTCGACCGCGCGGCGATCGACAACGCGGCGTCTTACGCGCCGATCGGCGGGCGCAAGGTGGTCGCTGTCTACCGCAAATCGATGCCTTACGATTCCGGCCTGTTCCGTGGCCCCGGCGGAGACAGCTGGACCGGCGCTACGATGAAGCACCTGGTCTATCTGCAGCTCGATCGCCCCCTCGGCCCAGGCACATATGAGATCGGCGGCCCGCTGCCGGCCGGCACGCGGATCACATTTGACGAACGGTCCATACGAGCCGCCGCCATCCATGCCACGCAGGTCGGGCACCGGCGGTCCGACGTCGCAAGGATCGCCTTCCTGTCGCTCTGGCTGCCGGGCGGACCGGACCAGGGGGCAGTGGATTTTCGCCGTTATGGGATCGACCGCTTCAAGGTCCTCGACGAAGCCGGCGAGGAGGTTTTCGCCGGCGCGGTCAGGCTGCGTGCCGGCCCGTCCGACCCCGAACCCGGCAACGGGCTCCCGCAGGAGCTTCCGGATGTCGCCGACGCCGCTGCCGAGCCGGTTCCGCTCGTCGCCGTCGATGGCAGCTCCTTCACTACCCGTCGTCCTCACGGCCTCGGCCAGGGCCAGCGCATCGCCCTCCAGCGACTGCGCGGAGAGCAGGACGCCACGGCAACCTTCGCGACGGTCGAGCGGCCGAGCGAAACGGGCTTCGACGTCGTCGAGGTCGACGGCGAGCTTCCGGCCGGGATCGCGGCGGGCGCGACGGTCACGCCAGCGCATCGCGCCAACCGCGCCGGCACCTATGTGTTCGAGCTCGACTATTCGGACTGGAAACCGGCGCGTGACGGCATCTACCGGCTGCAGATAGCGGGGCTGGGCGTATCGGATCCGTTTCTGATCTCCGAGGACGTGTGGCTCAAATCGGCGCGTATGTCGATCGGCGGGCTCTACAACCATCGTAGCGGCATCGCGCTCGACGGCCGCTTCGGTTACGAGCGGCCTGCCGCCTTCCGACCCGATGCCGGCATGGAAATCCGCGAAAGCCTGCTGCCGCTCGCCTGGTCCTCGGAGTTCAGTGGCGGCTTCGTGCCCTTCGAGGATGGCGCCAAGCCGGCCTGGCTGACGGAGCGCCGGGCGCCCGCAAACTATTGGGGCGGCTATATGGACGCCGGCGACTGGGACCGCCGCATCCAGCATGTCGAGGTTTCAGCGCTGCTGCTCGAGGTTTTCGAGAGCCTCCCGCCGGAGAAACGCAGCATCGACCTCGGCGTGCCGAAATCCAGCGCGGTGCTCGGCGATGAAGCCTATCGCGACACGGACGGGCTGCCGGATCTGGTCCATGAGGCGATCTGGGTGCTGGATTTCTTCCGGCGCCTGCAGACGAGCGACGGCGCGATCCGTGGCGGCATCGAAAGCGCCGGCCATCCGCTGAAGGGGGAGCCGAGCTATCTCGAACATCAGCAGGTCTTCGCCTACGCGCCTGATCATCTGTCGAGCTACAAATATGCCGCCGCCGCGGCCAAGCTCGCCAGGGTACTGCAGGGGCTTGGAAACGAGCGCCTTGCGGCGCTGTTCAGCGACAGCGCATTGGCTGCATGGCGGGCAGGCGAGCGCGGCTTTGCCGACCCCGACGCCTTCTACGCCGAGGCCGTTGCGGCAGGAAGTGCTGCCGGCGCCTTCGCCGGCGGAGCATGGGAGGAACGCAAGGCGGCGATGCAGGCCGTGGCGACGGAGTATCGCGCGGCAGCGGCCGCCGCGCTGTTCCGCCTGACGGGGGAGGCGGCCTATGGCACGCTCTTCGAAGAGCGTTGGCGCAAGGGCTGGGACCTCTATGCGCACAAGGGCGACGCCGCCTGGGACTATATGAACAGCCCGGGGGCGAATGAAGCGATGGCGGCGGAGATCCGACAGGCATTCCTGCGCGATGCGGCGATCGTGGTCTCCGCGCAGGACCGCTTCACCTATCCCGGCATGAAGCATCCGGCGGCACCGGCCGGCTGGGGGCAGGGCGGGGCGCCCGACTACAACCAGATGCAGCTGCTCATGCGCGCGCACAGGCTGAGCGGAGACGTCGCGATCCTGCGCGTCATGGAGCGCGCTCACCACGCCATGCTGGGCGCCAACCAGCTCGGCCTTTCGCTGATATCAGGCGCGGGCCTTCGACCCATCGGCAATCCCTTGCATGAGGATAGCCTGGCCATGGGCATCGATGCCCCTGATGGCATCACGATCTACGGCTGGGCGCCGCAGGCGAAAACGGCCCATGGCTGGATCTTCGGCCCCTGGTGGTCCCCGCTGCCCGAGGTGGGGACCGCCGAGCATGCCGAGCAACGCCGCATCGCCCCGCCGCGCTTCTCGCTGCCCTATTTCGAGTATCTGGTGGAGCACCCCGCCTTGGTCATGCAGCAGGAATACACCGTCCAGCAGTCGATCGGGACCATGGCCGCGCTTGCGCTTTATGTCGGAGGGCAGTGAGGGCGGAGCGGCCTGGCGGTGAGACCTGACGCTTGGTGGCGCGTGGTGGAGGCAGCTTTGGTGGTTTCTCGCGGTATGTCTCGTAGATCGGAAGAAGCCGGTGAATTGCTGCATCTGCAGCTCTACTGACAGTCGCAAAGCTTGACGGGCGCGGCAATCGCAGGCAGCGTTGGAACCATCGATGTCTCGGACAGAACGGTCTCTAATTCAAGGGAAGCTCCAGTAGCTGCCATTCGAGCCGTCGACCCGCCGGATTGTGGGATTTCGCATCTCTGGCGGGCGTTCGCCTTTCAACAAGAGCGCGGCAATGTCGCTAAGCACAGACCTATCGCTGGCATAATAGCTGTGGTTAATTCCAAACACATAATTGCTGACTGACGAAGCGTCGATTGAATCTATGCCACTCACGATGATCGGCGCACCGTCTCTTATGTCGCCAGCGCGTGAAATATTGGCAGCCATTCTTTTGGACTCATTGAGAGCCTTGTCGTGAGCTGAAGCGTATAAGGTTACTCCATTGGAGAACTCGGTCAGCTTGCTCGCGACAGAGCGAAAGTCGTCTTCATCCATATCCGGCGCGGCAAGGACAATCTGTGAATATGGCTTCTCCTGGGCGTTCCCAACAAGCTCGCGCAACGCTTCAGTCAGTGCTACGCTGCCCATGCTGTGAGCAATGATGCTGACCATTTCCGCTCCTTTGAGTGTCCGGATTTGCGCCAAAAACTCCGCCAGTCGGCCCCGAGACTGGCGTGCGCTGTTCGTGTCGTACATGTAGCCGCGGTGCGAGAGGCTTGCCATCGACGGCCAACTATACATACAAGGTAGGCCATCGAAATTAAGGTCGGTGGCGATCTGCGCAGTCACATACGCTGCATCTCGAAAGCTCACGTTGAATCCATGAATGAAAAGAATGACGTGATTCTTATAATTTCTCGATCGCGATAATATAAGTTCGGATAGATCATAAAATTTGGATTTATCAAATATCTCGACATTCTGTATCATGAAATAGCGACGAGGATCTTCTTCGGAGAGGCCGATACGGATTAGAATTCTTTGCCAGGTGCCTGGCCGCCCGTGATCTCCAAACTCACGCTTCTCGGGAACCGAAACCTTCACAAAGCCCAACACGGTTTCATCGTCACGCTCATGCGAGAATGAGACAGAACCATTGCGTGTGTTGTGCTTTCTGTCGCTTGCAAAGCAAATGTCGAGCGACGGGCGAGTGGTCGAGCCTGCCTGACCCTCAGAGCAGGCTGCGACAGCATTGGCTGCAACCCCATCGCATACCACATCCGTCGTCGCCCAGCCGGCATCGATGACGACGCTGAGGTTGTCGCGTGTGATCGGCACGGGTGCCAGGAACACAGCATTCATCTCGACGCCGCTGGGGCCGCCCGCCCACTTCACCGAGCCCTCCACCGCATCCATGGCAGTGCCATCCGCCAGCTGGCTGGCGATCTTGGCTGCCGTCTTGCCCAACTCGCGCGCGTCCTTCCACACCGTAATGGTCTGGGTGCCGAGGGCGACACGGTTCAGTGCTGCTTGGTCGCCATCTTGGCCCGAGACCGGAACCACGCCGGCGAGGCCCTGCGACTGGAGGGCTGCGACGACACCGCCTGCCGTGCCGTCATTCGAGGCGATCACGGCATCGATCCGGTTGTTGTTGGTGGTCAGGATCTGCTCCATGTTCTTCTGGGCATTGGCCGGCAGCCAGCCGTCGGTATAGGCGTCACCGACATTCCTAATCTTGCCGGCGTCGATCGCCTCCTTTAGAACCTCCATCTGGCCCGAGTACAGCAAGTCGGCATTAGGGTCCGCCGAGGAACCCCTAATGAACGCATAGTTGCCTTCTGGTTGAGCTTCGAGCACAGCGCGGGCCTGCATGCGACCCACTTCCTTGTTGTCGAAAGTCAGATAGAAGGCGTCAGAATTCTCGATTAGGCGATCGTATCCGATAACCGGGATACCTTCAGCAACTGCTTTCTCGACGGCCGGGCGGATGGCGCTCGCATCTTGTGCTAGGATGATCAGCGCGTCGGCGCCTTGGTTGATCAGCGACTCGATGTCAGTGAGCTGCTTGGCAGCCGAGGACTGCGCATCGGCAGATATATAGCTGTTGCCGGCGGCCTCGATCGCGGCCTTCATCGCCGCTTCGTCGGTCTTCCAGCGCTCTTCTTGGAAATTCGACCACGACACGCCGATGATCTTTCCTTCGGCATGAGCAACTGCCGACAGCGCCAGAGAGATTACGGCACCTAACAACAATCTTATGGTCATATTCTTTGCCCCTAGTGTCGGGGTAGTGTACTGGGCCGGTAAACTAAGGCAAGTCGCGGCCGGCATCTGTTTCTGTCATTGCTCAGACAAGGTGTTGTCTGGACGGCCCGGCAGGTCAGTCGATTGTGTGGACGGCTGCAAGATTCGCTTGAATTACGGTGACGGTGAACTCGATTGCCGAGCCGCCGGTTTGCGGAGTCCGAGCGCCGAAGGCGCGCGAATGGGCCTCCCAGTGAGTGCACTGTCAGAGCGCTGGGAGACCGGCAAGGAGTAGGCGGTAAAAGTCCACTGCGATGAAGGAGTAGCGCCTCACATCGGCCCGGAGCCGTGCGTCATTGTCCGTGAGGGCAAGGGCGAAGCGTCGGCAGGGGAGAGCATAGGCCAGCCATCGAGCCGCGAAAGGCACAAATTCAGGCGCGGACGCCGTTGACACAGCGGAAGGCATTATGGGACGGGCGCGCCACGCGAGCTTCCGTCTGGTCCGGCGTGGTCGCAGACCCCTGGCATGTGCAGACGCTCCTTGGGCGGGAACCGGGAGGTCCCACGTTCGGCCGCCGCGTGTTTGTTCCGGCGGCCCGCATCGGGAAAGTGAGGAGCCGTCGCCGATGATGGATGCGGGGAAGTCAGGCCCCGCCAAAGTAGCAGGGAAGCCGACGAACAAGGCGGAGCGATCTGCCACGGAGCCGGTGGAGCCAAGGGCGAGGGCCGAGGGGAATGCGGGTCAGCAAAGCACGCGCCAAGCGCTGCACCAGCCTATCGCCGATCACGGCAAATGGCTGGGACAGGTCGTCAAGGGCTACTTCAACTATCACGCCGTGCCGACCAACAGTCAGGCGCTGGCTATATTCCGCTTCTTCGTCACCGAACTCTGGAGGCGGACGGTTCGGCGCCGCAGCCAGAAGGACGCCATGACTTGGGAGCGGATCACACGGCTGGGCAACGACTGGCTGCCCAAACCGCGCGTCCTTCATCCTTGGCCGCACCAGCGCTTCGCCGTCAATTACCCGAGGCAGGAGCCGTATGCCTCAATTGGGCTCGTACGGATCTGTGCGGGGCGCGCTCAGCAATGGGCGTCCCTACCGCGATCCGTAACTGCCTTTCCATTCGGGAGGCTACAATCCGAACGACTGTCGTGCCAATCTGTTTTCGAGTTCGAGTTCTGCTCGCCCTGTCGTTCCCGCATGATTGTAGGGATTCAGCCCGCGGAGGCGATATGAGTTTGCCGTCGCGAAATCGTTGATATCGCTTTCCTGCTTGTGGGTGACGACCAAGCTATTGACCGTCAGGAAGGATAGGGCATCCGTGATCCGGTTCCGGTTGATGCCGGAATAATCGGCTATCTTATCGTAGCTCAGATCGATGCGGTTGGACGCAACGTCACGACGAGCGACGAACAGCAGGAAGATTTTCAAAGCGTCGAGCTCTGCGCGCTGCCGCAGATGCATTCCGCGAGCGAACGCCAGCCTTCCGGTCTTGGTATAGAGCCTTCGGGCAGGTAGCTGACCCCATCCGCGCACCGTCGTATCAAAGTGCGTCAAGCGAAAATGGCTCTTGTCAACGTTCCGCGCGAACTCACCCTCATGCAGAATTTTCAATCCCGCTGCGATCTTTGCGCGGCTTAAGCCGCTCATGTCGGAAATCTGTTCGTATGTCAGACGGGCGCGGCCGTGTCCGTCTGCATGGTGCGCAATGAGGATCAGGCAAAGCAGAGCCGCAGCATTATTCGACCCCTGCCCTGCGCCACCCCATTGAAATGCCGATAGCCCGCGTTCCTCGATCCAGAGGGTCGGAAGCGGCACCCACTGACGGACGCGTTCCATCAGTGCTTCTTCGCGATCAAGAGAATTGCGTAGATGCAAAACCCGGCGAGGGCGAGACATCCGATGGCGATCAGCGCGACGAGGTGCGCGGCAGGTAGGGACGTGAAGGCTACAAAGAGAGGGACAAGATCAGGCATGGCTAAAGCTCCAAAAGTTTCGATTTTCATCGCGCTTCGAAATTTAATGGGCCTCATGAACTTCTTTATAGAGACAGTTTTACCGGTGATCGGCAGGCCTAGCCGAAAAAGAGCAATCCAAGTAAGCGCTTACGTGATCGTATCCCCGTTCTATGCCTGATTCTGACAGTTCATGAAAGCCTCTACGTGAACTGAAAGATACGTCAAACGACGTAACCGCCAACGGCGTAGGGTTTGGCCATTCCCAGCAGGCCGGACGTGTACTGTCTGACCGAGCCTATGTCAGTATCAAGATCCAATCCATTGAACAGGCTGCGAGCCTGAAAGGAAATACGGTGACAGTGCACTTAATTGCCGAGCGGCCGATTGCGGAGTGCGACCGCCGAAGGCGCACGAATGGGCATTCCAATGAGTGCACTGTGACCGCAATTCCCGCGCGAGGTGGCACGCTAGGTGCTCGAATTCGTGATGTGCGTTGCGCGAACCCAGCTCGTTCAAGTGGAAGCGAAGCTGGGACGCGAGCCGGGCAGGATTTGTTATCTCGAAACGCTATGGGTGGTATCTATCTGCCGAAGCCGTTAAGGCTGGCCGGGCGACCCCGTCGAGAAGATCACCCTGTCGCGGCTGCTGCGGCTGCATGTAGGTTTCGGGATCAATGCCCCTCTCCTTTAGAAAAGGCGCATCGCGCAGTTTGTCGCGCAAGCCCAGCATGCGCTTCTCCGCGCGCTTGACGAAGGTAGAGTACGTTATCGCGCGGATGGTAACCCGACCGTTATTCTTGGTCTCGTCGCCCGCTTCCGCCGGGTCGATGTGTGAGCCGAGTACATAACAGGTGACGTTCGTGGCGTCAGTAACGAGCCCCTTGTTCATCAGCTCTCGAATGTATTGCCAGGGTTGCTGCTTCTCCTTCGAGCCGATCAGCACGCCCGGCTTCTTGATCTCGGCGATCACGAGCCGCGATACGCCATCGACCTCGTGGCCGAGGTCGTGCGAATCGCGGCTGTAGAAGCCGACGCTTCCGTCGGGTAGCATCACGAAATCGGGCCGCAGCCGGCTGCCCTGCTCCCGGCGGCCGAAGATCTTGTGAATCACTTCGGTCATGCCGCGGTTGCTCGTGAACTCGAGGCTCTCGAATTCAGGGCCGAACACCCAGAGACTGCGATCGAACAGTGGCTGCAGATCGCCAACTTCCTCCATCGTTTCGTCACGCAGCTTTTGGTCGAGTTCCTCGATCAGCTTTAGCCGCTGGGCAATCTCATCGAGTGCGAGCTTGGCGGTTCGGACCGTCCAGTCGACTAGCAGCGCGTTGAGTTCGTCGAGGTCCCCAGGCCTCATCTCGTGAAGCTTCGCAATTAGTTCATATTTGCTGGTCGCCAACTCGAGATTGGCAAGCACGCCGGCAACTTGCTCGACCGTGTCAAGGTTCATCGACGGGCAGGTGTCGACGACCCGGTCGACAAACTCGTTCCAGCGGCCGCGGCTCATAGGGGTGAGCTGCGCGACCGTGCGGCCGAGATTCTCGCGAACCGTCTCCTTAGTCTCGCGCCGGCGATCGGCGCTGAACTCGCCCAGATATTCGCGGATCTTGGCATGCACCGCGGTCTGGGTCGCCGGCCAAGCTTGGCTATTGGGCCAGAAGCCCGACCAGTCGGGCAGCACTTCGTTAGTAAGGAAGTCGGCGCGCACGATGAAGATGAAGCGCTTGGCCTCGCTGCTCCTGCCGTCGACCAGACGCTCCTGATCGAACCCGACCCAGCCGGGCGCACCAACGATGCGGTTGTTGACGCGCCAGGCAATGCCGTGCTGGCGGGTGGTCTTGTCCGCCTTCTGAGTGTCGATCACGACCATTCGCGCGGTGCCGTAGCCCTGAACATCGATGTCGACAGTCCGCCGCTGCGCCTCGGGGATGTCGTCGAAGGTCACCATGGTGCCGTTGATTGTCACCGTGAAATTGGGATCGGCAAGGAAACGCGTGCCCACGACCTCACGTGCCTCTTCGGGCGTCATCAGGAGCCGTTGTGGATTTATCGCCAAGATTTCGGTCCCGTGGCCGTCGACTTCGGTCTCGATCGCGAGCCGCTCGACCGTGTACGGCTGGGTCGCGCCGCGGCGCACTTCGAAAGTGACAGAAGTCCCGTCTCTCCAGGTCCGTACACGATAGGCCTCGCCGAACCGGAAGGCGGCATGGCGACCCTTACCGTTTCGGCCATAGGTGGTGCGCGGCGGCAAGTCCGCCAGTTCAGGCGGTGGGATGGACTCGCCGCCTTCCTCGCGCATCCGGTTGTAGTCGAGCGTCTTCCAGCGCGTCTGGAACTGCGCGTCGGTCATGCCTTTGCCATTGTCCTGAATCGAGAACGCCGCATCATCGCCGCGCTCAGGCCAGACAATATTGACCTTGGTTGCCCAAGCATCCCAGGCATTGGCAACCAACTCTACGATCGCCACTGCTGGATCTATAATGATCGATCCCGCATGCCGTTCCATGAATCTGTTGTCGAACAGCAGCCCCGGTTCTTCGACCATCAAGTCCCCCTAAAGCCATCGTAGCGCGTAACTATGATTTAGCCAAACCGAGATTAACGTCGGTATTTGGCCAATCTGACCTCTTGAGGCAATACCTGACTAGCGGCGCAAAGCCGTCGCCCGTCGCGGAGTCCTGAGAACGTAGCGTTAGGGTTACAGCATTAAGTTTGGATTTCTTGAGAGAAGGTCCGCAGGAGCGCGAGCGGTACTCCAATCTGGCTGCCGATCGTCGGACCGTCACCCTCTCGTCTTTACGTCCGACTTGTCGCCGAACGACTGGCTTCCCTGCGCCCCCGCCCCATAACCTCCCGAAGCCGTCCGCACCTTCCGACGCTGCCGGAACTCCGCAACGGTCAGCCTCAGCAACGGCACGATGGCGAAGGCGTAGCGGCGCCAGAGGCGCCTGGGGTCGGAGGCGAGGCGATGCATCCACTCGATCCCGACCTTGCGCATCCAGCGCGGCGCGCGTCGTTTCATGCCGGTGATGAATTCGAGCGAGGCGCCGACGCAGAGGCAGATGCCGGAGGCGCGTTTGTTCTTCGACATGGCATAGGCGATCTTCTCGGATTGCGGAGCGCCGATCGCGATGAAGACGAAGTCGGCCTTCTCGGCGACGGCGAACTCGATGCAACGCGCGAGCTCGGCCGGATTGTCGCCCACGCCGAAGGGCGGGACATGGGCCCGGATATGGAGGCGGGGATATTTCGCCCGCATCTTTTCCACCACCGCCTCGTTCGGCGCGATGATGGTGATGCGGTCGCCGTCACGGATCACGTTGCCGAACAGGCTTGCCGTCAGGTCGGATCCGGTGACGCGGGGCAGGGTGAGCGGCATCAGGCGCGCGAGCAGGACCAGGGGCTTGCTGTCGCAGACCGTCAGCCAGGCATTCTCGTAACAGGCCCTGAGTTCCCGGCTGCCCGAGAAGCGGACGACGTGGTCGACATTGGGCGTGACGACATATCGGAAGCCGTCGAACTCCCGCATGAGGTCGATCAGCGCGACGACATCGTTGAAGGTGATCCTGTCGAAGGGCACGCCGAGGAAATGCGTCCGCTGAATCGCCGGGACTGGCGCTTGCCCGGCGCCGCTGTTTTCCTTGACTGCCAAAATGAACCCCCGCGGCGACGACCCCGCCAGCGTGCGCCATGGGCGCCCTTTATCTCTGGTTGTCTAACATCATTGGAGATCGGCACGTCAAGGGTGCCCGCCTGCAAATGCTGCGAATCGCAAAACATCGTTAAATTGGATGGGTTAGACTGGACGCGGTCCTGCGTGCGTTAGGGAAAAATGGTCGGTCTTGTGCTTCTTGTCCTGGTGATCGCCAATCTGGTGTTGCTGGTTCCGGTTGTGGTCTTCGCCGTGGAGGTTTTCGCCGCCGCGACCCGGCGAGGCGTGCCGGCAGCAATGGTTCCGGACGTCAGGCCGTCGGCCGCGATCCTCGTGCCGGCCCATGACGAAGAGGACGGCATAGCGGAGACCGTGATCGCCTTGCGCCGTCAGCTCCGACCCGGCGACCGCATGCTCGTGGTCGCCGACAACTGCTCCGATGCCACGGCGGTCAAAGCGCGCGAGGCGGGGGCCGAAGTCGTCGAGCGCCGGGACGCGTCGGCGCGCGGCAAGGGATATGCGCTGGATTTCGGGATAAAGCATCTCGACAAGGCGCCGCCGCAGGTCGTCGTCATCGTCGATGCCGACTGCCGGCTCGATCCGGGCTCGGTGGATCGGCTCGTTGCACTCGCCTCGGCGACCGGCCGGCCCGTCCAGGGCCTGAACCTGATGTCCGTTCCGCCCGGCGGAGGCCTCAATCTGCAGGTTGCCGAACTGGCCTTCCTGATCAAGAACCATGTGCGTCCGGCCGGGCTTCACCGGCTCGGCCTTCCCTGCCACCTCACCGGCACGGGCATGGCCTTTCCCTGGGCGATCATCCGCGATGCCGACCTCGCCCATGCGAGCCTCGTCGAGGACATGAAGCTCGGCCTCGACCTCGCGCGCCGCGGCACGCCGGCCCTGTTCTGCGAACATGCCCGCATCAGCAGCCATTTCCCTTATACCCAGGAGGGCGCGTCCTCGCAGCGGCGGCGCTGGGAGGAGGGGCATATCGGCATGATCGCCTCGGCTTTCGGTCAGCTGCCCGCGGCTTTGCGCTCCGGCAGGGCCGATGTGATCGCGGTCGCCCTCGACGTGCTGGTGCCGCCGCTCACGCTGCTCCTGATGCTGATGACGGCGGCCTTCGTTATCACTGCGGTGCTGACGTTTGCCCTGTCGCTCGGACAGCTCGCATTGATCGTGTCGGGTTTTGGCCTAGGTCTGTTTGTCATCGCCGCCTTGCTTGCATGGGGCGTCTTCGGCCGGGATGCGCTGCCGCCGCGCTCGCTGCTGCGGGTCGTTCCCTATGTGCTGCGCAAGCTGGCGCTCTATCCGAAGCTGGCGTTTGGTTCGCGGAGTGGGACATGGGTGCGGACGGATCGGAAGCGGGGGGAGTAGGGCGGCAACATCTCCCCTTCGTCATCCACGGGCGAGCGCACGGAGCGAAGCGAAGAGCGCGATGACCCGTGGATCCGTGCCGTGACATCGCGGACGACTGCTTCGGTGCAGTGCGGGCTTGGGCGCGTGCATCGGTGAGCCATCCTCTTCCTCGACCGTCTCGGCTTTCGGATCGGTCACGGCATGGATCCACGGATCGGTGCGCCCTTCGCTTCGCTGCGTGCGCACGTCCATGGATGACGAAGTGGATATGTTACCGTCACGGTCCACCTGCCTGGAAGCGGCGCCGCCCCGCCTTCGTCATTCTCGGGCCCGCAGGCGAGCGGAGCGAGCCGCAGGTGACCCGAGAATCCATGCCGTGACGTTGCGGACGGCTGTCACAGTGCGGAATGCGACCACCTCAACCATGGCTTGCAATCGAGGCCGTTTCGGATAGCCTCCCCGCATGACCGGTTATGTCTACATGACGGCGAGCCAGAAACGCGGCACCATCTATATCGGCGTCACGAACGATCTCGGCCGGCGCATCCCCGAGCACAAGGAGGGCACGGGATCGCGCTTCACCAGCCGCTACGGCGTACAGCGTCTTGTCTGGTACGAGGAACACTTCGACATCCGCGACGCGATCCAGCGCGAGAAAACCCTGAAACACTGGCCGCGCCAGTGGAAGATCGAACTGATCGAGAGCCTCAATCCGGAATGGTATGAACTGTTCCGAGGGACGGGCTGGTAGCGTTCCTTTTTCGACCGTCGGCAGTTTGCGTCCACGTCACGGCATGGATTCTCGGGTCACTTCGCACGCCGCTCCGCGGCGTGCTTCGGCCCGAGAATGACGAAAGAGGGGATTGCGCTTCCGGCAAATCGTCGGCGTTGGAGATAAGCATGTCACCGAGCAGCGACCACCCACCTTCGTCATTCTCGGGTCACTTCGCACGCCGTTCCGCGGCGTACTTCGGCCCGAGAATGACGAGAGAAGGGAGGGCGCTCCGGCAAATCGTCGGCGTCGGGAGATACGCATGTCGCCGAGCAGCAACCTCCCGCCTTCGTCATTCTCGGGCCCGCAGGCGAGCGCAGCGAGCCGCAGGTGACCCGAGAATCCATGCCGTGACATCGCGGACGACTGCTCCGGTGCAGAATGCCCAAGGGCCTGGGTGGACCCACCGGCCATCCCCTTTTCTCGACCGCCTGCGGCCTTCGGATCGGTCACGGCATGGATCCACGGGTCATCGCGCCCTGCGCTTCGCTGCGTGCGCTCGCCCGTGGATGACGAAGAGGAGGTGGCGCCGCTGGCCCTGCAAACTCAGCCCTCCGGAGGAACGCCGCCCGATCTCAAGCGCCAGAGGAAGCGCGCCGTGTCGCGCAGCCGCTTCACCTGCGCCGGGACATAGCCCATTTCGGGCCTGGAATAGGTGCGCTCCATGTAGCCGGTATAGGCGAGGATGAAGCCGACGGGGACGCCGTTACAGTCGCCCGCCGGCGCTTGCGCTTGCCAGCGCGCCACGAAACCGATCGCGAAGTCGCGCAGTGCTTCGGCCCGCACGGGATCGAGCGTGGTGGGCGGCGCGGCCGTCGCGGCTTCCTCGCCGAACACCGAGGCGTAGGTGACGACGGCCGTGAAATAGGTGCCGAGCTCGGTGAGATGCACGCGGTCGGAGAAGAGAGCGGCGACGATGTCTGGCGTGGACATGCCCGAGAAGCCCGGAAGGCCGTCCGAGGTCAGCCGCTCCACGAGTTCGGCGAGCGCCAGCGATGCCGGGATGAAGCCGATGCGGTCGGCGCGCGAGCCACGCGCGAGGCTCCTGTTCACCGTCTCGACCAGGCACTGCCAGATGGGAGATGCGGCACGTTCGTAGGCGATCCAGTCGGAGGGATCCGCCGGGTCGGACAGGTCGGTCCAGGGCGCGAAGAAGAAGCTCGCTCCGTCCGGATTGGCCGCAATGAACCTGTCCTGGAAATCGCGCAGCTGCCCGGCCGTCCCTTCACGCAGCATCGCGTCGAGCACCCGGTGCCATTCGGTGATGATCAGAACGTCGTAGCCGGCGCCGAACGCCGCCAGGACGTCGATCGGATTTCCGTCCCGGTCGGTGCCGGCGGCATAGCCGGAGCCGGGCCTGCCAGGCTCGCTTCCCTCGGATCGCTGCCGGATGGACGAACCGCCGATATGCTGGCGTTGCCAAAACAGCGTCCTGCCGCCCTGGCGGGCAATATCCTCCAGCATGTCGGGCAGCGGCCGGTCGGTGAGACTGTGGCCGGAGACGAAGAGACTGCCGGCATCGACCGCGACCTGGGGCGGCGGCGCATAGGGGGGCACGATGGCGTCGCCGGTCATGGCGAAGATGAAGGCGGCCGGCAGGAGGGCGAGGGCCGCATAGCGCCTGAACCGCCGGTCATGCATAAGTGGCGATCAGGTCGGCGCGCTCGCGATAGAGCTTCTCCTCGTCGAAGCGCTGCCCAGCCGTTGCGGCGTCCCGCACCAGTTGGACCAGCCGCCCACGGTCACCGTCGAGGCCGGCGATCGACCCTGCCAGGGCATCGACATCGTTCATGGCCGTGAGCAGGCCGCCGCCGTCGGCCGCGATCAGCCCTTGCGGATAGGCGCCGGCATAACCGACGATCGGACAGGCCGAGACCAGGGCCTCGATCAGGCAGCGGGGCGATTCCGGGGTCTTGTGGCAGAACAGGAAGAGGTCGGCCTCGCGCATGGCCGAAAGGGTGAGGCCGCGATCGGAAACGAAGCCGGCAAAGTCGACGCTGTCGGCAATGCCGAGACAGGCGGTGCGCCGCTTCACTTCAGCCAGCAAGGGGCCGTCGCCCAGCCAGCGCGCTTCGAAGGCGACGCCGCGTTGCTTCGCCCGGGCGAGCGCGTCGAGCCAGTCGAAGGGCCCCTTCATCTCGGCCGCGCGGCCGACATAGGCGATGCGCAGCGGCGCCCCGCTTTCGATGCGCGCCACTTTGGCTTCGACGGCGGAGGCAGGAGCGAAGTCTTCCGCGCTGGTGTGGACGTCGTAGACGCAGGCGGGATTGCTGCTGTAGGCCGAATAGGCGTTGAACGTATCCATGCCCTGGAGCAGGGCGAGCGTGGCGCGTCGCGTGAGGCGCCGATGGTAAGCCTGCATGAGCGGCAGCGTCAGGCTCTCCTTCATCCGGCGCTTGAACGGCATGGTCGGCAGCGCGTTGCGCAGCACCTCATGCTCGACCCGGTCGAACCAGACGGCATAACGCCGTCCCTGGGCCCGGGCTTCGAGCGCGGCGACGGCGGCCCAGTCGCCGGTGAGATAGCCCAAAGTGAAGCAGAGGTGATCGGCTCGGCCGATCTCGTCGGCGAGAAGCCGGCGCGTCGGACGATAGGTCCTGGCGAAGGCGCCGATCCGGTAGGCCATGGGCAGAGCGAGGAAACGAAGGCGGTCGGCGTTAGGCAGGTCGCAGACGTCGACCCAGTGGATCGAGGTCGATTCCTCCTGCTCGGCTTCCTGCAGGATGCCGGCATAGACGACCCTTTCGAAACGCTCGGCCCAGCGGCTGATACCGGCGCAGGTCTGGTCGTCGAGCTGCAGGCCGCGCGGGCCGTTGCGCAGGCGCACGGCCGTCACCAGGAGCAAGGTGCCGTTGCGGCCGTCGGGTGCGGCAGCCGGGTCGGCAAGGCGGTCGTCTGTCATCGCTGATGTCATGACAATCCCATGGCCTCGCGCTTGAGCGCCATTCCCGCGACGATGTAGCCGCCGTCCAGTGTGATGCGCCCGGCGAGCTCGTCGCCCTTCCTGAACGGCGCTGCGTCGATTTCGAAGCGGGCTGTGAAGGCCGATGCGGCCCCGGCATTTCCGTTTTCCTCGGGAGCCACGGCACGGGACGCAATGCTCGGTGGGCATGACGTTGGCGCGGTGGCACCCCCCTCTGTCCTGCCGGACATCTCCCCCTCAAGGGGGGAGATTGGCTGGCCGCCCTGACACCGCCAATCATCGACGTCGCGGAACCGGGTTCCGCCGTACGAGGACAGCGAATCTCCCCCCCTGAGGGGGAGATGTCCGGCAGGACAGAGGGGGGTATCCCGCTTGGCGCGTCCGTGCTGGAATTGCTCTAGAGCATTTCCGCTTTTCTCCGAATAGCGGCCATGCTCTAACTCTTTGTTTTTACGCAATTCCGGACGCAAAACCGCTGCGCACTTTTGCTGGAATTGCTCTAGCCCGCTCGATATCTCGTCGATTCGGATCGACAGCGCCTGGAAGTCGAGCAACTGGCCCGACAGCGGATACTGGCATTTATAGGCGCATTCCTTGGCGCAGAAGATCATGCGCGCCAGGAGATCGCGGCGCATGACCGGCTGTTCGGTCAGCCAGCGGCGTTCCTCCGCCGTGCAGATTTCTTCGATCAGGTCGGCGTCCAGCGGTTCGGCCGGCTCGATATCGACGCCGATCGAGAAATAGCCGTCATCGGCGCGCGCGGCCGCTGCCACGCACCAATCCGCGCAATGGCTGATGCTGCCCCTGACGTCGGACGGCCAGACCGGCGCCCGGTCTTCAGCCGCAGGGATAGCGGCTGCCGTCACATCGAGCGCTGCCATAGCCCGGCGCGCGAGCGCCCGCCCTGCCATGAATTCGCGTCGGCGTGCCGGCGAGGCCCGTGCGACCGCAGCCGCCTCGCCCGGCAGGGGCTCGCCCCACCCGGCGCGCGGGTCGCCCTGCGCGACACGGATGTCGGCGTCGAAGAGGCCGGCCAGAGCGAGGGTCATCCGGCGTTGCGCGCTCCCATCAGGCCGGCGCGGCGGTCGGAGAGTGCGGCGCGCCGCATGGCGGCGCGGTCGGCGACCTTGCTCAGGCGATCGTCCGCCTGGCCGCGATGCGACAGATGCTCGGCCAGCCCTTTCACCGTGGGGAAACGGAAGAGGTCGGTGATGAGCAGGTCGGGCGCGACGCCGGCCTTCAGCTCGCGATGGGCCTGGACCGCCAGCAGCGAATGGCCGCCGAGCGCGAAGAAGCTGTCGGAAAGTCCGACCTTGTCAACGCCGAGGATGCGCCGGAAGGTCTCGGCAATCTCCCGCTGGACGTTGTCGGTCGGCTCGACATAGGTGGGTGCCGCCTGAGCCGAGACGATATCGGGCCTGGGCAGCGCCTTGCGGTCGACCTTGGCGTTCGGCGTGAGCGGGAACGCGGCGAGCGTCACGAAATGCGCCGGGACCATATAGTCCGGCAGGGTCCTGGCCAGGCTCTGGCGAAGCGCCTCCTCGTCGATCCCTTGGCCCGAAAGCCTGAGATAGGCGACCAGGCGAACATCGTCCGCGCGATCCTCGCGAGCCATCACGACGACCTCGGCGATCCCAGGGAATTCCGCGATGCGTTCCTCGATCTCGCCGAGTTCGATCCGGTAACCACGCACCTTCACCTGGTGGTCGGCGCGGCCGAGGAACTGCAGCGTGCCGTCGGCCGTGAAGCGCACGAGGTCGCCGGTCCTGTAGAAGCGGCCGGGCGCGAAGGGGTTGGGCAGGAACCGCTCGGCCGTGAGGTCGGGCCGGTTGTGATAGCCGCGGGCCACCCCGTCGCCGCCGATATAGAGCTCGCCCGGCATGCCTGGAGGCACCGGCCGGCGGCTGGCATCCAGCGCATAGAGCTGCGTGTTGGCGATCGGCCGCCCCAGCGGGACGACGCCCTCGGCCGCTCCGACCGACAATGTCGAAGACCAGATCGTCGTCTCCGTCGGGCCGTACATGTTCTCGACGCTGGCCGCTGTCGCCTTGCGGAGGTCGACCAGCAGCGAGGCCGGCAGGGCCTCGCCGCCGATGAAGAGGTGACGGACCGCGCCGAGCGCGCGCCGGTCGTCCTCGTTCATGAGGAACATGCGGGCCATGGACGGCGTGCATTGGAGATGCGTCACGCCGTGCCGATCGATCTCCGCCGCGAGGCCGGCTTCCACTTCGCCCTCCGGGGCGGGAGCCGTCCGCGAGCGCGCGACGACTTCGGCCAGCGGCACAAGGCGTTCGAGCACGATGTCACTGGGCACGCCGTAGTCGATCAGGCACGCGACCTCGTCCACGCCGATCGCCGCGATCTGCTCGATGCGGCCGAGGGCGTCGTCGACCGTGCCGAACAGGCCGCTGTCTTCGAAATAGCG
Organism: Mesorhizobium sp. L-8-10; assembly: GCF_016756635.1. Lineage (NCBI taxonomy): Bacteria > Pseudomonadati > Pseudomonadota > Alphaproteobacteria > Hyphomicrobiales > Phyllobacteriaceae > Mesorhizobium > Mesorhizobium sp. L-8-10. Next base: position 8,086,787 of record NZ_AP023263.1, on the reverse strand, counting down.
CAGGAAGGCGAATTCGAGGATGGCATCCATTTCCTCCGCGTCGAGCGACTGCAGGTCGATATCCATCGGCTGCGCGATGCCCTGCGGCTTCTTGAAGGCCGGGAAGGCCCAGGCATATTGCTTGATGAGCGCGGTGGCGCTGCGCAGATAGTCCTTCATCGGCTCGCGCGCCTGGGCACGCACTTCCTCGCGGTCGGCGCCGAGCAGCGTGTGCAGCATCAGCGTGATCTTGTGGTCGGCCGGGTTGCGGCCGGCCTCGACGATTGCTGCGCGATAGATCCGGATCTTGTCGGCGAGCTCGTCGATCGACTGGCCGAGCAGATGGGTCAGCACATTGGCGCCGAGCCGGGCGGCCTCGCGATAGGTCTCCGGATTGCCCGCCGTCGTCACCCACACCGGCAGCTCAGCCTGGACCGGCCGGGGTTGCGTGACCACGTCGACCTTGCCCTTGCCGAAATCGAACGCGACTTTCTCGCCGCGCCACAGCCTGCGCACGGTTTCGATGTCGCGCAGCATGGCGGCCTTGTTGTGCGGCGGCGCGTTCTCCGGCCGCAGCACGAAATCCTCAGGCATCCAGCCCGAGGCGAAGGCCAGCCCGACGCGGCCGTTGCTGATATTGTCGAGCACGGCCCATTCCTCGGCCACGCGCGCCGGATGGTGCAGCGGCAGGACGCAGCTGCCGGCACGGATGGAGAGGTTCTTCGTGACCGCCGCGACCGCCGCGCCGGTGACGGAAGGATTGGGATAGGGACCGCCGAACGCGTGGAAATGCCGTTCGGGGGTCCATAGAGCCTGGAAGCCATGCGTGTCGGCGAATTTGGCGCCTTCGAGGAGCAGCCGGTATTTTGCCGGACCGGCGCCGTCGTCATTGCCCCAGTAGAACAGGCCGAAGTCGAGCTGGCGCCCATCCCTGCCGCCGAGCCGCCGGCCCGGCTTGTGGGCCTGCACCTCGCTCGAATGGATCACCACCTTGAAGCCGCGCGACAGCGTCCAGAACAGCTCCAGCACCGAAATGTCGAAGGAAAGACTGGTGACCGCTAGCCAGACCGGCTGACCGGTCGCCGGCCTCGGAATGCGCTCATCCATGCCGGCGAAGAAGTTGGCGACATTGCGATGCTCGAGCATCACGCCCTTCGGACGGCCGGTCGAACCGGACGTGTAGATCACATAAGCGAGATTGTCCGGCTTCACTCCGCTCGCCGGCCGCTCGGTGGCGCCGCCGGCATCGAGGATATCCTCGATGCACATCAGCTTCGCTGCCGGAACAGGCAGCGATCCGAGCAAAGCGCGCTCGGTGAGCACGATGGGCGCCGCGCTGTCCTCGACCATCAAAGCGAGGCGGTCGGCCGGGAACATCGGATCGAGCGGCACATAGGCGCCGCCGGCCTTCTGGATGGCGAGCGCGCCGACGACGAGCTCGACCGAACGCGAGACATGCAGCCCGACCATGGTGTCGGGGCCGACGCCCTGTGCTCGTAACGCATGCGCGATCCTGTTGGCCTGTTCGTCGAGCTGGCGATAGGTGAGCGAATGCGCCCCGCTCGCCACCGCAACGGCATCGGGCGTGCGGTCGACCTGGTCCTCGATGAGCCGATGCATGGTGGCGCCGCGGTCATAGTCGCGGGCAGTGTCGTTCCAGGTGTGGAGGACCTGGCTTTCTTCATCAGGCGACATCAGCGGCAAATCGGCGACGCGGCCGGTGCCGGCGGCGAAGGCCTTTGCCAGCACGGCCAGCCGCGAGGCGATGTCGCGTGCCTGGCTTTCGCCGATGCGGCTGCGGTCGAAGACCAGCCTGTCGCCCCCGGCATCAAGGACGAAGGCGAGTGCAGAGCCGCCCGGCAATGCAGCGCGGGCGGCTTCGCTTCCCTCGACGAGGCCGATCGTCAGCCTGGTATCGGCAAGGCCGGGAAGACGCCTGGTGAGGTCGCTGAGATGTGCGCCCTTCCGCCGGGTCGCGGCGACCGTTTCGGCCATGTGCCGCGAGAAATCCGCGACCGAGATATCGTCGCCGGCACCGACATTCAGGGGGGCCCAGTCCGCGAAATAGAAGGGGAAGGCGGCGGCGCGGCCGCTGATCGTTTCGTCGGCAAAGGCGAGGGATGCCGCGCTCTCGCCGCTCAGGCGCAGGACAAAGGCAGCAATGGCGGCGACCTTGCCGTCGCGGCCGAGCAAGCTCAGGTCGAGGGGAAGCGTAGCGGTGTCGGCGATCTGGCCGGCCGACCATGGCTTGACGTCGATGAGGTCGACGTCGCGTGCGGCCGCGACAAGCTTGCGCGCCGTTTCCTCGTGACCGACGACATCAGTCGCCGCCTCACCGAGCCGGCGCGACCAGTCGGCATCCAGCCGGGGCAGGATCGTATGAGGCGCCAGCGTCGATGCGAGCGGCGCCCCGTCGCCGATGCGCGACGCCTCGACCTGGACGAGATCGTCCGCCGTCGCGATGACGGCGCCTTCGGGTGAAACCGACATGACGGTGCCGGCCGGCGCGCCGGCCCTCTGGCCGGTCGAGGCGAGCTTCGTCACTGCAAAGATACCGTTCTCGGTCTTGAGCTTCGGCGTCACCAGCGGATTGGCATAGCCGGGGCCGAAGTCGAGCCCCCGCACCAGCCGTTCGAGCACACGCGCAGGGTGTTCGAAATCGAGCGTCCCGGCTGCCTCCGGGCGTTTCTTCCGGGCGTAGTAGCAGCGGCCCGTCAGGTCCTGCGGACGCGCTGCGAGCGTACCGTTCTCGATACCGTCGAGCAAAGTGGAGAAGGTGTCGATCCCGGCTTCGAAACATCTGGTGTTGAGCATCAGCGCGGTCTCGTCGGGTGCGATGTCGATGCTCTGCTGGATATAGATGCCACCTTCGTCGACGCCGGAGGCCAGCGCGTGCCATGTCACGCCGTGCGACGTTTCGCCTTCGAGGATCGCCCAAGCCGGCGCGTTGAGGCCGGCATAACGCGGCAGCGGCCCATCGTGGAAATTCGCCGCACCGGACCGTGCCTTGCGCCACACGGCCTCGGGGATCATGCGCAGATTTGCGGCGCTGAACAGCCAGTCAAAGTCGATCCCTTCGAGCTGGGCTTCCAGGCTGTCGCCCCAGCCGGTCACGCGCAGGCCGTTCCTGGCTGCGTAGCTCCGGTTCGCTTCACTTTCGGTCACGATCGCCGCGATGCGATGGCCGCGGCCCTTCAAGATGTCGGCGCATTGCACCAGCAGCGATTCGTCGCCCACCAGGACGCAGTCGAAGTTTCGATGGACCATATTCATGACCGTCAATTTTGGGTTGTCTGCGCGCGTCTTATAGACGGCTTTGCGTAAATGATCGTATTCGTTCCGATTACAATTGCTACGGGTACCGCAATTTTTTAATAACCCTGCTGCCCGGAGCGTGGCTGGCCGCCCCTACGGTTTTTGCGAATGTGGCCGCGTAGCGCCGATCCTTAAGGACGATTTCAACTTTTCCGGGCGATGGAAAGACAAAGGCGGCGTATCAAGCTAAATGGCCTGTGGGGCAGGTCCGTGCGCTACGCGCCGATCCGGCCAGGCCGGACAAAGGGACGACAAAGCGGGGCAGGCTGATGATCGACGAACCCGATCAGCTATCACCGAACGATATCGCGATCGTGGGCATGGCGCTGCGGGTGCCGGGCGCCACCAGCGTCGGCGCGTTCTGGGACAATCTGCGCAACGGCGTGGAATCGATCCATGACGTCTCCGAGGAGGAGCTCCTGGCTGCCGGAGAATCGGCCAGCCGCATCCACCACCCGAACTATGTGCGCCGCACCGCCGACCTGCCTGATATGGAGATGTTCGATGCCGATTTCTTCGGGCTGAGCCCGAAGGAGGCCGCGATCATGGATCCCCAGCACAGGCAGTTCCTTGAATGCGCCTGGGAGGCATTTGAAGATGCCGGCCGCACGCCCGATTCCAGCGCCGGTCCGGTCGGCGTCTTCGCCGGCTGCGGCATGGGCAGCTATTTCTACTTCAACGTCTGCAGCAACAAGCAACTCGTCGACCAGGTGGGCATGTTCCTGCTGCGCCATACCGGCAACGACAAGGACTTCCTCGCCACCCGCGTCTCCTTCGCCTTCGACCTGCGCGGCCCCAGCGTCAATGTGCAGACGGCGTGCTCGACGTCGCTGGTGGCGGTGCACACTGCCTGTCAGAGCCTGCTCGCCGGAGAATGCGAGACGGCGATCGCCGGCGGCGTGACCATCGAACTGCCGCACCGGCGCGGCTACACCTTCCAGGAGGGCGAGATCCTGTCGCCGGACGGCCATTGCCGGGCCTTCGACCATCGCGCGGCCGGCACCGTCTTCGGCAGCGGCGTCGGCGTGGTGGTGCTGCGCCGGCTGTCGGACGCGATCGCCGACGGCGACATCGTGCATGCCGTCATCAAAGGCACCGCCGTCAACAATGATGGCGCCAGCAAGGCCGGCTATCTCGCGCCGAGCGTCACCGGCCAGGCCGAGGCGATCATCGAGGCGCAGGGCCTCGCCGGCGTCGAGGCCGACACGATCCACTATGTCGAGTGCCACGGCACCGGGACCTATCTCGGCGACCCGATCGAGATCGAGGCGCTGACCCAGGCTTTCCGCCAGAGCACCAGCCGGACAGGCTTCTGCCGCGTCGGTTCGGTGAAATCGAATATCGGCCATCTCGACACGGCCGCCGGCGTCGTCAGCCTCATCAAGGCCACCCTGATCGTCAAACATGGCGAGGTTCCGCCCACCCTCGGCTTCGAAAAACCGAACCCTGCGATCGCCTTCGATCGCAGCCCCTTCGTGGTCAATGACCGCCTGAGCCGGTGGCCGCAGGTGCCGGGTCCGCGCCGCGCCGCGGTCAACTCGCTCGGCGTCGGCGGCACCAACGCGCATGCCATCGTCGAGCAGGCGCCGGCGATCGTGACGGGGGCTGGAGCAAACTCGGAGGCGGCCCCGCAGCTTTTCCTGTTCTCGGCCAAGCACCGCAAGGCACTTGATCGCGCGACAGCGCAGCTCGGCGAGGCGCTTGCGGACCATCCTGAACTCTCGATGACCGACGCGGCCTATACGCTCCATGCCGGGCGCAAGCATTTCGAGCATCGCCGCGTGGTTGCCGCGCGGGGGCGCGAGGACGCCATCGCCGTGCTGACCAATCCGGAAAGCAAGCGCGCCTACACCCATGCGGCGATCGAGAATGCCGGCGGCGCGGTGTTCTTGTTTCCGGGCGGCGGCGCGCAGCATGTCGGCATGGCGCATGCCCTCTACAAGACCGACGACGGTTTCCGCGCTGCCATCGACGAGGGTCTCTCCTATCTCGATGGGGCGGTGGCGGCGGAGATCCGCCGCGTCTGGCTCGATCGCGGCGTCGAGCGCGGTGAGGCCGAGACGGCCTTCCTCAAACCGTCCGTCCAACTCCCGGCGATCCTGATCGTCGAGGTGGCGGTCGCCCGCTGGTGGATGCATCGGGGTGTCAGGCCGGCGGCGCTGATCGGCCATTCGATGGGCGAGAACGCGGCCGCCTGCATCGCTGGGGTCTTGAGCCTGCGCGACGCGGTCAATCTCGTGCGGCTGCGCGGCGAGCTGTTCGACACCGTCGAAGCCGGCGGCATGCTGAGTGTTCCGCTGTCGGCCGGCGCGGTCGCCGAGATCCTGCCTGATGAGCTCGACCTTGCTTCCGTCAATGCGCCGGAGCTCTGCGTCGTCTCCGGCCGCGACGGGGATCTCGAGCGCTTCCGGCTCGACCTGCAGGCGCGCGGCGTGGACGCTTCCCGAATCGCCATCGACATCGCCGCGCATTCGCGCATGCTGGAGCCCATCCTCGGCCGGTTCGAGGCATTCCTGCGCGGCATCCGCCTCAATGCGCCGTCGATCCCGATCGTCTCCAATCTCAGCGGCTCCTGGCTCTCCGATGCTGAAGCACGCGATCCGCTCTACTGGGTGCGCCACCTGCGCTCGACAGTGCAGTTCGGGAAAGGTGTCGCCCTGCTCGCCGGAGAACCCGGCCGCATCTTCATCGAGGTCGGGCCGGGCCGGGCGCTTTCCTCGCTGGTGAAACTCCAGCCCGGCATCGGCGCCAACCATGTGATCAACAGCCTGCCGCATGCCGAGGACGACACGGATGACGCCGTCCACCTCACGGCCGCGCTCGGCCGCGCCTGGGCGACCGGCCTCGACGTCCCGCTCGCCGGTCTGTGGGAAGGAAGCGGAGCGCGGCGCGTGTCGCTTCCGACCTATCCTTTCCAGCATCAGCGCTATTTCATCGAACGCAGCCTGGCCGCTTCCGCCGAGCCGTCGGAGGATGCGCCGCGCAAGCTGCCCGATATCGCCGACTGGGGCTACCGGCCGACATGGCGGTTATCGGTCCCTGATGTCGCGATCGATGCCGACAAGACGCCGGTGTCGTTCCTGATCTTCCTCGATCGTGCCGGCTTCGGCGCGCCGCTGGTCGAGAGCCTCAGGGCGGACGGCCATCGCGTCTGCACGGTGGAGGTCGGCGACACTTTTGCAAGGCGCTCGGACGAGGCCTACAGCCTGTGTCCGGAAGACGGGCGCGCCGGCTATGACGCGCTGCTTTCCGGCATCGCAGCCGATGGCCCGCTGCCGTCGCGCATCCTGCATCTGTGGCTGGTCACCGCGGGCGAGGACCATCGCCCCGGATCGAGTTTTTTCAACCAGAACCAGGAACAGGGTTTCTACAGCCTTGTCCATCTCGCCCAGGCGCTCGGCGATGCCGAAACCGGCGAGAGCGTGCAACTGACCGTCGTGACTAACGGCATGCAGCGCGTCGGCGACGAGCCGCTGCCTTATCCGGAAAAGGCGACGATCCTCGGGCCGGGGCTCGTGATCCCCAAGGAGATATCAGGGGTCGACGTGCGGCTGATCGATCTGCCGCCGGTGCATGAGGCACGGAGTGCAAAACCATCGGACGCAGTGAAGGCTCAGCACGCGCGGCTTCGCGACGATCTTTTCGCCGCGCCGGGCTCGGATGTCGTGGCCTATCGCAACGGCCGCCGCTGGGCGCGCAGCTATCAGAAGCTGCCGCTGGCGCCCGCCGTCGACGCGGCTGCCGGCTTTCGCCAGGAGGGCGTCTATATCATCACGGGCGGGCTGGGAGACCTGGCGCTCGTGATATCCAAGGAGCTGTGCGAGCGCTTCGACGCCAAGCTGATGCTGGTCGGGCGGACAGCGCTTCCGCCGCGCCAGGACTGGCCGCTCTATATCCGCTCGCATGCGCGCCGCGACCGGGTCCGCCGCGCGATGGAACAGATCACGGCGCTGGAGGGCGAGGGCCGCAGGATCGTCTACCATGCGGCCGATGTCGGCAATCCGGAGGAGATGGCGGCGGTCGCGGCGGCCGCTGAGGCCGAATTCGGCACGATCAATGGCGTCATCCATGCCGCGGGCGTGGTCGATGACGACCTCTTGCCGATGAAGTCGGTCGCCGGCATCGAAGCCGTGCTGGCGCCGAAGCTGCACGGGACTGCCGTCATCGACCGTGTGTTCCGCGACATTCCGCTCGACCTCGTCGTGCTGTTCTCCTCGACCAGCACCGACACGGCGCCGGTCGGCCAGGTCGACTATGTGGCGGCGAACGCCTACCTCAACGCCTATGCCGAGAGCCGTGCGGTCGATTCCGGCCGCAAGACGGTCGCCGTCCATTGGGGCATCTGGAACGAGGTCGGGCTGGCCGCGCGGGCCACGGCGCGCCCGGAAAGAGCATCGGCGGCCGCTGCTGCCGAACCTGCGAAGGGGCCGTTCTTCAACGAATGGGTCGAGGATGCCAAGGGCACGCCCTGGCTGCAGGCCGAGATCGGGCCGGCGGCGCACTGGCTGCTCGGCGAACATCGCATGGTTTCCGGTGAGCCGGTCCTTCCTGGCACCGGCTATGTCGAGATCATTGCTCAGGCAATGGCGGAATACGGCCTCGCCTCCGGCCTTTCGATCGAGGATCTGGTCTTCCTGCGTCCGCTCGTCGTGGCGGATGGCGAGAGCCGTAGCCTGCGGGTTCGCATCACGCCCGACAAGGACGGGCACCGCATCGAGATAGCGGCCGGCCATTCCGCCGACGGCGACACCTCCTTCGAGACCTATGTCGAAGGCTTCCTCCGTCCCTCGGGTGCCGTCGCCGGGCAGGTCGATCTCGCCGGCACCGCAGCGCGTTGCCCGGTAGTCGAGCGTGCAACGGGAACCGCTGCCCTGCGTTCCGTGCAGGACGGCCATGTGCGTTTCGGACCGCGCTGGCAGGTGCTGAAATCCACGGCCTTGGGGCAGGGCGAAGCGGTCGCCGAGCTTCAGCTTGCCGAAGCCTATGACGGCGACGACGCCCTGATCCATCCCGCGCTTCTCGACATCGCGACGGGTTTCGCCCTCAAACTCGACCCGGGCTATGACGGGGCCGTGTTGTGGGCGCCGATGTCCTACGGGCGGATCGCCGTCCGCGGTCGGCTGCCGCATGGCATCGTGAGCTGGGCGCGGCTCAGTCGCGACATCGGCTACGGCGCGGGCTACATGGCCTTCGACATCACGATCACCGATGCCGTGGGCAAGGTCGTGGTCGAGATCGAACGTTTCGTGATGCGTCGCCTCGACGACGATCTCGGGCTGGTCTCGCCGCGCAAGCCGAAAGCCGTGGCACGGCCGGCCGAGGCCGACGGGTCGCCGTCGCCGGCGGCTCTCCAGCTTGCCGCCCAGGTAAGCCAGGGCATCCTTCCCGGCGAAGGGTTCGAAGCCCTGATGCGCGCTCTGGCGACCGGCGAGCCCGAGCCGATCATCAGTTCCATGGACCTCGAAGTCCTGCGCAAGCGGGCGGCGCAGCCGGCCGCGCCCGGCAAGGCCGAAGGCGAGCAGTTCGAACGTCCCGATCTCGACAGCGACTATGTCGCGCCGCGCAACGAGACCGAGCGCACGCTGGCCAGGTTCTGGAGCGAGCTGCTGGGTGTCGAGAAGATCGGCGTCGACGACAGCTTCTTCGACATCGGCGGCCATTCGCTGATCGCCGTGCGGCTCTTCCGCATGATCAAGAAGGAGTTCTCGGTCGATCTGCCGATCTCCGCGCTCTTCGAAGCGCCGACCATCGCGGCCTGTGCCGCCCTGATCGGTGATCGCGCGGCGCCGGCCGCCGACGGCGAGGCCGGCGACGCCACCCAGCCGGACAAGCCGAAGCCGGTGCATCTCGTCGCCATGAGCCCCGGGCGCAACCCGTCCGAAACGCCGTTCTTCGTCTGCTCGGGCATGTTCGGCAACGTGCTCAACCTCAGGCAACTCGCCTTGCAGATCGGAACCGACCGCCCGGTCTACGGGTTGCAGGCACGCGGCCTCTATGGCGAGCAGGAGCCGCACGAGACCTTCGAGGAGATGGCGCGCGACTACATCGCCGAAATCCGCAGCGTGCAGCCGCATGGGCCGTACCTGCTCGGCGGCTTTTCCGGCGGCGGCATCGCCGCCTATGAGATGGCGCAGCAACTGCGTGCCGATGGCGAGGAGGTCGCGCTTGTCGTTATGCTCGACACGCCGCTGCCCTTCCAGCCCGTGCTCAGCGTATACGACCGGCTGCAGATGAAACTACAGGACGTCAGGCGCCAGAAATTGTCTTTCGTGACCGGCTGGCTTGCCGACCGCGCGCGTTGGGAAGCGGAGAAGCGGCAGAAGCGCGAGGCGGCCGAGACGGAAAACTCCGGCAAGCAGTTCCAGAACCAGAAGATCGAGGCCGCGTTCCGGCGCGCTCTGGCTCGCTACGAGCTGCGGGCCTGGCCCGGCAAGATGCTGTTGCTCCGGCCCAGGCTGAACATCCTCTACACGCTGAGCGGTGGGCGCCGCCTGCAGGAGGGTCGCAACGCCGCGATGGACGACAATGGCTGGACGCCCTATGTCGGCCAGCTTGAAGTGCAGGAGATCGCCGGCGACCACGACAGCATGGTGCTGGAGCCTTACGTGCGTGTGCTTGTCGACAGGCTGCGCCCCCGGCTCTCGGCGGCGCTGGCGCGCCCCGCGGACGGCTTCAGGATTGCTGCCGAATAGGGTGCGGCAGCCGCTCTACTTGACCGGTTCGGCAACCGGCATTGAGCTGACCAGCCGGTCCATCTGCCCTGTTTCGGCAGCCAGCGTATAGTCGGCTGCTCTCAACTGGTAGCGCGCCTGGGTGAGGTTGAGCTCGGCATTGGCGAAATTCTCGATGGCGCGGATCTCGTCGAATGTCGAGCGCTCGCCGACCTTGCGCTCGGCGCGCAGCCCTTCGAGCATGGTGGCGGCGCTGCGCTTCTCGACCTCGGCGAGCGTCAGCATGCGCCGGGCCTTGTTGCGCCGGTCGATGGCCGAGCGGACCGCGGCAACGACGCCTTCGACGGCGGCATCGCGCTCGAGCAGCGCCGACAGTTTCTCGTCGGCGCGCTGCCGGATCGTCGCGGAGCGTGAACCTCCGGTGTAGATCGGCAGGGAGAAACGCACCTCGGCGACGCCCTGGTGGGAATCGTCGACATCGGCCAGCAAACCCTGCTCGCCGGTCAGCCGGACGCCGGCCGAGACGGTTGGAAGCATCTTGCCCTTGGCCTGCGTCACGCGGGCCTCCGCGCCTTCCACTCTCGCCATCCGTTCCTTGACGCGCGGGTTCTCGCGCATTGCCAGAGCCACCAACTCCTGTTCGCTCTCGGGCAGGCCAAGGCCAGCCGTGTCGGGGAGCTTCGCGTCCGCCGAGATACCCAGCCGCCGGGTCGTGTACTCGGCCTCCGTCACGGCAAGCTGCGCCTCCTCGCGCGCGACCGCGATATGGGCGAGTTGGCGGTTGACGTCGTCGACGTCGACGCGGCTGGTGGCGCCTCCCTTGATTTCGGCCTTCACCTCGCCGGCGAGCCGGTGCAATGTCCGCTGCTGCCGGTCGAGGATGGCGATCGCTTCGCGCTGCTGGCTGATCCTGGCGAGCGCGAGCGCCAGTTCATAGGCGGTCGCGACGCGGCGGTCCTTGGCGGCTTGGGCCGATGCCCTGTGGTCGGCGCGCGCGGCGCTGATCGCCGCATCGGCCCGGCCGCCCTGATAGAGCGGGATATCGAGGCCGAGCGCATAGGAATAGGTGCCGCCGGTCCTGCGGCCCTCGTCGACATCGTTTATCTCTGTTCCTCCGCCGGCCGTGGCGAGCAATCCGACGCTCGGCAGCTTGCCGGCCAGAGCCTTGTTGACCTCTTCGCCGGCGGCGCTGCTCCGCGCTTCGGCTGCAAGGATCTCGGGAGCATTGCCGACGCTGCTGAACGCATAGCTTCCCGAACTGGTCATGAGGCGCTCCGGCGGCGGGGGTGCGCATCCAATGGTTGTGGGCGGCGTTTCCGATGCCTGGGGTCCAACGGCGCAGGATTCATGATTGGCGGTGTGCCGCAACGAGCCGTTGGCACAACCGGCAATCGTCAGGCCGACGACTGCAAGGGCGGCAAAGGTGCCTGTTGCGCGCAGTCTGGTCACACCATCGCCTTCCATCGCTGAGCGCCCTGTTCACCTGGCCGGACCGCGACCCGCCGATGTGACCGCTTCTCAATGAGGCCGATTGGTAAACAAACAGGGTAAATGGAATGTTAAGTCGCGACGTTGGGTTGCGGGCGCGGCTCGCCTGGTGCCAACGGTCGATGATATCAAGGGCGTTGCCGTTGAGCGTGGCGGCTGCCGCTGATAGTCATTGATCGTCGCATCGATCGAGAGGTGTTGGACACAACATGGAAAGGTTCGGCGCCAGCCGTTCGATCAGTCCGATTGCGACGGGCATCCTCGTTCTCGCGCTGCTCTATTTCGCGCAATCCATTCTCGTCCCGTTCACCTTCTCGATTTTCGTCATTGCGCTGGTGTGGCCGCTTCAGGCCGCGCTGCAGCGGCGGATGCCGAAGCTCCTCGCGCTGCTGATAACGCTGACGGTGACCATCGTCGTGGTGGTTGTCGTCGGCTCCGCCGTGTTCTGGGGGTTCGGCCGGCTCGGCCAATGGCTTTTTGCCAATGCCGGGCGTTTCCAGGCGATCTATGTCGACTGGACGAGCTGGCTCGACGAGCGTGGCATCGCCATTGCCGGGCCGCTCGCCGATCGTTTCGACGTGACCTGGCTTGTCGGTTTCACGCAAGGCGTGGCGGGACGGCTGAACAGCGTCGCCGGTTTTGCCGTTCTCGTCTTCATCTTCGTTATGCTCGGGCTGCTCGAGGTCGAGGATTTCGGCCGGAGGCTCCGTTCGCCCGCGGTCCAGCCCTTCGGCGAGAAGGTCCTTGCGGCCAACCGCGAGATCGGCGCCAAGCTGCGCCGCTTCATGGCGGTGCGCAGCCTGGCGAGCGTCCTCACCGGCCTCGTCGTGTGGGCCTTCGCGCTCGCGGCAGGGCTCGAACTGGCTGCGGCCTGGGGCGCCATCGCCTTCGCGCTCAACTACATTCCCTTTCTCGGGCCGCTGATCGCAACCGTCTTTCCCACCTTGTTCGCCATTGCGCAGTTCGAATCGTGGCAGATGGCCGTCATCGTGTTCATCAGCCTCAACCTTATCCAGTTCGTCATCGGCAGCTACCTCGAGCCGTTGCTGACAGGGGCATCGCTCGCCATCTCGCCTTTCGCCGTCATCTTCGCCGTTTTCTTCTGGAGCTTCATGTGGGGCCTTTCGGGCGCCTTCATCGGGGTGCCGATCCTTATCGTCTTCATCGTCTATTGCGCGCTCGATCCTTCGAGCCGGTGGATCGCGGTTCTGCTGGCGGGCGGCAAGGGCGACGCGGCTGACCCTTCGGCCTCAAGGAACGGCGATGGTTGAGGCGCGGGAAACGCAAATGGCCGATCGGCGACGCGTTTCGCCGGTCAGCGGAAAGGAACCGATATGCTCCGTCATCTGATTTCGAGGCTGGCAGTTCGCGCGGTCCTGCCGATCGCCCTGACCGGTCTTGCCGGGCTGGCCATCGCCGACGAGCCGGGCACGCCGGCTGTGCCCGGCGATAGACCCGAGATTATTTCGGCGACATATGTCTGTGACAGCGGCAATACGGTCGACGTCCGCTACGACAACACCAGTGACGAGGCCCACGTCGCGACGCTCGAATACAAGGGACGGACCTTCGAGATGTACAATGTACGCTCGGCTTCCGGAGCGCGCTTCGCGACGGAGCAGGGTCTCACGCCCGACAAGGGCCTGCAGTGGTGGAGCAAGGGCGACGAGGCGACCATGAGCGAGATGCTGATGGACCATACCGCATCCGAGCCCACACCGATCGAGACTTGCAGGGTCAGGCAGTAGGAGAGGTGTCATCAGCAGCGGGGCGGGCCAGGCAGGTGTCGCCAAGGTGTCCCACGGTCTCCGGCAGAGACCTGGGGCGAGAGAGGAGGCGAGGCCGGTGAAGCGTGCGAAGCCGTGCAAGGCTGCTTAGGGGGCAGGGGTGGGACCGATCATCGATCCGCGTCGGGGTGATGTCGAGGACAACGCCTCGAGCACCAGGCAGCGATCCATGCTGTCGCTTGCCGGCAGCATGCTGGTCGAGATCAGCCTGCTGAAGCTCGCCTTGGCCTGGCTGGTCCTTCTCGTGGTGCCTGGCCTGCTTCTCGGTTTTGCCCCGATCGCAGCTACGGCATGGTTCCGTGCCCTGACGGACAGGGTCTTCTCGCCGACGATCGGCTTCTGGTCGGTCCTGATCCTTGCTGCCATCGTTGCCATAGGCTGGTATGGCGGGCGCCAGTTGATACGGCTTGCCGAAAGCAGCTTCTGGTCGCTCACCTCGATCGTGGTGGAGCCAGGCTATGGCGCCTGCCGGGAGGGGCTGCGCCATGTGGCGGAGCGTTTCCTGCCCGCGACGGCAACGGCCGGGCAACGCTCGGCGTTGCGTTCGGCAGCGGCGGCCGTGGCGGGCCTGGTGATCTGCACGATTGCCATACTGGTCGCCATCGCTGCCTGGCCGGGCACCCGTCTCTACAGCGACCTCGGCGAGATCCGGTCATTGGATCGGCTGGCGGTCGCAACGCTCGCCAACAGCATCACGCTCGTCGCCGCCTATCTTGCCGCCGGCGCCCTGGTCTGGGCCGCCACCGACACGACAATGGATCAGCCGCGTGATCTCGACGCCTTCGACGAGCCGCGCGACGGCGATCGGCGCTGGCGCATCGCCCATTTGTCGGACATCCATGTTGTCGGCGAGCGTTTCGGCTTCCGCATCGAAAGCGGCCGGTCGGGACCGCGCGGCAACGATCGGCTGAAACAGGCATTCGCGCGACTGCAGTCGATCGACGAAGACCTTCGGCTCGATGCGATCCTGATCTCGGGAGACATTACTGACGCCGGCCGATCGGCGGAATGGGCCGAGTTCTTCGAGGTGCTGGCCGCTCATCCGTCGCTTGCCGACAGGGTGCTGATCATTCCCGGCAATCATGATCTCAACATCGTCGATCGCGCGAACCCGGCGCGCATGGACCTGCCGATGAGCCCGAACATCAAGCTGCGGCAGTTGCGGGCGCTCTCTGCGATGGCGGCCCTGCAGGGAGACCGTGCGCGCGTGGTGGACAGGCCGGCGTCGTCGCTCGGGCCGACGCTCGCCGAGGCCGTCGAGCCTCACGCCGCCGCGCTGCGGCGGTTCGCCGACGTCGCGAAGCCACGCCTGTTCAGGCGGTTCGATGAACTCTGGGCCTCAGTCTTTCCCATGGTGCTGCCGCCACGGGAGGAAGACGGGCTCGGCATCATCCTTCTGAACTCCAATACGGACACGCATTTCTCCTTCACCAATGCACTGGGCGTGATATCGGCCGAGGAGGTCAAGGGCATCGATCTCATGCGTCGCAGCTACCCCGATGCCTGCTGGCTGATCGCGCTGCACCACCACGCCGTCGAATATCCGCGCCCCGTGAAGACTTTCTCCGAGCGAATCGGCACCGCACTCATCAACGGCAACTGGTTCATTCGCAGGTTGAAGCCCTTGGCGGGACACGCGCTTCTCATGCACGGCCACAGGCATGTGGACTGGATCGGACGATGCGAAGGCCTTCTGATTGTCTCAGCGCCGTCCCCGGTGATGGAAGCGACGGACGACCAGTCGACCTGCTTCTACGTCCATACGCTGGCGATTGGCTCGGACCGACGCCTCCGGCTTCTGGCTCCGGAACGGATCGTGCTCGGCGGGAGCCCCTCGGGCGGCCGGAAGGAAGGGTGAGGGCGTAGCGACCGCTGGCCCCTCGTGCCGGCAACGGCGCCCGTCAGAAGCTCACCCGCAGCAGCGAGAAATCATCGGGCAATATGGAGCCGGGCGCACGCGCCCAGTCGAGGATCGCCTGTGGACTGTCGTCGCTCGTAGCGGCGAAGGCGGCGAGTTCGGCGAGGCTGAGCATCTCGCCGTCGGGCCCGTCCACTTCGAAGGTCCCGCGCATTCCGGTGATAGGCATTCCGGTTCAGTGCGCTCAAGAAACCGAGCCGCTGATTGCGGAGTCCGAACACCGAAGCCGCACGAACGAGTATCCCGATCAATGCACTGAGCCCGCAACACTGCCCATCGCTTTTGCCTCAGTGCGTGGCGCGAAGAAGCAGCGGATTGTCGTATGCGGGGCGGACGTGCAGATGTGATACTGGCTGTCTTCGCTCTCCAGGACCCGGTCCTTGGGGATGAAGTATCTTGTCTTGGACCCGGTGCGGATGTTGAAGTTGCCGCCCGGCAGCGGCTCCACATAGTGCGGGCTGATGACCCGGCAGTCCTTGTTGTCGCAGCATTCGTAGCCTGTGACCGGATCATGGTAGCCGGAATACCAGTTATGGGCGACAGCGAGAGCGACGAGGACCAGCCTCATGTCTGGTTGACCTTTTCGGTGCCGAGGACCCAACTCTCAACATTGAAAGACCCCACGGTAGGGGACGTTTGCGAGTGCTCGAAGCGTTGCCGATCAGCGGCGGATCGGGACGCCCGCCAACGGCCTTCTGATACGGCCGCTCGATCTTGTGACCGGACGAGCAAAGCGGTTCGCGACCGATGCCTCCGGCGAGCCGCCGGACCGTTCCGTTCAAAAGATGGCACTCAGTTGCGGTCTCCGCTCAGGCCAACGGCGTCGAGCCCTGCCATCATCGCGCTGATGTGCTCGGCGTCGGATCGCATGGCTGGCAGCATGCCACAGTTTCAGGCTTTTGGATACAAAGGCCCGACGGCGGAGGTCCGACAAGGCACTCCTGGTGGATGCCGCGGTGGAGTTTTTTGCGCACGAGGCATCCGGCGGCGCCGGCCGGCTGGGGCAGGAATTATGGGGACACAGCACTCAATTGCCGAATATCCGCGCCCCGCGAAGGCCTTCGCCGAGCCCACCGGCACCGCACGCATCCAACGGCAACTGGTTCGTTCGCAGGCTAAAGCCTCTGGCGGGACGCGCGCTTCTCATGCACGGCCACAGGCATGTGGACTGGATCGGCCGATGCGAAGGCCTTCTGATTGTCTCAGCGCCGTCCCCGGTGATGGAAGCGACAGACGACCAGTCGACCTGCTTCTACGTCCATACGCTGGCGATTGGCTCGGACCGGCGCCTCCGGCTTCTGGCCCCGGAACGGATCGTGCTCGGCGGGAGCCCCTCGGGCGGCCGGAAGGAAGGGTGAGGGCGTAGCGACCGCTGGCCCCTCGTGCCGGCGACGGCGCCCGTCAGAAGCTCACCCGCAGCAGCGAGAAATCATCGGGCAATATGGAGCCGGGCGCACGCGCCCAGTCGAGGATCGCCTGTGGACTGTCGTCGCTCGTAGCGGCGAAGGCGGCGAGTTCGGCGAGGCTGAGCATCTCGCCGTCGGGCCCGTCCACTTCGAAGGTCCCGTCGCTCAGGATCAGCAGCCGGTCGCCGGGTTCGATGACGATGCTGCCGCATTCATAGTCCATCCCGGGAAAGGCGCCGACCGCCATGCCGCCCATGGTGATGAGCTCTCTGATCGCCGTGGAGCCGTCGTCCTGGCGCCGCAGATGGATCGCCGGCGGGTGGCCGCCGGTCGCGTAGCGCAACATTCCGGAGGAGCGCTGGTAGACGCCGTACCAGATGGTGAAGAACTTGTTGTTCTGTTTTTCCATCGGAAAGGCGTCGTTGAGCGCGGCGAGCACGCTCGCCGGATCCTGGAATCGGGCATTCGGCAGGGCCGAGGCGCGCAGCACGTTGACGACCGCGACCGAAAGCAATGCCGCGCCGACACCATGGCCGCAGACGTCGAGCAGATAGAACGCCATGTGGTCGTCGTCGATCGCATGGTATCCGAAGGAATCTCCGCCCAACTCGGTCGACGGAACCAGCAGCCACTCGGTCCGGGGATGCTCCGTGCGCTGCGCCGGAAGAATGGACATGACGTAGCGCGCGGCGTCGACCAGTTCGGCCTCGAGCCGGGCCTGGGTGTTCTGCAGCGCAAGGTTGCTTTCGGCGAGTTGGTCCTCCACAGCCTCGCCATGTTCCATCAAGGCTTCGTAGAGCAGCTTGAGATCGTCATATTCCCCGTTGAGCCGCGCGATTTCCGCCCGCGCCTCGGAGAGGGCGAGGCGAAGATCGTCCGGACCTTCCGGCATCGCGGCATGATCGGTGCTGGTTGAGACTTCGTTCATCATGGCGAGTGATAATCGTTGTACGGGGCGATAATCAATCGCCTGGGTGGCAATTGGGCTTGATCAGAGGGAATCGGGTTTCGTAAGGTTGTCCAAGGTGGGACCGGACGTTTCGTCCGCGCGTCCACATTGCGGGGCCGGTTCGCGGGGGGCAAGCCGGGCTGAAGCTTCCACTTCCGCCGAGAATACACCCCACGGTGCAAGCGCCTGCCGCATCGGCGTGGAGATCGTGATCGATTTTCGGGAAGCATGATGCGTGGATTCTAAGTATCGGAGCGTGCCTCTTGCGCCCGAAATGGCGCGGCGCTCGAGGAGGGTGGGACGGATGCAAGGGACCGAGAGCGGATTCGAGCTTCTCCTCGAACTCGACATGGATATCGGCGTCTTCTGCGCCGACTGGTCCTATTGCGACCGCATCTCCTCTTATGTGGCGCAGATGATCAGCCACAACCGTATCGACTCCCTGCTTTATTCGAACCTCTTTTCGTCGGCGCTCAACGAGCTTCTCGAAACCGCCTACCGCGCCCACGGGCCGAACGGCAGATTCGCCTGCAGGGTCTCCCGCTGCGGCGAACTGGATCGGATCGAGCTGACCATACCTTGCGAAGGGTCGGCCACCCGCTTCTATCTGGACGCCAGCAAGCGGCTCGCCCGCCCCGACGTGGCCGAACAATATCGCTCGGCGCTGTTCTCGCCAGGTCCGCTCGAGCCGGATATCGGGCTCTTCGAACTGGCGGTCGACTACGACGCGGTTTTCCGCATCGACGCGGAACAGGACAACGCCATCCGCCTTGTGGCGGATCTTTCACTCGAGGATACCCGGCTCTGATGGCTCATACGGCTGACGACATGTTCCAGATCCGCTTCGACGAGAACAACCAGGAGTTCTCGATCATCGGGTCGATGCGACCCCAACGCGCCGAGGACCTCGACGGCTGCGCCCGGCTTTTCGAGCAGTCGCTGCGTTCGGTCACCGGCACGCTCTACGTCAATGTGAAGCGGCTGGTGCGGCTGAACAACATCGCCTTCCGCGTACTCGCCGACCTGATGGTCTCGGCCGTCGGGAGTCGTGCGGACCTCAGGATATCGGTCATCACGTCGAGCGTCGTCGGCTGGTCGACACGCAAATTCGCCAGCCTTCGCGACGTCAACCAGAACATCGCCGTGGAGGAATATGACAGCGAGTTCTACCCGGGCCAGTCGTTCCTCGAGGAAGGCGAGTTCATTCCGATCCTGCGTACGCAGACGAAATTGACCTGGCGCCACGAGCGCGGAATCCTGCCGCGCCACGGCATGAAGCCGGGTCTGCTCGTGGCCGACATTTGCTGCGGCATCGGCGATTTCGCCGTGCTGGCATTCAAGGAGTTCGCGCCGGCCAGGATGGTCGCGCTCGACCATTCCAGGTCGAGCCTGGCTTATGCGCGCCGCGTGGCGGGCGATTTCGGCATCCAGGGCATCGAATATGTCTATGGCGACGCGTCCGAGATGCTGCTTGAGGACAACCAGTTCGACTTCGTCACCTGCCGGCACTCCCTGCAGGTCTTCGACCGGCCCGAACTGATCCTCAAGGAACTGTTCCGGATCTGCAAGCCTGGCGGGCGGGTCTACATCACCAACGAGAAGAACTCGCATTGCCTGGGCGAGCCGCGCGCGGATACCATCCAGTGGACATACAACGAGGTTGCTGCCCTCTGGGCTCATTTCAAGATGGACATCGAGCTCGGTCCGAAGAGCCGCCGCTACATGCTCGACGCCGGCTTCGACGACGTGAGGATGGAATCCTTCATGGTGACCAATCTCGACGGGGATCCGCAGGATTTCGCCGACGTCATCCAGTCCTGGGAAGATGTCTATGCCGGCCGGATGGCCGTCGAGCGGGGTGATTCTCCCGAATTCATCGAGCGCTTCCGCAGAGGCTTCCAGGATCATATCTTCGCCGCCCTGCATCCGAAGGGTTATGCCGGATGGCCGATCTGGGTCGCATCGGGGCGGAAGCCCGCATGACGGACGCCGTTCAAGCTGATTCGCCGCGGGTTCCGTGGTTTTCCTTCAAGAGCTTTCGGGCGAAGTTCGTCGTAGTGGTCGGTGCGGCGATCATCTTCGATCTGATGCTCGCCGGCGGCGTGGCCATCTGGAATGTGCAGAACCTGTCGCGTGACGCCACCCGGACGATCGGCGATGGGCTGACCAGGGCCTCGCAGGAATATCTGGACACCTATATCGAGACGACTGGCCGGCGGGCGGACTCGCTCCTGGCCCAGGTCCATTCCGAGGTGACGACGCTGGCCAACGCCATGCAGGGGCTGATCGACAGCCCCGAGACGAGCAACGCCATCGGCGCGGCTGTGGAAAGCAATCCGGCGCTGAAGGACGATCTCGTCTACAATCCCGAAGCCAAATGGGTGCAGAACGCGCCGGGCAAGTCCGTCGTCAGCGTCTGGGGTTACCTTCTCGGGCCGGACGGTGCGCCGCTGCCCGCGGTGCGGGACGAGATCAGCCGGAGTTCGGCCTTCAATCTCATCGCTCCCGGCATGATGGCGACGGGAGCGCCGAAGCTCCAGCTCTATTATGTCGGGCCGAAAGATCGGCCGATCATGCGCACGACGCCTTACACGGATCAGGCGCAGACGTTCGATCGCCTCTATCCCGGGCACAATGCGGCCAATTTCTGGGACTTCTTCTTTCCCGGCGTCTACGAGGGCTGGCAGGGCTGGATCGGCAATTCCACCGCGCGTCCCGTCGCTTCCAACATCGTCACCACCGCCCCTTATGTGGACGCCATCACCGGCGCCCTCATCGTCAGCTTCTTCCATCCGCTGTGGACCAAGGATCGTTCCGATGTCGCCGGCATGGCGGCGGTCGACATCACGCTCGAACAGCTCTCCAGCCTCGTCACCAACGTGACCATCGCGGAAACCGGCTTCGCTTTCCTGACGACATCGCAGGGCAATGTGACGACGGTCAGCGATGCCGGCGTCGGCGCTCTCGGCCTCGTGTCGAGCGATGTCAGCGGACAGGGCGTCACCGGCGTGAGCCGTTCGCTGCGCAGCAGCACGCAGCCCGCGATCGCGGCGCTGAAGCTTCCGACGGACCAGAACACGAAGATCGAGACCGTCTTCCTCGAAAAGGACGGCGAGCAGGTTCCCTATATCGTCGTGCTGCGGCAGCTCGAACCGACCAACCTCTGGAACGGCAGCATTATCGTCAAGGAGGCCATGACGCTCGGCTTCGTCGTGCCGCAGAGGGAGATCTACGCCGCGCTGATCGCCGCCCAGGCGGACATTTCGAACGCCACGAACCGCATACTGAACTGGCAGCTCGCTGCCTTCTGCATCTCGCTGCTGATCGTTTTCCTGGCGGTCTATGCGATCTCGGGCCGCATCACGGCTGGGCTGAGCGCGCTGGCCGACGCGGCGCGCCGCCTGCAGGCGAAAGACTATTCGGTGCGTGTCTCCATCCCGACGCGCGACGAGGTCGGCGCTGTCGGCGTGGCCTTCAACAAGATGGCGGAGGAGATCCGCTACCATACCGAGAACCTCGAAGGGCTGGTCGCCGAGCGCACGCGCGAGCTCGGCAAGGCCAATGAGGAGATCACCGCGCTCAATGCGCGGCTGAAGAGCGAAAATCTGCGGCTGGGCGCCGAGCTCGACGTCGCCCGCCACATCCAGATGATGGTGCTGCCCAAGTCGAGCGAACTGGGCGCCATCCCGCGCATCGAGATCGCCGGCTATATGGAGCCGGCCGACGAGGTGGGCGGCGACTATTACGACGTGCTGCAGGACGGCAACCGGGTGAAGGTCGGCATCGGCGACGTGACCGGTCACGGGCTGGAGAGCGGCGTGCTGATGCTGATGGTCCAGTCGGTGGCGCGTGCGCTGCAGGAGAAAGGCGGCGGCGACCCCAAGGAGTTCCTCGAGGTGCTGAACCGCGCCATCTACAAGAACATCGAGCGGACGCGCACCGACAAGCATCTGTCTCTGGCGTTCCTCGACTATGAGGACAGGCGAGTGACCCTTTCGGGCCAGCACGAAGAGGTGATCGTGGTGCGCGGCGAAGGCGAGGTCGAGCGTATCGACACGGTGGATCTCGGCTTCCCGATCGGCCTTGAAAGCGACATCGCTTCGTTCGTGGGGACGCGCGATTTCCATTTCGACAGCGGCGACGTCATCGTGCTGCATACCGACGGCGTGACCGAAGCCGAGGCGCCGAGCGGCGAGCTGTTCGGATTCGACCGGCTTTGCGAGAGCGCGAGGCGCCATCGCAACGGCAGCGCCGACGAGATCAAGGACGGCATCATCTCGGACCTGATGGCGCATATCGGCTCGCAGAAGATCCACGACGACATCACCCTGGTCGTGATGAGGCACAGGTAGGCGCATGCACGACAGCATCGGCAATACGGAGCTCCACAACGGCGCCTCGGCGATCGCCAACAGGCTGCGGCTCGCCGATGGCCCGATCGACCTCGCCTGGCATCATTGCAGCACCACCTCGGAGTTCCTTGGCGAGTTCTTCGCGCTCCGCTGCAAGGCGTCGGGCGCAGACTACAACGAGGCCCGGCACAGCATCGGCTATCTCGTCAACGAACTGCTGGAGAACGCGGTCAAGTTCAGGGCGCCGGGCGACATCGTGATCGAGAGTTCGCTGGAGGGCGCCAGGTTCGAACTGAAGGTCACCAATCTGGTCGATGCCGAAACGGCGGCGCGCTTCGGCGCGTTGCTCGTCGAACTGACCGCGCGCGATCCCGGCGACCTCCTGATCGAGCGCATCGAGGCCAACGCGGCCGACGCCGGGTCCAGCGGATCGGGGCTTGGTCTTCTGACCCTGATGAGCGACTATGGCGCACGCTTGGGCTGGACATTCCACAGGATCGCGGAGGCCGGGCCGGTGCGGCTGACCACTTTCGCCGCGCTAGACATCGCCTGAGACCAACACTGGAGCCGATTGCATATCATGGAAATCAAGACGGACGACTACAGGGTCTGGAGCGAGGCAGCGACGATCCATTATGAGGGAACGATGCGCCTGTCGGGCACGGAGGCCTATGCGCCGATCCTCGAACTGATGGACAAGGTGCTGGCTGCAAAGCCCAAGACGATCGTGCTCGATCTCACCGAGCTCCAGTTCCTCAATTCATCGGGCATCAACCTGCTCGCCAAGTTCACGATCGAGGTGCGCAAACGTCCCGAAGTCGGGCTCGCGGTGAAGGGTTCCACGCGCATTCCCTGGCAGTCGAAGTCGCTGCCGAACCTGAAGAAGCTGCACCCGGCGGTCGATCTCGTGATCGGCTGAGGGCCTGGAGTTACCCCTGATCCGACCGCGCGGAGCCTGTCCTCGGGCTTGCTGGAGGCAAGACCCGTGGGCGCGGCCACCTTCTCCCACAGGGGGAGAAGGCCGGAGCTTGGCTCAGCGGCCGTTACAAATCGTCAAGGCTCGCGATTGGCCGAAACGTTGCCGCGGCGTTCCCTTCTCCCCTTGTGGGCGAAGGTGGCCTCGCCCGACAGGGTGAGGTCGGTTGAGGGGTGCCTGCCACCATCTTAGGTTTCATTCCTCGCTCAACAACAACTCCCGCGCCATCTCCGCTGCCGTAGGCCTGTCTCCCGCGGGACCCAGACCGGCTTCGAGCAACCTGACCAGGCAGCGGTCGTCGAGCAATCCCGCCAGCCTTACCTCCGGCCGAACAGTCCTGCGCCGCTCCGCGAGCACCGCGTCCGCCGTGCCACAAAACAGCGGTGCGCCTTGGGCTATCGACACGCCGACGGCGCACAGCGACCAGATGTCCGCCGACGGCGCGGGCTTCGCGCCGTGAAGCTGTTCGGGAGCCATCCAGGCCGGCGAGCCGACCATCTCCTTGCCGTCGAGCGGGTCGTCGGCGATGAGGCCGGCGACGCCGAGGTCGATCAGGGCGGGCTGTTCCCCGCGGAACATCACATGAGCCGGCTTCACGTCGCGATGCACGATACCGCGGGCATGGAGATAGGCGAGCACGGCGGCCAACTGGGCGACGAGCCGCCGAAGCCCGCCCGGTCTTGTCCACCGGTCGCCCGGCGGCTCGAGCCGCTCGAAAGCGATCCAGTTCTGGCCATGACCATGCACCGTCGCCAGGCCGGGATGGCGCGCTCCGACGTTGAGGGCGATCTCCCGGGCAAACCGCCTTGCGCTGACCGGATCGGTCGCTGCGGCCGCCTCGTCGAGTATCTTGACCACGACCGAAGTCGCGCCGTCGACCGCCTCGTGGACGGATACTATCGATCCCGCGCGGAGCGGCCCGACCAGTTCGTAGGGACATGGCCCGGCCATCGCGGCCGCAACGGATCAGAGCGCGCCCAGCCGCCGCCACAGCGGCAAGGCGACCATCGTGATCTTCTCCATATTGTCGCGCAGGATCCGCAGGTTCTCCTCTTCGCTTTCGATGATGCTGCCTTCATGGCGCACCTTGTCGCCGCGCGACTGGAGCAATGTCCAGACCGCCGCGGTCAGCGCGGCCGGGTCGGCTGATGTGCCCGAGGTCAGGGCCTCGTAGGCGAGCATCTCGAACACAGTGACCGTGACCGCCGAACCGATGGCGGGGGCGGCCAGCGCCGTCACAGCGCGGCCGGCGTCGGCGCAGGCGGCGAGATGATGCCGGTTATAGGTGCGGGCTGCCACGACGGCCTCGGGCGTGACCGCGTTGACGACGGCCATGGCCTGTCGCGAGCCCACCAGCATGCCGAGCACCTCGCGCGCCGATGCGGTCGAGCCGGCCGCCTCCGGCAGGTCGAGAAGCTCGCCGATGGAGCGGGGGCCCTCGGTCAGCGCCTTCAGTGCCGGCGCATAGAAGCCTTCATTGAGGTTCGCCTCGCCGAGCGGCACCTTGATGTCGCGGGTGACGGCGGATGGCGGGACGACGAGCATCAGGCTGCGCTCGCGCAGCCGCTTGTCACGGCGCCGGTCGGGGATAAGCCTGACGCCGCGCATGAAAACGTCGCGGCGGAAGGTGCGAACCATGAAATAGTCGCGCAGGGTTTCCCGCATGCCGTCGGGGGCGTCCTGGATCAGCGTCCGCTGCCCGGCGTTGAGGGAGAGCTCCGGAAAATTCTCCAACAGGTTGGCCGAGCCGACGAATTCCAGCTTGGCGGCGGCGAGATCGCGCGCCACGTCCGCGTGGTAGCAGGGCGCCCAATGCGCGTTCAGATATTCGTGGCTGAGATAGGCGAGGTTGCCGCTGTCGCGCTCCTTCTCCAGCCGCGCCACGAGGTCGGCCGGCAACAACCCGGCGCCGGCGTCGCAGACGCGGCGCGCCAGGTCGATCGCCTTGCTGACCCCGATATCGCTGCGCTCGTGGCCTAGGGCGGCGAAATCCGAGATCAGGCGCTGCAGCGGCATGGTCGACGTCCAGCCGGGCAGCGCATTGTAGGTCACGTAGGCGAGGCCGCCGGGCTTCAGATGACGGTCGATGAAACGCGTGATGGCGGCGCGGTTGGCGGCGCTGATCCAGGCCCAGACACCGTGCAGCGTGATGTAGTCGAAGACGGGAAGCCCGAACCGGTCCGACTGCGCGAGCTCTTCGAAAGAGGCCTCCTCCAGCCTGATGTTGCCGAGGCCGCCGGACCGCGCCAGTTCGCGGCCACGCGCGATGTGGGCGGGGTTGAAGTCGAAGCCCCAGACCTCGCTGTCGGGATTGGCGGCGGCGATCGCCAGCGCGCTTTCGCCGACCCCGCAGCCGAGCTCGCAGTAGCGGAACGGCTCGCCCGCCGCCACCGGAGGCTCGACATTGCGCAGCAGGCACACGAGGTCGAGATGGGCCGGCGACTGGTCGACATAGAAGCCCGGAAGATACTCGATGTCCGAGACGTAGCCATCGTTCCAAGTGCTCATGCTTCGATCCTGTCATGGGTATCGGTCGGCAACCGGGCAAGCCCACCTCCGCCCCGGTCCGATCCGCATCGGGGACGCTACAGCATCGGGCGTCCGAGGGGGAGGCGGTCGCGGCAAGAAATCCCGCACGGACAAGATGATAGGCCGGCGGAATGCGGCGGTGGCCGCGCCTATCTCAAATGCGGCGCCGGGCGGAACTCCGCCTCGACCGGCCGCGTGCGCGGCGCGGATGCGGCGAGCCAGGTGTTCCAGCCGAGCCGGCTCGCTTCCGCCCGGTCGGGGTCGCCGCCCAGCCTGAGCGGCGGAACCTCGCCGGGCAGCAGGCCAAGGCGAATGCGGAAGGCCTTGTCGGCGCCGAGCGCGATCGCCGCCAGGTCGGCGAACATCCTGGCCTGCGCGCCGTCCGGTAACAGCGAGCGAAACACGGCGTAGTGGAGCGGCTCGACTTCCAGGGCAACCGAGGACTGGATGTCGAAGGTACGCTCGCCCAGGACCGTGTCCTCGCCCAGCCGGCAAAAGGCGCCCTCGGGCGTACCGGGGCCGGGCAGCCTCGTCCTGTCGGCCTCGTCGATGGGCAGCCATTCGCCGTGGAACTGCTCCACCGTCACCTTGCAGCCGAGCACGCCGCGCAGCGCGCTTTCCACAGCGCTCGCCGAGCGTCCCTCGCGGCCGAGCAGGCCGCCGAAACGCACCAGCGTTGCGTCCCGTGTTTCCATCCGTTCCGACAGCGACGGCATGCCGATGCCGGCCAGCGCCCTGAGTGCGGCGTCGATCGGCTGGCCGGTCTTCAGGTGGCGGTCGCGTTCCTGCTCCACCACGATCCGGTATTTCGCCCAGGCGTCGTAGAGAAGCCCTGCGAGGCGGTTGTTGAACAGGTCGAAGAACTCCCGCAGGCCGCGGTTGCGGTCGCGCACGCTGATATGGACCATTTCGCTGAAGGCGTGCGGCAATACGCCGGACGGTCCGGTGAGCCCAACCACGGTCTGCGTCATCTCGACCGGGCCGCCGCCGCGCGGACGCCGGAGCGCGGTGACCTCGGCCGCCGCGAAGCCGAGCGGAACCGCCGAGCGGATGTTGAGCGTAGCGTTCGCGGGCTCGACGCCGCGCCCGGCCGCGTCGGGGGTCACCTCGCTTGCGGTCTTGGCCTCGTCGGCCGCGATCGCCTCGACGATGCGCACGGCCTGGAAGAAATCGTAGGCCTGCGGTCGATCGAACAGGTCCGACTTCAGAGAAGAATGCGGTCGCCGGCGCGTGCTGGCCATGTCTTGAGCACTCCGCTGCGGCCCTTCACCAGGGCTGTGAGGCGCGAGAAGGAATTGACGCCGGCATAGAGCCCCAGGAAGCGTTCGAGAACGCTCGCCATGAGGAAGACGCCGTTGCCGGAGAAATTGCCCTCGTCGAAGGTGACGGTCACGTCGATACCGCGGCAGAAGGCGGTCTGGCCGCGGCTCCTCACGCGCGCCGTGCCCGGCTTCGAGGACAGGCCGAGCATGCCGTCGATCAGCGCCTGCGTCTCGGCCGAGTTGCGGAAGTCGTAGAGCAGCAGCATCTCCTTCAGCGCCTCCACGCCGCCGTCGGATACCAGCGAGAGATGGTTGAGCGACAAATGCGAGATCAGCCGCCAGCGGGCGCCCTGGCCGTAATCCGGGCGGATGGTCGGGGTCGGCGCGGTCAGGAGCCGCATCGTCTTGACCAGCGGAACCGGATCGACCATGCGCAGCGCCGGCTGGCCGCCGCCGAAGGGCAGCCGTTCGGGGCGGTTGCGGTTGAGGCAGAGCGTCTCGACCGACAGCACGCTGTCCGGCTCGGCCGCCGGGCTAAAGGCCGGGTCGACGATGGACAGATAGACCTCGCTGCCGGGGTTTTCCGGATCGGATATCCGCCGCGCTGCGAGCCACCATGCAGGCTGCTCGCCGTCCATGCTGCCGTGGCGTTCGTCGAGGCTGTGGCGCACGCTGTAGAAGGGCAGGATCTCGCGCCTGTTGCCATCGGCGTCCGAGGCGGTGACGGCTTCGACGCTGTAGACCTCAAGAGCGCGCGGTCGCCGGCTGTCGGGCACGACCCGATATTCGCTCGTCCGGTGGTCGACGGCGATCGGCTCGGCGGTCTGGGGGAAGAGGTTGACGATCGGTGTGCAGCCGAGCGCGAAGCTTGCCGCCGTGACCGAGCGCTCCAGGCTGGGCGAGGGGCGCTTGAGATAGACGAAGACGTCGAGCGTGCGTCCCTTGCCGGCGAGCCGGCCGATTTCGGGGAAAGCGAGGTCGACGAACAGGAATTTCTCGGGAAAGGCGAAATATTCGGTGAGGATGCGATAGCCGATATGCGACCCCTTCTCATAGGGCAGCAGTCCTTCATGCTCGCCGAAGCCGCCGGGCGAGAAGGCCGAGGCGTCAAGCACCACGGCATCGGGATCGTTCGCGCCTTCCGCGAAGGCAACGGCGATGGCGTCGTTGAGCAGCAATTCGTAAAGCGGATAGACGAGTTGCGGCTGGCCGCGCAGGAACATCCGCAGCCGGTCCGGTGCGTGGCTCGCGAAGCTGCCGTCGGGCGCCGTCATCTCAAGTGTGAGGCGAAGGCAGGCGGCGGCGTTCTGGGCGCGCGGCGTGCTGGGCGCGGTGATCGGCCGGCCTGAAAGCGTGGCCGTTCGCACTCCCAGAGGATGCAGCGTCACATCGAAGGCGGTGCGGAAACGGCAGCGTTCGCCTTCCATGGGCTCGGTGTCGATGAGCGTGCCGGCCGGTACGCGGTGGGCGTGCGGCATGTCGGGCTGCGGTTCGAGCTGCAGGATCGACATGGACGGGATCGGCCGGTCGAAATGCGGATAGAGGATGCCAAGCATCGCTCCGGTCAGCTCGGGAAAATCGTCGTCGAGCTTCTGGCGCACCCGCGCCGTGAGATAGGCGAAGGCTTCGATGAGACGGCCGACATGCGGGTCCTCGACCGCGTCCTCCGAGAGTCGCAGCCGCCCGGCGATGCGCGGGTTCTCGGCCGCGAAGGCCGCCGCCGCGCGCCGGATATGGAGCAGTTCCCGGTTGTAGTGGATCAGCATGTCGTCCGACATGGCGCGAGCGCATTCCCCCCGGAGACTTCAGATAACTTGGACCACGGAACGGGGTCCCCCGATCCGACACGGATTCGCCCGCGAGGATGATGAAGCCGCAGGCGGGTGTCAATGGAAGGGCGGCCCCTTGAATGCTGCGCCCTCCAACAACGACGAACGATTCGCTCGCTGCCTCACCCGGCGCGGGCCAGTGCCACGGCGTCTGCGCCGGCCGGGAACCGCAACCGGTCGGACATGTCGTTTGCCGCAAGCCACAGCGCTTCGGCCACATCGGATTCCTCCGCTGGACGAGGTCGCCAGGCGCGTCGGATACGGCTCGGCCAGCGATCGGCGCAAGCCGGATAGGGGCGCCCTCCTGGCCAGTGCACGAGACGACTCCTTCACCGGCCTCGCTGCATTTGGAGGAGCCATCATCGCTCCGGCCGAGTGATAGCCAAGTGCAACTCGAGCCGGCGCCTGCCAGCCGGTGAGTGGCGCTCGGGCGAATACCTCTCGAAAGTTGCGGCAATCGCCAGGCAGGCTACCCTGAACTTGCTCTGTGTGAAGCGCCTGGTGCCGAAGGGGCGGACGCGAGCGACGTCGGTCGCCCGTGCAACGCCTCCGCCGACTCGCGGACGACCTCGGAGATCTGGAGGAGTTGTTCGGCGAGCGGGCTCGCCTTGCGCCAGATCATGCCGATCGTTCGGGACGGCTGCGGACTTTTGAAGCGTGCGACGGACACCGAAGCGGAACGGGTCTCCACCGCCACGGCCATCTCCGGGATCAAGGTGACGCCGATGCCCGCGCTGACCATCTGCACCAGTGTCGAGAGCGAACTGCCGTCCATCAGTTCCCGCGGTCGCGCCGACTGCCCATTGCAGAAGGAGAGGGCCTGGTCGCGGAAACAGTGGCCCTCCTCCAGGAGAAGCAGCCGCATCTCGCGCAGCATCTCGCGGCTTGGTACCGGCTTGCCCTCGTCCTCGCCCGGCCGGACCAGGACGAAATCTTCCGAAAACAGCGCGACTTCGCTGAGGAAAGGCTCGGACACCGGCAGGGCGACGATGGCCGTGTCGAGCCGGCCTTCCGCCAGTTCCCGGATCAGCTTCTGCGTCTGCGTCTCGCGCACATGGATGTCGAGGCCGTCATGCAGGCTGGTCAGCTTGCCGATGATGGTGGGCAGCAGGTAGGGCGCGACGGTGGGGATGACACCGATCCGCAGCCGTCCCACCAGCCGCTCGCGCGACGCGCGCGCCAGATCGCCGAGCTCGTCGACCGATCGCAATATGTCGCGAACACGCAGCGCGAACTCTTCGCCGAAGCCGGTGAGCCGGACCTGCCGCGCGCCCCTTTCGAAGAGTTCGGTGCCTAGCGTCTCTTCCAGCTCCCTGATCTGCACCGACATTGCAGGCTGGGAAATCGCGCAGGCATCGGCCGCGCGCCCGAAGTGGCTGTGGTGCGCCAGCGCTTCGAAATAGCGGAGCTGCTTGAGTGTGACATTGACCATAACCTCATATTATCCCAGCGATCAACAAATCCAACTTCAATTTATCGCTGGGGTTTGGTACAGGATCAACATGAGGAAGAGCGGGCCGCGCCCGCCGCCTCTCGCCGCGACCTGCGTGCGGGTCGCCCCAATCCCACGTAGCAGATCAACCGAGCCACGCCGGAGAGTACAATGGACGCGAAGACTGAGAAGAGCGAGGGCAAATGCCCCGTCGTGCACGGGGTGGCCCCCAGGGCCAACCGGGACTGGTGGCCGAACCAGCTGGACCTTCAGGTTCTTCACCAG
The DNA here is from genome assembly GCF_016756635.1 of Mesorhizobium sp. L-8-10. Lineage (NCBI taxonomy): Bacteria > Pseudomonadati > Pseudomonadota > Alphaproteobacteria > Hyphomicrobiales > Phyllobacteriaceae > Mesorhizobium > Mesorhizobium sp. L-8-10. The sequence continues at coordinate 8,056,609 of NZ_AP023263.1, read as the reverse complement.
CATTCGACCCTCTCCAACCCGATGGGTGAGGCCTTCGACTACGCCAAGGAGTTCGAGAGCCTCGATCTCGATGCCGTCATTGCCGACCTCAAGGCGCTGATGACGGATTCGCAGGACTGGTGGCCGGCCGACTTCGGCCATTACGGCCCGCTCTTCATCCGTATGGCGTGGCACAGTGCCGGCACCTACCGTATCGGTGACGGGCGCGGCGGCGCCGGCGCCGGTCAGCAGCGTTTCGCACCGCTCAACAGCTGGCCCGACAACGTCAACCTCGACAAGGCGCGCCGGCTGCTCTGGCCGATCAAGCAGAAATACGGCCGCAAGATCTCCTGGGCCGACCTCATGATCCTGACCGGCAACGTCGCCCTCGAATCGATGGGCTTCAAGACCTTCGGTTTTGCCGGCGGCCGCGAGGACGTCTGGGAGCCGGAGACGGACATCTACTGGGGCCCGGAAGGCAAGTGGCTGGCGGACGAGCGCTACAGCGGCGATCGTGATCTCGAGAACCCGCTCGGCGCCGTGCAGATGGGCCTGATCTATGTGAATCCGGAAGGACCGAACGGCAATCCGGACCCGATCAAGGCGGCGCGCGACATCCGCGAGACTTTCGCGCGTATGGCGATGAACGACGAGGAGACCGTCGCGCTGATCGCCGGCGGCCACACCTTCGGCAAGACCCACGGCGCCGGCGATGCCGCGCTGGTCGGGGCCGAGCCGGAGGCGGCCGGCATCGAGGAACAGGGCCTCGGCTGGCGCAACGCCTTCGGCTCCGGCAAGGGCGGCGACACGATCGGCAGCGGCCTGGAAGTGACGTGGACGACGACGCCGACGAAATGGTCCAACAACTTCCTCTGGAACCTGTTCGGCTACGAATGGGAGCTGACGAAGAGCCCGGCCGGCGCGCATCAGTGGACGCCGAAGCACGGCATGGGCGCCGGCACGGTGCCGGATGCGCACGACAAGTCCAAGCGTCATGCGCCGACCATGCTGACCACCGACCTGTCACTGCGCTTCGATCCCGAATACGAGAAGATCTCGCGGCGTTTCCTGGAGAATCCGGACCAGTTCGCCGACGCCTTCGCCCGCGCCTGGTACAAGCTGACGCATCGCGACATGGGCCCGATCCAGCGTTATCTCGGCCCGCTCGTCCCGAAGGAGATCCTCCCCTGGCAGGATCCGATCCCAGCCGTCGATCATCCGCTGGTCGGCGAGGAGGATGTCACTGCCCTGAAGGCCAAGATCCTCGCCTCGGGCCTGTCGGTGTCGGAGCTGGTCTCGACCGCCTGGGCTTCCGCCTCGACCTTCCGCGGCTCCGACAAGCGCGGCGGCGCCAACGGCGCCCGCATCCGCCTCGCCCCGCAGAAGGATTGGGAGGTCAACCAGCCGGCCCAACTCGCCAAGGTGCTCGACAAGCTCGAAGCGATCCGGAAGGAGTTCGGCGCCGGCGGCAAGAAGGTCTCGCTCGCCGACCTGATCGTGCTGGGCGGCGCCGCGGCGATCGAGAAGGCGGCCAAGGATGCCGGCAACGACGTGCAGGTCCCCTTCACGCCGGGGCGCATGGACGCCTCGCAGGAAGAGACCGATGTCCACTCCTTCGCCCCGCTCGAACCGGTGGCTGACGGCTTCCGCAACTATCTCAGCGGCCGGCAGCGCCTGTCGCCCGAGGAGAATCTCGTCGACAAGGCCCAACTGCTCACGCTGACCGCGCCGGAGATGACTGTCCTCGTCGGCGGCCTGCGGGTGCTCGGCGCCAATGTCGGCGGCTCCGCGCACGGCGTCTTCACCAGCCAGCCCGGCGCACTGACCAACGACTTCTTCGTGAACCTGCTCGACATGGGCACGGAGTGGAAGGCGGTCTCGGATGCCAAGGACGTGTTCGAAGGCCGCGACCGGAAGACGGGCGAGGTCAAGTGGACCGGCACCCGCGTCGACCTGATCTTCGGCTCGCACTCGCAGTTGCGCGCCCTGGCGGAAGTCTATGGCAGCGCGGACGCCAATGAGAAGTTCGTCAAGGACTTCGTGGCCGCGTGGAACAAGGTGATGAACGCCGATCGCTTCGATCGCGCGTGATACCTGTGGGGATAGCGGTACGGCGCTGAGGTTGCCAGACCGACCACGAATTTCGGGGCGGCGTTTCGAACGGAGCGCCGCCCTCGATGTCTTGGGTACGCAAAAGTTCAGGGTGCGCTACGACCACGCCTGCCCAGGTGCTAATGACGCCAAACAGCTCAGCCGAGTTGCCGTGACACGGCGCCCCGGTCGGGAAGCTCTGCTCCCTCGATTGTCAAACGGTGCGATCAAAAGGTGTCTTGAAGCTGCCAACAATCGAAATTGCGGCCCCCGGGGGCTGGCGACTACCGGGGTTGGTCCTTCTCGCCGGCATCTTCCTCCGCGGGGGAGGACAGGCGCTCCTCCTTCTGTTCGGTCATTTCATCGGCGCCCAATTGGTAGTCCGGCGACCCGCGGGGCGGATAGTCGAGCCTGTCGCTCAGTTGTTTGGCCATCTCAGGATGGAATTGCGGGAAGGGCAAGCGACCTTTCCTTCTCCATTCGGCCACGGCCCGGCGGCTCTTCTCGCCCAGCCCCGCGTCAAGACCTTCGTCGCGACCAAGATACAAGGTCTGCGATGGGAAGGCGAAGCCCGTGCCGGAAGTCTCTACGATTTCTTTGATGCGAAGCAGCAAGTCCTCCCTGATCGCATAGTAATCGTTCCATTCCCGCGTTCTTGCATAGACGCGGATTTCGATGTTCAGCGAGCTGTCGGCGAACTCCACAAGTCGGACACGGATGGTTTCGTCGTCGATGCGGGGATGCCCGTGGAGCATTTCCCGTATCTTTGCCAGGACATATCTCAGCTGATCGGATTCGGTCTCGTAGCGAAGGCCGATGACATGGCGAACCATCATCTGGTCGCAATGGGCCCAGTTGATGATCTGCATGTCGGCGAATTGCGAATTGGGAATGGAAATTCGGGTGCGGTCGAGCGCCCGGATCTGCGTCGAGCGAACGCCGATGCTCTCCACGGTTCCACTTTGATCCCCGAAGGTGCAAAAATCGCCAACCCTGATCGGGCGATCAAGATAAAGAATGAAACCGCTGATGAGGTTCTCGAGCGTCGGCCGGACGGCAAGCGCCACCGCGAGACCGCCAATCCCCAATCCGGCGACGATGCTGTACACCGGCAGGCCGAGCAGCTGCGCACCATGTGCGAGGATCACGATACCGCCCACGACGCCGACTATTCTCGCAACAAGCCGCAGCAGGCTGGCGTCTATGCCGCGGCCGGAGAGGCCCGATCCGCCGACGGTCGCCTCCACCGCCACGACACATAGTAGCCAGAAGGCCCACGCCGATGCCACGTGCAATACGACGACGCGGACCACGTCGACATATTGCGAAAAGTCGCCGGTAATGTTGATCTGGAAGGCGAAGAACCGCTGCAGCAATGCGACGACGAAGACGATCGCCAACGGTGTCAGGATTGCTGTCCACCCGGCCCTGCCTCCCGCCCTCCGCAGAAACCGGTGCAAAGCGAACAGCAGGATTCCCGCAACGATCGAGCAGACGACCACCGCGACAGCCTTCCAGATCGGGACACCCAGCGCCGTCCGCTTCAAGCTGTCAGGGATGGACTCGACCAGCGCTGCAGGGATCATCGGCCCCGTGACGAGCCGGAGTTCGTCGCTCCAGCTGTCGATCGGCAGGCCGCTGCGCAGAGGTGTGTTGCCGACGACACGAAGGAAGCGGGGGGCAAGGCGAATGGTCTCCCGGCTGAAGAGAAACTCCCCCTGTCGTTCGCCGTCCTTGACCTTGACAACCCTGAACGGCGTACCACGAATGGCGAAGTTGCCCGCATCGACATCGGCGGGAGCGGCTTCGGCCTTGGGAAAGCCTATGCGACCGAATATGTCGAGAAGATATGCGGCTGTCTCGCCGCCGACCTTTCTTCGGGACGCTTGCGGAACCGCCGAAAGATCGATCAACGATTCCACCTGCTCGGCGAGGAGTTCAACTCGCGCTGCATGCTCTATGTCCCGCTTCTCGAGGTAGGCCCCGAACGCGTCTTCGAACTCCCGCGAGAGACGATCGAATGCTGCAATCGTATCCCTGGGGCTATCGGTCAATATCGCTACGAATTCCCCGCTCTCGACTCCTTCCTGAGCGATCGCGCGGATTGGTATCCAACCCAGGAGGAGAATGCATGCTGCCAGCATCCAGTTGGCGTATCCGAACGTCCTCACCTCACCGTCACTTTCGACCACCCGAGAACACCAATTGGACTTCGCGCCGAATGCGCTCAACCGCGGCTACCCGGACACACTTTATGTGTGCAGCGCGGTTTGGCAAGCTGAAGCCCACAGCCATACTTCCGCACGCCGCGCGCAAGTGACCGAGGAACCGGGCTCTTGGAGCGGTGCGGAAGAAACGCCAGTCTGCAGGCCACAGTGCACCGGGCGTTGGACTGGACGCAGGGCATGGCCTGCGTGGTCGCCAGCGACATGTGGAGGGGACCAGGCAGCTTGGCGGTCAGGCCCGGCGTCTTCTGCCGATCTCGTGGAACCGGCTGCGGTTCCCTGACACCACCGTCGCGATGGAATTGATCGGCGTCTTCTGGCGCATCTTCGGTAAGTCCGTTTCAAGGACCCTGAAACCGCACTGGGCTTGCCGGAGCCCCCAACTCCTGAGAAGGTGGCGTTATGGAGAGGCCGCGAGGTCCGAGACGGCACGCCTATGCGAGAACGACGGCGACCGGAAGGCCCGGCGGCAGGTCGGTGGGGAGAATGTCAAGGTTGGTCTCGGATGCGCCGGAGCGGCGCGGTTGTGCAGGTGGTCGCCGAGCGAGCGCCGTCTTCGCGAATATGGTGAATGCTGTGCCGGGCGGCCTCGAAGAGGAGGCAATTCGTCACGCTTACGACCTGGTGACCGTTCCCGCCTTGCCCCTGAGCCCGGCGGGCATGTAGGCGTTCCGGAGGGCCTCGACCTGTGCCGCCGGGCAGTTGAGATCGGACGTCAGTACTCGAGTGGATCCAGATGCGTAACCGCTTGTTTTCCGTGTCGTTGATCGTGGCGTTCCTGGTTTCCTTGATGGTCGGGTGCGGCCGGCCGCCCGAGCTTGTCGGGATCGACAATCCGGCAATCCCGGCGAAATCGACCCCCCGGGTAAGCCGGCACCGCATCTTCATCGTCACCACGCGCCAAGCGTCCGAGGTGGTGGGCGCTTTCTATTCGGCCAACCGGGCGCCGGAACTCGGCCTCGCCTCGGTCGACGTTACTGTTCCGCCGAACCATGTGCTCGGACAGCTTGAACGGCCGAAGAGCTTGCCCCCCGACCCGCGAGCCGAATTCGCTGTGGTCGACCCCGTAGTCTACGGCAGCGACGAGGCCTTCATTACCGAGATCGACCGTCAGGTCGCCGCCCGTCCGCTTGGCCAGCGAAGGCTGCTCCTTTTCGTCCACGGCTATAACAACACCACAAGCGACGCGATCCTCCGGCTGACGCAGTTCATCGAGGACACGGGTTTCCAGGGGATTCCGGTGCTCTTCACCTGGGCTTCCGCGGCCCTGACGCGTCGCTATGTCTACGACCTCAACAGCGCGCTCATTGCACGCAGCAAGGTCAAGGAGATGGCTGACATCCTCGGGCGGACACGTGCCGAGAGCGTCAACGTCGTCGCCCATTCGATGGGCACCTTCCTCACGATGGAGGGGCTGGTGGACGCCGCGCAGGCCGGTCGCGGCGGGCGGATCGATGTCATCATGCTGGCCTCGCCCGACATCGACATCGATCTGTTCCGCACGCAGATCGGACAGTTGCCCCCATCTCTCCGCGACAGAATGTACGTCCTGATCTCAAAGGACGACAGCGCGCTCAGGGTGTCGCGCCGGATTGCGGGAGGGGTTCCACGCGTCGGAGCCGCCGACGCGGAGGACCTGGAAGGGCTCGGGATAACCGTTATCGACCTTTCCGAGATCGACGATTCGAGCTCCGGCAGCCATTCCAAGTTCGCCGGCTCACCCGAGGTGGTCCAACTCATCGGGACAGGGCTGAACTCCGCGGGCCGTTTCAGCGAGGGGACGACCCCCGGCCTCACCGAGATTCTCGCCGGTGCGCCGATTCGCATCCTTGGCAACTGAAGCATGTCTCTCGAAACTTTGCAGCGGTTTCGGGGAAAAGACAGTGCGCCACGCGACACGCTGTAGTGGGTGCACCTTTGAGCTTCGGGCCTGCTGCACTGCTTGTGTCTGAGAGCGCGGCCGGGCCGCACGGTGGTGGTGCTTATGCTTGAGATGTGGCGCCGGTCGTTCGATCCGGTTCCCAGAACGTGCGTAGGGTGGGAAACCGCCCAACGGCGAAATACAGTCACTTGGCGGTCGTGCGACCTTCCTGCGCCGGCACGCGATTTCGTGTCAGTCGAGGCATTTGGCGACATCAAAGCTTGATGTCGCCAAGGTTTGCCTCCACATCGGTGCCGATGAGGGAGATTCCGGATCAGCGCTCGGCGTTCGGGTGGGCCTTACCCGTTTCGCTCGTCGTGCATGTGGCGGTCATCGCGCTTCTGATCTTCGGGCTGCCGACATCGTTCTCGCAGCCGCAGGAGGAGCAGGCGATACAGGTGGATCTGGTGCCGCCGCCGCCCGAGAAGGCCGAAGCCGAACCACCGGCGAAGCCCGAGCAGGAAGCAGAGGCCGAAACGCCGTCTCCAGAGAAGAACGAGGCCATGAGGCGAGAGGCCCCGCCGGTGGTGAGGCCCGTCTTCCAGTTCGGTGAAAAGGAGGCCGGTCCACGCGACGCTCGAGATGGCGCCGGCGCGCAAGACGGCTCGGCTTCCCCGACGGCGCAACATGACCGGAAGGAACAGGCCGCGGCCGAGGCGCAGGCTGAGGCGACGGACCAAGTCGAGAACGGAATTCCGCAGCCCGTCGCGCCCGCGATCCCGACGCCGAGGCTGGCGGACGACACCGAGGTGCAGGAGCCCATGAAGGACGCGAAGAAGCTCTTCTCGCGATCGGCGCTCGGAGGGCCGGTCGCCACGACCGCGATGGGCGGTGTGCCGCGGGCGATTCGGGTCGGCCGCCTCTGCGTCACGGAGTTGCGTGAGCAACTGCTTCGTGCCTCGCCTCCGTATCTGCCCGACCTCTTGCCGTCCGAATCGAGAAACGACGGCAAGTCCGTGGAAATTTCCAGGACTGCCTTCCGCGCGAACGGGCAGTGGTACGACCTGGGCTATCGTTGCGAGGTCGATGGCGACGCGACGAAAGTCGTGTCCTTCGCCTTCCGCGTTGGCGATCCTGTCCCGCGCAGCGAGTGGCAGCGCCGGGGGCTGCCGGCGCAATAAAGCATGTCTCCCGAAAGTGGGTACCGGTTTCGGGGACAAAGACATGCGTCAAATCAAAGACCTACAGCGTGTTGCGTAAATCCGTTTTCACGCAACACGCTGCAGGGGCCGCCGATCACTTCGGAACACTACAGCACCGGGCATTTGAACTCGGCCAGCAGGTCCTTCACGAAAGGGTTCCTCGTCGCCGGGGCCGTCACCTGGAGCACGGCCTGCCGGGTGCCGACCATGAAGCCGAAAGGCACGACGTCGGTCGGGTTCACTTCCAGGATGCGTGCCGCGTCGAACAGCCGGAACAGCGCCCAGGGTCCCTGCCGCCGCAGGATGTTGCGCTGGCCGTCCATCTCCGGCGTCATCGACAGGCTGGCTTCGGCGTCGGGCCGCTCGGGGGGCCAGTGGAAGGGCGTCGGCGTCACCGGGCCGTGCGCATAGACCAGGACCGGCCCGCCTATGTCGAACTGCAGCGCCCGGGCCTTGGGGTCGAGCCGCAGCGGCTCCACCACGAAATCGACCGAGGGCGCGTCCGCGCCGGCGAAATAGGCGATAGTGATGTCGTCTGCCTGCTCGAAGGCCCCCAGAACATCGTCCCCCAGCCCTAGCCCCGCCTGCTGGCCCGTGCGCCAGCGCCACGGCCTGGCGCTCGTGTCGATAAAGGGCTTGAGATAGTCGTTGCGGAACGCGGCGATCTGGCCGTTCGGCCCGAGAAGCGACGAGAAATCGGAAAGCGAGGCGTCGCTCGCGCTGGCCGGATCGAAAGGGTAGCGGCCCGATGTCGTCGCGTCGCAGGCCGGCTTCACCGTCGTGTTCCAGATCTGCGCCAGCCTTTCGCGCGAACTGCCCCCGGTCACCGCCGCCGCCTGCGAGAGGATGCGCCGGAAGAGCGGCTGCAGCGGGTCGGGCAGCGCACTCACCTGCTCGCCGAGCTGGTTGAGCAGCGTCTGCGGCTGCGCCGCGAGCTCCAATATGTCGCCACCCGTCGCGACATGGTTGATCTGCCGGTAGAGCGGCTCGAGGGCCGCCAGCATCGCATCGACCTGCGACTGCTGGCCCTCGGCCGCCGAGACAGCATCGTTGTAGGGCTTGAAATGTTCGGTGACGGCGGCCGCGACGTCGATCACGCGCTGCGGCGAAAGCACGGTGTTGGCGACACGTTCCACCTGTGCGGTAGCGGCTCCGGGCAAGCCGTCGAGCGGGCCCTTGTCGGGCTCCATCCGGGTTTCGGCGCCGATCGCCGCCGTCAGTTCCGTCACCGGCGAGGGCTTCCCGGTGATGAGGGCCATCGCCCGCGCCACGTCGCCGGCATTCGCGCCGTCGATCATCGTCAGGTCGGAGAGCAGGCTGTCCCACTGGCGGATATAGTCGACGCGGTAGAGATCGAGCAGGCCGTCGCGGATGCGCTGCGCCTCGCGCTGGCGGTTCGCGATCGTGTCGGCCACGCCCATTACCCAGAGATCCTTCGCCAGACGCTCGGACACCGTGCCGCTCGCCGGCAATGCCGAACCGAAGAAGCCGGACCGGGTATAAAGCCCGGGGATACCGTTCCAGAAGCTCTGGCCGCTGACGCGGGCGAGCGCCTGCGGCCCCGCCATGCTCATATGGTCCACCGGACGCCAGACCGGCAGCTTCTGGATTTCGGCAAGGGTGGAGAGCGTGTCGTAGGCGAGCCGCGCCAGCGTGTAGGTCGAGAGCCGGCCGCGCGCCCGGTCGACAAGGGCCGCATCCGCCGTCGGCGCCGGGAAACCGGCACCGGCCAGCGCCGCAAGATGGGCGGAGACGTCGGCGTCGGCCTGCGGCGTGCGGTCGTAGGGCAGCCACTTGGCGGTGAAGTCGGGGCCCAGCAGGGCAGCGGCCGAAGGCTCGAGCGGTCGTTCTCCGGCCAGCATCAGATAGAGCTTCAACTGGTGGAACCGCAGCGGTGCCGGGGTCTGCGGATCGTCGAGCCCGTCGCGCAGGTAACGCCAGGCGAAAGGAAGCAGCATCGTGGAAAGGCTGCGGTCATAGGCGTCACGCGCCGCCGCCTCGACGGCCGACGTGCCGTAGAGGCCGAGGGTTGCGCGTCCCGGCCGCTCCTCGGCGAGGCCGCGCAAATCGTCGAGCGCGGCCAGCACCGGCTTGAAGTCCGACGGCGCCCGACCCGCCGGCGCCGCTGCCGCGATCGTCTCGCGCGCGGAACCGAGGCCCTGCTCGAGCCGGGCCGTATAGGCGCGGCCCTCGCTGAAGCCCAGCCACCACAGCGCGATCAGCCCGAAGGTGGCGATGGTCAGGATCACGTTGGCGGCGATGCCCTGCGCCCGCGCCACCATCTCGGCCGGGCGCGACAGGCCTCCGGCGCCCGCCTCGGGCAGGATGACGTCGTGCACCAGCCGGCCGAGGAAATAGGGCCGGCCATGCACCGGCCCGCCGTCGTGGCGCAGCGCCAGGTTCTGCGGCCGCTGCGCGAAACCCGCGGCCAGGTGGCGGGCGAGCATGTCGACCGCGAGGCCGTTCTGCGTGGCGCTGGTGAAGAACAGGCCACGCAGTTGCGGCGCAGCCTCGAAACGGTGCACCGCCGTCAGATAGGCGACAAGCGGTTCGAGCGCCGTCCGCATCGCCGCGAACTGAGCGGGGAACTCATAGGCCTTGCGCCGCCGGTCGTCGTCGGGCTCTTCCTGCAGGCGCAGGAGGAGATGCTGCGAAAGCCGCTCCACGATGTCGGCGAAACCCCGGTCGAAACGCTCGGCCGCCGTGGTGGAACCGCCCGCGGACGGCGCCAGCGGCAGGCCGAGCACCGCGGTCCGTTCTTCGGCGCTCAGCGCGTCGAAGAATTCCTCGAAGCCGGCCAGCAGGTCGAGCTTGCTGACCACGAGATAGACCGGCGGGCGGGCACGCAGCCGCGCGGTCGCCTCGTCCAGCCGGCGGCGCAGCGTCGAGGCGAAGTCGAGCACGGCCTCGGCCGTCATAACGCTGAGCTCGCCGGCGCTCACCGCCACCAGGATGCCGTTGACCGGCTGCTGCGGCCGCAGGCGCCGCAGATGGTCGAGCAGCCGCAGCCAGAGCGGCGTGGACGGCCGCTCCGAAGGGTCGAGGAAGCGGCCGGAAAGCTCGACTATCACGGCCTGTTCCGCGACGTGGAAGCCCGCGGCGGTATCGGGTGTCGCTTCCGCCTGGTAGGGCAGCGAAAGCCCCGAATTCCGCACGATCGCGGACTTGCCGGCGCCGTCCGATCCCATGACCAGATACCAGGGCATCGAATAGCGGTCGCGGGCAAAGGGATTGACCGGGCTTCCCTTGCGCACCAGCCGCATCGCGCCGCGTGCGGCGTCGCGGAAGGCGGAAAGTTCAGCCTCCATCGCGGCCTCGCCCTGATCCTCCGCCTGCCGCTCCTCGTCCTGCTGGCGCCGGAGCGCGGCGAGCAGCGCCTGGTCTTCGCTGCTGCGCTTGACGCGGATGAGATAGCCGATCACGCCCCAGGCCAGCGCGATGACGAGCATGATCGCCAGGCGCACCGATGCGGGGCCGAGCGGACGTATTTCGCCGAAGGCGAGCAGCGGCCCGATCAGCCAAACGAACAGCGCCGCCAGCAGGGCAGCGAGGGTCAGCAGGGCGCCCGGTGTGGTGAGGACCCGGCCAATTGCCTGCAGGCGCTTGCCGAGCCTCACGACAGGCTTTCCTTATAGGCGATGATGCGCCGGGCGGCCGCGACATAGGCCGGATTCACGGAGAGCCCGCCACTGCCGGTGAAGAGCTGCGTGCTTTCGGTAACGAAGTAGAGCCGATCGTCGGCCGGCAGCGCGGCCGCGTGCTTGTCGAGCCACGTCTTCAGGGCCGCGGCATCCGGCTTTCCGGCCGCTTCGGCAAGCGCGATGCGCGCCTTCAGCGTATCGACGTCGGCATCGAGGTCGACGAGTTCCGTCTCGAGCATCGCGACCAGGCTCGGCGCCAGCGCGTTGCGCCGCAGCCGGGCGCGCGCATCGTCTGTCGCAGCATCGAGCTTGGGGCGCGCGTCGAGACCGATAGCGTAGGCTTCGGCGCGCGGTGCCGCGGCGAGCTCGGCTTGGAGCCCGTCGAGCTGCCGCATCGAGGCCAGGATGGAGGGAAGGGCGTCGAGCCGGGCGGGGTTAGCCAGGGGAGCGATGCCGGAGGCTGCCTCGGCGCCGCGCGCGGCGAGCCGCGTCTGTTCGTCGAAATCTTGGGTGACGAGATAGCCGAACCCGATGCTGGCCGCGACGATGGCGGCGATCGCCGCCCATTGGACGACGACGGCCGGACGTGGACGCTGTTCCGTGCCGATCAGTCCCGCCTCGGTGAAGACGGCCTTGCGGAGGGCGTCGCCGATGAAGAAGCCATGCTCCTCCTCGTCGAGCCCGAGATCGGGCGGCAGCATGCCGATGCGCGGCATGGCGAAGCGGCGCGACAGTTCCGGCAACAGCCCGTCGATGGACAGCGCCTCCTGCCGCGCGCTGGTGAGATAGATGCCGCGCAGGGTCCCGCCTTGCCATGTCCTCCCGCTGCCCGTCATCAATGCATCGAGAAGCGGCTGGATCGTCGGCTGCAGCCCGGCGACCTGTGCGCCGAAGCCGTTGATGCGGGCGCAGCGCACCGGGTCGGCTTCTCGCGACAGCCACTCGACGAGCCGCGCGCGCATCGCAGCGAGCAGCGATTGGAAACCAAGCGTCACGGCCTCGCCGGCCTCGGCTGCCGAAGGATTTTTCCCTAGCCCGGCGAACGGCAGGGCGAAACCCCAGGGCTGGGACCGTTCCTGTGGTTCCTGACGGTCGAAGAATTCGAGGAATCCCGGCAGCAGGTCGATCTTGGCGAGCATGAGATAGACGGGGGCCCGACGGCCCGTCGCGTCCTCGATCTCGCGCAGGGCTTGCGCGGCGCCTTGTGCCATTTCGCGATGCTCGGTCTGGTCGGCGAGCGTCAGGTCGGCGGGGCTGGCGACCAGCACGATGCCGTTTAGCGGAAGCTGCGGGCGAAGGCTACGCAGCAGGTCGCAGACCGCCCGCACGCTCTGGTCAGGAAGGCCGAAGGAGGTCTCGACGAACACCGCTTCCTCGCCGATCCACCAGCGCGCGCCGCCGATCGTTGTCGGTGAGGAGAGCCGGAGGCCCGAGCGGTCGAGCAGGCTCGACTTGCCGACACCGGGGGCGCCGGTCACCAGATAGAAGGGCACCGAATAACGGGCTCGCCGACCGGAAAGACCCCGGTCGGCGAGCAAGGCGAGCACGGCGCGCCGCTGGTCGCGCAGCCCCGGCGTGCCGGATCGGCCGCCATCCCCGGCGAAGAAGCGCCAGAAGACGACGGGCACCAGGCTCCACAGCGCGAGCGGCGCCAGCGTGGCCGCGAAACGCAGATCCGGATCGGCGATTTGCGCCTGACGCCAGATCAGCCAGCCGGCGGCGATCGACAGCAGAAGTCCGGCAAGCCAGGCTGCCAGGAGCCCCGGCCTCATGTCTGCGGTTCCGCCGGTATCTGGAACTCGACGCGGCGGTTGCGGGCGCGGCCTTCCGCCGTGGCGTTGCTGGCAATCGGGTCGGTTTCGCCGCGCCCCTCGAAGCTCACGCGGCTCGGATCGTCGACATGGCGGCGCAGCATGTCGGCGGCCGAGCGAGCCCGTGCCACCGAGATCGCCATATTGTCGCCGAGCGGGCTTCCGGGTCCGACGGGCACGTTGTCGGTGTGGCCGATGACCAGGATCGGGCCCTTCTCGCCGTTGAGCGCGGCGCCGATGCGGCCGACCAGCGGATCCTCCGTGCCGGAGATGTCGAGACCGCCGGACGGGAAGGAGGCTTTAAGCATGCGAATGAGCACCGAGGTGCCCGATGGCGCGACCTCGACGGTGCCGGCGGCGATGTCGCTTGCAAGGAATGCCGACAGCCTCTCGATCTGAGTTTGGCGTACCGGCGGCTTCGGGTCGGGAATGTCGGGCACGCCGGTCCGCTCGACGACGACCGGCATGGCCGGGGCGAGCACGCGGATCTTCTCCGCGGCCGCCTCGACGGTTCCGCGCAGGCTGATGCTGGAGAAGATCCAGAGGGCGGCCAGAAGCGCGGCGACGATCGCCGCGGCGAGCCACGGACCGGCCATGCTGCGCGGCGCCCGGTGCGGGGCCGCCACGCCCTGCCAGGCCGCCGACAAGCTGCGATCGTAAGGCCCCCGCACGCGGCGGATGGCGCGGTAGAGATCATGGCGCAGGCGGGTGTGCTGGCCGAGACCGCCCTCCGACACCCGATACTTGCCGACGAAGCCGATGGCCAGGCAGATCGCCATCAGTTCCAGCGCGTCGACATTGTCTTCCGGATTGGCCATCAGTTGCGAGAGCAGGTCGTAGAAGCGCTCGCCGCCCCAGGTCTCGTTGTAGAGCACGCTGACCAGGCTGCCGTTCGCCCAGCCCGACTGGCCGCCCCAGCGCGTGTTGAGGATGACGTCGTCAATCGTCGCGCTCAAGGCGTATCGCGCAATGCGCACCGTGCGGTTGGGGACGTCCTTCGCCATGGCCGCGGTCTCGAAACGCTTGATCTCGTCGAGCGTCCGGTTGCGGAATTCGGCGATGTCGTCGGGCGCGGCACTTTCATTCAGCCTGCCGGCGGCGCTGCCCGAGGCGAGCCGCGCCGCGATCGCCTCGCCGCGATGGTTGAGCAGCCCTACGATCTCGGTGAGCAGTCCGGCCAGGACGGGCAAGATCTGGGAATCGAGCGCGGGCGGAATATAGCCGTCGTCGAGCACGACCGTATTGTCGGCGCGCACTTCGACGACGCGCGCCAGGCCGATGCCGAGCAGTCCGTTGCGTTCGCTCGTCTCCGGCGCATAGCCGAGCCGCAGCTTGGCGACGGTGATCGGCACCGGCGCCGATTCGCCGCTGTTGGCGTCGGGCACCTCGATGTCGCGGGTCGCATAGCGGGTCAGCATGTCGGCGCCGTCGTCCGCAGTTTCGCGGCTTCCGGGCTGGGTGATCGGCAAGGTGAGATAGACGACACAGTTGCGCAGATTTTCGCCGAGTTGCAGCGGCTGAAGCTCGGCCGCGCCGTCGGGCACCGAGAAGGGCGTGCCGTCCTCGAATACGCCCGCCGCGCGCTCGACCGCGAACCGGCCGATCGACAGGAGCTCGCGGTTCAGCACCAGTTCGGTCAGGCCCCAGCCATAGGCGCGCAAGCCGCGCACCCGGCCGTTCAGCAGGCGCTCGACATGCCGGCCTTCCTGCTGGAAGTGCTGGGCGCGGATGAACATGCCCTCCGACCAGACCACCTTGTCATCGAATGGCATGCCTGATGTCCCCACCCTCGTGCCGCGATCCGCTATCGCTGGTCATATGACTATCATATCCTCCCGTCGCGTGTTCAATCCTGAGGACCGAGTTCGACCGAAAGCGTCTTCAGTTCCGCCTTCAGCTTGAACTTCTTCTCTCCCTGCATAGGCACCATTGCCCGCCACTTCGCCTGCTCGAAATCGCGGAAGCCGACGACGACGGCGACGATCGTCGTGCCCTCGATCAGATTGGCCTTGATGCGTTCCACCCCGCCGGGGTTGAGCATGATCTCGGCCTTGCCCAGCATGGTCGGGCCGAGCGTGGCGGCGTCCTGCTCCCAGAGCTGGCGGAAGCTCGCATTGGCGAAAGCGGTCTCGCCGTTCAACTGATACATGCGCATCATCAGCGGCGAAGGCTGGCCGTCGGGCAGGGGATTGACGAGCGGCGAGGCCATGGCGATGAAGTCGATCGACGCCTCCGTAGGTGCCGGCTTGATCTCGATCTCCTTGGGCGGCGGCTTGCCGAAGAGCCCGCAGGCCGAGAGCCCCAGGAACATCACCAACACCCACCATGTCCGGAGAATGCCGGGCATGCAAAACCCCATCACCTGCCGGGCGTCAGCCAGCACCACCGAGAAGGCGGCACTACCTCCCCCGGGCTTCGCCTCCCGCAAGAAGGTCTTGCAACCGCCCCTGAAACTTTCGCCGTTCCCCGTCCGGCAATTGAGCCGCCGCCTCGTCCACCGCCCGCGCGAAGGCCTTCAGCTCGATGCCGGAGAGCGAATCAACGAGTTTCGCCACGTCATCACGCGGCGACGGTAACGGCTCTTCCGCCGATGTGGTAACCGGAATTGCCGCTGAGGGCTGCTTTGACGAGATATCCACGGATTTCGGATCGGCAGGGCCTGTGGGCGGCTCGTCGGACGCCCACCAGTCGTCCAGGATGCGCTCGACCGCCGCCGTCGCCGGATCGGCCGGGGCTGCTGCCCGATCTGTCGCCGATTCTGTCGGCGGAACCGGAAGAGCGGCGACGCCGAAAGGTCCGTCGGGCGGGAGCTTTGCGATCGGATCAGCCATCGGCTGCCGCGTCTGCGCGGGAGACAACACGGCCGTCTCGTCGATGCGCACCAGCACGACCGCATCGCCCAGCCTCAGCACGTCGCCATTGGCGAGCAGGCGCGGCAGGCCGAAGCCGACCGGCTCCTCATTGACGTGGACGCCGTTGGTCGACGTGTCCGTCACCACGAAGCCGCTGAAGTCCCGGTCGATGCGGCAATGGGTCTTCGATATGACCCGCTCCGGGTCGGGCAGCGTCCAGTCCGCCGTCGGCGAGCGGCCGACGACGAGGCTGCCCTGCTCCAGCGTCTTCTCCAACTGGGCCCCCATCAGACGGTCGGGCCCTTTCAGAACCAGTTTGAGCTTCAAGCCCCCCTCCCGAACTTTTCCGTTCCGTCGACGAATCGGAAGCCGGCATTTCTCCCATCTCACGTCGGAGGAGAACACCGGCAGGCGGATGCGAAAAGTCTCGCCGCTAGGCCATGCCTGCCGCGGAATCACGCCGCGCCGCCACGACATGCACATCGTAATGCATGCAGGACCTTTCGTGGAGCCTGACGTGCCACGGTATCTCGCGCGCCGGCCCCAGCTTGCGCAGGCCGCCGCTCGACAGCGCTCCCTCGCTCAGCATTCCGTCGAGAATGGCTTCCGCCGATCCGCCATGCGGGCCGCGCTGGGAATGTCCGCCGATCCAGCCTTCGACGGCAGTGACATGGCCGGTCCAGTCGAACGGGACGGCGAACAGGGCCTTGCCGTCGTCGCACAGCACACGCCCGATCTCGGCGAGGCCGCGCTGCGGATCCCCGAGGCAGTCGAGCAGGTTGAGCCCCACGGCGAGCGCGAATGTGGCGGGCTCGAAGGGCAGGGCCTGCACGTCGCAGATCCACACGTCCATGCGTTCGCGCCCTGCAATATCGATGCCGAATGCGCGGCGGTCATAGACCAACCCGACCCGGCGCCGTGCATAGTCGACATGGCCGTGGACCACGGCGCGCCGCGCGACGCGGGCGAGCGGCGTCGAGACGTCGATGCCGAGCACGGTGCGGCCGGTCCGCGCCGCGAGTTCCGCCACGGAGCGTCCGGCCCCGCAGCCCATGTCGAGCACCGGTCCCGACGCCAGGCCGTCCGAGATCATGTCGAGGCCGCCGGCAAGCACGCGGGCGACGCTGCCCGGAGAGGCGTTGCCGGCAGCCGATCCCGTCTCCGCGGGGTCCTGGTCGCCCCAATGGTCCCACACATAGGAGGAGACATGCTGGCGGATCGAATCGAAAGCGCTGCCCGGGCCGGAGGCGTCGCCGATCAGGCTTTCCACCGCCGGCGTCAGGTCGCGGCGCGCCAGCAGATAAAACAGATTGTCCTGCACGTAGCGGCGCACATCGGGCAGTATCACGGGCAGTCCGTCGATGACTGGATATTCCGCTCCGCAGTTCGGGCAACCGAGGATGCCGGCAGTGATCTCGTCGTCGGTTCCGGCCTCGACGATGTTGATGGCCAGATGCGACGAGACTTCGCGCGCGCGGCAGACCGGGCAGATCGGCCGCAGTGTCTCGAAGTGGCGGGGCCGCACCTCAGCCGCCGATCATCACGGTGGGGCAGCCGGGCGGCAGGATCTTGCCGACCGGGCTGGGGATCGGGGCGACACAGGACGGATGCGCCGTCATGTCGCCGACGCGCGCCGCCGGCAGGCCGCCGATGAATACCGTCGCCGAGCCCTTCGAGATCATTCCGGGGCCGGCCGGAATGCAGCCCGCGAGCATGCAGGGCTGCGACATGTCGGTGATACGCGCGGCAGGCATGTTGCCGATCATCACATTCGGCTGTCCCTTGACGATGGCAAGCGGCATTGCAGGGTGGGGCGTCGGCGTCGGGACGGGTGCGGCCGGATGGATCGGCGCGTGGCAGTGCGGTGCGTCCTGCAGGATCTGGTCGCCGATGCGTGCTGCGTTCATGACGAACTCTCCCCCTTTCGAGCCTCGCCCACGCGCTTGCGCAGCGTCAGCACGTTCCAGCCGTTTACCCGCTTATAGGCAACGTCGTCCAGCAGGTTGCGCACGAAATGCATGCCGAGCCCGCCGACCTGCCGCGCCTCGAGATCGGCCGAAAGATCGGGCGGCGGCACGGCGAGCGGGTCGAAGGGGACGCCGTCGTCGCTGATCTCGATCACCAACCGCCCCGGCTCGGCCGTCGACGTGACGAATATCTCATGGGCGTGGCCGTCCCGGAAGGCATAGGCGATGGCGTTGCTCAGGACCTCGTCGACCGCAACGTCGATGCCCTCCACATCCTCGCGTGCGATCGCGTGGCGGGCGCAAAAGGCGTCGATCTGGGCGAGCACGCCGGGAATGGCCCCGGCATCGTTGGGCACCGCGAAGGTGCTGCTCCCGGCGGCGCGGCCATGTGCCTTGTAGAGCAGCGCGGCGGCGCTGCCGCCGCCGGCGCGCGCGATCGCCGGCTGCACGAGGCCTTCGGGTCCTTCGACCGGCGGCGTCAGGTCGGCGGGCAGCGGCACGTCGCCGGCCCCCAGCCAGACGATCTCCCCGGGCGAGAGGCGCCCGCCTTCCCCGTGTCGCGTCGTCTCGATGCGCGCCTGTCCCCGCGTTGCCGACTCGACCGCTCCCGTCACGAGGTCGAGCCGCAGCACCGCGGCGTCGAACCCCGGTGTTGCGCAGATTTCTTCGCAGGCGGCGAGCGCGGCCTCAGGTGTCGGGGTGACGGAGAGGGCCGCTCTCAGAAGCTGGCGGAGGGCGGCCGCGGCGAGCGCCCCGCCGATGCCGCCGCGCTTGACGCGCACAGCCGCGACGGCGAGGAAGTGATGGCCGAGCCACACTGTGTCGTGGAATGAGACGGCCTCTTTCTCCTGCGCCGTGCCGGCACCCAGTTCGACGTCGCGTCGCACGGGGAAGCGCTGCGGCAGGAGCGCGTCGCGGATGGCCTTCGCGATATCGTCATGCGGGGCGGGCACGTTCACCAACGTCTCGTCTCGATGCGCCCGGGAGCGGTACTCCCGGCAGGGTTCAACCGATAGGCTAAGCGTGCCTGTTTAACTTTTTGTTCCGGCGATGCAGCTATGGCACCCCCGGGATCGGCCGGCCCGAAGTCGTACTCCCGGATCAGGGCGGTCGTTCCGCCGCAGCGCGGCGGACGTTGCGGAAAGAGGCCCGGCGGTGTACCCAGCATGGGATAGATCTCCGCAGACAGTCGAGACGCAATCGTCATGAACATCGCCGAGAGTCGCCGCGACGGCAACCTGATCATCGCCCCGAGCGGCAGGATCGACACGACGACCTCGCCGGTCTTCGACCGGCACCTGAGTTCCGTCATCGATCGAGGCGATACGCAGATCGTCATCGACCTGGGACAACTCGAATACATCAGCAGTACTGGCCTGTCGGCATTCATTTCTGCGGCTAAGAAAGTGAAGGCAGCCGGCGGCCGTATTGCACTTGCCGGCCTCAACAAACGTATTCGCCTCGTGTTCGAGATGAGTGGTTTCTTAAGGCTGTTTCCAGTGTTTCCCGACGTTGACGCCGCTGTCGGGCCCTGAGCGCGAAAACGCTCTGGACCTGGGACGATGTAGATACTACGATCACGTAACGTTACATATCGTTTGATTTAGACGCCGCCGGCTTCGGAGAAGGGTCCTCCGGGGCGGTGCGGGTTGCCGCGCCGCCAGGCGGCTGTCCGGTGGGGGATGAGGGGGCCTGTCTTGTTGAACGTTGACTTGCAATCGCTGGTTGGGCGCCTCAACCAACACTGTCGGTCGACGCTGGAGGGCGCCGTCGGCCTGACATTGTCGCGCACCCACTACAATGTCGAGATCGAGCACTGGCTGGCCAAGCTGATCGAGGCCAACGACAACGACGTCGCGGCCATCCTCAGGCATTTCGAGATCGATGCCGGCCGCCTCGCGGCGGACCTGACCCGCATGCTCGACAAGCTGAAGACCGGCAACAGCCGGTCGCCGGCGCTGGCGCCCAACATCGTCAAGCTCATCCGCGAGGCCTGGATCTTCGCGTCGCTGCAATATGACGCCGCGGCGGTGCGCAGCGGCCATCTGATGGCGGCACTGCTGTGCGACGATTCGCTGGCCGCGCTGGCACGCGATGCATCCCCAATGCTCGCCCGGATCAATGCCGAGACGCTGCGCGCCTCGCTCGGCAAGATCGCCGCCGACACAAGCGAATCGGGCGGCGCCAGCCTGGCCTCGGGCGGGACGGGCAAAGCTGCCGGGGCCGGCGCTCCCGCCGCTTCGGTCGGCGGCTCGGCGCTGGAGCAGTACACCATCAATCTCACCGCGCGGGCGCGCGAGGGCAAGATCGATCCCGTGCTGGGCCGCGACGCCGAGACACGGCAGATCATCGACATCCTGACGCGGCGGCGCCAGAACAACCCGATCCTCACGGGCGAGGCCGGCGTCGGCAAGACCGCCGTGGTGGAAGGTTTCGCCCTGAAGATCGCGGCCGGCGACGTGCCGCCCTCGCTGAAGGACGTCGAGCTGTTGTCGCTCGACCTCGGCCTGCTTCAGGCGGGTGCCGGCATGAAGGGTGAATTCGAGAACCGGCTGAAGAACGTGATCGAGGGCGTGAAGTCGTCGCCCAAGCCGATCATCGTCTTCATCGACGAAGCCCACACGCTGATCGGCGCCGGCGGCGCAGCCGGCCAGAACGACGCGGCTAACCTGCTGAAGCCGGCACTCGCCCGCGGCGAGATGCGCACCATCGCGGCCACGACCTGGGCCGAGTACAAGAAATATTTCGAGCGCGACCCCGCGCTGACGCGCCGCTTCCAGGTGGTGAAGGTCGAGGAGCCGGACGACGAGGCGGCGATCGCCATGATGCGCGGCCTTGTGCCGACGCTGGAACGTCATCATGGCGTGCGTGTCCTGGCCGAGGCGGTCGAGGACGCGGTGCGCCTGTCGCGCCGCTACATACCGAGCCGCCAGCTTCCGGACAAGGCGGTCAGCCTGCTGGACACTGCCTGCGGGCGTGTCGCCATAGCCAGCTACGCCATACCTGCGCCGGTGGAGGACCGCCGCCGGCGCATAGACATGCTCGACACCGATCTCGCCGTGCTGGCACGCGAAGGCCGCATCGGAACCGACCATTCGCAGCGCGTGGGCGAGTTGAAGGCCGAGCGTGCGACGACGGTCGCCGAGCTCGAGGCGCTCGAGGCGCAATGGGACAAGGAGCGTGACCTCGTCGGCAAGATCCGCGCGCTGCACGACACGCTGGGCGAGCTCGACGAGGAGGCCGCGCCGGTCGAGGGCGCCGAGGATCCCGCGAAGCTGCGCGCCGACCTCGCCGCCTGCAAGGACGAGCTCGCCGCGCTGCAGGGCGAGAAGCCGCTGATGCATGTGACGGTCGACGGTCAGGCGATCGCCGAGGTCGTCGGCAACTGGACCGGCATTCCGGTCGGCCGCATGGTCTCGAACGAGATCAAGACGGTGCTCGGCCTGAAAGATAAGCTGGAGGAACGCGTCATCGGCCAGCCGCATGCGCTGGAGGCCATTGCCGAGACCATCCGCACGTCGCGCGCCAAGCTCATCGATCCGCGCAAGCCGATCGGTGTGTTCCTGATGGTCGGTACCTCAGGCGTCGGCAAGACCGAGACGGCGCTCGCCGTCGCCGACCTGCTCTATGGCGGCGAACAGAACCTCACCGTCATCAACATGTCGGAATTCAAGGAGGAGCATAAGGTCTCGATGCTCGTCGGCTCGCCGCCCGGCTATGTCGGCTATGGTGAAGGCGGCGTGCTGACCGAGGCCGTGCGCCGGCGGCCCTATTCGGTCGTGCTCTTCGACGAGATGGAGAAGGCACATCCCGGCGTGCAGGACGTCTTCTACCAGGTCTTCGACAAGGGCATGCTGCGCGACGGCGAGGGACGCGACATCGACTTCAAGAACACCGTCATCATCATGACGTCGAATGCGGGAACCGACCTGATCCACCGCCTGTGCGCCGATCCGAAGACCAGGCCCGATCCGGAGACGCTGGCCGAGCAACTCCGGCCGGAACTGCTCAAGCTGTTCAAGCCGGCCTTCCTCGGCCGCTGCTCGGTCGTTCCCTATTTTCCGCTGGCCGACGACATCATCCGCAAGATCGTCGCGCTGCAGTTGAACCGCATCCGCAAGCGCTTCGCCGAGAACTACCGGGCCGAGCTCGTCTGGTGCGATGGCCTTGTCGACGAGATCGCCAGCCGCTGCACCGAGGTCGAAAGCGGTGCCCGGAACATCGAATACATCCTTTCCCGCGGCCTGCTACCGCAACTGTCCGCGCATGTGCTCTCCGTCCTGGCCGACGGCGGGCAGGTGGGCGGCATCGAAGTGTCCATCGGCGCGGACGGGCGTTTCCGTTTCGCCCCGGCGGGCGGCGGCGCCGGAGGCGGGGAGCAAGGCTTGCAGGGGGTAGAGGCGTCTGCGGGCGAGGTGACCCCGGCCTAGGCCGGAAGGCAGTTCCGAGCGGCTTCGGCCGGGCGGCGCCCGGTTGAAGCCGAGGCGTTTTGGTTCGTGGATAAACAGGAGCACAGCATGGCAATCTATTTGAAATATGAGGGCATCGACGGCGAGGCGACGCACGACAAGCACCAGAAGTGGATCGACGTCTCCAGCCTGCAGTTCGGCGTCGGCCGCGGCATCTCCACGCCGACGGGCGCGGCCGCCAACCGCGAGGCGAGCGAGCCGTCGATCAGCGAGGTGGTTGTCACCAAGCAACTCGACGGCTCGTCGACGGCGCTCTTCACCGAATCCGCCACCGGCGCGGTGGGCAAGAAGGTCGAGATCCACCTGGTGAACACCGGCAGCCCCGGCAACACCTATGTGGAATACACGCTGACCAACGCCCTGATCTCGGGCTACAGCCTGTCCTCGGGTGGCGACCGGCCGACCGAGTCGATTTCGATCAACTTCACCAAGATCGAATACAAGCACATCCCGTATGACGACAAGAACAAGGCCGGCACGCCGGTGACTGTCAGCTACGACCTGTCGACGACCAAGAGCGGCTGACGCCGAAAATCCCTGCGCGGCGCCCGGCCTCGAGGCCGGGCGTCCGCCGAGGCAGCATTCTGAATGTCCGATACGCTTGTTCAGGCGGAGCGTTGGCTCACTTTGGAAACTCCGCTCGGAGCGGACGCCTTCGTCGCGACCGAAGCGAAGGGCGTGGAGGGCTTGTCGCGACTTTTCGAATTCACGGTCTCGGCCCTGTCGAGCCGACAGGCGATCCAGCCGCAGGACCTGCTTGGCAAGAGCGTCACCGTGTCGATGGCCCGCCCCGGCGGCAACAGGCGCATCGTCAATGGCATCGTCATCTCCTTCAGCGGCGGCCTGGTTACCCGCAACAACTACCGGCTCTTCACGCTAAAGGTCGCGCCCTCGCTGTGGCTGCTCGACCGCACCTCCGACTACAAGGTCTTTCAGGACAAGACGGCCGTCGAGATCGCCGAAACGCTGCTCGGCGACGGCGGCGTCAGTTTCGAGAAGAAGCTGCAGGCGAGCTACGACAAGCGCGACTATTGCGTTCAATTCGGCGAGACGGATCTGGCCTTCCTGCAGCGGCTGCTCGCCGAGGAAGGCATCCTCTATTATTTCACGCATCAGGACGGCAGCCACAAGCTGGTGCTGACCGACCATGTCGGCGGCTATGCCGACGGCGCGCAGGAGCAGGTCGCCTACAGGCAGGGCCTGGAGGACGCCACCGATGCGGTCCACCGCATGGATTTCAGCGCCAGCCTGACCGACGCGAAATGGACGCTCGGCGACTATGATTTCGAGGCGCCGGCGAGCCCGCGCGAGGGCAACCGCAAGACCAGCCTGCAGCCCGCCTCGACGAAATCCTGGGAGCACTACCGGTTCCCTTCGGGCTCGGTGCAGGACGCGACACTGACGCGTCTCGCCGGCGTCGCGGTCGATGCCGAGGAAGCCCGCTTCGAAGAGGCGACCGGCGCCGGCACCTGCGCGAGCTTCACGCCGGGTCACCGCTTCACGCTTTCCGAGCATCCGGTGGAAGCGCTGAAGAACAAGAAGCATGTCGTGACCGATGTCCGGCATGAAGTGGTCGACCGCGCGCAATTCACCATCCAGCCCGGCACCGAGGGCAAGCCCTACTACCGCAACAGCTTCGCCTGCATCCCCGCGAACCGGCCGGCCCGCAACCCTTTGCCTGTGCCCAAGCCGATCGTGCGCGGTCCCCAGACGGCGCTCGTCGTCGGTCCGTCCGGCCAGGAGATCCACACCGACAAGCACGGGCGCATCCGCATTCAGTTCCCCTGGGACCGCTACGGGGCCAAGGACGAGAAGAGCTCCTGCTTCGTGCATGTCGCCCAGGCCCTCGCCGGCAGCGGCTGGGGAACGGTCTTCATCCCACGGATCGGCATGGAGGTGGTGGTGCATTTCCTCGACGGCGACCCAGACCGGCCGCTGGTGACCGGCGCTGTCTATAACGGCGCCAATGCGCCGCCCTGGGCGCTGCCGGGGAATATGACCAAATCGGGCCTTCTGTCGCGCAGCACGCTGTCCGGCGGCGCCGCCAACGCCAATGAACTGTCCTTCGAGGACAAGAAGGGCGAGGAGAAGATCCTCTTCCATGCCGAGAAGGATTTCGTGCGCGAGGTCGAGAACGATGACACGCTCGTCGTCGACCACGACCAGACGCGGACCGTCAAGAACAACCGCACCACCACCATCACCGAGGGCAATGACGAACTGACCATCAAGGCCGGCAACCGCACGGAGACGATCACCAAGGGCAACGAGACGCTCGACGTCAAGCAGGGCAACCGCACCGTCACGCTCGGCCAGGGCAACGATGCGCTGACGCTGGATGCCGGCAACAGGACGACCAAGCTCACAAAGGGCAACGACACGCTGACGCTCGACGCCGGCAACCTGACAACCAAGGCCTCGGCCGGGACAGTCACGATCGAGGCGGCGCGCGGCATCACCCTCAAATGTGGCCAGAACACCGTCGAGGTGACGCCGCAGGGCATCACGGTCAACGGCATGAAGGTGACGGTGCAAGGCACTGCGAAGTCGGAGATCAAGGCGCCCATCGTCGACGTCTCGGGCGACGGCATGGTCAAGGTCGCCGGCGGCATGGTCAAGATCAACTAGTTCGGTGTGACGGCGTGAAGATACAGACCGATCCGTTCCGCAAGGTTTCCGCCGGCACTGCCGCGGAGATCTGTGCGCGCATGGATCTGTCGGCTGAGGGCCGGGCGTTCCTGCTGCCGACGCTGTCCCCGCAAGGCTATCTTTCGCTCCTCGTCGAGGCCGAGGCCATCGGCGACGCCATCCGCTTCCTGGCCTTCGCGCTTCCGATCCGAGAGGGTGTCTGGTGGGCCGTCGCCGTCGCCCAGGGCAACCTCGCCGCGCCAAGCCCGGTCGAAGCCGAATGCCTGGAGCGCGCGGCCGGCTGGGTCTACCAGCCCGACGACGCCAGGCGGCGCGCCTGCATGGTTTCCGCCGAAACGGCGAACTTCGACGGCGCTGCCGCCTATGCCGCGCTCGCCGCCTTCTGGTCCGGCGGCAGCATGGCTCCGCCCGACATGCCCGAAGCTCTGCCCGATCCGCGCCTTGGCGCGATCGGCGTCGGGGCGTCGATCCTGCTGTCGATCACCAGCGGCGATCCGCTGACGCTGAACGAACGCTTCAGGGCCGCGATCGCGCGCGGCATCGACATCGCCAATGGCGGCAACGGGCGGCTCGAAGGCGACCGCCCGATCAAGGCAGGGTAGCGGGGCGCATCGAGGACAAGATCATGACGACGCCGAACCGCAGTCTACGAATTGTTCATGGTCTCTCCGGTATGGTCGCCCCGGCGGCGTGCGCTCCGGTCGCCGGAGCGAGCGCGCCTGATGTCACTGAGATCGCGGGCGAGGGGGGCTGCGCATGACTGCGCCGGTAGTCGACATCGACGGGCTGCTGGCCCCGATCCCCGGAGACCTGCCAGGTGGCACCGATCCGCGCTCGGACTCGTCGTCTTCGTCGCTCTATTACCGGACCAAGGATGCGCGCAATGCGGCCCGCTCGGCCGAGCGCGCGGCCGTCGAGATCGGGGCGCCCGCGCCCGACGAATGGGGAATTGTCGAGAGCACCGCGACCGAGATACTCGCCGGCCAGGCCAAGGATCTCGAAATCGCCTCCTGGCTGGTCGAGGCGCTGGTGCGCCGCCACGGCTTCGCCGGCCTGCGCGACGGGTTGAAGGTGCTGGCCGGGATCGCCGCCGGCCACTGGGGCCACTGCTTTCCCGAACTCGACGAGGATGGCGTCGAGGGCAAGGTCGCCGCGGTCTCCGGCCTCAGCGGCTCCGGCGCCGTGGGCACGCTGATCCAGCCGGTCCGGCTGACGCCGCTGACCTCGGGCACGCTCGCCAGCTATTCCCTGTGGAGCTACGAACAGGCGACGGAACTGGAGAAGCTGACCGACGCCGCGCGCAAGCAGTCGCGCATCGAAGCCGGCGCCGTGACGATGGAGCAGTTCCAGCAGAGCGTCGCCGAGACGCCGGCGGCGGAGTTCGCGGCGACCACGAAGCTGGTCGACGAATGCCTGGCCGCGCTGGCCGGGATGGCGGCAGCCTTCGACGCCGTCGCGGGCATGGACTCACCGCCCGTGTCGGCGCTGCGCGATCTCCTGGAACAGGTCAACAGCGCCCTGAGGCACTTCGCGGCCGACAAGCTCGCCGCCGCCGCTTACGACACGCCAGTCGAGGAGCCCGCCGCCGCCGAGGCGCAGCCCGCGGCCGAGGGCGGCTCGGCGCTGCCGGCCGTCCGCCGCATCGAAGGTTACGCCTCGCGAGAAGAGGCGCTGGCCGAGCTGGTGCGCATCGCCAGCTATTTCCGCAAGACCGAGCCGCATTCGCCGATCTCCTACACGCTGGAGGAAGCGGTGCGCCGGGCGCGCATGACCCTGGTCGAACTGCTCACCGAACTTTCGGAGGACCCCGCGCATATCCAGCGCATCCTCATGGCCGCCGGCATACGAAACCCGGAGGCCGCCGCCGGGGGCTAGCGTTTCGAGTTCACGTCGCATGTAAACACTCGCAGAGGGAATTGTCATGGCAGAGAGCGTCCAACAGAAACTGAACCGTGTGCGCAAACCCCGCGTTCACATCACCTATGACGTCGAGACGGAGGGAGCGCAGGTCCGCAAGGAACTGCCCTTCGTCGTCGGCGTGATCGGCGACTTTTCCGGCAAGCCCTACGAGCCGCTGAAGCCGCTGCGCGACCGCAAGTTCATCCAGGTCGACCGCGACAATTTCGACGAGGTGATGCAGCGCATGACGCCGGGCGCGGAGTTCAAGGTCGAGAACACTTTGGCCGGCGACGATACACAGCTCGCCGTCCAGCTCAAATTCAAGTCCATGGACGACTTCGAGCCGGCGGCGATCGTCGACCAGGTGGAGCCGCTGCGCAAGCTGCTCGCCGCCCGCAACAAGCTGCGCGATCTCATGTCGAAAGTGGATCGCTCGGAAGAACTCGAAAGCCTCCTCGAGGAAGTCCTCCAGAACACCGACAAGCTGAACGCCCTTGCGGGCGAGCTTGGCACCGACAAGCAGGGAGCGTGATCCATGACCGCTGAAGCCAAAACGGAAGACGGCGCGGCCGCGGCCGCCGAGACCGGCACACTGAGCCTGCTCGACCAGGCCATCGGCGTTACCAAGACGGCCGAGCCCGACGAGATGCAGGACCTCCTGCGCACCCTCACCTCGGAGGCCCTGTCCGGGACGGTGACGTTCAACAAGAACCTCACCCAGACCTTCAACAAGGCGATCGCCGCGATCGACGAGAAGCTGTCCAAGCAGCTTTCGGCGATCATGCATCATGAGGACTTCCAGAAGCTGGAAGGCTCCTGGCGCGGCCTCAACTACCTGGTCAAGAACTCGGAGACCAGCGCCACGCTGAAGATCCGTGTGCTCAACATGACCAAGAAGGACCTGCACAAGGATCTGACGAAGGCCGTCGAATTCGACCAGAGCCAGATCTTCAAGAAGATCTACGAATCGGAATTCGGCACGCCGGGCGGCGAACCCTACGGTGCGCTGATCGGCGACTACGAGTTCGGCAACGGCACCGAGGACCTGGAAGTGCTGCAAGGCATGTCCAATGTCGCGGCCGGCTCCTTCGCGCCTTTCATCTCGGCCGCCAATCCGTCGATGTTCGGCCTCGAGAGCTTCACCGAGCTCTCCAAGCCGCGCGACCTGGAGAAGATCTTCGAGAGCTCCGAATACATCAAGTGGCGCAGCTTCCGCGACAGCGAGGACAGCCGCTTCGTGACGCTGACCATGCCGAGGGTCCTGTCGCGCGTTCCCTACGGATCGAGCGGCCGGCAGATCGACGAGTTCAAATTCGAGGAAGCGCCGATCAACGCGGACGGCAAGACCACGGCGATGACGTCGGACCAGTTCACCTGGATGAACGCGTCCTATGCGCTGGGCGAGCGGCTGACAGCGGCCTTCTCGCAGCATGGCTGGTGCGTCGCCGTGCGCGGCGCCGAAGGCGGCGGCAAGGTGGAGAACCTGCCGAGCTTCACCTTCACCAGCGACGACGGCGACGTCGATCAGCAGTGCCCGACCGAAATCGGCATCACCGATCGCCGCGAGGCCGAGCTGTCGAAGCTCGGCTTCCTGCCGCTCTGCCACTACAAGTCTTCGGACTATGCCGTGTTCTTCGGCGCGCAGACGACGCAGCGCCCGAAGAAATACGACAAGCCGGATGCCACCGCCAATGCCGCGATCTCGGCGCGCCTGCCGTACATCATGGCGACGTCGCGTTTCTCGCACTATCTCAAGGTCATGGGCCGCGACAAGATCGGCTCCTTCCTCGAGGCCAAGGACTGCGAGACCTGGCTGAACGACTGGATCCGCAACTACGTCAACGGCAATCCAAGCGCCAGCGCCGACATGAAGGCGAAGTATCCGCTCGCCGAGGCGACCGTGACGGTCAAGGAGATCCCGGGCGCACCCGGTTCCTACAACGCGGTCGCCTATCTTCGCCCGTGGCTGCAGATGGAAGAGCTCACCGCCTCCATGCGGCTCGTGGCCCGCATCCCGCAGATGGGCTGACGGGCCGGCAAGGCGTAGCTCGATGGGCGAGGCGCAATCCGACGGGCCGGCGGCTTCCGCTTCCGACGCAGGAGAACGGGCCGGCGTCGCCCTGCGTGAAACGATCGTCGCCGCGGTGCTCGACCGCGGCGACGACACGCTTCGGGAAGTGTTTGCCGCCTTCCTCGCGGGCGAGGCCCGGGACGGCGGATTGTCGGCCTGGTTCGGCGACCGCATCCGTGCCGCCGCGTCGCGCCGCGACATTGGCGCCATCAGGCAATTCATCGCACGCGACATTGCCGCGATCGACGCGCTGATCGGCGATCTCCTCGACGCGATCCTTCATCACGAGGATTTCAGGCGTCTGGAGGCGAGCTGGCGCGGGGTGGACTATCTCATCGACCACGTCGAAAGCGACGAGAAGGTCAAGGTGCGTTTGTTCAATGCCACCTGGGCCGAACTGGCGCGCGACTTCGACCGCGCCGTCGAGTTCGATCAGAGCACGTTGTTCTCCAAGGTCTATAACGAGGAATACGGCATGCCGGGCGGCCTTCCCTATGGGCTGCTGCTGTGCGACTACGCGGTGCGCCACCGCTATCCGGCGGGCGCTCCGCAGCCCACCGACGATGTCGGTACCCTGGCCGGCCTGTCCCAGGTGGCTGCGGCCGCTTTCGCGCCCTGCGTGGTGAGCGCGGCGCCCGAATTGTTCGGTGTCCAGACCTTCGCCGACCTGTCGCACGCCCAGAAACTCGACACGGCCTTCAGGCTCGCCGAATATCAGCGCTGGCGACGACTGCAGCAGACGGAGGAGAGCCGCTTCCTCGGCGTGGTGCTGCCGCGCATCCTGCTGCGCGCCAGATATGACGACAGCCATTCGCGCCTGGACGGCTTCCGCTACCGCGAGGGCGGCAGCGGCATCGACGCGTGGCTCTGGGGCAGCGCCGTCTATGGATTCGGCGCGGTCGCCATCCGAGCCTTTCACGACTGGGGCTGGTTCGCCAACATACGCGGCGCCTATCAGGATCGCGAGGAGGCCGGCATCGTGACCGGCCTGCCGGCGCCGCGCTTCTCGACCGGCGAGGCCGTCGCCTACCGCCGGCCGCTGGAGGTCGAATTGACCGACAAGAAGCAGAAGGCGCTCGAGGACCTGGGCTTCATTTCGATGAGCCCCTGCAACTTCACGCGCTCCGTGGTGTTCCTCGGCACGCAGTCGCTGCATGTGCCGGCCGATATCCGCGACCCCGTCGAGCGGGCCAACAGCCGGCTCTCCTCCATGCTGCAATATGTGCTGTGCGTCAGCCGCTTCGCGCACTACGCCAAGGTCATGGCGCGCGACCGCGTCGGCGCCTATACGACGGCCGAAGACCTGGAAACCTATCTCAACGACTGGCTGCGCGGCTACATGCTTGGCAATGCCGACGCCGGGCCCGAACTGAAGGCGCGTTATCCGCTGAGCGGCGGCGGCGTGGAGGTGAAGGAGGTGCCGGGCCGGCCCGGCATCATGAACTGCGTTATGCATCTGCAGCCGCATTTCCAGTTCGACCAGATGGTGACCGGCTTCCGGCTGCGCACCGAAATGCAGGCCGCTCATGCCGGCTGACAGGATCTGAAATGGCAAGGCCCGCGACCAAGCTGCCGCCGCGGCTGTCGCTGTTCGACCGGCTGCTGCAGGGCGACAGCATCGAGACAGACCGCAATGCCGACCGCGCCATGCGCGAGTTGCGCGAGGCGGTGCGGCGCGACCTGGAGATCCTGTTCACCACCCGGCCGCGCTACCTGTCGATGCCGGCGGAACTGGAGGAACTGCGCAGCTCGGTTCTGTCCTTCGGCCTGCAGGATCTGCAGACCCAGCAATTGGCGACCCCGTCCCAGCAGGGCCAGTTCCGGACGCGCCTCGAGGCCCTGATCCGCCAGTTCGAGCCGCGTTTTCGGGACGTCAGCGTCGAGTTGCTGTCCGGCACCGACAAGCTGGACCGGACCCTGCGTTTTCGCGTCCATGCCGTGCTGCAGACGGATGCCACCAGCGAGGCCGTCGTCTACGACACGCTGGTCGACCCGGTTTCCGGCGGCCTGGTCCTGGCCGCCGGCGCGGGCTCGGAGCCGATCGGGTAACGAAGACGCCTCCCGGGCGCCGCTCCTTCGACCGGGATGACGGCCGTCGATTCGGCCCGCGGCTCAGGCCTCTTCCCGGTTCCGTTTTGGGGGCTACAAGATCCCTGCCATGAGTGCGAGTGCGCCCGCCATGGAATGAAACGCCAGTATTCACCAAATTTGCGCGCGGCCTCGCGGGACCGTGCATGCACGTCTCATAGCCATCTTCGGGGAAACGGCAGTTTTATCGGGCGAGGCGGTGGTGAAGATCGTCGAAACCCTATGCCGATCCGAGAATAGTCGGATCGATTCCTGAATTCGTGCTTCCGATATGCAACGCGCCGGCTTGGAGAACAGCTCGCCGGGATTGCCTTCATCAAAACGAGGGATGGTACCCTCCACCCATTGGTATCGTCCTTGGTTGTGCGAAAGCTGGCAGGATTGCCTTCCGTGGTCTGCGATCAGCGGACGACAATGGAGTAGGTGCTGTCCGGCCACGGCGGGTACGGCAGCCCATGGAGGCATGATGGCGACGTTCAACGGCACCAATGGCAACGACGTTGCGAATGCGAATACCGGGACGCTCACCGGTTTCTCGGGAGGCACGGTCGCCCAGCTCCAGGATGCCTCAGGCGATACCTTCAATGGCGGCAACGGCGCCGACACGATCGTCGCCGGCAGCGGCAACGACACGATCAATCTCGGCAGCGGCCAGTTCGTTGCAGGCGAGATCATAGACGGCGGCGGCAACAGCGCCACCGGCACGCGCGATCAGATCGTGCTGACCACGGGAGGCTCGGTCGACTTCTCCATCGGTACCGTCTCGGGGATCGAGACGCTGACGGGCAGCATCCTGGGCGACACGGTGACGATGACGGCCTCGCAGTGGGCCGGGTTCAGCACGATCAACCTCGGCTTGCTTTCGGACACGGTGAACGTCATTGCCAGCGGGAACATTTCGGCGCTCGCCACGCCGACGATCAGCAACGTCGAGACCGGCAATCTGACCGGAACGGCGGGCACCGATACCGTCACGCTCAGCGGCGCGCAGCTTAACGCCATCATCATCGGCTCCGGCAGCATCAATCTCGGCGCAGGCACGGGCGACACGATCAATCTGACCTCGACCTCCACCGACCTCAACACGCTGGGGGCGAACAATGCGTCCATCCAGGGCGTCGAGGCGATCTCTGCCGCTGGTGCTGCCTCCGGCGTGACGATAAGCCTGACGGGCCAGAGCGAGGCCTTCGCTATCACCGGAAGCAATCAGAACGATGTGATCACCGGCGGAACCGGGGCTGACACCATCGTCGCGGGCGGCGGGAACGACACTGTCAACATCGCAACCGGCCAGTTCGTCGCGGGCGAATCCATTGACGGCGGCGCCGACGGCGGCACAGGTACGCGCGATCAGGTCGTGCTTACAGGCAGCAGCGCGACGGTTAACTTTTCCGTTGGAACAATCTCCGGGCTGGAGACACTGACCGGCACGTCGGGCAACGACGCAGTGACCATGACCGCGGCGCAATGGGCTGGCTTCAGCACGATCAATCTAGGCAGCGGCACAGGCGACGTCCTCAACGTCGTGGCCAACGGCGGCATTTCAGCTCTTACGACACCCGCCATAAGCAGTGTCGAGACAGGCAGTCTCACCGGAACGGCCGGAACGGACAGTGTCACGCTCAGCGGTGCCCAGCTTGACGCCATCATAATCGGCTCCGGTACGATCAATCTTGGCGCCGGCTCGGGCGATACGATCAATCTCACCTCCACGTCCGCCGACCTCAACACGCTGGGGGCGAGCAACAATTCCATCCAGGGTGTCGAGGCGATCTCCGCTGCCGGCGCGGCATCGGGCGTCACGATCGCCCTTGGTGGCCAGAGCGAAGCCTTCGCGATCACGGGAAGCAATCAGAACGATGTGATAACTGGAGGAACCGGGGCCGACACGATCCTGGCCGGCGCGGGCGACGACACCGTCAATATCGCGACCGGCCAATTCGTCGCGGGCGAGTCCCTGCAGGGCGGTGCAGACAGCGGCAGCGGTACCCGCGATCAGATCCTGTTGACCGGCAGTAGCGCGACGGTCGATTTCTCGCTGGGTACCATTTCGGGTTTCGAGACCCTTACCGGCACCTCGGGCAACGACACGGTGACCATGACCGCCGCCCAATGGGCGGGGTTCAACTCGATCAATCTCGGCAGCGGGCCGAGCGATGTGCTCAATGTCGTGGCCGGCGGTGATCTATCGGCCCTCTCGACGCCGACGCCGAGCGGGATCGAGTCGCTCAACGTCGTCGGCACGTCGGGCAACGACGTGATGACGGTAAGCGGTGCTCAACTCGACGCGATGGTCGGAGGATCCGGTACCATCAATTTCGGTGCGGGCTCGGGCGACACACTCGATCTGACCTCGACCTCGGTCGATCTCAATCTGTTGGGGGCGAACAACAATTCGATCCAGGGCCTTGAGGCGATCTCGGCCGCGTCAGCTACATCGGGCGTCACCATCTCGCTCGGCGGCCAGACCGAGGCCTTTTCGCTCACGGGCAGCGCTTTCGCAGATACGATCACCGGCGGCTCCGGCAACGACACCATCGCCGGCGGCGCCGGCAACGATGTCATCGACGGGGGCGGCGGCACGGGCGATACGGTTGTGTTCAGCGGTGCCCGTGCCGACTATGCGGTCTCGCTGCAGGGTTCGACCTATACGATAGCCGACAATCGCGCCGGTTCTCCCAACGGCGCCGACAGCGTGACCAATGTCGAGAACTTCCAGTTCTCGGACGGAACGCGCACCGCGAGCCAGCTCAACCCGACGGTGCCCACCCAGAACAAGATTGCTCTTGAAAACCAGAAGCAGGGCAATCCCCAGAGCGAGTGGGGCATCCAAGGCGACGGCTCGGCCAACATCCAGGGTTTCGCCGCGGAGATCAGCACCAACATCGGCGGTACGGTAGAATTCAAGATCGCGACAGACTCGACCAACTACCGTATCGATATCTACCGCCTCGGTTACTACAATGGCGACGGTGCCCGGAAGGTGGCGTCGATCCAGAGGACGCTGGGCACGGCCCAGGTCCAGCCGCACCCAATCGTCGATATGTCGCGCGGTCTCATCGACGCCGGCAACTGGTCGGTTTCGGCGAGTTGGCAGGTCCCGCAGGACGCGGTCTCCGGCGTCTATATAGCCAAGCTGGTCCGCCAGGACGGTACGGAAGGGGCGAGTCATATTCCGTTCATCATTCGGGACGACGCTTCCACCAGCGATATCGTCTTCCAGACCTCCGACACGACCTGGCAGGCCTACAATGAATGGGGCGGCGCCAGCCTCTATTTCGGCGAAGTGCCGGTCGATCCCGCGAACATGATCGGCTATTTGCCGCCCAATTGCGGCTGCGGGGTCAATTCGATCGGCCGTGCAACGGCGGTGAGCTACAACCGCCCGATCGTGACCAACACCAGCGTCATAGGCGGGACGCACGACTTCATCTTCGGCGTCGAGCATTCGGCTATCCGCTGGCTGGAGCAGAACGGCTACGACGTCTCCTACATCTCGGGCGTCGATACCACGAGGGCCGGTGCCAACCTGCTGAACCATCAAGCCTTTCTCTCTGTCGGTCATGACGAATACTGGTCGGCCGAACAACGTGCCAATGTCGAGGCGGCGCGGGACGCAGGGGTCAATCTCGCCTTCTGGAGCGGCAACGAGGTCTATTGGAAGGTGCGGTGGGAAACGAGCATCGACGGCAACGGCACGCCGTACCGTACGATGGTCACCTACAAGGAAACCTGGGGCGGCACGCCCGACCCCAGCCCCATCGGCACCGGCACCTGGCGTGACCCGCGCTTTGCCGACCCTGGCCAGGAGCCGGAAAATTCGCTGACCGGCACCATGTTCACGGTCGACTCCTATCGGCTGGATACAATCACCATCCCCTACGAGTATTCCAACCTTCGCTTCTGGCGAAACACCGATGTCGCCAACCTGCAGCCCGGCCAGACCTATTCCCTGGTCCAGAACCTGCTCGGCTACGAGTGGGACTCCGACGTGGAGAACGGCTTCCGGCCCGCCGGACTGATCAACATGTCGCTGTCGACCGTCTCGGTGGACACCTATCTGCGGGACTACGGGACCCGGGTAGGGTCGGCCGACGTGACACACAGCCTGACCATGTACCGTGCCGAAAGCGGCGCGCTCGTCTTCGGAGCGGGTACGGTCTTCTGGTCCTGGGGCCTCGACGATCAGCACGAAGGCGCCGCGACACCCGTCGATCCGAATGTCCGGCAGGCGATGGTGAACATGTTCGCCGACATGGGTATCCAGCCCAGCACGCTGGATGCCAGCCTGGTTCTTGCAACGCAATCGACCGATACGACCAAGCCCACTTCGACCGTCACGTCTCCGACCCTGGGAGCGGCCTTCATCGAAGGGCAAAAGGTCACGATCACCGGGACCGCGCAGGATTTCGGCGGCGGCATTATCGCCGGCGTCGAGGTCTCGACCGATGGCGGACAGAGCTGGTGGAAGGCGACAGGCCGCGAGAACTGGAGCTACAGCTGGAACGTGCAGGCCAGCGGCACATACACGATCCTGTCCCGCGCGGTCGACGACAGTGTCAATCTCGGTACACCCTCCACGGGCGTTCAGGTAACGGTCAATCTGCCTTCGACGTCCAGTTTGTGGACCTTGGCGAGCAATCCGGCGACCGAAACGACGCTCGACAATGATACGATCGTCGAGAGCGGGGTCGAGCTCGGCGTCCGCTTCCAGTCGCTCACCGGCGGCGTTGTCGAGGGCATCCGATTCTACAAGGGCTTCTACAACCTCGGCCCGCACACCGTCAGCCTGTGGACATCGAACGGGACGCGTCTGGCCACCGGCTTGGCCGTGGGCGAAAGCATCAAGGGCTGGCAGACAGTGGTGTTCTCGTCTCCGGTGCGTATCGACGCCGGAACGACCTATGTGGCGTCCTACCACTCCGAGGGGTATTGGTCGTCTACCGACAACTATTTCACGTCGACCTATACGAATGGGGCACTCTCGGTTCAGCCTGGTGGCTCTGTCTACGCATACAGCAATAACCCGGGCGCTTTCCCGGCCAACACTCCGTTCAACAACACGAACTTTTGGGTCGACGTGGTCTTCAACCCCGATCCCAATCAGCCGCCGGTGGCGACCGACGACAGTTTTACGATCGGCAGGGACGGCACGCTTACCGTATCTTTCGCCGCGCTGACGTCGAACGACACCGACCCCAACGCCAATCAGCTTACCGTCACGGCTGTAGGCAATGCCACAAACGGAACGGTGGCCCTCGATGCGCAGACCGGAAACGTGATCTTCACGCCGACAGCGGGCTACAGCGGACCGGCAAGTTTCACCTATACGGTCTCGGACGGACTGGGAGGTACGGACACCGGCAACGTGGCCGTGACGGTCGAAGAGGGGCCGGCCGGGGTAACGTTCTTCCAGGGTACCGACGGACCGGCGGGGCCGGCGCATGACGAAGGCACGGCGTCGCTGGAACTCGGGATGAAGTTCATCGCATCGGCGCGCGGAACCATCACCGGCATACGCTTCTACAAGCCGTCAGGGGCCACCGGGACGCACACCGGCTCGCTGTGGTCCTCCACGGGCACGCTGCTGGCGACCGTCACCTTCACCAACGAATCCTTCAGCGGCTGGCAGACCGCCACCTTCTCCAATCCGGTTGAGATCACCAAGGGGACGACTTATGTCGCCTCCTACCACACGACCGGGCGCTATGTGGCGGATTCCAACTACTTCGCGACTGACCGTACCAGCGGGGCGTTGACGGCGCCGTCATCGGCGGCGAGCGGTGGCAACGGTGTCTATCGCTATGGAACGGGAACGTTGTTCCCAACGGCAAGCTATCAGGCTTCCAACTACTGGGTCGATGTGGTCTTCAACCAGTCGACTACCAATGCCGTCCCGGTCGCCAACAACGACAATGGCTATGTGGTCACGTCCAACACGCAGATATCGCTGGCCGCTTCCTCGCTTCTCGCCAACGATACCGATGCGGACGGCGACACGCTCGCCATCACGGGCGTTGGAAACGCGACCAACGGCACGGTGGCGTTCGACAGCAACAGCAATATTGTCACATTCACGCCCACGACCGGCTACACGGGACCGGCCAGCTTCACCTATTCCATCTCGGACGGGGCAGGCGGAGCGTCTTCCGCGACGGTCAACATGACGGTCAATCCGCCCGAGACGACGCAGAGCCTGTTCTCGCCAAACGGCACGCCGACGACCGTCACGGTCAATGATTCCGGCGGAGTCGAACTCGGGATGAAGTTCCAGGCCGACGTTGCGGGGTGGATCACCGGCTTCAAGTTCTACAAGGGGCCACAGAACACGGGGCCGCACGAAGCGCATCTGTGGACGTCGACGGGGACGCTGATCGCGTCGGCAACCTTCACAAACGAGACGGCGAGCGGCTGGCAGTCCGTGACCCTGCCGCAGGAGGTCGCGATCCAGGCCAACACGACCTACGTCGTGTCCTACCACTCGAACGGCTTTTATTCGGCAAGCCCGGGTTTCTTCGACACGGAGTTCTCAAACGGCAATCTCACCGCGTTGTCGAGCGGCTCGAGCGGTGGCAACGGGGTCTATGCGTATGGTGCGAGCGGCCTGTTCCCGACCAATACGTACAATGCGACCAACTACTATGTCGACGTCGCGTTCAGACCGCAGCTGGCGGCATAGGAGGAGGGGCCGTGCCGATGGAAGCCGTTGAGCATCGCCTGCCCGTAACGGTGCTGACCGGCTTTCTCGGCGCCGGCAAGACGACGATGCTCAACCACATCCTTCACAATCGCGAAGGGCGGCGGGTCGCGGTCATCGTCAACGATATGAGCGAGGTCAATATCGATGCCGATCTCGTTCGCGATGGCGGGGCGGGGCTGTCGCGCACCGAGGAGACCCTGGTCGAACTGACCAATGGCTGCATCTGCTGCACGCTGAGGGATGACCTGCTGAGCGAGATCAGGCGGCTCGCCGCCGAGCGGCGGTTCGACTACCTCCTGATCGAGGGCACCGGCATCGCCGAGCCGCTGCCGATCGCCGCGACATTCTCCTTCCGCGATGCCGAGGGCAACGCGCTCTGCGACGTCGCGCGGCTGGACACCATGATCACGGTGGTCGATGCGGCGAACCTCCTGTCGAACTATTCCGGTTCGGACCTCCTCAGGGACCGTGGTGAGGTCCGTGACGCCGAGGACGACCGCTCCCTCGTCGACCTGCTTGTCGAGCAGATCGAGTTCGCCGATGTCGTCGTCGTCAACAAGATCTCCGAAGTGGCGCCCGGGATGCGGCTGGAACTGCGCCGCGTCATCGCCGCCCTCAATCCGGACGCGCGCATCGTCGAGACGGATTTCGGTCGGGCGCCGCTCGCTTGCGTGCTCGATACCGGTCTGTTCGACGAGGTCAAGGCGGCGCGGCATCCGCTATGGCACAAGGAACTCTACGGCGCGAAGGACCACCTGCCTGAGACCGAGGAATACGGCATTGCGAGCTTCGTCTACCGGGCCCGCCGTCCTTTCGATCCCCAGAAGTTCCACGCCTTTCTGCAGGAGGAGTGGCCGGGCCTGCTGCGGGCCAAGGGGCATTTCTGGCTGGCGAGCCGCCCGCGCTGGGTGGGACTGCTGTCGATCGCCGGCACGCAGCGGCGCACCGAGCCGAAGGCACTGTGGTGGGCGTCGGTACCCAAGGCGGACTGGCCCAGCCATCCGGGGTTTCGTCCGCTTCTCAGCCGCCACTGGCACCCGACCTGGGGTGACCGCCGGCAGGAACTGGTCTTCATCGGGGCCGGCCTCGACGAGGCCGCCATCCGTTCGGCCCTCGATGGCTGCCTATTCGGCCCGGAGGCCGGCTTCAATCCGCTCACTGCCCGCAACCTGCGCGATCCGTTCCCGCCGTGGGAGGAACGACACGCGGCCTGACCTTTCAACCTGGAGAAAAAGTATGGACAAGGAACTCTACGCCGACGGTATGAGCGAGATCACCGTCACCGGCTCGATCGTGAGGATCGATCTGATGAGCCTCTCTGCGACCGAGCGCGACGAAAAGAACAATCCCAAGCCGGTGTTCAGGCAGCGGATCATCATGCCGGTGGACGCTTTCGCCAATGCCGTCGATCTGATGCAGAAGGCGCTGGGTGGGCTGGTCGAAGCGGGTGCGGTACGCCGGATCGGCGATGTCCAGAGACCGCAGGCCGCGGATGGCGCCAAGGTGCGCTCCGAGCCGGCGTCGCAGTCGGTCAACGCATCGCCCAACTTCAACTGACGGCAGGAGCGTCGGCGGGTCCGATGCTCGAACGATAGAGAGAGCGGGGGCTCTTTCGGAACGGTGACGACAGGCTGCGCGACGCGGCCGAACTCGACCGTTTGAAGCGCCTCCGCCGCCCCGAGGCCGCTTCGAGTACGACACATGCAGCCCAATCCGCATACCAATCTTCAATGCCTGGCACTGGTCGCCCGCCATCACGGCGTCGATCTTTCTCCCGAACGGCTGGTGCACGACTATGCCGTCGGCGAGGAGCCGGTGCCGACGCGGCAATTGCTGCGCATGGCCAAGGATGCGGGGCTGCGAGCGCGGCAGATACGGCTTTCCTGGCAGGCGCTGATGAGGCTCGGTGACGCCTATCCGGTGCTCGCCGAGCTCGACAACGGCAATTGGGTGG
The DNA here is from genome assembly GCF_016756635.1 of Mesorhizobium sp. L-8-10. Taxonomy (NCBI): domain Bacteria; kingdom Pseudomonadati; phylum Pseudomonadota; class Alphaproteobacteria; order Hyphomicrobiales; family Phyllobacteriaceae; genus Mesorhizobium; species Mesorhizobium sp. L-8-10. The sequence continues at coordinate 8,017,150 of NZ_AP023263.1, read as the reverse complement.
TGATCGCGGGCCCGGTTCTCGGTGGCGAGCAGGAGATGGTCCGGGTGCTCGATCCCCTGGCTTCGAGGCCGGAGATCCTGCTGGTCACGGAGCAGCAGCTCTGCCGGGGTTGGCGCGGCTCGATCGTACTGCTGAAGCGCAATTACCGCATGTCCGACGAGGACCTGCCGTTCGGCTTCCGTTGGTTCGTGCCCGAGATCATCCGCCAGCGCGGACTCTTCGGCGATGTCGCCCTGGCGGCCTTCGTGCTCTATGGCCTGGGGCTGCTGACGCCGATCTTCTTCCAGTTGGTCATCGACAAGGTGCTGGTGCACCAGAGCTATGCGACGCTGACCGTGCTGACCATCGGCATCATGGTTGCGCTCGTCTTCGATGCCGCCTTCGGTTTCCTGAGGCGATATCTGCTTCTCTACGCGACCAACAGGATCGACATCCGGATCGCGACCCGAACCTTCGGGCATTTGCTGAACCTGCCGATCGCCCTGTTCGAGCACGCTTCCGCGGGCGTGCTGGTCAAGCATATGCAGCAGACCGGTCGAATTCGCGAATTCCTGACCGGGCGGCTTTTCCTGACGCTGCTCGACGGGCTCTCGTTGCTGGTTTTCGTGCCGATCCTGTTGCTCTACAGCGTCAAGCTCACTCTTGTGGTCATCGGTTTCGCCGTGCTCGTCGGCCTCGTGGTGATGCTCCTCGTCGGGCCGTTCCAGCGGCGTCTCCAGGCTCTCTACAAGGCGGAAGGCGAACGGCAGGCGCTGCTGGTGGAGACCGTCCACGGAATGCGCACCGTCAAGTCGCTGGCGCTCGAGCCGCGACAGCGGCGGGTATGGGACGACCGTTCGGCCGAGTCGATCTCGGTGCGTTTCCGGGTCGACAAGATATCGGCCGTCGCACAGTCGCTCACCGGCCTCCTGGAAAAGCTGATGAGCGTCGCCATAGTAGGGCTCGGCGCGCTCGACGTCTTCGACGGGACCATGACGATCGGCGCGCTCGTTGCCTTCAACATGCTGGCCGGCCGCGTTTCGGGGCCGCTGGTCCAGATAGTCACCATGGTCCACGAATACCAGGAGGTCGCGCTGTCGGTCCGCATGCTGGGCGAGATCATGAACCAGCGTCCGGAGCAGCACGGCCGCGGGCGCGGCCTACGGCCGGATCTCGATGGACGCATCGAGTTCGACCGCGTTTCGTTCCGCTATGCGCCGGACGGCCAGCCTGCCCTCGACGATGTCTCGTTCACCGTACCGGCCGGCTCGGTCTTCGGTATCGTCGGCAAGAGCGGCTCGGGCAAGACGACCATCACCCGCCTCATCCAGGGGCTCTACCCGGTGCAGCAGGGACTGGTGCGCATCGACGGCCATGACAGCCGCGAGATCGACCTCGTCCATCTCAGGAAGAGCATTGGCGTGGTGCTGCAGGACAGTTTCCTGTTCCGCGGCACGGTACGCGACAACATCGCCGCGGCGAAGCCCGACGCCAGCATCGAGGAGATCGCCGCCGCCGCCCGCATCGCCGGCGCCGAGGAGTTCATCGAGCGTCTTCCCCGCGGCTTCGAGACCATGCTGGAGGAGAATGCGGCGAACCTCTCCGGCGGGCAGAGGCAGCGGCTGGCCATCGCCCGGGCGCTGATCACCGATCCGCGCCTCCTCATCTTCGACGAAGCGACCAGCGCGCTCGATCCCGACAGCGAGGCCATCATCCGCCAGAACCTCGCGCAGATCGCCGCGGGCCGCACCGTCGTGATCGTCTCGCACCGGCTGTCGACCCTGGTCGACGCCGACGCGATCCTGGTCGTCGATCGCGGCAAGATCGCCGACATCGGCCGCCACGACCAACTCGTCTCGCGCTGCATGACCTATCGCCATCTCTGGGCGCAGCAGAACAGGCAAGCCGCATGAGCACCGACACGGAAGCGAAGACAAAGAACCTGCCGGTGCCCGCCGACGGGCACAGGCGGGACGTGGCGCGCGGCTTCGAGCGAACGCCCGTCATCGCGGAATTCCAGTCGGATGCGGTCGAACTGGAGGAACGTGTCCCGCCCCGGATCGCCCGGCTGACCCTCTACGGCGTCACCGCGCTGATCGGTGCGGCGGTGTTGTGGGCGTCGCTCTCGTCGATCGACGAGGTCGTGGTCGCTCCGGGCAAGCTGATCACGACCGAGCCGACCATTGTGCTGCAGCCGCTGGAGACATCCATCATCCGCTCGATCGACGTCGCTGCCGGCGACGTCGTGCACGCCGGCCAGACGCTCGCCACACTGGATGCGACCTTCAGCCAGTCCGATGTCGACCAGCAGCGGGCGAAATTCGCGGCCCTCGATGCCCAGGTGAAGCGGCTCGAAGCAGAGCTTGCGGGCCGGGACTACGCCACGGTCGCCGGCAGCACACCGGACGAGCAGTTGCAGCTTCAGCTCTTCGAGCAGCGTCGCGCCTTCCGCATCGCCCAGCTCGACAATTTCGACCAGCAGATGGCTGCGCAAAATGCGGCAATCGCTGCCGGCAAGGACCAGGCGGCGATTCTGGACCGGCGGCGCGACGGGCTCGTCCAGATAGAGGAGGCACGCGAGACGCTCTACAAGCAGGAAACCGGCTCGCTGCTCAACCTTCTCAGCTCCCGCGATGCGCGCCTCGACGTGGAGGCGAGCATTGCGCAGCTGCGCGGCAAGGAGACGGAGGCGACCCATGCGCTTGCGAAGCTCGAGGCCGACCGGCGGGCCTTCATCGAGGATTTCCGCCGGGCGACATCCGAGCAGCTCGTCGAGCGCAGGAACGAGCGCGACGCGGCGGGCGAAGAGCTGAAGAAGATGGAACTGCGGCGCAACATGGTGGCGCTGACCGCGCCGGCCGATGCCGTCGTACTCGATATGGCCCAGCGCTCCGTCGGTTCGGTCGTGCGCGAGGCCGAGCCGATCGTGACGCTCGTGCCGCTCGACGTCCCGCTCGAGGCGGAAGTCTCCGTCAACGCGCGGGATATCGGCAGGATCGAGGTCGATGAACCGGCACGGATCAAGTTCGACGCCTATCCGTTCCAGAAATACGGCACTGCCTCGGGCTCGATCCGTACGATCAGCCAAGACGCCTTTGCGCCGGATCCGAAAGGCGGCCAGACGGAGACCGCGGAGCTTCCCTTCTTCAAGGCGCGGGTGCTGCTCGGCGACAAGAGGCTCGATGGGTCGGGTGAAGAGGTGCGTCTGTTGCCCGGCATGGCGGTGACGGCCGAGATCAAGGTCGGGCGCAGGACAGTGATATCCTATTTCCTCTATCCGCTCATCCGCGGCCTGGACGACAGTATCCGCGAGCCGTGATCGGGAGTCTGGCAACTTTGCGTCTTCCCGCATCGTCTTGATTTCGCGAGTTCGCCTCCGATCCGATATCGGGATCCTGCGAACTTCGAAATCACGACACCGGCATGCGTCGAGCCTCGATCCGCTCGTTCAACGCGTATCGGCTTCCAGATAGGACGGATCGAAATCCGCGAGCTGGATGAGGGCCGCGCGGTTCAGCAGCTCGACCCTGCCGGCACTGAAGACAAGCAGCTCGCGTTCGCGCAGATAGCGCAGTACGCGGTTGAGATGGATGCTGGTCAGGCCGAGCGCGTCGGCCAGGAGCTGCTGCGAGAGCGGGCATTCATATCGGGTCGGCGTGGCCAGTTCCACCTCGTTGAGGCGGTAGCCCAGTTCCAGGAGGAAATGTGCGATACGCCCCAGGGCGCTGCGTCGGCCGAGATTGACCAGATGTTGCGCCACGATCGCCTCGTCGCGCGCGAAGCTCCATAACACGGCTTCGGTGAGACGGGGAGATTGCTGCATGGCCGAGATCATCTGGCTGCGGCTGACCTCGGATACGACCACGTCAGTCAGCGCCTCGACGCTCTGGTCCGATGTCTGGAGGAACAGGCTGTTCAGTCCGACGAAGTCGCCGGGAAGCTGGATGTTGATGATCTGCCGTCCGCCGTCCGGCAGCCGTTTGTAGGAGCACATCCAGCCATCGTGGAGGACATAGGCGACCGGAGCGCTATGGCTTTCATGGACGAGTTCCTTGCGCCTGCTGACGGCGTGTCGCGCCGAACGAAAGTCGGCAAGGGCGCTCTTCTCCGCGATCGTGGGTGCGAATCTGTCGAGCCTTCTGGCGAAAGCGTCCGCCTGGCGGGAATTCGTTGTGTGCAACTGCTTACCCCTTGATGCAGCTGGTCCCTGTTTCAAGCTTCGCTCCAAGCAAATATCCCATCCTTGGAAGCAGCTCTTGAATAAGGAATGATCCCCTGCAATTTTTCTCCCTAAAGCGACTATCCCAATTTTCTTTGACAGGCGACGCCATTGTCGGGTTGTTTCGGCGCCATTATTGGTTGTTTTCGGCCTGGTGATCGCGCGCCCGCGCAGGCTAAGGTGGAACAGGGGGAAATCGCCGCGGCAATGTCCACGCCGGCTGAAGCGGGCAGAAGACGCGTCGCGCGGCGGCCGTGATGCTCGCGCGCCCTGTTTCCACGACGCTGTTCGCGAGGAACCGATGCTGCCAGTGACGTGGCGATAGGCCGATCTCCTTCCTGAAGTTGTTGCTCCGGGCGAGAGAATGTCGCCCGCAATGATCCTCAGCTGCTCCGATGCTTGATCGGCAAGATATCGAGAGGCAGCAGGTGGAGAGCATATCGGCCGCTCGGCTGCAGATTTCCCTGCGCAACAACGCGTGATCGCAGCCTCGGTTCCGCTTCCTGCGGCGATGCGCTCGCACCTCCAGGGAGCAGGTATCGGAAAAGGCCTGCCGTACGACCGCTGGCAACATTCGCAACGTAGATCGTTAGAGCTATCCTTCGGGAAGTATTATTATTACTTAATTTTTCTGCCTGCAAGGCGAAAAAAAGGCGATGCGCCTGACTGTTTTATTTTCATTTGACTGAGAGTTGATCGTAGAAAATCCCGTCGTCGTTTGTAGTGTTCGGCATCTGTGTTGGCGGCTTCGATTGCATCTTTGCTTTCCCCAGGGGGTGGCCATCGCGGATGGTTGTGGGGACGATGCGGTACAATCGTCGAATGGGTATCTTCGCTGGACTTGTTATTCCCACATCTGGTTCCTTCGTGAATTTCAATCCTTCCCGCGCCGGCAGATTATGTTATCGGGCGCGGCGAAATCATGAAAGAGAGGGGTTTGTGTCCACAAAATCTCGATCTATTCGTGCTTAGTCAAATTAGGTTAGATCGAAGAGAACGGAAGTCACATCGAGTTCTGAAGGGCGACATGGTCGTAGCACGACATAAACTCACTGTGCCGGTTGTCTGATTAGGATCGATCGAGTTTGGTATGGGGCTAATCGAAATTATCAATTGATTAACCCAAGTTAATCTCTGTGATATTGGGGAGTGTATAGTGGTGGGTAGCCGTGACCCTCTCACGGTGTCGGGCGGGGTCCAATCCGTATCCTTTATGCTGGCGGTGGTCGTAGCGACCATGACGGCCCGGGGGATGTGGAATGATTCCGAACGGCGAGACTTGTGTTGGGGAGTAACGCCAGTCTGCAATGCGTCGGGGCGACGCGTTGCGCGTTCGGACTGGACATCAGGGGTGAACAGTCATGACTTCAGCTATCGCAACCAGTGGAAGCAATGCGCCTATCAATATGAAGACCGCAGCCGCAGTCGGGCTTACGGGTATCCAACGCGTCGCGGCTTCGGAAGAATCGGTCCATGCGGACCGCTCGTTGGTCATCGTCGACGGGCGGGCGCTCGATCGCGAATGCCTCGCCCAGAGCATCACCGCCCATCGGGTGGGTATGCAGGTGCTGGCGTTCGGGTCGATCGAGGAATGGAAGCAGAAGCAGGACGAATATCCGCCGCTGGCGGCTATTCTTCTCAATGTCGGCGGCAGGAAGATCGCCGATCCGAACGTCTCCGAGGAAATCAGGAAACTGGCAACGGAATTCGGGACGACGCCGGTCATCGTGCTGGCGGATACCGATGAACTGTCCCAGATCATGAAGGCGCTGGAGCTCGGAGCGCGCGGTTACATTCCCTCGTCGGTCGGCATCGATGTCTGCATCGAGGCCATCGGGCTGGCGCTCGCCGGCGGCATATTCGTGCCGGCCAGCAGCGTCTTTGCCATGCGCCAGGTGCTCGACACCGGCGGCAGCCCTGCTCGGCCGATGGCGGGCATGTTCACGGCTCGTCAGGCGGAGGTCGTGGAAGCCTTGAGGCGCGGCAAGGCGAACAAGATCATCGCCTACGAACTCAAGCTGCGCGAGAGCACCGTCAAGGTGCACATCCGCAACATCATGAAGAAGGTCAAGGCCACCAATCGGACCGAAGTGGCTTACAAGATCAACGACCTCTTCCCGGCGGAGTTTTCCGGATCGAGCAGGCCGCAGGCCTGACAGACTCTCATAGAGGGGATTTCGTCCTTTCCGTCGCCAAGCGCAGCCTCGGCTATCATTCGCAAGCGGGGCTTCTGGCGAGAGACGCGGAAAACCGCGCTGGACAGGACGCTGACTGAAGCCGCGTCGGGATTCCCGCCGCGGCTTATTTTGTGAGCGGTTCCGCTTTGTGTGGTCTCGACCGGCGGCCGATCGGGTCGCCTCGTTTCGGCGCAGCAGCGCCCGACATAGTCGGGGCGCCGCCAATTTGATCCGGAGCGAGATGGGCTTCAAAGCCCGGTGCCGCGCAGCACCACAAGCGGCGTCAGCGCGAGGATCCAGAGATCGGTCCGGAACGACATGGCGCCGGCATAGCGCCCATCATAGATGGCGCGTTCCGCGAAGGAGCATGCGTTACGTTCGCTGACCTGCCAGAGCCCGGTTATTCCGGGGCGCATCATGAAGTAGGCGGTACCCGGATATTGTTGGCGCTGGTCGGGGCACATCGGGCGCGGCCCCACTAGGCTCATGTCGCCCACGAAGACATTCAGCAGTTGCGGCAGTTCGTCGAGCGAATATTTCCGGAGGTAGCGGCCCAGGGTGGTGATGCGCGGATCGTTTCTGAGCTTCTGCGCCTTGTCCCATTCGATCCGTGCCGCGGCGTTGCCGCTCAGATATTCCTGGAGCCGCTGCTCGGCATTCGGAACCATCGTCCGCAGCTTCCACAGCTTGAATACCTTGCCGTCCTTGCCCAATCGTTCCTGGCGATAAAAGGCGGATCCCCCATCGAGCCGGATCAGAAGCGCCAATATGCCGACGATGGTGAGCACGAAGGGCGCGAGCGCAATCGTGACGGCAACATCCAGGCCGCGTTTCGCTGCCAGATAGGACTGTTTTGGTCGGGCCCTCCGATTGGATGACAGGGCGTCAACCGAAAGGTGGGGGGAATACGATCTGGAGTAATTTTCCAGCATCAATACCTCCAAGGGAGAGGGTGAGAGCGCCGGAAGAAAGTCAATCTCGTCATATCGGCGTGGGTAGGTTGCCAAATTGATCGAGGTGTTATTTGACCCTTCCAAGATTTGACTCATGGAAGAACTCGGTTCGTCTTCCATTTCATGAAAGAATTATGAGAATTGTATTTGGAACGGCAATAAGCCCACCTTAGCTATTTCATCCTAGACTGTACGGGCTAGGTGACGGAAATCGCCTGTCGGGGTCACGCTCGAACCAATCGCGCAGCTGGAAATGCGGCGCTGAGCAGCACCAAACCGGGGAGAGCATCGCCCAGACCCGAAGGAGAACGTGGTCGGACGCCGAAACGGCGATATGCCAACGGCCCGGATGGCGAGACACCTGGGCGAGGTAGGGGCATCCACGCGACCTCGGTCGCCGGCGTCCGAGCCGCTTGGCTTTCGCGCGGACCAGGCAGCGGGGCGCTCCAGGCCGTCGTTCCTATCGACCGCCGATGCCCCTGCCGGATGCATTCCGCTCCCGCAGGGGTCGCCATCAGGGGATTCCGCCGGCGGGCCCTCATGTCGGGTTCCTGTCTCGGAACGGATACGGTGTTCTGTGAAAGGGAAAGCCCCAGCGGCGATGATATCGGCGCGCAAGTGGCCCCCAGCAGGTCAAGCGGTCACTCGGTGCGGCACCTGCCGCGGCATCGGATAACTGTCCGCAAAAGCCTAAAGCGCGTTGCGATCTTTCAGTTTCGCTTTCCGCGCTTCAGGTGTTTGTTCTTGCGCATGTCTCCCGGAACCGGTTCCCACCTTCGGGAAACATGTTTCAGTACTCGCCTGAGCTCGATGGCACGCTGCGTTCTTGGAAATAGCGGAACCGGGCCGCGGCTTCGGTGCGGTTGTGAGCGCCGAGCTTGCTGATGATGTTGTGGAGGTGGATCTTCACGGTATGCTCGGAGAGGCGGAACTCGGCGGCGATGGTCTTGTTCTGAAGACCGCGAGAGACCATTTCCAGAATCTGCATCTCACGTGCGGTCAGTTCCGTGATGTCGTTCTCGCGCCCGTGCGGCAACCGGGTGCGCGGTCCTATCGGCAGGCTGTGTCTTTCGGCGAAAGCGCGAAGCATGCGCGGCGGATAGTACTCCCCCCCGCACAGCATCAAACGGATGACGGCAAGCCATGCGTCGAGACCCAGATTCATCGGCAACACACCACGGATCACGCGCGAGGCGAGAACCTCGTTTATCGAGGAGACGGGCTTGTGATCGTCGACCTCGATCAGCGCTGCGATCGCCTGGGGGTGCTGGCGCGACAGCGCCGCGGAGGCCTCTTCGACGGCCTTCATAAGCTGGGCGTCGACGAGGATCAGCGCCACCGGATGGGCAAAGGCGGTGCAGGCGGCGTCGACGCGGCTCACCCGTTCCACGTCGCACCACGGGAATTCCAGTCGCAGCGCGTGCAGCAGCCGTTCTGAAATCGAGCCGGGAGTGGTGGCCGTGAGGATCACCCGGCGCGGTTCGGCGCGCGCTTCGGGGTCGTGTCCGTTGGCGACGAGGCCGTCCTGTTCGTCCTTGTACGCGGGCGGCGTCATGTTCATCACCTGTCGTTTCCCTCGGTCCGTTCGTTCCTCGCTCGACGGACGCCCGTTTTCGGCATCCACAGCAGGAACATAGCGCCGCGAGGCCGCGACGCGCGACCGGGCCATAGGGTTGAGTTGTGGGCGTAGGTCCGGCGGTCGTGATCATGGCCTCAATGGTCGTTCCTCATCCGAAGGAACTAGACCGAAAGTCCGACCACCTTCGATCGGCTTGCGTGGCCACCGCCGCGCGCTCTCCCGGAGAGGCATGAGGCAAAAATGCCCGCCTGGCGGCATGATGGCGGGGCGACGGTGCTCCCCCGAATGAGCCCGGCCTTCACCCTCCTCAGCAATTTTGATGAAGCCCGTGCGGGGGCCTTCCACTTTCCAAGATTGGTGGAAATCCGCAGATTGCGGCTTCGGAACCGGGACTGACCGGCCTTCCCAGCCGGGCTTTTCACGAGGCAAGCGTTCGACGTCAGGCGCGACAGCAAGATGCGTGGATCATCGATAGAAGTTGCAGTGGCAACCCGCACACGGATGGCGGCCGGCATTCTTGCCCTTGCCGCTTCCGTGTTGGCGTTCCCCACATCGGCAGACACGCTGGTCCCCCAGACAAAACTGCGCGTCGGCGTGATTCAGTGGATGCCGACGAAGGGCATGTATGAGCGCTGGGACGCCCTCGGCGGCGATTTCGTCGTCTCGCAGGACGGAACGGTGGTGATGCCCGTCATCGGCCCGGTCTCCATTGGAGATCTCGACACGGTCGGGCTGGCGGCGGAGATCGCCAAGCGTCTGCAGGAGAAGCTGGCGCTGGTCGACAGGCCCGACACCACCGTGGAGATACTTGACTATCCGCCGGTCTATGTCGTCGGCGACGTGACCAAGCCCGGCGAGTACCGCTACCGCGAGGGTATGACGGTGCTGCAGGCTCTGGCGCTGAGTGGCGGCCGGTCGCGGGTGCGTGTGCGGGCCTTCGAAGATGAAGCCCGGCTGGTCAGCGAACTCCAGTCGATCGAAACGGGCATTTTGCGCAGCACTGCCAGGATCGCTCGGCTGGAAGCCGAAAAGCAGGGTGCCCGCGGGATAAGCTTTCCGGCGGCCGCCGCCGACGATCAGTCGGCCCAGCAGATCTTCGCGCAGGAAAGGGTCATCTTCACCACCCGCGCCAATGAACTCGAGCGGCAGACCGGGTCGCTCGCCGATCTGCGCGAGTTGCTCAGCACCGAAATCGACGTGCTTCAGGAGAAGATCAAGGCTGCCGACGCCAGCATCCGGTCGGCCGAGACCGAACTCGCCAACGTGACAGGGCTCGTGGAGAAGGGGATCGCGGTCGCCTCGCGCAAGTCGGACCTGGAGCGCGCGCTCTCCTCAGACCGCATGGACCGGCTGGATCAGATCACCGCCGTGATGCGGGCCAGGCAGGCGATCTCCGAGGCAACGCGCAACGAGGACGGCTTGCGCGACCGCAAGCAGACGGAGGTTGCCGCCGAACTCCAGGCGGAGCAGGCGTCACTGGCGGAGTTGAAGCGCAGACGCGAGCTGTCGCAGAAGCTGCTGCTCGACAGGCTGGGCTCGCAGCAGGGCGCGGGCGCGCAGGAGGCGCAGCCGACCTTCACGATAATCCGCAGGCAGAACGGCTTGCCGGTCGAAATCGCTGCATCGAGCGCGACGGATGTCGCGCCCGGCGACGTGGTCTCCGTGGCCGGCCGGCAAGCGCCCGAGGCGAGCGGCCCTGCCGCGACGGCCGAGTTCTCGGCGACGGACACGTCTTCCGAGGAGCTCGGCCAGTGACGCTCCCGCGTCCATGGCAGGCTCCTCCCCACAACCACGCGCGAATGCAGATAGGAGAACCATGAAGGGGATCATCCTCGCCGGCGGCAGCGGCACGCGCCTCTATCCGCTCACCATCGCTGTGTCGAAGCAGATCCTGCCGATCTACGACAAGCCGATGATCTATTATCCGCTGAGCGTGCTGATGCTGTCGGGCATCCGCGAGATCCTCGTCATCTCCACGCCCCGCGACCTGCCGTGCTTCCAGAGCCTCTTGGGCGACGGCAGCGACTTCGGGCTCGACTTCTCCTATGCCGAGCAGCCCCAGCCCAACGGCCTGGCCGAGGCCTTCATCATTGGACGCGACTTCATCGGCTCGGGCAGCGTCGCCATGGTGCTCGGCGACAACATCTTTTTCGGGCATGGCCTGCCGCAGCTATGCCAGGCCGCCGCGGCGCGGCGGGAGGGCGCGACGGTCTTCGCCTATCATGTCGAGGATCCGGAACGCTACGGCGTCGTCAGTTTCGACAAGGTCACCGGCAAGGCGACCGGCATCGAGGAAAAGCCGCTCAAGCCCAAATCCAGCTGGGCGGTGACCGGGCTCTATTTCTACGACAACAGCGTGGTCGATATCGCCTCCTCGATCGCGCCGTCGGCGCGCGGCGAACTCGAGATTACCGCCGTCAACAACGCCTATCTCATGCGCAATGCGCTGAATGTGTGCCGGCTCGGGCGCGGCTACGCCTGGCTCGACACGGGAACATGCGACAGCCTCTACGACGCCTCATCCTTCGTCCGCACCGTCGAGCGCCGCCAGGGCGTCCAGATCGCCTGTCCGGAAGAGATCGCGCTCGACATGGGCTGGCTCGATGCCGAGCAGGTGCTGAAACGGGCGAGCCAGCTCGGCAAGACCCCTTATGCCGCCTATCTCAACCGCCTCGTCGGCGAACTGCCCGAGCCCGGCGCCAGGGCGGCGGCTGCGCCGACCGGCCGACGTGGGGAACGCGTCGTTGTCTGAAGGAGCGGCGGGCGATGAACATCCTGGTTACCGGCGGTGCCGGCTTCATCGGATCGGCACTCTGCCGCCATCTCGCAGCTGACCCGCACCATCGCGTCGTCAATGTCGACAAGCTCACCTATGCCGGCAACCTCGCTTCGCTGCGTGCCGTCGCCAACCGGCCCAACTACCGCTTCGTCCGCGCCGACATTGCGGACAAGCCCGTTCTGCACGACCTGATGCGCGAGGAGAAGATCACACGCATCATACATCTCGCGGCGGAGAGCCACGTCGACCGCTCGATCGACGGCCCTTCCGCCTTCATGGAGACCAATGTCCTGGGCACGTTCCAATTGCTCGAGGCGGCTCTCGCCCACTGGCGGGGCCTTTCCGGGCCGGACGCCGCCGGCTTCCGCTTCCACCACGTCTCCACCGACGAGGTGTTCGGCGATCTCCCCTTCGACACGAGCCTCTTCACCGAGGATACGCCCTATGCGCCGTCTTCACCCTATTCGGCCTCCAAGGCCGCATCCGATCACCTGGTCCGGGCATGGCATCACACCTACGGCCTGCCGGTGACCTTGTCGAACTGCTCGAACAACTACGGTCCCTTCCACTTCCCCGAGAAGCTGATCCCGCTCACGATCCTGAACGCGCTCGGTGAAATGCCGCTGCCGGTCTACGGCAAAGGCGATAACGTACGCGACTGGCTCTTCGTCGACGATCATGTCCGCGCCCTGGCGCTGGTCGTTGAGAAGGGCGATACCGGCCGGAGCTACAATATCGGCGGCAATGCGGAGCGTACCAACCTCGCCGTCGTCGAGACGATCTGCGAGATTCTCGACCGCAAGGCGCCCCGGCGCGGCGGCGCGCCGTACCGCGATCTCATCACCTTCGTCGCCGATCGACCGGGTCATGACCGCCGTTATGCGATGGATGCCTCCAGGCTGGAGCGAGAACTAGGCTGGCGTCCGCAGGAAAGCTTCGAGACGGGCCTGGCGCGTACAGTCGACTGGTATCTCGAGAACCAGTGGTGGTGGGAGCCGATCCGCGCCGGAACGTATGCTGGAGAGCGTCTCGGCCAGATGGCGTCGGCACGATGACGGCCGTGCTTGATGGCCGTTCTGCTGAACTGCAGGACAACATGGACGAGAATTCCGAAGCGGCCGGCGCGAAGGCCGCCGATTCCTACATGCAGATCCTGAAGTCCACGATCGTGATGGGAGGCTCTTCGGTCGTCAACGTCGCCTTTTCGGTGATTCGCAACAAGGCTGTGGCAGTGATGCTCGGTCCTGACGGCGTCGGACTGATGGGCCTCTACAACACGATTACCGACACCGTGCAGACCCTCGCCGGCATGGGGGTGCAGGCGAGCGGCGTACGACAGGTCGCCGAGGCTGTGGGATCCGGCGACGCCGACCGGATTGGCCGAATGGTCACGGTGTTGCGGCGCGTTTCGCTCGTCCTGGGCATCGTCGGCATGGGCTTGCTCGCGGCATTCTCACTGCCGATCGCGCAGTTCACCTTCGGCGATCACACCCATGCCGTCGCATTGGCGCTGTTGTCCGTGTCCGTCTTCCTGCGGCTCGTCTCGGGTGGCCAGACAGCTTTGATCCATGGCCTGAGACGCATTTCCGACCTTGCGTGGATAAGCATGCTCGGTGCCTTCGCCAGCACTGTCATCTGCATCCCCTTGATCTACTTCTTCCGGGAAGAAGGGATCGTGCCCTCTTTAATCGGCATCGCCATCGCGACGCTGGCGACATCGTGGTGGTACAGCCGCAAGATCCAGATTCCTGCGGCGGAAGCATCGTTGAAGGAAATGGGGCAGGAGACAGGCGCACTGCTGAAGCTCGGTTTTGCCTTCATGGCCAGCGCCTTCCTCACCGTCGCGGCGGCCTATGCTATCCGCATCATCATCCTGCGGTTGGGCGGCATCGAAGCAGCCGGCCTCTACCAGGCCGCGTGGGCGCTGGGGGGGCTATACGCCGGCTTCATCCTCCAGGCGATGGGTACCGACTTCTACCCGCGACTCACCGCCGTGTCGTCGATTGACAGCGAATGCAATCGGCTCGTCAATGAACAGGCTCAGATCAGCATATTGCTCGCCGGCCCCGGATTGATCGCCACGCTGACCTTGGCGCCGGTCCTGATGACGGTGTTCTATTCGTCCGAGTTCCAGGCCGCGGTCGAACTCCTGCGCTGGATTTGCCTTGGGATGATGCTCCGCATCGTGTCCTGGCCGATGGGCTTCATCATCCTGGCCAAGGGAGCCCAGAAGATTCTCTTCTGGACCGAGGTTGCGGCAACGGTGGTGCACGTCGGCCTCGCCTGGCTGCTGGTCGAGCTGTTCGGCCTAGCCGGCGCCGGTGCCGCCTTTACCGGGCTCTATGTCTGGCACGCTATGCTGACCTATGTCATAGTCCGCCGCCTCAGCGGTTTCCGCTGGAGCGGCGCGAACCTCACCATCGGGCTTGTCTTCCTGGCGGCGGCCATGGCGGTGTTTCTCGCCTGTCTGGTCCTTTCGCTGCCGGAGGCAATCGCGGTCGGCCTGCTGGCTTCCTTGGCGTCCGGACTGTGGTCGCTGCGAAGACTGCTGAAGCTGATCCCGCGCGAGCGGCTTCCCTTCGGTCGCCTCATCCCGCGATGGATTTGAGGCGGCAATCTCCCCCGGTCGATCGCAAGCTTTCGCAGCACCGATTCCAGTGCGCTTCGAACCTTGGTATTGCATTGGCCTGAAATCAAACGAGGGCGTTGGTCGCCGGCGCGAGTACCCAACGGTGTGACGTGATGCAGTCGGGACAGACGCTCGAGCAAAATAAATAGGCGGTGGTATCGATCACACATCGACACCACCGTTCAGGAGAGATGCAACTCAGGCGTTCGCGGCGATTGCCCTGCGTTGGCCGAGTACGTCGTGCAGGGCGTCCACGACGGACATCTGCTCATCCGACGTCATTTGTGCATAGAGGGGCAGGATGATCGAGCCGTTCTGGGCCGCGACGCTCCCATCGAGGCTGGAAGCGCGGCGGAAGCTGCCCGGCGCCGCATAAGCCTGTTCGAGATGGATGTTCATGATGCCGCGCCGTGTGGAGATTCCCCTGTCGAGCAGTGCCTGCATCACGCCGCGCTGGTCGACCGATGCGGGGAGCTTCACGCAATAACTTTGCCAATTGCTTCGTGCCCATTCGGGCTCCACGGGTGTCTTCAGTCCCGGAATGTCACCGAGATGCTGATCGTATTGCTGCGCAAGCCACCGCCGCTTCGCCACGATATCAGGCAACCGGCCGAGTTGTTCGCGTCCGATCGCGGCCTGGAGGTCGGTCATGCGATAGTTATAGCCTAGTTCCGGATAGGTCTCGTAGATGACCTGCTGCGAGCCGTGGCGAACCGTGTCGCTGATGCTCATTCCATGCTGCCGCCACAGCCGGAACTGATGATCGAAGTCCGGATTGGCCGTGGTCAGCATGCCGCCGTCGCCGGTCGTGATCACCTTGCGGGGGTGAAACGAGAAACAGGCGATGTCGGCACGCGGCGCTCCGATCTTTTGCCAGGTGCCGTCGACGCTGATTTCGCTGCCGATGGCACAGGCGGCATCCTCGATGACGGGCAGGCCGTGGACGGCGGCAATCTCCATGATACGCCCGAGATCGCAGGGCATGCCGAGCTGATGCACGCACAGAATCGCCCGCGTCGAATTGGTGACGGCTGAAGCGACCAGACCGGGATCGACGTTGTAGCCGTCGGGCTCGATGTCGACGAACACCGGCACCGCACCGCAATAGCGGATGGCATTGGCCGTCGCGATAAAGGTATGGCTGACGGTCACGACTTCGTCGCCGGGACCGACGCCGAGCGCCTTGAGAGCCAGGTGCAGGGCCGTGGTGCAGTTGGAGACGGCGCAGGCATGGCCTGCGCCGACGAAGCCTGCGAACTCTTTCTCGAAGGCTGCGACCTCGGGACCCTGGGTGACCCAGCCCGACATGACGACGCGCCGCGCCGCTTCGACTTCCCGTTCGTCGAGAAGCGGCTTGGCGACCGGGACGGAACGACCGGCGCTCGTCATTCTGCAGCCACGCGCGTTGCAAGGCTTTCCTGCCGCCACCAGGCGACCAGGTCGCGCAGGCCTTCGTCGAGGCCGACCTTGGCTTCGAAGCCGATCATTTCCCTGGCCTTTGTCGTATCGGCCAGCCTGCGCGTCACGCTGTTGACCTTGCGGGCCGGAGCATGGGTCGGCTCCAGGGAAGATCCCATTATGCGGAGCAAACGGTCGGCCAGCTCGCGCAAGCTGGTCTCGGTGCCGCTTGCAACGTTGAACACCTCGTCGGTGACATGGCTCTTCGCCGCCAGCACGTTGGCCCGTGCTATGTCGTGGACGTGGACGAAATCCATCGTCTGGGAGCCGTCGCCATGGATGATCGGCGGCTCGCCCGAGGCGATACGCTCCATCCATCGGATCAACACTTCCGTGTAGACGCCGTGGACGTCCATGCGCGGCCCGTAGACGTTGAAGTAGCGCAACGCGACGTAGTTCAGGCCGTACATCTCCGCGAAGGATCTGAGCAAGCCCTCGTTGAACGTCTTGGCCGCGCCATAGATCGTCCGGTTGTTGTAGGGGTGATGCGCCTCGGTCGTCGGGAAGCTCTCGGCGAGGCCGAGCACCGAAGCGGACGAGGCCGCGACTACCTTCGAAACGCCGGCCTTCGCGGCCGCCTCGAGCACGTTGAAGGTGCCGCCGGCCAGCACGTCGAAGGCCAGGCGGGGTTCCTCGGCGCATTGGGTGATGCGGATCGCGGCCTGGTGAAAGACGATGTCGACGCCGTCCATGACCTTGGCGAGCAGGGCTTCGTCGCGGATATCGCCTTCGATGATCTTCAACCGAAAGCGGGAAGCGGCCTGCCGCAGGTTCTCAGGCGAGCCCCGGACGAAATTGTCGAGCACAAGCAGTTCGCGCGGCTGTTCGAGCGCGACGAGATCGGCGATATGCGAGCCGATGAGGCCTGCTCCGCCGGTGATGAGGATGCGCTTATTCTTCATGCGTGTCTCCATTGCCGGATGCGGCTGACGGTTCCTCACCGGTTCGCCAGCGTACGAACCTGGCTGGAACTCCGGCGACGATCGCGAAGGGCGGAACATCGGTCGTCACCACCGCACCCGCGCCGACGATGGCCCCTTTGCCGATGTCGACGCCGGGCAGGATCGTGGCGTTCGTGCCGATGTCGGCCCATGCGCCGATGCGCACGGGTCGGATCTCGAGGTCGGTGCGGACGATGGGGATGTCGACCGGAATGCCGTTGTGGACCGATCCGAGCAGCTTGGCTCCCGGCCCCCAGCCGACATATTCCCCGATCTCCAGGGCGCGTGCGTCGAAATAGGACTGCGGCCCGATCCAGACATTGTCGCCGATCACACAAGTGCCGTCATATCTGCCCTGGATGAAGGCTTGCGAGCCGACGAACACGCCGCCACCGATCTCGAAGGTTTCGGGATGCCTGAAGCCGACACCGCTGCCGACCTGCAGGCCGGGCCCGCAGCGCATGGCGAGCCCCCGCCAGATCGCCCGTCGCATCAGGGCGTCGAGCATTCCCTCGCCGTTGACGAAGCGGCCATAAAGCTCGATCAGGCCGCCGGTTCCATAGGAAGCCTTCAGGGTTTCCGATAGCCCTGTCTCGAAATCCGGATCGGGAGGAACCTCCCGCTGGCCATGGACCGCCGGCACAACGCGAACGGCGCGGGGCGTGTCAGCAGACATAGATTTCCTGTTCCACCGCGGCCACGACCTGCTCGACCTGCCTCGCCGTCATTTCGGGATAGATCGGCAGCGACAGGACCTCCCGGGCCGCAGCCTCTGAAATCGGGAAGTCGCCCGGCTTGTGGCCGAGATCGAGATGGGCTTCCTGCAGATGCACCGGGATCGGATAATGAAGGCCGGTATGGATGCCTTCGGCCGCCAGGGCTTTCTGAAGCCCATCGCGGTCGTGGGTCCGGATCGCGTAGACGTGGTAGACGTGGCGCCGCCCGTCGGCCTCGACCGGTGTCCTGATGCGCGTCGCGCCGCTCAGCAGGTCCGAATAGTGGCGCGCATGCCGCCGGCGCGCCTCGGTCCAGTTTTCCAGATGGCGAAGCTTGACCCGCAGCACCGCCCCCTGAATGCCGTCCATACGGTAATTGAAGCCCTTGAGGGCGTGGTGGTAACGCTGCTCCTGGCCCCAGTCGCGCAGCATGCGGATGGTTTTCATCTGCTCGTCGTCATTGGTGACGGCGATGCCGCCTTCGCCGCAGGCACCGAGATTCTTGCCCGGGTAGAAGCTGAAGCAGCCGGAGAGCCCGATTCCGCCGGCGCGCTGACCGAAATACTCGGCGCCATGGGCCTGGCAGGCGTCCTCGATCACCGGCACGCCATGCCGTTCCGCGATTGCCATGATCGCATCCATGTCGGCCATCTGGCCGTAGAGATGCACCGGCAGGATCGCCTTGGTGCGCGGCGTGACCGCCGCCTCGAGCTTCGCCGGATCCATGGTCAGCGTGATGGGATCCACATCCACGAAGACCGGGCGGGCACCGGCATAGCAGATCGCCGAAACCGTCGCGACAAAGGTGAAGGGCACCGTGACGACCTCGTCGCCGGGCCCGATACCGGCGGCAAGCAGCGCCAGATGAAGTGCGCTTGTGCCGGTATTCACCGCGATCGCATGCTTCGCGCCGCAATAGTCGGCGAATTCGCGCTCGAACGCCGCGACCTCCTCGCCGAGCACATATTGCGTAGACGCCAAGACGCCGAGCACTGCCTTGTCGAGCTCTTCCTTGATACCGGCATATTGCGCCTTCAGGTCGAGGAAGGGGATCATGCCACGCGCCTCACGTCTTCGAGCTCGATCATCCGCCCGCGCTGGGCGAGCGATTGGGTGGCGGCTTCGAGAATGCGCACGACCCGCAGTCCGGCGCGGCCGTCGGCGATGGGTGTCTCGGCCTTCTCGATACATTGCACGAATTCGCGGATCTCGGTGCCCAGCGCCTCGGTGACCGCGAGGTGTGGCGCCCACATGTCGCCCGACCGGTAGCCGACGAGAGCCTGATAGGCGTTGCCGCCATTCGCGCCGGGATCGCCTTTGACCGTTATGCCCTTGTCGTAGACCTTGATCTTCTCGCTCGGTTCGAGATCGTCATAGACGATCATCCTGCGGCTGCCGCCGACCAGCGTGCGCCTGACCTTGACCGGCGCCAGCCAGTTCACGTGGACATGGGCGATCAGGTTGTTGTCGAACAGGAGGTTCAGATAGGCGATGTTGGCGGGCTCGCCGGCCACGTGGCTCATGCCCGTCGCGGAGACGGCAACCGGCTTGGCCGGCAGCACATAGTCCATGATCGACAGGTCGTGGACCGCGAGGTCCCAGATGACATTCACGTCGTGCTGGAACAGGCCGAGATTCACGCGGACGGAGTCGTAGTAATAGACGTCGCCGAGGCTGTCCTCGACAATCTCGCGCATCTTGCGGACCGCCTCCGTGTGGATGAACGTATGGTCCACCGCCAGCACCAGCTTGCGGCGGGCGGCTTCCTCGACGAGCCGTTGCGCCTCTTCGGTGGAGGAAGCGATGGGCTTCTCGACGAAGACGTGCTTGCCGGCCATCAGGGCGCTCATTGCGAGGCGGAAATGCGTCGAGACCGGCGTTGCGATGGCGACCGCCGCGACCTCGGGATCACGCAGCACGTCCTCGAAATCGTCCGTGAGCTTGACGGTGGGGTAGCTCCTGGAGACGGGCGTCAGGCGCTCCCTGTTCAGGTCGCATACCGTCACCAGCCGCACGCCGGCCGCGCTGGCAAAATTCCGCACGAGGTTGGGACCCCAGTACCCATAGCCGACGACGGCGACACCGATCATCTTCATTCTCCCGGAAGTGCATGCTCGACGGGCATGTGATTGAGCTTGCCCACCAGCGCGGCCGGAACGCCGGCGACGATGGCATGGGCGGGAACATCCTTGGTGACGACGGCGCCGGCACCGACCAGCGCGCCTTCGCCGATCGTCACGCCGGGGAGGATCGTGGCATTGCTGCCGATCGAGGCGTGCCGGCGCACCCGCGTGGGGACGACGCTCCAGTCGCCGTCCGTCATAAGCCTGCCGTCGGGCATGACGGCGCGCGGGTAGAGATCGTTGGTGAACATCACGCCGTGGCCGATGAAGACGCCGTCCTCGATCGTCACGCCCTCACAGATGAAGGAATGGCTGGAGATCTTGCAGTCGCGCCCGATCACGGCATTCTTCTGCACCTCGACGAAGGTGCCGATGCGCGTGCCGCCGCCGATGGAGCAGCCGTAGAGATTGACGAGGTCGGGATGGTGGATCACAACGCCTTCGTCCAAAACCACGTTGGAAGAGATCATTCGCCCCGCTTTCCTGTCTGCGGCATCGCCCCCGATGCCGCCTGATACGGATTGTCCTCCCGCAGCCGAAGCTGGGGGAAGAAACCTGCTTCATCCGGCCCTGGAACCGCACGACGACGCGCGATTGCATCGATTTCGCGATCCAAGGAGATTGCTTTTCAGGCCCGGAGTAAATTGTGGAAAACGTGGTAGGAGGCTGCCCGAAAGGGGTATTCCGGTCGATCTGCCGCTGAACGATCTCAGGCGCGAATAAGCTCAACGGCAGCAGAAAGACTGCAAGGACTCGTTCGTGGATCAGGAAATGTCTTCCCGCTTGAAGTTGTTTGACGGTGTTGCGGTTCGGAAATTTCGATTGTAGCGCACTGCCCATTCGGGAAAGGTGGTTCTCTCGGCGCCAATACATTGCAGAAAACTGCGGAGCCGCTCCGGGTGAAAGAAGATTGCGAGCCCACGGCATCCGGCCCCGCGGCCGCCTCACCCCCCGTCTATTTCCTTTGCGTGAAACTGGTGGCGAAGTCGCCCACCTCCGTGTTTCCCGGATAGATCGGATCGGTCAGGTCAAACGAGGTGTATCCGTAGTGGCCCTTGCCGGTGAGGTTGTTCGTTGTGCACACCGTCGTGTCATTGATCGGACCATCGCCTTTACGTCCATCGAAATAGATCGTGTGCCCGCCCCCAGAAAGACGGTTGCTGTCGATGGTGATGAGCCACGTCGGTGCTTCAGGCTTCCCAAAGGAACGCCTGCTTATGTCCTGTTCCAGCGCCCGCTGAGACGCGAAGCGTCCGCTCCGAAGGCCAGGCTCAACATGACCCCCGATCTGTACAACCTGACGATCACGACGCCGAAGAGGGCGAGCGCGCGGGAACGCAGACCCTCGAGCCGGTTCGAGAAGCCGATCCGCACGACTTCCGCGACGGGAGAGGCGGCGACGGCGGCGCTGCGCAGCACCCAGCGCGGCCACCAGCCCGGCTTCGACCGGATCTTGGCGAAGTCATGCGCCGTATGCCGATCCCATTTCTGGGCGAGCTCGGCGAGGTTCTGGCGGGCTGGATGATACACGATCATGTCGGGACGATAGTGGGTGCGATAGCCAAGCCGCAGCGCACGCTGGCCCCAGTCGCGGTCTTCGGCGATGTCGATCCCGCCGAAGGGACCGATCGCCGCGAAGATCTTCGCGCGCACCGCCAGATTGCCGGTGCCGGTGAAACCCTGCCTGGCGATGTATTCCTTCATCCGATAAGCGAAGACGCTTTCATAGGCCTCGAGCAGCGTCAGCCGCCGCGGGTCGCGGCAGGCGATGCGCACGTCGCCGCCCAGGATGGCGACGTCCGCATCCTGGGCGAAGCTGCGTTCGATGGCGGCGAGCCAGCCTTCGTGGGCGCTGCAGTCGGCGTCGATGAAGGCCAGTATGTCCCCCGATGCATGCGAGACGCCGAGATTGCGCGCCGGTCCCGGCCCGGGGATCGGCTGCGACAGGAGCGTGGTGCCGGGACAGGCGGCGCAGACCTGGCGTGGAAGCTCCTTCGAGCCGTTGTCCACCACGATGAGCTCGACCGGTCGGTCGAGCTCACGCTGGCTTGAAAGTGACGCAAGGCACCGGCCCAGGGCTTCCGGCTGGTCAAGATGCGGGATAATGACGCTGATCATTGACGTTCAGTCTCGGGCGGAACAGGTTCTGATACGCGTCGAGATAGTGCCGCGCCTCCACCGGCCACTGGAACTCGCGCTCGGCGATCGCGCGTCCCGATTGCCCCATGCGCTTCCGCCGTTCGGGATCGTCGACCAGTGCCACGATCCCGTCCGCCAGTGCCCGCGGCGAGTGCTCCGACACCACCAGCGCCGCGTTTCTCGCCTCTCGCGCCGCCTGGCGCAAGTTGAATTGAACGAAGGGCAGGCCCAGCATCATATATTCGAAGACCTTGTTCATCGACAGCTTGTCGTTGAATTCGTTCGGCGGGTCGGGGATAACGCCGACGTTGAGCGCCGACAAATGCGACAAAAGCGTAGGGCCGCTGAGATAGCCGGTGAAGTGCAGCGACTGGTTGAGGTCCAGCGCCGAAGCGGTCGCCCTCAGCCGGTCGAGTTCGGGACCGTCGCCGATGATGAGGCAATTGATGTCTCGCCGCCGCCGCACATGCACGATCTCGGCCATGGCGCGCACCAGCATATCGACGCCATCCTGGGCGCCCATGATGCCGATATAGCCGATGAGGTGCCTGCCTGGCACGACCAGCGACTGCTCTGCCTCGGTCAGCCTGAATTTGCCGGCCTCGGGATAGCTCTTGACCACCACGACGCGGTCTGGATCCATGCCGCCGCGGCTCACCGCGATGTCGCGGAAGGTCTCGTTGGTGGCGATGCTGGCATCGGCCACCCGGAACGTCAGCCGTTCGAAGAAGCACAGCAGCCGGTAGAAGAGATCCTTGCGGCCGAACTTGGTGACATAGAGCTCAGGCCCGAGGTCGTGATGGTCGAAGACGAAATAGGTGTCGAACATAGCCTTGTGGACCAGCGCGACCAGGAACATCAGGTCGGGCGGGTTGCAGGCCTGGATGACGTCGATGGGCCGGCGCCGCCTGACCCGGAATGACAGCCGCAGCTGATGCATCAGCGCCGCGCCGTATTCGCGCATATAGCCGGCTGCCGATTCTGCTTCCTTCAGCGGATGCCGGTAGATGTGGATGCCGCCGATTACCTCATAAGTCTTGTCGAAGCCCTTGCCTGTCGGACAGATGACCGAAACCTCGTAACCGGCGTCGTTCAGCGCCTGGGCTTCCTGCCAGACCCTTCGATCAAAAGGAACGGGCAGGTTTTCGACCAGGATCAGGATATGGTGCTTTTTGGAAATGGTCGCCTCCCATGTCTGGCAACATCGGGCAGTGGCAAGACCATACGGGTCGCCGTCCGTAACTCTCCAGTCGGCAAAGCGGATAGGCGGTTGCACCTTTTGTTGAGGTACCCATGGCCGCGGGCCGGGGATAAACGATTTAACTGGAATTTTCCGGCGCAGGGGCGCGCCTTGGAGAGCCGTGCGTCCAGTTGGACGCAGAAAGGTCGCTCCAAGGCTTGGAAGCGATGCATCGTGCCTTCCGAAAGTCTAATCCGATTTTCGGACCGATGCGGACGGGCGGCAGCGGGGAACGGGCAGACAGTGTCAAACCCTGGTTCGAAAATGGGCGATCGGCGCATCGAGATACGCCCGATCACCGACGCGGATGTCGCCCGCGTCGCGCAATTCCTTCATGACGAGCTGAACGGCCGGATTGCGGCATCGACATGGGCTGCGGCGATGCTGCCGTCCTGGCCCGCGGCGGCCCCCAACCACGGCTTCATGCTGGTCGACTGCGATCGTGTGCTTGGTGCCTATCTGGCGTTCTATTCGCAGCGTCAGGTCGACGGACAGGTCGAGAAGTTCTGCAATCTCGCCGCATGGTGCGTGGCCGAGGATCATCGGGCCCACGGTCTGCGCCTGCTCAGGGCGATCCTGGCGCAGGACGGCTACACCTTCACCGACCTGTCGCCGAGCGGGAACGTGGTGCCGCTCAATGCCCGGCTGAACTTCCAGCATCTCGACACCGAGACGGCGCTGGTCGCCAACCTGCCTTGGCCCGGCTGGGCGACGGGGACGCGCATCGTGGTCGAGCCGGCGCTGATCGAAGCCAGCCTCAGCGGGCGCGATCTCGAAATCTATCGCGACCATGCCCATGCGCCGGCGGCGCATCATCTGGTCGTCCAGCGTGGGGGTCGGTCCTGCTACGTGATGTTCCGACGGGACCGGCGCAAGAAGCTCCCGCTCTTCGCCTCGATCCTCCATGTCGGCGATCCCGAACTGTTCCGGAAGACGGCCCGCAGCGTCTACGGCCATCTCCTCGCCCGCCATGGAATACTGGCGACGCTTGCCGAAAAGCGTGTCGTCGGGTACCGGCCGCGCTTTTCGATACCGATCGCCTCGCCGCGTCCCAAGATGTTCCGAAGCGGCCGATTGCGGGCCAGCCAGGTGGACTACCTCTACAGCGAACTCACCTGTGTCCCGTGGTAACGACGAATAGGTTTGGCATGAAACCCGCCGTCAAGATCAACCTTTCCCATCTGCCGCGGCTGGCGGCGCAACTGCACGGAGCGGCGCCCGCGCTCACCTTCAAGGACAAGACCTGCAGCTATGACGAACTCTGGCGCCGGATCTGCGGCTATGCGGCCGGCCTCGCCGCGATCGGCCTCGACCGCGGCGACCGGGTGGCCGTATTGCTCGACAAGCGCATCGAGACGGTGGTGGCGATCTTCGGCACCGCGGCGGCCGGCGGCGTGGTGGTGCCGGTGAATCCGCTGCTGAGGCCCCAGCAGGTCGCCTATATCCTCGCCGATTGCAATGTCCGCGTGCTGGTGACCTCCTCCGATCGGCTCGCGCAGCTCGAGGAGCATGCCGACGCCATGGCCGCGCTCGACCATGTGATCATCGTGGACGACAGGTTGAACGGCAACGGTCGGGCCCATGTCGGCTTCGAGCTGCATCGCTGGGCGCTGACCTTTGCCGACGGGGACGCGCCGCCGCCGTCCTTCGTCGGGATCGACTGCGACATGGCGGCTATTCTCTATACGTCGGGCAGTACCGGCAAGCCCAAGGGCGTGGTGCTCAGCCATCGCAATCTCATCGTCGGCGCCGAGAGCGTCAGCCACTATCTCGGCAACAGCCCCGACGACACGATCCTGTCGGTATTGCCCTTGAGCTTCGACGCCGGGCTCAGCCAACTGACCACGGCCTTCAACGCCGGCGCCCATGTCGTGCTGATGAACTACCTGCTGCCGGCCGATGTCGTCAGGCTCTGCGAGCGGCATCGAGTGACCGGCATCACCGGCGTCCCGCCCTTCTGGATCCAGGTGGCTGCTCTCGACTGGCCGCCCGAAGTCGCGGCGCGCCTGCGTTACTTCGCCAACACCGGCGGGCGCATGCCCAGGGCTACGCTCGACAGGTTGCGCGGCATCTTCACGAAGGCTTCGCCCTATCTGATGTATGGCCTGACCGAGGCATTTCGTTCGACCTATCTCGATCCGGCCGAGGTCGATCGTCGTCCGGATTCGATCGGCAAGGCCATCCCCAACGCCGAGATCCTGGTCATGCGGCCGGACGGAACCCTCTGCGACCCGGGCGAACAGGGCGAACTCGTGCACCGCGGCCCGCTGGTGGCGATGGGATATTGGAACGACCCCGCGCGAACGGCGGAGCGTTTCCGGCCGATGCCGGGAACCGGGGCGGGTTGGCGCGCGCCCGAAATCGCCGTCTTCTCCGGCGACACGGTTGTCGCCGACGAGGAAGGGTTTCTGTTCTTCGTCGGGCGCCGCGACGAGATGATCAAGACCTCCGGCTACAGGGTGAGTCCGACGGAAATCGAGGAGGTCGCCTACGCCACCGGCATGGTGCGCGACGCTGTCGCGCTCGGCGTCGAGGATCCGGCGCTCGGTCAGCGGATCGTGCTGATCGCGAGCGCTCTTGGCGAGACCCTCGACACGACGGCTCTGCTGGCGGCGTTCAGGCGCCAGCTGCCGCAATATATGGTGCCGTCCTCGGTGATCGAGATGGCAGCCATTCCGACGACGCCGAACGGTAAGTTCGATCGTGTCCTACTCAGGGAGCGCCTCGTTTCATGACCTCGCACCCGACCAAGGCGCTGTTCGACGTCGCCGGAGATCATCTGGCCGTGGGCGGCATCCCGCTCCATCGCCTGGCCGAGCGTGTCGGAAGCACGCCCTTTTTCGCCTATGACCGGAGCCTGATTGCGGCGCGTGTCGCCTACCTTCGCTCCGTCCTGCCGGCCGGAATCCGGCTCAGCTATGCGGTGAAGGCCAATCCGATGCCGGCCGTGGTGCAGCATCTGACGGGACTGGTGGACGCTTGCGACGTCGCCTCGGCACAGGAGATGAAGACGGCGCTCGACGCCGGAATGCCTGCCGCCCAGGTAAGCTTCGCCGGCCCCGGCAAGACAAGCGCCGAACTCAGCCAGGCCGTCGCGGCCGGCGTGACCATCGAGATGGAATCGCCGAACGAGGCGGCCCGGCTGGTCGAGATCGGCAACCGGCTCGGCATCCGGCCGCGTGTGGCCTTGCGGGTCAATCCGGATTTCCAGGTCAAGGGATCGGGCATGCGCATGGGCGGCGGCCCCCAGCAGTTCGGCATCGATGCCGAGGCAGTGCCGTCGCTGCTGCGCGACCTCGCCGCTGCCGATCTCGATTTCCTAGGCTTCCACGTCTTCGCCGGCTCGCAGAACCTGCATGCCGACATATTGTGCGAGGCGCTCGCCAAAAACGTTCAGTTGCTGCTCGAACTGGCGGCCTCGTGTCCGTGGCCCGTGCGCTACCTCAATCTCGGTGGCGGCTTCGGCATTCCTTACTTCGAGAAGGATTCCCCGCTCGATCTCAGCGCCGTCGGCAAGACACTTGGCGAGTTGATGGAGCGTTCGATCCGGCCCAACCTTCCCGAAGCCCGCGTGGCTATCGAGCTCGGCCGCTATCTGGTCGGCGAGGCCGGGGTCTATGTGACCCGGATCGTCGACCGCAAGGTCTCGCGTGGACGGATCTATCTTGTGGTCGATGGCGGCCTGCACCACCAGCTGGCGGCCTCCGGCAATTTCGGTCAGGTCATCCGTCGCAACTATCCGATCGCCGTCGCGAGCCGGATGCGGGAGACAGAGCTCGAGACGGTCTCGGTCGTCGGCTGCCTGTGCACGCCGCTCGATTTGCTCGGCGACAACGTCGCCCTCCCGCGGGCCGGGATCGGCGATCTCGTCGTCGTATTCCAGGCCGGGGCCTACGGCCTGACGGCAAGTCCGACTGCTTTTCTGGGCCATCCGGCCCCGGTGGAGGTCCTCGTCTAGGCGGCATCGGCCAGTCTTTCAACTTGGTGGAGCGTGTCATGGAAATGGCTGCAACGACACTCAATGACGTGCGGGACGTTCTCGTCCAGACACTCGGCATCGACGATCCCGGCAGGATCGCCGACGCCTCCACGCCGCTGTTCGGGAATATTCCAGAACTAGATTCGCTCGCGGTGGTCACCCTCGCAATGGCTTTGGAGACGCGGTTCGGTTTTCAGATCGACGATACCGACTTTTCGGCAGAGATCTTCGAAACCATGGGTTCGTTGGCGGGATATGTCGACCGCAACCGCCGCCAGTGAGCGGCCAGTCGATTGGCTGGCGCGCGTCGTGGCTGAAAGGCTTAGGACGAGGCCGATCCCTCAACCCTTGGTCTATGGCCTCGGCCCCAAGGTCGGGATCGATTCCGGCGATGCGTGCTGGCTAGACTTCGTGACGCGCGCTCCGACGATGCGACAGTGGCCGACGACGCGCACGACCATCTCGAAGCGGGAGGCTCGATGACCGAGACACTTTGGGAACGCCGCAACCGACAACGGCAAGGCAGCGACCAGGCAGGATGTCGTCTTGCCGTGGTGATCGTCACCTTCAACAGCGCAAGAGTGCTGCCGCCTCTGCTCGATTCCCTGCCGGCCGGGATGAACGGTGTCGATGATTTCGAAGTGGTGGTGGTGGACAACGATTCCCGCGACGGATCCGCGGAATTGGCGGCCGATCATCCCATCAGGCCGAAGGTGGTGCGGATGGGCCGCAACGCGGGATATGCGGCGGCCATCAATGCCGCCGCATCGATCGTCGACGCAGACCGCGATCTGCTCGTCCTCAATCCCGACCTGCGTCTCTATCCGGGGGCCGCCCAGCCGCTCGTCGAATGCGCCCTGATGCCGTCGGTCGGCATCGCCGTGCCGCGGAATTTCAGGGAGGACGGGACCACCGATCCGACGCTTAGGCGCGAGCCTTCGATGCTCACGGCATGGGCCGAAGCCGTTCTGGGCGGTTCGCTCGCCGGCCGGCTCGGCTGGGGCGAAATCATCGATGAGCCGCAGCGTTACGATTGCCGCGGGTCCGTCGAATGGGCGACCGGGTCGGCCTTGCTCGTATCGGCGCGCGCGCGGCGCATGGTCGGGGAATGGGACGAGAGCTTCTTCCTCTACAGCGAAGAGGTGGACTATCAGCGGCGGGTGCGCGAGGCCGGTTTCGACATCGTCTACGAGCCGCGTGCGCAGGTCATGCACGCCGGCGGCGAGAGCGGCACCAATCCGCGACTCTTCGCACTGATGACGGCCAACAGGATACGTTACTTCCGCAGGCATCATGGCCTGATGGAGACCGCGCTGTTCCGCCTGGGCATCGCCTTCGGACAAGCGGCCCGGGCCTGGCGAGGCGCCACGCACCGCGCGGGCCTGCGCTGCGCACTGGCGCCGCTCAGGTCCGCCCAGGAGTTCATGACGAGACAGTCGGGCTGAAGATGACGGCCGGGATCAAGCTGAGGGTTCTGAACTTCCATGGCATCGGTACGCCCGGCCGCCCCCTCGATCCGGGCGAGGGCGATTACTGGATCAGCGCCGACCGCTTCCGCAGCGTGCTCGACCGCATCGCCGACCATCCCCAGCGGGACTGTCTGTCGCTCACCTTCGACGACGGGAACCTTTCGGACCTGTCGATCGCGGCGCCCGAACTCGAGCGACGTGGGCTCGGCGCGCGCTTCTTCGTGCTCACCGGCCGCATCGGCAGATCAGGCTCACTCGGCCGCGGCGACATCGGGTCCTTGATCGACGGCGGCATGTGCATCGGCAGCCATGGCGTCGCTCATCGCGACTGGGCGGGCGTGTCGCATGGCGAACTGCAGGAGGAACTCAACCAGTCAAAAGCCGTGCTGGAGGACATTTGCGGCGAGCCGGTCCGCTCCGCCGCGATACCGTTCGGGCGCTACAATGCCGGCGTGCTCGCGGCATTGCGGGCCGCCGGCTATAAGGAAGCCTATTCGAGCGATGGCGGCGTGATGGACACTACCGCCTTCGTGCGGCCGAGGACCTCCATTCGACGCGACACGACCGACGAGAAGGTCGACCGGATCCTGGCGGGGCATCTGGCACCCGCGCGGTTGCTGCGCCGAACCGTCGCCATGTCGGTGAAGAGGTGGTTCTAGGGGGTGGCCCCGGCGGGCAATCTCGGCGAGCGGCATGAACCGGTCTCGGGAAGAATCCGATGTCCAACCAAAAAGATAGAGTAACGACATGACCGCCAACTGCAGGCAATCGATGGACACGCCGGCAAATGTGGTCGCCGCCGCAGACGCGGCTCTTGCCTCCGGGCAAGAGGTGGTCTCGCCCCGGGACGGGCTCGAGACTGGAGACGCCGAGATGACCCGGATGGAAGCCGAGATCGAGGCGTTCTGGAAGCGCATCCTTTTGGCCGGCCAGTTTGCATCGGACCCGCTGCCACAGGCGGATTTCGCCTTCCCCGACGCGAGCAATACCGGTGTGCCGGCGGGAACGGTTCTTGCTCCCTATGACGGGCCGTTCAGGATCGAGGCAAACGACGTCATGATCGAGAACAAGGAGATCCGACAATCCATCCGTGTCCTCGGATCGAACTTCGTCATGAAGAACTGTAGGCTGATCTACAACGACTACTTCGGTGTGGACCTCGAAGGCGCGACCAGCCCGACCATCCAGGATTGCACCCTGATCGGCCCGGGCAATCGCGGTAGAAGTAGCGCACCGATCCTCGGTTCGGGGACGTTCCTGCGTAACGACATATCCGGCGCGGAGAACGGTATTGTCCTGCAGGCCGGCAAGTCCGTGGTAAAGGGAAACTACATCCATGATCTCGAAAGCGGCGTCGGCGACGAGGGTCATTACGACGGCATTTCCGTCCAGGGCGCCCAGAACGACGTGTTGATCGAGGATAATACGATCGTCGGTCGCGACACTTCCGACATCTTCATCAAGAACGATTTCGGCGACATCAACAATGTCCGCGTGAATCACAACCTTCTGGTCGGTACGCCGGGATTTGCCTTGTATGTCGATGGGCGCGGCCCGAAGGGCGTCATCACCAATGTCTCGGTGACCAATAACCGGGTGAAGCGGGGCGGCTACGGGTTCTTCTCCGTCGACGCCGCCGCTCCGACCTTTTCCGGTAATGTCGATGCCGATACCGGCAAGGCCATTTCCGTCAGGGCGGGGTAATCCGCGATCTTTCGCGCACCCGCGCGGCCGACAGAAAGTGCAGGGAACCTCAATGACGAAACGGAAGCGCGGCGTCATGGGCCACTATCTGCTGTTGGCGCCGGTCGTCGCGACGTTGCTCGTCGTGACGACCTGGACATTGGCCGGGCAGGCGAAGGGCTTTTCCGCCGCGCCCAATGCCGGAGCCGTACGGCGGGTGGCGGACGCAGTGGCTGTGTGGCAGGTCTCGCACCTCGACGACCTGAGCTATGTGACACGCTTGCCCGAGCATGCAGAATTCAGCCGCGGCTGGGTTCAGGCGTCACTCTATATCGGGTTGGAGCGTTGGGCGCGGGTCGCTCGCTCTGATGCTTTGTCCGCCAAGGTCCTGGCTTGGGCCGAGGCCAACGACTTTCGCCTTGGCGACCGCCTGATGCATGCCGACGACCATGCCGTGGCGCAGGTCTATCTGGCGCTCCGGCGGGACGGGCTCGCAGGGGATGAGGCGTTGACGAGCGTGCGCGCCTATTTCGACGCAATCCTGGCGGCGCCGCCCACGGTGGCGCTCGATTTCGTGCCCACCTATCCCGACGCCGCTTGCACGGCGCGCTGGTGCTGGAGCGACGCGCTTTTCATGGGGCCGCCGGCGTGGGCACAACTCAGCGCGGTGACGGGCGATCCGCGTTACCGCGACTATGCCGACCGGGAATTCCGCGCCGCCGCCGATTATCTGTTCGACAAGGACGCCGGGCTGTTCTTCCGCGACAGTCGTTTTTTCGGGCAGCACGGCCAATTCGGCGAGAAATTGTTCTGGAGCCGCGGCAATGGCTGGGCCTATGCCGGCATCCTGCACATGCTCGACGCCCTTCCTCGCGATGACAGCGCGCGAATCTTCTATCAGAGGCTTTTCATGCGCATGTCGGCGGCATTGCTGCGCGCGCAGGCGAAGGATGGCTTCTGGAGGTCGTCGATGTTGGCGCTCCGCAGTCAACCGGAGGCGAGTGGCACTGCCTTCGTCGTCTATGGCATGCAACGCGGCGTGGCTCTTGGCCTGCTCGACGGCCAAACATACAGGCCTGCCATCCTGCGTGCCTGGTCGGCGCTTGTCGGCGCAGTGTCACCGGAAGGGCGCCTTGGCCGTGTGCAGCAGATCGGCGATGCACCCGACGAGGTGCGCCCGGAAAGCACCCAGCTCTACGGCGCCGGCGGCTTCTTGCTGGCTGCTTCGGCAATCTATGAAGACGCGATGACGCGGCGATGAGCGGGGCGGAGACCAACAATTCGTCGCCCTTGTGGTCGTCGAGCAACAGTGCCCGCCGGCGAGACTTGGGCTGGCACGATGCGAGCAAACCTGAAGACAGGCGACTTCGCTGATCACCGCAAAGCCTCCTTTGCGCGTCCGATGCGCGGCGCTCCCACTAAGCTAGCGCGGTAGCACCCGCGCTGGAATTCCTACGGCGGTGGCACCGGTCGGAACGTCGGCCAGGACAACAGCGTTGGCGCCGATGACCGCCCGTGCGCCTATCTCGACGGCGCCGAGCACGCGGCACCCGGCCCCGAAGAACGCGCGATCACCAACCACTGGCCAGCGCAACAACTCGCGCCGTCCGAAGGTGACGCTGCCCATCAGCGACACGTTCGTGCCCATGGATTCCACGACGATCACGCAGCCGACCGGATGTGCGATATACAGCCCGCCACCGATTTTCGTACCGGGCACGAGCTCAAGGCCGTACAGCCTTAGCAGACGCCGTTGCAGGATACCGGGCAACACCTTCACCTTCCGGCGATGCATCAGTGTTGCCAGCCGGAACCAAGCCATCGCCCGCAAGGACGGATGGCGGTAGAGCAGCTTGGCGATCACGAGCGGAGATACTTCGCTGCGATCGGCGACCTCTTCGGGACGGAGCCAGCGACAGGCATCCATCGTCAGCAGATCCATGGCGCCCGCGAGGGTGCCGTCGTCCGGATCGGAAAGCTCGATGTGCCTTCTCAGTTCGTTGCGCACGTTGTGGTCCATTGGGCTCATCGTTTGCTACCGGCCTCCCGAAACGATAACAGCCGGTCTGACAAGAAGCAGGTACGGTGGTGCTATTCAAAACCTCACATGAGGTTTGCGGTTTGCCGTTGACGCCGCCCCGGATCGACACCATGTCGCTTCACCGGATATCACGTTTCCCTCGTTTGACTGGCCACGCGACCATGGCGAGATGGTCGAGTTGCGCCGTGCCGGTTCGACGAGAGTCGACGCCGCATGCTTGAATCCGTTTCATCCAACGGGGCCTTTTCACCGGACTCGACAGTCAGCATCCAGACACCAGCGCCCAGGAGAAACAGGAGCCAAACGTAGGTAGCGCCCCAAAAATGAGCGGTGGTGCCAACAATAAAATATGTGGCCATGCAGATAAGATACGCTAACTTGTCGTTTCCCAGCTTCTTATCGAGACCTTTATTGAACGCAATCGGCAAGACGATTGCAAGGCACGATACGACCAGAAGAACGAGGGCCGGGATGCCGTGCCGCACGGCGGTGACGAGCCAGAAATTGTCGATGCTGTCGGGCGCCATCCATTTCGGCCGCGCCCAATCTCCAAATCCGATCCCGTACAGCGGGTGGTTGAGCACTGAGGCAGAACCGTACTGCCATATCCAGATTCGGAACCAGCCCGTCTGCTGATCGAAGGTGAAGTGAGAGATATAGAATTGAACCGGCGTCTGGTTGGACCCGAACTCGATGACCAGATATGCCGCGAACGCCAGGCCCCACAAGATCTTCCATCTGATGTCGTATTGCCTGAGCAGCCAATTCCAGGCCATCAACGCGCCTTGAACAACCAATCCCGCGATCGGTGCGGACGACAGGGACAGGATTGCTGTAATCGCCACCAAGCCTGCCAGAAATTTTCGCGACAAGGCACTGCGTCCCGGATCGGAAATGAGGTACGTCAACGTGAAAGTGCTTGCACAGAAGAGGCCGAAGGCGATCGAATGCGGGAAAGGGCCCTGCACGCGCCAGAAGCCCAGTCGGGGGGTCATCATCGTGACTTCGACGGTGGGGAATATTGCGCCCAATACCGACAGCAGTGGCTTGTTTCCGGTCAGAAATTCGTAGACCGCAAAGGGAAGCAGCAGGATTACGAGCTTCGTGGACAGAGCGATCACGTTGTGGAAATCTTCGGCATCGCGTATGTAACAGCGTGCCAGAAGATAGGCGCCCATCGTCTCGATGAAGAATATCCCGGCGGACTGGGTTCCGGATGCGGCACCGTGTGCCATGATCAGGGTGAGCGCGACCCAGCCGGAATATAACAGCAGACCGATGTCGGCTGCCCTGATCCGTCCGGCCCTGCCGCTCACCCACATGACCAGGCACGGCAAGAGCGTGGCTAACAGAATAAAGCGGTAGAAGGACAGGTTCAACTGCCCCAGGGGTATTATCCAGGGAATGACCAGTCCGATCAGGAACAAGGAGACGGGCCAAGGTAGACGCTTTTTCGCCGGCTGCTCCTTGGCAATGTCGACACGATCCTGCGAGACGGCGGATCTGGCCCTAACCCCGTCCAGGGGGCGCAGTGATCCGGCGATGGGCCGCACGTCACGAGGCGCCGGCAAGACGCTTTTTCAGACGCCGGACGCTTCGCATCACCAGGGGAGGCGCAAGTTCGGTCGCCGCTTCCGAGAACCTGACCCGCCAATCCACATGATCGGAAGTGCCGGGACGGACCCGGAACTGAGTCGTGGCGTCGCGCTTGGTCTCATCCCAGGTCGCAGTGTAGTAGTAGAGTGCGATCGACCTCCGAGGCACCCGGTCGGGATGGTTGATTGGCTGAGGATTGCCGTGCATGCTTTCCAGGGTGGTATTGAACATGACGCATCTGTTGAAACTGGGCACGACGGACCGGACGCATCTGGTCATACCTTGATCCCACAGCTCAAATGATCCGCCATATTCGGCGCGCCAGTCTTTGTTGAGATAAATCAGAACATTGACACGCCGTTCAAGGTTCATCGGCTTGTGGTGGTTGAAGTCGGCATGTATCGACAGGTGGCCACCTTGGGACACGCGGTGAAGGCCCGCGCCGGCAAAATATGGATCGGGGACAAGCCCTTTGATGCCGGTTACGTTCTCGACGATTCGAATGAATGGACGTGAGTTGAAAGAATAAAAAAGCTGCCTGATGGAAGGATGGAGCCTATCAGGATTGAAACTTTCTTTCAGGCGCTCTTGGTTCCTGTCAAATTTCTCCTCCGCGTTGTCCGACCCGGCGGGGAACTCCCTGAGGCAAACGTCAAGAATATCCGGAGGCAGGAAATCATCGATGATAATGTGCGGATAGGGGGCCCCATTCTGGAAAGTCTCGTGGAGTTCACAACCCTTTTCCCTATCGATGTCATAGGGAATGAAGCCGTTCTTCTCGTCCATTTCGTGCAGATAGACCACTGTGACCTCCGGTTGAGCGGATCTCGATTTTCACCGAGCATGCATTCTACATGGGGGATTTTGGCACGGGCAACCGAGCCGAGATCAGCTTATGTAGCAGCCGGCTTTACCCATTTGGGTGCAAACTGAACTATCCCTTCGGCAAGTTGGGCGCTCGTTCCTACAACTGAGGAGCGATGCCGCCGCAGCGCGGCGTATTGTTGCGGCGTCTTGCTTCGACTGCTGGAAGTGCAGGGTGATGCGGATGGAGCGACCATTGACCGAATTGCCAGCTATGCAGAGATTGCTCGATCGCGTGGAGTGGCGGTCGAGTGGGGGCGAGGATTGCCGGGCAAAGCTCAGCTCGCGTGCCGAGTGGGTGCACCTTGTGAATGGCCTTGACGCGGTGGCAACGGATCAGTTGGCGGGTTTCCGAGCGATGACAGCATCAATTCTCAATGCGGCGCGTCTTCAATTCGGCCGCCGCAGCCGTCAGGTCAGCGGTATTCTGGCGACCGACGGGTATAGAGGAATCGTAGATCGTGTAAGGTCCAAGGCGTCGGACTGGGTGAGACCCCGCAACGGGATCCTGGAGGTCTTCCCCGATGACGTGATGGCGGCCGATCTCAGCCAACCCTTTCGGGCCGAGGTCCCCAAGATTGCCCCGGGCGGGCCGATATCGGTCAACTGGGTGACGCATCCCGCGGGCCCCGGATCAGGTGGACACGCAACATGTTATCGGATCGTGAAGTATCTCGATCGTATGGGATACAAGAACAAAGTCTATTTTTATGACGCCTGTCGCGCGGATTTGAAATATTACGAGGGAATTGCCCGTGAGCACTACGGCCTTACCTGCCCGATTGCCGATGTCCGCCAAGGGATGGCGGATGCGCATGCGGTCGTGGCCACCGGTTGGCCAACTGCCTATGCGGTGTTCAACGCACGCTGCACCGGAAAGCGCTTCTATTTCGTGCAGGACTACGAGCCGTATTTCGATCCCGTAGGCACACAGAGCGTTCTTGCAGAGAACACTTATCGAATGGGCTTTCATGCCATCACGGCTGGTCGGTGGCTGGCGCAGAAGCTGTCAGGGGAGTTTGGGATGGATGCCGACCACTTTCCATTCGGATGCGACACCTCCCGCTATAGTCGGAACCCGGCGTCGAGGCGAGCGGGGATCGCATTCTATTCCCGGACGGGAACTCCGAGGCGCGGGACCGAACTGGGGCTCTTGGCTCTGGAAATATTCGCGAAGCGGAACCCCGAAATCGAGTTGCATCTCTACGGGGAGAAGCTGGGAGACCTACCGTTCAAGTTCGTGAACCACGGATTGGTGAAGCCAGCCGAACTCAACGAAATCTACAACCGGTGCTTTGCCGGACTGAGCCTTTCCTTGACAAACGTGTCGCTCGTTCCTTGCGAGATGCTTGCCGCGGGGTGCATTCCGGTCGTCAACGACGCCGAACACAACCGCATCGTGCTGGAGAGCCCCCATGTCCGCTACGCTGCCACGACGCCCCATGCGCTGGCAGCTGCCCTGGAAGCCGTGGTCAGGATGCCTGACTTCGAGGCACTGTCCGGGCAGGCGGCCGAGAGTGTCCTTTCAAGATCGTGGGATGACGCCGGAGCGGCGGTGGACGCTGCGTTCCGCCGCGCCCTGAAAATATAAGGTCTGATGGGGATCAACCATGGATCTTTTCAGCCGTGCATCCGTAAAGTCTACAAAGGGACGGATCAAGAGGGCCCGGGCGCTTGATCGGGTCCCTCGCCTCAGTGTCGTCATCCCGTGCTACAACTATGGCCACTATCTACGGCAGTGCGTCGAGAGCGTAACACGAAACCAGCTGGGCATCGACATCGAGGTTGTTATCGTCGATGACAAGTCCACTGACGACAGCCTCGACGTCGCCCTGTCGATCCAGAGCCAAGACAAGCGCGTGCGCGTGATACGGCACGAGCAAAACAAAGGGCACATCGCGACCTATAACGACGGTCTCGAGGCGGTGACCGGAGAGTTCGTGCTGCTCTTGTCAGCCGACGATCTGGTAACGCCGGGCGCACTTACCCGCGCCGCCGAACTTCTGGCCGCGGAGCCGTCGGTGGGGCTGGTCTACGGAAACGGCATCCACTTCAGCGGTGACTTGCCTCCAAGTCGCAGCGGCGGAAAGGGATGGATCATCTGGTCGGGCGTCGATTGGCTGCGTGACCGTTGCCGGGAAGGATACAATGTCGTGGCCTCGCCAGAGGTTGTCATGCGGACCTCGGTGCTGCGGGCGATCGGTGGCTATCGCCCCGATCTCCCTCATGCCGGCGACTTCGAAATGTGGTTACGCACTTCTGCCGTCTCGGACATCGGTTTCCTGATTGGCGTGGATCAAGCCTACTACCGCAGCCACGCGGTCAACATGAACCGGCGGGAATTCAGTTCAGGCACCGCCCGGGGCCAATTTGTAGACCTGAAGCAGCGCTGGCAGTCTTTCGAAGTGGTCTTCGCCGGCGTCGGCAGTAACCTGGACGGCGGCCTTCTGCAGACCGCGCGTCGAACCATGGCGCGACAGGCACTGGAGCGCGTCAACTATGCGTATGCGAGGGGATTTCGGGATTTCCCCACCGAGGAGTTCGAGGCTCTTGCACGTGAGATCCAGGTCGATGTGAGGGATACGAAAGCGGGCCGGGCACTCGCAAGGCGAAAACGGCTCGGGATGACGTCGCTGCCGCTGCATCCGCTGTGGGCGCCATCGGCGATTGCATGGCGCATCGAGGATTTGATCCGGCGCTGGCGATGCCGCAGGATCGGCATTTGACCTTCGAAGGGGCAGTGCGCGGACAATTGAATGTTGTGGTTCTCTTTTGTGCGGGCGGGGATTCCCGCGAGTTTGGGAGGTTTCTACAAATCGGCGTGATTGATGCATCGGCCATCCGTCCACCAGCACACCGTTCTCCGGCACTCAGGCGAGGCTCGGCACCCCACGGCGAACCGCCACCTGCGCAGGCCGCCGCATCGGTAGATTGCTGGGGACCGGTACCACTGTCGCTCCCGCCGATTTTCAACCCATTGCCGAGGCCGTGGGGTGTTCCCGACCAGTTGCATGGCGAAGCTGGATCGTTGTTGGGATAGAGCAATCCTATTCTGGTCATGTCGCATGGCTTCCGGCCGAGGGAATGGAGAGCCGAAGCCGCTTGGCTGAGCCTGACGGCCTAGCGTCCGGCACAACTTGCGGCGAGTTGCCGCCAAG
The DNA here is from genome assembly GCF_016756635.1 of Mesorhizobium sp. L-8-10. Classification (NCBI taxonomy): domain Bacteria; kingdom Pseudomonadati; phylum Pseudomonadota; class Alphaproteobacteria; order Hyphomicrobiales; family Phyllobacteriaceae; genus Mesorhizobium; species Mesorhizobium sp. L-8-10. The sequence continues at coordinate 7,979,428 of NZ_AP023263.1, read as the reverse complement.
CCGCCGGCAAGAGCGGCTTCTCGGTCAGGATCTTCCATGCACATCGACGGGCGATGTCGTAGCGGCCGGCTTCCCGTGCGGTCCTGATACGATGAAGGAGGAAGTTGCCGTCGAGGCCCGATCCTGAGAGGGACGGAAGCCCTCTTTGGTCGCGCAGCATCCAGTTGCTCAGCCTTATGTCCTCCTCCGAGATGACCAACGTTGTCGGGGCTATTCTCCTTGGATGATGCCGGGTCTTTTCCGCCAGGCGATAGATCTCGTCGAGCTGGCGCTTCCATGCCGGCCCCATGTTCTGCTGCCGTATGCGTGCCGCCAGGGCATGTCCTTCTGCGGCGCGTCGATCAGCGTCCGCGATGAGCGCGACGGCCTGCTCGATGTAGCCCTGCTCGTTCACCGGGCTGGACACGACCTCTTTGATGGCATCGTCATCTGTGACGAGGAGCCGGCAGGGGGAATCGTAGGCGCGGACAACCGGCAGACTGAACAATGTGGACTCGAGCAGGGCCGTCGACGAACCGAACGGGAACGACTCGAGATAGATGTCTGCGGCGGCCCGCCAGGCGCTGGGATCGTCCAGCGGGCCCACGAAGTGAATGCGCTCATGTGGGTCGGCTCCGAGGCCGGGGCGTATGTCCTCGCGACGCGCTCCCACGAGGTAGAGATGGGCGCGGGGATCGCGGTCCAGGATCCGGCCGGCCGTGGCGACGAAGTTCTGTCCGCCCGACGGCAGGAATTTCATGGCGCGCGCTATGCTCAGGAGCGCCACCTGATTGTCGGGAATGCCGAGGATCTCTCGGGCCTTCTCCCGCGACAGGTGTCTCTCGGATTCAGCCAGCGGCACCGGCAGCAGGGCTTCGACCGGGACTTGTCGTCTCCGGTCGGCGGCCGACTGCCGCAGGTTTATGGTGAAGTCCGCAACCGAACTGCCCAGCCAGAACAGGAAGTCGGCATGGTTGAGCACGGCAACCGGAGGCAGGTCGTCAAGAGCGAAGGCAACCGTCGGCACGACGTCGCTGCTGTCGTGATGCAGTATCACGAGGTCGGCATGCTCTCTTGCCAGTTGCCGCAGCCGGAGCGACTTCTCGATGAGACCGGCTTCCTCGGGCAGGAACTCCAGATGGCCTCCATTCTCCGAAACGGCATCGATGAAGCTGGCCGGAACGTCCCGCCCGCCCTGGGAACTGACGACCACGGTATGGCAAGAGTCCGGATCGTATTTGATCCAGTTCTGGAGCATGCGCGTATGTCCGCCGATCCGAGCCAGATGGGAGGCGAACTGAAGGACCCTGCGTCGCCCTGACGGCTTGGCGCTCGAGAACGGGGCAGGTCTTCGATCCATGAGCGAGGCGCCGATATGCAGCGCCAGGTTCTCGATCGAGCCGTCCGCGAAGCGGCCGGTATGGAAGCCGGCTGCGAAACGCGCTGCGTCGGCGACCCGGGCCAGTGTCGTCCCGGCGTCCAGCGAGACCGCTGCGACCTGCGCCTCCCTGACCAGCCAACGGTACCCTTCGTCATTGTTGAGCAGGTATCGGGCCTCGCCTGAAATGCGATCCCGATCCGGACCCCGTCGTCCGGTCCGTGCGAGGTCAGCATGTTCGGTCTTCATTCTCCCACCCGGCGTTTCGACGTTAGAAAGTGCTCGGCCATAGGGGTGGAACGTTAAAGGGGTTCGTCCTACGAGTGATTATCGTCAAAGGTTGAAATGGCTACCTATTCCGATGATGTCGAGCCCCGCTTGGGCGCCTGATGATGAGGGCGAAAAGAAGAAGGCCGGCGCGCATGCGCCGGCCTTCCATTGTTTTGCCGAGAGCCCTCCACGCCGTCCGACATGGAGACGCCAACTGCTCGCGTCAGATCACCACGAAGTCGGCAGCCGTCAGGTTGAGACTCGGACTGAGCGTCGCAAAGTGCACCGAGCCGCCCGCTGCGCTGCCGTTCGAATCGTAGAACAGCTTGCCCGTATCGGTTTCGTAGATGATGTGGTCGTTGGCATCTTGCGCCAGACCAGTGGTGTTCTTGACAAAATAGCCGCTCGACAGCGTGCCCGTCGCGGCCAACGCCTTGAACACCGCATTCTCCAGATGGATGACGTCGTCGACCACGGAGAAGTCGGTGATCCTGTCGACATTCGTCGCGGCGTTGAGAGCGGTGTTGAAGACGAAGGTATCCTTGCCGGCGCCGCCGATCAAGACATCGTTGCCGGCTCCGCCTTTCAGAACGTCGTTGCCGCCCAGGCCATATAGTGTGTCGTTTCCGACTGCGCCATCGAGCAGATTGGCGTTGTCGTTGCCAATGAGCCTGTCGTGGTAGCTCGACCCCTTCAGGTTTCCGATGCTCACCAGCGTATCGCCCTGGGCATGGCCGCCAGCGCCCTTGCCGGTCCTGAGGTCGACCGTCACACCGGCGTTGGAGCCGGAGTAGCTCGCCATATCGCTGCCGTCGCCGCCGTGAAGATAGTCGGCACCGGCTCCACCTACGAGGACATTGTTGCTGGCATTACCGTAGAGCTTGTCGGCAAAGCGCGATCCGACCAGGTTCCAGATGTTCAGAAGGGTGTCTCCTTGGGCGTGGCCACCAGAGCCTTTGCCCGTCAGGAGGCTTACCGTCACCCCCGCATTGGAGTCTGCGTAGCTGGCCGCATCCCCACCGCTACCACCATCGAGATAGTCGGCACCGGCCCCGCCACTGAGAAAGTCAGCGCTGGCTCCACCTTTGAGTACATTGTTGCCGGCATTGCCGTAGAGCTTGTCGGCAAAGTGCGATCCGTTGAGGTTCTCGATGTTGACGAGCGTGTCGCCCTGGGCGTGGCCGCCGGTGCCCCTGCCCGTCGCGAGATTTATGGTGACGCCCGCGTTGGATCCGGAATAGCTCGCTGTGTCTATCCCGTTGCCGCCGTCGAGATAGTCGGCGCCGGCGCCGCCATTCAGCACGTTGTTGCCTGAGTTGCCGTACAGTCTGTCCGCAAGGCCAGACCCCATAAGATTTTCAATACTGACAAGCGTTTCGTCTTGGGCATCGCCGCCCGTACCTTTCCCGGTCAACAGGCTGACGGTAACGCCGGCATTCGAGCCGGCATAGCTTGCTGCGTCGTACCCCGCGCCGCCGTCGAGATGGTCCGCACCGGCGCCGCCACGCAGCGTATCGTTGCCGGCCAGGCCGTAATATTTCTCGCTGCCGCTGTTGGAGATGCCGGTGGCAGGCATGATGTCGTGGCCCGCTGTCCCCATGATCGTCTTGACGGTCGTGCTCCCGTCGCCTGTGCCGCCGGTGCTTCCGCCGCCGACGTCGTAGGGAGACTGTCCTTCCTTGAGGTAGACGTTGCCGGAAATCACGGGCGAGCTGTTGTCGATGGAGAAGTAGTCGTAGTAGCCTTTCTCCATGTAGTTGTTGGTGATCGAGACGCCGGTGATCGGGCCGCCGGAGGCACGGCCGTCGACATAGATCATGATCCCGGGATCGCCGGCGAGATAGTTGTTGTTCACCCTGACGTCCGAGATCGGCCCGAAATCGTTCTTGATGAAGATGTTCGAGGTGTCACGCGCGAACACCGTGTTGCCCTCGACCAGCACGTTGCTTTGACCGCCCTGGATGGCGATGCCGTCATAGTGGGGATCGGAGCCGGGGGCTTGCAGGTCGTGGATGAAGTTGCCCTTGACGATGCCGCCGGATCCGCCGCTGAGGCCGATGCCGTTTTCGAAGCCGTAGATGTTGTTGCCGATGAAGGTTCCGTGGCCCATGATGCCGTAGGAGCCGGCCATCTTGCCCTGGCCGTTGATTTCGCAGTTCTGTACCACGAGCCCGCCGGCACTGCCGTTGGTGTTGATGCCCTGCCAGGAACTGGTCGTGATGCGGCAGTTCTCGATGGTAACGTTGGGCGCCATGACATAGATGTCGCCCTTGATATCGAGGTTCTTGAGCACCGTCCCCGCCTTGGTGACGACGATCGAGCCGGACGGGGTCAGCGTTACTCCAGCGGGCACGCCGGTATTCGACGCGTCTGGGAACTTGCTTGCCATTCTTCTATCCTTTTCGTTTCACGCCCCTGACGGCGCGCGCACTACTTCTGGGTATCGTGGCTAGATCAAATTGATTAAGCCTACGCTACTGTAGTGCCTGCTAATGCATAGGCTCGTGACGTCGCAAATCAACAAAAGTGAAGGAGTGTGACGCTCTTGCAGTCGCAATTCCGCCGCAATGATGCGGGTGGCGCCGAGCACGCTGAAATGATGAAGGAAATGAGATCGGTGAGCGCAAAGTCGCGAGCGCGGCCCTGCCCACCGCGCGATCACAGGGGCGGCTCGTTCACGGCGTCTGCGGGATGTATTGACGCAGCTTCACGCTGTTCCGCGGCTGGACCGGTTGGATGACTCGCCGGCGCACCGCGTCAACGTCAGACATGCCTGGACGACACTATTTGGCGATGCCCGGGGACAGCGACGGCGCCTGGACCTCGGCACGGGCCGACACCGCCGCGCCGTCCAGATTGAGGGGCAGGTTGTGCCGGTCCGCGACCACGTCCCGGATCAGATCGGCGTCGATCGCCGCCAGGTCGTCTGCGAAGGCGTAGACGAGCGCATAGTCACAGATCTGGTTGATGACACGCGGCAGGCCGCGGCTCGCCAGATGGACGAGATCGCATGCGGCTGGGGTGAAGATCTCGCGCTCGGTTCCCGCGATCTTGAGGCGATGGGCGATGTAGCCCCGCACCGCCTCGGCGGAAAGGCCGTGGAGGTGGAACTGCGCCGAAACGCGCTGGGCGAATTGCAGCATCCGCGGCTGCCCGATGATGCGGTTGAGCTCTGGCTGGCCGACGAGGACGATCTGCAGGAGTTCGTCCTTTTCGCCGTTGACGTTGGAGAAGCAGCGGAGCTCCTCGAGCATCCGGGCGGACAGGTTCTGGGCCTCGTCGAAAACGAGGACCGTGTGGCGCCCGGCGGCAAGTTCGTCGCGCAGCAAGGTCTCGAAAAGGGCGAATAGCCGTGCATAGGGCAGCTTGGCGGCTACGTCCCGGCCGAGCGCGGAAAGCACCCAGTGGAGCAGGCCGCCGCGATGGCCGAGGGCGTTGGAGACCAGGCCGATGCGCAGGTCCCGAGGCGCGGCCCGTAGCAACTGGCGGATCAGGGTCGTCTTGCCGGCCCCGATCTCGCCCGTGATCACGGTGATCGGAGCCAAAGTCGCGATGCCGTATTCCAGCATGGCGTAGGCCTTGGTATGGTTGGCTGACCAGAACAGGAAATCCGGGTCGGGCAGCAGGCTGAACGGACGCTCGCGAAGCCCGAAATGACGGGAATAGATCTGGAAGTGGCTCGCCGTCATGAACCCATGACCCCGCCTCTCGGCATCTTGTTTCCGGTCAGTAGCCGTATTTGTCCGGTGTATAGCGGCATTTGTTCAGGACCACGCCGAGCACATTGGTCTTGTCCGCAAGCTTGCGTTCGCAGATGTCGGCCTCCCGTATCGTGGTCATCTCCGCCGCCAGCACCAGAAGCGAGCAGTCGACATTGGGGGCGAAGGCCTGCACGTCGTCGCTGCTCAGCATCGGCGGCATGTCGATGATGACGACATCGGGATCGAGCTTCTGCCTCACGCGTTTCAGCGCCTTGGCTGCATCCGAACTGGCCAGCAGCTCGGCCGAGAAACGCACCGGGCGGTTGTTGGATGCGATTGCGACATTGTCGCTGTAGCGGACGAAGACGTCCTCCACGTCCGCGCGTCCGGCGAGGAAGCTCTCCATCGATGCGGATGTCTTGGCGCCGAGCAGCTTACCGATCTGAGGCCGCCGCAGATCGAGGTCGATCAGGACCGTGCGGCATTCCTTCTGGTTGGCGAGACTGAAGGCAAGGTTGAGGCTCACGACCGATTTGCCGCAGGCCGGCGTCGGCGACGTCACTGCGAGAACCGTCCAGTTGTTCTCCCGCAGGCTCTGCAGCGCAGAAGTGCGAAGCATGTCGAAGGCGACATGGGCGGCGTCGGACCGATAGGCGGTCACGATGCGGTTGTGCGCCAGGAGCTTGGGATCGGCGACGGTCCTCGGCAGGTTTTCCCACGCCACTTCGCTGCCCAGACGCAGACATGACGAGAAGGTCTGTTCCGCCGCCTGATCCGACCCGCGCTGTTCGCGGACCTTCTGCAGTGCTGCCTGTATTCGCTCCATGGTACTCCGTTCCCTGTTGGGCGGCTTCTGGACGGCTAGACGAGATTTGCGAGGTCGATGATGCCGGGCATGGCGTCAGGCGTGAACCCGGCCATCGCCGCGCGAACCACGATCAGCGAGATCACAGTGGAGGCCCCCAGCCCGACGAGGCCGGCGAGACGCCGCCGGAGCCGGCCGGTTCGCAACTCGCCAGGACCGACGATGTAGGGGATCGTCGCGAGCGGCTGGATCTGGAGCGTCTGGGTCAGCTCGATCGGACGCCGTATGGTCTTGTTGAGCAGTTCGAGCAGGACGACGATGCCTAGGCCCAGTCCGATCGCGCCGAGGCCGCCAGCGGCCACAATGCGTTTGCGATTGGGGCTGAGCCGGTATTCCGGCGGCGTCGCCGGCTCCAGGATGGAGAACCGGACGCCTTTCGAGCGCATCTCGATCTCCTGACCGGTCGAGGCCTCGGCCAGCCGCGCCACGGCCGTATTGTATTGCGTCTGGATGTTCTGCCGGTTCCGCTCGAGCGCGGACAGAAGCGTCTCCTTGCCCGGAGTGGCCGCTATCGTCTTTGCGAGTTCTGCGAGATCAGTGGTGATGACAGGCTTCTGCTTGGCGATGTAGCGGAGCCTGTCGTCGATGTCGGCGAGTTGGAAGTCGAGCTCCGACATCGCCAGCTTGCTGCCCGAATTCCCGCTCTCGCTGTTCGCCTGCCGTTCCCGGAGGCTCTCCTGTACGGCGGCGATGCGTTTCCTGAGCGCCTGGATGTTGGGGCTCTCTTCCGAAAAGATCGCCAGCTGGTCCGACAGGGCCCGGTTCAGGTCCTGCAGCATCTGCTGCTCCGGCGTCAGGGGGCCCGATTTCGTGATGATCCCCGTCGTTTCATAGGTGCGAACGAGGTTGTTCCGCCGGCTGCGCAACTCGGCCTCCTCGCGCTCGAGCATCATCAGCCTTTCCTGCTGGGCGGCCTGCTGGCTGCGGCGGAATTCCAGGCTGTCCGGCATCGTGTCCCTGTTCTCGGTCTTGAATTTCAGCAGGTCGGCCTCGACCTTCGTCAGTTCCGTCTTGAGCCGCTCGACCTCGGCCTCGAAGAACTGTGCCGTGTCACCAGCGCGGTCGGCGCGTTGCCGGGCATTCTTGTGCAGGATGAAAGACACGATCTCATTGGCGACATCGGCGGCAAGAACCGGATTCGGCGCATCGAAGGAGATTTCCACGACGGTCACTTCCTGGGCGGGGGGCGATACCTGCTCGTAGCTGGTGCGCGCTCGCATGTCCTTGGCGATGTCGGCATCGGAGAGCCCGGCGACGTCGCTGCCATAGACATTCAGCTTTCGAGCGAGCGCGACCAGATTGTCGGTGGTGTTCGCCTGCTCCTGGACGATCTGCAACTGTTCGAGAGCCGTCGTGGGAACGGTCGACCGGGCCAGTGCCGTGGGGATCTGCGGCGCCTCCACCAGGATCTTGGAGCTGGCGCGGTAGACCTCAGGAAGGAACAGGGAGACGACAGCGGAGGCGACCACGACGACAGCAGCCGTCGCCAGGAAGTAGGGCGCGCGGCGCAGCAGTATCGACAGATAGAAGCGGAGATCCAGGTCACCCATTTTTTGAACGCTACCCGAGTCTTGGCATTTGACCGGTCTTGTCGAGCGCTCATTGTCGGGCGGCGGTCGGCCTCAGGATAGATCATCGATCGGGGGAGGCACGGACTGGGGATTTAAGCCGCCCGCTAGTCCCAATGGATTAGTTGTTGCCACCCATGCTGTAGCGCTCGGGCGCCATGGTCCGGCCGCATTCTGCGTCGTCCGGCGACGCCCTGGACCGGAAATGGTCAGGCCGCTTCGAAATCGCTGTCGATGCGGAAACGCAGGCGTCCTTGCGGGATGATGGCGTGGCCGAGAAGGATCGGCTTGCGCGCCGCGTCGCAGTCGACATAGGTCATCACCAGCACGGGCGCCTCGACCGGAATACCGAGTGCTGCCGCCTCGCGCGGGCGCGGCATGCGGCAGTCGATCCAGGTCGAGGCACGGAAGAACTCGCCGACGCCGTGCCGGGAAAGCGCCTGGGTGAAGCTGCCGCTTTCGGCGAAACTCTGCTCGATGCCGTCGAAGCGCTCGGCGTCGAACATGTGGTATCCATAGGTGGCCAGGTCGGCGCCGGCCGTGCGCACGCTTTCCGTCACCAAGAGTTCCGCGCCGGCGCCGAGGCCCAGCATGCGCGACAGTCGCGCCGTCGAAGGTCGCCGGTAGCTGTCGACCAGCCGGCCGCTCGGCCGGGCGTCGAAGCGCTTCTCCACCTCGCTCCATTTGGCATTGCGATCGAGCCTGTATTCGAAGGGCTCCCCGGCGACGAAGACGCCGCGCCCCTTGTGCGCGGTCACGATGCCGCGCCCGGCAAGCTTGGCAAGGGCCATGCGCACCGTGTGCCGGTTGACGCCATAAAGGCCGACGAGCTCATGCTCGCTGGGCAGCCTGTCGCCGGGTCCGTAGAGCCCGGTCTGAATGTCCACCTCGATGTCCGTCTCGATCTGGCGCCAGACCGCGACGCCGGCGCCGCGCCGAAGTGCGGGTCTCTCGTTCGAGGCCTTGTCCATGCCGCTGCGCCCTCTGTGGATCGTCACAAAACGATCATGTGCCCGTTACGCGTCCGATACACAACTTGTCTAGATGATCTCGACAGGTCAAGACGAAAAACGGAGCCGGGATTTGCTCGACTATGCCGCCAGCCGGATGCTCAGGATGGGCATCACCGTCTTCGCGATCGTGACCGCCGTCTTCTTCGCAACGCGGGTCTCCGGCAACGCCGTCGACTTCATCGCCGGCGAGGGACTGGGCGCCGAGGACCGGCAGCGCATGATCGATTATTTCGGCCTGTCGCAGCCGATCTGGGTCCAGTACGGCCGCTTCCTCTATGCCTTCGTCGACGGCAATTTCGGCATCTCGCTCGTCGAACGCCGGCCGGTGGTGACGATCATGGCCGAGCGCATCATGCCCTCCCTCCAGTTGATCGGCAGCGCGTTGCTGGTGACCTTCCTGGTCGGCATACCCGCCGGCGTGCTGGCCGCGGTCTATCGCAAGTCGTGGATCGGCAGCGGCATCATGACCGTCGCCTTTCTCGGCTACGCCGTGCCGAACTTCATCCTCGCCATCTTCCTGCTGCTGATCTTCTCATTCTGGCTGGGCTGGCTCCCGTCGACCGGCAACGCCACCCTGGCCAACTATGTCATGCCCGTCCTGGCGCTGTCGGCCTTCTACATTGCCGGTCTGACGCGCTTCACCCGCAACGCCATGCTCGACGTGCTGAGCCAGGATTATCTGCGCACCGCGCGGTCGAAGGGGCTGCGTGAGCGCAAGGTCATTTTCAAGCATGCGCTGCGCAACGCCTTGATCACCATATTGTCGGTCGTCGGACTTCAGGTCGCGGCCCTCGTGGCCGCGGGCAATGTCGTGGTCGAGACTGTCTTCGCCTGGCGCGGCATGGGCGAACTGCTCGTCTCGGCCGCGCTCAGCCGCGACTATCCCGTTCTGCAGTTCGGCGTGTTGTGCGTGGCGGTGGTCGTGATCGTCGTCAATCTCGTCGTCGACATCGCCTATGGGCTCGCCGATCCGCGCGTGCGCCTGGCAAAGGTCTGAGAGGCAGCCGGCATGACGGACACCACAGCCGATCGTCCTGTTGCCCGCGCCGGACGGACGCCGCGATACCTCGCGGCGCTCCGGGAATTCTGGTCCGAAGCGGACTGGATCATGCGGCTCTCGCTGCTGCTGGCACTCGCGCTTGTTGTCTGCGCCGTTGCGGCGCCGCTGATCGCCCCGTTCGATCCGAACGCCCAGAGCCTGCTATCTCGGCTGCGTCCGCCGGTCGGCTTCGAACGCGCCCGGCCCGACTACCTGCTCGGCACCGACGAGCTCGGCCGGGATATCCTGTCGCGCTGCCTCTACGGGCTGCGGCTCACCCTCTCCGTCGCCTTTCTCGGCGCGATGATCGGCCTCCTCCTCGGCGGTTCGCTCGGGCTTCTGTCCGGACTGGCCGGCGGTCTCGTCGACGACCTGATCATGGGGCTGGTCGATATCCAGATCGCCGTGCCCTTCACCTTGATAGCGCTTCTTGCCGTGGCGCTGTTCGGCGGCGATCTGCAGGTGCTGATCGTCGTGCTCGGCATCGCCTACTGGGAGCAGTATGCGCGCATCGTGCGTGGTGAGGTGGTCAAGCTGCGCGGCATGCCCTTCATCGAGGCCGCCCTTGCCGCCGGCGCCGGCGATGCCCGGATCGCGCTCCGCCACGTCGTGCCGAACATCGTCTCGCCCGTCGTGGTGATGTTCACGCTCAACTTCTCCAACATCGTGCTCCTGGAATCGACGCTCTCCTTTCTTGGGCTCGGCCTGCGCCCGCCGGCCGCCACGCTCGGCTCGATGGTGGGCATGGGGCGAGACTACATGCCCTCGGCACCCTGGGTCGTCGCCGCGCCGGCACTGCTCATCGTCATGATCACCTTCGTCGTCCAGATGCTGGGAGACTTCCTGCGCGACCGCACCGACGTGCGGCTGCGTGATCGCTGAAACCGGAAGAAGAGGCGGGACGAACCGCCCGGCCAATGAAATCGACAACCCTCGAAAGGAAGCACACATGCTCCGCAAGGCACTGCTCGCCGCCGTCGCCGCGCTTCTGCCCGGAACTGCCGGCGCCATCGAACTCAAGGTCGGCTCGGCCAATATGGCGCCCTATCTCGATCCCGGCCGCGACCATTCCAATGTCGGGTCGCAATTCTACTACAACAGCTTCGACGTGCTCATCGAGCGCGACTACGCCTCGTCCGAACCGAAGTTCAAGCCCGGGCTGGCGCTCTCCTGGCAGCTGGTCGAGCCGACCGTCATGGAGTTCAAACTGCGCGAGGGCGTCACCTTCCACAATGGCGAGGCGATGACGGCCGACGACGTGGTCTTTTCCTTCAACCGCATGTTCCAGTCGAGCTTCCCGCCCTACCAGGTGCGCGCCAAGGACCGGCTCGGAAATTTCGACAAGGCGGAAAAGGTCGACGACTTCACGCTGCGCGTCCATGTCAAGCGGCCGGAGCCTCTGTGGGAGACGCTCATCAACATGCAGCAGCTCATGGTCATCCCCGAGGACTACACCAAGGGCCTGACCGGCGATCCGAAACTCGCCGAGGACAGCGACTATGAAGCCTTCTCGCTCGCTCCGGTCGGCACCGGCCCATACAGGATCGCCGAGTTCATCCCGGGCGAGAGGCTCGTCTGGCAGCGCCACGATGCCTTCTGGGGAGAGCCCGCGCCGCTCGACAAGGTGACTGTGCTGAAGGTGCCCGAAATGGCGAGCCGCATCACCGCGCTGAAAAACAGCGAGGTCGACGTCATCACCAACGTGCCCCCGGACCAGCTCTCCACGATCGAGGCCGACCAGAACCTCAAGGTGGAGGGCATGGTGACGCCGCTCTTTCACGTCCTCATCTTCAACACGCAGAACGAGAAGATGAAGGACCCGAAGTTCCGCCGCGCCCTTTCGCTGGCGGTCGACCGCGACACGCTGAACGAGGCCCTCTGGCTCGGCAAGGCCGTGGTGCCTTCGAGCCACACCTACCCGCAGTTCGGCCCCCTCTATATGCCGGAGCTGAAGACCTTCGAATATGATCCCGAAGAGGCGAAGAAGCTGCTTGCCGAGAGCGGCTACAAGGGCGAAGAGATCCGCTTCGACACTTCGGCGGTCTACTACACCAACGGGCTTCTGGCCGCCCAGGCGATCCAGGAGATGTGGGCCGGCATCGGCGTGAAGCTCGCCATCAATGTCGACGACAAATGGACCGGCAACGACCCGACCATGAATGTGCGCAACTGGTCGAACCCGCTCTATTTCGCCGATCCCTTCGGTTCCTTCGGCGTCATGTGGGCGCCGGGCGGTCCGTCGGAAGGCGAGGGGCGTTTCAAGCCGGATGCCGACTATGCCGCAGCCTGGGAGAAATTCCGTTTCTCCGACAGTCTGGAAGATCGCCGCGCCGCCTATGCCGACCTGATGGAGCGCATCAGAAAGGACCCGCCCTTCCTGGTCCTCTACCAGCCCTATGAATCCTGGGGGCTGCGCAAATCAGTCAACTGGGCGCCGAAGCCGGGGCACATTCCCTACGTGCTCGATTTCCGCGCCGGCTCGATCGATTTCGCCGCCAACTGACCCCGATGCGCGGCCGGACAGCCCTCCGCATCGGCCCGAAAATCGTACACGATTCTCGGAAAGCCCGATGCGTCGATTCAAAGCGCTAGAGCGTCCTTTGCGCGTCCAGATGGACGCGCGGCGCTCTAGGGCTGTCCGGCCGTGCCTTTGCTTCCCGTTACGAGGACACCATGACCGCGCTCAGACTTTGCCTGGTTGCCGACATCCATCACGGCCAGGACAGCTTCACCAAGAAGGGATCGGCCGCGCTCGACCTGCTCGCCGGCTTCACCGCCTTCGCCAATGACGTCCGCCCCGACGCCGTCATCGATCTCGGCGACCGCATCTCGGATGTCGACACGGCCACGGACAGGCTCCTGGAGCGGGAGGTCGCCGAGGTCTTCCGCGCGATCGAGGCGCCGGTCCACCACATCTGCGGCAATCACGACCGCGACCATCTCACCGTGGCGGAAAATGCCGAGATCCTGGGCCAGCCGCTCGTCAACCAGACGATCGACCTCGGCGACTGGACCCTCGTGCTGTGGCGCGCCGATTCCAGGATCCATCGCCCCGGCGGCTTTGTGCTCACCGAGGCCGACCTCCTGTGGCTCGCCGGCGTCGTGCGCCAAGCGACGAAGCCGCTCGCCATCTTCAGCCATGTACCCATTTCCGGCCACTCCCAGGCAGGCAACTACTATTTTGAACGCAATCCCGAAGCCTCCACCTATCCCGGCGGCGCCGAACGTGTGCGCGCCATCCTCGCCACGGCACGGGTCCCGGTCTGCTGCTTTGCCGGCCATGTCCACTGGAACACGCTCACCATGGTCGGCGGCCAGCCGCATTTCACGCTGCAGTCGCTCACCGAGACCTTCACCACCCATCCGGAGCCGGCCGGCGCCTGGGCCCTGCTGGAACTTTCCGACAGGATCGGCTGGACGGTCCATGGCAAGGACAGTTTTCGCGCCGAGCTTTCGGCGGCGGAAACCGCGCGCCGCTGGATCACGCCGCTGCCGCCTTTTCACGAGCATCCCGAGATCCGGCAACGGCTCGTTGCCCAGGCGGCGGAATAGCGTCATGGTCGCCGTGCCGTTGCTCGATGTCCGCAACCTGACGGTCGGCTTCCGCTCGCGCCGGCACAGCCGTCTCGCGGTGCGCGACCTGTCTTTCTCGGTCGCGCCGGGCGAGGTGCTCGCCATCGTAGGCGAGTCCGGTTCCGGCAAGTCGGTGACGGCATTGTCGCTGATGCGGCTGATCGAGCGCGAGGGCGGACGCATCGAGAGCGGTTCGATCCGCTTCCGCCGGCATGGCGACGACGTGATCGACCTCGCGGGCCTCGACGAGCGCCACATGCGGGCGATCCGCGGCAATCTCATGTCGATGGTCTTCCAGGAGCCGATGACCTCGCTCAATCCGGTGCTCACCATCGGCGACCAGCTCATGGAGACGCTGATCGAGCACCGCCGCCTTGGTTTCGGCGAAGCGCGCCGGCTCGCCGTCGGGATGCTGGAACGGGTCCGGATCTCCGACCCCGAGCGTCGCATCGGGCAGTATCCGCACGAGCTGTCGGGCGGCATGCGGCAGCGCGTGATGATTGCGATCGCGCTCGCCTGCGCGCCGAAGCTACTGATCGCCGACGAACCGACGACCGCGCTCGACGTGACCATCCAGGCCGGTATCCTCGACCTGATCCGCACCCTGCGCGAGGACACGGGCACGGCCGTCATCTTCATCACCCATGATATGGGCGTCGTGGCCGAACTCGCCGACCGCGTCGTCGTCATGCGCGACGGCGAGCGGGTCGAGACTGCGCCGACGCGCGAGCTCTTCGCGCGGCCGCAGGCGGCCTATACGAGGGCGCTTCTCGATGCCGTGCCGAGGCTCGGCTCAGGCGCGCCGGTGTATGCCGCGCCTGCCTTGCAGATGGAGGCGGTTGCGCCGCCGCCCGTTCTGGAGGTGGAGAATCTCGTCACGCGTTTTCCCGTGCGCAAGGGGCCTTTCCGGCGGCTGGTCGCCGAGGTTCATGCGGTCGACAACGTCAGCCTGCACCTTGATCGGGGCGAGACGCTCGGACTGGTCGGCGAGTCCGGCTCCGGCAAGTCGACCATCGGCCGGTCGATCCTGAAGCTGGTCGAGCCGACATCCGGTCGTATCGTGGTCGGCGGGCGCGACGTGACCAGGCTCGGCCGCGACGCGATGCGGCCGGTCCGGCGCTCGCTCCAGATGGTCTTCCAGGACCCCTATGCCAGCCTCGATCCGCGCATGTCGATCGCCGACCTCGTCACCGAGCCGTTGGCCATCCACAGCGACATGCGGCGGGCTGAGCGCCGCGAACGCGCCGTGGAACTGCTGCGCCGCGTCGGTCTCGACCCCGACAGCCTCGATCGTTTCCCGCACCAATTCTCAGGCGGCCAGCGCCAGCGGATCTGCATCGCCCGAGCGCTGTCGTCGCGTCCCGACATCATCGTCGCCGACGAGCCCGTTTCGGCCCTCGACGTGTCCGTCCAGGCCCGCGTGATCGAACTCCTGCGCGAACTCCAGCAGGAATACGGCATCGCCTATCTCTTCATCTCCCATGATTTCGCCGTGGTCGAGAGGATGAGCCATCGCGTCGCCGTGCTCGACCAGGGGCGCATCGTCGAGACCGGCCCGACCGGCCTCGTGCTCGCGGACCCGAAGCATGCCTATACGAAGGAACTGGTCGCTGCCGTCCCGGTCGCCGACCCGGCCCGCGGCCGCCGGTTGCTTATGCCGGTCCCCCAACGCAAGAGCCCGGTACGCCCGCTCGGCTGGGAACCGCCGGTGCAACGATACGTCAGCCTTGCCGGCGAGCGCCTCGTGGCCGCGGATTGAACTAAGGGGGGCTGACGGAACCAGCGGGCAGCCGGCGCGAAGCACGACGTTGATGTTCCCGTTGTTCAACCTATATGACGCAGTCGCATGAAACCGATCCGTTTCAAATTTGCCCCTGCCAAGGCTCTGGCCGCGCTGCACTGGATCATTTCCGAGCAACCCGGGATCGACCTGCACCCAATACTGAAGGGTTGCTACTTTGCCGACAAGAGCCATCTGAACGCCTTCGGCCGACCGATCTTCGGTGCAACCTACAAGGCCATGAAATTCGGCCCGGTGCCGCTGGAGATTTACGTGATGCTGAAGAGCGAGCCGCTTTGGCTTGCGGAGTTGGGCATCGAGCAGGTCCCATGGCAGCTCGACGGTTATCACTTACGTCTCACCGGGAACCAGGAGCCGGATATCGGCGCGCTCTCGGAAAGCAACATGGAGCATCTGGGGGCAGCGTTGCGCGCGTCGCGAACGATGACGTTTCAATGAGCGTACCGCTGCCACGCATGGTCCGGATTGGCAACGCGCCAATCTTGGCATCATGCGGTACGAGGACATGATCGACGAGACGGAGTACCGTGACGCCCTCGTCGAAGACCTGCGCGAGACAGCGTACCTGATGCGCATGTGATGGCATGGCCGTCGCCGCGTTGGACGTTAACCGCATTTTTGACCAGACGACGAACCCGCCAAAGCCAAAAATGGTCGTGTGTGTGGAGCCGGCCGAGAGCTGGTTTTCCGAATCAACTCAGGGCCGCGTTTCAGGCCGAACTTCCCGTTGCCGCGAGAACCACATCATCGAGGATTCCTGGGCTATGACAGCTTTGTCGAATGCAACATTCTCGAACTCAGCGAGCACGACATCCGCGACGCCCTGAACAAACGCGGCGGTTTATCGGGCGCGTTCGCGAATCCCACAAAGCAGAGATCGTCCATTGGTCGAGCCGGGCGCCCGACATTACCCATGATGAAAAGATCAAGATCGCCGCTGCCATGCGGTGAGCCTCACTCCGCAGCAACCGCCTTGTCCGCCGAGCGGATCGCCCTCCAGACCTTCTCGGGTGTCGCCGGCATGTCGACATGGCTCACGCCATAGTCACGCAGCGCGTCGCAGATCGCGTTGATCACCGCGGCCGGGCCGGAGATCGCCGAGGCTTCGCCGCAGCCCTTCGCGCCGATCGGGTTGGTGGTGCAGATGGTCTCCATCGCCTCCATCTCGATATCGGGAATGTCGCGTGCCCGCGGCATTGCGTAGTCCATGAAGGAGCCCGTCAGAAGCTGACCGCTTCCAGGCTCGTATTCGCAACTTTCCATCAGCGCCTGGCCGATCGCCTGTGCCGCGCCGCCATGGATCTGGCCGGCAACGATCAGCGGGTTGACGATGCGTCCGAAATCATCGACCGCCAGATAGCGGCAGATCGACGTCATGCCGGTGTCGGGATCGACCTCGACCTCCACGATGTGGCAGCCATAGGGGAAGGTGAAGGCTTCGGGGTCGAAATAGGAAGTCTCGTCGAGACCCGGTTCCAGGCCGGCAGGGTAGTCGACCGGTGCATAGGCACGTTGCGCCACCTCGGCGAACGTCTTGGCGAGATTGGTACCGCTGGCGCGGAAGATGCCGTCGCTCACTTCGATGACGGCCACATCGACGCCGAGCATATGGGCGGCGATCCTCTTCATCTTGGCGACGACCTTGTCGGTGCATATCGCCAGCGCGCTGCCGCCGACCGAGAGAGAACGCGACCCGTAGGTCCCGACGCCATAGGCCATGCGGCCGGTGTCGCCATGGATGATCTCGATCCGGGCGGGGTCGATACCGATCTTCTCCGCGACGATCTGGGCGAAGGCCGTTTCGTGCCCCTGTCCATGCGAATGGCTTCCGGTCAGAACCGTGATGCCGCCCGTCGGGCTGATGCGCACCGTCGCCACTTCATAATAGCCCGCGGTGAAGCCCTGCTCGATCAGCAGCTTGGAGGGTCCCATGCCGCAGGATTCCAGATAGAAGGAGACGCCGAGGCCGCGCAGCAGGCCCTTCTTCGCCGATGCCGCCTTGCGTTCGGTGAAGCCGTCGAGATCGGCCGCTTCGCGTGTCCTGTCGAGCAGGGCCGGCAGGTCGCCGGAGTCATAGGTATGCAGGAACGGCGTCTTGTAGGGGATCGCTTCGGGCGGGATGGCGTTACGACGCCGGATCTCGAACGGATCCTGGCCCAGTTGCCGCGCGGCCTGCTCTACGATCCGCTCCATCACATAGGTCATCTCGGGGCGTCCGGCGCCGCGATAGGCATCGACCGGCGTCGTGTTGGTGAACACGCCCTGGACGTGGATGTAGATGTCGCGCACCGAATAGGGTCCGGGGAAGGGATTGCCGTAGAAGAAGGTCGGGATCGACGGGCCGAAGGTCGAGAGATAGGCGCCGAGATTGGCTGTCGTGTGCACCTTGAGCGCCACGAACGTGCCGTCCGCGTCGAGGCCGAGGCTGACCTTCGTCAAATGGTCGCGCGCATAGGTGTCGACCAGGAATGCCTCCGAGCGCGACGCTTCCCACCGCACCGGCCGGCCCAGGCGCTTTGCAGCCAACAGCACGAGCACCTCTTCGGCATAGTGGTATATCTTCATGCCGAAGCCGCCGCCGACATCGGGCGATATCACGCGGATGCGTTCTTCCGGGATCTTGAGGGTGCTCGCCGAGAGGCAGACGCGGATGGAGTGCGGGTTCTGCGTCGAGGTGTAGAGCGTATATTCGTCCCGCCCGGCGTCGTAGAGACCGAGCGTGTTGCGGGTCTCCATCGGGCTGGCGTTCACGCGGTTCTGTACGAGGTCGAGTTCGACCACATGCTCCGCTCTCGCCATCGCCGCATCGACGGCCGTTTCGTCGCCGAGCCCCCAGTCGAAGCACTGGTTGTCGGACTGTTCGGGCCGCACGCGAGCAGCATCCTCCGCCAACACGCCGACAAGGCTCGTCTGCGACGGCAGCACCCCGTAGACGACCTCGATCGCCTCGGCTGCCGACTGAGCCTCGGCCAGCGTCTCGGCCACGATCGCGGCGACCTGGTCGCCGACATGCAGGACCCGGTCCTTGGCAATGACGGGATGGTGCGGGAAGACCATCGGGGTGCCGTCCCGGTTGGTGACGGGATAGGCGCAGGGCAGGCCGCCGATGTCGGCCTTCTCGATGTCCTCGCCCGTGATGATATCGAGCACGCCGGGCATGTCGCGGGCTGCGCGGATGTCGATCGACACGATCCTCGCATTGGCGTGCGGCGAGCGCAGCACGTAGAGGGCCGCTGCGTCGATGTCGACATCGCCGACATATTGACCCTGGCCGGTGATGAAGCGGCCGTCCTCCTTGCGCCGCAGCGGCTTGCCGATCCAGTTCATGGGCTTGGCCCCTCCAGTCCTGAAAGGTTCAAAGGGAGGGAGGCCGGCGGAGAGGCCGCCCGGCTCTCTCCACCGTGGTTCGGTTCGTCAGCGGTTCCGCAGGCCCTGCCATGCCAGCGGCAGCAGCGCCGCTGCCAGCGCCAGCTTGACGAGATCGCCGAGCAGGAAGGGCGTCAGCCCCCAGGCCAGCACCGGCTTGTCCCAGCCGACGACGGCGCCCAGCCTGAGCAGGCCGGGCACGTAGATGAGCGCGTTGCCGGCGATCATGGCGAGCGCGGTCGTCGAGACTTTCCGGTCCCAGCCGCGCTCGGCGAGGAAACCGCAGGCGGCCGCTGCGGCGAGATAGCCGATGAGATAACCTCCGGTCGGCCCGGCCATATAGGCGAGGCCTATGCCCTTCTCCGGGGTTCCGGCGAAGACAGGCAGGCCGAGCGCGCCTTGCAGGAGATAAAGCCCGACGGTCGCCGTGCCGAGGCGCGGGCCGAAGGCCATGCCGATGACGAGCACCATGAAGGTCTGCATGGTAAGCGGCACCGGATAGAACGGAATCTGGATCTTCGCCGAGGCCCAGAGAGCCAGCGAGCCGCCGAAAGCGAGCAGCACCTGGCGCACTCGGCTGGACTGGCCGCGGAACAAGCGGTCGGCGAGCGTCGGATGGAGGACGGCGGCTGACATTTCGTTTCCCCTTTCGATGGTGTTGGCGCGTCAGCGGTTGCCGACAAGCATGCGGTAGCGGAACTGGTCGAGGATGACGGCGAGGATGAGCAGCGAGCCGAGCAGCACCATCTGCATGTAGGAGCCGATCCTGGCGATGTTCATGCCGTTCTGGACGAGCACGATGAAGAAGGCGCCGAGCACGACATTCTCGACGCGGCCTATGCCGCCGCGCAGCGAGACGCCTGCGATGACGCAGGCGGCGATCGATTCCAGCGCGATCGTGCCGCCGAGATTGGTCTCGCCGGATTCGACGCGCGCCGTCAGCAGCAGGCCGGCCAGAGAGGCGAGCAGCGCGCAGACTGCGTAGGCGAGGAACAGCACCCGCTTGGTGTTCACCCCCGACAGGTTGGCCGCCTTGAGATTGCCTCCCACCGCGTAGATATGCGCGCCGAGCCGCGTACGGTTCATCATCAGCCACATCGCGACGATCGCGGCGACGGCGAACAGCACCGGCACGGGCACGCCCAGGACACGGCCGAAACCGAAGAAGTTGCCGAACGCGTAAGGCAGGCTCGCGACCGGCACGCCGCCGGTCAGGAAGAGCGCGATGCCGGCGCCCACCGACTGCACACCGAGCGTCATGATGAAGGGCGAGACGCCGAACTGGGCGATGCCGATGCCGTTGAGGGCGCCGACGATCAATGCGGCGCCGAAGCCGGCCGCCGCCCCGATCAGGATCACGATCCAGACCAGATCGGGCATGGCGGCGGCGAGCGCCACCATCACGGTCGCGGAGACCACCGAAGTCAGGGCGATCGTGGTACCGACCGACAGGTCGAAGCCGCCGGTGATCAGCACCAGCATCTGGCCGAGCGAAACCAGTACGAGATAGACCGACTGGCGCGCCACATTGGTGAGGTTCTGCACCGACAGGAACTGCGCCGAGACAAGCGAGAAGATGATCAGCGCCGCTGCCAGGAAGAAAGGCAGCACGCCGACGCGCAGGAACAGCGTCTTGACCGCGGCCAGGAGCGGATTGGGCTTCGACACGGGGGCGGCTGTCATGGCCGATGCGGCGGGCTGGCGGGTCATGCCGGGATCCTCGTATCTGCGAAGAAATGTTTCAGGACGACGTCTTCGGTAAGGTCGGCGCCTTCCAGTTCGGCCGAGATGCGGCCTCCGGAGAAGACGAGCAGCCGGTGGGAAAGATTGATCACTTCGGGCAGGTCGGACGAGATCACGACCACAGCCTTGCCGGCTTCGGCGATCTCCTGGATCAGCCGGTAGAGCGCGGCGCGGGTCCCGATGTCGACGCCGACCGTCGGTTCGTCGAAGATGTAGATGCCGCGCTCCTCGCCGAAGCCCTTGCCGAACAGCACCTTCTGCTGGTTGCCCCCCGAAAGGTTGGAGACGGGTCGGCTCATATAGGCCGGGGTCATCCCGACGCGCTCGCCGATACCGTCGGCGAGCCGGCGAGCTTGCCGCGCCGACAGGAAGCCGAACGGGCCGGCCACCTCGGCGCGCCGAAGCAGCGCGAGCCGAAGATTCTCCCGTGCCGTCGCCGCGAGTTGCAGGCCTTCGTTCTTGCGGTCGGGCGGCAAGTAGAAGACGCCGGCCGCCAGCACGTCGCGGGTCGGCCGGCCGGTCATCTCCCTGCCGTTGATCGTCACGCTGCCGGCGGCGACAGGCTGCAGGCCGACCACGCTGCGCCAGACGCGCGACTTGCCGCTGCCGACGAGCCCGGCGACGCCGAGCACCTCGCCGGCTCGCACGTCGATGTCGACGCCGCGGACCCCGGCGGCGTGGAGGCCGCGAATGGCAAGCACCGTGCCGCCGCCGCGCCGCTCGATCCTGGGATAGATCTGGTCCATCGAGCGGCCCGTCATCAGTTCGACCAGCCTGGTTTCGGAGATGCCGTCGGCCGGCACGGTGGCAATCAGCCGGCCGTCGCGCAAGATCGTGATGCGGTCCGCGATCTCGGAGAATTCCTGGATGCGGTGCGAGATGTAGACGATGCCGACACCGTCGGCCTTCGCCTTGCGGATGAAGGAGAACAGCTTGCGTGTCTCCTTCTCGGTCAGCGAAGCGGTCGGCTCGTCGAGGATCAGCACCTTCGCCTTGGCGAGGAAGGCTTTGGCGATTTCGACCATCTGCTGTTCGGCCCGCGACAGGCCCGATACCTGGCGGGTGACGTCGATGTCGAAGCCGAGATCGGCGAAGAGGCGCCGCGCTCCCTCCAGCATGGCGGAGCGGTTGATGAACGGGCCGCGTTTCGGCTCGCGCGCCAGATAGACGTTTTCAAAGACGCTGAGCGTGGGGACGAGCGAGAATTCCTGGAAGACCGTGCCGACCCCGTACCGCGCCGCATCGTGGACCGAACGGAGTTCGACCTCCTCGCCGTTGATGCTCAGCGAGCCGGAACTCGGGCGATAGACGCCGGAGAGAATCGAGATCAGGGTCGACTTGCCCGCGCCGTTCTCGCCGAACAGCACGTGCACTTCGCCGGCGAGAAGCGTGAAATCGACATTGCTGAGTGCCTTGGCACCCGAGAACTCTTTCGAGATCCCGGTCATCGCGACCAGTGGCGCATTCATGACTTTGGTCCCGGCGGATCGTCCGGGCCGGCCGCGGCTGCTGGCCGCCGGCCGGCCTTAGGGTCAGTTCACGTTGAAGACCGGCTTGTAGCCGTCCGGCGGCAGGATGTTGGTCTGCGGCACGCTCCCGACATTCGACGGGTCGACAACGAAGATCTTGGGCCCGACATGCTTGATGTAGTCCTTGCCCTCGAGGATGCGTACCGCCTGGTCGATGGCGATACGGCCCTGGATGACCATGGAGTCGGCCGGCGCCGCCAGGATGAAGCCGCGCTTGATGCCTTCATAGACGCCAGGCGTCATGTAGAAGGCGAGCAGGTCCACCTTGCCTTCCAGGCCGCGCTCGCGGATCAGGCCCTGCGCGGCTTCCGCCGTCACTGCCGTGCCGGCGATGTAGCGGATGTTGGGATGCGCCTGCAATTCGTCCTCGACCAGCTTCAGCTGCACCTCCTTGCCGGTGTCGCCGAATTTCGGCTCCAGAACCTTGACTGCCGAGCCCTTGACGGCGTCCATGAAGCCCTTGTGTGCAGCTTCGACCCAGCCTGCGCCCGCCGGTCCCGGGAACCAGCCGACCTCGACCCCTTCCGAGCCGGTCGGATGCTTCTTGGCGAGATAGGCGCCGGTCTCCGCGCCCATTGTGTAGAAGGACACGAGCGACTTGGCGGAGATGTCGGGCGAAGAGATGCCGTTGATCACGTCGATGACGGGAATGCCCTTCTTCGAGACTTCGCTGACGAGATTGTTGAGGCCATCGAAGGAGATCGCGCCGATCACCACGGCGTTGGCGCCGCTCGCCACGCAGTCCTCGATCTGCGAGATCTGCTTGTTGAGCTCGGTATAGCCGCCGGCTTCGACGAGATTCATCTTCACGCCGAGACGGGCCGCCTCCTCCGCTACGCCGTAATCGACGCCGAGCCAGTAGGCATCCTTCATGTGCGGGAAGGACACGCAGACCTGCCATGGCTTCGAGGCCTTCTCCAGCGGCACATAGGAGACATCGGCGGCCTTGCCGTCGGCCGCGAAGGGCGGCTCGACCTTGGCCGCGTCATATGGGAACCAGTCGGCCCCGTGGGCTGAGCCGGCCATGGCGATCGCCGTCGCGGCGAGCATTGCCCTTGTCAGATGTTTCATAGCATTCCCCTTTCTTCGTTCTGATACGTTGTTCTCGATGCTCGACCGGCCCGCGCCCCTTCGCGCCTGTCAGCCCGCTGTGCTACGCGAGCGCGCCGCGGATGCGCTCGATCAGACCGGCGCGTTCGGCCCGCGCCGCCAATGCCTCCTCCATGCCGACCTTGACGAAGCGCGTCGGCGTGTTGGGTTGAAGCTGGCCGATCAGATCCATGTCGGCGGCGATCACGGTACCCACCATGAAGTAGCCGCCGCCCGACACCGCATCGCGATGGAGCACGATCGGTTCGGTGCCGCCCGGCACCTGGATGGAGCCGTAGGGATAACAGCTGTCGACGATGTTCGACGGATCGGAGCCCGCTCCGAAGGGCTGCTCGCGCTCGACGAACGTCAGCGGCTTGCCGCCCCGGAAACGGTAGCCCATGCGGTCGGCCTCGGGCGCGACCTTCCAGGCGTCGTCGAAAAAGGCAGCCTGCGATTCTTCAGTGATCCGATGCCAGTAGAGGCCGGGCAGTACCCGAAGCTCGGCGGGCATGCCCGGACGGCGGCGCAGTGCTTCCGGCACGGTCCGCCCCGAGCGGACATTGCCGGCCTCGCCGATCGGCAACTCGTCGCCCGCCGCGATGGCGCGGCCCTTGAAGCCGCCGAGCGCGCCGATCGGATAGGTCGAGCGGCTGCCGAGTGCCACGGGCACGTCGATGCCGCCGGAAAACGCGATGTAGATGCGAGCGCCCTGCTGCAGGAAACCGAAGCCGAGCACCTGGCCCGCCTTGACCGGCACTGCCGTCCAGGACGGCTGCTCGGCCCCGTCGAGGGTGATCGGCATCTCGGCGCCGGTCACTGCGATCACGCCGTCGGCGGTGAATTCGAGCTCCGGTCCGATGAACACGGCCTCCAGCCCGGCCGCGCCCTCGTCATTGCCGACCAGCAGGTTCGCCGCCTTGAGCGCAAGGCGGTCCATGGCGCCGCCGAGCGGAATGCCGAGATGGAAGTAGCCGGGCCGCCCGAGATCCTGGACCGTGGTCGACAGGCCTGGATTGATGACTTTAACGGCCATTGAGAGTGCCCTCCAGCCTGGCGTTGTAGCCGTCCGTGTCCTTGTGGAATTCGTTGAGGTCGAAGGTCACCTCCCTGATCAGCGGCTCGAAGCGGCCGGCTGCCACGTCGTCGAGCGTCCGGTCGTAGTCGTCGCGCCCGATCGGCTTGAACTTGACGATGTCTCCGGGGCGGAAGAACACCATGAAGTCCCGGAGGTAGCTGGTCTTCTGCTCGGGATCGAAGATGGGCATCGGGGTGATGCCGAACATCTGGTAGCCGCCGGCGCCGCGCACCGAATAGATGCAGGAGAAGCAGCCGCCATGCCCGATCGTATGTTTCGGCGTGTCGGTGCGGGGCCTCAGGTATTTCGGCACCTGGAGCTGCCGCGGCCGATCGACCATCTGGTACATGAAGGGCAGGCCGGCGACGAAGCCGACCATGGAGACGAACCAGGGCGCGCCGCTGTGGGCGGCGACGAATTCGTCGACGCCGGCAAGCCCGTTGACGCGCGCCGCATATTCGA
Source organism: Mesorhizobium sp. L-8-10 (assembly GCF_016756635.1). NCBI lineage: Bacteria > Pseudomonadati > Pseudomonadota > Alphaproteobacteria > Hyphomicrobiales > Phyllobacteriaceae > Mesorhizobium > Mesorhizobium sp. L-8-10. Next base: position 7,954,974 of record NZ_AP023263.1, on the reverse strand, counting down.
GATCGGTGGCGGCCGGGTCCTGGTGGCGCTCGCGGAAGCGCATCAGCGTTTCATGCGTCCACGGATCGCGGTAGAAAACCGGGATCTCGATGATGCGGGTGTGGATGACGGGATCGGTCCTCGCCGCCGCTTCCTCGATCGCCTGGACCTCGCGCAGCATGTCGTCCGGCTTGATCCGGTCGGGGTCGAACTTGATCTGGAACGAGGCGTTGGCCGGGCAGATCTCGGCGACCCCGGCGATTGCGGCGTCGCGGATCGCATTGGTCATCGACAGGCTGTTGAAGAAGGCTTCGAGCGACATGCTCTCGTCGCATTCGACGAAGAGGTGCTCGTCGCCTCCGAAACTGTAGCGGTTTTTCATCAAGCCACCTCCTTGTCGCCGCTCCTCGTGGCGAATGCGGTTTCGAGCCAACCTTCGAGAAAGCGTGTGTGGAAGCCCCCGCCCGCGACGTCGGCGTCCGCCGCCAGCGCCACGTGCAGCGGAATGGTCGTCGGGATGCCCTGGATATCGAGCTTCCCCAGCGCCGTGCGCAGCCGGGACAGGCAGTCGGCGCGATCGGCGCCGTGCACGATCAGTTTGCCGAGCAGGGAATCGTAGAAGGGCGGTACCGCATAGCCGCCATAAAGCAGCGTATCGAAGCGGATGCCGTGGCCTTCCGGCACGCTCAGCTTCTCGACGGTGCCCGGCCACGGCATGAAGTCGCGGAACGGGTCCTCGGCATTGATCCGGCATTCGATCGCGTGGCCTGAGATCGCGACATCTTCCTGCCGCACCGACAGCGGCGCGCCGCCGGCGATGCGCAGCATCTCCTGGACGAGGTCGATCCCGGTGACCATCTCGGTGACGGGGTGCTCGACCTGGATGCGCGTGTTGACCTCGATGAAATAGAAGGCGCCCGCGGCCTCGTCATAGAGATATTCGACCGTGCCGGCCCCGCTGTAGCCCACCGCCTTGGCGAGCGCGACCGCGCTGGCGCAGAGCTTGTCGCGCAGCGAAGGTGTCAGGCCGAAGGCCGGCGCCTCTTCCCAGACCTTCTGACGGCGGCGCTGCAGCGAGCATTCACGCTCGAAGCAGTGGACGAAGTTCCTGCCGTCGCCGAGGATCTGCACCTCGACATGGCGTGCCCGCTCGATGACCTTCTCTATATAGAGCCCGCCGTCGCCGAAGGCGGCTGCGGCTTCAGCGGAAGCTTGCGGGAACTGGCGCTCGAATTCCTCCATGTCCGCGACGATTCGGATGCCGCGTCCGCCGCCGCCGGCAGCGGCCTTGATCATGACGGGAAAGCCGATGCGCTCCACGATCGCCCTGGCCTCGCCGGCATCGGCCACCCGGCCGTCGCTGCCCGGCACGGTCGGCACGCCGGCTTCCTTGGCGACCTTGCGCGCCGCGACCTTGTCGCCGAGCAGGCGGATCGCCTCGGCCGTCGGGCCGACGAACACCATGCCGGCCGCGGTCACCGCTTCCGCGAAGTCCGCATTCTCGGACAGGAAGCCGTAGCCAGGATGGACGGCGTCCACCGCCTTGGCCTTTGCTGCGGCAAGCACGGCTTCGACATTGAGGTAGGACTTCCTGGCGGCAGGAGCGCCGATCTCGACGGCCTCGTCGGCCAGCCGCACGGCCAGCGAATCCGCATCGGCCTGGCTGTAGACCTGGACCGTATGCAGGCCGAGCGCCTTGGCCGCCCGGATGATGCGAACGGCGATCTCACCCCTGTTGGCGATGAGGACGGAGCGGATGGTCATGACCCGAGCTCCGCCAGCACCTGGCCGGCCATGACCGCATCACCGTCGTCGACCAGGAACTGAACGCCGTTGCCCGAGACGCCGGCCTTGACCTCGTGGAACGACTTCATCACCTCGACCAGGCCGATCACGTCGGCAGCCGCCACCGCGTCGCCGTCGTTCTTGAACGGCGCGCTGTCGGGCGAGGGCCGGCGGTAGAAGACACCTGGCAGCGGCGATTTGATCTGGACCGGGCTCATTCGGCTATCCCCTTGCATTCGTGATCGGAAGTTCTGACACCGGCGCGATGCGGATGCCGTTCGCGGTCAGCGCGGCGCGCATGGCGGTCGCGATCTCCAGGCTGCCGGGCGTGTCGGAGTGGAAACAGATCGACTCGAATGCGATGTCGATATCGTCACCCTCGACGGTCCGCACCTTGCCCTCGACGCAGGCGCGCACCACCTTGTCGGCGACGGCTTTCGGGTCGAGGCGGCCGACGCGCCGCGTGAACACGATCGAGCCGGAACGGTCGTAGTCGCGGTCGGCGTAGAATTCGCGGATGACAGGCTGACCCGCCTCGGCGGCGATGCGATACGTCGCCGACACGCCCATGCAGAACAGATAAGCGTTGGGCGCCACAACGCGCAGCGTGCCGACGAAGCTGCGCGACATCTCCTCATTCGCGGCAAGCTCCATGTACAGTGCGCCATGCGGCTTCACATGCTGCAGGTTGGAGCCGTAGCGCCTCGTGAATTCACGCAGCGCGCCGATCTGGTAGACGATGTCGTTCACGATCTCGTCATTGGTGCCGCCGATCCTGCGCCGGCCGAAGCCCTGCAAGTCGCGATAGCCGGGATGGGCACCGATACCGACGCCGTACTGGGTAGCGAGCCGCACTGTGGCGTCCATCAGGTTCGGATCGCCCGCATGGAAGCCTGCGGCGATGTTGGCCGAACTGATCAGACCCATCAGCTTGGTGTCCTCGGCGTCGGCGAGACGCCACTGGCCGAAGCCTTCGCCCATGTCGCAATTGATGTCGACGACCGTCAACGGCACGCACAACCTCCTCACCCTGTCGGTTCGACCCCTCGCCCGGACCTTTGTTGTGGGAAGGCTAGCTTCCTTTGGGGTCCTTGGAAAATTCTATTCTTTGAAGGGAAGTTTCTAATTTTCAGATGGCGATAGATCTGAGGCTTGAGCCGGAATCGATTGAGAAATCCGTTCCGGTAGGCTTTGCCGGTGGCTGATATTTCGGCACTGCAGCGATCAGGAAATCATCAGCATTGAATTTTACCATGAAAGCTGCATGTTATTATCAAAAATTCAGAAGGGGAATGCGATGTCGATCAGCCTTCGGCAGATCCGCTATTTCGTTGCCACGGCCGAGCAGGGACAGATCTCCCAGGCGGCCGTCGACCTCGGCATCTCGCAATCGGCGGTCACCACGGCAATCAAGGACCTCGAGCAGATCGTCGGTTTCGACCTCTTCAACCGCTCGGCCCAGGGCATGGAACTGACCGTGGCGGGGCGCCAGTTCCTGTTCCATGCCTATGACATACTGAACAAGGTCAACGAGGCGACCAACCTCCTGCTGCCGGCCAATGATTTCGCGGGCAAGCTCACCGTCGCCGCCACCTACACGGTCATCGGCTACTTCCTGCCCAACCATCTCGGCCGGCTGAAGCGAGCCTGGCCCAATCTCGACATCCAGCTCTTCGAGCTCAATCGCGAGGCGATAGAGGAGGGACTGCTTGCCAATCGTTACGACATTGCGGTCCTGCTCACGTCGAATGTCCTCAATCCCGATCTCTCCACCGAGACATTGCTGTCGTCGCGGCGGCGGCTGTGGGCGGCGGCGCGACACCCGCTCCTGTCGCGTCATGCCGTCGGTCTCAAGGAGATCGCCGAGGAGCCCTACATCATGCTGACCGTGGACGAGGCCGCGCACACATCGCTCAAATACTGGAGCCAGACCGCCTACCGCCCGAACGTGATCCTGCGCACCTCGTCGGTCGAGGCCGTGCGCTCGCTGGTCGCCGACGGGCAAGGCGTCGCGATCCTTTCCGACATGGTGCTTCGGCCCTGGTCGCTGGAGGGCAAGCGCATCGAGACGATCGTGCCGACCGACCCGATCCCGGCCATGGATGTCGGCCTCGCCTGGCGGCGCAACACCCAGTTCACGCCTGCCATGGAAGCGTTCCGCTCCTATTTCCACCAGGCCTTCTCGCTGCCGTTCAATCGGTGACCGGCCGGCAGCCATCTCTCTGGTTTTCGCCCAGATCCAAAGAACCTGGGATCACTTGGCCTCGTGATGTTCGGCCAGATAGCGTGCTGCCAGCGCGATATTCGAGGGGATCGGTCTTACCCCCCTGAATTGCGCGATCAGCCGGCGCGACACATCGAGTTGTGCGGCCATGCCGTCCAGCGTGAGATCGAGTTGATCCATGATCCGTCGGAATTCTGCATTGTCCATTCCGATAGGGGGGAGACGCTCGATCCATTCGGCAGAGAGTTCTATGCCTTCATCCCACTCGAGCGCCGTGCCGTCCTCGTTGACCCGGACGGTCTGAAAAAGGTCGTCGTCTTTGCGCAAGGGAATGAACACGCGATGGCTCAGGATCACGGGAGCGAGATCGACTGTGGCGACCTCACCATTGCGCCATGTCACGTGAACGCGGCGCCTGCCGTCGATTGCCGCTGCGGCGATGCGGGGAAGTGGGCGGCCGACACGGATGACCTGGTCAGCCATTGAGGCGTTTCCACTCATGATTGAGCTCCTCTATATGCGCTTTGGCCCATTCGACCGCGGTGTTGAAATCACGACCGCGGAGTTCGCCGCGGATTATGGCAAGGTCGGCGATGGAGACCAGAGCTTGATACTCGGGCGTCACGACATGGAAATGCGGCGGGTTGTGATCATCGGCAAAGATCTGGATTCTTAAGTTTCCGATTTGCGCGATGGTCGGCAAGTCGACATCCCCTTGTCGCTTGCCTGAATTTAGTGCGCAGTGTGCACCAAATCAATGAAATAGTGCGCGAGGCGCACTATTTCTGCGTTGATCGAGTTGGTCGCGCTTCAGAACTTCCTCAACGAAATGCCACACGACGATGTCCGGCGTCGCGGGCAAGCACGGCGAGGCCCGCAAGCGGGGCCTGTTCGCCGATCGCCTTGACGGCCTCGGGACTGAAATGCCCCCGGCCGGCCATGACGTTCAGGATGCCGATGGCCTCGCCAGCGATCACGATCGGCAGGTTGAGCAACGATCCATAGCCCATCTCGACATATTCGACGAAGTCGGGCAGCCATTGCCTGATCTCCTCGCCGTCATTGGCCACCACTGCTTCCTTCGCCGTGAAAAGCTTGCGAAACCACGCGTCGTCGTGGACGATGTCGGCATCGCCCAACGGATACTGATCGTGGTTGGACGAGTAGAGCCGGATGAGCCGATCGCCCGCGTCGTTCGGCGCCAGCACGGTCAGGAGGTCGAAGCCCGGCTTCTCCTTGAGGCGCTGCGCCAGGAGATCGTAGAGCGCTGCGGGTCCGCTGGCGGCGAGGTCGGCGAGATGTTGTGTCACGACGTCAGCCCACCAGTGTCAGCCTGCGTTCATAGCCGGTCAGCGACACAGCACCTTCCGCCGTGATCAGGACATCGTCCTCGATACGCACGCCCACGTCTCCGTCGCGATAGAGACCGGGCTCGATGGTGATCACCATGCCGGGCTCGAGCTGCTGCATGTTGCCGACCATCACGTGGGGCGCCTCGTGAACATCCAGTCCGAGGCCATGGCCGGTCTTATGCACGATCAGGTCGGCGAAGCCCGCAGCGCGCATCCGTGCCGCCACGGCCCTATCCAGCGCATCGAGCGTCACGCTGGGCGCCGCGGTCTGGCGGCCGACCTCGTTCGCCGCGCGGACGGCCTCGTAGATGTCGGCATGCTCCGGCGAAACATGTTCGACGAAGACGGTGCGGGTGATGTCGGCGGCGTAGCCTCCCCAGGCCGCGCCGTAATCGATCAGCAGCGCGTCGCCCGGCCTGAGCTTGCGATCCGCCTGCGGCGTGCCGTGCGGATCGGCGGCCGCCGCGCCGGCGAGAACGATCGGCTCGAAGGCCGGACCGTCGGCGCCATGCTCCAGCATCGCCATCACCAGCGTCTGGCGAACTTCCGCTTCGCTCTGTCCGGCGCGGACCTTGGCGAGCGTATCGGCGAGCGCCTTCTCGCTGATGGCGATCGCCTGGTGCATCGCCTCGATCTCGGCGGTGTCCTTGCGCAGCCGCATGCGGGCCACCGCAGCTTGGGCGTCGATCACCGTGCCGTCGCCGAATGCCTTGCTGATCGCCTCGCTTTCGAAGACGCGCATGCGCTGGCCTTCCACGCCGATCCGCTTCGGCGCGATCTGGCCGGCAAGTTGCCGGAAGGCGTCGTCGTAACCGTCCGAATCCTGCCAGAACACCGTGTCGACGTCGGGCGCCATCGCCTGCCAGCGTGAGCGCTCGAGAACGGGAATGACGGCATGTTTCGCCCCGTCGGCCTTCACGAACAGCACGGTGGGGCGCTCCATCAGATGGAAATGGACGCCGGTCAGGAAATAGAAATTGGCGCCGGGAACGATCGCCGCGGCGTCTAGTCCCTCGGCGTTCATCGCCTCGATAAGCCGGCCGAGCCGGGTTTCGATCACTGTCCTGTCGATCATTGTGCCTGCTTCCAATTGCTGTCCAGGGAGAACTTCAATCCGACCTTGGGTTCCAGCGAACGCTGCACGACCCGTAGCTCGGAAAGCACGTGCTTGCCCATCAGCGCATCGGCCTGCTCGGGCTCACCCCGCTCGATCGCCTCGACGATCGCGGCGTGCTCGGCAAGGCAGGTCTCGCGTTCTGCCGTGCCGAAGATCGGGTAGAAGTGAAGGCGATGCATGCGTCGGCCGTAGTCGAGCGAAAGCCGGTAGAATTTCCCAAGGAACTCGTTGCCGCTGGCTACCGAGATTGCCCGATGAAAGGCCAGATCGGCGGCATCGATGGCGTCGATGTCGGTCCCGGCGACAGCCTCGGCATAACCTTCCTGGCGTTTCCGGATCCCGGCGAGCGCGGCGTCTGTCCGCATCTCGGCCGCCAGGCGGACGATCGCCCGCGACAGGAGCATCAGCGTGTCCATATATTCATGGGCATTACTCATCGTGTGCGGCGTCACGATGGCGCTGCGGCTCGGCAGGAACGTCACCAGGTCTTCGCGCTGCAGCATCAGCAGCGCCTCGCGGATCGGCGTCCGCGACAGGCCGTAGCGCTCGGCGAGTGCTACTTCGTCGAGCGCGCTGCCGGGCCGGATCTTCAGCGAAAGTATGTCCTCGCGCATGTCCTCATAGACGGCGGTCGAGCCGCGCTCGCGCCGTCGTCCCATCGCTTCCTCGCCGTTCCCCGCCTGTGTTCTGGTGCCGGCGCGTCGGCCGCGCCGGCCTGTCGGCTTGTCCAAGGTCGTCTCCCCATTCATGGCGCTCCGAGGGCGCTCTTGTCGCGACAGGCTTAGGCGGGGCCGCAAGAAATCACAATTGCCGCCACTCAAAAAATACCTGTTGCATAAACTTTGTATTATGGATTACGGTCAATCGTCCAGAGGGAAAGGCCGATAAATGTCGGCAGGGATCGAACAGGGAGGTTCTCATGCATCGTAAGGTGAAGCTTTTGCTCGCCTCCGTGGCGCTGGCGCTCGGAGGTTTTTCGGGAGCCTCGGCGCTGGCCGAGGACTTCAAGGTCGCGTTCTTCGCCTCCTCGGCGCAGAACGGCTTCAACCAGGCCGTCTATGAAGGCGTCGTCGCCAAGGCCAAGGAAATGGGCGTCGAGACATCGATCTATGACGGTCAGTTCGATGCCGCGCTTCAGTACAGCCAGATCGAGGACGTGCTCGCCGGCAACCAGTTCGACGGATTCGTGGTGGTGCCCAACGACACCGTCGGCATCGCGGGCGCGGTCGAGCAGGTCGGCGCCGCGGGCAAGCCGCTGGTGACGGCGTTGTTCCCGATCGGTCCGGATCTGGCGAGGCTCGAGCCGCAGGTTCCGGGCGTCACCGCGACCGTCGCGAGCCCGCCTGCCGAGGGCGCCAAGGTGCAGGCCGAGGACGTGGTGAAGTTCTGCGAGGGCAAGGATCCCTGCAACGTCGTGATCATCATCGGGCAGAAGATCTACCCCTTCGACAATCTGCGGCAGGAGGCCTACCTGTCGGTGCTCGGCGCCCATCCCAACATCAAGGTGGTGGCGTCAGGCGAGGGCAACTACGATCCCGACAAGTCGCTGACCGTCATGCAGGACATCCTGCAGGCCAACAAGGATATCGATGTCGTCCTGTCCAATGCGGACCAGCACCTGGTCGGCGTCGAGATCGCGTTGCGCAATGCCGGCTATGATGTTTCTGGTCTCTATCTTTCCGGCGGCGGCGCGTCTTCGATCGCGGTCGAGGCGATCCGCGAAGGCCGCTGGGATGCCACGCTCGCCTACTTTCCGGTCACCATGGGCAAGCTCGCCCTCGAGGCGGTGGTCAAGAAGCTGAAGGGCGAGGACGTATCCGTCGCCGTCGACATGGACAAGGTCGGCCCGCTGCCGGCCCTTGTCACCAAGGCCGTGCTCGACCAGCACCCCGACTTCAAGGGCGAGTGGGCGCAGTAGGGCCCGATGCCCGACGGGAGGCGGCGTTGCTGCCTCCCCAACAAGCTTCAACAACAATCCGGAGTCTTGCCGTGAAGGGTTATCGCGTATCCGCGGACATTGGCGGAACGTTCACCGATCTTGTCTTTCAGGATGCCGAGACCGGGCGCTGCGACGCGTACAAGGTTCTCTCGACGCCCAGGAACCCCGCCCTTGCGGTGATCGATGGGTTGGACAAGGCGTTGCCGCGGGGCGCCGGCGTCGCCTTCTTCGTCCACGGCACGACGGTCGGGCTCAACGCCGTGCTCACCCGGCGCGGCGCCAGGGTCGCGCTGCTCACCACGAAGAACTATCGCGACGTCTACACCATCCAGGGCAACGACCGCGGCGAGATCTTCTCCATCCATTGGCGCAAGCCGAAGCCGTTGGCCACGATCCCCGACACATTCACGGTGAATGAAAGGGTGAGCGCGAAGGGCGCCATCGAGATTCCGCTCGATGTCGCCGAACTCGATCATCTGGTCGCGGCGGTCAAGGAGCGAGGCTACGAGGCGATCGCCATCTGCTTCCTGTTCGCCTTCAAGAACCCTGCCCATGAACTGGCGGCCGAGGACTATCTGCGACAGCGCCTGCCCGGTATCTCGATCACGCTGTCGCACCGCGTCTCGCCGGAATGGCGGGAATATGCGCGCACCTCGACCACCGTCATGGACGCCTACGCCGCGCCCGTCGTGCGGCGCTATCTCGACACGCTGGTCGCCCAGCTCTCGGGCAGGCTGCCGGAAGGCGGTCAGCTTCATGTGATGGAATCGAATGGCGGCGCCATGACCGCTTCCGCCGCCTCCGAGATACCGCTGCAGACGCTCCTGTCCGGGCCGGTGGGCGGCACGATCGGCGGGCGCACGCTCTCCGAGATGACGGGGCGGCCCAACCTGATCTGCGTCGACATGGGCGGCACCTCCTTCGACGCCAGCCTGATCATCGACGGCAAGCCGTCGACCTCCAACGAGGCCGAACTCGAAGGCCTGCCGATCCAGATGTCCGTGGTCGACATCCATGTGATCGGCGCGGGCGGCGGTTCGATCGCCTGGGAGGAGGCCGGCGCCGTTCGCGTCGGCCCGCAGTCGGCGGGCTCGCTGCCCGGGCCGGCCTGCTATGGCCGCGGCGGCACCGAGCCGACAGTTTCGGATGCCAATCTGGTGCTCGGCCGCCTGGATTCGGCGAACTTCGCCGGCGGCACGATGACGCTCGACGTCGCCAGGGCGCGCGAGGCGGTCGCCCGTCTCGGCGATCGCTTCGGCCTTTCGACCGAAGCGATGGCGCAGGGCATCATCGACATCATCAACGCCAAGATGGCCGATGCCATCCGCACCATCACCATCCGCCGGGGCATCGATCCGCGCGATTTCGCGCTGGTCGCCTATGGCGGCGCCGGCCCCGCCCAGGCCGTCGCGCTCGCCGAGCAACTCGACATCGGTGAGGTCATCGTGCCGGTCATGCCCGGCGCCTTCTCCGCTTGGGGCATGCTGCAGACCGACGTCCGCCACGACTTCAAGATGACCTATTACGGCTACTGGGATCAGGTCGATCCGACCGACCTCGAGCTGCGATTTGCCGGACTTGAGGGCGATGGCCGCGACTATCTGCGCAGGGAGGGGCTGAAGGACGAGGACATCTCCTTCGAACGGCTCGCCGATTTCCGCTATCATGGCCAGGAGTATGTGCTGACCATCCCGATCCCTGAAGGTGCGATCGACATGGCTGCAGTGCGTCGCTCCTTCGACGAGGCCTATGACAGGCAATATGGCCACTCGAGCCCCGACTATCGTGTCGAGGTCGCCAATCTTCGTGTCGCCGCCCTCGGCCGCCTGAAGCGGCCTGCAATCGCCGACCCGCTGGTCTCGTCGGAGGGACCAGCGCGCAGCCGCAAGGTCTATTTCGGCGGCAGGGAGCACGACACGGCGATCGTCGAGCGATCGGGAATTCCGACCGGCGGCGTTGTCGCCGGTCCGGCCATCATCGAGGAGGCGACCGCCACGACCTTGGTTCCGGACAACTGGCAGGCCGAGGTGATCGCCGGCGGCCACATGACGCTGAAGCGCAAGGAGGCTTGACCATGGCGACCGCTGCCGCCGATCCGATCACGACCGAAGTCGTCCGCAACTTCGTGATCTCCTGCGCCCAGGACATGAACGCCGCGCTTTGGCGTTCCGCCTTCTCGGCCATCATCTATGAGGGCCGCGACAGCGCCGTCGCCCTGCTCGACGACAAAGGCAACATGCTCGGCCAGTCGACGGGCGTGCCGCTCTTCGTCGGCGCCATCGACGCCTGCGTGAAGCTGGTGCTGGAGCGCTATCGTGAGGACATGCATCCCGGCGACATCTTCGTCCTCAACGATTCCTATCTGCAGGGCACGCATCTTCACGACGTCACGGCAATTGGCCCACTCTTCCACAAGGGCGAGTTGGTCGGCTTCGGCGCCGCGCGCGCCCATTGGCAGGACATCGGCGCCATCGACCCCGGCTCGACCATGGGGTCGACCTCGATCTATCACGAGGGCATCCGGCTCGGACCGACGCGCATCGTCTCCAAATTCAAGCCGATCCCGGAATGGTTCGATCTGCTCACCCGCAATACGCGGCTGAAGGAGATGACTCTTGGCGATCTCAACGCCCAGATCACCGCGATCCGCACCGGCGAGCGCAGGCTCGGCCAGGTTCTCGACCGCATCGGCCCGGATGTCTACCGCGCGGCCTGCGCCAACATCTTCGAGCAGGCCCGGCTTCTCGACCGCCAGGCGATCGCGGCGCTGAAGGACGGCACCTATTCCCGCGAGGGCTGGCTCGACAATGACGGCGTCGGCAGCGAGCCGGTGAAGGTGGCGCTGACCCTCACTATCGACGGCGAGCGCATGATCATCGATCTCGAGGGGTCGTCGGGGCCGGTCGAGGGCTCGATCAACTGCGGCGCGGTGCAGACGGTGTCCATGCTGCGTCTTGCCTACAAGACCATGATCAATCCCGAACGCGCCATCACCGGCGGCTCCTTCTCGACCATGGAGGTGAGGATCCCCGACAACTGCCTGTTCAACGCCAGGGAGCCGGCGGCCTGCGAATGGTATTTCACCGGGCTCGGACTGCTGGCCGACCTCATGATCTCCTGCCTTAGCCAGTCGATGCCCGAGAAGGCGACCGCTGCCCACTACGGCGATTCCATGGTGGCCGCCTTCTTCGACATGGATCCGGACAAGGGCCAGTGGATCTCGGTCGAGCCGACCGCCGGCGGCTGGGGCGGCACGGTCGGCTCCGACGGCGAGAGCGCGCTGATCAATCTTTGCAACGGCGGCTTCCGCAACATCCCGGCCGAGGTTTACGAGACCAAGTTCCCGGTGCGTGTCGAGGAGTTCTCGCTTCGCCGCGATTCCGGCGGCGTCGGCCGCTGGCGCGGCGGCTGCGGCGTGGTGCGCAGCTACCGGCTGCTCGACGATTGTTACGGAGCGCTGTGGTTCGAGCGGTCGAAGACGCCCGGCTGGGGCCTTGCCGGCGGCAGCGACGGCGCGGGTCCGTCGAACGAGATCGTCTATCCCGACGGCAGGACCGAGACGCCGCTCAAGATGCGGGCTCGTCGTTTCCCCAAGGGCACGCTGTTCGTGACCCGCACGGGCGGCGGCGGCGGCTACGGCAATCCCAAGGCGCGTCCGGTCGAGGAAGTGCGCCTCGACGTGGTCAGCGGGCTCGTCTCCGCGGAGGAGGCATTGGCCCGCTATGGTGTAGCCTTCAACGCCGATCTCAGCGTGGATCCGGCCCGCACCGAAGCGCGCCAACCTGGCTGAGCGCCAGGCGGGAAGGTGGCGATGAACGCAGCGAAACGGGAAACAGCGGGAGCGGAGGCGCATCCGGTCTGCATCCGCCTGATCGATGTCGGCAAGTCCTTCGCCGGCGTCCAGGTGCTGCGCAACATCAGCCTCGATTTCCGCCAGGGCGAGATCCACGCCCTGGTCGGCGAGAACGGCGCCGGCAAGTCGACCGTCGGCAAGATCGCGGGCGGCTATTACTCGCGCTCGTCCGGCGATCTCGAAATATTCGGCGAGAGGGTCGGTGCCTGGGACGCCGCGACCGCGCTCGCCCGCGGGATCGCCATGATGCATCAGGAACTCCAGCTCGTGCCGGAACTCACCGTGGCTGAGAACGTGTTCCTCGGCATCGAGCATCGTCGCGCCGGTTTCCTGAAACGCGACGAGGACCAGCGGTTGGCCGGGATCGTCGCCTTGTGCGGGTTCGATCTCGACCCGTCGGCGCGCGCCGGCTCGCTCAGCATCGCCGACCAGCAGAAGATCGAGATCATGCGGGCCATGGCGCGCGATGCCCGCGTCATCGTGATGGACGAACCCACCTCGTCGCTCACCGCCGACGAGGCGGAGCGCCTGCACGCCACGATGCTGCGTCTGAAAAGCATGGGCCGCACCGTCGTCTATGTCTCGCACTTCCTCGACCATGTGCTGGCGATCTGCGACCGTGTCACCATCATGCGCGACGGCAGGATTGTCCGAACGGCCGACGCCAGGGACGAGACCAAGGCGTCGCTGGTCGCGGGCATGCTCGGCCGTGCCGATGCGGAGGTGTCGTATCCGGAAAAGACAGTGCCGCCGGCTCGCGGGGTCGTCCCATTGCTCAAGGTCGAGGGGCTGACCGCTGATACCGGCATCGGCGGCGTCGACTTCGAGATCCACCCCGGCGAAATCGTCGGCCTCATCGGCCTGGTCGGCAGCGGCCGTACCGAGATCGCGCGCGCTGTCTTCGGCGCCGATCCGGCCGAAGGAAAGGTTCTGATCGATGGCGAGCCCTATGCGGAGCGCTCGCCCGAGCGGTCGGTGGCGCTGCGCATCGCCATGGTTCCGGAGGACAGGCGCAAGCAGGGGCTCGTGCTGACCCAGACCGTGCGGCCCAACATGACGTTGCCGCACCTTTCGGCCTTCTCGCTGGCGGGGTTCCTGCGGCTCGGCGCCGAGGGCGACGCGGTGCGACGGCTCGTCGAGCATCTCGGCGTCAGCCCGCGCCATGTCGACGGCGACGTCGTCAACTATTCGGGCGGCAACCAGCAGAAGGTGCTGCTCGGCAAATGGATCATGCGTGATCCCAAGATCGTGATCCTCGACGAACCGAGCCGCGGCGTCGACCTGGGCGCGCGCCGGCGCATCCATGAATTCGTCAGCGAGCTTGCCGGGCGAGGTGTCGGCGTCCTGCTGATCTCTTCCGAGATGGAGGAGGTGCTGGGCCTCGCCCATCGCGCCTATCTCGTCCGGCACGGACGCATCGTGCGCGAGGTCGTGCCGGGAGAGGTCGGCGAGGACGAACTGTTGTGGACCTTGTTTCAGGATGACGACGCGCCAGCGTCCGAACGGAGAGCCTCATGAGCAGCGACACGGCGACGGCCCGTTCGGTGGTCACTTCCCGCCTGACGGCGGGTTCCATCGCGCGGTTCCTGCAGAAATATGCTGTCGCGGTGATGATCGTGCTGCTGATGGCGCTGCTGACGGCGCTGAGCGATTCCTTTCTGACCACCCAGAACCTGATCAACATCCTGAACCAGAACGCCCCGCTTGCGATCATGGCGGCGGCCATGACGCTGGTCATCATCGGCGGCGGCTTCGACCTCTCGGTCGGCGCCACCTTCGCCGTGGCCGGCGTTTCGGCCGCCTGGGTGGCACTCCACGTGCATCCGCTGCTCGGCCTTGCGATCGCGCCCTGCGTCGGACTGGCGCTCGGCCTCGTCAACGGTGTCACCATCACCGTCCTGAATATCCACTCCTTCCTGGCGACGCTGGCGACCAGCCTGGTCTTTCGCGGCATTGCGATCCTGATCACCGGCGGCACGCTGATCCCGGTGCGGCTGCCGGAATTCACCTGGCTCGGACGCGGACGCATCGGCCCGGTCTACATCGCGGTGATCGTGATGATTGTCTTTGCCGTCGCGCTCATGGTGCTGCTCAACCGCACTGCCTTCGGCCGCAAGGTCTTTGCCGTCGGCGGCAACGAGGAGGCTGCCATCCTTTCCGGCATCCGCACGCGCCGGGTCAAGATCGTCACCTTCGCCATCGCCGGCTTCGCCGCCGGGCTGGCCTCGGCCATCGCGGTGTCGCGCATCTCGATGGGGCAGGCGACGGCAGGCGCCGGCATGGAGCTGGAGGCGATCGCCGCCGTCATCATCGGCGGCACCAGCATCTATGGCGGGCAGGGCGCTATATGGCGCTCGCTCGCCGGCGTCATCATGCTGGCGCTGATCAACAACGGCTTCAACATCCTGAATGCAGACCCCTTCTTCAAGGACCTGACGACAGGTCTGATCATCGTTGCCGCGGTGGCGATCAGCGCCAGCGGGCGAAGACGATAGATCGCCGAATGGCGATCGGCGGACGACCATCGAGAATATCCCGCCGGGGTTGTGGATCGCTCGGGTGCCGCCACCGCACTGTGCAATCGGCGACCCCGAAAGGGCTCATTCCTGTTGGCCGTCCGAGATTCGGCCTTGCTGGCCACAGGCCGCGAAAATAAGGTCATCGGCGGAGGAGCATGCTTGGGGCGCATGCCGTTCATCAGAAAACACAAGGCCGTGGACCCGACGGGCCGATGAGAGGCGAATAATGAAGAAACTCCTGACTTTGTCCCTGGCGGGCGCGGCCTGCCTGGCCGCTGCGGCGATGCCGGCGGCGGCGCAGCAGAAGACGCTCACCATTTCCTGGTGGGGCTTCAACGGCGAGAAGCTCGACCAGTATGTGGTCAAGCCGTTCCAGGAGAAATGCGGCTGCGAACTCGTCTTCGAGACCGGCAACAATGCCGACCGGCTCAACAAGATCAAGATCCGCAGCGGCGAGGGCGTCGACGTCGCCTATTTCACCGACGCCTATTCGCAGATCGGCATCAAGGACGGCGTGTTCCAGACGGTGGACCGCGCCAAGCTACCGAACCTCTCCGGCATCTACGAGATCGCCCAGGCTCCGCAGGGCGACTACGGCCCGGCCTATACGATCGGCCGCGTCGGCGTCATCTACGATTCCGCCAAGGTGAAGGCGCCGGTCTCCTCGTGGAGCGACCTCTGGAAGGAAGAGTTCAAGGGCCAGCTCTCGCTGCCCGGCATCACCACCACGGCCGGCCCGATGATGGTCATGATCGCCGGCGCCCATGCCGGCGTCGACGCCTTCGTTGACGGCGACGGCGCCTTCAAGGCGATCGAGGAACTGAAGCCCAATGTCGTGAAGAATTACAATACCGGCTCCGAGCTGGTGAACCTGTTCTCGACGGGAGAGATCTCTGCCGCGGTCGCGCAGGACTTCACGCTGGCCCAGATCCAGGCGGCGGTGCCGACGGCCGTCTGGGCCGATCTCACCGATGGCGCGGTCGCCACGCTCAACACGGTGAACATCCCCAAGGGTTCGACCAATGTCGATCTCGCGCATGAGTTCATCAACTTCATCCTCGATCCGGCGCTGCAGCAGACGCTGGCCGAGAACGGCGTCGACGCGCCGGTCGTGACGTCGGTCAAGTTGACGCCCGAGCAGGCCAGGCAGTGGACCTACGGCGCCGACATGATCGCGTCGCTGAAGCGTGTCGACTACGAGAAGATGAACGAGGCCAAGAGCGGCTGGATCGACCGCTGGAACGAAGTCTTCGGAATGTAGGAGGCGACGGTTACGGACGTCGATTGCCGGCAGCGAACCGGGGCAAGCTTTGAGATGCTGTGCCGCCCTCATCCGCCTGTCGGCACTTCCTCCCCGCTTGTGGCTATGGGATGCACACATCGTGGAACTACCCCTCATCCGACCTCGCCCCTTCGGGCGAGGCCATCTTCTCCCACGAGGGGAGAAGGGAAGGCTGCGGCAACGTCTCCGCCAATCGCAGGTGCTGGCGATTTGCTGGGCCGGCTAAACTGGGCTCCGGCCTTCTCCCCTTGTGGGAGAAGGTGGCCTCGCGAAGCGAGGTCGGATGAGGGGTACCTTGGCGAGCGTGCGGTAGCCGCTTGCGGCATGAAGGTGCCGGCAGGCGGATGAGGGGCAGCGCGACGCTAAAAACCCTCCATCGAGGAACAATACTTCAATGCTGAAACGACATGCCGGATGGACGCTCGCGGCCCCGGCCACACTTGCCGTGTTCGTCTTGCTTGTGCTGCCGGTGGCGGCCACCATCCTCACGACTTTCCGCGAGGCGGCAGGCCCGTTCGCGCCCTATGCCGCCTTCTTCGGCAGCGGCTTCCGCCGCACGGTGCTCTGGCGCACCATCGAGATCTCGCTGGCGACGACGGCGATCTCGCTCGTCATCGGCTTCCTCACCGCCTATGTGGTGGCGAAGGCGCCGGGCCGCCTCAAGAGCCTGCTGATCATCGCTGCGGTCTTCCCGCTGCTCACCGGTGTCGTCGTGCGCTCCTTCGCCTGGCTGATCATCCTCGGCAAGAACGGCATTCTCAACAATTTCCTAGTCGGCATCGGCGCGGTCGCCGAACCGCTCTCAATGCTCTACACCGAGGGCGCGGTGATCGTGGCCATGGTCTATCTCTTCGTGCCGCTGATGATCCTGACCCTCGTCGGCGTTCTGGAGAACATTCCCGAGGACGTTGTCCAGGCCTCCGCCTCGCTCGGCGCGACCCCTGCGGCCACCTTTCGCCAGGTGATCCTGCCGCTGGCCGTGCCGGGACTGATCGTCGGCGCCGTGCTCGTTTTCACCGGCTCCTTCACTGCCTATGCCACGCCCCAGCTCCTCGGCGGCGAGCGCCAGATGGTGATGGGCACGCTGATGTACCAGCGCGCCATGGTGTCCTTCGACTGGGTCGGCGCTTCGACCATCGCCGCCATCATGGTTGTCATCACCATCGCCACCGTCCTTTTCATGAGCCGCATCGCGCGGCGCCTCAACCCGATGGCGACCTGATCCGATGATGACTTCACGCGTCCACCCCCTGCTGATCGTCTTCTCGGTCGCCGTCTATGTGTTCCTCGTCGGCCCGCTGATCATTGTCCTCGGCGCGTCGGTAAGCGACACGACCTATCTCACTTTCCCGCCCCAGGGCCTGTCGCTGCGCTGGTTCGAGAACATCTTCGAGATCGCCGCCTTCCGCCGCACGATCATAACCAGCCTGCAACTCGCATTCCTTGCAACGGGGCTGGCGCTGCTGATCGGCATTCCCGCGGCTTACGCGCTCAACCGCTACCGTGTGCGCCTGCCATCCTGGCTCTCGACGGTCTTCGTGCTGCCGATCCTTGTGCCCGAGATCGTGCTCGGCTTCTCCCTCCTGAAATCGGTCGCGGTCGGAGCCGGAACGCCGATCTTCCTCGCGCTCCTGATCGGCCACACGCTGCTGGTGCTGCCCTATTGCGTGCGTGTCGTCTCGGCCAGCCTGGCGTCCTTCGACTTCTCGATCGAGGAGGCGGCGATCAGCCTGGGCAGCCCGCCGATGAAGACCTTCTTCACGATCGTCCTGCCCAATGTCCGCTCCGGCGTGATCGCGGCCTTCATCCTGGCCTTCATCACCTCGATCAACGATGTGTCGACGTCGCTCTTCCTCACCGGTCCCGGCATCTCGACCTTGCCGATCCAGATCCTCGCCCATGTCGAGCAGTTCTTCGATCCGACGATCGCGTCGGTTTCCGTGCTCCTGATGTTCCTCACCGTCGCCGTCATGGCGATCGTCGAGCGCACGCTGGGCCTCACCTTCCTTGCAAAATAGGGGCCTGGCCAATAGTGCCGCGCCAAAACAGGACCTCGCCAAGTAGAACCGATGACCCAGACCCTCACCGTCAAGAACCTCACCGCGCATTACGGGACGACCAAGGTCCTGGACGACCTGTCGCTTTCCGTCGGCGCCGGCGAGCTCGTCTCGCTGCTCGGCGCTTCCGGCTGCGGCAAGACGACCACCTTGCGCTTGATCGCCGGCTTCCTGGAACCGACATCGGGATCGATAACGCTCGGGACCAAGGACCTGACGAAGCTGCCCGCCTACCGGCGCGACATCGGCCTGGTCTTCCAGAACTACGCGCTTTTCCCGCATCTGTCCGTTCTCGAAAATGTCGGCTTCGGCCTGAAGCAGCGTGGCGTGGCCGGATCGGACCGCGAGAAGCGTGCCCGGGCCATGCTGGAGCGCGTCGGTCTCACCCAGTTGGCCGACCGGCTGCCGGGCGCACTATCGGGCGGGCAGAAGCAGCGCGTCGCGCTCGCCCGCGCCCTCGTCATCGAGCCGCCGCTCCTGATGTTCGACGAGCCGCTCTCCAACCTCGACGCCAAGCTCAGAATCGACATGCGCGTCGAGATCCGCCAGCTGCAGCGTGCCAACGGCACCACCTCGGTCTATGTCACGCACGACCAGGAGGAGGCTTTCTCGATCTCCGACCGCGTCGCGATCATGAATGCCGGGCGCATCATGCAGCTCGACACACCCGAAGCGCTCTATCAGCGTCCGGCCAACGCCTTCGTCGCGCGGTTCGTCGGCTTCGAGAACCTGGTCCCGATGAATGTCGTAGGCCGCGACGGCGACGCCGTGACGGCTGAGGCCCCCGGCGGCACAAGGCTTTCCCTGAACCAGGATCGATTCGGCGCCATACCGGACAGCTTCGTGCTGGCGACCCGCGCCGACGGCCTCGTGGTCAGCGCCGACCCCGCGGCTGAGGGCATCCCGGCGACACCAGGCCTGCGCACCTATCTCGGCCGCGCCTACCAGTATCAGTGCGAGACGGCGGCCGGAAAGCTGATCGCCAACGGACCGCTTTCGGCCCCACTCGAGCCCGGCAGTACGGCGAAGCTCGTGCCCGTTCCGGACCAGTGCTGCGTGCTGAAGGAGGGGTAGGTTTTGGGAAGACAGGAGATCTTGCGCCCTACGTTGCCCCCCACTGTCCTGCCGGACATCTCCCCCACAAGGGGGGAGATCGGCTGTCATCGATGACGGCGCTCGTTCTGCGACGTTGACGGTTGGCGAAGCCCAGGCGGCAGGCTGATCTCCCCCCTTGTGGGGGAGATGTCCGGCAGGACAGAGGGGGGCAACGTAGAGTGCCTTCCGACCAGATTGCGAGACCATATGCCGACCACACTGATCACCAATGCCCTGATCCTCCCCTGCGACGCCGCGATGACCGTGATCGAGAACGGTTATGTCAGTGTCGAGGGCGAAACGATCCGCGCGGTCGGCGCCGGTCCGGCACCGGAGATGCCGGGCGCGGAGATCGTTGATGCCGGCGGCGGTGTCGTCATGCCCGGCATGGTCAATCCGCATTGCCACATGGCCATGACGCTGTTCCGCGGCCTGGGCGAAGACGTCGACGACAGGCTCTATCGCTACATCCTGCCGCTGGAGCGCAAATTCGTCAGCCCCGAAATGGTGCGCGTCGGCACCGCGCTTGCCGCGCTTGAACTCATCGAAGGCGGCGTCACCGCGGTGGCGGACATGTATTATCATGAGACCGAGGTCGGACGCGTCGTCGACAAGGCGGGCATCCGCGCCGTCGTCGGCCAGACCATCGCCGATTTCGATCCGCCGGATCACAAGAGCATAGACGCCGGTTTCGCCCTGGTCGAAGAACTCGTGGCGGAGTTCTCCGGCCATGACAGGGTGATCCCGTCGATCGCCCCGCACGCGCCCTATTCGACCGACGTCGCGGTGATGGAGCGTGTCGTGCGCTGGGCTGATGATCACCCCGAAGTGCCGATCCAGATCCATCTCGCGGAGATGGATTCGGAGATGGAATGGTGCGCGAACAAATACGGGATGCGTCCCGTCGAACTGGTCGAAAAGACAGGCCTGCTGCGGCCGGGCCTGATCTGCGCCCATTGCCTGCATGTCAGCGAGAGCGACATCGAGACCATGGCGCATCGGCAGGTCTGCGTAGCCCACAATGCGCGCTCCAACGCCAAGGCGGGCAGGGGTATCGCGCCCGTCGAAGCCATGCGCAAGGCGGGCATTCCGGTGGGGATCGCGACCGACGGCGCCATGAGCGGCAACACGCTCGACCTCTTCTCCCAGTTCGGGCCGGTCGCGATGTTCCAGAAGCTGCTCGGTCACAGCCGCAAGCCGATGCCGGCCGTGGAGGTGATCCGCATGGCGACCAGCGAGGGCGCGCGGGTGCTCGGCCAGGCGCATGCCATAGGCTCGCTGGAGCCGGGCAAGAAGGCTGACCTCATCCGCATCGACATTTCGGCGCCGCGCATGCAGCCCGTCTACGACATCTATTCCGCGCTCGTCTTCGCGGCCATGCCGACCGATGTGCGCGACGTGATGGTGGCGGGCCAATGGCTGATGCGCGAGCGAGAGGTGCTGACGCTCGAGCGGCGCAAGGTGCTGCGCGACGCGCTGCAGGTCGCTGGCGCCTTCAAGGCCGAGATGACACGGATCGACGCAGCAGGATGACCGGCATGACCACGAATTCAGACAGGCTCGACGCGGTTCTGGCCCATGCCGATGCAACGCTGGACGACAGCCTTTCGCGGCTTGCCGCGCTGATCCGCATCCCATCGGTTTCGACCGATCCCGCCCATGCCGGCGATTGCCGGCGGGCGGCCGAATGGCTGGCCGCGGACCTCGCCGCGCTGGGCTTCGATGCCTCCGTGCGGCCGACCCAAGGTCACCCGATGGTGGTCGCGCATGACAAGGCGGCCGACGGTCCGCATGTCCTGTTCTACGGTCACTACGACGTGCAGCCGGTCGATCCGCTGGCGCTGTGGGACTCCGATCCGTTCGAGCCCGTCTTCAGGGAGCAGCCCGATGGCGATACCCATATCGTGGCGCGGGGCGCCTCCGACGACAAGGGCCAGCTCCTCACCTTTGTCGAAGCCTGCCGCGCCTGGAAGTCGGTCACCGGCCGACTGCCGGTCAAGGTCTCCATGCTTTTCGAGGGCGAGGAGGAGATTTCGAGCCCGAGCCTGCTGCCCTTCATCGAAAGCGCGGCCGCCGAACTTTCGGCCGACGTCATGCTCGTCTGCGACACCGACATGTGGGACAAGAAAACGCCGGCCATCACCACAATGCTGCGCGGACTGGTGGGGGAGGAGATCGAGATCTCCTGCGCCAGCCGCGACCTTCATTCCGGCATGTTCGGCAATGCCGCGCGCAATGCGCTGCAGGTGATGGCCGATGTCGTCGCCAGCCTGAGGACATCGGATGGCGGTGTCGCCATGCCCGGTTTCTACGATGGCGTCGAGGAGTTGCCCGATGCGGTGCGGAAGCGCTGGGAGCGGCTGCCCTTCGACGAGCAGGGTTTCCTGAGGGATGTCGGGCTGGAGAAGCCGGCGGGCGAGAAGGGCCGCTCTGTGTTGGAACAGGTCTGGGCGCGCCCGAGTTGCGAGATCCATGGCATCGTCGGCGGCTACACCGAAGAGGGCTTCAAGACGGTCATCCCGGCCAGGGCGCGGGCCAAGATCTCGTTCCGTCTGGTCGCCGGGCAGGACCCGGAGAAGATCCGTTCCGCCTTCCGCGCGCATGTCAGGGCGCATGTGCCCGACGATTGCGATGTCACTTTCCGCGCCCATGGCGGCAGCCCCGCGACCGTCATGCCGATCGACGGCACGTTCCTGGTGAAGGCGCTCGGCGCGCTCACCGAAGAGTGGGGCAAGGAAGCGGCCGTCGCCGGCACCGGCGGGTCGATCCCGATCGTCGGCGAGTTCAAGCGCCGGCTCGGCATGGATGCGCTGCTGGTCGGCTTCGCGCGTTTCGACAACCGGGTCCACAGCCCGAACGAGAAGTACGACCTCTCGAGCTTCCGGAAAGGCATCAGGTCGTGGATCCGCATCCTCGCGGCCTTTGCCGGGCAAGAGCAATTCCAGCAAAAGTGAGCCGCGGTTTTGCGTCCGGAATTGCGTGAAGACAAGAAGATGGGACGCTGAACCATGCGCCGTTCCGTGGTGATCGACACCGATCCCGGCATCGACGATGCCGTGGCGATCCTGCTCGCCTTGGCATCGCCCGAATTCGACATTGCCGGCATCACCACGGTCGCGGGCAATATCGGCATTGCCACGACCACGCGCAATGCCGGCCGCATCCTGGCGCTTGCCGGCCGCGGCGATATCGCGGTCGTATCAGGCGCGCCTGCGCCCCTGTCGCGCAAGGGCTTCGACACGGCGGACATACACGGCAATGACGGCCTGGGCGGTGTCGGATTTCCCGAGCCGCTGGCGCCGCCTGCGGAAGAGAACGCCGTCGTCTGGCTCGCCGCCCACCTGGACAGGCGACCGCAAAAGTCGCTCGACATCCTGGCGCTCGGCCCGCTGACCAACATCGCCCGGCTCCTGCTCGAACATCCGGCATCGGCCGCGCGAATCGGAAGGGTCGTCGTTATGGGAGGTGCGGTGCGCGAGCCGGGAAACATCGGTCCGCGCTCGGAGTTCAACCTCGCCGCCGATCCGGAAGCCGCCGCCATCGTGCTGCGGGCCGGGCTCGACCTCGTCCTCATCCCGCTCGACGTGACACGCAAGGTGCGCGCCACGCGCGCCGACACCACCATGCTCAAGGCGGCGGGCACGCCCGCGGCCATCGCCTGCGCCGATCTCGTCGATGCCTATTTTCAATCCGGCGACGGCCGCGAGAGCCGGCCCCTGCACGACCCCTGCGTCATGCTCCACTGCATCGCTCCGACCCTTTTCGGCCATGAGACGCTGAAGCTTTCGGTCGACACCGGCGACGGGCCCGATGCCGGCGCCCTGATCCCCGACGAGCCCGGAGGTGCTGAGGTCGACGTGGCGACGTCGATCGACGGGGCGGCGGTGCTCCGGCTGCTGATCGAACGGCTGGCGAGGAGATCGGTTTGAGATCGGATTGGGCAAGCGTCAGCCGATGTGGCGTAGCCGCGGCTGCTCCCGAAACCGCCGCTTGTTTTGGTCTCACGAGGCAATATGTTATCTGGTGATGAATTCCGAGAGAAAAGCGATGTTGCGGCTAACTCATGACACCGAAGAACTCGCGCGCCGGGTCGCGGCACGGGTCGGCCGCAAGCCCGAGGACTTGGTCCGCACTGCGCTCGAACGCGAGGCCAGGGCGCTCGGCCTTTCCGACGAAGAACCGGCCAAGCGTCGAATGACAGCTGCTGAAATGCTCGCTTTCGGCAGGAAGGTCTCTGCCCGCCCGGTGCTCGATCCGCGCTCCCCGCAGGAGATCGCCGATGACCTCAACGCGCCATGATGGTCGTTGACTCGTCGGCTGTCATCGCGATTCTGCAAGCCGAGGATGACGCCCAATCGCTCGCGGAAGCCCTTGCGTCTGCCGACCATCTCGTGATGTCGGCGGTCAACGCGCACGAGTCTGCGATGATCCTGCGCGCACGCGGCGGCTCCGAGAGCGCCCACGACTTCTGGCACTTCCTCGCGGCCAACGGCATTGAGGTTGCGCCGTTCGACGAGAACCAGGCGCGTGCCGCCTCGGAGGCCTTCGGGCGGTTCGGCAAAGGCCTTCACTCGATGGCAAGACTGAATCTTGCCGATTGCGCCGCCTATGCCCTCGCCAAAAGCCTGTCGGCTCCCTTGCTGTTCAAGGGCGACGACTTCACGCACACTGACATCGAACAATGGCGCTGATTGGATACCGCGCCCTCGATCGCGAGGACGATAGGCTCGTGGTCTGGAAGCTCGAACGGCTCGTAGGAAGGAGCAACCCATCGAAACCGTCGGAGACCCGTCCATGTGAAGGCGCCGTAATGAGCAGCGTTCGCACTACCTCGCCAGTTCCTGCTCCACCAGCGTCGTCCAGAACTTCACGCCTGACGGGATCGCCGCATCGTTGAAGTCGTAGCGGCTGTTGTGGTGGAGCGCGCCGTCCTCGGCAGGGCCGTTGCCGAGCCAGACATAGGCGCCCGGCACCTCGGTGCTGAACATGGCGAAGTCGTCGCCGGCGGTCGATGGCTCGAAGGCCGTGCGGACCTTGTCGGCGCCGAGCGCGCTGCGCGCGGCGGCCAGCGCGCGGGCCGCCGCATTGGCGTCGTTGATCACGGGCGGCATCTGGCGGCGGTAGGCATAGCTGTGGCGGATGCCGTAGAGCGCAGCGGTCGTCTGGGCCAGATGGCCGATCTCCTCCTCGATCTGGTCGCGCACCGCAGGCGTGAAGGCGCGCGCCGTGCCGCCGATCCGCACCTCGTCGGGGATCACGTTGAGCGCCTCGAAGCTGCCGCCTTCGATGGCGCAGGCGCTGACGACGGCCGGCTGCAGCGGGTCGATGCGGCGCGCCACGATCGTGTGCAGCGCGGTCAGGAACTGCCCGGCCGCCGTAACGGCGTCACGCCCGAAATGAGGTTTTGCCCCATGCGTGCCGACGCCCTCGAAGGTCACCGACCAGCGGTCCGAGGAGGCGAGCTGCGGGCCGGCGACGACCGCCATCTCGTCCGGTTCCAGACCCGGCATATTATGCAGCCCATAGACGGCGTCGACGGGAAACAGCTTGAAGAAGCCGTCGTCGATCATCGCCCTTGCGCCGCCGCGCCCTTCCTCCGCCGGCTGGAAGATGAAATGCACCGTTCCCGACAGGTCGCGCCGCCCGGCGAGCCGGCGCGCCGCGCCGATGAGCATGGCCGTATGGCCGTCATGGCCGCAGGCATGCATCTTGCCTGGTATCGTCGATTTATAAGGCCGCGCTTCGGCCGTTTCCGGCATGGCGAGCGCATCCATGTCGGCGCGGAGCGCGATGCGCCTGCCGTCTTCGCCGAACCGCAGCGTAGCGACGATGCCGGTCTTGCCGAGCCCGGAATGGACCGCAAGACCGGCTTCGGCAAGCACTTTCTCCACGATGGCGCTGGTGCGCGTCTCCTCGAAGCCGAGTTCGGGATGGGCGTGGAGGTCGCGCCTGAGAGCCGTCAGCATCTCCCATTCCGCCGTATCAGATTTGCGCATGGCCGAACTCCAACGTGACATCGCACGGTCATGCATGCTTTCCTGCACCCCGCGCGATACGAAATCCATCGGGCGCCGACGCGGCCCCATCCCAGTCCTTCTGCTACAGAAAGCCGAGCTTTGCCACTCGTTCCTGATCGAACCTCACCGCATGACTTCAGGCCGCACGACTTCTGGCAGGTCGTCTATCCCGCGGGCACCTTCGCGTCGGGGGCCGGCCAGGCGTGGCGAGACCTCTATCCGGCGGCGCTGCCGGACGGCCGACAGATCGCGCTGCCGATCCGCGTCCTTCCCGGTGATGGCAGCGCGGCCGTCGCCTCGCTCATCGTCAATCAGGCGAGCTTCGCCGTCGAGGACGCGCTCTGCGATGCCATGGCGGAGCGTGCCGCGCGCTTCGAGCCCGAGGTCGTGATCGGCGTTCCGACCCTCGGCCTGCCGCTCGCCAATGGTGTCGCGCGCCGGCTTGGCCACGACCGCATGGTGGCGCTCGGAACCTCGCGCAAGTTCTGGTATGACGACGGTCTCTCCGAGCCGATGTCGTCGATCACCAGCCCGGCCCATGCCAAGCGCCTCTTTCTCGACCCCAGGATGCTGCCGCTGATCGAGCGCCGCCGTGTCGTCGTGGTCGACGACGTGATAAGCTCCGGCGCCTCGATCCGTGCGGTGCTTGCGCTTCTGGCCAAGGCCGGCATCGCGCCCGTCGGCATCGTCGCGGCCATGCTGCAGGGTGAGCGCTGGCGTGCGACGCTCGCAGATTTCGATCCCGGTGTTCCCGCAATCGTGACGGCGGCGCTTGCCTCGCCACGCCTCGCCAGGACCAAGGATGGTCTTTGGAGCCAGGAAAGCGAAGCTTTTTCAGATGGTTAGCAAAGACGTCCCGGAAAAGCCCGCCCAGGCCTTTTCATCGATTTTAGTGGTGCTAAAATTGCTGTTGACTCCCGTCGCGTGATGCGCAAAGATTTTAGCAATACTAAAATCGGAGGAACGGTTGAGTCAGAGAGCCGAGGCATCGACTGAGTTCGCGGACCCGCTGGGAACACGGCTGCGCGATCGTCGCCAGGCACTCGGTTTGACGCTCAAGGATGTCGCGGACGCCGCAGGCCTCTCGGTCGGCTTCATCTCGCAGATCGAGCGCGGCATCACCATACCCTCGCTGACGTCGCTGATCTCCGTCTGCCGGGTGCTGAAGTCGGAAGTGAGCGATTTCCTTTCGCAGCCGCGCGGCGATCAGCCCGTCACGCGGCATGACCAGCGCCCCATCTATGCGGTCGGCGGCAACGCCATCAGCTATGAGCGGCTCTCGGCGTCCTTTCCCGGGAACGTGCTGCGCAGCGTGCTGATCCACGAGCCGCCGGGTTTCCGCAGCGAGCCGATGTCGCACGAGGGAGAGGAGATCTACTACATCCTGGAAGGCGCCCTGACCGTCGAGATCGACGGCGAGCCGAACATATTGGAGACGGGCGATTCCATCCACTTTCCGTCGATCCGGACGCATGTGACGTGGAACCACACCGACCGGAACACCACCATCCTGCATACCTGCACGATGGATGTATTCGGGGACGGCACGCCGACGGGCCGCCCCGAGACAAGCATGGCCGTGTCGCGGGCGCGCGGCCGCAAGAGCGCTCCGAAGCAACCCAGGCTGAAGTCCTCCGGCGGACTTCAGCCTAAGATAACCAAGGGGAAGTCGTCATGAACATTTTTTTGAAACCGATCGCTGCGGCGCTGGTCGCGAGCACCGCGTTGAGCCTTGCCGCCGTCAGCCAGGCAACCGCCGAAACGGTGCTTCGCCTCGACGAGGTGGCGGTCGGCGAACTGGATCCGGCCAAGGCCACCGACTATGCCGACTCGATCCTCATGTTCAACGTCTACGACACGCTGGTGCTGTCCAGGCAGGGCGGGGCGGGTGTCGTGCCGCACCTGGCCGAAAGCTGGGAGACCGACGGTAAGACCTATACCTTCAAGCTGCGCACCGACGTGAAGTTCCAGAGCGGCAATCCGCTGACCGCCGACGACGTGGTGTTCTCGCTCGATCGCATGAAGACGATCGGGCAAGGCCTGTCCTATCTTTTTGCCCAGGTCGAGAAGGCGGAGGCCGTCGATGCCGGCACGGTCAAGTTCACCTTGTCTCAGCCCTATTCGCCCTTCGTCTCCGCCCTGCTGCGCCTGCCCATCGTCGACAAGAAGCTCGTCATGGAGAACCTCGGCGCCGGCGACGGCGACATGAAGGACTGGGGCCAGGCCTATCTCTCCACCCATGGAGCCGGCACGGGCGCCTATACGGTCACCTCGCACAATCCGCAGCAGGAAACCGTGATGGCGAAGAATCCCGCCTATTTCCTCGGCGTGCCCGCCAAGGCGCCGGATACGGTGCGCTTCCGCTACGGTCTCGAGGCCGCCACGGTGCGCACGCTGATCTCGCAGGGCGAGCACGACATCTCCTCGCAGTGGCTGCCGCCGGAGGTGCTGAAGTCGCTGGCCGCCGAGGGCGCGCAGGTCCTGACGGAATCGGGCGGCGCCGGCTTCTACGTGAAGATGAACACGGCGAAGAAGCCGTTCGACGACCAGAATTGCCGCCTGGCCATGTCCAACGCCTTCGACTACGCCACCGCCATCAAGATGGTCGCCATCACCGACACGGTGTCGCAAGGCAGCCCTGCGACCGGCGCCCTGCCGGTCGGCATGCTCGGCGCCCTGCCGGAAACTGATGCCTACAAGCGCGACCTCGATGCCGCCAAGAAGTATCTGGCCGCGTGCCAGTACAAGCCCGACGAGTTCACCGTCGAACTGTCCTGGGTAGGCGAAGTTCCGCTCGAGGAGCGTTTCGCGCTGCTGATGCAGGCGAATTTCGCCGAGATCGGCATCAAGTCCGAAGTGAAGAAGATCCCGTGGGCGCTGTTCACCGAGCAGGTCACCAAGCCCGAGAACACGCCCAACATCTCCCAGGTCTTCGTCAATGCTGTCACGGGCGACCCCGATACGCTGATCTACGGCATGTATCATTCCTCGGCGGTCGGCACCTGGCAGTCGCCGGAATATCTCAAGGACGCCAAGGTCGATGAACTGCTCGACAAGGGGCGTGTCGTCACTTCGGACGAGGAGCGCGCCGCGGTCTACACGGAAGTCGGCAATCGCCTGCGCGAGCTCGCCCCGACCATCTTCGCCTATGACCAGAATTCGGTGTTCGCGGCCAGCAAGCGGGTGTCGGTGCCTGCACTGTCCGACAAGAGCAAGGCCTTCAGCCTCAGCGGAATGGGTTTCACCTTCCGCCTGATGGAAATGAACGAATAGGCCGGGTCCGGCGAGGAGCGGCGGCACGCCGCCGCCCCTCGCCCAACAAGGAAGCGTCTTGCGATGCCTGCTGTCATCCGCCTCCTCGCGAAGCGGCTGGGCACCTCTTTGATCGTGCTGATCGGGGTTTCCATGCTGATCTTCGCCATAGCCCGGGTCATTCCCGGCGATCCGGCGCGCATCGCGCTCGGACCGAACGCGACCGCCGAGCAGGTGACGGCGCTGCGCGACAAGCTGCATCTCGATCACTCGCTCGTCACCCAATACGGCTATTTCGTCGCCGATCTCTTTCGTGGCGATCTCGGCGTCTCGCTCTACACCAATCGTCCGGTGACCTCTGACATAGCCCAGTTCCTGCCCGCGACGCTCGAACTGGTGATCGTCGCCGGCCTGATGATGGTCGTCTTCGGCCTGCCGCTGGGCATCCTGTCGGCGCGCTATCGCGACAGCTGGATCGACAATGCGGTCCGCCTCGTCACACTGCTCGGCGTCTCTGCGCCGGCCTTCGTCTGGGCGGTGATCCTGATGCTGGTCTTCGCCTTTTTCCTACCGCTCTTCCCCATCGCCGGCCGCATATCGGATACGATCGCTGTGGCTCCTGTCACCGGCTTCCTCCTGGTCGACACTTTGCTTGCGGGCAATCTCAAGGCCTTCGCCAACGCGGCCTGGCACATCGTCCTTCCCGCCTTTGCGCTGGCACTTTCGGGCATCGGTCAGGCGGCCCGGCTGACGCGCTCCAACATGGTCGAGACCTATGAGCGTCCTTATATCGAGATGGCGCAGTCCTACGGCTTCCCGGAAAAGCGCATCGCCCGGCGCTACGCCTTCAGGCCGTCGATGATCCCGTCGCTGACCATCATCGGCCTCGATTTCGCGGCGATGCTCGGCAACGCCTTCCTCGTCGAGGCCGTCTTCGCGTGGCCTGGCCTTTCGCGCTACGGCGTCGCCGTGATCCTCAGGAAGGACCTCAACGCCATCGTCGGCACGGTGCTGATCATCTCGGCCATGTTCCTCATCGTCAACGTCGTGGTCGACCTTCTGATCGCCTTCATCAATCCGCGCATCCGCTATTCGCAGAGGGCTTCGTGACATGAAGCGCACCCTCTTCATCCTGTTGCGCAACCCGCTGTCGCTGCTCGGCCTGGTGCTCATCGGACTGGTCGTGTTCTCGGCGATCTTCGCCGATTTCATCACGCCCTTCCCGGAGCATGTCGGCGCCGTGGTCGACTTCGCCAATTTCAACAGGCCGCCCGAATGGCCCTATATCTTCGGGACCGATCTCGTCGGGCGCGACCTCTTCACCCGCGTCGTCTACGCCTACCGCATCTCGCTGATCCTGGGGGTGGTGGTCCTGGCGATCGCCGTGCCGATCGGCGTGACGATCGGGCTTGCCGCGGGCTATCTCGGAGGCTGGGTCGAATATGCCCTGATGCGGCTGACCGACGTCTTCCTGTCGATCCCGCCGCTGGTCCTGGCCATGTCGATGATGGGCCTGCTCGAGCCGACGCTCACCAACGGCATGATCGCGGTCACCGCCATGTGGTGGCCCTGGTATACGCGTCTCGTCTACAATCTCACCCGCGCCGAGCGGGAGGAGGGCTATGTGCTCGCCGCCGAGGTCATCGGTGCGTCGAAGTTGCATGTCATGTTCCGCGAGATCCTGCCGAACTGCGTGCCCTCGATCCTCACCAAGATGACGCTCGACCTGGGCTTCGTCATCCTCATCGCCTCGTCCCTGTCCTTCCTCGGCCTCGGCGTGCAGCCACCGACGCCTGATCTCGGCTCCATGGTGGCCGACGGAGCGAAATATCTGCCGGATTCGTGGTGGCTGACCGTGTTCCCCGGCCTGGCCATTCTGGTCGCCGTTTTCGGTTTCAACCTTGTCGGCGACGCGCTGCGCGAGATCCTGGGAGGCGACCAATGACGCTTCGCATCCGCGATCTCAAGCTCGGCTTCCGCAGCTATTCCGGCACGGTCGACGTGCTGCACGGCATCTCGCTCCATATCGGCAAGGGCGAGCGTGTCGCCTTGGTCGGCGAATCCGGCTCCGGCAAGTCGGTGACGGCGCGCATCGTGCTCGGCCTGCTGCAGGCCATGAAGAGCGCCCGGATCTCCGGTCTTGTCGAATTCGAGGGCCGCGACCTTGCGAGGCTGTCGGAGCGTGAACGGCACGGCCTGCGCGGCACCAGGATGTCGATGATCTTCCAGGATCCGACTTCCTCGCTCAACCCGGTCTACACGATCGGCGCGCAGTTCCACGAGGTGCTGCGGCGTGTCGCGCCAGGCATTTCCGTCGAGGAAGCCCGCCGCAAGGCCGCCGCGGCGCTCGCCGACGTGGCCATCAGCGAGCCCAAGCGGGTGCTCGACTCCTATTCCTTCCAGCTCTCCGGCGGCATGAACCAGCGCGTCATGATCGCCATGGCCCTGGCCAACGAGCCCTCGCTGCTGATCGCAGACGAGCCCGGCACCGCGCTCGACGTGACGGTGCAGGCCCAGACGCTCGGCCTGATGCGCGACCTCGTCGAGA
Source organism: Mesorhizobium sp. L-8-10 (assembly GCF_016756635.1). Lineage (NCBI taxonomy): Bacteria > Pseudomonadati > Pseudomonadota > Alphaproteobacteria > Hyphomicrobiales > Phyllobacteriaceae > Mesorhizobium > Mesorhizobium sp. L-8-10. The sequence continues at coordinate 7,923,955 of NZ_AP023263.1, read as the reverse complement.
AGCACCACACGGCCGTGCTCTTCATCTCGCACAATCTCGGCGTGGTGCGCGAATTCGCCGACCGCGTCTACGTCATCTACAAGGGTCGCATCGTCGAGCAGGGACCGGCGGCAGGCCTGTTCGAGGATCCGCGCCATCCCTACACGCGCGCCTTGATGCGGGCGGTGCCGCGCATCACCGGCGGCGGCATTCCCGAGATCGAGGACGCCTCGCCCTCCTATTTCGACCCGCTCGTGGTGCATGAAGGCTACGGCGAGCCGGAGGTGGCACGATGAACGCGCGTCGCTTTACCCCCCCCTGGCCTGCCGGCCATCTCCCCCTCAAAGGGGGAGATTGGCTGTCGCGGCTGCTTTCGCCAATCGCCGACGTTGTAGGTATGTCGCCCACATCGAAGCTGCCGATCTCCCCGCTTGAGGGGGAGATGGCCGGCAGGCCAGAGGGGGGTAGAGCGACGCGCAATAGTGGGCCAAGTCGATCCATGCAGAGGCGCCCCGCATGACCCATCCTCTGCTCTCCCTGCGCAACGTCTCCAAGATCTTCAAGACGGCCGGGCGCGAAGTCCGGGCCGTCGACGACGTCTCCTTCGACGTCCACGAGGGCGAGTGCCTGGCGATCGTCGGGGAGTCCGGCTCAGGCAAGTCGACCATCGCCAATATGATCCTCGGCATCTATCCGCAGACGCTGGGCGAGATCACCTTCCGCGGCAGCGCGCTGCCGGCCCGACGCGACCTCGCCCATCGCCGCGCGATCCAGCTCGTCCAGCAGAACCCGCTCTCGTCGCTCAACCCGCGGCGCTCCATCGGCGCATCGCTGCGGCTGGCGCTCGACGTTCACGGCATCGGCGACCGGGCCGGCCGGGCCGAACGCACCGGCCAGTTGCTGGAAGAAGTCGGGCTGCCGGCGGAGTTCCGCAAGCGCAGCCCCGCGGCCTTGTCGGGCGGCCAGCGCCAGCGCGTGGCGATTGCCCGCGCGCTCGCCTGCCAGTCGGAGATCGTGGTGCTCGACGAGCCGACCTCGGCGCTCGACGTGCTGGTGCAGGCGCGCGTTCTGAAGCTGCTCAGCGAACTGCGTGAGAAGCGCGGCCTCACCTACATCTTCATCACCCACGACCTCTCGGTGGTCCGCAACATCGCCGACCGCGTCGCCGTTTTCGAGAAGGGCCGGCTCGTCGAGCTCAACCCGACCGGGACGGTGTTCGCCAGGCCCGAGCACGCCTATACGCGCCGGCTTATCGGCGCCGTACCGGTCGTCACCGCCGACGAGGCGGAACTGCGCGCCCGGCTTATGGAGAAGACCAATGCAGATGCCTGACTATTCCTCCTTCACCAAGGCCATCGCTGCCGAAAGCACGGATCCGCAAGCCGCTTTCGATGCGCTTTGCGCGTTCACCCGCGACGTCGTCGGCGTGAAGCTCTTCACCGTCATGACGCACGACCACAAGACCGGCACGGCCGGCCGCATCTATTCCAACATGCCCGACGCCTATCCTGTCTCCGGCACCAAGCCGGCCAACGAGACGGACTGGACGCGCCAGGTGATCAAGGAGAAGCGCACCTTCGTCGCCAACGACATCGAGGGCATCGCCGCAGTCTTCTACGATCACGAGCTCATCAGGTCGCTCGGCTGCGAGAGCGTCATCAATGTTCCCGTCGTTGTCGGCGGCGAGGTTCTCGGCACGATAAACTGCCTTCACGAGAAGGGTTTCTACACCGAAGAGAAGGTCGAGGCCGCGGAAGCGCTGAAGCTGCCCGGCGCCGTCTGCCTTCTGCTCAACCAGCGCGATGCCAAGGGAGGACAGGCATGAGCAACAAGACGATACGCGTCGCGACCGACGTCGGCGGCACATTCACGGATCTGGTCTGTTTCGAGACCGATCACGCCACCGGCGAAGCGCGCATCATCACCGCCAAGTCCGACACCACGCCGCCGAATTTCGAGCAGGGCGTCCTCAATGTGCTGGAGAAGGGCAATGTCGATCCGGCAACGGTCGATTTCCTCGCCCACGGCACGACCGTGGTCATCAACGCGCTCACCGAGCGCAAGGGCGTCAAGGTCGGATTGATCACCACCGAGGGTTTCCGCGACACGCTGGAGATCGCCCGGGGCAACCGCCCTGATTTCTTCAACCTCCACTACGAGAAGCCGAAGCCTTTCGTGCCGCGTTATCTCAGGCGCGAGCTGCCGGGGCGCATCTCCTACAAGGGCGAGGAGCTGAAGCCGCTGGATCTCTCCGGCCTTCCCGCCATCCTCGACGATTTCAGGGAGGAAGGCGTCGAGGCGATCGCCGTCTGCTTCCTGCATTCCTACGCCAATACGAGACACGAGCAGGCCGCCCTCGCCGGGATCGAGAAGCTCTGGCCCGGCGTGTCGGTGGTGTCCTCGCATCAGATCACCCGCGAATGGCGCGAATATGAGCGCTCCAACACGGCCGTGCTGTCGGCCTATGTGCAGCCCACGGCCGAGCGCTATCTCTCCCGCCTTCACAACGGGCTGAGGGAGAAGGGGCTCAGGAAAAGCCCCTACATCATGCAGTCCAACTGCGGCGTCGACTCGCTGGAATCGGTCTCGAAGATCCCGATCACCATGGTCGAGTCAGGCCCGGCGTCGGGCTTCTGGGGCGCGGCCGAGCTCGGCAAGCTGATCCGCAAGCGCAACGTGCTGGCTCTCGACATCGGCGGGACCACTGCCAAGTGCTCGCTGATCGAGAACGGCGAGGTCAAGATCAAGACCGACTACTGGATCGAACGCGACCGCACCTCTGCCGGCTATCCCATCATGGTGCCGGTGGTCGACCTGGTGGAGATCGGCAATGGCGGCGGCTCGATCGCCTGGGTCGACGATTTCGGCAAGCTGCATGTCGGCCCGCAGTCGGCCGGCGCCGTGCCCGGCCCCGCCGCCTATGGCCGCGGTGGCGACAAGGCGACCACCACCGACGCCAATCTCTGGCTCGGCCGCATCAACAAGGACTATTTCTGCGGCGGCGAAGTGGTCGCCGACATGAAGGCCGCCGAGGCGGCGATCACGGCGGTCGGCGAGAAGCTCGGCGTCGGTCCCGACGAGGCGGCGCGCGGCATCATCCGCATCGCCAACAACAACATGGTCAACGCGCTGAAGCTCGTCTCGCTGAACCGCGGCCATGACCCGCGCGACTTCACCCTCGTCGTCTTCGGCGGCGGCGGCGCCATGCACGGCGTCGCACTTGGCCAGGAGCTGGGCGTCGCGAAGGTCGTCGTGCCGGCCGGCGCCTCGGTGTTCTCGGCCTGGGGCATGATGATGAGCGACCTGCGCCGCGACTATTTCGTCACCCGTCTCGCCGACCTGAAGAAGGGCGCGGCATCGGGCATCGAAGCGGTCTTCGCCGAGAGCGAGGAGCGCGCCAGGGCCCAGTTCGCGGCCGAGGGCGTCGAGCCCGGCAAGGTGCGTTTCCTGCGCTACGGCAAGTTCCGCTACCAGAACCAGGAGCACACCACGGAAGTGCTGATCGAGGGCAAGGTCAGCGACGATCGCCTCTCCGAGATCGAGGCCGCCTTCCACGAGACCTATGAGCGCGAATACACCTACAGGCTCGACGCGCCCGTCGAGATGGTCGGCATCCATCTCGTCGCCTCCGCCGAGGTCGGCAAGCTCACCATGAAGAAGCGCGAGGGCGGCGGTGCCGATACGGCGAGCGCCCTCAAGGGCGAGCGCGACGTCGACTATGCGCTGGAAGGCATCCACAAGGCAAAGATCTATGACGGCACCAGGCTGCGGCCGAACATGCGCTTCGCCGGCCCGGCCATCGTCGAGGATCCCGGCACCACCGTCGTCATCCATCCCGGCAACCAGGTCGAGGTCGACGGTTACGGCAACATCCACATCCATCTGAAGGCGTAGGTAGGAGGAAGCGATGCAGAAGACCGATCCGATCACGCTGGAGATCATCCAGAATTCGCTGCAGGCGACGGCCGACGAGATGTTCGCGGTGATGAAGAAGACCGCGATGAGCTCGATCATCTATGAAGTGCTCGACATGGGCACGGGCATCACCGACGCGAAGGGACAGCTTGCCTCTTCGGGGGCCGGCATTCCGGCCTTCATCGGCGTGCTCGACAAGGCGGTGAAGGTGCTGGTGAAGAAGTTCGACAAGCCTGGCGACATCGAGCCCGGCGACGTTTTCCTCACCAACGATCCCTACTATGGCGGTGTCACCCATCTCAACGACATCATCGTGGCCATGCCTGTCTTCGCCGGCGGCCGCATCATCGCCTGGACGGCCAACATCGCCCACAATTCGGATGTCGGCGGCATGGCGCCCGGCTCGCTCACCGGCGAGGCGACCGAGATCTTCCAGGAGGGCCTGCGGCTGCCGGCGATCAAGGTGATCTCCAGGGGCGACACGATCCGCTCGGTGATGGATATCATCAAGGTCAATTCGCGTATGCCCGACGTGCTCGAGGGCGACGTCTGGGCGGCCATCGCCTCGGTCCGCATCGGCGCGCGGCGGCTGGTCGACATCGCCAACAAATATGGCGTCGAGACCTTCGAGCACGCCATGTCGTCCTTCATGGATTTCGGCGAGCAGGTCTCGCTCACCGAGCTCGCCAAGCTGCCCAAGGGCACTTTCGAGCTGTCCGAGGAGCAGGACGACGGCCGCATCTTCAACGTCAAGATCACCATCTTTGACACGGAGTTCACGGTCGACCTGCGCGACAATCCCGACCAGTCGACCGGGCCGGTCAACACCAGCCGCGACGGCGTCATGGTCGCCGCCCAGATGATCTTCAAGTCGCTGACAGATCCCTATTCGCCGGCCAATGAGGGCTCGTTCCGTCCGATCCGGCTCCTGACCCGCGAGGGCTCCGTGTTCCAGGCCAGGGAGCCGGCGCCGATCGGCTTCTATTACGAGATCGAGCTGCGCGTGTACGACATCATGTGGCGCTGCCTCGCCCAGCACATGCCGGAGCGGCTGGCATCGGGCAACTTCGCTTCCGTCTGCGGCACCTTCATCGGCGGCATCCACCCCGACACGGGCCGCCAGTACACGATCATCGAACCGCAGCTCGGCGGCTGGGGCGCCAGCGAGCGCGGGGACGGCAACAGCGCCATCTTCTCCGGCTTCCACGGCGAGACTTACAATTGCCCGGCCGAGATCAACGAGGCCCGCAACGGCCTGATGGTCGACCGCATGGAGCTCAACATGGAGCCGGGCGGCGAAGGCAAGTTCACCGGCGGGCGCGGTATCGTCATGGACTACCGCATCCGCGGCGACAACGGTTTCCTCACGGCCGGCTACACCCGCTCGAAGTTCCCGGCCTGGGCGCTCGACGGCGGCCGCGAGGGTTCGCCCAACTATGTGAGGGTCATCCGCAAGGACGGCTCCAGCGAGCGCTTCTCCTTCGTCTCCGGCCTCACCACCCATACCGATGACGTCATTCGTGTCGTCACCGGCAATGGCGGCGGCATCGGCGACCCGAAGGAGCGCGATCGCGCGGCCGTCGAGGAGGATATCAAGAACGGCCTCATCACGCGCGAAAGGGCACGGGAGATCTACGGCGTGGCATAGCGGCTGCGTCGGAGGTCGTCGCGAAGCTACCCCTCATCCGACCTCGCTTCGCGAGGCCACCTTCTCCCACAAGGGGAGAAGGGAACGCGCTGCAGCAGCGCTTCTGCCAAGCGTCGACGCCGGAGACTTGCAGAGCCGTTGAAGCCCGGCTCCGACCTTCTCCCCTTGTGGGAGAAGGTGGCCTCGCGAAGCGAGGTCGGATGAGGGGTAGCTTCGCGCCGACCCGGCCCTATCAAGCGACGCCGCACCGAAACGCGTCAAACCCCAGGAGGAGTGCATGCCCATGGAAAGACCGATCAAGATCATGTATCTGAGCCCTGTCGGCGACAGCAGCTACGATCAGGTCTTCGCCGACATGGCTAGGGATCACAAGCTGCCCGGCACCGAGATCCACCTTGCCTCGCTGCCGCCGGCCGAAGGCGGTTTCACCCATATCGAATACCGGTCCTACGAGGCGATCGTGACGCGCGGCATCATCCGCGCCGTGCGAGCCGCCGCGCGCGAGGGCTTCGACGCGCTCGCCATCGGCTGCTTCTACGACACCGCCCTGCACGATGCCCGCGAGATCTCGGGCGACATGATCATCACCGCACCCTGCGTCGCCTCCTGCGAGATCGCGGCCAGCCTCTCCAACCGCTTCGGCATCATCGTCGGCCGGCGCAAATGGGTGCACCAGATGGCGAGCACCGTGCGGGAGCACGGCCATGAACATCGCCTGTCGGGTTTCTATCACGTCGAGCTCGGCGTGAACGACTTCCAGAAGGATCATGCCGAGACCGAACGCCGGCTGATCGAGGCCGGCCGCAAGGCCGTCGAGGAGGATTTCGCGGAAGCACTGATCCTCGGCTGCACGCTCGAGGTCGGATTCTACCGCGATGTCGAGAAGAAGCTCGGCGTGCCCGTCATCGACCCGTCGATCGCGGCGCTGAAACGGGCCGAATATGCCGCCGTGCTGAAGCGCCAGTGCGGCTGGGTGCCGAGCCGGAAATGGTCGAGCGAGCCGCCGCCGGAAGAGGAGATCGCGCGCTTCGGCCAGTTCGACACCAATGAACCCTTCGGCAACAGGATCGTGGTGGAAGCGGAATAGCCGCTATTTTTGATGCCCCCCTCATCCGGCCTCCGCTTCGCTCGGCCACCTTCTCCCCGACGGGGAGAAGAGATCGTTGAACGATACGCTCACCCGTTGACAGAGCCGATTGAGCGCCAGCGTCGAAAGCCTCCTCTCCCCAGCGGGGAGAGGGTGAGAGCGAAGCGGAGGCCGGGTGAGGGGGCAACCGGGACGGACGACAAGAAGGGACCTGCAATGAAAGTCGACACCAGGAAACGCCTCGCCGCCCTGCGCGAGAAGATGAAAGCGTCAGGCACCGGCCTCGTCGCCATCGCGCCGGGTTCTCACATGGATTGGCTGCTTGGCTTCCATCCGCATCCCGACGAACGGCCCTGCCTGCTGCTGGTCGGCTTGGACAAGGAAACCTTCCTGATGCCGGTCCTGAACGCGGAAGGCTCGCGCGAGGAGACCGACATCTCTTTCTTCACCTGGGCTGATGCTGACGGCCCGCATGCCGCGCTTGCCGCAGCGCTCGACGAGATCGGCGCGCGCGGCGTCGACAAGGTGGCGCTCGACGAAACGATGCGGGCCGATTTCGCGCTTCTGCTCCTCGATGCTCTGCCGGGCGCCAGGCACGCCTTCACCGCCGAGACGCTGGGCGCGCTGCGCATGCGCAAGGACGCGGGCGAATTCGCACGCCTGAAGATGAATGCCGGCATCGCGGACAGGGCCATGCAGAAGGCCTTCGCCGCCATCAGGCCGGGCATGACGGAGACCGGGCTCGCCGCCGTGGTGAAGGAGCATTTCGCCTCCGAAGGCGCCACGCCGTCCTTCTGGATCGTCGGCGCCGGCGGCAATGGCGCCTTCCCGCATCACCAGACCGGCGGCCGCACGCTGGAAGAGGGCGATGCCGTCGTCATCGACATCGGCGGCCGCAAGGACGGTTTCCCGAGCGACATCACCCGCATGGCCGTCGTCGGACGCCCGCCGGAAGGCTACGGCCAGATCCACACCATCGTCGAGAAGGCCGTCCAGGCGGCGCTGCAGGCGGCAAAGCCGGGCGTGCTGGCCAGGGAGGTCGATGCCGCGGCGCGCAGGGTCATCGCCGACGCGGGCTATGGCGAATATTTCGTCCACCGCACCGGCCACGGCATGGGCATCGACGGCCACGAGCCGCCCTATATCACCGCCACCTCGGAGACCGTGCTGGAAGAGGGCATGGTGTTCTCGATCGAGCCCGGCATCTACCTGCCCGGGCGCTTCGGCATCCGGCTCGAGGAGATCGTCATCCTGCGCGAGGATGGGCCCGAGATCCTGTCCACGCTGCCGCGCGACCTCCACGTCGCGCAGGTCTGAGCAGGGACGCGCATTGAACTGTAGGAAAAGGAGAACCTCATGCCTCGTGCCTGGCGAATCCACGACTATTCCGGCTATCGCGGCCTGGAGCTTGGTGAAGTGCCACTCGAGGAGCCTGGCCCGGGCGAGGTGCGGCTTCGTGTCGAGGCCTTCGCCCTGAACTGGGGCGACATGGACCTGATGAAGGACAACTACTCCTTCAGCTTTCCCCGGCTTCCCGCCCGTGTCGGCATCGAGGCGGCAGGCGTCGTCGACGCGGTCGGACCGAACACCGAGGGCTTCGCCATCGGCGAACGTGTCTCCACGCTGCCCTATTTCTACTACGATAGGGGCGCGAGCACGGAATCGCTCGTCATCGACGCGCGCTATGTCACGAAGGCGGTGCCGAACCTCTCGGCCGTGGAGAACGCCTCGATCTGGATGCAGTATCTGACGGCCTATTTCCCGCTCGCCGAGGTCACCAAGGTGGGTCCCGGCAGCCATGTGCTCGTGACGGCCGCGACCAGCACCGCGGGCGCGGCGTCGCTCGAGATCGGCCGCATCCTCGGCGCGACCATGATCGGCACGACGCGTTTCGAGGAGAACGCCGACTATCTCAGGAAGATGGGGGCCGACCATGTCATCGTCACCGGCAAGGCCGATCTCGCCGGCCGCATCAGGGAGATCACGGGCGGCAAGGGCGTCGACATGGCCTTCGACCCGGTTGGCGCGGGCCTCATCGCCCAATACAGCCCGGCGCTCGCCCGGAATGCGTGCATCTATTTCTACGGCACGCTCGACACGGTGTGGCCCGAACTGCCCTTCGTGGACATGTTCCAGAAGAACGCGGTGTTCCATCCCTATTCGGTGTTCAACTATGTCGAGGATCCGGCGATGCTCGCCAAGGGCGAGGCCTTCATCTACGGCATGCTAAGTGAGGGCCGCATCCGCCCGCAGATCGATCGTGTCTATCCGATGGAGAAGTATGTCGAGGCCTTCGACTATCTGAGGCAGCCGCGCACCACCCATGGTAAGGTGGTGATCGAAACGGGGCTTTGAGAGCCGCGCGTTCGCATGGCACGGGGGCACCTCGAGACGAATGTCTTATCCCTGACGGGACACCCGTCCCGTCACGGATGGGACGACCGTCCCGTCCCGGATGGGAGAAAGAGATCATGACAGATCATGCCGATGACCCGATCACCGCGACGGTGATCCAGGCCAGCCTCGTCGCTGCCTCGGACGAGATGTTCGCGGTTCTCAGGAAGACCGCGATGAGCCCGATCATCTACGAGGTGCTCGACGTCGGCACCGGCATCACCGACAAGGACGGCGAACTGGTGAGTTCGGGCGCCGGCATCCCGACCTTTGTCGGCGTGCTCGACAAGGCGGTGAAACGCATCGTAGGCCTGCACGGGCTCGATAGCATCCGCGACGGCGACTGCTTCGTCACCAACGATCCCTATTATGGGGGCGTCACCCATCTGAACGACGTCGTCATCGCCATGCCCGTATTCGCGGGCGGCGAATGTGTGGCCTGGGCGGCCTCGATCGCCCATTGGAACGATGTCGGCGGCCGCACGCCCGGTTCCATGGCGGTCGACGTTTCGGAGATTTTCCAGGAGGGGCTGCGCCTGCCGGCCGTGAAACTGTTCGAGGCCGGACGGCCGATCGCTTCCGTCTTCGACATCATATCGGCCAACTCGCGCATGCCCGATTTCGTGCGGGGCGATCTCTGGGCCCAGGTCGCCGCCAGCCGCAAGGCCGAGACGCGCATCAGGCAGCTTGTCGAGACCTATGGCGCAGCGGCCTATCACGCCGCGATCGACGACCTGTTCCGGGAAGGCGAACGTCGCGGCCGCGCCGGGCTGGGGTCCATTCCGCAAGGCGTCTATTCGATAGAGGAGGAGCAGGACGACGGCGCGATCTGGCGCGCCTCGATCACCGTCTCGGCCGAACGCTTCACGGTCGACCTATCAGGCAATCCGCAGCAGCGCGACGCGCCCTACAACACCAGCCGCGACGGGGCCGTCATTTCCTGTCAGATGATCCTCAAGGCGCTGACCGACCCGACCCTCTTCGCCAATGCCGGATCGTTCCGGGCGCTGGAGGTCGTCACTGAGCCCGGCACCATCTTTCACGCCGAGGGCAATGCTCCGCATGGCTATTATTTCGAGACGCGCATCCGCCTCTACGACATGTTGTGGCGCTGCATGGCCGAGGCTTTGCCGGACCGGTTGCCGGCCGGGCATTTCGCCTCGATCTGCGGCACGGTCATTGCCGGCGACCATCCCGACACCGGCCGCCGCTTCACCATGGTCGAGCCGCAGATGGGCGGTTGGGGCGCCACGGCGGCGGGCGACGGGCTCGACGCCATGTATTCGACCAGCCATGGCGAGACCTTCAACTGTCCGGTCGAGATCTGCGAAGCCCGATACGGGATCGATGTCGGCCACAAGAGGCTGAACGAGACCGATGAAGGGCAGGGCTGGCACAAGGGCGGCAAGGGGCTTTCCGTCAACTACCGGCCGCGCGGCTGCGCGGTGCTCTCGGCCGGCTACAGCCGCAACCGCCAGCCGGTCTGGGGGCTTGCCGGCGGCGCCAGCGGCGGCACCAACGGTCTTTCGGTGCGCCGCCGCGACGGCAGCCTCGAACGCCACGCCTTCGTCAGCGGCCTCGTTGTCGAGCCCGGCGACGAGATACTGATAGACACCGCCAATGGCGGCGGCTGGGGGCAGATGCAGGGAAGGGGTTGACTTGCGCCGCTACCGCTCTCGCGAATGCGCGGCCACCTGATCGGCGGGTGGCGGCACGCCCGGCACTCTCGATCAATTCTTGATGACCCCTCGCGTTCCCGATTGACGCCAGCGGCGGCATCGACGATTTTCTGACGCATGCTTTCACCGTCGACGTCTTGCGGCCTGCTCCCCGCCGGGCAGGATTTCTTCACGTCGTGTCCGATCAGATCATGCCGAAACAGGCCGTGCCACGATGCCGAAAGGCGCGAGGCCGAAAACTGGCCTCGCCCTGTTTTTGCCCAGTTTTTTACAGGACCGCTCCTTCCTTCGACCCTTGGGCGGCCGCCACCTTCTCCCTGTAAATGGTTATGGGATGCACATATCGTGGAAGTACCCCTCATCCGACCTCGCCCTGGCGGGCGAGGCCACCTTCTCCCACAAGGGGCCCACAAGGGGAGAAGGGAAGGCTGCGGCGCGTCTCCGCCAATCGCAAACACCGACGATTTGCAGAGCCGGCCAAACTTGGCTCCAGCCTTCTCCCCTTGTGGGAGAAGGTGGCCTCGCGAAGCGAGGTCGGATGAGCAACCATGATTCAGGCGCTGGCATTTTGAGGGTTCCACGGCGTTCCTCTGGCGAGGACAGCGTTGGCCATGTGGACCAGCTTTCTGGCGCAAGCGACGATCGCCTGTTTGTAGGTCTTGCCCGCGTCGACCAGGCGTTTCCTGAAGGCCACGAGGATCGGGTTCCAGTGGTTGGCGGCCGAGAAGGCCGCCATGTAGACGGCCTTGCGCAGCCGCCGGCGTCCACCCGCGATGCGGCGCTGTCCGGCATGGGTTCCACTGTCGTGGTCGAAGGGGGCCACGCCGACGAGCGCCGCCGCCTCGGCTCGGCTCAAGCGGCCGAGTTCAGGCATGCGCACGACGAAGACCAGGGCGGTGATCTCGCCCAGGCCGGGGATGCTCAGCAGCAGGGCGAACCGCTTGGCCAGATCGGCATGGGCCTTCACCTTTGCAATGAGCTTGGCGAGCTCCTTGGACTTGCGCTTGCTCAACCGCCGGATCTCGGCCTCGAGGTAGCGCCGATGCGCCGGATCGCTGAAGCGGTCACGCCGGGTCTCGTGCCGGGCAATGTCGTCGGTGAGGGCGTCGATCAGCGTCATGTGCTCCTGAAAGGCCGCCAGCCGCGGATCGGCCGCCGCGCCGCCGCTGCCCAGCGCCGCCGTGGCGGCGAGGATCAGATGGGCATCGATCGCATCATTCTTGGCACGGCGACCGCGAAAGATGCGATAGCCGTGGACCTGACGCGGATCGAAGACCTTGACCGCGAAGCCCACCACTTCGAGCGCCGCTCTGACGGCGGCTTCGTAGTTGCCGCTCGCCTCCATGCCGACCCGTTCGACCCCGGCCGCCGTCAGCCGCGCCGCCAGCCGGCGGTGGCCGGCGGCGTCGTTGGTCTCCACAAAACGCTGCCCGTCGAAAACGGCAACGTCGAGCTTGGCCTTGGAGACATCCACACCGGCGCATTTCATGCTAGTATCGTTCATCTTCGTCGACCCAACCTTGCGTTAATGCGAACCAGGGTGTTCAAGCAACCATCCGGGTCCGATGAAGAAAGTCGACTGCGATCACGCTCATCCTCAGCCAGCAACGGCTCAGGGGTTTCCGATCCGACAATCGACCGGCTCTGCAGGGGTGGCCACCCCTGCAGAGCCAACTCCTCATCCATAGCAGGATTTCCTCATACAAGGGGTACCTTGGCGACGTGTAGATACCGTAGCTGTGGACGGGGAGACGACCGCCTGCCGCACCGATGGCGCCATCCCGGCTTTACAAAACTTCACATTCCCCGCGAACGACCGAAACGTCGGGGCGCTACGGTCCTCTTATCCCATCAAGACGAAAGGACCGTATCATGGAAACGAACAACGGCAACGACACCAGGCTTCCGGCGGAAGGCGGCGGATGGCGCTCGCGGATAGTGATCGGCGGCGTAGCGCTTGTCGCGCTCGTCGGCGCGGGGCTTGCGGGCGCATGGAGCGGCGAGTTCGGCCGCGGCATGGACGGCGGTCATTTCATGCACAGCGCCTGGGGCGGTAGAGGTTTCGCCGAACGCCGGCTCGACTATGTGCTCGAGGCCGTGAAGGCGACGCCCGACCAGTCGGAGAAGATCAAGGCGATCGTCGGCAAGGCTCGCGACGACATGCGTTCGATGCGGGAAGGCTTCATCGACGCCCGCGACCAGCTCGCCGATATCCTCGGCGCGCCGACAATCGATCGCGCCGCGGCCGAGAAGGTTCGCTCCGAACGCGTCCAGGTGATCGACAACGCCTCCAAGACCATGTCGGCCGCTTTGCTCGACGCGGCCGAAGTGCTCACGCCGGAACAGCGCAAGGAGTTGCTCGACCACTTCAAGGAGCGCCGCGCCTTCGGCCGCTGGTAGGCTGGCCCGGCATCAGCGAGAGGAAGTCCACGCTTCCTCTCCCCTTGCCGGCGGCTTTTTTGGGGCTGACACTCGGTGCGCCCTTCGAGGCTCGCCGCGCACGCACCTCAGGATGAGGGAGGTCGTGCCAGCCCCCCTTGTCCTGAGATGTGTAGTGCTGACGCCCCGGCTCGGGTACGCAGCGCCAACCTCCCTCGGTTCGGGTACGCAGCGCCAACCTCCCTCGGTTCGGGTGCGCAGCGCCAACCTCCCTCGGTCCGGTGCATCGCGCCAACCTCCCTCATCCTGAGGTGCGAGCGCAGCGAGCCTCGAAGGACGCACCAAGAGGGGTCCAAAGCACCCAGTAGCGGTACTGGACGGACAAGGCGTGTTGCCAAGCCGGGCTCCAGGGCCAAGGATGGCGCGTCTCGAGAACGGCGGACGGAATGGCTGAACAGATATTGATCGTCGACGACGACACCAGGCTTTCGGCCATGCTCGCCGACTATCTCTCGGCCAACGGCTTCACCGTCCTCACCGCGCCGAACGGACATCAGGGCCTTGCGGAGCTGTCGCGCCGCGCTCCGGATGCCGTCGTGCTCGACGTCATGCTGCCCGACATAGACGGCTTCGAGACCTGCCGGCGCATGCGCGCCGTCTCCGACGTGCCGATCCTTATGCTCACCGCGAAGGGTGACGAGACCGACCGCATCGTCGGGCTGGAGATCGGCGCGGACGACTATCTGCCCAAACCCTTCAATCCGCGCGAGTTGCTGGCGCGGCTGCGCGCCATCCTGCGCCGCCGCGGCGCAGCGACGGCCGCCCCGTCCAGGATCCTTCGTTTCGGGCGGCTGGAGATCGATCCCGGCTCGCGCTCCGTGCGCATCGACGGCCAGGAACGCCCGCTCACCAGCTACCAGTTCGACCTTCTGGTGGCGCTCGCCGGGAATGCCGGCCGCACCTTGTCGCGCGAGCAGCTTATGGACATGGTGCGCGGCGAGGAACTCGACGCGTTCGACCGCTCGATCGACGTCCATGTCTCGCGCATCCGTGCCGCGATCGAGACCGATCCGAAACATCCGCGCCGCATCGTCACCGTGCGGGGCACCGGCTACGTCTTCGCCCGCTACCAGGACGACGACCGATGATCCGCCGCACCCTTTTCCTGAAGGTCTACCTCACCTTGATCGCCAGCCTCGCTCTGGTCGCAGCATCGAGCGCGCTGTTCGTGCATTTCAATTCGGGCGAGGCCGAGACGAGCTGGCGCGAGCGGCGCGAACGTGTGGTCGCGGCCCTTTTGCCGGCGGATGCCGATCCGGCCGCGTTCCAGGCGACTGTCGGCCGGCTGGCCGAGGCGCTTGACGCGGATCTCTCCGTCTACAGTGCCGATCGCAGGCTGCTCGCTTCCGCCGGGGCGCCGTTCCCGGCAGACGTCCTGTCGCGGCGCGGACGCCGCGACGGTCCCGACGGCCGCATCTTCGTCTTCAGATTGTCCGATGGCCGCACCGTCGCCGCGCGCATGGACAGGCCTTTCGGTCCGGGCGGTGGCGGCCGCAATCCGCTCGCCTGGCTCGCCATGATCGCGGCGGTAATCGGGCTCGCTGCCTATCCGGTCGTCCGCCACCTGACGCGCAGGCTCGAACGATTGAGGCGCGGCGTCGATGCCTGGGGCGGCGGAGCGCTCGCCACGCGCGTTGCCGACGATGGTCACGACGAGGTCGCGGCCGTGGCGCGCAGCTTCAACAAGGCGGCCGACCACATAGAGCGGTTGCTTGCCGCGCACCGCTCGCTGCTTGCCAATGCCAGCCACGAACTGCGCTCGCCGCTGGCGCGGCTGCGCATGGCGATCGACCTCTTCGAACAGTCGGGCAGTGCTGCCAGCCGCGACGAGATCCTCCGGAACCTCGGCGAACTGGACACGCTGGTGGAAGAGATCCTCCTCGCCAGCCGGCTCGATCATGTCGAAAAGCTCGACCTCGTCGAACCCGTCGACCTGCTCGCCGTCGCGGCCGAAGAGGGAGCGCGTGCCGCCGTGGAGGTGACCGGCGCGCCGGCCATGGTCTCGGGCGATCCGCGCCTTATCGCCAGGCTGGTACGCAATCTCGTCCAGAATGCGCAGCGTCACGGCGCGCCGCCTGTGAGCATCGACGTTGCGCAAGAAGGCAACGTCGCCAGGCTTGCCGTACGCGACCATGGCCAGGGCGTGCCGGAGGCCGAGCGCGACAGGGTTTTCGAGCCGTTCTACCGGCCGTCGGGTCGGAGCGAGACGGCAGGCGGATGGGGTCTTGGGCTGTCACTCGTGCGCCAGATCGCCCGTCACCACGGCGCATCGCTGCGTTACGAAACGCCGGCCGACGGCGGCGCGTGTTTCGTCGTGGAGTTCCCTACTGCCCAATAGGAAGGGTCTCGGCTGGCGGCGTTCTTCGAAACACCACACTTGGCTTCCCTCACGCCGGTCAGTACCCTGAAGCAGATACGCTCGAGGGAGGGAGCCGGGCATGCAACCATTTACAGGTTGGTTTCTCCGTCATCGGAATGCATGGACTCTCCTCGCAGCCATGGCGCTGCCGGCGAGCGGCGCGTCGGCCCAGACAGTCACGCCCGATCGGGTCGAAGCCGCGCTGTCGAAGCTCGAACCCCTGGCCGAAAGGCTCGTGGCGGACGGCGGCGTGCCGGGCCTTGCCATCGGTGTCGTGCACAATGACAAGGTCGTCTATCTGAAGGGCTTCGGGCGGCGCGAGGCCGGCAAGCCCGATTTGGTGGACGCCGACACGGTGTTCCAGATCGCTTCGCTTTCCAAGCCGGTCTCAGCGACGGTGGTCGCCGCGCTTGTCGGCGACGGGCGCGTTTCCTGGGATTCGAAGATCGCCGATCTCGATCCGGCCTTTCGGCTCGCCGATCCTTATCCGACGAGCGAACTCACCATCCGTGACCTGTTCGCGCATCGCAGTGGGCTCCCCGGTACCGCGGGCGATGACCTCGAGGGCATCGGTTACGACCGCGCGGAGATCCTGCGCCGTCTGAGATTCGTGTCGCCATCGTCGAGCTTTCGCGCGGGGTACTCCTACAGCAATTTCGGACTGACGGAAGGCGCCGTCGCTGCCGCGAAGCCCACTAGCAAGCCATGGGAGGACGTCGCCGAGGAGAGGCTCTACCGGCCGCTCGGAATGATGTCGACCAGTTCCCGCCATTCCGACTTCGTCGAGCGTGCAAACCGTGCCGCCCTTCACATCCAGGTCGACGGAGCCTGGGCCGCGAAGATCGAGCGCGATCCCGATGCACAGGCCCCGGCGGGCGGCGTCAGTTCCACGGTCCGTGATCTCGCGCAGTGGATGCGCCTCGAACTGGCCGCCGGAGCCGTTGACGGCAAGCCGGTGATAGCGGCCGACGCGCTGGAACAGACCCATGTTCCTCTGATGGCGCGCGGCAGCAACCCGGTCACCGGCGGCACATCCTTCTATGGTCTCGGGTGGAATGTCGAATTTGGTCGCCATGGGCTGAGCTGGGGCCATGCCGGCGCCTTCAGCGTCGGTGCTCGCAGCCTCGTGACGCTCTTCCCGAAGGAGGAACTCGGCATCGTTATACTTGCCAACGCCTTTCCGACCGGTGTTCCCGAGGGGCTGTCCGACAGTTTCGCCGACCTCGTGTTCGACGGCACGATCGGAAAGGACTGGGTAAAGGCTTGGGACGCGATCTATGCGGGCCTCTTCGGTCCTGTGGTCGAAGCGGCCAAAGCCGCCTATGCCTCTCCGCCAACGCCTGCTGCGCCGGCCAGGCCGATGGACGCCTATGAGGGGCGCTACGCCAACGAATTCGTCGGCGATGCCGTCGTTTCGGGTGCAGGGAACGGCCTGGTGCTCAAGGTGGGCCCGGATGGTGCTCGATCCTATTCCCTGCAGCATTTCGACCGGGATATTTTCCTGACTTTTCCGGATGAGGAGATGCCGGACAGGCCCTCCGGCGTGAGCTTCGCGATCGGCCCTGACGGCAAGGCATCGGCCATGACGATCGAGTTCCTCGACGAGAACAGCCTCGGCGTGCTGCGCCGCGCGGGAGACTGACGCCCGGGATCGCCCCTTGCGTGGCGGGATGCCGGTCGGAGGCGGCGCGCGCTTCATCGTGGAGTTCCGGGCGGCACGGTGAAGAATGCCCCCTCTCGCAGGGTCGCTTCTCGCCGGCCTGCGATATCGCGACCCTGCTCGCCGTGGCCGCTGCGCATGGTCGACGTGCTTGACGGCACGCGTCCTGGAAGGCCAATGCGTACTCTCCTTCTACTGGCGCGGGCCGGAGCATTGCACTCGAGCGGAGACGAGGAGCCACAAGACAATGGACGATCTGTCGAACCCTGAACCGATCCTGGAGATTGTGATCGGCACGCTCGGGGTGGTCCTGGTGATCTTCGTGCATGGAGCGGGAATTCGATCCATCAGCCGCCGCTTCAACAGGTCCTGGATCAGGGTAGAACGAAACGGCTTCTGGCGTCCCAATCTTCTGCTTGGTCTTACGATCGGATCGCTGGCCGGCCTGCACTTTCTGGAGACGCTGATCTGGGCTGTTCCCATATCCCACGGGGAACTGATTCACTCGATGCGGGACAGCTACTATTTCGTGCTGGAAAGCTACACGACGCTCGGAGCGGGGAACATTTCCTTGCCCGATCAGTGGCGATTGCTCGGACCCAGTATCGCGATGTCGGGGCTGTTCACATTCGGCTGGACGGGAAGCGTGCTCGTGAGCATCATGACGGAATTCGGCAAGCTCGACCGGAAACGGGCGAGAAGCCTGGATTCCCGGACAACCGACCGGCCGCCTGAGTCCGGCACAAACTGACGGCGCGCCGTCTTGAGCGCGTCGAGTCGAATCGGATTCATGCGACGCGCTTCAAGCCCGTGTTTCGTGCATGTCGTTGTCCCGAAACCGGTTCCCACTTTCGGGCGACATGCTCGAGGGCTTCGGCACCACGTCGGCGCATTCCCTCGCGCCCCGGACGCGAGCGGTTGCGCGGTTCTCGCTTGACGGTTTCCGCTTTTCTCCGAATCGCGGAACCGCGCAAGCTCCTGGTTTTCGCAAATTCCGGATGCAAGACCGCTGTCCGGTTTTGCTGGAATTGCTCTCGATCTTCGGACTATTTCTCCGACACGCCGGCCTCGGCAAAGCTTGCCATCCCGGCGTGGCAGGCGAGCGCCGAGCGCATGAGGTTTACGGCAAGGCAAGCACCGGACGCCTCGCCGAGCCTCATGTTGAAATCGAGTAGCGGCTTCAGGCCGAGCCTTCCGAGCAGGTCGCGATGGCCGGCCTCGGCCGACATATGGGCGGCGAGCGCATGGGCGAGCCCGGTGGGCCGCAGCCTGGCCAGCGGCGCGGCAGCGGCAGTGCAGACGAAGCCGTCGAGCAGGACGGGGATACGGTAGCGCCGGGCTGCGAGCACCGCGCCGAAGATCGCGGCCAGCTCGCGGCCGCCGACTCTTGCCAGCGCCGCCAGCGGATCGAAAAGTGCGGAGCCGTGGAACGCGATTGCCGCATCGACTGCCGCTGCCTTGCGCGAGAGCCCGGCATCGTCGACGCCGGTGCCGCGCCCGACCCAGTCGGCGCCCTTGCCGCCGAACAACGCCGCGGCCAGCGCTGCCGCCGCCGTGGTGTTGCCGATGCCCATTTCGCCCAGGCAAAGCAGATCCGTCGTCGGGGAGACGGCGTCGTAGCCGGTCGAGACGGCGGCGAGGAACTCGTCCTCCGTCATCGCCGGCGCCGTCGTGAAATCCGCCGTCGGCCGCTCGATTTCAAGCGGAACGACGGCGAGCCCGGCTCCGGCCGCATGCGCAAGCTGGTTGATCGCGGCGCCGCCGGCGGCGAAGTTGGCGACCATCTGCGCCGTCACCTCGGCCGGGAAGGCCGAGACCCCGCGCGCGGTCACGCCATGCGAACCGGCAAAGACGATCACGGCCACCTGGTCGAGCTTGGGCACCGCGCGGCCCTGCCAGCCGGCCAGGAAGATCGCCAGTTCCTCGAGCCGGCCGAGGCTGCCCTGGGGCTTCGTCAGCGTGTCCTGCCTTGCGGAGGCAGCCATCGCCGCTTGCTCGTCACGTTCGGGTAGGTCGTTGCAGGTGGCGGACAGCTGCTCGATCGAAGAGAAACGGCTCATGGATGCTCCCTAAAGCAATTCGAGAGTGCGCAGCGGTGTTGCGCGAAAGACAGGATACTCTCAGGTGAAGAAGATGGATGCTGCGACGAGGGTGATGATCTCGCCGCCTTGCTGCAGCGCGCCGAGCACGTCGCCGGTCTGGCCGCCGATCTGCCGTTCGCTGAGACGTTTCAGGAGGAAGAACCAGAGCGCGATCGCGATCGTTGCGACCAGTGCGGGCGCAAAGCCGAAGGCGCCGAACAGGCAGACGGCGCCGATCGCCAGCGCGCCGATCGCCACCGGCCAGTCCGCATTGCCCGCCCTCGCCGAAAGCCCTGTCAGCCGGGCCGGCGGCACCAGCGCCATGAATGCCGGGATAAGCGCGCGCGAGGCCGCATGCGCTGCGACCAGGCCGGCGAGTGCGGCGTCAGGCGTGGCGAGCGCGGCGATCGCCGACCAGCGTATGAGGAAGGTGACGACGATGGTGGCGACGCCGAAGGTTCCAAGCCGGCTGTCGCGCATGATCTCCAGCTTGCGCTCGCGCGTCGTGCCGCCGCCGAAACCGTCGGCGACATCGGCGGCGCCGTCCTCGTGCAGGCAGCCGGTGATGCACAGGATCGCGGTCAATGCGAGCGCAGCGGTTACGAGTGCCGGGGCTCCGGCCGTGAAGCCCAGCCAGAACACGATCCATCCGCCGATCGCGACCACCACGCCGGCCAGCGGCGCGGCCCATTGCGCGTCGGCGAAGCTGCGTTCCTCTTCGGCCAGCCCGCCCAGCGGCAGCCGGGTGTAGAAGGCCAGGCACAAAATGATGTCGGCGAATAGACCCCGGCTCTGATTCAAAACTCAGCCTCTTGCGATCGCATGGAAGAAGGTGCCGGTGACGTGGCCGCGCCGGGCGCCAGAGGGGCCGATCGGCGCGCCGAGCCCGTCGGCGATGTCGACGAGCGGCTCGTCGGTACCGGCGGTGGTGACCTGTGCATAGTGGAATTCATGGCCGCGTATCGTCGTCCCGGCGGCGCCGATCGGGCAGTCCGCGCGGAGCGAGGCCTGCCGATAGCCGAGATTCATCTTGCGCCTGGCGAAGCTGGTCGCATGGCCGAGCAGGCCGAGCATGCGGTGGGTCGCCCCGTCGGCATCCTCGATCGCCTCCCCGAGCACCATGAAGCCGCCGCATTCGCCATGGACCGGATGGCCGGCGGCGAAGCGTTCCATGCCGGCCCGGAAGGTCCCGGCCGCCGCCAGCCGTCCGGCATGCAGTTCGGGATAGCCGCCGGGCAGCCAGCAGACGTCGCAGCTTGCATCGGGCGCCTGGTCGGCGAGCGGAGAAAAGGGGACGATCTCGGCGCCCTGGCGGCGCCAGTGCCCGGCAAGATGCGGATAGAGGAAGGTGAAGGCGGCATCTTCGGCGAGCGCGATGCGCTGGCCCGGCGGCGTCAGCGCGTGGCCGAAATCGCCGCCGGCGGGCGCGAAAGGAGCCGCGAGCGCGAGGATGCGGTCGAGATCCAGCGAGGCCTCCATCACATCGGCCATACGTTCGATGAAATCCTCGATCGCGGCATATTCGCTGGCCTGCACCAGGCCGAGATGCCGTTCCGGCATCGCCATCCTGGGGTCCCGCATGATCGTCCCGACCACGGGCAGCCCGATCTCTTCGATCGCGTCGGCGGCCAGCCGGCGATGGCGTTCGCTGCCGACCCGATTGAGCACCACGCCGGCGATCCGGACATCGGGATCATAGGTGGCGAAACCCTTGGCCACGGCTGCTGCGGTCTGCGACTGGCCGGACACGTCGAGCACCAGCAGCACCGGCAAACGGTAGAGCCGGGCAAGATCGGCGGCCGCACCCGTCCGCCCCGGCTCCGAGCGGATACCGTCGAACAGGCCCATGGCGCTTTCGGCAATCACGATATTGGCCTCCGCCGCACAGCGCTCGGCCAGCGCGCCGAGCAGGGCCGGCGCCATCGCCCAGCTGTCGAGATTGACACCGGGAACGCCGGTCGCGGCGGCATGGAAGCCGGGATCGATATAGTCGGGTCCGGACTTCGCGCCCTGAACGCGCATCCCCCGCCGCTTCAGCGCCCGCAGCAGACCGATCGTCACGCTGGTCTTGCCCGAGCCGGAGCGCGGCGCGCCGATGATGAGGCCGAGACAGCCGGTCATCGTGGCTCTCCCGGCTTGCGGTCAAGGCGAGTGCAGAAAGCAAAGCTTGGCGCGGCTTCGCGGCCGGCTGACCACTGCCATGAAAGCAGGACGGAAAACCTTTTTATTTCAGTCGGATACGTCTTGGCCAGATACCCCTCTCTGTCCTGCCGGACATCTCCCCCACAAGGGGGGAGACTGGCTGTCATCGATGACGGCTCTCGTCCTGCAACGTTGACGATTGGCGAAATCCAAGCGGCCGGCCGGTCTCCCCCTTGTGGGGGAGATGTCCGGCAGGACAGAGAGGGGTGCGAAGACGCGCGGCACTCATCCAGGATGGCGCCCGACGCCGGCCGGTGGGTCTCATCGGATCGCCCCCTCGCAAGCTCGGCCACGTTCTCCAACAGGGGGAGAAGGGAAGGCGCGCACAAAGCTCTCGGCAAGTCGTCGGCGTTGGTGACTTGCAGAGGCGGCAATGCCAAACTCCAGCCTTCTCCCCTTGTGGGAGAAGGTGGCCTCGCCCGAAAGGGCGAGGTCGGATGAGGGGTTGGCCTGCCGCGACGCCTTCTGGCCGAACACGGAGAGAAGGCCATCGCCCGAATAGGCGCGCCCGGTGAACGACGAGTGGCGCACGTCGCGTTCATGCGGACCGCATCAGCCTTTCCAGCGCGATCAGTTCCGCGCGCATCGAAACGATCTCGCCGACCACGATCAGGGCGGGCGAGGCGAAATCTTGCGCCGTGGCTTCGTCGGCGATCGCGTCGAGCGTCGAGACCAGCACACGTTCCTGCGACGTGGTTGCCGCCATGATCACCGCTGCCGGCGTCGAAGGTTTCAACCCGCCGGACACCAGCGCGGCGGTGATCCGCGCGAGATTGCGCAGGCCCATATAGACGACGATCGGTTGCCCGGTGCGGGCGAGCGCTGCCCAGTCGAGATCGTCCTCGGTGCCGGCATGGCCGGTGGCCAGGATGATCGCCTTGTTCAGGCCGCGCATCGTTGCCGGGATGCCGGCGCTGGCCAGCGCGCCGAAGGCCGAGGTCACGCCGGGCAGGATGCGGAATGGGATACCGGCCTGCGCCAGCGCCAGCGCCTCCTCGCCGCCGCGGCCGAAGACATAGGGGTCGCCGCCCTTCAGGCGAAGGACGCGGCGCTTCTTGCGGGCGAGGGCGATGAGCAGCGCGGTGATGTCGTCCTGCGCGGTCGAGGCCTGGCCGCCTCGCTTGCCCGCGAAATGCAGCTCGACCCCATGGCGCGCCGCATCGAGAATGGAGCCTTCCACCAGTGCGTCATAGACGATGGCGTCGGCATCGGCGATCGCGGCCACCACGTCGAGCGTCAGCGAGCCGACATTGCCCGGCCCGGCCCCGGCGAGCCACACATGGCCGGGCTCGAAGGTCGGCATGGCCGGCGCCAGCCGGGCAATAGCGTTTTCGAGACTCATGGCGTCGACTTTCGATCGTGACGGGCCGGATCGGCCGGCCTATAGCATTGCCCATGACCAAGAACGAGCGGCCCCTGCGTCGTGGCTGGACCACGGGAACCTGCGCCGCGGCGGCGAGCAAGGCCGCCTGCGCAGCGCTTCTGTCCGGCGATTTCCCCGATTCGGTCGTGGTGACGCTGCCGGGCGGACAACAGCCGGCCTTCGCATTGGCCCGCTGGGAGAAGGGCGAAGGCGCCGCCATGGCCGGCATCGTCAAGGATGCCGGCGACGACCCTGATGTCACCCACGGCGCGCTCGTCATGAGCACCGTGCGCCGCGGGCGCAAAGGCTCGGGCATCGTCTACCGGGCAGGACCCGGCGTCGGCACCGTCACGCGCGCCGGCCTGCCGCTGCCGCCGGGCGAGGCCTCGATCAATCCCGTGCCGCGCCGCATGATCGCGCAGGCGATCGCGGAGATCGCCGGCACGGATGCCGATTTCGAGGTCGAGATCTCGGTGGAGGATGGCGAGGAGATCGCGAAGAAGACCCTCAACGGCCGCCTCGGCATCCTCGGCGGCATTTCGATACTGGGCACGACCGGCATCGTCATCCCGTTCTCCTGCTCGGCATGGATCCATTCGATCTATCGCGGCATCGATGTCGCCCGCGCCGCCGGCCTCGACCATGTCGCCGGTTCCACCGGCTCCACCTCCGAGGCGGCGGTCCAGAAATTCCACGACCTGCCCGAGATCGCGCTCATCGATATGGGCGATTTTGTCGGCGGTATGCTCAAATATCTGCGCAGCCATCCGGTCCGGCGCGTCACCATCGCCGGCGGCGTCGCCAAGATGACCAAGCTGGCGCAGGGCATGCTCGACGTCCATTCCAAGCGTGGCGCGGCCGACCTCGATGCGCTCGCCGCCGTGGCGCTGGAGGCCGGTGCGGATCACGAACTGGCCGAGCGCATCCGCGGCGCCAATATGGTCGCCGAGGCGTTCCAGATCGCTGTGACCGAAGGAGTGCCGCTCGGCGATACAATCGCCGCCAGGGCATGGGCGACGGCCGCGGCCGTGCTCGACGACCCCGCGATCGAGCTGGAGATGCTGGTCTTCGACCGAAACGGCGTGTTCCTGGGGCAGGCGCCCTTCGCTCCGTCTCATGGCGCTCCGTCTCATGGCCCGTCGCGTCCCCGAAACCGCCTCTGATAATAGGCGTCGTAGAGCGAGCTCTCGCGGAACTCCTGGGCACCGAGGGAACGGCCGACGAAGATGATCGCGGTGCGTTCGACGGGATCGGCGGCGAACAGCGCCTCGATCGTGCCGAGCGTGCCTGAGATCACCTTCTCATCGGGGCGCGATGCATGGGCGACGATCGCCGCGGGACAATCGTCGCCGTAGAGCGGGGCGAGTTCGGCCACGACCCGGTCGAGCGCGTGAATGGCGAGATGAATGGCGAGCGTCGCGCCGGTCGCGCCGAAACCCGCCAGCGTCTCGCCTTCCGGCATCGGCGAGGCGCGACCGGAGACGCGGGTGAGAACGAGACTCTGTCCGATTTCGGGGATGGTGAGTTCGCGGCCGAGCGCAGCCGCTGCCGCCGCAAAAGAGGGCACGCCCGGCGTCATCGTATAAGGGATGCCCAGCCTCTGCAGCCGCTTGATCTGCTCGGCCACCGCGCTCCACACGGAAAGGTCCCCCGAATGCAGGCGCGCGACGTCCCGGCCGGCCGCTTCGGCGGCGGCATATTCCGCCTCGATCTCGTCGAGCGACATTGGCGCGGTGTCGACGATGCGCGCGCCATCAGGGCAATAGTCAAGGAGTTCCCTCGGCACGATCGAGCCGGCGTAGAGGCAAACCGGGCAACGCGCGATCAGGTCGCGCCCGCGCACGGTGATGAGATCGGCCGCACCCGGCCCGGCGCCGATGAAATGGACGGTCATGGCTTGCCTTCTCCGACCGCGATCGCGCAGGTGACGGCGCCGGCGACGATGCGCGGCCCCAAGAGCCGGCCGGCTCTGCCGGCGATGGCCAGCGCGGCGGCTTCCGAGGCCGAGCCGGTTCCCGTCGTTTCGACCGACGCCGGCGAATGGCTGAGGGTCTCGACCTCCAGCAATTCCGCCTCGCCGGCGACGACCAGCGGCAAGCCCAACCGCGCCGCCGCATCGCGGATGCCTTGCTCGCTGCACTTCTGCGGCACGGTGGCCAGCGCGTCGAGCTCGCCTGCCGCCAGTCCATGGCGCGACAAGGCGTCGTCGATCGCGATCAGCACCGCATCCGTGTCCGTGTTTTTCCGGCAGCCGATCCCCG
Organism: Mesorhizobium sp. L-8-10; assembly: GCF_016756635.1. Taxonomy (NCBI): domain Bacteria; kingdom Pseudomonadati; phylum Pseudomonadota; class Alphaproteobacteria; order Hyphomicrobiales; family Phyllobacteriaceae; genus Mesorhizobium; species Mesorhizobium sp. L-8-10. Next base: position 7,898,888 of record NZ_AP023263.1, on the reverse strand, counting down.
CGACGATCATGGCTTCGTCCACGACCATTGGGTGACGGGCATTGCGGGCTTCCAGCCGTTCATCGTGCCGATGGGGGCGGCGCGCGCAATGGCGACGCGGACCAGTTCGCCGCCAAGCCTGCCATGGAGCGCGATCAGGCCCCCCTCCATCTCCAATGTCACCGAATTGGCGACCAGCCGGCCGCCTGATTTCAGCGCCTCGATCGCCGAGGGCATCACGCCTTCGTCGCTGCCGCCGCCGCCGATGAAGATGGCGTCGGGAGCGGCGAGCCCGGCAAGGGCATCCGGTGCGCGGCCATTGACGACTTCAAGGCCGGGCACGCCGAAGGCGGCGGCATTGCGACCGATCCGGGCCGCACGCTCGCCGTCGGCCTCGATCGCGACCGCGCGCAGCGAGGAATCGGCGAGCATCCATTCGATCGAGATCGATCCCGAGCCCGCGCCGATGTCCCACAGCAGCTCGCCGCGCCGCGGCGCGAGCGACGACAGCGTCACGGCGCGGATCTCGCGCTTGGTGATCTGCCCGTCATGCTCGAACAAATCGTCGGCGAGTCCCGGCGCGCGGGCGAGCACCCTTGCGTCGCGGCTCGCGGCGACCTCGATCGCCAGCACGTTGAGCGGATTGACATCAGCCATGGCGAAGCCATCCGCCGGGCTTCGCGTGATCCTTTCCCCGGGACCCCCCAGCGCCTCCAGGACGGTGAGCATCGAGCCGCCGAAGCCGGAGCCTGCGAGCAGGGCAGCGATTGCGGCCGGGCCTTTGTCATCCGACGTCAGCGCAATGATCTTCCCGCCGGGCTGGAGCAGCGGACGGATGAGCTCGATCGGCTTGCCGTGCAGCGAGACTGTCTCCGTCTCCTGCGAGGCCCAGCCGAGCCGCGACGCGGCGAGGCTGAAGGCGGAAGGGGCGGGGATCACCCACATTTCTTCGACGGGCACATGGCGCGCCAGGGTCGCACCGACGCCATGCAGGAACGGATCGCCCGAGGCCAACACGCAGACGCTCTTCCCGCGCAGCGCGCGCACCGCTCCCATGGCGCTGTCGAATGGCGTTGGCCAGGCGCGTGCCTCGCCGCGGATCAGCGCGGCGGCAAGGGCCAGGTGCCTTTTCCCTCCGAAGACCACGGATGCTTCGGCGATCGCCTGTTTCGCCGCCTCGCCGAGTCCCACGATGCCGTCCTCGCCGATGCCGATCACGGCAAGCCACGCTTTTCCGGTTGATGTGACGGCCGTGGCGTCCTTAAAAGGCATGATGACCCACCGCATACTGATCCTCGGCGGCACGACGGAAGCACGCCAGCTCGCCGGGAAGCTCGCGCCGCGTCGCGATCTCGATGTGACCCTGTCGCTCGCCGGCCGCACCCAGGATCCCGTCGCGCAGCCCGTCCCGGTGCGGACCGGCGGCTTCGGCGGCGCCGAGGGCCTGGCCGCCTATCTGCGCGACCAGGAAATCACGCTTCTCGTCGACGCCACCCATCCCTATGCGGCGCGCATCTCGGCCAATGCCGCGCTGGCGGCGCGGCAATCCGGCGTGCCGGCACTCAGGCTTCACCGGCCGGCCTGGGAGCCGTCGCCCGGCGACCGCTGGCAGATGGTGGACGGCGCGGAAGACGCGGTCCGCGCCTTGGGCGCGGCGGCGCGTCGTATCTTTCTGGCGCTCGGCCGGCAGGAGATCGCTCCCTTCGAGACCGCGCCGGCCCATTTCTTTCTGATCCGCAGCGTCGATCCGGTCGCGCCGCCGCTCGCCGTGCCCGATGCCGCCTACATCCTCGGGCGCGGACCTTTCGGCGAGGCCGAGGAACTCGATCTCCTGGAGCGTTGGCGCATCGATACGATCGTCTGCAAGAACAGCGGCGGCACGGCCACCTACGCCAAGCTTGCCGCGGCGCGCCGGCTCGGCATCGATGTCCTCATGTTCCGTCGCCCCGACACGCCCGATATGCCCTCCGCCGGCAGCGTCGAAGAGGCGTTGGCCATGATCGATCATCGGCTCACCTCCACGAACCGCGGCGAATAGACCAGCGGCGCGCGGCCGTCGCGCTCGATGACGCGCGTCTCCGGTGAGCCGATGATGACGCAGGTCGCCATGTCGGCGTTGCCGGGATCGGCGTCGGACAACGCGTAGAAGGCGATCTGCTCGTCCGGCCGGCTAGCCGCCCGGCCGAAGATGACGGGCGTGTTTGCCGGCAGGATCGCGCGCAGGCTTTCGAAGGCCTTGCCGAGCTGCCAGGGACGCGCCCGGCTGATCGGATTGTAGAGCGCGATCACGAAGCCGGCCGACGCGGCCGCCTCCAGCCGGCGCTGGATCACGTCCCACGGCTTCAGATTGTCGGACAGCGAGATCGCGCAGAAATCGTGGCCGAGCGGCGCGCCGGCGCGTGCGGCGACGGCGAGCATGGCGGTGACGCCCGGAACGATGTCGAGCTCGACGGAACGCCATTCCGGCGGGCCGGCCTCGATCGCCTCGCACACGGCAGCCGCCATGGCGAACACGCCGGGGTCGCCGCCCGATACGACGGCAACAGTCTTGCCCGCGGCCGCCATCGTCAGCGCGGCTTTGGCGCGAGCGAGCTCCTCGCGATTGTCGGAAGCATGTCTGGTCTGGCCTTCGCTCAACGCGATCCGGTCGAGATAGGGGCCATATCCGAAGAAGTCCGTCGCCTGGGCGGCCGCAGCCTGCGCCTGCGGCGTCATCTGGTCGGGATTGCCCGGCCCCGTGCCGATCACCAGCAGCCGCCCGCTCATGGCCGTGCGTCCCAGCCCGGCACGAGCACGATCGAGAAATAGGGCGCCGGGCTGTCTTCCCTGCCGGCGAGCGGCATGGACGCCGTGTTTTCCATGGTGCCGCGCTCGACATAGACGGCGCCTTCCAGCCGACCCGCGGCTTCGACGGCGCGCCGGATCTTCGGCAGGTTGCGGCCGATCTTCATGATCACGGCGGCCTGCGTGTCGGCGAGCCGTCTCGCCAGCTCCTTCTCGTCCATCGTGCCGGGCAGGACGGTGAGCACATCGTCGCCCTGCACGATCGGCAGGCCGGCCTGCGACCAGCAGCCGGACATGGCGGTCACGCCGGGGATCACCTCTGTCGGGAAACGCTGCGCGAGCCTGACGTGAAGATGCATATAGGAGCCGTAGAACAGCGGATCGCCTTCGCTGAGCACCGCGACCGTGCGCCCCGCCGCGAGATGGCTCTCCACCGACGCCGCCGATTCCTCGTAGAAGCGAAGGATTACAGCCTTGTAGTCGTCATTGTCCTTCTCGATTTCGGTCGTCACGGGATAGAGCAGCGGCAGCTCGATCACATCGGGTCGCAGATGAGCGGCGACGGTCCGGCGCGCATTACCGTTGTTGCCGCGCTTGGCGAAATGGGCGACGACGTCGGCCTCGCCGAGCGCCCGCACCGCCTTCAGCGTCAGAAGCTCGGGGTCTCCCGGGCCCGTGCCGATCCCGATAAGGCGTCCGGTTCCGCTCAAAGGCCTGCCCTCGCAATGGCGTTGACGGCGGCGGCCGTCATCGCGCTGCCGCCCATGCGGCCGCGCACGATGGCGAAGGGCACGCCGGGCGAATCCTCGGCAAGCGCGTCCTTCGATTCGGCCGCACCGACGAAACCGACCGGCATGCCGATGATCGCCGCGGGCTTCGGCGCCCCTTCGCGCAGCATGTCGAGCAGATGGAAGAGCGCCGTGGGTGCATTGCCGATGGCCACCAGCGCCCCGCCGAGCCTGTCGCGCCAGAGCTCGAGGGCGGCGGCGGAACGGGTGTTGCCGATCTTCCCGGCGAGGCCGGCCGTGCGCGGGTCGCGCAGCGTGCAGACCACCTCGTTCCCGGCCGGCAGGCGAGCGCGGGTCACGCCATGCGCCACCATCTCGGCATCGCACAGGATGGGCGCGCCGGACTGGAGGGCCGCGCGCGCGGCTGCGACGAAATCAGGCGAGAAGACGAATTGCGCCGCCGCCTCGACCTGACCGCAGGCATGGATCATGCGGATGGCGACGTCGGCCTCATCAGCCGAAAAACGCGAGAGATCGGCTTCGGCCCGGATGATGGCGAAGGACCGCTCGTAGATCGCCGTGCCGTCCTTGATATAGTCATATGCGGACATCATGCTTCCCGATTGTGGTGGCGCAGCAGCCGACCGGCGGTCAGGGCCGGGTAGCGGCTCCTTTGCCGTTTTTCTTCTCGTTCCGATAGAGCCTTGCCGCGCGTCCGAATGCGGCGGCTGCGTCGCCAATGGCGACGCTTGCGATAGGCTGGCCTTCCCGGCCGTCGCCGTGATGGATTTCGCAAGCGTCGGAGGTGCCGATCAGGGTGAAAGCGGCACGCGCCGGCTTGGCGCATTGCTTGGCGCAGCCCGAGACGTGGACGACGCCGTCGAGGCCGGACGGCAGCAGCGCGGCGATCTCAGCGGCAATGGCGCGCGCCCGCAGATGGCCTGACGCGCAGGCCGGCGCGCCTGCACAGGCGACGACGCTGCGCCTTGGGTCGGCGGCGTCGGTCAGGAAGCCGAGCGCGGCCGCTGCCTCTCGCAGCGTCTCGGCCGCTTCCGCAGTAGGGCACAGCGCAAGGAGGCTCCGCCCTTGCGCCATGAGGATTTCGTCGGCACCGGCACGCATTGCGGCATCGGCAAAAGAGACGATCTGCGCAGCGGTCGCCTGACCGAAAGGCAAGCCGATGCCGAGCGCCGTGCGCCCGTCTGAAAGGGAGAGGGTGGTGATTGGGGAGGCAGGTCCGACGAAATGTGCTCCGCCTATGCGCGTCTCACCCCCCTCTGTCCTGCCGGACATCTCCCCCTCAAGGGGGGAGATTGGCTGGCCGCAGCCGCTCATCCTATCCTGCAGCGGTGGCGATTGCGCAGGACGACCGTGAAGGCCGATCTCCCCCCTTGAGGGGGAGATGTCCGGCAGGACAGAGGGGGGTGGGGGCGCAGCCTGCGACGATTGATTGTCGCTGCGTGTGGCTCGATCCGGTTGCGGCAAATACCGCAACGCAGCCTCCAACTCGCCGTCCGTCAGCTCTTTCGCACGCCCCGTCTTTCCTTTCGAAGCGATCGCTTCGAGGAGCGCCATCACCACCGAACCCGCCGCTTCAATCTCGACAAATCCCAACCCCCGCGCCGTCTCGCGCGTGCCGCCGATCGCCACATGCCAGACAACGGCACCGCCGCGCCGGCCCGCCTCCAGCCGCACATCCGCCAGCACCTCGTCAAGCGGCAGCCGCCCGCCGCCGTCCACGACCACCGAGACCTTCGGCCCGAGGCGGGCCGACAGGCCGCCGGCGGCGATTGCATGGCGAATGCGTTCGGCAAGCGGCGAGGGATCGGCGATCTCGTCCGGATCGAGCCCGGCAAGGGGTCCCGTTTCCAAGGGCACGCCCGTGCGCACATTCATGTCGAGCCCGTCGATCGCCTCGGCCAGCCGCGGTGCCGTGAACTGAGTCAGACCGCGTATCTGAAGGCTGCCGCGCGCCGTCACCTCGATCTGCCCGTTGCCGAAGCGCGCTGCCGCTTCAGCGATCGCGGCCAGCGTCGACGGCGCTATGCCGCCCGATACGGGGTTCAGCCGCGCAAGCAGCCCGTCTCCCGTCTCCATCGGTTCGGCGAGCGTCGGGCAGGCGCCCCTCACAAGGTGCCGCGCGTTCTCTTGGACGCGCAAGACACGCTCTGTCGCTTTGGTGGGCGCCGCGCTCATGCCGCGATTTCCTGCGCGCGGGCCTCTTCGATCAACGCTGCGAGGTCGTCGTCGATGGAATTGCGCAGCGGATGCCAGAGGCCGCGCCGCCGCGCCGCCGCGAAACGTTCGGCGATAGCACGGGCCGCCGCCGGGTTCTCCCGCAGCAGGAAGGTCCGCACCTTCTCGTCGCCGAGATAGGCGTCGTGCACGGCTTCGATCAGTGCGCCCGGAATGGCTGCGGTCGTCTCGGCAAAGCCGATCAGCCGGTCGACCGTCTCGGCGAATTCGGAGGCGCCGCGCGGTCCGTGCCGAAGCTGGCCGTCGATGAAGCGCGGGTTGATCGCACGGGCGCGCACCACGCGCGTTACCGCCTCGGCGACCGAGCGTGCCCGCGGCCGGACCGGGTCGGTCGTGTCCAGCGTGATGACGTCGGCATTGCTGCCGAGTGCCGCCAGTGCGGCGGCAAAGCCGCCGATGAAGGCGACGTCTGCCGAGCCTTCCAATATGTCGCGGCCGGGGTCGTCACCGGTGTGGATCAGCAGCTCTGCTTCCGCGACCCGGGCGGCAAAGGCGCCCGGCAAGGCGCGGCCTTGGCCCTCGGCACCGCCGAAGGCATGCGAGGTCGCTTCGAGATAGGCACGGCCGATCTCATCGCGCGTCTGCCATCGCCCGGAGGCGAGGAGCTCCTCGACGCCGGCGCCGTAGCTGCCCGGCGAGGAGCCGAAGATGCGGGCGGGCGCGGATCGCGCCTTGCGGGCTGCCTCGGCGAGTGGATTGTCGCCGGCCGCTTCGTCGCGTGCGGCGACGGCGAGGGTCGCCGCATCCATCAGGGCGATCTGCGTCGGAAACATGTCGCGGAAGAGCCCCGATATCCGCCAGGTGACGTCGACGCGCGGACGGCCGAGCACCGCCGGCGGCAGCACCTCGATGGCGGTGATACGGCCCGTCGCGGGGTCCCATTGCGGGCGGCAGCCCATCAGCGCCAGCCCCTGCGCGATCTCCTCGCCGCCGGTGCGCAGGCTGGCGCTGCCCCAGAGATCGATGACCAGCGCGCGCGGCCAGTCGCCATGATCCTGCAGGTGTCGCCGCAGCACCTCTTCAGCCGCGGCCTTTCCGAGGTCATAGGCTGTCGGCGTCGGCATGGTGCGCGGATCGCTGGCGAAGAGGTTGCGTCCTGTCGGCAGCACGTCGGTCCGCCCGCGCGCCGGCGCGCCGGATGGGCCCGCCGAGATATGGCGGCCGTCGAGGGCGGCGACGAGAGCCAGCCGCTCGGCCTCGGCACTTTCCCGTCGTTGCGGGTCCGCCTCGTTTTCCGGGGACCTGCCATAGACATGCAGGCCTTCCTTGATCGAAAGGTCCTTGAGATCGCACAGCCAGGCATCGATGCGCATCAGCGCGGCGTCCGGATCGTCGGCGTCGTTGACTCCGGCTTCGCGGGCGAGGCCGGACTGCGTTGCCGTCTCGACGATGAGCTTTGCCAACCGGTCGCGGCGGCGGCGGTCGAGCCCGTCGGCTTGCGCATATTCGTCGACGAGGCGTTCCAATCTCTGCTGGTTTTCGTCGAGCCCGGCACCGACGAGCGGCGGCGGCAGGTGGCCGATCGTGACCGCCGCGATGCGGCGCTTGGCTTGGGCCGCCTCGCCCGGATTGCTGACGATGAATGGGTAGATCACCGGCAGCGGGCCGGTGACGATTTCGGGAAAGCAGTCGCGTGACAGCGCCACGGTCTTGCCCGGCAGCCATTCCAGCGTGCCATGGGCACCGACATGGACGAGTGCGTGACAGCCGAGGTTCTCCCGCAGCCAGAAGCCGAAGGCCAGAAGCGCGTGGGTCGGCGGCAAGGACGGGTCGTGATAGTCTGCCCGGCGATCCTCCGATCGTCCGCGGTCCGGCGCCAGCGCGACGGTGACGTTGCCGAACCGCGCGGCGCGGAAGGTGAAGTGAGCTGGGGAGTACCCCTCATCCGACCTCGCTTCGCGAGGCCACCTTCTCCCACAAGGGGAGAAGGAAGGAGCCTGGCTTGGCCGGCTCTGCAAATCACCAGCGTTGAAGATTGGCTGAGACCTCGCGGCGGGTCTTCCCTTCTCCCCTTGTGGGAGAAGGTGGCCGCGCGAAGCGCGGTCGGATGAGGGGTGCCGACCGGACTCAGTTTTTTCCGACAAAAGGCCAATTTCGTCTATCCGCCCCCAGGCCTCCTCGATCTTGCCCCGCGCCTGCTCGGACAGGCCGCCAAACCGCCGCCGATAGTCCGAAATCGAAATCCCTTCGCCTTCTCGCTCGAGCAACTTCAGCAGATCGCGCGGCGTCTCCGGAATGTTCTCGACCTCATAACCCTCGGCCCTGAGGTCGTGCAGCATGGCGAGCACGCTCTGGGGCACGTCGAGGCCTACCGCATAGCCGGTCCGGCCTCCCGCCGCCGGATAATCCGGGATGAGGATCGCGATCCGCCTCTCGCCCCGCGGCGTCTCGCGCAGGCGCACGAGGTTCGCCACACGCTCGGCGAACTGTTCGATACGATCGGCTTCGGGCCGGTTCACCTGGCCCTGGAAGGCGAGCGCGTCGTCGGAGGCGGTGTCGGCCTTGAAGGCTATGGCGCCGGCCAGGATACGTCCGTCAAGCTCCGGCAACACCACATGCATGGCGAGGTCGGCCGGCGCCAATCCGCGCTGGCCGCTCTCCCAGGCGTCGCGCCGTGTCGTCGCGACCACCGCCTGCAGGACCGGCAAGCCGATCCGGTCGAACAGCGTCTCGCCGCCCTCTGTGCCGCTGGCGAAGGCCGTGGTCGTTATGATCAAGGATGGCTGGACGTCCCGCACTGCCTTCTCGACGAAGGCGATCACCGCGGGGTCCTTCAGGCTCGACACGAAGATCGGCAGCGGAAAGATGCCGCGCGAAACCAGTGCCGCGCAGAGCGCGTCGACCGGCGCGACATCGGCGGCGAGCAGCATGGAGCGGTAGAACAGGATGGGCGCGACTGGCGCCCCCTGCGGCCTCGCAGCATTCAACATTTCGAGCGACACCACGCCGCGCTGCGGATCGTAGAAGCCCACCTTGGCAAGCGGCTCCGCCGGCTCTGATTCGACGTCGCTGCCGGCGTGGCGGGCGAGGCGGCGCAGAAGGCCGCGCATGTTCTGCGGCCCGCCTTCGCGGAAATAGGCGAGGAGTCCGTCGAGTTCGGCCGTCGGCAAAGTGGACAGCCCCGCCAGCGTCTCATCCGTTTCGCGGCATTCGCCGGGCAGGAGCACGAGCCGGATGCCATGCTCGCGCGCCACGGCGGCGAGCCGGTCGCAGCCATATCGCCACCAGTCATAGCCGCCGAGCAGCCGCACCAGGATCACCTTGGCGTGGCGTGCGACGCCGTCGATCCAAAGATCCACCGACATCGGGTGCCTGAGATCGCGCAGCCGGGCAAGCCGCATGGAGGGCAGGGCGGTCTCTTCCGCCTTCCATGCGGTCGCGAGGGCCGCGAGGTCGCTGTCGGTGAAGGACAATGCGACCATCTCCGCCGGCGTCTGCCTGAGATCGACGGGCTCGATCAGGTCATCGAGCGATGCGGTGGTGGTCGCGAGGATATGCATCAGGGATGGGCCTGTGTTCCCCTCCCCCTTGAGGGAAGGGTGGCCGCGCAGCGGCCGGGTGGGGTCAGTCCGGCAGCGCGCGAGGTCAATCTTTGCTGTTGTGAAAGCACGACGTCGCGCACGGCCGCAACAACCCCCTCTGGCTGCTGCGCAGCCATCTCCCCCTCAAGGGGGGAGAGAGGCTCGCGAAGCGGAGGTTTCATCAAAAGCTCGTCCTCACCCCGCAAGAATACCCTCGATCGCCGGGCGGTCGAGCCCTTTCAGCCCGATCACCACCAGCCGGCTCCGGCGTTCCTCGGACGGCGCCCAGGGGCGGTCGTAATAATGCGAGACGCGCGGGCCGACGGCCTGCACCAGGAGCCGCATCGGCTTGCCGGCGACGTCGACGAAACCCTTCACTCGCAACACGTTTTCCGCCTCGGAGACCGCGGTAACGCGCCTGGCGAGTGCTTCCGGGTCGGCGATGACAGGCAGGTCGACGATGAAGCTGTCGAAGTCGTCATGGTCGTGATCGAGTTCGTCGTCGTGATGCGTCCTGCGATTCTCGATGTCGTCCTCCACCGCGAGGCCGAGGCCAAGCAGGATCGAGGGATCGACCTTGCCGTTCGTCGACGGCACGATCTTCACCGCCCGCGACAGATGCCCTTCGACCAGGGCGCTGGCGCGCGCGGCGGCGTCGCGGTCGAGCAGGTCGCTCTTCGACAGGATCACGAGGTCGGCGCAGGCGACCTGGTCCTCGAACACCTCTTCGACGGGATCGTCATGGTCGAGCGTACTGTCGGCCTGCCGCTGCTCTTGCAGCGCATCCATGTCGGCGGCCACGCGGCCTTCCGCGAGCGCCGGCCCGTCGACGACGGCCACCACGCCGTCGACTGTCACGCGCCCCTTGATGGCCGGCCACTGGAAGGCCTGGACGAGCGGCTTCGGCAGCGCCAGCCCTGACGTCTCGATGAGGATGTGGTCGACCTTCGGCGAGCGCGAGAGGATCTGGTCGAGCGCCGGCACGAAATCGTCGGCCACGGTGCAGCAGATGCAGCCATTGGCGAGTTCGACGACGTTCTCCTCCTGGCAGCTCTCGATCCCGCAACCCTTGAGGATCTCGCCGTCGATGCCGACGTCGCCGAATTCGTTGACGATGATGGCGAGCCGCTTGCCGTTGGCGTTTTCGAGCATATGGCGGATAAGCGTCGTCTTGCCGGCGCCGAGGAAGCCGGTGACGACAGTGCAGGGGACCCGATCGGCGGAAGCGGTCATGTCTTGTCCTTGAACAATGCGAGAGGCGGTATACGGGCGACGAGCCCGCGCTTGAGGGAATCGGGCCGGCCGCGCCAGGGCAGCAGCCCGTCGGTGGAGGTGTGGAAGAGCTGCGCGCCCGCGACCAGGTCGCCGGCCGCCTCCGGCCTCAGGTCGCCGAACACATAGCTCCAGGCGCCCGGCTTGGTCAGGGCGGCGCTCAGCCGCCGCTTGCAGTTGCCGAGGCACTCGACCTCTTCGACACGGACGTCGGAAGCGGAGTTCTGCGCTCGCGTCGCACTTGCGAGCACCTCGCCCGGCCGGGGTCGCGCGTCGGTACCGGTCGCGTCGCGGCACGAACTGCAGACGATGATGGTGACGATGTCCTGAGGCGCCGCCGAGGCCGATGCCTCGACGCACGGATCACCGGCGGCAATCGCTTCGTCGAATTCCAAACCGTGCTCCTTGCCCGGGACACCCGCCAGGCTTGCAGGATTGATCCTTGACGGCAGGTCTCCTGGCTCGCGGCTCGGCGCTCCGTTCCGCCTTCCCGGGGTCGCGCCCCAGTGGCATCGGGCAAGGAGCTCGCCGCTCACAGTTGCGGGGACAGCTGCGGATTCCGGACCAACGGCCCGTCGCCGCATTCCCTCTTAGCTCCTCTCATTGCTCAGAGGAGACCGTCGAGCGCATTTAGGCTGCGTCGCATCCGGCTGTCAACGCGTCGGAAATAAGGTTTGCCGGGCCTCCGTTTTGGGTTATGAGTCCAGTGTCGACGGTTCCCGCAAGGGAACAAGAGGGAATGCGGTACGGAATTTTTCCAAGGCCGCGGCTGCCCCCGCAACTGTATGCGGCAAGCTCTTGCCCGATGCCACTGGGATTCGTCCCGGGAAGGCGGACCGGAGCGCAGAGCCGCAAGCCAGGAGACCTGCCGGCGACGCGCATTTGGTTCGATGCCCTCGGGTGGAGGGCGAAAGGATTTTGGAATGAACACGGCTTCCACGACACTTGGCGCCTCCGCTTCCACGCAGTCGCGCCTCATGCAGCTGGCGCTGGCCGGCCTTCTTGGCATCTTCGTCATCGGCTTTCTCGGCTTTTCTCCCATGGAGGCCGTCCACAATGCCGCGCACGACTATCGCCATTCGATGGCGTTTCCCTGCCACTAAAGGCGTCCCGTCATGACCGTTTTGCGCAACGTCGTGTTCATCGCGGCGTTGGCCGGGCTCGTTGCGGGCGTCGTGCTCGCGGCGTTGCAGGCCTACGCCACCGTGCCGCTGATCCTGAAGGCGGAGACTTTCGAGAATGCCGAGCCCGCGCATGATCATGGCGCGGCGGCTCCGGCCGATGCCGGCGCGGCCGCCCAGGCGCCGGCTGAGGCCGCCCCGCATGTGCATGAACATGGCGAGGACGCCTGGGCGCCGGCCGACGGCTTCGAGCGCTTTGCCTATACCACCGTCGCCAACGTCGTGAGCGGCATCGGCTTCGCTCTGATCCTTTTGGCGGCTTCCGAACTCGCCGGCGGTATCGCGGGTTGGCGCCAGGGGCTCATCTGGGGCTTCGCCGGCTTTGCCGTCTTCACGCTCGCGCCAGGTCTCGGGCTGCCTCCGGAGTTGCCCGCCATGCCGGCCGCCGACCTGTTCGATCGTCAGGTCTGGTGGATCGGAACGGTCGCCGCGACGGCAGCCGGGCTGGCCATGATCGCGTTCCGGCGCTCTGCGGTCCTCGCGCTGGTCGGCGTCGCCCTGATCGTGGCGCCGCACGTCATCGGTGCGCCGCAGCCGACAAGCCACGAAACGCCTGTTCCGACCGACCTGCACCACGAATTCGTCGTGGCGACCACCATCACCAATCTCCTGTTCTGGCTGGTGCTGGGTGCAGTGGCGGGCGCGGTCCGGTCGCGCTTCATGGGCGGCGAGGCCGGGCTGCGCGGCAGCTTTGCCTGAGTTGCGCGGCAGCCTGACCTTTGTCCTGGGCGGCGCGCGCTCCGGCAAGAGCACGCATGCCGAGGCTCTCCTCTCGGCGCTGCCGTCGCCCTGGATCTATATCGCAACCGCCCAGCCTTTCGACGACGAGATGGTGGAGCGCATCGCGCTCCACCGGCAACGACGCGATGATCGCTGGTCGACGGTCGACGCGCCGCTCGATCTGGTCGGCGCCATCGCGGCGGTGCCCGACGGACGGCCGGTGCTGATCGACTGCCTGACCTTGTGGCTGAGCAATCATCTGCTGGCCGGCCACGATGTTGACGCCGAATCCCGCAGGCTCGCCGACATGCTCTCCGCGCCGCGTGGTCCCTGGTTCGCCGTGTCGAACGAGGTCGGGCTCGGGATCGTCCCGGACAATCCGCTCGGCCGCCGGTTCCGGGATGCCCAGGGCCGGCTCAACCAGATGGTCGCATCGGGGGCCGACAGCGTGTTGTTCATGGTGGCCGGCCTGCCCATGCGGGTGAAATGAGATGAAGACGATCGACGAGAAGAGCGCAGAGCGCCATCGCGCGAAAATGGTCAAGCGCAAGGCTGTCCAGGATGCCGAGGTCGCCGGCAAGACGATCGAGAAGGGGCTGCTGATCGTCAATACCGGTCCGGGCAAGGGCAAGTCGACCGCCGCCTTCGGCCTGGCCCTGCGCATGCTGGGCTATGGCCGCCGCGTCGGCGTGGTCCAGTTCGTCAAGGGTGCCTGGCATACGGGCGAGAAGGACGCCTTCGCCGCTTTCGGCGACCGCGTCGTCTGGTACACGATGGGCGAGGGTTTCACCTGGGAGACGCAGGACCTGAAGCGCGACGTGGCGGCAGCCGAGCGCGCCTGGCAGAAGGCGCTTGAGCTCATCGCCGATCCCTCGATCAGCCTGGTGATCCTCGACGAGTTGAACATCGCGCTTCGCTACGACTATCTGGACCTCGCGGCGGTTGTCGCGGCGCTCAAAGGGAGGCGGGAGGGCCTCCATGTCATCGTCACCGGCAGGAACGCCAAGCCGGAACTGGTCGAAGCCGCCGACCTCGTCACGGAGATGGGCCAAGTGAAGCACCATTTCGCTGCCGGAGTGAAGGCCCAGCAGGGTATCGAGTTCTGAAGCGGGAGAGTCCGCGACCATCGGCATGTTTCCTTCGCCGAATGCCCCCTCTGGCCTGCCGGCCATCTCCCGCCTCAAGGGCTAGGATATGCGCACGCTACGGAAGTACCCCTCATCCGACCGCGCTCCGCGCGGCCACCTTCTCCCACAGGGGGAGAAGGCCGGAGCCTGGCTTGGTCGGCTCAGCAAATCGCCGACATCGACGACTGGCGGAAGCGCGGCAGCAGCGCGTTCCCTTCTCCCCTTGTGGGAGAAGGTGGCCTCGCGAAGCGAGGTCGGATGAGCAACCATGATTCAGGCGCTGGCATTTTGAGGGTTCCACGGCGTTCCTCTGGCGAGGACAGCGTTGGCCATGTGGACCAGCTTTCTGGCGCAAGCGACGATCGCCTGTTTGTAGGTCTTGCCCGCGTCGACCAGGCGTTTCCTGAAGGCCACGAGGATCGGGTTCCAGTGGTTGGCGGCCGAGAAGGCCGCCATGTAGACGGCCTTGCGCAGCCGCCGGCGTCCACCCGCGATGCGGCGCTGTCCGGCATGGGTTCCACTGTCGTGGTCGAAGGGGGCCACGCCGACGAGCGCCGCCGCCTCGGCTCGGCTCAAGCGGCCGAGTTCAGGCATGCGCACGACGAAGACCAGGGCGGTGATCTCGCCCAGGCCGGGGATGCTCAGCAGCAGGGCGAACCGCTTGGCCAGATCGGCATGGGCCTTCACCTTTGCAATGAGCTTGGCGAGCTCCTTGGACTTGCGCTTGCTCAACCGCCGGATCTCGGCCTCGAGGTAGCGCCGATGCGCCGGATCGCTGAAGCGGTCACGCCGGGTCTCGTGCCGGGCAATGTCGTCGGTGAGGGCGTCGATCAGCGTCATGTGCTCCTGAAAGGCCGCCAGCCGCGGATCGGCCGCCGCGCCGCCGCTGCCCAGCGCCGCCGTGGCGGCGAGGATCAGATGGGCATCGATCGCATCATTCTTGGCACGGCGACCGCGAAAGATGCGATAGCCGTGGACCTGACGCGGATCGAAGACCTTGACCGCGAAGCCCACCACTTCGAGCGCCGCTCTGACGGCGGCTTCGTAGTTGCCGCTCGCCTCCATGCCGACCCGTTCGACCCCGGCCGCCGTCAGCCGCGCCGCCAGCCGGCGGTGGCCGGCGGCGTCGTTGGTCTCCACAAAACGCTGCCCGTCGAAAACGGCAACGTCGAGCTTGGCCTTGGAGACATCCACACCGGCGCATTTCATGCTAGTATCGTTCATCTTCGTCGACCCAACCTTGCGTTAATGCGAACCAGGGTGTTCAAGCAACCATCCGGGTCCGATGAAGAAAGTCGACTGCGATCACGCTCATCCTCAGCCAGCAACGGCTCAGGGGTTTCCGATCCGACAATCGACCGGCTCTGCAGGGGTGGCCACCCCTGCAGAGCCAACTCCTCATCCATAGCAGGATTTCCTCATACAAGGGGTACTTCGGACGCTGCGACCCGCCTACGCCACTGTGTACCAAATCACCGCGACCGCGCCCATCAGCCCGATCAGCAATCCATCCGCCCACCAGTAGAGCTGCAGCGCGCGCCTGATATCAGCCGATGTCGCCTCGCAGCGCCCGCCCGCGCCCATGGTGGCGTCGTCGACCAGCACGCCGCCATAGTGCCGCGGGCCGGCAAGCGCGAGACCGAGCGCGCCGGCCATCGCCGCCTCCGGCCAGCCGGCATTCGGCGAGCGGTGCTTTCCGGCATCCTCGCGGACGGCGCGCCATGCGGCCTCCGGCGACGCGCCGGGCACGAACCGGGCGGCGGCCACGATGAGCAGCGCCGACAGGCGCGACGCCGGCAGGTTGATCAGGTCGTCGAAGCGCGCCGAGGCCCAGCCGAAGGCGTCGTGACGAGGCGAGCGGTGGCCGATCATGCTGTCCGCCGTATTGACCGCCTTGTAGACGGCGGCACCCGGCAGACCGCCGACGGCCAGCCAGAAGGCCGGAGCGACGATGCCGTCGGAGAAATTCTCGGACAGGCTCTCGATTGCCGCGCGCGCCACGCCGGCCTCGTCAAGGCGTTCGGGGTCGCGGCCGACGATGCGCGCCACGGCCCGCCGTCCGCCGGCGATCCCCTCCAGTTCGAGCGCCCGCGCCACCGCGGTCACATGCTCGCCGAGGCTGCGCTGGGCGATCAGGCTGCTCGCCAGCAGCGCCACGATCACCAAGCCGACGAGCGGCATAGCCAGCAGCAGCGCCTCGACGACCCATGCGACCGCGCCGGTCGAGACGATGATGGCGACAAGAGCCGCCACGCCCGCGGCACGGCGCGTCGGAGCCGGGTCATCCGCGCGGTTGAGCGACCTGTCCAGCAGCGAGATGAGGCTCCCGATCCACATCACCGGATGGCCGATCGCCTTGAGCACACGGTCGGGATAGCCGGTGGCGCGCTCGATCATCAGCGACAGGAATGCGATAAGGACTGACATGGCGCGTTCGGAACTCTTTGCCGCTTCGGTGGTCGATCACGGCGGAAGTCTTGTCCGCGCCCGCGCATTGTTTCCGCAAGCGCGCGAGCCTTGGATCGACCTCTCGACGGGGATCAACCCGCACTCCTATCCATTTTTCGACGTGCCCGCCACCGCCTTCACGCGGCTTCCAGAGGCATCACGTGCTGCGGAACTCGCGGCGGTCGCGGCGCGGGCCTACGGTGTGCCGGCGGGCGCGAACGTCGTCCCCGCTCCGGGGACCCAGATACTGCTGCCCCGCGTGGCCGCGCTGGTTCCGGCCGGCCGCGCGCGCGTCCTGTCGCCCACCTACGCCGAGCATTGCCGGGCTGCAGCACTCGCCGGCCATGATGTGAGCGAAGTGACGGATTTCGACGATCTCTTCGAAGCCGACCTCGCCGTCCTGGTCAACCCAAACAATCCCGACGGACGCGTCGTCGATCGCGCCCGCCTGCTGGCGCTTGCCGAGGCGATGCGACGCAAAGGCGGACTGCTGGTGGTCGACGAGGCCTTCATGGATGTCGGGCCGACTGCGGAAAGCGTGGCCGGCGATGTCGAGCAGGGCGGTCCCGTCGTGCTGCGTTCCTTCGGCAAGTTTTTCGGACTGGCGGGGCTGCGGCTCGGCTTCGCCGTCGCCGCCGAAGCCGTGGCCCGGCAGCTCGCAGCAGCACTGGGGCCCTGGGCAGTGGCCGGCCCGGCGCTCGAATACGGGATCGCCGCACTGGCCGATACGGACTGGCAGAACGACATGCGCGCGCGTCTTGAACGCGAGGCGACCGCGCTGGACGGCGTCTTGGCACGTCATGGCCTGCCGGTCTCGGGCGGTACGAGCCTCTTCCGTTTCCTGCGCACGACGGCTGCTGCAGAGATCTTCGATCTTTTCGGCAGGCACGGGATTCTCATCCGCAACTTCGCCGAACGCCCTCATGAATTGCGCATAGGCCTGCCTGGGAGTGTGCAGGAGACGAACCGGATAGAGCAGGCATTGCGCACTTGGAGTGGTATAGAACCTCACTCTTGACCGTCGCGCCGCACTATCATCTTGATATCGGCACCTTCTCCAGTGCGTCCTTCGAGGCTCGCCCTCGCCAGGGACGCACTTTCTACGGCGACGCCCTGCGGGCTCGCACCTCAGGATAAGGGCCGTGGGTGCCGGTATCTTCGCGGAGGTTCGGTACTTCTCGACCGCCCGGCCTCGGCGCCACCGGTCCTCATCCTGAGGCGTGAGCCCGCAGAAGGCTGGATTGTCGGCGCCCCACCTTCGCGGGCGAGCCTCGAAGGACGCACTTTTCACGGCAACCGCTTGCGGGCTTGTACGTCAGGATAAGGGCCGTGGGTGCCGGTATCTTCGCGGAGGTTCGGTACTTCTCGACCGCCCGGCCTCGGCGCCACCGGTCCTCGTCCTGAGGCGTGAGCCCGCAGAAGGCTGGATTGTCGGCGCCCCACCTTCGCGGGCGAGCCTCGAAGGACGCACTTTTCACGGCGACCGCTTGCAGGCTCGCACTTCAGGATAAGTGCCGTGGGTGCCGGTATCTTCGCCTGGCCTCGGCGCCACCGGTCCTCATCCTGAGGCGTGAGCCCGCAGAAGGCTGGATTGTCGGCGCCCCACCTTCGCGGGCGAGCCTCGAAGGACGCACCCGACAACGTGGCGACAGGCGGACTAGGGTGGCACCGACCGCCGAAGGCTACCGCAACTACTCGCCCAGAACGGTGTCGATGATGAGCGCGTCGGCGCGTTTCGCATCGAAGCGGGCTTCCGCGATGCGCCGGCTGGCCTGCCCCATGGGAGGGATCAGATCCGGCCTCTCGACGAAGCGCAGCATGGCTGCCGCCAGCGCCTCGGTGTCCCGTGCGGGAACGAGGAAGCCGTTCTCACCGTCCTGCACCGTCTCGCGGCAGCCGGGCACGTCGGTGGTGATGACGGGTCTGGCCATCGCCATCGCCTCCTGTGTGCTGCGGGGCACGCCTTCACGATAGGAAGGCAGCACATAGACGCTGGCCTGAGCGAGCCAGGGCTCGACCGGGACATGGCCAGGCCATTCGAGGATGCCTTGCTGGACCCAGGCCTCGGCCTCGGCGCGGGGGATGACGCCGGGGTTGGAATCGAGCCCGCCGAGCAGGATGAAACGCGTGCGTGGATGTCTCGCCTTCACCATGCGCGCGGCGCCCGCATATTCGACCACCCCTTTCTCCCGCAGCAGCCTGGCCGTCATGACGAAAGTCACGGGATCGAGCACCGGCGGCGCCGGCAGCCAGCGGTCGAGATCGACGCCGATGGCGCCGAGCTTGACCGCCTTGTCCGCTTCCACCAGGCCGGCGCGCTTGAATTCGGCGATGTCGTCGTCGTTGAGGAAAAGGACCTTGCGGGCGCGGGCGAGCGCGAACCGATAGAGCCTCTTGACCAGGCCCCGCAGGGCGCGGCGGGCGAGGCCTTGCTGCTCGTCCGCGCCGATGAAGACATAACCGAGGCCCTCGATCATGGCGAAGCGCCGAGGCACACCGGCGAGCCAGGCGGCGATCGTCCCGAAGGTCACGGGCTTGATGAAATAGCCGAGCGAGACATCGACACGCAGCCGGCGCAACAGCAGCGCGAGGCGCAAGGTATCGAGGAGGTCGCGCACGGGATTGAGGCCGGTGCGTGAGCCAGGATAGTCGATCGGCTTCGCGCCGAGCGCAGCGACCGCCGAGCGGGTCGTGT
This sequence comes from Mesorhizobium sp. L-8-10, assembly GCF_016756635.1. Lineage (NCBI taxonomy): Bacteria > Pseudomonadati > Pseudomonadota > Alphaproteobacteria > Hyphomicrobiales > Phyllobacteriaceae > Mesorhizobium > Mesorhizobium sp. L-8-10. The sequence continues at coordinate 7,880,177 of NZ_AP023263.1, read as the reverse complement.
CGTCATAGTCCGGCGCGAGCGCGAAGACCTCGATGCCCCGCGCCACGAGCGACGAGATCAGCGTCCCCCGGAAATTGGCGAGGGAGAAGGCCTGGCTCGATATGAGGGCGAGCCGCTGCGGCGGCGTCGGAGGCGTTGACATTCAGGACGTCTCGCAGGGCCTGGAGCGCATTTCAAATCCGGTAGAAGCGGGCCGCCGTTCCACCGAATATGGCGGCGCGTCCGGCTTCGGAGAGGCCGGACGTCAGCTCATGCGCTGCGCTCCACCACGCTTCATAGCCGGCGGTGAGATCGAGCACCGGCCAGTCGCTGCCGAACATCAGGCGCTCGGCGCCGAACACCTTGACCAGATGGTCGGCATAGGGCTTCAGCATCGCTACCGACCATTCCGCTCCGGCTTCCGTGATCAGACCGGAGAGTTTGCACGACACGTTGGGGCGTCTGGCGAGCGCGGCAATGTCGCTCGCCCAGGGCTCGATGATGCCGTCTGCGATGAAGGGTTTGGCGCCGTGGTCGACGACGATGGCGAGATCGGGCAGGCGATCGGCGAGTGCCGCGGCGACCGGCAAATGGCGCGGCTGCAGGAGCGCGTCGAAGGATAGTCCGAGCGCCGGCATCCGCTCCAGCGCGGCGATACAGGCGGGAGCAAGAATGTCGAACGTGTCTTCGATATCCTGCAGCATGGGCCTGATGCCGCGGAATTTCGGATGCCGGGCGAGGCGCTCCAGCGTGGCGACCGCGTCTGCCGCATGCAGGTCGACCCAGCCGACCACCGCGGCGATCGTGTTGTCCTCGTCGGCGAGGCCGAGCATGAATTCAGTCTCCGCCACCGTCGGAGCCGCCTGCACGACGACGGTGCGCGTCACGCCGGCGGCATCGAGGTGCGGCTTCATGTCGGCGGGAAAATAGTCGCGGCGGATCGGCTCGACCTGCGGTCCCATCCAGCCATAGTCGCCGCGTGCGATCTGCCAGTAATGCTGGTGCGCATCGATCAGTGTCGTCGGCATGTCTTTCCTCCCCTCGGTCGCGTCAGAGTTCCTGCACGACCGTGTGTTCTCGATATTTGTCGAATTCGCCATCCGGGATTTCCGCGGAAAAGAGGTCGATGTTGCGCGAAAGGCTCGCCGGCTTTGCCGTGCCGATCAGCACGGTGGCGACGGCCGGCTCATGCAGTGGAAACTGAAGGGCGGCGGCAGCAAGCGGATAGCCGCCTGTCCGCGCGATCTCCTCCATCGCGCCCACGCGCGACAGGATGTCCCCCGACGCCGGTCCATAGTCGAAATTCGCGCCGGGCACCGGGCCCGTGGCGAGGATGCCTGAGTTGAACACGCCGCCGATCACCAGCGAGGTGTTGCGGCTTCTGCACAGCGGCAGCAGTTCGGCTTCGGCGGAGCGGTCGAGCAACGAATAGCGGCCGGCAAGCAGGATGCAGTCGAGCGGCGCGCGGGACAGGACGTCCAGGCAGATCCGCACCTCGTTGACGCCGAGCCCGTAGGCCAAGATGGCGCCGGACGATTTGAGTTCCTCCAACGCCCTGAGCCCGGTGTCCATGAAGTGCCGCAGATGCACGCGTGCGGCCTCGGCGCCGTGGGTGTAGGTACCGATGTCGTGGACATAGAGTATGTCGATATGGTTCAGCCCGAGCCGGGCATGACTGAACTCGAACGACCGCATGATGCCGTCATAGGAATAATCATAGTCGACGGCGAAGGGCAGGGGGTCGACATAGCCATGGTCCGGCACCTGGCCGTCGGGCACCGGCCGCAGCAGCCGGCCGACCTTGGTCGAGAGCACATAGGAGCCGTGCGGCTTGTCGCGCAGGAAGTCGCCCGTCCGGCGCTCCGACAGGCCGAAGCCGTAGAAGGGCGCGGTGTCGAAATAGCGCAGCCCGGCATCCCATGCGCGCTCCAGCGTTTCCATCGCCGCCTCGCGCGGGCAGGCGCGGTAGAGGCCGCCGATCGCCGTTCCGCCGAAGCCGATCTCGGTGACCTCGAGTGCCGTATCGCCGACGCGGCGCGTCCTCATGTGCTTCCTCCTCCGGAGCGTGGCGTGTCCTTCAGGCTGCGGCAGCCCGCCGGTGTTTTCCTGAACCATTCGTGCGGTCTCGGCAAGGTGCTCCTGCCACGGCCTGCCGGATGATGCCGACCCGGCCGTTCTGCCGGATGTCGGACGGGCGCATTCGATCGAAACGCGACATGAGCAAATGTCAACACACGAAGCAATTGCTCTTTCCGGAGAACCTTGCGAGAATGGGATTGGGCACCGGCTCGCGTGCGCGGCGCTGCATCTGGCGGTCGTTGCGCGGTGCTGCCGGACCGTGCTTTACAACGACACGGAGGCGTTTGGGGTGAGGCAGTCGGGCATGAACACCAGGCAGGAGGCGGGCAGGCCGCGGCTCGACGATGCGGCCCGGGCCGGCTGGCTCTATTATGTCGCCGGCAACACCCAGGACCAGATCGCCGCCAAGCTGGGGGTCTCGCGCCAGAGCGCGCAGCGTCTCGTCTCGCTCGCCGTATCGGAGGGGCTGGTCAAGGTTCGCCTCGACCACCCGATCGCCAATTGCCTCGACCTTGCGGCCAGGCTGACATCGCGTTTTGCGCTCGATCTCGCCGAAGTGGTGCCGAGCGACCCTGAGTCGGAATCGATGACGCTGGGCATCGCCGAAGCCACCGCGGCGGAGATCGAGCGTCGTCTGCGCGCGGCCGAGCCTCTTGTTCTGGCGCTAGGCACCGGGCGCACGCTGAAAGCGGCGGTCGAGCAGCTTTCGCCGATCGACTGCTCCCAGCACAAGGTGGTGTCGCTCACCGGCAATATCTCGCCGGACGGGTCGGCCGCCTATTACAACGTCATCTTTTCCATGGCGGACAAGACCAAGGCGCGCAGCTTCCCGATGCCGCTTCCCGTCATCGTCACCTCCGCGGCCGAGCGGGAAATGCTGCACGCCCAGGCGATGATCCGGCCGACGATGGAACTTGCAGCGCGGGCTGATATCACTTTCGTGGGCATAGGCGATCTCGGCCCGCGCGCGCCCCTCTATGAGGACGGATTCATATCCGAAGCCGAGTTGAAGGCGCTGCAGAAGGCCGGCGCGGTCGGCGAAATCGTCGGCTGGGCTTTCGACCGCGAGGGCCGGCTGATCGACGGCCTCACCAACGATCGCGTGGCGTCCGCGCCGCTCCCCTCGCGCGAGCGCTCGCTGGTCATCGCCGCAGCGATGGGCGAGCGCAAGCTTCCGGGCATTCTGGCGGCGCTGACCCGCCGCCTCGTCAACGGGCTGATCACCGACGAACGCACCGCGACGGCGCTGCTCGCGGCGGGTTAAAGACATCATTGCCCTTTCACATTCGGGCCGTTGCCGTCGAGAAAGCCCATGTCGCGCTTGAGGTGATCCGGCAGCGAGCGCGGATCGAGCAGCGCGCGGCGGGGGCGGAGGAATCTCGCGGCGAGCCGCCCGAGCCAGCCTGTTTCATGATGCGCGCAAGCTCTTGCCCTGCTGATCCTGGTCGGCATGACGGGTTCTCCGTCTGTCATTCGATTGTTGCGATGGGCGGAATCTGGGTCGAAAAACCCTTGTTTTCCAATCGAATCTATGACCCAGTGCATAAGGAGATTTTATGCATGGCTCTTCCGTTGCCGCCCCTCGCCGCGATTCGCGCCTTTGAGGCCGCCGCTCGGCACGGCAGCTTCACCAAGGCCGCCGATGAGCTCGGCATGACCCAGGCGGCGATCAGCTATCAGATCAAGCTCCTGGAGGATCGCGTCGGCGCGCCGCTGTTCCTGCGCCGGCCGCGACAGGTGATGCTGACGGAGACGGGGCGGCGGCTCGCGCCTGCCGTGAGCGAGGCCTTCGAGCTCTTGAGCGCCGCCTACCAGGCGGCCAGGCACGGCGCACAGGGCACCCTCGTCATCAATGCCGTGCAGACCTTCGCGGCGCAGTGGCTGGCCCAGCATATCGGGGCTTTCCAGATGGCGCATCCCGCACTGGCGGTGCGCCTCGAGGTTTCCAGCGGCATGGTCGACTTCAGCCGGGACGATGTCGACGTCGTCATCCGCGCCGGCGGCGGCAAATGGCCGGGCCTCGCGGCGCATCTTCTTCTGCGCGCCGTCTTCACGCCGATGTTGAGCCCGGCGCTTGCCGAGACGATCGGCGGCGTCAGGGAGCCTGCCGATCTGAGGCGGCTGCCGATCATCGATCCCGGCGATCCCTGGTGGCCGAAATGGCTCGACGCTGCCGGCTTGCCGAGCGACTGGCTTTCGCAGAAGCCGCGGACCCAACTCGGCGCCCAGGCCTTCGAGGCCGCCGCCGCCATGGCCGGGCGAGGCGTCGCCATGCTGACGCCCGCCTTCTATCGCGCCGAAGTCGAGAGCGGCCGGCTCGTGCAGCCTTTCGACCTGGTTGGCGACGACGGCCATGGCTATTGGCTCGCTTATCCCGAGGCGAGGCGCAACGCCCCCAAGATCCGCGCCTTCCGCGACTGGATCCTCGCTGCGGTTCCCGCGTCGCTCGACGTCTGATCGTCTCCATGCCTGTCCGCAATGCACCGTCGCGGTCGCGTGGTGCTGCGCTGCAGCAACGAATCCGCCTTGACTTAAATCATCAGGAATGAGTAATTGCCCATGAACAAAGCAATTGCTCAGTCAGGGAGGACGTCGCATGAAACTCTGTTCCCTCATTCTCGGCCTGTGCTCCGCCAGCGCACTCGCCTTCGCCGCGCATGCGGAAACCTTGACCATCGCAACGGTCAACAATGGCGACATGATCCGGATGCAGAAGCTGACGGACGATTTCGCTTCCAAGAACCCGGATATCGAGCTGCAGTGGGTAACGCTGGAGGAGAACGTGCTGCGCGAGCGCGTCACCACCGACATCGCGACCAAGGGCGGCCAGTACGACGTGATGACCATCGGCACCTACGAGGTTCCGATCTGGGCCAAGCAGCAATGGCTGCTGCCGCTCGAAAATCTCGGCGCCGACTACGACGTCAAGGACATCATTCCCGCGATCGCCGGCGGCTTGTCGGCCGACGGGAAGCTCTATGCCGCGCCCTTCTACGGCGAGAGCTCCTTCATCATGTACCGCACCGACCTGTTCGAGAAGGCCGGGCTGGAGATGCCCGAGGCGCCGACCTGGGAGTTCATCGGGGAAGCCGCCCGCAAGATCACCGACCGCTCGGCTGATATCAACGGCATCTGCCTGCGCGGCAAGGCGGGCTGGGGCGAGAACATGGCCTTCCTCACCGCCATGTCGAATTCCTTCGGCGCCCGCTGGTTCGACGAGACCTGGCAGCCGCAGTTCGACCAGCCGGAATGGAAGAACACGCTCGATTTCTATGTGAAGCTGATGAACGACGCCGGCCCGCAAGGGGCATCCTCCAACGGTTTCAACGAAAATCTGGCGCTGTTCCAGCAGGGCAAATGCGGCATGTGGATCGACGCCACCGTGGCGGCATCCTTCGTGTCCAATCCGAAGGATTCGACGGTCGCTGACAAGGTCGGTTACGCGCTGGCGCCCGACAACGGGCTCGGCAAGCGCGGCAACTGGCTCTGGGCCTGGTCGCTCGCCATTCCCGCGGGAACGCAGAAGGCCGCGGCGGCCGAGAAGTTCGTCGCCTGGGCGACCAGCAAGGACTATCTGGCACTGGTCGCCTCCAAGGAAGGCTGGGCCAATGTTCCGCCTGGAACCCGCGTGTCGCTCTACGAGAACCCGGAATATCAGAAGGCAGCGCCATTCGCGAAGATGACGCTGGATTCCATCAACTCCGCCGATCCGACCAAGCCGACCGTGAAGCCGGTGCCCTATGTCGGCGTGCAGTTCGTCGCCATTCCGGAGTTCCAAGGGCTCGGCACAACGGTGGGGCAGCTGTTTTCGGCCGCACTTGCCGGTCAGATGACGGTCGACGACGCGCTGGCCCAGGCCCAGTCGGCTTCCGTTCGCGAGATGACGCGCGCCGGCTACATCAAATAGCCATCCTCCCGGCAACTGGCTGCCCGGTTCTCCCGGTCCGGGCAGCCCCTTTTCAAGGCCCTGTCTTCGAGGCCTGTGATCCGAGGACGTGACGCGAAGGGCTGAGTCGCTCCATGGCAACCCGACAGACACGCACGCTTGCCCGGCTGATGATGGCGCCGTCGGTCATCCTGCTCCTGATCTGGATGATCGTGCCGCTGGCGATGACGCTGTGGTTCTCCTTCCTGAACTACAACCTGCTCAATCCCGCCAATGTCAGCTTCGCAGGCTTCTTCAACTACCAGTACTTCTATACCGACCCTGCCTTCTTCCAGTCGATCTGGAACACGCTGGTCATCGTCGTCGGCGTGCTCCTGATCACGGTGATCGGCGGCATCGCGCTCGCGCTGCTGCTCGACCAGCCGATCCTCGGGCAGGGCATCGTGCGCATCCTGGTCATCTCGCCCTTCTTCGTCATGCCGCCCGTGGCGGCCCTGGTGTGGAAGAACATGATCATGCATCCGGGCTACGGTGTCTTCGCCGACATCGCCAAGTCCCTCGGCCTGCAGCCCGTCGACTGGTTCGCGCAGTACCCTCTGTTCTCCATCATCATGATCGTCGCATGGCAATGGCTGCCCTTCGCGACACTCATCCTGCTGACGTCACTGCAGTCGCTCGACAGCGAGCAGAAGGAGGCGGCCGAGATGGACGGCGCCGGCTTCGTCAGCCGTTTCTGGTATCTGACCCTGCCGCATATGGCGCGCGCCATCACCGTGGTGATCCTGATCCAGACCATCTTCCTGCTGGCCGTCTATGCCGAGATCCTGGTCACCACCAATGGCGGGCCGGGCTATGCGACCACGAACCTGCCGTTCCTGATCTATCGCACCGCGCTGCTCGGCTACGACGTGGGTGGGGCCTCGGCGGGCGGCGTGATCGCCGTGGTGCTGGCCAACATCGTCGCCATCTTCCTGATGCGCGCCGTCGGCAGAAACCTCGATCGATAGGAGGAGAGGCAACATGGCCCGCCGTGTCTCGACCAGAAGCAAAGCCGGTTTCACTGTGGCCGCCTGGGTGATCGCGCTGATCATCTTCTTTCCGATCCTCTACACGATCCTGACCTCCTTCAAGACGGAACCGGAGGCGATCGCAGGCTTCAGCCTGTTCCCCTCCGGGACCTTCGAAAATTACGTCGAGGTGCAGTCGCAGCGCGACTATTTCCGGCCCTTCATGAACTCCGTCTTCATCGCCGTGGGTTCGACGCTGCTGGCCCTGCTGGTCGCCATTCCGGCCGCCTGGTCCATGGCCTTCTCGCCGACCAAGAGGACCAAGGACATCCTGATGTGGATGCTCTCCACCAAGATGATGCCGGCCGTCGCGGTGCTTGTCCCCATCTACCTGATCTTCCGCGACTGGGGGCTGCTCGACACAAGGTTCGGGCTCACGGTCATGCTGATGCTGATCAATCTGCCGATCGTGGTGTGGATGCTCTACACCTATTTCCGCGAGATTCCGGGCGAGATCCTGGAGGCGGCGCGCATGGACGGCGCCTCGCTCCTGAACGAGATCGTCTATGTGCTGACGCCGATGGCCGTGCCGGGCATCGCCTCGACGATGCTGCTCAACATCATCCTCGCCTGGAACGAGGCATTCTGGACCATTCGCCTCACGACGACGAACGCCGCGCCGCTGACGGCATTCATCGCCTCGTTCTCCAGCCCGCAGGGCCTGTTCTGGGCGAAGCTGTCGGCGGCTTCGACGCTCGCCATCGCACCGATCCTGATCATGGGCTGGTTCTCGCAACGCCAGCTCGTACGCGGCCTGACTTTTGGCGCGGTCAAGTAGAGGCGGCGGGGAGGAAACCATGGGAAACATCAAGCTCGAAAGCGTGTCCAAGGCCTTTGGCGCCACGATCATCATCCCCAAGATCGATCTCGACATCGCCGACGGCGAGTTCGTGGTCTTCGTCGGCCCGTCGGGCTGCGGCAAGTCCACGCTGCTGCGGCTCATCGCGGGCCTCGAGGACACGACCGAGGGCAGGATCCTCATCGACGGCGCCGACGTCACCAACGCCGCGCCGGCCCGCCGCGGCCTCGCCATGGTGTTCCAGTCCTACGCGCTCTATCCGCATATGAGCGTCTACAACAACATCGCATTCCCCCTGAAGATGGCGGGCGAAGACAAGACCGCGATCGACAAGAAGGTCAGGGACGCGGCGCGGGTCCTCAACCTTGCCGACTATCTCGACCGCCGGCCCGGCCAGCTATCCGGCGGCCAGCGCCAGCGCGTCGCGATCGGCCGCGCCATCGTGCGCCAGCCCAAGGCCTTCCTCTTCGACGAGCCGCTGTCGAACCTCGATGCCGCCCTGCGCGGCACCATGCGGCTGGAGATCAGCGAGCTGCACCAGCAACTCGGGACGACCATGATCTATGTCACGCACGACCAGGTCGAGGCGATGACCATGGCCGACAAGATTGTGGTGCTCAACGCCGGCAATATCGAGCAGGTCGGCTCTCCGCTCGAGCTCTACCGCAGCCCGAAGAACCTCTTCGTCGCCGGCTTCATCGGTTCGCCGAAGATGAATTTCCTCAAAGGGCAGCCTGCGGCATCGCATGGCGCCGAAACCATCGGCATCCGGCCTGAGCATCTCGCGATCTCCACCAGCGCCGGCGAGTGGAAAGGCAAGGTCGGCGTGGCCGAGCATCTCGGCGCCGACACCTTCGTCCATGTCCATACCGACGGGCTCGGGACCCTCAATGTGAGGGCGCCAGGCGAAATCGGCATCGAGCATGGCCAGGACGTCTGGCTGACGCCCGATCCGGCGAAGATCCACCGCTTCGGAGCCGACGGGAGGGCCATGTGAGGCGCCTCGAAGGCAAATCGGCGCTGATATCAGGGGCGGCGCGCGGCATCGGTCGCGCTTTCGCGCAAGCCTATGTGCGTGAAGGCGCAACCGTTGCGATATCGGATATCGATCCGGAGGCGGCCGAGAGGACCGCGAAGGAGATCGGTACGGGCGCCTACGCCGTGCAACTCGACGTCACCGATCTCGGCTCGATCGATCGCGCCGTGAAGACCGCGGAGGAAAGGACAGGCGGGCTCGACATCCTCGTCAACAATGCCGCGCTCTTCGATCTCGCGCCGATCGTCGAGATATCCAGGGAAAGCTACGACCGGTTGTTCGCCGTCAATGTCGCCGGCACGCTGTTCATGCTGCAGGCCGCGGCCCGCTCCATGATCGCGCGGGGCAAGGGCGGCAGGATCATCAACATGGCGAGCCAGGCCGGACGCCGCGGCGAAGCGCTGGTCGCGGTCTATTGCGCCACCAAGGCGGCCGTCATCAGTCTCACCCAGTCGGCGGGGCTCGACCTCATCAAGCACGGCATCAACGTCAATGCGATCGCGCCCGGCGTCGTCGACGGCGAGCACTGGGACCATGTCGATTCCCTGTTCGCCAGATATGAGAACCGCGCGCCGGGCGAGAAGAAGAAGCTCGTGGGGGCAGCCGTCCCCTACGGGCGGATGGGCACGGCGCAGGATCTTGTCGGCATGGCGATTTTCCTGGCGAGCGCCGAAGCCGACTACATCGTCGCCCAGACCTACAATGTCGACGGCGGCAACTGGATGAGCTGAGGCATTGGCGACGATCGGTCTTCGCCCCGCTTGCGGGGAAGATGCCGGCAGGCAGATGAGCCGCGCCGTTTGGCGCGGGTCATAGAGGATGAAAGTGTGGATCCGTTGTCTGACTGAAACAAAACGGATTTCAGCGCCACTTTCGTGGCAAGGCGGAGAAGAAGCCGTGATATCGAGGCCTGATTTTTCGACCATCGCGAAATGCCCCTCATCCGGCTGCCCGTCCTCCGCAGCAGCTGCGGAGGGTGGACCGCCAGCTTCTCCCCGCAAGCGGGGAGAAGACGAAAGCCCGGGCTTGGCGGCGCTGTCAATCGCCTCGGTCGGTGATTGCGGAGGCGTACCCCTCATCCGACCGCGCTTCGCGCGGCCACCTTCTCCCACAAGGGGAGAAGGCGGGCGCCTGGCTTCGGCGGCACTGCCAATCACAAAGGTTGACGATTGGCCGAGGCGTTGTTGCAAGGTCTTGCCTTCTCCCCTTGTGGGAGAAGGTGGCCTCGCCCGTGAGGGCGAGGTCGGATGAGGGGCACGCCTCCGCAACCCACTCCCACCGTCGTCTCGCCGCAACGCCCGCCAAAGGCATCCGGGCCAATAGGACAAGGGACGTGACCAGATGGCCATCAAACTCTCATCCGCAGCCCTGAACCGGCTGTCCCCGAAGGTCGCCGTCCCGCGCTACGATCGTGCCGGGCTTACGGCCGGAATCCTGCATTTTGGCGTCGGCAATTTCCATCGCTCGCACCAGGCCGTCTATCTCGACGACCTCTTCAATGCCGGCATCGACCATGACTGGGCGATCGTCGGCGCCGGCGTGTTCGACGCCGAGAAGCCGGGGCGAGAGAAACTGGCCGAGCAGGACTGGCTGACCACCGTGGTCGAGCAGGACGGCGATCGGGTCGAGGCGCGCGTCACCGGGGCGATGGTCGACTATCTGATCCCGGGCGACACGGACACGATCATCGCGCGGCTGGCCGATCCCGCCATCCGTATCGCCTCGCTGACGATCACCGAAGGCGGTTACTTCATCGACCCGGCATCCGGGAGGTTCAACCCGTCACACCCCGATATCGTGCGCGATGCCGGAGATCCCGACCGGCCGAAGACGGTGTTCGGCCTGATCCTTGCCGGGCTGAAACGCCGGCGCGCCGAAGGTGTTGCGCCCTTCACCGTGATGTCCTGCGACAACATTCCCCATAACGGCCGCGTCACCTCGGATGCGGTATGCGGGCTGGCAGCCCTTGTCGATCCGGTCCTGGCGCGCTGGGTCGGCGATCACGTCTCGTTCCCGAACGGGATGGTCGATCGCATCACGCCTGCGACGAGCGCTCGCGAATGGGCGCAACTCGCATCCGACTTCGGCGTCGAGGACAACTGGCCCGTGTTTTGCGAGCCCTTCAGGCAATGGGTGCTGGAGGATCGGTTCGGCACAGGCCGCCCCGCGCTGGAAAGGGTCGGGGTGCAGTTCGTCGACGACGTCTCGCCTTTCGAACTGATGAAGATCCGCATCCTCAATGGCGGCCACGCGACGATCGCTTATCCGGCCGGCCTGATGGACATTGTCTTCGTCCATGAGGCGATGCAGGAGCCGCTGGTCAGGGGCTTCCTGGAGAAGCTGGAGCGTGACGAGATCATCCCGACGGTGCCGCCTGTTCCCGGTGTCGTGCTGGACGACTACTACCGGCTCATCGAACACCGCTTTGCAAATCCGAAGATCGGCGATACCGTTCGGCGGCTTTGCCTCGACGGGTCCAACCGTCAGCCGAAATTCATCATCCCCACGATAGCGGACAGGCTCCGCGCCGGAAAAAGCGTCGAGGGACTGGCGCTGGAGTCGGCGCTCTGGTGCCGCTACTGCTTTGGCTCCTCCGACAGCGGCGCCGAGATCGCCCCCAACGATCCCAACTGGACGCGTCTCCAGGATCGGGCGATGGCCGCGAAGGCCGACCCGGCGGCATGGCTCGCAATGGACGACATCTACGGCGAGGTCGGCAAGTCGCCGGTCTTCGCCTCGGCCTTTGCAAAACACCTCCGTGCTCTGTGGGCGCGGGGAACCCGCGAGACCCTGTTCGGCTATCTTGCCGGAACATCGTGAGGTGAGGGGACGGAGGCTGGACTTGGTGAACGGCTTCCGATACCCCGCTCCGGTGCCGCCGGCGGCACGGCACAACAGTTGAGCGCTATCCCGTGTCCGATCCCGAACTGATCATCTTCGACTGCGACGGGGTGCTCGTCGACAGCGAACCCATCTCAATCGGCGTTCTCCTCGAATATGTCGCTGGCCTGGGCGTGGCGATCGGCGAGGAGGCCGCCTACGACAAGTTCCTCGGCAAGAGCATGGCCACGATCACCGGGCTGCTACGGACGGAGTTCGGTCTCGGCATCACCGACGCCGATCTCGACCGGATCCGGGCGGCCGTCTATGCCCGCTTCGAGCGCGAGCTGCAGCCGATCCCGGGCATTCGCGATGCGCTTCTGGAGCTGGACGGCGCGCGCTGCGTCGCGTCGTCGAGCCAGCTGGAACGCATCCGGCTGTCGCTGGGCGTCACGGGACTGCTGGAATTGTTCGAGCCGCACATCTACAGTTCGACCATGGTGACGAAGGGCAAGCCGGCGCCGGATCTGTTCCTCCATGCCGCGAAGGAGATGGGCGTGGCCCCTTCGGGCTGCGTTGTCATCGAAGACAGTGCGGCCGGCGTCGAGGCAGCCAAGCGCGCGGGCATGCAGGTGCTTGCCTTCGCGGGCGGGTCGCATGCGGCGACGCCGGGCCTGCGGGCCGCCATCGCCGCGCTCCAGCCCGATGCGGTATTCCACGACATGAGCCTCTTGCCGGACATTCTGGCCGGCCGGCGGATGCGGCCGTCTTGAGCGAAGCCTTGCTCTGCGCGGTCGATGTCGGCACCGGCAGCGCCCGCGCGGGCATCTTCGACAGGAGCGGGCGGCTGCATGGCCGCGCTGAACGGCCCATTGCCATGAACCGGCCCGAGCCGGGCCATGCCGAGCATGATTCCGAGGACATCTGGTCGGCTGTCTGCGCCGCGGTCCGCGCTGCGCGGGACGATGCCGATGCGGCAGCCTCCGACATCGCCGGTATCGGGTTCGACGCCACCTGCTCGCTGGTCGTGCGGGGGCGACAAGGCGAGCAACTCGGGGTCTCGACGAGCGAAGAGGCGCGCTGGGACACGATCGCCTGGCTCGACCATCGCGCGATCGCCGAAGCCGAAGAATGCACGGCCAGCCGCCACCATGTGCTCGACTTTTCCGGCGGCGTCATGTCGCCAGAGATGCAGGCGCCGAAGCTCATGTGGCTGAAGCGCCATTTCCCCGGAACATGGGCGAATGCCGCCCGGTTCTTCGATCTTGCCGATTTCCTGACCCTCCGTGCCTCGGGCTCCGAGGCCCGTTCGCTCTGCACGCTCACCTGCAAATGGACCTATCTCGCCCATGAGCAGGACGGCTGGCGACAGGACTTCTTCGAGGAGATGGGGATTCCCGATCTTTTCGAACGCGGTGGCCTGCCCCGCCGGGCCACGCCGGCAGGCGCAGATCTCGGCCCATTGACCGAGGAAGCAGCGGCGGGGCTCGGCCTAACCAGGGCCTGCCGTGTTGCGGCCGGCATCGTCGATGCCTATGCCGGCGCGCTCGGCGTGCTGGGTGGTTTTGCCGGCGATGCCGCGGCCATGGAGCGGCATATGGCGCTGATCGCCGGCACTTCGAGTTGCGTCATGACCATGTCGCGCGGGCCGCGTCGCTTCCCCGGCTGCTGGGGTCCCTATTTCGGCGCGGCCCTGCCGGGCTTCTGGCTCACCGAAGGTGGCCAGTCGGCGACAGGCGCGCTGCTCGACCATCTCATCCGCTGGCGTGGCGGCGAACCCGATGCCGCCGCCCACGCCCGCATCGTGGAGCGGGTCATGGCGCTACGGGCGCGGGAGGGACTGGACCTCGCCGGCCGGCTTCATGTGCTGCCCGACTTTCACGGCAACCGCTCGCCCTTCGGCGATCCCAGCGCGCTTGGCGTGGTCAGCGGCCTGACGCTCGATACCTCCTTCGACAGCCTGTGCCGTCTCTACTGGCGCACGGCCGTCGCCATCGCGCTCGGCGTGCGCCACATCCTCGACGCGCTTCGCGACAACGGACACACGCCAGAGATTTTGCATGTCGGCGGCGGCCATTCGAGGAACCCGCTGCTGATGGAGCTCTATGCCGACGTCACCGGATGCAGGGTGGTCGAGCCGTCGGCGCAAGATGCTGTGTTGCTCGGCACCGCCATGCTGGCGGCGAGTGCCGCCGGCCTCTATCCCGATCTGGCTTCCGCTTGCTCCGCGATGCACCAAGGCGGAACCGAACGCCGGCCCGATCCCACCGCGCGCATCCGCTTCGACCGCGACTACCGCGTCTTCCTCGAAATGCACCGCCAGCGCCGGGTGCTGGACGAGATGACGACGCAGGGTGGCTGACCTGCATCGTAGGCGCTGGGCAACCCCTCATCCGACCTCGCCCTTTCGGGCGAGGCCACCTTCTCCCACAAGGGGAGAAGGCCGGAGCCAGGCTTTGCCAGCACTGCCAATCACCAACGTCGGCGATTGGCGGAAGCGTTGCAGCTGCGTCCCTTCTCCCCTTGTGGGAGAAGGTGGCCTCGCGAAGCGAGGTCGGATGAGCAACCATGATTCAGGCGCTGGCATTTTGAGGGTTCCACGGCGTTCCTCTGGCGAGGACAGCGTTGGCCATGTGGACCAGCTTTCTGGCGCAAGCGACGATCGCCTGTTTGTAGGTCTTGCCCGCGTCGACCAGGCGTTTCCTGAAGGCCACGAGGATCGGGTTCCAGTGGTTGGCGGCCGAGAAGGCCGCCATGTAGACGGCCTTGCGCAGCCGCCGGCGTCCACCCGCGATGCGGCGCTGTCCGGCATGGGTTCCACTGTCGTGGTCGAAGGGGGCCACGCCGACGAGCGCCGCCGCCTCGGCTCGGCTCAAGCGGCCGAGTTCAGGCATGCGCACGACGAAGACCAGGGCGGTGATCTCGCCCAGGCCGGGGATGCTCAGCAGCAGGGCGAACCGCTTGGCCAGATCGGCATGGGCCTTCACCTTTGCAATGAGCTTGGCGAGCTCCTTGGACTTGCGCTTGCTCAACCGCCGGATCTCGGCCTCGAGGTAGCGCCGATGCGCCGGATCGCTGAAGCGGTCACGCCGGGTCTCGTGCCGGGCAATGTCGTCGGTGAGGGCGTCGATCAGCGTCATGTGCTCCTGAAAGGCCGCCAGCCGCGGATCGGCCGCCGCGCCGCCGCTGCCCAGCGCCGCCGTGGCGGCGAGGATCAGATGGGCATCGATCGCATCATTCTTGGCACGGCGACCGCGAAAGATGCGATAGCCGTGGACCTGACGCGGATCGAAGACCTTGACCGCGAAGCCCACCACTTCGAGCGCCGCTCTGACGGCGGCTTCGTAGTTGCCGCTCGCCTCCATGCCGACCCGTTCGACCCCGGCCGCCGTCAGCCGCGCCGCCAGCCGGCGGTGGCCGGCGGCGTCGTTGGTCTCCACAAAACGCTGCCCGTCGAAAACGGCAACGTCGAGCTTGGCCTTGGAGACATCCACACCGGCGCATTTCATGCTAGTATCGTTCATCTTCGTCGACCCAACCTTGCGTTAATGCGAACCAGGGTGTTCAAGCAACCATCCGGGTCCGATGAAGAAAGTCGACTGCGATCACGCTCATCCTCAGCCAGCAACGGCTCAGGGGTTTCCGATCCGACAATCGACCGGCTCTGCAGGGGTGGCCACCCCTGCAGAGCCAACTCCTCATCCATAGCAGGATTTCCTCATACAAGGGGTACTTGCTGAAGCATAGCAAGACTATCGCTCACCTCACTTCCCCTGCAGCCGCGCCTGCATGATGCCGTAATAGTCCGCCAAGGCCGGCAGCCGCTGCGCCAGCCCGTCGAGCCGAGCCACCGCCTCCGCCGGGCGCCCGGCATAAAGATCGTCCAGGAATGACCGATGTTCGGCGCGGGCCGTGTCATCGGCCTCGGGCACGACCGTCGATACGGTCGCGGCTTCCGTCTTGCCCTTCACCAGCACGCGGTCCAGCTCGATCACGGAGAAATCGCCGGCCGCCCCTCGCGCCGTTCCCTCGCCGAGCAGGATGGGCACGCCGTAGGACTTGGTCTGGCCCTCCAGCCGCGCGGCGAGGTTCACGGGATCGCCGAGCACAGAATAGTTGAAGCGGATGTCGGAACCCATGTTGCCCACCACGCAGTCGCCGGTGTTCAGCCCCACGCCGATCGCCAGATGGATCGGCGTCATGCCGGCGGCTTCGGCCTCCGCGGCCAGTTCGGCATTGAGCCGGTCGACGGCCTTCAGCATGCCGAGCGCGGCGCCGACCGCGTGGGCCGCATGGTCGGCGTCGTCGAGTGGCGCATTCCAGAACGCCATGATGGCGTCGCCGATATATTTGTCGATCGTCCCGCCGGCTTCGAGTATTGCGGCCGAAAGCGGATTGAGCAGCCGGTTGATCAGCGCGGTGAGCCGTTGCGGATCGTCCTTCATGGACTCCGCTATGGTCGTGAAGCCGCGTATGTCGGAGAACAGGACGGTGATCGTCCGCTTCTGCCCGCCGAGCTGGAGCTGTGAGGGGTCGCTCGCCAGCCGTTCGACCATCACTGGCGACAGATATTGCGAGAAGGCGCGGGTGATTGTCCGGCGCATGCGCCGCTCGGCGGCGTAGTCGCGCGCGCCTTGCCCCGCTGCCACCGCGACGAAGGCGAGCGCCGGCGTCACCGGCGGCACGAAGACGCGGCCGAAACGCAGGAGCAGGAAACTTCCTGCTGCGCAAACGACGATCGCGCCGGCCACGGCCGCTATGGTGTGCCAGCCCGTGCCGCGCCAGACGGTGATGCCGGCAAGGGCCGCCGCGAGCGCCGCGACCGACAGCAGGGTCTCCGGCGAGATCGTGCGGATGAAGAGGCCGGCGCGCAGATTGTCCAATACCGTGGCATGGATCTCGGCCCCGGACATCAACCGCCCCGTCCGCAGCGTCTGCGAGGTCGGAAAGGCATCGGCCCCGCCGGCCTCCGTCGTCGGCGCCGACTGCATCGACAGGCCGACGATCACGGTCTTGCCCTCGAAATAGCCGTCCGGCAGGAACTCGGCCGGGGCAAGCGCCTGATAGTAGGAAACGGTAGGATAGCTGCGCGCGGGGCCGAAGGTCTGCAGCAGCGCGCCATGCGGCAGCGGCGTCGCCTCTTCTCTCCTCATTTCGAGAAGCACGGCTCCGAAGCTGTCGGGAAAACGCGGCACGGCCCGCAGCGTCCCGTCGGGGTCGAGCACGATCGAGGCGAGGCCCGATCTCGCGCCCCTGTCGGTGAACGCGGCCAGGGGCTCCACGCGCAGCGTCTGCGCGGCCTGCGCCGTCTCGATGCTGGTGAGGTCGCCGGCGAGCACCACATCGGGGCCGAGTGACGCGGCGAGGGCCGCATCGGCACCGGACCTGGGCGACGGTTCGGCGAAGATGACGTCGACCCCGATCACCTTGGCGCCGGCCTCGCGCAGCGCCGAGACCAGCCTGCCATGCAGGTCGCGCGGCCAGGGCCATTGCAGCCCGAACTCGGCGAAGGAAGGCTCGTCGATCGCGACGACGACCGGCCCGTCGGCGGGGCGCGGCGGCGGCGAAAGCGTGGAGAGATAGTCGAAGGCGCGAGCCTCCACCAACCGCCACGGGACGGTGAGCGACAGCGGCAAAAGCACGAAGAGGGTCGCAAAGGCGATCAGCACGATGCCGCGGCGGCGATCGTTCGGGTCGGAGACGGCGTTCTTCGGCGCGCCGGACGAGGTCCAGCGAGGCGACATCAGAAGCGGACCTTCAATGATCCGACGAGGGTTCGGCCCCAGCCTGGAACGCCCGTCGTTCCATCAATCGCCACGTCGAATTTCTGGTCCAGGATGTTGTAAGCCGCCAATTGGAGTTCGAGACGCTTGTCGAATGGTTCCCAGGTCAGGAATGCGTCCGTTGTCCAGTAGCCTTCAAGCCTGTCACCCACGGCATTGCCGGAACGCGATCCCACATAGGTCGCGGCGGCCGTGGCCTTCACATTCCATGGATTGACATAAGTCAGCCCGAACCTCGCCGTCGTCTCCGGTACGAATGGCAATGGCCCTCCAAATCCTAGGCTGATTGGATCCTGATTCTTCGAATCCGCATAAGCGAAAGTCGCGAATGCACCGAAGCCATGACCGAGCCAAGCATTTGCGGTAGCGCTCACGCGGTCGATACGGCCCTTGGTGAGATCGATGGAGCCGAATTGCGCCGGCTGATCGATTGATAGGCCATGAAGTTCCTGGTGCTGGTACTCGACGGTTGTGAAGAAGCGGCTGGTCCACTCGGCGTCCCACCGCGCAATGGTGCTGTCACTATAGCCACCAAGGCCCAGTGGAGCTTGATTGGACTGCAGTCCGAGGACCCCGATGGGTGCGAGCGTTGTCGAGCCCACAAGCATCGTCTCGCGGAGGAAGCCGGCGCGTAGCCAATGTCCGTCGGCGGGAGACCAACTGATCCCCAGTCGGGGCTCGAGCCTGTTGATTTCGATGGAGCCGCCGCTGATGAATATGCCGGAGAGCCCTCCGTCGATTTGCAGACCAGGAGAGAGCCCATACAAAACGTCGAGATACGTGCGGCCAACTCCGGCGGTTCCTGCCGCTTTCTCATCCAGAAGCTGGATCGGCGGTATGATAGGGAAATCGGGAAACGAAAGAAACGTGCTGCGAGAATAGTCCAGATCTATGATACCTCCCTCCGCTCCGTAGCGGATCACTGCATCGCCGACCCCAAGCATATGATTTGCGGCGATCAGGTAGGCACTTTGGTTGTTTGACTCGTTGTCTAGGATTCGCACATTTGCTGCGGTCCCGGTATCAGGGTCGATTTGCGGGAACGCGCGTATCTTATCTTGTTTCCTGTCGAGGTTGCTTGCAAATACGGCAACGCTTGCCACGTTGCGGTAGCCGAAAGTATGGCTCCAGGCTGCCGCCCCGGTCGAAAGTCGAGAGTCGGATTCGTCGGCAAATTCCACGAGCACTCCGGGTGGTATAATTCCCGGAGCTAGATTTCCCTCATATCGCTGATCACTCGATGTCACATTGAAATACGTAACAATTCGATCGTTTGGTGTCGGGCTGGCAGTCACGAATCCGGACCCGCTTAGGAGCTTGTAATTCGTATCGAGAGATGAACCGATCAGGATCGGCTCCGATGGGTTGTTTAACGGTCTTTGCTCCGAATCTTCTTGGGCGCTGAACTGCAGGAACGTGGTCCACGGCACTGGTGTGGCTGAATACGAACGCAACTCCGCTTCAGTGTTCCACCCCCAATTGCCGCCGCTGTTCGTAAAGCCGCCACCGAGCGCGCTTTCGAAGAAGGGTTTGCGATAGAGATAGATACCTCGCTCAGGTGCCGAGAGCATCTGGGGGTCGAGCATCAGGCCCTGAAAGAATGATGAGAAGCCCGGCAGGCCAGGTACAGGTTCAGCCTGTATCGAGCCAAAGTCCGGCTGATTCGCAAATGGGTCTGCGCTGCCCGCAAGCGCTTGGTCGACATAGCCGCTTGCCGTAAAGGGGTCGAAGACGATGTCGCCGTAATAGCGACCCCAGGCATCGAGGCCTTGCAGGCGGAAAGCATCGTTGACTGTCGAACCGGCATCTTTGTTGGCGCTGAGCGGTGCATACGCGCCACCCCGTGCCCGCGACCGTCTCAACGTCTCCTGGGCGCTCAGGATCGCTCGGTCGGAATCGTAGTCGTCTATCGCAACTACGGTAGCCATGTTCGATATGACCGGATCATTCGGGTCGAGTCGGTCGGCATTCTCCAAAGCCTGCTCTCCGGCCTCCTGATCGCCCTTCTCGAAATAGCCACCGGCAAGAAGCAAAAGCGCCTGCGCATAAGCCGGATTGGCCGTTGAGCCTGCGAGCAGGTCCTGCATGGCCTTGTCCATCTCGCCGGTCTGCAGATAGTAGCGGCCGCGCGCGACGAGGCCGATGTCGAAGGAGGGGTCGACCGCGATCGCCTTGTCGATCAGCGCCTTGGCTTCCTCTACCCGATCCTGGTCGAGATAGATGAAGGCTAGATTGGCGTAGGCTACCGGGTCGTTGGGCTCGAGCTCAATGGCGCGCTTCAGCGCCGCCTCCGACTCGCGTTCAGCGTCGCGTTCGCTTTGCAGATTCCCGAGCGCGTTCCAAATGGTCACCGAGCCGGGCGCAATCGCAGTGGCGCGTTCGAGGTCGGCGAGCGCACCGTCCAGATCGCTCTTGATGCCGGCCTTGTAAGTGGCGCGCGCCTCCAATGCCGTGGGTTCGTCCGGATCGAGCGTCAGCGCCCGCTCGACAGCTGCTTCCACCTGCTCGCGATCGTCGAGCAGAATGGCGATCTGTGCCCGGTAAGCTGGCAATGTCGGGTCGTCGGGATATTGCGCCTCGGCGCGCCGCAGCACTTCCGTCGCACTCTTCAGGTCCTTGAGGAAGCCGGCGGCCCATGCTTCGGCCAGGGCTGCCTGAGGCCCGCCGCCGCGAATGACGGGCGGCTGCTCGACATGGTCCGGACTAGCAAGTGCGCGCGCGAAGTAACCTCCGTAGAGTGCGACGGCGCGGCGTCTCGCGTCGAGTCTGGTGGCGGCCTGTTCGAACAGCCGCGCCGCCTCGGCATATTGCTGATCTGCGCCCGCCATGAGGGCGTCGATCAGATCGAGGCGTGCCTTCTGTCCCGCCGTCAGCCGAAAGGTGCGCGCCTGCGCGGCGGCGGCCTGTGCGGCCTGCCTGCCGTCATAGGTGAGCGATACCTCGGCGAGAACCAGCCAGTCCTCCGCGCTGCGTGCGCTTTCCGGCTTGGCCGATATCCGATCACGCTCGGCCCGCATATCAGTAGAAGAGAGCGGCGATGCGGGTATCGAGGCGAAGGACTGGCGCAGGGTCAGATAATAGAGCATCTGCTCGCGGTCCTTCGGCGCGACGATGACCACCTTGGTGGGCGCCTGGCCGATGCGCGCAACCGCCGCCTCGCCCTGGGCGATGCGAACCGAGCCCAACTCGTTGGAGAGTTCGACCACGCCTTCCAGCACGATCAGCGAGGTCTTGTCGCCTTCGACCGTCATGGTCCAGTCGGTGCCGCGGATCGCCGCGGCGGCGGCCGGCGTCTCGACCGTCAGGCCGGCGCCGCCACGCTGCGCGCGCGCCCAGATCGTGCCCGACTGCAGCATGAACTCGCTGTCCGAGGCGTCGCCGACTTTCTTCACGACCAGCGTCGTGTTGCGGCCCATGCGCAGTTGGGTGTCGTCTGCGAACAATATTGCAAGGTGGCCATAGGCGTTGGTGCGCAATTCGTCGCCGGCGAGCAGGTTCTGCCTGATGTCGACGCCGCGCCAACCGGCGAGATCGATGAACTGGACCTCTTCGCCCGACTTGCGGGCTATGACCGACCCTGCGGCCGGCTGCGATCGCGGGAAGATCTCGGCATGCGCCGATACCATACACCCCAGCACCGCAAGTGCTGCCACCCCCGCCCGAAACTTGCGCATGTCTTTTTCTTTTTCTTGTGCCGCCTCTCGGGTCGAGGATATGTGTGCAAATCGATTGGAGTGTCAAGTTTTCATTGGCGACGGCTCGACGCTTCGGCAACAAAGCGCTCAAAATTTGGGCAACGGACATTTCATCATGGATATCGAACAAGTCGAATCGACTCTACCTGAAGTAGCCGAAGCGGAGGCTGCTGAAGAATCGTCCGAGCCAAAACTCTATCTTGACCACCTTAAGAAGATAAACGACGTATTCTACGACCAGATCCGGATCGCCGACCAGAAGGCGGCTTACATATTCACCTTCATGATTGCCTTCCTCGTTTCCTCGGCCGAAGGCAGGGGGGTTTTTACGCTCAACCGCTACTTGAACGGCGATCCGCTGGTCATCGTCTTCTCCGCGGCGCTGGCGATCTCGGCCGTCGTCTCTATGGTTTCGGCGATCCTGGTCGTGCTGCCGCGCCACCGCACCACGTCGACCTCGCTCTATTGGGGCGGCTGGCCGGCGAATCGCGAGGCGTTCCTCGCCGCACACAATGGCGGCGACAAGCCCGACTATCTGTTCCGCGAATATCTGGGCAATGTCGACAACCTCTCGGCCATCAACCGCTCGAAATACGGTCACGTCGGTCGGGCCTTCCGCGGGCTCATCGTCACGGTGGTGTCCTATGTGCTGCTGCTGGCTTCCGGCGCGGCGTCCGGCGGCGGCTTCTGATCATTCGGCCGGGGAAGAGAGGGACGCCGCATTGCCGGTGCGGCGGATTTCGCCTAACCTTGACCAGACGATAAAAAGCTTCGCCAAGAAGACATCGGACAAGCCAGAGGGTCGAACAATCATGAGACTGCAATCAGGACAACGTCCTTTTCTTCCGTCGCGCCGCGCCGTGCTGAAAGCCGCGGGCGCCGGTACCGCCCTTGCCGCATTCGGCGGCCTGCCGGGCCGACTGCTGGCCGCCGATCCCATCAAGGTCGCGGCGATCTACACCGTGCCGGTCGAACAGCAATGGGTGAGCCGCATCCACAAGGCCGCGAATGCAGCCAAGGATCGCGGCGACATCGAATATGTCTATTCGGAGAACACGTCCAACAACGACTATGAGCGCGTGATGCGCGAATATTGCGAGGCCGGCCACAAGCTGATCGTCGGCGAGGTCTTCGGCGTGGAGGACGCCGCGCGCTCCGTCGCCAAGGACTATCCCGATATCGCCTTCCTGGAAGGATCGAGCTTCAAGCCGGACGCGGCCCTGCCCAACTTCGCCGTCTTCGACAACTACATCCAGGACGCTTCCTACCTGTCGGGCATCATCGCCGGCGCCATGACGAAGTCGAAGAACATCGGCATGGTCGGCGGCTATCCCATTCCCGAAGTGAACCGGCTGATGAACGCCTTCATGGCGGGTGTGAAGGAGAGCGCCCCCGACGCGAAGTTCCAGGTGTCCTTCATCGGCTCCTGGTTCGATCCGCCCAAGGCCAAGGAGACGGCCTTTGCCCAGATCGACGGCGGCGCCGACCTGCTCTATGCCGAGCGTTTCGGCGTTTCGGATGCGGCGAAGGAGAAGGGCGTGCTGGCCATCGGCAATGTCATCGATACCCAGGCCGACTATCCCGAAACGGTCGTCGCTTCTGCGCTGTGGCATTTCGAGCCGACCCTCGACAAGGCCATCGCCGAGGTCAAGGCCGGCACTTTCAAGGCCGACGATTACGGCGTCTATTCCTTCATGAAGAACGGCGGCTGCTCGCTCGCGCCGCTCGGCACCTTCGAGGGCAAGGTGCCCGATGCGGTGAAGGCCAAGGTGGCCGAGAAGGAGAAGGCCATCAAGGACGGCTCCTTCACCGTGGAGATCAATGACGGCGAGCCGAAGTCGGGCTGAGCACCTCTTCCCTTCTCCCCGTCAACGGGAAGAAGGTGGCCCGAAGGGCCGGATGAGGGGTGGCATCGAGCTCCGACGCTGCTTCTCATCTGCCTGCCGGCATCGTATCCCCGTCTGTGGGAACTGACGGATGTGATGTTGGGCAGACCCTCGAATATTCGACCCGCCCAGGAACTTGATGGAAACTCCCGGCTCACAAGCAGGCACCGACCCGGCTCCCGTCCTGCGTCTCTCCGGCGTAACCAAGCGTTTCGGCACGCTCGTCGCCAACGACGCGATCTCCTTCGACCTGAAACAGGGCGAGGTGGTCGCCCTGCTGGGCGAGAACGGCGCCGGCAAGACGACGCTGATGAACATCCTGTTCGGGCACTACGTGGCCGACGAAGGCGCGGTCGAGGCCTTCGGCAGGAGCCTTCCGCCGGGCGATCCCAAGGCGGCCCTGTCGGCCGGCATCGGCATGGTGCATCAGCATTTCACCCTGGCCGACAACATGACCGTGATGGAGAACATCGCGCTCGGCACCGAGGCGTTGTGGCGCCCCCGGCTGGACCGTGGCGCCGCCCGTAGGCGCATCCGCCAGCTCTCCGCCGATTTCGGCCTGGCGGTCGATCCCGACGCGACGGTCGCGACGCTGTCGGTCGGGGAGCGCCAGCGTGTCGAGATACTCAAGGCGCTCTATCGCGATGCGCGCATACTGATCCTCGACGAGCCGACGGCTGTGCTGACGCCGGGTGAGACCGAGGCTCTGTTCGGTACGCTGAAGCTGCTCGTCGCCAGGGGCCTGTCCATCATCTTCATCTCGCACAAGCTGCATGAGGTGATGGCCGTGAGCGACCGCGTTCTGGTGCTGCGCGCAGGCAGGCTCGCGGGAGAGCGCGCCACGGCTGCCACCAGCCGCTCGGAACTGGCCGCTCTGATGGTCGGGCAGGAGGTCGTCTCGCCTCCGGTGACCCCGGTGCGCCGCGGCGCGGCGCTGCTTTCGCTTCACCAGGTCTCGACCGCCTCTGCGGGTACGGGCGCCCGTCTCGACGGCGTGTCGATGACGCTTCTGGGCGGCGAGATCATGGGCCTCGCCGGGGTCTCGGGCAACGGCCAGTCGGCGCTCGCCGGGCTGATCGCCGGAACCCTGCGGCCCTCGGCGGGCCGGATCGCCGTCAACGGCGCCGAGCCGCGCGACTGGTCGCCGCGGGCCGCGCTCGACAGCGGCGTCGCGCGCATACCGGAGGATCGCCACGCGGTGGGCACGATCGCCGATATGAGCGTCGCCGAGAACGTGATCTCGGAGCGCTATCGCTCGGTGCGTTTCAGCCGCCGCGGCCTCCTCGACTGGGGTGCAGCGCGCGATTTTGCCGCCGGCCTCATCCGCGACTACGACGTCAAATGCCCGTCGCCGGAAACGCGCATCAGGCTCCTGTCCGGCGGCAACATGCAAAAACTCATCCTCGGCCGGGCGCTCGATCCGGAACCATCGATCATCCTCGCAAACCAGCCGACGCGCGGCCTCGATGTCGGCGCCGTCGCCTATGTGCACCGAAGGCTGCTGGAGGCGCGGGAGCGCGGCGCGGCGATCCTGCTGATCTCGGAAGACCTGGAGGAGATCCTGGCGCTGTCCGACCGCATCGCGGTCATCTCCAAGGGCCGGCTGTCGACGCCGTCGGCGCGAGGTGAACGCTCGATCCGGGAACTGGGGGAACTGATGGCGGGACATTCGGAGGCGGCGGCGTGAGACGTTCTCCTGGGATCGCCAGCACCTTGCGGCGTACCCCTCATCCGACCTCGCTTCGCGAGGCCACCTTCTCCCACAAGGGGAGAAGGGCGGGGCCCAGTTTTGCCGGAATTGCAAATCACCGGCGTTTGCGATTGACCGATACGCTGCTGCAGGCGTTCCCTTCTCCCCTTGTGGGAGAAGGTGGCCGCGCTTCGCGCGGTCGGATGAGGGGTACGCCGAGACCAGCCGGAGCGAACCATGCGCCTTGAGCCGAAACCCGCGCCGTCGCTCGCCGTCCTCCTGCTGTTCCCGCTCGGCGCGATCGTGGCGACGCTGGTCTTCACGTCGCTTCTGGTGCTCGCCGCCGGCGCATCGCCGTTTTCGGTCCTCTATCTCGTCGCCAGGGGAGCGGTGGGCTCGCAATTCGCCGCGCTGGAGACGCTCACCCGGGCGACGCCGCTGATCTTCACCGGGCTCGCGGTCGCGGTCGCCTTCCGCGCGAAGCTCTGGAACATCGGCGCCGAAGCGCAGCTCTATGTCGGCGCGGTGGTCACGGTCGTGCTCGGCACCGGCGCTCTGCCGTTGCCGTCTGTACTGCTCCTGCCCGTCATCGCCGTTTCGGCCATGGCGGCCGGCGCGCTGCTGCTGCTCGGGCCGGCATTGCTCAAGACCCGCTTCGGCGTCGACGAAGTGGTGACGACGCTGCTTCTCAACTTCATCGTGCTGCTCTTCGTTTCCATGCTGCTGGAAGGCCCGCTGAAGGATCCGACCGGGCTCGGCTGGCCGCAATCCTCGAAGGTGATCGCCGATGCGCAACTGCCCCGGATCATCCGGGGCAAGCGCCTGCATTACGGCTTCGTGCTGGCGCTCATCGCTTCCGTGGCGATCTGGGTGGTCATGAAGAAGACGGTGCTGGGCTACGAGATGCGTGCCGTCGGCCACAATCCGGAAGCGGCGCGTTTTGCCGGCATACCGGTCAATCCGGTGCTGATGAAGACCGCGATGCTGTCCGGAGGGCTCGCCGCCCTTGCCGGCTTCTCCGAAGTTGCAGGCCTCAAGGGCAACCTCACGCTCGACCTGTCGCCGGGCTACGGCTATTCCGGCATCGTCGTGGCCATGCTTGCCATGCTCAACCCGCTCGGCGTCGTCCTGTCGGCAATCTTCGTCGCCGGCATCTTCGTCGGCGCCGACGCGATGAGCCGCTCGGCCGGGGTGCCGAGCTACATCGCCGACGTCATGACCGCGACCGCGCTGCTCACCATGGTGACGGCGATCCTGCTGACGCGGTTCAGGATAAAATGGAGGTGAGGATGTCGGCGTCGAGAGCACCCCTCATCCGGCCGGCGTCGGGCGCCATCCTGGATGAAAGTGCCACGTATCTTCGTACCCCTCTCTGTCCTGCCGGACATCTCCCCCACAAGGGGGGAGACTGGCCGGCCGCTTGGGTTTCGCCAATCGTCAACGTCGCAGGACGAATGCCGTCATCGATGACAGCCACTCTCCCCCCTTGTGGGGGAGATGTCCGGCAGGACGGAGAGGGGTATCTGGCAAAGCCTTATCCGACTGAAATCAAAAGGCTTTCCGTTCTACTTTCATGGCAGGGGTTGCCAGGCGCTTCGCTGTCAGAGGACGCCGCCTGATGGAAGCCCTCGAAATCCTCTTCACCGCCTCCTTCTGGGTCGCCGCGATCCGCATCGCCTCGCCGCTGATCTTCGCCACCATGGGCGAGCTGATCTGCGAGCGTGCCGGCGTGCTCAATCTCGGGATCGAGGGCATCATGACCGTCGGCGCCTTCGCCGGCTGGTTCACAGTCTATTCCGGGGGCGATCTCTGGACGGGCGTCGTCGTCGCCGCTCTCGCCGGCGCGATGTTCGGTCTGCTTCACGCCGTGCTCACCGTGCCGCTCGGCCTGTCGCAGCATGTGGTGGGGATCGGCGTGACCCTGCTCGCCACGAGCCTCACCTACTTCACCTACAGGCTGGCGCTTCCCGAGGTCACCTCGCCGCCGAAGATCGAGCCTTTCCAGCCCTGGCCTATCCCCGGACTTTCCGCCATCCCGGTGCTCGGCGAAGCGCTGTTCTCGCAGACGCCGCTCACCTATCTCGCCTTCCTGAGCGTCGGCGTCGTCGCCTGGGCGCTCTATCGCACGCCGCTCGGCCTCGCTCTGCGCGCGGCCGGGGAAAACCCCTCGGCCGTGGAGGCGCAGGGCATCAGCGTCAGCGGCATCCGCATGCGTGCGGTGGTGGCCGGCTCCGCGATGATGGCGGTCGGCGGCGCCTTCCTCACCATGTCGGCCTTCAATTCCTTCTTCTTCGAGATGATCAACGGCCGCGGCTGGATTTGCATCGCGCTGGTCGTATTCGGCTCGTGGCGGCCGGGCAAAGCGCTGCTCGGCGCGATCCTGTTCGCCGCCTTCGATGCCTATCAGATCAGGCTGCAGCAGCTCTCCGGCGGCGTCGTGCCTTACCAGATCTTCCTGATGATGCCCTATGCCCTGTCGATCCTGGCCTTGATCCTGGTGGCGCGCCGCGCGACCTATCCCAAGGCCCTGATGATCCCGTACCAGAAAGGCGAGCGATGAGTTTCGACATTATCGTCAAGGGTGGCACGCTGCCCGACGGCAGGACCGCCGATATCGGCATCCGCGGGGACCGGATCGCCGCGATCGAGGAGAACATAGCCGCGGAGGCGGGCAGGGTGGTCGATGCGAGCGGCGACCTTGTCTCGCCGCCTTTCGTCGATCCGCATTTCCACATGGATGCCACGCTTTCCTACGGCATTCCGCGCATCAACGCCTCGGGCACGCTGCTGGAGGGCATCGCGCTGTGGGGCGAACTCAAGCCGCAGCTCACCCACGAAGCCGTGCGCGAGCGCGCGCTCGCCTATTGCGACTGGGCGGTGTCGATGGGACTGCTCGCCATCCGCACGCATGTCGACGTCTGCGACGACCGGCTGCTCGCGGTCGAGGCCCTGCTGGAGGTGAAAAAGACAGTCGCGCCCTATATCGACCTCCAGCTCGTCGCCTTCCCCCAGGACGGGCTCTACCGTTTCGCGACGGCGCGGCAGAACACCGTCCGCGCGCTCGACATGGGCGTCGACGTCGTCGGCGGCATACCGCATTTCGAGCGCACGATGGAGGACGGCCGGCGCTCCGTCACCGAGCTCTGCGAGATCGCGGCCGCGCGCGGCCTCATGGTCGATATGCATTGCGACGAGACGGACGACCCGCATTCGCGCCATATCGAGCAGCTGGCCTATGAGACGCAGCGGCTCGGGCTGCAGGGCAGGGTGGCCGGGTCGCATCTCACCTCCATGCATTCCATGGACAATTATTACGTCTCGAAGCTCCTGCCGCTCATCGCCGAGGCCGAGGTCTCGGCGATCCCCAATCCGCTGATCAACATCATGCTGCAGGGCCGCCACGACACCTACCCGAAGCGGCGCGGGCTCACGCGCGTTCCCGAGATGCTGCGCCATGGCATCCGCGTCGGCTGGGGCCAGGATTGCGTCCTCGACCCCTGGTATTCGCTCGGCGCCGCCGACATGCTCGACGTGGCCTTCATGGGGCTTCATGTCGCGCAGATGTCGAGCCCGGCCGACATGCGGCGCTGCTTCGACATGGTCACCAACGTCAATGCCGCGATCATGGGGCTCGACGACTACGGGCTGGCCGCCGGCAGGAAGGCGAGCCTGGTGGTGCTCGATGCCGGCGACCCCATCGAGGCCTTGCGGCTGCGCGCGGAGCGGCTTTGCGTCATCGCCGGAGGCAAGGTCGTCGCGGAACGCACGAAGCAGAAGACGCGGCTTTCCCTGGCAGGGCGGCCGTCCGACGTGACGCGGCGCCATGTCGTGCCGTACTGATTGAGCGTTGTGCCAGGCGGGGGAGCGCGGCTCCACAAGAAGCGGAGCGACTCGATGATCGTCAGGATCGCCGAACTGGAAATAGACCCGGATCGCATCGACGCCTACACCGCATTGCTGGCGGAAGAAATCGAGGCCTCGGTTCGGCTCGAGCCCGGGGTGATGTTCCTTTTCGCGGTGTCGGTGAAGGAGAGCCGAAATGCGGTGCGCGTGATCGAAGGCTACGCCGACCAGGCTGCCTATCAGGCTCATTTGGCCACAGCGCACTTTCTCAAATACAAGACGCAAACGGCAGACATGGTGACATCGCTTCGGCTGATCGAAACCGACCCCATTGCAATCGAAGCCAAGAATCCGATCTCAGGCTGAGACATTGCCTGCATTGCCTGTCCTCGCCTTGCTCGCGCCGCAAGGCAAGCTTTGATAGAATTCTGGCTTTGATGGAATTCTCGGGGCTGGCGAATTTGCCAGGCGTCCCTGCGATGCGCGGGAACCTCATCCTGAGGAGCGAGTTTCGACGCAGGGACTATCCGGCATTGCAGCAAACTATACAATGCATGTCATGTTTGCCGTGAGGAGATTCGGGAGATGTGGCGCAGGATCCTTGTCCTTTCAGCGATCGCGGGGTTCTCCAGCGGTTGCATGACCGCGGAGGAGCGTCGCGCGGCGGACGAGGCGAAATGCCGTTCCTATGGCTTCACGAAACGCAATGACGCCTTTGCCGAATGCATGCAGAGGATCGACCTCAACCGCAGCGCGGACCAGCGCGCCGCCATGTATGATCAATGGCCGTGGGGGCGCCCGGTGGTGATCTACGGAGCGCCGCCCATTGCAGTGAAGAAACTCCCGAAGAAACAGTAGGCGGCAGTTGCAAGATTGGCGCCAGCCTTTGATCGTCGGTGCTGCCCTGCCATGAAAGCAGCGCCGAAAACCGTTTTGCTTCAGTCGGATGAGGGGCGAGCCGCAAACCGTCGAAAATGATGTTGTTATCGCCCCAGTACCAATGCCCAGTAGCGCTTGTGCGTGTCCTTGGCCTCCCGCGCATAAGCGAGGCCGAAGCGCGAGAAGCGTGGGTCGAGCATGTTCCGCCGATGGCCGCTGGAGTTCATCCAGCGCGTGAACAGCTCGGCCGGCTCCATGCCGCCATGGGCGATGTTCTCGGCTGCCGCGCCGTCGATGCCGTTGTCCTTCATGCGTGAGGCAAAATCCTTGCCCCAGCCGGTCGTGTGCTCCATCCGGCCGCTCCTGGCCATGTAGCCGGCCTGCTGCAGCGCGGCGCGTTCGAGCGTGGGGTCGGAATGCAGCGGCGGCAGGCCGTGTTCGGAGCGGATCGAGGTCAGATAGGTCGCACCGGATTTCGCATCTCCGGCCGTCTCGCCGATATCGAGCACGCTCTGGCATGCCGTCAGCGACAGCACCAGGGAGGCGCTGCCTGTCTTGATCAGCCAGCGCCGATCGGCGTCCTTCAGCCTTTTGACCTGCATCGCGATTCCAGGCTTTCCATCGTTTGAGGCGCGAATTCACAGACCAATCATCGCCTTTTTGGGAGGGGCGCAAGGATCGCGGGCAAGGGCGACTGTCCGCGGCGCGACCTATCCCCGCCGGACCGCGTCGACATGCCGGGCGAAATCCGCCGTCTCCATCAGGGCCTTGCAGCGGGCGAAGCGGCGGTCGGCATAGCTGCGGAAGTCGTCGGCCGGGTTGCCGTTGGCGAGCTGGATCAGGCCCCACAGCGTCCACAGAAGATCGCACATCGCCTTGTAGACGGCGATGCGGCCGCGTTCGGCCGGGCGCGGCTCGCCGCCGAAATAGGCTTCGATCATCTGCTCGTCCTGAACCGCGTCGAATCCTCCTTCCACCGAAAGATCGCCGAGATCCCACATCGGATCGTTCATCCCCGCATATTCCCAGTCGACCACCCACATGCGGTCGCCCGTATCGAGGAAGTTCTCGCAAAGCGGGTCGCAGTGGCAGGCGGCGAGCGGAAGCGGATGCGCGGCAAGCGCGGCCCGCAAGGTATCGGCCTCGCGCACGACGTCGTGGTAGCCCTGAGGCAGCGAGACCTCCTTGGTGGAAAGAACCTTCAGATAGTCGTCGATCATCGAAAAGAGTTCGAAGCGGAAATGGAAGACCGCGTCCGAGCCGTGCAGCTTCCGGAAGATCCTGCCGGCGCGCGCCGGGGCGCCCCGGATCGTCTTGAAGCCTTCCGGCGACAGCGTCTCAGCCCCGGCCACGAAACGGGTGACCATGATGCCGCTTTTCTCGTCGAAGAACACGACCTCCGGGCTGACGCCGGCGCGTGCGGCCTCGCGCGCCGCCTGCGCCTCGTTGGCACGGTTGATATATTCCTCGGTGCCCTTGCCGGGAATGCGCAGGCAGTGGTCGCCGACGCGGAAGACGAGGTTGGTCAGCCCGCCGAGCCGCTCGACCGGGCCGTCATAGTCCGACAGGAGCGGCAGGGACCGCAGCGTCTCGCGCGCGAGTGCGAGGCCATGGTCGTCGGTCATGCCTTCAGCCTCTTCATCTCGGGGTCGTAGAGCGTGCGCGGCCCGCGCCGCGCCGCATAGGCCTTGCCGAAGGCCTCGATCTCGAAATCGGTCGCGCCAGCCAGCTCGACCGGCAGATAACCGAAGGCGATGGTCTTGCCGAGCGTGTAGCCATAGCCGGTGGACGAGGTCCAGCCGACCACCTTGCCGCTGGACAGGATCGCCTCGCCGCCATGGAACGGTGCGAAGCCTTCGACGGTGAAGGAGCAGAGCTTCCGCTTCACGCCCCCGGCCTTGATCCTGGCGAGCGCATCGCGGCCGATGAAGTCGCCCTTGCCGAGCGCGACCGCGAAGCCGAGGCCTGCTTCATAGGGGTTGTAGTCGGGCGTGATGTCGCCAGACCAGTAGAGATAGCCCTTTTCCATGCGGCAGGCGTCGATCGCGCGGTAGCCGGCGTCCGCGATGCCGAAAGCTTCGCCCGCCGCCCGCAGCGTTTCATAGAGATGGGCGGCATAGGGCTGCGGAATGTAGAGCTCGTAGCCGAGCTCGCCGACATAGCCGATGCGCACGGCGAGCACGTTCGCGTGACCCAGCTCGATGAAGCGGGCGGCGAGGAACGGATGGGCGGCGTTGGACATGTCGTCGTCGGTCACCGACTGGAGGATCTGCCGCGCCGCCGGCCCGCACAGATTGATCGTCGCGAACTGGTCGGTCACGTCCCGCAAGGCGAGATCCGCCGGAAGATGCCGCCCGACCCAATGGCTGTCGCGCACCCCGAAACCCGATCCGGTGATCAGATAGAGCAGGTCGTCGCGCAGGTGCAGGATCGTGACGTCGGCCTCGATGCCGCCCTTCTCGTTGCAGAGCTGGGTGTAGACGGCCTTCTCAGGCGGTCCGGAAAGGTCGTTGGCGGCGATGCGTTGCAGCGCGGCCAGCGCGCCCTTGCCAGAAATCTCGAATTTGGAGAAGGACGTCTGGTCGATCAGCGCCGCGCGCTCGCGGATGGCCTTCACCTCTCGTCCGACCGCGTCGAACCAGTTCGGCTTGCCTTCGAAGGACGGGTCATCTCTCGTCTCGCCGCTGGACGCGAACCAGTTCGGGCGCTCCCAGCCGAATTTCGATCCGAACTGCGCGCCCCTGGCCCCGAGTGCCTCATGCAGCGGCGAGCGTCGGAGGCCGCGCGCGGCATGTGCTTCCTCGCCCGGCCAGTGGATCTTGTAATAGGCGCCATAGGCCTCCACGGCGCGTTCCTCGAGATAGCGTCCCTGGGCCTGCACCGCGCCGAGGCGGCGAACGTCGAAGGGCCAGAGATCCATCCCGGCATCGCCATGCAGGATCATATTGGAGAGCGCGAGGCCGACCCCGCCCGAAGCGGCGATGCCGGCGGTGAAGCCGCAGGCGACGAAGAAGTTGTCGAGCTCCGGCGCCAGCCCCAGGATCGGCTCCCCGTCGAAGGATATCGGGATCGGTCCGTTGATGACGGTCTGGATGCCGATCTCGTTCAGCACGGGCAGGCGGTCGGCGGCGGGCAGGGCGAAGAGCGCCAGCCGCTCCATGTCGGGCGCGAACAGCTCGCGGCCGAAATCGAGTGGCGGCTCGCCGCGCCAGCAGCCCCGGGTGCCGTCTTCCCAGCCGCCGATGGCAAAGCTTCCGGTATCGGGCTTCAGATAGAAATTGTTGTCGGGATCGCGCAGCGTGGTGAGGTCGGGATCGAGCGTCAGCTTCTTCTCGGTCAGGAAATACTGGTGCTCCACGACCCCGGCCGCGAGCGGCACGCCGGCCATCCTGCCGACGCGCTTCGCCCAGAGACCTGCGCAGTTGACGAGGATGTCGCAGCCGATGGTGCCGGCATTGGTGACGACGCCGACGGCACGCCGGTCTTCCACCACGATCTCCTCGACGGTGACGCCCTCCTCGATCCTGGCGCCGTTCATGCGCGCGCCCCTGGCATAGGCCATGGTCAGGGAATAGGGGTCGATATAGCCGTCGCCGGGGATATAGGCCGCTCCCTGGATGCCGTCCTTGACGATGAAGGGAAACCGCTCGGCCGCCTCCTGCGCCGACAACGAATGGCATTCGACGCCGAAGCTTCTTGCCTGGGTCATGGAGCGGCGGATCTCGCTCCAGCGTGCGGCGCTGCCGGCAAGCCGCAGCGAGCCGACCTTCTTCCAGGCGATATGCTGCCCGGTCTCCTGCTCCAGCCGGTCGAAGACGGCGACGGAATTCTGCATCAGCCGGGTCAGGTTGCGCTTGCCCCGAAGCTGTCCGACAAGTCCCGCGGCGTGCCAGGTGCAGCCGTGGGTCAGCTGCGCCTTCTCCACCAGCAATACGTCCTTCGCGCCGTCGCGGGCGAGATGGTAGGCGACCGAGGTGCCGATGGCTCCGCCGCCGATGATGAGGATGTGGACATGGCGGTCCGCGTGGAAGGTCATGGGCGTTTGTCCTCCATGCCTTGCTCCGGCGGGCAAGCCGGAGGGGAACGCAACGAGCCGGTCATTCATTCGTCTCCATCGAAATCACGACTTCACCTTCGCTCCGGCCGGGTCGTAGAGCGGTTCCATGTGGACGGTCGCCGCCGTGCGCTCCATGGCCACCACCAGCTCGAAGTCGCCCGTGGCCAGGAAATCGTCGGATACGTAGTCGGCGTTGCGCACATAGCCGTAGCCGATGTTCCTGCCGACGGTGTAGCCATAGCCGCCGCTGGTGAGGTAGCCGACGGGCTCGCCGTTGCGCAGGATGGTCTCGCGGCCGACCAGCACGATGTCGGGCGCGTCGACCGTGAAGGCGGCAAGCCGTTTCTTCAGCGGTGCGCCGTTGATCGCCTCCAGCGCCCGCCTGCCGATGAAATCGGTGTTCTTCCGCAGCTTGACCGCCCAGCCGAGGCCTGCCTCCTGAGGCGTATCGTTGGGCGTGATGTCGGAACCCCAGGCGCGGTAGCCTTTTTCCAGCCGCAGCGATTCCAGTGCGCGGTAGCCGACCGGCCGGATGCCGTGCGGCCTGCCTGATGCCATCAGTGCGTCGAAGACGTCGCCCGTCGCGGCGATCGGCACATGCAGTTCCCAGCCGAGCTCGCCGACATAGGTGACGCGCAGCGCCCTGACCCTGTGGCCCGCTATGGCGATCTCCCGCACATGGCCGAAAGGAAAGGCCGCGTTCGAGACGTCGGCATCCGTCACCGCCTGAAGCACATGGCGCGCGCTCGGGCCCATCAGCGACAGCGTACCGAAATCCTCGGTCACGTCGACGAGTGCCGCGTTGAGCGACGGCGCGATGTGGTCGCGGATCCAGGCGAGGTCATGGGTGCGGAAGCCGGTGCCGGTGACGATGTAGAACCGCTCCTCCGCCAGGCGCGCCACGGTCAGGTCGGCCTCGATGCCGCCGCGGGTGTTGAGAAGCTGCGTGTAGGTCAGCCGCCCCACCGGCTTGCCGGTGTCGTTGGCGCAGATCCAGTCGAGCGCCTTCTGCGCGTCCGGGCCGGAAAGCTCGTATTTGGCGAAGGACGACTGGTCGAAGATGCCGACCTTCTCGCGCACATGCCGGTGCTCCTCGCCGACCGCATCGAACCAGTTCTGGCGGCCCATCGCATAGACGTCCCGGGCTTCCGTGCCCGGCGGCGCGAACCAGTTCGGCCGCTCCCAGCCGAGCTTCGAGCCGAACACCGCGTTGTGGCCTTTCAGCTTCTCATAGAGCGGCGAGACGATCGCCGGCCGGCCCGAGACATATTCCTCATGCGGGAAGGCGATGGTGTAATGCTTGCCATAGGCCTCGAGCGTGCGGTCCGCCACCCATTGCCGGTCGCGATGGAGGTTCGAGAAGCGTCTCAAGTCGACCACCCAGAGATCGAGCGGCGCCTCGCCGTCGACGACCCATTGGGCGAGCACCCAGCCGGCGCCGCCGCCGGATGCGATGCCGAAGGCGTTGAAGCCGGCGCCGACGAACATGTTGGAGCATTCCGGCGCCGATCCGAGGATGAAGTTGCCGTCGGGCGTGAAGCTCTCGGGCCCGTTGATCATCTGCTTGACGCCGGCCCGTGCGAGCGCGGGAATGCGCTCGATCGCCTGGGTCATATGCTGTTCGAAATGGTCGAAGTCGTCGTCGAACAGGCGGAACTCCCAGTCGTCGGGCACGTCGCCGGTCGTCCAGGCCTGCGGGTCGGGCTCGTAGCCGCCCATGACGAGGCCGCCGACCTCCTCCTTGAAATAGGTCCGGCGATCGGGATCGCGGATCGTCGGCGCGTCGGTCGCCAGCCCGTCGATCCTCTCGGTGATGATGTATTGATGCTTGACCGGCTGCAGCGGCACGTTGATCCCGGCCATGGCGCCGACCTGGCGCGCCCATTGGCCGGCGCAATTCACCACCTTCTCGCAGGCGATGTCGCCCCTGGTCGTCTTCACCGCGGCGATGCGGCCGTCCTTCATGGCGAAGCCGGTGACGCGCACGCCTTCGAACAGCCTGGCGCCGTGCATGCGTGCGCCCTTGGCGAGCGACTGGGTGATGTCGGAGGGGCTCGCCTGGCCGTCGGTCGGCAGCCAGGACGCGCCCACCAGGTCGCCGACCTCCATCAGCGGCCACATCCGCTTCACTTCGGCCGGCGACAGAAGTTCCATGTCTATGCCGAAGCTCCGTGCCGTCGTCGCCAGCCGGCGGAACTCCGTCCAGCGGTCCTGGTTCGTCGCCAGCCTGAGGCACCCGGTCATCTTCCAGCCGGTGGCGAGGCCCGTCTCCGCGTCGAGGCGCTTGTAGAGATCGACCGAATATTTCAGCACCCGGGTGATCGAGGCGGAGGACCGCAACTGGCCCACCAGCCCCGCGGCGTGCCAGGTCGAGCCCGACGTCAGCCGCCCCTGCTCGAGAAGGACGACGTCGGCCTTGTGGTCGCGCGCCAGGTGATAGGCGGTGGAGCAGCCGATGATGCCGCCGCCGATGACGACGATCTGGGCATGGCTTGGCAGGGTCATGATGGGGTCTTTCCGTAGGTCGTGCGGTAGCGGTCGAGCGCTGCGTCCAGCCTGGCGAGATTCTCGCCCGTATAGACGACGTAGTCGGCGCCCGGCGCATTGAGGTGGAGCTCCGACACCATGCTCCACATCGCCTCGCGCAGCAGCGAGGCGCATTGCATGGCGGCATGCGAGCGCAGCATCGGCAGGTCGGGCTCCCGGCCGAAATAGGCGGTGAGCAGGCTGAGCGACTGCTCCTGCGTCATTCCGGCGTTGGAGGCGGTCCCGGCAAGGTCGAACATGGCGGTCGAGAAGCCGGCATATTCGAAGTCGATCAGCCACAGCCGCTGCCCGTCGTCGAGGAAGTTGGCCGGCAGGAGGTCGTTGTGGCCGAAGACGATGGGCAGCGGCGCCTGCGCGCGCTCGAGTTCCTCCGCAAGCGCCAGATAGGACGGCAATTCCGGCACCTTGCGGCTGCCGCCGCGCTCGAGCGTTCGCGCATAGTCGCGGATGACATGGAAGACCCAGAACATGAAACCCGGGCCGGAGACGTGCCTGGGCATTTCCTCATGGAACTGCCGCATCAGCCGGGCGATGCGCTCGGGATTGGCGCGAACGTCCTCTGGGCCGTAGGTCCTCGCCCCGATATAGGCCGACACCATGATGCCGGGCTCCGAATATTGCAGTTCGGGTGCGAAGCCGGCCTGATGCGCGGCCCGCGCTGTCATCACTTCGCGGTCGCGGAAGACGTGGTGGAACGGATAGTCCTTGCCGAAGCGCACCACATGCTTGCCGGCGCCGTCGGTTACCAGATAGCTCTCGTTGCTGATGCCGCCATGCATGGGTTCGATGGAGACGCTGCCTTGCCAGATCGGCAGCGCACGGATCCTGTCTTCATTGGCGGTCATCGCAGCCCTCTCATGTCAGGCCGAGCCGCGCTCTGGCGCGGGCACTTGCCGCCGAAATCAGCCGGTCCGCGATGATGGCGATGAACGCCACCGCCAGTCCCGCCACGATGCCGCGCCCTGTATCGGCCTTGGTTAGCGCGATATAGACCTCCTGCCCCAGGTCGCGCGTGC
The DNA here is from genome assembly GCF_016756635.1 of Mesorhizobium sp. L-8-10. Taxonomy (NCBI): domain Bacteria; kingdom Pseudomonadati; phylum Pseudomonadota; class Alphaproteobacteria; order Hyphomicrobiales; family Phyllobacteriaceae; genus Mesorhizobium; species Mesorhizobium sp. L-8-10. The sequence continues at coordinate 7,843,115 of NZ_AP023263.1, read as the reverse complement.
CGACCAGGGCGGTGATGACCAGCATCGACAGGGCGAACATGATCGTCTGGTTGATGCCGAGCAGGATCTCGGGCAGCGCCAGCCTGAGCTTGATCTTGGTCAGCAGTTGCAAGCGCGTGCAGCCCATCGCCCGGCCGGCTTCGATCAGGTGCGGATCGACCTTTTGCAGGCCGAGCACGGTATAGCGGATGGCCGGCGCGACGGCGAAAGCGACGACGGCGATCATGGCGGTGAAGTCGCCGACGCGGAACAGCATCACCGCGGGCATGAGATAGACGAAGGAAGGCAGCGTCTGCAGCGTGTCGATCACCACCTGCAGCCAGCGCCACAGCCTGTCGCGTTCGGCCGCGAGAATACCGACGGGGATGCCGAGCAGGGCCGCGACGATCACCGAGATGCCGCAGAGATAGACGGTCACCATCGCCTTCTCCCATTGGCCCGTGGCCGCGATCAGGAAGGCGAGGGCGCCGACCAGCGCGGCGAGCCGGATGCCGCCGAGCCGATAGCCGGCGAAGGCGAGCAGCCCGGCGACCCCGAACCAGGGCAGGCCGGAGAGCAGCCGCTTGAACGGTACGAGGATATTGAGCAGCACCGCGTTCTTGGCGGCCTCCAGCACATCGAAGAAGTTGACGTTGATCCATGCGACGAACTGCGACCAGAACGGGGCGGTCGAGACCTGCAGGCTTTCCGGATAGGTCTGCACCGCGGGCAGGACGAGGCCGGCCAGGCCCGTGATCAGGACCAGGGCGACCGCCGCGAGCGTGTAGGGATGGCGCTCGGCGAGGCCCGTTCCGGGCGGCGGCGCGGCCGGCGCGGCGGCGCGATCGGCGAAGGCCTGGCTCAGGCGATCGAGTGCGACGGCGAGCGCCACGATCGCAAGGCCTGCTTCCAGCCCGGCGCCGATGTCGAGCCGGCGCAGCGCGGCCAGCACGTCGAAGCCGAGGCCGCCGGCCCCGATCATCGAGGCGATGATGACCATGTTGAGCGAAAGCATGATCACCTGGTTGACGCCGACCATCAGGCTGTCCTTGGCCGTGGGCACCAGCAGGCGCCATGTCATCTGGCGGCGCGTGCACCCGGTCATCTTGCCCAGGTCGAGGATCTCCGGCGGCACGGAACGCAGGGACAGGACGGTGATCCGGGTCATCGGCGGCATGGCGTAGATCAGCGTCGCCACGATCGCCGCGGTCGGGCCGAAGCCGAACAGGAACAGGATCGGCACCAGATAGGCGAAGACCGGGATCGTCTGCATCAGGTCGAGCAGCGGCTTCAGCGCGGCCTCGAAACGCGGCCAGCGATAGGCGGCGATGCCGAGCAGCAGCCCGCCGGCGACCCCGAGCGGCACCGCGACGATGATCGAGGCGAGCGTCACCATGGCGCTGTCCCACTGTCCGAAGACGGCGAGGAAGCCGAAGCACGCACCGACCAGGAGCGCGAGCCGGGTCCCGCCTGCGTGGAGGCCGGTCAGGATCATGATCGCGATCACGGCGATCCAGGAGAGCGGCGGCAGGAGTTGCGCCGCCCCCGAGCCCTGGCCGGAGAGGAAGCCGGTCGACAGCAGGCTGAGGGCCAGCCGGTAAGGCACGTCGATGACGGCAGCGATGAAGCGGGTAAGCTCGGTGAAGGTGAAGAGGCCGAAGCTCGCCTCGTTGAGCAGCCATTTCATCGCGTCGCTGATCCAGCGGGCCGCCGGAATGATGAAGGTCTTCGGATAGTCGAACGCCCAGCCCGCGAAATCCTCGCCGAACTGCCAGAGCAGGACGAAGGCGAGGATCGCGGCGGCCCAGGCCAGCGGAAACCCCGTGACGCCCGCGGGGCGTTGGCCTTGGCGGAGGGTCGCGGCCGCGTCGAGCGAAGGAGCGCGCGTCGCCATCGTCAGCCTCGCATCATCACGTCGACGACGTCGTCGCGGTCGAGCCTGCCGACGGTCCTGCCTGACGTGTCGACAACCCGCAGATGCGTCATCCCGGCGGCGAAGAGCGGCGCCGCCTCGGCGATCGTTGCCCGTTCGGCGATCGCCGGCTCGGACGGCGCGCCGCCGTCAGGCTTCATGAGCGAAGCCGCCCTGACCACCTTGGCTTTCGGCACGTTGCGCGTGAACTCGGCGACATAGGGCGTTGCGGGGCTGAGCACGATGTCCTCGGGCGTGCCGGCCTGGACCACCGCCCCGTCGCGCATGACGGCGATGCGGTCGGCCACCCTGATCGCCTCGTCGAAATCGTGGGTGATGAAGACGATGGTCTTCTTGAGCTGCGACTGCAGGCGGACGAACTCGTCCTGCATCTCGCGGCGGATCAGCGGATCGAGCGCCGAGAAGGGCTCGTCGAGGAACCACAATTCGGGTTCGACTGCGAGCGAGCGGGCAATGCCGACACGCTGCTGCTGTCCGCCGGAAAGCTCGCGCGGAAAGGCCGTTTCCTTGCCGGAGAGGCCGACCAGCTCGATCATCCTGGCCGCGCGGGCTTCGCGCTCCGGGCGGCCGATACCCTGCACCTCGAGCGGAAACGCCACATTGGCGAGCACCGACAGATGCGGCAGCAGGGCGAAGTTCTGGAACACCATGCCCATCTGGTGGCGGCGGATCTCGATCATCCGCGTCTCGCTGGCCGCCAGCAGGTTCTCGCCGTTGAACAGGATCTCGCCTGCCGTCGGTTCGACCAGGCGCGAAAGGCAGCGCACGAGCGTCGACTTGCCGGATCCCGACAGGCCCATGATCACGAAGATCTCGCCGCTGCGGACTTCGAGCTCCACCGCGCGAACGGCGCCGACCAGCCCGGCCGCGCCGAGCTGGTCGGGAGAAGGGTTCCCGTTCCCGGCCAGGAACTCGGCCGCACCTGCGCCGAACACCTTCCAGACATTGCGGCATACCAGCTTGGGAGCAGCGGTCATGGATGCTGCTCCCCAAGGGGCGCTCGCCCCGAGCCGCACATTCCCGCGGGCCCGGGACGTCCAGAAGGTCGAAGGGACACGGCTGCGAAGTCTCTGATCGGCCGCAGCCTATTTCTTGATCCACTCCGACCAGCGCGCCTCGTTGGCGCCGATCCATTCGGCCACCACATCCTCGACCTTCTTACCGTCGAGATCCACCTTGGTGATCATCTGGCCCATCTCGTCATTGTCGATCATGAAGGCCTTGATCGCATTGTAGGCGCCCGGCCACTTGTCCTTCACGCCGGCCCAGCCGACCTTCCAGATATCGCCATGCGGCTTGCCGCAGTCATAGAGCGCATCGGGGTTCGAGCCCCATTTCGGGTCGGCGTAGCACTCCTTCGTGAATTCGGGGAATTCGACCCATTGGCCCTTGTACTTCACAGGGGCCCAATGCGGCGCGTAGACCCAGAGCAGGATCGGCGCCTGCCGCTGATAGGCGCTCTCCAGCTCCGCAAAGAGCGCGGCATCCGTGCCGGCATGGATCACTTCGACGGGCAGGCCGAGCGCCTCCACGCGTTCGTCGTCGAACCCGCCCCAGGTGACCGGCCCGCCGAGATAGCGCCCCTTCGGCGCGGTCTCGGCCGTCGAGAAGGCTTCGGCGCAGGTCTCGTCCTTCAGCGCTTCCCAGTTCGGCAGGCCCGGGCACTTTTCCTTCATATAGTCGGGGAACCACCATTCCTCCTTGGCCTTCATTCCGGTCGGTCCGAAATTCTCGACTTTGCCGGTGGCCGTCGCCGCGTCCATGGCCTCGCGGCCGGTGGTCTCCCACATCTCCATCGCGACATGCAGGTCGCCCGCTTCGAGGCCCGCAAACTGCGCCAGATAGTCGGCCTGCACATACTCCACGTTGTAGCCGGCCTTCTTGAGCACCTCGCCCATGATGTTGGTGGTGATGAGCTGCCCCGTCCAGTCGTGCAGCGTCAGCTTGATCGGATCCGTCGATTCCTGCGCCCAGGCGGGCGAATGCGAGAAAGCCGTGCAAAGGGCGACCGCCCCGAGCGCGGCGCCGGCCATGCGATTGCGCGAAAGCATCTTGATCCTCCTGCTCGCCCACTGGAGATTCCAGCTTTTCCATGGTGCATGCTTGGCCTGGTCGCTCTTGCGGCGACTTTCCCCGCAGGCCCGTCACGGCTTGCAATGTCACGCAGGGTCAACGCGCTTGTCAACGCGCATCCGAGGCTTTTTGTGATTTTTTGACTGGATGCCGTTCTTCTGCCATTCAAGAAGCGAAAGAACCGGTCAATGGCCATCGCGTCGGGCTGGCGGGAATCGCAACCGATCTTCGCCGGGCCCGCACCGGGGCGGGCGAATTCAAATGGACGGAGCGCGCGACCGTTCGGACGGGCAGGGCTCCAGGGGCGAAGGCACATGAACCACTCGAAGCGTCACGCCGAAATCCTGCGTCTGCTCCAGGAGGAGGGCACGGTCACCATCGCCAGCCTGGCCGACCGGCTCGGCGTTTCGCTGGAAACGGTGCGCCGCGACGTCAAGCCGCTCTCCAGGGATGGCGCGATCGTCAAGATGCATGGCGCGGTCGGCCTGCCCGCTCTTGCCGGAGAGGCGCCGTTCGAACGCCGCATGCGCGAGCATGCCGGCGCCAAGCGTGCGATCGCGCGACAGGTCGCGGCGACGATCCGCGACGGCGAGTCCGTTATGCTGGATACCGGCACGACGACCAGCTACCTGGCGCGCGAACTGACGGGCCACCGCCGGCTCACCGTGGTGACGAATTCCTCCGATATCGCGCGCACCCTGGCGACGGTGAACGGCAACAAGGTCTATATGGCCGGGGGCGAGCTGCGCAGCGACAGCGGCGCGGCCTTCGGTGTCTCGGCGATCGATTTTGTCGGGCGGTTCAGCGTGACGCATGCGGTGATCTCGGCCGGTGCGGTCGACGCAGTACACGGCATCATGGACTACGAGCTCGAAGAGGCGGAGTTCGCGCGCAAGGTTCTGTCGCGCGGCCAGCGCACGCTGGTCGTCACCGACCACAGCAAGTTCGGCAAGCACGGCCTCGTTCAGGTCTGCGACTTTTCGGGCGTCGGCGAACTGGTCACCGACCGGGCGCCGCCGGCCGATATCGCCGCCGCGCTCGAGGCGGCCGGCGTCCGCGTCGTGGCGGTGGGAGGCTGAGCCGGGATCAGGCGGTCCGTTCCGGCCTGAAGATCATGCGGAAGCAGGCGCCCTTCGGCTGTACATCGTTCAGCTCGACGCGGCCGCCATGCATCTGCATGATTTCCGCTACCAGGTTGAGGCCGAGGCCCGCGCCCTGGTCGCGTTGGCGCAGCCGGTAGAAGGGCTGGAAGATCTTCTCGCGTTCGGCCTGCGGCACGCCTTCGCCTTCGTCGGAGACCGCGATGACGGCGGGCGCCGCCACGCTGATCGTGATCTTGCCGCCGTTGCCGCCATGCTCGATCGCGTTCTGGACGAGATTGGTTACCGCCCTTTCGATCGACATGCGGTCGCCCGTCGTAACGATCCGCCCGGGAGCGGCGTCGAAGGACATGTCGTACCCGGCGCCGAAGGCCATCGGCGCGAGGTCGGCGACCACGCCATGCGCCGCTGCCACGAGATCGACCGGCTGGAACGGTTCCGACCGTCGGTCCAGCCGCTGGATGTCGAGGAGCTGGTCGGTCAGTGTGGAAAGCCGCGCCGCATCCTGCTGCAGCCGGGAGCGCTCCGATGTCGGCGGCAGCGACGCGATGCGCGTGTTGAGGATCGCGACCGGCGTGCGCAACTCATGCGCGGCGTCGGTGAGGAAGCGTCTGTGCCGTTCATAGCCGGCGTCGAGCCGGTCGAGCGCGCCGTTGACCGCCTTGACCAGCGGTTCGATCTCGGTCGGGATGCCCGCCGTCGGCAGCCTGACCCCGCGTTTCTCGATGTCGATGTGTTCGGCGCGGGCCGCCGCCCGGCGAAGTCCAGTCAGGATGCCGCGCACCACCAGCGGGATCGTCACCAGCGACGCCAGCGCCATGATGCCGCCGATCGGCAGGATGACCTGCACGAAGAGCTCCGGCGTCACCGCCAGCAGCGCGGTGATGCGGAAGCGGCCTTGTGCGCCGGTGAAGATCTGCACCCGCCCGGCCTTGGTGTCGAACCATTGCACCACGGCCGCGGGCAGGGTGGTGCCGAGCTTCCACACCAGCTTGGCGCTGTCGATATGGTCGAGCGCTGCGGCCATCCTGGTGAACTGCGGCGGGACGGTGCCTTCCGACAGCCGGTGGCCTTCTTCGTCGCGGATGATGAACCAGAGGTCGGGGACCTCCTCGCGCAGCTCGGCAAGGTCGCTGCCGTCCTTCAGCACGAGTTCGCCATCGGCGTCGCGCCGCACCTGCTTTGTCAACACGTCGAGCGCGCGGCCCTCATAGTTCTGGGGAATCCAGCCAGTCACCAGGAAGGCCCCCAGGATCAGCGCGACCAGCAAGGTGAGAAGCACCACCTGCAGCAGCACCATGCGCCAGACCAGGCGCCATTTGAGCGAGCGTGGGCGCCTCAGCAAACGTCTGAAATTCATGGCGTCTCGCGCAGAAGGTAGCCGACGCCGCGCACGCCGTTGATGGTCAGCCCGCTGTCGGTATCGGCAAGCTTGCGGCGCAGGCGCGACACATGGGCGTCGAGCGCGTTGGACTGGATCTCGTCGTCGAGGCCGAACACCGCCTCCATCAGGGCGCCGCGCACCACCATGCGTCCCATTCGCCGAACCAGCGCCTCCAGCACGAGCAGTTCGCGACGCGGCAGCGGCAGCGCTTCGCCGCGCACCGAGGCCTCGCGGTGACCGAAATCGAACACCAGATGGCCGGCGCGGATCGACTGCGACTGGATCGAGGTCGGACGCCGCAGCAGCGCGCGCATGCGCGCCAGCAGTTCCTCGAAGGCGAAGGGTTTCGCCAGATAGTCGTCGGCGCCCATGTCGAGGCCTTCCACCTTGTCGGCGATATCGCCGCGAGCCGTCAGCATCAGCACCGGCGTCGCATTGCCCTTGCTGCGCAGTTTGGGCAGCAGCGACAGGCCGTCGCCGTCGGGCAACTGCCGGTCGAGCAGGATGGCGTCGTAGGTGTCGATGCTGACGAAATCCTCCGCGGCCTCCAGCGAGCCGGCATGGTCGACAACCATGTCGTGCCGCTTCAGGGCCGCGCGCAGTGCCGACACCATCTCGGGCTGATCTTCGACGAGCAAGATACGCATGTCTTATTCCTTACGCGTTGTGACCCTGCTCCGCGGGGGGCGCGCGGCACTCATGCGGATCCGGATTCCCGCCACGATTCGCGATCGGGCAGCTTCGGCCGTGGCCGGCCAAAGCATGTCTCCCGAAAGCGGGTACCGGTTTCGGGACAAAGACATGCGTCAAATCAAAGACCTACAGTGTGTTGCGTGAATCCTTTCACAGTACACGACAGAATGGTCGCGGGCGGCAACATATCCGCTTCGTCATCCACGGGCGAGCGCACGCAGCGAAGCGCAGGGCGCGATGACCCGTGGATCCATGCCGTGACCGACCCGAAGGCCGGAGACGGTCGAGGAAGAGGATGGCTCCCCTATCCACCTGCCCAAGCCCGCTTTGCACCGAAGCAGTCGTCCGCGATTTCACGGCATGGATTCTCGGGTCACCTCGCCCACGCTTCGCGTAGGCTCGGGCCCGAGAATGACGAAGATAGGGCGGCGCTGTTTCCGGGACGCCAAACCGCTGCGCACTTTTGCTGGAATTGATCCAGGCCTCGGGTAGCCGAGGGCGCCATGATGTGGTGAGTCCTAGCACTCCCGACCTTCGATGTATCCAGCATGTCATGCGGTCCCGACTACTGTCGCGTACCGTGATCCGTTTTCACGCAACACGCTGTAGCGAACCAACATTGCGGAAGCATTGCGCCGATCGTCGCCATGGAAGGCAGTCTGATGCCGCGAATGCGGGCCCGACGCAATGCCTCCGCAATGCAGCCGCTGCAAATGGCGCAGCGACGATGACGGGCGATTCGCCCAAGCCGGAATGCATGGGGATCGAAAATGTCGGCAAGCGATACCTTGTCCTTTCTCATGGCCTGGGCCGCCGCACCGCTGCGGGTCGGCTCGGTCGCGCCGTCGGGGGCGACCCTCGCCGCGTTGATGACGCATGAGGTCGATGCCGCGGCGGGCCCCGTGCTCGAACTGGGGCCAGGCACCGGCGCCTTCACCCGCGCTTTGTTGGCGCGCGGGGTTAAGGAGGAGGACCTGACACTCGTCGAGGCCGATGCGGATTTCGCGGCCCTGCTGCGCCGCCGTTTCCCCACAGCGCGTATCGTCGAATGCGACGCCGCGTCGATCCGCGCTCTGCCGCTCTTCGATCGGCCCGTGGTCGGCGCCGCCGTCAGCGGCCTGCCTTTCAGGCTCATCCCGCCGCGCAAGGCAATGGCGATCCTCGAAGGCGTCTTCGCCAATATGCGGGCAGGTGGCGCCCTCTACCAGTTCACCTATGGCCGCCGTTGTCCGATCGATCAGGTGGTTCTCGACCGTCTCGACCTCGAGGTGAGGCGCGTCGGCTCGACGTTGCGCAACTTCCCTCCTGCAACCGCTTATTGTATCTCGCGCATGAACACGACCGCGCGATGGGACTGGCGCTACGCATGATGGATCACCTGTCCTCCGTATTGGGCCTCGGCCTGTTCGGTGTCGGACTGCTGGCCCTTGCGGAAAAGATCCTGCCCGTGCCGCCCTCCCATGTCCTGCTGCTCTTCCTCGGCATGACGTCGGCTCCAACGGCCGTGCGCTGGCCGTGCCGCTCGCGGTGACGATGCCGGGCTCCGGCGTCGGCGCGCTGTTCCGGTACGGGCTGGGCCATCGGCTGGGAACCGAACGCGCCGACGCGCTGGCGGAGCGCTTCGGGAAATTCCTGCGCCTCGAAACCTATCGCAGGCTGGCGGACGCCTACCGGCGCAACCACTTCCGCGTCTCCCTGGCCGCGCAGCTCGTTCCGACGGTGCGCAACGACCTGCCGTTGGCGGCCGGGGCGCTGCGCCTGCCGCCTTCGCCGTCGCCAGCCTGCTCGGCATCCTTCTGTGGAATGCCGGTTTCCTTCTCGCCGGCTATCTGATGCGTGAGGCCGGCCGGAAGCCGGCCGAAGTCGGCTTGCGCATCATGGTCCTCGTCCTCGTCGTTGAGATCACCTTCCTGGCCTCGCTGCGGCTTGGCGCTTTCGGCCGGCTTCCCGTGGCGCGGCGCGCGCGGCTGACGCGCAGGATGGGCTGACGCCTCTTTCCAATCCGATCACGCCCGTGTTTAGTCGGGCGATGGCATTCACCCTCCGGCAGTTGCAGTATTTCGTGGCGGTGGCCGAGCAGGGCACCGTCTCGCGCGCCGCGCAGAACCTGTCGATCTCGCAATCCTCCGTCACCGAGGCGATCAAGGAGCTCGAAGGCGATCTCGGCGTCGAACTTTTCGAGCGTCACCCGCGCGGCCTCACCGTCACCCACAAGGGCCACCAGTTCCTGCGCCATGCCACCAAGATCCTGGCCGATGTCTCCGATGCGCGGCTGGCCTTCTCCCGCGACCAGGAGATCGTCGGCGGCAGGCTGCAACTCGGCGTCACCTCGCTGGTGGCGGGCTACGTCCTGTCCGATCTCCTCGCCCGCTACCGGCGCGCCTTTCCGGCCGTCGATGTCTCGGCCATCGAGGACAACGGCGACTATCTCGAGCATCTGCTGGTCGGCGGCGAGCTCGACGTGGCCGTCATGGTCATCTCCAATTTGCGCGACCGCATGGCGCTGCAGGCCGAAATCCTCGAGGTCTCGCCCTATCGCCTGTGGCTGCCGCTCGGCCATCATCTCGCCGGCGCCGACATCATCGGCATCAACGACATCGCGGCCGAGCCGCTGATCATGCTCACCGTCGACGAGATCGAGGAGAATACCGGCAAGCTCCTGATGGCGCTCGGCGCGCGGCCGCATGTCGCCTTCCGCACACGTTCCGTCGAGGCGGTCCGCAGCCTGGTGGCGACAGGCGCCGGCGTGGCGCTCCTGCCCGACCTCGTCTACCGGCCCTGGTCGCTCGAAGGCGACCGCATCGAATCCCGCGACATTTCCGGCGCGCTGCCGATGGTGCAGGTCGGCATGGTCTGGCGCCGCGGCTCCGGCCTGTCGCAGACCGCGCGCGATTTCATCGGCATCGCGCAGTCCCACCGGGCGGTGCGGCAGAGGTAGGGTGGAGCGACCACACGAAGCCACGCAGAACTGTCGAGGCTCGGTACTCATCGGTCAGGGCCAGAAGATAACGACAGCGGCGATGCAGATCGCCGAATACAAATGGACAAGTTCTCCTGCCAATGTTGATTCATGATTTTGGACTACACGAAATCCTGAACCGATACAGGACCGCAATGCGCCAAGGAGCAGACATCTCGTTCAGGAAGTCGCGACGTCTTGATCGGGGGCCGACTCCCGACAGTCCGGTTCGGATCGACAGCCCGCGACAAGCGGACACAACGTGACAAGCAACATGCGCACTTCCCCATTGTCGTGGACCCACCCGCAATGCTGGAGGGCTTTGCCTAACTTCGGGACTTCGAAAGCCGGGGCTACATGGTTGTCCCGAGGCATGACCCGCTGGTGCTGTGCAAAGGCCGCGCCCATCTGCCCGGCATCGCGCAACTTGGCTGACGTTTCCTGCCGACCTTGGCATGCTGCATGAACGCTCTGATGGTGAGGGCATTCACCGGACGAGGCGGTGCAAACCAGTTCTGATGAGATAGAGCGCCAGGTGCAGGTCAATGCCGCCGCGCCGATAGTGACTGAGCGCGCCCGATGTCGAGGCGGCCACCACCTGTCCGGTGACCGAGGCGACCGCCACCGAGGTCGGAACGCCCGAAAAGATCAGCAGCGGCGTCAGAAGGAACCCACCGCCGACGCCAAACAGCCCGGATAGAAAACCCACCGCACCGCCGATCCCGGCCAGGAAGAAAACGTTGAGCGAGAGTTCGGCGACCGGCAGATAGATGTTCATCGTGGGCCAGGGGAAGTCGTCGGGTGGTGCGAGACGTTGAAGACTGGGTTGTTGTGTCCCTGTTGTGCGAACTGACACCAACCGGGTTCTGAACCTGACTGCGGCACCCGCCAGAGGAGCAAGCAAGCTGGTCACCGCTTGCAGAGCGGCGGTTTGGCAGCAGCATGCCCATCGCGGCCAACGGCATCTTCGCGACCAAGGTCCAGATGGCCGTTAAAGTTGGAGTGGATTTCGGGTCAAGACAATCAACCCCCGGCTTCCGCCAAAGGTGTGGCATCGCGGCTGGTCCGACGGCGGATGGCCCAATAGACGGCACAAGCGATAAGAGCGCCATTCGCGACCACCAGAGCCAGCGAGACAGGCCGGTCGACGAATATCCAGTAACCCTCACGCGAAATCAGCAGTGCGCGGCGAAGATTGTTCTCCAGAAGCGGGCCGAGAATCACGCCGATCACCAGCGGCGCAAGCGGGTAACCAGCATTTCGCAGCGCCAGGCCCAACAACCCGAATCCCATCATCACCCACAAATCGAAAACCGAACTCTGCAGAGCGAATGTGCCGATGGCACAGAGGAGCAGAATGATCGGAATGAGATAGCTCTTCCGAAGCCGCAGGACCCAGACGAAGACAGGGGTCGCCAGTATTCCAACGACCAGCAGCGAGACGTTGGAAAAGAGATAGACGAGGAAGACGCCTCCAGCAATCTCGGGCTGCTGCGCAAACAGCGCCGGACCCGGAAAGAAGCCGAGGATGAGCATGGCCCCGATCAGTACTGCCGACGAAGCCTCGCCGGGGATACCGAGCGCCATTGTGGGCACGAGGGCGCCACCGACTGTCGCGTTGTTGGCGCTCTCAGTTGCCACCACACCGCCTTCCGCTCCCGCTCCGTAGCCTTCTTCAGGTCTGGAGAGCGCCTTGGCGACGGCATACGCGGCAAAGCTTGAGATTGTCCCACCCACGCCCGGAAGCGCGCCAAAGGCCGCGCCGATCGTCGAGGAGCGGAGCAAATTCTTCCAGTGTAGAAGCGTCATGCCTAGGGTCCGGAAGCCTGGCCGCACGAGGCTTACATTAGGCTTGTCGTTCAGGCCACCCGCATGAACCTGATGTGCCATCTCGGAGATCGCGAAAATGCCCACAACGATGGCGACGATGTGGAAGCCGTTCAGCAACTCGTAAATGCCGAAGGTGAAACGGAAGCCCGTCGAAAACTCGTCGGTTCCGATTGTTGCAATCAAGAGCCCCAGAGAGCCGGTCATGAGCCCCTTGAGAAGCGATCCGTCAGACACTACCGCGATGGCGGTCAGCCCGGTAAGGGCCAGCATCGCATATTCCGGCGGCGCGAAATTGGAAGCGAAATCGGCAAGAACCGGCGCTGTCAGGATCAGCACCAATCCGCCGAACAGGCCCCCGAGTGCCGAAGCCGAAATCGCAATTCCGATCGCGTCGGCTGCCCGGCCCTTCTGTGCAAGCGGATAGCCATCGAAAAGGGTGGCGGCGGCGAGCGGAGTTCCCGGAATTCGCAGGAGGATGGCTGAAATCGAGCCTCCACAGGAGCCGCCGACACCTATCGCAATAAGGAAGCCCATGGCCGAGACCGGCGGCAGGTCGACCGCGAAGGGCAACATCAAGACGATGCCCATGAGAGGTCCCAGACCGGGCAAGGCCCCGACTACGAGGCCGAACACGACGCCGAGGGTCGTGAGCAGCAGGGTCAAGGGTGTGAGAAACTGGTCGAGGCCAGCAGCAAGCGACTGCGTGAGCATGGATCACCAAGCAACATTGATGTGCAGGAAACCACCAGGAAGCACGATCTTCAGCCAAGCTTCGAACACATAGGCAAAACCGAACGAAATCAGGATGGCAGGAAGCAGGATCGCCAGAGGTCTTCGGATGCCGCTGAGCACCATCAGCGCCGCGAGCATGATCGGCGTCGCGATGTGGTAGCCGAGCACGTCGAGGCACCCGAGATAGACGGCGAAAATGACAACCAGTGCGGCGGGACGCACAAGCTGGCGCAACGGCACAGGATTGCCATCGTCGTCTGGAGCGATCCGGGAGCGGATCAGCTGGATCATCACTTGAGCGAAGGTCAAGATGCCGAGAACGATGGCGATCGTCTTTGGATAGGCAGCCGCGTTGTCATAGGGACCACCAGAGGCGATCCCCTGCGCGGCCATGTCCGTGGCGGCCTGTTGGAAAACCAGTCCGACCACGGCGACAAAGAGGATAACCACGAGCCATTCGGCCAGCGCCTTGTTGATGGTCACGGTTATCCTCCTCATCCTCCGTCTCGCTGCAGCACAATTCACTGCTTGGCGAGCTGTTCTTCTTCCCATTTCAGGGCGTTACCCATCGCTTCCAGCTGATCAGCCACCGGACTGACGATTTCGTCATATTTGTCCCAGTCCCATTTGAGGAATGAGAATCCCAGGGACTCAGCTTTGGCCTGCACTTCGGGCCTTTCAATCGCTGCCTTCATCGCCCTGCGCAGTATCTCAAGGCGATCCGGCGGGGTATCCTTGTGGACCAACCACCAGTTCCAGCCCAATGGTGCGAGTCCGCTCAGCCCCAGATCGATATCCAGATCCGCGATAGAAGGCGCTCCGCCAAACGCGGCCACACTTTCCGGCAGTTCGGACAGTACGATCAGGATGTTGTAATCCTTCGGGTTCTGCTGGAAGTCGCCAACATTGATGAACCCGAAATCAAGCACGCCGTTCTTGAGGTCGGACATGGCGTCCGCATTGGCGGTGTACGGGATATTTTGAGCCACACAATTGTAGCTCTGCAAGGCTTTGGCGGTAACCATGTGGGGCAGGTTGTTGCGCGATCCCGTCGTATAGCGCAACTCGCCGGGATGCTCCGCGCAGTAGTGCATCATGTCCTCGAAACTGGCCCAGCGGTCATTTCCCGCCGCCGTGCCCAGCGCAAATGCGTTCGAGAATGCGGCATGAAGCGGGACGAAATCGTTGTAGTTCCAATCGGCTTTCCCCAGCACAGGCTGCAGCACCAGCGGAGCGACGTAGCCGTCTATGATGGTGTAGCCGTCGGCCGGCTTGTTCATGGCGATGAGGAATGCCTTGGTCCCGGATGCGCCGGGTGTCGAGATGACCGGGATCGATACGCCGATCTCGTCCGACATCGCGTCGGCGAGTATCTGGCTGCTGGACATGGCGTTGCCCGGCCCCCAAGGGAAGATCAACTCGATCGTGCGCTGGGGAAAATCCTCTGCCTGGGCTGTCAACGGGACGACGGCAGCGGCGGCAATTGTGGCCAATGCCGGTATGATGGTGTTTCGGTTCATGCGCTCCTCCTTTGGTATTTTCTTGCGGATCACCGCCCGACGCGAATCGCTCCTTCGGCGCGTGTGAGGCCGTAATGCGCGTAGAGTTCCTGCGGCGCATCATGCGCTTCGAAATGCTCGGTGATTGCGATTGACAGGCGCGCTTCGATTTCGGGCGCCTTGATGGGTGTTGTCTGGCCCGGGTCGGATAGCAGGTCGTAAAGTACGTTTCCGGCATTCCAGTTGGCCAGGATGTTCATTCCGGATTCTCCAACCTTGTTCGACAGCGTGACGCGCAACATCGGCGCACCCTTCGTGAAATCGAACGCTTCGACCAACTCGGCAGTCGCGAGATCCCGGACTGAAAACAGCTCTTCCAGATGACTTGGCATCAGGGTGTAGACCGGAAGCGCAGACGGATCGTCGGTCAGCGGAAACCTGAAATAGGCGTATCGGCCGTCCGTCACGCACACGGGACCTCCGAACATCCCCAGGATCGCAGTGTCCCGCCCGGAGGGGCGCCCTTTCAGCAGAGGGAGCAGAGAATGTGCGCGCGATTCCTCAGGCGATGCGACTTCATGCAGTCCCAAAATCGTCGGCATCAGGTCGGTTGTCTGCGTGAGCGCAGAAACCCTCATACCGCTTTTGGGTCCGTTGTCAGGGCGCCAGACCATCAGGGGGATATGCGAGATCTCCTCGTAGTAAGGCATCCGGTTCTTTGCCCACCACTCGTGCTCGCCAAGCAGGTAGCCGTGGTCGGTCGTCAGGATCAGCGCAGTGTCTTCCCAGGCTTCGTTTGCATCCATCCAGTCAAGCAGTCGCCCGAAATGATCGTCGCACATTGCCACGACCGCTGCGTAATTCGCCCGGATTTCGGCGATCTCTTCGGCTGAATTCGTGCATCGCTCGTAGAGCGGCCAATCCAGAATGGGGCCCTCGTAACCCGTCGCAAACCTTGCCTTGTACTTGTCCGGTGCGTCGAAAGGTTCGTGCGGATCGAAGCACTCGATCTGAAGGAACCAGTCGTCGCTTTTGCTGTTCCTGTTCAGGAACTCGAACGCCCGCGCAAAGCATTTTGCCGTTGGATAGTCAGCATCTTCCCAGGGGTCGATCTTGTTAATCGCGTGGCGTGAACGCTTCCAGACATCCTTTGGCGACGTCCAGCGCGTGGCCGTACGGCCCTCCTCCATCGCTTCCGTCGGGTAGTGGCGAGGATCGAAGGCTTCGCGAATCCGCTCGACGGGGGGAACAGTCAACACCGTCAGGGGATCGTATTCCTGTCCGCGAATAAATTCCCAGCTGTCGAACGCCTGGGAGTAACCCCAGCCGCCATTCTCAAAATAGTGCAGATGATCTGAGATCAGATGAGTGTAGACGCCCGCGGCACTCAGGATCTGCGCGTAGGAATTGTCGAAGGGCTCGAGCGGCCCCCAGGGCCGGTGTGTGAAATTCAGCCGCCCGGTCTGCATGTCCCGGCGCGCAGGCATGCATGGCAAAGACCCAACATAATGGGTGTCGAAGGTGACAGCCCGTTCCGCGAACCGGTCGAAATTCGGCGTCGGAATCGCCTTGCTGCCATAGGCACCGAGCGCGGTCCTGTTCAATGAATCGAAAAGTACGAAGATCGTGCGCACATACTCCTCCCTTCGTACGGCGCCATTAACTTGTCAAAAGTCAGGGGTTCTGTAAAATCGATTTTTGAAGCCGCTATGATAGAAAAAAGGAATAGCTGGTGGACCGGAATTTGAGGGCGTTTCTGGCGATCGCCAAGGAGTCCAATCTCTCTGCGGCGGCTGACACGATTGGTTTGACTCAGCCGTCATTGACCAAGCGGCTGGCCAATCTCGAGGAAGATCTAGGCGGCAAACTCTTCGAGCGCCATCGTCGCGGGATGCGCCTGACTGCGGCCGGACGGCTCTTTCTTGTGCGTGCGCGCCGGATCGAACATGAGTACGATCAGGCCAGGGAGGAAATCCGTGCGCTCACTGGAATGGGGCTCGAAACGATACGGGTCGGCGCCGGCCCTCTATTTCACCTGCGCTATGCCGCACCGCTTTTCGCGCAGCTGCGCAGCCGGTTTCCGGCATTGGGTTTTGACCTTATCGCCGACCAGAATTCCGTCACGTTGCCGATGCTGCGTGACGGCCGCATAGACGTGGTGCTGGGGGCCATAGAGCCGTTGGAGCCGGACTCGCTGATAACCGCCATTCCGGTGGCCGAAGTCGAGCAGTCCGTCGTTATGGCGGCGGACGACCCTGCTGCGCAAAACGCAGTCCTGCGCCCGGAGGATCTGGAAGGCTTGAGCTGGGTGGCCTACAGCGGGGCGGCGGACAACATACCTCTGCTGCGCCGTTATTTCTCCGAACACAGTCTGAGCGCGCCACGTATAGTCGCGCATTCGACTTCGTTTGCCGCCGCACTCGACCTAACCCGCGAACTCGGAGCAAAGCTCATGGCTCCGCTGCAACTCGCAGAATATGTCGAAGCCGTGGGTCTCGTTGTCCGCCCGACGAATCCGCCGATCAGCCGGCTGTCAACCGGCGCCTATGTCCGGCAAAGTTCGATGAACATTCCGGTCATTCGACAGCTGCTGGAGGATTTGATGGATCTGGCCGGAAGATCATGAACGACGCGTGAGGCCTCGAGGACCAACTCGCGAACGAACTGAATTTCTCGCATGCCTGGGGCTGGCGTCCTGGTATCGGTGACGCATCGTCTAAGGACGTTTCGCGGTCGATCTGGGAAAGTTCAATTTGGGGGGCGCAGTTGTCCGTCCGCCGGCGTGAAGAGTTTCAGCTGCCGATGGGCGCCCGAAGTCCCCGAAGAACGAACCCGCGAGCCACCAGGCGCTCGGCCCTTTCTCCTTTCCAAATGATATCGGAAAAACCGATTCCGGCCTTCTCGCAAATGAAATTGCGAAACCGAACTTTTGCGCGCACTCTTCTCCCCAGGGATCATGCCGCCATGGAGAGCGGTTTTCCTCAAATGGGAGACGTCACGATGAAATCGTTCCTGAAATCCTGCACGGCGCTCGCGCTCGCGCTCAGCATTCCCGGCCAGGCCTTCGCCCAGCTGAAGGAAATCGGCGCGGCCGAAGGTCAGGTCAACATCATCGCCTGGCCCGGCTACATCGAGCGCGGCGAGACCGACAAGAAGTTCGACTGGGTCACCAAGTTCGAGGAGGCCAGCGGCTGCAAGGTCAATGTCAAGACCGCCAACACATCCGACGAGATGGTCGCGCTGATGAACGAAGGCGGCTTCGACCTCGTCACGGCGTCGGGCGACGCCTCGCTGCGTCTCGTCGCCGGCGAGCGCGTGCAGCCGGTCAATGTCGACCTGATCAAGAGCTGGTCGACCGTCGACGACCGCTTGAAGGACGCGCCCTGGCACACGGTCGACGGCGTCCACTACGGGGTCCCCTATATGTGGGGACCGAACGTGCTGATGTACAACACCGACGTCTTCAAGGAGGCGCCCAAGAGCTGGAGCGTGGTCTTCGAGGAAACGACGCTGCCGGACGGCAAGTCGAATGTCGGCCGGGTCCAGGCCTATGACGGGCCGATCCACGTCGCCGACGCCGCGCAGTACCTGATGCACAACAAGCCGGAACTCGGCATCAAGAGCCCCTATGAGCTCAATGCGGACCAGTACAAGGCGGCACTCGACCTCCTGCGCCAGCAGCGCAAGCTGGTCGGACGCTACTGGCACGACGCCTTCATCCAGATGGACGATTTCAAGAACGAAGGTGTCGTCGCGTCAGGTTCGTGGCCTTTCCAGGTCAACATCCTCAAGAGCGAGAACCAGCCGATCGCCTCGACCATCCCGGTCGAAGGAGCAACCGGCTGGGCCGACACGACGATGATGCATGTCGATGCCGCCAATCCGAACTGCGCCTATATGTGGATGGAACACACGCTGTCGTCCAACCTCCAGAGCGATCTGTCCGTCTGGTTCGGCGCCAACCCCTCGGTCCCCGCGGCCTGCACCGACGGGCGCGGCATGCAGACCAAGGAAGGCTGCACCACCAACGGCATGGACGATTTCGAGAAGATCAGGTTCTGGCAGACGCCGGTGTCGAAATGCGCCAGCCAGAGCGAATGCGTGCCCTATTATCGCTGGGTGTCGGATTATATCGGCGTGATCGGCGGGCGCTGACAGCGCCGCTTTGACCCGGTTCGGCGGCTTCGTGCCAGGAGCCGCCCTCATCCGCCTGGCCGCACCTTCTCCCTGGAAACGGGAGAAGGACGATGCGGTGCCGCCGAACCTCCTTCTCTCCGTTCGCGAGGAGAGGGTGAGCGGCTTTGCCGAACGGCGGGGGCGCAATAAAAGCCCGGCTGGCTCTGCGCAGCGGGCAAACGGCCTGTCGGATATGTCATGACCCCTGCTGTCTCCTTCCGCAAAGTCTCCCGCCATTTCGGCCAGGTGAGGGCAGTCGATGCCGTCGATCTCGACATCCGGCCCGGCGAGTTCTTCGCCATGCTCGGCCCGTCCGGCTCCGGCAAGACGACCTGTCTGCGCCTGATCGCAGGCTTCGAGCAGCCGACCTCGGGCCATATCGAGATATCGGGGGAAAGCGCCGTCGGCGTTCCGCCCTACCGGCGCAACGTCAACACCGTCTTCCAGGACTATGCGCTGTTCCCCCATCTGAACGTGCTCGACAATGTCGCCTACGGCCTGATGGTGAAGGGGGTCGGCAGGGCCGAGCGCCTGCGGGCCGCCGAGGACGCGCTGACGCTCGTGCAACTGCCGGGCTACGGCGCGCGCCGGCCGGGGCAGCTCTCCGGCGGCCAGCGCCAGCGCGTCGCGCTCGCCCGCGCGCTGGTGAACCAGCCGCGGGTGCTCCTGCTCGACGAGCCGCTCGGCGCGCTCGACCTGAAGCTGCGCGAAAACATGCAGGAGGAACTGAAGGCGCTGCAGAAGTCGCTCGGCATCACCTTCGTCTTCGTCACCCACGACCAGGGCGAGGCGTTGTCGATGGCCGACCGGGTCGCGGTGTTCAACGAGGGCCGCATCATGCAGGTCGGCACGCCCGAGGAGATCTACCAGAAGCCGCAGACACGTTTCGTCGCCGATTTCGTCGGTTCCTCCAACGTGCTGCCGCCCGATTTCGTCCAGCGCTGGTCCGGGCAGCGCCGCTGGGGCAGCCTCCGGCCCGAGCAGATCCGCATCCTGCGCCAGGCCACGGGCGACGGCGTGCCGGCGCGCGTGGTGTCGATGCACTATCTCGGCGCCGCCACCAGGATCGCGCTGGAGAGCGACGGGCTGAGGCTCCATGCCAGCATCCCGGCCGGCCAGGCCGTGCCGCAGGCCGGCGAGGGCGTGCTGCTTGCGTTCAACCGCGACCAGCTTCACCTGATGGACGAGCCGGCATGAGCATGGAGCTTGCTATTCCCGCCACCGGCGCGCCGGCGATACTGCCGGCCAAGGGCGGTTTCTTCGGCACGCTCTCGGATGCCTTCTGGCGGCGCCCGGGGCTGCTTCTTCTCCTGATGCTCACGCCGCCGGTCCTGTGGCTCGGCATCGTCTATCTCGGTTCGCTGTTCGCGCTGCTTCTGCAGAGCTTCTTCTCGATCGACGAGTATTCGGGCCTCGTCAATCGGGAGTTCACGCTGAAGACCTATGGCGAGCTGCTGCAGCCGTCCAACCTCGACATCATCCTGCGCACCGTCGTCATGGCGGCGCTGGTGACGCTCGCCTCGGCGGTGATCGCCTTTCCGATCGCCTATTACGCGGCGCGCTACGCTCGCGGCCGATGGAAGGCGCTGTTCTATCTCGGTGTCATGCTGCCCCTGTGGTCGAGCTACCTGGTGAAGATATACGCCTGGAAGCTGATCCTGGCCAAGGAAGGCATCCTGACCTGGCTGTTCGGCAAGCTGCATCTGAGCTGGCTGCTCGACGCCTGGCTGGCCTTGCCCGTCGTCGGCGGCAACTCGCTCTCGGTCTCCTTCACCGGAACCTTCATCGTCTTCGTCTATGTCTGGATGCCCTTCATGATCCTGCCGATCCAGGCCGCCCTCGAGCGGGTTCCGACCAATCTGGTCGAAGCCTCGGCGGACCTCGGTGCCTCGCCGCGCCAGACCTTCGCCAATGTCATCTTCCCGCTGGCGCTGCCCGGCATCGTCGCCGGCTCGATCTTCACCTTCTCGCTGACGCTGGGCGACTACATCATCCCGCAGATCATCGGCACCTCGCGGCTGTTCATCGGCCAGGCCGTCTATGCCCACCAGGGCACCGCGGGCAACATTCCGCTTGCCGCCGCCTTCTCCGTGGTGCCCATCGTGGTGATGGGGTTCTATCTGTGGGCCGCCAAGCGCATGGGAGCTTTCGATGCGCTCTGATCGCAACCGGTCCGCACCGCTCGGCCTGAAGATAGCCGCCGCCGCGGGCCTCGCCTTCCTGCATCTGCCGATCCTGCTGATCTTCGTCTATGCCTTCACCACGGAGGAGAGAAGCTATCAGTGGCCGCCGCCCGGCCTGACGACGCAATGGCTGGGCGTCACCTGGAACCGGCCGGACGTCTGGCAGGCCCTGGCGTTGTCGGTGAAGGTCGCGGCCATCTCCACGACGGTCGCCCTGGTGCTCGGCACGCTCTGCGCGGCCGCCGTCAGCCGCACGAAATTCTTCGGCCGCGAGACGATCTCGCTGCTCGTCATCCTGCCGATCGCGCTGCCCGGCATCATCACCGGCATCGCGCTGCGTTCGGCCTTCAGCCTCGCCGAGATCCCATTCTCCTTCTGGACGATCGTGCTCGGCCACGCGACCTTCTGCGTGGTCGTCGTCTACAACAATGCCGTCGCGCGCTTCCGGCGCACTTCGGGCTCGCTGATCGAGGCCTCCTACGATCTCGGCGCGGATGGTTTCCAGACCTTCCGCCATGTGATCCTGCCCAACATCGGCACCGCGCTTCTGGCCGGCGGCATGCTCGCCTTCGCGCTGTCTTTCGACGAGGTCATCGTCACCACCTTCACCGCCGGCCAGCAGCAGACCGTGCCGATCTGGATGCTGGAGGAACTGGTGCGTCCGCGCCAGCGCCCGGTCACCAATGTCGTCGCCATGGTCGTCGTGCTGGTCACGCTGCTGCCGATCCTGGCCGCCTACTACCTCACCCGCGACGGCGACCAGGTCGCCGGCATGGGCAAATAGACCTGTGGGCCATGACGGCGGCTGAGCGCCGTCACGGCCGAATTGATTGAAGGAGGATCCTCATGGAAACCGCAATGCTGATCGGTTCGAAATTCGAGAAGGGCACCGAGACCGAGGAGCCTATCCTCAATCCGAAGACCGGCGAAACCATCCTCAACCTTCCCGAAGCGAGCCAGGCGCAGATCGAGGCCGCGGTCGCGGCCGCCGAAAGGGCTTTCGTGGAGTGGTCGCGGACGACGCCCGCCCAGCGCTCCGCCTATCTCCTGAAGATCGCCGAGCGCATCGAGGCCGAGGCGGCGGAGTTCGCGGCGCTCGAAGCCCTGAACTGCGGCAAGCCGATCAACGCCGTGCTGAACGACGAGATTCCGGCGATCGTCGATTGCTACCGCTTCTTCGCCGGCGCCGTCCGCACGCTGCCCGGCGCCGTCGCCGGCGAATATCTGCCCGGCTTCACCTCCATGATCCGTCGCGATCCGATAGGGCTGGTCGCCTCCATCGCGCCATGGAACTATCCGCTCATGATGATGGCGTGGAAGCTGGCGCCGGCGCTCGGCGGCGGAAACACGGTCGTATTCAAGCCCTCCGAGCAGACGCCGCTCACGGCGCTGAAGCTGGCGAAGATCCTGGCCGAGGTGCTGCCGGAGGGCGTCGTCAATGTCGTGCTCGGCCGCGGCGAGAGCGTCGGCAACGCCCTGATCAACCACCCCAAGGTCAATATGGTTTCGATCACCGGCGACGTCGCCACGGGCAAAAAAGTGCTGCAGGCGGCCGCCAAGACGGTGAAGCGCACCCATCTGGAACTCGGCGGCAAGGCGCCGGTCATCGTCTTCGACGATGCCGATCTCGACGCCGTGGTGTCGGGCCTGCGCGCCTTCGGCTACTACAATGCCGGCCAGGACTGCACGGCCGCCTGCCGCGTCTATGCCGGCAAGGGCATCTATGACCGGCTTGTGGCGGACCTGTCGTCGGCCGTCTCGACCATCCGCTACGGCCAGGCCGACGACACCGAAAACGAGATCGGCCCGCTGATCTCGCAGCGCCAGCGCGACCGCGTGGCGAGCTTCGTCGAGCACGCGCAGGAGCAGAAGCACATCGAGATCACCACCGGCGGCAGGCCGGGCGAGGGCAACGGCTTCTTCTACCAGCCGACCGTGGTGGCGGGCGCCCTGCAGGAAGACGAGATCGTGCGGCGCGAGGTCTTCGGGCCGGTGGTCTCGGTCACCCGCTTCTCGGATGTGGACGAGGCCGTGGCCTGGGCCAACGATTCCGATTATGGCCTCGCCTCATCGGTCTGGACCAGGGATGTCGGGCGGGCGATGGCCGCGGCCGCGCGCCTGCAATATGGCTGCACCTGGATCAACACCCACTTCATGCTCACCAACGAGATGCCGCATGGCGGGCTGAAACAGTCCGGCTACGGCAAGGACATGTCGCTCTATGCGCTGGAGGACTACACGGCGGTGCGGCATGTGATGGTGGCGCATGGCTGAGCGGCCGATGCGCCGCACCGGGTAGGCGTGGCAGGGGCATCAACCGGAAGGAAACCGTCATGAAACGTCGTCAGTTCTTTGCCGTCGCGGCGCTCGCGGGTATGGCCGCCGCGCTGCCATTATCGTCCGCTCTGGCGGACGATACGGCGCAATCGGTGGTCGAAGAATATCTCGCCGCCTGGAACGCGCATGATTCCGCCAGGGCGGCGGCTTTCCTCGCCGACGATGTCGTCTATTACGATGCCTCGGTCGGCAAGCCGATCGAGGGCAGGGAAGCCGCCAAGGCCGGCGTCATCGACAACTTCCTGAATGCCGTCCCGGATGCGGCCTGGACGATGCGTGGAGCGCCGGTCATCCAGGGAGACCGCGTCTCGTTCGAATGGGAATTCGCGGGCACCAATACCGGCGCCTGGGCGGACGGCACGGCTGCGACCAACAAGAAGTTCAAGCTGGAAGGCGCTTCGATGTTCACCGTCAAGGACGGCAAGATCACGGTGCAGAATGACTATTACGATGCGCTCAGCTTCTACAAGCAGCTCGGCCTGATGTAGCCTCGGCGACTTCGCGGGCCCGCAGCCCGCTCCGGCCACGCAGTCCGCTGGCTTGGACGTCGCCGGTCGCAGGCCCTATACAGTCACCAGCCAACCCCCTAAGCGTTGCCGCCGACAACAGGCTGCCGCATCCGGAGAGACCATCATGACCAACAATGCCTCGCTTCAGTCCCGCCGTGTGGCCGCCGTGCCGCGCGGCGTCGGCACCGCATTTCCGGTCTTCGCCGAGCGCGCCGAGAACGCCGAGGTATGGGACGTCGAGGGCAAGCGCTACGTCGATTTCGCCGGCGGCATCGCCGTGCTCAACACGGGGCATCGCCATCCCAGGGTCGTGGCTGCGGTGCGTGAACAGCTCGACAAGTTCACCCATACCTGCTTCCAGGTCCTGCCCTACGAGCCCTATGTGGCGCTGGCCGAGCGGCTGAACGCGCTGGCCCCGTTCAAGGGCGACGCCAAGACCATCTTCTTCTCGACGGGCGCGGAAGCGGTCGAGAATGCGGTGAAGATCGCGCGCGCCGCGACCGGCCGTTCCGGCGTCATAGCCTTCACCGGTGCCTTCCATGGCCGCACCATGATGGGCATGTCGCTCACCGGCAAGGTGGCGCCCTACCGCAAGAAGTTCGGCCTCGGCTTGCCGGGCATCTATCACGTGCCGTTCCCGGCCGACGGCGTCACCGTGCAGGAGAGCCTGCGCGCCATCGAGTTCCTGTTCCGTGCCGACATCGAGCCGGGCCAGGTCGCGGCGATCATCATCGAGCCGGTGCAGGGCGAAGGCGGCTTCCATCCCGCTCCGGTCGAGCTGCTGGAAGCGCTGCGCAAGATCTGCGACGACCACGGCATCCTCTTGATTTCCGACGAGATCCAGACCGGCTTCGGCCGCACCGGCAAGATGTTCGGCATCGAGGCGAGCGGCGTCGAGCCCGATCTGATCACCGTCGCCAAGTCGCTGGCCGGTGGCTTCCCGCTGTCGGGCGTCATCGGCAGGGCGGCGATCATGGATGCGGCCGAGCCGGGCGGCCTCGGCGGAACCTATGCCGGCAGCCCGATCGCCTGCGCTGCCGCACTCGCCGTGCTCGACGTGTTCGAGGAAGAGAAGCTGCTCGACAAGGCGAACCGGCTCGGCGAGAAGGTCAAGGCCGCGGTCGCGAAGACCGCGCAGCGCAACGACACGGTAGCGATATCGGGGATACGCGGCCCGGGCGCCATGATCGCCTTCGACATCATGAAGAAGCGCGGCGGCACCGAGCCGGATGCCGATGCCACGAAGCGCGTCACCCAGGCAGCGATCGCCGACGGCCTCGTCCTGCTCTCCTGCGGCGTCCATGGCAACACGATCCGCATCCTCGTGCCGCTGACGGTCGAGGACGACGTGCTGGACGAGGGCCTCGCCAAGCTGGAAAAGGCGCTGATCGCCGCCAACGTGTGAGGCGAGGCGGCGGCCACGTCCGCCGCTCCCGCGCGCCTTTGCCAACCGGCCCGCAACTTCGACCGTCGCGCTGCCCCTTGTATCTGCCTGCCGGCATCTTGCGCTTGCGGCTAGGGGATGCACAGATCGCGGAATACCCCTCATCCGACCTCGCTTCGCGAGGCCACCTTCTCCCACAAGGGGAGAAGGTCGGAGCTTGGCGTTGTCGGCTCGGCAGATCGCCAATGTCGACGACTGGCAGAAGCGTTGCCGCAGCGTCCCCTTCTCCCCTTGTGGGAGAAGGTGGCCTCGCGAAGCGAGGTCGGATGAGGGGTATTCCGCGATGGTGCGTGCCCTAGTCCAGGGGTGGAAGCAACGTCCGAGGCTGCCTCCATATGCACTATTTGTTTAGCTGAGGCCGGACCGAGACCCTGGCAGTCATCCGCCGCACAGCCCACTGTTTCCCCACCACAATCCCCGAAGAACGTCACTATCACTGACCAAACTAGCACCACACCCTGCGCCGCACTTGCTGCGCCGCAGCATCGATTCCGCTTGCGATGTTTAGTGAAATTTGCATCACTAAACAAATTACTCAACATCGCTCACGCCCGGCCGCAAGGCTGGAACCTTGGAGGAAGGGTGACGATTCGAGGGCCGTCATCCCGACGGCCCGATCAACGGGAGGAACGCATGAAGACACTATCGAAAGTGACTTTCGGCCTGGCGTCGGCGCTGTTCGCCTCGACGGCCTACTCCAGCACGGCGACGGCCGACGAACTGACCTTGTGCTGGGCCGCCTGGGACCCGGCCAATGCGCTGGTCGAACTCTCTAAGGAGTTCACGGCGGCGACCGGGACCGAGATGAAGTTCGAATTCGTGCCGTGGCCGAATTTCGCCGACCGCATCCTCAACGAGCTGAATTCCGGCGGCAAGCTCTGCGACCTGTTGATCGGCGACTCGCAATGGCTCGGCGGTTCGGCCGAGAACGGCTACTACGTCAAGCTGAACGACTTCTTCGACAAGGAGGGCATCAAGATGTCCGACTTTGCCGATGCCACCGTCTATGCCTATTCGACCTGGCCGAAGGGCACGCCGAACTACTGGGCGCTGCCGGCCATGGGCGACGCCAATGCCTGGTTCTATCGCAAGGACTGGTTCGCCAGGCCCGAAATCCAGGCCGAGTTCAAGCAGGCTACGGGCCGCGACCTTGCAGTGCCCAAGACCTGGCCGGAACTAATCGAGACGGCGAAGTTCTTCCAGGGCAGGGAGATAGAGGGCAAGAAGGTCTACGGCGCCGCCATCTTCACCGAGCGCGCCTCCGAGGGCATCACCATGGGCGCCACCCAGGCGCTCTACGCCAACGGCTTCCAGTACGAGAAGACGTCGGGCAAATACGACATGGAGGGCGCGGTCAACTCCGCCGACGCGGTGAAAGGGCTCGAGGAATACAAGGAGCTCTACAAATGCTGCACGCCGCCCGGCTACACCGACGCCTATATGGGCGAGACGCTCGACGCCTTCAAATCCGGTCAGGCGGCCATGGCGATGAACTGGTTCGCCTTCTTCCCCGGCCTCTACAAGGACGAGAATGTCGGGGGCGACAAGATCGGTTTCTTCGTCAACCCGAAGGGAACGGCCGAGGCCTCCACGCTCGGCGGACAGGGCATCTCGGTGGTCGCCAACACCGACAATATGGACGGCGCGCTGGCCTACATCAAATGGTTCGCCCAGCCCGACATCCAGAAGAAATGGTGGGCGCTGGGCGGCTATTCCTGCCACAACGCGGTGCTCAACGATCCGTCCTTCAAGGACAGCCAGCCATTCGCGGCCGATTTCCTGGTCGCCATGAACCAGGTCAAGGACTTCTGGCAGGAGCCGTCTTACGCGCAGCTTCTGCAGGGGATGCAGAAACGGCTGCACGACTATGTCGTGGCCGATCAGGGTACGGCCCAGGAGGCGCTCGACAAGCTGATCGCCGACTGGACCGAAGTTTTCCAGGATGACGGCAAGATGTAGGGTGGGGGCATCCTCCCGAGCCCGTCCCGCGCCGTGATATGATGGCGCGGGACGGAGAGTTCGCCATGCAGGACAAGCCCAGCGGAAAGCCTCTCGTGACCGATACCAACCTCTCCATACTGGACCGGGCGGCGGCGTCCGCCGCGCGTGCCACGCCGGAACCGCTGGCGCGATCGGTCCGGGGCCTGTCGGACCGGATGGTCGCCTGGCTGTTCATCGCGCCGACCATCATCCTGCTGCTCGCCATCAACATCTTTCCGCTGATCTGGGCGATCCGCCTTTCCTTCACCAACTACCGCGCCAACCGGCCGAATGCCGAGGTCGCCAATGTCGGGCTGGAAAACTACCGGCGCATCCTGACCGACAGCGACATCTGGATCGCCATGCAGACGACGGCGCATTTCGTGTTCTGGACGATCCTGCTGCAGACGTTGATCGGCTTCACGCTGGCCTATCTGATCGACCGCAAGTTCCGCGGCCACGCCTTCTGGACGACCATCATCCTGATCCCGATGATGCTGTCGCCGGCCGTCGTCGGCAATTTCTGGCGCTTCCTCTACCAGCCCCAGATCGGGCTCTTCAATTACATCGTCTCCTTCTTCACCGGCATCGATCCGTCGTCCTTCGAGATGCTCGGCTCCGTCCGGCTGTCGCCCTGGTCGATCATCATCGTCGATACCTGGATGTGGACGCCCTATGTGATGCTGATCTGCCTGGCCGGGCTGCGCTCGATCCCGGACTACATCTATGAAGCCGCCGAGGTCGACCGAGCCTCGAACTGGCGCCAGTTCTGGTCGATCACGCTGCCCATGGCGCTGCCCTTCATCATGCTGGCGGTGCTCTTCCGCGGCATCGAGAACTTCAAGATGTTCGACATGGTGAACCTGCTGACCGGCGGCGGACCCGGCTCCACCACCGAGGTCGCCTCGATCACGCTGAAGCGAGAGGCCTTCGAGAAATGGCGCACCGGCATTTCGTCGGCCTTCGCCATCATCCTCTTCGTCGCGGTGTTTGGCCTGGCCAACATCTATGTGAAGGCCTTGAACAGGGTGAAGAGCCGATGAGCGCCTCGGCCCATTCCGTCGTCGAACCGAGCGCGACCTCCAGGCGCGTCGCCGGCGCCATCGTCATACTCTATGCGCTGGTGTCGATGGTTCCGCTTGCCTGGATCGTCATGACCTCGTTCAAGTCGCCGCCGGATTCGATCCACTATCCGCCCAAGATCGTCTTCACGCCGACGCTCGAAGGCTATTGCAACCTGTTCACCACCCGGACCCGGCAGACGCCGGACTATATCGAGAGCCTCGGCCCGGCGACCTCGACCTGCGACGCCATCACCCGCAGCCGCAACATGGTCATCGCCGGCCCCTCCAACTACTGGCCGCGTTTCCAGAACTCGATGATCATCGCCTTCGGCTCGACCTTCCTGGCGGTCTTCCTCGGCACGCTCGCGGCCTACGGCTTCTCGCGCTTTAAGGTGCCGCTCGCCGACGATCTCCTGTTCTTCATCCTGTCGACGCGCATGATGCCGCCGATCGCCGTCGCCATCCCCATCTACCTGATGTATCGCGAACTCGGCCTCTCCGACACCGCGCTTGGCATGATCCTGCTCTACACCGCCGTCAACGTGTCGCTCGCCGTCTGGCTGCTGAAAGGCTTCATCGACGAGATCCCGCGCGAATATGAGGAAGCCGCAATGATCGACGGCTACACGCGGCTCCAGGCGTTCCGCAAGGTCGTGCTGCCGCAGGCCACGACCGGCATCGCCGCGACCGCCATCTTCTGCCTCATCTTCGCCTGGAACGAATATGCCTTCGCCGTTCTGCTCACCTCGGGTGCGGCGCAGACCGCGCCGCCCTTCATTCCGACCATCATCGGCGAGGGCGGCATGGACTGGCCGGCGGTCGCGGCCGGAACCACCATCTTCCTGGTGCCGATCCTGGTCTTCACCATCCTGCTTCGCCGGCACCTACTGCGCGGCATCACCTTCGGAGCGGTAAGGAAATGATGTCGCCGATCTACCCCTCATCCGGGCCTTCGGGCCACCTTCTCCCACAAGGGGAGAAGGAGGAGCCTGGCTTCGACGGCTCCGTAAATCATCCGACGTTGACGATTTGCCGAGTCGCCGAAGCCGGGCTCCGGCCTTCTCCCCTTGTGGGAGAAGGTGGCCTCGCGAAGCGAGGTCGGATGAGGGGTCGCCTGGCGCCGTGGTCGACGCGCGTCATCACAGTGAGGCCCACATGAGCAACACGCTACCAAGCAAACGCTGGCCCCGCTCACTGCGCCGCGGCCCCATGGAGAGCATCGCGACCGCCGTCATCGGCATCGGCTTCCTGATGCTGTTCCAGCCCTTCGCGCTGCCGCTCTACACCTATTCCTTCGTCACGATGCTCGCCGGCACGGTGATGTTCATCGTCGTCTCGAAGTTTCCGGAGTAGGCGATGGCGGAGATCCGGGTCGAAAATCTCAGGAAGGAATTCGGTGCCTTCACCGCGGTGGAGAACTCCAGCTTCACCGTCGGCGACGGCGAGTTCTTCGTCATGCTCGGGCCGTCTGGCTGCGGCAAGACGACGACGCTGCGCATGATCGCCGGCCTCGAACTGCCGACGTCGGGCAGGATCCTGCTCGGTGGCGAGGAGGTCTCGCAGCGGCGTGCGCGCGAACGCGACATCGCCTTCGTCTTCCAGCTCTTCGCGCTCTATCCGCATATGAATGTGCGCCGGAACATCGGCTTTCCGCTCCTGGCGCAGGGCATGGCGAAAGCCGAGATCCGCCGGCGCGTCGAGGAGACGGCGAGCCTTCTGCGCATCGATCACCTGCTGGACAAGTCGGTCTCCGGTCTCGCCGGCGGCGACCGCCAGCGCGTCGCACTCGGCCGCGCCATCGTGCGCCGGCCCAAATGTTTCCTCATGGACGAGCCGCTCGGAACGCTCGACGCCGAGTTCCGCGACCTCATGGTTCACGAGTTGCGCGCCTTGCACGACCGCATCCGCGCCACCACAGTCTATGTGACGCACGACCAGATGGAGGCCATGGCCATGGCCGACAAGATCGCGGTCATGAACCACGGCGTCATCGAGCAGTTCGGCACGCCGCGCGAGATCTACGACCGGCCGGCCACCATGTTCGTCGCCGACTTCATCGGTTCGCCGCCGATGAATTTCCTGCCCTTTTCAGGCGGCTTGCCGAAGGGGTCGCGTGAGATCGTGGTCGACGGCGCCGCCGTTGCCGTGCCCGAACTGCGCGAGGATGCCGCCGCCGGCGATATGGCGCTCGGCATACGTCCCGAGCACATACGCTTCGACGACGGTTCGAAGCTGCGCGGTGCTGTCTACGGCACCGAATATCTCGGGACCACCCAGATCGTGGCGGTCGAGACGGCGCGGGGATTGATCAAGGCCCGCGTGCCGGCCGAGCTTCGGCTCGCCGTCGGCGAAAATGTCGGCCTGGCGCTGAATGCCGCCCGCTTGTCCCTGTTCGACAAGGCGTCCGGCCGGGCGGTCCGTACCGCGATCCATGACGAGGCAAGCCATGGCTGACATCAGGATCAGGGGCGTCGGCAAGGCCTTCGGCGAGCGGCAGGCGGTGGCCGGGCTGGATCTCGACATCGCCGACGGCGAATTCGTCGTGTTGCTCGGTCCCACCGGCGCCGGCAAGACCACGACGCTGCGGCTCGTCGCCGGCCTGGAGCGCCCCGATGCCGGATCCATCCACATCGCCGGCCGCGACGCCACGCGGCTCGAGCCGGCGGCCCGCGACGTCGCCTTCGTCTTCCAGCAATATTCGCTCTATCCGCATCTGTCCGTCTTCGACAATCTGGCTTTTCCGCTGCGTTCCCCTGCCCGGCGGATGAGCGAGGATGCGGTGCGCAGCCGGGTCGAGCACGTCGCGAGGCTCGTGCGCATCGACCACAAGCTCGCCAATCGCGCGACCAGGCTTTCCGGCGGCGAGATGCAGCGTGTTGCCATCGGCCGCGCGCTGGTACGAAAGCCGGCGATCTTCCTGATGGACGAGCCGCTCTCCTCGCTGGATGCCAAGCTGCGCGCCGAATTGCGGCTCGAACTGAAGCGCATCCAGGCCGAACTGGGCGCCACCGTGCTCTATGTCACCCATGACCAGATCGAGGCGATGACGATGGCCGACCGCATCGGCATCCTTGCCGACGGCGTCCTGGTCCAGATCGGCACGCCGCGACAGATCTATACCGAACCCGCCGACATCCACGTCGCGGCACGTCTCGGCCAGCCGGCGATCAACCTCCTGCCGCGCGGGCTGCTGCCGGACGGCGATGCGCCGGCGGCCGCCGCGACCATCGGCGCGCGCACCGAGCATCTGACGATTGCGAAGGCGGCGAACGGTCACGCCGACGGCGCCGTCGATCGGATCGAGCATCTGGGCGATCAGAACCATCTTCATCTGACGGTTGCCGACCGGAGGCTCATCACGCTCATCGATCCCGACACACCCTTGAGGAAAGGCGATCCCGTCACGATAAGGTTGCGTGCGCCGCTGTTCTTCGATGCGGCAGGCAGGAGGATAGAGGGATGATGATTGGAATCATGCGGATGGAGCGCGGAAGGGCGAAGGCGTTGCTGCCAGCGGTCTTCTTCCCGTTTACGGGGAGAAGATGCCGGTCCACCCTCAGCAGCTGCAGCGCAGCTGCTGCGGAGGACGGGCAGGCAGACGAGGGGCGGCACAATCGTTCAAGTCTCTCGCCGAACGGGCATCTGTCGGCGCTGCCCCTCATCCGGCCCTTCGGGCCACCTTCTCCCCGTGAACGGGGAGAAGGACGCGAAGGAGCGGTGCGATGAAAATCGGCTTCTGCATGTTCTTGTGGACCACCAGCGTCGGCAGGAAGCACGAGGCGCTGCTGAAGGACATCAAGGCGACCGGCTATGACGGCGTCGAGATCCCGGTCTTTGCCGGCTCGCCGGACGATTACCGCAGGCTCGGTGTCATGCTGGACCGGATCGGTTTGGAGCGCACCGCCGTCTCCGCGATGGGCGACCCGGCGATGAACCTCATCTCGCCGGATGCGGCCACACGCAGGGCCGGTATCGACTACATGAAATGGGCGATCGACTGTTCCGAGGCGCTCGGCGCGAAAAATCTCTCCGGCCCGCTTCATTCGGCGCTCGGGCACTTCTCCGGAGCCGGCCCGACCGCGGCCGAGAAGAAGCGCTCCCTATCCTCGCAGCGCGCCATCGGCGACCATGCCGGCAAGCGGGGCGTGACGATCGGCCTCGAAGCGCTGAACCGCTTCGAATGCTATCTCTTGAACACCATGGCCGATCTTTCGGCGCATATAGACGAGATCGGCCATCCGCATATCAGGGCCATGTACGACACGTTCCATGCCAATATCGAGGAGGCCGATCCGATCGCGGCCTATACCAGACACGTCGGCAACATTGTCCACATCCATATCTCGGAGAACGACCGCGGCGTGCCCGGGCGAGGCCACATCCCCTGGGCCGAGACTTTCGCGGCCATCCGCGGGAGCGGCTATGACGGCTGGCTGACCATCGAGGCCTTCGGGCGAGGGCTGAAGGACCTGGCGGCCGCGACCAAGGTCTGGCGCGATTTCGCCGAGAGTCCCGAAGCCGTCTATCGCGAGGGCTTCACCCATATCAGGAATGGCTGGCGGAAGGCCGCACCCGCCGGAAAGGTGATGACGGCATGACGGCGGCGGCCCTTGACCTCGAGGCACTGATCGCGGCAGCGGCGGACACCATCGCCGCCCATGCCGACGAACTGACCGCGCTCGACCAGGCGATCGGCGACGGTGATCACGGCGTCAATATGAAGCGCGGTCTCGAGGCTGTGCGGGCCGAGGCCGGGCAGTCTTCCATCAAAGCACTGCCCGACGCGCTGAAAGCGATCGGCACCCGTCTGGTCATGACGGTCGGCGGCGCCTCCGGCCCGCTTTTCGGCACCTTGTTCGTGGCGCTCGGCAAGGAACTGCCCGGGAATCCGGATCGTGCAGCCTTCGTTTCAGCCTTTGGAAAGGCGATCGAGGCGGTCGGTGCGCGGGGCAAATCGCAGGCCGGGCAGAAGACCATGCTCGACGTGCTCGTGCCCGTGCAGCAGGCGCTGGTATCCGGCAAGGCGGGCGCGGAGATCGCGGCGGTCGCCGACGCCGCGGCCGAGGCGACCGTTCCGATGAAGGCTCTCCGCGGACGTGCATCCTTCCTCGGCGAGCGCTCCATCGGCCATATGGACCCCGGCGCGCGCTCGACCGCGCTGCTCGTGCGGGCGATTGCGGATCATATCGGGAGCATCGCATGAACAATGTCGGCATCGTCATCGTCTCGCATTCTCCCAAGGTCGCCGAAGGTACGGCCGACATGGTGCGCCAGATGGTCGGCGAGGACGTGCCGCTCGCCTGGTGCGGCGGCGATCCGGAAGGCGGGCTGGGCACCAGCGTCGAGGCGATCATGGCGGCGATAGACCGGGCCTGGTCCGACGCCGGTGTCGCCGTCCTGGTCGATCTCGGCGGCGCCGAGACCAACAGCGAGATGGCCATCGAGATGATCGGCGAGCCGCGCGCGCAGAAGATCGTCATCTGCAACGCGCCGATCGTGGAAGGCGCGGTGATGGCCGCGACGGAAGCCTCCGGCGGGGCGTCGCTCAAGGAAGTCGTGGCCACCGCGCATGAACTGGCGCCGGCCTGAGCGTCCCGGTTCATGTGCCCCGGTCAGAGTTGAGGAGAAGTGATGTCGAAAGCTGAGGCCACGGTCCTGATCAACCATGCGGTGGGGCTGCATGCGCGCCCGTCGGTGAAGTTCACCAAGCTGGCCAAGACCTTTCCCGCGCGGATCGAGATGGCGCTCGCTCCCGATGGTCCGTGGATCGACGCCAAGAGCATCGTCAAGGTGATGGCGGCCAAAGCGCCGAAGGGCACGGAGCTTCATCTGCGCGCCGAGGGAGAACATGCCAGACAGGCGATCGAGGCCTTGGTCGCGCTGGTCGAGCGCGATTTCGACGAGAGTGACGTTCATGCGCAGTCGGCCTGAGTAGCAGGGCGCCGTTCGAAAAGAGAGACGCCGGTGGTTTCCGATACCCCCCTCTGCCCTGCCGGACATCTCCCCCTCAAGGGGGGAGATTGGCAGTTTCAATGTCGGCGATCGTCCTCCGGCGTCGCTGATTGGCGAAAGCCAAGCGGCAGGCGCATCTCCCCCCTTGAGGGGGAGATGTCCGGCAGGACAGAGGGGGGGGCTTAGATGCACCACGCCGGCGAGGAACCTGTCCGGCTCACCGGCACTCCGGCGTCGCCCGGTTATGCGGCCGGACCCCTGTTCCATCTCGGCCACGCCGCATCGGCCTACGCGGCCAAGGGAACGGCCGCTGGCGAGGCGGATGCATTGAGATCGGCGCTCGCCGAGGCCTCGGCGAGCATTGGCGACATGATCGCCAATGCTCCCGGGGAAGCGGCCGAGATCCTGGAATTCCAGCTCGCCATGCTCGAAGACGATGCCCTAGCTGCTCCAGCCTTCGCGGCCATCGAGGGCGGCGCCACAGCGGACGCGGCCTGGCGTGCTGCGCTCGATGCCGAGATCGCGGGTTACGAGCAGGCCGAGGACGACTACTTCCGGGCGCGCTCGGCCGATCTGCGCGACATCCGCGAGACGGTGCTGCGTGCGCTTGGCGGCGATGCCGGCCCGGTGGCGCCGCCAGGCGCCGTGCTCTGCGGCGATGATATCGCGCCGACGCTGTTCCTTGGTACCGACTGGAGCAAGGGCGGCGGCGTCGCCCTAGCCCGGGGCTCCTCGGCCAGTCATGTCGCCATGCTGGCCCGGGCACGCGGTGTGCCGATGGTCGTCGGGCTCGGCGATGCCGTCGCGGGCTTCGCGGGGCTGGCCTTGCTCGATGCCGAACATGGCGGCATCGTGCTCGGCCCGGGCGCGGACGACCTCGCTGCCTACCGGGCCTCCGCGGAAGCCTTCGGCGCGGCGAGGCTGCGTGCCGGAGAGTTCCTGTCCCGCCCGGCAGCCACCCGAGACGGCACCGCCGTGCGCGTCCTGCTCAACGTCGCCCATCCGTCCGACGTCGATGCGATCGAGGTCGGCCATTGCGACGGCGTCGGCCTGATGCGCACCGAGTTCCTTTTCGGCAACGCGCTGCCCGACGAGGAGACCCAGCTTCGCGCCTATCGGAAAGTGCTGGAATGGGCGAAGGGCAAGCCGGTGACGATCCGGACCGTCGATGCCGGCGGCGACAAGCCGGTGCCGGGCTTCACCGTAGCGGAGGACAATCCCTTCCTCGGCCAGCGCGGCATCCGCCTTTCCCTTGCCCGACCGGACGTGTTCCGGGTGCAGATCCGCGCCTTGCTGCGCGCTGCCGTCCATGGCGACCTCAAGGTCATGTTCCCGATGGTCGCCGTCGCCGACGAATACGCCAGGGCACGCGCGCTGTTCTTGCAGGAGGCGGCGATGCTGTCGGCCGCGGGGGGCGCGCACCGGATGCCGCCGCTCGGCATCATGGTCGAGGTGCCGTCCGCCGCGATCGCGCCGGAGGCCTTCGCCGATGCAGCCTTCTTCTCGATCGGGTCCAACGATCTCACCCAATATGTCATGGCCGCCGCGCGCGACAATGGTGCGGTCGCCGCGCTGAACTCGGTACGCAATCCCGCGGTGCTGCGGTTGATCGCCGGTGTCGCCGCCTTCGGCCGTCAGCACGGCATTCCCGTCAGCCTGTGCGGCGACGCCGGCGGTGATCCCGCGGCGATCCCCGCGCTGCTCGAGGCCGGCCTGCGCGACCTGTCCGTCGCGCCTGCGCAACTCGCCGCCGCCAAGGCGGCGGTCGCGGGCGTCTCGCTATGAACTGGCCGCCCGCGACCGAGCCATCTGCGGGGCCGGACGACGCCATCCGCGCCTACAAGGGCGTGTTGTCGGCTGTCCTGGAACAGCGCCCCTCCGGTACCCGCCAGCGGCTTGCCGACGCGCTGGGCAAGCACCGCAGCTTCGTCACCCAGATCTCAAGCCCCGCCTATCCGACGCCGATCCCGGCACGCCACCTGCCGCTGATCTTTTCGGTCTGCCATTTCGGCGCAGCCGAGCGCGACGCCTTCCTGGCCGCCTATCGGATCGCCCATCCCGGCAAGGCACCGCTCGCGGCCGGTGTCCGCAAGGTCCGCCACATCTCGCTCACCGTGCCCGACCTCGGCGACGACAAGCAGAACGCGG
Organism: Mesorhizobium sp. L-8-10; assembly: GCF_016756635.1. Taxonomy (NCBI): domain Bacteria; kingdom Pseudomonadati; phylum Pseudomonadota; class Alphaproteobacteria; order Hyphomicrobiales; family Phyllobacteriaceae; genus Mesorhizobium; species Mesorhizobium sp. L-8-10. The sequence continues at coordinate 7,807,140 of NZ_AP023263.1, read as the reverse complement.
CCCTCGACCGGGCCATCTACGATTTCATCCACAGGATCACCAGCATAGCGGGCAAGGGCGGCTGAACGCCGCCCCGAAACGGGAGGATTGCCGTGAAGAAGTTCCTGAATTCGGTCGACACTGTGCTGACGGAGAGCCTCGACGGCTTCGTCGCCGCCCATTCCGACATACTGGTCCTCGGTGAGGGCCACAAATTCGTCCGCCGCCGGGAACTGAAACCCGGCAAGGTGGCGCTGATCTCGGGCGGGGGCTCCGGCCATGAGCCGCTCCATGCCGGCCTCGTCGGCCACGGCATGCTCGACGCTGCCTGTCCGGGACAGGTCTTCACGTCGCCGACGCCCGATCAGATGGTCGAGGCGGTCGCCGGTGTCGACACCGGCGCCGGCTGCCTGTACATCGTCAAGAACTACGAAGGCGATGTCATGAACTTCGACATGGCGGCCGAGATGTCGGAAGGCGTGCTCCAGGTCGTAACGAATGACGACGTGGCGGTCGAGGATTCGCTCTATACGACCGGCCGCCGCGGCGTGGCCGGGACGCTCGTCGTGGAGAAGATCGTCGGCGCCGCTGCCGAAGAGGGCAGGGCGCTCGCCGCTTTGAAGGCGCTCGGCGACAGAGTGAACGCCTCGACCCGTTCCATGGGCGTGGCCCTCACCTCCTGCACCGTGCCGGCCGCCGGCAGGCCGACCTTCGAAATCGGCGAAGGCGAGATGGAGTTCGGCGTCGGCATCCATGGCGAGCCGGGCCGGCGGCGCGACCAGCTGAAGAGCGCGGACGCGATCGCCGAGGAGATCTGCACGGCGATATCAAATGACCTTGGTGCCGCCGCACGCGGCAAGGCGTTGCTCTTCGTCAACGGCTTCGGCGGCACGCCGTCGATGGAGCTCTATCTGATGTACAACGCCGCGCGGAAGATTTTCGAGACACAGGGCGTGACGGTCGTTCGTTCGCTGGTCGGCTCCTATGTCACGTCGCTCGACATGGCTGGCTGCTCGATCACGCTTTCGATGCTGGACGAGGAGACGGCGAAGCTCTGGGATGCGCCGGTCCACACGGCCGCGCTGCGTTGGGGTATGTGATGCCGTCGGTCTTGTTCTTGACCGTTACGGCAAGCCCCTGCCATGATAGTGGCGCTGAAAGTCGTTTTGCTTCAAGCAGATAATGGATTCGGCGAAGTTCGGGCACTGCCCCTCATCCGCCTGCCCGTCCTCCGCAGCTGCTGCGGAGGACGGGCAGGCGGATGAGGGGCGGCACCGCCAGTCAAAGGTTATGATGTTCCTCACGGCCGCAATAGGTGAACAGCTTCTGCGGCCCCTCGAAGCCCTTGAACTCGACCGTCGCCGCAAGCTTCGCGTCGACGCAGAGATTGGTTGCGATCTCCTCGGAGACGACGTGCCGCAGGTCGAGCACCGCCGCCGCATCGAGCAGTCGGGCCGCGTAGTTTATAGGGCCCCCGATCGCAGTGAAGTCGAGCCGGTTCGCACCGCCGATATTGCCATAGTGGAAGCTGCCTGCGTGGAGCGCGGAGCGGAAGGCGATCTTGCCGGCGTGCGGGCTTGCGGCCAGCAACGTCTCGCCTTCGAGGATGGTCTCGCTCGCGGCCTTCACTGCGTCGGCGCGTGTCGTCTTGCCGTTATAGGGAAAGATCGCGAAGAAGCCGTCGCCGAGGAACTTCAGCACTTCGCCGCCATGCTTTTCGACCGGGGGCACGACTATGTCGAAGGCGTCGTTGAGCATCGTGACGATCTCGGGGCCGGACATGGTGTTGGAAAGCTCGGTGAAGCCGATCAGGTCGGTGAAGAGGATCGCCGCCTCGATCTCCTCTCCGTCGCCGCGATGGATGCTGCCGCCCAGGATCTGGTCGCCGCTGTTGCGCCCGACATAGGCCGAGAGGATAGACGCCGCGTTGATGCGCAGCACATAGGTCTCGGCGAGCCTGGCGAGCGGCCTGCGGATGAGCTCGATCGCAGCGATCGCTTCGAGACTGAAGCCCTGGGGAGCCTTCGTCGAAAAGGTGGCCGCGTGGATTTCGCCGTCGGTGAAGACCAGCGGCATGGCCATGTAATCGGTGAAGCCCTCGTCCCTGAGCTCGGAAAGGATCATGAACTCCGACAGGGCATCCGGATCGTTGAGCCGCCGGCGGATCGAAACTTGCTCCGAGATCACCTTCGGCAAGGGGTTGCGTGTGTACTCCACAGTGCTGGAGACGCCGATGGGACCATCGGTGATCGTTACCCCGTCCTCGGCCGTCCATGCGATGCGGCGTCCTTCGATATTGGGATGCAGCAGGTTGACGAAGAGCGCGAAGCGTCCGATCGGCACGCCGGCGGCGACAAGGCGCCGGCAGATGTCGTCGATACGGCTGCCTGGCCGGGCCGTCTCACCCCGGCTCGGGGGGGCGCCGTCGATCATCCAGGCGATCAGCGCGTCGATCGCGGCGTGGTCGATGTCGCCATGGCTCATCATGGCTGGCCCGGGAACGGCAACGATCTCGTTCATGCATTGCACCTCGACCGCATCGGCACGAGAATCGTGCCCGATCTTCGGAAAGCACGATGCGTAGACTTGAGAAACGACGTAGCGTCCTTTGTGCGTCCAGGTGGACGCACCGCGCTCTATCGGGAAAGATAGGGGCGGGGCGCGCCGGAGAAAAGCCGGCTACGCAGATACGATCGAAAAGAACCGTATCGGACGGAGAATCGAAACAATTGTTCAGGCGCTGTCGCCGGGACGGATCCCTTCCGTGCGGCCGACGCCTCAGGCCGCCGGCTTCTCCGCCGGGGCGGGTCGCCGGATGCCGGCCACCGCGTCGAGCACCAGGGGCTTCAGCCCCTTGCCGCCGGCCTCGACGATCTCGAAGAACTGGCGGCGCATGCGCGGGTCCCAGAAGTCGTTGATATGCTTGGCCACGCCCGCCGCCGCCTCGTCATGCGGCATGGTCTCGAAGAAGGCCGCGATCTGGTTCGCCATGTAGACCAGCTTCTCCTTGGTGTTCATGGCGTGGTTCTCGTCATGCGACATGTCTGGAGGCCTCGTCGGATACGCGTTCGGGATGTGTGAAGACGTCGAATTCCTCGCCGCGCACCAGGGCGACGAGGGTCATGCCGGCGGCCTCCGCGGTGCGGATGGCGAGCGCGGTGGGCGCGGAAACCGCGATGATGAAGGGCGCGCCGATGGCCGCGGTCTTCTGCACCATCTCGACCGAGACGCGGCTGGTCACGACGACGCCGCCGCCTGTCCCGTCCATGCCTGACTTCGCCAGCGCGCCGGCCAGCTTGTCGAGCGCATTGTGGCGGCCGACATCCTCGCGCGCCGCGACGATGCCCTTGCCGGGCATGTAGAACCCCGCGGCATGGACCGCGCCGGTTTCGGCATGCAGCGGCTGCACCTTGGAGAGCAGCCTGACGGAACGGGCGATGTCGTCCGCGGCGAGCGAGAGGCCTGAGGCGCCGACCGCGTCGACCGAACGCATCGCCTCCTCGATCGATTCGATGCCGCACAGGCCGCAGCCGACCGGGCCTGCGAGCCGGCGCCGCCGCGCCGCGAAGCGCGTGTTGGCGGCGTCCTTCAACCGGATCTGGATGTCGATCCCGGCGCCGAGATCCTCCACCTCGATCGCCTCGATCTCGCCGGGCGACGAGATGATGCCTTCGGTCAGCGAGAAGCCCAGCGCGAAATCCTCGAAATCGGCCGGGCTCGCCATCATCACCGCATGGGTGGTGCCGGCGTAGGACAGTGCGATCGGGGTTTCTTCCGGCACCATGCGGTCGGCGATGCGGGTGCCGCCGGTCCGGTGGGCCAGGCGAGATGCCTGGGCGAGGGGCGGGCGCATCATGGCGCCCCCTCTCCCTGAGACCTCGGCTCTCTTCTCACTCCGCCGCCTCCAGCTTGCCCTCGATGCGACGGCTGCGACGGGAGAGCGCTTCATATTCTTCCTGCCAGTCGGTCGGGCCGTTCGACGGGCCGACCTGCACGGCCGTCACCTTGTATTCGGGGCAGTTGGTCGCCCAGTCGGAGAAATCCGTGGTGATGACGTTGGCCTGCGTGTCGGGATGGTGGAAGGTCGTATAGACCACGCCCGGCGCGACGCGCTCGGTGATCAGCGCGCGCAAGGTGGTTTCGCCGGCCCGGCTTTGCAACCGCACCCAGTCGCCGTCGCGTATGCCGCGGTTCTCGGCGTCGAAAGGATGGATCTCCAGACGGTCTTCCTGGTGCCACACCACATTGTCGGTCCGCCGCGTCTGGGCGCCGACATTGTATTGCGACAGGATGCGGCCGGTGGTCAGAAGCAGCGGGAAGCGCGGCCCCGTCTTCTCGTCGGTCGCCACATATTCGGTGCGGATGAACTTGCCCTTGCCGCGCACGAAGCCGCCGATATGCATGACCGGCGTGCCGAGCGGCGCCTTCTCGTTGCAGGGCCACTGAACCGAGCCCTCGCGCTCGAGCAGGTCGTAGGAGACGGACGCGAAGCTCGGCGTCGTCCTGGCGATCTCGTCCATGATCTCGGACGGATGCGAATAGGTCCAGTCCAGGCCCATCGCCTGGGCGAGCTTCTGCGTCACCTCCCAGTCGGCGAGGCCGTTCTTCGGCGCCATCACCTTGCGCACGAGGTTGATGCGGCGCTCGGCATTGGTGAAGGTCCCGTCCTTTTCCAGGAAGGTCGAGCCTGGCAGGAAGACATGGGCGTAGTTGGCGGTCTCGTTGAGGAAGAGGTCGTGCACGACCACGCATTCCATCGCTTCGAGCCCGGCGGCCACATGGCTGGTGTTGGGATCGGACTGAAGTATGTCCTCGCCCTGGACGTAGATGCCCTTGAAGCTGCCGTCGATCGCGGCATCGAGCATGTTGGGGATGCGCAGGCCCGGTTCCGGATCGAGCTTCACGCCCCACAGGCTCTCATAGATGTCGCGCGTGGCGTCGTCGGACATGTGGCGATAGCCCGGCAGCTCGTGCGGGAAAGAGCCCATGTCGCAGGCGCCCTGCACATTGTTCTGGCCGCGCAGCGGGTTCACGCCGACGCCGGGCCGGCCGATATTGCCGGTCAGCATGGCGAGATTGGCGATCGCCATGACCGTGGTCGAGCCCTGGCTGTGCTCGGTGACGCCCAGGCCGTAGTAGATCGCGCCGTTGCCGCCGGTCGCATAGAGCCTGGCCGCGCCCCGGATCAGCTCCGCCGGCACGCCGGACACCTTTTCCACCGCTTCCGGACTGTGCTGCGGCTCGGCGACGAAGGCTGCCCAGTCCTCGAATTCCGACCAGTCGCAGCGCTCGCGGATGAATTTCTCGTCATAAAGCCCTTCGGTCACGATCACATGGGCGAGCGAGGTGACGACGGCGACATTGGTGCCGGGCTTCAGCGGCAGATGATACTGCGCCTCGACATGGGCCGAGCGCACGATGTCGGTACGGCGGGGGTCTATCACGATCAGCTTGGCGCCCTGGCGCAGCCGCTTCTTCAGCCGCGAGGCGAAGACGGGATGGCCGTCGGTCGGGTTGGCGCCGATGATCACGGCCACATCGGTCTCTTCGACGCTGTCGAAGTCCTGCGTCCCGGCCGAGGTGCCGAAGGTCGTCTTGAGGCCGTAGCCGGTCGGCGAATGGCAGACGCGCGCGCAGGTGTCGACATTGTTGTTGCCGAAACCCTGGCGGATCAGCTTCTGCACCAGATAGGTCTCTTCGTTCGTGCAGCGCGACGAGGTGATCCCGCCGATGGCCCCGCGCCCATATTGGTACTGGATGCGCCGGAACTCGCCGGCGACGTGCCTGAAGGCCTCGTCCCAGCTGACCTCGCGCCATGGATCGCTGATCTTCTCGCGGATCATCGGGTTGAGGATGCGGTCCTTGTGGCTGGCATAACCCCAGGCGAAGCGGCCTTTCACGCAGGAATGGCCGCGATTGGCCTTGCCGTCCTTGTAGGGCACCATGCGCACGACCTCTTCGCCGCGCATCTCTGCCTTGAACGAGCAGCCGACGCCGCAATAGGCGCAGGTCGTCACCACCGAGGAGGTGGGCCGGCCCATCTCCAGCACCGACTTTTCCCGAAGCGCGTCGGTCGGGCAGGCCTGCACGCACGCGCCGCAGGAGACGCATTCGGACTCGATGAAATTCTCCGACATGCCCGCCGAGACGCGCGATTCGAAGCCGCGCCCCGTGATCGTCAGCGCGAAAGTGCCCTGCACCTCCTCGCAGGCCCGCACGCAGCGCGAGCAGACGATGCATTGCGAGGGATCATAGGAGAAATAGGGGTTGGAATCGTCGCGGGCGATATAGTCGATATTGAGCGAGCCGTTGCCCGGCGCGACATGGTTGCGGCCCTCGATGCCGTAGCGGTTCTCCGTCAGGCCGACCGCCTTCGCCACCTTGTCGAACTCCGTGCCTTCGAAGCCGGCATCCGGGTTCCAGCCCTTGGGATGGTCGGAGATATAGAGTTCCATGACCCCGCGGCGGACCTGGTCGAGCCGTTCGGTCTGCGTCTTCACCACGATGCCCTCGGCGACCGGCGTCGTGCAGGAAGCCGGCAGGCCGCCGCGGCCCTCGATCTCGACCAGGCAGACCCGGCAGGAACCGAAGGCGTCGAGCATGTCTGTCGCGCAGAGTTTCGGGATCTCGACGCCGGCATCCATGGCGGCGCGCATGATCGAGGTGCCTTCCGGAACCGTCACCGTGCGGTCGTCGATGGTCAGCGTCACCGTCTTTTCGGACTTCGACGCGGGCGTGCCGTAGTCGACTTCCTCGACGAGCGATTTGATGTCGAACAAGGCGTTCATGTCATCCGCTCCTATTCCGCGGCCTCGGCGACAGGCGCCGGCTTGAAATCCTCGGGGAAATGGGTGAGCGCGCTCATCACCGGATAGGGAGTGAACCCGCCCAGCGCGCACAGCGATCCGAACTTCATCGTGTTGCACAGGTCGGTGACGAGCTCGATCTGCTTCTGCGGCTCGATGTTGCTCGCCAGCCGGTCGAGCGTCTCGACGCCGCGCATCGAGCCGAGCCGGCAGGGCGTGCACTTGCCGCAGCTCTCGATCGCGCAGAATTCCATGGCGAAACGCGCCTGCTTCAGCATGTCGACCGTGTCGTCGAAGACGACGATGCCGGCATGGCCGATCAGCCCGTCCCTGGCCGCGAAGGCCTCGTAGTCGAAGGGCGTGTCGAACAGCGCGCGCGGGAAATAGGCGCCCAGCGGCCCGCCGACCTGCACGGCCCTGACCGGCCGTCCGCTGCGCGTTCCGCCGCCGATATCGTCGACGATCTCGCCGAGGGTGAGGCCGAAGGCGGCCTCGAACAGGCCGCCATGCTTGACATTGCCGGCGATCTGGATCGGGATCGTGCCGCGCGAGCGGCCCATGCCGAAATTCTTGTAGAAGGCCGCGCCCTTGTCGAGGATGATGGGCACCGAGGCGAGCGAGATCACGTTGTTGATCACGGTCGGCTTGCCGAACAGGCCCTTGTGGGCCGGCAGCGGCGGCTTGGCGCGCACCAGCCCGCGCTTGCCTTCGAGGCTTTCGAGCAGCGAGGTCTCCTCGCCGCAGACATAGGCGCCGGCGCCGACGCGCACCTCCATGTCGAAGGCCTTGCCCGAGCCCAGCACGTCCGCGCCGAGCACGCCAGCCCGCCGCGCCGCGGCGATCGCCGCGTTCATCGTGGCGGCCGCATGCGGATATTCGGAGCGGATATAGACGTAACCCTTGGTCGCTCCGACCGCGATGCCCGATATCGCCATGCCTTCGATCAGGACGAAGGGATCGCCTTCCATGATCATGCGGTCGGCGAATGTCCCGCTGTCGCCCTCGTCGGCATTGCAGACGATGTATTTGCGCTCGGCGGCAGTATCGAGCACGGTCTTCCATTTGATGCCGGTCGGGAAGCCCGCGCCGCCGCGGCCGCGAAGGCCCGATTCCGTCACCGTGGCCACGATCTCGGCGGGCGTCATGGCGATCGCCCTGGTCAGCCCCACAAGGCCGCCATGGGCGCGGTAGTCGTCGAGCGACACGGGATCGATGATGCCGCAGCGGGCGAAGGTCAGCCGGGTCTGGCGGGCGAGGAAGGGGATCTTCTCGGGCTTGCCGAGCCAGCGCTTGTGCTGGCCGCCGGCGAGGAAGTCGGCGTCGAACAGCGACTTCACCTCCGAAGGCATGACCGGCCCATAGGCCACCCGGCCCTTGTCGGTCAGCACCTCGACCATCGGCTCCAGCCAGTAGAGGCCGCGCGAGCCGGTGCGAACGATGCGCGCCTTCTGCCCGCGCTCGGCGAGCTCGGCCTCGATCGCCTTGGCGACCTTTTCGGCTCCCAGCGCCAGCGCGCCGGAATCGCTGGGGATGTAGAGCGTGACGGTCATCCCTGCACCTCCGCCACGATGGCGTCCAGCTTGTCGGCGTCGAGGCGTCCGATCACCTCGCCGTCGAGCATCGCCGAGGGCGCGCAGGCGCAGAGCCCCAGGCAATAGACCGGCTCCAGCGTGACCGCGCCGTCCCCGGTCGTCTCATGGAAGCCGATGCCGAGCAGCTTCTGGATGCGTTCGGCCATCGCGTCGCCGCCGACCGACTGGCAGGCCTCGGCGCGGCAGATCTTCAGCACATGGCGGCCCGCCGGATGGCGGCGATAGTCGTGGTAGAAGGTGACGACGCCATGCACCTCGGCCCGCGAGAGGTTCAGCGCATCGGCGATGACGGGCAAGGCTTCCTGCGGCACGAAGCCGAATTCTTCCTGGATGCCGTGAAGGATCGGCAGCAACGGGCCTTCGAGCCCGTGATGCGCAGCGACGACCTGCGCCGTCCGCGCTTCGATTTCGGTACTTGCAAGCTGCATTCCCACGCAGCGCCCTCCCTGAAGTCGGTACCGCGTGTCCGGCACCTCATAGTTAGGAAGCCAAAGGAAACGTCGCAAATCAATAATGCGGTTTCGTTGCTTGATAGAAATTTTCTATCAAGCCTGGCTCTGTTGCCAGCGGTCGATACGATCGACCGCTGGAGCGCGCGACTGCGCGCCGCGCCCGTTGGCGCGAAGCCAAGCGGCCCGGAGGGGCCGCGCCGGCGATTGAGGCCATTGGGACGAGAAGGGTTCTATCTCAACGGGATGGCTTGAAGTTGCTCGCCAGCGTCATCGCCTCATCCAGAAGCGCCGAGACCAGCGGCGTATGCGGCTCGCGCGGCGCCGCAACCAGGCCGACCGTGTGGCTGGCATCGGGCTCGACGATGGGGATGGCGCGGATCGGCTCGGCGAAGCCGAAGGTCTCGGCCAGGTTGAGCGGCATGATCGACGACCATTTGCCGGTCCGGATATGCGAGAAGAGCACGATCATCGAATTGGATTCGAGAGTCGGGCGCACCTGAACGCCTGCTTCGGCCAGATGCTGATCGATGATGCGGCGGTTCTGCATGTCGGGGGTGAGCAGGCAGAGCGGCAGGCGGCTCACCTCGGTCCATGTCACGGTGCGGCTGTCGGAGTGGGGATTTCCCGCGGCGGTGATGAGCTGGTAGCGCTCGGCATAGAGCGGGACGCTGGTCACCCGGCCCAGTGGCTCGTTGTCGAGATAGGTAATGCCGACGTCGATGTCGAAATTGCCGAGCAGCGACAGTACTTCGATCGAGGTTCGCGACAGCACCGAGAAGGTCACACCGGGGTGCTTCTCGCGGAACGGCGTGGTCAGCCGGGCCACCATGGCGAGCGCGGTCGGAATGGCCGCGATGCGGATGCGGCCGGAAAGCCCGTGGCGCGCCGCACGCATCTCCTCCTTCATGGTGCGCGTGTCGCCGACGATGCGGCGCGCCCATTCGAGCACCTGCCGCCCTTCCGGCGTCAGCCCCTGGAAGCGCGAGCCGCGCTGCACCAGCATCACGCCGAGCTGGTCCTCAAGCTGTTTTATGGCGGCCGACAGCGTCGGCTGGGTGATGCCGAGCTGCTCGGCGGCCCGGCCGAAATGCTCCTCCTTGGCGAGTGCGATGAAGAATTCCAGCTTGTCGATCATGGATGCCAACCGTCGTGACGGGAAGACAGGGTCGTCCGAATCGCGTTCGCTGGCAATGCCAGGGTGCCCGGCGTGAAAATGGCCCAGGCAAAAATTGACCGGCGAAATCGGCCTGCAGACTCGCGGCGGCCGAGCGCTGCCGAATCGTCTCGCCTGTGAGACGGAGGCCTCCTGTGCGCTTCCCTGGGGACCCGCTGCCGCATTTGGGTCATCCTGGCGCGGCATGTTGCGCCTCGAGCTGAGAACGTGGCACGGCGCCAATTGGAAAAGAGACCCCGGTCAGGCCGCGTTGCCGTTGTCGTCCGACGGTGTTTCCGCGACGTCACGGTTCCCTTAGGGCCAACTTTCGTCCTTTCAGGAATACGGTATGTTGAAGAGTATTTCGATCCGCAAAACATATAAATGATTGGGGAGACCGTTTGTTGGTAGCGTTCGACTTCGGAAGTCCTCCGGCTGGCGATGCCGATGGCGATCTGCTGGCCGAATGCGAACGCCAATTGTGTCCGATTCTCAACGAAATCGTGCAATCAGCGGTAGAGGCAGGCTGGAGCCGGGAGGATGTTCTTCTGACCCTGGTCGAGCTTTCGTGGGACATGTATGAGAAAACTCGCGGCGGCTCCTGACGAAGGTGCGCTGCAGTGAGGCCGATTGCCTGTCACTGTCCGCCCGACTGCGAAAACTGTGCTTCAAATCTGAGCTATGAGTATGAATCAAGCCGACTTTGATTTAGTAGTGTCGCCGATTTTGATTTAGCAATATCTAAAATAGCCGCCGCTGATGTAGGGATCAAAAATATTTGTTCAGAGATTTTTTACCCGCTGCCAACAATGCCCTTTCCAATGCCGGGCGTCGCCTTTAGGTTGCGACGGGGGTTTACGGGGCTTGAAGGAGGCAACTCAGGCGTCGATTTGAATTACCGGCTGCGTCTCAGGCAGCGGAAATTCGGTTGGCCGGCAACACGCTGAGGCGGGAATGCGGCACAAGAGCGATGTCCTGGAAAGCGGCAGTTCCGGGACAGATTGGCAACGGGCAAATGAGATTCTCGATGTCATTCCCAATGAGGCGGGGCCGCGGCTGACAACCTTCCGAGGCGGCGCAGTCTATTCTCGTCGGCCGCCGGGATCGCAGACCGTGCTGGCCGAGACCCATTTTGCGGCGGTCATGCTTGCGCCGGCGCCGGGGAACCGGGCGTCGCTGGGGAGCGACAGGATGCAGGAGTACGATGCTCCGACTGGAGCGCTCGTTATCCAGCCGGCGAATGTCGAAGGCCGGGCCGTCTGGTCGTCCGCAAGGGAAAGCGTGATCGTCGCCATCAGGCCCGAGAGCCTGCTCGAACTCGCCGCCCAGGAGTTCTCCATGGGCGATCCCGAACTCCGGCCGCCCCCCTTCGGGACCATCGATCCTGCCGCACTGCATCTCGCGCAGTTGTTGAAGGCTGAATTGACGCGCGCGGTGCCCCCGAACGAGCTCTACGTGGATTCGCTGGTCACCATGTTCGGCGTTCATATTCTCCGGAACTATACGGGAATGGGTAATCCGGTGCCGGGACCGAAGGGCGGACTGTCGAACCGCAGCGCAAGGCGGGTGCAGGAATTTCTGGAAGCGAATTTTTCGTGCAAGATCTCGGTGGCCGAGCTTGCCGCCGTCTCCGGTCTTTCGCCGCGCCATTTCATACAGGCGTTCACCAGGAGCTTCGGCGAACCGCCGTACAGACATATACTGCGCCTGCGCCTGGGCTTCGCCGAAAGACTGCTCGTCAAGGGCGAACTGCCGATTGCGGAGGTCGCTCATGTGAGCGGGTTCTCGAGCCAGAGCCATTTGACGACCGTTATGATGAAATACCGCGGAATGACGCCGATGCAGATGCGGCGAGAGGGGCAAGCATCCATTCGAGATTCCGGGGCCACGGCGAGCCTGCCCTCGGGTTGAAGCGGCTGTCGGGTTGGCCCTGACGCACGGGCGCCGCGCCTCGGCGCTGCACTTTCCTGAAACAGAATCGGAACTTTCTGGAATACCGCGCGCCAGAAGTATGTCTTCCTTGCTCTCATGGAATCGTCCGGGGGTCCGGAGCTTTCCGCCAGGCATCGATGCGGCGTCGGAATCACCGACGTGATGCCTCGGCGGCGCGACCAGGCATCGCGGCACGAAGCTTCGTCGGACGGTTGCACATCCGAGGAGGCCTTCATGCGAAAGCCAGTTTCGCTGTGCGATGCTGCGCGTTGTCCGGAAAACCAGTTTGCCGGTGCGGCGAGGCTTCACGCTACCGCCTCTGCCGGTGCGGCAAAGATGGCCGGTGCACGTTCCATCGCATGTCGCCGATATCGGGACGCGACATGGCGCCCCAGGCAGAAAATCGCATGCCGTCGTTCGAGCCTCGCGAAAGGCCTTCGAACGCTCCGAGCGCCAGCGTTTCCATTCGCGAAACGCCGATGAACATGCAGTTTCCGGAATTCGAGTTGTTCAGTCCCAAGGTCGAGGCGGCCTGGACTGCCTTGCGGCGCCAGTACGCCAGCCGGATCACCGACCCGGAGATCGATCATCTCTTTGCCTGTTTCGTGCTTGGATTGACCTCTCCGGCTTACGCAGAGCAGGAACCGGCTCTTCATTTCGATCTCTGTCGCGCGTTGGTGGCGGTCGAGCTGCCGCCGGACCGGGCCCGCACTGCATTGCACGCAGTTCCGGAACCTACGCAGCCATGGGTCGCGAGCGCTTGCGCGCTGATCGAGAGCCAGGGTGCGAAGATCGGACGCATCCTTCAGGAAAAAACGTCGAATTTCGAAGACCTTTCAACCGCCGGGGCGAATGCGGCAACAGGAAGCCCGGGCAACACCGAGGAAAACGCAAAATGACTGCAGGCATTGAGGGGGAATCCCGTCGCGGATTTGTCGGCAACTGGGTTTCGGACGGCGGCGACAGCCGCTCGCAGCGCCGCAGGCTGATAGCGGTGCTGCGCATGGCCCATCGCGTGCTCGGCATGAAGCGCAGCCGGCTGGGGCTTGGCACGCTGGGAGCCGGCACGGCAGTCGGGGCGCTGGTCGGCGGCATTGGGATCATGATTCCGCAAACGGCTTTCGCGCAGGTCGCGATCGGAAATGGCACTTTGGCCAACCCGGCTTGCGGCCTGGCCACGAGTGCCGTGGCTCAGGCCACCGCGATCGGCTGTGGAGCCACCGCGACCGGGACGAGCGGTTCGGTCGCGATCGGCTACGATGCCGATGCGACAGGGTTCTACGGGATCGCCCTCGGCCTGAATTCGCGAGCCACGGGCGATGGCGGCATGGCGCTGGGCGCCAACACGGTCGCAGGCCACATCAATGCGGTTGCGCTCGGCGTCAACGCCAGTGCGACCTCTGCCGGCGCCAGCGCCTTGGGCACCGCCGCCATTGCTTCGGGATCGAACTCCACCGCGGTCGGTGTCGCCTCCACGGCTAGCGCACTCTTTGCGTTCGCCGGAGGTCGGCTGGCGGTTGCCAGCGGGGCGCGCGCCACTGCGCTCGGGTTTCAGGCGAATGCGTCGGGAATAGATGCCTTTGCCCAAGGCAGCTCCGCCGTCGCAAGCGATCAGAATGCTATCGCGATCGGCTTCCAGGCGACCGCGTCCGCGATCAACGCCATCAATATTGGCGGGCGCACTGTTGCGGGAACGGGAGCTCTCGCACAGAGCGCCATCGCCATTGGCACAGATGTGACGGCATCGGTGGCCGACGCCACCGCGATAGGACGCCAAAGCGTGGCATCGGCCCAGTTTGCCACTGCAATCGGGACAAGTTCCCGTGCGACGGGGACAAGCTCAGCAGCGCTCGGACCGAATGCCAATGCTTCGGCCAACTTCGCGCTGGCTCTGGGCAATGCGACCGTGTCGAGTGGAATCGGCTCGATCGCGATGGGTTCGGGAGCCCAGGCCACGGCTCTTACCGCCACGGCGATCGGCAACAACGCCAATGCTTCGGCGCTCAACGCGATTGCGATGGGCACCAGCACCGTCGCCGATTCTGAAGATGCCGTCGCCATCGGCAACGGCTCAACCGCGACCGGCGGCAAGGCGGTCTCCATCGGCTCCGGCAACATCGCCAATGGCGACGGCGCGGTGGCGATCGGCGATCCCAACACCGCGACCGGCGACGGCGCGATCGCGAGCGGCAAGGACAACACCGCTACCGGCAACGGCTCGGTCGCGATGGGCAACACCAATATGGTCGGCGGCGGCGGCCAGGCGATCAGCACGCCCGGCACGGCGGCGCAGGGCGCGGTCGGCATCGGCTATCAGAACACCGTCATCGGCCAGGGCAGCGTCGCGATCGGCAACACCAGCAGCGCGCTGGCGGCGGGCGCGGTCGCGTTCGGCGACACCGCGGTCGCCAACAACGCCGGCGATGTCGCTTTGGGCTCGGGCTCGGTGACGGCCGTCGCGGTCGGCACGCCGAGCGCAACGATCAACGGCACGACATACAACTTCGTCGGCTCGACGCCGACGTCGACCGTGAGCGTAGGCGCGGCAGGTGCGGAACGCACCATCACCAATGTCGCCGCGGGACGGATCAGCGACACTTCGACCGACGCCATCAACGGCTCGCAACTCTATGCGACCAACCAGGCGGTCGACAGCCTCGGAACCACCGTCAACAACATCAACAATGGCGGCGGCATCAAATATTTCCACGCCAACTCCACGCTGCCGGATTCCCAGGCGCTCGGCACGGATTCCGTCGCCGTCGGCCCGAACGCCGTGGCCAACAATGCCGGTGACGTGGCGATCGGCCTGAATTCGGCGTCGGGCACGACGACTGCGGTTGCCGGCGCGACGATCGGCGGCACGAATTACACCTTTGCCGGAGACACTCCGGCCGGCGCCTTCTCGGTCGGTTCGGCGGGCGCCGAACGCCAGATCCAGAACGTCGCGGCGGGTCAGCTCTCGTCCGCTTCGACCGATGCCGTCAACGGGTCGCAACTCTTCGCGACCAACCAGCAGGTGACGGCGAACACGACCGACATCACCAATCTCGGCAATACGGTCAACGACATCGCCGGCGACACGTCGACGGCCTACACGGACGCCAATGGCGACGGCATCCGCTATGTGCGCACAAACGACAGGACGCTCCCGGTCACCGATTCCTTCGCGCAAGGGATCGGCTCGAGCGCCGTCGGCTACCAGGCAACGGCCGCCGCCGACAATTCGCTCGCGCTCGGCCGCGGCAGCCAGGCCACGATCGACGGCGGGGTAGCTCTCGGCTCCGGATCGATCTCCGATCGCGTACTGGCGCCGGCCACGGGCCAGATCGCAGCCGGTCCATCCAACTTCATCGAATACAACACGACCGACAAGACGCTGCTCGGGGCCGTGTCGGTCGGCACGGACACTTCCTATCGGCAGATCACCAATGTCGCGGACGGCACGAACGCCCAGGATGCGGTGACCATTCGCCAGCTCCAGGGCGCCATCGCGTCGGTGGCGGTGACCTCGACCAAATATTTCCACGCCAATTCGATTGCCGGGGATTCCCTTGCCGTCGGCGCAGAGTCGGTGGCGGTCGGTCCGACGACGGTGGTCAACGCAGACAACGGCATCGGCATCGGCAATGGCGCGATCGTCGACCAGGTCGCTCCGGGCGGCACGGCGATCGGGCAGGGCGCTCATGTGATGCTGGCCGACGGCGTCGCGATCGGCACGGAATCGAAAGCCGCCGGGATTCAGTCCGTCGCTTTGGGCGCAGGCGCCGAAAGCAACCACATCAACAGCGTCGCGATCGGTGCTTCGTCTATGACGACGGTAGGCGCTCAAGCCAGCTACACGGCCTTCGGCCTGACGGCGGCGCAAAGCTCGTTCGGCGAAGTGTCCTTCGGATCGGCCGGATCGGAACGCAAGCTCACCAACGTCGCCGCCGGTTCGGCGGACACGGATGCGGTGAATGTCAGTCAGTTGAGGGGTCTCGGCACACAGATCACGAATCATCTTGGCGGGAACTCGGTCGTCAATCCCGACGGCACGATCACCGGGCCGACCTACAACATCCAGGGCGGCAGCTACACGACGATCTATGACGGCTTCACCGCCGTGGACAATGCGATCAGCAACATCAACAATGGCGGGGGCATCAAATATTTCCGCGCCAACTCGACGCTCGCCGATTCCGCGGCCACCGGTACCGACAGCGTTGCCATCGGACCGGAAAGCCTGGCGAGCGGAACCGACAGCCTGGCAGCGGGCCATGGCGCCGCGGCGACCGGGCAGGGCGCTGTCGCGCTCGGCGAAGGAGCGCAGGCGAACAACGCCAATGACGTTGCGCTCGGCTCGGGTTCCGCGACGGAGGCGGCGGTCGGCACATCCGGCGCCACCATCAGGGGCAAGCACTATGACTTTGCCGGCGCTGCTCCGGTTGGAACGGTAAGCGTCGGTGATCAAGGCGCGGAGCGCACGGTCACGAATGTCGCGGCCGGTCGCATTTCGGCAGACAGCACCGACGCCGTGAACGGGTCGCAGCTTCATGCCACCAACTCGGCGATCGAGGACCTGCAGGGCGGCATCGGGAACATCAACAACAGCGCGGTCTTCTATGACGTCAATCCCGACGGCACCAAGAAGAACAGCATCACGCTGCAGGGCGGCGATGCGAATGCGCCGGTGGTCATCTCGAATGTCGGCAAGGGGGTGGCGCCTACGGATGCCGTCAATGTCTCCCAATTGAACGAGGGGATCACCCAGTCCAAGTCCTACACCGACAACCGTGTCAGCTATGCAATCGATACCGCCAACGACTACACGGATAAGATTGCAGAGACGACGTTGAACGAAGCCAACGACTATACCGATCAGAAGTTCAACCAGTTGAACCAGCAGTTCGACGAGGTCCAGGACGAGGCGCGGCAGGCCGCCGCCATAGGACTCGCTGCGGCAGCGCTCCGCTTCGACGATCGGCCCGGCAAGGTGAGCGTCGCAATGGGCGGCGGCTTGTGGCGAGGCGAGGGAGCGGTCGCCTTCGGTGCCGGCTACACCAGCGAAAACGGTCGGGTCCGAGCCAATCTGTTGGGTACGACCGCCGGTGGACACTGGGGCGCCGGCGCCGGTGTCAGCTTCACTCTGAACTGACCGCAATGCTCACACGGGCGATCTCCGGCGCCGCAACCTTCATGGCTTGCCTGTTCCTGTCTGGCCCCCACGCGACCGGACAGGAGGCAAATCCTTCTGGCTGGCGAATAAAGCCGTCCGAGGTCGCAGCACCTCCGGATGTGAAGCCGGGCGGTTACCAGAGGATCATCCGGCCTTTCGAGAACTGGACGCTGATCTGCGACGAAAACCTGGAGAAACGTCAAAGGGTCTGCAACGTCACCCAGATCATCGAGAACCAGGCGGGAGAGATCGCCTTCAGCTGGTCGCTCGCGGCCACGCAGGAAGGCAACCCCTATATGATCCTGCGCACGGCGCCCGTCGCCAGGAGCGACGGCCTTGTCTCGCTGGCGTTCGAGGGGCGCAAGGAGCCGGTCAAGGTCCAGCTTGACGGATGCAACGAAGCGGTTTGCATCGGCATGCTGCCGATCGGCCCCATCATGCGCGAGCAGATTTCGAGAAGCGCGGCACCGACGATCTCCTACCCGACCACTGATGGACGAACCATCAGCGTGACCGCGACCCTCAAGGGCCTTTCTACCGCCGTTGAGGCGATCAATTGACGAGGGCACTCCCCATGAACCAGCAATCGATCCACGACAGGATAATGTCCCGCAACCAGAGCGGTGATGCCGTCCACAGCGAGGTCGACGACCGGAAGGAGCTGCGGCGAAACTGGCTGAAGACGGCGGCCTTCTCGTTGCTGGGCATCGCGGTTGTGGGCGCTGCCGGTTACGCGGCGATGCGCTACGACGCGATCGGAAACTTCGTTTCGCAGCCGGCGGTTGCGGAGACGAATGAAGCCGGTCAAGGTCTTGCCGATACGCCCTTCCTGCAGCACGCCAAACAGGCCGGCTTGCAATCCTGTTCCTCCGTCTATCCTGTCCTTGGGGAATTGCTGACCACGGGTTCCCAATACAGCATCCAGTCGAACTGGAATCCCGAGACGCCGGACAAGCATGCGGTACAGGCCCTCGTGGGCATGAACTATGCCACGCCGGGGTACAGCGGTCCGGCGGCGGGCGTCGTGTTCGCCGCGCCTGGCGCATCGGTTTGCGAAGGCACCATGGTCCGGGTCGCACCGTTTGCAGCTTCATGCGCAGAAATTCCGGCCATGCTGCCGCAGGGAACCAAGCTTGCAAACAACCTTGGACAAATCAGCGTCTATGAACTTGCCAACGGCGGGGGCAACGCAATGCTCCTGCCTACCGGAAACAACTGCGTCGTGATTTCCGTGGCCGTGGCGGCGGGTAAGTGAGGAGGGACAAGATGAAATTCAGGTCTACCTTTGCAACCCTGGGGTTTCTGCTCGCATATACGGGGCAGGTCGCGTCCGCTGATCTCGCGGTCGGGATATCGGAAGCACCCGTTCCCCCTCCTCAGGAGGAGCGCGGCATCTGGGCGGCGATCGCCTATTCCGACATCGACGAAAAGCACGGTTTCTTCTGGGGCGCCGACAAGCGGCAGGAAGCCATGGACATAGCGTTCGAGCATTGCGAGAACGCGGGCGGCGAGGCTTGCAAAGTCGTCGAGGTCTTCCGGAATCACCGGCATTGGGACGATGACGACGATACCGGTTTTCCATACAATCATTGCGGCGCTCTCGCGATCGGCAAGGAAAAGCTCGATCGCATGAGCCCGTGGGGCGTGAAGTCGGCGCCAACGCGGCGAGAAGCCGAGGACCTTGCCGTTCAAGCCTGTGAGACATCGGGCATGGAGTGCAAGGTCCGTGAATGGGTATGCACTTGACGCCTCGGCGCGGGAAAAGTGCGTCAGCTCATCGCTGATACCTGGCGACCCTCGAAACGGAAAGAGGCACGCTTGCCTTTCTCGACATCCACGTCAGCAGGGCGACCGAACCGGACGGGGCCCTTTGCTCTCGCTGCGTCGTCGCTCGAGCACGCTTCGGGAGCATCGCGTCCCGGGCGTGCCCTTCCCTGTTTGATCGCCATGTTCATGTCTGCGACGACAGCCATGGCCCAGTCGCCCGACGGCCTGTCAGCCTTGCAGGAGACGTATCAGGACTGGCGGGTTTCCTGCGTCATGCGCGACAAGGTGCCTGCCTGCGCCATTTCCCAGGATCAGACACAGCAGAACGGACAGAGGCTTCTTGCCATCGAGGTGCAGGCGCGTCGCGACGGCACAGCCAACGCAACGCTGCTCCTCCCCTTCGGTATCGTCCTCGACACCGGGGTGACGCCGAATATCGACGATCGGCCGCCGTTGCCGCCGGTGCGGATCCGCACATGTTTGCCGAATGGATGTATCGCCTCGTATCCCATGGATTCCGCGACTGTTGCGAAGCTGCGGGCTGGCTCCCGTCTGAACCTCGGGGTTGTCGCCGATTCGGGCCAGAAACTGAATTTCCCGATATCGCTGCATGGCTTCTCGGCAGCGCTCGACCGGATTGCCGCCCTGGGTCTGCGATAGATGAAGCCGGTGAGCGAAACGGTCAGCTTGGTCAAGTCGGTGTATGACGAGCTGCCGTACACGTCGCATCCCTTCCCGCAAACGGCTCCCGAAAACCTGGCTGCGGTGGCGCATCTGTTCGGGCTGGAAGCGCCCGATGTCGCCACCGCGCGAGTTCTGGAACTCGGCTGTTCGTCGGCGGGCAACCTGATACCGTTCGCGGCAAGAAACCCTGCGGCAGAACTCGTCGGCATCGATCTCTCCGGCGTTCAGATCGCACTGGGAAAGGAGCGGGTAGATGCTCTCGGCCTTTCCAACATCCGGCTGATCGAGGCCGATCTGGCCGCACTGGATTCGAAGGGCCTTGGCAGCTTCGATTTCGTCATCTGCCACGGCGTCTACAGCTGGGTTCCGGCGCATGTGCGGGAGGCCATTCTCCGCATCTGCAAGGAGAACCTCGCGCCCGACGGCATCGCCTATGTCAGCTACAATGTCTATCCCGGCTGGAAGGCCAGGGAGATCGTGCGCGACGCCATGATGCTGCGAGGTGCGGCGCGTGCCACCCCGGCCGAGCGGCTCGGCTACGCGAAGGGGATGCTCGACTTTCTCGAGCGGTTGGCCCCCAGGGGCAGCATACTGGCCAAGACCCTTGAGCACACGCTGCCCGAGTTGCGCACGCAGCAGGATAACTATCTTGCCCACGAATATCTCGAACCGTTCAACGCCCCCTGCTACTTTCAGGACTTCATAAGAGATGCAGGCGCACACGGGCTGGCCTATCTGGCAGAGGCTCAACCTTCGACGATGTTCGCCAGCAACTATGGCCAGGATGTCGCAGAGCCGTTGCTGAAGGAATGCGGCCACAGCCAGGTCCTTCTGGAACAATATCTCGATTTTGTCGCCAATCGGACGTTCAGGCAGACCTTGCTCGTCCACGATCGGCAAGCGGGCGATATCCGCTATCGGATCGATGGTGAGCGAATGCGAAAACTGCATTTCGCAGCCCGGCTGTCTTGTCAGGACGGCCGGATAAGGCTGGACAGTTCCCGCCAGGTGTTCGGGACGAATACGTCCAGCCTTGCAACCGAAAAACCGGCAGTGAAAGCCGCTGTCAAGGTGCTCTCCGATAGCTGGCCGGAAACGGTCTCCTACAATGACCTGGTGGAGCGCACGGGAGCCCTGCTCGGCGCTGCCTCCGAGCAGGAGCTGATGCCCGTGATAGACGAGCTTTTGGACCACCTCGTCATCAAGGGCTTGGCGCGGTTCCGTATCGCGCCGGTGCGCATCGGCGAGCGAGCCGAGGGCCGCATCGCGATCGAGCCTGCGATCCGTCGCGCGGCTGAAATCTCTCGCGATTGCGCCATCCCTGCGATCTTCAATCGATGGCATGAGCCCGTCCCGCTGGGTCTGGTGGCCACTCTGCTCCTGCCCGAGCTTGACGGAAGCCATGATCGTGCCGATTTGGAACGAGCCCTGCAGGACCATGTAAGATCGGGAAAGGTGAGATTCGAGCGAGGCGGCGAGCCGGTACGCGAAGCCGGTGAGATCTCGAAATGCATCGCCGAGCATGTCGACGCGACGATGCGTCAGTTGCTTGAAGCCAAGCTCGCCGTTCCGCCTATCGCAAGCTGATTGGTTCGCTCGTCAATCCTTTCGCGCCGCCGCATCATGCGGTCCTTGCTGGAGGGACGGCGCATAGCGCATAGGAGCAGCCCGCCTTTGCCGATCTTTCGCTTTCGCCGCACGGCGTTTCCCTGTCAGCCGAACCCCCCGCCAGGCCATTTCCCGCGAAAGTTGCCGATTTGTGTGCCGGTCGTGTCCTCGCCCTGCATCCCATCGGTGACATACGACATGACAAAGCCGGCAAACTCCTTCTGAACCTCTTCATCTTCCAGAGGGTAGCCTGCACTTGACGCTCGTTTGGCGAATCGGGGGATCTCGCCAAAAGCATTCTGCACGGGCCCCTTGAGCCGGCCATACTGTCGAGCGAGGTAATCTTTGATTTTCTGCTCGAAAAGCTCCAGCGAAATTGTTCCCAAAATACGTTCCCGGGCATTGTTGACGTCATCTTGCGTCATTGTCGGGATAACGCTGGTGATAAACTTAGATCTGCTTTGAAAGCCGGATTCTTTTAGATTCCTTCTGCGAACTGCATCCGTGGCCGCTGTTAGCAGGTTGTCAGATGCATTTTTCAGACCCGGGGTGGGTGTTCCGGAAATCGGCGGATCCACGTCGAAGATGCCAAGCATGATCGGTCCTTTCGCATGCTCTCAATGCGCAGATTTGATTGGCGCAATTTGATTGCGGTGTGGGGTGCGGCATTCATCGAAAGCCGCGGCAGCCAACGCAACCGACAGGTTCGTCGCCGACGTGAACCGGTCACGGTTGTGGAACGCTTTCACGACCTGCCCTTCCTCGGTTGCAGATTGATGAAACTGCACAACTCGAAGGGCGTCAAGGACAGCAATCGGCGATTCCATGCAGTTTCTTCACGCTGCCATGCCCAAATCCGGCGATAGACGGGCCGCGCCTCGCTGCCTCCACTTTCATGCGACACGCTGGCGCGGCCCGCTTGCGAAGGGGATCAGCCGATCATGCCGTGATTGATCATCCAGGGCGTGCCGTATCTGTCCGTCACCATGCCGAACTTCTTCGCCCAGAAGGTCGGCTCGAACGGCATCGTAACCGTTCCGCCGTCCGCGAATGCGTTGAAGATGCGCTCGGCGTCCTTCTCGTCGTCGATCTCGATCGAGATGCTGAAGCCCTTCTTCGTGGCGTCACCCATCTCGGGCGGCGAATCCGCGCCCATCAGCGACTGGCCGCCCGCGATCAGATGCGCATTGATGATCTTGTCCTGCCAGTCCTTCGAGACATGTTCGCCGGCAGGCGTCTCGGCATGGCTGATCATGGCCACGATCTCGCCCTTCAGCACCTTGGCATAGAATTCGAAGGCTTCCCGGCATCGGCCGTCGAAGCTGAGATAAGGTACGAACTTCATCTTGTCCTCCTTGATGGGGTTGTCGGGCGGGCAGGCGTCCTCCCGCTCCGAACCGACGACGATCGGCGAAGCGGGAAATCGACACAGCTTCGGATTTTTTCGTGACAACCGATCCAGCGCCGGCAGGCGCGACGCCGAGCGTCGCCTGTCATGCTTGGTTCCGCGATCGGAATGCACTATCTCACGGTCACGAAGAGCAATCAGGCAAGGCATCATGTCCGTCACCAAGGAAACCGTCATCGCCAGCCTCCGGACGGTCAACGGACCGGACTTCACCGGCAACATCGTCGATCTCGGGCTGGTCTCGGAGATCTTCATCGCCGACCAGAAGGTGTTCTTCTCGATCACCGTACCGGCAGCGCGCGCCCAGGAGATGGAACCGCTGCGCGCCGCCGCCGAACGTGTGGTGCGCGCCATTCCGGGTGTGGCCGGCGCCGTTGTCGCGCTGACGGCCGAGAAGAAGGGCGGGGGCATGGAGAGCGCGCAGCCCCGGCCGGCGCCGCGTCCGTCAGCCCCCGCGCAGCCGCGGCCGGCACCGGCCGCGAGGCCCGCGCCGCATGCTCCGCCCTCGGAGGCGAGGGGCAAGCGCGGCGTGCCGGGCATCGATGCGATCATCGCGGTGGCGTCGGGCAAGGGCGGCGTCGGCAAGTCGACCACCGCCGTCAACATCGCGCTCGGCCTGAAGGCCAACGGGCTGCGGGTCGGCTTGCTCGACGCGGACATCTACGGTCCATCGATGCCCCGCCTGCTGAATATCCACGGGCGGCCCGAGACGGTCGACGGCAAGACCCTGAAGCCCATGGAGAATTTCGGCCTCAAGGTGATGTCGATGGGCTTCCTCGTCGACGAGGAGACGCCGATGATCTGGCGGGGGCCGATGGTCATGTCGGCGCTGACCCAGATGCTGCGGGAGGTCCAATGGGGCGAGCTCGACGTGCTCGTCGTCGACATGCCGCCCGGCACGGGCGACGCCCAGCTCACAATGGCGCAGCAGGTCCCGCTCGCCGGCGCCATCATCGTCTCCACCCCGCAGGATCTCGCCCTCATCGATGCCCGCAAGGGTCTCAACATGTTCAAAAAGGTCGATGTGCCGCTGCTCGGCATCGTCGAGAATATGAGCTATTTCGTCGCCCCCGACACCGGCAAGCGCTACGACATCTTTGGCCATGGCGGCGCGCGCAAGGAGGCCGAACGCCTCGGCGTCACCTTCCTCGGCGAAGTGCCGCTGGTCATGGGGATTCGCGAGACCTCCGATGCGGGGGCTCCGGTCGTGGCGTCGGAGCCCGACGGAACCGAGGCCCGTATCTATCGCGACATCGCGACGCGGGTCTGGGATCGTGTCAACGCCGAACGCGGTGCTGCCGAGGCGGCAACGCCGAAGATTGTATTTGAATAAGCGAATGGAGCGAATAGCGAGTAGCCAATAGCGAATAGGGGAAGAAAAGCTTGCGGCCCAGGACAATGCCTGCGATGCCTTCGCTACTCGCTACTCGCTACTCGCTACTCGCTACTCGCTACTCGCTACTCGCTACTCGCTACTCGCTACTCGCTCATTTCCCACTCACCCGCTCGTTGAAGCTCGAGAAGAACTGTCCCGCCAGCTTCTTCGACGTCGAGGTGATCAGCCGGCTGCCGAGCTGGGCGATCTTGCCGCCGACATCGGCCTTGGCGGCATAGGTCAGCACCGTCGTGTCCTCCCCATCGGGCGTCAGCGTCACGTCGGCGCCGCCCTTGGCGAAGCCTGCGATACCGCCCTTGCCTTCGCCCGCGATGGTATAGGAATGCGGCGGGTTGAGGTTCTTCAGCGTCACCTCGCCGTTGAAGGTCGCCTTGATCGGCCCGATCTTGAGCACCACGGTCGCCGCCAGATCGGTGTCGGACTTCTTCTCTAGGCTCTGGCATCCGGGGATGCAGTCCTTGAGCACGTCCGGATCGTTCAGAGCTTCCCAGACTTTCTGCACGGGTGCCGCGATCCGTTCCTCGCCTTCGATGACCAGAGCCATGCCGAATTCCTCCACTAGCATCTTGGAGGCGTAGCGAAACACGTCGGCCTTGTCCATCGCACCAAAGTGCTGGATCGGTCTCGCCTTCTGGATCGGCGGGAGCATCAAGGCGTCCGGTACATGGTGCGTCCTTCGAGGCTCGCTGCGCTCGCACCTCAGGATGAGGGACGTAGTGCCCGCCTTCCTCGTTCTGAGGTGCGTAGTGCCAGCTTCACTTGTCCTGGGCGTGCAGTGCCAGCCTCGCTTGTCCTGGGTGTGTCGTGCCAGCCTCGCTTGTCCTGGGTGTGTAGTGCCAGCCTCACTTGTCTTGGGTGTGTCGTGCCAGCCTCGCTTGTCCTGGGTGTGTAGTGCCAGCCTCACTTGTCTTGGGTGTGTCGTGCCAGCCTCGCTTGTCCTGGGTGTGTAGTGCCAGCCTCCCTCATCCTGAGGTGCGAGCGCAGCGAGCCTCGAAGGACGCACCAGAGAAGCATGCTATTTGTCGGACAAATAGGGCAAGCCCCACTTGCCGCCGACCGGCCGTTGGCCTAACCATGCGGGTCGGATTCCTGGAGGGCCATATGTCCGGTTCAAAGCAGCCAAAGAAGCTCAGGTCGCGGGAGTGGTTCGACAATCCGGACGATCCCGAGATGACCGCGCTCTATATCGAGCGCTATCTCAACTACGGCCTGACGCGCGGCGAGTTGCAGTCCGGCAAGCCGATCATCGGCATCGCCCAGACGGGATCGGACCTGTCCCCCTGCAACCGTCACCATATCGAGCTCGCCAGGCGCGTGCGCGCCGGCATCGAGGCGGCGGGCGGCATTCCGTTCGAATTTCCGTGCCACCCGATCCAGGAATCGGGCAAGCGTCCGACCGCCTCGCTCGACCGCAACCTCGCTTATCTTTCGCTGGTCGAGGTGCTTTACGGCTATCCGCTCGACGGCGTGGTACTGACCATCGGCTGCGACAAGACCACGCCGGCATTGCTCATGGCGGCGGCGACGGTCGACATTCCGGCCATCGCCTTTTCCGTCGGCCCGATGCTCAACGGCTGGCAGGGCAACGAGCGCATCGGCTCCGGCACCATCGTCTGGAAGTCGCGCGAGCGCTTGGCGGCCGGCGAGATCGACGCGGAAGGTTTCATGGCGGCCGTCACGGCCTCGGCGCCGTCGGTCGGCTATTGCAACACGATGGGCACGGCCTCGACCATGAATTCGCTGGCCGAGGCGCTCGGCATGCAGCTTCCGGGTTCGGCCGCCATCCCCGCGCCCTATCGCGAACGCGGACAGATGGCCTACGACACCGGCCGCCGCATCGTCGAAATGGTGCATGAGGAGATCAGGCCGTCCGACATCATGACGCGAGAGGCCTTCGAGAACGCCATCGTCGTCAATTCGGCGATCGGCGGCTCCACCAATGCGCCGATCCACCTCAATGCCGTCGCCCGCCATCTCGGCGTTTCGCTCGACAATGACGACTGGCAGGCGGTCGGCCACCGCATTCCGCTGCTGGTCAACATGCAGCCGGCCGGCGCCTATCTCGGCGAGGATTTCTATCGCGCCGGCGGCGTCCCCGCGGTCGTCGCCGAACTGCTTAAGGCCGGCCTGTTGCCTCACCCGGATGCCAGGACGGTCAATGGTCGCACCATCGCGGAGAACTGCAGCCAGGTCCGGAGCACCAACGCCGAGGTCATCCTTCCCGTGGCCCAGCCGATGATGATCGATGCCGGCTTCATCAACCTGAAGGGCAATCTCTTCGATTCCGCCATCATGAAGACCAGCGTGATCTCGGAGGAGTTCCGGGAGCGCTATCTGTCGGACCCGCGCGATCCCGAAGCCTTCGAGGGCAAGGCGGTGGTCTTCGACGGGCGCGAGGACTATCACGCCCGGATCGAGGATCCATCGCTCGGCATCGACGAACACACGATCCTGTTCATGCGTGGCGCCGGGCCGATCGGCCACCCCGGGGCTGCGGAGGTGGTCAACATGCAACCGCCGGCCGCCCTCATCAAGCGTGGCGTCAAATCGCTGCCCTGCATCGGGGACGGGCGCCAGTCCGGCACCTCGGGCAGCCCGTCCATCCTCAACGCCTCGCCCGAAGCGGCCGCCGGCGGCGGGCTCGCGCTCCTGAAGACGGGAGACCGTGTGCGCATCGATCTCAGGAAAGGCCGTGCCGACATGCTCGTCACGGACGACGAACTCACCCGTCGTCGCGCCGATCTCCAGAACGAGGGCGGCTATCGCTACCCGGCGCACCAGACGCCGTGGCAGGAGATCCAGCGCGGCATGGTCGACCAGCTCTCCGAAGGCATGGTGCTGAAGCCCGCGCTGAAGTACCAGCGTGTCGCGCGTCAGGGCAAGGGCGTGCCGCGCGACAATCATTGACGCCAGCGCCGACTGGCGGAACAGGACGAAGATCGACGTCTCCCACAATCTCGCTGATCCACGTTGCGGCGAAACGAATGCCGTCATAGAGGCAGGCGGTCTTTTCCCCGTCACAACGGGGAGAAGATGCCGGTCCACCCTCCGCAGCTGCAGCGCAGCTGCTGCGGAGGACGGACAGGCAGATGGGCGGTTTTGCGACACGACACAAAATAGCCGTTACGGATCAACGCCTAAGCTCGGGTGAAAATTTTCGGCCGTGCTCTTGAAAGGCAGCGGCGGCGGACCAGATTTCCAATCGCGAGGGGGCCTTCCCGCCAACGGAGGCAAGCCTCGATCGGCATGGGTTCGCGCGCCGGATTTCGGCGTGCAAGGGCCTGTTGCCCGGTGGTGTTTTTCCGATTGCGTTTGCCGATTGAAGGAGATGGACGATGGCCGCCAAGGAAGTGAGGTTCCATTCCGACGCCCGCGACAAGATGCTGCGCGGCGTCGACATCCTCGCCAATGCGGTGAAGGTCACGCTGGGGCCCAAGGGCAGGAATGTCGTGCTGGACAAGGCCTTCGGCGCCCCGCGCGTCACCAAGGACGGCGTCACCGTCGCCAAGGAGATCGAGCTCGAGGACAAGTTCGAGAACATGGGCGCCCAGATGGTGCGCGAGGTCGCGTCGCGGACCAGCGACGTGGCGGGCGACGGCACCACGACCGCGACCGTGCTCGCCCAGGCGATCGTTCAGGAGGGCGCCAAGGCGGTTGCCGCCGGCATGAACCCGATGGATCTGAAGCGCGGCATCGATATCGCGGTCGCCGCGGTCGTGGAGGAATTGAGGGGCAAGGCCCGCAAGGTGACCAGGAACGACGAGATCGCCCAGGTCGCCACCATATCGGCCAATGGCGATGCCGAGGTCGGCCGTTTCCTGGCGGAAGCGATGGAGAAGGTCGGCAACGAAGGCGTGATCACGGTCGAGGAAGCCAAGACCGCCGTGACCGAGCTCGAAGTCGTGGAGGGCATGCAGTTCGATCGGGGTTATCTCAGCCCCTATTTCGTCACCAACCAGGACAAGATGCGGGCCGAGCTGGAAGAGCCCTACGTGCTGATCCATGAGAAGAAGCTCGGCAATCTCCAGGCGATGCTGCCGGTGCTGGAAGCGGTCGTGCAGTCGGGCAAACCGCTGCTCATCATCGCCGAGGATGTCGAGGGCGAGGCGCTCGCCACGCTCGTCGTCAACAAGCTGCGCGGCGGCCTGAAGGTTGTCGCCGTCAAGGCGCCGGGCTTCGGCGATCGCCGCAAGGCCATGCTGGAGGACATCGCCATCCTGACCGGCGGTACGGCGGTTTCGGAGGATCTCGGCATCAAGCTCGAGAATGTCGGCCTCGACATGCTCGGGCGCGCCGGCAAGGCGGTGGTGGAGAAGGATGCCACCACTATCGTCGACGGCGCCGGTTCCAAGGCCGACATCCAGGGCCGTATCGGCCAGATCAAGGCCCAGATCGAGGAAACCACTTCCGACTACGACCGTGAGAAGCTGCAGGAGCGTCTGGCCAAGCTCGCCGGTGGCGTCGCGGTCATCCGCGTCGGCGGCTCGACGGAGGTCGAGGTGAAGGAAAGGAAAGACCGCGTCGACGACGCCTTGCACGCCACCCGTGCCGCAGTCGAAGAGGGGATCCTGCCCGGCGGCGGCGTCGCGCTCCTGCGCGCCGCGGCCGCGCTCAACGGGCTGAAGGTTGCGAACCCGGACCAGCAGGTCGGCATCGACATCGTGCGCAAGGCGATAGAGGCGCCGGCGCGGCAGATCGCGGAGAATTCGGGCGCGGAAGGATCGATCATCGTCGGCAAGCTGCGCGAGAAGGACGAGGTCGCCTATGGCTGGAACGCCCAGACCGGCGAATTCGGCGACCTCTTCGCGCAAGGCGTGATCGATCCGGCCAAGGTCGTGCGCGCCGCGCTGGAAGACGCCGCCTCCGTCGCCGGCCTGCTCGTCACCACCGAGGCGATGATCGCGGAAAAACCGAAGAAGGAAGCGCCTGCGCCGGCCATGCCCGGCGGCATGGACTACTGACGAGAACCGCCTACAGCCCCATCGCCCCGCGCGGCAGATGGATGAGGTTGCCGAAGCGGACCCGGAGCTGGTCATCGACCGCCTTGGGCACATGGCGCGGGAACCGCGTGGCGAGGATCCGCTTCTTCTCCGCGATCGCGTTCTGCAGCATGTCGGGCTTGCCCTTCTCGTTCCATTCCTTGGGCGAGAAGCGGTCGCCGATCGCCGGATAGAAATACTCCGTCTGCATCAGCCGCAATGTCTGTTCGTTGCCGAGATAGTGGCCGGGCCCGTTCATGCAGACCTCGGCGATCGTGTCGATCGAAAGCGCGGCGTCCGTCACCTCTACGCCGCGCACGCAGCGCAGGCAGTGGCCCAGCATGTCGTTGTCGATGATCAGGCTTTCCAGGCAGAAGCCGAGCAGCGAGGCGTGCATGCCGGCCGATTCATAGATGAGGTTGAGGCCCGACAAACCAGCCATCACGGTGGTGATGCCCTTTTCGTAACCGGACTGGATGTCGGGCAGTTTGGAATCGGCCATGCCGGCCGCCGAGCCGCCCGGCAGGTCGTAGAACTGCGCCATCTGGGCGCAGCAGGAGGTGAGCAGGGCCTGCTCGGCCGAACCGCCCGACATGGCGCCGGTGCGCAGGTCGGAGACGAAGGGCCATGTGCCGAAGATCGCGGGATGGCCGGGCTTGAGGGCGTTCACATAGACCAGCCCCGCCAGCACCTCCGCCACCGCCTGCACCACCGCGCCGGCGATCGCCGCCGGCGCAGTCGCGCCGGCCTGCCCGGCGGATAGAAGCAGGATCGGGATGCCGCCTTCCACGCAGGCTTCGAGCACGCCGCAGGCGTCCTCGGCGAACTTCATCGGCGGCACGACGAAGCAGTTCGAGTTCGACACGAAGGGCCGGGCGCGGAAGTTCTCCTCGCCGCCGGCGATGGCATAAAGCATCTCCAGCGCAGGTCCGACATTCTCGCGGATGGTGAAGGAGGTGCCGACATGTTTCGTCGTCCCCATCACGCAGGCGTAGAGCGTGTTGAAATCCATCTCGAGCGGGTCGGGAATGTCGCGCGGCACCATCGGCCGCTGGAAGAAGTGGATATTGTCCAGGCCGTCCACGATGCGCGCGGCGTCGTAGATGTCCTGCAGCAGCGACTCCCGGTATTCGCGTTTCTCGACATCGACCAGATGCACCGCCGCGCCGGCCGTGCCGTAATGCACCCTGGTTCCCTGCACGCTCATGTCGTGCCGGGGATCCTGGCCGCACAGGGTGAAGTTGCGGGCCGCTGTCCTCACCGTGTCGAGCACGAGCCTGCGGGGAAAACGGATGCGTCCGTCCTGGCCCAGTTCCGCGCCGGCGCGGGTCAGGGCTTCGATGCAGCTCGGTATCGCGTTGGCGAAGCCGACGGTTTCGAGCACGGTCAGCACCGCCTCGTGGATGCGTTCGAGATCGTTCTGCGAAAGCGGCTTGTAGCGGCCGCCTTCCAGACCCGGGCGGACGGGTCGGATGTCCTCAGCCAACGGCGCGGCCCTGAGCGCGCGCCGCGCTTCGCGGCCGCCTGATCGGCGCGAGGTGCGTTCCGTGGCGCTGTCGGGCTGTTCGAGCACGATCGACATGACTTTTTTCACTCCGATCCCTGAAGCGCATTCCCGCGCCGTGGACCGGCGTCGAGCCGCTTTGTTCCCCTTCCGCATCGGTCCGAAAATCGCCATCGATTTTCGGAAAGCACGATGCGCAAACCAGTCGTCTTGGAGCGTCCATTGCGCGTCCATATGGACGCGCGGCGCTGCAACATGTGCTGACTATGCGCCGTCCCGGCTCGCCCTCCATGGGCCAGCCGATCACGCCGGATATGCCAGCGGCCCGGGGTTGCCGGGCCGCTGGAGACGACTTTTCCTGCTTTGCCTACGCTGCGGCCGGGCGCCGTCCCGCCGCGGTGGCGAGCTCGCGGATGCCGGGCTCGATATGCTGGAGCGCGATCGAGGAGATGCCCAGTCTCATATAGCGTGTCGGCTTTTCCGGGCGGTCGAAGAAGCGGTCGCCCGGCTCGATGATCACGCTGCGCGCGGCCGCCGCTTCGGCGAGCGCGCGGGAATCGGTGCCGCGCGGCCCCTCGAGCCAGAGCGAGGTGCCGCCGGCCGCGTCGGTCGAGCGCCACTCCGGCAGGAAGGCGGAGATCGCCTGGACCAGCCGCTTGCGGCGTTCGTCGAAGGCCGCCGAGAGGCGCCGCACCAGGGCCTCGTGATGGCCGAGCGACAGGAAGAGCGCGACCGCGCGCTGGTTGTTGGCCGGCGGGTGGCGCAGCATGAAACGGCGGAGCGCGCGCAGTTCGGCGATCAGTTCCGCCGAAGCGACGATGTAGCCGAGCCTGAGACCCGGCGCGAGCGTCTTCGACATCGAGCCGACATAGACGACCCGACCCGAGCGGTCGATGCTCTTCAGCGCCTGCTGCGGCGCTTCATCCACCAGCTGGCTGTCATAGCCGTCCTCAATGATCACCTGGTTGTTCCGCTGGGCACGCGCCAGGAGATCGTGCCGGCGCTCGTTCGACAGCGGCACCATCGTCGGACAATGGTGGCTGGGGGTCACGAAGACGAAACCCGCTTCGGGCGAAATGGCTTCAGTCACAATGCCTTGGCTGTCGACCGGCACCGGCAGCGTGTCGGCCCCGGCCAGCCGGAAGATGCTGCGCGCATCAGGATAGCCGGGGTCTTCCATGGCCACCTTCGAGCCCTTGGTCATCAGCAGCGTGGCGAGCATATAAAGCGCGTTCTGCGCGCCCAGCGTGACGATGATCTCGTCCGGATTGGCGAAGATGCCGCGCCGCGGCAGCAGCCGTGCCTGGATCTGTTCGATCAGCAGCGGATCGTCGCGGTCGACCATGTCGGCCGCCCAGTTGCGGATCTCGAGCACCGCCAGAGCCATGCGGTTGCACTCGCGCCATTCGGCGGTGGGGAAAAGCGCCGGGTCGAACTGGCCGTAGACGAAGGGGTAGGACGACTTGATCCAGTTCTCCGTCTTGGCCGGCCGCTGCATGTCGGTCGCATTGATCTGGCGCAGCGCCTTCCAGTCGACCTGGCCAGTCGATTCGGAAGCCTTCTGCGTCGGCTTGGCCGGTGTGGTCAGTACCTCAGGATTGACGAAATGGCCGCGACGCTCGCGTGCGATCAGGAAGCCCTGATCGACCAGTTGCTGGAAGGCCAGGACGACGGTTCCGCGGGCCACGCCCAGCTTCTCGGCGAGGATGCGGC
The DNA here is from genome assembly GCF_016756635.1 of Mesorhizobium sp. L-8-10. Lineage (NCBI taxonomy): Bacteria > Pseudomonadati > Pseudomonadota > Alphaproteobacteria > Hyphomicrobiales > Phyllobacteriaceae > Mesorhizobium > Mesorhizobium sp. L-8-10. Next base: position 7,775,009 of record NZ_AP023263.1, on the reverse strand, counting down.
AGGAAGGCAGCGGCATCGATGCGGCGATCTGCCGGTCGAGGATGGCGGCGACGATCGCCTGCCGGATCTGGGCCTGCAGCGTCTGCCCGGATTCGGCGGAAATCCGGAACAGTCCGGACCAGATCGCGGTATCGTTTCGCTGAGCCATCACGCACCTCCCGGGGCGGAATCTTTGTTTTAGCTGGACTACAAACTACTAGTCCTGGACCAAAGCGTTGCACCAATGAATTTTTCTGATCCTAGCCATTTATGCCAGTGATCCGTCGTCGATGGGGCCATGGCGGGACTGTCGAAATCGTCCGGCTCCGTCGTCTCGAAAACATCTTTTGTCTGCTATGGTCGCCGGACTTGCGCCACTGCCACTCTGGCGCCGATGCCGAACGTCTGCTGATAAGGAGTATGCCCTTGACCCAGTCCCCGCTTGCCAAGGAGATCGAGGCGCTGCGCCGGCACCACGCCGCCACGACGGTCGACATGCGTGCCGCCTTCGCACGCGACCCCCAGCGTTTCGAGAGCTTCTCGCTGACATCGGGCGACATGTTGCTCGACTGGTCCAAGACGGCGGTCACCGGCGAGACGATGCGCCTGCTCGCCGACCTCGCGGGCAAGGCCGGGGTCGAGCAGCGCCGCGCCGCCATGCTGTCGGGCGAGAAGATCAACATCACCGAGGGGCGCGCGGTTCTCCACACGGCCCTGCGCAATCTTTCCGGACAAAGCATCGTGCTCGACGGCGTCGACGTGATGGCCGAGGTCAAGGCCGTGCTGTCGGCCATGGAGGCGTTTGCCGACGCCATCCGGTCGGGCAAGGCGACCGGCGCCACCGGCAAGCCGATCGCCGACATCGTCAATATCGGGATCGGCGGCTCGGATCTCGGTCCGGCCATGGCGACGCTTGCGCTGGCGCCCTATCACGACGGCCCGCGGGCGCACTACGTCTCCAATGTCGACGGCGCCCATATCGCCGACACGCTGAAAGGGCTCGACCCCGAGACGACGCTGTTCATAATCGCCTCGAAGACCTTCACCACCGTGGAGACCATGACCAATGCCGCCACCGCGCGCGCCTGGATCGAGGCAGCGCTTGGAAAGGAGGCGGTGGGCAGCCACTTCGCGGCGGTCTCGACCGCGCTCGACAAGGTCGCCGCTTTCGGGATCGAATCCGACCGTGTCTTCGGCTTCTGGGACTGGGTCGGCGGCCGCTATTCCCTGTGGTCGGCCATCGGCCTGCCCATCATGATCGCGGTCGGTCCGACGAATTTCCGCGCCTTCCTGGGCGGCGCGCATGCGATGGACGAGCATTTCGCGACCGCGCCGCTGCTGGAGAACATTCCGGCCGTCATGGGCCTCGTCGGCTACTGGCATCGCGTGATCTGCGGCTATCCGGCACGTGCCGTCATCCCTTACGACCAGCGCCTGTCGCGCCTGCCGGCCTATCTGCAGCAACTCGACATGGAATCGAACGGCAAGAGCGTCACCATCGACGGGGCCCCAGTGTCGACGCCGACCGGCCCGCTGGTCTGGGGCGAACCGGGCACCAACGGGCAGCACGCCTTCTTCCAGCTTCTGCACCAGGGCACGGATGTCATTCCCGTCGAGTTCCTGGCCGGGGCCGAAGGCCACGAGCCGGCGCTGCGCCATCATCACGACCTGCTGCTTGCCAACTGCCTGGCGCAGTCGGAGGCTCTGATGAAGGGCCGCACGCTCGCCGAGGCGGAAGCGCAGATGCAAGCCAAGGGCATGGCGCCGGCCGAGATCGGGAAGATCGCGCCGCATCGGGTCTTCTCCGGCAACAGGCCGTCGGTCACCATCGTCTACCGGAAGCTGGATCCCGGGACGCTCGGCCGCCTGATCGCGCTCTACGAGCACCGCGTCTTCGTCGAGGCGCAGTTGTTCCGCATCAACGCCTTCGACCAGTGGGGCGTCGAACTCGGCAAGGAACTGGCGACGGATCTGCTGCCAGTCGTCGAAGGCAAGGCCGGTGCCGCTGCCGAGAACCCCTCGACAAGCGGCCTCGTGCGCCATATCCACCGGCTGCGCAAACCGGAGTAGGGCATGGCGAACATCAAGGGGATCCTGTTCGACAAGGACGGGACGCTGGTCGATTTTCAGGCGACGTGGTTCGCCATCGGCCAGAGGATGGCGCTGGAAGCCGCCGGGGGCGACCGCGACCGCGCCAATGCGCTGCTGGCGGCCGCCGGCTACGACTTCGAAGCCCGCCGCTTCAGGTCGGATTCGGTCTTCGCGGCCGGCACCAATGCCGACATCGTGGCCCTCTGGTATCCCGGCCTGCCGGCCGGGGAGCGCAAGCGGATCGTGACGGGCTTCGACACCTTCACCGCGGCCGAGGGGGCGGCGCAATCCGTTCCCCTGCCGGGCAGCAGGGAGGCGGTCGCCCACCTCCACGCCAGGGGGTTCCGCCTCGGCGTCGCCACCAACGATTCCACCAGCGGCGCGGAGAAGACCCTTCTGGCGCTCGGCATCGCCCAGATGTTCGAGGCCGCCTATGGCTATGACGCGGTCGCCAATCCCAAGCCGGCGCCCGATACGATCCACGCCTTCTCCGATCTCACCGGGCTGAGGCCTTCGGAGATCGCCATGGTCGGCGATAACCGCCACGATCTCGAAATGGCGCGGGCAGGCGGTGCCGGCCTCGCCGTCGGCGTGCTCTCCGGCACCGGTACCCGCGAGACGCTTCTTCCCATGGCCGACGTGGTGCTGGATTCGATCGCCGACCTGCCGGCCTATCTCGCGGACCGCGCTTGAGGGGCCCGTTGCCGGCGCACGCACGCATCCCGGCAGAATGGATGGGCGGCTGCGGCACTGCCTTCTCCTCGTGAAGGACGGGGCGAGGGGGACTTCGGCCGCGCGCCTCTCCTTCGAAATGGACATGTGTGCATAGCCTGGAGGCCCATTGGCATGGGGCGCACCAGGGCCGAGGTCGGGCGCGCTGACCGTCGTTGATGGAACGATCGTCCGTCCATGCGCGTTTTCCTGAGTTGAAGCCGCGCCCTGTGCGACGGTCGTTCAGGGCGCGGCGACGACCTGAACAAGGAGAAATGTCATGATCCGCAGATTAATGACCGCAACGGCTGCGGCCACGCTGGTCGCTGCCGGAGCATGGGCCCAGGACACGACCACACAGCCGGTTCAGCCCACGCCGGCTCCTCCCGCAGCAGAACAGCTGGCACCGCCGACGATCGTCGAGGGCAAGGACCACTTGGCCAGCAATTTCCTCGGCGAAAGCGTCTATGACGGTTTGGGCAGCGAGGCGCAGAACGTAGGTGACGTGAACGACCTGGTTCTCGACAAGGATGGCAAGGTGCAGTCGGTGGTGATCGGCGTCGGCGGCTTCCTTGGCATCGGCGAGAAGAGCGTTGCCATGGAATACGGCAAGATGAAGTGGGCGGAGCGTGACGGCGACCGCTGGCTGGTCGTGGAAGCGACCAGGGACGAACTCGACGCCATGCCCACTTTCGACCCCGCGCCCTATGGTCCGGCTCCGGCACCAATGGCGACCGGTTCGATCACGCCAGGCCCGGAGGCTCCCGCGCAATAGTCGACCCGGCGTGAACGTTCACATCGGCTGACTGCCGGAAGCGATGATCGGAGCGGCGCGGGGCGATGGCTTCAATTGCCCTTCGCCGCTTCGTAGCGCGCTTTGTTCTCGGCGTTGGGCGGATAGAGGCCCGGCAGCGGGACCCGGCCGAGACCTCTCGCATGATCCATCTTTCGAGCCGCTCCTGCCCCGGCGCGAGTTCGACCACCTCGTCGACGAGGGCGGCGGGGATCAGCACTGCACCGTCGTCGTCCGCCATGATGATGTCGTCCGGGAAGACGGCGATGCCACCACAGCCGATCGGTTGCTGCCAGTCGACGAAAGTGAGCCCGGCCACCGAAGGCGGCGCGGCTACGCCCTGGCACCAAACGGGCAGGTTCGTGGCCAGCACGCCGGCCACGTCCCGCACCACGCCGTCGGTGATCAGTGCTGCTACACCCCTCTTCGCCATGCGGGCGCACAGGATGTCGCCGAATATGGCCGCATCGGTCACGCCCATGGCGTCGACGACCGCGATGCACCCCTCTGGCATCGCCTCGATGGCAGCGCGGGTCGATTTCGGAGAAGACCACGACTCCGGCGTCGCGAGGTCTTCGCGCGCCGGGACGAAGCGCGGTGTGAAGGCGCGCCCCACAAGGTGCGGCTGACCCGGTCGCAACGGCCGCGCGCCTCGGACCCAGACGTTGCGCAGTCCCTTCTTCAAGAGGATCGTGGTGATCGTCGCCGTGGTGACCTCGCGGAGGACTTCGACGATCTTTGCATCGGGTGTCGCCCTCTTGGCGATCCGCGCGTGGAGATGCCGAGCGGGTGGCCGATCGCGATCGCGCCCCGCCGTTCGGATTGGCGTGGTCGGCGTACTTGGCGATTACGGCGGCTGATGATCAACGAACCGGAATGATGAGTGGCGTCGCGAGATAGTTCCCACCGACGGCAAGGGAAAATGCGACGTCATGACAATGCGCCCATTATCCGAGCAAGCCTCCAGGAATGCCCACCGCGTCCGACGTGCCTGGTCAGGGTCCGTGTCGTACCGAAAGTTCCAGTCGGGGTATATGCATTGCATCGGCCAATGCATGAGATCGCCGGAAAACACAGCCCCGATTCCTTGAGATCTCAGGCCGATGGCTACGTGCCCGGGGGTGTGGCCCGGCGTCGGCTCCAGCCACACTTCGTCATTCAGTTCATAGTCCATATCGACAAGCACAGCCCGACCGGCCTCGACGATTGGCAGAACATTCTCCTGATAGGTCGGTTGGTCGGCATCGGCGTAAGCCGTCTGTGCGGCCTCTAACTCGCGCCGCGCCATGATGTAGCGGGCGTTGGGGAACGTCGGTACCCAACGCCCGTCCACCAATCGTGTGTTCCAGCCGCAATGGTCGACATGAAGATGGGTGCACAACACATAGTCGATCTGCTCGGGAGCAACACCTGCGCTCGCTAGCCGCTCTAAAAAGGTGCCGTCATTGCGGCGATGCCAATGCGGGAAGTCTGCGATCGTCTTGTCGTTGCCGACGCAACCGTCGACCAGGATGGTGTGGTGTCCAGTACGAACCAGAAAACTCTGGATGGGAAGGATAATCCGACCGGTCGCCGGCGATATCGATCGGGGTTTGAGCCAATGAAGATGCGGTGCGAGCGCTTCGTCGGTGCAGTCGGGGAACCATTCCGATGGCGTCCGCAGAGGGTCGCACATCTCCAGAATTCTGGTTACCCGGATATTCCCGATTCTCCAGTCATCCATTGATGCGATTCTTCTTCGGTCGAGGACGGATCGATAGACAAGACATTCGCGGCCATCTGGCGTCTGACATCGCGCCGACAGGAGAAGGAGGCGCTCGCGATGTGGCCGCGCTTACCTTCGAGTACCAAGCGCCCCGACTTTTCAAAGAAGATACTACAGGCTGCACTGTCATCAAACATATCGTGCGGGGTGGCCGGCAATAAAAATCATCGGCGCGGCCATCGAGCCCAACTTGCACTGGAGGCTGTCCGGCACGCGCGAGATTTTTCTTCCCATGGCCGATGTCGTGCCGATTGGACGCGGGCGTGAAGTCTCCGCTGCCGGAGCTGCGTCAGGACTGAGCTTCGCGATCGAGCGAAGCGAAGATGTCTAGGCCCCTCTGAATCAGCATTCCGACAATGACGGTCTCATCCCAATGCTCGATCACCTGGCCACCGCGCAGGCGATCGATGTTGATACCCCTGACTGTCACGCTGCCGCCCGATGGCCCGATGTTCATCCATTTTCCCGGATGCGTGCCCTGGCCGAGACGCGGGTGACGACCAAATCGCCTTCAGCGATCATGTCGATCGCAATGTGAAGTCGAGAAAGGTGCTTCGAACTGCCATTACTTGCGTGCGAAGCACGGTTGGCCCTGTGCCCGGCTGCTCGGCGTTGTGACCGACACCGCATCGGCCAGAGAATCATCCTCTATTTTCGGAAAGCACGATGCGCAGATTCAAAGTGTTAGAGCGTCCTTTATCCTTTGCGCGTCCGAATGGACGCGCGGCGTTCTGGCCGGTCGTGATCAGCAACGCGACCGACAATAGGTCGCCCCGGCCAACAACATTTTCGTACAGCCGGCGGACGACGCCGTTGTTGTCTGTCACATCTAGCCCGATCCTCCCTGACCGGCCGCCCGATCTCTCGTCCAGGCGGTGGACCCTCGGGTCCTCGGGACCGGCGCCTATCCCCTCAGCTCGCGCCTCAGGATCTTGCCGACATTGGTCTTCGGCAGATCGGTCCGGAACTCGATGAGTTTCGGACGCTTGTAGCCCGTGAGGTTCTTCTTGCAGTATTCCATCAGCTCTTCGGAGGTGAGGTTGGGATCCTTCTTCACCACGAACAGCTTCGGCACTTCGCCGGAATGCTCGTCCGGCACGCCGATCGCGGCGACCTCGAGCACGCCCGGATGCTGGGCGACCACTTCCTCCAGTTCGTTCGGATAGACGTTGAAGCCCGAGACCAGGATCATGTCCTTCTTGCGATCGACGATCCTGGTGTAGCCGCGTTCGTCCATGACGCCCATGTCGCCGGTGCGGAAGAAGCCGTCCGGCGTCATCACCTTGGCCGTCTCGTCCGGCCGGTTCCAGTAGCCGGCCATGACCTGTGGTCCGCGGATACAGATTTCGCCGACCTCGCCGAGCGGCAGGTCCTTGCCGTCCTCGTCGCGGATCGCGATCTCGGTCGAGGGGATCGGCACGCCGATCGTGCCGGTGAAGCTGTCGGCGTCGAAACGGTTCGCCGTCGCCACCGGCGAGGTCTCCGACAGGCCGTAGCCTTCGGACATCACGCAGCCCGTGAGCTGCTGCCAGCGTTCCGCGACCCCACGCTGCGCGGCCATGCCGCCGGCGAAGGTCAGCAGCAGCGGCTTGAAGTCGAGCTTGCGGAAATCCTCATTGTTCATCAGCGCGTTGAACAGCGTGTTGAGGCCGGGGAAGATGTTCACCTTGAACTTCTGCAGTTCCTTCACGAAGCCCGGAATGTCGCGCGGATTGGGGATCAGCACATTATGCGCGCCCTGCTGCATGCCCATCAGAGCGTTCACCGTCAGCGCATAGATGTGATAGAGCGGCAGCGGGCACACATAGACGAGCTCCGCCGGCCGCGGTTTCCTGATGAAGGCGGTTTCGACCCAGACCGCATTCTGCGCGACATTGGCGAGCACATTGCGGTGCAGCAGCGTGGCGCCCTTGGAGACGCCGGTCGTGCCGCCGGTATATTGCAGGAAGGCGACGTCGTCGGCCGAGACGGCGGCCTGCTTGAAGCTCTGCGAGGCGCCCGCTCTCAGCGCCGCCGGGAACTTGACGTGACCGGGCAGCGACCAGGCCGGCACCATCTTCTTCACCCTGCGCACGACCAGGTTGACGATCGCGCCTTTGAGGCCGCCCAGCATGTCGCCCATCGAGGCCACGATCACATGCTTGACCGGTGTCTTCGAGACTACCGCCTGCAGCGTCGTGGCGAAATTCTCCAGGATGACGATCGCTTCGGCGCCTGAATCCTTGAGCTGGTGCTCGAGCTCGCGCGGGGTGTAGAGCGGGTTGACATTGACCACCGTATAGCCGGCGCGCAGCACCCCCATCATCACCACGGGATATTGCAGCACATTCGGCATCATGATGGCGACGCGCGCACCCTTGGCGAGGCCTTGCGACTGGAGATAGGCGCCGAATGCCGCCGAATGCCGCTCGACTTCGGTATAGGTCATCGCCTTGCCCATGCAGGTGAAGGCCGGGCGCGTCGCGAACTGCTTGCAGGCCGTGACCAGCAGCTCGCCGATGGAGGCCGCAGGCAGCGCGCCGATCTCGGCCGGGATCCCGTCGGGATAGCTTTTCAGCCAGGGCCTGGCGGCGCTCGTTTCACCGGTACCGCGGACGGCTGCCTTCTCCTGCGCGCCGTTGGTCTTGTCGGGCTTCTTGGCCATGTCTCGCTCCCCTGATTGCCGCCTTTTGCGGCGTTGTTTCCCGGCCTGCGCTCCGAAGCCGGCTGTCGCCGGCCGCCATGGTCGCGAGCATGGACCGCCTGTCTGAACTTGTATTGCCTATGTCGTGGCGAGCGCAAGCGGCGCTCGCCGGCGCAAACCGGCGCGGCTACTGGCCGAAGCCCTCATGGCCTGACAGGAACGCCTGCTCGTCTGCCGTGCTCGCGCGGCTCAGCGCCCGGTTGCGGTGCGGAAAACGGCCGAAACGCGCGATGATGTCGCGATGCGCGATCGCGTATTTGACGTCCTTGTGGTCCGGGCCGAACAAGGCGACGCAGCGCTCCTGGTCGTCGAGCGCTTCGGAATGCATGAACGGCATGTAGAGGAAGTTCCTGCGCTCCTGCGGCAGGTCTCGGTCGAAGCCGCGATCGAGGGCCTGGCGCGCGACCGCCAATGCCAGCGGGTCGGTGGCGAAGGCGTCGGCCGTGCCACGGAAGATGTTGCGCGGGAACTGGTCGAGGACGATCGTCGCGGCCAGCGCCGCGTCGCGCTCGAGCAGGGCCTCGGCCGGGATGGCGGCGCGCATTTCCTGCCACAGGCCAAGGAAGCGCTGTCTTATCGCCTCGTCCGTCGCGTCCTTGCGGGTAAACCAGTCGTCAGGCTGCAACTCCGCGAACCAGAATGAGAGTACATCCCGCACCCAGCCGACTCGATCCATCTGTTTCTCCATGTTTCGAAAGGTATGTTTTGCCATTTTTCAGCAGGCTTTTGGAAGTTTGTTCGCCTGACGATGCGGCAGGCAATCAGGCAGTTCCAATGATGTATGAACTTTGCTTATATGCGCGCTTCCCGAGCCTGCTAGCGGGGCTTGGAACACAAAAAACGGGAGTGCTTAATGTTCAAGAAGTTGACCTTTGCCGCCGCTCTGGCGGCAGCGACCGTGCTGAGCGGCGCGGCGAGCGCCAAGACGTTCGTCTACTGCTCGGAAGCGTCGCCTGAGGGCTTCGACCCGGGTCTCTACACTGGCGGCAACACCTTCGACGCGTCCGCCCACGCCGTCTACAACGGCCTGCTGCAGTTCAAGCCCGGCACCACCGAACCGGTGGCCGCCCTGGCCGAAAGCTGGGAGATTTCCGACGACGGCCTGCAATACACCTTCAAGCTGCGTCCCGGCGTGAAGTTCCAGACCACCGAGTTCTTCACCCCGAGCCGCGAACTGAACGCCGACGACGTGATCTTCTCCTTCGAGCGTCAGTGGAAGGCCGACAATCCCTGGAACAAATATGTCGAGGGCGCGTCCTGGGAATATTTCGCCGGCATGGGCATGGGTGACCTGCTGGAGAAGATCGAGAAGGTCGACGACCTGACGGTCCGCTTCACGCTGAAGCGCAAGGAAGCGCCGTTCCTGGCCAATGTCGCGATGCCTTTCGCCTACATCATGTCGAAGGAATATGCCGACAAGCTCCAGGCCGACGGCAAGATGAACCAGCTCAACCAGATGCCGCTCGGCACCGGGCCGTTCCAGTTCGTCGGCTACCAGCAGGATGCGGTGATCCGCTACAAGGCCAATGCCGACTATTGGGCCGGCAAGCAGAAGATCGACGACCTCGTCTTTGCGATCACCACGGACGCTTCGGTGCGCTACCAGAAGTTGAAGGCCGGCGAATGCCACCTGATGCCTTATCCGAACCCGGCCGACGTCGAGGCGATGAAGGCCGACCCCAATCTCAAGGTCTCCGAGCAGGAAGGCCTGAACGTCGCCTATCTCGCCTACAACACGACCCAGGCGCCGTTCGACAAGCCTGAAGTGCGCAAGGCGCTCAACATGGCGCTCAACAAGCAGGCGATCGTCGACGGCGTCTTCCAGGGGCTCGCCAGCCCGGCCAAGAACCCGATCCCGCCGACGATGTGGTCCTACAACAACGCCATCGAGGACGACAAATACGATCCGGAAGCGGCCAGGAAGATGCTCGAGGAAGCCGGCGTCAAGGACCTCTCGATGAAGGTCTGGGCCATGCCGGTGTCGCGTCCCTACATGGTGAACGCCCGCCGCGCGGCCGAGCTGATCCAGGCGGATTTCGAGAAGGTGGGCGTCAAGGTCGAGGTGGTGTCCTACGAATGGGCCGAGTATCTCGACAAGTCGAAGGCGAAGGATCGTGACGGCGCCGTCATCCTCGGCTGGACCGGCGACAACGGCGATCCCGATAACTTCCTCGATACGCTGCTTGGCTGCGATGCCGTCGGCGGCAACAACCGCGCCCAGTGGTGCGACAAGGAGTTCGACGATCTGGTCTCAAAGGCCAAGGAGACGAACGACCTCGCTGAACGCACCAAGCTCTATGAGGAAGCCCAGGTCGTCTTCAAGAAGAAGGCGCCGTGGGCGACGCTGGATCATTCCCTCGCCATCGTTCCGATGCGTAAGGGGGTCGAAGGCTTCCATCAGAGCCCGCTCGGCGATTTCAAGTTTGACGGCGTCGACATCACAGAGTAAGTCGACCGCGAGGATAGTTGCGGAGGGGCGCTTGTCATGCAAGCGCCCCGACCTGCTTTTTGTGCTATCCTTTTCCCCAAGCAACTCTTGCTGAAGGTCTGACATGCTCCGGTTTCTTCTGGGGCGGCTAGCCGTCCTGATCCCGACATTCATCGGGGTCTCAATCATCGCCTTTTCCTTCATCCGAATGTTGCCGGGAGATCCGGTCGCGCTGCTATCCGGTGAGCGCGTGATGTCTCCCGAGCGCCACGCCGAGATTTCGAAGGCCCTCGGCTTCGACCGGCCGATCGTCATCCAGTATCTTGACTATCTGTGGGGCGTGCTGCGCGGCGACTTCGGCACGTCGATCTCGACGAAGGGCTCGGTGCTGGAGCAGTTCTTCCAGCTCTTCCCGGCCACGCTCGAACTGTCGATCTGCGCCATCATCTTCGCGGTCGTGCTCGGCATTCCGGCCGGCGTCTTCGCCGCCATCAAGCGCGGCTCCTTCTTCGACCAGGCGCTCATGGGCACCGCGCTCGTCGGTTATTCCATGCCGATCTTCTGGTGGGGCCTGCTGCTCATCATCCTGTTCTCGGGCGTGCTGCAGTGGACGCCGGTCTCGGGCCGCATCTCGCTGATGTTTTTCTTCCCGTCGGTCACCGGCTTCATGCTGATCGATTCCCTGCTGTCCGGGCAGGAGGGCGCCTTCAAGTCGGCCGTGAGCCATCTCATCCTGCCGACCATCGTGCTCGGCACCATCCCGCTTGCTGTCATTGCGCGGCAGACGCGCTCGGCCATGCTCGAAGTGTTGGGCGAGGACTACGTGCGGACCGCCCGCGCCAAGGGCTTGTCGCCCTTCCGCGTCGTCAGCGTGCATGCGCTCCGCAACGCCATGATCCCCGTCATCACCACGATCGGCCTGCAGGTTGGGGTGCTGATGGCCGGCGCGATCCTCACCGAGTCCATCTTCTCCTGGCCGGGCATCGGCAAATGGATGGTCGATTCGGTGTTCCGCCGCGACTATCCGGTGATCCAGGGCGGGCTGCTGATCATCGCCGGCATCATCATGCTGGTGAATCTGGGCGTGGACCTGCTCTACGGCCTCATCAATCCGCGTATCCGGCATTGAGGGAGGGCACAATGGCTGACACCACCTCGGAAGAAGTCCACGTCCAGGAGCCGGCGAGCGCCCGCCGTTTCGCGGAGTTCTGGTATTATTTCTCGGAGAACCGCGGCGCCGTCATCGGGCTCTTCGTCTTCGCGCTGCTCGTCGTCGTGGCGCTGCTGGCACCGCTGATCGCGCCTCATGCGCCCAACGCCCAGTATCGCGACGCGGTGCTGGTGCCGCCTTTCTGGCAGGAAGGCGGCCGCATCGGCTTCCTGCTCGGCACCGACCCCGTCGGACGCGACATCTTCACGCGCCTCATCTACGGCGCGCGTTATTCGCTGTTCATCGGCGTGGTCGTCACCGGCATCGCGCTTGTCGGCGGCATCGTCGTCGGCGTCATCGCGGGTTATTTCCGCGGCTGGATCGACACGGTGATCATGCGCATCATGGATATCATCCTGGCCTTCCCGTCGCTGCTGCTTGCCCTCGTGCTGGTCGCCGTGCTCGGGCCCGGCCTCACCAATGCGATGATCGCCATCGCGCTCGTGCTGCAGCCGCATTTCGTGCGCCTCACGCGCGCCGCTGTGATGACCGAGAAGAGCCGCGAATATGTCGTGGCCGCGAAGGTCGCGGGTGCGGGACCGCTCAGGCTGATGTTCAGGACGATCCTGCCCAACTGCCTGGCGCCGCTGATCGTCCAGGCGACGCTGTCCTTCTCCAACGCCATCCTCGACGCCGCCGCACTCGGCTTCCTCGGCATGGGCGCGCAGCCGCCGACGCCGGAATGGGGCACCATGCTCGCCGAGGCGCGGGAGTTCATCCTGCGGGCCTGGTGGGTCGTCACCTTCCCGGGCCTGGCGATCCTGATCACCGTGCTGTCGATCAACCTGATGGGCGACGGCCTGCGCGACGCGCTCGACCCGAAGTTGAAGAGGTCCTGACCATGGCGCTTCTCGAGATCGAAAACCTGGTCGTCGAATTCGAGACGGCCAGCGGCCCGTTCCGTGCCGTCGACGGCGTCTCCATCGCGATCGACCAGCGCGAGGTTCTGGCCATCGTCGGCGAGAGCGGTTCCGGAAAGTCGGTGTCGATGCTGGCCGTCATGGGGCTGTTGCCCTGGACGGCCAAGGTCACGGCCGACAAGATGGCCTTCGACGGCCGGGATCTCCTGTCGCTCAGCCCGTCCGACCGCCGCAAGCTCGTCGGCAAGGACATGGCGATGATCTTCCAGGAGCCGATGACCAGCCTCAATCCGTGCTTCACGGTCGGCTTCCAGATCGAAGAGGTCCTGCGCATCCATATGGGCATGGACAAGGCGGCTCGCCGGGCGCGCGCCGTCGAACTCTTCAAGGCTGTCGGCATTTCCGATCCGGCGGAGCGGCTGCGCTCCTATCCGCACCAGATGTCCGGCGGCCAGAACCAGCGCGTCATGATCGCCATGGCGATCGCCTGCAATCCCAAGCTCCTGATCGCCGACGAGCCGACCACCGCGCTCGACGTGACCATCCAGAAGCAGATCCTCGATCTTTTGATGCGGCTGCAGGCCGAGCACGGCATGGCGCTGATCATGATCACCCACAATATGGGCGTGGTGGCCGAGACGGCCGACCGCGTCGTCGTCCAGTACAAGGGCCGCAAGATGGAGGAAGCGGACGTGCTTTCCCTGTTCGAGGCGCCGAAGAGCAGCTACACGCGCGCGCTGCTCGCCGCCTTGCCCGACAATGCCACCGGCGACCGGCTGCCCACCATTTCCGACTATTTCGCCGACGAGGCGCGCAGCGCGGGAGCCGCCAAATGACCGGTGTCATCCTCGAAGCCAAGGACATCGTCCGCGACTATCACATGCGCGGCGGCCTCTTCACCCCGGCCAGGACCGTTCATGCGGTGAAGGGCGTCAGCCTGTCGGTGGAGAAGGGCAAGACGCTGGCCATCGTCGGCGAGAGCGGCTCGGGCAAGTCGACGCTCGCCCGCATCATCACCATGATCGACGCGCCGACATCGGGCGAGCTCAGGATCGAAGGCGAGAAAGTCGACATCGCCAGGAACGGCCTCACGCCGGAGATGCGCCGCAAGGTGCAGATCGTCTTCCAGAACCCCTACGGCTCGCTCAATCCGCGCCAGAAGATCGGCGACGTGCTCGCCGAGCCGCTGCTGATCAACACCAGCCGCTCCGCCGCGGAGCGGCGCGACATGGCCATGCGCATGCTGCTGAAGGTCGGCCTCGAGGAGAAGCACTTCAACCGCTACCCGCATATGTTCTCCGGCGGCCAGCGCCAGCGCATCGCGATCGCCCGCTCCCTGATGCTCAACCCCAGCCTGCTGGTGCTGGACGAGCCGGTCTCGGCGCTCGACCTGTCGGTCCAAGCCCAGATCCTGAACCTCCTGGCCGACCTGCAGGACGAGTTCAAGCTGACCTACGTCTTCATCAGCCACGACCTCTCGGTGGTGCGCTACATCGCCGACGAGGTGCTGGTGATGTATCTCGGCCAGGCGGTCGAATATGGCAGCCGCGACGCCGTCTTCTCCGACCCGACCCACGACTACACCAAAATGCTCTTCGCCGCGACGCCGCGCGCCGATGTCGAGAGCATCAAGGCGCGCCTGGCGCGGAAAAAGGCCGCGTAGCGCAGACGCGATGGCTCCCATCGCCGGCGTCCCGACGCCTGGCCGCAATGGCTTTCCCTTCGTCATCCTCGCGGTTGGCCCGAGGATCCGTGCCGTGAAGTCGCCATTCAAGCCGAGCAGGACATCCTTTTGGGCGGATTGTGACGCGCTCAGGTATCGGAGCCGTCGGCGGTGAACCTGTGTATGCCGTGGGCAGGTGGAGGCGAAGCCGTCGGCAACAGGCCCAAGCCTGGGTTAGAACCGGTCGCGGTGGAACTCCATGCAATGTGTTCAAATGTGGTGACGGTGTGCTGAATTCATTTGAGCCCGGCACGCCTGCTCTCGTCGCCTGGAGCTACCTTATGAACTGGCTTGGATCTGTGCATCGGCGCAGGCGCGCCAACCCGTGGACTTAACGGTTGACAAATTCGGCGATGGATTGGATGAGCGGGCGGGAAAAAGGGACATCATGAATAGAATCCAAAGCGCCCCGGCCTATGCCGGTACCGACAAAACAGTATTCGCATTCTATCCGGAATTCACTGAAGAAGCCGATGCAGCCAACATTGTCCCGCGGGCGTTTTGGTACTTAGCGAATCTATTGCGCAATGGCGCCGTACTGCTAGTGCCATCACAAGTAAAGCTTCCAACTGGGTCGGACATCCCTCGCCACATTGACCCGGCGATCTTGCCCCTTTTCGAGGATCTGAGAGGGCGGGTCGTTCACATCAGGTCGGATGGCGCTCCTATCGGCGACATCCTGAATGCCCATGAGCACACGAACGTAATTGTGCTGTGCCACAAGGCAGAACAGCTGGTGGCTGTCCGGCAGCAGGTTTCTCGGTCTCCGAACGTCCGGGTCGTCAACGTCGACCCTGAGGCATCGCAATATGAAAGCAGCCTCTACCTCAAACTGTCGTCCAATGACGGCAAGGGGACGATTGAGGACATCGAAACCTGTCGCGCGCGTTTTGAACGCATGGTCCAGTCAATGGAGACCAGTCGCGTCTTCGTATTTGGAACCGGCCCCTCCCTCGACACTGTCGATTTCGGAAGCCTCCCGGCGGGGGAGAAGATCGTAACCAACAGCATGGTCGTCGATGACGACCTCATGCGGGCGATCAGGCCGCGTGTGATCGTGGCATCCGATCCGATATTCCATGCCGGCTGTTCGTCCACTCAAGAAGATGACGGTCGACGAGGTCGAACGCGCCGCCGTTCGCACCGTCTTCGAGCCGTTCCGATCCAAGGCGCTCCACCAGAAACTGCGTGGCGCCATCGGCGATCAGTTCCTTGCGGTCGAGAGAATAGTTGAACCCGAAAGACACAACGCATTCTTCGACGCGTTTTCCACGTTCGCCAAACAGGTGGACGGGCGCGCCGATGTTTTGCCCCAGAGCAGCCCGCCGAGCCCTCCAGCAGGGTTCGAGCAAAGGCGCAGGATGTATCGCTTGCTTGCGAGACTTCCGTTGGTGCGCCGCGCGTTGCAGCCGCTGAAAAGGCGCTATTTGCGAAGCCGTGGGCTGATCTAGCCCAACTTGCGAAGAGCAACGCTGCAGCGCCCTCTTGTCAACAAATCAGGCCAAGGCAAACTGAGCATGTTGTCGTCAAGGATTGTTCGGCCGGTTTGCAGGCCGTGTCGTTCGCTCCGGCCAGATGGCTCGTAGGCAAATGCCCGGGCGATTTTGCGGCAGCCTTCGATCAAAGCCCAGCCTGGCGTTGGCGAGCCGAGGTTCGCCGGGCAGAATGATGGGTAGTCGTGAGGCGAACAGCCGAGGCGAACGGCTCCTTATGGTTCAGGTCCTGCGTGCTCTCGCGGCGATGGCCGTCGTGTTTCAGCACGCGCGCGCCCGGATGACAGACTTCGATGGTCAGGTCGATTTCTTGCCGTTCGATCACGGCGCCCAGGGTGTCGACCTGTTCTTCGTCATCTCCGGCTTCATCATGGTCTGGGTGACCAAGGACGGAGCGGTCGCCCCCTTGACCTTCATCAAGCGCCGCTTCTTTCGGGTGTGGCCGCTCTATGTCTTGGTGACGCTGGTTGCAGCCCTGCTTTCTTTCTTGGCTCCACGTTACTATTCCGGATCCACCGACCTAATATACATTATCAAGTCGGCGTTCTTCATCCCCGCATTCCGACCAAGTGATGGCAACCTGTTCCCGATAATGGTGCCGGGTTGGTCGCTGAACCTTGAAGTCGTCTTCTATGTGATCTTCGGGTTGTCGTTTTTTCTGCGGTCTCCTTACTTCGTCGCCTGTGCGGCGGTCAGCGCCTTGTATCTGATATCAAGTCAATTTGACTCAGTCGGCCCATTGATGGCAGCCTATGGCGGGCGAAATGCCATCATCCTCGAATTCGTCGTCGGCGTCCTTGTCGGAATCGCCTATATCAAAGGCGCCCGAATTCCGCAGATCACCGCTTATGTGTTGATGGCGTTCGGCTTCTACCTGCTGATCGCCAGGAACCAGGAGGGCCTGATTGGCGCCGGTATCCCCGCCGCGTTCATCGTCTTTGCGGCGATCAACATCGACCTTGACCTCGGCGAGCGGACCAATCGGGTCGTCGACCTACTCGGGCGTGTTTCCTTTGCCCTGTACCTCATCCACAACTTCGTGATCCAGGGTTCGACGCGAGTGCTTCTCGACTACGGCATCGGCGCCGGCGAGCTCAATGGATGGGTTTATTTCGTGCTTGTCGCTTTGCTCAGTCTCGGCGCCAGTCTGACAATCTACCGATACATTGAAGCGCCGATGACAAAGTTCCTGACATCGCCGCTCAGGCGGGCATGGCAGCCATCCGAGAAGCCCGTTCCCCTCGACGAGTCTTCCGAGAAAGCGACGCGGCTGAAGAGACGAGCGGTCTCCCGCCATAGCTCGTGACGAATCTCACGGGCTTGGTGGTCTCGTGCAGTCCCCGATACGCAGCGGACGCCAGTATGGCCGGCAGACGCCTGAGGCCGCGCGACCCTGACGCAGGACCTTGGCTTGTGCTATCGGGGATAATACACCTTGCGGCTTGCCTCTGGGTCTACGGTCTTGACCTTGGTAGCTCGGTAGTAGGCGGAATTGGTCAGGCCTTTCAGAGGTTTGTTCGGGAAGTTTACTGACGGGTCCGTAAGCGCGGTCACGTTGTCGAACCCGGACCACCGGATCATCCGCTCGAGCAGCGGTCGGGTTGGATGCCACCCGCTCAGAACGATGTCATCCGACCAGAACCCCTTCGGCATCATGCCTTCATCGCGCCTGTTTACGAGGTGAAGGGAATCGCCGGTCGCGGTCTGTGTGGAGATTACGATATCCTTGGTGTCGAGCGTCGACAGGAAGTCGAGCAGGTACTGCGGATCGCGGAAGTGATAGATCACGCCAAGAAGCAGGATGCAGTCGAACGAGCCGTATTTGCGTGCCTCGAAAAGGCCGTCTTTGTGGATCGACAACGACAGCTTCTCTTCGGCGATGACGCTCTCGACGGTCTCGCGGACGAGGTTGAAGTACCAGTCGAATGGGTCCGGCTCGATCCCCACGACTGAGGCACCTGCGCGAGCGAGTTCGATGCTCAGCCCAAAGGTGTTGGCGCCAATGTCGAGAACACGTTTGCCGCGCCAGTATGAGTCGTCATTTCCTGACACCACCTGGGACAGTGGCTTGGGGTCCCACTGGCCCAGGATAAGAACCTCACCGGAACGACCATAAATCGTCTGGGCGCCGGCGCGTGCCTGCGATTGTACGCTCATTCGACAGGCCTCCTCATGATGCGAACCTGCGCTGACGATATCTTCTGGGTGACCAGATCGTCTCTGTCTCGGCCATCGATCGAGAATGAGATCGAAAATCGTTGCGGTCAAGAAGACTGCATTATTGTGTTCGTATCCAAGGATAATAGGCGGTAGCGAAGGTATGGTTATGGTCCAAAGGCAGAGATGTTTCAGCGTTATTGATGGGACGAAAGCAGATCCATATACGTCTGTTGGCGCCTGCTCATGCCCCCTTTGAGCCCGACGCAATGTCGCGATGGGCGCCAACATCCGGTTCGGCAGTCCCGTATCCGGGCTCTTGTTTTTGATCGATCCCGTCTTTCACCGGCCGGCGGGATTTTCGCGTTGCGGCACAGCCTAGATCACAACGAAATCCGCATTGGTGAGAGCGAGATCCGCATCAAGCGTAGCGAAATGAATCGAACCGCCGGCCCCGTTTCCGTCGGCGTCGTAGAACAGCTTGCCGGTATGGATCTGATAGATGATGCGGTCATCCGCGTCGTGGGCCACCCCGGTATAGGTCCTCCAGAGCTTCTCCGCTCCAAGCGTGCCGAGTGTCGCTCCCAATCCGGCCATGACGTCATTGTCAAGCTGTATCGTGTCCGAGTCGACAAAGTACCCGACGATCGTATCGACATTGGTTGCGGCGTTGAGCGTGGTATCGAACACGAAAATGTCGAGGCCGGCACTGCCGTTCAGCGTGTCGTTGCCAAGTTTTCCGTTCAGCGTGTCGTGACCTGTCGAGCCGTTGAGCGAATTGGATGCACTATTGCCGGTGATGATGTTGTCGAGGCTGTTGCCCACGCCATTAACGGCGCTTCCACCGATCAGCGTCAGGTTTTCGAATGCGCCCGACACCCTGGCACCGGTGTTCGCGAGGCTGAATCCGATTTTCGATAGCACGGTGTCGATGCCGCCTGAACCGGCGATGCTCTCATCGACCTTGTCGCCGACATTGTCCACCTCATATGTGTCGTTGTTGGCGCCGCCATACATGGTGTCTGCGCCATCCCCTCCGTTCAATGTGTCGTTACCGCCTAGGCCGCTCAGGACATTGTTGCCGGAATTGCCGTCTATGATGTTGTCGAGCGCGTTGCCTGTGCCGGCGATGTTGCCGTCGCCTTTCAAGACGAGGCGTTCGATTGCACCCGACACATGCGCAAGGTTGGCCAGACTGAAACTGATCGTCGATCGCACGGTGTCGATGCCGCCCCCCGGCATGTTGCTGTCCTCGACAAAATCCCCGACGTCGTCGACTTCGAAAATGTCGTTACCCAAGCCACCGATCATGGTGTCCGCCCCGGTTCCGCCGTCGAGAACGTCGTCCCAGCTGCCGCCATCGAGCTTGTCGGCACCCTCGCCCCCGAAGAGAAGATCCGCCCCATCGCCGCCGTAGATTGTGTCGGAGCCGGCGTCACCGTACAGCTGGTCATTTCCCCGTCCGCCTTCGATATAGTCATTGCCGTGCCAGCCGGTGATCACGTCTTGATCGTCACCGCCGTAGATTGCTTCGGCGTTGCTGCCACCGTCGATGGTGTCAGCGCCCGCGCCTCCATAGATTTCCGCATTCCCGCCTGCCAGATCGCTGTAGTCGATCGTGTCGATGCCTTGTCCTCCATAGATGTAGACAAGCCCGGAAGACGAAGAGAATATTGTGTCATTTCCATCGAGGCCGTAGATGATATTCGAGACGGCATCGTTGATGTTGTCGTCGTTGAGAGTTCCCACATTCGTCGGCATTGCGCCTTCTCCTCTTGATTGGTGCTTGAGGGCGCGCACAGCTAGCAGAGATATCCCTTCGGCGTGTGGACGAGACGGAACTGGATATCGCAGGAGTGGAACTCAAGTGCGGTATTGTTTCGATTTGCCATCTTCCGAAACTGGGGCGGACACAGTTCCAGCCTATTCGAAGCTCGGTCGAAGTCCTTGCTCGGGATGCGTGCGCTCTTGCTTGCGGAAGGGTCAGATCACCACGAAATCCGAGTTGGTGAGCGCGCAAGGTTCGGCGGCAGCGAGGCGAAATGGACTGCACTCATTCGAGCCGCTACGGTCGGCATCATGGAAGAGCCTATGTCGTAGATGGTGCGAGCGTCGGTGTCATGAGCCATGCCGACACTGCTCTTCCAGAATTTCCCGTTCGACAGCGTGCCGGGGGGCACCAGCCAGGCCATCATCGCTTTGTGCGCTGTTCCATCTCGACCGATGATCGAAAGTACCGCAAGCTTTTTCTTGCCGGCCTCAGATCACCTGGAAATCGACGTTGGTCAGCGCCAGGTTGGGTGCGAGGCCCGCAAACTGGACACGCCCGGCTGCACCAGTGCCATCCGGATCGTAGTAGAGCTTGCCCGTGTCGGTTTCGTAGATGATCCGGTCGGTAGCGTCATGGGCAAGTCCGCTCGTGCTCATCCAGAATCGGGAGACGTGCAGCGTGCCCAGGGTAGTGCCAAGTCCGGCCATCACCGCGTTGTCCAGCCGGATCGTGTCCGATGGGACATAGAAATCGGTAATGATGTCGAAATTTGTCGTGGCGTTCAGGGCGGCATCGAAGACAAAGATGTCGGCTCCGGCGTTCCCCGTCAGCGTGTCGTTGCCGAGTTTTCCATCGAGGACGTCGTTTCCAGTGCTTCCATTGAGCGCATTTGCAGCACCGTTCCCGACAATAACGTTGTTCAGACTGTTGCCGGTGCCATTGGTCGCCCCGGTGCCGATCAGCGTCAGGTTCTCGATCGCGCCCCTCACCTTGACCCCGGTGTTCGCCAGGCTGAAGCTTAACGTGGACTGTACCGTGTCTACACCGCCGAAACCGTTGGTGACTTCGTCGACGACATCGCCTGTCGAACTCACGATATAGGTATCGTTCCCCGAGCCGCCGTGCATCAGGTCGGAGCCGCCGCCGCTGACGACGTCGTTCCCGCCGTTGCCGACGAGCGTGTCGTTGCCGCCGCCGCCGTTGAGGCTGTTCGTTCCGTTGTTGCCGTTGATGCGCTGCGACAAGGCGTTGCCTGTCAGGTTGATGGTCGCGGTGCCGGCAACCGACGTCGTGGCCAGCGTCTCGATGTGCTGGCCCGCTGCGAGCACGAAACTGGTCGAGGCGTAGACCGTGTCGTTGCCCTGGCCGGCGGCCTCGAAGACCTTGTCGCCGGCGTTGTCGACGAAGAATCTGTCGTTGCCGCGACCGCCCGTCATCTGGTCGAAGCCGGTGCCGCCGATGAGCGTGTCGTTTCCGACGCCGCCGAAGAGCCGGTCATTGCCGGGGCCGCCGTCGATCCTGTCGGCGCCGTCGCCTGCCGCGATGCCTGGATTGAGCCGATGGATGCTGCCCGTCAGGCTCACAACATAGAGGTTGCCGCTGTTGTCGGTGCCGAAGGACGAGATCTGTTCGAGGCTGGCGCCGACGATCTGCGCGGTCCTGTCCAGCGCATCTTCGGCGACACCGTTTACCATGCGCAGCGTGAACAAACGTCCGGTGACGAAATCGCCGAAGAAGTAGGCGCCCTGCAGACCCGCTGCCGGCCCGTGATACACATAGCCTCCGGTAATGCTTTGGCCGACATCGCGACCATACTCGAAGACCGGCGAGGTGAAGACGATGGGCGGATTGGGCGCCGGGCTCGGGCCGGGCAGGGTCCCCTCGCGATAATCCCAGCCGTAGTTCCGTCCGCCCGGATCGCCCGCCGCCTGAAAATCGACCTCTTCGCGCGCGCCCTGGCCGACATCGGCGATGTAGAGGTCGCCGGTGAGGGAATCGAAGCTGAAGCGCCAGGGGTTGCGGAGGCCGTAGGCCCATATCTCGTCGGCGCCGGCCACAGCCCCGGCGAACGGATTGCCGTTGGGAATGGCATAGTTTCGGGACGCGTCTGCCGGAAAATCGTCGTCGTCGATATCGATCCGAAGGATCTTGCCGAGCAGCACATTGGTGTTCTGAGCATTGCCGGCCGGATCGTTGGCGCCTCCGCCGTCCCCTGTCGCGATGTAGAGGTATCCGTCGGGACCGAACGCCATGGAGCCGCCATTGTGGTTGGCGAAGGTCGGGTGAGGAATGGTGATGATCGTCGCCACCGCCGCAGGGGCGGCGCTCGCGGGATTGCCGGCCGAACGCGCATACTCCCGCAATTCGATGTTGCCGGCAGGGTTGGTGAGAAACACGAAGAACCTGCCGTTCGTCCCGTAGTCGGGATGAAAGGCGAGGCCGAGAACGCCACGTTCGCCGTCGCTGGAAAACTGCCCGTTGGGAATGTCCAGAAAGACGGACCGCGCGCCTGTCGTGGTGTTGATCCGCACGATGTCGCCGACATCCTTTCTCAGCGCGTAGAGAAAGCCCTCGTCCCCGGGAGCCCCCGTGGCGAACACCGCGCCCGAGCCGACATCGGCCAGCAGTGTTGCCGAGATGTTGCCCGAGTTCGGATCGAGGTCGGCGGTGCTGTGACCGTAAAGGATATCGTTGCCGTCGCCGCCCCAGACATGGTCAGCGCCGTCGCCGCCCGAGATCGTGTCCGTGCCGCCGCCGCCGCTGATACGATCGCTGCCGCCCAGGCCGTTGATCGTATCGGCATCGTCCGTTCCGCCGAGGATTTCGGTCGCGTTCGTTCCCGTCCGGTTTGCCATGTCAGGGCCATCCGCTGTCGCGGTTGCTTTCGACGGGCAACCTTAGCACGGATTGTCCTCAGGGTGCTCCGCCGACCCGGGCCGGCAAGAAGATGAGCGGCCGCCATGTCGGCCTGCCGACGCGATCGTCCGGCAAAGGATCGTCAGATTACCATGAAATCGGTTTTGGTAAGCGCGAGATTGGAGGAAGCCGTGGTGCGGCGCCCCGCCTGCCGCGTCCCCCACGATTGCGGACACCGCTCATGTTGCATCGCAGCAATCCTCTGCTATAGAAGCATCAGTCGATCGGACCCGGTGCAATCCCGGGTGGCTCTTCCGGCCGCCAATCCGCCGGACAATCTACCAAGCCCTGACATTTGCTCGCCTGTTTCGCGACGGGGTTTTGCCGCGCATTTCGGACCCTCATGTTTTCATTTGACGCTTTCCGCCGTGAATGGCTTTCCAACATACGTGGCGACATACTGGCCGGTATCGTTGTCGCTTTGGCGCTGATCCCCGAGGCGATCGGCTTTTCCGTCATCGCCGGCGTCGACCCCAAGGTGGGTCTCTACGCCTCCTTTTCCATTGCAGTGATCATTTCGATATCAGGCGGTCGTCCCGGCATGATCTCCGCGGCCACGGCGGCGACTGCCGTGCTGATGGTTTCGCTCGTGCGTGATCATGGCCTGCAATATCTGCTGGCCGCCACGATCCTTGCCGGCGTGCTGCAGGTCCTCGCCGGCTTTGCCCGGCTGGGATATGTGATGCGCTTCGTTTCGCGCTCGGTGCTGACGGGTTTCGTCAATGCGCTCGCCATTCTGATCTTCATGGCCCAGCTCCCCGAGCTGATCGGGGTGTCATGGCAGACCTATGCCATGATCGCGGCGGGCCTGGCGGTCATCTACCTTTTCCCGCGGCTCACCACCGTCGTGCCTTCTCCGCTGGTCTGCATTGTGGCGCTGACCGCCGCGTCCCTGGCGCTGGGCATCGACGTGCGCACCGTCGGCGATCTCGGCGAGTTGCCGTCGAGCCTGCCCACCTTCCTGATCCCGGACGTGCCGTACACGCTTGAGACGCTCCGGATCATATTTCCCTATTCGGTCGGCGTCGCAGCCGTCGGGTTGCTGGAAAGCCTGCTCACGGCATCCATCGTGGATCAGATGACCGACACCAGGAGCGACAAGAACCGCGAATGCGTGGGCCAGGGCATCGCCAATTTCTGCACCGGTTTTCTGGGCGGGATGGCAGGCTGCGCCATGATCGGCCAGTCGGTGATCAATGTGAAGTCAGGGGGACGCGGAAGGCTTTCCGCCTTCGTGGCGGGTGCCTTCCTCCTGGTGCTGCTCCTGCTGCTCGACGATTGGGTGCGCATCATTCCCATGCCCGCCCTCGTGGCCATCATGATCATGGTGTCGATCGGCACGTTCTCATGGTCCTCCCTCAATGATCTGCGCAAGCATCCGCGCCGCTCCAGCATCGTGATGCTGGCAACCGTGTTCACCGTGGTCGGCACGCACAACCTCGCGCTCGGGGTCGGTGTCGGCGTGCTGCTCTCGGGCATCTTCTTCGCGTGGAAGGTCGCCCAGATCTTCCGTGTCGGCTCGGAGCTCTCGGCGGACGGCGGGACTCGGATCTACACCGTCCTGGGTCAGCTCTTCTTTGCGACGGCCGACGACTTCCTCGATTCCTTCGACTTTCGTGAGAAGCTGGACCGCGTCCGCATCGACGTCTCCCACGCCCACATCTGGGATCTGACGGGGGTCGGTGCGATCGACCGCGCGGTTCTGAAATTCCGGAAGGAAGGTGTCGACGTCGAGGTGGTCGGCATGAACGAGGCAAGCGCCACGATTATGGACAAGCTTGCCGTTCATAACGATCAGCATGCATTGGAGCGTGCATTCGGCCACTGAACCGGTCCAGGCTGGTGCGCCGAGCAGGTTTCGGGAAACTGCGACGCGGTCAGGTTCTCCGGTTGCCATCCGCCGACCTTTCGCACCCGCCGCCTGTAGGCGGGATAGCCCGACCGGGTGGAAGCGCGCGGCTCACAATCGCGATGTCGGCGGAACCCGCTCTATTGTGACCTCCGCATCCCGATCGGGGTCAGAATTCCTGTCGTTCGACCGTGGGGCTGACATCGTTGATCCGAAACTCGATCAGATTTGAAACGTCGCTTTCGCAGCGCATTTCGGCAGTGTTGCGACCTCGCGGCGAATAGTATGATGGCAAGATATCGAAGGAGGTGTTTTGTGAACACCTCGCCGGCATTACCAGAAAGCCCGGAAATCCGGCGTTCCTGACGGGCTGCTTTCGGAGGGGTTACTGGAACACTCTTCTCGGCCGTCCGCTTGCGATCCGGGCATCCGGCGAGTAGGTTCGCCACGCGGTGAGAAGGGAGAGTTGTGTCCGCCGTTCTGGCAATCGCTGGGGCGGTCTGTCGTCTCCCCAGCGCACCACGCCGATAAGGGCGAGGATGTATCGTCCTGGTGATCGTGGCGGCGTTCGGTAGTACCCGCATGCGTCGGCTCCGCCCTTGCGCCACCCGGCGCAGGCTTTCCCCGAAACGGGTGCCAACCCATACACAGCGCGGCCCACAGTCGGACGGGCACTTTACCAACCTACTTGCGGGCTTGAACAAAACGCATGTAGGCCCCTTGAACATAGCTCTGAGCGATCTTACGTCTTCCGCCGTTGGTCCAACAGCGTTGGATCGGCATCAGGGTGTAGCGCAGTTGGTAGCGCACCCGCGTGGTAAGCGGGGGGTCGTGGGTTCGAGTCCCACCATCCCCGTTTTTTCTTGCAAACTAGCTTGACTTTCAATCGGACTCAGTTGTGCAAAATAGCTGCGTCGGCTTGAAATAGCGCCGGACTCAGCCAAAATTCGCCGCCGGCAGTAAGGTGGTGTGAAATGGCTGAAAACGACGATCTTGACCGGTTACTCGCTCGAATGGACGAAATCGCCAAGGCGGTAAATTCGTTCACTTCGGAGTCAGTTCAGCAATCGGCTTTCGATTCGCTCATCTCTGCGTTTGCTGGCGCGATTTCTTCGCGCGCGTCGAAGCGAGACGTGGATTCGAATTCAAGCCCAAATGATACTGAGGATCGAGAACAACTCGGCAAGAGGGTTCGCAAGTCACAGCGAAAATCTCGAGCGACTGACAGTTCGAGCCGTTTCGACGAAGTCGCGCTGCTAAACTCGATCAAGGACGATCCGAGATTTGAGAGGTTCCGAGAGAGGATTGTCCTTGGCAATCCAACGAAGGTGCAACAGGTAAAATTCGTCTCTTGGTTCGCAGGAGAAACAGCCATTACGTCGGGCGACATGATGCGCGTTCTGAACGGCCTCGGGGTTAAGATCAGCCAGCCCGATGCCTCGAAGGCGGTAGCCGCAGCAAAGAATGACTTCATCGCGGGGACAAAGGCAAATACGTTCCGAATGTCTGCACGCGCACATGCAGACTTTGAAAAGTGGCTGCTTGAATGAGCAGTCGAATCGCTGATTTTGCCGCATATTTGGCCGAGAAGCGGGCGAGCGAAGTTGATTCGGCGATAGGAATCATTTGGTTCTTGACCCGTCAGGCCGGTGAAGAGGAAGTTACGATCGGCACTATTATAAAAATTTTGGCAGAACATCGACTCAGATCGAATGTTAATGTCTCGCGATTGAACGAAAAAATACGAAGAAATACTGGAATAATTGCAGGAAATGGAAGAAATTCGTACCGAATACGTGCTACACACGACAAAATGTTCTCGGACAAATATGCGGGGTCCTTTCCTATTGCTCGCGCGGTGAGGGTGACGGATAGCGTCATTCAAAACGATTTATCGCTCGGCGGTCGTTCGCATTTGGATCAAATTCGGAGGGAGGCGAACGGCTGCTATGATTCGGGATTCTACAACGCGTGTGCGATGATGTGTCGCCGGCTTGTCGAACTGCTACTGATCGAAGCTTTCCAGAAAGGCGGGCATATCAACGCAATCACAGCGGCGAACGGAGAACTGCGCAGCTTCGGTGACATCATCGCGGCAACCAAATCGAAGCAGTATGTGAAGCTCTCTCGGTCCGCCCCGAGCACTCTGGATAAGGTGAAGGCGACAGGGGATGCAGCTGCCCACCATCGCTACTACAACACATCCAAGCGCGACATCGACGATTTGAACCCAAACCTGAGACAGCTTGTAGCCGAGCTGGCTGCACTAGCCGGCCTATAGCGCCGCCTACGCGTGCGTTTGCAGTGCTGCGCACTTGTGGGGCGGCAGCTGCTTTTCGGGGCTACCGGTGAAGAAAACACAGCGCACATTGCGGTGCTGCATCTCGCTACTCGTCGTCGAGCGGACATATTCCGAGTCGCTAAGTGCTTGCAACTGCTGTGGAATTTGGTGCCGCTTGCGTGACTCGAACACGCGACCCCATCATTACGAATGATGTGCTCTACCAACTGAGCTAAAGCGGCATTCCGGTGCCGGGCGGGCCCCGGTGCGGATGTGGAGCGGGTGATAGCTTCATTGCGCGGGGATTTCAAGCCGCCCGTGACGGGATTTGCCGGGCTTCCTGAAAATAGCCGCGCCGCGCCGCCTCACGCAGCGGCAAGGGCGGAGCGCGCCGCGTCGTATTCGGCTGTGAGGCGGTCGATCAGCACGGCCGCCGGCACCACTTCCGTCACGGCGCCGATGCCCTGGCCGCAGCCCCAGATGTTCTTCCAGGCCTTGGCCGCGCCGAAATTCATCTTGGACGGATCCGATTCCGGCAGATTGTCCGGGTCCATGCCCTGGGCGCGGATCGAACCCTTGAGATAATTGCCGTGCACGCCGGTGAAAAGATTGGAATAGACGATGTCGGCGGCCTTGGAATCGACGATCATCTGCTTGTACTGGTTGTCGGCGCGGGCTTCCGTCGTGGCGATGAAGGGCGAGCCGACATAGGCCATGTCGGCGCCCATTGCCCGGGCGGCGAGCACCGCTCCGCCATTGGCGATGGCGCCCGACAGCAGCAGCGGCCCGCCGAACCACTGGCGGATCTCCTGGATGAGCGCGAAGGGCGACAGCGTTCCTGCATGGCCGCCGGCCCCGGCCGCCACCGCGATCAGCCCGTCGGCGCCCTTCTCGATCGCCTTGCGTGCATGACGGTCATGGATGATGTCGTGCAGCACGATGCCGCCATAGGAATGGACGGCCTGGTTCACTTCCTCAACCGCGCCGAGCGAGGAGATGACGACCGGAACCTTGTATTTCACGCACAGGGATCGTGCTCCAGCCGCGGATTGGACTTGTGAACGATCTGGTTGACCGCGAAGGGCGCTGCCGGCCTGTCAGGATTGGCGGCGTCGTGGCTGGCGAGGTCCTCGGTGATCTCGGCCAGCCATTCGTCGAGTTGTGCCTCGGGGCGGGCATTGAGCGCCGGGAAAGAGCCGACGATACCGGCCTTGCATTGCGCCAGCACAAGCGGCGGATGCGAGATGATGAACAGCGGCGAGCCCACGACCGGCAGACGCAGATTCTTCTTGAGAATGTCGGGCAGGGCCATGGGGCCTCCATCAATTGACGTTTGCGTAAACGTCACTGCTTCTAGCAGATCGGTACGATGCCGCAACGGGGAATCCGGCGGCTCCAACGCCCCGTCGGGACTGCCCGCTGGGGCGCGCGACGGCGCGCCGCGGCCGTTGACGCGAAGGCCGGGCGGCCCGGATGGGCGTTGTCCGGGCCTGCCGGCATGGGCATCGCCGCCCCGAACGGCGGGAATCGACCTTTCAAGCGGGCGAAGGCATAGTGGAAGCGGCGAATCCGTTGATCGGACCCGCCGCACGCGTTAGAGACCTTTTGTGTATGCGCGCCGGCGAGGCTTGAGCCGGTCTGACCAGCGGGTTTTCGAAAGGTTTCGGAGCGATCCGGACGAGGTGATCCGGAAGAACGTGGGGAACACTGCTTGGACGTGATCGAAACCGCGATCCGCAATGCCTTCGGGAAGGGAGACGCCAGCGACCGCGCGTTCCGCGAGAAGGTCTATCGTTCGGTGTTCGCTGCGCTGGATCGGGCGCTGAAGGCCAATCCCAACATCACGGTCGAGGCGGCGATCAATCGCAGGAAGAGCCTGCAGGCGAAGATCGCCGAGATCGAGTCTGAGTTCATTGCCGCGGTTCCGACCGTGGCACCTGATGTGGGGAGCGCCGAGCGGGTGCTGGACAGGCTCGAAATCGGCGCCGGGTCTCCCCGTGGGGCGGCGCCGGTTCCCGAGGTCAACCTTGGGCGACAGGAGCCTGCCGCGGACGCGCCGCGGCGGGCCCCTGCGCCGGCCATCGAGCCAGTGCGCGCCGCGACGGCGCGCAAGGCTGCGCCCGCCGGGAGCGGCCGGGTGGAGCCGCGGCTCGACGCGGCGGGCGATGCGCCGGGGCGTGCGACGGACACCATCGCCGAGGCCGAAGTGCCTGCCCAGACCGAGCGGGTGGTCGATGCCGAGCGCCGCCGCCCCTATGCCGCGATCTTCTTCATCGTGACGCTCCTGTCGCTCGGTGCGATCGGCGCCTGGTGGGGCTTTCAGACCGGCCTCTTCAAGACGCCGGAAGAAATAGACACGAGCGTTCCGAAGCCGCCGGCCGTCACGGGCTCGGAGGACTTCGATCCCGACGAAGAGCCGATCGGCGCTCCGGCCAAGCCCGGCCAGACAGATACACAGCGCAGCTGGATCACGGTCTTTACGCCGTCGGATCCGTCGCAGGTCAATGCGCCGGGCGACACCAGGGCCGAGGTGATGGAGGACGACACGGGCGATTTCATCCGGATCCGTTCCGGTGCTTCGGGTTCGGCCATCACCTTCGACGTCGGCCAGGGCGTACTCGAGCAACTCGCCGGCAGGCGCGCCGTCTTCGACATCGTGGCGCGCGCCGAAGAGGGCAAGGAGACCCAGATCTCGGTCGACTGCAATTTCGGCGAGCTCGGCGATTGCGGCCGAAAGCGTTACGCCGTCGGCTACGAGAAGGGCGAGTTCCTGTTCGAGATCGAACTGCCGGACAAGAGCCCGGGCGCCGAGGGCACCATCGCCATCAATTCCGACATCGCCAATGGCGGCAAGGCGATCGACGTGTACGAAATCAAGGCGTCGGTGGCGCAGTAGACGTCAAGGGCTCTCCGAGGTCCTCGCGTAGTATGGCGGAGGGCAACGCCCATGCCCAAAGCCCTGCGCGGATGGCGGGGAGGGGCCGTGGGTAAATCAATCCAGCAGCGCCTGCAGCGTCTCGATCCGGTCGGCCTCGCTTGCGGGCTTGTCCCAGCGCAGGCGCGATATGCGGGGAAAGCGCATGGCCACGCCCGAGCGGTGGCGTTGCGAACGGTTGAGGCCTTCGAAGGCCACCTCCAGCACCAGCCCGCTCTGGCGGTCGGCGCGCACCGAGCGTACCGGGCCGAAGCGCTCGATCGTGTTGTCGCGCACATATTTGTCGATCTGCCTGAGTTCCTCGTCGGTGAAGCCGAAATAGGCCTTGCCTACCGGCACGAGTTCCGGCCGGTCCTCGGGGCCCGACCAGACCCCGAACGTGTAGTCGGAATAGAAGCTCGACCGCTTGCCGTGGCCGCGCTGGGCATACATCAGCACGGCGTCGATCGTATGGGGGTCGCGCTTCCACTTGAACCAGGGCCCCTTGGGGCGTCCGGCGACATAGGCGGAAACTCGCTGCTTGAGCATCACGCCTTCGATGATGGGGTGGGGCGGCGCCTTGCGCAGCGCCTCCAGCGTCGGCCAGTCGTCGAAGTCGATCATCGGCGACAGGTCGAAACGCTGCGGATCGATGCCGGCCACGAAGGCTTCGAGCCGTGCGCGCCGCTCGGTGAAGGGCAGGGGGCGGATGTCCTCGGCCCCCGCCTGCATGAGGTCGTAGCAGCGCACGAAGGCCGGGTAGCTATCGCGCATCTTCTGCGACACGCTCTTGCGGTTGAGACGCTGCTGCAGGTCGGAGAAGGTGCCGGTCCACTCCGGCGGCCGGCCGACAAGCAATTCGCCGTCGAGCGCGCCGTCGAACGTCATGGCCTCCACCAGGTCGGGAAAGGCGCCCGAGATATCGTCGCCGGTGCGCGAATAGAGCCGGCGCAGCCCGCCTTCGCACACGACCTGGACGCGGATGCCGTCCCATTTCCATTCCGCTGCGTAATCCGCCGGATCGAGTTTCTCGAGGTCGCCGTCGTCGACGGCATTCGACAGCATCACCGGCCGGAACAGGGCCTTGGCCGCCTTCTCCGGCTTGGGGGCCTTGCCCTCCAACCAGGCGAACAGCGCTTCGTAGGGAGGCGACAGGCCGTGCCACAACTCCTCGATCTCGGCGACGTCGACGCCGCCGAAATCCGCCAGCGCCTGTTTGGCCAGCCGGGCCGAAACGCCGATCCTCAGTCCGCCGGTGACCAGCTTGATGATGGCGAAGCGCGCCGCGATGCCGACGCAGTCGAGCAGGGTCGCGAGCACGCGCGGGCCGTCAGAGCGGCTCGCGGCCTGCAGCCTGGCCACGACCTCGCCAAGCGTCGGCGAATGGTCGATGGTGGGCCCGTCTTGCGGCTCCGGCCAGACCAGCGACACGGTTTCGGCGAGGTCGCCGACATAATCGTAGGAGTAGCCGAACAGCACCGGGTCCATGCGCTCGGTCACCAGTGTCCTGAGCATTGCAGGTTTCACCGCCGCGATCGACAGGTCGCCGGTCATGGCCGCGAGCGCCAGCCCCCGGTCGGGATCGGGTACGGCCCGGAAATAGTCGACGAGCAGGGTCAGCTTGCCATTGCGCGACGGGGTCAGCACCAGGCGGTCGAGCAGCTCGGCGAAGCGGTCCATCAGTCGCCCTCGTCCTCGTAGCCGACCAGATGCAGCGGCCGCGCCGCGATCCCCGCCAACTCGCACCAGCGCACAAGCGCCTCTTCGCGGCCATGCGTGACCCAGATCTCGCCCGCGCCCGTCTCCCGGATCGTGCCGGTCAGCTCGTCCCAGTCGGCATGGTCGGACAGGATCAGCGGCAGTTCCACGCCGCCCTGCCTGGCGCGCTGGCGGATGCGCATCCAGCCGGAGGCGAAGCAGGAGATCGGGTCGGGAAAACGCCGCGCCCAGCGATCGGCAAACGCGGTCGGCGGGCCGACGATGATCGCACCGGCGAACTCGTCCCGGTCGGCCTTGTCGACCGTCGCCGGCCGCAGTTCGCCCAGATCGATGCCCTGGCTCTGATAATAGGCGCTGAGCGTCTCCAGCGCGCCGTGGATGTAGATCGGCTTTTCGTAACCGCAGTCGCGCAAGAGGCGGATCACGCGCTGCGCCTTGCCGAGCGCATAGGCGCCGACGACATGGGCGCGCTCAGGGAACTGGGCCACCGAGCGCAGCAGGCGCGCCGTCTCCTCCCGGTCGGGAGGGTGGCGGAAGACCGGCAGCCCGAAAGTCGCCTCGGTGATGAAGACGTCGCAAGGAACCGGCTCGAAGGGGACGCAGGTCGCATCCGCCTGGCGCTTGTAGTCGCCCGATGCGACGATCCTGAGCCCTCCATGCTCGACCGCGATCTGGGCGGAGCCGAGCACGTGGCCGGCCGGATGGAACGTCACCTTGACCCCGTTGACCTCGATGGTTTCGCGCAACGCTGCAGCCTGCGTGCCTCCGGCGAAGGGGTCGCCGTAGCGCAGCCGCATGATGTCGAGCGTCTCTCGCGTGGCGAGCACAGCGCCGTGGCCCGATCGGGCATGATCCGAATGGCCGTGCGTGACCAGGGCGCGCCCGACCGGACGGACCGGATCGATGAAGAAATCGCCGGGCGGGCAATAGAGCCCTTCCGGCCTCGGGTGGAGAAGCTCGCTGGCGCGCATGGTGCAAACATAAAGCATGTCTCCCGAAAGTGTGCAGCGGTTTCGGGAAAAAGACATGCGTCAAATCAAGAACATACAGCGCTTCGCGTGAAGCCTTCTTCACGCGAAGCGCTGTAGGCATTTGCGCGGGATGTGGAAGCCGGTTGCATTCGGCTCCTGACACGCGCTATAGCGCCGCGTCCAACCCTTCCAGGTCCTCAGCAAAACATGAAATCGCTGCCGCGTTCTTCCGGCGACCTTCTGGCCGACCGCCGTGCCGACTATGCCGAAATGCTGTTTGCGGCGGCCGATCATGCCGCCGCGGCGGAACTGATGCTGGGCGCGCTCGAACTCGCGCCCGGTTGGGCAATGGGCTGGTTCCGGCTGGGCGAGATGCGGGAGGCGGCCGGCGCGCTCGGCGAGGCTGCCGAGGCCTGGCGCATGGCGCTGAAGCTCGATCCCGACGACCGCCCCGGTGCGGCGCTGAAGCTGGAACTGGCCGGCGCCGCGCCCGCCTCGTCCGCGCCGCCGGGCGCTTTCGTCGAAGCGCTCTTCGATCAATATGCCACCACCTTCGACCAGTCTCTCGTCGAAAAGCTCGCCTATCGCGTGCCGGAACTGTTGTTCGAGGCGATCCGCGCAACCGGCGAACGCCGCTTCGAAACCGCGGTCGATCTCGGCTGCGGCACGGGGCTGATGGGCGAGAGGCTGCGTCCTGTGGCCGGCTTCCTCGAAGGCCACGACATCTCCGCCGCGATGCTGAAGAAGGCTGAGGCCAGGAAGATCTATGATCGTCTGGCCAAGTCCGATCTGCAGTCGCTGGCCTTGCCCGCGGCGAGCGCCGATCTCGTGGTGGCCGCCGACGTCTTCATCTATATCGGGATGATCGACGGCGTGGTCTCCCGCACCGCCGCGGCCCTGCGGCCAGGCGGCCTCTTCGCCTTTTCGGTGGAGAAGCATGACGGACCCGAGGATTTGGTGCTGCGACCCTCGCGCCGCTATGCGCATTCGCAGGCGTATCTGCAGCGGCTGCTGGATCAATCCGGCCTCACCGTCCTTTGGCTCGACGCCCAGCCGATCCGCATGGATCGCGGCGAGCCCATCGCCGGGCTGCTCGTGCTGGCCGAGGCGCGCTGAGCGTCGTACCTCTTTTTGCGCGGCCGGCCTTCCCGGCGCGCATGTTCTGTTTTAGAGTCCCCGATAGGGGATCAGGAAACCCCACGCCTTTAGGCGGCTGGGATCGCGACGCTTCCCGTGTAGATTGGTTTTATGGAAGCGTACAAGCGTGGCAGCCACACAGCCTGGGACTGCAAATATCATGTGGTTTGGGTGACGAAGTACCGCTACGCGGTGCTTGGCGGCGACGTGGGTAACCGCTGCCGAGAATTGCTACGAGAGACAGCACGGGCCCACGAGATGGTCGTTCACGCCGGGTCGATCAACCGCGACCATGTGCATATGCTGCTGTCGATCCCGCCGAGCCTGTCGGTGTCGCGCGCCGTGCAGCACCTGAAAGGGCGCAGTTCGCACAAGCTGCTGAGCGAATTCGGGATATTGCGCAAGCGCTACTGGGGCCAGCATCTGTGGGCGAGAGGCTATTGGGTTACCACGAGTGGCAACGTAACGGACGAGATGTGGATGGAGTATATCAAGAACCAAGCGCCACCCGAGCCTGATGACAACTTCAACGTGACGTGAGTGAGCGCCTCGTCCGCCGCCGGCGGACCGATCCGGCTTTAAGCCGTAACCCGAAGCCACCGCCTTTCAGGCGGTGGAGCATTCACTTCTGAAGCAATTCCAGCAAATGTGGACAGCGGTTGTGCGTCCGGAATTGCGTAAAGACAAAGAGCTAGAGCGCTTCCGCGATCCGGAGGAAAGCGGAAGCGCACCGGCGTCCGTGAACCGATCGGCCCACGACCTCGAACCTCAAGGCGCGGCAGGCCTTCTTCCCGAACCCTTTGTCAAATGGTTCGGGAAGCGCGGCTGGTCGCCGCGCGCCCATCAGCTCGACCTGCTGGCTGCGGCGCAGGCGGGGCGCTCCGTGCTGCTGATCGCGCCGACCGGCGCGGGCAAGACGCTCGCCGGTTTCCTGCCGGCGCTCACCGATCTCGCCACGCGGCCCAAGCGCCGGCCAGGCGAAGCGCGGCGCGGCATCCACACGCTCTACATTTCGCCGCTCAAGGCGCTGGCCGTCGATATCGAGCGCAATCTCGGCAAGCCGGTCGGCGAGATGGCGCTGCCGATCACGATCGAGACCCGCACCGGCGACACGCCGGCCCACAAGCGGCAGCGCCAGAAGCTGGTGCCGCCGGACATATTGCTGACGACGCCGGAGCAACTCGCGCTTCTCATCGCCTCGGCCGATGCGGAGCGCTTCTTCGCCGGCCTCCGCTATGTGGTGCTCGACGAACTCCACTCACTCGTCACCTCCAAGCGCGGCCATCTCCTGTCGCTGGGCCTCGCCAGGCTGCGGCGCTTCGTGCCGCGCCTGCAGGCGATCGGCCTTTCCGCGACGGTCGCGGAGCCGGACGCGTTGCGGCGCTGGCTGGTCGGCCAGAAGCCATCAGGCGCCATGGCCGAGGTGATCACCGTGGCCGGCGGCGCCAGGCCGGAGATCTCGATCCTCGATTCGGAGGAGCGCGTGCCCTGGGCAGGCCATTCGGCGCGCTACGCCATCCCCGAGATCTACGAGGCGATCCGCAGGCACCGGACGACGCTGCTCTTCGTCAATACGCGGAGCCAGGCCGAGTTGCTGTTCCAGGAGCTCTGGCGTGCCAATGACGACAATCTGCCGATCGCGCTGCACCACGGTTCGCTGGATGTCGGGCAGCGCCGCCGCGTCGAAAAGGCGATGGAGACGAACAGCCTGCGCGCCATCGTCGCCACCTCGACGCTCGATCTCGGCATCGACTGGGGCGATGTCGATCTCGTCGTCCATGTCGGCGCGCCGAAAGGGGCGAGCCGTCTCGCGCAGCGCATCGGCCGCGCCAATCACCGTATGGACGAACCGTCCAAGGCGATCCTGATACCGGCCAACCGCTTCGAGGTGCTGGAATGCCAGGCAGCGCTCGACGCCAACTATCTCGGCGCGCAGGACACGCCGCCGCTGGTGGCGGGCGCGCTCGACGTGCTCGCCCAGCACGTGCTGGGCAGCGCCTGCGGAGCGCCTTTCTCGCCGGATGAACTCTATGCCGAGATCGTCGGGGCAGCGCCCTACGCCGCCCTGCCGCGCGAGCAGTTCGACCGGGTCATCGATTTCGTCGCCACCGGCGGCTATGCCCTGCGCGGCTATGAGCGTTACGCCCGCATAAGGCCGACCAAGGACGGCCGCTGGCGGGTGTCCAACCCTCAGGTCGCCCAGCAGTACCGGCTGAACATCGGCACCATCGTGGAATCGCCGATGCTCAACATCCGTTATGTCCGCGGCGGACGCGGCATGGCCGCACGCGGCGGGCCGGTGCTCGGCAAGATCGAGGAGTACTTCATCGAGACGCTTTCGCCGGGCGATACCTTCCTCTTCGCCGGCAAGGTGCTGCGTTTCGAGGGAATGCGGGAGAGCGACTGTTTCGTTTCCAACGCCGCCGGCGGCGATCCCAAGGTTCCCGTCTATGCCGGCGGCAAGTTCCCGCTTTCGACCTACCTGGCCGATCAGGTCCGCGCCATGCTGGCCGATCCCGACCGCTGGCAGCGCCTGCCGGAGCAGGTGTCCGACTGGCTGCGCATCCAGAAGGAGAAATCCGTCCTGCCGAAGCGCGGCGATCTCCTGGTCGAGACCTTTCCGCGCGGCAACCGCTTCTATCTGGTCGCCTATCCCTTCGAGGGCCGGCTGGCGCATCAGACGCTCGGCATGCTCTTGACGCGGCGGCTCGATCGCGCCGGCGGCCGGCCGCTGGGCTTCGTCGCCACCGACTATTCGATCGCGGTCTGGGGCCTGGACGACATGGGTGCTATGTTCCGGCGCAAGGCTCCCTCGCTTGCCCGGCTCTTCGACGAGGACATGCTGGGCGACGACCTCGATGCCTGGCTGGCCGACAGCTACCTCCTGAAGCGCACCTTCCGCACCTGTGCGGTCATCTCCGGGCTTATCGAGCAGCGTCATCCCGGCAGGGAAAAGACCGGCCGGCAGATCACGGTCTCTGCCGACCTGATCTACGACGTCCTGAGGACGCACGAGCCCGATCACATCCTGCTCCAGGCCACGCGCGCCGACGCCGCCAGCGGGCTGCTCGATGTCAGGAGAGTGGCCAACCTGCTCTCCCGCACACAGGGGCGAATCGTGCATAAGGATCTCGAACACATCTCGCCGCTGGCCGTGCCGATCATGCTGGAGATCGGCAAGGAATCGGTGCGGGGCGAGGCCAACGAGACGCTGCTCATGGAAGCGGCCGACCTGGTCGAGGAAGCGCTGGGAAGAGGATGAAGGGACGGTCGAAAGACGAGATGGTGGCCGGCTGCATCGAGATCGCTGGCGAACGCGCGATCTGCGATCCGCGCGGAGTGCTTTATTTTCCTGCGCTCGAATTGCTCGCCGTTTCCGACCTGCATCTGGAGAAGGGGTCTTCCTTCGCCCGCCGCGGCGTGCTGCTGCCACCCTACGACACCGCCGCGACGCTCGAACGCCTCGGAGCGGTCGTCGAGGCTTATGCGCCGCGCATCGTCATCAGCCTGGGCGACAGCTTCCATGACCCGGAGGGCTCCGGCCGGTTGCCCGACCCGTTTCGCGACCGGCTTGCCGCGATGGCGGCGGGGCGCGACTGGTTCTGGATCACGGGCAATCACGATCCGGTGGCGCCGCGCGGCCTGCCCGGCGAAACGGTGGACGAGGTAGCCATTGGCGGGCTCGTCTTCCGCCACGAACCCTCCGCTTCGACGGTCGAGGGCGAGGTGGCCGGTCACCTCCATCCCTGCGCGCGCATCGTCCAGCGCGGCCGTTCGGTGCGCCGCCGCTGTTTCGCCAGCGACGGCAGGCGCATGATCATGCCGGCCTTCGGTTCGTTCACCGGCTCTCTCAATGTGCTCGACCGGGCCTATGCCGGCCTGTTCCTGCGCGAGACGCTGATGGCTTACATGCTCGGCACGGCCCGCATCTATGCCATTGCCGGCTCGATGCTCAGGCCGGGTTGAGCGTGGCATCTGTCGGCAGGGAACCGACAGGGGACGCACATATCGCAAGGTCCTGGCGAGCGGTTGAAGTATCGTCCGAGTTCAACCTTGGCGGCGGCGGGCAGGCCTTAAGTCCTTGGCAATTTTCAGGTGCCGGCAGCCACGGCGCTCACTCGGCGCCTCAATGACCGTGCTTCGCCTTCTCGGCGACCGGATGGCCGGTCTTGCGCCACTCCGAGAAGCCGCCCCGCATGCTGCGTGCCTCCAGCCCCATCTCCTGCGCGACCTTGGCCGCAAGCAGCGAGCGCCAGCCGGACGCGCAATAGAAGACGAATGTCTTGGCTTCCGCGAATTTCGGCTTGTGGTAGGGGCTTTCCGGGTCGATCCAGAACTCCAGCATGCCGCGCGGCGCGTGGAACGCGCCGGGGATCATGCCGTCCCGCTCCAGTTCGCGCGGATCTCGGATGTCGACCATGACGATGTCGGCATTGCCGGCGTCCGCGGCGATATCGTCGACGCTGACCGAGCGGACGACCGCGTCGGCTTCGGCCAGCATGTCCTTGTAGCCCTTGGCCATCGCTCAGCGCCCCATCGCATAGAATTCGTCGTTCGGGCGCATGCTGGTGACGTTGGCCAGCCGATTGGACATGCCGAAAAAGGCGGCGATCGCCGCGATGTCCCAGATGTCGTCGTCGGTGAAGCCGTGCGACCGCAGCGTGTCCATGTCGTCGTCGCCGACCTCCTGCGCGCGCGCCGAAACCTTCATGGCGAAGTCGAGCATCGCCTTCTGGCGCGGCGTGATGTCGGCCTTCCTGTAGTTGATCGCGACCTGGTCGGCGATGAGCGGGTTCTTGGCGCGGATGCGCAGGATGGCGCCGTGGGCGACGACGCAGTACTGGCACTGGTTGGCGTTGCTCGTCGCCACCACGATCATTTCCCGCTCGGCCTTGGTGATCGGTCCGGGCTTGTCCATCAGCGCGTCGTGATAGGCGAAGAAGGCGCGGAACTCGTCGGGGCGATAGGCAAGCGTCAGGAAGACGTTGGGCACGAAGCCCGATTTCTCCTGGACCTCGAGTATGCGTGTACGGATGTCCTCGGGAAGATCCTTGATCTCGGGAACCGGGAAGCGGCTGATTGCGGGCAGGGTCATCTCATTCCTCCTGTCAGACGGCCGCAAGCGCGACCAGTTTCTCGTGATATGTCTCGAACGCGTCGCTGGCGTCGCCCGCATAGGGCTCGACATGGACGAGGCAGGTATGGGCCGAGCAGCCCTGGCCGAACTGCGACGTGCCGACATCGAGCGTGAGCACGTTGGGGTTGCCGGCCATCTCCAGCCCGCTGTTGCCGGACGGCGTGAACCAGGCCCCGGTCGGCAGGACGAGGACGCCCGGGCGCACGGTGTCCGTAACCCAGGCCGTCGCGAGGCTCGCGCCGCGGTCGTTCCAGACGCGGATCGTCGCGCCGTCCTCGATATCCAGAACGGCGGCGTCCCGCGGATTGATGCGCGCCTGTTCGCGGCCGTTGCGCTTCATGGCGACGCTCGATTCGCCGGTCTCGAGCTGGCTGTGCAGCCGCCCGGCGGGCTGGTGCGAGATCAGATGGAGCCGGTGCGGATCGCCGGCGTTGCCCAGCCATTCCGCCGGCTCGATCCATGCCGGGTGCGGCCGGCAGTCGGCATAGTCCAGCCTGGCCAGCAACTCGCTGCCGAGCACGATCCTGCCGCTTTCGGTGTCGAGCGCGAATTCCTCGGGATGTTCACGAAACCCGGCCAGGTAGGTGTGTTCGGCCCTGGTCGGGCAGCGCGCGTAGCCGGCTTCCCAGAAGGCGTCGAAATCGGGCATATCGAAGCCGAGCCGGTTCGCCGCGTCGCTGCGGCTCACCTCGTACAGATGGCGCAGCCAGCCCATCTCGTCGCGTCCCTCGCTGAAGCGCTCGCCCACTCCGAGCTTCATGGCGATCGCATTGAAGATGTCGAAGTCGCTGCGCGATTGCCCGACCGGTTCTATCGCCTTGCGCATTGCGAGGATGAAGTCCGAGCGCTTGTTGCCCGCGAGGTCGTTGCGCTCGATGGAGGTCGTCGCCGGCAGGACGATGTCGGCGCGTTGCGCCGTCGCGGTGAACATCGGGTCCTGGACGATAATCGTCTCGGGCTTCGTCCAGGCGTCTTCCAGGCGATTGAGATCCTGGTGGTGGTGATATGGATTGCCGCCGGCCCAGTAGACGAGGCGGATGTCGGGATAGGTCCTGGCCTCGCCCTCATAGGTGTACCGGCCGCCGGGATTGAGAAGCATGTCGCTGATGCGTGCGACCGGGATGAAGCTGTTGATCGGCTTTGCAAGCTGCGAGATCGCGGGCGACCTGCCGAGATTGATCGGCGCGCCGACGCCGCCGAGCGAGGCGTATCCGTAGCCGACGCCGCCGCCCGGCAGCCCGATCTGGCCGACGATGGAAGCAAGGCCGAGTGCTGCCCAGAAAGGCTGCTCGCCGTGGTGGGCGCGTTGCAGGCTCCAACTCACCGTCAGCATGCTGCGGGTGTCGATGAGACGCCGGGCAAGGTCCGCGATGGCGTCGCGGTCGAGCCCGGTGATGCCGGCCGCCCAGGCCGCATCCTTTTGCTGACCGTCCTCGCTGCCGTCGAGGTAGCGCAGGAAACGGTCGGAGCCGCTGGTGCACCGTTCGAGGAATGCCTTGTCATGCCGGCCGGCCTTGACGATCTCGCCGGCCAGGCCGAGCATCAGCGCGGTGTCCGTGTTGGGGCGGATCGGCCACCATTCCGCGTCGACCCAGTCCGGTACGTCGTCCCTGAGCGGCGAGACCAGGACCACTTTGGTGCCCCGCGCCGCGATCCGCTTCAGGTGGGTTTCGAGCGAATGGCTTCCGATGCCGCCGGCCTCGGTCTGCGCCGTGCGCGGCGACAGGGCGCCGAACACCACCAGCGTGTCGGTATGTTCGGCGATCGTGTCCAGCGTGTTGGCCTGCCCGCCGCAGGCCCTGTCGTCGCCGAGTGTGTGGCGCAGGATCACCGGCCCGGCCGCGATCGAATAGGTGTCGACATGTCCGGTGTAGCCGCCCGCCAGATTGAGCATGCGCTTCAGGAGCGACGAGGCGTGATGAAACCGGCCGCAAC
The DNA here is from genome assembly GCF_016756635.1 of Mesorhizobium sp. L-8-10. Classification (NCBI taxonomy): domain Bacteria; kingdom Pseudomonadati; phylum Pseudomonadota; class Alphaproteobacteria; order Hyphomicrobiales; family Phyllobacteriaceae; genus Mesorhizobium; species Mesorhizobium sp. L-8-10. The sequence continues at coordinate 7,734,486 of NZ_AP023263.1, read as the reverse complement.
TCGTCCAGCCATACGATCCCGCGAAAATAGACTCGTTGCCGAACGTGCCCGACACGCGCCGGATCTCGTCGGCGACCAGAGTGGTCGCTTCGTCCCATCCCACCGGGACGAACTTCTCGCGCCCGCGCCCGCGGCGGTCGCTTCGCCCTCGCTTCTCCAGCCAGCCGGAACGAACCATCGGCCGAAGCACGCGACGCTCCGGTTTCGCCCATTCACGGATCGACCCGATGATCGGCGAGGGAGCGGGATCGTGCTCGAACGGCTCGACGCCGACGATCTCACCGCCGTCGACGAGGATCGTGTAGGCGCCCCAATGGCTGCAATGCGGTACTCGTCTGATCGTGCCCATGCTCCGTCTCCGTCCGCCTTCAGATGCGCGCCTCGATCAGAAATGGCCCCTTGCGCGTGCAGGCGGTCCTGAGAAGCTCGGCAAATCCTTCCGCCGTGTCCGTCGATGCGCCCTCGACGCCCATGCCTGCCGCGAGCCGTACCCAATCGAGCTCTGGATTGTCGAGGTCGAGCATGCGGCGCGCGTTTCGTCCGGGTTCGCCCGCCCCGACATTCTTCAACTCGCCATGCAGGATCTGGTAGCGTCTGTTGGCGAAAATGATGGTCACGACGTCGAGCGCTTCGCGGGCGTGCGTCCACAGCGCCTGCAGCGTGTACATGCCGCTGCCGTCCGCTTGCAGCGTGATGACTTTCCGGTCGGGGCAAGCGATCGCGGCGCCGGCCGCCAGCGGCATGCCGATGCCGATCGCGCCGCCGGTGAGCTGCAGGAAATCATGCGGCTCCGCGCCATAGGTCTTGCCGAAGAAGTCGCGGCCCGAGGAGACCGATTCGTCACAGATGATCGCATCGGCCGGCATATGGTGCGCCAGCGCGATCGCGATCGCGTCGGGCGTGAGCCGGCCCGTCACGGGTTCCGGTCGCATGCGCGGCGCGAGCCTCGGCGCCGGGCCGGCCGTCGCGCCCGACATATCCGCCAGGAGCTCGACCGCCGCGACGATGTCTTCGCCCGGTTCGACGAGTTCGAGGATGCGGCATTCCTCGGGCAGCATGCTGCCCGGCTTGCCCGGATAGGCGAAGAAGCCGACCGGCGCCTTCGCGCCGACCAGCACCGCCTGCTCCGTATCGGCAAGGGCGGCGACCGCCTTGTCGACGACATACGGCACCCGGTCGACCGCGACGCGTCCCGCGCCGCGCTGCATGCGGCTGTTGGATTGCTGGGCGAGAAGGCGCGCACCGGTCCTGGCTGCGATACGGTCGAGCAGTTCGAGTTGCGGCGCGCGCAAGGCCAGGCCGGTCGCGATGAGCGTCGTGCGGCGTCCGTTGCGCAGGGCGTCCGCGGCCGCCCTCACACGCCGGTCGTCCGGGGCGACGGGCGCCGGGAGGGTGACCCTGGCGGGTGGGGCGGCCGATGTCGGGTTCCAGGCTGCGTCGGCGTGGAGGATCAGCGTCGCGATCCCGCCCGGCGCGGTCCGGGCGGCACGGATCGCATCCTCGGTTCTCGCGCCGACGGTTTCGGCGGTCTCCACCCGGCCCACCCAGTTCGACATCGGCCAGGCCAGGGCGTCGATGTCGGTCGTGAGGGGCGCGTCGTATCGGAGGTGGTCGAGCGCGTGCTCGCCGACGATGTTCACCATCGGCGAGTGCGCCCGGCGCGCATTGTGGAGATTGGCCAGACCGTTGGCGAGGCCGGGGCCCAGATGCAACAGCGTCGCGGCGGGCTTGTCCGCCATCCGCGCATAGCCGTCGGCGGCGCCCGTCACGACGCCTTCGAACAGGCCCAGCACGCAACGCATCCTCGGCTGGCGATCGAGCGCGGCGACGAAGTGCATTTCCGACGTGCCTGGATTGGCGAAGCATATGTCGATGTCGTTGGCGAGAAGCGTCTCGCACAGCAGGTCCGCGCCGTTCATGTTCCTCGACTTCCCATCAATCCTTCCGCGCTGTCGCGGATGCGCGACATGTCCGCCCAGGCAGGCGATACCGAATCGGCGAGTTGCGAAAACAGGGCGAACTTGCCGTCGGCATAATCCGCCACCTCTCCGCTCTGCGGTTGAACCACCTCGGCGGCAGCGCCGATCCAGCGTTCGGCGAGGGCCGCGTCGCTTTCCCCGTAAAGGAATTTCGCGCCGATCGCGGCCAGTCCGCGCAGCCCGGCGTGCCCGCTCGGCGGGCGCTGCACCGGCGATCGGGTCACGGTGGCGAGGAAGCGCGCGAAGTTCGTGTCGGCCGCCAGTCCGCCGCCCATCGAAAGCGCGCCGGCGGGCGCGTTCATCATGTCGTGGCTCTTGCGCGCGACGAACGCCAGCGCCTCGCGCGCGGCCCATGCGATCTGTTCGGGTCTGGTCACGGCGGTCAGCCCGACCGCGGCGCCGGCCGCGTCGGGATCCGTGAACGGCGCCCGCTCGCCGCCCGCTTCGAAGAAGGGGTGGAACAACAGCGACGAATAGCTCGGCTCGACCGTTTCCGGCACGCCGGCGAACATGCGTCTGACATGCTGGAGAAACGAAGCGCCGTTGAAGCTCGGATGAAAACAGAGATAGCCATCTCCGAGCACGAACTGCTGGATCATGGCGCCGCCTGGCTGTTCCGGCAGGGCGGATGGGTCGCGCGTATGGCACGCATGGATGGCGCTGGTGCCGAAGATCGACGCGCGCGTCACGCTCGCGCGAATGCCCAATCCCAGGCCGATGAGCGTCGCCTGCACGTCGCCGGGCCCGAGCAGGACCGGCGTCCCGGACAAGAGTCCGGTGGCCTCGGCCGCGCGCCCGGAAAGCGCGGCCCGGCATTCTCCCACGGGGAGAAAATCTGGCAGGAGTTCCGAGCCGCGCGGCAGGTTCAGGAGCCCTGCGACGTCGTCGCGCACGGTTCCGGTCCGCCAGTCGCCCCAGACCGGCAGCGCCGCGCCCGGTTCGCCAAGGAGGCTTCCGGTCAGCGACAGGAACAGCCACTCCTTGAGACGCAGCGCGTGGGCGATCCGATCCAGCCGGCTCGGGTCGTTTCGCGCCAGCCAGAGAAGCTGAACGCTCTGCGAGGCGGCGGTGGGACGCGAGCCCGTGACGGCGCGGATGCGCTCGAGCGTGCCCGCGCCGTCCAGTTCCGCGATGATCGGGCGCGAGCGTCCGTCGAGCCAGGTGAAGGCGCGGCCGACCGGCTGTCCCGCGACGTCGACCGGCCAGAGCCCGTCGCCCTGGCCCGCCACCACGATGCCGCCGACCGTTCCGCCGGCTTGAACGGCGCATGCGCGCAGGACGGCAAGCGCGTCGTCGCGCGTGATCTCCATGTCCTGTTCGACATTCGACCCGTCCCGGCGAAGGGCCCGGTTCTCACGTTCGACCGTGCCCAGCAACCGCCCATGCCGGTCGAAGGCTGCGGCCTTCACGGCAGTGGTGCCTGAGTCGAGGCAGAGCAGGATGGAGTCCATGGCGGCGGATCAGCAGGCCTGGCGCAATCCCTCGAGCGCGGCGGTGCCCTGCTGCCCGTAGGTCTTGAACTTCTCCAGCACGTCGGCGATCTCGCTGTCCGAAAGGATCGGAGGCTCGCCGAGGGGAAGGCACAGCATATATTGCTGCGCAAGCTGCTCCACGGTCACCGCAAGCGCCAGGGCGCGTGCGATCGACACGTGAGCGGCGATGACGCCGTGATGCGCCATCAGGCAGGCCCGCCTTCCTTCCAGCGCCTTGACGACCCTGTCCGCGAGCGCCTGCGATCCGAAGATCTCGTAGGGCGCGCATCGGATGGTCGGGCCGCCGGCCGCGGCGATCGAATAGTGAATGGCGGGGATGTCCTTGTGCAGGATCGACACCGCGGTCGCGTGCGTCGAATGGGTGTGGACCACGGCGTTGAGGTCCGGCCGCGCCCTGAGGATGTCGCGGTGGAAGCGCCATTCGCTCGACGGCAGGACATCGCCCGAAAAGGTAGCGTCCCAGTTCATTGCCACCACATGCTCTGGCGCGAGCTTCTCATAGGGAATGCCGGTGGGCGAGATCAGGAATCCGTCGCCGTAACGGGCACTGATGTTGCCGGCGGTGCCCCTGTTGATCCCCAGCCGGTTCATGCTGCGGCAGGCTTCGATCAGTTCCGTGCGGAGAGCCAGTTCTTCGCTCGTCATGGCGGGTCCGGTCCTTGTTCATTTCGTCGGGTAGAGAGGCGGCCTGCCGTTCAGGATCAAGCCGATATCCGTCGCGATCATGTCTGCCGCCTTCGTCACCGAATAGCGGGAGGCGCCGGCGATGTGCGGCGACAGCGTGACGTTGGGCAGCTTGAGCAGCGGCCAGTTCGCCGGCGGCGGCTCCGGATCGAAAGTGTCGAGCGCTGCACCTTTGAGATGGCCGGAGGCGAGCGCGTCGTAGAGCGCAGCATAGTCCAGGACCTGGCCCCTGGTCGTGTTGACGATATAGGCGCCGGGCTTCATCGATTCGATCTGTGCGCGCCCGATCATGCCCTTTGTCTGTGGCGTCACGCGCGGGTGCAGCGTCACAACGTCGGCCTGGCGCAGGAGTTCGTCGAGCTCGACCTTCCGTATCCCCGCGGCCAGGTCTTCATCCGTGAGCTGCTTGAAGGGATCGGCGACCACGATCCGGCAGCCGAAAGGCCTCAGCAGCCGCGCGACGCGCGTGCCGATGTCGCCGTAGCCGACGATTCCCACGGTCAGCTCGCACAGTTCCGGTCCGGCGTGGTCGAAATGATAGAACTCGCGGCGGAATTCGCCGGCCGCGACGGTCAGGTGCCCGCGGATGATGTTGCGCGTTTCCGCCAGCAGCGATGCGACGGTGAACTCCGCCACAGCCGAGGCGTTGCGTCCCGGCGTGTTGACCACGGTGATGCCGCGGTCGCGGGCCGCCGCCATTTCGACGTTGACGGGCCCGCCGCGCGACACGGCGATGATCTTCAGCTTGGGTGCGCGTTTCAGGCTCTCCGCCGTGATCGGCGCGAGATGGGTGACCAGGATGTCGAGGTCGGCGATGAAGTCGAAATAATGCTCCGGCCGGCCGACGAATTCCGCTACCGGCAGCGACGGATCGAATTTCGTCGACTGGACCTTGAGCGGCCAGTCGAGTTGCATGTGCTTGTATCGGACCGCGCGGCCGGCCAGCCCCTTGCACAGGGCCCGCTCGAAGAAGGCCGGTTGCATGAAGCCGTCGCCGATGATGCCGATCGTCAGTGTGCCGGCATGGGTGATCGCGTTCATGGTCGTCTCACGCCCTCTTCGCTTTCGTTTCCGGATCGAGGCCCGGCAGGACCTCGCGGTAACGCTCGCCGTCAATCGCCAGCTCTTCGAGGATCTCCTCCGTATGCTCGGCGAAGCCCGGAGGGGCCAGCCTGTAGGAGGCCGGCGTTCGGGACATCTTGATCGGGCTTCCGGTGCCGCGATAGGCGCCGATGTCGACCACCATCTCGCGATGCCGCGTATGCGGTTCGGCCACGACCTGGTCGATGGTGCGCACGTCCCCGCACGGCACGCCCGACTTGATGAGCCTGTCCGCGAGCGGCCCGCATTCGAATGCGCGCAACGCCGACTCCAATTCGCTCTTCAGGACGTCCCGGTTGACATTGCGCTCGCCATTCGAGGCGAAGCGCGGATCCCTGGGCAGATCCGGGCGCCCGATGATCTCGCAGAGCGTCGCGAACTGGCGGTTGTTGCCGACGGCGAGGAAGATCGGGTCGGTGCCGGTCTCGAACGTGTCGTAGGGACAGATGTTCGGATGCGCATTGCCCGACGGCTGCGCGACCTTGCCGGAGAGATAATAGTTCGGAAGATGCGGGTGCAGCAGCGAAACGCCGCAATCATAGAGCGTCGTCTCGACGAACTGCCCCTTGCCGCTGCTCGCCCGCTCGTTGAGCGCCATCAGGATGCCGACCACGGCGTTGAGCCCGGTCACCATGTCGACGACCGGAAGACCGACACGCAAGGGTTGCCCGCCGAGCTCGCCATTGACGCTCATGATGCCGGCCGACGCCTGGATGGCCGCGTCGTAGCCGGGCAGGCCGCCCAGCGGACCGTCGGCGCCGAAACCCGAGACGCGGCAATGAACCAGCCGGGGGAAGCGCCGGGTCAGTTCCTCGCGCGTCAGTCCCCAGCGCTCGAGCGTCCCGGTCTTGAAATTCTCGATGAAGACGTCCGCGGTCTCCAGCAGGGCGAGCAGCAGTTCCTGGCCGGCCGGCCGAGCCAGGTCGAGCGCCATGCCGCGCTTGTTGCGGTTGAGGCCGAGGAAGTAGCTCGCTGTTCCGTCGAGGAAAGGCGGTCCCCAGCCGCGCGTCTCGTCGCCGGCCGGCGGCTCGATCTTGATCACGTCAGCGCCATGGTCGGCGAGAACCTGCCCGGCATACGGGCCGCCCAGCACGCGGCTGGCGTCGATCACCTTGAGGCTGGCGAGGGAACCTGCATTGGAAGTCATCAAATCGTCTCGAGCTGATCGGGTTGCTTATGCGGGACGCGCGCGGCCCATATCCTGGTGCATCTGGGCGGCGAATTCCGGATAGGTCTCGGACAGTTCGTCCAGCACGCGGCCGCGCAGCAGGGCGAGCGTCGACGCGTCGGGCAGCTCCGTCTGCGGCGGCCGTTCGCCATGCGCGAACTCGAAGCCGGTTGCCTGCCTCACTTCGGCGAAGTCGTGCCCGGGGTGAACGCTCTCCAGGGCGAAGCCCGGCCGCGTCCGGTCGAATCGGAACAGCGCCTTTCCGGTCAGGAGCGCGTAGGGACCGCCGGTACGATAGACGCCATCGTCGCTCACGCCCGGCGCGCTGACGAAATCGACCTTGTCGACGAAGACCCGAGGCGTGTGCTCCTCGCGGAACAGGATGACGCGCGGAACCACGAAGTAGAGATAGGCCGCGCCGAAGGAACCCGGCCAGCGCACGCTCGAGCGGGGATAGTCGCCGGCGCCCACGAGATTGACGTTGCCGCGGCCGTCGATCTGACCGCCGCCGAGAAAGAAGGCGTCGATTCGCCCCTGGCCGGCGCAATCGAACAGCTCCGTCGAGCCGTTGGTGAAGAAGTTGTGCTCGACGGAGCCGAGGACGGAGATGCGCACCGCGGGGGCGCCCATCTTTTCCTTCAGGGCGCGAAGAAGCATCGCGCCTGCGGCCGGCATGGGGGAGGATGCGCCGACCGCAACATGGCGGACTCCGTCGAGCAGTCGCGCGATGGTGCAGATCAGCACCTCGCGGGGGAGAACTTCCTTCATTGCACGGGCTCCGTCTGTGCCCGCGCCATATAGTCGGCGAAACCTTCCGCCGTTCTGGCTGCCTTCGCGTAGCGCAGGATCTCGCCGGTGTCGGTCTGGTATTCGCCCCACAAACCATACGGCCATGCGCCCTTCTGCGCGACCGCGACCTCCGTCACATAGAGGGCGGGCAGGGTGCCGGCGGCGGTCGTCTCGTTGCCGAGAAGGCTGCCCTCGACCAGGCGTTCGACTGTGACGAGGGTTGTCCGCGAGGCGTAGGCCATTGCCGCGAGCTCGCGCCGCCGTCCGATCCAGACATTGCCGTGGCGGTCGGCCATCGGCGCATGGAACACCGCGACATCAGGCGTGATCGCGGGGATCAGCACGATCGGGTCCGGGGCTCCGGCGAAGGGGTTGTCGATCACGCGCCAGTCGTCCCTGTAGCGCAGCACGTCGGTGCCGATCAGGCCCCGGAGCGGGACGAAGGGACTGCCCTTCTGCGCCGCCATCAGGCCGGCATGGATCGCCGGGCACGTCGCGTCCCTGAGCCGGATGGCGCCGTCTTTCACCGCCTGGTTGAAGCGGGGAGCGCCGCCGGCCTCGCCAAGCGACACCGCGCTGGTCTCGACCGACCTGACGAGGCCCGCGCCGACGAGCTGGTCGACCTGCAGCCCGCCGGTCGGCACGCAGACGAGATCCAGGTCGCCCGCGCCATGCTCGATGATGGGCTGCGTCATCGCCATGGAAACGCCGGCATAGTCGACCGGCAGCGCAATGCGCATGCCCGGCTCGATGTGCTTCGCCAGTTTGCGAAGGTCGCTCGACACCCTGCTCCTCCCGTGTCACGCCGCCGGCACATAAGAGTTTCCCGGCGCGCCCCGCGTGTTCTATAATACAGAACAGCTTTCTGAAAATCAGGGTAGTCGGAGCATGGCGATCCTGTCAATGCGATTTCGCTCGTGCTGTGCCGACGGCGGTCCGAATGGATTGGACCACGAAAGGGATCGACGTTCGGCGCAGCCAGGCACTTGACAAGTCGGCGCATCGGTTCAAGGATTATGGAATGCTGTTCTATATTGTAGAACACAGGGAGGAAACAGATGGGTGAAACGGTGGCCATCCGCGCCGGTCGGAGCGCAGGCGCGTCGGCACGGTCGTCCCAGGTCGCGGAAACTTCCGCCCGCAGCGTGATCGGGTCGAAGATCGCGATCCGCGAGGCCGCGAAGAGCTTCGGCGGTTTTCACGCCGTCGATCGCATCAGCCTCGACATCGAGCCGGGCGAGTTCATCACCTTGCTCGGGCCGTCGGGAAGCGGAAAGACCACGCTCCTCAACCTGCTCGCGGGATTTCAGGCGCTGGATAGCGGCGAGATCCTGGTCGACGACCGGCCGATCCACAACGTGCCCACCCACAAGCGCGGCTTCGGCATGGTGTTCCAGAGCTACGCCTTGTTCCCCAACATGACCGTGACGCAGAACGTCGCCTTCCCGCTGCGCATGGCCGGCGTCGATCGCGCTACGACCGAGCGCCGCGTCGCCGAGACGCTGGAGATCATGCGTCTGTCCGACCATGCCCGGAAGATGCCTTCGCAGATGTCGGGCGGCCAGCAGCAGCGGGTCGCGATCGCCCGCGCCATCGTCATGCGGCCGCGAGTGGTCCTGATGGACGAGCCGCTCAGCGCTCTCGACAGACGGCTGCGCGAATCGATCCAGATCGAGATCCGCGACCTGCATCAGACGATCGGCAGCACGATCCTCTTCGTCACGCACGACCAGGGCGAGGCGCTCACCATGAGCGACCGCATCGCCGTGCTGGACGCGGGCAAGATCGTACAGATCGGCCGCCCGGCGGAGATCTACCGCCATCCGGTGAACCGCTTCGTGGCCTCCTTCGTCGGCGAGAGCAACCTGATCGAAGCCGACATCGTGCAGAAGCGCGGCACGACGATGACGCTCAGGAACCGGGCGGGTTACGTCTTCAACGCGGAGAGCCGCGACGCGATCGACGTGGGGCGCGCGACGGTGCTGGTGCGGCCGGAACGCATCGCGATCTCGGACGAAGCCAATGCCGGCTCTGCCCCGGTGACCGTCACGTCGGCCCTGTTCCTCGGCGAAGTCCTGCGCATCGAGGCGCGGATGGAGGGCGGGGAAACGTTGTTGATCCGCTGCTCCGACACCGCCCAGCGGTCACTGCCGGCCGTCGGCGACACGCTCCATGTGAGCTGGGGCGCCGACGACTGCTGGGTGCTGTCATGACAGCCGCTTCGATCGGCATGGAACCGGCGCGCGGCGGCGCGCTTGCAGGGCGGCTGAGAGACCCGGCGATACTGCTCATTCCAGCGGCGGCCTTCCTCGCCTTCTTCTATGTGCTTCCGCTCATCGATCTCACCCGCATCAGCGTCAGCGGCCCGACCTGGTCCGCTTTCTTCGAGCGGGTCTTCGCCGTGCCGCTCTACTGGGACTCCCTCTTGCGCACGATGCAGATCTCGGTCACCGTCGCCTGCCTGTGCCTGCTGTTCGGCTACCCGACTGCGCTGCTCATCCACCGGACCCGCGGCATTGCGCAGCTCCTCATCGCGACCGCGGTCGTATTGCCCTATTTCATCGCCATTCTCATCCGCACTTATGCATGGATGGTGCTGCTCGGGCGCAACGGCCCGGTCAACAAGCTGCTCGTCGGGCTCGGCATCCTGAGCGAGCCGGCGCAGCTTCTCTTCACCCGCGGCACGGTGTTCCTCGGCATGACGGCCGTGCTTCTGCCGCTGATGGTGCTCACCATCTATTCCAGCGTCGCCCGCCTCGACCAGAGCCTGACCCGCGCCGCACTCGCGAGCGGCGCAGGACCGATCGCCGTGTTCTGGCGCGTGCTCCTGCCGCTCACGCTCCCCGGCATCGGCGCCGGGTTCCTGCTGGTCTTCGTCGCCGCGCTCGGCTTCTTCATCACGCCGACCCTGCTCGGCGGACCCGGCGACCAGATGTTCGCCATGCACATCTCGCAGCAGGCCGATTCCGTTACGTCGGAAGGCTTTCTCCAGGCGCTCGGCGTCGTGCTGCTGGTGATCACGCTGGTCGTGGTCGGCGTCGCGGGACATTTCCTGGGTTTCGAGTTCATCTGGGGTGGAGGCAAGCTGGCCAACAAGGCTTCCGCCAAAACCGTGTCGCGGGCCGGCGACGCCGATGGCGGCGGGCGCACGCTCGCCATGCTGCTCGCGGATGCGATCGGCTGGCCGCTGCTGAGACTGTTCGGCCGGCTGCCGGCCGGCTTCGGCACCTGGACGGTGTGGCTCATGGGCGGCCTCGTGATCGCCGTCCTCATCCTGCCGCTCGTCGTCGTCATGATCATCTCGTTCAGCAGCGCAAGCTATCTGACCTTTCCTCCCCCCGGCATTTCGCTGCGCTGGTACGAGAAGTTCTTCTCCGACTCCAACTGGATGGCTGCGTTCTGGAACTCGCTCCAGGTCGCCGCGCTGTCGGCCTGCATCGCCGTCGCGCTCGGCACCTCCGCCGCGATGGGAATCGTGCGCAGCAGCATCCGCGGCAAGTCCGCGATCATGCTGCTTGTCGTCAGCCCCGTCATCGTGCCGCCGGTCGTGCTCGGCCTGTCGCTCTACAGCCTGTTCCTGCGCTTCGACCTGACCGGCACCGTGGCGGGACTTGCGGCCGCGCACGCGATCGGCGGTCTGCCGATCGTCGTGGTGATCCTGTCCGCGGCCCTGCAAGCCGTCGATCCGAAGCTCGAGCAGGCGGCGGGGGTGCACGGCGCGTCGCCCTTGACGGTGTTCCGCACGGTAACGCTGCCGGCGATCGTCCCGGGCCTGGCGGCCGCGAGTTTCTTCGCCTTCCTGCACTCCTTCGACGAGCTGGTTCTTTCGCTCTTCCTGTCGAGTGCGCAACTGAAGACCCTCCCGCTCATGCTGTGGGCGGACATCAACTATCAGCTCAATCCGGTGCTGGCGGTGGTCTCGACGCTCGAGGTGCTGCTGGTGGTGGGAGGAATAGCCCTTGCGCGGCCGGTGTTGGCCCGATCGCGCGCGGGTGTCTGAGATTTAGGTCAACCCAAGTGGAGGAGAATGACATGCTGGGCATGACAAGACTTCGAAATTCCGCATCCCTTCTGGTCTCGGCCATCGTTGTGGCGGCCGGCGTCGGCGTCGCGGCCGCGCAGGAGGACGTCGTCATCATGCAGGATCCGGGCGGCGGCTATGGCGAGGCGCTGCGCAAGGTTATGTACGATCCGTTCGAGAAGGAGACCGGCATCAAGGTCGTCACCGTTCAGGAGGCCCGCAGCGGCCCCAAGATCAAGGTCCAGGCGGAGGCCGGCAAGGCGGAGTGGGACCTGACCTTCATCTTCGACCAGGAAACGAAGCTGCTGGGAGATTGCTGCCTCGAGGACATCGACTATTCGAAGCTTTCGGAGCCGGCGCAGAAGACGCTGGCCGCGATGCCGGACAACCTCAAGCGCAAGAAGGGCGTCGCCCTGCAGGTGATCGGCGTGGGCCTTGTCTACAACAAGGAGAAATTCACCGGCGAGAACGTGCCGAAGAGCTGGGCGGACTTCTGGAACGTGGAGAAGTTCCCCGGCCGCCGCTGCCTCCCTGCCTGGCCGCGCTTCGTCTTCGAGGCGGCCCTGATGGCCGACGGGGTGGAGAAGGACAAGCTCTATCCGATCGACATGGAAAGAGCGCTGAAGAAGGTCGCGGAAATCAAGCCGCACGTCGCCAAGTGGTGGACGACCTCGGCCCAGCCGCCGCAGCTCATGCTCGATGGCGAGGCCGACATGTGCATGGCCTACACCGGCTCCATGAGCAAGCTGGCGCTCGAAGGAGCGCCGGTCGAGCTGGAGTGGAACCAGGGCTTCGTCTACTATGATTTCTTCTCGGTCCCGAAAGGCGCGCCGCATTACGACAACGCGCTGAAGCTGCTTTCCTGGCGGCTTGATCCGCAGCGCGCCGCCGAGCTCACCTCGACCTTCCCTGTCGCCTTGCCGTCGCCGGTCGTGTTCGAAGCGGCCGATCCGGAGATCAGCATCTACTGGGCCAACAATCCCAAGAACGTGTCGCGCGCCATCGAATGGAGCCCGGACTATTGGGGCGGGCCGTCGCCCGCCGGCAACTCGACGAACGAGGAATTCGGCCAGGAGAAGCTGAACGCGCTGCTGGCGCAGTAGCCGGATCCGTCAGTCCGGCGGCCGCGATCTCCGAGGGGCTCGCGGCCGTCTCTCTTCCCGGCCTTCGCGGACTATGGCTTTCCCGGCTGTCATGCTAAGGGGCGATTTTCAGTCAGATGGTGCAATGGACAAGGCTTTCATCAAAGGACTTCGTCTCATCGAGACGCTCGCACTGAGCGAACAGCCGCGCGGGATCACCGACCTCGCCGCCGAGCTGAAATTCACCAAGAGCAACGTGCACCGGTTGCTGACGACGCTCCAATCCCAAGGCTATGTGCGGCAGCTCCCGCAGAACAGCACCTATGAGCTGACCACCAGGATGTGGGAACTCGGCAGCCATGTGATGCGCCGGGTCGATCTCATCAACGTGGCGCGTCCGGCCATGACGAAGCTTGCCGAAATCACCGGCGAGACCATCCATCTGTCTGTGCTGGACGACACCGACGTCATCTATGTCGACAAGATCGAGGGCGCGCATCACATCCGCGCCCATACCAGCGTCGGAGCCCGCGCCCCGGCCTACACGGTCGCCACGGGCAAGGCCATGCTGGCGCAACTGCCCGACACCTATCTCGAAAGGTTCCGCCCCCTTCTTGAGCGCTACACCGACACCACGCGCACCACGATCGAGGAGTTGCGGGAGGATATCGAGCAGGCGCGCGGGCAGGGCTACGCCTCGGTGCTCCATGGCGAATGGCGCGAAGGCATCGCGGCCTGCGCCTGCGCCATACTCGGCAGGTCCGGCGAACTGGCCGGCGCGATCGGCATGTCGGGACCGGATTCGCGCATCAAGCGCAAGCAGATCAAGGAATATTCCGTGCATGTGATGGAAGCCGCCAGGACTATTGCCATGGCCCTCGGCTACACCAGGCGCGATTGACGCTCCAGGCGGATATTCTCCGCAACGCTCCACCCACCAGGAAGACCGAGATGACGATTGCCTATCCGGACACACGCCTTCATATCGACGGCGCATGGCGCGACAGCGTCGACGGCCGCACGATCGACGTCACCGATCCCGCGACGGGAACCGTGATCGGCAAGGTCGCCCACGCAGGTCGCGGCGATCTCGACGAGGCGCTCGCGGCGGCGGAAAAGGGCTTCACGACGTGGAGCGCCACGGGAGCGTTCGACCGCTACAAGCTGATGCGCAGGGCGGCCGATCTGCTGCGCTCACGCGCGGACGCGATCGCGGCGATCATGACCCTCGAGCAGGGCAAGCCGGTTGCCGAGGCGCGCTCGGAGGTGATGAGCGGCGCCGACATCATCGACTGGTTCGCGGAGGAAGCGCGCCGCGCCTACGGCCAGGTGATCCCGGCGCGCGTCGGCGGCGTCATGCAGATCGCCATGAAGCTCCCGGTCGGGCCGGTCGCCGCGTTCACCCCCTGGAATTTCCCGATCAACCAGGTCGTGCGCAAGCTCTCCGCCGCGCTGGCCGCCGGCTGCTCGATCATCGTCAAGGCGCCCGAGGAAACGCCGGCCTCGCCGGCCGAACTCATCCGCGCCTTCGTCGACGCCGGAGTGCCCGCCGGCACGATCAACCTCATCTACGGCGTGCCGGCCGAGATTTCCGAATATCTGATCCCGCATCCGGTCATCCGCAAGATCTCGTTCACCGGCTCGACGCCGGTGGGCAAGCATCTCGCCGCGCTCGCCGGCAGGCACATGAAGCGGGTGACGATGGAACTCGGCGGCCACGCGCCGGCGATCGTGTTCGACGATGCCGACATCGGCAAGGCGGTCAAGGTCCTCTCGGGCAGCAAGTTCCGCAATGCCGGGCAGATCTGCATCGCGCCGACGCGTTTCCTCATCCAGGACCGCGTCTATGAAGAATTCCTCGACGGGATCACACGCGCCGCCAAGGCGATCAAGGTCGGCAACGGTCTCGACCCGGAGACCCAGATGGGGCCGCTCGCCAACGAGCGCCGCATTCCCGCGCTGGAGGAACTGGTCAACGACGCGGTGGCGCACGGCGCCAGGGTGACCGCGGGCGGTCGGCGGATCGGCAATGTCGGAAACTTTTTCGAGCCGACGGTCGTCGCGCATGCACCGACCGGGTCGCGGATCATGAACGAGGAGCCGTTCGGGCCGGTGGCGATCGTCAACCGCTTCTCGACCCTGGACGAGGTGATCGAGGAAGCGAACCGGCTGCCCTTCGGCCTCGCGTCCTACGCCTTCAGCCGCTCGGCAGAGACGATCCGAGCGCTCGGCCTGCGGATCGATGCCGGCATGACCTCGATCAATCACAACGGTCTTGCGCTGCCGGAAGTGCCATTTGGCGGCGTCCGGGATTCGGGCTACGGCACCGAAGGCGGGTCGGAAGCGATCGAAGCCTATCTCGTCACCAAATATGTGACGGAGATGGCGGCATAGCCGCCATCGACGGAATGCCTTCGTTCGCCATGTCATGAGGCCCGCGCAAATGGACGTCGATGCCCAGCCCTCAGCCGGCGCCAACCCGGCTCTTCTGGACCGGCTGTCCGGAGCGTTGCCGCGAAATGGGCTGCAGGTGGGCGACGCCATTGATCCGCGCTACCAGGAGGACCGGCGCGGCAGGTTCTCGGCACGGCCCCGCTTCGTCCTGCGTCCCGGCTCCACGGAAGAGCTGGCGACATGCCTTTCCGCCTGCAATTCCTTTGCGCAGCCGCTTGTCGTGCACGGGGGGCGAACCGGCCTTTCCGGCGCTCACCGCATTGTCGAAGGCGAAGCGGTCCTGTCGACGGAAAGGATGACAGCGCTCGACGAGATCCGGCGCGAGAGCGCGACCGTGGTGGCCTCGGCCGGAACGCCGCTGCAGGCCGTTCAGGAAGCAGCGGACATGGCCGGCTATCTCTTCGGCGTCGACATCGGCTCCCGGGGGACAGCCACGGTCGGCGGCAACGTCGCGACCAACGCAGGCGGCATCCGCGTTTTGCGCTACGGCATGTTCCGGGCCCAGGTGGCAGGGCTCGAAACCGTGCTGGCCGACGGCACGGTCGTTTCCTCGATGCGCGGGCTGGACAAGGACAATGCCGGCTATGATCTGAACCAGCTATTCGTCGGCAGCGATGGCACGCTTGGCGTCGTTTCCCGGGCGCTCCTGCGGCTGCATCCAAAGCCCACGGCCGAAGCGAACGCGCTTCTGGCGGTGCCGACCTTCCCCGCTGCGGTGGAACTTCTCGGCTTGCTGCGGCGGCGGATGGGATCGGCCCTGTCGGCCTTCGAACTGATGCTGCCGCGGGCGTTCGACGGTGTCGTCGCCTATCTCGGCATGCCGCGCCCTGTTGGCGCGAATGCTCCTTTTTACGTCCTTGCCGAGGTGCAGTCGGCTTTGGACGACGGGATTGTTGACAGCTTCGCCGCATGCCTGATGGAGGCGCTTGAAGGCAAGCTGGCCATCGACGCGGTCGTTTCGCAATCGCCGCGCGAGTTCCAGTCACTTTGGACCATGCGCGATTCCTGCGCCGACTACGTGCGGACGCTCGACCATATTCTCGGATGCGACATCAGCGTCCCCCTGCATCGGATGGAATCGTTTCTCGGCGCAAGCCGGTCGGCACTTCGTGCGATCGATCCCTCAATCGATTTCATCGTCTTCGGGCATCTTGGCGACGGCAATCTTCACTATGTGGTGCGCACCCAGATGCGCAGTCCCGTGGCCGACGCCATCTATGGCATGGTTGCCGCGCATGGCGGCTCGATATCCGCCGAGCATGGCATTGGCGTGGACAAGAAGCCGTGGCTTCATCTTTCGCGGAGCGAGGCCGAGCTCGAAACGATGCGCCGTCTCAAGGCCGCGCTGGACCCGAATGCCATCCTGAATCGCGGCCGAATCTTCGACAGTGGGCGCCTCTGAGCGGCGACGCGTAGCGCCGGATAACGGAGATGATTGCCGCTACGCGAGCAGCATTCCTCCGGAATCGGAATCTTCGTATGGGAGAATGACGCTTTCTCGGCGGCCGGCGCCCTGGCTGGTCATCCCCGGCAGGCAGGTCGAAGCGGCCTCAAGCATGTCCCCCGAAAGCGTGCCGCACGCGATGGAGTGCTGCTGGCATCAGTCCTTCTTGAACATGATGCGGCCGAGCCATCCCGTGACAATGGCGAGGGCCACGGCGAACAGGCCGTAGAGGAAGCCGTAGTCGTTGGCGGCGCGGAACAGCGATTGCTCGAAGCCCGATTTCACGATGGCCAGATGCGCCGAAGTTTCCCTGATGAAGGCGCCGTTGCGGAACAGGAAGGCGCGCGCCCGGTGCGTGCCGACCGGCACGTTCGGCGCCAGCGCCAGTGTCGCGCGGAACAGGTTCTGCGACAGGAACTGCACGCCGCCGACACGTTCGCTGAAGAGGCCGGTCGCCTTCTTGCGCTCGCGCAGCGCCTTGGTGAACTCCTGGATGGTGGCCGGATTGTCCGTCGGGTCGAGCGGCTCGATATAGAGATTGTTGGCGCCGAGCGCGAGTTGCCTGTAGGTCTTTGGTTCGGTGATGTCCTGGAGCTGCCGTGTCGTCGCGACCGAATAGGAGACCGGCACGTTGACGAAGGTCTCCGATTCCGCGTTGATCCACATGCCGAGGATCCGGTCCTTGCGGCGCACTACCACCGGGCGCGCGGGGCCCTCAAGCACGACGATCACATCGTAGCGGCCCTGCCGGCTGATCAGCGGGTCGGCATTGTCGAGCGCGCCGAAGATGGTGAGGTCGGCCCCGGCGAAGTCGGCCGTGATCGATATCCTGTCGGTTGAAAGCCCGATTTCGATGTTTTCGGGATTGGCGTCCTGCGCCGCGGCGGTCGGGGGCGCGAAGGCAAGGAGGGCGGCGACCGCGATCACCCGCCGAAATGCTGCAGCGTCGGTGCGCTTGTGCTGCGGGGTCGCGGCCATGCCTCAGCCCTCGCCCAGGCTGGCGAGCGAATAGAGGCTGGCCGGCCGCACGAAGAGGTCGAAGGCGAGCCTCAGGGCGACCGCGAGCACCAGCAGCGCCAGCAGCGCGCGAAGCTGCTCGCCCCGCAGCCGCTGCCCGGCACGCGCGCCATATTGCGCGCCGGCGACGCCGCCGACCATCAGCACGAAAGCGAGGATCACGTCGACGGTCTGGTTGGCGGTGGAATGCACGATGGTGGTGTAGGCCGCCACGAAGATGATCTGGAACAGCGAGGTCCCGACGACGACATTGGTCGGCACCTTGAGCAGGTAGATCAGCGCCGGCACCATGATGAAGCCGCCGCCCACGCCCATGATCGCGGCCAGGAAGCCGATGCCTGCACCGATGCCGAGCACGGGTATGACGCTGACGAAGAGCTTCGAGGTGCGGAAGCGCATCTTCAGCGGCAGGCGGTGGATCCAGTTGTGCTGCCCTGATTTCTTCAGGGTCGGAAGCGCCCCGCTGCGCACGCGGCGCAATGCATTGACGCTTTCGACCAGCATCAGCCCCCCGACGATGCCGAGGAAGGCGACATAGAAGATCGAGATGAACAGGTCGAGCTGGCCGAGGCTGCGCAGGAACGCGAAGACCATGGCGCCGAACGTCGAGCCGACGATGCCGCCGGCGAGCAGCACCGTGCCGAGCTTGATATCGAGCGTGCCTCGTTTGAAATGCGCGAGCGCACCGGAGAAGGACGAGGCGATCACCTGGTTCGCGCCGGTCGCGACCGCGATGGCGGGCGGGATGTTGTAGAAGATGAGGAGCGGCGTGATCAGAAAACCGCCGCCCACGCCGAACATGCCGGACAGGAACCCCACCGCGGCGCCCATGGCGAGCAGCACGAAGACGTTGACCGACATTTCCGCGATCGGGAGATAGATGCCCACCCGTCTTACTCGACTTTTGTCTGCTGCCCCGGAATCCCGTTCCCAATGAGGCACTTGCCGTGAAATTCTGGCTGTTCTTGGGCCGACGAGACCTTGAAGTCAAACGACATTCGGCCATGAGGTTAAGACACTGCGGCTTCCCTCCGCGGCGTCTTGTCTCATGCAATGGAGTGAGTGGCGAAAAGCCGGTAACGAACAGGGGAAGAACGTTTTGCGGCCCCTGTTCGCTACTCGCTCTGTTTGCCGCTCCGGAGCGGCTGAGGCTCCCGCGTCACTTCTTCTCCAGCAGTGTCTCGACCAGCTTCTCGTCGACCTGGCCGGTCGGCTCCAGGCCATTGTCCTTCTGGAAGGCGACGATCGCGCTCTTGGTCCGCTCGCCCATCACGCCGTCGGCGCCGCCGGCGTCATAGCCGTTCTTGTTCAGGATCATCTGGATGCTGGCGACCGCCTTCTTCACGTCGATGCTGGCGGTGGTGGCGGTCGTCGTCTGCCAGGCCTCGGGGATGTCGAGCGTGTTGGCCTCGGCGTCGACCGGCTTCGGCTTCCACAGCTCGGCCGCGGCGCGCGCCCGCTCCAGTTGCTCCGGGCGCAGCGCATTGGCGATCTCGTCGCGCTTGGTCACGGCGTCGCGGTCGCCCGTCTTGGCGACCAGTGCGAACCACTTGTAGGACTCTTCCAGGTTCTGCTGCATGCCGACGCCCTTGGCGGCGAGGATGCCGAGGTTGAACTGGCTGTCCTTCACGCCGAGTTCGGCGGCGCGGCCGAACCATCGGGCGGCCGAATCATTGTCCGTCACGCCGTCGGCCCCCATCGCGAAAAGCACCGCCAGATTGTGCATGGCGCTGGCGTTGCCCTGTTCGGCCGCCATCTGGTACCAGGTCTTGGCTTTGGCGACGTCGCGGGTCACGCCCAGGCCCTTTTCGTAGAAGTTGCCGATGCGGTACTGCGCCGGCGCGAAGCCCAGTTCGGCCGAACGCTCGTACCATTTGGCGGCCGCGGCCATGTCGGCCTTGATGCCGCGCCCGTCCGCGTAGCGCGCGCCGATCTCGAACATCGCCTTGGGGTCGCCGGTGTCGGCGGCTTCGCGCAGCGCTACGGGTCCGGCCTCGACCGGCGCGGGCTCGAAGGCCGGCTGCTGCATGGGTGCGGCATTCGCCTCGG
Organism: Mesorhizobium sp. L-8-10; assembly: GCF_016756635.1. NCBI lineage: Bacteria > Pseudomonadati > Pseudomonadota > Alphaproteobacteria > Hyphomicrobiales > Phyllobacteriaceae > Mesorhizobium > Mesorhizobium sp. L-8-10. The sequence goes on along the minus strand of NZ_AP023263.1, from coordinate 7,715,205 downwards.
GTGCCGGTGCGGTCTCTGCGGGCGGCTCGGCGATGGCGGGCGCCTCGGCAGTGTGCGGGATCGCCGCGGTCGGCATGCCCGTCTCCACCTCGTGCGCGGCGCTGTCGGCGGCGTCGATCTCGGGCTCGAGCGAGGCGTCATCAGCCGGGACGGCGTCGTCTTCCTGGATCGTGCCGCTCTGCTCGCCGGCGCCGACGGCACTCGGCGCGGCAGTATCCACGCTCACCGCGGGCGCCGACGGCTCGGGGGCGAGGGAAGCCGCTGGAGCGCTCATCGGCGCGTCCTGGGCCACCTGCTCGTCCCCGGCAAGGAACGCCTTGCCGAGCTGGAGGCCGGCGAGCGCCAGCATCACGGCGACAGCGCCCATCAGGATCGGCTTGCGCTTGCCGCGCAGGAATTCCCCGATGCCGAAGCTCTTGGGCAGGCCGGTCCCGTCGGCCTGGCGCTTCATCGTGCCGGCTTCGGCGGCGGCGGCCTGCGCGGCGCGCCGCGCGGCGGCGATGAAGTCGGACTTCGCGGCTTCGGTTTCGTTCGCACGCGCCGGCTGGCCGCGCTCCTCGCGCACGCGGCGCATGATGGCGTTGAGGTCGGGCGTACCCGAGCCCGGTTCCAGCGGCCGGTTGGCGATCTTGGGATCGAGCGGCTCGTCGAGATCGAGGCTCGGCGCCTCGGGCGTCGGGGCCATGGCCGGTTCGGCCGACACCGGCTCCGTCTTCTCCCGCTTTGTGGAGAAGGCCCGCGTCAGGCCACCGAGCATGGAGCGCACCCGCCCTTCGGGTTCGGTGCGCGCACGGGCATCGGCGCCAATGGCGGCAACCGCGGCCGCGGCGGCTGCCTCGGCCGGCGATCGCCTCGTCTGGGGTTCTGCATCGCTCGAATGCATCGTATCGAAGGCCAGGGGGCTTGCGGCCGGTTCCTCGTCCCGGTCGAGCGAGGGGACGGCGCCGATGGCCGGTTTCGAAATCAGGTCCGCCGGCGTCTCCACGGCGGACTCGGGCTCGTCCTGAACGTAGGGTCTGTCGACGACCGTCAGCCCTTCCGGCTCGCGTTCCCGTTTGCCGAACGGTTCGAGGGTCTCGACCGCCTCGGGCTCGCGCTGCTCCAGCGTCCCGAGCCGATCGACGATCTTCAGCAGGGTGTCGTGGATCGCCTCGAAGGTCCGCGTGTTGCGCTCGTCGGAGCGCCGGGTCAGCGTTTCCAGCGACTTCAGATCCTCGGCGAGCCCGGCCACCGCCGCCGCCTCGGCGGGCGATCCGGCGAAGGAGCGGACGGCGTTCTCGGCCGCCTGGCGCGCCGCTTCCAGGATCGCTTCGCGATTGCCGGCGATCGACTGCTCGATCTCGTCGAGGCGCGGGCCGATATCGTCGAAATCGGGCAGGGGCGCGCTCGGCTGCGAAAGATGCGCCGAGAGCCCGGCGACCTGGGCTTCGAGGTTGCGGATGAGATCCGGATCGATGGCGGCGACCTGGGCGGCCGACGATTCCAGTCGGGCGGAAATGTCCTCCAGCCGCGCTTCCATATAGCGCATCGCGTCCTCGCTCGCGCCCTGCCGGTCCTGGTCGAGACGGCGGGAAAGATCGGCGAAACGCTGGTCGATCGCATCCATGATGCCGCGGTCGTCCGCGGCCGAGGCGGCGTTGCGCTCGTCGAGGCGCATGACCACGTCTTCGAGGCGCCGCTCGAGGTCGCGGAACAGTGCCTGGCCATGCTCGATCGCGTCGCCCTGCCGGCGGTCGAGCAGATCGGACAGCATGACGAATCGGTCCTCGATGCCGCGCAATATGTCGTCGGTATCGGGCGCCGCCGGTGCGCCGTCGAGCTTCTCGGCGATCGCCATGACCTGCCGCGTCAGCCGTTCCATCGACTTTTCAGGAAGCGCGCCGCGGGCGGCGATCTCGTCGACGCGTTGCGAAAGGAAATTGAGGCGGTCGATCACCTCGCCGGAAGGCCGCTCCTCGATCAGTTCCTCGACCTGCCGGGCGAGCGAGGAGATGCGCGCCTCGACGCGCTCGAACGGGGCGGGATCGAATTGCGGCGCCGACAGCGTGGCGGTCGAGGCCACGATCGCCCGCGAGATCTCGTCGAGCCGCTCCTCGATCAGCACGAAGGTCTCGTGGCCGCGGCGATCCTGCTGGCTGGCGAAATGTTCGACGGCTCCGGCGAGGATGCGCACCTTCTCCTCGAGCGAGCGCAGCGACAGCGATTCCGGCAGGTTGTGGACGGCCTCGTTGATCTGCTCGAGCCGCTGGTTGAGCGCTGCGATGGCCGGGTCGTCGTCGCGGTCCTGGACGGAAAGACGATCCTCGACGCGCGACCAGCGCTTGTCGAAATCCTCCCAGCGGCGGTCGGCGGCGCGCACGGTCTCCTCGCGGGCCAGCGAATCGATCGCGCTTCTGACCTGTTCCAGTTCGAGCCGCAGCAGGTTGACGCCGCGGTCGTCGTTGCGTTCGGCGAGGCCGTGGATCACATCCGACAGGCGCTCGAATTCGAGGCCGAGCTGCGCGCTGTCCCTTGCCGCTGGCGAAGCCGCATAGGCGCGCTCGATGTCGCTGCGAAGCATGTCGAACTCGCGCCGCAGCCCCGACGTCATCTGGTGGCGCAGTTCCTCGCGCAGGCCCTTCAGTTCGCCGGCGATGCGGCCGACCGAGGCGACGCCTTCCTCCTGTCCGCGCACGCGATCGATGTCGTGCGCGATCGACTGGTAGAAGTCGTTCCGGCGGGGCCATTCGGCGCGACTGCCGTGGTCGGTGCCGCTGCGCGTGCGCGCATCGCTTGCCCATTGCCCGGGGCGGCTGAAATCGTCGGCTCGGCCGAGCGGCGTTTCATGGCCGCGCTCCAGCCGGTTGCCGATCGCTTCGAGCGAGCGGTTGAGCTCTTCGAGCGAGGCATGGGCCTTGCGCGGGCGCCCGGCGTTCAGGGAGTCGAGATAGGACCGCTTGCTGTTCATCGAGACGTCCGCCAGCCAACCTTGCCGGCCCCGTGCCGGCTTCCGTAGATGTCGGAGAACGATGCGGCCGTGGCCGTCCGGCCGCGGCGGGAAGCCAGGCTTCCCCAGGGCTGTCGCCCCCGCTTCGAGACGCCGTGAGCAAAGCGATACGGGATATTCACGGGATACCGACGCGCCCACCTTTCACCAGACGTGGTAAACAACGCGTTAACTTGTCTTACCAGAGGGGCGATTGGAAAGCCGGGCGGCCCGAGGAACAGCGCCGGCGACTGAGGCCCCTGCCAACGGTCGACAATGTCGACCGTTGGAGCGCGCGACTGCGCGCCGCGCCCGTTGGCGCGAAAGCCAAGCGGCCCGGATGGGCCGCGCCGGCGACTGAGGCCAGAGAAAGACACCGCGCCGGCGACTGAGGCCCCTGCCAACGGTCGCCAATGGCGACCGTTGGAGCGCGCGACCGCGCGCCGCGCCCGTTGGCGCGAAAGCCAAGCGGCCCGGATGGGCCGCGCCGGCGACTGAGGCTAATGACAAAGACCTGCGTCCTTTTCGCACTTGCAACATAAATTCGCCGTCAATATATGATTGACGTAAACGTAAGAGACGTGCCCACCGCGTCTCTTCGGGCATTCCTTGAAACCACGATCGGAACTGCGAAGCTCACGCTTCCGATGAGGCGCGCCGAGGCACACTGCCGGCCGCCGCGAGCGAGAAAAAAGCGAAAAGATGATGGACATGATGCCGGCCGGCGAAGCTGCCGCCAACTCCAATGATGTTTCCGCCGAAGGCGTGGAAGGCTATTATCGCATCGGCGAGATGGCCAAGACCTTCGGCGTCACGCTGCGCACTTTGCGCTTCTACGAGGACAGGGGGCTGCTCAGCCCCAAGCGGGAAGGGTCGACCAGGCTCTACACGCGCCGCGACAGGGTTCGCCTGAAGCTCATCCTGCTTGGCCGCAAGGTCGGCTTCTCGCTTCGCGACGTGAAGCAGATGATCGACCTCTATGACCCCACCGGTACCAACATCAAGCAGCTGCGCCTGACCCTCGAAAAGTCCGAGAAGCAGCTCGGCCGCCTGCAGAAGCAGCGCGCCGCCCTCGACGAGGCGATCAGCGACCTGACCGAAGCGATGGCCGCGGTCCGTTCCCGGCTGGCCGAGCGCCAGCCGGCCAGGGCCGCAGGCGCCTGACGATCCTCGTCTACCTTGTTCACAATCCAATCCATAAAAAGGCCGGTGTCCGAAGATGCCGGTCTTTCTGCCTTGCCCAGCGTGTTTCCGCCTCCGGGTGTTGGTTGCCGCGCTACTCTTTCACGCGACATGCTATAGGCGTCCGACGTCTGCTTCGGGTGACTTTTTGCGACAAGCTGAAAGGCCGTCTTCGATGATCGCTGAAGAAGGCACGAACCTCGAAGGCTGCATCGCCACCAGGGGCATAGGGGCCCAACCGCGCCGATGTCGATCCGGCCGGCCAGCCACGCGCAGGTTTCAAGGAAAGCGCTTCTTGGCCGACGCCAACCGGATGCCGAGCCAGCCGGGGTCATTGTCGATCCTGGCGGCATCGGCAATCTCGCGCGATTCGATGCGCGGCAGTCGCCGCGCCTCGGCAAAATCAGGAATTTCGCGACAATGCCGCCAGTAGCGCGGCCAGATGATCGGCCTGCGCATCGTCCAGCTTGTCGCCTAGATGACGCTGAATCGCTGGGGCATAGACGTTCCACATGCGCGCCTGCATAGCCCGGCCGGCATCGGTGATGATGACCCACCGGCCTCGGCCGTCCTCTGAGAATACCTCGCGTAGAACAAGGCCGGCCTTCTCCATCCGATCGAGAAGGCGAGACAGGTTATGTTGCGCCAGCAGCGTGCGCCGTTCGATCTCATAGGGCCGAAGCCTGCCGCCTTCGGCCCGCACCAGTTCCAGCAGCACGTCATACCATGCAAGAGGGGGAAGCCCGGCTGCCTTCAAGTCCTGCTCGATCGCTGCGAGAACGATTTGCTGGGCGCGCATAAGACGCACCCATGCGCGAACGGTGGAGGGCGAGGGGTGCGGGGGGGCGTCATCTGAACAATCGGACATAAATGCAATTACATCTATATTGACCGGCGACGCAAGCGCCCATATAGATGCAATTGCATTTATTTAATCGGAGCTTCGCCCATGACCCAAGACCACCTGGCCGCCTACGCCGTGACGCTGCTGCGCGTCAGCCTCGGCGTGATGTACCTCGCCCATAGCATCGTGCTCAAATTGTTCACTTTTGGCCTTGCCGGCACGGCCGGCTATTTCGAAGCCATCGGTCTGCCGGGCTGGCTGGCATACCTCACCTTTGCCGCCGAAGCCGGCGGCGGCGTCATGCTCATTCTCGGCATTTATGCCCGTTGGGTGGCTGTGGCGCTGATCCCGGCGCTTCTGGGCGCAATCATCTGGGCGCACGGCGGCAACGGCTGGGTGTTCAATGCGCCGAACGGCGGTTGGGAATATCCACTCTACCTCATCGTCCTGTCCGTCGCGCAATTCCTGCTTGGCGACGGCAGGTATGCGCTCCGCCCCTCCATCGCCCTTCGTTGAAATCCCGCACCAGGAAGTAATATCGTGTCCAACGCAAGCCTGATCCTCATCAGCCACCACCTTTGCCCCTACGTCCAGCGGGCTGCGATCGCACTGGCGGAGAAGGACGTTCTGTTCGAGCGCCGCTATGTCGATTTGTCCGCGAAGCCGGACTGGTTTCTGGCCATATCCCCGCTCGGCAAGGTGCCCCTGCTGATCGTCAAACAGGACGATGGCACGGATGCGGTGTTGTTCGAGAGCGCCGTCATCTGCGAATATCTCGAAGAAACGCAGCCGGGCGCGCCCCTCCATCCGGCTGATCCGCTGGCGCGCGCCCGGCATCGCGGCTGGATCGAGTTCGGCTCCTCGATCCTGTCCGACTTGTGGGGATTTGAGACAGCCAGGGACGCCGCCGGCTATGAGGCAAAGCGCCAGGCGTTCATGGACAAGTTTGGCCGCGTCGAAGCCGAACTAGGGAATGGCCCTTTCTTTGCCGGCGCTGCATTCAGTCTGGTCGATGCGGTTTTCGCGCCGATCTTTCGCTATTTCGACGTGTTCGACACCATCGCACCGACCGGCGTGTTCGACGCACTGCCGCGCGTGACTGCATGGCGAAACACTCTGGCTGCGCGCGAGAGCGTGCGCGAGGCCGTCACTGATGACTATGCCGACCGGCTCAAGGCGTTCCTCAAGAACCATGACGCATGGCTGCTGAAAACCGCCGCCTGACTCTTTCCGAGAGGGGCTGAATCGCCCTTCTGCCATCCGGCCCGCTTCGGCGCCCTGACCGTTTCGTTTGAGTTCATCCGGAAGGCGGCCGGCCCCTGTGAAGGCGCCGGCCGTTTGCGCTTCGGATTCTGCCGCGATCCGCTCTGGTCCCTTGATCCGGCAACGCGCCCGGATCACGAAGGAACGTCGGACCGCAAATCCCTCGGTCCGGAGTTGAACTTCGATCCGCCAGGCGAGCGCGAGGCCGACGGAGCGTCGTGCTAAAGTGGAAGCGTATCCGGCGGCGTGGAAATCGCCGCGGACTGTCGCAAATCGGTCGCCGAGAAGCCGGCGTGCAGTTCGAACGTGCCTTCCTCGATGCGCCAGCAGCCCGCCCCCTGGTCGAAAAAGGCGAATGCGCGCGGCGCAAGATCGAACGTCAGCTCTCGTGTCTCGCCCGGGTCGAGCGCAATTTTCGCGAATGCCTTGAGTTCTTTCATCGGCCGCGGCACCGAAGCTTCCAGGTCGCCGACGTAGAGCTGAACGACGGTGCTGCCGCGCCTCTTGCCGGTGTTGATCACCTTGACCGTCGCGCGCGCACCGCCGCGGCGCTCGATGACATCCAGGTCCGAGAGGGCAAAGCTCGTATAGCCGAGGCCGTGGCCGAAGGGGAACAACGGCTCCAGACCGAACCGATCGTAGTGGCGGTAGCCGATGAAGACGCCTTCCTCGTACCGCACCTTGCCGCCGGACCCGGGATAGACTTCCGGGTCCTGGCTCCAGGTCGGATTGTCGCTCCATCGCCTCGGGAAGGTCTGCGGCAAGCGGCCGCCCGGCTCCGCGTCGCCGAACAGGACGTCGGCGATCGCGTTGCCGCATTCCTGACCCGGGTACCATGCCTGCAGGATCGCCGGCGCGTCGACCATCCACGGCAGTTCCACGGGTCCGCCTGTCTGGAGGACCACGACCGTGCGGGGATTGGCCTTCAGCACCGCGGCCACGAGTTCATCCTGCCGGCCCGGCAGCGCGATGCCTTCCAGGTCGCTGCCTTCGGTGTCCCATTCGCCGGAGCGGCCGACGAAGACCAGCGCGGTCTCGGCCCGCGCCGCCGCCTCGGCCGCCCGCGCGATGTCGGCGTCGCTGAGCGGACGGCCGACACCGACGCGGATTGCCGAGAAGCGCAGGTTGTCCGCGCGCTTCGAGGTGAACTCGACCACGACTTCGACCGGGCGGCCCGCTTCGAGCACGGCCTCGCCCACGACCTCGTCGCAACCCTCCTCGAAGAAGGTCCGTCCCTTCGTCCAGCCTTCCCATGCATCTGCGACGAGGCTGCCGTCGACGTAGAGCCGCGCGTAACCGGCCGCCGTCACGCCGAAGCGGTGGGTGCCCGACTGTTCCGGCGTGTAGGCGCCGGAAATGCGCGCCGCGAAACTGTCGGCCTGCACCTTGCCGCCGGCGATCGGCGGGATCCAGAAGGCGGTCGCCGCATTCATCGGCTCGACATGCGCGGGTGCAGCGCCGAAGTCCCGGCCGGCGAAGAACTCGACGGTGAGATCGCCCGTCCACAGCGGCTCCCAGCGGTGGTTGGTGCATCCCTGTTCGTGGACCAGCCGCTCGCCGCCGAGGCGCGCGACCAGCCCGTCCCAGGGGCTGACGGCGTAGTGAGGATTGAGCTGCGCCGAGCCGCCGCCCATGATCTGCGCGACCTGCGCATTGGGACCAATGACCGCGATGGTGCCCCTGGGCTCGGACAGCGGCAGCATGCCGTCGTTCTTGAGCAGCACCATGCCGGCCGCGCCGGCGCGGCGGATCAGTTCGCGCGTCTCGGGCCGATCGTCGGCGCGTTCCTGGTGTGGACGCTGGTCAAGCAGGGCACCGGTCCGCTCCATCAGCCCCAGCACGTTCAGGGCCCGTTTGCGCACCGTGTCGCGACCAACCTCGCCCGCCTCGACGGCGGCGACCAGCGCCGCGCCCCGGTCGCGGGGCGGCCCCGGCATCTCGATGTCGAGCCCGGCATTGACCGTCGGGGCCGTCGAACGCGAGCCGAACCAGTCAGACATCACCGTGCCGTCGAAGCCCCAGTCGCCGCGCAGCACGTGGGTCAGCAGCCAGCCGTTCTCGGCGGTGTAGGTGCCGTTGAGCCGGTTGTAGGACGACATCACCGCCCATGTTCCGCCTTCCTTCACGGCGGCCTCGAACGGCCGCAGGTAGACCTCGCGCAGGGAACGCTCGTCGACGACCGAGTCCATGGTGGTCCGCTCGATCTCGGACTCGTTGCCCGCGAAGTGCTTGATCGTGGCCGCGACGCCCTTGCCCTGCAGGCCGCGAATATAGGCGACGGCCAGCGCCGCGGAGAGTTCGGGATCCTCCGAATAGCACTCGAAGTTGCGTCCGTTGGTCACCGAACGGTGGATGTTCACCGTCGGTGCCAGCAGGACGTGTGCACCCTTCGACTTGACCTCTTCGGCGAGCGACGCGCCGACCTCTTCGACGAGCGCGGCGTCCCATGTCGCGCCCAACGCGATGCCGACCGGAAAGGCCGCCGACTTGACGCCGCCGACCAGCGATCCGCCGCCGCGCGCTCCGTTCGGTCCGTCGGTGACCCGCAGCTTGCCGACGCCGAGGCGTGGAATGGCCGGCAGCGACCAGAAGTCCTCGCCCGACAGGAGCGACACCTGCTCCTCGAGCGTCAGCTGGTTGACGAATTTCTCGGCCTCGGTCGGTTTCTTCTGCATGTCATCGCGGCCGTGCGGCCGTCCTTCAGTTTTCATGAGATTCTCGGGCTCTCTTCGCGGCGTCGGCGTCAGGCGCGCCGGCCTGACGCTCGACAGTCCCCTCGGCGTCGCTCTTTCGTCGGGATGCGGGACCGGGCCCGCGCATATAGTACCGGGCCGGATCATACCGGTCCGGAAGCTGAAGCAAACGGCGGACGATCGACGCGACCCGGTTTCCGGACGGATCGGGTTGTGCCTTGCGTTCAGTCCTGTCGGTTGCGGCTGGATCCTGTGTCTGCGTCATTGTCATTCGATCTCCGCAAGTTCGCGCTCGATCTGCTCCAGGCGCTCCCTGGTCAGGTCCGGATGGTTGGCGGCGATCTCGACCAGCGTCTTGCCGGCAAGCATGAAGGCGAACAGGTCATTCGCCGGCCGGGGCAGGGCGCCCTCGACCAGGTCGCGCGCCGGCGTCTTCATCAGCTCGGCGACGGTCATGGTGGCCACGCGGGCGCCGTCGGGAAAATCGCTCGCTCTCAGTGCCGGCCGCTGCCCCTCCTGCACCTGCACCCACTGGCTCTCGATCAGTAAATGCTCCCGGCCGACCTCGCCGTCGACCGGCAGGCCGAGCCGCTCGTATTGTTCCGGCGGCGCGTCGTTGCCGCGCATCAGTGCGACCAGCATCGAGGCCATGCGCAGCTCGAGCTCGGGATCATTGAGCGGCCGCTCCTGCGCGGGATCGGTCTCCAGGTCATAGAGCAGGGTGCCGTAGCTCCACGGCGTGCCCATCGCCCATGCCGGTATCTTCAGGACCGGAGCTCCCTTGGTGAAGGAGAAGGGCGGAGCGAGTTCGGCGCGGGCCAATTCCAGCGGCGAGAACAGCGCGCGCATGTGCGCCGGCATCAGCGTGTGTTCGAACAGCGGCGTGTTGTCGGGCCGAACCGAACCGCGCATATAGACGTAGCGGCCATCGGTGACGCTGACATGGCTGCCGAAGATGCCGAACATGCCCGCCTGGCGCACAGGGCTGTCTTCGGCCACCGTGCCGGCCAGCGGCCGGCCCTGCATATCCCGGGTCGGAGACAGGCCGAACAGGTCGAGCAAGGTGGGGCCGATGTCGATGGTCTGGACCAGCGCCTTGCGCCGCTTTCCCCGAACCCTGCTGCGCGGGTCCCAGACGAAGAGTGGCGTGTGGATCGTCTCGTCGTACCAGGGCATGACCGATTTGGCCCACCAGCCCTTCTCTCCCAGCATGTAGCCGTGGTCGGTGCACACGATCAGCATCGTGTCCTTCCACATGTCCTTCTCATCCATCAGGTCGAGCAGCCGGCCGAGATTGGCGTCGCACATCGACAAGAGCGCCAGATAGCGGTTGCGCGCCTGTCCGACCTTGGCCTCGTCCTCGGTGACGCGGGCGTAGGGCGGCCAGTCGAAGTCCTCGCCTGTATCGGGATAGAGCGCGTGCCAGCGTGCGTAGCTGAAGAAGGGTTCGTGCGGATCGAAGGTCTCGATCTGGATCATCCACTTGTCCTGATCCGCATTGGTCGAGACGAATTCCAGCCCGGCGTCGAACGTCCTGGTCTGCGGGTGATCGGCCTCGTCGGAAAGGTGTTTCCGGTTCACTTCGTCCTGATGGAGCATCCGGTAGGCGAAGTTGGCGAGATTGCGACGGTCGACGCCCTCGACTTCACCCTTCCAGAGATCGCCCTCCTGGCCGCGGAAGAATTCGTAGGAGGAGAAGCGGTTGTGGTAGGTCGCGCCGCCGTCCTCCCAGTAGTGCTGGTGGTCCGTCGCCAGATGCGTATAGACGCCGGCCTTGCGCAGCATTTCCGGCACGCTGTCGTCGAACGGCTCCAGCGGGCTCCACGAGCGGTGGAGGAAGTTGTAGCGGCCGGTGTGCAGTTCGCGGCGCGCCGGCATGCACGGCATCGAGCCGGCGTAGCAGTTGTCGAAGACGGCGGTGCGCTCGGCGAGGCGGGCGAAATTGGGGGCATGGGTCGTCGTGTCGCCATAGGGCGGCAGCATTCGCCGGTTAAGGCTGTCGAACATCAGGACGATGGCGCGCATCATTCAGGCCTCTGCTGCCAGTGCAAGGAATTCGGCGCGGCGAGCCGCCTGCCGGACGGGGTCGGCGACGGGCGCCGCGAGCAGGAGACGCCGCGTGTAGTCGTGGCCGGGCCGCGCGGTGACCTGGTCGCACTCGCCGAACTCGACGATTTCGCCGTTCCGCATCACCGCGACGCGGTGCGAGATGTGGCGGACGACCGCGAGGTCGTGCGAGACGAACAGATAGGCGACGCCGGTGCGCTCCTGGATCTCGATGAAGAGCTGCATCACCCGCGCCTGGGTCGACAGGTCGAGCGCCGAGACCGGCTCGTCGCAGACGATGAGGCGCGGCGACAGCGCGAGCGCGCGGGCGATCGCCACCCGCTGGCGCTGGCCGCCGGAGAATTCGCGCGGGAAGCGGTGGGCTGCGTCGGCCGGGAGCGCAACCTGGTCGAGCAGGCCGCGCACCCGTCGCCGCGCCTCCTCGCGGGAGGCCTGTCCGCGGGCGACGATCGGCTCGATCAGGATGTCCTCGATCGTCATGGCCGGATTGAGCGAGGTATAGGGGTCCTGGAATACGGCCTGGATCTGCGCGCCCGCCGTCTTGCGGTCTCGCGGCGCGACGCCGGCGATCTCCTCGCCCGCAAAGCGGATGCTGCCCGAACTGACCGGGCCGATGCCGAGGATCGCGCGGCCCAGCGTCGTCTTCCCCGAGCCGCTCTCTCCCACCAGCCCCACAGTCTCGCCGTGGCGTACCGTCAGGTTGACGTCCTTGAGCACATGATGGGCGCCGAAGCGGACGTTCACGCCCCGGCAGTCGACAAGGATCGGGCCGGTCATGCCGGCACCCCTTCCATGGCCGGTTCGCGATAGACGCGCGTCGTCCCGTCCTCCAGCACCGAACCGAGCAGCATCCGGGTGTAGTCGTGCCTCGGGCTGGCGAAGAGGTCGCGGACGTCGTTGGTTTCCACCACCTTGCCGTCCTTCATCACCGCGACGCGGTCGCAGCTGTCGGCGACGACGCCGAAATTGTGAGTGACCAGGATCATCGACATGTTGAACTCGTCCTTGAGGCCGCGCAGCAGCTCCAGCACCTCGGCCTGGACCGTCACGTCGAGCGCGGTGGTCGGCTCGTCGGCGATCAGCAGGTCCGGGTTGCACGAGATCGCGCCTGCGATCAGCACGCGTTGCGCCATGCCGCCCGAAATCTCGTGCGGGTAGGAGCGGAAGGTGCGCTGAGGGTTGGGCAGGCCGACGCGAGCCAGGAGGTCGAGCGCCCGCCGCTTCGCTTCGGCGCGGGAAATGCCGAGCACGGTCATCATCGGCTCGACCAACTGGAAACCGATCCGGAACGAGGGATCGAGGTTCGACATCGGCTCCTGCGGTACGTAGGCGATCCGGCGGCCGCGCAATGCACGCAGCTCCGGCTCGGGCAAGCCCGCCAGGTCCTTGCCGCCGAAAAAGATCGACCCCCGCAGGATACGGCCGCCGGTGGACAAGAGGCCGAGGATGGCGAACGCGGTCTGGGTCTTGCCCGAGCCGGATTCGCCGACGAGGCCGAGCACCTCGCCCCTGCGGACCTCGAGAGAGACGCCGCTGACGACCTCGCGCCAGGCGCCGCCGTCGGGATAGCCGATGACGAGGTCGCGCACGTCGAGCACGATGTCGGCGTCCGTCGGCGGCCTTGCCCGGTCCGCGGCGACGGAAGGACCATCGGGACGCGGGGCGCGCGAGAGCGTGGTTCCGCCCGATTGAAGACGATCGCGGATCGCGTTGGCGAGCAGCACGAAGGACGCCACGGTCACGCCGATCGCCACGCCCGGCCACATCAGCGACAGCGGGGCCAGATACATGTTGGCGAAGGCATCCTGCAGCATGCCGCCCCAGGTCGGCACCGAAGGGTCGCCGAGCCCAAGGAACTCCAGGCCGGCCTGGATCACGATGGCGACGCCGGAGACGATGGAAATCTGGATGATCACCGGCGCCCGCACCACCAGCAGGATGTGGCGGGCGATGATCCTGAGGTCGCTCAATCCCGAAACGCGCGCGGCATCGATGTAGAGTTCGTTCCTGACGCCCTGCACGAGGTTGCGCGTCAAGCGGAAGAAGCCGGGCGAAAGCAGCACGCCGAAGACGACCATCGACAGATGCATCGAGGAACCCAGCGACTGGTAGAGGGCGAGCAGCACGATGATGGCCGGCAGCGCCATCAACGCATCGAAGATCCAGCTCGCGACGAGATCGAGGCGGCGGCCGTAGTATCCGGCGAACAGCCCGGTCGTGACGCCGATCGCGCAGGATACGATAACGGCGATGATGGCCCCGATCAGCGTGTTGCGGGCGCCGAAAATCAGGCGGCTGAAGATGTCGCGGCCCGAGCCGTCTCCGCCGAGCAGGTAGCCGTCGCCGGGCGGGGCGTTGACCTTGAAGATCTTCACCGCCGTGGGATCGTTCGGCGCGATCAGCGGCGCGAAGATCGCGGCAAGGATGACGATCGCCAGCAGAACGAGAGCCAGCAGGCCGAGCGGGTTCTTCAGCACCGAGCGGAGGAAATGCTCGCGGACCGGCGCGGCCAGGACCGGCGCCTGGACTGAGTTGACGTCGGTCATGACATGCGCACCTTCGGATTGACCCACGCGTTGATGACGTCGATCAGGATGTTGACGATGATGACCATGACGATGAGGTTGACAACGATCCCCATCAGCACCGGCACGTCGCCAGCCAAGGCCGAGGCAACCGTCAGCGAGCCGAGTCCCGGGATGGCGAAGACGCGCTCGATGATCGCCGCGCCGCCGAGCAAGGCGATGAACTGCACCGAAAGCACGGTCAGCGCGGCCGGCATGGCGTTTCTCAAGGCATGGCGGAAGAGGATCGAGCCGGAGCTGACGCCGCGGGCGCGCAAGGTGCGCACATAGTCCTGCCGAAGCGCGTCGATCACGGCGCCGCGCACCTGCTGCGACGACGAGGCGATGCCGGAAAAGGCAAGCGCCGCAACGGGCAGGACCAGCGATGCCGCCCATGACGCCGGCGAGGAACTGAAGGAGACGTATCCGGTCGCCGGCAGCCATCTCAGGTTGATGGCGAAGAAGATGACGAGGATCAGCGCCAGCCAGAAATTCGGCATCGCGAAACCGACGACGCTGCCGACCTGGATCAGGCGGTCGGCCCAGCCGCCGCGCACGGCGGCGGTGATGCCCAGGACCGCCGAAAGCAGGGCCATCACAGTCACGGTGACGAAGACGATCGACAGCGTCACCGGCATCCGACGCTGCAGTTCCTCGCTCACCCTGGAGTTGGACGTCCAGGACTTGCCGAGGTCGCCGCGTACGGCGTTGCGCAGCCAGTCGAGATATTGGGTCGACAGCGGACGGTCGAGCCCGAGTTCGCTGTTGAGGGCGGCGACCTGCTCGGCGGTCGCGCTTTCGCCGAGCAGATTGCGGGCGACGTTGTCGGTCGAGCCGAACATCAGCGCGAAGGTCAGCAGCGAGATCGCGAAGAGCAGGAACACGCCTGATGCGATCCGGCGGCTCAGATAGCGAAGCATCGGTCTCCTCCTGCCGGGAACATGACGTTCCCATCGTACGGGCAACCGTTCCTCCCGCTCACCCGTCGAACCCAATCTAGCCGACGTTGCCATGCGCGAATAATGCAAATAGAACTTTCAGCAATACGCTGACCTTATCGCTCGATGCTCGACCAGATCACCCACCTGTTCCGCCTGCAAGCCATCATCGAGGAGGGCAGCCTGCGGCGCGCCGCCGAGCGGCTGCACGTGACCCAGCCGGCCCTGTCGCGCTCACTGATCCAGCTCGAGCAGTATTTCGGACAATCGCTGGTCGAGCGCCACGCAAGAGGCGTGCGGCCGACGCTGTTCGGGCAGAAGGTCCTGTCGGCGTCCCTGCGCCTTATGCGGCAGTGGGAACTGACCGACCAGGAACTCCGCACCGAGGCGAACGCGACGACGATCAACCTGCGGATCGGAGCCGGACCCGTCTGGCGGTCGGTGATCCTGCCTGTCGTCATGCTGGACATGCAAAAACGCTTTCCGCATGTGGTGTTCGAAATCCACCGTGCGCATCCGACCGATTCCTACCGGGATCTCAGCGAAGGAAGGCTGGACGTGATCCTGTCTGGAACGGGTCAGGAAACGCGGCACCCGCGCCTGATCCAGAAACCGCTGGGGGTCGTGAACAACCTCGTCGTGGCGCGCGAGGGCCACCCGATCTTCGCGCGCACCAACGCCGAAGGACGGATACGCTCCGAGACGGCGCTGGAGTATCCCTGGCTGGTCTATACGGAGTATTCGGTCTACCGGGAACTGACCATTCACGCGGTGCATGAGCGGCTCGGCCATTCGCCCGATATCGGGCTGGTCTGCGACAGCCTCAACACGACGCTCGCCACGCTCCAGCGCAGCGACTACCTGTCGTTGCTGCCCGAACCGATCACGCTTGCCGCGAGTTCGCCCCGGCTTGTTCCGGTGCCGGTCGATCTGGTGCCGCGCGAGGTGAGCATCGGCATGATCATCCGCGAAGAACTCGAGGCCTCCGAACCCGTGCGCGAGCTGGAAATTGCCTGCGCGGATGCGATCGCAAGGCTGCGTGACCTGTGAAACGGCAACGGCCCGCGCCGAGAGCGCGGGCCGTCGCTCGTCCGGTCGAAGGGAGGCTATTCGGCCGGGCGATAGAACTGCGGGAACGTCACCACATTGCCCGGGATGGGCTGCTCGATCACTTCCTGACTGGTCAGGTTGATCGCGTCGGGGCGGTACCATGGCGCATACCAGGCGTTCTCGACCATGTAGCGGTTGATGGCCTGGAATGCCGCCGGCTGATCCTTCGCGCTGGCGCGTTTGGCTGTCTCGAGCAGGGCCGCCATCTTGGCGTCCTCCGGGCGCAGCGGATTCCAGGCGGACGACGGGAAGGCGAGCTTCAGCAGGTCGCCCCAGTCCGACTGGTTGCCGAGCCGGAAGAAGAACACGCCGAACTTGCCGGCGGTGATGTCGCTGATGAGAGCGTCGGGTGCGACCTTGACCCACTCGACGGCGACGCCGACATCCTTCAGCTGCTGCTCGATGATCGGGTTGTAGGCCGCGAATGCGGTGGCCTCGGGAAGCTTGAGCGTCAGCCCGTCGGCATGTCCGGCCTCGGCGAGCAGCGCCTTCGCCTTCTCCGGATCATAGGGGTAGTAGTCATCCAGTTCGGCCACGTAGGCAGTGCTGGTCTCGGGGAATATCTGGTCGCTGACGACCCCGTATCCCTGCTCGACATATTTGAGGATCGATTCGGTGTCGAAGGCCATGTTGAGGGCCTGCCGGACGCGCAGGTCGGCGATGGCGGGGTTCATCTTGCCTTCGCGATCGGCGAAGAAGACGCCCTGCCAGTTGACCGGATTGCGGGTCACCCGCATGCCGCTCGCTTCACCCTCGGCGACCGACTGGGCCTCGACCGGCGCCACGTCGATCTGGCCGGCTTTCAACGCGTTGATGCGCGCGCTCAGGTCGGTCATCGGGGCGATCGTCATCACCTCGAACGGAAACGCGTCCGAGTTCCAGTAATCCGGATTGCGTGTATAGACATACTGCCGGCCAACCACCGACTGCTCGACATTGTAGACATAGGGCCCGGTGCCCACCGGCACCTTCGCGCCGTCTTCGGTACCGAGCGACGCCGGGCTGGCGATCGCGCCCGCCACCAGGGTCAGGTTGCGCACCAGCGCCGGGTCCGGCTCGCTGAGCACAACCTTGATCTCGCTGGGCGATACGATCTCGTAGCTGGCGATGGACTTGACCATCCAGACGTTCTGGCCGGTACCGTTCTTGAGGAATTCGAGGTTGGCCTTGACGGCCTCGGCGTCGAATGGCGTCCCGTCGGTGAATTTCACTCCCTCGCGCAGCTTGAGCGTCAGCACCGTGTTGTCGTCGTTGTAGGACCACTCGGTCGCGAGGTTGGGCTTGATCGAACCGTCCGGCATGATCGTCAGCAGCGTCTCGAACACCGGCGTCCAGTAGGCCAGCCGGTTGCCGATCTCGATCTTGTCACGCGCGAATGTGGTGTTGTCCAGCCGGTTCGAAAGCGCCAGCGTCTGGGCGTCGTTGGCTACCTCCGCGAATGCGGGCCCCATCGATGCAAGCATAGCCGCCGCGGCAAGCGCGTGAAGTCGTTTCATTTTTTTCCTCCCGAGACGGATCGGCCTGCGGCGCCCGCAGGTTCCGGTATCGTCGAGAGACCAGATATCATGGTGGAGGGTACAGCGAAAAATGCAATAAATCCGGCCAGTGATAAGCCGATGTTTTCGCTCGGGCGCTCGCCAGCGATGCCATTATCTTATCGCTACGCGGAAAATTGGCATTGCCCCGTCGGCCGAGAACGATGCTAGCTCTCTGGCCGCAGGGAGGAGCCGATGTCCGCGAAGGATCGACCGAACATAGTGTGCCTCGTCAGCGAGGATTATCCTCCGCGTCTTGGCGCCTATGGTGATCCGGTTGCAAGGACGCCAAATCTCGATCGGCTGGCGGCCGAGGGGGTGACCTGGGAGAACGCCAACTGCACGTCGCCGGTCTGCGCGCCCTCGCGCTTCGCCATCCTGACCGGCCGTCACGCCGAGAGCTGCCCGCGCGCGCAGCACATGCAGACGAGGGCCCATCTGCCGGCGAGCTTCGACACCTATTCCGGCCTGATGCGCAAGGCCGGCTACTACTGCGCCAACAACTTCAAGACGCACTACAACTGCGACGTCGATCCGGACGCTATCTGGGATGAATGCAGCCCGAGGGCGCATTGGCGCGGCCGTGCGCCGGACCAGCCGTTCATGGCTGTGTTCAACGCGATGGCGACGCACGAATCCTGCACCTTCCAACCGCAGGAGGGAGCGGTGCATCCCAGGGATGTCGTGCTCCCGTCCTATCTGCCCGATACACCGGGCATGCGCGAGAGCCTTGCCAGGCACTACAACGCGGCGACGCGGATGGACGCCGAGATGGGCATGCGGCTGCGCGAACTCGAAGAGGACGGGTTGGCGCAGGATACGATCGTCTTCTACTTCTCCGACCATGGCAGCGCGCTGCCGCGCTCCAAGCGCTATCTCTACGACGAGGGGCTGCGCGTGCCGATGATCGTGCGGGTGCCGCAGAAGTGGCGGCACCTGCTTCCCCATGCGCCAGGGTCGCGTCTCGCCGCGCCCGTATCTCTGGTCGACCTGTTCCCGACCTTTCTTGCGATTGCCGGGATCGAGCCCCCGCAAGGGCTGCAGGGACGGGTCTTCGTCGGCCCCGGCTGCGTGGACCGGACCTATGTCTTCGCCGGGCGCCACAGGATGGGCGAACGCTACGACCTGTCGCGCACCGTGCGATCCCGGCGCTACCGCTACATCAGGAACTATCAGCCGCACCGCCCCCTCGGCCAGCATGTCGCCTATGAATGGCTGGGCGCCCACTACCAGGATTATGAGCAGGCACGCCTCGACGGCGGGCTCGATCTTGTCCAGGGGCGTTTCTGGGGGCGCAAGCCGTTCGAGGAGTTTTATGACCTCCAGGCCGACCCCGACGCGACGGTGAACCTGGCCGGGCAGGCCGAGCATGCCGACGCGCTCGACGCCCATCGGACGGCTCTCGACGAACACATGCTGGCCATCCACGACGCCGGCTTCATCCCGGAGCATTCGCCTCTGGAAGGCTGGGAAGCCGCGCACGACCCCGCGCTCTACCCGCTGGAGGACGTCTTGGCGCTGGCGGCGTCGTCGGCGCGCGCCGATCCCGCCGGTCGCGACCGGCTGGTGGCGGGGCTGGGCCATGCCTCCGCGGTGATGCGCTACTGGGCGGCGCAGGGCCTGATCGGCCTCGCGGTGCAGGGGCACGCGCTGCCCGACGAGGTCGCGCAGCGGTGCGCGACCGAGACGGACATCCACGTCGTGATCGCGCTTTCGGAGGCTCTGGGCACCGCCCGCGAACCCGAACCATGGGTGCGGCGCCTGACCGGCATCCTTGAGGCGGGCCCGGACCCCCGGGTGCGTCTGCAGGCGATGGAGGCGCTGACCTGCATGCCGCTGCGCCCGGCCATTTCATTGGCCGTGGTCGACAGCTTCAACGAAGTCCACGACCAGTACCTGCGCACCGGCTCGATCTACCTTTCCCAGCTTCTGCGTGGCACCTATCGTCCGCGGAATGTGATATTCGACGAGGGCCGGCTGGATGCGCGGGCGCAGACCGGCGCGGCGAGGCTGTGAGCCGTGGGCATGCGTAAACCTGCCGTGGGGCGTGGTGGTGGAGAGCGGGTCGCGTGCGGCAGGGAGTATGATGCGGCATGAGCTGTTGCGCGCATCGCCAGACGCCGGCCTCCGCGACGCCGCTCGACGGGGCGGCCCGGCGCGCCGACATCGTCCGCATCGCGGACCCCACGCCGCCCCCGCGGATCGGCTTTTCGGGCGGCAGGAGCCACGTCGGCACCTTGCGTCCTGAAATCCGCTCCGACGGCGAAGGCCTCGTCCGCGAGGTCAGGCTGCGCCCCTTCGCGGTCGACGCGGCACCGGTTACCAATGCGCGGTTCGCCGCCTTCGTCGCCGAGACCGGGTATCGGACCGAGGCGGAGCGCCTCGGCTGGGGGCCGGTCTTCCGCGGCCTGCTTGCCGATCCGTCGGCTCACCCGCCGTCGCCATCGAGCACGCCCTGGTGGGTGTATTGCGAGGGAGCCTGGTGGGCCGAGCCCGAAGGCCCTGGCAGTCACGTGCGCGACCGCGCCGACCACCCGGTCACCCACATGTCGTGGGCCGACGCCGGAGCCTTCGCCCAATGGGCCGGCGGCCGCCTGCCCACCGAAGCGGAATGGGAGCATGCGGCGCGCGGCGGGCTCGCAGGCGATCCGCGCTTCCCGTGGGGCGACCGTGAGCCGGACGACACCGATTTCCTGCCCTGCAACATCTGGCAGGGCCGCTTTCCGGGCGACAACGCCTGCGCCGACGGATGGCTGGGAACCTCGCCGGTCGGCGCCTTTGCGCCCAACCGGGCGGGGCTCCACGACGTGGTCGGCAATGTCTGGGAATGGACCTCGGAACCCTTCACGATCCGTTCCGCCTCGCGCGCCGCCAGGCTGCGCAACAGGCAGGCGGCCGAGGCGAGCCAGAAGACGATGAAAGGCGGCAGCTTCCTCTGCCACATCAGCTATTGCTACCGCTACCGCATCGCCGCGCGCTCCGGCACGTCGGCCGACAGCGGGTCATCGAACACCGGACTGCGGGTCTTCTACGACTAGGCAGATTCCGGAAAACTGTCCCACGGTTTTCCGACGGGAACCTGCGACAGAACAAAAGGCCTGAGCAGACCATTCGTTGGCTGGCCAGGGAATGTCTGCTTGGTGAGCGGTCGAGCAACGCGGCTGACCAGTCGCTGTGCCGCCGGCGGAACCTTCTGCTTTGGGTGTCAACTGGACGACCGGCCGGTTCGCGGAGCGAATTCATCGTGCCAGCGGCACGATGAAAGGCCAGCGAACGCCGGGACGCTGCGAAGCAGCGGGGACCCGGCCGGGCGTCCGGCAGGACAGTGAGGGGCAAGCCAGGGGCGACAGCACCGCACATCCTTCGCCAGATTTTTGGTCGAAGCGATTCGGTCAATTTTAGACGCCGCCTTACGCCCCAACGGCAGCAGATTCGGGTGGCCCCGACGGATCACGGAAGCGGATCCTGCGTTTGCGCTGAAAAACGTCCGCTGCGATGGAAGTCGCGGTGTCGAGATCCATGGTCCGAGGGACGCCTTCTCCCTCCAGGAGTCTACGGTCGGGCTCCCCGTTTGGCCGCGCGGAACTATTGGGAGCGAGCTCATATCTCATATATCAATAATTGACGCAGTTTCATAAATATGTAGGTTACACATGGTATCATCGACATCGCAACCATCAGGGATGTGTGCCAGGCAGTGATCACGTCCGCGCAATTGCGAGCCGCCAGATCCCTGCTGGGGATCGACCAGCGCCAGCTCGCGGAACTCTCCGGACTTTCCGTGCCGACCGTCCAGCGCATGGAGGCGAGCGAAGGTGTTGTTCGCGGCAATGTCGATTCGCTCATGAAGCTGATCGCCGCCTTGGACCAGGCGGGCATCGAGTTGATCGGCCCCGGCGCCGTCAGCCAGGGCGGCGGGCGCGGCGTACGCCTGAAGGCAGGCCTGGGCAGCGGCAGGTCTGACGGGCAGACCGGAAACGTGGGGGCGTAAAGAGCACTGCGATGAGCCCGGTGGTCTTCCTCCTGCTGTGCGTCGCGGTGCTCCTCGGCACGGTCGTTCTGGCTGTTTGCCTTGCCCGATCGAAGGTGGCGACGATTTGGGTCTACTGCCTCGTGCTGGCCGCTTGTCTCGCCGCTGCGGTGACGGCGCTGGCCGTGCTCACGGGAAGAGGCGGGCCTTTCACCGTCGCCTTGCCGCTTGGGTTGCCTTGGGTCGGGGCGAACTTTCGTCTCGACGCCCTGTCGGCCTTCTTCCTTCTCGTCATCAACCTCGGCGGCGCGACGGCGAGCCTCTACGGACTGGGCTATGGCGCGCATGAGGAGGAGCCGCATCGGGTCCTGCCGTTTTTCGCGGCCTTCCTTGCCGGCATGAACCTCGTGCTGCTTGCCGGCGACGCCTTCGTCTTCCTCTTGTCGTGGGAGTTCATGTCGCTCGCCTCCTGGGCGTTGGTGATGGCTCACCACCACGATCCTGAGAACCGCCGCGCCGGCTACATCTATCTCTTGATGGCGAGTTTCGGCACGCTGGCGCTGCTGCTCGCTTTTGGCCTGCTGGCGGGGCCGGGCGGCGACTTCGCTTTCGAGGCGATCCGGCAGGGCACGCACAGCCCGGTCATGGCCGCGCTGGTGCTTGTTCTCGTCCTTGTCGGCGCCGGGTCGAAGGCGGGCCTTGTGCCGTTGCATGTCTGGCTGCCGCTGGCCCACCCCGCCGCCCCCAGTCATGTCTCTGCGCTGATGAGCGGCGTCATGACCAAGGTCGCCATCTACGCCTTCATCCGCGTCGTCTTCGACCTCGTCGGCCCGCTGCCGTGGTGGTCGGGGATGCTGATCCTGGCCTTCGGCGGCGCGAGTGCCGTGCTCGGCGTGCTGCAGGCGATCATGCAGGACGACCTGAAGCGGTTGCTTGCCTATTCGACGATCGAGAATATCGGGATCATCTTCGTCGGGCTCGGCCTGGCGCTTGCTTTCCGAAGCAACGGCATGGCGATGGCCGCGGCCCTGGCGCTCACCGCAGCGCTCTTCCACGTGCTCAATCATTCCTTTTTCAAGAGCCTGCTGTTCTTCGGTGCCGGCGCGGTTCTGACCGCGAGCGGCGAACGCCGCCTGGAGCGGCTCGGCGGCCTGATCCACCGCATGCCGGTTACCAGCTTCCTGTTCCTCACCGGGTGCGTCGCGATCTCGGCGCTGCCGCCGCTCAACGGCTTCGTCTCGGAATGGCTGACCTTCCAGGCCGTGCTGCTCAGCCCCGACCTTCCGCAATGGGGCCTGAAGATCATGGTGCCCGCGGTCGGCGGCACCTTGGCGCTCGCCGCGGCTCTGGCAGCAGCGACCTTCGTCAAGGCTTTCGGCATCACCTTCCTCGGACGTCCGCGCAGCGAAGCCGCGCGCACGGCGCACGAGGTCGACCGTTTCTCGCTCGCGGCCATGGCGATCCTCGGCCTGCTCTGTCTTCTGGCGGGCATTCTGCCCGGTTTCGTCATCGACATGCTGGCGCCTGTCACTCGCCTGCTGGCGGGCGGCGCGGTGCCGGAGCAATCGGCGCTGCCCTGGCTTTCGATTGTGCCTGCTGCGAAAAGTGGCAGCTCCTACAATGGCTTGCTCGTCTTCCTGTTCATCACGCTCTCGGCGCTGCTGGCGACGTGGGCGATCCATCGCTTCGCATCGCACAGGTTGCGGCGTGCGCCCGCCTGGGACTGCGGGTTTCCTGATCCGAGCCCGCTCACCCAATATTCGGGCTCCAGCTTCGCGCAGCCGATCCGCAGGGTTTTCGTCGCACGCGCCTTCGGCGTACACGAAAAGGTCGCGATGCCTGCTCCCGGCGACGTGCGGCCGGCACGCTTTGCGCTCGTCGTGCCCGACCCCGTGTGGGATCGGCTCTACCAGCCGCTCTGCGGCGTTGTGGATTTCGTTGCGCAGCGGATCAACCATCTCCAGTTCCTGACGATCCGGCGCTATCTCAGCCTGGTCTTTTTTGCGCTCGTCTTCCTGCTCCTGGTGCTCGCCATATGGAGCTGATCGAAAGCCTCCTCGTGCAGGGCATGCAGATGGCGCTGGTGCTGTTGGCGGCGCCGCTGCTCGCCGGCTACGTCCGCAAGATCAAGGCGCGGCTGCAGCGCCGGCAAGGCCCGCCGATCCTCCAGCCATATCGCGACATTCTCAGGCTGCTGAAGAAGGAGGCGGTGATCGCCGAAAGCGCCTCGTGGCTGTTCCGGGTCGCACCCTACATGATCTTCGCCGCAACCTGGGTGGCCGCAGCACTCGTTCCGACATTCGCCACCGGCTTGATGTTCTCCTGGTCGGCCGATCTCATCGCCATCACCGCCCTGCTCGGCAGCGCGCGCTTCTTCCTAGCGCTCGCCGGCATGGATGTCGGCACCGCCTTCGGCGGCATCGGCTCCAGCCGCGAGATGATGATCGCGTCGCTGGCGGAGCCTGCGATGCTGCTCATCGTCTTCACCATGGCGCTGGTGGCGCGCTCCACGCAGCTTTCCGACGTGGCCGCCATGCTCGCCTCACCCGAGGTCGGGCTGCGTGTTTCCCTGGGCCTTGCGCTGATCGCGCTCGTCATAGTCGCCATCGCCGAGAACGGCCGCATCCCGGTGGACAATCCGGCGACGCACCTCGAACTCACCATGGTGCACGAGGCGATGGTGCTCGAATATTCGGGCCGGCATCTGGCGATGATCGAGATCGCGTCGTTCCTGAAACTGCTTCTCTACGTCTCGCTGATCGGCTGCATCTTCGTCCCATGGGGCTTCGCCGGCACGGGCAGCGGCCTGTGGCGCTATGCTCTCGGTTTCGCCGCCTATGGCGCAAAGCTCGCCGTTGCCGGCCTCCTGCTTGCCCTTTTCGAGACCTCCATCGCCAAGATGCGGGTCTTCCGCCTCCCCGATTTCGTCGGCGCCGCGCTGATGCTCGGCCTGCTCGGCACCTTGCTCCTTTTCGTCTCGCGGAGCCTCTAGATGGGACACGGCCTGACATTCGACATCGCCCATCTTCTGGCCGGCGGGCTGGTGCTGGTGAGCTTCCTGATGATCTCGCAGCATCGGCTCTACGCGCTGCTCAATGCCTTCGCGCTGCAAGCGGTCCTGCTCGCCGCTTCCGTGGCCTGGCAGGCTTATGTGCAGGAAGCGCCGCATCTGTACATCACGGCGTCGATTGCCCTCGTCTTCAAGGCGATCGTGATCCCGGTCGGGCTGCACCGCATCATCCAGCGGCTCGGCATCCATCGCGAGATCGAGACCGTGATCGGCTCGGGCGCCACCATGCTCGCAGGCATGGCGCTGGTGGCGCTTTCGATGGCCGTCATGCTGAAGGTCACCACCGATGCCGATCCGCTGGCGCGTGAGGATCTGGCTTTTTCGCTGTCGGTCGTGCTGCTCGGCCTGCTGATGATGGTCAGCCGGCGCAATGCCGTGAGCCAGGTCGTCGGCTTCATGTCGCTGGAAAACGGGCTTGTGCTCGCCGGTACCGGCGCACGCGGCATGCCGCTGGTGGTCGAGATCAGCGTCGCCTTCTCGATCCTGATCGCCTTTTTCGTGATCGGCGTCTTCCTGTTCCGCATCCGCGAGCGCTTCGACACGGTTGATGTCCAGGCGCTCGACAGCTTCCGCGGAGAGCGCCGATGATGCCTGCCGCTTCCGCTGCAGTGGCGCTCGTCCTGCTGATACCGGTCGGCGCGGC
Source organism: Mesorhizobium sp. L-8-10 (assembly GCF_016756635.1). Taxonomy (NCBI): domain Bacteria; kingdom Pseudomonadati; phylum Pseudomonadota; class Alphaproteobacteria; order Hyphomicrobiales; family Phyllobacteriaceae; genus Mesorhizobium; species Mesorhizobium sp. L-8-10. The sequence goes on along the minus strand of NZ_AP023263.1, from coordinate 7,690,361 downwards.
GGCGATCCTGGCGCTGCTGCCGGGCTACCGTGTGACGGCACGCCTCAACATTGCCGCCTCCGGCCTGACCTTCCTTGCCTCGCTCGCGCTGTTCTTCGCCGCACGGCCGGAGCCGGGCTCCTATCTTTTCGTCGACGATCTCAACATCGTCTTCATCGTGCTCAACACCTTCGTGGGCTTCACGACCAGCATCTTCTCGGCGAGCTATATCGGCCACGAGTTGGAGACAGGGCGGCTGACGCCAACCTATCTGCGCTTCTACCACGCCATGTACCAGGTCATGATGGCGGGCATGAACCTTGCGCTGACGGCCAACAATATCGGCCTGATGTGGGTCGGGATCGAGCTTGCCACGCTGACGACCGTGCTCATGGTCGGCATCTACCGCACGCACGAGGCGCTGGAAGCCGCCTGGAAATATTTCATCCTCGGCAGCGTCGGCATCGGCCTGGCATTGTTCGGCACGATCCTGGTCTACATGGCCGCGCTGCCGGTCGTCGGCGAAGGCGTGGACGGCATGGTGTGGACGGTCCTGGTCCGGAACGCTCCGCGCTTCGAGCCCGCGCTCATCAACGTCGCCTTCGTCTTCCTGCTGCTCGGCTACGGCACAAAGGTGGGGCTGGCGCCGCTGCATGCCTGGTTGCCGGACGCCCATGCCGAAGGCCCGACGCCGATTTCGGCCGTGCTTTCGGGGCTTCTGCTCAACGTCGCGCTCTATGCGGTGCTGCGCTTCAAGATCCTGCTCGCGGCCAACGAAGGCGCGATCGCACCCGGGCCGCTGATGGTGACGCTCGGCTTGGTCTCGCTGATCTTCGCCGCGCTGATGCTCTACCGCCGGCGCGACATCAAACGGCTGTTCGCCTATTCGTCGATCGAGCACATGGGCATCATCACCTTCGCCTTCGGCATGGGCGGGCCGTTGGCGAACTTCGCCGGGCTGCTGCACATGGTCATGCACAGCCTGACCAAATCCGGCATCTTCTTCGCGGTCGGCCATATCGCCCAGATCAAGGACTCGCAACGGATCACCGATATTCGCGGCTTGACTGAGACGCATCCCTGGCTCGGCTGGAGCCTGGTCGTCGGCGTCGCCGCGATCGCCGGCCTGCCGCCGTTCGGCGTCTTCATGAGCGAGTTCCTGGTCGTGACGTCCACTTTCGCGCGCGAGCCGTTGCTCGCGGTCCCGCTCGTGCTCGGCATCCTTCTGGCGCTCGGCGCGCTTTTCTATCATCTCAACGACCTGGCCTTCGGCGAGCCGACGGGCAGCACCAAGCCTTCGGAAGCCTCCTACGTGCCGATGATCGTGCATTTCGGCCTGGTGCTGATGGCCGGCATCTTCCTGCCGCCGATGCTGGTGTCATGGTTCCAGCACATTGCAAGGATCCTGGGTTAGCGCCATGGCGGTCCTGATCGACTTTCTCAGCCAGGGAAGCGCACAGCCGCAGCACAGGCCGTGGCCGCGCGCGGTCGTCGAGCCGGACCTCTGGTCCGAAGCCGCCCGGCGTCTGGGCGTCGGCGAGTGGAGCCTGCTCGGCCTGTGGGCCGAAGCCAGGGCCGTTCACATGGCGCTGCTCGACGAGGCATCCGGCGAGATCGGCATCGCCAGCCTTGGCTGCCCGGACGGCCGCTACCCTTCCGTGGGACTGCATCATCCGCCGGCCATCCGCCTCGAACGGGCGATCCGCAGTCTGTTCGGACTGGAGCCGGATGGCCTCCCCGATCAGCGTCCCTGGCTCGACCATGGCAACTGGGACCTGCGCCATCCGCTGGCCGCGGAGCCGCGATCGACGCCGATCGACAAGGGGTATGCCTTCCTGCCGGTCGAGGGAGAGGGGCTGCATCAGATTCCGGTCGGGCCGGTGCATGCCGGCATCATCGAGCCCGGCCATTTCCGCTTCACCGCCAATGGCGAGACGGTGGTGCGGCTGGAGGAGCGGCTCGGCTATGTCCACAAGGGCATCGAAGGGCTCATGGCCGGCGCGACGGTGGCGGCCGCCGCCCGCCTCGCGGCCCGCACCTCCGGCGACAGCACGGTCGCCTGCGGCCTCGCCTTTGCGCGAGCGGTTGAGGCGGCGCTGGGCGCGGAGGTTCCGCCGCGTGCCGTCTTGCTGCGGGCGCTGATGGCCGAGATGGAACGCATCGCCAACCACCTTGGCGATTTCGGCGCCATCTGCAACGACGCCTCCTTCTCATTGATGCTTGCCCATTGCGCGGTGCTGCGCGAGAGGGTTCTGCGCGCGGCGAACGGGGTGTTCGGCCACCGGCTGATGCGCGACCGCATCGTGCCCGGCGGGGTCTCCACGGATGTCGATCGGGAGGGCGTCGCGGCGATCCGCGCTGTCGCCGCGGAAGTTGGCGCCCGCCTTCCCGCCCTCGTCGATCTCTACGACAACACCACCTCGCTGCAGGACCGCACAGCCTTGACCGGCATCCTCAAGCCCGCGCTTGCCTGTCAATATGCGGCGGGCGGCTATGTTGGCCGCGCGTCAGGGCGCAAATTCGACGCGCGCAAGGCGCCGGGCTACGCGCCCTACGACGGGCTCGACTTCAGCGTGCCGACGCTCGAGGACGGCGACGTCAATGCGCGGGTCTGGATACGCATTCGCGAGATCGAGCAAAGCCTGTCGCTGATCGCGCAGCTTCTCGACCGCCTGCCCGAAGGACCGACGCGTATCGACCTGCCGGCGGCCACGGAGACCCGCGAAGGCATGGCGCTCGTCGAAGGTTTCCGCGGCGACATCCTGGTTTGGCTGAAAGTCGCTCCCGACGGCACCGTGGCGCGCTGCCATCTGCGCGATCCGTCCTGGTTTCAGTGGCCGTTGTTGGAAGCCGTCATCGAGGGCAACATCGTCGCCGACTTCCCGCTCTGCAACAAATCCTTCAACTGCTCCTATTCTGGCCACGACCTGTGAGAAAGCTGCTGTTCCAAAGCCTCATCCGGTCGCCGCTGACCGAGACCGCGCCCTCGGCGGAGGACAGGGCGCTTGCGGAGCTCGCCGGTTCGCTCGGCCGCGCCTCGCGGCGCCGGCTCGGCCGCTCGCTGTCGATCCGCGAGGTGGATGCCGGTTCCTGCAATGGTTGCGAACTGGAAATCCATGCTCTCAACAACGCCCTCTACGACATCGAGCGCTTCGGCCTGCGCTTTGTCGCCTCGCCGCGCCATGCCGATGTCCTGCTGGTGACCGGCCCGGTGACGAAGAACATGCGTATGGCGCTGGAACGCACTTACGACGCCACACCCGATCCGAAATGGGTCGTGGCGGTTGGCGACTGCGCCTTTGACGGCGGCTGCTTCGCGGGTTCTTATGCGGTGGTGGGCGGGGTTTCAGCCGTCCTGCCGGTGGATCTTCACATCCGCGGCTGTCCACCATCTCCATCTGAGATTTTGAAGGGACTGCTGGCGCTTTTGGAACATGCGTCGGCCTGAACGCTGGGATTTCCCGCCGCGGAGATCAACCCGCTTCCCTGTGTGTCCGTGCTCCCACTGGACTACGGCGGGAAGGATCCGAGACCATCGTCATCACCTCCTGTCTCGTCGGCACGGACGGTCACCGACGGCCGCTCTTGGAATGGGAGTCGGCTCGCCTGAATGACCGCGTTGGGGGCCGTGTCCTGACGGCCGGCTTTTGGGAAGCGCTCGACATTGAGCTGCTGTTCTGGGGCCGCCCGATCGGGCAAAGTATGCCCGGTCAGCTTTCGACCCCATTGCGGACGTTTACCTCGTGCCTGACGCCTCCCGAAACTTGCCGTCCCATAGCTCGCGACGAACGCTCGAGCAAGTTCAGAAGCGGTCTGGTCACTAGCGTTCAACATCCCACTTCCAGCATTCGGCAAGGAGTTTCTTGACCCACGGCAGAGTGTGGACATAGGTTGCATTGAATACGCAGAGGGGGCGTTTTAGTTGAGCACTGCATTCGACGAAGTCGTTTTGGCCTTAGGCGATCCCGACACCGCAGAAAGTGGCGGCGCTCACAATCAGAAGGGAATCGAATTTCAGAAGAACTGGGCGATCGTGAAAATGTTCTCCTTGAAGGAGAAGGCAACAATCGACTTCCTGTTTCTATTTGAGGCTGTCCAAGACGTCGCCATACTAAACTCTTCTACCGCCCCAACCAGCATAGAAGTCTTTCAGGTCAAGAAGAAAGATCGCATGGAATGGACGTGGGCTTCGCTCACGAACCTGCATGCCCCCGACGATCCTTCAAAGAAGGCCAAGAGCAAGGCCAAGAAAACGAAGCCGCTTGATGGGGTCGCCGAGAGCCCACTCGGAAAGCTCTTTGCCTCACTCGCCAGTTTCAAGACCTTGGAAAGTTCGGGACGTTTTATTTCCAACGCGGGATGCAATCTTGTGCTCGCTTCAGGCGGCAACGTCGCAACGTCCCTCCCGGTCGCGCTTTCCGAACTCCCCTCGCACTTCACCGATCTGCTTCAGGCCGCGCTCGACTCCGTGCATAAGCCAGGCAGCGCGAAACCTGACTTGTCGAAGATTGTGCTCGAAAAGGTCGACGTACCTGTGGATGACGCGCAAACCTATACAATAGGCATCGTGCACAAGTATCTGGACAAGGTGAGCCCCTTGCATGCTGGTCAGGCTCGGTCTTTCGTCGAAAGCCTACTAGCCAAGCTCGGCCCGCTTGGAGCGAAAACGGCGAAGGCCACGACAATAGACGAAATGAGGTCGAGGCACGGCTATAGCTTGGGACAGCTTAACGCCGCGCTGGGCGACCTCCAGCAGACCCCCGACATAGAATTCCATCTTAAGCAATGGCTGGACCAGCTCGCGAAGGAAGGGCTTGTATTCTGGGAGGTTTCGCAGATACGCGCAGCGGCCAGTGCGATACTCAGCCGGAAGCTGTTCGGGACCCCACTGCCTGCCGACGTCGAGATTTCAGCATGCTGCGATGCGTGGTTAGGGATCAACAAGATCGGCACGAATCTCATGCCTGTTTTCGAAAGCGGGACGAACCATCTCCTAGCGGAATTTTCCTGGGCCAAGAAGGCCGAACTTCAAGCTCATTTTTTGCTGAAAGCGATCGAGCAATGCGTGGACCCGAGCTAGCGCGCCTCGTCAGGAGCCTACGGACAAAGTCATATGAAAAACTTCAGATTCAAAAGCATATGGCTGCTCTCAGAAAGCGAGCAGCGGGCAAGGTCGGAGAGCTTCAGTCCGAAAAAGACATTGTTGGTGGGGATGAACCACACCGGCAAATCGAGCCTGATTAAGTCCCTCTTCACTGCCCTCGGAGCCTTTCCCACCGGCGAACTTGATCGATGGAGCAAGGACGCGACGGTTCTGGTCGAGTTTTCCATTGATGGCGTGAGCCATTATGTGGTCCAGCAACACAATCATCGCGGACTTTTTGACGCTGACGGAAATCTGGATTTCGCTTCCGCGAATGCGACCGACTGGGGTCGTAGATTTGCTGACCTCGTGGGGTTCAACTTGGTTCTTACGGACCAGCAATTAAAGTCGGTGACGGGGGATGCGAGAACATTCTTCCTGCCCTTCTACATCAACCAGGATGGAAGCTGGCTGGCTAACTGGTCGACATTTGCCAATTTGAAGCAGTATAGAAATCCGGTCGACTCCGTTCTTGAGTATTTCACGGGCGTCAAGCCGCCGGCCTATTATGAGCTCAATTCGCAGAAGCTGGTCCGCCAGAAGGAACTCGCCGAGCTTAGAGGCGAAGAGAAAGTCATCAAAAGCATCAGGGATCGGTTCGGCAAGACCGTTCCCCTCGATGGTCCGAAGACGATACCGGACGTTTTCGACCAGGACATTGCGCGGTTGACAGAAGAGATCACGGCGCTGAACGTTGAGCAGGAGCAACTCAGGAACACGCTCGTACGGGAGAAGGAAACCGCCGAAAGCCTCAGCCTCCAAGTCAAAATGGCGGAGCAGGCTCTGGCCCACTACGACAGTGATGCCGCGTTCCTGCAAACAGAGCCGCACGAAGTGCTGGTTTGCCCTATCTGTCATGCGGAACACGACAAGACCTTCATGGACATCCTGCGCTATGCTGAGGATGCTCGCATCCTTCGAAATCTCGCCGTCCAATTGAAAGATGATTCTCGAAAGGCAAACGATATCCTGCAGAAATCGAAGGCTCGTCTTAGGATACTCGACGACAACTACAATCGGATTTCGGCCATTCTCGAGACGCGACGCGGCGATCTACGGCTGGACGATGTTGTCCGAGCCATGGGCGCCGAATCTGCGTTTGCTGCCTTCGAGGCCGAACTGGTTGAGCTCGAAGCGAAGATCGATCCCTTGGTGATCGCGATCGATAGCTTAACCGCGCGGCTTGGCGAGCTGACCAGCACAAAAAGGTCCAAGGATATCCTCTCTATCTTCCGGACGTCTTATGCGGCTGCGTTGCAGACGCTCAATATGCCGCCCGTTGAGACCAAGGGAATGAAGCTGACCAGTCGCCCAAAGCTTTCCGGGAGCGGCGGACCGAGGTCCATATTGGCATACTACGCGGCTCTCTGGCACACTTCACTAAGTGAATACGGTTCGTTTTCTATGCCTGCGGTCATAGACTCACCCCAGCAACAAGGACAGGACGCCGCGAACTTACCGGTAATGATCGAGTACATCGCCACCAGATTACCGGCTGACATGCAGGTCATACTGGCTGTGGAAGCGCCGACGACGTTCAGTTTCGATAAGGTGATCGAATTCGATGAGGCCTATCACCTCCTGAAAGCAGATCAGTACCGCCAGATCTATGAGTTTATGCGCCCATTCACAGACGCTATGTACGAAGCTTTGCTTGGCAGTGAAGACCCGGGCGAAGAGGAGCCAGCTTCGTAGTAAGCGTTGTATCCGTGAGCAGCTAACTCATCGCGTGAATGACCGCTTCCTGGCTTTGTCGTCCAGAAGCAGTCGGGCAGGAAACCACCCCATAACGCACGAGGCCGTCGAGATTTCTCGCCTGTCGAAGCGGCCATCCGCGCTGAGTCGGATGACCGCTCAACGTCAGATTTCGGTTCGCTCGGCCAGGAGCAGCGCGTCCTCCACGTCGACACCAAGATACCGAACGGTGTTCTCAATCTTGGAGTGACCGAGTAAGATCTGGATGGCTCGGATATTGCCCGTCGCCTTGTAGATCATCGAAGCCTTCGTGCGACGAAGTGAGTGAGTGCCATATTCTTCTGGCCGCAGCCCGATCGCGGTCACCCACTCGTCAACGAGGCGGGCGTACTGCCTTGTGCTCATGTGGTGTGCGTGATCGATCCGGCTCGGGAAGGCATAGTCGTCGACCGTTCCGCCACGCCGTTCGAGCCAAGACAGGAGGCTGACCCTGACATCGTTGGTGATCTCGAACTGGACCGGGCGCCCTGTCTTCTGCTGAATCACGATTGCGCGGGTCCTGACCTCAGGGCCGGCGACCACATCACGAATCCTGATCTTGACCAGGTCGCAGCCGCGAAGCTTGCTGTCGATGGCAAGATCGAACAGCGCGCGGTCACGAATGCGCCGCTCGCGATCGAGGAAGAAGCGGACGGCCCAAATCTGCTTCTGCGTGAGCGGACGCTTTGTGCCGACCTTCTTTCCAGCGTTCCAAGCTGCACGCTCGCGGCTGGCATCATCGAATTGAGAATATCCCATTTGAGTTCTCCTCGGCCTTGATTGGCCAAGGAAGAAACGGCGCGGGCGTTACGGGGCCGTAACCGGACTGTCGGGTCTCGTAGCCTTCACGCAGAAAGCCGTCGTTCTGCAGCCAATTCCTTTCAAGTCGTCGTCATCATTGACCGCCTCCTGAAATCCGTCGTTGTCAATGCGATCACCTGTCGGCTTAGTTGCGAATCAGTACGCCGGTGACGTCTTGGCTGCGTTTGGCGACCTAGCTCCTGCTTGGCTGCCCCACACGGTCAAGATGACGGCGAATGGCGGTCGCCGGTTTGATGCTATCGGTGGTGTTGTGATCGGCGACATGAGCCAAAGCCCGGCCGGCCGTCAGGCCGGATGCGCCCGAAACCCAGGTAAGCGACGATAAGGAAGCAGCTAGGAGGATATGATGCGTCGAACCCTCGAAGAAGAGTTCAAGACCATCGATTACGTGCTGAGCTCCGGCATAGAGACCCGCGGTGTCGACGCGTTTTGTCTCGCGTGGATCAAATACGAGCGACAGCAACGGAAGATCTGCTCCTTTCTGGTATTCCAAGCCTCGGCGATCAAACCGACCGACGCCTCATCTGTTCGCCGAGCGCTCGCGAACAATGTAGGCATAGGTCATACGGGCTTTCGTAGCGGCATACAGCGGCTGACTAATTTGCGGCTCAAGGACGAATTCGGGGATCGTTATGCACCGCTCAACAATGCCTTGGATCGGGCTTCGAAAGCCCGCGATAAGATTTTTCACGGCCAGCAGACCGGCCAAGGCTATTCGAGGGTGCAACTCGTCGTAATGGTCGAGAACATCCGGGAATGGTGCGGGCTGCTGGCAGCGCTCAGTGCCGCCAAATTCGGCTACGATGGCTTTGCGGCAACAAATTCAATGTTGAAAGCAGGCAACTTGCTGCTGACGGCCACCGTCGATAAAGCATTGGAAAAGCTCGGCTGGGAAGCTTTCATTAAGCAGCTTTAGGTGCGCGCGATAGGAATGCGCAATGGGTGACGTACCGCCCTTCCACGATGCGACAATGGGTGCATGTACCGCATGCGGGTGGGCCGACCAGGCGTTTAGCCCAACGCGAACCCGAATTCGGGTGACGCCCCGTCCAGTGCCAACACTCACCGGTCAGCATCATGCCAGATGAAGAACGCTGGATAGAAATCCTCAGGGATTGCATTTGCAGAACAAGTTGGTTGAATCAGAATCATACTAGTTCCCCACAAACTGCAACGTCGAGTGTTCGGATGAAGGCGGTGTATCTACCCCTAAGGACCGCGGTTCCGGTAAGATGACCGCGTCAGATAGTCAGTCAATACGGCACCCAGTCGGACAGCCGGTCTTTCTATTTTACACGGCGGCACCACGCGAGACCGTCGCCGATCCGATGCTTGAGCGGCAAAAGTAAGAGGCTCTTCTAGGGGGGATGAATGAGGAGACAAGTTGATCTGCAGGAAGCTGTGAATGCCGTTTCAGACGTAGTGCAGAACCGACCGCGGCCGATCCGTGATTTCGACCAGATTCACATGAAGGTCGGCGACATGGTCATGCAAAGCGAGATCGTGGCGGATTGGGCGGACAACAAACGGCTGGCCTTCATCGGTGACGGGGACGCGATCAGCGTGTGCGTCGCCTATCTCAAGGCCAGGGAGGTCCTCGACTTCGGCCCCACCAAGATTACAGTCTTCGACTTTGACGAGCGGACGGTCCAGTCGGTCAAGAGGTTCGCCGACAAGGAGCGGATCGAGCATCTCGACGCCCAGCTGTATAATGTGCTCGAGCCGTTCCCCGAAACGACCCAGTTCGACTGCTTTTACACCAACCCGCCTTGGGGCGCGTCCAACGGCGGCGAAAGCGTTAACGTTTTCGTCGATCGCGGGATCGAGGCCGTGAAGGGGATCGGCGACGGGATGATCGTGATCGCCGATGACGACGATCGGCCTTGGCCCAAGGTGGTGCTCGCCAACGTCCAGCGACATGCGAACGAGCATGGTTTCTTTGTCTCGCGCATGCAGCGAAAGCTGCACCAATATCACTTGGACGACGATCCGGACTTGAGGTCCTGCAATCTCTTCGTCACCTCGCTACCCGACCGGCAGCTGCTAAAGGGGCCGAGCCAACCCATTGCGGCCGAGCGGATGGCCAACTTCTATGGAATGTCGCAACCACCCAAAGTTCGATACGTGCGGGAGAGGAAAAGGCCCGACTGGGGCAAGGCCCCGGATGAAGAGTATTACGTCGAGTATCTGGAAGGACCAACGACATGAACGAGATTTTCAAGCCGGGCGCAGGTGTCCTCTTCATGAAGGTCGGTACCCACGCCAATGAAGGCCTCGACGACATCATCGCCCGCAAGACCAAAGAGATCGACGAAGCGGGTTATGCAATGTGGGGCTATGGCGGCAACACCTGCCACCCCAGCTCGATGGTGCAGCCGTTCGCCGGCACCTTCGCGGCAAAGGGGGCTCCCATCCACCTGGTGATGGAGCAGATGACATCCAACCACTTCGCGGAGCCACTCGAAGCGGCCGAATACTCATCCGATAATAAGAACTGGACGAATATTCCGCCGGAGATCCGGGTGCTCGGCTCGAGGTTCGCCCTAGTGATCAAGGACCTCCAACAGGTCGACATGTCCCTTCCGCTGGACCAGACGCGCGTACCCGTCGGCCCGAGCACAGGTCGGATCGGCAGCAAGTATATCGCGGGCAAGGTCGACAAGGCATGCCTCGAAATCCTCGACGCACCCGTTCTGCTGAATGATCAGGAACCCAAGTTTCGCAAGATCAATCTGGTCGCGACCTTGCGGGCGCCATATGCCGTGTTCCTAAGAAACTTCCGAAGCTAGGTCATCGAAGCTGGCGACCAATAGGTCGCCCGTCTCAGACCGAAGTGCATTGGTGTAGCTTTCAAGGCCCACGACGACCGACTGGACTTCGACGTTACGGCTCGAGCACTGGAAGCAAATCGCGACGGCCCTGTCGGAAGCGCGCTCGCGACAGACCGCCTCCCTTATCGGGCCAAGGTCGTCCCCTTCGATCATGGTTTTCAGGATTTGCTCCAAGCAAACCAACTTTTTACGTATCATCGGCAAGACGATGCTGACGGCCGTGGCCGCTCTCTTGTCGCCCGTAACCAATGCCAGGCCGCCGCGGCTCAAAAGCATCGCGACCAATTGGCTTTCGCCGGCATCGAGGGAAAGATTAGCTGCGGAGGCCGCGGCCTCAAAATCGGCAGCCGTCTCGACCTCCTCTGGCGTAGGCTCGAGCAGCCGGGCACCCGCGAGGGCGATGTCGAGGTTGGCCCTGGTGTTGGCCACATCGACCAAAACCTTGGTTTTTTCAACCCGAGACCTGAGGGTGAACCTCGCCAATCCGAGGATCGCGGGAGGCAGCTTGCACCAGGTACAGAGCTCGATCAAACGGGTGGCTGCACCGTAGGTGCATATTTTGAGGACTACATCGTTATCCAGGTAAAGTCCGTCAGACATCGCTCAACTTCAGCAACGCCTCGACGAAGCTTCGGTCGTCTTCCAACAACGCCGACCAATCGATCTCATTCCTTGCCAGGGTGTTGATCGCTTTCCATATCGGCACCGGTTCGCCGTAGATTCGTCTTAGCGCCGACATGACCACGGGCCAGTTGTGTTGGAGGTGCCCAACGCAAAGGGCGAGCGTGCCGGGTTCGATGCGATGTTGCGGGCCGGCTTGCGTCACTGCAGCGGTCAACATCGTATGGTTGTAGCGAGCCATCTCGGTCGTGATTTCCGGCTTCGGCGATCCAGTAAGAAGCGTCAGGGCGTATTCATCTGCCGCCTTCTCTTCGTCATCGGCCTCCTTGGCCTTGATTGGATCCTCGATGTCGACCAGTGCGCTACCCGGCGCGACGTGGGCGAGTGCAAGATGGCCGATTTCGTGAGCGAGTGTGAACGCCAGGAGCGCCGGATAGCTGGCGTCACGGCCCAGCATGATCGCGCCAACGTGTCTCTCGCCAACGACCATTGCATGCATAGCCTTGACGACCAGCGGGAAAACCCGGAGATGAACGACGGGGACGCCGAGGGCCCAGCAGGTTTGCGACAAGTTTCGAAGGTCGACGTACTCGTTCGACCGTAGGATGGAGGCGCGCAGTTCTTCAGCGCCGATACCAGAGAAGCCCCGCCCCAGAGGCGCTGCTCGTGTCAACAACCTGCCGACCGACATCCCGAACGAGCTCAGGACCTCCCGTTCAGCATCGGACTCCGTGCCAAGGTGTTTGAACCTGGCCTTGTCCTTCCAAACGAACTCGACGCGTTCCCCCAGTAGGGGCTTGGGCGCCAGACCCAGCTTGCGTGCCAAAGCGAACCGCAGCTCCGCGCGAGCACTTGGGCTTTGCGACAGATCATCCTGCCACCATGTCGGCCATGCCGCATCGATGGCGGCGGGGCTCAATCCGGCCCGGCGCAGGTCCTTGCGGAGTTGATCTGAATCGTTGTCCGCCAAGGCCCTTTGGTTCCCGTCATAATAAGCTGGACTGCACCGGATAGGCCGACCGTGGCAGTTGAGGTCTTTGCCTAAAATCGGCGACCAGACGAAGCCATTCCCGAGGCGAAGCATCCTCAATGGAATGTTCTACGCTCTCGATGCTCGATGCGTCCAGCATTACAGGGTCGGTCAGCCTGATCCAATAGCTTCCGGTGAGTTCGGCCGAGATATTGGCTTCGTAGTCACCAACTCCATCCGGCTGGATCCGCTGGATCAGGGCCGTCACCTGCGATGCCCCGACGGGCCCACGGTTAACACCGACATTCCTGAACGCTGCAGGGTCGAACCTGACGCCTTTGCTGAGCTTGAGCGGGGTCAGGCTCCGGCACATCAGCGCGTAATGGCGCTTCTTGTCGCCGGCACCTGTTTCGCCACGGCTGGTGATCAGCGCTTGAGGGGGGAGTTCCCGTTCGGCACCGTACATGTCGAGGTACCGACGCCAGACCAACAAACTCCGCGGCGACGCATCGACCGCTTTCGGACGGCCCTTCATGACCGAGAAGATGACCGGCACCGGGATGCCAAGCCTCGCATATGTCGACGTCGCTACTGCTGGAGCGTTGCCAACGCCCCAGAAGAATACGCCGTCGCCAGCACGACGTTCCAGTTCCTTGCGGGCCACGATGTCTTCAAGCTTCTGACCTCCCTCGGACTGCATGCGCGTCCAGCAGAGCAGCTCCGGTTCATGGTCAAGCGAAACATGATGCTTGGCCGCATATAACATCAGCATTTCCGATACATTTTCCCAGCTGCGTACAATCTGCCATCGCAAGCGGTCTGTCGCAAGAGAAAATCCTCGCGAAAGGTGCTACCGAACGGCCAAATTGCTAGTGGAGAACATGTGCAAATCCTGTTAATTGGCTTAGCGTGATTTATTCCCAGATTGTCCCATGAAGACAGGCCGACCACCCCTATGGAACCCGGTGGCCACGTTGAGCGAGACAACGTGGACGGAAGTCGTCCCCGTCACGAGCAAGTCGCGGGTGCAACTGCCCATCTCGGCAAGAGCCAGGTTGAATTGGGGTTCGCTAACCGAGCCGTTGGCACTCCTTGCGAAACTGGAGCCCGGCAATAGCGCTAAGCTGGAACCATGGGATCCGGCCGGCGTCGACGTGATGCGGGGGCTCGAATCACTGCTCGCGAGCGAAGGTGATGCTGATCGTGCGGAGCTGGCCTTGATCGCCATGGATCGCTATCTGAGGGTTTCGCTCGACCCAGACGGCAGGATATTGCTCCCTGCAAACTTGGCTCACCATATTGATGCCATTGGTCATGACGCCGTGCGCGTCATCGTCAGAGGAGGCGACCTGCAGCTTTGGTCCGAAATCGCGTGGCAGGCTAGTCGTTCGTCAAGGCTTCGAGCATTCGGCGATCGCCTACTGGGACTAGAAAGCTCCCGCTGAGCTGAGGATAAATCCTGGATTTCGTTTTTCCGCGTGCAAGAAGCAGCCGCGGACGTCCAACGACGCGAATGAGGGCGCGTTGCCGTTGCAGTACGGCCGCCACCTGAACGGCGGCTTCTCAGTCCCGCCGCCCAAAGGCGGGAGAGCAGGAATCCACCCCATGATGGTCGGGGTCGTATAGATCATCGCACGTCGAAGCGGTCATCCTCGGCCGCGCCGCCCGCACAGTGCCTACGTGAGGCCTATCATGATAGGCCGGCACGACCGTATAGCCGGAACACTAGGAGGAAAAGGCTTCCGGCGCCCGGGGTTCCGCCCAGATCAGATTGTCGAGAAGAACCGAGCTCCCTCGCGTGGGATATTTTGTGAGAAGCCGGTACGACGCGTCATCATCGTCTCGTAGCTGGAGTTTGCCGAAACGGGTTTGTGGTAACTTGCCTTCGCTAAAGCGCATGACGAGCTGATAGCCATTAGAGTCGGCGTAATGTTCACGCGCAGAGCAATACCATGCGACTTCTTCTACACCGGCATCCCGAAAAGCGGATGGTAAATCCATCGCTCTCGCTTGCTCGGGCCAGCGATCGTAAAATATCGCTAAGCCTTCCAGGCCGGCCCGGGAGTAGGAATCGTATCGCAGGACCAGGCGTAGGATCTGGTCCTGACTAAACATGTCGCCAAGGCGTTCGACGGTCGCAACGATCTGCGGGATTAGTTGCGACGTTTGCCACAAGCCAGGGTTCGATCCCAGGCCGACAAGAAGCTCTATGATCTTCTCCGCCGTGCGGAGCCGATTCGGAGCTTCGATATCGTCCAGCAGTGCAAGCACCCCCCTGAATAATTTGATCTGCTGACCGTCACTGGCGGCAACGTCAGCCAGCTCCCTTAGAGCGAGCACCACAGCCGACGCGTGTTTGCCTGCGACGATATCGATAAGTTCATAGTCCAGGCCAGTTTCGAGCGTTTGATGAAGCGGTATGTGGACAGTGATAGTTGCATTGTCGGGCGAAGACGCAAGGCGCTCTTCATGTTCCAGCGCCCAGGCCTGGAGCCAAAGCCACCAAGCAGAACGCGTCGTTACGTCCACATGCACAAGGATCACCGGCAACCGGAACTGCAGCGCGTAACTTAGGAATGATCGTTCGAGTACGACGTGGACCACCTGTCCGCGCACGTCGGCCGACTCGGTCGCCTTGACCTGTAGTTTTAACAGCTTGCCTGCGGGGCGCTGTCCGTCGCCTTCGGCGGGCGCGTATTCCGCTTCAAGGTCGACCCCGTAGTCGAGATCCTGCAACCTGCACATCCAATGGGGATGCGCATCCACCCGTTGACGAACCTGATTCTGGCCTTTGTCGCCTATTTTTTGCGAACGGGTTCGAGCTGGCACGGGGACCTTCAATCGTGTGAGTGTGTCTCATCACTGATAGCGACGAACATGCATGCCGACCAGACGTTTGCTTTCTATGCATAACCTGTATGTGAAAATGTCCTTTATCATTTACAGCCTGAGCTAAGTTGTATCGTCGTCTTGTCTTGCTGATCCTGATTTTTCGGCACGCAATCATCGCAGATGATGCCGAAACCCTGCTGCTCAATTAGATCGGAAGAATTGTAGCCGCAACGCCCGCCGCCTCAGTTCGAACGTCCGTTTTCGGACGAGGCCAAAGTCAGCCCGAACGTCCGGGATGGCGGCGCAAAGCCGACGTTTCTGATCGGCGGGCCAAAGGGCCGGATAGCGTAGCAATCGACAGACGACCGGCCTGCGGCAGACTGTGAATTTTGCGCTGCGGTACAAATTGACGTTTACGCAAACGTCAAAGATTGCTAGACACTCCTCAGTGACGGTTCCGGAGGGCGCGTCCCCGGAGCGGCAAAACCGTGTTTGGAGGATGAGGCATGCCGACTTACAAGGCGCCGGTTCAGGATACGCTTTTCGTTCTGAACGATGTGCTGGGCTACGAGCGTTACAGCAATCTTCCGGGTTTCTCGGACGCCACGACAGACGTTCTGGAAGCGATCCTTGCCGAGGGCGCCAAGCTCGCCGAGAACGTCATCCAGCCGACCAATCGCATCGGCGACATCGAAGGCTGCGTGCGCCACGCCGACGGCTCCGTCACCACGCCTGATATCTACAAGGACGCCTACCGCCAGTACCGCGAAGGCGGCTGGATGGGGCTGGCGGCGCCGGCCGAGTTCGGCGGGCAGGGCCTTCCCTACACCGTGCATTCGGCGGTCGGCGAATATCTCTCCTCCGCCAATATGGGCTTCATGATGTATGCCGGCCTCACCCAGGGCGCGGTCGCGGCGATCCTCGCCCACGGCACCGAGGAGCAGAAGTCGACCTGGCTTCCGAAGATGGTCGAGGGCGTCTGGACCGGAACCATGAACCTCACCGAGCCGCATTGCGGCACCGACCTCGGCCTGTTGCGGAGCAAAGCCGTGCCGAACGGTGACGGCTCCTACAGGATCTCCGGCCAGAAGATCTTCATCTCCGCCGGCGAGCACGACCTCTCCGAGAACATCGTGCATCTGGTGCTGGCCCGGATCGAGGGCGCGCCCGAGGGCGTCAAGGGCATCTCGCTCTTCATCGTGCCGAAATTCATGCTCGACGGCGGCGGCGCGCCCGATGCCCGCAACGCGGTCTCCTGCGGTTCGATCGAGGAGAAGATGGGCATCCACGGCAACTCGACCTGCGTCATGAACTATGACGAGGCGACCGGCTATCTGCTCGGCGAGGCCAATGGCGGCCTGAAGGCCATGTTCACCATGATGAACGAGGCGCGTCTCGGCGTCGGCCTGCAGGGCCTGTCGATCGCAGAGGTCGCCTATCAGAACGCAGTCGCTTATGCGAAGGAGCGGATCCAGGGCCGTTCGCTCTCCGGCCCCAAGGCGCCGGACAAGAAGGCCGATCCGATCATCGTGCATCCCGACGTGCGCCGCGCCCTGATGGCCATCAGGGCCTTCAACGAGGCCGGCCGCGCGCTGATCCTGTGGACGGCGATCAAGTCCGACGTCGCCCACCGCTCCGGCGACGAGAAGGAGCGCCAGGCGGCCGACGATCACATGGGCCTGATGACGCCGATCATCAAGGGCGTGCTCACAGACAAGGGCTTCGACCACGCCGTCATGGCGCAGCAGATCTTCGGCGGGCATGGCTACATCGAAGAGCACGGCATGAGCCAGTTCGTGCGCGATGCCCGCATCGCCATGATCTATGAGGGTGCCAACGGCATCCAGGCGCTCGATCTCGTCGGACGCAAGCTCGCCATGAATGGCGGCCGCGCGGTCCAGGCCTTCTTCAAGGAGGTCGGCGAGTTCTGCGAGGAGAACCGCGCCGACGAGAAGATGGCTCCCTTCACCAAGCAGTTGAAGAAGGGCCTCAACGACCTGCAGGCCGCGACCATGTGGCTGATGCAGAACGCCATGGCCAAGCCCGACAATGCCGGTGCCGCCTCGACCGACTACATGCATCTCTTCGGCCTGGTCGCGCTCGGCTATATGTGGGCGCAGATGGCGAAGTCGTCGCAGGCGAAGCTCGCCGAGGGCGCCAACGGCGCGTCATCCTTCTATGATAACAAGCTGGTGACCGCCCGTTTCTTCATGGAGCGCGTCATGCCGGAGACTTCCGCCCATCTCGCCCGCATCTCCAGCGGCGCGGACGCGATGATGGCGCTGCCGGCCGAGGCGTTCTGAACATTTGCGGTCCGGCAAGTCTGTTCAAGATTGAACGGGTTTGCTAAGGGTTATCGTCGACAGGGGAGTAGTACGTGGCCACCGATCCCGCATCCGTCCTGGAACTACCGAAGCCGCGCTGGGTGAGCGACGATGTCGCCATGCTCTACGACATGGCGGCGCGTTTCCTCACCGAGGAGATCGCCCCGAAATATGAGGAGTTCGAGAAGGCCGAGATCTTCGACCGCGCGAGCTGGCGCAAGGCCGGCGAGAACGGTCTGCTCTGCGCCTCCATGCCGGAGGAATATGGCGGCTCGGGCGGCACCTTCGCCCATGAGAGCGCCATCATCGAAGCGATCGGCCATGTCGGCGTCGACGGCTTCGGCATCGCGCTCCACAATTCCATCGTCGCGCCCTACATCCTCCATTACGGTTCGGAGGAGCAGAAGAAGAAATGGCTGCCGCGCATGGCCTCGGGCGAGCTGATCGGCGCCATCGCCATGACCGAGCCGGGTGCCGGCTCCGATCTCCAGGGCGTCAAGACCCGGGCCGAGCGGGATGGCAACCACTACCGCATCAACGGTTCCAAGACCTTTATCACCAACGGCCAGCTCGCCAATCTGATCATCGTCGTGACCAAGACCGACCCGGCCAAGGGCGCCAAGGGCACGTCGCTGATCGTGGTCGAGACCGACGAGGTGACGGGTTTCGAGCGCGGCCGCAACCTCGACAAGATCGGCCTGAAGTCGAACGACACCTCCGAACTGTTCTTCAACGACGTGCGCGTGCCGACATCGAACCTGCTCGGCCACGACGAGGGGCAGGGTTTCGTCCAGCTCATGCAGCAGCTGCCGCAGGAGCGCCTGCAGATCGGCACGACGGCGATCGCCATGGCCGAGCGGGCGCTGGCGCTGACCATCGATTACGTCAAGGAGCGCAAGGCTTTCGGCAAGGCGATCATCGACTTCCAGAACACCCAGTTCACGCTTGCCGAACTGAAGACCGAGACGACGATCGGGCGCGTCTTCTACAACAACTGCGTCGAGCGCCACATCAATGGCGGGCTCGATCCTGTCACCGCCTCGATGGCCAAATACTGGCTGTCGGAGCTGCAGGGCAAGGTCGTCGACCAGTGCCTGCAGCTGTTCGGCGGCTATGGCTACATGAACGAATATCCGATCGCCCGCATGTATCGCGATGCGCGCGTGCAGCGCATCTATGGCGGCACCAACGAGATCATGAAACTGCTGATCGGGCGCTCGCTCTGAGCAGGGCCCCCTGATCCGCAACCCAAGGAGACCAAAATGGCAGACGTATTTGTCTATGACGCCGTGCGCACGCCGCGCGGCCGCGGCAAGAAGGACGGCTCCCTCCACGAGGTGCCCGCGGTCCGCCTTGGCGCCAAGGTTCTCGAAGCCGTGCGCGACCGCAACGGTCTCGACACCGGCACGGTCGACGACATCATCTTCGGCTGCGTCGATCCCGTCGGCGAGGCCGGTTCGGTCATTCCGCGCGCTGCCTCTTTCGAAGCCGGCTACGACATGAAGGCGCCCGGCCTGCAGCTCTCGCGCTTCTGCGCCTCCGGTCTCGACGCCATCAATCTCGGCGCGGCCAAGATCGCGCAGGGCGCCGACGATATCGTCATCTCGGGCGGCGTGGAATCGATGTCGCGCGTCGGCATGGGCATGTCGGGCGGCGCCTGGTTCATGGATCCTTCCGTCGGCCTGCCCGCCTATTTCGTGCCGCAGGGCGTCTCGGCCGACCTGATCGCCACCAAATACGGCTTCTCGCGCGACGACGTCGACGCCTATGCCGTGGAGAGCCAGAAGCGTGCCGCAAAGGCATGGGAAAAGGGCTGGTTCAAGAATTCGGTCGTGCCGGTCAAGGACCAGAACGGCCTCACCATCCTCGACCATGACGAGCATATGCGTCCGACGACGGACATGCAGACGCTCGCCTCGCTCAACCCGTCCTTCACCATGCCGGGCGAAATGGGCGGCTTCTCCGCGGTCGCGATCCAGCGGCATCCGGAAGTGGAGGAGATCAACTACGTCCACCATGCCGGCAATTCGTCCGGCATCGTCGACGGCGCGGCGGCCGTGCTGCTCGGCTCCAAGAAGGGCGGCAAGTCGATGGGCCTGAAGCCCCGCGCCAGGATCCGCGCCTTCTCCAACATCGGCTCGGAACCGGCGATCATGCTCACCGGCCCCGTCGATGTGACGGAGAAGCTCCTGAAGCGCGCCAGGATGAAGCTCTCCGACATCGACCTGTTCGAGCTCAACGAGGCCTTTGCCTCGGTCGTGCTGCGCTACATGCAGGCCTTCGACATACCGCACGACCAGATCAACGTGAATGGCGGGGCGATCGCCATGGGCCACCCGCTCGGCGCCACCGGAGCGATGATCTTCGGCACCGTGCTCGACGAACTCGAGCGGCGCGACCTCAACACCGCGCTGGTGACGCTCTGTATCGGCGCAGGCATGGGCACCGCCACGATCATCGAACGCGTCTGATCGGAAGGACATGACAATGAGCTACAAGAATTTCACTGTCGACGTCGACGCCGACGGCATCGCGCTCGTCACCTGGGACATGCCCGGCAAGTCGATGAACGTCTTCGACGAGAGCGTCATCGAGGAACTGGAGGCGATCGTCGAAAAGGTCACGTCGGATGCCGCCATCAAGGGCGCGGTGATCACCTCGGGCAAGGAAAGCTATTCCGGCGGCGCGGATCTCTCCATGCTGCAGCGCATGCTGAAGCTCTTCGGTGAAGAGAAGGCGAAGAGCCCCGAGGCCGCGACCAAAATGCTCTTCGACAATGCCGGCCGCATGACCTGGCTGTTCCGCAAGATCGAGACCTCGGGCAAGCCCTGGGTCTCGGCGATCAACGGCACCTGCATGGGCGGCGCCTTCGAACTGTCGCTCGCCTGCCACGGTCGCGTCGCCGCCGACGGCGAGAAGGTCAGGATGGCCCTGCCGGAGATCAAGGTCGGCATCTTCCCGGGCGCCGGAGGCACCCAGCGGGTGTCGCGCCTGGCCAAGACCCAGGACGCGCTGACCATGCTCACCTCAGGCCAGAACCTGACGCCGCAGAAGGCCAAGTCCATGGGCCTGATCCACGAGATCGCGGAGCCCGCCAAGCTGATCGAGACCGCCAAGGCGATGATCAGGAACGGACTGAAGCCGGTGGCGCCGTGGGACGAGAAGGGCTTCAAGCTGCCCGATGGCCCGATCTATTCGGCTGCCGGCGCCAATCTATGGCCGCCCGCGATCGCCATCCTGCGCCGCGAGACCTATGGCAACTACCCGGCCGCCAGCGCCATCCTGAAATGCGTCTATGAAGGCCTCTTGGTGCCGTTCGACACGGCTCTGCGCATCGAGCAGCGCTATTTCACTGAGATCCTGCAGACCCGCGAAGCGGCGGCGATGATCCATTCGCTGTTCATCTCGCTGCAGGAGCTCAACAAGGGCGCCCGCCGCCCGCAGGGCGTCGCCGAGACGAAGTTCAAGAAGATCGGCGTGCTCGGCGCCGGCTTCATGGGCGCCGGCATCGCCTATGTGACGGCCAAGGCCGGCATCCCGGTGGTGCTGCTCGACCGCGACATGGAAGCGGCCGGGAAGGGCAAGGCCCATTCCGACAACCTGATTTCGGACCAGGTCAAGAAGGGCAGGGCCAAGCCCGAGGAGAAGGACAGGCTGCTGTCGCTGATCACGCCGACGGCCGACTATGCCGATCTCGACGGCTGCGATCTCGTCATCGAGGCGGTGTTCGAGGATTCCGAGATCAAGAAGGCGGTCACCGGGAAGGCCGAGGCTGTGCTGAAACCCTCCGCGACCTTCGCCTCCAATACCTCGACGATCCCGATCACCGGGCTCGCGAAGAATTCGGTCCGGCCGAAGAACTTCATCGGCATCCACTTCTTCTCGCCGGTCGACAGGATGATGCTGGTCGAGATCATCCTGGGCAAGAAGACCGGCGACAAGGCGCTCGCCGTGGCGATCGACTATGTCCGGGCGATCAAGAAGACCCCGATCGTGGTCAACGACACGCGCGGCTTCTACGTCAACCGCTGCGTGCTGCGCTACATGTCGGAAGCCTATCAGATGCTGATCGAGGGCGTGCCCGCGGCGATGATCGAGAACGCCGCCAAGATGGCCGGCATGCCGGTCGGCCCGCTGGCGCTGACCGACGAGACCGCGATCGACCTTGCCCAGAAGATCATGAAGCAGACGATCCGCGACCTCGGCGAGAAGGCGGTCGACGCCGACCAGATGGCGCTGATCAACACCATGGTCGACAAGCATGGCCGTTTCGGCCGCAAGAACGGCAAGGGCTTCTACGATTATCCGGCCAAGCCGGCGAAGAAGAAGCTGTGGCCGGGCCTCAAGGACCTCTATAAGCAGCAGGATCCCGAGAAGGTCGATATCGAGGAACTGAAGCAGCGCCTGCTCTTCACCATCGCGCTCGAAGCGGTGCGCGTCATGGAGGAGGGCATCGTCACGGATCCGCGGGAGGCCGATGTCGGCTCGATCCTGGCCTTCGGCTTCGCGCCCTATACGGGCGGGGCGCTGTCCTATGTAGACGGCATCGGGGCGAAGAAATTCGTCAAGCGGGCCAGGGAACTGCAGAAGCGTTACGGCGCGCAGTTCAAGGCGCCCAAGCTGCTGGTCGACATGGCCGAGAAGGGCGAGACCTTCTACGAGCGCTTCGATCCCTATGCCGGGGCGGAAGCCAAGAAGGCGGCCTGAGGCGTGATACCAACGGTCGATCTTACCGACCGTTGGAGCGCGCGACGGCGCGCCGCGCCTGCAGAGCGCCGCGCGTCCACTTGGACGCGCAAAGGACCCTCTGCCACTATTGATTACCGCATCGTGCTTTCCGAAAATCGAATACGATTTTCGGGCCGATGCGGTAGCGCGGAAGCCAAGCGGCCCGGATGGGCCGCGCCGGCGTTTGAGGTCGCGTGGATGCGTTGGCATCCACGCCACTGGATGTGTCAACATCCAGTGCTGTTGGGTTAGAGACAGCGGCCATGTATGTCTGGGGCCGCCTGCTGAAGGTCGTGGCGACGGCGCGTCGCCGCGGCCCTTATCTGCCCGGCGGCGAGAGCCGCCTGGCGTTCCGTTGCCTGCCGACGGACATCGATCCCAACATGCACCTCAACAACGCCCGCTATCTGATGATGGCGGATCTCGGGCGCATGGACATCTTCATCCGCTCCGGGCTGATGAAGCTCTATCGCACGCGCAACTGGGTGCCGATGATGGGCGGCGTGCAGAGCGTCTTCGTGCGCGAGATCCGGCTGTGGCGGCGCTTCGAGGTCGTCTCCTCCATCGAGACCTGGGACGGCACCGAGGTGATCGGCCGCCACCGCTTCATCCTCGAGAACGGCGAGACGGCCGCGGCGGTGATGACGACCGCTGGCATCTACGACATGAACACGAAGAAGTTCCGTGAGATCGACGAGGTCGTCGCCGCGCTCGGCGTCACGCGCTCGCCGCGCGCGCCCACCGAAGCCGAGCGCATCTTCATGGCCTCCCATGCCGGCCTGCGCAGGCTTGCGAAGGCGGGCGGGTGAGCAGTCCCTCGTGCCAGGATCGGAAACGTCGAGACGGGCTACCCCTGCCATGAAAGTAGGGCGGAAAGCTTTTTGATTTCAGTCGGATACGGCTTGGCCAGATACCCCTCTCTGTCCTGCCGGACATCTCCCCCACAAGGGGGGAGACTGGCTGTCATCGATGATGGCACTCGTCTTGCGACGTTGACGATTGGCGAAATCCAAGCGGCCGGCCGGTCTCCCCCCTTGTGGGGGAGATATCAGGTGGACAGAGAGGGGTACGAAGACACGCGGTACTTTCATCCAGGATGGCGTCCGGCGCCGGGCGGTGTGTCTCATCCGACCTCGCTCCGCGGGGTCGGATGAGGTGTGCCTTGGCGGCAACATTTCCCGGCATCCGCTGACCCTCGGCGCCCCCCGTTCAAGCCATTTTGAGTTTCCGGTCTGATCTTGTCTGGACAAGTCCGGCGGCCGACATTACAACGGCAAAGGTATTTTTTCCTGTCTTCACGGGGAGCAGCACCATGCTCTCGCATGATCGTGTCTGGGCGGCCATCGATGCGCTGGCTGCGCGTTACTCGCTCTCGGCATCCGGATTGGCCAAACGCGCCGGCCTGGATTCGACGGCTTTCAACAAGTCGAAGCGACTGTCCTCCGACGGACGCCCGCGCTGGCCCTCGACGGAGTCGCTCGCCAAGATCATCGAGGCCACCAATTCCTCGCTCGACGAGTTTTTCGAACTGATCGAAGGCAAGGCGTTTCCATGGAAGGAGAGCCGCCGGGGTTCCACCGTTCCGCTCATCGGTTTCGCGCAGGCGGGAGCCGGCGGCTACTTCGACGATGCCGGCTTTCCGGCCGGCGAGGGCTGGGACCTCGTCGAACTGCCGGCGCGCGCCGCCGAAGGTTCCTATGCGCTCCAGGTGCAGGGCGATTCCATGCTGCCGCTCTACCGCAACGGCGACGTGCTGATCGTCCAGCCGGGCGCCGTGCTGCGCCGGGGTGACCGCGTCGTGGTCAAGACCACCGAGGGCGAGGTGATGGCCAAGCTCCTGGAACGGCAGACGCCGAAGGGGATCGACCTCGTCTCGCTCAACCCCGCCCATCCGAACCGCCAGATCCCGAGCGAGGCCATCGAATGGGTGGCCCGGATCGTCTGGGCGAGCCAGTAGCGGGCCGATGCGGGCAGAATTGGCCATCGCCGCTCTGGTGATGATCGGCGGTGCCGCCGTCGTGATGAAGATCGGTGGAGAGAGGCTCGCGCGGGAGGCGGCCGTGTCGACCCCTGCCATCGAGCGTGTCGCAGCGCCGTCGGGCGCGAGCAAGGACCCGGGCCCGGGAACCCGTCGCTCGGAGCCCTCCAGGCCCTTCGTTCAGTCTCCAGATGCCGCAAGTCCTGCCGCCGCGAGCGACGCTGCGCCGTATGAGCGGGTCGAGCCGCGTGCGCCGCTGTCGCAGCTCAGTCTCGCCTTACCGCCAAAGCCGCCTGTCGACGAAGACGGCGGCACGATCCTCTACCGGCCGGTCGCAACCGGCTCGGCGCGCTTCGAAGCGATGGGGCGTGTCGTCGATGTGGCTGGAACTGAAAGCGTCGACCTGCGGGAACGCTGCACCTTCGAGGGCGCCGAATGGCCCTGCGGCGTCCGCGCGCGAACGGCATTCCGCTATTTCATCCGCGGCCGTGCCATCAGTTGCGACGTGCCGCCGGAGGCCGGCTCGGATATCGTCGCCGGCTGCCGCATCGGCGCGCAGGACGTCGGCGCCTGGCTCGTCAGCAATGGCTGGGCGCGTGCCGCGCCCGGCGGCCCCTATGCCGAGGCCGAGAAGCAAGCGCGCGAAGCCCGCCGCGGCATCTTCGGCCCGCCGCCGAAGACGGAGGAATAGGGCAGGGGCGGTGGTTACCCGAGCGTCTTGCCAGACCCCTCATCCGACAGTATCGGCGAGCGCGCGGTGCGCTGCAGACCCCTCATCCGACCTCGCCCTTTGGGGCGAGGCCACCTTCTCCCCCAAGGGGAGAAGGTCGGGGCCTGGCTTGGCCGGCTCTGCAAATCACCAGCGTTGAAGATTGGCCGAAGCGCTGCTGCAGCGCCTTCCCTTCTCTCTTGTGGGAGAAGGTGGCCTCGCCCACGGGCCTTGCCTCCGGCAAGCCCGAGGACAGGCTCCGCGCGGTCGGATGAGGGGTAACCCGCCTCTACGCCGCCAGTTCCCCCGCCAGCGCCTTGCCGATCAGCGCGCGCGTCTCGGCGACGCCGTAGAGCGCCGCGAAGGATCCGAAGCGCGGCCCGCGCTCCTGTCCGATCAGCACCTGGTAGATCATCTGGAAGAAGGCGACCGAGACGCCGGGCCCGCCTTCGGGGCTCTTCTTGGCATGGTCCTGGTAGCGTTCGATCCGGCGTGCCACATTCAGCGCGGCGTTCTGGATCGCTTCGCCGCCGGCGTCGGCCGGCAGTTCGCCCAGCGCCTCGGCGAGCCGGGCGAGCGCGTCGCGCTCCACCGCGTCGGGCTGGCGATAGACCTTCGACGGCTTCACGAAATCGTCGAAATAGCGGATCGCGTAATCCGTCAGCCGGTCGAGCTCCGGATGCGTCTGCGGCGTCACGCCGGGCGCATAACGCGAGATGAAGCCCCACAGCACGCTTTTGTTCTGGGCGTTCGAG
Organism: Mesorhizobium sp. L-8-10; assembly: GCF_016756635.1. Classification (NCBI taxonomy): domain Bacteria; kingdom Pseudomonadati; phylum Pseudomonadota; class Alphaproteobacteria; order Hyphomicrobiales; family Phyllobacteriaceae; genus Mesorhizobium; species Mesorhizobium sp. L-8-10. Next base: position 7,664,935 of record NZ_AP023263.1, on the reverse strand, counting down.
GCGCTCACCAGATTGAGCAGCAGCGCGAAAGGCACCGGCAGGTCGATCGCCGGCGGCTCGCCATTGTGCATGTGCCAGACCGGATTGCCGAGCCGCTCCTTCCAGTCCTGGCGCGGATAGGCCGAGAGGAACGCATAATACTCGTCGACGGCGCGCGGGATCACGTCGAAGTAGAGCTTCTTCGCCACCTTCGGCTTCTGGTACATATAGAGCCCGAGGCTCTCGGTGGGGGCGTAGGTCAACCACTCGTCGATGGTGATGCCGTTGCCCTTGGACTTCGAGATCTTCTCGCCCTTCTCGTCGAGGAAGAGTTCGTAGTTGAAGCCCTCGGGCGGTGTGCCGCCGAGGATGCGGCAGATCTTGCCGCTGGTCTTCACATTGTCGATATGGTCCTTGCCCGACATCTCGTAGTCGACGCCGAGCACGGCCCAGCGCAGCGCCCAGTCGGGCTTCCATTGCGCCTTGCAGCCGCCTGATTTGACCGAGGTCTCCCAGCGCTTGCCCGTTGCCGGATCGGTCCACACGACGGTCGCGCGGTCGGGATGCACCTCCTCGATCGGCACCTGCATGACGACGCCGGTCTCGGGGTGGATCGGCAGGATCGGCGCATAGGTCTTGCGGCGCTCCTCGCGAAGCGTCGGCAGCATGACCTCCATGACCTTGTCGTAGCTTTCCAGCATCCGTACGAGCCCGTCGTCGAAGCGGCCGGATGTGTAGTAGTCCAGCGCCGAGGCGAACTCGTATTCGAAGCCGAATGTGTCGAGGAAACGCCGCAGCATCGCATTGTTGTGATGGCCGAAGCTCTCATACTCGCCGAACGGGTCGGGCACGCGCGTCAGCGGCTTGCCGAGATGTTCCAGCAGCATTTCGCGGTTGGGCACGTTCTCCGGCACCTTGCGCATGCCGTCGACGTCGTCGGAGAAGCACAGCAGCTTTGTCGCGACCTTGTCCTCGGTCAGCACGTGAAAGGCGTGCCTCACCATGGTGGTGCGCGCCACCTCGCCGAAGGTGCCGATATGCGGCAGGCCGGACGGGCCGTAGCCTGTCTCGAACAGCACGGTCGCGGGGAAGCCGGTCTTCTTGTAGCGCTCGATGATTTTCCGCGCTTCCTCGAAGGGCCATGCCTTGCTGTCCGCAGCGGCGGCGAGGATGTCGGAATTGAGTTCGATCGTCATTGATCGCGCCATATCGTGCTTCCCAGGGGTTCGCGCCGCTGTCTTCGCCGGATCCGGCAGGACGTCCGCGGGCCAAGGCATTGCTCTATTCGCCGCGCTCCGCAGCGTCAACGCTCGGCAGCTTTTTTCCTTGCGGCGGCCGGCTCCCGTTTCTACCTTGCTGCCGATCACCGCATCGGCCCGAAATTCGAAATCGACTGTCGGAGCGCACGATGCGTCATCTGAAAATGCAGAGCGCCGAGCGTCCAAGTGGTCGCGCGGCGTTTTGAAGGCGAGAGAAAACCACATGCCCGCACCGACCGCCCAAGAGGCGTTGATCTACCTGATGGTGATCACATCAGCCGCAGACCGCGACATGACCGATGTCGAACTGGCCCGGATCGGCGACGTCGTCCGCACTTGGCCGGTGTTCCAGGATTTCGACGAGCAGAAGCTGATCAGGGTCGCACAGGACTGCCAGAAGCTGCTGCATGAGGAAAAAGGTCTGGACGGCGTGCTGGAACTCGCCGGCAAGGTCATTCCGCCACGCCTTTACGACACCGCCTATGCCGCCGCCGTGGAGGTCGCCGCGGTCGACCTGGAGATGCGGATCGAGGAACTGAGGGTGATCCAGAGGCTTCGCCAGCATCTCGGTCTCGATGCCGCCACCACGCAGGCGATCGAACGTGTCACCAAGGTGCGCCACCGTATGCTGACCTGAGCGGGCGGGCGCGATGGGCGCCGTCGCCGGCTATGAAGCGATCGTCCGTTCCGGCGTCTTCCTGGTGGTCTTCATCGCCATGGCGGCCTTCGAACTGTGGTCGCCGCGGCTCGAGCGCAAGGAAATGTCCGGTGCGTTGAAGTCGCGCCGCTGGTTCACCAACCTCGCCATGGTCGTGCTGTCTTCGGCGGTCCTGCGGATCGTCTTTCCCGCGGCCGCCGTCGGCGCGGCCGCCTGGGCCGAGGCGCGGGGCTGGGGCCTGTTGCGCGCCGCCGGCCTCGGCGACCTGCCCGCCGGCGTCATCGCCTTCGTGGCGCTCGATTTCGCCGTGTGGCTCGAACATGTGGTGAGCCACAAGGTTCCCGTCCTGTGGCGCATCCACCGCGTTCACCATGCCGATCCCGGTTTCGACGTGACCACCGGCCTGCGCTTCCATCCCCTGGAGATCCTCCTGTCCATGGTCTGGAAGGCGGCGGTGGTGATCGCGCTCGGCGCGCCTGTGCTTTCGGTGCTGGTCTTCGAGGTCGTGCTCAACGGCGCGGCGATGTTCAACCATTCCAACGTGAGGCTCCGCCCCGGCGCGGACCGTTTCCTGCGCCGTTTCGTCGTCACCCCCGACATGCACCGGGTGCATCATTCGAGCGACCCGGCCGAGACCGACACCAACTACGGCTTCAACTTCCCCTTCTGGGACCGGCTGTTCGGCACCTATCTCGCCGCGCCGAAACGCGGCCACGAGGCGATCGACATCGGCCTCTTGGAATATCGCGGCGCGGCTCCGACCAGGCTCGGCTGGACGCTCCTGTTGCCGTTCCGCTTCGGCGTCCGCCGCAAGCGTTCGGCTTGAGCTGTTGTTCGCGGCGCGAACCTCGGATGCGTTGCGGTTGGCCAAAGCATGCCTCCCGAAGGCCAAAGCATGTCTCCCGAAGAACCGGGCGGCCTGCACCAGAAGCCATTGGACCGAGGACCTTTTTCGACCCTTATGGTTCCCTTCACCGGCCTGGCCGCGAACGGCGTCTGTAGAAGCCGGCCGACGCCGGATTTGCCCGCGCAGGACGTTACCAGGCGGCTGATTTCATCCCCTGGCCGTTGCCACATTGGATCGGAGCTCGAAAGCGAGCCCCGATCCATCAGCATAGGAGCGCAGCACGGGTGTACTCTCGCCCACGATCTTCTCCACCACGCGTTTGCGTTCCCGATCGCTCATTTCGTTGCCGGCAGCGCTCATGCCGACCAGCGCCATCGTGTTCAATCGGAGGAGGGGCGCGCCGTCATCGAAGCGTATGGTGCGCGATATCGTCCTTGAGCGGACGTCGTGGAAGCCGGCGTCGCGGAGCAGCGCCTCGAGCGGCGCTGCGTCTCCAAAGCTGTGCCGGCGATCCGCGATGGCGCCCAGATGGCGCTCCGCGACATAGCGCAACTCCCGAAAGAACGGTATTTCGTCGTCGGGGCGCCATGTGGCCACCGCCAGCCTGCCGCCCTTTGCCAGCGCCCTCCGCATCTCGCGCGCCGCCGCGGATCTGTCAGGGAAAAACTGCAGCCCTTGCTGGCAGACGACAACCTCGAACTCCTCTCCGTCTTGGAGAGGCAGGGCGCTCGCGTCACCTTCGCGCCAGTCGATGCGGGGGGCCACGAGGCGCGCGACGGCAAGCATGTCCGGCCTGATGTCGACGCCGACGACATATCCGGCGGCACCGAGCCGCTCCCTTGCTACGCGTGCGACGATTCCCGTTCCGCAAGCGTTGTCGAGGAGACGATCGTCCGGAGACAATTCCACCATTTCCAGGGTCGTCTCTACCCACGGTCGGAAGAGAGGACCTACGAGCCAGCGCTCATACATCTCCGGGAAAGTTGCCTGGTTCATCACGTAGCTCGGGAGGCCCATGGCTGCCCTTCATCGAGTTGCCACCCGCTTGATCCGCCGGAACGACAATGCCGTTCTTTGCATCATGCGGCTTTGCCGCATGCATGGGCCCACCGAGCCGCCTTCAATGGGAAGCATAGCAGAGGTCTTGGAGCTAAGAAATCTGACGCAAAAAGGCTTCCGTGCGTCCTGTTCGCTTATTTCGGACTAGCCACCATCCTGCCGTTCTGGTCGAGATGTGACCAGACGGGTGGATACTTGCGCCGGCGCGCATCTTCGGCACGCAGCTGTGCCGCAGGCAACGCGTCGATTTGAACGGCTTCCTGCGATAGCGACAGACTCGGCGCACCTGACTGCAATCGGCAATGCCGACCGGCGTACAATATGGATGACGCTCCGAGAAAGATTCTTCGTGGCGATGGTCCGACAAGCTGCGTACGGCCCGTCGGGAAGCTCCCTTCAGCCGTTCCCGTCCGCGATCATGTCGATCAGCGCCCGGACTGCGTGGGCGTAGCCGCGAGGCCCGAGCCCCGCCAGGACCGCGGTCGCCACCTTCGAAACCAGCGAATGGTGGTAGATCTCCTCGCGCCGGTGGATGTTCGAGATGTGATACTCCACGATCGGGCCCGGGAACATCTTCAGGGAATCGAGCAGCGGGATCGAGCGGAAGCTGAGGCCGGCCGGATTGATGAGGATGCCCGCCCCGTCGTCGATCGCCTCGTGCACCCAGTCGACGAGCTGGTGTTCCGCGTTCGACTGGTGGAAACGCACGGGGAATTCGCCGGCGGCCTGCCGGCAGATCGCCTCGATCTCGGCAAGGGTGGTGCTGCCGTAGATCTCGGGCTCCCGCTTGCCCAGGCGATTGAGGTTCGGTCCGTTGAGGATGAAGATCGGCTTCCTGGCCATGGCATTTCTCCCTGGATCATCCCTGATAGCCGAGCAGGCGCGGCAGCCACAGCACGGCATCGGGCACGAAGGTTATGAAGGCGAGCGCGCCGCCCATCGCGAAGAGGAAGGGGAGCACGTCGCGCACCAGGTCGCGCAGCGGCACTTCGGCGATGCGTGTCATGACGAACAGCAGCAGCCCGTATGGCGGCGTTATCAGGCCGAGCATGATGTTGACGACCACCATCACGCCGAAATGCACCATGTCGATGCCGAGCGCCTGCGCCGTGGGGATGAGCACCGGCACGATCACAAGCAGGATCGTCGTGCCCTCCAGGATGCAGCCGAGAACCAGCAGGATCACATTCACCAGGACCAGGAAGGCAAGGGGGGACAGGTCCCGGGCTTGCAGGATCAGCGACAGGGTCTGGGGAATGTTCTCGATCGTGACGACAAAGTTGAACACCAGCGCACCGGCGATCAGCATGCCGATCGACGCGGAGGTCCGCGCGCTCGAAAGGACCGAGCGATAGAAGTCGGCGAAGGAGACGCTGCGGTAGAGCACGACCGAGATCACCAGTGCGTAGCAGGCCGCCACGGCAGCCGCCTCGGTGGGCGTGGTCGCTCCGGAATAGATGCCGCCGAGCAGCACCACCGGCATCATCAGCGAGGGAAATGCGCGCCAGGTGATCCGGGGGAGTTCTCCGAGCGGCGTCGGCTTCTCGACGGGAAAGTTCCTGCGCCTGGCGTCCACGACGACGATCAGCATCTGCGCAAGCGCCATCAGCAGGCCCGGCACGACGCCGCCGAGAAAGAGATAGCCGATCGATGCATCCGAAACGAGGGCATAGAGGACCATCGGGATGGAGGGCGGGATGATCGGCCCGATCACGGCGGTGGCCGCGGTCAGGGCCGCGGCGTAGCTCGCCGGATATTTGCCGTCCTTCGTCATCATCTGCTGCATCATCTTGCCGGTGCCGGCCGCGTCGGCGATCGCCGAGCCCGACATGCCGGCAAAGATGACGCTCTGGAGTATGTTCACATGCGCCAGTCCGCCCCTGAAGCGCCCGACGATCGCGTTGCAGAAAGCCATCAGGCGATCGGTCATGGACCCGATGTTCATCAGCTCCGCGGCGAGGATGAAGAGCGGCACGGCCAGGATGATGTAGTTGGTGTACATCCCGTTGAGGATCTGTTCGGCGGCCGTTCCCATGTCCAGCCCGGCCAGCATCAGGTAGAGGATCGAGCCCGCGATCATCGCATGCCCGATCGGCAGCCCGAGAAAGGCAAGCGCGGTGATGGCGACGACCGACAAGGAGAACGGACTGGCGAGGTTCATACGCCCGAACCCGCCTTCGCCGGATCGAATTCATCCGGCGCGCTGCCGAAGAGCGACTGCCATGCCAGCCACAGATAGCGGACGATGACGGCCATGACGAAGACCAGGTAGATCGAGAACAGCCAGTCGAATCTTATGTCCAGATAGGCGGTGCGCTCCACTTTCATGAAGGTCACATAATCGACCACCGCCGGAAACGAGATGCCGTAGAGAGCGACGAGCGCCGCGGCCGAAACCAGGAACATCGCGCGCCGGGCAGTTGGGCCTGCCGCCGCGTATATGAGGTCGAACCGTATCTCCTCCTCCTCGCGCACGACGAAGGCGGCGCCGAACAGGACGATCCAGATCCACAGGATGACGCTGATCTCGTTGGTCCAGCCGACAGGCAGGTTCAGCAGATAGCGGAAGACGATCTGCAGAAGGAACGCGGCGAACATCGCGACCAGCATTGCGGCCAGGACGTTCTCGGCGCGCGCGTAGAGCCATGAGCCAAGGCTCGCAAGTCTCATTTCCAGTTTGACCTCCCTGGGGAAGCGGCGTTCCGCCTCCATGGCTTATCCGGCTGGTCGCGCGCATGACACCTCGCAGCCTGCCGACCGGATCCGGATCGGGACCAGGCGTCAGAGCCTGGTCCCGATCCAGGGCGTCACAACGCGTTGATCTTGTCTACCATGCCTTCCGGCCAGTCCTTGGCCAGGTCGGAAGCCAGGTATTTCTCCTGTACATGCTTGCGGAACGCCGCGACGTCGGGCTCGTAGATCTTCAGCCCCTTGCCCTTGAAGGTCTCGACCAGTTCCTTCTCGCGGGCGAGATGCTTCTGCGTCGAAAAGTCGATCGCGGCGTCGGCGGCGGCCTGGAACTTCGCCTGCTTCTCGGCGCCCATTTCGTCCCAGACCTTTTTGGACACGGTGAGCAGGTCGAAGCCGACGAGATGCGATGTCAGCACGATCTGCGACATGACCTCGTAGAACTTCATGTTCTCGACATTCGGCAAGGGATTGTCCTGCCCGTCGATCGCGCCGGTCTGCAGGCCGGTATAGACTTCGGCATAGGCCATCGGCGTCGGGTTGGCCCCGAGCGCCTCGCCGAGGAACTGCCAGGCGTCGCCCCCTGGCATCCGCAGCTTGACGCCGGCCATGTCGGCAGGGGTCTTGATCTCCTTTTCGGGCTTGAGGCCGACCTGGCGCACGCCGAAATAGGTCGGCCCCAGAACGACGACGCCAAGCTGGTCCTCCGCCATCTTCTTCAATTCGGTGCCGGCCTCGCTGTTGAAGAAAGCCCTGACATGTGCCGCATCGCGGAAGAGATAGCCGGCCGTCACGATCGACCAGGCCGGTATCTGCTTCGAGATATCCTGCGGCGCGATGTTGCCCATCTCGAGATTGCCGCGCTGCAGCGCGACAAGTTCGGTGCCCTGCTTGAACAGGTTGCCGCCATAATAGCCTTCGAAGGCGAAGTCGTCCCCGATGGCATCGGCGAACATCTTCATCATCTCGGCGCGGATATCCTGTTCGGAGAAGACCGCCGAGAAGCGCAGCTTCGTTTTGTCCTGGGCAAGCGCAGGCATCGCTGTCGCCATGGCGACAGCTGCGGTGGCCGCCAGAAACCGGCGGCGGTTCAGATCGAGTGTCATGTCGTTTCCTCCCGTTGATGGTGTTTAGGCAGTCGAAAGAGCTCTGATGCGTTCGGCCAGTCGAGCCGTCAGGCCTTGCCGGCCCGCATGCACCGGAGCGGAGCTTCTCCGGGTCGATCGCGTCGATGCGATGCCCGCCGCCGCCTTCATGCCGCCGCCCCGAAATGATCGGCCATGGCGCCCATGTCGGCCGCGCGGCCGGTGAAGAGCTCGAACGCTCGCGCTGCCTGCCCGACCGCCATTCCGGTCCCGGGCAGTGTTCGGCAGCCGATCGCGCGTGCCCTGCGCAGCAATTCGGTCTCCTGCGGGAAATAGATCACGTCCGCGACCCATTGCCCGGCGTGCAGAAATTCCGGGGGGAACGGCGTGCCTGGATGTCTGGCCATGCCGACCGGCGTGGTGTTGACGAGGCCGTCGGCCGAAAGCACTGCGGTGCGCGCATCCTGCGCGACGGCGAATGCCGCCCTGCCGCCGCCCAGGCGTCGCACGAGTTCGTCCGCCCTGATATCGTCGCTGTCGACGATGGCGATCTCCCGCGCGCCGAGTTCGACCAGCGCGGTCGCGACGGCCGAACCCGCGCCGCCCGCGCCGAACACCGCTACCCGTCCCAGGGGGACATCGGCCATCTGGCGGCGAAAACTCTCCGCAAAGCCCCAGCAATCGGTGTTGTGGCCCACCCGCATCTGGCCGAACACCACGGTGTTGACCGCGCCGATGGCGCCGGCTTCCGGCGCGACGTCGTCGAGCAGCGGCAGCACCGCTTGCTTGAAGGGATAGGTGACGTTCACGCCGCGGAAACCGAGCCGCGCCGCGGCATCGAGAACCCCGGCCAGATCGCCGTCGTCAAGCCGCAGCGCATCGAAATCGATCAGGACATAGGCGCAGCTGAGCCCGAGCCGCGCCGCCTCGCTTTCGTGCATGACGGGCGAACGCGAGAGCTGGATGCCGCGGCCGACGAGCCCGACCAGCACGTCGGGGCGGCCCGTGCCTGCGATCGCATGGCGATGCACCAGCGCTTCGAGTGATCGCCCGATCGTCACCCTGTCCGACATGCCTCCTCCCTGGAGCGCCGTCGATGCGACGGCTTGTTTTCGTTCGGCCCGACCCGGTAAATGAAAATGACCGTTGCGAAACTATGTACGAACTGGTTAGTTTGTCAATGCCGCCTGGCGGCGAAAGAGGATTGCATGTCTCAGCCCAAGCCGGTCCGGAAGGATCGAGAGCCGCCGAAGCGCCCGCAGAACCCCGATGTCACGCGGCGCGACATCCTGGACACGGCGTTGCGCGAATTTGCGATGAACGGCCTGTCGGGGGCGCGCGTCGACGAGATCGCCGCGCGCACGAAGTCGTCCAAGCGCATGATCTATTACTATTTCGGAGACAAGGAAGGGCTCTATTTGCAGGCGCTCGAGAATGCCTATCGCACGGTGCGCGAGGGCGAGGACGAGCTTGATACCGAGGGTCTGCCGCCGCGCGACGCGCTCAGGCGGCTGGTCGAATTCACCTTCGACCACCATCACGCGCATGAGGATTTCATCCGCATGGTGATGATCGAGAACATCCATCACGGCCAATATATCGATCGTTCCGACGTCATACGCGGCCTCAACGTGACCGCCATCGACCACATCGCCTCGATCTACCGCCGGGGCGTGGAGGAAGGCGTTTTCCGCGCCGGTCTCGACCCGGTCGAGCTGCACTGGCAGGTGAGTGCGCTCTGTTTCTTCAACGTCTCCAACCGCGCCACCTTCTCCAGGATCTTCGGGCGCGATTTCGGCGAGCCGAAGGCCTTGGCGAGACTGCGCGACAACGCCGTGGAAATGGTCCTGCGTTTCGTCGCCGCGGATCCCGCATGACCGGCACCGGAACGGCCGGGCACGGACCGAAGATGCGACGGTATCCAGAAAAGACATGCTAAAGCAATGGCTTAAGGTGTTCTGTGTGAATCCTTCCACGATACACCACAGAGCGGTGGCGGGTGATCAGGGGGCGACATCTCCCCCTTCGTCATCCACGGGCGAGCGCACGCAGCGAAGCGGAGAGCGCGATGACCCGTGGATCCATGCCGTGACAGCTCCGGAGACCGCCGTCGGTCGAGGAAGAGGGATGACTGCCCGATCCACCGCCCGGACCCGCACAGAAGCAGTCGTCCGCGATCTCACGGAATGGATTCTCGGGTCACCTGCGGCTCGCTGCGCTCGCCTCCGGGCCCGAGAATGACGAGGATGGGGCGGCGGTATAGGCTTCCTCCGGCCAGCCGGCATATCGTGGCGCCCTTGGCCACCCGACGCCTGGATCAAAAAAGTGCGCAGCGGTTTTGCGTCCCCGAAACAGCGCCGTCCTATCGTCGTCATTCTCGGGCCCGAGCCTACGCGAAGCGTGGGCGAGGTGACCCGAGAATCCATGCCGTGAAATCGCGGACGACTGTTTCGGTGCAGTGCCGGCTTAGGCAGGTGGATAGGGAAGCCGTCCTCTTCCTCGACCGTCTCCGACCTTCGGATCGATCACGGCATGGGGAGGATTTCGCTGCCCGTGGGCCGGAGCGGATGCAACTGGCCGCGCCTAATAGAAGCTGACCGGGAAGTAGCGCAGGTAGAGTTCGGCGAAGGTGCCCTTGGTGGCGATCTGCTGCAGGGCATAGTCGAGCGCCGCGGTGAGTTCGGCATTGCCGTGCTCGGTGGCGACGGCGAGGCCGTTGCCGAGATATTCGGTCGAAAGATAGGGCCCGCCGGAAAAGCGGCAGCAGCCGGCGGAATCGGTGCCGGCCAGCCAGAAGGCGAGGCGCATGCCGTCGCCGAAGACGCCGGCGAGCTTGCCGTCCTTCAGATCCCCGAGCATCCATTCCTGCCTGGAATAGGTCACGGCTTTCGTGTCGGGGAAATAGCTGCGCAGCATGCGTTCGTGGGACGAGCCCGCCATCACCCCGATCCGCTGGCCCGGCAGCTTGTCGAACAGCGGCTCCGTGAGAGATTTCGCCCGCGGCGTGACGAAGCGGGCGGGGAACTTCAGATAGGGGCGCGAAAAGTCGTAGCGTGCCCGGTTCTCGGCCGTGACGGCGAGGCCGGCGATGATCGCCTCGCCCTGTTTCTCCTGCATCGCCTTGTCGAGCTCGCCCCAGGGCAGGGCCTGGATCTGGCACTTCGGCATGATCTCCAACTCGGCGCAGATGGCGCGGGCGAGGTCGACATGGAAACCGCTCAGCCGCCCGCTGCCGTCCAGATGGTTGAAGGGCGGAAAATCGATCGTGGTGAGGAAGCGCAGCCGCGGCAGCTTGGTGAGGTCGGGCTTGGGCAGCCTCTCCTTGATGTCCCAGAAGAGCGGGATCGCCGGCTCGGCCGCGTGCGCCGCAACCGCGGCTGGGGCCGTGAGCGACAGCAGGAGCGCGAGCGCCTTCGCGGCATTGCGGATCGATGTCATATCGGACGCTCAGGCAGCCGCGTTTCTCAGGAAGTCGGGGCCTTCGCCGATGATCTTCGGGTCGGCCTTGCCGATCCCGGCCATGTCGCGGCCGTCATAGGGCGTCGATTGCAGAATGCGCCGGATGACGGCGAGGCGGGCACGGCGCTTGTCGTTCGACCGCACGATCACCCAGGGCGCAAGGGCGCTGTGGGTCCGCTTGAACATCAGTTCGTGCACCCTGGTGTAGTCGTCCCACTTGGTCATGCCGGCGACGTCCATCGGCGAGAACTTCCAGTTCCGCAGCGGGCTGTGGCGCCGGTCGTGGAAGCGCTTCAGCTGCATCTCCTGGCCGATGCTCAGCCAGAACTTGAAGAAATGGATACCGTCCCGGCAGATCTGCCTTTCGAAATGCGGCGTTTCCTCGAGAAAGCGCTCGTGCTGTTCGGGCGTGCAGAAGCCCATCACCGGCTCGACGCCGGCCCGGTTGTACCAGGACCGGTCGAAGGTCACGAACTCGCCTGATGTGGGAAACTGGGCGACGTAACGCTGGTAGTACCATTGCCCGCGCTCGGTATCGCTTGGCTTGGTCAGGGCGACGTTGCGCGCGTTTCGCGGGTTCATGTTCTCGCGCGTGGCGTTGATGGCGCCGCCCTTGCCGGCGGCATCGCGGCCTTCGAACAGCGCCAGCACCCGCGCTCCTGATTTCTGCATCCACGCCTGCAGCTTCACCAGTTCGATCTGGAGGCGTTCCAGCGTGGCTTCGTATTCTTCCTCGTCCAGCCTGTCGTCATAGGGGTAGCCGCCCGAGGTCAGCGCGTTCTTCCTGACCCAGTCCGGCAGCTTGGGGTCGTCGATGTCGAACTCCCGCTCCACGCCGCCGACCTTGATCCTGACGACCGGCGTGCCGCCCGCATCCGCCGTGGCGCCTTCGCTTTTCATGGTGCCGGGTCCTTTCTCTCGCCGCGCGCCATGCTATTTGGAGGCCGCGGCGCGGTCCAGCCGGCCGGCCGTTATTTCCCACGCCCGGTCATTTCCCTCGCCCGGTCGCGGACCGAACCGGAAGATCTGGATTTCGACATGACCGAGACGAGCGAACTGCAGGAGACGAGGGCGGCGCGGTTCCGGCGCAGGCTTTTCGCGTCCCGCTGGCCTTTGGCCGCCTCGACGGCCGCGATTGCTGCGGTTGCGGCCAGTCCGTCCTGGACGCTGGCGGCATGCGCTGTGGCGGCGGTCGTCTGCGTCGTGGCATTCGCGCCGCGTGGGCCCGCGGCCGTGCGCAACGCCGGCAAGGCACTGTCGTCGCGTGAGGGGAGGGCGCTCGCCAGGATCGCCGCCGAGGACGTGGCTGCGGCAGTGCCCGATCCGCTTGTCGTCTTCAACGCCAGCGGCGCGCTGGTCCACGCCAACCAGGCTGCGGAGGCGGCCTTCGGGCCGCTTGCATCAGGCATTTCCCTGCAGCTCAAGTTCCGCGCGCCGGAAATGCAGGCACTGGTCGAGAAGATCGCTTCCGGGCGCGCGTCGTCGGGCGTCGTCGACTATGCCGAGCGGGTGCCGGTGGAACGCGTCTTCCGCGTGGTGGCGACGTCGATCGGCAATGGCGAGCGGCTTTTCGCGCTGGTTTTCAAGGATCAGTCCGAGGTGCGCCGGATCGACCGCATGCGGGCCGATTTCATCGCCAATGCCAGTCACGAACTCAGGACGCCGCTGGCCTCCATCGCCGGCTTCGTGGAGACGCTGCGCGGCCCGGCGCGCAACGACCCCGCCGCCCGCGATCATTTCCTGCAGATCATGCAGAACCAGACCTCGCGCATGGCGCGGCTGATCGACGACCTCCTTTCCCTCTCGCGGCTCGAGATGAAGCCCTTTCTGAGTCCGGGCGCCAGGCTCGACGTCAGGCAGATACTGCAGAGCGTGATCGACTCCCTGGCGCCGCTGGCGGCCGATTCCGGCGTCCTGATCGAGAAGCACGTGTCCGAAGCGGTGATCGAGGTCGCGGGCGACCGCGACGAGTTGTTCCAGGTGTTCGAGAACCTGCTGGAGAACGCCATCAAATATGGCCAGTCGGGCGGCAAGGTGGTCGTGTCGATCGACGAGACCGCGCAAGCCGGCAGGCGCGAGGTCGAGGTCACGTTCCGCGACTTCGGTCCCGGCATTCCCGAAGAGCATATTCCGCGCGTCACCGAGCGCTTTTATCGTGTCGATGTGGAGACCAGCCGGGCGCAGAAGGGCACCGGCCTGGGGCTGGCCATCGTCAAGCACATATTGACCCGCCACAACGCCCGCCTGTCGATCCGCTCCAAAGTCGGCGAGGGTGCCGCCTTCACCGCGCATTTTCCTGCCCCGTGACTTGCATTTCCTCGCCCGTTCGATTTTGTCGGCTAACGAATGCGCGGTTTCTTTTTTCCGTCATCCCTGTAGCCTACCTATAGGGAAAGACGAAGAATCGCCGCTGCCGCGGGAGGATGGAAGATCAAATGCTGAGCAGGCATACGGTCCGGGCCTATGACGAGGAGCTGAAGTTCCTGGCGACGCGCATCGGCGCGATGGGCGGCCATGCCGAGCGCATGGTGGACCAGGCGGTCGTCGCGCTCGTCAATTCCGACACCGCGCTTGCCGGGAAGGTGATCGCCGACGACGTCGTGCTCGACGAGGGCCAGCGGGAGATCGACGAAAAGGCGATCCTGATCATCACCAGGCGGCAGCCCGTGGCCGACGACCTGCGCGAGATCATCGGCGCGATCCGCATCTCGGCCGATCTGGAGCGGGTGGGCGACCTCGGCAAGAACATCGCCAAGCGCGTCGTCGCGGTCACCCAGGGGCGCCAGCCGCCGAGCCTCTTCCGCGGCCTCGAGGCCCTGGCGGAACTGGCCCTGACCCAGCTCAAGGAAGTGCTCGACGTCTACGCCTCCCGCACCATCGACCGTATCGGCTTCGTACGCGACCGCGACGATCAGATCGACGCCATGTACACGTCGCTGTTCCGCCAGTTGCTGACCTATATGATGGAAGATCCGCGCAACATCACGGCCTGCACCCATCTGCTCTTCTGCGCCAAGAACATAGAGCGCATCGGCGACCATGCAACCAACATAGCCGAGACCGTCTACCATATCGTCACCGGCGAGCAGATGCCGCCGGAGCGGCCGAAAGAAGACAAGAGCCACAAGGTCACGCTTGGCGCCGACCCGGCTGCGGGGTGAGTTTGCACGGCAATAGCTTCTGCGTTGCTCACAAACACATGTAGGGACGCGGCAGGCTGTCTTCTCCCCGTTTACGGCTAAGGCGTGCACACATCGCGGAATACCCCTCATCCGACCTCGCTTCGCGAGGCCACCTTCTCCCACAAGGGGAGAAGGCAAGGCTTGCAAAAGCGCTCCGGCCAATCGTCGACGTTGGTGATTTGCAGAGCCAGCCAAGCCGGGCACCTGCCTTCTCCCCTTGTGGGAGAAGGTGGCCTCGCGAAGCGAGGTCGGATGAGGGGTACCCCGCGATGTGTGCATGCCCTAGCCGTTTACGGGGAGAAGGTGGCGGCAGCCGGATGAGGGTATTTCGCAGCTTTCCTTATCTTCATGGCGGGGGCCAGCGCGACAGTCAAAATCGGATCCAGGAAGCGGCCGGCCGGCGGTGCCGGCTTGCCCGCATGCCTCATATAGGGTAGGAGGGTATACTATGTCGCACGTCAAATCGAACAGGGATCAGCTCCTCGCGCGCATCCGGCGGATTGCCGGCCAGGTCGCGGCCATTGAGAAGGCGATCGACAGCGACGCCGGCTGCGCCGTCGTCCTGCACCAGGTCGCCGGCGTACGCGGCGCGATCGGCGGCCTGATGGACGAACTTGTCGAGGATCACGTCCGTCAGCATGTGGCACGGCCCGACCTCACGGATGAAGCCCGTGAAGCAGGGGCGGAGGAACTCGTCATGGCGATGCGTCGCTACGTGAAATGAGGAGCAGCCTTTGACCCGCCAGCCGGAAACCGGCGCCCTGAGCCACGAACATGTCTTCCTCGGGGAGAGCCACGACAAGAGCGCCCGGCGTACCCTCTGGGTCGTTCTGCTCACCACGCTCATGATGATCGGCGAGATCGTCGCCGGCAGCGTCTTCAATTCGATGGCGCTGCTTGCCGACGGCTTCCACATGGCGACCCATGCCGGCGCGCTGGCGGTGGCCGCCGGCGCCTACGCCTTCGCGCGGAGGCACGCGCATGACCGGCGCTTCAGTTTCGGAACCGGCAAGGTGGGGGACCTTGCCGGCTTCGCCTCGGCGCTTATCCTGGCGCTCGTCGCGCTCGGTATCGGCGTGGAGTCGGTCGGCCGCCTGTTCGATCCGCGTCCTGTCGCGTTCGGCGAGGCGACGCTGGTCGCCGTGCTCGGTCTCGTGGTCAACGCGCTCAGCGCTCTCCTGCTATCGGGGGGCCATCGTCACGGCCGTCACCATCACGACCATGAGAACCATGCGCATCACGGGCATCGCGACAACAATCTGCGCTCGGCCTTCGCCCATGTTCTGGCCGACGCCCTGACCTCCGTGCTGGCGATCGTCGCCTTGGTCGCGGGCCGCTATCTCGGCTGGATCTGGCTCGATCCCGTCATGGGCATCGTGGGTGCCATCGTCATCGCGTCATGGTCGTGGAGCCTGTTGCGCGACACCGCCGGGGTCCTCCTCGACGCGTCCGATCAGCAACTCGAGGCCGAAATCCGCCAGAGGGTCGAGCGCGAGGGTGACGCGCGGATCACCGACCTGCACGTCTGGCGGGTCGGACCCGGCGCCTGCGCGGCTATTGTCTCCTTCACCGGGCGCGACACTTCCGAGGCCGTGCGGCGGCGGCTGACGGCCGTTCACGATCTCGCCCATGTGACGGTCGAGGCGCGCTAGAGCCTTTCCGTCGCCCGCGCGGAAGCGCCGCCCGGTAGCAAAGCCCCCACCGCATCTTCGAGCCTGATGGGCGCCTTTGGGGACGGGGTGGAGTTTGATGGCCTCGAGCCGGTTGCCGGATATGAGGGACGAAAACGGCAGTTGCGCAGCGGCGGCAACTGGAGAAAATTGGGTGTATCCATGCGGGAAACGGGTGCATGCTGGCGCTGCCGTGTCGTCGGGGCGCCCGACGAGGTAGGGCGAGGCAACGCGTGACGAGATCGGTAACGGTGTCGGGAAGGGCACAAGGCGAGTGGCTTCGGGGGTCCGGCGCCGACGGCCTGTCGGCCGAGACGATCGCCGCGCTCGCCGCGCATCCTCGCTTCGACGAGGCGATCAGGCTGGTCGCGGCCGGCATGGTGCGGCTCCATCGTGGCAATCGGCTGGTCAGCACGCTGGTCAGCGATCGCGGCCGCTTCGTGATCGGCTATCTCTGCGTCTATCTCCATTACTTCGGTGATGACGGGCACGGGCCGGGCCTGACGACGAGCCGCATGCGCGCGCTCTGCGTCGAACAGAAGCTCTGCAGCGGCAATCGGGCGGAGGCCGTGCTGGCCTTGATGCGGCTGGCCGGCTATCTCGCCGCGGCGCCGGCCTCCGCCGACCGGCGCATGCGCCTGCTTGTCCCGACGGACCGGCTGCTTTCCTCGTTGCGGGAGCGCTGGGCCAACCAGTTCGAGGCCATGCGGCGGGTTCTGCCGGAAGGGGATCGGGCGCTCGCGGCGCTTGGTCGGCCTGAATTCACGCCGGCCTTCGTGCGCCATCTCTCGATCCGTTTCTTCGCAGGCTTCCGCCTTCTGGACCAGGCGCCCGATCTCGAACTGTTCATGGAGCGCAATGCCGGCATCGTGGTCTTGCTCCATCTGGCATTAACCGGTGCGCAGAGTGGGCCCTTCCCGCCCGAGGGCCCGATTCCCGTCTCGATTTCGGCAATTGCCGCCCGCTTCGGCGTCTCCCGCTCGCATGTGCGCAAACTGTTGCGGGACGCCGGCGATGCCGGTCTGATCCACCGGCCCGACGCCGACGGCAGCCATATCGGCCTCTCGCCGCGGCTGGTGAAGGCCGTGCGCGTTTTCCTCGCCGCGGCGCTGCTGTTCCTCGCTCACTGCGCCGCCGCCGCAATCGACGAGATCGACGCGGTCTGAGCGCTCGCGGCTGGAAGTACGGCGCCGCCCGGGTCGCGAAATGGACCGCGCGGGCGGCTGTGTTCTCCGCTGAGCGGCCCGGACGGGCCGTCGCGGACGACGGGGCGCCCTCCGTTCCTGGCGGGCCTTATCGGCGGCGGCGCTCGGCGGCCGGCTGATATGCGATGCGCGAGTGGTAACCGCAATATGGCCCGGTGTCGGCGCAGTCGTTGCCGCAGAAGCTGAAGTCTTCCGAAAGCGGATCGCCGTTCGGCCATTTGCAGGTGCGCTCGCTGAGCTGCACCAGCTTGAGCCGTCGCGAGATCGGCACCACCACCTCTTCCTGCGGGCGCAGATATTGCCGCGCCACCGGCGCGGCCTCGAACTGCACCTGCAGCGCGGTCGCGCCGACCGAGACCGTGACCGGCCGGGTCACCGTCGTCGTGCGCGTCACCGATTTCGTGACGGGCGTGGCGGCCGGCGCCTTCTTCTGGCGGGTCGGGGCGGCGGCCGACCGGCCGCGGCTCGACAGCTTCAGCCGGTGCACCTTGCCGATGACCGCGTTGCGGCTCACGCCGCCGAGCTGCGCTGCGATCGTGCTGGCGCTCAGGCCCTCGGCCCACAGTTTTCTCAAGAGTTCGACGCGTTCGTCAGTCCACATGGAACATGCTCCTGAAGCTGCGTACGGTGAATCCGGAATCCACTCGCAACCGACCGCAGCCGGCGCGATACCACATATATTCCAGTGACTAGGGTCGCCGCACGAAATCTAGTTTTTTTCTTGCCTTCTACCTACTCTATCGGTTGACTCCGTGACAAGAGTCGCTTTGGCAGCCTGACTCGGTTTTCGCAGTTTTCCCCAACTTGCCTTGTCAGTCTGTCACAACAGGCTGGCGCGAGGCTGGAGCCGCCGAGCTGGCCGCTTCCTTGCGCCGTCCCGTCCGGCGCGGGAGCGAGCGTTGCCTTTCAGGCCTTCCCGGCGCCGCCGCGCTCGATCGCCGGCGATCTTCGCTGTCCGCGGTCGCAGAAGTCGATCTTGCGGATGGGGAGCCGGCACGGAGCCCGCCAAGGATAACAATCATTTGTGGTCTGTTGCTTTCGACGTCAAGGGATCGGGCCGGCCGTGCTGCGATGCCGATGAAGTCCGGATATGGCCCTGTTGTGGCGGGATCGCATCATCTTGCGTCCTTGAGCCGGCAGCAGTCCGCCCGCCACGATCGCCGCGGCGCCCGGCCGGACGCGGGCACCGGCAGGTCGCCCAACATGAGGTCCGATGCACACCGCGCCCCTTCATCGCGGACGGTCGTTCCGATCTTGCCGCGAGGATTGCAAGGCGCTCTTGCGCAGGTTGCACGCGGTTTCGTGCCTCCTCCCGCAGGCCACCTTTTCGTTGACTTCGGGCCGGAAAAAACGGATATGTCAGCAACGGCCGCCTTTTGGGCGGCCTTTTACTTTCCAGGCTGCCGGAGGGGTCTGGTCGGCACGCCAGCCGCTCGGCTCCCTCATCTTTCCGGAGTGACAGAGAATGAGCGGTTCGGCGCTTTACGAGACTTTTGCTCGCGCACCCCTGGCTTTCGAGCGAGGCGAGGGCGTCTGGCTGGTCACGGAAAGCGGCGAGCGATATCTCGACTTCGCCGGCGGCATCGCCGTCAACTCGCTCGGCCACAGCCATCCGCATCTGGTCGCAGCGCTTGCCGAGCAGGCAGCCAGGCTTTGGCATGTGTCCAATCTCTACGAGATACCCGGCCAGCGCCGCCTCGGCGAGCGCCTCGTCGAGGCGAGCTTCGCCGACAAGGTGTTCTTCACCAATTCGGGTGCCGAGGCGCTGGAATGCGCGATCAAGACGGCGCGCCGCTACCACTTCGTCAACGGCCGTCCGGAGCGCTTCCGTACCATCACGTTCGAAGGCGCCTTCCACGGCCGCACGCTGGCCACCATCGCGGCCGGCGGCCAGGCCAAATATCTGGAAGGCTTCGGCCCGAAGGTGGAAGGTTTCGACCAGGTCGCCTTCGACGACATCGATGCCGCCGAGAAACTGATCGGGCCCGAGACGGCGGCGATCCTGATCGAGCCCGTGCAGGGCGAGGGCGGCGTGCGCCCGGTGCCGGCCGCCTCGCTCAAGCGGCTGCGCGATCTCTGCGACAAGCACGGCCTGTTGTTGATCTTCGACGAGGTGCAGTGCGGCGTCGGCCGCACCGGCAAGCTGTTCGCCTATGAGTGGAGCGGCGTCGCGCCCGACATCATGGCGATCGCCAAGGGCATCGGCGGCGGCTTCCCGATGGGCGCGTGCCTCGCCACCGACGCGGCCGCATCGGGCATGACGGCCGGCGTGCATGGCACGACCTTCGGCGGCAATCCGCTCGCCATGGCGGTCGGCAATGCCGTGCTCGACGTGGTTCTGGCTCCGGGCTTCCTCGACGAGGTATCGCGCAAGGCGCTGCTCATGAAGCAGGGCCTCGCCGCCGTTGCCGACGAGTTCCCCGACGTGTTCGAGGGCATCCGCGGCACCGGCCTGCTGCTCGGCCTGAAATGCCGCGTGCCCAACACCAGGGTCAATATGGCGCTGCGCGACGAGAATCTGCTCGCCGTGCCGGCCGGCGACAACGTCGTTCGGCTCCTGCCTCCGCTGACGATCTCCGACGAGGAGATACGCGACGGCCTCTCGCGCATCAGGGCCGCGGCCGGGCATCTCGCCGAGCTCCCGGCCCCCGCGGCGAGCTGATCGGAGGCGCTGAATGGGCATTCGTCATTTCACCGACCTGTCGACCTTATCGGCGGCGGAACTGCGCGCGATCCTCGACGACGCCGCGGCGCGCAAGAGCCGGCTCAAGGCGGGCGAGCTGAGCCGCCCCTTCGAGGGCAAGGTTCTCGCCATGATCTTCGACAAGCCGTCGACGCGCACACGCGTCTCCTTCGACGTCGCCATGCGCCAGCTCGGCGGCGAGACGATCATGCTCACCGGCACCGAGATGCAGCTCGGCCGCAGCGAGACCATCGCCGACACCGCCAAGGTGCTGTCGCGTTACGTCGACATCATCATGATCCGCACCACCGCCCATGCGCGGCTGCTGGAGCTGACCGAGCACGCCACCGTGCCTGTCATCAACGGGCTCACCGACGATACGCATCCCTGCCAGCTCATGGCCGACGTCATGACCTATGAGGAGCATCGCGGCAGCGTCGCCGGCAAGACCTTCGCCTGGACGGGCGACGGCAACAATGTGCTGCATTCGCTGCTCGAAGCTTCGGCGCGGTTCAGCTTCAAGGTCAATGTCGCGGTGCCCGAAGGCAGCGAGCCCGAGCAGAAATTTGTCGACTGGGCCAGGAACAACGGCGGCGAGATCGCCTTTACCCCCGGCGCCGAAGCGGCGGTCAGGGATGCCGACTGTGTCGTCACCGACACCTGGGTGTCCATGGGCCAGGAGCATCGCGCCCGCGGCCATAACGTGTTCATGCCCTATCAGGTCAATGCCGCGCTGATGCGGCAGGCCAGGTCCGATGCGCTCTTCATGCATTGCCTGCCCGCGCATCGCGGCGAGGAGGTCACCGACGAGGTGATCGACGGCCCGAACTCCGTGGTCTTCGACGAGGCCGAGAACCGGCTGCACGCTCAGAAGGCCGTGCTCGCCTGGTGCCTCGGCGCTTGAACGGCGAGGGGGTGATGCCTATGTCAGGCCCATCACCCCAAAAAGATGGCGTGGCGCAGGTTCTTTCCGGACGCGGACGGCGTTCGAAGATGCCCTCGCGGCGCGCCGGAGAACAACCATGCCGGAAACCGCGATCGTGACTGAACAGCAGCCCAAACTCGGCGAATTCGGATTTGCCGGCGACGACCATGTCGTGCCTTTCGAGGTCGGCCCGCTCGACGTGCGCGGCCGCATCGTCCAGCTCGGACCGATGCTCGACCAGATTCTCGGCCGCCACGACTATCCCGAGCCGGTGGCGCGCCTGCTGGCCGAGGCTTCCGTGCTGACCGTGCTGCTCGGCACGCTGCTGAAATTCGAAGGCAAGTTCATCCTGCAGACGCGCACCGACGGGCCGGTCGACATGCTGGTCGTCGATTTCGCGACGCCGCGGGCGCTGCGCGCCTATGCGCGCTTCGACGCGGACCGTCTGGCGGCGGCCGTGGCGGCAGGCGAGGCCTCGCCGAAGGATCTGCTCGGCAAGGGCGTGCTGGCGCTCACCATCGACCAGGGTGCTCATACGCAACGCTACCAGGGCGTCGTGCCGCTCGACGGCACCTCGCTCGAGGATGTGGCGCGCGTCTATTTCCGCCAGTCCGAGCAGATTCCGACCGATGTCCGCCTGTCGGTGGCCAGGATGCGGCTGCCGGGCGAGGGCGCCGGACACGAACATTGGCGGGCCGGCGGCATCCTGGCGCAGTTCCTGCCCGAAGCGCCGGAACGGCTGCGCCTCGCGGATCTGCCCGGCGGAAACGGTGACGACGATGAGGACGACGATCCCACCGACAATGCCTGGCAGGAACTGCTTGCGTTGTTCGAGACGATCGAGCCGAGCGAACTCATCGATCCCACGGTCGGCGCCGAGCGGCTGCTCTACCGGCTTTTCCACGAGCACGGCGTGCGCGTTTTCACAGGCATCCCGGTCGCCGACGAATGTTCCTGCTCGCGCGAGAAGATCCGCGGCATCCTCGAGAGCTTCACCGCCGAGGAGATCGTCGAGAGCACCGAGAACGGCAACATCCGCGTCAATTGCGAGTTCTGCTCGACCGAATACCTCTTCGATCCCGCGGAGTTCGCCAAGGCGGAGTGATGGTTCCTCTGGAGGCAATCTTTGACCGCTGCGAATTGCCCCTCATCCGGCTGCCGCCACCTTCTCCCCGCATTGCGGGGAGAAGACCGCCTGCCGCGATGACGGCGCTCAATCGGCAACGCTGAAGATTGGCGAAGCCGGCGGCGACATCGATCTTCTCCCGCAAGCGGCTAGTGCATGCACACATCGCGAGGTACCCCTCATCCGAACTCGCCCTTGCGGGCGAGGCCACCTTCTCCCACAAGGGGAGAAGGCAAGGCTTGCAGGAGCGCTCCGGCCAATCGTCGACGTTGGCGATTTGCAGAGCCGGCGAAGCCAGGCTCCGACCTTCTCCCCTTGTGGGAGAAGGTGGCCTCGCGAAGCGAGGTCGGATGAGGGGTATCCCGTGTGCAAGGGCCACAAGGCACGGGCAAGTAGGCGACTCGGTGGCCGTAACCAACGTCTTGGCCCGCAGAGAATATGTGCATCCCCTAGCCGTAAACGGGGAGAAGGTGCCGGTCCACCCTCCGCAGCTGCTGCGGAGGACGGGCAGCCGGATGAGGGGCAATTCGCGGCGTCGCCGATTCTGCCATCCGACTGAAGCACAACGGCTTTCCGCCGGCACTTTCATGGACAGGCGCCTGCCGGCGAACCGATGACCGCGTCAATTCACCGTCCGCGAGAGCCCCGGAATGTCGAGCGAGAAGGCCGGAATCGCGACGTCGAACAGCTCGCCGCGCTCGTTGCGCATGGTGTAGCGGCCGACCATGATGCCCGAAGGGGTCGTGAGCGGACAGCCCGACGTATACTGATAGCTGTCTCCGGGGTTCAGTTCCGGCTGCTCGCCGACGACTCCGGCTCCGCGCACTTCCTCGACCCGACCCTTCGCGTCGGTGATGTGCCAGTAGCGGGTGAGCAACTGGACGAAGTCGTCGGAATGGTTGGCGATGGTGATGCGATAGGCCCAGACATAGCGGTTCTCGGAAGGGTCCGAACGATCGTCGAGATAGAACGGCTCGACCTTCACCTCGATGTTGCGCGTCACCGCCTGATACATCAGTTCTGCGTCTCCGGTCCGTGATTCTGGCCGATCCTGCAGCCGACGCGGAAAATCATACCATATCAGCGGCATTTTGACGTCGATTGCTTCCATAGGCCGGGGTGGACTGCAGCGACAACGGGCTCTCGCAATGTGGCGGTTCGCCTGCGGGGTTGGCGGCACCGGTTCAGTCGATCCGTCGACCAGAGCATCGGACCCGGAATCGAATACCGGTTTCGGGATGAATCCGATGCTACAAGCAATGCCTGGAGTGGCGGACGCACCAATTCCACCGGTGTGCCCGCCGCTCCAGAACTTAATTCAAGGATCGAGCCGCCAGGAAACGGCTCCGATTTCCGGGCCGGTACGACAGCGGAGGAAGCATGCTCGACGGATGGGCGCGGCGAAAACTCGACCCCATGCTGGACGTCGTTGCCGGCCGATTGGCCGATGCCGGCGTCTCGGCCAATGCGATCACCGTCGTCGCCTGCCTCGTCGGTCTCGCCGCGGCGGCGGCGATCGCGTCCGGCCTGTTTGTGTCGGGGCTTCTCCTGCTGCTCCTCAGCCGCCTCGGCGACGGGCTCGACGGCGCCGTGGCGAAGAGGCGCGGCAAGACCGATCTCGGAGGCTATCTCGACATCGTGCTCGACTTCGTCTTCTACGGCGCCGTGCCGCTCGGCTTCGCCCTGGCCGACCCCGCGGCCAACGCGCTCGCCGCGTCCGGCCTCCTCTTTTCCTTCTATGTCAACGGCTCGAGTTTTCTTGCCTATGCGGTGATGGCCGAGAAGCGCAAGATGACGAGCGAGGCCCGGGGGCCGAAGTCGCTGTTTTTCACGACAGGCCTCGCCGAGGCGACGGAGACCATCCTGGTCTTCGCCCTGTGCTGCCTGTTCCCGTCCTGGTTCGCATGGTTTGCCTGGGCCTTTGCGGCATTGACCCTCTACACCGCGCTGTCCCGCATCGTGCTCGCGGTGAAAACTTTCCGCTGACCGGCCGCGTTCTGTTGGCAAGCCGGCGCTCACTGCAGCAGATTTCGTGATGATCTGATATGAGAGGTCGTCGGCGATGCTCGATCACTTCTTAATGACCCCTCTGTAATTCAATTGACATTGGGACTGTGATCCCGGATTTTCTGACGCACATTTTCACTCTGCAGCTGTTGCGCCCGCCCGATCCCCTCGTGGCGGGTTTGCTTTATGCGCTCGCCCACGAGCCCGCTTATTCCGACGAATAGTCCGTTGATAGCGGTGCCAAATCTGACGCCTGCGGCGCTGCAGGTGAAAACAGGCCCGTCCTGTAAAAACCCAGTTGTTTACAGGATCAGCCCGTCACAAGCCCGGTCGCACCGGGCTCTTTTTTTGCCCACGAAGGAGGTCCGCAATGGCAGGTGAAGGAAGCAGGAGAACGCAGTTTCAGCCGGGCCAGTCCGGTAACCCGAAGGGACGGCCGCCCGGTTCACGCTCCAGGAAGCTGGCTGTCCTCGACAATCTCGGCGAGCAGTCGGCCGAGGCAATTCTGGTCGCGACGATCGACGGTGCCAAATGCGGCGACACATCAGCCGCCCGAGCCATCCTCGATCGTGTCTGGCCGGCCCGCAAGGGCGCCCGGGTGGCGTTCGACCTGCCCGAAATGGCCAGGGCCGGCGATCTCGCTGCCGCGATATCGGGCGTGAACAGGCAGGTTGCCGCCGGTGTGTTGTCACTGGAGGAGGGGGCTTTGGTCGTCGGCCTGCTCGACGCCCAGCGCAAGGCGCTCGAAACGGGAGAACTGGTCGCGCGTATCGCGGCGCTCGAGGAAAGGATCGGCTTGAAATGAGTGCCGCCATCACATCGCGTCTCGCCGCGCTCGAGGCGGCGAGACCGCCTGCATCCATGGAACGCCGGGTTGTGACGGTCGTCTCGGGCGAGGGGCAGGAAGCCGCCGTCAGGAAACTGCTCCGCAGCCACGGCCTGGACCCGAAGGCCGGCAACCTGCTCATCATTCGCCGCTGCATCGTGTCGGCGCCGGCAGAGGAGCCTTATCGGGAGCCGCCCTATCTGCTCGGCTTCGGCGAGCAGCCCGACGGGCTTTGATGCGAACGATCGCAGTGATTTCAGTCGAAGACGCTGCCTGCCCGCCGCCCGGCAACGTTCCGGCGGCGAGCACTATTCCTGCTGTTGGAGCGGGGGCGAGGACGTTGGAGCTTCGTCCCTGATGCTGCCCCTATGGTTGCGCCGCGGCGAGCGCGCCGTCGATATCGGCGATGAGGTCGCCGGCATCCTCCAGCCCCACCGAGATGCGCAGCGTGCCCGGCCCGATGCCGAGTTCGGCGCGCGCTTCGTCGGAGAGGTTCTTGTGCGTCGTGGTCGCGGGATGCGTCACCAGGCTCTTGGCGTCGCCGAGATTGTTGGAGATCCGCACGATGTCGAGCGCATTCTGGAAGGCGAAGGCCGATTTCTTGCCGCCCTTCAGCTCGAAGCAGATCAGCGTCGAGCCGCCGCTCATCTGGCGCCGGATCACGTCGGCCTGCGGATGGTCCGCCCTGCCCGGATAGATGACGCGAGCCACGGCAGGGTGGCCGGCGAGATGGTCGGCGATCGTGCCGGCGCTCTCCGTCTGCTGGCGCACGCGCAGCGGCAGCGTCTCCAGCCCTTTCAGCAGGGTCCAGGCGTTGAACGGCGACAGGCTCGGGCCCGTGTGCCGGAAATAGTCGTGCAGGTTCTCGTCGATCCACTTCTTGTCCGACAGGATGACGCCGCCGAGACACCGGCCCTGGCCGTCTATGTGCTTGGTGGCGGAATAGACGACGATATGGGCACCGAGCTCCAGCGGCTTCTGCTGCAGCGGCGTGGCGAAGACGTTGTCGACGATGAGCTTGGCGCCGATCTGGTTGGCGAGCCTGGCCACGGCGGCGATGTCGATCACCTCCAGCGTCGGGTTGGTCGGGCTTTCCAGGAAGAACAGCCTGGTGTTCGGCCGGACCGCCTTTTCCCATTCCTCGGGCCTGGTGCCGTCGACGAGCGTGGTCTCGATGCCGTATCGCGGCATCAAAGTCTCGACCACCCAGCGGCACGAGCCGAAAAGCGCGCGCGCCGCCACCACATGGTCGCCGGCCCTGGCGCTGCACAGAAGCGCGGCAGACACGGCCGCCATGCCTGAAGACATCGCCCTCGCATCTTCGGCGCCTTCGAGCGCGCACATGCGCTTCTCGAACATGTCGACAGTCGGATTGGCGTAGCGGGAATAGATGAAGCCTGGTTCTTCGCCCTTGAAGCGCGCCTCGGCCGCCTCGGAGCTGTCATAGACGAAACCCTGGGTCAGATAGATCGCTTCCGATGTCTCGCCGAAGGCCGAACGGGTCGTTCCTCCATGGACAAGTGCCGTCTGAGGCTTCCAGTTGCGCTTTCCTTGCGATGCCATCGACCTATCTCCAGACACAAAAAAACCGGCCGCGAAAGTCGCAACCGGTCCACACCGCGGCCCTTTAGCGACTTGTTTAACGTGGCTGCAAGCCGACCGGCAAATCACCACGGGATAAGGCTCCTTTAGACCTTGCGCGTTCTTGCGTCAATCGCGCCGGTGATTAAAGGTCCATGACCCCTTGTGCCAGGCATGTTGGCGCGGACGTCATGCGGGGCGGATTGGCCGCTATGGCGATTGAGGTCGCCAGCATCCAGGTGATTGGGTAATTGCCAACGGTCGACCTTGTCGACCGTTGGAGCGCGCGACCGCGCGCCGCGCCCGTTGGCGCGAAAGCCAAGCGGCCCGGAGGGGCCGCGCCGGCGATTGAGGCCGCCTGAATACGCCAGTATTCAGGCCTTGGTATAGGAGTTCGTCTTGCGTCAGTCTGGCATTCTTCCCGATCACGAGATCGCCGCTCTGTTCGAGGCCGGCGCGCTTGCTTCCCGCCGTCCGCTCGATCATGACCAGATCCAGCCCGCCAGTCTCGACCTGCGCCTGGGCGAGAAGGCGTATCGTGCGCGCGCGAGTTTTCTCCCTGGCCCCGGCCACAAGGTCACGGACAAGCTGGACAGGCTGAAGCTTCACGAAATCGACCTGACAGCAGGTGCGGTTCTGGAGACAGGCTGCGTCTATATCGTGCCGCTGCTCGAAACGCTGGCGCTGCCAGCCGATGTCGCGGCGTCCACCAATCCCAAGAGCTCCACCGGCCGGCTCGACATCTTCACCCGCGTGATGACCGATCACGGCCAGGAATTCGACAAGATGCCCGCGGGTTATGCCGGGCCGCTGTTCATCGAGGTCAGCCCGCGCACCTTTCCGATCGTGGTCCGCACCGGCTCACGCCTGTCGCAGGTCAGGTTCCGCAAGGGCAAGGCCCAACTCACCGAAGCCGAACTCGGCGCTCTCCATCAAGACGAAACCCTGGTCGCGTCGGAACAGCCCAACATCTCCGGCGGCGGCATCGCGCTGTCGATCGACCTGACCGGGGGCGCCGATGGTCTGGTTGGCTATCGAGGCAAGCATCACACCGGCCTGATCGACGTCGACAAGCGGGCCGCCCAGGACGTGCTCAACTTCTGGGAGCCGCTCTATGATCGTGGCGCCGGCGAACTGGTGCTCGACCCGGACGAATTCTACATCCTTGTCTCGCGTGAGGCCGTGCACGTGCCGCCGCTCTACGCTGCCGAGATGACGCCTTTCGATCCGCTGGTCGGCGAGTTCCGCGTCCACTATGCCGGCTTCTTCGATCCCGGCTTCGGCCATTCCGCCGCCGGCGGCACCGGCAGCCGGGCCGTGCTCGAGGTGCGCAGCCACGAGGTGCCCTTCATCCTCGAGCACGGCCAGATCGTCGGCCGCCTCGTCTACGAACATATGCTGGCGCGGCCCAAGGCGCTCTACGGCGCCGACCTCGCCTCCAACTACCAGGCCCAGGGCCTGAAGCTGTCGAAGCACTTCCGGTAGTTCCCGCGCATCGGGGCGCCGCGCCCGGCACGCCATCCCGGCCGAGACACCTCACGCATCCCCCGCGCCTTCGTCATCCTCGGGCTCGACCCGAGGATCTATGCCGTGACCTCGCCGCCGTGCTCGACCGCCCGGCAAAGCCGGAGCAGCCCCTCATTCAGGACTATGTGCAGTGACACCGCGAAGGCACATTGCCATCGCGCCGGCGCATCGCCTCAATCTGCATGTCACCCCATGCAATGATCGATCGGCCCGGTCTTGCGGCCGGCCGCTTTCTCCTCCCGGTGGCATTCGCCGCAGAAGGCGTGGAACATCCTGTCGACCCGCATCGGTTCCGAGATCGTGAGCCGCTTGTGGCACGTGATGCAGTTCTCCTTGCCGCTTCCGTCGACGAAATTGTGATGGCAGGTCGTGCAGGCGATGCTGCCGTGGTCGCCATGCGAGAAACCGGCATGATCGACGGGAGATGCGCGCAGGCCGGCGAGGCGGGTTTGCGCAAGCGGCCCGGCTGCGAGCGCCGCCGCGGCGCCGGTCCCCAAACCGAGTGTCACGATCAGCGCGGGCAGATGCCGTTCGGCGGGATTGCCGGCTACGAGCAGCATGGCCACGCCGCACGCCACGAGCGAGACGATTGTGAATGTGCTTCCCGCCACGAGCGCCACATGCGCCCCCGCGGCCGCGCAGGCGACAAGGCCGGCGATGCGGTGGAGACCCAGTGTCGCCGGCGGGCCGACACGCAGCCGCAGGCTTCGCGATCGCCGTACCGCCAGCGTCATCGACAGGGCGATCGCCGCGCCAAGCCCGAGCGCGATCTCGACGGGCATGGCCGCCGAGAGCCATCGCCAGATTTCGGGCTCCTGCGCGACCACCGACAGGATGTGCGCGAAAAGTGCCGCGATCGCCAGTCGGCCCAGCGGCGCGTGCCATGTGGGTCTTCGGGGAGCGGGCGGAATGGCGACGGCCGCAGCAGCCAGCAGCAGCGCGGCGACACCCGGGATGCGGACGAGCCACCAGGCAGCATCGGTCGGCTGCATGACCAGCAAGAGGACGGCCGCCGCAACCGAGGCAAGACCCGCCCGGGAACCGTATCGAACAAACCGCTGCATGTTGCGGAAGCTATCGGGATGAGGCTGCCCGCATCATGCCCGATGCCGGAGTGTCAGTCGACCTCCGCCTTATGAC
The DNA here is from genome assembly GCF_016756635.1 of Mesorhizobium sp. L-8-10. Lineage (NCBI taxonomy): Bacteria > Pseudomonadati > Pseudomonadota > Alphaproteobacteria > Hyphomicrobiales > Phyllobacteriaceae > Mesorhizobium > Mesorhizobium sp. L-8-10. Next base: position 7,636,029 of record NZ_AP023263.1, on the reverse strand, counting down.
GGCCGATCGATGTGACGTCCGTCGCTCAATCCGGCAGGTTCTCCAGCAGGAAGCGGATCTGGTTGCCGCCCATTGCCTTGCCGATCTCCTCGTCGGTGAAGCCTTGCGCAATCATCGCGTCGGTCACCTGCACCAGCCCGGTCGCGTCGAAGGGCGTCGCGACCGCGCCGTCGAAGTCCGAGCCGAGCGCCAGATGGTCGATGCCGATGACGTCGGCGGTGTGGCGCTGAGCCTTGGCGATGGCCGCGGCATCCGTTCCGCAGATCGCCGTCTCCCAGAAACCGATGCCCACCAGCCCGCCATTCTTCGCGACGGCGCGCAACTGGTCGTCGCTCAGGTTGCGGCGGTTGTCGCATGTGCCCTTCACGCCGGTGTGGGAGACCACGATCGGTCGTGTGGCCAGCGCGAGCACGTCGTCGATCTGCACCGGCGAGGCATGGGCGATGTCGACGATCATCTTCTTTTCTTCCATGCGCCGGATCATGTCGCGGCCCTTCTCGGTCAGCCCGCCCTTTTCCATGCCATGGGCAGACCCGCCCATTTCCGTGTCGAAGAAATGCGCGGCCGACATCATGCGGTAGCCGGCGTCGAACATGACATCAACATTGGCCGGATCGCCTTCGAGCACATGGGCGCCCTCGATGGCGAGCAGGCCGGCGACGATGTTGGGTTCCGCCTTGCGCCGCTCAAGGAAGCGTACGAGGTCGTCCCGGCTCTTGATCAGCACGAATTTGTTGTCGGAGCGCGCCGCCATGTCGTGCAGCCGGGCGGCCTGGTAGAGCGCGCGTTCCTTGAGGCTGAACCAGGTGCGCGGCGGCCAGCGCTGGCCGAGCGCGAGCAGCGTTATGTCGTCGCTATCGTCGTCGTTCTCCTCGATGTTGAGATTGTGAGGCGACTTGGTCACCACCGAGAAGACCTGTAGCGCGACGTTGCCTTCCGAAAGCCTCGGAATGTCGACCTGGCCGCGTGTGCCGCGTTCCGTCAGGTCGCGTCCCCACAGCAGGGGATCGGCATGCAGGTCGGCCACCTCGATCGTGCCGTGCAGGGCCCTGGCCTTGTCGGAGGCGGCATAGGGTGGCGGGTGCAGGACGCCGTTCATCGCCGCTTCGACCTGTGCCGGCAGCACGAAGAAGAAGAAGCCGAGCCCGGCCACCACCAGCAAGGCGAGCGCCCAGGCGAGAATACGGATACCGCGTTTCATAAATCTCCCCGCACCAGCGACGATTCGCCTGGGGATCATCGCCGAAACGCTTGAGCGCGGATAGCGGGAACGTATGGAACCGCCTGTGCCTGCCGCTTTCGGGGGTCGGTGGACAACGTACCCCAAGGCTGTCGTTCGTCGCAGAGGCGACTTATGGTAGCTGAAGAGGATGGAGGGATGAGATGGTCCAGTTGCTGGCGGCCCAGGCTGCTGTGAATGCTCTAGCAAATGCCACGACCAATGCCTTCATCGGCCAGATCGCGGGTCATGCATTCACCGACCATATGTCCAAGCAGGCTGCCTTCGCAGCCGCGACAGGCCAGAACACGACGAAAGGCTATTTCGAGGCGGTAAACAAGCGGACGATTCATAGCGTAGCCGAGTTCAAGGACCTGAGCGACAAGTACAAGGGAAAGGTCCACGCCCAATACAAGGGCAAGAAGCCGAGCCAGCTCGGGAAGCATGTGGTCAACAAGTCGTTCACGAAAACCGACTCGATGACGACGAACGACATGGCGAAGCTGATCATCACATGTATCGGCAACGCGAATGCGGAATACCGGGACGGCGGTGTCGCCGGCCGCTTCCTGCACTTTACCGATGTGCAGACGGTGCTGTTTCCGGATTTCGTCGCGCGGTCGATCGACCGGCATGGCACCAAGTCCGGCGGCGGCGGCATCGGCACTGCGGGCCTGCAATGGGCGGTATTGGTGATCACCGCGCAGGGCGCGAACTCGGTGGTCGTCAGCGCCTATCCGTCGGACGACAACTACCGGCTCGGGCGCGCGCTGCTGGTCTGAACGATCCGTGGCTGAAATGACGTATCAGCAACTGCTGGAGCGGGTAGCGGGAATCGAACCCGCGCGTTCAGCTTGGGAAGCTGACAAGCTACCATTACATCATACCCGCGCGGGCATCTGCCTAGCATGAGGCCAGGATATCGGCAATGCAAAAAGCTGGAGCCGGAACCGCGCCTTGATGCCGGCATGGCGAACGCGTATCTCGGGGCGCGGGAACAGGATGCGGAGATTTGGCATGTCGGCATTGACGCGGTTTCTCGGCGACACGCCGGGCAGGGTGCTGCTGAAGCTGGTTGTCGTCTCCTTCATTGTCGGCCTCGTCATGAGCGCCTTCGGCTGGTCGCCGATGGACGTGGTCTACGGCATCCGCGATTTCTTCCTGCGCATCTGGAACATGGGTTTCGCGGCGCTGGATACGTTCATCGGCTACTTCCTGCTCGGCGCGGCCGTGGTCGTGCCGGCCTTCCTGATCCTGCGGCTGATGAGCTATCGGCGCTGACCCGTCACACAAAGTCCGCCGCCACCTCGAACATGGTGGCGTGGCGCTCCGCCACGGCCGCGGCGTCGTTCGAATAGCCGCCGCCCAGCACGCCGCAGACCGGGATGCCGCGCTCGCGGAAATGCGCGATGACCATATGGTCGCGGGCGCGCAGGCCGGTATCCGTCAGCGCCATCCGGCCGAGCCGGTCGGCGTGATGCGGGTCGACGCCGGCATTGTAGAAGACGAGATCCGGCCTCGATCGCCGTTCCAGCGCCGGCAGCGCGTCGCGCAGTGTCGCGAGATAGGCTTCGTCGCCGGTTCCGTCTGATAGGCCGATGTCGAGGTCGGACGCGATCTTGCGGGCGGGGTAGTTGCGTTCGCCATGCATGGAGAAGGTGAGGACACGTGGTTCGCCGGCGAAGATGTCGGCTGTGCCGTCGCCTTGATGGACGTCGAGGTCGACGACGAGGATGTTTTCGGCCGCGCCCTCTGCCAGCAGAAGCGACGCCGCCACGCCGACATCGTTGAAGGTACAGAAGCCTGCGCCCTGGCTGCGTCGCGCGTGATGGCTGCCGCCGGCCGTGTTGCAGGCGATGCCGTGCTCCAGTGCCAGCCGGGCGGCGAGCACGGTGCCGGCGGAGGCCAGTTGGGCGCGCAGCGACACCCGATCGCCCACGGGAAATCCGATCTCGCGCTCGATGGGTGAGGGCACTGCGCAGGCGAGGACCTGGTCCACATAGAGGCACTCATGCGCCAGCCCCAGCCAGGAATGCGGTGCAGGCGCTGGCACATGAAGCGCGCCGTCTTCGGCGAGGCCGCGCAAGCGCAGGGCATCCATCAACAGCCGATACTTGCCCATCGGAAATCGATGCCCGGCAGGGAACTTCGCGTCATAGTCGGGATGGTGGACGATCGGCAGCTTCATTGCCGCCAATCTATCTCACCTGCCGCGCGCCACAATCGGCTTCGGGAGGTCCGCACCTGATATCTTCGGGTTTGAAGTTCGGCGCCGGCGATGCCATCAATGCGCCTCCATGCCTGCAACCCTCGCGGAGCACCCCTTGGCGCATTCTTCCTCAGACACGGCGCTCCGCAATTTCGCGGTGACCAACCGCATGGTGCTGGCGATCGCCGTGCCGATGACGCTCGCCTATCTCACCACGCCGCTGATCGGTGTCGTCGGCACCGCCGTCGTCGGCCAGTTCGGCGATGCCGCGCTGATCGGCGGCCTGGCGGCCGGCGCCATCGTCTTCGACGTGGTCTTCGCAACCTTCAACTTCCTGCGCTCCGGCACGACGGGGCTGGTCGCCCAGTCCTTCGGGCGGGGCGACCGGATCGAGGAGCAGGCCGTCTTCTGGCGCGCACTGGCCGTAGCCGCATTCTCGGGCCTGCTGCTCCTGCTGCTGGCGCCGGCCTTCGTCTCGGCTGGAACGGCCTTCCTGGGCGCGGAAGCGGACGTCAATTCGGCTCTCGAGACCTATGTCTTGATCCGCTTCATCGGCGCGCCCTTCGCCCTGGCGAACTATGTCGTGCTCGGCTACGTGCTCGGCCGCGGCGAAGCGGCGTTCGGTCTGTTCCTGCAGGTCGTGCTCAACGGCACCAATATCATCCTGTCGCTCTATCTCGGCCTTCATCTGGGGTGGCGGATCGAAGGGGTGGCCTGGGCCGCGGTGGCGGGAGAACTCGCCGCGCTCGTCTTCGGCATGGCGCTCCTGGCCGTGCGCTTCCGGAAGGCCGGTTTCCCGCCGCTCGGACGCATCGCGCATCTCGGGGCGTTCGGGCAGATGATGTCGCTCAACCGCGACATCATGATCCGCTCCTTCGTCCTGCTTGGAGCCTTTGCGCTGTTCGCGCGGCAGGGCGCGCAATTCGGCACGCTCACGCTCGCTGCCAACGCGGTGCTGATGAACTTCTTCCTGGTCGCAGGATATTTCCTCGATGGTTTTGCCACGGCGGCCGAGCAACTTGCCGGCCGCGCCATCGGCGCCCGCGACCGCACGGCCTTTTCAGCCGCCGTCAGGCTGTCGGCGGTCTGGGGGTTCGGGCTCGCCCTGGCGACGACTGCGACCATGCTCCTGTTCGGCAAGGAACTCGTCGCGCTGGTCACCACCGCGCCCGATGTGCGCGCCGCCGCCGGCATCTATCTGCCCTGGGCCGCCTTCACAGCGGTGAGCGGCGTGCTCGCCTTCGAGATGGACGGCGTCTTCATCGGCGCCACCTGGTCGCGGGATATGCGCAACATGATGCTTTTGTCCTTCGCCGTCTTCCTGGCGGCGCTGCTGACGCTGGGCGCTGCCTTCGGCAATCACGGCCTGTGGGGCGCTCTCCACCTGTTCCTGCTGGTGCGCGGCGCGAGCCTGCTCGCCGTGCTGCCGCGCCGCGCCCGGTCGACGTTTTGAGGAGGTGCGTTTCCATCGGCCGATATGATCGACCGATGGAGCGCGCGGCTGCGTGGCCTACGCCCGTCAGAGCGCCGCGCGTCCATTTTGGACGCGCTAAGGACGCCCTGCCACTATTGAGTGCCGCATCGTGCTTTCCGAAAATCGAGTACGATTTTCGGGCCGATGCGCTAGTGTCAATCGAACGGCCGCGCCGCCCAATGGTCGAGTCTCGAGTCGCGGATCGAGCGGATGTTCGACAGGCCCTCTCTCTCGGCGAAGTCGGTCATGCCGCGCACGATCCGCGAAGGCAGCGACGGTCCGGCATAGACCATGCAGGAATAGAGCTGCACAAGGTCTGCCCCGGCGCGGATCTTCTCCAGCGCCGTGTCGGCGGAACTGACGCCGCCGACCCCGATGATGGCTCGGTCCGGGCCGAGCAGCCGGCGCATCTTGGCGAGCACGATCGTCGAGCGCTCGAACAGCGGCGCGCCGGATAGGCCTCCAGCCTCGCCGGCGAAGGCACGGCTCTTGAGGGGAGGGCGCGCGATCGTGGTGTTGGAGATGATCACCCCCTCGACATTCTTCTGCGTCACCTCGGCGGCGACATCGTCGAGATCGGCCTCGTGCAGGTCAGGGGCGATCTTGAGGAAGACCGGCACGGACTGGGCACCGGCCGCTTCGCGTGCAGCCATGACCCGTGCCAACAGTTCGGCCAGGCTCTCGCGCGCCTGCAGGTTGCGCAGGCCGGGCGTGTTGGGAGAGGAGATGTTCACGGTGAGGTAGCCGGCGACGCCGGCGAAGCGGCGGACCCCTGCCTCGTAGTCGCCAACGCGGTCGGTGCTGTCCTTGTTGGCGCCGATGTTGACGCCGACGATGCCCCTGCGGCCGGATCGCGCCCGGAGGCGGGCCAGGGCGCGCTCATGGCCCTCATTGTTGAAGCCCAGCCGGTTGATGATCGCATTGTCCGCTGTCAGCCGGAAGATGCGCGGGCGCGGATTGCCCTGTTGCGGCAGCGGCGTCACGGTGCCCACTTCGGCAAAGCCGAAACCAAGGCCGAGCAGAGCATCCGGCACCTCGGCGTTCTTGTCGTAGCCCGCCGCCATGCCGAGCGGATTCGGGAAATCGAGGCCGCAGACCGTCGTTCTGAGCCGCTCGGAGGAGGTCACGCGGCCGCAGAGCGGCAGGCCGCTCTTCAGCGCAGCAATCGACATGCCGTGCGCCGTCTCCGGGTCGAAAGCGAACAGCGCCTGCCGCCCGATCCACTCGAAGGGTCCGATCATCCCCCGAAATCCGGGAATTGATCCGGGAAGGCGTGCGCTCCGGAAGGGCCGACGGGCAGCGGCTTCACCCAGCGCACGGCCGAAAGCGCGAGCGGCGCATAAAGATGCGGGAACAAGGCGCCGCCGCGCGAGACCTCATATCTGAGCGCGTCGCCCAGCCTGGCCGCATCGACGGCCACCAGCAGCAGTCCGTGTTGGCCGGCGAAGTGTTTCGCCGCCGTCTCCCTGGCTTGCTCGGCCGTCGAGAAATGGATGTAGCCGTCGGTCAGGTCGATCGACGCGCCGTTGAACACGCCGGCCTTCTCGGCTTCGCGCCAGAGCCCCTCAGGGCAGATCTTGTAGATGGTCGCATGCATGGCCGGGCTATAGTCCGAAAGGGGCCGCAGGGAAAGGTGGCCCCGCCGGCGCTTCGCATTTTGGACGTAAAGAAGGAGCACACTCGGTCGTGCCCATGGAGGACATCATGCGACGCGTTCTGTTCCTGGTTCCCGCCTTCGTCGGATTGGCCGTCCCCTCCGTGACCGCAGAGGAGCCGGGCCGCTACACGCTTGAGAAATCCGCGACGGGTTATGTGCGCATGGACACGCGCACGGGCGAGATGTCGATCTGCGAGGAGCGGGCCGGCCAACTGGTATGCAAGCTGGCCGCCGACGAGCGCGCCGCCTTCCAGGACGAGATCGACCGGATGGAGGAGAAACTCGGCGCCCTCGAGCAGCGCCTCGCCGCGGTGGAGCAGAATCCGATCCTCAGCCCGCAGAACCTCCTGCCGACCGACGAGCAGTTCGAAAAGTCGCTGGGCTACATGGAGCGCTTTTTCCGCAGGTTCATGGACATCGTGAGGGACATGGACAAGGGCGCCGACGACCAGCAGAAGACCTGATCGCAGCACAGCCGCCCGCCTGCACGTCTCCGAAGCGGTGCATTGCCGTCTTGAAATGCTCCGGGATCGCCGCATAATCGCGAGAATCCCGGCGAAGCAGAATGAGAGCGGGAGACGACGGGAGGGATCGGTGCCATCAGGCTACAAGTTCGTGATCGCGGACGATCACCCGCTTTTCCGTGGCGCGCTGAAGCAGGCGCTTTCGGTGATGGCCGAGACAACCGATATCATCGAGGCCGGCGATTTCGACGGCACCAAGGCTGTGCTCGGCCAGAACGGCGATGTCGATCTTGTCCTGCTCGACCTGTCCATGCCCGGCGTCAGCGGCCTGTCGGGGCTCATCTCGTTGCGCGGCATCCATTCGGATGTGCCCATCGTCGTCGTCTCCGCGCGGGACGACCCCGAAACGATCCGGCGGGCGCTCGAGCTCGGCGCATCCGGCTTCATCTCGAAGTCGGCCAGCATGGAGGACATCCGCAGCGCCGTCTCTGCGGTGCTCGACGGCGGCGTCACCGCACCGCCCGGCCTCGATCTCGGCGTCGAGCGCGATCCAGAGATCTCGGACCTGATCCGTCGGCTGCAGATGCTCACGCCTCAGCAGACTCGCGTGCTCGGCATGCTCGCCGAAGGCCTGCTCAACAAGCAGATCGCCTACGAGCTGAGCGTGTCGGAAGCGACCGTCAAGGCGCATGTCTCCGCGATCCTGCAGAAGCTTGGCGTCGACAGCCGCACCCAGGCGGTCATCCTGCTCTCGAAGATCGGCACCGATCCGCTGCCGGCCAACGGCTGAGCCAGACATATCACTCGGCGGCGGCCGAGGCCATGCGCCGCGCGCGCGTGACGGCGGCCCGCAGCGCGGCAGGCTTGACCGGCTTGTTGAGCACGGAGACGTCGAGCGCCTCGGCCGCGCTGCGCACTTCGTTGGAGCGATCGGCCGTGATCAGCACGGCGGGCAGGCCCGGGCCGTGGACCAGCCGCAAATTGCGGATGGCATCGAGGCCGGTTTCGCCGTCGAGGTGGTAGTCGGCGAGCACGATGTCGGGGCGCGCCACCCGGTCGAGCGACTGCGAGCCTGCAAGGGTCCTGACCGAGCAGCCCCAGCCTTCGAGCAGGAGCCGCATGCCCTCCAGAATGCGTGGATCGTTGTCGATGCAGAGCACGGACAGGCCGTCGAGCGCGACCGAAGCATGGATGGCGGGCCGCGCGTCGTTCGCGGCCTGGCGCTCCTCTGCTACCGTTGTCGGCAGGATCACGGAGAAGCGTGTTCCCTTGCCGCGACCGGAATCGATCTGGATCTCGAGGCGAAGCACACGGGCGATGCGGTCGACGATCGACAGGCCGAGGCCGAGTCCCTGCGCTTCCCGCGCTCCTTCATCGAGGCGCATGAACTCACGGAACACGATGTTCAGCTTGTCGGCGGGAATGCCGATGCCGGTGTCGAAGACCTGGATCTCGGCAAGTTCGCCGCGCCGCCTTACGCCGACCAGGATCCTGCCCGACCGCGTATATTTGATGGCGTTGGAGACGAGGTTCTGGATCAGGCGCCGCAACAGGTTGCGATCCGTCCGGACGGCGAGCGAGGACGGCACGATGACCAGTTCGAGCTTCTTCTCGGCTGCCAGCGGCTGGAAATCCGTTCCGATCTGGCGGAGCAGGCCGTCGAGCCTGAACACGCTTTCCGACGGCTTCATCGCGCCTGCGTCGAGGCGGGATATGTCGAGCACCGCGCCGAGGATGGTTTCGACCGAATCCAGGGAGGATTCGATATTTGCGGCGGCACCGCCGACCGCGCCGTCGGACTGCTCGATCAGCGAGGAGCAATAGAGCCGCGCGGCGTTCAGCGGCTGCAGGATGTCGTGGCCGACAGCCGCCAGGAAGCGCGTCTTGCCGAGATTGGCCTCCTCGGCAAGCATCTGCGCCTGGGCCAGTTCCTCGTTCACGCGGGTCAGTTCGGCGGTGCGGTTGCGCACCCGCTGTTCCAGCGTCTCGTTGATGCGCTTCAACGCGAGGTCGGCCTGCACGCTGGCGGTGATGTCGGCATAGGTCGCCACGATGCCGCCGTCGGGCATCGGGTTCGAGCGGATCTCCAGTATGCGGCGGCTGGTCTTTAGCTCGATCTTCCAGGGCGTCCCGAAGGTCGTCAGCCTGTCGAGCGTGATCCCCTCGGAATCAGGCGGGATATCGCCGCGCTCGGCCAGGAAACGCAGGATCTGGCTCACCCGGACGCCGACCTGGCCCATGTCGTCAGGCAGGTCGAACAGGTTGCGATACTGCCGGTTCCAGCAGGTCAGGCGAAAATCCCGGTCGAAGACGGTGATGCCCTGTTCCATCTGGTCGAGCGCGATCTGCAGGAGGTCGCGATTGTGCTGCAACGCTTCGGTCGCGTCGTCGAGCAGGCGAAAGGCGTCCCGCGAGGCGCTGTCGTTGCGCTGGAAGAGCAGCGAGAGGATAAGCCGCGCCGAAGAGGAGCCGACGGCGCTGGCGAGCAATTGCTCGGAGAAACGGATCATCGACATGCTCGCCGCGTCGCTGCCGTTCAGTTTGGCGCCTTCGGTCGCCTCGAAGGTCAGGAAGGAGCGCTCGGTCCGCTCCATTCCGAGATAGCGCGCGATCGTGTCCTTCAACTCGTTGACGGTGATGGCGGTGCGGAAGCGGCGAAGGCTCGGCATGGGGCTGGCGTCGCGCGGCACGAAGATCGACGCCTGGATGCGCTCGAGCGGGATCGAGCTGCGCGACAGCGAGCCCAGAACGAAGAACAGCGTGTTGATCGCCAGGCTCCACATCACGCCATGGTTCAGCGGTTCGGCCACTGTGCCGAACAGCGCCTGCGGGCGCAGCGCCTCGAGGCCGAACAGGCCGTCGACGACAACAGGCGTGCCGGGCGCGGCGAGCGACGGCAGAAGCAGCGTATAGGCCCAGACGATGAAACCGCTGGCCATACCGAGCACGGCGCCGCGGGCATTGGCGCCGCGCCAGACCAGCCCGCCGATGAGGGCGGGCGCGAATTGGGCGATCGCGGCGAAGGACATCAATCCGATCGATGCCAGGCGGGCGTTGTCGGTGCTCTGGCGATAGTAGAGGAAGGCGACGAACAGGATGATGAAGATCGCCGCCCGCCGGACATTGAGGATGAGGCTCGACCAGTCCTCGTTGTCGCTGAGCCTCGGCTTCAGCAGCCGCCGCACGAACAGCGGGATCACAAGATCGTTGGACACCATGATCGAGAGCGCCACGCTTTCGACGATGACCATGGCGGTGGCGGCCGACAGGCCGCCGATGAAGGCGACCATCGCAAAGACGTCATGGCCGCTGAGCAGCGGGAGCGACAGCACGTAGAGATCGGCGCTCGTCTTGCCGCCGACCAGCGCCAGGCCGGCAAAGGCGATCGGGATGACGAACAGGTTTATGGCGACGAGATAGAGCGGGAAGATCCAGCTCGCCTTCTTCAGTTCGGCTTCGCCGCGGTTCTCGACGACGGTCACGTAGAACTGGCGCGGCAGCATGATGATGGCGCAGGCGCTGAGCGCGGACAGCACGATCCAGCTCCCGAGCGAGGTCGAGTAGCCGGCAGCCTGCTGCACGGCGGGGCTCGCTGCGAATGCGGCGGCCAGACCGGCGACGTCGCCGAACAGATAGAAGGTGACGAGCGTGCCGACGGCCAGGAATGCCGCGAGCTTGACGACGGATTCGGCGGCGACCGCCAGCACCAGCCCGTCCTGATGCTCTGTCGCGTCGGCGTGCCGTGTACCGAACAGCACGGCGAACACCGCGAGCAGCAAGGCGACGATGAGCGAGATGTCGCTGACGAAGGGATCGAAGGTCCGCGGCGAACCGCCATAATGCTCCACCATCAGGCTGACGGAGCCCGAGATCGCCTTGAGCTGCAGGGCGATATAGGGGACCGTGCCGACGGTCGCGATCAGTGTCGCGATCGAGGCGACGGCGAAACTCTTGCCGTAGCGCGCGCCGAGGAAGTCGGCGATCGAGGTTATCTTCTCCGTCTTGGCCAGCCGCACGATGCGCCTAAGCAGCGGGAAGCCGAAGAGGAACACCAGCACCGGGCCGATATAGATGGTCAGGAACTCGGGGCCGCGTTCGGCTGCCAGGCCGACCGAGCCGAAGAAGGTCCATGACGTGCAGTAGATGGCCAGGCTGAGCGCGTAGATATAGGGCCGCGAGCGGGCCGACGCGCGACGGCGGTCGCCGATGCTCGCGATGGCGAAAAGCAGCGTGACATAGGCGAGGGCGATGATGACGACGACCCAGCCTTGCACCGGTCGGAACCTCCCGTGCGGCTTCCCTGCCGCCGCTGCAGGCAATCACAGCGGCGCGGTCGAGTCCATCGTCCGAAAGACTGAAACCCGTCGGGCCGGGTCGGGGTTCCTGGCCCGACACGGCGTTGCTGCGGTTTCGGCTGACGTTTCGACACGGCCGGCATGGCCTGGAAGGCAAATTCCTGTTTTGCCACAACAGCTTTTTGTTGTTTTGTTATGGCGTGGACAGGGTCGGACGAATCGTGGCCGGCGCGGTCGTTGGGCAGCTTCAGGAGGATCGAATGCTGAAGGAATTCCAGGAGTTCATCTCCAAGGGCAATGTCATGGACCTCGCGGTCGGCGTCATCATCGGCGGTGCTTTCGGCCTGATCGTCAATTCGCTCGTCGGCGACATCATCATGCCGATCGTCGGAGCAATCTTCGGCGGCTTCGATTTCTCCAACTATTTCCTTCCACTGTCGGGCAACGTCACTGCGGATTCTCTCGAGGAGGCGCGCAAGCAGGGGGCCGTCTTCGCCTATGGCAGTTTCCTCACTGTGGTGATCAATTTCCTGATCCTCGCCTGGATCATCTTCCTGATGGTGAAGGGCGTGAACACGATGCGTCGGCGGCTGGTCAAGGAACAGGAAGCGGCGCCCTCCGCCCCGCCCGCGGATGTCCAATTGCTCACGGAAATCCGCGACCTTCTCGCCAAAAAGTAGGATTGCCGCGAAAGTACGCGCGGTGCTCCGGCGCGAATTCTCGCCGAGAACTCCTGCGGATTTATCGGCTTGAATCGGTAGCGATTTTCGGGCCGAACTGGCTGTGAGAAACCGCTCTCTCGCGATTCACGCTGATTTCACGCCGATATCTTAAGACCAGCGGGAAGCTCGATCGCCGATGGCCGTCAATTTCGTGGGGCCCTTCCTTGGCGGTCGAGGGCTTGGGATCGGTACTGATCGGGATGCGAGGCAGCGCCTGGCTTGGCAATCCGAAGGCGGCGCAAGGCCGCACAACCTATAACGGCGCGCTCTGGACAGGAAACGGGCCCATTGATGGGACACGGGAGTGATTCGACCTACGAAACCCTGATCAACCAGCGTCGGGTCTACGATTCGACACGCTCTTCCGGATGCCCGGCCAGTCCGGGCGGACAGATGGGCGCCGGAGAGGTGCTGCGTGGCAGGCATCTCTTTCCGGAACTGGTGGACAAGCCCATCGCGTTGATGGCCGCCCAAGGCGACGACACGCCGGTCGAACGCACTCAAAAGGCGCTCGAGGCCATTTCCAGCCGCATGCTCGGTCCCCGCGATCCAGACGACGGGAGCGAAACGCCGGCAGCCTACACATATTTCGGTCAGTTCGCTTTTCACGACATCGTCTTCAGCCGAGTTTTCGGAGCCGCCGGCGCGTCAGGGAAACATTCGGTCGACAATGCCGTGACGGTCGGTCTCGATCTGTCGGGACTGTATGGCCGTGGTCCGACCGTGGATGCCCATCTCTACGATGCCGCATCCGCTATCGATACGACCCCGTGCCGGTTCCCGATGGGATTGCCTGCAGTGGCCGATCCGACCGTCATTCGTGCCGTCGATCCGGGGGGCAGGGGCAGGGATCTGCCGCGTATCGACGCCGGTGGCGCTTTCCTTGCGGTGTGCGGGCGCAAGTCACCTTACCGTCCCCTGGTCGCAGACCCCAGAAACGACGACAACCTCATCCTTTCGCAGCTTCTGTGCGCGCTGATGCAGGCTCACAACAGGTTGGTCGACCTGCAGATCCGGGATCAGGGAGCCACGCCGTTGGACGCCTTCGAGCGGGCGCGTGCCTTTCTCACCAGCGTCTATCGCCGCGTCGTCGTCGACGACTACATGCGTCGGATCCTTTCGCCTGCGGTGTGGGAGCATTTCTTTGGCGGGCCCGACTTCCGAGGACCGGGCTTCGCGCGACTGAGGCCGCTCTCCGATCTGCCGCTGGAATTCTCGTTCGGCGCATCGCGTTTCGCCCACGGCATGGTGCGCAACCGGTACCGTATCAATCAATCGTTCGACGAGAACCCCGGCACGCTGCGTCAGATCCTTTCCTTTTCCAGCCAGCGCTCCAATGGCGACGTTCCGGTCAGGGAGAACTGGATTGTCGATTGGAGCCGTTTTGTCGGGGGCGACGCGCAGGTGCAGCACGCCCGCCGCATAGGACCGTTCCTCGCGCTCGAACTGGCAACGGTCACGCACACTTCCGATCTCGACGGCACGCCCCGTTCCATCGCGTTCATGGATTGCTGGCGCTGCTATCACCTCGGACTCCCTTCCGGGCAGACTGTCGCGAAGGCCGTCGGCGAGGCCTTGGCAGCGACCGGCCTGGACGTGCCTGTCCTGACGGGACCGGATATCCTTCCCTCCGCCAGGAACGTGGCGCGACACGGTTATGTCGCCAAGGAGCTCGTCAAGATCCTGCAGGCATATCCCGAATTCCTGGCCCAAACGCCACTTTCCTACTACATTCTGCAGGAGGCGTCCGTCCTTGGCGACGACGGCAACCGGCTGGGTCCCGTCGGTTCATACATCGTCGGCGCTACTGTCGCGTCCGCCCTGTTCAAGACCGACGAGAATGAGATGCGTGCGGGGTCGCTGAGCCTTGCCGTCGAACCGAACGACCTGCCCGGACTGATCCGCATGGCTGATGACCGGCTCGTCACCGACGAGCAACTCGCAGGATATCTCGACCGCTTTATCCATCCGGCCCGATCGGCGCGCGTGCATCGACGGACCGGGGACATTGCCAGCTGACGATCAAGGAGGGAGAAATGGCGAAATTCAAAGACATACAGTTTGAGGCGTTGGGAAACTTCATCCGCAACACGATCAAGGATCCCGCCCTCATCGAGGTATTCAAGAACGGTTCGCAGGAGGAGATCAAGGACCTGCTGCGGGCCTTCATGACGCCGCTCGACAAGACCTGGGACGAGATCACCATCGTTGCCCATTTCGATGAGGACAACGTCGTCAACATCGCTTTCCCCTTTACGGGAGACGTGGAAAAGACGGTCGAGGCGATTGCGCCCGCGGCCGGGCCGGGAGAGGAATACATCTTCCCCGATCACTATACGTTTGATCCGAACGGCGGCTTGACGGACGCCGAGAAACGGGCAAGTCGCCTGCGCGCCTATACCAGCCGCCTGGGCGACTATGTCATGACCCGCTGCAAGTAAGGGGCGGAGACGGATGTGGCCGATCGCGTCACGCCAGTCGCGCGGCGCGATCGACCCCTTCCGCAAGTCTTTCCCGGTCGGCCTCGAGCCGGAGGGGGAAGACATTCTTGAACCACTCGGTCGCCTCGCGGCGCGTCGGCCTCTCGCGATTGTACCAGGCTGCCGAAACGCTCCTGAGGAAAAGGCGGAAATCGGTGCCGGCTTTCGCGTCGTTTCCGAGCAGCGCGTGCGCCGCGGCGGACCAGCCGCGAATGTCGGGGAAAAGGTCGTTGCTCTGCTCGACGGATTCGATGCATCCCCGCAGGTCGCCGGCCAGGAACAGCACCGTGGCCCGATAACCGTGATAGTGCGGCTCGCGCAATGGATTGAGTTCGAAGGACCGTTCCGATAGCTGCGTCGCCCGCTCGTGGTTGCCCATGAATGCGCTGGCGATCGAATATGCCATTAGTGTCGCCGGGTTGGCCGAATTGAGATCATGGGCCAACCCGAAATGGAAATCGGCAAGCTCCCATCGCCGCGCCAGCAGATGGCTCCACGCGAGATTGACCTGGTTCCGGTGGTCGAGTGGGTCGAGCATGACGGCGGTCTTGGCAAGCTCGAAGGCGCGGTCCAGATCCGCGCCGTCCAAGGGGTATCCCGGCAGGACGATCCAGCGCGAGTTCAGTATCCCTGCCAGGCTCGAATAAGCACAAGCGAGCTTGGGATCCTGACGGATCGCCTCCTCATAGCGGGAAATGGCGGCCGCTTCGGTGTCGGTGCGCCACAGAATGGACAGACGCTGTCCGTCGAGCCAGCTGTCATATGCGGACACGTAGTTGGGCGATTGCTCGTCAAGTCGGTGCAGTCGTGTCGTTGAAATGGCGATCTGGAGGCGCGACGCGACATGCGCGCATATTTCATTGAACACCGTCCGCCATGCAGAGGGCGCAGAAGGCGCGGTCGTCGAGAAGTGTATCGCTCCCGTCGCCAGATCGCGGCACAGGATTTCGAAGGACGGTTCGGCGGGCTCGTCCGGCATCGTTATTACCACCGCAAGATCCGCGTGTCCGCTCGTGACCTTGCGAAGTTCGTCGACCCTGCCGGCGCGGATCAGGGTTCGATCCACCTCGGCATGGATCGCGGTCCAATGCCTGAAGCGCGAAAGGGACGCGGAGAGTTCGCTCACCAGCGCAAACTGGATGTGAGCGTGGCTCGCTCTCTGTTTCTCCGTGACAAGCACGATTGTCGGCCGCTCGACCGCGCTGGGCAAGGAAGCAGCGTCTTCTTCGAAGCCGGACACATTGATGGTCGTCCCCGAGGGAGCGTCCGCAGCCTCCTTGAACTGCTCGAACTGTCGCACGATTTCTCTGGGTGGCGAAAGGTCGAGCTCCGACCTCAGATCAGCGCAATAATGTTCGAAGAAAACGCGTGCCCGAGGGTAACCGCCCTCCCGATATAAAGCGCGCAGCATCTCCGTCACGGCTGCCTCGTGAAACGGTTCGAGGCGAAGCACGCAACCGGCGATAGTCTTTCGTTCGGCCGAAGTCAGGTTGGGCATGTCGAGCGATTTGGACAGTCGATCCAGAACGCGATCCGCCCAATGCGTCGATGTCATCGCAATCCAGTTGTCGAAGACCGGATCGCAATCCCGAAGTCCCTCGCACAACGATTCGCGGCCGCGCGCCAGCAACACATCAACTTGCGCGAAATTCCGCCTGTCGAGCGCGTTCTGGAGCGCCGAAACGTCACTTTCCAATGCGTCGTGATCAATGCCGACGGAATGTTTGTCGACGACGAGAAAGTCCACGCCTGTCGCGGTCTCGATCTGCTTGAGGTCCCGGATCGACTGTCTCAGCGAGGCCCGGGCATGCTCCTCGTCCCGATCGCTCCACAGCAGCGCCGAAAGCCGCCCACGCGTTTCGTGCGACTGCGCGTTAAGCACGAGATACGCAAGGATTGCGCCCGCTTTCCGCTTGTCGAGGGCATGGACCTTGTCCGAGCTGCGGATTTCGAAGCCACCGATGAGCCTGATTGCGAGACGCTTCCGTGGTGCGGTTTCCTGAGCTCTTTTTTCGACAACTGATGTCGACATCACCACCACGAACTTTCTTCAGGACTAGTCTGAACCGGCAGGGATTTTCAGGTGAACGGCGAAACAGCCACACGATTCATGCGCGGAAACCAGCTGCATCGCGCGCCGGTCGGTACGGGAGCACATTTGGACCTCTATGGCTAGTGGTCGAAGAGGAGCAAGCCCTCATGCTACTTTAGACCAGATTCGATCTTGAGGTAAATGGCGGACCGGGCGTGCGGCTTGAACGGAAACATTGGGAACTCCTCGGCGCTGGGCCTGTTCCTCCAGGAGATGCACCAGCAGATTTCGGCCAGCGAGCGGTCATCGACGATGGCCGTGTGCTTCGCGACCTGACGGAACTGGGCTTGGCGGGGCCCGCCGGGAGTGGGACGACGGCCGACCGTCGCGAACTCTATGGGTTCGCCGCTGCTTGCCAAATGACCGTCGACATCTTCGATGTTCCGGGTGGCTTCATTGCTGCCACGAGGCTCGAACTCGGCGAAGGCGCCGGCTCGCGCGAGGTCACGGCGAGCGGGAAGGGTTTCGATCCGGCCAGGGCCGTGCTGAGCTGCCTCGGGGAGGCGGTGGAGACGCATAGCTGGATGCACCAGCGGGCCGATGGTGCCAAGCTCGTCCGGAGTTCCGAGGCCGGAGATCTGCGAATGCTGCCGCCGGCCCGCGTCCTGGGCTTTTCTGCGACCCAGGTCCGTCACCGCGATCGCTACAATCGCCTGTGGGCCGACTGGGACGCCGTTCCGCCGGCCGGTCAGTTGTCTCGGCCCGATCTGTGGTCGACCGTCAGCGATCTGGATGGTTCCAGTATCGCGCTTTGTCCGGCATTCCTCTGTCATGGCGGGTTTGGCGAGGCCGTATACGGCGACAGCAGCCTGAACGCCGACTCGAATGGCTGCGCTGCCGGTGCTTCCTGGCGCGCGGCGCAGTCGCGCGCCGTCCTGGAACTCGTCGAACGCGATGCAACCGGAATCTGGTGGTGGCCAGGCTGCGTGCGCACTCGTCTTTCACCCGGCCTGTTCGGCGATCCCGATCTGAGCAAGGCGCTTGCCGAACATCGGGACCAAACCGGCAGGCGGGTGTGGTTCCTGGATATTTCGACCTTCCGGAATGCACATGCGGTGGCGGCGCTGTCGTGCGACCGGAACGGCAAACAGATCGCCGTAGGGTTCGCAGCCGCCTTCGTCCTGGGGGATGCTCTGAGGTCGTCGTTTCTCGAGATGATCCAGACCGAGCTTGCGCTCGACGCGCATGAAATCCGGAAAGCCCGGAATATGCCTATGAGCAATGCCGACCTCCGTCTCGCGACATGGCTTGTCGAGAGCGACATCAAGAGGCTCGACTTTCTTTGCGGACAAGACGGCACGATTGCCGAGGAGGCCTCGGGGATGGTCGGCACTTTGCCCGGTCTCGTCGAGGAAATGTCCGCTGCGACGGGAGAGAGCGCCTGGTTCCGGGACTTATCGCGCCCCGAAACCGGCGTTCGCGTGGCGAAGGCGATCTGCCCCGGTCTGGCGCATTTCAAGCCGCGCTGGGGCTGCGACCGTCCCTGGAAGCTACCGGGGCAGCGAGGCTGGCGGACGACGTATGGAAGGCGCGGCCTTCGATCGCGTCCCCCTTTGCCGTGATCCGTGACGAAGGCGATGCACAGGCACCCGCATGCGTATGAGAACGCGCATTGCGAATCCTGTCGACACCGGGTGACGCCTTGACGCGGTCCAACGGTCGATCTTATCGACCGTTGGCATGGGGCCTGCCTGGACCAAAGCCATATCCGCCGGAGGCCTGTCAAAATCCGGCGTATTGACGGATTGTGCTCCCGACTCATTCGACCGCGGACGACCCACATGACCCTCAGCGAAACGATGCGCCTCGAAGCACGGCTGGCGCCGGAAAGCGGCATCGTCGCCGTGATGAACCACGGCCGGCACAAGGACGGGCTGGTCCCGCTGTGGGCGGGCGAGGGCGACCTGCCGACGCCCGACTTCATCAGTTCGGCCGCCGTGGCCGGGCTGAATGCCGGCGAGACCTTCTACACCTGGCAGCGCGGCATACCGGAACTGCGCGACGCCCTCGCCCGATATCACCGCAGGCATTTCGGCAGGCGTTTCGTCGACGAGGAGTTCATGGTCGTCGGCTCGGGTATGCAGGCGATCCAGCTCGCTTTGCAGGCGACCGCGGGGGCCGGCGACGAGGTCGTCTATCTGTCGCCTGCCTGGCCCAATCTCGCCGCCGCGGCGGGCGTTGCCGGCGCGCGCCCTGTCCCCGTGCCGCTCGACGACACCGCCAATGGCTGGGCGCTCGACATCGAGAAGCTGGCGGCGGCGATCACGCCCCGCACCGGGGCGATCTTTATCAACACGCCCTCCAACCCGACAGGCTGGACCGCCGACAGGGCGACGCTGCAGGCGATCCTCGATCTTGCTCGGGCACGCGGCCTCTGGATCATTGCCGACGAGATCTACGCATTGTTCCATTACGGCGGGGGCCGCGCGCCGTCCTTCTACGACATCATGGCTGACGAGGACCGCATTCTCTTCGTCAACAGCTTTTCGAAGAACTGGGCGATGACCGGCTGGCGCGTCGGCTGGCTTCGTGTCCACCCTTCGCTCCAGCCGATGTTCGAGAACCTGATCCAATACTCGACCTCTGGCGTCGCGCAGTTCATGCAGCGCGGCGCGGTCGCGGCGCTGGACCAGGGCGAAGGCTTCGTGGCCGGGCAGGTCGAGCGCGCGAGGCAGGCGCGCGACCTCGTCTGCCGCATCCTCGGTGAGACCGGGCGGGCGCGTTTCACGGTTCCCCAGGGCGCCTTCTATCTGTTCTTTGCGATCGAAGGTCTCGCCGACTCGCGTCGCGCCGCATTCGACATCGTCGACCACGCCAATGTCGGACTGGCGCCGGGCACCGCCTTCGGGGTCGGCGGCGAGGCTTTTCTGCGGCTTTGCT
This sequence comes from Mesorhizobium sp. L-8-10, assembly GCF_016756635.1. NCBI lineage: Bacteria > Pseudomonadati > Pseudomonadota > Alphaproteobacteria > Hyphomicrobiales > Phyllobacteriaceae > Mesorhizobium > Mesorhizobium sp. L-8-10. Next base: position 7,616,537 of record NZ_AP023263.1, on the reverse strand, counting down.
TCCACCGCCGCCTCGACCAGTTGGAGGAGGCGGCCGGCCGCATCGCCACCTGGGTGCGGGGACTGTGACGCGGCATGCGCCACGATCCTCTGGCCAGGAGGCCTCGGCAAGGCGAGTGACACCAGGCCGGTCGCCATGACCCCGGCGGTGCCGGGGTTCAGCCGCCTGATTTGGGTACCAGCAGCGGGATGATGCGGTCGGTCTTGGCGATCGAAGGCTTGCCGGCCGACCCATAGGGGATGCCGATGGCGTCCCAGGTCTCGACCAGGGCATCCCGAAGCTCGGCGATCAGCGCATCCGAATGGAACGGCGTCGGCGTGATGCGCAGCCGCTCCGTGCCGCGCGGGACCGTGGGATAGTTGATCGGCTGGATGTAGATGCCGTGCAGCCCGAGCAATCTGTCGGTCGCCATCTTGCAGAGCTCGGGGTCGCCCACCAGCACGGGAACGATATGGGTCGAGGACGGCATCACCGGAAGACCGGCCGCCGACAGGACCTCCTTGGTGCGCTGGGCCTGCCGCTGCTGCGCCTCGCGCTCGGCGCCCGACTGCTTGAGATGGCGGATCGAGGCGGTCGCCGCCGCGGTGATCGCCGGAGGCAGCGCCGTGGTGAAGATGAAGCCGGGTGCATAGGAGCGCACCGCGTCGACTACGGTGCGCGGCCCCGAAATGTAACCGCCCATGGTGCCGAACGCCTTGGCGAGCGTGCCTTCGATGACGTCGATCCGGTGGGCAAGGCCTTCCTGCTCGGTGATGCCGCCGCCGCGACGTCCATACATGCCGACGGCATGGACTTCGTCGATATAGGTCATCGCATTGTATTTCTCGGCGAGGTCGGCGATCCGTGCGATCGGCGCGATATCCCCGTCCATCGAATAAACCGACTCGAAGACGATCAGCTTGGCGCGTTCGCGGCCCGCAGCCTGGAGCAGGCTTTCGAGATGTGCGACGTCGTTGTGGCGGAAGATCTTCTTCTCGGCGCCGGAGCGGCGCACGCCCTCGATCATCGAGGCATGATTGAGTTCGTCGGAAAGCACCAGGCAGTTGGGCAGAAGCCGCGCGATGGTGGATATGGCGGCCTCGTTCGAAACGAAGCCGGAGGTGAAGACGAGCGCCGATTCCTTGCCGTGCAGATCGGCCAGTTCGATTTCCAGCTCGACCAGCGGATGGTTGGTTCCGGAGATGTTGCGGGTGCCGCCGGCGCCGGTGCCCATCCGGGCGGCCGCCTGTTGCTGCGCAGCGATGACATCGGGGTGTTGTCCCATGCCGAGATAGTCGTTGGAACACCAGACGATGATTTCCTTGGCCTCGCCGCCGGAGCGCCAGATGGCGCGGGGAAAGGAACCGGCGATCCGCTCGAGGTCGGCAAAGACCCGGTAACGCCGCTCCGCATGGATCTGATCGATCGCTTCTTCGAAGAACCGCTGGTAGTTCATGATGCCTTTCCGATGTTGGCCGAGATCATAGTCGCTGCCCCGGGAGGCGTCCATCGTGCCAAGGGGGGCAAAATGCCACGCTGCTCGCCGCGCTCGATAACGAGCAGCAAAGCGCTGATATTCCCTTGATCTCGATCAAGCTACGAAAACCGCGGGCCGAAGGTTTCGGATTGGCGTCTGACGACAAGCCGCGGCCCGCCCGCTCCGTCCGGACGTGGTCCCCTGGCCATTTGGCCGGCCCAGGTGATGATCTCGACGTTCCGAGGCGCATTGCGCAGATGATGTCAGGATCGGCCTGCAGGAGGCGCCGGGTGCCGCATTCGTCGCCGCGAAATCCAGCGCGGCGACGCGAAGGGGCGGCTTCCCGTTCAGAAACTTTCGACGTAGCGCCTCGCTCGGCGGCGGCGGACGCTGTGCCGCCTTTGCCGCTCGGGCCGTCCGGCCTTCTGGTCGGCTTCGTATCGCGCCCGAAGTCGCGTGCGGCCTGAACCGTAGTCCAGCACCTTGACGATCGTCGCCTTCCAGGCGCCGATCCCGATCTCGTATTCTTCGAAGTAGCAGCCCCCGGCGGCATCCCGGTTCGACGCGAAACCCTGCACCGGGAGACGTGAGAGAGACACGCGACCAGACTGCAGCGTGCTGGCCTTTTTCCGAACGGTCGAGGCGCGGGCCTTGGTTGCGAAACTTGCGTCGGTCATGACTTGTCACCCCCGAAGTTCTACGACACACGGTCGGCTGGCGCGGACAGGCCGCGAATGCTGATCGCCGTTGACTGAAGGCACTCCTCAAAGCGTTGTTCCTGGCGGGTCCGCCAAGTCTCGTCCTTTGCGTGCCCGGAAGCAAGTAAACTCGGACTACGTGAACCCAGCGTGAAGCCGGAGGGGACGGAGACGCTTGGGAGGCAGCGCTCCGTCCCCGGTGCCCAGCAGCGCCTGCCGCCCCTTTTTGGAATTGGCGCGCTCGGGCTTCGATTGCGGGGCGTCCGTGAGCGCCCCACTCTCCCTTGTTGTTACGTTGGGTAACGTCTTTCGGCGTGCGTGATTCAACCGTGAATCCGGATTGAGGCCTGAGGCCGGATTCGAGCGAGAACCCGGCGTGGCGCGACAAGGTCACGCGGCCGGAGTACCGAAATCACCGCAACGGCACGCGTGCGCGGCGTTCGGCGGAGGGGCCGCTGCGCAGCCGACGGACTGGCCCGACAGTCCTCTCGGCCTCAGCGGCCGTAGTTATGCTCGGCATTGTCTCTGGCGAGACGGGCGCGGTCGGATCGCTGGACACGCGCCGTCCCGGGGCTGAGCCCATACAGGCCGGTCTGCCCGAGATATGCCGGACCGTAGCCCGTGTAGCGATAGCCCGGTTCGTACGTGCCGGCGCTGCCGAGATAGTTCACGCTGTCGAGATAGCTTGTCGTGCAGCCGGACACGATGGTGGCAAGCCCGGTCGCGATCGCAATGGCCAGATAACGCATGACCATGACCTCCTGATATCTTCAAGGTTACTCCCGGCCTCCGCGCCGCGCCAGTAAAACTGTAGTTACAACTCGGGAAGCGCTGATCCGTGGCGAAGGGCTCAGGAGCCTCCGCCGGCGTCGGTCCGCCCGTCCTGCGGTGCGGGTGTCAGGCGCGTCGGCGGTATTGGCGTGTATATGAACGGAGATCTTTGGTGACCAATTCGAGTGGTGACTTGAAATATTACTTTGAAATGTCAAAAGTAGACATGAAAATCTTTGGCATGAAATTCGGTCACGTCATATTTCATGCAATTTCAAAATCGTGCGTCGACAGGGTGGACCGCTTTTATCTAGAAGGCCCGCGCGACGAGCCTTCGGGCGAGAGCGCGGGCTGGCGGACTCAGGCAATGCTCCTTCGGGAGCGCCAGCCTACGCGCTTTCGCGACTCTTTCTTTGCCCCCCGGAAACGTGCAGGAGATCTTACCGCGGTTCGGCGTTTCCGCGGTCGCGCGGCCGCGCATGTGACGCGGAATCCGTGGAGCCGGATACTGCAAGCTAGCATGACGAATTAGGCCGCGGCTTGCTTGCAGAGTGATATCGATAACAATAAGCTGCAGGTTGCAAGGACGCGCAGGCATGAGGTTGCTGGTGAAAGGGGCCCTATGGATAAGACCAGTGCAAAGCCGATAGAGCATCAGGCACCAACCATGGCCGATGTCGCCCGCCGCGCAGGTGTGTCGGCGATGACGGTGTCACGGGCCCTGAAGCAGGACGGGCGGGTCTCCGACGAGACCCGACGCAGAATTATGGCGGCCGTGAACGATCTGGGCTATGTGCTCGATCAGTCGGCAGGCAGCCTGTCATCGCGCAAGACCGGCTTCGTGGCCGCGCTCATCCCCTCGATCAACAATTCCAACTTTGCCGACACCGCCCGCGGCATCACCGATGAATTGGAGAAGGCGGGGCTCCAGCTTCTGCTCGGCTACACCGACTACACTGTTGAAAAGGAAGAGCAACTCGTCGAGTCGATGCTGCGGCGGCGGCCCGAGGGCATTATCCTGACCGGCGGCAGTCATACGGAGCGAGCGAGGCGTTTGCTGGACAATGCCGGTGTTCCTGTGATCGAGACCTGGGAACTGCCGCCGAATCCGATCGACCAGGTGGTGGGCTTTTCCAACGAGGAGGCGATGGCGCTTCTGGTCAGGACACTGGCTGCGAGGGGCTATCGCAAGTTCGGCTACATAGGCGGGACCACCGCGCGGGATACCCGCGGCAGTCAGCGCCGCGCCGGATTTGTGCGTGCTACCGAGGAACTCGGCCTGCCGCCGGGGCGCCTGGTTTCGTTCGGTGTTCCGCCGATCTCGATCGAGCAGGGCGGGCAGGCCGTGGTGACAATGCTCGAGCGTTGGCCCGACACTGAAGTGGTTCTATGCGTTTCCGATCTCTCGGCCTTCGGCGCGCTGATGGAATGCCTGCGCCGGGGAATGAAAGTCCCCGATGATATTGCAATCGCCGGCTTCGGCGATTTCGAGATCAGCAATTTTTGCCACCCGCGCATCACCACCGTCGACGTCGATTGCTATGGCATCGGGCGGCAGGCAGCGCGGCGGCTCGTCCAACTCGTCAAAGGGGAGGAGAAGGATCATGGCCAGGAGCTTGTCCTGACCACCTACAAGGTTGTCGAGCGGGAGAGCACCTGACCCGCGACCGCCTCAGAAGGCGATCTGCACCTTCATCGAGCGGCTGCGGTCTCCCGCCGCGTCAAACGCGGCCACTGCCTCCTCCAACGGAAAAACGCCGGTGAGCAGCGGCCTGACATCGACGCGGCGCCGGTTGATGAGATCGACGGCGAGCCCGAACTCCTCGTGGAAGCGGAACGTGCCGCGCATCTCGATCTCCTTCGCCACGACCAGGTTCTGGGGGATCGAAATATCGCCGCCGAGGCCGAGTTGCACAAGGACCCCGCGCGGTTTCAGCACCTCCAGCCCGGCTCGCACCGCGCTTTCGTTGCCGGAAGCCTCGAACATGACGTCGAAATAGCCCTTGTCGGCGCCGTAACTCGACAAGGTCTTGCCTTGGGTCCCCACATTGATCGTACGGTCGGCGCCGATCTCCTGGGCCTTCGCCAGTACCGTGTCCACTACGTCCGTGGCAACGATTTCTCGCGCGCCGTGGGCGCGCGCTGCGACAATGCAGAGGCCCCCGATGGGGCCGCAGCCGGTCACGAGAACGCGTTTGTCCAAGAGCGACCCCGCGCGGTTCACCGCGTGCAGGGTGACGGCGAATGGCTCGGCGAACGCGGCTTCGTTGATCGAGACGCCGTCGGCGATCTTGTGGCACTGCCACGCCTCCACGATGAGCCGCTGGCGAAAGGCGCCCTGGATGTGCGGCATGGGCATGGCACTGCCGTAGAAGCGCATGCTCAGGCACTGGTTCTGCTGCCCCAGCAGACAGTAGCGGCAAGCGTTGCAGGGCCGGCTCGGCGAAACGGCGACCCGGTCGCCCACGGCCAAGCCCGAGACGCTTTCTCCGAGCTTGCTTATCGTGCCTGCCACCTCATGGCCAAGAATCATCGGTTCGCGCAGCCGGATCGTTCCGAAGCCGCCGTGGTTGTAGTAGTGCAGGTCCGAGCCGCAGATGCCGCCTGCACCGATCGCGACCTCGACCTGTCCCGGCCCCGGTGCTTCGGCTTCTCGCTCCTCGATGCGGAGGTCCTTGGCTGCGTGGATAACAATGGATTTCACCTTGAAGCCCTCCTAGCAGCCTGTCGGGCTGGGGCAATTGAGATTGAGTGAACAGGGATGGGTCGGCGAAAATTTCATGATCTGGGTCTTTTGATGATGCACTTCGGCCCTTCGACGATGGATCGAGCGGCGCCGGAATGGGCGCCACGCCCTCATGCCCGGCAGAGGGCGAACATCCGCTTCATGTTCCAGGCCATGGTGACCAGGTTCCACTCTCCTTTGACGTTTTCGAGGCCGCGCAGGTGAAACTGTCGGAAGCCCATGACCGATTTGATGATGCCGAACACGGGCTCGGGTGTCTGCTTGCGCAGCGCATAGACCTTGCGGCCTTCCGGCGTCGCCAGCCGATGCTGCATCGCCTCCACCGGTGTCGGGTTCTGCGGCGCCGGCGGCGCGGCGGCGAAGCGTTCCTTCCAGGATCGATTGTGGTGCTCACGGCCCGGTGCGATCATCGGCGTGATCCCGGCCTCGACGCAGGCCGCGACATTGGCCTGGCTGAAATAGCCGCTGTCGGCCAGCAGCGTCTCGGCGCTGCCCAGCGTTGCGGCAACGGCGGCCAGCTTGTCCAGCATCGGCGCGATCTGCTGCTTGTCGTTGGCCGCCTGCACCACGTCGTTGCAAACCACCAGCATGCTGCCGGCCGCCACCGCGGCCTGGGCGTTGTAGGCCTGATCGAAGCCGCCGCCGGCCACCGGCATGATGCGCGAATCCGCGTCCGTCAGATTGACCTGATCCTTGGGTCCCGGGTCGGCGGTCGGCGGCAGTGGCGGCTTGCCGCCGGGCTTGCGACCGCGCTTCTTCGCCTTCTCTTCGCGCGCCTTCAGCTTGGCTTCATGCTCGGCCTGCTCGCGCCCAAAGCGCTCCCTGGCACGCGCCTCGATCGTCGCCTTGGCCTCGGCGATCCGCCGCAGCCGCTTCTCGCGAAGGGCCAGTTCCTCGGGAACCGACATGCCGTCCGGCACATCCGCCTTGTCGGCCGCCTCGGCCAGCGCCATCAGTTCCTTCACCTCGGTCTTCAACTGCGCCTCGATCCTGCTCGCATGCTCCCAGGACAGCGCGCTGTGCCGGCTGGCATTGGCGTGCACCTTGGTGCCGTCCAGCGCCACCGTTCCAAGCTTCAGCATTCCGGCTTCCCGGGCCAGCACCAGGACCTCGGTGAACAGCCGCTCGATGTCACCAAGGAAGCGACGGCGGAAGGCGGCAATGGTGTCGTGGTCGGGATGGTCGTTGGCGGCGATGAAGCGAAACGCCACCGAATCGTAAGTCGCCCGCTCCAGCTTGCGGCTCGAGAAAACCCCGGTGGCGTAGCCGTAGACCAGCAGGCCAAGCAAGACGCTCGGATGATAGGAGGCCGAGCCCGCGCCGCGATAGGCCTTGACCATCCGCGACAGGTCCAACTGATCGATCACCTCCACCACGAAGCGCGCCAGATGCCGCTCCGGCAGCCATTCGTCCACCGAGGGCGGAAGCAAAAACCCCGTCTCACGGTCGACCTGGCGGAAATTGCTCATTGGCGGCGCTCAATCCAGGAGAATCAATCCATGAAACTGAATCGCATCTTGGATGCCGCCTCAAGTCCGACAGGCTGCTAGACCACCGGCGTCAGCAGCGGCTGCCCACCAAAATGGGCGGCGAGGTTGTCGCGGACCAGCTTGCCCATGGCCTTGCGCGTCTCGATCGTCCCTGAGGCATGATGCGGCTGAAGCACAACGTTCGAAAGCCGGTGGAATCGCTCGTCTATCGCCGGCTCGTTCCAGAACACGTCCAGGCCAGCGCCCTTGACGGTACCGGCCTCAAGCGCTTCAAGCAGCGCCGTCTCGTCCACCGTCGTTCCACGCGATATATTGACGAGGAAGCCATCGGGCCCGAGCGCGGCCAGCACCTCCGCATTGACGATCTTCTGGGTGCTCCCGCCGCCGGACAGCGTGACAATGAGGAAATCGCTGCCGCGGGCAAGCTCGACCAGGTCGCCTACGAAGGCGTAAGGCAGGTCGGCACGCGGGGCGATGTCGAAATAGGAGACGGCACAGTCGAAAGCAGCCGCTCGGCGGGCGAATGCTGCGCCGACGCGACCCATGCCAACGACGCCGACTCTTTTGCCGTGGAAGCGCGTAACGAGATGCATGTTGCCGCCGCGCCAGCTTCCGTTGCGCACATAGAGGTCAGCCTGCGGAATCTGTCGGCAGACCGCCAAAGCGAGGCCTATGCCGATATCCGCCACATCCTCGGTGAGTACGTCCGGCGTGTTGGTGACGCGGATGCCGCGGTCGCGGGCATAGCCAAGATCGATCGCGTCGGTGCCGACACCGTAGCAGGAGACGATCTCCAGCTTCGGCAACCTGTCCATCAGGGCGGCGCTGGCCCCCAACTCGCCGCGCGTGGCGATCGCACGCACGCCGCGGGCAGCTTCGGCCATCAACTCATCGGGGGTCGCGGTCGTCCAGAGCTTGTGAAGCCGGTATCTCGCTTCCAACTCCTCCATGTCCCATTGCGGATAGGGACCGATCATCAGAATCTCGATCACGGGTCGGTATCTCCTCCAAAAAACGTCTGATGCCTCTTGACTATGTTATCGATAACATTCATGTCAAGGGGAAAGCTGATGCCAAGAAGTTGTGGGAACAGCGCGTAAATTCAGCAGGAGGAGGCCGTGACCGCACTCTTTGATCTGACCGGAAGCCGGGCCCTGGTCACCGGTTCGAGCCAGGGCATCGGCTTGGCGCTCGCGGCAGGGCTCGCCCGGCACGGCGCGTCGATTGTGCTCAACGGACGCGACATGGCAAGGCTTGCCGCTGCCGCCGAACGCCTGCGCGCGAGCGGTCACAGCGTTGACGTGGCCGCTTTCGACGTGACGGACCAGAAGGCGACTGAGGAAGGGGTGGCGAGAATCGAAGGCGAGGTCGGCCCGATCGACACTCTCGTCAACAATGCCGGCATGCAGTTCCGCACTCCGCTCGAGGACTTTCCCGCCGATCGCTGGGAGCAGTTGCTGAAGACCAATGTTTCCAGTGTCTTCTATGTCGGCCAGGCGGTGGCGCGGCATATGATCGGGCGCGGGCGCGGCAAGATCATCAATATCGCGTCTGTGCAGAGCGAACTGGCCCGGCCGGGCATTGCGCCCTACACAGCGACGAAAGGCGCCGTGCGCAATCTCACGCGCGGCATGTGCACGGACTGGGCTCAGCACGGCTTGCAGGTGAACGCGATCGCGCCCGGCTACTTCAAGACGCCGCTCAACCAGGCGCTGGTCGACAATCCCGAGTTCTCGGCCTGGCTCGAGAAGCGCACGCCCGCGCGGCGCTGGGGCGACGTCGAGGAACTGGTTGGCGCGGCCGTCTTCCTTGCCGGACCGGCCTCGTCTTTCGTCAACGGACATGTGCTCTATGTCGATGGCGGTATCACGACCTGTCTGTAAGACGCCCCCGCTGATCGTCGTCATGGGGGTCAGCGGGTGCGGCAAGACGAGTGTGGGGAAGCAACTGGCCGCGCGGCTCGGCACGCCGTTCGTCGAAGGCGACGCGCTGCACCCGCAAGAGAACGTCAAGAAGATGGCTGCGGGCATCCCGCTGCAGGACGTTGACCGCGGGCCGTGGCTCGACCGAATTGGCGCCGCGATCGCGCAGGCGGCAGGGGCAGGCGAGGGGCTCGTCGTTTCCTGCTCGGCGCTGAAGAAGGCCTATCGAGACCGTCTGCGGAGGGGCGCTGGCGGACGGCTCTGCTTCGTGTTCCTGCAGGGCACAAGGGAACTGCTGAAGAGGCGCATGGAGGCCCGCACAGGCCATTTCATGCCGCCGGCACTGCTCGACAGCCAACTCGCGACGCTGGAGGATCCCAGCGGCGAGGACGGTGTCGTCGCGGTGACAATAGCCATGACGGTGGAAGACATCGTCTTGGCGGCAGTGGCGGGGCTGGAGCAGGCAAAGACTGAATAGCTGGAAACCATCAGGGAGGAGACATGACTGCACCATCGAAGATAGCCGTCATCGGCGCCGGCTTAATGGGTTCGGCGATCACCACCCGTCTGCTGGATACGGGTAACACGGTTGCGGTGTTTGACCTCGACGAGGCCAAGGTCGCCGCCCTTGTCGAGAAAGGCGCCAGCGCCGCGGGCTCGGTAGCCGACGCGGTGCGCCTTAGCGAGTTCGTCATTCTCAGTCTCAACCACGCCTCGATCGTGCGCGCCGTGGTGTTCGGCGAAGGTGGCGTGACCGCCGCGGCGGCGCCGACAAAGCTTCTCATCGATATGTCCTCGATCGATCCGGCAGATACCGCCGAGATGGCGAAGCGGCTTGCCGATGAGACGGGGATGAAATGGGTGGACTGCCCGTTGTCCGGCGGGGTCCCCGGCGCGCTTTCAGGACGGTTGACTGTCATGGCCGGCGGCGAGGCGAAGGATTTCGATCGCGCCCGGCAGGTGATGGGTCATCTCTGCGCCAATTATTCGCTCATGGGCCCTAACGGCGCCGGGCAGACCGTGAAGCTCATCAACCAGCTTTTCTGCGCGGTGATCTTCCAGGCGGTCGCCGAGGCAGTGAAGGTGGCGGAGGCTGGCGGCGTCGATCCCAAGGCAATTCCGGCTGCGCTCAAGGGTGGGCGCGCGGACTCCAGCATCATGCAGGAGTTCATGGCCAAATTTGCCGCCCGCGACTTCGCGCCGACCGGCCGCATCGACAACATGCTGAAGGACCTCGATTCCCTCCAGGCATTTGCGCTCAAGATGAAGACGCCATTGCCGATGACCGGCCAAGTGGTCGAGATCCATCGCCTGCTCTGCGCGGCAGGACTGGGATCGAGGGATTCAGCCGAGATGATGCGTCTACTCGACGGGTTTGGCTCGCTGGACGAGGCCGGGACGCGATGACCTCGAATGCAATCCATCTCAGAAGGACAATGCCATGATCATACGCTACGCCCTCTTCGAGGGGCAGATTCTCCAGGGGCGCGAGGCCGAGTTCCGCCAGTTCGTAAAGGAGAAGCTGGTGCCGCTCTGGACCCGCTTTCCCGGCGCCGAGGAGATCCGCGTGCTAGACGGCACCCAGCGCGACGAGGGCGCCCCCGAATATGCCATGGCCCTGGCCATCCGCTATCCGGACAGGGACGCTTGCGACAGGGCGCTGCGGTCGGACGTGCGGTTCCAGAGCCGGGACGTCACGGCCGAACTCATGAAGCTGTTCACCGGGCGGATACACCATCACGTCTTCGAAGCGAATGAATACGCACCGGCGCAGCTAGGCTGACGAGGGAACTGACCGCATGGCGATTGAAGCCGACATAGGGCTGATCGGGCTTGGCGTCATGGGCGCCAATCTCGCATTGAACATTGCCGAAAACGGCTATCCCATCGCCGTCTTCAATCGCACGGCAGAAAAACTCAGGGTCTTTGCCGATTCTGCAGGGCCGCTCGGGGAGCGCATAATCCGGGCCGGCACACTGGCCGAACTGGTCGCGGCGATCCGGCCGCCGCGCGCAATTATTCTCATGGTCCAGGCCGGGGAAGCGGTCGATCAGCAACTCGAACAGCTACAACCCCTGTTGGCGCCGGGCGATCTGATCATCGACGCCGGTAATGCGAATTTCCGCGACACGATTCGCCGAGCGCGCGCCCTGGATGAGGCGGGCCTTTCCTTCCTCGGCCTCGGGGTGTCCGGCGGCGAGGAGGGCGCCCGCTACGGGCCATCGCTCATGGCCGGCGGCACCGAGGCGTCATACGCGCGTGTGGAGGGCATACTCGACGCGATCGCAGCAAAATACAACGGAGAAGCCTGCTGCGCGCGGCTGGGACCGGACGGCGCCGGCCACTTCGTAAAAACCATCCACAACGGCATCGAATATGCCGACATGCAGATGATAGCCGAGATCTACGGCCTGATGCGGGATGGTGCAGGCATGTCCGCGGGGGAGATCGCGACCCAGTTCCGGCGTTGGAACGACGGACCGCTGCGCTCCTATCTCATCGAGATCACCGCCAAGGTTCTCGAGACCCGGGACCCTGGAAGCGAGACGCCTGTTACCGATCTCATCCTGGACAGGGCCGGCCAGAAGGGGACGGGCCGCTGGTCGGTGATCGAAGCACAGGTAATGGGTGTACCGGCGACGGCGATCGAAGCCGCTGTGGCGGCCCGTTCGCTTTCGGCGCTGAAAACGGAGCGGGAATTCGCAGCCGCGGCATATGGCAGCCTGGGCAGCAGCTCTGCCCTGGAGCGCGCCTCGTTCGTTGCCACGGCCGAGATGGCCCTTCTTGCAGGCAAGGTGACCGCCTATGCGCAAGGCTTTGCGGTGATTGCGGCAGCGTCGGCGCAGTTCGGCTGGAACCTGCCGCTGCCCGCGATCGCTCGCATCTGGCGGGCCGGCTGCATAATCCGCTCCGACCTTCTCGACACGATCGCCTCCGCATTCGAAGCGGAGAAGGAAGCGCCCAACCTCCTCGTCGTTCCGGCCTTTGTCCGGATCATGCAAAAGGCGGTGCCGCAACTGCGCGCCGTTGTCTCGGACGCGGTCGGGAGCGGGCTCCCCGTGCCTTCTCTCGCCGCGGCGCTGAGCCACTTCGAGGCCTACCGCCAAAGCCGCGGAACGGCCAATCTGATCCAGGCACAGCGCGACTTCTTCGGCGCCCACGGGTTCGACAGGACCGACACCGCCGGTGTTCACCACGGGCCGTGGGGGCTGGCGGTTTCCTCGGTGTCCCCTGCTGCAATGCTGGATGGGCCGACGCGATCGAGCCCCGCAAATAGCGGACCCGTTGAAGAATAGCAGTTGGAAGAACAAGCAGTTGGCGACAGCTGCAGGTCAAATGGTCGAACCTGGTTGACAAACCATGTTATCGATAACATACTGGAAAAGTCCATCAGGGAGGAGGAGACGCCTGTGAGACAATTTCGTCGCATCTTCGATGCCGGCTGGAAGGTCCTCGACGCCGTCATGGCGCTGATGATGTTGGCAATGATCGGTGTCGTTTTCGCCAACGTCGTCCTGCGCTATGGTTTTTCAAGCGCGATGGCGAGCTCCGTGGAGGTCTCGCGCTTCCTCTTCGTCTGGATCGTCATGCTCGGTGCGGTCGCCTGCCTGCGCCATGGCGAACACCTGCAACTCACATCGGTGGTGGAGGCAATGCCACCGCGCCTGCAACGTCTGATGATCGTGCTGATCCAGGTCGTCATCGTCGTGTTCTGTGCGATGCTGTTTCTGGGCAGCATGCGCCAGACCTTCGCCAACTGGGCGAACATCCAGCCGATGAGCGGCTTGCCGGTGGGTACGGTTTATCTCGCCGGCGCGGTCGGCGGCGCGCTGATGGCGGTCATTGCCGCGATCCGCGTCTTTTCCGGGCGTTCCGGATATGAGACCGATGAGGTCGGGGAGGAACGGCAATGACATTGGCCCTCTTCCTCGGAGTCCTCATCCTCGGCATTCTGCTCGGCCTCCCCATCGCCTTTGCCTTGCTGCTCGCTTCCGCGGCGCTGATGTTCCAGATGGGGCTCTTCAGTTCCGACATCCTGGCCCAGTCGCTGGTCAACGGCGTCGATAACTATGCACTGCTCGCGATCCCGTTCTTTCTCGTGGCGGGCGAGACCATGTCAGTTGGCGGACTTTCCAAGCGGATCGTCAAGTTGGCCATGTCGATGGTCGGTCACCGCAAGGGCGGCCTCGGCTATGTCGCGATCATCACGGCAGTCATCCTCGCGGGCCTGTCGGGCTCGGCCGTTGCCGACGCCGCGGCCCTGATCGCCATCCTGCTGCCGATGATGCGGGATGCGGCGTATCCTGAAAAATATTGCGTCGGGCTGCTTGCTTCCGGTGGTATCATCGCGCCGGTAATCCCGCCGTCGCTGCCGCTGATCCTCATGGGCGTGGCAGGCAACATCTCGATTGCCAAACTCTTCCTGGCGGGTATCGCGCCCGGACTCATGATGGGCGTGGCGCTCGTCGCCACGTGGTGGTTCCTGGTCCGCGGCGCCGACCTGGAGACACCGCCCAAAGTGCCGGCGAGCATGCGCTGGGCGGCGGCCAAGGATGGCATCTGGGCGCTCATGCTCCCGGTCATCATCATCGGCGGCATCCGCTTCGGTATCTTCACGCCGACCGAGGCCGCCGTGGTTGCGGCCGTCTATGCCATCTTTGTCTCGACGGTGGTCTATCGGGAACTGACTTGGCCCGCTTTCTACGGGGTGCTCATCCGCTCGGCGCGGGCAACCGCCATGGTCATGTTTCTCGTCGGCTGCGCCATGGTTGCGTCGTGGCTGATTACCGTGGCGCAACTTCCGCAGAACCTCGCCGCCTTCCTTGAACCGCTCATCGACAGCCCCCGGCTGCTGATGTTGACCATCATGGTGCTGGTGCTGCTCGTCGGCATGGTGATGGACCTGAGCCCGACGATCCTGATCCTCGTGCCGCTTCTGATGCCGGTCGTGAAGGCGGCGGGTATCGACCCCGTGTATTTCGGCCTGATGTTCGTCATCAATACTTCGATCGGCCTCATCACGCCGCCGGTCGGGACCGTGCTCAATGTTGTGTGCGGTGTCGGCAAGGTGCCGCTGGAGAAGGCGGTCGCCGGCGTCCTGCCGTTCATCGCCGTCTACGTCGCGCTGCTGCTGCTCTTCGTGCTCGTTCCCGAACTCATCACCGTCCCGATGGGCTGGCTCATCGGCTGAACAATCGACTGTCAAACGCGAAGGAAATCGAAATGAGAAAACATCTGTTCGGGGCAGCCCTGGCGGCGCTCATGGCGTGCGGGACGAATGCCGCCCTGGGTGTCGAACTGAAGTTCGCCCATGCTGCCCCCGATACCGACCTGCAGCAAAACCTCGCGGTCTTCCTCGCCGAAGAGGTCGCGAAGCGGACGAATGGCGAGGTAACCGTCGCGATCTTCCCGCAGGGTCAACTCGGCAACGACCAGCAGATGATCACCGGCGCCCGCTCCGGCGTTGTCGACATCGTCATGTCTGGCCTCAACAACTTCACCGGCATGGTGCCGAAGCTGGATGCCTTCGACCTGCCTTTCATGCTTGAGAGCCGTGAGCATGCCTACCGGGTGCTGGACGGCGAGATCGGCCGGGAGGGGCTTGCCGGTTTCGAAGCCGTTGGCCTGAAAGGGCTCGCCTTTCCCGAGAACGGCTATCGCAACATAACCAACAACAACGGTCCGATCCGTGTGCCGGGGGATGCGGCCGGCCTCAGGATGCGTACCAACAACTCCAAGTCGCTCAACGAGTTGTTCTCGATTCTCAATGCGAATCCGCAACAACTCCCCGTGGCCGAGCTCTATACGGCCCTTGAGACCGGCGTTGTGGACGCCCAGGAGCACCCGATAAATATCACCTATTCCTTCAAGTTCTACGAAGTCCAGAAATACCTCTCCCTCACCGAGCATGCCTATTCCGCGCTGGTGCTTGCGATGAACCTCGACAAGTTCAACGCGCTGACGCCCGAGCAGCAGAAGGTGATACAGGACGTCGCCGCCGAGGCCACCGCCATGCAGCGGAAGATGAGCATTGAGAAGCAGGAGGAGATCCTCGGTGAACTGGCGGCCAACGGCATGGAGATCAATCGCGACGTGGACAAGGCCTTGTTCCAGAAAGCTGCCGAGCCGACCTGGGCTACCTATATAGCGGCGCATGGCGATGACCTGATCGAGCGTATTCAAGCGTCGAAGTGAGCCCACCGCCGCCAAGCCTTGGACGCTCCACTCCCGGCGGCCATGGCCAATCTGGCGGGCGCGCTCGCCGCCCGCCAATTTTTCAAGGTCCATGACATCGAATTCAGATGGCGGCGAGAACTGCCGTTGATCTCACTGTTGTCGGAGCCGAGCCGTGTTCACGCGCACTGCATTCTTCGAAGGGCACATTCTCGAGGGGATGGAAGAGGCCTTCTTCGTCGCCGTCGAGAGCCACCTCCTGCCAATCTGGCGCCGGTTGCCACACGCGCAGAAGGTACGGTTGTTTTGGCCCGTGACATGCGATGAGGACACGCCTGCCGTATTCCTCATCCAGCAGATCGATTACCCCTCATTGGCGGCGATCGAGGAGGCGATGGCATCGCCGGTGCGCGAAGAGGCGCGGCTCGCGCACCAGTCCATCATGTCCATGTATGAGGGGCGCCATTACCACTTGGTTTGCAGACGACAGGAAGCGGACTGTTGAAGTCTTGTCGGCCCGCGCCGCAGCTTGAACCTCCGTTGCTGAAACGCCACCGCACCAAGGCCAGTCGAACCGGGCAGATTACTGTTCGCCGATCATCAATCCTGCTGGGCGTCGCGCGACGGCTGCGATGATGAAGCCGGCATCGACCTCGAGCCCGGCATCGACGACAAGACCTTTCTCTTGTCCGAAATCCCGGCCGATCGCTGCCCGGCCTACGAGGATTGGTGACCTGCACCGCGGCGCGAAGAGTTTCTCGCTTGCATGGAATGCGCCGAAAAGCCCGAAAAGATTGCCTGAGAGCGGTGCCCTTGGCCGGCGAAATCGAACTCGAGGGAATTCGCAAGCGCGACCGCCCGTCGACCGGCCAGGCCGCCCCATCGGAGCGCAGCGAACCGGCGTGCGATTGAAAAGCGCGATGCCCAGGGGCGGGCTGTTGAAGCAAACAGTTTCAACCGTTTACGGAAAGGCGGAACACTTCGTTCTTCCGCAGTTTCTTGATATTTTCGTCCTGTGTCTCCCACCGGTTCCTGTGTCTCCCACCGGATCGACGTCTATGGCCACGGTCCATACGTCTGGTTCCCGGTATGGCGCGGCCGCCCAATGAGAGGCCAAGGCCAGGACGATACACCGGCTCTTGTTTGAGGTATTGTGGATCATCCTGCCTCAGGCTGAATAGGGGAGGCCATTGGATATCGCGGCTTGGCTAGTGGGCCTTGGGCTCGAGCGGTACCGGCAGGCTTTCGATGAGAACGATGTCGACGGCGAAGTGCTGCTTCAATTGACCGGCGACGACCTCAAGGACATAGGGGTCGCCTCGGTCGGCCATCGTAAGAAGCTGCTAGAGGCGATCGCCTCCCTGAACGCCGCGTCTGGTAGCGCTGCCGCCTCGCTCGCTCCGCTGCCCGTAGATGCGGCAAAGCAGCCCGACGCGGAGCGCCGGCAGTTGACGGTGATGTTCACAGACCTCGTCGGCTCGACCGCGCTTTCAGCCAAGCTCGATCCCGAAGACATGCGCGAGATCATCCGCGTCTATCAGAACACGGTGGCTGGCGAGATCACACGGTTCGAGGGACATGTCGCGAAATTCATGGGTGATGGCGTGCTCGCCTATTTCGGTTGGCCGAAAGCCCATGAAGATGAAGCCGAGCGGGCGGTGCGAGCGGGCCTGGCGGTGGTGAGAGCGATGGGAAGGCTGCAGACACCCGACAGAACGGCCTTGCAGGCGCGGATCGGCATCGCGACGGGGCTTGTCGTCGTCGGCGACCTCGCTGGCGAGGGTGCGGCGCAGGAGCAGGCCGTGGTCGGCGATACGCCCAATCTCGCAGCACGGCTGCAGAGCGCGGCCGGGCCCGGCACGGTGGTAATCGCTGAGGCGACCCGCCGCCTGCTGGGAGACGTCTTCGTGCTGCGCGACCTCGGCGCCCAAACCCTAAAGGGCATCCAGGAACCCACCGCCGCCTTCGCCGTGCTCGACGAACGCACCCTCGAAACCCGCTTCGCGGCCCGGCATGGAGGCGGCTTGGCGCCGATCGTCGGTCGCGACCAGGAACTCGGCTTCATGTCGGAGCGGTGGCGGCAGGCCAGGAGTGGCGAAGGCCAAGTGGTGCTGCTCACCGGCGAGGCCGGCATCGGCAAGTCGCGGATCACCGAGGCGCTGATCGAGGCATCGGCAGGCGATCCACATTTCCTGCTGCGCTATCAGTGCTCGCCTTACAATACGGATTCCGCGCTTTACCCGGTGATCCAGCACCTCACCTTCGCGGCCGGCTTCGCCGCGGAGGATAGCACCGAGCGCCGGCTGGAGCGGCTGGAATCGCTTCTTGCCCGAGGTAGCGACGATATCGGCGAGGCTGCACCCCTCGTGGCGGCGATCCTGGGTATCGACGGCGAGGCGCGTTATGGCGCGTCGGCACTGACGCCGCAGCAGCGCCGCAATCGCACTCTCGCTGTCCTGATCGACCAACTCGCCGGCTTGGCCGAACGGCGGCCTGTGTTGTGGGTGATCGAGGACGCGCATTGGATCGATCCCACCACATTGGAATTGATCGAGCTTGCGCTTGATCGCGTGCAGGGCATCGGCGTCCTCATGCTTATCACCGCGCGCCCGACCTTCGTCGCGTCTTTCGCTAGTCATCCGGTGGTGACGAGGCTGGCGCTGAACCGGCTGGCGCGCGCGGCGACGCAGGCAATTGTCCTGCGCATCACCCGCGGCAAGCGCTTGCCGGACGACTTGCTCGAAGAGATCGCCGCCAGAACCGACGGCGTGCCCCTGTTCGTCGAAGAGATGACCAAGGCAGTGATTGAGTCCGGCATGCTGCACGAGGAGAACGATGCCTATTGCCTCGAGGGGCCATTGAGCGCGTTGGCGATACCGACGACGCTGCACGACTCGCTGATGGCCCGTCTTGACCGGTTGCAGCCGGTGAAGGAGGTGGCACAGACGGCAGCTGTCATCGGCCGCAGCTTCGACTATCGTTCGATCGCGGCCCTCGCCGCCATGCCGGAGGCGGACCTGACCGAAGCGATGCGCAAGCTGGTCGAGGCCGAACTGGTGTTTCGCCGGGGCGTGCCGCCCGACGCGAGCTACCTTTTCAAGCATGCGCTGGTCCGGGATGCCGCCTATGAGAGCATGCTCAAGAGCCGGCGGCAGTTGCTTCATATGCGCCTTCTGGGAATCCTTGAGGTCAGTGGCGCGGCTCGTCCCGAGATACTCGCCCAGCATGCCCAGGCGGGCGGCGACGCGGAGCGAGCGATCGGCTGGTGGCACGAGGCCGCCGAGGCCGCAGTCGGCCGGGCCGCCTTCGCCGAGGCCGAGGCGCATTTGGCAAGCGCACTCGCGTTGCTGCCAGCGCTCCATGATGTGCCGAAGCGGAGGCGGGCGGAAGCCGCCATTGCAATCACACACTCCCAATTGTCGCTTGTCCGCTACGGCTACGGCCACGAACGAACCAAGACCCTTTACGCTCGCGCAGATGCCCTGGCCCGGGATGCCGACGATCAGCGGCTGTTCATGCTCGCCCGCTATGGAGTTTGGGCTGTCTACCACGTGCGCGAAAACGTCGGTCCTGCGCTCGTCGTCGCCAAGGAGATGCGTGAGGAGACGACCCGCCGGGGAGATCCTCAACTCTCTATGATGGCTCTTCGAATGCTGGGCGACAGCCAGACAATGGCAGGCCGGCTTACCGAGGCCCGTGAGACTTTGGGAACGGCGCGCTCGCTTTACGATCACGAGCGCGACAAAAGTCTCAGCGCCGTGACGGGCGCTGATCCGATCGTGTCGATCAATTCCTATCTCGCCTTCGCGGAACTGGCGCTTGGGTTTCCTGATCGCGCCCGCGCACTGGCCGGTGAAGCGTGGGATGTCGTCCAGGCGTCGGGTGAGGTCCACACGAAGGCCCACGCGATCTGGCACCGCGCTGCGTTGGCTTCATTGGCGGGAGAGGCTGCCCGTTCGAGGGAACTGGCGTTGGAGGTTACTTCGGAAACACGGCTGCGTGGCCTCCAGTTCTGGCAGGCAATGGCCCGTATTGTTGCAGGCTGGGCTATGTTCGCAACGGGAGACCCCGCCGGTGCTGCCGATGCGCTGCCTCGCTTGATCGAGGAGGTGGAGGCGACGGGCAGCGGCCTCTTCGGCGCCCTGTCGCGATCGGTCCTTGCAGAGGCGCAGGCCGCGATCGGCGATGTTCTGGCCTTCGAAACGATCGCAGCGTCCGAAGAGTTGGCGAGGCGCAGCGGGGCTTTCTACGAACTGGCCGAAATTCAGCGCCGAGAGGGTGTCATTCGGCGGCGGCTGCGGCCCGGCGACGGCGCCGGCGCGGAAGCGGCGTTCCGGCGGGCGCTGGCGACGGCTAAAAGTCAGGACGCTCGCTTCTGGGAGTTGCGTGCCGCGCGCGACATCGCGCGACTCCTGGTTGAACGAGGGGAGCGGCGGCAGGCCGCCGATCTCCTCACCCCGATCTACGACTGGTTCACCGAGGGTTTCGACTTGTCGGACCTGAGGGAGACCAAGGAACTCCTCGATGAACTGCGCATCTGAGGTGAGTTGCTGCATGGTGCCTTCGATGGCGCCGCTGCGCCGCCGGAAGATCCTTTGGGCGCCAGCGCCAGAGAGGTCCAACTCGCCGAGATCCAGCAGGATCCCTGCTTGTGCCCACCGGGGACGTCGGCTCTCCAACTTCGGCTACCATATGTCCTGCCTGTCGAGCAGCGTGGCGGCACGGATCATCGCCGAGGTTTGACCAGTTCACGCACCAGCAGGACTGTAAGGACGACGTGCAGTATGACCGCCGGCCAAAGAAGAATGCCTGCGCGCGCGCCCTGCAGATCGATGCAGGCGAGATAGGCCGCGACCGCCCCGCTGTAGACCAGCATGCCGGCGAGCGGCGGGCCGGGCCAGCAGGCGATCCCGAGGCCTATCAGGGCGATGCCGGCGACACGGGCGACAGGGACGGCGATGCCGGACAAGTCCTCGCCGAGCAGCAGCACCGAGACGAGCGACGGCGCGACGAAAAGCGCGGCACCGGTCAGGGCCTCGCCGATGGCGGCGACCATCAGTGCGTTGTTCATAAGCCTGCCGGTCATCGAATGCCTGCGCCTCCGCGCCGCCGCCCGCTGCTACTTCGCCGCAGTGACTTCCGGCGCGAGCGCAAAGTCCAGCCTGTCGATCGTGCCGGTGAACCTGAACGGCACGTCGTAGCGGTACTCCACCAGCGCCACGCCGGTGCGGGTGTCAAGACCGACGTCGAAGGTTTCGTCCTCGGGGAAGGTGATCGGCGTAGTGTGCTCAAGGCTGTTCCTCGCCACTTCCTTGCCGTCCACAGAGAGCACGCCGGTACCACCCTTGCCGAGACCCGGCTCGTCGGGCTTGAACTCGAAGACGATCGTATGCTTGCCCGCCTCCAGTTCCGGGCCTTCCCATGCAGTTCGCTTCAGGTCGAGCAGGTTGTAGAGGAACACCACCTTGCCGCGGCCGACGCCGAACTCGCCTTTGCTCAGGAACAAGCCGTAGCCGCCGAAGCGGCCGCCGTGGGTGACGATCATACCTTCGGCGCCGCCCTCGGGAATCTCGACCTGCGCGGTGATGGTGTAGCCCTTGTTAAGGATGCTCGGGGCCGCCGCCGCCGGCACGTCGGACAGCACGCCTCGGTAGGTGAACTCTGTCCGCCCCGCCGTCAGGCTCGGGCGCGGCGTGTTCCAGCGCGCCAGGGTCGAGTTGTCGAGCGGCAGGACATTGTACTTTGCAGCCTCGACGTAGAAGAGATCCTGCAGTTCCTTCAGCTTTTCGGGATGCTGGGCGGCGAGGTCGCTCGCCTGGGTGGGGTCGTCGGCGACGTTGTAGAGCTCCCAGTTGTAGCCGGTGGTCACGTCGGGCGGGGTCGCCGTGCTCAGTTCCCAGGGCAGCGTCACCGGCGTCGTCGCTGCAACCCAGCCGTCGTGATAGATCGCCCGGTTGCCGAGCATCTCGAAGTACTGGGTCACGTGCGTCGAGGGCGCGTCGCCATCGTCCTTGCCCCATGTATACGCCATGCTGACACCCTCGACCGGGGCCTGCCCGATACCGTCGATTGTATCCGGCTGGGTGATACCGGTCGCTTCCAGGATGGTCGGCACGATATCGATGACATGGTGGAATTGGCGGCGAATCCCGCCGACGTCGGTGATGTGGCCGGGCCATGACATGACGACGCCCTGCGCGGTGCCGCCGAAATGCGAAGGGACCTGCTTCACCCATTTGAACGGGGTGTCCATCGCCCAGGCCCAGCCGGCCGCGAAGTGCGGGAAGGTTCGCTCCGACCCCCAGAACGGATACCAGAGGAACTGGTCCTTCACCGGAACGGGAACGCCGTTGAAGGTGGTGAATTCGTTCGGCGTGCCGTTGAGCATGCCCTCGGCGCTCGCGCCGTTGTCTCCGCCGATGTAGATGATCAGCGTGTTGTCGAGCTCTCCCAGGTCGTCGACCGCCTGGACGACGCGGCCGATCTCATGGTCGGCATAGGCGAGGTAGGCGCCATATATGTCGGCCTGGCGGATGAAGAGCTTCTTTTCCTCGAAGCTCAGCGAATTCCACTCCGGCAGGTCCTTCGGCCAGGGCGTCAACTGCGCGTTTTCGGGCATGATGCCGAGCCGCTTCTGGTTCTCGAAGATCTTCTCTCGCACCGTGTTCCAGCCTTCGTCGAAGAGGTGCATGTCGCTGATTTTCTTGATCCATTCCGGTGTCGGATGGTGCGGGGCGTGTGTGGCGCCCGGTACGTAGTAGATGAAGAACGGCTTATCCGGGGCGAGTTCCTTGAGCTGCTTCATGTACTGGATCGCCTCGTCGGCCATCGCGGTCTCGAGGTTCCAGCCGGGATTGTCGAGATAGGGAAAGATAGGGGTCGTGTTGCGGAACAGGTTCGGCTGCCACTGGCTCGCGTCGCCGCCGACGAAGCCGTAGAAGTACTCGAAACCCATGCCGTTCGGCCATTGGCCGAAGGGCCCGGCCTGGCTCGACTGGAAAGATGGCGTGTTGTGGTCCTTGCCGAACCACGACGTGGCGTAGCCGTTCTCCTTCAGGATGGTGCCGATCGTTCCCTTCTCGATCGGGATGATGGAATCGTAGCCCGGATAGCCCGTCGCGATCTCGTTCACCACGCCGAAGCCGACCGAGTGATGGTTGCGCCCCGTAATGATCGCCGCCCGAGTCGGCGAGCATAGCGACGTCGAATGGAAGTTCGTGTAGCGCAGGCCCGCATTGGCTATCCGGTCCATCGTGGGCGTGGGAATGACACCGCCGAAAGTGCTCGGTGCGCCGAAGCCCTGGTCGTCGGTCATGATGAGCAGCACGTTCGGCGCGCCTTTCGGCGGCACGACGCGCGGCGGCCACCAGGGCGTCGACTCGGAAGCCTTCTCCCTGATCTCGCCCCCGAACCTGGGATCTGGCGGGGGAAGCTGGCGCCCGTCGATGGTGGTTGTAGCCTCCGGCGAACCGAGCTTGCCGGTGACTTCCTGAGCAAATGCGGCCTGGTGGGCGAGCGCAAGGGTCGCTGCGGTGGCCGTGGCTACAGCGAAATGCCTGACAACGTTCATGTCGTGGTCCCCTTTCGGCTATACTGGCGATACCAAGAATATCGAGGGGCTAAGCCTCTGGATTGGCATTTGGCGCCAGATTACAATGCCGTCGGCCTCACATCGCCGCGGGCAGTCCACGGAGCGAAATGCCGGTCACCATTCCCTTGATCCGCGGGTTCGCCCTCTTTCCGACACTTGGCTGGGTGGCGAGCAAGGGAATCCCGATCGAAGACGCATTGAAGCAGGCCGGACTGCCGGCCGACCTTGCCGCCGATCCGTTCCGCCCCATTCCCCTCATACAGGCTGCAGCCCTGTTGCGCACGGCCGCGCGCCGGTTCGGCCCGGACCTGCCCTGCCGCGTCCTTGCCCAGACCAGCAACCTGGAGCTTGCACTGATCGGCAAGGTGGCGCTCGGCACGGGAACGCCGCGGGATGCGATCGACCGGATCCGGGCGGCCCTGCCTTTCTATTCCTCGCACGAAGTCCTGTCGACGGAGCGGCGGCAGGGGGCGACGATCGTGCGCGAACAGCTTGCACGTCGCTTCGACGGCGAGACCGCGCATCTCCTGTTTCAGTACGCGGCCGCCATCATCGACAGGATCTGCGGCATGACCGGGGCTGCGCCGCACCGCTTCACGCGAATCGAGATGCCGGCCCATCCGACAGCCGGGCTGGCGCATCTTGTACCCTGGTTCGGCGACGGGATTAACGCTGCGAAGGTGCGCGGACTGACGATCTGGATCGATGACCGGATCATGGACCGCCGGTTCACCGGCATAGCCCGCGATCGCGTCGAGGGTCGTCGGTTGACAGCGACCCATCCGCTGCGGGGCGATGGAACTCTGTCGTCGGCGGTGGCAACGCTGCTTGCTTCCATGGTCGACTGCGACGAAGCTCCGTCGATCAGTCGGCTGGTGGCCGCGGCCGGCACGAGCGAGCGTAGCTTCCAGCGTCAGCTCAGGGCCGAGGGGACGAGCTTTTCGGAACTTCTGTCGGAGGTCCGCCGCACCGAAACACTCAAACGGCTGAGCGAACGTGGCAATACCATCGCTGCCATCGCAGCGGAATTGGGTTATTCCGATCAGGCTTCATTCACGCGGGCTTTTCGGCGTTGGACAGGAAGCTCTCCCGGTCAATTCCGAGCGAGGACGTCATGAAGTCCAACGCTTGGCTTGGGCCAGGAAGGGTGCATGGCCCGCTCGGGATGGAAGCTACCACCTTCGACCCGCCGGCGGATATCAAGGACCGCCTGATGCAGGCTCACGATTTCGACGGCAGCCCCGCAGCGGTCTCGCCCCGCGACGGATGCGGCTACCGCAAGAAAAAACAGCGGTCTATTTGGTCCGCTACCACACGAATTCACTTCCAGCATCGCGGTGACCGACGATCCGTCGGAACCATGCCTAGCCGCTAGGCGCGCTCCAACGCCCAGATGCGCAACTCATTCTTCTGGACCTTGCCGACCGAATTGAGCGGCAGTTCGGATACGATATGAAGCCGCTCGGGGAACTTCTGGCGCGCGAGGCCAAGCCGCGTCAAGTGAGCGGTCATGTCGGCGAAGGTGAAGCTTGCACCCGGTGCCGGGATGACGAAGGCCACCACCATCTCCCCGCGCTCCGGCTCGGGAACGCCGACGACCGATGCCTGCTTGACGGCCTCGTGCCGGGCCAGCGCGTTCTCGATCTCCAGCGGGCTGATGTTCTCTCCCTTGCGGATGATGATGTCCTTCTTCCTCCCGGTGATCTGGATGAAGCGGCCGGACACGAGCCGGCCAAGATCGCCCATGCGGAAAAAGCCGTCCTTCGTGAAGGCGCCGTCCTCGTCGGCCGGATCGAGATAGCCGATCAGCATCTGCGGAGCCTTCACCACGATCTCGGCGCTCTCGCCCTCGGGCACCGGCTCGCCGGTCTCCGACAGGATGCGGATTTCGCTGGCGCATTCGCCGTCCGTGTCGGCGCGTAGCATCGCCTCCTCGCGCGTACGGATTCCGGGGCAGGCAAGCGGCACTTCCGTCGAGCCATAGGCGCGAGAGACGGTCGCATGCGGGAAGCGCTCCAATCCGCGGCGCACCAGTTCGGGCGGCACGCTGGCTCCGCCGCAGATGAAGCGCCGCAACCCCGGAAGGTTCGATCCGGCCCGCTCGGCCGCGGCGATCAGCCCGGCGAGGAACGGTGTGGCGCCGGCCATGAAGGTGACGCCTTGGCGGTCGATCAGCTCGACCGCCCGTTCGGGAGCCCAGCTGTCGGCCATCATCGCGACGCAGCCGGTGATCCACGGGAACTCGAAGGCGTAGATCGAGCCGCCGATGTGGCCGATCGGGGAGGCAACGAGGAAGACGTCTCCCGGCCCGGTCGACCAGAACCGTGCCGTATGCCGGGTCATGACGTCGATCGTCGCATGGCTGTGGATCACGCCCTTCGGCCTGCCGGTGCTGCCGGAGGTGAAGAGCACAAGCTTGATGTCGTCCGCGGGCGGAACCTCGGGATCGGCCGGCTCGTGGCGGACGAGTGCCGCGAAATCGTCGTTCGATTTGCCGTCGCCGCGCACGGTGAAGACATGCAAAGGATGCTCTTCGACGCCCTCCATCAGTGCCGGGTAGTCCATGCCTCGGAATTCCCGAGGCACAAAGGCTGCCTTGACGCCGCAGACGGGCAGGATCGTACCAAGTTCGGCTTCCCGGTAGATCGTCAGCAGGGGAATGATGCGAAATCCGAACAGCGCTGCCGCAAGGTTGACCACGCAGGCCTCCCACCAGTTCGGAAGCTGGAAGGCGATCGCGTCGCCGCGTTCGAGACCGCGCGCCTTGAGCGCGCCGCCGAGGCGCAGCGACAGATCGAGGATCTCGCCGCGCGAGAAGTGGCGTTCGCCTTCGATGACGATGACACGGTCGGGGTCGGCCTGCGCCTTCTCCAGTGCGACGGCGCCGAGAGCACGGCCCTCGCCGGGCAGGGTTCGGCCTGAGGCACGCAGGGAATTGAGGCGATCGTCGAGCGGGTTCATGCCGGCATCTCGGGGTTCAGGAAGTCAGGTCTTTGAGCCGCGGCCCGAGCGGTCTTGCATCTCCGCCTTCATCGCCGCCACCCTGCGGCGGTGTTCATCCGAGCGCACGGTGACCGACTCATAGGCGATCCCTGCGTCCATCAACGCGTGGGCGATGCGCTTCAGCTCGAGGTTCATCGTGGTCTTGGTCCAGCGGATCGCCTGCACCGCGCCGCCGGACAGCCTGTCGCAGAAGACGTCGACCCGCGCGTCGAGTTCGGCAGCCGGCACGGCGTGGTTGATCAGCCCCATCGCGGCCGCCTTCGGTGCGGGAATCAGGTCGCCGGTGAACAGATACTCCTTGGCGCGGGCGAAGCCGATGAGTTGCGGCCAGATCACGCAGCCGCCGTCGCCCGCGACCAGCCCGACCTTGACGTGCGGATCGCCGATTCGGGCGGTGTCGGCCGCGAAGATGACGTCGCAGAGCAGTGCGATGGTGGCGCCGAGGCCGACCGCTGCACCGTTGACCTTGGCGATCACAGGTTTCTCGATGTCGAGCAGCGAAAAGACGATACGCTTGGCGTCGGCGGCCTCGCGGTCGAACTCGACGGGATTGGCGATGCACTCCTCCATGCGGGCGAGGTCGCCGCCGGCGGAGAAGGCGCGGTCGGCGCCGGTTAGCACGATCACGTCGGAGCCATCGTCGGCCGCGGCGAAGCGCAGCGCGTCGACGATCTCGATATGCATGCTTGCGGCGAAGGCATTGAGTACCTCCGGCCGGTTGAAGGTGATGGTGAGGATCCGCTCCCGCCGCGACAACAGCAGGGTGGTGAACTCCGGCAGGCCACTCATGAAGCGCCCCACCGCCTGACGAAGAACTCGGTCATGTTCGCAGCACTTCCTCCCATAGCGGCCCGCAACAGCCTCGCCCTGTAGGTCCACCGGTGCAGCGGGTG
Source organism: Mesorhizobium sp. L-8-10 (assembly GCF_016756635.1). Lineage (NCBI taxonomy): Bacteria > Pseudomonadati > Pseudomonadota > Alphaproteobacteria > Hyphomicrobiales > Phyllobacteriaceae > Mesorhizobium > Mesorhizobium sp. L-8-10. The sequence continues at coordinate 7,589,793 of NZ_AP023263.1, read as the reverse complement.
TTCCAGCGTCAGGCCCATCGCCCCCATGAACTGGTGCAGGTCATAGATCACCTTCGTCGATGCTTCCTGACCATAACCGATGGCCATCGCCGCGTCGCCGGCATCCTGCGTCTGCGCTGCCCTGAGCGCCAGCCAGCGGGTGGCCTCGATCTTCGTCGCCGAGGCCGCGAGCCGGTGCTGGATCGCCTGGAAGGCGCCAAGCGGGCGGCCGAACTGATGGCGCTGGGTGACATGGGCAACCACGGCGTCGAGCCCGCCCTTCAGGACGCCTGCCAATTCGGCCGCGAGGGCCGTCCGCCAGGCCGTGCGCACAAGTTGCGGATCGTCGTCGATCTTGCTCCACGCGATCCGCGCGCCGGGTGCCAGCCGGCCCATCGGATAGGCATAGAGGCTATCGACCGGCTCGAAATCTCCCGCAGCAACCGCGGCGACCGAAACGGCGTCGGTGCCGATCATCACCAACGACCTGGCCACCGGCAGGAAGGGCACCGCCCGGCCGGCATCGCGGTCGATCACGGCCACGGGACGCGGCAGGGATTGCCCCCAGCGCGACCGCAGCATCGAGGACGCCGCCGCCTCGACCAGCACCGGCAGGCCGGCCAGGCGGCAGGTCATCGCCGCCGCGGCGGTGAGCCCCAAGGTGGGTTCGAGCGCGCAGTCGAAGAAGCCGTTGTCGGCGAGCAGCGAATCGAAGGCATCGGACCAGTCGAAACGCGACCAGTCCGGCGACGCCTTCCAGCCGGCTTCCGGCGCCTCCGTCATCTGGTCGAGCACGGCCAGGAAGGCGGCCTGGTCCTCGTTGGGCGCGAAGCGCATCAGGCGTCTCCGTTCGGCAGGTCGAGCCAGCGCCGGGCGATCAGGCCGAGCTGGATCTCGGCCGCGCCCGCCGCGATACCCGTGACGATCGCCCGCTCATGGTGGGAGAGGAACGCGGGGAAGGCGTCGCCGTCGAAGGCGTCGGGCAGGAATTCCATGCCGAAATCGGTTACGGCGTGGTCGGCCTCGGCGACCGCGACGCGGGCGAGGCTCGCCTCGGCACCAAGCTGTTCGCCGCGCGCGCGCTTGTCGACGGTGCGGTAGACCAGCAGCCGCGCGGCTTCGCAGGCCGCCGCCGCGGAACCCGCGCGTGCCTGCACGACCGGGCTTGCCGCCGCGCCGCGCCGCCGCAACTCGCCGACCATCTGGTCGAGCACGCGCGCGGACAGTTCGTAGCGTGGAATGCCGACCCGTTCATTGGCGAGCGAATAGCCGATGATCGACCATGCCTGGCCTTCCTCGCCCAGCCGCGCGCTCGCCGGCACGCGGACATCGGTGAAGAAGGTCTCATGGATGTCGCCGTGGCCGATGAGGCTGGGGATCGAGCGCACCTCGATGCCCGGTATGGACATCGGCACCAGGAAGATGGCGATGCCGGCCTTGCCGCTGCCGGCCTCGCCGGTGCGCGCGAGCAGGAAGCAGTGGTGCGCCAGGCCCGCATAGGAGGTCCAGATCTTGGAGCCGCTGATGACGTAGTCGTCGCCGTCGCGCACGGCGCGGGTGCGCAGGCGGGCGAGGTCGGAGCCGGCATCGGGCTCGGAAAAGCCCTGGCACCAGATCGCCTTGCCGGCCGCCATCTCCGGCACGTAGCGCTGCCGCTGCTCGGGCGTGCCGAAGCGCATCAGCGTCGGCCCGATCCAGTTGACGTTCATGTACTGGGCACCGCGCGGCTCGCCGGCGGCCCACATCTCCTCGCCGAGGATGAAATGCTCCCAGGGAGGGCGATCCTCGCCGCCCCATTCGCGCGGCCAGTGAGGGACGAGAAGCCCCGCCTCGGCGAGTCTTGGACAGAATTCCAGGCAGAACTCCGTCTGCTCCCGCGAGCCGGGCCCGTGGCGCGAAATCTCCGCCCAGCGGGCTGGCAGTTCACGCTTCAGGAAGTCGCGGACGCGCGAGCGAAACGCCCGATCCTCATCCGTCCAGTCAAAGTCCACCGGAAACCTCGTTTCCCACGTTATGAGACGACCGGTCTTCGCCGGGGTTGGCAAGAAGGTTGCGGCGGGAAGTCGATCATGTCAAGCTGAAAGCAGCAAGATGGCTGGATGGATGCGGATGCGATGGCAAGCCAACGTCTCGGGGGAGTTCATGGCGATGATTTTGAATGTTCCATATAATGGGACTATACTGTACGCAGCGCCTGGGCTAGGGTGGCTTCTTCCCCCGCCCGGCGCCGGCCCGCGCCACGGGCGTGATGGCGTGACCGCGAGGCCGATATGCAACTGAACTTCACCGTCGAAGACGACGTGTTCCGCGCCGCGGCACGGGAATGGCTTCTGGCCAGTGTGCCGGCTGCTCCCCCACCGCATGATGGTCCGGCCGCGCGTGCCTACGCGCTCGCCTGGCTCGCGCGCTGCCACGCCGGCGGGTGGTCGGGGATAAGCTGGCCCAGCGAGTATGGCGGTCGCGGCCTTTCCCCGGAGCGGCTGATCATCTGGTATGAGGAATATGTCCGGGCACGCGCGCCATCCGTGCTCGACTGCACCTTCGTAGCCTTGAACCACGCCGGACCGACGCTGATCGCGTGCGGCTCGACGGAACAGAAGGCATTTCATCTGCCGAAAATCCTGACCGGCCAGGTGATCTGGTGCCAGGGCTTTTCCGAGCCCGGGGCCGGTTCCGATCTTGCCTCGCTCGCCACTACCGGCCTGGTCGAAGGCGATCACCTCGTCGTCAACGGCCAGAAGATATGGAGCAGCTTCGCCGATGTCGCCGACTACCAGGAACTGCTGATTCGCACCGCGCCCGGATTCCGGCGTCACCAGGGGCTGTCGTGGGTCATCTGCGACATGAGGAGCCCAGGCATCACAGTGCGCCCGATCGAGAACCTGGCAGGCGCAACGCACTTCGCCGAAGTCTTCTACGACAATGTGCGCATTCCGCTGTCGAATGTGGTGGGCGACCTTCACGATGGCTGGCGGGTGGCGATGAACACGCTGTCCTTCGAACGCAAGACAGCGGCGGTCGGCCTGCAACTCGACCTTTCCGTCAAGGTCGAGGACCTGATCGCGCTGGCCATGCCCGCGCCCGGCTCAGCCATGGCCGAGCGGTTGGCGACGCTGCGGGCCGAAGCAGCGTCCCTGCGCGCGATGACCTACCGCACGCTCCTGCGCGAACCGGCGACGGCATCGGACGGATCGTTGGTGCGGCTCTGCTTCGCCGAGCTTGCCCAGCGCGTCCATCGCGCGACGATGGACGTTCTCGGTGCCGAGGCCCTGATCGCCAGCCAGGCCACCCACGATTACCTGGAATCCTACAGCGAGACGATTGCCGGCGGCACGGCAGAGATCCAGCGCAATATCATCGCCGAGCGCATCCTTGGCCTGCCGCGGGTCAAGGCAGCATGACCTGCGACCTCAACCGCTCCGAGGACCAGCGGCAAATCCTCGATACCGCCGCCGCGATGCTGGAAGCGCAGTATCCCGTATCGCGGCTGCGCCGGCGCGATCCAGATGATCTGTCCGGGCTGGCGGCCTTCGGCGCCTTAGGGCTGGCTCTGCCCGAAGCGCAAGGTGGTGCCGGCTTCAGCCTTGCTGAGGAAGCGCTGCTGCACGTGCTGCTCGGCAGACATGTCGTCTCGACCCGCGTCCTGGCGGCCGCGGTCGGTGCGCGGCTGTTGACATCGACAGGCGATGGCCTTGCATTCGAGGTGATCGCCGGCGGGACGGCCGTCTGTGCCGCTATACCCGTCGGCGGCGATATGCTGCTTGTCGATCGCAGCAGCGCGAGCCTCGCACTCGTCTTCGACAACCGCAGGCTGGCGCTGGTCGAGATCGGCGATGCGGCAGGCAGGCAGGAGACGGGCCTTGGACGGTCGATCCCGGTCGAGCGGCTCGGGGCCGGCAGCGGCCGTACCGTCGCCACGTCGAGCGATGACGGGCTTCTCGGCGTCGCCGACCTCATGATCAGCGCACAGCTTCTCGGCATTGCCGAGGGCGCGCGCGATCTCACCGTCGCCTATGCACAGATGCGCCACCAGTTCGGTCAGCCGATCGGGGGCTTCCAGGCGGTCAAGCACCACTGCGCGAACATGGCGATCGCCGCCGAGACCGTCTCGGCGCAGCTCGACATGGCCGCGCTCGCCGCGCGTGACGGCCGGGACGACGCATCGTTCCAGATCGCTGCACTTCGACGCCTGGCGACCGCGGCGGCGCTCGGCAATGTCCGTACGGCGATCCAGGTCCATGGCGGGATCGGCTTTTCGGCCGAGGCCGATGTCCACCACTATCTCAAGCAGGCGCACCTCTTGTCTCGCCTCGGCCAGCCGGCCGACCTGCTGGCGCTTCCGGCGCCGCTCGCGCCCCACACCAGCCTCTCGGAAAGGGATTGACCATGCATGTGGCGGTCATCACAGGCGCTTCCAGCGGGATCGGGCTGGCGACGGCAAAGATGTTCGTGGAGGCGGGCATCGCGGTGGTCGGCGTCGCGCGAGATGCCGGGAAGCTCGCCGCGATGGAGCGTGCTCTTGCCGGCGGGCCTGCGCCGGTGGCAACGCTTGCCGTCGACGTGCGCGACGATGACGCGCCGCGCCGGGCCGTCGACCTCGCGGTCGAGCGGTTCGGCCGGCTCGATCATCTCGTCAACAATGCGGGCATCGGCAGCCCCAAGCCGGTGCATGAGACCGACGACGAGACGCTCGACTACTTTCTCGACGTCATGCTGCGCTCGCCCTTCCGTTTCTGTCGCGAGGCCCTGCGCGTGCTGGCGACGCCTGGCACCATCGTCAACGTCAGCTCGACCTATGCGCTGCTGGGCGGTCTGCGCGGTGGCGCCTATTCGGCCGCCAAGGGCGGCATCAACGCGCTGACCACGCACCTTGCCTGCCAGTACGGCTCGACCGGCATCCGGACGAATGCCGTGGCGCCCGGCGTCGTCGCCACGCCGATGACGATGGGCCGCATGGACGACGAGCGCTTCCGGCGCATGAACGTGGACATGACGCCATCGACGCGGATGGGGCTTGCCGAGGATGTCGCCCAGGCGATCTTTTTCCTGTCGTCGCCGGCATCGGCCTGGATCAATGGCCAGGTGCTGGCCGTGGACGGGGGCTGGAGCACCACCAAGTTCCTGACAGAGGAAGCGCTGTCGGCCGAGCGGCGGCCCGTCACGCCGGACTGGTCGCATTCGGGCCGGCCGCGCGGTGAAGGCGCCGGATAGATATGCCCGTAGGTCCGGGAGGCGCATCGACTTGACCGCGCGGCGGCCGTGCACGTAGAGCGGATGACCCCGCCGCGCACGGGCCGCCCGAACAGACCGAGGACGAGATGGGAAGTCGCGACCAGTCGCCCACGGAGGGCAATACCGACGGAACCCAGGCGATCCGGCGCGCCGCGGCCATCCTGCGCCGGCTGGGACGCGGCGGCACGCAGGGCGCCAGCCTCGCCGACATCACCCAGGCTGTGCTGCTGCCGCGTTCGACGACGCACCGCATCCTCAAATGCCTGGTCGACGAAGGTCTGGTTCGGCACGATACCGAACGGCGGCGCTATTTCGTCGGGCAGTTGACCTACGAGCTCGGGCTGACGGTCACCGGCAGCGCGCTCGAAGTCGCGAAGTGGCGGGTCGCGGTCGACCGCGTCGCCCAGCGCACCGGCGTTACGGCCTACCTGTTGAGCCGCAGCGGCATCGAGGCTGCGTGCGTTCTCAAGACCGAGGGCAACTCGGTCATCCGCGTCATCCCGGTGGAGGTCGGCCAGCGCCGCTTCCTCGGCGTGGGGGCCGGTGCGACAGCCTTGCTCGCCGCGCTCGACGAAAAGACGCGGGAAAACATCATCCGCACGATCGAGCCCTACCTGCCGGCCTATTCGACGCTGACGGTCGACAGGATCCACGACCTCGTCGCCGAGACACAGCGGATCGGCTACACGGTCAGCCGCGGCAACGTCGCCAAGGACGTGGTCGGCATCGGCATGGCGATCCCCAGCCCCGGCTCGACGCCGCATCTGGCCCTGAGCGTCGCGGGGCTCGCCTCGCAGGTCGACGAGCGCGGCGTTGGCGTCTGGGCGCAGGTGCTGAGGCAGGAGATAAATGCCGTGCTCTCGCGGGAGGGGTAGGGGTCAGCGGGACGAACTCGCTCCCGGCAGCCAGGTCACGATGTCGGGGAAGGCGATCAGCAGCAGGAGCACAGCGATCGCGGTCGCGGCGAACGGCGCGACGCCGCGGAATACCTCGCCGAGCCCGATCGGCCTGCCGGTTTGCGAGTCGGACGCGATCCTGTGGACGATGAAGGAGAGGATACCGAGCGGCGGGGTGAGCAGGCCGACCTCGGCCATCACCACCAGGAACACGCCGTACCAGAGCGGATCGACCCCCACCGCCTCGAGCGGGGCGAGCAGCACCGGAATGGTCAGCAGCATCATCGCCAGCGTGTCCATGAACATGCCGAGCAGCAGGTAGACGAAGATCAGGATCAGCAGCAGCTCGACGCGGCCAAGCCCCATGTCGACGATGAGCTGGGCCAGAGCGTTTGGCACCTGGCTCAGCGCCATGGCGCGCGTGAGTACCGCGACGCCCATGATCAAGAGGAAGATCGACGCGGTGCCGGTGAGCGTGCCGACCATCGATTCCTTCACCATGGTCCAGATGTCGCTCGCCGTTGCACCCTCGCGCAGGCGATGGACGGTCCCGAAGATCAGCGCTGCGATCATGCCGAACACACCCGATTCGGTGGCGGTGAAGATGCCGGCGAACAGGCCGCCGATGACCAGCAGCACGACGATTGCGATCGGCACGATGCCGGCGAGCGATGCGAAGCGCATGCGCCAGGTGACGCCGCTCATGTCGACGCGCGGCGCCAGCGCCGGGCTTACGATAGCGTGGACGATGATCATCAGCGCGAAGGCGAGGGCGAGGATGATGCCGGGGACGACGCCGGCGAGGAGTTGCTGGCCTACCGGCACCGCAGCCGCTCCTGCATAGACGACGAGCAGCAGACTGGGCGGGATGATCTGGCCGAGCGTGCCGGCCGCCGCGACCGAGCCGACGGCAAGCCGCGGGTGGTAGCCCGACTTCAGCATTTCCGGGATCGAGACGCGGCCGAGCGCATAGGTGATGCCGATGGTGCTGCCGCTGCTGGCGGCAAGAGTGGCGCCGGCGAAGTTGGTCGCGACCGCGAGACCTCCGGGCATCCAGCCGAGCCAGCGGCGCGCCGTCTCGAATGCCGAGGCGGTCAAGCCCGATTTCCACAGCAGCATGCCCATCAGGATGAACATCGGGATAACGCTGTAGGACCAGGACGCGGCCGAATCGTAGGCGACCGCCTTGAGCGTCGAGGTCACGACCCTGGTGGTGCTCAGCGCATGGAGGCCGACAAGCGCCGCGCCCAGCATGGCGATACCGACAGGAATGCCCATCAGCAGCAGGGCGATGCTGAGCAACACGACCAGCGACCCGATCGCCGGCTTCGGCAGGCCGCCGAAGAACATGGCCGCGATGGCGCCGACCGCCGCGGCGACCGCGACCGCGAAGACGGCGCGCGCGAGGCGATGGCTGCGCGGCGCACCCGCGCCGGCCGCCGACGGGTTTCCTGTCTCGATCGTGCTCATGGCCGGTCCGCCTCGCCGTCCGGCCCGCCCGTCCTCGGCAGCACGCCCAGGAAGTGGCGCAGCGTCGTCGCCGCGACCTGCAGGCAGAGCATCGCGATGCCGGCCGCCGCGGCGAACTTGAAGGGCCAGATCGCCACCGGCGGCGTCGACGGCGTCGTCTGGCCGATGTGAGCGCTCTGCAAAGCGTCGGCCAGCGTGTACCAGGCGAGCGCAGCCAGAAGCAGGATCGTCAGGACGCCGAACGAGCCCTCGACGATCTGGCGCATGCGCGGCGGCAGGGCGTCGAGCAGGATGGTAACCTTGATGTGGTCCTGGCGAACCTCGGTATAGGCGAAAGCCAGCAGAGTGAGGCCGGGCATCCACCAATAGGAGGTCATCTCCAGCGTGGCCACGAGAGGCGCTTGGAAAAGCGTGCGGCCGACCACGTCGATGGCGATGTTCACCACCAGAAGCACCAGCGCCGCAGCTGCCGCGGCGGCGAGGATGGCGCTCATGCGGTCGATCAGGCGAAAGGCGGCGGCAATCCGCCCTGGCGCCGCGCCGGCGCGGCTTGCGTTGTCGGTCATCGTTTCGAGGCCTTCCAATCGGCGGCAGGATGCGGCTCGCGCCGCCGCCCGCCCGCGGGCAGCGGCACCCATGGAGCATTTCCGCTTTTCTCCGAGTCGCGGAAATGCCCTATCGTGTTGTTCCCAAGCAATTCCGGACGCAAACCGCTGCGCACTCCTGCTGGAATTGCCCTGGCCTATTTCAGCAGCGTCGGGGTCACTTCCCCGTCGAACTTCTTGTAGAAGCCCGACAGGTCGACGTCGCGCAGGCCGGCGAAGGCCTTCTGGATCGCCTCCGGCGTGCGCTCCGCCACCGGATAGCCCTCGGCGCCGAGTGCCCCGGTCCAGTAGGCGATCCGCTCCAGATAGCGGTCGACGACGGCTTGTGCGTCTGTGACGGTGGCCGGAGCCTTGGAGGCAAGTGCGGCCACGGACTCCGCGCGCTGCTTCATGGCGACGGGCTCGAGCGCGGAGACATCGTGGGTGCGCACTACCTTGCCTTCGGCTATCAGATCGCCCGCGCCAGCCTCGATCTTCAGGTAGCCCTTCCAGATGTTGTAGGCGGCGCGGATGTTTTCCCTGGTGATGAAATTCTGAAGCTCCACGGGGAAACTCTCCCAGACGTCGAGGTTGATCACCCAGGTCGACGCCTGGAGCTGCGCCATCGTCACCGGAATATATTCGGGCGCGACATCCTTGAGGATCAGGCCGTCGACATACTGGTTGGGGTTGATCACCATGCAGTCGAACACGCCGCGCTGCAGGCCTTCATAGGCCTCGTTCCAGGCGATGCTGACCGGCGTCATGCCGAGCGCGGTCACCGTGTCCGACCAGACGGCGCCGATAGCCCGCGCGCGCTTGCCGCCGGCGTCGGCCAGCGAGTCGATCGGCTTGTTGCAGAGCAGGTTGTAGGCGGGAGTCGACGTTCCCTGCAGCACCTTGACATTGTGCGAGGCGTACTCCTCCGTCAGCGCGTCGAGCGTCAGGATTGTCTCCAGCGCCGTCGCACCGCCCGCCGCCACGTCGTGCACGGTCGAGCCGCTGAGCGCGGCGCCGAGGCCGAACAGCCAGGAGCCCACGGGAAGCTGCTGCGGGTAGTAGCTCGGGATGATCAACCCGATATCGGCGACGCCGTCGCCGACCCCCTGCAGCGTGTCCGTCGCCTTCAGCAGCGACGACGACCAGTAGTTCTCGAAGGTGATCTTGCCACCGGTGAACTCGGTGATGGCGTTCTCCCACTCGACCATCGCAGCGCCGAAGTTGGCGTTCTGGTCGCCCGAGAAGTCCGCGAGCTTCAATACGCGGGGTTCGAGCTGCTCGAGCCACGCTTCGGCGGCCGATGCCGAAGAGCAGGCCACGAACATGCCGGTGACCATCGCAGCGATCGAAGCGCCGATTGAAGGCCAGGTGTATTTCATCAATTCCTCCCGCCGGCCCCGCCGGCAATCTTCAGGTGTTTCGCATAGCGGGATTGGCAGGCCAATCTCCTACGATGTGGGACACATTTCCATGAACCGCCGCAGCACCATCCGCCGGCTCAGATTCTGTGATCTGTCGATCAGATCATCGACACGAACCTGCAGGCATGTCAATATTGCGTTTCATCAGCTTTCGACATCCTTTGTCCGGATGCGTTGACCGGCGAGTAGAGAGATCGACCGGATGGCTGGAATTGTCCCATTATATGAGACACATTGGCATCTCTCTGGGATTCGGGAGGCGCTGTCGTGGCGAACTGGCCGGCAGTGAGAAAGAAGGGAAGGAATCATGGCGGCATCGGTGAAGGTCTACGAAGCTCTGGCGCATGCGCTTGCCGAGGCCGGGCTTGGCCCGCTGTTCGGCGTCACCGGTGATGCCAATGTCTACCTCGCCGACTGTTTCATGCGCAGACACGGAGGGAGTTTCGTCGCGGCCGCGAACGAGAACGGCGCTGCCTTGATGGCGCTCGGCTACGCCTCGGTTTCGGGCAGGACCGGGCTGGCAACCGTGACGCATGGCCCCGCCGTGACGAACACCCTGACGGCGCTGGCGGAGGGCGTGAAGGCCGGCACGCCGATGGTGCTGCTTTGCGGCGACACCGCCTATGGCGACCGGGAAAACCTCCAGAAGATCGCCCAGCGCGATCTGATCCTTGCGACCGGCGCCGGCTTCGAGCAGATGAACACGCCGGCCAGCGCGGTCGCCGATCTCGCGCGCGCGATCCGCCGCGCGAACGCCGAGCGACGCCCGGTGGCCTTCAACTTTCCCGTCGACGTCATGCGCGCTTCCGTCGAGGACGATTTCGCGCCGATGCTGGCGGCGCCTGCGCAGCCTTCGGCAACGCCCGCCGGTGCCGATCTCGACGAAGCGATCGGCATCGTCGCGGCGGCGAAGCGCCCGATCGTGCTGGCGGGCCGCGACGCGATCGGCGATGGCGCGCGCGAGGCGTTGCTGCGGCTTGCCGCGCGCATCGACGCACCGCTGGCAACCACGCTGCGAGCGAAGGATCTCTTTCGGGGCGAAGACTACGATCTCGGCATCATGGGCACGCTGAGCGCCCCGGGAGCGACCGACGCGCTCATGAAGAGCGACTGCATCCTTGCCTTCGGGGCGGCGCTCAACTTCCACACCACCTCGCATGGCGGCTTCGTCGACGGCAAGCGCGTGGTGCAGCTTGCCTCGCACCCGGCGGGCATCGGCCGTGGCCACACGCCCGACATCGGCCTCGTCGGCGGCGTGGCCGAGACGGTCGAGCGCATCATCTACTGGCTGGACGAGGCCGAGATCGCGCCCTCGGGCTTCCGCGGCGAATTGTCCCCGCACGGCCTTGCCGACCAGCCGCCTCCGCGGGCAGAAGCCTCCCTGCAGCGGCTCGACTATGTCGATGTGCTCTGCCGTCTCGACGCCATCCTGCCGCCCGACCGCATCCTTGTCACCGACGCGGGCCGGCACATGGTCAAGGCGATGCAGTCCCTCCGCGTCCAGCATCCGCGGCTCTATGTCCAGACGGCGAGCTTCGGCTCGATCGGCCTCGGCATGGCGCAGGCGATCGGAGCCGCGGCGGCCGAGCCGGGGCGGCCGGTGGTGCTGACGATCGGAGACGGCGGCTTCATGCTTGGCGGGCTGACCGAGTTCAACACCGCCGTGCGCCAACGCACCGACCTGATCGTGGTGCTCTGCAACGACAATTGCTATGGCGCGGAATACGCGCTGCTGCGCGACAAGCAGATGGATCCGGCAATCAGCCTGTTCGATTGGCCGGATTTCGCGCCGATCGCCGACGCGCTCGGCGGCAAGGGTGTCACCGTGCGCACCCTGGCCGACCTCGACCTCGCGCGCGAGGCCATCGCCCGCCGCGACAGGCCGCTGCTGATCGAGATCATGCTCGATCCGGCTCACATGCCGTTCTGGTGATCGCGATCATGCGCGTCTCTGCCATACGCCGGCGCGCTCCGGACTGTTGTCCGCCCTGGATCAGAAGTCGGCAGAGCTACGGGGTCAGGTGTCGGCGATCAGCGCGCGAAAGCGTTCCGCGCCGACATGGATATGATCGAGCAGGTCGGCCGAGGCCCAGTGGCGCTCGAACGGGTGGTAGTCCGTCACGCGCGAATGGGTGCATTCGAATGTGCCGAGGCGCTGGTGGTATAGTTTGGCCAGCTTGGGATAGCCCATGCCTTCCGCCATCGCGGACAGTGCCAGGTAAACGGCAAGGTCGCGGATCAGCGGGCTGTCTTCCTCCCTGTGCGCGTAAAGCCAGGCATAAAGATCGGGATGGAAATTGGTGAAGACCCCGCCGAATCCACGCGATCCCGCGCGCATCGCTTCGAAGGCGATCGCCGCGTTGGCGTTGACGATGGCGAAGGAAGTCCCGGCAGTCATCCGAGCCCGTCGCCTTACGGTTTCCAGATCGCAACTGACATCCTTCAGCACCACGAAACGGCCGGTGTCGCGGCACAGCTTCATTTCGTCGTCGGAAAGCAGGCGACGGTAGGGTGCCGGACACTCATAAAGCCCGAGCGGCAGGTCGGACGGAAGATGCTTGAGAATGGTCTCGAGCGCCGACCGGAAGACTTCGAAGCCCCCGTTTCGCGGATCGAGACGGTTCGTCACCAGCACCAAGGCGCCGATGCCCGTCTCGGCCATGGCGGCAAGTTCCGCAATCTGATCCTCCGGCGAATCGGAGATGTGCCCGGATGCGACCACCGGAACGCGTCCGGCTGCGAACCGCACCGTGCTGCGCGCCAGCGATATCCGTTCGTCGAGTGTCAGTTTCTGCATTTCGCTCGACTGGCAGACCGCGAACAGGGCGTCCGCTCCATTGTCCAGATACCATTCGACGAGCCTTTCCAGTCCGGTTTCGTCTATTCTGTCGGCATCGGTGAAGGGCGTGAGCATGACCGGCACGATGCCGTCTATGGAAATGTGCATGAGTGATCCGTGTGCTGCTTCCATTTGCGAACCTATATGATAGTTCTCAATTTTGGAATAGGATTCCAAAACGGAGGAGACACCCATTTGAGCGTGAAACGTTGGGAAGACGACGCCACGGTCTGGACGGGCCCGTCCTACGTGGAACAGGCCGTCGCCTATCATCCGGAGGTCGTGTCCGCGCCGGTCGCCGGCCGCATCATCACCTGTGTCGAGGTGGTCGACTGGGATGGCGACGGTGGCCGAGACTTGCTCCTCTCAAGCTGGGATCCCTGCTATGACGGCCAGGTCTTCCTGCGGCGGCAGGTCGGCGCGCGCGCCGACGGCACGCCGCTTCTGGGGCCCGAGCAGGTGGTCGAAGGCGTACGTGGCTATGTGACTGCCGTCCCCGACGGCGACATATTCCACCTCGTGTCGGCCTCGCGCATGCGCCGGCAGATCTACGTCTTCCCCAACATCGGTACGCGTGGCGAGCCGCGCTTCGACGCGCCGGTGAAGCTCGACCTTGATGCCGACTGGGTCAAGGGAAACGAATATTTCCATATGGCCCGCTTTCACGACATCGACGGCGACGGCGTGCCGGAACTGGTCGTCGGCACCGATTCCTGGGACGACTACTGGCCCAACGGTCTCGAATGGAACGACGAAGGCTACCGCGGCTACGACGCGGTGGGACGTTGGCTCGGCGGTCCGCTTCGCGGCTTTCTTTATGCCTTCAAGAACCGCGGAACGGTGAGCGCGCCGAAGCTGGAACGCGGCAAGCCGATCATCGGCGGCGAAACCCCGCTGGAAGTCTACGGCCAGCTCGCACCCGCCTTCGCCGATTTCGACGGCGACGGCCTCGTCGAGATCGTCTGCGGCGAGTTCTGGAACATCCTGCATCATGCCAAACAGACAGGTCCGGGCTCTTTCGAGCAGCCGCGCCTTCTGTCGAGCGCAGACGGCGAGCCGGTTTTGCTCGATCAATGCATCCACCTGCCCTGCGCGGTCGACTGGGACGGCGACGGCAGAATCGATATCCTTGCCGGCGCCGAGGACGGCTATGTCACTTTCCTCAGGAACGTCGGGATCGGCCCGGACGGCCGCGCGGCCTTCGAAAAGGTCGGGCGGGTCGAGACTTCGGCACCGCTGATCCATGCCGGCGCACTTCCAGCGCCAGCGGCATTCGACTTCGCCGGCAATGGCCTGCCCGACCTCGTCGTCGGCAACAGCACGGGCGAGCTTCTGTTCTACGAGAACCGCGGCCCGCGCGAGGCGCCGCTGTTGGCCCGGGAAATCATGATCGAGGCGGACCGTGTCCCCGTGCGCATCGCAGCCGGACTGACCGGCTCCATCCAAGGCCCTTCGGAAAAGATGTTCGGATATTCCTGTCCCACAATCGCCGACTGGGACGGCGACGGAAAGCCGGACCTGTTGGTGAGCGACGTGACCGGTTACCATAGCTTCTACAGGAACGCGGGCGGCAACGCCGTGCCACGCTTCGAGGCGGCGCGCAGGCTCACATATGAAGGCAGGCCCCTCAAGACGGTCTGGCGCGTCAGGCCGGCGGTGGTCGACTGGCTCGGTGGCGGCCGGCTTCACTATCTCTGTCTCGACGAGGATGGCGTGCTTTCGGACTACCGGCGCAGGTCCGACACCGAGCTTTCCGACAAGCGCCATCCGCGCTGGTCAGACGGCAGTGAGATGCGTTTTACCCAGGACGTGGGCGGTGGCCGCGGGCGGGTGAAGCTCTGCGCCTGCGACTGGACCGGGAACGGGCGCATCGACCTCGTCATAGGCACGCATGCGCGCGCATCCGTGCCGCCCGGCCCATCCGGCGCGCCGCGCAATACCACCGGCCAGGCCGGCATTTTCCTGCTGGAGAATGTCGGCACGAACGCGGAGCCGGTGTTCGCCCTGCCGCGAGCCTTGAAGTTCAGGGGCAAAACGATTGCGATGGGCATGCATGTCGCGTCGCCGGAAGCGGTCGACTGGACGGGCACGGGCGAACTCGGCCTGCTGGTCGGCATCGAAGACGGCAGCATCGTCTGGTTGCCGCGAGGGGACTTGTCTTGGTAGGTGCGGCGCTTCCGGCTGTCGAAGGCACGACCCGAGTCATGGGCGTCATCGGAGATCCGATCGCCCAGATCATGACGCCGGTGAACATCAACCCGATCTTCGCCGAACTCGGTGCGGACATCGTGTGCGTGCCGCTCCACGTCAGGACCGAGCGCGTCGAAGAGGCATGGGAGGGCTTGCGTGCGATCGAAAGCATCGTCGGCTTCGGCGTCACCATTCCCCACAAGCAGCAGGTCCTGCGCCTGTGCGACAGTCTTGACCCGCTGGCGGAACGCGTCGGAGCGGTCAATCTGGTGCGCCGCGAGGCTGACGGCTCGTTTCGCGGCTACCAGTTCGACGGTAAGGGCTTCGTCGGTGGGCTGAAACGCGAAGGCCATATCGTCGACGGGCGCGACTGCCTGATGATCGGCGCCGGCGGAGCGGCCCTCGCAATCGCTTTTGCGCTGGCCGAGGAGGGCGCGGCATCCCTGGTTGTCGCGAACCGGACCGCGAGCAAGGCCGAAGAACTGGCGGACCTGGTCAATGCCACCTTCGGACGCCGCTTCGCCAGAGCCGGTGGGGCCGAGCCGCGGCCCGGACAGCTGGTTGTCAACGCCACCTCCCTCGGGCTCAGTCCCGACGATGCGCTGCCGGTAGCCGCCGACAGGCTCGACGACACCATGCTCGTCGCGGAGGTCGTCGCCAAACCGGAGATCACGCCGCTTCTGGAAGCGGCGCGCGAGCGAGGTGCCGCAATCCACTCCGGCATTCACATGATCAGGGGGCAGGTTCGCCCGATTGCGGAGCACATCGCCCGGCTCTGGGGGCGCCACGGCCGGGAGGGCTAGGCGCCATCAAGCGGGGTGCCTGCCGCGTGCCCGGCCGCGAAGCCCGCGATCAGCCCGATCTGGGCTTTCAGCATGTCGCGCCCGTCGCTGGTCGGGCAGCCGCGCTCGCGTGCCAGTTTCAGAAGCTCCGTTTCGCGCGAAAGCGCGGCAATGTCGGCCACCAGAACCTCTGGCTCGAGTGTGGTGAGATCGACAGGAAAGCTCTCGGCCGACTTCAGCCCGATCGGGGTCGCGTTGATCAGCATGTGGTGGCCGGAAAGGGTATCGTTGCCCTCCGCGGCAATGGTCCTTCGCGCGACACGATTGGTCATCTCGATTGTGAAATCCCGCGCTTCGGCATCGATCTCGATCACGGACAGCCGGCCGATCCCGTTCTCCGCCAGCGCGTGCGCGATCGCCCGCCCGGCGCCGCCGGCGCCGACAAGCAGCACGGAAGCCCCGGCCAGCCGCTTCCGGTTCTCGCCAAGCCCGCGCACGAAACCGAGCCCGTCGAAAAGCGCGCCGTGCATGGAGCCGTCGGGCGCGTGCTGGATCGAATTCACCGCACCGACTTCCGATGCCGCCGGTGTCACCCTGTCGCAAAGCCTGAAGGCTGCGACCTTGTGTGGAACCGTTACGCCGATGCCGGCGACATTCGGCATCGCCGCGAATGCGCGCCATGCCGTCTCGAAGTTCCCGCGCGTCACGTGGAAAGGCACCGCCCATATATCGGCGCCATGCTCGGCGAAGAGCGGGTTGATCAGGGCCGGCGTCTGCACCTGCGCGACGGGATCGCCAAACACAGCATAGATGCGCGACGCGCCGTTGAGGTTGGAGACGAGGCCGCTCATGTTCGCGCACCGGCGGGCGCGAACAGTTCCCGGCATCGCGCGATCGCCGTGTCAAGAACAAGGTCGGGATCCTCGTTCCACCATCGCTCGGAGAATATCTCGACCTCGACCGGCCCGCGGTAGCCGGCCGCTTCGATCTGCCGCCAGATACCCGCGAGATCGATGACGCCGTCGCCCATCATGCCTCGGTCCTTCAGTATGTGCCTTGTCGGTACCAGCCAGTCGTTGACGTGGAATGCCAGGATGCGGCCGGCCGCGCCGGTGCGCCTGATCTCCGCTTCGAGCCGCTCGTCCCACCATACGTGATAGACGTCTATCACGACGCCTATTCCAGGCCCGAGACGATCGCAGATGTCATTGGCGTGGGAGAGGCTGAGAATGACGGCCCGGTCGGCGGCCAACATGGGATGGAGCGGCTCCAGCGCAAGCTTGACCCCAAGAGGCCGTGCGTGTTCGAGCAGGGCGGCGGTGGCGTCTTCCATCTGTGCGCGCGCGCCGGCCATATCGCGGCTGCCGGGAGCGAGACCCCCCGAAAAGACCAGTACGTGATCGGCCCCGAGCTCCGCCGCCCGGTCCAGCGCCCGCCGGCCGGCATCCTGCTTCTGGCGGTTGTCTTCCACGGTTGCGCCGATGAGCGGCCCCGCCCGGTTGTAGCCGAAAGCGCCGATGCCGTTCTCGGCCATGATCGATCGTGCACCCGCGATGCCCGTCCGCTTCACCTCGTCGTCCCAGATCGAAGCGCGGGTCAGCCCGCGCCGGGCGCATGCGGAAAGGAACGCCGCCATGTCCCATCTCTCGCGCATGGTGGCATGGTTGATAACGATCTCGGGCTGCTTCAGTGTGTTGTCCATCGATCTTCGGCGCGCTTCAGAACTTGTAAACGCCGAGCTTCTCGAAGATCGCGTAGATGCGTTCCTGGTAGCGCGAGAATTCCGGATATTCGCCGAGATGAGCCGGGCGCGGGCGCGGCAGGTCGATGACGATCTCCTCCACGATCGTGCCCGGGCTTTTCGACATCACCAGCACGCGGTCCGACAGGCCGACCGCCTCCTCGATCGAGTGCGTGATGAACAGAACCGTCTTGCGCGTTTCCAGCCACAGCATTTCAAGGTCGTGGCGTATCTGCGTACGCGTGATCGCGTCGAGCGCGCCGAACGGTTCGTCCATCAGCAGCATGGACGGATCATGGACCAACGCCCGGGCGATCGACACGCGCTGGCGCATGCCGCCCGAAAGCTGCCAGGGGTAGCGGTTCTCCGCGCCTTTCAGTCCCAGCCGTTGGAACAGTTCGTCGGCGCGGGTGCGTAGCGCCTGCCTGTCAAGGCCGCGGATTTCCTGCTGCAGCATGACGTTCTTGATCGCCGTCCTGAATTCCAGCAACAGATGGTCCTGGAAGACGATGCCGATCTCCGAGATCGGCCGGGTCAACGGCTCGCCGTCGATCTCCACGACACCCTCGCTCATCGGCTCCAAGCCCGTGACCAGCAGCATCGTGGTGCTCTTGCCGCAGCCCGACGGGCCGATGATGCTGACGAATTCGCCCGGCTTGATGTCCAGATCGATGGGCCCGAGCGCGTGAAAGGCGCTCGCGCCGCTGCCATAGACCTTGGTCAGGCCGAGCGCGCGGATCGAGGCGCCCGTGACGGGCGCGCCTTCGCTCGAGCGCGGCAGGCCGGTTCTTCTGTCCATGATTGTATCCGCCAGTGCCATTGTCGTTCTCTGTCTGTCTACGGCGTATTGCTCTAGTGTCGCGCCCACGGCATCAGCCACTGGCCGATCATGCTCATCGTGCCGTTGAAGACCAGCGCCACCAATGCTGCTGCGACCAGCCCCGAAAACATCAGCGTCATGTCCATAAAGCCGGAGGCCTGCATGATCATGAAGCCGAGCCCTTTGTTGGAGGCGATGAACTCGGCAATGATCACGCCTTCGACCGCTTTCACCACGCCTATCTTCATGCCCGAGAAGATGTGCGGCATGGCGGCCGGCAGCCGTACCTTCCAAAAGGTCTGCCACGGGTCGGCGCCCATCGAGCGCGAGATGTAGAACAGCCTCTTGTCGACCAGCCGGAAGCCCGACATGCTGTCAACCAGGATCGGGAAGAAACACATCAGGAAGACGATCAGCGCCGCCACCAGCGGCCCGATGCCGAACCACACGATCAGAATGGGACCGATGACCGTCTTCGGCATGATGTTGAGGAACACGATGACGGGGTAGAGGCCCCGCTCCAGCGCGCCCACGGAGATGATCGCCAATGCCAGCGGCACGGCGATCATCACGCCCAGGGCGAAGCCCTCCAGTATGGTGATCGAGGTCGAGACTGCGTGGCCGGCGATCATCGCACGGTCGGTATAGAGGCGCGCCAGAAAGTCCGACGGCTTGGGAACGAGCCACAGCGGCACGTCGAAGACGCGCAGAAGCATTTCCCACAGGCCGAGCAGGAAGACCACTGCCGCCGCACCGATCAGCACCGACGACAGGAACGAGCCGCCGAAAGCGGACAAGGACTGCATTCGAGCCGGCGAGGAAGGGGCCGCGACTGCGCTGGCTGATTGGGACATCATCGGGTTCCGTGGAATGGGCTGAACCGGACGCGGACCGTCGCGCCCGGTTCACGTCGAGGGCCGCTCGCCACTCAGGGACAGGTCACCGGTTCGGCCGGGACATAGTCCAGCGTGTAATAGTCCGTGACCGGCTTCGCGTCCGGCAATTCCATAGCCGTGGTCATCACCTTGTACATCGACGCCCAGGTCTCGTCGTCGGTCACGCCGATCACGTCGCCCGACCCGCCCGGACACACCGAGGCGAAGCTGTATTCGGCCGACTTGAGAAGGTTCTCGCGAGAATGGCCTGTTTCGGGGAACACCTTGAGCAGCGCGTCCACTGCGGCCTCGGGATCCTTCATCGCCTCCTGCCAGCCGAGCGCGGTCGCCTTGACGAAGCGCTTATAGGCATCCGGGTTGGCCTGCAGTTTGTCCTCGCGCGCCACGAGCGCCAGGCTCGCGATCGGTACACCGTGATTGTAGAAATACATGTTCCCCGCTTCGACGCCCTGCGCCTTGAGCGGCACCACGATGTTCTCCGGGGTCTGCGAAACGGCGTCGACCTGGCCGGAGGTGAGCAGGCCGATGAATGCGCTTTCGGCCGCCGAGACGATCTCGACCTGCGATCCCTCGATCCCGTTGGCGCGCAGGAACACCGGGATCAGCGGCAGCATGGCCGAACCGGGCGAAACCGCCAGCTTCTTGCCGATCAGATCCTTCGGCTCCTTGATGCCGGAAGCCGCCAAATACTGGATGCCGAACTGGCCGGACTTCCAGATCGTGGAGATGATCCTGATCGGCGCGCCCTTGGAGGCGACGTTCAGCGTCGCGCCTGTGTCGGCATAACCGAGTTCGGTCTGGCCGGTGGCGACAAGCTGAGCGGCAACGGCCGAGCCGCGGCCTTCGACGAGTTCGACGTCGAGATCGTGGTCGGCGTAGATACCGTTCACCTGCGCCACGGCGAAGCCGAGATGGGCGGAGTCGGCAGTCCAGTTCATCTGCATCTGCAGCTTGTCCTGCGCCAGCGCGCCAGTGCCGGTCATCGCTGCCAGCACCGCCCCGAATGCCAGCTGTCTCAGTGTTCTGTCCATTGTTTCCTCCTTGTTGATCGAATATGCGCCGCCCAGCTTTCGGGGCGTCACCGGTTCTTGCTCGCGTGGCGGAGCGGCATCACCTTCGCCGCCACGGGAGAAGCAGTTGTTCGAGGAGCGCCATCCCCCAGCTCAGCACCACCCCGATCGTGGAGCCGATGACAAGAACCGCGAAAAGCAGCGAGGTGTCGGCGTCGTCCATCGCCCGCAGCACCAGGTAGCCGAGACCGTTCTGCGAATTCATCCATTCGACGACGATCACGACCGTGACCGCGATAACGATCGTGATCTTGAAGCCCGAAAAGATGCTTGGCGCCGCGGAGGGGAGCTCGAACAGCCTGAATGTCTGCCACCAAGACGCGCCGACCGACCGGCTGAGATAGTACTGGCGCGGATCGATCGACTTGAAGCCGGTGACGCTGTCGACCAGGATCGGAAAGAAGGTGATCAGGGCGGTGAGCAGGATCTTCGGGAAGTCGCTGAAGCCGAACCACACCAGCATGAGCGGTGCCAGCGTGATCTTGGGAAGGCCCTGTATGAAAACGACCAGCGGATAGATGATCTGCTCTGCAAGCCGGAAACGGGCGATGAGGTAGCCGAGAACTATGCCGGGTACGGCGCCGGCCACGAAGCCGTAGACGATCAGCCGGGTCGTTATCAGGCCGTGATAGGCCAGCCGCGGGCCATCCTCCACGATGCGGGCAAGGAATTGCGACGGCGCCGGCAGGACGAACACCGGCACGCCGAACAGCCTGACCAGGATTTCCCATATGATCAGCAGACCGGCGAACCACAGCGCCGGTTCAGCTACTCTTTGCATGGCGGTCGGCGCTTTCATGGCTGCCGCTCACGCCTCGACCTTGTCGCGCCCGGCGGCCGAAATGGCGGCGGGCCGGTAGCTGCGCTGACGCACACGCAGCGACCAGATTTCCGACACCTCGCGGGCCGCGCGTTTGAGCGCTTCGGCGAATTCTGCGTAGCGCTCGGGCGTGATGCGCACGAGAGGCCCCGCGACGCTCATCGTGCCCGCCACCGGCGCGTCGACCTCAGGCCCGACGAAAAAGGGCACCGCCACGGCGCCGGTGCCGGCTTCGGCTTCCTCGACCGAGGTGGCGAAGCCGCGCTCGCGTGTCTCGGCCAGCCGCGCCCGCAATTCGTCGACATTGGAGGCGCTGTTCGGACCGAGCGGACGCCGCGCCGTGAAACCACGCGCGCAGACGATGCGCAACGCTTCGCTCTCGGGCAGCGTGGCAAGCCACGCCTTACCGTTTGCGGTGGCGTGCAGGACGATCTCCTGCCCCATCTCCGGATCGTAGCGCAGGCCCAATACCGCGCCCTGCGCCCGTGCGACCCAGACCAGATCCTCGCCTTCGACGATCGCCAAGCGGCAATATTCACGCGTTTCGCGCGCCAGCTTGTCGAGCACGGACTGCACGACATCGGGAACGGCGCGGGCATCGAGATTGCGGAAGGCGAGCGTGCTCATTCTCAGGGAAAGCGCGTAGCGCTGCGTCCCCCTGTTCTGCACCACCCATCCGCGATCGACCAAAGTCGCCAGCGTGCGGTGCACCGCGCTGGCCGGCATGTCCAGGCGGTGGGCCAGGTCGGTGAGTTCCACCGGCTCGCTCTCTCCCGCAAGCGCCTCCAGTATGATGAGGCACCGGTCTACGGCTGCTACTGTCACGTGTTCCTCCCGTGCGGCGATTGGATACTACAACATCGAATTCCAAATTGGAATAGGATTCCATAAAGCTGTATTCGCACGCTTGGACGGAACGGATGTGCGCCGGATCGGGCGTCGACGGCTCCCTTGTCCTGGGCCGGGCGCCGCCTCGTGTATTGCTCCGGAAGACCCTAGCAGCCGTGCGCCCGACCGGCACGGCCTCTACGTCGAAATTGCCGCGCTGGATGGCGGGATCGATCGCCTCCACGAACAGATCGAGCTCTACCTGGCAGATCTCGATCGCAACGTGCGCGATGGGGAACCGAGACCGAGGAACTCTTCACGCGCGCGACTGCGCGTCGCTGACAGCCCCTTCGTCGCGCGATCCTGCCCGCCAAATCGTCGGCTTCAAGAATGGATATCCGTCGCCATCAGCGGCAGTCGACGCAGAGGCACCTCCGCTGCCCGCGCGGCGGTCGGGTCGAAGGCCTCCACGCTTGGTCTTCCGAGTCTCCCCCGGCTGCCGGAGCCCGCGTCTCCGCTGCCGGATGCCCGGCCTTTTTTGCGCTTTTTCCCCATTTGGGGAATGCGCCTGTCACCGTCGCCGGCCTAAATGCGGCGCGACGGCGGGGCTGTCTATTCTGTATCCCCAATCCAGATGGGACGCGCTGTTCCCGTCGAATTCCGGCCCGTCCCTCACGGGCCGGCTTTTTGTGACCGACCGTGACCCGCCATGCCCTGGATGAAAATTCGGCGCCAGGTCACTAGCCGGAAAAGCCGCCGAGCAGTCGGTTGCATTCGGCGACAAATTTCTCGCCTGGCATGTGGCCATGCACATCGCGCGAATATTCCGGCTTCAGTCGGTCGAGGAAGAACATTTCGAGCCTGCGCCCGTGCTTGGTCTCGATGGTGCCCCGCGGCTCCAGTTCGAACAGCGTCTTGACATTCCCGGCTACGGTTTCCGAAACATTGATCCGTCCAGGAACGCCGTTCTCCTCCATGAGCGCCGCCGTGTTCACCGCATCGCCCCAGATATCGAAGGTGAACTTCCGCCGGCCGACGACGCCCGATATGACCGGCCCGGTGTGGATTCCGACACGCAACTCAAGTGCCGGCAGCCGCATCTTCTCGCGCTGTGCCTTCATGCGGGCCGTGACGGCCTGGATTTCCAGCGCCGCGAGGCAAGTATCGATTGGATGCCGGCGATTGGCCTGAGGCACGCCGGCAACGGCCATGTAGGCATCGCCGATCGTCTTGAGCTTTTCCAGCCCATGGCGCGTCACGATCTCGTCAAAAGCCGTGAAATACTGGTCCAGGAGCCCGACAAGCGTGGCGGGCTCCATGCGTTCGGCCAGCAGCGTGAAGCCCTTGAAATCCGCAAACAGGATTGTCGCTGAAGCCTCATATTTCGGCTGCACCTTGCCGCTCTTCTTGAGTTCCTCTGCGATCGACACCGGAAGGATATTGGCGAGCAGTTCTTCGGTACGCGCTTTCTCTGCAGAAAGGTCCACGTGCGCGTGATCGAGCTTTTTCAATGCCTGGTCGAATTCGATCAGCTTTCGGTGAAGTTCCAGCTGGGAAAGCACCTGACGCGAAAGGCGGCGCAGTGCCTGTGTCTGTTCAAATGTCAGCTGATGCGGTTCGAAATCCATGACACACAGCGTCCCCAACGCATGACCTTCGTCGGTTACAAGCGGCATGCCGCAATAGAATTTGAAGTGCGGTTCGCCCGTGACAGTCGGGATTTGGTTGAATCGGGAATCTTTGCGCAGATCCGGCGCTATGACCATCTCGCTGCCACAAACCGTGGTTGTGCAGAATGCGATTTCGCGCGGACACTGGTGAAAGTCCGGCGGAAGGCCATACTTGGCTTTGAGCCAGAGACGATCGTCGTCCATCAAGCCGATATAGGCTACGGGGCACTGGCAAATCTGTGCAGCCAGTTCGCCAATGTCGTCATAGGCGATCTCGGGCGCGGTATCGAGGACATTGAGCGCTCGAACGGCAGCAAGCCGTTCCGCCTCGTTGGCGGGCGTTGAGTATGGCATCGCAGCCCCCTTCCGTCATAAATCCTGGGCGGCCGCCTGGCTCGTGCTTTCTTCGTACATGTCAGAAAGATATCAAATCTTCGGGGGTGAGGTTAGCGGGCAATGCAGGCTCTGTGCGAACGACCGCTCACAATCCAAGCCGACCATCGTCAGGTAGAGCCCCAAGGTCCGGATCGGCTCGGAAGCGATTTTCCAAGGCTCGCGTTCGAGCGCTGTGGGAACGGTTGGCTGAAAGTGTCCCACCAGAGCCGCCATCCCTGAGCTTTGACAGCGGGTCAGGCCAACCGGCCCGCTCGACGCGGACGCTACGCTGCCCGAGTTGCGGCTGCCACAAGGGCGACGGCCACCGAACAACTCCTGTTTGGAGTCCGGCGCATCGTCAGGTAGCTGGGCCAGGACCTCGGGCAGCGCTGCCCGTATGTGCGCCCCGGCTTACCCTGATGGCGGTTGCAACCGACTGAGTATGTCCAGCATCGCGGGCGACGTGTCCGTGTGGTGATGGACCAACCTCCACGCTCCGCCTTCCTGCTGATAGATGTTTGTGACGCGGTGCTCGATGGTGGCGTCGTACCCGGCAAGCGTCACCTGCCCGTGCTCGACGCCCGTCTCGTATGCGACATTCCCGGCGACCCGAATAAGTTGATCCTTCAGTTCAACCCTGCCGTCGGAGGCGAGTTGAGCCACCCGGTCAAACGACGCCCTGACGGCGTCCCATCCAACTTCCCGGCCACCGATCGGGTGCATGGCCGTGACGGCCGCGCCATGCGACCATATGTCGGCCAGCGCACCGCTGTCCCCTTTGGTCATGCGATTCAGCGCGGCATAGAATTGTTCTGATGCTTTGCGGACTTCATCCTCGGTCGTCATGATTTGCACCTCCCTGACGCGTATACGTGTACCATCGATGATGATCTTGGCCTGATCATCTTCAGCCTGCCTTGTCTGAAGGTGTGCGGTTCCATTCTTGACGAGACTTCTGGTGCTCGCGAACGTACTCATGGCCACGATTCATCATAGTTGCTTACGCTGCCGCGTGGTAGAGTGCCCCGCTCGAAACCGCTGCAAGCGCTCAGCAATCCAACGGCGGAGAGGTTCTCCCTTACGATTCCGGGGTTTGTGGAGGCAGGACCCTATGGAACGCCATCTTGCCGCGATCTTCGCCGCCGATGCAGTCGGCTACTCGCGGCTGATCAGGGCCGACGAAGAGGGTACGCTTACGGCTTTCAAGGCCCTGCAGGCCAATCTCATCGATCCCAAGCTCAGCGAGCATCACGGGCGAACAGTCAAGCTGATGGGCGATGGCATTCTGGTGGAGTTCGCGAGCGTCGTGGGTGCGGTGCGCGCCGCCGCCGAGATACAAAAGGGCCTGGCTGAACGTAACGCCGTCTTGCCGCACGACAAGCGGATTGAGTTCCGCGCCGGGATCAACCTGGGCGATGTGGTGATCGACGGCGACGATATCCACGGTGACGGCGTCAACGTCGCGACGCGGCTTGAAGGCCTCGCAACCCCCGGCGGAATCTGCATTTCCGAGGCCGTCTACGAACAAGTGCGCGATCGCATCAGCCTCCGGTTCGAGGACCAGGGGCTCAAGGAAGTGAAGAATATCGACCGTCCGCTGAGAGTGTGGCATTGGCACCCGGATCAAGAAGCGGCGGTTGAAGTCACGGCGCCTGCCGAGATGCCCCCGCCCGCCCGGCCCTCCATTGCCGTCCTGCCATTCGACAACATGAGCGGCGATCAGGAGCAGGAATATTTCGCCGACGGCATCACCGAGGACATCATTACCGAGATCTCGAAGGTACACGGGCTTGTGGTGATCTCGCGGAATTCCACCTTCACCTACAAGAAAAAGGCGGTCAAAGCGCAGGATGTCTGCCGCGATCTCGGCGTTCGCTACATTCTGGAAGGCAGTGTACGAAAGGCCGGTGAGCGCGTGCGGATCACAGCGCAGTTGATTGACGGACGCTCTGGAGGGCATCTCTGGGCCGAGCGCTACGATCGGGGGCTCGCAGACATTTTCGCCGTGCAGGACGACGTGACGGAACGGATTGTGCGCAGCCTCGAGGTGAAACTCGTGAAGGGGGACGACGCGTGCGCGCCTCGCATCGAAACCGATAATCCGGAAGCCTACGATTGTGTCCTGCGCGGACGTGAGCAATATCGCTTGTTCTCGAAGAACGGCAATGCGGCCGCACGGCGGCTTTACGAGAGAGCGATCGAGCTCGACCCGAATTATGCTGCAGCGCACGCGGCCCTGGCAGAGACGTACTTGCATGACTGGTTCGCGGGTGCCACCGAGGCGCTGGACCGGGCTTTCGATCTGGCGCTGAAAGCCAAGGACCTCGAACCGTCAATTCCCCTGGTCTACGAAGCGCTGGGCTCCGTTCATCTTTTCAAGAGGCAACACGACCAGGCCCTGGTGGCCGCAAGACGGTGGGTCGAGGTTGAGCCCGGCAACGCCGAGGCTTATGCCAATCTCGCCGGCATCCTGAATTTCGCAGGCGAGCCGGAGCAGGTCGCCGGTTTGATCGAGAAGGCAAAGCGCCTCAATCCATTCTATCCGTTCTACTACACCCTCTATCTCGGCCAGGCTCATCTCACGATGCACCGCTTCAGGGAGGCGGCGGCGTTCATCAAGCGGAGCGTCACCCACAATCCGCAGCATCTGCCGTCTCACTTCTATCTTGCCGCGACCTACGGCCAACTTGGAGAGACCGCTCTTGCGCGCGACGCCTTGGCGGAGGTTCTGCGGATCAGTCCCGATTTCTCAATTGCGTGGGTTCGGACCATCGCGGCCTACAGACGCACGGACGACTTGAACTTGCTGCTCGACGGCTTGAGGAAGGCGGGTTTGCGGGAGTGACCGCTCCGGGCTCAGACGCAGACGGAGCCACACACGATCGTTCGCGCAGAGTGCCCCACCGGAATCGGTCTGGATACCACTCTCGAGGATTTACAAGACGTTAGGCGAATTTTGGTGCCCAGAGGCGGAATCCAAGTAGAGGAAATTTGAATTCGTTTTCAATCGCCTCGGCATGGAGCAATAGCAGCGCGGACCAACAAAAATACCAACAAAATATTTCTGTGGATTGGTTCGGTTCCCGAATAATGCCCTATCCATCCATGACACTGCATCAAGGTCGCGGTGCCGTTTCCTCCAATAGCGGGACGAGGAAAGAGCAGCAAATATCCTCCTATTATGCTGGCATGGGTCGACCACCCGGAATTGGAGAACTGCAATCAGGTAGTCGGTATCCCAGGTCGCGAGTTTTCGCTTTCCCTTGATGGATTGTTTTCCGGACATGGCTCGGATGAGGTTGAGGGCGAGGTGGCGGACCATGGCCATGTTTGTGGCGCCGTGGCTGCGGCGCAGGCGGGACTGATCATCCTTGAATTGGACATCGAGAACCCAGCGTAGCCCGTTCTCGATCCCCAATGGGGCGGCCTCGGCGAAAGTTTTTGCGGTGAGGA
Organism: Mesorhizobium sp. L-8-10; assembly: GCF_016756635.1. Taxonomy (NCBI): domain Bacteria; kingdom Pseudomonadati; phylum Pseudomonadota; class Alphaproteobacteria; order Hyphomicrobiales; family Phyllobacteriaceae; genus Mesorhizobium; species Mesorhizobium sp. L-8-10. The sequence goes on along the minus strand of NZ_AP023263.1, from coordinate 7,562,727 downwards.
TGCGAGAGGAGATGTAGCATCGCCGCTCGACCCTGACCTCGGCGCTGGTCTCGATGTGGGTCTCGACCATGTCGATGGGGCTGGGGCCTTTGAAGCGCAACTCAGGGCGCCGCGTTAGCACACCGTCTCGCACGCCACGCCGTCGCCGTCCCGATCCAGCTTCCGGCCCCAAGGGCAGTTGCTGAGATACCATTGGGCTTCCTCACAGGAGCCGATCTGCGAACAGGTCCGCCGTGGCTGGCACGAATAGCTCTGCGCGACCTGTTGGCGGCTGATGCCGAGCGGCTGGCTCGACGGAGCCGCGCCGTCTGCATGCTCCGTGCGCCAATCCCACGGCGACTGAAACTTGCCGACCCAAATGCCGACTTTCGACGCCTCGGCCGTCGCCTGCTTCTCTGCGTAGGTGCCGTGGCTGTAGCGGGGCCAATCCAGCGCCTGGCCGTGCTCGACCATCCAGGCGGCAACGCTGGCGCCATCGGCGCGCCGGCAGTCGCCGATATAGCGATGATAGCGGTCCCAGGTCACGAAGGTACATTGCACCGGCTTCGAGGCTGCCAGGAAGCCGTCCAGCGCGGCGGCCGATCGCCGCCCGCAAGGATAGTCGGCCCCGCTCGCATTTTTACAAAGCTGCTGGCTCTCCGGCGCGTCGATGCCGTTGAAGCGGATGCGCTGGCCGTGGATTTCGATCGTGTCGCCGTCGATGACGGATGCCACGCCGGCAATCGTCGCCAGGCCCGCGCTGGTCCAATTCGGCAGATGGAGCTCGGGCATGTGGTCGCTGTGTTGCATGGCCGTTTGCGCAGCCAGAGCGCCAGCCGCGGCCACTGTCACCAAGGTCAGGCGCCTTTGCACCACGCCAAGTGGCCTCCGGCGAGGCGATCGCATTCTACGCAGCATGCTAGTTCGCCTCATGTCCGGTGCGGCCGCCCGGTTTCGCTTCGGCGGCACGTTCACCACAAGCCCGGCCTAGGCTGTCAACCCCATTGCGCAGATCGCATGGATGATTGCCAGAGTCCCCGCCGCCACCTTGGCGCGCACCTTGGCCTGGCGATGTCAGCGGGATTCCGCGAAAGGCCTGGATGACTCCAGCTGTTCGCTGGCCGTCGCCCTCGATATGCGTGTTCTGATTGTTCGGGTTGAACGGGTCGACTGTCTGGGCGAGACTATTGGCGCGATTGGCGTCGCCGGCAGAGAGCGTCACGCTGTCATAGTGATTGAGATAATCCGCTGCGCAGCCGCTCAATGCCAGAACGATGCCAAGGCAGATCGCCAGGTTCCACTGCATGGCCCCTAGACCGGCGCCGGGTTTATGCCGGCGGCTCTCAGTTGCGCACCAAGCTTCGCTCGAGTCCCACACGCGGCCTTGTCGCCGGCGACGCACTTGTTATTCGCGTCTGACCAGTCCAGCAGCGCCGTATTGATCCAGCTGCCAGGTGCGCGCTGGATCCCATAGGGTGTCGGTGGCGCGCCACCAGCAACGGCTGGAGCTGCCGTGGCACCCTGGCCATGCGGGGCACGCTTCCACCCGCTTAGGATGAGGCAGTTCTTCATATACTGGTCTTCGGCAGCCAAGTTGCCGAGGGCATTGCCGATTCCGGCCCCCGCAACAAAGCCCGGGGACCCGATAGCAATATAGCCTTGGTCAACCGACCCCTTATGCATTTCGCATTGAGCGTGGGCGACGTCGAAACTAGGCCCGTAGCCTATTTGCATGTAGTCGGCTTGATTGCTTGTTTGACAGCCGCCCAGCGCTGCCGTGGCACCAAGTGCCACAAATGCTTTTATTCTCATCCCCCAGCCCTCCCAAGGCCGAGTTAGCATCTCCTAAAGTTGAATTTGGTGCAAGAGTGATGAACAAATCTGGTAAATTCCACCTGCTGGCAGTTCGTAGACTTCCCTCTTACGACGGATATACCCCGTTATTCTATCCATCATTCCGTGGGATTGAAGATGCGAAACAGCGAATTGGCGCAACGGCTATGCAAGGGCTGGACCCCATGGGCAAAGGGTCCAGGCGACCACGATATTGAGAAAATATGGTGGGCGGCCCGCGTGTTGCTGCATTTTCCGAAGCTGAACTTCTCGACATGGTTCGACGGCTCGGAAGTCGTCGGCACCTGGCATTGGGGATTTCGTCAGAAGCGGAATGCTTTTCCCTCTGACCCGATCGAGCATCTCTTACGGGATGTAGAGCTAAGGATTCCCCCTTACGTCCGCGACATGAGCCCGCAGAGTAGAGTGAACCCCTAGCATGGGGGGTGGGGGATTTTGTCCTCCTTCGGCGATCAACACTGCAATTTCGGCGGGAGGGGCTCGATCAAAGATGCCGAGACCGAGATTACGGCTTTTGAAGGCGTGCAGAATCGACGGGAAGGGTAGCTTCAGATCATGCGGCCGGCAGCATTCGCCATAGCGCCGATTTGATCCGCAGTTGCAAAGCTCGGCCTCCTTAAACTGGGTTAGCCGATAATAGGGATCAGCTTGGCCCAGTTCATCCAGCATCGCATACTGGCGTCCCGGCCACCGATCAAACACCACCAAATGAAGCTGGCGAAGCGCCCATACGCTATAAAGGTCCAGCAACGTGCACAAATCACTGCCTGGCGACCAAGCTTTATCGAGCATGGGGTGATAAGCGCACACCGAGCCGTCAGGGAAATTGGTATGTCGCGGGCCGATCCATTCGACCTGCCCATCTTGCTGCCAGAACGCCCATCCACGCGGCTCGACCGCTGGCGTTTCTGGTAGGGCAATAAGGAATATGGCTTCTCGCGATAAGCCATCTATCACTTGGCTGCGAGCGAGAAGCCATACTCCATGGTCATCGGGGAGGAGTGTTGCGCCGGGGTATGCCCGTTGCACATTCTCTAGCTGCCCGGCGTAGTTGCCGGCGAGGCTGATGCGTCTTTGCGACCGGGATCGATCCTCGAGAAGTGAGCTGCGCAACACTTCCGATCCGAAGCATCTCGCGCGCTGGCGCTCGGAATGGCCCTGTCGGCCCGAGATGTGTCTCGCCTGGCAGCCGCCGCCTCAAACCATCGTTGATTTGCAGATCCTTAGCGCGCTGTGCAATTGGCGGACCATGTATCGATCAATGGAGCGGATCAGCTTGCTTCTAATGGCCGCCGTATGCTTTTCGGGCGTCGCACCTGATTTCCTTCAAAAAGAGATGCAAGAAGCGTTCGATCCGGCACTGACCCTTAAGCGGGGGGCTGGTTTGAGCCGATGCCGGACCGAACTGTCAGGGCAACGCCGGCTTTCTGGTGGGGCATTGCGACCACGTCGCGGCTAAAACGTGGCGATAATGTGATACGGAATCACCGATTCCAACACGCACTTCGAAAATGTGACCTAGACGTTTGGGAAACGGCGCAGCGCAGCTGGTCGGCGGGGCAGGGGGCCATCAGCCGCTCCGCGGTCAAGACCTTGTCGCGATTGTGAATGAAATCACGCCGGAGTCGCGGTCGGCCCACGTAGATGACATCGTCGCGATGGCGGTCGCCACGCCACTGTGCCAGCTTTGCCAGGAGCTGATTAGGCTGATGGCCCGGGCCATCAGCACCGGCACCGCGGGGACGCCGGGGCAGACATTCTGCCGTTCGATATCATCTACCGGAGCTATATGAAACTGATGGAATTCTATCATGAGCGCAGAGTTTCCTTTCGCGAATGAAAGAAAGCTCGATTGACTCTCCCGCCCCATTCCGGTCTCGTGAATCAACGTGCGGTTGCGGCGTGCAGAAGTCAGTCGACGGTCGCGATTCATGAAAGGAAACCCATGGCAAGGCATCGCTCCGCTGTGCACTCGACCACGTTGCGGCGCCCCGACTTACGGCCAGGGCGTTTTTCGCGCTTGCCCGTGACCAGTCAAAATCCGCAACCAAGCGGTGGATCCGGCTTTCAACGCCGCCGACAAGGACGTGCTCGGGGCGTCCGACAACATGAAAGTGTCGTTCATCGGCGTACCCGTTCGCGTCGATGCGAACGTCGTGGGCACGCCGACCATCGACCGCATTCTGGACAACAAATCAGGTTCCCTCCTCGATTACGACCTCCGCCTCCTCACCACAATCGCCAATCTGGTTGGGCAGACAGTGAAGCTGCATCGCATGTTCCTGGCAGCGGGAGCGTCAATCGGCTGAAACGACTTTGACTGCTGCCACGGACAGTGTTTTCCGCAACGCCGTGGAAGAGCGGACCGGGCACCAAGGTGCTGCAACTGGGGCCGATGATGCCAGACAAGGCCGGCCACGCGGCCGACTGAGGCTGCTCCTTGGGCCGCCGCTACGGTCCCGTCCGTCGTCAGGGACCAGGCACCGCTGGCGCCTGCCAGCGCAGCCTCTTTAAAGGTACGAGTATGTCAAATCGCGAGCGTGTCATCGCGGCCGTGGAGAGATGGCTCGGTGCAGGCAAAGGCGGCGCCTGCTTGGACTGACGCCGCGCCAGATTGGATACACGCTGAGGAAATACAGCATCAGATCAAGCGTCCTTGAAAGGCTGACCGAGGCAAATATCAGGGACAAATCAAGCGTTGGTGGTTGGCGGAGCCTTGGCCCGATGACGAGTGGATGCGGACTGAGCGTCGGGCCAATCCGACCCGGGAGGACAGCCCGCCCGACCTCGCGGGGTCAATGTGCTGACAACGGCGGTGTGAATGCACTGTTGGTCGGCCATGTGCTCAGACCATCAGTTCATCCCGGATTCCCTCTGCGACTGAAACGGAGAAAAACATGTCCGATGCAAAACTTCAGAGTGTGCTGTCGTCTCTTTCGCAAGTGGCGAGACAGTTAGATGCTCTGCCATCCGATACACCAGCGCCGGATTCAAGTTGGGTAAAACTAAACACGAATGAGAACCCCTTCCCGCTTCCGGAAATCATAATGCAAAGTGCGATTGCAGCTCTCGAACGGCAGTATCTATATCCAGAAGACGATAACATCAGCTTGAGAGAAGCAGCCGCGAATGCCTACAGCGTCTCCATGGATCAGGTGATCGCCGGCAACGGATCGTCTGAACTGCTTGGACTTGTCTACAGAGCATTCCTTACCCAGGGGGATAGCGTGGCGATGATGTCGCCAGGCTTTTCGTTCAACCGCAAACTTGCAACGTTGCAGGGTGCTCAATTTGTCGAAATCGAATTTAGCAAAGATCATTCCTTGCCGATGGAGCAATTGCTCTTCGGTCCTGCAAAGGACGCCAAGTTCATTCTGCTAGCCAATCCGAACAATCCGACTGGAACGTTCGTTCCGGTGGCCGATATCGAACGCCTGGTAGCGAAATCGGACCGCTTGATCGTGCTGGATGAGGCCTACGTCGACTTTGCACCCGAGAATGGTCTACGCCTCATCAATCGCTATTCGAACCTTCTGGTCTTAAGGACATTTTCGAAAAGCTATGCTGCCGCCGGCGTTCGCGTCGGTTTCGGTTTCGGTCATCCTGAAATTATCGGCAGGCTACGCAACATCCAGAACGTCTTCAACATGAATGTGATCGGGCAGGCGGTTGGTATCAGCGTCCTTGCGCACCGCGCCGCCTATGCAGACAACCACAGACACATCAGGCATGAACGACGGCGAGTGACGCTCGCGCTGTCGCAACTTGGATTTTCCGTAATCCCTTCCCACGCAAACTTCTTGCTTGCCCGCGTGCCAACGGCACAGGACGGCTCATGGTGGCAATCAGCCTTCGCAAGGCAAAAAATACTTGTTGCCGTCTTTCCAGATAAAGGTTTGGAAAATTACATCCGCGTCAGCATCGGTACAAAAGAGCAAATGGATGCGTTTCTTCGTGCCGCTAGTCGTATTAGCAGAATATTGAATATGTCAACACCCCCGCATTAGGTTGCTAAGGCTCTGCTTTAGCATTTCGCAGCCAATAATCCGAGCGATTACACGAGCGAGAAATCTTTAAATTGCTTGGAATACGCAAGCAACCGGACTTTCTGCGTCAAAAATGGAGACAATATCATGGATAAGGCCTTTCCTTCAGGCCTAGCTGTCGGCATCTTCGATCATCTGGACGAGGACGGCCCCGATATCGCCCGACAGTACGAAGATCGCCTGATGTTAGCGGAGGCGTGCGATCACCTTGGGTTCTATGCATATCATCTCGCAGAGCACCATTGTACCCCACATGGGAGAGGTCCCTCACCGAATCTGTTCTTGTCGAGCGTAGCCCAGCGAACCCGGCGCCTTCGTGTCGGCCCGTTGGTAATGCTGCTTGCCCTCTATCATCCGCTACGTGCGTTCGAAGAGATCTGTATGCTGGACCAATTGAGCGGTGGCAGGCTCGAACTTGGGATAGGGCGCGGCTCGCTCCCGATCGAATTGGGTTACTTCGGGATTGGCTCGGACGCGGCGCCAAACCACTATGCGGAAGCCAGCGAAATTCTTATCAATGCGCTGAAGGGCGGCACGCTATCCTATCAAGGTCGCCATTTTGAGTTGAACAGCGTTCCGCTGACGCTAAGAACTCATCAGCGTCCACATCCGCCGACTTGGATCGCCACCAATCGACCGGAATCGGCAGTCTGGGCCGCTGCGAATGGCGTGAACATCGCGTGCGTGGGACCTTCCTCTTCCGTTCGAAGAATCACTGATGCCTTCCGCGCCGGTCGAGAGCACACCAGTGAGGCGGACGACCAAACGCCATTTCTTGGATTGCTCCGAATGGTCGTGATTGGGCGTTCTGAAACAGATGCACGTTCACTCGCCGCACCTGCTTACGAACGGTGGCTAAAGAGCTTTAAATTCCTTTATGATCTCAATGGCATGCCGACTCCACCAAACCTGCCGCTGACCTTCGATGCAGCAATCGAGAAGGAATTGTGCGTAGTAGGAACGGCAGCTTCTGCGGGACAAGCTCTTCTTGATCAGCTGGAAGCGGCAGGTGCAAACTACCTCCTTTGTCAACCGGCGTTTGGGAATCTGTCGTTAGATGCTTCCCTATATACCGCAACGGCGATTCAATCCGCAATTATGGCTCGAGTTGGCTAACCCCGGTTCGAACGTTCGCTCACCCAACAACGTGCCAAGCGGCATGCGGTCGCTAGCGACGACTAGGTGCGGGTTTCGGATGACCCATCAACCGGTTGGCACAGAGGCATGCGGCTTCCTCCTCAACGCGGCGTGTTGTTCATAGGCGAAAGCGACCGTGTATGCCGCACCCCTCGGATAGGGCCTTCATGTCCTAGGAGTAGACCCACGATCGCCTGCCAGACCTGATCGGAGCGTTGGATACGTTCGGCCCGATCAGCTTTTCGGCCCGATGTCCTTCGATCCGGCAAGCGCATCGAAAACATGTTGCTTGGCTTGGCGCACGCTCGCTTCCAGCGACGCTCCAAGAGCAAGCGAGGCGGCGACTGCGCTGGCCAACATGCAACCCGTTCCGCGCATCCCACGCGGCAAGCGGGGCGCCTCGAACCGAACTGCAGGTTTGTTCGGCTGCAAAAGCACGTCGACGCAACGGGTTCCTTGTGCATGGCCGCCCTTGACGAGTACGGCGGTCCTCACCGTCCTCGATAGCTCTTCAGCCTGAAGACAAGCCCCTTCTTCGTCCGCGGCCGGTGACGAGCTGGTCAACGCGGCCAGCTCGACCAGGTTAGGCGTTACAAGCCGGCAGATCGGCATCAGATCGTGGCGCAGCATGTTAATGGCATCGTCCGCCAGCAGATTGCGTCCCGAGGTAGAGGCCAGGACCGGGTCGAGTACCACAGGCACTTGGCGGTTGACCAAAACAGCGCCGACTGCCTCAACAGCCGCCGATGTCCCAATCATGCCTATCTTGACGGCCGCGACAGCGTTGGCAGCGAACGCGGCGCGCATCTGAGCGGCGACAAGCTCCGACGGCACAAGCTTGACGTGCTCGACAGCCGAGTGCGTCTGGACTGTCACGGCGGTGACGGCAAGACAACTGCGCAGCCCGAAGGCGGAAACCGTTTCTATATCGCGGGCAATTCCAGCTCCACCGCTGGAGTCCGACCCGCCAACGACAAGCACATGCGGTTCTCGCCTCAGCGCCATCGCTCCGTCTTTTCGATCCATTCTCGTGTGCGCCCTTCGGGATCGGCATTCAGCGTGATGTCGGTGACCACCGCCGCGCTGTCGGCATCAGCCGCGAAAACTCCGTCGAGCCTGTCAGGGTTGAGACCGCCAATGGCGACCAATGGGATTGGCGCTATCCGATGCTTCCATTCTCTGATCCGTTCGAGTCCCTGCGGCGCCCATTTCATCGTCTTCAGGATGGTCGGGTAGATGGGGCCGAGCGCGATATAGTCGGGCTCGGCGGCCATCGCCGTGCCCAGTTCGACACCATCATGCGTGCTCAGTCCGAGCCTCACGCCGGCTACCCGAACCCGCGAACGGTCGGCGGTTTGCATATCCTCCTGACCGAGATGAACGAAGTCGCAGCCTTCCTCGATGGCCAGTCGCCAGTAATCATTGATGATGAGCTGGCACCCGTATCGCGCGCACAAGGCCTTCGCTGTGCGGATCTCAGCGCGCAATCCGGCTTCGCCCATGGTCTTGATGCGAAGCTGCACCAGCTTGACGCCGAGCGGCACCAGCCGATCGATCCAGGCTGCACTTTCGACGATCAGATAGAAGGGATCGAGCTTCATGAAAAAACTGCCCTGCCGATCGTCGGTGTCGATGGCACGGCGACGTCGCGCGGTTCGAGCATTCCCGAACCGAAAGCCTCACGGCCGGCCTCGACCGCCTTGCCGAAAGCACGCGCCATGCCGACCGGATCGGCCGCCTTGGCGACCGCCGTGTTCAGGAGCACGGCGTCAAAGCCGAGTTCCATGACGGTCGCCGCGTGCGACGGCCGTCCGAGCCCTGCATCCACAATCAGCGGGACGCTTGGGAAATGTGCGCGCATCGAGCGCAGCGCCATGATGTTGATCGGCCCGAGGGCGGAACCGATCGGTGCGCACCACGGCATCAAGACCTTGCAGCCCGCCGCAAGCAGCCGCTCGGCGACAACAAGGTCGTCGGTGGTGTAGGGAAATACCGCAAAGCCGTCCTCGCACAGGATGCGGGCGGCTTCGACCAGGCCGAACACGTCTGGCTGCAGCGTGTCGTGGTTGCCGATCACTTCGAGCTTGATCCAGCTCGTACCGAAGACCTCGCGCGCCATGTTCGCAGTGGTGACCGCTTCCTTTACGGAGTGGCAGCCGGCAGTGTTGGGCAGGATTCTGACGCCCAGCGAGCGGATCAACGACCAGAATTTCTCGCCGGCCCTGCCACCTGCCATCTCACGGCGCAGTGAGACGGTCACCACCGACGTGCCCGATGCGTTGACCGCATCGGCAAGGATGGTCGGCGAAGGATATTGAGCGGTGCCGAGAAGCAGACGCGACGGAAGCTCGGTTCCATAAAGCTCGAACATGGTCTAGCCTCCCTGCATGGGTGAGAGGATTTCGATCCGGTCGCCGTCGCTCAACTGGAATTCCGCCCGGTTGGCTTTGTGCACGAGGTCGCTGTTGACGGCAGTGGCGAGCCAATCGCCTTCATAGTCGAGCGCGGCAAGCAGCTCCGCCAGCGTGGTGGCGGCAACCTCACGCGCTTCGCCGTTGACCAACAGTTTCATGAGCAAGCTCCTTGGTTCCGTCTTGATTGAAAACCAGGTCGGCAGCTTGGCGCGCCATGGCGGGGGCGAGGAGAAAACCGTGACGATAGAGCCCATTGATCGCGACGGTGTCTCCGCTCGCTTCGACGCGGGGCAGGTTGTCGGGAAAGGCCGGACGAACGCCGACACCGGTTTCAACGATCTCGGCCTCGCCAAAGGCCGGATGGAGGGCATAGGCCGCGCCCAAAAGCTCCATCATTGAACGAGCCGTGACAGGTCCAGTGGACTGGCTCTCGATCATCGTCGCGCCGATCATGAAACGGTGGTCGGTGCGTGGCACCATATAGAGCGGAAAGCGCGGATGAAGCAGCCGGACCGGGCGCGACAGCGAGACATCAGGCGTACGCAGGATCAGCATCTCGCCACGAACGCCACGCAGCCTTCCATCGACGGCGGACATTCCCGTGCAGTCGATTTGACGACCGAACCCGGAAACAGCCGGGGCATCGGCGCAGAAGTGGAATTCGACTCCCATCGCCGCCAGCCTGTCATGAAGTGCCGCCATCGCCTGGCGCGGGTCGAGATGGGCTTCGTCGGAGAAGAGCAGTCCGCGGCGGAAGCGGCCGGCGAGGTCGGGCTCGAGCAACGCGATTTCATCCTCATCGACGCGCCGATGACCCGACGTGCGGCTGGCGAACCGGTCGAGTTCGCCCGCATCGCGCGGCGCGGCCACGACCAGTGTTCCGGCCCGCGTCACCTGCCCGGGCGTTGCCGCCTCCCACCAGTCGGCGGCATCGCGTCCGAGATCCAGCACCGGTTGCTCGGCGCTTTCGCGCTCGCACCATGGCGCCAGCATGCCGCCGGCGAACCACGACGCATTGCCGCCGAGGCCATGTCTTGTCTCAGCAACTGTCACCGCCGCGCCGCGCGTGGCGAGTTCGAAGGCTGCGGTGAGACCGGCGACGCCGGCCCCTTTGACCAGCACCCTCATGACCGCTCATGCGCCTCCGGCACCAGCGGTGTGCCGGTCTCGTCCGCCGGCACGTAGAGATCGCCGCCCTCGCGGTATTTCGCCGCCATCGCCGCCATGCCCTCCTTCTGCGCTTCGGCACGAATGTCGTGGGAAATCCGCATCGAGCAGAATTTCGGCCCGCACATCGAGCAGAAATGCGCCACCTTGTGCGCTTCCTTGGGCAAGGTCTGGTCGTGGAAGGACCGCGCTGTTTCGGGATCGAGCGACAGGTTGAACTGGTCCTCCCAGCGGAACTCGAAGCGCGCGCGGGAAAGGGCGTCATCCCTGACTTTCGCCGCCGGATGCCCCTTCGCCAGGTCGGCGGCGTGTGCTGCGATCTTGTAGGTGATCACGCCAATCTTGACGTCGTTGCGATCGGGAAGGCCGAGATGTTCCTTCGGTGTGACGTAGCAGAGCATGGCGGTGCCGAACCAGCCGATCATGGCGGCGCCGATACCTGAGGTGATGTGGTCGTAACCCGGCGCGATGTCGGTCGTCAGCGGTCCAAGCGTATAGAAAGGCGCCTCGCCGCAGACGGCGAGTTGCTTGTCCATGTTCTCCTTGATCTTGTGCATCGGCACGTGGCCGGGCCCCTCGATCATCACCTGGCAATCCTTGGCCCAGGCGATCTTCGTCAGCTCGCCGAGCGTTTCCAGCTCGGCGAATTGCGCCGCGTCGTTGGCGTCGGCGATCGAGCCGGGACGAAGGCCGTCGCCGAGCGAAAAGGACACGTCATAGGCGCGGCAGATGTCGCAGATTTCGGCGAAATGCTCGTAAAGGAAGCTCTCCCGGTGATGGTGCAGGCACCATTTGGCCATGATCGACCCGCCGCGCGACACGATACCCGTGACCCGGTCGACCGTCAGCGGGATGTAGTGCAGCCGCACGCCTGCGTGGATGGTGAAATAGTCGACGCCCTGTTCGGCCTGTTCGATCAGCGTGTCGCGGTAGACCTCCCAGCTCAGATCCTCGGCGATGCCGTTGACCTTTTCGAGCGCCTGATAGAGAGGCACCGTGCCGATCGGCACCGGCGCATTGCGCACGATCCATTCGCGGATGTTGTGGATGTTGCGACCGGTCGACAGGTCCATCACCGTATCGGCGCCCCAGCGGATCGCCCAGACCATCTTTTCGACCTCCTCGGCCATCGAGGAGGTGACCGCCGAATTTCCGATATTGGCGTTGATCTTCACCAGGAAATTGCGGCCGATGATCATCGGCTCGCTCTCGGGATGATTGATGTTGGCGGGAATGATCGCGCGTCCGCGCGCCACCTCGTCGCGCACGAACTCCGGCGTGACGAAGTCGGGGATCGCCGCGCCGAAGGCTTCGCCGTCGCGCTCAAGCTTGCCGCGCAGGATCTCGCGGCCGAGGTTCTCGCGGATGGCGACGAACTCCATTTCAGGCGTGATGATGCCGGCGCGCGCATAGGCTAGCTGCGTGACCGCCTTGCCTGCCTTGGCCCTGAGCGGCCGATTGCGAATGGGAGATTCCGGCGTCAGGCGCTCGCCCGTGACGAATCCATTGTCTTCCGGCCGGACATGGCGGCCGTCATAGGCTTCGACATCGCCGCGCGCCGTGACCCATTCGTGGCGAAGCCGGGCAAGGCCCTTTTCGATGTTGGTTTCGACAGCAGGGTCCGTATAGGGGCCTGACGGATCGTAGACGGTGATGGGCGGTTCGCCGGCCGTCGGATGGACGGAGATTTCGCGCATCGGCACCCTGATCTGCGGATGGAGGACGCCGGTCTTGTGGATCTTGCGCGAGGCGGGCAGGGGTCCCGTCGATACGGCGGGGGTGAGGGCATTCATCGTGAGGCTCCTTTGCTCATGCATTGGAGACCCAGTTCTGTGCCGGAAGGATGAAAAGACGCTTCTGCCGACCTGCCGAAACAGGACCTCGGGCGTAAACTCCCGCAAAGCGCTTGCACCGTCCCTACGCCAGTATGAACTGGATCAGGTTCAACGGGTCACTGCGCCGCGAAAGCCAGCAGTATCTCAGCCCCTTGCCGGGACTCCCCTGGTGAATGCATCGAATTGAACGGCCCTTCGCTATTTTGTCAAGCGCATTCGTCCCGCAGCGGTGATCGGCGACCAAACAAACCCAGCGGAAAAGCATGGTAGTATCGACAGCAAGTCACGCTCCAGAGGAGCGGTGAAGCGCCCCCAATAAGGCGAGCCCTCATGCGGATTTCGGTGCCTTTTCCAGCACGGTGTTTTCGGGGCTTTCCGGAACGACGCTGCTGCCGCCCAGTTGGGTGAGATTGCTATAGAGGTCTGTCTTGCTCATCGTCGGCAATCCTTCCCCTTCGGCTAGACGCCCCGTTTGTTTCCCCAGAGCAGAACATGAAGCTGCGGCAGTACACGCGCCTCGAACCACATGTCACGGGTCACTTTTTCAACCAGCCATTCCATGCGCCTCATCACACCGGCCATGTCGATGAACGCGTCTTCGTTGCCGGGACGCGGCGGCGTGTGATTGCCGGGCTGCAGATAGACGGGTAATTGCGGGTAGCGCGCCGCGGCGTCTTTGGCATAGGCATAGTCATCTTCGTCGAAGACGACGAGCTTGAGCGCCGTCTGCGGCTTATCCTGCGCCGCCTCTAAGCAGGCGTCGAACGCGGCCCAATCTGTCGTCATTTCACTTGAGGGCGGCTTGGGGCTGAGTACCAGCACGTCGAGATCCGCGAACCATTGCTTAGACACCGAACCTTGGGTTTCCAATGCAAAACGGTACCCCTCACCATGCCCGCGGTCGATCAACTGGCCAAGCGGCTGGATGGCCGGATTGCCGCCCGACAGCGATACCATCACGGGCTGACCGCCGGAAAGTGCAATGACCTTTTGCCAAACCGCGTCGGAAGACATCATCTCCCAATCATGGCGGAAGCGACGGTCCACCGCATGCAGGCTGTCGCACCAGGAACAGCGATAATCGCACCCGCCGGTTCTTACGAACACCGTCGGCAAGCCGATCAGCACGCCTTCGCCCTGAATGGTCGGCCCAAAAATCTCGCTCACCCGGATTCCGGGATGCAACGCGCAAGTCATGGTCGGTATTCCGCCCAGGTTTTCGGCGTCTCGCTCACCCGCACGGCGGAGGTTTCGGGTAGCCGCACCTTGCACCAGTCGTAGAAGTGCCTGGCCAGACATTCCGCTGTGGCATGGTCATGCCCCAGCACGTCGTTAAGATGCCGATGGTCGAACGTCCCATCGATGTAGTGCTTGAACGCCGCCAGATCTTGGTAGTCGCGCACAAAGCCGTGTTCGTCCAGTTCGCCACCTGAAAGCTCCACTACGACGATGTAGTTGTGGCCGTGCAGACGTGCGCACTGATGATCTGGTGGCAAGGAGGTGAGCTGATGCGAGGCCGAGAAGTGGAACTCTTTGGTAATGCGGAACATCACGCGCTCCTTGTCTGGATAGCGTGGAGCCAGAAGTCTGCGTCCTCATAATCTGTCGGGTCGGTGATGCCGGCCAGATCGAATGCTTCGCGCCGTTCGACGCATGTCCCGCAGCGACCGCAATGACGTGCACCGCCCTTGTAGCAGGACCACGTCGCCTCGAACGGTGTGGCGTACTTTGCCCCCTCGCTGACGATGTCGGCCTTCGACATATTCACATACGGAGCGTACAGGCGGATATCGGCGTAGCCTGCGAGGGCATGGTTCTGCATCGTCTGAAAGGCGTCGATAAAAGCGGGCCGGCAATCGGGATAGATGAAATGATCTCCGCCGTGGACGGCAGTGGCCACCGCATCGGCCTTCTGCGCGGCGGCAACCCCGAAGGCGATGGCCAGCATGATGGCGTTCCTATTCGGCACCACCGTGATCCTCATGGAGTCTTCGGCATAGTGCCCGTCGGGCACGTCCACATTATCAGTCAGCGCCGAGCCGCTCAGGTTCCGGCCAACATCGCGGATATCGACGATCTGGTGCGGAACAGCCAGCCGCTTGGCGCAGATAGCGGCAAAGCCGAGTTCCTTTTTGTGCCTCTGGCCGTAATCGAACGAAAGCAGGCCAATGAGTTTCTGCTCGGTCGCCACCTTGTGAGCGAGCGAAACAGAGTCCAATCCGCCGGAGCAGATGACGAGGGCATTCATGGTTTGAATCCTTGTTTTGACCGGGTAAGGCTGCGACCGGAGATTTCTCTGCGTTCCCACTACTCCACGGAGCCGGTTTTGTGAATGGGGTGGACGCGATTGAGCGCACGTACCTTGTTGTCAGCGTCCCCAAGATGACTTGCACGCGACTTGTCGCGTATCTTCGACCGCTGGGGTGCTGACGCCGGCACTGCGTATATAGGCGTATAGATGATGCAGAAATCACTGCCGTGGCGCAGCAGCATTCCCGACACACCTTCGGCTTGTCCGGTTTGCCCCAGAACTTGACGTCCCGAGTTTCGGCGCTAACGCAAGGGTCGACCGGCAGTCCCAGGGAAAGGCTTCTGCCGCGTGCTTTGCCGTTTTCTGGTCTGCGCATAGATCGCCTCGAGCCGCCCGCGCTTCGTCATTGGTCAGAGCCGGGAATTCCTTTCCGAGGGCGCGGCTCGATAGGGGCCACCATTCTGGTTAAGGAAACGGAAGAGCAGATCGATCAGCCGCTTGGGCGTGTCGATAAAGGCATTCACCAGTTGCCGGAATTGATCGTAGCGCTGCAGAAAAGCTGTTTCGTAAGGAAGGTACCGTTCGATCGTCCGCCGAAGGCAGGCATAAAGAAATTCGGCGTGCGGGGTTGCATCGAAGTATCGGTAGAAATCCCCGGTGTCATTCAGCACCCGGACGTTGAATTGCGGCGTCGGTTCCCATTCGACCAATGGCAGAAGGCGCTTCGAATTGCTCTCCAGCACGCGCCTGTACTCGTCGATCTGGTCCAGGATCGCGGCCGAGACGGGAAACACCACTCCCGGCGATTGAAGCGGTGCATGGCAAGGACGTGGTGGATCAGGTAGCGGTGAATGCGGCCGTTTCCGTCCTCGAACGGATGGATGTAGACAAAGCCGAAGGCGAAGATTGCGGCGGCGACGACTGCATCAAGGTTTTGCGCTGGGCCTTGATCGAACGCAATCCAGAAACAACTTTCTGAAGGGCGTCGCAAGGCAAGATTGTCGGCGCTGATCGTCGCCCCAACTGATCCAAGCATCGGTTCCTGCTTGGGTCCAGCGCCCTAGGCGACGCCATGGTCGGCGAGCGCTCTGGCTGACCTTAATCCATTACCCAAGAATCACAGGGTTCCATTGCGCTGATCGAGACGGCTTTCTAGCCCTATCCATGCCATGGATGCGTTCCATCCAAACAACCAAGTTTACGGACCTGTCATGATGCTGCATAGCGAAATACCGGCAGGCACCGATCGATCACTCCACTTCCTTGATCATTAGATGAGCCCGCCAAAAGATTCCATTAGAAGGAGAACCGTGGATGCCCCTGTGCCAGTGGATGCCCTGCTGTTCGGCGGAACTCTGAGGGGTCCTTACGCCACACCGTGTTGTAGAGACCGCATACCTGAACAGCAGGTGCCTGAGAACGATGGCGCTTGCAGTAGAAAGTACTAGCCCATTGCAACATTACCCCACCCTGCCTGTCCACTAGCAAAGCGAAATCATGAAATTCGGGTCAAGCGGCGTTCGAGGTTTGGCTTCGGAATTGGTAGGCAAGGCCAGCGGACTTTATACCGAAGCTTTTGCTTGGCGTTTGATTTCCAGCCGGGTTCAGCCGAATAGTTCAGTCTTCATAGGCCGCGACCTACGTGACAGCAGTCAGGCGATAGCCAACAATTGCATGGCGGCGTTGGCCGCAAATGGTTTCCAGCCGATCGATTGCGGCACCATACCCACGCCTGCCCTGGCACTATATGCATGCAAACACGGCGCGGCGGCTCTTATGGTCACCGGGTCGCACATTCCAGCCGATCGCAATGGCATCAAATTCTATGGCCCGAATGGTGAAATCAGCAAGGCGGATGAGGCCGCGATTACGCGCTTTGTAGCCGAAAGATCAATTGCGTATTGCTTACCAACGGCTTGTCTGGGAACGACGTGGCCTATGCACTGTGAAGAAGCGATCGCCTCTTATCGAGAGCGCGCCCATGACATGCTGGAGCCGGGCTCACTTTCCGGCATGAGACTTGGTGTCTATCAGCACAGTTCGGTCGCGGCGGAACTGTTGGTACAGGTTCTTCGATCGCTCGGTGCCAGCGTGGTCGCCGTCGGGAAAACCGGGACCTTCGTACCTGTCGATACCGAAGCCGTGGACGCAGCAACAATCGCAAAATTGAAGAAGTGGGTCCGCGAATTCGGTCTCGATGCCATCGTGTCGACCGATGCGGACGCTGATCGGCCACTCATCGCTGATGAAAATGGCGATCTTCTTCGCGGCGACCTGGTTGGGCTTGCAACGGCTCTTTTCCTGAAGGCAGACACGATCGTGACGCCAGTGACCTCCAATTCGGGAATTTCGAAGGCCTTGGGTTTCGCGGTCCAGAGGACGAAAGTCGGGTCTCCATTTGTCATTGAAGCAATGGAAGCATTACACGGCGCCGGCGGCGTCATCGTCGGCTTTGAGGCCAATGGTGGTGTTCTGCTGGGCTCGGATTGTGTGGTGAATGGGAAGACATTGACTGCACTGCCGACGCGGGACTCATTCCTCCCGATTTTGGCCGTCCTCAGTACCATGGCGTCGACAAAAAAGAAGCTGTCGCGACTGCGCGGGCTTTGGAATCTTCCTGTGTGCGCCAGTGACCGGCTTCAGAACTTCCCCGCGGAAAGTTCGCGCAGATTGATGGATCATCTCGCAAGCCGGAACGCACTGCAGCACTTTCTTGCCTCGTTCGGGACCGTCGCCGAAATTGACGAAACCGATGGCCTCAGGGCGCGGATGCTTTCAGGTGAGATCATACATCTGCGGCCTTCCGGCAATGCCCCGGAACTGCGCTGCTACTCGGAAGCTTCGACCGAGAGCAGGGCCATGGCGATCGTCGCCTCGACGCTGCAAGGGGCACATGCGTTCGCGCTTACAGACGAGATAGAGGACCTTTGATGAAAGTGGTTCCGGTCATCATCAGCGGTGGAGCTGGTTCGCGGCTCTGGCCCGCCTCAAGGCAATCGCACCCCAAACCTTTTCTCAAGGTGGCGGATGGACTTTCGCTCATCCAGCACACCGTGTTGCGCGCCGCTTCGATGCAGCATGTCGTGGAGCTTGTTACCGTGACGTCCACGGGGCACTTCTTCCTTACGAAAGACGTTTTCGACGAGCTGGATTCCGTTGTTTTGCCACGCACCTTTCTGCTTGAGCCTGAGGGTCGGGATACCGCCGCCGCCGTCGCTGCGGCAACCGTCCATGCCAAGGCAACACAGGGTCCCGATGCTGTTCTGTGTGTTTTTCCCGCCGACCATATGATTGGTGATCTGCCCGCATTTCAAACCGCCATGAACCGGGCAATCGAACAGGCGCTGCAGGGGCGTATCGCAACCTTGGGGATAACCCCGGATAGGCCAGACACCGCATTCGGCTACATCGAGGCCGACGGTGAGAAAGTTGTCCGGTTCGTCGAGAAACCGAACGCCGAGACTGCCAAATCTTATGTCGCGTCCAAACGTTTCTTCTGGAACGCCGGCATCTTCTGCTTCAAGGCGCAGGTCATGCTCGACGAAATGGCTGCGCATTGCCCGCAGGTGATCGATGCCGTTCTCGATAGCTATGATAATGCTCGCGTCAGCCACGGCGAACATGTTGCCAGCGTCGAACTCTCATCTGAGCACTTCGCCATGGCGCCGCGTATTTCACTCGACCATGCGGTGATGGAAAAAACCCACAATCTCGCTGTCGTTCCCTGCGAAATGGGGTGGAACGACATTGGATCTTGGAACGCAATGGCCGAACTGGTCGCCGCTGACGGGAGCGGCAACAGGATTCGCGGCGATGTCCATGTGGTCGACACCGTGGGCAGTTACATAAGCTCGGACAAACGCGTCATCGGCACCGTCGGCATCAGCGACCTGGTGATCGTGGATTCCCCCGATGCATTGCTGGTTGCATCCCGCGATCGCGTCCAGGACGTCAAGAAACTCTTCGAGGGACTCAAGGCTGCGGGACATGAAGCGCATTTGCTTCACAGTACCGTGCACCGGCCCTGGGGCACCTACACGGTTCTGGAGGAAAGCGAGCGCTTCAAGATCAAGCGCATCGAGGTGAAGCCGGGCGGACGCTTGAGCCTGCAGATGCACCATCACCGCTCCGAGCACTGGGTCGTGGTCAGCGGCACTGCGAAAATAGTCAACGGCGACCAGGAGCTACTCCTGACCACTAATCAATCCACCTATATCCCTTGCGGCCACAAACACCGGCTCGAAAACCCCGGCAATATCGGACTGGTGATGATCGAGGTCCAAAGCGGCGAGTATCTCGGCGAAGATGACATCGTGCGGCTTGAGGACGTATACGGTCGAACGTGACAGTCCAACGTCACATGCCCTACGGTGGCTGGCAGACCGAACCTGCGTCGGCATGTGGGCTGTCAGGCGACCGGCGGCTAGGCAAGGCGAGGCAAACCAGAACAGGTTTCATGAGTATGGCTAGTGAGCGATGTCGCAATGACAGGCTGGCCGAATTGTTGAGACGGCAGTTTTCCGGCGAGATTGTCAGACGACACTTGCGCATCCGATGTAACGGCATGCGCTGCTACAGCCGCTCGAGTTGCGGAAGGTGATCGGCAATATCAGTCGATCAGATGCGCGATAAGGTTCGTTGCCATGTACGGCAGGCGCGACATGAGCGGCCTGGCACTCTGACGGGGTAGGCTAGCATGCGCCGGGCCTGACTGGCGGGGGCTCGCAAGAGAAACGCGGCACCGGCTGACGAAGATAATACGCTCCTGCGCGCCGGTGACGGACCGGGGCCATTAGGCGTAGGCGCATCGCTATCGCCATGCCACATGGACAATCCTATTCGGGCTGGGCAGATGGACGGTAATTCCAGCTTTCGACGGCGTTGACTTCGTCGATGCAGACCGGCCCCGATGCACCGCAGTCCTCGCATTTCATCACAACGCGCGCCTCGTCCGTCTCATATGGCCTAACCTCGCAGCTTGTGCAGAACGGGCAAGGGATCGCTTCCATCGTGACGAACCTTCCTGATGGCCTCGGGTGGTTTCGCCGAAATCTTTCGT
The DNA here is from genome assembly GCF_016756635.1 of Mesorhizobium sp. L-8-10. Classification (NCBI taxonomy): domain Bacteria; kingdom Pseudomonadati; phylum Pseudomonadota; class Alphaproteobacteria; order Hyphomicrobiales; family Phyllobacteriaceae; genus Mesorhizobium; species Mesorhizobium sp. L-8-10. The sequence goes on along the minus strand of NZ_AP023263.1, from coordinate 7,542,985 downwards.
CTAAGCGCTCGACTTCGCAAGCGCTGATCGTTGTGCCGTAGTTCGGCGCCACCATCGGGTAGGGATATTTTGTCCACATGCCCTCGTACCATCAACCGGCTAGCCGGTTCTCTCTATCCACAGATCTGGCCTCTCGTGCGGGCCAAAGTTACATCCGTGTCGCCCAGCATGAGGCCGATCTTCCGCAGAGCGAATGGATTCCGTAGAAATAAGAATTCTGCCACCGCCCCGCCGCCGTAAGGGTATTGATATACCCTTGGGATTTTGATCCGACCTGGCAGGCGGCGGGTAATCTTCAGAGGCCGACGTCAGGCAGCGTTCGGGATACCCGAGATTTCATCGAAGATACTCTCAGCCAAGCCAAGCGCCCGAGCGATCCGATCGCGATAGCCCTTGTCGAAACAATGGCCAGATTCGATCAGCCCGACCTCCTCGACTGTCAGACCGCTGGTCACGGCAATGTCCTCGGTCGAATAGCCAAGATGTTCCCGATATGCCTGAATTACGGGTTTTCCGTTTGAGATTGCGGTAAGCACTGCCTCGGGCAGCGCGAAAGGCGTTGCGGTCATTTTGCCTCCAAATGCAGAGAACGGCCATTCGATGACTCGAAACAAGCGGCGGCCGATGTTGAAATAGGATGCCGAAACGGCCCGAGCCGGCGGCATCAAAAATGCGATCACTCTCGAACGTGTGAGAGGCGCTACGCTAATATGGCGGCCGCCGCCGTTTAGATCAAGAACCTTGGCTCGCTTTACGAGGATTGCTCCAGTGGCCACAATTCCACGACACAGTGCGCAGCGCCGTCATCACGCTCACATCGATGATTGCGCGGCCGCTTTAACGCGCCGTCGGCTTGCGGCGCGATTGAGGAGCCGCGATCTGGCGGTCGGGCACTAGGCGCACCAGCTCGCGGACCAGCGTCAAAGTATCTGCGGGGACTGTCTAGCGATGCTTGCCGGCGGCGTTCATCTTGAGCTTTAATACCGTGTGGTCCCCTCCCACCCATGCAGGAGGCCGGGTGCCCATCGGACAAGACGCTGAGGGACCAACATCTCTCTGTTTCAGCCCGACTGTTGGCTGTCAGATCCGCGACACCGGAGTAGGGCTGCGCTTTGCTGCGGATTCCTTCAACCTATTGAATGATGACCAGAAAATCCCCGGAGGTTCCTTCTGCTCAGTTGGCACGACTTTTGATGCTTCTCGAGAGGCGACAGGAGATACCGACTGGGCGTTCATCGTGGGTGATATCGCGCAATGCAACGAAGGAAGACAATATGTCAGGTCCGCGTCAGAATCGATTTTATTCAAAGAGGATTGCCGCCTTTAGCGCAAGGCGTTCACGAACCGCATATCAACAATGGCTTCCGTGCAAAACGCAGGGAGATCACTTGTGAAAATCCTATTCACTACGGTGGCTGTCGCGTTGCCGGCCATCGCTTTTGCTGCGCAAACGATCCCCGTATACCTCAGAGAAACAGCACGGGCCACCTTCAAGCCTCTACCATCCATCACGCCGACAGTCGCCAACAACCCGATCACACCGGAGAAGATAGCCCTAGGCAAGGCAATGTTCTTCGATCCACGCGTCTCGGCGTCAGGCGTCTTGTCGTGCAATTCGTGCCACAACTTGGCCACCGGGGGCGACGACAATCAAGAAAGCTCGATCGGCCATGGTTGGCAGAAGGGACCGCGCAACGCGCCGACGGTACTGAACGCTGTCTTCAACATAGCGCAGTTCTGGGATGGTCGTGCTGAAGACCTGAAGGTTCAGGCCAAGGCACCGATCCAAGCCGCTGTCGAAATGGCCAACACACCAGGTCAACTCATCGCCACGCTCAAGTCGATGCCGCAATATGTCGAGTGGTTCAATTCAGCTTTCCCGGGCGAAGCCGATCGCGTCACCTTCGAAAACGTCGCCAAGGCAATCGAAGCCTTTGAGGCGACACTGGTCACACCGGCGCCCTTCGATGCCTTCCTCAACGGCGATGACGCCGCTATGACTTCCGAGCAGAAACAGGGCCTGACGCTTTTCATGGACAAAGGCTGCTCGTCCTGCCACGGCGGTATCAACGTGGGTGGGGAGGGCTATTCCCCATTCGGCCTCGTTGAAAAGCCCAACACCGATGTCCTGCCGGAAAACGACAAAGGCCGATTTGCCGTGACCCATGAAGCCGACGATTCCTATGTTTTCCGCGTGGCGCCGTTGCGCAACGTAGCACTCACCGCGCCATACTTTCATTCGGGCAAGGTTTGGGATCTGAAACAGGCCGTCGCCATTATGGGGACCACCCAGCTCGGCCAAGAATTGACGGAAAAAGAAGTCGACCTGCTCGTTGCCTTCCTTAATTCGCTGACCGGAAAAGTACCGGAGGTCGCCTATCCCGTCTTACCCGCCGAAACGCCGACAACGCCTCGACCTGTATTGCATATCCTCCCGCAATGATTGGCCGGAGCTGGCTAGTGAAGGTCGCAATCACGAATGATTGCGACCTCCACTGGGACGAGACGATCATGACTTCCGGCGAGGCCTATCCAACTGGAAAGCTAGGGGGACTTTCATTTCCGAATTCAATTGAAACGCTAAATGAAAACCTGACCCGTCGACGCCCACTTGCGTCACGACAGCATGACCCGCCTTGCCGGCCACGTCGATCAGACGCACCGACTAGCCGACTGTGTCGTGATGTGTCGTTCCATGTACCCCTACCCCCGCTTTAGATTCGCTGACAAGCTCGCAACCACCTGATCGAGCCATCGCGGACAATATTCCTCGAGCCGCTGGCGTGCGCCCAGCAGAAACCGGATGCCTTCAGATCCACCCCTTCAAAACGTGCTCAATGGCGTTGCGACGCGCGAGCCGCTGTTCCAGCTCTGCAAACGCATCGATATGAAAACAAAGCTGCGGCCAGCCAGCGACGTGGCCCGAGCATTTGTCAATGCACACCGCAAGTGCCGCTTGCTCTCGGGCTATCTCATCCATATAGCTCGGCGCAACAGAGGAAGCGCCAGTTGTTCAGTCATCGTCAGCCGCGACCTCCTGTGCAATTCGTTCTAACAAGGAAGAAACTATGAGGCGGCAGACCCGACCGTTCACTGTGGAGGTCAAACAAAAGCGCAATTATCAAAAACGGGGCCATTCCATCTGGAGCGATGTCGATCTCTCCGCGGCTATAGCCGACACAACAAGGGAGCTCAAAGATATGGATCTGCCAAATCGTCGGCTGATTGACTCTAATGTCATAGCCCTTGATGCTGAACACGCCCACAAACCGCGAGCGGAGTATCTCATGGCAAATCCCCTAGAAGCTGAATCAGTAGAAGCTGCAACCGAACACGCTCCCAAAGGAAGGACGCCGGAAACGAAGAAGAAAACCCAACCTTCGCGGAAGGCCAAGACTGATCCTGGTCGCAAGAATGGCGCCAATGCGGCGTCCCCGGCGGAAGCAACAGCAACAGCAGCGGCCGTGCGGAACGCCCGGAAGGTCTACTCCGGAAAAGAGCGCGCCCAAATGCTCGCTCAGGTCGAGACGTCGATCAGCGGCGGCACCACTCTCAAGAGCGCCGTAAAGCAGGCGGGTATATCGGAACAGACCTATTATCACTGGAAGAAGGCCGCGGCGCCTAGATCCGATGGCGACGATCTGAAGGACCTGGTCGCCCTCGAGAAAGAAAACAAGCGATTGAAGAGCCTGCTCGCGGAACGCCTACGCACAGAGAACGCGGAACTGAAGAGGAAGCTAGGGCTGCAATAAGGCTTCAGAAGATGCCGCCATTCGACCAGACGGTAGAACTGTGATCGAAGGCTCGCCGGCTGTCGGATGGACGGAGATTTTGCGCACCAGCACCCTGATCTGTCGCGGCCGAGACAGGAAAAACCACTCCCGGCGGATTGAAGCGGTACATGGCAAGCACGTGTCAATCAGGGATCGGTGAACGCGGCCGAAGGCAAAGGATGACAGCATCAAGGTTTTACGCTGGGCCTTGATCGAAGGCCACCATTCCATTGATGGCCGCGGCGGATTATCAGGGCGAAGTCAATGGGACGCGGATGCTGTGGGATTATAGCCCACCCATGCACAGGTACTTCATTTCGAGATAATCCTCGAGGCCGTGGCGCGACCCCTCACGACCGATCCCTGATTGCTTCATTCCGCCAAAGGGTGCGGCCTCGGATGACATGCGTCCCGTATTGATGCCGACCATTCCGTATTCGAGGGCTTCAGCCACGCGCCACACGCGCTTTAGATTGGAAGCGTAGAAGTAGGCTGCAAGACCGTAAATCGTGTCATTCGCCTCGCGCACCACCTGGTCGGGATCGTTGAAGCGGATTATGGGAGCCAGCGGTCCGAAGGTTTCTTCCTGAGCGACCCGCATTGTCCTTTCGACGTCGGTGATCACCGTGGGCTCGAAGAAGGTTCCCGATTCGCCGATACGGTTGCCACCGCAACGGATCTTCCCACCCTGCCGCACAGCATCGCGAATATGATCTTCAATCTTTGCAAGCGCGCACTTATCGATCAGGGGACCGATCGCAACTTCTGGCTCGAAACCGTCACCGACGCGCAATGCACTGACGCGCTTGGTGAATTTGTCGCAGAATTCATTATACACGCTGGACTGTACGTAAAGCCGATTGGCTGAAACGCAGGTCTGGCCTGCATTCCGAAACTTTGCCTGTAGCGCACCATCGACGGCAGCGTCGACGTCTGCATCATCAAAAACAATGAAAGGAGCGTTACCACCAAGTTCGAAGCTGGTTCTTTTGATCTGATCCGAACACTCCCTCATGAGTAGCCGCCCGACCTCGGTCGACCCAGTGAAGCTGATCTTGCGGACCTTCGGGTTCGAGCAAAGTTCACGCCCAACCGCATCGCCTTCCGATGCGTAGATCAAGTTTAGAACGCCATCGGGAAAACCTGCCATCCGGGCAAGCGTGAACATAGCACCCGCGACAAGCGGTGTTTGCTCCGCGGGTTTCAGAACAATCGCGCAGCCGGCGGCAAGCGCAGGCGAAATCTTGCGAGCCACCATCGAGGCGGGAAAATTCCAAGGAGTAATGGCGCCGACAACACCGATCGGCTGTTTGATTACCAGCATACGCCTGTCGTTAGAAGGCGGCGAAATCGTCTCGCCATAGATGCGATTGGCCTCCTCGGCATACCATTGGAGGTAGGCTGCGGCATGGGCGATTTCAGACTTCGCCTCTGCAAGCGGCTTACCCATTTCAGCCGTCAAAATGGCTGCAAGATCTTCGCTGTGGTCGAGGATCAGTTGGTGCCATTCCCATAAGATGTCGGAGCGCTCGCGCGCGGTGAGCGCCGCCCAATGTTCCTGCGCAGCTTCAGCCTTATCGATTGCCTTGGAAACGTCCCGGACATCCATATCTGGAAGCTCAGCCAACAGCTCGCCTGTTGAGGGATTGAACACCGAAAAACGCCTCGTGGATTGCTCCGCCTTCCGACCAGGCACACCGGCCAGATCGTCAAATAGCTCGGGATTTTTGAGACGTCTCGTCAGCGACTGTGTCACGGTCAAACCGTCGTCCCCCTTCATGGTTAAGTTACTAGCTTCGCAACGTACTAATAAGCACAACTTGTGCCAGATGATCGGACGAAATCGTTCCGGCCCTCCGTCATTGCAAGCGCAGCTTCCCGACTGATTAGCCCATAGCAATGACAGCCTCAATCACGAGTCGCGCTAAGGCTTTCGCTCCATAACAGGCAAGCGCGGATAGAGCTCGTGAAGAGCTGGCATAGGCGGAGTCGATCATCGAAATCGCCGACGTTGGCAACAGCACTGCGGTATCATTCTTTGAGCGGCTTCCACGGCCGCTCATATCAGGCATATCGAAAACCGACCGCCATGGTCGAACGTGCCATCGATGTAGTGGCTTAAGCGCTGCTAAGTCTTGATAGTCGCGCACAAAGCCATGTTTGTTCAGTTCGCCACCCGAAAGCTCCACTGCGACGATGTAGTGTGGCCGTGTAGGCGCGCGCACGACAATATCACGCGAGCCCAAACCTTTTCCGACCGGCTCCGTCCCAAAAAAAAGGGGGCGGCGTCGGTGCCGCCCTCTCGGTATCCGAAAGCTGATAGAGGCTAGATTAGAAATCCATGCCGCCCATGCCGCCCATGCCGCCGCCGCCCATGCCGCCAGGCATGCCGCCGCCGCCAGCCGACTCCTTCTTCGGAGCCTCCGCGATCATGGCTTCGGTGGTGACCAGCAGGCCGGCGACCGAGGCCGCGTCCTGGAGAGCCGTGCGCACGACCTTGACCGGATCGACGATGCCCATGGCGATCATGTCGCCATACTCGCCGGTCTGGGCGTTGAAACCGAAGGTCGCGCCCTTGTTCTCAAGGATCTTGCCGGCAACGATCGAGGCTTCCGCACCGGCGTTGGCCGCGATCTGGCGGGCCGGAGCCTGCAGCGCACGACGCACGATGCTGATGCCAGCGGTCTGGTCGGAGTTTGCGCCGACAGCGTTGATGCTCAGCGAAGCGCGCAGCAGGGCAACGCCGCCGCCGGCAACGATGCCTTCTTCGACGGCTGCGCGGGTCGCGTTGAGCGCGTCGTCAACGCGATCCTTCTTTTCCTTGACCTCGACTTCGGTCGCGCCGCCGACGCGGATCACCGCGACGCCGCCGGCCAGCTTGGCCAGACGCTCCTGCAGCTTCTCCTTGTCGTAGTCCGAGGTGGTCTCCTCGATCTGCTGCTTGATCTGGGCCACGCGGCCCTGGATCTCTTCCTTCTTGCCGGCACCGTCTACGATGGTGGTGTTCTCCTTGGAGATCGACACCTTCTTGGCGCGGCCGAGCATGTCAAGGCCGACGTTCTCGAGCTTGATGCCGAGGTCTTCCGAGATGACCTGGCCACCGGTGAGGATGGCGATGTCTTCCAGCATGGCCTTGCGGCGATCACCGAAGCCCGGCGCCTTGACGGCGGCGATCTTCAGACCGCCACGCAGCTTGTTGACGACCAGCGTGGCCAGGGCCTCGCCTTCGACGTCTTCCGAGATGATGAGCAGCGGCTTCGAGGTCTGCACGACGGCTTCGAGAACCGGCAGCATCGCCTGCAGGTTCGAGAGCTTCTTCTCGTGCAGCAGGATGTAGGCGTCCTCGAGATCGGCAACCATCTTGTCGGCGTTGGTGACGAAGTAGGGCGAGAGATAGCCGCGGTCGAACTGCATGCCTTCGACGACTTCGAGTTCCGTCTCGGCGGTCTTGGCTTCCTCAACCGTGATGACGCCTTCGTTGCCGACCTTCTGCATCGCTTCCGCGATCATCTTGCCGACCGACTCGTCGCCATTGCCGGCGATTGTGCCGACCTGGGCAACCTCTTCCGAGGTCTTGATCTTCGTGGCGTTCTTGATCAGCGTCGAGACGACGTCGCTAACCGCGAGGTCGATGCCGCGCTTCAGGTCCATCGGGTTCATGCCGGCGGCAACCGCCTTGTGGCCTTCCTGGACGATCGACTGCGCCAGAACGGTTGCGGTCGTGGTGCCGTCACCGGCGATGTCGTTGGTCTTCGAAGCAACTTCGCGGACCATCTGTGCGCCCATGTTTTCGAACTTGTCTTCAAGCTCGATTTCCTTGGCGACGGTGACGCCGTCCTTGGTGATGCGCGGGGCGCCGAACGACTTGTCGATAACGACGTTGCGGCCCTTGGGGCCGAGCGTGACCTTCACCGCGTCGGCGAGGATGTTGACGCCGCGCAGCATGCGCTCGCGGGCGTCACGGGAGAATTTTACGTCTTTGGCAGCCATTTTGTACTCCTGGGCATTTCGCCCGAAATTCAGATTGGATGGTACGGATGAAAGGCAGCGGCGTGTTAGCCGATGATGCCCATGATGTCGGCTTCCTTCATGATCAGAAGGTCTTCGCCATTGAGCTTGACTTCGGTGCCCGACCACTTGCCGAACAGGATGCGGTCGCCGGCCTTGACGTCCAGCGGAACGAGCTTGCCGGCTTCGTCGCGGGCGCCGGAACCGACGGCGATGATCTCGCCTTCCTGCGGCTTTTCCTTTGCCGTGTCGGGTATGATGATCCCGCCGGCGGTCTTGGATTCGGATTCGACTCGGCGAACGACCACGCGGTCATGAAGCGGCCGCAAATTCGACTGTGCCATTTTTACTATCCCTGGTGCGCAGGTTGAAAGGTTCTCCGTTGCCGGAGGGTGGTTAGCACTCGCTATTGGGGAGTGCTAAGATGATCGTGAGATAGGCTGTAGGTTCGTACTTAGTCAAGACGGGCGGGGGGACGGACCGGAGGGCAAAAGATGTGGAATCGGCGCGGAAGCCGGACCCCCATTTACGGCGCAATCCCACTGCCTACGCGCGTTTCGGCCGTAAGCTTTGGGCCGACTTTTGTGTCTTATTTGGAATGTGAAATTATGTGAAATTAACGGCCGAGCAGTCGGCCGGAATCGACGGCCAGCCGAACAGTCTTGAGCCTTTTGCAATTCATCCCTAACCTCGGGTTGCATCGCCAAAAGGAGCGCTCATCGCTTCGGAGAACGTGCGGAACTTCCGGTCCTTGAGGTTGCGTAGTCGCGGCGCGAAGCGTTTGCCGATCAGGGCAAACAGCCCGAAGACGTGATCGCTCGCGCCGCCCGTATCGGTGAAGTGTTCCTGGATGTCGAGGATCGTGTCCTGGTCGAACAGCCCATCGAGCACATAGGCTGCCTCGCTTTCGGTCGGGCTGATCGGCAGGATGCTGAAGTAGCCGTACTGATCTGACAGATGGCTATAGAACTTCGAGCCCGGCTCGCTGCCATAGTGCAGATTGACGTCGCCGCGCTTCGCCGCTCGGTCGCTCGCGCGAAAGAACTGCCCATCGGATGACGCGGTCGTTCCATTGCCCCAAAATCGAGAATGTGGATGCCGGGTGTGCGCATCGGTGATGCATGCTTGCGCCGCGCGATAGGTCTCCGACCGGGCATGGAAGGTTCTCATCCAGCCGATCTGGTGAGCGCTAGTAGCGCGCGGTGGACACGGCAGCGCAGCCTGATGCTGGGTCGACTGGTATGCTTGATCGCTTGTGGCGACACCGTAACCGACGCTCACCTTTCCAATTCGGAGATCATGGTTAGAGCTGCCGATTGGCTGCCACCGCTGACGGCTGGTGAGCGGTCTTAAGCGAGCAGGGTCATTTACGTATGGGGCTTCGAGTGATGCCACACACGGTGCCTGCAAAAAGGGCAAATCCGACTGCTGAAAACCGCCGCAGTGCAAGGCTTGACGGCCTTCTTTCCTATACCCGTCCACGCGACCCAAGCTTTTCCCACAACGAATCAATCGTGGACCGAGGAAGGTGCAGCCGAAAAACATCGGACAAGACTCGCTGCAGTTCGCTCTTCGTTTTGAGGGTTTCTGTTTCCTCAATTTGGTTCCGAATCAAGCTGAAATCCTTGTTGAACAAGTTCGCAGGCCCTTCGGCTGTCAGCACGCTCATCATGAGGCTGGATGGAAACGGCGAACGGTCCCAGCGAGCGCAGATGAAGTTGGCGCCCTCAAAATCTGAGGGCAAGGCGGTGGCTCGATCGAAACCATAAAGAGGGAACCATTCATTCCCGTTCTTGCGTTCAACGACGAGTTCTCCGCTGGCGGAGTCAGCTCGCAGGCGAAACACGTCACGGCCAGCTGTTTGCAGTTCCTCTGTATCGATCCGTAGCGGTGCAATCGGTGCTGGACCACCGAAGCCAGCGTCGGCGAGCCAGTCGACGCCCTCGATGGTTAAGATGAATGCCTGGTGTGTGCGTGGCCCACCCTCCGCAGCACCCATACGCACTCTGCAAAGGATGGGCTGGATCGTGAAACCGAGTGCTTCGAGCGCCAAGCCAAACAACTTGTTCAATTCGAAGCAATACCCCCCTCGCCGGGCATTGATCAGTTTGGCCCAGATCGAATTCTCAGTCAGATTGGGTATATCACCCAACAGCACATCGATGTTTTCAAAGGGAATCGCGCGCATTTGAGCCTGCTGAAGGGCAACAAGACCGTCGACCGTTGTCGGCACTCGAGCAAGGCCGATACGATTCAGATAGATCGCAATATTGAATGCCATGGGATGTCCTTAACACCTAGGATTCGTATTCGTTGAACGCCTGCCGAAAGCGCGATGACGTCCAAGGGTTCACGGAGCAGAGTAAGGTGGCCATCTCCCCCTATAGAAGTGAACATGCCGACCATTCCTCGTGTTCGCACTGAACCAAAGCGGCGTTTCGAGCGCTGCAAATACCCCTCGTGATCCGGAAACGCGGGCATTGCTCGTACAGGGCACTGAACATCACGGTGCTGCAAAAACGGGTACACAAAGGACTTCCGATCCACAGCGGATTGCAACAGTCGACCTTCTCAGGCCTCCGCTCATGGTGACTCCCTGTGGCTCACTACGATTGGTCGAGATAAGCGTCGAACGCGGCAGCAACAGAGCGAAGCAAAATGCGATGGCCATGCCGCACGCGGATGAAGCCATTCTCGACGTCCACTATCCCGTCGTCGGCCAGCATCGCCAAGCGCTCAGCTGAATCGAGAAAATGGGTCCAATCAAATCCGTGGGCGGCACAGATTGCCGGTACGTCGGCCTCGAGATCACACATCAGTCGCTCGATGATTGCGCCTCGGACGCGGTCTTCGCCGATGAGACGGTAGCCCTTCGACGTTGCCAAGCGACCAGCTGCGATATGCTGACTATAGGCCTCCAGCGCGCCTGCGTTCTCGACGTAACCCTCTCCAACACGCCCGATAGCCGACGCACCAAAGGCGATCAGGGTTTTGCAGGTGTCGGCAGAGTAACCTTGGGAGTTGCGCCGCAGGCGACCGGTTTTCTGAGCCAATGCGAGCTCGTCGTCCGGCAAGGCGAAGTGGTCGACCCCAATCTCTCGGTAGCCGGCAGCAACCAGCGTCTCGGCGACGGCCGCAGCTTGTTCGGCGCGGGCAGCGCTGTCCGGTAGTCCTGCCTTTTCGATGAGGCGCTGATGTTTATTAGAAGACGGCGTGTGAGCGTATCCGAACACGGCAATCCGCTGCGGGCGCATCGCCACCGCCACCGTGGCGGTCTGGACGCAGGACTGCATCGTCTGATTGGGAAGACCGTAGATGAGATCGATGTTAATGCGGTTTATTCCCTGCTGGCGCAGGTTTTCGACGGCAGTCGCCGTCTGCTCTACACTCTGGATACGATTGATCGCTTTTTGAACACTGGGGTCGAAACTTTGCACGCCGAGGCTCGCGCGGTTCACCCCGGCTGCACTTAAGGCTTCGGCCATCTCCGCGGTGAACGTGCGCGGATCGATCTCGACGGCGATGGCGGTCTTTTGCCTGAACGCGAAGCGGCGGCGTAGAAGCTCCGTCAAGGCGAGGAATTCCGTTGGCTCAAGGAGCGTGGGCGTTCCGCCGCCAAAGTGCACGTCGCTCACGGGCAGCGCCTGCGGCGTTAGCTCTGAGACCAAATGGATCTCGCCGCGCAGCGCCGCCACGTAATTTTGGTTCGGCGGGTCCCGCTGGGTGATGGTAGTAGGGCAGCCGCAATACCAGCACATCGACCGGCAGAACGGAATATGGATATAGAGCGATACGGGATCGTTAGCCGATAGGCCGCCGAGCCATTCCCCATAGGCCTCCGCGCCGATCGCTGCGGAGAACTGCGGTGCAGTTGGATAATTGAAATACCAAGGCAGGCACGCCTCGCTATGTTTTGTCTGTAGCATAGCCGTTTCTCATCTTGATGTTAGCTCCATACCTGCCGCGCTCTCCTATGTCTCTGATCTTCAACTGTCGCGGCGCAACTTGTATTTCCGTCGTGCCAATTAGCCTGTGTACAATAGTCTCCATGGAAGCGCGCACGGGTGCGCTTTATTGGGGCGCTGTTGGCGAAGGGCGGATTTGGTCGGCGCATCTGGTGCAGGTGTTCGATTCCACCCGTAGTGCGCGCCACGTCTCCGCCCTCGCCGCCGGCTTCATCTCGCTTCAATCCACACGGTCCTAAGGCTTGCGCACTATTGTCCATGAGTTTTTGAGACATGTGGGTGTATTCGAGGGCGTAACGGCGGGCGTATCCCTGCAGGTTGCCCTCGGCCTTGGACAGTGCATCGACATCGAGGATGGTGCGCCATTGCGGCTTGCCTGACCTGTAGGATTCCCAGTTCGCACGCCGCCACAAGGCTTGCACGTGCGTCCCGTCCTGCCAGAGTTGTCGATCATGTCGCCTTGCGCAAGGCCGGGCGAAGCAATACGATCGGTGGCCTGTAGGATCTTCAGAATGTCGGCTTGGTATTCTCTGTAGCGCGGATCTTTCGACAGCTTATTGACGGTCGATAGGTTATGCGCCCTGACCCAGGTCATCGCCTCGACGTCGTCGACCTCGTTCAGATAGGCGCGGGGGTCGGTGGCATCGTTAGGAGCCTCGTTGGGGTTGGAACCGATCGCCTTGGCGATGGTGGTCATCTGGGGCTGGGCGGAAGCCGTCATGGCGGTCGCCGTAGCTAAGGCCGTCGCCGTCATTAAGCTGTTCATAGATGTACTGCTGATGGTTAGCTCTTTCGAAAGCCTCGAAAAACGTAGCCGAAGCGATGGAAATGAACCGCTTCGCCTCTTCTAGGCAAGAGCTGTGCCAGTAAGACACGCTTGAATTCGATGGATTATTCTGGGGCGGTGGGCGGCCGTCTAGGATAAGTCGCACCGTAATTGTCGCAAGCGCGACACGCTTGTCGCTTGGGAGCATGCTGCCCAAGCGACAGAGGCGAACGCCACCAGCTTGTTTTGAGACGTGATTCGCCTCAGGTAGCCGTTGCTCATGCCCGCGATGAAAGCACCGGTGCCGAAGCCGCCAATAAAATGCCGTAGACGATCCGTCCGCTCTTCAATTGATTCCGGACGACGAGAGGGAGCAGCGCCAGTATGGAAATGCTGGCCAAGCCGAAAATCAGAGATGTGAGGTTGGTACGGAGCTTGCTGGTACATCAGCCGATCGCTTGTGAGAGCGAGATGGCTGGATAGCTCGGACACTGAGCAGAGGCGGGAATTAGCTATGGCGCGAGCTGACGTAGAGCGATTCATCAACGAGTTGGGAAAAAAAGGCAGTCCGCTTGAAAACCTCAAACGGCGTGCTGGAGGGCTTGCATCGATTGTAGAATTTGCAAAGGACCTCGACTACAACATCACACTCGACGAGGTTAAAGGTTTTATCCGATCGAACAGCCGAGAAAAACCAAATAGCAAGAAGCTTCGCGCGACTGCGGGCCGCAAGGGTGGTTCGAGTGTTTCGACCTTGACCAGCCTTGTACACACCAATGCGTTGGCTAATTGCGCTCCGTGTACGTCCATGAGCCCTGTTAAAGTCGATGCAAAAACTGCAGCGGTCGCGGTCGTTGTCGTTGTTGTGATAGTTGTAGCTGTCGCGAGCTAGCTCTGATCGCATTGGCTCGAAGGAGCCGGTCTGAAGAGAACATGATCGCAAAGCTTGTCAACGAGATAATGCCATCAGGCGGACAAGGGACCGCTGCAAGGGCTCATCTCTACCCTCGGAGCGAACGCTGGCGGCAGATTTTTGATCGGCGCACGCCTAAGGAACGGCGCAGTTTGTCACATATCAAGCGCTTCATGGAGCGGCTGGCCGGTGATGGGAAATTCCGTACGGCGCTTTCCGAGAACCTCGACAACCCTCGGATAGTGACCGCGCGATACGGCATCGAAGTTGACCCAATGGAGATGCTGCCGCTCTGGTGCGGTGACTACCTGAAGTATCGCTTCAAGCCGGAGTCTGCCCCGTGGCCGCTGGCTATGATGTGGGATGAGTATACGCGGGAGATGTTGCGCCATCGCGACCTCCTGCGCGGCCAAGGCGAAATGTCGACTATCAATCCTCGCTTTCATGCCTGGCGCGAGCGCCAAATCCGGCGCTGTAACGACGAAATGGGCGAATTGGCGCCGTCAATCGCGCACTCTGTCATCGCTTTCGAGCTGAGCGAAGGCTGCACCGTCGGTTGCTGGTTCTGTGGCCTCTCGGCGGGTACCTTCAAAGGTTACTATGAATACACTGAGGAGCATGCAGAGGTTTGGCGCGGCGTGCTCCGTGCGGCGAGCGAAATGTTTGGTTCGGCAGTCCGCACTGGCTTCTGTTACTGGGCCACAGACCCGATCGACAACCCGGAGTACGACCGTTTTCTGTTCGACTACCATCAGATCACGGGCGAATTGCCACAAACGACGACGGCGGCCCCGCTCAAGGATCAGGCACTCACCAACCGCGTGCTCGAACTGTTCGAACGCTACGGTCGCGTGACCAATCGTTTCTCAGTGCTAAGCACGGACCATCTTAATCAGATACACGCGGCGTTTTCGCCCGAGGACCTGATGGGGGTCGAACTCATCCTGCAGGGCAAGGACGGGCCGACCGCAAAGGCTTTCACCGGGCGCGCACGAGCGCGGAAGGAGAAACTCAGGGCAGCCGGCAAAGACGCCGCAATCGCCGTGCCGGAGGGCTGTCCCACGACAATCGCCTGTGTTTCTGGCTTTCTCGTGAACATGCGGCAGGGACGTTTACAACTGGTGACGCCGGTACCGGGTAGCGAACGCTGGCCTCTCGGGTACCGAATCGTGGCTCAACGTTTCTTCAGCACGCCCGACGAGTTCCGGGAAGGTCTCGATAGCATCATCGACGAGAATATGCTCGAAAGCCCCGCTCCCAACCGGCCAATTCGCTTCCGCGGAGACCTGCAATACGAGGCAGGGGACCACTGCTTCCATCTCCGCTCACGCAACAGTGAGCATCGAGTGCTCGACGGGGTGGTTCCGATTCCCATTGGCCATCTAATCGCGAGCGGGAACTGTACAGCCTCGGAGCTGATTATGCGGGCCACGGACGGAGCGAGCGTCCTTGCAGTCGCCGACTTGCTCGATCAGCTATACGCGGCTGGGGTGATCGAAGAGGACCTCGACGACATTTCGCTTGGCAAAACGGGATGACGGGCGCGGGCCGCGGGCTTTTTTGTCCGCAACGCCACTGCCCTGCGTCCCGCTCGGGTGAAGCGGGCTATCGCGGCCGGCCTCGACGAAATCGAGGTGCTCGCCGAAGGCTTCGCCAATGACAATGGCGCCAAGCTTACCGGACCGCTCTATGCCGACGGTTGGCATTGAAGTCATTGGCGAGCCAGGCCGGCGTGGCGTTCCCCTCACGGATCATCTGGTCCCACCTCCAGGTCATCGAACGCGATGTTGCCCGCTCGGCTCTCGCGGATGAAGGCGTGAAGCGGCTGATGACCATTCCCGGCGGGGCTGCGAAGCCCCTGAGCCACGCGACCGAAAGCGGCGCAACAGGGAACCGCGTCGAATCGGAGAGCGGCGAGAGTGTGTCCACCATCGGCGAAATAACGACTGCCACGGAACTGACCTCGCTCGGAGTCGATTCGCTGGGTCTGGCGGATCTCCTCTGGGATGTGGAGCAGGCCTACGACATCAAGATCGACATGACGCGGCTGACGCCTGGTCGAATCTCAAGAATGTCGGCGACATGGTGGAAGCCGTCCGCGGTTTGCTCGCGAAGGAGGTCTGATTGGACAGGCGAGTCGTCATTACTGGGATAGGGGGGCTTTGCGGCTAGGCAACAACGCCGCCTCTATCTGGAAAGAGATGCGCGAAGGTCGCTCCGCCATCCGCCCGATGGTCACTTCCGCGCTTCATGAGATGAAGGGGACTGTCGGTACCGAGATCAAGGAGCTGCCCGAGCACGACATCGGCCGCAACCAGCTCGTCTCCATGGACCGCCACAGCTTGCTCGCTGTGCTTGCAGCGCGTGAAGCCATGCAGCACGCCGGACTTTCCTGCGATAAGGGAAATCCGTATCGCTTCGGCGCGACAGTGGGCGTCTGCGGCTGGGGCTGGGGAACGGTCGAAGAAACCTACCGTGACCTCCTTTTGGGCGGCGCGAAGCGTGCTGGCATTTACACTGCACCAAGGGGGTTGCCGAGCGCCGCTGCCAGCCAGGTCAGCATGAGTCTCGGCCTGCGCGGCCCGGTCTTTGCCATCGCCTCCGCATGCGCATCAGCCAACCATGCGATCGCTTCGGCCGCGGATCAGATCAAGCTCGGCCGGGCCGACGTGATGCTTGCCGGAGGCGCCGAAGCGCCGCTCGTATGCCTTCAGATGAAGGCATGGGAAGCAATGCGCGCGCTCGCTCCAGATACGTGCCGGCCCTTCTCCGCCGACAGGAAGGGAGTGGTGATAGGCGAGGGTGCGGGCATGGCCGTGCTGGAAAGCTATGAGCATGCCGCCGTGCGCGGTGCCACAATCCTTGCCGAGATCGCAGGCATCGGCCTTTCCGGCGACGCCTTCCACATCGTCGCGCCGTCTGTCGAGCGGCCGGAGGCCGCGATCCGCGCTTGCCTTGCCGACGCCGGGCTGAATGCGGAGGACGTGGACTACCTAAACGCCCACGGCACCGGCACCAAGGCCAACGATCAGACTGAGACGGCGGCGATCAAGCGCGTCTTCGGAGACTATGCCTATTCGATGTCTGTCTCGTCCACCAAGTCCATGTACGCGCATTGCCTGGGCGCAGCGAGCGCACTTGAAATGATCGCCTCCGTGATGGCGATCCAGGAGGGCATTGTGCCGCCGACCGCGAACTATCGCGAGCCAGACCCCGATTGCGATCTCGACGTCACGCCCAATGTGGCGCGCGAGCGCAAGGTGCGCGTGGCACTGAGCAACGCTTTCGCCATGGGCGGCATGAACGCAGTTCTGGCGTTCAAGCAAGTGTAGAAGGCATGCGAGATGCCTCCAGTAACTCTATCTCTCGTTTCCAAATGCTTGCCGGATCACGATTGTGAAGGACGTGCCCTTGGACCGCCTCGGTGAATGCGCCAATTGGCAGCGGAAGCTGGACAAGCCGGGGCCCCATCCTTTGCAAAATTCTCAACTGTTGAAGCGACGTCGACGTACCGCTACCCGGAAGGTTAAGCGAGCCCTTCGAGTTCGGCTCGATGGCCTGTCCAAAGCTGTATCCGATAATATCTGAAAGGCGCATGGCCGCCAGTGACCGCTTCCGTGGAAGACCGGCCGCAACGCGCTCGTCACCGGAGCAAATGGTGGAATCGGCGAGGCCGTGGCGCGGACGCTGCACGCGCAGGGCGCAACCGTCGGCCTGCACGGCACGCGTGTCGAAAAGCTCGAGATGTTGGCTGCCGAGCTTGGCGGGCGGACAAGACTGTTTCCGGCGATTGCCGGGTGATCGCGCTGAGGCACCAGAGCGGCAGATTTTTTGCAGAGGTACTCGGACTGAATACGCGTTCCCATTCACGTTAGCTGTGGATAACAAGGCTGAATTAACATGCAAAATCTGCGCATCTAAATCGATTTGAGCACTCACGGACGTTGCGGACCAGAATCGCCGTCACCCTGAAATCGACAAGGCATCGGCTATCCCAAAATCGGGGCTTGACGTTACGTAAGGTCCTATGTTTTCCGATGTGCAGGAACGACTTCCAGTCTCAGCCCAAGGGCGACGAAAATGAGGGGCAGCAATGGTGGCTGGCGAACCTAATGACGTGCGCGTCAAGCGTTGTGGTGGGGGATGGGTTGTTCATATTGTCGAGGACGGCAAACTGACAGTTCTTCGGTTCAAGACACAGTTTCCCGCCGAAAATTACGCCGATGGCCAACGAGCCAGGCTCGGTCTTGCTGCCAAGCCACCGATCGACGAACCTGATATGTAACCGGATCAGGCGTCGGATGGCTGGTGAGCCTTGGCGCCGGCGGGAAACACTTGCCGAAGGCCCACCTCAATGCTGCTTGCGGCCGTTCGGCTAGCCATATTCGCGATGATGGTTGGCACCGCTGCCGATGCGGAAGACGGTAGCCTGCTTGATCGACACGGCGGCAAAGATCATGAAAAGCCAGGTCGTCAAGGACCCGGCCGCGGCGCTTGAGAAAGCAGCAAGAATTTGCAAGCCGCCACCGCAAGTAACCTGAGACAAGGGTCAGACATGCAAACCGCTGTTCGCGGATCAGCAGCTGCGAGACATTGCGCCATCCCACGAAGGCCCACGGTGCCCAAGGCGTGGTGGGCATCAGCCTTTCGAAGCTGAGCATCAGCAACTTCGTCGAGTCTTAGACCAGACGCTCTTCAGTGCCGAGGCTCGCACATCTGTGGAGCGCGGCTCACGCCCCGGAGACCAGGGCAGGAATGACCAAAGGCTCATCCGCCTCGTCAAGAATGGCGAAACTGTAACGGCCGTCTGTGTCAATATCGACGGAGTAGCTCAGGCGGTCGAGTATGTGGTTATCCTGGTCGAACGTGACGATGCGCGGCTTCAGCGAAGTGATATGCGCTTCGTCCAGGTAGATGGAGTTGCAGACGATAATCGGGTCGTCGGGCTGACAGGTGCGAGCCGCCGCTCCGTTGAGGATGCAGCACCGTGAGCCGCGCTCGCCGAGGATGACATAGGTCGAAATCCGCGCACCGGAATTCTTGTTCCATATCTCCACGAATTCCATCGGCAGGATCCCGGCTGCCTCGCAGTGGTCGGGGTCGAGCGTTATCGAACCATGGTAGTTGAGGTTCGCTTCTGTGACGTGGATGCCGTGCAGCTTGCCGGCGACTAGTTTTCGCATTGGTCGTTGTCCCTGTATTCATCGTTCAAGGTCAGTCTTGGCAGTTCGGTTCGCGCGGCTAAATTCCAACGACGAGCGCACCGCCGCTAAGACCCGCACCCGCGGCCGCCAGAAGAACCTTCTCCCCCGGCCGGAACGGCGCCGCCCGATGGGCGAGCGACAGCGAGAGCGGGATCGTCGCGGCGGAAGAGTTGCCATACTCGGCGATCGTCTTGACGATCGCTTCATCGGCGATGCCGAGGTTTCGCCCGACCGCATCGAAAATGCGGGCATTGGCCTGGTGCGGTACGAACCGATCGATGTCCTGCGGCCGCATCCGGGCCGCCGCGAGTGCGTCCTGCGAGCAGGCAGTCATCATCTCAACCGCCTTGGCGAACACTTCGCGGCCGTCGGTGATCGTCATGCGGGTCTGCTCGAGATCGAGCTCGCCATGGAACGGGGTGTTGCTTCCGCCTGCCGGGATCTGGATCAGCCCGTAGCGCGAGCCGTCGGAATCCACCGAAGCGCCGAGAATACCCTGATAGGGATCCTCGCAAGGACCGATCACCAGGGCGCCGGCGGCATCGGCGAAAAGGACTGAGCTCGCGCGCTCGGCTGGATTGATGCGGCGGCTGAGGATGTTGGCGGCGATGACCAGCGCTGGTTTGCCGTGCAGGCGGGTGAACCCGTCCGCGAACATCAGCGCATAGACGAAGCCGGCGCAGGCGCCGGTCAGATCGACCGCGCCTGCGCGGCCAAGGCCGAGCTTGTGCGCGACCAAGGGTGCACTGGGCGGCAGAAGGTGATCGGGCGTCGAGGTGGCGAGCAACAAAAGACCGATGTCGCCACGGTCGATACCGGCGCTCGCCAGCGCCATGTCGCCGGCTTGCGCGGCAAGGCCCGACAGCGTGTCTTCGTCCGTGGCCCAGAAGCGCGACTGTATCCCGGTGCGCCGCTCGATCCAGCCGGGTTCTAGCCCGAGACTGTTTTCGATTTCCGGGTTCTCGACCTTGCGTGCCGGCGCATGATGGCCGAACCCGAGAAGGCGCGCCGATTTGCTCACGGCTTGGCGCCGAAGCGTTCGCCGGCCTCCTCGATGGCGTTGTAGAGTCCGTCGAGCGCGTCGCCGGTGATGCAATAGGGCGGCATGAGATAGAGGACATTGCCGAGCGGGCGCACCAGCAGCCCGCGCTCGAGGAAGAATGCGCGCAGCTTCGGTCCGATCTCGGCCAGATAGCCGGCGGAGCCGGTGCGCAGATCGAGGGCTGCGATCGTGCCCGTGGCGCGGCAGTCGGTAAAATACGGATTGTCCCGAAAGCGTTGCAGCCCAGCGGTCTGCATTCCGCTCAGCGCCGCGATACGCTCGGCCACCGGCTCGTCACGCCAGATCTCGACATTGGCGAGCGCCGCCGCACAGGCCATCGGATTGGCGGTGTAGGAGCTCGAGTGGAAAAACGTCTTCTTCCGGTCCGTCGAATAATGGGCCTGGAAGATGGCATCGGTCGCAAGCGTGGCCGCCAGCGGGATCACGCCGCCGGTCAGGCCCTTTGAGGTGCACAGGATATCCGGAGAGATTGCTGCCTGCTCGCAGGCGAACATGGCTCCGGTACGGCCCCAGCCGGTCATAACCTCGTCGGCGATCAGCAGCGTGCCAGAGGCCTCGGCGATCTTCTTCAACTCGGTGAGAACCCAGGCCGGATACATCAGCATGCCGCCGGCGCCAAGCACCAGCGGCTCGACGATCAGCGCGGCGGCGTGCCGGTCGCGGGAGACGGCCTCGAACCGGTCCAGCGTGTCCTGCTCGCGCCCGGCGGCAGGGAAGGGGATGGTGTCGACTTCGAACAGCAGCGGCTCGTAGGCAGCGTTGAACACGCCGCGGGCGCCGACGCTCATCGTGCCGATCGTGTCGCCATGATAGCTGTGCTCCATGACGACGATGCGCGAGCGCGGCGCACCGATGTTGCGGAAATAGCCAAGCGCCATCTTCAGCGCGACCTCGACCGAGGTCGAGCCGCTGTCGGAGTAGAACACCCAGTCGAGGCCGGGCGGAGCGAGACCGACAAGCGCCTTGGCCAGGCGCTCGGCCGGCTCGTGGGTGAAGCCGGCGAAGATGATCTGGTCGAGGCTCGCTGCGGTCGTCTCGATGGCCTTGATGATGCGGGGATGGCGGTGGCCGTGGGTGACGACCCACCAGGAGGAAATGGCATCCAGGATGCGCGTGCCGTCGGCCTTGTGGAGGTAGGCGCCTTCCGTCCGGACGATTTCAGGGATCGCCTGCTCGAGCGCGTGCTGGGTGAACGGATGCCAGACTTGAGACTGCGACATCATTCGCCTCCTGCGATCGCTGTGAGGTCGAAGCCGGCAACCATCGCTTCCCGCAGCGTCCCGCTCGTCAGCGGATCGAGCAGCGGCAGCCTGCCAAGCTGGCGCACGCCGCTGAATTCCACGATTGTTCTCTGCGTATCGGCCACCTCATCGCCGATGAAGGCAATGCCGATGAGCGGGATGGAACGAGCCCTGAGCGCCTCGATCGACAACAAGGTGTGATTGATGGTGCCGAGCTTGGTACGGGCGCACAGGATGACCGGCACCCGCCACTGAGCGAATATGTCGATGAACTTGGTGCGCCGGTTGAGCGGCACCATCAGTCCCCCGGCACCTTCGATGACGATCGGACCCGGCAAGTCCGGAAGCGAGAGCTCTGCGACGTCGATCGCGACGCCGTCGAGTTCAGCTGAACGATGCGGCGACAGCGGCTCCTTCAGGCGATACACTTCGGGCAGGATCCGCCCCATCGGCAGGCCGGCGAGCCGTTCCACGACCTGGCTGTCAGTCTCCTCGTCGAGCCCCGATTGCACCGGCTTCCAGTAGAAGCCGTCGAGCAGGCCGGTGAGCCCGGCCGAAAACACCGTCTTGCCGATGCCGGTATCCGTTCCGGTGATAACGATGCGCTTGGTCATGCCGTGGCCAACACCTCGACGAGCGCCTCGACCATGGCGCAAATGTCGGCTTCGTCGACATTGAGCGTCAGCGAGATGCGCAACCGCGACGTGCCCTCGGGCACCGTCGGCGGACGAATGCCGCGTATGTCGAAACCGCGTGCCTGCAGCGCCGCCGCCACGGCCATGGTGCGCCTGTTGTCGCCGATGACAAAGGGCTGGATCTGCGAGCCGCTGGGTGCCACGCCGCAGCGCTCGGCCAATTGGCGGCCCGCGAAGGCAACGCGCTCCTGCAGCTGGACACGGCGTTGGGGCTCGTCGGACAGCATGGCCAGCGCTTCGCGCACTGCCACCGCCATCAGCGGCGATGGCGCGGTGGAGTAGATGAATGGCCGGCAGCGGTTGACGAGATAATCGCACAGCAGTCCCGGCCCGGTAACCAGCGCGCCGGACGCGCCGAGCGCCTTGCCGCATGTGTGAAGTGCGACAGTGTTGTCGCGGCCCTCGAAAGCGGCGGCCAGCCCGCGGCCGTTCGGTCCCCAGATGCCGGTGGCATGCGCCTCGTCGACGACGAGGAATGCCTCGTGCCGATCGGCAAGCGCGATAAGGCGCGCCATCGGGGCGCGGTCGCCATCCATGCTGTAGAGGCTTTCGACCGCGATCCAGATGCGGCCCATGCCGCCTTCGGCGCGCCAGCGGGTGATCGCATCCTCGACAGCATCGATGTCGTTATGCGCGGCGAGCTTGAACTCGGCGCGGCCAGCGCGGGCCCCCTCATGCATACTGGCATGAGCAAGGTCGTCGAGGATCAAGAGGTCGCCCTTTTGCGGCAGCGTCGTCAGCAGAGCGAAGTTGGCGATATAGCCGCTGCCGAAGAACAGCGCGCGTTCGGCGCCGAAGAACGCCGCGGCGTCTGCCTCCAGAGCCTCGTGCTCCGGTGAGTTGCCCCTTAACAACCGCGATCCGGTCGCGCCGACCGGCGTCCCCCGCGCAATCGCCGCCGCCACCGCTTCGCCAAGTCTTTTGGAGGCGGCAAGCCCGAGATAGTCGTTCGACGAGAAGTCGAGCCCGGCGCGCGGTGCAAGTGTGCGCAGCCGGTCCTTGCGCGCCAGTCCGCGCAAGGACGCGTCATACCGGACAAGAAGTGCCTCGTTCATTGCGTGCCGATTTCCATCGGCTCGATGCCGAGACGCTGGAACAGCAGAGTATCCTTGTCTTCGCCGGGATTGTCCGCCGTCAGCAGTGTGTCGCCGACGAAGATCGAGTTGGCGCCGGCAAAAAAGCACAGCGCCTGCATTTCATCGGTCATGGCGGTGCGGCCGGCGGAAAGACGCACGTGCGACTTCGGCATCATGATGCGGGCCAGCGCGATCACGCGCACGAATTCGATCGGCTCGATGGGTTTGGCCTCGGCCAGCGGGGTGCCCTCGATCGGGATCAGCATGTTGATCGGAACGCTTTCGGGATGCTCCGGCAGGTTGGCCAGCGTCACCAGCATGTCGATCCGGTCCACCGGCTCTTCGCCCATGCCGACAATGCCGCCGCAACAGACCTTAATGCCGCTGTCGCGGACATTGGCGAGCGTATCCAGCCGGTCGGCAAACGTGCGGGTCGAGATGATCTCTGAGTAATAGCGCTCGGAGGTGTCGATGTTGTGGTTGTAGTAGTCGAGACCGGCCTGTTTCAGACGAGCGGCCTGCTCAAGATCGAGCATGCCGAGCGTCATGCAGGTCTCCATGCCGAGTGCCTTGACACCCTCGACCATCGCCACCACCGCGTCCATGTCGCGCGCCTTCGGGTTTCGCCAGGCCGCGCCCATGCAATAGCGGGTGGCGCCGGCATCGCGTGCCTTGGTCGCCTCCATGATGACGCGCCGGACCTCCATCAGCTTTGACGCCTTCAACCCGCTTTCGTGATGTGCCGATTGGCTGCAATAGCCGCAATCCTCCGGGCATCCGCCGGTCTTGATGCTGAGAAGCCGGCTCAGCTGGACCTTGTTGGGATCGAAGTTCTGCCGGTGAACGGTCTGCGCCTGAAACAAAAGGTCGTTGAATGGAGCGTCGTGGAGCGCTTGGGCTTCCGCTCGCGTCCAAGGGGGAAGCGCCCAACCGATTGGATCCGAGGTCAGGTCTGGGCTGAGTTCGTTCATAAAATCTTGTTCTCCATAATCTTCCGTCCTTGACCTGGAGCGTTGCAGTGGATGCTGAAGACCAGGCGCATGCCAGCGGGAAGTCTTCTATCGAAACGCGACTGGTGGCGCTCTTGAGCGGACTCTCCAACTGCTGCCCGCAGGCTCAACTCACGTCATCCGTGGGGATTACGGTTTCCGTTATATTACTCTGAGCACAGGAATGCTCCTTTCTGATCGCGTCGCAGGATTCGGTGAAGGCGACGTCCAGCAGATAACCCAGAAGTTCCAGCCCGTGAGAGGCCGCCAACTGGCGCATCTCGTCGAGTCGGCAGATGATGACGCCAAGGGCTGCGACGCGGCTTTCTGTGCCTTGCTGGTCCGTCCCTCCCGCCTCCGTTGTTGAAGCGTGTCGCCTGGCGCCGAGAAGGCTTGCGTCGGCTGTTGGTGGAACCTGGGACGTGCTGACGCAGGTTAGCCTGCGACCAAAGGAGTTCCTGCGATCCCGGTTCATGTCCTCTCCATCAGTTCAGATGCCTGTTGCAATTTCGGTCGGCCGGCATGTCGAGACCAATGTCGAGGATGGGCGCGCTGTGGGTAAGCCAGCCGACCGATATGAGGTCGACGCCTGTCGCCGCAATTGCCCCGGCGCTCGCCCGCGTCACCCGGCCCGAAGCCTCGGTGATCGCGCGGCCACCGACCATAGCCACAGCCTGCGTAAGGTCCTCGACCGACATGTTGTCGAGGAGCACGGCGTCGACACCCGCTGTAAGCGCGATCTCCAACTGGTCCAGCCTGTCGACCTCGACCTCGATCTTGACCATGTGACCGATGGCGCTGCGCGCCCGCTCGATTGCGGTGCGGATATCGCCGGCAATGGCGATGTGGTTGTCCTTGATCAGCACGGCGTCGTCGAGCGCGAAGCGGTGATTGGCACCGCCGCCCACTCGTACCGCATACTTTTCCAGGACACGCAGGCCGGGCGTCGTTTTGCGTGTGCACACGATTTTTGCGTTATTGCCCCTCACCGCGTTTACGAGCGTAGCCGTTGCCGTCGCGATGCCGCTGAGTTTGCATAAGAAATTGAGCGCCGTCCGCTCCGCCGTCAGCAGGCTGCGCGCCGGCCCGTTTACGATCGCGATGGTCTGGCCGGCCGAAACCTTGCCGCCCTCAGGACACCGCAGCTGGATGCTGATCCCGGGATCGACCAGCAGGAAGGCAAACATGACCAAGTCGAGCCCGGCAACAACGCCTGCCTGCCGGGCATTCAACGCCAGCGTCGCTTTGAAATCGGCGGGGATGATCGCATCGCTCGTGATGTCGCCGGCTCTGCCCAGGTCTTCAAGCAGGGCAGAACGCACGATGGGCTCCATGATGATCTGGGGAAGTGGTGCAAGTGAAGTCATGTCAACGGCTCCGTTCGGATGCTTGCCATCTGAGCGTGACGGCATTCTCAAAAGCTGTGCAGAGCGTCAATCGTGAGGGGAGGGCGGCGGGATCGCGCCCGGGGAAATCGGATCGAAAGTGGGAGCCGCGGCTCTCCTCGCGCCGAAGGGCGGCGATCGCCATCAACAATGCCACCAGGGCCGGATCGGCCGCGGCCGTCTCGCAAACAGAGATCGGCAGCAGTGTCGCGACCGTGTCGCACAATGATTTCCCATTCCGAACAATGCCAAGCGCATTGGACACAATCGGGCGAATAGGTGAAGGGTCGGGCCGGATGGGAACAGTTGCCGGAAGCCTAGGCCACTGCCCACCCGCAGAGGTAGCTGCGACGCTTTCAGCCACCCAGGCGGCGGTTGCAACCGCTTCGGTCAGCGAGTTGCTAGCAAGCCGGTTGGCGCCATGCAGTCCTGTGCATGCGACTTCGCCACAGGCCCACAGGCCGCTAACGGAAGTTCGCCCCTCGGCGTCAACGGCCACGCCGCCCATGTGATAGTGAGCAGCGGGCCGCACGGGAATGGGTTCCACCGCCGGATCGATGCCGGCATGCTTGCAAATAGCGTCGATTGCCGGAAAGCGTCTTGCGAATTTCTGCCCGAGACAATGTCGGGCATCGAGATAGACGCCATGCCCGGCGGCGAGCTGATCGGAGATCGCCCGCGCGACCACATCGCGCGATGCGAGTTCTGCCCCGGGCGTGTCTGCCAGGAAGCGATGGCCGTGCTCATCGATCAGCACCGCGCCTTCGCCACGCACTGCTTCGCTGACAAGCGGCATTGGCCGGCGCGCAATGTCGAGGGCCGTCGGGTGGAATTGCACGAATTCGAGATCGGCTAGTTCCGCTCCAGCACAGGCTGCCAGCGCCAGGCCGTGCCCGAATGAGGAGAGCGGATTGGTTGTATCGCAAAACAGGCCGCCTATCCCACCGGTCGCCAGCACCACGCGGCGTGTGGGCAATGCGAACACGGCGCCATGCAGGACAGTCAGCAAGCCAACAATGCTGCCCTCCGCGACAACCAAGCGAAGCGCTGTCATGCCTTCCATGATCGTGATCGAACGGGTTCGCCGCGCCACGCCGAGTAGCGCCCGAAACAACTCGCGGCCAGTTGCGTCGCCGGCGGCGTGCACGATGCGGCGACGCGAATGCGCCGCTTCCAGGCCCAGCCGTAGCCTCCCGTCTAGCGACCGGTCGAAAGGAGCACCAAGACGAATAAGGTTCTCGACGGCTTGAGGTACGGCCTCTACCACCCTCCTGGCCATTTGTTCGTCGCAAAGCCCATCGCCGGCAGCAAGCGTATCGGCGAGGTGCAAGTCGGGGCTGTCGTCCTCCCCCAGACTCGCTGCGAGCCCGCCCTGGGCTAGAATGCTCGAGGCTTCGGTTCCGAGCGAGGTCCTTGACAGAAGGACGACTGGTTGCGGCGCCAAGTGTAGCGCCGTCATGAGCCCGGCGATACCAGCGCCGATGATGACCGGCGCTCCGCCAATGTGATGGATGTCCGCCGTCATACAAAGAGCATGCGTTCCACAGCCCAGCGGGCCCGTTCAGCGACATGAGGATCGATCGTGACGACGTGGCGGTTCTCCTCGAGCGCGGTCCGGATGTTGGCGAGCGTGATGCGCTTCATATGCGGGCACAGATTGCATGGGCGCACGAAATCTACTTCCGGATGCTCGACCGCGACGTTGTCGCTCATGGAACATTCCGTCATCAGCACCACACGCGCCGGCCTATGCCGCGCGACATAGTCGGACATCGCCGCCGTCGAGCCGGCGAAGTCGGCTTCCGCGACCACTTCAGGCGGACATTCGGGATGGGCAAGTACACTGATGCCGGGATGGGCCTCACGCAGCTCGCGGATGTCGGCCGCGGTGAAGCGTTCGTGCACCTCGCAGCGCCCCTTCCAGGCAATGATCTCGACCTTGGTCTGCGCCGCGATGTTCTTCGCCAGATATTCATCGGGCAGCATGATCACACGCGGCGCGCCGAGCGATTTCACCACCGCGAGCGCATTGCCCGAGGTGCAGCAGATGTCGGATTCAGCCTTCACCGCGGCGGAGGTGTTGACGTAGGTCACCACTGGAACGCTCGGATAACGCTGCCGCATCAGGCGCACGTCTTCGGCGGTGATCGACTCGGCCAGCGAACAGCCGGCGCCGAGATCCGGGATGAGCACGGTCTTGTCCGGATTGAGGAGCTTGGCGGTCTCGGCCATAAAATGCACGCCCGCGAGCACGATGATTTCGGCATCGACTGTCATCGCCTTGCGGGCCAGCGCCAGGCTGTCGCCGACGATGTCAGCCACGCAGTGAAAAATCTCCGGCGTCTGGTAGTTATGCGCCAGGATGACCGCATTGCGCTGTCGCTTCAGATTCAGGATTGCGTCGATATCCTCGACGAAGACCGACCACTCGATCGGTGGGATAACGCGCCGAACGCGGTCGTACAGTGAGGCGCTCGAAGGCAGGACGGCACTCATCGAGCCTCCAGTTATAGTCCATCTGATTATAAGATATATATAATCGTTGTGACTATAAGGGGTGTCAAGCCCGTGCGAGCGGTAATTTTGTGCCGGCCACAGGCCTCTCGTCGAGAATAGTATGGTGGAAGCGGTAGAGCTGCGCAGGCCGGCCGCCGGTCTCGGCGGTCGTCGCCCCGGTCTTCTCAACCAGTTCCTGCTGCTCTATGAGCCGGCGAAAGTTCGGCTTGTTGATGAGCCTGCCGGAGAGCGCCTCCACAGTTCGCTGTAGCTGCAAAAGCGTGAAGAGCGGCGGCATCAGTTCGAACACAACAGGCCGGTATTTAATTTTGGAGCGCAGTCGTGCAATAGCCGTTGCCAGAATGCGGCGGTGATCGGCGATCATCGATCTGCCCGGCACCGAAGGGAGGATGGCCGAAACTCCGCCGCGCTTTGCTTCCTCCACCAGGGCGGCTTCGTAGAGCAGCTCGTAGCGCTGCAGCGCGAGTTCTTCGTTCCATGCCCGGCCGTCCAAGGCAAAGGCAACCGCCGCTCGCCGTCGGCGATCGAAGCGCGTCGCGCCGTCGTCCGCGCCGTCCGCCCATTCGATAAGGCGCGGCCGCAATTCTTCCAGCACTATCGGGGGCCTGCCGGACCGATGATCCTCCCACGGGAAATAGTCGTACCAGCTGGCCCAACTGCGCCTGCCCGAGGCGCCCGCATCTTCTTCGCGGGTGAGTGCGAGATAGCTGATCGAGATCACGCGCTGGTTGGCGCCGACCCGATCGCGATCGGCAAAGGTGTAGAGCTGCTCGATATAACCGAGAGGCTGACCGGTCTGCAGTTCCACCCATGCCCTAAGCCCCGACTGGAGCGAACGATGAGCGAGCTCAAACGGGCCCGAGGGAAGAGCGGCCCCCTGTTCGATGGTCAGAACACATGGTCCAGCGTCGTTCACGGCGACCACGACTGCGATCAGGTCGGCGTTGACATTGTTGGTCTTGCCTATGGTTCTGCCTTTCCTTGGTCCTTTGGCCTGATCCATGGTTCCTGAGCCACTTGGGTTAGACCTCCGTGCGAACTGTCTAAACCGATTTAGTTCTGTTCTTTATCATACCAATCGTCGCGTCAACACCACGCGCTGTGGCGACTTTACCTCTTCGAACCTGCACAAAAATATGCCAAACGCGACACTCGCCGTGGGTGACGCTGGGTGAGGAGAGACGTCGATTGAGCGTCGGAGGTATCGTAAAAGGCGATCACGCCGCCGGATATGCGTGCGCGAAAGGCAGCACGGCGCTTATCTGCCTGACGACCTACACCACTCCGGTAAGGTTGGTTGACGGCGCACTGTTCTCCGTTTCAATGGCGAGACATCCGGCACGGGGCCGGCGGAGCGACATGGCCATCGGACCGACCATGACGGCGCTGCGTTTGCGCCAACTTGACTGGGATACCAAGCGCCATGCGGTCGAGCGGGCCGTGGATTGCGGCCGGCGCCAACAGGAGGGCTGCAACGCCTCACCGACGGAGGTCCGAGCCGTACCAATCAACGCTAATTTGTCCCAGCTATTCGCCTCGCGCGCTATCTCGTGGCCCCGCTTGAAATCCGACAGCAGGTTCAGAGATTCTTGATCTCGATACCGTATTTCCTCAGCGCGTAACCAATCTGGCGCGGCGTCAGTCCAAGCAGGCGCGCTGCCTTTGCCTGTACCCAGCCGGATCTTTCCATGGCCGCGATGAGACGCTCGCGATCGGTCATCTTCGCGTCGCTTACGAGGCCTAGCCGAACAGGCGCTGGCAGTGCCTGCTCGCTGTCGTCATGCGGGACCCCAATGGCGGCCGAAGCAAAAGCACCAGACGATTGCATGGCCGGGTTCAGTGGCAATGGTGCGATCGGCTCCGATTTCGGCGCAGTCTCCTTCGATGCGTGCTTCCATAGCATCGCGGAAAGGCATCGGCCATGGCAGCAGTCAAAGTCGTTTCTGCCGATTGACGCTCCCGCTGCCAGGGTCGCCGTCCGCTGCACGCAATTTTCAAGCTCGCGGACATTTCCGGGAAAAGCACAGTTCATCAGCACTTCAGTCGCACTCGCATCGAAGACCATCGTACGGCCGTTCTCGCTGTTGAAATTCTTGAGAAACTCAGCAGCAAGGAGCGGAATATCACCGCGCCTTTCGCGCAATGGCGGCACCAGCAAGGGAACAACGCTGATGCGATAATAAAGGTCGGCGCGAAACTCGTTCCTTGCAACCGCGTCTTCCAGGTTCCTGTTCGTGGCGGCAATCACGCGAACGTCGACCTTAATCGTCTGGTTGCTGCCGACGCGCTCGAACTCCTGCTCCTGCAGCACGCGCAGCAGCTTTGCCTGGAACGAGGCCGAAATCTCACCGATCTCGTCCAGAAACAACGTTCCCTTGTCGGCGAGCTCAAAGCGCCCCTTGCGCGAGTTGAATGCACTGGTAAAGGCACCCTTTTCGTGACCGAACAGTTCGGATTCCAGGACTGTCTCAGGGAGCGCTGCGCAATTGAGCTTGATGAACGGCCGCTTGGCGCGTCCCGACATCTCGTGAACGGCCTTGGC
Source organism: Mesorhizobium sp. L-8-10 (assembly GCF_016756635.1). NCBI lineage: Bacteria > Pseudomonadati > Pseudomonadota > Alphaproteobacteria > Hyphomicrobiales > Phyllobacteriaceae > Mesorhizobium > Mesorhizobium sp. L-8-10. The sequence continues at coordinate 7,512,848 of NZ_AP023263.1, read as the reverse complement.
GACCAGCTCCTTGCCGGTCCCCGATTCCCCGCGCAGCAAAACGGTGCTGTTGGACCTGGCTACTAACGCGACCTTCTCAAGCAGCCCGCGCAGCGCCGGGCTGTCGCCAATGATCCCCTTGACATGAGCCCTTTTGCCCTCATGCCCAGGCTGCTTGAGTTCGCCGAATTGCTTTTGCATCCGGATTTTTTCGGCCATCAGTCGCTCGCGGTCGGACGCGAACAGGCGATGCAGCTTCACTGTCTGTCCAACCAGATTAGCGATTGTGGTAAGGAGGCGCAGGTCGTAATCGAGGAGGGAGCCTGATTTGTTGTCCAGGATGCGGTCGATGGTCAGCGTGCCCACGACGTTCGCATCGACGCGAATGGGTACGCCGATGAACGACACTTTCATGTTGTCGGACGCCCCGAGCACCTCCTTGTCGGCGGCGTTGAAAGCCGGATCCAACGCTATGTTCTCGGCGACGAGCGCCATGCCCGTCGTTATGATCTGGTCGATCGCCGCCCGTGGCAGATGCTTGCGGTAGCGCTCATCGCTGCCTTCGCTCCAGCCGGCGCCGACGGTCATGTCCGGTATGCCGGCACCGTCGCAGAGCGAGATGATGCCGTGCCGCACCTGCACCAACGATGGCAGGAGGTCGACGACGTTGGCCAACGTGGCTTCCAGCCCAGAGGGAGCGGTGAGCGCTATCGACGTTTCAAAGATGTCCGGCGCCCTCTCGTGCAACGGCACAATAGGGACCACGTTATTCATCTCGGACTTTGAATTAGGGCTTTTCATTTTTGGAAGCGATATGCAGCGTGACGAGATCTGCCTGGCACTTTGCTCGGAGTTGCGAGTATCGTGCATGTGATCATCCATCTCGCGCCATGAAATCGATGCCCGAGGCAAGTGCGCCTATTGTCCAGCGCGTGGATGTCCTTGGCGAATCGCATTCGTCGGCGTCTTCGCTCCGCAGGCCGCTGCACAATCGACGAGTTTGCTCGCCTCGCCCTTGCACGCGGGGATTCATTGAAACACGAAAAGGCGTTGATGAAGATAGTCGTGACGATTGATCCGTCAGCAAGACGGACGTCTGCAGCCGGCTTTTCGCGCGCAATGAAATTGCCATTGAGATGATAGCTAATGTCGATGCCAGTCAGGCCCCGGCCGCGAGCAAGTGCGGCCCTGGCAAGATGGGGCGGCGTCATGCGGTCGATAGCAAAGCGGAGCGATGCTTGACGCATGGCTTTCCTCTCTCTTCATGAAGTGCGGGTCGTCGTTCTCGGCTGACTGGCTTCCGCCGCGCAGCAATCATTCGTTGTTAAACGAGACCGGAATGAGGCAGGTGAGTCAATCAAACTCCCGCTGCTTTTCTTTCATGAATGAAAGGAAATTAGGCTCTCATGATAGTATTTTATCAGTTTTTCAGATGTTTTCCGGCAGATAGATCTCAAACGGCAGAAAAGTCTGCCCAAGCGTCTCCGAAGTGCCGACCTTGATGGCCTGGGCCATCAGCGTCATCAGTTCCTGGCAAAGCAGGCGCTGGGGCGTGGCGACCGACATCGTGATCATGCCATCTGCGAGTGCAGCCCGTGACTCCGGTGTGATCTCGTTAACGATCGCGACGAGACCCCGGCTTTCGCCTTCTTCACGGAGCGCGGAGATCGCTCCCTCCATACCTCCGCCGGCCACATAGAAGCCGGTGAGTTCGGGTTCCCGTTGCATGAGATCCAGCGTGGCCTCGTAGGTGATCTGCCGTGCCTCAAGGTTCACGAGCGGATCGAGCAGCTCGAATGCCGGTGCATTCTCACGGAAATAGGAGCGAAAGCCGACCTCCCGCAGCTCCTGCCCCTGAAAACGGTGGCTGCCGACAAAAACCGCCACCTTGCCCGGCCGTCTTGCGACCTTTGAAAGCATCCACGCTGTCGTCCGCCCGACCTTGCGGTTGTCGAGGCCGATATAACCCTCACGAACACCTTCGGCGAAATCGGAAAGCAGCGAGAAAACGGGGATTCCTTTTGCCTTGAGTTCTTGGACGGCTGCCGTGATCGCCGGATGGTCCGGCGCCACCATGGCGATCGCGTGGCAGCGCGCGCCGAATTCCTTGAGCAGTGGAATAAGGTCGCACGGCATGTGCGACGGCGCGAATTCGATGAGCGAAGTGCCATGGAAGCACTTCGCCGCGTTGACCGCCGCTTCGACCTCACGCGCGAAGCCCTGGTAGAAGTGGTGAGTCGGTTTTCTCAAGATGAAGCCAAGCCGATATTGCGGCAGGTCCGGCTGCAGGCGCTGCTTGATAAGACCTGCGGCGTGATATCCGATGGCCTGTGCCGCCGCTAAGACCCGCTGCGCAGTCTCCTTCCGCACCGGATGACGGGCATTCAGAACTCGGTCAACGGTGGCAACACTAACCCCGGCTTCCCGGGCGATATCAGCAATTATGGGTCGCTTCGCCATTGTTCGAGTCTGATTAAACGACATCAAGAAGAAATCCGGCAAAGGTCGATTCAGTAAAATCTGTCATTCCTGCATTGATCCTGTTCGCTACCGAATTCTTGTCGTGGCATGGTGCGAGGTAGAAGCCGAAACGTAGAGCCTGGGCGAATTGTTCAGCCGTGCCGACGGCTCCGACCCAGCTCCGCGCCCGGTTCCACGAACCGTCGCAAACTTCGGAGGCATTAAGCGCATCATCGATGGCTTGTGTGTCGTGACCGGTGCAAGACCTTCGCAAGGCGCAGATGATTTTGCACCCACTGCATTTCGGGATTCTTGATTTCATCGGCCCGCGAAAGTTTGTTTGGAACCCGCGGCCCGATCGTCCGGCGTTTGGGACCAGCCAGGCGATTCAACCGGCAGCGATGCTGCCGAGTTGCTCGGCGCGGGCGTTATCAGTGGCTGGCCGGTTGATGTCTCGGCAGGCTGGTGGCCGCAGAATGCAGCTTTCAATTGCGCCTGATCCAGTTCGCCTTCCCAGCGGGCGACGACGAGCGATGCCACCGCGTTACCGACCAAATTCGTCAGTGCCCTGCATTCCGACATGAAGCGATCGACGCCAAGGATCAGCGCCATTCCAGCAACGGGAACTGCCGGCACTACGGAGAGCGTAGCGGCCAACGTGACGAAGCCGGCACCTGTGACACCTGCTGCACCCTTGGAGGAAAGCATCGCGACGAGCAGCAGCAGGACCTGATCGCCAACTGACAAATCCGTATTCGTCGCCTGCGCGATGAAAAGGGCCGCGAGGGTCATGTAGATATTGGTGCCATCCAGATTGAAGGAATATCCGGTCGGGATAACCAGGCCCACGACCGAGCGCTTGGCGCCGGCCTTTTCCATTTTCGCCATGAGAGAGGGCAGCGCAGCCTCGGAGGAGGACGTTCCGAGGACCAGCAGCAGCTCTTCCTTTATGTAGTGGATAAGAGAAAAGATCGAGAAGCCGTTGTAGCGACAGACTGCACCGAGAACCCCGAATACGAAGAGGAAGGCCGTGAGATAGAAGGTCCCGACCAGCATCGCAAGGTTGGCTACCGAACCGATGCCATATTTGCCAATCGTGAAGGCCATTGCTCCGAAAGCACCGATCGGCGCGGCTTTCATCAGGATGCCGACCAATTTGAAAACGGGTGCAGTGAGGTCCTGAAGGAAGGAAAGAACCGATTTGCCCGATTCTCCGACCATCGCCAGCGCGATGCCGAAGAGGACGGAGAAGAACAACACCTGTAGAATGTCGCCTTCCACAAAGGCGCCGACAATCGTGGTCGGGATCATGTTCATGAGGAAGCCGGTCACGGACTGCTCATGGGCCTTTGAGGCATAGCCATTGACGGCTTGGACGTCGAGCGAGGTCAGATCGATGTTGAGGCCGGCGCCAGGCTGAATGACATTGCCGACGATGAGGCCGACGATAAGCGCGAGCGTCGAGAAGGTGAAGAAATAGACCATCGCCTTGCCGGCAACACGGCCGACCTTCTGAAGATCGCTCATGCCGGCAATTCCAGTCGACACGGTCAGAAAGATAACGGGCGCGATGATCATCTTGACGAGCTTGATGAAGGCATCGCCGAGCGGCTTCAGGTTTTCTCCGATTTGCGGATAAAAATGGCCAACCGCGACTCCGAGCAGGATTGCGACAAGCACCTGCACGTAAGGCTTGGCAAAAAGGGTCTTGCGGGGTGCGCGCTTTACGCTTGGAGCCAGTGGGGTCAACATGTAAGTTTTCTCTCCCTGACCGGTTTGGGGCGGGCTGTTCCTCCCCGCGGCTTCTCCCATCGCGGCGCCCCGGTCGAACGCTGCTGCGTTGTTGACCGCAATAGCCGTGCCAAGCCAAGAGAGCGCGGAAATCGCCGGAGCCTCAGGTATCTTCAACAAATCGCGCAGCAAGATTGTGCGGTTTTCCGCACGGATCGCCTTCCCTTCTGGCGGAACCCCGCACTATGGTTCGTCAATGATCGGTTTTAAGAATACGATGGCAGAAGAAGAAGACATGGGTAATGGCGCCTTCCAGCGCGCCCCATTGGTCTTCCCTGGTAGATCCGGCGGTCGATCTCTCTGGCTTGTGGTTTTGCTTGCAATTCTTGGTGCGGCGCTCTGTTTCGTCGTCTTTGCAATGGGACGCATCGCCGGCACCAGAGCAGAGTATGCCCTACGCGACCGTGCTCTTGCCGCGTTCCCGCTTGCAGCCGACAGTTTGAAAGGAGAGATCGAGAAGCAGCGAATGATTCCGCTGGTTCTGGCACGCGACGGTGCCGTTCAGGAGATGCTTCGCAGTCCGAGCACTGCCAACGAAGCCGCGCTTGATGAGAAGCTTCGCGCCATCGCGCGCGACGCCGGCTCTTCTATACTCTACATCATTAATCCTGAGGGCGTAGCGGTCGCTGCGAGCAACGCTGGCGAGCCGACCAGTTTCGTCGGCAGCGATTACCGCTTTCGCCACTACTTCACCGAGGCGATGGCGGATGGCGCGGCTATGCAATATGCGCTCGGCACGGTTAGCGCGCGCCCTGGTCTCTATCTGTCGAGCCGGGTCGATGGGCCGGAGGGGCCGCTCGGTGTGGTTGTGGTGAAGGTGGAGCTCGACCGCGTCGAGTTGCGTTGGCTGGAGAGCGGCTTCGTGGTCTTCACGACCGATGAGCGAGGCGTGGTTCTTGCCACGAGCGTGCCCCAATGGCGTTTTGGCGCTCTCTCACCGCTTTCCGCAAAGGAGAAGCAAACCGCTCGCGATCGTCTGCAGCTACCGGGCGTGACTTTCGAGCCGGTGCCGCTTCCCGCCGCGGCGACAACCTGGTCACCGCAACTCCTGAGAGTCGATCAGCCGGTTTCGTTGCGGTTTCGCAGGATCTCGGCAAAGCAGTTCCGGGCTGGCGCATGTCGTTGCTCATCCCCGCCGACACCGAGATCTCCTCGGCGGTCATGACAGCCCGCGTGACAACGCTGCTTGCCCTCGTTCTCGTTGGATTCGTCATTTTCATCATTGTTCGACGGCGGCGGGCGGCCCGGCAGCGGCAAGAAGTGCTTGTGTTGCTGAATGCGGAACTGGAGCATCGCGTCGAACTGCGCACGGCGGAGCTCCAGAGCTCGAACGCAGCGCTCGCCGGTGAGATCGCCGAGCGAGAGAACGCTGAAGCAAGAGTGCGTCGCCTGCGCGACGAACTCGCCCAGGCGAACCGCTTGTCAATCCTGGGACAGATAACGGCCGGGGTCGCCCACGAGATCAACCAGCCGGTCGCCGCAATCCGCACCTATGCTGAAAATGCCGCGCGTCTTCTAGGGATCGGCCGGTCGCAAGAAACCGCCGAGAATCTGACCTCGATCGTCGCCATGACCGGCAGGATCGGCACGATCACTGAAACGCTAAGGTCCTTTTCCCGCCGCGCCAGCGGATCGATGGGACCGATACTGGCGGACGACGCGATCGACGGCGCTCTGTCGCTTCTTTCAGGCCGAATTCGCGATTCCGGGGTGACGATTGAACGGAAGCGGATCGATCCGTCTCCAATTGTCATGGCAAGCCGCATGCGACTGGAGCAGATACTCGTCAACCTTCTCCAGAACGCGCTTGACGCTCTGAAGGATCAACCGGAGCCCCGCGTCGAGATAGCGCTCGCCGAAAACGGGGAAATGGTCGCTATTTCCCTTCGGGACAACGGCCCCGGCCTTGCCCCCGACATTCGCAGGAGCCTCTTCATGCCGTTCGTTACCAACAAGGAAAAGGGTCTCGGTCTTGGCCTGGTCATTTCGCAAGAGATCGCACGTGAGCTCGGCGGCTCGTTGCGGCATGATGATGCCGGCCACGGGAGAGGGACTTCCTTCACGGTCGAGCTGAGGCGAGCGGCATGAGTGCTGAATCAGGACCGGTCATTTTTATCGACGATGACGAGGATGTGCTTCGCGCAGCCACGCAGATGCTGAAGCTTGCCTCGTTCTCACCGAGCGTGTTCGGTTCGGCTGAGGCCGCACTCGCCAGAATCGACGGGAACTTCGATGGCCCTGTCGTGAGTGACATCCGTATGCCCGGGCTGAACGGACTTCAGCTCTTCGAGCGAGTGAAGGCGATCGACCCGGAAATTCCGGTTGTCCTGATCACCGGGCATGCCGACGTCGAGCTGGCCGTTGCCGCCATCAAGGATGGCGCCTACGATTTCATCTCGAAGCCATATGCGAACGACCGGCTTCTCGTGACGCTGCATCGCGCTTCGGAAAAACGGCGCCTGGTCCTGGAAAACAGACGTCTTAGGGATGCGGTTGTCCGATCTGCGGGCGATATCCCGCTGATCGGGGAGGCACCGACCATGATTCGATTGCGCGAAACTCTCCGCCAGATCGCCGATACCGATGTGGATGTCCTTGTGGAAGGCGAGACGGGCACGGGCAAGGAGGTGGTCGCGGATCTGCTTCACCGCTGGAGCAGACGACGCACGAAGCCCTTCGTTGCCCTGAATTGTGGAGCGCTGCCCGAAAGCGTCATCGATAGCGAACTTTTCGGGCACGAGGCAGGCGCCTTTACTGGCGCGCAGAGGCGCAGGACCGGTCGCATCGAGCATTCGAACGGAGGGACGCTCTTCCTCGACGAAATCGAGTCGATGCCGCCAGCACTCCAGGTGAAGCTTCTGAGGGTACTTGAGACCCGGCAGATCACGCCGCTTGGCACGAACGAAACCCGCAGCATCGACCTTCGTGTCGTGTCGGCTACCAAGGCCGATCTCGGCGATCCGGCCGCCCGCGGAGATTTCCGGGAAGACCTTTATTTCCGGCTGAATGTGGTGACGCTCCGCATCCCGCCGCTTCGCGAAAGGCGCGAAGACATCCCGATGCTCTTTGGGCATTTCCTGGAACGCGCCTCCAAACGCTTCAGCAGGCCAGTTCCGGACATCAGCGCTGGCGTGCGCGATCGCCTCGTGAGCCACAATTGGCCCGGCAATGTCCGTGAACTCGTGCATTTCGCCGATCGCGTTGCATTGGGACTTGAAAGGCTGGGCACGCCCATTGCATCAGGTCGAAAGGAACAAGCGGTATCAAGCCTCCACTTGTCCGAGAAGGTCAGCCTTTATGAGGCGACTATCATCCGCGATGCCTTGCAGGAATGCGGCGGCGACGTGAGGCGCACGATCGAAGTCCTGGGAGTTCCCCGCAAGACCTTCTACGACAAGCTGAAACGACATGGGATAGACACGGCCGATTATCGAAAAACCGCCATTGGCTGAAGCCTTCTTGCTTGCATGTCGCGGAAAAGAAATTTCGCCATTCTCGTCCGACTCAAAGGATGCACTATGGGCTAGGTGAAGCGAGCCTGAGGTCGCTTTCGGAGCGCTATGGCATCAACCCCAAGACGGTCGCGAAGTGGAGAAGCGGAATTCGACCGCGATCTGTCCACCGGCTCCAGGGAGTCGACAGTTCTGTCTGTCGAGGAAAACCGTTGTTGTGGCCTTCCGCCGCAACAAGGCTGCTGCCGCTCGACGATTGCCTCTACGCGTTGCAGCCGACGTCGCGCATCTGACGCGCTCCCACCGCTGCCTGCAGGCAAGCATCGGCCGATTGCCAGATGTCGACGGCGACAGGCCGGCGAGAAGAGTCGAGAGAATGAACCGGACCATCAAGACGCAACCGTCAAGCGCTTCCACTACGACGATCGCGACCAACTGCGTCGGCATCTTGCCGACTTCGTCGCGGCCTACAATTTCGGCCGCAAGCTGAAGACCCTCAAGGGCCTCACGCCCTGCGAGTTCATCTGGAAGGCATGGGCTTCCCAGCCCGAGCGTTCACTTTCAATCCGCTCCAGCAAATGCCGGGACTTCTCTATTCGGCGTGTTGAAGTCAATGGCTTTCGAGCTTCCTCGGCCAATGGTGTTTTTGATGTCTTTCGCGAGGCCTTGCTTCTCTTCGGGATCGGCGCGTTGGCCCTCCCAGCATGGGATCAGTTGGAATGAGGGGGGACAATCTAAACAGCGTTCTCACCGTGTTGCCACGATGGACACGAGTCCCGGCACGTCCTCTCTTCATCCTCCGTCCCGCGAAGGACATTCATCCACCCCTGGCGGATCTCGTTATCGGGTCTTTCCCTTTCCTTTGGTGGACCGTCTATAATTTCACCGCTGCTGTATTCTCTCGCGCCCAGCGGAACTCGCTGCCGTCGGACCATATTCTATGCATGATAACCGCCAATCTGCGAGCAAGGGCAACGGTCGCTCTTTGCCGGCCCCGGCGTTTGGCGACGTTCATCGCCCAAGCCTTCAACCATGACCACTTTTTCACCACCGTCAGCAAAACTTGCGCCGCTTCATAAAGCAGCGTCCGCATCATGGCGTCACCGCACAGAGAAACACGCCCGACGCGATTATCCTCGCCTGATTGATGTAACCGCGGCGTCAAACCGAGAGACGGCCCCACGGCCTTCGAATTCCTGAAGCGGGCAGGAATATCGACCGTGGCGTTGAAAGCCAGTGCAACGATAGGGCCGACGCCCGGCACGGTCATCAACCGCCTGCAAACCGTGTCACCCTTCACGATCGACAACAGTCTTTCGTGCAGCACCGTGAACTGCTCGCGAAGTCTCTGACGGGCGGCGAGCAACGCCTCCATGATGTCTCGCAGTTCCGGAATGTCACCGGAAAGGTCCCGGATGCGATCCGCGAATTTGCCGACGCCGACAATGCCAACCTTGAGACCGAAGTTACGCAACAGCCCTCGAATGTCGTTCTCAATTGCGATGGCCTTTTCCTGCAGCAACTTGCGGGCTGTCAACAGCGCCCGGCGTTTCTGGCTCATCAGCGTCTTGACGTGCACCGGCCGGAACAAATTAACCCGCATCATCTGCGCGATGCCGCGCGCATCATTGCGGTCGGTCTTGTTGACCTGCGCCTTGAGAAACGCCTTCGCATGACGGGTTTCGATGCAGATTGCAGGTAATCCGGCTCCCGCCAGACCACTGAATAGCCATTGCGATAAGGGGCCGGCTTCAAGCCCGATCCGGGCCAGATTCCATGCGGGGTTCTTCAATGCTTCAGCAAGATCGTCCGGATGACTCGCAACCTTCATCTCTCGGCAAATTCGGCCCCCTTCATCCACGATGCAAACGGTGGTCTCTTTCACGGAGACATCCAGTCCGGCATAATGCTTCATGCTGCGCTTCCTTTCCTGATGCTTGTGGCTGTTCATGCAGACCACGTTTTATCATCAGCTCGAAGCGCAGCACCTCAAACAACCGGTTCAAAACGTGGGGCAAAGCCGAATACCCCATCTAAACATTTAGCAAATGGCGGATGAGGTGCACGATGCAAGTTAGCACGTCGCCTGGGGAAAGGTGCGCCGATCGCCTCCCTCTTGGCCAACCAGTTCCAGCTTGCCGTCTTACCAGGCCCCCGCCAATCTCGTTGCGTTGTTGTTTAGCGTTGCAACAGATCCTTCAAAGAAATTCATGGAATCGTTGCGAGCGCAAATCGCTGTCAATGGTACGCTCATCACAACTTTCGAGATCAGTGGCGGCAGAAATCTGGTGTCGTTTTATGTTCCGCCGCCAAACAGCATTTGCGAAGAGCGCGAAATGACAAAGCCAGCAGGACGAGGGTACCAGCCATGCGCACATCGATTACACCCAAGTCGCCCGCGATACGATACTCGATATTGGCTACGACGATGCCATCGGCTTTGATGGTCGAAATTGCGCCGTCGTTCTGGCTCTCACCGGGCAGTCGCCCGGCATCAGCCAGGGCGTTGATGAAGGACGATGGCAGGATCTCGAGCAAGGGCGGGATCAGGGCCTCATGTTTGGATTCGCATGTTTTCGATCTCCGACCGAAAGGCATCATCAAGATGCTTGATCTCGTACGCCCGATATACCGCAACACGGCGACATACGGACACTTCGGCCGTGAAGAGCCTGAGTTCACCTGGGAGAAGACGGACAGAGCCGACGACTTGCTGCGTGAGGCAGGACCGGCAGCTGCGTGAACGCCGCTGGATCAAGCGCATGCGGCCTTTCAACTCGCTAGGCCCGCGCCCGCCGCGGCACGCGCTTCGACATCATGCTGACGGCTGTGTGATCGACACGGGCGGTTACCGGAAAGGCGACAAAAAAGTGCGTTACGACATCGTTATCATCGGAGGAGCCATCGTCGGCTCCTCGATCGCCTACTATCTGCGCGAGGAAGGGTTTTCCGGCTCGATCGCGCTGATCGAGCGCGATCCGCAGTTCGCGCACGCGGCAACGACGTTGTCCTGCGCCTCCATTCGCCAGCAGTTTTCGATTCCTGAAAACATCCGCCTGTCGCAATTCGCGCTGAAGCTGTTCCGGCGGCTGAAGGAAGAATTCGGCACGGATGCCGATATCGGGTTCCGCGAGAGCGGCTATCTGATCCTCGCCGGAGAAGCCGGGCTACCGATCCTCAAGGCCAATCACGAGGCGCAGATCGCCGAGGGCGCCGACATCGTGCTCGAGGATGCCGAGCAGTTGACGCAGCGCTTCGCCTGGCTGTCGACCGAAGGCATTTCTGCCGGCGCCTATGGTCGGACCGGCGAAGGCTGGTTCGACGCGCATGCGATGCTGACGCTGTTCCGCAAGGCGCTGCGCGGCAAGAACGTGGACTTTATGACCGCCTCGGTCATCGGCATCGAGCGGCAGGGCCACCGTGTCACCGGCGTCAGGCTCGACAATGGCGAGACGATCGAAGCCGGCACCGTCCTCAATGCCGCCGGGCCGAATGCCGGCAAGGTCGCCGCTCTCGCCGGGCTGGCGCTGCCGGTCGAGCCGCGCAAGCGCAATGTCTTCGTCTTCGAGGCGCGCGAAAAATATGCCGACATGCCGCTGCTGGTCGATCCCTCCGGCATCTATATCAGGCCGGAAGGCCCGGTCTATCTCACCGGCGGCGCCGAGCCGGAAGAGGGCGACGGCCCGGCCGATCCCCAGGATTTCGAGGTCGACTGGCCGCTGTTCGAAGAGGTGATTTGGCCGGTGCTGGCGACCCGCATTCCAGCCTTCGAGGCCATCAAGCCTACCCGCGCCTGGGCCGGGCACTACGATTACAACACGCTCGACCAGAACGCGGTGATCGGGCCGCACCCCAAGGTGAAAAATTTCCTCTTCGCCAACGGATTTTCAGGCCACGGTCTGCAGCAGGCCCCGGCGGTCGGCAAGGCGCTGGCCGAGCTTCTCGTGCATGGCGGCTACCGCACGGTCGATTGCTCCGCGTTTGGGTACATCCGTGTCGCCGAAGGGCGGGCGTTTAGGGAATTGAATGTGATCTAGCAACAACGGCGCCGCGACGGTCTCCTTTGGTGCCGGCGGGACAGAGGGGCGCGAAGGTTCGCGACAGGCGGTGCCGCGGTACAAAGGCCTTGATGTTTAGCTTGCCCTGTTCGGTTGGGATCTCCGCAATATCAATGTGGAAGAAGCCGATGCTTGCGCTGCAGACATCGGTGCAATGAAGAGCGCGTCAGATGCGGGATCGTCGGCTGCAAGGCCGTAGACCAATCGTCCAGCGCAGCAGTGTGTTGCGGCGGAAGGCCACAACAACGGTCCTCTCCTACGGCAGACAGAACCTTCGATCTCGGCTCCCTGGGGCCGGTGGGCAGATCGGCGGTCGAACTCCGCTCCTCCACTTCGCGACCGTCTTGGGGTTGATGGCATAGCGCTTCGAAAGCGAGCTCAGGCTCGCTTACAGCTCGACGCATCGCCTCTTTCTTTGTGGCGCTCCCATGCAGACCTGGCCCAGTCGAAGCTTCGTGGCCGCGGCCCGCGCTCATGGCCGGCTCACTTAGGTCGATGCTGCGTGCTGTCACCGTGAGGTTCCGCTGGGGTTAGCGGTGCGTCGAGCACAGCGAGCGGGTTCACAGCCAACGCTCTGGAACCCATGTCGCTAGCCATCCATGGCGTGGATGCGTTTCATCGAAACAGACGATTTTACCGATGTTACGGCACGATGCATAGAAAGAATTCAAGAATGTAGCAGCCTTAAGGAAAGTGGTTGATGTTTGCGTTGGCTCCGAAGAGCATTTTCTGGTCTGCGCGGAAGACCAGCCCAGGCGCGCGTCCATCGCGGCCAGGCACTTCCGCGACAGACGCAAGCTACATCGCATTGGCACAGCACGACAATCTTCCCCGAATTGCGCAAGCGCTTGCCTCAAAGGCAGCAGCAAAGCTGAGGCTTGTGGTGTTCTGGAGAGAGGCAATTTAGATGCTTGTTGATCGCTCAAGGAACGATCGGTTCGTTGTTTCTCGACGGCGCACGGGTCTCGGTGATTGCCTGTGGTCTCTCGCGTCGGCTTGGGACTACGCACATCGGACGGGACGAGCTTTAGCAATAGATTGGCGCGGCTCTTGTTACCTTGACAACCCGTTTGCGAATGCCTTTCCAGCTTTCTTCAAGCCAATTGAGGATATCGGTGGTGTACGGGTCATATGCGATGACCAGATCAACCACGTCTCATTCCCTGGTCCCTTCTTCCCGTCGTGGTGGAACAAGCCATCCATCGACTGCGTGTACCGTCCGGATGAACAGATTTTCCAAGAACGTGACGAGCTTAACGATCTTTTCCAGGCCCAAGATGATTGTGAAGCCAACACGGTAGTGTGTGATGCTTGCTTGATGTGGCGCTGCGATGAAAAGGCCGAGCGAACCATATTTAGGAGCATCACACCGAGGGTCGAAATTGAGGATCGCATTGAAGCGCTCTACCAGGAACATTTTGACGGGCACAGCATAATTGGAGTCCATGTCCGCCACGGCAACGGCGAAGATATTATGGATCACGCACCTTACTGGGCTGATCCGACGGTTGCCTTAGAGCAGGTATGCACTGCCATTCGTATGGCCAAGGCGCAACCGCATTCAAGACCTGTAAGGGTGTTCTTGTGTACAGACAGCGCCAAGGTTGTTGATCACCTGTCGGGCGTATTTCCCGAACTTTTCACCGTCCCAAAACGCTTCCAGGCGGATCAGGCCGGCCCCTTACACAGTGCAGCACTGGGCACCGACGGGGGGTTTTCCGCGCTCGTTGAGATGTATCTCCTCGGTCGATGCGACACTGTTATTCGCTTTCCTCCGACTAGCGCCTTCACCCGCTACGCCCGCCTCTTCGTGCCACGAATTGTCGAATTCGATTTGAATGACCCGCGTCGTTTGATCTTGATCGACAACACTTTCGAACGTTCCCCGGCTCCATGAAAGGCTGGCATCCCGATCGAACTCTCCCTTGCCTTCGCGCAGAGGCCCCCGTTCGCCTGCCCAATACGCCCCTTTCTCGCCACGCAATCCCGCCGCAGGCGAGCGTTTTCATGGGCGCGTCAAAATCAAAAGGATTCAAGCTTGTCAAAGAGAAAAGTAGCTTTAATCACCGGGGTTACGGGGCAAGACGGTTCCTACCTCGCAGAATTGCTTTTAGAAAAGGGCTATTCTGTGCATGGGATAAAGAGACGATCGTCTCTTTTTAATACGGGCCGTATAGACCATCTCTATCATGACCCTCATGAAAGTGGCGTTGATCTTACACTTCACCACGGGGACTTGACAGACTCGTCGAGCCTTACGCGCGTCATCCAACTGGTTCAGCCGGACGAAATTTACAATTTGGCAGCTCAGAGCCACGTTGCAGTCTCCTTTGAAGAACCAGAATACACCGCGAACTCCGATGCCTTGGGTGCGCTGCGTATCCTCGAGGCAATTCGGATCCTGGGGCTCGTCAAGCATACGCGCTACTACCAAGCCTCGACGTCTGAGCTCTACGGGCTGGTGCGGGAAACGCCACAGACCGAGACGACACCGTTCTACCCCCGGTCCCCCTACGCTGTTGCCAAATTGTATGCTCACTGGATCACCGTAAATTATCGAGAATCTTACAATTTGTATGCATGTAACGGCATTTTATTTAATCATGAGTCACCTGCGCGCGGAGAAACATTTGTAACTCGCAAAATCACGCGCGCCTTGACTCGGATTAAGCTTGGAATGCAACGCACTCTATTCCTCGGCAACCTTAATGCGCGTCGCGATTGGGGGCACGCTCGAGACTACGTCCAGATGCAGTGGTTGATGCTGCAGCAGCAGCAACCTGAAGACTTTGTGATCGCTAGCGGTGAGCAACATTCGGTGCGCGAATTCGTCACCGTCGCGGCCGCTGAACTCGGCATCGATGTTCGTTGGGTGGGGGAAGGGGTCGACGAAGAGGGGTACGATGCAAAGACGGGAGCTCTGATCGTAAAAGTAGATCCCCGCTATTTTCGTCCTGCAGAAGTCGAGACACTTCTCGGCGATGCCCGCAAGGCGAAAGAAAAACTTGGGTGGGAGCCCAAAATCTCCTTCATCGAATTGGTTAGGGAGATGGTTCGGGAAGATTTGCGCATGGCGGAGCGTGAAGCAGTGCTGATGAATCAGGGTTATTATTCACACAGTCCACGAGAGTTATGCTGACAACGGCGGCGCCATGCGGGGTTGTTGTCAGTGCTATGGTGGCCTTCTTAAGGAGCGCCCAGAGCGTTAACAATGGAAAACAAAAAGATGAAGAAAGTCTATGTGGCAGGCCATCGCGGCCTTGTTGGATCGGCCACGATGAGAGCCCTCGAGGCGTTAGGATCCTATGAGATAATAACACGTACTCACGACGAACTGGATCTATTTGACCGGAGCGAGACGCGCAGGTTCTTCATGTCGCAGCGGCCAGATTACGTCGTTATGTGCGCCGCGAAGGTTGGTGGTATACTGGCGAACGCCAGCTCCCCTGTCGATTTCCTTCATAACAACCTCGCGATTCAAGTCAGTGTTTTTGATGCCGCTTACGCTTCCGGCGTCGAACGGATGATTTTTCTTGGCTCCTCGTGTATCTATCCACGCGACTGTCCGCAGCCGATACGGGAGGAATACCTTCTCACCGGTCCGCTTGAAGCGACGAATCGTCCCTACGCTTTGGCAAAAATCGCAGGTGTCGAATCGTGCTGGTCTTTCAACCGGCAGTACAAGGCGCGCTATCTCGCGTTGATGCCGACCAATTTATATGGTCCCGGCGATAATTATCACCCCGAAAATTGTCACGTTCTGCCTGCTCTGATACGCCGCTTTCATCAAGCTAAAATGAACGGCGACTCCTCTGTGGGGGTCTGGGGATCCGGAAATCCTCGGCGAGAGTTTATGTATTCGTCGGATGTAGGCGATGCCATTGCGTTCCTGCTTGGCCTGCCAGATTCGGATTTTGACGCCTTGACAGCCCCCGACACTGCGCCCCTGATTAATGTTGGCGTTGGTGAGGACGTCACAATTCGCGAGGTGGCGGAACTCGTCAAGGCGGCGGTCGGCTGGGAGGGCAATTTGGTGTTCGACACGACGAAGCCAGACGGTACTCCGCGCAAGCTACTGGACGTAACGCGCTTGCGTAACCTTGGCTGGAAAGCCAAAACGTCTCTTGGTGCCGGGTTGCAAGCGACGTATGAGGATTTTCTTCGCCTTCATGCGGCTTGATGTGGAAGCGCGCATCCAGGTTGGACTGCATGTCCGACCGGGTGCAAGCTCGCCCAGTCCGGCCAAACAGATGAGAGGGACGCATACATCTCGAGGCGGCCGCAATAGTGGCCTGTGCTGACTTTGCAGACCGGACCTCTCTGCGACCGGCGATGCAGAGGATCACCCAGAAGCTTGCCCAAGCCAAATGGGAAGGGGAAGGCCGCATAACTGGCCGCACCTGGAACGGCTGTGCGTGAGCGCCGTCAACTCAAGCCGCCAGTTAGAACTGCTCGACCTCGCGGGAGCCGCTGCTTACGAAGCTGGCATCGACAGGAAAGCCAACCAGGCCCGCATCATGCCAAGAGGCAGGCCTTATCCAAGGCGGTGCATGCGGAAATGGCGGGCGTCGACGTATGCTTTTCAACTCGCGCTTAGCCGCAGGCGGGATCGTGTCCCCCTGCGTGGTGGAGCTGGCGGCATTGGTCGCCGTGCTCTCCGGCATGGGCCGGGCTGATCGGATTGGTTCAGTCTGCGTTGTTAGCGCCGAACTCACTCGCCTCAAGGTCATGGCGCCACAAGCGCGGATTCGCGGCGCCGTGGTGCGGGCGTTACAACTCATGCAGCAGCGGGTCTCGTTGATGGCGAAGCGGGCTGCCCTGAACCAATCGCTCGCGTCTGCGGCGCGCCAAGCTGTCGCGCAACGCGATCATCCTGACGCTCTGGGATGGCAGTGGCAGGTGACCGCCTATATGGCAGTGGCAGGTGACCGCCTATGCGGTGAGCACGCTTGGCCTTAGCTCGATTGGCATCGACCCCAACCGGCCCTGGTCATCGCGCCGTGCCACAGCTTTTACCGCCAAGTGAAGCCGATCAGCTGCGACCGCTCGCCGCGACAACCCTGGCGCCAGACTATGCTCTGCTCGGCTGGTTCGAGCCCGTCGCCGCTGTGTTCATCCGCAGCATCGAATGCCATATCCGCTGCAGCCTCGAATGCAATAACCGTCGTAGCTTTTCAGAGTGCCTCTCGGAGTTGTTGAAAAACCCGGAAGTCAATTGCCCGTTTTACCTTTTCGGCAATGTTGAGGTGTCTGAGAATGGCTCAAACGATACCCCGTTTGGCTTCATGCAATGTCTCGCCCAGTCCGACGAGACGGGCTGCGGCCTGACCCGTCGGCATGTCAATGACCGTGATTGCGCTTGCCGCAAGGAAACGACGCTCGTTCTTGGTCAGCGTCGCTGTATCGATTGCCGCAAAATGTGGGCCATTGGAGCGCTTCATGATCTGCCGGGCATAGGTGCGCAGCATCTGATCGTTGAAGCGGCAGCCGATGAAGAAAAGACCACGACTAGCTCGCCGTTCCTTCACCAGGTCAGGGATCGGCGTCTGGATGTCGATTTCGCTCAGCACTTCAACGTAGTCGGAATCTGCGACGAGGAAGTTTGCGGCCGGCCTGGCACCGCCGTGAGGGGCGTAGAGAACCGTCTTCGCCGCTGGTGCGGATTCGAGTAATATCCCGGACAAATCGTAGGCTTTCGTCCAAATGTCACCGATCTCGTGCGCCCGTGTTACGCCCTGTATTTCGACGACGTCCGTTCGGCGGGTCTGTATTAGAGCCGCGCGCATGGCACCGTCGTACCAGCTGTCGACGATCACGGAGAGCGGCAGCGTTGCAAGCCAGGCATGCAAGATGGTCGGCACCACCGGGGCCGCGAATATTTCGGCCATCCAAACTTGAAGCGTCCGGCGGTGCCGGCGCTGTTCGATATACTGCGCTACCGACCACATGTTGGTGCGAATCTTCGAAGGGGCTGGCGCGCGCTTGTTGAGCGCTGCGGCAACGGCTTCGGGGGTATGCGGTACGGGCGGTCCCGCGGAGCGGATCTCAAGCAGACCCGGGCCGAGATAGGGAATGACCTGATCGGCCGCGAGCCCTTTCTTCAAAAGGTCAAGCTGCCTTTCGGCAAAACTGTCCCGAATGACGACGAGATGGCCCGAGGTCATTGTGTTCATGCTCGTATCCCTTTGCCGCTCTCTTTGTGTCAACCCGAAGGTCAGTCCTCGTCGGAAATCTTCCTTGCTTCCACGGTAATCGGCAAAGGCGTATCGCGCGGAAGGTCGGGCAGGACTAGCCGCCAGCCGTTCTTCAGCGTCACGGCGCCACCCCATAAGTGTTCGTTGTCGACCTTGATGATCGGCTCTTCGAGATCCTTTTTGGGAATATATGCCGACAAGCCAGCACGGGTCCTGCGGATCATTACCCTCATCGGGCCGTTCCTTCGTCAAACCCAGCACCGATTTCGGCACTGGAAGGAGTCCGGGCCGTCTCAAGGCTCATGAGTTCACGCGCACGCATGCCGACGACGGTGCCGCGATCGACCCATTCGACCGCATAGATGTAGAACTGCTGGAGAAAGGTGCCGATGTCGCGCACATAGCCCTCGTCGCCTTTGCGCACCAGATTTTCACCGATCTCCTTGCCCGGATAGGTGCCGTCATTTTTTATGTGGCGTGTGGCGCGGACCCGCTCACCCGGCATGAATCGCGGGGGTGTACGGATTTCGATGTCCTGTTCGCGTCCGAGGCTCATGGCCGTTCCTTTCTCTCGGCTGCAGCTTTCCAACAGAGGTCGATGGTCCTGCGGAGGCGCCTCGACCGTGTCAGTAGCCGAAATGGAGGTCAGGCAGGGACGCAAGTCTTCGACACCGGACATACCGAGGCGCATTGCTGCGTTTCGAAGGTCCCCTCGCATTCGGTGCACTTTTTCGGATCGATCACGTAGGTCTCGCCCTTGAACTTAATCGCGCCCGAAGGGCATTCAAACTCACAGGCACCGCACTGGGTGCATTGGGAAGCGATGATCTTAAAGGCCATTTTCAACTCCGGTTCGGTTAGAATGAGGCGGCTCAGGCCGTCGCAGCCAGTGGCTCACTCCCAAACTCGGCGGCGTAAAGCGCGCCGATCGCGGTCTCGATGTAGTCATACCCGTAAGCCTCCGTTGCTCGGATCCCACCTTCCTTGAGACGATCCTCGGGGCAATTTCCAATTCTCGCGCACAGCACGATGTCTACGCCTTCGAGCGTAGAGATGACGCCGTCGAGGCTCTTGTCCTCGGCCCGGCCGCCGAGGCAATACTGTTCGACCTTGCGATGACCGACGAAACTGATCCCTTTCGGAGAGGCCTCATAAACCTGGAATTCCTTCGCATGGCCGAAATGCTCGTTGATGCGGCCGCCACCCTTGGTCGCCACCGCTACCAGAAGCGATTTGCCGGAGCCTGCGGTCTTGACCATCCCGAGCGCCTCGCTCTTGGCCGCCAGGCGATCGCCCCGCTCGCGCGCGACCACTGCCCGATATGTCTCGCGCTTGCTGGCGTCGTACGTGACCTTGTCGGGAAGCCGGTCGAGCGTGAATTCCTGGCCACGATCCTCGCCGAGCAGGCCGACAGCATCGGCCCGGCACTGCCGGCAGTGGCGCATCAACTTGGCGCCGCCTTCGAGACGATCCTGAAGGGCCTTCAGCTCCATTGCCTTGGGGCCGCGCTGCCCACTCAGGCCGTAATGCGTACCGTGCGCCGGGTCGGAAATCAGCGGAATGACATTGTGCAGGAACGCGCCGCGCTCCTTGACCCATTTATTCACCTCGATCAGGTGCTCATCGTTTACGCCGGGGATCATTACCGAATTGATCTTGGTGAGGATGCCGCGCGCCGTCAGCATCTCCAGCCCCGACATCTGTCGTTCGTGCAGGATCGTGGCGGCCTCAACGCCGGTATAACGGCGGTTGCCATAGAAGATCCACGGATAGATCTTGGCACCGATCCGCGGGTCGACCATGTTGATGGTGATCGTCACGTGATCGACATTCATTTCGGCAAGCTCGGCGACGCGGTCTGGCAGCGCGAGCCCGTTGGTTGAGATGCACAGCTTGATGTCGCCGATTTCCTTGGCGACCCGTTGGAATGTCGCCTTTGTGTTCTTCCAGTCGTAACAGGCATCGCCCGGTCCGGCGATGCCAAGCACGGAAAGCTGCGGCACTTCGTTGGCAACCCCGATCACCTTGCGCAGCGCCTGGTCGGGCGTCAGCCTTTCCGAAACGACCCCAGGCCGGCTTTCGTTGGCGCAGTCATATTTGCGATTGCAGTAGTTGCATTGAATATTGCAGGCTGGGGCGACCGCCACATGCATGCGCGCGAAATAGTGGTGCGCTTCCTCTGAAAAGCAGGGATGATCCTTGATCTTCTCCCAGACGGCCGAGTCCATCTCGTGCGGCTTCGCGGAGGAGCCGCAGGATGAAGATGCGCAGCCACCGGATTTCGCTCTCGCCGGCGACTGATCGAAGACTGTCTTGCCGGAAAGGCCCTGTAGCGAAATCATCGGTGCGGACATGGAGCGGCTCCGTGCGTGGTGTGAACATCGCACTTCAGAGCGCAAGAGATATGCCAACCCCAAAAGCGGTCTTATCCGTCATGTTGGCTTTTACGTCGGCCTTTTGTGTCCAATTGTGTCCGTTTCCTGCGACACGGTTTTGTCAGGTCGCCGACAACGGTCAAAAGCAACGCGAAAAGTGACGTCTTGTCTCAGTTACGCCCGGTGCGGGCAGCAACCGCGCCCCCACGTTTGATGTCATCAGGGACGTTTAGAACTTCTTCACTTCGATATGATGCCGGCGCAGAGCATAGCCGACCTGCCGCGGCGTGAGACCGAGGAAACGAGCCGCCTTGGCCTGAACCCAGCCGGCTTTCTCCATCGCATCGATCAGTCGGTCGCGTTCCGTCAGACGCTGGTTGATTGCTGGGCAAGCTGGATGGTTGGGGTCGCAGGTCTCGCCGGGCGATGCCTCATTCTGGGAGGGGCCGACTCGCATGGCAGGCAGCGGCGATCCAACCGGCATCATATTGCCACGTGCGAACTCGTCGACGGCATAGGCGCCGTGCGAACGGCCGACTCCTTTCCACAGAAGCGAAGAAAGGCACTGGCTGTTCTGGCAGGCAAAATCCGACGGAGTTATTGTCATTGATCGCGCAAGTGTGGCCGTCCGTCGCACACAATTCTCCAACTCACGCACGTTGCCAGGGAAATAGCATTGCGAGATCAGGTCAAGCGCCGACGGCGTGAAGGCAAGATCGCGATGGTTCTCCTTGTTGAATCTATCGAGGAGAGCTTTGGCAAGGCGTGGAATATCGCCCGGCCGCTCTCTGAGGGGAGGCAAGACTATTGGCACCACATTGATGCGGTAATAAAGGTCGGCCCTGAACTCTCCATTCCGGACAGCCATCTCGAGGTCCTTGTTGGTGGCGCATATGAGCCGCACGTCAACCTTTAGGGTCCTGGTGCCGCCCACTCGCTCAAGTTCTCCTTCCTGCAAGACGCGCAACAGCTTGGCTTGAAAGGCAGGCGAAATCTCGCCGATTTCATCAAGCAGCAGGGTTCCGCCATTCGCCAATTCGAACCGGCCGGCGCGCTGCAGGATAGCCCCGGTGAAGGCGCCCTTCTCGTGGCCAAAGAGCTCCGATTCCAAGACGCTTTCGGGCAATGCGGCGCAGTTCAATTTGACGAAGGATTTCTCCCTCCGATGCGAAAGCTTATGGATGGCCTGTGCAAAGAACTCCTTGCCGGTACCGCTTTCGCCTCGCAGAAGCACGGTAGAATTGGTCCTGGCCACGACCGAGACGATCTCCAGCACTTGCTTGAGTGCGGGACTTTCTCCGATGATTCCGTCGATCTTGACATGCGGATGTCGGGCCGGATGGGTCCTGTCCTCGTCGAGCGATTGCTCTGGTCTCGGTTGCTTCTCGATAAGTCGCTGACCAGCCGTGCTCAAAGTGCGATGCAGGCGGATGGTCCGGCCGACCAGATTGGCGACCATGGCCAGGAAACGTAAGTCCTCCTCGTAACGGAACTTGGTGGTACCGTTCCTGACCCGGTCGATCGACAGCGTCCCGAAGATCTTTTCCTCAGCCTTTAGCGGGACACCGATAAACGCAGTTGCGATCGTGCCGCTGGTCGATTGAGGATCGGCCTGAAACAGCTCCGACGTGCTTGTGTCTTGTATGACGATCGGCACTCCAGTAGCGACGATTTTGTCTATTACGGCCTGGGGTATGACACTGCCGATGGCTGACTGAGGCACAGCGCCGCCGGTAGTTGCGCTAATCTGCGGCTCTCCTTCAGCGTCCAGGACGACAATTGCGCCATGACGCATTTGCACAAACGAGGAGAGGATATTCGCGACATTGGCAAGCGTAATCTCCAGCCGGGTCGGGGCAGTCAGAATCTTCGATATCTCGTAGATTCCCCCGAGCAAGCTGTCCGCATTGCGCGCCGCTTCGACCGCAGGTTCAGGCGGGGTGTTCCGAGATACAATTTCACCGACCTGATCTGGAAGCATGTGAGCCATGCAAACACCTCAAGGGTTGTCCAAGGTGCTCCTCCCAAGCCCTTTCTTGTATTTTGAGTTCCAGAAACATAGTATTTTCAGCTTTCGGCAATTGTGAACATATTGGCGGTCTTGACCGCATTCCGAGCCTCTCGTTTCCCGCTCTTTGCGCCAGTCATCCGAACTTGAAGAGAACGCCGAAGCCGCCGCGCGGGTAATTCCACACGATCTCACCGCTGGCCTCGCACAGCACGCGACAGGTGCCGCATTCCATGCAGCCGTCGGAAGTGGTCTCCACCTGTCCCTTGTCGTTCAACTCATAGCATTTGGCCGGGCAGATGTGTGTCAGCGCGAGCAGGTTCGCGCTCGGCCTCTCGTGCGGTCGCACTTTGATATGCGGGCGGCCCGGATCGACCAGATAGCGGTTCTGATAAAGCTTCTCCTCGACACGTAACTTCGTCACGGCCATCGTCATCCTGTTTCTCCTTCAGCGCCAGGCGAGTGCCAGGCGGACCACATCGCTGATCAGCCCCCAGCGCGAACGCGCCTTGATGAAGGCAGCAGTGGTCGCCTTTTCCTTCTCGATTTTCGGGGTTCCGTCGACCCGCATGAAGTTCTGCGCGGCCTGCGACATCAACTGCGGGTAAGTCATGAAGAAATTGCGGGAATTGGTGTGTATCAGGGCCGGCATGTCCTTATATTTCATCAGGTCTTTGACTACGAAGGACTTGTCCAGCATGGTCTTGTAGAGGGCGAGGTTCCTCCTGATCATCGGCTGGTTGCGGCCCTTGATCTCAATGATTGCCTCGCCCGCGATGCGACCGGAAGTCATGGCAAGGTTCGAACCCTCGCGGTGAATAGCGTTGTTCAGTTGGGCGGCATCACCGACCGCCACCCAACCGTCGCCGAAGAGCTGCGGAATTGCCTTGTAGCCACCTTCGGGAATGAGATGCGCGGAATACTCCTTGACTTCCGAGCCCGCGATCAGCGGCCGGATCGAAGGATGGTTTTTGAAGTTGTCGAGGAGGACGTAAGGGCTCTCCATTGTCTGGGCGAAATCGGAGACGAGGCAGCCAATGCCGAGAGAGATCGACTCCTTGTTGGTGTAGAGGAAGGCCAGTCCGGCCATGCTGCGGGAAATCGTGCCCGCCGCTTCGATCACGCAGCCTTCGTCGCCCTGGAGGCCGAACCGCTGCTCAATGACCTCATCGGGTAGGAAATGCATTTCCTTGACAGCGAGCGCCACGCTTTCTGGCTTCGGCATCTTGCGCAGGCCGGCCCGTGTACCGAGCAGTCCGTTGACACCTTCTGCGAGCACGACGACGTCCGCGTAGATCGGCCCGCCAGCCCGGTCGGTGCGCACGCCGATCACCTTGCCGCTGGCATTGCGGACAAGTTCGGTCACCGTCGTCTCGCACAGCACCGTCGCGCCGGCCTGGCGCACCTTGCGCGAAAACCACTTGTCGAATTGGGCGCGGATGATCGTGTAGCGATTGGGCTTCGCCTCGTTGAAATCGTCCGATCGATACTGCATCCCGGTGTGGGAGGTGTCGTCCATCACCCAGAATCGCTGCTCGACCAGATGCCGCTCGAGAGGCGCATCATCCCGGAAATCCGGAATGATTTGCTCCAACATGTCGGCGTACATGATGGCGCCCTGGACATTCTTGGAGCCCGGATACTCGCCGCGCTCCAACTGCAGCACCGTCAGGCCCTGGCTTGCCATGGTGTAGGCGGCCGCGTTTCCGGACATACCGGCCCCGACGACGATGGCGTCGAATTCTTCCTCGATCATGGCCCTCTCCCTTAGCTCGCAAGCTTGTCGTGGCTGTGCGGCGACAGCCGCCGGGTGAAAGCTTCCGTCAATGCCGGCAGGAAACGGATTGCGTCGGTGACGATGCCGAGATGGGCAAATTCGAAGATCGGGGCGTTCGGGTCGGTGTTGATGGCTACGATCAAATCAGCCCCCTCCACGCCAACCCGATGCTGAATGGCGCCGGAAATCCCGGCCGCTATGTAAAGCTTTGGCCGGATGGTCTTGCCCGTTTGGCCAACCTGCCGATCGGCAGGCATCCAGCCCTTCTGGACCAACGGGCGCGAACAGCCATATTCGGCGCCGATTGCCCGCGCTAGATTCTTCACAAGCTGCAAATTCTCCGCTGAGCCGAGACCGAGGCCTCCGGCAACCACGATGTCGGCGTAGGCGAGATTTGCCTTTGCCGATTGGCGATCGAGGTTGAAGCCAAGGACTTTGGTGATGATCTCTTCCTCGGTCATTGACAGCTTGTGCCGGATGACACGCCCGACCGGCTTGTCCGTCCGCGGTGGCATGGCCATAACCCTCGGTCGTACCGTGGCCATCTGCGGCCGGTAGTTGAGCGTATAGATCGTGCACAGCAAGGAACCCCCGAAAGTCGGACGGGTCGCGGCGAGCGAACCGTCGACATCTACATCGAGTTCGGTACAGTCGGCAGTGAGCCCTGTCAGCAAGGTCGTCGCTACTGAGCCAGCGAGATCCCTGCCGAGCGTGGTCGCACCGAGAAGCAGGATTTCCGGCTTGTGGGTATTGACCAGATCCGTCATCGCCTTAGTGAAAGGCTCGTTGCGATAGTCGGCAAGCAACGGTGCCTCGACGAGGTAGACAAGGTCGGCGCCGTAAGCGAAGGCCTCGGCAACGGCATGCTGCGTCGCGTCACCCGGCGGTCCAAGCACGATCCCCGCAAGCTGGATGCCTAGCTTGTCGGCGAGCTTGCGGCCTTCGCCAAGCAGTTCGAAGGACACGGGATGGACCTCGCTGCGTTCCAGTTCGATGAAAACCCAGACGTGCCGATAGTCCCTAAAGTGCTCAGGCAATTCCCTCTTGATGCCGGCACGGCCGGCGGAAGGAGGGGCTTCGCGGTTCGCGTTCGACATCATCTCTCCTTGCCGTCCCGTCACTGGCCGCCGTCGAAGGCGAGTTCGTGTTCCAGCGCTGGCTGGCGGGTAAAGATTGAGGCGATCAGTTCGTCAGCGAGGTCGTGCTGCGTCTTGTCGGTCATGTCGATCTGCGTCGCCTTTTCCGCCCGCGTGGTAGGGGCGAAAACGCGCTTGACGACCGTCGGCGAGCCGCGCAGGCCGCATTTGTTGAGGTCCTCAATGCCAGCTTCGGCCGCGCTCCATTTCACGATCTGGCTGCGCGCGGCGCGCATGGCGTCCTCGAGCGAGCCTCTGCGGATTTCGTTGGTGCCTTCCAGCATTGTGATGAGGCAAGGCAGCCTGCTTTTCAGCATCTGCGTACCGCCTTCCGAACGGCGCTTGACGGTGATCTCGCGAGCATCGACATCGATAGAGTCGATCTTCGCCACATAGGTGAACTGCAGGAGGCCGAGGCGCTTAGCGATGCCGGGCCCGACCTGGGCGGTATCGCCGTCAATCGTCTGCTTGCCGGCGAAGACGATGTCCGGCGCGCCGAAGGTCTCGCCAATTCTCACGATTGCCCGAGAAAGCGCGAAGGAGGTCGCCAGCGTGTCGGAGCCGGCAAAACAGCGGTCGGTCAAGAGTACCGCGCGGTCGGCGCCATAGGTGAGCGCCTTGCGCAGCGCATCTTCTGCCATCGGCGGACCCATCGTAAGCACGGTGACCTCGCCGCCATGGGCGTCGCGCAATCTCAGTGCCTCTTCGAGGGCGAACAGGTCGTAAGGGTTGATGATGGTCGGCACGCCCTGGCGCATGATCGTGTTCGTCACCGGGTGGACACGTATCTGCGCGGAGTCCGGCACCTGCTTGATACAGATTACAATGTGCATTGCGTCTTTCTCGGCTCCAATCCGCAAGCGGCCCTGGCGTTCATCTCCTTCGCAGCATCATTCGTGCCAACCGCTTTGCGTTGCTCTGTTTCCTTTTGACATGGGGTTGTTTTCTTCCGAACGGTACCGTCGTGATGACCGAGTTTGTCGGCTTTTCGACATTGTCGCGTCGCACTCGTGTCGCGTTCATTCTGTCCCGAACCGCCTCAGGATCGACTCGAACGGGACAAAGGTGTGGTCCCGAGTGGCCGGTTTGTCGGGATCGTGCTCTTTGAGCACCTTGAAGACCCGGTGGGTGAGTGGCGAGGATGTCGCGAAATCCTCATAGGCGCGTTCCAACGTCGCACGCGCCCGCGCGGCGATCACCCCGTCGGGAAGACCGGCGAAATCCTCTTCAGCGAGATATTGGCCCATGCGCTTCAGGATATGCAGCCGTGAGACATTGAGCACCTTCGGATCATAAGAGATGCCAAGGACTGCGAAGAACTCCTCCGCAGCCGACAGGCTCTTCAGCCGGGCGAGGATGTCGGTGACAACGGCGCGGCTTTCAGCGAAACAACTGCGCATTGCATTCTCCTGGGCCGGAAACGGTTGTCGGGTTTGCCTTGTCGCCCAGGCCTGGAGTTGATTGAAGTTCTCTCGCCTGGCTGGCAGATGGGGAAAG
Organism: Mesorhizobium sp. L-8-10; assembly: GCF_016756635.1. NCBI lineage: Bacteria > Pseudomonadati > Pseudomonadota > Alphaproteobacteria > Hyphomicrobiales > Phyllobacteriaceae > Mesorhizobium > Mesorhizobium sp. L-8-10. Next base: position 7,486,121 of record NZ_AP023263.1, on the reverse strand, counting down.
CTCACGCAGCTTCTTCACGATCCCGGGCATGACCTCGAGCACCCGGTCGACGTCCTCCTCGCCGTTGTTGCGCGAAAAGGAGAAACGGATTGCGCCGTGTGCCGCGTTATTGGGGATATTCATCGCCACCAAGACGTGGCTCGGCTCCAGCGAGCCGCAGGCGCAAGCAGAGCCGGAGGAGCAGGCAATGCCCTCGCGATTGAGGAAATGCAGTATGCCCTCACCTTCGATATCTCCAAAGGCGATGTTTGCGGTGTTCGGCAACCGCTTTAGCAAATCGCCGGCGACGAAGGCGTGTGGGATGCTTTGGAGAAGTTCCTTCTCCAGGCGGTCGCGCAACGCCTTTACCCGTATGTTCGCGTCGTCCATGAATTTCAAGGCAAGATCGGCTGCCACGCCGAGACCGACGATGCCTGGCGTATTCTCCGTGCCGGCGCGGCGGTTGCCCTCCTGGCCTCCCCCCTTGATCAGCGGACAGAAGCGCACGCCGCGCTTTACATAAAGTGCGCCGACCCCTTTCGGTCCGTGTAATTTGTGACCGGAGAGAGACAGCATATCGATTGCCGTCGATTTCAAGTCGATCGCAAGCTTGCCGACCGCTTGCACCGCGTCGGTATGAAAAAGGGCGCCGACTTCCTTGGCCAACTCAGCAAGCTCGACCACCGGGAAGATCGTTCCGGTCTCGTTGTTCGCCGACATGATCGAGACGATCGCCACGCGCGGGGTGAGGGCGGCCTTATAAGTGTCGAGGTCGAGCCGGCCGTGGCGATCCACCGGGATCCTATGCACCTTGATGGCGCGCGTCTTCTCCAGGTGGGCGCAAAGCGTCAGCACGGCCGAATGCTCGACTGCGGAAGTCACGATCTCTGTGCGCTCAGGCATCACCTCGAGCGCTGAAAGGATCGCGGCGTTGTCGCTTTCCGTCCCGCCCGAGGTGAAGGTAATCTCGTCGTCGAACTCCGCGCCGATGAGCGTTTGCACCTGCAGGCGCGTCTTTCTCACCGCCGCCCCGGCGGAAGTGCCAAAATCGTGGCTCGACGAAGGGTTGCCGAATTGGTCGGTAAAAAGCGGCAGCATCGCTTGAACGACTTCAGGATCGACCCGTGTCGTTGCGTTGTTATCCAGATAAACAGGCCTCATTGATGTGATCCTTCTCCTGAGCGCAATCACGCAAAGCGCACTTCCGGTCTGTCATGATGATGGCTAGCCGAAGGAGTTGCCGCGCGCTTCTTGGAGCCGGCGCGGCCGCTCGCCTCGACTTGATGCGCCAGGCTTGCGCCGGCTCGGGAAAGCGCCGTCTTTAGGCCAGGGCGTTTCGGTGTGCTGGATCATGGACTGTTTCTCCTTCAGGCCGGGACGCGTCCTCGAACAGCTACGCATGGACCGTGCCAAAGGAGGGGATCATTTCAAAACAACATGATGGCTCCAACACTGCTATGTCGCATGTCCGACATCGGAGGGAATTGTTCAACGCGGAACGCCGTTAAATCGGCGTGAATTCCGCTTCGCGTGAGGAGCAATCCTGTCGGGCCGTTCGCCAAGGATGCCGGCGCGACCGAGGCGTCCTGTCGGGTTTGTCGAGTGCGCGACACGGCACTGTTACGCCCCCGTTGCCCTGCTGAGATCTCGTTTGTCATTGTAGAATATGCAGAAAATTCTTCTGAGCTTCTTTCTGAGCTTTGGCGCGGCTTTTGCGGTTCTCTCCTCGTAGGGCAGCGCGTGCCCGCGGCCGATATTCATCTCGCGGGTGACATCGCGATCGATGGAACGAAGGAAAGAAAGCAACATGTCAGGTCCAGATCAGTCACCCGCATTCCGAGCGATGTTTTCGTCCTCACGCAGACCTTCCATTTCGGGTTTCTTGAGACCGAGCGGCCTGCTGCGCTCGTACAAAGCCACGCGGCGTTTTCACATCGATCTCCGCGGCGCCGCCTTTCGCGACGTTTTCGCCTTCACCATGCGCCACTGGAGCAAGCAGCCGGTCCGGCTCGCGATCATTATGATCGCGATGCTTGTCGCCACGCTCCTTGACGTCCTGACTCCGTTTTATTCCGGACGGCTCGTGGACGCGGTCGCCCAAGGAGCGGCAGCCGACGCCGTCGTGTGGGATGCGGCTCTTGCGGCCTTTTCAATGTTGATTGCGCTCACACTCGGCGCCGTCGTCATGCGCAACGTCGCCTTCATTGCCGTCAATGACTTCATTCTGAAGATGATGTCGGACATCGCCAGCGACGCGTTCCATCGCGTCCAGCGCTTTTCGACCGATTGGCATGCGAAAACCTTCGCCGGCTCGACGGTGCGCAAGATCACGCGCGGGATGTGGGCGCTCTGCCTCCTCAACGACACGATCCTTTTCGCGTTGTTCCCCTCGCTCATCATGCTCGTGGGGTCGAGCGTCCTGCTCGGCTGGTATTGGCCGATGATGGGGCTAATCATCGCTTGCGGCTCGGTTGGCTATGTGGCGCTGATCATTATCCTGTCGCTCGGCTATGTGGCGCCAGCGGCAAGCCTCGCCAACAACTGGGATACGAGGCTTGGCGGCTCGCTTGCGGACGCGATCAGCTGTAACGCGGTGGTCAAAGGCTTCGGCGCCGAAGCGCGGGAAGATTATCGCCTCGCGAAAGTCATCTCCAAGTGGCGGCACCGCACCCGCCGGACCTGGGTGCGCGGGACGGTCAGTGCTGCTTTCCAGGGGATCATGCTTCTTGCGATGAGAGCGGCTTTGATCGGCTATGCCTTATTTATGTGGTCGCGCGGCCAGGCGACCCCAGGTGACATCGCCTTGGTGCTCGCGTCTTTCACCGTCCTGTATGGCTACTTGCGTGATGTTTCCATGCACGTGCGCACCATCCAGCGCTCTGTAAATGAGATGGAGGAACTGGTCAAAACCTACAGCCAGCCGCCCGACGTGGCCGATGTTCCGGGCGCCAAGCCGATCCGAATCACGAAGGGTCACATCGATTTTGAGAGCGTCCATTTCCACTACGGCAATCATTGGTCGCCATTCTACAGCGACTTGTCGATTTCGATTGAGGCCGGCGCACGGGTCGGTCTGGTCGGCCCCTCTGGCTCCGGCAAGACCACTTTCGTCAAGCTCATCCAGCGGCTTTACGACCTGGATGCTGGACGAATCTTGATCGATGGGCAGGACATCTCGCGGGTGACGCAGGCCTCGCTGCGCTCGCAGATCGCGATCGTACAGCAGGAGCCCCTCCTGTTCCACCGCTCGCTGGCCGAGAACATAGCCTATGGGCGGCCGGGTGCTTCTCGATCCGACATTGAGCAGGCGGCGCGGCTCGCCAGCGCGCATGACTTCATTGCGCGCCTGCCGAACGGCTATGGTACGCTGGTCGGCGAACGCGGCGTGAAGCTTTCAGGCGGCGAGCGCCAGCGTGTGGCGATAGCGCGCGCCTTCCTCGCCGATGCCCCGATCCTGATTCTGGACGAGGCGACATCGAGCCTCGACTCGGAATCGGAGGTGCTGATCCAGAAGGCGATGGAGCGGCTCATGGTCGGGCGCACCACGCTCGTCATTGCGCACCGGCTCTCGACGGTGCGCGAACTCGACCGGCTGCTTGTCTTCGACCGTGGTTGCATCACCGAGCAGGGCGACCATGCCGCGCTGATCCGTCGCGACGGCATCTACCGCCGCCTGTTCGAGCGGCAGGCCTTGGAGCTGACAAGGGGGTGGGATGAGACCAATGTGCAACGCGGTTGAACGCGGCGTGAATTCAGCTTGCCTCCCCAGCAATCCTGTCGGGCCGTTCCTGAAAAGGCGGCCGCAACCTGTCGTCGGGCTTGTCCAATCCACGACACGCCTGGTGCCGGCCTGTCTTCCTGCCGCGCTCTTGAGCAAACCCATGAATGGGATGAAGACAACTTTTTATGAGCTGCGTCCTGCGTTCCCGGCACGGCGCTTGAGGCTTCCTCCTGAGGCGGCAGCCGCCTCGCGATTATTTAGATCCTGGTTGATGCGATCAATGGAGCGAAGGAAAGCAACGCGCCGGATCCACGCGAGATCCGCCTTCTCTGGCATAGGGGCGTCGCCAAATCGACACCCTCACAATATGCGCTCACCGCCCGCGTCGACGTCGGGAACAAGATCTTGATTGTCGTCTGCGCTCAACCGCTCTTATGCCGAACTCGAAGGATACGGACCTGCGTCTCGCCGCGCGGGATTGCATAAGCTGGCTGCAGCGTCCATCGGCATCACCGGTTCGGCTTCGAGACGTTCCGGAAACCCGCCGAGGCCGGCGCGCCGGCGATGCGCTCGTGGCCATCGAAGCGCGTCCCGACATGGCGCGGGCGTAACGACCGGCTTGCGAGGAAGGGGATCATGTCAGACCTTGCGCTGTTGCAGAAGAAGGTCCGCAAGCTGCAGTCGCGCGCGGGAGCCGCCAAGATGGAATTGCACGACCTTGCCGAGGACCTTCCGGTCAACTGGACCGAGATCGAGGCGGTCGCCTGGAAAGCCTTCGAGGTTTTTGCCGAGTTGGATGCGGCAAAGGAAGAACTCGCAGCGTTGGAGAATTCACAATGACGGGCGCTTTCGTCACCCGCGACGGCTCTCCCTGGACGCCGCACTATCTGACGGCGATCGATGGCGCGACCTGCATCGGCTGCGGCCGCTGCTTCAAGGTCTGCTCGCGCGAGGTCATGCACCTTCATGGCGTCGATGACGCAGGCGAAATCCTCGGCATCTGCGCGGGCGAGGACGACGACTTCGACGGCGAGCTCAACCGCATGGTCATGATCGTCGACCATGCCGGCCGCTGCATCGGCTGCGGCGCCTGCGGCCGCGTCTGCCCGAAGAACTGCCAGAGCCACCTTGCGGCCGACCAGCTTGCTGCATGAGCTGGGAACAAGACCAGCAGAACGGCGCCACATTCGCCCATCACCGTGGCTGTTTCAGCACCAGCCAATGGCCGCCGACAGACCAGGCGGCGGCGTTCGACCGGCATGTGCTTGCCTGTGTTTTCTACCTCGCGTTCGAGGGGGTCGAGGCCGGCAAGGCGACCGCGACCGAAGCAACCGGCCTTTCGCGTGCCGACCTGCGAGATGTCATGACACGCTATTTCCCGGCTGTTCCCGTCAACGCCTTCGCGCTGGAAAAGCTGACCGATCCCGAGCCGGATATGGAGGAAGGGCTTCTGCGCGGCTTGCTTATTGGGCATGCCAGGCCAGGCGATCCGGCGAGCACCCTCTTCGCCAAGATCATCGCCAGGCGCAGTTTGCGCAATGACCATCTGTGGCAGGACCTTGGCCTTTTCAATCGGGCCGAACTCAGCCGCTTAATGGCCAGGCATTTCCCGGCGCTGGCGGCCGGCAACACCAAAAACATGAAATGGAAGAAGTATTTCTATCGTAAGCTCTGCGAGGCTGAAGGCTTTTCGCTATGCACCGCGCCCAGTTGTCAGGAATGCGGCGATTTCGAAAGCTGTTTTGGCCCGGAGGAAGGCGAAAGCCACTTGGCACGGATCAAGAACGGGCTCGCTTAAGAGCCGCTTTCGTCGCCGCCGCCGACCGGGCTTGATTGGCATCGAAGACGCACGCGCTTTTCCCGGCGACGTCGCGCGGAGGACGGGATGTTCAGCGCCTCACGATATTTCGCAACGGTGCGGCGAGCAATGTCGATCCCGGTTTCCTTGAGCCGGGTGGCAATGTCGTCGTCTGAAAGCACTTCGTTGGGCGATTCCACGGCAACCATCGCCTTGATTTGATGGCGAACAGCTTCGGCGGAGTACGCGTCGCCGCCTTCGGAGGAGCCGATCGCGACAGTGAAAAAATACTTCAGTTCGAACACGCCGCGCGGGGTCAGCATGTACTTGTTCGACGTTACCCGGCTTACCGTCGACTGGTGCACGTTGATCGCATCCGCGACAGTCCTGAGATTGAGAGGCCGCAGGTGGGCGACCCCATGTTCAAAAAAGGCGTCCTGCTGGCGGATGATTTCAGCCGCTACCTTGAGGATCGTCTTGGCGCGCTGATCAAGGCTGCGGATTAGCCAGTTCGCGTTTTGGAGGCATTCGTTGAGAAATGACTGATCTTTCGAATTTTGAGCGCTTAGGCGGGAGACCTGGGCAAAATAGTTTTGGTTCATCAGCAGCCTAGGCAGCGTGTCTGGATTGAGTTCGATTTGCCACCCACCTCCGGGAGAGGGCTGGACCAAGACGTCGGGAATGATCGATTCAGGCCCTCCGGATTGGAATCGGTTTCCGGGCTTGGGATCGAGCGCGCGGATTTCGTGCAACATTTCGAGAAGGTCGTCTTCATCGACACCGCAATGGCGCTTCAATGTTTGAAAATCGCGTCGCGCCAGCGCTTCAAGATTGGCGACCAGCGCTGCCATTGCCGGGTCGAACCTGTCTAGCTGCCGCAATTGTATCTCAAGGCATTCGCTGAGAGTTCGCGCAAAAATACCCGGTGGATCGAACTGCTGCAAGGTTCCGAGAACCCGTTCCACAACAGCCTCCCGGACATTCAGGCTGCGGGCCAGTTCCGAAAGGTTCACCGGAAGGTATCCGGTGTCTTCCAGATGACCGGCAAGCTCGCCAGCTATTCGCCGCTCCAGCGGCGCGAATGCGCTGAGAGCGATCTGACGAGCGACATGGTCGTGCAATGTTTCGATGGACATCCAGGAATCTTCGAACGCATGGTTTCCCCCCGGTTGGACATTGTTTTTGCCGCGGATTGATTTCCACTGCGAGGCCCGATCCGATATTCCGCCCGTGGTCGGCCCGATGCGCGGGTTCCCGGCCGAAATCGACGGAATGTCCTTCGGCGCCCGGTTTGAGGCCCGTTCCAGAAAGGGGTTCTTCTCGATTTCCTGCTCGACGAACTGATGCAGTTCGGGATGCGCCAGTTGCAACAGGCGAATGGATTCCATCATTTGCGGCGTCAAAACCAACGATTGCTTCTGACGCTGAAGCAGGCTTGCTGAGGACTCCATGGCTAGCGTGAAACTCCTACCGAGCGACCCTTCGCCTTGTGCAAGGGGATTTTCGAGACGTTGACTCGTCTAGATCATGCAGCCGTCACGGCTTTGGCGGCTCTCAACGTTTCAAGGACGTTCTGCGGCGACGATACGCCATAGGGATCGGCCTCGCAGTTGTCGCAGAAACCGTCCTCCTCGAAGCACTGCTCCACTACGCCATTGTTGATCACGGCAGCGTAGCGCCAGGAGCGCATGCCGAAGCCGAGATTGTCCTTGGCAACCAGCATGCCCATCTTGCGGGTGAACTCGCCCGAGCCGTCTGGGATGAGCTGGACTTTCTGCAGCCCCAGGGCCTTGCCCCAGGCATTCATGACGAAGGCATCGTTGACGGAAACGCAGTAGATCGCGTCAATTCCCTCCTTCTCGAACTCGTCGTAGAGCATTTCGAAATCGGGCAACTGCAAGGTCGAGCAGGTCGGGGTGAAGGCACCGGGCAGCGAGAACAGGATGATGCGCTTGCCGCGGAAATAGTCGTCGGATGTCTTGTCTTCCCAGCGGTACGGGTTTGGCCCCTCGATGGAGTCATCGCGAACACGCGTGCGAAAGGTGACGAAAGGAACCTTTTTTTTGACGGTCATCAATGTGCTCCTGGAGGAAAACTGGTGCGCTGCTTTTTCGGTTGAAACTGACACGGCATCGACCTCGGCCGGCAATTCGGCCGGGCGCCGCGCGTTTTGTGTCGGCCTTGGATCAGCCATGGCAAAACCGCTCGCAAGCATGGGCGTCTGAAGAAACGAGCCCTCGATTTGCCGCGGCAACGAGAACGGTACGCGCTTGTACGGGGCGTCGCGATGTCAGCAATGGTCTTACTCCTGGCCACCTTGTGATGGGTTCTGCCGAGTACGACGCAAGCGCCATGCCATTTGATTTAGGCTTGGGTTCACACTGTTTTTTGCAGCGACCCTCTTTGCCTTGAGCGGCCAGAACCATGCCTTCGCCGAGACCGAGCGCGCCCATAATCACCAGATCGTGGGCTCTGGGCGGAGGGGATCCCCTTTATGGGTATCAAGCCGCGACCCTCTTTGTCCGAAGCTGGACAAAAATGTCGGAAGTCGGACCGGAGGGTCGCCGGGTCGCCGGCGCGGCGAACACGTGGCTCGTATTCGAAGCGAAAATCTGGGCTCAAACTCGGAACGAGGGACAGGAGTCGATCGGGGTTAACCTGACGAGGGTCCCTATGGCCTCCGTTCTCAGGATTGAGACGGCTGACAGGCCCACGCGCTTCGCCCTATCGACGCTCGCGAGACCGCTTCGAAATCGACAACGGGTACAAAAAAGCCAGCACGTCCATTAGCAAGCTGGCCATGTGATCTTTCTGAACCGCGCTTGCGTGAGGCGGGCACGGTCCCAAGGTGATGGAAAAAGCCGCCTTGTGCTCTCGGAGCATTTTGAAGCTGCCGCGACTTTGCTGTCGGGTTTGTCATGTCCGGGACAGCCAGGCTTGCGGCTGCGCATTCGTTCAAGCTGTTGAATGATATGTAGAAAATCTCCTGCAGGGCTCTTTCCGCGCCGTTGGCACGACTTTTGAAGCTCTCATGTGAGACGGCAGGAGATACCGACTGGCGTCCATTCGTGAGTGATATCGCGCTCAATGCAATGAAGGAAGACGACATGTCAGGTCAGCGTCAGTTCAGATTCTATCCGAAACGGGCATTGCCCGCGGAATGCAATATCGACCGGCGTGACTGGCGTCACCGCCACAACCGCCCGGCACCGGCCAATGGCCACCGATCGATCTGCAGATACGGTTCGACCAGAATGTGCTTGCTCCTGCCCTCTCGCCGGCGCTTGAGGAGACCGGCGAGCACTTCGGCGGCCAACCGGTCTTTCGCGTGCCGCGCTGCGGATATCCTCGCAGAGATGATCGACCCCGAACCGCTGTGGAGCAAGAGCTTCATTCCGGTTCGCCGTTCGAAGCTGGAAAACGCCGGGTCTCCGACGATTTCGCTCGTCGGCTCTCTAGATGACCAAGATGCCATGGTGCGCGGCCTGGTTAGTGGTTAGACGGCAGGAGAAATGCAATGGCGATCAACCCGGTCCCAGATCATGTCCCGCCCGAAATGGTGAGAGACTTCAGCCTGTTCACATCGCCAGGCATGCCACCAACGCCCAACGGGGATCCACACGCAGCCGTCGCTTGCGCCCATGACGGGCCTCCGATCTTCTATTCCCCCTACAACACGCAAGATGGCCGGGGCACCTGGGTCATCACCCGCGCCGCAGATCAGCGTAAGGTGCTGCAGGACACTGAAACTTTTTCCAGCCATCGCAGCATCTTCTCCTCCATACTGGGCGAAACCTGGCCGACGATCCCGCTTGAGCTCGATCCACCGGCCCATGGCGCATTTCGCTCACTGCTCAGTCCGCTGCTTTCGCCCAAGCGGGTGACGGCACTGGAACCGGCTGTCCGTGAGCGAGCGATAGCCCTGATCGACCGGATCACCGCATCGGCCACGAGCTGCGACGTCATGAAGGATTTTGCCTTTCCGTTCACTGTCAGCATCTTCCTTCGGTTTCTGGGGTTGCCGGATCAGGGACTCGATACATTTGTCGGCTGGGCGAAAGATCTGCTCCACGGCGACGATGTGGAACGACCTGTGGCTGCCCGCAAGATTGTGGCTTTCATCGATGAACTTGCAACCAATCGCCGCAAGGATCCGGTCGACGATCTCATGACCTTCATCGTGCAGGCACAGATCGAGGGCCGCCGGCTAACCGACGGGGAGATCCGTGGCATCGGCGTGCTTGTGTTCGTCGCGGGACTTGACACTGTCGCAGCAGCTATTGGCTTTGACCTGGCTTATCTAGCGCGCAACCTCAAGGATCAGGAACTGCTGCGCAGCGAACCGGCCCGCATCCTGCTCGCAACCGAAGAGTTGCTGCGGGCCTATCCGCCCATTCAGTTGATCCGCGTGGCTACGAAAGATATCGACTTCGAAGGCGCGCCGATCCGAAAGGGGGACTATGTTTCGTGCGCCACGATGATTGCAAATCGCGACCCGGAGGAATTCGAATCCCCCAACACGGTCGATCTGGCGCGAGATCACAACCGCCACGCCGCCTTTGGCTATGGTCCCCACCGTTGCCTTGGCTCACACCTTGCCCGGCGCGAGATTGTCATTGGCCTGGAGGAATGGCTGGCGCGCATACCGACCTTCCGGATCAAGGAGGGTACAGCGCCCATCACCTGTGGCGGCCATGTGTTCGGGATCGAAAATCTGATCCTGGACTGGTCATGACCATCGCCGAGCCATGCCAAGACAATGGAGGCAGCGCTATGCGCATTATCGTCCACAATGCCAAATGCCAGGGTCACGCGCCGGACATCTTCAAGCTTGATGACGATGGCTACATCCTGCCCGGTGACATTCAGGTTGCGGAGGGGGAGCAACTGCTTGCGTCACAAGGCGCGCGATCCTGCCCCGAACGTGCGCTGGAAGTCGATCGCACCTCGGCAGCGCGGTTCGAACCAGCCGCCATGCAACCAAGAACTGGGGAAGCTTAGGTGGAATCGACGAGACGTGGCCCCACACCGCAAAGCAAGATGTCCGGCCGCTTCCCTGCCAACCTCCTCTCCGGCATCGAGACCTCAATGACACGCACGCGACACGTGAAGTTCGTCTCCGTTCTGGCTTCTTCAGTTGCCGATCGGTTCGACCTTGCACGCACCTAGAGGCACGAAACGCCTCTTCCAATCTCAAATTTGCGACAGAGCGATGGCAAAAATCACCGAACTGCGCGACCGCGAGGCGATCCGCGACTGCCTTTATCGGTACTGCCGCGGCATAGACCGCGCGGATGAGGCTGCGCTGCGCAGTGCATATTGGCCCGATGCGCATGACAATCACGGTGCCTATCGCGGCTCAGCCGAGGGCTTCTTTGAGTTTGCGCTTGGTCTCTTCAAAACCGGACCGCGCTTAATCCACCAGATCACGAACGTCTTGATCGAATTCATCGACCCGTCGGAGGCCGTGGTCGAAAGCTATTTCACCGCGCTGCAACGCGGACCAGACAATGACGGAGAAGCACGCCAGGTGCTTCTCTGCGGCCGTTACTGCGATCTTTTTCAGAAGAGGGAAGGGGCGTGGCGCATTGCCGAACGGACCGTCGTTTACGATTGGCTCGAAGAGCAGACCCCACCAGCGGTCCCCGAGGCAGAACGGTTCGGCTTGCGGCAACCGATCGGAGCAGCGCATCCCAATGACCCGGTTAACGCGCTCAGGAAGCGCCGCAGCTCGTCATCAAAATGAAAATGCCATGCATGTCACCACAATGCTTTCCAAGGCTCCCAATTGCGGAGCCGCGTCGCGGGAGCGGTCGCGGAACGCAACACGTCTACCCGGTATGGAAACTCGCCGTCACCAGGACGTCCGCGACCGGTCTTGCGGCTGACTCGCGTCGATATCTCTGACGCTGGCTGCGGAGAGGTTCATATGAAGCAGGCAGGACGGGTCGTCATCATAACGGGAGCGGCAGGCGGAATCGGCCGTGCGCTGGTCGAGATCGTTGCCGCCGATGGAGACATCGTCGTTGCGGTGGACCTTCCTGGCAGCGGCGTTCTTGAACTGGCCGGCGGTCTCGGCCATCCGCATCTGGGCCTCGAATGCGATGTCTCACGAGAAGAGGACATTGTCGCCCTATACGGCCGCATCGAAGCGCAGTTCGCGAAAATCGATGTTCTCGTCAACAACGCGGCGATAGGACCCGCCATGGCTGCGACTATCGACACCGGTTTCGAGGCCTTCCGACGCGTGCTGGCAACAAATCTGATCGGGCCTTTCATCATGGCCGGCGAAGCGGCGAGGCGCATGCAGCCCGGCGCTGCCATTGTCAACGTCGCTTCGCTGGCGGGCGTGCTCGGCAATCCCAAGCGCAACGCCTATGCCAGCTCGAAGGCAGGCTTGATCGCTCTCACGAGATCGCTTGCATGCGAGTGGGCCTCGCGCGGCATCCGCGTAACGGCGGTAGCGCCAGGATACGTGCGCACGCCGATGGTGGCGGAACTGGAACGTGCGGGCAAGATGGACCTCGCGGCCGTGCGCCGCCGCGTGCCCATGGGGCGAATGGCGCGCCCCGACGAGATCGCTCGGGCCGTGCGTTTTTTGGCCAGCGCACAGACGGGCTACATCACAGGATCGGTGCTGACGGTCGACGGCGGTTGGATGTCGTTCAACCAGCCGGGCGACGCGCACCCGCCGGTCGACGAGACGCCTCGAGCCGAACTCTTCCGGCCGGCCGAACGAACTGGCGCGCGCACAGTGGTCGTGACGGGCGGCGCGAACGGTATAGGCGCCGCCGTCGTTCGCCGCTTTGCCGCGAACTCCGACACAGTCGTGATTGCTGATAAAGATGGTGCTGGGGCGGCAGAACTCGCTGATTTGCTGGGCGGCAGGCACGTGGCGAAATCCGTCGACTTGGCGGTCGAGAGCGACGTGGTGGCGCTGTTCGAGGAAATACGGGGGCGCTTCGGTCGCATCGAGGTCCTCGTCAACTGTGCTGCTATTGCCGATACGTTTGTGCGAGGGATCGAAATCCCGCAACAGATCGAGCGGGTGCTGGACGTCAATCTCACCGGCACCTTCACCTGCGCGCGCGAGGCGATCAAGTCGATGGACGCCGGCGGCGTAATCCTCAATCTTGGATCGATCAATAGTTTCCTGCCCTTCGTGGCGCGCCATGCCTATGGGGCGTCCAGGGCGGGTATGAACATTCTGACCCGGTGCATGGCGGCCGAACTCGGGTCGGTCGGCATCCGAACGGCCACCGTCGCTCTTGGCTATATCCGTACGCCTGACATTGCTCAGTTGGTCGAGTCCGGCTGCATCGATTCCGTAGCGATCAAACGGCGCATCCCGATGGGGCGGATGGGAGAGCCCGAAGACGTCGCCGAGGCAGTGTTCTTTCTGGCCTCGCCTGATGCCTCATACGTAAACGGCTCGACCCTCTACGTGGACGGCGGCTTGACCTCGTTGGCTGACGCGCGAAACGCCCAGCCAACCGATCAAGAAAATCCAACGGAATGTTCGCCGGCGACGGGTTGCGGTTCGTCGAAGCCGACGAGGTTCGAGGATTGAGACTGCGGCTGCATGGAACGTGCCAAGCGCGGCTTGCCAAGTGATCGTCTTCATCGGTGACGGAAAACTCGTCATCAGGGTCGAATGACTAGCCAGGTTTTGGCGCTTGCCTGCGGCCGCCGAACGATAAGCGGCTTTGCGCAAGATCGTCGACTACGTCGTCGCCAGGCCGCATCGATACCGCGACCCACCCGCAATCGGCACAAGTCGAAGGCTTGATTGGCCACTTTGTGTAAACGAGGGACACGCCATGGAATTCGCGACGTTCATCTTGGCGGCCCAGCGAGGCTATCATCAATCGTGCGACAGCGTCATCGGTAACTCCATTGAACAGACAATCGCTTCGGAGCAGGCTGGCTTCAACACCGCTTGGTTCGCCGAGCACCACTTCAACAATTACAGCCTGGTTCCCTCGCCCTTGATGATGGTGGCGCACTGTGCTGGCCTTACGAGCACCATTCGCCTTGGCACCGGTGTGTGTGTGCTGCCGCTATATCAACCGCAGCGCCTGCTCTCCGAGATCGGCTTTGCCGAGATCGTTTCGAACGGCCGCCTCGAACTCGGCGTCGGCTCGGGATACCAGCAGTTCGAGTTCGAGCGCTTCGGCGTCGATGTCGATCAGGCGCCGGCCGTGTTTGCGGAATACCTGGATATCCTTCTCAAGGGCCTTAACCAGAAGGTCTTCGAGCACAATGGCCAGTATGAGAAGATACCTTTAACGGCGATTTCGCTGCGCACCATCCAAGGGCCAGCCCCACCGATCTGGATCGCCTGCGGGTCCGCGCGAAGCATGTGCCGGGCCTATCGTGAGGGCCACAATCTTTTCGTCACGGCGTTCCACAACGGCTTGGAAAACTTAAGAACGCTGCGTGAGACCATCGAGGCAGCAGCGGCCTCGCGGGGTAAGGATGTCACCGCCGCCAAGATAGGGCTTCTGCGCTGCTGCTATGCCAGCGACGATCAGGCGGAGATCGACAGCTATCTCGACAACGCCCGCTTCCAGCGCCGGCTATCTGAAGCACTTCATCAGCGCCGCCAGCAGAGCCGGGACGGCTATCTGCTGCAGGAAACACCGACGCAGCAGGATCTGTCGTTCGAGACCATGCGCCAGAACCTGCCGATCGGCAGCGTAAGTCGCGTCATCGATCGCCTGCTGGAAGAGATAAGTATCCTGAAGCCGGACCAGATCGCAATTCAGACCCAATTGGGAGATTTCGACCAAAAGACGATGCTACGCCAGATTGAGCTCTGGGGAGACAAGATCATCCCATCGATCAACAAGTCGCTTGGTTAGGTCAAGGCTTGAAGTTCGGAACGGCCACTGGGGGAGCTGAAATCTCGCATGCCGATGCTCGACACTTCGTCCATGAGGCATGGATAAATAATCAAGCCGACCGGCGATCACCGGGAGCGAAGACCAACGTCGTCCGTCCTTGCCTGCACGGACCGCCGGTCTTCCGCTCCCTGTCCATCTCGCTTGAGACCGTTGATCGGCAGCCTCGGAACGGCCGCCATGGCGTAGACGAATAGCCACTCCCGCTACCCCTCTTGTGTCCGAAGTTGGACGAGGATGTCGGAAGCCCGACAAATGTCGAGAGGGGACCTGGCCCGCCGGTATGGAGAACTGGTGCGGCGCAGGTGGTTCGCCAATTCGGCACGCGCCTTGCTTCATTGATTCTGTATGTGTGCACGACAGTGGCAGATCGCCGATCGGTGGGCAGAGCGGTTCGCCTCTGAAAGTACTTCGTCGGCAGCGATGACAGGCTTGTCGGCTGGACAGCGTCGGTGGAGGTGAGACCGTATGGTGGAGAGGCAGTCTGGTGCGCAGACGCGAGAGAGCTTGCGCCGAATGATCGCGTCCAGTGAACTCGCCTTCGCAATGGAGGCTCATGACGGCCTTTCGGCGGCGATTGCCGAGCGCGCTGGCTTCAAGGCGCTCTGGGCGTCCGGCCTCTCGATTTCATCCAGTCTCGGATATCGAGATGCGAACGAAGCTTCCTGGTCCCAACTCGTCGATGTCGTTGAGCGAATTTCCGACACGGTGGACATTCCAGTCCTCGTCGACGGGGACAGCGGGTTCGGGAACTTCAACAATGCCCGTTTGGTCGCCCGCAAGCTGCGCCAACATGGCGCGAGCGGCATATGTATCGAGGACACGGCGTTCCCGAAAATGAACTCGTTCATCGGTGATCGGCACCCGTTGGCCGATATTCCCGAGTTCTGCGGCCGGCTTAAGGCGGTGAAGGACCAAGTGCCGGATGCGGAGTTCGTTCTGGTCGCCCGGATCGAGGCGCTCATCGCCGGCCGCGGAGAGGATGAGGCGCTGGCGCGAGCACAAGCCTACGCTGAGGCCGGCGCCGATGCTATTCTGATTCATTCCCGCAAGTCCAACGCTGAGCAGATTTTCGCCTTCACGCGCGCCTGGCAGAACCGCCTTCCGGTCGTAATCGTGCCTACGAAATATTACCGCACACCGGTCTCCGCGTATCGGGCGGCCGGAATCTCCACGGTCATATGGGCGAACCACAACATGCGCGCGGCGATCTCGGCCATGCGCCAGGTCTGCGACCGCATCCTCCGCGAAGAAAGTACCGCCGGTATCGAGGACGAGGTGGCGACGCTCGACGAACTCTTCGATCTGCTCAATTACCAGGAACTCTCAGCGGCGGAAGAGAAATATCTGCCGCAGACGGCGACCGGCGTGCGGTAGCAGGCCCAGCCCGTCTTTGAAAGCAAACGAAAACGGGAGCGCACATGCTTGCGCATCGGACAAACCTGTTCGGTACATCGGGTACCGCCGCGGCGCGCGCTGCCGCAAAAGCGGCGGCCGATGCTGGCAAGGAGATCATCGATCTGACCGCCGGCGAGATCTGGAGCGAGCTTGCTCCCACGATTCGCGACGGCGCGATCGACGCCATCAATAAGGGCGTCAATCGCTATACCGATACGGTTGGCATGGTGGAGCTGCGCGAGGCACTGGCGCGGAAGATCTCCCTCGATACCGGACAGATCTGGAAGGCCGAGGAAGTTGCCGTGACGTCCGGAGCGAAGCAGGCCTTGTTCAATGCCGCAATGGTGCTGCTGAACCCGGGCGACGAGGTCATCATCCCGGCGCCTTACTGGACAACGTTTCCGGCCCAGGTGCTAATCGCCGGCGGCACACCGGTCTTCGTCGACACCAGATCCAACGGTTACGTCCCGCGCCCCGAGCACATCAAGGAGGCGGCCACCGAACGAACGCGGGCGATCGTCGTCAACACGCCCAGCAATCCGGCCGGTGCGGTCTACGATGTTGAGACCCTGATGGCCATCGCTCAACTGGCGGTCAGCCACAACCTGTGGATCATTTTCGACGAGTGCTATGGCGACTTCGTGCATGAGGATCATACCCACCATCCGATCGTCTCGGTCGCCCCCGAAATTCGAGCACGCGCGCTGATCGTCAGCTCCTTCAGCAAATCGCTGGCATTGACCGGCTGGCGCATCGGCTATCTGGCGGGTCCAAAAGAGGTGATCAATGCCGTCAACGCGCTGCAATCGCACACCACTTCGAATCCAAACGTAATTGCCCAGCACGCGGTGCTCGCCCATTTGCAAAGGGGTGGCTCGGACTATGAAGGCAAGCTGCGTTCACGCCTCACAAGCGCCAGACGGATCGGTCTTGACGTGCTTGCTTGGTTGACGCGTGTACCGGTCCCCAGGGCGCAAGGCGGCTTCTATTTCTATCTCGACCTTTCCCATCTGCTGCGATCGGCATCGGAAGACGGCGCCTCAACGACAGCCGACGATATCGTGACGGCACTGCTTGCCGAAACTGGCGTCGCAGCTGTGTCGGGCGCCGCGTTCGGTGACCCCGCCGGCCTGCGCCTGTCCTATGGAATTCCATCTGAAAAACTCGCGACCGGCCTGGCCCGGCTCGTCGAATTCCTCAACTCCTGGAAATGACACCGCAACACAACGAAAGAGGTGAATGAGATGCCTCCCGCTGCTCCCAGGAAAGCCGTCATTCTCGCTGCCGGCTTCGGCTCCCGCCTGCGTCCGCTGACCGATCTGTGTCCCAAGCCCCTCGTCGAAGTCAACGGCACACCGATACTTTACAATGCACTGTGGAACCTTCAGACGGTGGGAGTTGAAGAGGTGACGATTGTTGTCGGCTATCGCAAGGATGCCATTCGCCATGCCTGTGGCGAACGCTTCGGTAGACTTGAGATCAACTATGTCGAGTCCTCGGTCTTCGACAAGACAGGGAGCGCCTACTCGCTCTGGCTGGCACGCGACACGCTTCTTTCCGGCGACTGTTATCTCCTCGAAGGTGACGTCTTCTTCGAAGAAGATGCGCTGCGCCACCTGATCAGGGTGGAGGCGGCCAATGCCGCCGCGGTCGCGCCCTTCGATCCATCCATGGAAGGGTCCGCGGTCGTCCTTTCCAGCAACGGCTTCATATCCGAAGTCCGGTTGAAGCAGACGGCGGCAAATCTGGTATCAGGCACCCCGGTGCTCTTCAAGATGATGAACCTCATCCGGTTCTCTGGCGCCGAACTCCAAACGGCGATCGTCCCGGTCCTCCACGACCTGATCGGCTCGGGCGCAATCAAAGCCTATACCGAGGAGCTGCTCGCGCATCTCATCGAGCAGCGCGGACTGCAACTCGCCGCGGCGCGATGTGACGATTTGCGATGGTACGAGATCGACAGTGAACAGGACCTGCGGGTAGCGGAAAGGATTTTCGCCTTCGAGCGACCTCACAGACATAGTGCCGACGCGCCGGCCGCCGTGGCGGGGGTAGGAGGATGATCCGCTATCTGTTCGACGCTGCAAATGCCATTACAGCCCTTGGGCTGATATTGGCCACCACGGCGATCTACTTTGCTTTGATCGGGCGCTTCGAGATTGGCATCTGTTTCGGCTTGTGGGCTCTTTTGGCAGATGATGCCGACGGCATGGTCGCGAAGAGTTCCCCGAACCGGTCCGCTTTGATGGCACAGCTGGGTGGCGCGTTGGACGGGCTGCTTGATTTGGTCTACGCAGCCGTCTTTCCAGCGGTTCTGATTTTGTCCTTCAACGCGTTCTCCGTTCCCGCATTGTTGGCTGCCAACTGCCTCATCCTGTCAGGGGCTCTGCGCCTCAGCTATTTTTCGACGTTCGGACTGGACGCGGACGGATTCGGCAGAGGATTGCCGTTGAACAATAATCTCTTCGTGTTGGCGTTCCTCTTCGTCGCCGACCATCACTTGCCGGTGCAAGGCCTGGGCAACCTATTGATCGGTGCAGGGTTTGTGCTGTCGGTCCTGCATCTTTCAAACTTCAAATTTCCAGGTACCGGCAGTGCGTTGCGCTTGGGTAACCTTACACTCGCCGCAGCCGGATCTGTCGCCTTACTCACAAAGTGAATCAGTTTGCAGCTATAGGGAAGAGAATACATGGAAAACTCTTTCGAGGCCGAAACTCGCACCGTCTTTGATCGCTACCAGCGCCAGCAGGAGAATGACGACCACATATTCGACAGGTTGGTCTCTCTGATCGAGGAGGAATATTTCGGCTTGCCTACCGGTAGCTTCCGCGGTCTTGATGTCCTGGACGCGGGCTGCGGCTCCAACGCGAATGCGTCCTATGCGTTTCTCGACAAGGGGGCACGAAACGTTGTTTCGCTTGAATTGAGCAATGATTGGATGGATTGCGCGCGCAAACGCCTCAGCCGATTTGGGCCGCGCTCGGAACTGGTCGCGGGCAGTGTGCTCGATCTGCCGTTTGACGACTTCAGTTTCGATTTTGTCCATTGCGCAGGGGTTTTGCCGAACACCAGCAATCCGAAAAAAGGCTTTGAAGAGCTTGCCCGTGTAACCCGCCCCGGCGGCAGCTTCTTTTTGACGATTATGGGTACCGCCAACGGCGTCATTTACCGATGCATCAATCACTTGCGAGAACTCTACCAAAGCGACGAACAATTCCGCAGTTCCATTGACAATCTGGATGCATCCACCGCACGCGAAGCCATCAACTGGCTGTTGCGAATAAAGGACGGCGAAGAGAAAGAATATATACCTGGCGAAAACGAATTCTTTCGGAGTCTTTTTGATGATGATTTGTTCGTGACGATCCGGGATCGTTTCCAGGCGCCGACCTATCACGGGTTCGCCTTCACAGAGGTGCAAATCCGAGGCTGGTATGGCGAGTGCGGCTTCGAGAAGATCCGCAGGATCTCAAGGTATACAAAAAATTTCCATAATCTTCGGCGCTTTCTCGCTCCGATGTACCGTCATTATGACCACCCGCTGGCCCGCTTCTGGTTCGGCGATGGCTGCATCCAGATGATCGGCGAAAAGCCGAGCACGTAGTTGGCGTTATTCGTGCCAAGAGAGCGACCCCAATGTGCGGAATCTTTGGGATAGTCCTCAAAAACGAGGGAACACCCGTTTGTGCTGAGGCCGTTGAGCGTTGCGCTGAGGCTCTCGCTCATCGCGGGCCTGATGCCAGCGGCCTATACATTGATCAATCGGTCGCATTCGCGCATCGACGGCTATCGATTGTCGACGCTCATTCTCGTGCCAATCAGCCCTATCGCGATGACAATACCGGAGTTGTGGTGACGTACAACGGCGAGATATTCAACTATCGGGAAATTAGAGCTGAATTGAGGGATATGGGTTTTTCCTTTTCGACGGTGTCCGACACCGAGGTTCTAATTCTTAGCTATATTGCTTGGGGAAAGTCATTCTTAAACCGCCTTGACGGGATGTTTGCCTTCGCGCTTTTCGATCCCCGGAACTCGCTTGCTCTCATCGCCCGAGATCGTTTGGGGGTAAAACCCCTTTACTACACGATCTGCGATCTTGGCCTTCTCTTTGCATCGCAGCCGAACGCTCTCATTCGCTGGCCGGGCGTGATACGCGGACCCGACATCATCGGCGCGCTCAGTTTTCTTTCCTATCGCGCGGTTGTCGGTGCCAGGACGCTGTTCGCCGGGATCTCCAAGTTAGAGCCCGGCCATCTCCTCGCAATAAGGAACGGGCGACACACGTCCGAACGTTGGTGGAATCTGTCGGAGCGCATTTCGCGATCGAAGCCGGACTATTCCGACATAAGGAGACTATTTGGAAGCGCCGTCGAACGTCAGCTGGTGTCTGACGTACCGGTCGCCGCATTGTTGTCCGGTGGACTTGACTCGAGCATCCTCGCCTATGAGGCGTCCGCCCGCTCCCAAATCCGTCCGATCTGCTATACCGGCAAGGTCGAGACCGCCGATTATGACGAGACGGCTTATGCGATGGAGGTCGCCGCAGAATTCGGGCTCACTCACCGGGTCGTCCCAATTGGAGAACCTTCCGATATCTACGCTGTGTCAGAGCTGGTTCGCCTGCGCGGACATCCGCTTGGGATGCATAACGAAATCGCAATGTTTACGCTCGCAAAGGCGATTTCGAAGGAGCATAAGGTCGTCCTCACCGGCGAGGGTGCCGATGAGATTTTTGCTGGCTACAGCCGATTGTTCCGTACGCCGTATGATTACAATCGAAGCAAGATCATCGCCGCATTGCCACGTGCTCTTGCCCAGGTCGCACGCCGACGCCTCGGACTCGACGTCCATTGCAGTCAATTGCAGTTCTTCCTGGCGCGTTACAGCTACTTCCCGACCGATGAAATCCGCTCGCTTGCCATCGATGGGCGGATACGAAGGGAGCACGAGATGGCTCTGTTCGATCACTTCTCGACTCAATTTGCAGAGGCCGGCGGAGATTTCTTTAGCAAGATCTCATATGTTCTCGTCTCTACGCATTTGCCCGCATTGCTGGAAATGGTTGACAACACCACAATGGCAGCTGGGCTTGAAGCTCGCGTTCCTTATACCGATCACCAGCTCGTTACCGCCGCAATGGCGATGCCCGGCTCACAGCGGTTGAGGTGGAGGTCTCCAATCGCTTCGGTCCAGGCATTGTGGCATCCGGTTGCTTCCTTCAGCGAACGTCTCGACGTCTCAAAATATCCCTTGCGAAGGGAATACCGGAGCGTCTTGCCCAGATCTGTTCTATCTCGCAAAAAGATGGGATTTCCACTGCCACTGGGTCAGTGGGCCGTTGGCGAGGGAGCAACGGAATATCGAAGGCTGCTGTTTCACAAGGACTGTCCACTGGGAGATTTGTTCGATCCTGCTGCTTTGCGGCGTTGGTTCGAGGCCGGACGACGAAATCCTTCAGACTCGTTTGGTCGGAAGTTCTGGCTGTTGGCCAACCTTGGGATATTCTTCAAAGAGGTATTCTCATGACGAATATGCGAGCCCGCAGGCGGTCGCTTGCGGGCATGTTACAGAAGACCCCTTGCCGAAAACGGGGCGTCGGACAATCCCAAGATCTGAGCAATGGTTGGCGTGAACTCTTCAGCGGAGCCCCAGGCAATATTGCAAGGTTGCATTCCAGGGATGCTCAACAGGCATATCCGATCGTCCTCCGCGCTGCCCGGTCGAAAACCGTGGGTGGACAAGTATCGAGGTCTGCCCGTCGGGCCAGCTTCTTGCGTGTCTCCAACGGTCTCCTCGAAGGAGTGTCCAGGAGGTGCGACATAGGTCGCTATGCAATCGCGTTCATTTACCGGAACATGGTCGCTCGACCACGGCTCCACTTGGAAGCGCGCCAACAGTCCGTCTGCGATTCTGCGGTCATGAGCTCCGTCAACCAGGACATGGAGCGTCGCTCCTTCACTTTCCCAAAGCAAGTCAGGGATGATCGCATCCGGATAAATGGTTGTGTGGACGGCGCTATGTCCATGGTCACTTGCGACTACGATCGCGTAATCGTCTTTCCGCCCGACTCGCCTCAGTCCTTCGATGAGAGCGCCAATCATCATGTCGGCCGCGGCGATAGACCAATGTGCCGCCTCGCTTTCGTATCCGAACTGATGCTGAATCGAATCCGTCATGTCGATCTCGGTCAAAATGAGATCAGGCGGGTTCTCCGAGCAAGCCAGCGCTCCTGCAGCCCCGATCATGAGATGATCCGCGGCCAGGCCCGCAACGAGAGCAGTGCTCGCAACGGTGTCGCTACTGGACGGGAAGCCGAAGAGATCGAGCACGCCGGCGGCTCGCAACCGCCCATTTGGATCTTTGATCATGCGCGAGCGAGCGATGCGGTTTTCGGGCAGGCTCTTAAATGACCGGCTTCCCTGGAGAAACCCTCGTTCCCACCAGGCCGGCACGAAGACATCGCAATCGGCTGGGTCGATCAACCCAGCGCCGATGGACGCGACATCAAGCCCGCTATTTTTGGCAAGCTTTGCAATGGTCGGAACCCGCAGATCAGACGCGTCGGCGCAGACAAACGAGCCATCTCGCACAATGTGGTTTCCGTAGATCCCGTTCGCTTGAGGCGCCGCGCCGGTTAGCATGCTTGCGCGCCCCGGCATCGACGTTCCCGGCACCGTTGAGCGCAGGCGAGTGATGGACAGACCGTCTCCTGCCAAACGAAGAAGCGTCGGCAACCGATGTTTGTGCTTTTCGAAATAGTCCGCGCTTACGCCGTCCATGAGGATCAGAATCGCTTTCGTAGGAGCGCGCGGCTTTATCGAGGCAGGCGTCTGAAAACGAGCGGTAGGCCTGGATGGATTGGTGTGGGTCATGTTGCACCTGGAAGAGACCGATCGAAACCAAAGCCCCCTATAGGCTTCGGATGACGCCGGTATGAACGCATCACGGGATACTTCGAGCGCCAGTGGGTCGTTTTGATTTTGGGAATGGGCGCTTCTACGCGCTCTTTTTGCTTCCTTCAGAAGAAAGGAGTCCGAGATGGCCGATACGACCCGTGCTATTTTTATCCTCGATTTCGCAGGGCCAAAAATACATCTGTGGAGTGGCAGCTACGATGCACCGTTGGTTCCTATCAACGGTCAGCCGCTCTTGGACCGTCTCGTCAACGCCTGTGTCGAAAACGGCATTGAAGATGTCACTCTCGTTGAAAACTTGAGTAGCGGCACATTCGATGGGTTCCGCCTGCAGGACAACACAAATACGCTTTCGTGGCACGACGCGCATGACGGCGATCTCATTGAGAAGTTCCGCCAACATGATGGCGATACTCTCCTGATATGGGGAACACCGCTTTTCGACAGTGAGGTTCTTGACGGTATCAATACCAACAAGGGTTTGCGCGGCTCCGCTTGGCGGCCCGACGCGCCGACCGGGATTTATCGATTGAGTGCTGATGTTCTACGCAATCTTCTGGCCGAAAGCCGCGCCGCGGCATCTCTGCATCAGGCCTTCAGCAGGTTAGTCGCGGGCCTGTCCCAGCTGGACGTAGCGTTGCCTGGCAATGTGCTGACTGCCGGCTCCAAGCTGCTCGATATTTGCGACGGTGTCGACGCATCCATCGCGGAATTTCGGTGTGACAAGGAGAACGTGCTGCGGCGTCTGGAAACGAGCGTCGGAGGTTATTGGCGCAAGCCAATCGCCGAGCACATGCTTCTTTGCAATACCCGCTTCCCTCCCAAGACTTTTTACGATCGGCTGGCGGCGAGGCTCGAAGGCGTGTTGACATGCTATCCTTCTCAGCAGATCGATATCGCTTCAGTTGTTGGCACGATGACCTCGCAGCAGCCGGACTTTATTGCAGTCGGAAACGGGGTGACCGACCTCATCCAGGCGCTCTATTCAACGCTGAACCCAACAATCGCGATTCCCGTGCCGACGTTCGCCGGCTTTCAAACACCTCTAGATGACGAACAAAAGAACAACTTCGTCCTCACCCCGCCCTATTTCGATCTCGACGTTCGAGCTTTCCTGGAATTCGTACTGGCGACAGGCGCGGATACGGCAATCGTTGTAAATCCAAACAATCCGACCGGTCGACTTGTTGATCATGCTGACGTGGCATGGCTGGCGGAGGCCCTAGGATCTCGAGGGCGACGGCTGATCGTGGATGAATCGTTCATTGATTTTCCCGCTGATGGCCGACCAAACAGCGTTGAGAATCTGGTTCCGTCCTGTGCCAATTTGATCGTGGTGAAGAGCCTTGGAAAGGCCTTCGGACTTGGCGGAATCCGGCTCGCCTACCTCATGGCTGGCGATCCCACCCTCGTTGCCGCCGTGCGCCGGAAACTGCCGCTGTGGAACATTAACGGCATTGCGGAATACACACTGTTCCTGCTTCCCGAATTCGCAGAGGAATTGGAACACAGTCTAGAGATGTTGCGAGAAGATAGAGAGCTGTTCATCGAGGAGCTGCGGACGGTACCGGGCCTCGACGTCGTACCTTCGCAAACGAATTTCATCTTGTGCCGGCTGCCTGAAAATTCGGTATCCGCTGCCGAGCTCAAGCGCCGCCTCGTTCTGTTCGAATCCGTCCTCGTAAGAGAATGCGGCTATCAAGCCATGAACGACGCAGATCGATATCTGCGCCTGACGGTTCGAAGTCGGACGGAAAACGAAAGGCTGGCAAAAGCTCTGCGGCGCACCTTAAGCCGCTCAACGGCCTCTGAGAGTGACGCCCTGACGTGACATTTGCGCAGCGAACTGAATGGTCTTTTTTCGAATGCCGCGAGAGAGAGAAGCATGTCGCTTAGTTACAATCGTCATAAAAGGCTCGTTGAAATCATCCAGGCGAATGGCGAAGTGCGCATCCGAGATTTGATGCAGCGGTTCAATATTTCAGAAGAGACTGCGCGGCGGGATATCAAACGGCTCGAGCAGGATGGCTTGGTCGCACGGGTCCATGGTGGCGCGGTCGCAACGCAACAGCCAAAGCTGCTGGCCATCTCATCGCGAGCTGTTTCCGAGCGCGCGGAAAAAAGCACCATCGCTGAGATCGCCCTGGGTCTTCTGAAGCCCGGTCAGAATCTCTTTTTCGGGGGCGGCAGCACCATTCTGTCGTTGGCCAGCCGCATATCGGCCCTGCCGGAAATGCGCGTCGTCACCAACATGGTCGATACTGCCATCGCCGCGGCCGAAGGCCATCGGCATCGCGTTGTCATGCTGGGGGGCGATTTCAATGTCGATTTCCGGACCGTAAGCGGATTCACCGCCTTGCGTACACTCCGCGAACAGCAGATCGACGTCGCATTTATCGGCGTCAATGCGGTGCATCCGAATGGCGTCTTCGACCATGAACAGGTCGGACAGGAGCTTGCTGCGACGCTCTGCGAGCAAGCACGGAAAATTGTCATTCTCGCCGATCACAGCAAATTCGGCTTGTCGGCGCGCTACCGCATCCTGCCCCATTCGGCGATTACCGCGATCATCACCGACCGGAGGCCTGCATCGGACATGCTGGACAAGATCGAAGCCGCCGGTGTTGAAGTTCTATATCCGCAAAACCGTCACAACCCCGCACTGGTCTCTACTTGATCCTCTGCTTTCAGCCCGCACGGCTGCCCCAATTGTGAAACATTTTTTTCCTTTTGTTTTCAATAACCAACACAAGCCGTCTCAAACCTGCAAAAAACCGTCACATAACTGCGCTATGTCTCAGCCCGTCTGAAAGAGAGGGGATTTTGATATGCAAACGACACGTCGCAGATTTCTCGGCATGACCGCCATGGCGGCTGGCGCAATAGCATTGCCGAACACGATCATGGCGGCAACCGGCCGGCGGCCGAACCTCAATATTGCCGTTCAGGACCTGCGCACAATTCTGGAACCGGTGGACGGCTCCTCCATCGCCAACGTTTCCTGGCGGGTGCAATACAGCATTTTCGATCAGCTTTTACGGACCGACTACAACGACAATTTTCGCCTGAATTTCGCGCTCGCGACATCATTGAAGCAAATCGACGCCACGATCCATGAGATCACGTTGCGCGACAATGTGAAGTTTCATGACGGTTCCACAATGACGGCGGATGACGTTGTCTTCTCGCTCGGGCCGGATCGACTGCGCGGCGAAAAAGCGCCGGGCGCGGCCGTGTTTGCCAACTTCCTCTCCTCGCTCGCCGATGTGCAGAAGATCAATGATCGCACTGTCCGTTTGATCACCAGGACAGAGGATCCGGTCTTCGCCCAGCGGCTCGGCGCCTGGGGCACGCAGATCATCAGCGCCAGGGCACGGGCTGGCGCCAGCAGCTACGACGCCTGGGCGGCGAAGCCGATCGGGACCGGCCCTTACAAGATCGGCGAGGTCCGCAATGGGGACGAGATCACACTGGTGGCGCACGACGAATATTGGGGAGGCCAGCCGCCATTTGCCTCGATCCGCTTCAAGCGGCTGCCGGAAATCGCCGCGCGCATCGCCGGACTGAAGTCGGGCGATTACGATATCGTCACAGACATCACTCCGGACCACATTGCCGAAATTGAGGGAGTCAACGGCCTCTCGATTGTTGGTGGCGAAGCCATGTGGTTCCGCTTTCTCACATTTGCTCCGCTCAGGACTCCCATCCTGAAAGATGTCGATCTGCGTCGCGCGCTCGCTCTCGCTATCGATCGCGGTGCGCTGGCGGACGGCCTCTGGGACGGCCGGGCGAAAGCGCTGACCAGCTGGCAGCTACCGATCTTCGGCGAGATCAACGACCCCAACCGCAAGGGGGTGTCCTATGATCCGGCGCAGGTCAAGGGACTGCTCGCCAAGTCATCCTACAGAGGTGAGGAAATCCCATACCCTTCCGTCGGCACCTATTATCCGATGCAGCTCGCCGAGAACCAGGCGCTTGTCGAGATGTGGAAGGCTGCCGGAATCAACGTCAAGCTGATCATGTGTGAAAACTGGACGCAGGTCGGCGACATTGGCGGTATCAATGACACGTCCGGCGGCGCCTTCTACGCCGATCCCGTTTCCATGCTGTGGCAGATTATCGGTCCGACCAATGACCTCCAGTCAACAGGTGGCTGGACCAATGCCGAGTTTAACGCGCTCGGTCACGAGCTTGAAACGACGACCGATCTCGCCAAGCGCCAGGCGGCCTTCAAACGGATGCAGGACATTGTCGAGATCGAGGACCCTTGCATCACGCCGCTGCACTCCATGCCCTTCATCTATGGGCAGAAGGCGGATGTCAGCTGGCAGCCCAACCCGTTGCCGCAAATGTATCTCGGCCCGAAGATGCCGCCTGAGCCGGTGGCCTGAGTTCCATGCTGCATAAGTCTTTCCACAACAGCGCGGGCGCCGCGCTGTTGCCGGCCCATGACATCGGGGCTTCCGCCACCAAACCTGCCATCAGCATTGCTGGCTTGAGGGTGGCGTTCGGCGATGTGCCTGTGCTGCACGGTGTAGATCTCGCTGTGAACAAAGGCGAGGCCTTGGGTATCGTCGGCGAATCCGGCTGCGGCAAGTCCGTGACTTGGCGGGCGGTTCTTGGCCTGCTGCCGAAATCCGCCGAGATCGGAGGCGAGGCCAGGATTGGTGATCTCGATCTTGTGGGCGCACGACAATCCGTTTTGGATCGGGTGCGCGGCGGACGCATTGCCATGATCTTCCAGGATCCGGCCAGCGCGCTGAACCCGGTGCATCGCATCGGCGCGCAGATCACCGAAGCGCTTCGCCTGCACCGGGGCCTCAGCGGTGCCGCCGCCCGAGCCGAGGCCTGCCGCCTGCTCGACCAGGTCGGCATAGCCACTGCGGCAAGCAGGCTCAACACCTACCCCCACGAACTGTCGGGCGGCCAGAACCAGCGGGTGATGATTGCCATCGCGCTCGCCGGCCGGCCCGAACTGCTGATCGCCGACGAGCCAACGACCGCGCTCGACGCCACCGTGCAGGCGCAGATTCTGCTGCTGCTCAAAGATATTCAACGTGACACTGGCATGGCGCTGGTCATGATCAGCCATGATCTCGCCGCGGTGACGGCCGTCTGTGACCGGGTATGCGTCATGTATGCGGGCAAGATCGTCGAAACGGCGCCGAAACACACGCTTCTGACCGCGCCGGAACACCCCTATACACGCGACCTGATCGGTGCCATTCCGCCCTCGCACGGTCCGCGCATGCGGTTGACCGCCATTGCCGGCGCGCCGCCACAACGCAATCTGCCGCCGGGATGCGCCTATGCGCCACGCTGCCGGCACGCGATCACGGCATGTGGCACGAGCCGACCGGAACCGCGGCAGGTCGCCGCGCGGCATTCGGTGCGTTGCCTTCGTTTGGACGCCGGCACGTATCAATGACCCTGCTGCGTCTCAACAACATCACCCGTCGCTTTCCCCTCGGCTCGCCACTCTACGGACCGCGGAAATGTCTTGTAGCAGTCGATGGCGTGTCGCTGGATGTCGAGATGGGCCGGACGACCGGCATTGTCGGCGAATCCGGATGCGGCAAGTCCACCACCGGCCGTATTGCGCTCGGTCTGGAGCCGCCGGACAGCGGAGGTGTGCTGTTTCAGGGTTTGCCGCTGCCGCGCATCGACAGCAGAAGGTGGCGCGCGCAGCGGCGCCAAATGCAGCTGGTCTTTCAGGACACCTTGGCAGCGCTTGATCGCCGAATGACTGTCAGCGCTCTCGTCGCCGAGCCGCTGGCGATTCACGGAATTGGCGATCCGGCAAGCCGCAAGCAACGCGTGGCCGAGCTTCTCCACAGCGTCGGCCTCGGCGAAGACCATGGCATGCTCTATCCGCATCAGCTTTCCGGCGGCCAGCGCCAACGCGTCGTGCTTGCGCGGGCGCTCGCGCCAAAACCCTCGCTTCTGGTTTGCGATGAGCCGGTCTCGGCGCTCGACGTGTCCGTCCAGGCGCAAATCGTCAATCTGCTCATGGATGTTCAGCAGGAGCTCGGGCTCGGCCTCTTGTTCATCAGCCATGACTTGCGGGTCGTTCGCCATGTCAGCGACCGGATCGTCGTCATGTATCTTGGCCGCGTCGTCGAGCAGGGGCGCGCCGACGCCATTATCGATCAACCCGCCCATCCCTATACGCAGGCGCTCGTCTCGGCCATGCCGAGGCTTCCGGGCGGATTCGATCATTATGTGGCGTTGCCAGGCGAACTGCCAAGCCCCACCGATCGGCCGTGCGGATGCCCGTTTCATCCACGCTGTCCACTTGCGCGCGATGTCTGCCGCCAGAGCCTGCCCGAACTCCTGCCGCTAGGACCGGAACGGCAGGTCGCCTGCCATTTGGTGAGGCATTGATGAGTGCGGTGTTTCGTTTCGCCGGCCCCAAGGTCCTGCGTGCCGGCCTGTCCATCCTGATCGTGGTGACCTTTACATTCGTGGTGCTGCGGGCCTCGGGAGACCCGGCGCTGCAGATACTCGGTCCCAGCGCCCGCGCCCCGGATCTTGAGGCGTTTCGTCGGCATTGGGGGCTCGATCAGCCTCTGTATGTGCAGTATGTCCGCTATGTCCTGGCGGCACTTCACTGCGATTTCGGGAATTCCATGCTGGCTGGAAAACCGGCCCTGCAGCTTGTGTTCGAGCGCGCGCCCCTGACATTGGCGCTGATGCTGCCGGCACTGGCGCTCACGATGCTAATCGGCATTCCGGTCGGCGCCTACGCCGCCATGCATCGCGACACCTGGGTCGACCGATCGGTGATGATGCTGACCGTGTTCGGCTTCACCGTGCCAAGCTTCGTGCTCGGGCTATTGCTGATCCTGATCTTTTCCGTGACGCTCGGCCTGTTCCCGTCCGGCGGCGCGGATCGGCCGGAAAGCTTCGTACTGCCGGTGCTCACGCTTGGTTTGGGCGGGGCGGCCATTATCGCGCGCTTCACGCGTAGCGCCATGATCGAAGTTCTGTCGCAGCTCTACATCGTGGCGGCCAGCGCCAAGGGCGTGACGTGGCGGCAGGTGGTTCGCCACCATGCCTTTCCGAATGCGATCATTCCTGTGCTGACGCTGTTCGGCCTGATGCTCGGCGGCCAGGTCGCGGGCGCCGTACTGGTGGAAAGCGTCTTCGGCTGGCCCGGCATCGGCCAATTGCTGGTGGTTTCGGTTGCGAACCGTGATCTCGCCGTGGTGCAGGTCATCCTCCTTCTCGTGGCGCTGACCATGACATCGGCCAACCTGCTGATGGACCTGCTTTATGGCGTGTTCGATCCGCGCTTGCGTGGAACAAACTCAGGATCGCAATGAAAACGGCAACTGTAAAAACCAACCGTCCGCCGCCTCGCTCGGTGGACCTGCCGACACTCCTTGCTGTGGGCTGGGTTCTCCTCATGCTCCTCACGGCGCTCGCCGCGCCGCTGATGGCTCCCCATGAGATCACTTCCATCGACCTGCGCCATCGCCTGGCGCCGCCCGTCGGCTTTGGCGGAACGATGCTACACGTCCTGGGAACCGACGATCTGGGCCGTGACGTGGCCTCGCGTCTTTTCTACTCGATCCGCACCAGCTTGCTGGTCGCCTTCGGCGCCACTGCGATCAGCGTGTTGGTCGGTACCGGGATTGGCTTCATCGCCGCGTATTTCCGCGGGCTCGTCGAGCATGCCCTGCTGCTAATGATCGACGTACAGGCTTCGCTACCATTTCTAATCGTGGCGCTGGCAATGCTCGCTTGTTTCGGTAATTCGCTGACGCTGTTCGTCGCCCTGATGGGACTTTATGGCTGGGAGCGGAATGCGCGGTTGGCACGAGGACTGGCAATCACCGCCAGCGCGCAGGGCTATGCGAGCGCAACGCGCCAGCTCGGCGCCCATCCGCTGCGTGTCTATCTGCGGCATATCCTGCCCAACAGTGCGGCGACGCTTCTCGTGGCGGCGACGGTGACCTTTCCGGAAATCGTCCTGGTGGAAAGCGGACTGTCCTTCCTCGGCCTCGGCGTTCAACCGCCGATGACCAGCCTGGGTGTCATGGTCGCGGCCGGCCGCGAGTATATCACCCGCGCCTCCTGGATGCTGCTCGCTCCAAGCGTTGTCATTGTCGTGACGGCCGTTGCCGTTAGCGTCCTCGGCGACTGGTTGCGCGATAAGCTCGACCCGACCCTCAAATAACGGTTTCCCAATGCAAAGGAGCTGATCTCCACACTTGTCGACGGCTACGCTCTTGCACGGAACGGGGTGCCGAACCTTCGCCCGCGGCCGGTATCGACGTAACCGGAATACAGCATATGGATCTCGTCGCGGGCCCGCGTCAGGCCAACATAGAACAGCCGTCGGCTTTCGCGTCGCGCCGCCGGCTGCTCGTTGCGCCAGGGCAAACCGCCCAGATCGAGTCCCGCCATGATCACGACATCATATTCGCAGCCCTTTGCCGAGTGCGGCGCCAACAGATTAAGATGGAGAGGCGACGCGTCGCGTCCACCGAGGCTCGCCAGATCCAGGTCGGCGAGCGGCCCGCCGACAGCGAGCGCCGCCGACATGCGCACCACCTGTTCGCGTTGATCGGCGAGGCTTGGCTCTGCCGCCATCAGCGCATCGAGCATTCCCGGCCGCAGCGCGCCGATTGGCGAAGTTTGTAATTTTGACCCGCGAAATTCGCACGGCGCCGTCCCCCCAGTTTTTTCTATTCGCGGACGCAGTTGGCTCGCTCGGCGATATCGGCACATCGCGCCATCAGCGCTTCGAAAGGCTCCGCGTCTTCCAGAAGAAGCCCGTCGTCGACCATGCGGGCGTAGTCCTCTTCAAGCGCCTTCAGACCATCGCCTGCGGGCACAAGCCGCAGACCGCCGTTGACAGCCGCCGCGTAATCGATGGGCGTTCGATCGGGCGCTTTCTCGGCGAAGAACATGGTCTTGTGGCGCGCCACTGCGTTCGCCAGATCGCGATTAGCAAAGGCGGACGCGGTAAAACCGGTTTCGTCCAACCGCGCGACATCGTGCCAGTGACGAGCAAAGCGATCGCCGCGCAGGCGCTCCTGCAGGCAGAAGACATGGATGGCCGTCGCCTTCTCCCAGAAGGTCCGCTCCGCATGCATCACGCGTGGACGAGCCGTGGGAAAGGTCACGCCCTCGATCAGGCCAGACGCGTCGCAGGCGATGTCGCGCAAGCTCGCCGGCTCGCCCGTCGATCGTGCTCCGAATTCGAGCATCACGCTCGGCGCCACATAGCCGGAGCCAGCCGTCGCGGCTTCGTAATCGATGAACAGCTTCTCGCCCTCGACGCGGATGGCGGCCGCCAAAGCTTCAGCCGCGAGCGCATCTGCGATGATCGGCTGAACGCTTCCTTCAATCCAATTGGGCAGGCGCTTGCGCACCTCGCTGGACCAGCGTTTTTCCTCGCTACGGGTCTCCGGCAACGCTTCGCCGTCGTCGCCCACCAAGTCGGGTGCAATCGCCCGGATGTCGTATGTTAGGTCGACGTCCTCGGAAAACCGCTGGATAACCTGATAGGCTTTGGACAGCGAGGTGCCGCCCTTGAACACCAGATGTTCGCCGAGCGCCGAGCCGTAAAGGGTGGCGAGCGCCCAGACCACCCACACGTCCTTCTCGAGGAGATGCGCCGGCCGGCCGGACCGATCGGCCGCGACGCCGAGCGCCTCCCGCCGATCCTCGATCGGGAGGTGGAGAAAGGGATCAGCCATGTGCGGCCTTGCCCACGCTGCGCGCCATCCAGGTCGGAAGCTGCGGCGCTACCGCGACCAGCTCGCTGAAGGCGCCCGGCGGGAGTTTCCGCTTCAGTGTCTGGAGGGCGGCCTCAGCCTTCTCCGGCCCAAGCCAAGCCAACGCTCGCACCGCCTCGCCAGCGGGCCGATGCGCCATGGCGAGCTGCCAACGAGGCGCGTGGCGAAGCTCGACGACCTGCTTGCCGAGGCTCATCTTCCGGGTGCGGCCGGAAGTCAGATAGACCGACCGGACCGGCACCTGTGTCGTGAGACCGAGGGTGTTGGCGGCAACGGCCCCACTCGGGACGATGATCTCCCCGCGCTGGCTGGCAAGCGCGTCGATCGCTTGCTCCACGGAGGGAGCCCGGGTGCCGAACCTGCTCGTGACCGGAAGGAGATAGACGCCGCGACCCGCCCGGATCAACTGCGTCCGCTCGGCTAGACGCGACAATGCCTGATCCACCGCGGCGCGATTCCCGAGGTGAAGCAAGCTCTTAGCTGCGACCGGCGTGCCCTCTGGCAGCCCTTTCGCGTGCGCAAGAATCTGTTCGGTCAACCGTTGCATGGATGCTCCTGTCAGAAATGTATGCGATTTTCTGACAGTTTTCAAGGCGGGCAGCGACGGGCACCTGCACGCGGAACCCGTCCAGCAGGCCTTGTGGTCAATCATCGCCGCGCGAATCGACCAATCCCTGTTTCGCGCCGTTCTCCGAACGAGCCTCGCCCGTCCTGGGGCCGAGGCCCTCTGGTCGGCGCCGAGATATTTCTCTTGTCAGCGCAAAAAATCCGACGCTGAGGTCGTAAAAAAGTTACGCTTTTGATTTCAAAGGGAAAATTGCCAGAAAGATTTTTTTGAGGTTTCGCCAACCATCGGCACCACATCGGACGATCTTTACACCTCGCGTCGGCCGGCGGCCTGCTCGACGCTGGTCAAAAAGTACCGTCGCGTAAACATATATCACGCGTCCACCGATCCCATTCAACCGAAAGAGCGCACTGCCCGGACTGCCTGCACCTTGATCAAACCCAGCATTCTGGTTATATTACTGGAAATAAGTCGGAGGTAACTATGGGCAGCTCGCAAAAACGCGCCATTCAAAACTATCGATCTCGCCTCAGCGAGCGCGGCTTGGCGCGCTTCGAGGTGCTTGGCCGCGATGTCGATCGCGACCTCATTCGATCTTTGGCTCGCCGCCTGGCCGAAGATGGACCGGATGCCTCTAGCCTGCGCGCTGCTGTCAGCCAGACCATCGCCGGCGAGCCACCCAAGCTTGGCGGGATTCTCGCCGCATTGCGTCGTTCGCCGCTGGTGGGAGCTGACCTCGATCTTTCCCGCCCCCATGAAGAGGGACGGAAGATCGACCTGTGACACGCTACCTCCTCGATACCAACATCATCAGCAATGTCGTGAAATCGCAGCCGTCGGAATCGCTCCTGGCATGGATGTCGAGACAGCGAGACGAGGATTTGTTCATCGCTTCGCTGACCGTTGCGGAAATTCTTCGCGGGGTTCTGGAGAAGCCGCGCGGGAAAAAACGCGACGCACTCGACAAGTGGTTCTCTGGGCCTGAGGGGCCGCAGGCGCTGTTTGCGGGCCGCATCCTCTCGTTCGACGACAAGGCAGGGCTGATCTGGGCGCGGCTGATGGCAGGAGGAAAAGCGGCCGGCAAGCCGCGCAGCGGGCTCGACATGATCATCGCCGCTGTCGCCGGAGCGAACGAGTGCGTGCTGGTAACAGATAACGAAAAAGACTTTGCCGGGCTCAAGGTCGTCAATCCGATACGCGGAGCGGTCTGATGCGGCGTGGGGTCAAGGAATGCTCGGGAGGGCAAGATGGCTGAAACTCAGATAGAGTGGACAGACTCCACTTGGAACCCCGTCGCAGGATGCTCCATCGTCACCGCAGGCTGCACCCATTGTTATGCTATGGAAATGGCCAAACGCCTTGAGGCCATGGGCATCGCAAAATATGCGGGACTTACCCGTAAGACGGGAAAGCGCACGGTGTGGAATGGCGTCGTGCGGGAAGATCGCAAGGCGCTGGCCATGCCCTACGGATGGAAGAAACCGCGGAAAATCTTCGTAAACTCTATGAGCGACCTCTTCCACGAGGGTGTCAGCGACGAATTCATCCTTGAGGTCTGGAAGGTCATGCGCGAGACCCCGCGCCACAACTATCAAATCCTTACTAAGCGTCCCGGGCGAATGGCAGCTCTCGTCGCCTCGCGGTTGGGCGACATCCTGCCCAATGTCTGGCTGGGCACTAGCATTGAAGACGCGAACGTCGTGAGTCGAGTCGACTATCTCCGCCAGGCGCCCGCAGCCATTCGCTTCATCTCTTTTGAGCCTCTCATTGGATCGGTTGGCGCCGTCGACCTCCGCGACATCCATTGGGCCATCGTGGGCGGTGAAAGCGGCAAATCCGCTCGACCGATCAGGGAAGAATGGATCGACGAAATTTACGGCCAATGCCTGGCGGCCGGTACCGCCTTCTTCTTCAAGCAGTGGGGAACCTGGGGCAAGGATAACAAAAAGCGTTCCAAGAAGGCCAACGGGCGCGAGTATCGGGGCCGGACCTGGGACGAGATGCCGACCACCCAGCAAGGCACGGTTACAATGTAGAACAACATCCGTCGGGGGGAGCAAAGTGGTCGAAAAACGATATGAATGGGCCGACGGAGCAAAGCTGGAGGAACACTCTCGCCGCAAACATAAAATTTTGCGAGAATATGTATTCGACTACCTGACGGTCCGCTGTAGGCTGCCTCAGCAGGAGCGATTTCGCCTCGCGATCGTCGACGGTTTCGCTGGCGGCGGGCGCTACCAGTGCGGCTCACCTGGATCGCCGTTGATTTTCATCGAGGAATTAAAACGAGCAGTCGAGGCTGTGAACACGCAGCGCGCCGTCCAAGGGCTTGGCGCTGTCGAAGTCGAATGCCTCCTCGTATTCAACGACGCCAACCGCGATGCGATCGAACTTCTGAAGACGCATGTCGCACCGATGCAAGCAGAGGCTAGCCAGAGCTGCCCCAAGCTGCATCTGCGGGTCGAATATCTGAACGAGTTCTTCGAAGCCGCTTATCCCGATATCAAGAGCCTGTTGGGGCAAGGCCGCTATCGGAGCGTCATCTTCAACCTCGATCAATGCGGTCACAGCCATGTCGAGCGGAACACCATCCTCGACATTATGCACTCTTATCCCGCGGCTGAGATTTTCTACACCTTCGTCATCAGTTCGCTGCTCGCATTCCTTCAAAAGGACCAGCCGGAGCGGCTTCGCGCCCAGCTCGATCATCTCGGGCTGACGAGCAACGATATCCAGGCGCTCGATGCGTTAATGAGCCAAAAGGACTGGCTCGGCACAGCCGAGAAAATCGTCTTTGACGCTTTCCGATTGTGCGCCCCCTATGTCAGCCCGTTCTCGATCAATAATCCCGGCGGGTGGCGGTACTGGCTGATCCACTTTGCGAATGCCTATCGGGCAAGGCAGGTCTACAACAACATTCTTCACGACAACGCCAGCTTACAGGCACACTTCGGTCGATCCGGCCTCAACATGCTCTCCTACGATCCAAAGCATGATGAAGGCATGCTCTACCTCTTCGACATCAGCGGTCGCGTATCGGCAAAGAACCAGCTTCTCGGAGACATTCCGCGCCTGATCATGGAATGCGGAGACGCCATGCCTGTCATGGACTTCTACGAAAGCATATACAACATTACCCCGGCGCACGCCGACGATGTCCATGCAGCGATCATCGAAAACCCAGACCTTGAGGTGATAACACCCGCCGGCGGGGAGCGACGGAAGGCCAATACGATTGGCGTTGATGACGTCATCAAAATGAAGAAGCAGATCAGCTTCTTCCCAATGTTCCTGAATGCCGGAACAAGAGGCGGTCCAAAAGAATGACCGCGAACCGACATCGGGATCCCGAATGGCGCGAATTCGAACGCCTGATCGCGCGGATCGAGGCCGACGCAGGCCCCCGGGGGCTGATCGTCAAGTCACCGGATCGTCTGCGTTGCAAGCTCACAGGTCGGCTGAGGGAAGTGGATGCCAGCATTCGTGCCAAAGTCGGCACGACCGAAATGCTTGTCACAATCGAATGTCGACGCAGATCAAGGCTGCAGGATGTCACCTGGATCGAGCAGCTAGCCACAAAGAAGTCTTCGATTGGCGCGGATCGAACCATTGCCGTCACCGCATCTGGCTTTTCCCCGGAGGCTCAGATTGCCGCGTCTCATGCGGGCATTTCCCTGCGGAAAATTTCGGAAATTACGGTTGCGGAAATCAACTCGATCTTGTTGCGACTGGACTTCGTGCTCTTTTGGCATAGGGCCTGCGGCATTGCACGGATCGGCATCCGGAGATTCCGTTCGCTCGATTGGAAAGTTCCCAGTCCGCAGGACGTGGATTTTACTTTACCGGAGGATACTGACCCGCTCGCGCCGATCTTTCGCAACACCGAGTCCGACACAACTTGGTCTCTAACTGATCTGTGGCACCAAATCCAAGGGGCTGCAGATCCGTTTGACGGCATTCAAAAGGCGCAACCGCCTGCGTTCCGCACCGCATGCTTTCCTTATCCCGGCTCAGTCACCCTCACCACCGCCGACGGCCCCTGCGTGCTCGGTGACGTCCTACTGACGGTCGCGCTTTGGATAGAGGCCGAGCAGATCACTCTCGATGCGGCGCACAAGGTCGAGTACGCATCCGACGAGATGGCCGCGATCCAGCGCGTCGAATTCGCCTCGCGCCGGCGAAAAACGAACGATTGGCGCATCTCCCTCCAGATCCCAAAAGACTCCGAGGATCCCGCCGATCTGCGAACAGGAAGCAATTGGCTTGATGCCGAGAAATAGCAACACACATTGCCTTTTGAAAAACATCGACCAGTTTGTGCCCCCGCCCGACCCTGCACATGCGCAGCAATCGGACAATCTGCTGTGAGGGTCCTGGCTAGGGGCGTGCGTCCCAGGAAGGGATCTCTATGAGTATCGCCCAGACAGTTCGACCGATTCATTTCGAGGATTTCAGTGGGTCCGAGTTCGAACGACTTGTCTTTGCCTATCACCTCTGTGAGGGATGGACCGACCTCGCCTGGTACGGCCAGACCGGCAGCGATCAAGGGCGAGACATCGTCGGCACTCGGCCATTCGACGACCGGCCGGACGAACGGACTGTCATTCAATGCGTAAACCGCGCAAGTCTTACTCAGACAAAGGCCGAGAAGGATATGTCAGCGGCAATCGGTGCTGCGTTCGGGCGCCCGGCGACCTTTAAGTTTGTTTGTCGATGCAGCGTCTCCGCTCAGCGGCGGGACGAAGTGAAAGCTGCGGCCAACAAGCTGGGAGTGGCTCGCGTCACGATTTGGTCGGGCTCAGAGTTTGAAGAACATCTGAGGCTCCGCGCCGAGTTCCTCCTTCGACGTTTGGTCGAAGGGGTCCCCTTTCCCGACACCGCGGCTGAACTGCGCGATTTCGTTGACCGGTTCTCGGCTATTACCGATGACCAGACACTGGCGATGCTTGCGCGGGCCTTCGATAGACCGGCCTTTCGAACACCCTTTCAGCAGGAGAGTAACCTTCCAGCCTTCCTACAGGCCGTCGAAGACACCATTCGCGTGCTTAGCACCGGCATCTGGCAAACCCGTGAAGGCGTAGAAATCCATCGCCTTCCCTCGTTGCATCACATCCGTGATCCAAGCGTCCGATCGGCCCTCGAAGCGACGGTGCGTGAACTAGATCACCTTCGTCGCCGCTATAAAACCTTGCTTTCAATCGGTGCGATCAGGCCGTGCGGCTGTGGCGATCCGTCCTGTCCGACCTTCATGTTGACCGATGCCGCTGCCCGGGAAATGGACCACGCCCGCGATCGCGTCCTTACTGCATTTCGAAAGCCATATCCGAGCTTCAGCGTAACTCTGGAATAAAGCAGGCTGATGAGCGACACGTTATACATCATCGGCAATGGCTTTGACCGCTATCACGATATTCCATCGGATTACCTGGACTTCGGCCGATATCTCAAGGAAGTCGATCTGGCCACCTATCGCGAAGTCGAGACATATTTTGCAGTCGACGACGCGTTCTGGTGGGAATTCGAGGCGAGGCTGGCCGACTTCGATGTCGACACGGTTATTGACTATGCCTCTCAATTTCTCATGTCCTATGGAGCGGAGGACTGGAGTGATTCAGGCCATCACGACTATCAGTGTGAACTGAACCGCGTCGTCGAGGCTATTTCTTCTACAATGCGTGGACGGTTCGCCGATTGGATTCGACAGCTTCGCATCCCCGCAGCCAATTCATTCACCGGCAAACCTTTACCGCTCGACCCGACCGCGCGTTATCTCAACTTCAATTATACGCCGACACTTCAGAAGGCTTATGGAATTGCCGATAGCCAGGTTCTGCACATTCACGGGCAAGCCAGTAGCTCTACTGACCAACTCGTGCTCGGCCATGCATGGCAGCGCACTTTGGCGGACTCCCTCAATCACGGCGTCGATGTCGAGGCTGCGGACACACGCGTCCTTGAGGGCAACAGGATCGTCGACGACTATTTTTCGGCGACGTTCAAGCCGACCGACAAAATCATCCTGCAGCAGCAGCCGTTCTTCCATAGCCTGAGATCAGTGCGTCGAATCCTCGTCATGGGACACTCCCTTTCGGAGGTGGACGCGCCATATCTCGAGGAAATAACCAAGCACATCGATGCAACAACGGTGACGTGGAAGGTTAGTTATCACAGTAATCCAGCGGCGGCGCAGGCTCCAATGTCGGAGCTGGGAATTGATCCTGGTCTTATAAGCCTCGCACGTTTGATCGATTTCTGAACAATTCTGATCCTTTCCAAGAATGTCCCCTTTTCAGCGACCAGACCGCTGTGGCTGCCATACGACCCTTGCTTTAGTCCAGGCCTGACCCGCGAAATTATCCGACGTGGCGCCCGATGGCCGAGCTACAATCCCGACGGGCAAACCGACCAAATCGGGGTGAAGACGCGAGGGGGCATCTACTCCATCAGATTTTGACAACTAGCTTCTTTCCGGGCTCCGCGGCCGACGTCTCACTCAACGCCGTCCGACATCTCCTGTCGCCTTTGTCGGGCCCGCGACACAAGTTTATTTAGCCAATTTAATATTTTTGCCAAATGTTAAACAGCTGAAAAGCAATCATAAATTTCTTCTTCGATCCAGCCGGCCAAATTGGCACGAGTTTTGAAACGATCGGTGCGAGGCGGCGGGATCTGCCGACCGGCATTGAAGTCGCGGTAACCGCTATGGATGGAAAGAAGGAAGGAAGCAACATGTCAGGTCTGCGTCAGATCGCATTCTACGGAAAGGGGGGCATCGGCAAGTCCACCACCTCTCAAAATACGCTAGCCGCCCTGGTCGACCTCGGACAGAAAATCCTGATCGTCGGCTGCGACCCCAAAGCCGACTCCACCCGGCTGATCCTGAACGCAAAGGCGCAGGATACGGTTCTGCATCTCGCCGCCCAAGAAGGTTCTGTGGAAGACCTTGAACTCCAGGACGTGCTCAAGATCGGCTACAAAGACATCAAGTGCGTGGAGTCCGGCGGCCCCGAGCCCGGTGTCGGCTGCGCCGGCCGCGGCGTCATCACCTCGATCAACTTCCTCGAGGAGAACGGCGCCTATGATAATGTCGACTATGTCTCCTACGACGTGCTGGGCGACGTGGTGTGCGGCGGCTTTGCGATGCCGATCCGCGAAAATAAGGCCCAGGAAATCTACATCGTCATGTCCGGCGAGATGATGGCGCTCTATGCCGCCAACAACATCGCCAAGGGTATCCTGAAATACGCCCATTCGGGCGGCGTGCGGCTCGGCGGGCTGATCTGCAACGAGCGCCAGACCGACCGAGAGCTCGACCTCTCCGAGGCGCTGGCCGCCAGGCTCAATTCCAAGCTCATCCACTTCGTGCCGCGCGACAACATCGTCCAGCACGCCGAACTGAGGAAGATGACGGTAATCCAGTATGCGCCGGACTCCAAACAGGCAGGGGAGTACCGCGCGTTGGCCGAGAAGATCCATGTCAATTCGGGCCAGGGCACCATCCCGACCCCAATCACCATGGAGGAGCTCGAGGACATGCTGCTCGACTTCGGCATCATGAAGACGGACGAGCAAATGCTTGCCGAGCTTCAGGCCAAGGAAGCGAAATTGGCCGTCGCTCAGTAACCGCCGCTACCGACAGGGAGGCGCCGACCGTGACCTGGCGCCCCTTTCTACGAAACAAGGCCTCGTTGGCGAGGCGTTACCCGAACCTTGAAAGGGGCAGGTCCCATGGGCCTCGACTATGAGAATGACGGCGCTTTGCATGCGAAGCTTATCGAAGACGTGCTGTCCCAATATCCAGACAAGGCGGCGAAGCGTCGCAAGAAGCA
The DNA here is from genome assembly GCF_016756635.1 of Mesorhizobium sp. L-8-10. Classification (NCBI taxonomy): domain Bacteria; kingdom Pseudomonadati; phylum Pseudomonadota; class Alphaproteobacteria; order Hyphomicrobiales; family Phyllobacteriaceae; genus Mesorhizobium; species Mesorhizobium sp. L-8-10. The sequence goes on along the minus strand of NZ_AP023263.1, from coordinate 7,445,259 downwards.
CCTCAGTGTCGCAACGAGCAAGGACGAGGCCGGCGGGGAGGACAAGGGCCTTTCCGAATGCGACGTCAAATCGAACATCAAATCCATTCCGGGCGTGATGACAATCCGCGGCTGCGCCTATGCCGGCTCCAAGGGCGTGGTGTGGGGTCCAGTCAAGGATATGGTCCACATCTCGCACGGGCCGGTCGGCTGTGGGCAATATTCCTGGTCGCAACGCCGCAACTATTACGTCGGCACGACGGGCATCGACACGTTCGTGACAATGCAGTTCACCTCCGACTTCCAGGAGAAGGACATCGTTTTCGGCGGCGACAAGAAGCTGGAAAAGATCATCGACGAGATCGAGGACCTGTTTCCGCTCAGTGGCGGCATCTCGGTGCAGTCCGAATGCCCGATCGGCCTGATCGGGGACGATATCGAGGCCGTGTCGCGCAAGAAAGCCAAGGAGCACGAAAAGACGATTGTACCGGTGCGCTGCGAAGGTTTCCGCGGCGTTTCACAATCGCTCGGCCACCACATTGCCAATGATGCGATCCGCGATTGGGTCTTCGACAAGGACGACGTCGCGTTCGAGTCCGGCCCATACGACGTCAACGTCGTCGGCGACTACAACATTGGCGGCGATGCCTGGGCCTCGCGAATCCTGCTCGAGGAGATTGGGCTTCGGGTGGTCGGCAACTGGTCGGGCGACGCCACACTCGCCGAGATAGAGCGCGCGCCCAAGGCCAAGCTCAACCTGATCCACTGCTACCGGTCGATGAACTACATCTGCCGGCACATGGAGGAAAAGTACGGCATCGCCTGGATGGAATACAATTTCTTCGGCCCCTCCCAGATCGAGGCCTCTCTGCGCAACATCGCCAAGCATTTCGGCCCGGAAATCGAGGAGAAGACCGAAAAGGTCATCGCCAAATACCGGCCCTTGGTCGATGCCGTCATCGCCAAGTACCAACCGCGCCTCGAAGGCAGGACGGTGATGCTCTATGTCGGCGGGCTACGTCCTCGTCACGTCATCACTGCTTACGAGGACCTCGCTATGGTGATCGTCGGCACCGGCTATGAGTTCGCCCACAACGACGACTATCAGCGCACCGGCCATTACGTGAAGAATGGCACGCTCCTCTACGACGACGTCACCGGTTATGAGCTGGAGAAGTTCATCGAAGGCATCCGCCCGGATCTCGTTGGCTCCGGTATCAAGGAGAAGTACCCGGTGCAGAAGATGGGCATCCCGTTCCGCCAGATGCACTCTTGGGACTACTCCGGCCCGTATCACGGTTATGACGGCTTCGCCATTTTCGCCCGCGACATGGATCTGGCCATCAACAACCCGGTCTGGGGTCTCTACCGCGCGCCGTGGAAGAAGATGAAGGACGCGCCGCCGACGGCGGTCGCCGCCGAATGAGGACTGGCCTCCCTGCCAGGCAGGGAGGCCGATAAATGCTTGGGGCGTGCTCGATCCACGCTGGATGCCCTTCAAAGTTTCGATGTCCCTGTGCTGCCGCTTGCCGCGGCCAGATGGAAAAGGTGACCACCATGCCGCAATCGGCCGAAAAAGTTCTCGACCATGCTCCCCTGTTCCGCGAGCCGGAATACAGACAAATGCTTGCGGAGAAGAAGCTCAATTTCGAATGTCCGCACCCTGATCAGATCGTCACCGACCAACGCGAATTGACCAAGACTTGGGAATACCGCGAAAAGAACCTCGCTCGCGAGGCGCTCGTCATAAATCCCGCCAAGGCCTGCCAGCCGCTCGGCGCGGTGTTCGCGGCCGCGGGCTTCGAGCGCACCATGTCTTTCGTCCACGGTAGCCAGGGCTGCGTCGCCTACTACCGCTCGCATCTGTCGCGACATTTCAAAGAGCCTTCGTCAGCGGTTTCCTCCTCGATGACCGAGGACGCGGCAGTGTTTGGCGGCCTGAAGAACATGGTCGACGGGCTCGCCAATACCTACAAGCTCTACGACCCCAAGATGATCGCCGTCTCAACCACCTGCATGGCCGAAGTCATTGGCGACGACCTGCGGAGCTTCATCGAGAACGCCAAGAACGAAGGCTCGGTCCCAAGCGACTTCGACGTGCCTTTCGCTCATACGCCTGCCTTCGTCGGCAGCCATGTCGATGGCTACGACGGCATGGTGAAGGGCGTGCTGGAGCATTTCTGGAAGGGCAGCGAGCGCTCGCAAGCCGCTGGGACCATCAACATCATTCCAGGCTTCGACGGATTCTGCGTCGGAAACAACCGGGAACTCAAGCGCCTCCTCGACCTGATGGGTGTCACCTATACCGTCATTCAGGACGCCTCAGACCAGTTCGACACGCCGTCGGACGGCGAATACCGCATGTATGACGGTGGCACCAAGCTCGAAGACGTGAAAGGGGCACTCAACGCGGAGGCGACGCTGTCGCTGCAGCATTACAACACCCGCAAGACGCTGGAATATTGCAACGAGGTCGGGCAGGCGACGGCATCCTTCCACTATCCGCTGGGTGTCCAGGCGACCGACGAATTCCTGATGAAGGTCTCGGCAATTTCCGGCCAGGAGATCCCCGAGACAATCCGGATGGAGCGCGGCCGACTGGTTGACGCCATGGCGGACAGCCAGTCATGGCTGCACGGCAAGAAGTACGCAATCTATGGGGATCCGGACTTCGTCTACGCCATGGCCCGCTTCGTCATGGAGACCGGCGGCGAGCCGACACATTGCCTCGCGACCAACGGCACATCGGCCTGGGAGGCCGAGATGAAGGAATTGCTTGCATCCTCGTCTTTCGGCCAGGATGCCCAGGTCTGGGCGGGCAAGGATCTCTGGGCAATGCGCTCGCTGCTGTTTACAGAGCCGGTGGACCTGCTGATTGGCAATTCCTATGGCAAGTATCTGGAGCGCGACACCGGCACGCCGCTGATCCGGCTGATGTTTCCAATCTTCGACCGGCACCATCACCATCGCTTTCCCCTCATGGGCTACCAGGGTGGATTACGCGTGTTGACGACGATCCTCGACAAGATATTCGACAAGCTCGATCGCGAGACGAGCGAAACGGGCGTGACGGATTATTCCTATGACCTCACCCGCTAAGCCCGTGCCGGCTTTTCGCCGAGGCCGCCCATCGCCCAATCGACTTCGGAGACTGACGCAATGACCTCGCTCAGTGCCAAGATCCAGGACGTTTTCGACGAGCCCGCCTGCGATAACAACCGCCGCAAGGATGCCAGGGCGCGCAAGGAGGGCTGCTCGAAGCCGCTGACCCCCGGGGCGGCAGCCGGCGGCTGCGCCTTTGACGGCGCCAAGATCGTCCTGCAGCCGATCACCGACGTTGCGCACCTGGTCCATGCGCCGCTCGCCTGCGAGGGCAATTCCTGGGACAACAGAGGCGCAGCTTCGTCCGGGCCAACCCTGTGGCGGACAAGCTTCACAACCGACCTCACCGAACTCGACGTCGTGATGGGGCAGGGCGAGCGGAAGCTCTTCAAGGCGATCCGCGAGATCAAGGAAACATATGCGCCGCCGGCAGTCTTCGTCTATTCGACCTGCGTGACGGCGCTGATCGGCGACGACATCGAGGCCGTGTGCAAACGCGCGGCCGAAAAATTCGGTCTGGCCGTGGTGCCGATCAATGCGCCGGGCTTGGCCGGCTCCAAGAACCTCGGCAACAAACTCGCCGCCGAAGCGTTGCTCGATCATGTCATCGGCACGGTGGAACCCGACGACGCCGGACCCTACGACATCAACATCCTTGGCGAATTCAACCTCTCCGGCGAATTCTGGCTGGTGAAGCCCCTGCTTGATCGGCTCGGCATCCGGGTGCGCGCCTGCATTCCGGGCGATGCGCGTTACATCGACGTTGCATCCGCGCACCGCGCCCGGGCGGCTATGATGGTGTGCTCGAGCGCACTCATCAATCTGGCCCGCAAGATGGAGGAGCGCTGGGACATCCCGTTCTTCGAGGGCTCCTTCTACGGCATAACAGATACCTCCGAAGCACTTCGCAACATTGCTGAGCTGCTGGTGAGAAAGGGCGCCGATGCGGAGATCCTCGATCGCACAGACACGCTGATCGCTGAGCAGGAGGCGATTGCGTGGAAGAAACTCGAGGCCTACCGCCGGCGGCTTCAAGGCAAGCGCGTGCTGCTCAATACAGGCGGTGTGAAGTCCTGGTCAGTCGTCCACGCGCTGATGGAGATCGGCATAGAGATCGTCGGCACCTCGGTCAAGAAATCCACCGTCGAAGACAAGGAGCGGATCAAGCGGATCCTCAAGGACGAAAACCACATGTTCGAGCAGATGGCAGCGCGCGATCTTTACGCCATGCTCTCAAAACACAAGGCCGACATCATGCTGTCGGGCGGGCGTACGCAATTCATCGCCCTGAAGGCCAAGACACCGTGGCTCGATATCAACCAGGAGCGCCAACATCCTTATGCCGGCTATGACGGCATGGTGGAACTTGTACGGCAGATCGACCTCGCCATTCATAACCCGATCTGGGGTCAGGTGCGGGAGCCGGCGCCATGGGATTGCCAGCCTGCCAGGGAGGACGATCTGGCGAGCGCGAAGAACGGGACAGCGACTGTGAACGCTTTCAATGAAGTCGCCGGCGCGATGGCTCACCGCTTCGGCGACCGATGAGGAAATCCGATGGTCCGCATCCTTCGCAATACCAAATCAGCGGCGGTCAACCCGCTGAAGTCGTCGCAGCCGCTGGGTGCCGCCTTCGCTTTTCTTGGAGTCGAGGGTGCGATGCCCCTGTTCCACGGCGGCCAAGGCTGCACCAGCTTCGCGCTCGTGCTCTTCGTGCGGCATTTCAAGGAAGCGATCCCCTTGCAGACAACGGCTCTGGACGAGGTGGCAACCATACTCGGCGGAGCGGACCATCTGGAAGAGGCGATCCTCAACCTCAAAACCCGCACCAAGCCAAAGCTGATAGGCGTGTGCACGACCGCGCTGGTGGAGACCCGTGGCGAAGATTGCGCGAGTGATATCGCCAACGTCAAGCTGAAGCATGCTGAAGAGCTCGCGGGTACGGAGGTTGTGCTGGCCAACACGCCTGATTTTGGCGGCGCTATCGAAGAAGGCTGGGCCAAGGCTGTCGCGGCGATGATCGAAGGGATTACACGCTCGGGCGCACGGACCCGGCAGCCGAAGAAGATCGCGATCCTGCCCGGATGCAACCTCACTGTCGCTGACGTCGAGCATTTGCGTGACATGGTTGAAAGTTTTGGGCTCAAGCCGGTTATTCTGCCGGACGTCTCCGGCTCGCTCGACGGTACGGTTCCTGACCGCTGGGTAACGACTACCTATGGTGGCACCAGCGTCGAGGAAATCCGCGAGCTTGGCACGGCCGCGCAATGCATCGTCATCGGCGAGCACATGCGCCACCCGGCGAAAGTGCTGCACGGATTGACCGGCGTGCCTTACGCGGTGTTCCAGTCGCTGACCGGATTGAAGGCTGTCGACCGGTTCGTCTCGCTGCTATCGGCGGTTTCGGGCGCGGCGGTGCCGGCCCGGGTGCGCCGTCACCGGGCGCAATTGCAGGATGCGTTGCTCGACGGACATTTCCATTTCGGAGGCAAGAAAATTGCGATCGCTGCTGAACCAGACCAACTCTATCAACTCGCAACCTTCTTCACCGGCATGGGCTGTGACATCGCGGCGGCGGTCACGACGACCGATATGTCGAAGATTCTGCAAAAAGTACCGGCGGAGTGGGTTCAGATCGGCGATCTCGGCGATTTGGAAGCTCTTGCAGCGGGCGCGGATCTTCTCGTAACACATTCCCACGGTCGCCAGGCGTCGCGACGCCTTGAAATTCCGCTCATGCGCGTCGGCTTCCCGATCTTCGACCGGCTTGGCAGCCAGCACAAGCTCACAATCCTCTATCGGGGGACCCGCGACCTGATCTTCGATGTTGCCAATATCTTTCAGGCCAACCAGCACGCGCCGACGCCTGAGGCGCTTGATCCATTCCGGAAACGAGAAATGCCAGATGAGCTCCGTTCGTCGCCTCTCACTCGTCACTGACGAGGTTCACGCACCGATGACGGACCGACGGGCAGGCGCATTGCGCGTAGCCATCGCCACGCAAGACATGACGAATCTCGATGCCCATTTCGGGTCGGCCAAGCGCTTTGCTGTCTACGACGTGACGCGCGAGGAGTGGCATCTCGTGGAAGCCGTGGCCTTCGATGACGTTTCCGATGAGAGCGGGAAGCGTCGGACCGAGGGCGATGACCGCGTCACGCCGAAGGTGGAGGCGCTGAAGGGCTGCCATCTGCTGTTTTGTCTGGCCATCGGCGGGCCTTCGGCAGCAAAGGTTATTTCGGCAAAAATCCATCCAATCAAGGTGCCGCAGCCACAAACCATCCAAGAGGTGCTGTTGCGCACGCAGATGATGCTGAGAACGTGTCCTCCGCCCTGGCTGCGCAAGGTGCTGGCCGAAGCTGGTGTCGCCGAAAAGAAACCCTCCTTCGAGGACGAGGACTAAAACGAGGAAGTGCAAAATGTTTGAAGTCGCGATCAGCCCTGCTGTCAACGATGACGAGGCCGCCCTTGCCAGCCCATTCGTCAAATGCCTCGTGCGGCTGATCCGTGCTCAGGATACCCACGGGTCATGGGACGGCACAGCGGATGCCGAGTTGCTGGCCGACTTCATCGTCAGCAAGGAACGGCGTCGTACGATCCCAATCATCGGCGATCCCGATCCGGACGTGCTGTGGAGGCTCGACAAGTTTTACACTGCCGTCGCCCTTGCGATCGAGGAGCGCTCCGGCCTGATGGCATCGCCGATGATCGAAATGAGCCATGAGGGGTTCGGGCGCGTGCTTTTCACCGCCGGGCGGCTGGTCGTTTTGTCCAAGACCGTGCGCGACGTCCATCGGTTCGGCTTCGAGACGTTCTGCAAACTCGCCGCCGCCGGTACGAAACTGGTCGACGATGCCATCGCAGCTATCGACGCCTATCCCGAGGTGGCACGGGCATGAAACCAATTTTCGAGCAAGAGGATCATGTCAGGCCTTGAGGAGCCGCGATGGCCAGCCCACGCGGCCGACGCGGTCGAGGCCAATTTGGTTCTCGGGGTAGCGCTGATGAAGCCACGCGTCCTGATCTGTTCGCAAGATGCGGAGTTCTATCTGTTCCTCAGCCACATACTGGAGGTGGACGGGTTCGTCAGTGAGCCGGCAGGCGGTGCGAAGGAAGCACTTGCAATGGCCGACGATCGCGACTTCCAGGCCGTGGTGCTGGACTGCGGTTCAACGAGCCTTACCGGGTCCGCAATCTGCGCCCGGCTCAAGCGGGAGCCCCGAACCGGCGGCCTGCCCATCATTGCCCTGATCGCGCCCGGCGCCGAGAACCAGCACCTCGATCTGTTGAAGGCCGGCATTGACGAGAGCTTTGTGCGGCCTGTGGCGCCGGCCAAGCTGCTCGATTGTCTGCGGACGAGGCTGGCGCTGCCGAAGCCGGGTTCAAACGCGATTGAAAACAACAGCTGGCTTTCCTATGGCAGCCTTGAGATGAAGCTCGATGCCCACCGGGTTTGCGGCAATGGCCATGACATCCATCTCGGACCGATCGAGTTCAACGTGCTGCGGCATTTGCTCGAGGCGCCCGGCAAGGTCTTCAGTAGGGACGAGCTGATCGGCGGGGCCTGGCCGGCCAATATCCATGTCGGTGTACGCACAGTCGACGTCCACATCAGTCGGCTCAGAAGGGCTCTGGAGGCGGCCTCGACGGGTATCGTCATCCGTACCGTCAGGTCGGCCGGCTACTCGCTCGAGAAGCTGGACGGCTGAATTGAGTGCCGAGTGTGGTTCCACTCCCTTTCCTCGCGCTGTGAGCCGGTCTTGCGGCCTGAAACGCCCTCAACGGATACTCAGGAAGAAACAGGAAAATGGGCTTTAAAACGGTACTCTGTTTGACCGGCGCTGACCATTCCGATCAGGACGTCAGAACTGCTGCCGGCTTGTGTGCGGAAATCGGCGCACACCTTTCCGTACTGATTATACCCGCTCCGATGCTCCTTATGTCGCATCGGCGGATCGGAGATGGTGTCTCCGAATGGCCGGCAGGACGTGGACAGGCAATTGCCAGATTGAACGATCGGTTTCGGCAAATCGATCGATTTACACAGGACGCGGTCAGACTGGAAAGACACTCCAGAGATATCCAGAAACTGCTGGAATCTATGTCGCTCGCCTATGACGTTGACACCGACTATTACGATCCGGCCAGCCTCGGTGAAGTGGCACGACAGCGGGCGCTCTGCGCCGACCTCACGATTGTCGGACCAGGGCTCCTCAACGACGAGAATCTCGGACCTCCTGTGGTCAACGGCTGCTTGTTCGATACGGGAAAGCCGGTGCTCGTTGTGCCGAAGGGGGCTGAGGCGACGCTGTGGCCACGGCGCGTCCTGGTCGGTTGGGATTCGCGAGTCGAGGCGTCCCGTGCGGTTCGGGAAGCGCTGGGCCTCCTATGCGTTGCTGAGGAAGTTCGTGTCGCCCTGGTCGATCCGAAGGCCAACTACAACGGGAACGGCGCGGAGCCTGGAGCCGACATCGCTGCCTATCTCACTCGGCACGGTGCTCGGGTGTTGGTTGACCTCCTGCCAAGTGCCGGCAAATCGGCGGCCACGGTCCTTGCGCAGCACGCAATCGACATTTCTGCTGACATGATCGTCATGGGCGCCTATGGCAGCCGTCGGCTGCGTGAGCGGCTCTTTGGCGGTGTGACCAGATGGATCTTTGAAAAGCCGATATTGCCGCTGTTTTTGGCTCGATGACGGTTCCGGACCCGCACCGATGCTGTTCAAAGCTCTACTGTGACGCCTGCATTCATACGTAGAGGGGGCTCCATCGAAATAATCGATCTTACGAAGAGTAACGAACATGAAAAGCATTGCTCGGGAGGCGACGCCCGCCGGAAATCTCTCCAGTCATGCGCAAGGCGGAGGTGGGACGGCCAGAGCGTGACCAGTGTCAGCCTCGACAATGGCGACAGGCTGGAAGTCGGCATCGTCGTCAACTCAGCCGGGCCGAACGCCGGCACGGTGGCTGCCATGGCGGGGCTGGTGTTGCCGGTCGAGCCGCGCAAGCGCAACGTCTTCGTCTTCGAGGCGCGCGACAAATATTCTGATATGCCGCTGCTGGTCGATCCGTCCGGCATCTATGTCCGGCCGGAAGGTTCGGTCTATCTCACTGGCGGCGCCGAACCGGAAGAAGGCGACGGCCCGGCCGACCCCACCGATTTCGAGGTCGACTGGCCGCTGTTCGAAGAGGTGATCTGGCCGGTGCTGGCGACCCGCATTCCCGCCTTCGAGGCGATCAAGCCGACACGCGCCTGGGCCGGCCATTACGACTACAACACGCTCGACCAGAACGCGGTGATCGGCCCGCATCCGCAGGTTAAGAATTTCCTCTTCGCCAATGGTTTTTCCGGCCACGGCCTGCAGCAGGCGCCGGCGGTCGGCAAGGCGCTGGCCGAGCTGATCGTGCACGGCGGCTACCGCACGGTGGACTGCTCGGCGTTTGGGTACAGCCGTGTCGCTGAAGGGCGGGCGTTCAGGGAATTGAATGTGATCTAACGCTGGCGGGACAGCCCCCTCTCTGGCCTGCCGGCCATCTCCCCCGCAAGGGGGGAGACCGGCAGCTTCCCTGGCGGCTCCAAACTTCTAGCCTTGGAGATTGGCGAAGGCAGCGATGACGGCCAATCTCCCCCCTTGCGGGCGCGGTCAGCGGGGTCCTTGCCTTTGGCGATGCATGTCGTGGCTGGACCGGGTGAGGTGAGTCCGGCCCGTCTACCCAGCCTCTGCGCCCGCCCCGAAGCCGCTCGCCCGCTCGGCGCTATGAGGGCGCGCTCGCGAGCGGCTTCGCTAAAGCTACGTTACAGCACGTGCAGGGACGCGACCCCAGTGAAGGCATACTCCAGCGTGGCTTCGCCAATTCCGTTCGTTGGCCCGCCTCAAGCCGGTCTTCCAACCGAAGGCCGAACGCGCCAATTCGCCAGCCAACTCCACCAACGATTGTCGAAATCCGCAACCCGGGGCGGTTCGCTCGAGCTCGCTTGCTTGAGAACGGCACAGACGGGATCGCGAGCATGATGCCGCGGAATGGGAACGCACCCATACTTGGGTACGAGGGCCCCGAGCCAACGCGCATCGCGCCAATCGGCGTCGTCACGTTCGAGATTCATCACCGGCAGCTCGGCGCTTTTCGCTCGCATATGCGCCGGCACGCCGCTGGCGATCGATGACGCATTTGCCGACGAGGCTGCTCGTTCCACGAAAAAGCAATAAGCGCGAGATCAATGGGCAACCTCGTCGGGACCGAAAAGAGCGCTAAACCGGGTTGCTAGATCAATCCAGGGTACCGCGTCGCCGCTCTCTGAAGCTATTCGAACGACCGCCGCCAGATAATCGGTAAAAGCCTTCAGTCTTATGGCGCCTTGCTCTGAGAGGTAGTCAATGGCGTCAAGCCGCTGGTGAACGGCAGCGAGCATATGTTGCACCAAAAGCAGGGAGGATGGGCAGGGGCAATCGCTCTTACTCGCGAGGCGCCTGCACTCGCTGCAAAGCGGCGGAATGTCCTCTAAGGCTAGGTCGCCGGAAAGACGTTGTATGAGATTGTCAGTGGCGTTCCACAAATTCGCTCGCATGCAGTACGGAGTGCAGCGTGACGCCATGTTGGGCTAGCAGCGCCGTAGCTCCCTCGTCACGGTCCACGAGGCAAGCAGCGTCACCCACAATGCCGCCGACGCGGCGAACCTCTTCAATCGCCTTCAATATCGACTTGCCGCTTGTGGCAACGTCGTCAACGATCAGGACCACTTTTCCCTCGAGATCTTCTTTAGGCCCAAGTCCTTCAATCACGTCCCTTGTGCCATGGGCCTTTGGAACTTTGCGAACGAAGATCGTGTTTATGGGTTTGTTCATCATCGAGCTGACAGCCGCCATCGATCCGATTACGGGGACCGCTCCCATTTCAAGACCGCCGACGTACTCTGCTTTCACTTGCTCAGCTATTTTTAGGAATTCAAGAGCGGCAAGTTGCGCGCCTCGCGCCACCATCATGGTAGGCTTCATATTGAAATAGATGTCGCTCTCTATGCCCGACGAGAGCGTGTAGCGTCCGAATCGAAAAGAGCGCTCACGGACAATCTCGCGGAGTTCGTCCTTGTCGTGTTGGCCGGAATCAACTGGTCTGAATTTCGCCAGTGCCGCCATAGATCAGACCTCGCCCGTAGGGAAAAAATTGGCTGCGGCATGCACCTAGTCACTACCGCTATGTGGCTTATGCAAGTGTTCGCGGGGTGTGTCAATTAATGTCAATACCGGTGCGACCGTTTCGCGCAGATTTTTCCATTATCGTTATTGGGTGCCTAAGCGTGATCACGGGCTTCGCTACGGCTGGGTAGCCTTGGCTCCTGGCCCTTGCCCAATCTCGGCTAGGCACGGGTTTTTTCGACGCGGGCCGTATCTTTGAGGATTTGGGCGTTTCATCCTCGTCCCCTCGAGTTCCGCCACGCTCGGCCCCGTTTGCGCCAGCTTCTTAACCAGGTTGCGCATGAGGTGAGCGTTTCGGCCGCCATGTCGGCCCCGTGTCACTCTTGTGGTACGAGTGGGCAAGGCCGCGCTTTTCGTGCAACCTCCTCGTAAAGGCGAGGTAAAGGTCGAGTCGCCGAGAATTTCGTTCATCAGCACGCGGCGCAACATTCGGCTCGCTTCGTCTGACCGACGGTAAAAGCCAGCAGCAAAGTCCAAGGTAGGCCGTAGTCCACCTCCCCTGCAGGCCGAGTCTCGACGCGATATCGGCGACAGGGCGAGCGTCTGCCTCTGAGGCAGACGCCGAACAGCAGACCGAGCCTTACACTGATTTTGGTGGCCTTGAGTTCGCCGACACCGTGACATGGAGCCTATCACGGGCGGGAAGTACCTGGTGGCAGAACTCGACAAGCGGCGCTAAGTTCTGGACGCCGGCGTTGCTGACCAGGACATCGAGGCGCCCGAAGGTTTCGATCGCCTGCATCAGCTGCTTTCCACCTGCCCCTCTCGCTGGCAACCATTTTCTGTCAACCGATCGATCCCGGACGCCGTTGTTGGACTTCGCTGTGATCAAGATCCGCGGACCACTCTTGCTCCCTCGCGGGCGAACCGCGCTATCCTTGCCGACCCCGCTCGCGGCTTCGGTGATCAGCGCCACCTTGTCGAGAAGCCGGCCACCGGCTCCCCATCGCGTTGGTTCAATGAGATATCACTGTAAAAGTTCATGGTTTCTTCCTTTCCGATGGCGAGGCTAGGCTTTCGCGAGATAGTCGTGGACGACCTTCCCGAGCGCGAGCGTGAGATCTGCGACGAAGTGGACGGCCGAGACTACTTCCAGCACCGGCAGTTCGGCGACGGGGGCAAGCGCATGCGACCAGAGGTTCAGGGCTGCCGGCCCGGTCCAGGCGCCCCTCAGATGGACGTCCTCTAGATGATATTCCACGAGCTCACAGATGCGCGGCGTGCCGTCGACATGCGGGATGATTTTGAGGAGGAAGTTCGGTTCAGCGAGCGAGGCCCTCACGCTCGCGAGGTCGGCGGCTCGGTGCTTGTAGCCCATGGTACCCGTCGCGACGCGGACCGGCCCGTAGTCCAGCGTGCCAACAAGGGTATCCGTCTCGGTTCGGAGCGTTGGGCTAGCGAGCTTCTTGGGAAAGCCCCACAACTCGCGTCCGCCCGCTATCGGCGGATGGTCGTCGAGAAACATGCAGTGGGTGTAGCTGCCCTTGCGGCCTCGGAAGGAGACCGGGATGACCTGCCCGCTTTCAGTGTAGTCGCCAAAGCCGGTCGAGTCCGGCATGCGAATGAACTCGAATTTGACCAGAGGCTCGCACACCTGAAGCGGCTCCGGCACAAGGTCGCGCAGTTTCTGCGGATCGGTGCGATATGTGATGATCAGATACTCCCGGTTGCCGAAGCGATATGGGCCGGCCGGGAAGGCCGGGCTGGTCAGGGGCATGGCGAATGCGGTCGCCCGGACGGTATCTTGGTGCATGTTTGAAATTCCTTTGTGCTGGATCAAGTGGGCTTAGATCGGTCTGCATGATGGCGGCGAGGCTCTCCGAGGTGCTGTCGCAGCCTCGTAAGGGATGCATGGCGTAATCGCGCGTAGCCATTTTGCGCTGGGCAATTGCCTTGGGGCGCGATCATTGGCGATGGTCGCGCACGCGGTTCCATGGCTCCGGTTGTGATCGAGGGAGGCAAGATTCGAGGTAAGGTGATTTTGTTCCTCATTTGAAGGCGCTGCTTCCCGTCTGCCCTCGTGGTAGGAGGAGGTGGAGTGGCGGCCAGGTCCGATTCTCCTCGACGGGGTTTGCGGATCGACGCGCATGCGCCATGCCAAATGAGAAATCGTTCGAGGCTAGCAGGACAGACGGCCTCGGCGAGCCAGTCGAGAGAGAAGGTCTTCGCCTCACGCGGATCAGATACGAATTCCCGAGCACTGCGGTGATGTAGCAGCAAGGCCCGCGACGCCACCAAACCTCTGTCGCGAAAATATGGAGGTGACGCGGTATCCGCCGTCTAGCGAAACAGCTTACGCAGCATCCGGCAGCACGCACTCGACGGCCCGGCCTCATCGCCGGCTTCAGGAGAAAAGATCAGCTATGAGCCGGCAGGCAATCGCTGCACGCGGCGGTCAGGTCGTGTAGATCTTCCGCGCACACAGCTGGCGCCGGAATGATGCTAGATGATGAGCCGACGCCAACATTACCGCAGGGGAGACAGCCAAGTCTGTCCTCAAGCGTCTGAAATGCATGTCCAAAAGCTGACAGCGACAAAAAACATGTCTGGTCCAAAACAACCGGCCGCCTTGGGCGTGAGGTTTCTCGAAGCCTACTCGTGCAGTTGCTGCGGCTAAGCGCGCTGGCACGGCCTTTGCTGGAGATGCGGCAATGTTGAGTGGGGGCTGACCGCATAAGAACGGGAGACGATTGATTTTCTGCTGCGCCATCTCGGCGGCGCGCCCGCTCAACGGTCACGGCTACACCTTGGCAATGGCTGACGCGCGACTTTGCGGTTGCGCCGCCCTGCCGCGCCGATGCGCCCAAAGTTCGTTGATAGTCCGCTCGGCCGATTGAGGAAACCGGCTGTTGACTGCTGCCAAGGCGGAGATGGCTGGGCTCATTCGGACTGTCTTGACCGTCGGTGTCATGAAGCCAAAGACACCATACTGGACGTTATGCATGACCAAGACGAGTGGGAGTCACAACGAATGATTTTACCGGAACTGCGCTCTGCTATCCCAGCCGGCAGAGTTTTGGAGATAACGACGACCACAGGGTGCATCGTGGGATGTTCATATTGTCCGCAGGACAAGTTCGCTGACCGGCAAAGAAAGGTATCTGATACGAAGCATCTTAGTCTTGGAGATTTCAAGCGCTGTCTGGCGCGCGTACCAGCCTCCGTCGACATTAGTTTTGCCGGGTATTCTGAGCCATGGCTCAATCCGGATTGCACCGAAATGGTCGAGCACGCTTCCGCCAAAGGCCACGGCATCAGGATTTTCACGACGCTTGTGGGAATGAAGGGCAGGATCTACAACGCTTGCAGGCGCTGCGGTTGGGGGTATTCGTGGTTCATGTTTTTGATGATGGCGCCCACATGAATAGCCGCCTTGTCGGAGCCAAGTATCGCGATTTGGTTGGTCAACTCGTCGACGCCGACATCCCTTCGATCCGATTCGTGGTTTTGGGTGAGCCCCATCCCGATATCGCCGACATTATCCCTGCCCAAGCCCTAGTTCGCGCGCGACCGGTGAGCAGCAGGGGTGGAAGCGTAGACCCTAAGATTGTAGAACCACGGCAGCCAGTCGTCGGAGCGCTGATATGCGTGGACGAACGGCAGTATCGGAATGTACTCCTTCCAAACGGCGAGGTCACTCTCTGCTCCATGGATTTTGAGCGGCGTCACGTATTGGGCAACCTTCTATGCGACGAATATAGCGATCTCTTTAAAAGCCCAGTTTTTTGCGAAATCGTCGATCGCATGAATGGAGCGGCTGGTTTTCTGCTTTGCAGGATGTGTGAGTTTGCCGATCCAAACGATAGAACTGACTGACGCCGGCTGACCGCGGCGGGCCTGAAATGCCGACGTCCCTGAAACGGCAAGATGCACATGCCCGCGAAGTCATCGTGTTTTCACGTCACGCTAACACGATCCCGTAGGCGCGGCAGTCAGCCTCGACCATTTCCGAGACGAACTCATCGAAAGTGGTCTTCGGCTTCCAATCGAGTTTTGTCGGCTGCCTTGGAGGCATCGCCGATCAGCAGGTCAACCTCGATTGGCCCGAAACAGCGTTTGTCGATCCGGATCAGCGCTTGATTACTCATGCGTTCACGGCCCACCTCGTCAACGCCTTCGCCCTCCCAGACGATCTCCTTTTCGACTCGCCTGAAGGCAAGCCTCGACAAAGGTGCGGACCGTGTGTGTCTCGCCGGTTGCAAGCACGAAATCGTCAGGTTGATGCTGCGAGATGCGCCACATGCCCTCGACATAGGCGCGCGCCGAGCCCCAGTCGCGCTTTGCTTCCAGGTTTCCGAGATAGAGACAGTCCTGTTTGCCGGCCATGATCGAGCCACCGCACGCGTCACCTTGCGCGTGATGAAAGTTTCGCTGCGCGTCGGCCCTTCGTGATAGAACAGGATGCCATAGAGCCCGTATACCTCGCGGTAGTTCATGGTGATCCAGTAGGCGTAGACCTTCGCCACCGCATAGATCGAGCGTGGATAAAACGGAGTGCTCTCCTGCGGGATGCCCTGGACCGAACCAAAGAGTTCGGAAGTTGACGCCTGGTAGAACCGCGTTTGTTTCTCGAGACGAAGAATGCGGATCGCTCGGCAGCAGCAGCGTGCCGAGCGTATCGGCATTGGCGGTGTATTCCCGGTCCCGAGGGAGACTGCACGTGGCTTTGCGCAGCCGGTGCAAGGTTTCGGCCTCAATGTCGGATACTCGACAGGATCGCAAACCTGCTTCCGTTGCTTTGCTCATGTTTTGCTCTGGCACGTTCGATGCAGGAGACCCTCCCGAACGCCGCAGCGGATGTCTTCTATGATCAAACCCACGGGAAAATGCTGTCGCCGCACTCATGACCGCGCCCTCGCTGGTCGCCAAGGAGGCCGAAGGTCGGCTCATCACGGTCGAGGCGGGCAACTAAGCCCAATTGCAATGAGGGATAGGCTGCGAAAGCATGTCACTGACCACGCGGGGGTCATCGAGGCGGGATTCTCGATGCCAGCCACGCGCAACATATCGCCGGCATGAGTGCCGATCTCATCACGGAGCCGGCATCCGCGGGCGTCACACCCGATACTACGAACGCGCGGACAAACTGTTGCAAGTCCTGCGGTGTCGACGATGCGTGCGGGAAGGGCAAGCCCAGCGGCCATGGCCGACATTCGCCGCATATAGCGCCTGATTGGGAGGCGTCAGCAGGAGCAGGACAACTGGATCTCTCTTGCATTGGGATCGGTGCTGGCCCGTCCAATTTGAGCCTTGCGTGTCAGATACACGAGCAAATCGGGCACGGGGCATTGTTCTTGGATCGGCAAGTTGACTTCCGCTGGCATCCAGGCAGCGCATTCGACTCTTCAGAACTCCAGGTCAGCCACATCAAGGATCTGGTAACGCTGGTGAATCCGCGATCCGCCTACACTTTCATAAACTACCTGCACGAGAACGGGCGTCTGTACCACTTCCTGAATGCACAGTTCGATGCTGTGCTCAGGGCTGAGTTCGAGCAATACCTGAACTGGGCGTTCCGCAGGAACCCACTTGTGCGCGGCGGCGAGACCGTCCGCGAAATACGCTATGATGGCGAGTTTCGGGTGCGGACGGACGACGCGGTGCTTAGTGCCAGAGACCTGGTGGTCGGCATCGGCAAGCAAGCGTGGATTCCACCTCAATTTCAGGGCTGGATCGGACGCAACCTGTTCCATTCATCCGATTTGCTGCACATCCTTCCTGAGGTGCGGCAAAAACATGTTTGCGTCGTTGGTGGAGGCCAGTCGGGAGCCGAGGTACTGTTGCATCTGGTCGGTGGGCCAAGAGAACGGCGGCCTGCCTCGATCACCTGGGTCTCGCAGCGCGAAAACTACCTGCCCCTCGACAACAGCCCGTTCACAAACGAGTTGTTCATGCCCTGTTTTTCGGATCGTTTCGCGGCAATGAGCGAGCCGCAGCGCAAGCTGTTCCTGCGGCGTTTCGTGCTCGCCTCGGATGGTATTTCGGATCGCACTTTGCGCGCCGTCTACCAGGCGCTGTATCGCCACGAATTTCTTGAGCCAGACCTATGTGACATCGCACTGCGGCCGGGTTGCAACGTTTCGCGCTGCATCAACGCCGGCGCGGGTCACAACTTGACGCTGCAGCGCGGCTTGGGCGACGTCGAAGAAGTCACGGCCGACATCGTCATCCTGGCCACCGGTTACGAGAACGCCGTGCCAAGCTTTTTGGAACCGATGGCGGATCGGCTGCAACAGACCGACAATGAGTTGGTCATCAACGCGGATTTTTCGGTGTGCTGGGACGGACCGCGTGACAGACGCATCTTCGTACAGAACGCCAATCCCGGGCAGCGCGGGCTGGCCGATCCGAACCTAAGCCTGCTGGCCTGGCGAGCTCGCCGCATTCTTGACAGCCTTCTACAGCGCGCGCCGTGCGCGAACCCTGAGCATCTTGGCTTTATCAGCCGTACCACCGTCGAGAGCTGGCCCGACCCGGTAGCCGAAGAAATGGGCAGCGGGATATGACCCAGCGACTACTGATCATCGGCGGTGGCATCCAAGGAATGATGTCCGCCTCCGCTGCGGCGCAGTCCGGAGCCCGCTCCGAACTCATCGTGACTGAACATGCCCTTGGACCTATGGGCGCATCGCTTAATTCTGCGGGCGAGAATTTGCCCCACGGTCGTCGAAACCGTACAAGGTCGCTCACTCGAAAGTGCCCAGTGGCCCTAGCGGCCATGGCTGCGTCGGCCGTTAGCGGAGGCCTCCCGCCCGTAGCGATGCGTGTGGTGGCTGGACCGGGTGAGGTAAGTGATCGGGACCAGCTTAGGGAACCCGAGGACCCGGCTTGGCCTCGGATGGGTCAGTCTAGCGCCGAACTTGTGCGGACAATACTCTTTTTTTTGGAGCATCGATGGACCCGATGCCAGCGACGTGCCTCCCTGATCGCCCGACCGGAACGGGAACTTGTCGCAAAAATTTTCGCGGCGCACGACTTGCGTTGCGTCAGGCTGCACGAAAGGTCGTCTTATCGGGCAGTCGTACCATCAACAGCATGCTCGGCCGTGACTACCATGCAGACGTACCGGATCGATAGATCTTTACGGGCCTGGGCGATCTCTCCATTGAGGAGGGACAACAAAGCCTTGCAATCCACCCGGAGCGGAAGGCACTTTGCGTCGCCGTCTGCATGCCGTGGAGTATCGTCTCCGTGGGCCCACACCCTGACGGCGCCCGACTGCCTCTAACCGGAATGTTTGACCAACCACTCTTTCCAACAGGAGGCTTTTCGCATGTTGACCGATGCACAAAGAGAAAAGTGGAAGAAAGACGGATACGTCAGGCTCGAGAGGTTCTTCGATCCCGCGACTCTGGAAGGTATTTCCAGATCTGTTGAAGACATATCACGCTGGGATGTCAGCGACGATAAATGGCTCATGTGGTTCGAGAAAACGACGGACAATCGGAAGATCATCTCCAAGGTCGAGAATTTTCTGGACTTCCATGACCCATTGCGTCTGCTCCTCCTAGAAGATCAGCGCATAAACTCTGCGGTCGAGGATTTGCTTGGCGAAGATTCGCGCAGACTCAAGGAGTTGCTGATCTTCCACTATCCCGATAGCGGCGGTTATCGCCCGCATCAGGACATTTATCACATTCCACACAGGCTGCCCGACCGGATGGTCCATGCGATCGTTGCCATAGGCATTGACGATTCCGACCCGGACAATGGTGGCCTTTTCTTCAGCCCCGGCAACCACAAGAAGGGGGTATTTCCCATGGATGCCGGCGGGGTGATTGATCCTGAGGTCGCCAAAACATTCTCCTGGGAACCCGTAGTATGGAAGGCTGGCGACATCTTCATCTTCGACGATTATGCACCGCATTACTCGAAGCCGAATAAAAGCAATCGTTCGCGGCGGACGCTCTACTTGGTGTTCCAGCGTGCTTCAACCGGTGGACCGACCCGCGCTGAATATAACGTGCCTAAGCGCGCCCTTAATCCGCCAGAGGGCAAAGTGGCTGATCTCGACAACCTCAAGCTCCCAAACGGCATTTTCTATCGCGATTGAGCTCACGGAACCAGGCGGGAATGCAAACGAAACTGATCGGCCGCCAAAAAAATGCGCGGAGAGCATGGTTTTGATTGCCGGCTACGGGAGCATCGCCTGCAGTCCGTCACGACGCTTCGGTATGTCGATGTGAAGGTGTCGCCGGGCGCTCTTCTGTGACGCCTAAAGCCCTCCTGGCGCCCGTAGTTTCGCCCGCCTGGGGCCCAGAGCCGGACTATTCTGACGGGGGGCCAACGTGTCGGGCTGCCTTCGCAACTTGCAGCAGATGCTGTTGCGTCGGCAGCCGAAGAGACCACTGTTTCGACAGCTGAGGTTCGTCATGCGGAAATCCACGTTTTCTCGAACGCAGCTGTCGCGGGTGTTCGGTATCGACATGGCTGCGCTTGGGACGGGAAGCGCGGGCACCGGGTTTTCATTTGGCAAGGTGGCACCAGGCGTCACATCCGAGCCCCATCGGCACGACGAAATCGAGGCCTTCGTGGTCCTGTCTGGAGCGGGCAAGGTCAGGACCGACCTTGGGGAAATCTCGGTCGCAGCCGGCGATGTCGTTCTGTTCCATCCTTTTGAAGCGCATGTGCTGCACAACGATGGGCTCGAAAACCTAAACTTCGTCGATGTCTACTGGTGCGACGGCAAGGCGGCCCTCGAAGCTGCTGCACAGGTCGCGATTCCCCGCGGGCCGATCTTCGTCTTCTCCACGCCGCCGACGCCGAATGGCGATCTGCATCTGGGGCATCTTTCTGGCCCTTATCTTGGCGCCGATGTCTACACGCGTTTCCTGCGCATGAAAGGGGTCGAAGCCTATCACCTGACTGGAAGCGACGATTACCAGAGCTACGTCGCCACGCGTGCCGATGCCGATCAATCGACGCCCGCAAAGGTGGCGCGCCACTACGCCGACGAGATTCGAGCCACGCTTGCGCTTCTCGACTGTGAGGTCCACAGCTTCCTCCCCACCTTGGGCGATAGCGCTTATGCAGAGTTTCAAGCCGCGTGTTTCCGTAGTCTTCTGAGCAGCACGGCGGTAGATCTGCGCCAGAGCCCTGCGCTCTTCGATGCTGTGACAGGCGACTACCTTTACGAGCCGGATGTAAGCGGCCTCTGCCCCGATTGCGGCAGCTCCGCTGGTGGCAACATCTGCGAGGAATGCGGCGCACCGAACCTATGCCACGACCTAGATGCAGTCCGGTCGCGGCACTCGGCCGAGGCGCCGGTGGTCGGCTCCGTGCGCCGTCCCGAACTTGCGCTGGAACGGTGCTACGACAATATCGACCGGCATTTAAGGGCGTCGGGCGCCCCCGTTCGGATCATGGACCTCTTCGCGCGTCTACGCCAACGCGGCGACTTTTCCGTGCCCATCATCCACCCGTCGGACTGGGGGCTACCGGCCGAGGGGTTCCCGGGGCAGGTGACCTGGGTCTGGCCAGAGATGGCGTTTGGCTTTCTTTACAACATCCAGACGCTAGCTACATCGCTCGGTCGACACTGGAATGCGGCCCTGCCCAGCAAGGACTGGCAAATTGTCCATTTCTTCGGCTTCGATAATTCCTTCTACCACGCCCTGCTTTATCCGGCGCTTTATGCTGAGGTCTTCTCCCACTGGACGCCGCGCATCCGGTATCATGTGAACGAGTTCTACCTGCTCGACGGTCAGAAGTTCTCGACCAGCCGCAGCCATGCGGTCTGGGGCAAAGAGGTTCTGGGCCAAAAGACGGTCGATGTCGTACGTCTTCATTTGGGCCTGACACGCCCGGAAGGTGAGCGGACGAACTTCACGCTGGACGCGCTACGCCGCACGGAGAACGAGGTGTTCCAAGGAATCTGGCTGAATTGGCTTGATGCGCTGCACGGGGAAATCAAGCAGAACTTTGGCGGCTGTGTGCCCGATGCTGGCGACTGGGCTCCCGCCGATCGCGCTTTCTTTGCTCGGATAGAGATCCATCGCGCGGCGATGGAACGCGTCTATTCGGACGATGGCTTCTCGGTCCGGCGCGCGGCCGCGCAGGCCTGCGATTTCGTCAGCGATTGCGTAGTCTACCGACGGGCGCAAGACTATGAGGCGGCGCGACGTCTCTATCCCGCCCGCACCCGCACGTCGCTCGCCCTTCAGACGACGGCCGCTGCAATCCTGGCACAGACACTCGCGCCGCTGATGCCCCGATTTGCCAGCACGCTGGCGCGAGGTATCGATGGCGTCTCGACCGAAACATGGCCCACGTCCGTCCGGCGCCTTGCGCCAGGAACGACCTTTGATCTCGGACCCGTGCTGGGCTTCTACGCCAGAGCAGACATTCCTGCTCTCGATGAGGAAGGGGCATAATAGCCTATCGGAATTTCGACCAGTTTTGGGCGGCAATCAAAGCCGATGATGCCGAAGCTTTACTCGCTACCACTGGCTGCCGAAGGCCACTCGCAGACCATAGACACGAACACTGGCCGGCCGTAACCAATCATATCGTCGAGACGCAGGCCCTCGCCTTGGAGGATCGCTCGATTGACAGCTTTCGGGCGCTTGCCATTCGTGCGGCAAATGCCGAGTGGGCTGCACTGCGCTGACTTTTCGGAATCGCGGAATTTCCGACCTATTGCCAGCCGGTCAAGAAGGTCATGCGGTTTGGGCGCTGGGTCAGCCTAGCGCGCCCGCGTATCGCCGGCGGCGAACGATGGCCGACGAGCGGTTCTCGCCCTCAAGCGTCTGACGCATAATGCGTGTCCAAAAGCTGACAGCGGCAGAAAACATGTCGGGTTCAAAACAACCGGCCGTCTTGGGCTTGTGAGGTTCGAGGCAGAATCATGCATTTACTGCGGACAAAGCGCTGGCATGACGTTTGCTGGTTGAGATCGGCAATACTGAATGAGGGCTGATCGCATGAGAACACGCAAGACTTTGAGGGTCTCCTAACCGGTGTGTTCCGTTCTGAGAGAAGAACCAGCTCGCGTATAAACGTCAGGAAAGGTGTGGGAATGGAGAACAACATGTTGCGTAGAGAGTCCCCGGCTCCTCTGATCAAAGTGGACGACTGGCTGCGTGGCGAACCTCTCACGAACTTTCAGCCCGGCAAGGTGTCGGGATGACAAGTGGAATGGAACCCTGGTCAATCCGCCCATTTTCTGCGGCGCGCCCGCAGTAACTATGTCCATGGAGCACAGCGTGGACCGTTTGCTGCAGGTCAGGGCTCGGACCTTAGACTTCCAACCGAATAGCCGCGGCGGCGATATTCGACGCGAATTTGGCCCGTCGTTGAAGACGTCACAGTCCAGGACCTGTTCAAGGTCGGCCACAGGGGCAGCATTTACGTGGAATCGGCCTGGCGAGGCCGGACGTCGGCTGCGTAAGCGAGCACGAAGTCAGCGTAACCGAAAGCAGAAATCCTCCGTTGAGGACGAGACCTGAAATTGAGGAAACGAAATGTCTCACGCAGCGCTTGGCCCTGCCGTCAACAAGGGTGGCGAGGCCCGTGCCCGCCCGTTCGTCAAATGCCTCCTGCGGCTGATCCGTGCTCAGGATTTCCACGGAAATCGGACACCGGGCTGCTGGCCGATTTCATTGTCCCCGAGGAACTGCGCCGGAATATCCACTCAATGGCAATCCGGATCCGTTTTAGACCGTAGCGGAGCTGGCGATCGAGGAGCGCTAAGGCGTGATGACATTGTCAACAACAGAAATCAAACGTCTGTCGAGACGTCTACCGGTTCGGCTTCGAGACTCTCCGGAAACTCGCGGAGACCGGCCGCGAAACTGGTCGGCGATGTGACTGCAGCTATTGCCTATCCCGAAGTGGCGCGGGCGTGAAGAAACCCATTTTCGAGGAAGGATCATGTCAAACCTGGATGAGATGGCGAAGAAAGTCCGAAAGCTTCAACTGCGCGCGGCAATTGCCAAGACGAACTTGCGCGACCTTGCCGAGGGTCTCCCGGTCAAATGGATTGAGATAGAGGAAGTCGCCGAGAAAACGCATGCCGTTTATGCCGAGTTGGATGGTGCCAGGAGAGAGCTTGCCAAAATGAAGACTTTGCGATGAGGAGCACATTCATCAGCCGCGACGGCTCCATATGGGTGCCGGAATATCTGATCGCTATCGATGGCAAGATCTGTATCGGCTGCGGCCGCTGCTTCAAAGTCTGCTCGCGCGAGGTCATGCATCTTTACGGCGTCGATGACGCGGGTGAGATCCTTGGCGCCTGCGACGCCGATGACGACGATTTCGATGGTGAGCTCAATCGCATGATCATGGTTGTCGACCATGCCGGCCGCTGCATTGGCTGCGGAGCCTGCGGCCGCGTCTGCCCAAAGAACTGCCAGACCCATCTTGCGGCCGACCAGGTCGCAGCATGAGCTGCATGATTTGACGAGACAAAATCAGGAGGACGGCATGCGCTTCATCATCTTTTGTCGGCTCCTCGGGCTGGTCCTGTGCGGCAACGCTGTGACGGTTTACTTCGCCTCGCATTCGTTCCGTCTAGCAGTCGTCACGACGCTGGGCTGTTCGCTACTTCTTCAGCTGGGCTATTTCGCAAGTGTGCTTTTTCTGATTTGGCGATCCAGCTGCGCTGGCAAAGCCGGGCAAGAAGCTGACCTTGTCGATAGGTCCCAGGAAGTTCGGTCGAGCGACGATGAGCATTGGAATGAAACTCAAGATGTGCCACGGCGCAATCAAACGCTCGGCATATCGCTGCTCCTCCCTTGAGCGCCGTAACAAGATCAGAGCTCAGATTCATCCCTTTGTTGAAGTTTGATTATTCAGGCCAGGTTCCCTGGTAAGGTCGAAGGCGACGGCATTCTCATCGTTCTACCGTCCAGGGGAATGCAGTTTCGGTTCTCCGGGCAATGGTAGTCGATCGCAGCGCGCGGCACGCGGGTTGCTTCATCTCGAAGGCGAACGAAGCGCCGGAAAACTTAACATGTGTGAAGGCGGCACATGTCCGGCTTCGCCACAGCCGTATGATGAGCTTCAAGAACCGCGCCTGACGCGCCCACCGCCCAAACAATCCGCACTCGCCGGGCTGCGCAACCCGACCAGCTCCGCCCGGCGAGCGCTCCTCGTCGCGCTTATGCAAGCGGAGGCAATAAGTGGACGCCGATCTGGAGTGCGGCCCTGTGGACAGATATCAGGCTGCTGATTTGCCAGTCTGCCGGATGTGTTGATCCTCGAACTGCTGTCCGCATCCTCGGCGACATCGCCGTATCGCCGCTCGAGCTCTTGGCATTGCCATGTCGTGCGACGGGCCTGCTGTCGTCCGCTGCCGCGCGGATATCTCGCACCCTATTTACCTCCGTGCCGAGGCGACCTGGCCCGCGATGTTTTCGAAGCACCGCCTGAGGGCGCTCGAGTGCCTCAATGAACTAAGTCTGGGCCAAAGCCGGAAAACGCGTCTAACCTTCGTTCTTCGTGGGCTCGACGGCTCACTTGCTGGGGCGTCACATCGCGAGGTCGCCGAAGGGCTGATTGGCCTACGGCGCGGCCATGCCGATTGTGGCGATCCTCGCGATCATCTGCCCGCCACATTCGCCGCGCCGTCTCTCGTGGCCGCGCCCTCTGCATTGAAGGTAAACATACGCCCTGTCCGTCAGCCTGCGAACAGTTCGGAGCTAAAACCCGGTCACCACCAGTTCGCCAGGTCGAAATGGCATCGAACGGCCTGGTGAGTGCGCTCTGGTTAAGGTGTAGGTCGATGCCGAGAGGCCTCGTTCGGCATTGTCCGATAGCCGACAATGTCTGGTACGCAACGTGGAGGAAGCTGACTCTCGGGTGTTTCTTAAATGCTTTTTGGCTTGGCACGGTACATGCTCGTTATTGCGCAAACGCACGGACTGAGTGGTCCCACCGCCACGAAAGTCGCTAGCTTACGCCACCTCCCAAGGCGAACCCGGCCGGCAGGGAGGTCCGTCTCTGCCGGGCATGCCTTTTCAGACGATTCGCGTACAGAACTTCAAATTGGGCGGCGCAATGTCCGACTGAAGAGGATTGCGTCGAATGGAAAATGAAGGCCGTTTCGAGGCTCTCCGACGCATGGCCGGAGCGAGAAGGGAGTGTTGGCCATGCGGGAGGGTTCACGCTCAGCGTGTTGTGTCGGCTTTGTCGGTTCGACGACACAGCCTTGGTTGGCCGGCGTCTTGGACGTTTCGTCTAAGCCACTGAAAACAAACATACTATTCCTTCCCTGGCGCCGTCATCTAGATCGGCATGAATTTTGCTCGATTCCGTTGAGAGGGCGGGAGCTGCTTGCCAGGGAAGAGCGAAGAGATGGCTCGGCAAAATTGAAGGACGGGAGATCACAGATTTGTTGCGAATGAACACGTTGGCCGCTGGCGGCCATGCGTCTGCGGCTAGGAGCCTCCGTGGGGTTTGAAGATGCGGCGAGGGACTGCAGTACGCGTGTCGATCACATGATTTGCTGGCGGCTCCAACAAGGGGCGTTGCAGATGTGCATACGGTTGGCGAGTTACGTCCTGTTCGTGATGACATTCTTCGTCAGCACTATGACTGCGAACGGACAGGAGACCAGCCTTGTCGGCATTTCCCAGGGTTCGGAGCTAACCGCGGCGGCCAACCATCTGGGACAAGGCGGATACGAGCTGTCGGGTGGTACCAACGTGTCTTTCGATTCTGCAAAAGCGACCGACGCCGTCCACGACGCTTTCTCTCACCGTCAGTTCGATTTTGGGCGGGAACCTGACGGAACGACCTTGCACGGCTGACTATGGCGCCGTCGGCGGCTTCCAGACAGTGAATTGCCGTCTGGCCGCGTCGCAACTCCGGCCTGCGGACACGTTGAAATATATGGCAAACATCAATCCAAGCCGATTGAAACTCGATCTTCGGTTCAGGGGTGAATTCTAGAGATAGTGAAAGGCATAGGCGGTACATTTCGTTGATGAAGAACAATCCAGACAGGAAGTTTATTATGCACAAAACACAATTGTTCCCGGTAGGACTCGTTGCCGGTCTTTTCATGTGCCTGCTGACGGCACCCGGTTTTGCTGGTGATCTCGATGCGCGGGTCAGCGGTAAAGGAACGACCGGAACGCCAACCACGGAAAGCAGTAGCTCGGGCTGCCCACAAAATGCCGACGGGACCTTTTGCTGGATGAGCCCGGATATTGGTGAAGCATGGGCATCGGGCTATACCGGTTCCGGCGTATCGGTGACTGTCGCAGACGACTTCACAGGTGAAATGGATGAGTTTGGGGATCTCGGCTACGGCCCCCAATGGCGGCAACATGGGCAGTGGATCGCTCAAGGAGCTGGCATGGTGGCGCCTGGCGCAAAGATAGTCGAGCTTGACTATTTGGAAGCAGTTCCGTTGACGCTGGAGGAGGGGCTCAATGTCATTAATCTGAGCTATGCCCTTGAAAACCCAGTGAGCGGGTACCGGCTCGAGCAGTCGATTGTCGATGCGGCCCGGGCGGGTGCCGCGGTCTTCACAAAGGCAGCCGGAAACAAATCCGTAGCGGTAGGTACCCCGGCCGAAGGGGATATTGATTTCCTAGCTCTTGAGCTGACTGGGACGCAATCGACAATCTTTGTGGGTGCGGTCGAGCACAATGGCACTCCCGAAAACAAGGCGAAGCTCGCCTCCTATTCGAATTACGCCGGTTCAGATTCGGAGGTGCAGAACCACTTCCTCACGGTGGGGGTCGATAGCGACAAGATTGGGCTATCCGGAACGTCTTTCGCGGCACCTGTTGTAGCTGGCTATGCCGCCATCCTTGGCAGCAAGTTCACGTCCGCAACACCGACACAAATCACCAATCAGCTGCTGGATACAGCCAGGACCGACACGCTCGTCAACTATGACGCGGCGACTTACGGCCGCGGCGAGGCCAGCCTTTCGAGGGCATTGGCACCCGTTTCGATCAGGTAGACGAGTACTTCGATCGAGCAGCTGAAACTTCTGTGAGGCGTTGAGCGCCACAAAAATCGCCTCGCAGAATTCGGCTCGGCAACTGTGCGGTTCTGCCGATCCAAGCGCAAACAAGAGCCACTGCGTTTTTATCGAAGTCTGTTGGTTTGGCGGTCTAGCTGCGCTCGCAAAGCTGGCAAAAACACAGATGCCGACCGCGTGTCGTCGTAGGTTTCCTAGGCGATGGTCGCCTCATCGCAGCATGCCGACATGTGGATCGCTTCGTTTCAGTCGCAAGGAAAGCGCTGGAAAATCCCCAAAGCTCTGATGGGTGGTCGGAGAGCGCGGCCGACCAATCCAAGCAGCGCTTATGGACGAGTTTTGCGTGGCTATTTCAGCTGAATGATCATCGCCGGAGAGAATATGCTGGAAAAATTCGAACGTTACCCGCTCACCTTTGGACCCACACCCATTGAGAAGCTCGACCGGCTCGGCAAGCATCTGGGCGGCAAGGTGGAGATCTACGCCAAACGCGAGGACTGCAACTCCGGTCTCGCGTTCGGCGGAAACAAGCTCCGCAAGCTCGAATACATCATCCCCGACGCGATCGCGTCGGATGCCGATACCCTGGTCACCGTCGGCGGCGTGCAGTCCAACCACACGCGGATGGTTGCAGCCGTTGCCGCCAAGATCGGCATGAAATGTCTCCTGGTTCACGAGAGCTGGGTCCCCCATGAGGATGCCGTCTACGACCGCGTCGGCAACATTCTCTTGAGCCGGATCATGGGAGCGGAAGTGCGTCTGGTCGACGAATGGCTTTGACATCGGCATCCGGCACAGTTGGGAAAAAGCGCTCTATGAGGTCAAGGCAAGGGGCGGCAGGCCTTATGCGATACCGGCCGGGGCGTCTGTTCATCCGAATGGAGGCCTCGGCTATGTGGGGTTCGCGGAGGAAGTGCGCGCCCAGGAGGAACAGCTAGGGTTTGGCTTCGACTACATGGTCGTTTGCACGGTCACCGGTTCAACGCATGCCGGCATGCTCGTCGGATTCGCCAAGGACGGTCGACAGCGCAAGGTGATCGGTATCGATGCCTCTGCCACGCCTGCAAAAACCAAGGCGCAGGTGCTAAGCATTGCCCGACATACAGCGACCCTCGTCGAGCTCGGAACGGAACCTGTCGAGGATGACGTGGTGCTGCTCGAAGACTACGCGTACCCGCGGTACGGCATTCCATCCGAGGAAACCAAGGCGGCGATCCGTCTGTGTGCGCGGCTCGAGGGTATGATTACCGATCCCGTCTATGAGGGCAAATCGATGCAAGGGATGATTGACCTCATCCAAAAAGGCTTTTTTCCAGAGGGCTCGAGGATACTCTACGCGCATCTCGGCGGCGCGCCGGCCATCAACGGTTATGGCTACACCTTTCGCAATGGCTGATGCTCGACAGATTTCCACGTGCTGTGCCTGCCGTAACAGCGCTGCGCCAATTTTGTCCGAAGGCCTTTGGGAAACCGCAGTGGGCAGTTAACTGCCGCCACGAGGTGGGGTCGTGGCGCTGGATGCTTGCCAGTATTCGCCTCTGCTCAATGTGTCCTGGAGCCGCATAAGAAGGCAGCAGACATGGCCGTTTAACGTTTTTTGCCATTCTGCGTGCGGCGATGATCGCCGCAAATTAAATAAATTGGAAACAACTGAAGATGTCGCGCAGGTGCGGAGGTATCTACCTGATCAGGTATGGAAGCTGTGACCAAGCGTGCTCGAGCTGGTCGTCGTCGGCGAGCACATCGCCGCACACCCCCAGCGCGGCGGTGAACTGGGCCAGCCCGGGCGAGGGAAGAGGCGTCCCCCGCGAGCGTGAGAGCGGGCAGATCGGTATCGGGTCTAACGAGGGCTTGCCCATGTATCGCGAGCGTAGACGAGACCGTCGTCTTTTCGGCAATTTTGACCGAAACGGCGCGTTCAGCCGGCGCGCTTGCTTTCAGGCGGGTTCGTCCACCTGGCTCTTTGAGCACTACGTGCGGAGGGGGGTGGGGGCTACGACGTAGCCGAGCCGCTCTATACCGAGGCGGCGCGCGCGAGGCGAGGCGACGATGAGGTCGAGTTTGTCCCCCGATCGCCTCTACGTAGCTCTAAGTGTCGACAGATCCATATCGGCCTGTTTCTCGATCCTCGAGACAGAGGGCTGCTTGATCTTGAAGGTCGAGGCAATCTCCCTGTGGCCTGCTGCCGGTTTCGTGGACACCGAGATAAGGTGTTTAACGGAACTGGAGAGTGGGAATGCGAAGAAGGAAGTTCAGCCGCGAGTTCAAGCTTGAGGCGGTGAGGCTGGTGAAGGATCGGGGCGTTGCGGTTGCTCAGGCGGCGCGCGATCTTGATCTCCACGAGAACGTGCTGCGCAAATGGGTGCGCGAGCTGTCGACCGATCCGCAGCATGCCTTTCCCGGCCATGGGCAGATGAAGCCGGAGCAGCTTGAGATCGATCGGCTGCGCAAGGAAGTGGCGAAGCTGAAGGCGGAGCGCGACATCCTAAAAAAGGCCGCAGCCTACTTCGCGAGGGAAGCGATATGAGGTTCGCTTTCATCGCGAGGCACCGTTCGATCTGGCCGGTGGCATGGCTGTGCAGTGCGCTGGATGTCTCCCGCTCGGGCTTCCATGCCTGGCTCAACCGCAGCCCCAGCGCTCGCGCTCGGCACGACGAAGTCCTGGTGACGAAGATCGATCGCAGCTTCAAAAGCAGCGACCGCACCTATGGCGCTCGCCGCGTCTGGCACGACGTTCTGGCTGAAGGCTTCTCCTGCGGCCTTCATCGTGTCGAGAGGCTCATGCGTGAGAACGGGCTGCGTGCCCGGCCGCGCCGCCGTGGGCTGCCGAAGGACATTGGCGAGCGAGCGGCAGTGTCGGACAACCTCCTCGACCGCGCCTTCGAGGCAGCGGCCCCGAACCAGAAGTGGATCGCCGACTTCACCTACATCTGGACCGCCGAAGGCTGGCTCTACGTTGCCGCCGTCGTCGATCTGTTCTCCCGCCGTGTCGTCGGCTGGGCGATGAAGGCGGAGATGACGGCCCAGCTCGTGACCGACGCCCTCATCATGGCGATCTGGCGCCGAGGCAAGCCGGACAGCCTGCTGCATCATTCGGACCAGGGATCGCAATACACCAGCGAGCAGTTCCAGCGCCTGATGGCCGACCACGGCATCACCTGTTCGATGAGCCGGTCGGGCAACGTCTGGGACAATGCCGCGATGGAGAGCTTTTTCTCGTCGCTTAAGACCGAACGGACAGCCCGCAAGGTCTACAGGACGAGGGACGACGCCAGGGCGGATGTGTTCGACTACATCGAGTGCTTCTACAACCCCCGGCGACGGCACTCGACGCTGGGCTATCTCAGCCCCGTGGAGTTCGAGGAACAAGCGATGTTAGCTTAACCTGGTGTCCGAAAAACCGGCAGCAGGCCACTGGGCTTCCCAGCCGCATGGCGCAGCTCTCCGAGGCTCTCGACCTCGTCCTTTAACTCTTCGAACGTGCGTCGACACGCTCCCGACGCTCCTCGGGGAGGGCGGCGATCACGTCATCAAGCTTGCGTTCCATCACCTCTTCTCCTTCTTAGCCGCCGCCCGGCGGTTGAGATGCCCTTGACAGTCTTTGTCCAATGGCGTGCTGATTGGCGGCCCGGAACGGGAAGTCGCATCTGGCCATTGCCATCGCCCGGGCGCTCATCCGGGACGGGCGCGGCCGCTTCTTCGACGGGACAACTACCGCACTGCTCGATCCTCTCACGCATCGTTGCGAGATCACCGAAATCGGACATGAATCCTGGCGCTTCAAGAACCGCGCCTGATCACCACATCGCCCAAGACGATCCGCGCTCGCCGGGCTTCGCAACCCGGACCAGCTCCGCCCAGCGAGCGCTAGACGCGATGCGCTGCAGCCAAGTTTTACCGGGATATTCGCTTCGGCATGTTGCATGATAGGACAAAGCAAGAGGGATACCCCCTCAAAAAAGCAAAACTGGGCTCATTATCGATGTAGAACCGCCAAAGTGCTCGATGGGTGGATTTGCAGAGCGCGATTGAAGGTAGCTGAGACGGTTTGTGCCGAGCTGGAACGGTCCGTGCAGTCCAAAATGCGTTCATCCGAAAATGTCATCACTTGGCAAAAACGGCTGTTTGACCCGAATCTTTTATTTTGTAGCTGAGCGGAGTCAGATTGGTCGATGTCTGCAGCGTAATGGGTGTTGCAATCAACGATGCACAAATGGCGAGCAGCATCTGCCGGTCAACCCCTCAAGGGATTTGGCGGCCGAAGCACCCTTGAGGTGGTCAACGACTAGACCGGGATATCTATCACGCCGTCCATACCGTCGCGTCGCTGGTGTGATCTACATCCTTGCTTCCAGAAGAAGGGCAGGGACACGCGCAAGTGCGAAGTCGATCTCGTTACAGCGATTGAAGGTGGCCGAGACGCACGATCGCGAAAACTATGGGAAAGGAACAAAGTCATGACTGAAGAATCAACGGCTAAATGACCACCGGCAACTTGTTTGCGGATTTGGGCTTTGACAATTCCGAAGAGGAATTGCGGAAAGCCAAGCTCGGCCGCGAGATCCGCGCCGTCATTAACCGTCGGCGCCTAAATCAAGCCCAAACGGCTCGGTTGCTCGCTATGATGAAACAGCTCGACATATCTGCCATAGTCACGGGGCGAACAGCAAATTCTCTATAGATCGCCCGGTGCGCTGCCTCGATCGACGCGCTTATAAGGTTGGCGCGCCACAAGCCGCGCAAATCGGCACGAACGCCGCAGAACCAGAGTAATCATTGGCGCAAGCGTGAGGTCCAGCTCTCGACAGAATCGTCTTCCTCGGGGATTTCCATCTCCTCGTCCTCCTGGCCTCTTTCGGTGGATACGAGGGTCATGAGTGCCGAACCGCCCTTGCGCCCAGTTTCCTCCCAGGAAGCGGTCGTCGCTTCGTAGCGGCACGGATGACCTTATCCGAACGACGATGGCTCTTCCGATTCTTAAGTCCAAATGCTCTCTGGCGTGAGGATCTCGAACGGAACAATCTGCTGTCCGATTAGCCGCGTGTCCGTGCGTTCGATCATGCGCAGCATCACGTCGATGAGTTCTTCAGGCATCCTGTCGACGGGATGACACAAGGAAGCCGTAATCAAGCCTTCGCTCAATCCCTTGCGTGTCTCCGGCCCGATGTCGCGGCAGACGACCCGGATTTTGCACTGCTGCTCCGCAGCGAGCTCGCGCATAGCACGCAGGACGCCGGAAATGCCGCCGCCATTGACAACGATGCCCCTGAGCTCCGGCTCCTCCGCTATCAGCCTGCGAACGACTGCATAGGCGTTATTCGGCGTCTCATGGGTCATGAGGGTTTCGCTGACGTGGAACTCGGGCGCGTAGTCGCGCATGTAGGAGCGAAAGCTCGCATCCAAGATGTCTTGGAACTGATAACGATTGCTGCCGATGAGAGGAAAGACCTTGCCGGGCCGACCGGACGTCTGGCTGATAAACCATGCGGCGGTGCGGCCGGCCTTCCAGTTGTCGGTTCCCACAAAGCCGGCCCGGCTGGCGGCGGACAGGTCGGTCACGTAGGCGATCACCGGAACGCCCTTGATGCGCAACTCATCAATCGCCTGACCGACGAGCGGGTGATCGGCCGAGATTACAGCGATTGCATCGGCGCTTTCGCCTATCTTGAGCAGATTGGCAGCGACTGCTTCTGGGGAAGGGTCGTCCTCGAAGAGCACGTCTGGCTCAATAACCGCATCTGTGCGTCGCGCACAGGCATCTAGAAGCGCCTCGGCCCAGATCTGACAGAGCGGCCGGTGCGATTGCTGCATGAGAAAGCTCAAGTGCCGATGCGGGAGATTGTCCCGCCTGCGTTCGTGCAGCGGCCCCGAACTGTGGAAGCCGATCTGCTGCGCTGCGTTCAAGATGAGGTCGGCCGTCTGCGGTCGCAGTGTGCCAGTTCCGTGCAAGAGCCTATTGACCGTGGAAACACTTACGCCCGCGGCTTTCGCCAGATCGGCGATCGTTGGCCTGTTCATCAGCCGCCTCCATATGTAGTTCGTGAATGACGCCTTCAAAGTGCAAATGCCATGTCAGCGGCAAAAGAGGCGTAGCTCTCCGGATTCTTCGAGGAGAGGCCTAACATGTTTGACGAAATCTCCGCGCCGCCTGACGCCAATCGGCAAGATTGTTCGCCCGCGGCCTCCCGCCCGATGGCACCACGCGCGCTGCGGCTGTGCGATCCGAAGCCGCGCGGCGCGCTGCAACGCAGGCGCCAATCTGGCTGACGTCAACGGACAGTGCTTTCTGGACCTCGACAACAATTTCGCCATTCTGATTCATTGGGATGGCTTTGCCCCGGCGCTTGATGCAGTCACGCGTATCGTTCGTGACGGCAGCCGCCTTTTCAATTCGACGCACATGAGATCGACCTTGCTGAACTACCTGCTCGATTGCCTTCCGGCGGTCGAGCAGATCCATTTCGTCAAACATCGGCACTGAGGCTGTGACGATCGCCATCAAGGCGGCACGCGCATTCACTGGACGCACGAGCATGCCAGATCGAAGGCGCTTATCAGGAATCCTTTGAGTGGACCGAGGCAGGCCAGGGGTGATATCCGCAACATCGCGTCGCCGCAGGCGCCTGCGCCCGTGCGGGCTTACGCAGGCGCCGGCATCGATTGCCGATGAGGTCGTCATTCGTCGCTTCAATGATGCCAGTGGTGCGGCCATGCTGGTTATGGACCTGCATGGACGATCCTCCAGGATAAGGGCAGGCTCGGGCATCAACTGCCTCTCGTCGAAACCACAACCTCCCCTTTTTCTTGGCGGTACGCTCCACGATCAATCCGACGGGATTAAGGATAACAACCGCAGCTTGCTCGCCATGGTGCTGAACTCCCCTATCAAACAGCACCCACGCGAACGGCAAAGATCATCAAGGTCGATGGTATGGAACAGCCCTTCGAAACGGCATCGAAGGCGCCCACCCTGGTCGTGCTGAACACCACAAAGAGAAGGAAACGATCTATGGAACAGATTGCCACCGTCGGCCTGGATCTGGGCGCTCACGTCATTTCATGGGCGGCCACCGGTGCCTCTTTGCGGGATCGGAATTGCTCCCATCCTGCTGCGCGAAGATCACAATCGACGCAGGTCCCGCAACCGAAACCCCAGCTATGTCTATGCTCTCGGTCTCCGCTATAGCATGTGTGGCTTCCCTCGCAGATGAGCCTCACCAGCGCCTCGCCGCCCAGCCAATCCGCCAGCGCCCAGGTCTGCGCCTTGTCGCGCCGCATGAGGGGTGTGTGAATGACGAAACGCGTCTCCATTCCAAGGTTCAGGGCAAGTTGCATCGCTTTAACTGCGTCATCTCGACAATCCGGGTAGCTGAAACAATCCGTCTCGGACACGCCGATCACGAGAAGGTTCCGGCAAGGCACGAAGGTATTTGTTAGACCGTTCGCGTTCAGTGCGACCTCGACGTCGCGCGTGAGCGCGGTATCACTGATTTGGCCGAGCACGGTCATGTCGATCATGTGGTCCTCGCCTAGCAGGCTGTTGAAAAAGGGCTCGCGACAGTCTCAGGTTCGTGATTCACTCTGACCACGAAGAGGTGGGAGTGAATCGTGCGGGGTGGTGACGGACAGACGGGCGAACTGTTCAGCTACGTGGACCTCGAGGCTCGGGTGCGGCGCGATCATCCGTTGCGCCGTATTCGGGCGATTGTGAATGAGGCGCTTTCGGCGTTGGAGCGGGAGTTTGCGGCGCTGTACTCGCCGATTGGGCGGCCGTCGATCCCACCGGAGAAGCTGCTGCGAGCGATGCTGCTGCAGGCGTTCTACTCGATCCGCTCGGAGCGGCTGTTGATGGAGCGGCTGGAATACGACCTTCTGTTCCGCTGGTTCGTCGGGATTGGCGTCGACGATGCGGCCTGGGATCATTCGGTGTTCTCCAAGAACCGTGACCGGCTGCTGGAGGGCGACATCGCTGCAAAGTTCCTGGCGGCGGTGCTGGCGCAACCCAAGGTGAAGAAGCTTCTGTCGACGGATCACTTCTCGGTCGACGGCACGCTGATCGAGGCCTGGGCGTCGATGAAGAGCGTCAAGCCGAAGGACGGCCCAAGCGGTGGTCATGGCGAGCCGCCGGCAGACGGCGGCGGACGCAATGCGGAAGCGGACTTCCACGGCGAGAGGCGATCGAACGAGACGCACGCCTCGACCACCGACCCCGACGCCAGGCTCTATCGCAAAGGGCGGGGCAAGGAGGCGAAGCTCTGCTTCATGGGGCATGGGCTGATGGAGAACCGCCATGGCCTTCTGGTCGACGCCTGCCTGACGTTTGCCGACGGGCATGCCGAGCGGGTGGCGGCCCTGCACATGATCGAACCGCGTGCGGACCGTCCGCAAACAATCACACTCGGTGCCGACAAGGCTTATGACGCGCAGGACTTCATCAATGAGCTGAAGGTGACGCCGCATGTGGCGCAGAACACCGGCGGCCGGAGTTCGGCGATCGACGGGCGCACGACGCGGCATAGCGGCTATGCTGTCAGTCAGCGTATTCGCAAGCGCATTGAAGAGGCGTTCGGATGGATCAAGACGGTCGCCGGACAGGCGAAGACGAAGTTGCGTGGCCGCGACCGCGTCGGATGGGCCTTCACTTTCAACGCCGCCGCCTACAATCTCGTGCGGTTGCCGAAGCTGCTGGCGGTGCCGACATGATCGCACCTGCCGGCTGTCAACTGATCGGCCGCTGGCGGATCATCGAAGCTGACCTGTGGGATCGCGGCTATCTCGACCTCGGCGGACCCGCCACGATCACCATTGGGGCCGACAACCACGGTGAGATCGCCTTTGGCGCCCTGCAAGCCGGCCCTCGATCTCGGGTACGGGCCCTCAATGGTCTTCTTCACATGGGCCGGCTTCGATGAGATGGACGAAGTCACTGGCGACGGCTCCGCAGAATTGCTCGACGACGGCTCGATCGGCATCACCTTCGCCTATCGCAACGGCGAAGAGGCTATCCTCAAGGCTAAACGTGATCCTTCTTCAACAGCCTGCTAGTCGCCCACGCCAGGCCGGAAAGTCTGTTCGAATGCGCCCGAGCAGGTAGGGCCGCACATCGAGCTCGATCCGGTGCCGCTGCCCATAGTCGAAGCCGATTGTCTCGACGCGCTCGAAGTTCTCGAGCGCCCAAGCCAGGCAGGTTGTCGAATCCTGGCCGCCGGAGAAAAGGACGAGTCCGGTTCCCGGATCTGGTTGCATCGGGTCAACCCTCGTATTCAGCCCAGCACAGCGGTGTCTCATAGACTGTTACCGAGCACATTTGGCCAAGAAGCGGCTTGGTTTGGACCCAGATCCAGACCGCAATGTTTTCCGCGGTCGGATTGTCGAGACCCTCAATCTCATTCAGATACTGATGGTCGAGACGTTGTAGAAGCGGTCCGAACACAGCCTCGACATCGAAGAAATCGATGACAAAGCCCGTGTCTGGATCGACGGGCCCTCCCAGACGCAGTTCCACACGGTATGAGTGGCCATGCATGCCGTGACAGCGATGGGTCTTTGGCACGCGCGGAAGACAGTGCGCTGCCTCGAAGGTGAAAGCTTGCGTAATTTTCATGGGATCCCGAGAAACTTGTGGGTTTGAAGGCTCAAACGCCAACGTGGGTTGGCAAGACAATAGGCCACTGCGGCGGCCGTATTCGCCTCGCGCTCGGGTCCGTCCATCGGCTGAAGCAAAAGGTGCTCAAACGCGAGAACTTCGAAATGTTCGGGCTCCGCGCCAATCTGAGGATATACAAGTTTTAGCTCGTCCCCTGCCATGACCACGAGGCGTGCATTGCATTTCGGACTGACGCACAGCCAGTCGATGCCGGCGGGTGTGGGGATGGTACCGTTTGTCTCCACGGCAACTTCAAACGCCAAGGAATGCAGCGCTTCAAGGAGTTCTTCATCGATCTGGAGAAGGGGTTCCCCTCCGGTGAGCACGACAAGACGCTGCCCAGTTCCCGACCCGCGCCAGGCTTGTTCGACCGCCAACGCAAGCTCCCGCGCGGTGGCAAAATGCCCGCCACTGGAGCCATCTACCCCAACGAAATCGGTGTCGCAGAATCCGCAGAATGCGGTTGCCCGGTCGCTTTCACGTCCCGACCAAAGGTTACAGCCGGCGAAACGACAAAATACGGCAGCCCGCCCGGCATTTCGTCCTTCGCCTTGAAGGGTGTAGAAAATTTCCTTGACCGCATATGGCATTGCTTACGCGGCCTTCGAGTGAGCAAGGGAGCGTCTCTGCAGGCTGACGAGACGCGGCAAAAGGTGAGGAATGCCATGTGGCATGTTGTGCAGCTTGTTCCACCGTCGAGGCCCGATGCCGAAAACCCGTTCGGCCGAACTCCACACAGAATTAGGGTTCAGTGGGGGAAGGCTGCGGGGAAGGGTCTCTGGCTCCTCGAAGCCTATCATCACGAGAAATGGTTCGATCACGTCGCTCATGGCGATGATGCCTTGACGAGGACGAGGCGTGAGAATCCTGGTGTCTCGTCGAAAGCCTGCCTCACAGCACGGAAGAACTCGCTCATCAGCCGCAAGCCGCGCTCCAGGATGAGGCGGTCGAGCGATGAGGATGTCATGTGCGGCGGCAGGGCGCCGAAAAAACCCGCTATGTCCTGATCGGTGATCTGAAGGGCTTCATCGATGGTCTTGCCGACGATGAATTCGTTAAACGCCGAGGAAGCGGTTATGGCCGAGCCGCGGCCGAAGGTCTGGAACGTTGCGGCGGTGATCGTTTGCGTCTTACGGTCGAAACCCATCGTCAATTTAAGCCCACCGCCGCAGGCGACGGCGCCGACCTCGCCGGCCGCATTGGGGGTGTCCAAAGCGCCGACATTGTTCGGGTTGATGAAATAGACCTTGTCGCTGAAGAGGTAAACGTTGTCGGTGTCATCCCGCATGGCGCCGATCCTTGTCGTTATGGCGGCTAGCCGAAGGCCTTGCCGCAGGCGCATTTGTCCCCCGCATTGGGATTGTCGAAGACAAAGCCCGAGGACTCCAGGTCCGTGACGAAGTCAACGGTCATGCCGGCGAGATGGGGCTGGGAGTTTGCGTCGACGAACACCTTGAACCCGTCCGTCTCCATGATGGCATCGCCCTCCCGCGAGACGCTTTCCAGACCCATCAGGTATTTGAAGCCGGCGCAGCCGCCCGCCTCGACCTTGATGCGAAAGCCTTCCGCCGGTTCGTCGGCGCGGGAAAGCGCGGCCTTGACGGCGGCGACGGCGTTTTCAGTGAGTGTGATCATGGGACTATTTTCTTGCTGATGCATTCGCAAGTCGCACTGCACAGAACGTGCCAGAGAGAAAAATTCAATATAAGGCACTGGTTAGCGGATTTGGGGCCCTGTCTGACATCCAACAATTGTCGGATGTCGGACAGAGTGAAACCTTGCGCACAGAAAGCGGCATCGGACAAATCGCCAGTGTCGTCGCCTGAGCCAGCGTTTTCTATCATATGAATGTAGACCGGGTGGGAACTTTTAGTTGTGCTGCGCTCCAAAAGCCGCGCCGTCGTCACCACCGGTGCGGTTGCGAACACCGGGGTTGTCGATACCGCTTCGATCGCGCCTTCTCAAAGCAGCGCCGTCTGCGTCAGCTCCTGGGTGGCGAACACCACTAGCGTGCTCGGCCCGTGGCCTGCAGTGCGGCCGTCATCTCGCGAGGGCCGACTGAGGCATTGTAAATGCCGTCAAGCCAGGTGGGCCAACGCGCCGCCCACGGAACAGCCCAATCACCGGCACGGCGGCCACGGCCTCGATTAGAGGCCGCGGTCAGTTCCAGTTCTATCGCAAATCGCGGTCTGGCTCGTCCGCGTTCCAAAACGAAACTCGAGCGAGCACCGGTCTCGCCGTCACATCGAAGGAGAGAAATCGCTATCTGTCACAGCTACTCGTCGGCAAGGATCCCGTCACGGCCGACATAGAGAAATACCCAAGCATCGTGGTTGCAGTCATGCTGGAAAAACCGGTGCGGTTATGTCAGTGGCCCCCGCCAACAACGCCGCCGATAGCGTTGCCGCAAGGCGGTACTGACTGTCACGCTATCGCTAGCCAAAGCGTTGCAACAGATTCGTCAAACAAGTTTACAGACTCTTTGCGAATGCAAGTCGCTGACCATGATACGTTCGCTTTAAGTCCGAGATAGGCCGTAGCTAATCGTCTAACTCAATGGTTTGGAATGCGTGAACATAGAACCTGCAGCGTTGATCGCAAGACGCATACAGAGAGGCCCTTTAATGGATATCGACATTTTCGCAGCTTACGAGTCTAACGTTCGTCGCTATGGGCGATCGTTTCCTACAGTCTTTACAAAGTCCCTGGGGGCGACAATCTGGAACGAGGCCGGCAAACCCTATATTGATTTCCTTGTAGGGTCTGGCGCGCTCAACTACGGTCATAACAACCCGGATATTATGGCGCCGGCAATTCAATATCTCGCCGATAATAATATTGTTTCGTCTCTTGATATGTATACAGCTGCAAAGCGTAATTTCATCGAGGTGTTTGTCGAGTCGATCCTGAAGCCTAGAGGCCTTTCTTACAAGATACAGTTTCCTGGGCCAACCGGGACAAACGCTAACGAAGCGGCGTTGGCGCTGGCGCGAAAATATACCGGCCGCTCGAGTGTCATGGCCTTCACAAATTCGTACCATGGCATGTCGCTCGGCTCCTTGGCAGTGTCGGGTTCGGCGTCAACCAGACAGCTTGGCGGCGTTGCTCGCCACGATGTGATCCGTGTCCCTTACGAGAACTATCCGAACCAAACTTTCGATTCCGCAAGTTACATTGATCACGTGTTGGGCGACCCGGGCAGCGGTATAGAAAAGCCGGCCGCAATCATCCTGGAGCCCATCCAGGCAGAAGGCGGCATGAACACCGCATCCGCACCTTGGCTCGCAGAAATTCAGCGCATTTGCCGTAAGCACGACGTTGTTTTCATCGTCGATGACATTCAGGCAGGTTCGGGACGAACGGGCGATTTCTTCTCGTTCGAGTTCGCAGAAATCGAGCCCGACATCGTGTGTCTTTCGAAATCGCTAAGCGGTTCAGGGAATCCGTTGTCTATAGTTCTGATTCGCCCCGACATGGACATATGGAATCCGGGAGAACATAGCGGGACCTTCAGAGGCAATAATCTCGCCTTCGTGACTTCCGCGGCCATGTGCAAAATGTGGTCCGATAGGAAGTTTACTAAAGCCGTCGAGGGGACGGCCGTCAAACTGCAAGAACACCTTGATCGCCTCGTTGCGAAATTCCCCAAGTGCATCGAACAAAAGCGCGGCCGTGGTCTGATGGCCGGCCTCAAGTGCAGGTCACAGGCCGTTGCTGGCCGTGTGCACGATGTCGCGTTCGAAAACGGCCTGCTGATCGAGTCCTCGGGGCCAAATCGCGACGTCATCAAAGTCCTTCCGCCGATAACCATCTCAGATGATGAACTCGATCACGGCATTGCCATCCTCGATCAGGCACTACAGGAGAAAACCAATGGCGACTAACCAAGTAGCTCAAACGCCGGCCATCTCGCCTCTTACCATCAAGGAACGAACCGGCTCGATCAGCACTGCGGAGATCATCTCAGTCTTGAAAGGTGAGGTCACGGCTCTGCACATCAGCCAAGCTTTCAGCACCGAAGTAGCCGAGGAGATTACCACGAACTTTGTTGGTAGTCCTGGTCTCAAGGAGCGTAAAGATGGCGTCCCCGGACAGCTTGTCGGCGCATCCCACTACAGGAAGGATGCAGCCACCTATTTCGCAGAATCGGAAGATGCGCGACCTCACGTCGACGCCCTTTTTGAGAATTTGGTTGATCCGGTCCGAGCAATATTCGACGCATTAAAGCGCGAGCTTCACAACCAGGGTATTGAATTGCGGCTGGCGCGTTCAGAACAGGGTCAGGCTAATATTTGTCGCGCTCTCAGTTGGTCTGGCAGGGGCACTTTTTCCTTGGACCCCCACGACGACGTCGCTCAAGTCCTGTGTGCTGGCAACGACTACGAGCTTTCTGCAGTGGCGCACAACACCGTCGCCGCACTCAACTTCTACCCAAGCATGCCTGAGGAAGGTGGAAACTTGAGGCTCTGGGGTCACAAGCCGACAGTCGCGGATCGAAAGTCGCAGGGTGTGGAGACCACGGGATATCCCTACTCCGCAGCTTATCTCGATGCGGTGCCTAGTCGCGAATTCCAACTCAAGGCCGGAGATATCGCGCTACTTGATGGCGGTTTCGTTCATGGGGTCACCGGTCAATCGGGCAACGCAAAGCGTCGGGTGCTGCTGAACAGCTTTTTCGGGTTTGCGCGGCCGGATCTTGTGCTCTGGTGGACCTAAAGTTGGACGTCGCAGCGTAGACCCGTGGATCAGCACGGTATCGACGGCACATCTCGATGAGCTGTTGCCAACTGCGACTGTTGCGGGCAAAGCGCGATACCTCCCGCGCCACAACCGCCTCAACCTCCCGAGACAGACTGCGGCGACCATACGATCGAAGCAGCTCACGCGATTCCGCCAGGGGCAGAGCGGCCGAGATCGTTATCAACCGTCTCGATGCAAAACCAGCCGAGCGCCAGGCGACGGCGCGTTGCATACTGCAGGGCGCTCCAGTTGGTTGGGCCGGAATCTTCTCATTCATCAGGGCGCGCCACCTCCCGTTGAACGGTGCGCTCGGCTGCTCACGATTGCGCAGACGCCGATGGGCCGAGGACTCCAGCACATAAAGGATCGCCTTGCGCAACGTGGTCGAAGTTCAGGCGCACCGTCAGCTTTGTCCGCATCAGGCGCGTCTCTTCGGGCAGCGCCTGCGATGGCCGCATCCGCGCGGTCTTCGCATCGTGCGGTTTGAGATCGAACTGATATGGCGTGGGCTGGCGGCATAGACCTCTGCCCGATACGCGAGGCCTTGATGCTGTGCCCGAATCCTATTCGGCCGTTCCGTCCTGCAGAAGCGTCGCCAAGACGCCAATGTACTGGGGGGCAGTTGCGCCATGCGGTTCAGACCGCGCCTGCAGCGCAAAACCTCCCGGTCAGCCGTCTCGATCACCTCATGAATGTGAACACAACCCGGCCCGAGGATGCCATGGACGAAAAACTCGCGTTCCCCACGTCCTCTGGGCGTTGTCTCGTTGTGTTGTTCAGCACTGCGAGGCCGCAGTCGTGGCTCGACTATGAGACCCCGGCAGCCATAACGGGATTATTGGCGCAACTGGCTTCGTGCAATTCGGGTTGGGGGCTCAGCGGCCTTACGGAAAGACCGAGACTCTAATCATCGCCGGAGGACAGTTCAGTGGCGGTCACCGCTTCCTCCAGTTCAATAATCCCGAGGCTTACCGCCTTGATAGCAGCGACCGTTCTGCTGCCCGTGTCCAATTTCCGCATTACGTTTTTTATATGAAAATTCACAGTGTTTTCGGACCTGTTAAGTATTCGTCCTATCTCCCAGGACGATTTCCCTCTGGCTGCCCAGAGTATGCACTCTATTTCCCTTGCGGAAAGCACGGGAACTTCTTCGATCTGGGAGCGTTCCATAGCTTCTTCTCCGCAGCCGTTTGCACCGACTATTGTGAACGGCGCACAAAGCTGCGGCTAAGACTCGGCGCGCCGTCTTGGCAGGTCGGCGTTAAGGTTCTAGCACGGAGGACGGTTATCTGAACGTGAAATTGCTATTTATTATATTACACAACTTCAAAATAGTGAAACATCTTATGTGGATAGTTGTGAATGGGATTTCCCGAAAGTCGGTCCGACTCGGTTGATAAGGGGCTTCGCTCCTGGTCCGCCTGCCAATCCGATGGGAGGACGAACATCTCGCGGGCAATCCTTTCGAATTGCGTTGGTAAAATCTAACCTCAGTTCCCGGTCCCTCGTCGCTTGAAGAGGCGGTCCCCTCGTCGCGTATATGTCGCGTCCGAGGCTTTCTTGGAATCTGCCGGATGCCAATGGCCAATGCGGTCTCGACCAGCATGCTACGCAGGACCAGCAGCGTCGCCGGAATGGCGGCAGCTCACGGATGTTAGAGGCTCTCGAATATGTAGTATTTGGAAACCTCCATTCACCGGGCCGAGGAGACCTCATACTTCATCTGATTCCGGCTCAGATCAGTCTTGCGATACTGTCCATGATCGAGAGTCGGCTGTCGCCACAGTACTCTCACCGGGCGCCCGCAGTGATGAAGCAAGAAGCGTCTTCAACAGTTCGTCTCGCGTCAACCAAATGAGCCAATCGTCGTCATCTATCCCGTGCGCAGGCAAGTGCAGGACTGATCCGTGCGGCTCGCAATGAAGATAGCCGTAGCGATCGACTACGCCTTTTTCGATGTGCCAGCCGGCAACCAGCGCGTAAATGAAGTCCGGCGCCCAGTTAGCCCAAGCCAGTCCGAATGCAATGTGACCGATAAAGGTAGAGAGTCCGCGGCCTCTGAAGTCCTCGCGCAACCAGATGTCGCCATGATACGCGACCAGCCCGGTTATGCTGCGCGCAGTCGGCGCATCGCAGCGAGACGAGGAGCCGGGCCCGACTTTGAGGTTAGGATCCGCGAACCAGGCTCTGAGCGACCCAAGGTGCTCAGCAAGGTCTGTGTTGGATAGATGATCTAAACGCAGTGCCTGGACATGCGCTACTCTCCCTTCCCGATCCCGCCCTACGATCCAAAAGGCCTTTCCAGGCGGAAGATCAGAACAGTCGGAGCGGAAGCTTGGATACGTCGGTGACTTGCCGGGAAGCCTGCTGGTGATCCCAACATACGCCTCAAAATCGTCGCCCATCGTAATGTGAAGGCCCATCTTGCGCCCGAACTCGTCTGCCGCACAGATGCACCTCGCAAGCTCTAGGGTCGTGACTTTGCTCTGCATGTCGATGCACCCTAATCAGCGCGCTGAACACACCATGGCTTCTAGAGTTTGCGGCAAAGCACCGATACTACGGCATCTGGTAGTTGATGCGTCCGCTTATAGGCGGGAGTGACTTTTAGCATGAGGAACAGCAAGCGCACGGAACATAGGGAGATCCGCTCCGGGATCGTCGCTCGTCCGAGCGTCACGCCGTGAAGGCGGGGCGCCGATGGGGG
Source organism: Mesorhizobium sp. L-8-10 (assembly GCF_016756635.1). NCBI lineage: Bacteria > Pseudomonadati > Pseudomonadota > Alphaproteobacteria > Hyphomicrobiales > Phyllobacteriaceae > Mesorhizobium > Mesorhizobium sp. L-8-10. Next base: position 7,400,951 of record NZ_AP023263.1, on the reverse strand, counting down.
GTGAAGCAGCGCGCCGGCGCGAGCTGGAAGAAGATCGGCCAGGTCGCATCGGTGCGGTGACTGCAAGATAGTCAGGGCCTCGAATCCAGTTTAACGGCGTAGTTCGCCGAGATTACGGCGAGGTAGTCAGTGCTCTAGCCGGCCTTTTTGCGTCTGAGTTTGGTGGAGTGCCTGTCTCTGACGGCTCTGACAAGGTTGAGAGCGAAATGCCGCACCATGGCCATATTGAGTGCGCCGTGGCCTTTTCTGAGACGCGACTGGTCGTCGTTGAAGACGACGTCGAGGGTCCAGTGCAGAGCATTCTCGACCAGCCAGTGGCCGTGCACGGCATGAGCGGCCCGTTCGGCCGTCAGCTCGGCGGAGGCTGCGCCGTGACGTCTTGCCGGCAATGGCGACGAAGTCCGGCTTGTCGGGTCATGTCTGTCGCACCCATGAGGTGAAGGCGGCCGAGAACAGGCCGGGATCGATGCGGTTCATCAGCGTGGCCAGCCAGCGCCCGCCCGGCACGCCGTGATGATAGGGCAAGTAGCGGCGCAGGAAGTCGAGACGCGCCGCGCCCCAATCGGCAATCAGATCATAGTCGTCGCAGATCGTGCCGCAGACAACCAGAAGCAGGATTTCCGGCAGCAGATGCGCCATCCCCCATGGCTCTCGCGGGTCTTCGATCGCGGCGAAATGCTCCAGCAGCGCCTAAGGATTTGAGCAGCCTCACTTTAGAGGGTGGCAATCGTAATGGCAGGGGCTCCGAATCATCGAAGCCCCATGGAATCAGATCAACCGCAATCCCTAAAGTGCGCTAACCCGAGTTCGTAGCCCTGGCGAGATAGCGGCTAAACTTGACGAAATCGCTGCGTCATAGGCAATAGTTGCGGAACCGCTGGGTTCTTGATCGTGCGTCGGCGTTGAGGGCTCGCCGCGCTCTTCGGCAATTTCCCTATCTGAGTTTAACGCAATTACGATCTCTCAGAAAGGAGGCCCCTACGCGACTCGGTCATCACGCAGCCATCTCGACATTGATTCCGCTTTCCATCCTAGCTGATTCTCGGCCTCTCACCAACTACTAGGGTGTAGTCTGGATTTCCCGGGGAACCATCAGGTATTTTGCTGCCTGACGAGTGATCCTCTGCTGGGGAGCGCCAATAGCGCCTTTTATCCCTTCGTCTGAGCATCATACCGATGGTGGGAGGCTTGTGTTGGTTTTCGACTATATCGTGATCGGTGGCGGTTCCTCTGGATCTGTCATGGCGAGCAGGCTCTCCGCTGATGGACATCGCGTGCTGCTCGTCGAGGCTGGCCCCGATACGCCCCCGAATGCCGTCCCTGACGACATCCTGGACGGCAATCCAACACGTGCTTACTTCAATCCTGACTATCAATGGCCTTCACTCGACGCGACCACGGTTCGGGATGGCCGCAAGCCCATCCGTTACGAGCAGGCCCGGGTCATGGGCGGCGGCTCTAGCATCAATGCTCAGGTGGCCAACCGCGGTAGCCCCGAAGACTACGATAACTGGGCCTCAAGCGGTGCAACAGGCTGGAGTTGGGAAGAGGTCCTGCCGTACTTCCGCCGCCTCGAATGCGATCTCGATTTTGGCGGCGAATTTCACGGCAAGGCTGGTCCCCTGCCAATAAGACGTGTGCGGCAATCAGATTGGTCCGGCTTTATCCGAGCGGTGTCGAGAGCGTATGACAATGAGGGAATTCATTTCAGGCCGGACTTCAATGGTGCATTTGGTGACGGCTACTCCGTCGTTCCCTTAACCAACCGAAACGGCCACCGCGTGTCCGCTGCGATGGCCTACTTGTCCGAGAGCGTCCGCTCTCGACCCAATTTGACAATCTTGCCGGAAACGACGGTCGTGCGTCTAGCCTTCTCAGGGCGCGCCATCACGGGGGTCGAGACGGAAAACAACTTCGGCCAGCAGTTGTATCGCGCTTCGACCGTGATCCTCTGCGCTGGAGCCATCCACTCGCCCACCATATTAATGCGCTCCGGGGTCGGCCCGGCCGAGCAACTGACAAAGCTCGGTATTCCGGTTGTTGCAGATGTAAGCGGTGTGGGCCAGAACCTTCAAGAACATCCAGGGATTGCCGTTTCTGCCTATTTGAAACCGAGCGATCGCATGGCGCCCGATGTTAGCGGCCACATTCAGATGCACGCCCGTTACTCGTCGGGCCACAATGGGTGCCCGTCGACGGACATGGCAATATCGGGGGTTGCCAAGTCGGCATGGCATCCGCTAGGCGAGCGCCTCGGCTCCCTTTATTTGTGGGTCAACCGAGCTTATTCGACAGGGGCGATCGTGCTCAAGGATCGCTCTCATGCCGTAGAGCCGCAGGTAGATTTCAACTGGTTGAGTGACAAGCGGGACGCCGAGCGACTGAAGCAGGGATTCTGTTTCATGGCCCGCCTACTGAAGCAGGATTCACTGTCAGTGGTCGCGCTCGACCCGTTCCCGTCAGCTTGGAATGCACGAGCGAAGCAGGTCAGCAAGGTAAATCGGATTAATTACGGGCTCACCTCGGTGCTTGCTTTGCTCATGGACAGTTCTCCACGCTTGCGCCGCGCCCTCATTAGGCATGTCATAACCGATGGTCACAGCATTTCAGATCTGATCAACAACGAGGAGCATCTCGATCGATTTGTCCGACAGAATGTGACCGGCAACTGGCATCCGACCTCGAGCTGCAAGATAGGGCCAGCCTCCGACCCTGCTGCGGTGACTGATCCGTCGGGCCGGGTTCGTGGCGTTTCGGGCTTGAGGATTGCCGATGCTTCGGTGATGCCGTTCTGCCCCCGCGCCAATACAAACATTCCAACGATCATGGCGGCTGAGAAGATAGCTGACGCAATTTTGAAAGAAGACCGGGAATCGTCAGCGAAAAGGTGATCAAAAAAACTTGTTGTGGCCGGATTCATCTTTCGCCAAGCCGATCCAGGTTTATGAGCTGTAAAATGCCAGACAATTCCCGAAGAGGTAACTTGCCGTCGCTTCCACTCACACGCGTTTGGCAATTCCGTCTCTATCAACATGCATACTAATGCTTGCTGTTGCGCATTGCCAACGCACTGGAGCGTGGCGGTCGTGGCGTCTGTATCGACATCACAAGGCCATACGGGCTGCGTGTACGCCGTCCACACCAAGTCCAGCGTGAAATTTGGGCAGATTTCCCCCATATCACGAACAGGCTTTCGCATTTGCAGGACTTCTTGAACTCGAGGGGATCATAACCTCGCCTGCTACGAATGTGAAAGGACGTTTAAATAAATTGTACAGTAATTTCGCATATTCTTAGTATATTTTGGGTTGCGCGGCCGGGTAATCTAGAGGATATTCACTGCGACAAATAATAGATCTATGTATGCAGGACAAGCTTTGGCTTAGGTAGCCCCACAAGGGCACAGCACCGACGGAGGAGCGACTATGACTTCGCTACCGCAAATCTCATTGGCGAAACTGTCATCCGATGCAACGCGACGTGAAGAGCAACAGCGATTACGCACGGCGTGCGAGGAGTACGGGTTCTTCTACCTTATCGAGCACGGAATCCCGAAGGAGCAGATCGCGGAAGCGATCGACGCTTCCCGGCGCTTCTTCGCGTTGCCACTGGCTACGAAGGAACGCTATGGTCACGCCTTTCAAAACGTCTACCCCACCACCGCCCGTGGATACAGTCCGTTGCACGGTGAAATGCTACATCCCGAGGCCGGGCCGGACCCAAAGGAAATGTTCGACCTCGGAATCGAGAATGAAAGCGACCGACGTCCATTTGCCGGACGCACACGCCTTCCGGATGATGCCTTGGCTCCTGGTTTCGCGCGTAGCCTGCTTGCCTTGCAGGCTACCGTGCTCAATGGGGTTGTGCCGCAGCTCGGGAACGCGCTGGCCGACCTGCTCGATATGGAAAAGGGCTGGTTCGGACGCCATTTCAGCCCGCCGACGGTTCTGCAACGCGTGATTCGGTACCCGTCTACTGGCGGCGCGGCCGCTAAGCATACCGACAATGGCTTCTTCACGCTGCTGCTCCAAGAGGAACTCCCTACGCGCTCCTTGCAGGTGTGGTTCCACGGGCGTTGGATACCGGCACCGAGCCTCCCCGACAGTCTCGTGGTCAATCTGGGCGACATGCTTCAGGCCTTGAGCGATAACCGGTTCAAGAGTACGCCGCATCAGGTGGTGCACAGTGGTCCGGCCGAACGAATTTCCCTGCCCTTCTTTATCTATCCCGACATCGACGCTCGCCTGACTTCCCGGCTAGGTAATCACACCTTTGGTGTCGCGGAAATGATGCTCCGCAACTACGAGTCAATATGGGAAAAGGGGAATGGCGCCGGGCGCGCGCGAGAGTTGCAGTAGGTGTTCGGCTTTTTGAAGCGCGAGCAAACTACGGCGACGATGTAGCACACGCCGACGTGATCCCCTAGAAGAACTCTCCGAGAAGCAATTCGTGCCGCCGACGTGTCTAACGCGGCGGCCTCTACGTGTTTAGATGGGGTATTCGGCTTTGCCCCACGCCTTGAACGGGTTGTTTTGAGGTGCTGCGCTTCGAGCTGATGATAAAACGTGGTCTGTGTGAACAGCCACAAGCATCAGGAAAGGAAGCGCAGAGCCTCGTTTGCCGGTTCGGCTTCGGCGCAGTCTCTGCTTGAGAAGATCAAGAACGGAGAAACGGTCCGGATCGGCTTCTCCAACGAGGTTCCCTGGGCCTATCCCGGCGAGAACAACGAGCCACTCGGCTTCGTCAATGCGATGACGATCGACATGCTGAAGAAGCTGGGCACGACCAAGGTTGAGCCGATCGTGACCGAATGGGGCTCGCTCATTCCCGGCCTGCAGGCCGGGCGCTTCGATGTCATCACGGGCGGCATGTACATCTTGCCGGAGCGCTGCTGCAACGTGCTGTTCGCCGAACCGATCGTCAAGGCCACCGACGCGCTGATTGTGCCGAAGGGCAATCCGGAAAACCTGCACTCCTATCAGGATGTACACGACAAGGGCCCCACCTTCGTCACCGGCGCAGGCTACAGCGAAATCGAGCTCATACACAAACTCGGCGTCCCCGATGACAAGATCATGCAGGTCGCCGGCCCGGCGGAAATCCTGCAGGCTGTGAAGGCCGACCGTGTCGCCGCGGGTTCTGGCGCTTACTTCACCATGAAGGAGTTCACTGACAAAGACGACAGCGTCGAGCTGGTCCCGATAGGTAACAGCTATTATTCGGGGCTCGCCTTCCTACCCAACCAGCAGGCGGAGGTCGACGCCTTCAATGCCGTGCTGAAAGACTATATCGGTTCGGACGAGATGATGGCGTCGGTCGGCAAATACGGCTACACTAAAGCCACCCTGTCAGACGGCACCACGGCAGCCGAGCTCTGCAAGCGTTGAAGCCAGGCCGGAAATTGCCATCCATACGCCTCACCGCCTCCGCGTCTCTGGCCGGAGAGCGCCCGGCGGGTGAAAGGCGCTCGGCTTCAGCGTGGCGGCGCTCGCCAAGGGCGTCATGGTCACCCTCGTCGTGACCCTCGCGGCATCTCTGGTGGCGGTCATCCTGGGGCTGATAGTCGGCCTGATCCGGATCTCGCCCCTTTGGCCGCTGCGCTGGTTCGGCGTCGTCTATATTGAATTCTTCCGCGGAACGTCGATGCTGGTGCAGGTCTACTGGTGGTTCTTCGTGCTGCCTATCTTCGGGGTCGCGTTGTCACCCTGGACCGTCGCAATCTTCGGCGTCGGCATGAATGTGTCCGGTTACGGCGCCGAGTTGGTCCGCGCCGCCATCCAGGGCGTCGACCGCGGCCAGTATGAAGCCAGCGTCGCGCTCAACTTGCCGCGGCTCACCGCGATGCGGCGTATCTTCCTGCCGCAGGCGATCCGCGCCATGCTGCCCGCTTGGGGCAACCTGCTGATCGATCTGCTTAAGAGTACCTCGCTCGTCTTCTTCATCACCATCACCGAGCTCACCCACCGCCTCCAAGCTGGCGGCCGACGCCACCGGCAACTACCTGCTGTTCTTCGCGGTGGCGCTGTTCGGCTATTATGTCATCGCGCGCGCCCTCATCACGCCCTTCGTGCGCTGGCTTGAACGCCGCTTCTCGCGCGGCTTCGTGCGGGAAGCGCAGGCATGAACATCTGGGACTGGTCCTACGTCTGGGAGGCGTTCCCGTATCTTTATCGGGGGGCGATTGTCACGATTAAGGCCACGCTGCTCGGCTTCGCGATTGCACTGGTGCTCGGCTTGGTCTTCGCGCTGATCCGCCAGTCACCGAACCGCTACGTCTCTACAGCTATGGCAGAGATCGTGGAGTTCATCCGCTCCACGCCGCTGTTGCTGCAGGTGTTCTTTGTCTATTTCGTCGGCCCGCAGTTCGGCATCGTCATCCCTGCCTGGACAGTTGGCATCGGCGTGCTGGGGATCCATTACGCCGGGCGGCAGAGGCCAGCATGACAGCCCGGCCTCCCGCGCCCGTAGCAAATAGGTCGATACTGTCGTCTTGCTGATCTTCAGCCCTTCCGACACTTCACGCACCGAAAGACCCTGCTCATGGGTCAGGCGCAAGATCGCTTGGATGATGACCGCGCAGCCGATGCACCTCTCTTTCGCTCATCCCAAGCCTCCCGCCCAATTGCGCAACAGGCTCTTCAAGCGTGAGCCCGCTCGCACTGTCTGCCTGGCCCACGTTGACTCGGGCCCGCCGTGACAAAGCTCCGAGAGCACTCTCATCGGCGGTTTGGGGAACGTGCCGTCCTAGCAGGCTGTTGAAAAAGGGCTCGCGACAGTCTCAGGTTCGTGATTCACTCTGACCACGAAGAGGTGGGAGTGAATCGTGCGGGGTGGTGACGGACAGACGGGCGAACTGTTCAGCTACGTGGACCTCGAGGCTCGGGTGCGGCGCGATCATCCGTTGCGCCGTATTCGGGCGATTGTGAATGAGGCGCTTTCGGCGTTGGAGCGGGAGTTTGCGGCGCTGTACTCGCCGATTGGGCGGCCGTCGATCCCACCGGAGAAGCTGCTGCGAGCGATGCTGCTGCAGGCGTTCTACTCGATCCGCTCGGAGCGGCTGTTGATGGAGCGGCTGGAATACGACCTTCTGTTCCGCTGGTTCGTCGGGATTGGCGTCGACGATGCGGCCTGGGATCATTCGGTGTTCTCCAAGAACCGTGACCGGCTGCTGGAGGGCGACATCGCTGCAAAGTTCCTGGCGGCGGTGCTGGCGCAACCCAAGGTGAAGAAGCTTCTGTCGACGGATCACTTCTCGGTCGACGGCACGCTGATCGAGGCCTGGGCGTCGATGAAGAGCGTCAAGCCGAAGGACGGCCCAAGCGGTGGTCATGGCGAGCCGCCGGCAGACGGCGGCGGACGCAATGCGGAAGCGGACTTCCACGGCGAGAGGCGATCGAACGAGACGCACGCCTCGACCACCGACCCCGACGCCAGGCTCTATCGCAAAGGGCGGGGCAAGGAGGCGAAGCTCTGCTTCATGGGGCATGGGCTGATGGAGAACCGCCATGGCCTTCTGGTCGACGCCTGCCTGACGTTTGCCGACGGGCATGCCGAGCGGGTGGCGGCCCTGCACATGATCGAACCGCGTGCGGACCGTCCGCAAACAATCACACTCGGTGCCGACAAGGCTTATGACGCGCAGGACTTCATCAATGAGCTGAAGGTGACGCCGCATGTGGCGCAGAACACCGGCGGCCGGAGTTCGGCGATCGACGGGCGCACGACGCGGCATAGCGGCTATGCTGTCAGTCAGCGTATTCGCAAGCGCATTGAAGAGGCGTTCGGATGGATCAAGACGGTCGCCGGACAGGCGAAGACGAAGTTGCGTGGCCGCGACCGCGTCGGATGGGCCTTCACTTTCAACGCCGCCGCCTACAATCTCGTGCGGTTGCCGAAGCTGCTGGCGGTGCCGACATGATCGCACCTGCCGGCTGTCAACTGATCGGCCGCTGGCGGATCATCGAAGCTGACCTGTGGGATCGCGGCTATCTCGACCTCGGCGGACCCGCCACGATCACCATTGGGGCCGACAACCACGGTGAGATCGCCTTTGGCGCCCTGCAAGCCGGCCCTCGATCTCGGGTACGGGCCCTCAATGGTCTTCTTCACATGGGCCGGCTTCGATGAGATGGACGAAGTCACTGGCGACGGCTCCGCAGAATTGCTCGACGACGGCTCGATCGGCATCACCTTCGCCTATCGCAACGGCGAAGAGGCTATCCTCAAGGCTAAACGTGATCCTTCTTCAACAGCCTGCTAGATCCGTATAGCTCGGTTGGTCTACTGTGGCTACAAGCGCTGAACACCCCCGCTCGGAACGGTTCGGTGCGGATACTAGTCTTTGACGAAAAGCTTCCTAGGTACCTTCGACAGGCACTCGTTCCCGTCAGGTGTGATGAGAACGGTCTCGGTTATTTCGAATCCCCAGTCGTCGTACCAGAAGCCAGTCATGAAGTGAAAGATCATGCCGGGCTCGAGCGCGGTCCTGTCGCCTCGCCGCAAGCTCATCGTGTGTTCACCCCAATCCGGAGGGTATGACAGCCCGACTGGATAGCCGGCTCGAGTAGTTTTCTCCAGTCCATATTTTTCAAGGACATCAAAGAAAGCTACGGCCCAGTCTTCACAAGTTGCGCCTGGCTTGGCAACCGCGAGGCCCGCTTCCATACCTTCGAGAGTGGCCTTCTCCGCATCCAAGAAATGCTGCGGCACCTTGCCCAGGCAGTAGGTCCGCGCGGTCGGAACATGGTAGCGCTTGTAGACACCCGCGATCTCGAAGTATGTTCCCTCGTTGTTACGGAGAGGCTGATCGTCCCATGTGAGATGGCACGCCGCTAAATCGGCGCCCGACGGAAGCATAGGTACGATGGACGGGTAGTCACCTCCAAACTCGCGGGTCCCCCGGATCGCAGCATCGTAAATGTCTGCAACAAGGTCACACTTGCGCATGCCCGGTTCCATCTTTCCCAAGATGCGCTCATGCATGAGGGTCACGATCTGTCCCGCCTTCCGCATGTACTCGAGTTCCTGCGGACTCTTGATCGCTCGCTGCCAGTTCACGAGCACCGTCGCATCAATGAATTTGGCATTGGGTAACCGTGAAACCAAAGTTTCAAAGGCGGTCGCGGACAGATAGTAATTGTCCTTCTCAAGGCCGATGACGCCCTTGTCGAGCTTGCGGTCGACAAGCACTTTGCAAAGATCTTTCATCGGATGACAAACAGGCGTCTGGACGTACTTGTCAGCATAACTGATGACGTTATCGTCCGAAAAATAAACCGTTCGCCCGGCGCCGTTCTCGTCCGAACACCGACCCCACCAGATCGGGTCACCCTCTGGGGGCACGATGACCGCTTGGTGATTATAGAAAGACCAACCATCATACCCCGTTAGCCAAGCCATGTTCGCCGGTTCGCTAAGGATGAGGATATCAATGCCGCGCCTCTGCATCTCAGAGCGCGTTTTGCCAAGCCGCGCTCGATATTCATCCAAGCTGAAATTCAATTTTGTGGCGACCATTTTTGGCTCCCATATAGGATTGGAGGGATTTAAACACGAGCGCGAAGCCCATACCGGGAATTTGGCGCCCGCAGTGATGAAGAAGCGTCTTCAACAGTTCGTCTCGCGTCAACCAAATGAGCCAATCGTCGTCATCTATCCCGTGCGCAGGCAAGTGCAGGACTGATCCGTGCGGCTCGCAATGAAGATAGCCGTAGCGATCGACTACGCCTTTTTCGATGTGCCAGCCGGCAACCAGCACGTAAATGAAGTCCGGCGCCCAGTTAGCCCAAGCCAGTCCGAATGCAATGTGACCGATAAAGGTAGAGAGTCCGCGGCCTCTGAAGTCCTCGCGCAACCAGATGTCGCCATGATACGCGACCAGCCCGGTTATGCTGCGCGCAGTCGGCGCATCGCAGCGAGACGAGGAGCCTGGTCCGACTTTGAGGTTAGGATCCGCGAACCAGGCTCTGAGCGACCCAAGGTGCTCAGCAAGGTCTGTGTTGGATAGATGATCTAAACGCAGTGCCTGGACATGCGCTACTCTCCCTTCCCGATCCCGCCCTACGATCCAAAAGGCCTTTCCAGGCGGAAGATCAGAACAGTCGGAGCGGAAGCTTGGATACGTCGGTGACTTGCCGGGAAGCCTGCTGGTGATCCCAACATACGCCTCAAAATCGTCGCCCATCGTAATGTGAAGGCCCATCTTGCGCCCGAACTCGTCTGCCGCACAGATGCACCTCGCAACCTCTAGGGTCGTGACTTTGCTCTGCATGTCGATGCACCCTAATCAGCGCGCTGAACACACCATGGCTTCTAGAGTTTGCGGCAAAGCACCGATACTACGGCATCTGGTAGTTGACGACATCTGGCCTGCTACCGGTTTTTCGGACGCCTTAGGCTAGCTGTTTGACGGAACTAGAGAGTGGAAACGCGGACGCTGGTCGGTTGATTGAACGAAGTCCGGCAGCTGCCGGCTCTCCCCGCCGCGCTATACCGTTCCTGCGGTTAGGGAGGATCGTTCGCGCAAACAGCCCATCTGCCGCTGCCGGACTTCGTTCTATCAACGCTTCGCCTGTTTCATCGCAATAGCGCCCCGGCACCCAGGTCTGCAGGTTGCCAATTCGCAATAGATCGCCCCTATGAACAAGGTGATTGCCACTATGGACAAGAAATTTTCAACCTTCGAGTGACGCAAGCATCGCGATATTCGAGCGCCTTGAGTCTGAGGTGCGTGGCTGCCGCTGCGACATAAGTTCCATCGAGTTGATCACGTCACGGTCTCGCCGCCTGCCCAGCTACTCGCCAGCTCTCTTTTCGTTGTATTTCAGCCTTGCAATAAAACATACAAATTGAATTAACAGAAACTTTGCAGCCGCCAATCGGGTACAATGCTATGTTCACTGCAAGATCTGACAAAAGACAGGGTTGAAAAAATGGTGCCAATTGTTAGGGCCCGACCCCAGAACAGGAGGCAACGAAGACCCGTTCCATAGCCGTACAGAAATGATTCGATGACACAGCCTTGCACTTAATGCGAGTCAAAGGCGCAGATGTTTTGCCCGAGATGTTTTCGGGCTACCATGATGAAAAGAAAGTACCAGCGATGTCAACAGATCTACTTTATCTGTCGAGTGCGGATATCCAAGACTTGCAAATTACCCCTACCGAGGCACGTGAGGCAGTTATTAGTGCCTTTCGTGACAACGCGGCTGGCCGCAATGTCGGCTTGCCGAAATCCATCATTACCATCGATCCGTATTCTTGGTTCATCTCGATGAGCTCTGCATCCGAGGGCGACAGCATCGCTGCGGTAAAATGGGTGGCGATTATTCCAGTCGAAGGGACTCAAACAAGGTCGTTAATTAACGGCTTGGTCTGTTTGAGCGATTACAACACGGGAGCGCCCATTGCAGTTCTCGATGGCAATTCGATCACGCTAATAAGGACAGCGGCGATGTCTGCGGCGGCAGCGATTTATCTCGCGCCTGAGACACCTGCAACGATTGGCTTGATCGGCTGCGGCCTGCAGGCCTTTAGCCATCTTGAAGCGTTTGTCGACCTGTTTCCGTCGCTACGCAAGATTTATCTCCTAAGTCGGAGCGTCCGCTCAGCTGAGAGAATTGCGACTGCTGCTTCCGAAAAACAGCTAGATCCGATTATTGCAACCGGTCCCGAGGAGCTGTTGAGTCAAAGCGAGATCGTGGTCTCCATGGTTCCGGGTTCGCCCGGATTGAAACCGTTTCTGGACGCCCGATCTCTACCGTCTTCTGCATTCGCCTCCGCCGTCGACGGAGGCAGAAGTTGGCGGCCGGAAACGTTCGCTGCTTTCGACCGACTCGTCACAGACAGCTTGGAGCAATATACATCACCACTTGGTGCATCAGGAACACTTGTTGATTCTGTAAAATTTGAGGATGATCTTGTCCATCTTGCTTCTGGCTCGTCGCGGCCACGTGCGCCAATGAGAGCCCTGTTCGGCTTCCAAGGTTTTGGGGTCGCCGATCTGGCTTTGGCAGGATTGGCGATCAGAAAAGCCCGCGCTTTAGGAGTAGGGGCGATTCTGCCGCGATGAGCACGGCGTTCAGGTGATTCCGCCCGCCGAAGACAGAAACAGCGGTGAGTCCTCGGTGAGCGCACCATGACGCGAACCGCCAGATAACGCCGTAGCTCGGCTATGACGGTGTCGTGTATGGGCACATGCCTCGACCTGCGGAACTTCGGGTTCCGAACCGTAAGGAAGGCTCCGTCGAGATCACTGCTGCGGCCACGGCAGGAGTTCAGCCAGCCGGTTAACTAGTCTAGTTTCCGTCCATAGTGTGCTGCAGCAAGCAGAAGGAGTGAATTCGATGGATGTGAGCCGGTTGAACGTAGATGACCTATTCCAAAACAGCATCATCTGGGATGCACATTGCGGGATCGACCCGCAGGTACCACCCGACATGAACTCGTTGGAACGCATCCGGAAGGCTGGATTTACATATGTCAGCACCAATGTTGGTTACGACGTGTTACCCTGGCAACAGGCATTTCCGGTGATCGGCGCCTATCGGCGTTGGCTAGGCGAAAACAGTGACAAATATACCCTCTTGTCCAACGTTGGCGACATTATCGCCGCCAAGCGAGACGGGAAGCTCGCGGTGTCCATGGATATTGAGGGCGTGTCCGCGCTAAATGGGACGACGGATCTTGTTGAGGTTTACCATCGGTTGGGCGTGCGCCAAATCAGCTTTGTTTACAATCTGGACAACGAGGGGGGTGGCGGCTGCCACGGCGAAAACACCGGACTAACTCCCTTTGGTCGCGATGTTATCAACGAGATGAACCGTGTTGGCATGCTTGTGGACGGATCTCATTGTAGCGCCAAAATGGCGATCGACATGGCCGAAGCCTCGTCCAAGCCGATTGTCATTAGTCACGCAAATAGCCGGGTGCTGCATGAGCATCCGCGGAATATTTGGGATGAACAAGCCATTGCCTGCGCCAATACGGGCGGCGTGATTGGCGTCACAGGAATTCGAATCTACCTGGCAAAAGCAGGCGACAATACGTCGGACCTCGATCTCCTCGCGCGCCACATCGATTATCTTTGTGAGCTGGTCGGCCCGCAACATGTGGGCATCGGAACCGACTTTGCAGAAATCACGAACGCGCTGGAATCTCGGTTCGACAACGCCAAAAACTACTGGCCGCCGGAACATTATCCAAGTGGATCTGACCTTGGCTTCATCGACATTGAAGTATTCCCGAAACTCACGGCCGCCTTGTCGGCTCGGAGCTTCTCGAACAAGGACATTAGCGGAATACTCGGTGGCAATTTCATGCGGGTCGCAGCGATGAACTGGGAGTAGCACGTTGGAATTCGACTGCCGTTGCCAGAGACTCTTATCGTAGACAATATATCTTGGATGTGTTGCAACGTTTTGATTACCGGCGCTATGGGCAAGCTTCCTTCGACATTTTCGGAGGATTAGAGTCAGTCCGGGGACTTAATGATTAATTACAAAGCCTTCTGACCATGAGGCGGATGGAGGCCAGCTTAAGGAAGGCGAGCGCCCTGGTGTTGAGGCACACCCAGTCCTTGGCGAGGCGGCGGCAGCGGCCAAGCCAAGCAAAAGTGCGCTCCACGACCCAGCGCCTGGGCAGGACGACAAAGCCCTTGGCTTGATCGGACCGCTTAACGATTTCGACATTGACTTGGGCGACCGTCTTCATCAGCCCCTTTTGGAACTCCGGCCCCTGATAGCCGCCATCGGCGTAGAGTTTGAGCAGGAAGGGATAGAGTCCGAAAAGCATTGCCATCACCACCACGCCGCCATCGCGGTCCTGAATGTGGCGGCATGAACGAGGGCGTGCATCAGGAGACCTTGGGTATCGACGAGAGTATGCCGCTTCTTGCCTTTGATCTTCTTGCCCGCATCGTAGCCATGCGGGTCGATCCGGCGCGCCCCTTTTCCGCGCTTTTCACGCTCTGGCTGTCGATGATGGATGCGGTGGGAGAAGCCTCACGCCCCGCCTGTTTCCGGCAGGTTACGGAGAGCGCGTGATGAATGCGGTCGAGCGTGCGGTCCCAGGTCCACAAGTCGAGTAGTCATAGACCGTCGAGCGCGGCGGCAGGTCCTTCGGGATTGCCCGCCACTGGCAGCCGGTCGACAGCACATACATCAGCCCGTTGACCACCTCGCGCATGTTCGTCCGCCGCTTGCCGCCGCCCCGCGCGTTCGGAAAGGTGGCCGTCGCCCTCGGCGGTTTGAACGACACCGAGCGCAAACTGATTAGCCATCTGCGTGCGTGTTTCAGTAAGTTCCGGACACCTTTTCCGCTAAGTCCCGGACACCGTTGGAGTGCACCCCTCGACTGAGACAAATAAATAGGGGACAGTTTCTGGATTGCAGGAACTGGAAATGGTTGGAAGAAAGCCGAGATTTAGCGGAATCGTTGTCCGGCTTTTGCGAAATGCGCAATCTGCGCGAGAATGCGATCTACGATTTCATCGACACCGCCATCCGCAGGCGGGTTTCGATTCTCATCAGCGACGGGACTTCTTCGGGAAAAACGACGTTCATCAACGCATGCCTGAACAGCATTGATCCGAAGGATCGCATCCTCACGCTGGAGGATACGCGCGAACTCTTCCCCCCACATGCGAACTCAGTCCATCTCCTGGCGTCCCCCGGCGATCAGGGGACGGCCAGTGTGACCATCCAGCACTTGCTTGAGGTTGCGCATGCGGCCTGACCGGATCTTCGTCGGCGAGATTCGCGGCGCGGAGGCTTTCTCGTTCCTGCGTGCGATCAATACGGGTCATCCGGGCTCGATGTCGACGGCCCATGCCGACACCCCGCTCGGCGCCTATGAGCAGTTGGCAATGATGATGCAGCAGGGCCGGCTACTCCGGGCTCGACCTGATGTCCTATATCCGCATGGTCTTGCCCGTAGTCATCCAGTTGCGCCGCGATGGCGGCAAGCGTGGCGTTTCCGAGATCTAATTCGCCCGGGCGGAAGAATGAGCGGGGGCTACAACGCCTCGTACCTGGCAGCGGTTCTGTCGATCGGGAGTGTGCTGAGAGTTCTGCAAATTCGCTGAGAGAGGGCGGTCATGGCACGCTGATGATGTTCAACGTCACCGATTCCCTGGAAGGAACGCCACCATGACCAAGACTGAAAGTAAGACCGCCAGCGCCGCCGTCAAAGACATTCTGCTTTCGGACCCGCAGGGTCTGCACGAAGTGATCCGTGCGGTGATGCAGGAGGTGCTCGAGGCCGAGATGGACGAGGCTGTGGGTGCTTCGAAAGGCGAGCGCACACCGGAGCGGCTCGGCTATCGCTCGGGCTATTATGGCCGCACTCCTGTCACCGTGTTGGCAAGCTTGAGCTGCGTGTTCCGCAGGACCGGGCCGGCCGCGGAAGAGCTTTGCGGTCATGCCTTCTCGGCCTCTTCTATCTCGGCCATCAACAAGCGCCTGGACGAGAGCCTGAAGGCCTTTGCCGAGCGCCCGCTTCAAGAGCCTTTTGCCTACCTTATCCTCGATGCTCGCTACGAAAAGGTGCGCGAAGCCGGCATCGTCATGAGCCAGGCGGTGCTGATCGCGGTCGGCATCGACTGGGACGGCCGGCGCCAGATCCTGGCCGTGGCGATGGCCAATCGCGCGAGCCGCTCGGCCTGGAGGGACTTCCTCGACGCCCAGAAGGCGCGCGGCCTCAGGGGCGTCGAATTGGTCGTGTCCGACGACCATGCCGGCCTGGTCGCGGCGATCGGCAACGCAGCCACGTGCACTTCCTCAGGAGCGCACTCGATCACCTGCCGACGAAGCACGGCGACGACTGCCTGCAGGAGCTACGCTGGCTCTATGACCGGCGCGATCTTGCCGAGGCCAAGGCCGATCTCGCCGCATGGCTTGCCAAATGGTCGGGCCGCTATCCGCGGCTGACGACGTGGGTGGAGGAGACCATCGAGTACACGCTGACCTTCTTCCGCCTGCCGCCCCAACACCACAAGCATCTGAAATCCACGGATGACATCGACAAGCGTGATTTCGGCTTTTTCGACTCCTGTGCGTTTCTTTGTTCGGCTTCAGGTGAGCTGTTTCTTCGCCCCGGCCTACAGGATTTCCCGTGCGAGCGTGTCGAGACGCCGTCAAGGCTGGCCGGTGCGATTGGCGGCACGGCCGGCTGCGGGGTTTCCAGGCCACGCCTTAACGGCGTCGAGCACGGCACTAGTCTGGAGCGGACCGAGGCGTCGGTCGTGCCGCCACATTCCTTATGCTATATTTGTCCGGCACGGACGACCACGTGGAAAAGAGTGGTGTAGGGGATGAGAGTGCCGCCACGCAGCCTTATAGTCGTTCCTCGTTTGTGGCGTCCGTGCGCCGCTTCGGCCCGCGTGGCCGCCAATGCCGAGCCATCAGCTCGTAGGCACGCTCGGCATTCTCGGCCGCGGCTTTCTCGCTGTTTCACAACTCCTTCACGTTGTAGGCGTAAGCCGAACCGCGGCGACCGACACCGCGCTCGCCCGGCGCGCCAGCCTTAAGAGCGAGTTGCCTCTGCTTTGCCGCGACCAGCGCCGGGCGAGCCCAGAAGTAGTCTTGCTCCTTTGTCAGCAGATGCCAGATCAAGACCGCGAGCTTGCGGGCGACCGCCACGGCTGCGACCTGGTGGCTACGCTTGTTGCGGATGCGTAGGAAGAAGGCCCTGAGTGGTCCGGGCGCCTTCGCCGCCGCCCAGGCGGCCTCGACCAGCATGGCGGGCATGGGAACGCCCATGTTTGCTGATCCGGCCATATTGCTCCAACCCAAGACCGGATTGGCGCACACGCGGATTGGGGCCGAAGTAGCTCACCAGCCTCTGGGGCTCGCGGAACCGCCGGATGTCGCCGACGGCGGCGATGATACCGCTCGCGACGATGGCATTGACGCCGGTGATCGTCTGAAGCCGCCGGACTTGCACATCATCAACCGCTTCCCGGGCGATGTCGCGATCGAGGTCAGCCAGATCCTCGGCCAGGCGATCGATCTCGCGGATGTGGCGGGCGATAGCGGTCCGCTCGTCGTCGGGAAGCACCTGCTGCTCGAGCCACGCGCGACCCCGACGGTTGAACACATCGGCATGCGGGCACTTCGGCACGAGGTGCGCCTGCAGGATGCCATGCACCTCGTTCTTCACGCGCGTGCGATGCCGCACGACCTGGTTGCACCGCGCGACGAGGCGGCGAAGCCGCTCAGTCCGCTCATCGGGAACCCAGACCTCCGGCAGAAAGCCGCTGGCATGGAGCTGCGCCAGAACGCCGGCATCGATCTTGTCGGTCTTGATGCTGGCATGGGCGATCGCCTTCACCTGCATCGGGTTCGCGACAATCACCCGGCCGACATAGGGCGACAGAACCCGCACCACCGCCATGGCGTTGCCCGTAGCCTCGACGACAATCTCATCCGTCCGTCGCAAACTGCGGCCGAACCCTTCCAGTCCCGAGCGGGTCATGTCGACCCGTCCGTGATGGCGCAGCCGACCATCTTCCCAAACCACCACCTCTGCAAAGGTGCGGTGGATGTCCATTCCAATCACACGTGGCTCCCTCCTCAAACAGTCGGGAGCGGCGGGCGACGCGACACCTACCGATCCGCGCTCTCGGCGCAACCGGGCAGGTCGCAGGGCGGCCAGCTACTAACGCGAGCTCGCAGCTCATCGAATTGATCGGCCTGCGCGCACTTGGCGTGCTCCCGGTGCCCCTGTCCCGGATGGTCGCACCATACGCCGAAAATCGCTCATCTCCAGCGGGGATCGGATGGCACCGTCATGATCATACCGGTTACCAACATGCTCGAACGTCTCAACGAGGAAATCCGCCGGCGCACCTATGTCTTGCGTATCTCCCCAAACGCCGAAAGCTGCCTGTGCCTGGTCAGGGCGTTGGCCGTCGAGACCAACGAAAACTGGATGGAGGCCAACCGCTACATCAACATGGACGACCTGCGCGAGCACAAGATGCTCGCTCTGTGCCAAGCCGCATGACCAGCACTATGGCCGCCCCTTTTTGCAGAACTTGACGCACACAACCTGTCGATCACAAGCAAGGCGTCTAAAAAACAGGCAATCCGCGGCTGAGAGGAACGATGGTGCAGATGGCCTGGCTGTGGCTGCGACCAGACCGGCCCTCAGCCAGTGGTTCAAGCAACGGGTCAAGCGCAACAGTGGGCGGCTGCGTAAGCCGCTGATCGTCGCCGTGGCACGTAAACTGCTGGTCGCACTGTGGCATTACGCGACCGCGTGCTGAGCCGCCGTATGCGGGATAAGGGGTGCAGTCGCCCCGGCGCGGCGACCCGTATGTGAGTTTCAACCGAGCGAGCCAGAAATGCTCGTATTGGAAACAGGCTCAACCTCGGATCCGTTACAATACGAGGAGATAATCCATGAAGCCGTAGCCGTACACAATCCGGTTGACCAGTGTTCGCCATGTGAGTGCCAAGGGCAGGCCTGTCGGGACAGGCTCGTCGCCCGGCAGCGCAAAAACGCGCCGGTGCCAAATGGTCGGTTACATGCGCCATCAGTGGAAGAACGCCGATTTCCTGCGTGCATTAGGGATGATTCGCGCAAAGCGGGCCATTTGACGCTGCTACATTTACTAAGCGGGCACTGATCGGTTGCGGTGTCAAGGACTGGCTAGAGCGAAAGTCTCAAAGCTGATCCGTGGCGCGATTTTGAAACTCGCATAGCAAGGGTACCGCCGCATGATCGCATGGATTCTCAGACAGTCGGCCTCAAGCCAGCCGTCGAGTTGGCCGAGCTTATCCGCACCAAGAAGATTTCGCCGCTCGAAAACACCTTCGCTTTCCGTGCATAGATCGCGAGGCGGATGACGACGGAAGATGCTTTGATGTGCTGTGAGCGAATTGGCCAATTGCACGACTTTCCTGCCCTAATCAAGGACTTGCAGGTACTAGACAAATGCCGAAGGAACACAGCAGCAAAATCTATGCTGGCAATCAGCCGCTGCCAGAGCGACGTGGATCTTGGAATTCGAACCACGGCCGTATGCCCCGATTACATCGCCACCGATATGGCTTAGCATTACCGATCGCGCCGATGCGCTGATGACCGATCCCGATGATCTCGCACGTACCGTCGGGATGCTCATCGATCTAGCCAATCATGCAAGCGTCGCGGAATCTTCCACCAATCGCCAGCTCGAGGAGTTCTACTGAGCATGCCCGGACCGTTCGTCGTCCCCGTTCATGGGGACATTGAATTGCCAAAGGATGTGGACTGCGTCGTCATCGGCGGCGGCATCGTCGGCGCGTCCTCCGCACTTGAACTTGCTGAAAGCGGTTTGCGGGTGGCTTTGTGCGAAAAGGGCGGGATAGGCCAAGAGCAGTCAAGTCGCAATTGGGGTTGGTTACGCATCTCTCGTCGGGATCCGCGCGAGATCCCGCTGATGGCGGAAGCCCTGCGCATCTGGGCGAGTCTCTCAACTCGAACGGGCCGAGATATTGGCTACACGCGCGCAGGTATTGTCTTCACTTGTACGAACGACAAGGAATACGAACAGTACGCAAGTTGGGGACGTCATTTAGAAGGCTATCAAATCGAGTCGCGAATGATCCGACCGACGCAACTGCGTGACCTCCTCCCCGGCTCCAATCTTGATGTCAAGGGAGCGCTATATACACCCGCCGACGGCCGCGCCGAGCCGCAGAAGGCCGCCCCGGCTATTGCCGAAGCCGCGCGCGAGCGCGGCGCCACCATTCTTACGGAGTGCGCAGTGCGCGGCGTAGAGACAACGAACGGCGCCGTCTCGGGCGTCGTCACCGAACGCGGCTTCATTGCCTGCAGGGCGGTCGTTCTCGCCGGAGGGGCTTGGTCGAACCTGTTTTGCGGAAGGCTTGGTCTCGATCTGCCGCAGTTGAACGTCATGAGCACGGTCCTTCGTACGACGTCGGTCGACAACGGACCGGAAGAGGCGGTGTGGGCAAGCAATTTCGCCCTGCGCAAGCGCCAAGATGGCGGATATACCCTCGCTTCCACCACCAGTGTTGTTGACATCGTCCCGAACTCCTTTCGTTACGCGCGCGACTTTCTCCCGGCCTTGTGGATGGGGTGGCGATCGCTGAATTTCCGTCTGGGAGGCCGTTTCGTCGAAGAGGCAAGAGTGCCAACTCGTTGGACAATGGATGAGGCCAGTCCCTTCGAATACTGCCGTGTGCTCGACCCCAAGCCGTCGAAGAAAAGCTGCGAGGTTGCCCTTTTGAACGCCCGCAAGGCATTTCCGGTTCTGGACAAGGCAGAGATCGCGCAGCGCTGGGCCGGCTATATCGACGTCACGCCCGACGCCATCCCCGTCATTTCCGCGGTCGATGCCGTCCCCGGCTTTCATGTCGCGACCGGGTTCTCGGGCCATGGCTTCGGTATCGCACCAGCGGCAGGCAAGCTGATGGCAGACATCGTCACCGGGCGCTCGCCGATCGTCGATCCGACGAACTTCAGATGGTCGCGGTTTTCAGACGGATCGAAGGTCACGCTGATGGGTGCATAGCCGTTCAACAAGAGGGCGGGGCGCGGCAAGGTGAAACCCTCCAAAAGGAGTTGCTCGAAGAGTTGAGCCAGGCGTTTCACGTCACAATGCGCGGCTTCAAGCACGAAATCTGGTGGTGCTTCTTGTGCCAGTCGGCGATCGACCCTTCCGGGTAGACCTCAAAGGTCTTATCGCCCCTTGACTCTAAATCTCCGACCAGAGCAGCCGCAGCAGGGCGAGCTTCCGCCTTCGGTCGGATCTGGTCGGCGACGGCGCGCCACTGCAGGGCTGGCGGCCTCAGCGTCTCCTGGGCGAAGGCGGTGGCGATGAAGGCCGAGACGACACCGCGGCCACTCTTGCCGGCATGGGCCAGCACGTTGCGGGCAAAATGCACCCTCCAGCGTTGCCGGGTGGCACACAGGACCTTGGAAACTGCCGCCTTGATTCACTCATGGGCGCGGAGATGACCAGCTTCACACAACGCAGCTGCGCCGGGTCAGCTTGCGCAGGAACTCCGTCCAAATCGCCTCGGCCTCCGAGGTGCCGACCTCCATGCCGAGCACCTCGCGCCGGCCGTCGGTTTTGACGCCGAGGGCCAAGATGACGGGGACCGAAATGACACGGCCACCGCGGCGCACCTTCAGCGAAGTCGCATCCACCCAAACGGACGGCCAGGCGCCTTCGATCGGGCGGGCCGAGGCGGCACGGGATTCGGCCTCCTGTTCAACATGAGCATCATCCAAGAGTCTCCGATGGAGCCCTGCTGCAAGAAGCAGGCCGCAGCGGCACCTGAATTGTCATTTATACGCTATGCACCTGTCTTCGATCCCGTTCAATCTCTCGAACCCTGGACGCCGTTGAACACCGTAGAGCAACAAACCTTCCATCTCACCTGCAGTCGTCACCATGGATGCGAGAAAAAACGCTGATTTGCGGCGTGTATAGGGCGCCAATCGCAGAAAGAGGCTTCTTTCTGCTGCTATACTCGCGAAATGGATACTGAGCGCCCGGTATCCAGGATGGGCTGCTTGAAGTCCCTTCGAGGCGCGATTTTGAAACCCTCATAGCAATAGGAAAAAATTATGCTAAGGATTGGGGTCGATATCGGTGGCACTTTCACCGATTTTGCCATTTGGCGTGATGAAGCCGACGGCTATCGGCAGATCGACGCGGAGAAGATTCCAACCTCACGTCCTCAATTTGCTCGTTCGGTAATCGAGGGACTGGACCGCATTGTCGAACGCCACGGCGTGGGGGAGGACGACCCTGTGCTGGTTGTACACGGCACTACGGTCGGCACGAACGCGGTCATCGAACGGTCGGAACCGCCAATCGCATTAATCACAACGCGGGGCTATCGGGACGTCCTCAATATTGCCCGGCTGCGCTTGGACAAGCCAACAGATCTGTTCAATCGCCGGACGAAGCCGCTGGTGCCCCGGCCGATGGTGTTTGAAGTGGATGAACGGCTGCGCGCCGACGGCAGTATTGAAACGCCATTGGATGCTGACTCCGTTGTCACGGCCATAGCCCAGGCAAGGGAACAGGGCGCCACCGCAGTTGGTGTCTGCCTTTTGCATAGTTACCGCAACCCAGTCCATGAGGCGCGGGTGCTAGAGATTGCCCGCGCTAGTTTCGCCGATCTTGACATTATGGCGTCGCACGAGATCTGGCCGCAGCAGTCGGAATATGAACGCGCGATGCTGACGCTGCTGAACGTGTACGTGAAGCGGGTAATGGCCGGCTATATCGGCGAGATCGACAGTTTCTTGCGTCGCCAGTTGCCGAATGCGCGTCTGCTGGTGACCAAATCGAATGGCGGCGTGATGTCGGCGGCCGAAGCCTGCCGCCTGCCGGTGCACACGTTGCTATCAGGTCCGGCGGCCGGCGTGACCGCAGCCCGCGCGCTTTCCGAATGGACCGAGAACGCCAACGTTCTGACGATGGACATGGGGGGCACGTCAACCGACGTGGCGCTTGTACAGTTGGGCCGCCCAACGTTGACCGCGCAGGCGGAGGTGGGGGATTTCCCGTTGCTCCTTCCCGTGACCGCGATCGAGGCGATGGGCGCTGGTGGCGGATCAATCGCGTGGCTGGACGGCAAGGTGCTGAAGGTGGGGCCGCGTAGCGCCGGTTCGAAGCCCGGTCCAGCCTGTTATGGCACCGGAGGCACCGCACCGACGCTGACTGATGCATATCTGCTGTGCAATTATCTTTCGCCGCGCGGCTTGTTAGGTGGGCGCTTGCCCCTGTCGCGCGAGCTGGCAGAGCAAGTGATGGCGCCCATCGCGGAAGCGGGCGGCAGCGACGCTATTGCTGCGGCGGAAAGCTGCATCGAGATCGCCACGAGCAATATGCTGGCTAAGGTGGTGCCTTTTCTGGCGCGCGCCGGCAGTGGTCCTGCCGACCTCACGCTGATGATCTTCGGTGGTGCAGGCGGTATCCATGGTCCGCTGCTTGCCGAAGAACTGGGAATCAAGCGCATTCTTGTGCCCCGTCTTTCTTCCGTCTTCTGTGCGTTTGGCTGTTTGGCGGCGGATCTGGTGCACGACGCAGTACGCAGCGTCGCTGGGATGGCTGTGGATTCTGATGCAATGGTGCGGGTCTTCGACGAACTGGCGGGGGAGGGGAAAAATTGGGTTGAGAATCAGGCGCCGCGGGGGCAGGTCGAGCAAATCGACGCACTGTACTTGGCCGAAGCGCGTTATGCGGCGCAGTCCTTTACCATTCCGGTAGACGTGACACATACTTTGCGTAGTGGCGCAGGCCTGGCTGGGTTTGCGGCCGCGTTCCATGCCGAACATGAAAAACTGTTCGGCTATGCCGATGTTGGCGCCCCCATAGCTGTCAATGAGCTGATGGTGAGGACCTTTGGCCGGCAGGCAAAACCTCATGCGATGGCGGACGCGAAAGCGCCGGCCCGTTCCGCAAGTCCCAAATCGCGCCGCGATTTGCGATTCCAACGGAGTTGGTGGCCGGATTGCCCCATATTTGCCCGCACTGATCTCGAAGAGGGCTGGGCGCAGTCAGGGCCAACTGTTATTGAGCACGATTTGGCGACTGTTTTGGTGCCGCCGGGCTTTCGGGCCGTGATCGGTGCGCTCGGCGATATCATGCTGACCAAAGAGGACTAAGCGATGGACATTGCACGCACTGAAATCATGAAAAATCGCTTCTCTGCCATAGCAGAGGAAGCGGCCATGCTCGCCTATCGGACCGCACACACCACCTTTGTGAAGCAGACGCAAGACTTCCAGGTTGCGCTTGCAGGAACGAACGGCGAGAAATTTGCTTTCCCACTGCTCAGCGGCACCACCGACGGCGTAGGAGATTCGATCACGGGCCTGATCGGGCATTTCTCTGATCTCGTACCGGGCGACGTAATGATTTCCAATGATCCGTTCAGTACCGGCGGGCTGGTCACGCACCAGATGGACATCCATATGGCTCAACCGGTCTTTTATCGTGGCGAGCTGATCGCATTTGCATGGTCGTTTGTACATGCCACCGATATCGGCGGCGCCGTTGCGACCAGTATCGCACCCGAGCTCAATGAATGCTTCCAAGAGGGCTTTCGTATCCGGCCCACCAAACTGATGCGGGCTGGCGAATTGAATCAAGATGTTGCTAACTTCGTAAAGGACAACTCTCGGATCGGCGACGAAGTGTGGGGCGACCTGGAAGCGATGATGGCGGCGATGCGCTTGCTCGAACGGCGGGTGGGCGAGTTGTGCGATCGTGTAGGCGTTGACACGTTCCGCCAGGGCATTGATGACGTGTTAGATTATGCCGAAGCAAAGGCGCGTTTGGTGATAGCCGGGCTGCGCGACGGCGAATATGAGTTCTCCGACTACCTTGAGGGTCTCACTACGGACGATTCCATACATATTTGCTGCCGGTTGCGCATTACGGGCGATGAGGCGGAGATCGACTTTGCAGGCAGCGATCCGCAAGTGAACGCCGCCTTGAACTTCAACTCGGAAGGGCAGGCGCCTTCGATGCTGTGCACCGGACTGGTTAATTACATCATGACGATGGAGCCCTCAATACCACCGAATGGTGGGGTAGTGCGGCCAATTCGCGCTCGGGCACCGTCTGGCACAGTGATGAATGCTCAGTTTCCCGCGGCGATGGGCAATCGCTGGGTAACCGCGATGCGCTGCTATGATGCTCTGATAGGTTGCTTGAACCAGGCGATTCCCGGTGGCATCACGGCTGGCGGCGCTGGACAGGCCGGCATTATTAGCGTGGCTTGGCAGGATGCCATTAGCGGTCGCAAGCGCGTGTCGGTGGTCGAGCCTTTCTCTGGCGGCTCCGGCGGTCGTGTGAGTGGGGACGGTGTTGATGCGACTGACACCATGCTCGGCTTTTTGAAGAGTACGCCGATCGAGAATGTGGAATCAGAAACGCCGCTGCTGGTGCGGCAGCATGCGCTGGTGCCGTCTAGTTTTGGGCATGGCCAGTATCGGGGAGGCGCGTCGGTACACATCGAGCTGGAATGCCAGAGCGACCAGGCTGAGATTAACGTGCGCGGTCTGCAACGGCTGCAGTTTGAGCCTTGGTCTGTGGCAGGCGGACATCCCGGCCGATGCGGTGAGACATGGTTACTGCGGGCCGGCGAGAAAAAGGCGCTCGGTCAGGTTGGTCTGCTGAAGGTGCAGCGCGGCGATGTGCTACAGATGATATCCCCATCGGGGGGCGGGTTCGGAGATCCGGTCAAACGCACAGTAGCGATGGTCGTCGAGGATGTTACGAACGAGATGTTGGATGAAGAAGAAGCTTACACGATCTACGGCGTGGTAATCCGCGGTGGCGTTCTGGACGTTCCGGCAACAGAGCGGCGGCGTGCCGAAATGGTGACTCCGGCTGAGGTGCAAGTCTTTGCGTATGGACATGCCCGAAGCGAGTATGAAGCAGGCTGGCCGGCCGAAGCAAGCGTAGCCTTTGCGAATGCTGTGCTACAGGCGCCTCCTGGATTGCGCAACGTAGTACAGCGCGAAGCTAGAGCGAAGCTAGCCGAAACGCCGAAGCCTTTAAAGGCCGCCACAGTGACCAAAGCAGTCGACGCCCTAGTTCGACAGTTGCAGGCTGCCAATAGCTTAACCACAGCCTCTTAGATCAAAGGAACAAGTGACAACGTTGCAAGAAGTGAAAGCACGCAAGGATGAACTCTTGCATTGAACGGAAAGCTAAAAGAACAACTTGGAACGTCCTTCGAGGCTCCCGTCTTAGCCTCGCTACGTTATTAGATAAGCCGGTGTCAGCTCCAATGACTATGCTGCGTGCCTTACCACTCCAGAGAGAATACTGCGATCTATATGTGGCTGCATTAATCGTCTGACACTGGGTTGGTTAGATCACTTTACTTCGATGTTTCAGAGAAATGACTAACCGGGGACAATTTGATGAATTGGACATTAGGTGCAGTAGGCGATGTATTTGTAAATCGCAACAATCCGTCGGATGCATTTGTTGGCAGCAATCAGCTTTTGGGTGCCATCGACCTGGTCTTTGGCAACTGCGAAGGTGCATATACTGACCGACCTCAGTTTGCTCCCAGCGCGGGGTGGCGGGTCGTTTCAGCAGCGGAAAACGGTCGAGGACTTGCTCGAGCCGGCTTTAATGTGATGGCACTAGCTAACAATCACATACTTGACGCTGGGTATGACGGTTTGAGTGATACCATCAAGCTTCTAAATTCCCAGGGCGTCGTGACCGTTGGAGCCGGGGCTAATAAGAGAGAGGCAACATCACCGGTTATTATTGACCAGAATGGCATTACCGTTGGTTTCCTCAGCTTTGCCTGCGTTTATTGTCCTGGTTACGAAGCTCGCAACTCGGTGCCTGGACTTTCAGCCATTCGGGTCCACTCTCAATATTATATCCCTGAATGGGCCTACTTTGACCCTGGGACAGTCCCAGCTGTTCGAACATTTCCGTACCCGGAGGATGTCGAATTTATGAAAGCTTCGATTGAAGATCTTCGGCCAAAAGTCGATGTCGTCGTCGTCAGCCATCACTGGGGCCTTTGTGTTCCCTCATATATCACGGAGTATGAGAAAATCTTGGGGCATGCTTCGGTCGAAGCGGGCGCTGACATCGTCCTGGGACACCATCACCATTTCGTTCGCGGCATTGAAATCTATAAAGAAAAGCCGATCTTCTATGGGCTTGGGCATTTCGTGTTCGACTTGCCTAGCTTGGAAACTATGGAGCCGCACCTAGACAAGTTCAAGGAGGAAAGTGAATACGCGATTTATCCTCGTGAAGGGTACCCGCTTTCTCCATTTCACGCCGACGCTCGAATGACGATGGTTGGATCTTGCGACTTCGACGGTAAGAATCTGAAATCAGCCGGGTTTTTTCCGTGTCTGATTAATAGAGATAATCACGCCATTCCCTTTAAAAATCGTGATCCGCAAGCTCAGCAGGTCGTCGATTATGTAGCTCGAATAAGCGCCAGGGCTGG
Source organism: Mesorhizobium sp. L-8-10 (assembly GCF_016756635.1). Classification (NCBI taxonomy): domain Bacteria; kingdom Pseudomonadati; phylum Pseudomonadota; class Alphaproteobacteria; order Hyphomicrobiales; family Phyllobacteriaceae; genus Mesorhizobium; species Mesorhizobium sp. L-8-10. The sequence continues at coordinate 7,373,982 of NZ_AP023263.1, read as the reverse complement.
CCTGAAAACCATTTATACTGCGGTATCTCAAAAGCTAGACTTCGCGTATTCGGCGGTGACCGCTGGTTGACTGGTAGCCGTCACCTATTAGCAGCGTATGCTGCATGGAATTGGACGAGGAAGGGCATATGGCTGTGGCCTGGTGCCACCGGAATTTCGACGCCGAGGGCGAACTGCAAGAATCCCTGGCTTCCTCTATTCCGGGCTTGGTGAATGGAACCATCTATGATGCGGCCCAACCTTGGCCAGAAATTATCCTGCAGAGACGCGCAGGTCTGCCGGCAGAAGCCTGGGCGCTGCTGAGGTGCCGGGCGTTAGGAAAGGACATCCTGGTTCGCTAGCAGCCCACAGGTCTATCGACCGCGGTGACACACGTGTTTCTAAGGCATTTTGCTGGCAAACCGACGCAACTCGTATGACGACGGAGGCATGGAGGATTAAATGCAGCATGAATCTGAACACTATGTAGGCGGACGTTGGATCGAACCGCTGCAGCCAACAAGTTTACCCGTGATAAATCCGTCAACGGAGCAGATATTGACCTGGGTCGCGGGCGGCGGGCGCCGAGATGTCGACCGTGCGGTGGATGCTGCTCGCGCCACCTTCTCATCCTATTCTACCACCACGAAGAAGGAACGGCTAGAGTTGCTGTATAATATATATAGAGAATATGAAAGACGAAAAGAAGACATCGCTCAAACGCTCTGCCAAGAGATGGGCGCACCAATACAAGTAGCCCGCGAGTGGCATCTCGCCTTGGATGCGATCAGTAGTGTTATAAACGTGCTGAAGGACTATAATTTTGTCGAATTGCAAGGCACAACTAATATTGTTCGGGAGCCAATAGGTGTAGTTGGCATGATTACCCCGTGGAATTGGCCGATTGGCCAAATTATTGTTAAAGTAGCACCGGCCCTCGCCGCAGGTTGCACAATGGTCCTCAAACCTTCTGAAGTGGCGCCCTTAAGTGCGATCATTCTATCTGAAATTTTGCATGCTGCTGGCGTCCCCGCAGGCGTCTACAACATGGTTCAAGGCGATGGCGCCGTAGTAGGCGAAGCAATGTCAGCTCATCCCGGCATCGATATGATCTCGTTCACCGGATCGACACGCGCCGGGGTGCTCGTCGCTCAATCCGCCGCGCGAACTGTCAAGCGTGTCGCGCAAGAACTTGGCGGAAAATCGGCGAACATTCTTTTGGGAGATGTCAACTTGGAGAAAGCTGTCACAGCGGGTGTTCTGAAGGTTATGCTAAACAGCGGCCAGGCGTGCAGCGCGCCCACCCGTATGTTTGTGCCCGCCGAGCTCCACAATGAGGCGAAGGCGGTCGCTAAAGTAGCTGCAGAAAACTTGATTGTTGGGGATGTGCGAGACCCCAGCACGAATTTGGGACCGGTAGCCAGCAAAGCTCAGTTCGACAAGGTGCAGCGTCTGATAAAGGCTGGCATCGACGAGGGAGCCGAGCTTGTAACAGGTGGCCTTGGTAGGCCTCAGGAACACAAACAAGGTTACTTTGTGCGCCCTACTGTCTTTGCCAATGTCAACAACCAAATGAGCATCGCACGTGAAGAGATCTTTGGGCCAGTTCTGTCGATCATGCCTTATTCCAATGAGGACGAAGCGATTAATTTATCAAATGACACAATCTACGGATTAGCGGCTTATATCGAATCGTCAGATCTTGACCGTGCACGCAGGTTGGCGGGCCGTTTGCGCGCCGGCACCATACGTTTGAATTATCCACCACATGACAGCGCCGCGCCTTTTGGCGGCTACAAGCAGTCCGGCAATGGACGCGAAAACGGCAAGTGGGGCTTGGAAGAATACCTCGAAGTAAAGGCTGTACTTGGCTACAGCCCGCCATGATCGAAAGCATAAGGATGTAATTATGCCCGCGACAATCCGATCTGCTCTAGCAGGTTGTTGAAAAACCGTTTTGTTCACCAAACGTATCAGAATCAGACCGAGCACAAAATCAGATTCAAAACGGGTATCTCCGAGCCTTTTTCATGAGCCTGCTAGGTTCGCCTCGCTAGGCTCGTCTTGAGGCGTAGCAAAGCGATAGGGCGCGTCGAAGGTGCAGGACTAGATCGATGATGCTGGGACGGGTCATAACGAGGGCAATTTGGGTCGACGGGGCGCCGCTCACGCATACGCGGAACAAGGGCCAAATCAGGCAGGCGAACGACAGTCATCTGCGGTATTCGGGCTCACCAAGCAGGGCGGCTGAGGCGCGAGCGGTGGAACTACTCAAGGTTGTCTTACAAGGCTTCCACCGATTGCCCCACACGAGCGCGCTTCAGAACTGCAAGTGGGCGCAGGTTTTCGGCGCGCGATAACTCGGATTTAGCAGAGATTGATGATGGATTTGGATCGAGTTGACCGGACAATTCTCATCGCCGTGCAACGGAACAACCGCCTGACTGCGGGAGAATTGGGTGAACTTGCTGGTCTGTCAGCCACCGCTTGTCAACGACGCTTAAAGCGGCTTCGAGATGCTGGTGTTATTGAGGCTGATGTTGCCATAGTTTCGCCGGAAGCCGTCGGTCGACCCGTAATTACTCTGATGTCTATCAGCCTTGAGCGCGATCGCCCAGATATCATTGACCTGTTCAAACAGGCGATCCGTCGCACGCCTGAGGTTATGAGCGCATATTATGTAGCCGGCGATGCAGATTTCGTTCTCATAATCTCCGCACATGACATGCTGAGCTATGAAAGGTTCACTCGCCACTTTCTTTATGAAAACCCAGATGTCAAAGAAATCAAAACAATGGTTGTAATGGATAGAACTAAGATATCCTTAGCGTTGCCGATCGACGAGTAGGAAAATGCGTGTGAAAAGCCCATCGACGCTGTCAACATGCCATGGCATCGAGTTAGTAGGCTACCCTCCCAATGAACCAGTTCTGACTAAAAGCTGCGCCCCCATTTGCGCATCCGAGTAACGCTGTCTGATCCAGGCTCGCCAGGCGGTAATAGGCGGCGGGTTAATAAACGAAGTAACAAAGTCCTAGTCAGGAACTTCGCAGAAGTCGAAAATGTAAAGTCATTTTCCGAGCCAGACAACCACCAACGGTATATCAAAGTGGCTCGCAGAAACGTAGCTGTACTACAATCCGCGCATTAAGCGGAACAACTCCAACGTGAAAGGGTCCGCCACATGACGCTTACCTCGATCGCCAATCCCGACTTGGTAACCCTCTTCGACAACAAGGCGCGCTGGAACCTGCCAGACCATCGTCGTGGCGGCTTCCACAATTTTCACACTACGGTGCGCTATGCATTTTCGATCCGCGCCCCCCGAGTCTTGCCGCTCAGGAAGGAGGTAGACTGGACAATCGGCGAACGCCCGGAGGTCGCACGCTTCCTCGCCATGCCGCATTTCTCGGCCTTCATTGTGGTGCGCGACGATCGCATCCTCTACGAAGCTTATGCGCCAGACTTCGGACCCGAGAAGCCGCACACCATCATGTCTATCACCAAGACGACACTCAACCTAATGCTAGGCCGCGCCGTGGCGGCTGGCTTCATCAACCTTGATGAGCGAGTAGGAAATTATCTCCCGGAGATTGGCACGGGCTACGCGGAGGCGACGGTTAACGCGGTCGCCGACATGAACGTCGCCAACATCTACACCGATGACTACGGTGACTCCCTGTCCGGCGGCGAAGTCTTGGAGAGTGCGGTCGGTTGGCGTCTACCGCCGGAGGGTAAGAAGGAGGAGACAACCCGCTCATTTCTTTGCAGAATCACCAGCGAAGACCCGATGAACCCCACTGGAGAGGTTCTTTACAAGTCTGCCAACAGCGACGTTATCGGCTGGATCATCGAGCGCACCAGCGGTCGGCCACTACGCGATTGGTTTATCGAGCTAGTCGAGGCGGCCGGTTTGGAGGGGTGCTTACATATGACCTGCGACCGCGAGGGTGTGCCGCTGGTCGACGGAGGCGGGTGCCTCACCGCTCGCGATCTCGCGCGCTATGGGCTGCTGTTTGTGCGCAAGGGGGAGGGCATCGACGGCCGTCGCGTCGGCGATGCCACCTTCATCGAAGACACTCGCAGAAGTCCTGGTCCATCTTGGCAGAAACCGTGCGACTGGATGCGCTATAGCCGCCAGACGTTCACCGACGGCATTTGGCTTGGCCACGCCGGTTACGGCGGCCAATTCCTACTCGCAAACCCCGACACCGGTACCGTCGTCGCCTATCTCAGCGTGCTCGAGAACGCCAGCGGCTCAGACTCCGCCTTCTCCGAGCGTCTGATAAAGATGATGGCTGAAGTCGCTGCACAATGACCATGTCGTCGTTAGGCGGCCAATCAAAAAATGCTCACCAATCCAACAATCGACAACTGCTTGAACTCCGCCTTCCAGCACGCGTTCCAAGAACTGGAGAGATGAAGCGCAAATCGGAAGAAAGACGCCTGGCGCGCAAGCTGACGGCGTTGCGCCAGGAGGGTTGGCGACTCACGCACCCGCCACTGACTGCGCAGGCTTATCGCTGTATGGGCGCGCACCGTGGCGATCATCGCAGCCCGCACAATTATCGAGCGGTCAGCAGGGTCTGGCTAACCTGTCTGAGCTGGAGCAGAGAGAAAGCCGGCGTGAACTGGTCAGAGTTCGAGACGACCTGACCTGCTATCGGTTTTGTCCCCGTCTATAAGTTAGCTCTGTTCACGTTGTGGTCCGATCTGGACCGGGTTGCAATTCCTTTGGGGTGAGTCCGTCGAGGCTCGTACGCGGTCGATTCAGGTCGTAGTGTTCAGGTTGTCGTCGATCCTCCAGTCCTCAACCACGTCGCTGGCGCGGCGATAACTGCGGAACAGATGCTCGTTGAGGCACTCGTCCCTCAGGCGCCCGTTGACTGATTCCACGAGAGGGCGGGATCTTCCTTTAGCCGTTCCCTGATCCGCGCCTCAAAGGGCTCGTAGATGCTGGTCCTTTCCGCTGGGCTTCGTCCGCCGATAGAGTCGCTGTTGGGGTGTCTCGCCGTTCTTCCAGAGTGTTTTCAAGTTCGCGGCAAAGCACCGGAGATCAATGACCAACGGCGGCTTTATTTCGCACCCGCGTTTTAAGGTCTCCTGTGCGGCACGGATGCCGGCAAACAGCAGCACCAGGTCATCTGTCTCCATTATTGCCGGTAGCGGCGCCTTATCGCCTCGACCAGTTTCGGATGCGCAAGAACACGGGCTGCGGGTCGAACTGGCGAATGGTAGCGTTTGATCGCGCGGGGCGCCAATCCGTGTTTTGCAGCTTCAATGACGGTTTGAACAGATTGAGGTTAAGCCAAGCATTAGAGGCGTTCAAGGGCCGCCGTCGCACCCATGCGACTAGCTGGCCATAGCCCGCTAGGCGGCGCACGAGGGCGCCGTGATTCTGCTTCACATGCGCTTTGGTCGTTCTTTCGATAAGCGAGCGCGCGCGTCACCTCCAGATACTTGCTGCGCACCAGGAAACGACCAGCGCATTCATGAATGCGCTGTCGTTGTCAAAGTCGACACCCAGCAATGGAAAGGGAACGGCGAGCGAGCCTGCTTGATCGACGTGATCACATTGCGGCTGTCGCGCGGCGGACGGTATGCATTCGGTCGAGCCGGTGGCAATGTCGGCCAGCACCATCGTCTGCACGAAGCTCCCGATGAAGACGTGCCCGAATGCCCCACAAAAGGGGCGGCGGATAATTCCAATCGCCGAAGGTGCGAACTGGAACGAGCGGCGAACTGCCGAACTCATTCCTGCCCGGCGGCGCTGGCCGCCTCGAGTGACGATGCAGACCTCAGTCAATCGTCGCCGGGCTTACGGTCAGCAGCTTGCCGAAGAGCGTCTCATTGAGTGCCAACCGGTCATGTCACTCAAGCGCAGGCAATAAGGCAGGGATCAACGGCTTAAGGCGCTTGGAACACAGCCGATCCGAAGCCTCCCAGAGCATGATCAGCGATTCACGGACATCACTGCCGTAACCGCAGCTATGGCTCTTGGCCGCAGACGGCCTTTGCTGACGACGGACAAATCGCGTACTTGCGATAATAGCCGGTTATCGCGATGATAGCCGGTTATCGCCAGGAGCGCATCACAATGCGCCGCTTCTCGACATGCCGCTGGATAACGCTTCACGATCGCCGGTAGTTCCGTCGTGTCGCCACGCTGAGCTCCGCCATCCGTCCCCCGAACCGAATGGCACGACCTGCCCATCCCATTCGGAACAGGTACATCATCGGTAACGTCGCATTACGATACGGTTCGCCGGTTTTTCCGAGCCTGCGTCGAAAACCCAGTCGCCTTGCTCTGCAATCATTGGGTGTACGGTGAATTTTTTGCGGCGGGCGTCTGCAGAAATTCGGCGCTCATTCCACAAATATGCAGAGAGTAGGCGCAGGACCAACAATAACGCACAAAATCAGCACTCGATGCCCGATAGTCTTAGACTCTCTTGTTGCGGGATGGGGCTAGAAGGCCGATAGCGTAAGCAACCTACAGAAGCACTGGGAAGAAACACAGGGAGGACAGCAAGATGACGACCGAAAAGAGAATTGAAGGCAGACATGCAATCAGCCGCCGTGCGGCCTTGAAGACAATTCTGGCCGGATCTGCGGCGCCTTTTGTCATGCAGTCGGCGGCATTCGCCGCAGCGTGTAATAGCGTGGTGCGCATTGGAGCAATCGTCGCACCCGACAGCCTGAATCCTTTCGCCACATGGAGTTCCTTCTGGCCGACCGTCTTCACATATGACTCTTTGGTTGGTGTGGACGCCTTGCGTCACTCAGGCCGGAAAGGATTCGCCAAGGAATGGTCGGTTGCCGATGACGACCTCACTTGGACCTTTAAAATCTGGCCCGGTATGAAGTGGTCCGACGGCCAGCCAGCTACGGCCAGGGATGCTGCGTTCACATTTAACTATCTAAAGGGTTCTTTGGGCAAGCCCGACGAGCTGAACGTCGGCTATAACAATACGGACAGCTTGGACAACGCCCAGTCGATCAGCGCTCTAGATGACGAAACCTTGCAGATTGTGACCAAGACACCTTCTCGCTGGCCTATCGACAATTGGACGATGATTGTGCCCGAGCACATCTGGAAGGACATAAGCTACGCGGATGCCCGCAGCACCTTCCATAACGACCCGCCATTGGTCGCATCCGGCCCGATGATCATTGTAGAGTTCCAGCAGGGTCAGTTCGCGCGCTTTGCCCCGAACAAGTATTTCCGCACGGGTCAGCCGAAGACATCCGGCATGGTGTTCAACTTCTTCACATCAGCCGATCCCATCGCCCAAGGCCTAAAGAGCGGCAACCTCGACTTTGGCATTGGTCTGACTGTGGCACAGTGGGAAAATCTAGCAAAGGACCCCGAAATCATAGTCGGGGAGTCGCCCATCGAACAGCGGGACCTCCTCATGTTCAACACGGCCTCCGGCAAGGGGGCGGGCAGCACCAAGGCCTTGCAGGATCCGGCATTTCGCGATGCCATCGGCTATGCGATCGACCTGAAGGTCATCGTCGATCGCGCCTACAGGGGTCACGCCGCTGTTGGCGCTGGCATCGTGATGCCTGTGGCGACCGATTTCTATTCCGATCTGAGCGACATCCGGCGCCATTTTGATCCCAAGGAGGCGGCTCGTCGGCTCGACGCGGCCGGTTATCCCGAGAGCAATGGGGTCCGGAAGGACAAGGACGGAAAGGACCTCCAACTCGAATTGATAACCGGAACATTGTCAGGCAAATATGAGACGCCGCTCGCTGCCGTGCAGCTTATCTCTGGCTGGCTCGGGAAGGTTGGCATTCCGGTCTCAGTGACCCAGCTTGATGCCGGCGCGCTGTCAGCCCGCTTGTCGGCGCCAGCAAAGGGCGGCGAAGGCTGGGATCTTGCAGTTGCACAGAGTTGGCCGTCTCCTGACCCCAAAACCGTTCTGAACATAGGGCAAACCGGCGGCCACTATAACCAAGCATCCTGGAGTGATGAGAGATTCGACAAGATCTACTCGGAGGTGCAAGGTACGGTCAAGCTCGAGAGGCTAAAGGAGCTGGTCGACGAAGCGTCGCGCATCATTTACACTCAAGCTCCCTATATCGTGCTGGCCTACCCGTTCGCGCTGGATGCGCGTCGAAAGGATTGCTTTAAAGGGTGGGGGCCAAACGATGATATGATCTCGCAGTGGAGTTACTTCCCCTTCGATGGCCTGGAGCCGGTCTGACGGCTTTCGCCTGGATCACAGTAGAAGGAGCAGAAACTCAAATGGGCCGACGCGTCGGACGCATTCTCATCAGGGCATTGGTGACGCTTCTGATGGTGATGTCGCTCAACTTCATCCTGTTCAGAGTGGTCCCCGGCGACCCCGGCCAGCTTCTGCTGGCCGGGGCACGCTCCGGCGTGACCGAGCAGCAAATCGATGGACTGCGCAAGCAATGGGGCCTCGATAGGCCACTGATCCCGGACCAGGTTGTCGACTACATAGCGGCAACCCTGCATGGGGACCTGGGCTACAGCTTCAAGTTCAGAGGCGAGCGCGTTGCAGACCTGCTCCTGGTGCGGCTTCCGGCCACACTTGCCCTAGTCGGGGTGTCGCAGCTTTTTGCGATCGTCTTCGGCGTGATGCTCGGCCTCTATGCCGGCTGGCGACGAGGCGGGGCCGTCGACAACCTGACCACGGGAATATCCTTGGCGCTTTATTCCACGCCGACGTTCTGGCTCGGCATGCTCATGGTGCTGGTATTCAGCACGACACTGGGCTGGCTTCCCGGCTACGGAGCCTATTCGCCGACAGGTGGCGCAGAAGGCGCAATGGACTGGCTCGCTGACCGCCTACGGCATCTCGTGCTGCCGGCCGCAACGCTCGCCCTGGGACTGTGCGGGCAATATGTTCTGGTCGCCCGAGCTGCGATGAGCGACGTCGTGACCGAGGACTACATGGTCACAGCCCGGGCCAAGGGGCTGACCGGTCGCCAGATGCTGATGCGTCACGCCTTCCGCAATGCTATGATGCCGGTCGTGACCCTGATCACGCTCAACCTCGGCTATGTCGTCGCGGGGGCCATCACTGTCGAAGCCGTATTCAACTGGCCGGGTATCGGTGGGCTGACGGTCGAGGCGCTCAACGCGCGGGACTATCCCGTCCTACAGGGCATCTTTCTCATGCTCGGCGCATCGATTGTGATCGCTAACATCGTGGCCGATCTGACCTACGGCCTTCTTGACCCCCGTGTGAGACAATGAGCGAAGCTGCGACAAACCTCGGCACGCACGTCCGGCTGCGCGCGACCCGAGCCTTTCTCCGCAAGTTCACCGGTTACGTCGGCGCGCGGATCGGTCTCTCGATTCTTGCCTTCGTTCTCGTCTTGGCGGCGGTGCCAAGCCTCCTTGTCGGCCCGCTGCAGACGGCGGCCAATGCAACCGGGGATTTCCTCGCATCGCCGAATGGCCAGAATATCCTTGGTACCGACGAGGTCGGGCGTGATGTGCTCAATCTCGTCGTCCATGGTGCCCGGGTCTCGCTCACGATCGCGCTGGTGGCTACCGTGATCAGCCTCATCGTCGGCACTGCGGTCGGCACGATATCGGGGTACTATCGGGGCAGGGTCGACGTCTGGCTGATGCGCCTGACAGATTTCTTCTTCATCGTCCCCACCTTTGTCCTGGCATTGGTCATCACGCCGGTCCTTCTCGAGGTTGTCGGGCGTGGGGGAACGATTTTCGGGTTCCGGCCCTCGCTGTTTGTGGTCATCCTCGTCATCGGCCTGACGAGCTGGGGGTTCGTCGCGCGCATCGTGCGCAGCCAGACGCTGACGTTGCGAGAACGTCAGTATGTCGATCGGGCCCGTGTGGTAGGGAGCAGCGATCTCGGGATCATGATGCGGCATATCCTGCCGAACCTCGTGCCCCAGATAGCTGCCAATGGCGCGTTGGTCGTCGCCGGCGCGATCTATACGGAGACGGCGCTCTCATTCCTCGGTCTCGGCGATCCCTTGCAGCCTTCCTGGGGCACGATGCTCTATCTGGCGCAGCGCGCCGGAGCCGCAAGCGTGGGCGCTTGGTGGTATCTCGGCGCGCCGGGCGTCTCCGTGCTCGCGGTCTCGCTGAGCTTCGTCCTGGTCGGGAATGCGCTCGACGACAGCTTCAATCCACGTCGGCGCGTGATCCCATGACAGACAACACTCAAAAGGGCAGCGCGCCGCTTCTGTCGGTCGATGGACTGTCTGTCGAATATCGGTCGAAGGGCAGGTCACTGCCCGCGATCAGCGACGTGAGCTTTGAGCTCAAGGCCGGAGAGGCCATCGCGCTGGTTGGTGAATCCGGCAGTGGCAAGACCACGACCGCCATGGCGATCGCAGGCCTGCTGCCGCCCAATGCAGCGGTCAGCGCGGGCACGGTCCGCTATCGCGGAGAGCGGCTGCCGATAGACGACGATGCGGCGATGCGGCCGCATCGCTGGAGCGAGACCTCGGTCGTGTTCCAGGGGGCGATGAACGCGCTCAACCCGATGCATCGGGTAGTCTGGCAGATTGCCGAGCCCTGCATGCTGAAGCTCGGCTTGTCGCGCGACAAAGCGCGAGCGAAAGCAATGGAATTGCTCGAGCTCGTCGGCATCCCGGCGGACCGGGGTGCGGCCTATCCGCACCAACTCTCGGGGGGTATGCGCCAGAGGGTGATGATCGCCATGGCGCTCGCCTGCAACCCCTCGATCGTCATCGGCGACGAGCCGACCACCGCGCTCGATGTCATCACCCAGGCGCAGATCCTCAAGCTGCTGGGAGAGCTGCGGGCGCGGCTCAACCTCGGTCTCGTCCTGATCACCCATGACCTTTCGGTGGTTGCCGAGACCTGCGATCGGGTGATGATCATGTATGCCGGGCGCATCGTAGAGGAGGGCCGCGTGGTCGATATCTTCGCCGCACCCCGCCATCCCTATACCCGGCTGCTGATCGCCTCGATCGCGGATCCTGCAAGTGGCAACCGGACGATCCAGTCGATCCCGGGCGATCCCCCCAATCTTCAGACCCGCCCGTCAGGCTGTGCCTTCCACCCGCGATGTCCCTCCGCTATGGGTATCTGCTCGGCTGCAATCCCCGATTTCGAGAGGATCGAGCAGGGATGCGTGGCCTGTCACCTATACTCCCATGTGCAGCCTTTAGAGAAGGTTTCGGCCCATGCGTGACGGTACTGACGTCCTGCGTCTCGAGGACCTGCAAGTCCATTACCCGATACAGGGCGGTGTTTTCGACCGCCTGCTGGGGCGGCAAAGTGGCGGGGTGCGCGCGGTCGACGGGATCAATCTCACTGTCGGTCGTGGCGAGATCGTCGCGGTCGTCGGAGAGTCTGGCTCCGGCAAGACCACGCTCGGCCGAGTGGTCACCAAGCTGGTGCAGCCGACCGGCGGAAGGCTGCTGTTCGAGGGCGGTGACATGACCTCGGCGCAAGGCTTCAAGGCACTGCGCCCGTATCGGCGTCGGGTGCAGATGATCTTCCAGGACGCCTATCAGGCGCTCAACCCGCGGCACACCGTGTTCGACGTCGTGGCCGAGCCGCTGCGCTCGCTCAAGCTGGTGGAAAACAGCCGTCAGCTCACCGAGCGGGTGAGCGAGGCCCTGGCGGCTGCCGGGCTTAGTCCTCCGGCCGAGTTCTTTGCGCGCTTTCCGCACGAACTCTCGGGCGGACAGCGTCAGAGGGTCGTAATTGCCGGAGCGCTCGCGGTGAAGCCCGAGCTCATCGTCGCCGACGAGCCGGTGTCGATGCTTGATGTGTCGATCCGCGCGCAGATCCTTCAAGTCCTTACCGAACTCCGCGCGCGGCAGAACCTGGCGCTTCTCTTTATCACCCACGACCTGCCGATCGCCTGGCTGATCGCCGACCGAATCGCAGTCATGTATCTTGGGCGGTTGGTCGAGATCGGCACGGCCGATGAGATCACGCTGAACCCGCGCCATCCCTATACAATCGCGCTGCGCGACGCCACGCCGAAGGTCCGCCCGGATGCCCATCGCCGTGAGTTGCCCGCTCTTCAGGGCGAGGTCCCGAGTGCTGCGCGCATCCCGAAAGGCTGCCGTTTCCATCCCCGCTGCCCGCTGGCCTACGATCGCTGTCGGCAAGAGGACCCCCCCGCTGTTCAGGTGGGGCCAAAGCATATGGCCGCCTGCTGGCGAGTGGAGTGAGGGAAAGATTGTGTCGAGGCGGACATGGTCGAGCAGATCGTCAACAACTTGCCGTCTTGGGTCGGGCCTGCCGTCAGGCTAAATCGGATCGGGAGCCTTTCGCATCGACGAAGATGTGGATCTTGGCAGTGAGGCCGCCTCAGAAGCGACTCTCGATCCCCTATTTGTCGTCGCGGCCTGTTGGTGGACGCGAACGGAAGTGCTGTCGATCATCTGGATGTCGTAGGTGGCGGTGAAAGCGTCCATCAGCCGTCCCACACGCCCGCCCTCGCACGAAGCGGTTGCAGCAAGTCATGCGGAGACCATAGCGCTCCCGCAGGTCGCGCCATGGCGATCCCAGCACCCAGAAGATGCCGCTAGGATGTTTGATCCCGGGCTTTGATGGTGCACCATTATCGCACGAATCAAAGGAAGCACTATGGGCCAGGTTCTTCATGGGAGCGCCACGACGACAGAGGCAGTCCGTCGAGCGATACAGCATAGTCAAGAGAGCCTGAGGGCGCTCGCGAAGCGCTACGGGATCAATCAGAAGACGGTTGCGAAGTGGAAGAAGCGGACCTCAGTTGCCGATGTGCCGACAGGGCCAAAGAGCCCCGCCTCGACGGTTTTGACGATCGAGGAAGAGGCCGTGATCATTGCCTTTCGGCAGTACACCCTGCTGCCGCTCGATGATTGCCTCTATGCGCTGCAGCCGACGATCCCGGCGCTGACGCGTTCATCCCTGCATCGTTGCCTGCAGCGTCACGGGATCAGCCGCCTGCCAGAGGTCGAAGGCGAGGAGCCAGTCAAAACGAAATTCAAGAGCTACCCGATCGGCTTCTTCCATATCGATATCGCCGAGGTACAGACCGCGCAGGGCAAGCTCTACATGTTCGTCGCCATCGATCGGACCAGCAAGTTCGCCTTCGTCGAGCTTCACCGAGAAGCCAAGCGGCGCACCGCTGGCGATTTCCTGCGCCATCTCGTCGAAGCGGTCCCCTACAGGATCACCAAAGTCCTAACCGACAACGGCACGCACTTCACGACGCCGGGCGCCGGGGGATCGGCAGCGCCCCTGATCGTCGAGGCGCTGGCCAAGGGAGAAACTGTCTGGGCGCATGCCTTCGAATACGCCTGCGCACAGCTCGGTATCGAGCACCGCCTCACAAAGCCGAAGCATCCCTGGACCAACGGACAGGTCGAGCGGATGAACCGCACGATCAAGGACGCCACCGTCAAGCGCTACCACTACGAAACCCACGACGAGTTCCAACGCCACCTCGCAGACTTCGTCGCAGCTTACAACTTTGGGCGCCGGCTGAAGACACTGAAAGGCCTCACGCCCTACGAGTTCATCTGCAAACAATGGAACATCGAGCCCGAAAAATTCAGGCTCGATCCGATCCATCAAATGCCGGGACTTCTCTATTCGGCGTGTTGAAGTCAATCGCTTTCAAGCTTCCTCTACCACGGGCATTTGATGTCTTTTGCGAGGCCTTGCTTCTCTTCGGGATCGGCGCGTTGGCCCTCCCAGCATGGGATCAGTTGGAATGAAGGGGACAATCTAAACAGCGTTCTCACCATGTTGCCGCGGTGGAAACGAGTCCCGGCACGTCCTTTCTTCATCCTCCGTCCCGCGAAGGACATTCATCCGCCCCTGGCGGATCTCGTTATCGGATCTTCTCCCTTTCGTTTGGTGGACCCGGCTATATCACCGCCGTTGCTTCCTCTCGCGCCCAGCGGAACTCACTGCCGCCGGACCATATTCTGTGCATGATGACAGCCAATCTGCGAGCAAGGGCAACGGTCGCTCTTTGTCGGCCCCGGCGTTTGGCGACGTTCATCGCCCAAGCTTTCAGCCATGACCACTTTTTCACCACCGTCAGCAAGACTTGCGCGGCTTCATAAAGTAGCGTTCGCATCATGGCGTCACCGCACAGGGAAACACGTCCGACGCGATTGTCCTCGCCTGATTGATGCAAGCGCGGCGTCAACCCGAGAGCCGGCCCTACGGCCTTGGAATTCTTGAAGCGGGCAGGAATGTCGACCGTGGCGTTGAAAGCCAGCGCAACGACAGGGCCGACGCCCGGCACGGTCATCAACCGCCTGCAAACCGTGTCACCCTTCACGATCGACAACAGTCTTTCGTGCAGCACCGTGAACTGCTCGCGAAGTTTCTGACGAGCGGTGAGCAACGCCTCCATGATGTCTCGCAGTTCCGGAATATCACCGGAAAGGTCCCGGATGCGATCCGCGAATTTGTTGGCGCCGACAATGCCAACCTTGAGACCGAAGTTACGCAGCAGGCCACGGATGTCGTTCTCGATGGCGATGGCCTTTTCCTGAAGCAACTTACGGGCCGTCAGCAGTGCCCGGCGCTTCTGGCTCATCAGCGTCTTGACATGCACCGGCCGGAACAGGTTAACCCGCATCATCTGCGCGATGCCGCGCGCATCGTTGCGGTCGGTCTTGTTGACCTGTGCCTTGAGAAACGCCTTTGTATGACGGGTTTCGATACAGATCACAGGTAGTCCGGCTGCCGCCAGACCACTGAACAACCATTGGGATAAGGGGCCAGCTTCAAGCCCGATCCGGGCCAGATTCCATGCGGGGTTCTTCAATGTTTCAGCAAGGTCGTCCGGATGACTCGCAACTTTCATCTCTCGGCAAATTCGGCCCCCTTCATCCACGATGCAAACGGTGGTCTCTTTCACGGAGACGTCCAGTCCGGCATAATGCTTCATGCTGCGCTTCCTTTCCTGATGCTTGTGGCTGTTCACACAGACCACGTTTTATCATCAGCTCGAAGCGCAGCACCTCAAAACAGCCCGTTCAAGGCGTGGGGCAAAGCCGAATACCCCATCTAAACAGCTAGAGCGTTTCACGTTTTGACGGAAGCGTATCCGGCGTTTTCGAAGTAGTTCCTGCATTCGGCTGCCTCGATGGTTTCGACGAGGTGGCCGATGTGGCGCCAAGTGTCCTCGACGGTTCGCTTCTGAGCCTGGTGCATCCAGTGCTTGATCTTGGGGAAGGCTTGCTCGATCGGATTGAGATCCGGAGAGTAGGGCGGCAGGTACCAAAGCCTGGCGCCAGCAGCCTTGATCATCTGCCTGATAGCCGCCGACTTGTGACTTCCCAGATTGATGGGGTGGACGCCCCCTCACGGCATCGCTGTGCCAAAGTGGTGTCGTTGATCATTACTTGAACGGAGGCGTCCATGTTGGAAGTTAGCACAATCGGGTTGGATCTGGCGAAGAACGTGTTCCAGATGCACGGCGCGGATGGATCGGGAGCCGTGGCCTTCCGCAAGAAACTGCGTCGTGACCAAGTGCTCAAGTTTCTTGCCGCGCAGCCTGCTTGCACGGTGGCCATGGAGGCCTGCGCCGGCGGTCATTACTGGGCGCGGGAGATTGCGAAGCTTGGGCACGATGCCCGGCTAATCGCTCCGGGATATGTGAAGCCTTTCGTGAAGCGGCAGAAGAACGATGCCGCTGACGCTGAGGCGTGTCGTGTTGCCTCACGTAATTTTGTTACCGGCTGCCTCACCAAGGATGTTACCCGCTCGCCAGACGTGCGGAATCTGAAGCGACATACGGCGCTAGGCGGCTGACCTCGCCGATGAGCCGCTGCACGGCTTGTTGTCGCCACGCCCTTACTCGCTTCTGCAACGTGTGAAGCTGGTGCAAGCTGTATCGTCCAGGATAACGGACCTGGAACTCGACGAGAAGTTCAAGTGCGGTCTGATCCGGACGCTCTTCAAGGCATCGTGCCATCTCTTCCCAATGGTCCTTGAAGATGTCGGGACGTCGGCCGCGCGGTTTGTCGTTGAGCCGACGATAAGTCTTTGGCCCAACGACAACACCGCGGGCGCGAGCCGCTTGGCGCCAGAGATTGACCCGTCGAACGAGTGTTTTGTACTGCTTGCGGGTAAATCGACCTGGAAACTGGACACACAGCTCCTCGAAGAGCTGCGTGGCGTTGATGTTGGGGAATTCCTCCAATCGGCGACAAACGATCGGCCACACCATGCGGAGCGCCTGGACGCGGGCTTGGCCAGGCTCGGCGTAGACCGGCTTCGGCTTCTCCTGCATCTTCGCGGCTGTCACGGGAGGAGTGGGTGGGATCACCGGTTTGAGCGTGGCGGTGGGACTCGCAATAAGGGTTTGTGTCGAGACCTTTTGTAGACTTCGCAGGTAACGCGGTTTGGCCTCAATGGAGAAGGTCGGACGTATCTCGCCCGCATGCCAGGCGCTCGATAGGCTGGCTACGAACGCGGCCAGGTTGGGCGGTTCCGATGTCGTCGGCGGCGGTGCTTCGCCGTCAGCCAGGGCTGCGAGATAGGCCTGCACGGCTCGCATTTCCTCCAGAAGCTTCAGCGGATCGAGGTCGGCGGCGATCTCGCGCAGCTTGCTCTTGGCAGCCATCGGGATGCCCTCCGCCTGCAGGAGACGCTCACAGGGCGTCTGCGGCGGATGATAGCGCTTGGCGACCTTCGCTCCGTCGCGCTGCTTGGCAGCCAGTTTGAATGAGGGCTGGAAGAAGTTCACGAATAGCCTGGATGCCCCGTAGAGGCGGGTGATCGCCCTGGCGGCCGCCAAGCCTTCAAAGCGCCGATAACCCAGGAGCTTCCGTACAACGGCGCCATTTTTCTGCTCTATCCACGCTTGGTCGTTCTTACGGTAAGGCCGCGAGCGAGTGAGTTCGATGCCGTGACCAAGGCAATATTCGATCAGCCTGTTGTTGACGAACTCGCTGCCATTATCCACATCCAGCGCTCTCAGGGCAAAGGGCAAGCCCATGCGGATCCGGTCGAGTGTCTCGACCACGAGGGTGCCTTCTCGGACTACGATGGGCGCGGCCTCCGTCCATCCGCTCGCGATATCGGTCATAACCAGGCTGTGAACGTAGCTACCGCGGTTGACCTCTCCGCAATGAGCAACCAGGTCCATTTCCATGCTGCCTGGAAGCGGCTCGTTCCAGTCAGCGAAGGTGCGCATTTTGATGCGCCGCCGGGGCTCTGGCACAACCCTTGGCTTCTTTTTCGTACGCATGTTGCGCCTTGGCATCTGGAGCAAGCGGTCGATCGTCGCGGCGCTCATCGACAGAATTTTGTGGCGTATCTCCTCCTCGAGCTTCAAATGTCTATTGCGTTCCAGCGCCGGCAACAGAATGGGCAGCAGTGCCTTGAGGCGCTTGCCGCAGACTCGATCTGAAGCTTCCCACAGCACAATCAAGGCGGCCCGAGCGGCCTCATCATAGAGCGACAGGCGTTGGCGGGTCTGACGGTGCTTCGGCTCCGGGTGGCTGTTCAGGACACGGATTGCGGACTTTTCGTGATACCCCGTCGCCGCAATGAACTCCTCCAAGATCCGGCGCTTGTCCTTGGTCGTCGCGGCCGCATAGCGATCCCTGACTGCATTGGCCAGTTCCATACGCATGGCATGTGTCATCTTCGTCTTCATGTTGCCTCCCTGGTGGTGAAGGCACCATGGCGACATGCGCCTTCACGGGTAACATTTTAGGTGAGGCAACGAACCCGCGCGGTAACATTTTCCTTGAGGCAATGCGACAGAGGCGATCTGCGAAGCAACCCAGAGGCCTACCATGCGGTTCGTAGCGGCAAAGAGCGAAGAGCAGCAGGCCGCGGCAATGGTGTTCCGCGTTCGCGATCTTATGGTTCGTCAGCGGACCCAGACCATCAATGCGATACGGGGCCATCTTGCCGAATTCGGACTCGTGGCTGCACAGGGTCTCTTCCATGCCGCCAAGCTTGTCGCGGCGATTGAGGACAAAGGTACCGCCATCCCCGAAGCTGCCCGTCCGATCCTGTCTCTGCTCGTTGCACAGCTGCGGGCGCTGGATGAGAGAGTGGCCGTGCTCGACCGCGAGATCGCCCGGCGTGCCAAGGAGGATGCAGAAGCCAGGCGATTAATGACTATTCCCGGCATAGGGCCGATCACCGCGACGGCACTTGCTGCTCTGGCTCCATCGGCGACAACCTTCAAGAGGGGGCGGGACTTCGCGGCCTGGCTCGGCCTCACGCCGCTGCAACGCTCCTCAGGCGGCAAGCAGAAGCTCGGCGAGACGTCCCGGATGGGTGAACGAACTCTGCGACGGCTGCTGATCATCGGGGCGAGCGCCGCCGTGCGCTGGGCCATGCGGAAGGGATCGACGGGGGATACTTGGCTCTCGCGGCTGCTTGAGCGCAAGCCGCCCATGCTGGTGATCGTCGCCCTGGCCAACAAGACGGCGCGCATCGCGTGGGCGTTGATGGCGAAAGGGGGAACTTATAGGGCCCCGGCGGTAGCGGGATAATATCGCTGCTGGGCTTGAAGGTGTGAGAAGGTCCAAAGGAGAGTATGGCGCCACGGTCAACGAGACGGGATCGGGAAAACCAGATCATGGATACGCGCCTTGAGCGCGCCAGATTGTTTTGGACCCGCTCCGCGAACTCCCATACAGGCCCGCGGCATGTGACAGCCGCAACAGAGGCCGGACACATGTCAGCACCGACCACGCTCCGTGCTCTTCGAAAGATTGTCTTGCACCAACGGGGGCGTCCACACATATCCATGACGACGATGTCGCCGGGCTTCAGCACGGTGATGAGCTGCTGCTCGACATAGGCGCGGAAGCATTGGCCGTTGATCGGACCGTCGAAGACGCAAGGTGCGGTGAGCCGATCCCAGCGCAGCGCGCCGAGGAAGGTCAACGTGCGCCAGTGGCCGTGTGGAGCCAAGCCGCGCAGCCGCTTGCCCTTCGGCCCCCAACCGCGCAGCGGAGCCATGTTGGTCTTGATCCAGGTCTCGTCGATGAAGACCAGATGCTGCGGATCAAGGCCGGTCTGCCAAGATCGCCATCGCTGACGCCGGCGGGCAATATCAGCCCGCGCCTGCTCAAGGGCGAACAGCGTTTTTTTTGAAGCTCAGGCCCTCGCGGCGCAGGAATAGCCACACCGTATTGTGCGAGACCTTGATCCCGCGCGCATCCAACTCGTCCTTCAGCCGATGCAGCGTCAAATCAGAGGTCTGATTGATCCGCTCCACAATGAAAGCCCGATGCGGCTCAAGAACGCGCTTGCGGTGTCCGCCCATCTTGCCCGGTACCACCGAGCCGGTGGTACGGTAACGCTGCGACCACTTCACTACAGAGGAAACCGCAACGCCAAAGCGCGATGCCACCGCACGGCAGTTCCCGCCCGCTTCAACTGCCTCAACAACACGCTCACGAAGATCGTTTGAAAGCGCTCGCGTCATCAGATGCTGGCCTCCATCCAGCCAGCATCTTGAACGTATGGCCCGCCCCGTCTGCAAGGGGTATTTTGAAGATTGCTCTTATCAGTCTGCGTCAACGTATCCGGTCTCGGGGTCGTTGCTCCCCGGCCAAGATGGAGATCCGCGCAGCCTGGTCCTCATAATCACAGCGGTCTCGATCGACCGTTCAGTGGGTCCAGGTTTCCAGGCTGCCGTTCGACTGTCAGGCCATCTTCTTCTCACCACTCGCAGATAGTTGTGGCTCCAGCTCTGTGGCCGAAGCCCTTGACTTGCCTATACCGCCGCGATCGCCGGATCGAAGCCTTGTCCCTTGCGCAGCACCGCCCAGACGATGCGGGCCAGTTTGGCCGCCAGCGCCACCACGACAACATTCTTGTGCGTTCGCTCCGATAGATTGCGGACCCACCGGCCGAGCGGGGTGTCCTGAGCCGTGATGCGCGGCAGCACCGCACGCGCGCCATGGATCAGGTTCGCGCGCAAATATCGGTTGCCGCGCTTGGATATGCCGAGCAGTCTCGGCTTGCCTCCGGTGGTCGCCTGCCGCGGGGTCAGGCCCAGCCAGGCGGAAAGGTCGCGGCCGCGCCCGAAGCTGCGCGCGTCACCGACTGCGGCAACAAGCGCTGTGGCGTTGATGACGCCGATCCCTGGGATCGTCGCAAGCCGGCGTGCCATTTCGTCCTTCCGCGCCATTGCCACGAACTCCGCATCGAAGGCGGCAATCCGCCCATCAAGGTTGCGCCATTCGGCGCGCAGGTCCTCAATGAGCCGGCGCATGCGTGGCGATAGTCGGGGATCGGCCTCGTCCGCAAACACTGCCAGCTGAGATTCTAACTGCTTGCGCCCCTTCGGAGCTATGATCCCGCGCTCCAGCAACAGCGCTCGCAGATGATTGATCAGCGCCGTGCGTTCCGTCACTAGGCGCGAGCGCGCCCGATGCAAGGCCTGGATGTCCGATTGCGGCTCGCTCTTGACCGGCACGAAGCGCATCGTCGGCCGCGTCGCGGCTTCCGCGATCGCCTCGGCATCGTGGTCGTCATTCTTGTTCGCCTTCACATAAGGGCGAACATATTCCGGCGACATCAGTCGGATCGTGTGACCAGCAGCGCCGAGCACGCGGCCCAGGTAGTGCGCACCGCAGCAGGCTTCCATCGCCACAATGCAAGCCGGTAAGGTGCCAACGAAATCCGCAACGCCATCGCGACGAAGACGTCGGCGCAGAACCACCGCGCCTGTCTCGTCCAGCCCAACGAGGCTGCACACGTTCTTGCCAAGATCAATACCAAGCACGAAGATCGACATCGGTCCGTTCCTCTCTCTTTCGAAACAGAGCGATCCTAACCGATCGCTCCCGAGAGGGGCGGGCCATCCCATAATCACTGTCCGGGACTTAGTGAAATCGGCGTCCGGGACTTACCGAAACACGCAGGTCAAGCGTGGCTAGACCGATGCTGCTGATGCGGAAGCGATCTGCGAGGTCGTTACCAGGCCGCCCCAGCCCATCTTGACGGTCAAATCGGAAGTTCAATAGGCTGTCTGCTCTCATGCTCGACAAGGCGCGAGAACTCCTGGTTCGCCAGAAGACGATGTTCACCAACGCCATTCGCGCTCATCTTGCCAAGTTCGAGCTGGTTGCCGCGCAGGGGCCGGGGGGATTGCCGGCGCGTCTGCTGCTGTTCGATTGTCATCGAGAGCAACTCCCGCGTGATGCCTGGTCGCGCAAGCCGACCCTGGACGCAGGCGGTTCCCGCATCCGGTCTCGAACTTAGTCTGCCAGCTTTGTTATCCCTTGCTAATCTACCCGCGATCACATTTGAATGGCTTGACGCCCTTTGTCGCGTTGGCTTCTGGCCCACGCGGATTTGGTGCACATCAGCAGCCTAATGCCTGTCCACTTTGAGGGGCGCACTCCATGGTGGATCTATTGCGAGCGAGAAGTGACAGTAGTAGCGTTTTCATCTTGAGGCATTGGGCAAAGTCAGAGTTGACGACTCTGATCGTGGTGCCTAGTTTTCTGAACGGAGCCGGCCGGACACGTGGATAATCAGATCGAGCTTCGCGCCCTCAGGCATTTCATCCGAGCGTCCGAACTTGGCAGTATCAGCCGAGCTGCGGTCGAGTTACGCATAGCGCAACCCGCATTGTCGAGGCAAATGCGTCGCCTGGAGGAAACCCTCGGGGTGCAATTGTTCATTCGCGATGGCCGCGGAATTAGGTTGACGGAAACCGGCGCCAAGCTCCGCGATGAAGTTGCGAATGTCTTGCTGCGACTGGAAAATGCCTGCCTTCAGGCTCGTGTCGATGAAGGGAGCCCGTCCGGTGTCATTCGCGTGGGAGTTTTGCCCAACCTGGGCCCAACCTTCATGGCGGAGCTTATTTTGGGCTGCCGTGAAAAATTCCCGCGTATCAAGCTGAAATTGTTTGAGGGTTTCACCTATCAAACCGCGAACTGGATCCAGAGCAAACAGATCGATCTAGGCTTCGCCTACGACGTCGATAGCTATCGTCATCTTAGCTCCGAATTCCTCTTCAAAGAAAAGGTCTATTTGGTTGGATCTACGAAAAATTGGCCCTTCGGTGAGAGCGTCTTGTTGCCTGAATTGGAGGGCCTTCCGCTGATTATTCCAGCGCCGCCGAGTTACACACGGCGACGCCTCGAGGCAGCCGCACAGGAGCAAAAGGTGGAATTGACATTCAAGTACGAGATCGACTCTATAGCCCTAATTAAACGAATGATTGGGTTGGATGAAGGCTACGGGATTTTCACTCGCGCATGCTTGTGGGAAGATCTCGGAGGCCGCGACCTGTCGGTCGCGGCGATCGAGGGGTCTTCGCTGAGCTTTGACTTGGCGCTCACAACCGCATATGGAACGATATTGCCAGCTGCCGCACGGCACATCATATCATTCCTTGAGCAGATGGTTCGACGTTACGTCGAACTCGGGCGCTGGTCAGGCGAGTTTATCACTGGCGCTACGAGTTCATCGACAAACACTTGAAATGGCCTGATGAGTATTTGGCCGTTGTATAACTGACTATTTATCATGGTCTATCCCGGGGCTACTTGCGAAGATTCCATGTTATTGTGCCAATCATCGAGTATCTTCGGAGGTCGCAGCTGCTCGACGGGATTTTCCATTCTATTCGTCAATTGGCAGAGCCAATGATGTCTTAATTCGATCCATTACGACCATCGTTTTAAAGCCCTTGATATCGGGGTGCTCATGAAAAAAGCGACGCGTAAATGCCTCGTATTCAACCATATCTCGCACGGAAATTGCGAGAACAAAATCAGCCTCACCTGTCACGTAATATCCGTTCATAATCTCGGGCGTGCGCCGGATCGCTTGTTTAAACCGATCGATGATATCAGCGCGATCGCGCTCTAAAGTGATTGAGGCTAGCATGAGCATGGGCCTACCGATCGCTTCTGGCGAGATTACAGCAACATCTGCCTGAATCACACGCGCATCTCGAAGCCGCTTCAATCGCCGCTGACATGCGGTTGCCGAAAGGCCCGCAAGTTCGCCCAATTCCTCCGTGGTAAGGCGATTGTTGCGCTGTACGGCAATGAGGAGTTTCCGATCAATTCGGTCCAAATCCGGTGACAGTGTATGCAACACTAGGGCCTCCTCGCAGGAAAACTGCACGATCTCGCTAATATTAGCCCGACTGCTGCGACGCCGCGCTCATACCGATTTCATATATCTGTTATGCGCTCGCGATCTCCGGGTCGGGCTGTGCCTTGCGCGCGAACGCCCATACCACGGCAGCGCCCGGGAGCGCCCCAACCTTGGCCGGATTTTGGGTGAGGCTTCCCCTCGCCCAGCCGATTGAATGCTTCGATGGATTGATGTATCGGCCAAAGAGGCAAGAGTCTTCCGGATGCGAACCCGGTAGACTCCAGGAGAGGGCAACAAGGGACGCGTAGGTTGGTCGTCTCGACCGAATCGGTCGCCTGATATCGGATGATCGTGCTTCGCGTGATTATCATTCGATGTGACGACGGTAGTTTGTCAGCGGTGCCGCCCAATCAGCGGAATTGCTCGGCGCACATTCCGGCGGAGGAGCCTCATGTACTCAGATCTTGAAAGATCCGATGGCTCTTGCATCTGGATCAAAGCGCTCGCCGCGTTGAATGGTATTGCCACCGCATTTTTTGCCCGTTCCGGCCGGCGTACCTCTTTTGGACCGACTCCCGTCCCGGACATTAAGGCTCGGACGCAGACCGTTCTCGATCAAGCCGTATCTCAGGATGATAGATGTCGCTTCGCGGATAAGCACTTCGCAAAATTGTGCCGAATCGCAAATATGGCCGCCATATCGACTTCTTCGGATTGATAGCGGCGCGTCATGGGACCGATACGCGCGCCAATAGTCCTTTACGGTGCCTTGATCTTCAATGCAGTGAAGGAGGTCTCGGAGTTAGGCCGATGCCGAGATCGAGATGCGTCGGTGCCCTAGCGGCGCGGCATTCGACGCGATGCTGCGATGCTGAGGGTACCCGCAACTAGCGCTACCCCCTCAGCGAATTTGCAGAACTCTAGACACACCACCAGAACATAGCCATGCCGCCCTGCCAAACAATCGGAAAGGCGTGTCAACGCGGTGCTGACCTTCCTTTGGTCCGGCGGCGGGACAGTTCACGCAAGGGACCAAAAACGCCGTTTTCCTGCGCGACAAAGGAAAACTTTGCGCTGCAGTGTGACTTGGGGCTTGCTAGGGTCGGGCGCTGGCAAGGGTGCAGTTCCCGCATAGCACTTCAAGAGCCTCGGAGCTAGTCTTACGCCGAGGAAACGGATGATCTCTGAAACGCAGCACTTCAGTCGGTGGTGTCGGGACATCGTACTATGGAGCGGAACCGGCGAGCCTATTGCATTCCTGCACGGTACCGGCTTCGGCGCAGACGGAAAGAGCTCCTTTGTACGGCAGCTCAACGAGCTGTTGACACAGGTTGGAGGTTTGGCGATGGATTTGACGACGCAACTCATTAGGCACGTTCTCGATTCTCGTATTGAGATAATACCTAAAGAGGCCATCGAACGCGCGAAACTCT
This sequence comes from Mesorhizobium sp. L-8-10, assembly GCF_016756635.1. Taxonomy (NCBI): domain Bacteria; kingdom Pseudomonadati; phylum Pseudomonadota; class Alphaproteobacteria; order Hyphomicrobiales; family Phyllobacteriaceae; genus Mesorhizobium; species Mesorhizobium sp. L-8-10. The sequence continues at coordinate 7,349,532 of NZ_AP023263.1, read as the reverse complement.
CCATTCTCGACACGCTTGCCAGTGCGATCGGAGGCTCGGACGACCAGATCGCGCACTTCGCCCGTCGCCTTGGCGTTTTGTCCGGCGGCAAGGCAGAATGCACCGTCTGGGTTTCTGGAGAAAAGCTTCCTGCCTGCTTGGCGGTGCTTGTCAACGCCACCACGGCTAGAGCTATCGACTTTGATGATACCTACGAGCTTTGTATTAACGGCTGCCACGCAAGCGCGTACAATGTGCCGCCGGCACTGGCGCTCGCGGAACGCGATCCTTCTATTACCGGAGGCGAACTGCTGGTCGCACTAGCGACGGCTATGGATCTGCACATGCGTCTTGCGCGTAGCGTGACGACCCATTCCTTAAAAACCGGCCGCGACAATATGGTCGCTGTCTGGGGCACCACCGCGGTTAGCACCAAGTTGCTGCGGCTCGACGAAGAGAAAACCCGGAATGCATTCGGCATTGCTTACGCCCACGCTGCCGGAGAAGTACAGATGTATGAAGAAGGCGCCCACACTGTGTCGCTGCAACAAGGATTGCGAGCTCGCTCGGGGTTGGAATCGGCCCTGTCAGCTATGGTGGGTTTCAACGGCCCTCGGGAGCCGTTCTTTGGCAAGTATGGCTTTTACAGAGCCTTCGAACCTGAGTACGACCTCGATTTGTTGATGGGGAAACTAGGTGACGACTTTGTGAACACTGAGATCAGCTTCAAAGCTTGGCCAGCCTGCAGGGCTATGCATCCGGGGATCGATGGACTAAGGCAATTGCGCGACAAGTACGGCTTTAGGGGGGAGGATATCGTTTCACTTGAGCTCGGGGTGAACCGTCTCGTCGCTGATAGCTATGTGGTACAGCCGCGCGACCAAAAGTGGAACCCAAAGGACCCGGTCGTCGCGCGCTTCAGCCTGCCTTACGTCATCTCAGTCGCAGCCCAACACGGCAGAGTAGCAATTAGCGATTTCAGTCCGGAAGCACTTGAGGATCCGGGCGTGCGCCGGATCATGGCTGCCACGAAGATCGAAGTTGATCCAGAGATCAATAGTACTCACGGTCTGCACCAAAATTCGCCGACAGCAGTTACTGTGAAGCTAAGGGGCGGCGCAGAACATTTCATTCGGATTGACAAGCCATTCGGACATCCGGACAATCCGGCTTCGCTCGCCGATGGCATGCGTAAACTCAAAGCTTGCGCCGAAACGTCCATGTTGCCGTTCTCCGATCCACAGCTCGAGTTGATTGGGGAGTTCGTCGAGGGCCTTGAAAAACGGCCCACGTTGGCACCGCTATTCGAGCTGCTTGTTGGCGGTAAGTAGTCGCGAACTTGCGAAAACAATGCTGGGTCTCGACCGCACTGGCTGCGCTTTCGATAATCGCTGCTCGCCGACGAAACCAAGCGCAGCCGCTCCGTAAGCGATGCGCCAAGGCACCTTGCAATAGGCCGATGAACATGGAGTTTTCGCGCCATGACATTGGAACATGCGAGGGGCGATATGGTCGCCGAGTTAAGCGGTGCCGCGGCGGCCGAAGATCTTGCAACGGTGCCCGGGCGCGTGCGGCAACGAAGGCTGTGGAGTTGCACCGAGAAGCGCGCGTTGGTTGATCTGGCGAACGCGGCGGGGTCGTCGGTGACGGAGGTCGCGGAAGCGTTCGGCGTAGCTCCGTCACAGCTCTATGCCTGGCGCAAGCAGATGGCCGGCGGCGAGCTCGATGCCGATCAGGCGATGGCGACCTTCGCGCGGATCGAGGTGAGCGATCTGCCCGGTGTCGAACGCCCCGTCGCCGATTGCCTGGACCCGGCCGGCAGGATCGTCGTGGCCTTTCCGAGCGGCGCGCGATTGCGGATTGACGGGACCGTTGATCCGACAGCGCTGCGTATCGTTCTGGCGGAGTTGACCAGGTGATCACGGTAGTGCCGACCGACCGGATTTATCTGTGCTGCGGCGCGACCGATATGCGTCGCGGGATCAACAGCCTGGCGCGGATGGTGCAGCAGGTGCTCGCGCTCAATCCGCACACCGGCGCGATCTTCTGCTTCCGTGGACGCAAGGGCCATATCATCAAGATTTTGGCGCACGACCAGGGGTTCTGCCTTTTCACAAAGCGGTTGACCGATGGTTGTTTTGCCTGGCCCGTCACCAAGGATCAGGTCGCCGTTTCGCTCACCAAGGCGGAGCTTTCGCTGCTTCTGGAGGGGATCGACTGGCGCCAGCCGAGCAAGACTTATCGGCCGCGTCTGGCCGGCTAATTTTGCTCGTTTGTTATTGATTTTGTGTCGATTTTGCTTCCTTGAAGGAGCTCTTTCGGGTATGTAATTTGGGTGTCGGAACAAGCTCCCTCAATCGCTGATTTCCTCGCCCAGATCGCGCTTCTGGAGGCGGCCGTTTCTGCCCGTGACACCACCATCGCCGAACGCGATGAGCAGCTGCGCCGCGAAGAGATGCAGCTCTCCTTGGCGGCATGAGCGCGCTCGATGCCATGGCGCTGTCGGACGAGGCGCTCGAGGCCTGGATGGCTGCCAAGACCAACCGTCGCCCGCTGGTGCGGACCATGTCGGCGCTGGATGGCTTCGTAACGGCGGCGGTCACCGGGCCGCGCTACCCGGACCCGCAAGACTGGATGTGCCCGCTCTTGGGATTGCCGCGCGACGTCCTGGCCAAAGGCTCTGCAACCGATCACGCCGTGTTTGCCAGCGTCGCCAGGATCCACAACCGGATCAACGAGACGCTCTTCGACAGACCGCAGGATTATGCGCCCCGATTCGCCACCAAGCCCAGCGGCGGCATCGACCCCCGGCCGTGGTGCCAGGGGTTTTACGCGGCCATGAATCTCAACATCAAAAAATGGAAACGACTACTCGACATCGACAACCCCAACCACGGCCTGCTGCTGCCGATCCTGATCTACTGCGTCGACAAAAAGGGGAGGCCCGTCCTCGGCAAGCCCAGGCCGGGGCCCGAGACCGCGCACTTCATCGAGCACGAGGCCTACAAAGACATCGCCCTCGTCATCCCCGCCCTGCGCGAACTCCATTACGTCACCCGTTATGACGATCCGAAGTGATCGCCGCCGGCGCGCCGACTAACGGCTGACCTACCATAGACGCATCACAAGACGATATTGGGAGGTGCCTTGGCGCACCGCTTACGCCGCTCCTCGCAGCCCAAGCACGGCGTCGTCTTCGCTGGCAACGCATATCGTATTCGGAAGCCCTCTAACCAGAGGTGGACGGCTTCAAGGTTCTGAAGCGGACCCGACGCATAACGGAGTGAGGGTAACGCGCCTGAAGCGCGCCCCGAAGCGGTCCTGCTAGTCGAGACGCCCACCACGGCATTCCAGAACCCGATGCGACGCCGACGCAAGCCGGGTCGGCATTTCAACGTCCGGCGCTTAGGGTCAATGATGACTCCGCTCCAAATTCGCAATTGTTCCAGACCGACAACGGTCTGGGTGAGCGCGAATGATGGCTAGAACGCCGAGTTCCTGTGCCGAGAGAAGGACAATTCCTGCATTGCCGCGCCCTGATGCTACCGTTGATACTCAAAATAGAGGTCGCATCGTCCGGCCCAAGGGAACAGCTTCTTAATGAGGAGCATTCCAATTTCCAATGTCGCAGGAACTCAACTGTCTCAGCCGCCGCGACACTGCCGGCCGGCTCAGCAGACGTGAACTTCTCGGCCCGCGACGGCGCTCGGCGTCTCAGCGACGTTGGCAAATTCGCTCTTTGCCAGCGCTGCGCGCTCCCAGGCTCCGTAGCGGCATCCTGAAAGCCCGTCTCCAGGGCGGTGAGGCGACCAAAGTCTCACCCGACAGCGTTCACGCGAACGCCACTTCCCGAAAGTGTGTCAGCAACGTGCTTTGCTATGGGCACGCATGACATTCGACAGCAGCAGGTGGCCTGTCGCCTCACGAACGCCTGCCGAGGAATGTTGACATCGGAACGGCGCGCCAAATCTGCAATGACGCCATGAGCGCTTGCGCATCCCCAGTTTTCCGAAGCTGACCCCAGCTTTGTCCACTTCGACCTGTTAAGACCACAAATTAGAACTTCCGCTCCGTCATTAGCTAGCAGGCTGTTGAAAAAGGGCTCGCGACAGTCTCAGGTTCGTGATTCACTCTGACCACGAAGAGGTGGGAGTGAATCGTGCGGGGTGGTGACGGACAGACGGGCGAACTGTTCAGCTACGTGGACCTCGAGGCTCGGGTGCGGCGCGATCATCCGTTGCGCCGTATTCGGGCGATTGTGAATGAGGCGCTTTCGGCGTTGGAGCGGGAGTTTGCGGCGCTGTACTCGCCGATTGGGCGGCCGTCGATCCCACCGGAGAAGCTGCTGCGAGCGATGCTGCTGCAGGCGTTCTACTCGATCCGCTCGGAGCGGCTGTTGATGGAGCGGCTGGAATACGACCTTCTGTTCCGCTGGTTCGTCGGGATTGGCGTCGACGATGCGGCCTGGGATCATTCGGTGTTCTCCAAGAACCGTGACCGGCTGCTGGAGGGCGACATCGCTGCAAAGTTCCTGGCGGCGGTGCTGGCGCAACCCAAGGTGAAGAAGCTTCTGTCGACGGATCACTTCTCGGTCGACGGCACGCTGATCGAGGCCTGGGCGTCGATGAAGTGTCGCATTGCCTCAAGGAAAATGTTACCGCGCGGGTTCGTTGCCTCACCTAAAATGTTACCCGTGAAGGCGCATGTCGCCATGGTGCCTTCACCACCAGGGAGGCAACATGAAGACGAAGATGACACATGCCATGCGTATGGAACTGGCCAATGCAGTCAGGGATCGCTATGCGGCCGCGACGACCAAGGACAAGCGCCGGATCTTGGAGGAGTTCATTGCGGCGACGGGGTATCACGAAAAGTCCGCAATCCGTGTCCTGAACAGCCACCCGGAGCCGAAGCACCGTCAGACCCGCCAACGCCTGTCGCTCTATGATGAGGCCGCTCGGGCCGCCTTGATTGTGCTGTGGGAAGCTTCAGATCGAGTCTGCGGCAAGCGCCTCAAGGCACTGCTGCCCATTCTGTTGCCGGCGCTGGAACGCAATAGACATTTGAAGCTCGAGGAGGAGATACGCCACAAAATTCTGTCGATGAGCGCCGCGACGATCGACCGCTTGCTCCAGATGCCAAGGCGCAACATGCGTACGAAAAAGAAGCCAAGGGTTGTGCCAGAGCCCCGGCGGCGCATCAAAATGCGCACCTTCGCTGACTGGAACGAGCCGCTTCCAGGCAGCATGGAAATGGACCTGGTTGCTCATTGCGGAGAGGTCAACCGCGGTAGCTACGTTCACAGCCTGGTTATGACCGATATCGCGAGCGGATGGACGGAGGCCGCGCCCATCGTAGTCCGAGAAGGCACCCTCGTGGTCGAGACACTCGACCGGATCCGCATGGGCTTGCCCTTTGCCCTGAGAGCGCTGGATGTGGATAATGGCAGCGAGTTCGTCAACAACAGGCTGATCGAATATTGCCTTGGTCACGGCATCGAACTCACTCGCTCGCGGCCTTACCGTAAGAACGACCAAGCGTGGATAGAGCAGAAAAATGGCGCCGTTGTACGGAAGCTCCTGGGTTATCGGCGCTTTGAAGGCTTGGCGGCCGCCAGGGCGATCACCCGCCTCTACGGGGCATCCAGGCTATTCGTGAACTTCTTCCAGCCCTCATTCAAACTGGCTGCCAAGCAGCGCGACGGAGCGAAGGTCGCCAAGCGCTATCATCCGCCGCAGACGCCCTGTGAGCGTCTCCTGCAGGCGGAGGGCATCCCGATGGCTGCCAAGAGCAAGCTGCGCGAGATCGCCGCCGACCTCGATCCGCTGAAGCTTCTGGAGGAAATGCGAGCCGTGCAGGCCTATCTCGCAGCCCTGGCTGACGGCGAAGCACCGCCGCCGACGACATCGGAACCGCCCAACCTGGCCGCGTTCGTAGCCAGCCTATCGAGCGCCTGGCATGCGGGCGAGATACGTCCGACCTTCTCCATTGAGGCCAAACCGCGTTACCTGCGAAGTCTACAAAAGGTCTCGACACAAACCCTTATTGCGAGTCCCACCGCCACGCTCAAACCGGTGATCCCACCCACTCCTCCCGTGACAGCCGCGAAGATGCAGGAGAAGCCGAAGCCGGTCTACGCCGAGCCTGGCCAAGCCCGCGTCCAGGCGCTCCGCATGGTGTGGCCGATCGTTTGTCGCCGATTGGAGGAATTCCCCAACATCAACGCCACGCAGCTCTTCGAGGAGCTGTGTGTCCAGTTTCCAGGTCGATTTACCCGCAAGCAGTACAAAACACTCGTTCGACGGGTCAATCTCTGGCGCCAAGCGGCTCGCGCCCGCGGTGTTGTCGTTGGGCCAAAGACTTATCGTCGGCTCAACGACAAACCGCGCGGCCGACGTCCCGACATCTTCAAGGACCATTGGGAAGAGATGGCACGATGCCTTGAAGAGCGTCCGGATCAGACCGCACTTGAACTTCTCGTCGAGTTCCAGGTCCGTTATCCTGGACGATACAGCTTGCACCAGCTTCACACGTTGCAGAAGCGAGTAAGGGCGTGGCGACAACAAGCCGTGCAGCGGCTCATCGGCGAGGTCAGCCGCCTAGCGCCGTATGTCGCTTCAGATTCCGCACGTCTGGCGAGCGGGTAACATCCTTGGTGAGGCAGCCGGTAACAAAATTACGTGAGGCAACACGACAATGAAGAGCGTCAAGCCGAAGGACGGCCCAAGCGGTGGTCATGGCGAGCCGCCGGCAGACGGCGGCGGACGCAATGCGGAAGCGGACTTCCACGGCGAGAGGCGATCGAACGAGACGCACGCCTCGACCACCGACCCCGACGCCAGGCTCTATCGCAAAGGGCGGGGCAAGGAGGCGAAGCTCTGCTTCATGGGGCATGGGCTGATGGAGAACCGCCATGGCCTTCTGGTCGACGCCTGCCTGACGTTTGCCGACGGGCATGCCGAGCGGGTGGCGGCCCTGCACATGATCGAACCGCGTGCGGACCGTCCGCAAACAATCACACTCGGTGCCGACAAGGCTTATGACGCGCAGGACTTCATCAATGAGCTGAAGGTGACGCCGCATGTGGCGCAGAACACCGGCGGCCGGAGTTCGGCGATCGACGGGCGCACGACGCGGCATAGCGGCTATGCTGTCAGTCAGCGTATTCGCAAGCGCATTGAAGAGGCGTTCGGATGGATCAAGACGGTCGCCGGACAGGCGAAGACGAAGTTGCGTGGCCGCGACCGCGTCGGATGGGCCTTCACTTTCAACGCCGCCGCCTACAATCTCGTGCGGTTGCCGAAGCTGCTGGCGGTGCCGACATGATCGCACCTGCCGGCTGTCAACTGATCGGCCGCTGGCGGATCATCGAAGCTGACCTGTGGGATCGCGGCTATCTCGACCTCGGCGGACCCGCCACGATCACCATTGGGGCCGACAACCACGGTGAGATCGCCTTTGGCGCCCTGCAAGCCGGCCCTCGATCTCGGGTACGGGCCCTCAATGGTCTTCTTCACATGGGCCGGCTTCGATGAGATGGACGAAGTCACTGGCGACGGCTCCGCAGAATTGCTCGACGACGGCTCGATCGGCATCACCTTCGCCTATCGCAACGGCGAAGAGGCTATCCTCAAGGCTAAACGTGATCCTTCTTCAACAGCCTGCTAGTCGTCTTTCGATCGTAAAGCCCGGGACCATTGCTGGCGGTCATAACCAGTATCTTCCTGCCATGATCATTCATTTCCACGACCTTTTCCGGATCCAATATGCACAAATCGCACGATGACTCTTTCAGCAACCCAAAGGTTCGGAAAGGGCCTTTCTTGCGCTATACCGCCATTTATCTATATGAAAAGCTAATATTTTAGCATAATACGTCTATATATCTCAACTGCTTTTTCAAGTTGACCTAATTCAACGTACTCGTTGTTTGTGTGAGCCCGATCAATGCTCCCGGGTCCGAGGACGATGCATGGAATGCCGGCCAACGATAGCTGACTGGCGTCGGTGCCGTACGGCACTCCAATGTATTTGCCGGTTCCGGCAATATCGGCACACGCCTGCGCTGCCACCGACGCTATTATACTCGACTCCGCACTATCCGGAGCAGGATCTTCCAGCGCGGGGAGCAAGGAGCGAACCTTGATATTTTCGCGATCCCGCAAACCTTGCAGTACGTTCTCCACTTCTGCCAAAGCCTGCTCTGGTCGCTCTCCTGGAACGAGGCGCCGATCGACCCAGATGCGGCAGGAGGGAGGGACTGTTGTCAATTCCAAGCCACCCTCGATAAGACTTACCGTCAAAGTTGGAGGACTGACCAAAGGCTGGGTGCGCGAAGCGAGATCCTGACCGTGTTCGTTGAGTGACAATATAACGTTTGCCATGCCTGTGATTGCATTGACTCCGAGGTGCGGCTTCGAAGTGTGAGCAGGGACACCCTCGACCTCGATTTGCCAGCGAACCGACCCCTTGTGAGCGACTACAAGCTCAAGCTCGGTTGGCTCACCAACAACCGCGCCATCATATGACTTGCCAGAGAGAGCGATGGCGCGAGCGCCGATCTTGCGGTACTCTTCATCAATGCTGGCGGCAACGACAATTGTGGCGTTCGGCTGACAGTCCCCTAAGGAACTCAGTGCGATCATCATTGCTGAGAGGGAACCTTTTGTATCGCAACTTCCCCTACCGTAGAGTCGATTATCCTTCAATTCAGGAGAAAATGGATCGGAAGCCCAGTTATCAGTGGGCACCGTGTCCATGTGGGCCACAAAAAGAAGGCGCCGACTAGGGTCTTTGCCTGAGATCCAGGTCAAGAAATTCGAGCGCCCGTCGACAACGTGCTGGAGTTCATAAGGCAGGTTTCGGTCCCGGCAAAACCTCTCAAGATATTCGGCGACCCGCTGTTCTCCGCTGCCGCTGGGCGAAAGCGAAGGGTTGACGCTTTCAATTTTGACAAGGTCTTGAAGAAGCGCCACGGTATCCGCGCTTTGCGACGACATAAATTCTCCTATCCGGCCGTAATCTGGCGCAGCTAATTCGACCATTTCTTGACTATATCGATAACTTGGTCGACTTCTTCTTCGCTGTTGTAAAGATGAAGCGAGAACCGAAGGAGCCCACGTCGCGTTGAAGCAACGACCTTGTTTTCCGCAAGATAGCTATGCAGCGACGGTATGTAGGCGGCGACTTCTTGCGTTCCGCCGAGTGCAGCCATGTCGCCAATCGCCACAATACTCCCAGTGTGGTCGCCAGGAGGCCCGCCACAGACAGGCAGTCCGGCTTCTAGCAGCCCTGAAGCCAGTCGAGTTGCCAAAGATGTCACGTGCTTGTCGATTGCTTCTGTTCCGATCTCCAGCAGTTGCCCCAAGGATGCGTGGGCGGCAATCATGCCTGGGAAATTGTAGTGCCCGATGTCAAAACGAGGCGCTCCAGCCCGCAGCTTGGCGGCGTTGAGAATGGGAGCCGATTCTGGTGCATTCCCGAGATCGACGCTAAAGCGAGCGAGGTAAGCTGGCTTCAGCTGATCTGCCCACCCCCGGCGGCAGTAGAGAAACCCCGATCCGTAGAGGCCCATCAATCCCTTCACAGTCGAGACGGCCAAACCATCTACTCCCAACCGGTTGACATCAGTATGCAGGATTCCGACCGACTGAGTCCCGTCCGCCAAAAGGAAGGCGCCATGACGCCTGCACGCCTCCGCGACGGGTTGCGTGACTGTCCGAAAACCAGGAACCATTGTTGCGGTCGAAAGCGCCACAACGCGGGTCCTGGAATCAAGCGCATTGACAATCGCATCTACGGGAATGGCACCATTATCCGGCTCCACTAATTTGAGATCAACATTATGTAGAGCTTTCACTTGGAGCCATGGCAGGATGTTGTTAGCATGCTCAAGTTGAGGGCATAAGACAACGCTGTCGCCGGCTCGCCAGTCAATCGCGTTGGCGATTATGTTGATACCCTCTGATGCGTTCTTTGTGATGGAAATTTCATCTTTATCTGCCCCAACAAATCGAGCAAATCTAGCGCGTGTCTTTTCGATGTCCGCCAATTGGCTAAGCTCATCGTTTATCCCGTGCAGTCTGTTATTGAGATGATCCTCGAACGACATTCTTGTGGTACGAGATATCAATCCTTGGTTGGCAACATCCATGTAAATAAAGTTTAGCGTCGCTGGGAAATCGTCCCGGATGCTTTTTAATGGAAGGATACTGCCGTTCATAATCATGGAGCTCGTCAATTGCGGTTTACCTTGGTCCAAACGCCGCGGACAGACTCCAAGCGCGAACGCGGCTGGCGGCAGCGGGGAACTAGCTTCGTCTGTGCAGGATTGATCATATCCGTCAGACGGTGGGAAATTCCCACTATTTCTCGCCCATGTTGAGGATTTTCTGCATAGATGCGAATTGCTTGCAGACTTTCGAGCCGGAAGGGAGCAGCCAATCGTGCGCAGGCACTTTGGCATCGGGAGGCCCGCGCCGTCAGCGCCTCGATACAGTGGACGCGACGCCAGCGGTGATGGCAGCCGCATTCTTACCCGATAACAAGCTTGCCATCTCAACTGGCAGAACACTCCGACGGCCCGCACCCGCGCGCCAAGGCTGCCGGACGTGAAGTGATCTAAGCCGGCGAGGGCCCAGGCTCCCCGACGCGGGCACAATCATCGCGCAGCTTTCGCCCAACCCGGCGCCGTTTTCTAGACATTTGGATTGTTGGGGGTAGTAGTCGATGTAACAGCAATGTCGACGAAGACGGAGGCTTCTGAGCAATCAAGGCCAGCTCAACGCAGGTTTCCTGCGCGAACTCGGGAACGACGGCAACGTTATGCGCAGGTCAGATGCTACGATACGCCGTCCAGCGCGTGGCGCGCCTCTTTATTTTGAAGGGCTCCTATGAAAGTTTCCGGCATAGACATCATAAAGGTAGAAAAAGACCTGGCTTTTACCATCCAGGAGTATCAAAGAAGGCTCAAGGCGGTCCGCGAAGGCATTGCAGCCCGGGATCTGGACATCCTCGTGGTGACCGTCCCCGAGAACATGCTTTACCTAAGCGGTTACAACACGCTCGGTTATGCCTCCGCCCAGTATCTGCTTATCCCGCTGCAAGGGGAGCCCCTCCATATTACGCGTGGCATTGAAGAGGTGAATGTCCGGGCCTATTCGTGGATAGATAACAGTACCAGCTACATGGACCACGAGGCCCCGCTCGATCTGCTCGCGGAAACGCTGCGTAATCTGGGTTTTGCAAAGGCGAAGGTTGGGTTCGAGAAAAAGTCTTGGTTCTTCTCGATCGCCGATTATGAAGCGCTCAAGACCCTTCTCCCCGATGTCCGTTTCGAAGATGGCTCGATGATTGTCGAGGCGGTCCGCGTCGTCAAATCGGATGCCGAAATAGACTATATCAGGCAGGCAGCGCGGATTGCCGAGGCCGGCATCGAAGCGGGCATCAACCAGATAAGGGCTGGAGTGAACGAGAATGAAATCGCCGCCGAAATCCAGCGCGTAGTCACGCTCAAGGGAAGTGAATACCCCGGCTACCCGCCGTTTGTGACTTCGGGCGTGCGCACGAGCTATGCGCACGGCACGTGGTCGGGCCGGCAGATTCAGCCGGGTGACCCTGTCTTCCTCGAACTGTCCGGCACCGTTCGACGCTATAGCGCCGCGATTATGCGGGCTTCCGTGGTCAGTCCATCCAACCGTGAACTCGAGAAAATGGAGGACGTGTCACGCAGGGCGCTGGAAAACATGCTCGACGGCATACGTCCTGATCGCCCCCTCGGTGAGGTGTGGAGTATCTGGTCTCAGACCGTCAACGATGGAGGCTATGAAGGGCGCTTCAAGCGTACGGGGTATTCCATCGGCATTAGCTACCCGCCGGATTGGGGCGAAGGGCACATCCTGTCGTTTAAGCGAGGGGAAACGCGGATCCTCAAGCCGAATATGGTCTTCCATATCCCCTCGATGGTCAAGGCTTTCGGCTTTGCGGATGTCGGCACCAGCGAGACTGTTCGCGTGACCGAAACTGGCTGCGAGATTTTGACGAACTACAAACGTCAGCTTTACGTCCGCTAAAACCAGACGCAGACTTCTGACCTTCATGATACCAGGCCGGGCCAATCGAGAACAACATCGGTGTGTTCCGATTGCGGCCCGGTTCGCTGCCAAGCTAATAGATGCGCAATGTTAACGCGCATCCAAACGTCGCTTCGTTCAACATAGCAGCAGCAGCTGGCGAACATGCGCGGAGCATTTCGATGCCTGAGGAATTCGAAGATCCCAACCGCCGCGTTGTCGGCACCTCGCAGTCCGATCCCGAGTTATGGCGGTCCGATGCGACGCTGGGTGGGCCTATGATCCCACCCGACGAGTGGTCTTTTTGGCCTTATAGCAAATAGACATACTCGCACGTAAGCGAATCGACGCGAACCGCCCGGGTTTGGCGCGGGCCAGGACCGGTCTTGCCGCTTCCAAGCCGGATCATGGCGGATATCGGTGACATCGAAGTTGCGTTGAGCGACGGCCAGCGCGCCACGGTCCGCGAATACCCGCGAGGGACTATACTGACGGGTTTCTGGTTCTTTACCAGGGCGAGATCGTGTTCGAATCGTACATGAATGGCATGGAACCGCATTCCCAACACATCGCCAGATCGGGTTCCAAGTCCATCACCGGGACGATGTTCGGGATTCTAGTGCGCCGCGGGCTGATTGATCCTGAAAGTCTGGTGACACGATATCTGCCGGAACTGCAGGCGACCGCCTATCGCGGCGCCACGGTGCAGCACTTGCTGGACATGACTGCGGGCGCCACTCTCAAGGGATTGTGGTACGTGCCAAACAACGATTACTTTAATTACGTTGTAGCAACAGGATACTTCGGCCCCCCGGAGGGACATCCTGACGCTCCCGCCGACATCTGGCAGGCCATTCTGCGGATAACCGAGCCGGAGGCGCCGCACGGCGCGCGGTTCAAGTACTTTGACCCCAAAATCGACGTGCTAGCACTACTTTGGCAGATTGTTAGCGGAGAGGGCTCTGCGGCAGTGGGGACAACGGATTGGGGGCGGCTGCGCTAGCGCGGTGAGGATGGCTTGCCTGACGGCGGGTAGGCTCGGTTGGGGCGGCGGGCCAACGATTCTTTTTTCCCCCTCCAGGCGGCGAGATTGCAGGAAGGCGTAGGCGATCATCGTCATCAGCGCGTGCCGGTGCAGGCCGGTCCATGAGCGCCCTTCGAAGTGGTCGAGGCCAAGTTCCTCCTTGAGCTGCTGATGCGCCTGTTCGCAGACCCAGCGCGCCTTGATGGCGCCTGCGATCTGCTTGAGCGGGGTGTCGGCGGGCAAGTTGGAGAGGTAGTATTTGCGCTCGCCGGTCGAGCGGTGCTCGCCGATCACCCAGACCTCCTCGCCGGGCAGATGCTGAGCGCCCATGTCGCGGATGCGCTGGGGTGGGCCATCTGCAACCCGGACACGGACAGCGGCGAAGCGCGCCGAGAGGCGGCCTTTGGTGCCACGCCGCCAACTGACCGCGCGCCATGGGGCTGTCTCCAGCATCGCCTTCGCGGTCATCGACTTCACATCGGGGATATGCCGCTGGCGCGGACGGCCGCGTCCGGCAACGGGAAAGATCATTGCCACGTCGGCGGGATAGACCTTCTGCTTGAACGGGATACCGACGGCCCAGGTAAGGCCGCGCTCGGTGAGCGCCTGCCGGAAGGGGGCGCTCAAGCCATATCCGGCATCGGCGAGCACGCAGCCAAAGCGTAGGCCGGCTGCGCGAGCCCGGTCGATCTCGGCCAGCGCGATTTCGGGCTTGGTCCTGTAGGCACGATGGTCCTCGGGCGCACCGGCACGGTCGAGCCGGGCGGGATCGGAAGTCCAGCTCTCGGGCAGAAACAGCCGCAGTCCCACCATGACCGGCACTTCGCTAGAGGCCACCGTCAGCGACACCAGCGTCTGGCAGTTGGCGTCGTTACCAAGCGCCGAGGCATATTGCGGCGCGACGCCGACCGAGTGGCGCCCCTTCTTGGGGAGCGCTGTGTCGTCCACGATCAGCCATGCATCGTTCCCGCCAACTTGTCTGTCGGCCTCCGCAAGTAGCACCTTCTCCAGCGGCCCAGCATCCCACACGCCGCTCGCGATTCGCAATGGCGTCAAGCAGGGCACGCGGCCGCGCACAGAGCCGAGCTGGGCCCATCTTGCCGTCGAGCTCAAGAAGCCGGGCGTCACGCTCCTCATCTTGTGGGAGGAGTATCGAGGAAGTCATCCCGACGGATATGGCTACAGCCGTTATGTTGCGGCCAAATTTATGTTGCGGAAGCCCTTTTCTTTCTCAGGCGTCTGTCCGTCGTTGGGTCCTTGACGCAACATAACTTAATGGCTGGCTAGCAAGCCTTTTCCAATGGAGGTTTGCTATGGATAAGACGACTTTTTCCGGCCACTCGTCGGGCCACCACAATGATGACGCGCCGTTTGCCGAAGAGCGGAATCGTTACCTTCGCCACTGCGCGGAACGCGGCGCCACTCCCTTTTCTCTCAGAACCAAGCGCAGCGAGCTGTTGTGGATTGCTACGCGTCTCGGCCCGGATGCCGCTTCGGAGGGCATCGACATCGAGGCCCTCCGACAGATCGCCATTGAGAGGCAACAAGCCCACGGAGCCGTCACCGCGGCGCGAAGAGTGATCGATATCGGACGACCTTGGCTTCGATTTCTCGGTTGGTGGCGTGAACCGAGTGCCGGGTTCGAGTATCAGAGCCAACTCGATGAGTATGTGAGATGGATGCGCGATGAGCGCGGCTTCACACCATCGACGCTCGAGCAATGGACCCGTGTGATCGGTAGGTTCCTGCGCTGGTGCGACCAGACGAACCGGCAATTCGGGGATCTTCAGGCCGGGGACATCGACGCTTATTTCGTTACCCAGGCGACGGGACGATGGTCCCGCGTGTCGGTCGCCAACACCGCTTCGGCTCTGCGCGGATTTCTGCGCTACGCAGCAAAGCGGGGAATGTGCGCCGACAGCCTAGCCGGATCGATTTGCCGCCCCCGGCTCTACCGACAGGAGTCTCTGCCGTACGCCCCGGACTGGTCAGACGTGCAACGCATGTTGGCCGATGCCGAGACCGACAAGCCGCGGGACATCCGCGATCGTGCAATCCTGCTGCTGCTTGCGGTCTATGGAATGCGCAGCGGGGAAGTAGTGGCATTGCGCCTCGATCAGATCGACTGGGCCGGTCGGACGCTACGGCTTTTCCGTTTGAAGCGCCGCCAGCCGCAGATTTATCCGCTCGTCTCGTCTGTTGCTGAGGCGCTCGCCCACTACATCGACACGATACGGCCATCGTCGTCGTGCCCGGAAGTCTTCCTCTGCATGCAAGCGCCCCGTCGGCCGTTGAAGGCGGGGAGCATCTATGATGTCGCGAACCGCAGATTTGTCGCGCTTGGAATCGAAGCGGCCCATCGCGGGGGGCACGCGCTGCGCCATGCCTGCGCCTCCCGGCTTCTTGCCGAAGGTCTGTCGATAAAAGAGATCGGAGACCACCTGGGGCACCGTAGCGCGGCGACAACCAGTATCTACGCCAAGGTGAACTTGGCAGCTCTTCGCGAGGTTGGTGCATTCGACCTGGGAGCGCTGCAATGATGCTGACCGATGTCGTCGACGTTTATCTGGCCAAGCAGCGGTCATTAGGCATGCGTTTCGAGTCCGCCGAGGTGCTGCTGCGCAGGTTCTGCCGCGTGTTGGGCAATCCCGAGATCAGCGAGATTACCCCAGAGACGGTAGCCGTGTTTCTCCAAGGCAGCGGCTCGCTCAGCGCCGCCTGGATGCTGCGCTACAACGTCCTGAGCGGCTTTTACCGGTTCGCCGTCAGCCGCGGCCATGCGACGTTCTCGCCGCTGCCGACAACAATCCCGAAGCTGCCGCCGCAACAGACCCCGTACGTCTACTCGACCGAAGAGCTACGTCGACTGGTGGACGCGACCTCGATCCTGAAGGTTGGGCACAGTCCTCAGGTGCCGGCAATTTATCGTACCCTTCTCCTGCTGCTTTACGGTAGCGGTATGCGCATCGGCGAGGCGCTTCGCTTGGTCCTGTACGACGTGGATCTGACCGAGCAGATCATCACTGTCCGCGACACGAAGTTCTTCAAAACGCGTCTTGTGCCGATCGGACCAAAGCTCAACTGCGAGCTGGCTGCGCATATCGAACGCCGGCGCCTCCTCCCTTTGTCGCGCGGGCAAGAATCACCGTTGTTCACCACGCGCGATGGCCGGCCGTGGCACTACGTGCGGGTCATTTCCTGGTTCCAGCATGTCCGCCTTGCCGCCGGAATCAGTTGTCCTGTCGGCGAGCTTCGGCCGCCACGACTGCACGATATTCGTCACACGGCCGCCGTGCACCGGGTGATTGCCTGGTATCGCTCCGGCCAAGACGTGCAGCGATTGCTCCCGCAACTCGCAACCTACCTTGGTCACATCGATATCCGTTCAACACAGCGCTATCTGCACATGACGCCGGATCTCCTCGATGCAGCCAGCCAGCGCTTTGCGCAATACGCAATGGGGGCCAACCATGAAGGATGAGAGCCTCCTTGGTCCGTGGATCCGTCGTTTCCTGTTGGAGCACCTGGTTGCCGAACGCAATCTTTCCCGCAACACCCAAGCCAGCTACCGCGACACGCTTACACTGCTGCTGCCGTTTGCAAGCAAGCAGGGAGGTCGTGCTATCGATCGTATGACGGTGGAAGATCTGACGCCGGCAATCGTCCGCAAATTCCTGGACCATCTGCAACGTGATCGCCGATGCAGCGAAGCAACCCGTAACCAACGGCTTGCGACCATTCATTCATTGGCACGCTTCATCGGCATGCGGTCGCCGGTCAACCTGGCCTGGTGTTCCGAGATAAGGGCGATACCATTCAAGAAGACGGCAAAGGCCGCGATCGGCTATCTCGAAAAAGCTGAGATGGATGCGCTCCTCGGCCAACCCGACAGGCGTGTGAGTCTTGGAGTGCGCGACCATGCCCTGCTGCTATTCCTCTACAACACTGGTGCGCGCGCCGATGAGGCAGCAAAGTTGACGGTCGGCAATCTTCAGCTGGGCGCGTCTCCGTCAGTGCGCCTTCATGGTAAGGGAAACAAGATCCGGATCTGCCCGTTGTGGGCAGCGACGGCGATATCGCTGGCTCGCCTCGTGACCGATCGGGATAGGAGCGATGCAGTCTTTCTGGGGCGGATGAAGGAACCTTTGACACGTTTCGGAATACACCGCGTCGTGACGCAATATGCCGCCATGGCGAGCAAAACCGTGCCGACCCTGGCCACGAAGCGCGTCAGCCCCCATACGATTCGTCACACGACAGCCGTCCACCTCCTGCGTGCCGGCGTCGATATCAACACGATCCGCGCCTGGCTCGGCCATGTGTCGTTGGACACCACGCACATCTACGCCGAGGTTGATCTGGAAATGAAGGCCAAGGCGTTGGCCAAGGTTGATATCAGCGGCTTGAAAGAGCCCCCACGGCAGCGATCTCTGCCGTCATTAATGGCATTCCTGAAAGCCCTGTAGCGAACTACCATTGCCGTTCTTCTTATGTGGCGGCTTGGGCCAAGGAAATCACCGAGATCCTTGGCTCATCCCCCGGAGACGCAACATAAATTTGGCCGCAACATAACGGCTGATATGTTCGGCATAACACTTCACCTGGTTCTGCGAGCTCTTTCGCAGCTTCGAACAGCGGCTTTCCCCGACGATGCGCCAAGAACACGCCGCCGGCGACAAGGTCTTCGTCGACTATTCCGGCAAGAAGATCCCGATCGTTGATCGAGACACCGGCGAGATCCGTGAGGCGGAGATCTTCGTGGCAGTGCTGGGTGCGTCCAGCTTCACCTATGCCGAAGCGACCTGGACCCAGACACTGCCTGATTGGATTGGTTCACACGTCAGGATGTTTCGTTTCTTTGACGGCGTTCCCCGCCTGATCGTCCCCGACAATCTGAAGTCGGGCGTCAGCCGCGCCAGCTTCTACGATCCCGAGATCAATCGCAGCTACGCACGATGGCATCCCATTATGGCGTCGGCGTTCTTCCGGCACGGCCGCGACGACGTTTCGCCCAGTCATGCATTCTGGGGCGGCTGCGCAACCAGACCTTCTTCTCGCTGGCCGAGGCCAATGCCGCAATTCGCCAGGCACTCGATCGCATCAATGATCACGTCATGCGTCGGCAGGGCGTCAGTCGCCGGCAACTGTTTGAGAGCGTCGAGCGTGCTGCGCTGGCAAGCCTTCCGAGCGAAGACTACGAATTCGCCGAGTGGCGTTTGGCCCGCGTCTCGACGGATTACCACGTCGAGTTCAAGACCTTCTTCTATTCCGTGCCGCACAACCTCATTCGCCAGCAAGTCGATCTGAGGGCAACGGCACGCACCATCGAGATATTCCACCGCGGCAAGCGCATTGCCGTCCATCAGCGCCGCTATGGCGGCCCTCGTCATGGGACTGATCCGGATCATATGCCCAGCTCCCACCGGCGATATGCCGAGTGGACGCCGGATCGTTTCCGTCGCTGGGCCGCATCCGTCGGGCCCGAGACGGAAGGCTTGGTTGTCGCAATCCTCGCCAGCCGCCCACATCCTGAACAAGGCTTTCGAACATGCCTGGGTGTCCTTCGCCTGTTTCGCGATGTCACACGCGATCGCGCCGAAGCCGTCTCAGCCCGCGCTGTCGAGATCGGTGGGCTGAACTGCAAGAGCATCGCCTCGCTCATCGCCAATCACAAGGCCGCAAGGCATTCCACCGAACCGACCGCCATCGTCGATCACGCCAATCTGCGTGGCCCTGATTACTTCCATTGAGGAGACACACCAATGCTCATCCATCCGACCATCGACATGCTGCGCGAACTCGGCCTTCATGGCATGGCCACCGCCTTCCAGGAGCTCGACGCACAATCCGAAGCACGCGGCCTCGAGCATGGCGAATGGCTTGCCATGCTGCTCGAGCGCGAGGCGACCATGCGCCGCCAGAAGCGTTTCGAAGCCCGCGCCAGGGCTGCAAAGCTTCGCCATGACGCACAGATCGAGAATGCCGACTTTCGTGCCGCACGCGGTCTTGATCGCAATCTGTTCATGGCGCTCGCCGGCTGCGATTGGATTCGCAAGCATCACAGTCTTCTCATCACCGGGCCGGCGGGCGTGGGCAAGAGCTGGCTGGCCTGTGCGCTTGGCCACAAAGCTTGCCGAGAGGATTTCTCCGTCGCCTATCACCGCGTGCCCCGGCTGTTTGCAACACGTGCCCTCGCGAGAGGCGACGGACGTTATGGCCGGATCCTCAAGCAACTCGCCAAAACCGACCTTCTCATTCTCGATGACTGGGGACCGGAAAAACTCAATGATGACCAGCGGCGTGATGTGCTTGAGATCATTGAAGACCGCTACGAACGCCGATCGACAATCGTCACCAGTCAGCTGCCCCCTGGATCGCTGGTACGAGATCATTGCAAACCCAACCCTGGCCGATGCCATCCTGGACCGCCTCGTTCACAACGCCTATCGCATCGATCTCACCGGTGAAAGCATGCGAAAACAGCGCTCGCCGAGAGCGTCTGAAACAGCGCAAGCTTGACCTGAAACGAAACCCAATCCAAACATCAACGAGACCCAGGATCAGTCCGAAAAATGGCCGGCTTCAAATCGGAACACCGGCCGGAATGAAATCGGAATGACTGGCCGGCCTCAAATCGGAATCGATCGCCGGCTTCGTCGGAATACGCACCTAGGGCTAATCATGCAGCGCGTATCCGGGAAGTTTCTTCCGGAGCTGTATAGCAGCGAATTATGGAGTCCAATGGGGGCGGAGGAAGACGCCTGCCAAATTGTAGACAAATCTCGTTTTTCGATGTCGTCCGGTGGATTTCAAGCCACAGTCCGTGATTTTGCGCGCTTCGCGCTGCTGCATCTGCGCGGGGGCAGGCTCAACGGCAGGCAGATCGTTCCATCTGAATGGATCGAGGCGATAAGACGCCCTAAGCCTCTTCTATTCGACTTATTCGCGCCAAACGTCCTTATGCCGATGCCAGTTCAGACCTGCCCAATGGCGCTTATCACAATGCTTTCTGGATTGAAGACCAAGAGAGAGGCGCCTACATCGCGTGGGGGTATGGTGGCCAGGTTATCTATATTGACCCTCGAGCGGACTTCGAGGCGGTGAAGCTCTCACACCAGCCTGGCCAATCACCGGTGAAGCGGACACAGTGGCCTGACCAAGTTTACCAGCCCCCCAAAGCCCTTCCGTTTGACGCGTTCGGGGCGATACGCGCCATCCGAGATGCCATGGAAAGTTAAGATTTGTGTGACCGGTGCAAGATCGTAGCGGTTCGGCGATGCAACACCGCGGGAGGGGCAGGGTCAGGTTACGCACGAAGGTGAGCGGATTTTAACGATCGAGATCTAGCACGGCCTGGACTGGATTGTGATAGCCGGTGTTGCTGCCGAACTCCAGACCAGCGCGGTCAACCGGCTGTCACGCGCGTCCCGCCGACATCAACGCGATGGACTTTATCGAGGCGGCCAAAAATGCGGGGCGAAGGCCGCGGCTGGATCATCTTCTGCGAGGTTCTGCGGTTTGTCCGTCGCCGCTAATCTCCGAGGCCTTTCCTTCATCTTCGCATGCTCTTCCTTCTGCCCCGTCCTTTCGTATCCTCACGGTGACGGCCGGCTTGCTGTGTGGGCTGAAGGCTGCAAGCCTTAGTGCAAAGCACTAGGAGTGGCCATGTGACGAAGCATCAGGTTGAGCGGATGGTTGCGGCGACGTTCGAGGCTGAGCCAGTGTTTCGGAGATCGCGCGAGTGCGAGCCTTCATCTTAGCCAGCTTTTCCTGTCGCAAGGAGCGATGCCAGATCTCCGTGTCGTCCGTGCCGCAGCTTGTTACCGTGGAGGTAGTCAAGGGACAGCCACCGCCGATCTTTCGACCGCGCAAGAAGAGCAGCATGGAAAAATCGAGCTTGGCGGCGTCCCTCGACTGCGGATCGAGAGTATCGACACCATGCGCTCGGCCGGATCCTGGATGTGCTGGGGCGGCCGATCTGTCCCGAACGGCGTGAAGGCGTGGCTGGCCACTGGTTATACGGACATGTGCAAGGCTTCTCCGGCCTCGCATTGATGGTGCAGGAGACGTCGAAGCGTGTTTCAGATGATGTGGCCATCCCGGACGAGCTCGTCCATGACTGAGCGGACAGCGTTTTCGGCGATTGCAGCGATCTCTTCGACTTCTGCCTTGGTTGCTACGAGCGGCGGGGCGAAGCCGAGAATGTCGCCATGCGGCATAGCGCGAGCGATAAGACCACGGTCACGGGCTGCCTTAGAAATTCGTGCTCCAACCTTGAGCGTCGGATCAAAGCGCTTCTTGGTTTTGCGATCGGCCACGAACTCGATCGCGCCCATAAGGCCGACCCCGCGTACTTCACCGACGATCGACAACTGAGCGAATTTTTCCTTCAGTTGCGCCTGAAAAAACGCGCCGACGTCACGAGCATTGCCAGGGAGGTCCTCTTTCTCGACAATGTCGAGAACCGCGTTGGCCGCCGCGGCTCCGATCGGGTGACCCGAGTAGGTATAGCCGTGGGAGAATGCGCCAACCCTGTCAGCGCCGTCTTCCAAAACCTTGTAGACCTTCTCGCCAACGATCGCGCCGGAGAGTGGGAAATAGGCTGATGTTAGCCCCTTCGCGATCGTAATTAGGTCTGGTTCGATGCCATAATGCTGCGAGCCGAACATGGAACCCGTTCGGCCAAAGCCGGTGATCACTTCATCGGCGATGAGCAGTATGTCGTGCTTTCTCAGAACGGTTTGGACGGCCTCCCAATACCCTTCCGGCGGAGGCGTGATGCCGCCTGTGCCGAGCACCGGCTCACCGATGAAGGCGCCGACATTGTCCGGGCCTAGACGTTCGATCAGCAGGTCCAGCTCGGCGGCGCGGCGAGCGGAGAATTCGCGCTCGGTCTCGCCCGGGTTTGCGCCCCAGTAATGATGCGGAACACCTGTGTGAACGACCTGCGGCAGCGGCAGGTCCATATGGTCATGATAAAAACTCATTCCCGTCATCGAGCCGGACACGACGCTACAGCCATGATAGCCGCGCTCGCGCGAGATGATCTTTTTCTTGTTCGGCTTGCCCCGAAGATTGTTGTAGTACCAGACCAGTTTGGCCTGCGTCTCGTTGGCGTCCGAGCCGGACATGCCGTAAAAAATCTTGCTCATCTTACCTGGCGTCATTTTCACGAGACGGTCAGACAAAATTGCAAGTTCGTCGGTCGTGTGCGCGGCGTAGGAATGGTAATAGGCGAGACGGTGAGCTTGGCGGGAGATCGCCTCCGCGACTTCGGTGCGGCCGTAGCCGACGTTGACGCAGTATAGGCCAGCGAAGCCGTCGATGAACTGGTTCCCATGCGCATCCTGGATGCGGATGCCTTTGCCCGTTTCGATGATCGTTGGATCACCAAGCTTGCCGGTAGCGAAATCCCTGAGCTGCGTGAAAGGATGCAGGACAGAGTTCCTGTCCTTCTCGCTGATTTCTTTGATGTTGATCGTCATTAACGCATCCTCTTATGCTGCAAGATCTCCGAAACACGTGTATTTTGGTTCCAGATACTCGGCAATGCCGTGTTTGGAGCCTTCCCGGCCGAGGCCGGACTGTTTCCATCCGCCGAAGGGGATGGGCGCTCCCGTAAATTTGGCGGTATTGACCGCCACCATGCCGTATTCGAGCCGGTCGGTGAGCCGCATCGCGCGGTTAAGGTCTCGGGTGTAAACATACGCCGCAAGGCCCATCTCCGAGTTGTTCGCGCGCGCGAGCACCTCCGCTTCGTCTTCGAAGGGCAGGATTGCAGCCACAGGCCCGAACGTTTCTTCTTTTGCAACCCGCATTTCGTCGGTCACATCCGCGAGCACTGTCGGCGTCACGAAGTTCCCGCCAAAAGGGTTATCCTGTGCCCCGGCTACCATTCGTGCCCCGGCTGAAAGAGCCTCGGAGATCTGCTGCCTGCATTTTTCGGCACCGGACGCCTTGGTCATTGGACCAATGTCGACGCCGGGCTCCAATCCGTGTCCGACTTTCAGTTTGCTGGTGGCCTTGCCGAATTCTTCTACGAAACGGTCATAGACTCGCTGCTGAACGTAAATCCTGTTTGCTGCCAGACAGTCCTGGCCGGATGTAGCGAACTTGGCTGCCATGCAGCCAGCGACCGCAGCTTCCATCGGCACGTCGTCGAAAAGGATGAACGGAGCATTGCCGCCAAGTTCGAGCGAAGCTTTTTTGACAGTCTTTGCGGACTGCTCCAGAAGGATTCGGCCAACTTCGGTCGAGCCCGTAAAAGAGAATGCGCGCACATCGGTATGCTCCAACAGCCGCTTGGCAAGTGGCGGAGCTTCGCCGGTTATCACTTGAAACACGCCGGCGGGGATTCCTGCGTCCTCGGCAAGGCGGGCAAGCGCGAGCGCCGACAAGGGCGTTTCCGGCGCGGGCTTTACAATCATGGTGCAGCCTGCGGCTAGCGCGGCTCCAGCTTTTCTGGTGATCATTGCCGAGGGAAAATTCCATGGAGTGATAGCAACGGTCACTCCTATCGGCTGCATCTGAACGGCCAACCGACTTGCGACGAGATGGCTGGGAATTGTCTCGCCGTAAGCTCGCTCGCCCTCCGCTGCAAACCAGTCAAGGAAGCTTGCGGCATATGAGATTTCGCCCCGAGCTTCCGTGATGGGCTTGCCTTGCTCGACTGTCATAATGACGGCCAGGTCTTCCGTATTTTTGCGCATTCCTGCCGCCCACCGTCGGAGGAATCCGCCCCGTTCTGAAGGGGGCAGGTCGCGCCACTGCAGGAATGCGCTTCTTGCAAAATAGACCGCATTATCGACATCAGACATTTCGCACGCAGCCACTCGAGCCAACTCTTCACCGGTGGCAGGATCAACAACCGCGACGGTTTGCGACTTCGAGAGCCAAAGGCCGTTCAGATACGCGCCTCTTTGCAAAAGGTCCGACCGTTTGAGGCCCTTTAATGCAGCGATTGCTGAACCGTTCATCTATGGCTCCGAGTCGGGCGTTCAATTTCACCGAAACTAGCCTTGTAAAATCGTCGAATGGCTGCGCAAATGCGGCCATTAAGCCCTTTTTCTGCGATTATTGAGGTGTCCACGAATATATCCCGCTTTGCGGGGCTGCTGAGTTGCCGTTGATCGAACAACAGATGAATTTTCCGCCGCGTTTAGATTGCGCCGCTTACACTTGCATAACATCGCAACGTCGGTTCGGGGGCGGAGCGTCGATGCAAGCGCGCCGTTACTAGCAGGCTGTTGAAAAAGGGCTCGCGACAGTCTCAGGTTCGTGATTCACTCTGACCACGAAGAGGTGGGAGTGAGTCGTGCGGGGTGGTGACGGACAGACGGGCGAACTGTTCAGCTACGTGGACCTCGAGGCTCGGGTGCGGCGCGATCATCCGTTGCGCCGTATTCGGGCGATTGTGAATGAGGCGCTTTCGGCGTTGGAGCGGGAGTTTGCGGCGCTGTACTCGCCGATTGGGCGGCCGTCGATCCCACCGGAGAAGCTGCTGCGAGCGATGCTGCTGCAGGCGTTCTACTCGATCCGCTCGGAGCGGCTGTTGATGGAGCGGCTGGAATACGACCTTCTGTTCCGCTGGTTCGTCGGGATTGGCGTCGACGATGCGGCCTGGGATCATTCGGTGTTCTCCAAGAACCGTGACCGGCTGCTGGAGGGCGACATCGCTGCAAAGTTCCTGGCGGCGGTGCTGGCGCAACCCAAGGTGAAGAAGCTTCTGTCGACGGATCACTTCTCGGTCGACGGCACGCTGATCGAGGCCTGGGCGTCGATGAAGAGCGTCAAGCCGAAGGACGGCCCAAGCGGTGGTCATGGCGAGCCGCCGGCAGACGGCGGCGGACGCAATGCGGAAGCGGACTTCCACGGCGAGAGGCGATCGAACGAGACGCACGCCTCGACCACCGACCCCGACGCCAGGCTCTATCGCAAAGGGCGGGGCAAGGAGGCGAAGCTCTGCTTCATGGGGCATGGGCTGATGGAGAACCGCCATGGCCTTCTGGTCGACGCCTGCCTGACGTTTGCCGACGGGCATGCCGAGCGGGTGGCGGCCCTGCACATGATCGAACCGCGTGCGGACCGTCCGCAAACAATCACACTCGGTGCCGACAAGGCTTATGACGCGCAGGACTTCATCAATGAGCTGAAGGTGACGCCGCATGTGGCGCAGAACACCGGCGGCCGGAGTTCGGCGATCGACGGGCGCACGACGCGGCATAGCGGCTATGCTGTCAGTCAGCGTATTCGCAAGCGCATTGAAGAGGCGTTCGGATGGATCAAGACGGTCGCCGGACAGGCGAAGACGAAGTTGCGTGGCCGCGACCGCGTCGGATGGGCCTTCACTTTCAACGCCGCCGCCTACAATCTCGTGCGGTTGCCGAAGCTGCTGGCGGTGCCGACATGATCGCACCTGCCGGCTGTCAACTGATCGGCCGCTGGCGGATCATCGAAGCTGACCTGTGGGATCGCGGCTATCTCGACCTCGGCGGACCCGCCACGATCACCATTGGGGCCGACAACCACGGTGAGATCGCCTTTGGCGCCCTGCAAGCCGGCCCTCGATCTCGGGTACGGGCCCTCAATGGTCTTCTTCACATGGGCCGGCTTCGATGAGATGGACGAAGTCACTGGCGACGGCTCCGCAGAATTGCTCGACGACGGCTCGATCGGCATCACCTTCGCCTATCGCAACGGCGAAGAGGCTATCCTCAAGGCTAAACGTGATCCTTCTTCAACAGCCTGCTAGCGCTGTAGCGAGTGACCGGCGAGCCGGTGGTCATCGGCGTTTTCCGGAAAAGTTCGGTTGTGACGCCAGCCCACGAAGGACCAGCGAATGACGGGCCCTGCGCACGCTTGTAGCGAGAATCCCGGGGTGCCGACCAGACAGGCCGAAGGTGCCGAAAATGGCGACGTGTAGTCTACATGGCCCCCCGAGGGACCATCGCGCCGAACTCCACTCGACGAATCCTATCTGGCGTCGCAAACGCGATCAAGCGGCGCAGCCATTCGTCGGAAACTTCCCGAACGACGATCGGATCGCGTGCCTGATCGCCACGCGCTCCATCATGGACGAACTTCGTTCGAAGAATGGAAGTTTTTGAAGCAGTGGACCAATGCACCAACGCCACGCTATTAGCAATTGTGCCTTAAGTGCGTAGGTAACGAGAAAACGCCGATTTCTTGCGTCGATTGAGGAATATTCGCATAAATCGCTCGATTGAGCTGGTAGATTCACTCGAGCGGTCCGCCCCGAATAAGATCAATGCCGGCCTGAATGTGGCCTGTTTGCCGGGAGAAATAATGATCACTGAACACTGCATATCGGTTGGTGGTATCACGACTTCGTATTGCGAGAACGGAGCCGGTGCGCCAATTATATTCGTACACGGTGCCGGCTTCGGCACTGAGGGAAAGAGTTCCTTTGTTCGGCAGATGAATGGGCTATCCGCGCAATTTAGGGTGATCGCGGTTGATCAGCTCCATTTCGGGAGGACAGATTATCCGGCCGATCGCAAATATGTTAACCGGCTTGGTCGCGTCGATCATGTGATAGGTTTTATCGAAGCGCTGGGCTTAAGGCAGATTACGCTGGTTGGCAATTCAGAAGGATCATTCGTCGCTGCTCGGGTAGCGATCGTGCGTCCTGATCTGGTTTCAAAGCTTGTACTTCTGACCGCCAACTCCGTATCGCCGTCGTTTGGAGACGACCGTGATGAGGCCTGGATGCGGGCCTGTCAGCAGGCTTACAACTATTCTACCCAAATGCCGAGCGAAGAGGAATACATCGCCGCGTACCAGAAAGGCTGCCGCGCCTACGGGGAAGATTTGGAAGACGCTAAGCGAGAGGCTTATCGGCGCGCGGCGGAGCGCGGACAGTGGGAGATCTTCCAGAACCGGCCCGAAGAAGAGATCGTTCTGCGTCTCTATGTGGTGCTGCAGCAAAAATACATCTTCCCTTACCTTGATCGGCTTCAGGCCAAAACGTTGATTATCTGGTCCAAGAACGACCCCACCGTCACCCCGGATCACGGGCTGAAGCTTGCAAAGCTGATCAGGAATTCGGATTTCCACCTGCTGAACAATGCAGGGCATGCCATCCATATCGACCGGAGCGAAGCCGTGAACAGGCTCATCCGTCAATGGCATGGGTAGATCAACAGCGAAGGCGAACTGCCATGTGGTCGACCCTCAGCCACGGCTCGGCGATGTCCAACTGGTCTGGCTATTGCTGCGCAACCAAGCGGCTTTAACGTTGCTAGCTGCTTCCATAAACCTGTCCCGCACAACGCGGCCGCTTCAGGAAGGCCATACGGGCGCTCCTCCGGGCAACTGGCGGTCACGCTCTGGAAGTATGTGGCCGCCAGTGTGGTTATCGAAGGAGCGGTCGTCTTGAAAGTCAGGTATCGGCGTTTCTACAGATGAGATTGCCGCCCATAGCGTTTGTGGCATGGTCGCGTCGGTCGCGCGATCGGAGCTGGAAAGGCTTATGGCAAAATTGGAGCACCCACAGCGACACAGTGAGTTATCTTCACAGCCTCTGCGGCAGCTCCTGATCTATATCCACGCGAACCGCCGTGCGATCGTCAACTTCGGAGAGCGCTACCGAGCCGGACCTGGCGTTGCGACCACTCTCGCCGATTCGGCGGTAAATTCGCCTTTGGCGGGCGGATGCTCAAGAGGCAGCAGATGCGCTGTTCCGTGGATGGTGCGCAGATGCTCTTGCCGATTTGGACTGCCGATATCAATGGCAAGCTTCGCAATATTCTTAGCGGCAGGATTTCGCGAGCCAGAGCCGAATGTGCCCACAATTTAAAGCCTAAGCCGCCCGTTTTGCGCGCCGCCAAAACCCAGCAGAATTGCCGTCTCCGCAGGAAATTTAAGGCCAGCGATACCGCTGCTGAGCCAAGTTATCCTAGGCCGCTCTTAGCCCATCTCAAATCCAGATGGCCACGATACGCAAACTGAATTTGACGTAGGTAGTCGCGCGACTGATCATAGTTGAATGAATGCTCCTGGTATGCATCTAGCAAATAAGCGCGAATCAACGGAGGAACTCGTAAAGGGGAGCTGAACGATTACAATCTCTCGACGTGAACCCACTAAGGCGGGCCCGGCAGCTGGAGCGGCTCTTTCGATCTCGTCGGTCCTGGTGGCGCAGCCTGCGCAAACCGCTGCACGCGCTGTGCGGATGGTGAAGTGCCTGCAGGTCTTCGATTCGATCTAGGCTGCGACGAACATCCCAGCCGACTATGGCATGGCGATTTACTACACGCTGTTTTCGCTTTTCGCCGCCGCCGTAGGTATTGGCCAAGTGGGCGTTGCCAGCGACAACAAGACTTATAAGTTCCAGAACGGTATAGTCTATGTGGCACGCGACATCGAACCGCGATTTTGCTAGCAAGAGACCCCCCGCGTGATAATTTGTCGCAACACGTGGATACGGGCGGCAAAAACAACAACGGAGGAGTTACTGATGAAAAAGTGGCAAGAACTCACGAGCAGAAATTTTTACCTTAGACATGCGATCCTGAGGCGAATGGCTGCGCTCGGCATAGCCGCGATGGCAATCGCCTCGTTTGTTGGTTCGGCCTCCGCGCAGTCGCTGCTAGACAAGATCAAACACGGAGAGACGATCCGGATCGGCTTTTCCAACCAGGCTCCCTGGGCCTATCCGGGCGAGAACAACGAGCCGCTCGGCTTCGTCAATGCGATGACGCTTGATATTCTGAAGAAGTTGGGCACGACCAAGGTCGAGTCGGTTGTGACCGAGTGGGGCTCGCTCGTCCCCGGCCTCCAGGCCGGTCGATTCGATATCATCACCGGCGGAATGTACATTCTGCCCGAACGCTGCCCTAATGTGCTGTTCACTGATCCGATCGGCACGGTCACAGAAGGGCTCGTCGTGCCGAAGGGCAACCCGAAGGGACTGCACTCCTACCAGGACATTCGCGACAAGGGCCTCATCTACGTAACCGGAGCCGGCTACGATTCGGTGCCAACCGCAAAAAAGATCGGCATCCCTGATGACAAGATTATGCAGGTCGCCGGTGATACTGAGATTGTCCAAGCTGTGAAGGTCGGCCGCGCCGATGCCGGCGGCGGTAACTATTTGAGCATTAAGGGCTTGATCGAAAAAGGGGAGGGTGACTTCATCGAGCTCGCCGACCCATTCACCTCACCTACCAAGCCCGGCTATCCCGCCTTCGCCTTCTCGCCAAATGAGCGGGCCGCAGCCGATGCCTTCAACGCCGTGCTGAAAGACTATCTCGGCTCTGACGAGATGATGTCGTCGGTTGGGAAATATGGATACGATAAAAAGATGTTGCCGGACGGCACCCCAACTGCTGATCTTTGCAAAGGTTGAAGCTAAGCTAAGAATCAACACTAAGGCGTCGGACCGCTTCCCGGCCTCAGCAAGGAAACGGTCCGACGAGCTCGGACATAGGGGAGAGCGAACACGTGCTCAGGTTCAGCGTGGCCGTGTTGGCGAAGGGCGTATTGATCACCTTGATCGTGACCCTCGGAGCTTCCTTGGTGGCGACCATTCTGGGGCTGATCGTCGGCATAGTCCGGGTGTCCCCCCTGCGGCCGCTTCGCTGGTTCAGCATCGCCTATATCGAGTTCTTCCGTGGCACCTCGCTGCTGGTGCAGCTCTACTGGTGGTTCTTTGTTCTGCCGGTTTTCGGAGTCACGTTGTCAGCGTGGACGGTCGCCATCTTGGGCATCGGGATTCACATCTCCGGTTACCTTGCAGAGGTGGTGCGCGGCGCCATCCAAGGGGTCAATCGCGGCCAGTATGAAGCGAGCATCGCGCTCAACTTCCAATGGCTCACGATGATGCGCCGGATCCTGCTGCCGCAGGCGATGCGCGCCATGCTGCCGACCTGGGGCAACATGCTGATAGAGCTTCTTAAGGGTACCTCGCTCGTGTTCTTCATCACGATCCCCGAGTTTACGACCGCCTCCAAGTTGGCGGCCGACGCGACCGGCAACTACCTGCTGTTCTTCGCCGTGGCGCTGTTTGGCTATTATGTCATCGCGCGAGCGCTGATCACACCGTTTGTGCGCTGGCTTGAGCGCAGGCTGTCGCGTGGCTTCGTGCAGGATGCACTGGAATGAGTATATGGGACTGGTCTTACGT
Organism: Mesorhizobium sp. L-8-10; assembly: GCF_016756635.1. Taxonomy (NCBI): domain Bacteria; kingdom Pseudomonadati; phylum Pseudomonadota; class Alphaproteobacteria; order Hyphomicrobiales; family Phyllobacteriaceae; genus Mesorhizobium; species Mesorhizobium sp. L-8-10. Next base: position 7,319,312 of record NZ_AP023263.1, on the reverse strand, counting down.
TTGGAAGGCGCTGCCGTACCTCTATAGCGGCGCGATCGTCACGATTCAGGCCACGGTGATCGGTTTCACGATCGCGTTGGCGCTGGGCCTGGTCTTTGCGCTGATCCGGCAGTCTCCTAATCGGTACGTATCCACCGTTATGACGGAGATAATCGAGTTCAACCGCTCAACGCCATTGCTGCTGCAGGTTTTCTTTCTCTATTTCGTCGGACCTCAATTCGGCGTTTTCATTCCTGCCTGGATTGCCGGCGTCGGCATGCTTGGTATTCACTACGCCGCTTATTGCTCGGAGTGCTTCCGCGCGGGCATTGAGAATGTGGATGGCGGCCAGTGGGAGGCCTGCACAGCGCTCAACCTGTCGCGGCGCCGCACCTGGAGCGCGATCATCTTGCCGCAGGCCATTCCGCCGATGGTGCCGACGTTAGGCAACTACCTCATTGGTATGATCAAGGACACGCCGATACTCGCAGCGATCGCCATCCTGGAGATGCTGCAGCAGGCTAAGAATTTCGGTGCGGAGCACTACCGCTTCATAGAGGCAATCTCCATGACCGGATTCTTCTATCTGGTCTTCAGCCTTGTGGCGTCGGCGATCGTCCAGACAGTCAGCTTCTGGCTCAACCGCCGCCTCCATTTGCATTAGGAATTCGTAATGAGTATGCCAATTGTCCGCTTCGAGAATGTTATAAAACGCTACGGAGCGCTGACGGTGTTGGACGGGCTAAACCTCGAGATCGGGCGCAATGAAAAAGTGTCTATCATCGGCCCGTCCGGATCCGGCAAGACAACCGTTCTGCGAATGCTGATGACGCTCGAGCGGATCAACGGCGGGGTCATCTATGTAGACGGGGAGCCCTTAACGCATGAACTACGCAACGGGAAGATGGTGCCGGCAAGCGAAAGGCATCTGAGGCACGTGCGCGGTAAGATTGGCATGGTCTTCCAGCACTTCAACCTATTCCCGCATCTGACAGCTTTGCAGAATTGTACGGAGGCACCCGTCTCCGTGCTCGGTTTGCCGAAGAAGCAAGCCGAAGACCGCGCGGCCGAGTTGCTAGAAATGGTGGGCCTCGGCGACAAGAAGGGGCACTACCCGATTCAGCTTTCCGGCGGACAGAAACAGCGCGTCGCCATCGCCCGTGCGCTCGCCATGCGGCCGAAGGTCATGTTATTCGACGAAGTGACATCGGCGCTCGACCCAGAACTCGTTGGCGAAGTGCTCAACGTGATCCGAAAGCTCGGCACCGAACACGATCTCACAATGTTGATGGTCACCCACCAGATGGGCTTCGCTAAGGAGTTTTCGGATCGCGTCTGCTTTTTCTATGGCGGCAAGATTGTTGAACAGGGAAGCCCTGATCAGCTGTTCAACAACCCGCAGAACGAACGGACCCAGCAATTCCTCAGTGCCGTGCTAGAGGCGAGGTAAAGGTGGAGGTTCAACCGATATCCCGTGCAGCCGCGCCGTGCATTGGCGCTAGGGCGACTGCTGTCTCCTTGGGAACAGGCTCTGGCTATCTGAAAACACGATGGTTCCATCCGGGACATTCTATTGGCGCATTGAACAAAGTCTGGCGCATACTCTCGCACAGGCGTTAGATTATGAAAGCTGAACAATGAGCGAAGTGCCGCACCTTGCGTTTGATCTCAACCAGCTTGGCAGGAGGGAAGGGCATCTTGTTGCCCTAACGCCGCCGACTGCGAAGCGTTAGCACGCGAGCGACATCTCCGTCGCGTGCGGGGAAAGATCGGCATGGTCTTCCAGCATTTCAATTTGTTTCCGCACATGACGGCACTGGAGAACTTCGATCCCGCGCCTCATTTTTCGAGAGCCCGAGCACCGAAACAGGTGCCTCGACACCCCCGGGCCGACCATTTCCAGCCTGAAAAGAAGGACAGCTTTCCCTTTCAGTTGTCAGGTGGGCAGAAGCAGCGTGTTGCGATCGCTCGTGCCCTCGCAATGGGTCCCAAGGTTATGCTCTTCGACGAAGTGACCTCCGCTTTCGATCCAGAATTGGTCGTCGAGTTTCTCAACCTTATCCCTAAGCTCGCCTCCGAGCATGACCTGACCATGCTGATGATTACCCACCAGATGGGTTTTGCGAAAGAGTTTTCGGATCGCGTCTGCTTCTTCCACGGTGGAAAGATTGTCGAAGAGGGCACGCCTGAGCAGATCTTCGTCCATCCTCAAAACGATCGCACTCGCCAATTCCTTAGTGCCGTTCTCGATGCAACCTGATTAAGTTTCGGGACGCGATCTCGCTCGTCGCATTACAGGTGGTGGTCAGGCACACAACGGCAACAGGAACTTCGGGAAAAACAGCTGATAAGAATCATGGACGACGCTGAAATCAATCGAGTTGCGTCGCTTCAAATAAACTGGGGGCAATATGAGCCAAGAACCGCATCTCACTTTTGACTTTGACGCGCTAGGTAGCAGCGCGGGGCATCTGATCATTCCCGGTGGTAGTGATCATGACGAGTTGCGAATACCCGTCAGCAGTATCAACCGAGGCTCGGGTCCGTGTGTGCTTATTACAGCTGGATGCCATGGCAATGAACTTGAAGGCCCGGTTGTTGCGCAGAGAATTCTGGAATGGCTTCCAGTGCATCTTCAGCGCGGTCGCGTGATTGTTGTCCCAGTCATTAATCCGCTCGCGCTGCGGTCGTTCACGAGGAACACGCCGGTCGATGGACTTAATCTCAATCGTACTTTTCCAGGACGTAGGGACGGTTCAATCACTGAGAGAACAGCGTACGCGATTTGCCGGCTCCTGCTGCCAGCTGCAGACGTCATCTTTGATCTGCACAGTTTCGGGCCACTGTGGAACTTCCCTCCCTCGACGACGACGATACCTATCGCAGACGCGAAGCTATTGTCCGACACAGTTAGAGTCGCCGAGTCCTTCAAGCTACCTATGACGATGGTGTGGGAGCATCCTGAGGCTCCTGGAATGTTCGATGTGATCGCTCACAACGGAGGCAAGATTTTCGTATGCCCGGAGTTCGGTGGCGGCATGGTGAATCCAAAGGATCTGGACATCTACGAAGCTGGTGTGCGGAACGCTCTGATTCATCTGGAATTAATCGGCGGGGAGTCGGAATACCCACTCTACCATGAAAAGCGGTCGGGGCGACTACTCGAAACCCGACGATCGTCCGACGAACTGAGTTCGCCAGTGGCGGGCATATTTGAACCGCGCTGTTCAGTACTAGACGAGGTCGAGGCAGGTGATGTCGTCGGACGGATATACCCGCTTGGCGATGGCGCCTCTGCGATGATCGAAATTCGCGCGCCGAACAAAGCAACCGTTTACGCGGTACGATCCAGTGCGTACGTCGATGCGCAAGAGCAAGTCGTGCTCTTCGCCAGAGATATGACCGATCATTCACTCGAATCCCTCCGACTGTCTGTTATTCCGTCGGCGTAGACTTCTCTAGAACCCAGGTTAGGTATTCACTGTGGAAAAATCTCTCAACAGCACGCACCCCAAGACATTCGCCGAAGGGCCGCCTCATATTCACCTGGATCACTTGCGCGAATTCAACGCTGTGCAGACAAATACATTTCATAAGCTATTCGAAGAGATTGACGCATTGCCGATAGATGACACGCATTGTCATTTAGTGACGACTGCTGATGCCCACACAACTCCACAGAAGTTTCTCGAACGCATCGCGCTATCTGGTTTCTCATTGCCTGGCTATTTTCCAGCTGGTGTATATGAAAAATGGTCGAGCTCGGACGAGGAAACCAAAAAGGCTCTCGACAAGGAATATGGTATCCAAGAGAGACTTGATTTCGTCACTCAGCACTTCTCTACAACAATATTCGTCAAATTCCTTTTGAAGGAGATGGCACAATTTCTTAGCTGTGAACCGCGGTTGGAAGCAGTGGTTGAAGCCAGAAATCAAAAGGGGCGCAATTATTGGGGCTACGTGAATAGCTTGTTCAGGGACGCCAATATAACCAACATCATGCTGGAAACTGGAATAACTGAAGGTGGTGGCGCCGCGGCCCTAGCGGAGTTTGAAGAAGCTATTATCCCTTGCAGGTCGCATCGGATAAGCCGCATCGAGACGATTCAGGATGAATTGTTTCCGCTGGATATGTCGTTCGATGATTTCGAGGCCAAATACAAAGCGCAGTTGGATTCCATACTCGACGGTACTGGAAATTACGGGAAACGAACCTTTGGTATGAAGTCTTATCTGTTGCCGTACATTGGCCTTATCAGGCCCCTACATGAGCGCGAACCCGCCGCCAGGTCATGGCAGTTGTTGCGCGAGAATTTCGCGAACCTCACATCATTGGGCCGCGAAGCGAGGGCGAAGGTCACCAAAGATCTATGCCGTTACACATTCACGTTGGCATTGGAAGAGTGTCTGAAGCGCGACATACCAATGCAAATACACGCCGGCGACGGCGAGCCCCCTGGGGTAATCCTACGGAATCAGGATCCCTTCTATCTCGAGGAGGTGGTGAGGTTCGATCGTGACCACGTCATGCGTATGCCGAAGATAATTCCACTGCATGCGGGATATCCGTCCGTGGAGAAGGCAGCTTGGATGAGCCACATTTATCCAAACTGTTACTTCGAACTCTCCGTAATGACCCCCTTTGTTCACCAAAATTTGCATCAGCGGTATGTCCAGATACTGGAGGCTGTGCCGATATCGAAAATACTTTATGCAAGCGATTCTTACAATCTGCCAGAATTATACTGGCTTGCCGGTCGGTGGGGTAAGCGATACTTGGCTAGGGCACTAGCTGACTATGTTTCTGGTGGAGCGTTGACCGCTGAAGAGGCTGTCGAAGCCGCCAGGATGATCTTCTATAAGAATAATCAGTCAATTTACAGGATGCCTAGGGCATAACGAGGCGTAATACCATCCTATACTGCATATCTATATATACCCGCTAGGGATACTCGCTCCTGTGAGTTGTTATTTGCGGCAGCAGACGGCAGAGGCGTAACGCCTCTGCCGAAATAAATGTGTCCACATTCAAACGCGTGGTGCGAGGACAATGCGATCGACTACCTCTTCGACCTACCGTATCCATCCGGTCGGGAAGGGCCGCCGCAGAAAGCTCTTCCTCCTGCCAAGCGCTCTCGCTGCTCCTGGTCTTGTCTCGCATCTGTGACGCCTCCGTGATTCGGCGTCACGGACAGAGTCACCGCAGATTCATACGGGCAATAGGCCCGCCGACGATGTGGGTAATCAGAAGGCGGCCAAGGCCGCTGTGGTGCTGTCTGTGTAAAGCTGCAGCGATAGAGATCGATAGCGACAAGATCGATTATGCGGTCCTGGCACTGTTTTGGCTGACCTTGCACAATGAACGGTGCGCCTGGAATGGCTTTGACTGGGACGTGACGGATCGACTTCACCGGAAGGGATTGATCGCCGACCCGGTCAACGAGGCAAAGTCTTTGGTGTTGACGGACGAGGGTCTTCGGCGCTCGGAGGAACTGTTTCGCGCGCTGTTACGCGGCCCACGCCATGAACGCCCGAGCGGGCCGCCAGTTCCATTGCAGCAGGCCGCGATCGCTAGATCGGCGCGGCGTTCTTCCCACGCTTGGCATTCGTGATCCAGTGCTTCGGGACGAAAAATCGCTGATTGCTACTCCGCCGTGTTGCGCGGCGACAGAGATAGCGTAAGCCAGGCTGAAACGCGCTGCAATCGGGTCCTTTGGGTTCCACTTTTGGGCCCGTGACTGGACCACATAACTTTCAGCGACGAGATGATTAACCTCGAGCTCAAGCGAAACAATATCGCCGCCCGTGAAGCTAGGCCGACAACCAAGTCGGGCCGGTGCGCGAGCGCTCGCCTTTAGGCTGACACCGCCCGTCAGCTTATGTTAAATCTCTGCGGGTCAATGGGTTGCTACCTCCGAAATTGTCCAGGACCTTCATGGCACATCGGCCGTGAGCAACACATCGCAACAAATCCTTCAAATAACTTTACCGAATCTTTGCAGCGCAGATAGCTGACAATGGTACCTTCACCGCAGGGTCCGAGTGAGGCACGAATAAGAGCCGGCGCCTGTTTACGCTCAGACGGCCGCACAGCACGCAACGGAGATCAACGCCAATGGCAAGAAGAGCGCTCATCCTGCTTGAAGGCCACAGGAGTATTGGTCTTCTATACGTGAAAGCAGCCCGACGCATGGATCTTCATCCAATTACCTTGTCGGCCGATCCAGCTTGCCACGACTATCTCGCGGCGGAAGGAATTGAGGCAATCCGTGTCGATACGGACGATCTCGATGCAGTGATCCGCGAATGTTCGCAGCTACGTGCGACCTATGACATTGCGGGCATTACTGGCTTTTCGGGCGCGGACGAGTCGGTCTACGCGACAGTTGGCAAGCTCTCCCGGCAGTTCGATCTACCCGGACCGAACCCCACATCCGTTGAAAGATGCTGCGACAAATTCACTCAACGTCAGCTCCTCGCGGAGGCGGGCGTTCCAATCCCTGCTTTTCGCTTGGCGGCGAACGCGACGGACATAGAAAGCGCCGCCGCTGACATCGGTCTGCCGGTGATCCTTAAGCCAGCGCTTGGCAGCGGCAGCAGCGGTGTCCGGTTGTGCCGCAATATCGATGAGGTAGCCGAACATACCACCTACCTATTGGGCGGGAAGCACATATGGCAGTCTTCGCCAAAGATACTGGTCGAAGAATTCGTTCAAGGTCCCTTTTATTGGGCTAATTTAATGGGCAATGAGATCATTGCGATTGGCGCGGGTGCCTTCGGCCGCCCCCCGCATTTCGTCTTTCGTGAGGTGACCTATCCGGCCCTGCTGACCGACGAGGAGCGTGAGCGCATCGCCGATGTTTCGCTGAGCTGTTTGCGAGCTCTCGGCCTTGGCTGGGGGCCAACGAACATTGAATTCCGGTGGACGAAGCGTGGCCCAGTCGTCATTGAAGTCAATCCGCGTCTTGTTGGCGGGGCCGATCCTCAACTGGTTCAGTTGGCTTATGGTGTCGACCTCATCACCGAGCACATCAAGCTCGTGGTCGGCGACGAATGGGACTTGCGCAGAAGGCATTCGCACACTGCGGCCGCGCGGTATCTGGTTCCTGATCGCGACGGCACCCTCGATCGGATTGATGGCGACAGTCGGGCGGCTGCAGTATCAGGTGTCGCCGAGGTGAAAATTTATGTGAGGCCTAAGACGCTGATCGTCAGGAAGGGCGATTACAGAGACCGCATCGGTCATGTCATAGCCGCTTCACCCAGCCTTGCTCAGACCAAGGCGATACTTCAGCGTGCAGTCGACATGATCGATTTGAGGATCACACCATTTGCGACCGTTGGCGAATAGGAACAAGCTGACACCTTGTAGACGCCCTGACGCGACGCGATCAACGCTCCTGTTTCGCGCGCCCGAAGACACCACGCAGCGAATGCCTGCCTCGGCCGGGCCTTCGCAAGCAGGTGCGAGTCCAGTGATGCTTCCGGTGGGCTCAACCGGCGGCCAGCGCAGGTGCAAGTTCCCACGCGTCATCGAGTTAGATTAGTCGGCCGTGAACAATGAGAGGGATCAGGCTTCGAGTTCTTTCGGCTGACTTTGTAGGCTGCGATGAGAAGCCACAAAAAACCCTTCAGCCACCTGAGCAGGAGGGAGAAGTTGTAGCCGGCGGCGGCCAGGATGGCGTTGAGGGCATCGCCCTGCTGGCCGGCGAAGTAGTTGAGGCCCATCCTGTGTTCGCTCTTGATGTGGCCGATGACGGGCTCGACCGCCGACCGCCGCCGCATCTGGCGCTTGATGGCCGGGGTGACGCGGCGTTTCTGGCCGCTGGTGAAGACCCTGAGCTTATGGCTCTGCGGTGCCTTGTGGCCGCAATAGCCGGCGTCGGCGAGGATGCGGCCGATCTCGTTGCCGATGGTCTTTTCCAGGTCGGGGATGACGCTTGCCAGCGTGTGGCCGTCATAGGAATTGCCGGGCAGCGCCTTTCATGCAGGGCGAACTGGCCGCCCTTGGAGCGCTTCAGCGTGGTGGCCACCGACACCTCCACCCCGAACTCGTAGGGCGTATGCGCCTTGCCCTTGCCGATGCATTCCACCTCGTGTGCGTGGAGGCTGTAGATCTTGCGGCCGCGCTGGCGCTGGCGTTGCTCGAGAACGGCGGCCTGGTAGAGCGGCCATTTGAAGAGCGCGTCCAGCCCCGCATCACCGGCGATCTGGCGACCAATGTCGCGAATGGTCCGGCCGAGATAAGTCTTGAGCCTGCGCAGCGCCTTGTTCGCCCGCTTGAACTTGTGTGGATGCCAGCCGTTTTGCAAGGAAGATTTGAACCTTTGAACGCGTGATCGAGAGCGGACTTGTGTCAGGCCTTTCGGGTGCGGCCATTTCACATGCCGCGGGCCGGTATGGTGATGCGCGGATCAGGTCCAAATCTGCTTGGCGAGCTCATGAGGCTCTCGTTCAAACACTGGTTTTCCTGACCCCGATCTGGTCGATCATTTGCCCATGCGGTTCTTGCCTTCCTCACATCCCCGACGTACCGGCTTCAGGTGCGCTGCTGAATGATCATGCGCGCACCATCGCCGGATTCCGGTAATCCTCTTGTTTCGTCAGCATGGCCCAGATGCCACGCGCCATCTTGTTGGCCAGCGCAATTGCCACCAGCATGCGCGGCTTCTTCGCCGTCATGCGGGCAAGCCAGGAACCCTCGGGCGCACCCTTCCGGGATGCCCATTGCACCACGGCCATGGCGCCGACGATGAGCAAGCGGCGAATGTCGCGCTGGCCCATCTTCGATGTTTTCCCCAGCCGTTGCTTGCCGCCGGTCGACTTCTGCAGCGGGACAGCCCAAGCCAAGCGGCAAAGTCACGGCCGCATTTGAATGTCTCCATCGGCGGCGCGAAGGTTTCGATGGCAAGGGCGGCGATGGGGCCGATACCGGGCATGGTCTGCAAGCGTTGCGATGTTTCAGCTTTCCTGGACAGCGCGTCGATCGTCTTCTTCAGTGCGTCGAGCCGGCCAGTCAGCTGGCCGATCCGGTCCAACACATCGCCGCAGATCTCACGGACCAGATCCGGCAGTTCCGTGTTCTCGTCCTCAACGACCTCTGCCAGACGCCGCAGGTGGCCGATGCCTTGCGGAGCAACATGGCCGAACTCGTAAAGGGCGCGCAAGGCGTTGACCAACTCGGTGCGCTGATTGACCAGCTGTTCGCGGGTGCGAAACACAATCGCCCGGGACTGCTGCTCCTCGCTCTTGGTCTCGACGAAGCGCATCGTTGGCCGCTGCGCCGCCTCGACGATCGCCTCCGCATCCGCTGCGTCGTTCTTCTGCCGCTTGATGAACGGTTTGACATAGCCAGGGGCAATCAGTTTCGGCTGATGGCCAAGCCGGGCCATCTCGCGAGCCCAGTAGTGGGAACTGCCGCACGCTTCCATCGCCACGATACATGTCGGATGACCCGCCATGAACTTGCAAAACTGCAGACGCGACAGCTTCCCGATCCGTCAGCTGCCGCCCCGTGCAGCTGAAAGGCGTTCTTTGCCAGATCGACCCCGATGATGGTAACCTTTTCCATGGATGCCTGCCTCTCCTTTGCGTGGCGCTAACACCACAATCTTGGCACATTGCGATGCCGTCGGAGAAGGCTGGCATCCACCCCATCTGCTTGGCGTGCGCATAGCGCTGGTGCTTGATCAGAGCCAGCTTGCCGACCCGCACATAGGTCTGGCGCAAATTGAGACCGGTCTTCTTTGCCAGCCGCACCAGCCGTTCGCGCGCCCGGTGGATGAGCTTGGCGTCGGTCGGGAACATGACGTTCTTCGGCTGCACGGTGGTGTCGACGATCACCTGTCGCGTGTCGGCCGGCTTCATCGCCCCGGTCTTGACCGCAAGGCTGAGGCTTTCCTGCAAGAGCGCGACGATCCGCTCCTCGCCCATGCGGTCCCGCCAGCGCGTCATCGATGAACGGTCGAAGGGCAGCGCATGGCAGAAGAACTCCTCGCCGCACAGATACTGGAAGTAGGGGTTCTCCACCCAGCGGGCGCACAGCACCTCGTCCGACAGGTCGAAGGTGTGCTTGAGGATCGCCAGCCCCGCCATCAGCCGGGTCGGCAGCGGCGGCATGCCCGGTCCGTCCGAATAGACGGCGCCGAAACGCTCCTCCAGAACCGGCCAGTCGATCGCCGGCGCCAGCCGCACCAGCTCGTGTTTCATGTTGATGATCTGATCGAGCCTGGAGCGGAACAGGTCCTGCTCTCCCGTCTCGCGCTTCTCGCGTGGCCTGGACACTCGCCGTCCCCTCGATTCGCCGCCGCCGAACCGAGTGAATCACGCTCCGCAGTACAAGGGAATCGCAAAAAGGAAAACAGCACAAAAATACTGCTAATCCTGCAATTCCAAAGCCGCTATCCGCCTCACTCAACATGCCAGATCAATGACTTGTAGATAGTTCACGGTCGACGAGTTAAGCATAGTAGCGGTAGTATGTACTTTGCTGTACCGCGCTGTTCGACCGCAGCAGTGAGATATTTCAATTGCTGGTGCAATAATAGTCGGGTGTTGTGTCCGGAGTTGAGTGCATCCGATCCCACAAGAAAATCGTCGTCGTGGTCAAGGTGCTCCTGCACTTATTCTCGGACCATTCCGCGGGTCACTCGCTTCTCTTCGCGGTCGGCGCTTTGGCCGCCGCATGATGGGATCAGGAGAGCGAGGCGTCTCAATCTGTTGAACGACCTTAGGAGAGTTCGTCCCAGGATCGTGCCTGCTAACGAGATCGCCATGCCACATCGTCCCCACGGGAACGATCCGGATCACGCCCTTTCGGGCGAGATCAACTCCTCCTTCGTTAGTCGTTGTCCCTATTTCATACCGATACGGGGCCGGGTGCCTTGCCGAAGCGGAATTCTGTCCCATCGCTCCACATGCGATGCAGAATGACAGCGAGCCTGTGGGCAACAGCAACTCGGGCTCGGGTATACCGCGCCGCTTGCCGACGTTCATACCCACGCTCTGAGGCTCGACCATTTCTTGCTGAGCACAAGCAGCGAATGAGCCGCCTCATAGAGGGTCGTGTGGGCGAGCTCGTCACCGCATCGGCTGACCTTGCCCTGAATGTCCGTCTCACCAGATTGATAGCGTGCCGGGGTCAGACCCAAATGCGCTCCGACATTCCTCGATCGGCGAAAGCGGTCCGGCTGATCGACCGTGGCACGAAAGGCGAGCGCGGTGATGGGTCCCACACCGGGCACGGACATGAGTCGCCGGCAGACTTGCTCGTTGCGGGCGATATTGAGGACCTGCTTTGTCAGTCGCCCGAACTCGCGCAACATCGTGGCCACGATCGCAGAAGCGGCTTGACAAGCGCCATGATGACCGTATCTACGCCAATCAGTTCGCGCACACGATCGGCGAAGGCTGCACGGCTTGGAGTGCCGAGCTTGATGCCGGCCTCCCGCTGAGTCGTCCTGGCGACGTTCTCGATGGCCCGCATTTCAGTGAGGACCGTGCGTCGTGCGACGAGGAGGGATCGCCAGAGCCGACACCCCTGGCTCTTCACATGCACCTGCCGATATCAGCCGGTGCGCATGATCTGCGCCAAGGCGCGGGCGTCGTTGCGATCCGTTTTGTTCGGCACGTTTTCATTGCCTCGTTGGCCTGCCGGGTCTCGATGCAAATCGCCGGCAATCCTTCGGCGCGAATATCGTCATAAAGCCATGCGTCAGCGAGCAGGCTTCGAGTCCGATACGCTCCAGCGGCAGATCGATTTTCCGCAAGGCCTCATAGAGCGCGGGGAACGCCATCAAAGAAACGAAACATCCTGACGTGTGAACCAATCCAGTCGGGGGCACGCGGCGTCACGGAACCGAACTGGGCCGATCTTTCGGTCGAGCTCAAGAAGCCCGGCGTCACCTTGCTCATCCTCTGGGAGGAGTATCGTGGATCGCATCCCGACGTTACGGCTACTGTTCGCTTTTGTGAGCTCCACAGAAGCTTCGAGCAGCGACTTTCGCCGACAATGTCGCCAAGAGCATATGCCGCCGGCCTCCAACTTATGCCGAAACAACCTGGATGCAAACACTCCCTGTTTGACGCCGTTGCGACTGAAGAGCTTGTGCTCAAGCGGATCGTCGGTCAGCCCGCCGTCAAGGGCCAGGTCAATCTAGCCGCGGCTGCGCGCTGCAGATTATCCTGCACCGTACTGCGTGCTATTCCCAATACGACCGCAATCCTCGCGGGAACTGGTCCCGCTTCCGGCAAACCGAAGCATTTGTCTCGATTGTCTCATGGTCAGCCTTCCATGCCGGGTTCAGCGGCAGCCCCAGCGACCGGCGTCGACAAGGCGAGGTGTTGCTCGGTGCTATCGACCGTAGCTTCAAGAGTAGCGACCGCACCTATGGTTCTCGCCGCGTATGGCGCGACGTACTGGCCGAGGGTCTTTCTTGCCGCCTGTATCGTGTCGAGCGTCTGAGGGGTGAGAACGGGCTGAGGTCCCGGCCTTAGCGCCGCGGGCTGCCGAAGGGACACCGGGTAGCTAGCCGCCGTGTCGGACAGCCTCCGTACCTTCGAGGCGGCGGCCCCGACATCTGGACCCCCGAAGGATGGCTCTACGTCGCCGCCGTAGTTGATCTGTTCTCCAGGATCGTCGGCTGGGCGATGAAGGCCGAGAGGACGGCGCAACTCGTCACCGACGCCCTCATCATGGCGATCTGGAGGGGAGGCAAGCCCGACAGCCTGCCGCACCACTCCGACCAGGGATCGCCCAATATATGAGCGAGCAGTGCGAGCGACTGATGGCCGACCACGGCATCACCTGTTCAATGAGCCGGTAGGGCAACGTCTGGGACAACGCTGCGATGGAGAGCTTCTTCTCGTCGTCGCGGCGACGGCAGTTTCGTTAGAGCGGGCGCCAGCCATCTAAAAACGCGATGGTACCGCCCGGGACATTATATTGGCGAACTCAACGCCAAGTGGCGCATACTTAGCGGGCAGCGGATCGAACTGCCATGCGCCATCAATGCCGTCCGATAAATAGAGCGAAACGAAGTGCAGATCAAAGAAGTCCTGCTCGCGCCCGGCAATGGCGCGTTTTTCTATGACGATCAGGCCGCCATTCGGTCCGGTGCGACGCAAGATGGCTTTATTTATGTCGGCGAACCGATAACGCCCGGGTTCGATTTCATTCGGCATCCAGCATCTTCACTCAGCATTGGGCTTGTGCTGGCTGACGACAGTGTTGTCTGGGGTGACATGATGGGGGTCCAATACTCTGGTGCTGGCGGACGCGACCCGCTGTTCGACGCCGATCAAATCTCCAATTTGACGTCACGCGTCGTCGCGCCGCGGCTTCTCGATGTCGATGCGTCTCGCTACCTTGAAGCATGCGCCGACGTTTTCGAACCTCACGAACATAAGCGGCTACCCCTCGCGCTTGAGTATGGCGTCAGCCAAGCGCTCCTTCGAGCCGTGGCCCATCTTCACCGCAGGACGATGGCAGAGGTCATATGTGCTGAATTTGGTCTGCCGCTGCCGACGCGCAGGGTCCCAATTTATTGCCAAAGCGGCGATGCTCGCGAAATCAACGTCGACAAGATGATTTTGAAAGCCGTGGATGTGCTTCCCCACGGCCTTATTAACTCACGGCAGAAATTCGGCGTGGAGGGGCAGGGCTTCCTTGAGTTCGTTAAGGGGGTTGCGGCGCGCACGCGCGAAATCGGCCGCCCGGATTATCATCCGGTGCTGCATTTCGATGTGTATGGCTGGATTGGCCTGGAAATCGGCCTAGAGCCGCAACGGATCGCTGACTTCATCTGCAAGGTTGCGGATACCGTTCCGGGTTTCACGCTCAACGTCGAGTCCCCGGCGGATTTTGGTTCCACAAAAGCCCAGATCGACAACTACGCCCAGATCGTATCGATTTTGGATGAAAGAGGTTCGAGCGCACGCATCGTCGTGGATGAGAGATGCAATACGCTTGAGGATATCAGGCTGTTTGCCGAAGCGAAAGCGACGCATCTCGTCCAAATCAAGACGCCAGACGTCGGCTCAATCGCCGACACAGCACGTGCCGTCCTCCTCTGCAAGGCGAACAAGGTGGGAGCTTATGTCGGAGGAAGTTGCACCGAGACGGATCTCTCAGCCCGGGCTTCGGTCCACGTATCGGTGGCGACGCAGGCCGACATGATGCTTGCAAAGCCCGGAATGGGTGTCGACGAGGCATTTTCCATCGTTGGGAATGAACAAAACCGGTTGCTGGCGATGCTCAACCGTCGTCGGGCTCAGAACGAAAACGTTCGATGAAAAGCACGGTGTTGCATGCAGAACTCTCTCAAGGGGATCACTGTCGTAGCCGTGGAGCAGGCCGTAGCCGCGCCTTACGCATCGTCTCGACTTGCGGACGCCGGCGCACGTGTCATCAAGGTCGAAAGGCCCGAAGGGGACTTTGCCCGAAACTACGACAGGTTGGTGCGGGGACAGAGCGCTTACTTCGTCTGGCTCAACCGGGGGAAGGAGTCGGTCTGTCTGGACCTCAGGTTGGAGGCGGATCGCACCGTTCTAGACACGCTTATTGCCAGTGCTGACGTCTTTATCCAGAATCTGAAGCCGGGCAGCATCGAAAAACTGGGTTTCGCGTCTGCGGATCTCCGTCGACGTTTTCCGCGCCTGATCACCTGCGACATCTCCGGTTTCGGTGACACAGGGCCGTATTCCCATTTGAAGGCTTATGATCTCATCGTGCAGGCCGAAACCGGTCTATGCGCGATCACGGGCACCCAAGAAGGGCCTGCGCGTGTAGGGGTGTCGGTCTGCGACATCTCGGCGGGCATGACAGCGCACAGCGCCATTCTTCAGGCGCTGTATCACCGCGAGGTCACCGGCGAAGGGGCAAGCATCCAGGTGTCATTGTTCGACGCCATCGCCGACTGGATGAACGTGCCGGTTCTGCAAAACGACTACAGCGGGTATCACACGGTACGCGCCGGCGTGAAACACCCGTCGCTGGCGCCATATGGCGCCTATCGTTGTGCCGATGGCAAAGAGGTCATCTTTTCGGTTCAAAATGACCGCGAATGGGTGAATTTCTGCGAGAAATTCCTGAAGCAGCCGGAGCTCAAACGCACACCTGGTTTTGCCGATAATATGGAGCGACTCGGTCATCGCGCGCAACTTGATGAGATCATTGAACGGCGGTTTTCCGAACTATCCTGCCACGAAGCAATGCAGGAACTCGAGGCGGCCGGTTTGGCATATGGCCGACTGAACGAAGTGGCGGATATTTCAAGGCATCCACACATTCGCAGGGTGCAGGTTGGAACACCCGAAGGAACCGTAGAGACGATAGCGCCGGCCGCGATTTTCAACTCTGGGCGCCCCTCGCTGCGCCCAGTTCCGGCTCTTGGCGCTCATACGGAGACTGTCCGACAAGAGGTTCTAGGGATTTTGCGCGAAAGAGCCGCGTCAGCGTGAGCGTGCTTCTTGTCGGTAAGGCGAGTGCGCTCACGATCTTCAGAGGGCGTGTGTATCTCGGAGCATCTCAGCGAATCGGCGGCCCAGCGACCTCACCGCCACCGCCCTCGCTAAAATCGACCGCAGAGGCGACTCCATGATCAAGGACACTTTTTCGGCCGTTGAAAGCGCTATGTCTGTACCCCGCTGGAGATCCCTGCTCTTCGTTCCCGCTCACGTTCCAGGCTTTGTTGAGAAGGCCCATGAGCGGGGTGCAGATGGCGTCATTCTCGACCTGGAGGACTCTGTTCCCCAGGATCAGAAGGGCGAGGCACGTCTGCAGCTTCCAGAATCCGTGGCAAAGGTGGGCCGCAAAGGCGCTTCGGTTTTGGTCCGCGTGAATCGTGGTTTGCGTGCGCTGGCTGCCGACCTTGAAGCAGCGGTCGTCGCAGGCGTCAATGCGCTTGTCCTTCCCAAGGTGGAGTCGGCCGAGTGGGTGATGGAAGTCGCTGATGCCGTGACGGAACTTGAACACGAAAGGAATCTTGACGCTGGAAGCGTTCGGTTCGTTGTCCAGATCGAAACTCCGGGGGCATTGGCGAAACTCGCGGCAATAGCTTCGGCCCATCCACGGATGGCCGCGATGGCGCTTGGCCCGGAAGATTTCAGCGCGGCCGTTGGCGGGACACCAAGTCCGGAGCTCCTTCTAGGACCGAACCTTTCGGTCTTGTTCGCCGCCCGCGCGAGAGGTCTGCTGCCTCTGGGATTCGTTGGAAGTATCGGAGAGTTCTCGGACACGCAGAAGTTCCGCGATGTCGTCATACAGGCAAGGCGGCTCGGTTTCGTCGGAGCGTTGGCGATTCATCCGATACAAGTTGCCATCCTGAATGAAGCCTTCTCGCCTAGCGCAGAGGAGTTCGAGTGGGCCTGGCGCGTGCTCGCGGCCGAAAAGGATGCCGCGGCAGAAGGTAGAGGTGCCTTCGCCTTGGACGGAAAGATGGTCGATGCCCCGGTTTTCAGGAGGGCCCGTGAAATCATCGCCATGGGTCCGAAAGCCGAGTTGGGCGTTTGAGCGATGATTTAGACCAGACTGGGACGACACGACACCAAGGTGCTCCACTTGCCTCGGCCGTGGATTGCCGCACCGCGGCACAATTATTGCTTTCGCGCCATCGCTTTTCGAGATAGATAGGAGGAAGCTGGGGAAGTGCCTCAGTTGGGCTCTTCAAGTCATGGAAATTAGGCAGTTAAAATACTTCGTCGGCGTAGTCGAAGCAGGCAGCTTCACGAAGGCCGCTGCGTTCCTCAATATTGCTCAGAGCGCTCTGAGCCTGCATGTGCGTCAGTTGGAGGAAGGCTTCGGCACTCAGCTGCTGATACGCGATAGGACCGGCGTGAGCGTGACGGCGTCAGGAGCCAAACTGCTCGAACGAGCGCGGGCGATTCTCAAGGAAATTCGACTCACCGAGGCGGAATTGACCAATACAACCGCTTCGCCTGCCGGGGAGGTGACCATTGGCATTCCGTCCGGAGCCGCTCGCGTGCTGAGCGGCCCCTTGCTTGAATCAGTGAGAGCCGAACTGCCGAGGGTCTCACTAAAGATGATCGAAGGTATGACGGGACCGCTGGAGGAGTGGATGGCTGCCGGCCGCTTCAATCTGGCAGTTCTCTACCGCACTGCGGATAGAGTGGCACGAATGACAATCTTGGCGCGCGAAGAGCTTTGTCTAGTGGTGCCGTCAGGTGAACCGCCTTTCGAAGATTCGATATCTCTGGCGGATCTACACGCGTTCCCGCTGGCGGTTCCCATGCGCAATAACAATGTCAGACGTTCGGTGGCTGACGTCGTCGCACAACACGGTTGCGCGCTGGACGTCAAATTTGAAGTGGACTCGCTCTCAACGATCATCAACATGGTTACAGAAGGAAAAGCCCATTCTATTCTCGCCCCCTCAGCCGTTCAAAGAGAAGCCACTCAAGGACTGGTTCGAACGGTCAAAATAGTCGATCCGGTTATTACCCGTTCCGTGGTGCTTGCCGTAAATCCGAAAGATGAGCGTTCTGGGGCCGTCTCCGCGGTCCGCAAGCTCATCCCCAAGGTCGCTAGAGAATTAATTGAGAGTGGGGCCTGGGCAGCCGCGGCTCCTGACGCGGCCTGAACTCTTCGACCTATTTGGCAACCCTATGTCTTCTTGCGGCCATCAGGATCAGATCGATCTGGATTCCAGATGGATTTCGGCAATATTCGATATTTGACCTGCCGCGGCACTCGCGATGAAACTAGCTCAAGCGAGTTTAGCGGTTTCGACATCGAACGACGCTCGTATGGCAAAAATTCACATAAGTGGAGCACGCGATGTCGGACGCAAGGAGCTACGAGCTCTTCATCAACGGGATGTGGCGAGCCGGTGGTAGCAGAGCCACCTTGCCGGTGATCAATCCGGCGACGGAGAAGGTATTTGCCTCGGTGGCCTCGGCGACGGTGTCGGATCTGGATGAAGCCGTCGCTTCGGCAGAGCGCAGCCGCAAGGCGTGGTCCTCACGGCCTGCGAAAGAGCGAGGCGAGATACTTGTGGCTGCCGCCAGGACCCTTGCCACGAAGGTGGGAGACGCAGCGAAGGATTTGTCCGCCGAACAGGGAAAGACGATTGCCGAAGCGACAGGTGAGTACGCACGCGCCGTCGAAACGCTGGAATGGAACGGCAGGCATGCCGAAGAGCTGTCGGCCCCGATTCCCATGGGTCCGAACCGGATGATCGTCCCGGAGCCGCTCGGTGTCGTTGCTGCCTTTACGCCATGGAACTATCCGGCCGTTCTCATCGCCCGCAAGCTCGCCCCCGCGCTGGCGGCAGGCTGCCCGGTGATCCTCAAAGGGGCCGAAGAGACACCGAGCGTGGCGGTGCATATCGTTGAATCGTTGCACCAAGCAGGCATCCCGGAGGGCGTGGTCAATCTGGTCTTCGGCGTGCCGGTGCATATATCGCGGCATCTGCTCAGTTCGCCAATCGTGAAGGTCTTGACGTTCACGGGTTCAACCGCGGTTGGAAAACAGCTCGCCACGCTCGCCGTAAATAATTTGCAGCGTTGCATCCTTGAACTCGGTGGGCACTCCCCGGTTATTGTGTGTGAGGATGCCGACCTGGCAAAGGCGATACCGGCAATTTCGGAATACAAGTTCGAATGCGCGGGCCAGAGCTGCAATGCGCCCAGCAGGATTCTCGTCGCTCGGCCTGTCTATGGGGAATTCCTGTCCCGGATGACGGAAGCGGCCCGCAAGATTAGGATCGGCCAACCGGACGACCCTGCAACGGAGATGGGACCGATGGCAAACGCGCGGCGAATCGAGGCCATGCAGCGTCTGACCAAGGATGCGGTCGATCGCGGCGCCCGCATCGAGACTGGTGGAACCCGCCTCGACGGACCGGGCTTTTACTGGCCGCCAACCATCCTGACGGGCGTACCGAGGGAAGCGAGAGTGCTTCATGAAGAGCCGTTCGGGCCGATCCTCACGGTGGCGCCGTTCGACACGCTTGAGGAGGCCATCGAGGAAGCCAACGCCACCGAGTATGGCTTGGCCGCTTACTTCTTCACGGGCGCTGCCGATACTCAACGAAAGCTGACCAACAGTCTTTCAGCAGGCGCTGTCAGCGTGAATTACCTGAAAGGGGTTTCCGCGGACGCGCCTTATGGGGGAGTCAAGCAGAGCGGCTACGGATATGAGGGCGGCGAGCAGGGGGTACGAAGCTTCCAAATCCTGAAAATGGTGAATGGCCTCGGTTCATTTGGATGAAATCCGGTGGGAAATAGAACACGCACCATAGCCGGCAAGGACATCACAAGGAGTGTGGCCGACGCCCTTCAGTACATCTCGTACTACCATCCACCAGATTATATCCGCTCTCTTTCACAGGCATATGCGCGCGAACAGAGCCCAGCAGCAAAGAACGCAATAGGGCAGATTCTGCTGAACTCCCGCATGGCGGCCTTCGGGCGGCGGCCGATCTGCCAGGACACCGGCCTTGTGGTGGTCTTCGCAAAAGTCGGCATGGACGCCCGCATCAAATCAACGGTCAGTTTCGCAGACCTCGTGAATGAGGGCGTTCGTCAGGCCTATCTTGACCCGGACAATCCCCTTCGGGCATCGATCGTTGCCGATCCGCTGGCCGGACGGGTCAACACCCGTGACAACACGCCGGCGGTCGTCCACGTCGACCTTGTACAAGGTAACCAGATTGAGATCACCATTGCCGCAAAAGGCGGCGGGTCGGAAAACAAGGCACGCTTTACCACCTTGAACCCCAGCGGGTCCGTTTCCGATTGGGTGGTTGACACAGTCTCGACGCTTGGAAGTGGGTGGTGTCCGCCCGGCCTGATCTCCGTTGGCATCGGTGGTAGCGCTGAAAAGGCGATGCTGCTGGCCAAGGAGGCCATGAACCAGCCCATCGATATGGCGGAATTGATCGCCAAGGGGCCCTCAAGTGCGGAGGAGGCACTGCGGGTCGAGCTTTATGAACGAATTAACGCGCTGGGCATCGGCGCGCAGGGCCTAGGCGGCCTGACGACCGTCGTTGACGTCAAGGTTGCGACCTATCCTACCCATGCTGCGTCCAAGCCCGTGGCGCTCATTCCGCAATGCGCCGCCAACCGGCACTTGAAGTTTACCTTGGACGGCTCTGGACCCATCAGGCTTCAGCCGCCCGATTTGCGCGAATGGCCCGATATTGGAACCGACGAATTGAGTCCTGCCGGCGTCCGAAGGGTCAACCTCGATGCACTTACGAAGGAAGAGACGGCATCGTGGCGCTGTGGCGAAACGCTTCTTTTGTCCGGAAAGATGCTGACAGGCCGTGACGCCGTCCACAAGCGAATCGTCGAGTTGATCGACGCCGGCAAGCCGCTTCCGTTCGATCTGCAGGGACGTGTCATCTACTACGTTGGACCCGTCCGCGCCGTGAGAGATGAGGTCGTCGGACCGGCTGGGCCAACAACCTCCAGCCGCTTGGACGATTTTACGGACAAGGTGCTCGCCGAAACCGGGCTTTTCGCGATGGTCGGCAAAGCGGAGAGGGGGCGGGCGGCCATCGAGTCGATTGTAAGACACAAAACGCCGTATCTCATCGCAGTGGGTGGGGCTGCCTACCTGATATCAAAATCAATTAAGTCAGCCCGGCTCATTGCCTTCGAAGACCTGGGCATGGAAGCAGTCTATGAATTCGAGGTGCAGGATATGCCTGTCATCATGGCTGTCGATGTTGAGGGAAACTCCGTTCACAATTCCGGGCCTCTTGAGTGGCGCAAGCGCATGGCGGCAGACAGCATCGCACGCAACATCGGCGTTTGAGCCTTCCTACCAAGCTGGGTTGGTCGGCGTCAATTCCATTGTCGACAACGGCTTAAGAGTACAAAGTCATGAAGTCGAAACCCAACCCTGCGCGCCTGGACGCTTGGGACTTCCGGATTCTCTCAGAGATTCAGTCAGACGGCCGGATCTCAAAAAGCGAGCTTGCAAAACGCGTTCATCTTTCGGCGTCGGCCTGCTCGGAGCGGCTCCGTGCACTCGAGGTCGCAGGGATTATTGAGGGGTTCTACGCGCGGCTGAGTCCGGCCCTCATCGGCGGCATGGTCTTTGTCATGGTGGAGGTCGTGCTAGATCGTCATCGTCTCGATGACCAAAGACACTTCGAGACTGCGATCCAAGAACATCCGGAAATCCTGGATTGCTGGGCTATCGGCGGGCGGATCGATTATCTGATGCGCGTCGCATCTCCGTCTATGGCCGCGTATCAGGATTTCATGGAGGGGCTGCTGCAGGCAGGCTTGGGGATCGATCAATATTACAGTCTTGTCGTGACCAAACCAGTCAAATCCAATTCACCAATCCCCTTGTCCGCACTAAGGCGACGGTAAACGCCGAGGCCTTGGTTTCCACGGCTTTTGATCCAGATTCCGCGAATTCGTCGGCGAAGGACGTGCATTCCCGCGAAACTGGAGAGGCGTTTGCGGTATGCTAATTGCTAAGGAGGCGGCCGGCCGAGTGCCCTCCGCCAATCCATCGTGAGGAGAGGGACTATGCGGTTGAGCAATCTGGGAACCGAGCAACTCAGAGAGAAGGATCGAAGCTTCGTCTTTCATCCGTCTACGCATCTGGCCAAGCACAGTCGAGGCGAGACCCCAAATCGGATCATGGCCGGTGCGGAAGGCGTGTACATCTGGGATACCGAAGGCCGAAAGAGCCTCGACGGTTTCGGTGGGCTCTACTGCGTCAACATGGGGTATGGCTGCACGGAAATTGCCGAGGCCATTGCCAAGCAAGCACACGAATTGCCGTTCGCTCATGTCTATGCAAGTCAAGGAACAGAGCCAGTCGCCCTCTTGGCAGAGGCCGTCGTCGAATATTTTGGTAAGAACATGCGAAGGGTCTTTTTCGGCCTTTCCGGCTCCGACGCCAACGAAACCAATATCAAGCTGGTCTGGTACTACAACAACATTCTAGGCCGCCCTGAAAAGAAGAAGATCATCTCGCGACATCGCGGCTATCACGGGTCTGGGCTGGTCACCGGGAGCCTGACAGGCCTTGCCTTCTTCCATAATTTCTTCGACCTGCCTCTGGATTTGGTTCGCCATACCACGACACCGCATCACTATCGCCAGGCGCATGACGGCGAAAGTGAGGAGGCGTTCGCGAAACGCTGCGCGGATGAACTTGAAGCCCTTGTCCTCGCTGAAGGCCCGGAGACCGTTGCAGCTTTTATCGGAGAGCCGGTGCTTGGGACAGGCGGTATCGTTCCACCCCCAAAAGGATACTGGACCGCTATCCAGGGCGTGCTCGACAAGTACGATATCCTGCTGATCGCCGACGAAGTGGTCTGCGGGTTCGGACGAACCGGTGAGCAATTCGGTTCCCACCTCTATGGCATGCGGCCTGACTTCGTGACCATCGCCAAGGGTTTGAGTTCCGCCTACCTGCCCATCTCCGGGTCAATCATTGGCGACCGGGTCTGGTCGGTCTTGGAACAAGGAACAGAAAAGCACGGCGCTCTCGGCCACGGCTGGACATATTCAGGTCACACGCTTTGCGCTGCCGCCGCGCTCGCCAATATTCGACTCCTGAAGGAAAGAAATATCCTGGAGCATGTCCGCGATGTCGGACCGTATTGGCATGCCCGCATGAATGCCGAACTGGCGGGACACCCCATCGTCGGAGAGGTTCGTGGTGTCGGAATCCTCGCCGCCGTAGAGCTGATGCGAGATCCAAAGCAGAGAATACCGTTTGAATCCGATCTTCAGGTCGGCGTTCGCGCCGCCGCTGCTCTGTTCGAGAATGGTGTCATCGGCCGTGCCATGCCACACGGCGATATCCTCGGCTTTGCCCCGCCTTTGATCATCACCCGTAAGGAGATCGACATAATCGTCGACGCAACCGCGAAATCAGTCGAGACGACCTATCGCGCGCTGAAGGCCGAGGGTGCGATATGAACATGCGAGTGCAGACGGAAGCGAGCCCCGGGTTCGACGCCGTCCCGCGTAACCAGTGTGGTGGTACCTGGGAGGAACTTTCCCACGGACCAGACGCTTTGACGTCAGCCTGTCGTTAGGACTGGTCGCCCATTGGTGTCCCATTGGTGAAGACGGGTTGACCGCGCTTTCCACGCCGAGCCGACCGAAACTGCTAAACTTCAAGCCGTCAGATTCTATGCATGCTTCGGACTACTTTGATCGCAAGCGGTAACCAAATCAGTTCTGCCGCCGCTGTCCTGTTGCCCAACGACCAGGGCATTTGTGCGGCGCGCCCTGCTGGTGTACCTCCCCGCCGGCAGGGCGCCTTTTTTGACCCGCTGGATCTGGTGCCCCGCTGGATCTGGGTGATTGTAGCGCGTCCGCAATCGAAAGTTCGAGAAGGAGGTCGTCTGTATTTCCGGATGGCACATCGAGCTACGATATTTCTACTACACCATGGCAACCGCCCACAATCGCAGCTTCGGACCCGCGGCTTACGGCAGCCGGCGTCGAGGTCGCATGCACCTCCTTTCCTATGATCGAAGGTCCGGGGAGTAGTCACCGCGGTGAATATTCTCCAGCATCTCGGGGGCGAGTCTTTTCGCCGTAGCTGCCAAGGAGCCAGAAAGTCCCAAGTTTAATTGAAAACAGCCGCAGGAGAAAATGCAGGTCGTCTTCGAAACTTTGTTGGAACAGTTGTCTTTGAGCGTTGATGAAGTCGACTTCCATAACGCACTGGCGAGCGCCGCAGGCGCCTTCGACATTCCCGCATTCGCCTATCTGTCTCTGGTGTCTGATCGCGTCACAAAACCCAGGCTGATATCGAACTATCATTCCGGCTGGACGTCGCACTACTTGCGCCACCAATATGAAAGGATTGACCCGGTCATAGAATGGGCAAGATGCAGCGAATGTCCCTTTCAGTGGGGACCGGGTTTCGGCCATGCCGGCATTTCAACGCGACAGCAACAGCTTTTCGATGAGGCTGCCGAATTCGGCATCTGCTGCGGACTGACGATTCCACTTGTCGACCGCCGCGGCGGTGTCGCTGCGATGACCTTCGCGGCAGACAGGCTCGATCCGACCTTTATGCGCATCGCCGAGCAATATGAACAGGCGCTCGAGATTATGGCGACGTGCTTTCACATTAGCGTTCGCCGCAAGCTTTCGGGTGGTCTGGCGGTGGATGGTGTTTCGCTGACGCCCCGTGAGTACGAATGCCTGGAATGGACGGCGAAGGGCAAGTCCGCCTGGGAGATCGGCTGTATTTTGGGGATCAAGGAGCGCACGGCCGCTTTCCATTTGGACAATGCCAAGAAGAAGCTCGGCGTGCGCACCAAAAATCAGGCGGTGACGCTGCTGGCCTCCTCACGATCATCAATCCTCTGAGGAACAGAATCCCTCTTTGATCTACCTGTGCAAATGCACAGGCAGTCGCGGCATGAAGGTTCGCCTCCAATGGCAGGGTCATACCTGCGAGGAGACCATCATGATTGAGCTTATTGCGCCCGGCTGGTACGGCGCCTTTGCCGACGAACTTCATGAAATGCACCGCCTGCGCTACCGCGTCTTCAAGGAGCGGCTCGACTGGAACGTGCGAACGACCGGCGGCTTTGAGATCGATTCATTCGATTCCCTGAAACCGCACTATCTTGTGTTGCGCGATGCCGGCGGTTGTGTCGGGGGCGGCGTACGCCTTCTGCCCCCGACGGGGCCGACGATGTTGCGAGATGTCTTTTCGAGGCTGTTGGAGGGAAGAACGGCACCCGAGGAACCGAGTGTCTGGGAAAGCAGCCGTTTCGCCCTTGATCTTCCACCGTCTGCACCGAAGGGCAGTGGGAGTATTGCTGTTGCGACCTATCAACTCCTCGCTGGCATGATCGAGTTCGGTTTGTCGCGGCAGCTCACCCATATCCTCACGGTTACGGATTTGCCCATGGGGCGAATCCTGCGTCGCGCCGGATGGCCGCTGGCCCGCATCGGGCCGCCCCAGACAGTCGGCACCACGCGCGCCGTTGCCGGCTTTTTGGATGTCTCAGAGGAGAGCCTTGCTGCGGTCCGCCACAATGGCGGTCTTGGCGGTCCCGTACTGTGGGCCCCGGTGCTCTGCACGGGCGCCTGACATGGTTATGATAGGTAATGACGCCGACTGGCCGGACTGGCAGGATGAGAAATCCTATCGCTACACGCGGCACCTGACGCGACGCGGCTGGGCCTGGGAATTCCTACGGCGCAATCCGGCCTTCCAGCGTGACTGCAGGCTCTCGCTTGAGCAGGCAGAATTTGCAGAAAGGTGGTTCGAGGTAGAAGTGGTGAGATCGTCGCTCGATCTCACGCAGTGGGGGCTCCTTTTTCGCAGGCTCGTTGAGGCGCGATGCGGCTGTTTTCTGGTGCTTCCGCCAATGCCCGCATGTTCTGCCGCTCATTGCGGAAAAGGCATTGTCGGCCGAAACGCTTTCGTTTGATCTCGCTGCATTGCCATGTCGGGCGGCACTCGTGATCACGGCGGACGGTTCCCAGCATGTCATGCTGCGAAATGCTCACCGGGACGTCCAGCTTGTCGTGGAGGGAGCGGAGGTTTTGCGCCCCGTTCGGCTTTCCGTCGACGCGATCTGGCCCGCCGATCGGATGAGGCAGCACCTGAATGCGCTCGAATGCCTCAATGCTTTTCACGCGACTGGACAATTTCCCGACAGGCTGTTTCCCCCCGAAGCGCGCGCTAGCCGTCTGCGCTTTGTTCTTCAGGCGCTCGACGGCTCGCTAGGCGGGGCATCGCATCGCCAAATCGCAATGGCCCTGTTGGCTCGACAACGCGTCCAGGCCGACTGGACGGATCCGCGCAACCACCTTCGCGATCGAATCCGCCGTGCCGTCCGGCGCGGTCACATGCTCATGGATCGTGGTTATCGGGATTTCCTCGTCTAAGATGATTGGAATAGCTCACCTGGAGCCGGTCAGCGCGCGAACAGTTCTTTGTATCCAGTCGTAACCATCCAGTTTGCCCGATCGAGATGGCTGCGAACCGCCATTCGGGCGCGCTCAGGTTCTCTCATCGGATCGATGCCGAGGACGAGCTGCGCCATCTCGTCTTCGCTGGCATCGTCGGCGGACGCGTCCAGGAGCCTCATATAGATGGTGAAGTGCTCATTGTCGTAAGCGGTCAGGTTGTCCGACCAGGGGACTTCGTCTTGGACTTTGCGTTTCATCGCGACCCTCTTGCCTGTTTGGGGTTTGTTGTGATCGGGCACGGCTGCTCCTCGGTTGGCTCACCATAGCGAATAGGAACAATCGTTCCTAGAACGATAGTGCCGGTTCTGGTCCCTTCTTGCCATGGACCTCAAGGAGGTCATGGCGATCAACATGCGTCGTTTGCGCCATGATCAGGACCTGACGCAGGAAGAATTGGCTGCCCGCGCAGAGCTGAGCATGCGCTATGTGGGCTCGATCGAGCGTGCTCGGGTTTCCGCAAGCGTCAGTGTGCTTGGCCAGCTGGCAAAAGCGCTTGACGTTGATCCTTGTGAGCTGATTAGGCCGCCGCAGTAACAAAGGCGATCTGGCCCATCCCGGATTGCCGAAATCGATTTTGATGGCGCGCAACCGGCCGCCAGTGAACTGAGCCCGCTTTCTTCGACATGGGTCTAGACCAGTCGGCTTCGCTCCCTGGCGCAGCTTGCCTGGCCTACAGCGCTGACCTTGAGCGATAACCATCGTCAGATCGCATCCGGGAAGTCGCGATCCCTAACAGCAGGGAGTTCGGGCAAAGTCGATGCTCGTGCGAGTTGCTCCTTAAGTTTGTAGGGTATACTCCGTGGTGAAATCCTCAACAAGAGGGTGGCCTCTCGCCTATGGGAATCCGAGAGGTCTTTGCCCGCAATCTGCGTAGGCTTCGCGAGAAAAAGAAGCTGTCGCAGGAGGCGCTGGCGCATGAAGCTGGTGTTGATCGAACCTACATCAGCGCTCTTGAGCGCAGTGTATATGCTGCTACCATCGACATGGTCGAGAAGCTCGCTACGGTGCTGGAGGTTGAGCCGGCAACGCTGCTCGATCCGCGATCTGAATAGGCTTAAGCACCGTCTCATGCCGAACTCCCTTCGATCGCCCCGCCAACGCCGGCTGCTTGAACAGCTGATAGCGGCGCGCAAGAACAAGGGCTTAACCCAGGCCAAGGTTACCGACGCGCTTCGCCGCCCGCAGTCTTTCGTGGCCAGGTATGAGGGCGGTGAACGTCGCATGGACGTCATTGAATTCCTCGACGCAGCGGAAGCGCTCGAAATCGACCCTTGCGAGGTTCTCGCACAGTGCGTCGCTTGCGTGACCGATAGCTCGTGCTGTGCTTGGCTTGAGCGACCAACGTCATCAAAATCGCATCCCTGGATTTACTGCCCCCCGCGGCAGATGGTTCGGGCAAATCGATGACAATGTGGATTACATATTATAGTTGACAAACTCAAGGCCCGTGATCCGCTGACCTCCGCGCATGGATATGCGCAAGTTGGTCGGACGAAATGCACGCAGGATCAGGGAGAAGGCCGGCTTGACGCAGGAGCAGCTTGCCGAGATCTCCGGCTTCAGCCAGCAGTACATCAGCGGGTTGGAGAAGGGCAAAAGGAACCCCACAATCGTCACGCTTTATGAACTGGCACAAGCCCTCCGTGTCAGCCACATCGATTTGGTGCGACCTGACTGACCAGGATTAAGCGCTATTTGGAAATGGCGCCGACGCGCTGCGGACATTTCGACCGCATCCGTCGCACAGTTGATGCTGTGCACACACGGAAAGGCGAAGAACGGCACGACGTACTGCCAGTCGCGCCGCCAGCTCTGAGTGATCGCCGGGTATCGGCGGCCCAGTCGCCGGCCTCGAAGTCCTCCAGAGCCTTCATGCCGGCTTGGCGTCCGCGCCCCGGCAGATGGTAGCTGAGCGTCGGCACGACGGCTTTGCGATCTTTCTGTGATACGAAATCAAGTAAATGGCCGATCAGGTACACCATGCAGGTCAGCACTGCCGCCTGGGGAAAGGTGGCGCCGATCGCCTCCCTCTTGGCCAAGTTCGCCAGCTTGCCGTCTTAACCAGCACCTCACCAATCGCATTGCGTTCTTGTTTAGGCCTTGCAACAGATCCTTCAAGGAAATTTATGGAATCTTTGCGACCACAAATCGCTGTCAATGGTACGCTCACCACAACTTCCAAGTTCAGTGGCGGCAGAAATCTGGTGTGTTTATGTTCCGCTGCCGAACAGCATTTGCGAAGAGCCCGACATGACAAAGCCAGCAGAACGAGGGGTTTGGCTCTTCTATTTGGCGTCGTGCTGACCAATGATGATACTTGTCGATCGCCTAATGACAGCAGCGCATCTTGATCATCCTGGGCCTTTGCGCGCATGCCGACCTGACTGTCCGCGAACTAGCGGAGATTCTCGATCTTCGTCGGGAGCGCGTTGCGCGACACGTCCGGATGCTCGCCAAAGCCAACTTTCTTTGCGGCAACGGACAACGTCCTTGGTCCTCATATCATCTCAATGCAAGGGGCCGGGACGGAGGGTTGATTCAATTCTTGGTCGATCTCCTACCCCACGACGATGAGTATCATAAGCGGGACCTGGAGCGGCTCGAGGCGGTACAAGACGCGTGGTCGAAGGGGACTGCTGCTTGTCGTGAAAAGATCTGCCTAAGTGGGAGTGCGAAACTACCATGAACAAATCCGCTGACGTAGCCATGGCAGAGCCCGGCACATTGGCCTGCTGCCGGTTTCGTGGACACCGAGATAAGGTGTTTAACGGAACTGGAGAGTGGGAATGCGAAGAAGGAAGTTCAGCCGCGAGTTCAAGCTTGAGGCGGTGAGGCTGGTGAAGGATCGGGGCGTTGCGGTTGCTCAGGCGGCGCGCGATCTTGATCTCCACGAGAACGTGCTGCGCAAATGGGTGCGCGAGCTGTCGACCGATCCGCAGCATGCCTTTCCCGGCCATGGGCAGATGAAGCCGGAGCAGCTTGAGATCGATCGGCTGCGCAAGGAAGTGGCGAAGCTGAAGGCGGAGCGCGACATCCTAAAAAAGGCCGCAGCCTACTTCGCGAGGGAAGCGATATGAGGTTCGCTTTCATCGCGAGGCACCGTTCGATCTGGCCGGTGGCATGG
The DNA here is from genome assembly GCF_016756635.1 of Mesorhizobium sp. L-8-10. NCBI lineage: Bacteria > Pseudomonadati > Pseudomonadota > Alphaproteobacteria > Hyphomicrobiales > Phyllobacteriaceae > Mesorhizobium > Mesorhizobium sp. L-8-10. Next base: position 7,290,265 of record NZ_AP023263.1, on the reverse strand, counting down.
CTGTGCAGTGCGCTGGATGTCTCCCGCTCGGGCTTCCATGCCTGGCTCAACCGCAGCCCCAGCGCTCGCGCTCGGCACGACGAAGTCCTGGTGACGAAGATCGATCGCAGCTTCAAAAGCAGCGACCGCACCTATGGCGCTCGCCGCGTCTGGCACGACGTTCTGGCTGAAGGCTTCTCCTGCGGCCTTCATCGTGTCGAGAGGCTCATGCGTGAGAACGGGCTGCGTGCCCGGCCGCGCCGCCGTGGGCTGCCGAAGGACATTGGCGAGCGAGCGGCAGTGTCGGACAACCTCCTCGACCGCGCCTTCGAGGCAGCGGCCCCGAACCAGAAGTGGATCGCCGACTTCACCTACATCTGGACCGCCGAAGGCTGGCTCTACGTTGCCGCCGTCGTCGATCTGTTCTCCCGCCGTGTCGTCGGCTGGGCGATGAAGGCGGAGATGACGGCCCAGCTCGTGACCGACGCCCTCATCATGGCGATCTGGCGCCGAGGCAAGCCGGACAGCCTGCTGCATCATTCGGACCAGGGATCGCAATACACCAGCGAGCAGTTCCAGCGCCTGATGGCCGACCACGGCATCACCTGTTCGATGAGCCGGTCGGGCAACGTCTGGGACAATGCCGCGATGGAGAGCTTTTTCTCGTCGCTTAAGACCGAACGGACAGCCCGCAAGGTCTACAGGACGAGGGACGACGCCAGGGCGGATGTGTTCGACTACATCGAGTGCTTCTACAACCCCCGGCGACGGCACTCGACGCTGGGCTATCTCAGCCCCGTGGAGTTCGAGGAACAAGCGATGTTAGCTTAACCTGGTGTCCGAAAAACCGGCAGCAGGCCACATACGGACGGTCTTCCTTGGTCCACGTCGATTGCCGCGTTCATGAACTGCTTCTACGACAGAGGCGGCAAGAGCGGACGATGCTCAAACTTATCGCATCTGAGAACTTTGCCTCCTCAGCCGTACTGGAAGCGACCGGCTCTATCTTCGCGAACAAGTATGCCGAGGGCTACCCGGGTGCGCGCTACTACGCGGGAAACGAGATCGTCGATGAGCTTGAGACCCTCGCGATCGAGCGCCTGAAAGCGCTATTTGGCAGTGAGCACGCCAACGTCCAGCCTTATTCGGGCTCGCCAGCCAACCAGGCTGTCTATCGTGCGCTTTTGAGCCCCGGTGACAAAGTCATGGGCTTGCCTTTACCTGAAGGCGGCCATCTGACTCATGGTTGGTCCGTGAACTTTTCCGGCACTGACTATCAACGCGTCCCCTATGGGCTGCACGAAAAGACGCAGCAAATCGACTATGACCGCTTGCGCGAGACAGCCAGGCGGGAACGGCCGAAACTGATTTGGGTCGGCGGAACGGCCTATCCGCGTGCCTTTGACTACGCGGCAATGGCAGAAATCGCTCTGGAGGCCAACTCCTATCTCGTGGCCGACATTGCGCACATCAGCGGCCTGATTGTCGCTGGAGCGCATCCGAATCCCGTGGTTCATTGCGACGTCGTCACCAGCACATCTCACAAGTCGATCCGCGGCCCCCGTGGAGGCTTTATTTTGTCGAAGAATGAAGATCGTTATCAGGCGCTCTATCATCCCACGAGCAAACACCATCTCGCCAAACGGATTGATCGCGCGGTGTTTCCTCAACTGCAAGGTGGGCCGCACATGAATATCATCGCCGCGCTCGCTGTTGCTTTGCAGGAAGCCGCGACCCCCTCTTTCCGCACCTACGGTCACCAGATCGTCAAGAATGCCAAGGCGCTGGCCGAGGCGCTTCTGGGTCGTGGTTATGATCTGGTCACCGGCGGGACTGACAATCACATGCTGATCCTTGATCTTCGGGACCGGCCGCTATCAGGCAAAGCCTATGCCGAGCGCCTGGCAAGGGCAGGCATCATTACGAACTTTAATATGGTGCCGGGCGACCCGCGCGACCCGACGGTCACAAGCGGAATCCGCTTGGGGTCGCCGGCAGTGACGTCCATGGGCATGCGTGAAGGGGAAATGGTGCAGATCGCCGCTTTTATTGATTTGGTCTGCCGCCAGCCCGACGACCCAGAAGTTCATGCGAGCGTACGAAGAGACGTTGCTAACTTCTGCACTGTGTTCGACGTCCCCGGCATCCCCGACCGGTGAGCCAAAGAAACTCCCCACCTTCCAACACTTGCAGCGAGGACATTCCATGACCAGGCAGTTCGTGTTCTCTTCCGAATCCGTCGGCGCGGGACACCCCGATAAGATGGCAGACAACATCTCCGATGCCATCCTCGATGCGATCCTCCGCACCGACCCGAAGGCGCGCGTCGCCTGTGAAACATTGGTGAAGACAGGGATGGTCGTTCTGGCTGGCGAGATCACCAGCCACGCGGAGATCGATTACAGCCAAGTTGCCCGCGATACGATCCTCGATATTGGCTACGACGACGATGCCATCGGCTTTGATGGTCGACGTTGCGCCGTCGTTCTGGCCCTTACCGAGCAGTCGCCCGACATAAGCCAGGGCGTTGACGAAGGACGAGGGCAGGATCTCGAGCAGGGGGCGGGGGATCAGGGCCTCATGTTTGGATTCGCATGCAACGAGACGGACACATTGATGCCCTTGCCGATCCAACTCGCTCACCAGTTGACGAAAAGACAGGCAGAGATCCGGAAAACGGGACAGCTTGGCTGGCTGCGTCCGGACGTGAAATCTCAAGTGTCCGTACGCTACGAGGGTCTCCGCCCGGTGGCGCTGGACACCATAGTCCTGTCAACGCAGCATGACGAGGCGGTCTCCCAAGATACAGTCCGCGAAGGCGTCATTGAGGAGATCATAAAACCGGTCCTGCCAACCCATCTGGATACTTCGGAGATCAGATTTCTGGTCAACCCAACAGGGCGGTTCGTGGTCGGTGGGCCTGCCGGCGACTGCGGCCTCACTGGACGCAAGATCATCGTCGATTCTTACGGTGGAACGGGGCGTCACGGCGGCGGCGCCTTTTCGGGCAAGGACCCATCCAAGGTTGACCGCTCGGCGGCCTATGCGGCGCGGTACGTCGCGAAGAATATCGTTGCCAGCGGACTTGCGGAGGTCTGCGAGGTTCAGCTTGCCTACGCGATCGGCGTGGCCAGTCCGGTTTCTGTGATGGTCAACACCTTCGGAACCGCAAGAATCGAGGAAAAAAGGATCGAGTGCCTTGTTCTTGAGCTATTCGATCTCCGACCGAAAGGCATCATCAAGATGCTTGATCTCTTACGCCCGATATACCGCAAGACGGCGACATACGGACACTTCGGCCGTGAAGAGCCTGAGTTCACCTGGGAGAAGACGGACAGAGCCGACGACTTGCTGCGTGAAGCAGGACCGGCAGCTGCGTGAGGGCCGCTGGGTCAAGCGCATGCGGCAACCCATTTCAACTCGCTAGGCCCGCGCCCGGCCGGCATAGCACAAAGCCGGTGGGTAGTAGGCGGAGACATTGATGCCGGATTATGACGTGCTTTGCATCGGCAATGCCATTGTCGACATCATCGCCCAGTGCGAGGAGGAATTCCTGGAGACGAACGGCATCATCAAGGGCGCGATGAACCTGATCGACACGAGGCGCGCCGAGCTGCTCTACAGCCGCATGGGACCGGCAATCGAGGCCTCCGGTGGCAGCGCCGGCAACACGGCGGCCGGTGTCGCCTCCCTCGGCGGCCGCGCCGCCTTCTTCGGCAAGGTCTCCAACGATGCGCTGGGCGAAATCTACGCGCACGACATCCGCGCGCAGGGCGTCGCCTTCGACACCAAGCCGCTCACGGGCGAGCCGCCGACAGCGCGCTCGATGATCTTCGTCACACCCGACGGCGAACGCTCTATGAACACCTATCTCGGCGCCTGCGTCGAACTCGGACCGGAGGATGTCGAGGCCGACAAGGCCTCTGGGGCCAAGGTCACCTATTTCGAGGGCTACCTGTGGGACCCGCCGCGCGCCAAGGAGGCGATCCGGCAGACGGCCAGGCTGGCGCACGCGGCAGGCCGCGAAGTCTCCATGACGCTGTCGGATTCGTTTTGCGTCGACCGCTACCGCGACGAATTCCTCGAGCTGATGCGGTCGGGCACGGTCGACATCGTCTTTGCCAACAGTCACGAGATCAAGTCGCTCTACCAGACATCGTCCTTCGACGAGGCGCTGGCCAAGATCCGCAAGGACTGCAGAATAGCCGCCGTCACGCGCTCGGAAAAAGGCTCGGTCATCGTGCGCGGCGACGAGACCGTGGTGATCCAGGCGACGGCGATCCGGGAACTGGTCGACACGACGGGCGCCGGCGATCTCTACGCCGCCGGTTTCCTGCATGGTTACACGCAAGGCCGCGACCTCAAGACCTGTGGCGACCTTGGCTCACTGGCGGCCGGATTGGTCATCCAGCAGATCGGTCCGAGGCCACGGCAGAATTTGCGCCGCGAGGCCGAGCAGGCGGGGTTGATCTAGCCGGACGATCCAACGACGAGCTGCCGTCTCCTCTCCTGCAAGCTGTGCGCGGGAAAGTGCGTGTAAATCGAAATGTCGGATGCGGATCCGCGTGAGGGGCAGCCCGGGGCGTGTCACGATCGAAACGGTTGATCGCGGGTGCCGCCCTACAGCGCGACCCTTTTGCCGTGCGATATAGGGATCCCGTTCGGATCAGCTGCCTCGAGCTGTGGCATATATTGCTCACCCGCCATCATCGCGCGTGTGGCAACAGGTCGGGATCGTGATGCGATAGAGCGGGTGAAGCGGCCAACTGGTGAATTGACATCAACGCATCGCCCGATTGAGATTATCCTGCCGGGAGCGCAGTGCGTTGTTCAAGCCAGTCGGACGATCATGGGCAAATATAAGGACCATCGTGAGCCACGCCGGCATCGTCATGACGATGACGCGGTTTCCTTTGCGGAACGGCCATCCGAGCCAAGCTACTTTCAGCGTTCGTCGATCATAACCGCGGACCCTGTCGACGCCGAAGTGATCTGGTTCAACACCAGCAAGGGTTTCGGCTTTGTCAAATTGCCGGAGGGCATAGAGGCCTATCTACATATCCGGGTGCTGGAGGCGGCCGGGAGCCGCGGTGTTTCCGAGGGAACGCGTCTCAAGGTCACAACGGAAGAAAGTCCAAGAGGTCATCAGGTCGCGCAAGTGCTGGAGGTAGGCGGTCAGACCGCCAGAACTCAGGTACATACGCGTTGCGCTGGAGAGTCCACCGCCGGGACGAGCGCCCAGCTGGAGAGCGAGGCCACGGTCAAGTGGTACAATCCCCAAAAGGGCTTCGGCTTCATTGCACCTGAAAACGGTGAGAAGGACATCTTCGTTCATGCCACCGCGCTGACCCGCTCAGGACTCAGCATGCTGATGGAGGGCCAGAAGGTGTTTGTCCAATGCGGGCAGGGCAAGAAAGGCCTGGAAGTTCGGAGCATTCGCCTCGCTTAGAGCCAAGTGCGTTGGCCCGGACCGAAATCGCGCCTCAGACAAAGAAAAAGCCCGCTACCGGGAGGAGGTGGCAGCGGGCTCGATCTAGAATGAGACGCGGGAGGAGGTGCGCCCCATCCAGCGTCGGCACCACATCTGGGAGGAGTAGATGGCCGACACCATGATCATACCGATCGCCGCAGATATTGCAACGCACAAATTTTATCTCGCGAGTGCGAAATCATGCCGGGCCCGCTTCGTCGATCCTGAAAAGTGGGGTCAGGCTGCGGCTTTCTTGCGGGGCCGCTTGGCAGGTGCCGTCGCTTCCGGTTCCTTCGGCTTGCGGCCCAGACCCATGGTCTTGGCCAATGCCGAGCGCGCCGCAGCGTAGTTCGGCGCCACCATAGGATAGTCCACCGGCAGCCCCCATTTCGCGCGATATTCGTCGGGCGTGAGGCCATAGTGGGTGGCCAGGTGACGCTTGAGCGACTTGAACTTCTTACCGTCCTCAAGGCTGATAATGTAGTCGGGTGTAACCGATTTTCTGATCGGTACGGCAGGCTTGAGAGCTTCCGATTTTTCTGGTGCGGCACCACCAGCAGTGCCTTTCAATGCGATGTGGATCTGGCCGATAAGCCCAGGCAGTTCACCGACGGGAACCGGATTGTTCGAAACATAGGCTGAGACGACATGGGCGGTGAGTTCGATGAGGTTGTCGGCTTTGCTCTCGGTTTCTTCGGTCATGAAAACGCTCCTGCGGAATTAGAGTAGCCGGGTAAGAATCATCTCGTAGCTTAATAGTGACGACCGCGTTTGATGGCAACCAAAGCCATTGCATGATGTGTTGGCGGATCGCTGCACGCCCGGTCGCCGTCGCGGATCTTCCTCTTGAACCGTCATCGCCCTGACAACACATTGTGTCAGGGTCGCCTCGCGTCGATGCGGCGCCTCTTCACACAAATCGGCTATTTGGAAGGTTGGAGGAACGAATGAACGCTGAGGCTTTCAGCAGCCCGCTTTTCGTGAGGCGCGCAACGCACATCATCCAAGAGATCGCCGGCCTTGCGGATGCAATCGATTTTCTCAATGAATGGCCGGAAGATCGCAGAGACATGATCCACGAAGCCGCCCTGAGGGCATGCTACGATGCGTACGATGGGCGCAAGCCGGTAAGCACGGCGCGCAATGCCTTTTTTGGCTTTGCGAAGCGGGTCGCCATCTTGGAAGATTCAACCTCCGCGATGCAGTGGATCGCCGCCTGCAGATCGGGCAGTGGAAAAGTGCAGGTGTAGATTTCGACGAAGTGTTTGAGACTGGCGCGAGCCGCGTCGAATAGTGCAGTATGCACAGGTTTAACAGCTAGACCACGCGAATGAGAAGCAGTTCCTCACCACCAACTGCAAAACCGCAGATCGCACGCAAGCTGACCATGCCAGACGCAGCTCATGGCGATCGCTTGCCCGCCAATGGCCAGGCTCATTGGCGCGATGCAGCGGTCGCGTTCGGCTGAATAAAGAAATGCGGCCCGCGCTGTTTGCCGAGTAGTGGCTGTGGAGGAGGGGATGACCGGGTTGATCAGATTTGAGAGGCCAGTCGTAGTTCAGCTTAGCCGCCGCGGCTCGGAGCGTGTCGTGTTCGACGTCAACGACGCGGCCGCTATCTTGCTCCGGGATCTGCATCATGAGACCGATAAACGCAGGATAGCGATGGACACCTGTCTGCAGGTGTTACGCGGTAAGACCCATCCACCAGCTGCTCGACGAGCTTTCGTCGCGGCCGCGCTCGAAGCACGCATTCTGCGCAGCGATTGATATTCAGGATCATGGCGCTGATGAATTTCGGCCATCTGCACATCGCTATTGGGCGCGGTCCGAACACCCCTGCCGGCTCCGCCAGGAGCAAGCCAACACCGCACTTTCCGCGGCGGCTTTCCTGGTCCGGCGCCTGATCTTCCACCATCAAAACACAAGGGTCCGCCAGCCAGCTGCGGCCGCTCGGCTTCGCCGTCGCGGTGATCGTGATTGCAGCCAGAGGCAGACAGAGCCGTCGAGCGGGAATTGGCCCGGTGCAGATGGCGGAGCGTCGATGCCGCTTCAACAGTCTCCGGAAGTACCGTATGAACCTTCCCCCAGCTTGGCCCTGCATCCGATCTTCCGGAACACGCTCCGCGGACCGGCGCCGCGTGATCGCTGATGCTTCTCCCGATGGTCGGGACGGGGGGGTTCGGCGACCAAGGTCGGGGAGACGATAGTGACACTGGATGATCCCAACACGGAATAATCCGAAACGGGCTGGCGGAGAGCCTTCTCGTTTCTGGCCGGCTCATTTGAGGCCCAAGCCTCCTTCGATCGCCCTCCAACGGAGGCCTCTGGAACAGCTGACTTCGACGCGCCATGAAAAGGGCCTCGGCCAAGCCAAGGCTGCTGAGGCGCTTCGTCACTGGCAGCTCGATTGCCTTGGGTGCGCCGGATGGACTCACCCCAAGATTGCCCGGTGTGTGGCGTTGCCGCTCACCGCCGGCGAGTGGCACCGAGCCCTACGCCGTCTGCGCTTTTTCCCGGATTGCGCGTGCCGCAGCCACCATGTTCATCAGGGCAGGGCGGACCTCCTCCCATCTGCGTGTTTTGAGACCGCAGTCGGGGTTCACCCACAATTGGCCATCCAACAATCGATCGCGAGCAAGCATGATGAGGTTGGAAATCTCGCCCACCTCCGGGACCCGCGGCGAGTGAATGTCATAGACGCCAGGACCGATCTCGTTCGGATACTTGAAGGTTCGAAGCGCATCAAGCAGTTCCATCTGCGAGCGCGAGGTTTCAATGGAGATCACATCGGCATCCATTGCAGCAATCGCGTCCACGATGTCGCCGAACTCGGAGTAGCACATATGGGTGTGAATCTGGGTCGCATCGCCAACCGCCGTTGAAGCCAGCCGGAAGCATTCGACGGCCCAGTCGAGATAGGTTTCCCAGTCGTCCTCACGAAGCGGCAAGCCCTCGCGCAGTGCGGCTTCGTCGATCTGGATCATCTTGGCGCCGGCCTTTTCGAGGTCGCTCACTTCATCGCGAATGGCGAGCGCGACTTGGCGGCAGACGGCTGAGCGCGGAAGGTCGTCTCGGACGAAGGACCAGTTGAGGATCGTCACCGGGCCGGTAAGCATGCCCTTCACCGGCTTTGGCGTCAGCGACTGGGCGTATCGCCACCAGTGTAGTGTCATCGGATTTTGTCGCGACACATCGCCAATGATGATCGGGGGTCGCACAAAGCGCGAGCCATAGCTCTGCACCCACCCATGCTGCGTGAAGGCAAAGCCGCGGAGCTGCTCGGCGAAATACTGCACCATATCGTTGCGCTCGAATTCGCCGTGGACCAGCACGTCGAGTCCGATCTCTTCTTGCCAGCGAACGGCGGCTTCTATCTCTTTTTTCAGGAAGGCCTCATAGTCGACGTAACTCAGCTCGCCCTTGGCATGGGCTGCCCGCGCCTTGCGAACCTCGGCTGTTTGCGGGAAGGAGCCGATCGTCGTGGTGGGGAAGGATGGCAGGCCAAACGTGTCGCCCTGAAGCTTGGAGCGCACGTCGAATGCGCTCTTCCGGCGCGTCATGCCGACCTTGATGCTGGCGACCCGTCCTTCGACGAGCGGATCATGCACCTTAGCGGATGTCGCGCGAACGGCGGCAGCCTCAGCCGACGCCTCTAGTTCGGCGGCGACCGCGTCCCGGCCTTCGGCCAGGGCACGGGCGAGCACGACCAGCTCGCCGGTCTTTTGCGCCGCGAAGGCGAGCCACGATTTCACGTCCGCATCGAGTGCCGTCTCCATGTCCAGGTCGATCGGCACATGCAGCATCGAGCAGGACGGGGCGATCTCCACGCGGTCCAACGGCCAGCCGGCGACGATCGGCTTGATGCGGTCAAGTATGGCAGGCAGGTTCGCGCGCCAGACGTTGCGGCCGTCGATCAGCCCGAGCGAGAGCACAAGTTCCTTCCGCGCGAGCCGGCCGACGGTCTCCAACTGCTCTGGAGCGCGCACGAGATCGATGTGCAGTCCCGCCACGGGCAGAGAAATTGCGGTCTCGAGATTGTCTCCCAGCGATCCGAAATAGGTAGCGACCATGATCTTCAACTCGGGTGCTGCTTTCGCCAGCCGGCAGTAGGCGAATTGGAGCGCATCCCGTTCGTTGGGAATCAGATCCAGCACGAGCGCCGGCTCATCGATCTGTACCCAATCGGCTCCCGCGAGCTTCAGCCTCCGCAGGAGCTCCTCGTAGACGGCCAGCAGCCGTGGCAGGAGCGCGACAGGGTTGAAACCTTCCTCAGGTGACTTCGCCAACTTGAGAAACGTAACCGGTCCAAGCAGGACCGGGCGCGTGTGGATGCCGAGCGCCTTGGCCTCGAGGAAATGATCGACCGGTTTTGCCGACGAGAGGGCAAAGCTCTGATCGTCGGTAAGTTCCGGCACAATGTAGTGATAGTTGGTGTCGAACCATTTGGTCATTTCCATCGCGGCAAGGCCATGCCCGTTGGCCGCATGCTCGTCACCGGCATGTCCGCAATCAGCGGCCTGATCTTGGTTGCCGCGCGCCATTGCGAAATAGGTATCGAGTGGGACCTCGCCGTCAGTCCAGGTGTATCGTGCCGGCACGGCGCCGACCATGGCGACGGTGTCGAGCACATGGTCATAAAGCGAGAAATCGTTGGACGGGATTTTCGACACGCCGCGATCGTGCTGCTCCCTCCAGCTGGCGGCGCGTAGCGCCTTCGCCGTCGCGAGCAGGTCGGCAGCGGGAGATTTTCCGGACCAGTAGCTTTCAAGCGCGAATTTCAGTTCCCGCCGTCGACCGATACGCGGCACGCCGAGCGTTGCCACAGGAATTTGTTGAGAGACAGTCATGCCATACCCCGATGGTTGGGGCGTGGGGACAAGGAACGCGCGAGCAGGCGGCACGAAGCCAGGCTACCGCGGCCACCGAGACACCCCGCCCGTGGACGTTGTTCGTCGTGGCAGGTCTCCTGGCTCGCGGGTCAAAGCCTCTGCCCGTCTTCCCGAGGCCGTTCGCCTCAGTGACACCAATGGGCTTGGCTCGCCGCTAACAGTTGCGGGGGCAGCGCCGGCATCGCACCGGCTTCCCTCTTAGCTCCGCTACGGCAGTGCCGCGCGGAGAACCATGACATGCGCACAATCACAGCCGCTTCGCTCCTTGTCAATACACATAACGAGATGTTTATGTGATGATGCGAATAATGCCCTTGCGCTGATCGGTCTCTTTCGCCCAAAGCCGCTTACGATGCCGCCTCTTATCAGTGCAGGCTCGGAGAGATCCTTGTCCTCATCGGCGACGCCGGATCAGATCGAGGTCGCCGGGCTCAAAGGGCGTAAAGTCGGGCCAGGTCGTCACGGTCAGCCGGGAATCCCGGTATTTGTTCCCGCTCGGCTTCGCTCAGCGTGCTTGCGCACTCGCCCATCAGCGCGCTGATGACCATGGCCGGCAGCGGAAAGGAGAGGTGGCGCCTCAGGTCGGCGGGCTGGGGCTGGGCCGCCAGCGTCTCGAACAACTGCGCGGCGATCGCCTCGACCTGCTGCGCGAGCACCTTCACCCTGCGGTTGCTGAAGGCCGGCGCCACGATCGTGCGTAACCGGGCATGCTCGCCCCCCTCGTGCGAGACAAGCCACCCCGGCGAACCGAGAATCACCGAATCCGGGGTGAATGCCGCACTCTCTAAGCGACGGAAGGGCGGAAGCTGACCAGCAGGCGCTGCGGGCAGCGAATCACGTAAGACGGCATGTAGACGACGTCCTCCGCAGCGATGGTCAGCGCCAGATCCTCCAGCCGCCCGAACAGCGCGGGGAAGGCGCAGCGCAATTCCAGGCGCGCCAGCGCAGCGCCCAGGCAGGAATGCGGCCCCTCGCCGAATGACAAATGCGGGTTGTGCCGCCGGGTGACATCGAACCTGTTGGCGCCGGGACCGAAGGCCTTTTCGTCCCGGTTCGCCGCATGGAACGCCATCAGGACGGCATCGCCGCGGCGGACCAGGCATCCGTCGATCTCCACGTCCTGGGTGGCATAGCGGAACGGCAGATTGGCCGCTGAGCTGCCCCAGCGCAGGATCTCCTCGATCGCCTGTGACCACGGAACTTGGCCGCTGCGCACCAAGTGCAGTTGCTGCGGATGCGTCAGCAATGCCAGCACGCCATTGCCGATGACGCCGGCGGTGGTCACGAAGCCCGCAGAGAGCACCATGAACAGCATGTCGATGAGCTCGGTGTCGGAAACGAGCTCGCCTTTGTCACGAGCGACGATCAGGGCCGAAGCCAGATCATCGCCGAGCTGGCCCCGCTTGAGCGCGATCAGGCGACGGAAGAACTCCGGGATGCGCTGCCGCGTCTGTCGCACCTCTTCGCCTGTGGCGGAGGTGTTGGCCAGGCTGTAGGTGAGCGCGACGATCTCTTCGCGCTGTTCGTCCGGCAAACCGAACAGTTCGGCGATCACGTTGGTGGGCAGCGGAGCGGCGAACTCGCTCATCAGATCGGCACTGCCGCCGCGCTGCGCCATCTCGGCCAGGAGTCGATCGACGCATTGTTCGACCCGTGGCGCCAGCAAGGCGATACGACTGGGCGCGAAGCTGCTGGACAGCAGGCCGCGCAAGCGCCGGTGATCGGCGCCGTGCGCCGTGGTCATGTTGTCCACTTTGCATATCCCGATCAGCGGATGATCCTCGGGAATCTCGCCGTCCTGCAGCGCCCGCCACTGTCGCCAGTCCTTGTTGAAACGCTGGTCGGAAAGCATCTGCCTGAGCGTCTGGTGACGGGCTGCCGCCCAGGTCACCACATCGCCTGGCAGCGACACTCGCGCCATCCCCCCCTGCCGCAGAATCGCAGAAGAAAGACGATCAAGTTGCGTGGGAGCGGCCGGCACACCGATCACGTCGCAATGATCGTTTTCTACGCGCATGCCAACAACTCCTTTAAGAACCATCGCGGGTCCACTTCTCGGCACGGAAGATCCGCGCGCGGACTTCGAAAAGTGCCCCGTGCTTCGTCCTCAGAAGCGGTAGGTGAGACCTGCGCCTATCACCCAGGGATCGAGCTTGGCCTTGCCCGTGAGCTTGGCGCCGGCGACAGTGACGTCGAAGTCGGGCTTGAGGAAAAGCTTCTTCACGTCGAAGTTGACGCCCCAGTGCTGGTCCACCATGTAGTCGAATCCGACCTGCAGCGCGGCGCCGAATGTGTTCTTGACCTTGAGATCATCGGCGCTGCCGACTTGCTGATGATAGAAGATCGTATAGTTCACGCCGGCGCCGATATAGGGCTCGAAGGCGCCGAAATCGGTAAAATGATACTGCAATGTGAGCGTGGGCGGCAGCAGCCAAACCTTGCCGACCTCGCCCAGCCCGCCGATCGCACCTTGGCCATCGATGTTGGCATAGGTGGTGCCGAGTATGAGTTCGGCGGCGATGTTGTCCGTGAAGAAATATGAGATATCGAGTTCCGGCGTCACGGTGTCCGAATATGAAAGACCGGAGCCGGGCACCGCATTGACATAGCCCGAATCCTCGGTGATCACCCCCAACGCACGCAGACGGATCTGCCAGGGGCTTGGCGCTTCCGCGACGCAGGCTTCTGCCTGCGGGACGCTCGCGGCTTGCCCAACATCTGCCGCGCCGGCCTGTCCCGCAACGATGAGGACGACAGCCGCTGTCATTGCCCGCGCCACGCCAATTCGCGCTCTCGCCATACTTTTCTCTCCTTGATCTTCAGAAGCGACGCACTGCGCCTTGATTGAATCCTGCTCGCATCAATCGAGATTGACGGAGCGCTCATGCGGGATAGCCCCCGCATGTGTCGTGCCAAATGAGAAAATCGTTGCAGAACAATGCGGTCACTCCGATAGCGCTGTGTCTGATGTCCGACTTCGTCGAAGATCCGACAATGAGTGCAGCCGTAGCCGCCCCTGGTAGCCGTTCGTCAACATCGGCCGGCAGTTCGTTGGCATGCTCGTACTCGGCTTCGAGTTTTGGCGTATTCTGCGTTCAGCGCTTTGATCGGCGCCTGCTGCTTCGCCGTCAGGCCGGGGAACGTTCCAGCCAGTTGGCGTAGTTCGTGGGCATGTCCGTAAGGCGTCTCGACCGCGACCGATATGGGCGGGAAATCCTTTGGCAGCATGCGCCAGCCGCCATCTGATCGGGCCATGTAGCGGATCGCGTTCAAGACCTCGCGCAGGTCCGTCACCACGCGCCGCCCGGTCTTGGCCGCGCCCGGCAGGAACGGTTTATCCGCGACCATTCCTCATGCGTCAGATCGGAGGGGATAGCGCTTGGTCTTCTCCTTGATATCGGCCACGCGTCGCTCGGGTCCACATCCCAAGCTTGAAACACGATTAATCCCGCCAATCCGCTGCCCGCCCTGCAGCAGGCCCCTCTTCGGGCGGCAATTAATCCTGCTTCGGTTTGAAATTCGCGACGTGTGCACGATATCGTTGTGATGACCGACCTGGATTGATCATCAAGTGGCCGATACCGCCGTAGAATGCGACGAAAAGGCGCGCGGCCGTTCTGAACCTCCGGGCCGACCGCCGCGCAATCGTGCGGTGATGAAGCACTCCGATGTCCTTGGCGGGCTCGATTACCTGGCGGCGGATTATCACCGGCAGGATTTCTCCAAGCATATCCACAACGAGTATCTGATCGGGCTGATCGAGCGAGGCATCCATGATGTCTGGTGCCGAGGTGAGGTTTGGCACGCCGGTAGCGGCACGGTCGCGACCTTCGCGCCCGGCGAACCGCATTTCGGGGGTGCTGGTGACGATCTTGGCTGGAGCCAGAAGATCTTCTACATGCCCGAAGGCCTTATCCGGCAAGTCCTTGAGGACAGCGGCCAAAACGAACCCGGAACGATCGACTTCAAAAGCCCGTTCCAGGAGAATGCCCCAGTTGCACACGGGCTCAGCGCGTTTTGGCGCCTGCTTGAACATGGGCATAGCTCGGCACTGGAGATCGAGGAGTATCTGATCCGTTTCCTGCCCCACGTCTTCGCACAGGCCGGCGGGTCGCGCGTTGCTGAGCGAAAATTGGTACCGCCGAGGTTCCGCGACGTCCGTGACTTCATCCATGCCCACTCCGACGAAGTCCTGCAGCTCGCCGCCCTGGCCGCCCTCGCCGGATGCTCCAAGGCGACCTTGATCGATGGCTTCAAGGCGCATTTCGGGTTGCCCCCCACCCGCTACCTGATCCAGGTCCGCATCGACGAGGCGCGACGGCTGCTGAGGCGAGGTCAGCACGTCGCCGAGGTCGCCGTCGCGGTAGGGTTCGCGGACCAGAGCCACCTGACCCGGCACTTCAAGGCGGTGCTGGGGGTGACGCCGGCGCGTTACCTCTCGGTTTGAATATCGTTCAATAAAGCGCGCGGCGAACCGTCTAGCTTGGACGCTCAATAAATGAAACGAGCGTCAGACCATGAACGAAAGCAAGCAGACCCGCCCCCGCGACTTCACCAGCGACAACATCGCCGGCGTCTCCCCCGAGGTGATCGCAGCCATCACCGCGTGCACGTCGGGTCAGGCGCTTCCCTACGGCAACGATGAGCTGACGCATACCGTCGAGCGCCAGCTCGCCGAGGTGTTCGAGCATGCGGTCGACGTGTTCCTCGTTTCGACGGGGTCGGCGGCAAACGCGCTGGCGCTCGCGGCGATTACGCCGCCATGGGGCAGCATCCTCTCGCACGCCGACGCACACATCAACCGGGACGAGTGCGGCGCGCCGGAGTTCTACACCGCCGGTGCGAAGTTGGTGCAGCTTCCAGGCGAGGCTGGCAAAATCGACATCGACGCCTTAGCGGCCAATGCAACGCGCATGGTGGGCGATATCCACTCGGTCCAGCCCTCCAGCGTCAGCATCACGCAGGCGACCGAGATGGGATCGGTCTACGCGCTCGACGAGATCAAGGCGATCGGACATATCTGCCGGTCAGCGAACCTGGCGCTCCACATGGACGGTGCTCGCTTCGCCAACGCCCTCGTCACTCTGCGCTGCTCGCCAGCCGAGATGACGTGGAAGGCCGGCGTCGACCTTGTGTCATTTGGCGCCACCAAGAATGGAACGTTTGGGGTCGATGCAGTCGTCTCGTTCCGCGGAGATCTCGCGAGCACGATAGCCTTTCGCCGAAAGCGTGCCGGCCAGTTGAGTTCCAAGATGCGCTTCATGGCGGCGCAAATGGACGGTTATCTGAGGGAAGGTGTCTGGCTTCGCAACGCGACCCATGCCAATTCGATGGCATCGGCGCTCGCGCGGGGGTTGGCCCTGGTGCCAGGCGTGAAGATCCAGCAGCGTCCCGAGGCCAACATCCTGTTCTGCAGACTTCCCATGTCCCTGATCCGGGGGCTGCTCGACATGGGATTCCGCTTCTACCATGATCGCTGGCAGACCGGGATCGTGAGGTTCGTCACCTCTTTCGCGACGACCGAGGCCGACGTGTCCGACTTGATCGGCGCGGCGACCAGCCTCTGCGCACCG
Organism: Mesorhizobium sp. L-8-10; assembly: GCF_016756635.1. NCBI lineage: Bacteria > Pseudomonadati > Pseudomonadota > Alphaproteobacteria > Hyphomicrobiales > Phyllobacteriaceae > Mesorhizobium > Mesorhizobium sp. L-8-10. The sequence continues at coordinate 7,274,352 of NZ_AP023263.1, read as the reverse complement.
GTCGGCTCGGCTGTTCCGGCTGGCGCCGAATGAGTTGTGGCGACCGTCGAGCGCTCTCGCCGCCCGTCACGGATGTCCTCTTTGCTCGACTGCAATGTCCGAGCGTTATGGCCGCACGAGCATCTCAGGCTGTATCTTTTGTCTCAGGCTCAGACCTGCAAATTCATCTTACCTCGGCAAGGGGCTTCACCGTGCAGTTGCGATGTGACCGGTTGATTTTCTGTAAGAAGCTCCTCTATCTGCGCAATTGAGCTAAAGTCATCCGGAACACTGCATGCCTGTAATATATATTTCGCATTCTTTTATCATATTTTTGATGAAAAATGCTGTCCATTGGTCAGAGTTACCTAAAAGAGTGAGTCGGATCTGCGCGGATAGCAGCATGAATCGGGATTTTGACCACTAGCAGGAGAAAATATGCCTTCCATATCTACTCGCCGCGCCAACGCAACGGACGCAGGGATGGTCGTCCGTTTTATTCACGCGCTACTCGATGAACTCACTGGCGGGAAAGCGCCCGCGCCCGACGACGTGAGACAAAGCGCGCAGATAATGCTTGCCGACGCTGGCGTGGTCGCAGTGATCGCAAGTGCAGATGACGAGCCGGTCGGCATCATGGTGCTGAATGAATGCACGGCGATTTATGCAGGAGGTAAGTTCGGCTATATTTCGGAGCTGTATGTTCGACCCGAAAAGCGCTCCAAAGGGATTGCCCCTCAACTGCTTGAGGTCGCCTCGCGGGAAGGCCATGCGCGTGGTTGGAAGCGACTTGAGCTTGCAGCGCCCAGGCAACCAAAATGGAAGCGCACGCTCGATTTCTACCTGCGCAACGGGTTCGAGGAACTCGGCCCTCGGCTCTTTCGGATTATCTAGACTAGAGAGTTTGCTATGGGCTGCTCAAAGCAACCTGCACGATCTCAGCGGATTGAGGTCCGGCGTGGTCGCTGCCTGCCGCTGCAATCGAACCAGCATCGTCATCGTAAATGTGTGTCTCGGATAATGCAGGGTTCCCGTCACGCCGGCCGCCCGGAACGCATCGGCAAAAACCGCCGTTAATCGGGTCACGCTAACGGCGTTTCCTTGAGTGTTGAGGAACAGAGCCGAGGGCGGCAATTTTGCCAACCTACAGGGGCGCTGCATAGACGACCGCACGTGACGTGCACCCGGCACGCTGCGTATAGCCGAATGGCGGATGATTCCCATGAGGGTAGTCCTATGAAATTGTACGCGAAAGTCTTTGGTGGAGCGGCAGCGTTGCTCGCTGCCTGGCCGGCGATGGCCAGCGACGCGGTGGCGAGCGAACCGGCGCCCTACAATCCCAATTTCTCTTTCGTTGGCGGCGTCGGCGTCATCGACATCGAGGCCAACGAGCTGGTCTATCAGGCTCCCGGCAGCGGCTCGAAGCTGAGCCACCTTATCTGGGAAGGCACCTCTGCGGTCATTTCAGCCGAGATGACGGCGCGCAGCGAGGCCGGCTGGACCGCCAAGCTTTCCAGCCAGATCGCCTTCAGCGGCGACAGCTACATGGAAGACTATGACTGGATCCCGTCATTCTCGACCAATGATGGCTGGAACGACTGGAGCAACCGTTCGCGCCATTCCGACACCGATCTTGATTACTTCTATTCGGCAACCGTCGCGCTCGGCCACGATTTCCAGTTCAGCGACCAGCTGCTGATCAACGTCAACGGTGGTTTCAAGTACACCTCGGTCAAGTGGACTGCCTATGGCGGCTCCTATGTCTACAGCGTTGCCGGCTTCCGGGATTCGGTTGGCGACTTCCCAGGAGACGCAAAGGCCATCAGCTACCAGCAGAAATTGCCGGTCGCCATCGCCGGCATCGATGCGACCTATGTCCAGGATCGCTGGAACTTCGGCTTTGCGCTGAAGGGCGGCACGACCTTCTCGGCCGGCGCTACCGATCATCACTGGATGCGTGACCTGCGCTTCGAGGATGATTTCGAATCGGCGCCGGTTCTGATGGTCGGCGGCAGCGTCGGCTACCAGTACAACGAGCGGACCAGCTTCTTCGTCTCCGGTTCCTACGTAAAGGTGTTCACCGCTCGCGGCGACTACAACACCTATGACATTGCGACCGGCGCAGAGACTGGCGGCGAAGACGACTGGATCGGCGGCGATTTTGCCGCGGCGACGGTGATGGTCGGCATCAAGACCTCGTTCTGATTGAACGAGTTCGACCGGAACACCAAACCGATGTCCGCACGGCGCAGAAATCTGATGCGCCCGCGCGCCTGACGGCGCGTGCCGGGTGCTCGTGAACCGAGCCCGCTTTTTCTTCGCCAGGCTCAGGCGGTCTCGGCCATCCGGCTTCGCCCCCTGGCGCGGGCAGCCTGTCGGCTGCTGACGGTCGCCGCCCTGTCGGCCGGCGCGTTTGTTCGTTGGCCGTTCCCGGCGGCGCGGGGTGGGCGGCACTCCCTTCTAGGCCCGCCGCGGCATCCCGCAACCCTTCGCTTGCGCTTCGGGTCCTCCTCTTCGTTCCGGTCCTTCGGATGCGGTCCGCCTCCGACGGCGGGCCTTTCCGGTCGCGTCTCGCCGCCCACCCCACTTGCAGGGAAAGGCGCGGAATTGAAGAGCGGAGGACCAGACGATGCGTGCAAAACACCAGCGTTCCGACAGCCGAGAGGCTGGCGCGGGCAGGGGCGGGCGCTCGGGCGCCAGCCTTTATCAGGAGATCACGGACCGCATCATTGCCGAATTGGAGCGCGGCACCGTGCCATGGGTCAAGCCATGGGGCAGCGCAAAGGCCGACCTCGGCCTGCCCAGCAACGCGGCCACCGGGCGCCGCTATTCCGGCATCAACATCCTCATCCTGTGGGGCGCCGTCATCGAGCGCAGCTATCCCGGCCAGAACTGGCTGACCTTCCGGCAGGCGCTTGCCCTTGGCGGCAATGTCAGGAAGGGCGAGCGCGGCACAACAATCGTGCATGCCGACCGCTTTGTCCCAAAGGGCGAGCAGGAGCGCGCCAAGACAGACGGCGACGAGCCGCAGGCGGTGCCGTACTTGAAGCGCTTCACCGTCTTCAACGTCGCGCAGTGCGACGGCCTGCCCGAGCACCTTTACCGCAACGCAGAACCGCTGCCCGAACGCGAGATCGTCCCGCAGGCCGAGGCGCTTATTCGAGGAAGCGGCGCGGATTTCCGCATCGGCGGCGATCGCGCTTTCTACATGCCGGGCAGTGACTCCATTCAGGTGCCGCCGCAGCCGGCATTCTTTCAGCAGATCGACTATTACCGCACCTGCTTCCACGAACTTGGCCACTGGACCGGCCACCCGGCACGGCTGGCGCGCGACCTCTTCGGCGCCTTCGGTTCCAAGACCTATGCGCGCGAGGAATTGGTCGCCGAAATCACCGCAGCCTTTGTCTGCTCGACCCTCGGCATCGAGCCGACCGTGCGCCATGCCGACTATATCGGCACATGGCTGAAGGTGCTGCGCGAGGACAATCGCGCCATCTTCCGCGCTGCCTCTCACGCATCGAAAGCCGCCGATTTTCTTCTGGGCTTCAACGCCGAGGCCGAAGGCGCGCAACAAGACGAGATCGCGGCATGAGCGCGCGCGATCGCCACACCCTGCAGACCGAGCCAACGCCGCAAGGCGAGCAGACGCTCATTCCCGGTGTCCAGCCACCACGCGCGACCGCCTCGCCCTTTTGGCCGATGCGCCCACGCGCTGCGCAAAAGCCGCTCGATATCGGGCTGTTCGATGACGCCAGAAATCAACTCGACCTGTTTTGAGAGGAGTTTTCCCATGATCCTGATCACCGACGAGCTTTGCGCCCTGCTGCTCGCCAATGGCGCAACCGACACCGAAACCGACCATGTCCCGGTGGTCAAACTGTTCGATCCTACCGGCCCAGCAACCTGGCTTCTCACCGAACTCGACGCCGACGGCGACACCCTTTTCGGCCTTTGCGACCTCGGCTTCGGCTTCCCCGAACTCGGCAGCGTCAGTCTTGCCGAGCTTGCAAGCGTCAAGGGGCGGCTTGGCCTCGGCATCGAGCGCGACCTTGGATTCAAGGCGCGCTTTCCGCTCTCCGTCTACGCCCAGGCAGCGTACAGCGCCGGCCACATCACCGAAGCCGACCGGCTGCTGCGACAGGCGGCAGAAGCCCTTGGCAACGCCGATTCCAAGCTTCCGCCCGACACGGCGGAACAGACGCGCCGCTAGGCGCGAAAACCGTCCCGCCGCGCCGGCCTGCAGCCTCTGCGGCGGGGCAATCCCACCCCGCAACGAAGGAGACAAACCATGCAACTTGCCCACATTCCGCTTGATAAGCTCAACATTTCCGCGCTCAACATGCGCCATTCCAAACGCGCGCCCGACGTGTCGGACATCCTGCCGTCGGTTCGCGCGCGCGGCGTCCTGGTGCCGCTGTTGGTGCGGCCCAACGGCACGCCGGAAAGCTTCGAGATCGTCGCCGGCCGGCGCCGCTATTTCGCCGCGAAGTCGCTCGCCGACGAGCGCGGCCAGGGCAATGCCTTGCCCTGCGCCATCATGGAAGACGGCGACGACGCCGACGCGCTCGAGGCCTCGCTGATCGAAAACTTCGCCCGGCTCGATCCCGACGAGGTGTCGCAGTGGGAGACGTTTTCGCGGCTGATCAAGGAGGGCCGCAGCGTTGGTGACATCGCCGCCACTTTCGGCATCACCGAGCTTCTGGTCAAACGCATTCTGGCGCTCGGCGATCTTCTGCCCAAGATCCGCGAGGCCTATCGGCGCGAGGACATCGACGCCGAGACGGCGCGCCATCTGACCATGGCCTCCAAGGCGCAGCAGAAGGATTGGCTGGCGCTTTATGCCGATCCCGAGCAATACGCGCCGCGCGGCTACCAATTGAAACAATGGCTGTTCGGCGGCCAGTCGATTTCTACCAAGGTGGCGCTGTTCCCCATCGAGGACTATCCGGGCCTGATCGTCTGCGACCTGTTCGGCGAGGACAGCTATTTCGCCGATGCCGACCTGTTCTGGCAAAAGCAGAACGAGGCGATTGCCGCCAAACGCGATGCCTATCTGGAAGCCGGCTGGCCCGAGGTCGCCGTGCTGGAACCGGGGCAGCATTTCCAGTCATGGGACCATGAAAAGACGCCGAGGAAGAAGGGCGGCAAGGTCTTCATATCGGTCTCGCATCGCGGCGCGGTCGAATGCCACGAGGGCTGGCTGTCGCGCAAGGAAGCCCGCCGCGCCCGCGCGCAAGGCGAGGGCGGCGCGCACGACGAAACGCCCGCCAAGCCGTCGCGACCGGAACTCACCGGGCCGATGCAGAACTATGTCGATCTGCACCGCCACGGTGCCGTGCGTACTGCCATGCTCGACCATCCTTGTGTCGCGCTGCGCCTGATGGTGGCGCATGCCATCGCAGGCTCGGGCCTGTGGCAGGTTCGCCGCGAGCCGCAGCGCACCGCCAATGAAGCGGTGGCGGCAAGCATTGCTGCGTCCAGGGCCGAAGCCGCATTCGCCGAAAAACGGCGCGCGGTGCTGGCGCTGCTTGGGCAGGCCGACGAGGAGGGCGCGATAGCCGGCGGCAATGGCGACGCCTTTGCGCTTGCCGCAGTCTTTGCCCGTTTGCTGGCACTTTGCGACAACGATGTCATGCGCGTTCTCAGCCTTGTCATGGCCGAGACGCTCGAAGCCGGCAGCGCCGTCGTCGAGGCCCTCGGCAACCATCTGGGCATCGACATGGGTGCGTGGTGGCAACCGGACGACGCCTTCTTCGACCTGCTGCGCGACAGGGAGATCGCCAATGCGATGCTGGCCGACCTCGCCGGCAAGCCTGTCGCCGACGGCAATGTCGCCGAGAAGGTCAAGACGCAAAAGAAGATCATCCGCGATTGCCTCGCGGGCAAGAACGGCCGCGAGAAAACCGACAACTGGATGCCCAACTGGATGAAATTCCCGGTCGAAAGCTACACGAAACGCGGCGGCTTCCGCACCGCCGATCAATGGGCGAGCGTGCAGCCGCTGTTCGTCCGCCAATAGGTGCCAAGCCGGGCGGCGGCTCTTTTTAAGTGCCGCCGCCCCGTTTGCCTGCCGCTGGAATATTGGCTGATGCGCACGGCGATCCGAACAGCATGTGCCACGCGCAAGGCTATTGTGCGTTGCACAAAAACCGACGCGCGCCTACACGTCCTTCCGTTGCGGGAATCGGGCTTGGACCAGCGGCGAGGCAGTGAGAACCGATGCTTCGTCGATATCATATTGCATTCATAGCTGAGGACCCTTCATGACCCTTTCGAGCCCTGACAAATCCGGCGCCGCCAGTCTCGAGGCCATCGCGCGAAACGGCGGCGTGCTGCGCCGCATCGCCGTGCGCATTCCGACCTATCTGTCGGACATTCGCGAGAACCCGGCATGGCTGCCGATGTTCGTGCTCGCCCGCACCATGCCGGCGCGCCGGATGCACTGGCGTGGGGCTAAGCCGGTTCGCGTGTCGCAAAAGGCCCACGACACCATGTTTGCCGGCGTCGATCGCCAGGAAATTGTCGAGGCGCTGCGGTCGGACGGGCTGTTTTGCGGGCTCGTCCTGCCGACTTCCATCCATGAGGAGATCGCCGCCTTCGCCCGCTACACGCCTTGTTTCGGCAATTTCGATCGCCGTCTCGAATTCATGGCTGAGGACCATGCCGAGGCCGAGAAGCGTTTCGGCCGCTCGCTGCTCAGCGGACACTTTTTCGAACACATCCTCGACTGCAAGGCAGCGGTCGCCATCCAGAACGACCCGCTGCTGCTCGACATCGCCGCGCATTATCTGGGCGCTCAGGCGAAATTGATCACCACACGCGTGTGGTGGAGCTTCCCGACCAGCGAGGCTTCCGACGCCGACAAGAACCGTGCCTCGCTCGGCAAGTATCATTTCGACCTCGATGACTGGCGGATGCTGAAATTCTTCTTCTATCTGACGCCGGTCGACGAGGGCACCGGCCCGCATGTTTATGTCCGTGGCAGTCATAACCGCCGCGCCATCAAGCATCAGCTGACGCTGCTTGTCGGCCATCCGGCGCAGGAGGTTCTCAAGGTCTATGGCGATGACAGCCCCGTCACGCTGACCGGCGAAGCCGGTCTCGGTTTCGTCGAGGATCCGTTCGGCTTCCATATGGGCACCGTACCGTCGCGCACGCCACGGCTGATGATGGAAGTCGGCTTCGGCGTCTCGCCGCCCTCGCGCCGGCGCTTCCATGGCGAGCCGGTTATTCGCTGATCTCGCAAAAAGTCCTTAAAACAGCCTTCCCCAGATCAGACGCCTGGTTCTCCCTTGGGCTGGCTGGTGCCATGGCGTCGTCATGGGATCAGCTGGCACATGACTGGATTGGATCGATGTCATCTGACGCCGGTTGGGCCTCGACTGACCCAGATCAAGGCCACGCCCTTGTCGGCGTGGTTTGATCGCCCAGTCCTTCACGGGAAAACGCATGGGCTGACCGACAGCCTGGTCGTCGCTCCCATCATCTTGACAATCCAGATCATACAGCAGGCAAATGACGCTTCACCAGCCAGGAACCGACGTGAGAAACGCGCTTGAGGCGATGCGGGCAATAGATCACAGCGCAATCGATGCACGACATGCGGCTCGACTCCCCCAACATCTCACGAAGAGAACCGACGCGCTGGCGCCACGCTGATGGCCGGCTGTGACGACAGCTTCGACATTATTGTCGTGGGCGCCGGGCCGGTCGGACTTTCCTTCGCCGCATCGCTTGCCTATAGCCAGCTCAAACTGGCGGTTGTCGAAGGGCAGGCCCTGGAAAGACTGGCAAGTCCGGCTTTCGACGGCCGCGAGATCGCGCTCACCCACGCCTCGATTGGAATCCTTCGCGAGCTCGGCGCCTGGGATGTTATCTCCGCTTCGGACAAGTCACCGCTTCAAGGCGCACGCGTCCTCAACGGATCGAGCCCGTTTGCGTTGTGTTTCGATGCCCCCGGCGGATCCGCGGAACCACTGGGCGTTCTGGTCCCGAATTGCCAGATCCGCGATGCCCTGTTCAAGATCATCCGCTTGCGGGGCCATGCCCGGCTGCTGTGCGGCCACTCGGTCGTGCGTGCAACAAACAGCCGTCAAGGAGCAGTGATAACGCTCTCCAATGGCAGGCAGCTGAGCGCTCGGCTTCTCGTTGCAGCCGATTCGCGTTTTTCCGCCACCCGCAATCTGCTCGGGATCGGCGCCGATATCAATCGGCTTGGCAACTCGATGCTGATTTGCCGGGTGAGGCACGAGCGCCCCCACCGCCAGATCGCGATCGAATGGTTCGATCACCATCAGACGGTGGCGATGTTGCCCCTCGCGCCAGGCGTGTCGTCGCTGCTTTTGACTTTGCCCTCAAACGAGGCCGACGGACTGCTTGCCCTCGACGACGAGTTGTTCCTGAGGGAGTTGACAAAGCGCTGTCGAGGGCGCCTCGGCACCATGAGCCTGGCAAGCCAACGCTATATCTATCCGTTGGTCACGACCTGGGCGCACAGGTTCCGGGCGCCGAGCGCCGCATTGATCGGCGACGCCGCCATTGGCATGCACCCGGTGACCGCGCATGGCTTCAACATCGGCCTTGGCGGCCAGAAGCAGCTCGCCCGCGGTATAGAGACCGCATGGCGCGACCGTCGCGACATTGCCGACCCCGACATGCTCCACAGATATGAAAGCCGACTGCGCCTGTCGGCGGCGCCGCTCTACCATGCTACGAATATCCTCGTCGGACTCTACTCAAGCGAGCATCCGGCGGCACGGCTTGCAAGGCATGTCGGGCTGCGCCTCGGCCAACATCTTCCCTTTGTCCGTCATGGCATTGCGGCCATGCTGAGGCGGTAAACCCCAGTCACCATAGTGTCAGCATCAGCCTGCGGCGTCGTAGCAGGCGGGCGCGTGTGGTTCGATGGGAGCGGTCGCGGCTGCGCGGGATCAGCTTGATGAAGACGGGGCTGCTGAATGCCGCGAGCCTCTTCCATCGCGGATCGTCAACGTGTCAATCGCCGTGTGTGTGCGAATCCACGCCCAATTCCGCCTTCGATGTGTTCACTGCGTGGATGGTTGTCATCCAAACAATCAATTTTGCCAATCCTGCTGACCCAATTAGGAGCGTGACCGAAATCAACTGCCTCGGCCCGCAGTACGGTCCCGACCCTACCGACATCTGACGGCATTTGCAGCGCCGGTGATTGCTGCCTTAGCTAGGTGCGAATTTGACCCAAATCGATCATGAACTGCTGAATCGAGAAATGGCCGCAGACGATCCATGGCGGCTCGATGGCAACCCGTTCGAGCGGGAGCGCCACACCCAAATTCTCCGGTTGTCACTTGCGCAAGGTCGAGTCGCGAATGCGCTCGAAGTCGGGTGCGCTGCCGGCGCTTTTACGGAGCGGCTAGCCCCCATTTGCCAGCGGCTCACTGTGATCGATGTCGTGGAGCCAGCGATTACCCGAGCACGTTTACGCATGAAGGAGACGCCGCACATCAGCTGGATAATTTCCGATGTTCAACAGTTTTCGAGTGATGAGCTGTTCGACCTGATCGTCGTTGCGGAGGTTCTTTACTACGTCGGAGACCTCGTTCAGATCCGCGCGGCAGTCCGCAACCTGGTAGGTCTGCTTGCGCCAGGCGGGCAGCTGGTTTTCGGGTCGGCACGTGACGCCAATTGCCAACGCTGGGGGCACGCTGCTGGTGCAGAGACCACCATCGCCATGCTGAACGAATCGTTGACCGAGATCGAGTGCATCGAGTGCCGGGGCGCGTCGATCAATGAAGACTGCCTGCTGGCTCTCTTCCGAAAGCCGATTTCCGCTGCCTGATAAAACACTGGGAGACACTGTGCGCTTCTGCGGTGTCAAGCTGACCCAATATGCGGACGTATAAGAGCGCCCGATGCAACAAGTAGCTGGATCCGGTTGATGGTAACAACCGCTGACTACATCCGGCTTCTTCATGCGGCTCGATGTTCAGCGCCGCGAGCCTCGAGGGGTTTTCGCCCGCTTCCACCTCAACGGCCCCAGACGTCGGCCGAAGCCTTTCCGGTCCAGACATCAGGTTCGGAAGCGGCGGGGTGACCGTTCCCCACCTCTGCCATTTTGCGTAACGGCTTTACCCAATAAATGACCCATAGATGCCCACATGAAGCGAAGTCCTTATTTTGCATGGCTCCCTATGCGGGACGGGCTCTACGGCTGCCGCCACCGAACCTCAAAGGTGTTTCGGCCCAGGTAGGTGACGATCCCTAGCCGGGAAAGCGGCACTCCTCGTCGGGGGCCGTCGGTCCCGTGTCCCGCCTTATGCGGCGCTATGCTGACACTCCTACGGCTGCCCTTTTAACCGATCTCGTCGTTGCAGTCAGTCCCGCGTCCCGGCCCTTCGGCCGGCGCAAGTGCTGACGCTCCTTAGGCTGCCTTTCTGTGTGCGATGATTTTTGATCCCTCGCACGGAATGAAGACTTAGGGGCCAGCTCCTTCGCGCACTTCAGGCCTCAGGTGCTCAAGCTGTGTGTTCCAGTCGGCCAAAACCTCAAACAATTCGTTCGAAGTAGCGCCATCCGGGCGCGCCCTCCTTCCCGCTCTCCAGGTGCTTTCACCGACAGTCCGGTTGACCGGCAACACTCGAAAGCATTGACCAGACGATTCCTGTTGGCGAGCGCGATAGAGCTTCACGGAACCTGTTTGCCGCCGGCGATCCAGAGCTGCGCGATCGCCATGCATCATCGCGTGCGCCAACGGTCGCCGCGTTTGCTGACGCCTAACAGTCGGGCCGTCCTCCACTTGATCGCTGCTTCGGCACGGGCGCAGCCACGCGCTGGCGGCCGCTCTTGAATCAGGTTGTGTCACCGACAGCTGCCATCGGTGCCGCCGCTTATCGGGCCAATCGAGCACGACCAGAAGGTTCAGATCAGGCTTTGAAAGGCATGGTTTTAACATCCATAGCGTGGATGCTCGCGATCTAAACAATCAATTTTACCAATCCGGGAGGGCCGTTCATAGACCCATGACATGCACCGCCATTGCTCTACCGCGTGAGGTGCACAAAAGAACCCGAAAAAGAGGAAGTCTTCGCATGCGCCCTGACGTGCAGTGGAGGTTATGCTGGGAAAATGAGTTGCAGCTTCCCGATCACCTCGAACTCTCTGAGTTCTTCCGGAAGACCTATGAGCCGACCGGAGCCTTTAATGGGAAGCAATTCGCAGGCGGTCGAAGTTGGGCCGGTGCAAGGCCGGAGCTCCGCGTAATCGGCCGTGATGTGCACGGGGTAGCGGCTCACTTGGGCCTGCTGCGCCGATACATCAAAGTTGGCGACGATGATCTGCTTGTCGCTGAACTCGGTCTATACGGGGTGCGTCCGGATCTTGAGGGGCTGGGAATCGCCCATTCGATCAGCGTGATGTATCCGGTGCTGCAGCAGCTTGGCGTTCCATTCGCGTTCGGCTCGGTGCGGCCCGCGCTCCGGAACCATGTTTCGAGGTTCTGCCGCAAAGGCTTGGCGAACATTTTGTCGGGCGTTCGCGTGCGTTCAACCCACCCGGACGTGTACCTCGATCTGCCTCCCACGCGAGTCGACGACAACGTACTCGTCCTGGTGCTCCCAATTGGACGCTCAATGAGCGAGTGGCCGGCCGGCACTTTGATCGATCGGAACGGTCCAGAGCTATGAAGGACACCCGCTACGACGTCAGTCAGCGCGACCCGCCCCCATGGCGTTGATCGAGCTGATTCCAGCAGTGGCCGCGGTTTTACTATCCGCCCGCTTCCCTCAAATTCACTGAAAAATCTGACATCTCATGAACCTATTTGCCTCAGCCAGTACTGTTGCCATCTGCTCTTACGCGCTGCTGTCGACCGTCTATAAAACCGCGCAGGTCTTTTATACCCTGCCTACAAACGTACCGCCGACCTCGGGCGACCCGCCCAGCGGTGAGCCTTGGCCGAGCGTCGATGTCATTATCCCGTGCTACAACGAGGCGCCTCGCACCCTCTCGGACTGCCTGGCTTCCATTGCAAGTCAGGACTACGCCGGCAAACTGCAGGTCTATGTTGTTGATGACGGTTCTGCAAACCGCGATGCCCTCGTGGGTGTACACGAGGAATACGCGGGCGACCCGAGGTTCAACTTCGTTGCGCTCCCAAAGAATGTCGGAAAGCGCAAGGCGCAGATTGCCGCGATTCGCCGCTCGTGCGGAGATTTGGTGCTGAATGTAGATTCGGACACGATACTCGCCCCGGACGTCATCACCAGGCTTGCGCTAAAGATGCAAGATCAAGCGGTCGGCGCCGCCATGGGCCAGTTGGCGGCTAGCAATCGCAGTGAAACTTGGCTGACGCGGTTGATCGACATGGAATACTGGCTCGCCTGCAACGAAGAGCGCGCAGCGCAGGCTCGGTTCGGTGCCGTCATGTGTTGCTGCGGTCCGTGTGCCATGTACCGGCGATCCGCGCTTGTTTCGCTGCTGGATCAGTACGAGACGCAGCGCTTTCGAGGGAAGCCGAGCGACTTCGGCGAGGACCGCCACCTTACGATCCTGATGCTGAAAGCAGGCTTTCGAACAGAGTATGTCTCGGAGGCCGTCGCGGCAACAGTCGTTCCCAACAGCATGGGTCCCTATCTGCGCCAACAGCTTCGCTGGGCCCGGAGCACTTTCCGTGACACGTTGCTGGCGTTCCAACTGCTGCGCGGCCTTAATATTTATCTCACATTGGACGTGATTGGCCAGAATATTGGCCCATTATTGCTCTCTTTGTCGATTCTGGCGGGGCTCGCGCAATTCGTAACGACAGGTACTGTGCCTTGGACGGCATGCCTGATGATTGCAGCCATGACTATAGTTCGCTGCAGCGTGGCAGCGTTTCGTGCGCGCCAACTTCGATTTCTCGGGTTCTCGCTCCACACACTCATCAACATCTTTCTCTTGCTCCCCTTGAAAGCATACGCGCTGTGTACATTGAGCAACAGCGATTGGTTGTCGCGAAGCTCTGCGGCCAATGTGCAAGACACCGGCGACGCCCTTCCAAAGCCAAACCTGGTGGGATCTGACGCCGCTTACAGCGAACAGCAATAGTTACTTGATCGCAGGTAGAAGAGTTTTGAGCCAGGACCAGAAACATCAAGTGTTGAAGCGTAAGTTGGGCCCAGAGGATTTGCGGCGGCTCGAGACTCCTGCGATCGAACGGGAGTCTCACGGGCAAACAAGCGCGAAAAGCTCCGTGCCTGACTCTGCGTCAACCGTGGCAGTCGATTTTGCCGGCGTAACCAAGTCATATGGGAACAAGATCGTTGTCGACGAACTGTCGTTCTCCGTTGCGTCGGGAGAGTGTTTCGGCCTCCTCGGACCAAACGGGGCGGGCAAAAGCACGATTGCGCGTATGCTCCTCGGCATGACATGCCCTGACGCGGGCACGATCACGGTGCTTGGCGTCCCGGTGCCGGCGCGCGCTCGGCTGGCACGCAGGGGCATTGGCGTGGTCCCGCAATTCGACAATCTTGACCAGGAATTCACCGTACGCGAGAACCTGCTGGTGTTCGGACGCTACTTCGGCATGAGCACACGTCAGAGCGAAGCGGTCATCCCGTCGCTTCTCGAGTTCGCTCGCCTCGAGCGCAAGGCGGATGCGCGCGTCTCGGAACTGTCCGGCGGCATGAAGCGATGCCTGACAATGGCGCGGGCGTTGATCAACGACCCCCAGCTCATTGTGATGGACGAGCCGACCACCGGCCTCGATCCGCACGCGCGCCACCTGATCTGGGAGCGGCTGCGCGCCCTGTTGGCACGCGGCAAGACGATTATCCTGACGACGCATTTCATGGAAGAGGCTGAGCGATTATGCGATCGGCTGTGCGTGCTCGAAAAGGGCCGCAACATCGCCGAAGGCGGCCCGCAGGCGCTGATCGACGAGCATATCGGATGCCAGGTCATGGAGATTTATGGCGGCGATCCGCACGAGTTGCTTTCGCTGGTCAAGCCACATTCCCAGCGCATCGAGGTCAGCGGCGAAACCCTTTATTGCTATGCGCCAGACCCTGACCAGGTGCGCACGCAACTGCAGGGGCGAGCAGGTCTGCGTCTTCTTCTGCGTCCAGCCAATCTCGAGGATGTTTTCTTGCGGCTGACCGGGCGCGAGATGGAGGAGTGAGCGATGATTGAAGGTTTTGCGGCGGCGCTGCCGGCCAATGCGTGGAACTGGGTTGCGGTATGGCGACGCAACTATCTGGCATGGAAGAAAGTCGCACTCGTGTCGCTTCTCGGTAACCTCGCCGATCCTATGATCTACCTTTTCGGCCTAGGCACCGGCCTCGGCATAATGGTCGGCCGCGTCGACGGTGCGTCGTATATCGCCTTTTTGGCGGCCGGCATGGTCGCGGTAAGTGCGATGACCGCATCTACCCTGGAAACATTGTACGCGGCTTTCGCTCGCATGCATTCTCAACGCACATGGGAAGCCATGCTGTATACGCACGTTACCCTCGGCGACATCGTTCTGGGTGAACTGGCGTGGGCAGCCACCAAGGCCTTCATGGCCGGTACGGCTATTACCATCGTCACCGCAACCTTGGGCTATGCCGCCTGGCCGTCCGTACTCTATGCGCTGCCAATCATTGCTCTGACAGGGTGCGTATTTGCGAGCCTCGCGATGATCGTCACCGCACTTTCGCCCAGCTACGATTACTTCGTGTTTTACCAGACGCTTGTCCTCACACCTATGCTGTTCCTGTCGGGCGCCGTTTTCCCATTGAACCAGCTGCCTGGCGCCTTTCAGCAGATAGCGCGATGCATGCCGCTGTCACATGCGATCGACCTCATTCGTCCGGTTATGCTTGATCGCCCGATCAGCGGCATCGCCCTGCACGTCGGTGTGCTCGGCCTGTACGCGCTGTTGCCATTCTTCCTCTCGATGGCGCTGTTGCGCCGCCGACTAATGCGCTGACGAAAGAGAGTGAGATAAACAATGCGCTACGGACTTCGTGCTGCAAATAAAAACGACATCGCCAACGCAAATCGGCATCCAACCCAGGGTCTTCGTGGCATCCACTCAATCTCTCAACGTTATGGAACGCCCGGGACCTCGATCACAGGATCTCATGTTGATCCAGGCGTAAGAGAATTTCTTTGAGGTTGGTGATGTCTGACTGGCGTTCGCGGCGGCGAACGACAACGCAGCCTGTGTTTTTGATCAAACGGCCTTGAGACAGGCCAATTCAGTCTTCCTGTACGATAAACGGAGAGCGAGATGCTGTGTCTAGGATTGAGCGGCGGATTAGACAAAGTCTATGAAAACCGATTCCAGATTGCGAATACATTCATGCACGATGGCGCTGCGGTGCTCGTCCGAGACGGACAGGTCATCGCGGCCGTAGAAGAGGAGCGCCTCAATCGGATCAAGCACTCCAACAAGCTCCCAATCAGTTCGGTTCAATACTGTCTTTCAGCCGCTGGGGTTCAGCTCAGCGAAATCGATCATGTGGCGTACTACGCTACCGAAGCCTATTGCAACGCCATGCTCGAAAACATGCTTGCTTCCGAGCCCGACGCCTCCATTCCGTTGGATGCCAAATTTTTGGTGCAGCAGCTGTTGGCGCAGGAGTTCGGTAGCGAGCTCGACCCTTCGCGTATCTCATTCGTAAGTCATCATCAGGCGCACGCCGTGAGTGCTTTTGCAATGTCGGGCTTCGAGCAAAGTCTGATTTTCGCGATTGATGGCTCTGGTGATTTCCAGTCGGGTCTTGTGGCGGTAGGATCTGGTGCTGAAATTTCGCAACTCGCGACTTTCCCAGAGAACAATTCCCTTGGGCTATTTTATCTCGAGGTGATCCGGTATCTCGGCTACGGCTTGTTCGATGAATATAAGGTAATGGGGCTTGCCCCCTACGGCGATCCCGTTCCCTATCGCGAGCTTTTCGAGCAGTTCTATGAACTGTCTGCAAACGGCGAGTATCGCGTCCACCTGGACCGCATCGGTCCGACTTTGCTTCGCACCATTCAGGTCCGGCAAAAGGGAATGCCATTCACTCAGCAGCACAAAGATGTGAGTGCGTCGCTACAGGAAGCACTCGAACGCATCGTGTTTCACATTCTTCGGCATCATCGTGAGGCCACGGGGATGACGCGGCTGTGCCTGGCCGGTGGCGTTGCGCACAATTGCTCCATGAACGGCAAGCTGCTCTATTCAGGCCTTTTCGAAGACATCTTCGTGCAGCCCGCGTCGCATGACGCTGGCTGCGCATTGGGCGCTGCATTAATCGTGTCTGGTGAGTTGGGCCGCCCCGCGCCGCGTGCGCGATTGCAGGAGGTTTATTGGGGGCCGGATCTCGCGAGCGATCATGCTGTGGAAGAGGAACTAAAGGCATGGGCGGGGCACCTGGAGTTTGAACGCACTGAGGAGGTGGCGGATAGGGCAGCCGAGTGGATGGCCGGTGGCGCCGTGATCGGCTGGGTGCAAGGTCGTTCGGAGTTCGGGCCGCGCGCGCTCGGAAATCGCAGCATTCTTGCCGACCCCAGGCCCGCCACAAACAAGGACCGGATCAACGCCATGGTCAAGAAGCGGGAAGGGTATCGCCCGTTCGCCCCATCAGTGCTGGAGGAGGATGCGCGCGAATTTTTCGACCTCCCAGGCAGTGCGTGCGAATTTCCCTTCATGAATTTCGTGGTCCGTGTGCGCGACTCCAAGCGTGGTTTGCTCGGCGCCATCACGCACGTCGACGGTACGGCTCGGCTGCAAACAGTATCGCGCAAGGCCAGTCCGGCCTACTGGGACGTCATCAATGCCTTCAAGCAGCGCACTGGCATCCCAATTCTGCTCAACACGTCCTTTAACAACAATGCCGAGCCGATCGTGGATTCAGTTGCAGACTCGATTGCCACGTTCCTGACGACAGGGTTGGATGGACTTGTGGTCGGGCCGTTCCTCGTCAAAAAACGGGCCGCAACGCTGGAGGATTGGACTGCGCTAGCGGTTTCATTGCCGCCTTATGTATCCCTGTATAAGGTCCGCGCTCACACGGCGCTGGATCGCCAGGAGACCATCTGCGAAATCCGAACGGATCACTCCAGCCGTGACGGTGTGCGTATTTCACCTGAATTGTTCGATCTGCTGACGCGAATCGAGGGCGAAGCCGTGCTCGCGGATCTCCTCGATACAATTACGCTGGATCAGGCCCAGCGCGAGGCTCTCACAGGAGAACTGCGACGGTTGTGGGAGCAGCGCCGCGTTCGGATGCGTCCCTCGCAAGCTGCTCGCGTCCATCAAAACTGATGCCAAAAGCTGGACGACAGATAACAGTTGCCGAAACACCGTTCTGTCCAAGCATCTTCATATGACTGTGCCCAGGCTGCGAGCATGCATAACGCCTATGGCAGTCGAGGATCAGTAATGGATTTGCTTGCCGGTGGCTCAAGACAGCACCAATTCGTCGTTTCTCGACGGCGGACCCGGTTCGGTGACTGCCTATGTCTCCGGCATCAGCCTGGTGTTACGCATAGCGGACGGGACGTGCGAGCGGGCTGCGCCGCTCGCGGGATAAGGCGGCGGCCCTACGGCGCGCCAAGCCGGCATATTCGTCGTTGAGATGCTTTTGGCAAAATGCGTTGGTGAGGCGACGATCATGTCTTAGCGCGCCTTGACCCTTCGGCCCCCTCGTTGGCGATGCCCGACATCTCCTTTCGGGCAATCGCCTGATCGGGATGCGAGTCGAGGAAGGGGAGCTCACCTAACCCACGGCCGAATGCCCGTCGCGCACCTGCGCGATCGCAAGCGCCGTGGTGCTGTGCCATTCCATGCGAAGCGTGAGAGTCCTTTTCAGCCCGCGCACAACCAGGAAGGAGGACATGGTCGAGAGCGCCGCGCCGGTGATGTAGCGCAAGCCCGTTTCGTACAGCGTGTGGAGGCTTCCGCGTCGCCGAGGATTGCGCCGCCAAGGCGGCGGCCTCATTCGCCGCAACACTTTCGATCGTAGGTCGAGCTCAGGAAGACGCGTGGTTGACCGGCATTGGGAAAACCAGCCGGATCGTAGCCGTGATGGATCGCGAGGGTAGCGAAGCCGAATTTGGCATCGTTCGCAGATGTGCCACTTTCCGGTCTTGGATTGCGGTCTCGGGCATCGGCTTCAGACGTGCCTTGGCTTTCGGAAGGAGTGGCTGCAAACTGGTTGATATGGAATGTCCAGTTGGCAGGAAAAGAAATGGTCCAGTCTCCAGGTCCCGGTGCTTCAACCCGCTCGCATGGCATGGGCGCGCGCCAGATCTACGAAGCGCTTCGCGAGCAGATCCTCAGAGGCGTTTACGGCACCGGAAGCCAGCTGCCGTCCTCCCGTGGTCTCGCCGAGGAACTTGGCGTCTCGCGAACGACCGTCACCGTCGCCTACGAGCAGCTGGCCGCGGAAGGTTTCATCGACATCCGTCAAGGCGCGCGCCCTCGTGTCGCATCCTCACTGCTGGGACATGAGCTGACCGCCAATCCCCCAAAACGGTTCGGCCCGGTTCACTTGTCAAGCTATGGCGAACGGCTGCGTGGTACTCCGCGCTGGCCGGATTACCTGCCGAACACGCTGAAGGTTGATTTCCGATATGGCGTCCTGGCGCCCTCAGATTTCCCCGCATCGGTTTGGAAGCGCGCGATGAACGCGGCGATGGCGCAGCGGCCGGCACGGCTCGCCTATGACGATCCGTGCGGTTCGAGCCGGCTCCGCCAAGCGCTTCAGGGCTATCTCTGGCGCGCCCGTACTGTGCGCTGCGACCCCGAGCAGATCGTCATCGTCAATGGTTCGCAGCAGGGCCTCGATCTCTGCGCGCGCCTGCTGCTCGACCCCGGGGACAGCTTCGTCATCGAGGACCCCTGCTACAGGATGGCGCGCCAGGTCTTTGCCAGTACAGGTGCCACGCCCGTTCCCGTCGAGGTTGACGATCACGGCATGCAAACGGAGCAACTGGCGGGGGTCGCGGCCCGGCTGGCCTATGTGACGCCCTCGCATCAGTTTCCGCTCGGCGGCGTCATGCCGATCCCGCGGCGGCATCAGCTTCTGGAATGGGCGCGGGAGCAGGGCGCCTATGTCATCGAGGACGACTACGACAGCGAATATCGCTACGATATCAGCCCCGTTCCCCCGCTGCATAGCCTCGAGGATCATGGGGCCGTCATCTACCTCGGCACCATCTCCAAGACGCTCTCGCCGATGCTGCGGATCGGTTATCTCGTCGTCCCGGCGGAATTCCTGCAGGTTTTCGAAACCGCCAAGCAGCTTGCCGACCGGCATTCTCCGATGGCGGGGCAGGAGTCATTGGCCTCTCTGATCGAGAGCGGTGGCTATGAAAGCCATGTGCGCCGCGTGCGCCGCATCAACGGCGAGCGCCGGGAGGCATTGCTGACCGCCCTGAAGCGCAGTTTTCAAGGTCGGATCGCCGTCCAGGGGGCAGAGGCTGGACTGCACGTCGTCATATGGTTCAACGACCTGCCGCGATCGCGTGAAACGGCGTTGGTCGAAGCTGCCCAATACGCGGGTCTGGGTCTGCACCCGATTTCGCCGCTTTATCATCGGCAGTCGGGAGCAGGCGAAGCCGACCGCGTCGGGCTTGTCATGGGCTATTCCGCCCTGAGCATCCGGCAGATCGAAAAAGGCGTCGAGATGCTGCGCGACGTCGTCGCTCGACTCTGAGACGCTGACGGTTCCGCACGCGGGTTAGAACGCATTCGCGGCCGCTCATCGTAAACAGTTCATCGTTGAAATAGTCGCGCGGCCGGGCGACGGCCGCGCTCATGGCCGGCTGACTAAGGTTGATGCTGCTGCCGCCGCCGTGAGGTTGCACGCGATCCAAGCCTTTGTCTCATCTATCCGCAACGTGGATGCTTGTCATCGAAACAATCGATTTTGCCGATTGTACAGAACGTCCCATAGGAAGAATTCAAGGATGCAGCCCTAAGGAAATTGTCGATGCATGCGTTGGCTCCGAGGAGCATTTTCTGGTGTGTCCCTCCTGGTCTGCGCCGAACATCAAGCGAGCCGATCCCCTTTTCGACCAGGTACATCGGTGATCGGCGCAAGCTGCATCGCGTCGGCTCTTCGCGACAAGCTCCCCCCGATAGCGTAGGCCCCTACCTCAAGGATCGGGGTTATGCCGATTGCGAATGGCCGACCGGTACAACAATTGACCGCAAGGGTTCGCAGCTATGAGACGTCTCGATGACAGATGGAAGGTGCAGAGTGAATGCGCTGACGGCACCGGGCGTCGAAGCGTTTATCTGACGTTTGACGACGGTCCCAATCCATGTTTCACACCACAGATACTCGATGTGCTGGCGCAAAATCGGGTGCCAGCGACATTCTTCGTCATTGGTGCTTACGCCGCAGAGCATCCGGAACTCATCCAGCGAATGATCGCAGAAGGGCATGAGGTAGGCAACCACACGATGTCTCATCCGGACCTGTCCAAATGCGGTTTGGGCGAAGTGCAACGTGAAGTATTTGAGGCGAACCAGGCCATCATGCTGGCATGCCCGCAGGCCTCGATCCGCTACATTCGCGCGCCATACGGCGCCTGGAGCGAAGAAGTGTTCACTGCCTCAGAGATCGCGGGGCTGGCGGCCCTTCATTGGTCGATCGACCCAAGAGACTGGTCGCGCCCCGGCACCGACGCGATCGTCGATGCAGTGCTCGCCTCGGTACGCCCCGGCGCAATCGTGCTCTTGCACGACGGATGCCCTCCCGACGAGTCGACACGGAGCACTCAAGCCAGTCTGCGCAACCAGACCGTTATGGCGCTGTCCAATCTGATTCCTGCATTAGATGCCTGCGGATATGAAATTCGCTCGCTTCCAGAACATCACTGAAATGCGAGATCCCACGGACCTGCTTTCCCAGCCAGTACCTGTGTGGTCTCGCTTATGAAGGCTTACAGGCCGTTTGCGCCCTGCGAACAAGCACTTCGTCGACATCGGACAAACTGGTCGGCTCCGACCGGTTGGCTAAGGGTAGTGTTGTCACCTGCTACAGTGAAAACCCGCGCAGGCTCTCGGCATGCCTAGCATCGCCGGTAGGTTCACTTTTCGACGATTGTTTGCATGTATGGTTCACTTTGCGTTGGATCAATTTCATTGGGCTTGCCGCAGGCTCACATAGCGACCAAGCGGGATCGCTGGCTGCGTCCAAAAGGTTTGGCAAGCAATTCGCATACCGTGACCGGCACCGGGGATTCCGGTGCCCTGATCCGGCGCGCGATGCCATCTTTCACCAACTGGACTACCTCAATAGCTTCTGACTGGCTGTTTCCAATAGGCCAGCTTGCCGATACCTGACTTGGTAACGCAAGGAGTTTCGCGATGTACATCCCTCCCGCTTTCCGCGACGACGACAAGGAATGCCTGCGCGCGACCATTCGCGCGGCGCTGCTGGCGAACTTCGTTACCGTCACGGCGGAAGGGCCGCTCGCAACGCCACTGCCCCTCTTCCTTGACGAGAGCGAGGGCGAGCACGGCGTGATCTACGGGCACCTGGCGAAGGCCAATCCCCAGTGCCGTGTTCCGCCGCTGGGCGACGGCTTGGCCATCTTCATGGGGCCGGACGCTTACGTGACGCCGGCATGGTATGCGACCAAGCGGGAAACCGGGAAGGTCGTCCCGACCTGGAATTACGTCGCCGTCCACGCCTATGGCCCGGTCGAGTTCTTCGAGGATGCGGGAAGATTGCTGGACGTCGTGAATCGGCTGACCGACCACCACGAGGGCGAGCGCGCCTCGCCTTGGGCGGTGTCGGACGCGCCGCCGGATTTTATACAGGCGCAACTCCGCGGAATCGTCGGCCTGCGCATGCCAATCACGAGGCTGGAGGGCAAGCGCAAAATGAGCCAGAACCGGAACGCGGCCGACCGCGCTGGCGTGGCGGCGGGCCTTGCGGCGAGCGAGCGGGCATCTGACCGCGACGTCGCCGCTCTCATCCCAAAATAATCATGAACTTCCTCGGAATCGACCATCATGCCAGAACTGACCCCACTCGCCCTGTACCTCGCCGCGGCCTCCGTGCTCGCCATCACCCCCGGTCCGGGCATCTTCTACGTTGCCGCGCGCACGCTCGCCGGTGGTCGTCGGGAAGGTATCGCTTCCAGCTTCGGCACGGGGTTGGGGGGCATGATCCACGTCCTCGCCGCAAGCTTAGGTGTTTCCGCGATCGTGCTCGAGAGCTCGGAACTGTTCTCCGCATTAAAGCTGTTCGGCGCGGTCTACCTCGTCTGGCTCGGCTTTCGCACCTTTCAAGCCGCCCGCCTCAAGGGAGCGACTGGCGGCGATGACGGCGCCGCAGTGGGTCCAGTCGGACCCCGGCGGGCGTTTCGTGAAGGGGTACTGGTCGAGGCGCTCAACCCGAAGACGGCAGTCTTTTTCCTCGCCTTCATTCCGCAGTTCGTGAATCCGAGCGCAGGGCTCGTAGCTCTGCAATTCGTGGTGCTTGGCTCCGTGTCCATTGCGCTCAACACGCTCGCCGACATCGTGGTTGCCGTCGTGGCCAGCGGCATTCAAGACGGCGCGGCAGCGCGTCCCGGGTTGATCCGCCGCCTGAGGGAGGCGTCAGGTGGCGCGATGATCGCGCTGGGCGTCGGCCTCGCTCTGGCGAAACACCCTGCTGCCTGACTTTGGCGGGTACCTTGCGGAAGCAGTTGGATGGCTGCGAGCGAGTTCGGTCATTGCACCTATTTAACCATGTCTCAGGAGGCGCGGCACCGCCGTTTGGGTGAACGTCGGCTCATAAATGAGAGAAAAACATAGCGTGAGAGAAACGTGAGTACGACTGCCTCGCCTCGCTCATGCCCATCATTTCGGACCTCGCGAATCAACGCACGGTAGAAGCCAGTCAGCCGAGAATGACGCCCGTTTCATGGAAGGAAAGCCAAGCCATGCGCGAAGCATCGCCCCGCTTTGCACTCGATTATTTGGCGACGCCCGGACTTGACGTCAGGGCACTTTTCGCTTTTGCCCGCGACCAGGGCCTAACCGATGTCCAGATCCGCAGCCAACCGGGCAGCAATGCTATTGCACGCGGCATGCCGGCGGCGGACGTCCGGTCTGCGGCCGCCGACACAGGCGTTGGGATTATTTCCGTCAATGCCCTCCAGCGCTTCAATGAGTGGACCCCCGCCCGCAGGGCCGAGGCGAGCAAGCTCGCCGATTATGCAGCGGCCTGCGGAGCCAAGACGCTCATGCTGGTGCCGGTCAACGATGGCTCCTGGCCCGCCAATGTCGAGCGCCGGGGCGATCTCCGCGTCGCCTTGAAGGCGCTCAAGCCGATCCTCCAGTCGCGCGGTCTGATCGGTCTCATCGAGCCGCTGGGCTTCCGGACCTGCTCGCTTCGATCGAAGAACGAAGCGGCTAAGGCCATTGCCGCCATTGATGGCCAATCCGTCTTCCGCCTCGTGCACGACACGTTCCACCACACGCTTGCCGGGGAGACGTTCTTCTCCTCCGAGCTGACCGGTCTCGTCCACATTTCAAGCGTGAACGATCCGATCCACTGGATTTACCCGGATCGCGTCCTGGTCGGTTCCGACAATGGCAGCCAGATCCGGGCGCTGCTTGATGGCGGCTATGGGGGGCCCTTCTCATTCGCACCGTTTGTCGATGCAGCCCACCCGCTGGACGACCTCGCAGGCGCACTTGCCGCGAGCGTCGCTCTCTTCCGACACGGGCTATTGACGCGAGTGCCGGCGTGAGACGCGGGAGTAAATTAGGGCTGCCTGGGGCGCCTTTTGGCGTCCCCCGGAGAAGTCATTCGAGACGCCTCCTGTAGCAATATCTCTCGCAGCCAGATGCTTGCCGGATCACTGTTGTGAAGGGCGGGCCATTGAACGGCCTCGGTGAACGTGGGTAGTGGCAGCGGAAGTTCGATGATCCGCAGGGGGAAGGTTTTTTTGAAATGCTGAACCAGCCGGAAGGGCATGGTCGCTATACGAGCTGTGCCTGAGACCATCGGCGGGATCATGCTAAAGGCCTGCACAACGATCTCGACACGTCTCTTGAGACCATGCTCAAGAAAAAACTGTTCCTCGATGGAGGGCTTCAGCGTCCGCCCGAACTTGACCGCAACGTGCCTCATCGACATGTATCTCTCGAATGTAAGCTGCCGTGGCAGCTGCTTGTTCGTGGAGCAGCCCACGCACACGAGCGTCTCGTCGAACAGCGCCGCTCTTGGATGGGCACTTGACATGAACAATTCTGGAAAAATCAGAAAATCGACGTCACCGCGCCGGAGAAGCTCATCGGGGTCGTCGTCGATAGGCAACAATTCGAAGCTGACGGCGGGTGCTTCGCGTGCAACCCGCTCCACGACCTTTTCAAAAAACACGAGTGTGGCGAAATCGGAAAGAATGATCCTGAAACGGCGATCGGATTGAGCCGGATTAAACGGATCCCAAGAGATAATCGAGCACTGGATTTGCAAGAGTGCGCTGCGAACTGCGGGGGCGAGTGTTTCCGCACGCGGGGTTAGAACACGTTCGCGGCCGCTCGTCGTAAACAGTTCATCGTTGAAATAGTCGCGCAGCCGGGCGACGGCCGCGCTCATGGCCGGCTGACTAAGGTTGATGCTGCTTGCCGCCGCCGTGAGGGTCCGCTCGGTCAGCAGTGCGTCGAGCACGACGAGAAGGTTCAGATCAAGGCCCTTGAAGCGCATGGCTTTCACTTATCCATAGCGTGGATGCTCGCGATCTAAACAATCGATTTTACCAAACTTCCAGGGCGCTGCATAGATGACCGCACTTGACATGCGCCCGATCACGCCACTGCTTCTGCAGCGTGTGCTGGGAAATGACTTGTAAGTAGCCGATCATGTCGAACTCTCCGCCTTCTTCCAAAAGGCCTATGGGCGACAGGGGCTTTCAGGCGGTTGTAGCTGGGCCGGTGCAGGGCCGAGGGTTCGCGCAATCGGCTCTGATGTGCACGGCGTAGCAGCTCACTAGGACCTGCTGCGCCATTTCTTCACGGTTGGCGAGGTTGATTGCTTGGTAGGCGAACTCGGATCGTACAGGATGCATCCGGATCTTGAGAGACTCGGAATGAGTCGTTCTATCCGCGTCATGCGTCCGGTGCTGCAGCAGCGTGGCATTCCATTCGCTTTTGGCATGGTTCGGCACCCGCTGCGAAACCATCTTGAGAGGTTTTGCAGAGACGGCCAGACGACCATAGTGCCGGGCGTTCGCATCGCCACACATGATCGCGACCGCCAATGCGCTCGAGGTTTGCGATCAGGCACTGGGATGTTGTCCGCTCGGTTGCAGCCAATCGGCCCTCCATACCACGCCGCGATCGGCGTGATTTTCGATCCTTTGCACCGCGCTCGCCGTGCCCAGAAACGGCAAGTAGCAACTGCAACAGATAGGCTGGAGTCTGATGCTTGATAACATAAGAGCCGGAGCGAAGGGACGCGGCTCGTGCCCAGCAGGGACAAACAACCGAGACCTAAGCTTCGATTTCGCCAAAGGCATACTCATTACTTTGGTGATAATTGGGCACTTGTTACAATATTTAATCTACCAGGGCACCGACGCTTTCTGGCTGTCGCCGTATTTCAAGTCGATCTACATGTTTCATATGCCTCTCTTTATGGCGATAAGCGGATATCTTTCTTCTGGGGCAATTTTGCGAAAATCGTTCACCCAAGGTGTCGGTGAGCGGGCAATGCAGCTACTACTGCCAATGCTTTTTTGGTGTACGTTGATTTGGACGTTAAAGTCCGCAGTTATTTTTCCCATGAAGAGTTTAATTGATACATTGTTTGATTTGTCGACGGAAGTTATTGGAACCTATTGGTTCATATGGGCGGCATTTATTTCGTTCATTCTGATTAGAGTTCTTACAACTTTCAACCGTCTATCGATATGGATCATAAGCGCATCTGCAATTGCGGTCGCATTCGCACCCATCACGTTATCAATAACCCCGTTGTTAAAGTACACTTACCCATTTTATTGTTTAGGGTTCCTGTTTGCCCAGCCGATCGGATGGCAGAATGGCGTCATCTGGCGTCACAAATCCATTTTTGTTGTCTTATTTTCGATAGCGGCTTTCATATGCTTCCTCGGGTGGGGCAAGGAGACTTATGCCTACAACAATCTCGTTTTAATTCATGATGAACAGTCAGCTAAACAAGTTTTTCTGATGTTCTCTGGCTCTTTGGCGGCTTCTGCGGTAGCAATGCAGTCTATGTTCCAATGCTGGAGACTTGTCTATTCGACTAGAGTAGCTCGCTTTGTCGCGGTGCAGCTTGGTCAGAGCACGCTGCTGCTTTACCTGGTCCAGGGTGCCGTGTTTCGCCTCATGGATTTGATACAGTTTGGAGAAGTCTGGAATCTCACGACCAGAATCACCTTCGCAACTGTGCTTGGAGTGGCGATTGTCGTCATAGCGATGGCAATTCGCAGTATTGCGCACAACCTCGGATATGTGTCGCGGATCGTTGTCGGAGCGCCGCCACGCCCAAGTCTGCTCAAATCTCAATCTGTAATCAATTAGCCACGTGAAAAATTCGCATCTGTAATCGACATGTTTCATAGCTCCGGACCTATCCGATCGACTGTTGTACCGGTCGGCCATTCGCTCGTCGGCCGCGCTATCCCCATAACTACGACGAGCACGTCCTCCACGCGCGCGGGCGGCAGGTCGGGACACAACACCTCTGAGTGGGACCGTAAACGAGCGCCCATAATGGTCACGATGACAAACAACCACGTTACGGACAGATGAGGCATGCGTTTCAAAGGCCTTGATCTGAACCTTCTCGTCGTGCTCGACGCACTGCTGACCGCGCGCAACCTCACGGCCGCGGCAAGCAGCATCAACCTTAGTCAGCCGGCCATGAGCGCGGCCGTCGCCCGGCTGCGCAACTATTTCAACGATGAACTGTTTACGATGAGCGGCCGCGAACGCGTTCTAACCCCGCGTGCGGAAACACTCGCCCCCGCTGTTCGTGGCGCACTCTTGCACATCCAATGCTCGATTATTTCTTGGGATCCGTTTAATCCGGCTCAATCCGATCGCCGCTTCAGGATCATTCTTTCCGATTTCGCCACACTCGTGTTTTTTGAAAAGGTCGTGGAGCGGGTTGCACGCGAAGCACCCGCCGTCAGCTTCGAATTGCGGCCGCTCGACAACGACCCCGATGAGCTTCTCCGGCGCGGTGACGTCGATTTTGTGATTCTTCCGGAATTTTTCATGTCGAGCGCCCATCCAAGAGCGGCGCTGTTCGACGAGACATTCGTGTGCGTGGGCTGCCCCACGAACAAGCAGTTGCCACGTCAGCTTACATTCGAGAGATACGTGTCGATGAAACACATTGCGTTCAGGGTCGGCGGTGCCCAGATGCCATCCATCGAGGAACAGTTTTTGCTTGAGCATGGTCTCAAGAGACGTGTTGAAATCGTCGTACAGGCCTTTAGCATGATCCCGCCGATGGTCTCAGGCACAGCTCGGATAGCGACCATGCCCTTCCGGCTGGTTCAGCATTTCAAAAAAACCTTCCCCTTGCGGATCATCGAACTTCCGCGGCCACTACCCACGTTCACCGAGGCCGTCCAATGGCCCACCCTCCACAACAGTGATCCGGCAAGCATCTGGATGCGGCAGATAATGTTGCAGGAGGCATCCCGCATGTGAAGTCGCGGGCACTCCTGGTCTCAGTCTAGATTTACTCAGCGCCTCATACGGGTGCGAACCGGCGTGCAAAATTGGGTCTGACGCACATTCGATGATTTTGCATGACGGCGTGCCACGTGTTTCCCCACGCTGGCAGCCGGCAACACCAAAAACATGAAGTGGAAGAAGTACTTTTACCGCAAGCTATGCGAGGCTGAAGGTTTTCGCCATGCGCCGCACCGAATTGCGGGGATACTGAGCGTGAGATAACTCGTCTCGTCCTCCTGCCGAATTCCGGTAAGCCGCCTTACCAAGGGCAGGCGGCGCTTGAGATTCCGCCGCTGGAAATCCGTCGCGCGGGGCTGTCGACGTTCAATCGCGGCTGGATCACAGTTGGTGAATACAACTACGATATCGCCGAACGATCCTCTATTTCGGGCCGAATCAGAAGCTGCGGGGCATGTTCGGCCCCGAGCTTCATGTAAGAGATCAGGCGCGCGATCCGCCCGATGCTCGCCGCAAGACAGAGCCGCATAGACCGCGTCGCCATGCCAGAGCGGTCGACGGACGAGGCGGTCCGGTTCGGTCCCGCACTCTTAGGTTCTCTCGTCGGCACCATCATTCGAAACGGCCCCGCCGGTCGAAATCGACCGGACAACAGCGTCCGATCACCCGGAGACGA
The DNA here is from genome assembly GCF_016756635.1 of Mesorhizobium sp. L-8-10. NCBI lineage: Bacteria > Pseudomonadati > Pseudomonadota > Alphaproteobacteria > Hyphomicrobiales > Phyllobacteriaceae > Mesorhizobium > Mesorhizobium sp. L-8-10. The sequence continues at coordinate 7,246,090 of NZ_AP023263.1, read as the reverse complement.
GGCCTGCAACCGCCAAAAATCGTGCGTAGGATCGCACCGCGCGGCTGATGATTGCATCTTTCCCGCGCTGCACTGATGGCCTCTCTGTCAGGTGGTCTGAGGTTCGCGCTTCGGGCCGAGCAAGAACACTGTCAGGGCGCCGAGGAACGAGGCAACGGCGCTGTAGGCAAGGGAACTGGCGACGCCGGCATTGTCCATCAGTAGTCCGCCGAAAATCGCGCCCGCTGCGATGGCTACCTGGAACGTTGCGGCCATCAGCCCACCGGCGCTTTCGGCCTGCTCGGGAGCGGCGTGCAGCACCATCCATGTCTGCAGTCCCACCGGCACCGCGCCGAAGGCAAAGCCCCATACTGTAACCGCAATCGCCGTGGCCCAAGCCGATGCTCCCAGCGTCAGCAGCGAGACAGTGGCCATCGCTATGAACAGGGGAGGCAGGGCCGCGGCTGCCTTGAGGCTGTGCTCGGCCAGGAATCCGCCGGCCAAATTGCCGAAGAAGCCGCCGATGCCAAAGACGAGCAACACCAGCGAGATCGTCTCGATATCAAGCGCGGGAAACTTCTCAAGGAAGGCGCGGATATAGGTGAAGCCGGCGAAGTGCCCGGAAGCGACCAGCAGGACGACCAACATCGCGACTTTGATCATCGGATTCTTGGCCACATCCAGCAGACTGCGGAAGCTGGCCACTCCAATCGGAGGCAGCCTCGGAATGGTTATGAGTTGCACTACCAGCGTAACGGCGCCGACGACCGCAGCGATCATGAAGGCGGTTCGCCATCCCCAGATATCGCCGACATAGGCGCCGATTGGAGCCGCGCAAACGGTAGCGCAGGTAACGCCGGTGAGGATGATCGACATGGCGCGCCGCAGGAGGTGACTTGGAACGAGCCGCATCGCCAGCGCTGCCGAAATCGACCAGAACCCTCCGAGTGCTATGCCGAGCACGACGCGGGCGGCCAGGAGAACCGGCAGCGACCCCGCGACGGCCGATAGAACGTTCGACAGGATCAGCAGCAGCGTCATTGCCCATATGACGATCCTGCGGTCCAGGGGCCTTGTGATGACGGCCATCGTCGGCGCCGAGATCGCCCCCACGATGGCGGTCGTTGTCAGCGCCTGTCCGACTGCACCCTCGGTGATAGAGAGATCATGCGCGAGCGGCGTCAGCACGCTGGCAGGCAGAAACTCTGCCGTCACAAGCCCAAAGGTGCCTAAGGCAAGCGAAATGACTGCACCCCATGCGGGACCAGACCGTTGATCTGGCTGTTTTGGGTCATGCAGAACTCCGTCCATGAAGCCCGTAGCGGATTCGGTCATCAACAGGGTCTCCAGTTTGGATGTGCTGCAAACTCGGGTTGCTGCGTTGACCCGGATTAACGCCAGAAGCGCCATTCCCTGCGGCATTGCACGGACGAGGGGATGTTCATCGCTTCGCGATATTTTGTGACGGTGCGGCGCGCAAATCGATGGCCCTTTCCTTGGGCCGGACGACGATGTCGTCGTCGGAAAGCGCGTCATCTTGCGATTCGTCGGCGATTGTCGCCTTGATCCGATGGCGGACAGCTTCGGGGGGGACCGCGCGTCGCCACCTTGGGAGGACGCGCTCGCGACGGTGAAAAAATACTTCAGTTCGAACACTTCGCGCGGGGTCTGCATGTATGTGTTCGACGTCACCCGGCTTACCGTCGCCTGATGCACTTTGATCGCGTCGGCGACAGTCCTGGGCCCGAGCGGCCGCACTTGGTCGATGCCGTGTTCCAAAAAAGGCATCCTCCTGGCGGAGGCGGGTAAGCGACAATTGGGCGAGCGCCACGGCTCCGTCAGTCTCGAACCAGCCATAGCAAATCAGATACCGGAGGAGGGACGTCTGGAGGGGACGTTCGGCGCAAACGTGCACGGTCTCCTTGGGCGCTTGTATGGAACTTCGCGTTTTTGCCATGGTTCTGTTCATAGCTTTCTACGTGCTTTGGTGGGCTCTAACGGATAACAGCAAGCGCTATGCCATTTCACTTCGGGGCACCGAATCGGACTATCTTTTGCCGAAGCCCTGTCGGCTTGAGCAGGGGCGCCGTGCATTGACCGAGACCGAGCGCGCCGCACAATCGCTTGGTCACCCGGACCGAGCAAAGGTGCTGTACTGTCGGAGTAGTCAGAACTTCCGCGCCGGCAAGGGAAGGCGAAAGCCGTTCCGGACGGGCCGAGCCGATGCATTGCCGCACGCCGGCATCGACCGCGTAAGGCTTTGTCTCTGGCGTGTAATTGCGTGCGCAGGCTGCGATCTGCGAAGACGCGGCCGTCGCGCCTACGATCGCGCTGTTGCTGCTCCCCCTGTCGAGGAAGGCCTTTGACACCTCCGAGCTCTTCAGCACGGCGCGCCGGTCTCCACGCCCTGAGGATCGAGTCCGGCTGGGCGTCACGGCGTTTGCGAGATTGAGATTCCTTGATTTGCTCCCTCGTGCGCGCCTATCCGAAAACATTGTTGTGTCCCGAAGGCTGACAAGAATGTCGCAAGCGCGACCAAAAGATCGCCACGGCCCACAGGGGCAATTGCGACCAGTGGCCTTCTTCGGAAATCGGGGGAGCAATACCCTTTCCTCGTCGACTTCGGACGCGGGCTCAGCCGTGCCCGCCGCGCCGCTAGGAACGACCTAACCTTGGCGGATGGCGGCTGGCCGATCACCCGGGTATGTCCGCGTCGATAAAAGAAAAGCGTCTGGTCTCAGCCAGGCGGACCTCGCGAAGGCCATCGGTATCAATTTGGTCGAATTCCTCGATCACGCCGAGACGATCGGTTTCGCTCCAATGGAACCAGCTGGCGCGGATTCGACCAAGTTCCCAACCGAAAACACACGAAACGCGGCGGCTTCCGACCGCCGATCAATGGGCCGAGGCCCGGTCGCTGTTACCCTCGAATGAGTCCGCCATGCCGAGGCGGCTCGTCGATAGCCGCGGGTTGGCGCCTCTCCGGGGCGCGTTGGCTGCACGTTCCGCCCCTTGGACCCCGCTTCCGGCAACAACATCCGGCCGCCAAAGCTCGCCCTTGTCAGTGCTCGATTACCACGCCGAGATGCCTGCTGGGGCTCCCGGTGCACGGGCACATTTATCGATCCGGCACGGTGTTGAGCGTGCGGAACCCGCCGCACGGGTTCCGATCGCTTGTTGTGCTCACCCGATCACGCGACCTGTCCCCACACGTCTTGAGGACATTCCCCTGCGGCTGGCTCATTGACCTATGGGCGGTTCCAGCCCGCCCGAAACCCTCGCCACCAGCTTTTTTCCCCGCCGCATGACGCGGCTTCCTCGCGCCGCTTCGCTTCAAAAAAGCTGCCCGCTCGGGTCCTTCGCTGCCGCTGCGGCCCTGCCGGGTTCGGGCGGTCCGGACGCGCCCATCACGGTCCGCCATCGCAGGGGAATGGTCCCCGGCGACAGCAGAAGGAGACAGGAAAATGACCGCGATCGGTTACGTCAACAAGCAGGAAAACGGCAGCTACAAAGGCCAGCTCAGGACGCTCAGCGTCCGCGCCGACATCGACATCGTGCCCAATCGGAGCAAGTCCGCCGACAACCATCCCGACTTCCGGGTGCTGACGCAGGGCGTGGAGGTCGGCGCCGGCTGGATCCGAACCGGGGAGACTTCCGGCAACGACTATGTGAGCTTGTCCATCGCCGCACCGGAGTTCGGTCCCCGCAAGCTCTACGCCAATCTCGGCCGCGCCGCCGGCCAAGACGATCAAGACACCTACGCCGTCATCTGGAACCCGGCCGACTGACCGGCCGGCTCAAGCCCTCGCGCCGCAACTCGGCGCGGGGGTTCCCGCCGACGCTCGCCCGAAGGGGCGGCGAAAACTCCCACCCGACTCTTCGCCCGTCCCCAGGACGACCTCGCTCGCCGATCCTCGCGGTCGCTTGTCCGAAGCGAAACGAGGACCATCATGGACGACGAAAACGACCGCGCGGCCCGCGCCAAGAAGGGCAGTCCGTTTCTGAACACCGCGCAGGCTGCCTTCTATATCGGCCTGTCCCAGCGCACCCTGGAAAAGATGCGGCTGACCGGCGGCGGCCCGAAATACCGCAAGCACGGCCGCTATGTCCGCTACCACATCGACGAACTCGACGACTGGTCGAAAGGCCGCCCGCCAGAACCCGGCTCCGACGATGACAAGGGCGGGTCCGGCTCAGCCGACGAGGGAGCCCGCTCATGAGCCAGCGGCCTTCCATCCATCTGATCGGCAGCCGTTTGCGGCGCGTTCGGGCGCGCAACGCAATCGCTATCGCCGCGATTGGCCTGAGCCTGACAGGCTTCACGGCGCTCCCAAAGCCGTCTCCCTTGCTGGTCTGGAACGCCTCGGCTAGCGCGCCGGTCGGTCTCTATCGCGTTGGGTCTGGCACGCCTGCGCGCGGCGATCTTGTGCTCGCCCGCCCGCCTGGCTTCGTTGCCTATCTCGCCGACCAACGCGGCTATCTGCCTCGCAATATACCGCTGGTGAAGCGTCTCGCCGCGCTGCCGGACGAGCATGTCTGCGCCTTTAGTAATGCCATCATCATCGGCGGCGAGATCGTCGCCCGTCGGCTCAAAATCGACACGCAAGGCCGTCCGCTGCCCTGGTGGAACGGCTGCCGAGCGCTCGCCCATGACGAGGTTTTCCTGCTCGGCAACGAGAAAAATCACTCCTTCGACAGTCGCTATTTCGGGCCGGTGCCGGCCGAAAACATCATCGGGAGGCTGGTGCCGCTATGGACCGAATGACCCTCCTGATGCTCGGCATGATCGCCGTCGCGCCATGCGCCTGTTCCGCCTCGACCGGCGCTGAGCCGGCCGTCATCTCCCAAAGTCCGCAGCTGCAACGATGGCAGCACTTCGTATCGGAAGCAAGCGCACGCTTCCACATTCCCCAGGCCTGGATTTGCGCCGTCATCGATGCCGAAAGCCGCGGCAAGACCGTCCTCGATGGCCGTCCCATCACCTCCCGCGCCGGCGCCATGGGCCTCATGCAGGTGATGCCCGGCACCTATCAGGAGATGCGCGTCGAGCACGGGCTGGGAGCCGACCCGCAAGATCCGCGCGACAACATCTTGGCCGGAACCGCCTATCTCAGCGCCATGTATAAGCGTTTCGGATTCCCCGGCCTGTTTGCCGCCTACAACGCTGGACCCGAGCGCTATGAAGGCCATTTGAAGCTTCGAAGGCCGCTGCCGAAAGAGACCGTTGCCTATCTGAAACAGCTTGAGGCGACGGGGATTTCGGCGGCCGACATGAACGAATTCAAAGGCCAATCCACAACTTCAAAGGGGCGGAACGCTCCCTCCGGACGCTCTTTGTTCTTCCTTCGCGACGGTGTTCGCGCCGGTGAAACGAATGGCGGCCTTTTCGTGCCGCTCGGCAGGGATCGCGCGCGGAAAAAGAAGCACAATGGCTAGCGATGTTGAGGGCATCCGGGAGGGGCCAGGGACGCTTAAGGCGAGGGGCGCGTAAGGCAAGATAAAGGCACCGCCTCCATGAGGCGGCGAAGCCTTTGTCTGCACATCCTTTTTGCCGGAGGCTGGTATGCAGGACGATGAGTTCAGGCCGAAGCTCGGCAAGATCGGCTCGCGCGGCTCGAAAGCAGGCAAGCGCTATGCCGGCCAGGTCAAGGCAGCGATCAACCGAGCCGGCGGCCGCCTCCAGCGCGGCGGTCGCTTCACGGGGAGCCGGACAGGCCGCGGCGGGGCGGCGGCCGCGCTGCTCAAGTCACGCGACCGGTATGCCGCCTTCCGGCAGCGGCGGGTGATGGTCAAGGCGCGGATAGTGAAGCTGGCCGGCAAGGGTGCGGACGGAGCGCGTGCGCATCTGCGCTACATCCAGCGCGATGGCGTCACCAGGGAAGGCGAACCCGGCAAACTCTATGGCCCCGGCAGGGATCGCATCGACAGTAAGGCCTTCGTCGATCGCGCGGATAGCGACCGGCATCAATTCCGCTTTATCGTCGCACCGGAAGACAGCATTGAGTATGACGACCTCAAGCCGCTGACGCGGCGGCTCATGGCGCAGATGGAGGAGGATCTCGGCACCAGGCTCGACTGGGTTGCCGTCGACCATTTCAACACCGGCCATCCGCACACCCATATCATTGTCCGCGGCAAGGATGATCGCGGCGAAAACCTCGTCATCGCGCGGGAGTATATTTCGAGCGGCATCCGCGAGCGGGCGGCCGAACTGGTGAGCCTCGACCTCGGTCCCCGTACCGACCGCGAGATTGAACAGCGCTTGCGCCAGGAAATGGAGCAGGAACGCTTCACCAGCATCGACCGGCAGCTGCTGCGCATGCGCGATGAGGACCGACTTGTTTCTACGGACGGCCGCGACGCCTTTCGCCAGGCGCTGCATCAAGGCCGTCTGCGCAAGCTCGAGCGGATGGGCTTAGCCGAGGAGGTCGACCCGGTCCGCTGGCGCCTGGATGATGAGCTGGAAGCCACGCTGCGCCGCACCGGCGAACGCGGCGACATCATCAAGACCATGCACCGCGAGCTGACTGGCAAGGGGCTCGCTCGCAGTGCCGCCGATTACCTTGTCCACGATCGACGTGAAGAGCCCTCCACACCGGTCGTCGGCCGCCTCGTCGCGCGCGGGCTCGCCGACGAAATCAACGATCGGCATTACCTCATCGTCGACGGCGTTGACGGCAAAAGCCATTGGATAGACATCGGCAAAGGCGAGTTGACAGAACCGACGCCCGACGGCTGCATCGTGCGTGTTACGTCTAGGGATACCAAGCCCAGGCAAGTCGACCGTACAATCGCCGACATCGCTACCGCACACGGCGGCCGTTACAGCGTCGATATGCACCTCAAGCATGATGCGTTCGCCACCGAAAGCTTTGCCGAGACGCATATCCGCCGGCTGGACGCGATCCGGCGCTCCACCGGCGGCGTGGAGCGAGAGCCGAATGGCACCTGGATCATCGCGCCGGATCATCTCGATCGTGTCGCGGAATACGAGCGCCTGCGGGCCAGGGTCGAGCCTGTAATAGTCGAGAAGCTCTCATCAATGCCGCTGGAACGCCAAGTCAGCTTCGAAGGCGCCACCTGGCTCGACCGGAACCTGGTTGCCGAGAGACCGGAGCCGTTGCGCAACTCAGGCTTCGGGCATGAGGTGCGGGAGGCGCATGCCCGTCGGCGGCAGTGGCTGATCGCGCAAGGCCTCGCGCACGAAGAACAGGACCGGGTCGTCTATCGTGCCAACATGATTTCGATCCTGCGCCAGCGCGAGCTGAACCGTGTCGCCGGCCAGCTGTCGGATCAGCTCGGTCTCTCGTATGCCGAAGCGCAGCCTGGAGAACGAATAGAAGGCACGCTGCGCCGATCGGTCGAGCTTGCCAGCGGCAAATATGCCGTGATCGAGAAGTCGCGCGAGTTCACGCTCGTGCCATGGAGGCCGGTGCTTGATCGGTACATCGGAAAGGAGGTTTCCGGTGTGGCGCGTGGGGAGGCTATCTCATGGACCCTCGGACGGCAGAGGAGCGGACATGGGGTTTCGTAGTGGCGCGCACATCGCCGCCCGGCGGCAACGGAGACATTCGCGCGTCTGCTTTAGGCGGCGGAGACATCGCTTAGCTGTACGATGCTCTTGCCGTATTTGCGCCTGTAAGCGGCAATGAAATCGTCATCGCTACAGATGCAGCGGCCGCTGGAATCCTTGGCCTTCGGATCGTGCAAGCGGGAGCCAAGTGGGCGCAGAAGATTCACCCGAGTGCTCGTCGTCGGGCCCACGGGAAAACCCGCGCTGTGTTTGACGAGCTCGGCGGCAAGCATAATCCCGGCAAGCGCTGACTGGAAGGCCATCGGAACCACGGTTCGAACGCGGCGACTTCCATCACTGAGCTGGAACACCAGACCGCCGCAGATAGCCTGCTGATAAAAGGAACGCAGGGGCTGGCCAACAAACGGGGCTAGCGGTTCAAACGGCACAGCCATCGCTGTAGCCACCCGAACTACAAAGTCGTTGGGAACTCCGGCATTGGTCTGCAGGAGCGTTTTCACCTGCTCGTGTGCTTCCGGTATTCCGAGTTCCTCGGCAATCAGCTGGTGCTCGTCCTTGGATTTCCCGGACGGCAGGTACATGCAACAAAGGCAAGCTTGGCCGTCATCGAACCCGTGCCGCGAGATGCCGAGGTCGTGCTCCTGCGTCCAGGCATTCGCGATCCATCGGGGCAGAGCACCTTGGACCGCCAGACGGTCGGCGGCGGTGTCAAGCGCCACACCCACTCGGTCGAAGACCCAGTCGCCGTGGCGCGCAACATATTCTGCCCACGTCAGCGGGTGCGCCTCGACCCCAATGGCCGTCGATCTAAGGGCGGTGGCTGCAAGAACCGCCTTGGACATGCCAATCTCCGCCTGGCCGGCCAATACGTAGCGCTGCAGGTTTGAGAGTTCGATTGCTTCGTGATCGATTACATGCAGACGACCCGTGAGACCGGGTTGTCTCGCTAGCGCCCAAAGCGAGCCATGGCCTATCGCACCGAGCCCAACGAGGTGCGTTTCGCCAAGGTCGACAGGTATGTCGATCGGGCCTGCCTCGCCGGCTTTGGTCTTGTCGTAGCTGTATAACGAGAGGTCGATGGTTTCGTCTAACTCGGCGCCGGTCAGCTGGGCGGCGAAGATGGTTCGAAAGACGTTGGCGGCGCCGAAGCAACTGGCGGCGCCAGCTCCATAGGGCAGCAAACTCGAGCCGGAGCCCACCGGGTCCGTACGCGACAGCTTTGCCGCCCAACCGTCCGATCCCATGAAAAAGGTCGGGCACCGTAGTGGTGGGCGCGTCACCCCTGCAACTACGCAGATGGTGGCAGACTTGCCGGAACGCCGGATGCCAACTTTTGGATTTATCGACTTTGCCAAGCGCTCCAGCGCTTGGGCTTGAAAGCTTGCCGCGCTGCCCAGCGGGAGTATCGCCAGAACTGGATAGAGCCTGGCGAGCAACCTCACCGCAAGATCTAGTGTCGCCTGGCCTTCGGCGCAGGAAGCGGCTTGATCGTCAAAGGCGACGGCCACGACCTGCTTTTCAAGAGCTGCTTTAAAGTCCTCCAGATGAAAATCGGCTAGGACCTGAGATGCCGCCGTGGCGGCGCGGTCGATGAAGTTAGCGAGTGCCATTGTTCAACTCGTTATTGTGATCATTCGCGACAGTGCCGCGGAAGGGAGCGCATTCCAGTTGGCTTTTCCGTCGAGCCGATAGGCGGCGACTCGAGCAAAATCGAAAGGCTCGCGGGCGAAATTCGGCACTACCAGCGACAGACACCCAACCGTGGTAGCAACCGCATAAGCATCGTCGGTCGTCGAATGGTAGGCTCGGCCCGGATGGCTATGGATCTGGGCCAAGAGTTTCAGGCCGCTATTGTAGAGCCAGACATTAAGCCGGTGCAGTTCCTCGGCCGGAACCATCACGCAAACACCATCGCCCGTCCGAATGTGACGCTGCGCCGGGAGCACGGTCTCTGTTACGGCAAAATGCTGGTCTTGCTGAACGCCGACCCAGAGCGCCATCCCCTCATTGCCTTCGCGACCAACCGAGCGCAGATGCGCATGCACAGTCGAGATGCAGTGGCGCGGGAGCGTCACGGTCGTTACATCCATCAAAACGCTCATTCCGGGATGGCGGATGGGGGTACTACCATCGCTCCCACTGAGATTTGGAACTGATACTGTATCTGCTCCACGGGGCCGGTCCCGTACTTGATGATCTTGTCCAGGATAAAGGCCAAACAGCCTTCGCCAGAACCCCGGTGGAGAAGCCATGAGTCACCTGAATGGGCTGGATTGTCGTGGTATTCCCGGACGCCTGCCATGCACAGGAATGGCGTATGTTCCGCACTGTTGGCCTGGAGGAAGTCCGCTAGCGACAGAGCTTTCTGCTGCATGAGGACCGAAATCATATCCGGTGGGGTTCCGGGTAGATGCGGTCGTCTGAGCATACTTAGCAGTAAATCCTTGCGGGCAACCGGCCGGCGGGTAAAGGGGTCGACGAAGACTACCGACGGAGGTCGGAGGTCGTAATTGGAGAAGTCGATCTCGACAGCTGCACCGATTATCTGTGGCCTTATCTTGGGCGGTGCGAAGATGAAGAAGGCAGTAGGGAATCTCGCCTCGATCAGGAAACAACCCTGAGCCCGGTAAGCGCCCGCTTGTGTTTGGAACCAGCCGATCTGCCGATCGAATTTCGCTCGCGAGACCGCAGGGTCCACAGTCTGGATTTCAGGCACCTGCTACACCCGCCTTCAGGCTGAGGAACAGGGTCACAATGTTCGCGAAACCGAAATCGCCAACTTTTTTGTCAACGTCGAGCAGGTTGCCGGCCTCATCCTTGAATTCCCAATTCTCGACCGGCTGGGCGACGTTCTGCGTGTTCTCAAGGGCTTTGGCACGAACGACGTGAAGCGGCTGGTTGGGATTGGCTTCGACCTGCGTGGGCTGGCCGTTCACCACCACCGTGATCTCGATCTTGCCGCCGTGATCGCCCTTACCCGAATCCTTCGACATTTGTCCTACTCCTGTGGCTTGCCAACCGGCCCCAGGCGCTTGTGCCCACCTGCTAGTGAGACCGGCGATCTTCAATCGTCCACTCGGCGCCACGGGCCGCGAGTACGCAAAAGACAGGGGATAAGCTACCGAATCGGTGCTACCTTCTTTTATGCGTGACTTGAGCGGCAAGTAAACGGGCTGAAATTGCGCTTCACAACTATAATCGATTAGAGCAATACGAAAATATTGGCGATACACCTATTTCATGTGCTCTTTCACGCGCCTGCTCCACTGACAGCCCCCGTGCAAGTCCGCCTGCCGGTATGATTTCAGGTTCGATTGGGCGGGCGCTGTGACCGTTTGGCTGCGGCGGCTTCTAGCCGCTGCAATCTTGACGGAGGGTTTATCGAATAGGCAATCACGTGGAGCTTTAGAGCTGGTGATCCGAGCTCGGCCTATTCGAAAGGTGGCTCGGAAGCAGGTCGCCGTGACCAACTCCGGGTACCGGGATAGTCGCGACGAGAAGACGGGACTGTCCGGATTGACGTGAGTGGCTGCACCGAACCGTCGTCCGGGTGTGCCCGAAGAGTGATGTTATCCAGCTAACTTGTTGCGAGTGGAAGAGTAGAGTTAAGCAACTGATAATGCAACATTATCATTCGTTTTGTGCCTTCGACAGCCTGTGCGTTTCAGCGTGCAAATCATGGCGCAAAGCGCACGGCCGCTTTACCCTCCAAAACCATGATTCGCCTCGATCCCGCGATCGCCAACTCCACCGCGCCGCCGACCGTGCCGGCCTGGGCGCTCGCCGGCGGCGGCGGGCCAAGCGGCGCCGCCGCCGCCTTCCAGGCCGGCGCCGCCTTGTGCACGCTCGACGGCCTCGCCGCGCGCGCAGCCTGCCTGGGCCGGGGCTTGGCGCCAGCGGCTGGCGCTCAACTGCGCCGCCGCCAGCATGCGGCTCGCCGGCCGCGCGGAGGACGCGGCCGCCCTTCGCGATACCTGGCACCTGCGCCCGGCCGGCGCCGACCCCGGTCCAGCCGGCGCTATTTTTGGCGCCTGGCGGCAGCTGGCGCTGCGGCCTCCTGTCGCCACCGCCGATCGTTTGGCCAAGATCGTAGAGCTGCTCGGACTCCGTTGGGACGGTGCCGCGCTCGCAGCGCTTTGCGTGGAGGTCAATACCCTAGCGGAGTCGCAGCGGCCGGCGCCATTCGCCGCCGCGGCGATCGCCGCTCATGTCGTCGCTATGAGGCCGGATGCCGAGCTCTTTGCCTGGTGGCTGGCCGACCTGGTGCTGGCGCAAAGCCTGCGCTGGCCGCTGCCGCTCCCGCTGCTGATCGCCCAGGCTTTTGGCCCGCCCTTCCGCGCCCAGGCCGGCGGCGGCAAGCGCATCCGACCGGGCGAAAAAAATTTCGACCGCGCGGTCTGCGTCGCGCTGGTCCAAGCGGCGGCGGAGGCCTGCCGGCTGGCCACCGATTTGTCGCGTCGTGCCGAAAAACTCCTGGCGGTGGCGCCGAAACTGCGCGCCAAAGGCGCCGGCGACGTAATCTTTCTGCTGCTCAGTGAAGACGCCGTCTCCGGATCGCTGACGACGAAAAATCTGTCTCGCTTTGCATCGCGGCGGCTGTTCGAACGGCTGCAGCAACTGGAGGCCGTGCGCGAGCTCTCCGGCCGCACCACCTTTCGGCTGTTTGGGTTGTAGGGATGACCGAAGCGTCTGCCCGCCGGAAGCCAAACGTTCAGCCGGCGTTGCTGGACACCGAGCTGGAACATCTGCCGCCGGAACTGCGCTGGCGCGAATGGATGGGCCGCGTCGAAGCGGTGATCTTTGCCGCCAGCGAGCCTGTGCCGCGCGAGGTGCTGGCGCGGGTGGTGGGAAAAAACTGCAATCTCGACCTGGTCATCGACGACATCCGCGCCGAGCTCGCCGGCCGCCCCTACGAGTTGGTTTCCGTCGCCAGCGGTTGGCAGCACCGGACCAAGAAACTCTTTGGCGACGCCATCCAGCCGCCTTCGGCACCCCTGCGGGGCAGGGGACAAAAGAACTGTCGCAGTCGGAGGCGCTCGTCCTCATGTGCATTGCCTATTTCCAGCCGATCACCCGCGGCGAGCTGTCTTCCTTCTTCGGCAAGGAGGTGTCGCGCGATCTGATTGGCGTGCTGCGCGCGCAGGACCTGATCGCCTCGGGACCGCGCAGTCCGCAGCCGGGCGCTCCCTACACCTATGTGACGACGAAGAACTTCCTGTCGCAGTTCGGGCTCGACACGTTGCGCCAGCTGCCGGATTTCGATGCGCTTGAAGACGCCGGGCTGCTGTCGAAGGAGAAGCTGCTGGCAGGCGATATTCCAGTCGCGGTGGTGGGTGCTCAACTGGACGAGGACCTCCCAATCTGAGTGGCCTTTGGGGCGAACGGCCAAAAGCAACTATGAATGAAACGTGGAGCTCACAAAGCTGCCTCGCTATACGGCCAAGCCGGTCGGATCTCAGCCAGCGGATCGGCGCCGCGATAGTGAGTTCGCACACTGCGGTCGCAAATCGCGTATCCCCAGTTGATGAGTTGCTTCGAGACGGTTTCGCCGAGATCGGCGAGGCGTGTTGAGGTTCTTGCCAGACGATCGGTGAGCGGGCCGTCACAGGGCAACGCATCAAGTAGCGTGAACTTGGCGGCGTCGGTATCAATTCCCCAATAGGCGCCAAGTCTTTCGTGCGCGCGCGTCTCATTGGCACTCAGCGTGCCCTTGTCGAAGGCCGCTTTGCCAGCCGACAACCTGTCGATGAGATTGCGCCGCCGCAACGCCCGGACCTGGTTGTCTGTTACATCGAGGATACGCCGGAGCTGCCGCACCCAATCAAAGCCGATCTCGGCACCTCGCCCGAACGGCGCGCCGCCGTCGCTGACCAGCGCGGTCATGTAGCGTTTGACCACCGGTTCCAAGCCATGATTGTCGTATACGCCACCGTCGGTCAGCACGATCCTTTTGCGCAACGCCGCAAGTTCGCCTTGCGACATCGACTGGATGCCGGATCGTGTCGGCCAGTCGGTGAAGCTGCCTTCCGGCAGTCTCAGTTCCATCGGCGAAAGGACCGGCGGAAAAGCCGAGGAAGCCGCGACCGCTTGCGAGAGTCTGATTTTCGGCTTGTCCAGCCGACCAATCACGTAGTCGCCCGCATAGGGCTTGGAGAAGCGAAACAGAACGCCGGTCTGCAGATTGGTCGCACAGAATACGAAGTGCGGATTGTCCGGAATGTCCTGCAGCGTCCGTGTGCCGAGCAGGTTCCTCTCATAGCTTTTCGCCCCTGGGACGCTGCCGAGAAGCCGGGCAGCAGGCCGACAAGGGCATTCTTCACGTCGAGATCATTTCGCGAGAAAGCAAGGATCGGTGCAACATACTTTACCTTGAATTCTGCGAAGACCCCATTGGCATCGGGACGGCCGAGCCCGCGCCAAACCGCGGCTAGATGTCCGGCAGAGATCGAGCCACCGGATACGCTTGAGACCCGTCTGACTTTCGACAGCACGCCAAGCTCGTTGAGCCGCATCAGCGCGCCGGCGTGAAACAGCATTGCGCGGAAACCGCCGCCCGACATTGCCAGCGCAATGCCTGGTTCGAGCATGTTGCCGTCCCAGCCAAATCCGGCAACCGAATCAGCAAGTTGCGTCTCCGATGGTCCGGTGTCTGTCGTGGACTGCACAATTGTTTCTCCTAGGCAGTATTCCTGCCGCCCCGCAAGAAAAAGAATACCATTGTCATCATAGCGTCTTTCATATTGACTTTGCCATAAGCAGACCTTGGAGGAACTAATGGCGCAGTCTTTCTTAGTCCACGACCTCGCGGTGGCTGGACCGGCGACGCATGCGCTGGTGATCGGCGTCGGCGACTATCCGCATCTCAATGGTGGCTCGAAGGCGCGCACTGAACACCATGACGGAATGGAGCAGCTGACATCGCCGCCGATCTCGGCGCGGTTGTTCGCATCCTGGCTGATGTCCGAGAATTTCCACAATCCGACGAAACCGCTGGCCAGTGTCGCGCTGCTGCTTTCAGAAACCATACCGGCCCCGTTCCTGGACCCGAGAAACCCGGCCATCAAATTCGACGTCGCGTTGGCGGACTCCATCAATGTGCGCCTGGCCATCACCGAGTTTTTCAAGCGAGGCGATGAGAACGCCGACAACCTTCTGATCTTCTATTTCTGCGGGCACGGCATCGCGGCTGGAACCGATACGGCCCTGCTACTCTCGGACTATGGCGCGAATCCTCTCAACGCGCTGGAAGGCGCAATCGATTTTCGGCGCCTGCGGATAGGGATGGGGCGCAGTAAGGCGAGCGAACAGTGCTTCTTCATCGATGCCTGCCGCGCCTCCACCGACACGCTGATCGAGGCAATCGGCCACGCCGGTCAGGTTGTCATCGGGGGAGGACAACGCCCCTTCGGTTTGCCGCCACGCCGGGCTCCCGTCTTCTATGCCACGCTCAACGGGTTCAAGGCTTTCGCACTCCCAGGCAAGCCTACAATCTTCACCGATGCGTTGGTGAAAGCGCTGAGCGATCTCGCCGCCGATGACGAAATGGGAGACTGGCGCATCAGCACCAATAGGATCCAGACTGCGGTGGAGCATGTAGCGGCGCGCCAGGCGCTGGCGATCAAAAAGCAACAGGTCCCGACCGCCGATGACGTTTCGAACATCCATCTGAATTTCCTGCAAAACCCGCCGCATGCACTTGTCTATGTGAAGAGCGACCCGCCCGAAGCGCTCGCCTCGGCATCACTTACCTACCAGACCGCCGGCGGGGCACCAGAGGCCGCACCGCCCGAGGGACTCAATGAAACCGAGTGGGCGTTGCAACTGCCCTCGGGTAGCTATGATTTCAGCGTTACCTTTGGGGCGAAACCGCCCTGCATTGTTCCCAACACGGTACGTCCAGCTTTCCGGATTGTGAACGTCAAGGTGCCGACATGAGCAGCCTCGCGCTCCGCCTGCACAAGCAATCGGTACAGACCTCGATGGGAGCGGTCGCCACCCTCCAGCAAGTCGCGAACGAAAGCGGCGACGCGGTGACACGAGGGCGGAGGATCGATGTCACTATCCCCGCCAACGCTGGCAGCCGAGCCTATTCGGTTGGAGTCGAACCTGGACGCTGGTTGGTCGAAGCTACACTCCCGTCTGGAGAGGTGATCAGCAAGGAAGTTGCTGTGGCAAGCGGAGAGCACTTGCCAGTCACGCTTCAGTCCGTCGAGCATTCACCCCACGAATGGCTCGGGTTGCAGTATCTGGTCGGCAATGTCGAGGGCGCGGAAACGCTGCGGCGGCTCTCGGCGAAGGATGTAGTCGTCTCGACCGGCCTGGAAAGCACCGGTCGCCATGCCCGAGCACGCACCGATCAGCCGACGGTACGCATTTGGCAGAGTGCGCTGCGCGCCGCCGAGGCCTGGAGGAACATCCTCTCGCCGGATACCGCACCGTTAGCTTCGCTTGCGCCTGCCTGGCAAGACAGCAGCGAGGCGACTTGGCTCTATCAGGTCGATGCCGCACATCAACGGCAATTCGGTCTCGTCGAGTGGCTTGGGGAGCGCTTCGCGGTATCGTTGCCGTTGCCTTGGCAGGGCGTTGGCACAGACGAGCGGGTCCCCGTTCAGATGATGGTACGTATGGAGCCACGGCAGAACGACATCCGGATCGGCGTCGTTGTGGAGGATCCCGATTTCGCCCCAATGGCCGGACTGATGTCCGCCTCCGCGTTGCCCAAGGCAGCGATCGCGGTACGGCAGGCCCGCCACATGCTGTACGAAAAAGTACGGAACCCTCTTGGCGCAGCGGCAGGCGGATATGTCTTGCTCGCGGCTGGAGATCTTGAAGAAGCCAGTTGGCATGACTGGGTGGACAATCTGGCCAACTGGTTCCCGCATATTCCGGACGGCGCCATTCTGAAAGCCTCGCTACGTCTTCGTTTTCCAAGGGACAAGAATTCCGGTGAAGAGGCACGCGCCAGTTTGCTGGATGCCTTCGACCGGGGTGTTCCGTTTTATTCTGCTGGTGTGTCCTGGCTGCTCGACGGCCTAACGCAGTTCGCCGACGACCCTGGCGTGGAGGAGAAGATGAAGATCGTGCATCGGATCGCGCTGCGGCTCGATCTCTCCCAGGCATTTACTGTTGTCAGGATTAGCGACAGGACACAGCGATGAGCATCTTTCGCATCGACATGCTCCCGGGTCGCGAGGGCGACTGCCTGTGGATCGAATATGGCGATGAGGTCCGCCCGCGCCGTATCCTGATCGATGGCGGCCGCAAACTCGCGTGGAATACACTAAAGGAGCGTTTCGCTTCGCTGCCCGCCGACCAGCGGAAGTTCGAGTTGTTGATACTGTCCCATGTCGATGCTGATCACATCGAGGGTCTGCTTGCTATGCTCAAGGCGCCCGACCTGCCGGTCAGCTTCAAGGATGTCTGGTTCAACGGCCACCGTCACCTCGAACGTGTTGAATCGCTCGGCGCCAAGCAGGGAGAGGAATTCACGAAGGGCATCGAGGCCAAGGGCTGGGATTGGAACGCGGCGTTCGATGGTAAGTCCGTGGTGATCCCCGACAGCGGCGAACTGCCGGTGAAGACCTTGAATGACGGGATGCAACTGACGCTGCTGTCACCGACCTGGCCCAAGTTGGAGACGCTTGAGCCGGTTTGGAAGGAGGAGTTGAGGAAGGCCGGACTGCTTGGTGCGGAAGAGGACGACACTGATTCCGTTATCGTAGAAAGCCTTGGCGCTTTGACTGCTGAAGAAGTGGAGGAAGCGGCGCAATCGGACTTCGAGCCTGACACCTCGGCTGCAAATGGTTCCAGCATTTGTGTGCTGGCCGAGTTCGACGGACGCCGCGCGGTGCTGACAGGCGACGGCCACGCCCCGCTGCTGGCCGCCTCGCTTGCCAGGATACGGAGCAACGGCGGACCTGTCGCCCTCGACGCCTTCAAGCTCTCCCATCACGGCAGCCACGGCACACATTCGGTCGAACTGATGAAGGAGATCAGCGCGAGACGTTTCCTCGTTTCAACAGACGGCTCGCGCCACAAACACCCACACATCGAATCGATTGCCCGCACCGTGAAGCACGGTGGCGGGGGCATCGAGCTCATCTTCAACTATGAGAGCATGCATACGTCGAAATGGGACGTTGGCGGACTTAAGAACCGCTACGGCTATTCGACGATTTATCCGGATGCCAATACAGCCGGAATGATCAGAACCGAGTTATAGTCTGGGTTGCCAAGAACAGCGGCCAGGCAGCAACAAACAAGGCCGCGGTCAGAGGCCAAATGACGAATCCGTCCATACCGATCAGTGAAAACCTGCCATCCGTCAAAAGAGGCTCAGGACTAGAAAACTCGATCTTAGGGCGCAGGTAGCGCACCAACTCGACTGATGGTCATTTCCCTCAGGTCTGCGAGCAAGTCCAATGCGTCCTGTCCCCAACGGTCGAAATCGGATCTCGTTCGAGCGCCCTTCTCGTAGGTTTCATTGGCCCGAGCAAGCCTGAGCAGTACTCGGACGAACTTTGCAAGGCTTTCCTCACCATCCTCATGGATCACCTCGAGGTACGAGCCCAAGTGTTTCAGACCCTCGATGGCTATCGGAAGCCCATCGGGATTATACTCCTTGGCAGCTGCTTCAAGGTCGGCCAACGTTCGGAACCATCCTCGAACCGCGTCGCGCTGTCGACCTACGCGGACGGTACACTGGGCGAGAGCGTTCCCAAGCAAATACAATCGCTCGGGTGCCTGATCGAGCCATCGGTCGATGATTGGCATCGCAACTTGTGTGGGTGATCGCGAATGCGTGCGAGCGTCGCCCGCTATCGTTGTAATTCGTCCTGGCAGGAAGCTAAGTGCCCCACAAATTTCGTGCTGAAGCAGCCGCAACTCAGCAACATTGATTGGCCACCAGCGCGCAAATTCCTGCGCTCTATAAAAGGCGATGGCATCGACGAAGTGCTGTGACCCACTCACATCACGACGCTTGAATTCGACGAGGCAGAACGACGCGAATTCTTCGTTTTGACCGTCCTCGGTAAAATCCCGAAAAGGATCTACGAGGACAGCGAGCGCGCGCGTGCTCGGCTTTTCTCTCAAGAGTTTGATGATCCGTTCGATCTGATTGATTTTGCCACCGAAGCGTCGAAGGCGACTGCCATGGACGAAAGGCATTCGATGTTCGAGCCCTGAACGCTCCAACTGCCACCACGCCACGAGCTCGCTAAGCCACCTTCGCCGGTC
The DNA here is from genome assembly GCF_016756635.1 of Mesorhizobium sp. L-8-10. Classification (NCBI taxonomy): domain Bacteria; kingdom Pseudomonadati; phylum Pseudomonadota; class Alphaproteobacteria; order Hyphomicrobiales; family Phyllobacteriaceae; genus Mesorhizobium; species Mesorhizobium sp. L-8-10. Next base: position 7,227,339 of record NZ_AP023263.1, on the reverse strand, counting down.
CGCGTCTTCCATCGGTTCTGGCAACGGATAGGTGGTTGGCAGAGGAAGTTCCGCCCCGGCTGAGGCCGGCAAGTCGAGATGAACGACAAGCATTCCATTTGCAGCCTCAGCTCCAGCTGCTTCGCATGCTCTCTCGTACACCTCGTCAAGATCTGTCCCCTGAATAAGGGTCGGGCTGCCAGGCATTGTCGATGCGGACCAGAGACGTCGAATGATGGGCGGATGTTCCTTGGCATCCACCCCACCCCTGGGAAGAGAAATTGGCTCGATCGTAACTGAAGGGCTGTTTGGCAAGCCGGTGATCGTAATCAGGCGAAGAGAATCCGCTTCATTTCCCGGCTCGAACGTTGAACCCGAGATCACCAGCGTGCGGTGCTGGCTCTCACCGTCCTGGTCGTAGACGTGGTCAAACTGAACGGCCTGTTCGTGCTTGTGTCCATGGAGTGCGATTGCGATCCGGCGATCGCGCAGAAACGAGCGCAACTGCTCAAGGTTGGATACATCTGCGAACGGTTTTACCTCCTCGCGCAAGCTCGGTGCTCTGAGGTGATGATGCAGAACCGCAATCCGGAGCGGTACCCCCCCAACTGGCCGCGGCGATGTTTCGATCAAGCCGCGCACGACCTCCAGCTGCTGGCTTGAGATTCTTGCCATGTCATAGCGGGCCAGTTCATTCAGTTGGTGGCGAAGCCGAGCTTCTTTTTCCGCATCTCCGCCCGCCATTGTTTCGGATATCTTTTCCCATACGCTCCTAAGAGGCTCCGGCAACGTGGCGTTGACCTGTGACCAATTGCTGGTGTTGATTGGAAAGACCGCCCAGCTCCCGTCTTGTGCCACGAGGCGATGCTCGCCCCCATCCAAGAAACTGTCGTCTACTCCGTCGAGCCATGGCGTCACGCAGCCTGCTTTTCGCCATGCGTCGACGAAATCGGCATATCGTTCGAGTGAACCTGGCTGGCTCCCACGTACGACGTCATGATTGCCGGGCACGGCAACAATGTTGGCCGCTGTCGCTCCGACAGCGGCCAGGTTCTCAAGCAACATATCCAAAAGCAGCTGGTGCCCGCCTGGCCGGCCCTGGTGCTGCGCATCACCCGAAAACAGAACACCGCTCAGTCGACGACCCTCCTTTGCTAGCCTTTCGGACAGCCGCTGCAGCATCAGCCGCAGGGCAGCTTCGCGAGTGTCCTGATAAATGCCGGGGACGCGAACCTTATGGTCGTCACGTGGAAACTCGGTGCCAGCTGACGTCAGGTGCGCGTCCGTTATGTGGAGAAACAAAGCTGTGTTTGGCATGCGACTTCCCCGCAAAATTGACCCATCCGAGAAATCGTAGCCAATTGCATGGTTTCATTTAATCATGATACTGTGTTTTCATGAAACATCCAGTCGCCAACGACGATGTTGATGAACATCTGCAGGTCCAGGTGCCCGCTGTGACCAAGCGGCATCTCGATGTCCGTTCTGCGGAGACCCGGGAGCCAATTAGGGTAATCGTTCTGAGGGCTCTTGAGGCCTATGGAATTCCTGTTCCTAAAGGAGCGATATCCGATCGCCGCAGGAATCGCGTACGATGACCGGCTTGTTTTCCCCTCTTTCGGTAGATGGCTACGCGGCGGAGGCGTTAAAGTCGGACCGCCGTGCAGGCGATGGCACGATGACGTTCCCTCTGTTGGGGTTGTTCGGTGAAGCCGGAAGTCTCCTGAGTGAGGTCAAGAAGAAGCAGCGAGACCGTATCTCCTTTGTCGGATATGCAGCGGCGGTCGTCGAGGAACTGGGCGACGTCCTCTGGTATCTGACGGCCGTTGCCTCCCGGGGTGGAATCGCCTTGGATGACATCGTCCGTCACTCCGCCCCAACTGGCGGGCCGGCCGAAGCCGCCGCGCCCACTCTGTTGTCGTCCCTTCAGCCTGAAATCATGCCGCACCGGGGAGAGCCGACGGCAGCGTTCGAGCGTACGCTGTTAAAGCTCGCCGGCGCCATCGGGGTTTTGGTCGCTGAGTTTGAAGAGGGACGCTTCGATCAAGACAAGCAGTCTTTGAAGCAACGCTTGGCAACTGTTATGGAGGGCCTCGTTCAAGCGGCGAATGAGGCCGGGGTCACGTTGGAGGCTGCGGCGGTAAAAAACCTCGCAAAAATTCGCGACCGATGGCCTGGAGACCCAGTTTATCCTGATCTGCTTGATGCTGGGGCTTTGCTAGAAGAGCAGCTTCATCGGGATCTTCGTGTCGAAATCTTTGAGCGTGAGGTACGAGACCGCACCTACGTCTTCCAACGATGCAATGGAATCAACATTGGCGACCGGCTCACCGACAATGCCATGACCGCTGACGACTATCGCTTCCACGACGTCTTTCACTATGCGTATGTGGCTGTCCTGGGATGGTCGCCGGTGATCCGCGCATTGTTCCGCCTAAAGCGTAAGAGCGCGGCCAAAGTCGACGAAGCGCAGGACGGCGCCCGAGCGATCCTGATCGAAGAGGGGATAACAACCTGGATATTCGGCCAGGCTGTGAACCTTGATCTCTTTGCCGGGATGAATCGGGGCGATTTGCCGTTCGACCTAATGAAGCACATACGTCAATTCGTCGCAGGCTATGAGCCAGAACAAACGCCGTTGTGGCTCTGGGAAGAGGCTATCCTTCAAGGGTATGAGGCGTTCCGCTACCTCCGCCAGCATCGCCGGGGGGTTCTTCACATTGACGCCGGCCAGCGGCGGCTCAGCATCGAGGCTCTCCCTTGAAAACACCGCGCGATTTCGTTGCTGCTTTGGCAGAACTGGACTTGCCGGATGTGTTCAATCCGTATCGCGACTGTTGCCCGGTTCATGATCGTTCAGATGCATCGCGTCTGCGAACAGCGAATTTCGTCCAATGCCTCGAAGCCGCGTTGGATGCGCGAGTCGATACGATCTGGATCGCACGTGATCTTGGGTATCGGGGAGGTCGCCGGACAGGTGTGCCACTAACCGACGAGGTCCATCTGAGCGATGCAGGGCAGCTGCTCGGAGGCGTTTCGCTCCGACGGGCAACACGCGGCCCTGTTGTTGCGGAACGAACTGCAGCCATCGTTTGGCGGATGTTGACGCGGATTTCCGAGCCAGTTGTTCTGTGGAATGTTTTCCCGCTTCATCCCCACGAGTCTGGGGACCCGTTCTCAAACCGTTGTCACACTCGCAAGGAGCGGGACACTGCTTGGCCGTTTCTCATCGCGCTCATTGAAATGATCCGGCCGAGACGGATGGTGGCTATCGGGCGCGACGCTGGCGCTGCCTTGGTTGACTTTGAGATACCCGTTATTACGGTCCGTCATCCAAGCTACGGCGGCCAGTCCGACTTTATCGCGGGCCTACAAACGATCTATGGTCTCAACGAAGGCCCTATCGAAAATCGCACTCTCGAGCTTCCGTTCTGATAGACTCTATGTCACGCTTGGTCGAAGTTGGTGAGCAGAAGTTCAATATCGGACCGTTTACTCTGGCCTGGCTGATCGATTTCCGCGTGCGTGGAGATCACCGTGAGATTTCCGACCGCGACCCCGCTCTCCCGTCCAACAAAATTCATGAGTCGGCCGAGGCCAACGAGGTTTCCAAGAAGCTTCTCAATATAAAAGTGGTTTCTGTACATTACAGTAAGCGATAGTACTTTCGGCGTCGCAGGAACGAGCTTGAAACTTAAGAAGCTCAAGCACTGGCCTCCGTATGGCGATCCATCAATATCACGCAGCGGGTCGAAGATCACGAGTTCGAATTTGTTGAGCGCCTTGACGTTTGGATCGCGAATCCTCTGTACCACGTCCCACAGAGGATTCGGAAGATTGTTGCTTGCTCCGGGCAACTGCATCATTCGCTCGAAGTAGTAGCCTGACCAGCGCTCGTTTCGTCGAACTTTCCCAAGAACCTTCTCTTTGAAGACGTCAAAGAATGCAGGCGCGCCGTATCGAAAATAGAGGCTTTGCGGAAAAATCGTGTTAGCGACGGTCTCGACGGACTTTCCGGAGTTGGACAGAAAGCTTTCTACGACAGCTACCTTTGGATTTTGGCGATCGGCCCTAACCACTGGATCAGCGATGTCGATCACAACGTTGTAGGCAGTGTGGCCTGGCCGCCCGTCTACAGCTCTGACGGCCTCGCGCCAGGCAGTGGCGCAATCAGGTTGTTGTGGGATGGGCAGGTACATGCACTTCCTCCAGCAGTTCCGCTGAGCCAAACAGACGGGCCGCCAGATACGGCTCCGTGAGCCACGCGTAGCCATCCAGTCCCCATCGGGGGCCCCAGCTGTTGCGGATAAGGATCGAGCGATGGTTGTCAATTGTGCCGTGGCCAACTGCGATCACGGCGTGGCGCCTATCTCGCTCGGGCTGCTCCCCAGATGCAGGCTGCACAAAGCCCTCTTGAGAAGGTCGATAAAACGCGGCTGACAACATCATCATTATAAGGACGGGGCGCCCGTCATCGAGCAGCCGGATGATGTCGTCGACTGTCGGGTGAGAGGACCTTCCATTACGGGCAAATAATGACCCTATGCCCGCAGGAGGGGACCACTCTGATCCAGGCGTTTCGCTGAGATAGGGCCATCCAGCTTCCTCTGGTTGGCCCGCTTCACGAAGCGCGTCCAACATGGACGACAATCGTGCGCCGCTGTCGGGCGGTAGGTTGGCCCGCTTCTGTGCCTGATAAAAAAGATATTCGCAGGACAGAGGGCTCCAACCTTCACGAATTGCAGCATGGGTGTCACTCGCCGCAAAGGCCAAACAAGTTGGTCTGGGTCCTTGGTTGCGAGATGGGCCAAATATGGCGCGTAGGTCTTTCAGAGCAATAACGCCAGTCATGCCGCCTCTAGCAGAATTCGGCGTTCCGCTCGTGAGAGGCCTTCTTCCTCCGGTCCCGTGAGATCGAACTCGACCTCCAACTTGCTTAGAGGAGTTTCGTCCGGCTCCCAGGGCCGCCGCTCGTTAATCGCCATCTGGCCGCGGTAAGAGTTGTATGGCTGCGCAGTGACACGGCGGACAACCGGGCCGCCGATGGCGGTAGCGTCCAACGCCACGACTTCATCGCGCACGACCGCAAAGCCGCTGGCTTTGAGCTCGTCGATGTCCCAAAGATAGCCGCCGCCGCTGTGTTCTTTCAGCCGAAGGACGAACAGATCGTTCCGGCTTCCGTCGATGCGAGTACCGGCATCGCGCTCTGTGAGAAGCCACACATCACCGCGATAGTTTTCCGGTCGATAGGTGGACAGAAGGGCGGCTTTCAACTCGCGAGGCTGAGTTTGAAGAAGCTCGCGCGCTTGCTTCGCCTCTAGCAAATTATTGCGAGCGAGCGTCCAACAGGTTGCCTCGTAACTTGCCCCAATCCGTAGAGCGAGTTGATAGACGGCGCTCGGTTTTCGAAAAGTGTCGATAGTCCAACCTTGCCTGGAAGCGTGCCAACCAATAAGCCAACGCGGGAGCATGAATGCGCTCCCAAAGGCGTCCGCCTCTACTTCCTGGAGGTCACCGGCGGGCGCCGATGATGCCGGCATCCGCCGAAGAATGCTCTCGTCATCGAGACTTGGCTCGTGCCGCATAATGAAATGACCCAATTCGTGAGCAGCTGTAAATCGTTGAATGCTCATCGGCCGCTGGGTTGTTACGAGCACGCCGTGGCTGGGCCGGTTCAGATATGCACCGAGGAGCCCCTGCAGGGGTCGGAGCAGCAGCGGCAGGTCTACGGCCTGGATCGCTGCGAAAACGTCTACATTGCCCCCACGCGCCTCGATCGCGTCACGCAGATCGAGATCGAGATGCACGCGTGCCGCAGCCATAGTGCCCGCTCGCACGGCATTGGCGTAGGGAGTCGCCATCGATCAGCCTCGAGCGGATTGGGAACGAGCCCGCAGGTATTCCGCAAATCGCCCGAGTTCCAGACGATCCTGCTGAGACAGGTCCGCCGCCCGTCTCGCTAAATGAGCAACGTCCACCGGAAGGTCAGCCACTGCCTCGTCCTCACCAGTGAAATACCCGATCGGCTGACGGTACAGTTTAGCCAGCCGTGTCAGCTCGATTGCTTCCACTCTGCGTTGCCCATTCTCGATGTCTGTAAGAGCTGTTCGTGGAATCCCCAAGTATTGTGCAACCTCCTCTTGCTTCAATCCGAGGTATTTGCGGGATTCACGGAGCCGCTCACCCAGCCGTCGACGATCCTCGTCGTCAGAATCATGCTTGATAGCCGCGTTGGTCATGATTTTACTCCGTTTTTCTTCTTCCATTTGGCCTCGATTTGGGGAATTAGCTCCGCTATGGCTTTGTCCACAGAATCATAACCACCGGTTCGCACCACACTGTCGGGCAACTCAAAACCAACTATACCTTCAACGACGGTAAGCGTGGCTACCGCCACAAGCGAGTCCACCGGAACTGGCGCTTGACAAATTCCGGCGGCATCAGACGGAAGCGTCATACCCTTCATCGCAGCCTCGGTCTTGACCACTTCAACTAGTTCTTGGCGAAGGGCGGCTTCTACCTGGGCAGTCGGAAAGACCGCCACGGCCGGAGGTGATACGAAGACAGTTGCACTCATGCGTAAAGCCTCCGTGTCGTTCGGGGACATGGCCACATTATAATGTCGGAAAATCAGACTTTCAAGCTGTTAATTGGCTTAACGCGTCGTCCATTCGCCAAGCCGCTTAAGTCAGGTCGCGATAGTCATCGTGTTGCGGGTCGAACGGCAGGAAAGAAATGTTCGGCGCAGGCAGGGGAGCACCGATAGCTGCTGCGTAATCTTGATCAGGGAGATGCACAAGGAAGGGCGCTGCGTTGGCGACGCTAATTGGGAACGTAGGCTTCATATTGGGAATCGCAAACGCCGGCGTTCCCAGGTAGCCGTCTCGCAAAACAACAGCACCAAGCCCAGTAACATACGTAGCGTTGACGTGCGCGGCGCCGTAGTGTTCGAACAGCGCGTAAGACAGAACAGCTGCTCTTCGGCGCACATGCGGAAGCATTAAGTCGGCGGCTTCGATCCCATGCTCTTGGATGGCAATGAAAGCTGGTCGTTGCGCCGAGAATTGGTCCGCAGCCTTGCGCATCGCTCCCAACATTGGTTTGGAGGTGTCGTCTTCACGCTCGCTTCGCATCACGACCAGGCATCCACTGTCCTCGTTAACCCCACCCGACACATGAATGTTGGGCCCAAATTCTGCACAACACGCCTTGAAGAGAGCTTTCTGGTCGCTGAATGGAGCGCGCGCGAGGAATTCAGCGCAAGGCCTACGCTCCAACCTAAAATCCGGGCCTTCGACAATTGAAGGAGAGCCGTCCTGCAGCAGAATGGACGCGGTAGCTTGGAAAAGACGCGTTTGGTGGGCTGTGTTCGAAGCTAATCGAGACGCCAGAGAAACAATCACCACTTCCTGCCGCTTCAAATCCGCATATTTGGTCAAAACCGGCGCGATCGTCTCCATAAAGCGGTAGAAATCTTTGCGATGGATCTGCCTGCCGGCATCCGCTGAGAGACTCTTGCACTCCACCTCGGCGGCAAAAGTCCCACGGCTGAAGAGCAGGTCGAACCGAGCCGTACCTTCCATGTCGGGAAACTGGACATCATAACCGTGGTCCATAAGGCGCTGAGCGAGGTCAAGTTCAAGATACAGGGATGCGAAGCCTGTCTCTGCCTTGATAGCGTCTCGCAAACGGCCCTCCAAAACCAGTTTACCGGCAGGGGATAGCTGCGAGTAAACTTCCACTGTGGTGGCTGCGAAATTGAGGGCGGCCAAAATCAATCGATCGATAAGCTCCGGCAGCAGACGGCCTTCCTTCTCGAGGACGTCAGCCTGGAACCCGATCGCCATCTCCAACCAATGGTAGTCAGCTACGATCTTCCAACTAAAGAATGACTTTCGTTGATCGATTTCCAACTGATCAAGGCGTTTGAACCAACGGTCACGGCCGACCACCTCAATGAAGCGATTGATGTATCCGCCGAGTTCATTCAGCGCAGACGGCAGTTTCGCGAGCATGTTGAAGCATCCGAGAGAGTTCCTGGCGAAGAGGTCGGCGCGCCGACCTCACAGTCGCCTCGGTCAGATTACGATCGGCGCCGCATACGCTCGTTATTCTATTCTATGACTTTGTCCATGCGTTGCGAGTAGCGCGAGCTGCTCTTCATAAACTGATAAGGATCACTAATAACCGTGTTCTGTTGCCCCTTGTATTGTTCTTGTATCCAGTCCAGCAATGGCGTGGCTTCGACCTGGGTAAATTTCCGATGTCCTCGTCCATTACTATACTGAAGCTGATCGAGAATCTCTTGCGGAATGGGGGGTGCCGCATCGCCGAAATAGAAGAAGTTGCGAGAAATCAATACCCGGTCCGCCTGGGTATCGTTCTTGATATTCGACGGTTCTGGGCTACCGTCGATCTGGCTGTGATGAGAATCCTCCTGGACCCAAGCGATCGTCCCGGCCGGCCGATGATAAATATTGTCACCCATAATCGTTACCCGACTGCCGTTGCGAACCGGTCGTTTGCAGCGATACTCGGGATGATCCCAGTATGCATTAAAGGTGAGCGTCTCGGTCACCTGCATGAGGTAGATGCATCGTCCGACCGCATTTAGTTTTGCTCCGCCCATGCCAATAATCCAATCACCGATCTTGGCTTTGCGACGAATCGTCGGTTTACATGTGGCCAGAGTGCATACGCCGTGAAAAGGGTTCGGTGCAAAGCCGAAGTCTCTTGCGACCACGTACATATAGAGGTCGGGCATTGGTCGTTTAGCACCGCGACGGTGGCGCGGTGTGAACAGGTTCGCGCGGAGTTCTGCTTCCTGGATCCTCGAACGGGTTGTCTTTGCCCTCGATGGCATCGATGATGCTGTCCGAATTCCAGTTCACGAGCGTGCTCCCATACTGCTCGAATGCCGGCGGGATGTCGGCTTTCGTCCCTCCGTGCGCATAAACACCCACGATCCGCTTTCCCAATTCCTTTGCCTTGCGGATTTCCCAATCTACCCAGGGGCGTTTATGCGTCTGCTTGCCGATCAGGACAACCACAGCACCGGCCCACGACATCTTCATCCGTAGCAGCCGTTTCAGCGTGCGCTCTGGAATTTTTCCAGCGTCGAGGCGGGCCTGGTTGGTGGGCTTAGCTCGGATCGAACTGTTACGGATCTCGAAACCGTTGCGACCGAGCAATTTGGTCAGCTTAGTAACGTGGTCATCGTCAGCATGATGATGGCTGATAAATACGTGCCGGCGCTTCGACATTTTCAACTTTCCTGGAGAGCTCAGCGAGCCCCTTCAAATTGTGTCACATTGTGTAATGAGTCGGGTACAAACGCTAGCAATCCGTCAGGCAAGGAAGACGTTCTGACGCCTATAAATAGATGGGATCGACAACTTTGGCAGGCAAGAGCACGGAGACCTGGGAAAAGAAAATACGCCCGGCGCTTTCGACGAGCGCGGTGTTTGATGAGGCGTTCTTCAAGGACCATGGCGAACGTCTTTGGACGCCGAACGAACAGGACCGCTCTGCTGCCCTGTCGCTGCACATCGAACTTGTCTCGCGGGTCGCCACACACCGTCTCGACTACAGCCAAGGAGTCGAGGAGAGCGCGCTGAAGAGCATTTTTGGGCTGTTCGGAAAGACCAGGACCTTCTGCTCGGAAAACCTCGGCTGCAGCACCTTCGAAATTTTCGCTTGGCATATACTGAACGCAAACGTTCGCCCCTTTACCGCCCGCTGGCACCCCATCAGCCAGTCGGGCGGGCTCCGCGCACTCGACACCAGCGACGAGTTCCGTGCGGAACTGGAACTTGTGCAGAAGGCTCTGCTCGAGCTGGATACGGCGTTGCAGTTGATCGCCGCCTATAGCGGCTATTCGACCCCGCGAGAGTCGAATCCCTCCCACGCAGCTATTGATGAGGAGATGCTATCAATTCCTGGGTGGCGTCCGATGGGATTTCTCGATGGCAGCGACAAGCTGGCATCGCGAGAGCGGGATCTAATCCTTGTCCGGCGACGGCACTATAGTTTCGACCCGGAGCGCGGTTGGGCGGCAGGCGTGGCACTGTCCGGCGGCGGCATCAGGAGCGCAACATTTGCAATCGGCGTGCTGGCTGCCTTGGCCCGCAGAAATCTTCTGCCGCAGTTCGATTATATCTCCAGCGTCTCCGGCGGCGGATACGCCGCCGGGTTCCTGACGCAGCTGCTAGCAGGAAAGGACGAAGACCCCAACTTTGGATTGGAGGCCCACAAGCAGCCCTTCGTGCGCGATGAGGGCGAATCCCGTATCCTCAGAAAGGTGCGTAACGGGGCCAGTTACCTGTCGGGCTCGTTTGTCGAGCGCGCGGCGCTCGCAGCGATCCAGGCGCATGGCATGTTCATGAACCTGCTAGTCGTCACCCTGTTGACGGCGGTTTTTGCCTACGCTGAATTTGCCGTCCGTTACGCCACGCCGTGGACTACGACGGACGCCTTCTCGCTATTCCTGCCGGTCGTCGCGATCGGCGGTCTTGTGATTACGCGATTGGCGCGCAAGACATTTTATCACGAGGACAAACCGTCCTATCTGATGACGTTTTTTGGTGGTCTTTTTCTTTTGCTCCCCACGATGTTCGTCCTTCATTTTTTTCACGCCGGCGTGCGGTTTCTCGCGAACTTCGTGCTTGGCGTGCAGACCAGCCCTGCCGCTCCGATTACCCTGATTGCCATTCTGGCCTGGCTCGCATTGACCATTTCTGGTTTCGTCGCCGTCGGAGCGATCGTGTCGCAATTCAATCGCCTGCGCCCGGCCTTGCTGACGACGATATCGGCGATCTTTCTGCTCGTGGCACAGTCGCTGTTCTATAACTTCTTTGCCGACATCGGCCCAGCGGCCGCCACGGTGTGGGCAGCGGCGGCGATTGTCACACTTCTTATTCTGTGGCTCGTTATCGATATCAACGTCGCCTCCTTGCATCATTACTATCGTTTCAAGCTGTCGAAGGCATTCCTGCTTAAGCCATCCTGCGATCCGGCAGAACCGATGAACTTGAGCACGTTCGACGCCCGTCGGGCCTTGTTTCCCATCATCAACTGCGCGCTGAATGTCCCGAGCTCCAGCGATCCGGTGATGCGCGGGCGGCTCTCGGACGTTTTCGCGATCACGCCTGTGGCGGCCGGGGCGCGCGTTCTTGGCTATTTTGAAACCGATAGCTGGGAGCGGTCCAACACCAATCTTGATCTGGGATCCACCATCGCTTTGTCAGGCGCCGCCGTCTCGCCGCAAATGGGTTTGCGCACAAAGCGTTACGCAAGCTTCTGGTTGACCGTCCTCAACCTTCGGCTGGGCATCTGGCTGAGAAGGCCCGGCAAATCTCCGGCAGCGCCAGGTTTGTGGTACCTGCTGAAGGAAATGACTGCCACGGCTGACGAACGCGGAGCATTCCTCAACATTTCCGACGGCGGTCACATAGAGAACCTCGGAGTCTATGAGCTTATGAAGCGTCGCTGTCGTTTTATCGTGGCTATCGACGGTGAGAACGACCCGACGATGACATTCCACGCGCTGACGAACCTGCAGCGGCTTGCCTACATCGATTTCGGGATTACCCTAGATGTGAACCTGGATGATCTCCGGCTCGGAGAAGCTGGCTACAGCCGGTCGCACTTTCAGCTCTGCCGAATTCTCTATCCCCAAGGCCCAGACGATTCACCACTTGAGGTCGGCTACCTGTTGTATATGAAGCTTTCGCTGACCGGAAACGAGGGCGAATATCTCAAGCGTTTTAAGCTCGATGAGCCGACGTTTCCCCATCATTCGACCGCGGACCAATTCTTTTCCGAAACTCAGTTCGAAGCATACCGATCCCTTGGCGAGCACATTGGGGAAAAGATGTTTCTGCCCGCCATCACGGGTCCGTTAGACCAAACCAATGTCCAATTAGAGGAGTGGTTTCGCTGTCTAGGCCACAGCATGTTGCGGCCAGTCTTTACTGACGAACGTGCCCCGCAGACGGCGCGGTAATATGGTGATTGTGCACCGGAATTCACGCTTCGTTGCTGGAAGCGGAGATTGCGATCAAATTGCAAATTGCGGAGCGAACTCGTAGGTGTGTTTCACGAGCCACGTAGCCATTTCCCAAGTTGGGTCGCGGTGTTCGTAGTCTGATTCCATACCATCCATACCGGCTCGTTGTAGCCCGTAAGTTTTCCCCATACGATTCGCCGGTAGAGGCCGAGATATTCCCACGAGGCCCATTCCATGTCTTTTGCGTCATCGGCCGATGGAAAGATCGCGATCTCGTTTAGTCCTTTATAGCCATCCGCGACGCCAAGTTCCCATGGCACCCAGCGGCTGTCTTTGCTGTTCTTACTGGTCAGCAGCACGAATCGGTAAGTTTGGCGAATGCGCGACTTCAGCAATTTGGCGGTCTCGTCCGATGTGTACGGCGGCATCTCTGGATCGACCTTATCGGTGTAAATTTTACCACCGTGGTTTTCGAGTACGATCGTGGCACCGACGACCAGATCATCATCCTTGCTTGAGTGAGACAGGAACGTCGATCCTTCCAGCGGGCGGGTCGACGCGGTCTTGCGGACTGCTGCCTGCTCGGTCAGCGTCTTCTTTGCAGCGAAGCCGCGGAGTTCGGCACGAGTTACAAATTCCGGCATGCTAGCCTGTCCTAAGCGAAACGCTGCCCTTTTCAGCACGTCTGTGCGCCAAACAAAATCGCCCCCGAGGCATATCACTTGTAGAGAGTATTGAAGCGATGGTCCGTAAAGCGGTCGCTTTATGAATCCTCTTTGGAAGCGCCCGTCCTATTAAACGAGTAATGTTCGCTATTTGTGCTGAAAAAGTCGCATAAAAGGCAGTGTGGAACTTCAGTGCTGCCTCGGCTGCCCTGCGCGCTCGACGATTTGGTCGATCTGTCATCGCCGAACTACAGCGGGGGCGGCCCCGTCCATAGCGTGCTGTCTTGCGATTGGTCGAGCTCGCCAAGAACATGCGAAGGGAGTACAAGACCGGGATGCGCGAGGGGAGCGTTGCTTCACGAGCCATGCTCGCCTGGCTGACGCGCGATCGCTTGCCGGAGAAAGCGTCGCAGGAGCGACGCGTCAGGGAGCATTCCCGGCGCTGACCATGCCGCGGATCGCCTTCACGCTAGAAACCGCGTTTCAGGGGCACATTGGCACCATAGGGTCAGACCCCAAGCCTGGTTACGCGTCAGGACCTCGTATCTATTTCACCCACTTGCGTACGCGGTGCACGATCTCTGATGTTGAGATCCCGTAGCGGTCGTGAAGTGTCGGTAGCGCGCCGGCGTCGAGAAGTTCGTCGGGCAGTGCGATCTGGCGGAAGACAGGGGTCACGCCCTCGCGCATCAGCAGGCCAGCGACACCTTCGCCCAACCCGCCGATCATCGTGTGGTTCTCCGCAACGACCACCATCCGTCCAGCCCGGCGCGCGGCGGCAAGGATTGCGTCCGTATCGAGCGGCTTGATGGTCGGCACGTGCAGCACCGCGCAGTCGATGCGGTTCGCTTCAAGCGCCTTCGCGGCCTCCAGCACGCGCATGGTCATCAGCCCGCTGGAAATGAACAGCACATCCGCACCGTCGCGCAGCAGCCGCGCCTTGCCGATCTGGAATGTGTAATCATATTCGTCGAGCACGACGGGGACCTTGCCCCGCAACAGCCGCATGTAGACCGGCCCCTTGTAGTCCGCGATCGCCTCCGTGGCCTGTTCGATGTCGAGCGCGTCGCATGGATCGATGATCGTCAGGTTCGGCATGCCGCGGAAAATCGCGATGTCTTCCGTCGCCTGGTGGCTGGGGCCGTAGCCGGTGGTCAATCCCGGTAGCTGCGCGATCGGGCCTGCGGCCCCAGCCTTGACCGTCACTGCGCGCGGCAGCCAGAGCGAAATAGGTCGGGACGAGGAGATGGTCGCCAATCGGCCGAACTAGGAGATGGTCGAAATGAAGTAGGAGCTGGCTTGACAATCATCGCCCCATACAAGTGTAGCTCGGCCTTTGATCCGAAACAGCAATTCCTGTAATTCCCAAGCGCGGTCCGGATCATCGAGGACCGCAAGGGACCGGGTGTCGCCGATTTCCGTGATGAATTCCAATGCTGTGGCGAGATCCTCATGGAGGTCAGGCCCGAGCGCCTCGTCCCTCTGCCACATCCAGGCTTCCGGTCCACCACAATCCTCAGGCGGACAGTTGCCGTCGCCGCCCGTACACGCCGGATAGTGAGCTCCGGGTTTGACAGGCCGGCGCTGCTCTAGCCGGACCTCGTGCTCCCAAGGGAAGTTGAGGTCGTACTCGTACAGGAACCGGCTGCCGTTACGCAGTTGCAAATTGCCAAGTGGGATAGCCGGAAAGCGGGCACCCGCCTCCCACGAGCCGTACCGCACCGTGTGAATGACGAACTGGTAAAGGTGTATGCCTTCCCATCCCATCGCGACCTGAAGGACGCCATGAAACTCGCGTAGCGTCATCGTCGAACCTGAACCCTACGCCACACCATGGGGCTCACGTCCTTCAGCCAGATGCGGAATTGCAGGATGGAAATCTCATCCTCCGAGGCTGCCGCCTCTCCGGCAGTTTTCGTCGCTGCCCGTTTTGCCCTTTTCATATCCGCCGGCCCCGTCAAAATTCAACGGTGACGACATACTTCGTTCCAGCCCGCCCCACAAATCCTCATGCTCCCTTCGAGACTGTCGAGCAGCGCAAGAAGCTCCTCGTCATATTGCCATCGCGGTACTACATGCAGATCGAAACGGGTCGCCATTTCCGCGGTCTGGTTGATGAAATCGTAGACGGCGACCTCCCCGATCAGAACCGGCGAAATGTCGAACTGGCGGCCGATTCTCCTCAGCAACGAAAGAACCGCCTCGACGTCGCGGGCCCTGCCACGCAGCGCATTGTGGAATTCGTCGAAGATCAGAATCCTCGGTTTCAGGCTGTCGAGCAGGTGATCGATTTGCGCGGCCTTGCGACCGACATCCCGGCTGCTGCCGGTTGGAGCGCGCAGCGCCTGCAGGATGCTTTCGTAGAAATGGGCCAGGCCGGCGCCCTCGTGCGTCTGCACCACCCACACCCGCTGTTGCTCCGTCGCTCTCAGGTGCCCGACGGCAAACCGTTCGGCGATGATCGTCTTGCCATTGGCGTAGGGCCCGACCAGCATCAGCCCTTTGGTCCGCAGCGCTGGCGGCCGGGCCAGCAACGCGGTAAGACGTTCATGCGCCTGGATAGCAATCTGATGACCGATCCATCGCGGCGCCTGGATATAGGCGATCCGCTCTTCCACGCTGCGGTCGAGATACGGACGGACATGATCGAGCAGATGGTCAGCCACGTCACCAATCCTCGACCGGCAGTCGGCGTTTCCGGCGTGCGGGATGCTCGGCAGGCTCCGATGTCGCCGGACGCATCGCATCATAGGGCTTGGGCGCCTGGGTAGCGTGAGTCTTGCGCACGGCATTGCGCAGCTCGATTCTCGACGGCTTTTGTCGAGCGCCGATCTCCGCGATCTGCCGGCGCAGCGTCACCTTCTCAACATCCGTTCGCGCATTCGCGGCCCGCCGCCGCCAGCGGTCAGCGTCGTGTTCCCACAACGTCGTGGGAGCGACCGTTCCGTCGCGCCGCCCTACGGGTCGGAACTCACGGGTCTCCGGATCCAGGATGTAGATGTGACTGATGTCGCGAGGATCATATCGCAGATCGAGCTTGCCGAGCCGGTCGCGTTGCGGCACCAGTGCTCCCAGCCAGGGCGAGTAGTAGTCGAGCGCGAACATGCTGACACCTTGTGGCGACAGGCGCCTTTCAGATCCAGGCATGAATGCCAGCAGGATCCGCAGGGGCTCATCGTCGAAGCAGGCAAGACCGCGCCTGCCGTTCCCATTCTGTCGCGGGTACCGTCAATGTCCGCGCGTTTTCCTGCAGGTTGTGGTCAATCACGGCGAGTGTGATGCATCGCTCGAGATCGGCGAAGCTGAGACGGGCTCGTCGCTCAGCAGGATATTGGTCGCGGTCCGCCACTGAGCGCCCGGTCGAACCGGGCTGCGTTGCAAGAACGGCGTTGAGTTTCCCGAGCAGCCTTTCGACCACGCCGCCCTGGTGGACGCGGCCGCGGTCCCGGTATCGGATGCGAATCCCATAGTCCTCGCACCCACGCCGGAAGGCGCTTCCTTTGAACTCCTTGGCGGAGTCGGTGACAAGCGATCGCGGTCGACCGAATATCGGCCATCCATGTTCGATGTCGCGCGCAGCCAACCACGGTTCCTTCGGACACATGGCCTGCGCCAGGCAGAGCGCGACCGACAGCGCCGACGGTTTTTCCAGGGTTAGGCAGAAGCCGAGAATGCAGCGCGTTGCCACGTCGGTGACGATCGTGAGATATGCCCGGCCGACAAAGGTTCCGTCGTCAACGACCTCCACGAAATTTATGTCGGTCGGCGTGTGATCGATCTGGCAGACATCGAGCGGGCGCGCCGCGTGGATGTATCCCGGCCGCGGCTTGAGCCGATGGAGGTGCTTTGGGTTCGCGGATCGCTTCTTGGCGATCTCCTCAGGACTGAACAGCATGGCTATGCGGCGGGCCATAGTGAGGTAGGACGGAGGAGCCAGGCCTGCCTCCTCGCAGCGGGCGCGGATCTCGGCCACGACAGGGGCGAGCGGCGGAGCCTCCAGCACCAGCCATTGCTTTCGCAGTGTTGCCGCGATGATCTTCTCGATGTCCTGCTCAAGACGCTTCTTCCGCGCTCCGTCGCGCCGGGGCAGAAGCGACGTCACCGTCCGATCGATATGGTAGCGCGCCAGCAGATTGTAGACCTGTCGAGTCGAGAGACGCAGCTCGGCGGCCGCGCGTACGATTGCCGCACGGCGGAGACCCGAACCGTCGAGAATCCTGTCCAGTTCGCGCGCGATACGACGTGCGGCCAACCATGCTTCATCGGAGTATGACGCGGCGGTAGCCGGTTTTCGGTTGTGCAATAGGTTTGGCAAAATTGAGCAGCAGTGAAATCGTTAGCGAAGAATCGTGCCCTTCGTAGCGTCTAAACCTAAACAACACATGACATTTCGACGTTTGAAATCGGGAAGTAAAAGCGACAATCGTGGCGGGGAACGTTAAACAGGTTGGCGATCGGGTCGTGTACGGAAACGAAAGGCTGAAGATGTCGCGCTGACTTGAAGCGCTTCATGATCCTCTCCCGCCGCGGGCCGGGTTGATGAGAGTTCTCCGCCCGATTGTTCGGGCCCTGTGCGAGCGATGCTCGACGCTTGGCATGATCTCCCGCTTCGCCGCACCGTAGGATCGAAGCTTGTCGGTGATCATCACACGCGGCGAACGGCCTTGGCCTTCAGAAGCTTTCGCATCAAGCGCTTTGCCGCCTTGACATTGCGACGGCTTTGCACCGACACGTCGAGAACAAACCCGTCCTGATCAACGGCGCGCCAAAGCCAGTGTTTCTTTCCACCGATGGTGATGGCAACTTCATCGAGATGCCATGTGTCGCCGAGCTTGCCGGCCGATCACTTCCGGATATCATTTGGCAAAGTGTCTGCCAAATTTTTCAGCCCAAAGTCGCACGGTCTGGCGAGAGACGATGACGCCACGAGCTGCCGGCATATCCTCGACCATCCGCAGGCTGAGCGGAAACCGGAAATAGAGCCAAACGGCACGGGCAATCACCTGCGCCGGAAATCGGTGGCGACGATAATCACGGGAAAATCTGGTCATGCCGCCAGATCCCACATTTTGATCGATGCCCGGTTAACGTTACGGTGCCCGTCAGCTTGTCGTAAGCCAACCCGCCTAGCATGGGTCATCCAGATGACACTGAAGGTTAAGCGCCCGTCTCGCGTATCCCGTCCCTTGGCGATCAGAAACTCCACTACAGGTGAACGGCTATGGGAATTTGCATCTCCAAATCCTCCGGATCGACTCGACATGCCACATATGACACGGAAGAGTCGCAAGGCAGACAGGCGCCCTCCCGGAGCCGGCACCCTTGACGGAAGCAGAGGAGGGATTCTCCGCAGAATCTCGACTCGATGAGCCGCTGCGCGGATTGGCGCAGGACTTTGACGATACAGTTTGATGCGAGGCTAGTGTGGACCAGCGAAAAATTACATCCCGTGTAACAGCTTTGCCGCAGGTGCAGGACGCCGGCTTGGAAGAGGGGCAAGCGGTCCAGGCCCGGCAAGTGGGCTTTGAGCAGCACCTTGCCGAGGCCCGGAGGCTGTTCGATCAAGCTGACGAGTCGCCAACCAATCCAGAGGAGCTTCTGCGACTGGAACAGGGGTTCCGCGAAGTGCTTCAGCGACGGCAGGATGATCAAGTGGCCGAGGCGCTCCGGCCGCTGTTCGATGATCGAGCTGACGAGCCGCCAGCCAATCCAGAGGAGCTTCTGCGACTGGAACAGGGGTTCCGCGAAGTGCTTCAGCGACGGCAGGATGATCAAGCCGTCTCGTCTTTTTTCAGCGACCCAGGGATGCCCGCTGGACCGGGTGACCACAACAGCATCGTGACGGACGCTTTCGCAGCGGCCGGCTCTGGGCACGCCGGAGTTGAGGCCGCCGCCCCGCCAGTCTTGGCTGCCAGCCAACAGCAGATCCGGCCCTCGCCGGATGCGCTTGACCAGGGCAACCACCTGCCACCCCAGGGGGGCATCATCAACAATGAACATTCGACGGCGCCGTTGCGGCCAGCGAAGAGGCAGAGGGCCGTGGATAGGCCGCAAGCCGTCGCCATTCAGCAGCAGCTGAGCGAAATCGGCAATTCAGGCGGCCGCGTGCCGATACAGCCCCCCACGCAGCAGTTGGGTGAATTGCCATTGCAAGGGGTACCGGTTCAAGGGACAGGGTCCGAACACATCGGAAGGCTGCATGCGGGGGCCGCGCCCTCAGCAAGGTCCGAGGCGCCCCCGGCTGCGATCGAGGACTCCATAAACGTTTCGTTCGCCGTCCCCAAAGACTTTTCCCATGGGACTCAACGCGTCCCAGACGCGATGCTCCCTTTCTTGGACCGCCCTGGCCCCTTGCCGGATGCTGGCCAAGCGCGGCAAGCGGGCTTTGAGCAGCACGTGGCCGAGCCGCGCCGAGCCGACCCGGTTGCGAGTGGCGCCCGTGCTTCCCGCTATCACCATCTGTCCGACGAACACCGCGACCTTATTGATAGAGCGATCGCCCACTCCCAGGAAAAATATAGCGAGACCACGGCCCGAAAATACACGTTTGCACTTAGCCGGTTGGCGAATGATCTCAGCGCTCGTGGCCAAGCAATCGATCTAAGAAATCACAAATCCCTGGTCGATCACGTCGGTGCTTTCTTTCCGAAAGACGTTGATATGAAGAGCGCTTTGAAGGCCCTGCGTGCGTATCATGAGCCGGGCTATTCAGCGACTGCTGGCGGCCCTGCTGCCAGCTATCCCCATCTGTCCGCCGAACACCGGGACGTTATTGACAAGGCGATCGACCGCGCTGCGGCTCAGCAAAACCAGAGCGCGGACACGCTGCGAATATACTCGAATGCGCTTCGCCGATTGGCGAATGATCTCGGCGCTCGTGGCCAAGCGACTGATCTAAAAAATCACCAATCCCTGGTCGATCACCTCGATACTTTCTTTCCGAATGACCAGAACATTAAAACGGCGTTGAACGTCCTACGTGCGTATCATGATCCGGGCAATGCCGCGACTGGCTGGTGGCCAGCGGCGGTGCCGTCAAAGGCAGATGCGCGTATCCTGGAAAAATTAAGCAGTGACAGCGGGTTGGCCTTAAGCACCCGTGTCGTCTATGGTCGTCTTCTTCGCAGATTTTCTGAGGAGCTCGAGAGTCGGGGCCAGACGATCTCTGGGCTGGATCACAATTCGCGGACCGAACTCGCCGAGGCGTTGTTTCCAGGCAACAAGAAACTCCGCTTCGCGCTGCAGCGGGTTCACAATGCGGAGGTTCCCGAGGCCTTGCGGCCGCTGTTCGATAATCGAGCTGACAAGCCGCCAACCAATCCAGAGGAGCTTCTGCGACTGGAACAGGGGTTCCGCGAAGTGCTTCAGCAGCGGCAGGGTGATCAAGCCGCCTCGTCTTTGTTCGGCAACCCAGGGATGCCCGCTGGACCGGAGGATCCTAACAGAAGCGTGTCGGACGCTTTCGCAAGCTCTGGGCACGCCGGAGTTGAGGCCGCCGCCCCGCCAGTCTTGGCTGCCAGCCAACAGCAGATCCGGCCCTGGCCGGATGCGTTTGACCAAGGCAACCACCTGCCACCCGAGCGGGTGATCATCAACAATGAACATGACACAGCGCTGTTGCGGCCAGCGGAGAGGCAGAGGGCCCTGAATACGCCGCAAGCCGCCGCCATTCAGCAGCCGCTGAGCGAAATCGGCAATTCAGGCGGCCGCGTGCCGATGCAGCCCCCCACGCAGCAGTTGGGTGAATTGCCATTGGAAGGGGTACCGGTTCAACGGACAGGGTCCGAACACATCGGAAGGCTGCATGCGGAGGCCGCGCCCTCCGCAAGGGCTGAGGCACCCCCCGCTGCCATCGAGAACTCCATAAACGTCTCATTCGCCGTCCCCAAAGGCTTCTCCCATGGGACTCAACGCGTCCCAGACGCGATGCTCTCTTTCTTGGACCGCCCTGGCCCCTTGCCGGATGCTGGCCAAGCGCGGCAAGCGGGTTTTGAGCAGCACGTGGCCGAGCCGCGCCGAGCCGAACCTGTCGCGAGTGGCGCCCGTGCCACCGGCTATCGCCATTTGTCCGACGAACACCGCGACCTTATCGATAAGGCGATCGCCCACGCTGCGGCTCAGCAAAAATATAGCGAGAGCACGGTCCTAAAATACAGGTATGCACTTCGCCGATTGGCAAATGATCTCGGCGCTCGTGGCCAAGCGACTGATCTAAAAAATCACCAATCCCTGGTCGATCACCTCGATGCTTTCTTTCCGAAAAACGATGATATGAAGAGGGCGTTGAACGTCCTGCGTGCCTATCATGAGCCGGGCTATTCAGCGGCTGTTGGTGCCCCGGCTAACCGCTATCCCCACTTGTCCGACGAACACCGGGACGTGATTGATAAGGCGATCGCCCATGCTGAGGCTCAGCAACACCATAGCGCGCCGACGCTCCGAATATACTCGAATGCGCTTCGCCGATTGGCGAATGATCTCGGTGCTCGTGGCCAAGCGACTGATCTAAAAAATCACCAATCCCTGGTCGATCACCTCAATACCTTCTTTCCGAAAGACACTGACATAAGGGATATAAGGCCGGCGTTGAACGTCCTGCGTGCGTATCATGAGCCGGGCTATTCAGCGACTGGCCGGTGGCCAGTGACGGTGCCTTCAAAGGCAGATGCGCATGTCTTGGAACAAGTGACCAGTGACAGCAGCTTGGCCCCAAGCACCCGTGTTGTCTATGGTCATAGTCTTCGCAGATTTTCTGAGGCGCTTGACAGGCGGGGCCGGACGATCTCTGGGCTGGATCATGATTCGCGGATCGAATTCGCCGAGGTGTTGTTTCCAGGCAACGATTATCTCCGCTGGGCGCTTGAACGGGTTCGCGATGCGAAGCCTGCGTCAGACAGGATCGTGGCGGACGCTTTGGCAGCGGCCGGCTCTGGGCACGCCGGAGTTGAGGCCGCCGCCCCGCCAGTCTTGGCTGCCAGCCAACAGCAGATCCGGCCCTGGCCGGATGCGCTTGACCAGGGCAACCTCCTGCCACCCGAGCGGTTCATCATCAACAATGAACATTCGACGGCGCCGTTGCGGCCGGCGGAGAGGCAGAGGGCCCTGAATACGCCGCAAGCCGCCGCCATTCAGCAGCAGCCGAGCGAAATCGGCAATTCAGGCGGCCGCATGCCGATGCAGCCCCCCATGCGGCAATTGGGTGAATTGCCATTGCAAGGGGTACCGGTTCAAGGGACAGGGTCCGAACACATCGGAAGGCTGCATGCGGGGGCCGCGCCCTCAGCAAGGTCCGAGGCGCCCCCGGCTGCGATCGAGGACTCCATAAATGTTTCGTTCGCCGTGCCCAAAGGCTTCTCCCATGGGACTCAACGCGTCCCAGAGGCGATGCTCTCTTCCTTGTACCATTATGGCCTCTTGCCGGACGCGGACAAGCCGGAATGGAACTACGAGATTAAAGGCCACGGCTACACCGCCCGGAGGCCAGAGGAGGGCAACGACGTTTGGCTCCTCCATCGCGGAGCGATAAGGGAAGCTGGAGCGGCAGCAGTACCGGCAAGGGCTCCGGGACCCGCCTTGCCAGCGACCGCCAGGCTCTCAGACACCCATCTCGGGGTTCCGTTGGTCGATCTGACCACCTCCTCCGATGCACACATCGAAGCCCTTCCGTCAGGCTCGTCCAATCTCCCCCGGGGGGCGGTGCTCGGGGCCACCCAACTGCTGGGCGACGAACATATCCAGAGGGATTACGAATTCCTCGAGCAGCAGCTGCAGCAGGCCGATCCAGCGCTCGCCGCCCGGACGCGGCTGGTCGATCCGTCGGTCTCCCATCTGCTGCGCCACATGGAGCAGCAAGACGCGCGAGGCACATTGCAGTCGATTTATAATCGAAACGCCGGCCCATCCGACTTCCTGTTCGTGCCAGTGAACGATGGGGTGGGTATTGACCGCGGCACCCATTGGTCGCTGCTCCTCGTAGATCGCCGCGATCCGGAAAGAGCGGTCGCCTATCACTACGACTCCATCCAGCAAAATGAACAGCGATACAACGACGCGCCTGCACGAAAGCTCGCTACAAGACTGGACGCGACCCTGGTAACACCCGACATGGCGCAGCAGAAAAACGCTGTTGACTGCGGCGTCTTCGTGGTGGACGGCACGCGCGAGCTGGTTCGTCGATTGGCGAACGAAGAGCGGCCAGACCAGCAGCTGCCGCTGCACCTCAACTACCTCGTCGCCGATCGGCAGGCGCTGCAAAACCGACTGAGAGAGGGGCGCTTGCCGCACGAGCTTGCCGCAAGCCCTGCCGAAGCTTTGGCAGCACCCGGGTCGCAGGTGCAACACGCCGCCTTGCAAGAGCAGCAAGCCAGACAGGTCGCGCCAGCGCCGTTGGAACGGCACTTGGGCAAGACGCGCGAGGCCGAGGACAAGCTGACGAGTACACTGGACAGGAGCAACCGCGTGAACAGCGGGGGCGTCGTCATCAACACTGAACGTTACACAGCGCCGTTGAGACCGGCGAAAAGGCAGAGGACTGACAATTCGCAAAGCCTCGCCATCGGGCGGCAGCCGAGCGAAGCAAACACAACGTCCATCGGCCAAGCCTCCGATCAAGCCCGAGCGGACCTAATGGCTTCCTCCAGAAGCAGAGAGCGCTCCGACGCGGGACGTTGAGCTCGATGGCTGGGATGAACCAGAACAGCTCTTTGCCGACGGAGAGGCTGATGCGATCTCCGGCCCGGTAGCTCTCGCCGTAATTGATCAGGCTGGCACTGTTGGAAGGCGATGTAGGCCTGGAACTCGCCGATTGGGGGTCAGGAACTTGCGCATGTTCGACTAGCCTGTGTCGAGACTTTCCGCGTCGAGCTGCAGCTCGGCGATTTCGTCACAGATGCCATTTGATCCTGCGCAAGGTTGCAAGCAGGTCCTGTCCGGTCTGCTCGTCGTGGTTGTCGAGCCCTTGCACGAACTGGCGAAAAACCGTGATGCGCATGGTGATATGGAACCAGTCGAGGACATGCTCGCGCCGGTGCGATCATTTCCGCGAGCGAGCGGACTTCTTCCCCCCGTCGGTGATTAAGGTAATATCCTGATTGGCCCGGACGCCCTGCTTCTTGAGATGGTCGAGAATGCGCCGTTGCAGCTCGCGATCATAGCCGTGGACGAAACCGATGTAGCGCGGAGCGCCGTCTTCAGGCAGCGAGCGGCCTACGATCAGCTCGAATTTTCTTCCGGTCGTCACGGTGGCGGATGTACTCGGGAACCGGGCAGGTTCATCCAGTCGCGCGGGCTGCCGTACATTGCGCGCTTGAGGGTCTTGAGGCGGTTGATCTGACCTTCGGCCTGTCCGTTGCTCCAGGGCAGCTCGATGGCGTTGTTGTCGGAATGATGTCGGAGTCGATTGCATCGTCGATCTAGGGGGCCAGTGTTTCCGACCTCCTGCTCCAAGGATACCGTTGAAGCGCATTGCCAAGGCGTCGCATCTCGGCGAATGCGTCAGATCCCTGCTTCAGGGCATCGACTTTCCTTGCTTGTCGAGGCGTCAGCAGGCCTCTTGGCTTTATGTACAGCGCCGCGGCAACAACTGGCGAAATCGCGTGGCCGGTATCCGGATCTCGAACGGGTCCCGAGCTGATCGCCATCGAAGGAACATCATCGGCGCGCACTCTTTCGGCCCGCCGCCAAGCTCCCAGCAGTCGCTCCAGATTGGAGAAGCTGCCGGTGTAGCCGCGCTGCTTGACATCATGAAAAAGATGCCGTCCGCAGCGGTTCCCTTACTTCCAGCATTGGGCAAGGAACGTTTCAAAGCACCATGGTGATGTGGGGTTCAATGCTGCTCGCCGCCTATCTGGTAGGATAGACCCTCCTGGCGTAAGGACTATGCGCGAGACGGGCACGCCGGCGATGTGTCGCAGCGTCGACAATAGCGTCCTCGGACAGGATGGGTCTTCCTGAAGCACGTCCACTAAGGCTCATCTGTTCCTCGATTGCCGTACGAAGATTCTGGACCAGATGAAACCGGTCGGCCACCTGGTGAGCCTGCGGTGCGCCTTCACGGACGGCCTGCGCATACAGGCGGCAGCGGTCTCGGCTGACGACCTCGACGGAGGGATGATTCCGCAGCCACCTGGCTGCGCTATCGACACTCCGATCATGGCCTAATCGGCCCCAAGCTGCGATTTTGAGTTGTGGAACGTTGCCGGAACGGATTGACCGGTATGGCGTCGGCGCTTGAGAATTCACTCTTGGAAGAGGGAGTGGATGTATGGGTTTGCGCGTTTCGCTCGAGGTGTTGACCGGGGCGTGGAGCCTCTCTTTTGCCGACATCGACTTTTTGAAGGTCAAGGCGGCCGGGTCGAGGCTTGGACTGGCGGTTCAACTGAAGTTCTTCGCCGCGAACGGATATTTCACCACCGCGGCGGCTGAGGCCCCCGATGACGCGGTTTCGTATCTGGCCGAGCAGCTTGGCGTCAGCAAGGCAGATCTCTGCCGGTATGATTTTTCGGGGCGTTCAGGGCGGCGCCATTGCGCCGAGATTTAGCGCCATCTTGGTTTCCGCCGGATGAAGCGGGCGGATCGAGCCGCACTTGCGAGCCGGATAGCGACGGAGCTTTGCCCTGGGGGAGCATCGGTCGCAGCGATGATGGAGGCTGTTTTTCTGTTGTGCCGGGATCGCAAGATTTTCGGTCCGTCGCGCAAGGAGATGGAGCGGATAGCTCGCTCCGAGCGGCAACGCTTTCTGGAATCCTTTCTTGGCGGTGTTGCGGATCGGCTTCGCCCGGAAACGGTCGCGCTGATGCAAACATCGCTGGCCGATCCAGATAGCCCGACCGGGTTCCATACGATCAAAGGAGATGCGGGTGCAGCCACGCTGGACAACATGCTTGCCCTGGCTGATCGGCTTGCCTTCATCAAGAAGCTGGATTTACCGCGGGATCTTCTATCCGCTGCCGGCAAGACCTGGATCGATCAGATCGTTCGGCGGGTCGGCGCCGAAAAAGCGTCGGAGATGCGCCGCCACGCCCCGAGGCGGCAACTGGGGCCTCCATACCGTTTTCCTGATGATGCGGGAAACACAGATCATCGACGGCATGATCGACCTGCTGGTGGAGACCATCCACAAGATCGGGGTGCGTTCGAAGCGCAAGGTGGTGGGCGGCATCGCGCGTGACATCGAGAAGGTTTACGGCAAGGAGCGGCTGCTGGTCGATATCGCGGGTGCCGCGATCGAGGCGCCGGGTGGCCGGGTCTGCGATGTGATCTTTCCGGTAGCGGGCAAGGAGAAGCTTGCGGCGATCGTCAAGGAGCATCGGGCGAAGGGCACGCTCGAACGGCGCATCTACCAGGTTATGCGTGGATCCTATGCCGGTCACTATCGAAGAATCCTGCCGAAGCTTCTTTCGGTTCTGGAGTTTCGTTCGAACAATGCCGTGCATCGGCCCGTGCTTGGGGCGTTGGACTGGATCAGGCGGGCCTTCGAAACCGGTTGCCGCGTGGTGCCGCGGAACGGGGTGCCGATCGAAGGCGTCATTCCGCCGAAATGCCGCGGCGCGATCATCGGCAAGGACGGACGCATCAACCGGATCAGCTATGAACTGTGCGTGCTCAGTCAGTTGCGCGACCGCATCCGGGCCAAGGAAATCTGGGTGGTCGGGGCGGACCACTATCGCAATCCGGACGACGATCTGCCCAAGGATTTCGAGAGCCGACGGGCGGCCTACTACAACGCGCTCAACCTGACGTCGGATGCGCGAGCTTTCACGCGCAAAATCCAGGCCGAGCTTGAGCGGGAATTGCGGCTGCTGAATGCCGAACTCCCCCGCAACGACAAGGCACGCATTCTCTGGCGCGGCGAGAACCGCATCTCGATCACGCCGTTCCAGCCGCTGCCGGAACCGCAAGGCCTACGATCGGTCAAGGCCGAGATCGGCCGGCGTTGGCCGATGACGGAACTGCTGGATGTGTTGAAGGAGACGGCGCTCGACACCGGCTTTCTGGACGCCTTTGAAACGTCGGCTTCCCGTGTGGCGCTTTCGCGCGGTGCGCTCGACCGGCGTCTGATCCTGTGTCTTTACGGGCTGGGCACGAATGCCGGCCTGAAGCGCGTGGCGGCCGGATGCCCGGATGTCAGCTACGAGGAACTGCTTCATGTTGGCCGGCGCTTCATCCATCGGGATGCGCTGGAGGCGGCCTGCGGACGTGTTGCCAATGCGACGCTGGCAATCCGCAACACCGCCATCTGGGGCGAAGCCGGCACGGCTTGTGCCTCGGATTCCAAGAAATTCGGCGCCTGGGACGGCAACCTTATGACCGAATGGCATGTCCGCTATGGCGGTCGCGGCGTGATGATCTACTGGCACGTCGAAAAGGGTTCAACCTGCGTCTTCTCGCAACTCAAGCGGTGCTCGTCCTCGGAAGTTGCTTCGATGATCAAGGGCGTGCTTCGGCATTGCACCGACATGGAGATCCAGCGGCAGTATGTCGACAGCCACGGCCAGAGCTCGATCGGCTTTGCCTTCTGCCATCTGCTCGGGTTTGAACTGGCGCCACGCCTTAAGGCGATCGCCCGGCAGACGCTGGCGCTGCCGCATCCAGGCCTGCGCGCTTGCCCAATCTGCTTCCCATTCTTTCCAGCGTCATCAACTGGGAGGAGATCGAGCAGAATGCACAGCGGGTTAGCCGATCCCGAAGCGATCCTGCGCCGCTTCGCCCGCGCCGAGGTGATGCACCCGACCTATAAGGCACTCGCCGAACTCGGCCGGGCGATCAAGACGATCTTCCTTTGCCGGTATTTGCGCCACGAGAAATTCCGCCGCGAAATCCACGAAGGCCTGAATGTGATCGAGAACTGGAACAGCGCCAACAGCTTCGTCTTCTTCGGCAAGGGTGGCGAGATCGCCTCGAACCGGCTCGATGAGCAGGAGATCTCGGTGCTGGCCCTGCATCTGCTGCAGGCGTCGCTTGTCTATGTGAACACGCGCATGATGCAGTCGGTGTTGAGCGAGCCGAAATGGTCGGCGCGGCTAACGCCGGAGGAATATCGCGGCCTGACGCCGCTGATACGGTCACGTCAATCCTTATGGCCGCTTCAACCTCGACCTGAACAGCAGGATCGATTTTGAGCAGAAACAAGCGGCGTGAAGCATCGAAGGGAATGGTAGAAATGCCTGTATCGAAGAAGCCCCGAAAGAAGGCAGTGGCGAAATCCAAGAAGCCGGAAAATGACAATGCTCTGCCTCCGATGCCGGACCGGCGCGGCATGGAGGGGTTCATGGCAGGTCTTTTCGGCGGAGGGCGTGGGAGCGACCCGACGGACGCTGCGCAAGACATCATGTATGAGGCTTGGGAAGCAACCAGTCGCAGCAAGCGTATTACGCTGGCCCGGAAAGCGCTTAAAGTCTCGCCGTTGTGCGCCGACGCCTATGTGCTGTTGGCCGAAGAAGAGGCGGGGTCTGTCGAGGAAGTGCTGGACTATTACCAGAAGGGCGTCGCGGCGGGTGAAGAGGCGCTGGGCCCTGACGGGTTTGAGGGATATGCCGGTCGCTTCTGGGGTTTTCTGGAGACGCGCCCCTACATGCGGGCGCGGGCAGGTCTTGCCGCGGTACTCTGGCGGCTTGGTCAGCACCAGGAGGCCATCGACCATTATCAGTCAATGCTCAAGCTCAATCCGAATGACAATCAGGGCATCCGCTACGTGCTGGCCGGGCATTTGCTGGCGCGCGACGATATCAAGGCCCTGAGGAAGCTTCTCAAACAGCACGAAGACGATGGCGCTGCTGCATGGCTCTACACGCGGGCACTTCTTGCCTTTCGTGAAAACGATCCGGGCGCCGGCAAGCTTGCCGAGGAGGCCTGGCTCGCGCACAGCCATGTGCCTGGCGTCCTTTCCGGCAAGCAGCCTTTGGTTGCTTCCATCGACGGCTATATCACTTTGGGGGGGGGGAGGATGAGGCAGCTGACTACGTCGACGAAAACGGCCAGGCCTGGCAGGCCACGCCCGGTGCAGTCGCGTGGCTGGCGGAGGTTACCAGAAAGCTGAAACCACGACGACGGCGTAACTGACCACCGGAACCGATGGGCGTGTTCTAATTTGGGTATACCCGGCCTGAACACCCCCCATGAACACGTCGCAACCGGAAAGCCTGTATATTTTGGGCTCAATCTTCGTTAATGAACAGAGCATCGCGCCGGCACACCCAAAATGAACAGTTGCATGACCCGCATCGGATACGCCCGCACCTCCACCACTGACCAGAACCTCGCCGCGCAGATCGTCGCGCTCAAGGCCGCCGGCTGCGAGGTCATTCGCGAGGAGCAGAAGAGCGGCTCTACCCTGGAAGGCCGTCCGCAACTCAACACCATTCTCGACTTCATTCATGCTGGCGAGACGCTTGTCGTCACCCGGATTGACCGCCTGGCCAGATCGCTGCGCGACCTGCAGATGATCGTGGACAAGCTCAAGACGAAGGGCGCGCATCTCTCCGCGACAGAACAACCTGTCGATACGTCGACCGCCGCCGGTAAGGCCTTCTTTGACATGCTTGGTGTCTCTGCCGAGTTCGAGACCAATCTGCGGCGCGAGCGCCAGGCGGAGGGAATCGCTGCCGCCAAGAAGCGCGGCACATACAAGGGCCGGCCGCCGAAAATCGACCGCGACACGATCCAGCAAAGGCTTAAACAGGGTCAGGGCCCAACACAAATCGCCCGCGATCTCGGCGTCTCACGCGGTACTGTCTATCAGGTGAGGAAGGGCAAATGACGAAGGGCAGGCTCATAACCCGTCTGACGCCAGCGACATGCGAAGAGATCCAGACCCGCATGCTCGAAGTCTGCCAGAAGATCGCTGAGGACCACGGCCTGGTCATCGAGGGCGCCGGATGGCGCGGCACGGATACCGGCTTCTTCTTCGAGCCCGTGTTCCGCGTCAGCATTCCCGCTTCCGACGGCACCGCATTCAATCTCGAAAAAGACAGGTTCGAGTTCTTGGCAGAGCACTTCGGATTGGCCCCTTCGGACTTCGGACGCGAGTTCCGCACCGGAAGCGAGCGATTCCGGATCACCGGCATCGATCCAAAGCGGCCACGCTACCCGATCTCCGCTGAGCGAATTCCCGACCGCAGAGGGTTCAAATTTGCCGCCGAAAACGTCGAGCAGATGCAAGCTCCCACCCCGTCGTTGTCCGCGCCGCAGCGCGGCGCACAGCCCAGCTCGTCGCAGGAGCTTCCCGCAACCCCAGCTACGCCGAGCTCGGGAGCTTGGGATGGGGACAGGCTTAGGGAGCAGACACAACAACCCGAGTCATCATCGTCAGCCGACGCTGCGGCGTCAAACATGTACGACCGCCTTGACCCAGTGCTTGATCCGAATGCGCTCACAGTGGCTAAGTTGAGCAGCGATGCGCAATCTGTGCTGGCGCCTGGCGTTGCTAGACCGCCTTCGTTCGTTGGGCCAGCAGGCCCCCCGACCTACAGGACATCGGACCTATCGTCGGCAAGGGCTGGCGCCACGGCTCCCAACCGGCCTCGAAGATCCTGATCGAGGAACTGGGTAAGATCAATCTGCTGCCGAACCAGTTCGGCCCAGCCCAGTTCGCGATCAACAGAGAGCACTACTCCGCCACGTTGGGTCGGGAGGGCGCAGGGACGTTCGCCTCATCCATCATGCTCGCTCCGGGCAGATAAATGAAGCTGGTCCGTCACGTCAGCCGCCGCGTCTGGAGGCCGGAGCACAGGTACCTGCCGGCTGGAGCACCGCGAGTGTTGGCTATCCGGTGCCATCCACCCCGAAGCTGCATGCTCATTATGCGCCCGCGCTTCCGAGCACATTCTCCGCTGATCAGATCGGGGCGTTGAAAGTCTCGTCCTCCGACCCGAGCGGGCGGACGCTCGGCGCCAGGGAATTCCTGGGCGATCAGCACATCCAAAGGGATTACGAGCTCCTGGGAGAGCAGTTGCAGGCGCGCGATCCAAATCTCGCTGCTCGGACGCGGCTTGTCGATCCCCTCATAGCCCATTATCATCTGCGCCTGGGCGAAGTGAGCGAGGCGCAGCGCGCATTTCGGCGCATCGTCCAAGATCCCAATCGTAATGACACCGCCACTTCCTGTTTCTGCCAGTGAGTGATGCTAGCCGTGCCGATCGTATGGCCCGCGGCACCCATTGGTCGCTGCTGCTCGTTGATCGCCGCAACCGGCAAAGCCCGGTTGCCTATCACTACGACTCCTACGAGGGAGGCAACGACCGCCAAGCTGCGATGCTCGCAACGCGGTTGGGCGCCAACCTGCAACAAGCGAGCATACGTCAGCAGGAGAACAAATTTGATTGTGGCGTTTTCGTCGTGGACGGCACCCGGGCCCTTATTGAACGATTGGTGAAGACGGACGGGCAACACATAGCAGATCTCAACGACCTCGTCCCCGATCGCCGGGATTTGCAAGGCCCACTCAGAAATTTTCCTGGCCGCGGTTGACGGCGACCAGAGCAGCTCTCGCGATCAGCGCTTGTCGCGGCGAGGCGGTCGCACGCAAGCAGGGCCAGCCATCTGGCTCGAAGCTCGACCCGCACGAACGCTTCATTCTTGGCCTGATTGAGGAGACGCCGGACATCACGCTTGCCGAGATCGCCGAGAGACTGGCGTCCGGGCACGGCGTGCGGGTTGTTCCTTCAACGGTGTGGATGTTCCTCGACAAGCGCGGCGTCACGTTCAAGACGTATGCCCGCCCGTCGGCAAGAGGTTTATTTCTGATGGCGGCTGGTCTGCATCAACGTATACGGCGTGTCGGCTGAGGGCCTGGGCCGGTAGCGCGACGCCGTTGCTGCGGAAGAATATTCTACACCGGCGCCCTTCCGAGCGAGAATAGCTTCGCCATCACGAGAAGTCCCGGCGGTACCGCCAGCGGCAAGTTCACGCGCCACTGGCGGGTAATCGCAGCAAAAGCCTTAGCATCTGTCGCCTCACTCTTCAAAGCCAAGCGGCACGGCTCTGCCAACCTTCGTCTTTGCCTCGTCAGAGCATATTCATCGTCACGCATCATCAGCGTGGCTTCGCCGAGGCTTGTCCACAGCGTTCTCGCTCACCGCCGCAGCTGGCCCGAGATAGGGGCAGCTCCCGGACGTCTGGCGGAATAGGTGAACGCAATGCGACTCCAGATAGACCCAGGTCAGAGTCACGTCAGGTGAAGGGGATATGTTCGATCCCAGAGCGCGCAGGTTGGGCAGATCCGCGCTTTGCGGGTTGTGGAGGGCGCCGTGTGCGCCACGCATTGTAATCGGCGCGCATTCTCGCCTGGAGACGGATTATGACGGGAGTTGACCGGCGTTTGAATGCGCCTAGCGGATCAGGCACGCACCGGGCTGAATCGGATCATGGCGGTGGTCAAAAAGGCTCGACCTTCAGTTCTGTCGTTCAGGGCTTGCGCTCTGAAGATCGAGAGTTAGGGGCATCCTCAGCTGAAAGGCCACCTTCGGCCAGCGATGTCCGGCGCCGCACGTCCGGCGATCCCTCCGTCAATAGGTGTGACGGCCAGCCCGTTTTTCGCGACTTGCCGCATCTGGGAGCGACAAATCGGCAAGAAAGTTCGTCGCGTTCCGGTGCAGAAGTCCGCAATGCCGATCAGTCCAGGAGTTCACAACAAAGTGGTCCTTCCTCGCGCAGGCAGCCCGTGTCGGGCCTGGATCGCAGACCAAAAAGGCGGCGCCTGGACGATGTCGCCGCGCAGAGCGTGCAAAGTGCAATCTCAGAAGAACAATCTAACAACGCACTACACGCCATTTGTTTTGCCCGTGACATTGAGGGGTTCTCGCGTGCAGTGGTGGAGCATGACAGACGGCTGCAAGGGGCGGGCGACGAGGTCCATGCAGCCTTCCTGCAAAAGGCCGCCGCCCAGTTCAAAGCTCAATTTGTCACATGCTTCGAGGACAATATCCGCCGCGGGCAATCATGGGGCTACGCCACCGCATGCAATACGGTGAGTCGTGAGGCTGGAGGTCAGGAAGGTGTGGAAGCTTGCAAGGCGATGGCAGCTCGGGTGTCGCAGCTTCCTAGTGCGTTAATGTGCGAAGTAGACCCCAAAGCCTTTTCGCTCTTTTCGGCATCGTTTGGTCGGCATCCGCAGTCGAGAACATGCCGAAATGGAACGATCAGAATCGCCGAATTTTGCCGCGATGAGGGCAGGACACTTGGCGTACTGCAAAGTCAAAGTCTGTCGTTGCTGGTGAACGGTTTCAGCAAGTGGCCGCAGCGGTCGGAAACTCGTGACGGTACGGAAGCCGTCGCCAGTGAGGTCCGTCGTCGCGAGGACCGCCGTTTCGGGCTCTCTGATTTTAGGGAGCAGCACCTGGCTAATCTGGTGAACGGTTTCAGCAAGTGGCCGGAAAAGGAGTGGTCCCGCCAAGCCACCGGAACGATTGCCGGTGAAGTCCTTCGCCGCCGTAACCTCGGGCTCTCAACTTTTAATCACCAGGACTTGGCCAACCTAGTGAACGGTTTCGGAAAGTGTGCCCAAGAGGAGGTCTGTTGCCAAGCCACAGTTGCGATCGCGGGCGAGGTCCTGCGCCGCGACCGCCGTGCCCGGCTCTCCGAATTCACCCACCAGGAACTGGCGAACCTGGTGCAAGGTTTCAGCAAATGGCCGGAAGAGCAGGCGTCCCGCGAAGCCGCCAGTGCGATGGCCGGTGAGGTCCTTGGTCGTGACCGGCGTGCCGGCGTCGCTGATCTTAATCCCCAGCACATGGCGACCCTTGTGAACGGTTTCAGTAAGTGGCCGATAGAGGAGCGGTGTCGCCAAGTCACCGGAGCGATTGCCGATGAGGTAGGTCGCCGCGCCGCCCGCGGCAGGTTCGGGCTCTCTGATTTTAATCATCAGGACTTAGCGAACCTGGTGCAAGGTTTCAGCAAATGGCCGGAAGGGGCGGTCTACCACCAAGCCACAGCCAATATCGCCACAGAAGTCTCTCGCCGCGCCGGCGAGCAAGGGCTGTCTCATTTTACTCCGCAGGAGCTGGCTAACCTAGTGAACGGGTTCGGCAAATGCCCGGACGATGCCGACTATCATCACGCCACAGTCGCGATCGCCAGTGAGGTCATCCGCCGCCGCGCCCAACTCTCTGCTTTCAGTCATCAGCACTTGGCAAACTTGGTGAACGGTTTCAGTAAGTGGCCACAACAGGCGGACTGTCGCGATGCAACACTGGCGATCGCCAGCGAGGTCTTTCAACGCGATGACCAGTTCTCTCATCTTACTCAGCAGGCACTTGCGACATTGGTGAACGGTTTTAGCAAGTGGCCGGAAGAGGCGGCGTCTCGCCAGGCAACAGTCGCCATCGCCGGGGAGGTCACCCGCCGCGCCGGGCGCGGCGAGTTCGGGCTCTCTGATTTCAATGACCAGGACCTGGCGAACCTGGTGAACGGATTCGGCAAGTGGCCGGAAGCGGCGTCGACTCAGCAAGCCACAATCGCTATAGCCAGCGAGGTCCTTCGCCGAGGCACCCGACTCCGTGACTTTACTCACCAGCACCTAGCTAATCTGGTGAACGGTTTCAGCAAGTGGCCGGACGGGGCGGACTGTCGCGACGCCGCGATCGCCATCGCCGGTGAGGTCATTCGCCGCGGCGCCCGACTCTGTGAGTTTAGTCACCAGCACCTATCTAATCTGGTGAACGGTTTCAGCAAGTGGCCGGTCGGGGAGGACTGTCGCAGAGCCGCGATCGCAATCGCCGGGGAAGCCCGTCAGCGCCAGCTCTCCGATTTCGCTCCGCAGGGAGTGGCGACCTTGATGAACGGCTTCACCAAGTGGCCGGAAGAGTCGGCGTGCCAGCAGTCCACGATGGACATCGCGCGCAGATTGGGTGCTCGAGAGCTACGATTCGGTGTGTTCACGACAGCTCAGCTAAGTATTCTCGCCAATGCTTTGTCGCGAATGATCATGAAGGCAGAAGACACTGGGGATATTACGGACGCGGCTCTGCCGAAGGATCGCTTGCACAAGCTCGCTCATTACCTGCACTATGATGATGATCGCCTGGCGCAGGCTGACGTTCTAGACATCACAACCGTTTTCAAGGCACTTGGTAAGGCTCGGCTGTCTGATGATCTCGGTTTGCTCGCACCGACAGGCTTGAACCGCCTCTCGGAATTGCGTCAAGCCCCTGATTTTACGACCCACAACGATCTGGAAACCATGGCTAATCTGTGTGCATCTCTGCTGCCGCTGGCTCGCAGCCCACAGAGGCCGCTGCGCTCGCACCGCACGCAGGCCCTCAATCTGCTCAACGACCTCCAATCCGTGCTCGAGCAGAAGATCGAGGCGCATCTGAACGCAAGCGATGCCGAGCGGACCCGTGGACCGCTTGCCAGCCGCCGCCCCGCTTTATCGATCTATCAGACGCTTAAGGCCCGTGCGGTCCTGGAGAGACTATTCAGGTCACCGTATGTCGAGGGCAAGAGGTCCGACTTGCGGGTGAGGCAGCAAGCGCTGGAGCGCAAGACGAAGGAGATCCTGGACAGCACGCGCGGCCTCATTGAAAGCGACCTTTCCAGCATGAGCTGGAACCTGATCGCGCAGATCGAGGCGGAGAATCCAGTGGATGCGCTGGACTTTTTCATAGAGCAGGATGCGGCGACGATCCAGGGGCAACATCCAGCATCGGTCTTCGACGTGTATCAGGTCCTGCGAACCATGGATCACGAGCCAAGACCGCCGCAGGGTGACGCAGGACTGATGCAGTTGCCGGTAGTTGACATGCAGGGACGGCCGGTGGCCACCGAGCCGGAGAGACGGTATTCGATATTTCAGCGCCTGACTGCCGGGGCTTTGCCAGTCGTTGCGGTCCAGATGCCAGGAACGCCGAGCGCCTTCATGCTGGCGCGTACGGTGAACGTCAACGGTGTGCCATACCGCATGGACCTGTTCGGAGGCAGCAAGTTAAAGCCGCCGCGATTGACCGTGTCTCAGATTGCGGCCCGTGCTCCAGGCGAGCTAGCTAAGCTTTCCGGGGGAAAGCTGCTGGCGATTCCGTATGTCGATACCGCACCGGGCACCGCCTTCGAGCAGCTGTCTCGGATTTGGGCCCCTTTCAAGGAGGCCTATTATTATACCCAGCGCAGGGGTTTTGCGGCGCCACCGGCGATCAAGGGCCTGGGAGTTCACGACTACGCGCTGGAAGGCGCCTTCAAACTGTCGCTGCTGCCGGACCGTCCCGCCAACCAGGAGCATCCCTTCAAGCTGAGGGGGCCGGACGGTCCCATTGCATTGCGACCGCATGACGGCTGCGGTTTCATCAGGGCCTCGCTAGCCAACCTTATGCCAGCTGTATGTCGCGCCGGCGAGCAGGGTCCTGATCAGATGTCTGCCTTTGGTGAGGGAAGGAAATCATCCCTGCCAGTCTCGGCGCTGCAACACTATCCGCGCTGCGACCAAGTGGCGGATGAGGTCCGTGAAAAGGCCACGGCCTGGCTCGAGAGCCAACAAGAGCCAACGTTGACCACCGAAGAGCTGTTTAGAACGGTGACGGCCGGACACATCGATGGTCCCGGCGCGGTTGCCGTACCCTCCAACGATGAGTGTCTCCATGTGCCGACGCTGAAGAGCGAAACATTGACGGGGACGAGCGGCGTGCTGGTCGGGCGCTCGCCCTACGATAAGCCGAACCTGCGCCCGTTTGCCGCCGAGCGGGTCAAGTTGGCCGTCGACGGCGATCCGACCGCTGTATTTCTCGATAACTGCACGGCCATTCAATACAGCTTCAATGTCGCCCAGAAGTCGGGGAGGGAACTGGCCGCCGACGATCCGACTTTCTTTGCCAAAGGCATCCTGATCGTTGTACCGGATAAGATGTGGCCGGCCGCCTACGCCGACCGTGCGCTAATCATGTCTGCCGAGGACGTCAAATGCCATGCGAGCTGGACCACGAGCAAGGACCGCGTCAAGGTGGACACGACGGTCGACTGCCTCGGCATCCTGCAGGCGACCGAGGTGTTTGCCCCGGGCTCGTTGGTTGCCGTCCCAACTGGTGAACAGAAGAAACTTGACGGCGACTTCGACGGAGACAGCCTCGTCATCGTCGGCGACCGGCCACAGCTTTACGAGCATGTCAGGCAATTCGATCAAGAGGAGCAAGCTCGCGGATTGCGCTCGCTCAAGCCGCCAAAGTCGCACACGCCGGCGATTGAGGATGGTCGCTACAAGTTCGGGCGCGCCAGCCAGATCCTCGCCGCCACGCGCAATGTTCTGGAAATCTATACTTGTCTGCAGCGAGACTTTCTCGCTCAATCCCATGAAGCCCGACAGTGGTTTGCCGAGCGTGCCATCTTCGGCACGTACGAAGGCATTCACCAAGAGCTCAAGCGAGACATCCGAGGCGTGTTGGAGCAGGAACAGGTCAGTGCTCAGAACGTCCAGGAGACGCTTGAAAAGGCGCGGCACGACATCCAACTGGCAGACCATCCGGTCGCGCGCGAGATTGCTGAGTTGCTCCACGCTGAGCTCGAGACGTGGGCCGCGAGGCTGGATGAGCAAGCTCTGCCCGAACAACTCCTGCCCGAAACAGTCGTCAGCCTGAGCGAGGCACCACTCGCGATGAGCCAACCGCTTTGCGAGCTGTTCCCGGAGCTGGCGGAGATCTATTCGGCAACGGCTCAGCCACGCGACCGCGTCCAGCTTCTTGTCGACCGTTACCCTACGCGCATTGCCCCGCGACCGGATGGATACAATCCACACGACCTCGTGCGGAGTGCAAAGAATCTCCTGAGCCTCGGTATCAAAGTCGGAACTGACGCATATAAATCGGACACTGGGGCCCACATCTTTATGTTCAAGAGCAGGCAACTTCGGCGCCTGCTGCAACAAACACCAGGCTCGAAATCGGTGCCCTACACCAAGAGCATTGCGGCTACCCTCAACCAGGGTCGGTTTGATGTCGATGCCACATTGCAGGATCTTCAGGACAATCCGACGCTGGCGGCTTCAGTTATGCAAGCTTCGATCAAACTTGCTGCCGAGCGAGGCTTTCTGCCTCAACCCTCGGCTCGAGGGGCTTCTGCCGATGATTCAGCCACGACGATGACCTTGACTCCCGAGCTGGCCGTACAGCGAGCTCAAATGGAGGCTTGCCGCGCCCGAGCCGAAGAGAAGGACATCACCCCGATGGTAATCTCGGTTGCCGAAGCCCTCAGGAGAGCCGATATCAACGTGAAGATGCCCCATCTCGCTGAGCGTTTGAGATCGGAAAGCTCGATGACAGGCCAGCTCACCGGGATACAGGCCCCGTTTGAAGCCGGCGCCCAGCTGATCAACAACGCTGTACGCCACTGCTTCCAACTCCCTGATAGAGATTTTACCCGTGCCTTCAAGAAAGCCATTATAGCCTTCGACGAGAGCGGGTATTCTGAGGTCAGCACGACCAACTGGTTCAGGACGCGATCGCCGACCTTCGTCGGCATCAAGACCGTGCTCGCCACGCCGGGGGGCTACCGCTTCGAGGTGGAGTTCCACACTGCAGACAGCTACAAGACCAAGATTTACAATCACGACACCTACAAGGAGCTGCAGGAGCTGCAGCGAGAGAGCCAAGATCCACTGGATCAGTCTATAGCCGAGCAACTCTTGGAGCGCGTGCGACAGGCCTGCAACAAGGTCATCATCCCTCACGAGGCCATAGAGATCCCCCACTGGGAAGCCCACGCCGATAGCACAGTTGGTGCCAGCCTACGTCGTCGGTTGCAAGTCGCCCCGCCGAGACGAACGGAGCGCTCCCCGATCGCAACAGAGATTCTTGGCGCGTTGGGCGCGCGGTCGATCGTGCTCGTCGGCGTGAAAGGCGCAGGGAAATCCAGTTTGGGCCGTGCACTCGCCAAACGACTAGGAATGAGGTTCGTCGATTCCGATAGAAAAATCGAGGCGAAGACCGGCAAGTCCGTAGCTAAGATCGTCGCTGAGGATGGGGAGGCCTATTTCAGAGATCTTGAGGTGAATGAGATCAGGCAGTCACTCGAACTGGGGTCGGCGGTGCTCGCAACCGGCGGTGAAGCGTTCATGATCGAGGAGATCCGGCATTATGTCGGGGAGAAAGCCGTCTCGATCTGGCTCAATACCAGCGAGGACGTGATCAGGCGGAACCTGAGAGATAACATCAGAGGCCCAAAGGTGCAGACCGCCGACCAAGCCCAGACCATCACAGACCTGATGCATGTGCGGAATCCAATCTATACACTTGCCGATCTCACGATTGCCCCGCAGCATGAGCGGGATCTCAAGAACGCGAATGCTTGCCTGACCGCGCTGCACGCCTATGTTTGCGGTGGGGGCAGGGCGGTACCCAAGCTCGTGACCTCATCCGGGGTCGTACCATGACGGCCCCGTTCAACTCGGCCGCGTGCGGAAACGGGAAAGACGCTGATCCAGCAGACCCCTTGGTGATCTCCAGCGCCTCCGCTCACTGAAATCGGCACCGTGGAGCATATGATAGCTGAACGTCCCGGCAAAAATCAGAGGAACCTACCTCAGACACCCGCCCGAAATCGGCGAGCAGATTGTCTGTCAACCCATGGACATCGCGAAAGTCTTGACCAGCTGACTGGTCGGCATGAGCAGCAAACGCCACGTCCGGCCGCAAAATCAACGGCGGCCGTCAGAAGGTCGCCGAGTGGATGTGGCACGAACTCGGCGTCATCGACCTGCGCGAATGACCGCTATCGCATTTGTCCCAAGCCCGACCACGGCCGAGATGAAGCCGCGCCACAGGGTTGATGCTAGACGGGCGCCGATCAGTGCCGCAATTCAGCCGGGCAAGCCTGGGCAACGTTTAGGTGCGGCGAGATAATGTCGGATGGGAGCCGTTTGGTTTCCAGCGCATCTTGCGGCCATCCAGTAGGCGAGCGTCTCTCAGCGAGATTATGTGGCGGAGCCGCCCTGGAGCGCGAGGTGTTCTGCGGAGAGGAGAATGGAACCGATACTGATCGGAAACTTTTGGCAACGAGTCTGCACCAATCCGAAATGCCGGCGCGACGCTCCCTTATTTGCCGCACCCGAGTTGGTGCGCGACGAGGCGGTGCGCGGACGGCATCATTCCCCAGCATCTATCATCCCGAGCGGTGATAATCGGCTGCAATTTCGTGGTCAAGAATCGAGGCCAGTGACAGCAACTCGGCCGTCACCTCCTAATGGCCAAGAAGGGAGATGCTCTCGGCCGCCCACCCAACCGCCGCTATAGGCTTGGCCCTGTCGACCGCCGCAATATCCACAACGTTCTGGATGGGCGTGCAATACGCCGGTGCCTACTCGGTATCGTGCAGCTTTACAACAGGCCGAGTCGAGAACCTGACCAAAAACCGTGTCAGCTTGCTCTTGAGGCCTTTGCACCTGATTGCCAGGGAAAACCGACGGTTGGTTCGATCCGACACTGACCTGTGTGATTGGGGGCTTGGGTTACGAGCCGGTGCCGGACTGAACCGTCTCCGAGGACGACGGTTATCTCGTGGCACATTGGGGCACGTGGCGGCGTTGCCCATCGCCCCAGGTGTCGCAGAAGCGGTCAACGATTGCACTTCATGGTCAGGCGGACCTGATTTGAGGCTGAAACCAGGGAGGCGTCGGTACCAAGCATCAGCCTCACAGTGCGATCTGGGGGGTGAATATGCGGACAATCCAGGATGTGGATTGCTTACATCCGAACAATCGATTTGCTCAAGTCGCTTGTCGAAAGCTAACCCCTACGGGTCATGGAATTATGGGCTCTGGAGGGCAATGTCGCTTGGCGAATGCAGGGGCCGCCACATCGGCAGGATGCGCAGACGAATTGAAGGCGGAGTGGCATCTTGGCCTGCCCAAACGACGCTTCAGCCCATCACAGGTTCTACCTCGCCTACTACAGGCGTACGGCTCGCATGATCCTGCGACTAGCCGTCCCAAAGAGGATTAGGAACACTGCGACGCGTTGCGCGACTTCTGCTTTCGCCGTCTCAACAGTCTCGGTGACCTGTCCTACCATTAATAGGAGATGAAATGCGAACGCTATTCGTTGACCACCATGCGGATCTTACGCGAGCGGTGGGAGTTGCACTCGGCGACAGCGGTTTCGCCGTTGATGTTGTTCCCACACTGGAACAAGCATCGAGTGCATTTTCTTGCGCCAGCTACGAAATTCTCCTGCTGGAGCTGGTTCTGCCGGATGGCGATGGCTTGGATTGGCTGAAGCAGCTAAGGGGTGAGGGACATTCAGTTCCTGCTCTCATTTTGAGTGACGTCGACGATCTTGAGAAGCGAATTGCGATTTTCAACGGTGGTGCGGACGATTTTCTGCTCAAGCCAGTGTATACTAATGAGCTCATTGCCAGAATGAGAGCCGTTCTGCGGCGGTCGACTCAGATGACTGCCCCGATCATTGTATTTGGCAATCTCCACTTCGATCCGATCGGCCGACAGGTTTCCGTTGCTGGTTATCCACTGACGGTCGCACGCCGTGAATTATGTATTTTAGAGCATCTGCTCAACCGTGCAGGCCGCATCGTGCCGCGTTCGCAGTTGGAAGATCACCTCTATTCGTTCAACGATGAAGTATCGGCCAACGCGCTTGAAGTCGGAATCTATCGCTTACGTCGATATCTGAGCAGTTCAAACGCAACGCCACGGATAAAAACGGTGCGTGGCATTGGTTACATTCTTGAATGTGACTAGCGCGACATTCGTATAGTTGGCCGAATTTGAAAGAAAAGACCGCCTTGAAAATCATTACAACTCATTCTGACACCGATCGGCGGCCCCCGCACATCGTTTGCCCGAGACCTGCTACTGTTTCTCCTTACTTGGGCCGCCTTCTCTGTGCGCTCATTCTGGCATATCCAGTTTCTGCCCCGGCCGAAAACATGCAGGATCAAGGGGCGCCGCGTGCCGCTTCCAATAGCATCGACGGCACGCTGAACCTTTCCTCTTCGCTCGGCAAGACGGTTCATTTGCCCGCGCCTGCCACGACCATCTTTGTTGCTGACCCGACGATCGCTGATTATCAGGCAGCCTCAAATACAACGATCTTCGTCTTCGGGAAGAAATCCGGGCGGACCAGCCTGTTCGCCTTGGACGATAAGGGCGAGGCTCTCGCCGCGCTGCGAATTGTCGTTACGCAACCGATCGAGGAATTGCGCGCCATGTTGATGGATCAGGTTGGCGACTCTTCAATCCAGGTGAGCTATACGCCGCGCGGCGCAATCCTTAGCGGTACAGCGCCCAATGCGGAGGTCGCCGACACCGCAAAAAGGGTCACTGAGCAGTATCTCGGGGACGGTGCGCAAGTCGTCAACAACATTAAGGTCGCTGGGTCCTTACAAGTTAATCTCAGTGTGCGCGTAGCGGAGGTCTCCCGTAGCGCCATGAAGGCACTCGGCGTTAACCTGTCCGCCTTTGGTCAAATCGACAATTTCAGAGTGGGCTTGTTAAGCGGCGGAGGCACTGGCTCTGGTGCAGCGCAGGGTGGTGGCACAGCAGGAATCGGATTCAACAACGGTGCCGTCAACATCGGCGCGGTTCTAGACGCGCTCGCCAAGGAGCACATAGCTTCCGTGTTGGCTGAGCCGAATCTCACCGCGATGTCCGGTGAAACTGCCAGCTTTCTCGCAGGTGGCGAATTTCCCATTCCTGTCCTGCAGGAAAACAAGCAAGTGTCGGTTGAATTCCGTCACTTCGGCGTCAGCCTGGAATTCGTGCCGACCGTTCTCAACAACAACCGGATCAACATTCACGTAAAGCCGGAGGTCAGTGAACTATCGTCCCAAGGTGCCGT
Source organism: Mesorhizobium sp. L-8-10 (assembly GCF_016756635.1). Lineage (NCBI taxonomy): Bacteria > Pseudomonadati > Pseudomonadota > Alphaproteobacteria > Hyphomicrobiales > Phyllobacteriaceae > Mesorhizobium > Mesorhizobium sp. L-8-10. The sequence continues at coordinate 7,184,923 of NZ_AP023263.1, read as the reverse complement.
TCAAATCAATGGTATTTCCGTGCCGGCAGTTTCCACGCGCCGAGCCGACACAGTCGTCGAACTCGCCAGTGGGCAGAGCTTTGCAATTGGCGGTCTGATCAGGCGCAACGTGAACAATAATGTCAGTGCGTTTCCCTGGCTCGGCGAAATGCCGATTCTTGGCGCTCTGTTTCGTTCCTCCTCGTTTCAAAAAGAAGAATCAGAACTTATAATTCTGGTTACGCCTTACATCGTAAAACCAGGCTCCAGCCCCAACCAGATGAGCGCACCCACGGACCGGATGGCGCCGGCTTTGGACGATCCGCCGGCAGATCCGCCGCGAGGCCGCGCTGCTGCCCGCACCGGCGCGCCCGGGGCCAAGCGCGGTCGCGGCTTCATAATTCAATAGGTGATCGAATGACTTTGCGGATCAAAGTTCTCCTGGTCGCCCTGACAGCCAGCGCAAGTGGCTGCACAAGCACTGTGCCGATCTATGTCGAGCCCCCTGCGCCAATCCTTATCCGGCCGGAGACCACCGTGCTGATATTAAAGAGCCTCCGCGCTTCCGAACGGCAGCGTTTGCGTGTTTTCCTTGACAGGACCAGTAGCGGCCGCCGCGATGCCCTTCACCTCCTTATCTGGGGCTCGTCCCGGCTCAGCGCAGAGGTGGTGCATCAGGCCAGGCAGATGGGTATAGACACTTACAACATCCATTTGCTCGACCAACACGATGGCGGCGCAGTCCAAGTAGAAGCAATTGTGTATCATGCCCGCCCACCTGCCTGTCCGTCGTATTCTTTACTCAGTGACAAATCCTTCGAAAAGCCCCTTGGCTGTTCGACACGACGTAACCTAGCTGCAATGGTCAACGATCCGCGCGATTTGCTCGACAACCAGGCTGTCGAGCCGAGCGATGGCGAGCGTGCGGCCATACCAGTTGCCACATACAGGACGTTCGGGGCGGGCAAAGGTCAATGACATGGGTCGTATGTTTTAGCTTGGTAGAGCACGGCGCCGCCTCCAGTCTGTAGCATTGCCGTTGCTTCGGATCTGGTGGTGAGCGCGGCCGTCACAATACACGACCGTGACCTGAACAAGATAGGGGTGTCCCTCACCTCTCCGGGGTGCCCGGTGGCGCTGCGCTCATGACGTTGCCTCGCTGAGCGGCGTTCTTCATTTGCGAGGTTAAAGGCGCACGTCACGCGACGGCGGCGTGGCTCAAGTGGCCAAGCGAGCTTGATCTTGGCGGTCGTGTCGACAAAGCTGGCGGCTGTGTCGCTGCGCTCCACCGGCCCATGTTGCGGCCCGGTGGTCCCTATGACCACCGGAGAAGCAGTGGGGGACGGGCGCTGCGCCAACTGGCCAGCACGACCGCTCTGGGTTGATACTGTTGAAAAAGTCCGGCGCACCGCAAAGTCCCCACCGATATTAGAATCCAGTTCCACCCCGGCGCATTGCATGGAATCAGGATTCAATTTTGGGGTCTCCGCGGAACGCCATCCTACGAAAGCGCCACGGGCGACCGCGACGCGGACTTTTTCAACAATATCGGCTTTTTCTAGCCGTTCTCAGTTCTCACCTTCTCCTCTCAGGCTAAGTGTGAAAACGACCTCAAGGCCGAAGGATGAGCGGATTAAGCCCGGGCCTGCTGCGACCTAACCACGATCCTCAAGGCACGCCTGCCAAATCGCCTTGCGGAAAGGCAAAGGTTCCCCACAAGGTGATTGATAGGCTAGTGAAGCGTGCGAAGGAAGTCGCACATTTGTTGTCAGGCCACTTTCTGGAGTATTGGCACCATCGGGCTGAGGAGGCCGGCCGCTTGCATAGTGTCGGCCGGAAGGCATGCTTGCAGGTTGGACAAATAGTCTTCTGCATAGCTTTTCGCCATGGAAATCGGCAGATCGATCCCGGCCGCGGCGGCCTCTTCCAACGCCGTCTTCACCAGCCCGTTGCGAATCGCAAGCTTGACCTCGGGACCCGCGACAAGGCTGAGCGCCTGCGCTCCGATATTGATGCCAGCGTCTAGCAGCGCCTGCTTCATATTGCCTCCGGTAATGGCTGTGCGGACAAGATTTGCCGCTTGCGCCTCGAACGCGAGCGTCATCGACACGGCATCGGCCACTTGGCCCACGACCGGAATGAAGCTCAACAGACCCACCGCCGTCGCAGCCCAATCAGCCACTGTCGAGTACACCTTGAGCACGTCGTCGACTGTGTGGATGAAGGCCCCGCCGTTCTTTTTGGCCGACTTGGTATCAGGCTGGTCCGCCCGGCCCGTCATCATGTCCGAGACGGCGTCCTGTTCCGCAGCAGTTTCGGGCGCATGGGTCTTTGGCTGCTGAACGGCTCGGTTTGCAGACGACATGCCGTTGTAGAAGTGGCCAAAATCTTTGTTGCTGATATTGCCGGAATCAACCGTGTGTCCGCCGCCGAAATCGAAGAACGAATTGTGGGTCTTGTAGCCCGTAATCGAATTGTTTAGAAGACCGAAGAGCAGATGATCCGATAACAGCTGCGATGCCGCCTGCTTTACTCTCGGATCTAGGCTCTTGTCTTGCGCCATGCTTGCGAGCTTGTCACGAGTCAGGACACCGCTCCCAAAGAATTTTTGCTGGTTGCTGTTGATCGTCTTAAGGGTATTCAGCTCGGTTTGCGTGAGGCTCATCGAAGATGAAGCGACTTGGAGAAAATCCTCTTTATGGACTTTGTCTATCGAGCCACCGTACAACCGCTTCCATTCATTCGGGTGACTGACAAAGTACTGAGCCGCCGCAATGACCTGTGGCGGACATTTGCCAGTTTTCGCGTCGCCGTCGACGATCTGCTTGAAATAAGTCAGACTCAGGTTCTTGGGCAGGTTTTCGGAGTACCGGTAAAGCTCGCGCATCGCATCGTTCAAGGTCATAACCGACGGCTGCGCACTTCCAGTACTATCGGATGGGATGTAGTTCTGCGCGTAGCTTTGCGCCTGCTGGCCCTGAAATGCGGCAACTTGTGAGTGATGGCGAGAGAACTCGGACAAATCCTTGGCCGTGATCTTACCGCCACAGCGGCCATCGCCCTGCGAGCCGATCGCATAAAAAAGCTCTGGATCCTGCTGCAATCCCTCAATCGCCGCTTTCAGATCCGGTGGCGTAGAGGGATCATTGGCTTTATCCGTCAGCGATTGCCAACTAAGCGGGCATAGGTCCTTGTGACGGTTCAGCACTGCGACAATCTGCAACTCGGCTTGGGACAGTGAGCCGCCGTTCCACGTAATTCTCTCGCTTTTTATAGGCGCTTGCGCAATGGGAGGGAGGGCGACCGCAGGCTGCGGGCCTTGATCAACTGATTCGTGCGCAATGGGAGGGAGGGCGACCGCAGGCTGCGGGCCTTGATCCGTTGCTTCGATGGCTGCCCTCATGCTTGGCGGCAGCAGATCCAATGGGTTCTTGCGCAATTCTTCCAACGAGGATGCGACATCGGGCAACAGCGACTCCGATGTGTTCCGGCACAATTCCTTCATCGACGGGAAGGGGCTGGCGTCGTCTTCGTGCAGGTGAAGGGAGAGCATCGCCTCGAATGACGATGCGTTTTGCTGCGCCTTTTCCAACGAAGATGTCAGATTCAGGCTGCTGTACTGGAGAATATCCTGGCTACTGAAAACGTTGCTTGTATTATTATTGACGGACATTGTGTCTCCTCAAAAATGAAATTGCAATCCCCCACGCCAGATCCATGTGCAATACCAGCACAATGACCGGAGATATCGCTGAAGCTGGCGGTTGCCACCATGAGCGGTTTAGCTTTCGGTAAACTGACGAGTTCAGAGGAATTCACAATTTGGGGTGGCCGCGGTGTTGTTTTGTCCCGAAGCTGCGACCGCAGATATCATTTTTGGCGTGGCTCTGGCTTCCCGCCAACGCCATCCTGCTGCGGCACGTCGGACGAATAAGCGGCTTCAGGCAATCCGTTGCGGACGACCATGGTGGAGGAACCCCGAAACAATGTCAGGACCGATTCGCTTGTCGGCGTTTCATGGACGCGCGGCTGCCCCTGTGCCTCTGCGACAAGACCATTGAAAGTCTGCTCCACGAGCGCGGTGAAGCGCGGCGGACCGGAAACCAAAACGAGGCCATCTCCCGGCGCGGGTCTCACGACGTAGCGGTCATCGGAGATCTCAAGCTTGTCTAGGGCACCCTTAAACGTATCGAAGCGGATCGAAGTCAGCACAAGCATGCGGGTTTGTGATTCTTTTGCGGCTGACACGTAGAGGACAAGCCCATCATAATACCATTGGAGACCGTACATATTGGCCAAACGGTCGAGGAACTCGCGCGGTGGCAAATCCGGCATACTCCCGCGGATCCGCCCCTTCACCTCGGCGCTAATGTTGACTCGGATATTAAGGTTGTTGCCGAATTGCTGCAGCGCCTCAGAAATATCCTGATCGAGAACCGTATATCTGTACGGCGTCTTGGAGAGGGATAAGGGGACGCCGAGAGTTCCGTTGGTTCCGGCGGAGAGAAAAAAACCGGCACACAGAAGTCTCAAAACGTGTGGGCGGACGGATCGGATGAGCGCTCTCAACATTGCGCACTGATACACTAGAGTCTGAAATTTGCACAAGTGACTTAGGCGCCAGCATATCCTCTAGATACTAACCAGGCTCCGTCAGTCAGCTTGTCGTCAGCTCGGCCACCTAGACGTTGACCTGATAACGAATGACGAAGGGCCGAGTTCGCTCCGGTCAAAGAGGAAGCTATCGGGTCTTTCATGATGATCCCTATCACGTCGATCACTGCCACTTTAACGGACTGTCTGGCCAGGGCCGGGTCACCGTCGTTCAGCGAGCAAGCCCAGTTTGAGCGCGCTTTGGCGCACGCGGCCGACTCGCTGAAAAACGATGCCGCATCGGCGCCATCGAGGGTGCCAGTTCCTCCGGCGATGGCTCTTCAACGCGCGGCTACGCAGATGAGTCCCTTGGGGGACCGCGTGTTGCAGACGATTTCTGCGATGTACCCAGACCGTGCTGTTAATTCGGCTGCGCTCGACCAGCAGGTAGGCCTTTTCAAGGGCGCTCTACCTAGGCCGCAGAAGCTTCCTGCCGAAGGTGATGCGGGAACCGGAACGTCAGGCGTTCCGCAAGGACGGCATGATTTCGAAACAATGATTGCTGGTCTGCGGGATATGTACAATGGCGTCACTCAGGTTGCGCTTGTTTCCAAAGGTGTCAGCGGCATCACCTCATCTGTAAATAAACTTCTAAAGGAAGGCTGAACCGCGCACATGATTGGCTTAGCCCAGGAAATCATGCCTGGCACGTGCGGTCGGAGGTCACTTCGCCTTATCGTGCTGCCACTCCTCGTGGCCCTCGGCGGTTGCAAGGTGGATCTCTACACGCAACTGCAGGAGCGCGAGGCGAATGAAATGCTCGCCCTTCTGATGGACAACGGAGTTCATGCGGTTCGGGTCGCTGCCAAGGATGGGACTAGCACGGTCCAGGTTGACGAAAAGCTGCTCGCTTACTCAATCGACCTCCTGAATGGCAAGGGATTGCCGCGCCAGTCATTCAAGAACCTCGGAGAGATTTTCCAAGGATCAGGCCTCATTGCCTCGCCGACCGAGGAACGTGCCCGTTATGTTTATGCGCTCAGCGAAGAGTTGTCCCGCACGATCAGCGATATCGATGGCGTATTCTCTGTACGTGTCCACGTAGTTCTGCCGCATAACGACCTTTTGCGAGCAGGCGCCACGCCATCCTCGGCTTCGGTCTTTATCAGGCACGACGCCAAAGCAGATCTCTCGGTTCTGCTGCCGAAGATAAAGATGCTCGTGGCCGACAGCATCGAAGGGTTGTCCTACGACAAGGTCGAAGTGGTTTTGGTGTCGGAGGAGCGTTCCGCGCCTGAGCAACGGTCCGTGCCGGCGACTGTTTTGGCCCAAGCGTCCAGGCCCGTTCCAGCGCCACTTTTGGCCAGCTTAACCGGTATTGCCGCAGCTGTGTTCGCAGTGGCGTGCTATCTCTTAGTCACCGGTCTTAGCCGCCGGCGCAAGCAGTCAGCGGGCGAAGTTCCCAAGCTCGAGCGGCGGTCGGGTGTTTCCGCACTCGATGCCATTCGCAAAAAGACACCGGCGATAGCGCCTCAGTGACATGTCAATGCCAATGCCGATACTGACCGCCCAACCTGATGGTTCGTTCCAATTGCCTTCCTTGGGTCGGAGCGAGCTTGCTGCTTCGGCCCATCCTACCCGTCTTGGCGCGCGTCTTGATCCGGCGTTATCGGCTGCTACGTTGGCTCAGTTGCAGAAGTGTCCCAGACTGCAGCGAAGACTAACAGAATTGTTACTCGACAATGATTCGAAGTCGAATGATGTTGAGCGGGGGCTGGACCTTCTGCGCGGTAATGATCCGCTTCGGGCTGCCCTCCTTGCAGGTAGTGCATGGCATGCCCGATCGCTGCTTAAGCTTGTCTCTCAGCCTGACCTCACAGTGCTCATTCAACGTATCGGCGCTGATGCCCATGCGTTTGGAATCCGACATCTGGCGCATGCCATTGCGGACAGATTGATCGCGGATCCGGGAAAACTCGCGCACCAAATTGAACACGATGGACACGCCTGTCTTGGTGCCTGGCTCCATCACAGTCCAGTGATGGAGCGCAACCGCGTGCTCCTACGCTTGCCTGTAGGAACCGCCGCCGACAATCCAGAGCCTAAGCACGGGAACGCCGCAGGCCAGTTGTTGTCGCTTGTGGTACGCCATTTTGAGGCGGAGAACCCGCCGATATGACAGCCGATATTTCCGTGGCGCCGGCAGCGCCGCAGATGCGCCCATTGGGGCCACTGATACCGGCGAGCGAGCTCGAAATCTGGGATAATGCCGCAAAAGCGTGTGCCGCCGCAGAACGGCATCAGCAGCACGTACGCAGTTGGGCACGCGCGGCGTATCAGCGTGAGTTGGCGCGCGGCCATACCGAGGGCCTGAATGCAGGCGCGGAGGAAATGGCGGCGCTGATTTCGCAGGCGGTTGCCGAAGTCGCACGACGAAAGGCGGTTCTGGAGCAGCAATTGCCGCAGCTCGTGCTTGAGATACTAAGCGAGCTTCTAGGAGCGTTCGATCCGGGCGAACTGTTGGTCATGGCTGTTCGCCACGCCATTGAGCGCCAATACAGCGGCGCGGAAGTCTGCCTCCATGTGTATCCGACGCAAGTGGACATGCTTGCGCGAGAGTTTGCGGGATGGGACGGCCAGGATGGTCGGCCAAGGGTTCGGATCAAACCGGATCCGACGTTATCGCCGCGACGCTGCGTGCTGTGGAGCGAGTACGGCAATGTCGATCTGGGGCTTGATGCGCAGATGCGCGCGTTGCGTCTCGGCTTCGGGTCGCTTTCTGAAAAAGGCGAACTGTGACAACGCAGGTATCAGAACATAATCACGACGATGCGATCTGCCCTGTCGATCCGGCGATCTCGTCTTTGAGAGCTACGGCAAAGGGGATCGACACGCGCGTCGTGCGCGGCAGGATCACGCGGGCTGTCGGCACACTGGTCCATGCCGTCCTGCCAGACACTCGTATTGGAGAACTTTGCCTCCTACAGGACCCACGAACCGGACTGTCGCTGGAAGCTGAGGTGATCGGCCTGTTGGATGATGGCGTATTGCTGACGCCGATCGGCGACCTGGTCGGCCTCTCCAGCCGCGCGGAAGTCGTGGCCACTGGACGAATGCGTGAAGTACCCGTCGGCAACGATTTACTTGGCCGGGTGATTGACAGTCGCTGCCGTCCATTGGACGGCAAAGGCCAAATCGAGACCACAGAAACTCGGCCGCTGCACGGCAGAGCTCCAAATCCAATGACAAGGCGCATGATTGAACGGCCCTTGCCCCTTGGGGTGCGTGTTCTGGATGGTCTCCTGACGTGCGGCGAGGGCCAGCGGATCGGGATTTACGGCGAGCCAGGTGGTGGCAAGTCGACCTTATTGTCACAGATCGTAAAAGGTGCCGCCGCTGACGTTGTCATAGTCGCATTGATAGGCGAACGAGGACGTGAAGTTCGTGAATTCATCGAGAGGCATCTCGGGGAAGAGGGCCTTCGCCGTGCCGTCGTTGTTGTTGAAACGTCCGACCGCTCGGCTGTTGAGCGGGCGCAATGTGCTCCGATGGCGACAGCGCTCGCGGAATATTTTCGCGAACAAGGGCTACGCGTTGCTCTCATGCTGGACTCGCTGACACGCTTCTGCCGCGCCATGCGTGAAATAGGCCTTGCTGCGGGCGAGCCGCCGACGCGACGGGGCTTCCCTCCTTCCGTTTTCAGCATGCTGCCAGGCCTGCTTGAGCGCGCCGGCATGAGTGAGCGTGGCTCAATCACGGCGTTCTATACCGTGCTTGTAGAAGGCGATGGCACAGGGGATCCAATCGCTGAAGAGTCGCGCGGCATTCTCGATGGCCATGTCGTGCTCTCGCGCGCTATTGCGGCGCGATCGCATTTCCCCGCTATCGATGTACTACAGAGTCGCAGCCGCGTGATGGATGCGGTCGTTTCGCGGACACATCGCAAGGCGGCATCCTTCTTTCGTGAACTCCTTTCCCGGCATGCCGAGACCGAGTTCTTGATCAACGTCGGAGAATACAAGCAAGGCGGCGATCCCCTGACGGACCGGGCTGTCGAGTCAATAGACGAACTGAGGGAGTTTTTGCGCCAGAGCGAAGACGAGATCTCAGGGTTTGAGGAAACGGTCGCATGGATGTCGCGTCTGACCGCGTAAATCATGTTCAGGCTTCCAGGTTACGGGTCTTGAAGGAAATGCAAGAGCGTCGTGCCCTTAGTGAGCTGTCCAAGAAGGAAGCCGAGCGCCGTATGGCCACCTTAGCCGCACAGAATGCCTCCCGAGAGCTTGCCATGGCACAACAACATTGCGCAACGGCGGAAGCAGCGCTCTACCAGGAGCTGATGACTCTCGAAAACTTGTCTAACGCCGCGCTTGACCGGCACCACCTGCATGTTGAGCGGCTTGCAACTGAAATCACACGCCGACGGCAGATGCTTGGTAATGCGCGAATCGCCCAGGAAAAGGCGGAGACAGCGGCGTCCGAGACGAGGGACCTATGGGTCGCATGTTCGGCGGCTACGCACAAATGGCGCCAGATCGAGGACGACGTCGGGCGCGCCGTCGAGATCCATTCGGAGGCCGCAGGCGAGATCGAGGCCGACGATGAGATACTGCTTCGATTTGGCAGGGGACCGCTTTCCCAGGTCGCGAAACGGATTCGATAACCTGCAGGTCCTCCGAATGACAGAACGGTGCAGCTTTTTGGCAGCCGCTTTGGTGAGCCCCCCTCTATTGGAACCAGCGCTGACACTGTCCCACGAGGTCGCCTCGTGGCTCAATGACACTGCGGCTTCGCGCGGACCGTTTCAGACCCGGATCAACGACGTGCCACTGTCGGTGCGTGTGGCAGGGCTAGTCTGGCAGGAGAATTTTGCCGCCATTCCAATGCTCGACTGCATTTGTAGGGTCGGAGCTGAGACGGTCGTGCTGTCGATATCGCGGTCGCTCGTAGAGGGGCTCATCGCAACAGTGCAGAATGGGCTGACTTTCCCTTCCGAGCCAACGGCTTCACTCATTGTTGAACTTGCACTTGAGCCACTTATTGCTCGACTGGAGTATAGGACTCAGCTGAACGTGCAGCTCGTGCGCGTGTTTGAAGCCGCGACACTGGCTCCTTATCTCGAACTGGATATCGACTTCGGCCCGGTCAGTGGCAAGGGTCGTCTGTTCCTGTTCTCGCCTCTCGATGGCTTGGTGCCGTCTGCGTTTCGTGCTCTGGGCGAACTGTTTGGCCAGTTACCGCGACAGCCGCGCGGATTACTTTCAGACCTCCCGATCGTGGTTGCAGGAGAGATCGGCACGCTGCACGTTCCTGCGGCGATTCTTCGAAAAGCATGTGCCGGTGATGCTCTGTTGCCGGACCTGGCGCCGTTCGGCCGGGGCGAGATCGCCCTATCTTTGGGCCAGTTGTGGGCCAGCGCCGATCTTGAGGGCGACCAGCTAGTCCTGCACGGGCCTTTCCGCCCGCGTTCCTATTCTTTGGAGAATGCGCATATGACACAACTTGGATCGCAACTAGGGCCGACGGAGGATCTCGACGATGTCGAGATCATGCTTGTCTTTGAATGCGGTCGCTGGCCTATTCCTCTAGGGGAATTAAGAAGTGCCGGCGAAGGGCATATTTTCGAACTTGGACGGCCGATTCAGGATCCGGTCGATATACTTGCCAACGGTCAGTGTATCGGGCGTGGCGACATCGTGCGCATTGGAGATACGCTGGGCATCAGGCTCCGTGGCCGGTTGGGATGCAATGACTGAGCTCCAGCCGCCAATCCTGGCGCTTCTCGCAGTTACCGCCGGACTGGGTCTGCTGGTTTTAGTGGTCGTCACGACCACGGCCTTTGTAAAGGTATCGGTTGTTCTTTTCCTCGTGCGCAATGCGCTCGGGACTCAGACGATACCACCTAACATAGCGCTGTACGCTGTCGCATTGATCCTCACCATGTTTCTTAGCGCGCCCGTTGTTGAACAGACCTATGATCGGATGACCGATCCGAAGCTACATTATCAGACGTTCGACGACTGGGTAAGCGCCGCCAAATCCGGGAGCGAGCCCCTGCGTGATCATCTTAAGAAGTTCACAAATGAGGAGCAGCGACAGTTTTTCCTCTCGTCTACCGAAAAAGTCTGGCCAGCGGAAATGCGTGCCAAAGCCACAGTTGATGATTTGTCCATTCTGGTTCCATCTTTTCTAATTTCAGAGCTAAAGCGCGCGTTTGAGATCGGATTTCTTCTTTATCTTCCTTTCATCGTTATTGATCTTATTGTGACGACAATTTTGATGGCGATGGGCATGTCTATGGTATCCCCGACGCTTATATCTGTCCCTTTCAAACTCTTCGTGTTCGTCGCTATTGATGGCTGGTCGAAATTGATGCACGGGCTTGTGTTGAGTTACACGATACCGGGAGGTTGATTATAGCTGAATCCAGTATTGTCACTCTTATGAGCCAATCGTTGGTGGTATTCATGATCTGGATTCTGCCGCCGCTCATTGCATCGGTGGTCGTTGGCTTGGTCATTGGCATCATCCAGGCGGCAACACAGATCCAGGATGAAAGTTTGCCACTAACCGTCAAGCTTCTGGTTGTTGTCGCGGTTATTGGTTTGTTTGCTCCTGTGCTGAGCGCCCCGCTGATAGAGCTAACCGACCAGATCTTTACCGAGTTTCCCGCCATGACACTTAGCTACTAGTCTCCGCCATGTATGCGTCACCGGCCGAGATTCAGATCCTCATGCATACGGCTATCGAACTCGTCGTAGCAGCCGGTCTTGGCGCAGCGCGCGCGATAGGCATTATGATGATCCTACCGGTATTTACACGTTCTCAGACCGATGGCCTGATCCGCGGCTGCCTGGCTGTCGGCTTCGGATTACCATGTCTGGCACATGTCAGCGACTCGTTGCAGGCGCTGGATCCTGAAACACGTCTGATTGAGGTAGCTCTGCTCGGATTGAAGGAAGTTCTTGTCGGCGCACTACTTGGCACCTTCCTTGGCATTCCCTTATGGGGACTTCAGGCGGCCGGTGAGTTTATCGACAACCAACGCGGCGTCACCAACCCGTCCGCCCCGACCGACCCCGCGACGAATAGTCAGGCTTCCGCCATGGGAGTCTTTCTCGGGATCACTGCGATTGCCATCTTCGTCGCATCAGGGGGGCTGGAAACGTTGATCGGCGCCCTTTATGGCAGCTATTTGATCTGGCCCGTGTATAAGTTTTATCCTACATTGAGCACGCAAGGAGCAATGGAGGTGTTAGGGCTCCTCGACCAGATTATGCGCACGGCGTTATTGGTGTCAGGGCCCGTCGTGTTCTTTATGACGCTGATTGATGTATCCTTTATGCTACTGCGTCGCTTTGCGCCGCAATTCAAATTGACCCAACTGTCCCCGGCGATCAAGAATCTTGTCTTTCCGATTCTCATGGTTACATACGCTGGCTATCTCGTAGAGGGTATGAAACTGGAGATCACACAAGCGAATGGCGCGCTCGAGTGGTTCGATAGATTGCTGAAATGAGCGACTCGAGCGAAGAGAAGACACACGCCGCCACCCCCAAAAAGCTAAACGATGCACGCAAAAAAGGGCAGCTGCCACATAGCTCCGATTTCGTTCGCGCGGTCGGCACTTGCGCTGGTCTCGGATACCTTTGGCTAAGAGGCAGCGCGATCGAAGACAAATGCCGCGAAGCGCTACTATTTGTCGACAAGCTGCAGAACCTGCCATTTGACTTCGCGGTCCGGCAGGCGCTGGTTGTGCTTGCCGAACTCACCTTGGCAACTGTTGGCCCGCTGCTTGGAACGCTTGTCGCGGCGGTGCTTTTGGCAAGCATATTAGCCAATGGTGGATTTGTTTTCTCTCTCGAGCCAATGACGCCCAACTTCGATAAAATTAATCCTTTTCAAGGGCTGAAGCGCTTGGCGTCTGCGCGTTCGATGGTCGAACTCGGGAAGACGCTGTTTAAAGTATTCGTTCTCGGCGCAACCTTTTCCTTTTGCCTTCTCGGCATGTGGAAGACGATGGTCTATCTGCCGTTCTGCGGCATGGGCTGTTTGGGCCTTGTCGTTACGGGGGCAAAACTGCTGATCGGAATTGGCGCCGGCGCACTTCTGGCCGCTGGCCTGATCGATCTCCTGGTGCAGCGTGCGTTGTTTCTGCGCGAAATGAGGATGACCAAGACTGAAGTCACGCGCGAGCTGAAGGATCAGCAAGGGGCGCCAGAGTTGAAGAGTGAACGACGTCGCATTCGTGACGAGTCAGCTGACGAACCTCCCCTCGGTGTGCATCACGCCACGCTGATCTTCAAAGGAACGGCGATACTGATCGGTCTGCGTTACGTCCGCGGTGAAACCGGGGTGCCCGTCCTGGTTTGCCGCGCCGATGGCGAGCGGGCTTCACACCTGCTTAGCGAGGCGCGAGCGCTACGTCTTGAAATTGTCGACAACGATGTCCTAGCGCATCAGCTCATCGGCAAAACGCAACTGGGCAGACCCATTCCCATGCAATATTTCGAGCCCGTGGCGAGAGCACTCTTCGCCGCAGGATTGGCCTAGCCCTGGGGCCTCTGTGGCCGCCCCGTAACACAAGAGGGCTAGTGCCATTTTGGACGTGATCGGAGTGCGGTCTTCCGTGAGGCCTTTATGTGTAACATTCCTAGCCTGAAAAATTTGTGGGAGTCGGCGGGTTTCATGCAAGACGTTGAACGCATGATTTGGTTGCTCACGCCGATCCGCGCCATTTCACGGAGACCACTTAAGCTGCCGCTGAGCGGTTTGTCATTTGTGGTCGGCAAGCGCGGCGGCGCATGTGGCATGCAGAGCTTTGGAGCGGACAGACGCCGGCCGTGCTGACCCGAGCTGCCTCTGCGGTTTTCCGAGCTCTGATCGGCTGAATTAACGCACAATCCGCCGGGGAGCCACGCCCTTGGATCTCGTTGGATTCGGCGGCGAGCCTGAGCTCCCTCGGTGCAAAAAGGAGGAGCAGCAGCTGAACGCGGGAGCGCATCACCGCACCCAGGTCACACGACCAAGTGGCCTGCTGCCGGTTTTTCGGACACCAGGTTAAGCTAACATCGCTTGTTCCTCGAACTCCACGGGGCTGAGATAGCCCAGCGTCGAGTGCCGTCGCCGGGGGTTGTAGAAGCACTCGATGTAGTCGAACACATCCGCCCTGGCGTCGTCCCTCGTCCTGTAGACCTTGCGGGCTGTCCGTTCGGTCTTAAGCGACGAGAAAAAGCTCTCCATCGCGGCATTGTCCCAGACGTTGCCCGACCGGCTCATCGAACAGGTGATGCCGTGGTCGGCCATCAGGCGCTGGAACTGCTCGCTGGTGTATTGCGATCCCTGGTCCGAATGATGCAGCAGGCTGTCCGGCTTGCCTCGGCGCCAGATCGCCATGATGAGGGCGTCGGTCACGAGCTGGGCCGTCATCTCCGCCTTCATCGCCCAGCCGACGACACGGCGGGAGAACAGATCGACGACGGCGGCAACGTAGAGCCAGCCTTCGGCGGTCCAGATGTAGGTGAAGTCGGCGATCCACTTCTGGTTCGGGGCCGCTGCCTCGAAGGCGCGGTCGAGGAGGTTGTCCGACACTGCCGCTCGCTCGCCAATGTCCTTCGGCAGCCCACGGCGGCGCGGCCGGGCACGCAGCCCGTTCTCACGCATGAGCCTCTCGACACGATGAAGGCCGCAGGAGAAGCCTTCAGCCAGAACGTCGTGCCAGACGCGGCGAGCGCCATAGGTGCGGTCGCTGCTTTTGAAGCTGCGATCGATCTTCGTCACCAGGACTTCGTCGTGCCGAGCGCGAGCGCTGGGGCTGCGGTTGAGCCAGGCATGGAAGCCCGAGCGGGAGACATCCAGCGCACTGCACAGCCATGCCACCGGCCAGATCGAACGGTGCCTCGCGATGAAAGCGAACCTCATATCGCTTCCCTCGCGAAGTAGGCTGCGGCCTTTTTTAGGATGTCGCGCTCCGCCTTCAGCTTCGCCACTTCCTTGCGCAGCCGATCGATCTCAAGCTGCTCCGGCTTCATCTGCCCATGGCCGGGAAAGGCATGCTGCGGATCGGTCGACAGCTCGCGCACCCATTTGCGCAGCACGTTCTCGTGGAGATCAAGATCGCGCGCCGCCTGAGCAACCGCAACGCCCCGATCCTTCACCAGCCTCACCGCCTCAAGCTTGAACTCGCGGCTGAACTTCCTTCTTCGCATTCCCACTCTCCAGTTCCGTTAAACACCTTATCTCGGTGTCCACGAAACCGGCAGCAGGCCAAAGTTCGCACTTTTCCGGCCCGCGATGAATGGGAACGACCTTTCTCCTCAATTTGACAGCACGGCGGGCGTCATCAGCAGCGTTTGCCGGATGTTAGTGAGATCGCCGGGAAGTGCAATTGCGCCGTCGAGGCTGCCGCTCGCTTTGGCGCAGGTCGGTAGCAGAAGACGGTCCGGGCAAGGCGGGGCTCGGGAGTTCGCCTCCCGCGCCCTCAGCCCGCCACCGTGGGAAAGTTGGGAAATGATGATGTCGCAGCAACGAAGCCTCGGAATTTACCGCTACGTTCGAAGAATGTCAGGCCTCCTGTCAGGCGCTATTCCTTTGGCAGAAGCGCAGTACCCACTTTTCACCACTTTGCAGGAGGCCGAACCCTGCTCGATCATTATTTTCCGGTAGCCCGCTTTTTGTCCAGACTCGTCAGGTTCTCGAAAGCTCCTGCTCGTAGCCTGATGAGATTATCTTTAGGCGTCGGCGCCAATGGAACGCATGCAGGAGTACTTGATGGCCGCAGCAATTGGGAGTGGATTTGGCAACATTTCCTTAGCTCGCAGGGGGCATGGAGATCCGAAAAGCCAACCAGAGCAACCTGACAAGCCGGGTAGCGGGAATGATGACCCTAACAAACCGGGTAGCGGGAACAATGACCCAAACAAGCCGGTTGGCGGGAAAGATCCTGTGGACGGTCAGACTATCTCTGGGGATGATCAGCAAGCTCTAGCCGAAGCGTTCGACACGGTTCTCCACTCCGTTGCGCTAACTATTTTGAACGATGCCATGGCTGATGCCGACGAGGCTATTGCAGAAACTGAAGAGGATGCCTGACGTGGATGGTCTGCGTCAGGATGTGTGTGCCGTGCTGACGGGCGCGGTTTGAACAGAAGGAAAACGTTATGAGTAAAGCAGGTACTGGCACCAGTGCGGCTGGCACTGGGACTTCGGTGGCTACAGACGTAGGTACCAGAGTCGCGGGGAAAGCCGCTTTCGAGGCGCAAATCGCGGATCTAACGGCGGCTAGCTTGGAGGCTACGGCTAGGAGTATACAGCTGCGCACCGTTACGACCAACCTCAACACAATCAAGAAAGCGGCCGACGAGCGCGTTCAGTAGGTTCGGAAGCAGGGGTTCCCGATCGCGTCGCCAGGTGGCGCGATGTGGAACCGAAATGAGCCGCACGGCAATTGCCGTGCGGCTTCTCTCTTGTTCGGGAGAACATCCTTGAATGACGCCGTTTCTCTTGATTTCGAAGTTCTGTCGGGGCTCTATTGCGGGCTGACGGGTAAGACTGCTCTCGAAACGAGCTTAATCGGCTGCGGCTTAGACGCCGATATGATCTTCGTCGAGCAAGGATTGGCACCGCATCATTTTCGTATAACGCTCCTTGGCAACTCGATCGAGGTCGAGGCGCTTGCGGCCGGACTCAGCATCAAGGGTAAGCGGAATATCGCCGCGGGCGAGTGCGTTGTGGTGCCACTTCCTGTCGTCGTTCTCGCAGGCGAGATGTCCATTCTCTGGTCCGTGCAGGATGAAGTGACAAGTGGTCCGATAGGCATACCACGCCTCTCGATGCGTGTTCTGGCCACGGTGATAGTCAGCTCTCTAGCGGTCGGTATGCTCTCAGCCTTTTTTTCCTATAATGGGGACGGTGGTGCATCGAGACCCAATTCACCCAGTGCCGATCATGAGTCGAAGCGGACCAACCACCGCGCCGACGACCAGATTGCGGAGGCAGCGGCTAAAGAGCTGCAGGAGGAAGTCGATAGAGCGGGCCTACTCAATGTTAAGGTCGGCTCGGCAAAGGACACTGTGACGGCGGAGGGTACCGTCACGTCTGAATCGGTCATCAGTTGGCGGAAGCTCCAGCAGTGGTTCGATCATCGCACCAAGGGCGCCCTGACACTGGTCAATGGAGTGCTCATAAAAGACGAAAAGGCGCCATCCGCAATCGCAGTTGAAGCCGTTTGGCGTGGCCCGCAACCGTATCTTGTCATAGGTGGTGAGAAGTATTTTGTTGGCGCCGTTCTGGATGATGGATGGACGGTCGACAGGATCGAGGACGGTCGTGTGCTGCTGAGCCGTAATGGCCGCCTTGCTGCTCTCCCGTATTAGTCCGCAGGCCCTATCAAGCAGAATTGCGTGGTCAGCTACCATTCTGCCGCGCCCAGTACCACAACAAACCTGGACAGAGTGAAAACTTGCTGACCACCCAGCTTCGCGCATTCGGGCTCTCATGCCACAGCCTGCTGCTCGCGGGCTGCCCAATGAGGGACTTGGCCCTCGGACTTCGAATGCTACGCTTCACTGCGTAGCAGCAGAATAATTCTCAAGCGATCGTAAAGGGGCCTAGATGGCCAACGTCCTGCGTAAGTTCATCAACCGTTCGCCGGCCAACCCGGACCTGATGGTCGCGTTGATGCTGCTTCTGGCTATCGCTATGATGGTCATGCCTATCCCGATCGTGGTGGTCGACGCGCTGATAGGATTCAATATGGGACTGGCCATCCTGCTGATGATGGTTGCCCTGTATGTCAGTACTCCACTTGATCTTTCCTCTTTGCCCGGCATCATTTTGCTTTCCACGGTGTTCCGCCTGGCGCTCACCGTCGCAACGACGCGCCTGATCCTGGCCGAGGGGGAGGCAGGCGCCATCATCCATACGTTCGGCGATTTCGTGATCTCGGGCAATATCGTGGTCGGTTTCGTCATATTTCTGGTCGTCACCATGGTACAATTCATGGTCCTCGCGAAGGGCGCCGAACGCGTGGCCGAAGTGGCGGCGCGCTTCACGCTCGACGCTCTGCCGGGTAAGCAAATGGCGGTCGACGCAGAGCTACGCAACGGCCACATCGATGCCAACGAATCTCGCAGGCGACGCGCCGCATTGGAGAAGGAAAGCCAACTTTACGGCGCGATGGATGGCGCGATGAAGTTTGTGAAGGGCGATTCCATCGCCGGACTGGTGGTTATCTTCATCAACATGCTGGGTGGGATATCGATCGGCCTGCTCTCGAAGGGCATGTCCTTCGGCGATGTGCTGCATCACTATACTCTGCTAACGATAGGCGATGCATTGATATCGCAGATTCCGGCCCTGCTGCTATCAATTACAGCGGCGACCGTCGTCACTCGTGTCACGGGGGCGGCGAGGGTCAACCTTGGTACCGAAATAGTGAATCAGATCACTGCCAGCAAGCGACCAGTGCGGGTCGCAGCTTGCGTCCTGGTTTTGATGGGGTTCGTTCCTGGCTTCCCCCTGCCCGTCTTTTTGGTGTTGGCCGCAATCTTCGCCGCGATAAGCTTTGTGAAGGGCGATGTTGTCGATACCACAAGTGCAGGGGACACTCAAAAACAAACCGCGCCCGCGCAGGAATGTCCGATCGCTTTCTTCCTTGCGCCAGACCTGATGCATGCGATTGAACAAGTCGAATTGCAGCAGGAGATTGCACGCGTTTCGCAACTACTTTCAGCCGATCTTGGCATTGTCGTTCCCCCCATCCCTGTCACTGTCGACCAGCAGTTGCTGGAGTCTCAGTTTCGAATAGATATCGAGGGGGTGCCAGTTGAACAGGGTGTGTTTGATCCGAGCCAGCTGATGCTCAAAGACGATGTGGCGAACATCGAATCGAGCGGTATCCCGTATCGGCGTGATCCAAAAACGGACAGACTCGTGGCCGACCAAAGCCATGCACCGGCTCTCAAGAGTGCCGGCATCACACATTACGGTCCTGGCGAATTCCTCGCCTTGCGCCTCCATACAGCGTTGACCCGTTTCGCACCCCGATTGATCGGTATTCAAGAGACCCGACAATTGATAGGCCGAATGGAGAAGGACTATTCTGATCTGGTCAAGGAGGTGCTGCGCACGACGCCAATACCTCGGATTGCGGATGTGCTGCGCCGGCTCCTGGATGAAGGAATCCCGATCCGCCACACCCGCCTTCTCTTAGAAGGATTGGCGGAATGGAGCGAACGTGAGCCAAACGTTGCCCTGCTCACGGAATATATTCGTTCTGGTTTGAAGCGTCAGATCTGTCACCGCTATGCCAACACAGAGGGCATCGTGCCCGCCTTGGTCGTCGAACGCCAGAGTGAGGATGTGATGCGCAATGCAGTTCGAGATTCGGCTGCAGGACCCCACCTCGTACTAGAGGACCGGCAAAGCGAAGCGCTGCTGTCACAGGTACGTCAGATCCTTTCGAACACAGCACCGGGTCAGACCCGCCCTGTCGTTTTAACCTCAACGGACATCCGACGCTTCGTCCGCGGCTTTTTCACCAGAAACGGGATCGATGTTGCCGTGCTGTCTTATCAAGATATCGCCTCCGACTTTACAGTTAAACCCGCCGGGTCCGTCAAATTCCCGCATGGATTGATCAGTGGGCTGTCAGAGTAAACCCAATCCGTTTGCCATCGAATGAACGTGATAGCACTCTATGATAATTGGAAACCAAGCATGAATTCACACCAGAATACAGACGGCCGAGCATTTAGGAACTCACTTTTCTTCTCTGTACTCGCCATGCTGCCTCTCGGCGGTTGCGCCAGCTTGGACAAGCCTGCTCTTTCAGTGAGGGAGACGTCATCCCCAGAGCTGCTCAACGCCAACCAAATCGACCCGGCTATGCGAGAACGCATTTTGAGCGCGGTCGGCCAGGATGCACAAGAGCGGGCTCTGCGGGATGAGTTGACGCAGCACCCAGACAATGTCGATGCGGCGATCCGTCTTACGAATGCTTTGGTCGCGCAGAAGCGTCCGCATGAGGCGCTTCAGGTACTGGACAGGCTCTTGGTTGCAGCCCCAGGAAATTTGCGCGCATTGAACGCGAAGGGAGTGATCTTGGACCTTGAGGGGCGGCATGACGCGGCACAGGTGCTGTATCGGCAAGCTCTCGAGACAGAGCCTGGGAATCAGATGGTGCAGCACAATCTCGACCTGTCGCTTGCGTTTTAAAGGAAGTCCGGACCTGAGTGCGTTGGCGCGGTCGCGCTAGCTGTGCACATGCACCGCCCGACACACCTTGGTCAGCGACCGGTTATTTCCAGCACCTCGGCGTCAGCGCCGGCCAGCTCCTGCACACGACCGGCGATGGTGGTTCGCGACCGCGTGCCCAGTTGATACAGGCCTCCCGCAGGATCGTCCGGACCATATTCTCGATGCTGCGCATTTCGTTCAGCACCGGGTGGCGGTGAACGAGGAGAGAACGCCAGAGCCGGCATTGCCAGCTCTTGACATGCACCGGCTGGCCTTCGGCGCGCAATCCGTCGTGAGGCCAGGCCGTCAGCGAGCACGCTTCCAGGTTGACGCGCTCCAGCGGGAGCCCGACTTTGGGCAGCGCGATGCGGGCAAGAAGATCAAAGGCAAGAAGCGGCATATTCTCGTCAATACCAAGGTCTCCTGATGCACGCCCTCGTTCATGCCGCCGACATCCAGGACTGCGATGGCGGCGTGATGGTGATGGCGAAGCTGTTCGGACTCGATCCCTTCCTGTTCAAGCTCTACGCCGGTGGCGGCCATTCCAGGGGCCGGAGTTCCAAAAGGGGCTGAGGAAGACAAATTCAATTTCGAATCGCACCAGGGCGCTCGCCTTCCTCAAGCTGGCCTCCATTCGCCTCATGGTCGGAAGGCTTCGGGCACTGTAAAGTTATCAGCGGATTGATGCAGCGATAGCTGGCCGGGACGGCTGTCACGCTGCGGCGAGACACGCGATTTTGTTCCAGATTTGCATGGCGGCGTTACGCAGGTCTCGATGTTGAGCCGATGACAGCGTATTGCGGGGAAAGTGGAACAGGTTGGCAATCGGATCATGGATGGAAACGAACCGCTGAAGCTGGCGTGCCGACTTGAAGCGTTTCATGGTCCTTTCGCGTCGTCGGGTCGGCTGGTGCGAATTTTCCGCTAGATTATTGAGGCCTTTGTGCGACCGGTGTTCGACACCGGGCATGAGGTCGCGCCTGGCGGCATCATAGGACCGGAGCTTGTCGGTGATCATGACTCGTGGTGTCCGCCCTTGAGCCTTCAGCAACTTGCGCATCAGACGCTTTGCCGCCTTGGCATTTCGGCGGCTTTGCACCAGCACTTCGAGGACGAAGCCGTCCTGATCGACGGCACGCCAGAGCCACTGCTTCTTGCCATTGATGGCCACCACACATTCGTCGAGATGCCATTTGTCGCCCAGGCAGCCGGCTGACCGTCGCTTGATCTCCCGGGCGAAATGCCGCCCGAATTTCTCCGCCCAGCTTCGAATGGTCTGATGCGTGACCATGATGCCGCGGGCCGCCAACATGTCCATGCGCAGGCTGAGCGGAAAGCGAAAGTAGAGCCATACCGCGTGCGCAATGATCTCGGCGGGAAAGCGGTGGCGACGATAAAGCGGATCACGAGCAACTTCTGACATGGCCCATGTTCGCACATCTTCATCAGCCGTCGGTTAACTTTACGGTGCCCGGCTACCTCATCAAGATGCCAGACATCGTCTTTCGATGGCGCCTTGCGGCGCAGGCGACGTGCATAATCGGGACTGTGCTTCTTTCCCCAGCGGCGGATGGTCTCGTAGGAGACGACGATCCCCCGATCCAGCAGCATTTCTTCAACATCGCGCAGGCTCAGCCCGATCCGTGATGCGCTGCGCGAGTGCCGAAGGCGAGGGAATTCGACGGCCCCCGAGAGAAAAAGCGAACGCAGTATGTGCATCGCCCCGCCGGAACTAGCTTACAGCGCGTCAGCTCACCGTCAGCTCGTTCGAGTAGCTCTCTTCGAGAGAGACCTAACAACTCAAAATCATATTAAAGACTTCCGCCAAAAAGGGAACGAATGCCATGTACGGTCGGAAAAGTGGCTCATCCGAAAGCTCCAACCAAGCTAACGACCCGGTACGGTCAAAGGGCAGCGACGGCTTTGGCAAGCACTTGCGCACATGGCGCCGCCTGGTCTCAATGCGAGTTCGTCTCCAGCGCCGGCACGCCCGTACTCGCTAGTTTCGCGGCCTCCTATCGTGGAGATCGACAGGTCTTCGTGTGTTTTGCATTGGGTTCAGGCTGGACCGGCGCGGCAGGGTCGATCCGGGCTGGCCATGACGACTGACGAAAACATGCCGCTGGTTCTCAGACGTCATGCCACCTGTCATCTGGGCGATTGCACTTACCCGCCAGAGCCCTGATGCACTACGGCTGACACATCAGCCCCAATCCACAGACAGCGCGTTCTCGTCTATATCGGAGATGAAAAAATGACGGGCATTGGCCGATCTGGAAAATCGCGCATTGGAGATGCTGGAGCCGGATCGAGCAGTTCGCGCTCGCAATCAGGTCTTGCCTCCGGGGAAGGCAGCCAAGGGTTCGGTTCCGTCCTGGAGCGGATGCGCTCTGAGGGAGGTAAAGGTTCACCCTCGGCTGGCGCTGCGCGAGGTGCCCATGATGACCTTGGCGGCAAATCTTCAGGCCCTTCCGTTCCCCCACATCGAATCCCGGCGGCTGCGCCACGTGCAGCCGCCGGGCCACGTGCGGCCGGTTCGCGGAGGCGCAGTGTTTCCTCAACGTCGGATGGTGAAGCCCTGGCGCCGGTCGCCAGCCAGCCGTCAACTTCGGGTGTGACAGTCCCCAGTTCCTCGTCAGGCGAAGTCATCAACGAGACAAAGCGACGAATGTGCTCGCTGATTGACGAAATCCAAGTTCTCGAAGAGAAGAGCCTGCATAGCGGAAAACCGATGGAGGGCTTCCGAGACGAGCTTGATCAGCTCGCTAATGCGGGCGCAGAACTTCTGGAATGCTACGCGAGCCTGCCCAAGGATGAGGCGCGCAGCACTCTGTCCGACGATGATGTGCGTCACTACCGCGCCGACGTGATTCATCGGGCGGACAGTGCCGACGAGCTGGCCCATACGATCTTCAAGAAGGAGGAACAGAACCGGAAGCGGATGGAGGACATTCTCCACAACTTGGTCAAATCCAATGCCACCCTCGACCAGCTGAGCCGATCGGCTCCCAGTATGGCGAAGTATCCCGTGGCCTGCGTGGAGCGTTGGGACAAGAAAGTACAGCGCCACGAATTGATGCGGGCCGTCTGCGTCGCGACAGCCGACTTACCAAGCTCAACAGCCGAGATGCGGCGGGAAGAAGAGGCCGCGCTGCGGCTGCACTCGGGCTGGGTTGTCAATTCAAAGATAATGCAGCTGCAATCGCGGATCAATCTCGCGCAGGTCAACATGGCCCCGCAGGCGATCATGCTCGAAGCACCCATCAGGGAACTCCTCATCGGTGACAACGGGCAAACGCGTCTGCTGGGTAACTTCATCGGCGAGGTTTTTCCGGCATTCGTCTCGACGGCCGAAGCTGTACTGAGGAAGGAAGGGCGCCCGCTCGACGCGGAACACTGCGCCGTTCTGGAAGGAGTTGTGGAGCGGCTTGCGGATTTTGCGTCGGCCTCGCACTCCGTGGTTGACAGGCTAAGGGATCACCAAGCAGGTGCTGGCCTCCCATTGGAACTGTTGACCCGGATCGTGGACGACGCCTGGATCGCTTCGGACGAGGTTACGGACCTCCTCGCACTGCAGCCGAAGCCGCCAGCCCCTGACCTGACGGCCGACGCTGCCGCTGCGATGCCGACTGGAACTGCCGGCAAGACTATGGTGGCCGAAAGCACTACAGCGCCCAGAAAAAAAGGAAAAGACAAGAGCAAGCAGGCCGCTGGCGCCGGGAGTTCGGCGGCCGGGCGGCCGGAGCCGCAAGTCGCTGCGGCCGTCAGCGACCCTGCGCCAGCAGCCAAGGTGCTCGTACGCACGGATTTAGGTACGAAGAAGCTCGTGAGTGCAGAGGAGGCGCAGAACAGTGCGTCGTCCGCGGCAGCACGCTTGGCGATCTTGGAAAATCCAACGACGGGGGAGAACACGAAGTCACTAGTCGCACGGTCGACCGAACTTTTGAAGTTCGATTTGCCTGCTCAGCAAAGTTTGATCTCCCGAGCGCGCTCCGGGAAGCCCGAGGACGTCGAACACGCCGTCGGCCTCGTGGTCCAGCGCCTGCAAACGCAGGCTGTCGAGATGGAGCCCTGCCTCCCAGCGTTGGAGGCGTCTCGTCTCTCCAAGGAGGGAAAGATGGACGACGTGCACCGACTAACGGTTCAGTTCAGGGACATGTTGGCCAATGTGCGGGGATTGGCTAAAGCTTGGGACGAACAAAAGCCTGATATGATCATGGATTGCATGAAGAGGTACCCATTTCCCTCGCAAAACCACCTTGAGCAGTTGCGGTCGGCCCGGGAGTTGACGCCTGCAGATCCCCGGTGCGCGTTGAACCCAGAGCCGAGCAATCTGTTCGAGATTAGGCTGCAGCCCAAGGCGCTGAGCAACCGTACACTACCGAGTCCAATGTGGGTGCACATCCACACGACACGAAAGATATATGCGCAGCAGTTGGCAACGCTGGACAGCGCCGAGTTCGCCGCTTGCCACGTCAAGTCCAATGAACAGCGCGGCCATAATCGGCAGTGGCAGACCTCCCGGGCTAAGAAGGGTTACGACAACGCAATCCACCGCGGCAAGCTCACCCCGGCGTTCTGTAAGTCCTTGTTGAGCGACCGGGCCGATATGCGAAATGGGCCGGCCTAACATCGGCATTTTGTGGATTCCAACCAGCTTAGTAGACAGAGGCGCAATCTGGGAAACCCCTGGCAGAGCGGCAGTGGCCTGGATCGCAGGTGTGGCTGATTCTCGCGATGGCCGGCATCGAGCATGCTGCTCTAGGGTTTTGGGGGCACTGTAAAGTTATCAGCGGATTGATGCAGCGATAGCTGGCCGGGACGGCTGTCACGCTGCGGCGAGACACGCGATTTTGTTCCAGATTTGCATGGCGGCGTTACGCAGGTCTCGATGTTGAGCCGATGACAGCGTACTGCGGGGAAAGTGGAACAGGTTGGCAATCGGATCATGGATGGAAACGAACCGCTGAAGCTGGCGTGCCGACTTGAAGCGTTTCATGGTCCTTTCGCGTCGTCGGGTCGGCTGGTGCGAATTTTCCGCTCGATTATTGAGGCCTTTGTGCGACCGGTGTTCGACACCGGGCATGAGGTCGCGCCTGGCGGCATCATAGGACCGGAGCTTGTCGGTGATCATGACTCGTGGTGTCCGCCCTTGAGCCTTCAGCAACTTGCGCATCAGACGCTTTGCCGCCTTGGCATTTCGGCGGCTTTGCACCAGCACTTCGAGGACCAAGCCGTCCTGATCGACGGCACGCCAGAGCCACTGCTTCTTGCCATTGATGGCCACCACACATTCGTCGAGATGCCATTTGTCGCCCAGGCAGCCGGCTGACCGTCGCTTGATCTCCCGGGCGAAATGCCGCCCGAATTTCTCCGCCCAGCTTCGAATGGTCTGATGCGTGACCATGATGCCGCGGGCCGCCAACATGTCCTCAACCATGCGCAGGCTGAGCGGAAAGCGAAAGTAGAGCCATACCGCGTGCGCAATGATCTCGGCGGGAAAGCGGTGGCAACGATAAAGCGGATCACGAGCAACTTCTGACATGGCCCATGTTCGCACATCTTCATCAGCCGTGGTTAACTTTACGGTGCCATACTACGCCATGCTGCAAGAACCAGCCATAGCCGCGTGACTCAAACCAAATGGCCTTCGCCAAACCCGGGACGGTTCTGAAACTCTCCGTCAGCTAATCGTCAGCCAAGCGATCTATCTAGACCTGCCGTGCCTAACCGGCCCGACGCTAACGGAAAGATAGTAGTGCAAATCCTAGTATAGCGAATTGGTGGCCCGTCCGATGCACACTACACGCGCATTGGCGAAGCTGACGAGGCGTGATTTCACTCATCAAAGCCTTCATACGCTAGGGCTCAGCGACATCAGCCCCAACAGCATAGGCAACACATCCTCGCCTATATCGGAGACGGAATATGACGGGCGTGAACCGATCTGGGAGATCGCGGACTGAAAAGAGAGTCGGCAGGACGGGGGAGGCGAGCAGTTCGCGCTCGCAATCAAGTCTTGCGCCTGGGGCAGGCAGCCAGTCGTTCGATACCGTCGTGGAGCAGATGCGCTCTGTGGAGATAAATAGAAGGACGCCCGCCGTGCCAATGGAGCGCGGTGCCGATGACGCCCTGCACGACAGGCCGTCCGGCCCCTCCGTTGGTATACACGGAACCCTGGACGCTGCGCGGCATGCCGCCGCCGCGCCACGTGCAGCCGGTCCGCGGCGGCGCAGTGTTCCGTCAATGTTGGAGGGTGAAACCCTGGCCCCGGTCGCCAGCCAGCCGCCAACTTCGGGTGTGGCAGCGCCCATTTGCTTGTCAGGCGACGAAATCAAGGAAAAGCGACGAATGGACAGTCTGCTTACGCTAGTGGGCATGCGCTTTAACGCGGCCAAGCAAGACCCGGGCGATGAAAAGCTGCTCGATCAGGTCATCAATGCAGGCTCAGCAGCTCTGCACCACTACAAGAGCCTATCCCCGGCTTTGGCGCGGACCATTGTGGACGACAACCAGTTGATTACCTGCCGCTACCTCGTGTGGGATGCGGTGCAAGAATATAGCCGCCTTGCCGAACCGACTATCCACAAATTGCAAAAAAAAAAAGCTGAGGAAGAAGCGACCGGGCTGACTCAATCCACGGCTACCCCGGAGAGTGTGGTGGAGGCGCATGCGGCCTGCGTGAAATGGTGGGAAAAGAAGGTAGGGCACTGCGAACGGGGGCGAGCCGCCTGGCGCGCCACTGCCAGCTTGCCAAGTGCAACAGCCAAGATGCGGCAGGAAGAAGAGGCCACGCTGCGGCTGGCAACCGGCTCGGTAATGCATAGCAAGCTCGTGTATCTGCAATCTCGGATCGATCTCGCGCGGGCGAAGATTGAGCCGCAGGCGAGCACGTTCGACGCACCCGTCAGGGAAATCCTCATGGTTGAGAATGGGCGAGTGCGTCTGCTGGAAGCCTTCAGCGGGGACGTTTTACCGGCATTCCTTTCGACACAGAACGCTGTTCTGAGCAGCGGTGGGCACCCACTCGACGCAGATCACTGCGCCGTTTTGGAAGGAGTCATCGAGCGGCTTTCGGAGTTTGCGTCCGAGTTGCAAGTCATCCGGACCAACCTAAACGATCACCAAACAAGTGCCGACCTCCCATTGGAACTGTTGAGCCAGATCGTGGAAGGCGCGTGGATCGTCGGGCACGAGGTCATGCACTTGCTGGAACTGCAGCCGAAGCCGCCAGCCGTTGCACTGCCGCCCGACGCTGGCGCTGCGATACCAGCCGAAACTGCCGGCAAGTCTCGAGTGGCCAAAGGCACTCTGGCACTGCAGCCGAAGGCGCCAGCGCTCATTGCCTCGCCGGCCGACGCTGGCGCTACGATACAGATCGACACTGTCGGCAAGTCTCCAGTGGCCAAAGGCACTCTGGCACTGCAGCCGAACTGGCCAGCGAACATAGCACCACCAGCCGATATGGGCGCTGGAATACCGGCCGACACTGCCGGCAAGGCTGCGGTGGCAGGCGCCGCAGCGCGTAGGAAGCGGAAAGGCAAGGGCAAGCCGGCCGTTGGCGCCGGGAGTTCAGCCCCCGGGCGGGCGTCGCAAGTCGCTGCCGTCGACAGCGACACGGCGCCAGCAGACAAGGTTCTAGTGCTCTCGGATATGGGTACGAAGCTTGTGAGCGCGGAGGAGGCGCGTGCGAGTGCGTCGGCGGGCGCACAGTCCGCAAAGCAGGCGCCGCCGTCCATGGAAGCACTGACGCAAGAGCGCCAGGTGAAACCCGAGGACGCCCGCTACGTCGCGGAAACCGTGGTCGAGCGCCTGCAGACGCAGCCCGCCGAGATGCGGGCCTGTCCGGCCGCGTTGGATGAGCCTCGTCGACCAGGCCTGCTTGCGCCTGCACAGGTGCCCGAAGTGCAAGACAAAACAGTCCGGCTCAAAGGAATGTTGAATCAGGCGCAGGAACTGGCCAAAGCTCTGAACTCGCAATCAAGTCATGCCCCTGGGCAATCCAGCCAATCGTCCGATGCCGGCGTGGAGCGGACGCACTCTGGGCCCCAAGATAGAATGTCCTATGCTCGCGTCGTGCGAGGGGCCGACGAAGCCCTTGGCGACAAATCTGCCGATTACTCCATAGCTCCCCGCGGAGCCCTTGCAGGTTCGCGAGGCGCAACCAGTGGGCCGCGGCATGGTTCTCCCCAAGGTCGGCACGGCGAAGCGATGGGTAGGCAAGAAAGCTCTTTGCGTTTAGAGAGGTCCTGGCTCGGCGATCAAGAACCGAGTAGGTCGCAACCGGACACGCTCGCACGCCATGACCAAAGCCAGTCCAGGCCGGTTGCAGGACCGGAACGGCGGCGTTTCGACCATGTAGCTGCACAGAGCTTCGACGATGCACTACTTAATGACGCTTTGCACAAAATTTTCTTCGCACACGACATCAATGAATTCTCATACGCTGTGGTGGAGAACGACAAGAGGCTGCAGAGTCAGGCGCATCGGGCAACATTCCTACGAAAGGCCGCTTCCGAGTTCACCCGTCACTTTGTTCCAAGATGGGAGGACGATGTCCGCGCCGGCAATACCTGGGGGTTCGCCACCTCATGCAACGCGACGAGCCGGGAGCCTGGAGGTCAGGCAGGCATGGAAGCTTGCAGGGCCATGGCAGCTCAGGTGTCGAGGCTCGGCAGGGCGCTGAACGATGTCGAAAGCAAAACGCTTTCGCTGTTCGTATTGTCGTTCAGTCGACATCCCCGATTGGCGGAATGTCGCAATGGAATGATCACAATCGCCAAGCTGTTTCATGAGCAACCCGGAGCGCTGTCGGAGCTCAACGGTCAAAGTCTCGCTCTGCTGGTCAACGGATTCAGCAAGTGGCCGGAACAGGAGAACGCTCGTAAGGCCACGGTAGCAGTTGCCGCCGAGATTCGCCGCCGCCCTGCCGGGCTCTCTGATTTTGATCCGCAGAACCTGGGTAACGTTGTGAACGGGTTGAGCAAGTGGCCGCTAGAGGAGGAGTGTTGCGGCGTTATCGATGCAATCGCCGGGAAGGTCTGTGGCCGCGCCGGTGAAAAAGCCGGCCTGTCTGGGTTTAATTCGCAGGCATTCGCAAACCTGGTGAACGGGTTCAGCAAGGCGCGGGAACCGGGGAACTCACATCAGGCGACCATTGTCATAGCCGATGCGGTCTGTCGCCTCGCCGATGAAATTGTCATAGCCGATTCGATCGGTCGCCTCGCCGATGAAAAAGCCGGCCGGACTGGGTGGTATCCGCAGGCGTTGGCGAATTTGGTGAACGGCTTCAGCAAGTGGCCTTTGGACTGCCGCGGCGCTATAGTTGCGATCGCGCGTCAGGTCGCTGGCGGGGCCGGCAAGCTGCCTGTGTTTGATGCACAGGCATTGGCGAACCTGGTGAACGGGTTCAGCAAGTGGCCAGAGGACTGCCGCGGCGCTACAATTGCAATCGCCGCTGAAGTCTGTCGCCTCGCGGACCTCCCAAAGGCCGGGCTTTCTGGTTTCGATCCGCAGCACCTGGCGAACCTGGTGAACGGCTTCAGCAAATTGCAAGCGGCGGAGTGCTCACGCGCCACCGTTGCAATCGCCGGTGAAGTCTGTCACCGCGCCGGCCGCCGCAAGGGGCTTTCTGATTTTGATGTGCAGCACCTGGCGAACCTGGTGAAGGGCTTCAGCAAGTGGCCGCAAGAGGTGAATTTGGGTTACGCCACCAATGTGGTCGCCGGCGAGGTGCTTCGCTGCGCCGAGCCACTCTCTGAATTTCTTCCGCTGCACCTGGCGAGCCTAGTGAACGGCTTCAGCAAGTGGCCGCGATGGGAAAACTCACATCAAGCCACAGTTGCGATCGCCGGTGAGGTCCGTCACCGCGCCGACCAGCTGTCTGGGTTCGAACCGCAGGAGCTGGCAAACCTGGTGAACGGTTTCAGCAAATGGCCCGAGGACTGCCGTGGCGCCATCGTTGCGATCGCCCGGGCGGTGCCTCGCCGCGCCGGCCGGCTGTCGGGATTTAATGGGCAGGATCTGGCGAACCTGGTGAACGGTTTCAGCAAGTGGCCTTTGGACTGCCGCGAGGCCATGGTTGCGATCGCCCGGGCGGTGCCTCGCCGCGCCGGCCGGCTGTCGGGATTCAATGGGCAGGATCTGGCGAACCTGGTAAACGGCTTCAGTAAATGGCCGCAAGAGGAGAACTCACGTCAGGCCACCGTTGCGATCGCTGGTGAGGTGCTTCGCAGCACAAACCCGCCCCCTGACTTTAGCTCGCAGTACCTCGCGAACCTGGTGAACGGCTTCAGCAAATGGCCGGAAGAGGAGGCCTTACGTCAAGCCGCCGCGGCGATTGCTGGTGAGGTGATTCGCAGCGCTAACCGGCTCCCTGATTTTACCTCGCAGCACCTGGCGAACCTGGTGAACGGCTTTAGCAAGTGGCCGCAGGAGGAGAAATCACGTCAGGCCACCGCGGCGATCGCCGGTGAGGTGCTTCGCGGTGCCGAGCGACTCTCCGGGGTTAATCCGCAGCAACTGGCAAATCTGCTCAACGGCTTCGACAGGTTTGCGGAAGAAGAGGCGTGCAGCCAGGCGATTTTGGAGATCGCGCGCAGACTCGGCCAAGCGGGTCAACCATTCCGTCATTTTGCCGCGCCCGGGCTCTCCAGTATCGCCAACAGTTTGGCGCGGGGGATCCTCAGGAGCGAGGACGCCGGAGAGATTGCAGAGGCCGCTCTGCTGAAAGATCGGCTGCACAAACTGGCTCATTATCTTCATTATGCCAGTGATCGTCTGGAGGAGGCCGACGCGGTGGGCGTCACGAGCATCTTGAAGGCGTTGGCCAAGGCTCAATTGTATGATGATCTCGGTTCGCTCGCAGGAGCAGGTTTAAATCGGCTCGCGGAATTGCATCGTGCCCCTGGCTTTGCCCATGAGAGTAACCTCGAAACCATGGGCAATCTGTGCGCCGCTCTGCTGCCGCTGGCTCGCAGTCCGCGCAAGCAGCTGCTTTGGCACCGGCGGCCGGCTCTGAACTTGCTGAACGATATCCAACCGATCGTGGAGCACAAGATCGAAGCCCATCTCAGGGCAAGCGATGCCGAGCGGGCCCGCGGGCCGTACTCGACCCGTTGTCTGGCCCTGTCGATTTATCAAGTGCTCAAGGCCCGTGCGAGCCTGGCAGGGTTGCTGCGGCGGCCCTATGTCGAGGGCAACAAGCCCGATTTGCGTGCGAGGCGCGACGAGCTGCAGTCCAAGACCAAGGAAATCCTGGACAGCACGCGCGAGCTCGTCGAACGCGACCTTTCCAACATGAGCTGGAACCTGATCGCGCAGATCGAAGCGGAGGGTCCGACCGATGCGCTGGACACGTTCATGGCGCAGAACGCCGCGACGGTGCAGGCCCAAAATCGAGCGTCCGTCTTCGACGTCCATCAGACTTTGCGAGCCATGGACCACGAGCCCAGACCGCCCCAGGGCGAGGCGGGGCTGATGCGATTGCCGGTGGTCGACATGCAGGGCCGGCAACTGGCCACGGAGGCCGAGACACGCTATTCGATCTTTCAT
Organism: Mesorhizobium sp. L-8-10; assembly: GCF_016756635.1. Classification (NCBI taxonomy): domain Bacteria; kingdom Pseudomonadati; phylum Pseudomonadota; class Alphaproteobacteria; order Hyphomicrobiales; family Phyllobacteriaceae; genus Mesorhizobium; species Mesorhizobium sp. L-8-10. Next base: position 7,153,561 of record NZ_AP023263.1, on the reverse strand, counting down.
CGCCTGACCTCGGGGGCGGTGAAGATGGTCGCGGTGCAACTGCCCGGAAAGCCGAGCCCGTTCATGCTGGCGCGCACGTTGACCGTCGAGGGCGTGCCATACCGCATGGACCTGTTCGGCGGCAGCAAGTTAAAGCCGCCGCCGAAGACGCTTTCGCAGGTCGCCGCCCGCATTCCAGGTCGGGTGGAGGCAGCATCTTCCGGCGGAAAGCTGCTGGCCATTCCCTATGCCGAAACCGCACCGGGCACTGCGTTCGAGCAGCTATCGCGCTCTTGGGCGCCTTTCAAAGAGGCATATTACTACACTCAGCGCAGGGGGTTTGCAGCGCCACCGAATTTACAAGGTCTGGGGCCTCGCGACTACGCGTTGGAAGGCGCCTTCAAATTGTCGCTGCTGCCGGACCGCCCTGCCAACCAGGAACGTCCCTTCAAGCTGATTGGGCCGGAAGGCCCGATCGCCTTGCGACCGTATGACGGCTGCGGTTTCATCAAGGCCTCGCTGGCCACGCGTATGCCAGCTGTTCGCCGGACCGGTCGGCAGGAAGGACCTGATCGGGTTCCTGCTTTTGGTGAGGGAAGGAGATCGTCCTTGCCTGCCTCGGCGCTGCAACATTATCCGCGCAGCGAGCAAGTGGCCGATGAGGCGCACGAGAAGGCCAAGACCTGGCTCGAGAGCAGAGAGGGGAAAGAGCTGACGGCCGAGGAGCTGTTTCGAACGGTGACTGTCGGACATATCGACGGTCCTGGCGCAGTCGCGGTACCGTCCGCTGATAAGTGTCTCCATGTGCCGACGCTCAAGAGCGAGACGTTGACGGGCAAAAGCGGTGTGCTGATCGGGCGGTCGCCCTACGACAAGCCCAACCTGCGCCCATTTTCCGCCGACCTGGTCAAGTCAGCAGTTGATGGGGACCCGACGGCAGCGTTCCTCGACACCTGCGTTGCTATCCAATACAGCTTTAATGTCGCCCAGAAGTCGGGGGAGGAACTCGCGGCCGACGATCCGACTTTCTTTGCCAAAGGCATCCTGATCGTCGTGCCGGACGAGATGTGGCCGGCCGCCCACGCCGACCGAGGGCTGGTTTTGTCTGCCGAGGACGTCAAGTCCCATTCGCACTGGACGACAGGCAAGGACCGCGTCAAGGAGGACACGCCGCTCGACTGCCTCGGCATCCTGCAGGCCACCGAGGTGTTCGCTCCGGGCTCCTTGGTTGCCGTCCCGACCGGTGAACAGAAAAAGCTTGACGGCGACTTCGATGGCGACACCGTCATCATCATCGGCGACCGGCCGCAGCTTTATGAGCATGTGCGCGAGTTCGATGAAAAGGAGCAAGCTCTCGGACTTCCATCGCTGAAGCCGCCAAAGTCGCATACTCCGGCGCTTGACGGCGACAAGTACCAGTTTGGTCGCGCCAGCCAGATTCTCGCCGCCACCCAGGATGTCCTGGAAACCTATAGCGGTCTGCAGCGAAACTTCCTGGCTCAATCCCATGAAGCGCGAGGCTGGTTTGCCGAGCGTGCCATCTTTGGCACCTACGAAGGCGTTCACCACGAGCTTCGGCGAGACATCGGTCAGTTGTTGGGCCGCGAAGAGGAGGTGAGTGGCCAGGATATCGAGACCGTGTTTGCGAGAGCGCGGCGCGAGATCGAGGTCGCCCGGCATCCGGTTGCTCGCGAAATGGCCGCGCTGCTGGTCGCCGACCTTGAGGCGTGGGCACAGAAGCCGGAACGCCTGCCCGAAACAGTCGGGCCCGTGAACGATGCAAAAAGCACGACGCTGAGCGCAGCAGTCTCAGAGTTGTTGCCGGATCTGGCGGATGCCTATCCGGTAACAAATCAGCCACGAGACCGCATCCGGGCTTTGATCGACAACTATCCTGCGCGGATCGATCCTCGCCCGGACGGTTACAACCCGGATGACCTCGTGCAAAGCGCAAACAATCTCCTGAGCCTCGGCATCAAGGTCGGCACCGATGCCTACAAATCCAACACTGGCGCTCGGCTTTTTTCCAGGAAAAGCCAAGATCTTCAGCGGCTGCTGCATACGACGCCTGGCTTGAGGTCCGTGCCCTACGTCAAGGGCCTGGCAGCGTCTCTCAACCATGGAAGGTTTGATGTCGATGCAGCCTTGAAGGACCTGGAGGACAACCCCACGCTGACGGCTTCAGTCATGGAAACATCGATCAATCTCGCTGCGGAGCACGGCATTTTGCGCAGTCCCTCCGGCCTTCGGCCCACCGCCGAAGCTGCCGAGATGATCCCGCTGACCCCCGAGGAGGCCTCAGAGCGCGCCCGAATTGAGGTTGCGCGCGCTACAAAAGAGGAGGGGAAAATCACCGCAGCGGCACTCAGCGTCGCCGCAAGCCTCAGGAAAATGGAGATCCAGGTGAAAATGCCTCATCTGGAGCGCCGGTTGAGATCGGAACGCTCCATAAGAGAGCAGCTCACCGGCACGAGCATCTCGTCCGGCAGCACTCCACAGCTGATCAGCAGCGCCGTACGCCACGTCTTCGAAATTCCTGACAACGATTTTACACGTGCCTTCAAGGCAGCCATTCTGGCCTTCGAGGAGCAGCACTACACCGAAATCGAGGTGACCAACTGGTTCAAATTCGAGCGTCCGAGTTATCTCGGCATACACACTGTGCTCGCCACCACAGAAGGCTACCGTTTCCAGGTGGAATTCCATACGCCAGCCAGCTACAGCGCCAAAGTTGACAATCACGACGCCTATAAAGAGATGCAGGAGCTGAAGCGCCGTGATGCTTTGCAGAAGGCAGAGAAACTCGAGCAGAAGGTAAGAGAAGGCAATAAGGCAGTTGACAGACCCGATAACGTGCTCAGCATAGCACACTGGAGGGATGGTAAGGATAGTGCTGCTGCAGCACCTGGATTGCGAGCTGTCGGACGATCAACAGAGTCGGAGATCGCCAAGTCACCGGAGGCAAAGGAGACTGTCGCTGCCCTCGGCCATCGGCCGGTCGTGCTTGTCGGTATGCCGAGCGCCGGGAAAACCACGATTGGCGCGCCACTCGCCAAGCGACTGGGGCTGCGCTTCATCGATACCGACCAAGAAATTCAGAAGCAGACCGGGAAATCGATAACGCAGATATTCAATACAAATGGCGAGGGCTATTTTAGGAAGCTTGAGGCGGAGGCAATCGCGCGTGTGCTCGAGCAAGGGCCCGCGGTCATCGCGACCGGTGGCGGCTCGTTGAACGATGAGCAGACCCGGCGACTCATCGCCGACAAAGCGGTCTCGATCTGGATAAATACCGACCCGCGGGTGCTACGACGCCGCCTCAGGAACGATACCACCCGCCCGCTGCTGCGGGGCTCCGACCGGGATCAGACGGTTCCCCAACTCATGGACGAGCGCAAGCCGTTCTATGAACAAGCTAACGTCAGGTTTGTCCCACCCCGCAAAAACGATAAACAGAACGCGGGCCCATGTCTGAAGGCCCTGCACGCATACCTGTGCCCCACGGGGGCCGACGCTCAGTCGCTTTCTAATATATCCCACGGCACTGTAAAGTTATCAGCGGATTGATGCAGCGATAGCTGGCCGGGACGGCTGTCACGCTGCGGCGAGACACGCGATTTTGTTCCAGATTTGCATGGCGGCGTTACGCAGGTCTCGATGTTGAGCCGATGACAGCGTATTGCGGGGAAAGTGGAACAGGTTGGCAATCGGATCATGGATGGAAACGAACCGCTGAAGCTGGCGTGCCGACTTGAAGCGTTTCATGGTCCTTTCGCGTCGTCGGGTCGGCTGGTGCGAATTTTCCGCTAGATTATTGAGGCCTTTGTGCGACCGGTGTTCGACACCGGGCATGAGGTCGCGCCTGGCGGCATCATAGGACCGGAGCTTGTCGGTGATCATGACTCGTGGTGTCCGCCCTTGAGCCTTCAGCAACTTGCGCATCAGACGCTTTGCCGCCTTGGCATTTCGGCGGCTTTGCACCAGCACTTCGAGGACGAAGCCGTCCTGATCGACGGCACGCCAGAGCCACTGCTTCTTGCCATTGATGGCCACCACACATTCGTCGAGATGCCATTTGTCGCCCAGGCAGCCGGCTGACCGTCGCTTGATCTCCCGGGCGAAATGCCGCCCGAATTTCTCCGCCCAGCTTCGAATGGTCTGATGCGTGACCATGATGCCGCGGGCCGCCAACATGTCCATGCGCAGGCTGAGCGGAAAGCGAAAGTAGAGCCATACCGCGTGCGCAATGATCTCGGCGGGAAAGCGGTGGCGACGATAAAGCGGATCACGAGCAACTTCTGACATGGCCCATGTTCGCACATCTTCATCAGCCGTCGGTTAACTTTACGGTGCCGGCCGGACTATTCCGATGTCGTTCTGGCCGGCCCAGATTGACTGTGGCCATACTGCTGCTCGACCTCCTCCCAAGTGAGGACCTTGGAAAGAATGGGAAGCATTTGGCAATTTCAGCGCGCAGGCCTGGCAGCGCCAGCTTCTGCCAGGCGATCGCCCTCAGGCGTGGCGGCAGGTTGAACCCGAGCAGGCGGCAAAAGGGACGCCGAGGGCGCTCTGGCCATGGCTGTCGACATATTGGCGCTGGATCTCCACGTTGGTGTAATGTCGCAGCAAGACCTTGGTCATCGCCGCGACCTCCGAAGACGAACAGCGCTTGAGCTGCGAGAAAATGCAGGTCGAGCCCTTTTCGACATGCCAGTAGATCATCACGCGCGACCGCCATAGCGGACATGCCATTCCGTCATCAGGTTGCCGTCCCAAGCGCCGAACTTCTTGGGCCGTGCCGGCTTCGCCCCAGATGGCGGTGTTGCGGATCGCCTGTGTTGCATTGGCAACGAGCCCGCAAGCCGCCTCGAGCGCGCCCGGAGCAAGCACGTGACCCCTGAGCCAACCAGGAGCCCTCCTATGGCTCAATACGGTCAGGTCGCCTGCCATCATTCCACGACAGGACAACTAATAAAGAAGGTGTCGCCGGTCTGGCGTCTGACCACCGTATACTATCCGACACTGTTTTGTCGCCTTTGTTGGGTCCGCGACACCGGGCTATTTCATCGAGCTCTTGTCTGCCTCAGGCTAATCCCCTGAAAAGCAATCACAATGTTTTTCTTCTGCTGGGTCGGCCAAATTGGCACGAGTTTTGAGACTCCTTCGTTGGGAGCCGGGAGCCGACGACCGATCTTCATTTCGTGGATGACACCGCGATCGATGGAACGAAGAAAGAAAAGCATAATGTCAAATCCGCATCAGATAGCATCCTATGGCAAGGGGGCCTTGGCGAAACCGCCCGTACCCAAACAGGCTGCCAACCTTGTCGACGCTTGCGCAGGAAATCTTGATGGCCGGCTGCGACTCAAGGGCCCACCACACTCGCCTTAATCCTGAACTCGAAGGCGCAGGATAAAGTTCTGCATCTCGCCGCGCGGTATGCCTAGACAGTTACACGTTGGCCGATCTTGACATCGAGTCGGGCTACTCCCCGGAGGACGTCTACGTGCCGTCGTAATCATTCGCTGCCCGCAGCGCCTTCCGCCCTTCCATCGCTTAGAGAGTGAAGTGCCACCATGTCCGAACAACCCTTGCCGACGCTGCCGATGTGGCGCGTCGATCACATCGAGCCCTCGCCTGAGATGTTGGCGCTACGCGCCAACGGTCCGATCCACCACGTACGCTTCCCGTCCGGGCACGAAGGCTGGTGGGTGACAGGCTACGACGAGGCCAAGGCGGCGCTGTCCGACGCGGCGTTCCGGCCCGCGGGAATGCCGCCGGCGGCATTCACCCCGGATTCGGTGATTCTCGGTTCGCCGGGGTGGCTTGTCTCGCACGAGGGGGGCGAGCATGCCCGGTTACGCACGATCGTGGCGCCGGCCTTCAGCAACCGCAGGGTGAAGGTGCTCGCGCAGCAGGTCGAGGGGATCGCCGCGCAGTTGTTCGAGACGCTGGCGGCCCAGCCCCAGCCCGCCGACCTGAGGCGCCACCTCTCCTTTCCGCTGCCGGCCATGGTCATCAGCGCGCTGATGGGCGTGCTCTACGAGGATCACGCCTTTTTCGCCGGGCTGTCCGACGAAGTGATGACGCACCAGCATGAAAGCGGCCCGCGCAGCGCGTCGCGCCTGGCCTGGGAAGAACTGCGCGCCTACATTCGCGGCAAGATGTGGGACAAGCGCCAGGATCCGGGCGACAACCTGCTGACGGATCTGCTCGCGGCGGTCGAGCAGGGCGATGCGACCGAGGAAGAGGCGATCGGCCTGGCGGCGGGCATGCTGGTGGCGGGGCACGAGAGCACCGTCGCGCAGATCGAATTCGGCCTGCTGGCCATGTTCCGCCATCCGCAACAGCGCGAACGCCTAGTCGGCGATCCATCCCTGGTGGACAAGGCGGTGGAGGAAATCCTGCGCATGTACCCGCCCGGCGCGGGCTGGGACGGCATCATGCGCTATCCGAGGACCGACGTGACTATCGCGGGCGTGCATATTCCCGCGGAGAGCAAGGTGCTGGTCGGCCTGCCGGCGACGTCGTTCGATCCGCGCCATTTCGACGACCCGGAAATCTTCGACATCGGACGCGACGAAAATCCGCACCTGACGTTTTCGCACGGGCCGCACTACTGCATCGGCATGGCGCTGGCCAGGCTGGAACTCAAGGTGGTGGTCGGCTCGATCTTCCAGCGCTTTCCCGCGCTGCGCCTGGCCGTGGCGCCCGAAGAACTGAAGTTGCGCAAGGATATCATCACTGGCGGGTTCGAGGAGTTCCCGGTGCTCTGGTGACGCGCGGACGCCGCCCGGAATCGCGATCTACTCCGCAATTTGCCGGCGCGCCCAGCGCGCGCCGGTCAGATCAGCCAGCCAACAGGTAACCAAGATGGACGTGCAAGAAACCACGGCAGCATGCCGGGACGCCTTCGCCGAACTTGCGTCGCCAGCGTGTATCCAAGACCCGTATACGTTCATGCGGTGGTTGCGCGAGCACGATCCGGTGCATCGTGCGGCGTCGGGCCTCTTTCTGTTGAGCCGCCACGCCGACATCTACTGGGCGCTCAAGGCCACGGGCGATGTGTTTCGGGGACCGGCGCCGGGCGAACTGGCGCGCTATTTCCCGCGTGCGGAGACCAGCCTGTCACTCAATCTCCTCGCGTCCACGCTAGCGATGAAGGAACCACCGACGCATACGCGTCTGCGCCGGCTGATCTCGCGCGATTTCACCATACGCCAGATCGACAACCTGCGGCCGAGCATCGCACGCATCGTCGCAGCGCGCCTGGACGGCATGGCGCCCGCGCTGGAGCGCGGGGAGGCGGTGGACCTGCATTGGGAATTCGCGCTGGCTGTGCCCATTCTGGTCTTCGCCGAACTGTTCGGCATGCCCCAGGATGACATGTTCGGGCTCGCCGCCGGCATCGGCGCCATTCTGGAAGGCCTGAGCCCACACGCCAGCGATCCCCAGCTCGCCGAGGCGGACGCGGCCAGCGCGAGGGTGCAGGCCTACTTCGGCGACCTCATACAGCGCAAGCGCACCGATCCCCGCAACGACATCGTGTCGATGGTGGTCGGCGCACACGACGACGATGCCGACACGCTGTCGGATGCGGAGTTGATCAGCATGCTGTGGGGCATGCTGCTGGGCGGCTTCGCCACCACTGCTGCGACCATCGACCATGCGGTCCTAGCGATGCTGGCGTATCCCGAACAGCGGCACTGGCTGCAGGGAGACGCCGTGGGGGTGAAGGCATTCGTCGAAGAAGTCCTGCGCTGCGACGCGCCTGCCATGTTCAGCTCCATCCCGCGTATCGCCCAGCGCGACATCGAACTGGGCGGCGTGGTGATCCCGAAGAACGCGGACGTGCGCGTGCTGATCGCGGCCGGCAATCGCGACCCGGACGCCTTCTCCGATCCCGACCGCTTCGATCCCGCGCGGTTCTACGGCACCACTCCTGGCATGTCGACCGACGGGAAGATCATGCTGAGCTTTGGCCACGGCATCCACTTCTGCCTCGGTGCGCAACTGGCCCGGGTGCAGTTGGCCGAGAGCCTGCCGCGGATCGAGGCGCGCTTCCCCACGCTGGCATTGGCCGAGCAGCCGACCCGGGAGCCATCCGCGTTCCTCAGGACGTTCCGCGCGCTGCCGGTGCGACTGCATGCTCAGGGGGGCTGAGATGCGCGTCGTGATCGATCAGGATCTATGCGGAACCACCGGGCAGTGTGTGCTGACGCTGCCGGGCACCTTTCGCCAGCGCGAACCGGACGGCGTGGCGGAAGTGTGCGTGGCGACGGTCCCGCAGGCGCTGCACGCCGCCGCGCGGCTCGCGGCCAGCCAGTGTCCGGTCGCCGCCGTTCGGGTCATCGAAAGCGACGCTGGCGAGCGCGCCAGCGCCGACCCTGCGCCTTCTCCGGCGCAGGCTGAGCGGCATGCCGCGAAAGACCAACGCAACCCAGGAGGACGGTTTGAAGGCAAGGTGGCCGTGGTGACCGGCGCCGGCGCCGGCATCGGCAAGGCATGCGCCCTCGCCATCGCGCGCGAGGGCGGCAGAGTGGTGGTGGCCGACATTGATGGCTCGGCGGCCGTCGCCTGCACCGCGCAGATCGCGGCCGAAGCGGGCCACGCGCTGGCCCTGGCCATGGACATCGCCGATGCGCAGGCGGTGGCAGCGCTGTTCGAGACGGCGGAGCGGCACTTCGGTGGGGTCGACCTGCTGGTGAACAACGCGAGCGCCATGCATCTGACACCGCGCGACCGCACGATCCTCGACCTGGACCTGGCGGTCTGGGATCAGACCATGGCGACCAATCTGCGCGGCACGCTGCTCTGCTGCCGGCAGGCCATCCCACGAATGATCGCCCGCGGCGGTGGCGCGATCGTCAACATGTCGTCGTGCCAGGGGCTCAGCGGTGACACCGCGCAGACGTCCTACGCCGCGTCGAAGGCGGCGATGAACATGCTGTCGGCCTCGCTCGCCACCCAGTACGGTCATGCGCAGATCCGCTGCAACGCGGTTGCGCCGGGTCTCATCATGACCGAGCGTCTCCTCGCCAAGCTGGACGAGTGCATGCAACGGCATCTGAGCCGGCACCAACTCCTGCAGCGCGTCGGCCGCCCCGAGGACGTGGCCGCGCTGGTGGCGTTCCTGCTCTCCGACGATGCTGCGTTCATCACCGGCCAGGTCCTGTGCATCGACGGCGGCATGCTGGCGCATGTGCCGACGTACGCCGACGGTGGCAACAGCCGCGCCGCGCGGCCTGCCGGCGACACCGCCAAAGCGGCCGCGGGGCCGCGCTGCTGATGGACATGCTGCTCAACCCGCTGGACCGTCGGCACCGGCTGCGGGACGACATCCCGGTCGTGCCCGGCGCTTTCCCCCTGGTCGGACATCTTCCCGCCATCGTATGCGACCTGCCGCGCCTGCTGCGGCGCGCGGAACGGACGTTGGGCAGCCACTTCTGGCTGGATTTCGGCCCTGCCGGACACCTGATGACCTGCGTGGATCCGGATGCGTTTGCACTGCTCCGGCACAAGGACGTGTCCTCGGCGCTGATCGAAGAGATCGCGCCCGAATTGCTTGGCGGAACGTTGGTCGCCCAGGACGGCGGCGCGCACCGGCAGGCGCGCGACGCGATCAAGGCGGCGTTCCTGCCCAAGGGGCTGACCCAAGCCGGCATCGGCAACCTGTTCGCGCCCGTCATCCAGGCGCGGGTGCAGGCGTGGCGCGACCGCGGCGACGTAACCATCCTGCGCGAAACCGGCGACCTGATGCTCAAGCTCATCTTCAGCCTCATGGGAATCCCAGCGCAGGACCTGCCGGGATGGCATCGCAAATACCGGCAACTGCTGCAGTTGATCGTCGCGCCCCCGGTCGACCTGCCTGGACTGCCCTTGCGGCGCGGCCGCGCCGCCCGCGACTGGATCGACGCGCAGTTGCGCCAGTTCGTCCGCGACGCGCGCGCACATGCCGCGCGCACTGGGTTGATCAATGACATGGTGAGCTCCTTCGATCGCGGCGACGATGCGCTCTCCGACGACGTCCTGGTCGCCACTATCCGCCTGCTGCTGCTTGCCGGTCACGACACCACCGCCTCGACGATGGCCTGGATGGTGATCGAGCTGGCGCGGCAGCCTGGGCTATGGGACGCCCTGGTCGAGGAGGCGCAACGCGTGGGCGCGGTGCCGACCCGGCACGCGGACCTGGCGCAGTGTCCGGTCGCCGAGGCGCTGTTCCGCGAGACGCTGCGCGTGCATCCGGCGACCACGCTCCTGCCGCGTCGCGCGCTGCAGGAATTGCAACTCGGCCAACGGCGCATTCCTGCGGGCACCCCTCTGTGCATCCCGCTGCTGCATTTCTCGACCTCTGCGCTGCTGCACGAGGCGCCTGATCAGTTCCGCCTGGCACGGTGGCTGCAACGCACGGAGCCGATCCGGCCGGTGGACATGCTGCAGTTCGGTACCGGCCCACACGTCTGCATCGGTTACCACCTGGTATGGCTGGAAATGGTGCAGTTCTGCATCGCCTTGGCACTGACCATGCACAAGGCCGGGGTGCGGCCGCGGTTGCTGAGCGCCGTCGAAAAAGGTCGGCGCTATTTCCCGACCGCACATCCGTCCATGAAAATCCGCATCGGATTCTCATGAGCTGGCATCGCATGCCCCGTGTGGCGAGGCAGCTACTCGGCGCGCGCGCTCGGTGCGACCCCGCCAACACCGCGGCGGCTCGGACGCTCGCCGTGGCCGTGCCAGATACAAGGACATGAACGACATGCAGACCGATTCCACGCTACACGACGACGCGCAGGCGCGCGGCGCATCCGGCAGGCTGCCGTCGGAGATCTGGATGCAGGACGGCGTAAGGCGGGTCGAACAGGCGCTGGCGCGTCTTCTCTGCGCCGAAGACGACGGTGAGACCGAGCTGATGGCGGCGATGCGCTACGCCACCTTGCATGGCGGAAAGCGCACCCGCGCCTTGCTCTGTCTGGCTACCGGCGCACTGGCCGACACGCCGGCGCCCATGCTCGACGATGTCGGCGCCGCCATCGAGATGATGCACGCCTGTACCCTGGTCCACGACGACCTGCCCGCAATGGACGATGACGTGCTTCGCCGCGGCCTTCCGACCGTGCACGTCAAGTTCGGCGAAGCCACTGCGATCCTGGTCGGCGATGCGCTGCAGGCGCACGCCTTCCTGACCCTGGCGAGCCTGGATGCGCCGAGCGACAACCGTATCGCGCTCGTGCGCGAACTGGCGCAGGCGGTGTCCGCCGAGGGTGCCGCAGGCGGGCAGGCCATGGATCTGTCGCTGGTAGGAAAGCACGTCGAGCTGGACAGGATCGTGGCGATGCACCGGATGAAGAGCGGAGCACTAGTGCGCGCGTCCGTTCGCATGGGCGCGCTATGCGCCATCGCGGAGGATGCCGCCCACGCTGCGCTGTACTGTGCGCTCGATCGCTACTCCGCCTGTTTCGGCCTGGCGTTGCAGGTGGTCGACGACATTCTCGACGCGACAGCGGATACCGCGACGTTGGGCAAGACCCCCGGCAAGGACGCGGCGGCGCAGAAGCCGACCTGTGCGTCGATCATGGGGCTGCAGGCAGCGCGCCAGTTGGCGCTGGATCTGTTGCGCGACGCCGGGGAGGCCATCCCCCCGCTGGGAACGCGTGCGGAACGGTTGGCGCAGATGCTGCAACGGGCCAACGCGTATCTGTTCAAGCACGCGCCATGCGCATGAGCGAGCCCGTCCGCATGGAGTCGCCCCTGTGCCGCTGCGATCGATCGGCCGGCGTGAGCGGTGCATGCTGCACTGTGTCCAAGTCGGCGGCGGCGATCGCAGCGGTTGCCCAGCACAGCCGCGGCTCACGCGGCGCGCTGCGCGCAAGCCTATGCGGCGGACCGGCCCCAGCATGGGGCGCGTCGCCGCGCCGGAGCAGGGCGGCCGTCCGGCGCTGCCCGTGCGCCGGGCCGCGACGGGCCTGCGGCGACGTGCGCGGCGTCTGCCCGATCCAGGTTCCCGTCAACTGTCTGCAGAAGGAACATACCGCGTGAACGCGCTGTCCGAACAGATCCTTTCCGAATTGCGCCACCTGCTGATCGAGATGAGCGACGGCGGCAGCGTCGGTCCGTCCGTCTACGACACGGCGCGAGCTCTGCAGTTCCACGGCAACGTCACCGATCGGCAGGACGCATACGCGTGGCTCATCGCGCAACAACAGGCCGATGGCGGATGGGGAAGCGCGGACTTCCCGCTGTTCCGCCATGCGCCCACCTGGGCGACGTTGCTGACATTGCAGCGTGCCGATCCTCTTCCCGGCGCGGCCGACGCAGTCCAGGCTGCAACCCGGTTCCTCGAGCGCCAGCCCGATCCCTACGCGCATTCGGTGCCGGAGGACGCGCCGATCGGCGCGGAGCTGATCCTGCCGCAGTTGTGCGGCGAGGCCGCATCCTTGCTGGGCGGCGTGGGGTTTCCGCGCCACCCGGCGCTGTTGCCGTTGCGGCAGGCGTGCCTTGTCAAGTTGGGGGCGGTGGCGACGTTGCCGAGCGGCCATCCGTTGCTGCACTCCTGGGAAGCCTGGGGAACGTCGCCGACCACCGCATGCCCCGACGACGACGGCAGCATTGGCATCAGTCCGGCGGCCACCGCCGCGTGGCGTGCGCACGCCGTAACACATGGGAGCACGCCGCAGGTCGGGCGCACCGACGCGTATCTGCAGGCGGCATCGCGGGCGACGCGCAGCGGCATCGAAGGTGTCGTTCCCAACGTCTGGCCGATCAATGTGTTCGAGCCATGCTGGTCGCTGTACACCCTGCATCTGGCCGGGCTGTTCGCGCATCCCGCGTTCGCCGATGCCGTGCGCGTGATCGTCGCGCAGCTCGACGCCCGCATGGGCGTGCGCGGTCTGGGCCCGGCCTTGCACTTCGCAGCCGATGCCGACGACACCTCCGTTGCGTTGTGCGTCCTGCGCCTTGCAGGTCGCGACCCGCCGGTCGATGCGCTGCGCGATTTCGAAATCGGCGAGCTATTCGTCACCTTCCCCGGCGAGCGCAATGCCTCGGTGTCGACCAACATCCATGCCCTGCATGCGTTGCGACTGTTGGGAAAGCCCGCCACCGGCACCAGCTACTACGTCGAGGCCAATCGCAACCCGCACGGTCTATGGGACAACGAAAAATGGCACGTTTCGTGGCTGTATCCCACCGCGCATGCGGTCGCTGCGCTGGCGCAAGGCAAGCCCCAGTGGCGCGACGAGCGCGCGCTGGCGGCGCTGCTGCAGGCGCAGCGCGATGACGGCGGCTGGGGCGCCGGTCGCGCGTCCTCATTTGAGGAAACCGCCTATGCGCTGTTCGCGTTGCACGTCATGGACGGGAGCGAAGAGCCGACAGGGCGCCGGCGCATCGCGCAGGCGGTGGCGCGTGCGCTGGAGTGGATGCTCGCTCGCCATGTGGCGCACGCATTGCCGCAGACGGCGCTGTGGATCGGCAAGGAACTGTATTGCCCCACCCGGGTCGTGCGGGTGGCCGAACTCGCCGGGTTGTGGCTGGCGCTTCGTTGGGGGCGGCGCGTCCTGGCCGAGGGAGCAGGAGCGGCGCCATGATCCAGACCGAACGCGCGCTGCAGCAGGTGCTGGAGTGGGGGCGTTCCCTGACAGGGTTCGCCGACGAGCATGCCGTGGAAGCGGTCAGGGGCGGCCAGTACATCCTGCAGCGCATCCACCCGAGCCTGCGCGACACCTGCGCCCGCACTGGCCGCGATCCGCAGGCCGAAACGCTGATCGTGGCGTTCTATCGCGAACTGGCGCTGCTGTTCTGGCTCGACGATTGCAACGACCTTGGCCTGATCGCGCCGGAGGAGCTCGCCGCGGTGGAGCAGGCGCTGGGGCAGGGCGTGCCGTGCGCGCTCCCCGGATTCGAGGGCTGCGCTGCTCTGCGCGCTTCGCTGGCCGCGCTTGCCTACGATCGTCGCGACTATGCTCGGCTGCTCGACGACACTCGGTGCTACTGCGCGGCGCTGCGCGCCGGACACGCGCAGGCGGTAGGGGCGGAACGCTGGTCCTACGCCGAGTACCTGCACAACGGCATCGATTCGATCGCCTACACGAACGTGTTCTGTTGCCTGTCGTTGCTGTGGGGGCTGGACATGGCGACCTTGCGCGCGCGTCCGGCGTTTCGCCAGGTCCTGCGGCTCATCTCCGCGATAGGGCGCCTGCAGAACGATCTGCATGGACGCGACAAGGACAGGTCGGCGGGCGAGGCCGACAACGCGGCGATCCTGCTGCGGCAGCGCTATCCGGCTATGCCTGTGGTGGAGTTCCTCAACGACGAGTTGGCCGGCCATACGCGCATGCTGCACCGGGTGATGGCGGAAGAACGCTTTCCCGCGCCGTGGGGAGCGTTGATCGAGGCCATGGCGGCCATCCGCGCGCAGTACTACCAGACCTCGACCAGCCGCTACCGCAGCGACGCTGCGGGGGGAGGCCAGCGTGCGCCCGCCTGAACGGCTGGATGCGGCTGCGTGCGCGCGCTGCCGTCGGTCCGATCCGATGCAACGCCGTCCCCCGATGCGACGGATGGAGCGAGCATGAGCGATAGCGACAACATCCCGAGCCGGCGCAAGGACGACCATCTGGACATCGTGCTGGATCGGCGAACGGCGCCGGCCACGGTCGCCGCCGGCTGGGAGTACATCCGTTTCGAACACTGCGCATTGCCCGAGTTGGACCTGACGCAGATCGACCTGCGCGCCTCGCTGCTGGGCAAGACCATGCGCGCGCCGCTGCTGATCAGCTCCATGACCGGCGGCGTGCTACGCGCCGAGGCCATCAACCGGCATCTGAGCGAGGCAGCACAAGCCTTGGGGATCGCCATGTGCGTCGGTTCGCAGCGCGTGAGCCTGCAATCCCGCAACTCCCAGGGGCTGACGCGCGCGCTGCGCCGCATGGCCCCAGACATTCCCTTGCTGGCTAATATCGGCGCCGCGCAACTGCGCGAGGCCGACGGCCTGGACCTGGCGTGCCGGGCGGTGGATGCGCTGGAGGCCGATGGACTCATCGTCCATCTCAATGCGCTGCAGGAAGCGGTACAGCCGGAGGGCGACCGCGACTGGCGCGGCGTCCTGGCGCAGATCGCTCGCGCCGCGCGCAGCGTGGACGTGCCGATTGTGGCCAAGGAAGTGGGGTCGGGCCTGTCCGCCTCGGTGGCCTGCGCGCTCGTCAAGGCGGGCGTGGCGGTCATCGATGTCGCCGGCGCCGGCGGCACCAGTTGGGCCGCGGTGGAGGGCGAGCGCGCCCGCGATGCCGCCGACCGTGCAGTGGCGATGGCGTTCGCCGACTGGGGGATTCCGACCCCGGCCAGCGTGCAGGCGGTACGTCGGGCGCTGCCAACTGTGAAGCTGATCGCGTCGGGCGGGATCCGCGACGGCGTCGACGTGGCCAAGGCCATCCGCCTGGGCGCGGACATCGCCGGGCAGGCGGCCGGCGTGCTGCGCGCGGCGACGGTGTCCACCGAGGCGGTTGTCGCGCATTTCGAGATCGTCATCCGCCAGTTGGCCGTTGCCTGCTTCTGCACCGGCTCGGCTGATCTGGCGGCGTTGCGTCAGGCGCGGTTGTTGCCCTCGGCGCATCTGCCCGCCGGTTGATGCCGGCGTCGCCCGCACGTGGCGGCGGGCGCCTAGCAGGCTGCTGAATACCTACGCCAAAGATGACTACTGACCCACCTTGGCGAGGCGGTTCAATGCGCGGGAGCTCGTGATCACCAGAAGGGAAGTCGATGCCCAGGACGTGGCTTGGTTGGAGACGCTAAGGAACGTCAAACTGACGATTCTTGTAACGTGGTCGGGGATCGAGAGCGACAGGATCGAACCGGTCTCGTCCCGCATAGCGGAACGATAGCTCCACCGGAAGCATTCGGTTCTGCCACAGCATCGGCCAGGCAAAAATAACTTGCGTTGCGCAGATAAAATGCCCTGATCCTGCCATTCCTCCATGGGCACGTGGGCGGGGAGAAATCTCATACAACTGGCAGCGAAGGGAGGCTCGGCCCAATGAGCGGGGTGGCGCGTGAAGAAGTTAATCCGGTGTCATCGGCAACGTTCGCGCCGCTCGAGAATTCAACTTTCCGTCCGATCTGGATTGCCACACAGGTATCCAGTCTAGGGTGGCTGATTCAAATGGTTGCCATCAGTTGGCTGATGGCGACCATTTCGACATCGGATGTGATGGTCGCCTTGGTGCAGGCTTCGACAACCTTGCCCACATTCCTCCTGTCAATTATCGCCGGCGCCCTAGCGGACAATTACAGCCGCCGCAATCTCATGTTCGCTGGCTGGTGCGTGATAGCATCGTCCTCGACGATGCTGACTGTTCTTGCAGGTCTCGGAATTTTCAATCCATGGATGGTTCTTGCATTCAGCTGTTTGGCCGGAGTAGGCGCCGCTTTCACCGACCCCGCCTGGCACGCGTCGGTTGGCGATATCCTGCGAAAGCGCGATGTTCCGGCCGCCGTCACGCTTATTTCGGTCGGATATAACGCCGTCCGAAGCATCGGTCCCGCTCTCGGTGGAGTCGTCGTTGCTTCCTTTGGCCCTTTGACGGCTTTCGCAGTGGCGACGCTTACATATCTGATGCTGCTGTGGACCATAGGGCGCTGCAAATGGCAAGTTCGCCCGTCACCGCTGCCGAGTGAACCATTGACCACGGCGATCCATGACGGAGCGCGCTTCACTGCCCTGTCATCCGAAATCAAGGCAGCAATTGCCCGCGGTGCCCTCTTTGGGCTGACGAGCATCTCTATACTAGCGCTCTTGCCTCTCGTCGCCCGCGATCAGCTGGGGGGAGGGCCAGTCGTTTACGGCATCCTGATGGCCGGCTTCGGGACCGGCGCCTTGTTCGCCGGCATCTGCAACAACATTCTGAGACGGAGGCTGTCCCAGGAACGTTTGACGACACTGTCGTGCATCGCCTGTGCGGCTTGTTGTCTATCGCTTGCTTTCACCCCCTCGGTGGCGGTGGCGGCTATCGCGCTGGCGCTCGGCGGCGCGGGCTGGGTCGTGACCTGGACCGGGCTGGACGTCAGCGTCCAGTTGGCGAGTCCAAGGTGGGTCGTTGGTCGCACGCTCTCGATCTATTACGCCCTTTCATCCGGAGGCATCGCGGCTGGCAGCTGGCTGTGGGGTACGGTGGCCGAGAGCTATTCGCTGAGCTCGGCTCTGGAGCTTTCAGGTGGCGCGCTGCTGCTGGTCGCTGGCACCGGCTTCCTGCTGCCCATCCGTCAATGGAAAGATTCCGATCAGGCTCCTCTTGGCTTCGAAACGCCTCAGGTTGCCCTGGATTTGAAGCCCCGAAGCGGGCCGATCGTCGCCAAGATCGAATATTCAATACCCGAAGCAAATGTCGAAGCGTTCCTGGAGCAGATGCGGGAACGGCGGCGAGTACAAAGCGGCGTTGGTGCGCGACACTGGAATCTCCAGCGCGACCTCCAGCAGCCTTCGCGTTGGACAGAAACCTTCCGCACCCCGACCTGGATGGACTACCTTCGCCTGAACCACCGCCTTACGGCAGCCGACAAGGAGTTGGACCAGCGTCTCCTCGCATTGCACCTGGGAGAGCTTCCTCCTCGAACCACGCTTGCGATCGAGCGGCCGACTGGAGCTGGCCGCAAGCGGGACCAATCGATGCGGTTCTTTTTCCGGCGTTGACATCCGTCCAGGCGTCCGCGCTGGTGAGACAGGATGGGTTGGAAACGAGCCACCGCTCTCACCATCCGTTTTGCAGATCGGCTTCGATCCATTCGAGTGGTTGCCGAGCCGGCATACTGGGCGGCTCAGACGTATCCTTGTCGGAGAGATTCCTCGGCACTCGAGCGTCTTGCAGCGCGTTGCGCTCAAGCTCACCGGCACCTGTTCGGTGCGTTCCCAAACAGAGCAATGGCTTTTCGCGCCGCAACCCCGAGGTGGGTAATTCTGGTTTTTGCTGGGTTTAACTCTACGAAATATGAACAGGATCGGCTTCACGGCCCGTCTGGTTCGCACTGGCCACAGAGGAATACACAGATATGGCGACCGGAACAGTGAAGTGGTTCAACAGCACCAAAGGTTTTGGCTTAATCCAGCCCGATGACGGCGGTCAGGACGTTTTCGCCCATACTCCAGCTGTAGAACGGGCTGGACTTTCAAACCTCGTTGATGGGCAGAAGATCAAGTACGAGATCGACCAGGACCGCCGTAGCGGCAAGTCCTCCGGAGGTGTCTCAGCAAGGGTAGGCTGATTTTCTCGTCGGACCCGCAGAGCGCGAAGGATAAGTCAAGCCGAAGGTACCATCGTCATTCGCGGGGCGTATCGCGACGGACTCTCTTTTACGAGACGATCCTGATGCGTCACGCAAACGGTGAATCACGAACGCTCTCGCCGCAAACCCCTTCCGCCCGGAAATCTGCCCCGGTTACGGCTCTCGGCGTATCCCAGAGTTGGGAGAAGCTTCTGCCAGACTACAACTGTAACCTCATATCGGTTTAGCAGGTCAAGCGTCGGTGGTACCCTGATTGGGTAACTTAACGACTTTGGAGGCCGAGCAATGGATCGCGATAACAAACGGGCACGCGCAGCTGCAAGTTCATCCCAAGACGTGGGGAATCGCAGTACCCTCCGTGACCTTCCATACGGACCATTGACCGATGTTGCAGAACGGCTGGTAAGCGCCAACCCGCGCGATACAGCGCGAAATCTTGGGACCTTCAAAGAACTCGGGAGGCGAGAGCGCATAGCCGTTCGGGGCACTCGAACCGAGCCAGAAACTGACCTCGCGAAGTTTGAAACGCGGACCAATCAGCTTGGACGATCAGCCGTCGATCTGGGAGATAAATTGACTGCCGGGTTGGGACACACCTCGGATGAAGTAGCATTGGAGCAATTCAGAGCAGTCAGTAATGTGTCTCATTACCTTCGGCCAGAGACACAAGATAGTATTGTTAATCGCATTGGCAACATGGATCCACCTTCGCAAGCTATCGGAGCGCTTTACGCTGCGCAAAACTTCAGCAAGTTTAACGC
The DNA here is from genome assembly GCF_016756635.1 of Mesorhizobium sp. L-8-10. Lineage (NCBI taxonomy): Bacteria > Pseudomonadati > Pseudomonadota > Alphaproteobacteria > Hyphomicrobiales > Phyllobacteriaceae > Mesorhizobium > Mesorhizobium sp. L-8-10. The sequence continues at coordinate 7,134,551 of NZ_AP023263.1, read as the reverse complement.
TGAAAATAAAGCTCGCATTTTTGATCAGGCCGCTGAATTGGCTACCGATCCGGATGGCCACGTCAGGTCGACAGCATCCAATGCTATGTACGCGATGTATCACCAGTTAGATCCAAATCAACAGGGCCAAGCTCACTCAATTCCCGGCATGCAAGACATCTTGCCGCAGATGCCTCCTCCGCGGCATGCAGCAGAGGAACGCAGTGCGGATCTGGACGCCCACATAGCAGGTATTGGGGCTGCAGTCCGTGATACAGTTGGCCCGCAAACCTCCCACGAACAGCTGCAGCGGGGTGGTCAAGTCGGCCGGGACATAAGCCACTCCTACAATCACGCCCGAGAGGATCTAATGGAGGCTAGGAGAAGCAGAGATCGCACCGGCCGTTGAGGTCTCGGCCATGGCAGTAACGCTTCCTCTCCCGAATTCCGTTCACGGCCTTGCTGTTTCCAATTCCCTGGCCGTCGACGTAGCTGCTTAGTGAAACTTTCAAAATCCACGTCTGCCGGGTGGCGCGATGCAAGCATCGCACCACCCGCTGCGGCATCGATCTGTCGAGCGTCGGCATCGCGACCTCGGTTCGGTGTCTGAAGCAAGCGCAGCATCAGCACGGCTAATTCGGCCATGGAACAATGTCTTCTACAAAAACGACGTCCCCCAACATAGCCATTAGCATCGCGTGCTCACTCGCCTTGGGGTTCTGTGCGGCAAGTCTGTACGCAACCTTCCGCCACGGGGGTAGCGGCGAGGCTCTGATGGCGTTTGATGTCCGTGCCTTTTGGTTTGAGACGCCCTTCTATTTGGGTATTTGTTCAGCAGCGCCCCTGCACGCCGTCGGCGCTCAGCTTGCCGCCGTGCGTGTTCGGAAAGAGAGCCGTTGCGCCCCGCTTCCTGGGCTCGTTGAGCCAGCCCCGAAGGGCTTGCTGTGCAACCTTGGTGAGCGGCGTACTTCGCTCCTTGCGGCCCTTGCCAACGCATCGCACGTGGGCACCGTGCCCCAGCATCACCGAGTCCCGGTCGAGATCGATGATCTCCGAGACCCGCAACCCCGTTTGCGCGGCCAGCAACAGCAGAGTGTGATCACGCCGTCCCAGCCATGTGCTGCGATCCGGACAGGCCAGGATCGCTTCAATCTCGGGCCTGGTGAGAAACTGAAGCTGTCGCTTGTCGCATCGCTTGCTCGGGATCGCGAGCACGCGTTGAATCTGGGCGCTATGGGCCGGCTCCTCGAACGACGCATATCTGAAGAAAGACCGAATGGCCGTGAGGCGGAGGTTCCGGGTCCTCACTGAGGCGGATCGCAGTGTCTCAAAGTCCTCCAGGAATGCACCGATGAAAGGCGCGTCCAAATCCCGCAGTGTCAACTGCGACGGAGACCTGCCAAGGCGTGTCTGCGCGAATGCAAACAGGAGCCGGAAGGTGTCGCGATAGGAGGCGATGGTGTTGGAGCTTACGCCTCGATGTCGCATGAGCCGATCGGTGAACCACCGCTCGATCAGCACGGCCAGATCGTTCGAGGCACTCATGAGCGAACCTCCCACCGCTCATCCAGCAGTCGCGCGGCATGGGTCATTAGCTCCGGCGCGGCGGATAGATACCAGTAGGTGTCGCGAACATTGGCGTGGCCGAGAAAGGTCGAGAGGACCGGCAGTTCCCGCTCGACATCTTCGCCCGCACGCAGTTGCACTGGGCATGCCCTGTGCTCGGCTATTCGAGCTTCTCCAATGCCTGCCTAATGTCATCTCCGGCGTCCTCCGGCAACGGCAAAATAGGGCGCGGTGGCTGGACGTGCGCCAGACCGAGGTAGTCGGCGATGACGAACATAACGCGGAAGCTGCCGTAGTGTTTGAACAAGGTCCAGAGCGGCCCGAAAGCGCGGTTCAACCGAGTGGACTCCACCGCGTCGCCGGACTGCGCTGCACGCGTCAGCGCAAGCGCCGGGACCGGCAGCAGACCTGCCGCAACGCTGTACCAGGTGTCACATCCGGCAAGCAGGGCATCCGCCGCGCCCCAATCGCCGCTGTATCCGATTGTGAACGTGTCAGGCGTCATCGACCGCAAACGTGCCAGTTCCCCCGCGTAATCGTCATTCGCCGCCAGAGGCATTTTCACCGCGACGATGTTGGACACCTCTGACAGCCGGGCGATCAATGCGTCGCTGAATGTGAAGCGCGTGGTGCTTGGATTGTTATATATGCACAAAGGCAATTCCCCCGCCTCGGCCACCGCGACGAAGTGCTGGAAGACTTCGTCCTCGTTCAGGGGAACGTAGGACATCGGTGCCAGGAGCAGGCCGTCAGCGCCAGCGGATTTGGCATCGCGCGCCAGAGCCTGAGCTTCATCGGTACGCAATGCACCCACACCCACGACAAGAGGCGTTTTGCCGCCGATGCATTCCACGGCAGCCTGAACGGCACGCTTGCGTTCTTCCCTGGTGAGGTAAGCATAACCGCCCGTGCTCCCCAGAAGGCCGATGGAGTCCGCTCCGGCGCGTTGAATACGCTCGAGAAAACGAGCCAGACCCTCGGTGTCGACATGCCCTTCCGCATCGGTTGGCGTAAGGGGGAACGCCGACAGGCCGCGAAACAAAGTCATCATCCATTCCTTTCGAAACTACATACGGGAAAGCAGCATACGCAGCCCGGCGAACGCGAAGAACATCGCCAACAGACTTTCGATCCAGCGGCGGCAGCGGCGATATAGAGCCACCATAGGCGGTGTGGAGAAGACAATGGCGTAGCCGCAGAATATCGTGACACTTAGGATGGCGCAGCCACCCAATATCGCTGCGATGCTTTGCCACGATGAATTCGGACCGATCCCCAGCGTGACGAGCGCGATCCATGCCAGCACGGATTTTGGGTTCGCCAAATGCATCAAGAGGCCCTTCCTATAGAGCTCACCCCGCGAAAGAGCGACTTGGTCGGTCGATGCGCGCACAGCCAGCTTCTCGTTCGACGTAAGCGCCGACCGTCCCGCCCTGAAGGCGAGGAATAGCAGGTAAAGCCCCCCGAAAACCTGCAGAACGAGCAGTGCCTGGGCGTACCTGGCCAACAGGGCGGAGATGCCGGTGGAGGCCATAAAACCCCAAAAGATCGAGCCGCTGACGACGCCGGAGGCAAGCATGAGCGCAGCACCTCTGCCGCGCGCCATCGCAACCCCCATAATGCGCATGTTGCTCGGGCCGGGGCTCCCCGCGGCAATGACATATGCAGCAAAGACGATGAGCAACTGATGGAGATCGACATTCATTCTCTCAGCCCTTGATAATCTCGATCGGATCGATGGCGCCGGATGCCCCGGGCGGCCATGGATCCACTCGCTCGACCGGAAACCTCATCCGGCGATGGCAATTTCTTGGCTCGCGATTTTGCAGCCAGGCATCAAGGCATTCAGCCCTCCGACCATGGCATCCGTCGCCTCTGCCAATGCATCGTCCGGCATGGTCTCCAACGCCTCCAGTACGAACCACATCCGGCCTGTTAGGGTCTTCAGGCGGGTTCGAGTGCCCTGTCGCCAGTTCCAGCGTCGGCAGGTGACGCCAATGTCGTCGCGCCAGATGACCTCACCGGGCAAGGGAGGATCGTTGACCGCCTCTCCATTCACCATGGTGTCGAACGTCTCACTCCCGTCAGCGATCGTCAGGTGGGGTCTTCCGACATAGGCGTCAAAATTCTCTCCACCCACCGGGACTGCGTATTTCAGGCTGATGGCGTTGTAGAGATCGACGATCGGGTTGATCGTCGAAAGAGTGCCGTCTTTCAGAACCCGCTTTCTGAGGGCCTGGGCTGAGCACGGCGTACGGTTAGGCTTCGCGCCAAAGACGGCGTAGGCGTCGGACCAACTCGCCAGATGAGCTTCTGCCCAAGCCGGGCCATCCGCCAACGCGCAATCGCAGGCTTCACCAAGCAATCGGGGATCGAAACGTCCTTCTCCAGCTGAAGTGGCATCGACGTAGACGCTCACGGCTCTAAATCCCGATGCAATACTCTTAATTCGAGCGTCGATGATGGGACCCTCAAACATCCAGGCAACTCCATCAGTTCGAGCGCAAGCAATCCATGACCGGCGCGACCAGTCACGATCGCTTCCCTGACTGCAAGCCAATATTGCAGTTCACTGGTCCAAACTAAACTGCCACTTTTGGAGATTTTAATTGGTCCAGTATAAGGAGGGTTCTCGCAGCACGGGAGCGACGCGTCGAATTTATCAATCCCTGATCAAGCAGATCCAGGCCGGAGTGTACGGGTGTCGGTGACGCCACCCAGTTCTCCGCAAGCAAGCGGCCCACAAGTTCCTCATGATCCGGTCATGCTGTTGTGAACCCTAGGGCATTATGGTCGATGCCAGCGCCACCAGGGTGGCGTCGTACTGTTCGAACCCCCCCGATTGTTACCGCGGTTTTGCTTGACGCGCGCGATGACCTTAGCTGAGGCCTAGGATGAAGCGCCGATTGGAGGGACGGATCGACCGCGCGTTAGATGCGTAAAGCGTCGTAAACCGCTTGATGTCTGCGGTGTCGACCTCGACCGGTTCCATTGCAACCATCCACTCCACGTTTTCGGTGCAGGGCGGAGTCGTTAATGATCCCTCATAGGTCCAATAGCCGAGCGAGGCCGGCAAAAGCCCGTTGGGATCGAACTCGTCAACTGCCATCTCCTCGCCGGGCCGGGCCGGAAAGACCTTGGCGAGACCGGCAAAGCTGTTATTTGTCGCGCCAGGCATAAGAAGGGCGCTCAGCACACCCAGAGTATCGCTCTTTGTGTCTTTATGGACAAAATGCGCTTCCATCGGGAAGCTCATGCCCGCCACGTGATGCTCGCTCGGCGCGTGGAAATGCAACTGTGCCAGTTGGTAGACGCGATCCCCGCGGGTCAAGGTGCTGCCTTCCGGCATGTTGATTTGAATGGTGTGGCCGTTGTTCACCATCCTGCCGCCGCCCTTGAGCCAACTGATGTCGATGCGCGGTATATCCGCCTTTACCGTGCCGGCGATGTCGATGGGTGACTGCTGCCTGCCCGCCGAACAGGCGAAATTTCTCGTGTCCAGATCGGCCCAATGCTCCGGCCCGACCGAGCCGCCATATCCCCAATGGGCGCTGGCCGCACGCGCGGTCTGGGCGCAGATCGGGCACACGCCCAGCGCGATGAATGCTCTAATCAGGTTACGACGATGCATATTGCCTCGCTCCTTGATGCGAACCTAATGTCCTTGCTTCCAATTGGTGCAGTCAAGGCACAGCCGCAAGGGCGGGCGTAGGTTGAGCCGCGCCACCAGCGTACACGCCAGCCAGTCCTCGTCGAACTGGTAAACTGGAAGAAGCGTCGCCGCCGGCGATCGTTGGAGGCTACGCTCGCCGGTCCGTGGAAATGGCTGGCGACGTGGCTCAGATTCACCGTGCTGCCGCTGATCAGGCCAACAACCAGCACAGTCGGCGTCGCCGGTCCGGCTGTTACTCGGCGGTATGTGGCGCGTAACGTTGAAGCGGGAGGGTCGGGCAGGCAGTGCATTGCAAGGATCTCTCTTTGGCGAGACGAATTCCTCCATTCCATCTGATTCCCGACCTCTCGGCCACCCACTGTGTAGCCTGCCCGCCACGCTCGCCAAGACCATAAAGGCATGGATAAAATTCGCGAATACGCCTTGGAAAGCAGGTCTCAAAGGCCAAGGGGACCTTCCATCTGGAAAATGCCAAGCAAAGCTCGCGTTCGGACGATCCATGCGGTTGCCAGGCTGGCTGCCTCCGGTCAGGCGAGATCCGGATCCTTCCGCGAGGATAGCTGTAAACGTCCACAGGCTGCATCGCTGTGCGCTTTGCCCTTCGATGGCGGGAACACAACCCGCACGGAGGCGACGAATGATTCAGCTGATCACACCTGGCCTCTACAGCGAATTCGCAGGCGAGCTCAAAGAGATGCACGGGCTCAGATATCGGGTTTTCAAGGAGAGGCTCGATTGGGAAGTTCAGACCGGAGGCGAAATGGAAACAGACACCTTTGACGACTTGAAGCCTGTCTATCTGCTGCTCAAGGGATCCGATTGGCGAATTCGTGGCTGCGTGCGCCTCTTGCCAACCACTGGGCCGACCATGTTGCGCGACACATTCCCGGCGCTGCTGGGTGAAGCTGTGGCGCCCGCGAGTCCCGACATATGGGAAAGCAGCCGTTTCGCGCTCGATTTGCCCCCATCAACGCCCAAGGCGGCAGGCGGCCTTGCCCAAGCAACCTACGAGCTCTTCGCCGGCATGATCGAATTCGGCTTGGCCAACAATCTCACCCGGATCGTGACGGTGACCGATACGCGTATGGAACGGATCCTTCGCCTCGCAACGTGGCCATTGTCGCGCATCGGAAAGCCGCAGCCCGTCGGCAAAACGGAGGCGGTGGCCGGGTTTCTCGAGATCTCTCACGCCAGCCTGTTGCGCATCCGCTGGAGGGGACGTCTGAATGGGCCGGTACTGTGGCGACCGATTCTCGGCCTGCCGCACGGCCCATGCGGATAGCCAAGACGTGGTGCGTGGCCCCAGGGATCGGAAGAGGGTTTGCTTCTCGTCGCCGACAGGAGTCATTGCGTCCGGCCTGGAGAAGCAAACCGAGGAATGATGCATGATGCAGCGTCCGCACAATTGAACGGCGAGATCAAAGAGTGCGCTGGGGCTACCCATTCGCACTCGGCCCAAGTATTCCCCGTCTCCTCCGGCCGGCTTGCATGCTATTAACACAGGTGAGGGCGCCGGCCATGATATGCGCAGCCCGTTGAAGGCGGAAGCGTACGCCCCGGTTCACATCACCCGCATTGGACTGAGATTTAGTTCATCCATGGCGTGGATGATGGCTATCCCAACAATCAATTTTACCGAACTGACTGGATTCCATTAGAAGACTCTAACTGAGCGCATGCCGGGCGGCGTCCCTCGTCTGCGTCGGCTAAGGCTGCCGGGAAGAATTCGGAGAAGAACATGTGCGGAATTGTTGGCATCGTTGGGCAACAGCCGGTGTCGGAACGCCTGGTCGACGCATTGAAGCGTCTGGAATACCGCGGCTATGATTCGGCCGGCATTGCGACGATCACCGATGGCACCTTGCACCGCCGGCGCGCGGAGGGCAAGCTCGTCAATCTCGAGAGGAGACTCAAGGAAGAGCCGCTGGGTGGTACCATCGGCATCGCCCACACCCGCTGGGCAACCCATGGGCCACCGACGGAACGCAATGCACACCCGCACTTCACGGATGGTGTGGCCGTCGTCCATAACGGCATCATCGAGAATTTCGCCGAACTGAAGGACGAATTGGCGGCGACGGGAGCCGAGTTCCAGACCGACACCGACACTGAGGTCCTTGCGCATCTCTTGGCAAGGCACCGCCGGGAGGGCATGAGGCGTGGTGAGGCGGTGCATGCCATGCTGAAAAGCGTCAGGGGTGCCTACGCGCTTGCCATCCTCTTTGAGGATGATCCGTCGACCATCATCGCGGCGCGCAATGGACCACCGCTGGCGATCGGTCACGGCGACGGCGAGATGTTCCTGGGCTCCGACGCGATCGCGCTTGCTCCATTCACGAATGAAATCACCTATCTCATCGACGGTGACTGGGCCGTTGTCGGCAGGACGGGCGCTGATATATTTGATTACGACGGCCACCCCGTCGCGCGTCCGCGCCAGACCTCCGTGGCCGTGGCCACTCTGGCCAACAAGGGCAGCCATCGCCACTTCATGGAGAAGGAAATCCTCGAGCAGCCCGAGGTCATCGCCGATGCGCTCGGTCATTATATCAATTTCATCGAAAATGGTGCCGATGCGGTTTCTGGCATCGACTTCGCCAAGATCCCGAGCTTGGCGATCTCTGCCTGCGGCACCGCATATCTCGCCGGGCTGATCGGAAAATACTGGTTCGAGCGCTATGCGCGCCTGCCGGTCGAAATAGATGTTGCATCCGAATTCCGCTATCGCGAGATTCCATTGTCGCCGCAGTCTGCGGCTCTGTTCATTTCACAGTCGGGCGAAACCGCCGATACGCTGGCATCGCTGAGGTACTGCAAGCAGCTTGGGCTGAAAATTGGCGCTGTCGTCAATGCGCGCGAATCGACCATCGCTCGGGAGGCCGATGTGGTCTTCCCGATCCTTGCCGGCCCAGAGATCGGCGTCGCCTCCACCAAGGCCTTCACCTGCCAGCTAGCCGCTCTTGCCGCACTCGCCATCCACGCAGCCAAGGCCCGCGGAACCGTGACCGAAGATGAGGTGCAGGCGCTCGTCGAGAGCCTCGCCGAAATGCCGCGCCTCATGAGGCAGGTACTGGACAGCATCCAGCCGGAGATTGAGCTTCTGTCGCGCGAACTGTCAAAGTGTCATCATGTCCTTTATCTCGGCCGTGGCACAAATTTCCCGCTGGCGATGGAGGGGGCGCTGAAGCTCAAGGAGATTTCCTACATCCACGCCGAAGGCTATGCGGCGGGTGAATTGAAGCACGGTCCTATCGCATTGATAGACGAGAACATGCCAGTGATCGTCATCGCGCCACATGATCGCTTTTTCGACAAGACCCTCTCCAACATGCAGGAAGTGGCCGCCCGCGGAGGGCGCATTATCCTCATCACCGATGGAAAAGGGGCAGCCGCATCGAAACTCGATACGATGCACACGATCGTGCTGCCGGCCACCGACGAGATTATCGCGCCGATGATCTTCTCGCTGCCGATACAGCTTCTTGCGTACCACACGGCGCTCTTCATGGGCACAGATCTCGACCAGCCACGCAACCTGGCAAAATCAGTCACCGTCGAATGATGTGACGCCTTCATTAGTCGCAACGCTCGCCCATTCGGAAAAAACTCCAAGCACTTCAACCGGGGCTCAAGCGCGCCGCTACCGCCTTGCCGTTATTTGCTGGAGCATGCCGTTTAGCGACGATTGGTTATCCCTTTGGCCTCCCCTCACGCTGCTTGGCTGTGCCTACTGGCAAACCCGGTCGAGAAAAGCATCGAATACGCAGCAATAGCGCTAACCACAAAGCGATCCTCCTGCCGCATGCGGATAAAACCCTTCGCTGTCCCTATTTCGTCCTCGCTCGATGATTGCGGCTCGCCGCGGTCTTCGTCGGTGAGACGGTTGCCCTTTGACTTTGCCAGGCGGCCAGCTGCGATGTGCGGGCTGTAGGAATCCCGTGTAACCTCGTTCTGGATCTAACGCTCACCGATAGGCCCGGCCAGTCGCAAGAGGACCGGGCGATGATCGGACACTTCCAGGAACCGCTCGATGGTTCGGTCGAGCGCGAGGATCATGAAATCGTGGCCGCACGGCACGAGATTGGGCGAGATAAAGACATGGTCGATCAGCGACTTGAAGGGCGCCTTGACGCAGGCGATTTGCTTGTCCGAAGCATCCTGCGCGGCGAGCGCGGTCAGGCCGGCGGCGGTCAGCGCGGTCTCCGGAAGCCAAGGTTGCATTGAGTCGCCGCCGATTCAGTCGTTATCGAAGCTGGGATACTAGGCGAGTTCGGCGATTGCTTCGGCGATCACGCGCCCACCCATCTGCCGGCGGCCTCCACCGTGTCGCCGGACTGCGCCGCACGCGTCAGCGCAAGTGCCGGGACCGCCAGCAAACCTGCCGCAACGCTTTGCCAGCTGTCACATCCCGGCAGGCGGGGCATCGGCCGCGCCCTAATCGCAGCTGTATCCGATTGCAAACGTGCCAGGGCTTATCTGCCGCAGGCGTGGCAGGTCCCCCGCATAATCGTCATTCGCCGCCTGAGGCACCGAGATGAAGCTCTTCCTCCCGTTAGAATGAACGTTCGAAACGGAGGATGCCGCCGACACTGCTCTTTTTGTTGGCATTCGCCCAGCTAATGGAAGGGTCGACCTTGCCGACGGCGAAGTCGCCGTAGCGGTCATAGTCGAGTTCGGCTGTAATTGTGAAATCTGCAAGAAACGTATAGGCGACGTTTGCAGCGACACCATAGTTCCTGAGCTGATCACCCGAGAGCTGAAGATTCAACGAAGTTGTCTCATTGAGCTTGTAAGTGGCGCCGGCCCAGAAAGCCCAGTTACCGCCCCAACTTTTGTAGAACCCGCGACCATGAGCGTCGATTGCGTTAGTGACGTCATCGTTGAGCTTGCCGCTGGAGCCGTAGCCGAACATTCCGAATAGCGAGAGTTGGTCGGTAACATCGACGTCGATGCGGACCTTGCCCGCGACCGATTCGTAGTTGCTATCATAAGCGACAACGCCGGTGATCGCGCCCCAGTGTTGTGTGTATTTCACTCCGCCGACTAGGTGCGGAACGTAGCTGTCGATGGTGCCGACCAGGCCCGAGCCTTCTTCGAGTGAAACCACAGCCGAAAAGCCGTTACCGGCGTCAAAGTAGTACTGAACCACATTAGTATCGAAGGCGCCGTACGGGATAAGCATCTGATTGAGCACGTCGCCCGCGTAGCCAATAAACATGTCGAAGGCGGACCAGTCCTTGCCAACTCGGAGGCCACCAAGCTGAACCCAGGCGAAAGTCAACGTGATGCCTTGGCTGAAGGCATGGTATCGAGGACTGTCCGAACCGGAATAGGCGGTGTGCTTGCCGTAGTTCATGCGGGTCTCGATGTAGGTCTGCAATGTACCGAGTTCGGTCTCTTGCCCGGTCCAAGTTTTGAATGTGAAACGCGTGTGGTTTTGCCATATGCCCTGGGCCTCGCCAGTCTTCACATCCGTGGTTCTAGCTTTGTCATGCGACACGACATCGCCGAGGCCGATGTCGTAACGGATATAGCCGCCGATGCGCAGGCAGGTCTCGGTGCCGGGGATGTAGTAGTAACCAGCGCCGTAAACGTCGCAGATCTTGACGTATTCAACGGGCTCAGGCTCGGCCAGGACGATGGCGTCGGCGGCTCGGGCACAGGAAACGGCGATCAGGGCCGCAGCTGAGCCGAGCAGGAGGCTCCTGATGTTCATTCTTGATCTCCGTTCAAATATTAAAGAAGGGGACGTCAACGAACGAGCCAGCCCTTCCTGTCCCACAATCGAAAACGATGCACATCGCGCTGCGCCCATCGCAGTATGACGCACGGGTCATAATAATGATTCAACAACAGAGGCGATGAATCTGAATCATACTTCCACGCGATAAGATGTTGTTCTCATATCACCTGCTTGAAATGCCCGGGGGAGGAATCAAACACTTCTGGGTCGATCGCCATGATTATCTCCGATAGCTGCGGGCGTACCGGCTTCAGAAAATCACCCCGCAAGCGACGTGCCAACCTCACGACCAAGCTACGATTGACACTCAAGTTTGCCGTCGGACCTTGGCTTGCGTTTCCTTTTTTTGCTCTGAGGGTCAAGCTGAGCACGAAAAGCAAATGTTTCGGACATGGTTCGTCTGTTCGGTTCGCGACAGTATCGTTCAATGGCGATAGCTTTTGTTTGTTTTGAGCCTCGACATTGTTGACATCATGCGAGTGCACCGCTCGGTACGTCAGCCGAGATGCCCCACTGATGCCGACATGCCTAGGCGTAAGCGTCCTCGTTAGGGCGAAGGGCCACACCTCGGCGGTGGCGAGGTGCACCAGCTTTCCAGCTAGTCCGGACAAAGTGGTTCCGAAAGGCGGGAAGGTCGAGACGAGCCGTTGTAAGCCCCTCTCTGAATCGGAAGCCGTGCATGGGCCATTTTTGTTTTTACGGAAGCACATGCGAATTCGCTCGATTGTCAGCTGCGAGCGATGCTTGAGTTGCGCTTCACTCCGGCGCTTTGCCGGGCCACAGGAGCGCGATTTGTCGGTGATCATGCGCCTGGCGTAGCGCATTGGTTCATCAAGCTTGCAGCCTTGGCAGGGGCGGACCTGGACGGTCTCCTCGAGCACAATTCCCGCTCTGACAGACGGTGCGCCACGGCCAAAGCCTCGTGCCGGCAATTAATACGACGAACTCATCGAGATGCCAGGTATCGCTACGTGACGCCGTCTTACGCACCAGCCGGCGAGCAAAAGTCTGGTCCCAACGCCGAATCGACTGGTCGGACGGGGCATGCTGCGTTCCATCGGACGCTGAAGGGAGGGGATAGGATAGGATAGGATAGTAACACCAAACGGTGGGCGGGAAAGTCTCGACGGGAAACCCATGGCGCTTGTCCCTGACCAGCGCGTGCTCATACCATCGCTGTCCAGCCAAGGCTGAATGGGGCTATCGCTGCGAAATAATCGGGCCCAAAGCGGACCGGACTGATATAGCGCAAAGACACAGGAGAGCGCAGTGGTAAGGATGGAAGGCAACAACATGGGACGGTAACTGTTGCAGACCACAAAACATCGCGAAGCCCGCCTGCCTTGGTACACCATCTATCCGACTGTCGCGGAGTTCTCTGGGGCGGTCGGCGCCGACGCTTATGAGGAATGGCTCAGGAACCTACCGGCTAACGATCCGGCGTCACTCTACTTGCACGTTCCGTTCTGCCGATCAAAGTGCTGGTATTGCGGCTTCCCCACCACCATCACCCGCCATGATGCGCCGATCGTTAATTATCTGGCGGCGCTGCGTGACGAGATACGTTTGGTCTCGGAGCACGCGCCGCAGGCGCTGCCCGTGAGCGATGTGCATTTCGGCGGCGGAACGCCAACTCTCATGGGGCCAGTTGAGTTCCTCGCCCTGACGGAATTCCTGCGCCGCCACTTTGCGCTTGCGGAAACAGCTACGATCGCCGTCGAGATCGATCCACGCACGTTCACGGCCGATATGGCCGAAGCCTTGCAAGCAGCCGGCGTGAACCGCGCGAGCCTCGGCGTGCAGAGCTTCGATCCCATTGTTCAAAAAGCGATCAACCGGGTCCAGAGTGAGGCCCAGACGGCGGCTGCCGTCGAAATGCTGCGTCGGCATGGAGTGACAAGCATCAACTTCGACCTCATCTTTGGTCTCCCGCATCAAACGGTGCAGTCTTGCGTCGAGACCACGAGGGCGGCGGTCGCCATGCGCCCCAACCGGCTTGCGGTGTTCGGCTACTCGCACATTCCGTCCTTTATTAAGAATCAGCGCCTCATCGAGGAGGCATCGCTTCCGGGCAGCGCTGCCCGCGCCGAACAGGATGCGGCCATTGCCGTGACGCTGATTGCCGCCGGCTACCGAGAGATCGGGCTCGACCATTTCGCCTTGCCGGACGACGATCTCGCGCTGGCACAGAAAACCGGTCGCCTGCGGCGCAACTCGCTGGGCTACTCGGCCGACACCTGCAAAACCCTGATCGGTTTCGGCGCGTCGGCTATCGGGCGTGTCGGCGAGGGCTACGTCCAGAACGAGGTTACACGGGATTCCTACTGCCGGCACATCGCAGCTGGCCGTCTGGCGACGTCAAAGGGCTACCGTCTCACCGACGAAGACCGCGCGCGAGCCGCAATCATCGAGCGACTAATGTGCGATCTCGAGGCCGATGTGCCGGCAATCTGTGCCGCCCACGGATCTGATCCGATCCATTTTCTCGATTCAGCTGAACGCTTGGCGATGCTTGCCAAGGACGGGATTGTGGACATCGAAAAGGGTTTTGTCCGCGTACGGCGGCAGCATCGCTTTGCGATGCGCGTTGTCGCTGCCGCATTCGACGCTTTTCTCGACCGGGTTGCCCGCTGAGTCAGCCAACCAAGTGTGAGGAGGCCAAGGCGACGCCGAAGCGGAATTTGACGCCCATGCGGTTTCCTTTCTTCGAGGTCAGGATTTCACAGCCGTCGCCAGGGAAGCAGGCCTCAAGCGGCTTCCCGCCCTCGAAGAATGCCACGGTGTCGCATCGATCGTGATCCGCTCGAATTGGTGCGATAGCCGATCTCGTAGTAGGCGCGTACTCATCTGCGCTCTGGTCGCCGCTCTCCGCCTTATAAGCCATGACTGGATCGAGCGTTCCATCGTCAGGAAGGGATAGACCAACTGCCAATCCCGGACCCAAATTCGACAGGGCGCGCTGCTTGATCTGGTCGTCCTCAAATGTAGATCGGCTGGACCGCGGGATCGTGGCTATATGCGTGATCTTTCTCAGCTGCTTGATCGTGGATCTTGCCGCTCCCGCCGCCGGCCACGATGTAGAAGGGCTTGCCCTCCACGGCGATCTCGCCGTTCCTGCTGAACGATCCCGCCGACACGATATAGGGCTTGAGGGTCGGTCACGACGATGTTGTCCCCTGCCGCGGCGATGCACGGCCGTGCCCGTCCATCGAATAGAGGTCGTGAGCTTGAGCGAGTTGGCGATCTTGCCAGCCACGAAGCTTGGCGTTCTGGTGACGCTCAACAAGGCGACCGCAGCAATGGAACGTGCTGCCAGAGAAGCCGAATCCGTTGAGGCGGGCGGCAAGCTGCGGCCGCGCGTGCAAATCTGTATGGTCAGGGAACTATTGAAGGGCAGAAAGCCCACGCTTCCACCTGTCTATGACATTGTCTCTGCCGCTGCCGCCCGGCAGGTGGCCGCCGCGGTTGCCAACGCGACAGGAAATACGGGACCCGCCGTCCTTCAAATATTCCATCGCCGGCAGCGGACAGAAAGCCACGAACAATCAGTCGCCGACACCTGTGAACAAGCCGTGTGCGACATTGCAATCATCCATTTATTGGCTCAACTGCCCACATGGCCGTGAATGAACTGGATTTGTTGGTTTTCCAGATGGCAGTGGAAAGCGTCCGCTCACTCTGCTTGAGCTTCAATGACAAAGCGGCGGAGATAGCCGCGAGGAGCCGCGGAAACCTGCTTTTCGATGTGCGGATCGATGATGACGCCGAGGTCCAACGGCTCGCAGCCATCCGATATCGAGGCGGGCAGATTGGTGTGCTGGCGTTGGACAGACAAGGCCTTATTAGCCGCTACTGCGTCATCGACGATACCTTCTCCCGCTTCATTGCACCGTTGGAGAATTGGACCAGCATGCCGGTGTCAATGCAGGCCAAATTCGATGTCACTCACCATGCCGGCCTCTTCCTAGACGCGTTGCGAAATGCCGGTCATATGCTTGGCAACTAGGGCTGGCGGAACGCATCTGTGGATCTTTGCATCCGCCTGGGCGTTTGAGCCGGCGGCTCATCGAGGTTCTGCAGCGCGCGGATGTGCCACGGCCGGGGTGATAGCCGCCTCTGCCCAACAGATCGCCGGCGAGGGCTTGTCGGACAATGAATGTCGTCAATCCACCGTCCGAGAAATGGTGTCTGGCTCACAAGAAGCACAGCGAATTGAGACTGAAACGCAGTCCAGCTGGGAAATCCAGCGCGAAGGCCGGAAGGTAACTTATCTGCGATAGAGGCAACGGGAAGGCGCCTTCCACTTATAAGGCAGCGCCCAATATGTCGGTACTCGCCTGAGGAATTCCCATGGCGGGCAGGGCTACCTCGCGATCCGATCTCGTTGTACCTCAGACCGGACTCGATGTTACGAATTTCCTCAGCGGCTTGCCCGCATGCCACCGCCAGTTCCCCGACCACGTGCTCACGATAGGCACGACCGATATGAGTCCCCTCCGACATAGCAGTCCTCGGGAATGCGCGAATATTGATACACCTCGAAGGAGAGCAACGGCGCGCCAAACAGCCTCTCATCGCACCAAGTCGTACATAGGGCGCATTCCTGTTCCGGCCGTCCCGCGCGATGCTCGATCCATCTCTCCAGAACAGCGGAGCAAGCCAGTGACGCCCACGAAGCTTCTGATTGGGCAGATCGCCATTGTGTTCGCCATCGTTCTCCTCGGCGTGTGGGCTGCCACGCAATGGTGCGCTCATATGCTAGCCTTTCAGGAACAACTCGGCGCGCCATGGTTTGTCGCGGCTGGCTGGCCGATCTACGAGCCGTGGAAACTGTTGGAATGGTGGTTCCAATTCGATGCCTATGCGCCCGAGGTATTCGACAAGGCGGGCATGCTTGCGGGCACCAGTGGATTCATGGGCTGTGCCGCTGCGATCGCTGGTTCCCTCTGGCGCGCGCGCCAGCGCGGCTTGGTCACCACCTATGGCTCCTCTCGATGGGCGGCGACGCGGGAGATCGAGAAAGCAGGGCTGTTTCAGCCGGCAGGCGTCTTCCTCGGCAAACTGAAGGACCGGTATCTGCGTCATGACGGGCCTGAGCACGTCATGGCCTTTGCGCCGACACGTTCCGGCAAGGGCGTCGGACTGGTTGTCCCAACCCTTCTCTCCTGGTCCGGCTCGGCCGTCATTCACGACATCAAAGGCGAGAACTGGCAGCTGAGCTCCGGCTGGCGGTCGAGGTTCTCGCATTGCCTTTTGTTCAATCCGACTGATCCGCGATCGGCCCGCTACAACCCGCTGCTGGAGGTACGCAAAGGTTCGGACGAGATTCGCGATGTCCAAAACATCGCCGACATTCTAGTCGATCCGGAAGGCGCGCTGGAGCGGCGGAATCATTGGGAGAAGACCAGTCATTCACTCCTCGTCGGCGCTATCTTGCACGTGCTCTACGCCGAAGAGGAAAAGACTCTTGCCCGCGTCGCCACCTTTCTGTCGGACCCGCAACGCTCGTTTGCCGCGACTTTGCGGCGAATGATGACGACCAACCATCTCGGCTCGGCCAATAAGCCTCAGGTCCATCCCGTCGTGGCCTCGGCGGCACGAGAGGTGTTCAACAAATCGGAGAACGAACGTTCAGGCGTCCTCTCGACCGCCATGTCTTTTCTCGGCCTCTACCGTGATCCGACCGTAGCGGCGGTAACATCGGACTGCGACTGGCGCATTGCCGATCTGATGGATGCGGAGTGGCCGATGTCGCTCTATCTGGTCGTGCCGCCATCGGACATCTCGCGCACCAAGCCCTTGGTGCGACTGATCCTGAACCAGATCGGCAGGCGGCTGACGGAGCGCCTCGAGGGTGACCCAAAGAAGAGCCGCAAGCATCAACTGCTGATGATGCTGGATGAGTTTCCGGCGCTCGGTCGCCTCGACTTCTTTGAGACCGCGCTCGCGTTTATGGCCGGTTACGGAATTCGTGCCTACTTGATCGCGCAATCGTTGAACCAGATCTCCAAAGCGTATGGCGACAACAACGCCATTCTGGACAACTGCCATTTGCGAATTGCCTTTTCCTCCAATGATGAGCGCACGGCCAAGCGAATCTCGGACGCGCTTGGCACGGCCACGGAACTCAGATCCATGCGCAACTATGCGGGCCACCGGCTGGCACCTTGGCTCTCGCATGTCATGGTGAGCCGCCAGGAAACCGCCCGCCCGCTGCTGACACCGGGCGAGGTGATGCAATTGCCGCCCGCGGACGAACTGGTGCTGGTTTCGGGATTGCCCCCCATCCGGGCCAAAAAGCTGCGATACTATGAGGATCACAATTTCACCGAGCGGGTGCTGCCTTCGCCGGTGTTGCGCGACGGACCCTACGCGGACTGCCCGATGTCGCGGCCGGACGATTGGACTGGGCAAGTACGCGGCGTCGACCGTCGTCTTGCGTCCGACGATGAAAGCGCTGGCACCGCGCTTGCGGACGAGGGAGGTGTTCAGCAGCAGCGCCATCCTGGCCTACCCGAAGAACATACCGCCGTCACCCAGGAACCGGACCAGGACGATCTGTCCGGACCCGCAGACGATGATAGCGAGGCGATGGCGGACAAGCGCGTCATGGACCGGATCTCCACCGTCGCAGGTGCCTATGGCATCAACGAGGGAAGGGGCGATGATAAGGATATCGTCCCCGGCTTCTGAACGCTTTCCGCAGTTCGGGCGTATCTCAGCGTAGATAACGGCCGTAAGCAATTTTGGGCATCTCGATAATGCTTGTTCCGCCGCCGGCCCGCCAGCGCCGGCCAGTTGGAACAAGCGCATGAAGCCCCACCGCATTCGTCACCAGTTTCTGCTCGAACCGGAATTGAGCGAGAAGCTGGACAACCTCAGCCGCGATCCCTCGACCACAAAATCCGCGGTCGTCGCGAAGGCCGTAGAAGCTTTCATCGAGCGGCGTGGCGAGAATGAACTCGATCGGCGCTATGGCATGAGGCTGGACCGTCTTTCCCGCGACCTCAGTCACGTCAGGCGCGATGTCGACATGACATTGGAAAGCTTGGCGCTCTTCATCCGCTTTTCGATCACGCTTCATGCCCACACGCCTGTTCCGGACAAGGCGACGCAGGCGATTGCCCAGGAGCGTTTCGACAAATTCGTCGAGCAGGTCGGTCGCCAGATCGCATCGGGGAAACGCTCGCTTGGCAAAGACAATGGCGGAGGAGGGGAAGCATGAGCGCTCATCCAGAGGCCGACCACCGACGCCGCGCCATGCTGCGCACCGCCATGGGTCCGACGATCACTGAGGCGCTGGCCGATCCATTGGTCATCGAGGTGATGGTCAATCCCGATGGTGCGCTGCGGCTCGACCGGCTGGGAGAAGGCCGAATCGATACGGCCGTGCATATGCATCCTTCCGAGGCGGAACGCATCATCCGCCTGGTCGCTTCCCACGTGCGTGCCGAGGCGCATGCGGACAATCCGATTGTCAGCGCCGAATTGCCATCGGGCGAACGCTTCGAGGGACTGCTGCCGCCTGTCGTGCTGGCGCCTTGCTTTGCCATCCGCAAACCAGCCGCAAAGCTCTACACGCTGGCCAACTATGTTGCGGATCGCATCATGTTGCCGCTGCAGGCCGATGCGTTGATAAAGGCAGTCCGAGAACGGCGCAACATCCTTGTCGCCGGAGGCACGTCGTCGGGTAAGACGACGCTTGCCAATGCACTGCTGGCCGAAGTCGCCGAATGCGACGAGCGAGTGATCCTCATCGAGGACACCCGCGAACTGCAATGCGCAGCAAAGGACTGCGTTGCCCTGAGAACCAGGCGGGGCTCGGTCACACTCGCCGATCTCGTGCGCTCGACGCTCCGGCTCCGCCCCGACCGCATCATCGTCGGTGAAGTCAGGGGCGCGGAAGCGCTGGACATGCTCAAGGCATGGAACACCGGGCACCCCGGCGGCATCGCCACGGTTCATGCCAATTCGGCGCGCTCTGCCCTCTATCGCATCGAGCAGCTTGCACAGGAAGCTGTCGTCACCGTGCCGCGCCGCCTCATCGCCAATGCCATCGATCTCATCGTCTTCATCGCGGGGCGCGGCTCGTCGCGCCGCATCGATGCAATCGCTGAGGTCACAGGTCTCGACGGCAGCGGCGACTACGCCCTCACCCCACTCACGCCTCCGCAACTCCAGCAACTCTGAAAGGCCCCCTTATGCGCAAGAAGCTCCGCTTTCTTTCGTTTGCCGCGCTCGCGTTTCTTCTCACAGTTCCGGCGCACGCTGCCGGCTCCGGCATGCCTTGGGAACAGCCGCTGCAGCAGATCCTGGAATCGGTGCAGGGACCGGTCGCCAAAATCGTCGCGGTGATCATCATCATCACCACCGGCTTGACCCTTGCCTTCGGCGATACTGCAGGCGGTTTCCGCCGGCTGATTCAGATCGTCTTCGGCCTGTCGATCGCCTTCGCCGCATCGAGCTTCTTCCTCTCGTTCTTCTCCTTCGGCGGCGGGGCGCTCGTCTGATGGCCGCCGGAGTGCAACATATCGAGGGCTTCGAGGTTCCCGTTCACCGGGCCTTGACTGAACCGATCCTGCTGGGCGGCGCGCCGCGGGCGGTGGCGATCCTCAACGGCACGGTGGCTGCGGCCATCGGACTAGGCTTGCAGCAATGGATTGCCGGGCTAGTGCTCTGGCTTGGCGGCCACACGCTCGCGGTCTTTGCCGCAAGGCGCGATCCCGACTTTGCCAGCGTGCTTGTCCGTCACCTTCGCCTGAGGGGATGGCTCGCATGCTGAACCTTTCGGAATATCGCGGCAAGGCCGACCGGCTTGCCGACCATCTGCCCTGGGCAGCACTGGTGGCGCCCGGCATCGTGCTCAACAAGGACGGCAGCGTTCAGCGGACTCTTCGGTTTCGCGGGCCCGATCTGGAAAGCTCGACCGAAGCCGAACTCATCGGCATCTGCGCCCGGGCCAACAATGCGCTTAGACGCTTTGGCTCCGGCTGGACATTGTTTTTCGAGGCCGAGCGCATCGAAGCGCTGGGCTATCCGTCCTCGCGTTTCCCGGACGCGGCGTCATGGCTGGTTGATGAAGAACGGCGTGCTGCCTTCGAAGGCAAGGTCGCGCATTTCGAGAGCCGCTATCACCTGACCTTGCTGTCCATGCCGCCACCGGACGCCCAGGCGCGGGCGGAAAGCGCGCTCGTCGACTCGCATCATTCAGAAGGCGAAAGAGACTGGCGCCAGGAGATGGCGCGGTTCCGTGACGAGACCGACCGTGTGCTGGATCTTCTGTCGGGCTTCATGCCCGAAGTGCGTCCGCTCGATGACGCCGAGACGCTGACATACCTGCACGACACGATCTCGACCCGCCGCCATCCGGTCGCCGTGCCGGAAATGCCAATGTATCTGGACGGCATCCTGGTCGATGTGCCGCTTACCGGCGGCTTGGAGCCGATGCTGGGTGAGCAACATCTTCGCACACTTACCATCCTCGGCTTTCCGAACCTCACCCGGCCCGGAATCCTCGATGCCCTCAATCATCAGGATTTCGCCTATCGCTGGATGACGCGCTTCATTCCGCTCGACAAGACCGAGGCCACCAAGACGCTGACCCGCTTGCGCCGGCAGTGGTTTGCCAAGCGCAAATCGATCGTCGCAATCCTGCGCGAGGTTGTAAGCAACGAACCCGTTCCGCTCGTCGACAGCGACGCCGACAATAAGGCGCTCGACGCCGATGAAGCACTTCAGGCGTTGGGCGGCGATCATGTCGGCTTCGGGTATCTCACTGCAACGGTGACGGTATGGGACGAGGATCGCCAAGCCGCCGCTGAGAAACTTCGCGCGGTCGAGCGCATCATCAATGGGCTCGGGTTCACCACCATCCGCGAAAGCGTCAATGCGGTCGAAGCCTGGCTCGGCTCGCTGCCGGGTCATGTCTATGCCAACGTTCGTCAGCCGCTCGTTCACACGCTGAACCTTGCCCATCTCATGCCGCTTTCCTCGGTGTGGGCCGGTCCTGCGGCGAACGAGCATCTGGCTGAAGTCACTGGACGAGAGGCCCCGCCGCTCCTCATCGCCGAAACCAGCGGGTCGACTCCGTTCCGGCTTTCTTCCCATGTCGAAGATGTCGGCCACATGCTGATCGTTGGACCGACCGGCGCCGGAAAATCGGTGCTGCTTGCCCTGATCGCCCTGCAGTTTCGTCGCTATGCCGGCGCGCAGGTCTATGTCTTCGACAAAGGCAATTCGGCGCGCGCGGCAACGCTCGCCATGGGTGGAGAGCATCATGTCTTGGGTTCGGACGGTGCGCTTGCCTTCCAGCCACTGCGCAATATCGGTGATCAGGGTAGGCGCAGCTGGGCAGCTGAATGGATCGCCGGCCTGATTGCCCATGAGAACGTCACCCTCACGCCGGAGGTGAAGGAGGCGATCTGGTCGGCGCTCAACAGCCTCGCCACCGCGCCGGCGCAGGAGCGCACGCTGACCGGTCTGTCGGTCCTGCTTCAGTCCAATGCACTGAAGTCCGCCTTAATGCCCTACACGCTCGACGGTCCCTTCGGCCGATTGCTCGATGCCGATGACGATCGGCTGGCCTTGTCGGATGTGCAGTGCTTCGAGACCGAGGAGCTGATGCATAGCCAAAGCGCTGTGCTGCCTGTGCTCACCTATCTCTTCCATCGCCTTGAGGAGCGGTTCGACGGGCGACCGACGCTGCTCATGCTCGATGAGGCCTGGGTCTATCTCGACAATCCGCTTTTTGCTGCCCGCATCCGCGAATGGCTGAAGGTGCTGCGAAAGAAGAACGTATCGGTGATCTTCGCCACGCAGTCGCTTGGCGACATCGCCGGCTCTGCAATAGCGCCGGCGATCATCGAGAGCTGCCCACAGCGCATTTTTCTCCCCAATGATCGTGCCGTGGAACCGCAGGCACGGACTGCCTATGAGCGCTTCGGTCTCAACAACCGGCAGATCGAACTGATCGCCCGGGCCACGCCGAAGCGGCACTACTATTTGCAGTCGCGCTGCGGCAACCGTCTCTTCGAGCTCGGGCTCGGCCCCATCGCGCTTGCACTTTGCGGCGCCTCGGGTCCAGCCGCGCAAAGCCTGATCGACAGGGTCCTGTCCGAGCACGGGCAGGACAGCTTTGTCTTTCGCTTCCTCGGCGCCCGCGGCCTCGATTGGGCGGCCGAGCTTCTCCAGCAATTCCCTCAACCAACCAAGGAGCAATCGTCATGATGCGGCGCCGCTTTCTCTCGAGCCTGATCACCCTTTCGTTGATCGCCAAGCCGATGGCCGACTACGTGCAGCCGGCCTACGCGCTCATCGTGTTCGATCCGTCGAACTACGCTCAGAACGTGCTCACGGCGGCGCGCTCGCTGGAGCAGATCAACAACCAGATCCAGTCGCTCCAGAACCAGGCGACCGTGCTGCAGAACATGGCACGCAATCTTCAGAGTCTGGATTTTTCTTCCGTGGGTCAGCTTACCGGCTCGCTCCAACGGATCGACGGTCTGATGGACCAGGCAAGTGGCCTGAGCTTTGATCTCAACAAGCTTCAGGACCAGTGGCGTAATCAATATCCGGAAAGCTACGACGCCACGATCAAGGTCAGCGATGTAGCGAGCGCCGCACGTGACCGCTGGCAAAGCGCAATGCAGGCATTCCGTCAGACCATGGGTGTTCAGTCGCAGATCGTCGAGAATGTTCGCGGTGATGGCGACCTGCTTGCCGATCTCGTCAACCGCAGCCAAGGCGCGGCCGGTGCGCTTCAGGCAAGTCAGGCCACTAACCAGCTCCTTGCGCTTTCGACCAAGCAGCAGATGCAGATCCAGACGCTGCTCGCAACGCAGTTCCGCGCTGAGGCCGAGGATGCGGCGCGCAAGGCGCAGTCCGAGGAGGCCGCGCGCGAGACGACAAAGCGCTTCCTCGGCACAGGCACGGCCTATCCCGGCAACTGATCACCAATCTCTTGACGACGAGGAAGGCGGCATGAACGACCTTGGGGTCATTGATCGCTTCATGGAGACCTTCATCCGCTACATCGATAGCGGGTTCGGTCTGCTCTCGGGCGATCTCGCCTTCCTTACCACGAGCCTGATCGGCATCGACGTCACACTTGCCGGCCTCGCCTGGGCATTCGGCGGCGAACCCAACATATTCGGCCGGCTCATCCGCAAAGTGCTCTATGTCGGCGTCTTTGCCTTCATCTTGAATAACTTCAAGAACCTCGCCGACATCATCTATCGGTCCTTCGCTGGCCTCGGCATCAATGCGTCCTCAGGCAATCTCTCCGCCGACAATCTCCTGCATCCGGGCCGCATTGCCGCAACCGGTTTCGAGGGCGCCTGGCCGCTTCTCGATCAGGCAAGCCAGCTTCTCGGCTTCCCAGAAATCTTCGGCAACGCGCTCACCATCTTCGTGCTGCTCGTGGCCTGGTTCCTGGTCATCATCGCCTTCTTCATCCTCTCCATCCAACTCTTCATCACCATCCTCGAATTCAAACTCACCACTCTGGCCGGATTCATTCTTGTGCCCTTCGCGCTTTGGAACCGGTCAGCGTTTCTCGCCGAGCGCGTGCTCGGCAATGTCATCTCGTCGGGCATCAAGGTGATGGTGTTGGCCGTCATCATCGGCATCGGCTTCACGCTCTTTGGCGAGTTCGCTTCCGCGCTGCAAGGCAAGGAGCCGGATCTGGCCGCCGCCATGTCACAGGTCCTGGGCGCCTTGGCGCTCCTTGGTCTCGGCATTTTCGGACCTGGGATAGCCTCCGGTCTTGTCTCGGGCGCGCCGCAGCTTGGCGCGGGCGCCGCACTTGGAACCACGGCAGCCGCAGCCGGTGCATCGCTCGTTGCCGCAGGCGCAGCATTTGCCGGCGCGCGCACGGCAACCGGCAGCGGTCTCACCGCACTCCGTGCCGGCACGACCATGGGGTCAGCGGCTTCTACGGCCTGGCAGATCGGGCGCGCAACATCGCCCGAGTCCGGCCTGTCCGGTGTAGCTGCTGGAATGCATGGTGTGACCAGCGCCGCCGCCGGCGCCGCAATGCGGGCGGCACGATCTGCCGCAGGAGGCTTCGGGCGCAGCGTTGATGCCGGGCGCGAAGCTGCCTGGACCGCGACCGGTGGTGCGCCGACCGCATCCATGACCGGAAGCCCTACTGGTCCGGTCGCTGATGCCGCGCCCGGCTGGGCCAGGCGCCTGCGTTCCGAACAGACAGCCCGTGCCCACCGTCACACCGCCATGCAGGCCGTCCGTGAAGGCGACAGGCCGGGAGGCAGCGCCAATCCCTCTCTCAACGACAAGGACGACTAAATGCTATTCAAGCGACCCATTCAACGTTACGGCAAGACGCCCGAGCCGGTCACGCCGTATCAGAAGGCCGCGCAGCTCTGGGACGAGCGCATAGGCTCATCTCGAGTGCAGGCCCGCAACTGGCGGTTCATGGCTCTTGGCTGTCTGACCTTGGCGGCCGGACTTTCCGGCGGACTCGTGTGGCAGTCGATGCAGAGCCGCGTCGTGCCTTACGTCGTCGAGGTCGACGGCTTCGGCGAGGCACGCGCCGTTGCGCCGGCAATCCGGGACTACGAGCCCTCCGATGCCCAGATCGCGTGGCATCTCGGCCGCTTCATTCAGAATGTCCGTTCCGTTTCCACCGATCCGGTGCTGGTGCGGCAGAACTGGCTTTCGGCCTATGACTTCGCCACCGACCGCGCGGCGCTCTTTCTCAACGAGTACGCCAAGGCGAACGATCCTTTCGGCCAGATCGGCACACGCAGCGTGTCGGTGCAAGTGACCAGCGTGGTCAGGGCTTCCGACAGCTCGTTCCAGGTCAAATGGGCCGAGCAGGTTTTTGAGCGCGGCAGCCTTGCCAGCACGACGCGCTGGACCGCGATCCTCACCATCGTGATCCGCCCGCCAAGTAATACTGACCAACTGCGCAACAACCCGCTCGGCGTCTTCATCAATGCGATCGACTGGTCGCGCGAGCTCGACAGTGCTGCGCCGACGTCCGTTTCCCCGAAAGGAGTCCACCAATGAAGAGTAGAATGTCGTCGGTCCGTGCCGTGCTGATCCTGTCGGCCTCTACAGCAGTCCTCTCCGCCTGCGCGTCGAAGCCGGTACCGCCGCCTGAGATTTCCTATGATGCTGCCGATTTCAAACCAGCCGCAATCGAGAAGCCGCCGGAGAAGCCGGTCAAGATAGTCGAAGTGCCAAAGCCGCTGCCGTTGCCAGGTCAGCTACAGCCCGATCCGGGCAGGGTGGCCGATGACAAGCGCTCTCCTGAAGAACGGGTCTCCGATGCCAATAAAGCAGCGACGCAGCAACCCACCAGGTATGGGTACGTGAATGCGGTTCAGGTCTATCCATTCGCCGATGGCGCACTCTATCAGCTGTATGCCGCGCCGGAGCGCGTTACCGATATCGCACTCCAGCCGGGCGAGAAGCTAACAGCCGTGTCGGCCGGCGACACGGTGCGTTGGGTGATCGGCGATACCGTCAGCGGCACCGGTGACAATCAGCGCACCCATGTGCTGGTAAAACCCTTCGCGCCGGGACTTAACACAAATCTGGTGATCACCACGGAACGACGCACCTACCATTTGCAGCTTCAAAGCACCGAGAAGACCTCAATGGCGGCGATCTCCTGGACCTATAGCGAGGACCAGATCATCGCGCTACGCCAGCGCAACGCCCAAGCCGAGGCTGCCACGCCGGTGGCGTCGAATGTGGCGCTCGAGAATATCCGCTTTCGGTATTCAATCACCGGCGACACACCACCCTGGAGGCCGACGCGCGCTTTCGACGATGGCAGCAAGGTCTATATCGAATTCCCCCGTCGCATTGATCAGGGTGAAGCGCCTCCTCTCTTCATCGTCGGTGCCGATGGGGACAGCCAGCTCGTCAATTATCGCATGCGCGGCAACTACTACATCGTCGATCGCCTCTTTGGCGCTGCAGAACTGCGTCTAGGCAGCAAGCAGCAGCAGGTGGTGCGCATCACCAGGACTGACGGCCGGCAACCGCCGCGGCGGATTCCGCTCTTTGCGCGGCCCAGCAGGTGAGGGGAGCGCTCATGACCGATACTTCCCGATCCGATGCGCCGCCGAAACTCGATCCCGAGCAGCTGCAATTGCGAGCCTCGCCCCGCCGCGCTGTCCGATTCAGGCGCGGTGTGATCATCGCCATCGCTGCAGTCGGATCCGGTGCCATTCTGGGCGTCACGATGATGGCGCTTCAAGGACCGGCATGGCGTATCAAGCACCAGGCAGAGGACCGCTATAACACCGAGCGCAAGCCACCCGCCGAGGGACTAGAAGCGCTTCCCAAGGACTATTCCGGGATCATGCCGAAGGCCCCTGTGCTCGGACCGCCACTGCCCGGCGACCTCGGTCGCCCCATCCTTGAACGCCAACGTCAGCTCGGCATCGCGCCAGGGCAGGATATCTCCGCCGAGGAGCAGCGCCTTGCCCAGCAAGCAATTGAGGCGCGCGAGTCGCAAGTCTTGTTCCGGATCGACAATCGACCCAGACAGACAGATGTCGCCGGCGGCGGGCCGAGTGCGCAGCAGCCGTCTGAGGCGCTTCCGCAATCCGGAGCGACGCGCACGTCAGCTTCCGTTGCCCCAGCCGAGGGTGACCAGAACAACCAACAGCGCAAGCTCGATTTTGTCAGTCAGCGAAACACAAGCGGGATCTACAATCCGCATGCGCTGCAGACGCCGGCCTCGCCCTACCAACTGATGGCCGGCAGCGTGATCGCGGCCAGTCTCGTCACCGGCATAAATTCCGACTTGCCTGGCCTTGTCGTCGCGCAGGTCACCGAGAATGTGCACGACACAGTCACCGGCAGCATTGTGCTCATTCCGCAAGGCTCACGCCTCATCGGCACTTATGACAGCGTCGTGGCTTTTGGGCAGAGGCGCGCATTGCTGGTCTGGCAGCGAATAATCCTGCCCGACGGTTCCTCGATCGAAATCGACAATCTGCCAGCGACGGATACTGCCGGCTATGCTGGGCTTGAAGACAAGGTCGATTTTCACACCTGGCAGCTGATCAAGGGAGTTGCTCTAGCGACGCTACTGGGCGTTGGTACCGAGTTGAGCTTTGGGGAAAACGAAAGCGACCTAGTTAAGGCGATCCGGGAATCCACTCAGCAAAACATCAGTCAAGCCGGCCAGCGCATCACCGAAAAGAACCTGAATATTCAACCCACCATTATCGTCCGCCCCGGTTGGCCCCTACGCGTGATTGTACACAAGGATCTTGTGCTGCGCCCATACCCGACTTGAACAGGAGTAATCATGGCAGATCTGAAACTTGGAAAGCTTCCGGACCGGACACCTTCGAAGATGACCATCACCGTTAGCGCGGACCTGAACCAAGCACTCAAGGACTATGCGGCGCTTTACCGCCAGACCTATGGCGAGTCTGAAACGGTAGCGGAACTCATACCTTTCATGCTGGCAGGGTTTCTGGAAGGTGACAGAGCGTTTGCCAAGGCCAGAAAGGAAAGCTTGCCCGCCGGCATGTCAGAGAAATCGCGACGCGTGTCAGGTTCAGATTCCGAGTAATCGAAGCATAAAGTTGGTCAATTGGCGCAGCCGCCCGGGTGCCTAATTTCCCGGCGGTCGCGGCCTACCGATCCGTCATGTAAGGCCTATGCGCGAACTTCGAGCAGCTGGAGGTCAAGTAAGTGCCTGGGCGGCCCGGAAACCGCGAACAGGCGCAGGGCGTGCTAGCCGCACTGATGCATGGTTTCAGACCCGTGGGAACGCCGTGCGGTTGTTACTCAGAATGAGCTCATCTCAAAGGGGCATTCAAGAGCCGCGGCGCTGAGTAGCGGAAGCCGCAATGGGGTGCGTCGCTGACATTCAGTGAAAGACTGGGCCGAACAATCCAACCTGCTTGGGCGGATACGAAGTGAAGCCCTGCCTGCAGGGTTCCGGCGGGTCCCAGCCCTCTGCCATGCGACCCCCTTTGGGAAATACCCGCGTCGTCACAGCATCGTAAAGTGGCGTCATATGCACTATCGAATTGTTAGCTGCTGGTTTCGGCGATTTTGAGGAGGTTCGCGATCGACTGAAGACGGTGACGTTCGTCTGTGGCACTCAGACTGCCACTGAGTGCCTGGCCGTTCCACTTTCGAAATATTTGTCGAACTTCGCTGCAATGCTCCTTACAAAGGGACGACTTTCCGCCGATACGACGTAACTGTCACCTTGGAGTTCAAGCGGTCGAGCAGGGTCGCCAATGGCGATGGAGCTTGCTTGGAAAAGAAGCTTTTGTCCGGCTTCCCCGAAGCGTTCCACCAGATCGGCTGCTGAAAAGCCGAAATCGCACATCAAGCGCTCGATGATCCAGCCGCGAACACGGTCATCTTCGGAAAACGCGATGCCGCGGACCGTGGCCAGATGTCCCCCCTCGACTATGCGTCCATATTCGGCTGTCGACGGCATGTTCTGCGAATAGCCCTGTCGAAACCGGCTGATCGATGACGGCCCGAGCCCGATCAGTGTTTCGCAGCGATCCTCGGTGTAGCCCTGGAAATTGCGGCGGATTGTTCCCGCGCGAGCCGAGACTGCAAGCGCATCATCCGGCCTGGCGAAATGGTCTATTCCAATCGCCTCGTATCCGGCGCCCATGATCAGACGGGCGGCAATTTGCCACTGAGCGAACCGTTCGGCCGGACCCGGCAACCAGGACTCGTCGATCATAGTCTGATGCTTCTTGAACCAGGGCACATGCGCGTAGCCGAACAGCGCCATCCGGTCCGGCTCCAGAGTCAGCGCCTGCGCCACGGTGGAACAGACGCTCTCCCTGGTCTGATGCGGCAGGCCGTAAAGCAAATCGAGGTTCACGGACCCTACGCCGCGAGAGCGAATGCCGTCTACAACCGCCTTGGTCTGCAAAAAGCTCTGCTCGCGATTGATCGCCTTCTGCACCTTCGGATCGAAATCCTGAACGCCGAGGCTCGCCCGCGCCATGCCGATCTCGGCAAGTGTATCAAGGCGGGCTTCGTCCATGTCGTTGGGTTCGATTTCGACGCTGATCTTCGCATCGGCAAGAAAATCGAAGCTATCCCGCAGGACAGTTCCCAAGGCTATCATATCCTCGGGCTTCAGCATGGTCGGCGAGCCGCCGCCGAAATGCACGGCGCGGACATGGGCCTTGCCGCCGACAAGACCGGCGACAGTCGCGATCTCCGCGTGAAGCGAGCGGAGATACGAAGCCACCGGCTCGTAGCGGCGGGTCTGCTTTGTATGGCACGCACAGAACCAGCACAGCCGGTCGCAATAAGGGATGTGCAGGTAGAGCGAGACCTCGTCACCGCTTTCGAGCGCCTTCAACCAGCTTCGATAGACATCAGCGTCGACGCCAGGATGGAAATGCGGCGCGGTCGGGTAACTGGTATAACGCGGGACGTTCTCGCCAAGCCTGGCAGCTAATTCCGGTCTCATTTGGTGGTTCGCCGTTTTTGCCTCGCCGGAAGTCTGGACGCGTCGAAGAGCCAATGCCCTGATTTCGGTCAGCCTCCAGCACGGACAAACTGCCGCAAGGATTTCTCTGCCATCGCTTGCTATCCTGTCGAAACTTGGGATCGGTAGCGCGAGCGTAATGACAGTACGGCAAGACATTCACAGTTCCGGCATTCCCGTTCTTTGCCTGTCTTGCGCAGCACGACTTCGCGGCGTCTGCGCTGCGCTCGATCCAAACCATTTGGTTGGGCTCGCCAAAACTTCGTCGCGGCACAAGCTCGAGCCGGGGGTCGAACTGATCGCCGACGCCGAGGCCGTCGACAGCTATTCAACCTTGCTTTCAGGCGTTGTGAAGCTGACGAAGTGCCTTTCGGACGGCCGCCAGCAGATTGTCGGTCTTCGGTTCGCACCGGATTTTCTGGGACGGCCCTTCAAGGTGAAAAGCACGATCAACGTGGAAGCGGCAACCTCCGTCTCGCTGTGCTCGTTTCCGAAGGCGGCCGTTGAACGGATAATGAAGGAATCACCGGGACTCGAGCATCGCCTGCTCAAGCAGACGCTGGACGAACTCGACGAGGCACTTGAATGGATGGTGACTCTCGGGCGCAAGACCGCACCGGAGAAGGTGGCGAGCTTTCTCCTCATGATCGCCCGGAATATGGATTCCAGTATCGACCCGGCGGCTGGGTCGGCATGCTTCGATCTGCCGCTGACACGTGCCGACATCTCTGATTTCCTTGGACTGACGAACGAGACCGTGAGCCGCCAGCTTACGCGATTGCGGGCTGACGGCGTGATCCGGATCGAGAACAAACGCCATGTAACGGTCGACAGCATGAGCCGGCTGGAGCAGCGCTGCGGCGGCCGAGGCGCGCGGCAACCGGCCTTTGAATGAGACCTAAGCGTCGGGGCCTTCGTCGCTTATTACGATCCGCGGCAGGACATGCTCGCGTTCGAAAGCGATGTGTCGCCGCAAGCCTTCGAAGAAGCCGCGTAGCATGAATCCGACAGCTTCCGCGCTCTCTATCGGATCACCATGACCGATCGCTAGGAGCGTTTCGGCCACCTCGCCAGCGAAGCATTGATCCTCAAGGTGCTCGATGCGCAACCGGCTGGTAGAGGCAAGTTTGGCTTCGGCCGGGGTCAAGTGCGCCTCATACGCAGGGAAAATCACCCTCTCCTCAAACCCATGAATGTCACGGAGCAGCGGAACGATCTTCTTGGCCGTTCCAAGACATTTGAGGCGGTCGACGTTCGGCAGTGCATCGGCAATGCTTTCCAGCGAGAAGCAGAGCTCCAGCTTTTCCCGATGGGCAAGCTTCATGACCTCGCCCGGAATCGCCTCTGTGCCGGCCTGGCGCGAGAAAGCCGCACTTGTCCATGAGCGGGTTGGCCCGTGCTGCGTTTCCTTGTTCAAATCGCCACCTTCTGATTGCACCGAACTCGATGCTGCCCGAAGCAAAATCGTGCGGCTCTGACATGGATCAGGGCGAGCAGGCGGCAACTACGGAATTAATGCACCGCGGATTTGGCGTCCGCGCATTGGAATCCTGGTCGGGGACATGTCATGAAATTCGGCACGGAGATCGTCGTTCTAAGCCTGTTTGCTTTTGCGGCCCTGGTGGCTGCCGGCTTCGGCGTAGAAGGACCTTTTCGTCAGCATATGGGGGTTTTGTTCTTCGCCCTGGCTGGCTTTACCGCGATCCTGCTGCGCAACACAGATTTCAAGCCGGCGGCTCCGATCGACACCTCCGCCTACATGGATGGCCCGATCCGCTACGGAGCCATTGCAACGGTATTCTGGGGCGTCGTCGGCATGCTCGTCGGTGTGATCATTGCCCTGCAGCTGGCATACCCTCACCTCAACATCCAACCCTGGTTCAATTTCGGCCGGCTGCGGCCGCTGCACACATCCGGCGTCGTCTTCGCCTTCGGCGGCAACGCTTTGCTTTGCACGTCTCTCTATGTCGTGCAGCGCACGTGCCGCGCCCGGCTGTTTGGCGGCAAACTGGCCTGGTTTGTGTTCTGGGGTTACCAGCTGTTCATCGTCATGGCCGCGACCGGCTACCTGCTCGGCATCACCGAGAGCCGCGAATACGCCGAACCCGAATGGTATGTGGATCTCTGGCTGACCATCGTCTGGGTCGCCTATCTCATCTTGTTCCTCGGCACGATCCTGAAGCGCAAGGAACCGCATATCTACGTCGCCAACTGGTTCTACCTGTCCTTCATCGTGACAATCGCGATGCTGCATGTGGTCAACAATCTGTCGATGCCGGCGTCGTTCCTGGGCTCGAAGAGCTACTCCGCCTTCTCCGGCGTCCAGGACGCCTTGACGCAATGGTGGTATGGCCACAACGCCGTCGGTTTCTTCCTCACCGCCGGGTTCCTCGGCATGATGTATTATTTCGTGCCCAAGCAGGCGAACCGGCCGGTCTATTCCTACCGCCTGTCGATCGTCCACTTCTGGGCGATCATCTTTCTCTACATCTGGGCCGGCCCGCACCACCTGCATTACACCGCCTTACCCGACTGGGCGCAGACGCTCGGCATGGCGTTCTCGATCATGCTGTGGATGCCGTCATGGGGCGGTATGATCAATGGCCTGATGACGCTGTCTGGCGCCTGGGACAAGCTGCGCACCGATCCGATCATCCGCATGATGGTGATGGCAGTCGCCTTCTACGGCATGTCGACCTTCGAAGGTCCGATTATGTCGATCAAGACGGTCAATTCGCTGTCGCACTACACGGACTGGACCATCGGCCATGTCCATTCCGGCGCGCTCGGCTGGGTTGGCATGATCTCGTTCGGCGCGATCTACTACATGGTGCCGAAGCTCTGGAACCGCGAGCGCCTCTATTCGCTGCGGCTCGTCACCTGGCACTTCTGGCTGGCGACGCTCGGCATCGTCGTCTACGCCGCGGTGATGTGGGTGTCCGGCATCATGCAGGGCCTTATGTGGCGCGAATACGACGAGCAGGGTTTCCTCGTCTACTCCTTCGCCGAAACCGTCGCCGCCATGCATCCCTTCTACGTCATGCGTGCCATCGGCGGTGCGATGTACCTCACCGGCGCCCTGCTCATGGCCTGGAACGTGACCATGACCATTCTTGGCCACCAGCGCGAAGAGCAACCAATGCCAGGTTCCGAGCCCGCCCTCCGGCCTGCCGAATAGGGAGCCAGACAATGGGCTTGATGGACAAACACGCGATCATCGAGAAGACCGCCACGCTTCTTCTCGTTGGCTCTCTTCTTGTCGTGACCGTCGGCGGCATCGTCGAGATTGCGCCGCTTTTCTATCTCGACAATACGATCGAGAAAGTCGAAGGCATGCGGCCCTACTCGCCACTGGAACTCGCCGGACGCAACATCTATGTGCGCGAGGGCTGCTACCTCTGCCACAGCCAGATGATCAGGCCTTTCCGGGACGAGATCGAGCGCTACGGCCACTACAGCCTGGCCGCCGAGTCCATGTACGACCACCCCTTCCAGTGGGGCTCGAAGCGCACCGGCCCTGACCTTGCACGAGTCGGCAACCGCTATTCCAACGAATGGCACGTTCAGCACCTTATGGATCCACGTTCGGTGGTGCCGGAATCTATCATGCCTCGCTATGCCTTCCTGAAGGACGCTCCGATCGAGGTGAAGGACTTCTCGACGCATCTGGTTGCGAACGCGCGTGTTGGCGTCCCGTACTCCGATGACATGATCGCGCAGGCCAACGCAGATCTGATGGCCCAGGCCGACCCGAATGCCGATGCCTCCGGCGTCGAGAAACGCTATCCGAAAGCCAAAGTCGGTGATCTGGACGGCAATCCGCAGCAGGTGACCGAGATGGATGCCCTCGTCGCCTATCTGCAAATGCTGGGAACACTGGTCGATTTCAAGACCTATGACGATGCAGCCGGCTACCGCTGAGGGGGACGCAATGAGCTATAATTTGATGCGGGAATTCGCGGACAGCTGGGGTCTGCTTGCCATGGCGCTCTTCTACGTCGGCTGCATTGCCTTTGCCTTGCGTCCCGGCGGCAAAACACAGGCCGATCAAGCCGCCCAGATTCCATTCAAGGACGACTGATCATGAGCAGCGAGCATATCGATGAAGTCTCGGGCATCTCAACGACCGGTCATGAATGGGACGGGATAAGGGAACTCAACAACCCATTGCCCCGATGGTGGGTGATAACCTTCTACATCACCGTCGCTTGGGCGGTGGCTTATACAATTGCGTATCCGGCTTGGCCGATGCTGTCTTCCGCGACCAAGGGTGTGCTTGGCTATTCCAGCCGCAACGCTGTCAAGATTGAGCTGGCGGCTGCCGAAGCCGCCAAGGGCAAATATGTCGCGGCCATCCAGCAGAAGACCGTATCCGAGATTGCAGCCGACGACGCGCTGCGTGAATTCGCGGTAGCGGCCGGCGGAGCTACCTTCAAGGTCAATTGCGTGCAATGCCACGGCTCGGGCGCCCAAGGGTCGAAGGGCTTTCCAAACCTGAACGACGATGACTGGCTGTGGG
Source organism: Mesorhizobium sp. L-8-10 (assembly GCF_016756635.1). NCBI lineage: Bacteria > Pseudomonadati > Pseudomonadota > Alphaproteobacteria > Hyphomicrobiales > Phyllobacteriaceae > Mesorhizobium > Mesorhizobium sp. L-8-10. The sequence goes on along the minus strand of NZ_AP023263.1, from coordinate 7,100,605 downwards.
GCGGCACGACCGAGCAGATCCAGCAAACGATCGCGCACGGCATCCGTTTCGGATCCGACCCAGATACTCGGCAGTCGGAAATGCCCCCCTTCGGTGACATCATCACGCCCGAACAGATCGCACAGGTCGGCGCCTATGTCGCCAGCCTCTCGGGCAAGGTCCAGGATGCAAGTCTTATCGAGCCCGGCGCCAAGGTATTCGCGGAAAACTGCGTCGCCTGTCATGGCGATAATGCGAAAGGCAACAAAGAGCTCGGCGCGCCCAATCTGACCGATGCGATCTGGCTCTACGCACCCGGCGAGACAGCCATCGCCGTCCAAGTCCGCGCGCCGAAGCACGGTGTCATGCCGGCCTGGATCGGGCGTCTCGGCGAGACCAAGGTTAAGGAACTTGCGGTTTATGTCCATTCGCTTGGCGGCGGAGAATAGGAACGGAAGCCTATTCTCGGCCCTCCCCGCCAAGCGACGGGGCCCGGCACGAGTCGGGCCCCGACACCATTCCGGCATGCGGCGATTGACCTGCAGCAAGGCGGCGCGGCCCACACGGCGAAGCGGGCTCACTGCAGACCGGACGTCTGTGGAAGCTGACAAGTCCGTCGCACAACGATGTCATAGGCCGCGCGCGAGTGGAGATGCACGTGCTGGATGAAACGCAGATGGAGCGGCTCGAGGCAAAAGCGGTCAACTCCGCCAAGACACGACAGCCGCTCTATGCTCCGCGCAAGAAAATCTTCCCTAAACGCGCCTCGGGCAGCTTTCGCCGCTTCAAATGGCTGGTGATGGCGATCACGCTGGGCATCTATTATCTGATGCCCTGGTTGCGCTGGGATCGAGGTCCGTTTGCTCCTGATCAGGCCGTGCTGATCGATCTTGCCAACCGCCGTTTCTACGTCTTCTTCATCGAGATATGGCCGCAGGAATTCTACTATGTCGCCGGCCTTCTGATGATGGCCGGCATCGGCCTCTTCCTGATCACGTCCACCGTCGGCCGCGCCTGGTGCGGCTATACCTGCCCGCAGACGGTATGGGTCGATCTTTTCCTAGTTGTCGAGCGGGCGATCGAAGGCGATCGCAACGCTCGCATGAAGCTCGACGCCGGCCGCTGGACCGCGCGCAAACTGGTGCTGCGTGTGTCGAAACACGCCATCTGGCTGGTCATAGCGGCAGCTACCGGCGGCGCCTGGATCCTCTATTTCGCCGATGCGCCGACGCTGATCGGCGACGTATTCAACCGCACCGCCGCTTCGGTCGCCTACGTCACCATCGCCGTGCTGACAGCGACCACCTACACGTTCGGCGGGCTGATGCGGGAACAGGTCTGCACCTACATGTGCCCGTGGCCGCGCATCCAGGCTGCCATGCTCGACGAGAATTCGCTCACCGTGACCTACAATGACTGGCGTGGCGAACCTCGTTCGCGGCACGCCAAGAAGGTCCAGGCTGCGGGGCAGCCGGTCGGTGACTGCGTCGACTGCAATGCCTGTGTCGCAGTCTGCCCGATGGGGATCGACATTCGCGACGGCCAGCAACTCGAATGCATCACTTGCGCGCTGTGCCTTGATGCCTGCGACGGCGTCATGAACAAGCTCGGCAAGGAGCGCGGGCTGATCTCCTATGCGACGCTGTCCGACTACAACGCCAACATGGCGGTGGCGACCGCAGGCGGCTCCGGTCGGGTGAACCCTTCACTCGTCAGAACGGCCGACAGCACATTCTCCGCCAGGTTGGCGCATTTCCATATTCGCAAGATCTTCCGGCCGAGGACCTTCTTCCACATGGGCGCGTGGACGGCGGTCGGGCTTGCCTTGCTCTATTCGCTGCTGACGCGCGACCGACTCGAGATCAACGTCCTGCACGACCGCAATCCGCAATTCGTGACCCTGTCCGACGGCTCGATCCGCAACGGTTACACCGTCAAGCTGCTTAACATGATCCCCGAGCCAAGGACGATCGTCGTCACGATGCAGGGCTTGCAGGGAGCCGAAATGAGCGTCGTCGGCAGTGATCTGCCGGCAGCTCGCTTGTTCGCCATCGCGGTCGAACCCGACCGGCTGAACATGCTGAAGGTCTTCGTGCGCCAGCCAGCGGGTGAGGTTCGGCACGCTGCACAAACCTTCAAGTTCCGCGTCGAGGACAGAGCGAGCTTCGAATCGGACGAATACACCGCCACCTTCAACGCACCGGAGATCGCCAGATGAGCACCAATACGCAAAAGACGCGTGAGTTCACCGGCAGGCACATGCTGCTCACCATTCTCGGCTTTTTCGGCGTGATCATCGCGGTCAATCTCACGATGGCGACACTCGCCAGCACGAGCTGGACCGGCCTTGTCGTCGAGAACACCTATGTGGCCAGCCAGCAATTCAACCGAAAGGCCGAGGAAGGGCGCGCGCAGGCGGCACTCGGCTGGACCGGCAAACTGACGATCGCTCGGGGTGAGGTCCGCTACAGCTTGAGCGATACCACCGGCAAGCCGGTCCCGTTGCATGGCGTCAAGATACTGTTTCGTCATTCCGCCTACGAGGCTGGGGACAAGGCCGTCACTCTCGCCCTCGTCTCGGACCAGGAATTTGCCGCGCAGCACTTGCCAAGGGATGGCGTCTGGATCGTCGAAGTCGACGCCGATGCCGGTCTGACAGAGCCCTATCGCGACGTTCGCCGGATCATGATTTCGCAAGGAGCGCTGCAATGAGCTGTTGTGCACCCAGCGCGGAACTGGCGCTGGATCTGACCAGTACCACATCGGTCCTGCCGTCTAGCCAGGAGATCAGGTTGGCGAGCCGATCGCTTGGCGACAATCTTTGGCAGACCGACCTTTCAGTGCCGACGGTTCACTGCGCGGCGTGCATCCAGGCCATCGAGACGGCTCTCGGAAGGCTCGATCGCGTCGAAGGCGCTCGTGTCAACCTGTCGACGAAACGGGTCGCGATCCGGTGGCGTGGGGACTCTGTGCCTCCGTTTGTCGCCGCGCTGGGACGGCTGGGCTTTCAGGCGCACCTGTTCGAAGCCGACGCTGATAAGAAGGACAAGACGCTTGCCGAGCTGATCCGCGCGGTCGCGGTCGCCGGGTTCGCCGCCGGCAACATCATGCTTCTTTCGGTCTCGGTCTGGTCCGGCGCCGAAGGTGCTACCCGCGACCTGTTTCACTGGGTCTCTGCATTGATCGCCATCCCGGCGCTCACCTTTGCCGGCGGCATCTTCTTCCGCTCGGCCTGGAATGCACTGCGCCACGGCCGCATGAACATGGACGTGCCGATCGCGGTTGGGGTGTCGCTCGCTTATGCCATGAGCCTCTACGAGACGATCAATCATGGCGATCACGCCTATTTCGACGCGTCCGTATCCCTGCTGTTTTTCCTGTTGATCGGCCGCACCCTGGATCACGTCATGCGCGAACGGGCACGGACCGCCGTGAAAGGCCTGTCCCAGTTGGCCGCACGTGGCGCCATGGTGCTGCGCGGCGATGGCGCGCGCGACTACCTGCCGGTTGGCGAGATCGAACCGGGCATGCAACTGCTGGTCGCCGCCGGCGAAAGGGTGCCTGTCGACAGCAGGGTCATTCGCGGCGCGTCGGATCTCGACTGCTCGCTGGTTTCCGGCGAGAGCACACCGAAAACCGTGGCGTCCGGGGAACAGGTTCAGGCCGGCACGCTCAATCTTACCGGCCCGCTGACCATCGAAGCGACCGCTGCCGCAAAGGACTCCTTCCTGGCGGAAATGGTTCGGCTGATGGAAGCCGCCGAAGGTGGTCGTGCGCACTATCGGCGGATCGCCGACCGTGTCTCGGCGCTCTACGCGCCGGTGGTCCATCTCACCGCCTTCGTGACGTTCCTTGGCTGGATGGCGGTAACCGGCGACTGGCACCGGGCAGTGACGATCGCGATCGCCGTTCTCATCATCACATGCCCGTGCGCGCTCGGTCTGGCCGTGCCGATCGTGCAAGTGGTCGCGGCGCGCCGCTTGTTCGAAGCCGGCATGATGGTCAAGGACGGATCGGCCATGGAGCGCCTGGCCGCGATAGACGTGGCGGTATTCGACAAGACGGGCACGCTAACGCCCGGTCAGCCCAGGCTGGTCAACGCGTCGACCATCGATCCGGCGATGCTGGCGATCGCAGCCGACATGGCGGCGCACTCCCGTCACCCGTTCTCGAAGGCCATCGCCGCATTCGCGGGTTTTGCCGGCCAGCCGAAGCTGGAAGCCGTCAGCGAGCACCCGGGTCTCGGCATCGAAGCGACGACCGCGGACAGCACCTGGCGTCTTGGCCGGCGCGGCTGGGCCGGATGGAAAGCCCGGACCGGTGGCGAAGGCAAGTATGGCGGCTATGGCGGGACGGTGCTCTCGAAGAATGGGAGGATCGTCGCCTCCTTCACGTTCGAGGACGCTACGCGCGCCGACGCCAAGGCGGCGGTCGGGCAATTGAAGGATGCCGGCGTGTCGGTCGAAATGCTGTCCGGGGATATAGCCCATGCCTGCGGCGAGGTTGCCGGGACGTTGGATATCGAGAGTTTCGTTCCGGCGCTGCTTCCCTCCGGCAAGGTTGAGCGGATCGAGGTGCTGGCCAGGGCGGGCCACAAGGTTCTGATGGTGGGCGACGGGCTCAACGACACGCCGGCCCTCGCTGCCGCGCATGTCTCGATCGCGCCGGCAACCGCCGCCGATGTCGGCCGCAACGCCGCCGATTTCGTCTTCCTGCGCGAAAGCCTGCTGGCGGTGCCCCTGGCGCTGGATGTCTCGCGGCAAGCGGGAAGGCTGATCCGGCAGAATATCGCCATTGCGATCGTCTACAACGCTGTCGCCGTGCCGATTGCCATTCTCGGGCACGTCACGCCGTTGATCGCGGCGATCGCGATGTCGGCCTCATCGCTGCTGGTCATCGGAAACGCGCTGCGCCTGCAGGGCTTTAGGCTCGCCGAGCTGACGAGGGCTTCTTCGGCAACGCATTCCGGCATTCACCCATCAGCGCGGTCATCATGACGATACTCGTCTACCTCATGCCAGTCGCCCTATTTCTTGGCGCACTGGGGCTGACTGGCTTTCTGTGGGCGTTGAAGAGTGGCCAATATGAGGATCTTGACGGAGCCGCTGAGCGCATCCTCCGGGACGACAAGCCGGAACGCTGAGCCAGACCGCTGTTCCTGACGCTGTGCTGACGCCTCCCGTCAGCCGACTCGGAAAAACGAAAGCTCCACAACCAGTTAAGCCGCTTGACGTAGATTTGTGAAAAGCCCCTGTCCCTCGAAGGACTGCGTCGCCGGTTCCGCCCCAACATAGACGCGGCCAATGTCATAACGTACGCAAAGCTGATGTTCATGTTCACGATAGGTGCGGACACGGGGTTGCAGTTACACTTGTTTGGGTTCAACTGCAGGTTTCGTGCACCCAATTTCGTCCAGATAATCGGCCCACCACTGCATCATACTGACGCGCTTTTCCCAGTGCTCTGCCCTGGCGTAAGCGCGCCGAACGTCGTTCTTTTCAATATGGGTCAGCTGTCTCTCTTGCGTCTGGATGCCACTTGCCGCATTCATTCAACAGAGTTGATGCCGTTGCTCGGAAACCGTGAGCCGTTGCTTCTTTCTTGCTGTAACCCATGCGACGCAGGGCGGCGTTAAGTGTATTGTCGGAAATCGGACGAGAACCCGATCGCACACTTGGAAACAGCAGCGCCTCGCCGCCGGAAATGTCTCTGAGATCGGTCAGGATTTTGATGACCTGCCTCGAAAGTGCAACGCGGTGCGGCCGCCGCATTTTCATGCGTGCTTCCGGGATGGTCCACACCGAACCTTTGAAGTCGAACTCTTCTTATCCGGCGGCTCGCAACTCGCCGGGGCGGGGAAACAGTAGGCGCAGTTATGCGACGCTAAGTTTCCGGAAATAGCTTAGGAAACAGTTCGTCCAACGTGTCGACCGGGAAGCGTAGCGATACCGGTCCTTTCGGGGTATCGGACGCAAGCAGGCCAAGCTCGAGCACCTCGGTAAACACGCGGCGGGCCGTACGTTCCGGCAAGCCAGCGATACGTGAGGCCTCACCGCGATCGAACTCGCCGCGCAGAAGCGCCTCCTCGAGCAGCCGGAAAGCTTCGGGCTTCAAGTCGTAGCGTTGAACGAACCGCTGCAGGCGCCGGGCTAGTTGGTTCAAATCGAACAGGCTCGACATGAAACTGACCTGGTCGATGCATACGCGTAGAAACCATAAGGTAAAATCCGCCAGCGCCCGCATAGAAAGATTGCCGCGGCCGTCGCGATCGCCTTGGCGTGGCATGTCGGCGTGATCCATCATGCGTTTATAGTCGCCGCGGCTTTCCAGACCCCGCGCCAGGCCTCGGGAAATCGACCACAGCCCATGCGCGGCGATTCCTGCCTCATGGGCCATGGCGTGACTCATCAAGCGGCTGACGCGTCCATTGCCGTCTGGGAAGGGATGAATGTAATTGAACCGATGATGCGCGGCCGGAATCGCCAATATCCTAGCCGCTTTGCCCGTACGTTGGAAGCGGTACCGGCTAGCGAAATGCTCCATGAACGCTTCGACGCGATCGCTTGACGGCGGCTGGTGGCGGCCGACAGTGACATCATGTTCAGGCTGTGATCGCCACCGACCCGGAACCATCAAGAATTCTCTGTCTGCGCCGCGAATGCGCAACATCGCCTCATCGGCGTCACGGTAGAATTCCGCATGCAGCCAGCGCAAAAAATCAAGCGAAGCCGGTTCTGGGAGCTGACCCTCTGCGGCCAGGCGATCGATTTCCCCCTGCAGTCGAACATGGGCCGCGGCTTCCACCTGCAGGTTGCGTCGTTCCTGGTCTTTGTCGAATTCGCCGGCGAGGGCGCGTTCGATGTCGCGCGGGCGTGTGTTGTGGCCCTCGATCAGGTTGCTGTAATAGGTGTTCATGATGCGCACGAGATCCGCCAGGTTCGCGGCCGTGCGCGGATGCAGCTTGGCGCCGAGAACCGCCGAGCTTGCTGACAGCTCAGCCAGCGCGTCGGAGATAGGCTCCGCAACGTCTTCCAGGCGCGCCGGCTCGATGCGCTGTACGATCTCTTCCATGATTGGCCGATGTTAGATCGCGCTAAGTACGTATATGTCAACAGAAATTTTAGCTGAGCGCCCATAACTGGCCGATCATTTGGCCGATGTTAGGCGCTACCTCGGCTTCACCGAGACGGTTGATCGACGACGCCAATGCCGATGCCGATGATGGCCGATATTCGCTATGCTTAGCGCATTGATAGCATGTACAAATTTGCGATCGGTAGGTCGATTTGGCCGATCGCTTGGCCGAACTTCGTCGGTCGCGCTGACTAGAATATACGACCAGGAAAATACAGGCGACTCCAAATGATTTCTCCAGAGATTGCGGAAGCACGCGACGCTGCGACCCGGCTGCGCGAGGACTCGAACGAGGCAGCCCAATACCGCTGAGCTCTGCGAGAGCGTGTGGAAGCCCGATGCGGGCCGCCAGGTTCTCCCGTTTGCGTTTTCTGCATGAGTTTTAAAAAACAAGTATGGAATTACCACGGTTCCGGTCGTCGGTTACGTCAATGACGGAACCGACGACATAATGATTTCCCACGCCTGGCTGGAGTATGACGGTAAGAAGACCGATGTTAGCCTCGCCGTGACAGCACATCCAGATGTCTCGCCTGCAGGACAACTCATAATCCTCGATCGGGTGGTTAAGCGTGGACACGAGTATTCCTACCATCGCGAGATGACGACGGCTGGGCTGCTTCAGCTGCAGAAAATGCGTATGGTTGGCCAGCAAGCGCTCGTTGATCATAAGATGGAAGAGCACTCGCTCATGACAGCCCGGAGCACGCAAACTGACTTGATCCGCTCCTACCTTGACGGCGAGCCGAACGGTTTGACCTATGAGAAGATCGTTGCGTTTATCGAGTTCTGATCGGTTACCGATAAGGCCAAACTTCCATCTGTGAATCTTTTTACAGGGCGCCGCCTGGTTGTGCGTTCTATAAGCGATTGAGGCATATGCCGCGACAGTCTTGCTGCGCCATGTCATGGCACAGCAAGAACTGTGAAAAAGTAGGATAGTTCATAGCCCCGGCGCTTACTTCGTCACATCAGCTTGCCACCAAGGAGATGCGTGAATGTCGAGGGGAGATGCCAAGCAGCGCGGGCAGTGAAAAAGGTTCGCGGCAACTTCAACCCCGGTAGACGACTGGTCGCAATGCAAGCAAAACCAGATGTCACTTACCTCATGACCTAGGGGGTGTTCGGCACGGCCGGTGCTGTCTGGCACCGTTGAGCGACGAGGCCAGTCTGACGCGATTCGCGCGTGAACCAGCTTGCGCCAACCCGAAGCTATTTCGAGCGCGGCATTTCGGAAGTTTGTGTGGTCAATCGGGTTCGCTTTGAGCCTGCGATCTGTTACTCGAAAACGAGCAGGAGCTAAGGGGGCCTCGGGTAAGGTCACCTCCCAACCTCGTCCCCACATGCGAACATCGTCCGAATGCGTGCTCACCCGATAGCTGTGCCCTTGCAGTTCGCCCTCGAACTTGTCAGGGCCAAGCACGCTCCAGGGATCAGTATCTATGGAAATCAGCGGATTTTCGGCAAGCACCAGCGCCCGAGCGATAGCCAGATCCGCCTCAGACGGACGCCATCCCTTCCTTTCTGCATTGGTCAGCGCGTTCCAATGCGGGTTGGCCTGCTGCCGGTTTCGTGGACACCGAGATAAGGTGTTTAACGGAACTGGAGAGTGGGAATGCGAAGAAGGAAGTTCAGCCGCGAGTTCAAGCTTGAGGCGGTGAGGCTGGTGAAGGATCGGGGCGTTGCGGTTGCTCAGGCGGCGCGCGATCTTGATCTCCACGAGAACGTGCTGCGCAAATGGGTGCGCGAGCTGTCGACCGATCCGCAGCATGCCTTTCCCGGCCATGGGCAGATGAAGCCGGAGCAGCTTGAGATCGATCGGCTGCGCAAGGAAGTGGCGAAGCTGAAGGCGGAGCGCGACATCCTAAAAAAGGCCGCAGCCTACTTCGCGAGGGAAGCGATATGAGGTTCGCTTTCATCGCGAGGCACCGTTCGATCTGGCCGGTGGCATGGCTGTGCAGTGCGCTGGATGTCTCCCGCTCGGGCTTCCATGCCTGGCTCAACCGCAGCCCCAGCGCTCGCGCTCGGCACGACGAAGTCCTGGTGACGAAGATCGATCGCAGCTTCAAAAGCAGCGACCGCACCTATGGCGCTCGCCGCGTCTGGCACGACGTTCTGGCTGAAGGCTTCTCCTGCGGCCTTCATCGTGTCGAGAGGCTCATGCGTGAGAACGGGCTGCGTGCCCGGCCGCGCCGCCGTGGGCTGCCGAAGGACATTGGCGAGCGAGCGGCAGTGTCGGACAACCTCCTCGACCGCGCCTTCGAGGCAGCGGCCCCGAACCAGAAGTGGATCGCCGACTTCACCTACATCTGGACCGCCGAAGGCTGGCTCTACGTTGCCGCCGTCGTCGATCTGTTCTCCCGCCGTGTCGTCGGCTGGGCGATGAAGGCGGAGATGACGGCCCAGCTCGTGACCGACGCCCTCATCATGGCGATCTGGCGCCGAGGCAAGCCGGACAGCCTGCTGCATCATTCGGACCAGGGATCGCAATACACCAGCGAGCAGTTCCAGCGCCTGATGGCCGACCACGGCATCACCTGTTCGATGAGCCGGTCGGGCAACGTCTGGGACAATGCCGCGATGGAGAGCTTTTTCTCGTCGCTTAAGACCGAACGGACAGCCCGCAAGGTCTACAGGACGAGGGACGACGCCAGGGCGGATGTGTTCGACTACATCGAGTGCTTCTACAACCCCCGGCGACGGCACTCGACGCTGGGCTATCTCAGCCCCGTGGAGTTCGAGGAACAAGCGATGTTAGCTTAACCTGGTGTCCGAAAAACCGGCAGCAGGCCAGGTAGCCCAATGCCTGCGCAATCACTTCCAACGCGCCTACGTGTTTTATTCGCCTGGCGCGGGCAATGTTTCGCGCAGCGGTCTTCAGTTCTTTCAGTTGATCGCTATTGCTCATGATCCATTCCTATCGTGGTAACGGATCCAACATGTGCCCACTGCTGACAGACCCGTCCCAGGAGGGAATGGTTGGTTTAATCTCAGCGACAGCGCACTGCGAGGCTTTGCATGGTGGGCACACTGGCCTGTGCGGGAGGCCATCACCAAATTGCCTTCAGCCACAAAAAACGTCAAGTCATTTACCGAGACTTGGAACGGTTGCCGCCGAATGAGTCAGGGCTGCCTCGCGTCACATACTCGGCATAGCGTCAATCGTTCAATGCCTCGCAAGCAGGCGTTCGGGGCAACGGCAGTCGAACTGTGACAGACGAGGGTGGTCACCGAATCTTAGACGAATGAGATGGCCGTTCGATCGGCGACCATGGAGACTTCAAGCGTCCCGAGACCGCTCTTCTCCTGCCTCATGTTATGATCCCTTGAAACGAAGGGGCGGCCGTGTAGCGGCCGCCCCTTCGCACCCCTGCCTAAGATTCCTCCCGCACTGTTCCTATGTCGGCGGCCTTGTGTTCTTGTTTTGTTCTGATATCCTTCCTTAACCCGCTCAGAATAATATTCTTCAATATTTTCGAAGGGGGATCGAGTTTTGCTTGTAGAGAATCTTTCTATCGGCCGAGTCGTTATGCATGAGGTATTCCAGAGGAAAGACGGGCCCAATGTAGTGCCGCCATCCTACGGGAAGGATCTCGAAATACTGGATGCCAAGGCTCTCAGTCATTTTGGGATGCGTATCACCGACGCGCTCTCCGCACAGTCCAAGAGCATAGAGATGCAGATAGTGAAGACCAATGACGCGAGCGTGGTTGGGACTGCTCGACGTCTTGTTCTCGCAACCGACACCGATTTCCCTAGCATCTCCAATCACATGGCCGATGCCCTCGCTGACGCACAGAAATCACGAGGGATTCCCGGTGGAATGCTTCTAGTCTTCGATGGGAAAGTCGGTGGCGACGGAAAGCCCTTCTTAGGGGTGATTAAAGCGGAGATGCAGTCCGGCTTTCAACGCCGACTGGCTGCGGCAAAAGTTGTGACCGAATTCCTCGAGAACATCTTCCTGACGCCAGCCACGAGACTTTACAAGCTTGCTCTGTTCATCTCTGAAGATGCCGCTGTCACGGCGAGCACAAATTGGCGATGCTTCGTATTTGATAGCAATATCACCGCCGCCCGCCGAGAGAACGCGGCCGTATATTTCTACGACGGCTTTCTTGGCTGCGCCTTTCCTGAGAGCGGGAAATATGAAACCGCGAAGTTCTTCGACCTCACGAAGGAATTCGTTCGCACCTCGGTAAATGAGCGAGATCTCCGAAGGGACCTGGGCGACGCGCTGTTCGCCTTCGTCAAGGTAGATCAGGCACCCACGTTCACCTCGCAACAGTTCGGCGACACGTATCTGCCACCCGAATTGCGTGACCCGTTTAACAAGTTCCTCGAAGCCAAGAAATTCCCGACCAATAGAGCTGTGGTTCGGGACATCAGCGAGATGGGTGGAAGGTTGCGGCGCCGGAAGTACAAGTTCGGTCCAGACATCGAGTTCTCTGCGTCCCCGGACGCGATACGGAATGGCACCGTGACAATCGAGGATGTGCCGGCAGGCGATGTTTCCGAAGGTGAGGCTGCAAGCTGGACCAGGATCACGGTCCGCAGGCCAGTCACCGAACAGCTATGACCACCGAGCTCGAGATCCTGCGACGCTGGGAGGCGGAGCAGCAGTACTACGATGCCTGGGGTAGGTTCGTCATCCACGCGGTCATCGAGGGGCTCTCGACCCAAGTGGAGGCGCCGGACCTGTTCTTGCGCCTTCCGGTTAAGCAAAGGCTGAAGGAGAGCAAGTCGCTCATCCAAAAGGCACTCTATCGCGGCAAGGGCTACGCAAGCCCGTATGACGACATCGAGGACAAGGTGGGCATCCGCTTCGTCGTGCTCACATCCGACGAAATACCCGTTGTCGAGAAGGCGATCGCCGAATTCGGCGACAAGTACTGGTTCTGGGAAAAAGCCCGGGACTTCGCCAAGGAGCGAGCCCGAAAGCCTTGGGAGTTCGGATACCAGTCGGTCCACTACGTGGTTCGGGCAAAGGCAGGGGTCGTATTCGAAGGCGTCCCTATACCGCTGGACATTCCGTGCGAGATCCAGGTCCGCACGCTGCTGCAGCATGCCTTCAGCGAAGTCACCCACGACACAATCTACAAGCCGAGCGTCAAATCGACGCCTGAGATGATGCGGGCTGCGGCAAAGGCGATGGCGTTGATCGAAGCGACTGACGACTACTTCCGCCAAGTCGGCAACCTCATCGACGCATCGGTCAAGAGCGTCAAGGCTCTGATCGACGCCTTGTCCGTGTACTACCGAGACAAGATCGGTGTGGACGCGACTGTCACCACTCTCGACGGTGAGTTGATCGACGCGTACCTCCCACTGGCCGGCGAGAGCTCAATTGAAGACATCCTCCTTTGGCTGAACACCAAGGATTTCATCATGGAGCGCATCAAGGGCCGGCGAGAGGCCCAGACCCTGTTCGCCTTGCCCTCGATTTTGTTGCTCTACTTCGTGGTGGGCAATTTTCCGAGCATCGCCACCTCGCCAGGTTTACTGACCGATGAGGAACTCGGGCCGATATACTCCGACCTTGGCTTGGCCCTTCCGCAGTAGGCCACAAAGCAGTCCAAGGCGTCGACGCTCAAGTCAAGAGAGGTTGGCCTTGAGAAAAAATCGTCGCTCAGAACGGAACCTGCGCTGGAGCACCGGCTGATCAGTCGCCCATTTCCCGCTGAGAGACGCTCACCGAAGAGTTGTGTCGACAGAAGTTCGCCAAGCGTGACGTTGACGGGCGGCCACTATCTTGGTTCTCGAATTTGACGGCGAGTAACCACAATGAGGTCGCCTCCAGAACGGCAGCTTATCGCAAATCCTAGCCGAAGCCCGCCAGGCCGGTAACGGCCCTAAACCAGCCACGTTCGTCACGGGTTAATCGACCCTTCTTGTGGGACGACGAGACACCGCAGAGGGAATACTAGTCCTCCTCCTGGTCCTTAGGTTCGCCGGACCACAGGAGAGAATACGAAGGAAATGTGTGGCCAACTTATTGATTTCCTGTGGAAAACGATGACCCTCCGGCATGCAACATTGGTCGCCCAGTTTCGGTGTTTTCGACGGGGTTCAGTGTGATTTTCGGAGGTTGGAGGTTCGTCTCGTCGTTTGGCGAACCGTCGCTGTTGGCTTCCAAACTAGACCCTCGCGAGGATGTATGGACAGCAGGCTTGCCTCGTGTCCCTCGATTGAGATCACCCGCGAGTTTTTGCTCTCGAGTTCATCCAGATAATCGGCCCACCATCGCATCATTCTGACGCGCTCTTCCCAGTGCTCTGCCCGGGCGTAGGCGCGCCGAACGTCGTTGTTCTCAATGTGGGCCAGCTGCCGCTCTACGGCGTCCGGGTGCCACTTGCCGCATTCGTTTAGCAGAGTTGATGCCGTTGCTCGAAAACCGTGCGCGGTAGCTTCTTCCTTGCGGTAGCCCATACGGCGCAGGGCGGCGTTGAGCGTGTTGTCAGAAATCGGGCGCGAACCCGATCGAACACTAGGAAACAACAGCGATCCACCACCAGAGATTTCTCTAAGTGAGGTCAGGACGCTGACGGCCTGCGTGGAAAGAGGTACGCGGTGCGGCCGTCGCATCTTCATGCGTCCTTCAGGGATGCTCCACACCGAGCTTTCGAAATCGAACTCGTCCCATCCGGCCGCGCGCAGCTCGCCGGGGCGGGGAAATAGCAGGGCCATCAGCTTCAGAGCGGCTCGGGTTGTAGGCTGTCCGTCAAATGCATTAATCGCCCTCAGCAAGCCTCCCAAGGCCTTAGGATCGGTAACCGCGGCACGGGGCGTGACCGTCGGACCGACGAGTGCGCCCCTCAGGGCGATCGTCGGATCTACATCGGCGCGTGCGGTTGCGATTGCATATCGAAACACGCTGCCGATGGTGGAGCGCATTCGCCTGGCCGACTCGTATCGACCACGAACCTCCACGCTGCGGAGAGCGGCAAGAATTGTAGCCGGATCGATCTCCCGAACGCTTTTGTCCCCAAACGTTGGATAGGCAAAGTCGAGCAGCCATTTGACCTTGGTGATGGTCCGGTCGGCACGTCCCTCCTTCTTCAGCTTGTCGACATAGTCCTCCGCGATTGAGCGAAAGGTGTCCTCCGCCGAAGCCTTTTGCGACTTACGCTCCTGTGCGGGGTCGATGCCACGTAGGAGGAGACGTTTGGCGGTATCGCGCGCCTCGCGTGCCTCAGCGAGGGAGATGAGGGGATAGCTGCCCAACGCCAGAAGCTTCTGCTTGCCGCCAAAACGATAGGCGAGGCGCCATAGGCGAGATCCGGTAGGCTGCACCCAAAGCTGGAGCCCGCCACCGTCAGACAATTTCACGAGCTTGGAAGCGGGTCGGGCATTACGGCATTTTACGTCGGAAAGAGCCATTTTCGGGACCTCCATTTGGCTGCATCGATACCATCAGGATCTCCAATACCAGCGAAAATACCAGCCCCCCGCCTCGTTGGACCAACTGCGCCGAAATTCCACGAAACCCGACCACCCGCGCTTTGGGAACCGAAATCAGTAAGTATTTCAGCTAGTTGCCGAGACAGAAGCGTAGAGCCTTCGGCGAAAGAGACTGTCGGGAGAAGAGGGGATGGTGCCCAGGGGCGGAATCGAACCACCGACACGCGGATTTTCAGTCCGCTGCTCTACCAACTGAGCTACCTGGGCCTCTCACGGAAGGGGACCTTCCGGGTGTCGTGGGCGGTGGGCACCGCCCCGAAAGCGCGTGGGTTATAGCACGAGATTTCCGCCTGTCCAGCGCTTCGCGGCGAATTAAATGACAGTTTTCCAACGACGCTTGCGAGCTTCCCTGCAGGCGGGTCCGGCGTGCTGCGGCGCGGCCGGATCCAGGGCGGTCGACACCGGCAGCCGGTCGGGATGCAGGTGATGAATCGCCGGTTGCGGCGGACACGAAGAAGGAGATCGTTCGAAAAAGAGCAGTTCGCATTTGGATGACGGCATGCCCTGACGATGCGGGCTGGCGCCACAAAATGCCCGCGTCAGCCTTCCTTGCCGGGATCGGTGTTTTCTTCTTCCTCGGTCACGGGAATTGCGTAGGCTCCCGACAGCCAGCGATTGAGGTCGATATCCTTGCAGCGCTGCGAGCAGAAGGGATAGGTCTCGCGCGCCGAGGGCTTGCCGCATTCGGGGCAGGGGCGCTTCGCCCTCAGGGGGGTGACTTTGCCGCCGGTCATGGCTCAGTGCCTCGGCCCCGACAGCCAGTTGAAATGCACGGGGAAGCCTTCCCCGGTCAAAAGCCCGACCGTCTCGTAGAGCGGCAGGCCGACCACATTGGTGTAGGAGCCCACCAGCTTCACGACGAAGGCCCCGGCGAGCCCCTGGACGGCGTAGCCGCCGGCCTTGCCGCGCCACTCGCCGGAGGCGAGGTAGCTTTCCAGCTCCTGGCGCGACAGCCGCTTGAAGCGCACGCGGGTCTCCACCAGCCGCTGCCGGATCTTGCCGGCGGGGGTGACCAGGCACACGCCGGAATAGACGCGATGCGAACGTCCCGAAAGCAGTCGCAGGCAGTTCGACGCCTCGTCGACCATTTCGGCCTTGGGCAGGATGCGGCGGCCGACGGCCACCACCGTGTCGGCCGCAAGCACGAGCGCGTTCACGGCTTCCGGGTCGTCCTTCAGCGCGGCGGCGGCCTTCTCGGCCTTGGCGCGCGACAGACGCTTGGCGAGCGAGCGCGGATGCTCGGCCCGAAGCGGCGTCTCGTCGACATCGGCCGGAAAAAGCCGGTGCGGCTCTATGCCGGCCTGCTGCAGCAACTCGATCCGCCGGGGCGATCCTGAGGCGAGCACGAGCTTCGGGTAGATGCTCATCGGCGTCCCGTCGGGTTCCGGCGGCGCGGCGCTATTTGAAGCGGTAGGTGATGCGGCCCTTGCTCAGGTCATAGGGCGTCATTTCGACCAGGACCTTGTCGCCCGTGAGCACGCGGATGCGATTCTTGCGCATGCGGCCCGCCGTATGGGCGATGATCTCATGTTCGTTTTCAAGCTTCACCCGGAACATCGCATTGGGGAGCAGTTCCGTCACAATACCCGGAAACTCGAGGACTTCTTCCTTCGGCATTCGATACCTTTGGGTTGATTGGGCCTGGGGCAAGGCCCCGAAATTGCGCGGAACCTATATGATTATGGCGCGCTTGTGAACACGCTTGAACGTCGGTCGCACTGATAGAATCCTGCTGTCGTCCTGTCGATCGGTTTCAGCGTCGGATTCATCCCGAAACCGGAGCCGCTTTCGGCTCCGGTTTCCGCGTGTGCGGGGATGTCGTCAGCCGAATCGTGCCGCGATGCGCCGCTTCAGCCGCTCGCGAACGTCGCGATAGGCCGCCATGATATGGTCGCGCGTGCCGCTGACGATGGTGGGGTCCGGCATCGGCCAGTATTCCACGTCGACGGCCATAGAGCGGGTGAGCTCCAGCGCGGCATGATGCGCCTCGGGCGACAGGGTGACGATCAGGTCGAAATAGTGGTCTTCGAGATCGTCGACTGTGCGCGGCTGCCGCTCATGGAGCGACAGACCTTCCTCGGCCAGCACCATGTCGACGAACGGGTCGCGCTCGCCGGCGCGAATCCCGGCCGAGGCGACGAAGGTCGAGGCCGGCAGCGCGCGTCGCGCCAAGAGTTCGGCCATCGGCGAACGGACCGAATTCATGCCGCACATGAACAGGACCGAACTCGGTGTCGTCGTGGCCGGGCCGCTCACGTTGCCGGTCAGCCGCGCCAGTGCAGCACGCAGACCAGCGTGAACAGCCGGCGCGCGGTGTCGAAATCGATCTCGATCTTGCCGTCGAGCCGGTCCATCAGCGTCTGCGAGCCCTCGTTGTGGAGGCCCCTGCGGCCCATGTCGATCGCTTCGATCTGGCTCGGCGTGGAGGAGCGGATGGCAGCGTAATAGCTTTCGCAGATCAAATAGTAGTCCTTCACGATCCGCCGGAAGGGCGTGAGCGAGAGGATATGGGTCGCCACCGGATCGCCGCTTTCGCGCATGATCGCGAACACCAGGCGCGCATCGACCAGCGAGAGCTTGAGCTTGTAGGGACCGGGCCCGCCGTCGTTGACGGGCGCGAAGCTGTTCTCTTCGATCAGGTCGAAGATGGCGACCGCCCGCTCGTGCTCGACATCCGGGGTCGAGCGGCCGATCGATTCGTCGAGCTCGACGTCGATCAGCCTCTTCGTTCCGGTGGCGGGCCCGTGCATCGCGAAGGCCTACATGTTGAGGCGGATCGCGACGGATCGCCCGTGGGCGTCGAGGCCCTCGGCCTTGGCCAGCGCGATCGCGGCGGGAGCAAGTGCACGGAGTTGCTCGGGCCCGAGCTTCAGGATCGAGGTCCGCTTGACGAAGTCGAGCACCGACAGGCCCGACGAGAAGCGGGCGGATCGGGCCGTGGGCAGCACATGGTTGGAGCCGCCGACATAGTCGCCGATCACCTCGGGCGTGTGCCGGCCGACGAAGACCGCGCCGGCATTGCGGATATTCGCGAGGAACGCTTCCGCATCGTCGATGGCGAGCTCCAGATGTTCGGCCGCGATGCGGTCGACCAGAGGCGGCGCCTGGTCGAAGCTATCGACCAGGATGACGGCGCCGAAGTCGCGCCAGCTCGCTGCCGCCGTTTCCACGCGCGGCAACAGGTTCAACTGGCGCTCGACTGCCGACTCCACAGCGGCGCCGAAAGCCGCGTCGTCGGTGATCAGGATGGATTGGGCAGCCGTGTCGTGCTCGGCCTGGGCCAGCAGGTCGGCCGCGATCCATTCGGGATCGTTCGAGCCGTCCGCCACGACGAGCACCTCGGAGGGGCCAGCGATCATATCGATGCCGACGGTGCCGAACACCTGCCGCTTTGCCGCCGCGACATAGGCGTTGCCGGGACCGACGATCTTGGCGACCGGCCGGATCGTCTGCGTGCCATAGGCAAGGGCGGCGACCGCCTGGGCGCCGCCGACGCGATAGATCTCCGCGATGCCGGCGAGGTCGGCCGCGACCAGCACCAAAGGATTGATCCGGCCGTTGGGCGCCGGCACCACCATGACGATGCGCCCGACGCCGGCTACACGCGCCGGCACGGCATTCATGAGGACGGAACTCGGATAGCTCGCCGTTCCGCCCGGCACATAGAGGCCGACGGATTCGATCGCGGTCCAGCGCGAGCCGAGCTCGACGCCGATCGAGTCGACGTAACGATCGTCGGCCGGACGCTGGCGGGCGTGATGCGCCTCGATGCGGTCGCGGGCGAGTTTCAGGGCTTCGACCGTCGCGGGATCGGCATGGCCGTAGGCCGCCTCGACCTCGGCGCGCGTGACGGTGATGCCTGTTGCGGCGAGGTCGGCCTTGTCGAAACGCAGCGAATAATCGAGCAGCGCCGCGTCGCCTTCGGCGCGGACACGCGCGACGATCTCGCGCACCGTCTCGTCGACATCGACCGAAACCTCGCGCTTGGTGGCGAGGAATGCGGCAAAGCGGTTTTCGAAATCCGGCTCGGAAATTCTGATCGTGATCGCCATCTCTTGCCGTCAGGTCTTGTGGGCGGGACGGGATGATGCCTCCCAGGCGCCGCCGATATCGGTGAGCCGAGCCTCGATGCATTCGACATCGAGACGGATGGCGCCGCCGCCGGAAAAGACCAGCTCGACGACGCCGGCTGGTGCCTCGGCCGGGTCGAAGCGGACGGCCAGCAGCGACAGCACTTCGTCCGGCTTGTCGCGGGCGATGCCTGATGTGCGCACCGCCAACACGCGGTCGAAATGCAGAATGCAGCGCCGCCGCTCGTTGTGATGGCTGAACAGGCCGCCGCTCTCTTCCCAGGCGAAGCGGTTCATGGCGACGACGAAACGTTTCCGGTGCGCCAGGAATTCGAGGTCGGCCACCTTCATCACCGCGTCCTGCGCATGGGCGGACACGATCTTCAGATCCTCTTCGTCGAGGGCGATGAGCTTCAGCGCGTCCATCGGGCTTCCGTCGGGAGTTTCCTGTACGGCCCTCTGTTAGGCGGTCTCGGCGGACGGTGCAACAAGGTTGCGGGGCTGCAACCGGCCGGCGTTATCCCGAAATCCGCTCGATCGTCGCGCCGCAGCCGGAAAGCTTCTGTTCGAGACGCTCGAAGCCGCGGTCGAGATGGTAGACGCGGTTGACGATGGTCTCGCCCTCCGCGGCCAGCCCCGCGATGACCAGGGACACCGAGGCGCGCAGGTCTGTCGCCATGACGGGCGCGCCCTTGAGCCTGGTCACACCGTCGACGATCGCCGTCTGGCCCGCCAGCGTGATGTGGGCGCCGAGCCGGGCGAGTTCCTGCACATGCATGAAGCGGTTCTCGAAGATCGTCTCGGTGATGCGCGACTTGCCCCTGGCCATGGTCATCAGGCCCATGAACTGCGCCTGCAGGTCGGTCGGGAAGCCGGGAAAGGGGGCAGTGGTCACGTCCACCGGCGTGATGCCGGCGCCGTTGCGCTTGATGCGAACGCCGGAATTGACCGGAATGACGTCGGCGCCGGTCTGGCCGATCACGTCGAAGGCGCTCTGCAAGAGGTCGGCCCGCGCGCCTTCCAGGATCACGTCGCCGCCGGCCATGGCGACGGCCATGGCATAGGTGCCGGTCTCGATGCGATCGGGGATGACGGTGACGCGCGCGCCATGCAGGCTGTCGACGCCGTCGATGGTGATGGTCTCGGTGCCGGCGCCCAAAATCCTGGCGCCCATCGCGTTCAGGCATTCGGCGAGATTGACGATCTCCGGCTCGCGGGCGGCATTCTCCAGCACCGTCTCGCCCTGGGCGAGCGAAGCCGCCATCATCAGCACATGGGTGGCGCCGACCGAGACCTTCGGGAAACGATAGCGGTTGCCCCTGAGGCGCCTGGCCTTGGCGAGCACATAGCCGTTCTCGACGTCGATCTCCGCGCCCAGCGCCTGGAGGCCGTCGATGAAAAGGTCGACCGGGCGCGTGCCGATGGCGCAGCCTCCCGGCAGCGACACGCGGGCCTGGCCCATGCGCGCCAGGAGCGGGCCGACCACCCAGAAGCTCGCCCGCATCTTGGAAACGAGTTCATAGGGCGCGGTGGTGTCGACGATGTCGCGCGCCGTGAAATGAATGGTTCGGGCGTAGGCCGTGTTCTGCTCGACGCGCCGGCCGTTGACGGAATAGTCGACGCCGTGATTGCCGAGGATGCGGATCAACTGCTCCACATCGGCGAGGTGCGGCACATTGTCCAGCGTCAGCGTCTCCTCGGTGAGGAGGGAGGCGATCATCAGCGGCAGGGCGGCATTCTTGGCGCCCGAGATCGGAATGCTGCCGGTCAAGGCGTTGCCGCCGACAATCCTGATTCGGTCCATGGGTCCCCATCTCTCCCGGCTCGATAGCCGGCATTCAATCGGTTGAGTATAGGCGGCCCCTCTAAAGCATAGTGGGGCGCGGTTCAAGAAACTGCTTTGCGTCAGGCTTTCGCGGGTGTCGTGCCGCCGGCCTTCGTGTCTTCGGCCTTGTTGCCCGGATCTATTCCCTCCGGCCGCGAATCCGCCTCTCCGATGCGTCGCGAACGGGTCTGCGCCTTTCGTTTCTGAAGATTGGCCCGCAATTGCTCGGCCAGGCGCGCCTTGCGGTCGAGGCTCTTCTTGTCCTTGGCGGAATCGGCGTCTGGCATCGGTCGAGAATGGCAGGCAATGGTAAACGGTCTTGCAAGCCCGGGAAGAAGAGCCCGCGATTGTGGCCCTGGCATGGCCGCTCACGATCTGTGGAAACTCCGCGCACACATAACTTGCGCTTCCCGGAACGATGTGGCAGAAGGCGCCGCATTCGTCGGCTGCGGTAGCTCAGTGGTAGAGCACTCCCTTGGTAAGGGAGAGGTCGAGAGTTCAATCCTCTCTCGCAGCACCATCTCCCCGTATTTCTATAAGGGTCTCACGCGCGAATAGGTATTGCCGCCCCCAGATTCCAATGGTGTGGCATATATTTGGCACAAGGCGTTCATAGAAAGTTCTAGAAGGGCGCTTCCGCCCCGTGCAGCTTTCAATCTTGCGTTTCGGCGGGTGACGTGCCTTCTAACCATATATGGAAGCGCGCAAGGAAGAACGCATACGATTCTTGCGATACGTGGAGCGTGCCATCCGCGTGGGGGAGTTCTGGCGCCGCAACTCCAGTGGTGCCGAGGCAGCGATCCGCCGGCTCAAGAGACGGGCGGCAGTGACTGCGGCAGTAGTTCGGTACAGGACGAAATTGACGCCCGCATTGTGGCAGAACGCGCAGGAGCACAAATTCGCGGTTTTGTGGAAGCGCGACCCGGAGCGAGCGAAATTGTTCGACTGGCAACGACTCGGTTAGCAGAAAATAGGCGCGGCGACCTCATCGGATCGACGAAACAGCACATGAGCGGACCACGATCACATGCGAGCGCTGAAATAGCTGATCTAGAAGCAATAGCGGCCACATTGACGGAGAGCGGAGCCTATCGCGTCCTCCGAAGAATTGAGCCGCCCTCGCTGCGCGACCGGCCGCTGCATGAAGGTGAACGAACTGCAATACTAGTCGATACAGAAACGACCGGTCTTGAGGTTACTTCAGACGAGGTAGTCGAGATCGCAATGCTAGCTGTTTCCTACAACGAATTCGGAGAACTTGGCGAACCGTTAAGAACCTTTGAGGGGATGCAGGAGCCTTCAATACCTCTGCCTGAAACAGTGACCCGGATAACCGGCCTCACCAGTGAAGCTTTAGCTGGAGCCCGGATTGACGCGAACGCATTGACTAGTTTTGTCGAGAGAGCCGATCTAATCATCGCGCATAATGCCGCTTTCGATCGCCCAATGTGCGAGAAATTGAACCCCTCCTTTGCTAGGAAGCCCTGGGCCTGTTCTGCAACTGAGTTGCCTTGGTCGCAACTTGGTCACGAAAGCAGTAAACTGAAATACCTTCTACTTGAGAATGGTTACTTTTATCCGCCGCATCGGGCGCTTAACGATTGTTATGCGTTGCTTCAGCTACTCTCTTGCCACTTGGGACAAGAGGGCTCCGCTTTTAGGAAGCTCGTTGAGACAGCGAGGCTTCCGACCTTTCGCGTAGCCGTTCGAGCGCCGTTTGAACTCCGACGTGTCATGCGGCGGCGCGGGTATCGCTGGCAACCAGCAAATGATCCCTTGCTAGGAAGATGGGTGCGCTCGGTGGACCAAAAGACGATTGATGACGAACGCTCGTATCTGAGAGGCGAACTAGGCCTAACCCCCTCGGACATTACCGTGGAACGACTGACCGCATTTGGAAGGTTTAAAGGGTCTCAAAATTTTGCTTGATCAATAATGCGGAACGCCAACCAACCAGTAGTGGAAAGCACCATCAGAATCAGCGCAATCTGAAAGATTGCTGAGTAGGCGAGTGGAAAAAATCGTCTGACGGGCTTAATCAACGGGAACACGAACCGTTCAAAGCGATTTTGGGGTGTGATTTTCTCGAACGACCACAGGCGATAGTCAGAACTTGTATGGTTGACGCCGGCCTTGGCAACCAGCTCTTCGTAGTTAGACGCGATCTCAGCTATTCGAACAAGGTTTGGATTTGGTGAGGCAAGCTGGCGCTCCAATTCCCTCACCATTGGACTGATGTGCAGCGCGTTCTGAAGAAATTTCTCAGCGTGCACAGATCGTCCTGCTGCATACTCAAACAAGGAGATGACCAAAAGGGATATCGATGCAACAACAGACACTATGCTTAGTGCCTTGTTGTCGCTATGACTAAACGCATCCGGGTATAGCGCCGTCGCAAACGACCATCCTGTCAAATATATCGACAAAAAAGAAATCGTTATGATGGCATGCAGTTCTTTCCGCTTCTCGGTTTCAGCTGCAGTAAAGCGAACACCTCGCGTTTTAAGCATAATCTTCGTAAGGTGTTCAAAATAAGCTCTTTCTTGTTCAGTCATAGCCGTAGCCCATGCCAATAGCATCAACTCCACCTAGGCCATGTTGAGCCCAGCTCTTCCGGGCCCCGCGCCACGCGAGAAAAAAGCTGGGCAAGCGCGTCTCTGTGGCGATAGCCGGAAATTTATACCAAGTGCCGTCGAGCAACTGAGAATTGGTCAGCGCAGCAATTTTCTTGCCGAGGTGTTTACTAATCATACGAGTGCTTTTCTAAAGTTGGGGCGTCCCGCCCTTAGACGTTCTTCGCCCGTATGTGGCGGGCATCAGCGGCCCGTCGCCGCCGATCCGCGCAACTTTCTCCAGCCTATCGGCTCAGTTTCTGCTCACTTGCTCCCGATTTTGCCCTCGATTTCCTGATTTTGGACGCAGCCTTCCCCTCAGGCCGTGCCGGCCTTGACGAGAACGAGCGCCCGTTTGGCATTTATCGCGCAGGCGACAAGCTGCAGATGGCAGTGGTTGCGCGCCAGGCCGAGATAGCGAACCCGGGCCATGCCGTACCAGTTCTTCATCGTCGCGTTGGTCCGCTCGATGCCGGCCCGCACGCTGGCGGCGACCTTGTTCATCCACTTCTGCCAATTCGGCTGCTGCTTGCCCCGCTTGGCCTTGTAGGCAATCCGGTCCTTGATGCCTCGATCCGCCAGTTCGTCGCGCAGCGCCTGACTGTCATAGGCCTTGTCGGCGTAATAGGCCTCTTCGTCACCTTGAATGAGCACAGCGCCCATCTGGCTGTCATGCAGATCGGCCGAGCTCATCTCCGCCTGGCGTATCAGCCCGCTCTCCGCGTCGCCGGCGAGATGGGCCTTGTAGCCGAAATAGGTCTTGCCGTGCTTGTGCGTGAAGCCTGCATCCGGATCGCGCGCCGACACCTGGCCCTTCTCGTAGTCGGGCCTGGCCACCGCCGCCGAGATGATGGTGGCGTCAACCAGCGTGCCGCGCCTTACCAGAAGACCGCGCCCTTCCAACTGCCGGTTCAATTCGGCAAGCAGCTTATCTTGAAGCGCCAGTTCGACCAGCCTCTGGCGGAAGCGCCAGATCGACATGTGGTCCGGTGTCTTTTGATCGAGCGGAAACCCACAGAAGCGGCGGAACGACAGCCGGTCGGCCACCGCTTCTTCCGCCGCCGGATCGGACAGGCCGTACCATTGCTGCAAGAGCGCAATCTTGAACATTGCTATCGGCGGGTAGCCGGGCGCCCCCAGAGCATCGTTATGGATTTCCCGGAACAGCACCTCGAAAGCCGACCAATCGATCAACTTCTGCACTTCTTCCAGAAACTTGTTACCCCTGCTCACGTCACGCACCAATGCATCGGCGAGTGAAGGTTGCGCCAAGTTACGACGAGACATAGCCGAATCAATCCTAACTTTTCTCTATTGAATCATAGAGTTGGGACTTTTGAAAAGCGCTCCATACGACGGCGTTCGCGCAAAGCACGGTGTAGGATGTTCGCGAGCCACCCATCAAGAGATCTCACTTGGTCGCTTTGGTCGGCAAGGCAAAAATATGAAACCGCGCCAGAAAAATTGGTGACGTTGCGAGCGCCCGCCAAGTAGGCGTCGATAACTGCCTGGCTAAGCCCGCCGTAGATGAATCTCCGCAGTTCGTTGACACAGGTCACTAGGTCCCAATCATAGAACCCACGTCCGACTCGGTTGGCGGCAATACTCTTTGCGCGCCTCGGGTGAAGAAGGAGATGGTTAAAAATTATCCGCGCACAGCGTCTCTTTATAGCCCGGAGTGACTTGGCGCTGATCCTAAGGCCGCGAGGTGTAAACTCATAGCTCAGGAAATCGAAATGGTTGATACTTGCCATTTCCGATGGTGACTCAGAAAATAGACGTATTCCGCTTGATTTCGCCCGATTTATCTGAATGCCGCTCACTTTAGAGTACTTGAAGAAGACCTCGGCACAGCGAACGGCATCTTCATAGCTGTAGTTGACCACAACGCAATCGTCAGCAAAGCGTGCAAATGACCCGTTAAGGCTGCTAAGCTCTAGGTCCAGTGGGTGAGCTGCGATATTCGCGACAAACAGCGAAACACTATTACCTTGGGGCGTGCCTACATTCCTGGCTGAAAGGGTTCCATTTTCCTGGTACTGATGCCGCACTACAGATCCTAGAACTTGCCGTTCCATGATCGTCGTCAAAAATGGACCGCCAATCGTTAGAATTTCGTCAATGAACGAGTGATCAATGCTGTCGAAAAATTTGCTAAAGTCGTACTGGCTTATGAAAACTTTCTCACGTCGAAGCAACGATCGTAGTTTAATTACCGCATCAAGTGGGGTTTTCCCCTCCTGATATGCAAAGCTGCTGTCGGAGAAGAGCTTCGCGTTACGCTTGCGTAGGTTTGAAAAGAAAATCGCCGCAACTGCCGCATCTGGTACGCTGAAAACGTCTATCGAGCGGGTGCCGCCAGTTGGCTTTGCGTGTTTTACCCTGAGCGCGGGATTGGGTTCGTAAGTGCCATTTTGCAGACTGGTCCAGACTCCCTTCGCTAGGAATTTGGCGTGGTTGATACAGTAGCGCGGGTCAAAGTGCTTATGGAAACTCCATGACGAAGGCAGCGCGTGAAGTGCCGTTTTTCCTTTGACGCCCGTCCGTTTTTGGAACGATTTCCTATATTTGTGAAGGTAGTACTGCTTTTGCGAATAACGCCGTAAGCGCTTTTTCGCCTCTGCAACGATTGTCTTTTCTATTAAGCCCTGCATCCCCCACCCCTCCGGGGTCGCCAGCGAGCAGCCGTAGTCAGAGGCCGTTGCGAAGGTGGATGCCGGTTGGCACCTGCATCCTGCAAGGTGAAACTGCTACCCGCTGGCTAGTGCTTCTCGCACATAATCCTAGGTTGTCTTCAGGGAACGCGGCGGTCAAGAGCCCGATGAGCCTGAATGCAAACTGCGGGAATTGGTCCACAAAAAAGCATAGCAATGTTGCCAGGCGCGAAGTCGAGGCGAGAGGCGTTCCTGCTGTGCGTAATGCTCGCTTCGCTGGCGGCTCAATATTGAGCGTGAGCAGCAAGTTGCTGAAACTATGCTGCTCCAGCCTGCCCCTCCCTGCGGCCGGCTCTGCGTCGCCATAAGCATGCAAGACAATGCCCGTCGGACATGCGCGACGTTGCCGGTTCTCAGCGAGAACCGTCCTTTGGTGGCACAGATGTGCCGTAAGGGCACATATCGGAGAGGTTGTGCTGCGAACCAGCAACCGCCCCATGGCCCACAACCGTCGGCTTTCTGCCACAAAATCGCCTTCATGAGAGCCATCTGCGCCGGAAAGCAATCTGGC
The DNA here is from genome assembly GCF_016756635.1 of Mesorhizobium sp. L-8-10. Taxonomy (NCBI): domain Bacteria; kingdom Pseudomonadati; phylum Pseudomonadota; class Alphaproteobacteria; order Hyphomicrobiales; family Phyllobacteriaceae; genus Mesorhizobium; species Mesorhizobium sp. L-8-10. Next base: position 7,074,302 of record NZ_AP023263.1, on the reverse strand, counting down.
ATGGACGATGCATAGGGCTGGATGCCGGCTACCGCCGGTCCTGGTGAAAGCCGGGAGAGTGGGGGCTCGTCGGGGAGGGGGCTGGGGTTTCCTACCTCGGCGAGCTTATCTTCCCACGCAACGCGTCGAAGACATGGAGCTTCGCGCGCCGAACAGCTTCCTCCAGCGCTTGGCCCTGAGCGAGATGCGCCGCGACCGAGCTGGCGAGCATGCAGCCCGTCCCGCGCATCGAGGCTTCCAGGCGCGGCGCGGCGAAGCGGAGCGGCGGCTCGCCCGGCCGCAACAGCAGGTCCGTAGACCTTTCACCCCCCGCGTGCCCACCCTTGATGAGCAGCGCCGGCACGCCGGCGTCGAACAGCAGTTGGGTCTGTCGCAGAAGCTCGGTTTCATCGGTCGCCTGCCGCGACCCCGTGAGCAAGGCGAGTTCCGGAAGGTTGGGCGTGACCAGACGGCAGAGCGGCATCAGCCTTTGCCGTAAGTGGCCAGCCGCATCCGGCGCGAGCAGAGCGCGGCCGGAGGTCGAGACCAGGACCGGATCGAGGACGACGGGCAGGCCGGGATGTTCTTCGAGCACATCGGCGACGATGCCAACCGTCTCCCCCGCGCCGAGCATGCCGATCTTGACCGCGGCGACCGGATTGGCGGCCAGCGCGGCCCGCATCTGGGCCGCGACGAGAGCGGGCGCGACCAGTTCCACGGCCTCGACGGCATCGTGAGTCTGGACCGTCACCGCAGTGATCGCGAGACAGGAGCGCAGCCCGAAGGCCGCGATCGTCTCGATGTCGCGGGCGATGCCGGCGCCGCCGCTGGAATCGGAGCCGGCGACGACGAGCACATGCGGCGTCATCGCCATGGCGCAGTGGCTTCGATCCAGGCCCGCGTGCGGGCCTCGGGGTCGGGATTGCGCGTGATGTCTGTAACGACGGCCGCGCTGTCGGCGCCTTGCGAGAACACGCCGGCGAGACGCTCGACGCTGAGGCCGCCGATCGCGACGAGCGGCACCGGCCCGACACGCGCTTTCCATTCGCCGATGCGGTCGAGCCCTTGCGGCGCCCATTTCATTGCCTTGAGCACGGTGGGATAGACGGGCCCCAGCGCGACATAGTCGGGCTCGGCGGCGAGAGCCGTGTCCAGTTCGGCATGGTCGTGCGTGCTGAGGCCGAGCTTCAGTCCGGCTCGGCCGATCGCCCCGACATCGGCCTCGGCGAGATCTTCCTGCCCGAGATGCACGAAATCGCAGCCTTCCTCGATCGCCAGCCGCCAGTAGTCGTTGACGATGAGCCGGCAGTTGTGGCGGGCGCAGGTCTCGCGTGCGGCGCGGATCTCGCGGCGCAGCGTCGGCTCGTCGCGATCCTTGATACGCAACTGCACGAGCCTGACGCCCAGCGGCACCAGCCGTTCGATCCAGACGGCGCTGTCGACGATGAGATAAAACGGGTCGAGCTTCATGAGAACACCGCCTTGCCGATGACGGGCGTCGAGGGGACTGCCACGTCGCGTGGCGCGAGAACGCCCGCCAGCCATGCCTCGTGGCCGGCCTCGATCGCCTTGGCGAAAGCGACCGCCATGGCGGCGGGGTCGCCGGCCTTGGCGACGGCCGTGTTCAGCAGCACGGCGTCGTAACCGAGCTCCATGACGGCGGCCGCATGCGAGGGCCGGCCGATGCCGGCGTCGACGATCAGCGGCACGTCGGGAAAGTGGCCGCGCAGGCTGCGCAAAGCGTCGACGTTCAGAGGCCCCCGCGCGGAGCCGATCGGCGCGCACCAGGGCATCAGCACCTTGCAGCCGGCTTCGAGCAGGCGTTCGGCCACTACGAGGTCGTCGGTGGTGTAGGGAAACACCACAAAGCCTTCGTCGGAGAGGATGCGCGCCGCCTCGACGAGGCCGAAGACGTCGGGCTGCAGTGTGTCGTGGTTGCCGATCACTTCGAGCTTGATCCAGTCGGTGGCGAAGACCTCCCGCGCCATTTTTGCCGTCGTCACCGCCTCCTTGACCGAATGGCAGCCGGCGGTGTTGGGCAGGACGCGGACGCCGAGCGAGCGGATCAGCGACCAGAACTGCTCGCCGCTCCTGCCGCCCGCCGCTTCCCGTCGCAGCGACACCGTGACGATCTCGGTGCGCGAACCCTTCACCGCTTCCGCCAGTATTGCGGGTGAGGGATAGAGGGCGGTGCCGAGCAGCAGGCGTGACGCGAGTTCGGTGCCGTAGAGACAAAGCATGGTCAGCCTCCCTTCATCGGCGACAGGATTTCGATGCGGTCGCCCTCCGCGATGGGGCAGGCCGCGCGCCGCGCGGCCGGCACCACCTCGCCGTTGAGGGCGGTCGCCAGCCAGTTGCCCTGATAGTCGAGCTCGGCGAGCACGGCGGCCAGCGTCGAGGCCGTGACGTCACGGCTCTCGCCGTTAATGGTGAGCTTCATGGACAGGCTCCTTGTTGCTGTCATGGTCGAGCATGAGGTCGGCCGCCTGACGCGCCATCGCCGGGGCGAGCAGGAAGCCGTGGCGGTAGAGGCCGTTGATGGCGATGTGGTTTCCCTTCCGCTCGACGCGGGGAAGATTGTCGGGAAAGGCCGGGCGCAAACCGACGCCGGCCTCGACGATTTCGGCCTCGGCGAAGGCCGGATGCAACGTGTAGGCGGCGTTGAGCAACTCCATCGCCGAGCGTGCGGTGACCGGCCCCGTGGCGTCGCTTTCGATCATGGTGGCGCCGACCATGAAGAGTCCGCCGGCACGAGGCACGACATAGACGGGAAAGCGCGGATGGAGGAGCCGCACCGGACGCGACAGCGAGACGTCGCGCGTTCGCAACAGAAGCATCTCGCCGCGCACGCTGCGCAGGGCGGGATTCGTCGCCTCCATGCCGGTGCAGTCGGCGACGAAGTCGGGCACACCGGGCATACGCACGGCGCCATAACCGAATGCAAAGTGCACGCCGGCCGCGGCGAGCTTCTCCGCGAGGGTGCGGAGCGCCCGGCGCGGGTCGAGATGGGCCTCTTGCGCGAAGAAGAGGCCGCGCCCGAACCGTCCGGCCAGATCCGGCTCGAGTGCCGCGACGCTGTCCCCGTCGAGGAGGCGGTGGCCCGTCGTTCGCGCCGCGAAGCGGTCGAGCTCGGCCGCGTCGCGAGACGGCGCGAGCACGAGCGTGCCTTGGCGCTCGACATGGCCGGGAAGGGCGGCGCCCCACCAGTCGGCCGCGAGCCGTCCAAGCGTCAGCACCGTTTCTTCCGCGCTTTCGCGCTCGCACCAGGGCGCAAGCATGCCGCCGGCCTGCCAGGAGGCGTTGCCGGCGATGCGCTCACGCCGCTCGACCACAGCCACCTCGGCGCCGCGCCCGACCAGTTCGAAGGCAAGCGTCAGGCCGGCGACACCCGCGCCCTTGACGGTTACCTTCATGGCACGCGCTCGGTCGCCGGCAAGTAGAGGTCGCCGCCGGCGCGGTATTTCTCGGCCATGGCCGCCATGCCTTCCGAGCGCACCTCGGCGCGGATGTCGTGCGAGATCCGCATCGAGCAGAATTTCGGCCCGCACATCGAGCAGAAATGCGCCAGCTTGTGCGCTTCCTTGGGCAGCGTCTCGTCGTGGAAGGCGCGCGCCGTATCGGGGTCGAGCGACAGGTTGAACTGGTCCTCCCAGCGGAATTCGAAGCGCGCCCGCGACAGCGCGTCGTCGCGGATCTTCGCCGCCGGGTGGCCCTTGGCGAGATCGGCCGCGTGGGCGGCGATCTTGTAGGTGATGACCCCGGTCTTGACGTCGTTGCGGTCGGGCAGGCCGAGATGCTCCTTGGGCGTGACGTAGCAGAGCATGGCGGTGCCGAACCAGCCGATCATGGCGGCGCCGATGCCGCTGGTGATGTGGTCGTAACCCGGCGCAATGTCGGTGGTGAGCGGCCCGAGCGTATAGAACGGCGCCTCGCCGCAGAGGGCGAGCTGCTTGTCCATATTCTGCTTGATCTTGTGCATCGGCACATGGCCGGGGCCTTCGATCATGACCTGGCAGTCTTTCGCCCAGGCGATGCGGGTAAGCTCGCCCAGCGTCTCCAGCTCGGCGAACTGGGCGGCGTCGTTGGCGTCGGCGATCGAGCCCGGGCGCAGGCCGTCGCCCAGCGAGAAGGCGACGTCATAGGCGCGGCAGATGTCGCAGATCTCCTCGAAATGCTCGTAGAGGAAGCTCTCCTTATGGTGGTGCAGGCACCATTTGGCCATGATCGAGCCGCCGCGGCTGACGATGCCGGTGACGCGGTCGGCGGTCAGCGGCACATAGGGCAGCCGCACGCCGGCATGGATGGTGAAATAGTCGACGCCCTGCTCGGCCTGTTCGATCAGCGTGTCGCGGAACACCTCCCAGGTCAGCGCCTCGGCGACGCCGCCGACCTTTTCCAGCGCTTGGTAGATCGGCACGGTGCCGATCGGCGCGGGCGCATTGCGCAGGATCCAGTCGCGGATGTTGTGGATGTTGCGGCCGGTCGACAGGTCCATCACCGTGTCGGCGCCCCAGCGGATCGCCCAGACCATCTTGTCCACCTCCTCGGCCATCGAGGAGGTGACGGCAGAGTTGCCGATATTGGCGTTGATCTTCACCAGGAAATTGCGGCCGATGATCATCGGCTCGCTTTCGGGGTGATTGATGTTGGCCGGAAGGATCGCCCTGCCGCGGGCGATCTCGTCGCGCACGAATTCCGGCGTGACGAAATCGGGGATCGCCGCACCGAAGCTCTCGCCGTCGCGCGCCGCCTTGTCGCGCAGCCGCTCGCGGCCGAGATTCTCGCGGATCGCCACGAACTCCATCTCCGGCGTGACGATGCCGGCGCGCGCATAGGCGAGCTGCGTGACGGCCCGGCCACCCGTCGCCCTCAGTGGCCGGTTTCGGACGGGAAACTCCGGCGTCAGCCGCTCGGCCGAAACGAAGCCATTGTCCTCGGGCTTGACGATGCGGCCGTCGTAACGCTCGACGTCGCGGCGTGCCACGATCCAGTCCTCGCGCAATCGCGGAAGGCCACGTTCGATTTCGGTTCGCGCGCTGGAATCCGTATAGGGACCGGACGAATCATAGACGATGACCGGCGGCTCGCCGGCGCTCGGATGCAGCGCGATCTCGCGCATCGGAACGCGCAGGTCCGGATGAAGCGTGCCTTCTCTGTGGATCTTGCGCGAGGCGGGCAGTTCGCCCGTTGTGACGGTTGGGGCAGTCATGGCGAGCCTCCTTTGCTCGATTGCAACGGAGACCCAGTTCGTGCCGAAAGGAGGAAGTGACGCTTCGCCCGAGGGGAATCGGGGCTTTGCCCTGATGCCGAGGTCGAATGAGAGCCGACCCGCGAAGCCTCGCACCGTCCCTACGCCAGTATGAACTGGATCAGGTTCAACGGGTCACTGCGCTGCCCGGACTCAAAGTCTCGGAGCGTCCTTTGCGCGTCCAAAGGAAGCGCGGCGCTCCAGGGCCAGCAGTATCTCAGCCCCTTGTCGGGACCCCCCTGGTGAGCTTTCAGCATGGAGGATGAATGTCGTCGCTGTCAACAGGGGCGAAATGGGTGCGCGGCCCGCGTAGCGATGCCTGGCAAGGGGGCCAGGCGGGATCGAAGGGCAAGCGCAACGAGGGCTGTCCCCTCACATCAGGCGGCGGCCGGCACCTTCGGGCCGACCGCTTGAAGAAAGCTGCCAGATCGCGACGAAATCGGCCGCGTCGACCTTCGGTCACGAAACGGCCGATGTTTCGCGGCCCTGTGACAGAATCGTCGATCGCCTGTAAGTCGAAGGCCGTTGGGCCGCGGAGCCGCTGAGGATGAGCATGACCAGGAAGACCAGAGTTGCTGTGCTGTTTGGTGGGCGGTCCGCCGAACATGAGGTGTCGTTGCTGTCGGCGGCCAATGTGGTGAAGGCCATCGACAAGGCGCGGTTCGAGATCGTGCCGATCGGCATCGGCCGTGACGGGCGCTGGCGGCTGGTCGAACTGGATGGCGACGCGCTGCCGTCAGAGGTGCCGGCAGAAGGCGCCGACATGGCTTTGCTCCCCGGCGGTAAGGGCCGAATGGTCGCCGTCGCGGCGGGCGGGGACGCGGTCGCTCTCCCGCCGGTCGATGTCGTTTTCCCCGTGCTCCACGGCCCCTTCGGCGAGGACGGGTCCGTGCAAGGCTATGCCGAGGTCGCCGACGTCGCCTATGTCGGCTGCGGGGTGCTTGCCTCGGCCGCGGCCATGGACAAGGACGTGGCGAAACGGCTGTTGCGGGAGGCGGGGGTGGCGGTCGCGCGGGCGATCACGCTGCGGCGCGGCGAAGCCGTGCCCTTCGACGCTGTCGCTGCGGAACTCGGCGCCCCCTTCTTCGTCAAGCCGGCCCGCCAGGGATCGTCGGTCGGCGTCGGCAAGGTGCGCGACGCCGGAAGCTTCGAGGCCGCGTTGAAGGAGGCGTTCCGCCACGACGACAAGGTTCTGGTGGAGGAATTCGTCGAGGCGCGCGAGATCGAATGCGCGGTGCTCGAGGGGGCCGACGGCAGCCTGACAGTTTCCAGGCCGGGCGAGATCATCACGGCCGCAAAGCACGGCTTCTATAGCTACGAAGCCAAATATGTCGATGCGGACGGCGCCATCGTGCGCGCACCCGCAGATGTCCCGGCCGAAGTCGGCGAAGCCGCGCGGACGATGGCCGCACGCGGTTTCCGGGCGCTTGGCTGCGAGGCCATGGCGCGGGTCGATTTCTTCCTCCGGCCGGATATGAGCCTCGTCCTCAACGAGATCAACACGATCCCCGGCTTCACCAATATCAGCATGTACGCCAAAGCCCTGGCGGCCGATGGCATGCCCTACGGCGCGCTGATCGAAGCGCTCATCGAGCATGCGCTGAAGAGGCACGCTGCTCGCGGTTGAGCGGGCGAGCTTGCTGGATGCCCTTCTGCGCTCCAGAGGGTGCGCAGACGTCTAACTAAGGAAACGTAACCGCTTCGCTTGCGTCGCCCCTCACTGTCCTGCCGGACGACCGGCCGGGTCCCCGCTGCTTCGCAGCGTTCCGGCGTTCGCTGGCCTTTCATCGTGCCACTGGCACGATGAATTCGCTCCGCGAACCGGTTGCTCACCCCCGCGAGCGGGGAGAGAGTCGATAGGGTCTACGCTTTCGCCCATCGCCGAGGATTCTGATTGGCGAAATCCGAGCGGCCGGCCTCTCTCTCCCCGCTCGCGGGGAGAGATGTCCGGCAGGACAGTGAGGGGCAGCCCAGGGGCGGTAGCACCGCACCGCCTTCGCCAGATTTTTATCGAAGCGATTCGGTTAGTTCTGGACGCCGCCTAACTAAGCCGCCTCGTCGAGCGGCGGCCGCTTGTCGAATGCTGAAAGCAGCGCCGCCCTGCGCTTCTCGAAGCGCTCGACGGCGGCGTGCTTGACGTGGCCGTAGCCGCGGATCTCTTCCGGCAACCGAGCGAGTTCCGTCGCTGCTGCGAGGTTGTCCGACGTCAGACGCGCCGAGAGTTCATCGACAAGGGCGAAATAGTCGACGATCAGGCGCCGTTCCCTACGGCGTTCGGCCGTCCGGCCGAACGGATCGAAGGCGGTGCCGCGCAGGCCCTTCAGGCGGGCGAGCAGCCAGAAGGCCGGCTCGATCCAGCGTCCGAAGGCCATCTTGGCGGGCCGCCCGGTACGTCCATCGATGCGGGCGAAGAGCGGCGGCGCCAGATTGTAGCTGATGCGATAGTCGCCCTCGAACTGCTCCGCCAACTGCCGGCGGATGGCCGGATCGCGGTGCAGCCGCGCCACCTCATATTCGTCCTTGTAGGCCATCAGCTTGAAGGCGGACTTCGCCACCGCCGTGGCGAAGTCCTCCTTGCCCGGTACGGCCTTCCTCTCGGCCTGCGTCGCCTTCTCGACCAGCGCGCGGTAGCGCCGGGCATAGGCGGCGTCCTGATAGGCGGTGAGGAATTCGACACGCCGCGCCACGATCTCGTCGAGGGTCCGGGCGGCCGGCGCGGCCTCCGTGATATCGCCCGCCTGCCGGCGAACGGCTTCAGCGTCGACCGCGAAGCGGCGGCCCCAGGCGAAGGCGCCGCGGTTCATGGCGACGCCGGCGCCGTTCAGGTCGATCGCCTTCTCGATTGCTGCCCGGCCGATGGGGATCAGCCCCTTCTGCCAGGCATGGCCGAGCAGGAACATGTTGGCGGCGATGGCGTCGCCGAACAGCGCTGTCGCGAGTTTCGTTGCCGGCAAGGTCTCGATCGCATCGTCGCTGCCCGCCTTGCGCAACCGGCGCAGGACCGCGCCTTCGCGGAAGTCGATCGTGGTGTCTTTCACGAAAGCGGCAGTCGGTGCCAGCCGGTCGTCGACTACTGCCCTTGTCCGTCCCTTGGCGAAGGCGGCAATGGACGACTGCGATGCCGCGACGACGAGGTCGAAGCCGAGCACGAGATCGGCTTCGCCTGGTCCGATGCGCACGGCGTTGATTTTGTCCGGATCCGCGGCAAGCCGGATATGGGACACGACCGCGCCGTTCTTCTGCGCCAACCCGGTCTGGTCGAGGGTGACAAGCGACAGGCCGTCGAGATGCGCGGCCTGCGAAAGGATCGCGCTCACCGTGATGACGCCGGTGCCGCCGATGCCGGTGAGCAGCATGCTGTAGGGCCGCTCGCCGATCGCGGGAAGCGTCGGCTCGGCCAGCCCCTGGTCGCCGTCGCTGCCGGCCTTGGCGCGCGGCTTGCGCAGGCGGCCGCCCTCGACGGTCAGGAAGCTCGGGCAGAAGCCCTTCATGCAGGAAAGATCGGTGTTGCAGCTCGACTGGTTGATCATGCGCTTGCGGCCGAACTCGGTCTCGCACGGCTCGATCGAGATGCAGTTCGACACGGCCGAACAGTCGCCGCAGCCCTCGCAGACCAGCTCGTTGATGAAGGCGCGTTTGGGCGAGACCGGATAGGTGCCGCGCTTGCGCCGGCGGCGTTTTTCGGCGGCGCACACCTGGTCGTAGATAAGGACCGTCACGCCCTGCGACTCACGCAGCTCCTTCTGCACGCGGTCGAGCTCGTCTCGATGATGGATCTCGACCGAGCGCGGCAGATCGCCGGCGAGAAGTTCGGGCCGTTCGGAGACGACGACGACCTGTCTCGCGCCTTCGGCCAGCACCTGGTCGACGATCGCCGGGACGGACAGCTCGCCGTCATGCCGCTGGCCGCCGGTCATGGCGACGGCGTCGTTGAACAGGATCTTGTAGGTGGCGTTGACCTTGGCGGCGATCGCGGCGCGGATCGCGAGCAGCCCGGAATGGAAATAGGTGCCGTCGCCCATATTGACGAAGATGTGCTTCTCGTCGGTGAAGGGTGACAGGCCGATCCAGGAGCCGCCTTCGCCGCCCATCTGGGTGAAGGTCGAGGTCTCCCGTTCCATGCCCACCACCATCATGTGGCACCCTATGCCCGTCGAGGCGCGGCTGCCCGAGGGCACGACGGTCGAGATGCTGTGCGGGCAGCCCGAGCAGAAATAGGGCTCGCGGCTCGGCATGCCGGGCTCGGCCGGAGCCGGGTCGCCGATCCCGGCGAGGTGCCGTGCCCGGCCGGCCAATTCAGCGTCCCGTTCGCCCAGCCACGAGAGAATGGCGCGGGCGACCGAAAGCGCACCGATCTCTCCGATCGAGGGCAGCAGCGGCGCTCCTTGGCGGTCCGTCTTGCCGAACACCTGGGGCCGGCGGTCGGACGGCAGGTTGAAGAGCTGCGATTTGATCTGGTCCTCGATGACCGGGCGCTTCTCCTCGACCACAAGGATCTGCTCCAGGCCGTCGGCGAAGGCGCGCAGCCCTTCCGGCTCGAGCGGCCACACCATGCCGACCTTGTAGAGGCGGATGCCGAGTGCTGCCGCCCCGCCTTCGTCGATGCCGAGCAGGGACAGGGCGCCAATAAGGTCGAGCCAGGATTTGCCTGTGGCGACGATGCCGAGCCGCGACGAGGGCGAGGCCCAGACCTGACGGTCGATTTGATTGGCGCGGGCGAAGGCGAGGACCGCCTGCAGCTTGGCTTCCAGCCGCCGCTCCATGGCGAGGTTGCCGTCAGGCCATCGCATGGACAGGCCGTCGGCCGGCAGCGGCAGATCCGGCGTCACGATCCGGAGCCGTTCGGGATCGAGGTCGACGGTCGCCGAGCATTCGACGATCTCGGTCTGGCATTTGAAGCCGACCCAGGCGCCGGAATAGCGGCTGAGCGCCCAGCCGAGCAGGCCATGGTCGATATATTCCCCGACGCCCGCCGGCGACAGCAGCGGCACCATGGCCGAGATCAGATTGTGCTCGCTCTGATGCGGCAGAGTGGAGGAGACGGCGCCATGGTCGTCGCCGACCAGGAGCAGCACGCCGCCATGCCTGTCTGTGCCGACTGCGTTGGCGTGGCGGATGACGTCCATCGTGCGGTCGACGCCGGGCCCCTTGCCGTACCACATGGAAAAGACGCCGTCATAACGCGCCCCGGGGAACAGCCCGGTCTGCTGCGTGCCCCACACGGCGGTCGCCGCCATGTCCTCGTTGAGGCCCGGCTGGAAGACGATGTGGTTCGCCGCGAGATATCTGCGGGCGCTGGCCATCTCGCGGTCGAAACCGGCGAGCGGCGAGCCGCGGTAACCGGAGACGTAGCCTGCCGTGTTGAGACCCGCGGCGAGATCGCGCTGCCGCTGCACCATGGGCAGGCGCACCAGAGCCTGCGTGCCCGATACAAGGATGCGACCGCGTTCGAGCGTGTAGCGCTCGTCGAGCGCCGACGGCATATCGACGGGCCGAGCCGTGCCGGTTCGTTCGGTGGATGTGGCTGCGGTCATGCCGGAGTTCTCAGGAGATGGCAGGCGGCATGTCGAAGATGCGGCCGGAATTGAGGATATCGTTGGGATCGAAGGTCGCCTTCAGGCGCCGCATCGCGGCGATCTGGGCTTCGCTGCGGGTCAGATGAAGATAGCGCTTCTTGTCCAGCCCTATGCCGTGCTCGGCCGAGATCGAGCCGCCGGCTTTCGCCACGCAGTCGAAGACCGCCTTGGCGACGCCGTCCGGCTTGTCGGTGACCACGATGTAGTGAAGGTTGCCGTCGCCCAGATGGCCGAAGATGTAGGCGCGCGCGGTGGGGTCGGCGCGTGCCTGGGCCTCCCGGGCAGCCTCCAGGAACGCCCCCATGCGCGGCAAGGGCAGGCTGACGTCGAGGCCGAGATTGGTGCCTTGAGCGAAGAGGAAGCGGTTGCAGTCGTCCCGCAGGTCCCAAAGCGCATGGAATTCGCGATCGGACTGGGACAGCACGGCGTCCTCCACGAGCCCGTCCTCGATCGCCTGGCCGAGGGCCTGGGCGAAGGCCTCTTCGTCGGCGCCGGGGGTCAATCCCTGGATGTCGGTGAGCACATAGACTGGCGCGCCAAGAGCGACCGGCGGGGTGAGGCCGAGTGCTGCGACCATGTCGCCGATCAGGGGCGCGAGGATGACCTCGAAACCGGCAAGCAGTTGTCCGAGCCTGCCACGCAGGAACCTCAGCAGGCTGAAAGCAGCGTCGAGCGAAGACAGCGAGCAGAAGGCGACGGCCTGGGTCACCGGCTTCGGGTGCAGCCTTAGGCAGGCCCGGGTCACGACGCCGAGCGTGCCTTCGCTTCCGATGAAGAGCTGGCCGAGATCGTAGCCGGAATTGTCCTTGGCGAGACCACCGAGCGACGAAAGCACGCTGCCATCCGCCAGCACCGCTTCGAGGCCCAGCACCTGCGCGCGGAAACTCCCGTAGCGCAGCACCCGGATGCCGCCGGCATTGGTGGCGATGTTGCCGCCGATCGTGGCGGTGCCGCGCGCGCCGATATCGACGCCGAACACGAAGCCCGCTGCCTCGGCGCGCTCCTGCACGATCTGCAGGGGCACACCCGCCTCGGCGATCACCGAGCCCGCCAAGGGTTCCACGTCCTGAAGCGAGGTCATGCGTTCGAGCGAGAGAACGGCTTCGCCCGGAAGGACCCTGGCCGCACCCGCAAGACCCGTCCGGCCACCCTGCACGACCAGAGGCTGGCGCGCCGCGTTGCAGGCCTTCAGGATCTCCACGACGTCGTCGGTGTTGCGCGGCCGCAGCACGAAGCCCGGGCGTATCCTCTCACCGCCCGAGAGGTCGTCAGAATATCGCTGGTCGATATCGTCGCCGACCAGCAGCGCGGCCCGGTCGAGCCGTGCGGCGAGATGGGAGAGAAGCTGGTCGTCGGGTCGCGCCATGATGCCGGGATGATCCGGAGGAAAGCGATCTCCGGACGCTGTCTGGCATCAGACTATTTCGCTTGCAATATTTGTCAAACTTATATTGTTTAGATGTCATTCCGGCTTCGGCTGGTGGCGCGGTTGGCGCCGATCTGCGGCACGATCGCACCGAGGGAGGACGAATGCCGATCGAATATCAGGATGTAGTCCGCACAGGCGTCGCCCGGCAGGTTGCCGACAAGATCCGCGCGGCCATCCTCGACGGCAGGCTCAAGATCGACGAGAGGCTCCCGACCGAGGAAGAGCTCGCCCGTAGCTTCGGCATATCCCGCCCGACCGTGCGCGAGGCGCTGAAGCGTCTGGCCGCGCAGAACCTCGTGCGTTCGCAGCGCGGCCCGAGCGGCGGCACCTTCGTCAGCCGTCCCGATCCGGAAGGCCTGTCCTCGGCGATCACGGGTGCTGCGACGCTGCTCGTCGGCGTCGGCGCCTTCGACATCGACGAGATCATCGGCGCCCGGCTGGAGACCGAGGCGATCTGCTGCCGGCTCGCCTGCGAGCGGCGCAGCGATGCCGATCTGAAGGCCATGCGGGCCGAAGTCGCCCTGCAGCGCAGTACGACGCCGACCGACGAGGAGTTCTGCGCCTCCGACGTGCGCTTCCACCGGTCGCTGGTGAAGGCCGCCGGAAACGGACCTCTCAGCCTGATGATGTATACTGTGGTCGAAGCGTTCATGCCGATCACCAACATGATCGTTTCGCAGGTCCGCGAGCGGAAGAAGGTTGCGGATTTCCACCAGCGGCTGGCCGACGCCATCGAGGCGCGCGACGCTGCCGGCGCGACGTCGGTGCTTTCCGAACTGCTCGCCTATCTGCGCGACAGCTATGCCGTCAGCCTGAAGCGGCTGGCCGAACGCGAGGCGAAGCGCGCCGCGCGCGGCTGACGCCGGCGATCAAGACAATGCACTCCTGGAGATGAACATGACCGAAGCTTTTTCCGCGATGATGGTGGAGGATGTCGACGGCAAGCCCCGCGCGGGCTTTCGCGAGATCACCAAGAAGGACCTGCCCGACCACGACGTGCTGGTCGAGGTGAGCTATTCGAGCCTCAACTACAAGGACGGGCTCGCCGTCTCCGGCAAGGGCCGCATCGCGCGGCGCCTGCCCATGGTGGCCGGCATCGATATATCAGGCACGGTGGTGGAATCGCGCTCCTCCGCCTGGGCGCCGGGCGACCGGGTCGTGGTCAATGGCTGGGGCCTGTCCGAAACCGAATGGGGCGGCTATACGCGCTTCCAGCGGCTCAAGCCCGAATGGCTCATACGCCTTCCCGATGCCTTCACCTTGAAGGAGGCCATGGCGATCGGCACCGCCGGCTATACGGCCGCGCTGTGCGTCAATGCGCTGGAGGACTGGGGCGTCATCCAGCCCGGCAAGGGCGAAGTGCTTGTGACGGGTGCTGCCGGTGGCGTCGGCTCGACCGCGGTCAGCCTGCTGTCCTCGAAGGGCTATGTGGTGGTCGCCTCGACCGGACGCGCCGAGACGCATGACTATCTGCGCGGGCTGGGGGCGACCTCGTTCCTCGACCGGGCCGAGCTCGCCGGCGAGGTGAGGCCGCTGCAGAAGGAGCGGTGGAGCGGCGCCGTCGATTCCGTCGGTTCCACGACGCTCGCCAATGTGCTCGCGCAGACCGTCTATGGCGGCGCGGTGGCGGCCTGCGGCCTCGCCGGCGGCAACGACCTGCCGGGCTCCGTCTTCCCGCACATCCTGCGCAGCGTGACCTTGATCGGCGTGGATTCCGTTCATGCGCCCACCGCCAAGCGCGAAAGGGCGTGGCGGACACTGGCCGACCACCTCGACCGCCAGAAGCTGGCGGCCATGACCGAGGTCCATCCGATGAAGGACCTGCCCGAGCTCGCCAAGAGCATCGTGGCCGGCGCCGTGCGCGGCCGCGTCGTCATCGAGATCGCCTGAGAGGGTCTGAAATGAGCAGCGAACTGGTACTCTGGGAAAAGGACGCCGAGGACGCCTTCGTCACCTTGACCCTCAACCGTCCCGACAAGATGAACGCCATGAACCAGGCGCTCGGCGACGCGCTGGAGGCGGCGATCAAGCGGGCCGTCAAGGATCCCGATGTGCGCTCGGTGATCATCACCGGGGCGGGGCGTGCCTTCACCTCCGGCTTCGATCTCGGCGGCGAGGATTTCGAGATGGACGCCGAGGGCTGGCGCGAGGACATCGGCGCGAACATGCGCCGCATGCAGCTCATCCGCGAGGCGCCGCTGCCGATCATCGCGGCGGTCAACGGTTATGCGCTGGCCGGCGGCCTCGAACTGATGATGTGCTGCGACATGGTGATCGCCGCCGAGGATGCCATGTTCGGGGAGCCCGAAGTTCGCCACGTATCGGCGCCGCCGACGCTGATGCTGCCCTGGACAGTTCCGATGATCCACGCCCGGCATCTGATGTATACCGGCGACCTCATCGACGGCCGCGAGGCCGAGCGCATCCATCTCGTCAACAAGGCCGTGCCGCGCGACCGGCTGAAGGCCGAAAGCGAGAAACTCGCCCGCAAATGCGCGCGCATGCCGGGTGCTGCGATCAAATTCGCCAAGGCGGCGCTGAACCATCAGCAGGAGACGGCCGGTCTCGGCAGCTCCTGGACCTACAATCGCGAGACCACCGCGATCCTCCATGCCTCCGAGGAGGGGAGGTACTGGATGCGTCTGCTCAAGGATCACTCGCTGAAGGAGTTCCTCGACATCCGCGAGAAGCCGTTCCGCGATCTGGATTGATCGGCAAGTTGTCCAAAGACCGCCTGCCGGCAGGACCCCTCATCCGTCCGCGCTTGCGCGCGGCCACCTTCTCCCACAAGGGGAGAAGGCCGGAGCCTGGCTTTGCCGTTACAGCAAATCACCAACGTCGGCGACTGGCGGAAGCGCTGTTGCAAGCCTTCCCTTCTCCCCTTGTGGGAGAAGGTGGCCGCGTGAAGCGCGGTCGGATGAGGGGTCCGCCGGCAGGCGGGCTGGCAACCAAGAATCTGGCAGGACCTACGCTTCCGGCAGGTATCTCCCGCCCGATTGGAGGGCATCGAACAGGGCCGCGTGGTTGCGCAGATAGCGCGATCGCACGATCTGGCCCTTGTCAGAGAGTTCGCCCTTCGTGCGGTCGGCAGGCGAGGCCGCTATGTCGAAACGCGCGATCCGGGTGGAACTGCCGCCGTTGCCGGCGTTCCACGTTCCGATGCGGGCGGCAAGCTGCGCCGTGAGATCGGGATCGTTTTTATATGCAGCAGCAGGGAACACCAGGGCCACAAGCTGATCTCGGTTCTCGCCCGAGATCACCACGTCGTCGGCCAGTGGCGCGCATTGAGCCAGGATTCCGGCTCGCAGCGGGCCGGTGCGCACCTTGATGCCGCTCGACAGCTTGAAATCCTCGGCCAGGCGCCCGTCGAAGGCGAAGACCGGGACGCCGTCCGAGCGTTTGCGCAGAACCGCGGCGTCGCCGGTACGGTAGAAGCCGTGCTCGTCGATCGGAAGTTCGCTCCTGCGGCCTTCGATCAGATAGCACGGCGCGACATTCGGGCCGCGAACGCGAAGCTCGGTGCGTCCGTCGGCCTCTACAAGGGCGATCTCGTGACCGGGCAGGGGATGGCCGAGCTCGCCCGGCCGCTCCAGCGGCGCCGGCGAGAGACAGATGGTGGATGCTGCTTCCGTCGCACCATAGCCGGACAGGATCTCGAAGCCGCCATGGGCATCACGGAAAGCCACCAGCCGCTGCCACAGCTCGGCATCGATGCCGGCCCCGGCGAAGAAGACGGCTTTCAATCCCCGAGTGGCTTTGCGGGCCGCCTCGGCATCGCCTTCCAGTCGGTCGAGAAGGAGACGCAGCCCGAGCGGGACCGCGACATGCATGGTCGGGCAGACCTCGGCCATCAGCTCCACGCTGGCCTCGATCGTGCCAGGACCCGGCGGCGCGTCGACATGCATCGTGCCGCCGTTCCAGATGACCTTGAAGATGTTGTCCAGTCCGCCGAAGACGTGGTGCCAGGGAAGCCAGTCGACCAGCACCGGCGGTGTGTCTGCGAGGAAGGGCCACATCGCGGCGATCGCGCCCTGGTTGGAGGAGATCATGGCACGGGTGATCGGCACGCCCTTTGGTACGCCGGTGCTCCCTGACGTGAAGAAGATCGCCGCCCAATCGTCGGACGAGGCTGCTTCGTTTTCGGCTTCGCCTGAATCCATCGTGGCATTGGCCAGGGCAGCCAAAGGCACCGCGCCGAGATTCTCGATGGCCGGATGGCCCGTGGGAGCGACGAGCAGCTTCGGCGCCGCGGCGGCCAGGAAAGGTTCGGTCGCCGGATTTTTTCCGCCGTCGCGGAAGGGGAAGGGCGGCAATGCACAGTGGACGAAGCCGCCGGCGAGGCAGGCGAGCTTGAGGATCAGTGCGTCGATGCCAGCCGGCGCGAGCGTCGCCACGCAGTTGCCCTTGCCGACGCCATAGGCGGAGGCGAGCCGATGCCGGACGGCGAGGGCGCGGGCGAGGGCCTGGCCATAAGTGAGCCCTCGTCTTCCTCCGGGGCCCGGCTCCGACAAAAGCAGCCGGTCCGGCGCCTGCAATGCCCATTCACGAAAACGGTGGAATATGTCTGGCAGGCTCGCGGGGAGAGGACCCGAGCTGCGATAGACGCGGCTGCCATCCGGCCGCAACGCCTCGACCAGATGTTGACCTTCGGCCGTGAGGGAGTTCATCGACCATCCTGTGTAAGGGCCTGCTTTCGCGGCTGCTCCGCCTGTCGGGCCGAAAGCGCCTTCTCATAGACGCTGGACTGATAGGCGATCAGCTCCTCGAAGGCGGCGGTCGCGGCCGCGGCGTCGCGGGCGCGGAGCGCATCGAGGATGTCCGAATGCAGCGACACCACGCGCCCCCGCTCCCGGAAGCGGAAGGAGATCATGTTGGTGGCGGGGATGAGCGAATCGTTGACCACGAGCATGATGAAGCGGAGCTCGTTGTTGCCCGTCGCCTGCGCGATGGCGTGGTGGAACGCGACGTCCAGCCGGCAGAATTCCTCATCCGATATGTCGACGCGCTCGAAAGCATCAAGCGTCGCCTCGATGCTGCGCAGGTCCTCCTCGGTGGCTCGCTGGGCTGCGAGCTGGACGCAGGTGCGGCCGAGCAGCAGGCGCGCTTCCACGATCTCCGACAGGCCGAAGACGCCGAGGCCGACGAACCAGGTCGTCATCTCCTGAAGCATGTGGCTGGCGGCCGTGAGCGAAGGAGCGTTGACGAAGACACCGCCATTGGGGCCGCGCTTGGAGCGCACCAGCTTCTTGGCGGCGAGGATCTTCAACGCCTCGCGCACCGTCGGCTGCGACACGCCGAAGCGTTTCGCGATCTCGGTCTCGGAGGGCAGCCGTTCCTCCACGCTCAGCGTGCCCTGCACGATCTCCTGCTGCAGAGCCGTCGCGATCTGATGCGCCAGGCTCTTCGTGGCTTGTATCTCGGCCGTTGCCTGCTCCATGCGTCTTCTCTCCCTCGCCGCGTTTTCGCTTATTTCAATATTACAATATCTAATTTGTTGACCACCTGATCAAAAGATGCAAGCCTTCGATCCAACCGGCGCATCTCCAGACTCTGGGATGCAGCCTAACAATAAGATGCAGTCGGGAACATGGAGATATCGGATGAGACTGACGAGACGTGAATTCTCGGTCGGCGCTGCCGCCGCTTTTGCCGCAATGGCCGGGACGCGCATGGCCGCCGCCCAGCAGTCGCTGGTCGTGCCGACCTATGGCGGGCTCTGGGCCAAGTTCTGGGAGGCCCAGCTCCTGCCGGGCTTCAGCGCGGCGACCGGCATAGAGCCGCGGCTCGACGTCGGCCTGGGCAAGGATTTCGTCGCCAAGATCCGGGCCGGCGGCGGCAGCTCGCCTTACAGCATCTTCATGGGCAACGAGAACATCGCTGCCATGCTGCGCGCCGAAGGCTTCTTCGAACCCTTCGATCTCGCCAAGGTGCCCAACGCCCAGAAGGTGTTTCCGCAATTCGTCAACAAGGATGCGGCCGGCATCCGGGCGATCGTCTCGCCGATCGGGCTCGCCTACCGCACCGACATGGTGAAGACGCCGCCGGCCTCCTGGCGCGACCTTTGGGAAAACCCGGAGTTCAAGGGGCGGATCGGGCTCTATCAGATCGGCAACACCGGCGCCGTCCTGTTCCTGCGCCTGGCCGCCGAACTCTTCGGCAGCTCGCCGGACGATTTCGAAACGGCCTTCGCCAAGATCAAGGAATTGCTGCCCTTCACCCAGGCTTCCTGGAGCGGCGAGGTGGCAACGGCCCTGATGCGCGGCGACGCCGTCGTGGCGCCGGTCGACTGGACCGAGATCATGGTGCTCCAGGACAAGGGCGCGCCGGTGGCGATCGTCGCGCCGAAGGAAGGGGTGCTTGCCTTCGAGCAATCCTTCAACCTGGTTGCCACGGGCGCCGAGAAGGACGCCGCGCACGCCTATCTGAACTATGTGCTCGACGCCAAGGTGCAGCAGGACATGGCGAGGGCCTTCTTCACCTCTCCCACGAACAGCGAGTCGGTCGTCGACGGCGAACTCGCCAAGCGCATCCCGATCGTCGGTCCGCGCATGAGCGAGATCAAGAGCTTCAACTGGGACAGCTATGTCGACAGGTCGGCCGAGATTGCCGACCGGTGGAACCGCGAGATGGCCTGACGGCCATATGCGAATGCGGGGAGACGTCCGTCTCCCCGCATTGGTTGGAGCATCTGCCCCGAGAGTGGGTGCCGGTTTCGGGCAAAATCCGATGCTCGAGCAAAACAGCCAAAGCGGCAGCGCCGATCTCATTGGCGCATTCCAGAGGGGAGCGATGACCGCGCTGACCATTGACCGTATCAACAAGCGATACGGCGACCTTCACATCCTCAAGGACATAACGATCCCGATCGCCCAGGGCGAGTTCGTCTCGCTGCTGGGTCCGAGCGGCTGCGGCAAGACCACCACGCTGCGCTGCATCGCCGGCTTCGAGCGTCCGGACAGTGGCCGTATCCTCTTCGGCGAGCGCGACGTCACGCGCGCGCTGCCCGAACAGCGGGACATCGGCATGGTGTTCCAGTCCTATGCGCTGTTTCCTCATATGACCGTGGCGGAAAATCTCGGCTTCGGCCTCGAGGTACGCAAGGTCGAGCCGGCCGAGCGCCGCCGGCGCATCGGTGACGTTCTCTCCATGGTGCGGCTCGAGGGTTACGAGAAACGCTTTCCGCGTGAGCTTTCCGGCGGCCAGCAACAGCGTGTCGCGCTTGCCCGCGCCCTGGTGATAGAGCCGTCGGTGCTGCTGCTCGACGAGCCGCTCGCCAATCTTGACGCCACGCTTCGCGACGAGATGCGTTTCTTCATCCGCGACCTGCAGCGGCGCGTCGGCATCACCGCCATCTATGTCACCCACGACCAGTCCGAGGCGATCGTCATGTCGGACAAGATCGTGGTGATGAGCGCCGGTTCCATCTCGCAGTTCGGCACGCCGCGCGACGTCTATGAGCGCCCCGCCTCGCGTTCGGTCGCCGATTTCATCGGGCGCTCCAACACGCTGCGCGGACACGTCGTGGAGGCAACAGGCGACGGCATTTACAGGATCGAGACATCATGCGGCGGCATCGGCGCGACGGGGCCGT
Organism: Mesorhizobium sp. L-8-10; assembly: GCF_016756635.1. NCBI lineage: Bacteria > Pseudomonadati > Pseudomonadota > Alphaproteobacteria > Hyphomicrobiales > Phyllobacteriaceae > Mesorhizobium > Mesorhizobium sp. L-8-10. Next base: position 7,054,479 of record NZ_AP023263.1, on the reverse strand, counting down.
CCGGGCTCGCCCGCGGCGTCGAGGTCAGCGTCATGATACGGCCCGAGAATATCCGCACGACGAACGGCGACGCCGCGCCGGCCGAAGGCGGCGCCGCGGACAACGTCCTGCGCGGCGCCGTCGTCAGCAGCGTCTATCAGGGCAGCGCCAACCAGCTGAAGGTCGAACTGAACGGCGGAGACCAGGTCGTGGTCGACGTGAGCGGCCGTGATGCCGTCGCGGCCGGCCAACGGGTAGCGCTGAGCTTTGCCGCCGGCGACACATGGCTGCTCGCGTCATGAGCGGGGCCGTGCCACGCGCCGACCGACGGGCGCTCGGCGCCGGCTCGGCATGGATGATCGTGCCCGCTCTGGTGCTGCTGATCGGCTTTTTCGCGCTGCCCTATCTTTCCATCATCACGATGAGCCTGCGCGAGGCCTCGACCCGGGCCGTCTATGGCGACGGCTTCACGCTCGCCCATTACACGTCGGCGCTCGCCGACCCCTATATCTGGGGCATCCTCGGCCGCACCGTCATGATCGGGATCACGGTCACCGTTCTTGCCCTGCTGCTCGGCTATCCCGTCGCTTATCATCTCGCCAATTCGCGCTCGCGCTGGACCAGCCTTCTCTACATCTTCGTGCTTTCGCCGCTGCTGGTCGGGCTGGTGGTGCGCACTTTCGCCTGGATGATCATCCTGTCGAACAACGGCGTCGCCAACCAGGCGCTGAAGGCGGTCGGCCTCGTCGACTTTCCCCTGCAACTGATGAACAACACGCTTGGCGTGACGATCGCTCTCACGCATGTCTTCCTGCCTTTCGTCATCCTGCCGCTGCTGGGCAATTTGCAGGCCATCAGCCCCGATCTGGCCCTGGCCTCGCGGTCGCTCGGCGCCTCGCGCGTACGCACCTTCCTGAAGGTCACGCTGCCGCTCAGCCTGCCGGGCATTCAGGCCGGCACCATCCTGGTATTCGTGCTGTCGATCAGCGCTTATGTCACCCCGGCCATGCTCGGCGGCACCAGCGGCCGGACCATGTCGGTGCTCGTCGTGCAGTATCTGGTCGACAACTTCCGCTGGCCGGCGGGCGCCGCACTCGCCATCATCATGGCGGCGGTCGCGGTCATCTTCGTCGGCCTCTATCTCAAGCTGACGGCGCGGGCGATGCGGAGGCTGCCATGAGCAGCGGTACTGAAAAGACCGTGCTCGACCGGGCGTTCACGGTGCTCGTGGCGGCGATCTACATCTTCCTGATGTTCCCGATCGTGCTCGTCGTGCTTCTGTCCTTCAATTCGGGCGAGTTCCTGGCCTTTCCGCTGGAAGGCTTCTCGCTGCGCTGGTTCGAGGCGCTGTTCTCCAATGCGCGGTTCCTCGACGCCACACTCTATTCGGTGCGGATCGCGGCGATCTCGATGCTCGTCAACGGTGTCATCGGAACGATTGCCGCCATCCATGTCGCGCGGCACGCAGGCGCCTGGCGCGACCAGATCCGCGTGGTCATGACCAGCCCGTTGCTGGTCCCCGAGATCCTGACCGCGATCGCGCTCCTCTTCTATTTCTACGAGATCGGGCTGGGCACGGACTATTCGATCGGCATCCAGGTCGGCCACGTCGTAGTGACCTTTCCCTACGTGTTTCTGAATGTCTCGTCGGCGCTGTTCAATTTCGACAGGTCGCAGGAAGAAGCCGCGCGCAGCCTCGGTGCCGGCGCCTGGATGACCTTCCGGCGTGTGACGTTGCCGGCGATCAAGCCCGGCATCATCACCGGCTGCCTGTTCGCCTTCGTCATCTCCTTCGACATCTTCAACATCTCGCTGCTGTTGAAGTCGCTCGGCACGAACACGCTGCCGCTGGAGCTGTTCGACTATCTGCGCTTCAACTTCGATCCGACGGCGGCGGCGATCGCCTCGCTCAGCATCTTCCTCACCTTCGCGGCGATATTTGTCATCGATCGCACGGTGGGTTTGAGGTCGCTGCGGTTCTGAGGGAAGCAGGCTCTGCTCGGTTGAGGGACTTGGAGCGTGGGAGTACCCCTCATCCGACCGCGCTTCGCGCGGCCACCTTCTCCCACAGGGGGAGAAGGGAACGCGCTGCAGCAGCGCTTCGGCCAATCTTCAACGCTGGTGATTTGCAGAGCCGGCCAAACCAGGCTCCGGCCTTCTCCCCTTGTGGGAGAAGGTGGCCTCGCCCGTAAGGGCGAGGTCGGATGAGGGGTGCCTAGGCGCCGAGCGTCGAAATCCTGCCCCTCACAGCACCCGCGACAAAAACTCCCGTGTGCGCGGCGATTGCGGGTTGGCGATCATCTCCTTGGGTCCACCGCGTTCCTCGACGACGCCCTTGTCCATGAAGATGAGCTGGTCGCCGACCTCGCGGGCGAAGCCGATCTCGTGGGTGACGACCACCATGGTCATGCCGCTTTCTGCGAGGTCGCGCATCACCAGCAGCACTTCGCCCACCAGTTCGGGGTCGAGTGCCGAGGTCGGTTCGTCGAAGAGCAGAACCTTGGGGTTCATGGCGAGCGCGCGGGCGATCGCGACGCGCTGCTGCTGTCCGCCGGAAAGCTGCCGCGGATAGAAGCCGGCCTTGTCAGCCAGGCCCACGCGTTCGAGCAGGGCGCGTGCCTTATCGACGGCCTCTCCACGCGGCATGCCCTTCACCATGATGGGCGCCTCGATAAGGTTCTCCAGCGCCGTCATGTGGGAGAACAGGTTGAACGACTGGAACACCATGCCGATGTCGGCGCGGCGCCGGCAGAGCAGGCTGTTCTTGACCTCGTAGAGCTTGCCGTCGCGAAGGTCGTAGCCGACGAATTCGCCGTCGACCAGCAGCACCCCGCCGCTCACTTCCTCGAGGTGGTTGATGCAGCGCAGGAAGGTGCTCTTGCCCGAGCCCGAAGGCCCGATGATGCAGGCCACGGAGCCGGCCGGCACGTTGAGATCGATGCCTTTGAGCACCTCGAGCGTTCCGAAGGATTTGCGCACGCCGCTCGCGAAGACCATGGAGTTTTCAGGGACGCCGAAGCGCGCCTGGTTTTCGGCTTTCGAGCTCATGCCGGTCGAGCCTCGCGGCGGAAACGGAAGGCGCGCTGCAGGATGCGGTTCATCGGCCGTCCCTGCTGCTGGTCGCTCCTTCCGTAGTACTGCTCGATGAAATGCTGGCCGATCGACAGGAGGGTGACCACGAAGAGGTACCAGAAGGCGACGACGATCAGCAGCGGTATGGTCTCGAAGGTGCGAGCATAGATGCTCTGGGCCGAATAGAGCAGGTCATCCACCGCGATGATGGTGACGAGCGAGGTCGTCTTCAGGAGATTGATGGTCTCGTTTCCGGTCGGCGGAACGATGAAGCGCATGGCCTGCGGGAGCGTGATGCGGCGCAGGATGAGCCCGCGGGTCATGCCCAGGCTGCCCGCCGCTTCCGTCTGGCCGCTCGGCACAGAATTGATGCCGGCACGCACGATCTCGGCCATGTAGCCAGCCTCGTGCAGCGAAAGCGCAATCACGGCCGAGACGAAGGGCGTCATGAAGTCGTTGGTCTTGACCGAGAAGAGAGTGCCGAGAAAGGGCAGGGTGAGCGAGAATTCCCGCACGACGAGCGACAGGTTGAACCAGAAGATCAGCTGGATGAGCGCAGGCGCGCCGCGGAAGAACCAGATGTAGCCGGCGGCGAAGCTGTTGAGGATGCGGCTCGGCGAAAGCCGCATGATGGCGACGACGGCGCCGATGACGATCGACAGCGCCATGATGATGACGGTGAGCAGGATCGTCTGCCCCAGCCCGCGCATGATGGACGGATGGAAAAGATACTTGCCGACGGTCGGCCAGTCGAAGGCCGGGTTCGTCGCCAGCGCCTCGACGATGACGAACAGCACCACGAGCGTGACCGCGGTTCCGATCCAAAGTCCGTAGTGGCGCACCGGAACGACGACGAGATCCTCGACCGATGCCTGGGGTTGCGCCTGGGTCATGCAACCATCCTCGAAATGGCCCGGGCCGGAGAAGCCTCCGCCCGGGCCGTATGTCACACTATTTGCGGATCTTGTCGGCGCTGTCGACGACGTAGGCTTCCTCGATCATCGCGCTGGTCATGCCGTATTTGGACATGATCGTCTCGTAGGTGCCGTTCTTGATCATCTCCTCCAGCGCGGCGCGAAGCATCTCGGCCGTGTCCTTGTCGCCCTTCGGAACGGCGATGCCGAGCGGCGCGACGTCATAGAGACCCGGAACGACGACGAGCTGGCCCTTGCTGGTCACCTCGAAATAGCCGGAGGCCGTGGCGTCGTCGAGGCGCGCATCGATGCGGTCGGAGAGCACGGCCTGGATGATGTCCTTGCCTTCGGGGAAGACACTCTTGGTGAGTTCGGGCAGGCCCTTCGTCTTGCATTCCTCGTTGAGCCGGTCGGCAATGAAATCCGACACCGCGCCGCCGATGACGCCGAGACGCTTGCCGCACAGATTGTTCTCGCCCTGGAAGCTCGGCGCCTTGTCGGGCGTGGTCGAAGCCACGATGCCGGACTTGATGAACATGACGAAATCGACCTGCTTCAGCCGGTCCTCGGTCGCCGCGAAGGTCTCCCAGGCGATCTTGAAGCGGCCCGCGGCGAGGCCGGGGATCATCGAAGGGAAGGGGATGCGCGTCACCTCGAGCTCGGCCCCGAGCATCTTGGCGGTTTCCTGGGCCAGCTCGATGTTGATGCCGACCTGCTCGCCCTTCTCGTCGATGAATTCGAAGGGCGCGTATTCCAGCGTGTTGGCGATGACCAGCTTGCCGGTGTCCTTCACTTCGGCCGACTTCGGCAACTCGGCGGCAGCGGCCATGCCGACGCTTCCGGCGAAAGCCGCGACGGCGAGCGCGACGCTGTGCAGTGATTTATGCTTCTTCATGTAATCCTCCTCATTGTTTCGATGATGCCGGAAGCCGTCGCCCCGGCGCTGTGGCCTGCATTATTCTCCGGTGCGCCGTTGCGACGATCCGTTCTGCCCGGCAATGCGCGCGCCGATGAATTCTGATATTTAAATGTACTATTTTTTTAGCCCTCATTCCTTGTCAACCTAAGCCCGTCGCGCGACCGGCGCGGCAGCGGCGACCTCGACGGCCAGCAGCGCGACGGCCTGGTCGAGATCGGTCCGGTCGGCGATCGAGATGCGCAGCCATTCCGGCAGGCCGTAGTCCTCGTTCGAGCGGATGACGAAACCCCGCCTGGCGAGCCGCGCCACCGTCGCCAGGGCCCAGCCGGGTTCGGCCACGGGCAGGCGCGCGAAGGCAAAGTTCGCGGCGCTGTCGACGACCTCGAAGCCGAGCCCGCGCAGTTGCGTTTCGAGATGCAAACGGCCCTCGGCCGTGCGCCTGCGCACCTCGCCGATGAAGCCCTGCTCGCCGATCGCGACGGTCGCCGCCGCCTGCGCCATGCCGTTCACATTGCCGATGCCGCGGACATTGTTGAGGGCAACGGCGACGTCGGCGTGGGCATAGGCCCAGCCCGCGCGGGCCGAGGCCATGCCATAGGCTTTCGAGAAGGTCCTCGTCACGACGACATTGGGATGGCGGTCGGCAATGGCGAAGGCAACGGCCGCTTCCGAGGGGTCGACATATTCCGCATAGGCGCAGTCCAGCACCAGCACGATGTGGGAGGGCAGTTCGCGGGCAAGCCGCGCCACCTCTTCCATCGGTACGGCCGTGCCGGTCGGATTGTTGGGATTGGCGAGGAAGACGACACGCGTGCGGGGCGTGACCGATGCCAGCAGCGCGTCGACATCGACGACGAAGCCGGGGCCGAGTGGCGCCTCCACCGCCGTGGCGCCGAGGCGATAGGCGACGATCGCGAATTGCAGGAAGGAATAGGCCGGGAACAGGATCTCGTCGCCGGCGCGGGCATAGACGCGGCCAACCGCGTCGAGCAGTTCCTCGGAGCCGTTGCCGCAGACGATGCGGGCCGGGTCGAGCCCGAACTCCCGCCCGATCGTGGCGCGCATGACCCCGCAGCCGGGGTCGGCGTAACGGTGAACGCTGACAGCACTGTCGCGAATGGCATCGACGACGCCCGGAGCCGGACCGATCCAGCTTTCGTTCAGCCCGAGATTGACGACACGCTCGGCCCGCGACGTGTCGACCGGCTTCACCACGGTCAAGGTGCGGGCGGAAAGATAGGGGACCGGCAGGGACATTTCTTCCTCTTGGTTCTGGTGCCGTCAGTTCTCGACGGCGCCGATAAGGATCTTCGAATAGATCGGCCGGAAGCGCTTACGCTCCGCGGGAGGTTCCTTGAAGTAGGTCGCGTAGTAGCCGATCTGCTGGAAGTAGGTGATGCGGGCCCGGATCAGCGCCTCGTCGGCGTCGTAGCCCATTGCCGCGAAGGCCTTGACGAGCAGGGCCATACGGAAGCCGTCCTGATCGCGGACCTCGCGTGCGATGGCGGTGGAACTGCGCGACCAGTCGCGGATCGCGAGATCGAGCTTCGGGCTGAAGGGATCCTCCCTGATCCACACGCCGGTCACGTCGTCGAAGAAGGCCGGCCCGTCGGTCACTTGGCTGTCGCCCAGCGCCTGGAACGGCCGGCAGTTGCGCAGGCGCCATTCCTCCAGCAGGCTCGCCAGCAGGTCCTTCAGGTTCCTGAAGTGGAAATAGAAGCTGCCGCGCGTCACCTTGAGCTGCTTGGAGAGCCGGTCGATCTTGACATTGGCGATGCCCTTGCGCTCCAGCGCGACGGTGGCGGCGGCGATCCAGTCGTCGCGCGACAACGTCTTGCGCGCCTCGGCGGAACGGCGCTTCGGCTTTCGCGGCTCGAAGGTGGATGCGACCGCCATCGCTCCTCAGCCCGCTCTCATGGCAGGTTCCCGAAACGCTCGAGCATGAGCGCGAAGAAGCCGTCGGCGTCGATGCGGCGAAGCACCTTGCAGTTCTTCCTGCGGCCGGTGACATGCCACCAGTCGACGATGGTCATGCCGATCGTTTCCGGCGACATCAGCTCGATGGTGACGTTGCACTGGCGCTGCTCATAGAGATGCGGCGCCAGCAGATAGCCGGTGACACAGGCGTCGTGGATCGGCCTGGCCTCGGTGGGGAATTTGTGGGAGCCGTATTGGCGATAGAAGTCCGCCATGTTGGCCGCCTCGACGGCCGAACGCGAGCCGAGCGCGCGCAGCGACTGCAGCCATTCGGGCGTCATCTGTGCCGTATAGGTGCAGTCGATCGACGCCATGGTGACCGGCGCGCCCGAATCGAACACCACGGCTGCCGCATGCGGGTCGACCCAGATGTTGAACTCGGCGGCGGGCGTCGCATTGCCGCCTTCGAAAAAGCCGCCGCCCATCAGCACCACTTCGCGGATGCGCGGAATGATGCGCGGCTCCATGACCATCGCCATGCCGAGATTGGTCATCGGCCCCAGCGTGCAGACCGTCAGCTCGCCTTCTGGAGCCGCCATCAGCGCCTCGACGAGGTAGTTGACCGCATGCTGTTGCTGGAGCGGCTGCGACGGCTCCGGTAAAGTGCAGCCGTCGATGCCGGTTGGGCCGTGCACATATTCGGCCGTCTTGAGCGCCTTCACCATGGGCCTGGAACAGCCTGCATAGACAGGCACGTCGGCGCGGCCGGCAAGCTCGGCGATCTGCAGCGCATTGCGCGAGGTGAGCGCGAGCGGCACGTTGCCGCCGACCGTCGTCAGCGCGACGACCTCGACTTCATCCGGCGAACCCAGCGCGAACAGGATCGCGAAGGCATCGTCCTGGCCTGGATCCGTGTCGATGATGATCTTGCGCGGCGCCATTCCAAATGCTCCTCACCGGCCCTCCTGCCGGGCCACTGCCATTGCAACGGTGACAAAAGATACAGTACTGTATGGTATTTTCAAGAGCGATTCCCGCAGGGCTGCGGCAACATCGGATTGGAGAGCAGGCGATGGGTCCACCGGTCGATCCGGTTCACGGCGACGACGTGCATCTCGACACCGCTGACGTCGTCATCATCGGCGGCGGCATCATCGGAGTGAGCACGGCGCTGTTCCTGGCGCGCAAGGGCCTGTCGGTCACCGTCTGCGAGAAGGGGCACGTCGCCGGCGAGCAGTCGAGCCGCAACTGGGGCTGGTGCCGCCGCATGGGTCGCGACCCGCGAGAACTGCCGCTGGTGGTCGAGGCGCTGCGCCTGTGGGGCGACATGGAGCAACTCGTCGGCGAGGACGTCGGTTTCCGCCGCACAGGCATCCTTTATCTGTGCCGGAACGACGGGGAGATCGCGCATCACGAGGAATGGCTGAAGCGCGCGGGCGATTTCGCGCTCGATACGCGGATGATCCGGGGCGAGGCCTTGGCCGCGCAACTGCCTGGGGCGCGAACGACCTTCAAGGCAGCACTCCACACGCCGAGCGACGGCCGGGCCGAACCGCAGAAGGCGGCACCTGCGATCGCCAGGGCGGCGCAGCGCGCCGGCGCGCGCATCCTGCTGCGCTGCGCCGTACGCGAGATCGACGTGGAGGGCGGCCGCGTGCGCGGCGTCGTCACCGAACAAGGGACGATCCGCGCCGGCACTGTCGTGGTCGCCGGCGGTGTCTGGTCGAGCCGGCTATGCCGCCAGATCGGCGTGAGGCTGCCGCAGCTTGCCGTGCGCGCTTCAGTCATGCGTACCGCACCGGTCGAAGGCGGGCCGGACGGCGCAGCCTGGACGGAAGGGTTCGCCTACCGCAAGCGGCTCGACGGCGGCTATACCATCGCCGACGGCACCACGAACCATCATGACATCGTGCCGGATACTTTCCGCTACTTCACCGATTTCCTGCCGATCCTGGCGCGCGAATGGCGTGGCATCGGCCTGCGTTTCGGCAAGGATTTCTTCAACGGGCCAGCGGGATTTGCTCAATCCTCCGGGCCGGGCGAAAGCATCTATGAACGGCACAGGACGCTCGATCCGGCGCCCGCCGTCGGACTGCTCGCCCAGGCGCGCGCCAGGATGGAGGATGTCTTTCCGGCGCTGAAGGGTGCCGCCATCCTGCAGCGCTGGGCCGGCTATATCGACGCTACGCCCGACGCCGTACCCGTCATCGCGCCGGTCGCCTCCATGCCGGGGCTCGTCATCGCCACGGGGTTCTCCGGCCACGGCTTCGGCATCGGGCCGGCCGCCGGACGGCTGGCGGCCGATCTGGTGATGGGCGACCGGCCGCTGGTCGACCCAACGGCCTTCCGCTACGAACGCTTCATCGACGGGACAAGGCCTCGCCCGACGACGGGAGTCTAAGCAGACCATTCCTTGGCAAGCCAACGCATGGTCTGCTTAGGCCTTTTGTTTGTCGCAGATTCTTGTCGGAAAACCGTGGGACGCTTTTCCGGAATCTGCTTGGCGCACCGCACTTTCATTCGGACGCGCTGGGAATGTTCCGGTGCTGTATACGCGTCGGCCCGAAGATCGTTTCCAATCTTCGGGCCGATAGGTGAACCGGCCGCCCAGGGGGCGGCCGGTGAAGACCAACAAAACAGGATCAGAACTCTTCCCAACCGTCGGGATCAGGCTCGGCGACCCGGACGGCCGACTGGCGATGACCGCTGGACGACGTCTTCAGCGCGACCACCGGCGCCGGCCGCGCGCGCTCGGGCGCACGCTGGGCGGCGACCGCTTCGCGGCCGAGCCGAAACTGCCCGACCAGACGCGCGAGCTGTTCGGCCTCCTGGGTCAGCGAGTGGCTTGCGGCGGTCGATTCCTCGACCATGGCGGCATTCTGCTGGGTGACCTGATCCATCTGGTTGATGGCGACATTGACTTCGCTCAATCCGACCGACTGCTCATGCGCCGAGGTTGCGATCTGGGTCACGATGCCCGCGATCTCGGCGACCTGGGCCATCATCTGCTCGAGCGCCGAGCCGGTCTGCCCGACGAGGTCGACACCCTTCTCGACCTGCTGGCCCGAGGCCGAGATCAGCTCCTTGATCTCCTTCGCGGCCTCGGCCGATCTCTGGGCGAGCGCCCGCACTTCGGATGCGACCACGGCGAAGCCCTTGCCGGCCTCGCCGGCACGCGCCGCCTCGACGCCGGCATTGAGTGCCAGAAGATTTGTCTGGAAGGCGATCTCGTCGATGACACCGATGATCTGGCTGATCTGCTGCGACGACTTCTCGATCTCGGCCATGGACGCGACGGCCTCGCGCACCACGACACCGGACTTCTCGGCATTGCCGCGCGCCTTGGTCGTCAGATCGGCCGCTTGCCGCGCAGACTCCGCCGTCTTCTTGACCGTTCCGGTGACCTCGCCGAGCGCGGCGGCGGTCTCCTCAAGGCTCGCGGCCTGCTGCTCGGTGCGCCGCGAAAGGTCGTCCGCCGCCTGGCTGATCTCGCCGGTGCCGGTGCGCATGCCGCCGATCGCGCCCGAGATCGTCGACATCGTCTCCTGCAACTGGGCGATCGCGTTGTTGAAGTCGTCCTTCAGCTTGCGGGATTTTGGCGCGAACTCCGCGGAGATCCGGTGGCTGAGGTCGCCGCGGGCGAGGCTGGCAAGCCCGTCGGCAAGCGCGGTGATGGCGACATGGTCCTCGGCTGCATCCCTTGCCTTTCGCGCGTCGTTGGCAGCGCGTTCGTCCTCGATCAACTGGCGCTGCCGTTCAGCCTCTTCGGCCGACTGCATGCCCGAGACGGCGTTCTTGAAGACCAGCAGCGACCTCGCCATGGCGCCGACCTCGTCGTCGCGGTCGCTCATGGGCACTTCGGTCGAAAGCTGGCCAGAGGAGAGAGCCGTCATGCAGCCCGTCAGCATCGTCACCGGCCTCATGACGCGGCGCTGCAGGATCGTGGCAGTGGCTATGACCGAGGCGAGCAGAAGCAGGCCAAGCCCTATCATGGCGAGGTTCGCCATGTGCACCTTCCCTTGGGCGCCCGCCACCTCGGCCGCGGTGCGGGTCTCGATGGCTTCGAAGAAGGCGTCCACCGGTTTCATGACCGAGGCCTTCGCCTCATGATAGCCGGCCGAGTAGAGCAGTTCCTGGGCGCGCCCCAGGTCCGGCGCGGTGCGGCCGGTCTCCTTGCCGGCGCCGTCGCGGACGATGCCCTTGACGGCGTCCATCGCCTGGACTTCCAAATTGACGAGTGCATCCGACCGCTTCTGGGCTTCCTGGAGAAGGTCAAGCTCGGCCTTGGTGAAGCCGGCATCGGCCATGGCTTGCAGCAGTGCTTTCTTTTCGCCAGCGGGGCGCGGCGTGTCACCTTTGTTCAAGATGAGATCCCAGTAGATGCGATGTGGCTGCTGAGGGCGCGCCATCTCGCCATTGCGCATCTTGATGACGTCGAAGTACCATTCCTCGTATTTCGGGTTGCCCGTCGCCGCATAGGTGCGGACGAGACGGGTGAGGTCGTCCGAGCTCTGCCGCAACTCGTCAGCCAGCAGATAGGACTCGTGCTGGACCCGATAGGCGCGCTCGGCATCGCTCTGCGCGCGACCCTGAAAGTAGAAAGCGCCGGCAAGTGCCGCGATGCACACGAAGTTCAAAGTGACAAGCATGGTGAAGATGCGCGCCAGAGGCGCGCGTTGGGAACGCACAGTCATTTTGGAAGGATCCCCCGACAGGTGTGACATCAGGGGAGATAGCGGTGAAGTATTTAATTAACCTTGAATATTACGCGGTCGTCTGCCTAAAATTTGTGCAACTGCGCAGCGTGCGCCAGCGCGAGGACAACCCCTCGTATAGTCGTTCCGCTTCGGGCATATTGTCCCATGTCGCGCGAGGGTTTGACGTCAGGTGCAAATCGTCTAGTACCTCGCCGGCATGAACAGCTTGATTGGACGCGGCCGATGACCAACGTCGCCTTGACCGGGCTCGCCCGGGACCTCGCACGGCGGGCGGACGAGGGCCGACCGGTCCGTGTCGGTGTCATCGGCTCCGGCGAGATGGGCACCGACCTGGTGACGCAGGGCATGCTGATGCGCGGTATCGAGGTCTGTGCCATCTCCACGCGCCGTCCGCACACCGCACGCGACGCCATCGCCATCGCCTATGGCGACGAGGCCATGGCTTTCGAAGCCGCGACGGCGTCCAGGGTGACCGAGGCGATCGAGGGCGGCCGGATCGCCATCACCTCCAACGAACTGCTGGTCACCAATCCGCTGGTCGACGTGGTGATCGACGCGACAGGCAAGCCCGGCGTCGCCGCCGATTTCGACCTGATGGCGATGGAAAACGGCAAGCATCTGGTGATGATGAATGTCGAGGCCGACGTCACCATCGGTCCCTATCTGAAGAAGCAGGCCGACCGGCTGGGCGTGGTCTATTCCGTAGGCGCCGGCGACGAGCCGTCAAGCTGCATGGAGTTGATAGAGTTCGCCTCCGCGCTGGGCTACACGATCGTTTCGGCCGGCAAGGGCAAGAACAATCCGCTGAACCACGACGCCGTGCCGGACCAGTATCGCGAGGAAGCGGAACGCCGCAACATGAACCCGCGCATGCTGGTCGAGTTCGTCGACGGTTCCAAGACCATGGTGGAGATGGCGGCGATCGCCAATGCCACCGGCCTCGTGCCCGACGTGCCGGGGATGCACGGGCCCAAGGCCGATCGTGACGACATGGTCAAAGTGCTGATCCCCCGCGAGGATGGCGGCATCCTGTCGAGGAAGGGTGTGGTCGACTACACGATCGGCAAGGGCGTGGCGCCGGGCGTCTTCGTCATCGTCGAGGCCACTCATCCGCGCGTCATCGAGCGCATGGACGACCTCCATGTGGGCAAGGGCCCGTACTACAGCTTCTTCCGTCCCTATCACCTCACCTCGCTGGAGGTGCCGCTGACGGCCGCGCGCATCGCCCTCTACGGCAAGCCCGACATGGTGCCTTTGCCGACTCCGGTGGCCGAAGTCTGCGCTGTCGCCAAGCGCGACCTGGCAGTGGGCGAGACCTTCGATGCTATCGGCGAGACCTGCTACCGCTCCTGGACCATGACGGTCGCCGATGCGCGTCGGCAGGGCGCCGTGCCGGTCGGGCTGCTCGAAGGCGGCAAGGTGCTGAAGCCGGTCAGGAAGGGCGAGTTGCTGACATCTGACAACGCCGCGCCCGATCCGACGACCAATCTCTTCCGGCTGCGCCGCAAGCAGGACGAGATGCTGTATGGGTCAAGCGCCTCCTGATCGACGCGTCGCTTCGCCCGCGATGCACCATGCGGGCTTACCTGCCGTTCTTGCAAGAAATTGATTGCCTACAGATCTGTGCGCGCGCAGAGCAGACACTGCGCATGCGCGAGAGGAGACCTTTACTGTCGCCGTCATGACAACTATCTTTCCCTGTATTGAAGCGCTGATGGCTGGGCAGAGATATGAACCTGCAGATAAGGGATCCGCGAGCTCATGAGCTGGCTCGCAGGCTTGCTGCGAAGCGCAAGATCTCGATGACAGAAGCAGTCATCGAGGCACTTCAGGCAGAGTTGAAGCGGGAAGACGTCGGCACGCCGCTGGCCGAGCGGCTCGCCGCACTGGCCGACGATCTGATGGCCAAGGCTGGCAAGGGCGGCGGGCGCGACATGAGCAAAGATGAAATCGACGAGATGTGGGGTCATCCCTGATGTTCGTCGACACTTCGGTGGTCGTCGCCATCCTCTCGGCCGAAGATGACGCAGCCTACTGGAGCGAGCGCATCGAGAACGCTGAAGCGCCGGTCACTTCGGCATTGGTGATACTCGAAGCGGCGATGCGGCTTTCGACGAAACTCAATGTCTGGCCGACGGATGCAGAGACGACGATCGCGGCCTTCCTTCGTGAAGCCGAGATTGATGTCATTCCGATCGACGGCAGTGATGCGAAGTTGGCCGTGCAGGCTTTTGCCAACTATGGCAAGGAACGAGGGCACCCGGCTCAACTCAATCTTGCCGATTGCCTTTCATATGCCTGCGCGAAGAATCGGGGCGTCTCGTTGCTCTATAAGGGCGACGATTTCTCACAAACCGACATGGCCTGAGGCAAAGCGGGCCCTACTTCCCCAACTCGATGGAGCGTTTGCGCGCCGCTTCGACCGCTTCCGTGACCAGCGTCTTCAGGCGATCCTGCCCCATCAGCACTGAAAGGGCTGCGGCCGTCGTGCCGTTAGGGCTGGTCACCTGTTCGCGCAGCCGGGCCGGGTCCTCGCGGCTTTCCGCCGCGAGCGTGGCGGCGCCGTAGACCGTCTGCATGGCCAGCAGCTTGGCGGTGGCCGTGGGCAGGCCGGCATTCTCCGCCGCGGCGGTAAGGCATTCGATGAAATGGAAGATGTAGGCGGGCCCCGATCCGGAAACCGCCGTCACCGCGTCCATCAGCGCCTCGTCGGCGATGACAGCCACCTCGCCGCTCGCCGAGAGAAGGTCGTTGACGAAGGCGCTGGTCGCTTCCGGCACGTGGCCATTGTCGACCACCACCATCATGCCCTTGCCGATCGCGGCCGGCGTGTTCGGCATGCATCGGATGATCGGCAGGTTCTTGCCGAGGATCTCCTCGAAGACGGCTATGCCCGTTCCGGCGGCGACGCTGAGGAAGGCGGTCTTGCCGTCCGCGAAACGCTTGTAGCCGGCCGAGACGTCGCGGATCGCCTGCGGCTTCACGGCGAAGATGACGAGATCGGGCGACACGCCTTGCGGAATATCTCCCGCGTCGGCCCCGACGGCCGCGCCGAGTGCTGAGGCGCGGCTGCGCAGTTCGGCATTGGGCTCGACCACCAGCACCTCGGCGGGCTGGAGCCTTGCCGATTGCAGCCAGCCCGAGAGCATGGCGTAGCCCATATTGCCGCAGCCGGCGAGAACAACCTTGATCGTCATCGATGCACCTCCGAAGCGGCTGAGATAGACCGTCTTGCCGCCCCGCGAAAGAGCGTTGCTCAAGACATTTGCGAGGTCCCTGAGGCGACAGGGAAACGGGCGGCGAGGCGCAGGCCGAGCACGCCGAAGACGAAGAACAGCCAGACGGGGTCGACGCGGCGGAAGAAGAAGGATTCCAGGAAGGCATTGAGCGCGGCGAACAGCGTGATCATCATGAAGAGATCGCCGAGATAGACGTTCTCCTTGCGTAGCGGGATCTTCATGTAGTCGCGCAGGGGCTCGATGAGGAAGGCGACGACCGCGATGACGAGCGCCGGCAGTCCCATGATGACGGCGATGTCGAGATAGCCGTTGTGGCCGTGGACGATGCCGCGGATATCCCAATCGCGGTCGAACGGCTGATCGGCCTCGGTGACGATCGGCGTGCCCCAGAAGCTCTCATAGCCGTATCCGGTCCAAGGCCGCCTGGCGATCATTTCTCCCGAAAACTCCCAGAGAGCCGTGCGGCCGGTATAGGTGAGGTCGGGGGCCAGTTGGTGGGCGAGCAGCTTCAGCGGCTCGATGAAGACGATACCCAGCGTCGCCAGCCCGGTGCCCGTGATCGCCAGCGCAAAAAGTACCGGCGTCATCAGGCGCATGCCGATCAAGCCGGGCAGGACGACGACCAGGATGGAGAGCGGCACCAGGCCCGCCGTCGTCTTGGAGCCGGTGTTCAGCATGAACAGCATAGCGGCACAGAACAGGAGCACGCCGCTGCGTCGCCAGCCTCGGCGCAAGAGGTAGATGCCCGCGAAGCTGAAGCAGGCCATGACAGGGCCGGCGATGTTCTTGTGCGAGAACACGCCGCGCCACAGGCCCGCATGTTCGGGCTCCAGCGAATCCGCCGTGTGCCTGGCTTCGTTGGGAAAGACCACGAGGCCGGCCAGACTGAGCCCGATGATGAAGAAGCCCGCGAAGGCGATTGATGTGGAGAAGGAATCCGCGTCTCTCGGCAGGGTCAGCACGGCGCAGATCGCAGCGATGCCGATCAGCGTGAAAGAGGCCGCCCGCACGGCCGAGGGCGGGTCGGCCGCATTGATCACCGACAGCGCCAGGAAACCGAGCAGCAGCAGCCACCACGGGCTGAGCAGAGCGGCCAGCCTGCGCCGGTCGGCAAGACAGAGCATCGAGAAGAGCGCTACCGCGCCCAGCGACCCGAAACCAAGCTGGTTGACGATGTCGCCGCCTGAAGCCGCGACATCGTCGGCGATGCCGGCGCCGGCCGGCTGGAACGGCCGGAACGACATGACGACCACGGTCAGCATCAAGGCGGCGAGCACGGTCGCGGCTTTCGCCGCCGAGAAGCGCGCGCGCGTCTCAGTTCTTCTCAGGCTGGCGGTACTGTTCATTGGCATAGCCGAATTCGGCGAGCACGCGGCCGAGCGCCACATGGATCGGATAAAGCGCGATCGCCGGTGATCCGGTCTTCAGCAGCCTGGCGAGGCCGCGAACGGGCGATGCGGCCAGGAGAAGAAGGCTCTTGGCCACGACGCGGGCGGCCCCGAACGGCGACCCGGCGCGCTTCTTCTTTTCGACCAGGGTCGAGATGACGCCGTTGCGCAGGCCCCGGGCCTGGACCCAGTCAGCTTCCAGCCGCCGGGCCGGGATCGTTTCGCGCAGCTTCGCCTCGTCGCACCATGCCAGCCGGAACCCGGCCTCGGCGGCGCGGCTGAGGAAATCGGAATCGCCGCCGCCCATGAAGTTGAAGCGCAGGTCGAGAAAGGGCTGTTCCATCCGGGTCAGCACCTCACGCGACATAAGCAGGTTACCGGACGAATAGAGCGCCTTGACCGGCCCGCTCTCTCGATAGGGCGGGGCGAATACCGGATGGGTGGCCCATTTCTCGGAAGCCGCGTCCGGGAATACAGGGACCTGCGGGCCGCCGACGATCGCGGCGTCGAGGCGCTCGGCGGCGCCGCAGAGCTGCTCGAGCCAGTCGTGATCGGCGATCTCGTCGTCGTCGATCACGGCGATGTAGCGAAAGCGCGGGAACTCGGCGAGCGCGGTGCGCCAGCCGGCATTGTAGGCGCTGCAATTGCCGCGTTGATGCGCGACGATCAGGAGACCGGGCAGATCGCCACGCTCGAACAGCGGCGTTGCCGCCCGCGCTCCCGCGAGGCCCTCGGCGTCGTTCTCTATGAGGACGATGGCGAAGCGGCGCGCCGTCTTCTGATTCCGGATGGAGGCGAGCGTCGTCAGCACCTGATCCGGACGACGGAACGTCGGCACGGTGACCACCACCTCGACCGCCTCTGTGTCGAGGTCGGGCGAGCGGGCCACGATCGAAACCGTTCCGTCAGTCGATATGGGATTCATCTGCTGGTCGCGCCTGTCGAGCTCGCCTCGCGGCGACAATAGCACGACGCTTCGTTTAGGATGCGTTAAACACCTTTTCATGAACAACCGTTGCTACCGGTTGACTTCCATCCTAGGTTGCCGGGCCGAGCATCGCGTTTAATCGACGGTTCACTGGCCTTTGCTACCGGAGTCGCACGGGACAGGGTCCAATGCATCTGGTTTTCGCCACTTCGATCGTACCTGACGGCGCGCCGTCGACAGGTTACGAGATCGCCAATGCCGCCATCATCGGCGCGCTGCGCCGCGTTGGCGTGCGCGTCACCGTACTCGGCTTCATTTGGCCGGGCAGGCAGCCGGCCGATCCCCAAGACACGGTGGTGCTGGGGGCTGTCGACGTGCGCACCGACACCGCGTCCGTGCCGCGCAAGCTCGCCTGGCTCGCCGGCGCGATGCGCTCCGGCCTGACCTTCTCGTCGGTCAAGCTCAGGGTCGTCTCCCACGAAGCCGTGCGGGCCGCCCTGAAAGGCATCGGCCCGGTCGACGGTTACATCCTGAACTCCGTGCAGTTCGCCGCGGCTTTCGAAGGGGTCTTCGACGATCGACCGTCGATCTTCGTGGCGCACAATGTCGAGCATCGCTCGGCCGAGGAGAACGCCGCCGCCTCCGGCAGCCTGTTCCAGCGCCTGCTGTTCTCACGCGAAGCTCGGCTCCTGAAGGAAATCGAGGACCGGCTCTGCCGCAGGGCGCGCTTCGTCTTGACGCTCGCCGAGGAGGACCGCGCAGCGCTCGGCGTGGCCGACGCATCGAAATCCGCTTTCCTGCCGCTCGTCACCCGTGACCGGTTGCCCCCGCCGCCGGCGCCACGCGCCATCGACTGCGACGCCGCGCTGATCGGCACCTGGACCTGGCAACCGAACCGCATCGGCCTCGACTGGTTCCTGAACGAGGTCGTCCCGCATCTGAACCCGGACTTTCGCATCCGCATCGCCGGCAGCATCGGCGGAAACGTTTCCAGCCCCCATCCCGGCGTGAGTTTCGTGGGCAGGGTGCCGGATGCTACCGAATTCGTCAGGTCGGGCGCGGTCGTGCCGCTGATCAGCACGGCCGGCAGCGGCGTGCAGTTGAAGACGATCGAGACCTTTGAACTCGGCCTGCCGTCCGTGGCAACCAGCCGGTCGCTTCGCGGCATCGACCGTCCGCCGGCCAACTGCGTCGTCGCCGACGAGCCAGAGGCCTTCGCCAGAGCTCTGGAGGAGGCGGTGTCCTTGCCGCTCCGTGACCTCGACGGACGCGGCTTCTTCGAAAGCCGTCGCGAGGCGCTCGATCACCAGATCGCGCTCGGGCTTCAGGCGCTCGACCCGGCAGCACCGAAGGTCCCCGCATGAACCTCCATGCCACGAGCGACGCCCTGGTTGCGCTGCCCGAACGCGACATACTGGGTGTCCAGGTGACCAGCGTCGATTGGAACGACGCCATAACCCTGCTGTGCCGGCTGGCGCAGGAGAGGACCTTCACCAAGATAGGGTTCCTCAATGCCCACAGCGCCAACATGGCCTATGTGGTTCCGGAATTTGCGGACGCGCTCGCCGATTTCGTCGTGCTGCCGGACGGCTTTGGCGTCGACATTGCCGGCCGTCTCCTCCATGGCGCGCCTTTCCCGGCGAATCTGAATGGGACCGACTTCGTTCCGGCCGTCCTGCAGGCCATGGATCCGCCGCAGAAGGTCGGCCTGCTAGGCGCCGAACGCGCCAATGTCGAAGCGGCCGCGAACAAGCTGTCGAGGCTCGCGCCGCATCACAGCTATGTCGTGATCGACGACGGCTTCTTCAGCCCCGACGAGGAGACCGGTGTCGTCGAACGCGTCGCCACGATCCGCCCCGACATATTGCTGGTCGCCATGGGCGTGCCGCGCCAGGAACTGTGGATCCATCGTCGGGTGACGGAAGACCACTGCACCATGGCGATCGGCGTCGGCGCCCTGTTCGATTTCCTGAGCGGGGCTGTGCCGCGCGCGCCCTACTGGATGAGGCGGAGCCGGCTCGAATGGCTGTTCAGGCTGGTCTTCGAACCCGGCCGGCTTTGGCGCCGCTACATCCTGGGCAACCCGCTGTTTCTCATGCGCGTGCTGCGGCAGAAGCTCCGGCAGCCGGAAACCGCTGCATGAGCAGCCTCCCCGTTTCTGTCGAGAAGGTCGGGCCGGGCGCCCTACCGGTGGAACAGAGCAACGCGATCGTCACGGCCAGCTATGCACCCGACTTCGAACGCTGCCGGCTGTTGTGCGAGACGATGGACCGCTTCGTCTCCGGCTTCTCGAAACATTATCTGCTGGTCGAGCGTGGCGACGTCGCGCTGTTCCGCGCCCTGGAAACGCCGCATCGTCTGGTCGTCGACGAGCGCGATCTCCTCCCGTCCTGGCTGCATTGCATGCCCGACCCGACGAGCCTCTTCCGGCGGCGCGTCTGGGTCAGCACGAAGACCAAGCCGCTGCGCGGCTGGCACGTGCAGCAGTTGCGCCGCATCGCGATTGCCGGGCATGCGCCGGAGGCGGTGCTGGTCTATGTCGATTCCGACGTCGCCTTCCTGAAGCCTTTCGATTGCTCGGCCTTCAGCCGCGACGGCCGGGTGCGGCTTTTCCGCCGCAACGATGTCCTGGACGAGGCCGACAGGCGCGAGCACGTGACATGGTCGCGCAATGCCGCTGCCGCGCTCGGCATCGCCGCGCCCGCGGTGTCACCGCACGACTACATCGCCACCTTGATCGCGTGGCGTCGCGCCACCGTCGCCGGCATGTGCCGGCGCATCGAAGACCAGACCGGGCGACACTGGGCCTCGGCGCTCGGCCTTCAGCGCCGCTTCTCCGAATGTATGCTTTATGGGCGCTATGTCGATGAGGTGATCGGCGGCGAGGGCCATTTCCCGGGATCGGAGGAATTCTGCCGCGTCCATTGGACCGGCAGCCCGATGTCCGATGCCGAATTCCAGGCTTTCATCGATGGCATGGCGCCCGAGCAGGTGGCGATCGGCATGCAGTCCTTCATCGGCACCGATCTTGGCCGCGTCCGCAGGCTGCTCGCGATGCTCTGATCAGGTCAGTGGCGTTTCGCCGGCCTGCCGAGCGCGGAGTAGGTGAGCACGGCCGAGAGCAGGTAGAGGGCAGCAAACGCGCCATTCAGCCACAGCACCAGTTCGGCGGTATCCGCGACCCGGTTCAGCAGCCAGATCAGGAGCAGGGCCTTGGCCCCGGCCAGCAGCGCCAGGTTGACGGCGCGCAGGGCGGTCTGGCCGCGCGCGAAGAGAAGTTCGGCCTGATATTCGACGAGGTTGCGCAGGCCAGGAACGAACAACGCCAATCCGACAAGGGGGGCCGCTTCGGCCACGTTGCGGCCGAGCGCGTTGGGAAAGAAATGGAGAAGCAGCGCCAGCGCCAGCAGCGCAACGGTCGAAACGAGGAAGACGCCGCCCTCGATGCCGGCCCGGACAGTCCGGCGTGCCAGCATGTCGGGCGCGCGCATCATCTTCTGGACCAGCATCATGCTGAAAGTGCGGATCGGGATCGCGGTGAGGTCGACCAGCCGCATGACGATGGCATAGATGCCGGCGAGGTGCGGCCCACCATAAGCAAGCACCACCAGCTTGTCGAACTCCATCTGCAGATAGAACAGCACCTCGGCTCCGGCGACATAAAGCGAATCGGGCAGCCGCCTCCAATAGAGCGCCATGCGCAGGCGCAGCCGCTGGCGCGGATGGAAGACCAATATCGCGACGGCGAGCGCGACGAGATTGGCGGCGAGATAGAGCCAGCACCAGGCGGCGAGATCGGTCCGGGGCGACAGGGCGAACAGCAGGGCCGCGCCCGCGCGCGTCAGCGTGCCGGTGATGACGAGCGTCGCCGCCCTTCCGAACCGGCCCATGCCATTGTTGACGATGACGACGACCTCGGCCGGCCGCCAGAGCAGGGCCTCGGCGACGACGACGAGGGCGAAGAGCGGAGGTGAGATGTCGCCGGAGAAGAACAGCAGGAAGACCAGCCAGGAGGCGGCCGCGAGTGCCGGGAGCGAAAGGACGCCGAGCGCGGCGAAACCGGCCGAAAAAGTGCCGATCAGCCGCGGCTTGACGGTGGCGACGCGATAGAGCGCGGAGATGAAGCCGAAGGCCAGGATGCGCGACAGCATGACGCCGGCGGCCGAGGCCGTGGCGAACAGTCCGAAATCGGCAATGGTCAGCGTGTTGGCGAGCGCGATGAAATAGATGAGCGAAAAGACGAGACGGCCGGCGGAGCCGCTGATGGCGGTGGCGTAGGCTTGCAGCGCGTCGCGCCGGCCCGACAGCAAACGCAGGAACCTCTTCATCTGTCCGGCGCTTCCGCGGATATTGGTCATGGGTGTTGGAACTCCGATTCTGTCCCATACGCGCCAAAGCTTAATAGCCGGTTCGGCTTGGCACCGAGCAAATCCGGCCGCGAAATTAACCTTTTGTTTCCCATGGCTGTTTAGCGTGGCTTAACGATTGGGGGACCGCGCCGGCGGTCGGCAGCCATTTCCGGAAGTGCAGGGATCATGTCCAACGACGGTCGAGATCGAAGGAGACGAGCCGGCTCGCTGCTTTCGTTCGGGAATGCGACGCCGGAAGAGCGCGGCGGTGATCGCCCTGGTCCGCAGCCGCGACGCGATGCCGGGCAAAGCCCGTTGCTCGCCGCCTTGGCCGAGGCGGACCGGCGCGCGGCCGAGGAGGTTGCGGCCAAGGCCGAGCCGGCGCCACGTCAGTCCGACCGGAAGATCGAGCCCGTCTCCCGTGCACCCACCCTGCGCGAGCGACTGCTTGGCCGTCCGCCGTCGAGCGGCTGGGGGAGCGAAGCGGACGAACCCGCGCGAGAAAGCGCGGCGCCGGCGCCGGCGCCGCAGCCGATGCCCGCTGCCGCCCAGCCGCGCATGGCGGACGAACCCTCAAACGAGCGGTACGCTTCACGCCTGATCGAGGAGCGCGACGAGGAGATCTGGCGGCCGCTGATCGACCCGATGAAAGTCATCATGGGGATCGTCAACGCCAGGCGCCTGATAGCCGCAACGACTGTGCTCGGTGCCCTGCTGGGCATCGCGGTTGCGCTGTCGACGCCGAAGAAATACGAGGCGGTCGCCGAGATCCTCTTCGATCCGCGCGACCTGAAGCTGGTCGACCGCGAGCTTACCCAGTCGGGCCTGCCGTCGGACGCGACCCTCGCCCTGGTCGAGAACCAGGTTCGCGTCATCACATCAGGGTCCGTGCTCAACAAGGTCGTGGACAAGCTCAATCTCGCCGACGATCCCGAATTCAACGGCCAGGGCTCAGGCGGCCTCGGCAGCGTCTATTCGGAACTCCGTTCGCTCTTGTCGCGCAGCGATGCGACGGCCGCCGGCGATCGCAAGCGCAGGCTTGCCGTCGAGAATCTCGCCGAAAGCCTCAGTGTGGAGCGCGGAGGCAAGACTTTCGTCATTGTCGTAGCGGCGAAGACCCGCGACCCGGAGAAATCCGCGCTGATCGCCAACACCGTCACCGACGTGTTCCTGCAGACATCGGGGGAACTTCAGGCCGGCACGGCCGGCCGCGCCGCCGAAGAGCTCAACGCACGCCTCGACGAATTGCGCAGCGGCGTCGAGGCGGCCGAGCGCAAGGCGGAGGCCTATCGCGCCGAGAACGACCTCATCGATGCCCAGGGCAGGCTGATCACCGACGACGAAATCCTCAGGCTGAACGATCAGCTTGCCGTCGCCCGGGCCCGCACGCTCGAATTGAACGCAAGGGCGGCGTCGGGCAAGGATATCGACGTCAACGACGCGATCGGCGGCGGCCTGCCGGAGGAGATGAACTCCAACGTCATGACCGAACTGAGGTCGCAATATGCGGCGTTGAAGGCAGAGGCCGACCGGCTGGCCGTGCGGCTCGGGCCGCGCCACCCCGACAGGATCGCAGCCGAAGCCCAGCTCGACGGCGCCAGGGGCAGGATCGCCAACGAACTCAGGCGTATCGTTGCGTCGAACCAGACGGAATTGAGGCGCGCCGTCCAGCTCGAGCAGGAACTGTCGACACGGCTGGCGCAGCTCAAGGTGCGCCAGGGCACGGTCAGCGACGATCTCGTGACCTTGCGCGAGCTTGAGCGGGATGCGGCGGCAAAGCGCGCCGTCTACGAGGCTTTCCTCCTGCGCGCCAGGGAGACGGGCGAGCAGAAGGATATCAACACCGCCAATATGAGCGTGATCTCGCGGGCCCTCGCCCCGCTGACGCCGCTCGGTCCGTCCCGTTCGATGATCGTGCTCGCCGGAGCGCTGCTCGGCTTCATGGCCGGCGTCGGCCTTGGCGGCGCGCGCGGCGCCTGGCAGAGTCTTCGCGAAAACACCGCGATCCGGCCGCGACCGAACCGTCCGATCCCACCGGCCGATGGAGCGGCGCAAGGCGGGTTGCCGCCTGGGCCGCCTGACCCCCGCGACCCTGGTCCACCTGGTCCGGGGCCTGTCGAGCCGGTGAGGGAGCGGCCTGTTCCCAACAGCGGCGAGACGTCCCGCGTAGCCGCGCGCCGGTCCGGCGCGGCGGGCGACGGTCGCCCGTCCGGCTGGCTGCAAGCTTTCCGGCGCGCGAATCTCGATCGCGGCCAGCCTGTCGCCGCGCCCGCGCCCTGGTTCCCTCCGAAGCCACAGCCGGTCGCGCCGGCCCGGCAGTTCGTGTCCCAGGCGATGGCGCAAGCCCAGCCATTCCCGTCTCAGCCGGTCGCCTATGCGCAGCCTCTCGTGGCGACGTATCCGGCGACGTTGGCGTATCCGGCCACGCAGCCATGGACGCAGCCGTTACCGATGGAGCCGGTCGCTTATCCCCACGCCTATTCCGCGCAGGTCGCGCCGCAGCCTTCTGCGAAGTCGGCGGCGCGGTCGTCGCATCATACCGCCGGCGACCCTTGGCCGGTTGCGGCGCCGAACGGCATCGACGAAATCCGCGACAGCCTGCGCGATTTCCGCGAAGCGCTGCACGATCTCGCCGAAAGCCGGGCGCGTCGCCGCGCCGGCTGAGCGGCCGGGCTTGCGAGTTTACGTCACGGGACGGCGCTCAGGCGGGATTGCCGTGGCGATTTTTCGCCATTATGCGGCCTCGGTGGAAGAACGATCGGGGTCGCACACATGACGCACATCATCGATGGCAAGGCGGTCGGCGAGGAGGTCGCGGACAAGGTCAAGAGGCTGACGGCCGAGTTCGTCGCGGCGGGCGGCGTGACGCCCGGCCTGGCGGTGGTCATTGTCGGCGAGGATCCGGCGAGCCAGGTCTACGTCGCATCGAAGTCGAGGAAGGCCAGGGAATGCGGCTTCCATTCGGTCCAGCATACGCTGCCGGCCGACACGCCCGAAGCCGACCTGCTGAAGCTGATCGGCGAGCTCAATGCCGATCCCGCGATCCACGGCATCCTGGTCCAGCTCCCGCTGCCGGCGCAGATCGATTCGGGCAAGGTGATCCAGACGATCGCGCCGGAGAAGGACGTCGACGGTTTTCACTTCATCAATGTCGGCAAGCTCGGCGCCGGCGCTCTCGAAACCGCCTTCGTGCCCTGCACCCCGGCCGGATGCATGCTGCTCATAGAGCGTGTCCGCGGCAAGGATCTGTCGGGGCTGAACGCGGTGGTGGTCGGCCGTTCGAACATCGTCGGCAAGCCGATGGCCAACCTGCTGCTCGCCGCCAATTGCACCGTGACCATCGCCCACAGCAGGACCAGGGATCTGCCTGCGCTGGCGCGCACGGCCGACATACTGGTCGCGGCCGTCGGGCGGCCGGAGATGGTGCGCGGCGACTGGGTGAAGCCGGGCGCCACCGTCATCGATGTCGGCATCAACCGGATTCCCGCGCCCGAGAAGGGCGAAGGCAAGTCGCGGCTGGTCGGCGACGTCGCCTATGCCGAGGCGGCCGAGATCGCCGGTGCGATAACGCCGGTCCCCGGCGGGGTCGGCCCGATGACGATCGCCATGCTGATGGCCAACACGCTTGCCGCGGCCCATCTGGCGGCAGGCCGCAAACGTCCGGAATTCTGACCATCCCTACAGCGTGTCGGGGTGAATTCACGCGACACGCCGTAGGCCCTCGATCCAGCGCATGTCTTTTTCCCTAAACCGCCGGACACTTTCGGAAGACATGCTTCAGATGCCGCCACCGCACGGTCTTGCGCAACGCTCGCGTTTCTGGTGAGCATGCCGCCACCGCCGCACGGCTTTGGGAGAGGTTCGGAAAGCCGGTCATGACCGCCACCATTCAAGGCAGCCGGCATTTCGCCTTCCTGCTGGTCGACAAGTTCTCGATGTTCTCGCTCGCCGCGGCGATCGACACGGTGCGCTCGGCCAACCGGCTGGTCGGCCACGACTTCTATTCCTGGACGACCGTCTCGCCCGACGGCGAAGCCGTCATGGCCTCCAACGGCCTGCCGCTGAAGGTCGACTACAGCGTCGCCGACATCCCGCCGGTCGACATCCTCTTCGTTTCGCTCGGCCTGACCACCGAGTTTCCAGGCAAGAGCAAGGTGCTCGCGGCCTTGCGTAGCTGGGGCCGCCGCGGCGGCGCGCTCGGCGCGCTGTCGGTGGGCTCCTACCTGCTGGCTGAAGCCGGGCAACTCGAAGGGCATCGCTGCACCATCCATTGGGAGAACCGCGCCGGCTTCATGGAGCGCTTTCCCGATATCGAATGCACCGGCAACGTCTTCGAGATCGACCGCAAGCGCTATACCTGCGCCGGCGGGACGACCTCGATCGATCTCATGCTGGAGATCGTGCGCGGCGACTTCGGCGTCAATGTCGCCAATTCGGTGGCCAATCAGTTCCAGCACGAGCGCATCCGCTCGGCCCAAGACCGGCAGCGGGTCGGGCCCGAGCGCGACCTGACCGGCAAGTCGGAGAAGCTGAGGAAGATCGTCGAGCTGATGGCCGACAATCTCGACGAACCTTTCTCCGCGGTCGAGCTCGCCAAGTCGGCGGGGCTCTCCGTGCGCCAGGTCGAACGGCTGTTCCTGCGGCATCTCAACGTCACGCCCGGCCGCTACTATATGCGGCTGCGGCTCGAACGGGCGCGCGAGCTGCTGCGCCAGACCAACATGCCGATCCTCGACGTGGCGATCGCGACGGGCTTCACCTCGCATTCCTATTTCGCGCAGAGCTATCGCCTGCAGTTCGGCCGCCCGCCCTCCGAGGAACGGCGCACCACCTATTGAAGGGCGATCAGGTCCCCTCGGGGTCTTCACCCTCGCCCGGCGTCGGGCCGGTTGCCGGCTCGTCGGGGGCGAAGGCGGAATCGGGAAGCAGAGCGAGCGTTTCGGCGGTGCGGCGAATGTAGCCGCGCGCGGCTTCTTCAGCCCGCTGCGCATCGCCGGCGAGCACCGCCTCGGCAATCGCGCGGTAGTCGGCGAAGCGCTGTTCCGGCGGCAGCCTCAACTGGGCCCGCACCAGATGCACCTGGATGCTTGGAAGGAGCCGTTCCACCTCCCGGTTCCCGCCAAGGCGCGTCATGGTCCGGTAGAAGCGGTTGCGGGCGCGCACCAGCTCGTAGGAATCGCCCTGCCGCTCGAAAGCCAGAAGCGTGTCGAGGCTCTCCCTGAAGCCGTCGCCGGCGCCGGGTGTCGAGATGTTCTCGGCCGCCTGGCGCGCCGCGAGCCCGACCATCAGTTCCATCACCAGGAGCACGTTGCATGCGTCGATGCGCGAGAGCTGGCGGATCTGCGCGCCGCGAAAGGCATGTGTGACGGCAATTCCTTCCGCCGCCAGCCGCTTGATCGCCTCGCGCACCGTGCTGCGGCCGACGCCGTAGCGCCGCATCAGGTCGGGCTCGACGAGCCGCTGGCCGGCAGCGTAGCGGCCTTCGTAAAGACCGCGCACGATGTCGCGCACGATCTGGTCGGATGAACTCACGATGCCGGTCGATGCGCTGTCAGGGCCGGCTCTCATCGACGCAGCTTCCATGTCTTGTCCCATCGGCCAAGCCGGCCTTTGTCCCTCGCCACCGGAATAACCCGC
Source organism: Mesorhizobium sp. L-8-10 (assembly GCF_016756635.1). NCBI lineage: Bacteria > Pseudomonadati > Pseudomonadota > Alphaproteobacteria > Hyphomicrobiales > Phyllobacteriaceae > Mesorhizobium > Mesorhizobium sp. L-8-10. The sequence goes on along the minus strand of NZ_AP023263.1, from coordinate 7,027,419 downwards.
TGCCACCCGGTTCAACAAGGGGCGGAGACGAGAGCCGTCGCCGATAACCTGCACTCGGAGCGCCGGCCGTTACTCCATCTACTCTCGGAGCTTTTCCAATCACTGTCTATCAAAATCGTCTGACGATATTGCCAGATGAAATGAACCGCTTTATTCATGTCCCCCGGACATGGGTCGACCTTCCGACCACGGTGTCGAGGCTTGTGCTTTCGAGGAGGATGGCGTGACGGCATTCGAAAAAACCGAACGGACAAAGGATCTGGAAGCTCGGCTGTGCGCTTTCATGGATGCCCATGTCTATCCCAACGAGCAGCGCTTCTTCCAGGAGACGGAGGACCTCGGCCCCTGGCGGGTACAGCCGGTCGTGGAGGAACTGAAGGCGCGGGCCAAAGCCGAGGGGCTGTGGAACCTCTTCCTTCCGCAATCGGATCTCGGCGCCGGCCTCACAAATCTCGACTATGCGCCGCTCTGCGCGATCATGGGCCGGTCGCACCTCGCCCCCGAGGTCTTCAACTGCTCGGCCCCCGACACCGGCAACATGGAGGTGCTGGAGCGCTACGGCACCGAGGAGCAGAAGCGCCGGTGGCTCGTGCCGCTTCTCGCCGGCGAGATCCGCTCGGCCTTCGCGATGACCGAGCCGGCGGTCGCGTCGAGCGACGCCACCAACATCGAAAGCAGCATCCGTCGCGAGGGCGACGAATATGTGATCAACGGCCACAAATGGTACACGACCGGCGCGACGGACCCGCGCTGCAAGATCGTGATCTTCATGGGTAAGACCGACCCCGACAATCCCGACCGCTACAGGCAGCAATCGATGGTCCTTGTTCCGACGGACACGCCAGGCGTGACGGTGCGGCGGTCGCTGCCCGTCTTCGGTTTCTACGGCATGCCGGATCGTGCTTCGGAAGTGCTCTTCGAGAATGTGCGCGTTCCCGCCTCCAACATCCTGCTGGGCGAGGGCAGGGGCTTCGAGATCGCCCAGGGAAGACTCGGACCGGGACGCATCCACCATTGCATGCGCCTGATCGGCCTGTCGGAACGCGCGCTCGAAAGGATGTGCGTGCGCGTCCAGCAGCGCACGACCTTCGGCAAGCCGGTGGCGGACCAGTCGGTGACGCGCGAGCGGATCGCCGAGGCTCGCATCATGATCGAGCAGGCACGCCTGCTGACGCTGAACGCAGCCCAAAGGATGGATACGGTCGGCAACAAGGCGGCCAGGGCCGAGATCGCCATGATCAAGATCGCAGTCCCGAACATGGCCTGCCAGGTGATCGACTGGGCGATACAGGCCTTCGGCGGCGGGGGTACGAGCAACGATTTCGGGCTCGCTTCGGCTTATGCGCTGGCGCGCATGCTCCGTCTCGCGGACGGCCCCGACGAGGTGCATCGCGACCAGCTGGCCCGATTCGAACTGAAGCGCGTCAATGCGATCGCGCCCGGAACACAGGGGATCGATAACTGGCGGCCGGCTCTGTCGGCGAAGGCCCTGAACGAAGGGCGTGGCTGGTAAGTCGCCGCCTTCCGAACGGACCAGCGCGTTTTTCGCTACGAAAACGATTCCGGTTTTCGGACCGATGCGATAGCTTGCCGGCAGAATCCATCTCGCGGGGGAAAAATGATGGCAGCGGTATTTCGCGTGATAGTCGGTCTCCTGGCGCTGGCGATGACGGCTGCCGTTTCACATGCGGCCGACAAGGCCATCATCGTGCTCGATGCCTCGGGTTCGATGTGGGGCCAGATCGACGGCAAGCCCAAGCTCGAAATTGCCAGGCGGACATTGCGCACGGTTCTGCAATCCGTCCCGGCCGATATGGAATTGGGCCTTCTGGCCTACGGCCATCGCGAGAAGGGGAACTGCGCCGACATAGAACTCGTCGTCCCGCCCGCGGCCGGCAGGGCGGATGCCATCGCGTCGGCGGCCGACAATCTCAAATTCCTCGGCAAGACGCCGCTGACGGCCTCGGTCAGGCAGGCGGCCGAGGCATTGCGCTATACGGAAGAGAAGGCCACCGTCATCCTCATCACCGACGGGCTGGAAACCTGCGAGGCCGACCCCTGCGCGGTCGGCGGGGAACTGGAGCAGTCGGGAATCGACTTCACAGCCCATGTCGTCGGCTTCGGCCTGACGGCGGAGGAAGGCAGGCAGGTTGCCTGTCTCGCCGAGAACACCGGCGGCAAATACATCCAGGCTTCCGACGCGAGCGCGCTCGAGGAGGCGCTGGTGGAGACGGTCGTTGCGGAACCCGCGCCCGAACCGGCGCCGGCCACGGTGCCGGCCAAGCCCGAGCACAACTTCGTGCCGCAGCTGGTGCTGGCCGAAGGCGGCGAGCCGCTCAGCGATGCCGGCAATGCCTACGAGATCCACCGGGCAGACGCGGCGGGCGGCAAGGGTGAGCGGGTCGCGACGGAGTACAATGATTACAAGGGCGATCTCGACCCGGGTGACTATGTCGTCGTGGCGCGCCTTGGCGAAGCCTCGGCCGAGCAACAGGTCAGGATCGAGGAGGGCAAGGTCGCGGAGCCGGTATTCGTGCTCAACGCCGGGACGCTGGTCGTCCGTCCGCTGGCCAGCGCGGGCGCGGAAGTGAGCGATGCGGCACAGGTGGTCGTCGATCATCCGGGCGAGGGAGAGGCGATCGGCTACGGCGAGACGAGGATCGTCGTGCCAGCCGGTAAGCAGCAGGTCACCGTGAGGCTCGGCGAGGGAGAAGCGACAGAAACAGCCATGGTCGAGGCCGGCGGGATCGTCGAGAGGGATGTCGTCGTCGGTGTCGGCCGTGCGCTCGTCAACGCCTTCTACGTGCCGGGCATGAAGGTCGAGGAGGGCGGACTCGCCCTCAATATCTACAAGGCCGCGAAGCGGATCGACGGTAGCCGCGAACAAGTCTCTTATGCCTACGGTCCAGACGGGAAATTCGACCTGCCGCCAGGTGACTATACAGCGGTCGCGAAGCTGGACGAAGCGCCTGCCGAGCAGGATTTCGCCGTGAAGGCCGGGCAACTCGTCGAGGTCGGGGTGACGCTGAACGCCGGCGTGCTTGCGGTTTCGGCGCCGGGCGCCAGGCATATCGAGGTGTTCGCGGCCAAAAAGGACCTCCAAGGCAAGCGCAAGGAGTTCGGCTACGCCTATGCCGAGACGCACCAGACCACGCTGCCGGCCGGCGACTACGTCGTCGTCGTGGATCGCGGCGACGATGGCGAAAAGAAGGAAGCAAGCGCGACGGTGAAGGCAGGCGAGCGGGTGGAAGTGGCGGTGCCTTGATTGGCGAACATGGCCGGCGGCTCGCTCAAGCCTCGGCAGGCAAAAGTTCTACACTCGCGCCGGTCATGGCAAGCAAACTCGCCGCTTGGCGGTCGAAGGTCACGAAGGACGCCCCTCCAAGCCTGCGCCCTTCGAACGCGGCCACACCGTCGGCAAAATCACCGCCGGCATTCATGATTGCGAGCCCGGCCTCGACGGTGGGCCTGTCCATGACGATGTTGGGTGTTTCGAGCATCGCGCGAAGAAGCGACAAAATATCGATCCGCGACCTCTTGTATCCTTGGCGAAGGACCCAGACGAACTCGCACAAGGTCGGCAGGCTGATCGCAACGATTTGCGCGCCCTGCAATGCTGCCTGAGCGTGCGGGCTCTGGGAAGGGTGGTCGTCGAGAAAGGCGCGAAGCAGAACGTTTGTGTCTGCCGTGATTTTCATCGACGCTTTGCCCAGCCGTCGACGATGATCTTGTCGATTTCGTCGAGGGACAGAGGTGCCTCTTTCTCCTTCTTCAAGAAACCGAAAAGCCTCTCGATCGAATTATCGGCCTTCTCCGCCCTGATCGAAGCCTTTCCATCCGGCAGGAGTTCGACCGAGATTTTTTCGCCGGGCCCCACGCCAAGATGCTTAAGGAGTTCTTTGCGGAGCGTCACCTGTCCTTTCGCGGTAATGGTCAAGGAGGGCATCGCCAGCGTTCCATGTTTATGTCTGCTCGGAAGGTAAGGCGGTTCTCCCTTGCTTTCAAGAGGCTAGGCTGTCCCAAAGGCGCTGGCGCCGTGGTCGGCTCGGGTGGCCAACTGACGGAACCCTTCGAACAGCTCGCGCCCGAAGCCGTGGCCATTGGCCGACAGGTCGGGCGTGGGCATCTTGCGTGCGGCGAATTCTTCCGGCGGCACCAGCGCTTCCAGCAGCCCGGTTTCGGCGTCGACCCTGACGATGTCGCCGTCGCGAACCTTGCCGATCGGGCCGCCGTCGAGCGCTTCGGGCGTGACGTGGATCGCGGCCGGCACCTTGCCGGATGCCCCCGACATGCGCCCGTCGGTGACCAGCGCCACCTTGCGGCCGCGGTCCTGCAGCACGCCGAGCACGGTGGTGAGCTTGTGCAATTCCGGCATGCCGTTGGCCTTGGGCCCCTGGAAGCGGATCACCGCGACGAAGTCGTGATCGAGCCGGCCGGCCTTGAAGGCGTCGTTCAAGGCCTGCTGGCTGTCGAAGACCAGCGCCGGCGCCTCGATGACGCGCCGCTCGGGCTTTACCGCTGATGTCTTGATGATCGCCTTGCCGAGATTGCCCGAGAGCACCTTCAGGCCGCCGGTCGGCTGGAACGCCTTGGCGGCCGGCGCCAGAACCTTCTCGTCGCCGCTGGTCGCGGGGGCCGGCGCTCGCACCACGCCGCCATCGTCGCCGAGCCGGGCTTCGACCGTATAGGGCCGCAGGCCCTCGCCCCAGACCGTGCGCACATCCTCATGCAGAAGGCCCGCATCGAGCAACTCGCGGATGAGGAAACCGAGCCCGCCGGCGGCGTGGAAATGGTTCACGTCGGCGAGGCCGTTGGGATAGACGCGCGCGAGCAGCGGTGCGGCCTCGGAGAGATCGGAGATGTCCTGCCAGGTGAGCGTTATGCCGGCGGCCGCGGCCATGGCGATGAGATGGATCGTGTGATTGGTCGAGCCGCCGGTCGCGTGTAGCCCGACCACGCCGTTGACGACCGCGCGCTCGTCGATCACGCGGCCGACCGGCGTATAGGCATTGCCGAGCGCGGTGATGGCGAGCGCCCGCTTCGCTGCTTCCCTGGTCAGCGCGTCGCGCAGCGGCGTGCCCGGATTGACGAAGGAGGAGCCCGGTATGTGAAGCCCCATGATCTCCATCAGCATCTGGTTCGAATTGGCGGTGCCGTAGAAGGTGCAGGTGCCGGGTCCGTGATAGGATTTCGATTCGGCTTCGAGCAGTTCGGCGCGTCCGACCTTGCCTTCGGCATAGAGTTGGCGGACCTTCGCCTTCTCGTCGTTGGGCAGGCCCGAGGTCATCGGTCCGGCCGGAATGAAGACGGCCGGCAGGTGGCCGAAGGTGAGCGCGGCGATGAGCAGGCCCGGCACGATCTTGTCGCAGACGCCGAGATAGACCGCCGCGTCGAACATGTTGTGCGACAGCCCGACCGCCGTCGCCATGGCGATCACGTCGCGCGAGAACAGCGAGAGCCCCATGCCGGGCTGCCCTTGGGTGACGCCGTCGCACATGGCCGGCACGCCGCCGGCCACCTGGGCGATGCCGCCGGCCTCGCGCGCTGCCTCCTTGATCAGCTGCGGGAACGTCTCGAAGGGCTGATGCGCCGACAGCATGTCGTTGTAGGAGGTGATGATGCCGAGATTCGGGATGCGGTCTTCGGCGAGCGCCGTCTTCTCCGACGGCGCGCAGACGGCGAAGCCGTGGGCGAGGTTGCCGCAGGAGAGCACCGCGCGGTTGGCGCTGCGCGACGCGGCGGCATCGAGCCGGTCGAGATAGGCCTCGCGGGCCGGCCGCGAGCGCTCCCTGATCCTTTCGGTGATGGCTTGGATATCGTTCCTGGCGGTCATGATAGTCGGTCCTTGCGGGGCGCGGTGCGGCCACGGCCGCGGGAGGAGCGGCGCGCGGACCAAAGCGGCGGTTCAGGGCGCCCAGAACAGCTGAACCGGGTTGGCGGCGCCGTCGAGCGCGCTGCGGATCGGAAGCGTGCTTCCGTCGGCAAGCGCGCTCTCCAGCACCTTGCGTTTCTCGGCGCCCTCTATGTGGAGGGCCACCATCGGCGCCTCGACGAGGCGGGCGAGCGGCAAGGTCAGTCGCGGTTCGCCGTCGGATGCGTGGGTGGGCAGCACGACGCTCGTCGATGCCGGGTCGAGCAGCGCGGCGAGATTGGCGGCGCCGGGGAAGAACGATGCCGTATGGCCGTCGCCGCCCATGCCGAGCACAGCAACGTCGAGCGGCCAGGGCAGGGCGCGCAACGCGGCATCGGCAGTCCCGGCCGCTGCATCGAGGTCGGGCGCGGCGCGGTAAAGATCCTCGAAACGGGCAGTGGCCGCCTTGTTCTGAAGGAGGTTCGCCTTGACCAGCCCCGCATTGGCGCGCGGCGAGGAGCGGTCGACGAAACGCTCGTCGACGAGCGTCACGATCACCTTTTGCCAGTCGAGCTCCTCATTCGACAGCGTGCGGAAGAACAGGGCCGGGGTGGTGCCGCCCGAAACCGCGATGAATCCGGTGCCGCGTCGAGCGACGGCATCGCGCAAGGCGTCGCCGACGCGCCCGGCCAGTGCCGCCGCCAGTTCCGCCGAGGAGCCGAAGGTGTTCCATGCAAGAGCCGGGGCGGAAGTGCCGTCCATGCTCAGTTGCTTTCGTGCCAGGTGCGGCCGTCACGCTCGATGAGCGCGATCGAGGCCGAGGGGCCCCATGTTCCCGCCGTATAGCCCTGCGCGTCCTGGCGGCCTTCGTCCCAGGCATGCTGGATCGGATCGATCCAGTTCCAGGCGGCTTCCACCTCGTCGCGGCGCATGAACAGCGTCTGGTTGCCGCGCACGACGTCCATGATCAGCCGTTCATAGGCGTCGGGATTGCGCACGTCGAAGGCCTGGGCGAAGCTCATATCGAGCGGCACGTGACGCAGACGCATGCCGCCCGGGCCCGGATCCTTGATCATCAGCCACTGCCTCACGCCTTCGTCCGGCTGCAGGCGGATGACGAGCTGGTTGGCCGCGATCGGCCCGGCGCTTTCGCCGAAAATCGAATGCGGGATCTGCTTGAACTCGATGACGATCTCCGAGACGCGCTGGGCGAGCCGCTTGCCGGTGCGCAGATAGAAAGGCACTCCGGCCCAGCGCCAGTTGGCGATCTCGGCCTTGATGGCGACGAAGGTCTCGGTGCGGCTTTCGCCGTTCTCGAGCTCCTCGACATAACCCTTGACCGGACCGTTGGCGGAAGCCCCGGCGCGGTACTGTCCGCGCACCGTGTTCTTCGGCGCCTCGTTGCCGTTGATGCGCTTCAGGGAACGCAGCACCTTCAGCTTCTCGTCGCGCACGGCGTCGGCGTCCATCGAGGCGGGCGGCTCCATGGCGACGAGGCACAGGAGCTGCAGCATGTGGTTCTGCACCATGTCGCGCAGCGCGCCCGCCTTGTCGTAGTAGCCGGCACGACCTTCGAGGCCAACGGTTTCGGCCACCGTGATCTGGACATGGTCGACATGGGCCGAGTTCCACAAGGGCTCGTAGAGCGCATTGGCAAAGCGCAGCGCCATCAGGTTCTGCACCGTCTCCTTGCCCAGATAGTGGTCGATGCGGAAGATCTGCTGCTCGCGGAAGTCGTTGCCGATCAGATCGTTGAGGGCGCGGGCGGAGGCGAGGTCGCGGCCGATCGGCTTTTCCACCACGATACGGCAGTCGGAGCAGATGAGCCCATGCTCCTTGAGCTTGTCGGCGATCGTGCCGAACAGTTCGGGGCCGACCGCCAGATAGAAGACGCGGATGCGGTCGGTCTTGCCGATCGCATCCTTCAGGGTGGGGAAGCCGTCTCCGGATTTTGCATCGACCGGGATGTAGGAAAGCCGCTGGATGAAGCGGTCGAGCTCTTCCTGCTCGATCTCCTCGGGCTTCACGTGCTCGCTGATCGCGGTGCGCGCATAGGCGCGATACTCCTCGTCCGTCATCCTGGAGCGGGATGCGCCGATGATTCGGGTCGGCTCGGAGAACTGGCCCGCGGCCTGGCGCCGATAGAGGGCCGGCAGCAGCTTGCGTTCGGCCAGATCGCCGGTCGCGCCGAACATGACGAAATCGAAGGGGTCCACGGGAATGATCTGACTTGTCATCACTTGATCCGTTCTGGCTCGGCCATCGCCGACGCCATATATTCTAATCGATTTAAAGAAGCTAGTGCCATGGTGTCACATCTTCGAGCTTGACACTGGACCTTCCCGGGCGATCTGTGGATGCCCTAGTTGGGTCAGTCCCTTCGCAGGTGCAGCATAGCCCGCAGCGCTGCAAAACCAAAGGAGAAGCGCCATGGGAGCACATCTTTCGACGACGGTCGCTCAGGACCGCGCCTTCATGCAGATCGTCGACGGCAAGCCTGTCGATTCGCTGTCGGGCGAGCGCATCGACGTCGTATCGCCCTCCGACGGCAAGGTGTTCGCCTCCATCCCGGCGTCCGGCGCGGCCGATGTCGACCGCGCGGTCAAGGCGGCACGCCGTGCTTTCGACGACGGCCCGTGGAGCCGCATGCCGGCCGTCGAGCGTGGCCGCTGCCTGACGCGATTGTTCCAGCTGATCGAGAAGCATGGGGCAGAACTGGGGGCGCTGGAATCGCGCGACACCGGCAAGCCGGTCCGCCAGGGCAAGGCCGACGTGGTCGCCACCATGCGCTACTACGAATTCTACGGCGGGGCCGGCGACAAGATCCATGGTGACACGATCCCCTTCCTTGAAGGCTACACGGCGCTGACCCTGCGCGAGCCGCATGGCGTCGTGGCCGGCATCATCCCTTGGAACTATCCCCTGCAGATCCTGGCGCGTGTCGCCGGAGCCGCCCTCGCCATGGGCAACACGCTTGTCGCCAAGCCGGCCGAGGATGCCTCCCTGAGCGCCATACGCATCGCCGAGCTTGCGCTGGAAGCGGGCATTCCCGAAGGCGTCTTCAACGTCGTCACCGGCTATGGCCGCGCGGCCGGCGCAGCGCTTTCGGGCCATCCGCTTGTCGACTATGTCACCTTCACCGGTTCGCCGCTGACCGGCACCGCGATCCAGCAGGCGGCGGCAGTCAACAATCGCGGCGTGACCATGGAGCTTGGCGGCAAGTCGCCGCAGATCGTCTTCGCCGATGCCGATATCGACGCGGCCCTGCCGGTGCTGGTCAACGCCATCATCCAGAACGGCGGCCAGACCTGCTCGGCCGGAAGCCGGGTGCTCGTCGAGCGGCCCGTCTATGACAAGGTTGCGGCAGGCTTGGCCGAACGCTTTTCGAAGCTGGTAGCGGGACCGCACGAGGCGGATCTCGACCTCGGCGCTCTGATCAACAGCAAACAGCGCGAACGTGTGGCCGGCATGGTTGCGGTGGCCGAGGAGGCGGGCATCCCGGTCCTGGCGAAGGGAAGCGTCGCGGCCGATGCGCCCGAAAGCGGCTACTATCAGGCGCCTGTCCTGTTCGGATCGGTCGATCCGGAAGCCGTGATCGCGCAGGACGAGGTGTTCGGCCCGGTGCTGACGCTGTTTCCCTTCGACGGAGAGCAGGAGGCGGTGGCCCTGGCCAACGGCACGGAATTCGGTCTCGTCGCCGGCGTCTGGACGAAGGACGGCGCACGCCAGCACCGTGTCGCCAAGCGCGTGCGCGCCGGCCAGGTCTTCGTCAACGGCTACGGCGCCGGCGGCGGCATCGAGCTTCCCTTCGGCGGCTTCAAGAAGTCGGGTCACGGCCGGGAGAAGGGCTTCGAGGCGCTCTACGACATGTCGGCGACCAAGACGATCGTCTTCAATCACGGATAAGACCAACGGTCGACAGGATCGGCTTTTTGCAGCCGCGGGTCCCCGCCGACGCCGCAGGAAAGGAAAAGGAATCGTAATGGCACGTTTGAAGGACAAGGTGGCTATCGTCACCGGGGCGGCTTCCGGATTCGGAGAGGGCATGGCGAAACGCTTTGCCGAGGAGGGCGCCAGGGTGGTCGTCGCCGACCTCAACGCCAAGGGGGCGGAGAGGGTCGCTGCCGAGATCGGCGCCGCGGCGATCGCGGTCACGACAGACGTGTCGCAGCGCTCCGAGGTCGATGCCATGGTCTATGCCGCCAGTAGCGCCTTCGGCCGCGTCGACGTGATGGTCAACAATGCCGGCTACACGCACCGCAACGGCGACATGCTCGGCGTCGACGAGGCGACCTTCGACCTTATCGCCGCCGTCAACATGAAGGCGATCTATTACTCCACCCAGGCCGTGGTGCCGATCATGGAGCGCCAGGGAGGCGGGGTGATCATCACCACCGCGTCGACCGCCGGCCTGCGGCCGCGGCCGGGGCTGACCTGGTACAACGCCTCCAAGGGCTGGGCGATCACCGCATCCAAGTCGATGGCGGTCGAACTCGCGCCGAAGAACATCCGCGTCAACTGCCTGTGTCCGGTGGCCGGCGAGACGGGAATGCTTGCCCAGTTCATGGGCGAGGACACGCCCGAGAAGCGCGCGCAGTTCCGTGCGTCGATCCCGCTCGGGCGCCTGTCCACGCCGCTCGACATCGCCAACGCCGCACTCTGGCTCGCCTCCGACGAGGCGGCCTTCATCACCGGCGTGGCGCTGGAGGTCGACGGCGGCCGCTGCATTTGAGGCCATCTCTGACCCTTCGGAAATCGGCGCTCGCCGGACCGCGCGCCGATTCAGCTTGACCGGCCGCCGGCCCGCCCTATTGCATGGCTCGAGAACAAGAAAATCACGGAAACGCCATGCACAGGGTCGCCATCACTGGAACCGGCGTCTTCACGCCGCAGGACGTCATCACCAATGCCGAGCTGGTGGCGTCCTACAATGAATATGCGCATCGCCAGAACACGCTCCATGCCGAAGCCATCGCGGCCGGCGAGCGAGAGCCGATGCCGATGTCGTCGGAAGAGTTCATCGTCAAGGCATCGGGCATCGAGCGCCGCCATGCGATGAGCAAATTCGGCATCCTCGATCCCGGCGTCATGCATCCGCTGCTGCCGGAACGGGCCGACGAGGAGCTGTCGATCATGGCCGAGATCTCGGTCAAGGCGGCGGATGAGGCGATGCGCAAGGCGGGATTGACGGCGGCGGATATAGGCGCCGTCATCTGCGCGGCCTCCAACCACGAGCGCGCCTATCCGGCGATCGCCATCGAGGTGCAGCAGGCGCTCGGCATCAAGGGCTTCGCCTTCGACATGAATGTCGCCTGCTCGTCGGCGACCTTCGGTATGCAACTCGCCGCCGACATGATCCGCTGCGGCTCGGCCCGCGCCATCCTGATGGTCAATCCCGAGATCACCTCCGGTCACCAGGAATGGCGCGATCGCGACTGCCACTTCATCTTCGGGGACGTCTGCACCGCCGTCGTCATGCAGCGCGCCGAGGAGACGGCGTCCGATGTCGCCTACGAAATCCTCTCGACCCGCTGCCTGACCGAGTTCTCCAACAATATCCGCAACAACAACGGCTTCCTCAGGCGCACCCGCGAAGGCCACATGGTCGACCGCCGCGACATGCAATTCCGCCAGGAAGGCCGCAAGGTCTTCAAGCAGGTGGTGCCGATGGTCGCCGAGCTGATGCTCGGCCACCTGGCCGATGCCGGCATCTCACCCGCCGATCTCAAGCGGCTGTGGCTGCATCAGGCCAACAAGGCCATGAACGACCTGATCGGCGAAAAGGTGCTCGGCCGCCAGCCCAGCCGGGAGGAGCAGCCCAATGTGCTCCAGGACTATGCGAACACCTCGTCGGCCGGCTCAATCATCGCCTTCTCGAAATTCTCGGACGATCTTCCCGCCGGCAGCCTCGGCGTCATCTGCTCATTCGGCGCGGGCTATTCGGCCGGCAGCGTGATCGTCAGGAGGACTTAGGATTGGGAGGCAGCGAACGGGCGAAGATGGCGGCAGGCGAGTGGTATTGCTGCATCGACCCCGAACTCGAGCGAATGCGCGAACGCGCCTATGAGGCCGTGCACGAACACAACAGCCTGCCGCCTGGCCGGCGCGGCAATGTCGGCCCGGCGCTTGCCGGCCTGTTCGCCGCGATGGGGAAGGATGTGCGCATCGAGGCGCCGTTCCATTGCGCCTATGGCGTCAATATCGAACTTGGCGACAAGGTCTATATGAATGCCGGCTGTACCATCCTCGATACGGGGCGGGTGCGGATCGGGGCTTCGACCATGTTCGGCCCGGCCGTGCAGATCTATTGCGCCGAGCACCACAAGGACGCGGGCCTGCGCGCGGCCGGCCTGGAAATCGCCCGACCAGTGACGATCGGTGAGAATGTCTGGATCGGCGGCGGCGCGATTGTGCTGCCCGGCATCACGATCGGCGACGGCGCCATCATCGGCGCCGGATCGGTAGTGACGAAAGACGTGCCCGCCGGTGTAACGGTCGTCGGCAATCCGGCGCTGCCGCTGCAAGATACGAGCGATCGGTGAGCCGACCGCTGGAGCGGCCGCCTGCGCGGCCCAGGTCCGTCAGAGCGCCGCGCGTCCCCTTGGACGCGCAAAGGACGCTCTGCCACTATCAAGTGCCGCATCGCGCTCTCCGAAAATCGGCTACGATTTTCGGGCCGATGCGGTGGCGCGAAAGCCAAGCGGCCCGGATGGGCCGCGCCGGCGATTGCGGCCGATCAGATCCTGTCGCGCAGCGCGAACCAGTTGAGGGCGAGGAAGAGCAGCGGCGAGCGGAAGCGGCGCCCACCGGGAAAAGCGGGTATCTTCAGTTCCTCGAACAGCTTCAGCCGGTCGCGATTGCCCGACACGGTCTCGGCATAGAGCTTGCCCATGAAGTTCGACAGCATGACGCCGTGGCCGGAATAGCCGCCGGCCGAGATCACGTTCGGCATGACCTCGCGCACGAACGGCTTGCGCGGCACGGTGATGCCGACGAAGCCGCCCCAGCCATGAGTGATCTCGACGTCCTTGAGCGCCGGATAGATCTCGGCGATCTGCTTGCGGATATGGATGTGGATGTCCTTGGGGTCGTTGACGGTGTAGATCTCGCGTCCGCCGAACAACAGCCGCCCCTCCCTGGACTTGCGGAAATAGCGCACCACGAAGCGGGAATCGTCGACGGCCTCGCCGCCGGGCAGCACCGGGCTGTCGGATCCGAGCGGCACGGTCGCGCCGATGAAGGAGCCGATCGGCATCACATGCGTCGCGCTCACCGGCTCGAGCAGCCCGCCATAGGCATTGACCGCGATCAGGCCCTTGGCGGCGGTGATCGTCCCGGTCGGCGTGGCGACGATCACCTTCCCGCCGTTGGCGGTTATCCCGGTCGCCTTCGTCTGCTCGAACAGCGCGGCACCGGCTTCGGCCGCGACCCGCGCCGTGCCGATGACGAGCTTCATCGGATGGATATGGCCGGTGCCCGTGTCGCGGGTACCGCCGAAATAGTGCGCCGAGCCCAGCCGCCGGGCGGTTTCGTCGGCATCCATGTAGCTGATATGCGGATAGGAGAAACGCGTCGCCATGATCTCGGCGTGCCGGCGATAGTCGTCGAGATAGCGCTTCTTATGCGCCAGAGACATCTGGCCGGGCATGTAGTCGATATCGATGCCGTTGGCCGCCGAGAATTCGAGCAGATGCGCCTTGGCCTCTTCCGCGATGTCGAACAGTGCCTTGGCGCGGGTGAAGCCGTATTCGGTCTCGAGCTCCTCGGCCCAGGCGCGCTGGCCGGTGCCGAGCTGCCCGCCGTTGCGGCCGGAGGCGCCGTCGCCGAAACGATGCGCCTCGATCAGCACCACGTTGGTGCCGGCCTTGGCGAGATGCGCTGCGGCCGAAAGACCGGTGAAGCCTCCGCCGACGATCACGACATCGGCGGTACGGTCACCGTCGAGCCGGGGATGTTGCGGGCGCGGGCCGGCGGTGTCCTCGTACCAGGAGTAGCCGGGTGAGATGGGGGATTGGTAGGGTAATGTCATTCGAGCGAATAGTTAGTAGCGAATAGCGAATAGGGGAGGAGCGGGGCGAGAGAAGCAGCGAACCCTATTCGCTACTGGCTACTCGCTATTCGCTCGTCACACGTTCAACAACAGATATTCACGCTCCCACGGGCTGATCACTTCCATGAAGGTCTCGAATTCCGCGCGCTTGATCGCCGCGTAGGTCGACGCGAAGGGCTCGCCGAGGATCGCGCGCAGGTCCTGGTCGCTCTCGAACAGATCGACGGCCTCGAGCAGTCCGCGCGGCAGGTCGATCTCGTCTTCGTTGACCGTGGTGCCGACGGGGGCGTCGGGCTTCAGCTTGTTGCGCATGCCGATGAGGCCGCAGGCGAGCGAAGCGGCGAGCGCCAGGTAGGGGTTGGCATCGGAGGAGGGGATGCGGTTCTCGACGCGCCGGGCCGATGGATCGGAGCGCGGCACCCGGAAGGCGGTCGTGCGGTTGTCGTAGCCCCATTTGGTGTTGACCGGCGCCGAGGCGGCCTGCGTCAGCCGACGGTAGGAGTTCACATAAGGCGCGAACATCACGAGCGCGTTCGGCACATGTTTCTGCATGCCGCCGATGAAGTGGAAGAAGGCCTCGCTCTCTTTGCCGTCCTCTTCCTTGAAGATGTTCCTGCCGGTCTTGCGGTCGAGCACCGACTGATGGATGTGCATGGCCGAGCCCGGCTGGCCCTGGATGGGCTTCGCCATGAAGGTCGCGTAGGTGTCGTGCTTCAGCGCCGCCTCGCGGATCGTGCGCTTGAACATGAAGACCTGGTCCGCGAGCTCGATCGGATCGCCGTGGCGCAGATTGATCTCGAGCTGGCCGGCGCCTTCCTCATGGATAAGCGTGTCGATCTCCAGCCCCTGGCTTTCCGAGAAATGGTAGATGTCGTCGATGAGTTCGTCGAACTCGTTGACGCCCGCGATCGAATAGCCGGCGCCGCCGCCGATGGCACGTCCGGAACGGCCGACCGGCGGCACCAGCGGATAATCCGGATCCGGGTTCTTGCGCACGAGATAAAACTCGATTTCGGGTGCAACCACCGGTCGCAGCCCGTCGTCGGCATAGGCCGCGACGATGCGCTTCAGCACGTTGCGGGGCGTGAACTCGACGGAGCGCCCGTCCTGGTGGACGAGGTCGCAGATCACCTGCGCCGTCGGGTCTTCCTCCCAGGGCACGACCGAGAGCGTGGAGAGATCGGGCACGAGCTTCAGGTCGCCGTCGTCCTCGGGATAGGAGAAGCCGTTGCCGTCTTCGGGATAGTCGCCCGAGATGGTCATCATGAACGGCGCCGAGGGCAATGCCAGGGAGGTGTTGGAAGTGAACTTCTTCGACGGCATCATCTTGCCGCGGGCGACACCGGCCTGGTCAGGCGTGATGCATTCGATGTCTTCGATGCCGCGCCATTCGAGCCAGACTGCGGCCTCCTTCCAATTCTTCACTCCGCGCAGGTTCTTCACAAATTGAGGCGTGCGCGCGCGCCCCACACGGTTTGACGGTCGGGCTTCCTTTTTTGCAGGCGGCATCAATCACCAGAAAGGTTTCGGATGCGCAAGTATAGCCGTGGCCTCGAACGAAATGGAAGGGGTACTCAAAAATGTCGCACGGCCGCGCCGGCGTTACTCTGCGCGACTGCAGGCCGGAGGCAAGAAATGTCGGCACTGTAAGCGCTGAGCGCTTCCGGCATGTACGGGCCTCCGGACCAGTGCCTATCCCCGAGCTCGCCGCAGCAGCCGGTCGACCACCGGCTGCAGAGACTCAGGCGTGAAGGGCTTGGCGACGATGGCGTCCACCGAGCGGCCGTGCGGCAACTGCTCGGAACTGACGCCGCGCGTCGACAACAGGATGACGCAGGGCACGCTTCCGGCGAATGCGCGCCGTCGCTCCGCAATGTGCGCGAGCGCCGCGTCACAGTCGCAGTTATCGGCGCCGCCATCGAGAATGACGACACCCGGTTTCAACTTGGCCAGGGCTTGCGGAGCCGAATCCGGAATCTCGGAAACGGCCTTGAGGCCTGAGCGCTCGACGATCTTGGACACGACGACGCAATTGATCTGCGATCTGCCGACGACAAGCACCAGCGAGAAATTCACGCTGTCGTCGGGAGCCGGACCGGCGTTCGTGTCCTCGCCGGCATCCGGCCCGGGACGTGAATGCAGCATGACAATGCAACCGATCGTTGGGTGTTCAATGTACGGTTGAGGATTGACCACACCTAGACGCCATCTGCGCCGCCAAGTCAAGAAGAAAGTATTAAGTCGTAGAACAATGCCACTGTACCTGCGCCTCTCAGACATATGCAGGCGTTCTTCGTGCAACTTTCGTAGCATTCCGAGGCGCCCTTCCCCCGGAGACGAGCCTTGCGGGCGGACGGCAGGCGACATTGCCGTCCGGTGCGGCCAAAAGAAGACGACCCGGTCACCGAGATGGAGCCGGGTCGTCGATTTTCCGGCACCCGCTCTTTCCGGTGCCCGCAGACGGCTATGGAGGTGGCGCTCAGCCGTGGCTCTGCTGCGTCACGATGACGGGGATCAGCAGGTCGCCCCAGTTTCCGTTGCCTCCGTGATGGCGGGCGGAGCGGACGAGTTCGACCGAAACGCCGGCATCCACCGCCTTCATCACCGCCTGGTTCAGCCGGTGCAGGTCGTTGGCGACGATGCGGATGGCCGCCTGCTGGTCGGCGCTCATCGTGGTGGCCTGTTCTTCGGCCCGTTCCTTGACGCGGGTTCTGGTTGCCATTGCTGTTCTCCTCGGATGCTTGTCGTGCCCTTCCGGGCGTCTCTCGTTCAGTGCCGGCGGAGGCGGGGCGCCGGCGAGCGCCGCCCCGCTGTCGATTGCGATCTTATTCCGCCGCCGGCTTGAACTGGTCGTGCTCGGTCGATTCATGCATGGCGGTCGTCGACGACTGGCCGCCGGTGATGGCCATCGACACGGCGTCGAAGTAGCCGGTGCCGACCTCGCGCTGATGCTTGGTCGCGGTATAGCCGTTCGCCTCGGCGGCGAATTCGGCCTCCTGCAGCTCCGAATAGGCCGCCATCTGACGCGACTTGTAGCCGCGGGCGAGCTCGAACATGCCGTAGTTCAGCTGGTGGAAGCCGGCGAGCGTGATGAACTGGAACTTGTAGCCCATCGCGCCCAGCTCGCGCTGGAACTTGGCGATCGTCGCGTCGTCCAGGTTTTTCTTCCAGTTGAACGAAGGCGAGCAGTTGTAGGCCAGGAGCTGGTCGGGGTGATGCTTGCGCACGCCCTCGGCGAAACGCTTCGCCTGCTCGAGATCCGGCTTGGAGGTCTCGCACCAGATCAGGTCCGCATGCGGCGCATAGGCGACGGCGCGGGCGATGCAGGGCTCGAGCCCGTTCTTGACCTGGTAGAAGCCCTCGACGGTGCGGCCCGCCTTGTAGTCGACGAAGGGCTGGTCGCGTTCGTCGATGTCTGATGTAAGCAGCTTCGCCGCTTCCGCGTCGGTGCGGGCAATGACCAGTGTCGGCACGCCCATCACGTCGGCAGCCAGACGCGCCGCATTCAGGTTGCGGATATGCGCCGCGGTCGGGATCAGCACCTTGCCGCCGAGATGGCCGCACTTCTTCTCCGAAGCGAGCTGGTCCTCGTAGTGGACGCCGGCCGCGCCAGCCTCGATGAAGGCCTTCATAATCTCGAAAGCGTTGAGCGGACCGCCGAAGCCGGCCTCGGCGTCTGCGACGATCGGAGCGAACCAGGTGTCGACCGACAGGCCCTTGCCTTCCTGCGTCTCGATCTGGTCGGCGCGCTGCAGCGTCCGGTTGATGCGCTTGGCCAGTTCCGGCGCGGCATTGGCCGGATAAAGCGACTGGTCGGGATACATGGCCGAAGCCGTGTTGGCGTCGGCGGCCACCTGCCAGCCCGACAGATAGATCGCCTTCAGCCCGGCGCGGACCATCTGCATCGCCTGGTTGCCGGACAGCGCGCCCAGCGCGTTGACGAAATCCTCTTCATGGATGAGCTTCCACAGCCGGTTCGCACCCATCTCGGCGAGGCTGTACTTGATCTGGACCGACCCGCGCAGCCGCTTCACGTCCTCAGGCGAATAGGGGCGCTCGATGCCGTCGAACCGGCCTTCGGGCGCGGAGGGGACGAGATTGTAAAAATCGGTCATGGGTTCTCTCCAGTCCATATTCTGTCAAAGGAGTGCGGCCGTGACTGCCGTCCTGCGGCCGCTTGTCCTGTGACTTCATTTACATTGCGGTGCAAAAGAAGCGAGGAATTTCGCGAATTCTGGCCGACAATTCGGGTCATCCTGTATTGCCTTTGACGAGCTCGATCTGTAAATTTGTAAATCATGTAAAAATCAACGAGCCGGCAGCGCGAGGCCGGGCCTGTAAAGTTCTTGTAAAGCCGATGGCCGACCAGAAAATCTTCGCGGGTCCCCGCATCCGTCGCATTCGCAACGCCAAGGGCCTCACCCAGACGGCCATGGCGGAGGGTTTGGGCATCTCGCCCTCCTATCTCAACCTCATCGAGCGCAACCAGCGGCCGCTGACGGTGCAGCTCATCCTGAAGCTCGCCTCGGTCTACAAGGTCGAGCCGGAGGAACTGCAGGGCGAGGCGCGCGGCTCGATCGCCGCTTTGAAGGAGGTTTTCTCCGATCCGTTGCTTTCCGGAGAGCTGCCGGGCGACCAGGAGCTGGTCGAGATCGCCGAGGCCGCGCCCAATGCGGCCGCTGGCGTGATCAAGCTGTTCCGCGCCTATCGCGAGCAGGCCGAACGCCTGACGGACCTATCCGAGTTGCTGGCGCGGGAGGGCAGGGCGACCGCGCTGTCGGCGGCGCGGCTGCCGATCGACGAGGTGCATGAGGTCTTCGAGCGGCGCCCGAACCATTTCGCCAATATCGAGGAGGAGGCCGAGGCTTTCACCGCGCTGCTCGACCCCGGCGACGACCTCTATGGTGCGCTGAAAACCTGGCTGAAACGCGAATATGGTATCGTCGTGCGGGTGCTGCCCGTCGCCACCATGCCCAACTGGCGCCGCCGCTACGACAGGCACTCGCAGCGCCTCTTCCTGTCGGAGCGCCTGTCGCCTTTCGACCAGTTGCGCGAGGTGGCGATGGAGGCGAGCCTCATCCGCATGACGGTCGTCGTGGCCGGCGAGCTCGAGGCGCTGAAACTGTCGTCGGACGAGGCGCGCCGGCTCGCCCGCTTCGAGCTTGGGCGCTATGCCGCGCATGCGCTGATGATGCCTTATGCCGCCTTCCAGGCAGCGGCCGTTCGCGCGCGCTACGACATCGACGTCTTGCGCTCGCGCTTCGGCGTCTCCTTCGAGCAGGCGGCGAACCGGCTCACCATGCTGCAGCGCCCGGGGGCGGCAGGCGTGCCGTTCTTCATGCTCGAGGTCGACAATGCCGGCCATCGATTCCGCAAGGCCGGCGCGCAGGGATTCCCCCAGAGCCGCTTCGGGGGCGGGTGCCCGAAACTGTCGGTCCATGCCGCGTTCGCTCAGCCGGGGCAGATCTTCGTTGAGGCGGTCGAGATGCCTGACGGGGCGGAGTTCCTGACGGTCGCCCGCACGCTCGAAGGGCCGCAGGGCGCCTTCAACGAACGGCCGCGCCGCACAGCCCTGCTCCTCGGCTGCGACATCGGGTTCCGGGACGAGATCGTCTATGGCACAGCCCTTCCCGGTCTCGCCGGCGGCCGGGCGGGCCAGGTGCCCTCGACGCCCGTGGGGCCGGCCTGCCGGCTCTGCGAACGGTCGGGCTGCCTCGCCCGCGCCGAGCCGCCGGTGACGCGCCCGCTGGGGCTGGATGAGATGGTGACGGGACTGAGCGCCTTCGATTTTCAGTAGCCTGGTCGAACCGACGGCACGTTCGATCCGTCCGGAGGCCGACGCCGTGTCGGCTGCAAGACCGTTGGCTGCGACTGTCGGCGGCCATGGAAGTGACGGGTGCCAGCGATCCCGACGATAGTGGTTGCGTAAATACTATGTCACAATCATGGATTGCGGGTTGTCCGGCCGTGACGTATATTTCTTGATCGAATTCGGGAGGCTGTCTTGAAAATAGCAGGAATTCTGTTCTGCGTCGCAATATTTCTGTGGAACGGATCGGCCAAGGCAGAAAAGTCTGCAGAGTTTTTTGCGACATACGGCGAATATAACGCACAGGGGCGACGGCTGCTCGACAATATCGAGCCGAAGACGGGGCTTGTCGAGCTGCCTGACGGTGTCCGCCTCGATCTGAGAGGCAAGTTCTATTATCTCGACCGTGAGGACGCGGTCTACGTATTGACCGAAATGTGGGGAAATCCGCCGACCGCAGCCGTCGGAACGCTCGGTATGGTCTTCCCGATCCAGCACGACCCGCTCGGCGAAAGGAGCTGGGGTATCAAGCTCGAAATGGACAAGATCGGTTATGTGGACGACACCGATGCCGCCTCGATCGACTATGACGAACTGCTGAGAGATATGAAGGCGGAAATGGCCGCCGCCAACGAAGCGCGGGTCAAGGATGGTTTCCCGGCGATCACCTTGCTTGGTTGGGCATCGCCGCCGGTTTACGACTCGGCCAACAAGCGGCTGCATTGGGCACGCGAATTGCAGTTCGGTGACGATGTCGAGAAGACGCTCAATTACGATGTGCGTTTTCTCGGGCGCGAAGGCGTATTCATCATGGGCTACATCGCCGGGATGGGACAATTGCCCGAGATCAAGCAGAGCCTCGACGAGGTTTTGGCGCTGCCCAGTTTCGCGGAAGGGAAACGCTATTCAGACTATGTGCCCGGCGCCGACACTGTAGCGGCAGTCGGGGTGGGTGGGCTGATTGCCGGCAAAGCCGCGATCAAGACCGGCCTCGTCGCTGTCGCTCTTGTATTCCTCAAGAAGTTCGGGGTGTTTCTGCTCGTACCCCTGCTTTGGATCTGGCGCGTCATCCGGGGCAAGTCCGCGTCCTCGTAGATGCCGGCAAGGAAGACGTCGGCGACCGGCTTGGGACAACGGGCCGTAACGTCCTGCCAGGCCGGTGCCACAACACGCGGCAAACGCTGGACCTCGCCAGATCGCGCCGATTTGAGTAGGGCATGGCGTCGCTTGCGCGAAGCGATGTCCAACCGGCCCCATCTACGATGAGCGAACAGTCAACCGTGATCGGCACGACCCTCGCCCCGGTCTCGCGGACCGAGGAGCGTCTCGGCCTGCTGCTGGTGTTCCTGTCGGCCCTGACCTGGAGTTTCGGCGGGGCGATCGCGCGGTTCGTCGATGGCAACGACAGCTGGACCGTCGTGTTCTGGCGTTCCCTCTGGGCGGCCGCCTTCCTGGTGGGCTTCATGCTGTGGCGCGACGGTATCAGGGGGACGATGCAGCTCTTCCGCGGCATGAGTTGGCCCGGCCTGGCGGTTGCCGTCTGCTTCGGTACGGCGTCGAGCTGCTTTGTCGTGGCGCTCACCTATACGACGGTCGCCAATGTCTTGCTGATGCAGGCCGGCGTGCCGTTGATCGCGGCGCTCTTCGCATGGGTGCTGTTCCGCGAGAGGGTGTCTGTCGCGACCTGGGTGGCGATTGCGGCCGTCATTGCGGGCGTCGCCATCATGGTCTCGGAATCGCTCTCCGGCGACGTTTCGCCGATCGGCGGAGCGCTCGCTTTGCTGATCGCCGTCGTCTTCGCGCTCGCCACCGTGATCACACGGCGTTTCGCCCATGTCCGCATGACGCCGGCCACCTGCCTCGGCGCCGTCTTCGCCGGGCTCTTCGCCGCGAGCCAGGCGGAGGGCTTCGCGGTCTCGGCGCGCGATATGGGGTTCCTCTTCGCCTTCGGCGCGATCAATCTCGGCCTCGGGCTCGCCATGTTCGCTACCGGCGCCCGGCTGATACCGGCGGCGTTCGCCGCCCTGCTCAGCACCTTCGAAACGATCTTCGGCCCGGTCTGGGTCTGGCTGATCCATGGCGAGGTGCCGTCCGCGCGGACCATCGTCGGCGGTGCCGTGGTGTTCGCCGCGCTGCTCGTCCATATCGGTATGGAGTTCCGGCGGCAGGCGCGATCGCAAGCGACGGCGATGCCTGCTCCCCATTGACAAAATCGGGGCGGAACGGGCAGCTTATGGCATTGCCAACAACCATACAGGTATATCTTGCCAATTGAAAACGCCGGCGCACTGGAAGCCGGAGCAAAGCGCGTAAATCGTCCTCTCGCCGCGGCGAAAGCCCCAGACGACCCCAATCCTTCCGCAAAATCCAGGGCCTCGAAGTTCATCTCGGCCGATCACGAAGCGGAATATACCGAATTCATCGAAAAACACCCTGACGTCGAGGCCGTCGAGTTCCTGCTCGTCGACCCCAACGGCGTGATGCGCGGCAAGTGGGCGCCGGGCGACGCGCTGAAGAAAGCCTTCCAGGAAGGCGTCAATTTTCCCATGTCGCTGCACGGCCTCGACGTCTGGGGCCGCGAGGTCACCGAGACCGGGCTGCATATCGAGACCGGCGACAAGGACGGCTACTGCCGGGCCACGCGCGGATCGCTCTCGGTTGTGCCCTGGGCCAAGCGCAAGACCGCGCAGGTGCTGTTGCAGACGTTTTCTCCCGAAGGCGAGCCCTTCATGGCCGATTCGCGCCAGGTGCTGAAGCGCAAGGTGGCCGAGGTTCAGGCGAAAGGGTTCTTCCCCGTGGTCGCCTTCGAGCTGGAATTCTACCTGCTCGATCCCGAGATCGAATGGACCGACGGCATGCCCGGACCGGTCGGCGCCACCGCCGGACCGGACAGGCTGCGCATGTACGGGCTCGACGACCTGGCCGAGCATGCCGAGCTCTTCGACATGATCCGCGATGCGGCGGACGCGCAGAAGCTGCCAATCGACACGATCATCAAGGAGGCCGCACCGGGCCAGTTCGAGGTCAATCTGAAGCACCGGGCCGACCCGCTGCGCGCCGCCGACGACGTCATCATGCTACGCCGCATCGTGCTCGGCTGCGCCCGCGCCCATGGGCTGACGGCGACCTTCATGGCCAAGCCCTTCCTCGAATATGCCGGCAACGGCATGCATGTGCATGCCTCGATCCTCGACCGGGACGGCAAGAACATCTTCGGCGCCAAGACCGGCCGCAAGACCCTGGAATCTGCGGTGGCGGGCCTGCTCAAAACCATGCCGGAATCGCTGCTTCTGTTCATCAACACCTGGAACGGCTTTCGTCGCATCACGCCCGGCTCCTATGCGCCGACGCGTGCCGTGTGGGCGGAAAACAACCGCTCGGTGGCGCTGCGCATTCCCGTGTCCAACGACGAGAACCGGCGTGTCGAGCACCGTATCGCCGGCGCCGATGCCAACCCCTATCTGGTGATGGCCGCGCTCATCCAGGGCATGGTCGAGGGCATCGAGAACGGCGACGTTCCGCCGCCGCCGGTCGAGGGCAACGCCTATGACGACGACGGGCCGTTCCTGCCCGACGACATGGACGATGCGCTCCAGCTCATGGAGAAGAGCAGCTTCGTCGACCGGGCGCTCGGCCCGCTGCTCGCCAAGGTCTATCGCGACCTCAAGCGGGCGGAGATCCTCGCCTTCTGGGGCGAGATCACGCCGCTCGAGCGCACGACCTATCTTTGATTTTTGGGCCGCCAGGGCGCTTGTCGCATCCGACAAAGGCCAATAGGCTTCGAAACGATACACCCGGCTGCGAAGGACCCAATGCGCGGCCGGGGAGGGGCAAAACAGAGGAGATTTCCATGATCCGCAAGGCGATCAGCCTTTCAGCTGTGGCCGTGGCCGCAGCACTTCTGCCGTTGCAGGCCGGCGCGCAGGAAAAGGTCGTCAACGTCTACAACTGGTCCGACTATATCGATGCCTCGGTGCTTGAAGACTTCACCAAGGAAACCGGCATCAAGGTCGTCTATGACGTCTTCGATTCCAACGAGGTGCTCGAGACGAAGCTGCTGGCGGGCGGCTCTGGATATGACGTCGTCGTGCCGACCGGCAACTTCCTGGCGCGGCAGATCCAGGCCGGCGTCTTCCAGAAGCTCGACAAGTCGAAGCTTCCGAACCTCTCCAACATGTGGGACGTGGTGTCGGAGCGGACGGCCAAATACGACCCGGGCAATGAATATTCGATCAACTACATGTGGGGCACGGTCGGCATCGGCTACAACACCAGGAAGGTGAAGGACGCGCTGGGGATCGACAAGATCGACAGCTGGGACGTCGTCTTCGATCCCGACAAGCTCTCCAAGCTCGCCGATTGCGGCGTCTATGTGCTGGATTCCCCCAGCGACATCTTGCCGACCCTCTTCAAGTTCATGGGAATCGATCCCGAAACCACATCAGCCGACGATTTCGCCAAGGCCGAAGAGGCGATGCTGAAGATCCGGCCCTATATCCGCAAGTTCCATTCGTCCGAGTACATCAACGCGCTCGCAAACGGCGATATCTGCCTGGCCGTCGGCTGGTCGGGCGACGTCTTCCAGGCGCGTGACCGCGCCGCCGAAGCCGACCAGGGCGTGGTCGTCGACTATGTCGTGCCGAACGAAGGCGCGGAGATGTGGTTCGACCAGATGGCGATACCGGCCGATGCGCCGCATGTCGAGGAAGCCCACGCCTTCCTCAACTTCATCATGAAACCGGAAGTGGTGGCCAAGGCTTCCAACTTCACCTACTTCGCGAACGGCAACAAGGCCTCGCAGGAGTTCATCGAGAAGGACATCCTCGACGATCCGGCCATCTATCCCGACGCGGCCATGCTCCAGAAGCTGTTCACCGTATCCCCCTACGACCCCAAGACCCAGCGCCTTGTCACGCGCACCTGGACCAGGATCGTGACCGGGCAGTAAGGCAACGAACCCCGGCAGCGCCGCTGCCGGGGTTTTCTTCGCGGACCACGTTCTTCGGCGGACACAAGGGGGACAGGGAACATGCAGTCACTCGGCAGCATTCGCAGGAGCTTCGCCCCCTGGGCAGACCCGGCCGCCAAGCCCTACATCTCCTTCGAAAACGTCACCAAGAAGTTCGGCGACTTCACAGCCGTCAACAACCTGTCGCTCGCCGTCTACGAGCGGGAGTTCTTCGCCCTTTTGGGCGCTTCCGGTTGCGGGAAATCGACGCTGTTGCGCATGCTGGCCGGCTTCGAGGAGCCCACCGGCGGCCGCATCCTTCTGGACGGACAGGACCTGCGCGGCATTCCGCCTTACCGGCGGCCGGTGAACATGATGTTCCAGTCCTATGCGCTCTTCCCGCATATGACCGTCGAAGCCAACATCGCCTTCGGCCTGAAGCAGGAGGGCATGCCGTCTGCCGATATCGCCAAGCGGGTCGCGGAGATGCTCAGGCTGGTCAAGCTCGAGCAGTTCGCCAAGCGCAAGCCGCACCAGCTCTCCGGCGGCCAGCGGCAGCGGGTGGCGCTGGCGCGATCGGTGGCCAAGCGGCCGAAGGTGCTGCTGCTCGACGAGCCGCTCGGCGCGCTGGACAAGAAGCTGCGCGAGGAGACGCAGTTCGAGCTGATGGACCTGCAGCAGAATCTCGGCCTCACCTTCATCGTCGTCACCCATGACCAGGAGGAGGCCATGACCATGGCCGACCGCATCGCCATCCTCGACAAGGGCGAGGTGATGCAGGTGGCGACGCCGGCCGAGATCTACGAGGCGCCGAAGTCGCGTTTCGTCGCCAATTTCGTCGGCAACATCAACATGTTCGACGGAACCATCACCGATCGCGACGCCGACGGCGCCAGCATAGAAGGGGCGAACGGGCTGGCGATCCGCACCCGCAATCCGGGCGACGCGCAGCCCGGTACGAAGGTCTCCTATGCGGTGCGCCCGGAGAAGATCATGGTTTCCTCGCGCCGGCCCGATGACGTCGTCGCCAATGCCGCCGAAGGCGAGATCTACGACATCGCCTATCTCGGCGACATGACGATCTATCACGTCAGGCTCGCCGACGGACAGATGGTCACCGCCTCCGCGCTGAACAGCCAGCGTGTGACGGAAGATCCGCTGACCTGGAGCGATCGGGCCTGGATCTCGTTCCGGCCCGATTCCGGCGTCGTGCTGACGCGATAGGAGGACGGCCATGTCGAACGCAGCCGTTACCGAAAACGACATCGGAACCGCCGCGCCCTCGGGAGGCGTGTCGGCGGCGGTCTCCGCCGTGACGAGCCGGCTCGTCATCCTCGTCCCTTATCTGTGGCTGATTGTCTTCTTCCTCGTCCCCTTCGTGATCGTCTTCAAGATTTCGCTGTCGACGACCGCGATCGCGATGCCGCCCTACACGCCGGTGCTCGATTTGTCGGAAGGTATCTCAGGGCTGTTCGGCCAGTTTCGCGAGTTCAGCCTCGACAACTATGTCTTCCTGTTTGAAGACCCGCTCTATCGCAACGCCTACATCTCCAGCGTCATCATCGCGGCGATCTCGACCTTCGTGACGCTGGTCGTGGCATTTCCGATCGCCTATGCGATGGCGCGCGCGCCGGCGTCGCTGCGTCCGACGCTGATGATGCTCGTCATCCTGCCGTTCTGGACGAGCTTCCTCATCCGCGTCTATGCCTGGATCGGCATCCTCAAGCCGGAAGGCCTGCTCAACCAGTTCCTACAGGCGCTCGGCATCATCGATCAGCCGCTGCAGATCATGAACACCAATACGGCGATCATCATCGGCATCGTTTATTCCTACCTGCCCTTCATGATCCTGCCGCTCTACGCGACGCTGGAGAAGATGGACCATTCGCTGATCGAGGCCGCGCAGGATCTCGGCTGCCGGCCGGTCTCCGCCTTCTGGAAGATCACCTTTCCGCTCGCCGTTCCCGGCATCGTGGCAGGCTGCCTGCTGGTCTTCATCCCGGCCGTCGGCGAGTTCGTCATTCCCGACCTGCTCGGAGGCTCGCAGACGCTGATGATCGGCCGCACCTTGTGGAACGAGTTCTCGGCCAACCGCGACTGGCCGCTGTCCTCGGCGGTGGCGGTGGTCCTGCTGCTGCTTCTGGTCGTGCCCATCGTCTACTTCCAGAACGCCCAGGCCAAGGCGCAGGAGGCGGGACGATGAACGCCACATTGTCGCGCTTCAACATCGCCTCGCTCGTCCTGGGCTTCGCCTTCCTCTATCTGCCGATCGTTCTGCTCGTCGTGTTTTCCTTTAACGAATCGAAGCTGGTCACGGTCTGGGGCGGGTTCTCGACCAAATGGTACGTATCGCTCATGTCGAACCAGGCGATCATCGATGCCGCCTGGGTGACGATCCGCGTCGCGCTGATCGCGGCCACCGTCGCCACCGTGCTCGGCACGCTGGCGGCGATCGCGCTCACCCGCTACACGCGCTTTCGCGGACGACTGCTTTTCTCTGGCATGGTCTATGCGCCGCTGGTCATGCCCGAGGTCATCACCGGCCTGTCACTGCTGCTGTTCTTCGTGGCCGCCGGACTCGACCGCGGATTCCTCACGGTAACGCTCGCCCACATCACCTTCACCATGTGCTTCGTGACCGTGGTCGTCCAGTCGCGGCTGATCAGCTTCGACCGGGCGTTGGAAGAGGCGGCCATGGACCTCGGCGCGACGCCGGTCAGGACGTTCTTCCAGGTCACGCTTCCGGTGATCCTGCCGGCCATCGTCTCGGGCTGGATGCTCGCCTTCACCTTGTCGCTGGATGATCTGGTGATCGCCAATTTTACTTCCGGACCCGGAGCGACCACGCTTCCCATGAAGATCTACAGCCAGGTTCGGCTCGGCGTGACGCCGGAGATCAACGCGGTCTGCACGATCCTGATCGCCATCGTCGCCACGGGCGTGATCATCGCCTCCATCGTCAACAAGCGCCGCGAAGTCCAGCGCCAGCGCGACGAGCAGGCCGCGCAGCGGGGATAGGCAGGCGGTTTGACGGGACGCGGTTTCATCGTCGCCGACAGTACGATGAAAAGCGCCGCCGGAAACTGCTGTGGACCTTCTCGCGGGACAGTGGCTTAAACGGTACGCCGTGAGGCTGCGGGCAGCAGAAGCCGACCACCATTGTCCGCAGGTACGGTCGAGAGAGCCTATTCGGCGATCGAGATGCCCTGATGGGCAGGGGCAATAAAGGGGAAGAGCCACGAGCCGCCGACGAAGAAGCCGGCCAGCGATGGCGGCATATTGGCGTCCTGGGCCGCCGTCGCGACCGTCCCGGACAGCGCAAGCCCGCCACCGATCGTGGGGACGACGCCGGCAAGCGTGACGGTCTGAGGGCCGGCCTTGGCTTCGGCACGTTCGATACGCGCCATGCCCTTTGCGATCGTCGCCTTGAGTTCGACCGACGTCACCGGCAAAGTGCCTTTCGTCACCTCGCTTAGGGCGAAGAAGTCCCCTTTCTTGAGACGTTCGAGAAAGGCGGAGATGCTGAAGTTGGAGATCGTTCCCTGACCGAAGCTGGCGGTGATCGATCCATCCCCGGTCTTGAGCAGGTCACCCCAGCTCTTGCCCGGCCCTTTCAGGATAATGGAGACGGTGCCGCGCCCGCTGGGTACCACGCTGGCCGTCTGGCTCGCAGCCGCCAGCATGGCGCCGTCGATATCGGTGGCGAGCAGCCGTGCTTCGACCAGATTGTTGCCGGGCTGGCGATCGAGCCGGATGCTGGTCTGGATCGTGCCGCCGAAGGCGCGCGCATCCGAGATGTCGAAGGCGGCCAGTCCCGGTTTGATCTGGGCGGAAGCGGCGACCTCCGCGAGCTTGATAACGCCGGCATTGGCGCTGGTGGCCGACAGCCGTAGATCGAGGTTGAAGCGGTCGGCGAAAGCGGTGTCGATTTCGTCGACCGTTGCGTTTACCGGATCCAGCGGTGTGAAGGCCGTGAGGAGGGAACGCAGATCCAGCGCGTCGAAGGCGAGCGATCCTGAAATCGTCGGGACGGCGTCGGTGAAGGAGACGTCGAGTACGCCCATGCCCGGATTCTCGTCGAGCACAACATCGGCGTCCGCCAGCTTGATCCTCTGCGCGTTGCCGGAGACGTCTCCCGACACAGCGAGCGCGCCGATGGCCGGCCCGGGCGCCGTGTTCGCCGTCGACCATTCCAGCATGCGCCGCAGCGAAGGCGACGAGAAAGTGACGGGTCCGTCGAAGAAGGTGTCGCCGGAAAGGTTGGCCGTGCCGTCGAAGCTCAGATTGGCCGGCGCTGCCTTGAGCTTGAGCGTGAGCGGGGCGGGTCCGCCGGCGAACAGGATCAGCGGTTTCGGCGTGCTGACGTCGATGGCCACGCTCTCGCCGCGCCAGATGCCCGTGGCCGAAAGCGAGCCTCGGCGATCGAGCGCCGGCCAGTTCACATTGCCCGAAATACCCGTGACCACCTCCTCGTCGACATCGCCGCGCGCCACGATGACGCGGCCGTCCACGAAATCGACATTGCCGAAGGGGTCTCTGGGCAGTGCCGTAACGTCAGGCGCGGCCGGGTTCGCGCCGACGACGGCGCGCGCGATCTCCACCGAGCGGGCAATCCGTCCGCCGCCGGGCGAGGCCGGCAGCAGGAGTTTGCCGCGCACGGGCGCCAGCCTCAATGTCGGGCGGATCAGCCGGGCGCCGGAGAAGACGATGTCGCCGCGCAGCGCGGCCAGGGCCGAAAGCTCGACCTCGACACGCTCGGCCACGATCACTGGCTTGCGCGACGGATCGCTCCAGCCCGACAGAGTGACATTGTCGAGAATGGCCCGGAACGGCCAGAACTCGATATCGGGGCCGGCACCCAGTTCGACCCGGTAGCCGCTCCATGCGCTCATCTCGATCGCGATTCGGTCGCGCACGATCTGGGTAGAGGCGATGAATGGCAGGGCAGCCAGGATGAGAAAAGCGGCGACGGCAATTGCTGCGGCCGCCCAGATGCCCTTCCTGACCAGACTTGATGGCATCCGTCCTGACGCTCCGAACCGGATCGCCGGCCAATGCCGGCTGCGATTCACTTGCATGCAGGGTTTAAAGCAGCATCGTGGCTTTTCAAGTCTCTGCCCGCGTTTCGCACATCCTATGCCGATTAATTGTCGCTGCGGTCGCCGCGCGCGACTTTCAAACGGTTTGAAGGCCTGACCCGTGTCGGATCGTCTTGCCCTGCCGCCGGGCGGCATGCATAACGACCGCGCCAATCTGGAGGACCTTATGTCAAACGCCGCCCCGCTCTGGATTCCGAGTGCTTCGCGCATCGCCAAGGCGCCCCTGACGGCCTTTGCCGCAGCGGCTTCGGCGAAAGCGGGCCGAAGCCTCACCGCCTATGCCGAGCTGCACCGATGGTCCATCGAAGACCGCGAGGACTTCTGGGACCTGATCTGGGACCATTGCGGCGTGATCGGCGAGAAAGGCGCACGCGTGCTGGCCGATGGCGACAGGATGCCGGGCGCCTCGTTCTTTCCCGAAGCGCGGCTGAACTTCGCCGAGAATCTCCTTCGCAAGTCGGGCAGCGACGACGCGATCGTGTTCCGCGGCGAGGACAAGGTGAGCCGTCGGCTCTCCTGGGACGAGCTTGCGGCGCTCGTCTCGCGCATCCAGCAGCTTTTCCTCTCGCTCGGCGTCAAGCCGGGGGATCGCGTGGCGGCGATGATGCCGAACATGCCGGAGACGGTGGCTGCCATGCTTGCAGCGACTTCGCTCGGCGCGATCTGGTCGTCCTGCTCGCCCGACTTCGGCGAACAGGGCGTGCTCGACCGTTTCGGCCAGATCGAGCCGGTCGTTTTCCTGGCGCCGGACGGCTACTGGTACAACGGCAAGGAGATCGAGGTGGCGCCGAAGCTGGCGGCGATCGTCGCGAAGCTGCCAGGCCTGCGCAAGGTTCTCGTCGTCGACTATCTGGGCAGGGCCGAGGCCGTCGCGGCAGACATCGGGGCACAGTCGCTCGAAGGGGCGATCGCTCCGTTCACGGCCGGAACGCCCCGCTATGAGCGGCTGCCCTTCTCCCATCCGCTCTATATCCTGTTCTCCTCCGGCACGACCGGCGTCCCGAAATGCATCGTCCATTCGGCCGGCGGCACGCTTGTCCAGCATCTGAAGGAGCAGCGCCTGCATGCCGGCATCAAGGACGGCGACCGCTTCTTCTACTTCACCACCTGCGGCTGGATGATGTGGAACTGGCTGGTCTCGGGCCTCGCCTCGGGCGCGACGCTGCTGCTTTATGACGGGTCGCCCTTTCATCCCGACGGCAACGTGCTGTTCGATTTCGCCCAGGCCGAGAAGATGACCTATTTCGGCACTTCGGCAAAATTCATCGACGCCGTCCGCAAGGCCGGGCTGGAACCGAAGAAGACGCACGATCTCTCGGCCGTCCGCACCTTGTCGTCGACCGGCTCGCCGCTGTCGCCGGAAGGGTTCGGCTATGTCTACGAGCACATCAAGGACGACGTGCATCTGGCCTCGATATCCGGCGGCACCGATATCGTCTCCTGTTTCGTGCTGGGCGTCCCGACCGAGCCGGTCTGGATCGGCGAGATCCAGGGAGCGGGCCTCGGCATGGCGGTCGACGTCTGGAACGACGACGGCAAGCCTGTCGTGGGCGAGAAGGGCGAGTTGGTCTGCACCAAGGCCTTCCCGTCGATGCCGGTCTCGTTCTGGAACGATCCGAAGGGCGAGAAATACCACGCGGCCTATTTCGAGCGTTTCGACAATATCTGGTGCCATGGCGACTTCGCCGAATGGACGGCGCATGGCGGCATAATCATCCATGGCCGTTCCGACGCGACGCTCAACCCGGGCGGGGTGCGCATCGGCACGGCCGAAATCTACAATCAGGTCGAGCAGCTCCCGGAAATCGTCGAGGCGCTCTGCATCGGCCAGGACTGGGACGGCGACGTGCGCGTGGTGCTGTTCGTCAGGCTGGCGCCTGATGTCGCGCTCGACGAGGATTTGGAGAAGCGCATCCGCACGAAGATCCGGAACGGCGCGAGCCCGCGCCACGTGCCGGCCAGGATCGTGGCGGTCAGCGACATCCCGCGCACCAAGTCGGGCAAGATCACCGAACTCGCGGTGCGCGACGTCGTCCATGGGCGCGTCGTCAAGAACAAGGAGGCCCTGGCCAATCCCGAGGCCCTTGATCTGTTCAAGGACCTGCCGCAGCTCGCGGAATAGCGAGAAGCACCCATTTGCCCGGGCGGAGCGGCCTGCAGGCGGACAATTCATGCTTAACGAAAGGTGAAGCCGAAATTTACCGCGATTTCAGGACTGGCACAGTTTGGTAAATTGCGCTGCACTTCGGTAAGGACTTGTTAACGGACGGGGCCGATATTCCTGCGTAACTTGAGGCGGAAGCCTTCTTCCGGATACCGGAAACCAGAGTTCGCTCAAGCCGCGTTGTCACAGCAGACACATTGCTAGGCGTCCTTTCGGGACGCCTTTCTTTTTGGTGAGCGAATAGCGAGTAGCCAATAGCGAATAGCGAAAAGGAGGCTTGCCATCCAAGGCAGGCCGCGCATCCTACTCGCTACTCGCTACTCGCTACTCGCTACTCGCTACTCGCTACTCGCTACTCGCTACTCGCTACTCGCTCACAATGCCGCTTCCTGATCCCGCACCAGCGCGCCGGAAAGCAGAACCACCGGGATCAGCGCGGTGAGGATGATCAGGATGGCGGCAGGCCCGGCTTCGGCCACGACCGCGCGCGAGGCGTTCTCGTAAACACTGGTGGCAAGCGTGTTGAAGCCGAAGGGCCTGAGCAGGATCGTCGCCGACAGTTCCTTCACCGTATCGACGAAGACCAGCACGGCAGCCGTGACTATGGCCGGCCTGAGCAGGGGCAGGAGCACTTTGCGGGCGCTGCGCGCCGGGTTCTGCCCGAGGCTGCGGGCAGCCTCGTCGAGATGCGGCGGCAGTTTCTCCAGGCCGGACCGGATCGCGCCTTCGGCGAGTGCCATGAAACGGATCGTGCAGCCGAAGATGACGGCGGCGGCCGAACCGGTGAGCAGCAGGCCGGTCGAGAGGCCGAGTTGGCTGCGCGCGAAGGCGTCGACCAGATTGTCGAACCGGGCGAGCGTGAACAGCAGCCCGAGGCCGAGGATGGTCCCCGGCAGCGCGTAGCCCATCGAGGCGAGCCGCACCAGCAGGGCGATCGGCCGTGATCGCACCAGCCTCAACGCGTTCATCAGCACCAGGGCGATGACGACGGTGACGAGGGCGGTCGTTCCGGCCGTGGTGATCGAATTGATCAGCGCCGCGCCGAGTTCGGGCGAGACGAACTGGTCGAGCCGCCGGGAGGCGTAGCGGCCGAAGACGTAAAGCGGAATGCCGAAGCCGGAGAGCACGGGCAACGCCACGGCGACGAAGGCCAGGAGGCCTTTCGCGCCGGTCAGGCGGACCCGGGGCGGATGGGCCCTGAGCTGCGTGGCGCGGCTGGTGTGAAAGCGCTGCTTGCGGCGCGCCCATTGTTCGGCCAGCAGCAGAAGCAGCACCAGGATCAGCATCGTCATGGCGATCTGCGCCGCCCCTTCGAGGCTGCCGCGGTTCAACCATGTGGTGAAGACCGAGACGGTCAGGGTCCGCACGCCGAGATATTCCGAGGCGCCGATGTCGTTGATGGTCTCCATCAGCACCAGGGTGATGCCGGCGACGATCGCCGGCCGCGCCACGGGCAAGAGAATGCGCCAGAACACCTTTGCCGGGCGGGCCCCGAGCGTGCGCGCCACGTCGGCGATGTTGCGGCCCTGCATCAGGAAGACGATGCGAGAGGTGAGATAGACGTAAGGGTAGAGCACGCAGCTCAGCACGAGCGCCGCGCCGCCCGTCGTGCGGATGTCGGGGAACCAGTAGTCACGCGCGCTGGCAAAGCCGAACAGCGAGCGGATGGCGCCCTGGACCGGCCCGGTGAAATGGAAGAATTCGGCGAAAGCGTAAGCCGCGAGATAGGGCGGAATGGCGAGCGGCAGAACCAGCGCCCAGGCGAAGATGCGGCGCAGGGGGAAATCGAAGCCGACCACGAGCCAGGCGGTCACGACCCCCATTGTCGCCGTGCCTGTGGCAACCAGCAGGAGCAGAAGCAGCGTCGTGCGGATCGCTCCCGGCAGCACATTGGCCACGAGATGCGGCCAGTCGCTGCCGCTTCCGGTGAGCGCGATCGAGGCCAGTGCCACAACGGGCAAGAGCACGGCGGCGCAGACGGCCAGCGTCGCGAGATAGACGTAAGGATGGGAGGGGCGCCGAACGCGCGGGCCCATGGTGCCGGAAGCGCCGCCCGTCGCGGCGGTCTGGTCGATCCCCGTCAATTCGAAACCATGTCCTTCCTTTCGCGACGGAGCCGGACCGCTCGCGCGGCCCGGCTCCGAAACGTCATTCCGCCGGCATTCGTCAGCTGCTCGGGCCGTCGTCGAGGCCCACGCGGTCGACCATCTCGGACGCCGCCTTGCGGTTCTTGGCGATATCGGCCAGCGGCAGCGTGTCGGCCTCGAGCGTGCCGAAGCCCTTGACCACGGCCGAGGGTTCGAGGCCCGGCTCGACCGGATATTCGAACACCTGCTCGGCATAGATCTGCTGGGCCTTGTGGCTCGACAGGAACTGGATGAGCTTCACCGCGTTGTCGCGGTTCGGCGCGTTCTTGGCGAGCGCGGCGCCCGAGATGTTCACATGCGTGCCGCCGTTCTCGAAGGTCGGGAAGACCACCTTGATGGCGCCAGCCCATTCCTTCTCCTCGGGCTCCTTCTCGTTGGTCTGCATGAGGCCGACATAGTAGGTGTTGCCGAGCGCGATGTCGCATTCGCCCGCGAAGATCGCCTTGGCCTGAGGCCGATCGCCGCCCTCGGGCTTGCGGGCGAGGTTTGCCTTGAGGCCCTTCATCCATTCCTCGGTCTTGGCCTCGCCCCAATGCGCGATCGCGGCCGCGAACAGCGCGAGATTGTAGTCATGCTGGCCCGAGCGCATGCAAATCTTGCCTTTCCACTTGGGGTCGGCAAGGTCGGCATAGGCGATCGGCTCGTCGCCCACCCGCTCCTTCGAGGCATAGAGCACCCGCGCGCGCTTGGTGAGGCCGAACCAGTGGCCTTCGGGGTCGCGATATTCCGCGGGCAGGTTTGCATTGACGGTCGCATCGTCCAGCGCCTGCGTCACGCCTTTCTCCTTGGCGTTGGTCAGCCGGGAGATGTCGACGGTCAGGATCACGTCGGCAGGCGAGTTCTGGCCCTCGGCCAGGATGCGGTCCTCGAGACCCTTGTCGAGGAAGAGCACCTCGGTCTTGATGCCTGTATCGGCCGTGAAGGCGTCGAGAACCGGCTTGATGAGATCGGGCTGCCGGTAGGAATAGACATTGACGACGCCGTCTGCGAGCGCAGGGGCGGCGAACAGCGTGGCCAGTGTGAATGCGGCGGCGAACCGTGCGCTTCTCAGGTCCATTTCCATCTCCTTCGTTGTGGGATGCCGTACGTCTGTATGAATTCGGTGACGGTCTGCCGTCTCTTGCTGCATTTGCCTGTCGCCGTCAAGGGAAAGGGCAATGAATTCAATAGTTTAGAAACGTTCTAAACTGGACGGATTTGCGCAGCTTTTCAATGGTTTGTTGATCGGTGCGATCAAGTTGATCCGGATTGGCCCGACCGGGAAATCGCGCCGGTCCCGCCCTGGCCGCCCGTTCTTGCTACAACTCGTTTCCGCTGCCGGGGATTCCGGCAGTGGCCGTGGACATGCTGGCCGCTGGGAACGTTGCAACAGGAAATCCCATGTCTCGCGCGACCATCCATCTCGTGGCAGGAGTCGTCGTGATCAACGTCTTTTCGCAGACTGTCCGACATTGAAGATCCGGGGCGGGACCGAGATGTCCCGCCCCGGATCCGGAAACCGCCTCAGTTCGCTCCCGCGCCCCGTGCCATCAGGCGGGCGAGGCGCTCCGAGAAGGCCTTGGCGTCGAGCGGCTTGTCGCCGTCGAGCACACGCGCCTCGTCATAGAGCAGATGCGCCACGTCTTCGCGGAAGGCCTGCTCGCCTTCGCCCAGCGCGGCAAGTGCGTGAATGCGCTGGTGACGCGGATTGATCTCCAGGATCGGCTTCGCCGCGCTGGTCAGTCGGCCGGCGGCGCTGAGAAGCCGCTCGAACTGCCGGTCGGGGCCGTGCTCGGGCGCGACCAGGCAGACGGCGCTCTCCGTCAGGCGGTCGGACGCCTTCACGTCCGAGACCGCGTCGCCGAGCGAGGATCTGACGAAGGCCAGGAAGGCGCCGACCTCGGGCGTGGCTTCGGCATCGGGCCTGGCGGCGTCGTCGAGCAGCGGGATGTCGGCGAGTTCGCTGGCTCCCTGCGTCACCGATTTGAAGGGCTTGCCCTCGAATTCCGGCGCGCTCGTCACCCAGAAGCTGTCGACCGGATCCGTGAGCAGCAGGACCTCCAGGCCGCGGGCCTTGAAGCCTTCGAGTTGCGGCGAGGCCTCGAGGCGCGCCCGGTCGTCGCCGGCCATGAAGAAGATCGCCTTCTGCCCTTCCTTCATCGCGGCGACATAGTCGGCGAGGCTGCGCAGGGCGTCACCCGACGCCGTCGACCTGAAACGCGCCAGCTTCAGCAGTTGCTCGCGGCGCTCGAAGTCCTCGTAGAGGCCCTCCTTCAGCACGACGCCGAAATTGTCCCATATCTTCGCAAAGGCCTCGGCGTCGCTCTCGGCCAGCTTCGAGAGCTCGGTGAGCACGCGGCCGGTGACACCCTTCCTGATCGCGCCGAGCAGGGGGCTTTCCTGGATCATCTCGCGCGAGACGTTGAGCGGCAAGTCGGCCGAATCCACGATGCCGCGCACGAAGCGGAGGTAGCGCGGCAGCAGCTCCGCATCATCGGTGATGAAGACGCGCTTGACGTAGAGCTTCATGCGCCCCTTGCGATCCTGGTCGAACAGGTCGAATGGCCGCATGCCTGGCACGAAGGCGAGCGCCGTATATTCGTGCCGCCCCTCGGCGCGGAAATGGATCGTCGCGGCCGGCTCGTCATACTGGCCGGCCACGCTGCGGTAGAAGTCGGTATATTCCTCCGGCTTGATCTCGCTCTTGGGCTTCACCCAGAGCGCCGTGCCGTCGGCGATCTCGCTCGCCTCGGCGCCGGGCTTCTCGACGATGGAGATCGGCACGGGCACATGCCCAGAACGGGACTTCACCAGCTGTTCCAGCCTGTATTTCTCGGCGAAGGTGGCCGCATCCTCCATAAGATGCAGCACGACGCGGGTGCCGCGCTTCGGCGCCTCCTCCGCCGTCACCGGTCCGATCGCATATTGGCCCTTGCCGTCGGACGACCAGCGCCAGGCGTCCTCGCTGCCGGCCAGGCGAGTGACCACGTCGACCCGGTCGGCGACCATGAAGGCGGAGTAGAAGCCGACGCCGAACTGACCGACGAGCTGCGCGCCGTCATTTCCCTTGGCCGCCTCCACGCGCTCCAGGAAGGCCCGCGTTCCGGAGCGTGCGATCGTGCCCAGCGCCTCGACCATCTCGTCGCGGCTCATTCCGATGCCATTGTCCTCGACCGCAAGCTGCCGGTTCTCCGGATCGGCGCTGACGGTGATGCGCGCCTTGAAGTCGCCGCCGGCGAGTTCCGGGCGCAGGATCGCCTCGTAGCGAAGCTTCTCGCAGGCATCTGCGGCATTCGAGATCAGTTCGCGCAGGAACACCTCGCGGTCCGAATAGACGGAATGGACCATCATATGCAGCAGGCGCGAAACGTCGGCCTCGAAGCTCTTGGTTTCCTGGTTCGGCGTGTCTGTCGTCATGTCACCATCCATGCTGAGCTGAAAAATTCGCTGACCCAGATGGCGGGTCGAGGCGCGATTTTCAAGATGGCGGCGCGCGGCAGGGACGCTTTTGCGCGGGCGCGAAATATCAGTCCGCCAGCACCCGGGTCGAAGGGAAGACGATCTCGACCAGCGTGCCTTCCCCGGGGGTCGAGCTGATGGTGAATTTGGCGCGGTTGGCTTCGACCATCGCCTTGGTCAGCGGCAGGCCGAGGCCGGTGCCGTCGCCGCGCGGACGCTTCAGCGCATTGACCTGCTTGAAGGGCTTCAGCGCCTGCTCGATCTCGGCCGGGGTCATGCCGATGCCGGTGTCGCGCACCCGCATGGCGACGTCTCCCGAGGCCTCGTAGGAGGTGGACACGATAACCTGGCCGCCGGCATGAGTGTAGCGCACGGCGTTCGACAGAAGGTTCAGCGCGATCTGGCGCACGCTCCGCAGATCGGCGACAACCTCGGGCAGGCGCGAGGCGAAGCTCGAGCGGATGATGACGCGCTCGCGATTGGCCTGCGGCTGCATCATGGCGACGGTCTCGGCCAGCGTATCGTTCAGCGACACGGCCTCATAAGCCATCTCCTGCTGGCCGGCCTCGATCTTGGAGATGTCGAGCAGGTCGTTGACGAGATCGAGCACATGGTTGCCGGAACGGTTGATGTCGCGCATGTAGTCGCGATAGCGGTCATTGCCGATCGGTCCGAACTTCTCGTCCATCATCAGTTCCGAAAAGCCGATGATGGCGTTGAGCGGGGTACGGATCTCGTGGCTGACGCGGGCCAGGAAGTCGGTCTTCTGCGACGACGCCCGCTCGGCCTGGGCGCGCGACTGCGTGAGTTCCTCTTCCGCGCGCTTCCACTGCGTTATGTCGCGCACGACGGCGCAGTATCCGCCCAGATTGGGCAGCTTGCCGATCGTCATGAACAATGGGATGAAGCGTCCCTGCGCCTCGCGGCCGATGACCTCTCGCCCGTCATTGAGCACGCTCGCGACGCCGTTCTCCGACAGGCCGTTGAGATAGTCGCGCGCAGCGCGCTGGCTTTCCATGGCGAACAGTGCGGTGAACGGCTTGCCGGCCACCTCCGCGCTGTCGACGCCGAACAGGGCTTCGGCCGGCCGGCTGATCGAACGGATCGCGCCGTCATTGGCGATCAGCACCACGCCGTCGGTCGCGGTGTCGATGATCGTCGAAAGCTCGGCGATGCGTGTCTCGAGCTCGTTCCGGTGCTCGGCCGACAGGCCCGGAACAGGTGTCCGCACCGGCATCCGGCCGATCTTGCGCAGCGCCAGAAGCAGCGCCTTGCCGCCCTTCCACGGCACCGACTGCAAGAGCGCCTCGACGGGTAACTCCAGCCCGTCGCCCCGGCGCAGGCGAAGCTTGCGGTCCGTCCGGTCGCCGTCGCCTTCGTCGCGATAGGGATCGCCGAAGAGCTCGCCCAGGCCGCCGCGTTCGGCCAGTTCCTCGACGGAGGCATAGGCCGTGAATTCGAGGAAGTCGCGATTGGCGTAGTGCAGCACATCGCCCGAATGGATCAGCACCGGTACCGGCAGCTTGTCGAGGATCGACGTGTCGAGCCCTGGACGGGCATGCTCGGCCGTGGCCGCCGTTGCCGCGGCCGGATCGAGCTCCGGTTCCGGCAAGGCGGCATCCGATTCCCGCGAGGCGGCAGCGGCGAGGGGGCTTTCATCCGGCCGGGGCGGCATCGCTTCGGCGTCCGTCGCCGGGGTCTCGCTGTCGGCTTCCGCCTTCGTTTCCCCGACGGCGGCATCGAGCGGCGGCCGGTCGGCTGTGCCCTCTGTGGCATCGTCGATCGTCGTCTCGGCCGCGGGCTCTTCGACCGGCGGCGGGTCTTGCCGCTCGCTCTCGAGAGCAGGCTCCGTCGCCGTGGCTGCCGT
Source organism: Mesorhizobium sp. L-8-10 (assembly GCF_016756635.1). NCBI lineage: Bacteria > Pseudomonadati > Pseudomonadota > Alphaproteobacteria > Hyphomicrobiales > Phyllobacteriaceae > Mesorhizobium > Mesorhizobium sp. L-8-10. The sequence continues at coordinate 6,988,046 of NZ_AP023263.1, read as the reverse complement.
CTGCTTTTCCGCGTCGTCTCGCGCGGTCGGGTGAGAGCTCACGCCTCGATCCGCAGCCGCGATCTCGCCTGAGGCCGTCCCGGCCGTTGTATCTCGGGCGTTCTCGGCGCCGGGTACTTCGGTTTTGTCGGTGAGTTCGGCACCGCCGTGGGTTCGCGGCGCTTCGGGCGCTCTCGGTGCACCGTTGCCGCTTTCCCGCTTCAGCCGGTCTCCAATCTCGCGGAAAGCGTTGCGCTCGACCGGCGTCAGGCCCTTGTCGTTCGCAGAAGGCACTCGATGTTCTGCCAGGCGAATGACCTTGTCGCTCTGCCGACGCTCGGGTTTGGCCACGATGGCGAGGGCGGGAACCTCGCCCGCGAACGGATCCCGGCGCTTGCCTCCATCGGCTTCGGATCGGCGGGTCGGCGTGGAAGGCGTCTGCCGGCCCGCCCCTCCTGCTGCCGCCTCTCGCGCCGGGGGCGTCGCGGGCGGACGGTAGTCGGGCGTCAGCGTCAGCCCGATGCCTTCGGGATCGGTGACGGCGTCGCCGGGGCGCGCCACGCCGAAGCCGCGAAAACCTTCGAAGTCGCGGCTGCGGCCATAGGCCGGCAGTGCGGCGAGGTCGACCGGAATCCTGAGATCGGTGCCCGCAACCGGCCACAGCACCGAGCGCCCCGACCAGGTGTCGCGCCTTTCGAGCAGGCCCGTGATCTCGCGGTCGGGGTCGAAGCCGAGCATTGTCGCGACGTCGCCAAACTTGCGGCCGATCACATCGGCAGCTGCCGCTCCGACCGCATTCGCGAACTCGTCGGAAATGGCGCTGAAGCGTCCTTGCGCGTCGGTCCGCCAGGCGAAGCGCACCGGGGTGGTGCCGCGCTCGACGGGAGGCGTCGGGCGGCCGGCATCGGCCGTGGTCGATGCCTGCTCGCCGCTCGCCTGCGCCGGAGCCGGCGTTTCGCTTCGAGGCGGGGAGGGCGGTGCTGCCTTCTCCTCGCCGGCGCTGAAATACCAATGGTCGTCTTCGCCCTTGCCGGCGGAGCCGGGTTGGATGGGCGCCGGCCGGCCATTCTCCGGCGGGGTCTCTTTCCGGATCGCAGGAGCTTCGGCGGCAGGCTTCATGGGCGGTTCGTCGTAAACGCCATCCCGGAGGGCGGCTTCCGGCGCATTGGCGGGCACCTCCTCGTGGACGGCGGCAACGTCTTCATTGACGACCACCAGCAGGCTGAGCGGGGGCTGGTCGACGAGCCGCGCCATGCCCGCGGGCAGGCGCGCCGTGCCCGTCGCAACCAGACGTTTCACCAGCCGGTCCGGCGCGTTGATCACGTCGCCCGCGAGACCGGCGAGCGTCGAGGCGGGGATGCCCAGGTCCAGGAAACCTTCCGACGCGGCGGTGATACCGCCCGTCCCGTCGACCAGCGCGACGAAATGGCCGGCCTCGCTGAAGCCGGCGATGGCGCGCTCGGCGATCTCCCTCGAGCTGCGCGAAGCGCCATTTACGGCGGGGACGGCAAGCAGGATCGCGGCCTCGCCGTCCGGCAGTTCGATGCGGCTCGCCAGGAAACCCACCATGCGGCTCGTCATGCCGCTGGCCAGCCGGACTGCTATCGCCCGATCGCGCCCGAGCGCGGGATAGCCGGGAGCGGCCATGATCTGACGGCGTGCCGCCAGGGGCAGCCGCGCCTCGGCGCCCATGATCTCTTCGATGTCGCGATAGCCGAACAGCGCCGCGCCCTCGCCGTTGGCCCAGACGACTTCCTCGAGATCGGTCGACAGCACGGCGAGCGCGTCGCCGGCGGCAAAACGCGCACGCACATCGTCGAGGACCGCGATGTCGAGAAAGGAGTAGTCCCGTGAAGCCATGAGCGCTTCCTGTCGGGGCGCCACGCGCCGTGGTTTAACTCTTTGTTAATAAAAGGTGGAAGGTCGAAGGTCCAGAAACCAAGGGTGCCGATCAAGCCGTTTTTGGGCATTTGGTTAACCGCCTGGGGAAAGGTGTGGTGCGTCGCACCAAAGAATGTTGCATTGCACAATAGTATATGTTAGGTGAGCATATTGAATGAACCGCCGGGCAATATGACGACGGCAAAACAAAAGGATCAGGGAAATGGCCAAGACTGAAAAGACTGCAGATGTCATTGAGAATATCGAGTTTTCCGCTTTCGACGCCTCGAAGGCGACCGATCAGCTCCGTTCCTTCGCCGAGAAGGGCGTCGAGCAGTCGAAGGAAGCCTATGCCAAGGTGAAGGCTGGCGCGGAAGAGGCGCAGAAGGCGATCGAGACGACCTTCGAGACGGCCAAGACCGTTTCCAACGACCTGTCGCTGAAGACCATCGCCGCCCTGCGCGCCAATGCCGAGGCCGGCTTCGCCCATCTCGAGGCTCTCGTCGCGGCCAAGTCGCTCTCTGAAGTCGTCGAACTGCAGAGCACCTTTCTGCGCAAGCGCGTGGAGATGGCCGTTGACCAGGCCAAGGAATTCCAGGCCGCTTCCTCCAAAGCCGCCGAAGACGTGGTGCAGCCCCTGAAGGGCGCCTTCGAGAAGGCGCTCAAGGAACTCAAGGTCGCCTGATCGGCTACGCGGCCCGCATCGGCCCAAAGCCGGAAACGATTTTCGTCCGGCTCGATGCGGAGCTTCGGAGGAACGGAGTGTCCTTGCGCGTCCAGCCGGGCGCGTGGCGCTCTGAAGCGGGGCCGTTGCCCGCGGGGCAGGCCTGTATCGCAGGCCTACGGGAAAGGCCGGGATTTCCGCTTCCGGCCTTTTCCTTTTGCGGCGGTGCCGGGCATTTCCTGTGCGAATTGTCGCCCCTTTGCCTTTGCACGCAGGACGCTCTTGAATTAAATTCCATTTGTCCGTATGGACGCTTCGCCGAACGGCAGCGTGTGCGGTTGTAGCTCAGATGGTTAGAGCGCCGGATTGTGGATCCGGAGGTCCTCGGTTCGATCCCGAGCAACCGTACCATCCCTTTCTTCAACAACAACGGAAACAAAGCGCCAAGATGGAGCGAGAGGCACGCCCGCCCCTCGCGCGGTCATGTTGCAACCGACCCCCCTGAATATCGACGGGCTTCCACTGGTGCACGGCTACAGCAGCGGTCCGACAATCGTACTCGGTTTCGGAAAGCACGATGCCATCGCCCGAACGGTCCTCCATCTGGGTTGGTCCTATCCAACTGAATGCCGTTTCCGCCGATCCTTTGGCTGCCAGGGTGTCGATACTCTGGCCCCGGATAGGATTGATGAATGGCGCGATGCACCTCGCGAGCGGCATTGAAGACGACATATCGCCGCGCTAAAGCATGTTTCCCGAAAGTGGGTACCGGTTTCGGGATAAAGACATGCGTCAAATCAAAAACCTGCAGCGTCTTGCGTGAATCCATTTTCACGCAACGCGCTGTAGACCGATGGATGGCTGGCGCCAGACCAGTTTGTCGAGCGAGTTGGCCGCCGCTGCAGCGCTGAGGGATTGGCCGATCGCGGCCGGCTATCTGCCGGCCGACGAGTTCGAGGACGATACGCCGACTGGGAGCGAAGCAAGACGATGACAAGACTGGCGACCTGCGCTTGTGGAAGCATCCGCGTGACGTGCGCTTCCGAGCCGACGAAGGTATCGGTTTGTCACTGCCTGGATTGCCAAAAGCGGACCGGTAGCTCCTTCGGCGTAGCAGCTTTCTTCGACAGAGACACTGTCCGGATCGAAGGGCCAACGAAGTCCTTTTCGCGCCAGTCCGACAGCGGCTTTCCCGTGACGTTTCATTTTTGCCCGGATTGTGGCTCGACTGTTTTCTGGAAGCCTCAGCGCAAACCGGGGGCCGTCGCTGTCGCGGTTGGTTCGTTTGCGGATCCGGATTTTCCCGCTCCGACGCAAACCGTCTACAGCGAGCGTCGGCACAGTTGGCTCGACATGTGCGACTGAAAGTCGGAAAGTTATGGTTGTATATGCCCTAAAGCCCAATAAGCACTTTCCAATATTCATGATAAGTAAGGGTGCGGCCCGCTCAGAAGACCGCAGCGGTCGGCAGGCTACTCAGGCAACACTGGTTGGGGCCGCCGGCCGCTTTATTTTGTCGCCTCGCTGAATCACGAGAATTGCGAAGACAAGCCCGCGCCTCACGGGGTGGAACCGCGGACGCGGGCCTATGAGACGGAAAAGTGCCTGCCCCACCTGGGTTGGGGATACAGGTAAGACAGCCCCCGCCGTCGAGGGCATCTAAGCCGATGCCACGAATGGGCGCATCTCCCATATGGGACAAGGAAACAACGAACCCGTGCATGGGGGCGGCGAGTCCGCGGCGACGGGCGTGACGATCCAGTCTGGAATTACGGTGAGAATGTCGGTGACAGGTGCGCGGGGAGACCGGCAAGGAGTAGGTGGTGGAAGTCCACTGCGATGAAGGAGTGGCGCCCCGAGCCGTGCGTCGTTGTCCGTGAGGGCAAGGGGCGGAAGCGTCGGCAGGGGAGAGCATAGGCCAGCCATCGAGCCGCGAAAGCCGCAAATCCGGGCGCCGACGCCGTTGACGGAGCGGAAGGCAATATGACGGACGCGTCATGCACGGCGAGCTACAATTGAGATATCCAAGCGCCGAGTGCCGAGGGCAGCCCCATCGTCGGTTTCGCCTGAGGGCGCCGGAACGTGCCGACCGTCGCCTTGCGGGGACTGAGGGCGGCAAGCGCTTCGGCTTGTTTGACGGCGGCGGCGACACAATCGATCACGGGCACCGGCACGCGATCTGCGATCTTGTCGGCAAGGCCCGCGAGCGGCGCGCCGGCCAGCACGATGACGTCCGTATCGTGCTTCGCGATTGCCTCATGTGCGAGCTGGGCGAGTAGATCCTGTTTCTCTTCCTGAACGGAATCGATCGCGGCGAACTTGCCGTCGAGCGTGCTGATCCCGCCGCAGCGGCCCCGCAATCCATGCCATTCGACGCATTCCTCGTACCACGGAGCAAGCGCCTGGGCGAATGTGACGATCGAGAAGCGGCGGCCGAGCATGCAGGCCGTCAGCATTCCGGCTTCAGCAAGGCCGATGACGGGAAGAGGAAAGAGTTCGCGCGCGCCGCCGAGTCCCGGATCGCCGAAGGCGGCGATGACGGCCGCATCGTAGTCCTGATGGCGCTCGGCAAGCATTTCGAGAGCAACGGCGCCGCCGATCACGGCCTCGGCCCGTGTTGCGATATAAGGCACGCCGCGCGGAGCGGTGATGGATGTAACCTCGGTCTGCGAGGCGGCGGCTGCACGGCCGGCACGATCGATCAATTCCGTTACGCCTTCGGACGTGTTCGGATTCAGCAGAAGAAGACGCACGGTTTGATCTCCACGGTGTAGGCCGTCAACTGGCGGTCCCATTCTTCAGATTTGCGGAGACGGCTGCTCCTGTACGCGCAACATGTTCGCCGAGAAGCTTCCCCGCATCTTCGGCGCGCCCCTGTTCAAGAGCCTTGAGAATTTGACGATGCTCGTCGACGGACTGGTCCCAGCGATCCTGCGTGTCAAGGGCCAGATAGCGTGCCCGCTCGGCGCGGGCCAGCAGGATGGCATGCGTCGATGTCAGTACCTCGTTCTTCGCACCGGCGACTATGAGTTGATGAATCTCCTGGTTGAGCCGGAAATATGCGGATCTCTGTCCGCGCTCGAAATGCTCTTCCATGCGCGCCTGGAGGGCGTGCAGGCGGCTAATCTCGGGTGGCGTCATCCGTTTTGCAGCCAGCTCGGCCGCAATCCGTTCGATGCCGCTGACGGCTTCGAAAAGTGCCGCGATCTCGGCTTCGTGCAGCGGCGCAATCGTCGCACCACGATTGGGACGCAGCTCGACAAGGCCTTCGGCTGCCAGGAGTTTGAGTGCCTCGCGCAGTGGCGTACGCGAGATTCCAAGAAGGTCGCATACCGCCGCTTCCGCAAGACGTTCGCCGGCCTTCAGTTCGCCGGTCACGATCATCTCGCGGAGGGTACCCAAAGCCTGTGCATGAAGGGCGCTGAATGTCACTTTCTTCGGGGTGATTTCCGGCCGCCGTAGCGGGGGACGCCCTCGGGGTCTTTTTGTCGGTGCGCTCATTTCATCTCTCCACCGCACCGGGAACAAGCCCCCCGCGTGGCCAAATCGATGCTCAATTAGGAAGCATATTGTGCCTGAAATCAATGCGCTAATTAAAAATTGCATACGATATGCAAAAAAAGATTGCTTGCCGCCGTTTTTCTGCAAATCATTGGTCCCGACAAAAGAGCCAGGGCAGCAGGGGATCCTAAATCCTCGCCGGCTGGGACAACGGAGGATCTGTGATGCGCAATTGTTGGAAATGGTCGAGCCTGCTCGCTGTGGGAGCGTTCGGTCTCGCGGTCGTGCTTGGCCCTGCCGAAGCGCAGACCCGGCTTCGTTTCGCCGGCAACTTTCCGGAAGACCACACCGCCACCGGCGCGATGAAGATTTTCAAGGAGGAGGTCGAGAAGCGCAGCAATGGCGAGCTTCAGATCGACAACTTCCCGGCCATGCAGCTTGGCGGCGCCCAGGAGAACGTGGACCAGGTGCGTTCCGGAACGATCTTCGCCGTAGTGACGTCAATTGCGTATTTCACACGGACTGTCCCGGAATTCGAGACGTTGTCGCTCCCGTTTCTTTTCGATACGCGCGCCAAGGCCTTTGCAGTGATCGACGGGGATGTCGGCAAGAAAATCGATGCCAAGCTGCTGGACAACGGCTTCGTCAGTCTCGGCTATGGCGAACTCGGCTACCGCCACGCGACAAACAGCCAGCACCCGATCAAATCGCTTGAGGATTTCAAGGGGCTGAAAATCCGCCTTCAGCCGAACGAGGTGCACCTCGCCACGTTCCGCGCGCTCGGCGCAAATCCGATCGCGATGGACGTCAAGGAGCTCTACTCGGCGTTGCAGCAGGGCGTGCTCGACGGGCAGGAAAACCCCTACAACATCATCGCCACGCGTCGCTTCAACGAGGTCCAGAAATATCTGAGCGCAACGGGCCATTTCTACGACATGATCAATGTCGTCGCGAACAAGCGCGCTTTCGAGAAGCTTTCGCCCGAGCATCAGACGATCGTGCGCGAGAGCATGCTGGCGGCGATGGAATGGCAGCGGGCAGAGGCCGAGCGTCTCGATCTTGTCTGGCGCGACAAGCTCATCGAAGCGGGTATGGAGTTCAACGAGGTATCGCCGGAAGCGCGCGCCGCAATGCGCAAGGCGACGGCTTCGATCGCCGAAGACCTCAAGAAGCGCGTTGATCCGGCTCTGGTGGATCAGGTACTGACCGAGGCCACAAAATGACCAGTGCGGCGGGATCGCACAAATCCGGCCTCCTGAAGGCATATAAGAGCCTCCTCAGGGCTCTGGACCGGATATCCTATGTCGTCATCGTTGCCGTCATGGCGGTAATGACCTGTCTCGTCTCGCTGCAGGTATTCTATCGCTACGCGCTGTCGTCATCGATAGATTCCGCCGACGAACTGTCGCGGCTGTTTTTTGTATGGGCGATATTTCTCGCCATTCCGCACGGCGTCAAATACGGAGTGCATGTCGGCATCGACCTGATCGTGCACTTGCTGCCGGAGCGCTGGCAGGAGGGCATGTTCCGTCTCAGCGCAGGACTCGGCGCGCTGCTCATGATGGTCACGCTCGCCGTCTCGTGGACGGCGACGATGGACAAGTGGCCGGAGCTCATGCCGACCATGCCGGTAACCGCGGCTCTGTTCTACATCCCCGTGCTTATCTCCGTGGGTCATTCCTTTCTGCATCTTGTTGCTCTCGTGTGGGGTGGCTCCGGCACATGGGCGGGGGAGAGCGAACTATGACGCTTCTTGTCGTCTGCATTTTCCTTCTGGCGGCAGCGATCGGGATGCCGCTGGCGTTTGCCCTGGGGTTTGCATCGCTGGCGGCGCTGCAATACGCCGACTTCGAACTTGTCGTCATGCCGCAGCGAATGATGTACGCCATAGACAATTTCCCGTTGATGGCGATTCCGCTGTTCATGCTGGCCGGCGAACTGATGGTGAAAGCGGGCATCATGGAGCGCTTGATCGCGTTCTCGAACTCGCTGGTTGGCCGCGTTCATGGCGGATTGGCCCATGTGACCATCGTCGCGGGCATGATCCTCGCTGCCGTGTCGGGAGCGGCTGTCGCCAGCGCAAGCGCGTTGGGTTCCTCCCTCGTACCGGCGCTGAAGAAGCACTACTCGCCAGGCTACGCGAGCGCGGTGATCGCATCCGCGGCAAATCTCGGCCCCGTCATACCGCCGTCCAACGCCATGATCGTGTACGCACTGATGGCGGGATCGACGGTGTCCGTCGGCGGCCTTTTTATGGCCGGGATCGTGCCCGGCATCATCCTTACGCTTTCGTTCATGTCGTTGGCCTCGTGGATCTCGTGGCGACGCGGCTATGAACTTACCGGCGACAAGTTCAGCTTCGGCAACGCGTTCTACCATTTTCGGCGTGCCGCTATCATCATCGCCATGCCGGTGATTGTCGTTGGCGGAATCGTTGGAGGCGTATTTACGGCGACGGAAGGTGCGGCAATCGCCGTTGTCTACTCTGCCGTCATCGGTTTCTTCATAACGCGCAAGTTGAGTATCCGCGATCTTCCGTCGTGCATGTTCCGTGCCGCCGTCACCTCCGCCATGGTGGGTGCGCTGATTGCATTCGCCGCCGCGGTTACGTTTGTCTTCACCATCGATATGGTGCCGCAGCGTGTCTCCGACGCCATTCAGGCATTCACTTCGGATCCTGTGGTGTTCCTGATGTTGGTCATGGCGGGACTTGTGGTCATCGGTATGCTGCTCGAATCGAACGCGGCCTACATTATGCTGGTGCCGCTGTTTGCTCCGGTGGCCGTCGCCTACGGAATCGATCCGCTTTATTTCGGTTTTCTGTTCACCTACAACCTTGTTGTCGGCATGATGACACCCCCGGTCGGAGTATTGCTCTTCGTCATGAGCGGCATCACCCGGGTGCCGATGACGACGGTCATCCGCGAGTCTCTTCCCTATGTCTATGTACAATTCGGCGTGCTTCTGCTGTGCGCATTGTTCCCGTCGATCGTTCTGTGGCTGCCGCGCACGCTCGGGTACTAGGTCATGACCGATCTTCTTGTGCGCAATGCCATCATTCTGACAGGAGCGGCCGGCCGGCCGCTCCTGACGGATGGATACCTCCTCGTGCGGAACGGACGCATCGCCGCTCTCGGGCAGGGCGTTCCCGCCGTTGCCGAGAATTTTCGCGCGATCGATGCGCGTGGCAAGGTGGTGACGCCCGGTTTCGTCAATATCCATACGCATGCCATCCTGACCATGGTGCGCGGTGTTGCGGAGGATATGGGTTTTGCGCCGGCCTATACGCCGGGGGTACCTCACGGCCATGAAGTGACCGAGGACGAAGCGATTGCCCTGGCGCGGCTCGGTGCGCTGGAGGCGCTCCTGTTCGGGTCGACGCTGATCAACGATACCTATGTCCACCAGCAGCTGACCATGCCGGCCATGGCCGAAACCGGAATCCGGGTATGGGGCTCGGGGCGAATCCACGATGTTGATTTCTCTCGCGTGCATCTTGCGGAGTGGGAGCACAAACCGGAGATCGGCGACTGGTCACTCGGCGAGGCGGTGGAACTGTACGAACGCTTCCATGGCAAGGAAAACGGCAGACTTGGCGTTCACCTTGCGGCGCATGCGCCCGATACATGCTCCCGCTGGCTTCTGGAGCGAATTCGCGACGAAAGGGATCGACTCGGCCTGCGTGTACAGTCGCACCTGTCGCAGAGCCGCCTGGAAGTCGAACGCATTCGCGAGCGCGACGGCATGAGCCCGCCCGAGCTCTATGACGATATCGGGCTTCTCGACGACCGATTGGTCGCCGCCCATTGCATCCACGTCGATGCGCAGGACATTGCCCGCATCGGCGGCCGGCGTGTCCATGTCGCACATATCGCCAAGGGCAACCAGACGGGAGGAACGATCGCGCCGACGACAGCTCTCCGGAAGGCGGGCGCGCAGTTTGCGCTGGGAACCGACAACATGCATGCCGATATGGTCGAAGTGATGCGCTGGGCGCTCAACTCGGGCCGCGTTCAGGAAGGACACGTGACCGATTTCTGGCAGCCGCACACGGTTTTTGAGATGGCGACGATGGGCGGTGCCCGGGCGATGGGGCTTGAGAACGAGATCGGCTCGCTAGAGGTTGGAAAGAAAGCGGACATGGTCATCTTCGACTATCGCCGTCCCCATCTTGTCCCGAACATCGAGCCGCTCGGAAATCTGGTGCATACCGCTCAGGGTCGTGACGTCGACATGGTCATTGTCGATGGCGTCGTCGTGGTTGAAGACGGACGTCCGCTTCATGTCGATCAGGACGAGATCCTGCGCGATGCGCAGAGAGCTGCCGAAAGTCTGTGGTCGCGCGCACGCGCCGCGTGAACTCCGGGAGAGTGCAATGTCGGTTTTCGACACCATTATCCGCGGCGGGCGGATCGCGACGGCGTCTGACGTTTTCGCGTGCGATGTCGGTATCCGGGACGGCCGTATTGCCGCTCTCGGCCAGGATCTCGGCGAAGCGGCGGACATCGTTGACGCAAGCGAAAAATGGGTGCTGCCCGGCGGTATCGACAGCCATGTTCATGTGTCCCAGCCATCCGGCGAAGGCATCGTTATGGCGGACGATTTCGAAAGCGGAACGCGCTCCGCGGCATTCGGCGGCAATACCACGATCATGCCGTTTTGCCTGCAGGAGAAGGGACAGTCCCTGCGCGAGGCGTTGAAGCATTACCACGCCAAGGCCGAAGGCCAGTGCTATGTCGACGTCTCCTTCCACCTGATCATCGCCGATCCGACGGAACAGGTTCTCGGGCAGGAGCTGCCGGCGCTGGTCGAGGACGGCTATTCGTCGTTCAAGGTATTCATGACCTATGAGGGGCTCGCGCTCAGCGATTTCGATCTCTTGAGGGTTATGTCGGTCGCCCGGTCGAGCCGCGCGCTGGTGATGGTTCACGCGGAGAACTATGACGCCATTCGCTTCCTGACGGACCGGATGGAACAGCTCGGCAATTTGGCCCCTCGGTTCCACGCCACTTCGCGTCCGATCGCGGTCGAGCGCGAGGCGACCCATCGCGCGATCTCACTCGCCGAGATCGCCGACGTGCCGGTGATGATCGTTCACGTCTCCAACCGTGAGTCGATGGAGGAAATCCGCCGCGCGCAGCAAAGGGGCCTGAAGGTTTTCGGCGAGACGTGTCCCCAGTATCTCGTCCTTACCGAGAAGGATCTCGATGGCCTCAACATGGAGGGCGCAAAATATGTCTGCTCTCCGCCGCCGCGCGACGCGGCCAGTCAGGCGGCCTGCTGGGAAGGCATCCAGCAGGGCGTGTTCTCGGTGTTCTCGTCGGATCATTGCCCGTTCCGATACGACGATCCCGAGGGCAAGCTGACGCCGCGCGGGCGCACCAGCTTCCGCTGGATACCGAACGGCATTCCAGGCGTCGCGGTGCGGCTGCCCATCCTTTTCTCGGAAGGAGTGGTCAAGGGCCGTATCGACATCAACCGCTTCGTTGCGCTGACGTCGACGAACCACGCAAAAATGTACGGCATGTATCCCCGCAAGGGCACGATCGCCGTCGGCGGCGATGCCGATATCGCGATCTGGGATCCCGGCATCAGGCAGACGCTGACGCACGGCCTTCTGCACGACGGGTCGGATTATTCGCCCTATGAAGGGCTTGAGATCACCGGCTGGCCCGTGATGACCATGTTACGGGGAAAGGTGATCGTCCGGGACGGCGTTCTGGTCGGCGCGAAGGGCCATGGAGATCACATTGCGAGGGATCGCAGCGTCTATGCCTGATTTTGGCTTCGCCAAGCAACGGAGGGTGACGAACGGAAAGAGATCGGCTTGGGCGACTGATCCCGTTTCGTCGCATCTCCCGATAGACAGCTGAGCGGCAGAGGCCGAGTTGTCTCGCAGCTTCCGAGGTTCTGTCGCAACCTTTCGGCAACGAGGCTTCCAAAAACCGCTTGGCGTCTCAAAATAGATCTCATCGCCGTCAGGCTCTGGCTGAATGGAGGGTCGTGGCGCTGCGGCTCGCCTGAAATACCCACAGGCCATCCGCGTGCCATCAATTCAAACAATGTGACAACAACCCGCCGCGAATTTCCGTCACCGCGGCGACCACGGACGCAGCCTCGGCATCCAGCGCGGCACATTGGTCCGGAACACGTCATAATCGGTGCCGAAGCTGCGGCTGAGCGTCGGTGCCTCGTAGAAGACCACGAAGAGGTGGCAGGCCAGCCAGAAGACGAAGCCATAGGCGAGAAGTCTCACATCCGCGAACAGCAGCGCCTGGCCGAGAATGACGGCAAGCACCGCCACATACATCGGGTTGCGGACATGGCGATAAAAGCCGGTCACCACCAGATGCCGCGTCGGTGCGACCGGCGCCGGCGTGCCCAGTCCCTGGAGCGCAAAGCGCGCGAAGGAATCGATCAGCACCGGCAGGCCGGCAAGTACGAGGGCAATGCCCGCGAGACGGATCGGCGCCATGCCGGGGAAGGCCGGTCGGAATTGCCAGCCGTTCAACAGCCACGGAATGATGCCGCCCACCATCAGCGGCACCCCGACGAAGAAGACCGCCGAGCCGATGACGGCCGTCTGCCTGCGCATGGATGAACCTCCTTCAAATGGGCTGCCACGTCCTTCCCGCCTCCTCCGTAAGGTGGGCAGGCTATATCCATGTTCCTGCTTGTCTTCCTCCGTGATTAGAGGATCGCCCCAAAATGTGATAGGAAACCCTCTTCATCATGACATGGCAATGGGGCTCTGTCGGTCGAAAGACCTTGTGTGCTCCCGCCCATATAATGGGAGGTTGGCATGGCTATTTCTCCAGGCATTGTGAAATGCGGGGTCTTTCGCCCCCACGAACTGGCATTCCTTCAGGAGGTCTTCGACGGATGCCTGCCGAAATCACTCGGCGGCGAAGCCGACGCGGTCGCGCGCCGGCTGATCAGTGCGTATCAGAGTGGGATGCGCGACAGGGATCTGCTGCGGTTGACAGCGATCGGCAACCGGTCCGGCGCATCGCGCCCGCAGGCGACCGAGGTTGGCGCGGACGCCGCGTGAGTGTTGGCCCCAACAAAAAACCCGCCGGTTTCGCGGCGGGTTCTTCGTCGGCGTTTGAAATGATCGATCAGCGGCCCTGACGCGCCACCCGGTCGATCTCGGCGCGGTTGATGCCGAGATCGGCGAGTTCACGGTTCGACAAGCGGTTCAGTTCGTTGATCGTCTCGCGCACGCGGCGCCAGTTCTGATAGTTGCGAATAAGGTTCATCTGACCCTCCATTTCGTGAATTTCCTGTTGCCGGTGAGATAGTGAGGGTCGCGGCGCGGTTGAAGCGACGACATTGCATGGCGGCAATGCGCGTGGTGCAATGCAGCATTCATTCTTCTTTAAGGCTGTGTCCGGGCGCCCCCGCTGTTCAGAACAGCGAGCCTTGCTGGCCGCCGGACCTGTCCTTGGGGGCCGGTTTCGGCCGCGGTTTTGGCGTATCGGCCGAGCCGGTCGCGACGGCGCCGGCCACGCCGTCGGCGAACTGGATCGAGAGCGGGGCACCGGCCCCCAGCGCTGCTGCGCGTTTGACCGTCTGGCCGTCCGCGTCGCGCACCACGGCGAAGCCGCGTTCGAGGATCGACTGGTAGGAGACCGTCGAGAGCATCCTTTCCGCCTGGCTGAAACGGGTGCGGCGGGCAGCGAGCAGGCCGTCGACGGCCCGGCGCAGCCGCACGGCGATCCGCTGTTCCTCGCGACGAAGCTCGGCCGCATGCCGGGCAATCGGCTCGACCGTCATGCGGGCATTGAGTGTCGCGAGATGTCGCCGGCGTTCGCGCAGGCCCGCCTGGGCACCTTTCGGCAGCCGGCCGGCCGCGTGATCCAGATGGCGGCGGGCCTCGGCCAGCCTGCGCGCCAGCAGCGAGGGCGCGATCCGCGCCGCGTCGAGCCGCGCGCGCTTGCGTTCGGTGCTGACGACGAGCGCGCGGCCGAGCCGGGCGGTGGCTTCGTCGAAACGGCGGCGCGGCAGCGCCAGCAACTGGTCCGGCGAAGGGAGCGCGCGACCGGCGGCGCGCAGCGCCTGGCGTTTGCGCTCGACGCCGCGCGACGTAGCGCCCGAAAGCCTGGCGGCGAGGCTGGCCAGCGTCGCCTGCAGTTCGGCCTTGACCGGCACGGCGAATTCGGCCGCGCCCGTCGGCGTCGGAGCACGCATGTCGGCGACGAAATCGACCAGCGTCCAGTCGGTCTCGTGGCCGACGGCCGAGATCACCGGGATCTTCGAGGCGGCGACGGCGCGTGCCAGCCCCTCGTCGTTGAAGCCCCAGAGATCCTCGAGGCTGCCGCCTCCGCGCGCCACGATCAGCACGTCGGGACGCGGGATCGGCCCGTCGGCAGCGAGCGCGTTGAAACCTTCGACCGCCGCCGTCACCTCCGCGCCGGCCGTCTCGCCCTGCACCCGCACGGGCCAGACCAGCACATGCAAGGGGAAACGATCGCGGATGCGGTGCAATATGTCGCGGATGACCGCCCCGGTCGGCGAGGTGACGACGCCGATAATGCCCGGCATGTAGGGCAGGCGGCGCTTCCGGTCCTGGTCGAACAGGCCCTCGGCGGCGAGCCGGCGTTTGCGTTCCTCCAGGAGCGCCATCAGCGCGCCGGCGCCGGCGGGCTCCAGATTGTCGATGACAATCTGGTATTTGGACGAGCCGGGATAGGTGGTCAGCCTGCCGGTGGCGATGACCTCCATGCCTTCCTCGGGCCGGAATTTCAGCCTGGACATGGTTGTCTTCCACACCACTGCCTCGATGCGGGCACGGTCGTCCTTCAGCGAGAAATAGGCGTGGCCGGAAGAATGCGGCCCGCGATAGCCGGAAATCTCGCCGCGCACGCGCACATTGCCGAAGGCATCCTCGACCACCCGCTTCAGCGCGCCGGATATCTCGCTCACCGTATATTCGGCGGCGTTGGTCTTCGAATCGTTGGCAAGGAAGTCGCTCATGAACCGGATTGGCGCGCCTTGTCCGCCCGAGGTCAAGTGGCGCGTCGATCGCTTCGCCTGATGCAGGGATCAGAAGAATTGGCTGGACGCTGCCTCGGCGGCGGATCTAGGGAGCACACATGAACGTCCAGTCCCAGCCGCGCCAGGTTGCGGCGCCCCCTCTTGCTTCGTCGCGCACCGACAAGCCGTTTGAGCCGATCGACTACGGACTCTACGCCCTGACCGTCGTCGGCTGGAGTGCTTCCTGGTTCGCGATCTCGCTGCAGGTCGGCACCGTCTCCAACGAGGTCAATCTCGTCTGGCGCTTCGCCATCGCGACGGTGCTGATGTTCTGCTGGGTGCTCCTGTCGCGCCGTCCCTTGCGCTTTCCCATTGCCGACCATCTGCGCTTCGCCGCGCTTGGCGTGCTGATCTTTTCGTCCAACTTCCTGCTGTTCTACTACGGTGCCCTCCATCTGGTGAGCGGCCTTCTTTCCGTCGTCTTCTCCCTGGCATCGGTCGTCAACATGATGCTCGGCGCGATCGTGATGCGCGAGCGCCCGTCGGCGCGGATCCTGGCCGGCGGGCTGATCGGCTTTTCCGGCATCGCCTTGATGTTCTGGCCGGAAATGGCCGCACACGGATTGTCCGGCGGTACGGTGACCGGCCTTCTCCTATGCGTGGCCGGCACGCTGTCCTTCTGCCTGGGCAACCTGGTTTCGGCGTCGGCGCAGCGGCGCGGCCTGCCGCTCATCTCCATGAATGCCTGGGGCATGCTCTACGGCACGCTGTGGTCCGCCTTCCTGGCGCTGCTTTTCGGCCGCCCCTTCATCATCGTGCCGACGGTCGCCTATCTCGGTTCGCTCCTGTTCCTCGCGGTGGTTGCGACCGTGGTCGCCTTCGCCGCCTATCTGACGCTGCTTGGACGGATCGGCGGGGCGCGGGCGGGCTACGCGACGGTGATGTTCCCGGTCTTCGCGCTGCTGATCTCGACCGTCTTCGAGGGCTATCAATGGACGCCTTGGGCGGCCGTCGGGCTGGGCCTCGTCGCCCTCGGCAACGTCCTGGTGATTCGAAGCGGCAAGCGCTAAAACGCCGCGATTGCGGGAGAAACGTCGATGAAAGCCGTCCTGTTCGAAGCATTCCGCCAGGCTCCCGAGATCCGCACGGTGCCCGATCCCGAGCCGGATGCTGCGGGCGTCGTCGTCAAGGTCGAGGCGACCGGCCTCTGCCGCAGCGACTGGCACGGCTGGATGGGGCACGACGCCGACGTCGTGCTGCCGCATGTGCCGGGGCACGAACTGGCCGGAACCGTGATGTCGGTCGGCAAGGACGTCCGGCGCTGGCGGGTCGGTGACCGGGTCACCGTTCCCTTCGGCGCCGGCTGCGGCCATTGCCACGAGTGCATGTCGGGCAATCACCAGGTCTGCGAGAACCAGTTCCAGCCGGGCTTCACCGCCTGGGGGTCCTTCGCCGAATTTGTCGCCCTCGATTTCGCCGACGTCAATCTGGTCCGGCTTCCGGACGGGCTCGACTTCGTCACCGCGGCCAGCCTTGGCTGCCGTTTCGTTACGTCCTTCCGGGCGATCGTCGACCAGGCCAAGGTGTTGCCCGGCGAATGGGTGGCTGTCCATGGCTGCGGTGGGGTCGGGCTGTCCGCGATCATGATCGCGACCGCGATGGGCGCCAATGTGGTCGCCGTCGACCTGACCGAGGACAAACTCGCCTTCGCCCGGGAGATCGGCGCGGTGGCGACCGTGAATGCGGCGGCCACCGAGGACGTCGTCGGCGCGGTGCGGGATGTCACCCGGGGCGGCGCCCATGTCTCGATCGACGCGCTGGGCCATCCCAGGACCTGTTTCAACTCGATCGCCAATCTGCGTCGCCGTGGACGCCATGTGCAGGTGGGCCTGATGCTCGACGATCATGCCCGGCCGGCGATCCCCATGGACAAGGTGATTGCCCATGAGCTGGCGATCCTGGGCAGCCACGGCATGCAGGCCTTCCGCTACCAGGCCATGATGGACATGCTGGAGACGGGCAAACTCGCGCCGCAGAAGCTGATCGGCAAGCGCATCCACCTCGACGAGGCGCCCGCCGCGCTGACGCGCATGGACAGCTTCGAGGGACGAGGCATCACCGTCGTCGACAGATTCTGACGCTGCGTGCAATCGCCCGGCCGGGCGACGGAGACCTCGCTCAGCGCCGGATCGGTATTCGCGTCACCAGCCCGCCATCACATGGTTCGGCCGCAGGCGCTTGCTGCGAATGCCGCCAAGTGCGGCGAAATCGAAGGTGCCGGTCTCCTCGGCGAGCGGGACGGAGATGTTGTCGAGGCTTTCGGCGATGTGCCGGGCAAGCGCATCGACGATGTCGGCCTTGCTCGAATGGCCGCGCAATATGCCGATCTTGATGTCGGGCAAGGGACCGAAGCCATCGGCCTCGGAGAGCACCCGCATGCCGGGACGCAACGCGCATTCCGGCAACACCGACACGGCGAGGCCGGAAAGCACCGCTGCGATGATGACCGTCGCGGACCAGCTGGTGAACAGGATGCGGTGGTCGCGGTTCATCTGATGGAGCACGTCGCTGGCCGCGCGTCGCCACTGGCAGGTCGGCCGGCCGAAAGCCATCGGCAGGATCTCCTCCTCATGGACGGAATGATTGGCGGAAGTGACCCAGAGCAAGGGTTCATTGCGTACGATCTCGACCGGCCGGACATCCTCGCATTGCGTGACGAGCGCGATGTCGAGATGTCCGCGCCGGATGAGCTCGGCCAGGTTGATGGTCGGCTCGCAGACCACCGACAGCTCGACGCGCGGATTGGAGCGCGCGAAGCGGCCCATGATCTCCGGCAGGAAACGGTCCGCGTAGTCGTCGGGCGTGCCGATGCGCACCTGGCCCTCGAGGCTCGAATCGTCAAAGGCAGCGAGCGTTTCCCGGTTGAGCCGAAGCATGCGGCGTGCATAGGCGAGCAGCCTGTCGCCCTCCTCCGTCAGCCGGTTGGTGCGGCCATCCTTCTCGAACAGAGGCTTGCCGATCCGCTCTTCCAGCCGGCGCATCTGCATGGAGACGGCCGACTGGGTGCGGTGCACTTCTTCCGCTGCCCGGGTGAAGCTTCCGGTGTCCGCAATGGTGACGAAGGTCTGCAACTGGTCGAGATCGAGCGGTGAGGCCATGGCCGAAAACTCATCATCAAAGTTGATGCGTAAGATTAAAAACATTCGTTGGACTAATCAATAGGGTGTCGGCATAGTGCGATCGTTCACATGAGGCTTTCGAACCCGAGCCGGAAGGGCGTGTCCTCCCACGCGCCGTTTCGGGCTTACGGGGTTTGCCTGGATCGCAAGGAGACATCGCAATGACCACGCTCGACCACTCGACCTCGCTGCGCGCCGCCCCGCGTCATGGCTGGGCGGTGCGTGTGCTCAATGCGGCATCGGGCTTTTATCGCTCGTGGAAAAATCGCCGCGAATTCCTGCGGCTGGGCGAGATGTCCGATGCCGAACTGGCCGATATCGGCCTCCGGCGCACCGACCTCCATGTCGCCGTGGGCTCGCCCTTCGGCATGGATCCGACGGCGCGGCTGAACGACATCGTCCATGCCCGCAACGAGGAAACCGCCGCGCGCGGGGTCTGCTGAAGTCCCGAATGGCGTATCGCGTCAAACCCTCTTTACGCGATACGCTGCCGGGCATCCGACAAGCGGGCATCGGTATCGGGATGAATCCGATGCCACGACGAATGAAAGGAGCGGCAGCACGGATTCCATCGGTGCGTCCGCCGCTCAAAAAGCTTCCCTAAGCAGGCTATCCCACTCCCGCCGGCTCCCCCGGCCAGCCTGCATTTGCCCGGCCTTTTCCAGGCCGGGCTTTTTTCAAGCGCGGTTCGGCCGACCGGACCGCACCGGCCCGGGCAGGCGACTGGCCGTTTTCCCCAAAGCGACATCCCGCGCGCGGTTCCCACTTCCACGAAATCTCTTCCGCTCAAGGCTTGCCGGCAATCCACGATAATCCCGCTGTCCACAGGGCCTGCGGGATTGGTCTCGTCGGAACCATGGCGTAACGTAAGGGCAACTCGGGTGCCGACGGTCGGTCCGAATGGTCGATGGACCGGATCGGCGGCAAAAAGCCCGGGGCCCGTTCTGGGCAGGCGTCAGGCGGCTTTGGCCGCCGTGATCGGCCGGTCCAGGGACCGAACGGGGCCAGCGCCAGCGGTTGCAGACGTGAAGCGTTGGGCCGATGCCCGCCATGAAGGCCGGTCAAGTTCTTCGATGGCATGCCCGGGCGGAGCCTTCGCCGGTCTCGCAAGGGTGATCCCGACGAAACGGATCTCGAAAGAACCGCTCCGTCGTGGTCGTCAACAACAAGGCCGTTTCGGCGGCTTTGGAGTGACAGGGAGGCGCTGGGAGCAATCCCGGCGCTTTCTGTTTCTACGCAACGCGGCGCGTGTCCGGGGTCTTGGGGACCTCGTCCGCCCGAAGCGCAGGTCGCGCTTCGTCAGCGATAGCGGTCCATGCCCCTCACGAACTGGTCGAAGATCGACTCCACGCCCTTCTGATAATCGTCGCGCTGCTTCGTGCCCGTCTCGAACATGTCGCCGAACAGGTCGTCATAGGGGTTGCGCGGACGCTCGCCGGGATTGGCGCGCCGCTGTGGCTGCGGTTCGGGGGAAGGTTCCGGCTGAGTCGCCTGGCCGCCGCGCAGCATCTCCTCGAATATCCGCCCGAGCGGGTTGTCGCCATAACCGCCGGGCATCTGCTGCGGCTGCCGGGGCGCCTGTTGCCGTTGCTGGGGCGCCTGCTTTGCACCGCCGCCGAACATGTCCTGGAGGATCTTGCCGAACGGATTGTCCAAGGGGTCTGCCGGCTGCGGCGCTTGCCGCGGTTGAGGCGCCTGCGGCATGCCGAGACCGCCGCCCTGCTTCATCATCTGCTCGATGATCTCCTGGAGCGGGTTGCTCGCGCTGCCGAAGCCACCGGCCTGCATCTGGTTGGTCGATTGCTTGAACAGCCCGCCCATGATCATGGCGGCCACGGCCGGCAGCATCTGTTGCAGCACCTGCTGGCCGATGCCGGTTGCCTGGGCGGCCTGGGAGGCGACGGCCCGGCTCAGATCCTTGGAGCCGAAGATCTGGCCGAGAATGTCGTTGCCGTCGGCCGTGCCTTGTGGCGAGAAGGCGTCCGCGGCGTCGTCGAAATAGTGGGCATGTTGGCCGCTGGAGAGGCCCGACAGGAAGGCGCCGACGCCATAGGGGTCCGACGTGTTGCGCTTCAACCCCTGGCTGAAGGCCGGCAGCAGCGCCTCCACCGCGGCCTGGGCCTGCTCCTGGGAGAGATTGAACCGGCGGGCCAGCGCCTCTATGCCGCCGCCGTTCTGGGCGTTGGCGAGCATGTCGAACAGATTGGGCATGGGAACGTCCTCGTGATCCTCCCGCGCCGGACGGCGGTCCGGCGCCGTGGTCCATAGGCTAGAGCCTTTTCCCGGCCGAATGAAGTGGCTTCGCGTGCGGGCGCGCGCGCCCCGTCAATAGGCGTATTCGAGGAAGACCGGTTCGATCGAGTCGCCCCAACGCGTGTGATAGGCGTTTAGCATCTCCTCGGCGCTGGTCGTGCCGCGCGCCACGACCTCGTCGAGCGGCGACAGGAAATGCGTCTCGTCATATCCGTCGCGGTTCTTGCGGCCGCGATTCGTTAGGCCGGTGTGCGAGATGGCGAGGGCCTCCCGGGCGACGTCGCGCAACGTGCCGGAGCCGAAGGGCACTCCGAGCCCGCCGGCCGGCGCCGCGTCGCGCATGGCGCGAACGTCCTCATAGGTCCAACCGCGGGTCAGCGCCTCGGCGGCGTCGAGGGCTGCCTCGTCGTAAAGCAACCCGACCCAGAAGGCGGGCAGGGCGCAGATGCGGCGCCAGGGGCCGCCGTCGGCGCCGCGCATTTCGAGGAAGCGCTTCAGGCGCACATCCGGGAACAGGGTCGAGAGATGATTGGCCCAGTCGCCCATGGTCGGCAGGCCCTGCGGGACGCTGTTGCTGAGCGCGCCGTCCATGAACTGGCGGAAGGTGACATGGGTCACGTCGTGGTAGCGTCCGTCGCGGATGACGAAATACATCGGCACGTCGAGCGCCCATTCGACATAGTCGGCGAAGCCGAAATCGGGGGCGAAACAGAAAGGCAGCAGGCCCGAGCGCTGGTTGTCGGTGTCGCGCCAGATATCGCCGCGCCATGATTGCAGGCCGTTCGGGCGGCCTTCGGTGAAGGGCGAATTGGCGAACAGTGCTGTCGCAAGCGGCTGCAATTTCAGCGAAACCTGCATCTTGCGGCGCATGTCGGTCTCGCTGGAGAAATCGAGGTTCACCTGGATCGTGCAGGTGCGATACATCATGTCCAGGCCCTTGGTCCCCACCTTGGGCATGTAGTTGGTCATGATGTCGTAGCGCGACTTCGGCATTTTCGGCGTTTCAGCGAGCGTCCATTTCGGACTGCCGCCGAGGCCGAGGAAACGGATGCCCAGCGGCTCGGCGATCTCGCGCAACTGCGCCAGATGCGCATTGCCCTCACGGCAGGTCTGGTGGATCGTCTCCAGGGGCGCGCCGGAAAGCTCGAACTGGCCGCCTGGCTCGAGCGAGATCGCGCCCTGGCCGGTTGGCTCGACCAGGCCGATGATGCGGCCGGCATCCATGATCGGATCCCAGCCGAGCGTCCTTTGCATGCCTTCAAGCAGCGCCCGGATGCCGCGTTCACCGCCATAGGGAACGGGCGCATTGCCGTCGACATAGAAGGGGAATTTCTCGTGCTCGGTGCCGATCCGCCAGCGGTCGCGCGGCTTGTTGCCGGCGGCAAGATAGGCGACGAGCTCATCCAGGCCCTCGATGGGCTGGAAATCGGTCGTATCGCGTGCCATCGTCAGTTCTCCCGCCGCCCGGATGCCGGCGCTAGATGGACGATCGGAGCCGGGGCGATCAAGCGAAAAATCCTGACCCTGACATCAACTGTCATTGAACGTTCCAGTCGCCGATGGTGGCCTGGATCACGGCGAGCGCGGCGACGCCGGCGGTGTCGGCGCGCAGGATTCGTGGTCCCAGCGGGATGGGCGTCACGAAGGGCAGGGCCCTGAGCTGCTGGCGCTCCTCCTCCGAGAAGCCCCCCTCGGGGCCGATGAGCAGGCCGAGCTTGCGTTCGGCGATGGTCGACAGGATCGGCACCGGATTGTTGGTGTCGGAGCCTTCGTCGCAGAAGATCAGCCGCCGGCCCGGCTCCCACAGCCAGAGCAACCGGTCGAGCTTGATCGGCTCCTCGACACGGGGGATGGCCAGGATGCCGCATTGCTCGGCCGCCTCGATCACATTGGCCTGCAGCCGGTCGATACCTACGGTCGACATCTGGGTATGCTGGGTGATGACGGGCTGCAGCACGCCCGCCCCCATCTCGACCGCCTTCTGGACGAGATAGTCGAGGCGGCCCTGCTTCAGGGGCGCGAAGCAATAGAGCAGCTCGGGATGCGGCGGCTGGCCTCGCACCTGGGCGAGCGCCGCCAACGTTACCTTCTTGCGCGTCATCGCCGTCACTTCGGCCAGCCATTCGCCGTCGCGCCCGTTGAAGATCAGCAGTTGCGCGCCCTCGCGCAGCCGCAGCACATTGCCGAGATAGTGCCCCTGCTGCGGATCGGGCTCGATCTCGGCGCCCTGGGAAAAGTCCTGCGGAACGAAGAGCCGCTGCATTCTGTAGTTCGCACGCATGCCGGAGACATCTTACGGGACGAAGCCGTGGTCAAGTCCCGCAAAGGGATTGGCCTCGAAAGCCGCTGGCGCTTCGGGCAATCGCGACCATGATCGAGCGGGCAGGTCAGCGAAGCCGAATTGAATCGTGCCAGGCAGGACCATAGCCGGCCTTCAACGCGACGAGCGTCGTCGGCGGCGTCAGGAGCTGGAGCCGGCCGATCTGCGGGAACGTCAGCCGCTCGCCGTAACCCCGGAACGTCCACAGGCGCAGCGCGCCGCCATGCTTGGCAAAACAGTGCTCGCCGCTGCGGAGCACGGCCCCGTCGGGAAGGGCGGTGAAGGCGGCTTCGTCCTCGACGGCGACGAAGGGGCCGCCGGATATCAGCCGTTCCGCATGGAGCCTCGTGTCGAGTTCCGTCGCGCGCGGCGCAGACCTGCCGAAGACCTGGGCGCAGCAGGCGACGAAGGCCGCGGCCCGTTCGCGTCGGCAGTAGAAGCAGGGGCGGTGCCCGGCTGCCAGCGCCGTCACCTCGTCCAGGAAGAACAGCTCCGTCCAGCCGGCATTGCCGGAGGGCGCGTTGCGGCCCATCACCTCGCGCCTGCGACCGCGGAAGTCGCAGACGCAGATCAGCCAGGCGCGGGTTGACCAGCGCCTCTTCAGGAGCGTCCTGGTTGCGGGGTCGTGGATGACGCCGCGATTGCCGGTGAAGGTGCCGCGCCAGGGCACGGCATGGATTTGCCCCAACGGATCCACTCTGTTCTGCAGCGGCATTTTCGCGCCCTTTGCCTGTTTCGAACCCCATGCTATCGCTCGGCCGTCTGATGTCATTCCATTTCATAACCGGAGCAGCCGGCGATGCGGGTCCTCGTCGTCCAGAACTATGACAAGACCGGCCTCGGCCAGGTCGGCGCGGCGCTTGCCGAGGCCGACGCCGACCTTGACATCCGCGAGGTCCATCGCGGCGAACCCCTGCCGATCGACGCCTCGCGACACGCCGCTGCAGTGATCCTGGGCGGCGGCCAGAATGCGCTCGATGACGACGCCTATCCCTACATTCCCGCTCTGCTCGAACTGCTGCGCGATTTCGAGCGCCGCGACCGCGCCGTGCTCGGCATCTGCCTCGGCAGCCAGTTGCTGGCCCGTGCCTATGGCGGCAGGAACCAGATCGGCGGCGCCACCGAGTTTGGCTGGCACCAGGTCGGCCTGACCGCCGAAGCCAAGGACGATCCGGTGCTCGGCGGCCTGCCCGAAAGCTTCCCCATCTTCCAGTGGCACGACGACACCTTCTCGCTGCCGGATGGCGCGGTGAGGCTGGCTTCGAGCGCAACCGTCGCCAACCAGGCGTTCCGCATCGGGCGGGCGACCTACGCCACGCAATTCCATTTCGAGGCTGACCGCGCTTTGGTCGGCGAATGGAGCACGGGCTTCGCCGATGTTCTCGCCACGCGCCAGCCGGGCTGGGCCGCGCGCCATCAAAGCGAGGCGGCCAGGCACGGCCCGCAGGCCGATGCCGCGGGCCTCGCCATCGCGCGGGCCTGGGTGCGCCTCATCCGGGCGTAAGAAGGCAGTTTTCCCGTCAGCGGGTCGGCAAGGCGGCTCTCTTCATGGGCGTGACATATCCGCCACGCCGCCGATTTTCCTGTGTGGACGACCGCGATGGCGGCTGGCGACCGGACGGAGGCGCGGCTAGAAGGGCGCCGCTCCTGCGCAGCAGCCCACGGTTTCAGCCCTCGAAACCGTTTCGTAACCTCGATCATGTCAAATACTCAGGAAGCCTCAGCCGAGATGAACCCCGTGAGAGCCGCGCTCCTGTCCTTCCTGATGATTGCCGCCATCGCCGTGTGCGGCTTTGGCATCTATGCCGCCGACGCGTCGGGCGACCATGCGGTCGTCGTCGACGGCTACGGCATCACGGGGACGGTTCACTGAAATAAAGTCCCGCGCGCCTTTCGAACGCATAAGGGTTGCCCCGAGAATCTCGGCCGTCAACCTTTGACCGCGAACAGGCGCTTCTGTGCGCCGTCGATCGCGAGCGCGGTCAGCCGGCCCGACTGGAAGGCGGCCGAGTCGACATTGATCCTGTTGGCAAGGACCTCGGGCGCCAGGACGGGCGTGTGGCCGTGCACCACCACCTTCTCGAACAGCCCGGAATGGTTGAGGAAGACATCGCGGATCCAGATCAGGTCCTGCGGGTCCTGACGGTCCAGCGAAGTGCCGGGGCGAACGCCGGCGTGGCAGAAGAAGAAGTCGCCGAAGGTGGCCGAGAAGCCGAGTCCGCGCAGGAAGGCCACATGCGCCGGCGGCACGGCTTCGGCGAGGGCCGCGCAGCTTTCACGGAAGCGGTCGGCATCGGCAAGATCGATCTCCACGCCGTAGGAATGGGCCGTCTCCAATCCGCCGTACCGCGCGAACAGACCATACGGGTCGGGCTCGGCGAGGAATTCGAGGAAGCCGACATCGTGATTGCCGGCGAGCGCAAGCACCCGGTCGTCAGCCTGCATCGCGCCGATCAGGAAGTCGATCACGCCCCTGGAATCGGGCCCCCGGTCGACGTAGTCCCCGAGATGGATGATGCGCCAGTCGGCCGGCTTGTCGCGTATGATCTCCGCATGGATCAGCCTATGCATCTCGGCCAGATGGTCGCGGCAGCCATGCACGTCGCCGATCGCATAGAGGCGGATGCCGTCGGGCCCCCTGGCCTCCTCGAAATGGATGCCGCTCAATCTCCAGCCTGCCGATCTTTGTTCAGTCGGTTAGCTCCCACAGCGTGTTGCAAGGATTCACGCAACACGCTGTCGGTCTTTGATTTGACGCATGTCTTTGTCCCGAAACCGGTGCCCACTTTCAGGAGACATGCTTTAATACAGCAAATCGGGACCCGCGTCCTCGATGTTGCGCTTGCCGCACAAGGCCATGGTGATGTCGAGCTCCTTGCGGATGATCTCCAGCGCCATCGTCACGCCCTGCTTGCCGAAGGCGCCGAGCCCATAGAGGAAAGGGCGGCCGATATAGGTTCCTTTGGCGCCCAGGCAAAGCGCCTTGAGCACGTCCTGCCCGGACCGGATGCCGCCGTCGAGGTGAAGCTCGATCTTGTCGCCCACCGCGTCGGCAATGCCGGGCAGGGCGGTGATCGAGGAAGGCGCGCCGTCGAGCTGCCGGCCGCCGTGGTTGGAGACGATGATGGCGTCGGCGCCGGTGTCGACTGCCCGCAACGCGTCCTCCTTGTCGAGAATGCCCTTCAGGATCAACTTGCCGCCCCAGCGCTCCTTGATCCAGGCGACGTCCTTCCATGAGAGCCTGGGATCGAACTGCTCATTGGTCCAGGAGGAAAGCGAGGAGAGGTCGCCGACGCCCTTGGCGTGGCCGACGATATTGCCGAAGGTACGGCGCTTGGTGCCGAGCATGCCGAGGCACCAGCGCGGCCGGGTCGCCATCTGGTAGATGTGCTTGGGGGTGAAGCGCGGCGGTGCCGACAGCCCGTTGCGGACGTCCTTGTGGCGCTGGCCGAGGATCTGCAGGTCGAGCGTCAGCACCAAGGCGGAGCAGCTTGCCGCTTTCGCGCGGTCGATGAGGTTCAGCACGAAATCCCGGTCGCGCATGACGTAGAGCTGGAACCAGATCGGCTTGCTCGTGGCCGCGGCGACGTCCTCAAGCGAGCAGATGCTCATGGTCGACAAGGTGAAGGGAACGCCGAATTCCTCCGCCGCCTGCGCCGCCAGGATTTCACCGTCGGCATGCTGCATGCCGGTCAGCCCCGTCGGCGCCAGCGCCACCGGCATCGCCACCTTCTGGCCGATCATCGTCGTCTCGAGCGAACGGTCCGTCATGTCGACCAGAACGCGCTGTCGAAGCTTGATCTTGGCGAAATCCGCCTCGTTCGCCCGATAGGTGCTCTCCGTCCAGGCGCCGGAGTTCGCGTAGTCGAAGAACATCTTCGGTACCCGACGGCGGGCCAGTTCCTTGAGGTCGTTGATTTCGACGATGGTGGTCATGGTCTAACCCGGTTGGTTGGAGGGCGTCTCTTTCGGTGTCAGGCGGCGCTTTCGGTCGGTGCGTCCCGCGCGGGGCCGGCGCGGCGTCCGCCGATCGGCGGGTCGTCGTTCATGCCCGCCAGCACCTCGGCGACATGGCGGACCTCGATCGCCGAACCCTCGCGCTTGAGCTTGCCGGCGATCTTCATCAGGCAGCCGAGGTCGCCGGCGATGAGCAGATCGGCGCCGGAGGCGCTGATCGCCCTGGCCTTCTGGTCGGCCTTGGCCTTGGCGAGATCGGGATATTTCGCGCAGACGGCGCCGCCGAAGCCGCAGCAGGCGTCGGCATCGCGCATCTCGACGAGCTTAAGGCCCTTGACCGATGCCAGCAGCGCGCGCGGCTGGTCCTTGACGCCCAACTCGCCGAAGCCGGAACAGGCATCGTGATAGGTCGCGGTCGCATCCCGCGCGGCGGCTACCGCCTTCACGCCTGATATGTCGACCAGGAAGCTGGTCAGTTCGTGCACCTTGGCCGCGAAGTCGTTTGCGCGCGTTTCCCAGGCCGGATCGCCCCGGAACAGGGTCGGATAATGGTTCCGCAGCATGCCGGCGCAGGCGCCGGAGGGAGCCACCACATGGTCGAAGTCCTCGAAGGCGGCGATAGCCGTTTCGGCCGCGCTGCGTGCATCCGCCGTGTCGCCCGAGGCGAAGGCCGGCTGGCCGCAGCAGGCTTGCGCCATCGGAACCTCGACCCTGCAGCCGGCCTCTTCGATCAGCCGGGCGGCGGCGAGACCGACGCTCGGGCGGAACAGGTCGACCAGGCAGGTGACGAACAGCCCGACCCTTGGCTTCTCCTGCGCCGTCACGGCAATTTGCGTTCCGGTCTGCGGCACGTTCCTTCTGTCCCTCCAGTCCAGCCGGGGCTCAGCCCGACGACCTCTGCTTCAGCCGCAGCCGCGATACGCGCTGCCAGTCGCCGGTGCGTTCCGCTTCCGCCATGGCGTTGCGCACGAAATCGATATGCTCGACCGCCGCCGTTCGGGCGAGCGCCGGCTGCCTCGCCGCGATCGCCTCGTGAATCGCGCGGTGTTGCTCGAAAATCCTCTCGCGAACACCAGGCAGGTGATAGATCATGGCGCGATTGCGCAGGATCCCGTCCGACAGCAGCCGATAGCAGGAGCGGAGCGTGTGGAGAAGGATGATATTGTGCGCGCATTCGCCGACGGCACTGTGGAATTCGACGTCGATCGCCGATTCCGCGCCGGCGTCGCCGCTTTGATGGGCAAGGGCCATGCGCGTCATGATCTCGCCAAGCAGCGCCCGGTCGTCCTCGGTCGCACGCCGGGCCGCATATTCGGCGGCAATGCCCTCGATGTCGCGGCGGTATTCGAGATAGTCCGCCACCGCCTTGGGGTGCGATGCGATGAGTTCCATCACCGAGGGCGCGAAGATCTGGCCGATGACGTCGGCGACATAGGTGCCGCCGCCATGACGCGCCGCGATCAGCCCGCGCGCTTCCAGCGCCTTCAGCGCGTCGCGCAGGATCGGGCGCGACACGTGGAACTGTCTTGAAAGCTCACGTTCGCCGGGCAGGCGGTCGCCGACCCGCAGCACGCCTTCCAGGATGAGGCTCTCGATCTGCTCGACGACCTCGTCGGCGGTGCGCGAGTGCTCGATCCTGGAGAAAATATCGCCCAATTCGTTGTTCGCTTTCTGACCCGAAAAATAGAGTACCGCTGCCGCTGCCGACTGGTCAATAAATTTGTCCAGTTGCCGGACCGAAGCCGGCGGTCCGGAACCGGTGTTCGGCCGTCCCCACGACTGTAATCCCGCGTCGTCTGTACCGCATCCGACGAACACCGGGCCTGATCCGGGAGCGGGGGGCCGTGAGCCTGCGGTGAAATTAGGCGTTGTCCGCCGAGTGGTAAAAGAATATTACCAGTATCCGAAAGGAGAAAGCTCAGCATGTCCGGTCTTGCCATGCCCCAGCCCGATGCCGGCACGCTGGCGCGGCGCGACGAGATCGTCGCCGACATGAGGATCATTGTGCCTGGCGAAGGCGTGGTCGACGCCGTCAACGCCATGCGGGCCTTCGAGACCGACGGGCTCACCGCCTATCGCCAGCTGCCGCTCTGCGTCGTGCTGCCCGAGACCGTGGCGCAGGTGTCGAGCATCCTCGGATACTGCAACGAGCGCAACATCCGCGTCGTGCCGCGCGGCTCCGGCACCTCGCTCTCCGGCGGCGCGCTGCCGCTCGAGGACGCCGTGCTGCTGGTCATGAGCCGCTTCAACCGTATCCTGGAGATCGATTATCCGAACCGGGCCGTGGTCGCCCAGCCCGGAGTCACCAATCTCGGCGTCACCACCGCCGTCGAGCAGGAGGGCTTCTATTACGCCCCCGATCCATCCTCCCAGATCGCCTGCTCGATCGGCGGCAACGTCGCGGAGAATTCCGGTGGCGTTCATTGCCTGAAATACGGTCTCACCGCCAACAATGTGCTGGGGATCGAAATGGTGCTGATGGACGGCGAGGTGGTGCGGCTCGGCGGCAAGCATCTCGATGCCGAAGGGTACGACCTGCTCGGCGTGATGACCGGCTCCGAGGGTCTTTTGGGTGTCGTCACCGAAGTCACGGTGCGCATCCTCAAGAAGCCCGAGACGGCGCGGGCCCTGCTCATCGCCTTCCCGTCCTCCGAGCAGGCCGGCCAGTGCGTGGCCGACATCATCGGCGCCGGCATCATTCCGGGCGGCATGGAAATGATGGACCGTCCGGCGATCCATGCGGCGGAGGACTTCGTCCATGCCGGCTACCCGCTCGAATGCGAAGCCCTGCTGATCGTCGAGCTCGACGGCCCCGGCGTGGAGGTCGATCATCTCATCACCGCGGTCGAGGCGATCGCGCTCAGGAACGGCTCCACCACCTGCCGCATCTCGCAGTCGGAAGAGGAGCGGCTCACCTTCTGGGCGGGCCGCAAGGCGGCTTTCCCGGCGGTCGGGCGCATCTCGCCGGACTATTACTGCATGGACGGCACCATCCCGCGCAAGGAACTGCCGCGGGTCCTGCACGGCATGCGGGAGCTGTCGGAGAAATACGGGCTGGGCGTCGCCAACGTCTTCCATGCCGGCGACGGCAATCTCCATCCGCTGATCCTCTACGACGCCAATATTCCGGGCGAACTGGAGAAAGCCGAGCGTTTCGGCGCCGACATATTGCGGCTCTGCGTGGCCGTCGGCGGCGTGCTCACCGGCGAGCACGGGGTCGGCGTGGAGAAGCGCGACCTGATGCCGGAAATGTTCTCCGACATCGATCTCGATCAGCAGATGCGCGTCAAATGCGCCTTCGACCCCAACCATCTGCTCAACCCCGGAAAGGTCTTCCCGCAACTGCGCCGCTGCGCCGAACTCGGCCGCATGCATGTCCATAGCGGCCAGATGGCCTTCCCCGACATTCCGAGGTTTTGAGATGGGGGCGGCATTTCGGGGTCAAGGCTCCCCTGTGCATTGGGGTCTTGCAGTCAAGCCCGAGGATAGCGTCAGCGGGCCGGTGAGAGGGGCATTCATGTCGACGAATCGCAGTCGCCGATCGCCGGCGACCACCGGCCGGGCGCGTGCGTTGCGGCATGGCGACAACATGGCTGAGGCCGTGCTTTGGAACGAATTGAAGGGGCGCAAGCTCGGCGGCTTCAAGTTCGTTCGGCAGTATCCGGTAGGCCCATACTTCGCCGACTTCATGTGTCGCGAGAAACGGCTGGTGATCGAGGTCGATGGAAGCCAGCACGCGGAGAGTTCGTATGACCGGACTCGCGATGAATTCATGCGATTACAAGGCATATCTGTGATCCGGTTCTGGAACACAGATGTGCTGAAAGGTATCACCAGCGTTTGCGAGACCATCCTTGCGGCCCTGGAAGGGCGATATGACAGCGACGTCAGCGCGCCCGATTTGCGATATGTGTCCACACGACGAAACAGCCAGGATGAGAAGCGTTGAGCCATAGCATCCCCTCACCGCCTCCCCCTCGACAAGCTCGGGGGAGGCACCTCTCCCCCTGCCCGGGGGAGAGGAAAGGCGCCAAGCTTGCGGCCGCGGTTCCTCGCCCCCACGCAGTGGGGGAGAGGTGCCTCCCCCGAGCTTGTCGAGGGGGAGGCGGTGAGGGGGACTTTTTCCTTTCGTACCGTTCCGTTGCCCGATGACCACCTTCACCCCCTCCACCGTGGACGAGGTGCTTTCCGTCGTCCAATGGGCGCTGGCCGAGGAGGCGCCGGTCGAGATCCTCGGCCACGGCTCCAAGCGCGGTATCGGCCGGCCGGTGCAGGCCGAACATGCGGTCGACATGTCGCGGCTGTCGGGCGTCACGCTCTACGAGCCCGAGGAACTGGTCCTGTCGGCGCGCGCAGGCACGCCGGTCGGCGAGATCGAGGCCCTGCTTTCGGCGCACGGGCAGGAGTTCGCCTTCGAGCCGATGGACTATGGCCCGCTGTTCGGCAGAGCGCCCGGCGGGGGAACGATCGGCGGGGTGCTCGCCGCCAATCTTTCCGGGCCGCGGCGGCTGAAAGCCGGAGCGGCGCGCGACCATGTGCTCGGCGTTCATGCCGTGTCAGGGCGCGGCGAAGCCTTCAAGTCGGGCGGGCGCGTCGTGAAGAACGTCACCGGCTACGACCTTTCCAAGGCGATGGCCGGGGCGTGGGGCACGCTCGCCGTCGTCACCGATGTCACCTTCAAGGTGCTGCCGGCGGCCGAGACCGAGACGACGCTCGTCATCCGCGGCCTGATCGACGACGACGCGATCCCAGCCATGGCGCTCGCGATGGGGTCGAGCGCCGAAGTGTCGAGTGCTGCCCATCTGCCGCAGGGCGTGGCGGGCCGTGTACTCGGCGGTGCGCTGGGCGGCGACCCCGCGACCTTGCTGCGCATCGAGGGCTTCGGGCCATCGGTCGCCTATCGCCGGGAGAGCCTCACCGACCTCCTTCGCAATGCGGGGCCGATCGAACGCGTCGAGGCGGAACGCTCGCGTCGCCTATGGCGCGACGTCAGGGACTGCATTCCCTTTGCCGATGCCACCGAACGGCCGGTCTGGCGGGTGTCGGTCGCGCCGTCGGAAGCCGCGAAGCTGGTGCTGGCGCTGCGCATGGAAGCCGGCGCCGACGCTTTCTACGACTGGCAAGGCGGTCTGGTCTGGCTGCGCATGGAGGCCGATCCGGAGGCCGAAATCCTGCGCCGGCTGATCCGGCGGTTCGGCGGCGGCCATGCGACGCTGGTGCGCGCCGCGCCGTCCTGGCGTGCATCGGTTCCCGTGTTCGAGCCGCAGGCGCCCGCGCTGGCGGCTCTTTCGGCGCGGCTGAAGGAACAGTTCGATCCCAAAGGCATTCTCAATCCGTGCAGGATCACGGCAACCACCGCCGACGACAGGACAAGCTGACAAAGGGGGAACGACGATGAGCGATCCGCAACCATCCGCACGCCAGACCGATCGCTGGCTGGAGCCCGGTCCGACCAATGTCCAGGTCGTCTATGTCCTTTACCTTCTCGGCCTGGTGATCGGCATCAGCGGGATCGTCGGCATCGTCCTTGCCTATGTCAATCGCGGAAAGGCGGGCGGCTGGGTCGAGACGCACTACACATGGGCCATCCGCACCTTCTGGATCGGTCTGCTCTACGGCTTCATCTCGCTGCTGCTCATGCTCGTGGCGATCGGCTTCCTGCTCGCCTTCGCCACCGCCGTCTGGTTCATCGTGCGCTGCATCGTCGGCCTCCAGGCCGCCGGGCGGGGTGAGCCGATCAGGAATCCTGAAAGCTGGTTGATCTAGCCCGTGCAGACCTCGTTTACCGCCGCGCAACTCAGCGACCCGCATGTCGCCGAATCGGAAAAGATCCTGCGCAAATGCGTGCATTGCGGCTTCTGCACCGCGACCTGCCCGACCTATGTGACGCTCGGCAACGAGCTCGACGGTCCCCGGGGCCGCATCTACCTGATCAAGGACATGCTCGAGAACGGCCGCCCGGCCGACGAGGAGATCGTCACCCACATCGACCGCTGCCTGTCCTGTCTCGCCTGCATGACCACATGCCCGTCCGGCGTGAACTACATGCATCTGGTCGACCACGCCCGCGCCCATATCGAGAAGACCTATCGGCGTCCGCTTCTCCAACGGGTGACGCGCGCCGCGCTTGCCATGGTCCTGCCCTATCCCGGGCGTTTCCGCGCCGCCCTCGGTCTGGCGCGGCTCGGCCGACCTTTGGCGGGACTGTTCGACCGAGTGGCGGCGCTGCAGCCGGTCGGCGCCATGCTGAAGCTCGCGCCATCGGCGGTCCCGGCGAAATCGGCCTTCTCCTCGCCGGCCGTCCACCCGCCGAAGGCGGAAAAGCGCGGGCGTGTCGCGATCCTGACCGGCTGCGCCCAATCGGTGCTCGATCCCGGTATCAACGAAGCCACCATCGGGCTCTTGACTCGGCTCGGCATCGAAGTGGTCGTGCCGGAAGGCGAGGGCTGCTGCGGCGCGCTGGTCCATCACATGGGGCGCGAGGAGGCCGCGCTCGCCTCGGCCCGTAGGAATGTCGATGCCTGGACACGCGAGATCGAGCGCAATGGGCTCGACGCCGTCATCATCACCGCCTCGGGCTGCGGCACGACCATCAAGGACTACGGCTTCATGCTGCGGCTCGACCCGGCCTATGCGGACAAGGCCGCACGGGTCTCGGCGCTCGCCAAGGACATCACCGAATATCTCGCCGCGATCGACCTGCCCACGCCGGTCGCGCAACCGGGCCTGATCGTCACCTATCACTCGGCCTGCTCCATGCAGCACGGCCAGAAGATCACGCGCCAGCCCAAGGAACTGCTGCAGAAGGCGGGCTTCACGGTGAAGGAGCCGCGCGAGGGGCATCTGTGCTGCGGCTCCGCCGGCACCTACAACATCATGCAGCCGGAGATTTCAGCCAGGCTGCGCGACCGCAAGGTGCGGAACATCGCCGCCACCGGCGCCGATCTCGTCGCGACAGGCAATATCGGCTGCATCACCCAGATCGCCGACCGTGCGGGCATGCCCATCGTCCACACCGTTCAGTTGCTGGACTGGGCCTATGGCGGGCCGAAGCCGGAGGCGATCGGGGAAGTGCGAATAGCGAGTAGCCAATAGCGAATAGGGAAAAACAGAGGTTGCGAGCCCCGCAACCAATTCCAGCGTATCTCAATTGCAATCCCCCGTCTAACCAGCGGGGGTTTTGGGGGGCGATTAAGTCCGGTACTGCCTTCGCTGTGCTCTCTGATTAAGCACCGTGTTCCTTCCACTTCTCTCGCTTCGCTTGCTCACGGCAGACGCGGAATCGGTCCTTGATCGACGCGTCGCGCTGGTTGTCGGACGGCACAACGCGGGTCATCACTCGGTCTCCTGGCGCCGCTCAGGCCGCTTCTTCGTGGCGGGTTGGGCGGATCAGCACCTCGGCCGAGATGCCGAGCTTGTCGTGCAGACTACGGATCATCTCGATCGAAAGGCCCCGCTTCCGGTTGAGTATCTCGGAGGTGCGGTTGCGCGTGCCGAAGATCGGCTCCAGATCCTTGCGCGTGAGGCCCTGCTGCTCCATCCGAAACTTGATCGCCTCAATCGGATCGGGCGGGTCGATCGGATAGTGCTTCGCTTCATAGACCTCCATAAGTGTGGCCAGAACGTCGAGCCGGTCGCCGTCCGGCGTGCCGCTCTTCGCGCCCCACAGCCGCTCGACCTCGGCAAGGGCCGCCTCATAATCCGCCTCGGTGCGGATCGGCTTCAGATCACTTGTCATGCTTCACCTCCGTCACGTCGATCCTGTCGTAGGCCTTGTGTGTGCCGATCCACTTGATCCAGACGATGCCTTTCTCGAAGTCGGCCGCCACCACGAGGCGATAGTCGTTGCCCTTGATGTTGAAGACGATCCGCTCGGCGCTGATGATGCTGGCCGTCGCATAGAGCCGCTTCACATCGGCGGAACTCGCCCAGTTCGCCTTGCTGACTTCATCGAACCAGGCATCGAGCGCGGCCTTCACGGCTCGCTGATCCTTCTGCCCCGCAAGGCTATCGACGAATTCCCGCAAGGTACGGCGGGCGACGATCCTCATACTGAAGCCTTCTATCGCGATCCCGTATTGGGATCAAGATTGATATGGGACGTCCCGACGGAGAAAACCTCTATCTGGAATTCCAGACCACGAATGACGACACCACACCCTATGGCGCCTCGGCGGTCCTCACGCCGGGCGAGAAGCGCGGGCAGGTTCATCCAGAGTTGCGCGGTGACCTGATGCGCATTGTGGACATCGCCGGAACCGATCCCGAACGGAGCAGAACAAACCTTATGCTCCCGGTGGCTACGAGCCGGCGCAACCCGGGAGAGCCTTCTCGCTACTCGCTCACATCACGACGACGGTCGTTCCGACCCCCACCCTTTCATAGAGATCGACCACATCCTCGTTGCGCATGCGGATGCAGCCCGACGAGACCGCGCCACCGATCGTCCAGGGCTGGTTCGTGCCGTGGATGCGATAGAGCGTCGAGCCGAGATAGAGGGCGCGCGCGCCGAGCGGGTTTTCCGGCCCGCCTGCCACATGGGCCGGCAGGTGGCGGCCCTTGGCGCGCTCGCGCGCGATCATTTGCGCGGGCGGGCGCCAATCGGGCCAGACCCGCTTGCTGGTGATCTTGTGGGTGCCGGCCCACTCGAAACCGGGTTTGCCGGTACCGACGCCGTAGCGGCGGGCCTTGCCCCCTTCCTGCACGAGATAGAGGAAGTTGTCGCGCGTATCGATGACGATGGTCCCCGGCTTGCGTCCGCCGTCATAGTCGACCATCTGCGGCAGGTATTTCGGATCGACCTGCGGCGCGCGCACCGCGCGCGGCTTCGCCGCCGGGACGCTGGCCGTCCGGAACGGAGAGACCTTCTGTCGGGTGCGCTTCACCTGTTGCGGCGCAGGCGTGCCGAACAGGCTCGGCCCACTCGCCTGGCTGCGCTGCCGCTTGGCCGCCATCGGCGAGCGGTTGTCGCGCAACTGCATCACCCATGGTGCCGAAAGATCGGGCGATATCATCACAGGCGGCCTTTCGGCATAGCGGTCACGGGACGCGGCCGGAAATGCCGACAGGGCGAGAATGGCCGCCGCGCCGGCAGCCAGAACGGATTTCAACATGGACTGGACCTCAAGCAAACGTGCCCCCGAGGAAGGAAATCCCCTCGTTCGCGCCGATGGTGGCGGGAGGTGGCAACTGAAACGTGAATCGGAATGTCTAAAGAGCCAAACGCGTCGTAAAGCTTTTGGTGTGGTTACCGCCGGGTTCAGCAACCTGGTAAAGGCCGCGTGAAGCCTTTCAAAATCGCGTTAACGAATGGAATCCGAGATGCAGGAAAAGACCGGCTTGATCGTGGGAGACGACGGCGCGTTGCGCTGCTTCTGGCGCGGCAGCGACGAACTCTACGGCAGCTATCACGACCAGGAATGGGGCAGGCCGGTGGATGACGACCGGCGCCTCTTCGAGAAGATCTGCCTCGAGGGCTTTCAGTCCGGCCTTTCCTGGCTGACCATCCTGAGGAAGCGCGAGAATTTCCGCGCGGCTTTCGCCGGCTTCGACTTCCACGAGGTAGCCCGCTTCACGGACAAGGATGTCGAACGCCTGCTCGACGACAAGGGCATCGTGCGCCATCGCGGCAAGATCGAATCGGTCATCAACAACGCGAAGCGAGCGATCGAGCTGGTCGACGAGGCCGGTTCTCTCGCGGCCTGGTTCTGGAAGTTCGAGCCCGGCCCTGGCGAGCGTCCCGCGCGGGTC
Source organism: Mesorhizobium sp. L-8-10 (assembly GCF_016756635.1). NCBI lineage: Bacteria > Pseudomonadati > Pseudomonadota > Alphaproteobacteria > Hyphomicrobiales > Phyllobacteriaceae > Mesorhizobium > Mesorhizobium sp. L-8-10. The sequence goes on along the minus strand of NZ_AP023263.1, from coordinate 6,951,586 downwards.
GATTATCCCACGCTGGTCGCCAACCCCACGACCCCCACCTCGACGCTGATCTCCAAGGAGCTGAAGAAGCGCGGCTGGACCTTCGTCGGCCCGACCACCGTCTATGCCTTCATGCAGGCCATGGGGCTCGTGAACGACCATATCGAGGGCTGCATTTGTCGCGCGTCCGTCGAGGAAGCGCGGCAGCGGTTTCGTCGCCCTCGATAGACTTCCGTCGCCCGCGTCGAAATCCGGGCCGGCCCTAATCGATTTTTCATTTGACCCGGCGGCGAAGCCGGTATTTGCAGCAAGGCGGAAAAAGAGCCGGCCTGCCGGCGCCCAACGGAAAGAGAGATATGACCACGACCCGTACGGAAACCGACACTTTCGGCCCGATCGACGTTCCGTCCGATCGCTATTGGGGCGCCCAGGCGCAGCGTTCGCTCGGCAATTTCAAGATCGGCTGGGAGAAGCAGCCTCTGTCGATCGTTCGGGCACTCGGTATCGTCAAGCGCGCCGCGGCAGAGGCCAATATGGCGCTCGGCCGGCTCGATCCGAAGGTCGGCGACGCGATCGTGGCGGCCTCTCAGGAGGTCATCGACGGCAAGCTGGACGAGCATTTCCCGCTCGTCGTCTGGCAGACCGGCTCGGGCACCCAGTCCAACATGAACGCCAACGAGGTGATCTCCAATCGCGCCATCGAGATAACAGGCGGGGAGAAAGGCTCCAAGAAGCCGGTCCATCCCAACGACCACGTCAATATGAGCCAGTCGTCGAACGACACCTATCCGACGGCCATGCACATCGCCTGCGCCGAGCGGATCATCCATCACCTGCTGCCGGCGCTGAAGCATCTCCATGCCGCACTCGACGCCAAGGCGAAGGCCTTCGACCACATCGTCAAGATCGGCCGCACCCATACGCAGGACGCGACCCCGCTCACGCTGGGCCAGGAATTCTCGGGTTATGCCGCGCAGGTCGCCTCGTCGATCAATCGCATAGAGCTCACTTTGCCGGGCCTGCAGGAGCTCGCCCAGGGCGGCACGGCTGTCGGCACCGGCCTCAACGCGCCGATCGGCTTCGCCGAGAAGGTCGCCGAGCGCATCGCCGACATCACCGGCATCGCCTTCACCTCGGCGTCGAACAAGTTCGAGGCGCTGGCCGCGCATGATTCCATGGTGTTCTCGCATGGCGCGATCAACGCTGCGGCCGCCGCGCTGTTCAAGATCGCCAATGACATCCGCCTGCTGGGCTCCGGCCCGCGTTCGGGTCTCGGCGAACTGTCGCTGCCCGAGAACGAGCCGGGCTCCTCGATCATGCCCGGCAAGGTCAACCCGACCCAGTGCGAGGCGCTGACGCAGGTCTGCGTGCAGGTCTTCGGCAACAATGCCGCCCTTTCCTTCGCCGGCAGCCAGGGCCATTTCGAGCTCAATGTCTACAACCCTGTCATGGCCTACAATTTCCTGCAGTCCGTCCAGCTCATGGCCGATGCGGCTGTCTCCTTCACGGACAATTGCGTCGTCGGCATAGAGGCCCGCGAGGACAACATCAAGGCCGCCCTCGAGCGCTCGCTGATGCTGGTGACCGCACTTGCGCCGACCATCGGCTACGACAACGCCGCCAAGATCGCCAAGACGGCGCACAAGAACGGCACCACGCTGCGCGAGGAGGCGCTCGCGACCGGGCTGGTGACCGAGGCCGACTACGACCGGCTGGTACGTCCCGAGGACATGACCCATCCCGGCTGACCCGGATTTGCGCGGGCGCCGCCAAAAATAGCCGTCGCCCTTCGACCCGGGGGAATTTCCGAACTGGGCGACGATCTTCAGGTCCGCTCATCCCGGTGAACTTGGAGTAGGTGAACGATCTTCAGCGATCGTTCACCTACGTTGAACGAAGCGTTCGGAAATTGCCGGCTCGCCGCTGGAATGGAATTCGGGTAGTTCAGACCTACGATCCTTCCACCGGAGAGAGTCTTATGTCGAACAACCTCATCCTTCTTGTCGGTCGCTTACTTCTTTCGATCATGTTCATCCTCTCGGGCCTGCAGAAGTTCGGCGGCATCGAGGGCACGGCGGGCTACATAAGCTCGGTCGGCCTGCCGGCGGGAACGGCGTTGGCCTGGCTGGCGGCAATCTTCGAGACGCTTATCGGCATCGCCATCCTCGTCGGCTTCCAGACCAGGGCAGCCGCTCTGCTTCTTGCCGCCTTCTGCGTGTTCACCGGCCTCGTCTTCCACTACGCCCCGGCCGATCAGATGCAGATGATAATGTTCATGAAGAACGTGACCATCGCGGGCGGCCTGCTGGCGCTCTTCGTCGCCGGTCCCGGCGCCTTGTCGGTCGACGCCCGTCGTGGTGGTGCAGCCGCCTACGCCTGACAGATTGTTCGGCTCCCACAAAAGGGCCCGGGTCGCGAGATCCGGGCCTTTTGCGTGTTGAATGCTCGGCCTTGGAGCGGGGAGCCTGTCGGGGAAGAGAGTTCGGGTCTGCGGGGGCGAAGCGCTCAGGCGTCTACCGCTGCCGCAACCTTCGCGATAATGTCCGCCAAAAGGGCCTCTTCGGGCGTGTCCCGGGCCTTCCTGGATGACACCAGGCAGGCCTGCGATTCCAGGATGACGCCGTCGGACAGGATCTTGAGATGATTGGCGCGCAAGGTCGAGCCGGTGGTCGTGATGTCGACGATGATGTCGGCCGAGCCCGCGGCCGGCGCTCCCTCGGTGGCGCCGAGGCTCTCGACGATGCGGTAGACCTGGATACCGTGCTTCTGCGAGAAGAACTGCTGCGTCAGCCGCCAGTATTTCGTCGCGATCCGCAGGCGCCGGCCGTGACGCTGCCGGAAGATCGCCGCGACGTCGTCGAGGTCGGCCATGGTGTCGACGTCGAACCACATATCGGGCACCGCCACCACCACGTCGGCCCGGCCAAAGCCGAGCCGGGCCGAGATCGCGGCGCGGTCTTCCCAATTCGCGACGGTCTCGCGCAGCAAGTCCTCGCCGGTCACGCCGAGGTCGACCGAGCCGCTTCCCAGTTCGCCGGCGATTTCGGACGCCGACAGGAAGGCGATGTCGATGTCGTCGCGCCCTTCGATGCGGGCACGGTATTTGCGCTCGTCGTCGGGCAGAACGACGGAAAGCCCCGCCGCGGCCAGCACTTCGAGCGCCTGTTCCTTGAGCCGTCCCTTGGACGGCAGCGCCAGCGTCAGGCTCATAGTCCGTCCTCGCGCAAAGCTCCGATGCGGTCGAGCCAAGCCGAGAAGCCGACGCCGGGAATGGCCTCCTTGGCGCCCAGGAGCGTGAGCAGCCGGTCGTAGCGGCCGCCGCCGACCAGCGGCCGGTCCGTGCCGCCGGCCGAAATCTCGAAGACGAGGCCGGTGTAATAGTCGAGGGGCCGGCCGAAGGCCGCATCATAAATGATCGTGTCGGCGGAAAGGCCGTGAGCGGCGATCGCCTCGGCGCGGGCTGCGAAATTGTCGAGTGCTGCCCCCAGGGACAGCCGGGCTGCGGAGGCGAAACCGGCGAGCGCGCCCGCGGCCCGGTCGAGAGGCGCCTTGATGGCAAGGAAATCCTTCAGCGCGTCGAAAGCTTCGCTCGACAGGCGCACGCTTCTCAACTCGGCCTTTTCGATGAGACGGCGCGCGATTTCGGCCGGCGTGCGACCCGCCGAGGACGACAGGCCTGCGGCCTCCATGCCGGCCGCGACATGGGCTGCCAGCCTCTCGGGGTCGCCTTCGGCGACGAGAGCGGCGACCGAAGCGGGCAGTTCGCCGTTGCGGGTCGGATTGGCGAGGTCGGCGAGCGCGGCCTCCAGCAACGCCGTCGAGCCGAAAGCCCGCGCCAGCCGCATGCGCCAGCCGCGTGGCAGACCGAGCGCGGCGAGCACCGCCTCGAACACCGTCTGGTCGCCGAGCACGATCTGCAAGGCATGGTCCGGCAAAGCGAGCGCCAGCAGGGCATGGGCGTCGGCCAGCGACCGCGCGTCGGAGCGCGGCGTGTCGGTGTCGCCGAGATCCTCGATGCCGGCCTGGAAGAATTCGTTGCCGCCTTCGCGGCGCTGGCGGAACACCTCGCCCAGATAGGAATAGCGGCGGGGGGTGCCCGCCTGGCTGGCGATATGGTCGAGACAGACGGGAATGGTGAATTCCGGGCGCAGGCACAAGGTCGCGCCGGTTTCGCTTTCCGTGAGGAAGATCCTGCGGCGCAAATCCTCGCCCGCCATGTCGAGGAAGGGATCGGCCGGCTGGATGACCGGCACGTCGACGGCTACCGCGCCGCGCTCGGCGAACAGTTTTTGGATATCGGGCGCGAAGGCGGGATAGCGTGGGGTCATGAGAGGTACGCCGCTCTCTCCCCCCTTGAGGGGGAGATGGCTGCGCAGCAGCCAGAGGGGGTGCACGCAGCAGTGCTCGGCGCCAAATAGAGGTCGCGCCTAGCGGAGGCGACCCCGCCCGGCCGCGGAGCCTGTCCTCGGGCTTGCCGGAGGCAAGACCCGTGGGCGGCCACCCTCCCCTCAAGGGGGAGGGGAAGCGAATCGCATGTCATGCGCGACCCCGCTCTTCCGCCTGCGCGGCGAGGATCGTCTTCACCGCGGCCACCATCTCGCCTTCCGCCACGCTGATCTGAGCCGGGCGACCCTCGCGCCACGCCTTGTTGTCGGTGACCTCTTCGGCGAGCCGTGCGCCTTCGACGAGGTCCTTGATCTGCACCGTGCCGGTGGCGCGCTCGTCGCCGCCCTGGATGACGACGCATGGAGCTCCGCGACGGTCGGCATATTTCATCTGCGCCTTCATGCCGGCGCCGCCGAGATAGAGCTCGGCACGGATCTTCGCGCCGCGAAGTTCCGCCACCATCTTCTGGTATCGGCCAAGGCTCTCGGTATCCCGGTCCATGACCAGCACGACGACAGGTGCGACCACGTCGGAGATGTCGAGCTTGCCGAGGTTCTTCAGCGCCGTCATCAGGCGCGACACGCCGATGGAGAAGCCGGTCGCCGGCACCGGCTCGCCGCGGAAGCGCGAGACCAGCCCGTCATAGCGCCCGCCGCCGCCGACCGAGCCGAAACGCACGATCTGTCCCTCGTCATTGGGTATCTCTGCGAGCAGCTCGGCCTCATAGACGGGGCCGGTGTAATATTCGAGGCCGCGCACCACGGACGGGTCGATCTTGATGCGGTCCGGCCCGTAGCCGGCCGCGCGCACCAGAGCTTCGATCTCGTCGAGCTCGGCGAAGCCGGCCCTGGCCGTGGCGCTGGCTTCCGCGATCGCGGCGATATCGCCGCCTGCGGATCCGGCCTGCCTTTCGACGACCGACATGACCTGCGCAGTCTGGACATCGTCCAGCCCGGCGCCCTTGGTGAAATCGCCGCTTTCGTCGAGCCTGCCCTTCCCCAGCAGGAGCCGCACGCCCTCCGGCCCGAACTTGTCGAGCTTGTCGATGGCCCTCAGCACCGTCAGTCGTCGCCCGGCATTGTCGTCCCCGCCGAGGCCGATCGCCTCCATCACGCCGTCGAGAACCTTGCGGTTGTTGACGCGGATCACATAGTCGCCGCGCTTGATGCCGAGCGCCTCCAACACGTCGGCCATCATCATCGCCATTTCGGCGTCGGCGGCCACGCCGGGGGTACCGACCGTGTCGGCGTCGAACTGCATGAACTGGCGGAAGCGACCGGGTCCCGGCTTCTCGTTGCGGAACACCCAGCCGGAACGGTAGCTGCGATAAGGCTTGGGAAGGCGCTCGAAGTTCTCCGCCACGAAGCGGGCCATCGGTGCGGTCAGGTCGTAGCGCAGCGACAGCCACTGCTCGTCGTCGTCCTGGAACGAGAAGACGCCTTCGTTCGGGCGGTCCTGATCAGGCAGGAACTTGCCCAGCGCGTCAGTATATTCGATCAGCGGCTGGTCGACGGGCTCGAAGCCGTAGAGTTCGTAGACCTCGCGGATGCTGGCCATCATCCGTTCGACGGCGCGGATATCCTCGGCAAACCGATCGACGAAACCGCGCGGCAGCCGCGCCTTCATTTTTTCCGATCTGTCGGCCATGGTTTACTCGCCAGCGTCCTGTCCTTGAAATGCCGTCGGATACGGGGAACCCCCCTTTTTCCTTCGCGGGGTGTCCTAACCGATGCGACCGGGAGCGGCAAGGGCGCGGCTCGGGGCGGACGGGTCGAAACGCCAAAGGCCGCCCCGGACGCGGCGGAGCGGCCGGGTCAGGCCGTCGGCCTCCCCAGCAGCGAGCGTGCGGTGGGCAATAGCCGGAAATCCTCCGGCCTACGGCTGCGGTATGGAGCGAGCCGTGTCTCGATTGCGCGCCAGCCGGCATCGTCGCCCGTCGCGTCACGATGGCGATCGAGCGCGTCGGTGCCGGCGAACTCCTGAAATGTCGCCAGCACGTTTTCGCCTTCCCGCACAGGAAGACGCGGAAAAGTGTTCTCGGCATGGTTCGAGACGAAGATCCCGGCCAGCGGCGCGCCGAGCCGGGCGAGAAGCGGAGCCGCCTCGTCCCTAAATGCCGTGGCAAAATCCTCGGTTGCTTCCTGTCTGATATGGTGGACCCTGACCAGCACCGCCGGGCTTCCTTCGTCAGGCGTCGGGGCCGAATCCTCGCGCGGGCCTCGCGCCCGGCCCGTGAGGTCGAAGCCGGCGCCGGCCCAGGCCGGCTGCAGGAGCAGCACATTGTCGGAGTCGAGCATGGTGGCGTTGGCCTCGTCCTTGTGCGCGGCCCAGACTGGGCCGCCATAGAAATCGGCCAGGGCCTGCCGTCTCGTTTCCATGCTCTCGAAGCCGCGCAGCCAGACGAACCGATCCGGTCGATCAGGGTCGCGGAACTGCCCGACGACGTTCATTCCGGTCTCCTCCTGCGTCTCGACGAATTCGCGGTCGAAGAGCCTGATCAGCTTCTCCCGTCCGCCGGGGCGGAGCGTGTATTCACGAAGCTCGACCACCGGCGCGCACCGGCCGACTCCGCTCATTTCAGGATGACTCATCTGTTCCTCCAAAACAAACCGGTTGACCTGTTTAAAACAGACCGGTTGCCCGGTTTTGTCAATCTGATATTTGTGGGCTCCAACAGGATACTGCCATGCCGAAGACGCCGAGAATGCGCACCAACGACCCCGAAGCCATGCGCCGCAAGGTTCTTGACGTCGCGGAGGAGGCCTTCCAGGCGAAGGGCTACCATGCCACCAGTCTGGGGGATCTGATGCAGGGCGCCGGCGTCACCGGCGGCGCCTTGCACCACCATTTTCCGACCAAGAAGGCGATCGGTCTCGCCGTCATCCGCGAACGTGTCGCCGGGGCTGTGGAGGACACCTGGATACGGCCGATCGAAGCAGCGCCGTCGGCGCGCCAGGGCGTGAAGGATGTGTTCACGTCAGTGGCTGATCAACTGGACCGTCAAGGATTTGTCCGCGGGTGCCCGCTCAACAATCTGGCGCATGAACTGTCGCTCGCCGACCCGGAGTTCCGCGCCGCGCTGGCCGACGTCCTTGCACGCTGGCGCGGTGCGCTCGCCGACAAGATCCGCTCGGACCAGCAAGCGGGCCGCGAGGAAGACACCGATCCGGAACGCTTTGCCGTCCTGGTCGTCGCCACTTATTCCGGAGCGATGGCGATGGCCAAGACCATGCAGGACGCAGGCCCGCTCAGGATGTGCGGCGTGGCCGCGCATTAATCCGAAGTAAGGGTGGAGTGCCTCACGCCGGGTTTGCGACGATGCAGACCCCTTGCGCGGAGCCGAGCACGATGAAGGTCTTGTGCGCGACCCGGAAGCCGTTGGCTTCGAGGTTCGCGGCGAGCTTTTCCGCGATGGGCTCGGCCTGGGCGGGCGAGGGCGGTTCGAAGAACAGAAAGAGCTTGCCCTCGGCGTCGATGAGCCGCCGCAGGGCCGCCAGTTCGCGGGCCGGCTTCAGCCAGAACACATTGACGTTGACCGCAAGGATTCGGTCGAAGGTCTTGCCGCTGAAATCCGCCGAGGCCAGTTCCGCCTGCCGGATCGCGATCTTGCCGGAGGCGATGTGGCCGGCGTTGCGCGCACGCGCTGCGGCGACCATCTTGTCGGAGCGGTCGATCGCAGTGATCGTTCCCGTCGTCAGCCTCTCAGCAAGCAGGGAGAGAAGCACGCCATGGCCGCATCCGACTTCGAGGATATGGTCGGCGGGCCCAGGCGCCAGCGTCGCGGCCGCCCATTCGAGCCTTTCGGGAGTCTTGTCGGCCATATGTAGATGCTTCCCCTCCTCAACCACGTCGCCCGAAGGGCGTACCGGCAGGCTAGGCGATCGTTCCGGCGCGAGGAAGTCGCAACCTCATGACGCTTCCGCGGGCGGCCCGGAGCGCGCGAAGAGGTGACTCGTCGTCATCGTAGACCTTTCGGCCGTTCAAAACCTGTCCTCCGACAGGTCGAAATGGACCCGCAGACGCTATCGCGTATCGGCTTGCAGCCACTGCGGCGAAAGTGTTCCGGTGATCCGAGCCGATCGGCACAAAAGTCGTCCCGGCCGAAGCTCTTGCCACTCAGACAGCGGGCGAATTCGCACCGATCGCTCCGGCAAAAGCGGTCGCCACTTTCCTGGCGCCCCTCGTGCTGGGGTGGATTTCGTCCGAGTGCCAGTCGCCGGCAGCCGTCACCTTCGTCCTCAGATCGACATAGACGATATTGGCGCGTGCCGCGGCGAAACTCTGGAGCGCGGCGTTGAACCTCCCCACCATGTGGGCGACGATCGCCCTGGCGAGCGGCCCGACGGTGGCGGGATCGAAGCCCAGCGCCTCCAGCCGCCGTCCGAGATATCTGCCGTTCGGCTTGGGAATGGCGTTGGCGTATGCGTGAACGTAGAGCACGGTCCGCGAGCCTCGCGCCTGCCGCACGTCGTCGGCGAGTTCCTGATAGCCGGAAATGATCTCCTTGACCTTGCTCGTGAAGGAGGGTTTTACGTAGCCGGGCGCATGCGCCGGATCGGTGTCTCCCGGAGTCCGCGTCTTCACATATTTGCCGATCGAGCCCAGCACGTCGTTGCCGCCGCCCGAGAACAGGAAATGCCGGAAATTTCCGGATTCGAGCTTCTGCACATATTGCTTCTGCTTGAGCATGTTCTCCAGCGTGTCGCCCCACATCGCCACGCTTGAGACGTTGAAGGTTTCCCGCAGGATGTCGACCGCGTCCCTGGGCATGAAGATATCGGGCAGATTGAACCAGGAATCGCCCTCCACGAGTATCTTGACCGGGGCCGCGGGCGCCTCCTGCGAAGGGGCTGGCTTCTCCCGCCGGGTGCTCGTTGCCTGATTGAAGATTTCGGCTACTTCCCGATCGGGCAGTTCCTTGCCGTCGGTGTCCACTCGAGCATAGTCGAGCTGGATTGCCGGGGCGAAGGCTTTGCTCCTGTATTCGTCCAGCCTGAAGTAGGATCGCAGATCCTTGTCCGTGAGCGTGCCCTTGGCGGCGCGTTTCTTGAGCTGGTCAAGTGTGATGCGCTTTCCGGAAGATTTTGCGGCGGCCATGCGTCCCTCCTGTGGTCGATCGATCGAAGATCGTAAGGGAAGTATACAGCATTCACTGGGTTCTTGAAGTGTAGGCGGGAGGACTTCAGCTTGCCCGGGTTGATCGATCTTGATAATTCTTCCTGGGTCGAAGGAAAGAAGCCTTCTGTTGCGCAGTCGCCAAAGAAAAAGGGCGCCGAGAGGCGCCCTTTCCGAATTTCTGTGACAGAATGGACTTCTTAGAAGTCCATGCCGCCACTCAAGCCCGCTTGGCGGGCTTGAGCATAGTCGATTCATGGGCGTGCTGATGGACTTCTTAGAAGTCCATGCCGCCCATGCCGCCCATGCCGCCGCCGGGCATCGCCGGAGCCGGCGAGTCCTTCTTCGGGGCTTCGGCGATCATGGCCTCGGTGGTTACCAGCAGGCCGGCGACCGAAGCGGCGTCCTGCAGCGCGGTGCGCACGACCTTGACCGGGTCGACGATGCCGAGCGCGATCAGGTCGCCATACTCGCCCGTCTGGGCGTTGTAGCCGAAGGTCGCGGTCTTGTTCTCGAGGATCTTGCCGGCGACGATCGAAGCCTCGGCGCCCGCATTGGCCGCGATCTGACGGCACGGAGCCTGCAGGGCGCGACGCACGATGTTGATGCCGGCGTCCTGGTCGGCATTGACGCCCGAAGACTTCAGGCCGGCCGAAGCGCGCAGCAGGGCCACGCCGCCGCCCGGAACGATGCCTTCCTCGACGGCCGCGCGGGTCGCGTTGAGGGCGTCGTCGACGCGGTCCTTCTTCTCCTTGACCTCGACCTCGGTCGCTCCGCCGACGCGGATGACGGCAACGCCGCCGGCCAGCTTGGCGAGACGCTCCTGGAGCTTCTCACGATCGTAGTCGGAGGTGGTCTCCTCGATCTGCTGCTTGATCTGGGCGACGCGGCCCTGGATCTCGGCCTTCTTGCCGGCGCCGTCGACGATGGTGGTGTTCTCCTTGGAGATCGACACCTTCTTGGCGCGGCCGAGCATGTTGAGGCCGACATTCTCGAGCTTGATGCCGAGGTCTTCGGAGATGACCTGGCCGCCGGTGAGGATCGCGATGTCCTCGAGCATGGCCTTGCGGCGATCGCCGAAGCCCGGAGCCTTGACGGCGGCGATCTTCAGGCCGCCACGCAGCTTGTTGACGACGAGCGTGGCGAGCGCCTCACCCTCGACGTCTTCCGAGATGATGAGGAGCGGCTTGGAGGTCTGCACGACGGCCTCGAGGACCGGCAGCATGGCCTGGAGATTGGAGAGCTTCTTCTCGTGGAGAAGGATGTAGGCGTCTTCCAGCTCGGCGACCATCTTGTCCGGGTTGGTGACGAAATACGGGCTGAGGTAGCCGCGGTCGAACTGCATGCCTTCGACGACTTCGAGTTCGGTCTCGGCGGTCTTGGCTTCCTCGACCGTGATGACGCCCTCGTTGCCGACCTTCTGCATGGCCTCGGCGATCATCTTGCCGATCGCGTCTTCGCCGTTGGCCGAGATCGTGCCGACCTGGGCAACCTCTTCCGAGGTCTTGATCTTCTTGGCCTTCTTGATGAGGTCGGCGACCACGTCGGCGACGGCAAGGTCGATGCCGCGCTTCAGGTCCATCGGATTCATGCCGGCGGCCACCGCCTTGGCGCCTTCCTGGACGATCGCCTGGGCGAGAACCGTCGCGGTCGTGGTGCCGTCGCCGGCGATGTCATTGGTCTTCGAAGCGACTTCGCGGACCATCTGGGCGCCCATGTTCTCGAACTTGTCCTCGAGTTCGATCTCCTTGGCGACGGTGACGCCGTCCTTGGTGATGCGCGGCGCGCCGAACGACTTGTCGATGACCACGTTGCGGCCCTTGGGGCCGAGCGTGACCTTCACCGCGTCGGCGAGGATGTTCACGCCGCGCAGCATGCGCTCGCGGGCGTCGCGGGAGAATTTTACGTCTTTTGCAGCCATGTTTAAGCTCCTGGGCAATTGGCCCGAAATTCAGATTGATGGTGCGGATGTCTTGGGCGTGATCAGCCGATGATGCCCATGATGTCGGATTCCTTCATGATCAGAAGGTCTTCGCCATTGAGCTTCACTTCGGTGCCCGACCACTTGCCGAACAGGACGCGGTCGCCGGCCTTGACATCGAGCGGAACCAGCTTGCCGCTCTCGTCGCGGGCGCCCGAGCCGACGGCGATGATCTCGCCTTCCTGCGGCTTCTCCTTGGCGGTGTCGGGGATGATGATGCCGCCTTTGGTCTTCTCCTCGGATTCGACCCGGCGAACGACCACGCGGTCATGAAGCGGGCGGAACTTCGACTTTGCCATCTTGTTAGATCCTCGATCGGATGTTGAGAGAAATCCTCCGTCCGGTGGCCCGGACTATCGTTAGCACTCACCCGAGAGGAGTGCCAACGTGGCGGTGAGATAGTGGCTGGGTTTTTTGGAGTCAAGCATGTAGAGCCAAAACTTGCGAAGGAAAGCGCGGCGGAGGGAACCGTTTTGCGCAAAGCGTCGATCGAGCGGTTGTGACGAAGCCGGCCACTTGAATAATAAGCACGCTCATTATATATCACGCTCATGACAACGGAAGGCATCGAAAGGCTCGGTTTCCTCCTCCACGACGCTGCGCGTCTGCTGCGCAAGCGCTTCGAGGCGAGGGCCAGCGGCTATGGGTTGTCCGCGGCCCAGTGGCGGCTGCTCGTGCGCTTGGTGAAGGAGGAGGGTGTCGCGCAGGCGCGGCTCGCCGAACTGCTCGAAATCGAGCCGATCAGCGTTTCCCGTCTGCTCGACCGCATGGAAGAAGGTGGCTGGATCGAACGCCGCCAGGACGCCAACGATCGCCGCGTGCGCATGATCTTCCCGACTGCCAGGAGCCGCGCGGCGTTCGCCGAGGTCAAGAGCATGGCGGGCGAAGTTTACGAGGATGCCCTGGCGGGGCTTTCGCCTCAGGCCCGGAAGGCGACGATCGACGGTCTTGTCGCGATCGTCGACAATCTCTCCGACGGCGAGACGCCGCCGTCGGCGGAGCCGGGCCCGGCGAAGGATGTGGCGAAGGAAAAAAAGGCATGAGTGCGGTGGAGAAGGTGAACGAGGCCGGTCCCGCGGCGAGATCGGAAGCGCCGGCAACGCCGGCGCCGGTGACGTCGCTGCAGCTCGTGCAGCCGGCGCCGAGGCGCAAGCTCGGTCGCGCGCTGCTTATGGCCCTGCTGCCTGTCGCGCTCGTGGTGGGCGGCGGTTATGTCTGGGTTACCGGCGGACGCTACCAGGAAACCGAGAACGCCAATCTGCGGCAGGCCAGGGTGTCGATCGCCTCGGAAGCGACGGGTCGGATCGTCGAGGTCGACGTCGCCGACAATGCGATGGTGAAGGCCGGCGACGTGCTCTTCGTCGTCGATCCGGAGCCTTATCGCATTGCGCTCTCCGAGGCCAACGCGGCCCTCGCCGCAGCACGTCTTCAGGTCGAGCAACTGCGCGCGGCCTATAGCCAAGCAGTCGCCCAGGAGCGTGTGGCGTCGGGCGAACTCGACTATGCCAAGGCGCAGTTCGACCGCATCACCGATCTCGCCGACAAGGGCATCAGCGCGAAGGCCACGCTCGATGCCGCGCAACGCGACGTCGATAAGGCGCGTGAGGAACACGCCGCCGCCCGGCAGGGCATCGCCAGCGCGCGCGCCGCGATCGGCGGCGACCCTGACATCGCGACGGACAAGCATCCGGCCGTGCTTTCGGCTCTCGCCGCGCGCGACAAGGCCGCCTATGCGCTGAGCCAGACCACGGTGCGGGCACCCGCCGACGGCATGGTCTCGCAGGCCTCGTCCTTCAAGCTCGGCCAGTTCGTTGCATCAGGCACGCCGCTGTTCAGCCTGGTCGAGACCGGCGACACCTGGGTCGAGGCGAATTTCAAGGAGACGCAACTCACCAACATGAAGCCCGGGCAGAAGGCCGAGATCGTGCTCGACACCTATCCCGGCCACGCCTTCGAGGCGACGGTGGAAGCGATCGGCGCGGGCACCGGAGCCGAATTCTCGCTGCTGCCTGCCCAGAATGCCACCGGCAACTGGGTCAAGGTCACGCAGCGCATCCCGGTGCGGCTCAAGCTCGACACAGCGGGAGCCGATCTCGCGCTGCGCACGGGCATGAGCGCTACGGTATCTGTCGACACCGGCGTCAGCCGCGGCTTCGGCAGCCTGCTCGGCTCGGCCAACGCGGCGGAATAGGTTTTCCCCGGCCGGAGATCCCTTTCCGGCCGACAGGGATGCTGCCATGAGCCAGTCCTCGACCCGAAGCGCCGAAGACGTCCCCCATCGCGGGCTGATCACCATTTCGATCATGCTGGCGACGGTGATGCAGGTGCTCGACACCACCATCGCCAATGTCGCGCTGCCCTCGATGGTTGGCGACCTCGGTGCGTCCCAGGACACGATCAACTGGGTGCTGACCTCCTATATCGTGGCGGCCGCCATCATGACGCCGGTCACGGGCTGGCTGTCCGACCGGATCGGCCGCAAGGAGCTTTTCCTCGTTTCGGTGGTCGGCTTCACGATCACGTCGATGCTCTGCGGCATGTCATGGAGCCTGGAGAGCATGGTGCTTTTCCGCCTGCTCCAAGGCGTGTTCGGGGCGGCGATCGTGCCGCTCTCGCAGACCTTCCTGCTCGACATCAACCCCAAGGAGCGCCACGGCCAGGCCATGGCCATGTGGGGTGCGGGCATCATGGTCGGCCCGATCATCGGTCCGACGCTGGGCGGCTGGCTGACCGAGAGCTTCAACTGGCGCTGGGTCTTCTTCATCAATCTGCCGGTCGGCATCATCGCGCTGCTCGGCTCGGCCGCCTATCTGCCCTCCGTCGCCCGGCGCCTGCGCGGCTTCGACTTCTTCGGCTTCGCCATGCTGTCGCTCGGTGTCGGCGCGCTACAGCTCATGCTCGACAGGGGCGCCGAGGTCGACTGGTTCTCCTCGCCCGAAATCTGGATCGAGCTCGGCCTTTCGCTCACCGGCTTCTGGGTCTTCGTGATCCATCTGGCGACCGGCGAGAACACCTTCATCGACCGCAAGATCTTCGCCGACCGCAACTTCGTGACCGGCCTGGTGTTCATCTTCGTCATCGGTGTCATCCTGCTGGCCAGCCTCGCCCTGCTGCCGCCGATGCTGTCGAACATCTTCGGTTATCCGACGATCACCACCGGCCTCGTCATGGCCCCGCGCGGCGTCGGCACGATGATCTCGATGATCCTGGTCGGTCGCCTCGTGCGGCTCGTCGACGCCCGCTATCTGGTGGTGACCGGGCTCGTGCTGACGGCTTACTCGCTTTACGTGATGACCGGCTTCTCGCCGCAGATGGACAGCTATCTCATCATCGAGAGCGGCGTCGTCCAAGGGCTTGGCCTGGGACTGGTCTTCGTGCCGCTGTCGACGGTCGCCTTCGCCACGCTGGACGCGCGTTTCCGCACCGACGCGACGGCGCTCTTCAGCCTCGTGCGCAACATCGGTTCGTCGATCGGCATTTCGATCGTCATCGTCGTCCTGACGCGCAACACGCAGATCAATCATGCCGAGCTGGCCCAAGCCATCACGCCCTTCAACCCGAACCTGTGGGCATCGTCGCCCTCTGCCGCGGGCGGTGACCCCGCCGCACTCACCCAGCTCAACGGCCTCGTCACCCAGCAGGCTCTGATGATCTCCTATGTCGACGACTTCAAGCTGATGATGATCGTCACGCTCTGCGCCATGCCGCTGGTGTTCCTGCTGCGCAAGCCCCGGGCGCCGGCGCAGGGCGGCGCACCGGCGGCACATATGGACTGAGCGGCGACCGACGGTCGTCCCACTGTCGCGGTCTTCAACATGGCTCTGTCAGCAGATCTGTGCCCCGGGCCGGCATGACGCTGGAGGTCAATCGCGAACCCCTACCGCCGGGCCTCTGTGGCCATCCTGACAGCCAGCCCGGCCAGCACCATGCCCACCAGCCAGCGCTGGACGATCGCCCAGAACGGCCGGCCGGTGAGGAACGCCGCGATCGAGCCGGCCATCACCGCGATGATGGCGTTGACGGTCACGCTGACCGCGATCTGCATCGCGCCGAGCATCAGGAGCTGGCCGAGCACACTGCCATTGTCGGGCGTCACGAATTGCGGCAGCAGCGAAAGATACATCACCGCGATCTTGGGGTTCAGCAGATTGGTCAGCAAACCCATCGTAAACAGCCGGCACGGACTGTCCTTGGGCAGGTCCTTGACCTGGAAGGGCGAACGGCCGCCTGGCCGTACCGCCTGCCAGGCCAGCCACAGGAGGTAGAGCGCCCCGCCGAAGCGCAGCGCGTCATAGGCGTAGGGCACGGCCAGCAGCAGCGCGGTGATGCCGAAGACCGCGCAGACCAGATAGAAGACGAAACCGAGCGCCACTCCGCCGAGCGAGACAAGCCCGGCCATGCGGCCTTGCGAGATCGACCGCGAGATCAGGTAGATCATGTTCGGCCCCGGCGTGAGCACCATGCCGAGCGCGATCAGGGCAAAGGCGACGAGATTGGTCGGTTCCGGCATTGGAGGTCCCCGCAAGAGGCGCGACTATGCCGATGCCGGAAGTGCCGGGCAAGATCGCTATCGGCGCGAAATGCCTCCGCGCTGGAAAAAGCTTCGACCAAACGGGTATTCCAGAAAAATCCAGTGTCCAAGGAGGCGCCGGCCGATCAACTCACGATCCGCAGGTTCGACAGTTCGTCGGCGATCTCCTTGAACTTTTCCGCGAGATCGCTCCCGGTGGCGTTGTAATAGAGCTTCTTCGGCTTGCCGTCGTCACCCTTGCGGAAGCGCGATTCCGACGCGCAGGCCTCCAGCGCTTCGATCGCCTTCTTCTCGCTGGACTTCGACAGGCTGAGGTCGAGCGACACCGTCATGATGATCACGCCCGCCGCCTTGGCGTTGGTGCAGACCGTCTGCATCTGCTCGTCGAGGGCGCGCGTATAGTTGGAGGAGTCGTAGCTCGTCTTGCCGACGTTGCTGCTCGTATCCATGAACAGGCGGGTTATGCTGGCGGCTTCGTATTTTTGGCCAGTGTAGCCATAGGCCGCGTAGGTCGAGCGCAACTCGGCGGGGTCGGTGCTCCCGAGGTCGCCATAGGTGTTGGCGCCGTCGGTCAGCACGATCACGACCTTGTCGTTGCCCTTCTCGGTTTCCTTGCGGCCTTCTGTGAAGGGCGCGCCGCTGGAAACGACGCGCCAGCCCCAGGCCGTGCCCTCCGGCACATTGGTGTTGCCGCTGGGCACCATGGCGTCGATCGCATCGACAATCGTCTTCTCGCCCTCCGCCACGGTGATGTCCTGGAGCGGGGTGATCGGATTGGTCGTGCAGGAGAAGTTGGGGCCATAGCCGGAGCCGGCGGAAGCAGTGCCGTAGGGCTTCACACGAAAATATTTGCGCGGGTCCTTCAGGCGCGACTTGGCGTCGGAGTTGTCGTCCCAGTCGCTCCACCAGTTGTTGTTGTAGCCGAAGCTCGACTTGTCGAAGAGATTAGGCATGCCGTCACGATCTGTGTCGAACCACAGATGCTTCGGTTCGTCCGGCGCGAACATCGGCACGAAAAGCGTTGCGGGGTTGGACGTTGTCGGTGTCGCGTCATTGTTGTTGTAGGGCGACGGCCGCGCCTCGACGCAGCCCTGCCAACTCGCATAAGGACCGTATTCGTAGATGTATTCGGGTTCGTTCTTATACCTCTCGCACGAGTTGCCGTCCGAACTGGGCTTGGCGCAAACGCGGCGACTCGTATTGGGAATAGCCTCGCGATCGGTTTCGGCCGTAATGTCGGCATAGAGGCTGAAACGGGTCAGAGGCCGGTCCTGAGAAGCCCCCCAATCCACGCCCCGCTTGTACCAGACGCCGCCCGAGAACTCCGCGTACTTCTTTGGATTTTTTGCATAATCCATCCAAGTCCAGTCGAAATTCTCATGGTGGATCGGCGAGATGCCCGTCGTGTCCATCCACGGCTCGTTGTCGCTGGAAGGGGAGATGTTGACCGATGCCGCGAAAGGCACGAGCCCGAACTGCACCGGCTTGTCGACCTGCTTCATCATTACCGCCTGCTTGGAAAGCGTCGTGATAAGCTGCTTGGCTGCAGCCTTCAGCAGGGTGATGCGTTGCTGCCCCGTGCCGCTGCCGGTGTAGTTCATGGAGCCGGAATTATCGAGGACCAGTGCGACCTCGAGCGTGTTCTTGAGCCGGACCTCCGACTGCGCGTTCATCGCCAGCGTCGTCGTGCCGTCCGCGTCGGTCTTGCCGATCAGCGCCGCGAAGGCGGGAAAGAAATAGGGCCGGTATTTCAGCTTTGCGCTGAGTTTCAGCGTGCCGCCGCCGGTATTGTTCTGCGGCAGCACGATCGAAAGCGTCGCATCCTCCGGGCTGACCGAACCGAGATTGGTTTCGAAGAAATCCTTGGCATAGGCCTTGACCTCGGTCTCCGTCGCGCCCGACAGGATCCGGTGCGCCGTCGCAATGCCGGCCGCATCAAGTGCGTTGAGCGTGTCGTGCCGCTGGCGGCTCATCTGGCCGTAGTCGACGGCCAGCGCCAGGCCGCCCATGATCGGCACTGTCGCGATGGCGGTCATCATCGCATAGTTGCCGCGTATGTCCCGCAGGAACCGACGGATCATTGCCTTACCCCAAGACAGCCCGATACCGCCGGAAGTCATCGCAGAAATACTTGAATTCCGAGTTTTGAAGATAGCTCGAAAACGAGGGTGCTTCTTCAGCCTTTGTTCACCATGGCGGATCCTCGGTCGGACGGCTCCGTCGGATCCATGAGACTTCCGCCACCGGAAAGCTGGTGACAGGCCGGGCGCGTTCGGCTAATCCCTGCGGGCCTGCGTCCCGCCGGCCGGGGCGCCGAAGCGCCACGTCCCGTGCGAGCCTGGGCTATTGGACATTCGCGTGGTGCCTTCCGAATGGCGGAGACCTGCCGGAGGAACGACGCGGCAAGACTTGGAAGACAGCATGGCAGCCACGCCGCCCGCGATAGGATCCCTCGACGAACTGACCGGCCGCTACGCGGCCATCTTCTGCGACGTCTGGGGCGTCCTGCACAATGGCGTTCAGCCCTCCATGGAGGCTGCGGCGGCCCTCGCGGCGGCGCGCAGGAAGGGGCTGGCCGTGGTGCTGATCACCAATTCGCCGCGCCCCAGCCCCAGCGTGGTCGCCCAACTCGCTGCGATCGGCGTGCCCGCCGATGCCTGGGATGGCATCGTCACCTCGGGGGACGTCACGCGCGACCTGATCGCGGAGGCGCCACGGCGGATCTTCCATATCGGCGCCGAGCGTGACCTGCCGATCTTCGATGGGCTGGACGTCGAGCTGGTCGAGGACTTCGAGGCTTCGGTTGTCGTCTGCACCGGCCTCGTCGACGACGACACCGAGACGCCCGACGATTATGCGGAGCTGCTGCGCCGCCTGCGCGCCCGCGATCTCCCGTTCATCTGCGCCAATCCCGATATCGTCGTCGAGAAGGGTGAGAGGCTGCTGTGGTGCGCCGGTGCGCTGGCGCGGGACTATGGCCAGCTCGGCGGCCGCACGTCGATCGCCGGCAAGCCGCACAGCCCGATCTATGACGTCGCGCTCAAATCCGCGTCCGACGTGCTGGGGCGGCCGGTCGGCCGCGATGAGGTGCTGGCTATCGGCGACGGCGTTCTGACCGATGTGAAGGGGGCGGTCGCCAACGGCCTCGACGTGCTCTTCGTCACGGCCGGCATCCATGTCCGCGACTATGGCGATCCCGATTCGCCCGACGCCGCCCTGCTGGCGGCCTTCCTCGAAAAGCACGGCCACGAGCCGGTCGCCTATATACCGAGACTGAGATAGAAGGAACGACAGCGGTGCCCCGTTTCCGACGCATCGGCGATCCGTCCGCGCTGCCCGGCGAATTGCGGGGCGGTGTGGTGGCAATCGGCAATTTCGACGGCGTGCATCGCGGCCATCAGGCGGTTCTCGACCGTGCGCTCACCGAAGCCAGGCGCCGCGACGTTCCGGCCCTGGTGCTGACCTTCGAGCCGCACCCGCGCACCGTGTTCCGGCCGGATGTGCCGCTGTTCATCCTCACCCCCCCGCCGGTCAAGGCACGGCTCATCGCCGAACTCGGCTTCGACGCGGTCGTGGAACAGGGCTTCACCCGCAGCTTCGCCTCCAACTCGGCCGAAGATTTCGTCACCGGCGTGCTCGACCGCGGGCTGGGCATCAGTCACGCCGTCACCGGTTTCGACTTCCATTTCGGCAAGGACCGGCAGGGCGGTCCGGCCTTCCTGATGGCGTCGGGTGAAAAGCACGGCTTCGGGGTGACCCTGGTCGACGCCTTCCGCGACGAAGGGACGGAAGTGATCTCGTCGAGCCGTATCCGCCAGCTTCTTGCCGATGGCGAAGTCGCGGAAGCTGCCGGATTGCTGGGCTACCGCTATACCGTCGAGGCGGAAGTAACCGGCGGCAGGAAGCTCGGCCGTACGCTGGGATTTCCCACGGCCAATATGAAGCTCACTCCGAGCGTGGCGCTCAAGCACGGCATCTACGCCGTGCGTTTCCGCCGGGCCAATGGGGCGCTCCATGACGGCGTCGCAAGCTTCGGGCGGCGCCCGACGGTGGACGATGATGGCGCGCCGCTCCTGGAGACCTTCGTCTTCGACTTCGAGGGCGATCTTTATGGCGAGGTCTGTTCCGTCTCCTTCTTCGGCTATCTGCGCGGCGAGGAGAAGTTCCATGGGCTCGACGCCCTCGTCGCGCAGATGAAGCGCGACGAGGCCGAGGCCCGGGCCCTGTTGTCAGGCGTGCGGCCGCTGTCGGCGCTCGACCTGACTGTCGCCTTTCCCTGACCGTCGACCGGACCGCGCGCATTTAATCCAAATTTTACCGAGCTGCCGCAGAACGGGGCGATTGATGCATCTTCTGGTTGTCACCGGATCGATGCGGTCAAAG
Organism: Mesorhizobium sp. L-8-10; assembly: GCF_016756635.1. Classification (NCBI taxonomy): domain Bacteria; kingdom Pseudomonadati; phylum Pseudomonadota; class Alphaproteobacteria; order Hyphomicrobiales; family Phyllobacteriaceae; genus Mesorhizobium; species Mesorhizobium sp. L-8-10. The sequence goes on along the minus strand of NZ_AP023263.1, from coordinate 6,931,211 downwards.
GTCAAGGGGGCAGCCGTCGCCGACGCGCAACTCTTCGGCCTGCAACGGAGCGCGGGGCTGTTCATCGTGTCGAAGCGTCTATTGGGTCGTGCGTTGCCCGGCCTTTGTCTCGTGCTGTCGGTTTCGTGCGCCCATGCGGGCGAGAACTGGTTCTCCGGCGACTGGTATTTGACCGTCGGCGCGTCGGGATTCATCGCACCCGAATATGAGGGCGCCAGGAAATATCTGCTCGGGGTGTCGCCGCTCGTGTCGCTCGGACGTGCCGGCACCGAAACACGATTCTCGTCCCGCAACGACAATATCTCCATCGCCTTCATCGATACCGGTGCCGTGCGTGCCGGTGCCACCGGCAAGATCGTCTTTGAGCGCAGCACGGATGAATCTGACGACCTCGCCGGCCTGCAGCCGGTGGAATGGGGTGCCGAGGTTGGCGGCTTCGCGGAAGTCTATCCGACGCATTGGCTGCGTGTGCGCGGTGAAGTGCGACGCGGCATCCGCGCCCATGACGCCATCGTCGGCGACATCCAGGTTGACGCCTTCGCCGACGTCACGCCGACAGTGCGCGTTTCCGGCGGCCCGCGCCTCTCCGTCGCGACCAGCGACTATTTCGAGACCTATTACGGCGTCGATGCGGCCGGTGCCGCCGCGACTGGCCTCAGCGCCTACGACCCCGGCGCTGGCCTGGAGTCGGTCGGCGTCGGCGGCGCGGTCACCTGGAAGACCACCGACAAGATCACGACCAGCCTGTTCGGCGAATATGCGCGGCTGCAAGGGCCGGCCGCTGCGTCGAGCCTGGTGAAGGAGCGCGGTTCGCCGAACCAGTTCCTTCTTGGCCTTTCGGCGACCTATCGATTCGATTTCTCGCTGTAGTCGCCGCGCAGTTGCACGTGCTGATACGGGGACGAGAGCAGGTGGCCTGCGCCCGGCCGTCGGCGCCGTGCTGGAGTTCGCAGCGATAGGCCACACGATCTCGCACAACAGTAGGGTTCCGGCCTTTCCTTCGCGGCCTCCTTCCGTTAAATAGCGCGGCCATGACGAGCTTCGCGCCCTTCGCGATACGAATTACGTGCCCGGTGTTCCGGGCGGCCTGACGGTCGCCGGAGCCGCCGGGATTTTTGCGCGCCCTCTCGCGCTTTCTTCAAATCATGATAGTTGGACGCCTGAGGCTTTTTCGCCGCCGGCAATGCATATGGCAGAACGATGACCGACACCGCCGAGAAGATCGACTATTCGAAGACGCTCTATCTGCCGCAGACGGAGTTTCCGATGCGGGCCGGGCTGCCCGAGAAGGAGCCGCTGCTGGTCAAGCGCTGGCAGGAGATGGATCTCTACCGCAGGCTGCGCGAGGACGCCGCTGGGCGCAGCAAATATGTGCTGCATGACGGCCCGCCCTATGCCAACGGCAACATCCATATCGGCCACGCGCTGAACAAGGTGCTGAAGGACATCATCACCCGCTCCTTCCAGATGCGGGGCTACGATTCCAACTACGTTCCGGGCTGGGACTGCCACGGCCTGCCGATCGAGTGGAAGATCGAGGAGCAATACCGCGCCCGGGGGAAGAACAAGGACGAGGTTCCCGTCAACGAGTTCCGCAGGGAATGCCGCGACTTCGCCGCCCACTGGATCAAGGTGCAGACCGGGGAGTTCCAGCGGCTCGGCGTGGTCGGCGATTTCGACAACCCCTATACGACCATGGCTTATCACGCCGAGGCGCGGATCGCAGGCGAACTGCTGAAATTCGCCATGTCGGGCCAGCTCTATCGCGGCTCCAAGCCGGTGATGTGGAGCGTGGTGGAGCGCACTGCGCTGGCCGAGGCCGAGGTCGAGTATCAGGACTACGAGTCCGATACGATCTGGGTGAAGTTCCCGGTCGCGGCGAGTGGCGGCAGAGCTGGGCAGGACGGTGTCGACGGTGCCTTCGTCGTCATCTGGACGACCACGCCCTGGACGATCCCCGGCAACCGGGCGGTCAACTATTCGCCGCGCATCAGCTACGGCCTCTATGAGGCGACCGCCGCCGAGAACGATTTCGGACCGCGGCCGGGCGAACGGCTGATCTTCGCAGATGCGCTGGCCGAGGAGGCATTCGCCAAGGCAAAGCTCCAGTACCGTCGCTTGCGCACCGTGCCGGCCGAGGAACTCGCCGGGATCACACTCGCACACCCGCTCGAGGGTTTCGGAGGCGGCTACGAGTTCCCGGTGCCGATGCTCGCCGGCGACCATGTCACCGACGATGCCGGTACCGGCTTCGTGCATACGGCGCCCGGCCACGGCCGCGAGGACTTCGACGCCTGGATGGAAGCGGCCGCCGCGCTCGTCAAGCGCGGCATCAACACGCGGCTGCCCTTCACGGTCGACGATGCCGGCTTTTTCACCAAGGATGCGCCGGGCTTCGGGCCCGACCGCGAAGGCGGGGCGGCGCGCGTCATCGACGACAACGGCAAGAAGGGCAATGCCAACCAATGCGTCATCGATGCGCTGATCGTGCATTCGATGCTGTTCGCACGCGGTCGCCTGAAGCACTCCTACCCGCATTCCTGGCGGTCGAAGAAGCCGGTGATCTTCCGCAACACGCCGCAATGGTTCGTCTATATGGACAAGGAACTGCACGGTTTCGGCCTCGAGCCCGGCGCCCCGAGGCCGTCTCCCGACACCTTGCGCAACAGGGCGCTTGCGGCGATCGACGCCACCCGTTTCGTTCCGGCGGGCGGCCAGACGCGGCTTCGCGCCATGATCGAGGAGCGGCCGGACTGGGTGCTTTCGCGTCAGCGCGCCTGGGGCGTGCCCATCGCCATCTTCGCCGACGAGAACGGCGAGGTGCTGAAGGACGCCGAGGTCAACGTCCGCATCATGGAGGCCTTCGAGACCGAGGGCGCCGACGCCTGGTTCGCCGAGGGCGCCCGCGAGCGCTTCCTGGGCAGCCGCGCCAACGAGCCGTGGACGCAGGTAATGGACATCCTCGACGTCTGGTTCGATTCGGGTTCCACCCACGTCTTCACGCTGGAGGACCGTCCGGACCTCAAATGGCCCGCCGACGTCTATCTCGAGGGTTCCGACCAGCATCGCGGATGGTTCCACTCCTCGCTGCTCGAAGCCTCCGGCACGCGTGGTCGCGCGCCTTACGACACGGTCGTCACCCATGGCTTCACCATGGACGAGGAAGGCCGCAAGATGTCGAAGTCGCTCGGCAACACCGTCGTGCCCCAGGACGTGATCAAGCAGTCCGGCGCCGATATACTGCGGCTGTGGGTTGCGACGACGGACTATTGGGAAGACCAGCGGCTCGGGAAGAACGTGCTGCAGACCAACATCGACGCCTATCGCAAGCTGCGCAACACGATCCGCTGGATGCTCGGCACGCTCGCCCATGATACGGGCGAAAGCGTGCCGCTCGGCGAGATGCCGGAGCTGGAGCGGCTGATGCTGCACCGCCTCGCCGAGCTCGACGAACTCGTGCGCGCCGGCTACGACGCCTTCGATTTCAAGCGGATCGCCAGGGCGCTGCTCGACTTCATGGTGGTCGACCTGTCTGCCTTCTATTTCGACATCCGCAAGGACGCGCTCTATTGCGACGCGCCGTCCAGCGTCAGGCGCAAGGCGGCTGTCGAGGTGGTGCGCCATCTGTTTGACAGTCTGGTCACCTGGCTGGCGCCGATGCTGCCTTTCACGACGGAGGAGGCCTGGCTCGAGCGTTACCCCGAGGCGCGCTCGGTGCATCTCGAACAGTTCCGTGTGGTCCCGGCCGAATGGAAGGACGAGGCCTTGGCCGAGAAGTGGCGCAAGGTCCGCCAGGTCCGCCGCGTCGTCACCGGCGCGCTCGAGATCGAGCGGGCGAAGAAGACGATCGGCTCCTCGCTGGAAGCGGCGCCCGTCGTGCATATCACCGATGCGGAACTCTTGCAGGCGCTGGACGGTCTCGATCTCGCCGAGATCAGCATCACAAGCGACATTTCGGTGTCGGACAAGCCGGTTTCGGGTGACGCCTTCACGCTCGACGAGGTGAAGGGCGTGGCCGTGGTGCCGGGCCTCGCATCGGGCCGCAAATGCGCGAGGTCCTGGCGCTTCACCGACGATGTCGGCGCCGATCCGGCATTCCCGGATGTCTCGGCGCGCGACGCCGCGGCGCTCCGTGAACTCCGGGCGCTGGGGCGGATCTGACCGGAAATCGACCGGCCTGACCGGTCGTTGCCCTTCTCGGCGGCTTGGGGTAAAAGCCGCCGAGACCTCGTCATGCCACGTTGTCGCCGGATTTTTGGGCGAAGAGCAGTGGTTAATTATTTTGCGATAGCATCCGTTTTTCCAGCGAGAGGCGGTTTCTGGTGGGACTTACCGCATGAGGCAGTGGCACGCGCGCTTGTCGGTTTCGGCGCCGTTGATGGTTTCGGCTCTTGCATTGACCGGCTGCATGGGCTCGCCGACCTATGGCACGGGCACACCCGCCCACGAGCAGCTCCTGTCCGACGTCACCGGCGTGCTTTCGATCGCACCGAACAAGGACAAGCCGAAGATCGACTACAAGCCGCGGCCGGCACTCGTCAGGCCCGCGCCTGGAGAAAAGGAATCGCTGCCGGCACCTCAGCAGAGTATCACCGCAGGCAGCGAAGCCTGGCCGGAATCGCCCGAGCAGCGTCGCGAGCGTGTCTTCGCCGAGGCGACCGCCGCGGCCGAGGAGGGACGCTCTTCCCCGATCCAGAGCGACGTCGCGTCGACGAAGGGGGGCGTCACGTCGAAAGCCCGCTATGGCGAGCGCGGCAATTTCGAGGTTGAACCCGATCCGGTTGGTGCCGGTGGGCGGACAGGCCGGTCGAACCAGGGCGTCGTCTCGCGGGCGAAATACGAGCGCGGCAATTTCAACAATGAGGGCGATGTCGCAGACGGCAAGGAGCGCGAGGAATTCAACAAGCGCCTCGCCGAAAGCAGGCAGGGCAGCCCCACAACGCGCAGATATCTCAGCGAGCCGCCGCTGACCTATCGCCAGCCGGCAGATACCGCCCCCGTGAACGATGTCGGCGAAGACGAGTGGAAGAAGGATCGGCGGCAGAAGCGTGAATCCAAGAAGGGATCGAGCTGGACCGACTGGATTCCAGGTCTCTGACCAAAACATAGCGTGAAGCAGGCCATCGGTTCGGTTCCGATCGGGCGAAACCTGCCGCTTGCATGCCTAGCCGTTGCGCCTGTCCCGGAAAAATTCCTTCAGCAGCGTCGATGCCCGGACCTCGCCGATGCCGGAATAAACCTCCGGCGCGTGGTGGCAGGTCGGCGACGAGAAGAAGCGCACCCCGTTGACGACGCCGCCGCCTTTCTCGTCGGCGGCGCCGAAATAGAGCCGGCGCAGGCGGGCGAAGGAGATCGCCGCCGCGCACATGGCGCAGGGTTCCAGCGTCACGTAGAGGTCGGCGCCGTTGAGCCGCTCGGCCGAAAGCGCTGCGGCGGCCTCACGGATCGCCAGCATCTCTGCATGGGCGGTCGGATCGTTGAGTTCGCGTGTGCGGTTTCCGGCCCTTGCCACGACTTCGCCGTCGGAGACGAGGACCGCGCCCACCGGCACTTCGCCACGTCGTGCTGCAGCTTCCGCCTCGGCGAAAGCCAGAGCTATGAAATCCGGTCGTGTCATGGAATTCTCTTCGTGACATTTCCCTCGCGCGGCCTGAACGTTACTGCTACACCCCGCCCGGAAAGGCAAAGGCCGAATGGACGACGATCGGAAAAAAACTCCCCGCAAAGGCGGCTCGAAAGCAGGCGGCCCGCGTGGTGGCCCGGCGAAGGGCGGCCGGCCTTTCCGCGACGGCGCCAAGAAGCCCTTCGTCAAGCGCGAGGGGAAAGACGGCGCGCCGCGCGGCGCCAAGCGTGCATTCTCGCGCGACGAGCGCTCGGGCGAAGGCACCGAGCGCGGCGGCAAGCCTTTCAGGAGCGGCCCGCGCCCCGATCGCAAGCCCTTCGAAGGACGCGGCGATGGCGAGCGGCGGCCGTTCCGTGATCGTGCGGCTTCGGGCGAAGGCGCCGAGCGCGGCGGCAAGCCTTTCAGGAGCGGCCCGCGTCCCGATCGCAAGCCCTTCGAAGGACGCGGCGATGGCGAGCGGCGGCCGTTCCGTGATCGTGCGGCTTCGGGCGAAGGCGCCGTGCGCGGCGACAAGCCTTTCAAGCGCGGCCCGCGCCCCGAACGCAAGCCCTTCGAAGGACGCGGTGACGGTGAACGCCGGCCCTTCCGCGACCGCGCGTCATCCGGCGAAGGTGCGGAGCGCGGCGACAAGCCTTTCAGGAGCGGACCGCGTCCCGAGCGAAAAACCTCTGAGGGCCGTGGCAATCAGCGCCCGGGCCGTCGCGAGCGTGAGGAGCGGGGCGCGACCGGCGAGGCGCGGCCGCAACGCGCCGAGAGACCTTTCCGAGCTGGTCCCCGACCCGAGGGCAGGCCATTCGAAAAGCGATCCTCCGGCGATAGCGTCCGTTTCCGCAAGACCGAGACGACGGAGCCTGGGGAGCGCATCGCCAAGCGTCTCGCCCGCGCGGGCATTGCCTCGCGTCGCGACGCCGAGGAACTGATCGCGGCTGGCCGCGTCAAGGTCAACGGCAAGGTGCTTTCGTCGCCGGCTTTCAACGTCATGCCCGACGACACGATCGAACTCGACGGCACGACAATTCCGCCGATCGAGCGGACCCGGCTTTTCCTTTTCCATAAGCCGGCCGGTCTCGTGACCACCAACCGCGATCCCGAAGGCCGCCGGACGGTGTTCGACGTGCTGCCCGCCGACCTGCCGCGGCTGATGACGATCGGGCGGCTCGACATCAACACCGAAGGCCTGCTGCTGCTCACCAATGACGGTGGGCTGGCGCGGGTGCTCGAGTTGCCGGCGACCGGGTGGCTGCGACGCTACCGCGTGCGCGTCCATGGCAAGGTCGACGAGAAGGCGCTGGCCGAATTGAAGGACGGCATCGCCGTCGACGGTGTGTTTTATGGTGCAGTGGAAGCCTCGCTCGACCGCGAGCAGGGCACCAATGCCTGGCTGACCATCGGCCTGCGCGAAGGCAAGAATCGCGAGGTCAAGAACATCCTCGGCGCGCTCGGCCTCGACGTCACGCGGCTGATCCGCATTTCCTACGGACCGTTCCAGCTCGGCGAACTGCCGGAAGGCGCCGTGCAGGAATTGAAGGGCAAGATGCTGCGCGACCAGCTCGGCGAGCGGCTGATCGAGGAGTCCGGAGCCAATTTCGATGCGCCGATCGCCAAGCCCTTCTCCAACAAGCCTGTGCTGTCCGAGCGTCGCGAAGAACGACCCGAACGCCTCCGCGCCGCGCGCGACCCCATGGCGGCGCCGATCGGCGAGGGCGGGCTGATCAAGGCGCGCAAGCGCCGCGAAAACAGCCGCGACGATGCCTTGTCCAGACTGTCGACCCGCCCGGAACGCGGCGGCTTCGGCGGCGGCAAAGCCGAGCCCGGCAGGGAGCGGGGACCGAAGAAGTCCGGCGAGCGCGAGCAGCGGCCGATCGATCCTCCCGGCGCCCGCAGGGCCAATGTCTGGATGGCGCCCGGCGCCCGGCCGCAGGGAAAAACGGCAGCGACCGAGAAGCCTAGGGGCAAGGGCGCTGGCGATCCGAAGGGTTCCGCCTCTTCTCCGCGTCGGGGCGAGGGGGCAGACAAGGGCGGGCCGGGCGGCAAGGGACCACGGCGGGGGAAGAACGATGCGGATCGTCGGCGGTGAGTTTCGCGGCCGGCCGCTCGTCACGCCACGCGACAACGCCATCCGCCCGACCACCGACCGCACCCGCGAGGCGGTCTTCAACATGCTCGTCCACCGTTTCGCGGATCGCCTGGAGGGCGCAAGGGTGCTCGACCTCTTCGCCGGCACCGGCGCGCTCGGCCTGGAGGCGCTGTCGCGTGGCGCCGGCCACTGCCTGTTCGTCGAGGAAAGCGCGGAAGGACGCGGCCTGATCCGCACCAATGTCGAGGCGCTCGGCCTGCAGGGCCGGACCAAGATCTTTCGCCGCGACGCCACTCGCCTCGGCGAAGCCGGCACGATCCAGCCATTCGGCCTCATCTTCGCCGATCCGCCCTATGGCAAGGGTTTCGGCGAGCGCGCCCTCCAGGCCGCGCGCCAGGGCGGCTGGTTGCTCGCGGGCGCGCTCTGCGTCGTCGAAGAGGCCGCCGCCGCGGCTTTCGATCCCGGTCCCGGCTTCAGCATCGCCGACGAACGCAGCTACGGCGAGACGGTCATCCGCTTCATCGAAGCGGCCTGAGTTTTTTCCCGATCCGCCCGGTTTCGGCCTTGATTGGCCCCTCACATGACGCCGAATTAACTTTCGGCATCGCGGCAGCACTTCTATAAGCGCGGCCAGGCCAACCTCTGGACAAGAAGCCAACCTCAGGACAGAAGAATGACAGTTTTTGGCAATCCGTCAGGTCTGGCGTGGCGGAAGCTCGCGACGGGCGCGCTCCTCCTCGCCGGCATCGCCTTTGTTCCAGCCGCCCAGGCCGAGACCGAGCGCCAGCCGGAGATCGCCGACTTCACGCTCGCCAACGGCATGGAGGTCGTGGTCATCCCCGATCATCGCGCCCCGATCGTCACCCAGATGGTATGGTACAAGATCGGCAGCGCCGACGAGCCGCCGGGCAAGTCGGGCATCGCCCATTTCTTCGAGCATCTGATGTTCAAGGGCACGAAAAACCACAAGCCGGGCGAGTTTGGCGCCAGGGTCGCCGAGATTGGCGGCAACGAGAATGCCTTCACCTCCTACGACTACACCGCCTATTTCCAGACGGTCGCGCCCGAAGCGCTGGGCACCATGATGTCTTACGAGGCCGACCGCATGCGCGGGCTCATCCTGACAGACGAAGTCATCGGACCGGAACGCGACGTCATCCTCGAAGAGCGTCGCTCGCGCATCGAGAACAATCCCGAGGCTCTGCTGGGCGAGGAAATCGACGCCACCCTCTATCAGAACCATCCCTACCGCATTCCAGTCATCGGCTGGATGCATGAGATGGAGCAGTTGAACCGCATCGACGCGACGGCCTTCTACGACAAATATTACGCGCCCAACAATGCGGTGCTGGTGGTTGCCGGCGACGTCGATGTCGAGACGGTCAGGAAACTCGCCGAAGAGACCTATGGCAAGGTCGAGCGTGGTCCGGCCCTGCCGCCGCGGGTGCGGCCGCAGGAACCCGAGCAGAATACCAGGCGGACGGTGACGCTCGGCGATGAGCGCGTTTCCGTGCCGAGCTTCCAGAAGGCGTGGGTGGTGCCGTCCTATTCCTCGTCGGAGGACGGCGAGGCCGAGGCCCTCGACCTGTTGTCCGAGATCCTCGGCGGCGGCACGCGCAGCCGCCTCTATCAGGAACTGGTGGTGAAACGCGGCATCGCCTCGTCGGCCGGAGCCTCCTATTCGGGCACCTCCCTCGACGCCACGGGCTTCACGGTCTACGGCGCGCCGCGCGGTACCGCTACCTTGGAGGAGGTCGAAGCCGCGATCGACGCCGAGATCGCCAGGATCGCCCGCGAAGGGGTCGGCGACACCGAGCTGGAAAAGGCCAAGACGCGCTATCTGCGGTCGATGATCTTCGCGCGCGACAGCGCGGCCGGCATGGCCCATATCTATGGCGCGACTCTTGCGACGGGCGGAACGGTCAAGGACATAGACGCATGGCCGGACCGCGTGCGTGCCGTGACAGCCGACCAGGTGAAGGCCGTGGCGGCGAAATATCTCGATCCTGATCGTTCGGTCGCCGGCTACCTGCTGCCGAAGGACAAGGCGCAGAACTGAGCGGAACGACGACCATGAAACATGCCATGCCACAGCGCCTTTTCGTTACCTCCCTGGCAACGTTCCTTCTGGCCATCATCTTCCTCACCTTGCCCGCGGTGATCGCGGCTCGCGCCGCCGTGACCATCCAGGAGGTCAAGTCGCCGGGCGGCATCACCGCCTGGCTGGTCGAAGACTATACCGTGCCTGTTATCAGCATCCGCTTCGCCTTCGAGGGCGGGCGCACGCAGGAGCCCAAGGGCAAGGAGGGCCTTGCCAACCTGATGTCGGGGCTGTTCGACGAGGGCGCGGGCGATCTCGACAGCGAGGCGTTCCAGACGAGACTCGACGATGCCGGCGCCGAGATGCGCTTCAATGCCGGACGCGACGGTTTCTACGGTTCGATGCGCATGCTCGCCGACGAGCGCGACGAAGCTTTCGACCTGCTGCGTCTCGCCGTGACCAAGCCACGCTTCGACACCGAGCCCGTCGACCGCATCCGGGCGCAGATCGTTTCCGGCATCCTGGGCAATGCGAGGGATCCCGAGACGGCGGCGCAGATCGCCTGGTCCGAGGCCGTCTATGGCGAGCATCCCTACAGCCGGCGGGAAGAAGGGTCCGAGACGTCGCTCGCCTCTATCACCCCGGACGACTTGAGAATGTTTCACCGCAAGCTCTTCGCACGCGGCAACCTCAAGATCGGTGTGGTCGGCGCGATCGACGCCGAGACCCTCGGCCGCGAACTCGACAGAGTGTTTGGCGAACTGCCGGAAAGGCCTGATCTCGTTCCCGTCGACAAGGCGACGCTCAAACTCGGCCAGGAGATCGACGTCACCTATGAGCTTCCGCAGACCAAGCTGCGACTTGCTTATCCCGGCATCGAACGCAAGGATCCGCAGTTCTTCGCTGCCTATCTGGTCAACCATATCCTCGGCGGCGGAACCTTCACCTCGCGGCTTTTCGAGGAGGTGCGGGAAAAGCGCGGGCTCGCCTACGACGTCGGATCGGCGCTGGTGAACAACGACTATTCGAACGGCCTTGCAATTTCGACCGCGACCCGTTCCGATCGCGCCGGCGAGACGCTCGACCTCATAAGGAAGGAAGTCCGGCGCATGGCGGAGGAGGGGCCGACGCAGGCCGAACTCGACGCCGCCAAGAAGTATGTCATCGGTGCCTATGCCATCAACAACCTGGACTCCTCGAGGGCCATCGCCGGCACGCTGGTGGAACTGCAACTCGACGATCTCGGCATCGACTACATCCAGCGCCGTGCCGGCCTTATCGATGCGGTGACGCTCGACGATGCCAAGGCTGCCGCCAGGCGCCTGCTTTCGGCCGACCCGGCGATCATGGTGGTTGGTCCGGCGCTCGAAAGGAAAGGCTGAGCCATATGCGCGCCGAGGGAGGAGGAACAGGCGGCGGCAAGGGCGATCCGAGCTTCGGCATCGCCTTCGGCGGAGGCGGCGCGCGCGGCCTTGCCCATATCCATGTGATCGAGGTGCTCGACGAAATGGGCATCAGGCCGGCGGTGATCGCCGGCTCGTCGATCGGCGCGATCATGGGCGCCGGCGTCGCGGCGGGCATGACCGGCAAGGAGATCCACGCCTATGCCCGGACAGTGCTCTCCAGCCGGTCGGAAGTGGCGAGCCGCATGTGGCGTGCGCTGCCCACCAGCGTCGGCGAGATGATGGCGGGCGGCCTCAATGTCGGCCAATTCAACATCGAACGCATCATCAAGGCCTTTCTCCCCGCGCCGATCCCGCACCGGTTCGAAAGGCTGAAGATTCCGCTCAAGGTCACCGCGACGGACTATTTCGGCCATGAACTCGCGGTGTTCGAGGAGGGCGACCTCATGTCGGCGCTGGCGGCTTCCGCCGCCATTCCCGCCGTCTTTCGGCCGGTTCGGCGGGAAGGAAGGCTGTTCATCGACGGCGGCATCTACAATCCCGTGCCCTTCGACCTGATCGATGGCGATGCCGACATCATCATCGCCATCGACGTGGTCGGCGCGCCCTCGGAGGTTTCGGGCAGGCGTCCTAGCTCGATCGAATTGCTGCTCGGGGCGAACCAACTCATGATGCAGTCGATCACCGCCATGAAGCTCAAGACCAGACATCCGCATGTGCTGCTGCGCCCGCCCGTTTCGCGCTTCCGCGCCCTCGACTTCCTGAAGGTCGACGCGGTACTCGCCGAGACCGTCGCCATCAAGGACGAGCTGAAGCGGGCGGTCGAGGCCGCGATCGAGGCCAGGCTGAGAGTCTAGCCCGGATATTTGACGGAACGGCCGTATCGGAGCGCTCGGGCTGCGAAGACGGCAGGCTCTGGATAGGCGGGAACAAGCCCGGCCTTGGCTGGGGCAGTCGAAATCCACCATGCCAAAGGTCGATAGGATCGACCGTTGGAGCGCGCGATTGCGTGGCCTGTCGGACCGCGGGGCGTCCACTTGGACGCGCAAGGACCCGGTCGTGCCGGCTTATTGATGACGGCCGATCATTCGGAGAGGCGCATGGGCGGGTAAATCGGCTGGTGACAGACGCGAACGCAATCGCCTTTGTCACGAACAACCCCTGTCTCGCATGCTACGATTCTCCTGGTGGGGGCATCCGCAGCGCCGCGGCGCAAAACCGAGGACCACTGGATGCCGATATTGAGCAATGGCAGCGAACTCACCGTGTGGGAGGAGCCCGATAACCCGAACCCGAGTCCCGACGCCATCCTTTTCACCATCACGGAAATGGATGGCGATGTCGTCGGCCCGGTCGGTGCGAAGCCCGATTTTCCCTTCGGTGGAATCGAACTGGCTTCCGTCGACGTCTTCGACGGCTTCTTCACCATCACCAGCTTCACGCATGAGGGCCGGACCGAGACCTGGACCGCCGTTGAGACGCAGGTCTTCGACAATGAAGGCAACCTGGTCCGCACGCTCTCCGACCGCGCCGCCTGGCTCTCGGCGCAAATCGTTTCGATCGACGCAGCCAGTCCTGACGACATCGCGGTAGCGTGGATCGGCGCCAACGAATATTTCGGCGGCGAGAACACCGGATATGGCGAGCATCGGATCATCGTCGCGGGAGGCGTCGCCCAGCCGGATACGTTCGTCAACCATGCCCCTGACGTCGCCAACCTCGACCTGACGCTTTCGCAAGGAGAGGTCTTGAACGACACGCCGTTCAAGGGGACGGACGTCGACTATGACATGCTGAGATTCGTCGTCGTGGACGGGCCGGACCATGGCGCGCTCGGACTGGAGACGCGCTACGACGGCAATTTCTACCCGTTTCCCCAGGGCGGCTATGGCGGAAGCCTGCACTATCATGCCGACTTCCTGGACGGGAACCTCTTCGACTACACGCCGGAACCGGGCTTCATCGGTACCGACAGCTTCACCGTCTATGCTACGGACGGGCAGGGCAACAGCGATGTCGCGACTGTTACCATCACGATCACCCCGCCGCCCCGCTCCGTCTCGCTGACGGACAACAGGAATGTCATCAGTTACGCCGGCCTCGACCGTGCGATTCTCGTCGCCGCGCTGGGCGGTGACGACCGCGTCGGCGGCACGCCCTTCAATGATACGCTCGACGGAGGTCCGGGCCATGACCAGTTGCTTGGCGGTGCCGGCGCCGACCATCTGATCGGCGGAGCGGGCACCGATTGGCTGAAGGGAGGGGCCGACAACGATGAGATCGATGGCGGCGCCGGAACCGACGGCATTCGTGGCGATGCGGGCGATGATCTCCTCAGTGGCGGCGCCGGCTCGGACGACCTGCGCGGCGGCGACGGTGACGACGTGATCGATGGCGGCACGGGCCGTGATTGGCTGGCGGGCGGCGCAGGCCGGGACAGCTTTGTGTTCGATGCCGCGCCCGGGCCTGCCAACGATGATCATATCGACGACTTCGAGGCGCTGGATGATGTCTTCAGGTTGGATGGTTCTGTGTTCACGGACCTGTCTTCCGGCCCGTTGTCGGCAGCCAACTTCGTTGTCGGCAAGCATGCCGTCGATGGCAACGACCTGATCGTTTACGACAAGACGACGGGCGATCTGTTCTACGATGCCGATGGAGCGGGAGGGGCGGCGGCGCTGAGATTTGCCTCCGTGCAAGCTGCCACCGCGATCACCGCGGATGACTTCGTCGTATTTTGAGAAGCTGCATGTGGCGGCCCGTGTTCGGCGGGACCGTCACAGCCAGTCTTCTCGGAAAGCTACCGGACCGGCATGGGCGCCGCGGGCGAGAAGGCCAGGGACAGCCACCGGTTCCAGCCGTCCGGTCGGTTGTCACTGGGACCTCGCAATAGTCTTTCAGGCTGACTTATCTCCCTGTCTTGTTGTCGACATCGAACTTGCTCGGGCCGGGTCCACGAAGAGAGGCTTGGCGCCGCACCTACTTCGGGCTGTCTTCCGGCATGATCGCAGTATCGACCTTCTGCCCGCTGTCCTTTCGCGCCTGCAGGCGCTTCGCATACATCGAATAGGCGACGTAATATTTGTAGATATTGCCGACATACTGCACGGTCTCCCGTCCTACGATCCGCGCGGCTCCATTCTCCACATTGCCGAACCAAATGTCGGGATTGAGCCCCATCTCCTTGGCCGTGCGACGGAATTTCGCAAGATTACCGGGACCGGCATTATAGGCAGCGAGCGTCAGCAGCATCCTGTTGAGCGGCGTCGGACCATCGTCCGTGATGTAGGTCTGCGTGAGGTGCCGCATATATTTCGAGCCGGCCTCGATGTTGCGCTCCGCGCTCTCGGCGATGCCTGTTATGCCGATTGCCTTGTCGGCGGCTGTCGAGGGCAGGAGTTGCATGATGCCGACGGCGCCAAGGGGACTGCGCTGGCTCTGGTCGAGCTGTGATTCCTGAAAGCCTTGGGCGGCGAGCATCAGCGGATCGAAATCGTACTCCTTGGCATAGGTCTGGAACACCAGCCAGAGAGCCTGGAACTTGGCGAGCTGGCTCGGCTCGTAGGCCGCGCGCACCATCTTGTCGCTCTGGTAGTAGCGCTTGCGCAATATGTTGCCGAAAGTCGTGCCGACCTTATGCTCCTTGATAAAGGGGGCAAGCGCAGCCTTCAGCTTGGGACTGTCCTTGCGGATCCCCCAGGCAAGATCGCCGCCCTTGGAGATCACGAGGTCGTCCCGGACCTTCACCTTGTCGAAAACCTGCGACCATATGAGGGCATTGAAACGGTCGACGACGCACCAGGGCAGAAGCCCGGCATTGACCATTTCCAGAAGGTCCTCATCCTCCAGGTTTTCGTCGGCGTCGCGGATGAGGATTTCGGGCTTGCCTGCTTTGCCGCGCTCGGCATTCAACGCATCGAGATGTTCGCGATAGCTGCTCGACTTGCGGACATAGACCTCTTTTCCGCCGAGATCGTCCAGTGACGAGAGGGGGTCCGCCGCCGGCCCGGTGACAACGACCTCCTGTACGCCGCTCGCGTAGGGATCGGCGAAGTCGATCAGCTCCTGGCGGGCCGGCGTAACGGTGAGATCCGCCGCGATGATGTCGCCTTGCCCGGCGAGGAGCGCGGGGATCAGCTGGGATCGCGCCATCGGCACATAGGCGACCTTGATCTTCTCGATCTCCTTCTTTTTCTTCTTGTTGATCCACGTCTCGAGCGCCTGGCCAAATTCCACCGCCGTGCCGAGTTGGCGGCCGCCGTCGATGAAATAGATCGTCTTGCTGTACGGCACGAGCATGCGGATGATACGACGCTTCTCCATGCCGTCGAAATCGCCGGTCCATTCGCGGATGCCGGGTAGCGATGTGATGGGCGATTCCTCGGCCGATGCGGCCTGCGGTGCCGCGAGCGCCAGTAACCCAGCCAGGAATATCGCAAGCGAGCGTACCAAAGCGCCCAGCCGCCGCCGTTGTGTCATCTATTAACCCCGCCTCGCATCGGGCCGCCGCCGGCCATCGTGTCATAACTTCCGACAAGGTGAAGGGCGCGTCAAGCAGATGGCAATACTTGCATGGCGATTGCCATGTCTGGAAAATGCTGCTTTTGCAAGTTCTTGCAAGAAAGATGGGCGGTTGGCTCTCGAAGAGATTCTGCTGCATAGCGCAGCGGCTCAACTCCTGCGTCGACCCTCGAACAGGTCGCGCTCGCGGGCGAGGCCTTCGCCGACGACGTCGAAAAAGGCACGCACACGGGCGGTTCCCTTGAGATCGGAATGCGTGACGATCCACAGCTCGCCCGGGAGGTCCGGCAGCGGCTCGGCAAGCGCGCGAACGAGGCCGGGCTCGCCATCGCCGAGGTAACAAGGAAGCAGCGCCATGCCGATGCCAGAGCGTGCGGCCACGGCCTGGTTGACCAGGCTGTTCGTGCGGTAGACGAAGGCCTCGGCGGGTGCGGCGCGGTTGAGCCAGTCCGCCGCCATCATGGCGGCCGCCGTTTCCTCCCAGCCGATGAGGGCATGACCGTCGAGCCCTTCGGGGTCGTGGATCGGCCCGCCTGATGCGTCGAGATAGGCGGCGGAAGCAAAGAGGGTCCAGGCCACGGCTGCAAGCTTGCGGCCCCAGAGATCGCCTTCCTTCGGCCGCATTGGGCGCAGCGCGATGTCGGCTTCGCGGCGCGAGAGGCTGAGCACGCGGTTCTCGATCGCGAGTTCGACCACGATGCCGGGATGTGCCTTCCGGAACGCCGCGAGGTGCCCGGTGAGCCTGCTGTAGGCCAGTGTCTCCGACGAGGTCACGCGCAGCCGGCCCGAGAGCCGCCGGTCGCTGCCGGCGATGTCGCGCGCCACGGCGACCGCCTCATCCTCCATGCGTTCGGCCGCCGCTGCCATGCGCTCGCCCGCGGTCGTCGTTGGGTAGATCCCTCCCGGCAGGCGCTCGAACAGGCGCACGCCGAGCCGCGCCTCCAAGGCGTTCAGCCGGCGAAACACCGTCGAGTGATCGATGCCGAGGGCTCCGGCCGCCGCCGTCAGGCTGCCGGCTCTGGCCACGGCAAGCACCAGCCGCAAATCGTTCCAGTCGTCCATGTCAGATTTCTAGCACGCCGCAGTCTTGCAGTCATGCAAGTGAGGCTGGCGAAACTCCAACGAGCATTGCGGCATCGCAATCAATAGCTTGTCTCCCGAAGGCGGGTTCACGCCGTCGCATGTCGCGCGGCGCCCGTCCGGAAGAAAGGACAGATCATGAAGCTCTATTACGCCACCGGAACCTGCTCGCTGTCGCCGCATATCGTTGCGTCGGAGGCGGGCATTCCGCTCGAACTGGAGCGGGTCGACATCATGAAATCGCCGCACGTCACCGACGCCGGTGCCGACTTCACCACGGTCAACCCGAATGGTTATGTGCCGGCGCTGCGCCTCGACGACGGCTCCTTGCTCACCGAGGGAACGGCCATCGTGCAGTACCTCGCCGACCTCAAGCCCGAGGCGGACCTCGCCCCGCCGGCCGGCACGCCGGAGCGTTATCGCCTCCAGTCCTGGCTGAACTTCGTGGCGACCGAACTGCACAAGATGTACAGCCCCTGGCTCTTCCATCCGGAATACGGCGCCCAGGCGCAGGACGTCGCGCGAGGCATCATCGGTCGCCGGCTGGCCTTCGTCGATGACCATCTGGCAAGTTCGGGTCGGTTCCTGGCCGGAGACCGGTTCAGCGCCGCCGACGCCTATCTCTTCACCATCGTCGGCTGGTCCGCCTTCGCCAAGGTCGATCTTTCCGGCTTTCCTCATTTGCGCGCCTTCATGGAGCGTGTCGGCGCGCGGCCGCGCGTGCGCGAGGCGATGCAGTCCGAAGGCATGAAGGTTGCCGCCTGAGATGAGCCACACCGTCGCCTGGATCCTGCTTTTGGTGGCGGGCCTGCTCGACGTCGCCTGGGCGATCTCCATGAAATATGCCGAGGGTTACACGAGGCCGGGGTGGAGCATCGTCTCCATCCTGCTTCTTGCCGCCTTCGTCTATCTGCTCGGCCGCGTGCTGGAGGCATTGCCGGTGGGAACCGCCTATGCGGTGTGGACGGGCATCGGGGCCGCCGGCACCGTGATCGCCGGCGTGATCCTGTTCGCCGAGCCGCTCGGCCTGCTGCGGCTCGGCGGCGTGGTTGTGGTGCTGGTCGGCATCGCGATGCTCAAGCTGGCGCCCGCCTGAGGGTCGACTTCATCGGCTGCCCATGGGCCGGCCCTTCCACAGGGACGGCCCATCGCGTAAGGGCCGGGCCAAAATCCGGGAGCCCGCGCAGGCATGATTCGTCTCGAAAACATCGGCAAGCAGAACGGCAGGCAGATCGTCTTCATCGAGGCCTCCGCCGCGCTCCAGAAAGGCGAGAAGGTCGGCCTCGTCGGCCCCAATGGGGCCGGCAAGACGACGCTGTTCCGGCTGATCACCGGGCAGGAACTGCCCGACGAGGGCCAGGTGTCCGTCGATCGCGGCGTGACCATCGGCTATTTCAGCCAGGACGTCGGCGACATTGAGGGCCGCAGCGTCGTCACCGAAGTCATGGAGGGCGTCGGTCCCGTCAGCGCGCTGGCAGCCGAGATGCGGGACTTGGAGGCCGCCATGGGCGACCCCGCGCGCGCCGACGAGATGGACGACATCGTCACGCGTTACGGCGAGGCGCAGGCGCGCTTCGAAGAGCTCGACGGTTATGCCCTGGACGGCCGGGCCCGCGAGGTGCTCGACGGCCTCGGCTTCAGCCAGGAGATGATGGACGGCGACGTCGGCGCGCTGTCGGGCGGCTGGAAGATGCGCGTGGCGCTGGGCCGGATCCTGCTGATGCGCCCCGATGTCATGCTGCTCGACGAACCGAGCAACCACCTCGACCTGGAGAGCCTGATCTGGCTCGAGGAGTTCCTGAAGGCCTATGACGGCGCGCTTCTGATGACCTCGCACGACCGCGAGTTCATGAACCGCATCGTCGGCAAGATCGTCGAGATCGACGGCGGCGCGCTGACGGCCTATTCCGGCGATTACGAATTCTACCAGCAGCAGCGTGCGGTCGCCGACAGGCAGCAGCAGGCCCAGTTCGAGCGCCAGCAGGCGATGCTCGCCAAGGAGATCGGCTTCATCGAACGCTTCAAGGCACGCGCCTCGCATGCCGCACAGGTGCAGAGCCGCGTCAAGAAGCTGGAGAAGATCGACAGGGTGGAGCCGCCGAAACGCCGCCAGACCGTGCAGTTCGAATTCCAGCCGGCGCCGCGCTCGGGCGAGGACGTCGCGATCCTCAGGAACGTGCGGAAGCGCTATGGCAGCCGCACCATCTATGAGGGGCTGGATTTCCACGTCCGACGCCGGGAGCGCTGGTGCGTGCTCGGGGTCAACGGCGCGGGCAAGTCGACGCTGCTGAAGCTGGCGGCCGGCGCGGCCGAGCCGGACGAGGGCAACGTGTCGCGCGGTCCCAGCGTGAAGATGGGCTATTTCGCCCAGCACGCCATGGAACTGCTGGACGGCGACCGCACCGTCTTCCAGTTTCTCGAAGATGCCTTCCCCCAGGCGGGCCAGGCGCCGCTGCGCGCGCTCGCCGGCTGCTTCGGTTTCTCGGGCGACGATATCGAGAAGAAATGCCGGGTGCTTTCGGGCGGCGAGAAGGCACGCCTGGTGATGGCGCGGATGCTGTTCGATCCGCCGAATTTCCTGGTGCTGGACGAGCCCACCAACCATCTCGACATGGCCACCAAGGAGATGCTGATCGGTGCGCTGTCGCAGTTCGAGGGCACGATGCTGTTCGTCTCGCACGATCGCCACTTCCTCGCCGCGCTCTCCAACCGGGTGCTGGAACTTACGCCCGACGGCGTCCACACCTATGGCGGAGGCTATACGGAATATGTCGCGCGCACCGGCCAGGAGGCGCCTGGCCTGCGGAGCTGACGGCGCCGCCTTGTCGCGTCGGAAGCGTGGCGTTCTACCGCGTGTCGCCTGAAAAAGGATTCACGCGACACGCGGTAGAAGCTTGATTTTGCGCATGTCTTTATCCCGAAACCGCGGCACACTTTCGGGAGACATGCTTCAAGGCAGCGTCGCCGCCTTGCCGGCGGAGAAGGGTGATTGCGCCGAAGGCGGCGGGGGCGGCAGCGTGTCGTCCGTCTGGGGCTGGCTGCGGGCGATCTTGCGCATCACCCGGAAGCAGACCAGCACGGAGACCACGCCGAACACGACGGCTCCCAGCGCCCAGCCGGCGATCACGCCAGTCGCGCCCCAGAGCTGCGCGCCCATCCAGACGAACGGGATTGTGCCGAGCGTCGAACGTCCCCAGTTGAAGAGTGTCGAATAGGTCGGGAAGCCGAGATTGTTGAAGGCCGCGCTCGACACGAAGATCGCGCCGTTGAACAGGAAGCTTCCCGCGGCGAAATGGCAGAAGAAGATGACGAGGTCGCGCGCCTCGGCGCCGGCGCCGAACAAGGCGGCGACCGGTCCGGCGAAGATGGCGAGCAGGGCCCAGACGGCCAGAACATAGGCGATGGTGACCCCGAGGCTGTCGCGCATGACGGCCGTGAGCCGGTCGAACCTGCCGGCCCCGTAATTCTGGCCGAGGATCGGTCCGACGGCTCCCGAAAGCGCGAAGATCACGCCGAAGGCGACAGGGGTCAGGCGCCCGATGATGGCCCATCCCGCCACCGCGTCGACGCCGAAGGCAGAGATCTCGGCGGTCACATAGGCGTTGCCCACCGGCGTCGCGATCTGGGTGAGCACCGACGGCAGGGCGATCGCGAAGAATGGGCGGAACGCCGCGGCGAGACGCTCCCGGTCGGGAAGGCGGATAAGCCGGTGCACGGCATGGGCGCCGTGAATGCCGATCGCCAGCATGACGATGCGCGACAACACCGTTGAAACCGCGGCGCCGTCGAGCCCCATGTCGAAGCCGAAGATCAGGATCGGGTCGAAGACCGCGGCGGCAAGTCCACTGCCGAGCGTCACATACATTGCGCGCTTGGCATCGCCGACGCCGCGCAGGATGCCTGTCGTGCACATGCCAAGCGCCACGATCGGCGTCGACGGGATGACGATCTGCAGGAAACGGAGCGACAGTTCGAGCGTCTCGCCCTCGGCGCCGAGAAGGGCGAGGAGGTCCCCGAGGAACGGCCAGGCGGCAAGCGTGATGGTGCCGGTCGATACACCCATAAACACCATCGAGGCGCCGCCCATCGCTGCGGCCTCTTCTCGGCTGCCGCGGCCAAGGCAGCGCGATACCAGCGCGCCGCAGGCGATGGTGAGCCCGATGGCGATCGACACGGTGAAGAACAGCAGCGTCGCCGAGAAACCGATCGCCGCGGCGAGCTCCTGAACGCCGAGAAGCGATATGTAGAAGAGATTGAGCGCGTCGACGACGAAGATGGCGATCAGCCCGATCGAGCCCGTCGCCGTCATCACGACGACATGGCGCAGCGTCGAGCCGGTCGTGAATTTGGCCGGACGGCCCGCTGCCGCTTGCTGTCGGCCGGAAGCCGGCTCCTCGCTCACAATGATCCTCCCCTCGGACCGGTGCGCGGCCTTCCCCGGATGGAGGGATCCGCTGCCGTCGATCACGGCCTCCGCAGGAGCCGGACGGACGTCTCACATGCTCGCCGGGGCGGAATCCCCAACCGAGCCCTCAGCGGTTTTGGCCTCCTCCGCCGCCTTGTCAAGGCGCTTGGCCTCGCGCGCCGGCTTGACCAGTGGCTCAGGCGTCACCGGTTTCGTATGCCAGCGGTTGAGGCTGCCTTCCCAATCACCGAGTGCCTGCAACTCGAGCCGCTCCTCGTCGCGGCGGCGCACATCCTCGAGGATCGCCTGTGCGGTCTCCTCGTCCGTGCCGAGCGCCTCGAGCGTCTCGCGGCCGAACACAAGCCCGGATTCGAGCGTCTCGCGGATTTCGTACTCGACTCCCTTGGCCCTGAGCTCGAGTGTGTGGATGCGGTCGTAGGAGCGGACGAAGAGCCTCACCTCGGGAAATTCGCTCTGGATCAGATCGACGATTCTGTCGGTGGTCTCGCGCCGGTTCGTGCAGACCGCCACCAGCCTTGCCTTGCGGATGCCTGCCGCCTCGAGCACGTCCTTGCGGGTACCGTCACCGAAATAGATGCGGAAGCCGAATTTCGACGCGCTGCGGACCCGTTCCGCGGAATTCTCGATGACGGTCACTTCCGAGCCGCCGGTCAGAAGGATCTGCGACGCGATCTGGCCGAAACGCGAGAACCCGATCATCAGCACGCCGGCGCCGGCTCCGTCGAAATCCTCTTCCATCTTGTCCTCCGGCTCCGGTGAGGTCAGGAAGGTGGATAGCGGCGTCACCAGCGGCATCAGCGCCATGGAACAGGTGACGATGGCGATGAGCAGCGGTGCCGTCTCGCCGGAAAAGATCGATGCGGCCGCAGCCGTGGTGAACAGCACAAAGGCGAACTCGCCGCCCTGCGGCAGCAGGAAGGCGGTAAGCACCGCATCGTTGCGAGCTGCGCCGAACAGCCGGCAGCCCAGATAGGTGGTCGCCACCTTCACCGCCATCAGCACCGGCACGGCGAGGAGAATGGTCAGCCAGTTCTTCAGCACCACCGACAGGTCGAGCGACAGGCCGACGGCCATGAAGAACAGGCCGAGCAACACGCCGCGGAACGGCTCGATATCGGCCTCCAACTCGTGGCGGTAGGACGATTCGGCCAGCATCACGCCGGCGATGAAGGCGCCCATCGCCATGGAGAGCCCGGCGAACTGCATCAATGTGGCCGCTCCCAGCACGACGAGCAGGGCGGCCGCGATCATCGCTTCCTTGGCGCCGGTGTTGGCGATGATGCGGAACAGCGGATTGAGGAGATAGCGTCCGGCGAAAAGCAGCGCCGCCACCGCGGTGACGGCGATGCCGAACTGCATGGGTCCCGAAAAACGCTCCGTTTCGGCGTCGGGCGCCAGGAGCGGGATCAGCGCCAGGAGCGGCACGATCGCCAGATCCTGGAACAGCAGTATCGCGAACGTCCGCTGCCCGTGCAGCGTGTTGGTGGCGCCCTGCTGCTCCAGCGTCTGCATGGCGAAGGCGGTCGAGGAGAGCGCCAGGCCTGAGCCGGCGACGATCGCCGCAGGCCAGGACAGGCCGGCCAGCATGTGGCCGAGCACGGCGAGCGCCAGCCCGCTCGCCAGCACCTGGGTCAGGCCCAGGCCGAAGATCTGGTGCCGCAGGGCCCATAGCCGTGAAGGCTTGAGCTCGAGTCCGATGATGAAAAGAAGGAAGACGATGCCGAGCTCCGAGACATGCAGGAACTCGTCGCCGCCCGTCACCAGCCGGGCGACCGGCCCGATGACGATGCCGGCGGCCAGATAGCCCAGAATGGTGCCGAGCCCGAGGCGCTTGAAGAGCGGAGCGGCGAATACCGCTCCGGCGAGCAGCAGCAGCACTTCTGAATAGATCGTCGCCTCTTCCACCGCCGGTATCCCTCGAAACGTGACGGAAGGCGGCGCGACAGCGCGTCACCTCCCCATTGCGCAAGCATGGTCGGAACAATAGATGGGTGTCTTGAGGCGAGGCGCAAATCGCCCCGCCAAAAGATCGAGAGCAAGATGACCGATATCGTCGATACTGCCAAGCTCGCCGACCGCGTGTCGGCCCTCGTCGAGGCCGCCCGCAAGGCCGGTGCCGACGCCGCCGATGCCGTCGCCATGCTTGGCCGCTCCACCAGTGTCTCCGTCCGTCTCGGCAAGGTCGAGGGCACCGAAGCCTCCGAAAGCGAGGACGTTGCCCTGCGGGTCTTCGTCGGCCGGAGGGTGGCCAGCGTCTCGGCGACGGCCTCCGCCGACCCGGCCGCGCTGGCGGAGCGGGCCGTGGCGATGGCCAGGGTTTCGCCGGAGGATCCTTTCCAGGGGCTCGCCGATCCGTCGCGCCTGGCGAGGTCCATCCGCGATCTCGACCTGTTCGACGGCACCGCGGTCCCGGCCGAGACCTTGAAGGAAACCGCGCTCGCGGCGGAGGCCGCGGCGCTCGCCGTCGGCGGCGTCACCAATTCTGGCGGCAGTGGCGCGAGCGCCGGCCTGGGCGGTCTGGTGCTCGCCACCTCGCACGGTTTCGTCGGCCGCTACGTGGCGACCCGCTTCTCGCGTTCGGTGAGCGCCATCGCGGGCGAGGGCACGGGCATGGAGCGCGACTACGACTTTTCCTCGCGCCTCTATTATTCCGATCTCGATTCGCCCGAGACGATCGGACGCAACGCCGGCGAACGCGCCGTCAAGCGGCTCAACGCGCGCAAGGCCGCGACCGGCCCGGTCAGCGTGATCTTCGATCCCAGGGTCGCGCGCGGCATTGCCGGCCATCTCGCGGGTGCGATCAACGGCGCGTCAGTGGCGCGCAAGACAAGTTTCCTGCGCGACATGATGGGCAAGCCGGTCGCCGCGAAAGGGGTGACCGTCACGGATGACCCGCTGAAGCCGCGCGGGCAGTCGTCGCGTCCCTTCGATGGCGAGGGCGTCGAAGGCATGGCGCTGTCGATGGTCGAGGACGGCGTCCTGAAGCACTGGTTCCTGTCGACCTCGGCCGCCCGCGAACTCGGCCTGGAGACCAATGGGCGGGGCGTGCGCGCTTCCTCCTCGGTTTCGCCCTCGTCGACCAACCTCGCCATCGAACCGGGCGAGAAGTCGCCGGAGGAACTGATTGCGTCGCTGAAGTCCGGCTTCTATGTGACGGAGGTCTTCGGCCAGGGCGTCAACATGGTGACGGGCGAATACAGCCGCGGTGCCTCCGGCTTCTGGATCGAGAATGGCGAACTGGCCTATCCGGTATCGGAGGTCACGATTGCGTCAAATCTCAAGGACATGTTCCTCAACATGATTCCCGCCAGTGACCTCGACCGTAATTTCGGTACCGCCGCCCCGACGCTGCTCATCGAAGGTATGACCCTTGCTGGCAGCTGAGCCGATTCGTTCGACCGCAGACAGCGACCTGCCGCTCATCCGCGAGGCTGCCCGGGCCGCAGGCGAGATCGCATTGCGCTACTTCAAGCGCAATCCGCAGACCTGGCTGAAAGGCGGCCATTCGCCGGTGAGCGAGGCCGATTACGCCGTCGACCGCTATCTGCGCGAGACGCTCACCGCTGCCCGCCCGGACTATGGCTGGCTTTCGGAGGAGACGGCCGATTCGCCCGCCCGGCTTGAGGCGCGGCGCACTTTCGTCGTCGATCCGATCGACGGCACCCGCGCCTTCCTCGACGGGATGCCGACCTGGTGCGTGAGCATCGCAGTGGTGGAAGACGGCGAGCCGTTGGCGGGCATTCTCGATTGCGCCGCGCGCGGCGAAGTCTTCGAAGCCACAGCCGGGCGCGGCGCCTTCAGGAACGGCAGCCCCTTGCAAGTCGGCCCGCAAAGCGCCAGCCCGCTGGTGGCGGGCCCGAAATCGCTGTTCGACGAGGGCGCCATCGCCTGGCCGGCGCATTTCCGGCGCGGTCCTTATTATCCGTCGCTTGCCTATCGCCTTGCCATGGTGGCGAGCGGCGACCTTGACGCGACCTTTGTCAAGCCGAACGCGCGGGACTGGGATATCGCGGCGGCGGACCTCATCTTGCGTGAGGCCGGCGGCCGTCTTGTGGACATCCAGGGCAACAGCCTGCGCTACGGCGAAGCGGACCCAAGCCACGGCGCGCTGGCGGCCGGCAGCGGCGTGCTCCTCACCGAACTGACGGCGATGATGGCTGCCGTTGCAGGCTTACGTTAGGTAGCGGTTTCAAATTCCGCCGTTTTGATCTAATCATCTGCATCTTTTCTGAAATACGGATCCGATAC
Source organism: Mesorhizobium sp. L-8-10 (assembly GCF_016756635.1). Lineage (NCBI taxonomy): Bacteria > Pseudomonadati > Pseudomonadota > Alphaproteobacteria > Hyphomicrobiales > Phyllobacteriaceae > Mesorhizobium > Mesorhizobium sp. L-8-10. Next base: position 6,905,792 of record NZ_AP023263.1, on the reverse strand, counting down.
GCATGGCTGGGCAAGAAGCCAAGAAACAATTGCTGCACCTGGTTTTCGGAGGGGAGCTGAAGAAGCTCGGCGCGGTGGAGTTCCGCGATCTCGACCAGCTCGACATCGTCGGCATCTTCCCGGACTACCAGTCCGCCGAGACCGCCTGGCGGGCCAAGGCGCAGGCGACGGTCGACAACGCTCATATGCGCTACTTCATCGTGCATCTTCACCGCCTCCTCGATCCTGAGAACAAGGCGACCGGCTGAGGCGATGGAGAATGTGGATGCAGCGGCGCCGATCCAGGCGTCAGGCCAAGGCCGCAGGCCCACGGCCATGAAGACATTCTGGCGGAAAATCCGCAAGCCGCTGGCGCAGTCGCGCTTGGTGAAGAATGTTCTGGCCACGCTGGTCTCCGGCGGCCTGAGGCTTATCCGCTGGACAAATCCGTTGGCGCCTGATGCTTCCGACATGGCGGTTGCGGCGGTCGAATATAATCCGGCGATCTTCGCGCTCTGGCACGGCCAGCACCTTTCCGCGCCCGGCTTCTATCCGCGCCGCGGCGTCGCCCCGCTGGTGGCCATGGTCTCGCGCAGCGCGGATGCCGAGATCAACGCGCTTGTGGTCGAGAAGTTCGGCATCGAGGCGGTGCGCGGTTCAGGTGGCCGCGAGCAGGCCAACCATCTCGAAAAGGGTGGCGCCCGCGCCCTGATCGGCCTGAAGAAGGCGCTGAGCGCGGGCAAGAACGTCATCATGATCGCCGACATTCCCAACGGCACGCCGCGTGAGGCGGGTCTCGGCGTCGTCACGCTGGCGCGGCTCTCCGGCCGCCCGATCGTACCCGTGGCCATCGCCACCAGCCGGCGCAAGGTCATCGAGAAAAGCTGGGACAAGACCACCATCAACCTGCCTTTCGGCCGCAGCGCGCTCATCGTCGGCACGCCGGTCGAGGTGGCAGCCGATGCCGACCCCGCCGAGATGGAGCGCAAGCGCCGGGAGGTCACGGAAAGTCTCAACCGGGCGACCGAAAGGGCCTATGGCCTGGTCGACGGTGCCCGATGAGCGAACGCTGGGCGCGCGCAATCCTGACCACCTATCGCTGGACGGGCGCGGCCGCCTATCCGCTCATCGGCGGTTATGTCGCCTGGCGGGCGAGCAAAGGCAAGGAGGACCGCGCCCGCCGCCGCGAGCGCTACGGCATCACCCGCATGTCCCGGCCCGAAGGGCCAGTCGTGTGGGTGCATGCGGCGAGCGTCGGCGAGACGAATGCGGTCGCGCCGCTCATCGAGCGCATTCTCGGCTTCGGCATCCATGTCGTGCTGACGACAGGCACGGTGACCTCGGCACAGGTCGTCGACAGGCGCTTCGGCAACCGCCTCATTCACCAATATGTGCCGCTCGATCTCAAACCGGCGGTGAGCAATTTCCTCGACCACTGGCAGCCGGACCTTGCCATCATCGCCGAATCCGAGCTGTGGCCGATGACGATCCTCGAACTCGGCGCGCGGCGCGTGCCGCAGGTGCTGGTCAACGGGCGTCTCTCGGATCGGTCGTTCAGGTCGTGGAAGAAACGCGCCTTTCTCGCCGAGGCGCTGTTCGAGAACCTTGCCCATGTCATCGCCCAGTCGGATCTCGACGGCGAGCGCTTCAGCGTGCTCGGCGCCCGGCCGGTGACGGTGTCGGGCAACCTCAAGGTCGATACCGATCCGCCGCGCGCCGATGAGAAGGCGCTCGCCCAGTTGAAGTCGCAGATCGGCGCGCGCAAGACCTGGGCCGCCGCATCGACCCATGACGGCGAGGAGAAGCTGGCCGCCGAGATCCATGCCATGCTGAAGCCGCGCCATCCCGGGCTTCTCACCATCATCGTGCCACGTCATCCCGAACGTGCGGAAGCTCTCGCCCAGGAGTTCGCCGCCATGGGCCTCAATGTGGTGCGCCGCAGCCTCGGCGATCCGATCCGGCCCGAGACCGACATCCTGCTCGGCGACACGATCGGCGAGATGGGCCTCTATCTGAGGCTGACCGAGATTGCCTTTGTCGGGCGCTCGCTCACCTCGGAAGGGGGGCAGAATCCCCTGGAACCGGCCATGCTGAACACGGCGGTGCTGGCCGGGCGCAACGTCCAGAATTTCCGTGAGGCCTATCAGCGGCTGATCGATGCCGGCGGAGCCAAGCTGGTGCGCGACCGCGACATGCTCGCAGGCGCCGTCAATTTCCTGCTGAAGAATCCGGAAGCCCGCCAGAAGATGATGGATGCCGGAGCAGCGACAGTCGAGGAAATGCGCGGCGCGCTGGCCAAGACGCTGAAGGTTCTGGAGCCCTTCCTGCAGCCGCTCAGCGTGCAGTCGCGGCTCAAGCAAAGCAACGGAAACGGCCGCTAGGGAAATGGCGAGCGAGGCCCCTCCATTCTGGTGGGAGCGTCCCGACTGGCGCGCTTTTGCTCTCTATCCGCTTTCGGCCGTCTATGGGGCCGTTGCGCGCCGCCGCATGACGACGGCGCGGCGCGAGCCTGTCGACCTCCCCGTGCTCTGCGTCGGCAACTTCACGGTCGGCGGCACCGGCAAGACGCCGGTGGCGATCGCGCTTGCCCGGCAGGCCGCGCAGATGGGGCTGAAGCCTGGCTTCCTGTCGCGGGGTCATGGCGGCTCCTTCTCGCAGCCCCATGTCGTCGATCCCGGTCACGACGGCGCGAGGCATGTCGGCGACGAGCCGCTGCTTCTGGCCGAGCATGGCCCGGTGGCGGTGACGCCAAACCGCGCCGCCGGCGCCCGGCTGCTCATGGCAAGGAGCTGCGATTTCCTCATCATGGACGACGGCTTCCAGAGCGCACGCATCCATATCGACTATGCCCTGCTGGTCGTCGACAGCCGCCGCGGTCTCGGCAACGGCCATGTCATTCCGGGCGGGCCGATGCGGGCGCCGCTGCTCGATCAGCTTCGCCTGGCCGACGCGCTGCTGAAAATGGGCGAGGGGGCTGCCGCCGACATTGTGGTGCGCATGGCCTCGCGCGCCAACAAGCCGGTATTCGAGGCCTCGACCCGGCCGCGCGATCCGGTGAGGCTCGCCGGCCGTCGGTTCCTCGCCTTCGCCGGCATCGGCCATCCGGAAAAATTCTTCGACACGGTAAGAGGCTCCGGCGGCGAGGTGGTCATCTCCAGGCCTCTGCCGGATCACCACCTGTTCACATCGGACGATGTCGAGGACCTGACGAGCCTTGCCGCCGCGAACGGGCTGGAACTGATCACGACCGCCAAGGACGCCGTGCGGCTTCGGAACGGGACGACCGCCGAGCAGGCCTTCCTGAGGCGCCTGACGGTCCTGGAGATCGATGCCGTGTTCGAGCTTCCGCACGCGCCTGAGCGCATCGTCGAGGATACGCTCGCGGCCTGGCGCAAACGTACGCGAAGATAGGATTGCATTGGCGGGTCACCAACTACGACCGTCGCGCCGCCCTTGCTGCGGCGAGAATTTCTGAGAGCAGTGCCCGTCAGCCGCGCCGGCTTCGCAGATCAGGGTTGGTCTCGAGCTCGCGCTTCAGCGAGACGGCGGCGCTCACATAGGCTTCCTGCCGCGCCACGCTCCAATATTTGAGCTCGTCGAGAGGGATCGATTCCCCCGTCACAGCGCAACGCACAAAGGCGCCGGGGCTCGTGACCTGGAAGTCGCCATCGAGATAGCGGATACGCGCCTCGCGGGCGCCCGGACCTTCAAAGCGGTTCATCATCATGGCCTTTCAATACGTCTCTTCGGCCACAAATCCCGGGCAAGGTCAAGGCGGGCAAGGGTGGTAGGGAAGGGATGATTGCAACGTGCTGCCCGCCCTGCTCCTGATGACACCGAACGGTTCGAGGACGAAGCGTGGAAGCGGGAGACGACGATCTCACGACCTTCGAAGCGGATGGCGCCGCGCCCGTCCGGCAGCAGACGATGAAGGCCATGTCGAACACGGTGGCGCCTTGATCGCAATGTCGGTCGTCACGTCGCCGGCGTTCCTCGATACGACGCTCGTTGCCTCGTTGACTCCCGAAGAATGCGTATACAGTATAACAATTGGCGCAAGGCGTATTTCTCGCCAACCGCGCAATCGGGAGGACTGGCATGAACAGAATCATTCGCGCGGCGGCTGCCGCCACCTTCTTGCTTCCAATTCTGGCCGGTACGGCCAGCGCCGACGTCACGATCGGCGTCACCGTTTCGTCGACGGGGAGCGGGGCGGCTCTCGGCATTCCGCTGAAGAACTCCGTGGAGTTGTGGCCCGACGAGGTCGACGGGGAGAAGCTCAACGTGATCGTACTGGACGACGCCGGCGATCCGTCGGTCTCGACCACGAATGCGAGACGCTTCGCCAACGACGACAAGGTCGATGTCATCATCGGCTCGGCCCTGACCCCGGCCTCGATCGCCGTCTCCAGCGTGGCGGCTGAGACCGAGACGCCGCATCTCGCCTGCTCGCCGCTGCCGCCCAATGTCGCCGGCGGAAAATGGACCTTCGTTCTGCCGCAGGCCGCCGGTCTCATCGCCCGCACGCTCTTTGCCAGGATGCAGGCGGACGGGGTGAAGAACGTCGGCTATATCGGCTTCTCCGATTCCTACGGCGATCTCTGGGTCAACCAGTTCAAGGCGATCGGCAAGGATTACGGGCTGAACCTCATTGCAGACGAACGCTATGCCCGGCCCGACACGTCGGTCTCCGGGCAGGTGCTGAAGCTCGTCGCGGCGCAGCCGGACGCCGTCTTCGTCGGCGCCTCCGGCACCGGCGCTGCGCTGCCGCAGCTTGCGTTGCGCGAGCGTGGCTTCCAGGGCCCGATCTATCAGACGCATGGCGCCGTGACCTTCGACTTCCTGCGCATTGCCGGCGCTTCCGTCGACAACACCGTCTTCGCCTCGGGGCCTGTCATGGTGGCCGAACTGCAGCCGGATTCCTCCGAGACGAAGAAGGAGGGGCTGGACTATGTGACCGCCTACGAGGCGAAGTTCGGCCCCGGCACGCGCACCCAGTTCGGAGCCCACATCCACGATGCCATGGCGATCCTGAAGAAGGCGATCCCCGAGGCCAAGAAGAAGGCCAAGCCCGGCACGCCGGAATTCAAGGCAGCGCTTCGCGACGCCATCGAAAGTGGCGGACCCTTCCCGGCGAGCCAGGGCGTCTTCGAATACAAGGCCGACGATCACTACGGCCTCGACGAACGCGCGGTCGTGCTGCTGACGGCCAAGGACGGAAAGTTCGAACTGGTGAAGTGAGCCGGCTGTGGAGGGCCCTGGGCTCTGCACTGCAGGGCCCTCCGCAGGAGCGGAATGCAATGGGTTCTCGGCCGCCGTTGGCTTCGACTTGCGCGCGCGGACCCGAGGCGCCATCAAACTCCCCGTCGCAGCCGGTCGCCCGGCGGCGACGAAGCCGGCTCCCTTAAGCGGCGAGACGCGTCCAGACCCTCATTCGCCCCCGAGATAGCTCCCCATGAGCGCGGGGTCGACGGCAAGTTCGGCCGCAGGTCCGGATCGCTTTATCTCGCCGAGTTCGACGAGATGGCCCTCGTCGGCGATCTCCAATGCGGCCCGCGCGTTCTGCTCGACCAGCAGGATCGACACGCCGGAGGAACGCAGCTCCGACACGATCGCGAGAATCTCCGCGACGATCTTCGGCGCAAGTCCGAGGCTGGGTTCGTCGAGCAGCAGGAGACGCGGCCTGCTCATGAGGGCGCGCCCCAGCGCCAGCATCTGACGCTCGCCCCCGGAAAGCGTTCCGGCGAGCTGCCGGCGGCGCTCCGCCAGGCGCGGAAAACGCTTGTAGACGTCGCCGAGCATGTCTCCCCGTTCCGCGGCTGTCCGCAGGAAGCCGCCGAGCTCGAGATTGTCTTCGACCGTCATGGTCGAGAAGAGCTCACGCCGTTCAGGAACAAGGCACATGCCGGCGGAAACCCTGGCCTCGACGGAGCGGGGTGCCGGGCGGCCGTCGTAAAGCACTGTCCCGGAGCAGGGGACCACGCCCATCACGGCATTGAGCAACGTCGTCTTGCCGGCGCCGTTTGCCCCGATCACCGTGACGATGCTGCCCGCATCCATCCCGAGCGAAATGCCGTGCAGGATCTCCGCGTGGCCGTAAGAGACGCGAATGTCCTTGACCTCGAGCAGCCGACCGCTCACGCGACGCCTCCCAGATAGGCAGCGATCACGGCTGGGTGCCTGCGCACTTCCGCAGGCGTGCCTTCGGCGATCAGCGTACCGAAATCCATCACCACGACACGGTTCACCAGCCCCATGACGAAGCTCATGTCGTGCTCCACGAGAAGCACGGCCATGCCTTCGCTGCGCAATCTGGACAGAAGCGCCGAAAGCGCCTGCTTTTCCCCGTGGCGCAGCCCGGCAGCGGGCTCGTCGAGCAGCAGCACGGTGGGATCGAGCGCCAGCGCGCGGGCGATCTCGAGTATGCGGATCTGTCCGAGCGCGAGGTCGCCGGCCGGGCGGTTCCTGTGCTCGGCCAGCCCGACACGCTCGAGCTGGCGCTCCGCTTCGGCGAGCAGCAGCGTTTCCTCCTTCCGGTCGAGGCGCAGCAGGCTGCGCACCACCCCCGCCGAGCCGCGCAGATTCGCGCCGAGCGCGACATTCTCCAGCACGGTCATGTCAGGCAGGATCTTGGCGTGTTGGAATGTGCGCGCGACCCCCAGGCGAGCGATCGCGCCCGGACTGCGCCGTCCTTCCTTCCGGCCACCGAAGGCGACCCTGCCGCCGGTGAGGGCGAGCATTCCGGTGATCAGGTCGAAGGTGGTACTCTTGCCCGCACCGTTCGGGCCGATCAGGCCGACAATCTCGCCGGCCTTCACGTCAAAGCTCAGATCGTTGACTGCGACAAGGCCGCCGAAGGCCTTGCGCACTTTCTCGACCCGAATGAGAGGGCCTTGCGCCGGCACCGCATCGCGCCGGCCGGGAAGCGCTCCTTGCGATGCGGCAACCTGCACGCGGCTGCGCGTCGGTGCCAGCCGCAGCAGGAGGGGCCAAAGCCCTTCGCGCGCGAATTGCAGCATCGCCACCAGCAGCATGCCGAACAGGATCATCTCGAAATTGCCCGTGGCTCCGAGAAGCCCGGGCAGGATCCGCTGCAGGATCTCCTTGAGGATCAGCACGATGGCTGCGCCGAAAACGGCGCCCCAGACATGGCCGGCGCCGCCGATGACGGCCATGAGCAGATATTCGATGCCCATGTTGAGCCCAAAGGGTGTTGGATTGACCGTCCGCTGCATATGCGCATAGAGCCAGCCTGACAGCGCCGCCACCACCGCCGCGAAGATGAAGACGGTGAGCTTGGCCCGCACGATATCCACACCGAAGGCTTCGGCCGCCCGGCGGCCGCCGCGCAACGCCCTTATGCCGCGTCCGACCCGGGAATCCAGGAGGTTGCGGGCGCCGAGCGCCGTGGCGATGACGAAGGCCCAGATCAGATAGAAGATCGACTGGCCGCTGATGAAGCGATGGCCGGCGAGCTCGATCGGGGGAATGCCGGAGATGCCGTCGAAGCGGCCGAGCATCTCGATCTGGCCGAACAGGTAGTAGAGCGCGATGCCCCAGGCGATGGTTCCCAGCGGCAGATAATGGCCGGAAAGGCGCACGGTGATCAGCCCGAGCGGCAGGGCCGCCGCCGCGCCCACGAGCAGGGAGAACGGCAGGGTCGCCCAGGGGGAGAAGCCGTAGGCGGTGGTCAGCACCGCGGTCGTGTAGGCGCCGAAGCCGCAGAAAGCGGCCTGGCCGAAGGAGGTCAGTCCTCCGACGCCGGTCAGAAGGACGAGCCCGATCGCCACCAGCGACGCCAGTCCGATATTGTTGATCAGCGTGATCCAGAAGGGGGGCACGGGCAGGAGTGGGATCGCCGCAAGGACGGCGATCGCGAGAAGTCCCGGAATCCGGCGCATCCTATTCCTCCTCATGCTCGCCGGCCGCAATGGAGCGCCACAGCAGGAAGGGAATGATCAGGGCGAAGACGATGATCTCCTTGTAGCTGCTGGCGAAGAAGGAGGCAAAAGCCTCGACCAGCCCGACGCCGAGGGCTGCGAGCGCGGTGACCGGGAAACTCGCCAGTCCGCCGAGGATGGCTCCCACGAACCCCTTGAGCCCCATCAGGAAGCCCGTGTCGTAATAGATCGTCGTGACCGGCGAGATGAGCACGCCGGAAACGGCGCCGATGATCGCGGCGAGGACGAAGGCCGTGCCGCCGGTCAACTGGGTAGGGATGCCGACGAGGCGCGCGCCCAGCCGGTTGGCGGCCGTCGCCCTCAGTGCCTTGCCGAGGATGGTCTTCTCGAAGAACACATAGAGTCCGACCATGACCGCGATCGTGGTGCCGTAGATCCACAGGCTCTGCGCCGAGACGGGGAGAAAGCCGAGAGCGTAGCTGCCCGCCGCGAGCGGCCGGCCGCGCAGTCCTTCCGCGCCGAAAAAGAAGAGGCCGAGCCCCATCATGGCCAGATGTACGCCGACCGAGGTGATCAGCAGTACCAGCACCGAGGCATCGGCGAGTGGACGATAGGCGATGCGATAGAGGTATGCGCCCATCGGGGCGATCAGCAGTATCGTCAGCAACGCCTTGCCGACTGGCGCGAGTCCGACCGGAGCGAGCAGAATGAGGACGCAGTAGATCGCCGCGGGAAGCGCGAGGTTCAAGAGCACGCTTCGTAGCAGTGCCCGGATCTGCAGTTCGCCTCGTGCATCCCACAGATCGAGCAGCAAGGCGGCGACGCCGAAGCAAAGCAGCAGCGTGGCCGTTCCGGGCAAGCGGCCCGCATCAAGGCTGGCAAGGGTGAGAGCGCCATAAGTGACGAATTCGCCCTGCGGAATGAAGATGACGCGCGTTACCGAAAAGACGAGGACGAGGGCCAGGCCGAGCAGCGCATAGATGGCGCCGTTGGTCACACCGTCCTGGACCAGGAACGCAAGAACGACTGGGTCCACGCTCTTTCTCCTCCCGAGGTCGTGGCCGGAGGGGTTGAAGTTCTACCCCTTGGATTGTAATATCGTATAACTATCTTGCGGGCAAAGCCAAGAGGCTGCTTGAACGAAAAATGGAGGAACGTTCTTGTCGGACCACGGTACAATCGAGCAGAGACCGACAAGCCGCGACTCCTCTGCGCCGCGTCTCGATCCCCTGCCGTCCTTCGTCGGCTATATGCTGCGCCGCGCCCAGCTGATGGTCTTCGAGGATTTTATCGGCACTATGGCGGCGGTCGGCCTGAGGCCCGCTTCCTTCAGCGTGCTTTGCGTTGTCAACGCCAATCCGGGCTTGACCCAGACCGCGGTGAGCGAAGCTCTTGGACTTCAGCGCACCAATCTCGTGCCGATCATCGACACCTTGGAGAAACGCGGTCTTGCCCGCCGCGAGCCCGCGCTGAACGATCGCCGCTCCCACGCCTTGTTCCTCACCGACGCCGGTGAAAGGTTGCTCGCCGAGGCCATGGGTCTGCAGGCCGAACATGAGAGCCGCGTGCTCGCCCGGCTCCAGCCGAAAGAGCGCGACCAACTCCTCCACCTGCTCCATAGCATGCTGGGCGATGGCGGAGCGTGAGGGGTTGCGAGATTTGCAGTTTAGTTATAACACATAACAATAATGGCTGATCGAGCGAACACAGTGAAGATACCGGACGAACGACCCGTCACCGTCGAGATCGTGGACGCGATCGCGGTCGTGCGCCTGACGCGACCGCGCAAGCGCAATGCGCTGAACGAAGCCTCCATGCTTGCTCTGGAAGATGCCTTCGCGTCCTTCCCGAGCGCGGTGAAGGTGGCCGTGCTGCTCGGCGAGGGCGAGCATTTCTGCGCCGGCCTCGACCTCTCGGACCTGGTCGAAACCGAGATTCCACAAGCCATCCAGCATTCGCGCATGTGGCACCGCGTCACCGAGGCGATCGAGTTCGGCCCCGTGCCGGTGGTGTCGGTGCTGCATGGGGCCGTCATCGGCGGCGGCATGGAACTCGCCAGCGCCACCCATGTGCGCGTCGCCGACCGCACGGCCTATTACGCGCTGCCCGAGGGTCAGCGTGGCATCTATGTGGGCGGCGGCGGTTCCGTCAGGCTGCCGCGGCTCATCGGCACCTCGCGCATGATGGAGATGATGCTGACCGGCCGCACGCTTTCGGCGGAGGAGGGCGAGCGGCTCGGCCTGTCGCACTATCTGGTCGAGCCCGGCAAGGCGGAAGCCAAGGCATTCGAACTCGCCGCGGCGGTCGCGCGCAATGCGACGATGACCAATTTCGCCCTGATACATGGGCTGCCGCGCATCGCGGATGCCGACCGCTCGACAGGTTATCTGGTGGAGGCGCTGCTTTCTTCCATCGCCCAGGACGACCGGGAGGCCAAGCAGCGATTGCAGGAATTTCTCGCCAAAAGAGCGCCGAAGATTTCCCATAGGGGTTAGGCCAAAGCAGATTCCGGAAAAGTGTCCCACGGTTTTCCGACAAGAATCTGCGACAGAACAAAGGCCTGAGCAGACCATTCGTTGGCTTGCCAAGGAATGTCCGCTTGGGACGGCAGGGAGGGCCGGACATGCTGGACAAGAGAACGCAAGGTGGAGATCCCGGCTGGCTGCCGGTGTCGCTCGGCAGGAACAGCGTCGACTTCACATATGGGCCGGACGGCGTCGTCCATGTCAGGCCGACGAAGCCGTTGCCGGCCTATCCCGACAGGCTGACCGATCGACTGCTTCATTGGGCGGAGGTTGCGCCCGACCGCGTTTACATGGCCGAACGCGAGCCCGCCGGCGGCTGGCGCGAGATCACCTACGGTCAGGCATTGGTTCATGCGCGGGCCGTCGCGTCAGCTCTCGTGGCGCGCGGGCTTTCGGCGGAGCGGCCGGTGGCGATCCTGTCGGGCAATGACCTCGACCACGCAATGCTGGTGTTGGGCTGCCTTTATGCCGGCATTCCCTTCGCCGCCATCTCGCCTGCCTATTCGACGGTCTCGACCGACTTTGACAAGCTTCGCTACATCATGGGCAAGCTGACGCCGGGTCTCGTCTTCGCGGCAAATGCGGAGGCCTATGGTCTTGCGCTCGAGGCGGTGGTTCCCGCCGATGCCGAGGTGGTGCTGAGCAAGCCTGAGTGGCATCGGGCGGCGACGCCCTTTTCCGATCTCCTGGCGACGCAAGCCGGCGACGCTGCGGAGACCGCACACCGGATGGTGGGGCCCGATACGATTGCCAAGTTCCTCTATACTTCAGGTTCGACAGGCAATCCGAAGGGCGTCGTCACGACGCAGCGCATGCTCTGCTCCAACCAAGTGATGCTGCGCGAGACCCTCGCCTTCGTGAAGGACGAGCCGCCGGTGCTGATCGACTGGCTGCCCTGGAACCACGTCTTCGGCGGCAGCCATAATTGCGGGCTGGTGCTCTACAATGGCGGTTCGCTCTACATCGACGGCGGCAAGCCGACGCCGGCCGGCATTCCGGAAACGTTGCGCAATCTGCGCGAGATCGCGCCCACCATCTATTTCAATGTGCCGAAAGGGTTCGAGGAACTCGTTCCGCGCCTCGAGGCGGACGACACCCTTCGCGAGCAGTTCTTCTCGCGGCTCAAGATGCTGTTCTTCGCCGGCGCCGGCATTTCCCCCGTGGTCTGGAAGGCCATGGAGGATCTTGCCGTGCAGACCATCGGCCGCCGGATTCCGATCCTGACGGGGCTCGGCGCCACCGAGACCGCGCCCTTCGCCATGGTCTGCGACCTCGAACACGCCGGCGCGGCGCGTGTCGGTCTTCCCGTTCCCGGTGTCGAGCTGAAGCTGGTGCCCGTCAACGGCAAGATGGAGGCGCGGGTGAGGGCGCCGAGCGTCACGCCGGGCTATTGGCGCGAGCCGGAGCTGTCTTCGGCTGCCTTCGACGGCGAAGGCTACTATCGTCTCGGCGATGCGCTGCGGTTGGCCGACGAGGCCGATCCCGCCAAGGGTTATGTCTTCGACGGGCGCATCAATGAGGATTTCAAGCTCTCCTCCGGTACGTGGGTGAGCGTCGGCCCGCTGCGCGCCGATCTCGTTTCCCGTTTCGCGCCGTTTGCCCGCGACGTGATCGTCGCCGGCTTGAACCGGGACGACATCACCCTCCTGATCTTTCCCGATTTCCAGGCGCTGGCGCCCGTCGCGCCAGGCCTTTCCGGCGAAGCGCTGCTTGCCGATCAGAGGGTTCGTGCGGTTTTCCGGGAAAAGCTCGCCGCTGCGGCGAAGGCCGCGACGGGCTCGTCCAATCGTGCCGCCCGCGCGCTGCTTCTTGCCGCGCCGCCCGACATCGACCGCGGCGAGCTCACCGACAAGGGCACGATCAGCCAGATGGCCGTGCTCGCCAACCGGTGCGATCTTGTCGAGGAACTCTACTCAAAGCCCTATTCGCCGCGCGTCATGGTCGCCTGAGTTCACGAGGAGAGACCGATGATCAATCCCGACGACGTCATCGCCATAGATATCCACACCCATGCCGAGGAGCCCTGCGGAACGCATCCCGACGACGGCTACGACGATTTCCAGGCGGCGATGGCGAAATATTTCAAGTCACCGCACGCCCATCCGCCGACGGTTCCGGAGACGGCCGCCTACTATCGCGAGCGCAACATCGCCTGCGTGATCTTTCCCGTCGATGCGGAGCGGGAGACCGGCTTCCGCCGCTACAAGAACGAGGAGATGGCCGAACTCGCCGCCGAAAACAGCGACGTGCTCATTCCCTTCGCCTCGATCGATCCGGCCAAGGGCAGGCTCGGCGCCCGCGAGGCAAGGCGCCTGGTCGAGAGCTTCGGCATTCGCGGCTTCAAGTTCCACCCTTCCATGCAGGGATTCTACCCCAACGACCGCTCGGCCTATGTGCTCTACGAGGCGATCGCCGAGGCCGGCGTGCCCGCGCTTTTCCATACCGGCCAGACCGGGGTGGGGGCCGGCATGCCGGGCGGCAACGGCATCCGCCTGAAATACTCCAATCCGATGTATCTCGACGACGTGGCGACGGATTTCCCCGATATGCCCATCATCCTCGCCCATCCCTCCTTCCCCTGGCAGGAGGAGGCGCTGGCCGTCGCCACGCACAAGCCCAACGTCTATATCGACCTGTCCGGCTGGTCGCCGAAATATTTCCCCGAAATCCTCGTGCGCTATTGCAACACGCTTCTCCGGCACAAGGTGCTGTTCGGGTCCGACTGGCCGGTGATCACGCCCGATCGCTGGCTCGCCGACTTCGAGAGGATCGACATCAAGCCCGAGGTGCGTCCTCTTATCCTCAAACAGAACGCGATGAAGCTGCTTGGGTTGGGAGCGGCCAAACAAGGGTGATGTCCATTCCTGGGGTTTCGGCGACCCCACCCGCAATTCGGCAGCACGGCGTGGATTGCATTCTACGAGGGCAACCTCACCAAGGGGCCGGATCATTAGGATCGATTGCGCGAGATATCTCGCGCAGGGCATCCCTGGGGCGGAACTGCTGATCCTGCCTGACGTCAGTCACTCTGCGCCGCTGAAGAGGCCGGCTCAATTCAATGCCGAGTTGCTCGCTTTCCTCGACCGCATCTTCCTCCGGGAGGAATGATGGTGCCTTCCCCGGCGATGGAATCCCGCCGTCGGGGAGCGCCCGCTGAAGCGGCCGCGCCGAAGCACCAGAAAGGAAGGCCGGGAGATTATTCGTCTATCTGGCGGGAACTCAACGCCTGAAGGTCCTCGGCCAAGCGCACCGGCACGTCCATTCGGTCGTGCAGGAGGCTCAGCACACCGATCCGGTCGCCCGAGAGCTTGCGGAAGAACACATAGTGACGTTCGTAATGGCCGAAATAGGCATCTAGCTTGAGGTCGGCCGGAACCGCGAGATTGCCGGGCAATTTCCGCCAGAGGGCGGGCGTTTCCGAGAGGGTTTGCAGGTGCACGTGCAGGCCCCGGATGTAACGGGTGGCCTGCGCTTCGCCCCATTTCGCGACGGTTTCCTGCCAGATGCGATCCTGCGCGGCATCCGCCGGCGGGTAAAACAGAAATCCCGCCATGCCTATCGGGTTCGGTTTTGGTTACGTCGTATGACATCCTCGGCCGACACGGCCTTGAATTCGCTCTCGTCGGCCCTCATGCCTGGCTCGATCTGCTTCCTGAGCCAGTCCCAAGCTTCGTTACGGGTCTGCAAGTCACGTCGAATCAGCGCGCGAATGTACTCGCTCGCATTCTCATAGAGGCCGTTCTCGCCGATTTGCTGCTGGAGATGCACCCGCAGCTGTCCGCCAACCCGGACATGAATGCTACTGTCTGCGGTCATGGCCCAGCCCTTTCACTCTGTGGGGGACAATGAGCGTCGTCGCATATATTGTCAATATTTGCGACGATCCGAAGCGGCGTTGGAACCGGCAGCAGGGCCTTTGCCTCACCACCGGATCGGCTTGTTCAGGCAGTTGACGAAATGCAGTCCGCCCGAACCCTCGCGCTGTGCGATCGTGTCGGCGATGCCGCGCACGCTGGTCGCAACGTCGAGCGGCGCGTCGCCGCCGCCCATGTCGGTCCGCACCCAGCCAGGCGACATCAGGAGATAGGTCCTGCCGTCTGCCGCGTGGCGGGTGGTGAAGCTCCTCATGAGCTGGTTGAGCGCCGCCTTGCTGGCGCGATAGACCTCCCAGCCGCCGCCATGGTTGCCGCTGATGCTGGCCATGTCTGACGACATGACCGCGATCGTGCCCTTGTCCTTCACCAGCGTCCAGAAAGAGGCCACCAGACGGAGCGGGGCGAGGGCGTTGGTGGTCATGACCCGCTGGAACTCGTCCGTGGCCACCGCCTCGACCGGCTCGTCGGGATCTCCGGCAATGCCGGCATTGACGAAGAGCACGTCGAGACGGCCGTCCGCCAGCCTTGCATGCAGCGCTGCCACCTGGTCGGGACGCGAGATGTCCAGCCGCTCGACCGACAGTGTTCCCGAAGTCTCGCCCGCGAGGACCGCGAGGGCGGCCTCTCCGGTCTCGTTGCGCGCGGTCGCGACGACGTCCCAGCCGCGCGCGAGATATTCCTTGGCAAGGCCGAGCCCGAGGCCGCGCGACGCCCCGACGATCAGGATGCGCCTTCGGTTCGCCATGGCGCGGCCGCTCCTTCGATCTACTTGGCCGGCACGGTCCGGCTCGCCCGGACCTCCACCGCAGCACGATCCATCGCTTCCGTCAGGCGATCGACGACCAGATCGACCTCACGCTCGGTGATGATGAGCGGCGGCGAGAAGGCGATCGCATCGCCCATATTGCGCGAGATCACGCCAAGATCCTGCAGATAACGGTTGACCAGCGATCCGAGCGCTCCCGTCGCCCCCCAGGGCTGCCGGCTTTCCTTGTCGCCGACGAGTTCGATCGCCGCGATCAGGCCCACGCCGCGCACCTCGCCGGTAAGCTCATGGCCGGAAAGATCACGCAGCCGCTTCTGCAGATGCGCGCCGACCACGCGCGCATTGCCGACAAGGTCGCGCTCCTCGATGATCTTCAGGTTCTCCAGCGACACCGCCGCCGCGACCGGATGGCCGCTGGCGGTGAACCCATGGCCGAGCACGCCGATGCGGCTCGATTCGTCCGCGATCGGCTCGAACACGCGATCGTTGATCAGCAGCGCCGATATCGGCATGTAGGACGAGGAGATCTGCTTCGAGAAGACCATGATGTCGGGCTTGATCGCGAAGGTCTGGCTGCCGAACATGTTGCCGGTCCGCCCGAAGCCGCAGATCACCTCGTCGGCGACCAGCAGGATGTCGTATTTGGCGAGCACCGCCTGGATCTTCTCCCAATAGCCTTCGGGCGGCACGACCACGCCGCCGGCGCCCATGACCGGCTCGCCGATGAAGGCGGCGATCGTCTCGGGCCCTTCCGCGAGGATGGTCTCTTCCAGCTCGGCCGCGAGCCGCGACGAGAAATCCTGCTCGGTCTCACCCGGCTTGGCCTCGCGCCAGAAATGCGGGCAGCCGACATGGATGATGTTGGCGAGCGGCAGGTCGAACGAGCGATGGTTGTTGGGCAGGCCGGTCAGGCTTGCCGAAGCGATCGTCACGCCGTGATAGGCGCGCTGGCGGCTGATCACCTTCTTGCGCTGCGGCTGGCCCATCGCATTCGCGCGATACCAGATGAGCTTCAGCGCCGTGTCGTTGGCTTCCGAGCCGGAATTCGTGAAATAGGCCTTGGACATCGGCACCGGCGCCATCGACACCAGCTTCTCCGCGAGGTCGATGACCGGTCCATGCGACTTGCTGGTGAAGGTGTGGTAGAAGGGCAGCCGCTCCATCTGCTTCGCCGCCGCGGCGGCCAGCCGCGGCTCGGAGAAGCCGACCGCGACGCTCCACAGCCCCGCCATGGCCTCGATATAGCGCTTGCCCTGCAGGTCCTCGACATAGACGCCGTCGCCCTTCTGGATGACGAGCGGGCCCTGCTCCTGGTGCAGCCGGGCATTGGTGTAGCTGTGCAGTTGATAGGCGATGTCACGGGCCTCTGCCGAATTCGGGCTGGCGGTCATCCTGTTGTCCTCATGCTGTTCGAGTGCTGGCCGGTTTGGACCACGTGCGGCTCCCCGTCTCAACCCGGCTTCTGGTCGCAGATCGCCGCGACCTTGGGACGGCCGTTGGTCGATCCCTAGCCGACCGGCCGCCCCATGGCGAGGTTCAGGCCCGGCCTTCCAGTTCGGCCAGATCGATATCCGGCCCATCTTTCCGGCGGCGGCCCGCGCCCATGCTCCGACGAACAGATGGGGCGGGAGCCGATTCCATTTGTGGCTGCGCCGCTCTAAGGTCCCGATCGGCCGCGATAGGCGCGGCGCTATTACGACATCAGGTGAATGGTCGGATGAAACGGCCGGGCGACACGGAAGGGATCCATGCTCTACGATTATTGCGTGATCGGCGGCGGCATTGTCGGGCTGTCGACCGCGATGCGGCTACTGGAGCGCCGCCCCGGTTCGAGCCTGCTCCTCGTCGAGAAGGAGAACGGGCTGGGCGAGCACCAGACCGGCCACAACAGCGGCGTCATCCATGCAGGCATCTATTATCCGCCCGGCAGCCTGAAGGCCGAGCTGTGCCGCAGGGGCGCCGAGGCCACCAAGGAATTCTGTGCCGCCAACGACATTCCCTTCGAGGTCTGCGGCAAGCTGCTCGTCGCCACCAATCCGCTGGAGGTTCAGCGGATGAATGCGCTTTATGAGCGCTCCACGGCCAATGAGATCGAGGTGGTCCCGGTGAGCGCCGGCGAACTCGCCGAGCGCGAGCCGAACATTGCCGGCCTCGGCGCCCTGTTCGTGCCGTCCACCGGCATAGTCGACTACGGCAAGGTGTGCCGGGCGATGGGCAAGACCATCGAGCGCCTCGGCGGCGAGATCCTGCTCGGCACGAAGGTGACCGGCATCCGCGAGGAGGGCGACGCCGTGGCCATGTCTTCGCCGGGCAGGAACTGGCGGGCGCGGAAGCTCGTCGTCTGCGGCGGCCTCCAGTCGGATCGGCTCGCGGTCATGGCCGGTCTTTCCATCAGCCACCGGATCGTGCCCTTCCGCGGCGAATATTTCCGCCTGCCTCCCGAGAAGAACGAGGTCGTGCGCCACCTCATTTACCCGATCCCGGATCCCGATCTGCCCTTCCTCGGTATCCACCTGACGCGGATGATCGACGGCAGCGTGACCGTCGGGCCGAATGCCGTCATCGGCTTCGGGCGGGAAACCTATGCGAAGCTGGGTGTCAACCTCGCCGACCTATTCGAGTATCTCAGCTATCCCGGTTTCTGGAAAACGGTGCTGAACAACAGGAAGTCTGCAGTGACCGAGCTGCGCAACTCGTTATGGAGGCCGGGTTATCTCGCCGAGTGCCGCAAATATTGCCCGAGCCTCGAGCTCTCCGATCTCCTGCCGCACAAAGCCGGCATCCGCGCCCAGGCCGTCGCCCGCGACGGCACGCTGGTCCACGACTTCCTGTTCCTGGAAACCGGGCGCATGCTCCATGTCTGCAACGCGCCATCGCCGGCGGCGACGTCGGCCATCCCCATCGCCGACCGCATCCTCGATCGGCTGGGCGTTGAGACCGCCAAGGTGGCCTGATCAGAAAATCGGACCGAAAGTGAAAGCCGGTTTGGGGAAGATCGGATGCTCGAATAAGGAGATAGAATGACAGCTTTGATGCCGTCGGAGCGTCTGGAGCGGACTGGCACAGCAAGGCCGCCCGCGCACGGGTAGAGGAAGCAGCAGGAGATACCCCGTACTGGCATCTGGCAAGGCGAGTGTGATCTCCCTTGAGGGTGGCGGAAGACCGTGGGCGGCCGATAGGATGCTCACCTTTCCTGGTGCGCTGCCTCCTTTGGCTCGTCGGCAGCCAGATGGTAGGGCTGAATGAGAATCTCGGCCGGGATACGCCATTCACGGTTCAGCCGGTAAATCATCTCCGTTGTGAGAGCCCGCCTGCGGTTCAGGATTTCGGAGGCGCGAGGGCGTGAGCCAAGAAGGTCCGCGAGGGTCGCCTGGGTCAATTCGTGCGCTTCCATATGCGCCTTTATGGCCGAAACCGGGTCAGGCGCTTCGATCGGGTAGCGTTCGTTCTCGTACGCTTCGATGAGGGTAGCGAGAACATCAAAGCGGTCACCATCGGGAGTGCCGACTTCGGGCTGGTTCTCGAAATAGCGGGTGATTTCGGCCAGCGCCCAATTGTAATCGTCCTCGTTCCTGATGGGGCGGATGTTTTCCATCATACTGTCTCAGCGTCTATCTTGTCGTACTCGGCATGGGTTCCAACAAACTTGATCAGCACGCGGTTGAAACGATAGGCGGCATGAGCGACGAGACGGTACTTGTTGCCGGCGATGTCGAAGACAATCCTGTTGTCGGCTACGAAATCCACCTTGGTCCCGAACTCGCTCTTGACGTCCGCCGGACCTGCCCATTTTGCTTTGCTCACCTGCCCGAACCATGCCTTCAGCGGCGCTTCCGCTTGCGGATGTCTCGTCCAGAATTCCACAAGGGCGCGCCGCGCTATGATCTGCATGCCCACATGTAACTCATTCCCAATTCGGGAACAAGAACAATTCCCAGTATGGGAACAAAGTATCGTCGCCTGTTTATAGTCCCACGACCGCCGCCCAGCAGGAAGAAAACGGAAATGCTTCGCGATCGGGGTTGATCCGCTGAAAACCGCGCCTATCGGTCCTGTGCAGCGCCAGGCGTTCCTGGTTCCTCGCGCCTTTCGCCATGTGCCGGCAAGATATACGCAGGCCCGACCCGGTGGCCGATTACTTCAGCGGGAAACCTGCCATGCTGGCGGATGCGTTTCTGCAGGCGCGGCATTTGACCGCAAAGTCGGTAATGTATTGTTTGGGGCAAACCGGCGAGGGAGCAACAGGCCAATGCTGACGCTTCGGCAGATCGAGGTTATTCGGGCGATCATGGTGACGGGGAGCATCGCGGGTGCTGCCCGGTTGCTCAATGTCGCCGCGCCCGGCATCAGCCGCCTGATGAAATATTCCGAGGATTCCCTGGGCGTTCGCCTGTTCGATCGTCGCGCCGGACGCTACGTGCCGACGCCCCAGGCGCGCAACATCTTCGATCTTCTGGACACCGTCCACCGCAAGATCGACGACCTGCAATCGGCCGTGGCCGATCTCGGCCGGGGCAAGAGCCAGGAATTGTGCGTCGCCTCCGTGCCGAGCATCGCCAACGTCATGGTGCCGCGCGCGATCGCAGGATTGCGACGCCGCTACCCGGAACTCGGGCTCGACGTCAACATCCTCAAGATCGAGGAAGCCATCGACTATCTGCTGCTTGGGCGCGGCGAGGTCGTCGCCATCTCGTCGCGCTTCGACCATCCCCTGATCGAGTTCGAGCCGCTCGCAAACGGGCGGCTGCTGTGCATCGTGCCGCAGACCAGTCCGCTCGCCGCGCGAACGAAGATCACCCCGGCGGAAATGTCGGACTATCCGCTGATCGGCATCAACCCGAAGGACCCCTATGGCGCCATCATGGCGGCCATGCTCACCGATGCGGGCAAGGAATACCGGATGAACGTCAAGGCCCGCTTCGGCACAACTGTCTGCAGCCTGGTCGCAGCGGGGCTGGGCATAGCCATCATCGACGAGTTCACCGTCGCGCACGGCACCGTGCCTGGCCTGAAAAGCATCGAGATCGATGCCGACAGCAACTTCCGCACCTATGTCGCTTACCGGAACGACCTGCCGCTTTCCGTCTATGCCGAACAGTTCATCGAGCTCCTGAGGGCCGAAATGGTGAGCGTCAGTTCGATCGCGGCGAAGCAGCAGCCGCCGCGGCGACGATCCCGCAGGGCTTAACATCATGTTACGGAAGTCGCAGAAGTTGGTACGCGATATGAATGCCGCTCTTCGTTAGTATTTCGTTGGAACTCGGAATGCAGCGGAGGAGAACGTGCAGGCATTGCGACCGGAACGTCGCGACGGCATCGCCTTTGGCGACATGGTTGCCCGTGCGACCGCGCGTGAGCGGCAACCGCATCGCGGCCTGCCGGCTCTTTCGCTCGGCAGGGGGCCCCGATGACCGGTTTCTCCCCATCCGGCAGCACCCGGCTCTTCCCCGTCGTCGGCGATCCCGTGGCGCAGGTGAGGTCGCCCGACGCGATCACGCGGATCATCGTCGATCGCGGTTTGGACGCCGTCGTCGTGCCGCTTCACGTTTCGATCGGCGACATCGCTGAACTTCTTGGCGCTTTGTGGAAGGTGCGCAATGTGGGTGGCGTGCTGGTGACCGTGCCGCACAAGCGCGCGACCCTGTCGCTCTGCACGACAACGACGCAGCGGGCCACGTTCGTGGAAGCCGTCAACGTGCTGCGCAGGACGGAATCGGGCTGGCACGGCGACAATACCGACGGGCTCGGCTATGTGAGCGGCATCGAGCAGGAGGGCTTCACGGTCGCCGGCAAGCGGGCCCTGCTTGTCGGCTGTGGCGGCGCGGGCTCGGCGATCGCGTTGGAACTCTTGGAGCGCGGCGCAGCACTTCTTGCCATACATGACGTCGAGGTTTCGCGGCGCGACGACATCCTCGCCAGGCTCGGGGTTCGGTTCCCGGGCAGGGTTGTCGCCGGCAGCTCGGATCCGTCGGGTTTCGATCTTGTCGCCAATGCGACGCCGATGGGAATGTCGTCGGGCGATCCCTCGCCGGTCGATCTGGACAGGCTGCAGCCATGGCAGTTCGTGGCCTGCGTCGTGACCAAGCCGGAGGTTCCGCTGCTGATCCTCGCCGCGCGGCGGCTCGGCTGCCGCACGATGACGGGTACCGGAATGTTCGATGCGCAGGCTGAGACGCTCGCGGATTTTCTTCTCGGGGAAGGTTCCGGGCGTGCGTTTTTCGCAGGGGAGGATATGAGTTTTGTCTCCTGAACATCTGGTTGGGTGGCGCTTGATGGAGACGGCGTCGCAAGGCCCAATTGCTTCTATGGGAGGACTTTGATGTACCGCAGATCCATACTCGCACTCTCGACCGCACTGGCCATGCTTGGTGCGGCCCAGGCTCAGGAGACGGTCAAGGTCGGCATGGTCGCCGAGCTTTCCGGCGCCGGCGCTCCG
The DNA here is from genome assembly GCF_016756635.1 of Mesorhizobium sp. L-8-10. Classification (NCBI taxonomy): domain Bacteria; kingdom Pseudomonadati; phylum Pseudomonadota; class Alphaproteobacteria; order Hyphomicrobiales; family Phyllobacteriaceae; genus Mesorhizobium; species Mesorhizobium sp. L-8-10. The sequence goes on along the minus strand of NZ_AP023263.1, from coordinate 6,884,310 downwards.
TCGGGCACCAACTGGCGCGACGGCATCAAGATTGCCGTCGAGGAGATCAACGCTGAGGGCGGCATCCTCGGCAAGCAGGTCGAGGTCACGGAATACGACACCCAGACCGACCCGCAAGTGTCGCGCGCGCTCGTCCAGAAGGCCATCGACGAAGGTGCCTACGCGATATGGGGCACGATCTATTCGGGCTCGACCATGGTCAACATGCTGGTTGCCCAGCAGAACGGCACGCCGCAATTCGTCGGCTCGGAGGCGCCCGGCGTCGTGGAGAAGGGCAATCCCTTTATTTTCCGCACCTCATCGGGCGCCCAGAAAGGCCTTCCCGCCCTGACGCCCTATTTCACCGACGCGCTGAAGGCCAAGAAGGTCGGCGTCGCCTGGGTCAACAACGAGTTCGGCAAGGGCGGACACGACGTGTTCCTGGCCGAGATGCAGAAGGCAGGCATCGAGGTCGTCGCCGACGTGCCGTCCGAGCAGGCCCAGACAGACTATGCGGCAGACGTCTCGAAACTCAAGGAGGCGAATCCCGACGCCGTGTTCGTCTATATGAACCAGGAGGAGTCGGCCCGGTTCCTGATCGAGGCGAAGAAGCAGGGGCTCGCCATGCCGCTCGTCGGCGAAGTGACCCTCACGGAAGCCAAGGTCATCGAGCTCGCCGGGGGTGCCGCCGAAGGCGCGATCGCCCATGTCGGCGTCACCGCGACGGCGACGGACGTGCCCGGCATCGGCGCCTTCGCCAAGAAATTCGAGGAGGCCTTCAAGCGCAAGCCCACCCATGACGCGATCAAGGGCTATGTCGGCGCCTGGACGACGAAATATGTCACCGACATGGTCGGCGAGTTGGACGGCGAGAAATTCTCCGAAAAGATGCACGGCCTTTGCCTGAAGGTCGCGGACCACCCGAAGATCCTGCTCGACACCTGCTGGGACGAGCGTGGCGAGATGTCCCGCCCGAGCTTCATGGTGCAGGTGAAGGACGGCGCGCCGATCGTGATCGGCACGGTTCCCGCCAACTGATCACGGTCAACCGATCGCCGCGGCGGCCTTGATCGCCGCGGCTATTCGCCGAAGGACGCTCAATGTCACAGTTCCTGCAGGTCTTGCTGTCCGGTCTGGCGACCGGCTCCATCTACGCGCTGGTTGCGATCGGCTTCACCCTTGTCTGGCAGGCTGCCCAGACGGTGAATTTCGCCCAGGGCGAGTTCGTCATGCTTCCCGCCTTCTTCGTGCTGATCGGCGTGGGTTACTTCGGCATGCCCTTGTGGATCGCCTTGCTCTTCGGCCTCGCACTGTCGATGCTGGTGCTCGGCGTGCTCTTCAAGAAGCTGATCGTGGAGCCGATCCTCCCGCATGGCGGCATCACGCTGATCATCGCGACGATGGCGCTCGGCATCCTGCTCCGCGAAAGCGTCAAGGAATTCTACGCGGCCGAGGCGCAGCCCTTTCCTGCCATGTTCCCGAGCGACCCGATCGGCGTTTTCGGCGCCGTGGTCTCCTTGCAGGATCTTCTCAATCTCGCGATTTCGCTCTGCATCGTCGTAGGGCTGACGCTGTTCCTCAACCGCTCCCGGACGGGGCGCTGCATGCAGGCGACGGCGCAGAACCCGGCGGTGGCCGAGATCCTGGGCGTCAACGTCAAGCGCATGGTGCTCTACACCTTCATCATCAATGCCGCACTCGCCGCACTCGCCTCCTTCCTGATCACACCGGTCTATCTCGCGAAATTCTCCAATGGCGAGACGCTCGGCCTGATCGCCTTCATCGCGGCCATCGTGGGCGGCTTCAACCAGATTCGCGGCGCGCTGGTCGGAGGGCTGCTGATCGGTGTGCTCGACAACCTGACCGCGACATATGTCACCGCGCAGTATCGCGCCGCGCTGCCGCTGGTCCTGCTCATCGTCATCATACTGGTGCGCCCGCAGGGCATCATGGGCACGTCCGAGGGGAGGGCTGTCTGATGCGCGGCCACTGGCGGACGCTTGCCATTGTCGTCCTGATCGCGCTCGCGGTTCTCGCGCCGCTCGGTCAGGGCAACTACATCATCTATGTGCTCACCTCGTGGCTGGTCTTCTCGATCGCCGCCATGGGGCTGAACCTGACCCTCGGCTATGCCGGCCAGATCTCGCTCGCCCAGGCGTCCTTCATGGCGATCGGCGCCTATGTGACGGCATTGCTGACGCTTGCCGGATGGCATTGGATCCTCGCCATGCCGCTCGGCCTGATCGCCTGCTTCGTCGTCGGCCTGCTCTTGGGTTATCCCGCGCTGCGCGTGAAGGGGCACTTCCTTGCTTTCGTCACGCTGGCCTTCAACACTCTCGTTTTCCTGGTCATGCGCAACGAGGACTGGCTGACCGGAGGAACCTACGGGCTTGTCGGCATGCCACGGCCGGACTTCGGACTGTTCTCGACGATGAAGCAACTGCACTTCTACTATTTCACCCTCGCCGTCACCATCCTCGCGGCACTTGCCATGTGGGGCATCGTGCGTTCCCCGTGGGGCCGCGCCTTCAAGGCGCTGCGCGAGAATCCGATCCGTGCCGAAAGCCTCGGCGTCGACACCCGGCGCATAACGCTTCTGGCCTTCGCCATCGGTTCGACCTATGGAGGCCTCGCCGGTTCGCTCGTCACTCCGCTCGTCCAGTTCATCGAGCCGGGCTCGTTCGGATTGGCGCATTCGCTGCGCATCCTGCTCATGGTCGTGGTGGGCGGTGCCGGCTATTTCTTCGGACCGTTCCTCGGGGCCGGCGTGGTGATCCTGCTGCCGGAAGTGTTGCGCTTCACCGAAGGCTACTACCTCATCATCTATTCGGCCCTCGTCATCGTGATGCTCGTCTTCGTCCCGTCGGGTCTGATCGGCGTGTGGGGACGCGTCCGCGAGAAGCTCTGGCCCGGGCGCCAGATGCGGGCCGACATGAGCGAAGGAGCGCGTCTGAAATGAGCGGCCCCATCCTTTCCGTCCGCGGCATCGAGAGGAGTTTCGGCGGCATCCGCGCCGTTCGAGGCGTCTCCTTCGACGTGCAAAAGGGCGAGATCCTCGGTCTGATCGGCCCCAACGGCTCCGGCAAGTCGACGCTGTTCAACTGCATCCTCGGCCAGCTTTCGCCGGACGCGGGCGACGTGTCGATCAATGGCCGCAAGGTCTCGCGGATGCGGGCCTCGGACCTCAACAAGCTCGGCGTCGGCCGCACCTTCCAGCAACTGTCCGTGTTCCCGAAAATGTCCGTGATCGACAATGTCATCCTCGCCGGACAGGAACACCACGGCACAATGCTGTCGCGCCTGTTCGGCCCTTCGGATGCGGGCCTGGCCGAAGACGCCGACAGGATGATCTCGTTCTTCCGCCTCACCCATCTGCGCGATCAACTTGCGGGCTCCCTGTCCTACGGCCAGCAGAAGCTCGTCGACGCGGCGATGGCCTTCATGGCCGGGCCAAGTCTCGTGCTGCTCGACGAGCCCGCGGGCGGCGTCAACCTGACCATGCTCGCGAGCCTGAAGGAACGCCTGGTGGCCTACAATGCCGAGCACGGGACGACCTTCGTGGTGATCGAGCACAACATGGAATTCGTGATGAGCCTGTGCACGCGCGTGATCGTCCTGGCGGAAGGTGCGATCATCGCCGAAGGCACACCCGACGAGATCAGGTCGAACCAGACCGTGATCGATGCGTATCTCGGAGGCTGACCATGCTTGAATTGAAGAACGTCTATGGCGGCTACGGCAAGATCACCATCCTGAACGGGGTCTCGTTCACGATCCCGAAAGCTTCGATCACCACGGTGATCGGCCCGAACGGCGCCGGCAAGTCCACGGTCTTCAAGGCGATTTTCGGGCTGCTCGACATTCAGTCGGGTCAGATACTGCTCGATGGCAAGGAGGTCACCCGGCAGACTCCGCGCCAGATGATCGGCCATGGGGTAACCTACGTGCCGCAGGGACGCAACGTCGTGCCGCAGTTGTCGGTCTACCACAATCTCGAACTCGGCGGCATCACCGCGGCCGATCAGGCGAGGGTACGCCAGCGTGTCGAAGCGGTGATGGACCAGTTCCCCATGCTGCGGGAGTTCCGCAATCGCAAGGCGATCGAACTTTCCGGAGGCCAGCAGAAACAGCTCGAAGTAGCGCGCGCATTGCTGCTCGACCCGAAGCTGATCCTGATCGACGAGCCGTCGATCGGCTTGTCGCCCAACCTCGTCCAGGAGGTGTTCCGCACCCTGATCAGGCTTCGCGACGAGGGCGTGACGATCCTCATGGTCGAGCAGAACGCGAAGGCAGCCCTTGCCATGTCGGATTACGGGCTCGTTCTCGAGCTTGGCCAGACACGCATGCACGATGCCGCGTCGAAGCTGCTTGCCGATCCGCGCGTGGGACAGCTTTTCCTCGGCGGCCATGTCGAGAACGCGCCGGCGCATGGAGCCTGAGGCTCTCGACGCCGACCGCAACAGGCTCGGCGAGTGCCCGGTGTGGTGCGATCGTACGCAACGCCTGTGGTGGGTCGATGTGCTCGAACCGGCGCTCTGGAGCCACGATCCGCAAGAGCGTCAGTGCACCCGCCATCCGGTGGTGGCGCGGCGCATCGGTTCACTGGCTCTGCGGGAGCGGGGAGGACTTGTGCTCGCCTGCGACAATGGCCTGTTCGCCTATGACCCGGACACCGCCGGCCAAGCGTTCCTCCTGGACCCGGAGCCGGGAAAGCGCCAGCATCGAAAGAACGATGGTCGCGTCGATTCCGCCGGAAATTTCTGGGTCGGCACCTTGCGGGAAAGCGACTATGCGCCGGTCGGCGCCATCTACCGCGTGACGCCGGAGCTTCGTGTCACCATGGAAGAGCAAGATCTGGCGATTCCCAATTCGCTCGCCTTCGATCCCGAACGAGGACGGATCTTCTACGCCGACACGAGAGCCTATACGATCTGGGTTCGTGACTACGATCCGGTCACCGGCCGCGCCGGACGGAAGCGGGTCTTTGCAACCACGCAGGCTCCGGCGCGACCCGACGGGAGTTGCGTCGACGCCGAGGGCCATCTTTGGAACGCCGAATACGCCGGCGGTCGGTTGGTGCGATATGCCCCTTCGGGAACGGTCTCGCGGGTGGTCGATCTGCCGGTCAGCCACCCGACTTGCTGCTGCTTCGGCGGAAATCACCTGGACCGGCTTTATGTGACCTCGGCCAGCGAGCCACTCTCCGCCGAGCAGCAACTGTCGGAGCCGCTTGCCGGTCGCGTGCTCGTTCTCGACGCAGGCGTTCGCGGCAGGCCGGAGTTCCGCACGGGCCTGTAGCGTTGCGTGGGTTGCTAACAGACGTTCGAGGCGAATGAGATCACCTGCGCCCGAACAGCCTCTCTATATCGGCGAGCTTCAGTTCGATATAGGTCGGCCGGCCATGGTTGCAGGTGCCTGAGCCGGGGGTCGCCTCCATCTGGCGAAGCAGCGCGTTCATCTCTTCGGCCTTCAATTGGCGGCCCGAGCGCACCGAACCGTGGCAGGCCATGGTCGCCGCGATCGCGTCGAGCCGCTCCTTCAGCGTATCGGTGGTGTCGTGCTCGGCGATCTCGTCGGCGAGGTCGCGCACCAGCGCCTGCACGTCGGTCTCGCCCAGCATCGAAGGCGTCTCGCGCACCGCGACCGCGCCCGGCCCGAAACGCTCGACCCCGAGGCCGAAGCGTTTCAGCGTCTCGGAATGCATGGCGAGGCGCTCGGCATCATCCTCGGGCAGGTCGACGATCTCTGGAAGAAGCAGCATCTGCGACGGCACCGGGCGCGAGGCGAGCGCCTGCTTCAGCGCCTCGTAGACCAGGCGTTCATGCGCGGCGTGCTGGTCGACGATGACGAGCGAATCCTCGGTCTGCGCCACGATATAGTTCTGGTGGACCTGTGCCCGGGCGGCACCAAGCGGCGTGGACAGGAGTTCGGGCGCGACCGCGGCGGTGCCGGCGCGTGTGTCGGCGCTGGCGAGCGGACCGGTGTCGAAGGCGGCCTGCGCCGCTTCGCCGAACGCACGCTCTGCCGAGACCGGCTCGAGCGGGCGGCTGGGCGAGCGTGACAGGTCGTAACCGGACGGAGCGGCAGCCCTGAACCCGGCATGGAAGCTGCGATGATCATTGGCCGGCCCCGCATGGCCGTAGCTCGTCGGTCCCGGCCGGAAGGCGCTCATCATCGCGGCCGCACCCGTCGTAGCCGGACGGATGCCGGAAGCGGCCAGCACCTCGCGGATCGAGCCGATGATCAACCCGCGTATCAGGCCCGGATCGCGGAAGCGCACATCGGCCTTGGCGGGATGGACATTGACGTCGACGGTGGCGGGATCGAGCGTCAGGAAAAGTGCGGTCACCGCATGGCGGTCGCGCGGCAGCACGTCGGCGAAGGCGCCCCGGATGGCGCCGGCGATCAGCTTGTCGCGCACCGGCCTGCCGTTGACATAGGCATATTGCTGCAGCGCATTGGCGCGTGTGTAGGACGGGATCGAGACCTGGCCCGTGAGCGACACGCCCTCGCGCATCGCCTCGATCGACAGCGCGTTTTCGGGAAAGTCGACGCCGAGCACCTGCGCGATGCGCGCCTTCTGCCCGTTGGCGCCGTCTCCGGTCGCGGGCAGGTCGAGCGTCGTGCGGTCTGGCCCCGAGAGCGTGAAGCGCACCGCAGGGAAGGCGATGGCGATGCGCTTGACGATATCCGATATGGCGGAGGCCTCCGCGCGCTCGCCCTTCATGAATTTGAGCCGGGCAGGGGTGGCGAAGAACAGGTCGCGCACCTCGACCAGCGTGCCGCGGTTGGCCGCCGCCGGCCGTGGGCCCGAAATCCTGCCGCCGTCGACACGGATCTCCGCACCCTCGGAAGCGCCTGGCGGACGTGAGCGCAAGGTCAGGCGGCCGACCGAGCCGATCGAGGGCAGGGCCTCGCCGCGGAAGCCGAGCGAGCGGATGTCGTGGATGTCGTCCGAAAGCTTCGAAGTGCAATGCCGGCCGATCGCCAGCGGCAGCTCGTTCTCGGGAATGCCGGAGCCGTCGTCGGTGACGCGGACGAGCGTGAGCCCGCCGCCTGACGTCGCGATCTCGATATGGCTCGCACCGGCATCGAGCGCATTCTCGACCAGTTCCTTGACCACGCTCGCCGGGCGTTCGATCACCTCGCCGGCGGCGATCTGGTTGATGACCGTTTCGGAAAGCTGGCGAATGGGCATGGCCGGATTATAGGCGGATTCGTGACGGTCCGGAAAGCCGGGGATATCAGCGCCGGCCGCCGCGACCGGATCGTCGCCTTTGCCCTATGTCCTGCGCGGCATCTCGACCTACGCCATATTGTCCGAAGAGAATCGTGTTCGTATCGGGGAGACGGCCGACCATATCCTCCGAGATCGCATCGAGCTCCGTGACGATCCGGTTGCGTTGGATCACTGAAGGGGGCAGGGGCGGCCGTTGATGGTCAGCGTGTGACGTTCGAGCCCGGCATGCTGCGCGAGATCCTGAAGAGCGCGCCGGCTGATGGGCGGCGTATATGTCTCGGTTTGTGATTGTGCTACGGAAGGTCCATGACAAAGCTTCTTGAAAAGGCCGTCGAAGCAGCCCGCCGGTTGCCCCAGGACCAGCAGGATGAGATAGCCGGCGCAATCCTGCAGCTACTGGGCGGCGACGGCGGGCCAGAAGTCAGTCTGACCGCACAGGAGCGCGAGGCCATCGCACGCTCCAGAGAGGCTGCCGCACGGGGAGAGTTCGCTTCAGAGGAAGATGTTCGGTCCGTCTGGGCCAGGCATATTCCATGAAGCTGCGCTACACATTCCCAGCGCTTGCGGACCTTCGGATGTTCTCGACTACATAGAGGCCCAGTCTCCTTCGGCCTCTCGCAAAGTTGCTGCCAGATTGAAGGCCGTGACCGAACTGGCGCGCCATCAGCCGGAGATCGGTCGTCAAACCGATGAGCCCGGCATAAGGCGGATCGTCGCGCGTCCCTATCCCTACCTGATCTTCTATGAGGCGACGGAACACGAAATCGTCATTCACGCAATCCGGCATGGAGCGCAGGACCCCGAGAGCTTGCGCGTTCATCCCTCGGCCCACCAGTGAGAGACCGCGTAGGCCCTTCATCGGCTGATAGCGGGGATTCTGGGTTTGTCGCACACGGGAAAGCGGCGCCAAGTCGTCATCCTCGGGCCCGAGCCGAGCGTAGCGAGGGCGAGGCGACCCGAGGATCCGTGCCGTGACGGCGACGCAGCGCGCCAGCTGCCCGGAAACAGCGATCCGCGCCTTGGCGCGTCGGCGCCATGACGGAGAGGCAGCGCACAGCACGCCCAAGCCGGCGGAAGCAGCGCCTTCGCGTTGGCGCCCTCACCGAACCACGTCGCACGCAGCGAAGCAAAGCCGGCCGAAGGGTGATAATGAACCCTCCTGCAACCGCCTCACTCCGGTGCCTCCATGAGACTTCCAGTCCTCATCGCCGTCGCCTTGCTTCTCCCCCTTCCGGCGCTCGCCGGTCCGGCGTCCGACGCCGTGCGGTTCTTCTATTCCCCGCCGGTCTTCGAAGGCGACCCGGAACTGCGCGGTCGTTTCGTCGACCCTGCGCGCAGGATCTTCGAGGCCAATGACAAGACGCCCGAGGGCAAGATCAGCTGCATCGATTTCGGCGTCGCCGTCGACGCACAGGATTATGACGAGGCCGAGATCGCCCGCACCCTGGAACTGTCGGAGAAAGTCTCCGGCGACACGGCCGAGGTGACCGCGACCTTCCGTCTGTTCCCCAACGAGGACGAGTCGCGTCGCGAGATGTTGTGGTCCATGGCCAAGGTCGGCGGTGACTGGAAAGTCTCCGACGTCGCATCGCTCACCAATGGCTGGCGGCTGGGGACCTTCGACTGCGACGGGTAGTACCAGCGATCATCGCCCATCTCCGTCGGCCGCCGGCGAGCGCCTGAGCGGTGGTTGGCCGGGCCACGTTCCCCCGGGCATGCTCCTAACAAAAGGACGGCGAGGGAGACTGACCCGCGGTAGCGTTGGATGTCTTGCGCATGCCGCCGGTTCTCGACACGCTCACCGTTCCGGCAGGGCAAGAACGTCACGGTGAAGGAGCGGCGCGTCCTTCATCCAGATCCTTGCGGCCTGCGTGCCGACCCTTGCTTCGAGTCTTGTCCCCGCGGGAACGCGCCCCCAGCTTTGCGCTTCCAGTCGCTGTTCGCCGACCAGAAGTTCCCCGGCCAGGACGAGGAACTCCAGTCCTCGGCTGTTCTCCACCGTGATATGCTCGCCCGCCTTCCAGTCCTCGACACGGACCTCCTCGTGGCCGTCGTCGAAGAGGACGGTCGCGGTGCTGGCACCGGCGCGCGGCTCTGCCTGCTCGCCCGCACCCGGCTTGCGGACGAGCTGTTCCCGGTCGCCGTCGCGGTGCTGCCAGAGGCGCACGAAGATGGTGCAGCCATCCCTCGCGGCGGGGACATGCGAGGTGCCGGGCGGGTTGCGGAAATAGCTGCCTGCCGGATAGTCGCCGTGCTCGTCCTGGAACCTGCCGTCGAGAACGAAGATTTCCTCGCCGCCGGTGTGGGTATGGCGGGGAAAGGCGCTGCCGGCAGTATAGCGCACGATCGAGGTGGCGCGGGCGACCTCGCCGCCGATACGGAACAGCATGCGCCGGCTCACGCCCGCCGCCGGGCTGGGCACCCAGTCGAGCCTGGCGGCGTGGACGATGACGGGCTTGGACAGATCGTCGTTAATGCGCATGGGTCGGCCCCTTCATGGTCAACACCATCCGGAACCTGACGTCGCCGGATTTCATCTTCCGGTAGGCTTCGAATGCCTTCTCCAACGGCATGGTCTCGATCTGCGGACGCACGCCGGCAAGCACGCTGAAGTCGAGCGTCCTCTCATTGTCGTAGGGCGTGCCCGTGATCGATCCGAGTACGCTGCGCTCGCCGACGACGAGATGACCGGCGGACACGGGCAGGGGATCCTTGCCAGCGCCGAGCAGTACGAGGCGGCCGCGGGGCGCGAGGCCGGGCATGAGCGGGGAAACTGCTTCCGCGTTGCGAACGGTAGCGACGATCGCTTTCGCCCCGCCCATGGACTTGAGCTTGGCAGCGGCATCCTCCGCTTCCGCGTCGATATAAAGGTGGGCGCCGAGCTTCAGAGCGTCCTCGGCTATGTCCTGGCCACGCCCCACGGCGGCGACCTTGAAGCCCTTCTTGCGGGCATATTGCAGAGCCATGTGCCCGAGGCCGCCGATCCCCAGGATCGCTACCAGATCGCCGGCCTGCGCGCCGGATTTCCTGAGCGCGTTGAAAGTGGCGATCCCGGCGCAGAGGATGGGTGCCGCCTCCTCGGAAGCGAGCTCGTCGGGGATCGATACCAGGCCCGTGCCACGCGCCAGCATCATTTCGGCATAGCCGCCGTCGCACGAGGCGCCGACGAAGGACTGGTTCTCGCAAAGCTGGAACTGGCCCTGGCGGCACTGGACGCATTCGTTGCAGTGGCCGCCGAGCCGCCCGATACCGACACGCTGTCCGAGCTTCCAGAGCGAAGGAACGTTTTCGCCGAGGGCGACGATGCGACCAACGACCTCATGGCCTGGCACGCGCGGCGGCTGCAGTGACGGATCGGCCCCCTCGATGTCGGAGACGTCCGCGCCGCAGATGCCGCAGGCTTCGACTTCGATCAGCACTTCGCCGGCACCGGGCCTCGGCGTCTTGCGTTCCACCAGGTCCAGTGTGCCCGGCGTCGTGATCTGCATGGCGCGATAGGTGTTCTTCATGGTTCGGTTTCCTGTCTTCAGGCGGCCCCGGGACGGACCGGCGGATCTGGTCAGTCCGCTCACGATGGCTGCCACGGCATGTTCGGCTGCCTCGAGCGCGCCGGCGAGATAGCCGGGCTCGGTGCGGCTGGTTTCGCTCCCGGCCATCGAGATGCGATCTCGCCACACGCCCTCGACCCATGGCTGGTCGGTTGGAACCGGATGGCCGCCTGTGCGGCGGTCCTCCGCAGTCGCGGTCAGCGGATCGGCAGCCCAGTCCTTGAACAGCGTCGCGCGCGGAGTTCCGGCCTGAGGCCCGAACAATCCTGCAAGTTGCCGGACAGCGCCCGCGACGATCGCATCGCGACCTGCCGCCTCGCGCTCATCGGCGGACAAGCCGACGAAGCCGAAAAGTGCGGCCTTGCCGGAAGCGGTCGTCGCATCGTGGATTTCCACGAGAGGACCGACCATGCTCTGGGCCGTGCCGGAGAGGCCCGCGTCGCGCCAGAACGGACGGTCGTAGAGGGCGAAGACCTTTGCGTGCGGCGCCATCCAGGTCGGCGTGCCACGCCAGCGCCCGGCCGTTGCCGTATCGAGCGCCGGCGTGAACGAGACCGTCGCTTCGAGGAGCCGCGGCGGCAGCGCGAAGAGGACGTGGGCCGCCCTCACGCTTTGCCCGACACCGGTCGCATCGACAAATCCGACCTCGACCGCAGCGCCGTCGAGCGCGACGCGCGCCACCCGCGTGCCGAGCCGGATGCACTCGCCTGGAAGGGCTGCGGCAAGGGCGGAGACGATGGCGCCGGTGCCTCCGGCGAGCCGCATCGACTGCGGTTCCTGTCGAACGCCGCGATAACGCTGCGGCGCTTCCCGCGACATCCGCTGGAAGATAACGTCGCCGTCGCTGTTCTGCGGAAAGCAGGGAAGTCCGAGAGCGTCGACGATGTTGCCCATCGCCGGTTGCATGCCGGGCCAGAACCATGAAGGTCCGAGATCGAAACCGTCATCCGACATCTGGCCGCTGGCGTCGGCCGAGAGGATTCGGCCGCCCAGCCGGTCGCGCGCTTCCAGGAGGAGAAAGCCGATCCCGGCCTTGTGGAGGAGGCGGGCAGCAAGCAGTCCGGCTAGGCCGCCTCCGACGATGAGGACAGGGTGGTTCAAGCTTGTGACTTTCGAAGGCAGGGTTGAGCGTCGGCGCACCAGTCTCCGGCCCCTCGCCGGTTACTGTCGTCCGGCAGTGACGCCGCTTTCGGCTTGTCGACGTCGCGGCCATTGATGGCCACATATGCACCTTCCGCGATGAAGCGGGCGGCGGTCTCCTTGCCGATCCCGGAACCGCCGCCGGTGATCACAACAACTTTTCCTTCAGAACGCACGTCTCGTCTCCTGGCCTGGATGGTTCAGGCGTGGACGCGGATCTCCGGATCGGCCGTGAGCAGCGGCTTTGATCCGGTCACCACGTCATCGGTGAACAGCTTGCTCGCGAGGTAGCGCCTGGCGTTCTCGACAGTATCGAAGCCATGCAGGACCTGCACGTCCTCGTCGCGCGCGAGCAGTTCCTTGGATTTGGCGTCCGCAATCGTCTCGAGGAACAATGCCTTGTATTTCTGATAGACGGCCGCCGCGGCGCCGCGGTTCTCGTTGGGGATCTGGAGAGTGACCTGCAGATAGGCCATGGCCGGTCCTTCCGTATGTTCCGCCGGAGCAGTTATCGGCCGGAAGATGCCGCCGCCCGGGCCTCTCCGCAAACGGGAAGATATTGACGGCCGGCCAAGAAAAACTTTAGCGGCGGGGTTGCTCCCGCTGGGCCCGAGGTGGCATCATGGTGTTTTACGAAAAGCAAGAGCAGCCGTGCGGTCTCCCGTCCATCTCAACGCCCTTCGCGCCTTTGAAGCCGCAGCCCGCCATGGCAGCTTTGCCGGCGCCGCCGAAGAACTGAACGTTACGCCCGCGGCAGTCGGACAACTGGTGCGCAGTCTCGAGGACTGGCTGGGGACCCGGCTCTTCCGCCGCAGCCAATCGGGCAAGGTGCGGCTGACGATGACCGAAGCGGCAGAGGCCGCCCTTGCCGATATCCGGACAGGCCTCGACAGGCTCGGCACGGGGCTTGAGCGCATGAAGGAGGCAGCCTCCGGTGGTGTTCTGACGGTAACCGTCAGTCCGGCCTTCGCCGCGAAGTGGCTGATGCCCCGGATCGACGGGTTCCAGACGAGATGCCCCGACACTGATGTCCGGCTCGATACAAGCCTCAAGCTTGTCGACTATGTCGCCCAGGGCATCGACATCGGCGTGCGCTATGGGACTGGTCACTGGCCGGGCCTGACTGCCGAAAAGCTTATGGACGAAGAAGTCTACCCGGTCGTTTCTCCGGCTCTCCTCACGCGCGCGCGCATCCAGAGGCTGGACGATCTCGCCACCCAGACACTGATTCACGACCTCTCGGTCGATTCGAACTCTGGCTTTACGTCCTGGGAGACGTGGCTGCAGGCTGCCGGAATGGTCGATGGGGTGAAGCAGCGCGGCCTCAGGGTCAACAACTCGGCCGCTGTTCTGCAGGCGGCGATAGACGGTCACGGCGTGGCCCTCGCACGCAGCATTCTGGCCCATGACGATCTCGCCGCCGGGCGGCTGGTTCGCCTCTTCCCGGAAATCAGCGTCGCAGCGGCGCTGGCCTATTTCGTCGTTTACCGGCCCGAACGTGCCTCGCTGCCCCGGCTCGTGGCATTCAGGGACTGGCTTTTCGAAGAAGCCGCGCAGCCTCGTCGGTGAGAGCCGGCGACCTCGGCGCGCCCTTCTGGGCGGCGTTACTGCAACCACCCATACGGCTTTGGTGCCGAGCGTCGGAAATCACCAGGTCAGCCGCGTCCGCGATAGGGCGGAACACCCGTGTCGGGCAGCCATGCGCCCTCGGGCGGCGCGCCCGTCTGCCAGAATACGTCGATCGGAATGCCGCCGCGGGGATACCAGTAGCCGGCGATCCGCAGCCAGAGCGGTCTGGTCGCTTCCACCACCCGCCGGCCGATCATCACCGTGCAGTCCTCATGGAAGGCGCCATGATTGCGGAAAGAGGTAAGGAAAAGCTTGAGCGACTTCGATTCCACCAGCAGCCCGTCGGGCGCATAGTCGATGACGATATGGGCGAAATCCGGCTGGCCGGTGACCGGGCAGAGCGAGGTGAACTCCGGACAGGTGAAGCGCACGATCGCCGGCACGCCGTCGCCGCGCGTGAAGGGCACGGTCTCCAGCTTGGCGGCTTCGGGCGACGCCGGTGTTTCCACCCTGGCGCCGAGCTGTGTAAGGTTTTCGGTCGAGGTCATGGGAATGCTCCTTTTCAGGGCTCCATAATAATCCTTCACCGGGACGACAACAGGCGATGACCAGCAACGATCCGCTCCTCCAGCCCTGCCGCCTGAATCATCTCGCTCTGCGATGTCTGGGCCGAGAAGGACGACGTGCTGGCGCTCTCGCCTGATGTCGTCGTGATCGCCACCGGCGGCCTGCCGCAGAACCCGCCGCTTGACGCGGGCGCGGAGTTGGTGACGTCGAGCTGGGACATCGTCGCCGGCGCGATGAAGCCGGCCGAGACCGTGCTGCTCTACGACCACAATGGCGGGCACCAGGGGATGACGGCCGCCGAGATCGCCTCCGATGCCGGGGCAGGGGTCGAGCTCGTCTCGCCGGAAGGTTTTTTCGCGCCCGAGGTGGGCGGCATGAACCACGTGCCCTATATGCGCGCCTTCCACGAGAAGGGCGTCAGGATCACCATCAACGCGAGGCTCGTCGCCGTGCGTCGCGACGGCAACCAGCTTGTCGCCACACTGGGCTCGGATTTCGCCACGGGCTGGCGCGACGAACGGCGTGTCGGCCAGGTCGTGGTCGAGCGCTGCCGCTCGACGATTCATATTTGACGCTGAAGCCGCTGTCGCGAAACGGCGCCGCCGTCGACTATGAGCGTCTCGTCGAGGGCGGGCCGGTCCCGAGATCCGGACGGGCGGTTTCGTGCTGTTGCGCATCGGCGACGCGATCGCCTCGCGCAACATCCACGCCGCGATCTATGACGGGATCCGGCGCGCGATACGGATTTGAGGGGGACACCGGCCGGGAGCCGATGCGACGGAGCGACGACTTTCGCTCACAGGCGGAAATAGGCGGCAGCCTGGTTGCCTCGTCATGGAAGTTCGAATCCCGCGCGGTCCGCCATCCGCCGTCGATTACACGCCATGTACGATATTCCGCGAGGTAGCTACCCAACAGCCGCCGATCGCCGCATCGGCGACTATGGAGATCTGACATTGGCTGATGCGTCTTCGGTTTTGCGCTGGAGGTGCCCATTCGCACGCTGCATGTTCAGCGGATTCCAGATTGTGCAGCCGGTGCCTTGATGAAGTCGACAAACGCCCGTAGCGGGGTCGGAACCAGACGCCGTCCGGGATAGTAGAGGAACGGCCCAGAGAAGTGTTCCCACCAAGGTTCGAGGATGGGTTCGAGGGCGCCGCTTTCGAAATAGGGACGTAGCCAGTCCTCGAACAGCCCCACGATGCCGACGCCGGCGATCGCTGCATCAACGGCGAGATCGACTGCTCCGCCGATCCCTACGGTCAACGGACCCGTCGGATCGACCCGCACCACCTCGCCTTCGCGCTCGAACTCCCATGGCGTCATCATCGCACCACTCGGAAAGCGGCCGCGCAGGCAGGCATGGCCAAGCAGATCGCGAGGGTGTTCGGGCCGACCATGGCGATCAAGGTAAGCCGGAGAAGCCGCGGTGGCGAAGCGTTGGACACGAGGCCCGATCGGCACCGCGATCATGTCCTGCTCCAGCCGTTCCTCGTAGCGGATGCCCGCATCGCATCCGGCCGCCAACACGTCGACGAAGCTTTCCTCAGTGATCACCTCCAGCCGGATATCGGGATAGGCGGCGAGAAACGGCGGAATGATGCTGGGCAGCACCAGCCGCGCCGCGCTGACGGGCACGTTCAGACGCAACGAGCCCGCCGGCCGGTCGCGAAAGCCATTCACGACGTCGAGGGCCAACTCCACCTCGGTCAACGCCGGGCCGAGCCGCTCCAGCAGGCCATGGCCGGCTTCGGTCAAGACGACGCTGCGCGTCGTCCGGTTGAGCAGCCTGACACCGAGCTGCGCCTCAAGGCGGCGCACCGCCTCGCTCAATCCCGACGCACTGCCGCCGCTTGCGCGCGCCCCATCGCGAAAGCCCCTGGCGCGCGCCACCGCTACGAAAGCGTTCAGGTCACCCAGATCGATTTTCACTGTTCGCCAATCCGCACAGCCTGTCCGGATTGTACTCGGTTATCACCAGGATGGACACCGCCTATCTGTCGTCTTGTCAGACAAAGGAAAAGATCATGACCGGCATCGACAACCAGTCCGAAACCTTCGCCCTCGGCGACCGCGCTGTGAAGCGACTCGGCTACGGCGCCATGCAGCTCGCAGGGCCTGGTGTCTTCGGCCCGCCCAAGGACCATGATGCGGCATTGGCTGTGCTGCGTGAGGCCGTCGAGCGCGGGGTCAATCACATCGACACCAGCGACTTCTATGGCCCCCACATCACCAACCAACTGATCCGCGAAGCGCTCGCGCCTTATTCCGAGAATCTCGTCATCGTCACCAAGATCGGCGCACTGCGAGGCGCGGATGGATCATGGCTCCCGGCCTTTTCGCCCGAAGAATTGACCCGCGCCGTGCATGACAATTTGCGCAATCTCGGGCTTGACGCACTGGATGTGGTCAACCTTCGGATCATGTTCGACGTGCACGGCCCCGCCGAGGGGTCCATCGAGGCGCCGCTCACTGTCTTGGCCGAGCTTCAGCGGCAGGGCTTGGTGCGTCATATCGGGCTGAGCAATGTCACCCCCACGCAGATTGCCGAAGGACGCAGAATTGTCGAGATCGTCTGCGTGCAGAACCAGTACAATCTGGCGCATCGGGCTGATGATGCGCTGATCAATGATCTTGCCCGTGACGGCATCGCCTATGTGCCGTTCTTTCCGCTCGGTGGCTTCACTCCGCTGCAGTCGTCCGCCTTATCCGACGTCGCCCAGCATCTCGGTGCCACGCCCATGCAAGTCGCGCTTGCCTGGCTACTTCGCCGCGCGCCCAACATTCTCCTGATCCCAGGCACCTCGTCCGTTGCGCACCTGCGGGAGAATCTTGCCGCTGCCGAATTCGATCTGCCTGGCGATGCGCTCAGGGAGCTGGACGGCATTGCTAGGCGCACAGGTTCGATCACGTAATAGCAGCAGGCAAAATCCAGCGTGGGCGGAAACTGCCATGCATATTCGTCGCCTTCGAAGGTACATTTAGGAGGGATTTGGAGGGCTATGGCGTAGACGCAGTTCTCCGTTTCGTCGTTCTCGGCCCGCCAAACCCCGCCGATTGCCCTCGACAGCGCGATATTGCCGTCGATCACCGCACCCGCACCAAGCGGCGCCGAGAACCGCCGATTGTACGCTACAGCCCGATCTATCTTGAAGATCAGCGACGGCATTCCCGTCGTTGGGATTGGGCCGCAAAGTCCTGAAAGCGGTCGATCATGGCGCCATGGCAGCGACCGGAAACCTCCAGATGTGCTGCGTTCAGCCATCCAGCCAGGCGGCCAGACCATCAAGCGTTTGCAGGCCATACTCCACCGCGCCGAAACCGACGACCACCTGACGCCGTTCGCGGCTTGGGTGAAGCTGGCGCATGGTCAATACGGTCTTGCCGTCGGTCTGCTCATCGAAGGTAACCGTCATGTAGAAGCGCTCAGGGTCGTCGAGGTCCGGGGTGCCATAGTCCATCACGATCAGTTCGTTGGGCACGATCTTCAGGAAGCGCATGAGGTTGGGAAAACGCTGCTGTCGGCCATCGAACTCGCCCACCATGTCGAAGCGCCATTCCCCGCCCTCGCGGATATCGGCCTCGTGGTTCTCGATGCTGAGGCCAGCCGGGCCATACCATTGCGCCAGCGCTTCCGGGTCCATCCAAGCGGCGAAGACCTTATGGCGCGGGTGCTTCAACACCTTGACGAGCACGATCTCACGGTCGAGCGACCAGGTCTCAAACAGCTTTTCCATCGTCATTCTCTTCCGTCCTGTCCAAATAGGCTTCCAGCCGGTCGAGCCGCTCGGCCCAGCGTCGCCGCTCCGCCTCCATCCAGTTTGCCGCCTCCTCGAAGCGCGCCCGCTCCAGCCGGCACCAGCGGCTGCGCCCGCGTTTCTCGCTGGCGATCAATCCGCAATCCTCCAGCACTTTGAGATGCTGGGCAAAGGAGGGCAGCGCCATGTCGAAAGGCTCGGCCAGGACACTGACAGGCATCTCCCCTTCGGCAAGCCGCGACACCACGGCGCGGCGGGTCGGGTCGCTGAGAGCATGAAAGGCAAGGTCGAGTGGGGTCGAATGATAAGGCATGCGCCACGGTAAGGCGGATCGTCCACCTGCGTCAACAATAATAAGGCACTTGCCTTTGTATTCTGCCCACATTAATAAGGCATATACCTTACTATCAGGAGAGGCCAATGGCAGCACGTGTCGACCTTCTTATCTCGCTCGACGGTTTCGCAACGACGACGGACCAGACGCCCGATAACCCGTTCGGCTCCGATTGGTCGCGGCTGGTTGGAGCGTACGTCGCCACAAGGACGTTTCGGGAGCGCGTGCTCAAGGACACCAGCGGCAAAGGCACCACCGGTCTCGACGATGCGTATACGAAGGATTACTTCACCAACATTGGCGCCGAGATCATGGGGGCCGGCAAGTTCGGCCTGCACAACTTTCCCGATGATCCGAACTGGAAGGGCTGGTGGGGCGACGAGCCGCCATTTCACTGCCCGGTCTTCGTCCTGACGCACACGCCCCGGCCATCAATAGAGATGGCTGGCGGCACCACGTTCCACTTCCTCGCGGCCGACCCGGTCGATGCGCTGCAGCGGGCCGAAAAAGCCGCAAACGGCAAGGATGTTCGGATAAGTGGCGGACCAACCATGGTCCGCGACTATCTCAAGGCCGGACTTGTGGACCGCCTCCATGTCGCCATTGCTCCGATCCTGCTGGGGCGGGGCATACGCCTCTGGGACGGGTTGCGCGGATTGGAGGCCGGCTACACCACCAAGACCGAAACGGCCGAGAGCGGGACCGTCCACCTCACGTTCCAGCGCTAGCCATCGGCCAGCGGCTTACGGCGGTCATGGGCTATCCAGACTTGGCCCTTGGCTGCCTTCCGGGGCTTCGGAACGCTGCGTCTATGGAGCAGCCACTCAATTGTGCTCAAACGCTGCCGAAAATCACCAGTCGCCCCAACGAGCGGCCGTTCTCCAGGGGCAAGGCCTCTACCTCGAGCCGGAAATTCTTCTCTGCAGCTCGTCGAGGAGGAGGTACTCACCAGGCGTGAGCGCCGTCACTTCGTCAGGACGGGCGCGCAAGGCCGAGGCATTCCTGAAGCCCCTCCGTCGACGGGGTCCGATCGTTCATCGATGATCGCGGCAAAAGCGGCCTTGCGTGCCGCCTCCGACAGGCCAGCGCATTCATCCGGCGACTTCTCCAGCAACGCCAGCACGGTGCCAGTCCTCATCGCGTGGATGAGGTCGACCGCGCGGTTTCGACCGTCTCCGCCCTTCGCAGTCTACCGGGAAATGTCGTGAAAACGGTGGCAAGCGGGCTTCTCTCGCGCTTGGCCGTCACAGCCCCGTCATCTCACTGACGGACGGACTAGGACTGATTTGCAGTCGCCGGGAGCGCCTATGACCGAGTTGAAGAGAGCCCGATATGACAGCTCTATCTTGAGCTTTCAGCAGAAAAGAGGACAGGAATCTTCAGCCTTTTTCCTGCCTTTTCTTCAACCCGATATGCGCCTGCTCGATGTTGGTTGTGGGCCAGGAAATATTACAGCGACGATCGCGCCGCACGTTAGGTCGGCAGTCGGCATTGACATCCAGCCTCGATCGATCGCCGCGGCAAATCATCTTGTCGAGGAGACCGGCAACCTGTCGTTCGCTGTAGCTGACATGACGGCCCTGCCGTTCGCCGAGGGGGAGTTTGACGCCGTCTTCTTCCACGCCGTCCTCTATCATCAGGATGCACCGACGCTGACCAGAACGCTGGCAGAGGCGAGACGGGTGCTGCGGCCAGGAGGCTTGGTCGCCACGAGGGACGCTGATGCCGGGGGCAATATACTGCATCCGGATCTGGCAGGGCTCAGGACCTCGCTCGACCTTTGGCAGAGATGGTATGAACATGATGAGCCTGATGCTCTCCACTTTGGCCGGCGGCAAGGAGCAATCCTGCGGTCGCACGGTTTCGTGCCGCTCTGGACGGGAGCGAGTTACGTCAATCATAGCGCTGACGACCTGACCCGCAGAGAAGCGGTCAGGGATGCCAAGCAGAGCCTGAGTTCTCTCGGCCCGAAGCTGATCGGCAGGGGGCTCGCAACGGAAGCCGAGCTCGATGAGGCCCGATCATCTTGGGATGCCTGGGCAGGCGAACTCGACGCCGTCTATTTGCGATGCCGGTGCGAGTGCGTTGCCCGAAAGCCGAAATCTTGATGTCCGCGGCGGATCAGCCGGCGACCTTGGCTGGGTCCGGCGTGAAGGCCACGAAGGTCCGCGATGTGGAGATTCGATGCGTCACGTGTGGATGCCCGCTTTCCATGGCCGGGCAATCAGGCAGCAGGGCGCTTCGTCAGGGCCAGGCCGATGCCGAGCGCGATCATCGCGCCTCCCGACCCCTCCCGCAGGCGGCGGATCAGGCCGGGACGCACTCCGGCGCCTTCCCTGATACCGCTGGCAGCAAAAGCGACCACGATGTCGGCGAGGGTGTTGAGCATAACCGACACGAAGCCGAGCACCACGAACTGCAATGCGACGGGCCCCGTGGTCAGCTCCACGAACTGGGGAATGAAGGCGAGAAAGAAGGCGGCCGTCTTCGGGTTCAGCGCCTCGCTGACGCGCAGCCGCCCACTGCGGGCAACCCACCGCACCTTTCGCGCAGCACGCGCGGGAGAATTCGCCGCCACCGATCCGACGCTGGCGAATCTCATCGGGCGCGCGCCGGCTACACTGCGCGAGGTGCTCGCTCGTTAGCGACCTGCCCGGTGGCTTTGCCTCTTGCCAGGGCCCCGATTGGTGGGAGCCAGACGGCGGTTCTCAATATCGATCCTCGAGCCGTGTCACGTTCTAAAACCGGCGCCATCGGCTTGCGACGAGGACCGTTCGGCAATGCCTTCGACGACGATACGGATGACATGTCTGATCTCGTCGTCGCCAAATGACCCTCTCGAAAGGGCCGTGAGCATTGCCTGCCCATAGATCCCAAGCAGAACCAGCGACATGAAATTGGGGTCCTCATCTTTGCGGACGACGCCCTGCTGTTGGCCGAGCACCAGAAGGTCTCTGACGAGCCGCTGGAAGGACGGGCGATCGGATGGCGGTTCGAGCGACGGTCGTTCGGAGGGGGCGAGCGCCAGTCTCGCGATCGAAGGATTTGCAAGGCACCAGCGCGCGCTGTCGAGAAAGACGAGTTCGAGCAGAGCGAATACGTCTTCGTTTGCCTCCATGCGCGCGCGATAGATTGCATCGCCCGCTTCCGCGCGGGCGATGAGGCGCAGGGCGATTTCCTCTTTCGAGCTGAACAGATTGTAGACCGTCTTGCGGGTCAGCCCCGCGCGCGTCGCGATTTCCTCCACGGAGGTGTTGGCAAACCCCAACTCCCGAAACGCAGCGTCGGCAGCATCGAGGATGAGACTTTGAGACCGCTCCGTTCGCTTCGGGATTGCCATATTTTTACAATAGTGTAAATTTACACATGTGTAAACTGAGGCGGCCCATGGCCGATCTTTGGCGCCAATGGTCGCTGTTCTTAAGGAATTCGGTCCCGAGATATGGATCGCGGACGGTCCGGCCGTCACGGCGGCCGGCGGCTTTCACTATCCCACGCGCATGGCCGTCATCAGATTGTCCGGTGGCGGTCTGTTAATATGGTCGCCGACGCAGTTCTCGGATGATCTTCGCGCGGCGGTCGACGCGTTGGGCGAGGTGCGCTACCTGATCCCGCCCAATTCGCTTCACCACACGTTCCTCGGCGGTTGGCAGCACGCTTACCCCAATGCAGAGGTCTATGCGCCGCCGGGCCTGCGAGATAAGCGCATGGACATCAGGTTCGACGGCGACTTCGACGATGCTCCAATTGCGGATTGGGTGGATGACATCGATCTGGCCGTCATCCGGGGCAACCTTATCACGACCGAGATTGTCTTTTTCCATCGCAGAAGTGGAACGGTGCTTTTCACCGATCTCGTTCAGCATTTTCACCCCGGATGGTTCAGTGGCTGGCGAGCAATTGTGGCCCGGTTGGATCTGATGGTGGCTGCCGAACCATCGGTACCTCGAAAATTTCGCGTCGCCTTTATCGATCGTCGCGCCGCGCGTGCGTCCATCCAGCGTGTTCTGGCATGGCCCGCCGAGAAAGTGCTGATGGCCCACGGAGACCCGGTCGTCGAAGGTGGTCAGGACTTCATACGTCGCTCATTTCGCTGGTTGGCTGGCCCATGACTGCATTCCACCGTTGTGGATATGCTTGCCGCGTGCAACCGTGGAGCCGGCGCACCGATCGGCTGCAGGGCATGAAATGGCTCGGATCATCATACTGGGAAACACGGCGGGCGGAAAATCCACCCTTGGCCGGCAGCTCTCAAGGAAAAGAGGACTGCCGTATTTCGAGATAGACCGCCTTTACTGGCAATCCGATTGGTCGGTCGCGCCGAGGGATGTCTACGAGCAGCAGCACACGGACATAATCGAGCAGGATGCATGGATCGTCGACGGCGGCGGTGATCTCCCTTCCATCCACGCCCGTATCGAGCGCGCAACGGAAATCATTCTGATAGACATGCCGCTTTGGGTTCACTTTTGGCTTGCAGCGGAACGCCAGATGGCCTGGGCGAGCGGGACAATCGAGCATCCTCCAGCGGGCAACCGCGACATGCCGCCGACGGGCAAGCTTTTCGAGATAATCTGGACAGTCGACCGCGAATGGATGCCCCGCCTGAGAGCGCTGTGCGCCGAGCAGGAGGCCATGGGGAAAGTCGTCACTCGGTTGAAATCCATCGATGATCTCAACGCCTATACCCAATCCGGGTAGGGACTGATTCCCTGAAGGTTTTTCGATGCGGGCCGCAGCGAGATGTTTGCCGCTGGCGTTGGCGGCCCGCGTTGGAAAAGCTTCAGGACAGCGGACTGGCGGCTTCCAGTGTCGGCGAAACGAAGAGCGGATTTTCAAACCGCTTGGGCCGAGGTCTCGGATTGGGCTCAAAGGATACGTTGGGCCCCCGCAAATTCTTCAGCCTTCGGTCCTGGCAATATCCCGCTGGCCGGCAAAGCGGGCGACCTGCTCTCGGATGGCTATTTCTGTTGGCAGGCGTTCCATCGAACTGGCGCCATAGAAGCCGTGGCACATGGCCGTGCGGGCCAGCACATAGCTGGCATCTTCGGGCATGGCGATGGGGCCGCCATGGCACAGCACTATGATTTCGGGGTTGACGCTGCGGGCTGCCGCGGCCCAGGCATCTATGTCGGCGATGCATTGGTCGAGCGTCTTCGCGGTCTGCGCCCCGATGGCGCCGCCGGTGGTCAGGCCCAGATGGCAGACGACGATATCGGCGCCTGCCCTGGCCATCTTGGTGGCATCGTCGGTGCTGAAGACATAGGGCGTGGTCAGCATGCCCTTGGCCGCGGCACGTGCGATCAGCGCGACTTCAAGATCGTAGCTCATGCCGGTTTCTTCGAGATTTGCGCGGAATACCCCGTCGATCAGTCCGACCGTGGGAAAGTTCTGTACACCTGCAAAGCCGAGCGCGGTGAGTTTGTCGAGAAACTGGTCGGGCAGCATGAAGGGATCGGTGCCGTTGACGCCGGCCAGGACCGGGGTACTGCGGACCACGGGCAGCACTTCATGAGCCATTTCGACGACGATCTCATTGGCGTTGCCATAGGCCAGGAGCCCGGCCAGCGAACCGCGGCCGGCCATGCGGTAGCGGCCCGAATTGTAGATGACGATGAGGTCGATGCCGCCGGCCTCCTCGGCCATTGCGGAGAGGCCGGTGCCGGCGCCGCCGCCGACAATGGGTCGGCCGGCCGCGATCTTGGCGCGGAGGCGGGCGAGGATTTCGGTCTTGGTCGGGCGGGTCATGAGAGGCTTATCCATTGGCGATCTGGCGGAAATTGTCGGCAAGGGCCGCAGCGAACAGCGGATCGTTGATATGAAGGTCGAGTTCAACCAGCCGGCGGTTGGGGGCCTCGATCCAGCCCGTTCGGATGGCATCGAAGAGTGCCGCGTCGGCCTCGGGATCATGGAACGGCTGTCCCGGCGCGTCGATGGCCGACACACCCTTGAGAGGAATGAGGAAGCGGACCTGCCCCTCCATGCGGTTGAGGCGTGCCACGATGAAAGTGCCGATGGCCCGGTTTTCCTCGGCCGTGGTTCGCATCAGCGTAACCTGCGCATTGTGGACATGGAGCCGCCTCTTGGCAAACCGGGTCGGTACCGTATCGCGCGCGCCGAAATTGACCATGTCCACGGCGCCGACCGATCCGACATAGGGAAGACGGGTGCGGATGGCGGCGCCGAACCGGTCGTCGGTGGCTGGAAAGACGCCGCCGACCAAAAGGTCCGGCACCTCGGTCGTGGTGACATCGATGAGGCCGGCTACCAGGCCGCTGTCGGCAAGTTTTTCCATCGATTGGCCGCCCACGCCGGTGGCATGGAAGACATAGACGTCGTGGCTGGCCTCCATGATCCGGCGCACCGTGGTGACGCAGTCCGTGGTAACGCCGAACATGGTCATGCCAAGGCCGGGCTTGTCGCTCGCGGCGGCGGGCACCGGATGGAGGGCCATGCCCGCGGCGGCATGGGCGGCATTGCCGATCACCTTGCGCGAAATGGCGTTGAGACCGGCCACGTCGACCACCGAATACATCATGGCGAGATCATTGGGGCCGACATAGGGGGCGGTATTGCCGGAGGCGACGGTGGAGACCATCAACTTGGGCAGGCCGATGGGCAATGAGCGCATCGCCTCGGTGACGAGCGCGGTATTGCCGGTGCCGCCCAGGCCGAGCACGGCGCCGATATCGCTGCGGGTGGCGAGGTAGGCGGTGAGGGCACGGGCCATCGCGGAGACCGCCTGGCCGCGATCGGTCAATCCCAGCACCGCTTCGGCTCCCTGGGGATGATGCGCGGCAATCTCAAGCGCCGAAATGTCCGCACCTTCGCTCACGCCCCGCGTGCCCACATCGAGCAGGACCGCGCCGGCGCCTGCCTGGCGCACCGCCTCGACGGCAAAGCGTAACTCGGGACCCTTCGTGTCCATCGTTCCCACCACATAGACCTTCGCCATCTCATCCTCCCATCGGCACGGGGCCGGCTGCCTACCCTCGTAAAAGCATGCAAAACTCTTATCGTGCATTTTCCATCTTGTATACTTCTGAAAATATTGTATGCAATTAGGAACAGACAACGGAACCACCATGAACGCACCCCGCCACCTGACGCTGCGCGAACGCATCTACGAGGAAATCGTGCGGATGATCGTTTCGGGCGAACTGCCGAGCGGCGCGCCGCTCGACGAGAAGGCGCTGACCGAAAAGCTGCAGGTGAGCCGCACCCCGTTCCGGGAGGCATTGGGCACGCTTGCAAAGGAGGGGCTGATCGAGATCAGGCCCTATCGCGGCTTCTACGTGCGCAGTTTTTCGCGCAAGGAGGTCGAGGACCTCTATGAACTGCGCAAGACGCTTGAATGCTTCGCGGTCCGGCTCGCCGTGCCCAATATGAGCGACCGGCATATCCAGGCTTTCGAACGTATTCTCGACGAAGCGGTGGCTGCGCTCGAGGCCGGCGACTTGGCCGTCTATGGTGCGCGCGACAGGGTGTTCCACGAAACCATTGCCGAGCTTTCGGACAATGCGGCGCTGATCGAAACGCTCAACCGGCTGGCGCTCCAGATCCAGATCGGTCGCACCATTGCCAATGAAAGCCGCGATTTCGCCCAGCGTGCCGCGCGGGAACGCGACGAAATACTGGCAGCGTTCCGTGCCCGCGACATCGCTCGCGCAAGTGCCCTGATGGCGGCCCACATTGCCGACGTGCAACGTGCCGTTCTCGAACGCTTCCATAACGAAGAGGCGAAGTAAGCCCGGCCGCCGGACGGCCAGTTGTGAACTGCACCAAGACGCAGTGCCGGCAAACGGCACGCTCAACAGGAGGAAGAAAAATGCAGAGACGAACTTTGATGGCGTCTGCCCTTGCGGCACTCGCCGCCGCCGTCACGCTCGGAGCCGCCACCGCCGCCCGGGCGCAGACCCTGGTCATGTGGGGTCCCGAACAGATCACCGAGCCGCTGGTCGCCGAACTCTGGAATGGCATCAAGTCCGATTTCGAGGCGGCCAATCCGGGCGTTACGGTCGAGTTCATGCCGCCAACCGGCAACATCTCGAACGGCGCCGTACAGGCGGCGATCCAGTCCAATGCCGGCCCGGACGTGATGCTGACCAATTCGGGCATTGCGCGCGTCACCACGGTGGTCGACGCGGCCTTGGTGGCGCCATTGACTGCCGCCTACACCGAGCGCGGCTGGGACAAGCAGATATATCCCTGGCTTTATAAAGAGCTCAAGTCGCAGCGCGGCGGAGAAATCTATGAAGTGCCCGACGGGCTCGACGCCCTGGGCATCTGGTATCACAAGGACATGTTCGCCGAAAACGGGTGGGCCATTCCGGGCACCTATGCCGACTTCCTGACCCTGATGGGCGAGATCAAGGAAAAGGGCATCAACCCGATAGCCATCGGGCCGCGTACGGCCGGAAGCGCCGGGCATCTGTTCGGCAATGTACTGCAGGCGTCGAGCGGCTCGCCTGTCGTCGGCGAGGCCATTGCCGGCAAGCTGCCCTGGACCGATCCCTCCATAGCGCTGGGTGCGGTGCGGGTGCGCGAACTGGTCGACGCCGGTTTCATCGACAAAGACATGGCGGCACTCGATCTCGATGGCGCAGCTCGCCTTTGGTTCAACAAGCGTGCGGCCATGTTCGTGGCCGGCCCCTGGTTCACTGCCAATGCCCGCAATGCCGGCTATGACCTTGCCAATGCCGGCTTTGCCGCCATGCCCAGCGATATCGGGGTCGCCATGCCCACCGGAGGCGTCGGCTGGAGCTGGATGATCCCGGCCAATTCCAGGCAGCCGGAACTGGCCATGAAATGGATCGACTTCATCCTTTCCGAAGAGGTGATGAAGCGCCGCGCCGAAAATCCGGCCAGCACCATGCTCTATCCCCGCGCCATCAAGGGCTACAATCCGCCCACGCAGATCCTGGCCGAAATCTTCAGCGCGGCGGCCGGCGGCGTCGGCTACAATCCAAGCGTCTATCTGCCGGCGAGCGTGCTCGATACCTACTTCCAGGTCATCCAGGGGCTGATCAGTGCCCAGATCACCGGCGATGAGGGCATGGCCCAGATTCAAGCCAAGATGGCTGAGGCGCATTAGCGCCTCTTCACCAGACGCGCGAAACTGGCTGCCCTATGTCAATGACTTCCTTCCCAACCAGCGCCAAGGACACGGGCGGTCAGCCCGCCCGTGTCACCCGCCGCGGCAGGCCTGGCGGTGCCGCCGGGCAGGATGGCCTGCGCTCGGCCCTGCCGCTGATGCTTCCGGCATTGGCGATCTATGCGGTCTTCACGCTTGCTCCCATCGTCCTGACCCTGTGGCTGAGCTTCACCGACTCGCGCGGGCTCAACACCAGTGCAAACTTCGTCGGCCTCGACAACTACAGTCGCGCCGCCCTCGATCCCATCGTCTGGCAAAGCCTGAGGCACACCTTCCTCTGGCTGTTTTATCACCTCGTTCTGGCCGGCGGGATGGGGTTGGGGCTGGCGCTGGCCATCGGCCGGCTCAGGA
The DNA here is from genome assembly GCF_016756635.1 of Mesorhizobium sp. L-8-10. Lineage (NCBI taxonomy): Bacteria > Pseudomonadati > Pseudomonadota > Alphaproteobacteria > Hyphomicrobiales > Phyllobacteriaceae > Mesorhizobium > Mesorhizobium sp. L-8-10. Next base: position 6,856,670 of record NZ_AP023263.1, on the reverse strand, counting down.
AGACGCATGTCTTCTTTCGCACCGCCTTTTTCCTGCCCCATCTGGTTTCGCTGGCCGTGGTAGGGGTGATCTGGGCCAACATATACGATCCGTTCTTTGGCCTGTTGAATACCGGCCTCGACCAGCTAGGTCTGGGCGGCTGGACCCAGGGCTGGCTGTCGGACCCGGCGCTGGTGCTGTTCTCGGTCAATGTCGCCAGTTCGTGGCAGGGCTTCGGGCTCTATATGCTGCTCTTCATTGCGGGGCTGCAGAACATCGATCACTCGCTCTACGAGGCTGCCGATATCGACGGTGCCTCCGCCTTCCAGAAGCTCATCTACGTCACCCTGCCGGGGCTGAGCGAGGTCATGACCTTCGTGGTCTCGCTGGCGCTGATCAACGGCCTCAAGGGCTTCGCCACGGTCTTCGTGATGACCGATGGCGGGCCGTACTATCAGAGCGAACTGATCACCACCTATATCTACCGCCTCGCCTTCTCTGCGCAGGATCATGGCCTTGCCGCGGTGCTCTGCATCCTCCTGTCGGCGCTGGCCATCACCATCACCATTGTCTTCAACCGCTGGCGCGCGAGGCTTGCACGATGAGTGCCCGCAAAGGCGAATGGCCGGTAGTACTGGCTCTGCTGCCCGTCTTCATCATCATCCTTGGGCCGTTCGGGTGGCTCTTGGTGTCGAGCCTCAAGACCGAGGCCGAGATCGGCCAGGCCAATCCCTTCGCACTCCCGGCGCAGTTGATGTGGCGGAACTATGCCGATGCCTGGCAGATTGGCGGCTTCGGCGAGTTGATTGCCAACAGCCTCATGAATTTGGCGGGCGTGGTGATCCTGACGCTTATCACCTGTGCGCCTGCCGGCTATGCCTTGGCCAAGATCCGGTTTCCCGGGCGTGAGTGGATGTTCTACGCAATCATCTTCGGGCTCACCATTCCGATCCAGGCCATCGTCATTCCGCTCTATCAGGTGCTGTTCAACCTGGGTCTGGTCAATTCCCTGGCCGGCATCACCCTGGCGCAGGTCAGCAACGGCATTCCCTTCGGCATCTTCCTGATGCGCAGCTTCTTCATCGGCGTGCCCGATGAACTGGTCGAGGCCGCCAGGATGGATGGTGCCAGCCATTTCCAGATCCTGCTCCAGGTGATGCTGCCGCTCTCCACTCCGGCCCTGCAGGCGCTGGTGATCATCTCGGCGCTCTCGACCTGGAACGATTTCTTCCTGCCGCTGATCGTCCTTATCAGTCCTGAAGTGCAGACCCTGCCCTTGGGGCTGGTGCGCTTCGCCTCGACCTATGCCTCCCAGTTCCGGCTGGTCTTCTCGGGCACGGTAATCACCTTCCTGCCCATCATCCTGCTCTATCTCATCACCCAGAGGCGCTTCACCGAAGGCCTCACCCAAGGCGCATTGAAAGGCTGACCGATGCCGCACCACGTCCCGCGGGAGATACGCTACAATTTCGAGTACCAGCGGCGCCTCAAGGCCTGCTTCATCGGAGCAGGCGGCCATGCCTATCGCAACGTCTATCCCACCTTCCGCTATGCCCCGGTCGATCTGGCAGCGATCTGTGATCTCGATGCCGCGCGGGCCAAAGGCTTTGCGCGGGTCTTCGGCGGCGAGCGGACCTATACCGATCACCACCGGATGCTGGCGGACGAAAAGCCGGAGCTGGTCTTCATCGTCACCAACTATACCGAGGACGGCCATGTGCGAGCCACCGAACTGGCGCGCGACTGCGTGCTGGCCGGCGCCCATGTCTGGATGGAAAAGCCCACCGCGGCCAGCCGCGCGGAGGTCGAGGCGCTCCAGGCGCTGAGCGCGGAGACCGGCAGGAAGATCATGACCGGGCTCAAGAAGACCTTCTTCCCGGCGATCGAAAAGCTCAAGGACATCATCGAATCCTCCAGCTTCGGCCAGCTGTCGGCACTGACGGTGCGCTACCCGCAGAGCCTTCCCAAGCCGGGCGATCGCCGCGACCTCGTCGCCATGCAGAGTTTTCTCGACCACATCTACCACCCCGGTTCGATCATCCATTTCCTTGCCGGTCCGATCGAGCGGGCGACCTTCGAATGGGCCGCCAACACCGGCGGCACGGTGGCGGCTTTGCGCTTCAAGTCCGGCGCCATCGGCTCACTGCATTTCTCGGCGGCGCAGAGCTGGGCGGCTCCGTTCGAACGGGTCGAAGCGATCGGCGAATGGAGCCACGCCATCGTCGAAAACGGCGTCAAGCTCACCCATTATCGGCGGGCCGACCTTCCCACCTACGGACGCGCCTCGAGTTGGATCCAGCCCGAAGAAAGTGCTGCTCTGCTCTACGAGCCCGAATTCTCGCTGGGCCAGCTCTACAACAACAACATGTTCACGCTGGGTTATGTGCCCGAGGTGCTGCATTTCTGCGAAGCGGTGCTGGAGGATCGGCCCTTGGTCAAGGGCACGCTCGAGGACGCCCTCGAAATCATGAAGCTCTTCGATTTCTACAGCCTCACGCCCGAAGGCGTCACCGCAGCGATCTGAGCGCAAGGAGCATTTGAGACAATGAATGCGGATAGTTTCGTGTCCCGGTCCGATGACGGCGAGCGCGTGCCCACCAACTGGGGCGAGCTCAACTGGAAGATCACCGGCGACCGCATGCCTGGTGCCCGGATGACCTTCGGAACCTGCCTCATCCATCCCGGCCAGCGCAATCCACTCCATTCGCACCCGAATTGCGAGGAGTTTCTCTATGTCGTTTCGGGCACCTGCGAGCACCGGCTAGGTGAGGAGACGGTGATGCTGGGCGCGGGAGACATCATTCGCATTCCCCAGGACGTCCGCCATTGGGCCCGCGCGGTGGGTTCGGAGCCGGTTTTCGCGCTCATCCTGTTTTCCACCGGCCAGCGCCGCGCCGTGGATCATGAAGGCGGCGGCGTCGCCTGATACTTCTGGAGCTTGCTATGGCTGCGATCACGCTTGAAGGCGTTCACAAATCCTACGGCAACGTAAAGGTCATCCACGGCGTCGACATCGAGATCGCCGATGGCGAGTTCGTCGTGCTCGTCGGACCCTCGGGGTGCGGCAAGTCCACGCTGCTGCGCATGGTGGCCGGCCTCGAAACGATTACCGATGGCGCGCTCAGGATCGGCGGACGTGTGGTCAATGACCTGGCGCCCAAGGATCGCGATATCGCCATGGTGTTCCAGAGCTATGCGCTCTACCCGCACATGACCGTGGCCCAGAATATGGGCTTTTCGCTCAAGCTGCGCGGTGTGGCCAAGGCCGAGATCGACCGACAGGTGCAGCGGGCGGCCCATATCCTGGCGCTTGAACCCTATCTGGACCGACGTCCTCGCGAATTGTCGGGAGGACAGCGGCAGCGTGTCGCCATGGGACGCGCCATCGTGCGCGATCCGCACGTGTTCTTGTTCGATGAACCGCTTAGCAATCTCGATGCCAAGCTGCGCGTGCAGATGCGCGCCGAGATCAAGGCGCTGCACCAGCAGCTCAAGATCACCACGGTCTACGTCACGCACGACCAGACCGAGGCGATGACCATGGCCGACCGGATCGTGGTGATGCAGGGCGGGCATGTCGAGCAGTCCGGCGCGCCGCTCGATCTTTACGACCGCCCAGACAATGTCTTCGTCGCTGGCTTTCTCGGCTCGCCGGCCATGAACTTCATCCCCGGCGCCCTGATAGCCGGCGACCGGCCCGGGCTGCGCCTCGAAGATGGTTCGGCGCTCGAGGTGCGGTCATTTCCGGCCGATCTGGCCGGCAAGGACGTCCTCTTCGGTATTCGCCCGGAGGACATTCGGATTGTTGCCGACGATGGCATCGAGGCAACTGTCGGACTCGTCGAGCCAACGGGCGCCGAAACCCATGTGACGGCGCGGACCTGCGGACAGGACGTAACACTGATTCTCAAAGACCGCGCGGAAGTTGCGCCGGGACAGAAGATCCGGCTTTCCTTCATCTCCGCCCGCAGCCACTTCTTCGACGCCGGGAACGGACGCCGGTTGCCCCCTGAACTGGCTGTTTCGCGACAGAACGGGATGCGCAGCGAGGCGTTTCGCCATGTCGCCCATCGCCGAGCGTGATCTTACCGGCAATGGTGCGTGAGGTGATGTCCGATTCGCTTTCGAGGTTTTCGCTGGAGGGAAAGTCGCGCGCCGATGCAGTTGTCTGATAGACGTGCCGCTCAACGCCTATGCCCAATCCGGGCAATGACCGATTCCCCTTAGGCTCGGCTGCTTTCCGGAAGGCAACACCCCAACAGGGCACGACTGCCCAGCCCGCCCCGCCGATTGCCGCGCAATCAGGCAGCAGGCCGCTTCGCCAGAGCGAGGCCGATCCCGAGCGCGATCATCGCGCCTCCCGACCCCTCCCGCAGGCGGCGGATCAGGCCGGGACGCGCTCCCGCGCCTTCCCTGATGCCGCTGGCAGCAAAAGCGACCACGATGTCGGCGAGGGTGTTGAGCGTGACCGACACGAAGCCAAGCACCACGAACTGCAAAGCGATGGCCCCGGCGGTCGGCTCCAAGAATTGCGGGATGAAGGCGAGAAAGAAGGCGGCCGTCTTCGGGTTCAGCGCCTCGACTAGCACCCCTTCGCGAAACGCCCGGCGGGCCCCGACTGGAGGCGCCGCCGCGCCACCATCCAGAACGGTCGCTGCCTCGCGACGGGCAGACTGGAAGGTGCGAAGGCCGAGCCAGACGAGGTAGGCTGCCCCGACCAGCTTCAGCGCCGTGAACAGTTCCGCGCTCGCCAGCACGATGGCGGAAACACCCAGGCTTCCGGCCAGGACGTGAACCATGCCCCCAAGACCCGTGCCGAAGCTGGAGGCGATGCCTTCCGTACGTCCGCCGGCGAGCGTGCGCGCGGCGACATAGAATATGCCGGGACCGGGCGTGACGGCGAGCAGCAAGGCCGCGGCGAAGTACAGGGCGAATTGTGTCAAATCGGGCATGTGGGACCGGAAAGGTTATGATTGCTGAACAGGCGGGCGGGTCTTCACGAGGGGATGAGAGAGGCGACCTCGCGGTCGGATGCCCGCTCGCTCACCGCGAGGCCCGAGGCTACGCCGGCGCGGTCGGCAGCGTTCCGGTTCTGGCTCATCTTGCGCTTGCCCTCGAGCCGCGTGACCGGCATTCGCAGGCCGACGATTCCGCGCAGTTGCGCCTGAATGAAATCCGGCGGCGCGTCCGACACCGCCCAGGGCGAGGCGCGCCCGCCCTCGTGGAGATCGGTCAGGCGGGTCACGGCTTCCAGCAGCCTGCCGGCATCGTCGAAGAACTCGACCGGGCCGTAAGCGTGGACCGCGACGTAGTTCCAGGTCGGCACGACCTTCCCGGTTTCCCGCTTGGTCGCATACCACGCCGGCGTCACATAAGCTTCCGGCCCCGCGAAGATCGCCAGACCATCGCCCAGCGGCGGAAGATGAGCCTGGGGATTGGCCTTCGCGAGATGGCCATAGATCACGCCGTGCTCGCCCTCGCTCTCGTCGAGGTAAAGCGGCAGCGGTGTGGCCAACGGCCCGTCTTTCGTGGCGGTGACGAAGTTCGCCAGCCGGGCCGCGCGGATCGTTGCCCTGAGGCTCTCCTTGTCGTCGTCGCGGAAGGCCGGCGGCGTATACATCGCGAAACTCCTTGCGTTGCACGGGAAGATGCCGAAAATCTGGCTTGCTGAGAATATCCAGTTTTGAAGGTTGATTGTGGTCCAGTTGGAGAAGGATGGCGTCGCTCGCCGGATCATCGCAGCGATCAAGGAGCAGATACACAGCGGCGCCTTCCAAGCCGGCGACCGTCTGCCGTCGACACGGGCATTTGCAGCCGAATGGGGCGCATCCCGGACAACCGTGACGGCGGCTTACAGCCAGCTTGTTGCCGAAGGCTACCTGACCATCCGGCCCGGCGCGCGTGCGACCGTAGCCCCCGGGCTGGGAACTGTGACGGTGCCGATGCCCTGCAGAGGTGCTGCGCCCCGGCATCTCTCCGCATTCGCGCAACGCCTGCTTGCTTTGCCCTCGCCGGCGGAAGCGCCGGCGGCGCGCGTTGCAGATTTTCGCTATGGCGAGTTGTCCGGGGCGGACTTTCCGGTATTGGCCTGGCGGCGGGCACTGAACAAAGCGGTCCTCCGGCGCACTGCGCGGCTGCGCTACGGCGATCCTCAGGGAGTTGCCACCCTCCGTGCCGCGCTTCAGTCCTATCTCTGGCGAGCCCGGGGTATCGCTTGCACGGCGGACCAGATCGTGATCGTGAATGGCTCGCAGCAAGGGCTGGACCTCTGCGCGCGGCTGCTGCTCGACCCCGGCGATCCTTTTGTGATCGAAAACCCGGGCTACCACCTGGCTCGCCAGGCCTTCGCGGCGGTGGGAGGGCTTGCGGTGCCCGTTCCGGTCGACGCCGACGGCCTCAGGACGGACGCGCTGCCCCTGGCCCGTCTGGCCTATGTGACGCCCTCGCACCAGTTCCCGCTTGGCGGCGTGCTCTCGGCGAGGCGGCGGCGCGCTCTCCTCGCCTGGGCCGCACATACCGGTGCCTACATTATCGAGGACGACTATGATGGCGAATATCGTCACGACATCGCCCCCATACCGCCTCTGCAGACATTCGATCCGGAGGCGGTGATCTACGCCGGCACCGTGTCCAAGACACTCTCGCCGACGCTGCGGCTCGGCTATCTCGTTGTCCCCGCCAGGTTGAGTCCGGTATTCGCCGAGGCAAAACGGCTGACGGATCGGCACACCCCGTTGGCGGAACAGGACGCCCTTGCCGAACTGCTTGCGAGCGGCGCCTATGAGCGTCACGTCCGCAGCATCCGCAGAAAGAACGCCGAACGACGGGCGGTGCTGCTCCAGGCTCTGGCGGAAGATCTGGGCCCGGCGGTCACCATCGCGGGAGCCGGCACGGGACTGCATTTCGTGGCCTGGATCAACGGCGTCGCTGCCGAGCGCGAGCCTGCGGTCATCGAGGCGGCAAGGGCGGTCGGGGTCGGCCTCTATCCCGTCTCACCTCTCTATGACCCAACCGAGCCCAGGCCGGCAATGGCCGGATTCATCCTGGGTTACGCCGGGCTCGACGCGGACGCGCTGCGACGTGGCGTTGCGGCGCTGGCGTCCGTGCTGGCCGAGCACTCCTGATCGACGGCGCCCGGACGCTCACCTGCTTCGGGCTTCTGCTGGACGTTCCATCCCTGGCGTAGACACGGTTCTCATGGCTCGTTGGCGACCCGATGCGGACCGTCATGGAGGCATGCTCGCAGGCGTATCAGCGCTTGCGAACGAATTCCGTGCGCAAGACAAGGCCCTTGATCCCTTCGTGGCGACAGTCGATCTCCTGGTCATTATCCGTAAGGCGGATCGACTTGATGACCGTACCCTGCTTCAGGGTCTGGCTGGTCCCCTTCACCTTCAGATCCTTTATGAGCGTGACCGAATCGCCATCGGCGAGGATATTCCCGGCAGCATCGCGAACCACGGCCTGATCGGCATTGGCGGACGCGGCCATCTCGGCAGCCGGACGCCATTCACCGGTCGCTTCGTCGTAGACATATTCATCGTTGTCGTCAGCCACGCCTTGCCTCTGTCAAAAAGAAGGTCTTCACCAAGTAAGCCTCGCCCAGTGCGGGAACAGGCTTCAAGTTCGATCGGCATCGATAGTCCGGCGAACGTGGCCTATACGACCCCATCAGCCTGTGCAATATCCATGGCAAGGGGGCACCTGCAAGCTGGCCGCTGAGCGCCGGAAGGCGAAAGTCGCGATGGGCCCTCGAAACGTCGACCTGCTGCTCCCTCCCGGCAGCGCTGGAGAAATCCCACACGGGTTGGTGGGCTATGGCGCAGACGAAGTTCCCATCGCTATCCCGCACGGCCCGCCATCGCGGTTAAGCGGTTCCGACAAAGGACGTTGCCGACGGCGGGACTGCGGTTTCCTGTCGTATGTTTCGCTGACCGATACGAGCAACCGGCGCATTCCGGACGCGCAACGGCTCAAGTCTCACCATTGCCGACATTGCTGTCGCATGCACCTTGCGAGTCTCGCCGGCATACTCGTAGTTTGAAGTCGCGTGGGGATGTTCGTGACCGATATGGTGCCGTAGTACGAACGCTGCCTTTCACAATGACAAAGGATCCCATCATGTCGGAAGAGCTTAAGGAAGGTCTTGATCGCCGCGATTTCATGATCGCGTCTATTGCCACGGTCGGCGCGTCTGCTGTCCTTGCCGGCAACACTGGTTCCGCGATTGCCCAGGACACGGCGGCAGGTACAGCGGGGGGGACCGTCTATACAGGCGACGTGATCGACGGGAAGAAGGTCGTCAGAACGCTCGACGTCAACGACCTGGCGCCCGGACAGAAGCACCTTTTGTACTTTCAGGGCGTGCAGATGCCGACCGGACAGCATTGGCATGTGTCCGTGACGGTCGCCAGGGGGGCAAATCCGGGCAAGCGCGGCGTCCTGACCAGCGGTGTGCATGGCGACGAGATGAGCTCCATTCACACGGTCCAGACCGTGATGAACCAGCTCGATCCGGCACAGATGTCGGGCACGGTCATGGCGGTCACGGACGTAGCGCGCCCAGCCATCGAAAGCATGCAGCGCAGATGGCCCAATTTTGGTAGGGGCCCGGATCTGGTCGATACGAACCGGGTGTGGCCCGGCAACGAGAACGACATCACCGCCCCCAGCCGGCACGCCGGGCTGCTGTTCAACCGGCTGCTGCGGCCAAACGCCGACTTCGCGATCGACTTCCACACCGGAACAACCGGGTTCGAGGTCGCAGCATTCAATATTGCCGAGATGGACATACCTGAGATCAAGGCGATGGCGGAACTCTATCCCGTCGGCCAGATCTTCGACAACCCTACATATCCCAACGTCCTCCACAACGCGTTTGTCGCCGCGGGCATCCCGTCCTTTTGCCCGGAGATCGGGGCTGCCCGCCACCTGGACCTCGAGATGATCTCGCTCTTCGTGGAAGGCACGATGAACGTCCTCAAGCATCACGGCATCGTGGCCGGGCCGATGGGGCGTACCGGCAAGGACGTGAGCGTCTTTGTCGGCAATAGTGCGTTTCCCATCCTGGCCACCGCGGGTGGGCTCGTCGAGCATCTGGTCAAGCTCAACGACAAGGTCGAGGCCGGACAGAAGGTGGCCATCCAGCGCAACAGCTTCGGCGAAGTTGTTGCGGAGTATACAAGCGGCGTGGCCGGAGAGATAACGGGTCAGCGCAGCGATGCAATGTCCGAGCCTGGTAACCCCTTGGTATTCATTCTTTTCAACAAGGCGACGCAGGAAGGCGTTGAAACCTATCCCGAGTAGGTCATCTGCGCGAGCGACATTCACGCAACACCCTGTAGAGGGGCACCATAAGCCGCGCGACGGGGATCGCGGCTTTCTTGTGCCGGGGGGCGCCTGCTTGCACGGGGGCGCATATCGATCTCGCGTCTCTGCGCCTCTATCTGGACCTCCTGCCGGACGGCCGCGGTTCCGAGAACGTCCATCCAGCACTGAGGGAACGCGCCAGCACCGGTTCTGGCAGCGGAGATTTCAATCCGCTGCCAGAAGCATTTCAACCAGTGGTCTGCTTAATTTGCCGGAGATCTGTAGGAGGATGCGATTTTGTTCGCCTTCTCTTGGGCCGCTTTGAATTCCGCGCCCGTGTATGCTCGCACGGTCTTGACATTCGATACTGCCCCCGATGCGCCGACGACGAGTAGCGCGGGGATCAGATCGGCACCGTCGGCGAATTCAGCGACTACCATCCAGTCGGTTTCGCCGGTCGTGATGTAGAAAGAATGCTGTTTCCCGCCCGCTGCTTCCATGATTGCACGGGCCGCCTCTTCTCGGTCCGAGGGATTGTCAATCATCCCCTTTGCTGCCGTGGCTGAATAACACCCAGTGATTATGAACAGTGGCATGTTGCATTCTCCCACAATGCTGTGGGCAGGTCGGGTGATCTGCCGAACACACAATATCCTAAATTTCTGGCGGCAAGAATTTGTCTGTTGGGTCTACATCAAAGGTCGCAGCAAGCTCGCCGTGCGGCGACTGAGGCCGTTGCCCGGAAGTGTCGGCGAAATCGAGGTTGATGTCGCGGCGAGCGAGGCACGAGAGCGCGGGGGGAGGGAAGTTCCCGGCACAATATACGGGGCGCTAGGGGACCCGCGTCAACGCCTATCTTCAGAGTAATCCGATGGTGAATGAGCAGCACCGGTGCAACTTGGCGCAGGTGTCGACGCCAGGATCAAATCGCGGCGCGAGGAAGGCGGAAGCCTCGGGCGAGTTGTGCCAGGAGCGGGCATTCCGTGCAGGCGGCTGCTTTTGCTCATTGAGGAAGCCGCCGCCCGGCGCACTCTAGACTTAGACTAGCGCCAGTACCGCCGCCCCGACCAGCAGCGCGCCGTACGTTCCCAACATGCCGCTTGCCCGTATCGGCGTCACGCCAGTCAGCATGCCGGCAACGTGAAGCGCCCGGCCGAGAACCAGCAGGATGGCGATGGTGTATAGCCAGGCGGCGGGTACTCCTCGAAATTCGCACAGCGCGAGGACGATGAGCGCGAGTGGAACATATTCGATGAAGTTGCCCTGCGCCCGGATGCGGCGCAAGAGGGTCGGGTCGCTGCCCATGCCGATCCTGGTGTCGACCTTCATCCGCTGCAGGCTGACCGGGATGCTCAGTGCGACCAGCGCCACGCTGGCCAGTGCGGCGACGGTTCCCGTGATCGGCAACATGGACCCCTCCCTCCGTTCGGATGGAACAAAGCCATCCGATCCATTTTGAACTTGCAAATTGCAAGTTAGCCCTTTATCTTGCAAATTGCAAGTTCAAAGGAATGCCGTCATGACGTCCTATCGTTCAGGTTGCCCGATCGCATCGGCACTGGACCTTGTCGGGGATCGATGGTCGCTGGTGATACTGCGCTCCATGGTGATGGGCGCGACGAGCTATTCCGAACTGCTGTCTGAGCAGGAGCGGATTGCCACGAACATACTCGCCGGTCGTCTCCGGCAACTGGAACAGGCCGGTCTCATCGTGCGGACTCGTACGCGGCAGGGAACCGTCTCGGGAGCCTATGCCCTCACCGAAAAGGGCGCAGCGCTCATCCCCACGCTGCAGGCGCTCGCACGGTGGGGCGAGACCTATATCCCTGATCGCTGGACGCCGCCGGATCGGTTCTATGCCGCGCGACCGGAAGACTTTCGTTCGCCTGCACCGGCGCCTTGAGGACTGCCGGCCGACTTTCTTCGACCGGCGTCGCCACATCGCGCAATTGGTTCAGTCCCCCTGTCCGGAGACGATGAGGGCGCAGTCGGCCAGCCGATCGAGCTCGTTCAGTTCCGCGGCATGGTGCTGCCCCCATTCGCAGAGCGCGCGCAACACGGGCTCCAGGCTCAATCCAAGCTGCGTGGCCGAATAGTCCACGCGCGGCGGAACCTGACGGAACACCTCGCGATGAACAAGGCCATGTTCCTCCATCTCGCGAAGCTGCTGGACCAGCACCTTCTGGCTGATCTCGGGAATGGCGCGTCGCAATTCCGAGAGACGTTTCGGGCCATCGAACAGATGGTAGAGGACAATGGCTTTCCATCGGCCCGATATCACCCTGGGCGCGCGCTCGGCCGGACGCATCGGAAGCCTTTTGATCGGCTCGGTCATGGTTACCAACTGGTCACTATGGAACGAAAGAGTTCGTAGTCGGAATTTCGTCCATACGGCAAGATAGGTTCATCACCAAATCACGGATGGGTTTCTTTGCCATGAAGGCCATTTTGTTCAGCCGTTTCGACGGCCCCGACGCACTTGAAGTCGTCGACGTGCAAAAACCGCTTCCGGGCCGTGGCGAAGTGCTTGTCCGGGTCAGGGCTTCCGGCATCAACTTCTTCGAGACATTGATGCTGCGCAACCGCTATGCCGTGACCCCCGACCTGCCGATAATCCCGGGCGTCGAGATTGCGGGTGAGATCGAAGCCGTCGGCGACGATGTTCGAACTCCTGAAGTCGGCACGCGCGTCGCCGTCCCGATGTTCGCAGTTGGACGCGGGGCGGGAGGCTATGCCGAATATGTGGCGGTCGAAGCCTCGTCGGCCGTTCCTTTGCCAGATGGTCTCTCCTTCGAGGATGCCGTCGCCTTGTTGGTCCAGGGGCTGACCGCCCTCCATCTGATCCGCCGCAGCAACCCGACAGGCAAGACCGTCCTCGTCAATGCCGCGGCCGGCGGCGTCGGTTCCCTGGTCGTGCAACTCGCGGCCGGGGCGGGTGCGACGCGCGTGATTGCGGCTGCAAGCTCGGCCGAAAAGCTCGAACTGGCCCGTTCGCTCGGCGCGCATGTCGGGGTCGACTACACCCATCCCGACTGGGCCGACCAGGTCAGGGAGATCAACGGAGGCGGCGTGGATATCGTCTACGAGATGATCGGCGGCGCGCACACCAAGGCCAGCCTCGCCGCCTTGGCGCCTCGTGGCGAACTGGCGTTTGGGGCCTTGGGCAGGTTCGATCTTGCGCCGGCCGATCTGGAGGCGATGTTCTCCGCAAATCAGTCCATAAAAGGGTTCGCGCTCCTCCCATTGCTGGACGTGAACAATCTGAAGGCGGATCTCGCCGGCCTGTTCCGGAGGGCTGCGGATGGAACTTTGACGCAGCTGCCGGCAAGCCCCTTTCCGCTGGAGCGGGCGTCTGAGGCGCATCGCGCAATGGAGAGCCGTCGGAGCACCGGCAAGCTCGTGCTGATACCTTAGGCGGCTCCCGCTCCCTGGCCTGATCGGCCGCGCTTGCGGGGTGCGTTGAGTGCGATCGCGGCGCGGACGAGTGCCTTCAGCGCCTCTTCATCGATCGTCTCGCCCTCGCGGAAGTCGATGGCGCGTCTGACGTTGCCGTCAAGGCTCGAATTGAACAGGCCGGCAGGGTCGTCGAGCGACGCGCCCTTGGCGAAGGTCACCTTTACGACGTTCTTGTACGTCTCGCCGGTGCAGATCATGCCGTCGCGATACCACACGGGAACCCCGCGCCATTTCCACTCTTCGACCACGCCGGGGTCGGCCTGCCTGATCAGGGAGCGTATCCTGGAGAGCGTTTCGCCCCGCCAGTCGCCGAGCTCCTTGATCCTGTCGTCGATAAGCTGCGATGGAGATTTTTCCGCCTGAGCGCTGCTCTTCGCCATCTGTCGATCTTCCTGTTTGCCTGTTTCTGCGCGAGCATAACCCCGGGTCGCGGGGAGGCTCCCTCGATCAGGGAACCCAGCCGGGCAGTTCCGAAGCCTGCCTGACCCAGCTTGCGACGAGTTCCTCGTCAAGCGGCTCGCCCTCGTGGACATGGAAATAGCGTGTGTTCTTGTCCTTGGACTCGACGGGTGGGAGAGGATCCAGCGATGACCCGCTGAAGAACGTCACCTTGATGTATTTCGTGAAGCAGTGGAAGCTCAGGAACCAGCCCCGGCCCTCGATGCCGTAGAATGGCGAATTCCACTTGACCGCCTTGCGCACCTCGGGGACGGTGCGCGCGATCAGCTGGTCGAGATGTCGCCCGGCATCGCTTTTCCAGCCAGGCATGGCGTCGATATAGGCCTGCACGGGCGCGTCGCCGTCGGCCTTCGCGATCTGCGGGTTGCCGCCAGAAAGGAGCTTCGGCTTCGTTGCGGCAGGCTTGGCCCTTTTCCCGGCCTGTCCGGATTTGCCTGCCGTCGTGCCTTTCATCGCAGTCATTCCTGTACGGTGCCGTATCGTGCGCCGCGCCATTTGCCGGCGTAGGGCAGCACGAACATGTAGAGGCCCGTGAACAGCAACAGGAAAAGCGGCAACAGGGGCGAATAGACCACCCAGGCGGGCGGCTCTCCCAACCCCATCGCGACGAAGTTGGCGATTACGGTCGCCGTGAAGATGACAGACAGCCAGCGATGTAGCTGGCGAACCCACTTGCTCCAGTCCATGGAAGCTCTCCTGTGAATTGATCGCGTTCCGGCGCGGGTTGTCAGTCCAGCTGCGCCAACACCTCTTCCAGCTTGTCGAAGAGCTGCGGCCAGCCGGCCTTGGCGCCGCCGTAGTAGCGTGGCTGATCCTGCCGGAAGCCCGATTGCTCCATGCGCAGCCGTGTGCCCTTGTCCGTATCGGTGAGCGTCCAGGTGACCACACTTTTGAGATCGTGGTCGCCCCACGTGTAGGAGAGCGTCTTGTGCGGCTCTACTTCGAGCACCTCGCACTCGACCGAGCCCCACTCCGCGCGGAGACCGAACCGATGGCCGACGACCGGCTCGAAGTCGTTCTTCATGAGCCACTCGCCGATCAGGTGCGGCTGGGTGAGGGCGCGCCAGATCTTCTGAGGCGGAAACGCGATTTCCCGTTCGATGATGATCGAGCGCGTGTTCGATTGGTCGTTCATTGGTCCATCCTGTGCAGCAAATCTTCGAGGTCGTCGAACCGCTTCTCCCAGAAGCCGCTCATCTCGCTTGTCCAGTCGGCCAGCGGCGCGAGTGCGCCGGGCTGTGGCGAATAATGCGTCTGCCGGCCCTCGTGGCGATCGCGCACCAGACCGGCCAGCTTCAGCACGCCGAGATGCTTCGACACGGCCGGCTGCGAGACCCCGGCCCGGGCCGTCAGCGCCGCCACGGTCTGCTCCCCGTCGCGGCAGAGACGCTCGAAGATGGCGCGCCGCGTCGGATCGGCGAGTGTCTTGAAGAGCACGTCATGATTGCTCGGCATCGAAACGTATAACCCGTTGGCTATTGATTGGACCGATAACTGATGAGTTATGCGTTTGTCAACCGGGTCCGTCGCGGCGACCCGATGATAGGGATGGCGAGCCGGCCTGGAAGGGCGATGCCTGATCCGCGGGCTATTCAGAGGGCATTGGCAATGTCCCGCGGGAGGCGTCCCACCATTCCCTCATAGGCGGTGTTGGTGAGCAGCACGGCGACCCGTGCGCGCTGATGGTCGACGCACCACCAGTGCCCGTAGACGCCACCCCATGAAACGGTTCCCTGCGACAGGGTGGAAGCGGCCGCTTCCGGATCGATGAGCACCGCGCCCGTCCAGCAAAAGCCCCAGCCCGGTCCCTGCGTCATGGCCTCGCCGCCGACGCGGATCTGTCGGGCCGCCTCGCGGGAGACGGCCGAAAGGAAGGAGCCGCCGCGATAGGCTTCCAGAAGACTGAGCACGTCTTGCGCGGTGCCCGCCATGCCAGCTCCACCGGAAGGGAACGCGGCATGACGTCCGATGCGCCCGGGGTCGAAACGCACCGCCGAGCCGAGATAGGCCGGCAGCGGAACGTCGGTCACGCCTTCCATCCGCACGGGCGAGCCTTCTCCGTCGTGGTAGGGCGTCGCCAGCCCAGCCGGCGAAGCGTGGAAAGACGCGGTCAGGCCGAGCGGTCGGGTGACGAGATCGACAACGGCCTCCGCAAGGGGTTTGGCCGTTGCCGCTTCGACGACGGCGCCGAGTACGTCGGTCGCGACCGAATAACGCCACCCGCCTCCGGGAGCGCCACTCAGTGGGGCCGAGGCAATGCGGGCGAGGTTCTCGACAAGTGAAATATCGGCTTCGTCGAGCCCGTCCGATATGCCGGCTTTTGCATAGGCGCCGTCGGTCGCCTGCTGGAAGCGGTAGTCGAGCCCAGCCGTGTGGGACATCAATTGACCAACACTGATCTCTGCAGCCGAGCCGTCGGCGGTTCGGGGGGCGAAGCCCGGGAGCCACTTTCCGACCGGATCGTCCGCGCCGAGGAGCCCCGCCTCCACCAGCTTCAGCGCGGCCAGGGTCGTGAATGGTTTGGTTACGGAGGCGTAGCGGAAGGGCGTGTCGATGCGCATCGGGCGTCCGGCCTCGCGGTCGGCCAGTCCGGCTGCCCGTGCGAAGACGATACGGCCGTGTTCCGCGACGAGCAGCACGCATCCGACGATGCGTTGATCCGCGAGCGCGCTGTCGATGGCGTTGTCGAGCGCGTCGATCATGGCGCCGGCGGGCCGACCCTCCGGCTCGGTGCCACGCGAGATGGCCGGAGGAACTGTGGTGAGAGACATAGTTGGGATCTCCATTGGTGACGTCAGGAGAAATAGGCTCGACAACCATCCGGAAAAACGGGCAGATTCATGGAAGGATCGTGAAGGTATTCTTAATGATGGAATCCACTGTTCTGAGCGCTTTGCCCGTCTTCCGCGCCGTTGCGGAGGCCGGTGGATTTACTGCCGCGTCCGGCCGGCTCGGCATCTCCGTCTCGGCGGTTTCCCAGGCGATCCGGCAACTCGAGCTGCGGCTGGGCATACGCCTCTTCGATCGCACGAGCCGCAGCGTCCGTTTGACCGAGCGGGGCCGCGAACTGTTCGAGGCGATCGAGGGGCCGATCGGGCTTCTCTCGGGCGCCGTGGAGGCGGTGAAGGAGACCGATGGCGAGCCGTCCGGCCATCTCAGGATCACTCTGTCGCGACTGGCGGCGGAAATCTGCGTCCTGCCGACGCTGGCGGATTTCGTCACGCGCTATCCGGCGATCCGCCTGGAACTGTCGACGGATGACCGCCTGACCGACATCGTGAGCAAGGGATTCGATGCCGGCATCCGCTTCAGGGGCGCGTTGGCGTTGGACATGATCTCCGTTCCAATCGGTCCGCCCCTGCGTCGCTCGATGCTCGCCAGCCCGGACTATCTGGCGCGTGCCGGCACGCCGCGGACGCCGGAGGAATTGAGCCGTCACCGCGTAATCCGATACCGTTATCCGGGAAGCGGAAGACTGGAACCGCTCATCTTTCGCCGCGGCGAGGAGATCGTCCAGTTCGATCCGCCAGGAGTGCTCATCCTCGACGACAACGCGCATTTCTCGCTGGCCTCGCATGCGGGCCTTGGGCTGGCTCAGCGTTTTCGGGTTACCGAGGAAGATGCCCTCAGGACAGGAGAACTGGTGAGCATACTCGACGCCTATGAGCCGGAGCAGCAGCAACTCCACATCTACTTCCCGTCCCGCGACCTGCAGCCCGCGAAGCTGCGGGCATTCATCGATTGGTTCCGGGTCGGCGGGATCGGAGCAATTTCAGCAAGGACGCGCAGCGGCCTTGCGTCCGGAACTGTCTGAAGACGGCGACATCCATGTCGCCCATGAAGGGCTCGCCAGCGGACGCACACAGATGTGCTCCTGCGGCATCTTTACGGGTGATCTTGGCAAGGCTCTTGAGCGGCGCGACGAAGGCTATCAGCTCGTGGTGCTCGCCTCCGACGTCGACATCATGCGCGACGCCTTCACCGGGGCCACGCGGGCTTTCGCGCAAAGCTCCCGGTGACGGCCGTTCCGCCGGAGGCGCGGCTTGGACGGCACGAACGGCGAGCCGCGCGGGGAGGGCCGCCGCCGCACGCTGACGCAGGCATTGACCGGTATTTTCCGGCGCCTTGACCAGGAGACACGGGCAAGGGCGCTTGATGCGCTCGCCGCCGCAGTCGTCGAGACGGGCGGCGACCGTTCCGGAACCGGGAACGTCGCGCGGCATGAGTTCGGCTGGGCGGCTACAAAGCCCGATTCCGCTGCGATAGTCTCCTTGTCCGGGGCAGGGCGCGAGAGGGATGAAATGGCGCAGTCGGATACGCGAACCAGGATCATCGGCGCGGCAGAGCTTCTGTTCTACGAACACGGGCTGCGCAGCGTCGGCGTGGACGCCATTGCCGAGCGGGCCGGCGTCACCAAGCGCACGCTCTATTATCATTTCAGGAGCAAGGACGATCTGATCGCCGCTTATCTCGCGGCGCGGGATGCGCCGACGGTGGAGCGCTATCGCCGCTGGCTGGGCGACGGCGGCAGGCCGATGCCCGAGCGGATCATGGGCCTGTTCCATGCTCTCGCCGACTATGCCGAGAGGCCGAAATGGCGTGGCTGCGGGTTCACGCGCGCCGCGGTCGAGCTCGCCGATCAGCCCGGCCATCCGGCGGTGGCCATGGCCGCGGACCACAAGCGGCGCTTCGAAGCCTGGCTCGCCCACGAGCTGGACGGCGCCGGCGTCTCGGATGCGGTACCGCTTGCCCGGCAACTGATGATCCTGGTCGAGGGCGCGATCATGCATATGCTTATCCATCGCGATACCGCCTACGCGATCTCGGCAGGAGATGCCGCGGCGACGATCGTCGCGAGGGGCCTGGTCGCCCGGGTGGATCCCGGCCGGCCGGAAGGCGACGGGAACGGCCTGGCGGGCGCGGCGGCCATGTATACCGACTAGTGAGTTTCCTCTCTTGGGCTGATGCCTATGGTCCGGGGCGTTTGTCGTTCCCGGGAGGAAGCCCTTGTCGTCACGCGCCGCCGGATCCTGGTCTCCGGTCCTGATCGTCTCGCTCGTCGCGGCAGGGACCGTCCTGTCTCTCTCCATGGGGCTGAGGCAGAGTCTCGGCCTTTTCATGGACCCGATGGTGCGAGGCACGGGAATCTCCGTCGCCGCCTTTGGCCTTGCCATGGCGCTGCAGAACCTGGCCTGGGGCATCGGGCAGCCGTTCATGGGCGCGCTCTGCGACCGCTATGGCGGCCGGCTCGTCGTCATCGTGGCCTCCCTGCTGTTTTGTGCCGGTCTTTACCTGGTCGGCATCGGCAGTGCGCTCGGGCTCTATCTGGGCGGCGGCCTGATGATTGGCCTGGCTGTCGCCGGAACCTCGCACGGCGTTTTGGTGGGCATCGTCTCGCGGCTCGCCGCGCCTGCCGTCCGCGCCGCCGCCGTGTCGATCCTCGCCGCCGTCGGTTCGCTCGGCACCTTCGTGCTGGCGCCGACGGCACAAGCGATGATCGAGCTCTGGTCCTGGCAGGGAGCGCTCGGCGGGCTGGCGGCGCTCGCTTTGTGCATGGCAGCGGTCGCCTTCGCCTTCCGCGGCGGCGCGCCGGACGGCGGTGAAGGCGCGACCGGCGAGAAGCCCGACGCGCGCGGCGCCATAAGGGAGGCACTCGCCGACCAGGCTTTCGTCGTCACGACCGTTTCCTTCTTTGCCTGCGGTTTCCAGTTGATCTTCATCGCGACCCACCTGCCGAAATACATCAGCATCTGCGGCCTGCCGCCGTCGGTCAGCGCCCAGGCGATCGCGCTCATCGGCATCTGCAACGCGGTCGGAACGCTGGTTGCGGGCTACGTCTGCCAGCGCTGGGGCAACAAGAATGTGCTGGCGCTGATCTATCTGTTGAGGACGGCCTCCGTCGCCTTTTTCTTCGCCTTGCCGGTCAGCGCCGAAACAGCGCTCGTCTTCGCCGCGGCCATGGGGTTTCTCTGGCTGAGCGTCGTGCCTCCCGTCAGCGGCCTCATCAATTCGCGCTTCGGCGCGGCCAATTTCGGAACGTTGTTCGGCGTGATGTTTCTGACCCACCAACTCGGCGCCTTTCTCGGCGCGTGGCTCGGCGGTCTCACCTATCAATGGAGCGGCAGCTACTCGACGGCGTGGATTTCTCTGATCGTCGTCGGCGCGCTTGCCGCCATGCTGCAGTTCATGGCCGACGACGAAACGCCACGCCGGACGCAGGCGGCATGATGCCGCCGGTCGATGCGATCGACGGGCGACAGGCTTCGATCCGCACGCATATCACGGCCTGCACGCAGCCAGGGCGGCAAGATCGGCACTTCACTCCCGCAGTGCGAACACCGCGCAGGGCGCTGCGATGCCGCGCAGCCTGTGTTCGCCGAGCGGAACCAGCGGCTGCGTGGTTTCCGCCGCGATGGCACCCGAGAGAAGAACGGTTCGGCCGAGCGGTCGGCAGAGGCCCTCCAGCCGGCTGACGAGATTGACCGCGGGGCCTATCGCCGTGAAGTCCAGCCGGTCGGCGGTGCCGATATTGCCCCACAGCATCTCGCCGACATGCAGTGCCGTGCCGAACGGCAGGGGCGGCAGCCCTTGCTCGGCGCGGCTCTTGTCGAGATGGTTCATGCCGGCGCGCGCGGCGGCGACCGCGCGCAGCGCCGCGTCGCATGCCGCGCCGCTGCTGCGCTCTCCGATCGGGAAGATCGCAAGCACGCCGTCGCCGATGAATTTCAGCACCTCGCCACCGAAGGCGTGGACGGCGCCGCCGATGCGGTCGAACCAGGCGTCGAGCGCGGCGATCACCTCCTTTGGCTTCGCCGTTTCCGACAGGGCGGTGAAGCCCCGCAGGTCGGCGTAGAGCAGGGCCGCCCGGATGGTCTCGCCGGTCTCGCGCCGCAGCCGGCCGGCCAGCACCTGGGCTGCGCTGCGCCGGCCGAGATAGGTCTCGAGCAGCGCCGCCAGTGTCGCGCGCCCCGCGATTACGGCAAGCGGCGCGACGGCGAAGCGCGCCACCGCGCGCAGCAGCTCCAGCTCGGACGCGTCGAGCGGCCGGGTCGCCGCCCAGCGGATCGCTGCGCGATCATGCCCATGGCCGGCGGCATCTTCCTCCATGACGACCATGCCGAGGCCCGCCAGCCAGTCGCGATCGGCCTTGGCGTGCTCGGCACCGGTTGTCCCGGCTGTGCCGATGCCCAGCGCCTGGATCACTGTCCCTGCGTCGGCACGCCAGAGCCAGCTGCGCCGTGCGATGATCGGGTGTGGCGGTGCCTGGGTAAGGCTGCCGCCGGCGAGCGGCAGGCCGTCGGCGAGGAGCCGCGCGCCGAGCTCTGCGAGAAAAGAGTCGGCGCCTGGCATGTCGCTCGCCTCGTCGACGAGAAAGGAGAGGGCGCAGGGCAGTTGCATGACTGCGATCATGCAACGGCGTCGCGCGCCTGTCATGAGGCGGCAGCAGCTTTCTTGTCGTCGCCCGCATTCGGCCTACATTGCAGCAAGCATCGCATACCGACCATCCGGAGGAGCAGTCATGGCCGAGACGGTTCGCAGCGAGATCGAGATCGCCGCCCCGCAGGCGACGGTCTTCGCCTTCCTCACCGATCCCGACAAGATCATGCGCTGGCTCGCCAGCAAGGCGACCGTGGAGCCGCATCCCGGCGGCATCTATCTCGTCGATGTGGGCGGCAAAAGTCTCGCCCGCGGCGAGTTCACGGAAGTCATCCCCGTCCATCGCCTCGCCTACAGCTTCGGCTGGGAAGGACGCGAGAACGTGCCGCCCGGTTCGACGCTCATCGAGATCGACCTCGTCGAAAAGGAGGGCGGCGGCACCCTGTTGCGCCTGACCCACAGCGGCCTGCCCGACGAGGCCGAACGTGCCAGCCATGAGAAGGGCTGGAGCCACTATATGCGCAGGCTGGCGATCGCGGCGGCCGGTGGCGATCCGGGGCCGGACACGATGGCCTGAGGTTGCCCAGGGCGGATCTCGTCCGCGTGGAAGAATGCGACCACCGCCGTCAGACCATTGGCAGCCACCCATTCCGCAATTTTCGCACGTGCATGCCGCGATCATGACATCGGCCTGACGATGGGCGGCCCGAAGCGACGACTTGGCTGTGTCTGCAGCCAGAGCCGACGGACGAGCCGGTGCGATCGTTGAGATTTGCTCGCGAGCCGGAACCGTCCGGCCCATCCATGCATTCGATGATCGTGAACAAGCGAATTTTGAAAGCGGATCCGGAAGGCTGGACGATCGAGTTGGGCGATTCCCCGGTTGTGGGAACGGCGATTCATAGCGGCACCGACGTGAGCAGCACCTGTCGGTCCCTGATGTGCCTCGCCGAAGCCGACCGGCGACGCGAGGAGGATCCCTTTACGGAGCATCTTATCGCCGATTTCCCGTCCCGGATCGTCGTTCATCGATCGCGCTTCGAGGTCGATCTGAATCGCGCCCGCGAGCAGGCCGTCTATCTGTCGCCCGAGCAGTCCTGGGGCCTGGATGTCTGGAGAGAGCGACCGTCCGACGACGTGGTGAAGGCGTCGCTTTCCTTCCACGATGCCTATTACGGCGCGTTGAAGCGTGTTCTGGCCGGGATCGAAGGGCGCTACGGAGCGTTCGTGCTGGTCGATGTCCATAGTTACAACCACCGCCGCGATGGGCCGAAGGCCGACCCCGCGTCTCCGGACCTGGCGCCCGACATCAACATAGGCACCTTCTCCATGGATCGTAAGCGATGGGCGCCGGTCGTCGACCCTTTCATCGATGCGCTGGGCGGTCGCCATCTGGATGGCAGGAAACTCGATGTGCGCGAGAATGTCGCCTTTCAAGGCAGGGGCGAACAGACCCGTTTCGTCCATGCCGGGTTTCCCCGGACCGGCTGCGCGATTGCGGTGGAGTTCAAGAAGATATTCATGGACGAATGGAGCGGCGTACCCGACTGGCGAGCGATCGGAAAGTTGCGTGCCGCGCTGGCCTCCACGGTGCCGGTCCTTGAGCAGGCTCTGCGGGGCATGGCATGAGGCCGAAGCTCGTGGTACCCGGTGCTCCCCTGGCACCGATCGAATTGGACCTCGACGCGCTTCAGAAGGATGGCAGGCCGATCCGCAACGATTTCTGCGACGGCCACCGTCTGCACCTGGACCGGCCGCTGCCCTTTCTCTGCGTCCATCTGGGATCCCAGCAGAATGCCGCATACCACATCGCTTCAGCCAGCGCGTCCTATTTGATCGCGGCCGATATCGGCCTCGCCCGCGCGGTGGTGCGGCTGGTGGCGCAAAGGATGCGGGAGCGTTGCGGCGCATTTCTCGTGATCGATTTAGGCGAACTGGCCGAGGACCGGTTCCTGACGGAGGACGTGCCCTTCCTGAGGCCCTTCGAGATCGCATTGGGCAGCGGTGAAACCGCCCCGGAGAAGGCCGCACTCAAGTGTTTCGCGACCGCGGCGTCCGAGCGCGAGGTGAAGTACCGGACACCCCGCGTGTGCGAACTCGGCTCCGCTCCGTCGGGGGAGGCACAGCTTTGGGACGATCTCGGCAATGTCGCATGGCTCGCGGTTCGCTTCGCGCCGATCTACAAGGTGCCCGGTACCGAGCGCATCTACCCCGCACTGCACGATCGTGTCGTGGCCAACATGGTCGATACGGCGCTTCAGGCCGTCAGCGCCTTTCTGAAGGCATCGAAGCTCGAGCCCCCGGTAACCCATCGTTCCCTCGGGCGGCGTGCCTATGTCGACGCCGTGACACGCGCCGACCGGTCGATCGACGAGGTGGCGTCGGCCTTCGACTTCCTGCTTGCGGTCACGCCGATCAATGCCGAGCAAGCCTGGCTGGAATTCCAGGCAGGCGATTTCGAACGAGCGCCGAAGCTGTACTACCGGCCGCTCGAAGTCGAGATCGCCGCCGAGAAGCGCAAGCTCTATTCCATCTCGCTCGACCACCTTGAAGATCCGCTCCTGAGCGGGCTGCTTTCCGAAAAACAGCAGGAACTCGACCTTCAACTGTCGCTGCTCGCGACGCGAGAGACGCCCCGCTTCGTCGAGCTCGGACGCGCGCTCTATGGAAATGTCGAGCCGGCGCTGGCCACAAGGGCACGCGACATTCTCGGGAAAACGGCCGGCGCGGCATCGGCAGCGCCGCAAAAGGGTCTCGGCGCCGACGCAGTCGCGGCTGCAGCGCGGGACATGATTGCCGGGTACCGCGCAATCCACCCCGGTTTCGAAGCCTCGGTGGAAATTCGAGCCGACCTGCCGGCCGGTCTTCTCGTTTCTCGAAACCGGCTGTTCGTTTCGCGCGACACCAGCCTCGCTCCGGAGCGGCTGACGGCTCTTCTCAGCCACGAGATCGGAGTGCATCTGTTGACCTATTTCAACGGCGATATGCAGGGGCTCTCCATACTTCGCAGCGGCCTTGCCGGCTATGAAGGCATGCAGGAGGGGCTCGCCGTGCTGGCGGAATATCTGGTCGGTGGCATGACCGCCGCGCGGCTGAGGCTGCTTGCCGCCAGGGTCGTCGCATGCGAGGCGATGCTTGACGGCGCATCCTTCGATCAGGTCTTCCGGATTCTGCATGAAGATCATGGTTTCGGTGAGCATGTTGCCTTCAATGTCGTCTTGCGTATCTTCCGGGGCGGCGGTCTTGCAAAGGACGCGATCTATCTGCGCGGTGTGCTGGAGGTGCTGGATCATCTGAGGAACGGCGGCAGCCTCACGCCCTTCTGGATCGGCAAGATCTCCGCGGCACATTTCGGCGCGATCCAGGAACTCAGCGCACGCGGACTGTTGCGGCCGCCTCTGCTCGAACCGGCATTCCTCTCGTCGGAAGGGGCAAGGCCACGCCTCAAGAAAGCGATGGCGGGGATTGATCCGATCGACATGGTGGAAACCTGACCGGAGGTCCTCGATGCGCATTGCGTTCTTTGTCAATTCCGTGGAGAGCGAGACGTCAGGCTACACCACGACGACTCTGGCGCTGACCGCGGCCCAGCGCGGGCATTCGGTTGTCTATGTCGAGCCGGGCGACTTCATCTTGCGACCGGACGACAGCCTGGCGGTCAGCGTCGTGGTGCTGCCGAGCGCGTCCTACAAGACCCCGGAAAAACTGCACACCGCGCTGCAGGAGGCGGCGACGCAGAAGAAGACCTTCGCGATAAGCGATATCGACATCCTGTTCCTGCGCAACGATCCGTCGCTAGACGCAAGCGACCGGCCCTGGGCCGTGAATGCGGGCCTCACATTTGGGCGGCTTGCAGCCGAGCGCGGCGTGGTGGTGGTCAACGATCCCGATGGCCTGGCGCAGGCGCAGAGCAAGCTCTACCTCCAGGCTTTCCCCGAAGTGGTGAGGCCGGCGACGCTGATATCGCGCAGCGTTGCCGAGATACGCGCATTCATCGACAAGCAGCCAAGGGGCTGCATCGTCAAGCCCCTCCAGGGTTCGGGCGGCAAGAATGTCTTCAAAATCGCCAAACCTGACGATTCCAACCTCAACCAGATCTTCGAGGCGGCCAGCGGCGACGGCTATCTGGTCGCGCAGGCCTATATTCCGGAGGCGAAGTCCGGCGATGTGCGTCTGTTCCTGATGAATGGCCGGCCTCTGGAGCGCGACGGCAACTATGCTGCCTTTCGCCGCGTGCCCGCCAAGGGCGACCTTCGCTCCAACATCCACGCTGCCGGAACCGCGCGCAAGATCAAGGTGACGGACAAGATGCTCGCCATCGCCGAACTGGTGCGGCCGAAATTGGTGAGCGACGGCATGTTTCTTGTCGGGCTCGATCTCGTCGGCGACAAGCTGCTCGAGATCAATGTCTTCACGCCGGGCGGCCTGGCCCGAGCCAGCGCGATGTACAAGACGGATTTCGCCGCAGCGATCATCGCCGCGCTGGAAGAGAAGCTGACGCTGCGCCGGGCCTATGCGAACGCCGTGTCCAATTCCCGGCTGGCCACGCTTTGAGCGACGGCTGCTGGTACCGGAACGCCGGGCAGGGCACTGGACGGCGATGCTGCGCCGCAGGGCCGCTTGTGACTGGGACGTATCGTTATTGCATTCTCGCCGTCGCCGGCAGGATGCTAGGATCATACCGGACGAAGACAGATCCGACCGGCGGAATTCCATGCTGACGGCTCGCGAACCCGACAAAGAGACAACGAGGCTGATCGTGGACCGGCTCTGGTGCGTTTCGGACGCAACGGCGGATGGATACGAGACGGTCTTGCCCTCGGGGCGGGCCCAGATCATTTTCAGCCTTTCGGGAATCCCGCTCGGCGAAAATGATCCGCAGGACCCGAGTCTACGCCCGTTGCACGTGCTGCAAGGCCCTTCGACCTTGCCTCGCCGCATTTCGCGCAGACCCCAGATTTCCCTGTGCGGGGCGAGCTTCCAGCCCGGCGGAGCCGGTCCGCTCTTTGGACCGATCCATGACACCACCGACCAGGTGATCGACCTTGCGCGGTTCTGGGGCGGGGATGCCGCTCGGCTTACGGATCGTCTCCGAAACCTCGATACGCACCATGCCAGACTCGATCTGCTCGAAAGCGAAATCGAAAAGCGGGTTGTCGATGGTTCGGCAATGCCGGTGCTGAACCGGGGGATAGAGCGCCTCAGAGCGGGGGCGGCCATAAGGGACGTCTGCAAGGAGTTGGGGCTCTCGGCCCACGTCTTCAGAAGACTTTTCGTCATGAATGTCGGCCTCACGCCGAAGCGCTATCTCAGGATCGAGAGGTTTCGGATCGCGCTCGGCCGGCTGTCGCCGGCGGCCTCCTTGTCTGATGTGGCATATGAGGCGCGGTTCTCGGATCAGTCGCACATGACGCGCGAGGTCGAGCACTTTTCATCGATGACGCCTGGCCGCCTGCGTGCGAGCGTTTGGCCCTATGTCGGGCACGTATTGGATCGGGCCTCTTAGGTTTTTGTTCAAGACGCGCTCCGCCGCGGGCAGCTATGCCTGATCCTGTCTCCCGAAAGTGTTCGGCGGTTTCGGGGAAAGGACATTCGCCAAATCAGGAGCCTGCAGCTTGTCGTCCGAAACCTTTTCGACGCGACGGGCTGCAGTCATCCCATGCCGCGCCCAGGAGATCATGATGTCATCGCCCCCAGTTCCTACAGCCGTCTTTCCCGTCACTCCGATCAGGGACAGCGCAAACGCGAGGGTCGCATTCGTGACCCAGTTCGGACATCTTTGGATCCTGAGCCGGAGGCTTACGCAATGACCGTGCTGCGCATCATGCCGATCGTCGCAACTGATAGTGTCACAGAAGTCAGGAAGTTCTATTCCGACTTGTTCGAACTCGATGCCGTCATGGATCACGGCTGGCTCGTGACGCTGGCATCAGGCGAAGCAACCACCCCTCAGGTCAGCATCGCCAGCGAGGGCGGCTCAGGCACCCCTGTGCCGGATCTGTCGATCGAGGTCGACGATGTGGACGGGGTATATCGCCGCGCGAACGAGATCGCCGCCAGGGTGGTCTACGAATTGACGGACGAACCCTGGGGCGTCAGACGTTTCTTCGTTTCCGACCCGACCGGCAAGCTGCTCAACGTGCTTACGCATCTTCGATAGGTCGTCCGCCCCATCCGGAGCGCGCCTTCATCGACTGGCGTCATTGCGGTTGGCCGTCGATCTTGCCGTCGACGATGTGTATGCGGCGGTCCATGCGCCCGGCCATGTCGAGGTCGTGGGTCACTGCCACCACCGTCTTGCCGCGCTCGTGCACCAGATCAGCAAGGATCGCGAAGACCTGTTCGGAGCTCTTGGAGTCCAGGCTTCCCGTCGGCTCGTCGGCGAGGATGAGCGGCGGGTCGTTGGCCAGGGAGCGCGCCACCGCCACGCGCTGGCGCTGACCGCCCGAGAGCTGGTCGGGCCGCTTGTCGGCGTGGTCGGCGAGCCCCAGCGAAGCGAGCAGTTCGCCGGCCCGCTCCCGCATCTCGCCACGCTGCAGCCGGCCGAGCCTGCGCATCGGGATTTCGACATTTTCCCGGGCGGTGAACTCCGGCAGGAGGAAGTGGAACTGGAACACGAAGCCGAGCATCGAGAGCCGGGTCGCCGCGCGTTCCCGCTCGTTCATGGGGCCGGTGTCACGGCCTGCCAAATGGAGCTTTCCGCCGGTCGGCCGGTCGAGCAGGCCGAGCAGGTAGAGCAGCGACGACTTGCCCGAACCGGAGGGGCCGGTGACCGCCACGAACTCCTTCTCGCCGATCGACAGCGTGATGTCCTTCACCAGCGTCACCGGCACGGTTTCCGGCAGCACGCGCGTCAGTCCTTCGGTCTCCACCAACACGCTCATGTCGCGCCCCTGATGATATCGACCGGGTTCTGCCGCGCCGCGCGCCGCGCGGGCAGGTATCCCGCCACCGCGGCGGAGCCCAGCGCGAAGGACGAGGCGATGGCATAGTGAAGCATGCTCCAGGCGATCGGCAGGCGCGTCATTTCCTGGCCGGTCGCCGCGATCTCGAAGCGCACTTGCGACAGCGCGTAGGTCATCGAAAAGCCCAGCAGCCAGCCGAGCGCCGAGCCTGCCGCGCCGATCGCCATGCCCTCCAGCAGGAACAGCCGGCGCATGTCGCTCTCCGGGAAGCCGAGAGACTTCATGATGGCGATGTCGCGCGCCTTCTCATGGGTGATGGTGGAGATGATGTTGAAGATGCCGAAACCCGCGACCAGCATGATCGCGCCGACGACGGTGTACATGATGACGTTGCGCACGACGAGCGCCTCGAGGATGGATTCGTTCGCCTCCTGCCAGGCCACGGCCTTGTAGCCGAGCTCTGCTTCGGCCCGATGCGCCACCGTCGGGGCGAGGTTGGGGTCGTCGAGCTTGATGCGGATCTCGTTGATGGCATTCGGCCTGCCCGAGAGTATCTGGGCGTTCTTGAGCAGGATGTAGGCCTCGCCCTCGTCGCGCGCTGTGGTGCCGGTATGAAACAGGCCGGCGATCTTGAAGTTGCGCGTCAGCCCTTCGGAGGAGACCGCGCTGATCGTGTCGCCGAGTTCTGCGCCGAGCCGGACCGCCATGGTGTCGCCGACGAGCACATTGTTGCCGCCTGCGGTAAGCGCGGCAAAGCTGCCTTCCACGAAGTCCTCCACGATCGGCGACACTCCGGGCTCGCGCTCGGGGTCGACGCCGATGACCGCGGCGCCGACTTCGCGGCTGGAGTAACGGATCACGGCCTGGGTCCTGAGGCTCTCGGCGAACCGTCCCGGAAGCCAGCTCTCGAGCCAGGCGCTCGCGGCCGTGGGATTGATGATGCCGCGGCGGTCGTCGCGTGGCCTCAAGCCGGAGATGGCAACGGTCGCGAAGACATCCTCCGCCGGCTGGCGCCGGGCGGTGCGCTGTTCGTCGGTGATGTCGACATGGGGCATGGTGTCGACGAGTTGCCTGACGAAATCGTCCTGCCCGCCCTGCATCAGCGCCGCCATGGCGATGGAGAAACCGACGCCCACCGCGACCCCGAGCACGGCCACGACCGTCTGGCGGCCACGGCCGGCGATATGCGTGAAGGCGATATCGAGGATGAGCGGCATGTCTCACTCCTCCCGTGAGACAGATATGGCCACGCGGGCGCCGTTGTCGAGTTCGGCCGGATAGGGCGAGACGATGCGGGACGACTCGTCGACGCCGGACAGGACCTCGATGCCGCTGGTGCCGCGGATGCCGGCGCGGATTTCGCGCCGCGATGCCCTGTCCCCCTCGACCACGAAGACATGGTTTCCTTCGACGGCGACTGAGGGAACCAGCAGGGCGTTCTTCGCGACGCGGATGACGATATTCACATCCGTCGACATGCCGATCCGGAGCGGCGTGTCGTCGGGCAGGCGGAAGCGGACGCGATAGGTCTTGGTCACCGGATCGCCCATGGGCGTGATGCTGTCGACCTCGGCCTCCAGTATCCGGCCGGGGAAGGCATCGGCCTTGAGCAAAGCGCGCTGTCCGACCTTGACGCGCGGGATATCCTCCTCGTTGACTTCCGCGACCACGAGCAGCGGCTTCGGCTCGCCGACCCAGAACAGCCCGGTGCCGAGTTCGGCGACCTCGCCCACCTCGCCGTCCTGCCTCAGCACGATGCCTGAAAGCGGCGCGCGCAAGATGTAGGTTTCAAGCCGCGCCTCGCGGCCTGCCACCAGCGCTTCCGCCTGACCGAGTTCGCTTTGCGCCCGCTCGAGTGCCTGCAGGCTCGCCGCGTTCTTCTCCGCGAGCACCGACAGGCGCTCGAACTCCTTGCGCGCGAGAGCCTCCCGCGCTTTCAACTCGCCAAGCACGGCGCGGGCTTCGCTGTCGTCGAGACGGGCGAGCACATCGCCTTGCGCGACCCTCGAGCCTTCGCAATTGCATTGCTCGACGATCCTTTCGCGGACCACGGGGGTCACCTTGGCCCAGGTCTCCGGCTCGACCGACCCGCTTGCATAGACGATTTCCGCGGCGTCGCCCCTTGCCGGCGACACCACCGAGACCGTCGCCGGCCGCGAGACATACCAGGCGACGGATCCCGTCGCCGCCGCGACCAGGGCAATGCCGACAATCCAGCGTGTCAGACGCATGAAATGTTCCCGGAAAGGACGCATGGGCGCGGGAACCTATAGCACCAGACCGACCGTCGGTCTATAAAAGTTGCATAAATGAAATCTTCGTGCTCTCTGTATGGGAACCGCCCCGCCAGGAGGCCCGACCTTGCCACGCGTGAGAAAATCGCCCGAGACGCGCGCCGCCGAGCTGCTCGATTGCGCCCAGCGCCTCTTTTTCGAGCACGGCTACGAAAATACCACGGTCAACGACATCATCCGCGAGACCAGCCTGTCGAAGGGGGCGTTCTATCACTACTTCGCGTCGAAGGAGGCCCTGCTGGAGGCGCTTGCCGCGAGGCTGGCCCGCGACAGCCTGGCAGAGCTGCAGCCCATGCTCGATGACCCGTCGCTCGACGCCATCGGCAGGATCAATGCGCTCTTCTCAGGATCGCGGCGGCTGAACGTCGAGCTCGCTCCGCAGCTCAGGAAGACCTTCTCGGTCCTCTTCCGGCCGGAGAACATCGTGCTCTTCCATCGCATCGACCAGGCGGGCAGGGAACTCGCCAGGCCGATGCTCGCCGATCTCCTGAGGAAAGGCAGCGAGGAGGGGACCTTCGACGTGCCCGATCCGGAGGCCTTTGCGGAGATGCTCCTGCATCTGAGGCTGATCTTCCGGGATGTGATGTATCAGGCAATGCTCGAGGCCGAGCGGGGGAATGTCGACGCCGCGGTGGCGATGCTCGAGGAGCGGATGCGGCTTTACGGGATCGCTTTCGACCGGCTGCTCAGGCTGCCCGACGGCACGATCGAGGCGGCGCAGCCGGGTTTTGCCCGGGCGTTTCTCGCGTCGGATGGCTGATGCCAACGGTCGACGGGATCGACCGTTGGCCCGGATGTTTCGGCATCCAGGCCATTGATGTCTGGGCCGGCGGAAAGCCGCGCCGGGCTAGCGACATGGGGTGTTGCAGCTCCCCGGGTTTTCGTCACTCGGCCGCGATCTGCCGGCGGCCGGCATTGAGCGCCATCAGCCGGCGCGCCCTTTCGAGGCTTGCCGGCTGCTCGCTGCGGTAGCGAGGCCCGATCTCCATCATCAGCACCGTATCGGGCAGGAACTCCAGCTCGCTGAAGATACCGTCCCAGTCCATGTCGCCCCAACCGAGCGGCATATGCAGGTCGCCGACGCCCATGGCGGTCAGTTCCTGCGGGTGGAAGGGCTTGTAGAAGGCCTGCGGCCGGCCGAAGGAATCGTGCACGTGGAGGTGGCCCGCCACCGGCGCCATCGCGCGCAGCTCTTCGCGGAAGTCGAGCCCGCGATAGCTGGATTCGATATAGGCGTGGCTGAAGTCGATCAGCGCGACGAGGTTGGCATGACCGACCGCCTTGACCGTGGCCGCGACTTCTGCCGGCGTCTGGCGGTATTGTCCCGGCTCGGTGGTGAAGATGTTCTCCAGCGCGATCCGCACGCCGTAGCGCTGCGCAAACTCCGCAAGCTCGAAAAGCGCTTCGCGCTCGCGCCGGTCCGCGCCCGCGCGGTCGATGACCTGGTCCGCGCGCAGATGCCCGCCATGCTGCACGATGATGCGCGCATCGATCCGGTCGCAGACCTCGATGAGCGCCTTCGCGGCATCGAGCTGATAGCGCACCGTCGCGGGATCCATGAAATTCGAGGAGACGAGGCCATGCACGGTGTAGCGGAAGGGCATCTGGCGGGTGATCGCCTGCAGCCTTTGCGCCCTTTCCTCGACGACGCGCCCACCCGCGATGAGATCGACGCTGGTCAACCCGAGCTCGACCGTATCGACGCCAATGTCGGCGAGGCGGCGAAGGTCTGCCTCGAGGCTGAAGAGTTCGCCGTCGGTCGAACCCGAATTGAAGCCCGTGGCGATGATGTTGGACAGGGACAGTTTCCCTTTGATGTGTTCAGCGATGCGCGATTGCGGCCGCGCGCAGGGCGAGAGCGAGGTCGGGGCGATCCGTGGTCAGATGCCCGATGCCGCGCTCCAGCCAGTGCCCGATTGCCGCCTCGTCGTTGAGTGTCCAGACGCAGAGCCGCTCCAGCGGCAGCCTTGCCCGGATCGGTTCCCACTCCGCCTCCATCAGCTCGTGATGGACGGCGACGATCTCGGCGAGGGCATCGACGCGATCGAGGAATGCGGAAAGACCGCCCTGCCGTTCGGCCCAGGCCGCGTTGACCGAAACCAGCCGCGCGACGTTGGGCGCGTGGCGGCGGCAATCCTCAAGCACGGAGGTGTCGAAGGAGGTCAGGTGGCACCTGCCGGCCACGCCGAAGCGCTCGAGCTCCGCGGCCACCCGCGCCGCGATCCCCGGATAAGGGGTTCCCGTCTCGTCGATCTTGATTTCGACATGCAGCCGCGGCCCGTCCTTGCGCGCCAGCACGGCCAGCACGTCCGCCAATGTCGGCAGGGCTTCGTCGGTCTCCTTGAGCCTGGTGGCCGAGCGCGCCTCCGGTGTCAGGTCCCGCACGGGGCCTGAGCCTTCCGCTGTCCGGTCGAGCGTCGCATCGTGGATGACGACGAGCTCGCCGGCGCGCGTCAGGTGAACGTCGAACTCTATGGCGTCCACGCCGATGTCGAGCACGTTGCGGAATCCGGTGAGGGAATTTTCCGGCCACAGATTGCGGGCGCCGCGATGGCCTGTGATGAGGGTCATGGAAGGTCTCAGCGAATGGTGGGGTCGAGCCGGTCGCGGAGCCAGTCCCCGACAAGCGAGATGGAGAGCGTCGTCAGCATGATGACGGCGGCCGGGGCGAGCATGATCCAGGGCGCGCGTGTCAGATATTCGCGGCCGAAGCCCACCATGTTGCCCAGGCTCGTCTCCGGCGGCTGCACGCCGAGGCCGAGGAAGGAGAGGCCGCTTTCCATCAGGATGATCTCGGGAAAGGTCAGCGTCATCGAAACGATGAGGGTCGAGGCGACGTTGGGCAGGATGTGGCGGAAATAGACCCGCGCCGGCGTCGCCCCGAGCTGGACCACCGAAGCCGCGTAGCCCTGCGCGCCTGCCGAGATCGCCAGGCCGCGCGCGATGCGTGCATAGCGCTCCCAGCCGTAGAAGCCCATCAGGCAGACCAGCAGCACCATCGAGGAGCCGAAGAAGGCGAGCACGGCCAGCGACATGATGAGGAACGGCAGCGCCGCCTGGAAATCGGCGAGCACCAGGACCAGATGCTCGACGACGCCGCGGAACTGCGCCGCGGCGAAGCCCAGCGCCGTTCCGAACACGGCCGAGATGATGGTCGCGCCGAATGCGATCACGAGCGAAACGCGGATCGACTGGATGAGGCGGGAGAGCACGTCGCGGCCAAGCTCGTCGGTGCCGAGCCAGTGGGTCATCGAACCGGGCGGCGAAAGGCGGCTGCCGAGGTCCATGGCCGTGATGCCGTAGGGGCGCAGGACGTCGGCGAAGGCCGCGACCAGAACCATCAGTGCGAGCCATGCCAGACTGAGCCCGACCGAAACGGGGACCTGCCGGCGGATCCGCTTCAGAAGGGCGGAAGCCGGCCGAGGAGGCTGCGTGTCTGTGAGGTTTGCCGAGGACATTTTGGTCTTTCCGGCTTTCTAATGGTTGGCGCGCATGCGGAGGCGCGGATCGAGCCAGCCGTAGAGAAGATCAACGATCAGGTTGGAGACCACCATCGCGGCGGCGATGATGAGCAGGATGCACTGCACGACGGCGAGGTCGCGGTTGGTCACCGACACGACCAGCAACCGGCCGATGCCCGGCCAGGAGAAGATCGATTCCACCACGACGGCGCCGGCAATCAGCGATCCCACCATGAACCCGACGATCGTCACGATCGGAATGGCGGCGTTGGGCAGGGCATGCCCCCAGACGACATCGTGCCATTTGAGGCCCTTGGCGGAGGCGGTGCGGATGTAGTGCTGGCCCATGACCTCGATCATCGCGCTGCGCGAGAAGCGCGCGAGGATGCCGATGCCGCCGATGCTCATCGTGATCGTCGGCAGGAGGCCGTGCATCCATGTGTCCTGGCCGCCGGAGGGCAGCACGCCCAGCGTGACGGAGAAGATCAGCACGAGGATCAGGCCCATGACGAAGGAGGGGATCGTGAAGCCGACGATGGCGAGCAGGATCACGCCGCGGTCGGTGGCGCTCTGGCGATGGAGCGCCGCGTAGACGCCGGCGGGAATGCCGATCGCCAGCTTGAGGATGAGGGCCGGTATCGTCAGCTGCAGCGTGGCCGGCACGCGCGCCATCACCAGGTCGATGGCCGGCGCCTTGTCGCGCATCGACACCCCGAAATCGCCGGTGAAGATCGCCTTGAGATAGGCGAGATACTGGATCCACAGCGGTTGGTCGAGGCCCCAGGCGCGGCGGAAGGCGTCGACCGCTTCCTGCGGCACGTCGGGGCCGAGCATCACCTGGGCGGGGTCGCCCGACATGCGCAGCACGACGAAGGCGAAGGTCACCACGGCGGCGATCGTGATGGCCGCCCGAACGAGCCGTGCAAGCACGAATTGCAGCATCGCCGCCTCCTTCAGGCCGCCATCGCGGCGTCGGTGCCGGCGACGAGGTGGCAGGCCGCGGTCCGCTCCGCCCCGACCGGCCGGAGATGCGGGGTCTCGACGCGGCAGCGATCCACGGCCAGCGGACAACGGGGATGGAAGGCGCAGCCCGACGGGCGGGCCGCCGGATTGGGCGGCTCGCCCTGCAGGATGACGCGGCTCTGCAGCCGCCTGCCGGGCACGGGCACGCTCGACACCAGCGCCTGCGTATAGGGATGGCGCGGCGAGCGGAAGATCGTGTCGGACGATCCTTCCTCGACGATCTTGCCGAGATACATCACCGCCACCCGGTCGGCGATGTTGCGCACGACCTTGAGGTCGTGGCTGATGAAGACCATGGCGATGCCGTTCTGCTCCTGGAGGCCGCGCAGCATGTTGACCACCTGCGCCTGGATCGAGACGTCGAGCGCCGATACCGGTTCGTCGCAGACGATGAGCGAGGGGCGTGCCGCCAGCGCCCGCGCGATGACCGCGCGCTGCCGCTGGCCGCCGGAAAGCTCGTGCGGATAGCGCCCGGCCTGGTCGTCGCGCAGGCCGACCGCGTCCATCAGCTCGCGGACGCGTCCTTCGCGTTCCTCCCCCGATCCGATCCGGTGGATGTCGAGCGGTTCGCGGATCTGGACGCCGAGGGGGAGACGCCGGTCGAGCGCGGCGAGCGGATCCTGGTAGATGAGCTGCATCCTGGCGCGCAAAGCCCGCCATTGCGGGCTCCGCGGCGGCGGCATGGGGTTGCCTTCGAACAGCACCGCGCCGGCCTGGGCCGGGTCGATGCCGAGGAGCATGCGGCCCAGCGTCGACTTTCCCGATCCCGATTCGCCGACGATCCCGAGCGTCTCGCCGGGCATGAGCGCGAGCGAGATGTCGTCCACGGCGCGCACCGGTTGGGGACGGCTGAACGGTCCCTTCCGAACCTCGTAGGTGCGAACGAGATTTCTGGCCTCGATCAGTGGTGTCATTGCATCGTGTCTTCGAGAATTGCGGCCCTGGTCGAGCCCTTCTGCGCGGGCTCCACCGGATGCGCGCAGGCGAGGCTGCGGCCGTCGTCCTGCAGCAGCAGCCTGGGCATCCTGGACCGGCAGTAGCTGGTGGCGCGCGTGCAGCGCGGCGCAAAGGAGCAGCCTTGCAGCGGCTCCCTCGGGTCGGGCACGGTGCCGGGGATGGGGATCAGCCGCTCGCGCGGCCCGTCGAGGCGGGGAATGGCGTCGAAGAGCCCGCGCGTATAGGGGTGGCGCGGCGCGGAGAAAAGCTGCTCCACCGTGCCCTGCTCGACGATGCGGCCGGCATACATGACGCAAACGCGCTCGCACACCTGCGACACGGCGCCGAGATCGTGGCTGATGAACACCAGCCCCATGCCCGTCTCGTCCTTCAGCCGCGCGAGCAGGTCGAGGATCTGGGCCTGGATGGTCGCGTCGAGGGCCGTCGTCGGCTCGTCGGCGATCAACAGGTCGGGATCGCCCGCGAGCGCCATGGCGATCATCAGGCGCTGGCATTGGCCGCCGGAGAATTCATGCGCATATTGGTCGAAGCGTCGGCGGGGATCGGGGATCCCGACCATGTCCATCAGCCGAAGCGCTTCGGCTCTGGCGGCCGCGCCCGACAGTCCCCGATGGGCGCCGAGCGCCTCGGTGATCTGGCGGCCGATGCGAAGGACCGGATTGAGCGAGCTCGACGGGTCCTGGAAGATCATCGCGATCCGCTTGCCGCGCACCGTCTCCAGCGTCTGGCGCGGCGCGCCCGCAAGCTCCCGTCCTTCCAGCCGGACGGAACCGGTGACGCTGGCTTTCCCCGGCAGGAGGCCCAGCGCGGCAAGCCATGTTACCGACTTGCCGCAGCCGGATTCGCCCACCAGGCCCACGGACTCGCCGCGATCGACCTCGAGATCGATCCCGTGCAGCACCTCGACCCCGTCGAAGGCGACCCTCAGCGCGCGTAGTTCAACCAGGCTGGATGCCGTCATGGTCATGTCTCGTCCGCGACCGTCGCGGGTCGCCCCGGCTGCGCGCGGCCCGGTCGGCCGGCGGAATGGCAAAAAAGTCCCGGCGGCATATGCCGCCGGGGCGGTTTCAGGCCTGGCTCAGTTCGTCCAGTTGCCTTGGCGGAAGTCCATCGCGAAGGCCGGCGCCGCCTTCCAATTCAGCGACGACTTCATGCCGGTGAAGACCGCGTTCTGGTGCAGGACCTGATAGACCGGGTCCTCGCGCTCGCAGATCTCCAGCATGCGCGCGATCGCCTTCCTGCGAAGGGCGCGGTCGGTGCTGGTCTCCATGACGACGGAGAGTTCGTTGAGCTCGGCGTTGGTCCAGTCCTTCTTCTGCTGGACCTCACCATTGGGGCCAAACTGCACGACCATCGGCGTGATCGGATCGTTGATGGTGTTGGAGGCCGACCAGTCGCGCACGCCTTTCACGCCCTGCGGATCGTGGATCTGGCCCCAGTTCTCCTTCATCTCGATCTCGACATTGAGGCCGACCTGCCTCCACATCTCGACCATGATCTGCGCGTTGGCGGTCTGGTTGGTGTAGTAGTTGTTGAGCAGCCGGTAAGGGATCGGATCGCCCTTGTAATTGGCCTGCTTCAGCAGCTCGCGCGCCAGTTCGGGGTTGAATTCCGGCGCCGCCCAGCCGTCGACGAACATGCCGGACGATTTGAAGGAATCGAACTGCAGCCCGGCCGGGATGACGGTCTGGCCGGCCCACAGCGCATCGACGATCGCCTTGCGGTCGATCGAATGCGTCATCGCCCGGCGCACCAGCGGGTCGGCCAGGATCGGGTTCTGGGTGTTGAAGACCGAGACGCGATGGTTCCAGATGGTCGAGCTCTGCACCTCGAAGCCGGAGGTGTTCTGCACCGCCGCGATCTGGTCGGGCGGCAGGTCGCAGGCGAAGTCGTATTCGCCCGAGAGCAGCCCGTTGACGCGGGAAGCGACCTCGGGCACCTCGACGAAGCGGATCTGCTCGAGCGGCGGCCGGCCGCCCCAATAGTCGTCGAACGCGACCAGCGTCAGCGAGACGTCGGGCCTGAACTCGCCGACCATGTAAGGGCCGGTGGTGATCGGCTTGCGCGCCCAGTCGGCATAGCTCGCCGCCTCGTCCCAGGCGCGGCGGTTGGCGATCTGGCTGCCGCCGGAGTAGAGACGGCCCTCGAGGGTGACGTCCGGCGTGGCGTTGTGGAATCGCACCGTATATTTGTCCACCGCTTCGACGCCGGCGAGGCTGGGCCAGAGGCGGCGGCCGATGCCCGGCACCGAGGCCGGCAGTTCCTTCACCGTCGTCGGCTTGTGGTCGGCCTCGAAGATCGTCTTGCCGCCGGCCGGCTGGGTGTCGCCGAAGACCCGTTCGGCGGAGAAGCTGAACACCACGTCGTCGGAGGTGAGTTCGTCGCCGTTGTGGAATTTGACGCCCTGGCGCAGCTTGAGCTCGAGCGTCTTGTCGTCGAGCCGCTTCCACTCGGTGGCGAGGCCGGGAACCGGACCCTGGTTGCCCATCCAGTCGCGCAGGATCAGGCCTTCCCAGAAATTCGGGAAGAAGACGCGCTCGCCGACATTCGACTGCTCGTTCCAGATGTCGAGCGTGTTGTTGTTGGTGATCTTCTGGACGGCGATGGTGACGGACGGACGGGCCGCCTGTCCGATCGCGAAGCGCGGCAGCACGATGCTGCCGGCCGTTGCGCCCATGAGGCCGAGCGCGCGCCGCCGGTTGAGTGAAAACATGTCTGGCTCTCCTTCTGCCGATGTCCTGGGATTTGCGATCGCGGCATCTAAGTCACGGGGCGTGTCAGATTAGTAAAGTATTGGTGACACATTCATGACATGGATGTGTATATATCTCGAAATAAATTAACTAGATTCGAAAAACAAAAAATAACGGCACGGAAGCATTTCAAGCTTCTGCGACTTATATATTTCGTTCATGCGGCTTGGTTTGAGTCCGTATTCCGCAACCCTTTCCAAGCAACAGCTTCGATCAGATCTCCATACCGGCCGCCTGCGTCCTTCGTGTGCTTGCCGGCGACACGGCATCGATCGCGGCCGCCAGTTCCGCAGCCCCTTCGACGACGAGCGCCGCGCCCGCCTGCGCGAGGATGGCGTGGCGTCGTTCGCGCGGATCGGCCGGATCGACGAAACCGATGGCCCTCATGCCCGCCGCCACCGCGCCGGCGACGCCGTGGGTGCTGTCGTCGATGACGATGCATCGTTGCGGCGCGACGCCGAGTCTTTCGGCGCATAGCAGGAAGAGGTCGGGCGCCGGCTTGGGCTGCTCGACCATTTCGGCGCTGAAGACATGCGGGGCGAATTCGTGCCAGAGGTCGAAGAGCCCGAGGCTGCGGCGCAGCCGTTCGAGGCCGCTGTTCGACGCGACGCATCGGCGATGGTGCAGCGCCTTCACCAGCGCCTGCATCCCGGGCATGGGACGAAGGGAACGCGCGAATTCCGCATACAATTCCGCGTTGGCGTCGAGGAAGACGCGGTCGGCATCGGCCAATCCATATTCGTCGATCAGGATGCGCCTGCTTTCCTTTTCCGAGGCGCCGGTGAAGCGCATGTGCACTTCGGCCGCGCTGACGTCGAGCCCTGCGCGCTGCAGCGCCTTTGCGAACAGCCCGCTTGCCACCGGCTCGCTGTCGATCAATACACCGTCGCAGTCGAAAATCAGCAGGTCGGTCGTCATTGCCGTTATCGGAGGCCTCGCAAGCGGATCGTCCGGAGTGGATAGGTTACAAATGTTACGGTGATGTGACATCTGTAACAGGAGGAAAAAGAGGGAGGGAATCGCCGCATGGACCAGCAGCAGCTGATGGTGAAGGCCGCGTGGCTCTATCACGTGGAGGGTCTGACCCAGGCGGATATCGGCGAGCGCATGAACCTCACCCGCCGCCGGGTGAACGAGCTTCTCGCCGCGGCGACGAGGGAGGGCGTCGTGAGGATCGGCTTCACTTCTCCGCTTGCCGAGAATGTGGAGCTTGAAGCGCGGCTGTGCGAGCGCTTCGGCCTGGAGGAGGCCGTCATCGCGCCGACGCCGGGCGATCCGCGGCTGCTGCATGCGGTGCTGGGCCGCGCCGCCGCGGCCTATCTCGATCGGCTGATCCAGTACCGCAGGCCGGCCTCGATCGGCGTCGGCTGGGGCTCGACGCTGCGCGAGACGGTCCGGCGGATGACGCCGGCCAGCGAACCGGCGATCGACGTCTGCTCGATGATGGGCGGTCTCACCCGGGGATCCGAGATCAACACCTTCGAGATCGTGCGCGGTTTCGCTCAGGTGCTGCAGGCGCAGTGCAACTATTTCGCGGCGCCGATCTACGCCGAGAGTTCGCAATCGCGCGACGCCATCATCTCGCAATCGGTGTTCGAGAAGATCT
This sequence comes from Mesorhizobium sp. L-8-10, assembly GCF_016756635.1. Taxonomy (NCBI): domain Bacteria; kingdom Pseudomonadati; phylum Pseudomonadota; class Alphaproteobacteria; order Hyphomicrobiales; family Phyllobacteriaceae; genus Mesorhizobium; species Mesorhizobium sp. L-8-10. Next base: position 6,817,091 of record NZ_AP023263.1, on the reverse strand, counting down.
TCCGCCGCATAGTGGGCGTCGACATCTCCTTCCTGAGCGTCGGCGATGTGTCGGACCAGTCGCTCCAGGTGCGCTACGGCCTGCCGCCGGGCACCTCGCCCGCCGATCTCCTTGCCGCCGGCGCCGTCGGCGACCTTCTGGGCCGATATCTCGACGCGGAGGGACGGCCGGTCGACCATCCCCTCAACAGCCAGGTGCTCTCACCCGAGCTCGACGACTACCGGAACATCGCCTGCCGCATCGTCGCCTCCGGCGGCCGCCACAAGCACGCCATTCTTCGTGCGACGGCCCGGGCCGGGCTGGCGACGGTCATCGTGACGGATGCCGACAGCGCGAAAGCCCTGCTGGATGGCTGAAATCCGGGTGAAGCCGGCCTGCAGGGCCTGGATGCACCAGCCGCCGCCGGCCGGGAAGGGCGGGCATCGACCGCTCTTCCACCAGGGCTGACGTCGGGCGCTTTGGTCGGCGAGGGTGTCGACGGTCCGCGGAGCTACAGGACCGGCAGGCCAAACTGCTTGCGCAGGCTCTTGTCGAACATTTCGGCGGGCACGAAGCGCCTCGCGAGACTGACCTGTTTCGCGGCCTTCCCGGCAGGATAACGGCGCTTCGGGCGCGCGACGGTCGCGGCCATAACCACGGTGTCGGCGACCACTTCCGGGGGATCGCCAGCGGTCATTGCCTGCTGAACAAGCTTGTCCACACCGGCCCTGGCCTCGTCATATTCTCTCAGCATGGCGTCCGGCTTGAGGGCAGCCTGATCGAAGGAACTCTTGGTGAACGCCGGTTCGATGAGCGTCACGCGGACGCCGAACGCGCGGGTCTCGTGGTCGAGCGATTCCGAATAGCCTTCGACCGCATGCTTGGTCGCGCCGTAATGGGCTGAATAAGGCGCGGGCAAGAAGCCGAGAACCGAGCTGATATTGACGATATGTCCCCCACCGTTCTTTCGCATCGACGGCAGGACGGCATTGGTCATGCGCACGAGGCCGAAGAAATTGACCTCGAACAGGGACTTTGCCTGCGCGACCGACGACTCCTCGGCTCCGCCGAAAAGGCCGATGCCGGCATTGTTCACCAGGAGATTGATTCGGCCGGTCCGCGACAGCACCTCGGAGACGAGCTCATTGACCGATGCCTCGTCAGTCACATCGCAGACCAGCATGGTGACCTGTTTCGGCCCGTTTCCAATTGTCCGGCGGCTTGTCCCGAATACCGTGAAGCCCGCCCGCGCGAGCGCCTCAGCGGTGGCTTTGCCGATGCCCGAGGAGGCTCCAGTCACGATTGCGACTTTTCCTGATTGCTTACTCATTGTTTCATCACCGGTTCTGGCCGTTCTTCGTGCCGTCAAGCGGCGGTTTGATAGCGCTCGGCCGGTTCGGTCTGCGCAAAATTGGGCAACATTGCCTGGCGAGCGGCGTCGAAAGCGCTCCACTGGGCAGCCTCGGGCAGCGGCGGAATGGTCACGGGCTCTCGGCGGTCGAAACCGACCAGCGCGGCATCGACCAGCTTGCCCACATCCATCACACCGTGAAGCGTATCGACGTCGACGCCTGCGTGTTCCCAGATCTCGGTGCGGGTTGCGGCAGGCAGCACCGCCTGGACGTAGACGCCTTTGGGTGCGAGTTCGACACCAAGTCCCTGAGAGAGGAACAGCACGAACGTCTTGGTCGCGCCGTACACGGTGGCGCCCATTTCCGGCGCGAGACCGACCACCGAGGCGAGATTGATGATTGCGCCGTCGCCGCTCTCGGCGAAGCGCGGAGCGGCCGCGTTGGCAAGCCTGGTGAGAGCCGTGACGTTGAGCGTGATCAGTTTCGATAAACTCTCGCCGTCTTGCTTCAGAAAGCCGCCGGGAATGGCTGTGCCGGCATTGTTGACCAGCACGCCAATGCGCGCATCCTCGCGCAGGCGCTGCTCGATGCGGGTGAGGTCTTGCGAGTCGGTCAGGTCAGCTTGCACCACATCCACACCGACACCGGTCTCACTCCGGAGGCGCTCGGCCAGCGCGCCCATGCGCGCCGAATTGCGCGCAACCAGCACGAGGTCATGGCCGCGGCGCGCAAAGCGATCCGCATAGACGGCTCCGATGCCTGAGGAGGAGCCGGTGACAAGGACGGCGGGCTTCATGCTCATGAGAATGCTCCTATGCCTTATTCATGATAACCATCATGTATTTTGATATATGATGACCATCATGTATATGTCAATCGGAATCCGAGGAGACGACGATGAGAGTGAGCCGGCAGCAGGTCCTGGAGAACAAGCGAACCATTCTGGAAGCCGCCGGTCGGCTGTTCCGTGAGCGTGGCTTTGACGCCGTCACCGTAACGGATGTCATGAAAGCGGCCGGGCTCACGCATGGCGGGTTCTACGGCTATTTCAAGAACAAGGATGATCTGATCGCCCGGACCTTGGCCGAGCTACAGGGGGAAACCGAGCCGCCATCCGTCGATCTGGCGACCCTTGCGGAGCAATATCTGTCACCCGAGCACCGAGACAATTTCGCTTGCGGCTGTCCGGTTGCTGCGCTCGCGTCGGAGACCATCCGCCAGCCCGGCGGAGCCCGCGCCGAGATGACAGCGGGGCTCAAGCGTCAGATCGAGCGCCTCAGTCAGGTCGCCCCTGGCTCGGGTCAGGCATATAGGCGCCGCGCCGCGATCGGCAGTTGGGCCGCCATGGTGGGCGCCCTCATTTTGGCGCGCATGAGCGACGATTCTGAGCTTTCCAACGAGGTCCTCACTGAGACGCGAGCCTGGCTCGACGCGCAGGATGAGAGAGAGCCAAAGCCCGACAATGGCGGCTCGTGAAGAGAATATCGGCTTTCGATCAATCGCCGTTTCGTTGCGCATGGCGGCCGTTCGTGCCGGCCGCGGCGGGCGGCCGTCTCCACCTGGAGCAGCCGTCCGCGTCGGGTACCAACGTCAGGCCTTCACCACTGGATAGCAGCCGTCGGCAGATGCGGCAGCAGCTTGTCCAGGGTGATCGGATATTCGCGCACGCGCACGCCGGTTGCGTTGTAGACGGCGTTGGCGACCGCCGCGCCGGCGCCGCAGACGCCGAGTTCGCCCAGACCCTTCGCTCCCAGCGGATTGGCCTTATCGTCATGCTCCTCCAGAAACACCACCTCCATGTCGGGCACGTCGCCGTTCACCGCGACGTGGTACTCCGCCAGATCGTGGTTGATGAAATGACCGTGATGCCGGTCGAGCACCGTATTCTCCATGAGCGCCGCGCCCAGACCCCAGGCCATGCCGCCGAGAATTTGCGAGCGGGCGGTCTTTGCGTTGAGGATTCGGCCCGCTCCGATCACGGCGAGCATGCGCCGCACACGGATTTCTCCCGTGTCGCAATCGACCGCGACCTCGGCGAAATGCGCGCCGTATGAATGCTGGGACCAGTCCTTGTAGAGATCGTTCTGCCTGAAGGGCTGAACCGCCCCTTCCGCCTCGATGCCGTCGGGAGCGACGCGGCGAAGGAGATCGGAAAGGCGCTCGGCCCGGCCGCCGATCCGGACCTCCCCTCCGGCGAAGCTCGCCTCCGTGCCGGCTGCGTCGTCACCCGGCAATGCCGCCTGGACGATCTTCTCTCTCAGTTTCGAGCAGGCGTCGTGGACGGCCGAACCGGAGCTTGCCGCACCCCACGAACCGCCCGAGCCCGCCGTGCGCGGGAAATCTGTGTCGCCAAGTTCGACCCTGACCGCCGGGAGGGGCACGCCCAGGGCGTCGGCCGCGATCTGGGTCAGGATCGTGTAGGTGCCGGTCCCGATATCGGTCATATCGAGGCGGACGGTCACATCGCCCGCCGCGTCGATGGCGACCCGGGCGGCGGCGCCGCCGATATAGTTCGGCCGGATGGCGGCGGCCATGCCCAGGCCGATGAGCTTTCGCCCTTCCTGGACACGCGCCGGCGTCGCGCCGCGCCGTTCCCAGCCGAAGCGGCGCGCACCTTCCTCCATGCAGGCGACGAGGTTGCGCGTCGCAAACGGGACGCCCCGTTCCGGGTCCTCGGCCGGTTCGTTGCGGCGGCGCAGTTCGATCGGGTCGAGGCCGAGACGGTCGGCGAGTTCGTCCATGGCGCATTCGAAGGCGAGCATGCCCGGCGCTTCGCCCGGCGAGCGCATCCATTCGCCGCGATTGAGGTCGACGGGGACCAGCCGGTGACGGGTCAGCCGGTTCGGCGCCGCGTAGAGCGAGCGGGCAAACACCGCTGTCTGCTCGCAGAACTCTTCGAAGCGGGAGGTCGCCGACCAGACATCGTAGCCCATCGCCGTCAGGCGGCCGTCGCCGTCCGAGCCGAGGCGGATCTGATGGATCATCTCCGCGCGGTGGCCGGCATTGGCGAACATCTGCTGCCGCGTCAGGGCGATCTTGACCGGGCGCTGCAATTCCCTCGCTGCCATCGCCGCGAGCACCGTATCGGGGTGGACGATCAGCTTGGCGCCGAAGCCGCCGCCGACGAACGGGCTGACGATGCGCACATTTTCCGCCGGAATGCCAAGCGTGTTTGCGAGCCCGGCCTGAAAATTGGCGAGCGTCTGCGCCCCCGTATGGATCGTCAATTGGTTGCCCGACCACACGGCCAGCGTCGCGTGGGGTTCCATCGGGTTGTGGTGCGCGTAGGGCGTTCGGTATGTCGTATCGACCGTGACGGCGGCGCTTGCGAACGCGCCCTCGAAATCGCCGATCGCGCTGTCGGTTTCGAAGCCCGCATTTGTGCGCCCCGGCGCATATGCTTCGCCGAGGCGTCCGGCCAGTTCGAAGGCGCCTTCATCCCTTTCGTAGCTGATCCTTATCAGTCCAGCGGCCGCCCGGGCCGCCTCGAAGGTCTCCGCCACCACGAGGGCCGCCGGTTCATCGTAGTACCGCACCCGGTCGGTCGAGAGCATGGGCCGGGCGCGGGTGAAGACCTCCGGCACGGTCGGCGTGACCGGCGGGCCGAACGCGGGCTGGAGCGGGGCATTCCTGAACGTCATCACCTTGATGACGCCGGGCGCCCGCTCCGCCTCGGTGGTGTCGATCCCGGCGATGCGGCCGACCGCGATCGCGGCCCCGAGAATATGGCCATAGGCAGGCCTGCCGCCGTGCTCATGCTCATAGGCATAGGTCGCGCGGCCTGTCACCTTGAGAGGTCCGTCCACGCGGGCGAGTGGCTGGCCGATGAAGCCGCGGGGCGGGTTCCCGCCCGTCTTCGCGGTGGTCTTCGCGCTGCTCTTGGTCATGGTCGCCTCACGCTTCTGCGGCGGTGGCCAGTGCATGCCGCACCGTGCGCTTCGCCAGGGGAATCTTGAAATCGTTGCCGCCGCGGCCGACAGCACCCTGGAGTGCTGCTTCCGCCGCCGCGACGAAAGTCCGGTCCGATAGCTCCTTGCCGACGAGCCAGCGCTCGGCTTCGTCGGCGCGCCACGGCTTCGCCGCAACGCCTCCCATGGCGATGCGGGCCCCTCGCACATGAGCACCGCCCACATCGACCACCACGGCAGCCGAAACGAGCGCGAAAGCATAGGAGGCGCGGTCACGCACCTTGCGATAGATCTGACGGCCGGGCGGCGGGGGCGGCACCGTCACGGCAGTGATCATTTCGCCATGCGCGAGCTCGGTTTCGATATGGGGCGTGCTGCCCGGCAGCTTGTGGAGGTCGCCTGCCGGGATCATGCGCGTTTCGCCCTCCGGCGATATCGTTTCGACGCGCGCGTCGAGCGCGGTCAGCGCCACGGCCATGTCGGAGGGGTGCACGGCGATGCAGGCCTCGCTGGCGCCCAGTATGGCGTTCATCCGGTTGAAGCCCTCGAGGGCGGCGCAGCCCGAGCCGGGGTCGCGCTTGTTGCACGGCATGCTGCGGTCGTAGAAGTACAGGCAGCGCGTCCGTTGCAGAAGATTGCCGCCGGTGGATGCCTTGTTTCGGATCTGCCCGGACGCCCCGGCAAGAAGCGCCTGGGACAGGACCGGGTAGCGTGCCCTGACCCGCGGATCGGCCGCAAGGTCGCTGTTGCGGACCTGCGCCCCGACGCGAAGTCCGCCGTCGGGCGTGTCCTCTATCCGGTCGAGCGGCAACCGGCTTATGTCGACCAGGTGCGCCGGCCGCTCGATCTCGAGCTTCATCAGGTCGAGCAGATTGGTTCCGCCGCTGATGAATTTCGACTCCGGCCGGGCCGCGACCGCGGACGCGGCTTCCCGTTCGTCGGTTGCGCGTTCATAGGTGAAGATCCTCATGGCTCACGCCCTCCCGACGACGTCGCGAATGGCGGCGACGATGTTGGGATAGGCGGCGCAGCGGCAGATATTGCCGCTCATCCGTTCGCGTATCTCCTCGTCCGTCAGTGCCGGCGTCCCGGCCGACACGTCGGCGGTGGCATGGCTTGGCCAGCCGGCCTCGGCCTCGCGCAGCATCGCCACCGCCGAGCAGATCTGCCCCGGCGTGCAGTAGCCGCACTGGAAGCCGTCGCGCTCGATGAAGGCTGCCTGCATCGGATGCAGGTCGTCGCCGTCGCCAAGCCCTTCGATCGTGGTGATTTCGTCGCCCTCATGCATCGCGGCCAGCGTCAGGCAGGCATTGATGCGGCGGCCGTTCACGAGCACCGTGCAGGCGCCGCACTGGCCGTGGTCGCAGCCCTTCTTCGATCCCGGAAGCGCAAGGTGGTTGCGCAGCGCGTCGAGCAGCGTCGTTCGGGGGTCGAGTTCCGCCGCGCGCTCCTCGGCATTGATCGTAAGCCGCAGCGCGATCTTCGGCAGCGGCGCCGGTGCCGGTGCCGGGGCGGTTGTTGCCGATGTCGGCGCCGCCGCCGCCGGCAGGCCGGCCGCCAGCAGCAGGCCGGTGGCCGCGCTCCCCTCCAGCAAGGTACGGCGGGTCAGTGCTGCGCAGTCGCTCGGATTTCTCATGGGCTGTCTCCGGTTTCATCGCGACGGGATCCGGTTCGCCCGCATTGGGCTGCCGCAAGCGCACCGGATCTGCCGTCCGGAGCTCGAAATGGTGACGTGACGCGCGGCTTTCTTTCGAAAAACCGGAGCGGTTGTCAGGATTCGGGAATAAAGTTCGTCCGATAGGCCTGCGGAGCGATCCCCCTCAGGCGCCGGAATGTCGAGGTGAAGTGGCTCTGGCTGGAGAAGCCCAGGCGAATGGCGACATTGCCGATCGCCTGGTCGGTTCCGCCCAGCAGGATCTCCGCCTGCCGGATGCGTTCCTCGAGCACGAAGGCATAGGGTGCCAGCCCGGTCGCCGCCTTGAACCGCCGGGCGAAGCTGTCGACCCGCATGCCGGCGACCTCGGCCAGTTCGCTCAGCGATATGTCGGAGCCGATATTGGCGTGGACATAGTCCCGCACGCGCGCCAAAGCGGGCCGCGACAGCGGTTCGCGGCGCGCCTTGCCCTTGCGCACATTGTTCAGCGCGCCCAGCCGAAGCATGATCAGCGCCGTCAAATGTTCGACATAGGCCGCCGACGGCTTGTGGCCGGGCGACGTCTCGGCGCACAGCGCGCGCAACAGCGACGCGATCACATCGTCGCGGCCGTTGACCAGCAGGCGCAGGTCGCCCGCGCATTCGCAGCCGGGCAGATCCAGGCCCGGATCGATCCACAGCGCCGAGTAGGATAGCTTCGTGTCGCGGTACACGCCCTCGCGCTCGACGCCGGCCGGAACGAAGGTGATGTCCCCCGACCGGTCGCGGCCGTCATAGACATCCTTCCCGTCGGACCTGACATAAGTCTGCGACGTGTGCCCCGCCTCGGTCAGCACGACCAGATGATGGGGAGCCGTCCAGCGCAGTTCGGCTTCCCTGCACTCCCAGCGCCGGTTGTCGAGGATTATCGACGAGTTGATCCACGAGGCACTGCGAAGCGGCGAGGCGGAATCTCCGCGGGCCTTTATGCTTCCCTCGCCGAACATTGGTTTGAAAGACATCGCCATCCCAAAAATTGGCTGGATTCCGGCAGCCGCCCGATGCCGGATTTTTTCGCCCAAGTGCATCTTAGATTTGAACCGGGCCGCCCGGGCAACCCCGCCCCGGACACACTGACGTGAATGGCCAGGCAGGCCGACGCATGCTACCTGACCACTGCGGCGGGTTCGAGATCAACGACATGGAACGTAGGCTTGCTGCCATTGTCGCCGGTGACATCGTCGGATACAGCCGCCTCATGGCCGAGGACGAGGCTGCAACCTATGCAGGTTTGCGCAGCGCCTTCGACGAGGTGATCCGGCCCGTCTTCGAGCGCCACAACGGCCGGATGTTCAAGAACACCGGCGACGGTTTCCTGGCGGCATTTCCCAGCGTCAATCAGGCGCTCGATTCCGCGGTCGAGATGCAGGAGGGCTTTGCCGACCTGCCCCTCAAGCTTCGCGTCGGGCTCAATCTGGGCGACGTCATCGAAGAGGAGGGGGATGTCTTCGGCGACGGCGTCAACGTCGCCGCAAGGCTCGAAGCCATGGCGGAGCCGGGCAGCATCTATGTCAGCGCCGCGGTCGTGCGCAGCGCCGACAGGAATCGCGACCAGTATTTCCAGCGCATAGGCCATCGCAAGGCGAAGAACCTTCCCGATGCGATCGACGTCTATGTGGTCAGGCCGAAGCAACGGCGCCTGGGTGCGACGGCGGGCTGGGTGCGGCGTATCGTGCCGCGCGGCCGCCGGGCGATGGTGGCCTGTGCCGGCGGTCTGGCTGCCCTTGCCGTGGTTGCGGCCGCGGCCTCCGGAAACCAGTGGCTGTCGGGCATGACAGCCCGCGTTGCGCCGTCCTGGGCCTGGATATCCGGCGCCGGGAACGCCGACGCGCGGCCTTCCGTCGCCGTGCTTCCCTTCGACAATATGAGCGGCGATCAGGGTCAGAACTATTTCGCCGACGGTCTCACGGAAGATATCACCACCGAGCTGGCGCGGAACGCCGACCTTCAGGTCATCGCCCGCAATTCGTCATTCGCCTTTCGCGGACAAGCCGTCGACATCCGCGAAATCGGTGCCCGGCTCGGCGCCGGATATGTCGTCGAAGGCAGCGCGCGCCGCGAAGGCGACCAGCTCCGCGTCGTCGCGCAGCTTATCGACACCCGAAGCGGAGCGCATCTGTGGTCGCGCAGCTACGATCGGCGGGTCGAGGATGTCTTTGCGGTCCAGACCGACCTGACCTCCGAAATCGTGGCGCACCTCGTTTCCTATGTCCGTGAGTCCGAGGCGGCCGAAGCTGCCGATCGGCCGACCGAAAGCCTGCAGGCCTACGACCTCGTCCTTCAGGCGCGCGACCGGTACAAGCACGGATCGTCCGACGAGACCTCGTTGCTGGCGGCACGCGCGCTCTATCAGCGGGCGCTCGAACTAGATCCGGCCTACGCCGCCGCCCGGGCCTATCTGGGAATGACCTACATCGTCGACTTCGTCCAGGGCGTCAGCGGCCGGGCAACCCAGGCCGACGTCGACATCGGGCTCAGCGAGGCGCGCCAGTCGATACGGCTCAGCCCCGACCTGCCGATCGGATATCAGGTGCTCAGCTTTGGTCTGGCCGCCAAGGGCGAGTATGAGGAAAGCATCAGGGCGGCCCGGCAATCGGTCGAACTCAACCCGAACGACCCGGACAGCCTCATGGCTTTGGCAAAGGCCCAGGTCCGGTTCGGCGACTATGACGATGCCGTCGCCAACGCCGAGCGTGCCCGGCGCCTGCATCCGATGGCGCCCGAATATTATGTCTATGTCCATGGGCAGGCGCTTTACGCGGCGGGTCGCGTGAGCGAGGCCGAAACGGTGCTTGCGGAATGCCTCCTGCGCGCGCCGGCCGAAGCAAGCTGCCTCTTGATCCTCGCCGCCGTCCAGGCCAACCAGGGAGAAATAGACGAGGCGCGGACGACGATGGCGCGATTGCTCGTGGCCGATCCGAAATTCTCGCTTGTGGCCGAACGGGATTACCGCAGGTTCGGCAATTCGCCGCTCATGGACCGCTTCCTTTCCGAACTGGCGAAAGCCGAAGCGCCGGAGACGGCACAGTCGCCGGACCGCGCGAGAGAACGGCCCGCCTGACCGGCAGGAGCAGGCGGAGCCGCGGGAAACCTCTTTCACGCAACCGTCGCCGGTCTCGGCGGTCGCCCTCAGGCCTTGGTCGCCTCCGCCCTAGCCTGAAGTTTGCGTCTTCGGTTTGAGCAGGATGACGAGAAGCAGGCCGGCGATGATGAGTGCGGCGCCTTCGAGGTGATAGGTCTGCAGCTTCTCGCCGAGGATCAGATAGGCGAGCACGGCGATGAAGATCGTCTGGACGTAGAGGAATACGCCCGCCCGGCTCGCGCCCAGGGCCTCGATGCTGCGATTGAAGAGATAATACATCAGCGCCCCGCCGGGGATCGCCACATAGGCGAGCGCGATGAGCCCGCTGGCGTTGAGCGTCGCGCGTTCGTCGGAGGCAAGCTCGTAGAGATAGAAGGGCAGCGACGTGAGCACCGCTGCGCCCAGAAGCAGCACCAGCAGCGGAAGGCGCTGCACCTCGAATTTCGCCCGGCGGAGCAGCACGGCATAGAGGCTGAAGAAGAACGCGCCGGCGACGATCCACAATTCGCCGGGATTGAGGTCGAGCCGCATCAGCGCGGCCGGGCTGCCCTTCACAAGGATGACCACGATCCCGAGAAAGGCAAGCACCGATCCGATCGCCTGCCAGGGTCCCATCGGCTCGGCCAGGATCAGGCGGGCGAGGATCATGGTGATGATCGGGATCAGCGCGATGATGATGCCGGCCGTGGTGGCATCGGCATGTTCGAGGCCGATGAAGATCATGCCCTGGCAGATCGCCAGCCCCATGCCGCCGACGGCAAGGAGTTCGAGCGGGCGCGCCCGCGCCAGCGCGGCCATGGCGCCGAAATGGCGATGCACGATCGGCAAGAGGATCGCGCAGGCGATCAGCACGCGCCAGAAGCAGAGCGCCCAGGGCGGCATCTCGGTCGAGACCCATTTCGCGGCGATATAGACGCCGGCCGACAACAGCCAGCACAGGACCGCCACGGAATAGGCGCCCGCAAGCGAATCGCCCGCCGCCTGTTCCGTCCCGACCGTGTCGCGATGAACCGCCAGGAAATGTATCGCCATGGCCCGGTTATGCCACAGCGCCCGCGCGCTGCACAGAAGAGAGCGCCCGCGCGCTGCACAGAAGAGAGCGCCCGTCGGGCGCCATAGTGGATGAAAGCGTGGATCTGATCGCGGCAAGCAGTTCGGCGCTTTATTGGCAGCAGGCCGGGGAACAAGCCGGGCCCGCCTGCTTCGACGGTCGCGAATCCGCCCCTCATCCGGCTGCCGCCACCTTCTCCCCGCATCGCGGGGAGAAGACCGCTGGCCGTGACGACGGCGCTCGATCTGCACCGCCGACGATTGGCGAAACCGGCGGCGACATCGGTCTTCTCCCCGCGATGCGGGGAGAAGGTGGCGGCAGCCGGATGAGGGGCAGTTCTCGGCCTCGCCGAAATCCCGTCCTACCTTCACCGCAGGCTCGTTTCGCCGCCTCGCCGAATCCCTTATCCGATCGCAGCAAAACGACTTTCAGCACTGACAAGGGCGCCGTTCACATCCCGACAACAGCCCTCCGCAACGCACGCGGAACGCCTGCCGCAAAAGCTTCACCCGCGCCGGGCCGCCGCGATCGCGGCGACGTCGATCTTCTTCATATCCATCATCGCGGCAAAGGCACGCTTGGCTTCATCTCCTCCGGCCGCCATCGCCTCGGTCAGCACGCGCGGCGTGATCTGCCAGGAGACGCCCCATTTGTCCTTGCACCAGCCGCAGGCGCTTTCCTGGCCGCCATTGCCGACGATGGCGTTCCAGTAGCGGTCGGTCTCTTCCTGGTCGTCGGTGGCGATCTGGAAGGAGAAGGCTTCGGTGTGCTTGAACATCGGCCCGCCATTGAGGCCGAGGCAGGGAATGCCGCAGACCGTGAAGTCGACCGTCAGCACGTCGCCCTCCTTGCCGGACGGGTAGTCGCCGGGAGCGCGGTGGACGGCCGTCACAAAGCTGTCGGGAAAAACCTCGGCATAGAAGCGCGCCGCCTCCTCGGCATCCCTGTCGTACCACACGCAGATCGTGTTCTTGGCGATAGTCATAACTTGTCCTCTCGCTTCTGAAATCCATTCCGGCACGGTTTCGCACCCGGGGCGGCACGCGGCCGGCCGGTGCACCTTACGCTTGGAATGCGTTCATGCCGTCGGATGTTCCGCCGGCAAGGCCCGAAAGGCGGTGTCGGAACTGCCACCTTCGAGGCAAGATACTGGCCCCACTCAATCAGCGCGATAGTCCCGAGGTCAAGTGCCCGCCATCGGGCCTATGGACCTGCCGACCGCCGCCGGGCGCAATCCGTTTCAATCGTGGCGACGGCAGCCACCATCGTAGCCGGCGCGATTTGATCCATCGCGCCGGTGGTTGCATGCCGACGGAGCGGGCCGTGCCATGCGATCGCGAGGCCCCGACGCACTCCGTCACGAGGTCGCCGATCCGCCGGCCGCGCCATGGCCGGTCCCTGCGTCAACGCCGCGCGACGAACCACACATTCATCGGGTCGTGCGGCAGGACGGTGCGCTCGACGCTGGAGAAGCCGGCGGCGGCGAGCATCGCCTCGGCCGTTTCCCAGCCCCACATCGTGCCGAGACCCGCGCCGCCCTGGCCGAGGGAGACCGGCATGCAGTGGATGCAGGAGATCGTGTAGAGGAGCGACGCCATCGGGAAATCGAGGTTGTTCTCGAGCTTCGCCGAGCCGCCGATATCCTGCATCAGGTAGATGCCGCCCGGCTTCAGCGCGCCGTGCAGCGAGCGGATCAGCGCCTGCGGGTCCTTCTGGTCATGCACGGCGTCGAAGGAACTGACCAGGTCGAAGCGCGCTTTCTCGTCATAGCCGGTGAGGTCGCGCGTCTCGAAGCGGATGTTGGCAAGGCCAGCCCTGCGCGCCGCCTCCGTCGCGAACGCGATCGCGTCGGCGCACAGGTCGTAGCCGGTGAAGCGGCTGTTGGGGAACCGCTCGGCCATGGCGAGAAGTGCCGCGCCGCGCGCGCAGCCGGCGTCCAGCACGTCGATACCGTCCTCGAGCCGTTCGACCAGCCCCTCGGCGAGGGGCAGGATGACGTCGAAGAGCTGCGCGGTCACGGTCTGTCCGCTGTCCTCGGCCATCACCTCGTGGAAATGCGGATATTCGCCGTATTTCATGCCTTCGCCGGTCTCGAAACATGCAAGCACGCGGTCATGCACGGCGCCCATGAGGGCGACGTTCTGGGCGTAGACGGCGAGGTTGCCGAGCGGCGCGCCGCGCGTCAGGCAGGCGGCGTGCTCGGCCGGCAGCTGATAGGTCCTGTTTTCCGGGTCGTAGGCGACGACGCGGCCGGTGACCATGACGGCCAGCCATTCGCGCACATAGCGCTCGGCAAGCCCGGCGCGCCCGGCGATTGCGCTGCTCGTCGCCGGCGGCAGTCCCGACATGACGTCGAACAGGCCGGTGCGGTGGCCGACCGACATCATCACGGCGACGGCGCCCGAATCGAGAATGCCGCCGACGCGTTCGGCGAATGTTTCGGCCCTGGCCTGGTCGAAGGCGCGGGCGACGGTTGCTGTTGCGGTCATGACAGCTCCTTTCGTGTTCGAAGGGGTGGCCTACGCTCGCCGCCATCGCGCCGCGAGTGCGGGATTGGACAAAAACGGGGCTTTTGTGCCAAGCTCGTTCGATGACGCCCACCAACAACCCGCCGGTGCGGGTCAGCCTGCTGGCGCTCGCCGAAAGCTCGCCCGCGGTACTCTACGGCCTGTTCGAGGTCTTCCAGGCGGTGGGCAGCATGTGGCGGGAACTCACCGGCGAGGACACAGGGTCGCGGCGGTGGGAGGCGCGTATTGTCGGGCGCGACGGCACACCCTTCGCCTCCGCCATCGGTCCGCCGATCACGCCGGACACGAGCCTCGTCGACAGTTCTTCCTGCGATATCGTCATCGTCACCGATCTGGCGCTGGCGGCGGACCTGGAGCCGGGCGACTGGGGCGCCGAAATCGCGTGGCTGCGCCGCCGGCACGAGGAGGGCGCGCTGCTGTGCTCGGTCTGCACGGGGTCGGTGCTGCTCGCCGAATCCGGCCTGCTCGACGGTCTCGAGGCGACGACGCATTGGAGCGCCACGGCGATGTTTCGCGAGCGCTATTCGTCGGTGCGCCTGCGCCCGGAACGCATCCTGTGTCCGGCCGGCGCGGGGCACAGCATCGTCACCAGCGGCGGCCCCGGCTCGTGGGAAGACCTCGCGCTCAGCCTGATCGCGCGCTTCAGCGGCCAGGCCGAGGCCGTGCGCATCGCCAAGATCTTCCTGCTCGGCGACCGCTCCGACGGGCAACTCGTCTTCTCGGCGATGGGCCGCCCGCGAAGCCACGGCGATGCCGTGATCGGCGACTGCCAGGCATGGCTGGCCGACAACTACGCGCGGCCGCATCCGGTCTCGCGCATGACGCAGCGCTCGGGCCTCGCCGAGCGGACCTTCAAGCGGCGCTTCAAGGCCGCGACCGGCTACGCGCCGGTGGATTACGTCCAGGCGCTCAGGATCGAGGAGGCGAAGCAGATCCTGGAGACCACGGGCGAGCCCACCGACGGCGTCGCCCATATGGTCGGCTACGACGACCCGGCTTTCTTCCGCCGGCTGTTCAAGCGCCGCACGGGCGTCACGCCGGCGCGCTACCGGCAGCGCTTCCGCATGGCGTTCTGACGCACCGCACGCCATCGCGGCGCGTCGCGGAGAGCGCATGGCCGGTCCCGCAACTCGAATATCAGGGAAAAGGAGGTATAAAAGCCGTCCCCGTCGCCTGCCCCCGGCGTCGGAACATTCGCGGATCGGAAGTCGAGGGCCGGCAAATGTTCCCATGCCCTTCCGCCCGGTACGCCGGAACGATCCCGCTGAAACCGAACCAGGAGGAAAGAACCATGCCCAGCACCATCCGTCTGCACCGCGTCATCGCCGCCAGGCCCGAGAAGCTCTATCGCGCCTTCCTCGAACCCGATGCGGTCGCGAGCTGGCTTCCGCCATTCGGCTTCACCTGCACCGTCCACGAGCTGGAGGCCAAGGTCGGCGGCAGTCACCGCATGTCGTTCCGCAACTTCACCACGGGCAAGAGCCACGCCTTCGGCGGTGCCTATCTCGAACTCGTTCCAAACCAGCGCCTCGTCTACACCGACAGCTTCGACGACCCGAACCTGCCCGGCGAGATGAAGGTCACGGTGGATCTGAAGGCCGTGTCGGTCGGCACCGAGGTGAACATCGAACAGCAGGGCGTGCCCGATCTCATCCCCGCCGAGGCCTGCTATCTCGGCTGGCAGGAATCCCTGCGCAAGCTCGCGAAGCTTGTGGAGCCGGAGATCAACGAGTAGGCGAGAGACACGCTTGCTCCATTGCGGCCGGTGACAGGGATGCTGGCCGCAATGGAGACGTTTCACGCGATACGCTGTAAACGCGCAACCGCCCGAGCGAGAACCGCCATGACGAGCACGCAAATTTCTGAGAGCGCCTGACATGGGCACGACTCCTCGCGCGAACACCACTGGCCTGCGGCAATTCCTCGATCTCGAACAGCAGCGCGATTGGATAGAAGGCAAGACCGACTTCCCGGACGCGGGCGACCGCTCCGAGTCCCTGGAACAGCGCTTCAAATATGCCGCGCGATTCGAGAAGCTGCTTCGTCGCCCGCAAGCAAAAGAAGTGCTGGAGATTCTCGGCCTATACGGACCAAACTGCATTCCGGACCCGCGCAGGACCGAGCGTTTTTACTGGTCGGTTTCCTGTCTGCCGTCGACCTCGGACAAGCCGCTGGTCCGCGTCAATGCGAGCTGGATGGAGCTTTTCACGCTCTATGCCCAGGGCGAGGATATCCGCGCCAGATTCATCGTGCATCTTTCCGATTTCACGACGGATCGTTCAGCCACGCCTGGCCGGGTGGACGAACCCTTTCTCGAGCAAAGCGTCGCGATGCCAGAGGACGTCAGTTATTTCTTCCCGCGTGGTGCGGACATTTTCGGCATCAATGTGCGCGGCTCGGTTTCGATCCGCAAATTCCTCGCGAGCCACCGCGTGTTGCGCGCTATCAGGACGTTCAACCTGACGCACATGAACCGGGGGCGGAACGCCTACCAGGCGAGCCATTGCTACAGCGTGGCGGATTACATGCAGGCAGATTGAGATGTTCCGGAACGCGCGCCATCTTGGCGAACTCGCCGGCGCCGTCGCAGCCGCATTTCGTACGCTCGGAAGAACAATGGAGGCACCTGCGCTGCCTATCTCGGCCCAACGAGGGCGCCGACCCGGCCGGTGTGCGCCGCATATCAGCCATTCAGCCCTCCTTTGCGACCGCAAAAGCTGACATGGGCCAAGCTAGCAACTCGGGAATTCACGGAACGGCGAAACTTTCGTTTCCTCGTGGCACAGAATTGCGGGCTTTAGACCACCAGCACCTTCGTCTTCGTTGAGACGATCAACGGCTGACTTACGATTCCTTCTCGGTCTGTTCGTTGCTTGATATGTGATCGACCCAAAACCCCATCTGTGCGAAGTAACTGATGCGCCGGTAGTTTGAAAACAGCAGACACAGTTATGGAACGCCGCCTCACCGCAATACTGGCCGCCGATGTTGTCGGTTATAGCCGACTCATGGGTCTTGACGAGTCAGGCACACTGTCGGCGCTGAAAGCGCATCGCAGCGAGGTGGCCGACCGCAAAATCGCCGAACACCAGGGTCGCATCGTCAAACTCACCGGTGACGGAATGCTCGCCGAGTTCCCTAGCGTTGTGAATGCGGTAACTTGTGCGGCCGAGATTCAGCGCCGAATGTGCGAACGTAATGTCGACACGCCAGAGGAGCGGCGCATCGAGTTCCGTATTGGTGTGCACCTAGGCGATGTCATTTTCGAAGACAACGACATATTTGGCGACGGGGTCAATGTAGCTGCACGCATTGAGAGTGTTGCGAAGCCGGGTGGCGTCGCCGTTTCCGGTGCGGTGCGGGACAGTGTGGCGAACCGGCTCGATCTCGCCTTCGAAGATACCGGCGAACAGATGCTGAAAAACATCGATCGGCCGGTTCGTATTTTCGATCTCATCCTCTTCGCTGACCCTTCTTCCCCCCGAACAGCGCAAGGTCGATCCTCGCCAAAAGCACTAGCCAATGAAGGCGCCTCGATCGCCGTCCTGCCATTTAACAACATGAGTGGTGATCCGGAGCAGGAGTATTTCTCCGATGGCATCACGGAAGACATCATCACCGACCTTTCCAGAATTGCCGGCCTGATGGTAGTGGCGCGAAACTCCAGCTTTGCCTACAAAAACAAAAGTCCCGACATCCGCGTCGTTGGGAGAGAACTCGGCGTGGCATCGGTGCTTGAAGGATCGGTTCGCCGAGCCGGAGACCGCATCCGTATCACTGCCCAGCTGATAGACACCGCTACTGGCGGCCATCGGTGGGCAGAGCGTTTCGATCGCGACCTGACCGATATTTTTGAGCTTCAGGATGAGGTTACCCGCCGAATTGTCGATGCCCTCAAGATCAAACTTCAGCCCGCCGAGGAGACGCATCGAAGCCGCGCTAGCAACATACAGGCGCACGACCTGTTCCTTCGCGGTCGAGAGTTGCTGCTCGGATCAAAAAAGGATCGCGAAGTCTTTGATCAAATCGTCGCGACCCTGAGGCGCGCAATCGAGCTCGATCCCGGTTTCGCGCAGCCTTATGCCGGATTAAGTATGGCTCACT
Organism: Mesorhizobium sp. L-8-10; assembly: GCF_016756635.1. Lineage (NCBI taxonomy): Bacteria > Pseudomonadati > Pseudomonadota > Alphaproteobacteria > Hyphomicrobiales > Phyllobacteriaceae > Mesorhizobium > Mesorhizobium sp. L-8-10. The sequence continues at coordinate 6,799,394 of NZ_AP023263.1, read as the reverse complement.
GCCTCGATTTTCAGAACCATTGGACTGGTGCGCTGGATGCACTCGACGTGGCTTCGCACTTTGCCACAGAAGCGGTCGAAAAAGGCCCAAACGACCCTTATGCTCACTACACTATGGCAGTTGTCGAAACGTGGAAGCGAAACCTAGCCAGGGCAAAGGCCGAAACCGAAAAAGCGTTGGTCCTAAATCCGAACTATGCACTTGCCTACGGTACCCGCGGTCTCGTCGATGTTTATCTAGGTCAACCGATCGCGGGAGTTCCCTATATCGAGCGCGCCATTCGCCTGGACCCGATCTTCACGCAACAGTACACACATTTTCTTGGCTCGGCCTATCTGGTGGCCGAACAATATGAGGCTGCTGCGTCGGCGTTTCGCGAGCGAATACGCCTGGCACCGAAGACCGATCTATCACGCGCTTTTCTTGCCTCGTCACTTGGCCATCTTGGGAAGATCGACGAAGCGCGCGGCGTTTGGCATGAGCTAATGATGATAAACCCGCGATACTCCCTCGCAGATCACCTTGGCAGGCTGCCGTTTCAAAACCAAGCCGACCTCGATAGGATCAGCACGGGCCTCTTGTTAGCTGGGCTTCCGGACTGAAAATTCGAATTACGATGACACCCATTGGTCGGCCGCCTGTTAGGAGCACGAATCCTATTGGCAGCGCTGAGCGCCGTTGGCTTTCGTTGCGTTCCGTCTCGCTGCGTTGCTCGAACCGCGCCCGTTTCTTCAGATCGCGGCTGCGTTCCAGTGACGGATCACGCCAGTGTCCTGGCGGCGTGGCCGCCCCACAAGGCGGCCGGCACGTTTTCGCTCTCGATCACGTCGAGGATGATGGATGTGCCGGGCCGGGGCGGTCGTCGAAGGTGAGATAGACGATGCGCTCGGCCGCCGCAGCGGGGCCCGAGGCGCAGAGCGGAGCGAGGATCGCGAGTACTACCCTCATACCGTTGCCCCAGTCAGAACTTGGCCTGGATGAACTCGCCGGTCTTGGTGATCAGCTCGTCGACCATGTCGGTGCCCTGGAAGGCGTTGAACACATGGTCCATCGGGCGCACCCACAGTTCCTCCGGCCCCTCGTGATAGTCGAGCAGGATCTGGCCGGCGATCGGCTGCGGGAAGACGATGTCGTCCTTGGTGCCGACGGCCACCAGCAGCGGCTCGTCGAACTCCTCCATCTCGGCGACGGGGTCGATCGCATAGAGGCTTTCGAAGAACGCCGCCTTCAGCGAGATCTCCGCGCCCCAGGGCAGCTTGATCGGGATCGGCGTGTCGCCTGCCGCCAGCCCCTTCTTAACGGTGTCGGCGCCGAGCAGCAGGGCCATCGCCGCCGGCATGTTGGAGCCGGGCGCCCACAGCGCGACCGAGCGCAGGTCGTAATCCGTGCGGCCGGCGACGGCCGAGGCGACGGCGCCGCCCATGCTCCAGCCCACCACCGCCATGCGATCGTCGTCGACCTCGTCGCCATTGGCCAGGAAGTCGAGCGCGGCGAGCGCATCCTTCACCTGGCCGTCGAGCGTGGTGTCCTCGAACTTGCCCTCGCTCTCGCCGCTGCCGCGGAAATCGATGCGCAGGCTGGCAATGCCCTTGTCGGCCCACATCCGCGCCGCTCGCTGGAAGATGCCTTCCTTCACCGACGGGATTTCCAGCTCGTCGCGTTTGCCGGTGAAGCCGTGCAGCAGCAGGATGACAGGCGGGTTGGAGACGCCGTCGGGAAGCGCCAGCGTGCCGACCACCTTCTGGCCGTCGACCGGGAAGTCGATGGTCTTCTCCGCGGCCTGGCCGGATGATGCGCTCATGAAAAACGCCGCGGCTGCGGCGGCAACGAGGGACAGTCTGGTCTTCGGCATGCGGTTCTCCTCCAGTGACATGCTACCGCCCATTGAATGGGTAGCACAGCCTTGCCCGCAAGCAAGCCGGTCGGCGCCGAAGAGGGAGGTCGCCATGGTGGAACGGGCGGCGCGGCTGCACCCCCCTCTGTCCTGCCGGACATCTCCCCCTCAAGGGGGGAGATTCGCTAACCCGCACGGCGGCACCTGGTTCTGCGGCGTAGACGATTGGCGAAACCTAGGCGGCCAGCCGATCTCCCCCCTTGAGGGGGAGATGTCCGGCAGGACAGAGGGGGGTATCCCGCTTGGCCAGTCGTGTACTGTGAAGTCCTTCTTACGGGACATGCTGTAGTCTTGTGGAAACGAGCCCACTCGTCCCTGAAATACCGTGCGGCGCAAGAGCAAGCGGCACTTTCCGGCCCGAAGCGCGACACAACCGTTCGCCCGACTTCTCCACTTTTTCGCATGGCGTCATCGCAAAAGCGCTACACTCTTCCGCGCGGGATGCCCTAAAATGCCGCCTCCCTGGAAAGCATCGGATTTTGCAATGGACATCGACAGCAAGGCCGGCAAGGCCTCCTTCGTCTGGAACGACCCGTTCCTGCTGGACGACCAGTTGAGCGAGGACGAGCGGATGATCCGCGACGCGGCGGCGGCCTTCGCCGCCGACAAGCTCGCGCCGCGCGTCGAACAGGCCTATCTGGAGGAGAAGACCGATCCGGAAATCTTCCGCGAGATGGGCGCGGCCGGCCTGCTCGGCGTCACCATCCCCGAGGAATATGGCGGCGTCGGCGCCGGCTACGTCTCCTACGGGCTGGTCGCGCGGGAAGTCGAGCGTATCGACTCGGGCTACCGCTCGATGATGAGCGTGCAGTCCTCGCTGGTGATGTATCCGATCCACGCCTATGGCTCGGAGGAGCAGCGCAGGAAATACCTGCCGAAGCTGGCGAGCGGCGAATGGATCGGCTGCTTCGGCCTGACCGAGCCCGATGCCGGTTCCGATCCCGGCGGCATGAAGACGCGGGCTGAGAAGATTTCGGGCGGCTATCGGCTCTCCGGCTCCAAGATGTGGATCTCCAACGCGCCGATCGCCGACGTCTTCGTGGTGTGGGCGAAGTCGGCCGCGCATGGCGACCAGATCCGCGGTTTCGTGCTTGACAAGGGCATGAAGGGCCTGTCGGCGCCGAAGATCGGCGGCAAGCTGTCGCTGAGGGCCTCGATCACTGGCGAGGTGGTGATGGAGGGCGTCGAGGTGTCGGAGGATGCGCTGCTGCCCGATGTGTCGGGGCTGAAGGGCCCGTTCGGCTGCCTGAACCGGGCACGCTACGGCATCTCCTGGGGTGCGATGGGCGCGGCGGAGGACTGCTGGCACCGCGCCCGCCAATACGGCCTCGACCGCAAGCAGTTCGGCAGGCCGCTGGCGCAGACGCAGCTCTTCCAGAAGAAGCTGGCCGACATGCAGACCGAGATCGCGCTCGGGCTGCAGGGCTCGCTGCGGGTCGGCCGGCTGATGGACGAAGGCAAGATGGCGCCGGAGATGATCTCGATCGTCAAGCGCAACAATTGCGGCAAGGCGCTGGACATTGCGCGCCAGGCTCGTGACATGCATGGCGGCAACGGTATCCAGATCGGCTACCACGTGATGCGCCACGCGCAGAACCTGGAGACGGTCAACACCTACGAAGGCACCCACGACGTCCACGCCCTCATCCTCGGCCGCGCCCAGACAGGATTGCAGGCGTTCTTCTGAGGCTGCAGCCGGCTTTCGAAGGGCAGGGCGGAGCGCACGGGGATTACCCCTCATCCGACCTCGCCCTTGCGGGCGAGGCCACCTTCTCCCACAAGGGGAGAAGGCCGGAGCTTGGCTTAGCGGCCGTTGCAAATCGCCAGCGTTTGCGATTGGCGGAGACGTTGCTGCAGTGCGTTCCCTTCTCCCCTTGTGGGGTCCGAAGGACGGGTGGAGACCCGTGGCTCCACCCCGGGTGGTGGCCTCGCGAAGCGAGGTTGGATGAGGGGTCTGCAGCGCACCGCGCTCGCCGAAGCTTGCCAAATCTATCGCTGTCGCCACGCTTGGCCCCATTGACAATCCCCCGACAATCCCCGATTTATTGACCCGAAGTTTCACTTTCGGACAGTTGCGCCCGCCCGATCCCATCGCGGCGGTTTTTCTTTTTGAGCATGCGCTTCCGAAGGTACGCCCAAAACAGGCCCGGTCCTGTAAAAATCCAGTATTTTACAGGACCGCGCCGCCCGAGCTTCCTCGCCAACCCAACAGCGTGCGGTCGTATTTCCGATAGATTTTCGCGCCGCTTGGCGCGACAGTCCGATCCAGAGTCCCAGCCAGGCGGTCCGGTCCCATGAGCACAGCGTTCCTCTCCCATCTCGCGGCCGAGCTCGACGGCCTGAAATCGGCGGGCCTCTACAAGTCCGAGCGGGTGATCACTTCCACCCAGGCGGCGGAGATCGCCATTGCCGACGGCAGCAAGGTGCTGAATTTCTGCGCCAACAACTATCTCGGCCTCGCCGACAGCGAGGAACTGCGCGCCGCCGCCAAGGCCGCGCTCGACCGCTACGGCTACGGTATGGCCTCGGTGCGTTTCATCTGCGGCACCCAGGAGGAGCACAAGGAACTCGAGGCCGCGCTGTCGTCCTTCCTCGGCATGGAGGATACGATCCTCTATTCCTCCTGCTTCGACGCCAATGGCGGCCTGTTCGAGACGCTGCTCGGCGAGGAAGATGCCGTCATCTCCGATGCGCTCAACCACGCCTCCATCATCGACGGCGTGCGGCTCTCCAAGGCCCGGCGCTACCGCTACGCCAACAACGACATGGCCGATCTGGAGGCGCGCCTGAAGGAAGCGTCCGACGCCCGCTTCCGGCTCATCGCCACCGACGGCGTCTTCTCCATGGACGGCATCATCGCCAATCTGGAGGGCGTCTGCGACCTCGCCGAAAAATACGACGCCATGGTCATGGTCGACGACAGCCACGCCGTCGGTTTCGTCGGCAGGCATGGCCGCGGCTCGCCCGAGCATTGCGGCGTCGAGGGCCGTGTCGACATCCTCACCGGAACGCTCGGCAAGGCGCTGGGCGGTGCGTCCGGCGGCTACACCTCGGGCAAGCGCGAGGTGGTCAACTGGCTGCGCCAGCGCTCGCGTCCCTATCTCTTCTCCAACACGCTGGCGCCCGCCATCGCCGGGGCCTCGCTGAAGGTGCTCGACATGATCGGCAAGGGCGATGCCCTGCGCGAGAAGCTCTATGCCAACGCCGAGCGCTTCCGCGCCGGCATGTCGAGGCTCGGCTTCCGCCTGGCCGGCGCCGGCCACCCGATCATCCCGGTCATGCTGGGCGACGCGGCACTTGCGCAGGAGATGGCGCAGCGCCTGCTCGGCCACGGCATCTATGTCATCGGCTTCTCCTTCCCCGTCGTGCCGAAAGGCCAGGCGCGCATCAGGACCCAGATGTCCGCCGCCCATTCCCCGGCCGACATCGACCGCGCCGTCAGCGCCTTCGGCACCGTCGGCCGGGAACTGGGCGTGATCGGCTAGCAGCAACGGTTTTATGATCGCCTCGGTCGTCACCCCCCTCTGTCCTGCCGGACATCTCCCCCTCAAGGGGGGAGATTGGCAGCGGCGGCGTCGTGCACTCTCGGCGACGAAGGTTGGCGAAAGCCCGACTGCCAGCGAATCTCCCCCCTTGAGGGGGAGATGTCCGGCAGGACAGAGGGGGGTGACCCACGCCTCCGCTCCAACACCCGAACTTCGCCGGAGATTTCCATGTCCAACATGATGCGGGCCCTCGTGAAGGCAAAGGCCGAGCCGGGGATCTGGATGGAAGAGGTGCCGGTCCCCGAGATCGGCCCCAACGACGTGCTGATCAAGATCAGGAAGACTGCGATCTGCGGCACCGACGTCCATATCTACAACTGGGACCAGTGGGCGCAGAAGACGGTGCCCGTGCCGATGGTCACCGGCCATGAATTCGTCGGCACCGTCGCCGATTTCGGCGCGGCCGTCACCGAATACAGGGTCGGCCAGCGCGTTTCCGGCGAGGGGCACATCGTGTGCGGTCATTGCCGCAACTGCCGCGCCGGCCGCGGGCATCTGTGCCGCAACACGCTCGGCGTCGGCGTCAACCGCCCCGGCGCGTTCGGCGAATATCTCGCCATTCCCCAGCACAATGTCGTGCCGATCCCCGACGACGTGCCCGACGAGATCGCGGCGATCTTCGATCCGCTCGGCAATGCCGTGCACACCGCGCTTTCCTTCGATCTCGTGGGCGAGGACGTGCTGGTCACCGGCGCCGGGCCGATCGGCATCATGGGCGCGCTGGTGGCGCAATGCGTCGGCGCGCGCAAGGTGGTCATCACCGACATCAACCCGACAAGGCTGGCGCTGGCTAGGAAGCTCGGCGTGCACCATGTCGTCGACGCCTCGAAGGAGAAGCTCGCCGACGTGATGCGCGAGGAGGGCATGCGCGAGGGCTTCGATATCGGCCTCGAAATGTCGGGCTCGGCCGCCGCCTTCCGCGACATGATCGACACCATGAACAATGGCGGCAAGATCGCGATCCTCGGCATCGCGCCGACCGGCTTCGAGATCGACTGGAACAAGGTCATCTTCAAGATGCTGCATCTGAAAGGCATCTACGGGCGCGAGATGTTCGAGACCTGGTACAAGATGATCGCCCTGGTTCAGGGCCCGCTCGACGTGTCGGGCCTCATCACCCACCGCATCGCCGTCGACGACTACATCTCAGGCTTCGAAGCCATGAAGAGCGGCAATTCCGGCAAGGTGGTGATGGACTGGTAGGGCGGGGGTGGAACCGTCGGTCCCAGCCTTCGACCGTCGCGCTCACCCCTTGTATGAGGAAATCCTGCTATGGATGAGGAGTTGGCTCTGCAGGGGTGGCCACCCCTGCAGAGCCGGTCGATTGTCGGATCGGAAACCCCTGAGCCGTTGCTGGCTGAGGATGAGCGTGATCGCAGTCGACTTTCTTCATCGGACCCGGATGGTTGCTTGAACACCCTGGTTCGCATTAACGCAAGGTTGGGTCGACGAAGATGAACGATACTAGCATGAAATGCGCCGGTGTGGATGTCTCCAAGGCCAAGCTCGACGTTGCCGTTTTCGACGGGCAGCGTTTTGTGGAGACCAACGACGCCGCCGGCCACCGCCGGCTGGCGGCGCGGCTGACGGCGGCCGGGGTCGAACGGGTCGGCATGGAGGCGAGCGGCAACTACGAAGCCGCCGTCAGAGCGGCGCTCGAAGTGGTGGGCTTCGCGGTCAAGGTCTTCGATCCGCGTCAGGTCCACGGCTATCGCATCTTTCGCGGTCGCCGTGCCAAGAATGATGCGATCGATGCCCATCTGATCCTCGCCGCCACGGCGGCGCTGGGCAGCGGCGGCGCGGCGGCCGATCCGCGGCTGGCGGCCTTTCAGGAGCACATGACGCTGATCGACGCCCTCACCGACGACATTGCCCGGCACGAGACCCGGCGTGACCGCTTCAGCGATCCGGCGCATCGGCGCTACCTCGAGGCCGAGATCCGGCGGTTGAGCAAGCGCAAGTCCAAGGAGCTCGCCAAGCTCATTGCAAAGGTGAAGGCCCATGCCGATCTGGCCAAGCGGTTCGCCCTGCTGCTGAGCATCCCCGGCCTGGGCGAGATCACCGCCCTGGTCTTCGTCGTGCGCATGCCCGAACTCGGCCACTTGAGCCGAGCCGAGGCGGCGGCGCTCGTCGGCGTGGCTCCCTTCGACCACGACAGTGGAACCCATGCCGGACAGCGCCGCATCGCGGGTGGACGCCGGCGGCTGCGCAAGGCCGTCTACATGGCGGCCTTCTCGGCCGCCAACCACTGGAACCCGATCCTCGTGGCCTTCAGGAAACGCCTGGTCGACGCGGGCAAGACCTACAAACAGGCGATCGTCGCTTGCGCCAGAAAGTTGGTCCACATGGCCAACGCTGTCCTCGCCAGAGGAACGCCGTGGAACCCTCAAAATGCCAGCGCCTGAATCATGGTTGCTCATCCGACCTCGCCCTGGCGGGCGAGGCCACCTTCTCCCACAAGGGGAGAAGGCCGGAGCCTGGCATGGCCGCCTCTGCAAATCACCAACGTCGGCGACTAGCGGAAGCGTCGCCTCAGGCGCCTTCCCTTCTCCCCTTGTGGGAGAAGGTGGCCGCGCGAAGCGCGGTCGGATGAGGGGTAGCTTGGCACTACGTTCCGCATCCTGAGGCGCTCGCGAAGCGAGCCTCGAAGGATTTTTCTCCAACCGCCCCCAAATTCGAATTTTGATCGTTGCACAGTCCGTAGGCATGTTGCTAATTGCGCGGGCAATTTCGCCTGGGGCCGTTCATGCGCCGTCATATCCGCACTCTCGCCGCACGGCATGAAGCCGGCGGTCAGTTCCTCTCGCACATCAAATCCGGCTCCGGTGCCATGATCGGCATGTCGGCGGTGGGCGGGCTTTCGGCGCTGACGGAGCTGCCGCTGCTCATCGCGCCCTTCGGCGCGACGGCGGTGCTGCTGTTCGGCCAGCCGGCGAGCCCGCTGGCGCAGCCCGCCAATGTCTTCGGCGGCTATCTCATCGCCTCGGCGGTCGCGGCCGGTGCGGTCGTCGCCTTTCCCGGCATGTGGTGGGCGGCGGCGATTGCCGTCGGCGTCGCCATCGCGCTGATGCTCATGCTGCGCGTCACCCATCCGCCGGCGGGCGCGATCCCGCTGGTCGCTTCGGCCTCGCCGCTGCACGGCTCCATGCTGTTCACGGTCGTGCTCCTGGGCAGCGCCAGCCTGATCGCCCTGGCTCTGCTGCATCACCGGATCCCGCCGCGCCAGCAATATCCGCGCCGGATCGAATAGTACCGACCATCGAACTATCGATCGTCGGAGCGCGCGACTGCGCGGCGCACGCCCGTTGGCGCGAAAGCTACCGCATCGGCCCGAAAATCGTACTCGATTTTCGGAAAGCACGATGCGTAGATCCATAGTGTTAGAGCGTCCTTTGCGCGTCCCCCTGGACGCGCGGCGCTCTAACCGGCCCGGATGGGCCGCGCCGGCGATTGAGGCCCAAAGGAAAGCCTCTCATTTCCGCGCGAAGGCGCGCTCCAGCGCGGCGAGCCCGGTGACGACGGCGGCCTTCTCGGCTTCGTTCATCTTGTTGAAGACGGCCGCTTCGAACCCTTTGGCGACAGGCACGAGCTCGCGATAGACCTTGTCGCCTGCCCGGGTCAGAACGAGCCGCTCCACCCGCCGGTCGTTGGGATCGCTGGTTCGCTGCAGCCATTTGCGCCGCTCGAGCTCGGCGACGGCCCGCGACACCTTGGTCTTGTGCATCGAGGAATGCTCGCCGATCGCGGTTGCGGTCATCGTGCCGAACTGGCCGAGCGTGGCGAGCGTGCGCCATTCCGGCCGCGTCAGGCCGTGGCGCTGCTTGTAGATTTTCTGGAATTCCCGGCTGACTGCGTCGGCGAGGTGGTTCAGACGGTAGGGCAGGAAACCTTCGAGCGCGAGCGCTGTGGCGGTCTGCGCGGCAGCTGCCCTGGTCTCCTTGAGATCGTCCATTTTCGCCATCCGGATTGATCGTTCTGTCGCAGATGGTTACATCTGTAACAAATCGGCGGAAGCGTCAAACAGAAGGGCAGGCATATGACCGATCAGGGGAAGGGGCCGGCATCGTATCGCCCGGCGGCTGCGCCCGCTCATGGCTGACCGGCTGGTCCTGCTCGGCACCAAGGGCGGCCCGGCGCTGAGGCCGGGCGGACCTTGGCCGACCTCGTCGCTTCTCGAGATCGGGGGTCGCTCGATCGTCGTCGATTGCGGCCTGGGCGTGACGCGCGCGCTCACCGAAGCCGGCGTGGGTCTCAAGACGCTCGACCTCGTCTTCATCACCCACCTTCATTCCGACCATGTGCTGGAGCTCGGACCGCTGCTTCACACGGCCTGGACCGCCGGCCTCGCCAGAACGGTACGGGTGTACGGACCCGCCGGCACCGGCCACTATTGGCAGCGATTCTTGCAGTCGATGGAGTTCGACATCGAGATCCGCATCGGCGACGAGGGCAGGCCGGACCTGCGCGATCTCGTCGTCGTGGAGGAATTCACCGAAGGCCCCGTGATGGAGGCCGGCGGCCTCGCCGTCAGTGCGCTGCGCGTCGATCACCCGCCCGTGACGGAGTGTTTCGCCCTGCGTTTCGAGAGCGGCGGCAAGAGCGTCGTCTTCTCGGCCGACACCACTTTGTTCCCACCGCTCGCCGGTTTCGCCCGAGGCGCATCCATCCTCGTTCATGAGGCGATGCTGGAGGAGGGGATCGACCGGCTCGTGGCGCGAACCGGCAACGGTGCGCGGCTGAAGGAACATCTGCTGGCGAGCCACACTTTGGCCGCCGATGCCGGGCGCATCGCCGCAGACGCCGGCGTCGGCCATCTCGTGCTCCATCATCTGATCCCCGCCGACGATCCCGGAATAGGCGAAAGCGACTGGATCGACGCCGTCAGGACGAGCTGGAACGGTCCCCTGACCATCGGCCGCGACGGGCTTGCACTCGACCTGCCGGCGAAAGGGGCGGGCGGCTGAGCGGGATGGACCCACGCGCGATCGACCCAAGCAGGCGAGGGGATACCGGCTTCCGACCGTTCAGGCTACCGGCACCTCATAGGCCGAGAAGTGTGAATCCACGGTCATGACCGTCAGGCCCTCCAGCCTCGCCTGTGCAACAAGAAGCCGATCGAACGGATCGCCATGGTGCAAGGGCAGGGAGGCAACCGCCTCGGCATGCTCGGCCGTGATCGGCATGATCTCGGCATCGAGTTTTCGAATGACGGAAAGAAGGTCCGATGGCGCGGCGAGCTTTCCCAGCGTCCGCTTGATCGCGATCTCCCAGATGGACACAGCGCTGACGACCTGCGCGGGCCGCTGCTCCAATATGTCCCGAAGACGTGCCGGCAACCTGTCGTCGCCGTTGAGGATCCAAAGCAGAATATGGGTGTCGAGCAGATACCGGCTGTTATTCACGGCATGTACTCATGGAACTCCTCGAGCGGCTCGTCGAAGTCGTCGGAAATCCAGATCTGGCCCTTCAACGCCCCGAGCAGCGGGGGTTTGCGCACCTCACCTTCCGGCGGCACCACGCGAGCGACGACCTTGCCATGGCGCGTGACGAGGATTTCCTCGCCGGCTTCGGCGCGTTTGATCAGCTCGGAGAATTTGGCTTTTGCCTCGGCTATCGAGATGTTCATGGCCAGGACCCTTATGACCAGAATTTAGGTCATAATTTTCGATTGTTCAACTGACGCTGCAAGGGCTTGTCCCGTGGCGTTGAGCTGTGCAATCTCATGCAAAAGACATGCGGCTGGGAAGGCAACCTCATGGAAACGACGCAACTCGATCCTTTCGACCGCAAGATCCTTGCGCTGCTCCAGGCGGATGCGCGGCTGACCAACAACGACCTCTCGGCCACGGTCAACCTGTCGCCCTCGCAATGCTCGCGGCGCCGCCAGCGGCTCGAGGAGGAGGGATACATCAAGGGCTATCGCGCGGTGCTCGACCGCGACCGGCTCGGTTTCTCGCTCACCAATATGGTGACGGTCACGCTCGCTACGCACAATCGCGACAACGCCCGGCGTTTCGCCGAACTGGTCGCCCGCCTGCCCGAGGTCCAGGAGGCGCACGCGCTCACCGGCGAGATGGACTACATCCTCAAGGTCGTGACCCCGAACCTGAAGGCCCTGTCCGAATTCGTCAACGGCGAGCTGTTGCCGCATGAAGCGGTCCAGCACGTGAAGACGGCCATCGTTCTGGAAACGCTCAAGGAAACCGGCTCGCTGCCGCTGTGAGCGGAGATCCGGGGGGAGGGCTGTTCAGCCCTTCGCCTGCTGCACGAGGCCGTAGAGATTGGTGCAGCGCGCCCCCGACCGGCAATAGGCGAAGACCGGGCCTTGCATCTCCTCGAGCGCGGCCGCCATGTCGGTGACGTTGTCGGCCGTGATCTGGCCGCTGATCACGGGGATATGGCGGAACTCAAGCCCGGCGGCCTCGGCCGCGGCGCGAACGCTCGCGGCGGAAGGCTGGCCGGGCTGCTCGTCGTCCGGACGGTTGCATATGACGCTCCGGAAGCCCGCGGCCTTCAGGGCCGCGACCTCGTCAGGGGTGATCTGGCCGGAAACGGAGTAGTCGTCGCTGATCTGGCGGTATTCCATCGTTCTGTCCTCAAAAGCCATCGGCAGGCATGTCGCTGTCTTGCCACCGACAGACGCCAACCGCAACTGCCTGGGCCGGAGCTAAGGAAACATCGGAAAATAACCCCTTCGCACTGCATCGCCCCTCACTGTCCTGCCGGACGACCGGCCGGGTCCCCGCTGCTGCGTAGCGTCCCGGCGTTCGCTGGCCTTTCATCGTGCCACTGGCACGATGAATTCGCTCCGCGAACCGGCTGCTCGCCCCCGCAAGCGGGTAGAGAGCCGATCGGATCTACTCATTGCCTATCGCAGGGTTTCCGACTGGCGAAATTCAAGCGGCAAGCCTCTCTCTCCCCGCGTGCGGGGAGAGATGTCCGGCAGGACAGTGAGGGGCAACCCGGTGGCGACAGCACGTCCTTCGCCAGATTTTCGGTCGAGGCGATTCGGTTGATTCGAGATCCCCTAGGCCACCGCCAGGCCCCCAAGCTCAGCCAGGGCGCGCAAATGATGGTCGCTGTCGCCGAAGGTGAGATCGATCATGGCGGCGCGCTTGAGATAGTGGCCGACCGCATATTCCATGGTCATGCCTACGCCGCCGTGAAGCTGCACCGCGTTCTCGCCGACCAGACGTCCGCCGCGGCCGATTTCGGTCTTGGCCGCATGCATGGCGCGCGCCCGCTCCTGCCGATCGTCGCTGTCGGCCATCATCGTGGCATAGAGCGTGATCGAGCGCGCCTGCTCCAGCGCCACATACATGTCGACCGCCTTGTGCTGCAGCACCTGGAACGCGCCGATCGGCACGCCGAACTGCTTGCGCACCTTGAGATAGTCGACGGTGAGCCCATGCATGGCCGACATCACACCGACCGCCTCGGCGCAGAGTGCGGCGATCGCCTGGTCGACGACCTTCTCCACCAGCGGCAGCCCTTTCTCGGGATCGCCCAGCACGGCTTCCGCCGGCACCTTCACCTTGTCGAAGGCGATTTCTGCACCGCGTTGCCCATCCTGCATGACGTAGCCGCGGCGCGACACGCCGGCCGCATTGGCGTCGACCACGAAGACGCCGATCCCGCCGGCATCGCGCGATGCTCCCGCCGTGCGGGCGGTGACGACGAGCGTGTCGGCGCTGTCGCCATGAAGCACCACGCCCTTGGCGCCCGACAGGACGAAGCCGCCGCCGTCCTTCCGCGCGGTCGTCTCGACATGGTTGAGATCGTAGCGCGAGCCGCGCTCGACCTGGGCGAAGGCGAGTTTTCGCGCGCCCTCGGCGATCTGCGGGATGATCTCGGCCCGCTGCGCATCGCTCCCGCCGAGACGCAGGAAAGCGCCGCCCAGCACCGTGGTGGTGAAATAGGGTTCGAGCGCCAGCACCTTGCCCAGCGCCTCCATGACGATCATCGTCTCGACCGGCCCGCCGCCGATGCCGCCGTCGTCCTCCGCAAAAGGCAGCGCCATCAGCCCCATCTCGGCATAGCGCCCCCACATCTCGGTGCTCCAGCCCTCCGGCGAAGCCATGAAACGCTTGCGCTCCTCGAAGCCGTAATTGTCGGCCAGGAGCCGGTCGAGCGAATCCTTGAGGATCGACTGTTCTTCAGTAAGGTCGAAGTCCATGGGTGGTTCCATTCTTGTTTGGATGGCCGAACGCTGTGCTGGACAATTTGATTGTTGCTCCGGGGTTACCCCTCATCCGACCTCGCCCTACGGGCGAGGCCACCTTCTCCCACAAGGGGAGAAGGGAACACCTGCAACAACGTCTCGGCCAATCTCCAGCGTCGGCGATTTGCAGAGTCGGCCAAACCAGGCTCCGGCCTTCTCCCCTTGTGGGAGAAGGTGGCCGCGCGCAGCGCGGTCGGATGAGGGGTACCCCAGGCACAACGGTCAAAGCCTTCGGCACCAGCATCAAATCACCATCAAAGCCCCAGCACCGCCTTGGCGATGATGTTCTTCTGGATTTCGTTCGAGCCGCCATAGATCGAGACCTTGCGCGCGTTGAAATAGGTCGGCGCGGCATGCGCCCCGTAGCCCGGCCCGATCGGTGGTTCGTTCCAGCCTTCCTCCGGCTCCGGCTGATAGGGCATGGCATAGGGTCCCATCACCTCCATGAGGAGATGCGTGGCGGCCTGCTGGATCTCCGAGCCCTTGATCTTCAGATAGGAGGAGGCGGGGTCGGGCTTGCCTGTGTTGCCGCGCTTGGCGTCGGCGGCAACGACGCGCAACTGGGTGAGTTCCAGCGCCTTCAGCTCGATCTCGACCGAGGCGAGCTTCTCGCGGAAGCGCTGGTCCTCGATCAGCGGCCGGCCGCCGGAAAGCTCCTTGGCGGCAAGCTCGCGGATGCGGGCGAGGCGCTGCTTCGACATGCCGATGCGCGCGATGTTGGTGCGCTCGTTGCCGAGCAGGAACTTGGCATAGTCCCAGCCCTTGTTCTCCTCGCCGACGAGGTTCTCCACCGGCACCCTGACATCGGTCAGGAACACCTCGTTGATCTCGCGTCCCCCGTCGATCGTCACGATCGGGCGCACCTCGATACCAGGGGTCTTCATGTCGATCAGCAGGAAGGAGATGCCCTCCTGCTTCTTGGCCTCCGGATCGGTGCGCACCAGGCAGAAGATCCAGTCGGCATATTGGGCGAGCGTCGTCCAGGTCTTCTGGCCATTGACGACATAGTGGTCGCCGTCGCGCACGGCGCGCGTCTTCAGCGAGGCAAGGTCCGACCCCGCTCCGGGTTCGGAAAAGCCCTGGCACCACCAATGATCGAGATTGCGGATCGCAGGCAGGAAGCGTTCCTTCTGCACGGCACTGCCGAAGGTGTAGATCACGGGCCCGACCATGTTGACGCCGAAGGCCAGCGGCTGCGGCGCCGGATATTTCTGCATCTCCTCCAGGAAGATGTATTGCCGCATCGGGTCCCAGCCGGTGCCACCATATTCGGCCGGCCAATGGGCCGCGGCCCAGCCCTTCTGGTCGAGCAGCCGCGACCAGGCGACCAGTTCGTCCCTGCTCACCATCTCGCCGTCGATCAGCTTCTGGCGGACGCTATCCGGCACATGTTCGCGGAAGAACTGGCGCACCTCCGCACGAAAGGCGTTTTCCTCGTCTGTGAAGCGCAGGTCCATGGTTGGCTCCCATTTTTTCCTCAGTCGCCGGCGCGGCCCGTCCGGGCCGGTTAGAGCGCCGCGCGTCCATTCGGACGCGCAAGGACGCTCTAAGACTTTACGTTGCCGCATCGTGCTTTCGAAAATCGAATACGATTTTCGGCCGATGCGGTGGCTTTCGCGCCAACGGGCGTGGGCCACGCGGTCGCGCTCTCCGACGGTCGATTTTGTCGACCGTCGGTATCAGTTGATCTCGAACAGACCGGCCGCGCCCATGCCGCCGCCGACGCACATGGTGACGACGGCATATTTGACGCCGCGCCGCTTGCCTTCGATCAGCGCATGGCCGGCAAGCCGTGCGCCGCTCATCCCATAGGGGTGACCGACCGCGATCGCGCCGCCATTGACGTTGAGCTTTTCCGGATCGATGCCCAGCCGGTCGCGGCAATAGAGCACCTGCACGGCGAAGGCCTCGTTCAGCTCCCACAGGCCGATGTCGTCGATCTTGAGGCCGTGGCGTTCGAGCAGGCGCGGCACCGCGAAGACCGGGCCGATACCCATCTCGTCGGGCTCGCAGCCGGCGACGTTGAAGCCGCGCAGCACGCCGAGTGGTGTCAGTCCGCGCCGTGCCGCCTCCTTGTCGCTCATCATCACACTGGCCGACGCGCCGTCGGACAGCTGGCTGGCGTTGCCGGCGGTGATGGTGAAACCCTCGCCGCGCACGGGCTTCAGGGCCGCCAGGCCTTCCGCCGTGGTGTCGGCGCGCGGCCCCTCGTCATGGGCGAGTTCGGTCTCCTTGTGGCTGATCTCCTTGGTCTCCTTGTCGACGACGGCCATGACCGTGCGGATCGGCGCGATCTCGGCGGAAAAACGTCCGGCCTCGCGCGCGGCGGCGACACGCCGCTGGCTTTCGAGCGAATAGGCGTCCTGGCGCTCGCGCGAAATGCCATAGCGCTTGGCCACGACCTCGGCCGTGTCGATCATCGGCATATAGACTTCGGGCTTGATCGCCATCAGTTTCTCGTCGATCAGCTTGAAGGTGTTCTGCTTGTCGTTCTGCACGAGGCTGATCGATTCCAGGCCGCCCGCGATGCCGGCCTTCACGCCGTCGTTGCGGATCGCATTGGCGAGCAGCGCCATGGCCTGCAGGCCCGACGCGCATTGCCGGTCGATCGTCGTGCCGGCGACGGTGACGGGAAGGCCGGCGGTCAGGAGGGCGCGGCGTGCCGCGTTCAGCCCCGTCGTGCCCTGCTGCATGGCGCAGCCCATGACCACGTCCTCGATCTCGGCGCCGTCGAGGCCGGAGCGGGCGAGCGCCTGGGCGATGGCGTGGCCGCCGAGCGTCGCCCCGCAGGTGTCGTTGAGCGCGCCGCGATAGGCCTTGCCGATCGGCGTGCGGGCGGTGGATACGATGACGGCGTCGACCATGGTCTTCTCCTAAGGGGTGTTCGAAGCGGCCGCGGCCCTCCGGGCTGCCTCTTCCTGTTTCAGTTCGAGTTTCGACAGCTTGCCCACCGCCGTGCGTGGCAGGGCGGGGCGGATCTCCAGCGCCTCCGGCATCTCGTGCCGTCCGAGCCGGCCCGCGAGGAAGGCGCGCAGTTGATCGAGGGTGAGTTGCGGCGCGCCGTCGCGCAGCTTGACGAAGGCTTGTGCGGCCTCGCCCCGATAGGGGTCGGCGACGCCGATGACGAGCACTTCCTCGATATCAGGATGCTCATAGATCGCCTGTTCGATCATCTGCGGATAGACGTTGTAGCCGCCCGAGATGATCATGTCCTTCTTGCGGTCGACGATGAAGAGGAAACCGTCCTCGTCCATGTAACCGATGTCGCCTGTCAGGAGCCCGCCGTCGGAGAAGGAGGCGCGGGTCTCCTCTTCCCGGTTCAGATAGCCGCGCGTGACATTGGGGCCGAAGACGCGGAGCTCGCCGGTTTCCCCAAGCTTCAGCACGCGTCGTGGATCGTCGAGCGCGACGATGTCCATATAGATGCCGGGCAGGGGCACGCCGACCGTGCCTGCCTTGTCTGGCCGGCCCTTGGGGATGTTGGCGCCGGCCGGCGAGGTTTCCGTCATGCCCCATCCGCCGAGCAGTTCGAGGCCTGTCATGGCGTTGAGCTTGCGCGCGACCTCGACGGGCAATGGCGCGCCGCCGGAGGCGCAGTAGCGCAGGCTGGAGAGATCGCGTTTCTCGAAGCCCGGCAGCGCGCAGAGCGCGATCCACATCGTGGGCACGCCGGCGAAGGATGTCGCGCCGTTCTCGATCTCGGCCAGGGCCGTCTGCGGGTCGAAACGCGTGTGCATGACCAGCGTCTGCCCGCTGGACAGGGCCCGCAGCATGACGGAGACCAAGGCATAGATATGGAAAAGGGGCAGGAAGAGCAGCACCCGTTCCTTGCCCGGCTGCGAAAGCTGCTCGGCGCGAGACCAGAGGTCGTAGGCGGAGACCGCGGCCGAAAGATTGGCGTGGCTGAGCATCGCGCCCTTGGGCAGGCCGGTCGTGCCGCCGGTATATTGCAGCAGCGCGAGATCATCGACATGGACGTCGGGGAAGCGTGATGCAGTCTCGACCGCCGTGAAGCCGGACCAGCGCTGGACCCCCGCGCCCGAAGCCATCGGGCCGGTGAGCGCCGAAGGGCCGAAGGCCTCGTCCTCGCCCACGATCAATGTGTCGACCAGGCCTTCGGCCAGCAGCGCTTCGGCCTTGACGGCAAGGTCGCCGATATTGGTCGTCACGATTGTGCGCGCGCCGCTGTCGGTGAGTTTGTGAGCGAGCACGCGGGGGCTGTCGAGGGGGCTCAGATGCACGATCGTCGCGCCGGCCTTGAGCGCGCCGAAGAAGGCGTAGGGATGGTAGAGCGTATTGGGCAGCAGAAGCGCGATGCGGGCGCCAGGGCCGAGGCCGGCCGCGAGGAAGGCGCTGGCCGCACGCTCGACCTTTGCCTTCAACTCGCGATAGGTGAGCGAAACGTCGCGGAAGACGAAGGCCGGCCTGTCGCCGAAATTCTCGGACGAGCGGTCGATCGCGGAAGCGACCGGCCACGTGTCGAGCCGGCTGTCGGGTCGGCAGCCGGCCGGATAGGACTTCGCCCAGGGCCACGGCCCCGGGAAGGTCCCGGCTTGCGTCATGCGGCAGCCTCACGCAGTTCGGCGAACGAGCCGCCCGACGCAGCCAGCCGGCGCAGCAGCGGCGCCGGTTCGAACACGGCCTTGCCGGTGCGGGTGTGCCAGTGATCGAGCCTTTCGACGATCTTCTTCAGACCGTGGGCTTCGGCCCAGAACATCGGGCCGCCCTTGCCGACCGGGAATCCGTAGCCATTGACCCAGACGATGTCGATGTCGGAGGCGCGTGCGGCGATACCTTCCTCGAGGATGCGCGCGCCCTCGTTGATCATCGGATAGAGCGAGCGCTCCGTGATCTCCTCGGCCGAAATCTCACGGCGCTCGATGCCGCGCTCGCGCGCCTTCTCCTCGATCAGCTTCTCGACCTCGGGGTCGTTCTTTGGCGTGCGGCCGTTCTCGTAGAGATAGTATCCACTGCCGGTCTTCTGGCCGAAGCGGCCTTGCTCGCACAGCGGGTCGGCGATCGCAGCCGTCTTGCCGAGCGACTTGCGGTTGCGCCAGCCGATGTCGAGGCCGGCGAGGTCGGCCATCTGGAACGGTCCCATCGGCCAGCCGAAATCGGTGAAGGACTTGTCGACTTCGGCCGGGCTCGCGCCTTCGAGCAGCAGATCCTCGCTGTCGGCGGAGCGTGCCGCCAGCATGCGGTTGCCGACGAAGCCGTGGCAGACGCCGACCACCACCGGAACCTTGGCGATGCGCTTGGCGACCGCGAGCGCGGTGGCGAGCACGTCGGGCGCGGTCTTCTTGCCGCGCACGATCTCCAGCAGCTTCATCACATTGGCCGGCGAGAAGAAATGCAGGCCGACCACGTCTTGCGGCCGCGCGGTGATCGCGGCGATCTGGTCGACGTCGAGATAGGAGGTGTTGGAGGCGAGGATGGCGCCGGCCTTGGCGATCTTGTCGAGCTTGCCGAACACGTCCTTCTTGACGTCCATATCCTCGAACACGGCTTCGATGATGATGTCGCAGTCGGCGAGATCGGCATAGTCGGTGGTGCCGGTGAACATCGCCATCCGCTTGGTCTTGGCGTCCTCGGCGAGCGAGCCCCGGGAGACCGAGATGGCGTAGTTCTTTTCGATCGTGGCGAGGCCGCGATCGAGCGCTTCCTTGCTCATCTCAAGAAGGGTCACCGGAATGCCGCCATTGACGAAGGACATGGCGATGCCTCCGCCCATGGTCCCGGCGCCGATGATGCCGGCCCTGCGGATCTCGCGCGGCTTCACGTCCTTGCCGACGCCGGCGACCTTGGCCGCCTCGCGCTCGGCGAAGAAGAGGTGGCGCTGCGCGCGCGACTGTTCGCCGGAGACCAGATGCACGAAGAAGTCGCGTTCCTTGGCAAGCGCCTCGTCGAAGGGAAGGGTGATCGCGTTGCGGACCGACTGGGCGCAGGCGACGGGCGCTTCGAGGCCGCGCGCTTTCTTGGCGAGCTCGGCTGCATCGGCGTCGAAGGCTGCGAGGTCGGCCTCTTCGATCCTCTCGCGGCGGTCGCGCACGGCCTTGAACGGCCCGCCCTCGGCGACTTTTGCACGGGCGAATGCCACGGCGTTGGCGACGAGTTCGCCGTCATGCACGGCATCCACGAGGCCGCCCTGCAGGGCTTCGCCAGCGCCGATCGGCGTGCCCGAAACGATTACCTTGAGCGCCTTGCGGGGGCCGAGGATATAGGGCAGCCGCACCGTGCCGCCGGCACCCGGCAGGAGGCCGAGCTTCACTTCCGGCAGGCCGAGCCTGGCCTCCTTGACCGCGACACGGAAGTGGCAGCCGAGCGCCAGTTCCAGGCCGCCGCCGAGCGCGGTGCCGTGGATCGCGGCAACGGTCGGCTTCTCAATCTTCTCCAGAGTCGCGATCAGGTCGCGCAGGTCGGGCCGCTGCATCGGTTTGCCGAATTCGGTGATGTCGGCGCCTGCGACGAAGGTGCGTCCCGCGCAGGTGAGCACCATCGCCTTGACGGTGTCGTCGTCGCGCAGCGTTTCGAGCGCCGTCATCAGCGGTGCGCGCAGATGGAAGCTCAGTGCGTTGACCGGTGGATTGTCGAGGGTGATGACGGCGACGTCGGCGTCGCGGCTGACCGTGACCGGCTGGTTCATTATGTTCTCCATGCGATGACCGCCCGGCCCGGGAACGGCCGGGGCGGCTTGTTCAAACGTATCTGACTGACTTCAGGAAATTGGCGATGAGGTCGGCGACCGCGGCCGGCTGCTCGATATTCGGCAGGTGGCCCGCCCCTTCGATGATCCTGAATTCGGAACCGCGAATGAGGGCCGCCGTCGAACGCACGAGGTCGGGAGGGGTCGAGCCGTCCTGGTCGCCGACGACAAGCAGGGTGGGCTGCTTGATCGCGCGCGTCGATTCCGTCAGGTCGGCGTCGCGCAGCGCCGCGCAGGTGCCGGCATAGCCGTCGATGTCGGTGCGCACCAGCATCGCCGTATAGCCGACGAAATCGGGGTTCTCGGGAGAACGGTAGGCGGGCGTGAACCATCGCTGCATGACGGCTTCGGCGATCGAGGCGATGCCTTTTTCGGTCACCGCCTTGATGCGGTCGTTCCACATGGCATCCGTGCCGATCTTGTGGGCCGTGTCGCAAAGCACCAGCGCCGCCACTTTTTCCGGATGGAGCGCCGTAAGGCCCTGCGCGATCAGCCCGCCGACCGAAAGCCCGACCACGGCAGCGCGGTCGATGCCGAGATGGTCGAGAAGCGCGGCGAGATCCTCGACATGGTCGGCCAGCTTGTAGGGGGCTGGCGTCGACTCGGACAGGCCGTGGCCGCGCTTGTCGTAAAGCACGATGCGGTAGTCTGCCTGAAGCCGCCCCGCGACCGCGTCCCAGATCCGGAAGTCCGTGCCGAGCGAATTCGAAAAGACGAGCGGCGGCTTGCCCTCGGCACCGCGAAGCTCATGATGCAGCACGACGCCGTTGAGGCGCGCGAAAGCCATGCCGTACCTCCCAATTCAGGACATACTACCGAGTATGTTGCAATTGGGAGGCCGGGTCAATCGGGTCGCGGCCGGTTTTCCGCCGCGGCAGCCGCGATCTTGCGGGCATGGCCGCGTTTTGCGGCACACAGGCTGATTGCGCGGTTTACGCTGTCGCTCTCTGCCAGGCCGGGAACGGATCGGGCATGTCCTTCCAGAGCTCGGGGCGGAAGCAAGGCGCATCATCGACGAGGCATTCGTCCAGTTCGGCGCGGATGCGGATCTCGTTCATCGGGTGACAGCCGATGAAGACGATCTCCTGGCGCCGGTCGCCCCAGACCGGGTCCAGGTAGGGCTCGATCGAAGCCAGCCAGTCCGGGTGGTCGGGCCAGCGGCTCCTAGGCACCGACGACCACCAGAGGCCGCGCCTTTCGACCCGCACCAAGGCGCCGGCCTGGCTCATTTCGCCGACATGGTGCGGTCGCGTCGCCAGCCAGAAGAAGCCCTTGGCACGCACCACGCCCGGCCAGGCGCGGTCGAGGAAGGCCTGGAACCGCTTGGGCACGAAAGGTCTTCGGGCGCGATAGACGAAGGAGCGGATGCCGTATTCCTCGGTTTCGGGAACATGATCGCGAAAGCCGTTCAACTCCTTGAACCATAAAGGGTGCTGTTCGGCCTTGGCGAAGTCGAACCGGCCGGTAGCGAGCACCTTGTCCAGCGGCACCTTGCCGAAATCGGCCTCGATCAGTTCCGCGTCCGGATTGAGGGCGCGGATGATCCGGCGTGCTGCGGCGAGGTCGGAAGCCTTGGCGCTGCCGACCTTGTTGAGCACGATGATGTCGGCGAATTCGATCTGGTCGACGATAAGGTCGACAAGGGTGCGCTCGTCGGCCGAGCCGAGCGATTCGCCGCGATCGCGCAGATAGTCGACCGACGAATAGTCGCGAAGGAGGTGCATGGCGTCGACCACCGTGACCATGGTGTCGAGCCGGGCGACATCGGAGAGGCTGTCGCCGTTCTCGTCGCGGAACTCGAAGGTCGAGGCGACGGGCAGCGGCTCGGAAATGCCCGTCGATTCGATCAGCAGATAGTCGAAGCGGCCCTGCTCGGCGAGCGCGCGCACCTCCTTCAGCAGATCGTCGCGCAGCGTGCAGCAGATGCAGCCGTTGGACATCTCGACCAGCTTCTCGTCGGTACGCGACAGATCGGTTCCGTCGCGTACCAGTTCGGCGTCGATATTGATCTCGCTCATGTCGTTGACGATGACCGCGACGCGCCGGCCTTCGCGATTGTTGAGGATATGGTTCAGCAAGGTGGTCTTGCCCGCGCCGAGGAAGCCCGAAAGCACGGTTACGGGAAGGCGTTTGTCTGATGTAGGCATAGCTGCTCCCAAGGGATGTTCCGTGAGGTGGTCGGTGTTAATGAGCTTCGCCGGAGCCGCCGACGGCAACGATGTTGAATGGCTTGCCCTCGACGGCGATCTCGGCCGCCTTGGCGAAGGTCGCGGCGTCGACCAGATGGAGCAGGCCCTTCAGCGGATCGGTCACCGCGATCCTGTCGCCGGCGACGGCGATGCAGGGCCGCGGATCGTTCCAGTGGCCGTCCATGCTGTAGGGTTCGGTGAGCGCGATCGACCCGTCGAGCGCGCCGGAGATGACGTCGATCCGGTGGAGCTTGCCGTCTTCGGTGAAGACATAGGCGAATTTCGACCTGATGGGATCGACCGCGAAATGCACCCGCCGTGTCGGCAGTTCGATCAGCCGGAAAGGCGTCGAACCTTCGGGGTCGACGAGCACCACGGCATCCGGCCCGTAATTGCCGAGGAAATATTGCAGGCCCTTGCCGCCGATGAGGGTGGTCGACTTGCCGGATGGCAAGCCGCGATAGGGCAGGTGCTTGATCTCGGGGCCGTCCTTGCCCGGCCTCACGATGAGCAGGCCCTCGGCGCAGGCGAGGGCGAGCAGGTTGCCTGACGTGGCTTCACCATGGAGATCGGGGCATTGATAGGTCTCGCCGGCCCGTGCATCCGTGGCATCAAGCACCTTTATGCCGATCGGCAGTTCGTCGGCCGGTTTTTCGGGATGAGGCTCGGTCACCAGCACATGATCGCCCAGCGCGGCGGCGACGCCATGGTGCGGCGATGATGTCGCGACCTCGCGGATGATTGGGTTTCCCTCCAGGGCGGTCTTCTCACTGAAAACGCGCGCCAAGCCTTCGTCGTCGAAGAAGAGGGCGATGTCGCCCTTGTGCTCGACGAAATGCACGGGCTTGCGGCCGTGGACTTCCGCATCGAGCAGCCGCGGCGGCTCGATGGTGATGTCTCCGTGGTCGCCATGGTCGCCGAACACGATGCCGCTCGCCATTGCCGACACGACGTCGTCGTCGCGCTGCACGGCGAAGATCATACGCGCGCTGCTGGTCGCATAAAGGCGCGCCGGGCCCTTGAGTTTGAAATTGTCGATCTCGTTCCCGGTCAAGGCGTCGATCGCGCGTACGACGGGGGCGGCGTGATCCGCCACGAAAAGCCGCCACGCGGTCTTTTCCTCGGCCGAGGCATGGTTGGCAGCCAGTATGAGGCTCAGCGCGACGGCGGCTTTGCGAATGTTGAACATGATGTCTCCGTTCTTAATGTAATAACATAACAAATGAGCGCAAAACGAACGCACGTCGGCTCGCGCCTTATGGCGAAAGCCTTTGCTCGTCCGCCAATGATGTGTTCGGAACTCGACGCCCTGCTAGCTGCCCAGGATCGCGCCTTTGATCACCGAAACATTGTGGCGCATCAGGTCGATATAGGTGGAGGCACCGCCATCCGGAGCGGACAGGGCGTCCGAATAGAGTGTTCCTCCGACCTTCAGACCTGTTTCGCTGGCGATCTGCTCGATCAGCCGCGGGTTGGTGACGTTTTCGACGAAGATCGCGGACGCCTTGTCTTCCTTTACCTGCCGGATCAGCTTCGCGACATCCGCAGCCGATGCTTCGGCTTCTGTCGATATGCCTTCGGGCGCCAGGAAGGTGAGGCCGTAGGCATGCTCGAAATAGCCGAAGGCATCGTGCGAGGTGATGATCACACGCTTGTCCTCGGGGATCGAGGTGATCGTCTGCCTGACCTCGGCCTCTGTCGCATCGAGCTTTTCGGTGTAGGCGGCGGCATTGGCCTTGTAGGCATCACATCCGGCGGCGTCGGCCGCGCAGAATGCATCGGCGATGTTCTTCACATAGATCCTGGCATTGGCGATCGACTGGAAGGCGTGGGGATCGACGTCGCCGTGATGATGCCCATCGTCTTCCGCCTCGTCGTGATGGCCGTCTTCCATCTTGCGCGGTTCGACGCCCTTGCTCAGTTCGACGACGGCGGCCTTGGTGCCGCTCGCCTCGACCAGCCGGGACAGGAAACCCTCGAAATTCAGTCCGTTGACCAACACGACCTGGGCATCGGACATGGAAGCGGCGTCGGCCGGCCTCGGCTCGTACACATGGGCGTCGCCATCGGGGCCGACGAGTGTGGTCAGTTCGATGCGGTCGCCGCCGACATTCCTGGCGAAGTCGGCGATGATGGAGAAGGTCGCCACGACCTTCAGTTCCGCTGCCGAAGCCGCTGAAAGCGCGACGGGGGTTAATGTTATAACACTCGCAAGAGCGGCAAGCCGGGTCGTCTTAAGCAGCATGGAAAGTTCTCCTTGGTCAGGCGGTTCGGTGACGATGGCGGGCCAGGCGGGTGTTGAGGATGCCGCGCACGCCGAAAATGATCGAGGCCAGATAGACCGCGCCGGCCGAAAGGATGATCGCGGGGCCGGAGGGCAGCGACGCATGGTAGGACAGAAGCAGCCCGGCCACGCACGCGGCGAAGCCGATGGCGATCGCCAGCCCGCACATCGGCCCGATCCGTGTCGTCCAGAAGCGCGCTGCTGCGGCCGGCAGCATCATCAGCCCAACCGAAAGCAGCGTGCCCAGGGCCTGGAAGCCGCCGACCAGATTGAGCACGACCAGACCGAGGAAGATGAAATGCACAGGTGTGCCCAGCCGGCTGACCGAGCGAAGGAACAGCGGATCGAGGCATTCGGCGACCAGAGCACGCCAGAACACGGCGAGCGTCAGCAGCGTCACCCCCGTGATCAGGGAAATCAGCGTCAGGGCGTCGTCGTTGAGGGCGAGCACCGTGCCGAAGAGGACGTGCATGAGGTCGACGCTGGAGCCGCGCAGCGAGACGATCAGCACGCCGAGCGCCAGGGAGATCAGATAGAAGGCGGCCATCGAGGCGTCTTCCTTCTGCACGGTGAAGCGCGAAACCGCGCCGGCGCCGAGCGCGACAACGACACCGGCAATGAGCCCGCCCACCGTCATCGGCACGATCTGGAGACCGTAGAGCAGATAGCCGGCAGCCGCGCCCGGCAGGATCGCATGCGCCATGGCGTCGCCCGTCAGGCTCATGCGGCGCAGCATCAGGAACACGCCGACCGGACAGGAACTCAGCGACAGCAGCAGCGAACCGGCCAGCGCGCGCTGCATGAAGCTGAACTCGACGAAGGGCGCGATCAGGAAGTCATACATGGTCAGGCCGCCGGTGCATGGCGGTGATGATGGTCGTCGCCGTCATGGGAATGATCGTGGTCCGGCCCACCGTGTTCGTCGTGATGATGGTGCTTGTCGTCGTCGACGTGGCACCAGGGAGCATCGTCGTGCCAGGCCTCGTCGAAGCGGCGGGCGCGCATCAGGTTCTCGGGATGGAGCGCCTCCTGCGTGGCGCCCCAGGCGATCGGCTGGCGCGCCAGGAGCAGCGTTTCCGGGAAATGCGACCGGACCAGTTCCAGGTCGTGGACGACCACCATCACGGTGCGCTTTTCCCCGTGCCAGCGCTTGATCAGCGCGACGAGGTCGCCGACCGTCTTGCTGTCGATCGCGTTGAACGGCTCGTCGAGCAGGATCAGTTCGGCATCCTGGACCAGAACGCGTGCGAACAAGGCGCGCTGCAACTGGCCGCCGGAAAGCGTGTCGACGGGGCGCTTCTCGAAACCTTCGAGCCCGACCGCCGTCAAGGCCTTCGCCACTGCCGCGCGGTCCTCCTTGGTGAACCGACCGAGCAGCCCGCGCTTCGGCCAGAGGCCGAGCGACACCAGGTCGACGACACGCGCGGGAAAGCTGCGGTCGAGTTCGGACTGTTGCGGCAGATAGGCGATACGCGTGTTACCGGCGAGGGTGCAATGTCCGGCCATCGGCTTCAGTACACCGACGATGCCCTTCATCAGGGTCGACTTGCCGGATCCGTTGGCGCCGACGACGGCCGTCAACGAGCCCGCGCGCACCGTGCCGTTGAGATGATGCACGGCCGGATGGCTGTTATAGCCAAGCGTCAGGTCGCGGAATGTCAGGCAGGCATTGCTCATAAGGATCCGGGCGGTTACGGATGTCGGCCCTTGGATATGTAATACCATTACATCTGTCAACCGGTCGGATGATGATCGCTGTGCGCGCGTCAGGCAAATGAAGCCGGAGGGGCGCTCTTCCTGTAAGTGAAAGGCACGCCCTGAGCTTGATCTGAACAAGAGATGAGCGCAGTTTGAGCGGAGTTGTCATCTGATAGTGGACTGTATCTGTGGAGAGGCCTGTCACGGCAATGCATTTCATGGAAGACGGATCGCCGTACCTGTCGGCAAGCCGCGTTTCGGAGTTCTTGGGCATTACGCGGTCCGAACTGGCCCAACTTGTGGGCGTGGCGCGCAATACCTTGGCGGCCAAGTCCGGCGCTCGGAAGGTCGACCAGGCCCTTAGTCCGGTCGTGCGCATCCTTGCCATGACGGCTGGGATGGCAGGCGGCGGCGACAGCGCGGCCGTGTGGTTCAAACATCAGCCGATCCCGGGCTGGGCCGGCAAGACAGCTTACGATCTCGTGGCGGAGGGCAAGGGAGACAAGGTGCTGGCCTATCTCGAGACGGTGCGCTCAGGCGTCTATTCCTGAAGCATGCGGGAACGATACACCGCGGGAATTCGCAACGCCGCGTCCTGGCTCTGACTGTGTGTGTCCCTGGCGGGTGGAAGCCGATTGCGAATCCGGGTTATGAGCGCGGAAAGCGGTACGGTTCCAAGGAGGACGAGAAGAGATGGCCGACGAAATCATCACCGATGTTGCGATCGTCGGCGCAGGCATGGCCGGCATCGGCTTGGCCGCCGATCTCGCTGGCGACTTCGACGTGGTCGTGCTGGAGCAGGAGAGCCGTCCAGCCTATCATTCGACCGGACGTTCGGCGGCGATATTCATCCAGAACTACGGCAATGCCGCCATCCGGGCGCTCAGCCGGGCCAGCGCGCCGCTTTTCCACGGTGCCGAGCCAAATATTTTCCCGACTCCGCTGCTTACCCAGCGCGGCATCCTCTATGTCGCAGACGAAGGCGGGCTCGATGCCCACGACAAGCTGATGGAGGAGGCCGAGGGCCTTGTCGAGCTGACTCCCGAGCAGGCGATCGCCATGGTGCCTCTGCTGCGGCCGGAATGGGTCAGGGCCGGCGCCTATGAGCAGGACGCCCAGGACATCGATGTTGATGCACTGCACCAGGGCTGGCTGCGCAAGGCGAGGGCGGGCGGCATGCGGCTGCTGACGGATGCGCCGCTCACGCGAGCCGAAATGCGGTCGGGTCAATGGATCATCGAAACGCCGAAGGCGACGATCCGGGCGAAAGTGCTGGTCAATGCCGCCGGCGCCTGGGCCGACATGGTCGCAGGACTGGCCGGGCTGCCGCCGATCGGCATCCAGCCGATGCGTCGCTCGATCGCGGTGCTCCCTGCGCCCGACGGATACGACATCAGGAGCTGGCCGCTGGTCGGCGATGCCGCCGAAAGCTGGTATGCCAAGCCTGATGCCGGACGCCTGTTCGTCTCGCCGGCGGAGGAAATACCGGTCGAGCCGCATGACGCCTTCGTCGATGACATGGTCCTGGCCGAAGGGCTCTACCGTTTCGAGCAGGCGATGGCCTATCCCGTGACCCGCGTCGAACGGAGTTGGGCCGGCTTGCGCAGCTTTGCGCCGGACCGCACACCGGTCGCCGGATTCGACCCCGCGGCCGAGGGTTTCTTCTGGCTGGCCGGGCAGGGCGGTTACGGGATTCAGACCTCGCCCGCCTTGTCACGCCTCGCCGGACAGTTGATAAGGCGGGCCTCCGGGGACCTGGAGTCGCTGGCCGAGGCGCTGGCGCCTGCCCGGTTCAGGCCCTGAGAGCGATATTCACGAAGCTGGCAAGCAGGAAGGAACACCCATGACCATTCGCCGTATCGAAGCCGGACCGCGCATGAGCCAGGCCGTCATCCACGGCAACACTGTCTATCTCGCCGGCCAGGTTGGCTCGCCCGGCAAGAGCGTCGCCGAGCAGACCAGGGATATCCTCGCCACCATCGAGAACCTGCTGAAGCAGGCTGGCTCCGAAAAGTCCAAGATCCTTCAGGCGACGATCTGGCTTGCCGACATGGCCGACTTCGCCGAGATGAATTCGGTCTGGGACAAGTGGGTCGACGGCCCCAACGCCCCGACCCGCGCCACCGGCGAAGCCAAGCTGGCAGCCCCGGAATACAAGGTCGAGATCATCGTCACCGCGGCGCTCTGAGCGCCGTATTTCGTTCCGGACCGCAAAGTGGCCGGATGATGTTCATCGAACACGGCGCGGCGTCGATCGACGCCGCGCCGAACCGGCGCGTCACCCTTCGGTCGGTGTGAAGCGGGCGACGAGCCGGTGGCTGTCGCCGGGGTAGATCAGTCTCACATGGGTGATGGGGCGTTCGGCATTCCAGGTCCGCCGCTCGATCACCAGACAGGCTGCGCCGGCTTCGAGATCGAGCGCTTCCGCAGTCGCTTCGTCGGCCTCGGTCGCACTGATCGCGTGCTCGGCGGTACTCCAGGGCACGCGGCCCGTCAGCCACGGGCCCGGCGCGATATCCAGGAATGTTTCGTCGGCGGCTTCGGGAACGGCGGCGAGATTGATCAGCCTTTCCTCGAAGCAGAATGGCCGGCCGCCGGCGAAGTGGCGACAGTCGAGCTGAAGCACCGGTCCGCCTGACGATGTGCCGAGCCGGTCGCGGTCGTCGCGCGCGGCCTTGCGTTGCTGGCGTGAGGCAAGCTCGTAGCGATAGGGCAGGCCGAGCGCCTCGACTTCCGTCCGGATGTCATGGATCTCCAGCACCGCTGCCTGCGAGCGCGGTCGGGTCACGAAACTGCCCGAACGGCGGCGACGTTCGATGAGCCCGGCCTTGGCGAGCTGCGACAGCGCCTTGTTCACCGTCATGCGCGAGCATCCATATTCGGCCGTCAGCTCGTGCTCGAAAGGGATGCGGAAACCCGGCGGCCATTCCCCGGAGAGGATGCGGTCGCGGATATCGTTCAGGATGCGCTGATGCAGCGACTGCGCGGGCGCTTCCATATCCATCGCTGTCGCTCCCCGCGCGCCGACCCTAGTGCCGCTCGGCCAAACCCTTCATCACCGAACGGTAGCGCCCGGCGATCGCGTCGCGCAAATGGTGACGGCCGCCTTCCACGAGTTTCTTGCCACGCACCCAGACGCAATCGACAGCAGCGCCGTTGGCGAAGATCCAGGCGTCGAGGATGGCGTCGCCGGCCTTGCCGGTGAGCGATGGATGGTCGGCGCCGAGCGATACCAGGTCGGCCGAGGCTCCGGCGGCGATCGTCGCCGGCCCCGCGCCGAGTGCGATCGCGCCGCCATCGAGGGCGTGGTCGAACAGCGCGCGGCCGTTCGACTGCCCCGGTTGGGCCAGAACGTTGCGGGCGCGATGAAGAAGACGCTGCGAATATTCGAGCTGGCGCAACTCGTCGCCGAGGCCGATCAGCACGTTGGAATCGGAGCCGATGCCGAAACGGCCGCCACGGGCCAAGAAGTCGGGCGCCGCAAAAGTGCCGTCGCCGAGATTGGCTTCCGTGACGGGGCAGAGGCCTGCGACCGCGCCCGATAGGGCCATGGAGGTCGTTTCGGCCGCCGTCATGTGGGTGGCGTGGATCAGGCACCAGCGGTCGTCGACCGCGGCGTTGCCGAGCAGCCATTCGACCGGCCGTGCGCCCGACCAGGCGACGCAATCCTCCACTTCGCGGGTCTGCTCGGCCACATGGATGTGGATCGGGCCGTTCGGCGCGAGCCGCAGGACGGCGCCGAGCTCGTCGGGGGTGACGGCACGCAGGCTATGCGGCGCCAGGCCCACGATCGCCCCTTCGAACTTGCCGGCCGCGGCGCGTGCGCCGTCGAGCAGCGTGCCGAAGCCGTCGATCGAATTGATGAAGCGGCGCTGACCCTCGTTCGGCATGGCACCGCCGAAACCGGAATGGGCATAGAAAACGGGCAGCAAGGTCAGTCCGATCCCGGTGGCGGAAGCGGCGGCCACGATGCGTTCGGCCATTTCGGCGACGGCGGCATAGGGCCGCCCATCCGTATCGTGATGCAGATAGTGGAACTCGCCGACGCGCGAGAAGCCGGCCTCCAGCATCTCCACATAGAGCTGCGCGGCGACCGCCTCGACTTCATCGGGGGTCATCGACAATGCAAACCGATACATGACCTCGCGCCAGCTCCAGAAACTGTCGGCGCCGGGGCCGCGCGTCTCGGCAAGGCCGGCCATGCCGCGCTGGAAGGCGTGGCTGTGAAGGTTCGGCATCCCGGGCAAGATGATGGCGTGGCGCTCGTCGCCGGCCTGCGGCGCAGTGTCGGCCTCGGTCGAGACGATGACGCCATTCTCGATGGCGATGCGCACGGCATTCCGCCAGCCGTCCGGCAGCAGGGCGTGCTCTGCGAAAACTCCCGGCATCGTCGCGCGTCTCCCTCAAATGCTCATCGAATATGTATATACATTATCGGCGAGCTTGCGAAGAGGGATGAAGCGTTGGGAGGCGTTTGGCTCATTTGCGCGAACGCAAAAGGGCGACGCTGACGGCGCCGCCCTCCTTCAAGGCTTTCGGAATGAAAGGCTACTCGGCAGCCTGCACTCTCAGCACGCCGCGGCGGATCTGGTCTTCCTCGATCGATTCGAACAGGGCCCGGAAATTGCCCTCGCCGAAACCTTCGTCGCCCTTCCTCTGGATGAATTCGAAGAAGATCGGGCCGATGACGGTCTTGGAGAAGATCTGCAGCAGGATCCTGGTCATGCCGCCGTTCACGACGCCTTCGCCGTCGATCAGTATGCCGTGTTTCTTCATGTGCTCGATCGGCTCGTCATGGCCGTTCACGCGCGCATGGGACATCTCGTAATAGGTTTCCGGCGGGCCAGGCATGAATTTCAGCCCGTTTTCGGCCAGCCTGTCGGTGGCGCCATAGATCTCGTCGGTGCCGACGGCGATGTGCTGGATGCCCTCGCCCTTGTATTTCCTGAGATATTCCTCGATCTGGCTGGTGTCGTCCTTGGATTCGTTCAGCGGAATACGGATCTTGCCGCAGGGCGACGTGATGGCGCGGCTGACGAGCCCGGTGATGCGGCCGTCTATGTCGAAATAGTGGATCTGCGTGAAGCCGAACAGGTCGCGGTAGAAGGCCCACCATTTGTCCATATTGCCGCGATAGACGTTGTGGGTGAGGTGGTCGAGATAATAGAATCCGACGCCTTCGGGCCTTGGGTCGCGCGCGCCCAGCCATTCGAATTCGGCGTCATAGGCCGAGCCTTTCTTTCCATATTTCTCGACGAAATAGAGCAGCGACCCGCCGATGCCGACGATAGCCGGCACGTCGAGCGACTTGTCGTCGCCTTCATAGGGCGTGGCGCCCTTGGACACGGCATGCTCGAAGGCGTGCCTGGCGTCGACCACGCGCCAGGCCATGGACGGCGCGCAGGGGCCATGCTTCTCGACGAACTTCATCGCGTGCGAGCCGGGCTCCGCATTCACGACATAGTTGATGTCGCCTTGCCGCCAGACCGTAATGTTCTTGGCGCGGTGCTTGGCTACCTGGATGTAGCCCATGCGGGTGAAGAGCTCGGACAGCTTCGAGGGATCTGTATGGGCGAATTC
This sequence comes from Mesorhizobium sp. L-8-10, assembly GCF_016756635.1. Classification (NCBI taxonomy): domain Bacteria; kingdom Pseudomonadati; phylum Pseudomonadota; class Alphaproteobacteria; order Hyphomicrobiales; family Phyllobacteriaceae; genus Mesorhizobium; species Mesorhizobium sp. L-8-10. Next base: position 6,767,280 of record NZ_AP023263.1, on the reverse strand, counting down.
GACGAATTCAAACCCGTCGGTGCCGGCCGGGTTGGCTTCGCTGATCCTGGCGGGTGGCGCATCGTGCGGGAAGGGTCCCATCATATCCTCCTGTGGCAGCGGAGAAATTCCGTCGCAAAATCCTGAGATGGAGGTGATTGTAACGCACCTGCTTCGCAAGAAGTGTGCGAAGCGATCGGTAGTTCGGGCTTCCTATGCACGAAGCGTGCAGAAATGCGGCCATGAATGCACAGCGCTCAATTTCGGCGCCGGACCAGGGGCTCTCGGCAAGATCGAGCCGCAGGACGGCAAGATGTTATGATCCTCGGACGGTCGCGTTGATGGTTACATTTTCAATGGTTACGAATGCAACAAATCGGCCGCCCGACTCCAGGGCGGCATCAAGGGAGAAGCACCATGGCCTATTCCTACATGCCGGGGTTCGGCAATGACTTCGAGACGGAGAGCCTGCCCGGCGCGCTGCCTCAGGGCCGCAACTCGCCGCAGCGGCCGGCCTACGGCCTCTATGCCGAGCAGTTCTCGGGCTCACCTTTCACCGCGCCGCGCGGGACCAACGAACGCTCCTGGCTCTACCGCATCCGCCCGAGCGTCAAGCACACTGCGCGCTTCAAGACTACCGAACTGAAATATTGGAGGTCGGCGCCCAATATCGGCGACCACGAGCTGGCGCTGGGCCAGCTTCGCTGGAATCCCGTACCGATGCCCAATGTTGCGACCGATTTCATATCGGGCATCCGCACGATGACGACCGCGGGCGACGTCTTCACCCAGGCCGGCATGGCCGCTCACACCTATGTCGCCAACACCGACATGGTGGACGATCATTTCTTCAACGCCGATGGCGAACTCATGATCGTGCCGCAGGAGGGCGGCTTGCGGCTGCTCACCGAAATGGGCGCGATCGAGATCAGGCCGGGCGAGATCGCGGTACTGCCGCGCGGCCTGGTGTTCAAGGTCGAGCTTATGGACGGTCCGGCGCGCGGTTACGTCTGCGAGAACTACGGCGCCAAGTTCACGCTGCCCGATCGTGGGCCGATCGGCGCCAACTGCCTCGCCAATCCGCGCGATTTCAAGACACCTGTCGCCTGGTTCGAGGAGAAGGAGACGCAGTGCCGGCTGATCGTCAAATGGTGCGGCGCCTTCCATGTCACCGAGATCGGCCATTCGCCGCTCGACGTGGTCGCCTGGCACGGCAACTACGCGCCCTATAAATATGATTTGTCGACCTATTCCCCGGTGGGCGCGATCCTGTTCGACCATCCCGATCCGTCGATCTTCACCGTGCTGACCGCGCCGTCGGGCGAGGAGGGCACCGCCAATATCGATTTCGTCATCTTCCCGCCGCGCTGGATGGTGGCCGAGAACACGTTTCGTCCGCCCTGGTATCACCGCAACATCATGAGCGAGTTCATGGGGCTGATCCAGGGCAAGTACGACGCCAAGGAGGAGGGATTCGTTCCCGGCGGCATGAGCCTCCACAACATGATGCTGGCGCATGGGCCGGATGCCGACGGCTACGAGAAGGCGTCGACCGTCGAGCTGAAGCCGGTGAAGCTCGAAAACACAATGGCCTTCATGTTCGAGACGCGGTTTCCGCAGATGCTGACGCGCTTCGCCGCCGAGACCGATGTGCGCCAGGACAACTATATCGACTGCTGGGGCGGCCTGAAGAAGCGCTTCAACGGTACTGTCGAGGGCGATTGGAGTTGAGCGGTGCCCGGTCTAAGCTGTGCGTGACTTGCCGGCGAACCGGCAAGCACCAACGACAATATCGAGGGCTGGAAACCGCATGAAACTCGCCACTTTGAAGAACGGCACGCGTGACGGAAAACTGGTGGTCGTGTCGCGCGACCTGACACGCTTTGCCGACGCCTCGTTCCTGGTTCCCACCATGCAGGCCGCGCTCGACGACTGGCGGCGGATCTCCTCCCACCTGGCCGCGCTCTCGGAATCGCTGGAGCACGGTTCTGTGCCATCCGAGCGCTTCCATGAACATGACGCGCTGTCGCCGCTGCCGCGCGCCTACCAATGGGCCGACGGCTCGGCCTATGTGAACCATGTGGAACTGGTCCGTAAGGCGCGCAACGCCGAGATGCCGGAGAGCTTCTGGACCGACCCGTTGATGTATCAGGGCGGCAGCGATTCATTCCTCGCGCCGCGCGACCCGATCGTGATGGCGGACGAGGCCTATGGCATTGACATGGAGGGCGAGGTCGCCGTGGTTGTCGGCGACGTGACGATGGGCGCGAGCGTGGCGGAGGCGCGCGACGCCATACGGCTCGTCATGCTGGTCAACGACGTTTCGCTGCGCGGGCTCATCCCGGCCGAACTGGCCAAGGGTTTCGGCTTCTTCCAGTCGAAGCCTTCCTCCGCCTTTTCGCCCGTCGCCGTGACGCCGGACGAGTTGGGAGAGGCCTGGGACGGTGGCAGGGTGCATTTGCCGCTCTCCGTCGATCTCAACGGTAAGCCCTTCGGGCGGGCCGATGCGGGCATTGACATGACCTTCGATTTCCCGACGCTCGTCGCTCATGCCGCGAAGACGCGGCCGCTCTCGGCCGGCTCCATCATCGGTTCGGGCACCGTATCGAACAAGCTCGACGGCGGGCCCGGCAAGCCGGTTTCCGAAGGCGGGGCCGGCTACTCCTGCATTGCCGAGATCCGCATGATCGAGACGATCGCAACCGGCAAGCCGGCCACGCCCTTCATGCATTTCGGCGACACGGTGCGCATCGAGATGAAGGACAAGGCCGGCCATTCGATCTTCGGTGCGATCGAGCAGACGGTGACGAAATACGAAAAGGAAAAGTGACCCCAATGGCCCCATCCACCTCGCCAAAGTCTTTCGCCTCGCAGGGCGATCTTGCGGAGAAGAAGATCTCCTTCACAGAGGTCGGCCGCGACCTCTGGGCCTTCACGGCCGAGGGCGATCCCAATACGGGCGTGATCATCGGCGACGACAGCGTGATGATCGTCGATGCGCAGGCGACCCCCAGGCTCGCCGGCAAGGTGATCGAGCAGATCCGCAAGGTCACCGACAAGCCGATCAAATATGTCGTGCTGTCGCACTACCATGCGGTTCGTGTGCTCGGTGCCTCGGCCTATGGGGCTTCCGAGGTCATCATGTCGGAAAAGGCGCGCGCCATGGTGGTCGAGCGCGGGCAGGAGGATTGGGACTCCGAATTCGGACGTTTTCCGCGGCTGTTTCAGGGCCACGAATCCATCCCGGGCCTGACCTGGCCGACGCTCACCTTCAACGACCGCGCGAGCTTCTATCTCGGCAAGCGCCGCATCGACCTGCGTTTCCTCGGACGCGCCCACACGGCCGGCGACATCGTCGCCCATGTGCCCGACGAGAACGTCATGTTCACCGGCGACATCGTCGAATACCACTCGGCCTGCTATTGCGGCGACGCGCATTTCGCCGACTGGCCGGCGACGCTGGAGGCGATCCGCGGTTTCGATCTTTCGGCGATCGCGCCGGGCCGCGGCGATGCCCTGGTCGGCGCCAAGATGGTCAATGAGGCGCTCGACAATACCGCCGACTTCATCCGTTCGACCTACCGGCCGATCGCCCGCGTGGCACAGGGCGGCGGCTCGCTGAAGGAGGCCTGGGACGCCGCTCGCGCCGAATGCGATCCGAAATTCTCGTCCTATGCGATCTACGAGCACTGCCTGCCCTTCAACGTGGCCCGCGCCTATGACGAGGCTCTTGGTGTCGACACGCCGCGCATCTGGACCGCGGAGCGCGACCGGGAGATGTGGGAGCGACTGCAGGGGTGATGGAGCCCTAAGCAGGTTTCGGAAAAGTGTCCTACGGTTTTCCGGCAAAGACCTGCGGCAAGAGAGGCTAGGCAGGCGAAGCGTGGGCGAAGCCACGTAAGCCTGCTTAGGGCGGGCGTTCGGGAGGAGACATGGCGCGATATCAGTATCAGCATTTCGGCTACACGCCGTCGCCCGAAGTCTCGGGCAAGCCCGCACCGGGCCGCTACCCGGTTGTCATCGTCGGCGCCGGGCCGACGGGCCTGTCGATGGCGATCGACCTTGCCTTGCGCGGCGTCGCCTCGGTCGTGCTCGACGACAATGACGTCGTCTCGGTCGGCAGCCGCGCCATTTGCTGGGCCAAGCGCACGCTGGAGATCTTCGACCGTCTCGGCGTCGGCGAGCGCATGGTCGAGAAGGGGGTGACCTGGAAGATCGGCCGGCTCTATCACGGCGACCGCGAGGTCTACAGCTTCGACCTGCTGCCGGAGGACGGCCACAAGATGCCGGCCTTCATCAATCTCCAGCAATATTATGTCGAGCAATATCTGGTCGAGCGCGCGCGCGACTTTCCCGATCTGATCGACCTGCGCTTCAAGAACAAGGTGATCGGTGTCGAAAAGATCGCTGCTGGCGCAGTGGCCAGGATCGAGACGCCGGACGGGACCTATCGACTGGAGGCCGACTACCTGCTCGCCTGCGATGGCGCGAAATCGCTGGTGCGGTCCGAACTCGGCCTGGATTTCGCCGGCAAGCTGTTCGAGGAGCGCTTCCTTATTGCCGATATCGAGCTGAAGGCGGATTTTCCGTCCGAGCGCCGGTTCTGGTTCGAGCCGACCTTCCATGCCGGGCAGTCGGCGCTGCTGCACAAGCAGCCCGACGATATCTACCGCATCGACCTGCAACTTGGCTGGGACGCCGACCCCGAGGCCGAGAGGCGGCCGGAAAACGTCATCCCGCGCATCGAAAAGGTGATCGGCCGCAGCGATTTCGAGATCGACTGGGTGTCGGTCTACACCTTCCAGTGCCGCAGGCTCGAGCGCTTCGTCCATGACCGCGTGATCTTCGTCGGCGACAGCGCCCACATCGTTTCGCCCTTCGGCGCGCGTGGCGGCAATGGCGGCATCCAGGACGTCGACAATCTCGGCTGGAAGCTTGCGGCCGTGCTGAATGCGCAGGCGCCGGAAGCGCTGCTGGCGAGCTACGACGACGAACGTATCCATGGTGCGGACGAGAACATCGCCAACTCGTCGCGCGCCACCAACTTCATGACGCCTAAATCGGCGATGGAGAAGATGCTGCGCGACGAAGTGCTCGACCTTGCCGCCGACATGGTCTTCGCCAGGAAGCTGGTCAATTCCGGCCGCCTGTCCGTGCCTTGCTCGCTCGCCGGGCTGCCGCTGCAGACGCCGTCGGCCGAAGCCGTGCTCGAACCGGGCTCGGCCTGCCTGGATGCGCCGCTGAGGCACGGCGAAACGGATGTCTGGCTGCTCGGCCAACTGAACGGCGGCTTCACGCTGCTGTCCTTCGGCGACCGGCCCCGGATCGAGGTCAACGATATCAAGCACGTCCATGTCTCGCGGCCAGGCGGGGGAGAACTGCAGGATGTTTCGGGCCATGCCTTCCGGCGTTACGGGGAGGGGTTCACCTACCTGATCCGTCCCGACCAGCATGTCGCGGCGGCATTTCGGGCGCCAGACGCCGCGGCGATCGGCGCTGCGCATCGGCGCGCCTTGGGGAGGCCATGACCAATGATCGATCTCGGAAGCGACCGCCTCGGCCCGGCAGGCGATGTGTTTTATGCATCACTGCTCGAGGCTCATGAGGGCCTGTCAGCGGAGGAAAGCGCGCGGCTCAACGCAAGGCTGGTGCTGATCCTTGCCAATCTGGTCGGCGATATCGCCGTGCTTCAGGCAGCACTCGCCAAGGCAAGGGAGCGTTTCGCGAAATGACGACACCGGTCCTCTACGACTACTGGCGATCCTCGGCGAGCTACCGGGTCCGCATCGCTCTCAATCTGCTTGACATCGACTACGAGACAGTCCCCGTCAACCTGCTCGACCGGGAGCACAAGGCGCCGGAACATCTTGCCCGCAATCCGCAGGGCGCCGTGCCGGTGCTCGAGATCGACGGTTTGAGGCTCACCCAGTCGCTGGCCATCGTCGAATATCTCGAGGAGACACGACCGGGCTCCGGCCTCCTGCCGGGCCGGCCGGGCGGGCGGGCACGGGTGCGGGCGCTCTCCTACGCCATCGCCATGGACATACATCCCGTCTGCAACCTCGGTCCGGTCGCCCACGTCATGGAACTCACCAAGGGGGGAGATGCCGTGCGCTCCAAATGGATGAAGAAGTTCATCGGCGAGGGGCTGGCGGCGGTCGAGGAGCTGCTTGACCACTCCAGCACCGGACGCTTCTGTCATGGCGACAGACCGACCATGGCCGACCTCTGCCTGGTCCCGCAAGTCTACAACGCCAAGCGCTGGGACGCCGACATAAGCGGGCTCGAGCGCATCAACGCCATCGTCGCCGCATGCGCGAAGTTGCCGGCCTTCGAAGCGGCATATCCGCGTCAGCCGCAAACATAAGAAGAAACTGATATCGACCTCTCAGCGAAGCTTCATGTGCATGGACAATTGGGCAGAGGAGAGGCTGCGGCATGGCAACAGCAACATCCATCAAACTCGATGACGAGTTGAAAGGGCGGGTGAAACAGCTCACCGAGTCTCGCCGCCGTACCTCGCACTGGATCATGCGCGAAGCCATAGCGCAGTATGTCGAGCGGGAGGAAAAGCGCGAAGCATTGCGGCAGGACACGCTCAAAGCATGGGAAGAATTTCAGGCGACTGGCCTGCACGCCACGGCAGAGGAAGGCGACAAGTGGCTTGCGAGTTGGGGAACTGAAGGCGAACGTCCCGTGCCCATATGCCACAAGTGATATTTGCCCCGGCCGCGATCCGGGACATGCAGCGGCTGTGGGATTTTCTCCGACCCAAGAGCGCCGATGCTGTGAGAAGGGCGGGTGAGACGATCAGGCAAGGCGTGCGGGCATTGGGCACGCATCCGCGGATGGGTCGTCTTGTCGAAGGCCTGCCCGAACAATACCGGGAATGGCAAATCGACTTCGGGGATAGCGGCTATGTTGCCCGTGTCGATGATGATGCCGTAACGATCTTGGCTGTACGACATCAAAAGGAGGCGGGATTCCGATGACCGCGAAGTGTGGCCGCCCGCATGATGATCAAGCCCGTTGAGGGCATCGCAACAGTCACGCACGCCCATGCTCTCCCGCTGAGCGTCGCCGCTATTCTGCGGCGGCGACTTTAAGGCTCCTCCGTCGCGAAAACTGCCGGTCGGCGATGACGCCCACGAGGATCACCGATCCCATGACCGCGAAGTTGAGCGAACTCGGAATGCCCAACAGATTGACCAGGTTCTGCAGCACCTGAAGCAGGACAGTGCCGAGCACAACGCCGAGGACGGACCCTTCGCCGCCGCGCAGCGAGCAGCCGCCGAGCACGGCGGCCGCGATGGCGTAGAGTTCGTAGAAACTGCCGTGGGAGGACGGCGAGATCGAGCGCGTGTACATCGCGATGAAGATCGCGGCCACCGCAGTCAGGCCGCAGCAGATGACATAGGCTGTGACGATGACGCGCGACGTGTCGATGCCCGAATGGCGCGCTGCTTCCTCATTGTTGCCGACCGCGAAGAGATGGCGGCCGTAGACCGACCTGTGGAGAACCAACGCCATGACCACGGTCAAGACCACAAAGGCGATGAGGCTGTGCGGAACGCCATAGAAACGTCCGGCCACCAGCCATTCGAGCGTCGGGAAGCTGGCGCCGAATGGGAAACCCGCTGTTGCATCGTCGGTGTAGTAGCGGGCGACACCACGATAGATCAGCAGGCCGCAAAGCGTCACGACGAAGGGCTGCAGCCCGACGCGCGTGATCAGCAGGCCGTGGACCAGGCCGATCAGACAGCCGAGCAGCACGACGATCACGAATGCCGCGCCCGGCGGAACGGTTCCCCCCGCGACAAAGTCGACGAAAATGACCCCCAGCAGCGCGATGACCGAGCCGACGGAAAGCTCGATGCCGCCCGAGATGATGACGAAGGCCTGACCGAGCGCGAAGATGCCGAAGAGGCCGATCAGATTGGCCGTGTTGGACATGTTAACCGGGGACAGAAAACGTGGATTGATGATGGCGACGACGGTGCCGACGACCAGGATCAGGACGAGCAGGCCGAAATCCTTGCGGTTCATTCGGCTGCCTCCCGGCTCGGTGCGCGGCCGACGGCCAGCGACAGAATGTTCTCTTCCGTGAACCGGCTGCGGTCGAGGAAGCCGGCGATCGCGCCTTCATGCATGACCGCGATCCGATCGCTCACGCCGATCGCCTCTTCCATGTCGCTCGAGATCATCAATATGCCCACGCCCTGATCCGCGAGTTCGCGCATGAGACGGTAGATCTCGTTCTTCGCGCCGACATCGATGCCGCGAGTCGGCTCGTCGAAGATGATCAGCCTCGGTTGCATGGACAGCCACTTTGCGAGCACGACTTTCTGCTGGTTGCCGCCGGAAAGCGAACCGACCGGCGACGCGGTGCTCGGGCAGCGTATGTCGAGCCGTTTCTTCTGGACCTCGGCCTGGTCGCGTACTCTGGCGCGGTCGACAACGCCATGGCGTGCAAGAGAGCGAAGGCCGGCCAGGCTGATATTGTCGCGGATGCTGAAGGGCAGGATAAGTCCGGAGCGCTTCCTGTCTTCAGGCACGAGATAGATGCCGCGTTCGATCGCCGCCTTCGGAGAACCGAGCGTGGCCTTCTTGCCGTCGATCCTGATCTCGCCGGACAGCAGGGGATCCAGGCCGAAGATCGTTCGAGCCAGTTCCGTGCGTCCCGAGCCGACCAGGCCGGCGAGGCCGAGGATCTCGCCGCGGCGGACGGACAGGTCGACGGTAATGCCGGGTTTGTATGCCGTGCGTACGCCGACGATCTCGAGCACCGGCTCTCCGGCCGGTGCGGCGGGTGGGCGATAGAGCGTCTTGAGCTCGCGGCCGATCATCAGTCGGATCATCCGATCGGTCTCGATCTCTTGCCGAGGGATCTCGGCGACGCCCCTGCCGTCCCGGAGCACCACGACGCGGTCGGCGATGCGCTTCACCTCACCCAGCCGGTGCGAGATGAAGATGATGGCGACCTTGTCCGCCTTCAGCCTGCCGATCACCCGCAGCAGGCGTTCGGTTTCGGCAACCGTCAGGCTTGATGTCGGCTCGTCCATGATGACCAGCCGCGCGTTGAGGGACAGCGCCTTCGCGATCTCGACGAGCTGCTTCTGGGCAAGCGAGAGCGACGAGACCGGCGAGGAAGCCTTGAAGTCGGCGCCGAGTTGGGAGAGCAGCGGCTGCGCCGAGGCTTCGAGCGCTTTGTGGTCGATCAGCCTCAACGGTCCGCCCCGCAGCGGTTCTCGCCCAATCAGGATGTTCGCCGCGGCGGTGAGATTGTCGAACAGGTTGAGCTCCTGATGCACAAAGGCGATCCCCGCGGTGATGGCGGCCGAAACCGTCAGGGGGCCGACCTCCTTGCCGTCGATCGCGATGGTGCCCGCACTCGGCCCGGTGACGCCGCCCAGAACGTTCATCAAGGTCGATTTGCCGGCACCGTTCTCTCCGATCAGGCCGATGACTTCGCCCTCGGTCACGGAAAGGCTCACCTGCTCCAGAGCCCTCACGCCGGGATAGTGCTTTGAAATGCCTGTCAGCGTCAGAAACGGTTCGGCCATGCGAGGATTATGGTGGCGGCGAGGGTTGCCTTGCAAGGCGGCGATGCAGACCGGCAGGAGATACGTCTGCCGGTCGCTGCTTCGGCGGATCACGGACTCAATTGCCGATCCGCGCCTTGAGTTCGGTCTCGAACGCATCGACATTGGCCTTGTCGATGATCTTGGTGGGCACGATGATCAGCTCGTCGGCGGGCACGACCGATTTGTCGCCTTCGAGATATTTCGCCATCAGCTTCATGCCCTGATATCCCCACTCATAGGGCTGCTGGACGACGGTTGCAGCAACCGATCCCTCACGCACGCCGCCAAGCGTGATCGGATCCTCGTCGAAGGCGACGACGGTGATCGAGCCCAGCTTGCCCGCCTCCTTCAGCACTTCGTAGATGCGCGGCGTGTTGTAGGAGTAGAATCCGACCATGCAGTCGATGTCGGGATTGGCGGCCAGCGCGTCTTCCACGTTGCGCTTGGCGCGGGTCTGGTCGATGTCGTCGCCGCGAACGTCGACCAGTTCGACCTTCGATCCTTCGATCGCCGCCTTCATGCCTTCGATGCGCTCGCGCGCATTGTCGGCGCCGGGCAGTCCCACGAAGCCGATGCACTTGCCGCCGTCAGGCATTGCCTTCAGCGCGATCTCGCCCGCCTGCTTGCCCGCGTCGGTGTTTGACGAGCCGATATAGGCGATGCGGTTGGTATCGGGAGCGTCGCTGTCGGTGGTGAAGAGCGGCACCTGCCCGCCGACGCGGTTCAGTGCCTCGGTCGACGTCTTCGGGTCCACGGCGCTGACCATGATCGCCGAAACGCCCGCGGCCACGAGGTCATCCATCAGGCGTTGCTGCACGGCGGCGGCGGCCTGTTCGGGATATTTGAATTGCAGGTCGTAGTTCGGCAGTTCCTCCTGCGCCTTCTTGACGCCGGCCTCGGCGAGCTTCCAGAAGTCGGAGGCACCGTTGACGACAAAGGCGAGTGCTTTTTTGTCCTGCGCTTCGGCTGACGAAACCGCGAATGCAGCGGTCATCAGCAGGGCGCAACCAGTCAGCTTCAGTCTCATCTGGGTCTCCCTGGTTGATGATGTTTGTCTGCTCGTGCAATCGGTATGGCAGCGATAGGGCTCCCCCTTCCGCTCGTCATGCTGCTGGATCCGGCACCCCGGCGTTCTGAAATGCAGCCAGGGCGTTCCGGCGGTCTTGCCGCCGGAACGCCGGTCGTCAGCTTTACTTGGCGATGCAGGAGTCGACGGTCTCCTGCGTGCATTCGTCGAGGCCGGTATAGATCACCGGCTCGACGGTCTTGCCTTCAATAAGGTCGAGCATGACGGTCGGGGCGCGATAACCCATTTCGAACGGACGTTGCCCGACCTGGACATGGCTGCGGCCTGCCTTGAGGGCCTCCATCTGCGGCGGCAGGGTGTCGCCGGCCACGATAATCAGCTTCCCGGACGCCATCTTGTCCTTCACCTGGTCGGTGACCTGGGCATAGGCCTGCGGGGCGAACTGCGCCCAGCCGCCCTCCAGCACGAAGGCGTCCAGGTCCGGATTGGCGGTGAAGGTGTCGGCCATCTGCTGGTTGGCAAGGTCGGCCTGATCATTGGTGAACAGCGGACATCCGGCGATCTCGGTCCAGCCGTTCTGGCCGGTGAGCTTGTCGGTGCCCTTGGCTCCGGCCAGCGTGTCGCGTGTGCCCGCTGCGCGGGCATTGATGTTGTCGGCGGCGACATTGCCAAGCTGCAGGCAGATCGTGCCGCCGTCCGGCTTCAGCTTCTGCAGATGTTCGGCGAATTTCACGCCCATCAGATAGTTGTCCGTGCCGAGATAGGTCTTGCGCAGCGCGGCATCGTCCGCGCCGAGGTCGGCGTCGATCGTCATCACCGGGATCTTTGGCGCCCTCTCCTTGAGCAGCTTCGCCATCAGCGGCGCATTCGAGGGCGAGATTGCGATTGCCGCGACGTCCGGCCGCGTCAAGAGGTCGTCGACGATCTGTATTTCACCGGCCTCGTCGGCGCTGGAGGCCGGGCCGGTATAGAGGCATTTGTAACCCTTGCCGGCATTCTCGTTGTTCCACTTCTGGCAACCGAGATTGATCTGTTCGAAGAACGGATTGTCGAGGCCCTTCACGACGATCGCAAGGGCCTTGTCTTCGGCCGAAGCGCTTCCCGCAAGCAGGCCAAGGGCAGCCGATGCCAGAAATCCAACAAGCAATTTCCTCATGATTTCCTCCCTGTTGTCTGATTGGCGAAAGCATCCGGGCCGTGCTAGCCCCTGTCACCTCAAGACGACGTATCTCGAACGCGGTCCCCTCAGCCGCGCTCGGCCCGCTATCCAGCACCGTCCGCTTTCGAGGCCAGTATGCGCAAGCCGTGGTGCGAGTCAATATTTGTCCGACAAATCAGACTATAACACCTTATGCGTATATTGACGCTGTTCGCGTTTCCGGCGCTAATAGGCGGGTTGCTCACGGGAGGAGCCGCATGACCGTTCTTCGGCTGGAGGGTATCTCCAAGCATTTCGGCGCCATCCATGCGCTGGACGATGTTTCGCTCTCGCTCAAGGCCGGTGAGGTGGTGGGGCTGATGGGCGACAACGGCGCCGGCAAATCGACGCTTGTGAAGATCATCGCCGGGAACTACCGGCCGACCCACGGGCGCATCTTCGTCGATGGCAAGGAGACGATCTTTCACAGGCCTGTCGAGGCGCGGGAAAGCGGGATCGAAATCGTCTATCAGGATCTGGCGCTCTGCGACAATCTCACGGCGGCGGTGAACGTCTTCCTCGGTCGCGAGCTGACGCGCTGGCTTGGCCCGTTTCGCATCCTCGACTATTCGGCAATGAACCAGACGGCCGCCAGGCTTTTCAGGGAACTGAAGTCGGAAACGCGGCCGCGCTCTCACGTCAAGGAGATGTCGGGCGGCCAACGCCAGGCGGTGGCGATCGCGCGCACGCGCCTTTCATCGGCGAATATCGTGCTGATGGACGAACCGACGGCGGCGATCTCCGTCCGCCAGGTCGCCGAGGTGCTAAACCTCGTACGCGAGTTGAAGCGCCAGGGTGTGGCCGTCGTGCTCATCAGCCACCGCATGCCCGACGTCTTCGCGGTCGCCGACCGCATCGTTGTGCTCCGCCGCGGCACCAAGGTGGCAGACAGGGAGGCCAGCAAGTCGTCGCCGGAAGAGATCACCGGACTGATCACGGGAGCGATCGAAGCCCTATGAACAAGCCCTTCGGACAGACCGACGCCATGCTCGCAGGCACGGACGAGGCGATCGACAGGCAGACCCATACACTGGTCTCCTGGATCCTCGCCAGCCAGGCTTTCTGGGTCTTTCTTGCTGCGGTGGTCGCCTGCCTGTTTCTGAGCCTCGCAACCGACACCTTCGCCACGCCGCAGAACCTCTTCAACGTCACGCGTAACTTCGCTTTCGTGGCGATCGTTGCCCTCGGCATGACGGTGGTCATCATTTCCGGCGGCATAGACCTGTCGGTCGGTTCGACCCTGTGCCTCTCGGCGATGGTATTGGGAATAACCATGGAGGCCGGCCATCCCTTGTGGGCCGGCGTGGCTGCGGGTCTGGCAGTCTCACTGCTGATCGGTCTCATCAACGGCCTGTTGATCGCCTATATCCGCATTCCGCCCTTCGTCGTGACCCTCGGTATGCTGTCCGTCGCGCGAAGTGCCGCCATGATCCTCTCCAACAACAAGATGGTGTTCAGGTTCGGGCCCGACGAGCAGGATCTGTTCTGGTTGGGCGGAGGCTCGACGCTCGGCATCGCCAATCCGGTGATCGTGCTTGTTCTGCTGGCGGTGATAACCGGCCTTATCCTGAAATGGACCCGCTGGGGCTGCCACGTTTTTGCGATCGGCAGCAACGAGAAGGCCGCCGTGCTGACGGGTATCGCGGTGAGGCGCCTGAAGGTCAGCGTCTATATGTTCTCGGCCTTGTTCGCCGGCATTGCCGGCGTGCTGGAGGCCGGCTGGCTCGGCGGCGTCACCACCAATCTCGGCCAGTCGATGGAACTGAGCGTCATTGCGGCGGCTGTGATCGGCGGCGCCAATCTGATGGGCGGCGCCGGGACGGTCTTCGGGTCGGTGGTTGGAGCCGCACTCATCGAGATCGTACGCAACAGTCTGACGCTTCTCGGAATCAGTACGTTCTGGCAGGGTACGTTCGTGGGGAGTTTCATCGTGCTCGCCGTGGCCTTCGATCGCATCAGGGCCAACCGCGGATCGGACAGCTAGAGGCGGACATGGCAGTGGACGAGAGGCGGGGCAGGGCGGCTGCGGACGAACCCGAGCCACAGCCCCAGTCGTCCGGCGGCACGGGGCCGGCCCCGATACGCCGCGGCAAGGCCTCGCGACTTCCCGGCAGCAGCGTCCATGCCTCGATCGCCAACGAGATCGGGCTCAGGATCGTGCGTGGCGACTATCCGCCCGGCGCGATCCTGCCCAACGAGGCGAGATGGGCGAAGATGTTCGATGTCAGCCGGTCCGCCGTGCGCGAGGCGATCAAGATGCTGATGGCCAAAGGACTGCTCAACTCCCGCCCGAAGGTGGGCAGTTGGGTGGAACCGCGCGAGCGCTGGAACCTTCTCGATCGCGACGTACTCACCTGGTACGCCATGTCGCCCGACCGCGAGAAGTTCCTGAAGACGGTGCAGGAGTTCCGCTACCTGATCGAGCCGGAGGCCGCTGCCTTTGCCGCCCGGCGCCGCAGCGAAGAGCAGATGGCCGAGATCAGCGCCGCGTGTCGTGAAATGGGCGAAGCGCGCTCGCTGCCGGAACGCACCGAGGCCGACACCCGCTTTCACCTGGCGATCCTGCGTGCCTCCGGCAACGAATTGCTGGTGCCGCTCGGCGTGCTGATCGAGTCCGCCTTCGATCAGCTCTTCATCTTCGTCACGCGTGAGCAGAACGACTTGGCCCATGCCCAGACACTGCACGAGAATATCGAGAAATGCATCCGGCTGAAGCGGCCGGAAGCCGCGCGCGCAGCGGTACGCAAGCTTCTGGCCAATACCGACGACATCATCGCCGGCGTATCGGGGCGGCCACCTCGGCAGGCGGGGGTCGTCAAGCGGCCCTCGCCGGATCAGTCGTGATACGGCTCGACGAAATTGTGCCTGCCGATCATGAAGGCATCGGCGACATGGCGCAGCGGCGCGATGTCGACATCCGACACGCCCGCCCGCACGATCTCGGCGAAGCGGCGGTAGAGCATCGGATATTCGGCCTCGGCTTCCTCGTGGACGACGCGGCCGTCGATCGCGAGCCTGGCGCCGCCGCCCGATAGCAGCATCGATCCGGCATCCGTCTCGGCAAGGATGTCCCAGCTCTGCGGGCCGGTCTGGCGCCAGTCGAAATCGGCCGTCACCGGGATGCCGTCCGACGTCTTGAAGTCGATCCGCGCCGCGATCGGGGCATGGCGGCCTTCCGGGAAATCGAGCGTGGCCGATGTCGCGAACACCGCGGGAAGGATATGCGTGGCGATCGACAGCGCGTTGATGCCGGGATCGAGGACGCCGAATCCGCCCGGCTGCCAGATCCATTCCTGGTTGGGATGCCAGCGGCGGACATCTTCCTTCCAGTTGATTGCGGCCGACCTGATGCGGGTCGAAGCGAGGAACGTCCTGGCCGCTTCGACCGCGGGCGCGTAGCGCGAATGCCAGCTCGCGAAAAGCGACACGCCCCTGGAGGCCGCGAGGCGGCTCAGAAGCTCGACCTCGCTCACCGTTGCGCCCGGCGGCTTTTCGAGAAAGACGTGCTTGCCGGCTTGAAGCGCCTTGACCGCGGCCTCGAAGCGAAACTGCGGCGGCATGCAGAGCGAAACCGCATCGAGTTCCGGAACCGCATCGATCATGGCATCGATCGAGGGATAGTTCGGGATGTCCTCGACCTTGCCGTGACGGCTGGCTGCCGCAACCAGGCGATAGGCCGGATCTTTTGCCAGGGCAGGCAGGTGCTGGTCGCGGACGATCTTTCCCACGCCGACGATGCCGATCCTGATAGGTGTGTTCGATGCTGCCATGGCGTCCGCCTGCTTGCCGGGATGGCGTGTCATATCAGACGGCCATGCCAGGGCAAAATGGAGATTTGCCGGTGACAATGCTCGTTGTCGGAAGCTTCCGAAGATCGCCTGTAGCGCGGCATCATCGCATCGCGCGTGAGCGTGGCCAGTTCGCTATCTCCGGCATGGTCGGGAATGAGCCAGAGCATCTTCTCGATCTCGGCCATTGCCACCGGTTCGCCTGGCTGCGTCAATTCGAACAGTTCGCCTTCGACCATCGAGCCGGGCTCGTTCGCCACCGGCGCGGTGATGCGGCCGATGTGGGTCGGCGCGTCGCCGGCAATCACGACGCCCAACTCCTCGCGCAATTCCCGCACCATGGCATTGACGGGAAGCTCGCAGATCTCGATCTTTCCGCCAGGCTGCATGAAAGCGGATGCTCCGCGCTTGCGCACGAGCAGGAGGTTCCACTTCGCATCTCGGATGACGGCGGCCGCGATTTCTGATCGTCGGATCGGTCATAGCCTGGACGACTCGCAAAGTGGAGATCGACTTCATGTTCGCGCCAAGGTCCATCGCCAACCTCGCCAAGCCCGAATTCCATCGGGAACTCGCGGATCAACTGACGGGACTGCTGACAGGCGAGAGCGATCCGATCGCAAACGCGGCCAACACTTCCGCGCTGATCTTCGAAGCGATGCCTGACTTGAACTGGGCCGGGTTCTATTTTCTGCGTACGCCCGGAGAGCTGGTTCTCGGACCGTTCCAAGGCAAGCCGGCCTGCGTGCGCATCGCCGTCGGACGCGGCGTCTGCGGCGCGGCGGTCGAGCGCGGGGCCTCGGTGCTCGTCGAGGACGTGCACGACTTTCCCGGACACATTGCCTGCGATGCCGCTTCGCGATCGGAACTCGTGGTGCCGCTCATCCGCGACGGCAAGGTTTTCGGCGTTCTTGATCTGGATAGCCCTTCGCCGGGCCGGTTCGATGGCGACGATCAGGCCGGTGTCGAACGGCTTGCGGCGATCTATGTCGCCGCAAGTTCTCCGCTCGCGTAACCCTTCTTCGGCCCGGGTCGCGATACGTCGATCTGGCGGACGAATTCGCGTTCGGCTGCCGTGACATAATGCTCCTTGTGGCGCAGCAGGAAGAACCGGCGGCGCGGCACCGGATAGTCGATGGCCTGCAGCCGGCCGGCGAGGAGCGCGCTCACGGCAACCAGCTTCGAGATCACCGTAACGCCGGCGCCAGCCTCCACGGCCCCAAGGACGGATTCGTTGGTCGGCAGAACCACCGCGATCTCGATGTCGGACATGGGGATCGCCTGTTCCTTGAGCATGGCCGCCAATATGGAGCGGGTGCCGGAGCCGAACTCGCGCAGCACCCAGGGAGATGACCTCAGCGCGATCCGTTCGCTCCGCGCCGCCTTGCCCCAGTCATGGCCGATGGGGGCGATGAGCACCATCTCGTCCTCTGCGATCGCCCGCACCGACAGCGTCGGATCGTCGATCTCGCCCTCGACGAATCCGAGATTGGCGGTGCCGTCGCGCACCATGGCGGCCACGGTCTCGGTATTGCCCATGGTGAGTCCTATCGAGAGGCCGGGATAGGCCGAGCGGAACGCCTGGATATGTCTCGGCAGCCAGTAGTTCCCGACGGTCTGGCTGGCGGCGAGGTGGAGCGAGCCACGCTTCAGGCCGGCGAGATCGGCCAGCACCAACTCAGCTGCCGAAGCCCGCGCCAGCACGGCTTTGGCCTCGATGAGGAAGAGACGTCCGGCGTCCGTCAGGGCAATGCGTCGTCCGACCCTGTCGAAGAGTTTCGTCGCATAGCGTGCTTCCAGCGCGGCGACGGCGGCACTGGTCGCCGACTGCGTGAGGTTCAGGTCGCGGGCAGCCTGCGTCACGTGTTCGCGTTCGGCCACGGCCACGAAGATGCGCAACTGTTCCAGCGTCATGCTCTTCCTTTAAAGTACAAGCTTTACGAGCGACAGGGTGAAGCCGGCGATAAACAGAAACGCCGAAAGCGCAAGGATCAACGGGCGAAGGCCACGCGAGCGGATTTCGCCTATGTCGGCCTGAAGCCCGAGTGCGGCGAGCCCGATCGAAAGCAGCATCGTGGTGACGGTGGCCGCCGCTGCCTTCGCCTCGGCCGGAATTTCAACGACGCTGTTGAGGGTCGCCGTTCCGATGAAGGCGAACACGAACCAGGGCACCGGCGCCCGGGCGCCCGTGCCGCCGGCAACGCTCCGGCGTGCGCAAAAGCCGAGAGCGACAAGCATCGGCGCCAGCATCGCCACCCGCGCGAGCTTGGCGACAGTTCCGGTCTCACCGGCTGCCGCACCGTATTGGAAGCCGGCGCCGACGACCTGGGCGACCTCGTGGATGGCGGCGCCCGCCCACAGGCCAAAACGGTGCTGGTCGAGATCGA
This sequence comes from Mesorhizobium sp. L-8-10, assembly GCF_016756635.1. Taxonomy (NCBI): domain Bacteria; kingdom Pseudomonadati; phylum Pseudomonadota; class Alphaproteobacteria; order Hyphomicrobiales; family Phyllobacteriaceae; genus Mesorhizobium; species Mesorhizobium sp. L-8-10. The sequence continues at coordinate 6,749,317 of NZ_AP023263.1, read as the reverse complement.
GCAGCGGCGCGAGCGCCGGCAGCAGGAACATGGCGATCGTGCCGAACAGGGTGATCGCCGCGACTGCATAGGCGACGTCCTCGTCGCGCCCGGCGACGACGGAATTCGCCGCCACGATTGCGGATGCCCCGCATATGGACGTGCCCGCCGCGATCAGGCTCGCCAGGCCGCGCTCGACGCCGATCAGCCTGCCGAGGAACACGGTGAACAGGAATGTCGCGACCAGGGTAAGCGCGACGACGCCGATGCCGGCCGCACCGATCGACGTCACCTGGCCGATCGTGAGCTGGAAGCCGAGGAGCACGATGGCCAGCCGCAGCAGGCTGCGCTGGCAAAAGGCGACGCCGGCCTTGGCCTGCGCGGGCATGCCGACCACGTTGGAGAACACCATGCCTGCGATGACTGCCAGGATCATCGGGCTGAAGACCGCAATGCCGGGAAGCTCGCGCAGGGAAAACGCGACGGCGGCAGCCATCGCGGAAAGAACGACCCCCGGCAGCAGAGCGAGCGGGTAGGATGCGGCCGGCGGCAGGGCCCGGGCCGGATTGCGCGAAGAGGAGCCCGCAAGCTCGGGCAGTGAGGAAATCGAAGACACGATGATGCTCCAGGAATGTCCGACTTGGAGTCGCATTCCAGGGGCTGCCTTTCCAACGCATTCTAGGCGTCAGAACATTCGCTTTTTCCGAACGATTGTACCGAGCCGACCAAATGGCGAGGAGCGACCTGACCGGACGGCCCCGCCGGGACGTCGGCGGGCGACAACGTTCCGGCGTCGGCGAAACCTCAGTTCGTGGCCTTGGCCTCCGACACCAGGACCGGATCGGCTCGGTAAAGGTCGGGGAAGATGCGTTTCAGATTCTCGATCTTCGGCAGGTCGTTATAGACGATGTAGGGATAGTCGGGATTGAGCGTCATGAAGTCCTGGTGATATGCCTCCGCGGGATAAAACGCCTTGCCGGGCTCGATGCTTGTGACGATGTCGGCGCGGAAGACCCCGGCCTTGTCGAGCTGGGCGATGTAGGCCTTGGCAACTTTGGCCTGCTCGCCATCCAGCGGGAAGATGGCGGAGCGGTATTGTGTGCCGCGGTCCGGCCCCTGGCGGTTGAGTGTGGTCGGGTCATGCGCGACCGAGAAGTAGATCTGCAGGATGCGGCCATAGCTGATCTTGCGGGGATCATAGGTGATCTGCACGGCTTCGGCATGTCCGGTCCTGCCTTTGGTGACCACGTCGTAGCGCGCCGTGTCTCGTCCGCCGCCGGCGTAGCCCGAGACCGCATTGCTGACGCCGGCCACATGCTGGAAGACGCCCTGCACGCCCCAGAAGCATCCGCCGGCCAGGACGGCGACCTCGGTGCCGCCACGGTCGGCCGCCTCGTCCAACCCGGGAGCAGGGATTGGAATGCCTTCCTGCGCCGGCGCCTCCAGGCTGATGAAGGCAGCGGCTCCCGCCAGCGGGAGCGCCAGAAGCAGAGCCGCCATGGCGCTTCGGGAAAAGGCCCGTTCCGTGGATGTCGCACGTGCACTGGTCATCGATCGCCTCCGCGTTCAGCCGGATGGGAGCGCCTTGAGCCCTCGGAACCGCCGTTCCATGGACGGTACTTCGTGCACGGATACGGTGCGGCAAGTCGATTTGTTACGATGCGGGCGAAGATCACGCCCATTTGAATGCACGTCTTCGTGGATCGGAAGGCTCGTTCGGCTCGTCGCCACAATCCGCGCGGCATTGCTTGCGCCCGCCGACCGGCATTTCCATCCGGGCCGGCGTGTGAGCATTTGTGCCGGCCGACGGCTGCATCTTGCCGATCACGCTTCCATTGTTATGTTCAAGCGGATATATCGATCGGGCGGATTTGGAGCGATGTCGTTCACGAGGGAGCATCGTCATGCCGGGTAGGCGAGGAACTGGATTTTGGCTGGCCGCTGCGATCGGCAGCGCCGTGATGCTGACGGCACCGGGCGCCATGGCGGCAGACAAGCTCACCGTCTTCGCCGCCGCCAGCCTCAAGAATGCGCTCGACGCGGTCAGCGCGGCGTGCGAGGCCGATGTCGGCGAGAAGGCGACCATTTCCTATGCGGCGAGCTCGGCACTTGCCAGGCAGATCGAGCAGGGGGCTCCGGCCGACGTCTTCATGTCGGCGGATCTCGACTGGATGAAGTATCTCTCCGAAAGGGGCCTGATCAGGAAGGACACGGAGACCCATTTGCTCGGCAACAGCATCGTGCTGATCGCGCCGGCCGATTCCACCGCCTCTGCGGAGATCGCGCCGAATTTCGACCTTGCCGGTCTCGTCGGCAACGGCCGGCTCGCCATGGCCAATGTCGATGCCGTGCCGGCCGGCAAATATGGCAAGGCCGCGCTGGAGAAGCTCGGCGTCTGGGGATCGGTCGAAGGCAAGGTAGCCCAGGCCGAGAATGTGCGGGCAGCGCTCGCGCTGGTCTCGACCGGCGAGGCGCCGCTCGGCATCGTCTACAAGACCGATGCCGCGGCGGACCCGAAGGTGAAGGTCGTCGGAACCTTCCCTGCCGGCTCCCATCCTGCGATCATCTATCCCGTGGCGCAGACCGCCGAATCGAGCGACGGCGACACGCCGGAATTCCTGAAATGCCTTGCCTCCGACAAGGCCAGGGAACTGTTCGAGAAGCACGGTTTCACTGTGCTGGTGGTGAATGGTGAATAGTAAAATGGTGAATGGTAAATCTGTCTCGCCGGATTTCGACGCTGCAGCCCTTTCCGTTCACCATTCACCATTCACCATTTCACCATTCACCAGGGGCACCGATCACCACCAGGCTGAAAGATGGCATGGCTGAACCTCACGCCCGACGAGTGGACCGCGGTCCGGCTGTCCATCAAGGTGGCGAGTTGGGCCATGGTGGCGAGTTTGCCGCCGGGGATTGTCATTGCGCATCTGCTCGCCCGCGGCAGGTTCTGGGGCAAGTCCGTGCTGAACGGCATCGTGCACCTGCCGTTGATCCTGCCGCCGGTGGTGACGGGCTATCTGCTGCTGCTGACCTTCGGACGACGGGGACCCATTGGCGCCTTTCTGGCCGACAATTTCGGCATCGTCTTCTCCTTTCGCTGGACCGGAGCCGCGCTTGCCTGCGGCGTAATGGGCTTTCCGCTGATGGTGCGCGCCATCCGCCTGTCGATCGAGGCGGTCGACCGCAAGCTCGAGGCGGCGGCCGGCACGCTGGGCGCCAACCCGCTCTGGGTCTTCGGCACGATCACCCTGCCGCTGATCCTGCCCGGCATCATCGCCGGCATGATCCTTTCCTTCGCCAAGGCGATGGGTGAGTTCGGCGCCACCATTACCTTCGTCTCCAACATTCCCGGCGAGACGCAGACCTTGCCCTCGGCGATCTACACCTTCACCCAGGTGCCCGGCGGCGATGCCGGTGCATTGCGGCTGACCCTGATCTCGATCGGCATCGCCATGATCGCGCTCGTCGTGTCCGAGCTGCTGGCCCGGCGTGTCGGCCGGCGGATGGATGTCGAATGACGCTCTGCGTGGACCTGCGTCATCGGCTCGGCGCCTTCGATCTCGACGTGGCCTTCGAGAGCAGCGGCCGGCTGACGGCTCTGTTTGGTCCCTCGGGCTCCGGCAAGACTTCGCTGGTGAACCTTATCGGCGGGCTGATGCGACCCGACAAGGGCAGGATCGTCGCGGACGGACGTGTGTTCGTCGATACGTCGGCCAGGAGCTTCCTGCCGAAACATCGCCGCCGCATCGGCTATGTGTTCCAGGATGCGCGGCTGTTCCCGCATATGTCCGTGAGCCAGAACCTGCGCTACGGACGATTTTTTACGCCGGCCGCCGAGCGTTATGCCGAGATGGACGCGATCGTCGAACTGCTCGGCATCGGCCATCTGCTGGATCGTCGCCCGGCCGCACTTTCGGGAGGCGAGAAGCAGCGGGTCGCCATCGGCCGGGCGCTGATCGCGAGCCCCAGGCTGATCCTGATGGACGAGCCGCTGGCTTCGCTCGACGAGGCTCGCAAGGCGGAGATCCTGCCCTATATCGAGCGGCTGCGCGACGAGGCCGGCGTGCCGATCGTCTATGTCAGCCATTCGGTGGCCGAGGTGGCGCGGCTGGCGACCGACATCGTCGTGCTCGCTTCGGGCAAGGTGACGGCTGCCGGGCCGACATCGGACATCGTGCAACGGCTCGATCTGCTCCCGGAGGAGGAGCGCAGGGAGGGTGGCGCTGTCCTGGACATGCAGGTGGTATCGCACGATGCAGCCTTCGGCATGACGCTGCTTGCTTCCGCGGCAGGCGAGATCCGCGTGCCCGCGCTTGCCGTGCCCGAGGGCCGCATGGTCAGGCTGCTTGTCCGCGCGCGCGACGTCATGATCGCAACGGAGAAGCCGCGCGGCTTCAGCGCCCTCAACATCCTTGCGGGCAACATCGTATCGGTCGAGCCGAGCAACGGAGTGCTGGCGGATGTGCGCATGGATTGCCACGGCCAGACGATCGTTGCGCGCATTACCCGGCAGTCGGTGCACGATCTCGGACTGGCTGCAGGCAAGCCGGTCTTCGCTGTCGTGAAGTCGGTGACCTTCGACCGGTCCGGCGTGGCGCCGCGACGGCTCCATTCGGAGAGATCCGTTATGTTATATTTGACATAACGACATCGTGAAGGCCAGTCTGGTAGAAATTTGGACCCAAGCAGGAATGGGTGGCTTCGCCCACGCTTCACCTGCCTGACCAATTCTCTTGCCGCAGGTTTTTTTCGGAAAACCGTGGGACACTTTTCCGAAACCTGCTTGAACGCCGGAGTGACATGATTTGCCTTCGCTCAGCCTGCGGATAAATCTCGATCCCGACGGCCGAATCGGCCCCGGCAAGATCGAGCTTCTGGAGCAGATCGCCGCTTTCGGCTCGATCTCGGCCGCGGCGCGGCGCATGAGCATGTCCTACAAGCACGCCTGGGACCTGGTCGAGGAGATGAACAAGCTCTTCGGCAAGCCGGTGGTCTCGGCGCAGACCGGCGGGAAGCGCGGCGGCGGCGCCCAGCTCACACCGGTCGGGCTCGCCGTGGTCGCCCGGTTTCGCGCCATAGAGCGCGCCGCAACCTCGGCGGCCGAGCCGCATATGATCGCACTGCAGGCAGAGATCGAGGCCGGCTGAACGGCCTGGCGGGCGCCGTCGGCATATCTGCATTCCAGGCAAAGAAAAAGCGCCGTCGGGGAGGAGGATCGACGGCGCTTCATCTAACGTGGCGATCTGGGAGGAGGAACGATCGCCAACACCAATCAGATAGTATTTGCCGCCTGATTCGACAATAGTCGCTCCCGCATTTTTCGAGCGCAAAGTTGTCGCAGGATTTGGATGACAGGCAGGGCATGCGACGTGAGATGCGGGCAAAGAAAAAGCGCCGTCGGGGAGGAGGATCGACGGCGCTTCATCTGGCGCGGTGATCTGGGAGGAGGAAGATCACCGACGACGCTGAGATAGGATGCAGCCTTCTTGGTTGCAACCCTTCCAGCATGCATGCCTGCATTGCAAAATTGTCGCATGTCCTTGTGCCCCTGCTGTGCCGGAGGCAGGTGCAAGGCTGGAGAGATCGCAATCCGCCCAACCAACCGACCACACGACAGGAGCAGGCAGGTGCCTGGACTTCGGCGAAGGCTGGCGATCGGCACCGATAGCACCTCGCGCCGGACAGGCCGCACCTTGTTGTCACCACAGGGATCGGCTAGCAAAACCCACGCATTACAGATTATTCCGGTATCTTTCTCGTCGAGCCGGCAGTCATGGCCTCCAACTCGATGATACGGGGCAACGCATGCAGCTTCGCCATCTCAGCACATTTGCAGCGGTTGCCGACACGCTCAACTTTACGCGCGCGGCTGAACGCGTCCATCTTTCCCAGTCAAGTGTCACTGAACAGATCCAGTCGCTGGAGGCCGAGCTTGGCGCGCGGCTCTTCGATCGTTCACGCAGGAGGCTTTCGCTCACTCCAGCGGGGCAGCGCCTGCAAGCCTTTGCAGCAGAATTGCTCAAACTGGCCGGGGAAGCACGCGCAGCCGTTGCCGAGGCTTCCGATACGGTTGCCGGGAGCCTCGTCATCGGCGGCCTTGAAACGCTTTGTGCGGTCCGGCTGCCGGAACTGATTGCGGAATTCCATCGCCGACACGCTGCGGTGGAACTGACCCTGAAGACCGCTGACAGCGGCAGCCTGCGCCGCGGGATAAGGAACGGCGACCTCGACGCAGGCTTCTTCTTCGGCGAGGCGCCGGAAGAGACGGATGTCCGGAGCGAAGCGCTGGCCGAGGAGCAACTGTTGATCATCCTGCCGCCGAACCATCGATTGGCTGGACGCACGGAAGTCGGGCCCGAGGATCTTGCCAACGACGCCTTCCTGGTAACCCAGCCCGGCTGTATCTATCGAAGGATGTTCGACGAGGCTTTTGCAATACTCCCGAAACGCCCGAAACCGATGGGAGAGTTCGCAAGCCTGGGTTTGATCCGGGGACTTGTCGAGGCGGGCCTCGGTTGCGCGCTGGTTCCCCGATCGGCCCTCGCCAAGCACCCTGGCCATGTTGTCGCAATTCCTTGGTCGGGCCGGCGCCGGACAGCGCCTGTCACCATGATGTGGCGGCATCGGCGCGTGTATGCTCCGGCGCTGGCGGCGTTCCTCGCCACGGCCAGGGAGTGCCTTTAACGATCAGACCAGACGTTGGCCGCCGTCGACATGGACCACCGTTCCGGAGATGAATCCGTTCCGGATGATCGACTCGATTGCGTGCGCGATGTCGTCCGCCTGGCCGATTCTTCCGACCGGCAGCCGCTTTGCCATGGCTTCCAAGGCCGCCTTCTTCCCTTCTCCGGCGACCGAATCCCAGATCGGCGTGTCCACCCATCCCGGTGAAACGGCATTCACGCGTACCGGCGCCAGTTCGATCGCGAGCGCGTAGACGAGCGATTCGATCGCTCCGTTGATCGCAGCCACGACTGATCCGTTCGGCGCCGGCCGATAGGCCGCGATGCCTGAGGTGAAGGTGATCGACCCACCGGGAGCCAGCCGGGGAGCGCCATGCTTGGCCAGCAGAAGCGGCGCAATCACTTTCGAGTCGACAACGCGACGCGCAATCGACAGGTCCATGTCGGGCAGCGGCACGTAGACCCCGCCCACGTCTGCGGCGGTCGAGACGATGTGATGCAGGTTGCCGACCGATCGAAACAGTTGCTCCACTTGATCTTCGCGCGTGGCGTCTGCCGTGGCCGTTTGAAGCGACGACACTTTGCCGAGCTTTTCCCGGGCCTGTGACAGCCGTTCGGAAGAACGGCCGACAATCGTGACCACAACTCCTGACGTGAGCAGTCTCCCGGCAAGAGCCAACCCCATGCCGGAACTGCCGCCGACGATAACGACGTGCTCGCGAGTTTCCGCCAAAACCAGTCTCCTTCAACCTGTTGCGGGCGCAGTAACCGCGCCGAATGACCGGAGATCTACCCGGCCGGGGGCGGCGAAAGGAAACGGGAACATACGATTGTGGCGATCGGAGAATCCGATGCCCGGCAAGCGCCGCATCAAGTGCGGCCAGCGTGCCGAGGGCTCCGTCGCGCCCGCGCCTTCCCGGAATGCCGGGATGCACATGACGGTTTGGCTGCGCTATAGCTGTTTGCCGAGCGACGGAGAAACGAGACCAGGGATGAAGGCACGTTCCGTCATGGGTGCCGGCCGCGCCGCGGAGTTCCGCCACGGCGCCTTCTGGGCGTTGTTCGCGGAACGGCATCCCGAGGAACGGGCACGCAGGGCGAAGTACGGCCCCTGGTTCTGGCAGCGCGGCGTTCCCGCCTTCGAGATGGTCATCACCATGTATGTCGCGCCGGGGCGGGATCTTGTCGGCGTGTTCTTCGGCCGCAACGAAAGGCTGGGTGCCATCCAGGTCGATCAGCGCATGAGCCGGCACCGCGATGCATTGGATGCCAGGCTGAAGCTGAGGCCGGAACAACGCTACGACGGGCCGGAATTCGGTACGATCTGGCGGGTCAACTGCTTCGCGGAGGATAATTGGCCGGCCATGTCCGACTGGATGGTCACCGAGGCGACCCGCGTCGAACGCGCGGTGGCCGAGGTTCTGGGCGCAGGGCACGCCCGCTGAGCGCCCTCTGCCGCCGCCGGTTCGATGAGGCGACAGGGCGGTCAAGCGGAGGCTGATTTCCCGCGCCGCATGAAGTCGACACGATCGCGATCAGATGCGCCTGGGCATCACGCACAGGCGGCCATGGTCTCGCGCGCGATGACGAGTTGCTGGATCTGGCTGGTGCCTTCGAAGATGCGGAACAGCCTGACGTCGCGATAGAAGCGCTCGACGGCATAGTCTGCCATGTAGCCGGCGCCGCCATGGATCTGGACCGCGCGGTCGGCGACACGCCCGACCATTTCGGATGCGAAGAGCTTCGCGCAGGCGGCCTCCAGCCTCACCTTCTCGCCCCGGTCGCGCTTGCGTGCGGCGTCGAGCACGAGGCTGCGTGCGGCGAGCGCTTCCGTCCTGCTGTCGGCGATCATGGCCTGGACGAGCTGGAAGTCGCCGATCGGCTTGCCGAACTGGCGCCGCTCGGCCGCGAAACGGCAGGCGTCGCGGATGAGGCGCTCGGCAATGCCCACGCAGAGCGCCGCGATATGGATCCTGCCCTTGTCGAGCACCTTCATCGCGGTGCGGAAGCCGTTGCCTTCGACGCCGCCGAGCAGCGCTGTCGCCGGTACGCGGCAATCCTCGAAGACGACATCGCAGGTGAGTGCGCCCGCCTGGCCCATCTTGCGGTCGGGCTTGCCGAGCTTCAGGCCCGGCGTGCCGGCTTCGACGAGGAAGCAGGAGATGGCGTCGGCCGAGCGGCCGTCGCCGGTGCGGGCCATGACCGAGAACAGGCCCGCCACGGGGGCATTGGTGATGTAGCGTTTCGTGCCGTTGAGCACATAGCTTCCGCCATCGCGGCGCGCCGTGGTGGTGATGGACATTGCGTCCGAGCCGGCGTCAGGCTCGGTGAGGGCGAAGGAGCCGATCATCTCGCCCGATGCGAGGCGGCCGAGATAGGCGTCGCGCTGCGCCGGCGAGCCGGCGATCACGATCGACTGCGAACCGATGCCGATATTGGTGCCGGCGATCGAGCGGAAAGCGGGCGATGTCTCGCCGAGCTCGAAGACGACTCGAACTTCTTCCTCCATGGAAAGACCGAGCCCGCCGAATTCCTCCGGGATCGAAAGGCCGAAGAGCCCGAGCTCGCGCATCTCCGCGACGATCTCGGCGGGGATCTCGTTCCTTTGCGCGACCTCTTCCTCCAGGGGGATCAGCCGCTCATGCACGAAACGGCGCACGGTCTCGATGAGCAGGCCGAATGTCTGGGAATCCGTGGGCATGGTGCTTCAGTCCGTCCTTCCGGTTCGTTCCAGGGCGAGAAGCTCGAAATAGTCGAGCGCGAATTGTTCCGCCGATTTGCCGCCGCCCGGCTTGAACCAGCGGGCCATCCAGTTGAGCAGCGACAGGATCGCGCGGCTGGCCGTCACCGGGTCGATGGTTCTGAAGGCGCCTGCTTCGACGCCATCCGCGAGGATGGCACGCAGAAGATGCTCATGCTCGTTGCGCAGCGCGAGGGCCTCTTTGCGGAATTCCATGCTGTCCATGCCGCCGAAGCCTATGAGCATGGCGACGAAGCCGTCATGATGGGCCTCGAAATAGCGGGCGTGACTCATCATGAAGCGCCGCAGCTTTGCCGAGGGCGAGCTTTCGCAGGCGACAGCCGCGGTGACCGTCTCGACCAGGCCGCTCAAGGTGACCAGGATGATGGCGTCATAAAGCTCCTGCTTCGACGCGAAGTAATTGTAGAGAGCCGGCTTGGTGAGCCCCAGCCGTTCGGCGAGTTCGGCCAGCGAACTGGTCTCATAACCTTTCTCGGCGAAAAGCCGGGCTGCGTGGTCGAGGATCCGCTGCCTGGCATTCTCGATCTTGGGCGGCCTTCCGATGCGGGTCGATTGGGGCATTCCCGGGATACCGTATGGGTCGACCAAAGTTTATTACCGAACGGTAGGAAAGTAAATAGACCAACGAAACGGAGGAAGCCGAATGGGTCTCTACGCCGTTTTGCCGAAATTACCGCGCGTGCCCGCAGTGGTATGAATCCCAAAGCGGCACACTCTTGAACACTCAATCGGCCCGTACCGGCAGGCCGACATGAACCTTGGGCACGGGATGGCCAAGGTCTGCTCGTCGCCATTGAAAACGGCCGCCCAACCGCTCGCCGGTCGGGCCTCCCGAAGAGGTTCCAGAACCTTTGGAGGGTGCATTGGTCGCAGAGATATCCGGTTTCGAGGAGAGAAATCATGCCCGATTGGCTGTCCCTCATCTTTCCGAGCAGCTTCATGTTCGGCACCAGGCACAATGATGTCCTCGCGGCGCGGGCGGAAGGCGACATCCTGTTCGGTCTGGACGGCAACGACAGGCTTAGCAGTGGGTTCAATCGCACGGCCCTGATCGGAGGCAGCGGCAATGACTCGCTGACCACCCGGTTCACACTGCCGTTGCCGGCGGGCGTGCCGGTTCATGCGCTGGCGGTGCAGTCGGGCGGCGACGGCGATGACACCCTTCGCGTCGCGGTCGGCCTGACAGGCGGGATCGGCGCCGGCGCTGTCGTCGGCAACACCATCGACATGCTTCTGAGCGGCGGAACGGGCAACGATACGATCGCGGCGAGGGCCTTCGTTGCCGAGCCGTCCACCATCAGTGTCACCTTCGCGATCGACATCCGGGGCGGGAGCGGCAACGATTCCATCAATGCCGTCGCAGACGCCACCGGCACGATCCGCGACAGTGTGACTAATGTCACCGTCGATGGCGGCTGGGGGAACGATCGCATCTTTGTGCGTGCCGATACCGAACGGAGCGGAATGGTCAGCATGATCGAAAACGTGCTTCTTGGCGGACAGGGCAACGATGTCCTGGATGCCGACGCACGAGGCCGTTCCAACGGCACGGAGCTTGTGTCCAATCGCCTCGACGGCGGCGTCGGCAACGACGTGCTGCGCGCCTTCAACCTGACGGACTCCAACACGAGCACGCCGATCGGGATCAACAGGCTTTCGGGCGGGGACGGAAATGACAGGCTGGTGGCGATCCACTCCACGGACGGCGAGAACGGGATTACCGACGTAACCAACATACTGGACGGCGGGTGGGGCAACGACAGCCTGTCGGCGACTTCCACGGCTCTCGGCTTGTCGGCCCGCGCATTGAACTCGCTTTCGGGCGGGGAGGGCAACGACAGGTTGACGGCACGCCTGGACGCGGTCGCCATCGCCAATTTCATCAATGTCTCGCTCGATGTCTCCAACGTGCTCAACGGCGGGAACGGCAACGACATCCTCGAAGCCTTCCTTTCGGCCAGGGCGGCGGTGCTGGAGGCGGATGACAGCGCGGAAAATATCCTGAACGGCGGCGCCGGCAACGACCGCTTGCTGGCGACCGTCGCGCCCGGCTCGGTCGGCGCAAGCCTGCTCGACGGCGGCGCAGGCGACGACCTGCTCGCTGTCGTCGGCGGAACCGGCAATGTTCTCAACGGCGGCACCGGTCGGGATCTCCTTGTCGGTGGCATCGGGAACGATCGCTTCGTCGGCGGGGACGATGTGGACACGTTCCGGATCAATGCCGCATCCGGCCAAGGCGAGGACACGATCGCCGATTTCGCGATCGCGAGCGACATCTTCCACTTCGTAGGCGTTACCGATCAGGGAGCGGCCGGTCTCGTCGATGATCTCGATGTCTTGTCGAGTTTCGACGACCTTGGAGCCGGCGGCAATGTCATCGTCACCTTCGACGCCGGAACCGAAATCGTCCTGGTGGGGCTCGGAACCGGCGCGGTCGATAGCTGGGCCGAACTCGTATCGGACCCGGCGCGCCAGCTCTTGCTTGCCTGAGGCGCCGGCTGCTGAAAGGGACCGATCGTCTGGGTGGGCGGTCCTGACCGATGAGACGAAGTCTTGGGGACATGCGGCTGCGTTTAGCGCCGGCATCACGCAGAACCGGATCAGTTCGCGAAGATCCCCGAATGGAGTGCGACCGCGCCTGCGGCGGCGATCAGCATGATGATCGCGATTGTCTTCCCGTAGCGCTCGAGGCGAGTCGGTCCTCGATCCCAGTTGTATGCCATCGGTGACGGCCCTCTCTGATCAACCGCACCGCCCGTGTGGCTTTATGCGCTCGAGGTGTTAACCGATCGTTGACCATGGCCTCCGGCGGCTTGTGCGCGAAGCTCCGAGCGGCCTGCATGGTTTTGAGCGTCAGGGTGTCCCTCAGGAAAGCTTGAACACCCAATAAACGGCGATGACGAGTTGGACGGCAAATGCCAGAAAACGCAACGTCGCGGCGGTCTCGCTGCCCGAGGCGAGATGGATGGATGACTGCGCTACCCTTGCCGCCAAGACCCAATATGCAAGGCCGTCGGTGACATCTGTTCTCATGGTCATGATCGCGACGGCCATGAGGCCCCCAAAGATCGGCAGGCCCTCGATGCAATTCATATGAGCGCGCGCCAGACGCTGCATGAACGGCGGCAGCCCGGAATTGTCGGGCTTGAAAGCGTTCGCAGCTACCTGTCTTATGGAAACGAAGTAGGCTCTGATCACTTCCATCAGGATGAGCAGGAACAACGCCCAGGCGATGAAACCGGTCAACGCGAATACCGTGTGCGATGCCATTGTTCCGCTTCCCCACGCTACGAAACGGATCAGAGGTAATCAAACGTTGCTCGTGGTTGCAAGAGGACAGGCGTCGGTCGCTGAAGAGCCTGGCGTGTCCCCAAATGAGCCGACGTCCGTCATGACTTCTTGAACGCAGCCGGTGGCTGCATGGAGGTCGGAAAGCCATAGGCTTCGCGAGTGGCTTGCGGGGCATGGCGGCTTGGACGGGCAGCAGACCTGTTGGCCGACCCGTCAGCCGCCAGCCCCATGACCGGGCAGGCGAACCTTTTGCCGCGTCGGCCGTTTCGAGGAAAGAACGAAGCCGTCGTTTCCGTGGGAGGAGTTCATGCGGGAGAAGGAGCGCATCCGCGCACGCGCCCATGCCATGTGGGAAAGGGAGGGGCGGCCTGAAGGCCGGGAGATGGACCATTGGCTCGAGGCCGAAGCGGAGCTGAAAGCAGCTGATCGGTGGGAGGAAGGCGAAGAAGCCGCTCCGGATGCCGAAGGCATGGCGAATATCGAGCAACTGGCGAAGGTCCCCCGCAAAAGACGGGGCCAGAGCCGCGGCAAGAACAGCTCTGGCGGATGAGGGTCGAGGAGGCGCCCCGGCGCCTTGTATCGGCAGGGGCGCTCCCAAGGGGGCGTCCGCGATAGTGCCAGGCCCACCGGCAGGCACCGAACCAACCCCGATGACAAGAGGAGAAAATCATGACCACACTTCGCAACCTGGCGGTGGCTGCCGGCCTTCTGACCTTCTCGGCAGCGCCTTCATTCGCTCAGGAGACCGCCCCTGCTCAGCCGCCGCAGCAACCGTCCGGAATGACGGAAGAGATGCGCGAGGAAATGCGCGGAATGATGCGCGACATGATGCAGGACATGATGCGTGGGGACCGTCCCGGCGGCGAACGTGACGCCGGGCGTCGCTTGGCTCGCCAGCAGGACGGGGATCGCATGGGCCGGCGCGGCATGCGGGAAGCCCGTCATTGGGGCCGCGGCCACGAAAGGCGGGGAGCGATGCATGCAGCCAGGATGAAGATCATGCTGGCGGTCGTGGATTCCGACGGCGACGGCGCGCTTTCCCTGGAAGAGATCAGGGATGTCCAGGAACGGGTCTTCGATGCGGTGGACGATGACGGCGACGGCCGTGTCACCATGGAGGAGATCCGGTTGTTCTTCCACCGAGACCGGGAAGACGCGGACAGATAGGCCGCGACACGGAGCATCGAGGCGGTCGCCGATTGGCGGAAGAGGGCATTCTCGCCGCTCGGATACTCGCTTGGGAGACGGGCGATCTGCCCACCCGGTAAATCTCCGATTGCCGACATCGCCGAGCGGGACCTGCGACGCGGCTTGAGGTTCTGCAGGGTTGCCGGCGGCGTATCCACGTTCGGACACAGCTGCCGACGCCGCTTGCGATGGACTGATGGGCGGCGGGCCCGGGCGGGGCCTGCGCTATTCACACGCGAAGAAAGTCGCGTAACCGCCAACGACGGAGATTCCGGCGTATCGGAGCCCTTGCCGAAGCAGGTTCCTGTTGTGACGTCGGGAACTCCGCCATCCGGAAAAAAGCTGCCGCGCATCTCGATAGCCGGCCCCGACATTTTCGACACATATTCCGCTTGTTCCAGCAGCTTTGGCTTTGGCCGATCTCTCACGATAGCCATCGTGCCCGATGTGGTGTCTGGCAGCCTGGTATTGGCTGTGCTGCCTCGCCAACGCCTTCAACGTGGGGTGAGAGGATAGAAGGGGAAGCCCGCGGTTCCCCCTGTAGGAATTGACGAGGCCCAGCGTCTCGGGCCCGAAATCGGCGGCTACAACCGGCTGTGCCGTGCCGACGCAGCTCGAGACCAGAACAGCCATGGCGATCGTTTTCGGGATTTTCATCTTCCCCATCTCCGGGAGTGACGGGATGCAGCCTGGGAGCGCCGGCATGCCGCGCGGAGGCGAGGGGTCATTCTTCAGCTGGGATCGTGGCCCTTCGGGATGCATCTGAGGACCAGGCAGAATGCGCTGTCATTGGTGGGCACCACCGTCGCCTTTGTGATCTCGGTGTTCTCACACCAGCCGGCATGCGTCACGAAACGGTCATAGAGCGGAAGATTGCGTTTCGATCTCCAATTCAGGATCGCCGCGCCTTCGTTGCGCAGTATCTCCTTGACGCGGCCGCACGCCATATCCTGCGGATTGTAACGAGAGATGGCCTGCGCATCGAGCGACAGAAGGGAGAGGGCGAGTGCCAGGGGAAAAGGCGACTTCATGATCGTTTCCGACGGGTTTACTGGGACGAAGGCCTGGCCTTCGCCATATGCGTGGCTGCCCGCTAGGAATTGGGTTGGTTCCGGCGAAGAATCTTGGACACGAGGAAAATCACGCCAAGCACTATGAGTGCTATCCCTCCTGCATAGTAGCCCGGCGCGGCGTATCTGTACCCTGCGGCCATAACGAGAAAGCCCAGAATAATTGCGGCCAAGCCGATGAGCTTGTTCATCGCGTCCTCCGGATAGGTGCCTTCCGCCGCGATCAGCGTATCAGGCACGGTTCGAATTCACAACGAATGCGGGAATGGAACCGACACGCAGTTGATGATCGACCACCGGCAGGCAATGTTGCGAGCGAAGCCGAAGAACGGCAAGGCCTCATGGCCTAGGGTACGTCGTCCTTTGCCGCCACCCCGCCTTCGTTCTCCAGATTTCCCAGCCGCTTCGTGACCGAGCGGCTGAACTTCAGCCTGACGCCGGCGCCTTGCGAGCCCTCTTCCGGAATGAAGGTGGCGCCGAATTCTTCAAGCGCCGACCGAAGAGCCGCAATCGTTTCGCTGTCGGGTACGTGAATGCCCCGCTCGAACATTTCTATGACTTCCTTGTCCACGTCCGAGTTTTCCGCAAGCCTGGTGCGGCTGACCTCGACGAGGGCGCGCGCTGCCCTGCAGATCGGTCCGGTGATCACGGCTGCCTCCATGGCTATCCTCCCGGCGCCGGGTGCAACACGAACATCCTTGCGCCGTTTGTGGCTCCAATCGGTTCGAAGCCGATGATCCGGAACCACCTCGAAACGTCGTCGCGTTCGGACCAACTGCGGTAATATACCGGCACATTGCCGCACAGAGCCTGGATTCGCCGGATATGGCGCCTGCAGAAGCGAACCGAGGATGCGGCGAAGAAGCTCTCGTCGGCGGCAAAAGAGGTGACGGCGGAGCCGCCCGATTCATGCCAGGCGATGATGGCGACGGGATCTCCGTTCCGTAGGATGGTGTGTGCACGGCCTTCACGGAGGTCCATGAGCAACGCATCTTTTGCGGATTGCTCGGATCCGCCGGCGGCCTTGTATTCCTCGGTCATGCGTTCGGCGATTTGGCCAAAGACCTTGGCGAGATCGCTCGGCGTGGCGGTCCGGTGCTCCATCCGACTGTCTCCGCTGCTGCTCGGGGCCGATGACCCGACTTCTAATAGGTAGCTAGCGTAGCGCCGACCGACAAGCGGCGCCGTCACCGGGAAGGCTCAGCAAGGGCAGAGCACCTGGGTCATGAACGCCAAGCGGGTGCTTCAGCGACAGCCCTGTCCAGGCGGCGAGAACTCTTCCCGCACCTCACCGCCGTGCGCGGCCGCAAACGAAAGTCGGCACCATCCTTACGCTCCTCATCGCAGACTCTCTCAGACAAGTCATGGCTCGCATCGCCTGGCCATTGTCGGCCGGCAATTCGCGTAGCTCCGTCTCAACCAGGGGCGGCAGAGTTTTCTTCCTTTGCATCCTGCCCGGCATGCCGCTAATTAGCAGTAGCGCCGCGGAGGGGAGACCGGCCGGACTGCCCACCTGGCGTGTGGTCCGACGATTCCGAGGCTGCCTGTGAACATTCGCGACGAAATTGCTGCTCAAATCGAGACAGGACTGGATCGCGGCCAGGTCGCGAAAGATCACCTCCGGGCCGAGATTGGCGACGTCGCCTTCGGCGATCTTGGCTTCGGCATATGCGATCCACTCCGCCTGCGCCTGAACAGTCGACGCCGACATAGCGATTGAATGCAGGCGCCATTTTCCGGGCGCCAGCCTGCGTGATACCAATAGCCATCTTGATGGCAGATTCCAGGAAGACTAAGTTTAGACCAATAAAGGAGCCCGGAAATGGCGGAACCTCAACTCTCCGTGCGCAGTGCCAAGGCACGCGATCTTGCCCATCGGCTCGCCCGCCGCGAAAACCGCTCGATTGCCGACATCGTCGAGCGCGCCCTCGAATCCTATGAAATTCGCGAGGCAGGCCGCGAACCCGCTGCGGCGTTCTATGCGCGTCTTTCGGTGCAAGTCGGCATCGACATCGACCTCGAAGGGATCGTCAGGGAAGGGCGGAAGCCGCACAAGGGCATCGATCTTTGATTTTCCTCGACACCAATGTCGTTTCCGAAACCCTGAGGAAGGCACCGGACGAGGCGGTCATCGCCTGGCTGGTTCGACACGATGCCGAACTCGCGCTTCCGACGGTCACGATCGCCGAGATTGCCTTCGGCATAGAGAAAATACGACCAGATCAGCGCGCAGAACGACTGGAACAGGGCCTGTCCGACTGGCGTCGCCGTTTCGCGGATCGCATCTTCGGGCTGACGGAAGAAGCCGCGCTCGCATACGGAGAAATCATGGGAACAGCCATGCGCCAGGGGCGCGCAATGTCGGCACCGGATGGGATGATTGCGGCGATTGCCCGCATAAACGGCCGCCGCTTGGCTACCCGCAACCTGACCGACTTCGAGACAACGGGCCTCGACCTTGTTTCGCCCTGGGCGTTCTGAAACTTCGGGCAATACCTTGTGGGAGGCGGCTTGGCGACGGGCCCTCCGTTCCGTCGGATGGTTTGGGCACGGCCTTGACGAAGCGCGGTCGCAAGCGAAAAGAAAATGCGCACTGTCACCGGATTGGGAGCGGCTCGGGCGGTGATCCGTTCATTGTCGCCGGCGGGATGGCAATATGCTGACTGGCAACGCCAACTTGCCAGCGCAGGGTTTTCCGCGTGGATATTGGCCAACAGTCGACTGTGATGGTCGGCCTCCAGCGGGGTCAAGCGAGATATTGAGGCCTGGTTTGGTTGATGGCCGGGGACGAGAGCCCGATCCTTGGGACATTGGAACTCCGGGATGGCAGCAGAGCCTCAATTCTCGACACGCAACGCCAAGGCGCGCGATCCTCGCTCACCGTCTCGCCGTCGCGAGAAACATTCGATCGCGGAGATATTCGAGCGCTCTCGCGGCGTACGCAATATACGAAACGGGCCGGGAGCCAGCTTCCGCATTCTACGAGCGTCTCAGGACGCTCAGTGTTGCCGACATAGGCCTGGAGGAGATCATCCGGGGCAACCGGTCCGAACGGCTCAGGAACTTGTTCGGCGGGCCCAATGCTCATAGGTCACTTGCCACGGGTCGCTCTCGGCAGATCTTTCCTCGCCGATCCAATGGAAGCTGTTGGCAGTGATCTCGGTGAAACGCCATCGGGTTTGCAGACCTCGGGAGTCATTGCCGATCTGGACAATGTCCTTACCCTCGGCCCGCCCGATCTGGCGCGAGTAATCCTGGTTGAGCGGGTCACTCCAGATGATGTGCCAGCCACCGATCCCAGGATCGAATATGCGCAAAGTCGTGCCATACATGGTGGATGGCGCGGGGCGCTTGGGCCTGATCCAGAGGTCCTGAATCGCACGGCCTTCGAGCACCCAGCCAAAATGGATTTCTCCAGTCGATTCCTGGGTTGTGCCGTCGTCGAGATGGCGGACCGTGTCCATCTCCCAGCTTCCAATCAGCCATCCATACAGGTCCATGTCTTTCGCCCGGTCGGCGGGGGGGCCTTCAGATACGAGAGCGGTGAGAAACGGGGAAATTGTGATCGTCATGATTTCCTCCAACTGATAAGCGTGCAGCGACACGGCGCTGGAACATGGCCGCCACGACTGTTGCAGCGTTGCGGGTCTTAGGTCTTGGGAAAAATTGCCATGATGCCGCTATGGATGGTGGCGAGGCCAGCCGGTGGAAGACCTCATCCTTCCGATCATGCTATCCGCTGAAGAAGCAAACGCCCGTTATCATCATGAAGAACAGGATGAAGTTTTCGTAAGCTACTAAATTTATTGAAGAAACAAGAGATGGCTGGGGAACCTGGATTCGAACCAGGACTAACGGAGTCAGAGTCCGCTGGTCTACCGTTAACCTATTCCCCAGCAAGCGGCTTTAGAGCCGCGAGCGGCAGCCATGTCGGCTATGCGGCCTGCGTATCGCGCAAGGCCTCAAAATAGTCAACCCCGCTTGCGCATTCAACCGTTGAAGAAAATGAAGGCGCCGCTGACGCAGGGCGAGGACGGTTCTACGCGTGCGTCGCTCCAGCGCGGCCCCTTTCTTCAAGCCTGTTCCGGCGCTTTCCCTGGTTCAGCAGAGGTCAGTAACGCCGGCTGCAAGCCGGCGGTTCTCGACCGTCGTGCTTGAGGCTGCGTCTATGCCGGGTTGGGCGGGCCGGCTTACCCCAACGGTCGCCGGCGCCTGGCGAGCTGGCTGCGTTCGAAGCCGATCACCACGACCAGCGCCAGGAGCAGCGGCACGATAAGGTAGAACAGCCGGAAGACCAGCAGGGCCGTGAGCACGGACACGGTGTCCATGTCGGTGAAGCCGGCCAGCGCCACGATCTCGAACACGCCGATGCCTCCGGGGGCATGGGTGGCCGAGGCCACGGAGAAGGCGATGATGAAGACGCCGAGCACGATGATGAAGCCGGGATTACCGGCCTCCGGCAGTGCGAAGTAGATGATCGAAGCGGCGCCGATGAGCTCGATCGGGCCGATGGTGAGCTGGCGCGCCACGTTCGGCAGGCTGGGATAGTCGAGCCGCACGCCGCCGATGCGCAGCGGGCGGAAGCCGATCCAGCTTCCCAGCACATAGAGCGCGACGAGCGCGAGGCAAAGATAGCCCGTGGTCGCCGAAAGCGTGATCGGCAAGGCCTCGATGTCGACGAACCGATCAGTGAGGCCGGGTTCCAGCACGAGCACGACACCCAGCAGGAACACCGTCGCCAGGATGAAGGTGAACCAGCAGAAGGCGACCAGGATGCCGACATCCTGCCCCGTCAGGCCCTTCGTGGCATAGGCCCGGTAGCGGATGACGGCACCCGAGGCGACCGAGCCGCCGATATTGTGGGAGAGTGCGTAGGTCGTGAAGGAACAGAGCGTCACGAACACCCAGGACACACGTTTTCCGAGATGGGTGAGCGCGATATGGTCGTAACCGGCCAGCGCCGCATAGGCCACGACCGCGCCGCCCGCGGCAAGCAGCCAGCGATGGAGCGGGATGGCCTGGAAGCCGGCGATGACGTCGCTCGCCGAAATACCGCGCAGTTCGCCATAGAGCAGCCACCCCGAAAACGCCACGGCAGCCAGCCCGATCGCGGGCCAGACATAGTCCTTCCACTTCATCCTGTGCGGTCGCCTCCCGTCCAGAGGCCTTCCGAGATGTCCGGCCCCGAGGACTTCAGCCGTGGCGTCGCGCGCTCGCAGTGCCGTGGCGTGCCCCAAAACGGGTCTGTTCTCAAACGGTCCTCATTCGTCGCCTAATGTTCGATAAAGCGAATATGCGCGCAAGGAAACCCGTTAGCGGTTGACGTTACGGTGAGAGGCCGGGCGCGGAATCCCACCAGGTGGAATCCCGCTGCAGCATTGCGCGTATCTTGCGGTGCGCCGCGTTGCGGAATTGCGCTCAACAATTCGACGCCGCGGCACTTGGTGATGAGCCGCGGCGCTGTTATCCTTGCCGCAACGGAGAAGATGACAGCGCGCGCAGCGTCCGTTTCGGTTCGCGCGGCGCATGAAGGAACGACGGTGAAAGACCTCGATGCCGGCAGTGAACCGCCGGGTGACGGGGCGTCGCGGGAGCTTTCGGCTGTAGATGCCGGAGGCTCGTCGGTCGGTCGGACTGTGGACCGGGCGGCGACATGGCCCGGCCCCGGCCGCGCCGACAGCGACGCCACGCACCAGAAATCCAGACCGAAGAAGCGCCGCAAACGCCGGCGCGGGCGAAAGGTTTTCGCCCGCGATGCGGGTCAGGTCGCTGCCGAGCCGCCGGTCGCGCCGAGACGTGCACCGGAGCCGCCGTCCCGACCGATACGGCTCGAGGCACCGCCGCCGGCCTTCAGGCCCGCCGTGCGGTCGCAGGAGGTGCCTGTCTTCGCCGCGCTCGATCTCGGCACCAACAATTGCCGCCTGCTGGTGGCGGTGCCCGGGCGGCCGGGGCAGTTCCGGGTGGTCGACGCCTTCTCCCGCATCGTGCGGCTTGGCGAAGGGCTTTCGGCGAACGGTCGGCTGGCCGACGCGGCGATGGACCGTGCGGTCGAGGCGCTCCGGGTCTGCGGCGACAAGCTGCGCAACCGGCCGATCCGACGAGCCCGGCTGATCGCCACCGAGGCCTGCCGCTCGGCCGAGAACGGCGCCTTGTTCATCGAGCGTGTCCGGGCCGAGACCGGTCTCGCGCTGGAGATCATCGACCGCCAGACCGAGGCGCGCCTGGCCGTCTCCGGCTGCGGCTCCCTCATCGAGGACGATACGCAAGGCGTGGTGCTGTTCGACATCGGCGGCGGCTCCTCCGAGATAGCGCTGATCGATGTTTCCGGCCGCCGCTCGGCGCGGCTCGCCAACCATATCGTCTCCTGGACTTCGCTGCCGGTCGGCGTCGTCTCGCTCGCCGAGCGCTTCGGCGGGCGCGACGTGAGCCGCGAGACGTTCCAGGCCATGATCGACGACGTCACCGGGCTGCTCCGGAATTTCGATGGCCGCGACCGGCTGAAACATGTGATGGCGGGCAGGAAGTTCCATCTGCTCGGAACGTCGGGAACGGTCACCACGCTGGCCGGCGTCCACCTTGGGCTCGAACGCTACGACCGGCGCCGTGTCGACGGGCTGTGGATGGACGGCGAGAGCGTCGACGCCATGATCGAGAGGCTGCTGTCCTGGGATTTCCGCCAGCGTATGGCCAATCCCTGCATCGGCGCCGATCGTGCCGACCTGGTGCTGGCGGGCTGCGCGATCCTCGAAGCCATCCGCGCGGTGTGGCCTTCGAACCGGCTGCGCGTCGCCGACCGGGGATTGCGCGAGGGCATATTGAGCGAGTTGATGGCCGAGGACGGGGTCTGGCGCCGCAACGGCAAGCATAGGCCGCGGCCATGACGAAAAAGCCGGTGAAGCCGGGCGCAGGCGCAAGCCGCGTGTTGAAGACCAAGATCAGGAAGAAGAGCGGCTTGAAGGAATCGTCGCGCCGCTGGCTGCAGCGCCATCTCAACGATCCCTATGTCCAGCGCTCCAGGAGCGAGGGCTATCGTTCGCGCGCGGCCTACAAGCTGATCGAGATCGATGACAAGCACAGACTGCTGAAACCGGGCATGCGCATCATCGACCTGGGCGCGGCACCCGGCGGCTGGTGTCAGGTCGCCGCGGCGCGCGTCAAATCCGACGAAGAGCGGCCAAGCGTGGTCGGCATCGACTATCTGGAGATGGATCCGGTTCCGGGTGCGGCCATCCTGCAGATGGATTTTCTCGACGACGAGGCGCCGGCGAGGCTTTCCGAGGCGTTGGGCGGCGAGCCCGACATCGTGCTCTCCGATATGGCCGCGCCGACGACCGGCCATCGCCGCACCGACCATCTGCGCACCATGCATCTGTGCGAGGTGGCGGCCGACTTCGCGGTCTCCGTGCTGAAGCCCGGCGGGCATTTCCTGGCCAAGACCTTCCAGGGCGGCACGGAAGGCGGGCTGCTCGACATGCTCAAGCGCAACTTCCGTTCCGTCCATCACGTCAAGCCGCCGGCTTCGCGGGATGAATCGGTCGAGTTGTACCTCTTGGCCAAGGACTTCAAGGGTAGGGAAAAGAGCGAATAGCGAGTAGCCAATAGCGAAGAGGGAAAAAGGGGTTGCCGCCGGACGCAGCCCGGTCAACTCTCTCGCTACTCGCTACTCGCTACTCGCTACTCGCTACTCGCTACTCGCTACTCGCTACTCGCTACTCGCTACTCGCTATTATTCCGCCGGCTTCTGCATGCCATGTCCCGAAACCGAACTGCCGGCGTCGCGCGCGAGGCCGAGGAAGGGCAGGACCGACAGGGCCGTCACCGCCGCGACGATGAGGAAAGCGGCGGAGAAGGAGGCGAGGCCGAGATGCCCGCCCGAGAAGTAGGTCGAAGCCTCCAATATGCCGCCGGCGACAGCCACGCCCAGCGCGACGCTGATCTGCTGCGAGACCGCCGAGATCGCCGTCGCCTGGCTGACGTCGTCGGCTTCGATGTCGGCAAAGACGAGCGCGTTGGCCGAGGTGAAGAACAGCGAGCGCAGGAAGCCGGCGCCGAGCAGCACCAGGATGATGACGCCAGGCGGGGTCTGTGGGGTGAAAAACGCGTTGGCGGCGATGAAGATGCCTCCGCAGACGGCCGCGAGCGTCAGCACGTTGCGGAAGCCCCCCGCCCGCAGCGTCACCGGCGCCAGGAACTTCATGGCGAGCGCGCCCACCGCCGAAGCGAAGGTCAGCATGCCCGACTGGAACGGCGTCAGGCCGAAGCCGAGCTGCAGCATCAGGGGAAGCAGGAACGGCACCGCGCCGCTGCCGATGCGAAACAGCGACCCGCCTGATATGGCTGCGCGGAACACCGGATTGGCGAAGAGCCTGAGGTTGAGCAGCGGGTTCGCCGCGCGCCTCGAGTGGCGCAGATAGACCAGGCCGGAGAGGGCGCCGATGGCGAGCGTCACGAGACCGATCCAGGGCGGCAAGGCCGGCAGGCTGACGACGGAAAGCCCGAAGACGATGCCGGAAGCGGCGATCGCCGAGAGGAGGAAGCCGGCCGTGTCGATGGGCGCGGCTCCCGTCGGCTCGATGTCGGGCAGCACGCGGCCGGCGAGAAGGATGCCGAGCAGCCCGATGGGCACATTGATGAGGAAGATCCAGTGCCAGGTGAAGAAGGTGGTGATGAAGCCGCCGACCGGCGGCCCTACCAGCGGCCCGACCAGCGCCGGGATCGTGAGCCAGGCCATGGCCGACACGAGCTCGCGCTTGGGCGTCGAGCGGACCAGCACGAGCCGGGCGACAGGCGTCATCATGGCGCCGCCCATGCCTTGCAGGAAGCGCGACAAGACGAAGGCGACGAGCGAGCCGGAAACCGCGCACAGCACCGAGCCGACGACGAAGACGGCGATCGCGGTGCGGAAGACGCGCTTCGCGCCGAATTTGTCGGCCATCCAGGAACTGATCGGGATGAAGATCGCCAGCGACACGAGATAGGCGGTCAGCGCCAGCTTCAGGGCGACCGGACTGGTGCCGATGTCGGCGGCGATCGCCGGCAGTGAGGTCGAGATGACGGTCGAATCCATCTGCTCCATGAAGAGCGCGACCGCGAGGATGAGCGGAAGTGTGCGATTCATGGGACGGCTTCGGCTTTCCTGCGCCGGGACGAGCCGGCTCTGGGCGATCGGCTAACATGAATAACAATTCATGTCCTGTGAAATTGCGGTAAGGTTGTGGTGCGGGTGCTGCCGTCCGCGCTGCCGGGTGCGATTGCTTGGTGCTGCGGGTGTGGCGGTTTTCAGCGCTGGCGGATTGCGCTTTTTCAGCGCTGTCGGATCGAGTGCCTTTCAGCGCTTGGGATTGGCGACGGCGTCCCACCCTTCGTCATCCTCGGGCCTGGAGGCGAGCGCAGCGAGCCGGAGGAGACCCGCGGATCCATGCCGTGAGATCGCGAGCGTCTGCTTCGGTACAGGATGGTTTACCCGGCCTTTGCGACGTGTGGGCAGAGGTGGCTCGTCCTGAGCCGCCGGCCGCCTGCATCGCCGTCACGGCATGGATCCACGGGTCAACTCGCACCTCGCTTCGCTCCGTGCTCGCGCCCGTGGATGACGAAGAAGGAGACGCCTCCACCCAACTGCGGCGGCGGTGATTGGATGACGAAGGAAGGGAGGTCGCCGCTATCGCCGTCGTTGATGTGAGGGCTCCTGCGCCGCCGGCGCTATGTCACACGGGCGGCTCTTCCACGGCCCAGGCGGGCTGTCCTATCCCCGAGGGTGACGATGGCCGGCCTCAGGGCTGCCGGGCCACTTCCTCGGCGTAGCGCTTCGTCTCCTCTATGCGCTCGGGCGTCGCGGGGTGAGTGGAGAAGAAGTCGCTGCCCTCCTTGTCGCCGAGCCTGTCGCGAAGGAGCTCGAAGAACCGGCTGATCGCCAAGGGATCGCGGCCTGCCTTGTGCATGAGCTCGACGCTGAAACGATCCGCCTCGCGTTCGGCGTCGCGCGAATAAGAGAGCGACAGCAGCGCCGAGCCCTGGACGAGGAGATCCTCGGTGCCGGAGCCGATGTCGCCGCCGATCAGCATGATGAGCGCGGTGACGCCCGCGGCGCGATAGAGCTGGCGCAGGCTGTGGGCATGGTCGACATGGCCGATCTCATGCGCGAGAACACCGAGCACCGCCTCGTCATCGTTGCCGGCGAGCTCGACGAGCTGGTCGGTGAGGATGATCGAACCGTCGGGGAGAGCAAACGCGTTCGGTCCGATCATGCCGCCGTCGCGGAAGTGGAGCGTGTAGGCGGCCGGCTTGTTCTCCGCGATCGCCGCCGTCCCGCGTCGCGCCGCGGCGGCGAGTTCGGCGAAACCGTCCGAGATCGCCTTGCGGCGGTCGGCCCCGATCGCCGACGGCTGCAACACCGTCTGGTCGAGCGAGGCGAGCACGCTGTGGCTCATGAGGGCCGGCACGACCGGCGGGGTGACGGCCACCGCGACCTCGACCAGCACCGGCACTGCATAGCGGTAGATGGCGAAGGCGAGACCGATGACGAGGGCGACGAGCACGAGAAGCCGCGGGTGGAAGCGCTCGAGCCGGTGGACGAAGCCGGACAAGCGGCCGGAGCGCGCGCTGATCAGCGCGTCGACGGCATCGTTGTCGCCGGTCTCGAAGACGCTTCCGTCGGGAAAGGTGAGCATGCGCGGGATCGAGCCGACACGATCGGAGATCTCGATCTTCCCGAGATGCGCTTGCGCCAGCGTGGTCTTGGCGGTCGGATCGATTGCCCTGGCGTTGCCCGCCATGTCGACCGACAGCACCGCGCTGGTCGCCCGCGCGGTGAAGGGAGGGCGCCACAGGCCGGAAAGCGCCCCGCCGCTCCGTCCGTCAGAAACCAAGGTCGAAGCCCTCTATGTCCATATATTCCGCGCCGACTGCGCTGCCCGATTGTTCGATCGAGCCGGCATAATCCTCCAGCGAGCCGGTCGCGTCGAGTGCGGTGACGAGGGACAGGTACCTGGCCATGCGGATCGCGGCCCAGGGCCTGGCGAGGCCGAGGCTGAAGACGGTGGCGAGCAGGTTGGTGACGGAGATCCAGGCGAAGCGGCGGCGACGGATCGACGAGTGCAGCATGTGCCTGCCGTCGATCACCGTTTCGTTGAAGGCGACGTTGCGGATGCCGGCCCGGTAGAACAGTCCGGCCATCGCAAAGAGCAGCAAAAGCCCGAAAAGGATGAGCGTCAGCCAGTTTGCGAGCAGAATGGCGGCCCATATCGGCACCTCGTCAAGCGCGATTCCAGACCGGACGTATGCCCAATAGGTCCCCACGATTGTTGTGGCGAGCACGACGAGACCGCCGCTGACCAAGCTAGCTGGCAGCCACCATCGGCCGTAGAGCCGGCCAAGCCTCGGCTCGCAGCGGACAGGCCGGCCGCCGTAGCGGACATTGCCCAGCGTGTAGTTCCACATCCACTGCGACGCCAAGGGGGCGAGGATGCCAAGCGATATGTACATCAGGAACCCGCCGACGATATAGGCGAGGAATGCGCCCCAGTAGCCGCCGACGAAATCGAAACGCACGTTGCGATAGCTTGTGACCCGCGCGTTGAAACGCAGCCCGCGCATGATGAACCAGGGGACCGCGAACAGGAAGACGACGCCGACCGCGAGGCTGGCCAGCGGCGCAACGGTCGTGAGGCCGTTGTAGACCAGGAAGAGGACCACGACCGCGATGCGGCCGACCAGGATCTGGCGCGGCCGGGCATGATAGTCGAAAGTCGCGCCGGCGAGGCTGGTGTTGCCGTAGAAGTAGCGCTGACGCCGGACTTTCGCCCAGGCGGAGTAGATGCCGAGGGTCACGATCGTCAGCAGCACGTTGACGATCCAGATACCGAAATATTCGCGGGTCGAGCCGCTGAAGACGAACGGCTCGCGCCTTACTCTCTGCTGCGCCGGCCGTGGGCGGGGATCGATGGTGACGTCGTTCATTGTTTTTCCGTTGACATGCCTTCCGCTGCAACCTTGCCGAGAATGTGACGTCGGGCAAGGAGGTCCGGCGTTCATCGACAGGAGCATAGTCTTTTCATCGACACTGAGACGTGTTACCAGCCGCTGCCAATCCTGAAAGGGAAGTTTTCGAGTCGGGGGCGGGCCGATGGCCACGCGCTCCTTAACGCAATTCAGGGATCGGCAATGGCAAAGATCATCGAAACCGCTACCGGCGCGCTGGCGCTCACCTTTGACGACGTGCTGCTGCAGCCCGGTCATTCCGAGGTCATGCCCGGCCAGACCGACATCCGCACGACGATCGCCGGCGACATCGAGCTCAACGTGCCGATCCTGTCGGCGGCCATGGATACGGTGACCGGGGCGCGGCTCGCCATCGCCATGGCCCAGGCCGGCGGCATCGGCGTGATCCACCGCAACTTCTCGCCGGCAGAGCAGGCCGAGCAGGTGCGACAGGTCAAGAAGTTCGAATCGGGCATGGTGGTCAATCCCGTGACCATCGGCCCGGACGCGACGCTGGCGGATGCGCTGGCGCTGATGCGCGGCCACGGCATCTCCGGCATTCCCGTCGTCGAGAATGGCGGCACTGGCGGCCAGCGGACCGGCCGGCTGGTCGGCATCCTCACCAATCGCGACGTGCGTTTCGCCTCGAACCCCGCCCAGAAGGTGGCCGAGCTGATGACCCGCGACAATCTGATCACCGTGAAGGAGACGGTCGACCAGGACGAGGCGAAGCGGCTGCTTCACAAGCACCGCATCGAGAAGCTTCTGGTGGTCGATGCCGGCGGCAACTGCGTCGGGCTGATCACGGTCAAGGATATCGAAAAGGCGCAGCTCAACCCGAATGCGGCCAAGGATTCCCAGGGACGGTTGCGCGTCGCTGCCGCGACCAGCGTCGGCGAGGACGGTTTCGAGCGCGCCGAGCGGCTGATCGAGGCAGGCGTCGACCTTCTTGTCATCGATACCGCTCACGGCCACTCGCAGCGTGTGCTCGACGCGGTGGCGCGCGCCAAGAAACTGTCGAACTCCGTGCGGATCATGGCCGGCAATGTGGCGACCGCGGAAGCGACGCAGGCGCTGATCGACGCGGGCGCCGATGCGGTGAAGGTCGGCATCGGTCCGGGCTCGATCTGCACCACCCGCATCGTGGCGGGCGTCGGCGTGCCGCAGCTTTCGGCCATCATGTCGGCGGTCGAGACGGCCGAGAAGGCTGGCGTCTCCGTCATCGCCGACGGCGGCATCAAATATTCGGGCGATCTCGCCAAAGCGCTGGCGGCCGGCGCGGGTGCTGCCATGATCGGCTCGCTGCTGGCCGGCACCGACGAGAGCCCGGGCGAGGTCTATCTGCACCAGGGCCGCTCCTTCAAGGCCTATCGCGGCATGGGATCGGTCGGTGCGATGGCCAGGGGCTCGGCCGACCGCTACTTCCAGGCCGAGGTGCGCGACACGCTGAAGCTGGTGCCGGAAGGCATCGAGGGCCAGGTGCCCTACAAGGGCCCGGTGGCCGGCGTGCTGCACCAGCTTGCCGGCGGATTGCGGGCGGCGATGGGCTATGTGGGTGCGCGCGACCTCCCCGACTTCCGCGCCAGGGCGACCTTCGTGCGCATCTCCAACGCCGGCCTGCGCGAGAGCCACACGCATGACGTGACGATCACGCGCGAGAGCCCCAACTATCCCGTGGCGTGAGCAGCCGGTTCGCGGAACGCGAATTCGTCGTGCCGGTGGCACGGCGAAAGGCCAGGCATCGGCCCGATAATCGGCATCGATTTTCGGAACGCGGAAGCGGCGCTACAGCACCAGGGAGAGGTGCTCTTCCCGGGCTTCCCGCTCGTCCTGCTCCTGCTCCAGGGTTTCTAGATAGGCCTTGACGAGGGTGGTGACGGCAGGGCGCTCGTCGCCTTGCGCCGGGTCGGGCCCTTCCGCTGCCAGTGCGGCGCCGAGAACGGCCGTAGCGGGCTCGCCGCCTTCCGCCCGTTCGGATCCGTCGGTCTCGCCGAAGCTGCCCAGGACCTGGAGCACTGCGGCGGCGATCCTGACATTGCCGCGCCCTTGCGGGCGATCCGTTGGGCTTTCCTCCTCGAGCGCTTCGGCGAGGTCGTGGGGAAGCCTGGCTGCCTGTTGCAGCTTCTGATGCGCCCGGGCATTGCCGATGGCTTCGAGGTCTTCGGCGACGGTTTCCCGGTCGACCTCGCCGATCGACGGCCGCAGGGCCGCGGCGACGGCCTGTTCCACCGATTGCGGGCCCGACGCCGCGCGTTCCATCCGCTGGCTCACCTTGCTGCCGGTTTGGCCCGCCAGGCCTTCGTTCAGCACGTCCTTGACTTTCTCCGCGGCCTCGCTGCCGGGATCGACCATGGCTTCCAGGAGATCTGCGACAGTCATGCCGTCGAGCCGGAAGCCGATCATATCCTCCAGAAGCTTTTTCAGTTCCCGGTCCTGGGAGAGGAAGTCGACATTGAAGGCCGACTGGATCATGCGGGAGACACGCTGGAAGGAGAAGCCGTTCTCTCCAGGCTTGGGCAGCGAGAAATCGTCCTTGCCGTTGATCTCGATATCGTCGCGCAGCGCCTTGTCGCGCCATGCGTCGCCGGCCGCGGCGTCCATGGCCGCGCCGTCGCGGCCAAGCGCCAGCTTGTCGTTGAGATAGCCGACGACATGCTCGAAGAGCTTCGTCATGGCCTCGGTCACGGTGAGATGACCACCGAAATAGTAATCGTTGACCGCCTTTATGTCCCTGGCCGGCGTTGCGGCCGGACCGGCCGCCGTGTTCGGCGCATCCTCGTGCAGGAGACGTGCCTGCAGCGACGTGACCGACTGCATGATGGCGAGCGCCGGCTGCAAGCGATCGACCGTGGCTGGAAGCATGGCAAAGTCCTTTCCCGTCGCCGAACAGCCGGCTTGTCGATCCGCCGGTGCGGCCACTCCGTGTCGTCTTGCGGGGAACCGTCGCGCCGACAGGCGGAGTTCCGGGGGCCCCCTTCGCGCACTATCCGGCAGGACGCCTTAACGGCGCGTTAAGCATGATCGCGGTGGATGTCTTGCAACGGCTTTGCAACGACACCGGAGGTTCGGCGTCGGGGGAGATGACCTGAACGCCGCCTCTTTGCAGGCTCCGGGGATCGTGCAACATTTCTGCTCGACCGTGCTTGTGCGCTCGCGGCTTCGCCGCTAGCTAGGCCCCATCTCGGGTATGCCGAAGACGGGGAAACCGGACATGCGACTTGGCGGAAGATTGGCTGCGGCCATCGAGGCTCTCGACGACATCGACCGGCGGCATCGGCCGGCGGCCGATGCGCTGAAGGACTGGGGCCTGTCGCACCGTTTCGCGGGTGCCGGCGATCGCGCCGCGATCGGCAACATCGTCTACGATGCGCTGCGCAGGAAGCGCTCCGCCGCCTGGCTGCTCGGCGCCGACACACCACGTGCCCTGGGCTTCGGTGCGCTGCTTCTCGAATGGCGGCAGACACCGCAATCGCTGAACCAGGCGCTCGAGGGCGACAGATTCGCGCCGCCGCCGCTCGACGCGGGTGAACTGGCTACGATCGGGGCGCAAGCCGAAGCCACGGCGCCCGACGCGGTGCGCGCCGATTGTCCGGACTGGTGCGTGCCGATGCTCGAGCAGAATTTCGGTGCCGACTGGGTCGCGGAAGGGGCCGCACTCGCCGGCCGGCCGCCGCTCGACCTGCGTGTCAACATGCTGAAGGCCGATCGGGCGAAGGTGCTGGCGGAACTGGAGGGAACCGGCGCCGCGGAGACGGCGCTCGCCCACAGCGGCATCCGCATCCCGCCGATCGACGTCGCCGGACGGCATCCCAACGTCCAGGCCGAGCCGGCCTTCCAGAAGGGCTGGTTCGAGGTGCAGGACGAGGGCTCGCAGGTCGTCGCCGAATTGACCGATGCCCAGGCCGGCATGCAGGTTCTCGATTACTGCGCCGGCGCCGGCGGGAAGACGCTTGCGCTCTCGGCCGCCATGCAGAATCGCGGCCAGATCTTCGCCCATGATTCCGAGAAGGCGCGGCTGGCGCCGATCTTCGACCGCATGCGGCGCTCGGAAAACCGCAACGTTCAGGTCGTCGCCAAGGCGTCGGAACTCGCCGATCTCACCGGCCGGATGGATATCGTGCTCGTCGATGCGCCCTGCACCGGTTCCGGCACCTGGCGACGCCGGCCCGATGCGAAATGGCGGCTCACCGAGCGCCAGTTGGAGGCGCGGATCGCCGAGCAGGCCGCTATCCTCGATGTGGCCTCGGCCTATGTGCGGCCGGGCGGGCGGCTCGTCTACGTCACCTGCTCCGTCTTCGCGGACGAGAACCATGCCCAGATCGGGGCTTTCCTCGCGCGCAACGGTGGTTTTGTGCCGGCTGATCACGATGCGCTCTGGCAACGCTGTTTCCCGGCGAGGGCCGACGCCGCGCGCATCGCGACGGGCACCGGCATAATGCTGAGCCCGGCCAGGAGCGGCACCGACGGCTTCTTCCTGGGTACGCTCCTGCGCAAGGAGTGACCCGAAGGCCGGCCGGTCCCGGGATATTGCGACGCAGCAATCGACGGTTGCCATGGCCTGCGGGCCTTGCGATAAGCGGGCCGAATACACCGAGGACGAGCTATGGCGGAGCAGACACCCGATCCCGATTTCGAAGAGCGCGTGCGGTCGAGCTTCGCGCGCCAGAAGGCGATGGAGACGATCGGCGCCGAACTGACCGTGGTGACCCCGGGTACGGTCGAGATCGAGATGCCCTATTCGGCAGCGCTCACCCAGCAGCACGGCTTCCTGCATGCCGGCGTGATCTCCACCGCGCTGGATTCGGCCTGCGGCTATGCCGCCTTTTCGATGATGCCGGCTAACGCCGCCGTGCTCACCATCGAGTTCAAGGTCAATCTTCTGGCGCCGGGCAGGGGCGAGCGCTTCCTGTTCCGCGGCTCCGTCACCAAGCCCGGCCGCACCATCATCGTGGCCGATGGCCAGGCCTATGCCTTCGCCGCAGACGGCGAGGCGAAACTGATCGCTACCATGACCGGCACGATGATGACGATCACCGGCCGCGACGGGCTGGCGGGTTAGGCCGTGGCGCAGGCAACGGACATAGCCGGCAGGAAGGTCCTGTTCGTGATGGCGGCGGACGCCGAATATGGTCCGCATCTGAAGCGCCGCTTCGCGCCCTATATGACGGGTGTCGGGCCCGTCGAGGCCGGGGTGGCGATGGGTTCGGAGCTTGCGCGGCTCGGGGCAGCGGGCACCCTGCCGGATCTCGTGGTGTCGCTGGGCTCGGCCGGCAGCCGCTCGCTCGAGCAGACGGGCATCTACCAGGCGGTCTCAGTCTCCTATCGCGACATCGATGCTTCCGCGCTTGGCTTCGAAAAGGGGGCGACGCCGTTTCTCGACCTGCCGGTGACCGTGCCCCTGCCGCTCCGCATCCCTGATATCGCCGAGGCGAGGCTCTCGACCGGCGGCATGGTCATATCGGGCGGCGCCTATGACTTGATCGATGCCGACATGGTCGACATGGAGACCTTCGCCGTGTTGCGCGCCTGCCAGCGCTTCGGCCTGCCGTTGATCGGCCTGCGCGGCATTTCCGATGGTGCGGCCGAGCTCAGCCATGTCGGAGACTGGACCGAATATCTGCATGTGATCGACGAGAAGCTGGCCGATGCGGTGGATCGGCTCGCGGCGGCGCTCGGCGACGGCGCGGTATCGATCTGAGGCTGGACGGACAGGGAAAGGGGCGCGCTTTCCGCAGGCCCCGTTTTCTCCGCCACACGCTTGTTTCATCTCGCTTCGCACTGCGTCGCGAGACCCATTGCGCGGAATCGCTTTCTTCTTTAAACGCCCGACATGAAGAACCATCCCGATACCGTCCTCATCATCGACTTCGGCAGCCAGGTCACCCAGCTGATCGCCAGGCGGGTGCGCGAAGCCGGCGTCTATTCCGAAATCGTTCCCTTCCAGTCTGCCGACGAAGCCTTCCGCCGCATCGCCCCCAAGGCGGTGATCCTTTCCGGCAGCCCGGCCTCGACCATCGATATCGGCAGTCCGCGGGCGCCCGACGCCATCTTCCAGGCTGGCGTTCCGGTGCTCGGCATCTGCTATGGCGAGCAGACCATGTGCGCCCAACTCGGCGGCAAGGTGGAAAGCGGGCATCACCGCGAATTCGGCCGCGCCTTCCTGGAGATCGAGGATGAATGCGCGCTGTTCGAGGGCGTCTGGGCCAAGGGCACGCGACACCAGGTCTGGATGAGCCATGGCGACCGCGTGACCGCGCTGCCGCCCGGCTTCCGCATTGTCGGGACCTCGGCCAATGCACCTTTCGCGGCGATCGCGGACGAGGGCCGCAAATTCTATGCGGTGCAGTTCCATCCCGAGGTGGTGCACACACCAGACGGCGCGAAGCTGCTCGCGAACTTCGTCCACCGCATCGCCGGCATCAAGGGCGACTGGTCGATGGCGGCCTATCGCGAGCAGGCGGTCGAGGCGATCCGCCGGCAGGTCGGCTCGGGCAAGGTCATCTGCGCGCTGTCGGGCGGCGTCGATTCCTCCGTGGCGGCCTTGCTCATCCACGAGGCGGTCGGCGACCAACTCACCTGCATCCTGGTCGATCACGGCCTGATGCGGAAGAACGAGGCGGCCGACGTGGTCGCGATGTTCCGCGAGCACTACAACCTCCCGCTGATCCTGGTCGATGCGTCTGACCGCTTCATTGGCGCGCTGGAGGGCGAGAGCGACCCGGAGAAGAAACGCAAGACCATCGGCCGGCTGTTCATCGAGGTGTTCGAGGAGGAGGCCGGGAAGCTCGGCGGCGCTGATTTCCTGGCGCAGGGCACGCTCTACCCCGATGTCATCGAGAGCGTCTCCTTCACCGGCGGCCCGTCGGTGACCATCAAGTCGCACCACAATGTCGGCGGCCTGCCCGAGCGCATGAACATGAAGCTCGTTGAGCCGCTGCGCGAGCTCTTCAAGGACGAGGTGCGCGTGCTCGGCCGCGAACTCGGCCTGCCCGGGCATTTCATCGGCCGCCACCCGTTCCCGGGACCCGGCCTCGCCATCCGCTGCCCGGGCGGCGTGACGCGCGAGAAGCTGGAAATCCTGCGCGAGGCCGATGCGATCTATCTCGACGAGATCCGCAAGGCGGGCCTCTACGATGCGATCTGGCAGGCCTTCGCCGTGCTCCTGCCGGTGCAGACGGTGGGCGTGATGGGCGACGGGCGCACCTATGAATTCGTCTGCGCGCTGCGCGCCGTGACCTCGGTCGACGGCATGACGGCCGATTTCTACCACTACGACATGAACTTCCTCGGCGCCGCCGCCACCCGCATCATCAACGAGGTGCGCGGCATCAACCGCGTCGTCTACGACGTGACCTCGAAGCCGCCCGGCACGATCGAGTGGGAGTAGGGGGCAAACGGCGGCAATAGCGTAGTTGCGGCGGCGATTTTCGCCGTCCCATAAATTGCTTTCGTGTCCATATCTGACTTCCGCTGAACTGGCGTTCTCCATCTCCGATCTGGCAAGCCCGATCTGTGCCCGCCTCCTTTATGAAGTGAAGTAAAGTCCCTTCCAAGGGGGGCGAGGGCTACGGCGTAGAACGGCGTGCACAAGGGCGGGTTTGCTTAGCGCCTCTATGCTGTCGTACAGATCAAGATAGCGGCCGCCTGAAAGCAGACATCGTGTGTGGCCATTCTGAGGCCGTCTGCGCGTTGCAGGTTGCCGCGTTCCAGGTCGCATTCCAGTTCTCCTGGAATGCGTAGCGCCATTGTCTTACTTACGCACGGCACGCGAGGCCCGCGCACCGGATGTCCTCTCCCGATGCAAAAGCTTGCGAAGCGTAGAGGGGTCGGAATACCCAACCTTTTCGGCGATTTCGCCGAGGCTGAACCGTGTGGTCTCCATAAGCTCCATCGCCTTGTCGACGCGCAGCTTCTGGACAAATCTCACCGGCGAAAGCCCGGTGGCGCGCTCGCATCGGCGCGCAAAGGTGCGCGCACCGAGTCCCGCGGCCTTTGCGAGCTCGGAGATTGAAAAGGTCCGATGCAGCCGCGCCCGTGCCCAGCGCTCCGCGCGAGAGACACGTTCGTCCGCGGCGGCAAGGAAGGATAGGGCCATATAGCGGGATTGCGATTGCCTCTGGTCCAGCAGGAGAAACCGGGCGCAGCTATCCGCGAGGTCAGGTCCGGCATGGCGGGCAATGATCGAAAGCATCATGTCGAGTTGCGCCATCGCTGCGCCGGCGGTGGTTACGCGCCCGTCGGTCAACACCATGGCATCGGTGTCGAGTATCACCTTCGGAAACAACTGCCGAAACAAGGGCGCGAGCCACCAGGTCGTGGTTGCGCAGCGGGCATCCAGCAGCCCGGCGCTCGCAACCAGAAAGACTGCCGAACAGGAGCTGGCGATTTCAGCTCCGGATTGAAAGGCCGCGCGTAGAGCTTTCCTGGCCATTTCGGCGTCGCGTCGTTGCAATCCATCGCGAACGAGTTGCTCATCCATCCAGGCCAGCCCGGGCACGATCACCAAGTCAGCAGGTTTGCTGGCGACCGAATTCGAGGACAGCCTTGCGAGCCTCGTTGCCCAGCTTGCCCCGGAGCCGGATATTTTGACGTCAAAGCAAGGCGGTCTTCCGGCCCTTGCACGAATGCCGTTGGCGGCACCGATCAAGTCGAAGGTGATGGCGACACTGGCCGCGGAGGCTCCTTCCAGGACAAGAACGTCAATGAGCGGCAAGGCAAAATAGACCCGATTAATGTCATTTTTGACACTTGCCGGAATAAATGCCCGGGAACTACCGTTTGTGCAAGCTTTTCCGGAGGACAACATGAGCGATGCGCTGCTGAAGCCTGACGATCTATCCGATTTCAACCGGCGAGACGTCTCGTTGGAGGAGGCGACAAAGCCGGTCTACGTTGCAGGCAAGGGTCCGGCCGTCATCGTGATGACCGAAATGCCGGGCATTAGCCCCCACGTCGCGCGTTTTGCTCGCTGGGTTCGCGATGCCGGCTTCCGGGTCTACATGCCTTCCCTCTTTGGCAGGGATGGCGATGTTCCCGATGCGGAGACTGCTGCCGGCGTCTTTCGGCGCGCGTGCGTCAGCGCTGAATTCCGCGCGCTTGGCGGCGGTTCATCGAGCCCCGTGTCCAACTGGTTGCGGGCGCTCGCCAGACTGGCCCATGGTGAGAGCGGCGGACGGGGGGTCGGCGCTATCGGCATGTGCTTTACCGGTAACTTCGCGCTGAACATGATGCTGGAGCCGGCACTGCTGGCTCCTGTCGTGTCTCAGCCTTCCCTGCCGTTGGACAATCCCGGCGGCATCGAGAGCTCCCCTGAGGAACTGGCGAAAGTGCGCGCAAGGCTGGAACGGGAAGATCTGACCGTCCTCGCCTACCGTTTTGCGGGTGATTCGTTCTGCCGCGCCGAACGGTTTGCCGCCTACCAGGCCGCGCTCGGCGATCGCTTCATTGGCCGCGTTTTGCCCGACACGGCCGCGAATACCGGACCCACGCCACCGTTCTTCGAGCAGTTCGTGAAGACGCCCCACAGCGTCGTCACGGTTCATCTTGTCGATGAGGCGGGACAGCCAACGCTCGCAGCCCGGGACGAGATTCTCGCATTCTTTCAGAAGCGCCTGAAACCGACATCGGGTTGAAGTCACGGAGAGGCGCGCTTCAAGCGCGCCATGTGCTGCTTCGTCATAACCCGGCAGGGAAGGGCCATTGATGGGCGCAATCGATGTGTGGGCACAGGTCATCACCGAGCGCATGGCCAGGAGACCATGGCTGGAGCGCCTGATGCGCTGGACGGGAAAGGCGCCCGGTCAGTTCTTCGAAACCAGCGCCGCGCCTACATTGGCGGCTATGGACGAGGCAGACATTGACATTGCGCTGCTCTCGGCGTCGCTCGATCCCCATGCGGATTTCATTTGTGAAGGTGGCAACGCGTCGGGCCACGGTGTTGTGCTCGCCGAGGCGCACGGTTCGTTCGCCAAAGATGCTAGCGCTGCCAAGATAGCGAATGCGGCGAAGAGAAAGTACGTTAAGCAGGTAAAGCCCTTCATCGCGAAGTCGTCGCCGTTTGGAGAGATCATCCACGGCTATTCAATTGCATTAGGGTCGAAGCCGACGGTAACCGGGAGCTTCCTAGCCGTATCGGAGACGCGGATCTCAAAGCCGCGAAAACGAACTCCGCTGCCAAGCGTCCCGCAGAGAGGCGCGATAGCAGAAGGCACGCCGGCGCCGATGGCTCTCGCGACCCATCGCTCGAACTTTCTCTTGATGGGCGCACCGGAGGTAACGAATTGGATCGACTGGATCCGCTTGCCAGACTCCCCAGCTCCCGAGCGACATGACTTTCCGTTTCTTCGATTTGGCTATGCCGGACGAACCTATTTGGCGGCGCCTCCACGGCTTTTGCGGCCAGGCGGCCCTCCGTGGTGGATCGAGGATTTCTTCGATCATCCAGAATGGTGGCGACTTGCTCGGCGCGCACGATTGTGGCCATCGCGTCACCCTGGTTCTGACTTCGGTTGGTTCGCGGTCGAGGAGAAGGCGGGAGCCGAATTCCTAAATGCACTAAGCCATGCCCGCGCGATGTGGTTATCTGGTCGCTAGATGGAGGGATGGCGCTCGGATGACGCAGTTACGGCGAGTCGCGTCGCGGAGCGCACTATGCTATGAGTTTGTGACGGTACTTTCTTGGTTCGCAGCGAGACCCATCCGCGTCGCCGAAAATGGATCCCGAGAGGCGATCGATCTCGATAGATACCGAAACCGCACAAAAAAATTCGTGCGATTTTCCCTTTAAAATCAACACCGTAAGATTTTGACGGCCCGAGGGGCGGCTTTCGGCGTCGAAGGCAAGAAAAAACCCCGCGAGATCAACGGCCTAGCTGGGTTTGGAACAATCGAGTGGGAGTGAGGGATACAAACGGTGGCAACAGCGCAGTTTCGGCGGCAATTCTTGCCGTCGCTCAATTGTCGCTTTGTCTGTATTTCACTCACGTCAAGAAACTCGCCTGATAGCTGGTCGCCATGAGCGACACGTGCGCCTCCAACGGCGGTCGCAGCTCGAACGCCCTTGGCTCCCGCGAGAAATTCCACAACCGTACCAGCCGCCAATCGCCGCGACGTTCCTCAGCAACGGCCAGTTCGTTGCGCGTGATGTGAAACGGCGTGCGCTCCCAGCCATTGGTCGTCTTCACCTCGATCAGCCGATCGCGACCGTCGGTGTCGAAGCTCAGGATATCGTAGCCAGCACCGTCACCATAGACATGCGACACCCAGCGGATGCGCTCGGCGAGATCGGTCCGGCCGGCGGCGAGCAGACTGGCACGCTCATGGGCGAGGACACGTTCCTCGCCCGCGCGGCCCAGTGTGCGATTGCGGGCGTCGCGCTCGGCCACATCGTACTTCCGGGCGATGGCGGTCATCTGCTCGAGTTCGTCGGGCGGCGGCGCATTGCTTTGCGTCGGTGGTGGGCCGATCCACAGCATCGCTTCTTCCTGGAGCGTGGATAGCGACGTACCGATTGCCATCCGCGCGGCCGGTGCAAGCCAATCCGGATGACGATCGAGCCAGCGTACCACCGCGTCGACGAGCGAGGCCTGGAAATTGAAGGCCGGCTTGTAGCCCTGGATCCAATCCTCACCGAGCCCCTTGAGCACGGCGCTGATGTTCTGATGCTTGTATTCGATCGAACCACGCGGTCGATCAATCACCGCCTGCAGGAGACGGTTGTGCTCGGCCTTGTTGTAGGGCCGCCCGGCGATGTCGTTCGCAAGCATCGCGAAATAATCCGCGACGATCGCGTCGTTCTGCTCGTCGGACCAATCACCGGCCATGGCGACTCCTAGGCGGGCCGGCCAAGCTGGAGAAGTCCTGGATCATGCCAGCAACTGCGCCGGCACGCCGAGTGCTGGCCCGGCGTCGGCCAGCCGCTGGTCAAGCGTGTGCAATGTTGCGCCATGCTCCGAAGCGATGGCAAGGTGCAACGCGTCCCCCGCACGAAGCCCAAGCGCATGCTGATCGGCGAACTTCGCCGCCGCCCGGAACTGGCTGCCCGTCACGCCGAGCACGGTGAAGCTCTCGGCGACCAGCTTGTTGAACATGGCGAGCGCCGCCGCGCGCTGCTCCAGGCTGATCTGTCCCGTTCGCAGCTTGATTGCCATCGCGGACGACATCTCGGTGACGGTCCAGTCGCTGATCAGAAGTTGCGCCGGGTCCTGCTCCGCCAGCCAGGCCTGAACGCGCGGCGTCATCGCTTCGTTGGAGAGCGCCGCGACGATCAGCGACGTGTCGATATAGAGCATCAGTAGCGGTCGCCATCCCGCATCGACCGCACGAGATCGGCGGCGCTCTGAGACTGGGGCGGCATCGCCGCCGTCAGCGATCGGAGCAGCGTGGCATCGATCGGCTTGCGCGGCCTGGCCACTGCGGTGAGTCGCGCGACCGGCTTGCCGCGGCGGGTGATGTCGATGGAATCACCCGCTTCGACCCGGTCGACCAACTCGCTCAGATGAGCCTTGGCATCCGCCAGATTGATCGCATCCATGTCACGCTCCTGACCATGTAGATGGTCATATAACGCATCAGGCTTAAGAATTCCAGCGTTCTGTCTGCGCTTTGCCTTGGCGGCCCCTCCTGGACCAGAGTCGACCACCAGCCATCCAGATTGCACGCACGGAATGCATGTTCTGATCACTCGCCAGCACGACGCCGAGGATTAGCGAGCTGTGGCGTAGAGCAGCGTGCGCATAGGTCGGTTTAGAACGACAGTTGGACCTTCATCGCGCGCGACCTGTCGCTGGCGCGAAGGAACGCGCTCTCCGCCTCCGTGAAAGGCAATGTGTCAGTGATCAGGGCGCCGACATCAAGCGCGCCGCTGCCCATCAGTTCGACTGCTTGCGCGAACTCCTCGTCGAAGCGGAACGAGCCGCGGAACTGCAGTTCCTTGGTCACGACCAGATTGAGGGGCAGTTGCATCTCGCCTCCGAGCCCGAGCTGAACCACCGTTCCGCCGGCCCGGACGGCCTCGATGGCCGATCGTAAGGCGAGCGCGTTGCCCGACGCCTCGAAGGCGACATCGAAATGGCCTTTCTCGGCTGCGTAACCCGACAGCGTATCCGCCTCCCGGCTGACATTTATGGTTCGGGTCGCGCCCAGCTTCCGGCTTGTCGCGAGCGGGAAATCGTCGACATCCGTCACCACGATCTCAGCCGCCCCCGCATGGCGCGCCACGGCGACGCACAGTGCCCCGATCGGCCCGCTGCCGGTAACGAGCACTGCCTTGCCGACCAGGTCGCCGGCCTGCCTGGCCGCGTGCAGGCAGACGGCGAGCGGCTCGGCGAGCGCTCCCTCGGCCAGCGACATGGACGGCGCCAACGGAACCGCCTGGCCGCCCTCCACGGTCACGCTCTGCCTGAAGCCGCCCTGCGCGTGCGGGAAGCGCATAGCGCTGCCCATGAAACGCATGTCCAGGCACTGGTTGCGCTGACCGGACCCGCAATAGCGGCAGCTTCCGCAGGCAAGGCTCGGATTGACGGCAACCTTGTCGCCGGGACGGACATGCATCACAGCACTGCCAGTCTCGACCACGGTCCCTGCAATCTCGTGACCCAGGGCCATCGGCTCGCGCAGCCTGACGGTGCCGAAACCGCCGTGATGGAAGTAGTGCAGGTCGGAACCGCAGATGCCGCCGGCTCCGATCTCGACACGAACCTGGCGATCTCCGGGCGGCACCACCGCTACCGGCTCGATCCTCAAGTCTCTCGGCGCATGCACGAAGACGCCTCGCATCCCATGATCTCCCTGAACCGCTACAGCACCGACAGCATTCCGCCGTCGACATAGATGATTTGGCCGTTGACATAGTCGGACGCGCGGGAAGCCAGGAACACGGCGGCACCGATCAACTCCTCCGGCTTGCCCCAGCGCCCGGCCGGCGTGCGGCCCTTGACCCAGGCATCGAATTTCGGATCGTTGACCAGCGCCTCGTTCATGTCGGTCAGCATGTAGCCTGGCCCGATGGCGTTGGCCTGGATGCCGGACTTTGCCCATTCGGCGGCCATGCCTCGGGTCAACATCTTGATGCCGCCCTTTGCCACGGTGTAGGGGATGACGGTCGCCCGGGCGAGCTCGCTGGTCAGCGAGCCGATGTTGATGATCTTGCCGCGACCGCGCGGGATCATCCGCAGCGCTGCTTCCCGGCCGACCAGAAAGGCGCTGGTGAGGTTGGTGTCGATGACCCTCTGCCAATCCGCAAGCGCCAGCTCCGCCATCGGCTGCCTATGCTGGATGCCCGCATTGTTCACCAGGATGTCGACCTCCAGCCCTTCCTCGTCGAAGCGCCGGAACGCCGCCTTCACGGCGGCCTCGTTCGTCACGTCGAAAGCGGCCTCGTGCACATCGTGGCCGGCCGCGCGCAACTCGCCGGCCGCGTTCGAGAGCCCGGAGCCTGCGCGACCGTTGATTATCAGGCGAGCGCCGGCCGCACCGAACCCTTCGGCGATAGCGCGGCCCAAGCCGCGGGAGGAGCCGGTGACGAGCGCGGTAGATCCGGAGAGATCGAACAGATTCGAAGCCATTGCCGTGACCTCACAATTCGGACTTGCGGTGGACCAGGTCGGGCCGCTCGAATACGGCAGGCAGCAGCTCGACGCCAAGTCCCGGCCCCTCCATCGGCAGCACATGGCCGTCCCTGATCGTCGGAACGGCCGTCACCAGCTCCTTGTACCAGCCGGTATAGAAGGCACGCACCGATTCCTGGATCAGCGTGTTCGGCTGGCTGAACGATGCGTGCACGGCCGCGGCAAATCCGACCGGGCCCGTGCAATCGTGCGGGGCGAAGGGGCGATGGTAGGTGTCGGCCAGCGCCGCGATCTTGCGGCCCTCGGTCAATCCGCCGGTCCAGCAAAGGTCGACCATGACGACGTGGGTTGCGTCGCGGTCGAGCATATCCTTGTAGGGGAAGCGCGTGCCAAGCGTTTCGCTGGCGCAGACCCAGACATCGGTCGCTGCGGCATACTCGGCCAGCGCCTGTGACGAGTTCATCCGGATCGGGTCCTCGTACCAGGTCGGCTCGTAGGGCTCCAGTGCGCGGGCGATCTTCATCGCCGTCGGCAGGTTCCACAGGGAATGGAACTCGACCATGATCTCCATCCTGTCGCCGACCCGCTTACGGATCTTCTCGAACGGCTCGATCGCCTTCCTCATCTGCTCGGCGCTGATGAAGAGCCCCCGATTCTCCTGAGCGGGCGGATCGAACGGCCAGATCTTCATCGCCGTTATGCCGCTTTCGAGCAGGCTTTCGGCGAGCGCGCCAGCGTCGGTCATGAAGGCGGCAAGATCCTCGTAGGGTCCTTCGTCGCTGCCGATATTCCAGGTGTCGACCGGCCGGATATTGTTGCTGCGCACGTAGCCATAGCCGGCGCAGGTATTGTAGACGCGCAACCGGTCAGTAGTCAGCCCGCCAAGCATCTGGTGCACCGGCTGTCCGCACACTTTTCCGAACAGGTCCCATAGCGCAATGTCGATCGCGGAGGCGGCTCGGTATTCCACGCCCGTCGAGGACTGCGCCATCGGCAGGTCGGTCATGACGCGGTTTAGCGCCTCGATACGCAGCGGGTCTTTGCCAAGCAGGCGGTGCGCGAGCGTGTCGTGGATATGCGCCTCCACCGCGCCTGCGCCATAGAAGGTCTCGCCGAGCCCGACCGTGCCTTCGTCCGTGTGCACCCGCACCCACAGCACGTTCGAGAATTCCTTCGTGCGCAAGGTTTCAAGCGCCGTAATCTTCACGACAACCTCCCTGAGGGCGAACGTTCCGTCCCGGTCCGCCGGTCGTCAACGAAATCGTCGACGAGCAATTGACATATCATGATATTCTGTGAAATATCACTGCAAAGCTTATCGCCGCGGAGGAGATTTTGCAAGCGGTCGCAAAGCGGAAACGCGTAAAGGACGAACGCCTTTCGCCCGCCGTGCCCGGCGCGTGGGCGCTCGACCGCGGCACGGACCTCACATCGACCGCCTACGAGCGCATCGAGGAGCTTTTCGTTTCCATGCGCATCGCGCCGGGTGCCGAACTGCGGACACAGGATCTGCAAGCGCTGGTCGGCATCGGCCGGACGCCGGTCCATCAGGCGGTGCGGCGGCTGGCCGCCGAGACGCTGATGGAAATACAGCCGCGGAACGGCTTGCGCGTGTCGCCGATCGACCTGTCGCGTGAGAAGCGGCTGGCCCTGCTTCGCCGCGACCTCGACCGCTTCGTCGCGGCTGCCGCGATCGGCAACATGACGTCCAACCAGCGCGCCGCGCTGCATCATCTCAAGCGCAGGCTCGAGACCGAGGGGGCGGCAATGGATGTCGACGCGTTCAATGTCGTGGACAAATACTTCGATAAACTCCTCATCCACGCTTCCGGCGAGCGCTTCCTGGAGCGCGTGCTGAGCCCGCTGCACGCCATCGCGCGGCGCATCGGTTACCTCAATCTGAAGCACATCACCGGCCGCGACGGACTCGATACGACCATAGAACGGCACCTGGCCATCATGGAGTGGGTGCTGCGCGGCAATGAGGAAAAGGCCTGCGCGGCGTCTGATGCCCTCATCGGCCTCAGCATCTCGATGCTTGATCAACTCGAGGAACAGATCGATCCTGCGCTCCTCGATGTCCGGTTCGCGACACACGGCGCGCCCGTTCAGCATTCGGCGGCCCGTCTGCCGGAACCCGTCACGCCCGCCGTTACGTCGGCGGGGTGAGGTCCAATCTCAGCCATCCAAAGGGAGGATAGTAATGAAACGCTACATCATGGGCATGGCTCTTGCGCTTGTCTCAACCGTGGCGATCGTGGCAGGTGCCACGGCGCAGGAATATTCGTTCCGCTTCCAGTCGTCGGACCCGGCCGGCAACCCGAACTTCGAGTACCAGAAAGGCTGGACCGACCTCGTGGCGGAGAAGTCGGGTGGCAAGGTCAAGATCGAGCTTCTGCCGGTCGGCTCGGTCGTTGAATACAACGAGACGCTGGACGCAGTGGCCGCCGGCATTCTCGATGGTCAGATCTGCGACTCGTCCTATTGGGCAGGCAAGGATCCGGCCTTTGGCCTGATCTCCAACCCGGTCGGCGCGTGGTCCGATCCCGCGCAGATGATCGACTTCGTCGAGAACGGCGGAGGCAAGGAGATCATGCAGGAACTGCTCGGCTCCTATGGGCTGCATTTCATCGGTGTATCGACGCCGGGCCTCGAGGCCTTCGTGTCGCGCGTCCCCCTCGACAAGGTCGACGACCTCAAGGGCGTAAAGGTCCGTTCGCCTGAAGGCCCGATCGCCAATGTCTTCGCCGCGGCCGGCGCTTCGCCCGTCAACCTTCCCGCATCCGAGGTCTTCACATCGCTCGACAAGGGCGTGGTCGATGCGGCTGACTATTCCGTGTTCTCGGTAAACCAGAAGCAGGGTCTCAACGGAATCGGCAAGCATCCGGTCTATCCGGGCTTCCATTCGCTGCCACTCGTCGAGGTATCGATGAACAAGGCGAAGTGGGACGCCCTGCCCGACGACGTCAAGGCAATGCTTGAACAGACGGTGAAGGAGTTCCAACAAACGCAGATCAACGGGCTGAAGGCCGCCGATCTGAAAGCCGTCGAGGAGGCCAAGCAGGACG
Organism: Mesorhizobium sp. L-8-10; assembly: GCF_016756635.1. Taxonomy (NCBI): domain Bacteria; kingdom Pseudomonadati; phylum Pseudomonadota; class Alphaproteobacteria; order Hyphomicrobiales; family Phyllobacteriaceae; genus Mesorhizobium; species Mesorhizobium sp. L-8-10. The sequence goes on along the minus strand of NZ_AP023263.1, from coordinate 6,704,731 downwards.
AGTCGATCACCATTCACAACTGGTCGGCAGAAGAGCGGGCCAAGTTCCGCACGATCGCGACGGCGGAATGGGAACGGGTGGCCCAGGGCTCTCAAATGGCTCAGAAAGTGTACGACACGCTGACGGCGTATCTGAAGGGTAAGGGCCTGCTCTGAGGCCCGTCCCGAGGAGGCCGGGAGGTCGGCCTCCTCGTTTTGTTTGTGCAGCGACTGGACCGAGGATATCGGCAGGCCGGCGAATGGCCCCGGGGAGGACATATGACGCACGACACGCAGAGCACCGATCCAGTGGACGCCGCAATGGTGCTGGAGCCGGTCCACGGCCCGGCGCCCGAGGCCGGCGCGATGGGCCGGATCGTCGACCGGTTCGGCTACATATTCGCGGCGGGTATCGTCCTGGCGGCACTGATCCTGCTTGTCGAGGTTTTCCTGCGTTATGCAGTGAACCGGCCCACCATCTGGGCCCACGAGACGACTATCTTTCTCTGCGGCGCGGCCTTCGTCTTCGGCGGTCTCTACTGCACGGCGCGCAACTCCCACATCCGCGTCGTATTGATCTATGACCATCTGTCCGCGCGGCTTCGCCGGTTCGTGGACGTCGGCATCTCTCTCGTCTCGGCGCTGGCGAGCGGCTTCTTCGCCTACGCCGCCTGGCACATGGTCGAACGGGCGGTGTTCGCGCCGTCCGGCGAAGTCCGGCTCGAGACAACCGGCAGCGCCTGGTCGCCGCCCACGCCCGCGCTGATCAAGATCTTTGTCCTGGTCACGATGGTGCTGCTGGTCGTTCAGTTCCTCATCCTGGCGTTCAACTACGCCCGCCGCGCTGGGAAATGATCGCCATGGAGACATTCGATTTCGCGTTGAACCTGCAGGCCCTCGGCATCGGCGGGGGCACTCTGCTGATGTTCGTGATGATGGTTGTGCTGCTGCTGACCGGCATGCCGCTCGCTTTCGTGACGCTGCTCGTCGCGCTCATCTTCGCGCTCGGATGGTTCGGGCCGATGTCCATCCCGCTGATCACGAGCCGCGTCTATTCCTTCGTCATGAACTTCGTGTTCGTCTCGGTGCCGATGTTCGTCCTCATGGCGGCGATCCTCGACCGTTCGGGCATCGCCCGCGACCTGTTCGACGCCATGAAGCTGGTGGCGGGCCGCATCCGCGGCGGCGTCGCGGTCCAGACCGTCTTCGTCTCGGTCATCCTCGCCGCCATGAGCGGCATCATCGGCGGCGAGATCGTGCTGCTCGGCCTCATAGCGCTGCCCCAGATGCTGCGGCTCGGCTACAACCGCAATCTGGCGATCGGCGTCGTCTGCGCCGGCGGGTCGCTCGGCACGATGATCCCGCCGTCGATCGTGCTGATCGTTTACGGGCTAACGGCGAACGTCTCAATCGGAGAGCTGTTCACCGCTGCGTTCATGCCCGGCTTCATGCTCGCCATGTTCTACGTCGCCTACATTCTGGTCCGCGCCTATCTGACACCGGGCGTCGTGCCCGATGTCGATCCGGAGCCTATGCCTGCCGCCAAGAAATTGCGGCTTCTCAAGGGACTGGTGCTGCCGATTTTCGTCGTCTTTGTGGTACTGGGTTCGATTTATGGCGGCATCGCGTCGGTCACAGAGGCATCCGCCATCGGCGTCGGCGGGGTGGTCCTCTCCACCATCGTGCGCGGCGAGTTCTCCTTCGGCCTGTTGCGCGATGCGGCCATCCAGACCCTCTCCACCGTCGGCATGATTGTGTGGATCGGCATAGGCGCCACAGCCATCGTGGGCGTCTACAATCTGATGGGCGGCGTGAACTTCGTGTCGGGCCTGATGACCGGCATCTCCGACAATCCGACGGTCATCGTGATCGTCATGATGGGTATTCTGTTCATGCTCGGCGCGTTTCTCGACTGGGTCGGCATCGCCCTGCTGACCATGCCGATCTTTGTGCCGATCATCAAATCGCTCGGCCTCGACCCGGTCTGGTTCGGCGTGCTGTTCTGCATGAACATGCAGATGTCCTATCTTACGCCGCCCTTCGGCCCGGCAGCCTTCTACCTGAAGTCGGTCGCGCCTCCCGATATAACGCTCGGCATCATCTTCCGGGCGCTGCTCCCTTTCATCGCGCTGCAGGCGCTCGCGGTCGCGATCATGATCGTCTTCCCTGGAATTACGGGTCGATAGGCAACGAGCGAGCGCGATGTAGTCATACAGAGGCAACGACGGGTTCAACTTTCCAAAAAAGGCCCTGTCGAGAAAGCCGAGCGCGGCTGAGGTGTCGAAAGCTACCATCGTGTCCTATGGCTTCCATCCAAGAGAACACTGGAACGAAACCGGCCCGTTGAGTGGAATTTCAGGTCCCGATCTGCTGAGAACCTCGCGCACATGATCCCATGGTCCGATTGCACGTCCGACGCGCAGCGACTCGACATGCATACACCGACAGCAAGGCGAAGCTCTCGGCGACCAGCCTGTTGAACATGGCCAGGGCCGCGGCGCGTTGCTGCGGGAAGAGGTTTCCCATGCCCCACGCGCTCACCCGGCAGTAGCTTCATGACACCGGCAAAGGTTTAGCCGGCGGCGATGGTCGCTCCGCCGTTCGGCATCGGGCCCGGAAGATCAGCGCGCCACGGAGGGCGGGCTGGCGAGCGGATCATCGCTCGAGTGTCCGTCATGGAGATCGTCCAGCAACGAAGCGGCCAGGGCTTCCTCGGCGATGGCGATGCGGTGTTCGCCCATGGCGAGTGTCAGCGCCCCATCCCATGATGCTTCGACCGCCTTGCCCGCGAGTTGGTGAGTCAGGCTCGACCCGTCCCGCACGGCGGCAAGATAGTCGACGGCGCCAAAGCGCCATGGCTTTGCGCCATGTTCGCGCATGACGTGGTTGGCGATGCGCAATCCCGGCCAGTCGAAATCGCCGTGATAGCGAAGCCGCGCGCCCGCCTGCGAGAGCTGAGCGAGGAGGCATCGTTGCGCGGCCGCCGGCATGCCGTCGGTACAGACCAGCGGAGCGCAGGCAGCGCCCCATCGGTCGGCGGCGATGGCAAGCAGGTTGGGATTTTCGCACAGGTAGACGTTGCGGCCCGCTACATCCCATCGAGGCGGCAAGCGCAGCAGTAATCGCAGCGACGCATAGGCCGGTTCTCCCGCAGGCCAGCGACCGCTTTCGCTCGTCGGCAGGTTCAGGAACAGGGCAGGGCGCGCCAGCTCGTTGACCAGAACACCTGCCCTGGCCCAGGTATCGCGTGCCCGTTCCACGCTGCCGGCCGGCTCCGGAGCGATGCCCTCCGTTGACTGGCGCCCCGTGTCGCCATCCCCGACATGAACCGGCGCGGCGGCCTGGCGCCAGACGGCCAGCACGAGCGCCGCGGTCGCGCGGCCATTGTCGAGCGCGTGAGCATCGCCCAGCGCGTTCGCGGAAAGCTGCGAGCGCGTGATGCCTTTTGCCGGCAGATGTCGCAGCACCTCTTCGGCGCGTCGGCAAAGCTCCGCCGCAGCGATCGCATCTTGCCGTGCGAGCCGCCTGAGCAAGCCGATGCCTTCCGGTGTCAGCAGCAGGCGGGCCAGGCCGGGATGGCTGCAACCGTCGACGACGCCGGACCACAATGTCTGCGTCCGAAGACGCATCCCGGCGCGATGCGGGATGGGGCCGTCGAGCTTTTCCAGCGCGTCGCGCAGGGACGTGGCGATGCCGGAGCGCCGCAGGTCGGCATCGACGCGGCGGACGTCGATCTGCAGGGACTTCGAGCGGCGCTGCGGACGGCCGAGCAGCGAGGCCAGCGTCGCATGTTCCTCCGCGCTGAGCCCGGCCACGCGAATACGGTCGACGGCGCCGCCCAGCGGAGCGCGCTCGAAGCGCTGGCGCAGCCGTTTGCGCAGCGCGGCGAGATGCTCGCCGCCGAGCAGGCGTTCAAGGCGCGGGTCGACCTGACTGCTCATGCCGGCGCAAATCGACGATCGGGATCGGCCTCCAGCTTTCTCTCGCGTCCGTCCCAGGTCCATCGCGACACAAACACCGCGTCGATGCCTTCGCGCCGCTGCAACTGGCAGATGGCGACGCCGGGCAGTTCGGCATAGCAAGCCCACTCGCGCTCGCTGGTGATGACGAAGTCCAGATCGAACTCGCGGATGAGCCCCATGCAATGCGCACGCGCCGTGTCGTCGATGCCGGCAAAGGCTTCATCGAGCAGCATCAACCGCGGGGCCAGGGCGTGGCTGCCCTGGCTGTAGAAGCTGGCGATGGCGGCAAACAGCGGCACCGTCAAACCGAGCGCCCGCTCGCCGCTCGATGCGGGGCCGGAAAGCTTGCGCCAGTGTCCCTCCTGCCAGCGTTCGACACGAAAGCGGTGCCAATGGCGATAATCCAGGGCGCGGGCGAGCTGATCGAGCAAGGTGCCGCCGCTGTCTTTTCCGCCGCCTGAATCGGCACGCTCCCGCTCGGCGGAGATGCGCTGCTGCAGCATCGCACCGACGACGCTCCGGTCGTCGGCCGACCAAAGGTCCGCGCTTGTGTTGAGCAGGCGCTTGCGTGCCACATCGAGGCCCACAGGCGCGCCTTCCTCTTCGGACAGCGGCTGCCAGACGAGCCGATAGCGTACGCCGGTGGAGGTCGGGCGCTTGTGCAATTCGCCATTGATGGCGTCGACCTGGCGTTCGGCGGCTTGCAACAGGCGCTGGATTTCCGCCGCGATTTCGGCTTGCAGGTGGTTCTCCAGGACAGCCCGCTCGTTCGCGGTGAGCAGTTCGCCGCGCTGCGCGATCTCTTCGGCGAGGCGCGCGGCGAGGCGGTCCGGCCGCTCGCGCCGGTTCTGATAAACGATATCCACCCTGAGCCCCCAGTCGCTGGGGTCGGCCTGGGCCTGGTGGCCCAGCGCGCCGAGCGCGCGCTGCAGATCGGTCAGCTCTTCGGCTATCTGCCGCTGCACGCGGGCCCATGCCTCGTCGTCGTCCCTGAGGCCGGACAACTCCTGTTCCGCACGGCGGGCCAGCGTCAGCGCCGGATCGATCGTCCACTGAATAGCCATGTCCGGCAGTTCGACATGCGGCAGCGCAGCCGACAGGAGGCCGGTGCCCGCAAACTGCTGCAGTCTCGAGATCGCCTGCTGACGCGCCTCGCCGCGCTGCTGAAGGACGACATTCGCCGTCTCGGCCTGCTGGCCGGCGATCGCACGCGCTTCACCTGCCTTGCGCAAGTCTTCGCCGGCGACCTTCAGCGCAGTTTCGCCTTCTTCGACCGAACGGCGCGCATCCGTCAGCTGCCGCTGCAGTTCCTCGACCTTGGCACCGACCGTTTCCCGCAGCACGTCCAGGCGTGCAGAGGCTTCTTCCGCCTCGGCGCGGGCCGCAGCGCGTTCCTCTTCCCGCTGCCGCATGTCGCTGCGCGCCTCGCCCTCGCGGGCGAGTTGCCGTTGCCAATCGGGCAGCGCCAGACGGACCTCATGGGCCACCTGTTCGAGCCGGGCCTGCGTATCGCGATAATGATCCAGTGCCGTTTCGACGGCAGGCAGTGCTCCGGGCGCTTGGGGCAGTCGCAGGTCCATGGCGTCTGCCGCGAGTTGTTCGCGTACCGCCTTGAGCGCCTGTTCGGCCTCCCGGCATCGCGTATCCGCTTCGGCGAGCCTTCCGCTGGCGAGGCGCGCGGCCTGGGCGCAGGCAGCGGCGGCGATATGAGCGCTTCGCAACGCTTCGTCGGCAGGCGCCAGGCGCCACTCCCCGTCGGCCTGTTCGAGATCGAGAGCGAGTTGCTCTTCCTGGACCCGTACGGCCGTCAATTCGTCGGAGAGCTGCGTGAGGCGTTCGGCGATCTCGGCCAGCCGCCGCTTGCGCGCCGCGGCGCGGGCCGCGTGGCCGATGTAGATCGCTGCCGGCCGGCCCCAGGCGCCGGACAGCGCGCCGAGGCGAAAGCGGCCGTCGGGGGCGATCCAGGCCTCACCGTCGAGGGGATCGTCATGCCCGCAGGCAATTCCCCGCAAAATGCGCTCGACGACATCGGCCGGCACGGCGCAGTCGACCGGAACCGTTACTTCGAGCCAGTCGGCGAGCGACGGAGAACATTCCCGTCGTTGCAGAACCTGCGTATCGTAAGGCAGAACGCCGCCATCACCAGCCTGGAGGCTTCCGTCGGGCGAGATCCATGCGTCGAGCAGCCCGGCTGCTTCGAGCGCGGCCTCGATGCCGGCGCGCTGCGGAGCAGCAACCGCATCGCGAAAATCGGCCATCTGCCAGAGAGGTGCGCCACGGCGCGCCTCTCTGGCGTCGGCGGCACGGGTATAGGGCAGCGGCGGGGCCATGTCGTCGCCCGCTTCCAGACGTGCGCGTTCGTCCTCGAGCGATCGGCATTCCGTCTCGAGGGCCTGGCTTTGGCCGTCGAGCGCGACGCGACGCTGTGTCAGGACGAGTCCGGCCGCTTGATATGCCGACTGCAGGAGCCGGCGGGCAGGGTTGTCGCCTTGCAGCGTCGCCGTCCATTCCGCCACGGCCGTCAATGCCGCGGACTGGCTGTCGGGATCGACCTCCAATTGCTTCAGGGCGGCAAGATGGCGGCCCCAGCTCTCCACCAGCTCCCTGCCTTGCTGTTCGACCTCGGCGTCGGCGCGGGTCCGACCATCGGCGGCCTCTTCGGCCGCGATCCGTCGTTCGTCCAGGATTTCGCGGCGCCGCAGATGGACGGCCGCGGTCTGCGCGACTTCATCGTGGCGGCGGCGCAACAGAGCGATCTCCTCACGCCGGGCCGCGACGAGGCGGCGAAGCCCGGCGCCGGCCCCGTCGAAAGCGTGCTGGGTCAACTCCACGAGCGCCGAAGGCTCCGCCGCGGCAAGGTGATTTCCGGCATGCTGGCCGGCGATGCCTGCCGCATCGGCGTGGGTCAGGCTGTCGTGGCGCAACTCGGTCAATGCGCGTTCCGCCTGCTCCTTGCGCCGGGCGGCGCGTGCGGCTTCCTGGGTGCTGAGCCCGAGCCGTCGCCCCGCCTCCTCGACCGCCGCCACGGTTTTCTGCATCGCCTGCCGCCGTGCCGTCGTCTCCTTCTCGGCGTTTTCGAGCCGGTTGGCATCCTGCATCGCCGGATCGGAGCGCAAGGTATCGAGGCGCACGCGCGCGCGTGTCAGCGCGATTTCGGCATCGCCGTGGGTCGTCTGCGCGAGCGTTTCCCGTGCCTGGGCTTCGTCGAACCGGACCTGGGCTTCGCCTCTCGCCCGGCTGGCATTGTCGAAATCCGTCTGAGCCTGGCGCAAAAGGCGTGCCTGCCGGCGGGTCTGCGTGCCGGCATAGGCGCGATAGCGCTCCTCGAAGCGGCCGACCGCCTTGGCCAGCGCCTGATACTCGTCGAGCTGACGGCGGTCTTCCTCCAGCTGGCCCAGCGCTTCGGCGACGTCGCCGAGCAGTTCGGGCGCCAGCGGCGGCAGGGCCTCGGTCAGGGCATTCGAGAGCGCCATCTCGTCCGGTTTCCTGGAGAGCTGCGGTTGGCGGAGCTGGATCAGCGTGTCCATCAACGCGTCGTAGCGCTTGCCTCCCAGGTGGAACAGACGCTCGTCGACGGCGCGGCGGTAGCTCGCCGCGGAATCGAACACCTGACCGCGGCCTTCGAGCGCGTCGCGCAGGCGCTCCCTGGTCAGTACGACCCGTTGCGGGCTCGTCAGCCACAGATCCTGGTTGATGCGCGGCGCGCCGTCGTCATCTTCCAGCAGGAAGAACCAGATGTCGACCTGCTGGCGGGCAGCCGTCGCCGAAAGGCCGGCGCCGAGCGAGAGGAACCGTGGCGTGCCGTCTTCCGTGACGCGGCCGAACTCGATCCAGGCATATCCGATGCGCCGGTCGTAGCTGTTCATCAGAAGGTTCCAGGCCATCTTCTTGCTGCCGTCCCCATCGGGCTCGATGCGCGAAGACTTGAGTTGCGCGTCGAACAGGAGCGGCAGTGTCAACGACAGCACCTTGGACTTGCCGGTGCCATTGTTGCCGCGCAGCAGCAGATGGCCGTCGCGGAACCAGAATTCCTCGCTGTCGTAGTGGAAAAGCTCGACCAGACCCAGGCGCAAAGGTTGCCAGCGCTGCCGTGTCGGCATCGGCAAAGCAGGCTTCCCCGGTTGCGGAGCGAACAGGTTCATCACTGATCGAACCGAAGGCCGCCGACCGCCGCCGGCACAGTGCGCGTTTCGCGGATTTCGGCGTCGCCCAGCGCAAAACGCGCGAGCGCCGGCAGCGGATGCACGGCGCCGGCCTTCCGCTCGGCGAGTCGCAGCTTTTCCAGTCGCTCTATCGCGATGCGGGCGAGCTCGCCCTCGGCGCCCGGCTCGCGGGCCGACTTGCGCCAGTAGCGTCCGTACCGGGCCTTGGCCTCGTGCAGGAAGTCGGCAATGTCATGCTCGTGAATGCTTCGGGCGGAGGCTGGCGCCGCACCATCCCCGTCTGCCTGGTGCTGCCTCTGCCGGGAGGCCAGATACTCGGCGACCAGCAGCGTCACATGGGCATCGGTACCCTCGGCCGGCATGGCCACGTCGGTCAGCAGACCGGCTTCGTCGACGAGTGCCAGCCCTTCCGCGCGTTGCTCGGCCACCAGGCCGGCGGCCTCGCACAGCCGACTGGCCATCGGCCCGCGCTGGTTGAGGAAATAGGCCCGTGCTTCCGGGTCCAGCGTCTCGACATAGACCACCGGATCATCCAGCAGCCGGCGCGCGAGCTGGTGGCGCAGCGCCGTGCGCCTGCCTTCCTCGCTGTCGGCCACATGTTCGCCGACCAGGGCGCGCAGCCGCTCTTCGAGCGTTGCGGGCGCCTCTTCCGGCGTCCAGGTGGAGGGGCCACGCACGGCCGCCAGCATGCCCGCGAGCAGACGGCGCTGCACGTCGTAGAGCGCATCCGCCTGATCGCTCCCGGCATGAACGAATGTTTCTTCGTCGCCGGCCACGCGGTGCAGAACCCCGAGACCCAGCAATGTGCGGCATACCGATACGAGGTCGCGCCGCTCGTGTTGCGCCTCGAGGGTGAAGGTGAAGTCGAGCGACGGGTCGGCGGCGAGCTCCAGCAGCCTTTCTCCCAACAGGCGCAGGGTGATCTGCGGGTCGGCGCGTTCGAGCACCGCGCAGGCGAGGCAAAGCAGAACGTAACGGCGGCGGTTGTAGCCGGGGAGGCCGCGTGTGACGTCGGTCAGGTCACCCGGCCGCTTGTAGAGCCGCGCACCCTCGCGCTCGACCTGCAGCAGCCAGCCCGTCTCGCGCGAAAACCATTCGCGCAGGGCTTCGGCCTGCCGACGTATGGCGACGAAATCCTCATGCGCAGGGCCCATCAGCGGCGTCATCACAAGGGCACGCACGCCGGAGCGAAACTCCTCACGCTGGAACCGCTGCTGAAGGACGCCGATGCCGCGGCTGTCGTTGGAGCCGTTCGTCGTCGCCCTCATAGGCCGTCCTGCAAGGGTGTGATGGTGATCAGATGGTCGCGCCCGGCAAAGACGCCATTGGGCGTATCGATCGTAGCGCGGCTGTCCGGGCCGAGCGGCTTCAGGTGGATGTGCAGCAAGCCATCGCCCGTTTGCCGTTCCACCGGCTTCTCCGGGCCGGCCTGTTCGCCCAGCGCCTCTCCGAGCAGGCCCAGGAACAGGCCGAAGGCATGCGTGTCGAGTTCCCCCAGCTCCGAAAGCCGCGCGGGTTGGCTGGTGGCGAGGCGCTTGCGCGCCGCCTCGACTTGCTGCGATTCCTCTGCGAGCTGGAGCGCCAGGAACGCGCGTTCTTCTGCGCGGTCGCGCACGCGCGGCAGCGGTCCGCGCGGAGCCGCTTCGCCATATTCGCGCAAGCGCGGATGTATGACGAGCGGCGCGGCATCGGCCCAGGAGGTGGTGGCCGACAGCCCGGCGTCAGCGTCGCCGCCGAGAGAGAAATGCCGCGCCGGATTGAGGGCGAAGGCGGCTCGCGCAAGCCGGTGCGCTTCGCTATCGTCGGCGCAGGCGGCGAACCAGCCGGCGAGCACGCGGAAGTCTGCCGAGCGATCACTGCGGCCACCGCGCCGCTCATTGAGCGCGGCGATCGCGGCCAGGAGCTGCGGAATGGCCGAGCGTGCTCGCGCCCTCAGCAATTCGGCCTGTGGCGGCTCGTGGCCGGTGCTGAGGAACCAGCCGCGCAGCCCTTTCCAGCGTTCCCGCCAGGCTCGCAGGTAACCTTCCCGCGAATCGGCACGGTCCTGCGCGCTGCCCGGAGCAGCGTCGCGCGATTCGCGCTCGGCCACCTGCCCGAGCAGCGCATCGACGTCCGGCTCCAAGGCGAGGATGAGGCGCGCGATGGTGTCGGAACGGCGCACGAGATCGCCCATGAAGCGTTCCAGATAGTCGATCAGCCGCTTCTTGTAGTTTGCCACGGCCCCTGCCTCGGCCTGCTGCAGCTCGATGCTGCGTGCGACACCGGCCATGAATGCCTGCGCGTTTTCGGCCAGGCCCTCGAACACACGAACGAGATCCCGCAGCGTTTCGTGGATCTTGGCGACGTCGGGTTCAGCGGCGCCGGCCAATGCCCTCAGAGCCTGCAGCCGGCTCGCGATGTCTTCAAGCGCCACCGTTTGCAGTTCGGCGCGCCGCTGCAGGGTCTGCACGAACACCGCCAACGCCGATTCCACGGCCTCGCCGCCCTGCGAGAGTCGGTAAAGAAAGCGTGCACGGTAGAAGTCGCTGAGGCTGGAAACCCGTGCGGTGTCGGGATGGGATTCGAGATTGCCCCATTCTGCAAGTTGGGCGAGCGCCGCATTGACTTCCTCGATGCGCGGCGTTCCGCCCGGCCATCGGGCCTCGGCAAGTACTTCGTCCGGTCTCAACTGCAGGCGATATTGCCGCTTGGCCGCGGCGAAGACGTCCATGATACAGCGGTAGAATGTGGCCTTTTCCGCGCTCACGTGGCGAAACAGCTCGGCCGAGTTATTCGCAACCTGCATGAGCAGCCACTTCCTCGCAAACCCAACGGATGTTTTTGCTTTGTTCTTGCGCCACGTCAAGGCTGCGCGTCGATCGTTCAACAGATATCCGTGAGCGCCGCGTCCCGCGCAGGGGGGCAGCGGCGCCGGCCGCATCGGCCCGACGTCACGCGGGAGAAGGACACATTGCGTGGCCTCGGAACGTTCCATTTCGGCTTGTGCCTGATGCTTCTGGCGAGAAACAACGGGCTCTGGGTCCTATCGCCGAAGCTCGTTGCGCCACGCCGCCGCGCATCGTTCCCACTGCTCGAGCCCGGCCGGGTCGAATGTTACCATCGGCCCTGCATCGTGCCCGGTTGCCGAAGCCAGCAAGGCAGCGCCGATGGTGGTTCCGGTCGTCATCATTGCCGATGCCAGTACCGGCCGGCCGGTCGCGGCGGCGAGCATGCCGACGAAAAGGCGGTTCGCGACAAGCGGCCCCTCAACGATCGTCGGGCCATCGGCGCCGATGAGATCAAGGCAGGTTGCCGTCATCAGCGCGACATAGAACGACGCCGCGACAGCGCGTTCGGCCGGCGAGGCGGGTTCCGACGGAATCCATTTGGATCGATGGCCTGGGAAGGGGCCTGAACCTTGCAGAACGGAGGGCAGCAACATCGTCTCCTGAGCAAGGACGCGTTCGACATCGGCGTCGGTCCAATGCGCGCCATCACCGTCCATCAAAACCTCGAACTCGCGGCCGCCCATGAAGCGGGCGGAGGGCACCGGATCGCCTGATGCATCGACGTTGATGAGCGTGTCTCTCGCCGCATCGAGCGTTACCTTGTTTCCGCCCATCGCCATCGAGACCACCCATGTGCCCGATGAAACGACCGCGAAGGGCTGGCTGCGCGACAGGAGATGCGGCAGGAGCGAGGCGTTGGAATCGTGAATGCCGCAACAGACTGACGTGCCGGCGGCCAGTCCTGTCTTCTCCGCGATATCAGGGAGGAGGGGGCCCAGCCGGTCACGCGCCGGGCGGATCGGGGGCATCAGGGCCCGCCACCCATGGCCGTCGACGAGGGAGGAATAGTCGCGGGCCGCCGGGCTCCAGAGATCGGTATGACAGCCGAGCGAGGTGACTTCGTTGGCAAGCACGCCCGACAGGCGCCAGGTCCAGTATTGAGGGTAGGTCACGATCGAGGCGACGTGAGCGAACTGATCCGGGAACGTCTTCGACAGCCAGAAGACCTGGGCCCCGAGATTGAGCCCGCCCGGCAGGCGAGGGGAGCCCGTTTCCTCGAAAGGTGGCCGTACCGCCGCATAGGCGGCAGCGGCCGCGTCAGGGCCGCTATGCTCGTAGTCGAGAACCGGAAGGGCAAGATCGCCCCGCGCGTCGAGCAAGGCGGCGGTTGCTCCATGGGTCGTTACCGAGATTGCGTCCACCTGATATCCGCGGTTGAGCACCGAAAGGCTCTCCAGGATGAAATCCCAAAGCGCATCGGTGTCGAAGTGAGGATAGGGAGCGCCGGGAAGCACGGTATTGGGGCGCGTGCGCACCGCCATCTCCCGTGTCAACTCGAGATCGACCAAGGCGACTTTCGCATTGGTCTTGCCGATGTCGATGACGGCGACGTAGCGGGTCATTTCCAATGGGACCTGGCTTGGAGGCGCTCAGGGGCGTTATCCGGCTTTGCCCCCATGGCCGCAGGAGCCCACCGGCGTTTCGTCGCTGGATGATGGGGCAGGGCGTCCGTCGTGTGATCCATGACGCTACCTGACGGGGCGTATGCGGATCTTGTCGACGATGCGCGGGATAGCGATGACGGCGATGAGCAGCGCGCCGATATAGACGCTGACGACCTGGCCGGGAATATTGTTGAGCGACATGCCGAAGGTGACCAGGCCGAGCACCAGAACGGCGAGCACGACGCCGAGAATGGAGCCGACGCCGCCCGCGATGGAAACGCCGCCAAGGATGACCATGGTGACGATATCGAGCTCCCAACCGACGCCGATGTTGGAGCGCATGGAGCCGAGACGCGCGGTGAGGAGCGTCGCGGCGAGGCCGGAAAGAGCGCCCGACGTCACGAACAGCAGGAAGCGCAGACGGTCGACCGGGATGCCGGAAAACCGCGCGGCGACCGGGTTCGAGCCGATGGCGAAGAGCTGGCGGCCGACCGCGGTCTTGTGCAGGAACAGGCCGAACAGCACAGCCAGCACGAGAAAGATCAGGAACGACAACGGAACGGGCGGCACGAACAGCCAGGGGATTCCTGTCTCCTTCATCTTGATGAAATAGCTCTGCCCGAGGTCGAGGAATTCCTGCGGATATTTCGTCTTCGCCTGATCGCCGAGAATGACCTGGGTCAGGCCGCGAAAAAGCGACATGGTGCCGATGGTGATGACGATCGACGGCAGGCTGAACCAGGTGACCACGAAGCCGTTGAAGATGCCGCACAGGAGCCCGACGCCGATGCCGACGGCGAACAAGGCAAACGGCCCGAAGCCGGCTTCCGCGGCATAGCCGATGGCCATGGCGGCGAGCGCCACGATCGCGGCGACCGAAAGGTCGATCTGGCGCACCAGGATGAGCAGCGCCATGGCCAGCGCGATGATCGCCTTCTCGGAGAAATTGAAGGTCGCATCGGCAAGATTGAAGACGTCGAGAAAGTAGGGGGACACGATCGTGTTCACGACAACTGTCGCCGCCAGCAGGATGACGAGGATCACCTCCCAGCGCAGCAGCACGTCGCGCAAGCTGTGCGGCGGTGCATCGAGGACGGCATAGCGATCTTGGGGCGGCATCGGCGCGTTCATGATCACACTCGTTTCAGGCGCCGCGCCTCTGGCAGGATCAGCTTGTCCGGCCTGCGTTCCGCCCGCGCGTTGATGACGACCGCGGCCAGGATCACCGCGCCCGAGATCGCCATCTGCCAGAAGGGCGAAATCTGCAGCACAGGTAGCGCGGTCATGACGATGCCGAGGAAAAGCGCGCCGAGCAACGTGCCGGCGACCGAGCCGACCCCTCCGCCGATCGAGACGCCGCCGATGACACAGGCCGCGATGACCGTGAGTTCGTAGCCGCTGGCGATTTCGGAATAGGCGACGCCGTAGCGCGCGACCCAGAGATAGCCGCAGAGGCCGGCGACCGCGCCGGAGATCGCGTAGGAGAGGAGTTCCTGGCGCCGCAGGTCGATGCCGCAATAGCGCGCGGCGACGGGGTTGCCGCCGACTGCATAGAGGCCGCGGCCGGCACGCGTATGGTTGAGGAACGCCCAGAACAGGAACGACACGACGATGGCGATCCAGACGGGGCTCGCAAGGCCGAGGAAGACCTGCTTCGGAAAGGCCTGGAAGGCGGCGCCCATCTCCGAGGCGTTTACCTGGTCTCCGCCGGCGATGATGATGATCATGCCGCGGAACACCGCCAGGGTGCCGAGTGTCATCACGATCGGCGGAATGCCGAGAAAGGCGATCAGCAGGCCGTTGAAGAGGCCGAGCACCAGCCCCGACAAGACACCGGCAAGGATCATGAGGACCAGCGGTGTATCAGGATAATACTGGCTGACGAGTGCCGCCAGCATGCCCGACAGAGCGAGGTTCGCTGCCACGGAAAGGTCGATGCCGCGCGTCAGGATGACCGTCATCTGGGCAAGCGCCATCATGAACAGCACCGATGTCTCGGTGAGCATATCGCTGATGTTGTCCCAACGCAGGAAAACCGGCTGATAGCTGCCGATCGCGGCGACCCCGACCACCAGGACAAGTGCGAGGATCAATTCGCGATAGTCGAACAGGCGCTTCACGCGGCCTCCTTCGCAGCGCCCGTCGCGGCGCCGACGATCGCCTCGGCGCTCCACTGGCCGCGCCGGAACTCGTCGACGATCCGCCCTTCCTTCATGACGAGCACGCGGTCGGCCAGGCCCATGACCTCCGGCAGCTCCGAAGTGATGAGGATCACCGCGAGCCCATCGCCTGCCAGTTCGCCGATGAAGTCGTGGACCGCCGCCTTCGAGCCGATATCGATGCCTTTTGTGGGCTCATCGAGCACGATCACCTTCGGCTGCGTCGCCAGCCATTTGGCGATCACCACTTTCTGCTGGTTGCCGCCGGAGAGCTCGCCGAGCTTCTGTTCCCAGTTAGCTGCCTTGACGGAGAGGCGTCTGCCGAGGCGGCGCGTTTCGGCCTGCTCGGACGGGCGGGACAGGAACAGTCCGCGGACATGCTTGGCCAGATTGGCGAGCGTGAGGTTTTCGCGGATGCTGAGTGAAAGGATCGCACCCTGTTCCTGCCGATCCTCCGGAACATAGGAGATGCCGGCAGCGATGGCGTCAGACGGGGTGCGAATGGAAAGCTGCCGGCCGGCCAGCCTGATCGTGCCCCGGGTTCTCGGCGTTATGCCGAACAGGCCCTGCATGGCTTCCGTGCGGCCGGCGCCGACCAGTCCGTAAAGGCCGAGGATCTCACCCTTCCTCAGGTCGAAGGAGACGTCGGCATATTCGGTCGCATTGGAGAGGCCGGCGACCGACAGGATGACATCGCCAATGGCCACGTCGCGTTTCGGGAAAACCTGGTCGACCGGACGCCCCACCATCATGCGGACGAGCTGCGGCTCCGTAACGGAGGCGATGTCTCCTTCGCCGACCTTCTCGCCGTCGCGCAGGCAGACGAAATCGTCGGCGATGCGGAAGATCTCGTCAAACTTGTGCGAAATGAAGACGATCGCGCGGCCCTCGGCCTTCAACTGCGCGACGATACGGAAGAGGTCGTCGATCTCGTTGGCCGAGAGAGCAGCCGTCGGCTCGTCCATGATCACGACGCGGGCTTCGTGGGAGAGGGCGCGGGCAATCTCGACAAGGTGCTTTTGCGCGACGGACAGCCGCTTGAGCTTGAAATCGGTGGGTATCGCGGCGTCGATGCGCCTCAGGAGATCCGCGGACCTGGCATGCATCTCGCTCCAGTCGATCAGGGGCGCCCGGCCTTTCGGCATATGGCCCATGAAGATGTTCTCGGCGACCGACAACTCGTCGAACATCACCGTTTCCTGGTGGATTGCGGCGATGCCGGCTGCCCAGGCATCGCGCGGCGAGGAGAAGGCCTTCACTTCGCCGCCAACCCGGATCTCGCCCTTGCTCGGGTGGTAGATGCCGGTGAGGATCTTGACGATCGTCGACTTGCCGGCGCCGTTTTCGCCCAGAATTGCGGTGACGCGGCCGGGCCGCAAGGAAAAGCTTACGTCATGCAACGCCCGCACGCCGGGGAAGCTCTTGGAGACGCCGGAAAGGGTGAGGATGGCTTCAGACACGGCGGTTGGTGCGAAATCCACATTTCGGTGCGGTCATGACCGGAACCTCCGGTCATGACCCTGGCTCGTGCTTGCGGATGCGTCGATCAGAAGATCTTGGCGAATTCCTCGACATTGGTCTTGTTGAACTCGAAGGGTTCGCCCATCACGGCCTCGCCGTCGGCGCCCACGGTGGTCTCGCCCTTCTTGCCCATCGAGAGCTTGGCGCCCTCGGTCGCTTCCTTGCCGTTGAGCAGATCGGCCATGATCATGGTCGAGGAATAGCCGTATTCCACCGGGTTCCAGATCGCGAAGGAATCGCAGGCGCCCTTCAAGACATAGTCCTTCATTTCCGAAGGCAGGCCGAGACCGGTGATGAACACCTTGCCGACGAGGCCCCCGTCGACGATCGCCTTGGCGCCGGAGCGGATGCCGATCGTCGTCGGAGAAATGACGCCCTTCAGGTTCGGATGGGCCTTCACCAGCCCCTGCATCTCGCGGTAGCTCTTGTCGTCCTGGTCGTCGCCATAGACTGTCGCGACCAGCGGCATTTCCTTGTATTCCGGTTTCTTCCACTCCTCCTTCATGGCCTCGATCCAGGAGTTCTGGTTGGTCATGGTGGAGGCGGCCGACAGGATCGCGACTTCGCCCTTGCCGCCGAGAGTCTTCGCGATCATCTGCACCTGCTTGGCGCCGATCAGCGGCGTCGAGGAAGCAGAAAGGTGCACGATGCGGCCGGCCGGCGCGATCGCCGAATCGAAGCTCATCACCTTGATGCCGCGCTCCATCGCCTTCTTGCCGACCGGCACCAGTGCGTCGGCATCGTTGGCGGAGACGATGATGCCGTCGACCTTTTGCGCGATCTGCGCGTCGATCACCGCGATCTGCTCTTCCGCGGTCGGCTTGGCGGAGGCGGTGTAGATGATCTCGATGCCGCCGAGTTCACTGGCGGCCTCCTTGGCGCCGTTGGCGCAGGCATCGAAATAGCTGTTGCCGAGATTCTTGACGATCAAGGCGATGCGCTTGTTCGCCTGCGCCCGCGACGGGCCTGTCAGTATGGCGGGCGCAGCAGCGACGAAGGCTGCTCCCCCTGCGATTTTCAAGATAGTGCGACGCGTCGTTTTCATGGCAATTCACCTCCCTGCCATTGTCAGCTTTCCCGAACCGGCGCCTGCCTGTCCCCTGGCGTTGATCTGTCAGGGACGTCGATCAAGCGTCAACCAAGGCTCCTCCAATATTGTCCGGCATGCTCCTCAGCCATGCCGGGCCTTCTGATCCTGCGTTGCCGCTGACGTCGCGACAACCAGTTTCACGCCCGCCGCCTCGAGCATCTTCGCATCACGGTCCTCGAGGCGAGCGTCGGTGACCACCGTCGCGATACGTGACAGCCCGCACAGGATGAGGCTGGAACGTTGCCGGAACTTGGATGAATCGATCAGCACGACCAGTTCATCGGCCTGGTCGATGAGCTTCTGTTCCGCCTGGATCAGCAGCGGATCGCCTTCCATGAGGCCCTGCGGACCAAGACCCTGTGCGCCCATGAACATGCGTTTGGCGTAGAAATTGCGCGTGACGTCGTTTTCGAACGGCGAGAGGATGACGTTCTGCTCGCGATAGATGACGCCGCCCGATACCATGACGGTGTTCTTCGAGTGCCTCAGCAGATGATCGGCGATCGGAAAGGAGTTGGTGAAGATCGTCATGCGCCGGTTGGCAAGGAAATGCACCATCTGAAACGTCGTCGTACCGCCATTGATGATGATGGACTCGCCGTCCCTGCACAGTTCGACGGCTTCCTTGGCGATGGCGCGCTTCTCGGCCTGGTGAAGCGTCTCGTTGACGCTGTAAGGGCGACCGGCAATGCCCATGAACTGGGGCGGGGTGAGGGCCTCCGCGCCGCCGCGCACGCGGCGCAGCCGCTTCTGAAGATGGAGTGCGGCGATATCGCGCCGGATCGTGGCCTCGGAGGAATCCGTGAGTGCAACCAGTTCCGCGACCGTCACCACAGGTTTTTCCTGGACGGCCGACAGAATGATCCGGTGGCGCTCTTTTTCGTGCATTGCTCCTCCCAGCCAGACAATCTAGGCAGCGGTTCCGTATATTGTCAATCAAGTCCGATCACGAATTTCAATTGTGCGGTGCAGAATGATCGATGGTGATCGTTACTGATTGACATTTGAAAGATCGGCGTGCGAATTTGACTCCAACAAGGGTGCGGCCATCGATCGGGAGGAATGCCTGTCATGCCTGAACAGCGAACCGCCTCGCGACTCGCCAACCTCTGGGATGACGAGAAAGCCGCTTCGATGACGGAAGCCGAGCGGCTGCTCTACCGTTCCAACCTGCTCGGTTCGGACAAGCGGATCACCAATTACGGCGGCGGCAACACGTCCGCGAAAGCGGTGGAGCGCGACCCGCTGACCGGTGAGGCGGTCGAGGTCCTGTGGGTCAAGGGTTCGGGCGGCGATGTCGGCACGATCAAGCTTGACGGTTTCGCCACGCTCTACATGGACAAGCTCGAGGCCCTGAAGAAACTTTATCGCGGCGTCGAGCATGAAGACGAGATGGTCGGCTATCTGCCGCATTGCACCTTCAATCTCAATCCGCGCGCGGCCTCGATCGACACGCCGCTGCATGCCTATGTGCCGAAGGATCATGTCGACCACATGCATCCCGATGCCGTCATTGCCATTGCAGCCTCCACGAACAGCAAGGAATTGACGCAGACGATTTATGGCGGCGAGATCGGTTGGCTGCCATGGAAACGTCCAGGCTTCGAACTCGGTCTCTGGCTTGAGAAATTCGCCCGCGAAAACCCCGATGCCGTCGGCGTCGTGCTTGAGAGCCACGGCCTGTTCACCTGGGCGGACAGTGCCAGGGAGTGCTACGAAACGACCATCCGCATCATCAACCGCGCGATCGAGTGGTTCGAGACCGAGACCCGCGGCAAGCCGGTCTTCGGCGGCGCTGCGGTGAGGTCGCTGGCGGCGGACGAGCGCCGCGCCGTCGCGGCGAAACTCATGCCGGCGATCCGCGGCATGATATCCGCGTCGGGACACAAGGTCGGGCATTTCGACGACCAGGACGCCGTGCTCGAATTCGTCGGGTCGAAGGATCTGCGCAAGCTTGCGGCCTTGGGCACCAGTTGTCCCGACCACTTTCTGCGCACCAAGATCAGCCCGCTGGTCATCGAATTCGATCCGGAAAAACCAGACCTCGAGAAGGCGCTGGCCGCTCTGCCTCAGGCGGTCGAAGCCTATCGCCAGGGCCATGCGGCCTACTACCAGCGCTGCAAAATGGCGGACTCGCCTGACATGCGCGACCCGAACGCCGTCGTCTATCTCGTGCCCGGCGTCGGCATGATCACCTTCGCCAGGGACAAGGCGACGGCGCGCATATCAGGGGAGTTCTATGTCAACGCCATCAACGTGATGCGCGGGGCCTCCACGGTATCGGCCTATATGGGCTTGCCCGAAAGGGAAGCATTCGGCATCGAATACTGGCAGCTCGAGGAAGCGAAACTTCAGCGCCTGCCGAAACCGAAACCGCTCGCCGGACAGATCGCGCTGGTAACGGGCGGCGCCGGCGGTATCGGCAAGGCAAGTGCTGCGCGCCTGCTTGCGGACGGTGCCTGCGTGGTGCTCGCCGACATCGACGAAGCGGTACTGAACGCAGTAGTGGCTGAGCTTGGCGAGAAGGCAGGCAAGGATTTTGTCCGTGCAGCAAGGGTCGATGTGACCGACGAGGCTGCCGTCATCGCCGGCTTCGCGGAGACGGCGGTGGAATTCGGCGGCGTCGACATCCTGGTCTCCAATGCCGGCCTCGCCTCGTCCGCGCCGGTCGAGGAAACGACGCTCGCGCTCTGGAACAAGAACATGGACATCCTGTCCACGGGTTATTTCCTGGTCAGCCGCGAAGCGTTCAAGCTGTTTCGTGCGCAGGGTATTGGCGGCAAGGTCGTGTTCGTCGCCTCGAAGAACGGGCTCGCCGCCTCGCCGAATGCCGCCGCCTATTGCACGGCGAAAGCCGCCGAGATCCATCTTGCCCGCTGCCTCGCACTGGAGGGCGCGGAGGCACAGATCCGGGTGAATGTCGTCAATCCCGATGCGGTCCTGCGCGGCTCGAAGATCTGGACCGGCGAATGGAAGGAACAGCGCGCGGCAGCCTATAAATTGTCGACCGACGATCTGGAAGAGCACTATCGTTCGCGATCCATGCTCAAGCGATCGGTGTTTCCGGAGGACATCGCCGAGGCCGTATATTTCTTCGCGTCCGAGTTGTCGGCCAAGTCGACCGGCAACATCATCAATGTCGACGCCGGCAACGCACAGAGCTTTCCGCGGTAGTGTCGGCCCTCCGTCGTTACGTCGGGAGTAACGCAGCCGGACAGGAGGCTTCGGCGATCGATGGGGGCGGTGATCGATTGGGAGGATATCAATGCCGGAGCAACTTATCTCCGCTGACGTCGTGGCGACAGAAAACGCGTCCCGTGAAGCAGGTCTGAAACGGGACTATGAAGCGCTTGGCGAGCAACTTTCCCGTCGCGGCATCCAGATCGACAACATCAAGAAGAAGGTCGCCGAATTCGCCGTCGCGATACCGTCCTGGGGAGTGGGGACCGGCGGGACGCGTTTTTCGCGTTTCCCCGGCGGTGGAGAACCGCGCGATATCTTCGACAAGATCGAGGACTGCGCGGTCATCGCGCAGCTGACGCAGGCGACACCGAGAGTGTCACTGCACATCCCCTGGGACAAGGCCGATCCGGGGCGACTGAAACAGGCCGCGTCGCGCTTCGGCCTTGCCTTCGACGCGATGAACTCGAACACCTTCTCCGACGCAAGGGACCAGAGGCTTTCCTACAAATTCGGTTCGCTGAGCCATGCCGACGCCGCCGTCCGCAGGCAGGCGATCGAGCACAACATCGAATGCATCGAGATCGGCAAGGGCATCGGTTCCAGGGCGCTGACGGTGTGGATCGGCGACGGTTCGAATTTTCCGGGCCAGGTGAATTTCGCCAAGGCGTTTCGCCGCTATCTCGACGCCATGCAGGAAATCTACGCCGTCCTTCCGGACGACTGGCGGCTCTTCACCGAACACAAGATGTATGAGCCGGCCTTCTATTCGACCGTCGTGCAGGACTGGGGAACGAATTATCTGATTGCCCAGGAGCTAGGGCCGAAGGCCTATTGTCTGGTCGACCTCGGCCACCACGCGCCCAATGTGAACATCGAAATGATCGTGTCGCGGCTGATCCAGGTCGGCAAGCTCGGCGGCTTCCATTTCAACGACTCGAAATATGGGGACGATGATCTCGACGCGGGCTCGATCGATCCGTACCGGCTCTTCCTCGTCTTCAACGAACTGGTGGAAGCGGAACTGTCTGGAGCGAAGGGCTTCGATCCTGCTCATATGCTGGATCAGAGCCACAACGTCACCGATCCGATCGAAAGCCTGATGCTGTCCGCGATAGAGGTGCAGAGGGCCTATGCGCAGGCGCTTCTGGTCGACAGGCAGGCATTGGAGGGCTACCAAGAAGAGAACGACGCGCTGATGGCCACGCAAAGCCTGAAGGTAGCATTCCGCACCGACGTCGAGCCGATCCTCGCCATGGTACGCCGGGAAAGGGGCGGCGCCGTCGATCCCGTTGCCGCCTATCGCGCCGCCGGCTATCGCGCCAAGGTGAGCGCAGAACGGCCAACCGTTGCGGCGGGAGGAGGGGGAATTGTCTGATTGATGCACTGGGCCGTGCGAACCGGCCGAAGCATCGCCGGATAGGTCACCCAGGTTCCCTCGATGATCCGCAAAATGTGACCGGATGTCTTGGTAGACCGCACCGATGAGGGCCGACGGTCGCGGCGCCTATCATCTGGCGCTGAAGCTTCCTGACATCTTCATAGGGTGGACGCCAATTGATCGAGGTGAATTCGCCTGTAACGCCGGTCTTTTTGTTGTTGCCTGGAAAATCGGGGCGTCGGCCAAGTCAGGCCGCCAGTTTCGGCTACGGATACCTTATCCGGCAAATGTACTCTTCTGAAGATTTCCCGTCTTTGCAAGAGATTGGAAGCTGGACAATTTGACTTGCGCGTGTAAGATATCGTGCGGGCTTCAAGCTAAAAGTCGAAAGACAAGTATTCTGGTACCCTGCGCACTGTAACGGGGGGCGCAGCTATACGTCGTTCATTCGAGCGCAGGCGGATGGCAACCCTCGGCTGGCGGAGGATGTCATGCCTGTTCATCCGACTTATCCCGGTGTCTACATCGAAGAAATCCCGAGCGGCGTAAGACCCGTCGCGGCGGTGGCGACGTCGATCGCCGCTTTTGTCGGCTCGTTTCGGAAGGGCCTGCTCGACGAAGCCGTGCAACTGCTGAGCATCGCCGATTTCGAGCGCGAATATGGCGGGCTCGACCGCAACAGCGAGACCTCCTACGCGATCCAGCAGTTCTTTCTCAATGGCGGCACCGAGGCATGGGTGGTCAGGGTGGCCGACACGCTTACCGGAGCCGGCGCTGCCCCGCCGACGAACGCCAGATCGGCCACGGTCACGCTCACGCAGGATCCCGGCGGCGGAACGGCGATACTGAACGTCACGGCCGGTCGCCGCATCCGGGGCGAGAGCGCCGAAAATCCCGGCGCCTGGGGCAACTTCCTGCGCGTCGATGTCGACTACGGCACTGCGGACCCGCTTGCGCAGTTCAACCTGACAATCAGCGAGGTGCGGATCGACGGTGACCGCACTGTGGTCCTGCAGACCGAGACGTTTCGCAATCTCACCTTGGAACCGGACACGGTCAACAACGCCATCGAGGTCGTGAACCAGGGATCGCGGCTGGTGCAGATCGAGCTTGGCTCGGCCCTGCCGGCTCCCTTCGTGGCGGACTTCAGGCCGGCCGTCGGCGGTACGCTCGGCGACCTGCTGCCGATTCCCGCGACGATCCCCGCCGACGGCAGTGCCTTCGGCGTCGATATAGGCAGCGGCGCAATCGCCGGCACCATCGACTATGGCGGGGCTGCCGCACCCACGACCTATGCCGCGCTTCTGCCCTTCGTGCAGAATGCCGTACGCCGTGCCGCCAGCGACGCGACGGTGCCCAACAATCTGAAGCCGCTCCTGAGCGGGGCGACCGTCACGCTCGTCGGCAACAGCACGGCAAACAATGCCTCACGCTTCCACGTC
Organism: Mesorhizobium sp. L-8-10; assembly: GCF_016756635.1. Taxonomy (NCBI): domain Bacteria; kingdom Pseudomonadati; phylum Pseudomonadota; class Alphaproteobacteria; order Hyphomicrobiales; family Phyllobacteriaceae; genus Mesorhizobium; species Mesorhizobium sp. L-8-10. The sequence continues at coordinate 6,681,423 of NZ_AP023263.1, read as the reverse complement.
CAGCTGGGGCGCGCGGCACGGCCTTTCGACCCGACGCTGCAGATCGCCCTTACCGGGGCTGGAGCCGACACCATCAATCTCTCCAACGCCAACGGCGCCCTGGAGAACGCGCAGCAATTCGCCCTGGCCGACGGCCATGACGGCACGCCGGCAGCGGCCGGCACGACGTTCCGGCCTATCCCCCTTGCCTTCTTCCAGGGCTCGGCGGCGGCCCGCACCGGCATCTTCGCGCTGGAGGACGTCGATCTCTTCAATATCCTGTCCATACCGGAAGCCACGTTTCTGGCCCCGGACCAGAGCCAGACGCTCTATGCCGCGGCGGAAGCCTATGTCGAGAGCCGTCGCGCCATGCTGATCGTAGACATCCCGGACGCTGTCCGGCGGCTGGATCAGATGCATACCTGGCTGACCGAGAACGAGAGCCTGCGCCATCCCAACGCCGCCGTCTATTTCCCCCGCACCAACGTGCTCGATCCGCTGAACGGCAACCGGCCACGCTCCATCGGGGCGAGCGGTACCGTCGGTGGCCTCTGGGCACGCACGGACTCCCAGCGCGGCGTCTGGAAGGCGCCGGCAGGGACCGATGCGAGGCTGCGCAATGTGGAGAGCCTGGGCTATCTCCTGACCGATCTGGAGAACGGGACGCTCAACCCGCTCGGCGTGAACTGCCTGCGCAATTTCCCCGTCTACAGCAACATCTGCTGGGGCGCCCGCACGCTGGAAGGGGCGGATGTCATCGCTTCGGACTGGAAATACGTGCCCGTCCGGCGCACGACGCTGTTCATTGAGGAAAGCCTCTACCGCGGCACCAAATGGGTGGTGTTCGAACCCAACGACGAGCCGCTCTGGGCGCAGATCCGGCTGAATGTCGGTGCCTTCATGCACGATCTCTTCCGCAAAGGCGCCTTCCAGGGCACGACGCCGCGCGAGGCCTATTTCGTCAAATGCGACGGCGAGACCACGACGCAGACCGACATAGACCTCGGCATCGTCAATATCGAGGTCGGGTTTGCGCCGCTGAAGCCCGCCGAGTTCGTCATCATCAAGATCCAGCAGATCGCCCGGCAGACGGTAGAGTAAGGAGGAAAGGTCATGGCGTCCTTCAGCACCAATCCCCGCCGTTTCGACCCTTACAAGAACTTCAAGTTCCGGGTGAAGTGGGACGGCCGTTACGTTGCGGGCATCAGCAAGGTCGGAGCGCTGAAGCGCACCACCGAAGTCGTCGAGCACCGCGAAGGCGGCGACCCTTCTACCGGCCGCAAGTCTCCGGGACGGACCAAATACGAAGCGATCATGCTCGAGCGCGGCGTCACCCACGATCTCGAATTCGAGCAATGGGCCAACAAGGTGTGGAATTTCGGGGCAGGGCTGGGCTCCGAAGTATCGCTTGCCGACTTCCGCAAGGACGTCATCATCGACGTCTTCAACGAGGCAGGACAGAAGGTGCTGTCGTACCAGGTGTTTCGATGCTGGGTTTCGGAATACCAGGCTCTGCCGGACCTAGACGCAAACGCCAATGCCGTGGCGATCCAGACCATCAAGCTCGAGAATGAAGGCTGGCAGCGCGACGTCTCGGTGACCGAGCCTTCGGAGCCGAGCTTCGTCGTTCCGGCATGACGATCGCCGCATGATCGGGATGAAGGGCGATGATGTCGGACAGGGCCACGATCTTCTTGTCGCATGGTCTCCGGGCAGCAGGCGTGCGGGCGTTCGACGCGGAACTGCGCGGCCTGACCGGCCATGAGGAGGCCCTGATCTCCGAGTGTCCCGGGCGTCTCACACCCGCCGAATGCACGACGGCCCTGCTCGCCGCCGTGACGACGCGGATCGGCCCCGTTGGGCAGGTCACGCCGGAGATGGTGGCCGAGCTCGTCATCGGTGATCGCGAACGGCTCCTGCTCAATCTCTGCCGCCTGACCTTCGGCCCGCAGCTCGATCTCGTCGCGACATGTCCGAGGGAAGGATGCGGCGCGGTCGCGGAGGTTCCGGTGTCCCTGGACGACATCGTCGCAGGACGCCCGGATGCAAGCCGCGACATCGAGCAAGAAATCCGGCTCGTCGCGCCCGCGGGCCAATGGCGTGTCCGCTTCAGGCTTCCTTCGGGGCGCGATCAGGAAAGAGCCGCCCGCTTGCACGATCGAGCCGCGGCTGCACGGGCACTCGTCGTCGATTGCGTGCTGGAGATCGCCGATCCGTCAGGGACGCCCGTCTCGCCGGCCGATCTGCCCGCCGCCTTCGAAATCCCGCTTTCCGACGCCTTCCATCATCTCGATCCGTCCGCCGAAACGACCACCGGCATCGCCTGCCCGAGTTGCGGCGTCGAGATCCAGGCGATGCTCGACGGCTTCACCATCCTTCATTCCAGCCTTGCCCGGTCGTCGGGTATCTTCGGCGATGTATTCCGCATGGCGCGCAGCTACCACTGGAGCGAGGCGGAGATCCTGGCTTTGCCGCGTGAACGGCGAATGCGCTACCTCGAGGTTGCGGCGGAGATGGAGGCGGCGGGATGAGCGGCTTCGTCGAGCGCCTCGTCGCACGCGGCTCGGGCCTGGCAGCTGTTCCGGGCTTTGCTACGCTGAAGCCACGGCCGCTGTCTCGATTCGAGAGGCCTCCCGAGATTTCCGACGGATCGGGGAGCGAGGAAGTTCATGGGACTGGCTTCGTTCCCGACAGGATAGCCCCTTTCGCGGCCGTGCCGGCGACAGGTGCGATCGCACCGGGGGCCGAGCCCGATGCCCGCCCGGCGCCGCCTCCCGTCAACGCAGCTGTCGGACCAACCGGTGCACAGGCGGCATCACGCCCATTCATCGGCCGGGTCGAGGTGGAGGAGGTGCGTCCAGGTCGCCGGATTCAGTCGGCGACTGCGCGATCCGATCCCGGTTCGGGGACCGTTCCGGCTTCGGAGCCGGCGCCGGCGCGACCCGACGCGGCAGCAGTCCCGACCAACCGCGAGCCCGTCGCACCGTTGCAGCCGACGCCGGCATCGACACCGCGCGCGATGGTAGAGCCGGCACCGTCGCCAGGCGCGCCGGTGCCGATGACGGCGATACGCTCGACGCAGCCGCCGCCGGAGCTGCCGTCGACGGAGCTGCCGTCACCGGCGGCAACGATAGACCGGCGCCCTGGCCGTCCGATCGGGACGGCGGAGGATGATCCCGCGCCGCCCGTCACGGTCACCGTCGGGCGAATCGACGTCCACTTCGTCCAGCCTCGGCCTGCTCCTGCGCCGCCGCCCCAGGCACCGCGCACGCGCGGCTTCGAGGCCTATGCCCGCGTCCGCCGCGGCCAACCACGTCAGGAGCGCTGATGGCCACGCATGCCGCGATCGCCGCTGTCAGCAGGACGCTCCGCACCTTGCTTCTCGACCGCATGGTGGTGCCCGTCTCGGTGACGCTCGCCCCGCCGGACGTGACGGTCGACGGCATCGATGGCGCGCGCGTCAATCTCTACCTCATGCAGCTCATCGAGAATGCCGGCCTCAAGAACCAGGAGATCCCGGGCAGCGGCCATCCCGCCGCCTACGGACATCCGCCGCTGTCGCTCAACTTGCGCTACCTCGTGACGACGCACAGCGCGATGGAGACCCAGCCGGACGCCGATCTCAATGCCCAGACGCTGCTTGGCGATGCCATGCGCGTGTTCAACGACTTCTCCAATCGGATCGACCAGCTGGCCATCGTCAATCCGGCCGCCGGAACGGTGGGTGACCCGCTGCTCGATCCGGTGCTCCAGGACGAATTCGAGCGGCTGCGGATCGTGCTTCACCCGGCTTCGCTCGACGACATAACCAAAGTCTGGTCGGCGGTGTCGGGCACCAATTTCCGCCGCTCGGTCGTCTATGAGGTCACCGTCGTGCAGATCGAGACGCCGCAGCCCAGGGTTCGGCCGCAGCCGGTCGAAACGCGCCGCATCCTCATGACCGTCCGCCGCCGGCCGGAAGTCCTCGACGCCTATGTCACGCCGGCACCGAACGGCCCGATCGGCGAGATCCGGGCCCGCATCGGCGACGAGATCACCATCCTTTCGCAAGGATCGCTCGCCGACAGGCTCTATGTCAGGCTCGGCACTCTGGAACCGATACGGGTCAGCCCGCCGGCCGACGGGCGTATTCTGATCACGCTGCCGGACGCGCAATATCCGGCCGATCTCGACAATCCGCTGCCGCGGCCTATCCCACCGGAGCGGCAGCTCCAGCCGGGACCGACCGAGGTTCAGATCATCGCCGGTCACCCGGCCGAAGGGGTCGAGGGCGGCCTTGGCCGGGGCACGCCTGTCGCGGCTATGCGGCGCTATCCGTCCAACCTCGCCCTCATCCAGCTTTGCCCACGCATCACGTCAATCGTGCCGGTCGCCGGCAACGCTGCCACGGTGCTCCGGGTCAACGGTCAGCGCCTGTGGCATGCTCGCGCCCGCACGGCGGAAGTGATCGTCGGCGACGCTGCCATTCCGGTGCGCCCACCGCAGCCCGGCGATCCCTGGGCGGCGCCGACGGCGACGGCCGTCGAAGTCCCGATGAGCGCGGCGATGGAGATCCTCGACGTCTCGGCGACGCCGTATCCGGTGGCCGTGCAGGTCGACGGTGCGCGCAGCCGCGACACCGGTATGCTGTTCACGCTGGGACCCTAGCCATGAAGGTCGCAGCCAAGCCGAAGCCGGAACGAGAACCAGAGACGGATCAACCGACATGGTACGACCGCAACCGGCTGGCGATCGAGGCGGGTCTCGCATGGATCGATGCACTCCTCGACGACCGGCTGGCGCCGGTCCGCCTTCCTCGTGAGACCGAAGTCGGTTCGGCCCCTAGATCGCCGGCCGCGCTCGCGGCCCGGGGGGCGTATGACAGAGCCCGCGAGGAAATGCTCAGGGCCGGCGAGCCCGCGCCGATCGACCGTGTCTCGGCCCTGTTCCGGCTGTCGCCCTTCGAGGAAGACGTACTCCTGCTCGCGCTCGCGCCGCTGCTTCGCGCGAATTTTGCCTCCCTCTACGCGCAGATCCACGGGCGCGCTGCGCTCGACAAGGCAACGCCGCATCTTGCCATGGCACTCCTTGCCGCCGCGGGACCGGAAGGCGAGGCAAGAGCCTGGGAGCGTCTTTCGCCGGAAGCTCCCCTGCGCCGGTTCCTGCTGGTCGAGAGTGCGGACCGGACGCTGACGCCGCTGACGGCGATCACGCTCGACGAACGCGTCAGGCGGCTCCTTACGGGCGAACACTCGGAGGAGCCGCGCACGCAGCCGATGCTCTTTGAAGCGGAGCCGGCGTCCTTCCCCGAGCGTCATAGGGCAGGCGTCGAGCGGTTGGCGGTACGGCTCGAGACGGCTCGGCGACCCCTGGCGGTGATCGTCGGCCCGAAACGCAGCGGCCGGGCCGCCGCGGCGGCCGCGCTCGCCGCCCGCTTCGGCCTCGGCCTCGCCGTCTTCAAGCCGCGGCCGTTCGAACCGACGCAGGATCTTGTCGCGCTGGTCGGACGTGAGGCTGTCCTCGGAGGGCTTGCGCTGATGGTCGACGCCGGCCAGCCCGATGTCGTGGCACTCTTGCATCACCGCATCGACGCGCTCGTTATCGCAATCGCCGAGACGCGCCCCGATCTGCCGTTCGACGTTCCGCATCTGCGCCTCGAGGCGCTCGACCAGGCCGACCATGCGGCGCTGTGGCGCGAGACGCTCGGCCCTGGCTCCGCCGAGACCGACGAGCGGATCGACGCGCTTGCCGACCAGTTCAGGTTCGGCCCGGGCGAGATCGCGGCGATCGTCGCAGAAGGCGGCGATCTCCGGCAATCCTGCCGCGACCGCGCCGGGCGGGCGCTCGAAGAACTCGCCGAGCGGATCGTGCCGCGCTACCGCTGGGATGACATGGTCATGCCCGCCGAGATCCTCCACGATCTGCACGCGGTGACCGCACAGGTCCGCCACCGCTCGCTCGTCTATGTGAAACACGGTTTCGCGAAGAAGCTCGTGCGCGGGCGCGGCGTCTCGGTGCTGCTGTCGGGCCCGAGCGGAACCGGCAAGACCATGGCAGCCGAAGTGATCGCCGGGGAGCTCGAACTCGACCTCTTCCGGATCGACCTGTCGGGGGTGGTCTCGAAATATATCGGCGAGACCGAGAAGAACCTCAAAGCCGTCTTCGATGCGGCGGAAGCGAGCGGTGCGGTACTCTTCTTCGACGAGGCCGACGCGCTGTTCGGCAAGCGCAGCGAAGTCAAGGACAGCCATGACCGCTATGCCAATATCGAGGTCAGCTATCTCCTGCAACGCATGGAGAGCTATGGAGGGCTTGCCATATTGGCGACCAACATGAAGGGGCATCTCGACAGCGCCTTCCTGAGGCGGCTGCGCTTCGCCATCGATATCCCTTTCCCGGACGCCGCGCTGCGGCGGGCGATCTGGATGAAGGCCTTCCCGGAAGAGACGCCGAAGGCGGCGCTCGACTTCGACGCGCTGGCGCGCCTCGACATCGCCGGCGGCAACATAGCGGTGATCGCCGTCAATGCGGCATTTCTCGCAGCGGCAGAAGGCGTACCGCTCGCCATGCGCCATGTCGCACGTGCGGCACGGGCGGAGTTCCGCAAGCTGGACAAGGAGTTCCGCATGTTCTGGCCGGAGGCTTCGTGAGCCATGACCGACAGAGCGGACCATAACCCATCCGTCTCCCTGGGCAGCATCCGGGTCAGCGGCAATGGCGATGCCCGTTCTGCAACGCGGGGCGCTCGGGACGTGGCCGCCGCACTCGCCGAAGTTCTGCGCGGCAGCGCGATCGTCGGCAACGGGCTTAACATCGAAAGCCTGAACGTGACTTTGCCGGCGGGGGCGGGCCGGGCCGAGATCCTGCGCGCCGTCCGCGCGGCGCTCGCCAGGCATGTGGAAGGCCGTCGGCGATGAGAGCGGCCCTCCACGCGCCAGCGCCGACGAGCGTTCCTGCCCCGAGGCTTGCCGCGCCGCAGCGCGCCATCCTCAGGAAAACGGTCCTCGGTCCGGTCGACGACCCTCTGGAACGGGAGGCCGATCAGGTCGCGGATGCGGTGGTGGGCGATCATGCCGTCGGGGGCTTCGGCCAGGCGCCGGCTGGAACGGCTCAGCGCAAATGCGCGGAATGCGAGGACGAGGAAGGAATTCAGCGCAAATGCGCTGCCTGTGAAGCAGAAGAAAAGATCGAGAGAAAGCCGGCCGAGGCAGCCGCGCGAGCCGTGTCGCAGGGCGGCGAGCCCCTGTCGCCCGAAGCCCGCGCCTATTTCGAGCCACGCTTCGGACGGGGCTTTTCCGGTGTGAGGATACACACCGGCGGCCGGGCAGCCGCCGCGGCCGGGGCGATCGACGCCCGCGCCTATACGCTCGGCTCAGACATCGCCTTCGCATCAGGAGAGTTCGACCCGCAACGGGACGCGGGCCGGCGGCTCCTCGCCCACGAGCTGACGCATGTCGTGCAGCAGCAGCGCGGTGCTGCGCCCGCGCTGCGCAGGACGCTGACCGCCACGTCGCGGTGCCCGCCCAATGTCCACGGCGCGCCTGCCGATCCGATCGCCGAGCTGACGGCGGATGACGAGCGCGCCCAGCTGATGGCGCTCGGCACGTCGAATGTGCTGGCGCTCGAAGCGCTGACTTTCGCCGACCCGACTTTCGGCCGTTCCTACGTGTCGGATGCCTATGAGCGACGCTTCGGGCTTCCGCCCGCCGCGGCGCGCGGAAGGTTCCGAAACCGCTTCACCGGACGCACGCATGCCACGCAGAACGAAGCGATGCGCGAGGAGATGCTGTCGCTTTCCGATCGCTTCCGCCAGTTGCACGATTTCCTCAGCGGCCCGATCCGATACCGCTGTCCCGGCACGGGCGCCATCACGCTGCCGGGCTGTGCCTCGGCGCGGTGCGGCGGCTCGATCGCCTTGTCCTGTCCCGGAGGCAGGCAGATCGCGATCTGTCCGACCTTCTGGACCTTCCCGCTGATGCAGACCGTCGATCAGCGCGGCGGCAACATGATCCATGAGTCCGTGCATATGCGCCTCGGCTTCCGCGGCCATGGCCTTGCGAATGCCAATCAACGCGGCCGTAATCCGGAGTGCCACGCGGCCATCGTGGCCGACGTCTATGGGTTTCAATCGGACGACACGACGGATTGCACGCCACTCATTCCGTGAGCGTGGAGGAAGAAGCGCAGCACTGAGGGTCGGAAGGAGCGGGAGCATGAAAGGAAAATGGCGGTGAGGGGTTCCTTCGGGTCGTCATTTGCGCTGCAAGCGCCGCCAATACGGCTCGATGCTTTGCGCCCGGCGTCTAGAGCCGTTCAGCCGAAGGCCAAGCTCGGACCGGTAGACGACCCCCTGGAGCGCGAGGCCGACCAGATCGCGGAGGCGGTGATCGGCAAGGGCACAGTTGCCGCCTTCGGACAGGCACCGGCCGGGACAGCACAGCGCAAATGCGCGGAATGCGAGGAAGAGGAAACGCTTCGGAGGAAAGACGACAAGCGCGTGAGTGCGCGGCCGGGCGGGAGAGCTGCGGCCGAGACAGCTGCCGGTGCCGTCGCGACCGGCGGCATGCCGATGTCGGCGGAGGCTCGAGCCTATTTCGAGCCGCGTTTCGGCCGGGATCTTTCGGATGTAAGGATACACACCGGCAGCCGGGCCGCGGGCGCGGCGAATGCGATCCATGCGCGCGCCTATACGCTCGGCTCCGACATCGCCTTCGCAGAGGGCGAGTATGCCCCGGCGGCGCCGGTCGGCCGGCTGCTCCTCGCCCACGAACTGGCACATGTGATCCAGCAGGCCGATGGCGCCGTTCCGGCGGTTCGGCGTGCCGGCTACGGTACGGGAACGCCGCCCAATTGGGGCGCCGTCACCACCGCGATTGTGCCGCCGGATGAACGAGAACGCGTCGACCAGGCCATAGCAAAGGTCGATGAAGTGGTGAACGACCCGTCCGGATTCTCCGAATGCCACGATCATTTCAGGGAGCGTTGTCCGGGAGGGACCGCCGGGACGCTGGCCAGCGTCTGGGGCAGGGCCACGATCTGGAAGATCACCAACGGCACGGACGAAAACGCCCGCGGCTCTGTCGGCGGTTCCGACATAGCCTACACCGACATGGGATACGATCAGGGTGCGGAAGGCCTTGCCGGATCCTTCCTGCACGAGGCGGGTCACAATTGCGGCGTTCCCGGCGGATCGACCCACTGGCATGCCGCACAGATCCGCTCCTACTGTATGGGACCGGGCCGTAACGAACTCAGCGTCGGCGCCGGGGTCGAACTTACCGGAGAGCAGCCGATCGTTCTGCTCTCCTATCGCCGCTTTCTCGGCGATTGGGCGTCGGGCCGCCTGCGCGCCACGCTGGGCCTCGATCTGAACGTGTTCGGCACCGCATCCGAGCTTGGTGCGGTCGGCGCCGAGACGCCGGAGGAGCGTCGTGTGCCGACCGAGTTCGGCGGTGCTCTCGCCGGAATCCAGGCGCGGGCGGGCGGCTGGGGAGGCACGCGTTATGGCGGCTTTTCATTCCGCCTCGAGACCGGCGTCGGGGCCGGGCGCTTCGCATTGCGTCCGGCCACGCCCGAAGAGGCGCCTTCCACCGCCATCGCGCCTGCCTGGATCCTTCAAGTCGGGCCGCGGGCGGAATTCCTCATTCCCTACGGCGACGCGTATGTCTTCCCTCTGTCGGTCGGCGCCGCCTATCGCTGGACACAGCCGCTGAACTCGGAAGCCGAGGCGCTGCATGGACTGATCGGATCATTGGAGGTGCAGTTTTGACCGGCAGGGAAGGCGAGGCCGAAATGCGAGGTCTTGGGCGATGATCGCAGCAAGGGCATACGGGACAGTTTCGCCATCGCCGCAGATGGCCAGACCCGCGCCCGCGCTTCAGAGGAAGGCGCGCGTCGGCCCGGTCGATGACCCGCTCGAACGGGAGGCCGACCGGATTGCCGATGCCGTGGTGAGCGCTGACATCGTCGGCCCGTTGGGGTGGGCTCCGGCTGCGACAGCGCAGCGCAAATGCGCCGAATGCGAAGAAGAAGAGCGCGGAAACATCCAGCGCAAGTGTGCGGAATGCGACAGCGGGGAACTGACACGGAAGGAGCCCGCCGAAGCGGCCGCCCGGGCCGTCGCCGCCGGCGGCGCGCCGATGTCGGCGGAAGCGCGCGCCTATTTCGAGCCGCGCTTCGGCCGCGATTTCTCTAGCGTGCGGATCCATACCGGCGGCCGCACCGCTGCCGCAGCGGATGCTATCCAAGCCCGCGCCTATACGCTCGGCGCCGACATCGCCTTCGCTGCGGGCGCCTATGCTCCCGGCGAACCGGCCGGCCGGCGGCTCATCGCCCATGAACTGGCGCATGTCGCGCAGCAGAGAGGATTCTCGACCATCCGGCGTGCGCCCGAAGATGAAACGGCAAAGAAGGAAGCGCCCACGACTACGGAAAAACCATCGGAGAAGGTGACCTTCACGGCCAAGGACCTGCTCATCTATCCGCTGTTCATCGATCTGTGGAGCGACATCTTTGCCCAGAAGCTGACCGACGAACAGAAGAAGGAGTTCAGGCTCAAGGGCAAGGAAGGCGCCGCGATCTGGAACCTGATCTTTGCCGGCATGCCGGCGGGAAAGTCGCTCGACGCGGGCTCATCCTTCGGCGACTTCCTGGGGGCCTGGCTGAAGCATGCGGAAGACATCCACAAGATCGCCGGCGGCGAGAGCTTCTATCTCGACCTGTTCAGCAGCTTCGTCCGCATCAATCTCGATTCCTATCTCGGCTCCGATCTGTTCAAGAGCCGGCTGAAGAAGCATGCCGCGAGCCTCGTCTCGATCTTTGCGCTGGCGCAGGCGACGCTCTCCACCGTCCAGGCCGTGAAGAAGCCTTCGGCGAAAACAGGCGAGTTTGAAGCGACACAGCTCGAAAAGCAGACATTGCTGTTGAAGACGATCTTCAACCTCGTCCTGGCGGAACAGATCAAGGCGCCGGATTTCTTCGCGACAGGCCCGCTCAAACTGTCGACGCACCCTGCCTATGCGGCGACCTCGGCCACCGCCGGGGGCGGGCCGGCCGAACTCATTCTGGAACACAAGAAAGGAGAGGGAGAGGGCCAGGGCGGCGAGCAGCGGAAGCTCGGCCTGACGCTCAACCTGCCGCAGATCGTCAGCCTGTTCCGGGAAGGTGGTCCCTCTGCGAAGGACCAGGCCGACCTGCAGAAATATCGGGGCTGGCAGGGAAGCCTATGGTTCAGCTACGACCTCACCGACCCCACGGCGCTGCAGCGCCAGGCAGGCAAGCTGCCGTCCGAAGCCTTTCACGTCGGCACGCTTTTCGGCGGCGGCGGCTTCCTCGGTGAGATCGAAGGCGGCGCGCGCTACAGCGGGGACCAGGCAAGGCAACTCACGGGCTGGTTCCTGCGCGGCGGTTTCGGCTACAGCGGCAAGAAGGGCGCCATCATCAAGAAGATGGGCTTCACCGCCGTTTATACCGACTGGACCGAGCAAGACATCTTCGCGCCCCGCCTCGGCGAGGGCGGCGCGCCGGTTGGTGGGCGCGCAGGTCAATTCACGCCCTTCGCCAATCTCGAATTCGGGCGGCGGCACAAATTCGGCGTCGGCGCCGCGCTCGGCTTCGTCACCGGCACGCATGAGAAGTTCAATGTCTCCGATTTTCGCGGGGATTTTTCCTACACCTATCTTGGCGACCGCTCGGAGGAAAGCCTGCCTGTCTTCAAGATCGACCTGTCAGGCTCGGTCAGCCGGCTCGATTGGTGGAATCCGGATTCGCCCCTGCTGGGCGGCGTTCGACTGCGCACGAGCTTCGACCAGTACTTCGTCGCAGGTCAGGTCAGCACCGGGGCAGGCAAGATTCCCGAGCAGCGCGCCGTCCAGATCGGAGAGAAGGAAAAGGTGCTTGTGCCGACCACGGTGCTGTTCACAGGAGGTGTCTATTTCTGAGGGCAACGGCCCAGGATAACTCAAGCTGCCAGGCTGCGGCCGGCGACCAACCGTCTTGACGGAAGTGAGACGGAATGGATGTCGCTGCCAAATTTTCATGGAAGCGTGGCCAATATTGTGCAAGTTTTCATAAAAATTAGTTCTACAACCTTGGATTTCACAATGGATGATGTCGTCAACTATCGATCGGTATAAATGCGATGAACAACACGCATTACTTATAGATATTTTGCGAACGTTATCGTTCGGCGAATAAGATTGCAGAATTTGGTTTTTCCGCCCGTCAAACAATGCTACTCTCACTGGTAATTCCTTGGGGGGCGTTCCGAGGAGGGCAGGCGATGGGGTCGGAGTTTCCACGCAGTCCGCGCGTGCTCAAGGGCGGTATCGTCGCCTATCGGCTGCCCGACCTGTTCCCGACCGTCATCGTCTTTCAGTACAATCCCGACGAGGTGTCGCGTTCGCTCCAGTTGCAGGGCAGCAGCGGCGGAGGGCGGGGAGACGCCAATCGCGTGAACGGGCCGCCGCAGGAAACGCTGACCTTTTCCGTGGAGATCGATGCGGCCGACCAGCTCGAACGGCCGTCGGAAAATGCCATCACCGTCGAGAACGGGCTTCATCCGGTTATCGCAGCGCTCGAGCGGCTGGTCTACCCCTCCTATCCGGTGGTGATCGCCAACGAGGCTCTGGCGCTGGCCGGCAGCGCCTTCATCCTTGGCGAGCAGGCACCGCTCGCGCTTCTGATCTGGGGGCCCAGGCGCGTTCTGCCGGTCCAGATCCAGAGCCTGTCGATCAAGGAAGAGGCATTCGACCAGAAGCTCAACCCGATCCGCGCCAAGGCGGACCTGTCCTTGAAAGTGCTGACCTATCGCGACCTCGACGTCACCAATCCGGGCTACTGGGTCTATCTCGCTTCCTTCACGCAGAAGGAGGCGATGTCCGCCCTGAACCTGCTCGGCGACAAGACGGGACTGGAAGCGATCACACCGATCTAGACGACCAGGAGGCGCCATGTTCTTCAGGGGCAGCCGCTACGAACACATCGCTGATGCATTCATCGACGGGCCCGATGGCCGCATGATCCGCTACAAGCGCATGCGTTTCATACCCGTGGGCTCGGCCAGCCTATCGATGAAGGTGAATGAGGGCGACCGCACCGACCTTCTGGCGTGGCGCGCCCTCGGCGATCCGGAACAGTTCTGGCGTCTCTGCGACGTCAATCTCACCCGCCGGCCCGTCGATCTCTCGGAGCCGCCCGGCCGGCGCATCGGCGTGCCGGGCCCCGATGGAGGCGTGTGAGCATGGGCCTGCTGCCATCCTATTTCGTCGTCCAGGTCGCGATGGCGCCGCTGCCGGTTATCTTCTTCCAGGCGTTGCGCGAAATCGAGGTGGAGACCTCGGTGGGACAAGCCTCGGTTTTCCGCCTGCACTTCGATCTGAGCCGCAACATGTTCGGCGATTTCGATGCACTGGCGATCGACATCTTCCGCCCGCTGGTGCCGATCACCATCCGCGTCTCGCTCGGTCTCGGCATTCCGCAGGCGCTGGTCAACGGCTACGTCAAGGACGCGCGGTTGAGTGCCGCCAACCAGCCCGGCGCCTCGCGGCTGGAAGTGGTGGGAATGGACGCACTCGCCACGATCATGGCGCATATCCAGCAGCCCTTCACCTGGCCGAACCTGCCGGACAGCGCGATCGCAGCCGCCATCTTCGGCAAATATGCGATGATCCCGTCGGTTTTCCCGACGCCCCCGCTCCGAACCATGCTGGACACGACGTCGAACCAGCGCGACTTCGACTCGTCCTATCTGTTCCAGATGGCGAGCCGCAACAATTACGAGCTTTACGTCCAGCCCGATCCGGTGGTCGGCCTCGATATCGGACATTTCCATCCGCCTTTGACCCATATGCCCCCGCAAGGCGTGCTCTCGATCGATTTCGGCACCCAGACCAACCTCAGCAATTTCTCCGTTTCCAACGACATGCTGGGGCCGACATCCGTGATGGGCGTTTCCGTCGATCCGCGCAGCCGGGCGCCGATCCCGACGGTCGCCCCGGTCTCGACCGAATTGCCAATGGGGCTGGAGCCGGCCCTCAACCGCATCATCCCGCCACCGGTCACGCGCCCCGCCGCCACCGACGCGGCAAGCCCGGCCGAAGCCCAGGCCCAGGCCTTCGCGCGAGCCAGCGAATCGAGCCGCGCGATAACGGCGAGCGGCGAGGTCGACGGGATAAAATATGCGCGCCCGCTGCTGGCCGGCCTGCCGGTACTCGTGCGGGGTGCGGGCCGGCAGAACAGCGGCCTCTATTACGTCCAGTCGGTGACCCATCGCATCTCGCGCGACAACTACAGCCAGAGCTTCTCGGCATGGCGCAATGCCGTCGGGCTGACGGGAGCCGAGGTGTTCATCGATCCACTGGCAGCGGTGGCGTGAGGAGGGGCTGGTGTTCGGCGACGGCATGACGACTGGAGCGGGCAAGGGTGACGGGCGCAACCGCGTCTACGGCAAGTTCGCCGGAACCGTGATGAACAACAACGACCCCCTGTTCCTCGGCCGGCTGCAGGCCTTCGTGCCGGAGGTTCTCGGCGAGATACCGACCGGCTGGGCCAAGCCGTGCACGCCTTATGCCGGACCGACGTCCGGCTTCTTCTCGGTGCCGCCGGTCGGAGCCGGCGTGTGGATCGAGTTCGAAGCGGGCGACGTGTCGCGGCCGATCTGGGCGGGATGCTATTGGGGCACCGGCGAACTGCCGATGAAGCCGCCCGGAAGCCCGAGCGAGCCGATGACGAAGATCTGGCGCAGCGAACTCGGCCTGACCACCGTCCTCGACGACAAGACGCAGACGATCACTCTGACCGACGCGCTCGGTTTGAATTCCGTCGAAGTCAGCGTCGCGACGGGCACCGTCACCATCAAGGGTGCCGTTCGTGTCGTCTCCAGCGCCCCGCTGATCCAGGAAGGCAGCGACTCGGCCGCGCATCCGGCCGTGCTCGGCGACCAGCTGCTCAGCTATCTGGCGCAATTGGTGGGGCTCTTCAACACGCATGTACATCCGGGCGAGCTGGCTCTTGGCATACTGCCCGTCACGCCGGCGCCGCCGGTCGCGCCCATGCCGCCGCCGAGCCCGAGCCTGGTGTCCCTCAAGGTCTTCCTGGAGTAGCGGGCATGGCAGACAAGCTGATCCCCGGAAATCTCAGTGCCGCCGGCAGCGTCGGCTTCACCGACCCTCGCTTCACCGACTCCATGGCCGAGGACATCGAGCAGGAGCTCAACGCGCTGATGACCGCGGACGGGCTGCCGTCGCTCGACCTCAACGCGTCCGACACGACCGTGCGCGACCGCAGGCGCCTGTTTGTGGCGATCGCGCGCGGCATCGTGCGGCATCTCGAGAACAACAAGTCCGCCATCAAGGTGTACTGCGAGCACGATGAAACCAAGCCGGTGACGGTCGTCGATGTGGATTACGGATGATGCTGGCTGACCGCCCATTCCTGGATTTCCCCTTCGCCGTCAGCGAATCGGGAGCGAGCGCGCTTACCGGCCGCGACGACCACCTGCGGGATCTCATCTATCTCGTCCTGTTCACCGCGCCCGGCGAGCGGGTCAATCGGCCGGAATTCGGCTGCGGGGTCAAGCAGCTGGTTTTTGCCCCGGCATCGGATGCGCTGGCCGCGGCGACGGAGCAGCTGATCCACGGCGCGCTGATCCGCTGGCTGGATCCGGTGGTCTCTGTCGAGAAGGTCTCGGTGCTGGCGTCGGAGGCTACGCTCGAAATCACCGTCGCCTACAGCCCTCGGGATACGGGGGAGCGGCGCGAAGAAGTCTTCAGGCATCCTGTCGCGGTTTGAGGGGAACATGGTGGTTCTGTCGTCAGATGGTCTGGTGCTGTGCGAGGACGAACGCCGCTCGGGCGTGCTGCGCGACCCCGCCCATCCGCTGAACGGCATCGACTTCATCGAATACCGGCGCGACCTCCTGGCGCTGCCTGGGTGGCAGCACGTGCTGGACGTGGTCTTTCTGAAGCCTGCTCCCGTCCCGCCGGCAGTGACGGCCGCCAATTTCTCCGTTCTCGGCGGCATCAGGATCGTGGACATCAGGGTACTCGATGTCGAGCCGGATCCCGGCGACCCGCTGACCTTGCGCGTCTTCGTCGACCGCGAAGGGGACTTCTCGGCCTATGTCCTGGACATGGACCATGCCGCGATCGATGTCGAACGCTCACAGGCCCAGTTCGGCTTCAAGGCCAGCTGCCCCAGCGATCTCGATTGCCGGCCGACGCACGACTGTCCGCCAACGGTGCTGGAAGAGCCGGCGCTCGACTATCTGGCGAAGGATTATCAGAGCTTCCGCCGGCTGATGACCGACCTGATCGCCGAGCGCAATCCGAACTGGCTGGAACGGCTTCCGGCCGATCTCGGGATGACGCTCGTCGAGCTGATGGCCTATGCCGGCGACTATCTGAGCTATTATCAGGACGCCGGACCGGGCACGGAAGGGTTCCTCGATACCTGCCTGCATCGCATCTCCGCAGCGCGGCATGCCCGCCTCATCGACTATACGATGCGGAACGGCCGCAACGCTGCGACCTTCGTCCACTTCGTGGCGGTAGCCGGCTCGAATGCCGTCGTGCCTCGGAGCACGAGGCTGGTCAGCCGGATCGGTGTCCCGCTGGTCGGCGAAGCTGGGGCGCCGGGACCCGTCATTCCGGTCACGGCCGATTTCGACAGCGATCCGGCACTGAGCGAGGCCACGGTGTTCGAGACGATGGCGCCGGTCCGCGTCATCGACACCAACAACGAGATCAGGATCCACAGCTGGGCGGACGCCCAGTGCTGCCTGGCGAAGGGGGCGACCAGCGCCTTCCTCTACGCGGTCACCGCGGGTGGCATCGCCATCCCGCCCGACCTCGCAGCCGGAGAATACCTGCTGCTGGAGGAGGTCCGCAGCCCCGTCACCGGCTCGCTGCCCGATGCGGATCCGCGGCATCGGCAGGTCGTCCTCGTCGAGGAGGTCGAACTGACCGAGGATGCCGCCTTCACCAACGCCTTACCCGGGGGCACGCTCACGCCCCGCCTCAATGTCGCCGACCCGGCGTTGCCGCTGCTGCACGTCACCTGGGTTGAAGACGATGCGCTCGTTTTTCCGCTCTGCGTATCGGCGTTGACGGACCAGGATGTGCCCGTCGATCCCGTAACGGTGGCCCGCGGCAACACGGTTCCCGCCGATCACGGCCGCACGGTGGAGCGCGACACGTCCCTCGGCACGCTGACGCTTCCCGACAGCGGAGCCGGCCGCTGGCCCTTGCCCTCGTTCGCCTTGCGCGACGCGCCGCTCACCCAGGCGGCCGACGGCCCCGCCGTCCGGCTGTCGCTGGAGTTCGCCGGAATTCCGGGCGCCGAATCCTGGACACCGGTGCCGAACCTGCTCGATAGCGGTCCCTTCGACCAGCACTTCGTGGCCGAGATCGACAATGCCGGCGATGCGGTGCTGCGCTTCGGCGACGACCGATACGGGAGGCGACCGCTCGGCGCCCGGCGCGCGGTGGCGCGTTACCGGATCGGCAACGGTGCCGCAGGCAATTGCGGCTGGGGCACACTGGTCCATGCGGTGGCCGACGGCCCGGCCGCGGCCGCCATCGAGCGGGTGCGCCAGCCGCTGCCAGCCCGTTTCGGCGAGGACCCCGAGACGATCGAGCACGTCCGCCAGATCGCGCCGGAAGCCTTCCGCGCCGTGCAGTTTCGCGCCGTGACCGAGCGCGACTGGGAAGAGGTCGCGCTCAGGCATCCGGCGGTCGCGGCAGCCAAGGCGAGCTTCCACTGGACGGGAAGCTGGTACACCGTTTTCGTCGCCATCCACCCTGTCGACGAGGCGGACCTGAGGAGGCTGCCGGGTGGCGGCGCGGAACTGCAGCCGGCTTTCGCGGCGGCGGTCAAGTCGCATCTGACCCGTTTCAAGCTCGCCGGCTACGACCTGAACATCCGCGCTGCGATCTACGTTCCGCTGGAGATCGACATCCGGCTCTGCGTCGGCACCGGCCATTTCCGCGGCGACGTATTGGGCGAGGCATTGCGGGTGCTCTCCAACCGCAGCTTTGCCGACGGCTCGCGGGGCTTCTTCCATCCGCTCAACTTCGGCTTCGGGGGAGCGGTCTACCTGTCGCGCCTCTATGCGGCGGTCGAAGCCATCGAGGGGGTGAACTCGGCAGAAGTCATGCTGTTCAAGCGCTTCTGGGAACTGCCGCAAGCAGAGCTCGATCGCGGGCTTATCGAGATCGGCCCCTTCGAGATCGCGCGCCTCGACAACGACCGCAACTTTCCCGAGAACGGCGTGCTGCGTCTCAGCGCGGTCGGAGGCTTGTGACATGTCGCTGCCGCATTCCGCCTTCTGCTCCTGCTGCAGCTCGCCGTCACCGCCGGTTCCGTTCGAGGTCTGGAACCGCCCCGGTCTCTCCGCGATCGCCTACAGGATCGGGACCTTCGCCAGCTTCCGCGAGACGATGCTCGAGGCAATCGCCGGACAGCCGGCTCTTGCCGCGCTGACCACCCGCGAGAGCGACGATTATGCGATCACGCTCATCGAACTCTTCGCGGCCGTCGGCGACGTACTGACCTTCTACAACGAAAGGATCGCCAACGAACTCTATCTGCGCACGGCGCGCGAGCGCGATTCGGTGCTGCGGCTGACACGGCTGATCGGATATCGAATGCGCCCGGGCCTCGCCGCGCAGACCATGCTCGCCTTCACGCTCGATGCCGGCGCCGAAACGCGCATCCGCAGGGGCCTCAAGGTGATGAGTGTGCCGGGCCAGGACGAGCGGCCGCAGACCTTCGAGACGATCGAGCAGATCATCGCTCATGGCGACGTCAACGATGCCGCCGCCTTCGGCAGGCCGGCTCCCGTCAACCTGCTTCGGCTGGGCAGCACCGGCGGTCCTGTCGTTTCGCGGCCGGCAAAGCTCGCTGTCGGCGACCGCCTCGTTTTCTTCGGGCTTGAAGCGATCGAGGAAAAAGCGGTGACGGCGCTCGAGGCGCGACAGGACGGCGAGGCCGTGACGTTCGCCCCGTCGGTGCAATCGAACAGCTGGTGGCCCGAGATCGCGCGTACGGCGAAGCTTGAAGGCAGGCTGCGCTTCTTTGGCCACAATGCCCCGGCAACGGTCAATGTCTATGTCCCGGCCAATCCTCCGGCCGTGCTGTGGCCGAAATGGATAGCGAAGCCCGTCGTCGCGAATTTCGGTTCCGGCGACACCGTCTATCCGCTCGACGGCCGGCATACCGACATCGCCAGCGGGGCGCAGCTTCTCGTCGACGCGGGGCCGGCCGCCATCCCGCGCCTGCGTACGGCAGTCGTCGTCAAGACCGAGGATCTGCCGACGAGCCTCGAGACGCTCGAAGACACGGTCACGCATCTTCACCTGCGCCAGACCATTCGCGGCCGGCCTGCCGTCGTTGCGGAGATGGGCGGCGGCCACGCCGTCTTCGCCCGTTCCGGCAATGGCGCCACGCTTGCGCTCGGGACGACCGGGGTTAGGCAATGGACCTATCAGAATCTCGACAGCGCCTCCTCGGATCTGGCGGGCGTCGGCCCAGCGGTGGGCCGGACCGACATCTTCGCGCGCGACCGATCGGGACGCCTGCGCCAGAGGATCCTGACGGGCGCCCCGGCCCTCGTCTGGGTCAATCACGGCGGCATATTGACGTCGGAACCGCGCCCCGTCGCGCGCCCGGGCGGGACGGTCGACGTCTTTGTGCGTGGCCTCGACCTCGGCCTGTGGACCATCGACGCGACGTCCGGCGCTCCGGGCAACTGGAACTCGCTCGGCGGCGTCCTGACGTCGCCGCCGACACCCGTGGCGACCGGCGGCACGACACTCGCGGTCTTCGCGCGCGGGCTCGACCGCGGGCTCTGGTATCGCGCATGGAACGGCGCGAGTTGGTCCGGCTGGACGTCGCTGAAAGGCGTGCTGGCCACGACGCCGGCCACTGCTTCGACGGCTGCCGGGCGGATCGACGTCGTCGCGCTCGACGATGCCGGCAGTCTCGTCCACCGCCTCTTCAATGGCAGCAAGTGGTCGGACTGGCGCAATCTCGGCGGCAAGCTTGAAGGCGATGTCGCAATCACTGCCGCCGCCCCGGACAGGATCGACGTGCTGGCGAAGGGCACCGACGGCGGGCTCTGGCACATCGCGCGCATCGGCAATGCCTGGACCAGCTGGACCGCACTTGCCGGAGCCCTGACCTCGGCGCCCTCGGCGGCGCGCGACGGTTCCGGCCTGCATGTCTATGCGCGCGGCGGCGACGGGACGATTGCCTATCGTGCCCTTCTCGGTGGCGGGTGGACGCAATGGGCGAGCCTCGGCGACGGGATCGGACCGGTTCCTGATCGACGCAAGACGGCGATCTACCGGATCTCCGCCGACGATCTCGTCTGGCGGGAATATGACTATCCGGAAGAGGCCTCGCAGGCCCAGGTGGCGTTGCGCCTGACGCCGCAACAGAAGGCCGGCGATCTCGCCGGCCTGAAGCAGTTGGTGAAGGGCCGCCGCATCATGCTGCGTTCGGGCGGCCGCAACCACCTGGCGACCGTGACCGCGGCAACGCCCTTGCCGGTCGTTCCCGGCGACCTGCCCGACCATCTCTTCGTCGACTTCACGCCGCCGCTGCCGGAGCCGTTCCCCGCGGCAAGTCTTGCCGGCAACATCGCGGCGGCCAGCCACGGCGAGACGCAACCCGACGAGCCGCTCGGCCATGGCGAGGCGGCGAAGGCGTTCCAGAAATTCAGGCTGTCGCGCCAGAATCTGACCTATCTGCAGAGCGCCGCGAAGCTGGAGGGCGAAGCTGCACTCGAGATCAGGGTCAACGGCGAATTGTGGAAGGAGGTTGCGAGCCTCTACGGCCGCAAGCCGGGCGAACGGGTCTATACGGCACGACAGACCGATGCGGCCGAGACAATCGTCACCTTCGGCGACGGCAAGACCGGCGCCCGCGTTCCGTCCGGAGCGCTCAACATCGTTGCGCGATACCGCACGGGCATCGGCCTGGAGGGGCTGATGAAGGCCGATCAGCTGTCGATCCCGTTGGAACGGCCGGTCGGGCTGCGCGCGGTTACGAATCCTCTGCCGGCGGACGGTGCTGCCGATCCCGAAAACCGCGACGACGCGCGCACTTCCGCGCCCAACACGGTGCGAACCTTCGGCCGGGCAGTCTCGCTGGCCGATTTCGAGCAGATCGCCACGAGCTCCGGGCTCGCGCAGAGGGCGAGCGTCACCTGGGTGTGGCGCGATCTTGGCCGCTCCGTGCATGTGACGGTCGCCGGGCCGGGCGGGTCGAAGCTTTCGAGCCTTTCGTTGGACACGCTGCGCGCGGCCATGGACAGCGTACGCGACGTCAACCGGCCGCTCAGCCTCGGCAATCTGGTGCGGGTGCCGATCGTGGTTTCGGCGCGGATCCTGCGCGATCCCGCCTTCGAGGCAGACAGCGTGCTCGAGACGGCACGGACCCAACTGCTCTCGCTCTTCGCCTTCGAGACGATGGGCTTGGGGGAGGCGGCTTTCCTGAGCGGCGTCTATGCCGCGCTGCAGGCCGGGCGAGGCGTCGCCGCGGTCGATGTCGACGTGTTCCAGTTGAAGGGCTACGCTTCGCTCACCCCGGCGGAGCGGACGATCCGCGCCGTGACCGCCGGTCCGGTGCAGCCGCATATCAGGATCTTCCCGGCCAGGCCGACCCCACCCGCCGCGATGATCGACCGCTTTGCAAGGGCCGGTTTCGAGGGGCCCGTTCCTCCGCCTGTCCTGGCGGCCGAGCAGGCATTCATCGAGACCCCGGCGACGGACATCCAACTGACGATGGTGGAGGCCCTGTGAGATGAGCTTCTCCAACGCCGATAGCGACAGGCTCTATGGGCTCCTTCCTGCCTTCATCCGCGAGAAGGACGTAGCGGAAGGAGAACCGCTGCGCGCGCTGCTGTCGATCCTCGACGTGCAGGCCGGCCATATCGAAAGCGACATCCGCCAGCTCTACGAGAATGCCTTCGTCGAGACCTGCGAGCCCTGGGTCGTGCCTTATATCGGCGATCTTGTCGGCACGATACCGCTGTTCGACGAGAGCCGCGTCAGGGACGGCGACACCGCCGCCGAACTGTTCAAGTCGCTGACCGGCCCGAGCCTGAAGCCGCTGATCGCGCTGCGCGGACGCGCCGACGTCGCCAAGACGATCTACTATCGCCGCCGCAAGGGCACGCTGCCCATGCTGGAGGAACTGGCGCGCGACGTCACCGGCTGGTCGTCGCACGCCGTCGAGTTCTTCGAGTTGATCGGCTGGACCCAGTGGCTGCGCAACCATCTGCGCCTGCACTCGCTGCGGACCCCTGATATCCGCAGCGTCGAGCGCATGGATCGGCTCGACACCGCCTTCGACGAGATTTCGCATACGGTCGACGTGCGGCCGGTCTCGCAGGACGAGGGCTGGCACAATGTCCCCAATATCGGCTTCTTCCTGTGGCGGCTGGGCGCCTATCGGCTGGAGCGCGTGGCGGCGCGCCGGCTGGGTGCCGCCGGCGATTTCCGCTACCATTTCAGCCCGCTCGGCAATTCCGCGCCGTTGTTCAGCCGCAGCCGTCGGGAGGGCGACGAAGCCGGGCTGGCGACCGAACTCCATGTTCCCCAGCCGATCCGGCCGGCACGGTTCTTCCACAATATCGGCGATTTCTACGGGCTGTTCGATCCGCTTCCGCCGCTCCCTGCCGCCGAAGCGCCCAGCATCATGGTGTTCGTCGACGGAGCGCCTGTCACCACCGACCGCGTCGTCTGCCGTAACCTGTCGGTCTGGTCGCAGCCGCCGACCGACAGGATCGCCGTCGACGTCGTGCGCGGACGCCTGGCGCTCGGTCCGGCGCTGGTGCCGGCAGACCTGGTCGAGGTCTATTACCACTACGGCTTTCCTGCCGATCTGGGCGGCGGGCCCTATCGGCGGCGGGCATGGCTGACGCGGCCGGGCTTCGCGCCGAACGTGCAGACGCTGCTCGTCGACGGCAGCGGCGCGCCGGGAACTTTCGCCACGATCACCGCCGCCCGCGACCAATGGGTACTGGACGGCAAGCGCAATGCGATCATCCGCATCCGCGACAACCGCACCTATGCCGAGGCGCTCGCCATCGACGTCACGGCGGTCGCGGCGGATCCCGGGACCGCACTGGCGATCGAAGCGGCGGACGGGGCGCGCCCGCATCTCCTGCTCGACGGGCCGCTGGTCATCGACGGCGACCGGCCGGACTATTCGATCACGCTGGGCGGCTTGCTGATTGAAGGGCGGATCGAGATCGCCGGCTCGCTCAATCGGCTGCGCCTGCTCCATACTACGCTGGTGCCGGGCGTTTCGATCGCCGAGCAGGATCCGATACCACCCCCACAGCCCCCCGACCCGAGCATTGCCGCTGCTGCCGCGCTGCTCTCGGGTGCGCCGGCCAATACAGAACTTGGCGTCGAACTCGCCTTCTCTATCTGCGGGCCTATCCGACTGCCGGCACATGCCGAGGCACTGATCGCGCTGGACAGCATCATCGACGGTGTCGGTACGGACGCCATTGCCGGGGTCGGTGCCGCCAATCTCCCCGGTCCGCCGGCGAGGCTCGAGCGAACAACCATCCGCGGCCGGACCCGTGTGCGCCAGTTCGACTTCGCAACCGAGACCATTTTCGACGGCCTCGCCACGGCCGAGCGTGTCCAGGTCGGCTGCGTGCGTTTCAGCTTCGTGCCGCCGGGATCTCGCACGCCGCGCCGTTACCGCTGCCAGCCGGATCTCGCCGAGCGCAAGGCGATCGCGGAGGAGGAAGCGCGCGCGGGACCGCTGACCGATCCTGAGCGCGATGCGATCCGTGCCGCCGTGCGGCTGAGGGTCAAGCCGGAATACACGGCCGAGCCCTATGGAATGCCGGCCTATCTTCAGCTGTCGCTAAAGGGACCGGCGGAGATCGCGCAGGGCGCGGCGGACGGGTCGGAAATGGGAGTCTATTGCCATCTGAAGCAGCCCCAGCGCGAGGCCAATCTCAGGCTGCGGCTTAAGGAATACCTGCCGTTCGGCCTGGACTACGGCGTGATCTACGTGACCTGACGGCCGGGAGGGCAGGATGACGGAGGGAAGGCGATGAGCGGCGACTATACGAGGTTCGGCTTCGATCCTCTGAAACGCTATTCGGGCGTGCTCATGCAGCAGGGGCGCGTGCAGCTCGATTCCGACTGGAACGAGGAGATCGACATCCTCAAGCGGCGGCTGCGCACGACGGCGCTGGACATATTCGGCCCCGTCGGGGTGCCCTATCTTTCGACGCCAAACGCCTTCGCGATCGGCCTGATCGCGGGACCGCCGGCCGACCTGTCGATCGCGCCGGGGCGGCTCTATGTCGACGGCGTGCAGATCGAAGCCTTTGCCGAGGAGAACTTCACCTATCTCAACCAGAAATTCCTGCCGGCTCCGCTTCCGGCGCCGTTGCCGGCCGGTGATGCCGTCGTCTATCTGGACATATGGGACCGCGAGGTCACCTATATCGAGGATCCCGAGCTTCTCGATGCGGCGCTCGGCGGCGCCGACACCACCACGCGCGCGCAGACCGTGTGGCAGTTGCGGGTCGAGGAGAGGCCGGGGGCCACCTGCGACCTCGATGTCGGCGAGCCGCCTTCGGCCGGGCGACTGACGACGCAGGCGATTGCGCCGCCGGCGCCTGACGATCCCTGCATATTGCCGCCGGCGAGCGGCTATCGCGGGCTGGAAAATCGTCTCTACCGGATCGAGATCCATGCCGGCGGACCGCTCGGTACCGCCGCCTTCAAATGGTCGCGCGACAACGGCACGATCGTCTCGTCGGTGCGGTCGATCGCGGTGAGCGGCACCCAGACGACGCTCGGCGTCAACCGCATCGGCCGCGACCAGTTCATGCGTTTCCAGATCGGCGACTGGGTGACCGTCACCGACGATCACCGCGAGTTGACGGGCGAGGCGGGCGAGATGGCCGTCGTTGCCGATATCGACGAGACCAACCTGCGTGTCGTGCTCGACCGCGTGATCCCGACCGGCGGCGGCAGGGTCTTCGGCGCAAATGACGCGGAAGTGGTCGAACGCCATACCCGCATCCAGAAGTGGGACCAGACGGCGGCCGCCAATCCGGGCCTCGACCTGGTTTCGGGGCTGATTCCCACAGGTGCCGGGCCGATCGCCATCGAGGCGGGCATCGAGGTGAGCTTCTCCGTCGATCCGGCTGGCGGGTCGTTCCGCATCGGCGACTATTGGGTGTTCTGGGCACGCACGGCGACCGCCGAGATCGAAATCCTCAACGCCGCGCCGCCGCGCGGCATCGAGCACCGCTATCTGCAACTGGCGGCGATATCCGGGCTCGGCGGGGCGAACCCGGCCGTCATCGACTGTCGTCCGCCGCCGCCGGTGCAGGGCCAGGGCGACTGCTGCTGCACGATCATCGTGCGCCCGGGCGAGGATATCCAGGCGGGCATCGACGCCCTGCCGGAGCAGGGCGGATGCGTCTGCCTCAAGGCCGGCCTGCATCTCGTGCGCGAGCCGCTGAGGATTTCGCGGGGCAGCATCGTGCTGAAGGCGGAAAGCCCGGGCACCACGGTGCGCTCGGCCGGCGCCGGGCCCGTCCTCATCGCGGGCAATGCCGCGGGTTTCCGGATCGAAGGCATCGACATTCTGGGCATCGAGTTCGAAGCGAATGCGGCGCGCCAGGCCGCGGAAGGTGTTGTCACCGTCGCCGGCTGCGCCGATGTGAGGATCGCTCATTGCGCGATGCGCGCGCTGCAGTCGCGCCAGTTCATGGGCATCTCGATCACCGCTTCCGACCGGGTCACGGTCTCCCACTGCCGGGTCGAGGCGGTCACCCTGGGAATCCTTGTGCAGGTGCGCTGCGAGGATTTCGAGGCCGACGGCAACACGATCGAGCTTGGGGCCGAACGCGGGGACGACCAACTGCAGGTGGTCGCCGGGATACTGGTTCGGGAGACGGCCTTCCCTTGCCGGATCACCCGCAACCTTGTCGAAGGCGCCCTCTTCGGCATCGTGCTCAATGACAATCCGGTCGGCCGCCCCGCCTCGCTGGCCGAGCGATCCATCGTGGCCGACAACCTGGTCGATTCTCCGATCCTTTCCCCGGGCCTCGACGCCACCGCGCGCCCCTGCGGCATCGATTGCGCCGCCGACTCCTGCACGATTTCCGATAACAAGATCCGCCACCGGCACCCGCTCTTCACCGGCATCAGGGTGAACGGATCACGCGCAACGGTGACCGGCAACGCGGTGCTGTCCACCCAGCGGGAGCTCGACATTCGCGGCCCGATTGCAATCCGCCTCGGGGAAGCGGATGAAGCCGACCGGAGGTCTATTCTCGGCGGCGTGGTCAGCCACAATGTGATGTTGGGCTCGCAGCACGGCATCCTCATGATCGGCGCCGACGATCTCATCGTCAGCGACAATGTTTTCGAAGGGGGCGGCCAAGCGGGCCTTGCGCTGTTCGGGACGCGCCTGCGCGGGGCTCGCCTCGCCGGAAACCGCATCCGCTCGGCGCTCAGCGGCATTTTCGTCGGGGACGGCAACCAGAACCGCATCGCCGAGAACGACATACGCGACGGCAATGCCGGCATATCCCTGTTCCGCGAGTGGGGACCGGCGGTCGACGGCAACAGGCTCGACAGGCTGAGCCTGTGGGGCGTCATCGGCGTGCAGCTTTCGGCACGCTGCGAAATCACCGGCAACCGGGTCGTCGGCTGCGCCGGCAACATGGCCCCGATCGCGAGGGCCGTCAGCCTCCTTGCCGTCGCCGGGGAGGCGCACATAACGGACAACGAGATCATGGACACGGGCACGTTGGCCGGTGTGCCGCCGACATCGACGGCCGACCACGGCATTTCGGGCGACCTTATCCTGGAGGCCCGCGTTTCGAACAATCTGGTGACCTATTCGAATGCGTTCGCCCGCGACCCGCTGCGCGAGGATCGGGCGCTCGTCATGCGCGGCCTGTTCGATCTGCAGGTCAACGATCTCATCGTCTTCGGTTTCGCCATCCAGATCCACGGCAACAAGTTCATCGGCACGGGCCAGACCGCGCTGGTGGAATTGCTTCAGGCGCAGCTCGGCAACGGCTTCGTCAGGTTCGAGCGGGCTTCCTTCGACCAGAACTACTGCATGCATGTCTCGCCACCGGCTGCAGACGACAGGAGGGCGACAGTCTCGCTGAGGGGCAGGGCGGCGATCGTTACCGGCAACCATATCAAAGCCACGACGCCGCGGTATTTCTCGGTGAACTTCAACGGCATACCGGGGCCGTTCATCGGCAATGTCACGCAGGGCATCACCCTCCAGCATCCCGACTTCCCGGCGCCGGCGAATGCCTTCAACCTGGTTGCACCCTAGAGCATTTCCGCTTTTCCCTGAAACCCGAAAATGCTCTAACTCTTTGTTTTTACGCAATTCCGGACGCACAACCGCAACGCACTTTTGCTGGAATTGCTCTAGACGGAAAGGACCGCGCCATGACGCTCGACGAAATCCTCAAGGAACATTCGGCCTGGCTCGACAAGACTGCCAAGCAGCCGCTCTTCGGGCGGGTCACCGAGAGGGAAACGAACTTCCCGCAGGAGCTGCGCGATCAGAGGGCGAAAGAAATCAAGGCCGCGATCGAAGCCTTGACGCAACGGCGAGACGAGACTGTCTCGCTCTACGAGTCCGCGATCGAGGGCTATAAGAAAGAGCTCGAGGCACTTACGTCGGCGCCAGGCATCAAGCCGCCGACAGCGAAGTCGAGGGCGGCCAAGTCAGAGGCATCGACGCCCGAGGCGAAGCCACAGACAGAGAAACCGGCTGCCTCGACGAAGGCAAAGAGCGCCCCGACGCGGTCTCGGGCGAAGAAGAAGTAGCCCCGTAGCCCATGCGGCGATCGACCCGTCGGTTCGAATGGTGCTTGCCGCCGACACTTCGGCGCGGGGACTCCGGCTCCCACGCGTATCTTCGCCCTCGCGCCCTCCATGGGCTTTTCGCCAGCATGGGGTTGGTGCGGCGTTGTCGATGAGATCACCGCGTGGAATTTCGGCCGAGCCAAACTCGGCATCGTTCCTCTGGCATCCCCGATCCAGATCGAACTCAGGACACTCGAGCTTGCCCGCAGTCGGGCCCGCCGCGGCATTTCCATTTTCATGTCGGCGATTGGGTTAAAGGCATCCAAGTCCGACAGACGCACCGAATTTGCCCTCGTTTGGAGTCAAGCCTTTACAAGGCGTCCATATCATGGATGCTCATCGACGGGCCGCGACAACGGGGACGGGGAACAAAACGGCGCGATGGATGATTGCGACCGACTGATTCGGAAGATCTATGAGGCTGCGGTCAATCCGGACTATTGGAGCCCGCTTGGAATCGAGATCGCCGACTTCGTCGGAGGCGGCACGGTGCATCTGCTGCTCGCCTCTGCCG
Organism: Mesorhizobium sp. L-8-10; assembly: GCF_016756635.1. Lineage (NCBI taxonomy): Bacteria > Pseudomonadati > Pseudomonadota > Alphaproteobacteria > Hyphomicrobiales > Phyllobacteriaceae > Mesorhizobium > Mesorhizobium sp. L-8-10. Next base: position 6,653,058 of record NZ_AP023263.1, on the reverse strand, counting down.
ACGGCGGTGACGAATACTTCAGTCTCTTCCCACGCGGAGACCCCGGTTTTGCGTCCGAGTATCTGCGTGACTATGTAGACACGGACTTCCGTGTGCCACGGATCTTGAAGAATGATCCAGGCGTCCTGCTCGACGAACGCAGCTACGTTTCACGGGAGGAGGCACGCAGAAGCCCGATCCATCAGGAATTGCTGCCCAAATACGCGATCTACGACATCATCGGCGCCCATATGTCGGTCGACGGCTGTATCGGCTGGTTCGGCGTCTCGACACTCAAGCCGGGTGACGATCTCGATCCCGTCAGGAAAGCGGCATTGGCACGGCTGACTCCGCATGTTCTGCAGGCATACAAAACCACCAAGGCCAACCGCGATCTTCAAATCAGCAGGGACATGAGCCTGGGTGTGCTGGATCGTTTGAACACCGCCGTTATTGTCGTTCGCGGGCGAAAATTCATGCATGCCAATCATGCGGCCGCGCAGATCCTGGATACGGGCTTCCTCTTGGTCGACAATGGCCGGCTCGTCTGTCCCGATACGGTGGAAAACAACCGACTGGCGCAGTTCCAGGAACGGATCCGGACCACCGGTCGATCGCACGTCATCGTCCATGACCAGAGGATTGACGTCGACTACAGCATCCGCGCGCATGCATCCGCCCCGAGTTTCGGCGCCGACGGCAAGCTCCGAAGCGCCGAGATCGTCTTCTCGATTTCGGAACTGGGCCGAGGCGGCGAGGCGGACGTGGAGACGGTCGCCCTGTTCTGCGCGGACCGCAACGTCACCAATGCGGAAACGGCCGTCTTATGTGCCGTTCTGAATTCCCGGAACCTGAGAGAGCTGGCCGCTGAACGTGGTGTCGCGCTCGATACTGTTCAAAAGCAGCTCAAATCAGCTCTGGAAAAACTCGGATTCGCCAACCAGAAGACATTGTTTCGGGAGTTCGCGCGCTTTCGAACGCTTGGGTAGCGCTGGAAAATCGAAGGGACCAGCCAATACTCTTATAGATCGGCCCGCTCCTGGAACGCTGCCCGCTGGATGAAGGGGTGAGCGAACACGTGGCCATCGCCCCCGATTTCACAGCCCCCGCGCTATGACCAGGCGCTGGACGTCGCTGGTGCCTTCATAGATCTGGCAGACGCGGACGTCGCGGTAGATGCGCTCGACCGGATAGTCGGCGAGATAGCCGTAGCCGCCATGGATCTGGATCGCGGCGGAGCATACCTGCTCGGCCATTTCGGAGGCGACGAGCTTCGCCATCGAGGCTTCGGAAAGGCACGGCCTGCCGGCCTCGCGCAGGGCGGCCGCGTGCAGGACCATCTGCCGTGCGGTCTCGATCTTCGTCGCCATGTCGGCCAGGCGGAAGGCGACGGCCTGATGCTCGATGATCGGCTTGCCGAAGGTAATGCGTTCCCGGGCATAGTCGCGCGCGGCCTCGAAGGCCGCGCGGGCCATGCCGACCGATTGCGCGGCGATGCCGATGCGCCCGCCCTCGAGATTGGCAAGCGCGATCCGATAGCCTTCGCCCTCGGCGCCCAGGCGGTTGTCGACCGGCACGCGCATATTGGTGAAGCCGAGCGCACAGGTGTCGGAGGAATGCTGCCCGAGCTTGTGCTCGACAGACAGAACCTCATAGCCTGCTGTGTCGGTCGGCACGATGAAGGCCGAAATGCCTTTCTTGCCCGCTGCCGGGTCGGTTACCGCGAAGACGATGACCACGCTGCCGCTCTTGCCCGACGTTATGAACTGTTTCGCGCCGTCGATGACGTAGTGGTCTCCGTCCAGCCGCGCCCGTGTCTTGAGCGCCGAGGCGTCGGAACCGGCCTGTGGCTCCGTCAGGGCGAAGCCGCCGATCCATTCGCCAGTGGCCATCTTCGGCAGGAAGCGCCGCTTCTGATCTTCATTGCCGAAACGCAGGATGGGCACGCAGCCGACCGAGGAGTGAACGGAGAGTATGGTCGAGCAGGCTCCGTCACCCGCCGCGATCTCCTCCAGCACCAGCGCATAGGCGACCATGCCGAGATCCGAGCCGCCCCACTCCTCGGGAACCAGCATGCCCATGAAGCCGAGCGCCCCCATCTCCGTCAGTTCGGCGCGCGGGAAAGCGTGCTCGGCATCGCGTTTCGCGGCGCCCGGAGCAAGGCGTTCCTGCGCGAAATCGCGGGCAGCGTCGCGGATCTGTTCCTGCGTGTCGGAGAGCAGCATCAGACGATCCTTTCGATGCCGACCGCCGTGGCTTCGCCGCCGCCGATGCAGACGCCCGCGACGCCACGCTTCAGGCCGTGGGTTTCGAGTGCGGCGAGCAGCGTGACCATGATGCGTGCGCCCGATGCGCCGATCGGATGGCCGAGCGCACAAGCGCCACCATGGATGTTGACCTTGTCATGCGGCAGGTCGAGGTCACGCATCGCGGCCATGGCGACCACGGCGAAAGCCTCGTTGATCTCGAACAGATCGACATCCGCGAGGTTCCAGCCGATCTTTTCCGAAAGCTTGCCCATCGCGCCGATGGGGGCGGTCGGGAAGAGGTTCGGCTTGTCGGCATGCGTGGCGTGGCCGACGAGGACAGCGCGTGGGGTGAGGCCACGTCTCTCGGCTTCCGAGGCGCGCATCAGGAGGAGCGCTGCGCCCCCGTCCGAGATCGACGAGGAATTGGCGGCCGTAACCGTTCCGCCCTCGCGGAAGGCCGGGCGCAGCGTCGCAATCTTGTCCAGCCTGGCCTTCCCCGGCTGTTCGTCGACGGAAACCTGGGCTTCCGAGCGGCCCGACCGCACCGTCACCGGCACGATCTCGGCGTTGAAGAGACCGTCGGAAATCGCCTTCTGTGCGCGGGTCAGCGACGAGATCGCATAGTCGTCCTGCGCTTCGCGCGTGAACTGATAGGCCTCGGCGCAATCCTCGGCGAAGGTGCCCATCAGGCGGCCCTTGTCATAGGCGTCTTCAAGTCCGTCGAGGAACATATGATCCATGATCTGGCCATGGCCCATGCGATAGCCGCTGCGTGCCTTCGGCAGCAGATAGGGCGCGTTGGTCATGCTCTCCATTCCGCCAGCGACGATCACGTCGGCGGAACCGGCCAGCAGCAGGTCATGGGCGAGCATGGCCGCCTTCATGCCGGAGCCGCACATCTTGTTTATCGTCGTGGCGCCCGTGGCGATCGGCAGCCCGGCCTTGGTCGAGGCTTGGCGTGCCGGAGCCTGGCCCTGGCCGGCGGGAAGCACGCAGCCCATGATGACGTCCTCGACCGCTTCGGGGGCAAGGCCCGCCCCGGTCAGTGCGCCTGATATCGCGGCCGCGCCGAGATCGGTTGCCTGCGCGCCGGCGAGTTCGCCTTGGAAGCCACCCATGGGGGTGCGTGCCGCGCCGACGATGACGATGGGATCGCTGTTTGACATCTTCATTCCTCACGCTGCGGATTGGGCCGGTCGATGCTCAGCCCTGTGCCTGTTTCTGCTTCTCGACTTCCGCCTTGCGCAGGAGGAAGCGCTGGATCTTGCCGCTCGGCGTCTTGGGCAACTCGGCCACGAAATCGATCTCGCGCGGATAGGCATGGGCCGAGAGACGCTTCTTGACGTGCTGGGCAAGCGCTTCGGCAAGTTCCGGGCTGCCCTGGTGGCCTGATGCCAGGACCACGAATGCCTTCACGATCTCGGTGCGCTGCGGGTCGGGAACGCCGACGACCGCTGCCTCATTCACCGCGGGATGCTCGATCAACGCGCTTTCGACGTCGAACGGTCCGATCCGGTAACCCGAGGAGGTGATGACGTCGTCCGCGCGCCCGATGAAGCTGACGGAGCCGTCCGGCTCTAGTTCGACCGTATCGCCGGTGCGGTAGTAGCCGCCTGATATGGCCGGGGTTTCCTTCCGGTAGTAGCCGGTGAACCAGAGCAGCGGGGATTTCTCGATGTCGACGGCAAGAACGCCGGGCTGATTGGGGCCGAGTTCGTTTCCAGCCTCGTCCAGCACGGCGACCCGATAGCCCGGCATTGCATATCCCGCTGAACCATGGCGAACGGGATGGACCAGCCCGTGGTGATTGTTGACGACCATGCCGAGCTCGGTCTGGCCGTAATGATCATGGATCGGCGCGGCGAGATTGGCGTCGAACCAGCGGATCACCTCCGGATTCAGCGGCTCGCCGGCGCTGCTGACGACACGCAGCTTGCCCTTGACGCGAGCGGCGGCCTCCGGTCCCGCCGCGAGCAGCAGGCGGAATGCGGTCGGCGAGCCGGCGAGGCTGGTGACCCCAAGCCGCTCGATGATGTCGTAGGTGCTTTCCGCGGTGAAGCCGCCTTCATAAAGCGTCGTCGCGACGCCGAGTTGCAGCGGCCCGGTGATGGCGTAGTAGAGGCCATAGGCCCAGCCCGGATCGGCAATGTTCCAGAAGATGTCGTCCTGACGCAGCCCGATCGCCTCGCGCATGTAAGCGCTGAAGGCCATCAGCGCGCGCAGCGGAACCGGCACGCCCTTGGGCAGGCCTGTGGTGCCCGAGGTCGACATCATCATGAAGAGGTCGTCGCCCTTGCGTAGCACGGGCGGACAGTCGGTCGAAGCGGCTGCAACGGCCGCACGGAAATCGATGTCGCCTTCCGGCAAGGCTTCTCCGGGCGCGAGCACCGTCGCGACCCGCGGGCAATTCTCCACCTCGGCCAGCTTGCCGCGATTGGCCATATTGGTCACGACCAGCTTTGCGCTGCTGGTTTCGAAGCGCTGCTCGATCGCTTTTGGGCCGAAGGCGGTGAAAAGCGGCTGATAGACGGCGCCGATGCGCCATGCGCCGAGGATGGTCGCCACCAGATCCGGCGTGCGCGGCAGCAGGCCGGCCACCACATCGCCGGCGCCGACGCCCGCTTGCTTGAGCACATTGCTCACGCGGGCGGCCATGTCGCGCAGATCGTCGAAGCTGTATTCCGTGACTTTCCCGTCGGTCGAGATCGCACACAGCGCCAGGCGGTTGCTGCCGGTATAACGGTCGCAGCATTCGACGCAGGCATTGATGCCGGTCGCGGGATCGCCCTGAAGCAGGGCGGCCGCATCCTCGATGCGAAACCGAGCGACGGCATCGTCGTAGCGAGCCAACGGCGCCGAAGCAGGTGTTCCGGTCATTTCGCTTTCCTCCTGGCCAGCTTCCTCCTGGCAGCCCCCACCTCCTCGCGGGGTACTGTAGGCCAAAGGGTAGCCGCTCATCCATTGCAAACAATGACAACTGCGGTCTCGATTCATGATCGGTTCTGCAATATGAGCCAGCCATGGAGCGACACAACATCACGCCGGGCTTCGTCGAGGATGCGCTGGCGAGCCTGCGGGAGAGGGGACTGGACACAGTGCCCTTCATGGCGGCGGCCGGCCTGCCTGAAAAGGTGATCGAACCGGTCACGAACGTCCAATACGGGCGGCTGTGGTGGCTGATCGCTGAAGCCATTGAGGACGAGTTCTTTGGTCTGGCCGCACGCCCGATGCGGCCGGGCAGCTTCGATCTGTTGTGCTACGCAGTCCTGCATTCCGGCACGCTCGAGCGTGCCTTGCGCCGGGCACTGCTGTTCCTCAACGTGGTGCTGGACGACCCGCGCGGCGAATTGCACATCCGCGACGGCATGGCCCATGTCGTCCTGGCCGACCAGGGGCTTCCGCGCCCGGCCTTTGCCTATCGCGCCTACTGGCTGATCCTGATGGGGGTTGCCTGCTGGCTGATCGGGCGGCGTATCCCGCTGCGCCATCTCGATTTCGCCTGCCCGGCGCCGGTCCATCGGAAGGACTACCGCAAGTTCTTCGGTGCGCCCGTGCTGTTCGACCGGCCGTCGACGCGTCTCGTATTCGACTCGTCCTATCTCGCGCTGCCGGTGATCCGCAGCGACACCGCACTTGAGAGCTTGCTGCGCGAGGCGCCGGCCAACATTCTGATCCGATACCGGCACGACCACGACACCTCGTCGCGCGTGCGGGCGCGGTTGGCCGCGATGCCCGCTTCGACGTGGCCGTCCTTCGAGGCGATGGCGAAGGCGCTGCGCATGTCGGAGGCGACGTTGCGGCGCAGGCTGCGGGCCGATGGCCTCAGTTTCGGCGCGATCAAGGACGAGTTGCGTTCCGTCCGGGCGCAGAGGCTCCTGCAGGAGAAATCGTCGAGCGTGGCCGAAGTCGCCGCCGAGCTTGGCTACAGCGAGCCCAGCGCCTTCTATCGTGCATTCCACAAATGGGTGGGCCAGAGCCCCGGCGACTTCCGCAAGGGACTGTGATCCTTCCGGCCCCCAAGGCCGACTGCTGCAGGCTTCGAATGGCGATGTCCTGGAAGGAGGCGGATCGCTGCGTGCTCAATCAGGGCGGCAGTGCGTTTTCCGGCACCCAGTCATTCCGAAACATGCTCCTGGCGTGATAGTGAGGTGACGCGAATTTCAGAATCGAGACGCCGGCCACCGGCTTCGATGTTATCTCGGCGGCCGATGCATTGGTTGCGTCGCCAGCACCGGGATGAGTGCTTTTTTGTGCCGAACGGAGCGGATACATTTCAATGGAATCGAAGCGCCGAAGCCTCGCGGCCAAGCCGAACAAGGAACCCAAACTCTCTCGCACGGATGCGCCCGCAGGTCTTTCGCCGCTGGACTGGCAACGCGGCCTGCGCCGGCAGTTCGGCCGCGAGCAGGCGTTCGGTCTTGAAAATCTTGGGAGCGAACCGTTCTTTTCTGAATTCAGGGTCAGCAATCCTGTCTCGAAATCCAGCTATCGGGTGGCGATCAGAGGCCGAGGGCCGGGAGGGAATTTCTGTTCGTGCCCTGACTACGCCACCAGCGAGTTGGGCACTTGCAAGCACATCGAATTCACAATCGGCAGGCTGGAGAAGAAGCGCGGTGCGAAGACCGCCTTTGCCCGGGGCTACCAGCCCGCATTCTCCGAACTTTATCTTCGCAACGATGGAAAACGTCGCCTGCATTTTCGTGCAGGGACGGATTGCCCTGCCGAATTGAGGGAAGCGGCCGCCGGCTTGTTCGACCTCGAACAGGACGGCCTGCTGCCCGAGGAACGCTTCGGCGAGCTCGAACGGTTCATGGCCGTGGCATCGAAGTCCGGACATGAATTTCGCGCCTATGACGATGCTCTCGATTTCGTCGCGGGGCGACGGGATGCCGACCGGCGGTCCGCCATGCTTGAGCAGTTGTTCCCGCGCGGAGCGGCCGATCCCAAGCTGCTGTCTGTCCTGAAGGCGCCGCTCTATCCCTATCAGGCCGAGGGTGCGCTGTTCGCGGTCAAGGTGGGGCGGGCGCTGATCGGCGACGATATGGGCCTGGGCAAGACCATACAGGCGATCGCCGCGACCGAAATATTGGCTCGGCATTTCGGCGTATCGAAAGTGCTCGTGGTTTGCCCGACCTCGCTGAAATACCAGTGGCAAAGCGAGATCATGCGTTTCACGGGGCGACATGACGAAAATGCGGTGAGGGTCATCAACGGCGGACGGGCGCAGCGGCAGAAGGACTACGCCCTGACGGATTTCTGCAAGATAACGAACTACGAGAAGCTCAAACCCGATCTCGACCTGATCGCGGCCTGGGCGCCCGATCTGGTGATCGTCGATGAAGCACAAAGGGTGAAGAACTGGAACACCATTGCGGCGCGCGCTTTGAAACGCGTCGACAGCCCATACGCGATCGTGCTCACCGGAACACCGCTGGAAAACAAGCTCGAAGAGCTGATTTCCATTGTCCAGTTTGTCGATCAGCATCGGCTGGGACCGACCTGGAAGCTGCTTCACGAGCACCAGGTCAAGGACGAAGCCGGGCGAGTCACCGGCTATACCAGGTTGGAAAAGATCGGCCAGACATTGGCGCCGGTCATGGTCCGCCGCCGCAAATCGGAGGTGCTGCGGCAATTGCCCAGCCGGACCGACCAGAATCTTCTGGTGCCGATGACCGAGATGCAATCGCTCCATCACCAGGAAAACGCCGACGCGGTCGCGAAGATCGTCCAGCGTTGGCGCAAGACCAGGTTCCTGTCCGACAAGGATCAGCGGCGGCTGACCTGTGCGCTGCAGAACATGCGCATGTCGTGCAACAGCACCTACCTGCTGGATCAGGAGTCCGACCATGGCGTGAAGGCCGACGAACTGGCGGCGCTGTTCGAAGACCTGTTCGCGGATTCCGAGGCCAAAGCCGTGGTGTTTTCGCAATGGACGAGAACGCATGACATCATCATTCGCCGTCTCGATAAGCTCGGACTTGGCTATGTCAGCTTCCACGGCGGCATCCCGTCGGACAAACGGCCGGCACTGGTCGAGCGGTTTCGTGACGATCCCAACTGCCGCATCTTCCTGTCGACCGATGCCGGCAGCACAGGTCTCAACCTGCAGCATGCCTCGACCCTCGTGAACATGGACCTGCCCTGGAACCCGGCGATCCTCGAACAGCGTATCGCCCGCATTCATCGCATGGGCCAGGCCCGGCCGGTGCGGATCGTCAACTTCGTGGCGAAGGGGACGATCGAAGAGGGCATGCTTTCGGTTCTTGCGTTCAAGCGCTCTTTGTCGGCGGGCATCCTGGACGGCGGCGCAAGTGAGATTTCGCTCGGCGGATCGCGGCTCACCCGCTTCATGAAGGATGTGGAGAACGTCACCGGCCGTATGGGACAGAGCGAGGCCGTGACGCCAGCCGAGGAAATGAACAACGTCGTGGCTGACGGTGCCGGCGGCTTCGGGGAGGATGCGGGTGCCGACATCGAAGCCGGCGAGATTGCGGCCACAGGCGTGGACGACGGCGGGGCGCCGGCGCGCGTCGCGGCTCCCGATCCGTGGCAGGCGCTGGTGCAAGTCGGCGCGCAGTTCGTTGCGGCTCTCGCTGCGGCCAACGACCCCAGCGCTCCGGCGCATCCGTGGATCGAGCGCGATCCGGCCACGGGAGGGCGAAATCTCAAGATGCCACTGCCGCCGCCGGAAACAGCAAGGCAGATCGCGGACGCGCTCTCGGCGCTGGCGGACAATTTGAGGGGAAGGTAGGAGAGCGATCGATGGGGCGGCTCGCGATGTGACGAGCCATTGCGTGGAGCAGGGGACTCTTCTTCTTGTTCTTGGGCCGTCGACGGGAGCCGAGTGCGGCACTGGTTGATTTCGGCCGAGCGTCTGCTCTCAAGCTCCCTCATCGCCCCCGTCGATGACCTCCAGGAACGCCGCCCCGTAGCGTGCCAGCTTGGCCTCGCCCACGCCGGGGACGGCGGCGAGTTCCGCGGCGGATCGCGGGCGGCGCGCGGCCATTTCGGCAAGCGTCCGGTCGTGGAAGATGACATAGGGCGGCACGTTCTGCGCCCTGGCCAGTTCCATGCGTCTGGCGCGCAGCCTCTCGAAAAGTGTGCGGTCGGCGGCAGGGAGCGCTTCCCGTGTTTCCCGGCGGGCGGATTTCCGGTCCTGCCCGGCCTTCTTCAGGAGCCGCAGACGCAAAGCCGGCTTTTCGCGCAGAAACTGGCGGCCGTCGGTAGAGATGGACAGGCCGCCATGACCCGCCACATCCACCTCGATCAGCCCGCGGGCGACGAGTTGCCGGACGATCGAGCGCCAGCCGTTGCGGTCGTGTTCTCCTCCGATGCCGAAAGTGGAGAGCCTGTCATGGCCCAGGCGCCCGATGCGCTCGTCGCTCTCGCCCAGGAGAACCGAGATGACATGCGCCTGCCCGAAACGTTCGCCGGTGCGATAGATGCAGGAGAGCAGCTTCTGGGCGGCGATGGAGCCGTCGAAGGTTTCGGGCGGGTCGAGACAGATGTCGCAATTGCCGCAAGGCCCGCAGTCATCGCCGAAATAGCGCAGGAGGACCTGTCGGCGGCACTGGCAGGATTCAGCGAAACCCAGGAGCGCGTCGAGCTTGCGGTGCTCCATGCGCTTGCGTGCGTCGGTAGCCTCCGATTCGTCGATGAAGCGGCGGCGGAGCGCCATGTCCTGTGCGCCATAGAGCATCAGCGCTTCCGAGGGCAGGCCGTCGCGTCCGGCGCGGCCCGTCTCCTGGTAGTAGGCTTCGATGCTGGCCGGCAGGTCCACATGCAGCACGAAGCGCACATCGGGCTTGTCGATGCCCATGCCGAAGGCGATGGTGGCGACTATGATCAGGCCTTGCTCGTGCTGGAAGCGGCGCTGGTTTTCGTCCCGCGCCCTCATCTCCATGCCGGCATGGTAGGGCAGGGCGGTGAGGCCGTGGGCGTTGAGCGTGGCGGCGACTTCTTCCGTCTTGCGCTTGGACAGGCAATAGACGATGCCGCTCTCGCCCCTGCGGGGTTCGAGGAAACGCAGCATCTGCTGGGTCGTGCCCGTTTTCTCGGCGGCGCAGTAGCGGATGTTGGGGCGGTCGAAGCCGGAGACGAAGCTGTTGTGGGCGCCGATGTGCAGATGCTCGACGATCTCCGCTCTCGTCGGCGCATCTGCCGTGGCGGTGAGCGCGATGCGCGGTACGCCGGGGAAGACTTCGACGAGACAGTCGAGCGCACGGTATTCGGGCCGGAAATCGTGGCCCCACTGCGAAAGGCAATGGGCCTCGTCGATGGCGACGAGGGAGAGGCGCGCGGATTTCAGCCGGTCCAGGTTCTCCGGCTTCAACAGCGTTTCCGGGGCCATATAGAGGAGATCGAGCGCGCCGTCCTCGACTTTGCGCCAGAGCTGGTCCTTGTCCGCGCCCCAGAGCCGGGAATTGAGCGCCGCCGCCTTGACGCCGGCCTGTCTCAGTGCCGTCACCTGGTCTTCCATCAGCGCAATGAGCGGCGAGATGACGAGACCCATGCCCGGAGAGGCAAGCGCCGGAACCTGGTAGCAGAGCGACTTGCCGCTGCCCGTCGGCATCAGCACGAAGGCGTGGTTGCCCGCGATCACATGGTCGATGATCTCGCGCTGCCGGCCGCGAAAGCTGTCATAGCCATAGACGCTTTTCAGGATGGATAGCGGATCGGGCGGCATGGGCGGAATCGATTCTGGAACGACGACTTCCTTGAATAGCGGGTTTCTCCCGCGGAAGCAGCGTCGGGCAAGTCTTCATTTCATGCTGCCGGCGCAGCGAGGCGCACCTGGCCCGAGGTATGTGACGCTTCCGCGCGACCTGAGCGGAGTATTTCGCGGCCGTGCTCAGGCGACGTATAATTGCAGGTCTTCGATGGAATGTCTCCGGCTCGTTCGTTCCTCCATATTTCCCGGCAGCAATCGCGATGCGACATTTCAAGTCAACCCATGGCGCCGAAGCGGCCGAATTCCCTTTCCCGCCATGCCGTCGATTTCTCATGACCTGCGATGATGCCGGGCAATCGGATCGACCGCTTCACGCAGGATCGCTTCGCTCGCCCCAGCCCGTCTTTCCGCCGGCTGACCGCGGTCAGCCGCAAGCGCGAGGGATCGGCGAGGTTCATTTCCCTTCGCTATTGATGCGGAGAACCCAGGGCAAAACCACGATCGGCTTGCAATCGTCGGAGGTCCGGGCGACTACGTCACCGGGACGAAGATGCGGAGACGAAGAGGCTGATGGCGCCGGTCAAGGTCGACCCCGACAAGGTCAGGGAATTCAGGGATGCCGAGAGCTTCTACACATGGCTCGGCACGCATCACGACCGGGAAGAGGAGGTCTGGATCAAGATCCACAAGGTGGATTCAGGGCTCGAATCGATCACTCCCAAGGAAGCGATCGACGTCGTGCTCTGCTGGGGTTGGATCGACGCGGTGCGGAAGGGGCTCGACGCGACCAGCTATCTACAGCGCTATACGCCACGCGGCAGGAAGAGCATCTGGAGCCAGATCAATGTCGACAATGTTGCAAGGCTCATCCGTAAAGGCAGGATGACGGATCACGGGCTGAAGCACGTCGAGGCGGCGAAGGCTGATGGACGCTGGGACCGGGCCTACCAGAACGGCAAGAACCTGAAGATTCCCGATGACCTGCAGGCGGCCATCGACGCCGAACCGGAGGCGCGGGAAATGCTCGACAAGCTCAGCGAGCAGAACCGCTTCGCGCTGGCATTCCGCATGCACAACATCAGGACCGATGCCGGTCGCAGGAGGAGGATCGAGAGCTTTGTCGAGATGCTGAAGCGGGGCGAGACGATCTATCCGCAGCGCGCCAAGTGAAACGGTGCGCAAGTATCGGGTCGGGACGGGCGTGAAGCTTGACCTTGCACGGGCGACCGAGGCGACCCATTCCCGGGAGGCCGTGAAGGTCTATGTCGAGCGTGTTGACGAGCTTGTAAGGACGGGCGGCAATCAGGCCTACGAAGAGGCCGTGAAACTCATCCGCCACATTGCCAGCCTGCGCGACGGCCGCGAGCAGTCCACCCATGTCGCCGCGCTCAAGGAGAGCGCTATGCCCGCAAGCACAATTTCATGAAGCTTCTGGGGTAGCATCGGTCCTGGATTCATCGCGAGCGAGGCGGCAAAAAATATTGCCAATCCCGCGCGATCGATGTCGATTCGGGGGATAGCCGTTCGTTTGACGGGTGCAAGGCCGGCATGGTGCCGGCTCTGCTGCCTGAAGGACAAGCCGATGACCCTTTACCTGCTCAGCATCTACCAGCCCGATGGCCCGCCTCCGCCGCAGGAGATCCTGGAGCCGATCATGCGCAACCTCGACGAGATCAACAAGGAGATGAAGGCTTCGGGCGCATGGGTGTTCGCCGGCGGTCTCCATCCACCGAGCACCGCGACCGTGGTCCGGGTGAAGGAGGGACAGTTGTTGACGACCGATGGCCCCTTCGCCGAAGGCAAGGAACATATCGGCGGCTTCACCGTGATCCAGGCCGCGGATCTCGATGAGGCTCTGAAATGGGGGGCGAAGCTTGCCCGGGCGATCACGCTTCCCATCGAGGTCAGGCCGTTTCATGGCGACCCCAGGCACGACATGTGCATGCGTGGCTGACCCGCCTCGGCTCCCGGCAGGGGCGATAGAGCGCGTCTTCCGCGAGGAGCATGGCCGCGCCGTCGCTACGCTGATCCGCCTCTTCCGCGACATCTCGCTCGCGGAAGAAGCGGTCCAGGACGCCTTTGTCGAGGCGCTCAGGCGCTGGCCGATCGCCGGCATCCCGCCGAGCCCGGCGGGATGGATCATCACGACGGCGCGCAACCGCGCCATCGACAGGTTGCGCAGGGAGGCATCCCGCAATGAACGCCATGCGCACGCCGTGCTGATGCAGACGGAGGAAGAAATGGAGGGTGCCGTGGAAGACGTGACCGACGATCGCCTGCGCCTCATCTTCACCTGCTGCCATTCGGCGCTCGGAGCCGATGCGCAGGTCGCTCTCACGTTGCGGCTGCTGGGCGGCCTGACCACGGCGGAGATCGCCCGTGCCTTCCTCGTGTCCGAAGCGACAATGGCTCAACGCCTGGTCCGGGTGAAGGGCAAGATCCGCGATGCAGGCATCCCCTATCGCGTTCCGAAGGCCGAGGATCTGCCGGAGCGGCTTCGTGCGGTGCTGGCCGTGATCTATCTGATCTTCAACGAAGGCTATGTCGCGGGCCGCGGGGAGCAGCTCACGCGCGACGCCTTGTGCGCCGAGGCCATCCGGCTGGGCAGGCTGCTCGTCTTGCTGATACCGGCTGAGCCGGAGGCGAAGGGCCTTCTTGCGCTGATGCTGCTCGTCGAAGCGCGCCGGCCCGCGCGACTGGATTCGGCGGGCGAAATCATCCTCCTGGCCGACCAGGATCGCCTGATCTGGGATCGCGCCTTGATCCTGGAAGGGCAGGCGCTGGTGCGGCAATGCCTGGGCTTGAACCGGCCGGGTCCATATCAGATCCAGGCCGCGATCAACGCCGTCCATGACGATGCCGCGAGTGCTGGCGACACGGACTGGAGGCAGGTCCTGCAACTCTATGACCAGCTCATGGCGATCGCGCCGACCCCGGTGGTGGCGCTCAATCGTGCTGTCGCAGTAGCGGAGGTCGAAGGGCCGGCGGCTGCGCTGGCGATCGTCAACGAACTCGAACTCGACCGCTACTATCTGTTCCACGCGGTCCGGGCCGGCCTGCTCGCGCGGCTGGGCCGGCTGCCGGAAGCCGCCCGCGCCTACGACGCTGCCATCGCCTCGGTCGGCAATGAGGCCGAGGCCGAGTTCCTCAAGCGCCGGCGGGCGTTGTGCTCGGCCCATTGATGTTGGGCTGCGCGCCCGGAGGTGCGACCACCGCAACGCGGCGCCGAAATGGAGGATTGATCGGCGCGCCGCCACCCGTCGCGTTCACCTTGCGTCGATCGAACGGGCGCCCAGTTCCTCGACCAGCACGCGTGTGTTCTCGGAATAGTCGATCGGCACGTCGACGAGATGGACGCCGCCGCCGGCGAATGCCGCCTCCAGTGTCGGCGCCAGCATCGCCGCATCGGTGACGCGCGAACCTTTGGCGCCATAGGCCTCGGCGTAGCGCACGAAATCCGGATTTCCGAAGGTCAGGCCGAAATCCGGGAACGCGTCGACCGCCTGCTTCCAGCGGATCATGCCGTAGGCGCCGTCGTTGAGGACGACGACGACCAAGTGGAGCCCGAGCCGGACGGCGGTCTCCATCTCCTGCGAGTTCATCATGAAGCCGCCGTCGCCGCAGACCGCCATGACGCGCCGTTCGGGATGGAGCATTGCCGCCATCATTGCCGACGGCAGACCGGCGCCCATGGTGGCGAGCGCATTGTCGAGCAGCAGCGTGTTGGCGACATGGGTGCGGTAGTTGCGGGCGAACCAGATCTTGTACATGCCGTTGTCGAGGCAGACTATGCCGTCTTCCGGCATGACCTTGCGCACATCGTGCACGAGGCGCTGCGGCGTGACCGGAAAGCGGTCCTCCTCGGCGCGGTCGTTGATCCGCTCGAGGATCTCCTGGCGCAGGGCGATGAAGGCCGGGTCTGGATCGAGCCGACCGCCCAGGCGCTCGGCGAGCGCGGTCACGGTCGCGCCGATGTCGCCGATGACCTCGGCATCGGGGTGATAGACCTGTTCCACATTGGCGGAGCCGTAGCCGACATGGATCACCCGGGGGCCGCCGGCGCTTTTCATCAGGAAGGGCGGCTTCTCCACCGTGTCATGGCCGATCGAGACGATCAGGTCGGCCTGGTCGATCGCATCATGCACATAGTCGCGTTCGGACAGGGCGGCCGTGCCCATATAGAGATTGGATCCGCCATGGACGGCGCCCTTGCCCATCTGCGTGTTGAAGAAGGGCAGGCGCGTGCGGCGCACGAAGTCCGACAGCGGTTCGACCAGCCGCGGGCGATTGCCGGCCGCGCCGATCATCACCAGCGGACGCTTGGCCTTCAGGATCATCTCCACGGCCCGGTCGATCGCTGCGGCGGCGGCCACCGGCCTGTCCAGGGGATGGACCGGGATCAGCGGGGCCTCGTCGACCATGTTGCCTGCGACGTCTTCCGGCAATTCGAGATGCACCGGGCCCGGCCGTTCCTCCATGGCGACGCGGAAGGCGTCCCGAACGGCGGAGGGGATGCTGCCGGCGCTGACGATCTGCCGCGTCATCTTGGTCAGCGGCCGCATGGAGGCGACGACGTCGACGATCTGGAACCGTGCCTGCCTGGCAGTCATGATCGGCTTCTGGCCGGTGATGAGGATCATCGGCATGGCGCCGAGATTGGCATAGGCGGCGCCGGTCGAGAAATTCAGCGCGCCCGGCCCGAGCGTCGACAGGCAGACGCCTGGCCTGCCGGTCAGCCGGCCATGAGTGGCGGCCATGAAGGCGGCAGCCTGCTCATGCCGCGTGAGAACCAGCTCGATGCCGGACGTACGCAGGGATTCGACCACATCGAGGTTCTCTTCGCCCGGAACGCCGAATATGCGATCGACGCCTTCGTTCTCGAGCGCCGCTACCAGTATGTCGGAACCCTTCAGCATGGCCATTTCCCGGATTTCCATCATTCGCTGGCGCGGGCGGCCAATCTTCGGGCCCGCGACGGATTCGCCGATAGGTCTAAAGTGCCCCGAGTCCGCGCGCGAGTCACGCGCTCGCCGGTGCGTTCGGTCAGGAGCCCCTCATCAATTTTTCGTAGCGCCTGAGCAGCCGGTCACGCTTCAGCCGCGACAGCCTCTGGATCCAGAAGATGCCGTCGAGCTGGTCGATCTCATGCTGGTGACAGACGGCGAGCAGGCCCTCTGCCTCCTCCGTCTGCTCTGCCCCGGCCAGATCCTGATAGGCTATGCGTATCCGCGCATGGCGCTCAACCACTTCTGTCACGCCGGGCATGGAGACGCTCCCTTCGGTATGGCGGACCATCTCGGGAGAAGCCCAGTCGATTCTCGGATTGATATAGATACGCGGACCGTCAGCGGCCGGCAGCTCCAGCACCACCAGCCGCAAGGGAACGCCGATATGCGGCCCTGCAATGCCGATCCCGGGCGCTGCCCGCATCGTGTCGAGCAGGTCCTGGGCGAGACCGCTCAAAACCGCGTCGAAGACGGTCACGGACTCGGCGACCCTCCGCAGGCGCGGATCGGGAAACCTGACGATCGACCGGATGCTCATGAAATGGTGCGCACCTTGCTATTCCTCATCTTCGACGCCACCTTCACCACCGGGACGGTATTGGTCCCCGGACGGTGGTCCGGGCCAGAAGCTGGCATCGGGCATCCGAGCCGGGGTGGCGACGGGTCAGCTTTAGTGCAGTTCAGATATTGAAAGGAAGTTCCGTGTCCAAGATGGTCTTCATCAATCTTCCGGTCCGCGACCTCGCGAAGTCCACCATTTTCTACCAGGCGCTCGGCGCGAGCAAGAACGACCAGTTCAGCGATGACACGGCCTCCAGCATGGTGTTTTCGGATGCCATCTACGCCATGCTGCTGACCCACGACAAATACAGCCAGTTTACCTCGAAGCCGATCGCCGATGCACGCAAGACCAGCCAGGTGCTCATCGCCATCACGGCGGAAAGCCGGGCCGAGGTCGATGCGGTTCTCGACAGGGCGAAGGGAGCGGGCGGTGCGGTCGATCCCCGCCCCGCGCAGGACCACGGCTTCATGTATAGCCGCAGCTTCGATGATCCGGACGGGCACACCTGGGAAGTGGTGTGGATGGACGTCGAGCAGGCGACGGCCTCGCAAGGGTAGTCACGGCGGTCTTCGGTAGTTTCGGCAGGAGAGGGGCAGCGCTCCGGGAGCCGGTCTCGAGCAATTTCCGCTTTTCTCCGAGTCCATAGTACACGACAGAATGGTCGCCGGTAATCAGCGGGCAACATGTCCGCTTCGTCATCCACGGACGAGCGCACGCAGCGAAGCGCAGGGCGCACCGATCCGTGGATCCATGCCGTGACCGACCCGAAGGCCGGAGACGGTCGAGGAAGAGGATGGCTCCCCTATCCACCTGCCCAAGCCCGCACATATTCTGCACCGAGACAGTCGTCCGCGATTTCACGGCATGGATTCTCGGGTCACCTCGCCCACGCTTCGCGTAGGCGCGGGCCCGAGAATGACGAAGATAGGGCGGCGCAGCTTCCGGGACGCAAGACCGCTGCGCACTCTTGCTGGAATTGCTCTATCTGAGCTGGCGACGGGCATCCGTCGGCGTCATGCCGTAGCGGTGCCGGAACTGCCGGTAGAAGGTCGACGGCTCGGTGATGCCGGCATCGAAGGCGATGTCGGCGACCCTCCGCAATATCTGCCGGGGGTCGGTCAGGCAGCTATGCACATGGGCAAGCCGCTGCTCCGTCACATAGTCTGAGAAGCTTGTGCCTTCGTCCGCGAAGAGCTGGCGGATATAGCGCGCGCTGATCTCGAATTTGCGCGACAGCTGCTCGGCGCTAAGTCCGGGGTCGCACAGATTGCGCAATATATGCTGCTTGATCGCGGCGAGGCGCGCGGCGCGCACGCCTGGCGTCTGCGGCTCGTGTTCGAGGTCCCCGAATGCCGCAGCGAGAATGTCGGCGATGTGGCGCGACAGGAGAGGCGCCAGGTCGCCCGGGGGCCCAAGTTCCTGCAGCGACCACAGATAGCCGAACAGCAGGCGGTGCGCCGGCCGTGCGCGACCTATGCTGTCGGGGCGGATGTCGTCGAGGTTCCTGACCAGAGGCGCCAGCAGCGAGCGCTTGAACTGCAGCGCCATGGTCCAGCGGGAATCGCGCGTTTCGACCGAGAATCGGCGGTCGAGCGGCAGGATCGCCGCGGTGCCGGGGCTTGTCTCGAACTCTCCGCGGCCCGGCATGTCGAAGCGGTAGCCGCCGCTGTTCCAGGAAAGGATGATGTCGTCGTTGCCGTCGGCCATCAGTTCCTCGGTCCGGTCCCATGCCATCGGCGACACGGAAGCCTTCGTGCAGGTGATGCCGGGAAGCAGCAACGTCGTCGCCTTGAATTTCAGGGAATGATCTTCATGCGGCTTAATATGCAAGCGCATCTGTATGCGGCCGTAGAAGTCACGGATATACTCATCCCGGTGATGCTCCGGAATGTCGCCGGCACAGAAGGATGAAAGCTGGTCGGCCTGTTCAGCGGTATGCGGAGGCACTTGTGCGGCTCCCAATATCCCCGCCGCGACAATACTCATCTTCTATGCATTTGCAAGTTATGCGTGTGCCGGTGACCTTCGCACCCTTTTGGCCACGTCGGTCCCGGCGAACAGAGGTACCGCCAGGGACCCATGGTATCGGCCCGAAAACTGTACGCTTTCTTCGAACGGCCTTTGGGCGCCGATGTGTGTGCGGCGCTCAGGCGCTGCGTCGTCAGGCGGTGCCTCGGGCGGCAGCAGCGAAATAGGCCTCAGGGCCGTCGACCTCGATCATGCGTCGCCTGTCGATGAGCCAGAACCGGTTGGCCACGCCTCGCACGAAACTGCGGTCGTGCGAGACGAAGAGGCAGCTCGCCTCACGCGCCGTCAACTCGCCTTCGAGCGCCTCCTGCCCGTCGATGTCGAGATGGTTGGTTGGCTCGTCGAGCAGGTAGAAATTGGGATTGGTCAGCCGCAGCACCAGCATCGCCAGGCGCGCTCTCTGCCCGCCGGACAGCCTGCCGACCACCTTGCCCTGCATGTCGATACTCATGCCCACTCCCGCCAGCAGGCTTCGGGCGCGTTGGTCTCCGACCTCGAAGCGCTGCAGGATGGCGCTCATCGGCGTTTCGTCGTCGCCGACCCCCGACAGCGCCTGGTCGCTGTAACCGAGTTTCAGCGAAGGAGTGGCCTTGACCGCGCCAGCAGAGGTGTCGGGATTGGTGATCGCCTCCCTGACCATCTCGATCAAGCGTGATTTGCCGGCGCCGTTGCGTCCGAGCAGCGCGACGCGGTCGCCTTGGCGGAGCCATTGTTTGCCCGTCCGGAACAGCAACGTCCCGTCTGGCGTCCCCACCGGGGCGTCGTCGATAGTGACGAGCACCTTGGCATGCGTTCCGCGGTTGGCGAGTTTGATGGCGCCTGCCGAGCGCTCCTGATGTCCCGGCCGCGCGGCGTTCTCCAGCCGCTCCGCCCTTTGCCTGAGCTGCTTGGTCTTGACCGTGAGAAGGTCGCTTCCCGAGTTGATGCCGATATTGTTGAGCTTGGTGGCCTGCCGGCGCAGCTGATCGGCGGTCCTCATGTCGCGCTCGTACTGCCGCTGCTGCGCGGCGTCGACCTCGTCGAGGGCGGCGCGCGCATGCGCATAGGGCAGCGAGAAGACGTGTGACGCCTCGGGCCGAAGGAACAATGTCCGGTTGGTGGTGGCGTCGAGGAACGCACGGTCGTGACTGGAGATCACCACCGGCACGTCCCGCGGCAGGGCATTCAGCCAGTCCTCCAACTGCATGATCCGGGCGAGGTCGAGATGATTGGTGGGCTCGTCGAGCAGCAACATGTCCGGCTCGGTCACCCACGCCCGGCCAAGCATGGCAAGCCTTTGCCAGCCGCCGCTCAGCCTGCCCAGCGGTCGGTCGCGGAGCGGCTCGGGCACTTCGAGGGATTCGAGCACCATGTCGGCCCGCCATGCCTCGCTTTCGGCCTGGTCAGGCGGCAGCGCCAGCCGCACAGCCTCACGAAAGGACGTGTCGGAGAGGCTTGCCGGAACATCCTGCTCCACATGGCCGATGCGCAGCCCGCGCGAGCGTGTGATGTCTCCCGACGTCGGCTCGAAGCTGCCGGCGATGCAACGGAGCAGGGTCGACTTTCCTCTGCCGTTGGCGGCGACGACGCCCAGCCGGTCGCCGGCCGTGATGGCGATGTCGAGATTGGAATAGAGCGTGTCGACGAGTGTCACGCCGACATTTCTCAAATTGATCGAGGTCATTTTTGTTCTCTGGTCTGCCCGATGGGACGCCAGTCATGCCGCGGACATGGCGATGCCGATTGCATGAATGGAGCCTTCGGCGGTCTGTAGGGTGGTCGAAACCGGCGAGGCATCAAGCTTCAGCGCTCGACACCTGCCGCTTGGGCGGACCGGAAGAGAACGGGATCGTCTCGGGTCAGCCCTGCAAACGCGTTTGCAGGGCCTGAACGGGGCCGCGCTGACGGTGGTGACGAAAGAACGTGATCACGCAGCCCTCCTTTCTGCTTGAGTCATCGTCAAGCAATAACCTCGCCGGGACCAAGACGCAATCGTTCGTCGCAATGCGCGCAGGGCCGTGCTCGGCCTGAACCGGATGGGCATAGACACGTTCTGCGTCGGACTCGAGTCCGATGCGGCCTCCTGTCTCGATCGTATCTTCGGGACCCCCAATGCCGTCAGAATTGGCGCCATCGATCGTCTCGCCGATCTGCTGCCGCGACCTTACCTGACCCTGACGCGATGGTGGTCGACCCCGCGGCATGGCCGCATTCACCAACGTGAGCGTGCAAAAATGGATTTCGGCGCCTGCGGCCCCATATCTAATGTATGGAGTTGTAGGCGTGAAACGAACTGGTGCGGTTGTTCTGGCATTGGTTCTGGCTGCTGCTGCGTGGCTTGCCACATTCTTGTCCATCGCACAGGAACAGAGCGGCAATGGCCGGCTTGGACTCGTCATCGAGATCGACGGGGCCATTGGGCCCGCAACCGCCAGACATGTGAAGGACGGTCTGGCGACCGCAGCCGAACGGGATGCCGAGATCGCGATCCTGCGGCTGAACACCCCGGGCGGTCTCGTCTCAAGCACGCGCGAGATCATCGCCGACATCCTCGCCTCATCCGTTCCGGTGGTCGGCTACGTCGCTCCTTCGGGAGCCCACGCCGCGAGCGCCGGCACCTACATCCTCTACGCCACCCATCTGGCGGCGATGGCCCCAGGCACCAATCTCGGCGCCGCGACGCCCGTCGAGCTCGGAAGCCCATTCCCGGGACTGCCGTCACCCTCCGACGACAACAAGGACGGCAAGGAGGGAGACAAGACGGCGCCGCCGCCAAAAGATACGATGTCGGCGAAGGCGACCAATGATGCCGCGGCCTTCATCCGCAGTCTTGCCGAACTGCGGGGGCGCAATGCCGATTGGGCGGAAAAGGCCGTGCGCGAGGCTGCCAGCCTGTCCGCCGACGCAGCACTGAAAGAGCGTGTCATCGATCTCGTTGCCCGCAATACGCCCGCACTCCTCGAAGGAATAGACGGAAGGGACGTGAAGGGCGCCGATGGGAAAGAGCGGCCTCTCGCGACAAGGGACTTGCGCGTCGAGACGCTGGAGCCGGGCTGGCTGATCCGTATCCTCTCGGTGATCACCAATCCCAACGTCGCCGTTATCCTCATGCTGATCGGCATTTACGGTCTCGTCTTCGAGTTCTCCACGCCCGGTGCGGTCGCTCCGGGCGTGATCGGCCTCATCTGTCTGTTGCTCGGTCTCTTTGCGCTCGACCTGCTGCCGATCGACTATGCCGGCCTCGCTCTGATGCTTCTGGGGATCGTCTTCCTGATCGTCGAGGCTTTCAACCCGACCATTGTTCTTGGCCTTGGCGGGCTCGTGGCGTTTCTCCTCGGCGCAAGCATGCTGCTCAGGGTCGAAGCGCCCGGCTTCCAACTGTCGTGGACGGTAATAGCGATCGCGGCAGCCATGATCTTCGGGCTGACCTTGCTCACCGGGCGCTATCTGTGGCGGGCGCGCAAAATCCCGGCGCGCATTGGGACCCAGGCCATGCGTGGCCTGCCGGTTGAAATCCTGGATTGGTCGGGAGATGCCGGGCACGTGGCGGCGCAAGGCGAACGATGGCAGGCACGGGGAGGAGAGGGCTTTGTTCCAGGCGAAACGGTCCGGGTGACGGCCGTCGACGGACTGACCCTGGTGGTGGGGCGGCCCGACGACGACAAATGAAGGGTGTTCACGATGATCGAATATGTAAGCTATCTTGTCATTGCGCTCGCCATCGTCCTGTTTCTTTCTGCGGCGATCCGTATCTTGCGCGAATACCAGCGCGGTGTCGTGTTCACGCTGGGGCGTTTCACGGGGGTCAAGGGCCCCGGGCTCATCATCCTCATTCCCTTCGTGCAGCAGATGGTCAGGGTGGACCTGAGAGTGGTGGTGCAGGACATCCCGCCGCAGGACGTGATCTCGCGCGACAACGTCTCGGTCAAGGTCAACGCCGTTCTCTATTTCCGCATCATCGATGCGGAGCGGGCCATCATCAAGGTCGAGGACTTCATGGCGGCGACGAGCCAGCTTGCGCAGACCACGCTTCGCTCGGTGCTCGGCAAGCACGAGCTCGACGAGATGCTGGCCGAGCGGGACCGGCTGAACAGCGACATCCAGGAGATGCTCGACCAGCAGACCGATGCCTGGGGCATCAAGGTGACCAATGTCGAGATCAAGCATATCGACCTCAACGAGAGCATGATACGCGCCATCGCCAAGCAGGCCGAGGCCGAACGGTTGCGCCGCGCCAAGGTGATCAACGCGGAAGGCGAACAGCAGGCGGCCGAAAAGCTCGTCGAAGCCGGCCGCATCCTTGCCGAGGAACCGCTGGCCATGCAATTGCGCTATTTCGCGGCGCTGCACGATATCGCAGGTGAGCGGTCTTCCACCGTTGTCTTCCCGCTGCCGGTCGACCTGCTGAGCCATCTCGGGCAGGGAACTGGGGAGGCAAGGCGATCGGCAACGGGTTGACGCTTCCGTCCGCCCCATCGGATGGCTTGTGCCTGGAAGTTGACCCATCCAGTGGTCGCGGATGCTCACGCATCCACGAGGCCTCGACCGCCGGTGCGGGCTCTCCGCGCCGCGAGCGGGGCCTTTCGGAGGCTGCGAGCGATCGGCGGGACTCTTTCTGAGGCCGCAACAGGCAGGCATCGATGGCGGGTCGGACGCGGCCGCGTCTCCTTGCCCGGTCCGCGGCAACTGCCCGGTCCCGCAGGCTCCATGACGTGCCGCCTTCCTCGCAGGAGGCGACTGTGAAAGCTGCTATGTTATTGTCGAATGTGTGTTTTCCTGGAATCCGCGGCATCTTGGCGCCGTTGACTTCCACTGCAGGCCTTTTAGCTTGTCGCAACATGCAGGCGCCGCAATTCCTTCGGGAGGAGCGGGCATTCCGCTTTCCCGCGTCAACGCGCATGCCGGCGGGGTCGAAGCATCGGCATGGGTCAAGTCGTCCAGAGTTCCGACGATCGATGAAGGAAACGCCATGCGCGCAATCGCATTCTTCGCCGCCATCTCCGTAGCGACCTTCGCCGCAAGCCAGTCCCATGCGCAGGACGCCGCCGCCGGCGAAAAGGTCTTCAACAAATGCAAGGTTTGCCACGTCGCCGACGAGGACAAGAACAAGGTCGGCCCATCTCTGAAGGGGGTCATCGGCCGGACGGCCGGCACGCATCCGGATTTCAAATACTCGTCCGCCATGATCGAAGCCGGCAAGGCCGGGCTGGTCTGGGACGACGCCAGCCTGACGGAATATCTGAGGAATCCCAAGGGGATGATCAAAGGCGGGAAAATGGCGTTCGCCGGCCTGAAGAAGGATGACGATCTGGCGAATGTGATCGCCTATCTGAAACAGCATCCTTAATTCGAGGCGACCGTCCCTCCACCCTCCACGGGTCGCCGTGTCGCGGCGTCCCGTCAGTGCAGTTCGCGTTCCTTCCATTTGATCGAGCAGCCAACCGATGCGACCTGCTCGCTCGGTCCCTTGCCGGTCCTGGCCACCTCCTTCATCGCTTCGAAAAGGTCGCGCCGCAGGTCGGGCGGACCCTCCTCCTTGCGGGAAGCGTCGAGCCGGCCGCGATACTGCAGCTTGAACTCGCGGTTGAAGCCGAAGAAGTCAGGCGTGCAGGCGGCACCGTAGATACGCGCCGCCTTCTGGGTCTCGTCGTGGAGGTAGTGGAAGGGGAAGCGGTGCTCGGCCGCGAAGCGCTTCATGTTGTCGAAGGAATCCTCGGGATAGGCGTGTGCATCGTTGGAGTTGATCGCCACGAAGCCGATACCCTCGGCTCTCAGATCGGCGGCGTCGCGGACGATGCGCCCGATTACCGCTTTCACATAGGGGCAGTGGTTGCAGATGAAGGCCACCACCAGGCCGTTGGGACCGGCTTGTCCGAGTATCGAATGATCCCGACCGTCGATACCGGGGAGGACAGCGTCGATCGCCGGCCAGCCGAAGTCGCACACAGGGGGGATTGCAGCCATTTCGGCCTCCTTCGCAAAAGCGAGGCCGGGATCTGCCCAAGGCGCAACAACGCCCGTCGCCGACCCCGCACCGGTGCCGATCATAGCATGGATGTCGCGCGGCGGTATCGGTTACCGTCGAGTGAACCGAGACTTGAAATGCCGCATGAAGCAAGGTGCGCTTCCCCTTTCAGCGTTCACACGTGGCGCGCATGGCGACATGCCCTGTGTCGCTCGCGGTCCAGAATGAAAGGCCCGTTGCGTCGGCATTGACGCTGAATGGCGCGCCGGCGAAGAGAGGAGCCATACCGCGGTAGCTGAAGCGGGCGGGACAGTTGCCGCCGTTCAGCCTGGTCGCGAGATGCAGCATCAAGGTTGCCTGCAAGGGGCCGTGCACGACAAGCCCGGCATAGTTCTCGACCTCTCGCGCATAGTCGACATCGTAGTGGATCCGATGGCCGTTGAAGGTGAGCGCGGAATAGCGGAACAACAGCGTCGTGGTCGCCTCGACCACCACCCGATATGCGCCCGCGGCCTCTGCGGCCGCGGGAGGCGCGACGCTGGCGGCCAGATCCTCGCGATAGACGATGTCCTGTTGCTCGCGCACGGCAAGGCCCCGTTCCGTGGCGAACTCGTGCTCGACCGTGACGAATACCAGACTGCCGCTCCTGCCTGTCTTGGCGGCGATGTCGGCGATACGGGACGTCCGGGTCACCTCGTCTCCTTCGAGCAGGGGCTCATGGAAGGCGATGCGCCCGCCTGCCCACATGCGCCGCGGCAGCGGCACGGGCGGCAGGAAGCCGCCTTTCTCGGGGTGGCCGTCGCGACCGAGCTTTTCGGGCGGAAGCGCGGTTGGCGCGAGGCACCAGTGGATAGCGGGCGGCGCGATGTCGGCGCGTTTCAGCGCATTATCTCCGAGTGTCGCGCGAAACTCGCGCACGAGGCGAGGCGTGACGGTGTCTTGAGCAGTCTCGGTGCATCCGATCCAACTCCGAATCCCTTCGATGTCGATCTCTGCCATGGCCCACTCCCTGTTTCCCTTGCCGATCGCATCCGTATGCGCGCCAAGCGACGGCACCGAGTTGCCCTTGATATCACGCCGCCGGCGCGCCGCCGCCATTCATGATCCAGCCAGGCGTTTCCACCGCAATGTGCAGCAGCGCCGGATGCGCCGAAAGAGCCTCGCGGTTTCCAACTCTGGTGGGGTTGTCGACGAAGCATGCCAGTTCTCATGCCTGGGTCGATCGGCTGCCGATCATGTTGAGAGCTGCGGCAACGAGCGCAATGACGGCTGCCAGAAAGGGGAACCAGGCTTGCGGATCGTTCATCGCAAGAAGCGTCGTGCCGCTGAGCAGGCACCAGGCGAGCGGAATTGGGATGAGTATCGACGGTAGTCTGCCGCGCGCGGAGAGGAGGAGGCCCAATGTGACGACCGCTGTGGGGTCGGGCGCCATGCCGAACAGCTCCGCGCTCGACCAGGAACGCCCGAACAGGGGCGGAAGTACGGGATATGCGACAATGCCGACCGTTGCCAGGAACAGTCCGGCACGGCCGCCGATGCCGCGCCGACCGAAGACCAGACCTTTGGGCATCGTGCCGGCAAGCAGCAGCAGAGCGGATTGGAGGGCAAAGGCCGGTGCGACATAGGCGATCGGCCAATTGATCGTCGCATACCGGTTCCACAGGAAAGACCAGCCCACGAAGGTCCACGCTGCGGCCAGGATAAGCGGGATCCATCGGTCATGGTTGCGTCCGGGGCGGAACGCCACAACTGCAATGACGAGGCCGGCAGCCAAGGCCAGGACCTGCACGGGCCAGAGCTCTGCATTGAGCAGCTCAAACAAGCGCCAGTAAGCGCGCGGGGAGAACAGCAGGAGATCTTCGGGACGGTAGGTCCACCACTCCGACATCATGCCGGTCGCCGACCGCCGCTGTCAGAGGTCGCGGACATAGGCTGCCATCCGGTCGCGCATCGCGGCATCGGGGAAGGGACCGGAAGCGGCGGCGATGTTCTCGCGCACGTGGTCGACCCGGGTGGTCGCGGGTATGGCGACGGTGACGGCCGGATGCGAGAGAATGAACTTCAGGATGAATTGTGCCCAGCTCGAAGCGCCGATCTCGGATGCCCAGCCGGGCAGTTGCTGGTCTTCAAGGTGTCTGGTGAGAGCACCCTGACGGAAGGGGCGGTTGACGATCACGGCAATGCCGCGCTCGACTGCAAGCGGCAGGAGCCGCTTCTCTGCCTCGCGGTCGACGATGTTGTAGCTGAGCTGCACGAAATCCAGCGGATGGCTGAGCATGATTTCTTCGAGGAGATCATGTCTGCGGCCCTCCGAGGTGGTGATGCCGAAATAGCGGAGCCGGCCAGCAGCCTTCATCTCGGCAAGCGTCGGGAGATGCTTGTTCCATGCGACAAGATTGTGGACCTGGACAAGGTCGAAACGAGGCACTCCCCAGAAGCGGCGCGACTGCTCGATCTGTGCCGGACCGCTTCGCCCGGATGAGGTCCAGACCTTCTCTGCCGAGAAGACATCGTCCGCCCGGCCGAGCTTTGCCAGACCATGACCGACGACAGCTTGTGACGAGCCGTACATGGGCGAGGAGTCGATCATGCGTCCGCCCGATGCGAAGAAGGCTGCGATGACGTCGGCACATTCGTCCCTGAGCAGGGGATCGTCGCCGACATTGAACGTGATCCATGTCCCGAGCCCAACTGCCGGTATCCTCTCGCCTGAGGATGGAATGGGGCGGGTCTCCGGCTGTCGGGCCCCACCGAGCGAAATCTGAGGGAATGCGGCCACAGACGCTGCTGCACCGGCACCGCATACAAAAGACCTCCGGGTCGTGATCATGAGGTGACCTCGTCGTCTGCGCTGCGTGACTGCCGCCGACCGAGCGTCGCACGGCATCGGGAAAGGTAGTGCGGCCGAGCGGGAGAGGTAGGCGCTACCGGAATGGCTATTTGCGGCCTTCGATCGGGTCAAGGCGCATTCACGCGCGGATCGACCTTGCCGCCGGCCCAAGGCCACAGCCGGCGAAGTTCGGAAAACAGCGATCCGGAAGACGAGCTGTCCCCGAGCCGCTTCCCCGCGGGCCTCGGTTGTCATTGTGGCCCTACCGGGAAAGGCATAAGATAATCAAAGGTCACGAAGGCTCCGCTTCCCAGCCATTTCATCCGGCCGAAGCGGGGCTGAGCCATGCGTCTCAGATCGCCATGGCGAACGTCGTGCTGCAGTTGCGCCCGTTTGCCCGGCGCGGACAGCCATTCCCACAAGCGGATGGCATTAGTTGTTTCGGCAAGCAACAGCACCCCGTCGCCGGATGGCCGTGGCCTCCATTGGCAAGGGAGGAAAGAATGCTTCGGAAACTGCTTCTCACGGCGGCCGTCGCGCTTTCGTCGCTGGTTGCGACTGGTGCCTCGGCTGATTTCACGGTTCTGGTGCCTTCGGGCAGCGAAGGTGACGGTCTTCGGGCCGCGGCTGCCGATTATTCGAAATCGAAGAACGTCAAGGTCGAGATCGTCCAGGCGCCCTACAGCAATGTGTTCGAGCAGGCGGCGAATGCCGGACAGACGAAATCGGGCGCCTTCGACATCGTGCTGATGGACGATCCCTGGATCCCGTTCTTCGCCGAGAACGGCCATCTCGAAGATCTGACGCCCTATTTCGGGAAAGCCGGGCTTGACGGCCCCGACAATGACTTCCTGTCGAAGTCGCTGGCTATCTGCCGCAACCCGTACAACACCGGTCCCTATGTCTGCCTGCCCTATGTCGGCAACGCGCAGATGTTCTTCTACGACGCGGCCAAATACAAAGAAGCCGGCGTCGAGGCGCCGAAGACCTGGGACGACGTGCTGAAAGCGGCCACGTCCCTGAGCAAGGAAGGCGGTGGCCGCTATTTCGGCTACGTCTTCCGCGGCGGCCAGGGCAACCCCGTGGTCGCCGATTTCATGCCCCTGTTCTGGTCCTACGGCGCCGACATGTTCAACGCGGACAGGTCGAAGGTGACGATCGACACGCCTGAAGGGGCGCAGGCCATGGAGATGTTCATGGCGCTGCGCGACGTCTCGCCGAAGGGCGTCGAAAGCTACAACGCCAATGAGGTCGGACAGGCGTTGGCGGCGGGCACCGCGGCGTCGTCGATCAACTGGCCCAACTGGGTCGCGACCTTCGAGGACCCGAGCCAGTCGAGAATGGTCGGCAAGATCTCCTACTCGCAGATACCGGCGGGCACGAAGCCGGGCAGTTCCGAGATCGGCCACTGGACCATGGGCATCATGGCTGCGGCCAAGAACAAACAGGAAGCCTTCGACTTCATGCTGTGGGCGACCTCGCCCGAACAGATCAAGATCTCGGCCGAGCGCGGCAATCCTCCGGTGCGCAAGTCCACCTTCACCGATCCGGATCTGACCAGCCAGGAGAAGTTCCGGCACTATCCGGTGCTGATGCAGGCCATTGAGGCTTCCACGCCGCGGCCGCGCCACCCGAAATGGCCCGAGATCGAGAACACGTTCGGCATCGAACTGTCCAAGGCGGTTGCCGGGACGATCACGCCGGAAGAGGCGCTCAAGAACTCGCAGCGCGAGGTCGAACAGATCACCGGCATCAAATAGCCGATCACGGAGCGGGATTGTGAGAGGTATCCCGTTGATGAACGTCGTACGGCATTGCGGGGGCGGGCCCGCGGCCCGCCGGCATGAGGACCTGATATGGCGACGGACGTTCCGATGACCATCCATGCAGGCGCGCCCGATGGCGGCGCGCTTGAGCGCTGGTCCGAGCGCCATCTGCGTGTTCTGATGCTTGCGCCCGCGATCCTGGTGCTGATGACGCTGACGATCTTCCCGGGAATCTACATGTTTGTCGCCGCGACGACGCGGATAAGCCCCAATCCGGACATTCCCTGGCAATTTGCCGGCGCGGACAATTTCCTGAGACTGCTCACCGACGGCCAGTTCCATGTCGGCCTTTGGAACACGCTTGTGTTCACGGTCTTCGCCGTCGGCGCGGAGTTCCTGCTCGGCCTCGGTCTCGCCCTGCTTCTCGATCGCTACATAAGGCGGCTGAACTTCCTGAAGACCGTACTGATGCTGCCGATGATGTTGCCACCGATCGCCGTGGCGATCACATGGAAGCTCATCTACGAGCCTCAGTTCGGGGTTCTCAACGAGATCATGTTCCAGCTGGGCCTGCCCCTCCAGGCCTGGGCCGGCGACGTCAATCTGGCCATGTTGTCGGTGATCGTCGCCGATGTCTGGCAGTGGACGCCCTTCATCTTCCTGCTGATGCTCGCCGGCCTGTCCAGCCTCCCCGACGAACCCTATGAGGCAGCGGCGATCGACGGCGCCTCGGCCTGGCGGCAGTTCTGGGACCTGACGCTGCCGTTCCTGAAACCGGTCATCGCGGTCGCGCTTTTGCTCCGCATCATGGACGCGCTGAGGCTTTTCGACCTGGTGTTCATCCTGACCGGGGGCGGGCCTGCCGACCGGACAAAGACGTTGAGCCTGTACATATACCAGGTGGCGTATCGTTTCGCGGATCCGAGCTATGCGGCGGCGATTTCGCTGTTCGTGCTGTTTGCGACCGTCGCTTTCAGCACGTGGTTCATCAAGCGCATGCGGCTCGCGAACTAGGTGACGACGATGATGCGTAGCCGACAGAGTGCGAGACTCCAGGCCGCCGCGGCTTATGTGGCGATCGCGGTGGCGCTGGTGGTCACTCTTTTCCCGATCTACTGGATCGCGGCGAACTCGTTCAAATACGACATCGACATCTTCTCGGTCCCGCCCCAGTGGTTTCCCGAGGAACCGACGCTCAAGCATTATCACGCTGCTTTCATCGAACGGCCGTTCCTCACCTATGCCGCGAACAGCCTGATCATCGCGATCTCGACCACCATCGTCTCGGTCGTTTTCGGAACCCTGGCCGGCTATGCGCTTGCCCGGTTCCAATATCCGGGCAGCTGGCGCTACCAGATCTCATTCTGGATCCTGTCGACGCGCATGATGCCGCCGATCGTGACCATCATCCCTCTCTACATCGCCTTCAACTATCTCGGTTTGCTCAATACCAAACCAGCGGTGATCGTGGCCTACACTGCCTTCAATCTTCCCTTCGCGACCTGGATGATGAAGAGTTACTTCCAGGATCTGCCGGTCGAACTGGAGGAAGCGGCGATGGTCGATGGCGACACGCGCTGGGGGGCGTTCCTCCGGATCGCCCTGCCGCTCGCGCGCCCCGGGCTTGCCGCGACGGCGATCTTCTGCCTGATCATCTCTTGGAACGAGTTCCTGCTCGCGCTCATCCTCACCCTTACCGAACGGTCGCAGACGCTGCCGATCGGCATTGCCGGACGGGTCACGCAGTACAGCACCTATTGGGGAGAGATCAGCGCCGCCGGCTTCACCGCCTGCATTCCGATCATGATCTTTGCCTTCATAGTCCAGAAGCATCTTGTGCGCGGATTGTCCTTCGGCGCCGTCAAGGGATGAACATGGCCTCGGTCACGCTCAAGGATGTTGTCAAGAAATTCGGCCAGTTCGTCGCCGTGAGCGATCTGGACCTCGCGGTGAAGGACAAGGAGTTCCTCGTTCTCCTCGGACCCTCGGGATGCGGCAAGACCACGACCATGCGCATGATCGCCGGCCTGGAGGAAGCCACCGCCGGCGACATCTTCATCGGCAACGACCGGGTGAACGACCTGCTGCCCAAATATCGTGACGTTGCCATGGTCTTCCAATCCTACGCGCTCTACCCGCATCTCAATGTCGAAGAGAACATCGGCTACCCCCTTAAGATCCGGAAAGTGCCGCCGGACGAGCGTCGCCGCCTGGTTCTCGCCGTGGCGCGGCGGGTGGAACTCGACGGCCTGCTCGACCGGCTGCCCAGGGAATTGTCCGGCGGGCAACGCCAGCGCGTCGCGCTGGCGCGCGCCATCATCCGCACGCCGAAGGCCTTCCTCATGGACGAGCCCCTGTCGAACCTCGACGCCAAGCTGCGCGTGCAGATGCGGGCGCAGCTCAAGCACCTGCAGCACGAGTTGCAGGTGACGACGATCTACGTCACCCACGACCAGATCGAGGCGATGACGCTTGCCCACCGTGTCGCGGTGATGAACAAGGGCGTTATCGAGCAGCTCGGGACGCCGAAGGAAATCTACAACGATCCGCGTACCCTCTTCGTCGCCGGCTTCATCGGCTCGCCGCCGATGAATCTGATCGGCGGCGCCGTAACAAGCGGCGTCTTCACCAATGATGGCCTGAGGGTCGAGGGGTTCGGGCAGGTGGATTTGCCCCGTGCGGTCCTCGGGATCCGCCCCGAGGATGTCCACGTCGCCGACGCCACGGATCCCCGTGCCGACATGGTTGCGCCGATCTATTCGGCCGAGCTGACCGGCGAAAGCACGCTCGTCAGCGTCTATGCCGGCGATCGTCTCGTCACCATCCGCGCCGACAAGAATTTTGCCGGCGAGATCGACCA
The DNA here is from genome assembly GCF_016756635.1 of Mesorhizobium sp. L-8-10. Lineage (NCBI taxonomy): Bacteria > Pseudomonadati > Pseudomonadota > Alphaproteobacteria > Hyphomicrobiales > Phyllobacteriaceae > Mesorhizobium > Mesorhizobium sp. L-8-10. Next base: position 6,621,163 of record NZ_AP023263.1, on the reverse strand, counting down.
GCGGATCGGTCTCAGGATCGCGGCTGACAGGGCATTCCTGTTCGATGCGGAGAGCCAGAGACGTGTCGATTTCTGAGTTGCAGGCATCTGTCCTGGCGATCGTGCTGTTGGCCGCCAGCGGTGCGAGGGCCGGGGATGACCCCATTCCCGGCAATCCTCTGATTTTGATAGCGGCTGGTCCCTTCATCTTCGGCAATGAGGACGGTCGCGAAGACGAACGCCCGCGCCGGCTTGTCGACGGCCAGGCTTTTGTGATCAATCGCACGGAAATCACGAACCGGCAGTACAGGGATTTCGTTGAAGCGACCGGCCATCGGCCCGCCTTCTACGCCAATCACCCGGTGCTGGGTCTGGACGATCATCCTGTGGTCGGCGTGAGTTGGGACGACGCGGACGCCTTTTGCCGCCATTACGGCCTGGTGCTGCCGTCGGAGCGGGAATATGAACGCGCCGCGCGCGGAGCCGGCGGCGATGCGTTCCCGTGGGGTTCGACACCTTCCGACACCGGGAAGTCCAATGCGGGCGCGGCCGAATGTTGCGCTGGCGACGATGCGGACGGCTATGAAATGTCTGCGCCGGCCGATTCCTTCGTAGAAGGAGCGAGCCGCGAGGGCGTGCTGAATTTGGTCGGCAATGTCTGGGAATGGACGCGCGACTTCTACGCGCCTTACCTCGGTGAGCCGGACCCTGCGATTTCCGGCCGGTTCAAGGTGCTGCGCGGCGGATCCTGGAACAGCGATCCGTCCCGCCTCACCACGACGGCTCGGCTTGTATACAATCCCGACTTCCGTTTCGCGGCGAATGGAGGCTTTCGATGCGTTCGCTCCGGGTCGTCGTCCTGATCGCCCTGATGCTGCTTCCAGCCGTGGCCGCGGCCGAGCCCAGGGCCGGCCCCGGCTCCAGGCTCGAAACCGTCACGATGGCGGGGGCCATCTTCGCGGGTCTCTCCCGTGAGGGAGATGATCTGCTGGTCACCGATCTCGCCGGTGGGAGGCTCTTTCGCCGCCATCCGGACGGCACATTGACCGCCTTTGGGCCGGTCTTGCCGCATGGCCGCGACGTGATCGGCGATCCGACCGGTCCTTACCGCGTGCTGGCCGTCGAAGGCGCCTATGTCGTCGCGCAAGGCTGGACGCCTGTCGATCTGGAGGAGGGACCTTACGACCACGCGCTCCTAGCGATCGATGGCGAAACGGTGCGCGTGATAGACGATGATTTCTGGAACCCGTACGACTTCCTCGTCTCCAGGGGGAGCACCTATGTGGTCGATGCCGCCCGCAACACGGTCGAGCGGCTGGAGGCTGACGGGACCGGCAGGAAGACCCTCATCGCCTTTTCGAGGATCAGTCAAACCGGTCTGCAGGATCTCTCGCCCACGGAGTTCCCGAAAGGGACCACCCACGCGGTCGACGCGGTGCCGACCGGTATCGCGCTTCGCGACGGGCGCCTCTACGTCTCGCTGTTCGGCGGGTTTCCTTTCGTTGCGGGCGGTGGAAAGGTCGTGTCATTGCTCGAGGACAATGATGCGCGGGCCCAGCGCGTCGAGCGCGAGGGATTGAATGCGCCGGTCGATATCGCCTTCGATGACCAAGGGCGCCTGCTCGTCCTCGAACACGGCCTCTTCGACCAGGCGACAGGCTTTCGATCCGGCAGCGGGCGGCTGCTTCGTTTCGATGGCGCGGGCGTGCCGGAAGCGCTTCTCGAAGGACTGACCCGTCCGGTGTCTGTGCTGGTGTGGGACGACAGGCAGATTGTCGTCTCCGAACTTGGCGGCAAGCTTCATTTTCTAGCCATTACAGCTTGTAGCCGATCTTTCGCAGCAGGTCTTTCCGCCACGCAATGTCGTCGTCGGTTTCGACACCCAGCGGCGAGGCGCCATCCACCACGCCGAGCACGCCGCGGCCCAACTCCGTTTGCGCGACGATCACCTGTGTCGGGTTGGCCGTCGCGCAATAGATGCGGCAGACCTCCGGCACCGCGCGCACCGCAGCCAGCACGTTGACGGGAAAGAACCCGTCGCCCAGGAAGATCAAGAAAGTGTGGCCGGCGCCGATGGCCAATGCGTTGTCGCGCGCCAGGGCGAGGGAGGCCTCGTCATTGCCCGACCAGCGCACCAGCCGCTTACCGGAGGCCTCGCAGAAGGCCAGCCCGAAGCGGATGCCCGGAACCGCGCCGACCAGTGCCTCGTGCAAGTCTTCGACGGTCTTGATGAAATGCGACTGGCCGAAAATGAAGTTGGCAGCGTCCGGCTTGACAATGGGCACTACGGTGAAGTCCATGGCTGCACTCCTATAGGGTGAGCTACGCGATCCATGGTAGGCCGCCGGACGGTGATTGCAAGCCGTCCGACCCTGACCCAATGCGCCTTTCACGGGAGCTGTCCAGATGCGGCGAGAGGGCGGGCCCGGGCTGATCGATCCGCATCGCTTTCCGCAGCGCTTGCTTTCCGTCCCAATCTTTATCAGCCACGACGGCGGCCAGAACTTCGCCGGCAAGGCCGGCCGGACGCCATGCCCGGGAGCGCGATGGAAGTCGACACGAACGACGGTGCCGGCTGGACGGAACCGATCATCGTTCCGTCGCACCTCATTCATCGAGCCCGCGGATGTCCGCGCCATCGAGGCAGTAGGGGGCGTAGCGGAAATCCCTGATGCTGACGACCTCGTCCTCAAGCCACTGTAGAAGCATGAAGCCGCGAGGCTTCAGATCCGATCCGGCGGGATCGTGGACGAGGATGGCGGGGTTGCCGTCGACAAAACCGAGGGAGAGGACCCAATCCACGGCTCGGTCATAGTTTCCGAAGTAGTTGGACACTTCCGCCTTGCCGCGCATGCGGGTGCGATTGACGACCTCAAGCTGGACATCTTCGGCGACGAGCGCGCGCACGGCATCGAAATCGCGCGCGTTGAAGAGATCGACGTAGCGGCGGAGGCGCTTCTCGTCGTCGGCGTCAAGCGCGGGCCTGGCAATTTCTTCGGGCTCCGCAGCGAGCGATCGAAGCTGCGCCCTGCCGCGATGCAACGCCGCTTTGGTGGCGGCGAGTGTCGCGCCGGTGACGTCGCAGGTCTCGTGCAGGCTCAGCCCGAGAACATCTACGAGGATGACGGCACTGCGATGGGCGACCGGTAGCTGCATGAAAGTCCGAAGGCTGGTCTGGGCGATGTGACGGGCGTCGGCGCGGCCGGAGGGGTCTTCGATCGTGGTCATGTCGGCTTCGCTCATTCGCGACCTTTCCCGGCTACGGCGGCGCAGGTGGTCCTGGGTGGCATTGTGGGCGATCCGGAACAGCCATCGCTCAGGCTGCTCGACCGTGATGTTGCCGTCGAGCGCATTGAGCGCTTTCACAAACGTCTCCTGCACGATGTCCTCGCCGTCGATCACCGAACCGGACATGCGCGCGCAGTATCTGTGCAGCCTTGGGCGGAGACCGGCGAGCATGGCATCCAATGCCGGCCGATCGAGTTTTTGCGTGCTCGCGTTCATCGTCTCCGGCAAGGTCCCATCTCTATCGGAAGGTTCGAGCGCCATGGTCTAGGTCGCCGGCTCGGCAGCGGCAAGCATTCGATGGTTGCCGACTATCCTTGCCGGGGATCGGATGATCGCGGTCGAGCGCCGGTCCGCGTGGTTCTCGGTAAAGGCCTTGAAAGCAGCCAGCCGAGGCAAGGGAGAGGCTTCGTCGCTGTCAAGCGTTCCGACAATATGGACGAACTCCCCGTCGTCCAGTTCCAGCACCAGATATTGCAGGCCCTCGGTTGCGGACTCCTCCAGTTCCTGGAACACCTTCGCGATCAAGGCACGGTTCTCCGCCACCCCTGCCGCTTTCACCCCATAACGTACGACTGCGTAGTTCATTGTCTTTCTCCAACTCATCGTCGACCTGCCGTGAAGACGCCCGCCGACGGCAAAAAGATTCTCGCCAGTGGATGAATCTTTTTGGCTATCGGCACCGTCTTTCATGCGAGGGCCGTTCCAAGACAGGAAGAGAGGCCGCGAAAGAGGAGAGAGTCATGACCTATGTGGAAGGTTTCGTCGCCGCAGTGCCTGCAGCGAACAAGGATGCCTATATCGAACATTCCGCCGCCGCGGCCGCGCTTTTCAAGGAGTTCGGGGCGACCCGCGTCGTCGAGGCATGGGGCGACGACGTTCCCGACGGCAAGATCACGGATTTCAGGCGTGCGGTGAAGGCGAGGCCCGACGAGGTCATCGTATTCTCGTGGCATGAATATCCTTCCAAGGAAGCGGCCGACGCTGCCTATGAGAAGGTCATGAGCGACCCGCGCATGCAGGCGATCGGTGCGGCCATGCCTTTCGACGGCAAGCGGATGATCTATGGCGGCTTCACGCCCCTCAGCATCAAGAATGCCGGCGGCAAGACGGGTTATGTCGACGGATCCCTGATGCCGGTTCCGGCCTCCAGGAAGGAAGATTACCGCGACCTCGACACTAGGATATCGGCGGTCCTGATGGAGCACGGCGCAACGCGGGTTGTCGACGCCTGGGGCGACCACGTCCCCGACGGCAAGGTCACCGACTACAAGGGGGCCGTGCTGGCCTCGGGCGACGAGAAAGTCACCTTCTCCTGGATCGAATGGCCGTCGAAGGAGGTTCGCGACGCCGGATGGGAGAAGGTGATTGCCGACCCGCGCATGTATCCAGATCCGGATGCCATGCCCTATGACGAGAAGCGGCGGGTCCACGGCGGCTTCGTTCCGGTTCTCGATATGTAGTCGCTGACGGCGAGAAATCGATCATGGCCGGAGAGGCGGATTCTCGTTGCGCCTCTCCGGGACGTTGGCGGAGCACCGGACTTCGGGTCGTGCCTACCAACCCGCGAAATCCGCAAGCGCGGTCCGGTCGATCTTTCCCGAAGCCACGTCCGTCAACGCCTGGTCGAGCAGCGCGACGCCGGCCGAAGCCTCTTCCTTGGTCAACGTCAGGGGCGGTGTGAATTCCAGCACATTCGAGGACATGCCCACATAATAGAGCACCAGACCGAGTTCGAAGGCGCGGTAGGCGGCAAGCGCGGTTTCCTGTCTGGCCGGGCTCTTCGACGCCCGGTCGGTGACCAGTTCGACGCCGATCGCGAGCCCGCGCCCTCTGACGTCGCCGATCAAGGCATGCTTCTGCTTGAGCCGTTCCAGTTCCTGCATCAGGTGCCGGCCGATTTCAGAGGCACGATCGGCGAGCCCTTCGCGTTCGATCGTCTCCAGAACGGCGAGCGCCGCGGCCGCACAGACCGGGTTGCCGTGCACGGTCTGGAAGGAAAAGGCCGGGCTGTGGTTCATGATGGCCTCCGGCCCGACCGCCGCCGAAACCGGCAGGCCTCCACCGAGCCCCTTGCCGAAGACCACGATGTCGGGCTCGATGCCGAGATGGTCGAACGCGTGCAGCCTGCCGCTGCGTCCGAGCCCGACCTTCACCTCGTCGGACACGATGAGGATGCCGTGCTGCCGGCAGATCGCCTCCACCCGCCGGAAATAGTTCTCCGGCGGGACAACCATGCCGCCGTCGGACTGGATCGGCTCGAGAAGTAGGGCCGCCACCTCGTTCGGCGGGACCGGACCAGCCAGCAGGCTTTCGAGCTCGGCGAGCGCCGTATCGGCCGAAGTGTAGTCGCCACCATCCCGGTACGGGTTGGGGTAGGGGATCAATGTGAGCCCCTGCGCCTTCGGCACGCCCTGCTGCACCGGGTGGCCGGAAACGGCCATCGAGCCGGTCGTGCCGCCATGATAGGCGCCCTTGAAGGCGAGGATGCGCGGCCGCCCTGTTGCCGCGACGACGACACGCGCGACGGTCTCGTTGGCGTCGGAGCCTGAATGGCCGAGCCAGACGCGGCCCGCGGCGCGGCGCGGTACGATCGACAGCAGCTTTTCCGCCAGTTCCACCGCCGGCAGATTGGCGCTCGACAGATGGCTCGCGCCGGCGTGGTCGGAGAGCGCCCGCAGGACGGCGTCGCGGACAGCGGGGTGCGAATGGCCGAGGCTCGCCGCGCCCCAGGACGCCGAAAAGTCGAGCAGCCTTCGCCCGTCGTCGGACGTGAGATAGGCGCCCTTGCCGCCAATGACGGCCTGCGGGAAGAAGCGCAGATGGGAGAGGCGGGAGAGCGATTTGAGATCGCGTTCGTAGAGGCTGGGCATATCACCACCGATTGGGTAGTCTTTTGTGACGAACCGCTTCAGGTTTACCCCTCATCCGACCGCGCTTCGCGCGGCCACCTTCTCCCACAAGGGGAGAAGGGAACGCTTGCGGCAACGTCTGCGCTAGTCGTCGACGCTGGTGATTTGCGGAGCCGGGAAAGCTAGGCTCCCGCCTTCTCCCCTTGTGGGAGAAGGTGGCCTCGCGTAGCGAGGTCGGATGAGGGGTACCCAGCGCGATGCGAATGAAGGAAGAGCACCAGATTTCCCGACTTTGTTGCGTTCGCGAAGCAGGCATCTCCCTCACCCCTTCACGAAAAACCCCGCCAACTCCTCGCTGCTGGCCACGTGGCAGTAGATCATGTTGATGATCTCGAGCTCGCGCTCGTGAAGCTCCATCGTCGCGGCGGCGCAGCAATCGTCGGCGACAACCACGCCGAAGCTCTCGTCGGCGAGGCTGCGCACCGTCGAGGAGACGCACTGGTCGGTGAAGATGCCGACGCAGATCACGTCCTTTATGCCCATATTGTGCAGGATGAGCCTGAGATTGGTGCCGGTCAGCGCGCTGTCCGTGGTCTTCAGGATGGTGATCTCGTCGCCTTTCGGCGTGAGTTCGGGAACGATCTGTCCTTCCTCGAGGTCTTTGGGCAGGAGCAGATAGTTGAAGCCCGGCTTCTTCTGGCTGAGCGAGCGGTCGCGGCCGTCGAGCTTGTGGCAGGCGATGCGGGCGAAGATCACCTCGACGCTGCGGGCGCGGCAGTCCTCGATCAGGCTCGCGACGTTGGGGATGACCGTGCCGCGCATACGGTCATAGAAGGGCTGCCAGCGGGCCGTTTCCGCCTCGGTGTCCTTCGGCGCGAGATAGGTGTTCTGGACGTCGATCACGAGCAGCGCCGTCGTCGACGGATCGAGCCGGATGTCGGCCGGCTCCTCGGCATTGGCGTAGTAGAAGGAACGGCGGTCGGTCTTCCAGCTCATGGGATCTTCTCCTTTCGGACGAAACGCCTTGCGATCAGTGTGCCGATCTCGCGTGTCGGGAAAAGGCCGCCGGGGCGCAGCACCAGCACCGCGACCATGACGAGCGACAGCACGATCTCGGTGAGACCGATGACGGGTTCGGCCGAGAACTTGGCCTGGTTGAGCGCGCCTTCCAGCCCGCGCAGCGCCTCATAGGCGATGGTGACGATGAAGGCGCCGACCACCGCGCCGGTGACGGTGTTGGCGCCGCCGATGACGAGCATCGACAGGATGAGGAAGGTCTCCTTGAGATAAAAGGCCTTGGGCGAGAAGGAGGTGATGAAATGCCCCCACAGCGCCCCGCCGATGCCGGCGAAGAAGGCGGCGACGATGAAGGCGCGCCAGCGCAGGAGCGGGATATGAGCCCCGATGGCCGCGGCTGCGCGTTCGTCGTCGCGGCTGGCGCGCAGCAGCTTTCCGGCCCGCGATTCCTTGAAGGCCAGCGCTGCGATCACCGCAACTATCGCGACCAGGGCAGACAGCCTCAGATCGGTCGCCTTGGGCAGGCCGAAGAGCGTGCGCGGCCCGTTGGTCAGCGCGCTCCAATGGGTCATCACCGTGTAAAGCACGACCAGCAGGGCGAACGAAGTGATGACCGCCGCCGCATCCGAAAGCCGCATCAGCGGATAGGAGAGGATCGCCGCGACCAGCGCCGCGAGCAGCCCGCCGACAACGATAGCAATGTAGGGCGAGATCACCACACCCTGCAGGAAGGGATAGAGATCGGGCAGCGCCATGCCCTTCATCTGGGCCGGAATGGTGAGCACGGCCGACGCATAGGCGCCGACACCCATGAAACCCATATGGGCGAAGGACAGGATGCCGGAATTGCCCATGAACACCTGCAGGCCGAGCACCAGCACCAGCGAGATGCAGAGATTGGTCGCGACGCGGTCATAGAGGCGGATGCCGAGCGCTTCGGTCACCACGACCGCCAGTATCACCAGGCCTGCGAGGATCGCGACAGTGGCAAGATGGTTCTTCATCGCGGCCTCACGTCCTTTGTCCCGAAGCCGGGCCCTTCATCAGCCCATCCGGCCGCCACAACAGGATCAGGATGACCAGGCTGAAAGTGAAGGCATCGCGGAATTTGAGCAGTTCCTGAGGCAGCGTGTAGTTGAGCGTGGTGTCGATCAGGGCGAGCAGGAAGCCGCCGATCACCGCGCCGGGGAGGCTGCGCATGCCGCCGATGACGGTAGCGATGAAAGCGACGAGCAGCGGTTCCAGCCCGATACCTGGCACCACCGTGCCGATGCGCCCGATCCACAGGAGTCCGACCACACCGGCGAGAAAGCCCGATATGGCGAAGGCGGCCGTGATGATGAGGTTGGCCGGCACGCCCAGCATGCGCGCCATGGTGAAGTTCGCGGCCGCCGCGCGCATGGCGATCCCAAGGACGGTGCGGCGCATCAGGAGCGCGAAGAGGGCGAGCAGCACCACGGCGGCGGCGATCGTGATCAGGTTGCGCATCGGGGTGACGGCGCCGCCGATCGTCACAGTCTGCGAGAAGATCTCGGGCAGGGGCACGGCCCGCGGGCGCGGCGAGATGAACAGCAGCGCCGCATTCTGCAGCAGGGTGGAGAAGGCGAAGGAGGTGATCAGCACAGCTGTCACCGATTTCGCCCGGACCGGGCGGAAGGCGACATAGTCGGTGGCGATGCCGGCGAGCACGGCCATGCCGACGGCCACGACCGCCATGACCAGCCAGGGCAGGGGAGAGCCGCCGAGCAGGAACATGGTGTAGCCGGCGACCATGATGAGTTCGCCATAGGCGAAATTCACCAGCTTCAGGATGCCGTAGACGATGACGAGGCCGAGCGCCATCAGCGCATAGGCGCCGCCCAGGCTCAGCACGTCGATCAGGAACTGCAGCGTGAATGTCACCGTTCGCCCCCGAGATAAAGCGCGCCGAGATCGGTGGCCGCGCCGATTTCATCCGCCGTGCCGCTGGCGGCGATCCGGCCCAGTCGCATCACATAGGCGCGGTCGGCAACCGACAACGCCTTGGCCACGTTCTGCTCGACCAGCACGATCGTGAGCCCCGAGGCCTTCAAGGTAGCGATCATCGCGAAGATCTGGTCGACGATGACGGGCGCGAGACCGAGCGAAGGCTCGTCGAGCAGCAGCACCTTGGGGCGTGACATCATCGCGCGGGCGATCACGAGCATCTGCTGTTCTCCGCCGGACAGTGTGCCGGCGGGCTGGGCTGCGCGCTCGGCCAGCCGCGGGAAGAGCTCGAACATGCGGGCGCGATCCTCCGCGACGCCCGCCGCGTCGCTGCGCCTGATATAGCTTCCGAGCGTCAGGTTCTCGTCGACGGTCAGGTCGGGGAAAACGTCGCGCGTCTCCGGCACGGTGGCGATGCCCCTGCGCACTACGGTCTCTGGCTTGGCCGAAGTAAGGTCCTCGCCATCGAGCCTGACCGAACCGCTGGTCGCCTTGAGCGCACCGGCGATGCACATCAGAGTGGAGGTCTTGCCGGCGCCGTTGGCGCCGAGCAGCGTGATCAGTTCGCCCTTCGCAGCGGAGAGTGAAATGCCGCGCACGGCATTGATCGCGCCATAACGCACCGCGAGTTCCGATACTTCAAGCATGGCCGGCCTCCGAGCCCAGATAGGCTTCGATCACGGCGGGATTGGTGCGCACCTCCTCAGGACTGCCTTCGGCGATGGTACGACCGGATGCCAGCACATGGAGCCGGCCGCAGAGCCGCATGATGAGGCCCATATCGTGGTCGATGATCAGCAGGCCAAGCCCGCGCGATCGCGGCAGATCGGACAACAAGCCGAGCAAGGTCTCGGTCTCCGCTTCGTTCATACCGGCCGCCGGCTCGTCGAGCAGCAGGAAGCAAGGGTCCGCGGCCAGCGCACGGGCGATCTCTACCCGCCGCTTGTCGCCGTAGCTGAGCACACCGCCGAGATCGTCGGCCTTGCCGGCAAGGCCGAATTCGTCGAGAAGGGTGGTCGCCTTGGCGCGGGCGACACGCTGCCCGTCGCCATGGGCGAGCGCTGCCGCCTCGACATTTTCGGCCACCGTCAGATTGTTGAAGAGCCGCACGATCTGGAACGAGCGGGTGATGCCTTTCAGCGCGATGGCGCGCGGCGGCAGCCCCGAAATCGTCTCGCTGTCGAGCGTGACGCTGCCGCCGGCGAGCGGCACCTGTCCGGTGATCGCATTGATCAGCGTGGTCTTGCCGGAGCCGTTGGGCCCGATCAGGCCGACGATCTCCCCGCCGCCGAGCGCAAGCGAGACGCCGTTCAGGGCGCGCAAGCCGGCGAACTCGACCGTGACGCCGGTCGCCTTGAGATGCATGTCAGGCATTTTCTTCTTCCGACGATGGAACGCATTGCCCAGCAGCCTGCGCCGCCCTCCCGAACCGGCCCCTCAGCCCGTAAGGATCAGGGGCTTTTCATTCAGTGGCGGCGTAGCCCGCCGCTCATGTCAGGGCGCCGGCAGCGTCTCCGGCGTGCGCCAGCCGAGGAAGGTCGGCTTGCCGCCCTTCAGCTCCACCAGAACGGCGGCCTTGTTCGGCACATGGCCTTCCTCGGCCGTCCCGTAGTCGAGCTCGCCCGTAAGCAGCTTGAACTTGCCGTCTTCGAGCGCCTTGGCGACCGCGGCTCCGTCGGTGCTGCCGGCGGCCTTCACGGCTTCGGCCATCATCATTACTGTGTCCCACCCCGTGGCGACGAAGGACGTGTCCGGCGCCGCGCCATGCATCGCGGTGTAGAGCTCGACGAATTTCTGCATGTCCGGATGGGCTTCCGGAGCCATGAAGGTATGGGTGACGAAGAACACGTCGTTGCCCAGCTTCTCGCCGAGGGCCGCATGCATGGCCGGATCGTCATAGGCATCGCCGCCCAGCACCGGCGCGTCGTAGCCGACCTCCCGCAGCGCGCGGATGATCGCACCGATGTCCTGCCCGTAGGAGGAGAGGAAGATCACGTCCGGCTTCTTGCCGAGCGCCTGCAGGCGCGCGAGCTGCGCGGAGAAATTGTTGTCGCCGTTGGTGTAGGTGTCCTCGAGGATCACTTCGCCGCCATTGGCCCTGTACTGGGCGACGAAATATTTGGACAGCGACTTGGTGTAGGCGATGAACTGGTCGGTGACCACATAGGCCGTCTTCCAGCCCTTCTCCTTGAATGCGAAGTCGGCGGCGGCCGCACCCATCGTGGTGTTCCACATGGACAAGGTGAACTGCTTGTCGCCGAGCGACCAGGACGAATAGAGCGGGTCGGACGCGCAGGTGGAGATGCCGACCAGGCCGGCTTCCTGGGCGGCACGTCCCGCCGGGCTGCCGAAGTCGAAGTCGCATGGCGCCATGATGAGGTTGGCGCCCTTGTCGACCAGTTCGACTGCGACATTGCCGACGGTCACGGGATCGGACTTGCCGTCGATATTGATGAACTCGACCTGCTTGCCGAGCACGCCGCCATTGTCGTTGAGATATTTGACCGCCACCTCGGCGCCCTTGACGCCCGGCGTGTCGAGCGGCGCCTGGACGCCGGTGAGCGACAGGGCGCCGCCGATCACGATCTTGTCGTCGGCGGCCTGCGCCGTGGTCGAGAGCAGCAGCAGGGCTGCCGCAGCACGCATGATGTGTCCCGATGTACTCATCTTCATTCCCCTTTTGGTGTTTATCGGTACTGTCGTCCTACGTTCCGGCCGCATGCGGAACCCTTGCCGACGCCGCTTCCCGGGCGCCGGCCCTTCCTCGTTACTTGCCTGATATCTCCCTGATCAGTTCGTCGGTGGAGACCTGCCGGCAATAGCCCTTGATGGTGCGAAGCGAATTGTCGTGCCGCTCCTGGCTGTAGGTGCCGCAGGCATCCGGCACCAGCGTCACAAGATAGCCGAGATCGCAGGCGTCGCGAACGGCCGACTCCACGCATTGATCGGTGAGCAGGCCTGCCATCACGACCTGCCGGACGCCGAGATTGCGCAGGAGATAGTCGATATGGGTCGAGACGAAGACGCTGGACGACGATTTCGGGAGCACGATCTCGTCATCCCCCGGGGCGAGCTCGTCGATCACCTTGCCGTCCCATGATCCCTTGGGCACGTTGAAGCCGGTGATCTTGTAGTCGAGGCTGCGATCGCGCCCGTCCTTGGTCAGGTTCTCGATCGTGGTGTAGAGCACCTCGATGCCCGCCTCGCGGAAGGCCTTCTGCAGGCGCTGCATGTTGGGGATGGCCAGCGACCGCAGCCGATCGAAATAATAGGCATATTGGCCCGAGATTTCGGCGTCGGGCAGGTCCTTGAACTCGCCGCCATCGCGCCGCACGGAGAAGTTCTGCACGTCGATGAAGAGCAGCGCGGAAGCCTTCGGGTCGAGCGGGATCTCGCGCGTCTGGGGGAAATCAGCGGCCATGGGCAGGGTCTCTCGGGGTTGCGGCGGCGGCTAGGACAGCGGCGACGAGCGTGGCCCATCGCTCCTGACCGTCGCGGTCTGAAATGAGGTCGTTGCGGATCTCGAGCAGGACATGCGGCAGGCCGCGACCCTCGCCGTGGACCGGGATCGTGTAATCCGACAGGTCGTCCACGATATAGGGCTGGTTGTGCGCGCAGGGGACGTCGGGACGGGCCGAACCGAGCTCAGCCAGGAAGGCTTCCGCGAAGCTCGCGTCGCGATTGGAGAGGGCGCCGACGAACCAGGGCCGCGACGTGCCGCCGACCAGCTTCGGCGTGAAGCTGTGGGCCGAGACGAGGATCGTTTCCTCCGCCGATGCGGCCCGCTTGTCGAGCATTTGGGCGACCTTACGGTGAAAGGGCTGGTGGATTTCCTCGAAGCGCCGCCGCCGATGCTCGACGCCAAGCCCGGCATTGGCCGGAACCGGGGTCCTGTCGCTTACCTCGGGAATGCAGTCCGCTGCTTCCAGGGGGCGGTTGCAATCGATCACCAGGCGGCTGTAGCGCTGCAGCACCAGCGGAGCGTCGAGCAGGGCAGACAGCCGGCGCGAGAAACCTTCCGCGCCCACGTCATAGGCAATGTGACGATCCATCTCGGAGTCGGATACGCCAAGGTCGCCCAGGCTCGCCGGCACGGCCCGGCCGGCATGCTCGCAGGTGATGAAGAATCGCGAGCCGCCATCGGGATTGACGACCTCGACAGGCTCGGGATCCAGTTCCGAAAGCACCCCGATGTCGGCTTCGATGGACTGCAACATGAACTCCGGTGACAAGCGGATCTCGCGTGCGGCGTGGTTGCCGACCGTCCCCGGAGTGAAGGAAAATTTTCGATCATAGTCAACGAAATTTTTACGTTTGACTAATTTTTTTCAGCATGAATAATGCAGCGGAAAAATCCCATCAGGCAAACTCAGGACTGTTGCGGCGTCGATGACCGTGCGCGAGACGATCAGGCGGGAAGCGGGCAATCTGACGGCAAGCGAACGCAAGGTCGCCAATGCCGTGCTTGCCGACTATCCATTCGGCGGCCTTCAGACCATCCAGGAACTGGCGGAACGCTGCGGCGTCAGCGCGCCGTCGATCACGCGTTTCGTCGCGAAGATCGGCTTTGGCGGCTATCAGGAGTTCCAGCGCCAGTTGATCGGGGAACTGCGCGAGGGCGGTCGGTCGCCGCTCGACCTGAAGGCGACGGAGAAGTTGGGCAAGGATGAGGAGTTCCTGGCCGACTATGCCAGGCGTGCGGCAGCAAGGGTCGAGGAGATGGCGGCCGGCGTGTCGCCGGAGCAGTTCGACGCCGTCGTGCGGCTGGTCGCGGACCCGGCCCGCAACATCTTCGTGATCGGCGGGCGCGTCAGCGACAGCCTCGCCATATTCTTGTCGATCCATCTCCAGCAGATCCGGCAGAAGATCTTCCATCTGCCGCCCAATCCCGAGCATTGGCCGGACCATCTGCTGCGCATGCGCAAGCAGGACGTCTTCATCGTCTTCGATTTCCGCCGCTATCAGGGGAATCTGGTGCGGCTTGCCGAGATCGTCGCTACGAAACGGCAATGCTCGATCGTGCTCGTCACCGACAAATGGATGTCGCCCGCCGCCCGGCACGCCGATATTGTCTTGGCGCTGCCGATCGAAAGCGAGACCGCATGGGACACCGTCGTCGGTGCCGTCGCCCTCCTGGAAGCCCTGATCGTCAAGGTTTCGGAAGCCGACTGGCCGGCGACACGCAGGCGCATAGAGGCATGGGACGAGCTTCGCCTCGTTCCGCCGGGAAACGGGGACGACGACAATGCGTGAGGAAATGATCATCGCCTGCTGTACGGACCTCGCAGGCAAGGTGAGGGGCAAGGCCTTTCCGGCCACGCAGTTCGAGAAGCGGACGCGGCGCGGTGTCGGCTGGACACCGACCAATGTGCAGATCACCTGCTTCGACGCGATCGCCGACAGCCCGTTCGGATCGCTGGGCGATCTCGTCATGATCCCCGATGAGGCCGCGCGCGTGCGCGTCGATCTCGGCGGCGACGCCGGCGTCGAGCATTTCGCGCTGAGTGATATCCGCCATCTCGACGGCAGGCCGTGGGAGCTCTGCACGCGTTCGATCCTGAAGGCCGCGCTCGACCGGCTGGAGCGTGTCGCCGGGCTCGGGCTGTTCGGGGCGTTCGAGCATGAATTCCAGTTCGCCGATCGCGGCGGCGTTGTCGGTTCCGCCTACACGATTGGCGGCTTCCGCACCGAGCGACGTTTCGCCGAGTCTCTCATCGGCGCCATGCGCGCGGCCGGTCTCGACCCCGACACCTTCATGAAGGAGTACGGCGCGGGGCAGTACGAGGTGACGATGGGGCCGGCGCGCGGCGTGGCGATCGCCGACCATTCCACCATTCTGCGGGAACTCGTGCAGGCCCTGTCGGAGCGCGAGGGCCGGCACGCGACCTTCACGCCGATCCGCGACCCGGCCGGGGTGGGCAACGGGGCCCATATCCATCTGAGCTTCCTCGACCATGCCGGCAAGCCGGCGACATGGGATCCAAAGGGCAAGCACGAGATGACCAGGACCGCCGGACAGTTCGTCGCCGGCATCCTCAAATATCTCGATTCGATCGTCGCGATCACCGCGCCGAGCGTGGTTTCCTATCTCAGGCTGACGCCGCATCGCTGGAGCGCGGCCTTCAACAATCTCGGCTTCCGCGACCGCGAGGCGTCAGTGCGCATCTGTCCCGTCTCGGACCTCAGCGACGTCGCAAAGGCGGCTCAGTTCAATTTCGAGTTCCGCGCGGCCGACCCCGCCGCGAGCCCGCATCTGCAACTGGCCGCTATCGTCAATGCCGGCGTGCAGGGCATCGAAGAAGGTCTCGAGGTCCCTGAAGCTACCGAGGAAGATCTGTCGCTGCTGGATGCCCCCGCACTTGCCGCACGCGGCTACGTCCGGCTGCCGCAATCGCTCGGCCAGGCGCTGGAGCGCTTCCAGTCCAACCCGACCGTCGTCGGCTGGTTCCCCGAGGGTTTTGCCGACGTCTATGTCAAGCACAAGACGGGCGAGATCGCCTTCCTGGAGGGCAAGGAACAGCAGGAGGTCTGCGCTCTCTACGAAGCAACTTACTGATCGAGCGTCGCGGCGGGCTGTTCGCCCCGCCGATTCCTGCGACAGGCCACCAATTCGATAGCGTTCCTGTCGACTTTGAAGCTCCACGGAGACAGTGCTCCTTGGAGCCGATGCCAAGCTTCGGCCGGATCGGGCCGTGGTCGCCGCAGCGCCAGCGATCCTTCAGCCGAGCGTCCAATGGCTGTGAAAATCGGCTTGGTGCTCATGAAAGCGGTTTACTAGCTTCTTTTCGTGCGTCACGCTCGGGAAAGGGCCCTTGGTCGAATTAGGGAGGAAACGAGATGAGCAAGACGAGACGCGTCCTGATCGCGGGCGAATCCTGGACGGTCCATTCGATACACCAGAAAGGCTTCGACAGCTTCACCACCACCGAATATGCCGAGGGCGTTCGCTGGCTGAGATCGGCGCTGGAGGAGGGTGGCTGGGAGGTGACCTATCAGCCGGCCCACGTCGCGGCCCGCGATTTCCCCTTCGATGCGGCGGCCCTGTCGGCCTATGATTGCGTGATGTTGAGCGACATCGGCGCCAATACGCTGCTGCTGCATCCCGATACGTTCGTCCGGTCCCGCCCCTTGCCGAACCGGCTGGAGGCCATCCGCGACTATGTGCTGGCGGGTGGCGGCTTCGTGATGGTCGGCGGCTATCTCACGTTCCAGGGCATCGAGGCCAAGGCACGCTATCGCGGCACCGCGGTGGAGGAGGTGCTGCCGGTGCATATCGAAGCCGGCGACGATCGCGCCGAGAAGCCACAAGGGATCACTCCGAAAGTGGACGACGAAGCTCATCCGATCGTCGCCTCGATCGGTTCGGACTGGCCCGACCTTCTCGGCTACAACCGCTTCGCTGCGAAGGACCATGCGACCATTGTGGTGACAGTTGGCGATGACCCGCTGATCGTCGCCGGCCAGTTCGGAAAGGGGCGGTCGGTGGCCTTCGCTTCCGATTGCGGTCCGCATTGGGCGCCGCCGGCTTTTGTCGAATGGAAGGGTTATGCCCGGCTCTGGCAGCAGATCGTCGGCTGGGCGGCGGGAGCGTGACGCGGTCCAGGCCAGGAGCTGTGCGTCGTCCCGTCCGGGCGGCGCGGCCGTCAGCCCGCGTCGTAGCGGCGCGGGAAGGTCGATATGGCGCGGGCGGCCGTCTCGACTCCTGAGGACAAGGCTGCGTGAAGATCGGCGCCCTCGACGAGGGCGGCCAGGAAGGCCGCGTTGAACGTATCGCCCGCGCCGACAGTGTCGATGACGCGGACCTCGGGCGCCTGCACGGCGAAGGTCTCCCCGCCGCGATAAGCGCGGGCGCCCTCCGGTCCCATCTTGAGCACGAGCGCCTGCGACTGTTTCAGCATGCCGGCGACCGCGGCGGCGGCATGCTCATGTGGCTCGATGCCGGTGAAGCCTTTGATCTCTTCGGCGTTGAGCAAGGCGTAGTCGGCAAGGCCGAGCCATTGCGCCATAATGGTCCTGGTCTTGTCATCCCAGGACGAGGGCGGCCAGCCCGGATCAATGGCCGTGCGCCAGCCGAGGGCCGACAGTTCCCAGAGCAGACGGGCGGTTCCGGCGGCAATGTCGGGCATCAGGAAGCCGCCGGCGATCGTGGCGACGGCCCGGTCGTGCGGAGCAGGGGGCAGGGCCTTCAGCAGGTCGGCGATGCGCGCTGCCTGGAGATGGCCTGGCGTCGTGAAGAAGACTCGGTCGCCACCCCGATGCACGATCCCGACGGTCACCGTCGTGTCACCGCCGTCGATGATCCATTTGCAGAAGCGCGGGTCGAACTGGCTGCGCAACCAGGCGCCGTTCGCATCGTCGCCGGTCGACCCGATGAAGAGATGAGGGACGCCGATACCTGACAGAGCCAGCGCCATGTTTCCGGCGGAGCCGCCGGGCCTGGTCTCGCTGCGCTCGACCATGGTTTCGGTCCCGACCGCCGGCCATCCGTCGATCTCGCCGAGCACGAGATCGACATTGGCGTTGCCGAAGAGGAGGATGGCGGGCGTGGTCACGGATTTTCCCTCGGCAACGCTCTGGTCGTCAGGCGCGCGGGCGCGCGACGGGGGGAACGTAGTCTTCCAGCTCAGGCGCCGGGAAGCGGACCGTCCCGCCGATCTCGGCCGAGCGGTAGAGCCCCATCAGGATCTCCACTACGGCGAGGCCGTCATGGAAGGTCTCGAGCGGCGTCTCGCCCTTGCGGAAGCACTCGACCATATGACGGTTCTCGTCGGTGTAGCCGTAGACGCCCGCCTCGTCTTCCAGGACGGGCATCAGCCCCTGCTCGGCATTCTGCTTTTCGACGAGATCCTCCCCCTCGGCGCCGGTCACGGCGCGCGACATGAAGATTTTGAGCCCTGTGCCGAGGGAGTTGAATTCCATGGCATATTCCGGGCCAAGCAGCTCGAGCTGGATGCGCAGGCCGGCGCCGACATAGGCCCAGGAGGTCGTCGCTTCGATCATCAGTTCATTGCCGTCCTCGTCCTCCAGCGTGACAGTGCCGCGCGCGAAATCCTCGGAGGGCCGCCTGCGATAGTCGACTTCCGCGCCGAAGCGCTGCTTAAGTTGCTCGGCATAGGCCGGGCGCGTCCATTTCAATGTCGCGACGGTGCCGTTCACCTCCTTGACCTTCAGCGATCCGCGCGGCGCGCCGGGTCGGGTGAGAAGATGGCGGGCCACCTCGACGCTGTGGCACATCATGTCGGACAGCACGCCGCCGCCTTGCTTGTCGCCCTGCCAGAACCAGGGCTCGTGCGGGCCCGAATGCTCCTCGGCGGCGCGCGCCAGATAGGGCCGCCCGGTGGTGGACGCCGCCCGCCGCCAGATGATCTCCTTGCCGCGCAGCACCGGCGTGCTGAACACCTGGTTCTCGAGATAGCCGTGATTCAGCCCGGCGTCTTCGGCGAGCCGCAGCATCTCACGGGCTTCTGCGACGGTACGCGCCAGCGGCTTTTCGCAGGCCACCGCGAAGACCTTGCTGCGGCCGGACTTCACCTCCTCATGGATCACGCGCATGGCGTCGAGGCGGGCATAGTTCGGCGCGAGGATCCAGATCGCGTCGACATCGTCGGCCCTCAGCAGCGATTCCAGGCTGTCATGGCTGCGGCACTCGCCGAGGCCAAGTTCAGCCACGGCCGCGGCGAAGCGAGCGCGGTTCTCCTCCTTGCGGCTATAGACTCCGGTCACGTCGACATTGCGCACGCCGACCAGCGACTTCAGATGGAAATGGGCGATGAAGCCGCTCCCCACGAAGCCGATGCGCAGGGTTTTCCTCTGGCCAGTGGTCATCTTCCAAACTCCTTGTGAAAACCATTATCCGTGGTGAGGCGCCGTGCTGCCCCTGATCTGCAATGTGACCGGCATCTCGACCGGCTCGGCCGGGCCCGGTTCCCCTGCCAGCATGCCCAGCAGTATCGTCATTGCCTGCCTTCCGATCTCGGTGCGCGGCTGGCTGATCGTGGTGAGCGGTGGGAAGAAAGCCGCGCTGAGATAGAGATCGTCGAAGCCAACGACGGAGACGTCGCCAGGCACGTCGCGCCCGAGCCGGCGCAGCTCGTGGATCGCGCCATAGGCCATTTCGTCGTTGGCCACGAAGATCGCGCTCGGCGGCTCGGGGAGCGAGAACAGGACGCGGCAGAGATCCTGCCCGGACCGAAGCAGATAGTCGCCGCGCTGCTCGTAGCCTTCCGCGATCGGCAATCCGGCCTCGGCCATTGCCTGCCGGTACCCGTCGCGCCGAAGCTTGGCCATGATTTCCGGGATCGGCCCGGCGATATGGGCGATGCGACGATGGCCGAGACCGACGAGGTGGCGGACGGCCTCCCGCGCCGCCGCGGCGTTGTCGATCTGGACATGCGGCAGGCCCGAACCTTCGATGGCCTCGAGAGCGACGACGACGGGAGCGTCCGGCGCCGGATCATCCCTGATCTCCTGGGGCAGCTTGCCGGTCATCAGGATCATGCCGTCCGCGTGGCCGTCGCGCAGCATGTTGAAATATTCGGTCTCTCGGCCGGGATCGTTCTCGGTGTTGCCCATCAGAACCGAATAGCCGGCCGCGCGTGCTGTCGCCTCGACGCCTTTCAGGACATCCAGATAGAACGGATTGCCGACGTCGCGCACCACCATGAGCACGTTCATCGAGCGCCTCGTCCGCAGCCGGCGGGCACTGACATTAGGCCGATAGTTGAGCGCCTGCGCGGCATCGCGTATGCGGCTCAGCGTCGGCTCCGCCACCAGGCCGGAGCCCGAGAGCGCCCGGGACACGGTGGCAGGCGACACACCGAGCTGCTCCGCGATGTCGCGTATCTTCGGCCTGCCGCTCATGCGCGCAACGCCCGCCCGCGCCCGTAGAACAGCATGAGCACCAGGAGCGTGGCGCCGAACACCATCTGCCGCCCGGACTCGTCGATGTTCACCGTGGTGAGGATGCTCTGAAGAATGACCAGCAGCACCGCGCCCGCCATGGTTCCGGTGTAGCCGCCCTTGCCGCCGGCAAGCGGCGTGCCGCCGAACACGACGGCGATGATGGAGGGCAGCATGTATTGCTCGCCGACATTGGCGAAGGACGTTCCCGAATAGCCGAGCAGGCAGATCCCGGCGATCGCCGCGAACACGCCGGACAGCACGAAGAGCGCGATGCGCACGGTCCTGACCGGGATGCCCGCCATGAGGGCGGCCTGCTCGTTGGAGCCGATAGCATAGATACGGTGGCCGAAGACGGTGCGCTTGAGCAGCAAGGCCATGACGAGCCCGATCAACATCCACAGCCAGATGATGCCAGGCAGGCCGAGCAGGAAGGGCTGGGTGACGAAACGCGACAAAGCGGGCGCGGCCTGGCCGGAAGGAATGCCCTGGCGCACGACGACCAGGAGGCCCTGGAGCACGCCGAGCATGCCGAGCGTCATCACCAGCGGCGGGATCCTGAGCAGCGTGACGCCGAGGCCGTTGATCAGGCCGAAGAGCGCGCCGACCGCCACGCAGCCGAGTATCGCGACCGGAATGCCGGCATCGGTTCCGTTCATCAGGTTGCCGGCGACGATCGCCGAAAGCGAGACCACGCCGCCGACCGAGAGGTCGATGCCTTCCCGGCCGCCGAGGATCACGAGATTCTGACCGGCCGCAACGATGCCGAGCAGGGCGGCCACGATGAGCAGGCGCAGGATCTGCTGGCCGGAGGCGAAGCCCGGCGACAGAGTTTCGCCGAGCAACAGCAGGGCGACGGTCAGCGCCAGCGCGACGACCAGCGGCTGTTTGGCGAAGTCGAGGACACCGCTCATCTGCGCGCCCTCCGACCGACCATGATGCCCGCCATGAGGGCGACGAGGATGGCAAGGCCCTGCACGAGGTTCTGCCACTCGGACGGAGTACCGACGAAGAACACCAGCGAGTTGATGAGGCCGATGATGAGCGCGCCGATCATCGAGCCGACCATGGTGCCGTAGCCGCCCGACAGCGCGCTGCCGCCCAGCACCACGGCCGCGACGCTGAACAAAGTCATCTTGCCGCCGACCAGGGGGTCGCCGCTCGCCGTGTCGCCCGTCACGCAGAAGGCCGCGAGTGCGGCGAACAGGCCGCAAAGCGCGTAACCCTTGATGCGTATCGCCGTCACGGGGAGGCCGCTCTGGAACGCCGCCTGGCTGTCGTCGCCGACCGCCAGCAACTGGGTGGAGAGGCGTGTGCGTGCGGCGATGGAGAGCAGGATCGCCAGCGCGACCGCTACATAGAGAACGAAGGGGATTTCGAGCAGGCGGCCGCCATAGGTCCGCCAGAAGGCGGCCGGGGCGGGGGTGCCCGCGACGGGAAGAACGTAAAGCGCAAGGCCCGTGAAGAAGATGCTTGTCGCGAAAGTGGCGACGATCGCCTGCAACCGAAGGGCCGCTACCACGATGCCGTTGACGATGCCGCAGGCGAGCCCGGCGACGAGGCCTACCGCAAGCGCGCCGAGCACCGCGCCGCCCCCGCCGCCCCATCTTTCCATCAGGACGATGATCACCACATTGACGAGCGAGACGATCGCGCCGGCCGAGAGATCGATGTCGCCGGCATAGACGACATAGGTCTGGGCGACGGCCAGCATCATCAGGGCGAGATAGGTGCTTACCAGGCCGGTCAGGGCGCGGAAGCTCAGACTGTTGGGTGAGAAATAGCCGTTGAGAGCGAGCAGAGCGACGAGGATGAGCAGCGCCGGCACGAATGGAAAGCGCTCGACGAGCCGCCTGAAGCCGCCGGGTGCTGTGGTGGAGGGATGGGCAACCGACGTCATCAGGCGGCCTCGTAAGCAGCGTGATAGAGGTTGTAGCGGGTCCGATCCGTTCCCTTCAGCTCCCGCGTGATGGAACCGCCGTTGAAGACAAGGATGCGGTCGGAATTGTTGAGCAGTTCCGCATCTTCCGACGAATAGAGCACGATCGCGACGCCTTCCTCGGCGAGCTTGCGTATCAGCGTGAAAAGATCGGATTTGGCGGCGAGGTCGATGCCTTTGGTCGGATCGTCGAGCAGCAGGATATCGGGTCGGTCGATGAGCCAGCGCGCGATCACCACCTTCTGCTGGTTGCCGCCCGAGAGCGAATTGATCGGGTGGGAAAGCCCGCCGAACTTTGTGTGCAGCGCGTCGAGCGCGGGGCGCGCCTTGGCGGCGAGCGCGCCGGGGCGGGCGAGCAGGAGCCGGTTGCGGAGGTTGTGGATCGGCGTGACGTTCTCGAGGATCGGCCGGCCATGGATGACGCCGTCGCGTCCACGGTCGCCGGAAACATAAGCGACGCCGCGCCGGATCGCCTCGCGCGGCGTTGCCGCGGAGAGCCGCTCGCCGTTCAGCACGATCTCACCGGAGGTTATCGGCCGGGCCCCGAAAATCGCGCGCAGCAGGGCGGACTGGCCCTGCCCATGCAAGCCGCCGAGGCCGAGGATCTCGCCGCGCGAAAGATCGAAGTCGACATCGGCAAAGCCGGGGCCGGTCAGCTTGCGGACCGACAGGACCCCATTGCCGCCGGCCGCGGCCACGGCCGGGGCGGCCGACGGCGGCGCGAGGTCGGCCTGTCCGCCGACCATCTGCCGTATCACGGAGGCCTGGTCGGTGTCGGAAATGCGCCAGGTTCCCACCGTCTCGCCCTCGCGGATGACGGTAACCCGGTCTCCGATGGCGAAGATCTCTTCCATGCGGTGCGAGATGAACACCATGGCGCGGCCGGTGGCTTTCAGATCGCGCAAGATGGTGAAGAAGCGCTCCACCTGGGCGCTGTCGAGCGCCGATGTCGGCTCGTCGAAGATGAGCACGGGCGCCTCGGTGGCGAGCGCCTTCATGATCTCGACGAGTTGCCGCTGATCGGCGCGCAATTCTCCCACCGGCGCCTCGGCCGAAAAACCGTCGCCGGTGACGCCCTCGAACAGCGCGATATAGCGCGCGGCCCGCGCCGAAAGCGACTTGCGGTCGACGAACAGGCCCGCCTTGATCGGCAGGTCCGGCAGGCAGATGTTTTCCTCGACCGTGCGATGCGCGGCGAGGCTGAGCTCCTGGTAGAAGATGCCGATGCCGAGCGCCTTGGCGCCGCGCGGCCCGGAGATGGCGACCGGCTTCCCGTCGAGCAGGATGTCGCCGCCGTCGGGCCGCACGCTGCCGGCGGCGATCTTGCAGAGCGTGCTCTTGCCGGAGCCGTTGGAGCCGATCAGCACATGCACTTCGCCGGCCGCAACCTCGAGGTCGCCACGGCGCAGGGCCAGCGTCGCGCCATAGGCCTTGCTGACGCCGCTGAGCTTCAATTTTGTCATGAAAGCCTCACCGTCGATACGGTTCGGGCGCCCAACGGCAATGTACCATTCGGCGCCCGAGCCTTGGGAGGAACTTACTTGAAGAGGGCTTCGGCTTCCGGAATGGAAAGCTGGCTGGTGTAGGAATAATAGCCCGGCTTGCCTTCCAGCGCCTTCGCAGCCTCGGCGAGGTTCTTGCTGTCGATGAAGGGGATCGGCAGATAAAGCGCATTGCCGTACTGGCCTGCCGTGGCGGGCTCCTTCAGTTCCTTGCCCTGGAGCATCAGCACCGCGACGTTGAGGGCGCTCGCCATCACGCCGGGAGGATTGACCGAAGCGCCGGAATTCAACTTGTCCTTCGTCCACAGATCGATGAAGTCCTTGCGGATCTCGCCGGTCGCGGCGATGTCGCTGGCCTTGCCAGCATCGATGATCGACTTCCAGGCGCCGGCGGCCATGCCGTCCTGCACCCAGACGCCGTTGATGTCGGGGTAGGTGGCGAGCAGGTTCTGCATGGCCTGCTGTCCCTGCGCCTGATCCCAGTTGGCATTCACTTCGTTGACGACCTTGATGTCCGGATACTGGCTGAAGACCTCCTTGTAGCCGGCGACGCGCATCTCGTTGGCCGGATGGCCGGCGACGCCGTTGATCGCAACCACATTGCCCTTGCCGCCCAGCGTCTCGGCCAGCCATTTGGCGCCGGCCGCGCCCCAGGCCTTCTGGTCGATGCCGACGTAGGTGGCATCCGGCGAGGAGACTTCGGCGTCGGTCGAGATCACCAGGATACCGGCTTCCTTGGCTTGGGCGAAGACCGGGTCGAAGGCGGTCGGGCTGTTCGGATTGATGATGATCGCGTCGACGCCTTCGCTGATGAAGTTTCTGATATGGGCGATCTGACCGGGCACGTCGACATTGGCGCTCTGCACCACGACCTCGACCTTCTGCCCCTTGTCCCCCCATGCGGCGGCGGCAGCCTTGGCCTCATCGATCATCTGTGTACGCCATTCGGAGCCCACCCAGCCGTTCGACAGGCCGATCTTGAGGTCCTTTGCCTCGGCCGAGAACACTGAAACGGCGATTGCCGCCGCGGTGGAAAGCGCGAGCGCGGTCAATTTTTTCATAAAAGAACCCTCCCTTTGGAATTGGATGAAATCGATTGTAAGCGAAAAATGAAATCGATTTCAAGGCAGGATTTTTACCCTTTCGGCGTTGTCCCTGGGGGATATGCGGCCATTCTCCCTTGAAGAGTTCGGGGCGATCCGGAAATACGGCGCCCGGGTGCCCCGGTTCGGCCGCCCGACGGCCGGCAGAATCCTCCCGGGAGCGTCGCTTGGCGAACTCGGCCTGGAATCGGGTCGGTCACATATCGTCGATCATCTGGACGGCAGAGGGCCGCGGAACACGCGATTCAGCATTCGAATGATTTTCGCAATCGCGCTCGTCGGCATTGATCGAAATTGGAACGATGGTAGAGATGGCGGCGGCGGATCGCGGCCGGGCAGCGGAGCATGGCGCGCCGCCCGTCAGGGGACGTCGCGCATGGGCGAACCCCAACCTTGAAAAAAACCGTTGTCCGATCGCGGCTTAGGACACATACTCCGACCCCGCGAAACTGATGCTTCGCCAATGAAAACGGGAGAGAAACATGAAAATTCAGTGCTTCGTGGCCGGTGTCGCCGCCAGTTTCACCTTGCTTTCGACTTCTTCCTCCTATGCCGTGACCGAGATCTCGTGGTGGCACGCGATGACCGGAGCCAACAACGAAGTCGTCGAAACGCTGTCCAAGGAGTTCAACGAGAGCCAGAGCGACTACAAGATCGTTCCGGTCTTCAAGGGCACCTATCCGGAAACGCTGAACGCCGGCATCGCCGCCTTCCGTGCCGGACAGGCGCCCGATATCATGCAGGTCTTCGACGCCGGGACGGGCGTCATGATGGCGGCTGAGCAGGCGATCAAGCCGGTGGCCGAGATCCTGTCCATGGGCGGGGGGACCTTCGACAAGAGCCAGTACCTGCCGGGTATCGTCTCCTACTATTCCAAGCCGGACGGCACCATGCTGTCGTTCCCCTATAACTCGTCCTCGCCGATCCTCTACTACAACAAGGACATCTTCCAGAAGGCCGGTCTCGACGTCGACAATCCGCCCAAGACCTGGCCCGAGGTCTGGGAGGCGGCGAAGAAGATCAAGACCAGCGGTGCGGCACCCTGCGGCTTCACCTCGACCTGGCTCACCTGGATCCATACCGAGAATTTCGCTGCCTGGAACAACCTTTCCTATGGCACGAACGAGAACGGCATCGCCGGCACCGATGTCGAGCTGAAGATCAATTCGCCAATCTTCGTGAAGCACTTCCAGGAACTGGCCGACCTCGCCAAGGACGGCACCTTCAAATATGGCGGACGCACCTCGGAGGCGAAGCAGGTCTTCCTCGCCGGCGAATGCGGTATCTTCACCGAATCGTCCGGCGGTCTCGGCGACATCGTCAAATCGGGCATGAACTATGGCACGGGCCAGCTGCCTTACGAGCCGGAAGCCGAGGGCGCGCCGCAAAACACGATCCCCGGCGGGGCGAGCCTGTGGGTCTTCGCCGGCAAGTCGGACGAGCAGTACAAGGGTGTCGCGGCCTTCTTCAATTTCCTGTCGCAGACCGCGGTCCAGGCGAAGCTGCACCAGGTGTCGGGCTACCTGCCGGTCACGCTGGCGGCTTATGAAGAGACCAAGAAGTCCGGCTTCTACGAGAAGAACCCGGCCCGCGAGATCCCGCTCAAGCAGATGATGGGCAAGCAGCCGACCGAGAATTCGAAGGGCGTGCGTGTGATCAATCTTCCGCAGGTGCGCGACATCCAGAACGAGGAGTTCGAGAAGATGCTGGCCGGACAGCAGACCGCGCAGCAGGCGCTCGACAACGCGGTCGCGCGCGGCAATGCGTCGATCAAGGAAGCGCTGGCGAACTGACGTCGTCCAGCCGGTTTCGTCCTTTGGCGATTGCGCGCCGGAACGAACGGAGCGCGGCTTAAGGCATGTCTCCCGAAAGTGGGTACCGGTTTCGGGATAAAGACATGCGTCAAATCAAAGACCTACAGCGTGTTGCGTGAAATCCGTTTTCACGCAACACGCTGTAGGAGTTTCCTCTCCCCTTCACGGGGAATGGAAAGGGTGGGAGGCTGACTTGAAGCTTCGCCCCTGCCTGCCGGCATCTTTTCCCGAGAAGGACGAGGGAGAAGACGCATCGCCGTAACCATCCGCCCCAGGAGCCAGCGTGTCGCCCCGTGTCGTTTTTCCCAACAAGGTGCTGCCATATCTGCTGCTCGCGCCGCAACTGGCCATTACCTTGATCTTCTTCTACTGGCCCGCCAGCCAGGCGCTCTACCAGTCGCTGCTGAAGGAGGACCCGTTCGGGCTGAGGAGCCGCTTCGTCTGGTTCGCCAATTTCTCGAAGGTGCTCTCCGACCCGAACTATCTCAACTCGGTCAACGTGACCGTGGTTTTTTCAGTCGCAACGGCGGCGGTCGCCATGACCGTGGCATTGCTGCTGGCCGTCATGGCCGATCGGGTGGTGCGGGGACGCGGCTTCTACCGCACCCTGATGATCTGGCCCTATGCCGTGGCCCCGGCGATCGCCGGCATGCTGTGGCTGTTCCTGTTCAATCCGTCGATCGGTTCGCTGGCCTATGGGCTGCGCTGGCTCGGCATCCGCTGGGACCCGCTTCTCGACGGCCCGCAGGCGATGATGCTGGTTGTGGCGGCCGCTGCCTGGAAGCAGATCAGCTACAACTTCCTCTTCTTCGTCGCCGGCCTGCAGGCGATCCCGAAGACGCTGATCGAGGCCGCGGCAATCGACGGGGCCGGGCCGACCAAGCGGTTCTGGACGATCGTATTTCCACTGCTTGCGCCGACCACCTTCTTCCTGCTCGTGGTCAACACCGTCTACGCCTTCTTCGACACTTTCGGCATCATTCATGCGGTGACCGGCGGCGGCCCCGGCAAGGCCACCGAGACGCTGGTCTACAAGGTCTACAATGACGGCTTCGTCAATCTGATCGTCGGCGATTCCGCAGCTCAGTCGGTGATCCTGATGGTCATCGTAATTGCGCTGACGGCCGTCCAGTTCCGCTATGTGGAAAGGAAGGTGCATTATGGCTGACGCGCGGCCGGCCGGCTCGCCGCTGGCGCGAGGCGGCACGATCGAAAATGCGCGCCGGGCCGGCCCGGCGGCGGCGCAGGGCGGCATGATCGAGAACGCCCCGGTCCGCACCGCGATCGCGCATCTGGTGCTGGTGCTCGGGCTGCTGATCGTCGCCTTTCCGATCTACTACACCTTCGTCGCCTCGACGCAGTCGCTGCAGACCATCCTGCGTCCGCCGCTGCCGCTCCTGCCCGGCGACCAGTTCGTGGAGAACTATTCGGCGGCTCTGTTCGGCGGCGTCGGCCGCATCGGCGGGGTGGGTGTGGGAACCCTGCTCTTCAACACGACGGTGGTCGCTTTCGCCATCGCTGTCGGCAAGATCGTGATCTCGATCCTGTCGGCCTATGCGATCGTTTTCTTCCGTTTCCCGTTCCGCATGACCTTTTTCTGGCTGATCTTCATCACGCTGATGCTGCCGGTGGAGGTGCGCATCGTGCCGACCTACAAGGTGATGGTCGATTTCGGCCTGATCGACACCTATACCGGTCTGACGCTGCCGCTGATGGCGTCGGCAACCGCGACGCTTCTGTTCCGCCAGTTCTTCCTGACCATTCCGGGAGAACTGGTCGAGGCGGCCCGGGTCGACGGGGCGGGGCCATTCCGGTTCTTCCGCGACATCCTGCTGCCGCTGTCGCGGACCAACATGGCGGCGCTGTTCGTCATCCTCTTCATCTATGGTTGGACCCAGTATCTGTGGCCGCTGATGGTCACCAACCGCAACGACATGAACACCATCGTCATCGCCTTGCGGAAGATGATCTCCTTCGCCGATGCCGACACCGAGTGGCACCTGGTGATGGTGACGTCGATGCTCGCCATCGTGCCCCCGATCCTGGTCGTGGTGCTGATGCAACGCTGGTTCGTGCGCGGCCTGGTCGAAACGGAGAAATGAGCGCGTGGCGACTGTCGAACTGAAGGATGTACGCAAGATCTATCACGGCGGCGTCGAGGCGGTGAAAGGCGTCTCGATCGCCATTCCCGACCGCGCGCTCTGCGTCCTGGTCGGCCCGTCGGGATGCGGGAAGTCGACGCTGCTGCGCATGATCGCGGGGCTGGAGTCGATTTCGGCCGGCGATGTGTCGATCGACGGCAAGGTGGTCAATTCGATCGGCCCGACCGAGCGCGACATCGCCATGGTGTTCCAGAACTATGCGCTCTACCCGCATATGAAGGTCTATGACAACATGGCCTATGGCCTGAGAAACCGGGGCACGCCGAAGGACGAGATCGACCGGCGGGTGCGTGACACCGCCAAGACGCTGGAACTGTCGCATCTGCTCGACCGCCGGCCGCGCGAACTGTCCGGCGGCCAGCGCCAGAGGGTCGCCATGGGCCGGGCAATCGTGCGCAATCCGAAGGTTTTCCTCTTCGACGAGCCGCTCTCCAACCTGGATGCCAAGCTGCGCGGACAGATGCGCGTCGAGATCAGGAACCTGCAGCGCTCGCTTGGCGTCACCAGCGTCTATGTCACCCATGATCAGCTGGAGGCGATGACGCTGGCCGACATGCTTGTCGTCATGAATGCCGGCGTCGTGGAGCAGATCGGGGCGCCGCTCGACGTCTATGAGAGGCCTGCCTCGACCTTCGTGGCGAGCTTCATCGGGGCGCCGCCGATGAACCTGATTCCGGTCGTGCGGCTCCAGCCTGGCGTGAATTCTCCCGGGTTTCCGGACGGCGCCGCGACGCTCGGTTTTCGTCCGGAAGATGTCGCTATGTCCAGCGGGCACAAGCCTGGCAGCTTGTCGCTTGAAGCAACGGTGGAAGGGATCGAGCCTGTCGGCGCCGAGAGTTTCCTCTATTGCACCACCATAGGCGAGCGGGTCGTCCTCAGGGTGCCCGGGCGCGCCGCGGCGCAGCCCGGGGACCGGCTGTTGACGACGGTCGACGCCGCGAAGCTCCATTGGTTCGACGGCAAGGGCAAGCGCCTTTGATTTCCTGCCGGAGGCGTCCTGGACGACGCCTCGCACGCTCGCCCCGAAGACGACAGCCACCGGGCGCTACATTGAGGTCGGGGCCGCCAGCAATCGTGTTGGCTTGCTCCTCTATCGCCTATGCCCCGATGCTCACCAAATCGGCATCACCAGCATTCCCGAATCCCCATGGACGAAAGTGCCTGCGCGAACTAGCGTCTCGTCGAAAGGGGCCTTCAGAGTGCACGCATCCTTTTGGATGGGCAAAGGACGATCTAATAATTTGAACCGACGCATCATACTTTCCGAAAATCGGTCTCGGTTTTCGGGCCGAAGCGATAACCGGAGCGGTGATGGAGAAGAGTCTCCTCAGATATACCTGGGTCCACAGCCGGGCGCTGCAGATCTGGATTTTCGCGGTCATCGTCGCTTCGATGCCGCTCTACTACTATTCGCTCGAACTGCCGAAGCAGATCATCAACGGTCCGATCCAGGGGCAGGGCTTCCAGTCCGCCGCCGATACCCAGACTTTCCTCAGGATCGTGCTGCCGTTCTCGGAGAGCCTGACGGGCAGTCCGGTCGTGGTCTTCGAGGGCTTCGAGATGACGCGCATGACGCTGCTCTATGCGCTGTGTTTCGTCTACACCGCGCTGCTCGTGCTCAACGGCTGGTTCAAGCTCTACATCAACACCTATAAGGGCAAGTCGGGCGAGCGTGTGCTGCGCCGCATGCGCTACGAGATGTTCGACCGCGTCCTGCGCTTCCCGGTTTGGCGCGCACGCCAGGTCAAGGCGTCGGAAGTGGCCGGGATCATCAAGGATGAAGTCGATCCTCTTTCCGAATTCATCGGTGATGCTTTCTCGGCCCCCTTGTTCCTTGCCGGCCAGGCGCTCACCGCACTCGTCTTCCTATTCGCGCAGAACACGCTGTTCGGCATCCTGACCGTCGCCGTTATCGGCCTGCAAGTGTGGATCATCCCCAGGC
This sequence comes from Mesorhizobium sp. L-8-10, assembly GCF_016756635.1. NCBI lineage: Bacteria > Pseudomonadati > Pseudomonadota > Alphaproteobacteria > Hyphomicrobiales > Phyllobacteriaceae > Mesorhizobium > Mesorhizobium sp. L-8-10. Next base: position 6,590,704 of record NZ_AP023263.1, on the reverse strand, counting down.
TGCGACGCCGTCTGCTCGAGCTCGGCAAGCAAAGGCAATTGACCGCGCGCGCCATGGCAGGGCGCATCGGCGAAGTCGTCCAGGGCATCGACGACATCCATCTCAACGACACGTCGAACCTGGCGCGTGCGGAAATGTCGGGCCGGCTGAGCAACATCTTCTTCATCCGGCTGGAGCTGTTCAAACGCAAGTTCTCGGTGAAGTTCCTCAACAACCTGCTGATGCAGATCCTGTCGGTGATCTATTACATCGTCGGCGGCTATTTCGTGATCTCGGGCCGGCTCGACATCGGCGCGCTTGTCGCCTCGATCTCCGCCTACAAGGATCTGCCGACGCCCGTGAAAGGCCTGATCGATTGGGACCAGCAGCGGCTCATGGCGCAGCAGCGCTACGCCAATGCGATCGAGGACTTCTCCCGCGATGACCTTCTCCCGGCCAAGGTGCAGGATCCCGCGGTGCCGGCCGGCCGCATCGCCGGCGGCTTCGAACTGCGCAACGTGGCCTTTCACGAAGAAGGCGTGTCGACCCGGCTGGAGAACGTCACGGCGCGGTTGGCGCTCGGCGAGACCGTGGCGATCGTCGCCGAGCCGCCGCAAAGCGCGACCGTCTTTCTCGAATTGTGCGTGCGTCTGCTGTCGCCGGTCAGCGGTCAAATCCTGCTTGACGGCAGCGAATTGAAGAACACGCCCGAGGCCGTCACCGGGCGCAGCATAGGCTATGCCGACAGCGGTGTGGTTCTGCCGGGCGGCACGATCGAGGACTGCCTGCTGGAAGTTCTGAAGAACCGGCCCGTGCCCGCGCAGCGGGTGCCTGGAGAGCGTACGGCGCGGGAGACCGCATGGCTTATCGAAGCCCGTGCTTCGGGCAATTCGGAGTTCGACGTCAACGACGACTGGATCGACCGGGCGCGGATCGGAACGCCGACCGACGCCGCATTGCTCGAGCACATCCAGCACGTGGCTCGCACGGCCGGGCTGCAGGGCGACATCCTCGAGATCGGCCTGAACAGCCGCATCCGCGCCGAGGACGTCGAGCGGATCGCCGCGGTCATCGGCAGAGCTCGGACCTTGCTGCGCGACAAGCTGGACGCGGCCGGCCTGGCCGGCCTGGTCGAGCAGTTCCACGTCGCGCGCTACAATTCACAGGCATCGGTGGCGGAGAACATCCTGTTCGGTATGCCCGTCGACCCGACCTTTGCGCCGCAGGCCTTGCCCGGCAACGCCATGGTTCGCGATCTCCTGCGGGAAGAAGGCCTGCAGGAGCCGCTTGTTTCGCTCGGCCTCGAGATCGCGCGAACCTTCACGGACATGTTCGCCGACCTGTCGTCCGCCAGCCCGCTCTTTGACCAGGCAGCCGGCATGACGCCGGAGCGCATCGCGATGCTGGCGCAGGTCGTGACCCGGGTGGATACTTCGGGCCTTGCAGGCGCCGGAAAGGCCGATTTAGACGAGTTGATGGCGCTCTCCATGGCCTATGTCGAGCCGAGCTATCGCTTCGGCCTGTTGGACGAGGCCCTCAAGGCCAAGGTCCTGTCCGCGCGCGGACGACTGCACGATGAGCTGTCGAGATCGGCCGAGCCCAAAGTCGTCTTCAACGACTACGACACTTACAATCCGTCTCTGACGATCGCCGACAACATCCTGTTCGGCCGGATCGAAACCAACCTGGTCGGCGGCCGCACCCGCATCATCGCCGCCGTCACCGAGGTCCTGGCCGAGCTCGGCCTGTCGGATGCCGCGTTCCGGGCCGGCCTCGCCTTCGACGTCGGCACGGGCGGCCGGGCGCTGTCGGAGGCGCAACGCCAGAAGCTTCGCCTCGCGCGGGCATTGATGAAGAAACCCGACTTTCTGGTCCTCAACCGGGCTTGCGCGGCGTTGCCGCCGCGTGAACAGCGTGTGATCCTGGAAGCTGTCCTGGCCGACGCCAGGGAACGCGCGGACAGCCGCCCGGGCATCATCTGCGCGCCGGCCGACCGGGGCGACGTGATGCTCTTCGACCGTGTGGTGTTCCTTCAGCATGGCCGCGTCGTCGAGGAGGGTTCGCCCAAGGTCCTTCTGGAAACTCGCCGGGAATTCGCTAAGTTAGTAGAAGGCTGATGGTCTTACGGGGCTAACATGACATCGCTCAATGAAGAGGTGATCCTGCTGCGCAGTGTGCCGTTCTTTTCCTCCATGGAGGACGGGAAGCTCAAGCTGCTTGCCTATACGTCCGAGAAGCAGGGCTTCGAGGATGGCGAGGTGGTCTTCCGGCAGGGGTCGGCCAGTGGTGATGCCTACTTCATCCTGAGGGGCGAAGTCGATGTCGTCACCGAGACAAACGGCCATGAGAGGGTCGTGGCCCATCTGCCGCAGCATTCGCTGTTCGGCGAGATCGCGATCTTTTGCGAGGTGCCGCGCACCGCAACGGTGCGCGCCAGCGGAAACCTGCTTACGCTGCGCATCCGCAAGGACCGGTTTCTCGAACTGATCTCGGAGTCCCCGGGCGCGGCCCTGCAGATCATGCGCGTTCTCGCGCAGAGGCTCGCCAACACGACCAGCGACCTGACGGCCGCGCTCGAGGCGCGCAACAGTCACTGATACCAATGGCACTCTACGGCATGCACACATCTCTGCAGTCGATCAATCCTTGATGACCACCGTTGACACCGGCGCCGCCACAGTGAATTTTTGACGCCTGCTTTCAACGTGATGAACTACGCCCGCCGGCTCCGCTGCCGAGGATGCACCTATCCGCAGAACGAGGCGGGCCGTCCCGGCAGGCGGTCCTCTCCGATCCTTTCACGCGATGTCGGTAGCCAGGCGAGGGCGGCGCAAACGCTGCAAGCATTGCCCCGTCATCCCGCCTTCGACGGCATGCCGAAATAACAGGCCCGTCCTGTTAATTTCCAGTTTTCTACAGGACGCCGGCCGTCCGGGCTCGGTTGTCGCCGGCCGAAAAACAGGAGCCGGGCAGCTACGCGTCAGACCAATGGCAGTGGATGCGCATATGTCGGTTTGCACTGAGAGGCGCGACGTGGAGGTCCCCCTCTCCACGTTTTTCACGGGGGGTGCGAAGGACGGGCGAGACCCGTGGCGCGCCCCGCAACCGGTAAGGGTGAGCGGCCTTCTTGGGCCTCTGGGCGGCGCCCTTCATCTGCCTGCCGAGACGCCTCGCCTCGTTCTGTTGAGATAGGTGCAACCCATAGCTGGCACTGGATGTTGAACACATCCAGGCCCGGTGGATGCTGCGCATCCACCTTACCTCAATCGCCGGCGCGGCCCTCCGGTCCCCCAGGCTTCCGGGGCAGCGGGCGTGGGCGGCGCGGTCGCGGGCTCCAACGATTTCGTCGATCGTTGGTGTGATTACGCGTCCGGGCCGTTCGGCTCTCGCGCCAACAGGGGCGGCACGCAGGCACGCTCCGACGGTCAATCTCATCGACCGTTGCTTTACATGCCGTGCGCAGATGTGAGCACGACATAGACCATCACCGCATAGGTGATCTGGTGCAGAAGCTGGTCGGCACCGTGCGCCGCCCAGAACGGGGCCGAGGTGATGTCGGCCGGCCGGTTCCTCGACCATGCCGCCTTGCCGAAGTCGATGAGGTAATGCACCACCGCCTCGGCGATGAGAAGCACCGCCATCATTGCCGCAGGCACGCCGGCGAGGATGAGTACGATGAGCGAACCGACGGCGTGAACACCGACATGGCAATAGCCGCCAGGCTTGCGGAAGCTCGCCTTGCCGGCAAGCATCCACCGGGTCTGCAGCAGATAGTCCGCCACGAAATGCTTGGTCTGGAGCCCGACAAGAAGAAGGAGCAGATAGGTCGCCATGCTGCATCATATTCGTTTTCGCCGCGCGCGAAACAGCCTTGAGGCCTTCCGGGTTCGGGCTTGGATCGGGCTCGGTCTGTCGGCTACTGCTTTTGCCTGGAGTGCAGCCGCGTTCCGCGGGGTTCACCGCAGTCCGACCGCCATGGCGAGGTGGCAGCCACCGCCACGAAGGTGTAATCTCCGGTCTCTGTCGCCCGACGCGGAGAGACGATGCGATGAGCGAAGCCAGCGATCTTTTCCCCATTCTGCGACAATTCGCGGACGAGAAGGCGGTAGCGGCGATCGAGCGGCTGGTTGCGGGCGAGCCGGACTACAGGCTGTGCCGGGTCAATGTGCTGGCTTTCGCGGCCGAGCACGGTCTCGACGAGGATACCGCCATCGCGGCGTTCCTCCATGCTGCACGGATCGGCCTGTTCGATATCTCGTGGAACGTGCTCTGCCCCGGCTGTGGTGGCGTCCTGGACACCAACGCGACGCTGAAGACGATCCGCAAGGACGAATATGTCTGCGCGCTCTGCGCCGCCGGATATGAGCCGACGCTCGACGAAATGGTCGAGGTCACCTTCACGGTCAGCCCGCGGGTGCGCCGGATCGCCGCGCATTCCCCGCACGAGCTGCCGCCGGCGGAGTATTTCCGGCAGATCTATTGGGGGTCGGGGGTGGACCTGCCCGAAGAGGGGTTCGAGTCGCTGGTCGAGGACTTCATCATCGAGACCGTCGAGCTTCCTCCAGGGGAAAAGGCTATCCTGTCCATCCAGCTGCCGCCGGAATTCGTGATCGTCTTCGAACCCGTCACGCATTCCGTGCAGTTCCTCGACGTGAAGGGCGAGCCGACGCGCGACCGGCAGAGCCTGATCGTGATCATCGACCGCGAGCATACCCATAGCCAGACATTGGAGATGCATCCCGGGCCGATCCGGATAACCTTCGAGAACAAGATCGACACGCGGACCCTGCCTTCGGTCTGTATCGCGGGGGACGTGCTTCACCAGATGCTGGCGAAGCGTCGGCCATTTCTTACGGCAAAGCGCCTGCTTACCAACCAGACCTTCCGCGATCTCTATCGGACCGACACGCTCGACGTGGACCAGCGGCTGAAGATCACCAGCCTCACTTTCCTGTTCACCGATCTTCGCGGCTCGACCGAGCTCTACGACCGGGTCGGAGACCTGGCCGCCTTCGATCTCGTTCGCGCCCATTTCCGTGTGCTGAACGAGATTGTCGCGGCCGAGGCGGGCGCCGTTGTCAAGACCATCGGCGACGCGGTCATGGCGACTTTCCCCACGCCGGACAGGGCGGTGGCGGCAGCCTTGCGCATGCGTGAGGCAATGCGTGAACTCAACGAAGCGCGCGGCCGCGAGGACCTGCTCCTGAAGATCGGCATCCACGAAGGACCCTGCATCGCCGTGTCCATGAACGAGCGGCAGGACTATTTCGGCCAGACCGTCAACATCGCCTCGCGCGTCCAGGGATTGGCCAATTCGCAGTCGATCTACGCGACCGACGCGGTGGTCGGCGACGCTCGCGCCGTGCAGGTGCTCGAGGCGGCGAGGGTGACGCCCGTGTCGAAGGGCGCGATGCTGCGTGGCATCGCCAACGAGGTGGCGCTTTACGTCATTCCGTGACGGCCCGAGCGAGGGCGCTCGATCAAGGCTTCGGGATTGCCCCACCCCCAGGTGACTGCCCTTTATGCGAGATGGCAGCCTGGCTTGCGCTTCTGCGCCAGATATTCGTCGATGATCTGGCGGTAACGGGTGCGGCCGAAACTCGGGAAATGTCCGCCGTGGACGACGTCGACATCGAGTTCGCGCAGGTGCTCGAGCGTCGCCATGTAGTCGTCGACCTGCGAATGATAGGCGTCGTCGATGAGCGGCCCGTCATAGACGATGTCGCCGGAGAGCAATGTGCGGGTGCTCCTTTCATAGATATCCCGCCCGGCGAGTGGCCTGGCGTATGGACGACCTCGAAGGCGCGGTCGCCGAGATCGACGACGTCGCCATGTTCGAGGATGCGTCCGGCCGGCGCCGGCTCGATGTGGTAGCGCGTCGTGTCCCACCCTTCCGGCAGCGCGTCGAACATATCGTCGGTCGCGTAGCGGTCGGCGAGCGTCCATTCGTTGCGCGGGTCGGCCAGGATGGCGGCTTCGGCGGCGTGGACGCAGCGATCGGGGAATTCATGATGGCAGCCGATATGGTCGAAATGCGTATGGCTGGCCACGCAGACGACCTTCCGTTCGGTGACGAGGGGGACGTGTGCCGCGAGGCTGACATGGCCGAGCCCGCTGTCGAAGAGCAGGTCCCGGTCGCGGCCGCGCACATGCCAGATGTTGCAGCGATAGAAGGGTTTTATCCATGGCTCGTGGATCAGCGTAACCCCGTCGGCCATGCGGATGGTCTCGTACCAGGACGCGTCTTCGACGACGCACGGTCGGCTCATGCTCACTCCGCCAGAACGACGATATCGGAGGCTTGGCAGCATAGCGGGACAGTTTCACCTTGGCGAACCCTGGCCTCGGCGCCGAGCCGGAGGGTGAAGCGAACGGCGGGATCGTCGAGCGATGTCGCCAGCACGCGTTTGAAGCTTCCCTGGAAAACCACGTCCTCGACCTTGGCCGTGCCCAGCCGCACAGCTGTGTCGCCGACTTTGAGATGCTCCGGCCGGATGGCGAGCCAAATCGCCGATCCCGGCGCAGCGTCGCTGGGCAGGGGGATCGGCCCGAAGCTGCTGACGATCGACGACGTTCCGTCCTGCGCTGCGACGACCTTGGCGGGCAACAAGGTGCTCTCGCCCATGAAGCTCGCAGTGAACCGGGTCGCGGGTCGGGCATAGACGCGTTCCGGCGACCCCTGGTCTTCGATGCGGCCCTCGTTCATGACCACGCAGTGGTCGGCCAGCGCCATCGCCTCCTCCTGATCGTGGGTGACGTGCACGAAGGCTGTGCCGACACGCTTCTGAAGCGACTTCAGCTCGTCCTGCATCTGGCGACGCAGCTTGAGGTCGAGCGCTCCGAGCGGCTCGTCGAGCAGCAGGACCGCAGGTTCCACCACCAGCGCTCGGGCGAGCGCCACACGCTGCCGCTGCCCGCCCGAGAGCTGGTGCGGCTTCTTGGCGAAGGCGTCGGCCAGGCCAACCAGGGCCAGCGCCTCACGCGCCCGAGCCGCACGCGTCGCACCGTCGACGCCGCGCATGCGCAGGCCGAACCCGACATTGCCGCCGACGCTCATATGCGGGAACAGGGCGTAGTCCTGGAAGACCGTCGTGGTCGGGCGCCGGGCCGGCGGCACGGCGGTGCAGTCCTCGCCGCCGATGAAGACCTTGCCGTCGGTCGGCGTGACGAAGCCGCCGAGGATCGAAAGGAGCGTCGTCTTGCCCGAGCCCGAAGGGCCGAGCAGGACCGTATAGCTGCCCGGCTCAATGGAGAGCGAGATGTCCTTCAGCACCTTGAGGGTGCCGAAGCTGTGCGAGACATTGCGGACGTCGACGAGCGCCGTCATGTCGACCTTTTCCTGAACAGCGTGAATTCGAGGATCAGGACCAGGACGATCGAGACTGCGAAGACCAGGGACCCGACCGCATTGGTCCTGGGGTTGAGACCGGCACGCAGCAGGTTCCAAATCTCGACGGGAAGCGTTGTGTCGAAACGGGTCAGCAGGAAGGAGATCACGAACTCGTCCCAGGAAAAGGTCATGGACAGGAAGAAGGCGGCGAAGATGGCCGGTGCCATCACCGGCACGGTGACCATGGTGAGCACCTGCCATTCCTGAGCGCCGAGATCGCGCGCGGCGCGCTCGATATTGACCTGATGATCGCCCATCTGGCTGTACATGATGGCGAAGCAGAGGGGCAGGTTGACCACGACGTGACCGACGCCTGCGGCAGCCAGCGATTTCGGCAGGCCGATCCAATTGAACAGGACGAGAAGGCCCATGCCGATGATCAGGTAGCTGACCGTCAGCGGCAGCGTGATCAGGCCGCGCAGCCAGGCCGACCCTGGCAGGAGAAATCGCGCGAAACCCCAGGCACTGAGGAAGCCCAGAACGACCGCGACAAGGGAAGACGAGACGGCGACAAGGATGGAGTTGAACAGTGCCGAGGTCAGCCTGACATCCGATAGCACGGCGGCGTACCAGCGCAGCGACGGCCCGGTGAAGGGCGGGATCGGGAAGGAGGTCGACTGCAGCGAGAACAGCACCAGGACGATCACCGGCAGGAAGATGAAACCGTAGACCAGGAGCGCATAGATGGCGGCAAGGGTGCGGATCAGTCGGCGCATCGTCATGCCCGCTCGATCTTCAGCCAGCGGGCGCAGGCGAGATAGCCGATCGTGACCACCGCCATCAGGATGATCGACAGGGCCGAGGCCAGCGGGAAGTCGCCGCGCCGTCCGATCTGCATCATGATGAGCTGCGGCATGAGCAGTTCGTTGTTGCCGCCCAGGATCTGCGGCGTGATGTAGTCGCCGATGGCCAGCACGAAGGTCAGGAAGGCGCCGACCATGATGCCGGGCAAGGTGAGGGGCAGCACCACATGGACGAAGGTGCGGACCGGCCCCGCGCCAAGGTCGGCGGCTGCCTTGCGGTAGCTGGGGCTGAGCTGCTTCAGATTGGCGAAGATGGTGAGCGTCAGGAGCATGACGAAGAAGTGCACGAAGCCGACGACGGTCGCGAGCCGCGTGTTGGCCAGTTGCGCCGGCTCGGCAAGCAGTCCGACGCCCGTGAGAGCGCGATTGACGACGCCGTTCTCGGCGAGGACCAGGAGCCAACTGTAGGAACGCACGACATAGGACGTCCAGAACGGCAGGACTGCCAGCATCAGCGCGAGGCGCTGGAAGCGCTCGGGCACCTGCTCGGCCAGGACCCAGGCGAAGGGATAGGCCAGCAGGACCGAGGCCAGGGTGACGATGGCGGTCACCTGCAGCGAGTTGACCATCGCCCGCCAATAGGCCGGGTTGAGGAAGAAGCTTGAATAATTGTCGAGCGTAAAGCCGCCATCGTCATGGGCGGTCAGGCTGACCGCGACCATGGCGACGAAGGGAAGCACGAAGAACAGCAGCGTCCAGGCGAGCGCCGGCGTGACCAGCGCCCATTGCGCGACGTGTCGCCGGGCGCTCATTCCCTATCCGATCTCACTGCGCCTGGAGCATTTCGGTCCACAGATCCTGCAGCTTCTTGTCGAGATCGGCATCCGGGGCCGGATAGGGCTGCGCTCGCGCCAGGAATGCTGGCTGCTCGTCAAAGCGCAGCGTCTGCTTCTGTTCGTCAGTGAGCGCAGCCTTGGTGTTGGAGGGCATGCCCCAATAGCAGGACGAGGTAGCGAGCCGCGCCTGGCCTTCCGGGCTCAGCATATACTGGATGAACTTCAGCGCCAGGTCCTTGTTCTTGCTGTCCTTGAACATGGCGAGCGACTGCGACCACAGCACCGCGCCCTCGTTGGGGATGGAGAAATCGAGATCAGGATTCTCCTTGGCGAGGCCGGCCGTCACCCATTCGCCTCCGCCGACCAGTATGTCGGCCTCGCCGGTCGCGAGCGCGGTCTGGCTGGCGGTGACCTCGCCGACCAGCCTGGCATTGGCCTTCATCTTGAGCAGTGTGTCCCTGATGGCGGGCAGGTCCGCTTCGGTCAGTTCCGCGGTCTTCTTGCCGGCGGCCAGCATGGCCATCCCGATGACGGGCAGATAATAGTCGTAGATCGCGATGCGGCCCTTGTATTTGTCGCCGGTCAGTGCCGTCATGGACTGCATGTCGGCCGGATCGACCTTCGCCTTGTTGAAGCCGATCGTGTTGTAGCCGAACTTCTCCGTGATAGCGTAGCGCTTGCCGTCGACAATGGTCGATCCGTCCATCCGCACCTCGGGAAACAGATCGGCAAAGGGCAGCTTGTCCTCGGGCAGCGGTTCAAACAGGCCCTTCTCCACGCCGCGCGGCACGTCGATGGAATCGATCACCATCACGTCCCAATCGCCCGGCTGGGACTGTTCGACCAAAGCCAGCCCCGCGCCGGTGCCTTCGAACTCCTTGACATTGACCTTGACGCCGTTCGCCTCCTCGAAAGGCCGCAGCAGCGCGGGATCGGCGTGATCGCACCAGATCAGGGCGTTGAGCTCCTGGGCCGAAGCGACGCCCGCCGGCAGGAGCGAAAGGCCGGCGGCCGCGACGAGTGCGCGCGCATGCTTGCTTAGGACGAAAACCGGATTGTCCGACATCGAATGTTCTCCCCTGCCTTGGAGCGCCACACGTCCAACCGGACGCATAGGAGACGCTCAGCTTCTTTGGATCCCCGCATCGTCTTTGCGAAGCCCATCACTTCGGCACGATGCGGCAGGCGTGTTGGTAAAAAGCTGAACCAATTCCAAAATTGAGTCAATTTGAATTTCGTGCCACATACGACGCATGAGCGGATTGCGAGCCAAGCACAAGGCGGACCGTCACCGGCGCATCGTGGAGGCGGCCGCGGCGCTGTTTCGCGAGGCAGGATATGAAGGCGCCAAGATCGAGACGATCGCGGCACAGGCCGAGGTGTCGGTCGGCACGATCTACAACTACTACCGCAACAAGGGCGACATCCTTGTCGCCATAGTCTCGATGGAAGTGAACGAGGTGCTGAATGCGGGCCGGGATGTGGTGTCGGATCCGCCGGCCCATGTCGGCGACGCGATCGATACGCTCATAGGCATCTACATCGAACACTCGCTCATCTATCTCAGCAAGGAGATGTGGCGGCAGGCCATGGCGATATCGACCCGGCAGCCGGAGAGTCCCTTCGGTCGCACCTATGGCGAGCTCGATCGCGGGCTGACCGACCAGATCTGCGCGCTGATCGCGCGTCTGCAGTCTCTCGGCCTCGTTCGTGGCGACGTGGATGGACGCACTGTCGGCGAGCTGGTTTTCAACAACATGAACATGATGTTCATCGAATTCGTGAAGCGCGATGCCGCCAAAATGCCCGAACTGCGCGCTGCCATACGCCGTCAGAATCGTATCCTCGTCGAGGCGATCACGCCTTAGCCAACGGTTCGTTTGTCCCGCGTGGGAAGGAGGTCGGCATTGGAGGGAAAGGCTGAGCGGATCGATTGGACCGTCGAGGGAGAACGCGTCACCCTCGGCGTGACGCGCATCGGATCCGGTCCGGAGCTCTTGCTGCTGCCGGCGCTGAGTTCGATCTCGACCCGCACAGAGATGCTGCCGCTTCAGCAACGCCTCTCTCGATCCTTCTCCACTGTTTCAGTCGATTGGCCCGGCTTCGGAGACTTGCCGCGTCCGGCCGTCGCCTGGCGCCCGGATTTCTATCGCGCATTCCTGCGCTTCCTTCTGACCGGGGTCGTCCATCCCGTGGCGACCGTGGCGGCGGGACATGCGGCGGGCTATCTGCTGGGGCAGGCGGGCGACGATCCCCGAAGCACCGGAAGGCTCTGCCTGCTCTCCCCGACGTGGCGGGGACCCTTGCCGACCATGGCCGGGCGGCGTCTCGCCATGTTCCGATGGCTGTCCCGTATGATCGACCTGCCCGTGATCGGCCCGCCGCTCTACCGGCTCAACGTCAACGGTCCCGTCATCCGCATGATGACGCGTGGTCACGTCTATGCCGACCCGGGCTGGCCGACGCCGGAGCGGATGGCGCTGAAGCGGGCCGTCACCGAGGCCCCGGGCGCGCGCCACGCTTCGTTCCGCTTCGTCGCGGGCGAACTTGACCCCTATGTCGATCGCGCGGCGTTCCTGCGAGCGGCGCGCGGCGTGCGAGGCAAGCTGCTGTCGGTTCATGCGCGGGACTGTCCCCGCAGGTCGAAAGCGGAGATGCAGGAACTGGGCCGCCTCGACAATGTCGAAAGCCTCGAGCTGCAATCCGGCAGGCTCTCCTTCTACGAGGAGTTTCCCGACGACGCGGCCGCAGTCGTAGAGGAGTTCTTGATGTCGTCCCCACGCTGAAGGCGATTGGCCCCGTCGGGAGAGCAAAGAGTGCCGCGGACTTGACCCGACCGCGCCGCTCGTCCATGCGGGTTGCTCGACACGGAAAGGCGAGCGCTAATGACCATCACGATGTACGGTATCAGGAACTGCGACACCGTGAAGAAGGCACGAGCCTGGCTGGAGGGCAAGGGATTGGCCTATGGCTTCCACGACTACCGGGTCGACGGGCTGGATCGCGCGACGCTCGTCCGCTGGCGAGACGCGCTGGGCTGGGAGAAGCTGCTCAACAAGTCGAGCACGACCTTCCGCGAACTGCCCGAAGCCGACAAGGCCGGCCTCGACGCCGAGAAGGCTACGGCCTTGATGCTGGCCCAGCCGACGATGATCAAGCGGCCGGTCCTCGATGTGGAGGGCCGCTTCATGGTCGGCTTCAAGGCCGATGCCTATGAACAGGCCGTGGCCGACGCACGCTGAGGTCAGACCAACGGTCAATGAAATCGACCGTTGGAGCGCGCGCCCGCGTGGCCCACGCCCGTCAGAGCGCCGCGCGTCCACTTGGACGCGCAAGGGACGCTCTGCCACTATTAGGTGCCGCATCGTGCTTTCCGAAAATCGCGTACTATTTTCGGGCCGATGCGGCAGCGCGAAAGCCAAGCGGCCCGGAGGGGCCGCGCCGGCGTTTGAGGCGGCGTGGATCGTCAGCATCCACGCCCACTGGTATTAAACCCACTCGCCTTTGCGCATGACGGGTTCGCGGCGGCCATCCTTGTGGAGGCCGTCGACATCGACCTGACCGGAGCCGATCATCCAGTCGATATGAATGAAGCTCTTGTTGCCGCCGCGCGCCGCGATCTCGTCGGGCGAAAGCGATGCGCCATCGATAAAGCATTTCGAGTAGCACTGACCCAGCGCGATATGGCTGGAGGCGTTTTCGTCGAACAGCGTGTTGAAGAACAGCAGGCCGCTCTTCGAGATCGGCGAGGAATGCGGCACGAGCGCCACTTCGCCCAGTCGCCTCGCGCCTTCGTCGGTGTCGAGCACCTTGTTCAACACCTCCTCGCCGCGCGTCGCCCGGGACGCGACGATGCGACCTCCCTCGAAACGCACGGCGATGCCCTCGATCAGCGTGCCCTGATGCGACAGCGGCTTGGTGCTGGTCACATGGCCTTCGACCCGGAGCGCGTGCGGCGTCGTGAACACCTCCTCGGTCGGGATGTTCGGGTTGCAGGTGATGCCGTTCTTGGCCGTCGAGGCGCCGCCGTGCCATTCATGGCCATCGGCGAGACCCACCGTCAGGTCGGTGCCCGGGCCTGAGAAATGCAGCGCGTGGAACGCCTTGCCGTTGAGCCAGGCGGTACGCCGGGCAAGCGCGGCATTGTGCTCCTTCCACGCCGCGACGGGATCGTCGACGTCGACGCGCGAGGCGGCGAAGATCGCGTCGGCCAGTTTTGCCACCGCCACGTCCTCCTCGTCATCTGGGAAGACCTGCTTGGCCCAGGACGGGTTCGGATAAGCCACGATGTTCCAGTTGATGTCGAAACCGGCGATCTTCTCGAGCGCAGGCTGATAGGCCATCGAATTGGCCTTGTTGGCGCGCGCCACCTTGGCCGGATCCTCGCCCGACAGCAGCATGGGGTTGTCGCCTGCTATGGCGAGCCGTGCCGCGCCGCCGTCGAAGGCCTTGGCCATGCCTTCATAGAGCCAGCCGGAGGCACGGTCGAAGCTTGCATCCGCACCGAAACGGTAACGCGCCAGCGTCAGTTCCTCGTCGGCGAAGAAAGGAACCACCAGCCCGGCGCCGGCCTTGTAGGCGTGCTCGGCGATGCGGCGAACCAGCGGCAGCGCCGCGACCGGGCCGGTCAGGACAAGATCCTGACCCTGCTGCAACTGAAGACCCACCTTGACGGCGACTTCCGCAAGCCTGTCGAGTTTCACCGGGTCGATGGAAGCGGAGATGCCGCGCGAATGTGAGGTCATGATGCTATCTGCCTTGAGATGATGCGTTATGCTACGGGGTGGGGCTTGCCCATACATAGACCCGGCTGCTTGGGCTTTCCACCGCGATCCGTTCAGGGGCGGCGTTTGGTGGCCGCCTACCGCATCGGCCCGAAAATCGTACACGATTTTCGGAAAGCACGATGCGTAGATTCAAAGTGCTGGAGCGTCCTTTGCGCGTCCGAATGGACGCGCGGCGCTCTAGGGCGGTGATAGCCGGGCGGGCGACCCGCCGGAGCCGAATTGCTCCATGGTTTCGGCGATCTCCGCTCTGATCCACTTCTTGAAGTTCCTGACCTTGATATTCTCGGGGCGGTTCGGCGAGGTCACCAGCCAATAACCGAGGCCGCTCGCCGCGCGAACGCCGAAAGGCGCCACGAGACGGCCGTCGGCAAGGGCATCGGCGGCGAGCAACTGCCAGGCGAGCATGACGCCATGACCGGCGATGACCGATTCCAGGCAGAGCAGCGGATCGGTGAAGGTTGCGCCTTGCTGCATCGCCACCGGCGCGACGCCGGCGGCCTCGAACCAGCTGTCCCAGGTGATCATCGAACTCTCGTCGTCGATCGACCAGGCGGTCGCGAGATCTTCGACGGTCTTCAGCGTCGCTGCGACAGAAGGGGCACAGACCGGGAAGATCTCCTGTTCTAGCAGCAGTTCGGCACGGACGCCGGGCCAACTGCCCTTGCCCAGCCGTACCGCGATGTCCACATCGGAGCGGTCGAGATCGGCGAGCTGCACCGAGGCGTCGATGCGCAGCAGCACCCCGGGATGCAGGGCGAAGTGCCGGGAAAGTCGCGCCAGCAGCCATTTGGAGGCGAAGGCCGGAGCGACCGAGACGACGAGCGTGTTTGCGGTGTCCCGGTCTGCCAGCGTGACGGCCTGGGCCAGTTCGCGAAAGCCAGACGAGAGCCGCATCGTGAAGAGGGAGCCGAACTCGGTCGGCACGAGGCCGTTCCGCGTTCGTTCGAAGAGCGTGCGCCCGAGTTGGCGTTCTGTGCGCTGGATCTGCTGACTGACGGCGCTGGGCGACACGCCGAGCTCCTCGGCTGCGGCGAGCAACGAGCCTCGTCGCGCGACGGTTTCCACGGCGCGCAGCCCGTTGAGATGAAAGGCGTTGAGGCTCCTCATTTCAGATATTCTAAAATGCCGTTTTCAATTTCTGGATTGAGAAAATCGGTCACCGGGCCGAAGATAGCGATGCTTTCGGATGTTGAGGAGAGCTGACATGAAGATTTTCTCAATCCTGATCAAGCCGCTGACGTCTCAGGCGAAGCCCTTTTCCGAGGACGAAAGGGCTGCCTGGATCCGTGATCCGCTGTCGCATCCCGAACTGGAGCACATGTCCGTACGTGAGTTGGCCGACCTGCCCTTCAACCGGGGCTACCGGCAGCAGTTGCAGGCCTGCTGCGGCTGAGCGGCGTGGTCCGAGCCGCGGCAACCCATGTGCCGGGTTCAACCGTGGCCCAGCCGAAGTGATCACCGAAGCTGATTGAAACGGCCGGACACTCGCCTATGGTCGGCGCATGACGCAGCCGGCCTCTCCCCTCCGCTTCGCTCTTGCCGGAATGATCGCCATGGCCGTGGCCATGGGGATAGGCCGCTTCGTCTATACGCCGATCCTGCCCGGCATGATGGACGAGATCGGCCTGTCGGCCTCCGACGCCGGCTTGATCGCATCCGCGAACTATCTCGGCTACCTGCTCGGCGCCTTCGCCGCCGCCGGGGCCTGGGCCCACGGGCGCGAACGCATGTTGATGCTGGTCGCGCTCGCGGCCAACGCGGCGCTGGCCACGGCGATGGCCGTCACCACCAGTCTCCTGCTCTTCCTTACGATCCGCCTTGCGGCAGGCCTCGCGAGCGCCTTCATGATGGTGTTCCTCGCGTCCATCGTCTTCAGCCACCTCGCAGCGGCCGGGCGCAACGACCTGCAGGCCATGCATTTTTCCGGCGTCGGCGTTGGCATCGCAGTTTCGGCGCTGATGACCGGCGCGCTCGTCCTTGTCGGTGCCCCGTGGACAGCCGACTGGCTGTGGGCGGGAATCCTCTCTGCCGCCGGGTTCGTCGCTGTACTGCTTCTGATCGACCGCGGGCCGATTTCGCAGGGTACAGCGAGCCGGGAGCCGCCGCTGCCGGCCAGCCGAGCATTGCGGAAGATCATTGTCGCTTACGGCCTGTTCGGCCTGGGCTACGTCGTGACGGCTACCTTCCTCGTCGCCATCATTCGCGCGGGCGAGGGAGGCCGGCTCTTCGAATCGACAGTCTGGCTGGCGACCGGCCTGGCCGGCATTCCCTCGGTCTATCTCTGGCAAAGCCTCGCGAAGCGATGGGGGCTGACATCCACCTTTGCCGTCGCCTGCGTGGTCGAGGCCCTCGGCGTCTGGGCGAGCGTCGGAACCGGCGGGGTTGTCGGGCCTCTCGCCGGCGGCGTCCTGCTCGGCGGTACCTTCATCGCCATCACCGCGCTCGGGCTGCAGGCCGGGCGACTGCTGGCGCCGGAGGCGCCGCGCCGTGTCTTCGCGCTGATGACCGGAGCTTTCGGCATCGGCCAGATCATTGGGCCGATCCTGGCGGGCATCGCCGCTGACTGGACTGGCAGTTTTTTCGCCCCCTCGCTCGGGGCGGCAGCGGCGCTGCTGCTGTCGGGAGTGATCGGCTGGTCGTCTGGGCCGGCGGCAAGATCGCCATGAAGTGATCCGGCCGGTGACAACCTTTCCCCGGCCGCGTCGTTTCCTTTCGCGGAAAATTGTGACTTCATGCCGCGAACAGATCCGTCACGGATCACGCTGAAAGGAAATCTCCAAAGTGTTCGTATCCTTCTTTCCAAGGCCCAGGCTGTTTTTCCTTTCCGCGACCGTCTGGACCCTTGCGCTCGTCATTTTCTGGTTCTTCGGCGGCCGGCACATCGGCGCACTCATAGGGCTCCCGCCTGCCGCCGCGGGCGAGCCCCCGATCATCGGCGTTTCGGTTTTCTGGTCGCCGCCCTTCCTGTGGTTCTACATCTACTACGCGATCGGCGTTCTGCTTTTCTATGCCGTCTGGTCCCTGTATGCGCCGCATCGCTGGCAACTCTGGTCGATACTGGGTTCGGCACTCATCATTTTCGCCACCTACTTCTCGGTCCAGGTGAGTGTCGCCGTGAATGCTTGGTATGGTCCGTTCTACGACCTTATCCAGCAGGCGCTGGCCAGGACTGCTCCTGTCACGGTCGATCAGCTTTATCTGGGAATGCTCGACTTCGCGGGCATTGCCTTCCTTGCGGTCACCGTCGGGGTGCTCAATCTGTTTTTCATCAGCCACTGGATCTTCCGCTGGCGAACCGCGATGAACGAATACTACATGTCGTATTGGGGCAGGCTGCGGCATATCGAGGGTGCCTCCCAGCGCGTCCAGGAAGACACGATGCGCTTCTCCACGACGATGGAGGGGCTAGGCGTCAGCCTCGTCCGCGCGGTCATGACGCTGATCGCCTTCCTGCCGGTCCTGTTCGCGCTCTCCGCCGATGTCGAGGAACTGCCGTTCATCGGGCGTATCCCCTACGCCCTGGTGGTGGCTGCCGTCGTCTGGTCGGTATTCGGCACTGCCTTTCTGGCATTGGTCGGCATGAAGCTTCCCGGTCTCGAATTCCGCAACCAGCGCGTGGAAGCGGCCTACCGCAAGGAGCTTGTCTATGGCGAGGACCATGACGATCGGGCCGATCCGATCACTGTCGCCGAGCTCTTCGCCAATGTCCGTCGGAACTATTTCCGGCTCTATTTCCACTATATGTATTTCAACGTCGCCCGCATCTTCTACCTGCAGGCCGACAATATCTTCGGCACCTTCGTACTCGCTCCTTCCATCGTTGCCGGCAAGCTGACCTTGGGCGTCATGACCCAGATACTCAATGTGTTCGAACAGGTGCGCTCGTCGTTCCAGTATCTCGTCAATTCATGGACGACGATCGTCGAGCTCTTGTCGATCTACAAGCGTCTGCGCGCCTTCGAGGCGACGATCGAGGGCGAGCCGTTGCCCGATATCGATAAGCGGTTCCTGGAACGTGAACTGGCGAAACGGCAGCCGGTGGACCAGTCGGCCGGTCTGACTGATGCCGCCCAGAACTAAGCAGATTCCGGAAAAGTGTCCCACGGTTTTCCGACAAGAATCTGCGACAAAACAAAAGGCCTAAGCAGACCATTCGTTGGCTTGCCAAGAAATGTCTGCTTAGCCGCCGATCCCGACCGCGGGGGCGGCGCCGGATGAGGGTGCTGCCTGCTCAAGATAGCGTTCATAGCTGACGCAGGCGACTTGCGCCCGCAGGCAGACATCGTCGGCGAAGCGCTCGAGCGCGCGCCAATAGGCGCCGTCATTCATCAGGGTGAAGTGGAACCCGAACTGCAGCGGGATGCGCTCGCCCTGATACTGGGTGTCGAAAGCCGCCTTGAAGGCGGCATAGGCGCGGTTCTCGAAGGCGGCGTCCGCATCGGCCTTTTCGAAGCCGCCGGAGTGGCGGACAAAGAGGTTGTAGTCCATGGCGATGACCCGGCGTTCCGACGGGCCTTCGGGAATCTGCGGCAAGGCGAAGTTCGCCATGCCGTCGGTCCTTCCGGGCAAGGTTGGGCCGCGCGAGACGCCACTTGCGTGATAGGCGAAACGTCGTTCTGCCAGGGCCTGGTGCAGCGCCTTGTTCGTCGACAGATAGGGTGCGCGGAAACCGTGGATCTGGGTGGTCGCGAAGTCCTTCCAGCCGGCGGGCTCGCCGGGAAGGCCGTTGATCGGATAGGCGTCGCGCAGGATCGTGGCGAAGGCGTCGAACTCCTTCTTCCAGTCGGCCCGGGTCCAGTCCTTGCCGTCGAAATGGCCGCAGCCATGGCTGGCGATCTCATGCCCCTCTGCCCGGGCCGCCCAAATCTGGCCGAGTCGCGCGGCGACCTCGTCTTTCGTGGCCGCGAAGCCGACATTGGACTTGCCGGGGCTCTTGCCGGGAGCCTGATAGACGTGTCGGGTCTCCGATGACAGCAAAAACACGCAGGACAGGAAATAGGTGAAGGTCGCGCCGGTCCTCTTCGCCAGAGCGCGGCTGCGGTCCCATTGCGCGAGATCATGGGCGCCGTCGAAGGAGATGATCACATATTGCAGGGGCTTTGCGGCCGGGTCTGCGAGGCTGGATGTGGAAGAGGATATCAGGGCGCAAACGGCAGCACCGGCACGGAAGGCAAAGGACATGATTGTCAGGTTCTGAAATTGCTATGGGGCTGACGGGTAAAGCCGGATTGTGGCCGAGATTGGATTTCCTCCCGCTGGGGAAAATGCGGTTGCCCGGCGGGGGCGACGATAGGCAATCGCTTGGCGTGGCGATAGGATGCCGCTGCATCCTCGGGAGAACCACAGTGCTGCTGCTCATTCTGGGATTAATCGTCTTCCTCGGTATCCATTCGGTCAGGATCGTCGCGCCGGAATGGCGCGACAGTCAGGTCGCGGCGCGCGGCGAGGGGCGCTGGAAAGGCATCTATTCGCTGATCTCGCTGGTCGGGCTGGTGCTTCTTGTCTGGGGCTACGGTCGTGCCTGGCAGGTGGCGCCTGTGCTCTACGAGCCGCCGCTCTGGCTGAAGCACATCGCGGCGCTGTTGATGTTCTTCTCCTTCATCTCGCTGATGGTGTTCAACCTGCCGGCCGGGCGACTGAAGCCGATGTTGAAGCATCCGTTCCTGGTGGCGGTGAAGACCTGGGCCCTGGCGCATCTGCTCGCCAATGGCGACCTGGCCGCACTGATCCTGTTCGGTGCGTTCCTTGCCTGGGCCGTCGCCGACCGCATCGCGGTGGGACGGCGCGGCGAAGCCGTGCCGAAACCGGGGCCGGTCAAGTGGGACATCATTGCCGTGGTGTCTGGGGCGGTGCTCTACCTGTTGTTCGTCTGGAGGCTGCATCTGTGGCTGATCGGCGTGCCGCCGTTCTGAGAGATCGAGACATGGGAGCGGAGCGCCGATTTTCCCGGCGGCCCCCTTCCATGCCGACGAAATTCCGCTAAAACGGCGGCTCACGACGGGGCCCGCGACGGGAAACGGCACGCTTTTGGTCTGATTGGATGTCGAACGACAGTTTTTTCCGCGAGGTGAACGAAGAGATCCGTCAGGATCAGGCGAAGGCCCTGTGGGATCGCTACGGTGCTTTCGTGATCGGGCTCGCCGTCGCCATCGTGCTCGGTACCGCCGCCTTCGTCGGATATGAATACTGGACCGGAACCCAGGCGAGCCGCTCGGGCGACGAGTTCGCCAAGGCGCTGGCACTCGCCAACGAGGGCAAGGACGACGACGCGCTCGCGGCCTTCGCGGCACTCGAAAAGGAAGGCTACGGCGCCTATCCCGTGCTGGCGCGGATGCGCGCCGCGACGGTGCTGGTCGACAAGGGCGACACCGCCGGCGCGGTCTCGGCGTTCGACGCGATCGCCAACGACAATTCGGTCATGGCTTCGCTCCGTGACATCGCCCGCCTGCGCGCCGGGATGGTGCTGGTCGACAACGGCTCTTATGCGGATGTCGCCAAGCGGGTCGAGCAACTCGCCACCGACGCCAATCCCTTCCGCCATTCTGCCCGCGAATTGCTCGGCCTTTCCGCATGGAAGGAAGGCCGCGCGGCGGACGCGCTCAAACTGTTCGAGCAGATCGTAGCGGACGGCGAGGCGCCGCGCGGCACGCGTGAGCGTGCGGCACTTCTCGTCGAGCTGATCCGCGGCTCCGGCAACGCGTCGTGAGCGATGGGCTTCACAGTCGCCATCATCGGCCGGCCCAACGTCGGTAAATCCACGCTCTTCAACCGCCTTGCCGGTCGCAAGCTGGCGCTTGTCGACGACACGCCGGGGGTCACCCGCGACCGCCGGATCCATCCGGCAAAACTCTACGACCTGCAGTTCGACGTGATCGACACGGCAGGCTTCGAGGATGCCGCCGCCGCGACGCTGCAGGGCCGCATGCGCGCCCAGACCGAGATCGCCATCCGCGAGGCCGACCTGATCTTCTTCATGGTCGATGCCAAGGCGGGGCTGTTGCCCGACGACCGGACCTTCGCCGAAATCGTCCGGCGCTCCGGCAAGCCGGTGGTGCTCGTCGCCAACAAGGCGGAGTCCCGCGGCGCCGGGTCGGGTATGCTCGAAGCCTGGGAACTCGGCCTCGGCGAGCCCGTACCGGTCTCGGCCGAGCACGGCCAGGGCATGCCCGATCTGCGCGACGCCGTGATCGGCGCCCTTGGCGACGCGCGCGCCTTCGGCGAAGAGGAAGAAGGAGAGGCGATCGCCGAAAGCGAGGTGCTGATCGGCGAGGATGTCGCCGATCCCGACGCAGAGGCAGCCTATGACGAGACCAAGCCGATGCGCATCGCCGTCGTCGGCCGGCCGAATGCGGGCAAGTCGACCTTGATCAATGCGCTGATCGGAGAGGAACGGCTGCTGACAGGGCCGGAGGCGGGCATCACCCGCGATTCAATCTCCGTCGACTGGGAATGGCGGGGGCGTCGGATCAAACTTTTCGACACCGCCGGCATGCGGCGCAAGGCAAAGGTGCAGGAGAAGCTGGAGAAACTGTCGGTGGCCGACGGGCTGCGGGCGATCCGTTTCGCCGAAGTGGTCATCATCGTGCTCGATGCGACCATTCCCTTCGAGAAGCAGGACCTGCAGATCGCCGATCTCATCGTGCGCGAGGGCAGGGCCCCGGTCATCGCCTTCAACAAATGGGACCTGATCGAGAACAGCCAGGAAGTGCTGGCCGATTTGCGCGAGAAGACCGAGCGCCTTTTGCCGCAGGTCCGCGGGCTCCAGGCCGTCACCGTTTCGGCCGAGACCGGTCGCGGCCTCGACAGGCTGATGGAGGCGGTGCTCAAGACCCACAGGATATGGAACAGCCGCGTATCCACCGGGCGGCTGAACCGCTGGCTGGAAGGCGTGCTGACCCATCATCCGCCACCGGCGGTCGCGGGCCGGCGGCTGAAGATAAAATACGTGACCCAGGCCAAGACCAGGCCGCCGGGCTTCGTCGTGTCCTGCTCACGGCCCGAGGCCATGCCGCAATCATACGTGCGATATCTGGTCAACAACCTGCGCGATGCCTTCGACATGCCGGGAGTGCCAATCCGGGTTGCGCTCAGGGCTTCGGAGAACCCGTTTGCCGGCCGGGCGAAGAAGCGGTAGTTGCGCGCCGGGAGGGCGAGGCGTCGCCACCCTTCCAGGACAAGAATGCGCCTGTCGTCGGTGCGACGAGCCCGCCGGCAGCAAGGGAGGCGGGCAGCGCTCCGAACACCCACTGTTCGGGCCAATCAAACTCGCGCGCCGTGGCCGGAGCGAGAATGCCGAAGCCGTAACAACGCGTGCCGCAGCGGCTGGGCTTTCCGGTCGCGGAGCGAAAACCATCACCTTGGTCGAAAGAAAATCGACCCCGCCGCAGCCGAGGGCCGCGGCGGGTTTGCGCCACCTGATTAGATGGCCCGGTATTGCTGGGACTTGAACGTCACGTGCTTCACGGCCTCCGGAGTGTCCGCGATCTTGCGGATGTTGCCCCAGGTCTGTTTGTAATTCGGGATCACCAGTTCGTTCGTCCCGGCATTGACCACGTTGCCCTGCACGCCGGTCGGATAGGCAAACAGCATGAAAGTCTCGCCAGGGCGGGCCGTCGGCGTCGGATAGACCACCGCCTGCGTTGAGCCGGCGTCGTTGTAGACCTCGACCAGATCGCCTTCCTTGACCTCGATCTTCGCCATGTCGTCGGGATGCATCTCGATGAAGGGGAACGGCCAGCGGTCCATCACCAGGTCGTTGTCCACGTCGAGGTAAGCCGATTGCCAGACATGGTTAGTGCGGCCGTTGTTGATTAGGAAGTCGTATTTGTCCTGCTGCTCCTGCTTGCCAGGAGCTTGCAGGCCGCGCCATTCGGCCTTGAGGAACCGCGCCTTGCCGTCTTCCGTTCCGAACTTGCCATCAGCGTAAAGCCGCTGGGTACCGACGATCTTGCCGTTCTCGAAGCCGGTCGCCGGCTCCTGGAAGCCGTTCGTACCAACGGCACGCAGTCGTTCATAGGTTACAAATTCGCCGCCCTCGGCGTTGGCGTGGTAACCGTCCATGAAGGCGTCTTCCTCGGTCTTCCAGTCAAAGCCATCGAACTTCGCGGCGAGATCCGCCTTGCCGGTCAGGTTCAGGACGCGTTGCATATGATTGGCGATGCGGGCGGCAATGAGGCAGTCCGGCATCGCCTGGCCGGGCGGGTCCATGTAGCGTTCGGTGAGGCGCATGCGGCGCTCGCCGTTCATCGAGGTGAGGTTCATCTCGCCGCTTGTCGCCGCGGGCAGGATGACATGGCACGCCTCGCCGATGCTCGTCGGCACGATGTCGGCATCAACGGCGAAGAGGCCGCCGTCGTCAATGGCGGCGACAATCGCATCCACCATCGCCTGCCGGTCCCCATAGGGTACCTTGTTCATCGCGTCCTTCACCTTGTCGGTGCGTATCTTGTAGGCGCGCTTGAACTCGGCAGCGTTGAGCGTCGTCTTGTAATGGTCACACCCCCAAATGTGATGAACGCCGCCCTGGCCCTCGATCAGCAGCTTGTCGACATAGGCCGCCGGCCGCCCGACATGCGCGTCGCTCGGTCGGACATAGCCCTCCTGGTGGCCGCCGAGACGCACGACACCACCGCCCGGACGGCCGATATTGCCGGTGGCGAGCGCGATGTTCACCAGCGCGCCGTTGGTCCGGTAGTTGTCATTGCCCCAGATCAAGCCCTTTTCGTAGGCGAACATGGTGCGCCGGCGTGCGCCGCCTTCCTTGGGCTCGGCGATCCAGCCTGCCGCCTTGCGGATATCGTCCGGGCTGAGCCCGGTGATCTCCGCCGCCTGCTCGATCGACATGCGGTTGGCTCCGATCGCCGATTTGAAGTCCGTAGTTTCAGCCGGGTGGCCTGCATCAGCCGGTGATCCCTCCGAGGGGGAAGCGATCGTGCTGGCGGCGATGAAGTCCTCGTCGATCCAGCCTTTTTCGACGATTTCCGTGAACATCGCGTTGAACAGGGCGAGATCGGTTCCGGACTTGATCTGCAGGTGGAGCACGTTCTCCTTGCCCGCCTCGGCCTCGCAGGCCGCCACCGTCACTGTGCGCCGTGGATCGACGATGACGATGCGCGCGGGCGAATGCGGTTCGTCGGGTAGCTGCTGCTCCTTCTTGTCCATGGATGTGCCGCGCAGATTAGGCACCCAATGGTTCAGGAAGTAGTTGGTCTGCGTTTCCAGCGAGTTGGCTCCCACCACCATGATCGTGTCGGCGAGTTCCGCGTCCTCGTAGCAGTTGTTGAGTTCGCCCACACCCATATCGCGAGTGGCATGCACCTCCGAATTGTAGGCCGGACGGTTGTGGATGCGGATGTTCTTGACCTTCATCGCGCCGAAATAGAGCTTGCCCGTGCCCCACGTGTTCTCGTATCCGCCGCCGGCGCCGCCGTGGTCGAAGGCCGAGACGAAGAGTCCGTCCTCGCCCTTCTCCGCGATCACGCGCGCCGTGACGCGCGCGACGAGGTCGAGCGCGTCCTCCCAGCTCGTCGGCTGCATCTGGCCATAGCGCCACACCAGCGGGTCGGTGAGCCGTTGCTGCTGCGTCTGGCGGGCACGCGAATAGCTCATCTCGGCCTGGCGAGCGCCCCGAATCGAGCCAAGGCCAGAATTCACCACGCAGTCCTTATCCGGCTTGATGACGATGTGGACGTCTTTCCCGTCCTGCTTGACGATGTTGTACATCGATGGCGAATACCAGGCCGCGGTCTCGGCCGGCTGCTGCTCGGCAAGGTTCACCCCGAAGACGTTGGCCGAGGGGTCGGTCCCACCCTGCTTGTTCACCGGCCACGAGTAGGCGTGATAGCCGCAGCCGACGATGCAGTAATGGCAGACGACGTTGTGCACCTTGGCGTCGGCCGGGATGATCGGAAGGCGATCGATTTGTCGCTTGTAAGCCATGGGTTCCCTCCCTCAGAGCACGTTGGACAGGCGGCCGTAGAGGAGTTCGTCCAGGCCTTCAGCAAAAATCTCGCCCTTCTCGTCCACGCGCAGCACGTATTGTGGCAGGTTCTGGGTTGCCTGGCCCCAGATCTGCTGCCCGCCTGCCTCGCAGTCGAAGCGGGAGTAATGGCCGGGGCAACTCAAGGTGCGGTCGTCTGGGTCATAGGCGAGCGGAAAGCCCTTGTGCGGGCAGACGGTGGTGAAGCCGACGATATCGCCGTCAGGGCCGGCGCCGCCCTCCACCGGTATTCCGAGCTTCAGGAGCACACCGGGCGCATCGTTGTCCGGATAGGCGACGTCGAGCGGCTCGTTGACTTTCAGATCGGCGATATTGGCCAGACGGTTGGACGGGTATTCCACCCGCGCCATTGCCGCTTGCGCTCTCGCCTCCTTGGGAAGACCTACCGTGGCGGCCGCTCCTGCGGCCACGAACGCGCTCCCCCTCAAGAACTGGCGACGGCCGATATCGACCAGTGTGTCGCAGCGTGACATGCTTTTTCCTCTCATGATGGTTCAAGGCATCGATGAGAGTTCAGCAAAGCCCGTGCCAGGCCGCTAAGGCATTGGTTTCGTGTGTCAGAGGGCTTGCGGATCGGCTCGTATGTTCGATTTCTCGAACATATGGCACCACCGAAGGTTCAGGAATCCGAACGGGGCCGCTCCGTTATCCCGAAGCGCGTCATCTTCTCCCACAGCGTTGTGCGCGAGATGGCGAGCAGGCTCGCTGCTTTGCCGATCTGACCGCCGGTCTGTTCGAGCGCGCGTTCGATCTGCCGCCGTTCGGCGGCGTCGCGGACTTCCGCCAAAGGCGCAACCAGGTCGGCAGCCCGCTTCATCGCCCGCTCGGGGAAAAGATCCCCCGGCATGATCCATTCATTGGTTGTCAGTGCTACCGCACGCTCGATCCGGTTTCGGAGTTCTCTGACATTGCCCGGCCAGGCGCTGGCCAGTGCTGCTTCTTCGGTAAGCGAACTGTAGCCTCGGATGCGTACGTCAGAGCGGCTGGCGGCATTGGCAAGGAAGCGGTCCATCAGCCAGGGAATGTCTTCGCGGCGTTCGCGAAGCGGCGGGATGTCGACCGTCAGGACCGCAAGTCGAAAATAGAGATCCTCCCGAAATGCGGCAGGGATGCCGCCTTTCGTCAGGTCGCGATGCGTGGCCGCGACGATCCGGGCGTGGAATGGGATCGGGCTCTCGCCGCCGACCCGATGGAAACTGCGGTCTTCGATCAGCCGCAGAAACTTGGCCTGAAGCGGCAACGGCATGTCTCCGATCTCATCGAGAAACAGCGTGCCTTTGCCGGCACGTTCGGCATAACCCAAATGCCGTTGCTGGGCCCCGGTGAAGGCACCTTTTTCGTGGCCGAAAAGTTCGCTTTCGAGCAGGTCGACCGGAATGGCGGCGCAGTTCACGGCGACGAATGGCTGCGAGCCGCGCGGCGAGACCTGGTGCAGGCGGCGGGCGGCTACTTCTTTGCCGGTTCCTGTTTCTCCCGTGATGAGGACCGGCAGATCCCGTTCGGCGTAGCGATGCAGAAGATTCTCGACATACTGAATGGCTGGCGACTCACCGAGATAGTGACCTTTGAGGCGCGGGTAGGCGGAAGAGGTCCGCCGCCCGGTCTCGATACGGCGGAGGAATTCGTCCATTGAAAATGGCTTGGTCAAGAAATCGACGGCACCGGAGCGCATCAGCCGCACGGCCTGTTCGATTTCGCCATAACCGGTGATGAACATGAACGGCGGCGATTCGGGGACCTTGGCAAGTTCGTTGAAGACCTCTTCCCCGGAGACATCCGGTAGCCGCATATCACAAATGACGAGATCTAGACCAATTGCGATACTTGGAATCGCGGCGATGGCGTCGCGTCCCGACTGCCACCAGGTCACGCGCCAGCCTTCCAGTTGCAGGCGCTGCAAGATTGATCCGCCCATGACCGGATCGTCTTCTACAAGACCCACCTTCGCTCGCTCAGGCAGCATCGGCCTTGGCTCCCTTGCTCTCGACTGGCAGGCTGAGCGTCACGATCGTGCCGCCATGAGGGTTCACCGCGATCGCGGCGATGCCGCCGAGATCGTCAACCATACGCCGAACCATCCAAAGACCTAGTCCGCGCCCGGCACGAATGGCTGGGCCCGGATCCTGATCGACGAGAATCCCGGCAATTTCCGGCGGCATGCCCGGTCCTTGATCCCCGATCTCGATTTTCAGCCCTTGGTCGGTACCGATGGCTGAGAGAGATACGGCACCGCCCTCTGGCGAAACGGCGCTCGCATTCAGGAGCAGGTTCAGCACGGCCTGGCGCACCGGTCCGCCCTTCATGGGAAGGGCCGCCTTGGACCCGGTCCAACTGACTTGCCAGTCAAGCCGCTGCCGCCTTCGGCGCAATTCCGGCTTGAGCAGTAGCCGGACGTCGTCAAGGTCCTCGGCGGTGAGCGGCCGCGCCGAGCGCTCTGGCCGATAGGTTGCGAGCGCCGCCTCGACGACTTCCCGAATGCCCGTCAAACCCCGCTCGATGAGGCTGATCGATGTCTCGCGAACCCCAGGCGTATGGCCATGCTTCTTGAGTGTATCCATGGCGTTGAACAGGCCACCAAGCGGATTGTTGATTTCGTGCGCCATGCCGGAAGCCAAACGACCGAGGCTTGACAGCTTTTCCTCTTCGGCAAGCTGCATGGCAAAATTGGCACGCTCCCGTTCGGCGTGAACCAGTGCGTTGTATCCGCGAAAGAGGCGGGCGACCTCTCGGTCGCCCGGTGGAATGTCTCCAAGCGGAATAGTCTGCGCGCCACCCTTGGCCGCCGAGCGCATGTGGTCTTCGAGAACGCGCATCGGGCCGATCATCCGCCTGACGAGGAGAAAGCCGCCCAACGAGAAAAATACAGCGAGAATGCCGTTGGTGACGAGAAGCGTAACAAGGATTTCCCGGCGCTCAGCGAAAAGGTGAGAGACGTCAAACGTCGCATAGATGGTTCCGATTGGTTGTCCCTGATAAGCGAGATCGCGTCGAACAAAACCCGCCTTAAGGGGCTCGTCGATCGTTACCACGTCCGGTCTGAAGCTCTCCAGAAACCCGGCCGACAACTCAGAATAGGACGGAAGGCGGCTGGGATCGCTCGCCGCCAGAACGCGGCTGTCGACACCCGTCACGACCGTTTCCTTTGGGGCGAGCGCCTCGTAGGACGACGACGCCCTATCGAGGGCATCGAACACCTCCCACACGTCGCCTCGCATGACCGCCGGAACAACGGCAGCCGAGAGACCGTCGAGGTAGGTCTCCGCCAGCCCGTCCAGGAAGCGCTCCTGCGTGTGGGACAGGCGCGACAGCACCCGTTCCGAAATCGCCACGCTGATCACGATCATCAACAGTGCAACCACGAGCGGTACGCGATAGGAGACCGGGATACTCTTCAGTCGGCGGAAAAGGCTCATCCCAGCCGCCTCACGGTTTCGACCTTGGCCGCGATGGCATCGAAGAGCGACGGCTCAGTGGCCTCGAAGCCATCCAGCCGCAGCAGGCCAAGAACCTTCAGGCCTCGGGGGTCATCAGCCATGGAAATCAGCGCTTCCTTGAACCGGGCGACCCTGGGATCGCCGGCGAGCGAATTCGGGGCCGCAATCGGCGGGAATCCGAGCCATTCGGATTTGCGCACAATTTTGGTTCGTGAGACCAGATCGGGCTCCGTTTCGCGCATCACCTCCCATACATAGCCGTCGACGCTCCCGGACTGGGCCAGACGGGCCGCAACGGCCCGGACCACGTTCCGGTGTCCATAGGTGAAGAAGTGGCGCGCGAAGAATTTGTCCAGCGTCAATCTGTTCTCGGCGAGCAAGGCCCGTGTGACCAGATACCCGGAATTGGAATCCGGATCCGAGAAGGCGTGGGTGTCGCCGCGGAGTGAGGTCCAGTCCTCGACGACGCGATTGGCAGACGCGATCAGATAGGACTGATAGAGCGGCTTTCCTTGCCAGGACGGCGTCGCCACAAGATCAAGCCGTTCCTTGTATTGGACGTACGGATAGCCGCAGATCCACGCGGCATGAATCTGGCCGGAGACGAGCAGCGCGGTGATTTCCTGATAAGTGCGGCGTGTTACGAGTTCGACCGGGCTACCGAGCTTCGACTCAAGATAGCCTCGCAAGTGGCCCAGCAGTTCAAGGTCATTGGACAGAACGACGGGTGTGAGCCCGAACCTGAACGCCGCCTCGTCGGCCCTAGGTCCTGGGCTCGCGAGTGCCACGATCGCGCCTGACAAAGCGCCTGTCAGAAGA
The DNA here is from genome assembly GCF_016756635.1 of Mesorhizobium sp. L-8-10. Lineage (NCBI taxonomy): Bacteria > Pseudomonadati > Pseudomonadota > Alphaproteobacteria > Hyphomicrobiales > Phyllobacteriaceae > Mesorhizobium > Mesorhizobium sp. L-8-10. The sequence continues at coordinate 6,561,717 of NZ_AP023263.1, read as the reverse complement.
TCACGCCGTCGCAAAGCCACACGCCCACGTGCGTCGGGCGAACCGACCGGGTGCAAGAAATTCCTCCCGTCCGACGCTATGACCACGTCTGCGCCGTAGATTAGCTGAGAGTTGGGGACAAAGGTAACCCTTTTTGCCAGTGCGGACCGGGATGGCCGGATGGCCTTCACGGAGAAGGTCCCCAGCCGCGACACGTCGGACGGAAAGTCTCAAGTTGGAGGCAAAGCTGCCTATTTTGGCATATGCGTCTGGATCACCTGCTTGCACTGAGGCGACAGCTTGTCCAACTGCTTGGCCAGGCATTCCATGATGCGTCCGCCGCCCGGCTCGACACCCTGGCAATACTTTTCGAAATCGGCCTGGCAGGCCGTGCGCTCGGCTGCCGTCTGGGCGAGAGCCATGCCAGAGAACAGGCAGATTGCAATGCCTAGGAAAATGGGCGCCGGTCTCATGCCGAGTCTCTCTCCCGTGGACGGATGACTATACCCCATCATCAAAATAACGTAACGTCACGCTCGGATTCGTGCAAGAAAAGCCAGGTTGTGGACGGGATGGGCGGCGGAGTAACACTGTATTGGCCGAGGTTCGAAAAGCTCTTCGCCCGCCGCCTCGGCATAGGGTCCGTTGATTGTCGGTCACAGGAGACAAGGCAGGGTGCTCGCCCGGCCTTGCCGGTGCTCGCAACCTTGAGCATGGGCGTCGCGCTTGCCGGCTGCAACGAGCAGAACAGCTACGTTCCGCCTCCGCCGCCGAAGGTCGAGGTCGCCCTTCCCGTCAAGCAGACCGTCACGCCTTATCTGGAGGCGACCGGCAGCACGGTCGCCGTGAACGACACGACACTGATCGCCCGCGTGGCCGGCTTCATCCAGGAGATCGACTATAAGGACGGCGACAGCGTCAAGACCGGAGACGTTCTCTTCGTCATCGAGCCGGAACCCTACCAACTCGCGCTGCAGCAGGCGCAGGCCGAGCAGGCCTCGGCGATCGCCGCGGCAAAAGACACCCAGGCGGACTATGAACGCCAGGCGACCCTGCTCAAGAAGGGCTTCGCAACCCAACAGGACATGGACCAGTCGTCGGCGCAGCGGGAGGCCGACGTCGCCAAGCAGCAGCAAGCCGCCGCCGACGTCAAGCAGGCCGAGCTCAACCTGAGTTACACGCAGGTCAAGGCGCCTTTCGACGGCATCGTCACCGCGCGCCAGGTTTCTGTCGGTCAGCTCGCAGCCGCGGGCTCCACGGCGCTCGCTACAATCGTCCAGCTCGATCCGATCTACGTCACCTTCGACGTCAGCGAGAAGGAAGTGCAGCGCATCAAGGCCGCCATGGAGAAGCGCGGGCTGAGCGCCGGCGATCTGAAGAAAGTGGTCGCCGAGGTCGGGCTGCAGACCGAGACCGGCTATCCGCATTCGGGAACGCTCGACTACGCCGCGCCGAGCATCACCGCCTCGACCGGCACGCTGCAGGTGCGCGCGGTGCTGCCCAATGCCAAACGCGAGTTGCTGCCGGGCTATTTCGTGCGTGTCCGGGTACCCTTGCTCGATCAGCCCGATATGCTGCTCGTGCCCGATCGCGCCATAGGCAGCGACCAGGGCGGACGCTATGTGCTCCTTGCCGGCAAGAACGACGTGGTCGAACAGCGCACGGTCCAGATCGGCCAATTGGTCGGAGAGATGCGGGTCATCACCGATGGTATCAAGCCGGACGATCGCGTCATCGTGTCCGGCCTGCTCACCGCGATACCAGGCCAGAAGATCGAGCCGCAAATGCGGGACGTCGGCGCGGTGGCATCCGGCGCCGCATCGCAATGATCTCGAAGTTCTTCATCGAACGGCCGGTACTGGCCAATGTCATCGCCATATTGATGGTGGTCATCGGCGCTGTCTCGCTGCTCCGGCTCCCGGTCGCGCAATATCCCAACGTGGTGCCGCCGACCGTGCAGGTCACGACCCGTTATCCGGGCGCGAGCGCACGCACGGTCATCGACACTGTCGCATTGCCCATCGAGCAGCAGGTGAACGGCGTCGAGGACATGCTCTATATGCAGTCCTTCGCCGCCGCCGACGGTTCCTACACGCTCACCGTCACCTTTGCTGTCGGCACCGATCTGGACGCCGCGCAGGTGCTTGTGCAGAACCGCGTGTCGAGCGCCATGGCCGCCCTGCCGCAGGCCGTGCAGGTCCAGGGCGTCACCGTCCAGAAGAAGTCGACGTCGATCTTGATGATCGCCACGCTGACCTCGCCGGGCGGCAGCCACGACAGCCTTTTCCTCAGCAACTACGCGACGATACGGCTGAAGGACGAGGTCGCCCGCCTGCCGGGCGTGGGCAATGTGAGCGTCTTCGGCGCCGGCCAGTATTCGATGCGCGTGTGGCTCGATCCGGACAAGATGCGGGCACGCGGCCTCGACGCGCAGGATGTCATTCAGGCTCTTCAGCAGCAGAGCGAGCAGGTGACGGCGGGGCAGGTCGGCATGCCGCCGGCGCCCGACGGCCAGTCGTTCCAGTACACGATCGATGTCTCGAGCCGTCTCGACGATCCCGACCAATTCGCTGCGGTGATCGTCAAATCAGGCACTGCCGGCGACATGACGCGGGTGCGCGATATCGGCCGGGTCGAGCTCGGGGCGCAGACATACGGTCAGTTCTTCAGCCTCGACGGACAGCAGGCGGCGGGCCTCGCCATCTTCCAGTCGCCCGGGGCCAACGCGCTCGATGTGGCCACGGCGGTCGACAGGAAGATGAAGGCGCTCGCGGCCGAGTTTCCCGCTGATGTCGCCTATTCGATCCCCTTCGATACGACCACCTTCGTCAGCCAGGCGATCGAAGAGGTCTACAAGACGCTGTTCGAGGCGGCCTTGCTGGTGCTGATCGTCATCCTGCTCTTCCTCCAGGATTGGCGCGCGATGCTGGTGCCGGCGACGACCGTGCCGGTGACGATCATCGGCGCCTTCGCGGCGATGGCCGCGCTGGGCTTCTCGGTGAACCTGTCGACATTGTTCGCCATCGTGCTGGCGATCGGCATCGTCGTCGACGACGCCATCGTCGTGGTCGAGGGGGCGGCTCACAACATCGAGCAGGGAATGTCGGGCCACGACGCCGCGATCGCGGCGATGAACGCCCTGTTCGGACCCATTGTCGGCATCACGCTGGTGCTCATGGCCGTGTTTTTGCCGGCGTCCTTCCTGCCCGGGATCACCGGGCAGATCTACGCCCAGTTCGCTCTGGTGATCGCGGCGACCGCGCTGATCAGCGCGATCAACGCCGCTACGCTGAAGCCGACGCAATGCGCGCTGTGGTTGCGCCGGCCGGTGCCGCCGGAGCAGCGCAATTTCTTCTACCGTGGCTTCAACGCGGCCTACCAGCGCTTCGAGAATGGCTATGCCGGGCTGATCGGCTCGATGGTGCGACACAGCGGGATCATGGCCGTTCTCGCGCTTCTGATCATCGGCACGGCCGTCTACGGGCTGTCGCGGGTCGCGACCAGCTTCCTGCCGATCGAGGACCAGGGTTATCTGCTGGCATCGGTGCAACTGCCCGACGGCGCCGCCCTCGGACGGACCGAGAAGGTGCTGCAGGAAGTTTCCAGGATCGCCCGCGACACGCCCGGCGTCGACAAGGTCGTGACCATCGCCGGCATCTCGCCGATCGACAACAACGCCACATTGGCGAGCGCCGGGCTCGCATACATCATCCTGAAGGATTGGAGCCGGCGCGGCGCTGGCGAGGACCTCGCCTCGCTCTATAAGACGCTCGACAGCAAGCTCGCCGTCACCGGCGAGGGCCTGGTGCTGCTCCTGCCTCCGCCGCCGATCCAGGGCATCGGCAATGCCGGCGGCTTCACCATGCAGATCGAGCTGCGCGACGGCAGCTTCGACCTCGCCAAGCTGCAAGGCGCGGCCAACGCCGTGGTGAAAGCGGCCCAAACCCAGTCGGGGATCCAGCGGGTCACCACGTCGTTCCGGGCAAGCGTGCCGCAATACAAGGTCGAGGTGGACCGCGAAAAGGTGCAGATGCTGCAACTGACGACCGACCAGGTCTTCTCCACCCTCGCAGCCTATCTCGGGTCCAGCTATGTGGATCAGTTCAATAAATTCGGCCGGGTTTTCCAGATCTATGTCCAGGGTGATACGCAGTTCCGGCTGGCGCCGGAAGACATCGCCAACCTGACAGTCCGCAACAAGAACGGCGACATGATTCCGCTCGGAACCGTGCTCACCGTCACGCCGAGTGTCGGCCCGTCGCTGATCAGCCTCTACAATCTCTACCCTTCCGCTTCCATCGTGGGGGTTCCCGCCGCGGGCTTCTCGTCGGGGCAGGCAATCCGGTTGCTGGAGGAGGTCGCCGACGCGACGCTGCCCGCGGGCGTCGGCTATAGTTGGACGGCGTTGTCCTATCAGGAGAAGCTGGTCGGCAACCAGATCTACCTGATCTTCGGGCTTGCGCTGCTGCTGGTCTATCTGGTGCTGGCGGGCCAGTACGAAAGCTGGCTGGCGCCGATGGCCGTGCTGCTGGCCACGCCGCTCTCGCTGGTCGGGCCGGTGTCCGTGCTGCTGGGCTTGAAGGTCGAGAGCAATCTTTATGTTCAGATCGGTCTCATTCTGCTCATCGCCCTGTCGGCAAAGAACGCGATCCTCATCGTCGAGGTCGCGCGGGAATTGCGCGCCGCAGGACGGCCGATCCTCGAGGCCGCCTCCGAAGCGGCTCGTGCCCGCTTCCGGCCTATCCTGATGACCTCCTTCGCCTTCATCCTGGGCGTCGCGCCTCTCGTGATTGCGACAGGCGCGGGGGCCAGCGCGCGCCGGTCGATCGGCATCACTGTGTTCAGCGGTATGATCGCCTCGACCTGCCTGGCAGTCCTCTTCGTGCCGTCCTTCTTCGTCGTCATGCAGCGTCTGGAGGAATGGCGCGCCAGGCGCAGGAAACCGACCGAGAAGGTCAATCCCCAGGAAGGCTAGGGACCCGCTCCAGTTCGGTTCTGCCCGGCGTCGCAAGCATGCCGTCGCGTCATTAACGCTCCATCAAGGTTAATTCACCATTCTGCCTCTCTGGGATGGGTGTTGCGTTCTGGAGAGTGTCAGTGCATCGACGAATTTTGGCGTGGCCGCTCTCGGCCGCAGGGGAGAGGCTTCCTTCCTTCCTTCCCTCGTTTCCTTCGCTGCCCTCGCTTCCTGCTCTGGTCGTCGGGCTCGGTTTCTGGATCGGGTTTCCGACCGTCACGGCCTTTCAGGACATGGCGAGCATGGTGTCCGGCACCGAGGCGGCTGGTGCGCGCTGGAATGCCTATGTCGAGAAAGCGGTCGCCGGGTCGGTCCACACCGCCGAGATGCCTTTCGTGGATTCCACCGTGTCGACAGCCTCCCTTTCGGGATCGGGTGTGAAGGCGCCCGGCATCGGAACGGTGGCGTTCAGGGGCAAGGGCGTCGCGGTGAACGAGGCGCCGGACGAGGAGCGCGTAACCCGGGGCGACAAGAAGGGCCGCATCGTCAAGGTAGCGCCGGTCGCGCCGCCGAAGGCCTTCAGCGCGGGCTCCGTGCTCGACCGCACCAGTTCGCTGCTGCAGCCGACCCTCGACGGCGATCTCAGGATGGCCTTCGCCAAGACGGACATCGAAGGCAAGGAGATCGCGATCGCGACCGCCTTCTATACCAGGCGGGACAAGAGGGCGGACCCAGGGGTGCCGGCCGCGCTCGCCGACCTCGTGAACAACGACAAGCCCGACATATTGGCGACCGCCTATGCGCCGCCGAGGCCGGACTACTCCAAATCGTCGCCTTTCGCGACATTGCTGAAGGATGATCCCGACCAGGGTCGTTTCGTCCCCCCGGTCGCGGAGGGTGACCATGACTGGATGAGCAAACCCCTGCCGGCGTCCGTGTTCGGCGCCGCCGAGCAGAAGTGCCTTGCGACCGCGGTCTATTTCGAGGCGAGGGGAGAGAACGCGCGGGGCCAGGCCGCCGTAGCCCAGGTCGTCCTCAACCGCGTTCGCAATCCGGCCTACCCGAAGTCGATCTGCGGCGTCGTCTACCAGAACGACAACTGGCGTAACGCCTGCCAGTTCTCCTTCGCCTGCGACGGCGTCAAGGACCGTATCACCAGCCCCTATCACTACAAGCTGGCTCAGGACGTCGCGATGGCGGTGACGGCCGGCAAGATATTCATCCCGGAAGTGGGATCGTCGACCCACTATCACGCGACCTATGTCCATCCTCGCTGGTCGCGCACGATGGAAAAGATGAAGAAGATCGGCCTGCACATATTCTACAGGACCTATGGCGGCGGCTGGAGTTGACGCTGGTTTTCGACGCCTGTGCCGGCAACGATGGGGCGCCCGCCGGTCTTCCGCTCCCCTCGCCATGGGCGGATTCTCGGGGGCCGGGACAGGGGGATTCGCCCGGTCAGCCCCGCCGCTCATGTCCGGGCACTATGTCGCATCTAGCCAACACGTTGAATTTATTGAATAAAATACATGTGGCGACCGATCGTTCCTCGGCTTGACTGGGGATTGCGGCCTAACTATGTTGCGGCCGACTTTAGAGCGGACAGTAGGCAAGCTGCTGGCCGGGCATGGAGGTTGCGATGGCCAGTTCGAAGCGGCCAGGCGAAACCGGAAAAAACCGGCCCGGCACGGCGAATCCCGATCTCCGTGACGACGACCTGGAACGCCGCCGGCGCGAACTTGAAGCCTCTCTCGCGACAAGGATGCCGGAGCGACGGAACGGGAGCGAAGGCGCAAAACCGGGCAGCGTGTCCGGCTATGGCCAGGCACTGAAGCTTTCCAGCGAGTTCATCGCCGGAATTGTGGTCGGAGCAGGGCTCGGCTGGTTCATCGATCGCCTGGCGGGGACATCGCCTTGGGGGCTGATCGCCTTCCTGCTTCTCGGCTTCGGCGCAGGCGTGCTCAACGTCCTGCGTTCGGCAGGGCTGGTCGCACAGGCAGGCCTGCGGCAGTCCGGCAAGGACGGCAATGGGCCGGATGGCAAATGACAACGGGGCCGGTTCCGGCGCCAGAGACTTCGAGGGGTTCGTAAGTGGCCAACGATCCGATCCACCAGTTTCAGATTTCGAAATGGATTCCGATCGAGATCGGCGGGCTTGACTTCTCTTTCACCAATTCCTCCGCCTTCATGGTGGCGACCGTGGCCGCCGCGGGCGCATTCCTGTTCGTGACCACGTCGAGCCGCGGCCTGATCCCCGGCCGCCTGCAGTCGGTTTCGGAAATGTCCTACGAGTTCGTGGCGTCCATGCTGCGTGACGCGGCCGGCTCGCACGGGATGAAGTTCTTTCCCTTCGTCTTTTCGTTGTTCATGTTCGTGCTGACGGCCAATCTGCTCGGCCTGTTCCCCTATTTCTTCACCGTCACCAGCCACATCATCGTCACCTTCGCGCTGGCCCTGCTGGTGATCGGCACTGTGGTGGTCTACGGCTTCGCCAAGCACGGCTTCGGCTTCCTCAAGCTGTTCGTGCCGGAAGGCGTGCCCGGTATTCTCGTGCCGCTGGTGGTGCTGATCGAAGTCATCTCGTTCCTGTCGCGGCCGATCAGCCTCTCCGTCCGTCTCTTCGCCAACATGCTCGCCGGCCACATCACCCTGAAGGTCTTTGCGGGCTTCGTCACCTCGCTCAGCGCGCTGGGTGCCGTGGGCGTTGCCGGTGCCGTGCTGCCCATGATCATGACGGTGGCGATCACTGCTCTCGAATTTCTGGTGGCCTTCCTGCAGGCCTACGTCTTTGCGGTGCTGACCTGCATGTACCTCAACGACGCCCTGCATCCGAGCCACTAGGAAGCCTTCACCGGCGGGTTCCCGCCAGACCGACTTGCAACCTATTTTCGATCCACAAGGAGTTGGACAATGGAAGTTGAAGCAGCAAAGGCAATTGGTGCGGGCATCGCCTGCCTCGGCATGGGCGGTGCGGGCATCGGCCTGGGCCACATCTTCGGCAACTATCTGGCGGGCGCGCTGCGCAATCCGTCCGCAGCCGATGGCCAGTTCGGCCGCCTGATCTTCGGCTTCGCCGTTACCGAAGCGCTGGGTATCTTCTCCCTGCTCGTCGCTCTGCTCCTGCTCTTCACGTAAGAGCCGGCAGACCGGGCGACATGACCGGCCGCATGGAATGCGGCCGGACGGAGTGAACAGGGGAAGACGATGTTTGTAACACCGGGTTATGCCGAAGAGACCGCTCCGGCAGCGGACGGCACCCATTCCGAAGGCCAGGCCCATACCGAGGCTGGCCCCGATCACAGCCCGAGCGGCTTCCCGCCCTTCGACAGCTCGACCTTTCCGTCGCAGCTGCTGTGGCTGGCCATCACCTTCGGCCTGTTCTACCTTTTTCTGAAGAATGTCGTTCTTCCGCGCGTGGGCAGCATTCTGGAAGTCCGTCGCGACCGTATCGCCCAGGACCTCGACCAGGCAGCTCGCATGAAGGAAGAGGCCGACGCCGCGGTCGCTGCCTATGAGCAGGAACTCGCCGAGGCGCGGAACAAGGCCAATGCGATTGGCCAGCAGGCGCGCGACAGCGCCAAGGCCGAAGCCGAAGCCGCCCGCAAGGAGGTCGAGGCCAGCCTGGACAAGAAGCTCGCCGATGCCGAAGGGCATATCGCCTCCATCAAGACGGCGGCGATGAAGGAAGTCGGCACCATCGCCAGCGAGACCGCGACGGCGATTGTCGAGCAACTCGTCGGCGGCAAGGCCGACAAGGCCGCCATCGCCGACGCCGTCAAGTCGGCGCGGGAATAGGGAGCCGACCATGGACGCAACATTCTGGGCATTGGTCGCCCTGGTGATCTTTCTCGGTATCGTCTTCTACATGAAGGTGCCGGGCATGCTCGGCAAATCGCTCGACGAGCGGGCGAACCGCATCCGTAACGAGCTTGATGAAGCGCGTCGCCTGCGTGAAGAGGCGCAGCAGTTGCTCGCCGAATATCAGCGCAAGCGCAAGGAAGCCGAGCAGGAAGCGGGCGAGATCGTCGCCGCCGCCAAGCGGGAGGCGACGAACCTCGTCGCGGAAGCGCACAAGAAGACCGAGGACTATGTTGCCCGCCGCACGGCGCTAGCCGAGCAGAAGATCGCCCAGGCGGAGCGCGACGCGGTGAGCGAGGTCCGCTCCAGTGCCGTCGACATCGCCGTCGAGGCCGCCCGCTCGGTGCTTGCCGGCAAGGTCGATGCGAAGGCTGGAGCCGACCTGTTCAAGACTTCGGTGCAGGAACTCAAGGCGAAGCTCAACTGAGCGATCCGCTTCTTTCGAACCTCGGAAGCCGCCAGTGTCCCTGGCGGCTTCTTTTTTGCGCTGTTCCTGTTCCCGAACGGAGTTGAAGTGGCCGCGCCGATTCCATCGGCGCGGGCCAATCGATCGATGCACTATCGAGTGTGGTTTTGGCGCCGGCCCTGGCGCGTCACCCAACGGATCCCGGCGGCGATGGCGATGCCGAGCAAAGGCCACCGGGCCCAGAACTCGCCGTGCCAGGACAAGAGATTGATCCCGAGGATGAAGAGCCCGACCAGGCCGAGCATCGCCAGCGGCCGGTCGATGCGGCCGGTCCGCGGAAGAGCAGCGGCGGCGGCTGCCAAAGCCATGCCGAGCAGTGGCCAGCGCGCCCAGAATTCACCGTCCCATGACAAGAGATTGACTGTGACGAGGCCTGCCGCGACCACGCCGAGCACGCCGAGTATCCTCGCCCTGGGCGGTTTCGAAACAGGCTTCGCTTCGCTGAGGGTGGGAACGGGTTCGACCTGCGCCTCGGCGTTCCTGCCCCAGTTGCGCGGGGCCGGGTCAGGCGGCCTTTCCGTCTCGCCGATCCGCACGGCGTAGCTCGGCACGCCTTCCTCGATGTTCTTGACGGGAAGCTGGCCGAGAAAATCGAAGCCGACGGCGACCTTGTTGCGAACCTGGTCGTACACGGTGTTGGAGATGACGATGCCGCCAGGCGTGGCCGAGCTTTGCAGGCGGGCAGCGATGTTCACTCCGTCCCCGTAGATGTCGTCGCCCTCGACGATCACGTCGCCGAGATTGATGCCGATACGGAACTGCATGCGTGTCTCGCTCGACCGCCCGGCATTGCGACCGGCCAGGTCGTTCTGCACGTCGATGGCCGCGCGCAGGGCCTCGACGACACTCGGAAACTCGGCCAGAAGTCCGTCACCCCAGGTATTGACGACACGGCCGCCATGACCTTCGATGAGTTTTGCCATGGCGTCGCGGTATTGTTTCAGGGTCGCGAGAGTGCCTTCCTCGTCGGCCTCCATCAGCCGCGAATAGCCCTGGACATCTGCGGAGAAGATCGTCGTCAGCTTGCGAAGCGTCTGGGACATTGCTGGCCTGTGCCTTTGACCATCTGCTGCGTCGGCCCTGACCGTGCTCGATTCGGGCGGGGGGCGGCATGTTTATCCTATGTGATGGAGCGTCCTTCCCATTTCCAGATGTGTGCCTCTCGCTCCAGCGGTAAGGATACTATTCCAAGGGTCGATGAAACCGCAAATTGCCGCAAATATGCCGGGATCCGAAGCGCGTGCGGCAGCTGGGCAAGTCGACGCCCGTTCATCTGCCAACCCGCTTGGACACTGTTTGCACCGCAAAACCGCGACGTCGAGCCCAGCGGGGCGCAAGGGTGCCATTTCGCAACGAGCCGAGCAACTATTCGGCAGGCACCTTGAAAGGCGCGAAGGAAACACGATGCCATCGGGCGATCGGTCCGTGCGCCACAATCGCCTCGCGGTGCCGCTCGGTGGCATAACCCATATGCGATTCGAAGCCGTAGCGATCGTCGGCGCGCCCGCAACACTCCATCATCCGGTCACGCGTCACCTTGGCGACGATCGAGGCGGCTGCGATCGATTGAGACCGCTGGTCGCCCTTGACCAAGGCTCGCCCTTCACAGGGCAGACCAGGGGGGATGTCGCGACCGTCGGCGAGGGCCAGGCGTGGCTCCATACTCAGGCTTACCGCAGCGCGCCGCATGGCTTCGAGGCTCGCCCGAAGGATATTGATGCGATCGATGCCCGGCGCGGCGATCGAGGCCAGGGAAACAGCCAGCGCGGAAGAGAGGATCTGCTCGAACAGCGCGTCGCGCTGCATCGCTGTCAGCCGCTTGGAATCGTCGAGGCCGTCGGGGACGCGAGCCGGATCGAGGATCACCGCGGCTGCAACCACCGGTCCCGCGAGCGGACCACGACCAGCCTCGTCCAGCCCGACGACCGGCCAGCCGCCCGATCTCATCGCCCGCCTCTCTATCGAGAAGTCGGGTTTTTCCGTGATTTCGAAGAGAAGCGGAGAATCGGAACGCGCGCGAGCCATTATGCGACAATGCTCGCATCGGTCCCGATTCTCCGCAAGTCCTTCCCGGACTTAGCGGCGCGCCGGGAAGGCTCCGTCGGGGCAGGGGACAGCCGGACGGAAATGGTGCAACTGGAATGTCATCATCCCCATGCGACAGGCGGATGACGCGGTGCCGTTGGGGGCCGGCCGCGCGACTCACAGAAGCATGAGTTGCTCGCCCTCCTTCTTCGGCTGGACGAAGAGATCGGTCCTGAGCGGCGAGCGCTCGGCATTGAGGCCTAGCCTGCGTGCCGCCATCTCGAAACGGCGGCCGATCTGCCAGGCATAAGGACCACGGCCCTTCATGCGCTTGCCCCATTCCGAATCGTAGTCCTTGCCGTCCCGCATCGACCGGATCAGTGACATCACATGCCGGTAGCGATCGGGATAGTGGCGCAACAGCCAGTCCTTGAAGATCGGGCTCACCTCCAGCGGCAGGCGCAGGATGACGTAGCCTGCACTCCGGGCCCCCGCGGCGTGGGCTGCGTCCAGGATGCGCTCGATCTCCTGATCATTGAGCCCCGGCAGGATTGGAGCGACCATGACGGATGTCGGAATACCGGCCTCGCTCAGCTGCTTTATGGTTTCCAGACGTTTCGGCGGCGTCGCGGCGCGCGGCTCCATGGTGCGCGCCAGCGTCCGATCGAGCGTGGTCACCGACAGGGCAACTTTGGCGAGACCTTGCTCCGCCATGCGTGAGAGGATGTCGATATCGCGAACGACCAGCGCCGACTTCGTGACGATGCCGACCGGATGCTTGCGTGCCTCCAGGACCTCGAGCACCTCGCGCATGATGCGATACTGCTTTTCGATCGGCTGATAGGGATCCGTATTGGTGCCGATCGCGATGGTGCGCGGCTGGTAGCCTTCCTTGGCAAGTTCCCTATCGAGAAGGCGCGCAGCGTCCGGCTTGGCGAACAGCTTCGATTCGAAGTCGATACCGGGCGACAATCCCATATAGGCGTGGGTCGGGCGGGCGAAGCAATAGACGCAGCCATGCTCGCAACCGCGATACGGATTGATCGAGCGGTCGAAGGAGATATCGGGGGAATCGTTGCGCGTGATGATTGTGCGCGGCTTCTCCACCTGGACCTCCGTCTTGAAGGGCGGAAGTTCCTCGATCGAATTCCAGCCGTCGTCGAAGACATGGCGACTGACCGGCTCGAAACGGCCGGACGGATTGATCCCTGCCGAGCGGCCGCGGTTGCGATCCGGCCGGACACGGATGCCGCTCTCCTCGATGATCGCATTGGCGGTTTCGGCTCGCCCTACCCCGAATGCCGCGACATCGGCGTGCGAAATCTGTTCCACTTTCGCTCTCTCCCAGGGACTGTCGGCCTTGTGTCGAATCGCGATGCTCATGAAACTATTCCTATTCGGTTGAGTGGAACAAATCAAGAACAATCTGCCTGCATGCCATTGACCGGCCGTAAGCCAGGGCTTCGCACGGCTGGCGCGAGGCGTGCCTTTCCGCTATTCGGGAGGTTATGCTGAGCGTGCTGATCGAGACACGAAATGACGAAGAAGGCCTGGCCCGAACCTTGGCCTCGCTTATTTCGGCAGCCGTGGAAGGGGTCGTGCGCGAGGTGATCGTCTGCGACCGCGGCTCGACGGACGGCACCCACCGCGTAGCCGATCAGGCCGGCTGTCATTTCCTGGCTGACGGCGGCGTCAGGGCCGGCATTCGCCAGGCGAAGGCGGAGTGGCTGATCCTGCTCGAGCCGGGCGCGCGACTTGCCGATGGATGGATCGACGCGGTCGAGGAGCACATCGCAAGGTCCACGATGGCGGCCCGTTTCTCCCGATCGCGCGCAGCGCGCACGCCTTTCCTTTCCAGAGTGTTCTCCGGCAATCGCGCGCTGGCGGAAGGGCTCGTGATCAGCAAACGCCAGGCGTCGGCGCTGTCGAAGGCTGCTGGCCACGCTGAAGGGCTGGCTCGCGGCCTCGCCACAAAACGGCTGGGTGGAGAAATCCTGCCGCCCACGCCGAAGAAGAAGGCATAGGCGGCACTGAAGCGAAGTCCGACGTCGGGGCGATCAGGCTGTCTTGCCGCCGCCGCGTCTCAGATGTTCGTCGAGGCGCGGCATGATCTCCACGAAGTTGCAGGGCATGTGACGATAGTCGAGTTGCGGCTGCAATATGCCGTCCCACGCGTCTTTGCAGGCTCCGGGCGAGCCCGGCAGGATGAAGACGAAAGTGGCGTTGAGCACGCCGGCGGTCGCGCGCGACTGGACCGTCGACGTGCCGATCTTGTCGTAGGAGATGCGGTGGAATACTTCGGAGAAGCCGTCCATGCGCTTCTCGAAGATCGGCTCCAGCGCTTCCGGTGTCACGTCCCTGCCGGTAAAGCCGGTGCCGCCCGTCGTGATGATCACGTCGATACCAGGGTCTTTCGACCAGGCCGTCACGCAATCGCGGATCCTGTCCTTGTCGTCCGGCACGATGTCGCGCGCGGCGAGTTGATGGCCGGCGGCGGCGATGCGGCCGGCGAGCGTCTGGCCGGATTTGTCGTCGGCGAGGCTGCGTGTGTCCGACACCGTGAGCACCGCGATGCGGACCGGAATGAAGGGACGGGTCTCGTCAGTCATCGAAGTTCTCTCCCGAAGCCGTCGTTCTCGTCGATACCACGAACCAGGACGGTTCGGCTGCGGCGATTGCCATCGCAGCCCGCGCTGCTGCCGTCTCCGTCGCGAAGATGCCGAAGCAGGTCGCGCCGGAGCCGGACATCCGCGCAAAGGCCGCGCCGTTCCGGCTAAGCACCGAAAGCGCAGTGGCGACCGGCGGGGCGATCGTCATGGCCGGCGTTTCGAGATCGTTGCGCGTCACCGCCAGCCAAGACAGCACGGAATCGAGATCCGGCCGGCGCGGAAGCGGCATGAGCGGCGGGTTGTCGCGACAGGACAAGGCACGGAATACGTGGGGCGTCGATACTGGCACGCCCGGATTGACGAGAACCATCCACAAGGCCGGAAACGCTTCGACCTCCCGGATATCCTGGCCGATCCCGCGCGCCATCAGCGGACGGGCGGCGAGACACATCGGCACGTCGGCGCCAAGGCCTCGCGCGGCCGCGGCCATGCCGTCGTCTCCAATGCCCCAAAGGCGAGCGAGCGAGGCCAGCGTGGCGGCTGCGTCGCTCGATCCGCCGCCGATGCCCGAGGCGGCGGGCAGGTTCTTTTCCAGGGTAATGGCGACCGGCCCGCAGGGGGGCAGCGTTCCGTCGCGCAGCCGGTCGCGTGCCTTGAGCACGAGGTTGCCGCCGTCGTCAGGTACTGCATCCGCAAACGGGCCCGATACGGAAAAGCTGTCGTCCCGGCTCGCCGCGACGGTGATGCTGTCGCCATAGCGGGTGAACACAACGAGGCTTTCGAGCAGATGGAAGCCGTCGGCCTGCCGGCCGGTCACATGAAGCGCGAGATTGATCTTGGCGGGCGCGTGCCGCGCGATCGAGAGCACGGTCTGATGTCTCGGCGTCAGTCCTTGGCCAGCCGATACTCGCCGGTCTCGGGGTCCTTCACGAGCGTGCCGGTCGCGCCGGTTGCCGCCTGCTTTTCTGCCCGGCGCACCTTGGCCGTGACGCGCTCGGCCTCGCGGATGAAGGATCGGTAGCCGACATAGGCCACGATGCCGATCAATGCGAAAAAGATAAGCTGAGGCACGTCATTCTCCTCTCGGAAACCGACCTCGCACCGGCCGGTACATCCGCCGTTTCAGCCATTTGCTTTCGCGTCGGCCTTCGCCTTCGTCAGGGAGACGAAGAACAGCGCTGCATCCGGCGACAGATAGGTCTCCATCGTGGCCAATTCTAGTCGCAGCAGGCTCCGAATCAAAGGCCGAAACGGCTCCACAGGGTCCGCTCCTTGGCCGCCTCCACCAGCCCGTCCGCGATCGCGCCGGCGAGATCCGCGGGCGACGAACCGCCGAAGGTTCCGAACAGGCCGAGGCGCCGGCCGAACAATCCGCGTGGCGGCGTGACCAGCCGCAACCGGGTCTTCGGTCCGAAACGGTCTTTCAGCACCGTGCGCATGTCGCCCAACGCGTCGACAAGCCCGAGTTCCAGGCCCTTCTTTCCGGTCCAGAAAAGGCCGGTGAAGAGATCCGGATCATCGGCGAGTTTGCCGGCGCGGCGTTCCTTGACGAGGTCTATGAAGGTATCGTGCATTTCGAGCATGAGGGTCTTGAGCCGCTCGACGTCTTCCGGCTTCTCCGGCTGGAAGGGATCGTTCGTTACCTTGTTCTTGCCCGCAGTATGGACGCGCCGTTCGACGCCGATCTTCCTGATCAGTTCTGTGAAGCCGAAAGTGCCCGAAACGACGCCGATGGAGCCGACGATCGAGGACGGGTCGGCGATGATCTCGTCGCCGGCGACCGCGATCATGTAGCCGCCCGAAGCCGCCACATCTTCCACGAAAATCAGCACTTTCTTGTTCTTCTCGGCCGCCAGGTCGCGAATGCGCTTGTAGATCAGGCGCGATTGCACAGGCGAGCCCCCGGGCGAGTTGATCGCAATAGCCACTGCCGGCGCATCGCCGAAGCCGAAGGCCTTCTCGATCACGCCCGCGGTCGAGGCCAGCGACAGGTTCTGCCGGAACTGACCGCCGCCTGCCATTATGGTCCCCTGCAGCCGGACCACGGGAATGATCACCCCTTCCGGACGCATCGATTTTGGCAGGAGGCGGTTGAACAGGCGTCTCACGGGCGGGTTCTCCGTCGGTTTCGGATCGCATGTAGGCATTCGCGGGCCGGGCGCAATGGCATTCAAGGCGATGCGGCCCTGCAAGGCAACTGTGCAAGAGGTGCATTCGCACGAGCAGCTTCGCTCCCTCGATCGTCCCGATCCAGGCGCAACTCGCCATCAGTCGCCGAATAGCGAGGCCCGCCCGTTGTTGATGGCATCGGCGCGCACCGAAAACAGGTCGCTCGATGCGTCGTGCAGGATGAGCGGCGGGCGAAGCGTCAGCCCGGCGCGGGAAGCTCGCACCGCCCGGACGATGATGCGGATGGCCGGCGCATCGGCACGCGCGTGGACCGGCACGATCTCGGCATTGCCGAACCGCCCGCCGAGTGCGGCCAGGAGGGGCTGCAACGATTGCGGACGGGCGATGAGCGCCAGGCCGCCGCGTGGCCGCACCACGGCAGCGGCGCTGCGGATCCATAGCTCGAACAGGCCGTCTTCCATGATATGGGCCTGCTGCTTCAGGAGATCCGGTGTCGCGCGGTCGTGCCGGGCATTGAACGGCGGGTTCATGATCGCGTAGTCGAACGATGAATCGGCAAGGCCTGCCGCGACGCGCTCCTTGCCGGCGAGGCCGACGTCGGCAACAAGGATGGATACCCTGCCGGCCAGGTGGCTGTTGCCCGAATAGGCGAGCGTGCGCTCGGCGAAGCTGCTCATTTCCCGGGAGAGTTCGACCAGCACCACGCGCGATTTCGGGCAGCGCGAGGCGACCGCCAGGCCGGCCGCGCCGGCGCCCGCGCCGAAATCCGCCAGCCGTCCGGAAAAGCCGGATGGAACGGCAGCGGCCAGCATCATGGCGTCCATGCCGGCGCGATGGCCCTTTCCGTCGGGCTGGACGAGCCAGAAGTTGCCGCGATGGAACGCGTCGATGGTGAACGGGGCGGTCATGGCGACGAGGGGCTCAGGCGTCCCTGATCTCGTTGGCGATGCCGGCGTCTTTCAGGATGCTCCGCGCCCGCTCGGCTTCGTCGGCGTCGACCATGACCCTGCGAGGCAGCACGCCGATGGAGCCGTCGAGCACGCTCATGTTCTGGTCGGCCACGAAGCAGGCTATGCCCGCGTCGCGCATCAAGGCTTCGACGAACGAGATGATGACGGCATCGTTGGTGCGGATGAGTTCGATCATGACGCGAAAGTCGCAGTTTGTGCCGCCCGTGTAAACGGGCAGGGTTGGTATAGAACTGCTGCTCGGGACCTATCTTGCAAACTGGCGTTTGAGGCGCGCGATCCCGTCAGCGGGCCATTCGACACCGGTCACCTCGATCCAGGCGTCGATATAGTGCTCCGGCGCATAGACATGGCCATAGCCCATTGGCGGCTTGGTGGCCGTCGCCATGTCGAGCAGGAGCTGGAGGAAGGTCACGACCGGATACCAACGGAACTCCGGCGATACGTCGGGGCCCCTCGGGGCTGCCATCCAGGCAGGAGCCCTGTAGAAGGAGAGCGGATCGAAAAAGGTGACGGCGTCGCTCGCATATTGCAGATAGACGATGCGCATCGCTCCCCACTGCGCGCCCGGGATCGCAAGCTCGTTCTGCTGGTTCGTGAAGCGGATGATGGAACCGTCCCGGAAGCGCGGCAGCCAGGCCGGGGAGCCGGGATTGCGCTCGGCGGTAACCGTCTTCCAGGTCCTGCTGGCGAAGGGCGCTCCGCTCCAGAGCGCGCCATGGAACGGATCGCCGACGACGTCGAAAAGATCGGTCGAGAGGTCGGAGTTGAGCGCCCCGAGGCTGAGACCATGAAGATAGAGCCTCGGCCGGCGTTCCCTTGGAAGCCTGGTCCAGTACGCGTAGACCTCCGCGAACAGGGCGCGCGCGGTTTCACGCCCGTATTCGGGCTCGACGAGCAGCGAGAGCCAACTCGTGAGATAGGAATATTGGATCGCCACGCTGGCGATGTCGCCCCCGTGCAGATATTCGACCGTGTCCATGGCCGCGGGGTCGACCCAGCCGGTCCCTGTCGGCACCACGACCACGAGCGTGGATCGCTCGAAGCCGCCGACCCGCTTCAGTTCCTCCAGAGCAAGCCGGGCACGTTCCGCTGTCGTTTCCGCGGAATTCAACCCGACATAGACGCGGAGCGGCTCTTCCGCGTCTCGTCCCAGAAACATGCCGATGGCCGACTTGGTCGGGCCCGTCGAAACGAATTCCCGGCCGGCGCGGCCGAGCCCGTCCCAATCGAGCAGCGAGGCCGTGCTGCCTGTCTTGTTGGGATCGGTCGGCACAGGCCTGCCGTCTTCGATCAGAGCATCGAGCTTCTGGAAGGATGAATCTGCTACGTGCAGCGCGAACCGGAAAAGGACACCTTCGGCGACCGACCAGAACAGCAGCAACGTGACCGCTATGCCTGCCAGCCGGGAAACGCGGCGCGGGGCGAAACGCCCCACCTGTTTCGACGCCATATGGAAGATCGCCATGAACAGCCGCGCAAGGAGCAGGAGCACGACAAATACCGCGATCGCGACCAGCCCGACGAGGTAGGGGTGCATGCTGTCGACTGGCGCGAGTTCCATCCGCTCGCGGATGGAGTTCTGCCACTGCGCCGCACGCCAGAGGAAGGCGACGGCGACCACGGCGAAGATGCCTGCGCAGCCGAGCTTGAGGTAGTAGGCTGTTCGATCAGCCGGTCGGGGCAGCTCCAGATAGGTCCAAAGCCAGAGGCCGAAGACCCCGATGCCGTAGCCGGCCGCGAGCGAGCATCCGGAAAGCACGCCCTGCAGGGACACGTCGCGGGGCACGAGGCTTGGTGTCAGGGATGCGGCGAAAAACAGAGTGCCGGTGAGCAGGCCGATGGCCGAGAGGCTGTCCCAGAACCTGAATGGTCGCACCTTCCGGGGACTCCTACTTGATCGCCGGTTCACGCGCATGTGTCCTTGCCATTGCCATGGCGGGATCGCCTTGGCAATCCGCGGTTGGCGCTCCCAAAGCATGTCTCCCGAAAGTGTTCAGCGGTTATCGGGAAAAAGACATGCGCCAGGTCAAGACCTGGAGCGTGTCGCGTGAATTCTGTTTCGCGCGACACGCTGTAAGGCGCGCCGCGCCAATTCGCCGCTTGCCGCGCCTTGCGTTGCGGCTAGAATCGTGCCCCAAGACAGCCTCGCGTAAGCGTCGCAGAGATGGAGTGGGTTTTTTGGGCGTCGTTCTCAACCTGGAAAGCGGCAAGAGGGAAGCGGCATCGATCAAGGGCCTGGTCGATTTGACGGCGGTGGACATGACCCGCGTCAACGAACTGATCCTTTCGAAAGCCGGCTCCGACGTGGAGATGATCCCCGAGATCGCCAATCATCTGATCTCGTCGGGCGGCAAGCGGCTGCGGCCGATGGTGACGCTCGCCGCGGCGCAGATGTTCGGCTATGCCGGCGACGGCCATGTGAAACTCGCGACCAGCGTCGAGTTCATGCATACGGCGACGCTGCTCCATGACGACGTGGTCGACGAAAGCGACCTGCGACGCGGGCGCAAGACGGCCCGCACGATCTGGGGCAACCAGGCGAGCGTGCTTGTCGGCGACTTTCTGCTCGGCCAGGCATTCCGCATGATGGTCGACGTCGGTTCGCTGGATGCGCTCGATATCCTGTCGACGGCCGCTACGGTGATAGCGGAAGGCGAGGTCATGCAACTCGCCGCGGCCAAGAACCTCGAGACGACGGAGGACGAGCATTTCGCCGTGATCAAGGCCAAGACCGCGGCGCTGTTCTCGGCGGCGGCCGAGGTGGGCCCCGTGATTGCAGGCGCGAGCCGGGTGGACCGGGCGGCTCTGCGCTCCTACGGCATGAATCTCGGACTGGCCTTCCAACTCATCGACGACGCGCTCGATTATGGCGGCAGCGCCAAGGACCTCGGCAAGAATGTCGGCGACGATTTCCGGGAAGGGAAGGTGACGTTGCCGGTCATCCTGAGCTATCGGCGCGGCAGCGCGTCGGAACGCGCGTTCTGGAAATCGGCGATCGAGAACAATGGCACCGACGATGCGGCCCTGGAGAGGGCGATCGGCCTCATGACGCGCCACGGCGCGATCGCCGACACGATCGGTCGCGCCCGTCATTTCGGCGAGATCGCCCGTGACGCGCTAGCGCCGCTCGACGCCTCCGCCCAGAAGACGGCGCTGATCGACGTGATCGACTTCTGCATCAGCCGAGTGAACTGAAGTTTCGCCACGTGGCGGGCCAGTGGCCCTCGTGACCCGAATGTGAAGGCGAGGCGGATTGAAGAGCGTCCCCAAAAAGGCCATGCTTTGGGGTCAATGCCGCGATTGAGTCTGGCTCCCCCCGGGGGAGCTTTCGGCAGGAAGGAAGATTGATGCCGTCAAGACGCAGCAACCGGCTTGCAGGAATAGCAGCCCTGGCTGGGCTGGTGCTCGCGGGCCAGGCGGTCCAGGCGAAGGAAACGCCGCCGGAAGCGTCCGCTCCCATCCAGATCGGCACATTCTCCGGAGCCTATCTGGCCGCGCGCATCGCCGAGACCGACAACGATCTTGCCGGTGCGACGGACTATTATCGCCGGGCTCTCGATTTCGATCCCGACAACAAGCAGTTGCAGCAGAGCCTGATGCTCGCGCTTATCGCGCAGGGCAAGTTCGACCAGGCCCTGCCGCTTGCCGACAGGCTCAAGACCGAGCCCGAGGTCGAGCGTTTCTCGCGCGTGGCGCTTGCGGTCGATGCGATTCGCAAGAAGGAGTATTCGGCGGCGGAAACCTGGCTGAAGCTCGCACTGGAATCCGACCTCGATCGGCTGATCTCCAGCCTGATGACCGGCTGGGCCAAGCTCGGCGGGGGCGACGCCGCGGGAGCCGTTTCCTATCTCGAGAAGATCGAGGGGCCCGAGTGGTACACGCTCTTCACAACCTATCATCGCGCCCTGATCGCCGACAATGCCGGCCTCGCCGACAAGGCCGACAAGGCCTATGCGGAAGCGCTCGAGAATGTCTCGGCCGGCGGCGCCGCACCTGATACGTGGATACGCTCCGCTGAAGCCTATGCAGGTTTCCTCGCCCGCAAGGGCGAAAAAGACAAGGCGATGGAGGTTCTGGCCAAGGCCGACGATTTCGCGCAGGGCCGCCTCCCGATCGTCGCGCTGCGCGAGGCGATCGAACAGGGCAAACCGGTTCCACATCTGGTCGACGGCGCTCGTTCCGGTGCGACGGAAGTGCTGCTCAATCTCGGAACTGCACTGAACCGAGGCGGCGGCGAGGCTTTCGTCAGGCTCTATCTGCAATATGCGCTGGCACTGGAGCCCGACAACGACCAGGCGCTGCTGCAACTCGCGGGCGTCGCCGAAATGCAGAAGGATGCCGAGGAAGCGATTGCCTTCTACAGGCGAATTCCGGTGTCCTCGCCGTTGAAGCATGTCTCCGAGTTGCAACTCGGCTTGAATCTTGCCGATCTCGGCCGCCATGACGAGGCGATCGTTCATCTGAAGGCGCTGCTCGACGGCGACCCGAACGACATGCGTGCCTATCTGGCGCTTGGCGGAGTCTACGCCTTGAAACAGGACTACCGCAATGCCGCGCAGCTTTACGACAAGGCGGTCGAGCGGCTGCCCAACCCGGTGCGCGAGAACTGGAACATCTTCTACCAGCGCGGCATCGCCTATGAGCGGCTAAAGGAGTGGTCGAAGGCCGAGCCCAACTTCCGCAAGGCGCTGGAGCTTTTCCCGGACCAGCCGCAAGTGCTGAACTATCTCGGCTACTCCTGGGTCGACATGAACACCAATCTCGACGAAGGCCTGGAGATGATCCAGAAGGCCGTCGATCTGAGGCCTAGCGACGGTTATATCGTGGATTCCCTCGGCTGGGCCTACTACAGGCTCGGCCGTTTCGACGATGCCGTTCGCGAACTCGAACGCGCCGTGTCGCTGAAGCCGGACGATCCGGTTCTCAACGATCATCTTGGCGACGCTTATTGGCGTGTCGGGCGTCGCCTCGAGGCGACGTTCCAGTGGCGCCATGCCAAGGACATGAAGGCCGAGCCCGACGTGCTGGCGAGCGTCGAGAAGAAGCTCAAGGAGGGCTTGCCGCCACTTCCGGAGAAAGCGGCCGCGGAGGCTCCCAGGGAAACGCCACAGCCGGCGATCGCCGGGCCGGAGACGCCCGCGCGACAGGAACAGAAGGGCGAAGCGGCGCCGGCCGCGCAGCCGGCTGCGGCAGCCACCACGGTCGCGCCTGTTCCAGCCGCCTACAAGGTGCGCGCCGGTCAGTCGCTCTGGTCCATCGCAGTCGAGACGCTCGGCGACGGCAACCGTTACAGGGAGATCCTGAACCTCAATCCGCAATTGCGCGGTGATCCCGGCCGCATCGTGCCGGGGCAGGAACTCAAGCTGCCAGCCGGCAACTGAACGATCTATCCTGCGACTGTCTGTTGTGAGGACCGCCAAGCGCGGTCCTACCACAGCTTCTCCCTGTAGTCGGGCGGTACGGGGCATGGCACCCAGCGGCCCTTTTCCCGTTTGCTGCAGGTGAGCTTCAGTCGGCTTAGCTTACTCTCCCACGGATTGTCCTTGGTGCAGATGCACTGGTTCCCGGGTTGGCGCAGCACGTCGCAGCCGGGTGTGACGCAAAGCCAGTTGGTCACCTCGTCGCGTTCATTGAAGCCGTTGGTCGGAAAATTGTCCGCGAAAGACAGCGTCGCGCCCAGCAGCAGCGCCGATATTGCGCCTCCGAGAACCATCGCGGGACGCTTCAAACCATTTCCTGTCGACCGGTCGAACATGCCTGGCTCCTCGTGACCTGACACGCAAGATTGCGCGAAGCCTCCGGCCGGTTTCAAGTACATGGCCGAAAATAGCGCTGCTCCAGATCGGGCTGACGATCAATTTCGCGCGATTCCGTCCAGCTTGACGGGTCGGGACGGCGTCGTTACGACGTGCGCGCATATCATCCGACCGCCGAGACACAGCCCGTGGCCGAAAAGACCCTGCCCGATCATCTTGACCCGAAGCGCTCCTTCCAGGGTCTTATCCTGACGCTCCATGACTATTGGGCGCGTTACGGTTGCGTCATCCTGCAGCCCTACGACATGGAGGTCGGCGCGGGCACCTTCCACCCTGCGACGACGTTGCGCGCTCTCGGCCCCCGCCGGTGGAACGCGGCCTATGTCCAGCCCTCGCGCCGGCCGAAAGACGGCCGCTACGGCGACAACCCGAACCGGCTTCAGCATTATTATCAGTATCAGGTGATCCTGAAGCCGAACCCGTCGAACCTGCAGGAGCTTTATCTTGGCTCGCTGGCGGCGATCGGGATCGATCCCCTGCTGCACGACATCCGTTTCGTCGAGGACGACTGGGAAAGCCCGACGCTCGGCGCCTGGGGCCTCGGCTGGGAGTGCTGGTGCGACGGCATGGAAGTCTCCCAGTTCACCTATTTCCAGCAGGTGTGCGGCATAGAATGCGCGCCGGTGGCCGGTGAACTGACCTACGGCCTGGAGCGGCTCGCCACCTATCTGCAAGGGGTGGACAGCATCTTCGATCTCAATTTCAACGGCAGCGAGGGCGACGACAAGGTCACCTATGCCGACGTCTTCCTGCAGGCCGAGCAGGAATACTCGCGGCACAATTTCGAGTTCGCAAATACGGCGATGCTGCTGCGGCATTTCGACGACGCAGAGGCCGAGTGCCGCGCGCTGCTCGAAGCGGGCGCTCCGTCCTCCGCCGACAATCTCCCGAGGCACAAGATGGTTTTCCCCGCCTACGACCAGTGCATCAAGGCGAGCCACGTCTTCAACCTGCTCGACGCACGCGGCGTCATCTCGGTGACCGAGCGGCAGAGCTACATCCTGCGTGTCCGCAATCTGGCGAAGGCCTGCGGCGAGGCGTTCCTGCAGACCGAAGCCGGCGGGCTGGCATCCGCCGCAGCCTGATCGTGCCGGACGAGCCCATTTCCCGGAGCCAGAAAATGCCAGTCCTTCCAGAGCTTCGCTTCCCGAGATTGTTCGGCCGCATGTCGGCGGCGCGCAACGTATGGGAACGGCAATGACCATCCGGGTGGAGAAGCACTGATGCCTGACTTGCTGCTCGAACTCCGCTCCGAGGAAATCCCCGCGCGCATGCAGCGCAAGGCGGCGGGCGATCTCAGGAAGATGGTGACGGATGGTCTTGTCGATGCCGGGCTGAGCTACGAGGCGGCGCGCGAATACTGGACGCCGCGCCGGCTGACGCTCGACATACGCGGCCTGACGGCCCGCTCCAAGGACATTCACGAGGAGCGCAAGGGCCCGAGTACCAAGGCGCCGGAACAGGCGATCCAGGGCTTCCTGCGCTCCGCCGGCCTGTCGTCCATCGACGAGGCGCATGTCCATTCCGATCCGAAGAAGGGTGACTTCTATGTCGCCCATATCTCGAAGCCGGGTCGGGCCGCCGAGGATATCATCGCTGCGCTGCTTCCCGAGGTGATCCGGGGTTTCCCTTGGCCGAAATCCATGCGCTGGGGCGCGGCATCGGCCAGGCCCGGCTCGCTCCGCTGGGTGCGGCCGCTGCAGTCTGTCGTCTGTACCTTCGGCCCGGAAACCGCCGATCCGGTCGTCGTCGACTTCGAGGTGGACGGCATCCGCTCCGGCAATGTGACCTATGGCCACCGCTTCCACGCGCCTGAAGCGATCACTGTGCGCCGCTTCGAGGACTATGCCGCGAAGCTGGAAGCCGCGAAAGTGGTCATCGACGCCGAGCGTCGCAAGGAGATCATCCTTGCCGATGCGCGCAACCTCGCCTTCGCGAACGGGCTCGAACTGGTCGAGGACGACGCGTTGCTCGAAGAGGTCGCCGGGCTCGTCGAGTGGCCGGTCGTGCTGATGGGCGCTTTCGAGGAGGATTTTCTCGGCATTCCCTCCGAGGTCATCCGGCTGACGATCCGGGCCAACCAGAAGTGCTTCGTGACCAGGTTGCCCGGCAACTCCGGAGACGAAGCGTCCCTCTCGAACCGCTTTGTCCTTACGGCGAACATCGAAGCCAGCGACGGCGGCAAGGAGATCGCGCATGGCAACGGCAAGGTCGTCCGCGCGCGGCTTTCGGATGCGCTCTATTTCTGGAGGACCGATCAGGGGGATTTGCCCGACCTCGCCGACCTGAAGGTGTCGGCCGGGAAATTCGGGCTCGACCTGAAGAAACCGCTCGATCAGCGGATGGCACGTCTTGATCATCTCGGCGTGACCTTCCATGCCAGGCTCGGCACGCAGGGCGCGCGCGTGGAGCGCATTCGCGGACTGGCGCGCGACATCGCGCCTGTCGTCGGCGCCGCGCCCGCATTGACCGATCGCGCAGTCGTGCTCGCCAAGGCCGATCTGCAGACCGAGGTCGTCGGCGAGTTTCCGGAATTGCAGGGTGCGATGGGCCGCAAATATGCGGTCCTCCAGGGCGAGCACCCCTCGGTCGCGGCCGCGGTCGAGGAGCACTACAAGCCGCAGGGGCCGTCCGACCGGGTTCCCACCGATGAGGTCTCGATTGCCGTGGCGCTGGCCGACAAGCTGGACACCTTGACCGGTTTCTGGTCGATCGACGAAAAGCCGACGGGTTCGAAAGATCCCTACGCGTTGCGCCGGGCGGCCCTCGGCGTCATCCGGATCACGCTGTGGGGAGAGCGGCGCATTCCGCTGCTGGCCGTGCTCGCGAGCGCCCATGCGCAGTTCGACGAGCCGGAGATCGCAGCGAACCTCTTGCGCTATGAGGAGCGGCAGGAAGCGCTCGATACCGGCGATGTCGACGGAGAGGAAGACCTCGACAATGCGCTTGGCGGTCACGAAAAGCGCGTCCGGGCCGATGCCGCGGCGCGCGCCAGGCCGGTGATTCTCGATCTCCTGTCCTTCTTCCATGAACGCCTCAAGGTGTATCTGCGCGACCAGGGGGCGCGGCACGATCTGATCGACGCGGTTCTCGCCAGCGGCGGCAAGCAGGAGGGCGCTGCGAACGACGACCTGCTGATGATCGTCCGCCGGGTCGAGGCGCTGGGATCCTTCCTCGACAGCGAGGACGGCAAGAACCTCCTGGCAGGCACGAAGCGGGCGGCCAACATCCTTGCCGCGGAAGAGAAGAAGGGGACGCGGATCGCCGATGCCGTCGACGTCTCCCTGTTCCGGGAGGAGGCCGAGAAGGCACTCGACGCTGCGGTGAATCAGGGCGAGAAGCAAGCCGGCCAAGCGATTCAAAACGAAGACTTTTCGGCTGCGATGCGTGCACTCAGCGCATTGCGTGAGCCGGTTGATTCATTCTTCGACCGTGTTCTCGTGAATGATGAGGACCTCGCTGTACGGGCCAATCGCCTTGCGCTGCTGGCCCGCATCCGCGCCGCGACGGATCAGGTCGCCGATTTCTCCAGGATCGCCGGCTGACGGCCCACTTACATCCAGTGGGTGTGGATGCCGAAGCATCCACCCGGCCTCAATCGCCGGCGCGGCCTCTCCGCGCCGCTTCGCTTTCGCGCCAAGTGGGCCACGCCGTCGCGCTCCAACGGTCGATATCATGCGGCGCACCCGAGGAATCGGAGCCTCATCATAGCGGTGTCGCCACCAGCGCCCGGAGCGCGGCTGTCGTCGCCGACGAGTTCAGTCGCCGATGATGCGAACCCTGACGCTCTGGCGATAGACCTGGACTTCCACGACCGGCTCTCCCCTGACGATCGCGCGGCGGGTGGCGTCGGTCATGGCGCTGCTCTTGTTGAGCATCACCTCGAAACGGACGCGAGCCTGCGCCGAACCGAACCACGGATCGTGTTCGTCCTCTATGTCGCCCGATCCGAATTTGTGCCAGTTGGCGCGGTCCTGACGCACCATCCGGGCCGCAGTGTCGAGCGGATAGCCGTCACTGGCCTGGTGGTCGTTCGCGGAGATACGCGCCACATAGGACCCGAGCAGAGTGTCGCCGCTCGCCAGGCCGGGAAGCAGCGCGGACATACCTGCTGCAAGCAGCCAGAAGCGGATTTTCATCAGGCACCCCCGAGATCGATGGCGACGCCATAACACATGGGCGACCTCCTTGGCATTCCGCCGATGATCATCGCTCTACCGAAGGTCGAGTTCGGACTCGGCCGACGGCCCGACGAGGGGAGCTTCGGGCTCGGGGCGGCTCGTCGCGGGGGCTCTGGTGGCGGCGGGCGGTTGAGCTGCGGGGGCCGGTGTCGGCAGGCTTCGTGTGAAGGCGTCACCGACGATGCCGCCGCGGATCACCATCGGCACTGCCCGAGGTCCGCTTTGCGGAGCATCGCTCGTGATCGAGGAGAGCTTTTCTCCGGAAACGGCTGGCGGAGCCTCGCCGACTGCGACGACCGACACGCTATCCGACGGGCCGGCCGCTTCGGGCGATGCCGGCTCCGGTCCGCCGACCACCATCATCGACGGGCCGACCGGGTCGTTCGACGCTTCGAGAACGATCAGCGAGGAGGCTTGGGCGGTGCCTGATGCCGCCAGGCACACCAGTAAGAGCAAGATCGAAGAAAGTCTCGCCATATCAAACGGTTCCCATGCCCGGCGGAACCAATTCCCGAGAAGATATCGGGTATGGGCGCCGGCCCCTGCGCGAAGGATAGCATCGCAGAGATTAATGAAATGGCGGCTTCGATCCTTGCCGGCCGCCCATCCGCGATATAGGCAGTCGCCGGTGTCGTGGTTTCGACGTCGCCTGGAGGCGAGCTTCGACATCAAGACACCGGGATCGACGCGAAACACGACAGAATGTCAGAAGTGCTGCCAGCTATCGAAGCCGAGAGCCGTGCCCTGCGATTGCTGCGGGCCGGGGAGGTGGTCGCTATCCCGACCGAAACGGTCTACGGCCTCGCAGGCGATGCAACCAATGGCGATGCCATTGCCCGCATCTTCGAGGCCAAAGGGCGCCCGCGCTTCAATCCTCTGATTGCCCACGTCGCCGACATGGCCATGGCCGAACGTATCGGCGTCTTCGACCCATTGTCGCGCAAGCTCGCCGAAGCCTTCTGGCCAGGCCCGC
Organism: Mesorhizobium sp. L-8-10; assembly: GCF_016756635.1. Classification (NCBI taxonomy): domain Bacteria; kingdom Pseudomonadati; phylum Pseudomonadota; class Alphaproteobacteria; order Hyphomicrobiales; family Phyllobacteriaceae; genus Mesorhizobium; species Mesorhizobium sp. L-8-10. Next base: position 6,533,752 of record NZ_AP023263.1, on the reverse strand, counting down.
TGACCATGGTTCTTCCATTGCGCTCGGACGCCGGCATCCATCCCCTGGTGACGGCGGGCCTGTCGACGATCGCCTTGCGTATGCCGCGCGGCTTCGGCGCCGGCCTCATCGGCGCTCTCGGCCGACCGCTGGCCGCCCCGAGCGCCAATTCGTCGGGCAAGGTGAGCGCGACCACCGCCGCGGCGGTCGAGGCCGATCTCGGGACGAGGATATCCTTGATCGTCGATGGCGGGGCCACGCCGGTGGGCCTGGAGTCGACCATCGTGAAATCTGAGGATGGTGCGCTACGGCTGTTGCGTCCCGGCGGCGTCCCTGCCGAGGACATCGAAAGGGTCGCGGGCGTCCGGCTCGTCCGCAATGCGGCGCCCGGCATCGAGGCTCCCGGCATGCTCGCCTCGCACTACGCTCCCGCTGCCCGTGTCCGGCCGAATGCGGCCGAGGTCCTCCCCGGCGAGGCATTGCTTGCCTTCGGCCCGGCGCGGGTGAGGGGAACCGGCGAAGCGGTTGCAGTGCTCAACCTTTCTGAGCGCGGGGATCTGCGCGAGGCGGCCACGAACCTCTTTTCATATCTCCAGTCGCTCGACGGTTCGGGCGCCGCGACCATCGCCGTCGAGCCGATCCCGGCTTCCGGCCTGGGGGAGGCGATCAACGACCGGCTCGCCCGCGCAGCGGCACCGCGTGACAGGCCCGTTCAGCATTCATAAGGACCCCGGCATGGAACCGATCGATTCTGCCCTACTCGACCGTTTTGCCGAGATCGTCGGTGTCAACCACGCGCTTCGCTCCCCGTCCGACATAGAACCTTTCGTTATGGAGCCGCGAGGGCTGTGGTCCGGCGTGACGCCGCTGGTGCTGAGGCCGGCGGATGTCGACGAGGTGAGCCGCATCCTGCGGCTCGCGACCGAGACCGGAACGCCGATCGTTCCGCAGGGCGGCAATACCGGTCTGGTCGGCGGCCAGATGCCGGACCGTTCCGGCCGCGAGATCGTGCTGTCTCTGTCCCGCCTCAACCGTATCCGTGAGATCGACGTTCTGTCGAACACCATCACCACCGAGGCCGGCGTCGTGCTGGAGACGCTGCAGCGGCAGGCCGACGCCGCCGACCGATTGTTCCCCCTCTCTCTCGGCGCGCAGGGCTCCTGCCAGATCGGCGGCAATCTGTCGTCCAATGCTGGCGGCACCGGCGTGCTGGCTTATGGCAATGCCCGCGAACTCTGTCTCGGCGTCGAAGTGGTCCTGCCGACGGGCGAGGTCCTCGACGACCTGCGCAAGCTGAAAAAGGACAACACCGGCTACGACCTGAAGAACCTCTTCATCGGCGCCGAGGGCACGCTCGGCGTCATCACCGCGGCGGTGCTGAAGCTGTTCCCGAAGCCGAAAGGCAAGGAGGTGGCCTGGATCGGCGTGGAATCGCCGGCCGCAGCGCTCAATCTGTTCTCGCTGGCATCCGATCGCGCCGGCAGCGGCCTGACGGCCTTCGAACTCATGGCCGACATCGCGGTCGAATTCTCGGTGCGACATATTCCGGGCAATGTGCGCCCGCTGGAAGGGTGGCCCTGGTACGTGCTGATGGAGATCTCCTCGGGTCGGTCGTCCGACGATGCCCGCGATCTGATCGAGCATGTCCTTTCGGAGGGTTTCGAAGCCGGCCTTGCCGGCGATGCGGTGATCGCGGCAAACCTCGCGCAGGCATCCGCCTTCTGGCGGTTGCGTGAGTCCCTGTCCGAGTCGCAAAAACCGGAAGGCGCCTCCATCAAGCACGACATCTCCGTACCGGTTGCCGCAATCCCTGATTTCATCGCCGAGGCCGGAAAGGCTGTGGCCTCCGTCAGTGCGGCGGCGCGGGTCGTCTGCTTCGGCCATATGGGCGACGGCAATTTGCACTATAACGTATCGCAACCCGTCGGCGTCGAACCTGAGAGCTTCCTGAAGCTCTACAAGCCGATGAACAAGGCCGTGCACGACGTGGTCCGAGCCCACAACGGTTCCATCTCGGCCGAGCATGGCATCGGCCGGCTGAAGCGCGACGAACTGCTGGCTACTGCCCCGGCCATCGGCATCGATCTGATGCGCCGCGTGAAGGCCGCCTTCGATCCCGCCGGGATCATGAATCCCGGCAAGGTTATCTGACGGTTTCACTGCAGTCTGATCTTAATCAGCGCTTCAGACTTCTTGCCGACTTGTTGTGCCCGGTCGGAAACCGATAACCATTCCTGAGATCAGCAAAATTTAACCGAACTCCTTAAGCCCGGCGGTAAGGATGCCGCGCTAGTGTCTACGCCATAACGAAGCCGGGAAAACCGGCACGGGAAGACCGGGAAAACCGGCTCTCAGGGATAACAGGAAGGCGTAGATGAAGACCGGACTGAAGCCAGTCTGGGCGGGCCGCAACATGCGGCTCGACCCTTTCCGCTTGCCTCAAATGGTGAGCTATGCGACGCGCGACGACTATGGGGATGTCACCTTCACGGTGGACCAGCGCGGCGCGGTCGTGCGCAGGACCTTGAACATGAGCGGCCTCCCGGTGACCGTGGCCCTGCCGGCGAGGGCATTCCTCGGCGTCGCCGCGCGAGCGATGGAGGATGAAGACGGGCACGTCACGGTGACTCTGGAACTCCATCACAACGACCCGATGCTGTCGGTGCCGCTGCTCGTCGCTCATGACCTGGACGACGTTGCCGCCGACTGGCGGGCATGGGCCGCCGCCTATCATCTGCCGATGCTCTTGATCGAGGCCGATGGGGTGGCGCGCACGCTGGAGGAATCGCTCGGCGCCGTGAAGACCGCGCCGGTGCGGGAGCGGCGCAAGGGCCGGGTCTCGGCTGCGCGCCGCCCACGGTTCCTGGCTCGCCGCAAATCCGGCCATCTGGGCCTGAGGCTGGTGATCAACGGCGAGGAGATCATCGCCCGCCAATAGGACGCCTTTCGAACCTGCATCGGGCAGAAGTCGATCCGGCCTTCGCCCGATGATCTTGGAACCTCACACCAACGGCTTGAGCGCGACCCAGAGGCCGCCGCCCAGCAGCCCGAGGAAGACCAGCCAGCCGACGGTCGAGTTCGACTTGAACAGCTTCAGGCATTGGTCGGGGTCGTCGATGTCGAGCACCTTGATCTGCCGGGCCATATGGGCGCCCGCCGCAAGCAGTCCGGCGAGTGCCGGCATCGGCGCTTCGGCCGCGGCATAGGCCAGGGCGAAAAGCATCAGTGCGCCGCCATAGAGCCCCGCCAGCCAGTATTTTGTGTACTCGCCGAAAAGTCGGGCCGTCGACCGGACGCCGACGATCGCGTCGTCCTCCTTGTCCTGGTGGGCATAGATCGTATCGTAGCCGATGACCCACAGGATCGAGCCGCAATAGAGAAGGACGGCCGGAGGGTCGAGATCGGCGAAGGCGGCGGCCCAGCCCATCAGGGCTCCCCAGGAAAAGGCGAGCCCGAGCACGAATTGCGGCCAGTTGGTGATGCGCTTCATGAAGGGGTAGGCGGCGACCACCGCCAGCGAGCAGATGCCCAGCAGGATCGCGAAATCGTTGAACTGCAGCAGGACGGCAAGTCCGACCAGCGCCTGCAGGACGAGGAATAGCCAGGCCTGCCTGCGCGTGACCTGACCGGAGGGCAGGGGCCGCGAACGGGTGCGCTCGACCTTCATGTCGATGTCCTGGTCGACCAGGTCGTTATAGGTGCAGCCGGCCCCGCGCATGGCGATGGCGCCGATCAGGAACAGCGCGATATGCCAGGGCGAAGGCAGCAGCGTGCCGAGCGGCTCTCCCGGCGAGGCATAGGCGACGGCCGCCAGGGCCGCCGACCACCAGCAGGGCCACAGCAGCAGCCACCAGCCGATGGGGCGATCCCAGCGGGCGAGCTGCGCGTAGGGCCAGAGCCGGCGCGGCAAGGTCCTGTAGACCCAATGGCCACTCGGCGCATCGGCGACGCGCCCCTGAGCTGATGTCGACTGGATCGTTTCCATGGCGCTGGAGTGGCAGTGTAAGGCGCGGGCGTCAAGGAGACGAATCGTCCCTCCTTCTTGCTTTGACGTAGGGCACCGCAAAACGACGCGGTCCTGTAAAGTACTGGAAAAATACAGGACGAGGCCAGTTTTCGGACCGAAGCGGACTTTCGTCGGCAAGCCAACGAATCGCCTGCTTCGATTCTTGTTTGCCGCAGGCTCTCGCCGCAAAACTGCGGAACAGTTTTGCGGAACCTGCTGAGCGCCTTTCGGCGTGATCGGGTCAGGGGGCGACCGCAAGAAAGGCTGCCGGCAGGGGCAGGCCGCAAAATCTCGACGGTGAAACGATGCGTCAGAAAATCGTCGATCCCAGCGCCGCCGTCAATCGGGCGCGCGGGGGGGACATCAAGATTTGATCACGGACACTTGGAGGCAGCGGCGTCCACGCGCTGGCCGCGATTGCTCAGTCGGTTCGCAAAGACGGGGCTGGCCAGGCAATGAGGCTTCCAAACGCTCAGGTTCGGCTTGACCTGGCCAGCGGGTGGCAATAGCGGAGAGCTTCAATAGCGAATGGGCCGCAAAGGCCCGCATGCCGAACCTGTCAGCACCGAGGTCCTGCCCATGAAGGTTCTACTTGTCGGTTCGGGTGGGCGCGAGCATGCGCTGGCCTGGAAGATCGCCGCTTCGCCTCTGCTGACCAAACTCTACGCCGCACCCGGCAACCCCGGCATCGCAAGAGAGGCCGAATGCGTGGCGATCGCGATAGACGATCACGACGCGATCGCCGCCTTCTGCCGTGACGAGACGATCGACCTTGTGGTCGTGGGGCCGGAGGCGCCGCTTGTCGCGGGCCTCGCCGATCGGCTGGCAGCCGATGGCATCCGCGTCTTCGGATGCTCGGCCGCGGCGGCGCAACTGGAGGGGTCGAAGGGTTTCACCAAGGACCTCTGCGCGAAGTATGGGATCCCGACGGCCGCTTATAGCCGGTTCCGCGACGCCGGCGAGGCCAAGGCGTATGTGCGCGAACAGGGCGCGCCGATCGTGGTGAAGGCCGACGGGTTGGCCGCGGGCAAGGGCGTCACGGTCGCCATGTCGGTCGAGGAGGCGATCGCTGCCGTCGATGCCTGCTTCGAGGGGGCGGCGGGTGCCGAGATCGTGGTGGAAGAGTTCCTGACCGGTGAGGAGGCGAGCTTCTTCTGCCTGTGTGACGGCACGACGGCGCTTGCCTTCGGAACGGCACAGGATCACAAGCAGGTGGGCGAGGGCGACACCGGGCCGAACACGGGCGGCATGGGAGCCTATTCGCCTGCTCCGGTCATGACGCCTGACATGATCGAGCGCACGATGAAGGAGATCATCGAGCCGACGATGCGCGGCATGGCGGACATGGGTGCGCGCTTTTCGGGCGTGCTCTTCGCCGGCCTGATGATCACCGAGGAGGGGCCGAAGCTTATCGAATACAATGTCCGCTTCGGCGATCCGGAGTGCCAGGTGCTGATGATGCGGCTGAAGGACGACATATTGGTGCTCATGGAGGCGGCCGCCGACGGGCAGCTTTCACACATGTCGATACGCTGGTGGGACGAAGCGGCACTTACGGTGGTGATGGCGGCAAAGGGCTATCCCGGCACGCCGGAAAAGGGCTCGCTGATCCGCGGCCTCGCCGAAGCAGGCGGCGACGGTATCGAGATTTTCCATGCCGGCACGGCGCTGCGCGACGGCGAGATCGTCGCCAATGGTGGCCGCGTGCTCAACGTCACTGCCACCGGCAAAACCGTCAGCGAGGCGCAGGCAAAGGCCTACGCCGCCGTGGAGAGTATCGACTGGCCCGATGGATTCTGCCGGCGCGACATTGGTTGGCGGGCCGTCGAGCGCGAGAGCCGGGTGGGCTGATACAACGGGCGATCTTGTCGTCCGTTGGCTACCAGGGCACTCGGGCGAACTGGTCTCGCGCGTGTCAGTTCCTCTCCGTCCTTGCCGGAATGGTCGCGGTGACCGTCGGATCGATCCCTGCCGGCAACGGAGGTTCGTCTCTGAACCAGCCGAACACCTCGTCCCTGACGGATGCCATATAGCTCACGAGCCGTCCCCAGCGGGAGGTTCCGCCGGCCGTCATGTCGCCGTAGCGACCTGGATGCGGTTCGGCGCCCGGGTGGAACGCCGCATCGAGGGCCGCCACCGCGCCGTTCGTCTCCAGCGGTGCATAGGACAGCGTGACGTCGCCGGCCAGTCCGGCCTCGCGGGCGATGGGAACCGGCACGCTTGCCATCAGTTCGACGGGCACGTCGAGTAATCCGCCGAACGGCCACGCCTGGCGCAGCGCATCGGCGTCCATCGAGGCGACATTGACGTCGATGTCGTTGCCGGTGCCCAGCACGCGATAGGGGCAACTCCGGTCGTTGCAGTTGGACTGCGAGGCGAATTGCCAGAGCGTGTAGCTCTGCCAGTTCCCCTTCGGGAAATGCTCGCCGATCTCCGGTTTGTAACGCGCATACCAGAGCGGCAGGCGAGAGAGCAGCGGATAGCGATCGCGGTTGTCGGCGACGTATTTGGCGGTCGTGCCGTTCGTGTAGAGCAGCGGGAAGCGGCCGATGCGGCGATGGACATGTCGCACGAATTCCTCGGCATCCGACAGCGACATCCATTTCCCGGGATCGTTGTCCTCGATGTCGATGGCGATCAGGTCGTCGGGTTCCGGCTCGGCGAAGTCGATGAAATTGTTGGCCTGGTCGATCGGATTGCCGGGCCGGGCGAGATGATAGGCACCCCATTTGAGGCCGAGCGACTTGGCAACCATGCGGCGCGTATGGAAGAGTTCACGCGCCACGGCATGGCGCTTGAACAAGGCCTTGCACAGGCGGGTTTCGGTCTCGTTGCCGCTGCAGGCGTAGGGCGGCGCCAGGCCGTCCGAAGCCTTGCCGATGAAGCCGACGATGCGCTTGTCGGTGGCGAGCTTCTTCCAGTCTATGGTGTTGTATTCATAGGCATCGACCACGAGCGCACGGTCGCTCCGTCGCCAGGGCGCCGAGAATTCCGATGCCTGTGGGGCCGTAGGCGAGAGCGCGGTCAGCATCGACGAGGCGATGGCCAGGAGCTTCCAGCTTGCGAACGATAATGAACCCACTCGCGCGACACTCCGTTCCGGTCTGCCGAACAATCCGGGCCATTGCCGCCGATGTCGGCGCGCAGTCCCGAGGATCGGAAGCCGCATGCGATTCGATGGCTTGCCGATGCGATCCGGAACCGGAGCAACCAAGGCGGCTGCAGCTTCCGGATACGTTTTTCTTTCTACACCGATGATGGAGAGGCGTGGTTAATTATTCCTTGCGGTCAGGCCGTAGATCTTGCGACCGATGATCGAGTCCCTTTTCGAACGGATCGAGCGTCGGCTCCTGCCGCAGCTGCCTTTCGACTATCCGACGCAACGCGCGTCGTGAATGACGCGCAATCATGATTCCTGTATTTGACGTTTACGTAATAAGACGCTAGCGAACGGCGAGATGGTACGGCCAGCGGGCGCCACGGCGTTCGCCCCCACACGGAGGAACTCATGTATCGCGCGCCCGTCGACGAGATCGTCTTCACCCTCAAACATGTCGCCGGCCTGCAGGCGGCCACGGATGCGGGAACCTTTTCCGAAATGACGGAAGACCTGGTGGATGCCATCGTCGGCGAGGCCGGGCGATTTGCCTCCGAGGAGGTCGCGCCACTGCACGCCATCGGTGACGAGCACGGCGCCGTGCTGAAGGACGCGGCCGTTACCATGCCGCCTGGATGGAAGGATCTTTATCGCCGCTGGGTCGAGGGCGGCTGGAACGCGCTGTCCGGCCCGGCGGAATTCGGAGGGCAGGGCCTGCCGACCATGCTCGGCGTTGCCGCGCTCGAGATGTGGAATTCCGGCTCTATGGCGTTCGGCATCGGCCCGACGCTGACCATGGGAGCGGTGGAGGCGATCGAGAAGCACGCCTCGGATACGCTCAAGGCGAAGTATCTGGAAAAGCTCGTGTCCGGCGAGTGGATGGGGACGATGAACCTCACCGAACCGCAGGCCGGCTCGGACCTCAATGCGCTGCGCGCCCGCGCCGAGCCGGTCGGCGACGGCACCTATCGCATCTTCGGCCAGAAGATCTTCATCACCTATGGCGAGCACGACTTCACCGACAATATCGTGCATCTGGTGCTGGCGCGGCTACCCGACGCGCCGGACGGCACGCGCGGTATCTCGCTGTTCCTTGTGCCGAAGTTCTTCGTCGAGGACGATGGCTCTCTCGGCGCGCGCAACGACGTCTTCTGCTCGTCGATCGAGCACAAGCTCGGCATCCATGCTTCTCCGACCTGTACCATGATCTATGGCGACGGCTTCGCCAAGGACCGGGCGCCGGGCGCGATCGGCTGGCTGGTCGGAGAGGAGAACAAGGGCCTGGCCTGCATGTTCACCATGATGAACAACGCGCGCCTTGCGGTCGGCATGCAGGGCGTGGCGGTGGCCGAAACGGCCACGCAGAAGGCGATCGCCTATGCGAATGAACGTCGGCAGGGCAAGGCGGCGAGCTGGGCGGGCGAGGGCATGGCGCCGATCGTCCACCATGCCGACGTCAAGCGGAATCTCCTGACCATGCAGGCGCTGACCCGGATCGCCCGGGCGATCAGCTATGCCTGTGCCCATGCCATCGACATGGCTAATGCGAGCGACGGCGAAATCAGGCGGCATTGGCAGGATCGCGCCAACCTTTTGACGCCGGTCGCGAAGGCGTTCTCGACCGATATCGGCGTCGAGGTGGCCTCGCTCGGCGTACAGGTGCATGGCGGCATGGGCTTCATCGAGGAAACCGGGGCGGCGTGCCTGCTGCGCGACGCGCGCATCGCGCCGATCTATGAGGGCACCAACGGCATCCAGGCGATCGACCTGGTGACGCGCAAGCTGTCGCAGGGCTCCGGAGAGCATGTGCATGGCTACCTCTCCGAACTGGCCGCCGTGGTCGAGGATCTGAGGCAGTCGAATGTCGAGGGGCTCGGCCGCTCGGCCGATCGGATCGAGAGGGCGCTGGACGACCTCTCCGAAACGACGCGTTTCCTGCAGGCGGCTCTCGCCGAAGGGCGCGTCGAGGAAGCGCTGGCCGGTGCGACCCCTTATCTCAGGCTCTTCGCCGTCGCGGCCGGCGCTGCTTATCTGGCCAAGGGCGCGGTCGCCGACCACTCACCGCCGCGCGTCGCGCTCTGCCGCTTCTTCGCCGAGAATCTCGCCGGCGAGACGACTGCTCTGAAGGAGCGCGTGATCACAGGTGCCGACAGTCTGGCGGCGGCCGGCGCCGCGCTGGTGACCGCCTGACAAGAAACCTGGAGGGCAGATCGTGACCGAACACATTCAGATCGAGCGGCAGCGTGCGGTGCAGATCATCCGCATGAACCGCCCGGACAAGAAGAACGCCATCACCCGCGCCATGTATGCGGCGATGGCGTCGGCCCTGAAGGAAGCCGACGCCGACGCGGAATTGCGCGTCAGCATTTTCCTGGGCGTGCCGGGGTCCTTTTCGTCGGGCAACGACCTCGCCGATTTCCTCGCGGTGGCGCAGGGCGGCGAGCATGGAAGGGAAGTGTTCGACTTCCTGATGGCGCTCGCCACCGCCGCCAAACCGGTCCTGGCCGGGGTGGACGGCATCGCCGTCGGCATCGGAACGACCATCCAGCTTCATTGCGACCTGACCTTCGCCACGCCGCGCTCGGTGTTCAAGACGCCTTTCGTCGATCTCGGCCTCGTGCCCGAAGCAGGATCCAGCCTGCTCGGGCCGGCGATCCTCGGCCGCCAGCAGGCTTTTGCTCTGCTCGGCCTGGGCGAAGGCTTTTCCGCCGAGAAGGCGAAGGCGACCGGCCTGATCTATGAGGTGGTCGACGAGGATCATCTGGAAGAGGCGGTTCTGGCGGCGGCGCGGGAGATTGCCGCCAAGCCGCCGGAAGCCCTGAAGATCGCCCGCGACTTGATGCGGGGCGATCGTTCGGAACTGGTCGCGCGGATCAAGGAGGAGGGCGCGCATTTCGCGGCGCGCCTCAAATCCGACGAGGCCCGCGCCGCATTCCTGGCCTTCATGTCCAAGAAGAAGGCCGGCTGACGCCGTTGCGCCCCGATGTCGCGTCGGGGATGCCACGGAACCGGCAACGCACTATATCTGGCATGGAGGGGTTGCGAGCGGAGCGACGAAGGCCATGCGTGACCGAACGATGCGTGTGATGGTGCCGGCACTGGTTGCTTTGGCGCTGTTCTTCTCCGGCACCGCTTTCGCGATCGACATCACGGTGCAGGGCACGACAAATCAGTTCCGCCAAAGCGAAATCGATGCGCTCAGGAGCATCCAGAACCGTCAGCAATTTCAGCTGGAGCAACAGTGGCAGCGCCAGCAGGATCGAGACATGCTGTCCCGCCCGAGGCCCAGGCCGGAGGTGCCGCAGTTCGCTCCGGATTGCCGTGACCCGGGTACCGGGAGCGGCAACAGGCAGCAGCGGCCACGTTGCTGAAGGCGCCCGACGGGCGCTTGGCCCTCAGGGATAAAGTCTTTCCTTCTCCCAGGCTCCCTCGCCGGTCCGGCTGAAAACCAGCCGGTCATGCAGCCGGAACGGCCGGTCGTGCCAGAATTCGATTGACCGCGGCACGATCCGGAAGCCCGACCAATAGGGCGGGCGCGGTATTTCGCCGATCGGGTGCCGTGCGGTGTAATCGGCCACCGCCTTCTCCAGCGCGAAACGGCTTTCGAGCGGCCGGGATTGTTTCGAGGCCCAGGCGCCGATGCGGCTGCCGCGCGGGCGGCTGGCGAAATAGGCGTCGGCCTCCGCATCGCTCACGATTTCGACCGGACCGCGAATGCGGACTTGACGGCGAAGCGATTTCCAGTGGAAACACATGGCAGCTTTCCTGCTGCCGAGAATCTCCCTGCCCTTGGCGCTCTCGAAATTCGTATAGAAGACGAAGCCGGACTCGTCGAAGCCCTTGAGAAGAACCATACGCACATTGGGCATGCCTTCGTGGTCGACGGTCGCCAGGGCGACGCCGTTCGGGTCGTTGATCTCGCTCCTTGTGGCGTCTTCAAGCCAGGCGGCAAAGAGGCGGAACGGCTCCTCTGCCGATGTGAAGTCACCGCTTGTTAACTCTGGGTCGCTCATAGTCTCGGCTCGCAATGGTGTGGCTGCACCGGGAGATGGCCGATTGTCGCGTGGAGCGCAAGCATTGAGCCTCGAGGACCGCAAGATTCGACCCAAGCGCTGCTTCAGTCTCGCTTTCGTCTTCCTTGCCGCCGCTCCTCTGGCCGCCTGTGCCGGCGGTGTCGATGTCGGCAAGGCCGGCATCGACGATACGTTGACGACGAGCGCGGTCGGTGGCGAGACGAACCAGGCTCGGGATACCACCCGGACATCGGACGAGGCCACGATCCGCAACGCCGTTTCTTCGGCCGACCTCGATGTGCTGGGTCCGACCGGGCTTGCCTGGGCGAATTCGGATACCGGCTCGCGCGGCGCGATAACCCAGCTCACCCAGTACGACAGAAAGGGCTTGCTCTGCCGCAAGTTCAAGGCCTCGCGCGAGAGCTTCGACGGCGTTCGGCTCTATGCCGGAGACGCCTGCCGCGCGGGTGACGGCTCCTGGCGCATGCTCGAATTCGTCGAATCCTGATACGGACGCGGGCTTGCTCTGGAATTTGTTCCTAGTCGGTCGCATATAAGGGCCGAGCACCCCAATTCCATCCCGGCAGGCAGAAGCATGCGTGATCCCTATGACGTGCTGGGCGTTGCCAAGAGCGCCACGGCAAAAGACATAAAGGCGGCTTTCCGCAAGCTCGCCAAGAAATATCATCCGGACCAGAATCCGGATGATCCCAAGGCGAAGGAACAATTCACCGCCGCCAATCAGGCCTATGAGATCCTCGGCGACGAGAAGAGCCGGGCGGCCTTCGACCGCGGCGAGATCGACGCGGAGGGCAGGCCGAAGTTCCACGGCTTCGAAGGCGGCGCCCATGGCGATCCCTTCGCGGCGTTCAGGCGCGCCCAGCAGGGCCAGCACGGGCCGGGCGGCACGCGCTTCGAGTTCCGCACCAGCGGGCCGGGTGCGGACGCGTTCGACGCGAGCGACATCTTCAGCGAACTGTTCGGTCAAGGCTTCTCGCAGCGTGGCGGTCCCGGCATGGGCGGTGGCCGCCGCGCGCCGTCCGGTGCCGACATCAATGTCGGGCTCGATGTCACGATCGAGGAGGCGGCGACCGGCGCCAAGGTCGCGGCGATCTTTCCCGACGGCCGGAAAATCTCGGTGAAGCTGCCGAACTATGTCGAGGACGGCCAGACGATCAGGCTCAAGGGGCAAGGCGAGCAAGGCTTCGGCGAACCCGGCGACGCGCTGGTGAAGGTGCGTTTCCGCAGGCACCCGCGCTACCGGATCGAAGGGCGCGACCTGCATGCCGACCTGCCGGTGTCGTTGCGCGATGCCGTGCTCGGCGCCAAGGTGCCGGTCGAGACCCCGACCGGGCGGCTGGCGGTCAATGTGCCGGCCTGGTCGAGTTCGGACAAGGTGTTGCGGATCAAGGGCAGGGGCTTGCCGGAGAAGGTGGGCGGTCATGGCGACCTCTATGCCCATGTCCGGGTAATGCTTCCCGACGGTGACAAGGAACTCGAGGCCCTGCTCAAATCGAAGGGCTGACCCGCCACATCACCAACTTCGAGTGGCAGCGCTATTTCATCAATTGATGCGTCCTGGGAGCGGCGCATAAGGCCCGAATGCGGGCTGCGCGGCCGGAGGCGGCGATGCCTCCGTGCATTCTCCGGCTCGATGCTTGAAGGCTCCCTTGGCCTGTGCGATAGGCTGTCGGCAAGACGGGTCACGGAGACTGATCAATGGCGGGTGGAAATGGCCTGATGGCCGGCAAACGCGGCCTCATCCTTGGTGTCGCGAACAACAGGTCGATCGCATGGGGCATCGCCAAGGCCTGTGCGGATCAGGGTGCCGAGATCGCGTTGACCTACCAGGGCGACGCCTTCAAGAAGCGTGTCGAGCCGCTTGCGGCTGAGCTCGGCGCGCATCTGGCCGGACATTGCGATGTCACGGATACGGCCAGCCTCGATGCGGTGTTCGCCGACATCGCCGCCAAATGGGGCAAGATCGATTTCCTCGTCCACGCCATCGCCTTCTCCGACAAGGAGGAGCTCGACGGCCGTTATGTCGAGACGACGCGCGACAATTTCCTGCGCACCATGGAGATTTCCGTTTTCTCCTTGACCGCCATCGCCAAGCGCGCCGAGGCCTTGATGCCCGACGGCGGATCGCTGCTCACGCTGACCTATTATGGCGCCGAGAAGGTGATGCCGCACTACAATGTGATGGGCGTGGCCAAGGCCGCGCTCGAGGCGAGCGTGCGTTATCTCGCCGTCGACCTGGGCGGCAGGAACATCCGCGTCAACGCGATCTCGGCCGGCCCGATCAAGACGCTGGCCGCTTCCGGCATCGGCGACTTCCGCTACATCCTGAAGTGGAACGAGTACAACGCGCCGCTGAAGCGTTCGGTCACCATCGAGGAGGTCGGCGATTCCGGGCTCTATCTGCTCTCCGACCTGTCGCGCGGGGTCACGGGCGAGGTGCATCATGTCGATTCCGGCTACCATGTGGTCGGCATGAAGGCTGTCGATGCACCCGACATCTCGGTGGTCAAGGACTGATCGCGCCGACGCGAAGTTTTCCCGCAGGCTAAAGGCAAGAAGGCTGATGACGACCTCAGCTCCGGTCTATTTCGTGCGACACGGTCAGACCGACTGGAACGCCGAGAGCCGCCTGCAGGGTCAGGCCGAGACCGATATCAACGCGCTGGGGCGGGAACAGGCGACGCGGAACGGCCGGACGCTCAAGGCGCTGATCGCCGATCCCTCCGGCTTCGATTTCGTAGCGAGCCCGCTGCGGCGTACCCGCGAGACCATGGAGCGCATCCGTCGCGCGATGGGGCTCGACCCGTTCGCCTACCGGACCGATTCCCGCCTCGCCGAACTGAACTTCGGCGACTGGCAGGGCTTCACCTATGACGAACTGGAACTTCGCGAGCCGGGGTCGAAGGCCCGGCGCGCGCTGGACAAATGGAATTTCCAGCCACCCGGCGACGCCGCGGAGAGCTACGAGATGCTGAAGGATCGCGTGGCGCCGTGGCTGGGTGAAGTGACGTCACGCACGGTCTGCGTGACCCATGGCGGCATCTTCCGCGTGCTGTTCAGTATGATCGGAGACCTGACGCAGAAGAAGGCGGCCGTTCTGCCCGTGCCCCAGGATCGTGTCCTGATGCTCGAGAACGGCACGCTGACCTGGATTTGAGAACGGCGATCCGAGAGCGGCCGACGCACCGATCGAAACGCTGCTCCCGGTCTTGCCTCATCGCCGCATCGGTTCCCTGGAGCCGACGCCGATCGTGAGGTCCTTCCCGGCTACTCCGGCAACTCCATGTCGGTGATCAGGTTTTCGCCGCCGACCTCGTCATAGGCGATCAGGATCTCCATGCCTTCCTTCAGCGTTTCGACGTCGAACTCGCCCGGAAGCTTGTAGGACTTGCCGTCGTCGAGCGTGATCGTCTGGGCGTCCTTGTTGATCGCCTTGATATGGCCCTCGGCCTCCGCGGCATAGGCTGCAGTCGAAATCATCAAGGCCGCGGCAACGGCGCCAATCAGGATACGCATGGATCGTCCTCTTTGTCTTGTGCTCCGCGCCCCTGGGCGGAGGAAACCCCACAGGGCGAGGTGAGCAGTATCACAGCGAATGTGTCAAAACTAATATCCGCAGCGCACACGTTTGTTTGCCGCCGGTCACGCGCGGGAGGGCACCGGCCGAGCAACCCGGGCCTGACGCGGCATCCGATGTCGAATTGTTTCGCGCTGCACCATCTTGTGACCGGCTCTGCTGCGCTGCACCATCTTGTTACCGGAATTGGAGGGTGTCTATAATTCGTTTCCCGGTCAGCGAGGTATGGTCCGCAAGATGACATTGAAGAGTGCGCTGAAGAAGAACCTGCCGGCGCCGATCGTCGAGACGATCCGGAGCCTGCGGGGAACGGCTGCGTGGGATCCCTACAAGCCGATCGTGCTCGGAGAAAAGGACCGTGCCGAAACCAGGGCACGATTCGCCGAGATCGATTGGCATCCGGATGCGCCGCGGCGCATCATCTACGGCCTTATCCCGACCGCGAGCCTGCGCAATGTCGGCGACCATGCCCAGGTCGTGGCGATCAGGCAGTGGATCGCCAGGCATTATCCGGGCGAGCCCGTCGTCGAGCTCGACAAGAACGTCATCATCGGCTGCCGCGACGAGATCGCCTCGCGTGTCCGCGCCAACGACCTCGTGTTCCTGCATAGCGGCGGCAATCTCGGCGATCGCGGCCTGTGGTCGGAAACGGCCCGGCGGACCATGATCGAGGCGCTGCCTGACAACCGGATCGTCAGCCTCCCGCAGACGATCTTCTTCAGCGAAACGCCGCTCGGCCGTTATCAGAAGCAGGTGTCGCAGGCCGTCTATGGCCGTCACGGCCATCTGACCGTCATGGGCCGCGACGATATCAGCGGATCGCTGGCCGGGGCGCTGTTCCCTCGGGCGCAGGTGATCACCATGCCCGATT
Organism: Mesorhizobium sp. L-8-10; assembly: GCF_016756635.1. NCBI lineage: Bacteria > Pseudomonadati > Pseudomonadota > Alphaproteobacteria > Hyphomicrobiales > Phyllobacteriaceae > Mesorhizobium > Mesorhizobium sp. L-8-10. The sequence continues at coordinate 6,518,188 of NZ_AP023263.1, read as the reverse complement.
TCGTGCTGTCCCTGCGCAAGGAGGAATTCACGCTCGCGCCGCAGCCGGAAAATGCCGGCAAGATCATGGCCTGCCTCCGGCTCGACGACGAATCCGTCTTTGCGCCGGAGGAGAGACTGAAAGTCGTCGAGCGCATCGGCATCCCCGCGACGCTGTTCGACACCACGCTCGATGCGCCGATCGAGGCCGATGCGCGTTATGGCGTGGTGCACGACACGCTGGCCCTTTTCGATGCGCATGAAGCCGTCGTCACCGACCGTTTCCACGGTCTGATCTTCGGGGTGATCTGCCGCAAGCCGGTCGTGGTGCTGCGCACCGTCGACCACAAGCTCACTTCGGCGGTGGCCTGGTTCAAGGACATCCCGAACGTCCAGTTCTGCGACCATCTCGACGATCTCGCGGCGACGCTGGAACGGGTGCGGGCGACGCCGGTAGAGACCTATCCGGACTTCAACGCGCTTTATTTCGACCGGCTGCCAGGGCTGGTGGAGGAAATGGAGCGCTGCGCCGGCGAGCCGCCTTTCGTCATGCCGGCCGTGCCTTCGCCCCAAGGCAACCACAGCCGCCAGCCGCTCAACATGCGCTCGGTGGCAGGCAAGGCGAAGCGGCGCCTGCTACGCGCCGCAGGCATGACGGCCCCCACGGTGCCGCAACTCAAGTCGTTCGGCTCGTCGGATCCCGACAAGCTCTCCGACGACGAATTGCTCGCTTTCATGCGGCATGATGCCCACCGCATCGAAAAGTCCTTCTACAACAGGATCTTCCACGCCAAGCGCGACTACTATGAAGAGCGACGCAAGAATGTCCGCGATTGCATAGCACTGCTGAAGCAGCGCGGACACGACATGTCGGAGCCGACCATCGCCTGGGCCGACCTGATTGCGAGCCGCTTCGAGAATCTGGAGCGCGAGTTCATCGAGCCGAATTCGACCGCGGCCAGGGCGTTCGACCCGTTCAGGATGGATGCCTTCATCGGTCTTGCCGCGACGCGCCGAAGCTCACGCGTCTGGGCGACGGAGCAGCCTTCCGGTGAAGAGCTGACCGCTTGTGCCAAGAAGCTGATCGATGCGGCGCGTTGGGCGCCCAACTCCGGCGATCGACAGCCATGGCGTTTCCTGATCATGACGGATCCGGCCGAGAAGCATCTGCTCAAGCATATCAAGGAGCAGCACTGCTACGATGCGCCGTGCCTGATCTTCGTCGGCGGCGACCGCCGTTTCTATGGCGGGCTCGGCGAGAACGAGGCGGGGCTGCATATCGACGGCGGCGCGGCCATCATGCAGATGGTGCTCGCCGCACATGCCGGAAATTTCGGCGTCTGCTGGAATCACTTCTCGCGGGACCTGATCGAGTCGCGCCCGCGCAACCAGGAGATCTATGCCGAATTCGCGCGAAAGATGCGGATTCCCGACCATATCGAGCCTGTCGCGATCATCGCTTTCGGGGCGGCCGCCTTCCATCCGCCGGTGCCGCCGCGCATGGCCGTGGAAAGCCTGCTTATCGGCGACGATCGGGCGAAATGACGGCGTCGCTCTTTGTTTGACCACCGCGCAAAACGCCAATAGAAGCCTGCGTTGAACCGGCTATCCATCGGCTCGGAAAATCGCGATCGATTTCGGGCCGATGCGGTAAGCACTGGAGGGCGCCGGGCGTGTCGAACGGGCATGCCGCGCTCCAGGGCCGGGCAGGATTGGTGTCGATGTCGCATAATACGTTCGGTCATCTGTTCCGGGTGACGACCTGGGGCGAGAGCCACGGACCCGCGCTGGGCTGCGTGGTGGATGGCTGTCCGCCGGGTATTCGTTTCACCCTGAAGGACATCCAGGACGAACTCGACCGCCGCCGTCCCGGACAGTCCCGTTTCGTCACCCAGAGGCGCGAGCCGGATGAGGTGCGCGTTCTCTCGGGCGTTCTCCCCGAAGAGGACGGCGCGACCATGGTGACGACGGGCACGCCGATCTCGATGCTGATCGAGAACGTCGACCAGCGTTCGAAGGACTATGGCGACATCGCCCGGCAATACCGTCCCGGCCATGCCGACTATACCTATGATGTGAAATACGGCCTGCGCGACCATCGAGGCGGCGGCCGCTCGTCGGCCCGCGAGACCGCCGCGCGCGTGGCGGCCGGCGCGATCGCCCGCAAGGTCGTTCCCGGCATGGTGGTGCGCGGCGCGCTCGTGGCAATTGGCGAGAAGGATATCGACCGCGCGAACTGGGACTGGGATTTTGTCGGCGATGCCGAGAACCCGTTCTTCACGCCCGACAGGGCATCGGTGCCGATCTTCGCGGAATATCTCGACGGCATCCGCAAGGCCGGCTCGTCGGTCGGAGCGCTGATCGAGATCGTGGCGGAAGGTGTGCCGGCGGGTCTCGGAGCCCCGATCTATGCCAAGCTTGACCAGGATATCGCGTCCAACCTGATGTCGATCAACGCGGTCAAAGGCGTCGAGATCGGCAATGGTTTCGAGGCCGCGCGCATCACCGGCGAACGCAATGCCGACGAGATGCGCATGGGCAATGACGGCAGGCCGATCTTCCTGTCGAACCATGCGGGCGGCATATTGGGCGGCATCTCCACCGGCCAGCCCGTCATTGCACGCTTCGCCGTGAAGCCGACCTCGTCTATTCTGACGCCGCGCCGCTCCATCGACCGCTCCGGTAGCAATGTCGACGTGATGACCAAGGGGCGTCACGACCCTTGCGTCGGTATCCGCGCCGTGCCGATCGGCGAGGCAATGGTCGCCTGCGCGATCGCGGACCACTATCTGCGCCACCGCGGGCAGACGGGAAGATGAAGCGAGCAGTGAGTAGCGAATAGCGAATGGCGGACGGAGCGACTTGACGGTGCACGGCCTCACAGTGTCGACCACCATTCACCATTCACCATTCACCATTCACCAGTGCCACTGGTTTGACGAGAGAAGCCGATGCCCTACGACCAGAAGAAGATTGTCGAGGCCCTGCGCGCCTTCGAGCGTGGAGAGATCGTCGTCGTCATGGACGATGACGGCCGTGAGAACGAGGGCGACCTGATCGTCGCCGCCGTGCATTGCACGCCGGAGAAGATGGCCTTCATCGTCCGCCATACCTCCGGTATCGTCTGCGCGCCGATGACGCGCGAGGATGCCAAGCGGCTGAACCTGGCGCCGATGGTGGCCGACAATGACGCCCCCCATTCCACGGCCTTCACGGTGAGCGTGGATTTCAAGCATGGCACGACGACGGGCATTTCCGCCGAGGACCGCACGCTGACCGTGCGCAACCTCGCCAACGGCAATGTCGGCGCTACCGACTTCGTGCGCCCCGGCCATATCTTTCCCCTGATCGCCCGCGAGGGCGGCGTGCTCATGCGCTCCGGCCATACCGAGGCGGCTGTCGACCTGTGCAAACTCGCCGGCCTGCCGCCGGTCGGCGTCATCTGCGAACTGGTCAATGACGACGGCACCGTGATGCGCGGGCCGCAGGTCCAGGCCTTCGCCGAGAGGAACGGATTGAAGCAGGTGTCCGTGGCCGATCTCATCGCCTACCGGCAGCGGCAGGAGACGCTGATCGAGCGGATCGCCTGTTTCGACATCGAAACACCAGGCGGCAAGGCCAAGGCTTATACCTACACCTTGCCCTGGGACGTCATGCACCATCTGGCGATCGTCTTCGGGGACATTCGCGACGGCGTCGACGTGCCGGTCCGGCTCCATCCGGAGGATGTCGTCAGCGACGTCTTCGGGACGGAAGACCGGTTGCGCGACATCATGCGTTCGATGGGCGAGACGAAGCGCGGTGTGATCGTCTATCTGCGCGAAGGCTCGGTCGGCGTCGGCCATCAGGCGCGGAGCCGCCGCCTGTCGGGGGATCGCGAGAGCCACGACGAGGCCAAGAACCGCGAGAACGAATGGCGGGAAATCGGGCTGGGCGCGCAGATCCTGAAGGATCTCGGCATCTCCTCGATCAATCTCATTACCTCGCGCGAACGTCATTATGTCGGCCTCGAAGGCTTCGGCATAAGGATCGCCAGGACCGAGATCTTCTAGGATCGACGAAGCTGCGGCGGCGGTCGACGATATCGCAATCATCGAGGCGGCTGGTTCCGAAGTGCCGGCATGCCGGAAGGCTGATCCGGGAATACGACCATCGATCCGTTGCGGTCGTCGTGGAGAATGCGTTAGACCTGCAGCATGTCGCTTGAAAAAGAATTCGCGCGGCATACTGAAGATTTTTGATCTTGCGCATGTCTTTATCTCGAAACAGCGGCACACTTTCGGGAGACATGGGTTAAACCCAGGCTGGCACAAAGTTCTCCAATGGGCGAAATCGAGCTGAAGTTCATCATCGACGAGTCGACGTCCAAGCAGTTGTGGGCCCGCGCCAAGGGATCGAAACTCGCCAACGGCGCGCCCAGGGTGCGCACGCTCAGAAGCATCTATCTCGACACACCGGAACATGCCCTGAAGAAGGCCGGCATCGCCATGAGGCTTCGCCGGGATGGACGGCGCTGGATCCAGACGGTCAAGACCGACGCGCAATTGCATGGCGGCCTGTCGCAGGTCGGTGAATTCGAGAACCCTGCGCCGGGCGGGCGGCCCTCCATCGAAGCGATCCCCGACGAAACCGTTCGCGAGGAGATCGTCCAGCAGACCAAGGGCGCCGTGCTGCAGCCGGTCTGCGAGACCATCGTTCGGCGCCAGGCGGGTGAACTCGTGCTCGCGGACGGCACGCGTGTCGAGCTCGCCGTCGATGTCGGCGAGATCCTCGCAGCCGGCCGCTCGGCCCGATTGCGCGAAGCCGAGATAGAACTCATCGACGGCAATGTGGGCGGTCTGTTCGAGGTTGCCCGGCTTCTGTTCCCCGATGGCGGGCTGCGCTTCTCGGAGCTTTCGAAGGGCGCGCGTGGCTATCTTCTGGCGGAGGAGGGCCTTGTGGACCCGCCGCTCGCTCCACGCAATGCGCGGCAAGTCGCCCTTCGTGCCGACCAGACGACCGAGCAGGCGGCGCGCGAGGTGCTGAGGAGCTGTGTCGAGCAGGTCGCCGCCAACATGGTCGTGGTGCGGGAACTCGACGATCCGGAAGGGCCGCACCAGTTGCGGGTGGGGCTGCGGCGCCTGCGCAGCGCATTCTCGGTGTTTTCCCCGGCTTTCCAGGGTGCGGAGATGGCCAGGCTCAGCGATGAGGCACGCTGGCTCGGACAGCAGGTCGGGAGCCTGCGCGATCTGGACGTGGTCGCCGACGAGATCGTCGGGCGCGAAGCCTCGACGCACCCGGACGAGGCCGGGCTTTCGGGCCTCGCCGAGGAATTGCGGCGCGAGGCGGTTGTCGCGCGCGGCGAGCTCCGCGGCTGCCTGCCCGGCGCCCGCGCTCAGGTGCTCCTGCTCGACATGGTCCGTTTCGTGGAGACGCGCGGCTGGCTGGATCCGTCCGATATCGGCCAGACCGAGCGGCTGGCTGTTCCGGTTCCGGAGTTCGCGCGACAGGCGCTCCAGAAGCGCTGGAAAAAGGTGGCGAAGCGGACCGAGGCTTTCGACACGCTCACCGTGGAGCAGCGGCATGAGCTGCGGAAGGAACTGAAGAAATTCCGTTATGCGACGGAATTCTTCGCCTCGCTGTTCCGCCCGAAGCATGTCGATCCCTTCCTGAAGCGCTTGAAGAAGCTGCAGGCCGTCTTCGGCGATCTGAACGATGCCGCGACGCTGAGGACCATGTTCACCGAAGGGCACAGCCCGGCGGCAGGGGATGGCGCGCTGCAACGCGGGATCGGATGGGTGATCGGGGCCAGCCAGGCAAGGGGGGAGATCAGTTGGGCCGGGGCGCGGGACCTGTGGCTTGACCTGCGCAAGGCCGACCGCTTCTGGAAATGACGGGACGCTTCCCGCCAGGGATAAGGCCGGCATGACTGGTCAGGCCGCTCTCGGCTCCGCTCGGCATTGGCATGATCCGATCGACAGCAGAGGTTGGCCGAGCACGGCCGCAAGAAGGGCGACGGCACCGGCGACGACCGACACCCAGAAGCCGCTGCCCGCACCGAATTCGTCGATCACCCATCCGGAGGTGAAGGAACCGACTGCCATGCCGATGCCGATCCCGGTCATTACCCAGGTGATGCCTTCGGTCAGCTTGGCCGGCGGCACGAGGCGTTCGATCAGGCTGAAGGCGGTGATGAAGGTCGGCGAGATCGAGACGCCGCTAGCGAAGAGGGCGACGGCGAGCATTGGAACGTTCGAGACGAAAAGCAGCGGCAAGGTGGTCGCCGCGGCGACCGCTATGGCGATGGCGAATTGCCGGGATAGCGGCATCCTCAGCTTGAGCATACCGAAGACCAGACCGACGATCAGCGAGCCGAGGGCATAGCCGCCGAGCACGAAGGTGGCCGCGGCCGGTTGGCCGAATTCCTTCGTCATGGCGATGACGGTCACCTCGGCCGTGCCGAAGAGCGTGCCGATGGCGACGAGCGCGAAGGTGATGATCTGTACCGCCGGCAATCTTGCGGCGGAATGGCCGTGGTTCGCTACGGCAGGCTGCACCTTGGGCTCGGTCGAACGCTGGAGGATGAAGGCCGTCGAGCCGACGGCCAGGAAGAGGGTCGATGCCAGCGGCCCTGCCTCCGGGAACAACGACACGCTGAGGCCGACCGCCAGGCTGGACCCCGCGACATAGACCAGTTCGTCCGCCACCGACTCGAAGGCGAAGGCCGTGTTGAGTTCAGGCGTGCCGCGATAAAGCTCCGTCCAGCGAGCGCGGACCATTGCCGGCATGCTCGGCATGCTCGCCGCAAGCAAGGCGGAGACGAAGAGGGTCCATGAGGGCCAGCCGTAGCGGGCCGCGACGATCAGCAGTGCAAAGGCGAAGACGGACAGCGCCGTTGCCGGGATGAGGACCGGGTACTGTCCGTGCCGGTCGACCAGGCGCGAGATTTGAGGCGCGACAAAGGCGTTGGTCAGGGCGAATGTGGCCGACACCGCGCCTGCAAGCCAGTATTCGCCGTGGGTCTGCGAAAGCATCGCCACGGTGCCGATCGTCGCCATGGCAACCGGCAGCCGCGCAATGAAGCCGGCTGCGGCGAAGCCTTTGGCACCCGGGGCCTTGAAGATTCGGCTATAGGGGTTGGGCATCGGCGCGCTCCTGGAACTCCGGGTTCCTGTAACTTACATACGTGGCGTATGTGACTACATAATTGCATACGCTGCGTATGTCAATTAACATACGTGGCGTATGAGTTAGGGGCAGGATGGCGCACAAACCTCGCAGGGAAATGATCGCGGAAACCCGCGCCAAGCTGGTCGCCGCCGCACGTCAGGCGTTCGGCACGGTCGGCTATGCGCAGTCCTCGATGGACGATTTCACCGCTGCCGCCGGACTCACGCGCGGCGCGCTCTATCATCATTTCGGCGACAAGAAGGGACTGCTGGAAGCCGTGATCGTCGAGGTCGACGCGGAGATGTCCGAGCGTCTTCGTGTGGTGTCGGCGAGGGCGGGAAGCCGTTGGCAGGGCTTTGTCGACGAGTGCAAGGCCTATATCGAGATGGCCCTGGAACCGGAGATCCAGCGCATCATCCACTGTGACGGCCCCGCCGTGCTGGGCGACCCCTGGCGCTGGCCCACCCAGAACGGTTGCATCAGCTCCATGACCCTGACCCTGAACGAACTCGCGCGGACTGGCGTGATCGGCGACATCGATCCCGAGGCCGCCGCCCGCCTGCTCAACGGTGCGATGCTCAATGCCGGGCGATGGATCGCCAATTCGGAGGACCCGGAGGCGACCTCGCGGAAAGCGGTGAAGGCGTTCGAAGCCTTGCTCAACGGCTTGCTGGCCGACGCGCCGGGCCGGACGGACGTGCCGGGGTCCACGCCGGTCGCAGCGGCCGAGGGGTGACCCTCGGCCGTCGCGATCACGCCGCTGGGCGCCAGACGCCGGTGCGTTCGGTCGCCGGCGAATAGTCGACGAAGGCCCATCGCAGCCCGGCCGCCGCGCGTCGCCGCCAGCCTCCCGTGACGCGGAAAGTCCACAGCCTCTCGGCTCCTTCGACCAGACCGGCAGCCCGGTCGCTCCAGTCGATGGTCGCGAGCCCCTGGAGCTGCAGCAGGTCGCCCGTCTCGAAGTCGATGAACAGCAGCCCGGCGCGCGGCTCGCCCAGCAGATTGCCGAGCGTATTGAAATAGCGGTTGCCGCGATAGTCCGGAATGGTCAGCACGTCGCCCTCGACCTGCACGAAACCGGAACGCCCCCCGCGGTGCGAGATGTCGACGCCGCCGGCTGCCGAGATGCCAGGACGCGAACGGCTGGCGACGAAAAAAGTGTCCGCTTGCCGGATCATGGCCATGGCTTCGACGTCGAGTGACGTCATTTGCTCCACGCCTCGGCCGGCGCTCGCCTTCGATCGAACGACACGACCCTGAATATACTGCGGGCAGTTGCCGAAGCTCTGGCGCACCGCGACTGTGAAGCTCTGGTCGTCGAGGCCCGAGACGCGGCCATTGGCCCGGTTGCGCCGCCGCGTCGAGAGATCGAGGCCCAGGATGCCGAGTTCGGCGCCTTCGATGATCGAGCCCGCCGCCGGGTCATGCCGGTCGGGCAGCGCGTTCACTCGCAACGTGACGGGATCGGGCGAGTGGACGAAACCGGGCGCACCAGTGAGCATCGTCGCGAGAGGCCAGCCCTGTGCGTCTGTCGTCGCCACGAAGAGATAGGGCAGCAGTTCGAAGAAGCTGCGGTGCTGATCGGGCATGAAAGCGCGGATGCCGCCGCCAGCGGCGCGCACATCAGCGAATGCCTGGGCGGCGCGCTCATCGTCATGAAAGGGTGAGGTCTCCATGGCGACCCTCACGAAGCCTTGGGCAGGGGAGAGGAGGGCATCGCCTTGAAGCCGGGCAGGGCCTCGATGCGCTTCAGCCACGCGCGCACCGACGGACAGGCGTCGAGTTCGATGCCGCCTTCCGGCGCGTGGGCGACATAGGCGTAGCAGGCGAGGTCGGCGATCGTCGGCTGGTCGGCCGCGAGATAGCGGCGGCCGGCGAGATGGTCCTCCATGAAATGCAGGAGCCGGCTCGCGATCTCGGCGCAGCGGACCGGATCGCCCGGCATGCCCCACAGCGCCACAAGGCGAGCATTGGCGGGGCCGTAGCGCAGTTCGCCGGCCGCGATGGACAGCCAGCGCTGGACGTGATGCGCGCCGATCGCGTCCCCGGGAAGCCAGCCGCTTTCCGGCGCGTAGCGCTTGGCGAGATACACAAGGATCGCATTGCTGTCGGCGAGGACGAGATCGCCGTCCTGCAGCACCGGTATCTGGCCGAGCGGGTTGAGGCGGCGGAATTCGCCCGAGCGCATAACATCGCCGGTGACGGGCACGAAACGATAGGGCAGACCGAGCATCAGCAGCATGAGCTCGACCCGGTGCGTGTGGCCGGACAAGGCCATTCCGTGGAGAGTGATGATGGTTTCGGACATGATGCAGCTCCTTCCTGCCGATATGTTGATCCTTGCGCCAGGAAACGAAATGGCGAATGATCAAAAGTCAGAATTGCAAATATCGGAGCAATCATGGACCGGTTTGACGAACTTGCGATCTTCGTCGCCATCATCGATGAAGGGAGCCTGACGGGAGCGGCAAGACGGCTGCGGCGCTCCGCGCCTGCCGTCACCCGGGCACTGGCTGCGCTCGAGGATCGTGTTGCTGCGCGGCTCGTCGAGCGCACGACCCGTCGCCTGTCCCCGACCGCGGCCGGCCGCGAACTCGCAGAACGGGCGCGCGCGATATTGGGAGACTATGACGCCGCCTTGCTCGGCGCCTCGGAAATGCCGATACGCGGCCTGTTGCGGGTGACCGCGCCCGTGCTGTTCGGACGCCGTCATGTCGCGCCTGTCGTCAACGGTTTTCTCGACAGTTTCCCCGAAACGCAGGTGGAACTCGTGCTGCAGGATTCCAATCTCGATCTGGTCGAGGAGGGGCTGGATGTGGCGGTCCGCATCGATCACCTCGCCGATTCCGCCCTTCTCGTGCGCCGGGTCGGTGAAGTGCGCCGGGTGGCCGTTGCGAGCCCCGGCTATATCGAGGAGCACGGCAGGCCCATGCATCCGCGCGATCTGGCGCAGCATAGTACGATTGCCAGCGCGCGTGTGGCCAGGGAATGGCGCTTCGGTCCGACCAGGCGTGGGCCGGTGGTGCGAATCGCGCCGCGACTGCTGGCCAACGAGATGGAAGCCCAACTCCTGGCCGTCAGGGCAGGGCGGGGCATCGCGAGGGTCTTGTCCTATCAGGTCGCCGACGAACTTGCGCAGGGCACGCTCGTGCGGCTGCTGCCTGAATTCGAGCCGCCGCCCATCCCCGTGCAGATTCTGGCGCGCAGCGGCGGTCACATGGCGCCGAAGGTGAGGGCTTTTCTCGACTACGCCTACACGGCCCTGCGCAAGCTGGACGCGGTGCGCGGGCCAGTCTGACCTCGTTTGCACCTCTGACCTCGTTTGCACCGTCGCGCCCGTTGGCGCGAAGCCAAGCGGCCCGGATGGGCCTCGCCGGCTGAGCCAAGGCGGATGCGTGAGGATCCACCGGGCCTGGATGCGCCAGCATCCAGGCTTGTTGGCATGAAGAACGTCAGCCGTCGGCCAGGATGCGCCGCATCTCGTCGACCGCGGCATCGCGCTGCGGGTCCCGCCCGGCTGCATAGGGAAGGATGAAAGGCACAGGCAGGTCGGGCTGGACGCCACGCCCCTCGAGCCTTGTGTCGTCGCCGATGACGGCGTCCGAAACGGCCAGTTCGAGCAGGCTGTCATCGGGAAGCAGGAACACCCGGCCGGCGAGCAGGGCGCCCGCACTGCGCGCTCCGACCAGCCTGACGCCCTTGGCCTTCAGGGCATAGGCGAAGACTTCGAGGCCGCTGCGAGTGCCCTCGTCAATGATGGCGACGACCGGTCTGCGCCAGCGCACATTGGCGAGAATGGCCTCGCCGTCGCGTTGGATCAGCCGGAAGGGCGGCGTGCCCCCCAGGAAAAGCTCCGCCGCGTCGGCGCTTCCGCCGCCCCAGCGGCCGCGCAGGTCGAGCACCAGACCGTCGGCCTGCTCGAGCGGACCTCGGGCGAGCGCTTCGGCCACCTTGTTCATGGAGCGTGGCGCCGCGAGCGTCCACAGCCTGATATAGCCGATCTTGCGGCCGTCCCGTTCCATGATCGTTGCGCTGTCTTCGATCGCCTTCTCGAACATGGGCAGCGGTCGCAGAAGCTTGACCTGGACCGTCTTGTCGAGCGGCTGGTCCCCGGGGCGGCGACGCAGCTTGATCTCGACCGTCTGGCCTGCCTTGCCGCGAAAGGAGATGATCTCGCGATAGGGAGCCCCGTCGACCGACATGACTTCGTCCCCGACCAGGATCCCGGCCCGGGCCGCTGGCGACCCGTCATAGACTTCGCTCACGAATCCAAGGCCGTTGCCTTGCCGCACGATCATGCCGATCCCGGCATAGGCGGCTTCGCCGTCGGGCGGGAACAGGCGGCGCATGTCGGCCCGCAGCGCGTAACGAAAGACATCGGCGAGCTCGAAATAGTCGATGCCGTCAGGCCGGAAGCGGCCGGTATGCGACACCTGCAGGCTGGCGAGAATGGCATCGATCGCAGTGTCGACACGCTCGGCCGGACTGGCGGCCGTGACGGGTGAGCGGGAATCCTCGATCTCGCGCCGCACCGCATCTTCAAAGCGGTCGAGCGCCGACCGGTCGTAGAAGCTGTTGACGACAAGCCGCACCGTTCGATCGAATACCGGATTCCCCGACTGCGGCAACTCGGCGGCCGGCGTCGGCAATGCCGCCAGGAAAAGCAGCAACAGGGCGCCCGCAATCTTGCTCAGCATCGGTTTCCTCCTCGCTGCCGCAATTATCTTCCCGATGGCGGCACGATCGAGATCGCGATTGACACTATTGCGTGAATACCCGGCATTGCTGCGAGGCTGCCACGAGGGTGCGATTCCTCAATCCCCCGACGCTTCATCGATCAGGCGCTTGAGCCCGCCCTCGCCGGCTCCTGCGTAGCTCTCGCTCATGATCAGCGTCGACAACGGCAGGCGCTTGCCCCAGCCCTTCGTTTCGAGGTCGGGTCGCCCAGCGAAGGTGGAGACTCGGCCGACACAGAGATAGGCGATGGGGACCACATGATCGGGTATGGCCAGCAGCCGTTTCAGGGCAGCCATATCGAGAATGCTCACCCAGCCGACCCCGACGCCTTCCGCGCGGGCTGCGAGCCAGAAGTTCTGGACCGCACAGACCGTGCTGAAGAGATCCATCTCGGGATTGTGCGATCGCCCGAGCGGCGAAGCCCTCGAGCGGGCGCGATCGCAGGTGACGCAGAGATTGATCGCGCTCTCGACGATGCCTTCCAGCTTGAGGGACCGGTAGAGCTCTTGCTTGTCCGCTTCCATGACTTCGGCTTCCCGGGTTTTTGCGGCGAGGAAGAGGTCTCGGACCTGATGTCGACGTTCGCGATCCCGGACGAGGATGAAATTCCAGGGCTGCATGTAGCCGACCGAAGGTGCGTGATGGGCGGCAGAAAGCAGCCTCGCCAGCACCGCATCATCGAGAGGCTCGTCGACGAAATGGCTTCGCACGTCGCGACGGGTGAAGATCGCCCGGTAGACCGCGTCTCGGGCGAAGGAGTCGAAGGAATTGTCGTTCTGACGGTCGTTGGTCGGCATCGCCTGTCCCCTTGCGATCGAAAACCCGCCGCCTGACCAAGCGGATGGCTATGCCTGCCGGGCCGGTCTTCTGGCTGGAGATCGTCCCGCTCCGGCGTCTTCCCGTTTCCGTGAACAGTGACGTCTTGCCGAAGCAGTCCCTCTTACAGCGCTGGGCGCGCCACGGATTTCAACCGTGTTCCCGATTCTCCCGCGTCGCCGCGGGCACCTGGCAGCGGCGGCGACCTTAGGCCGTCATTGATTGAAAGTCACCGCCCGTCACGGCCATCCCCAGGCCGGCGGGGATTTCCCCAGCGATCGTGCCATCAGCCATGCCCGGCGGTTCCATTCGCGTGGCCGGCGCACTAGATTGCGCTCCATGGTGACGCGTCTCTATTCGCATCCGATCTATCTCGAACATATAACGCCCCCCGGTCATCCAGAACGGCCCGACCGGCTGCGCGCGATCACGCGCGTGCTCGAAGACGAGGCCTTTGCCCATCTCGAGCGGGTAGAGGCGCCGCAAGGCGACCGGGAGACCATCCTCTATGCACATCCCGAAGAGTTCGTGCGTCGCGTCGAGGCGGCTGTCCCCGACACGGGGCTTGCACGCATCGACGCCGACACCTCCGTCAGCCCGAAGAGCTGGCAGGCGGCGCTGACCGCCATCGGCGCAGCCAATGCCGCGGTGGACGACGTTTTCAAGGGCGCGGCCGACAATGTCTTCGTCGCCGCTCGGCCGCCCGGCCACCATGCCGAGCGCACGACGGCCATGGGCTTCTGCCTGTTCAACACCGCGGCGGTCGCGGCGCGCCACGCCCAGAAGAAGCATGGTGCCGAGCGCGTGGCGATCGTCGACTGGGACGTGCATCACGGGAACGGCACCCAGGACATCTTCTGGAGCGATCCCTCGGTACTTTATTGTTCGACGCACCAGATGCCGCTTTTCCCGGGAACCGGCGCCTGGAACGAAACCGGCGCGGGCAACATCGTCAATGCCCCGCTCAGCCCGAACTCCGGTTCCGACCTGTTCCGCGACGCCTTCCTGTCGCGGGTATTGCCGGCGATCGACGATTTCCGGCCGGACCTCGTGATCATCTCGGCGGGGTTCGATGCGCATCACCGCGACCCGCTGGCCGAGATCAACCTGACCGAGGCCGATTTCGACTGGGCGACCGGCGTATTGATGGATCGCGCGTCGCGCTATGCGAACGGGCGGCTCGTCAGCCTGCTCGAGGGCGGCTACGACCTGCAGGGCCTGGCCTTTTCGGTCGCGGCCCATGTGAAGCGCTTGATGAAAGGATAGGCCATGGCCGGCGAGACCAATGACGACATCAAGGCCATGAGCTTCGAGCAGGCATTGGCCGCGCTCGAGCGCATCGTCGACGATCTGGAGAAGGGCGACGTGCCGCTCGACCAGTCGATCCGGATCTATGAGCGCGGCGAAGCGCTCAAGTCTCACTGCGACCGCCTTTTGAAGGCCGCGGAAGACAAGGTCGAGAAAATCCGCCTATCGCGTGACGGCAAACCCGTCGGGACGGAGCCGCTCGACGCGGAATAGCGACGGGCCTCTGAACCCGCCTGCCGTCGGCCCCTGGGGTTGGAAAAGTTTCCGGAGGGCGTAAGCTGCAACCTCGCCTTGCGGCAGCGATTGCTGCGGCGGCGCTTGAATGGCTGGAGCGACCGATGAGTTTCTTTCCCGGAAACGACCCTCAAGCCGGCGACGTCTTTGCCTGCGACGCCATCGAACTGATGGTCATTCCCAATGCGCGCGACATCGGCGGATTCGCCGTTCGCCGGGCACTGCCGACAGCGCGCCGCCGCCTCGTCGGCCCCTTCATCTTCTTCGACCGTATGGGGCCGGCGATCCTGCGGGCCGGCCAGGCGCTCGACGTGAGGCCGCATCCGCATATCGGCCTGTCGACGGTGACCTATCTGTTCGACGGCAAGGTGCGCCATCGTGATTCGCTCGGCACCGAGATGGTCATCGAGCCCGGCGATGTGAACCTGATGACAGCCGGGCGTGGCATCGTCCATTCCGAGCGTTCGCCGGAGGAATTGCGTGGCGGTCCTTTGTCGATCTCGGGACTGCAGACCTGGCTGGCCCTGCCCGAGGACAAGGAGGAGATGGCCCCCGTCTTCGACAACACGCCGCGCGGCGAACTGCCCGACTTCTCCTATCAGGGCGTCACCGGGCGGGTCGTCATCGGCGATTTCGACGGCATGCGCTCGCCGGTGCGAACGACCTCGGACACGCTCTATGTCGATATCCGTTTGGACGCCGGCGCCAGCGTGGACCTGCCGGCCGAGGCCGAGGAGCGGGCGATATACGTTCTCGACGGTATGGTGACGATCGCCGGCGATCGTTTCCCCTCGGACAGGCTGCTTGTGTTCCGGCCGGGCGACAGGATCACCGTCTCCACGGAGGCGGGCGCCCATTTCATGCTGTTCGGCGGCGCTTCGCTCGGCTCGAAGCGCTACATCTGGTGGAATTTCGTTTCCTCCTCCCAGGAGCGTATCGAGCAGGCCAAGGAAGAATGGCGGACCGGCCGCTTCGACATCGTGCCCGGTGACGAGAAGGAATTCATTCCGCTCCCTGAAAACTGATGCGCGTCATTGCCGCGCATTTACTTTGCCAGGGCCAAGCCTTATCTCCCTGACATCTCCCGTATGATCTTTCGAGCAGACAGGTTCCGTTGCAAGTGACTTCAATCCCCGTGACGCCGCTTCTGGACAAAGTCCGCATCCCCGCGGACCTTCGCCGGTTGCCGGAAAGCGACCTGCCGCAGGTCGCTGCCGAACTGCGCGCCGAACTGATCGATGCCGTCTCCCGGACCGGCGGGCACCTTGGCGCCGGCCTGGGCGTGGTCGAACTGACCGTGGCGCTGCATTACGTCTTCAATACGCCCGAAGACAGGCTGATCTGGGACGTCGGCCACCAGGCCTATCCGCATAAGATCCTCACCAGCCGCCGTGATCGCATCCGCACCCTGCGCCAGGAAGGCGGCCTGTCGGGCTTCACCAAGCGCGGCGAGAGCGAATACGATCCGTTCGGAGCCGCGCATTCGTCGACCTCGATCTCTGCCGGGCTCGGCATGGCCGTGGCGCGCGACCTGGTCGGGGGCCGGAACAACGTTATCGCCGTCATCGGCGACGGCGCCATGTCGGCGGGCATGGCCTATGAGGCGATGAACAACGCCGGCGCGCTCGACGCGCGGCTGATCGTCATCCTCAACGACAACGACATGTCGATCGCCCCGCCAACCGGCGCAATGAGCGCCTATCTCGCCCGCCTCGCCTCGGGGAAGGCCTATCTCGGCCTGCGCGACGTCGGCAAGAAGCTGACCTCCTATCTCGGCAAGCGCGCCAACAGGGCGATCACCCGCGCGGTCGAGCATGCGCGCGGCTATGTCACCGGCGGCACGCTGTTCGAGGAACTCGGCTTCTATCACATCGGGCCGATCGACGGACACAATCTCGAGCATCTCATCCCGGTGCTGAAGAACGTCCGCGACAATGGCGAAGGGCCTATCCTGATCCACGTCGTGACGCAGAAGGGCAAGGGTTACGCGCCGGCCGAGGAGGCCAGCGACAAATATCACGGCGTCAACAAGTTCGACATCATCACAGGCGCACAGGCCAAGGCGCCGGCAAACGCCCCGGCCTATACCAAGGTCTTTGCCGAGAGCCTGATCCAGGAGGCGCGGGAAGACGATCGAATCGTTGCGATCACGGCGGCGATGCCCTCCGGCACCGGCCTGGACCTGTTCGGCGAAGCCTTCCCCTCCCGCACATTCGATGTGGGCATCGCCGAGCAGCATGCGGTCACCTTCGCCGCCGGTCTGGCAACCGAGGGGTTGAAACCCTTTGCCGCGATCTATTCGACGTTTCTGCAGCGCGCTTATGACCAGGTCGTTCACGACGTGGCGATCCAGAAGTTGCCGGTGCGTTTCCCGATCGATCGGGCCGGCTTCGTCGGAGCGGACGGCCCGACCCATTGCGGTGCCTTCGACACGACCTATCTCGCTTCGCTTCCCGGTTTTGTGGTGATGGCGGCGGCCGACGAGGCCGAATTGCGCCACATGGTGCGCACGGCAGCCGCGTTTGACGAGGGCCCGATCGCCTTCCGTTATCCGCGCGGCAACGGCGTCGGCGTCGAAATGCCGGAGCGGGGTTCCCTTCTGGAGATCGGCAAGGGCCGTATCGTCAAGGAAGGCACCAAGATCGCGCTGCTCTCTTTCGGAACGCGGCTTCAGGATTGTGTCGCTGCGGCCGAGGAACTGGATGCGGCCGGCCTGTCGACGACGGTCGCCGATGCGCGTTTCGCCAAGCCGCTCGATCAGGATCTCGTCCGCAGACTGGCCCGGTCGCATGAGGTGCTGGTCACTGTCGAAGAGGGCTCGGTCGGCGGTTTCGCGAGCCACGTCCTGCAGTTCCTGGCGGTCGAGGGCCTGCTCGACCAAGGGCTGAAAGTCAGGCCGCTTGTCTTGCCCGATGAGTTCACCGACCACGGCAAGCCCGAGAAAATGTATGCGGATGCGGGCCTCGATGCAGCAGGCATCGTGCGCACCGTCTTTGCCGCCCTTGGTGGCATGGTTCAGGTCGCGCGCGCCTGATTTCGCCGGGTTCCGCTGCGGTGCCAGTGACGTTATCCGTCATACGACCTGTCGGCGCTATCCGCCAGGAACTGTCTTGCTTGCCGGCCGGGTAACCGGGAATGGACCGTAGTTCCTGGATTTTGGTCAGCCGACGACCGTCGATCCGTTGGTCTGTTCATCTCGTGAGGATTGCTGTACGACCCCTGCGTCAGCAGGTGGGGTGGCGCAAATCAACGGCTGGTCGGATGGAGACTGAACGATCCATGGCGATGGGGCGAGTATGGACTGTGGCAACTTTGCTGCTGGTGGCCGCGGTCGCCGGGTGCACGGCGGCGCCCGCCGAGTATGCAGCCACGCTCTCGACACAAGACCCGAAGTGGCAGTCGCCGCAGTGCGAACAGATCCGCGCGGAGGCGTTGACCTATGGGGCCGGAAAAGCCAAGCCGTTGAACATGGGGACCGCTCTCTTGATGGGCCCCTACGGACTTGCGATCGCGGCGGCGGGCAGAGAGCATCAGGAAAAGCAACGAAAGCTGTTCGCCCGCGACATGCATATGCGATGCTCAAGTCTGCCTCTTCCCCAAAATCTGGAAATCATTCCCGAGCGATGAGGCAGACCAAGCGGAAGGGGACAAGACATATCGTTGATCCGCGGAGCAGTCACAGTTGAGGCGCCGCGCCAAGGTGTCCGGCGTCCAGCGGATGATGGAGAGGCACTCCTCGAGACGGCAAGAGTGCGATCCATCTGGCTCGTGTTTACAGAGAACGCCGCCGCAACTATGAGGGGCAGCACTTTTGGGCACGCGGCTACTTCGTCTCGACCGTCGGTCGCGACGAGGCCGTGATCCGGGAGTATATCAAGAATCAGGAGCGCGAGGATCAAAGGCTGGAGCAATTGAACCTTTGGCGCTGAACGGCCACCTTGGGTGGCCAACCCCATGAGGGGCCGCGTCAGCCACCCAACAGGCCGCTTTGAGCGGCCCAAATCCTAAAGCCCCGGCTTTTGCGGGGGATACTTACTTATGAGAATCCTGATTGCCGGGTTCTCAAATTAGCTGCGTTTTGCACGGAGGTTCTCGGCCTGCGGGCGTGGGCTATCATGTCTTCGGCGGCGTCGCTGAATCGGACCCTGCCGGCCCCGCCGCGTCGCGCAGCCGTCGTCTTGCTGGTAGCCGCGTCGGCCAACTCACGCTGCGCGATTGCGGTGCGGACGATGGGCGCAGACCCGCAATGGGGACGATGGGCGGCATCAACCTATCCGTTCCGCAGCAGCCGGTATGCGAAGGCTGGCGACAGGCGGTGAAGGATACGAAGCAGCCGGGTCTTGCCGACCCAGACTTCGCGATTCCGTCTCTCGATGCCGTGCACGACCGCGCGGGCCGCGTCATGCGCGGTCATCTTGGCGCCGCTCCGGCCTTGTGTCATGTTCGTATCGACAAAATCCATGGCCACATCGATGACCCGGATCGCGGGAGCGGAATCCTCGCAGCGATAGCGCAGGGCCCGGCTGAAGGCGCCGAGTCCGGCCTTGCTCGCGCAATAGACAGGGGCCGTCCGCTTCGGCGCCAATGCAAGCCCCGAGGAGATGTTGACGATAGCCGCTTCTTTCTGCCGCGCCAGAACCGGCATCAGGCCGAAGCTCAATGCAACCGGCGCAGTGAGGTTCAGGTCGATCTCGTCTCGGAAGTCCGCCATTCTACCGCCGTCCCCGATCCCGGTCGCCGCCAGGTTGATCTGTACACCGGCATTGTTGACGAGGATGGCAAGATCGGGGCAGCACTGCGTGACTTCGGCCACGACCCTGTCCTGATCTTGGCCGCGGGACAGATCGGCCTGGAGGAGCGCGATTCGTTCCGGACTACAGCCGATCGTCGCCTCGGCGCGCTGCCGGTCGCGCGCCACGATGATGACCTTGGCGCCCCTGGCGGCGAGTTGCAGCGCGATCTCCTGCCCAATTCCGGCGCTGCCGCCCGTCACCAGCGCCGTCTTTCCCTCAATACGCATTATCCCGCCTCACGCCGCCGTATTCTCGAAATAGCGGAAGCCGTCTTCCACGGCCGGTATGATCTGGACCAGTTCAAAATAAGGCTCGGCGAAGAAGGCGGAGTCGCGCAACCGCTCCATGACGAAGTGGAAGGAGATCAGGTCGTCGGCTTCGAACATAGCGATATCCGTGCAAAAAGCCGTGAAGGCTTCGGCGTCGAAATGGCGAATGGTAACGCTTTCGTCCTTCAATGTGTCGGCGAAGGCCGAATTCGCGATTTCGTTGCGGCGCGAGCGGGGGAGGGACAGCCAGGAAGGCAAAGTCCGTAAAAGCACAAAGATGGTGAACCGCGGTTTGGGTGTGGTCACGAGAGGTTCCTGTTGTCTGCGTTGGCGATGCGGGCTAAAATACGAGCAATTGCTCGCAATCCTTACTCGCATTCCATGGTCGCCACGCAATCCCCCATCGATGCCCGCAAACGCCCGCGTCAGGCCCGTTCAGCTGCTACAGTCGAGGCCATTGTCGAGGCCGCTGCTCGCGTTTTGGAGGCCGGCGGCCTTGCGGCGTTTAACACCAATGCAGTGGCGGAAAAGGCAGGAGTGAGTGTCGGCAGCCTCTACCAATATTTCCCCGCCAAGGAGGCGTTGCTCGCGGAACTGATCCGCCGCAAGCGCGCGGAACTTATGACGATGATCGAGCGGGAGAAGGCGCAGGCGAGAGGGCGCGATCTGCCGTCGGTCCTCAACGGCTTCATCCGCGCAGCCGTATCCCACCAACTCGAAAGGCCGCGGCTTGCCGGCAGTCTGGAATATGCTGAAGCGATGCTGCCGATTGACACGGAGACCGAGGCGCTGAAGCGGATGATCGTCGCGGCGGTGGCCGAGATACTGTCGCTTCACGGGATCGCCAAGCCAGAAACCGCCGCCAGGGACCTGGCCGCTCTCACGCGCGGCATGGTCGACGCGGCGGGATTGTTCGGCGAGACGGACATGTCGTCCCTTGAGCCGCGCGTCAGACGGGCGGTTTACGGCTATCTCGGGATTCGAAAGTAAGACGACGGTAGTTGGCAAGATTGGCAGGCGGTTGCATAGCGATGAGAACTGTTCGGTTGCCTTCGATCGCCGCTGTCAACGCGCCAGTTCGACGGCAGACGGCGTCGTCCAGGTCGCACGTGCCTGACGTGCCCATCAGGCAACTTACTCTAACCATCTGTCTACGCTGGCATTTGGCGTTTCCGTAACCTTGTCCCTTGACCGTTTCTTAGCGCGCCCCAGGTAGAACCGCGTCTGGACAGTGGCCTACGATGAAGATGCCGACGATCGGCGTCGCGATGCTGGTCGTGCTCGCCCCGCCGGCCGTCGCCGATATCCAATATGACTGCAAGCTTGAACAAGCCGTGCTGAGGATCGTCGCCGACAAGATCGGAACGCTGCGTGGTGGTTTCGCTCACGATGTGAAGCCCGCCCCCGTGCTGCCTCCCACGGTCTTCAGCGAGCCTGCGGAGCTCTATCCGGCCGCTCCGACGGGGTCGACGACCCATCGTCATGGATGGGAGCTGATGCTCGCGATCGAGCACAGGGCGTCGCGCTTCGTCGCCTTCTGACGATCGCCGCTCCGGTCGGCCGCGTCACGACCCGGTTGCAACGTCCCGCTTGCCTTCGCCGCCGGCTTTCGCCAAGGAAGGCCGATGAAGCTCGACCAGCAGACAAGCCGGATACGCCTCGACGAACTGCTCGTGCGTCGCGGCCTCTTCGCCACCCGTTCGCGGGCGCGCGATGCCGTCGAGCGCGGGACGGTGAGTGTGGCCGGCGTCGTCGCGACAAGGCCCGGCGCCAGTGTCGCGGAAGACGTTGTCATCAGCGTCGACGACCCGGCGCAGCACTTCGTCTCGCGCGCCGCGTTGAAGCTGGTCGCCGGGCTCGACCATTTCGGCCTCGATCCCGCGGGGCGGCAGGCGCTCGATGTCGGAGCCTCGACCGGCGGCTTCACCCAGGTGCTGCTGGAGCGCGGTGCCCGTCATGTCGTGGCGATCGATGTCGGCCACGGACAAATGGAGCCGCGTTTGCGGTCCGATCCGCGTGTCTCCTGTGTCGAAGGGCTCAATGCCCGTGACCTGCGGGCCTCGCATCTCGGTGGCGTGGAGCCTGAAATCATCGTCTGCGACGTCAGCTTCATCTCGCTCACCCTTGCGCTGCCGCCGGCGCTCCACCTCGCGGCGACGGGGGCGTCCGGCGTCTTCCTGGTGAAGCCGCAATTCGAGGCCGGCAAAAACGCGATCGGCAAAGGCGGATTGCTGCGTGATCCGGGGGAGGGACCCGTGATCGCGCAACGTCTACGCGCGTGGCTCGACGGCGTTCCCGGCTGGCGAGCGCTCGGCCTGTGTCCGTCGCCGATAGAAGGCGGCGATGGCAACCGCGAGTTCCTGCTGGCCGGAGCCAAGGATCGATGACTGCACGCTTCGTCATAGACAGGCTCGGCGCCAAGGGCGACGGCATAGCGGAAACCGGTACGGGACAGGTGTTCATCCCGTTCACCTTGCCGGGAGAGACCGTCACCGCGGCACGCGAAAAGGACCGCGCCACATTGATGGCGGTGCTCGAAGCCTCGCCGCTCAGGGCCGAACCGGTTTGCAGCCATTTTACCGAATGCGGCGGGTGTGACCTGCAGCATTTCGAGGGCGAATCCTATCGCGCCTGGAAGCGCGAGAAGGTCGTGCATGCCCTCAAGGGCAAAGGGATCGACGTTCCGGTTGCCGCGACCGTCGCCTGCGCGCCGGCCTCGCGCCGCCGCGTCGTGTTCTCGGCGCGGCGCACCGAGGCGGGCATGATCCTCGGCTACAACAGGGCGCTGTCGCATACGATCATCGACATAACGGAATGCCCTATCGCCGCACCCGAGATCGTTGCCGCGTTACCGAGGCTGCGGAGCCTCGCCAGCCTCATCTGCATGACGCCGCAGCCGTTCCATCTGGCTGTCACCCTCACGGCTTCGGGCCTCGATGTCGCGGCCGACGGTTCCGGCAAGCTGTCGGAGACGGCACGGCGCAAGGCGAGCGATTTCGTGATTCGCGAAGGCATTGCCAGGCTCTCGGTCGATGGCGAGATCGTGGTCGAGCCGCGCAAGCCGGTCGTCATGTTCGGCGACGCCGCGGTGACGCCGCCGCCGGGTGGTTTCCTGCAGGCCGTCGCCTCGGCCGAAGAGGCGATGGCGGGGCTGGTTGCGGCGCATCTCGGCAAGGCGAAGCGGATCGCCGACCTGTTCGCCGGTGCCGGTGCCTTTGCCTTGCGCCTTGCGACGAAGGCCGAAATCCATGCGGTGGAAGCCGATGCCGCGCCGCTCGCCGCTCTCGACCGCGGTTTCCGCTTTGCTCGCGGCCTGAAGCGCATCACGGCGGAACGGCGCGACCTTTACCGCCGGCCGATGACTTTCAAGGAGCTGAACGCTTTCGACGCAGTGGTCTTCGATCCGCCCCGGGCCGGAGCCGAGGACCAGTCGAAGCAGATCGCCCGCTCGGACGTGCCGCTGGTCGCCGCTGTTTCCTGCAATCCGGTCACGCTGGCCCGCGACCTGCGTATCCTCATCGACGGTGGCTATTCCTTGAAATGCGTGACGCCGATCGACCAGTTCCTGTGGTCGGCGCATGTGGAGGCCGTGGCTCTATTGGAGAAGCCGCGCCGGCGACGCTAGAGGCTCGAGCCTGATGGGTTCCGCAGGGTGCTCGCGAGACGTGAGGAGGGGCATGTCCCTATCCCTTCACGTATCCCAGACCTTCGACGATCTTTCCGTCCCGAACGCGCATTATGTTTATCCCTCGCACCCGATCCGCCTTGCTTTTGCTCCATCGGAGTTGCCATCGGATGATCCCGCGGTCCTGGCTGGCCCAAATCTCCTCGGCTTCGAATACAAGGTTCGCAGAGGACGCGATTCCCTTCCAAAAATTGAGGCAAGCCTCACGCCCTTCGTAGCGCGCGCCATCCGGAGCGGGCGTCGTATTCTCGAGAACGCAACCCTCACCAATCAGATCGTCGAGGTCTTCGGGCCGGTGCTCCTCGAACGCGCCATTGAAGCGGTCCATGATCGCGCGGGTAACTTCGCTGTCGGTCCTCATTCTCTCACCTCATTGAGCCATATGGCGCTTCGCCCCCTACAGGGCGTCGCGTGAAACGCGAGAAGGATTCACGCGACGCGCCGTAGATTATTGATCTAGCGCATGCCTTTTTCCCGAACCGCTGCTCACTTTCGAAAGCAGCGAGTGGCTCCCCGGACGTGTCGGTTCGGCGGCGAGGAAACCACTATCTGGCGGTCACTCAGGTAGTGGGGCCGACTGGCCGGGCGACTTTGAGTAACCGAGCGCTTCGACGATCCGGCCGTCGCGGACATGCATCAGGTTGACGCCCCGAACCGACCCACCGTCACCGAAATTGAAACGCCAGCGGATGATAGCGCGGTCGCCCATTGCGATCGTGTCTTCAACATCGAAATAGGTAACCGGGTCCGCAGCGAGAGCCTCCCAGAATGCGAGGCAGGCGTCATAGCCTTCGTATCGCGTACCATTGGGCGCCGGCTGAATCGACTCCATGACGCAGTTCGGTGCGATCAGGTCTTTGAGGATCGCAGGCTCGTGATCGAGGAAGGCCCGGTTGAATCGATGCACGATTTCGGCTGTCTCGTTCGTCTGCATTGTTTCTCCTAGGTAGACAGGTCTGTCTATGTACCATACAGGTCTGTCTGTTAGAGTCAATCCCATGAACAGAACCGTTTCGCAGACCGATCCTGGAGTAAGCGCGGCGCGCCGCCGCTTACTCGATACCGCGACCCGTCTCTTCTATACCGAGGGCATCCGTGCCGTGGGCATCGACCGCATCATCGCGGAAGCGGGCGTGGCCAAGGCGACGTTCTACAATCACTTCCCGTCGAAGGATGATCTCGTCCTCGCCTATATCGAAGAGCAGGACCAGCTTGGGCGGGAAGCCACCTCAGCGCTCCCCAAGCAGTCTCCGCGCAAGATGATCGCCGCGATCCTGGGGCGCATCAGCGAAGCCGTCGTCACTGGGGACTACCGGGGCTGTCCGTTCCTCAACGCAGCCGCCGAATACCCCGACCCGAATAGCCCCGTTCGGCAAGCCATTGATGCGCGCCGTGCATGGTATCACGGCGTCCTCCGGAAGCTTCTTGCTGCGGATGGCGATCCAGCCCCTTCCGTCACCGCCTCGCTGCTTGTCGCTCTGTCAGACGGCCTACTCGAATCCGCGTATCTCGACGATTCAAGGGACGTTCCCGCCCTTGTCAGGGAAGGGCTGGAAAGGTTGCTGGCCCGGCGTTGAGACAACAGTTCGACGGATCGCGAACTCATGGAAGGACGGCGGATAGACGAGTCCTGACATCAAGGGTCAGGGCCAGCTCTTCTCGATGAGGCGGTCTACGAAGGCGGGCACGACCTCGGTCGCCCGGCCGTAGTGGGTTTGCGCGAAAAGGCTGCCGCCTTCGGAAGGTTCCAGGTTGAGCTCGACCGTATGGGCGCCGGCGAGGCGCGCCTCTTCGACGAAACCGGCCGCGGGATAGACGCTACCGCTGGTGCCGACCGACACGAACAGGTCGCATTCCGAGAGCGCGGCGTAGATGCGTCCCATATGATAAGGCATCTCGCCGAACCAGACCACGTCGGGCCGCAA
The DNA here is from genome assembly GCF_016756635.1 of Mesorhizobium sp. L-8-10. Lineage (NCBI taxonomy): Bacteria > Pseudomonadati > Pseudomonadota > Alphaproteobacteria > Hyphomicrobiales > Phyllobacteriaceae > Mesorhizobium > Mesorhizobium sp. L-8-10. The sequence continues at coordinate 6,493,294 of NZ_AP023263.1, read as the reverse complement.
TCGCCCTACGGTGCGGCATTGCGGACATTGCGACGAGGTCGACATGTCGCCGGGCCATTCGCTGCGTTCGCCGCAGGCCTCGCAGAGCGCCTTGGCGAGTTCGCCATGCATGTGCAGCAGCCTGTGCGAGCCGGCTGCCTCGTGGAGATGATCGATGTTCTGGGTGACCAGCAGGAACGTGCCGAGGAATGCCTGTTCCAGTCGGGCGAGCGCCGCATGCGCCGCGTTCGGCAGGATGCCCGCCATGCCCCGCCGGCGTTTGTTGTAGAAGTCGTGCACCTTGCGCGGATTGCGGGCGAAGCCTTCGGGAGTGGCGACCTCCCGATAGTCGACCTTCGACCAGATGCCGCCTGCGTCCCGGAACGTGTCGACCCCGGACTCGGCCGAAATGCCGGCGCCTGTGAGGATGACCATGGAGGAGGGGGTCACGCGCGACGTCTCGAGATCAGCCAGGCGCCCAGGACGGCAAGCAGCGCGGCGGCGAGCCCGTACCAGGTCAAGGCATATTGCAGGTGGTTGTTAGGGAAGTCGACCAGGGTAACGCCTCCGATCGGCAGCCCGCCGGGGTTGGGCGTGGCATCCGCATCGATGAAGAATGGCACGATTCGGTCGGCCGGCACGCCTGCGCGACCGGCCATGGCTGCAAGATCCTTCCAATAGAAGACGTTCTGCGCCGGATCGTTGTCGGGCACCAGCGAGGATGGCTTTTCGGCGAGCGGATTGCGGGCGAGACCCTTCAAGGCCATTAGGTCCGCGATCTGGCCCTCGGCCCGCGTCGATGGATCCTTGCGGTCAAAGGGCACGAAGCCGCGATTGACGAAGAGCACACGCCCGTCGAGCAACTCCAGCGGTGCATAGACGAAGAAGCCGGACTGTCCGCGCCAGGTCGCCAGGAAATGGCTCTCGCGGTCGTTGAGCAGGCGGCCGGTCGCCTCGACGGGCCAATAGTCGACGTCCCCGGTTTCGGCGAATTGGCGCTCCAGCTCGGAGAGGGGCCGCGAAGCCGACCCGATGCGTTGGTCGACGGCGGCTATGAGCGCCTCCTTCCAGGTGAGCCGCTGCATCTGCCACGTGCCGAGGCCGACGAGCATGGCAAAGAGGACGGCGCCGAGCCCGACGATTGCCCATGCAGGCCCCTTCGGGCGCGCGGCCTGGTGGTCGGCTCGGCTCATTGCGGCCGGTCCAGCCGCCCTTCGGCCGCCTTGTTGCGGTATTGCAGCGTGATCAGGACGCCCTTGATCAGCCGCAGGGCGGTCAGCGAGAGCACGAGTGTCAGCGGGATCCAGAGCAGGAGATGCAGCCATAGCGGTGGGCCGAAATTGACCTCCATCCATAGCGCCAGGCCGACGACGATGAAGCCGATGATCAGGATGACGAAGACGGCCGGTCCGTCTCCTGCATCGGCGAAGGAATAGTCGAGCCTGCAGACGCCGCAGCTCCTGGCGACGGTCAGGAAACCCGAGAAGAGCCTTCCTTCGCCGCATCGCGGGCAGCGCCCCTTGAGCCCTGCCGTGACCGGGTCTACCGGCGGCCAGATCGCCTGATCGTCGCTCACGGGTCTATTCCGATCATCCTCGTTCGCCATTTCCCGATCCTTACCATGTCTGCGCCGGCGACCGTCGTGCGGCCATTCGTCCGGCTGATCGGCCCGCGCAGAGGCCGAAACAAAAACGGCCGCGCAGGGGCGGCCGTTTCCTTGGTCATTTCCGTCGAGGCTCAACCGTGAGCGATGACGGCGCCCTGCGAGGCCCAGACATAGACGCAGGCGAACAGGAACAGCCAGACGACGTCGACGAAATGCCAGTACCAGGCAGCCGCCTCGAAGCCGAAATGCTGCTTCGGCGTGAAGCCGCCGGCCATGGCTCGGAACAGACAGACGAGCAGGAAGATCGTGCCGACGAAGACGTGGAAGCCGTGGAAACCGGTCGCCATGTAGAAGGTGGCGCCGTAGATCGAGTCCCTGAAACCGAACGGCGCGTGCATGTACTCATAGGCCTGGACGAACGAGAACAGCACGCCAAGCGCGACCGTCAGCGCAAGGCCCCAGACCAGGCCCTTGCGGTCGTCATGGATCAGGGCATGGTGGGCCCAGGTCACCGTCGTGCCGGAAAGCAGCAGGATGATCGTGTTGTAGAGCGGCAGATGGAAGGGGTCGAGGACCTCGGTGCCCTTCGGTGGCCAGACCCCGCCGGTATAGGCTTCGCGGGCATATTGCGCGGCCTCGTTGGGGAAAAGTGCGGCGTCGAAGAAGGCCCAGAACCAGGCCACGAAGAACATCACCTCGGATGCGATGAACATGATCATGCCGTAGCGCAGGTGCAGCGAGACCACCTTGGTGTGATGGCCCTCATTGCCCTCCTTGATGGTATCCCGCCACCACCCGGCCATGACCATCAGCACGATGAAAAGGCCGATGACGAAGAGATACGGCGAAGCAAGATTCACGCCGAGGATGGGGAACTCGTTGCCCTTCAGATACTGCATGAAGCCGACGCCGCCGATCGCCATGACGAGCGCGCCCACGGAGCCGAGGAACGGCCACGGGCTGGGGTCGATGATGTGGTAGTCGTGCTGCGGTTTGGCGTGGGCGTTTGCCATTCTATCCCCCGAGTTGTCCGTCGGTAGTGGTCTTATCACCTTCCGCCTTCGGCGCAACCGCCACCGGCTTGTTCCCTTCGATCGGGAAGAAAGTGTACGAGAGGGTGATCGTCTTGATGTCCTTGAGTTCCGGCACGTCGACGATGGCCGGATCGACATAAAAGACGACGGGCATGTCGAGCGTTTCGCCAGGCTTCAGCGTGGTGTCGGTGAAGCAGAAGCACTCGACCTTGTTGAAATAGGCTCCGGCCATCTCGGGCGTGACGTTGAAGGTCGCGCGGCCGGCATTGGCCTTTGAGAATCGGTTGGTCGCCTTGTAGCTGGCCTGCGTCGTCTCGCCGATCTTGATCGTCACCTCGCGGGCCACCGGCTGGAAGTCCCAGGGCAGGCCAGCCGTGTTGGCGTCGAAGCGAATGGTGATGTCGCGGTCGAGCACGCGGTCGGAATACTGCTCGACGCGCTGCGTGGTGCCGCCATAGCCGGTGACCTGGCAGAACATCTTGTAGAGCGGCACGGCTGCATAGGCCATGCCGACCATACCGCCGAAGAAGGCGAGGCACACCCCGGCGACCAGCAGGTTGCTGCGGTCCTTGCTCGCGCTCTTGCTGCGATTCTCGACCATCACCGCCTCACATTCTGACGATGGTGGCGACGTAGAAGATGATGACCAGCGCGCCGAGCCCGATGCCGATGGCGATCGAGCGGCTGCGCTGAGCCTTCCTCTGTGCCTCGGTGAGCGTCACCATTTCGATATTGTTCTCGTTCATATCAGGCTCCGGGCAGGCCTATGGCGCGCGAGACGACGACGTCGCCCAGATACACCGCGAAGATGGCGAACAGATAGAGCAGCGAATAGGCGAACAGCTTCTTGGCGGGCTTCATGGCGCGATCGTCGTCGCCCATGCGCAGTACCTTCCACGCATACCAGACGAAACCGATGCCGAGGGCGATAGAAGCGGCGCCATAGACCGCCGTGGTGTAGCCGAGGATCCAGGGCAGCACGCCGACGGGCGCGATCAGCACCGAATAGACAAAGATCTGCCGGCGCGTCGAGGCATGGCCGGCGACGTTCGGCATCATCGGAATACCGGCGCGGCCGTAGTCCTCCGACTTGAACAGCGCGAGCGCCCAGAAATGCGGCGGCGTCCAGAGGAAGATGATCAGGAACAGGACAATGCTTTCCAGGCTGACCGAGCCGGTAGCCGCAGCCCAGCCGACGACAGGGGGGAAAGCGCCGGCGGCGCCGCCGATCACGATGTTCTGCGGCGTCGAGCGCTTCAGCCACATCGTGTAGATGACGGCATAGAAGAAGATGGTGAATGCGAGCAGGGCGGCTGCGAGCCAGTTGACGAGCACGCCGAGCGTCATCACCGAAAGGACTGAAAGCACCAGGCCGAAGACAAGTGCCTCGCCGGGTGCGACGCGGCCCGAGGGGATCGGGCGCTTGGCGGTGCGGGTCATCACCGCGTCGATGTCGGCGTCGTACCACATGTTGAGCGCGCCCGACGCACCGGCCCCGACGGCGATCGAGGCGATGGCGATCATGCCTATGAATGGGTTGACCGTGACGGGGGCGGCGGCGAGGCCGACGAAGGCCGTGAAGACCACGAGGGACATGACCCGCGGCTTGAGCAGCGCGAGATAGTCCGACGCCGTCGCTTCCGACATTCGGAAGCGGGCTTCGTCACATCCGCTTTTCTGCACAAGGGCCATGCGTACTTAAGTCCATCATTCCGTTTGGCCGAAGCCGCCGGACCGGCCGGCGGCTTCAAGATCGTTTCCCGCCGATCACTTGATCTTCGGCAATTGCTCCCACTGGTGGAAGGGCGGCGGCGAAGGCAGCTGCCATTCCAGCGTGGTGGCGCCTTCGCCCCATGGGTTGGCTCCGGCGATACGCTTCTTCGAGAAGGCCTCGAACACGCCGTAGAGGAACACCAGGACGCCGAGGCCCGAGATATAGGAGCCGTAGGACGACACCAGGTTCCAGCCCGCAAAGGCATCGGGGTAGTCGATATAGCGGCGCGGCATGCCGGCGAGGCCGAGGAAGTGCTGCGGGAAGAAGACCAGGTTCACGCCGATGAACGTGACCCAGAAGTGGGTGCGGGCGATCAGCGGCGAGTACATGTAGCCGGTCATCTTCGGGAACCAGTAGTACCAGGCGGCGAAGATGGCGAAGACGGCGCCGAGCGACAGCACGTAGTGGAAGTGGGCGACCACGTAGTAGGTGTCGTGCAGCGAACGGTCCAGGCCGGCATTGGCGAGCTGGACGCCGGTGACGCCGCCCACGGTGAACAGGAAGATGAAGCCGATCGACCACAGCATCGGCGTGCGCATGGAGATCGAGCCGCCCCACATCGTGGCGATCCACGAGAAGATCTTCACGCCGGTCGGCACCGCGATGACCATGGTGGCGAACACGAAGTAGCGCTGCGTGTCGAGCGAAAGGCCGGTCGTGTACATGTGGTGCGCCCACACGATGAAGCCGACCGCGCCGATCGCCACCATGGCGTAGGCCATGCCGAGATAGCCGAAGATCGGCTTGCGCGAGAAGGTCGACACGATGTGGCTGACGATGCCGAAGCCCGGCAGAATCAGGATGTAGACTTCCGGGTGCCCGAAGAACCAGAACAGGTGCTGGAACAGGATCGGGTCGCCGCCGCTCTCGGGCGCGAAGAAGGCCGTGCCGAAATTACGGTCGGTCAGCAGCATGGTGATGCCGCCCGCCAGCACCGGCAGCGAGAGCAGCAGCAGGAAGGCGGTGATCAGCACGGACCAGGCGAAGAGCGGCATCTTGTGCAGCGTCATGCCTGGGGCGCGCATGTTGAAGATCGTGGTGATGAAGTTGATCGCGCCGAGGATCGACGACGCGCCGGCGATGTGCAGCGACAGGATCGCGAGATCCATCGCCGGTCCGGGCTGGCCGCTGGTCGAAAATGGCGGATAGATCGTCCAGCCGCCGCCCACGCCGTAGGCGCCGGGCGCGCTCGGCACGAAGGCCGACAGGATCAGAAGGAGGAACGCCGGAGGCAGCAGCCAGAACGAGATGTTGTTCATGCGCGGGAACGCCATGTCGGGCGCGCCGATCATGAGCGGCACCATCCAGTTGGCGAAGCCGCCGATAAGCGCCGGCATGACCATGAAGAAGATCATGACCAGGGCATGGGCCGTGGTGAAGGCGTTGAACATGCTCTTGCCGCCGTCGATGGCGGCGTCGCCGTCGAGGCCGTAGACCATCTGCGCCAGGCCGGTGAAGATCTGGATTCCGGGCTCCTGGAGTTCCATGCGCATGACGATCGACAGCGCGCCGCCGATGATGCCGGCGCAGATCGCGAAGATCAGGTAGAGCGTGCCGATGTCCTTGTGGTTGGTCGAATAGACCCAGCGCACCCAGCCTTTCGGCTTGTGGTCGTGGTCGTCGTGAGCTGCAGCGCCTGCCATGTTCCGCTCCGTTCCTTAGTCCCTATCGGTTCGCGGCATCAGTTGCCGGCGACCGCCACTTTGTTGTCGCCGTCAACCGCGGCCATCAGCGCCTTGTTCGCGCCGGGCAGGTCGGTCTTCGCAGCCGCGAGCCAGGTATTGTACTGGTCTTCCGATACGACGCGGATCGCGATCGGCATGTAGGCGTGGTCCTTGCCGCAGAGCTCGGAGCACTGGCCGTAGAAGAGGCCTTCCTTCTCGGCCTTGAACCAGATCTCGTTGATGCGGCCCGGCACGGCGTCGGTCTTCACGCCGAAGGCCGGCATGGCGAAGGCATGGATGACGTCGCTGGCGGTGACCAGAACGCGCGTCGTCGTGTTGACGGGAACGACGACTTCGTTGTCGACGGCCAGGAGCCGCGGATACCTCGCCTTGTCTTCCTTGCCGGCCGCGGCGCGGTCGCCTTCCTGAAGCATGGCCGAGTTGAAGGAGAGCGCATCCTCGACCTGGTACTCATAGTCCCAGTTCCACTGGTTGCCGGTGGCCTTGATGGTCAGCTTCGGCTCTTCCGGCGGTGTGTACTGCGCCGTCAGGAGCTGGAAGGAGGGAACGGCCAGGGCCAGGAGCACCACGACCGGACCGACGGTCCAGATGACCTCGATCAACGTATTGTGGCTGGTGCGCGAGGGCACGGGATTGGCGCTCGCACGGAATTTCAGGATGCAGTAGGCGAGCAGCACGAGCACGAGAAGCGTGATCGGGATGATGAACCACAGCGTATATTTCTCGAACCATTCGATCTGTTCCATGATCGGCGTCGCCGCCGCCTGGAAACGCCACTGCCACGGCGTCGGCTGGTCCGCATAGGCCGCCGCCGCGGGGAGGAATGCCGTCAGTGCGGCTGCGCCAGCAAGGAATTTTCTCATCGCCCTCATCATCTCCCAGTCTTTGCGGCCAGGTCGTCGCCAAAGCCCGCCGGAACTGGAATCCCGGCGGCCATGGCGCGTTCAAACCACACTCTCATTGCGACCGCAAGGAATGAGCGGAACAGATCATGCGGCATTTTTGCGCGCGCCGGCCGGTGTGGAGAAACGGTGGTCCACCGATGCCCCCCGCGGCAGCGGCCGGGCTTCGCACCTTGTGCGATGGCCGTTGGCCGATGAGGCGGTGTGGCGTCGCAATTCGGGCGAATTTGCTCCCGAAAAGTCGGCGGGCTTGGCAATTTGGCTGTTCTGAAGCGCATGCTTGTCCTTTACTTGACGCTGCCGGGAACTAAATTGCCGTGATTCGTTATGGAGCAGCCATGATCACTGGGCTTTTCAGACCGCTGGCGCAGGTCTTCCTGTGCGCTGCCGCCGTCGGGGTCTTCTCGACGGCTTCCGCCCAGCAGAGCGGAACGGTCAAGTCGACGCACGGCGCCTGGTCCGTGGTGTGCGATACGCCGGCGGGGGCAACCGCCGAGCAATGCGCCATGATGCAGAACGTCGTAGCGGAGGATCGTCCTGAGGTTGGCCTGTCGGTCGTCGTGCTGCGCACGGCCGACAACAAGGCGGAGATCCTGCGCGTGCTCGCCCCGCTCGGAGTGCTCCTCCCCAACGGCCTCGGTCTCAATGTCGACGGCAAGGACATCGGTCGCGCCTATTTCGTGCGCTGCTTCCAGGACGGATGCTATGCCGAGGTCATCCTCGAGAAGCAGTTGCTCGACACGCTGAAGACCGGCACGTCGGCCACCTTCATCGTCTTCCAGACGCCTGAGGAAGGTATCGGCATCCCGGTCGACCTCAAGGGTTTCGGCGAAGGCTTCGCGGCGCTGCCCTGAGCAGGTGACATTGCCCGCATTGCCTTCGGGTGTGACCGCGCCTACATGCCCGTACAGTCATTCCATCCAGCAAGGCGGCAGGCGATGAACAGCATTCTCGGCCAGTTCGACATTTCCGAAGACAAGGTGCGCCGGGTCGTCGCCGACACGATCGCGGGCGCCGATGACGGCGAGCTTTATCTCGAATACAGCGAGAGCGAGGCGCTGATGTTCGACAACGGCCGGCTGAAGACCGCGAACTTCAACACCGATCAGGGGTTCGGGCTGCGGGCGGTCGCCGGCGAAGCGACCGGCTATGCCCATTCCAGCGAGCTTTCCGAAAGCGCGCTGCTGCGCGCCTCGGACGCTGTTTCGGCCGTCAAGGGCGGCTATTCGGGCACGCTGGCCGCGGCTCCGGCGCGCACCAACCGTCATCTCTACGGCGACGAGAACCCGATTCCGTCGCCGTCTTTCGCGGAGAAGGCGAAGCTCCTTCAGGAGATCGACGCCTTCCTGCGCAACAAGGACCCGCGGGTGCGCCAGGTGACGGCATCGCTTGCTTCGTCCTGGCAGCATGTCGAGATCCTGCGCGCCGACGGCCAGATCGTCCGCGACATCCGCCCGCTGGTGCGCGTCAATGTCTCGGTGGTGGTGGGCGAGGGCGATCGCCAGGAGACCGGCTCGTACGGCATGGGCGGCCGCAAGGGCTTCGGCGAGTTCCTTGCCGAGGACAGCTGGAGGTTCGCCGCCGACGAAGCCCTGCGTCAGGCGCTGGTCAATCTGCAGGCCGTTCCCGCACCGGCCGGCGCTTTCGACATCGTGCTGTCCAGCGGCTGGCCGGGTGTCATGCTGCATGAGGCCGTCGGCCACGGGCTGGAAGGCGACTTCAACCGCAAGAAGACATCGGCCTTCGCCGGGCTGATGGGCCAGCAGGTGGCGGCCAGGGGCGTCACCGTGGTCGACGACGGCACAATCGCCGAGCGTCGCGGCTCGCTTACGGTCGACGACGAGGGCACGCCAACCGCCCGCAATGTACTGATCGAGGACGGCAAGCTTGTCGGCTACATGCAGGACCGGCAGAATGCCAGGCTGATGGGCATGGAGGCGACGGGCAACGGCCGTCGCGAATCCTACGCGCACCAGCCGATGCCGCGCATGACCAACACCTTCATGACGGCGGGCGACCTCGACCCCGCCGAGATCATCGCCTCGGTGCCGCACGGCATCTACGCCGTTTCCTTCGGCGGCGGCCAGGTCGACATCACGTCAGGCAAGTTCGTGTTCGGCTGCACGGAAGCCTACATGATCGAGAACGGCAAGGTCACGCAGCCGATCAAGGGCGCGATGCTGATCGGCAACGGACCCGACGCGATGCACCGGGTGACCATGGTCGGCAACGACATGAAGCTCGACACCGGCATCGGCATGTGCGGCAAGGCCGGTCAGGGCGTGCCGGTCGGTGTCGGGCAGCCGCATCTGCGCATGAACCAGATGACGGTCGGCGGCACGCGGGTTTAGCGGGTATCGGCCGAAGGTTCGAGAGCCCTCAAGACATGTCGCGCAAGAGTGTGCAGCAGTTTTGCGCGACATGCGTAACTCTACGGCAGGTCGCAAGCTGTAGGTCCTTCATTTGACGCATGTCCTTTTGGCCGAAAACGGTGACCACTTCGGGAGAAATGCTTAGTCGTCTCGCGGCACGACGCGCGCGCGGCGGATTTTTTGCGCTTCCACGATCGCTTGTCGAAGCTCTTCGAACAGTCCGCGCGGCAGCATTCCGTAGTGATAGGAACCATCTGGTCGCGGCCGAAGATCGTAGCCAGGCCACGTAAAGCGATTGAGTTCGTCGAAGCGAATCCAATGCCGTGCGCCGTCTAGCCCAAGGCTGCGGCACACAGTATCCGGGACCTCCAGGGATGTGCCCGAATCCTCCGGCGGGCGATGCGTGATGGGCGCGACAATCGTGCGAACCTGTCCGCCCTCGCCGCGAGGAACTGCCACAACAATGGCGCAAGGGCGGTCCTTCGTACCCTCGACAGCACCCTGATCGTGTTCTGAACTCCAAAGGAAGCTGTAACGAATGACGAGGCCCGGTCTTGGCGTAGGGATGTTCACTTGGGCGCGGCGCCATACTCGGCAGCTTCGATGGCCGCTATCGTATCGTCGTCGAGGTCGCCGATCTTCAAAACTTCACGTTCCCGTTGCTTGAGGCGCTCAAAATGCTCCAGTTCCGCCGCAGAGAGATAGGCCCCAACCACGCGGCCGTGACTGGTCACATTGATGACGCCCACTTTGATCGCCTCATCCTGATATTTTCCGAAGTTCCGTGAGAAATCGCTCGCGGGAACGGTTGGAGCCTGATGCATCAAAGCCTCCTGCGAAATTTGCATAATTTGCGTAATTTGCGCGATAATGTCAAGGGTGGACAGCGATGGCGCCGCGGGGGCAGTGTGTCTCATCTGGTTGTGCGGATCGCGGAAGGCCAGTCAACCTCCGCGCAACAAAGATACGGGGCGACGTGCCGGAAGATCACCTTCTTCGAGTGGCGAGTTCACCAGAAGCCGTCCGAGCGATGGCCGAGGCGCTGATTCCTTCTCGCCGTGCCTCGTGATCACGCGGCGCTCGGCCCCGTCGTCGCGGCGTGACAATGGGGCTCTCGCGTCCTGACGTTGGATTTCCTTCATGGCCGCACTCGGCATATGAGCATAGCTACTGCATAAACGATCCTGTGCGCTGGCCAAACAGGGAAGCCGCAGACGGCTTGCCGCCGCCATGCCGCAACCTTTCGCCCTTGACATGGAGAGGGCCGGGACATCATTTCGGGCGCGCTCAATCGATCGGAAAGCCATGCCCGCCCCAACCAAAAAGCCGCCGCTGACGATCCGGCTCTGCCAGCCGCGCGGTTTCTGCGCCGGCGTCGACCGCGCCATCCAGATCGTGGTGCTGGCGCTGAAGAAATACGGTGCGCCGGTCTATGTCCGGCACGAGATCGTCCATAATCGCTACGTGGTCGAAGGGCTTCAGAACCTCGGGGCGGTCTTCATCGAGGAGCTTCACGAGATTCCGCCGGAACACCGGGAATGCCCGGTGGTGTTTTCCGCGCATGGCGTGCCGAAATCCGTGCCGCAGGATGCCGAGGCGCGCAACCTCTTCTATCTCGACGCGACCTGTCCGCTGGTCTCGAAGGTCCACAAGCAGGCCATGCGCCACCAGCGGCTCGGCCGCCATGTGCTGCTGATCGGCCATGCCGGCCACCCCGAGGTGATCGGCACGATGGGGCAGCTTCGCGACGGCACGGTGACGCTCATCGAGACCGAGGCCGATGCAGTGCGGTTCGAGCCCCTGGACCCTGCCGCGCTGGGCTTCGTCACCCAGACCACGCTGTCGGTCGAGGATACGGCCGGCATCATCCGCGTGCTCACGGAGCGTTTCGCCGATCTGCATGCTCCTGCTGCCGAATCGATCTGCTACGCCACGACCAACCGCCAGGAGGCGGTCAAGGAAACGGCCTCCGGAGCGGATCTCTTCCTTGTCGTCGGCGCGCCCAATTCCTCGAATTCGCGGCGCCTCGTCGAGGTGGCCGAGCGTGCCGGCGCGAAAATGTCGCTTCTCGTACAGCGGGCTTCCGAGATTCCGTGGGATGAGGTCGGCGGGATCTCGACGTTGGGACTTTCGGCAGGTGCCTCCGCGCCCGAGATCATCGTGGACGAAATCATCGACGCTTTCCGCGAACGGTTCGACGTCCATGTCGATCTCGCGGTGACTGCGACCGAAACGGAGAATTTCCCAGTGATGCGTGCGCTGCGCGATGTCGATCTGACGGCTGCCGACATGGCGTTCGTCAACGGGGACCGTTGAGGCATGGCTGTCTACACGGACATCACGGAGGGCGAGCTCGACGCCTTCCTCGAGCGCTACAACGTCGGCCGGCTTCTGTCCTACAAGGGCATCGCGGAAGGCTCGGAGAACTCGAACTTCCTGCTCCATACGGCGAGCGGCTCCTACATCCTGACGCTCTATGAAAAACGCGTCGATCAGGCTGACCTGCCTTTCTTCCTCGGGCTGATGGATCACCTGGCCGGGAAGGGCATCAATTGCCCGCTGCCGGTGCATCGCAGCGACGGTACCGTCATCGGCACGATCGCCGGTCGGCCTGCCGCCCTGATCACGTTCCTGGAGGGCATGTGGCCGCGACGGCCGACCGCCGCCCATTGCCGCGAGGTGGGAAAGGCGCTCGCCGGCCTGCATCTCGCCGGCGCCGACTTTCCGCTCACACGAAGGAACGCGCTGTCCTTCGACGGCTGGAGGAAGCTGTGGGGCGCCGCACGTCCGCGCGCCGACGAGGTGGAGCCAGGCTTGTCGGCCGAGGTGGATGCGGATTTCGCCGAACTCGCCGAGAAGTGGCCCGCCGACCTGTCGTCGGGCGTCATCCATGCCGATCTCTTCCCCGACAATGTGTTCTTCCTGGGTGACGAACTCTCGGGGATCATCGATTTCTACTTCGCCTGCAACGATCTCTTCGCCTACGACCTGGCGACCTGTCTCAACGCCTGGTGCTTCGAGAAGGATCACGCATTCAATCTGACGAAGGGTACCGCCTTGCTCGCCGGCTACCAGAGCGTGCGGCCGTTAAGCGCCAGGGAGGTGGAAGCTCTCCCGATCCTGGCCCGCGGTTCGGCTCTGCGCTTCATGCTGACCAGGCTCTACGACTGGCTGACCATCCCCGACGGCGCCCTGGTGCAGAAGCGGGATCCGCTCGAATATGTCCGCCGCCTGCGCTTCCACCGCAGCATAAAGTCGCCGTCCGAATTCGGGATCGAACCACGATGAAATCCGTCGAGATCTTCACCGACGGGGCCTGTTCGGGAAATCCCGGCCCCGGCGGTTGGGGCGCCATCCTGCGCTACAACGAAGCCGTCAAGGAGCTTTCCGGCGGCGAGCCGGAGACGACCAACAACCGCATGGAGTTGATGGCCGCCATCCAGGCGCTGGGCGCCCTCAAGCAGCCGTGCAAGGTCGATTTCTACACCGACAGCAACTACGTCAAGGACGGCATCAACGGCTGGATCGAAGGTTGGAAGCGCAACGGCTGGAGGACGGCGGCCAAGGCGCCGGTCAAGAATGCCGAACTCTGGCGGGCGCTCGACGAGGCGCGCAGCCGCCATCAGGTGACGTGGCATTGGGTCAAGGGCCATGCCGGCCATCCCGAAAACGAGCGGGCCGACGAGCTCGCCCGTATGGGCATGGCGCCGTTCAAGAAGCGGAAGCCGCCGCTGGCCCCGAAGGGGTGAAGGTCGAGGCTCAGGCGTTTTGGAGGACAGGGCGGCCCGGTCGTGTCCGAAGCCGCCCTTTGATCTCAGAGCTGTTCGAGGATCTTCGCCGCGCCGGAAATTACGGCCTGTCCCGGAGCATCCTCGACATTGAGCGCCGTCACCTGGCCATTCTCGACGATCATGGAGAAACGCTTGGAGCGGAGGCCGAGGCCGCCGGCGCTCAGATCAATGTCGAGCCCGATCGACTTGACGAAGTGGCCGCTGCCGTCGGCGAGGAACAGGATCTTGCCTTCAGCGCCCGTGAAACGGGCCCAGGCACGCATGACGAACTGGTCGTTGACGGCCACCACGGCGATCGTGTCCACGCCCTTGGCCAGAATGGCGTCGCGGTTCTCCAGATAGCCCGGCAGGTGGTTGTTGCTGCACGTCGGCGTGAAGGCTCCAGGCACGGCGAACAGCACGACCTTCTTCCCGGCGAAGAGCTCCGCCGTGGTCATGTCCTTGGCCTCGTCGTCGGTCATGATCTTGAAGCTGGCTTCGGGGAGCTTGTCACCGATCTTGATGGTCATGTCGCCTGTCCTTTTGTTGGCGGTCGATGGGCGGCAAGCCTTAGCTGCTCGATCGCGCCGCCGCAATCGCCCGCCGCGAAAGCTGATCAGGGAAAGGGCAGGGCGCCTTCCACAGCGCCGGCATCCGTCGTCAGCGTGTAGCGCAGCGCACCCTGGGTCGGCGCGGTCGCGGGCCGCGCCAGCAGCGGGATCGAGAATCGGACCTTGCCGCCGGCCTCTCGGCGTTCGGGCGTGCCGAAGACATAGCCCTGTTCGCCGGCGAGGAAGAAATCAATCGGTTCGGCACCGGCCGGCGCATGCGCCTCGACTTCGATATGCCCGGCGTCGCTCGCCAGGAGCTTCACGCCGAAGCCGGGATGCTCGGGTTTCGGCAGCGCGGCGAACGCTGCCTCCACCAAGGCCGTGTCGGCGGCGTTGCCGGGATCGCCGGCAGGGTCCACCTCCAGCCGGCCCTGGACCGGAATGCAGATCGTCTCGCAGATGCCCAGGAAGATGTCGGCGTCGATTTTGCCCGCCTCCGAACCCTTCAGCGTGAACTTCACCGGCAGCGCGATCGAATGCTTGTAGCCGGCCCATTTCGAATAGCCGTCGTCGAAACGATGCGGTGCCGGAAAGGAAAGCTCGGCCGAAACGATGCTCGGGCTGGCCGAGACATCCACGACGGGCGGCACGCCCGCCTCGCCCGGATCCCGCCAATAGGTCTTCCAGCCGGGCAGGAGATCGATCTGGAGGGCGCCGGTGAGGACGCCATGGGCATCCGGAGCGCCGGCCGTGACGAGCCGCACCCGTCCACCCTGCGTTTCGAGCCAGGCGCTCGACGACGCAACGGCTTCCAGGGGACGCGCGGCAAGAACGAACAAGAGGATCAGGCTCTGGCGAAGCATGGCGGAGATTTGACCGTTGGACGCAGGCTCGGCAATCCGGAGGAGGGCATCTCTCTATCATTTTTGCGTGAGGCTGGGGCCCTTCCGGGCCGAAACCCATCTTTCAACGGCGGGAAAAAAGCGTTACCTTTCTCCAATGGATCTCCTGCGGCGAAAAAGGGCCGTGTCGAATCGCGGCTTCCTCGATGATCAGTTCCTCATCGCCATGCCCGGCATGAAGGATGATCGATTCGCGCGTTCGGTCATCTATGTCTGCGCCCATAGCGAGGAAGGCGCGATGGGGCTGATCATCAACCAGGTCCAGCAGATGCGCTTTCCGGACCTCCTCGTCCAGCTCGGCATCATGGACGAACAGGAGGCGATCCGGCTGCCGTCCAAGACACGGGACTTCATGATCCGCAACGGCGGTCCGGTCGATCGCAGCCGGGGCTTCGTGCTGCATTCGGACGACTATACCGTCGAATCCTCTATGCCCGTCTCGGAAGACGTCTGCCTGACGGCAACGGTCGACATATTGCGTGCGATCTCCGCCGGGCGCGGCCCGCGCCATGCGCTGATGGCCCTCGGCTATGCGGGCTGGGGTGCGGGGCAGCTGGAGAGCGAGATTGCCGACAATGGCTGGCTCACCTGCCCGGCGGACATCGATCTCCTGTTCGATACCGACATCGAGCGCAAATATGACCGGATCCTCGCCTCGATCGGCATCGATCCGACGCGGCTGAGCCACAGCGCCGGTCACGCCTGAGCCAGCGGATACTGTTCCTTCAGCGTCTTGAGCGCCGCGTCGCCCGCCATGGGCGCGCCGAACATGTAGCTCTGCGCATATTCGCAGCCTATCTGCCTGAGCTGCAGAGCGTCGTGCTCGTCTGAAATGCCCTCGGCCACGACCGAGAGGCCGAGCTCGTGCGCCATGTTGATCATGGATTTCAGCAGCACGTCGCGCTTGGGCGTGCTGTCGTCCAGGAAGCTCTTGTCGATCTTGATCGTGTCGAAGGGGAAGCGCGTCAGATAGGAGAGCGACGAGTAGCCGGTGCCGAAATCGTCGAGCGACAGGCCTATGCCGAGCTGCTTCAGCTTGGCGAGCACATGGGCCGACTGTTCCGGATTGTCCATCACGAGGGATTCGGTCAGTTCGAGGCGGAAGCAGCGCGGCTTGATGCCGGCGCGGGCGACGACCGAGCGCACATCGCTGACAAGGTCGCGGCGGATGAGCTGTCGGCTCGAAAGATTGACCGACATGGACAGGGGCACGTCGCCGATCTGGCGCTGCCAATTCGACAAATCCTCGGCGGCCCTTTGCATGACGAACAGGCCGAGCGGCACGATCAGGTCGCAATTCTCGGCGACCGGAATGAAATCCGACGGAGGGATCAGCCCCCGCCGTGGATGATCCCATCGGATCAGCGCTTCGAAACCGGCGATGCTGCGGTCTTCGAGGCGCACGATCGGCTGATAGGCCAGCGTGAGCTCCTTGCGTTCGATCGCCCGCCGCAGGTCGGATTCGAGCTGGAGCCGGTCGGTCCCCACGGACCGGAAGGCCGGCCGGAAAGGCTCGATGCGATCGCCGCCGAAGCGCTTCGCCTGATGCATGGCGAGCTGCGCGTCCTTGATCATGTCGTCGGCGGTCGACTGCGAATCCGTCCAGGTGAGCAGGCCGATGGAAGCGGTGAGCACGATCTCGCGCTTGGCGAAGGTGATCGGCGCGCGGATCGCCTGCTTGACCGCGTCGGCCACCGCCGCAATGCGTGCCGGATCCTGCTCGGACAGCAGCATCATGGCGAACTGGTCGCCCGCGAGCCTCGACAGCGCGTCACGCGGTTTCAGCAGGCGGTGCAGGCGCCTTGCGATGGTGAGCAGGATCGTGTCGCCTGCGGAAATGCCGAGGCCGTCATTGACCTGCTTGAAGCGGTCGATGTCGACGACGAAGACAGTCGGCCGCAGCCTTTCCTCGGAGCGGGCGATGGCGATCATGCCGTCGAGCCTGTTGAGGAACAGCTCCCGGTTGGGCAGCCCCGTCAGATTATCGTGGACGGCATCGTGCAGCAGCCGTTCCTCGGCCTTCTTCTGCTCCGTCACGTCGACAAGCGTGCCCACGCAGCGGATCACTTCGCCGTCGGACCCGACCACGGGGCGGGCGCGCAGCGAGAACCAGTGATAGTGGCCGTCGGAGCCGCGCAGCCGGAAGTTCTGGGAAACGCGGCCGCGGCGATGCTCCAGCACCACGTCCAGAGTCGTGCGGAATGTGTCGCGGTCGTCGCTGTGGAGCACGGGCAGCCAGTTGCGCGCCGGCCCGGTGAGGGCATTGGCGGCGAGGCCGAGCTGCAGACTGACGTCGGGCCGGGTCACCACGCGGTCGCGCAGCACATCCCAGTCCCAGACGATGTCGCCCGAGCCGGTGATCGCCAAAGCCTGGCGCTCCATGTCGCTGAACAGGCCCTGGTGCAGCGCGCCGCCCGCGAAGGCGTGCTGCATCACCGTGAAGCCAATCAGGAGGATGATCAGGATCAGCCCCCCGCCGAGGGCCGGCTGGACGACGTCGTTGTCGAGCATGCCTGTCACCGCCATCCACGACCCGCCGAGCCACACCAGCACCATCAGCCAGCTTGGCACCAGCATGATCGCGCGGTCGTAGCCTTGCGTGCCGAGATAGACGATCAGGCCGAGCCCGATCACTGCCGTGGCCGCGAAGGACAGGCGTGCGATGCCGGCCGCGACGGCGGGGTCTATGACCGCCACGCCGGCGATCAGGAACAGGCCCAGTATCCAGGCGAGCGCGCCGTAGCTGAAATGGCCGTGCCAGCGATTGAGGTTGAGATAGGTGAACAGGAACACCACGAAGGTGCCGGCGAGCGCCACTTCCGTTCCGGCCCGCCACAGCTGCTCGCTGCCGGGCGATATCTCGATGACCTTGTTGAGGAAACCGAAGTCGATACAGATATAGGCGAGCACCGCCCAGGCGAGCGCGGCGGTGGCCGGGAACATGGAGGTTCCCTTCACCACGAAAAGGATGGTGAGGAACAGCGCCAGAAGCCCGGCGATGCCGATCACGATGCCGCGGAACAGCGTGTAGGAATTGACCGTATCCTTATAGGGCTCGGGGTCCCATAGATAGACCTGCGGCAGCTTGGGCGAGGCAAGTTCGGCGACGAAGGTGATCACCGCGCCGGGATTGATGGTGACGAGGAAGACGTCGGCGTCCGGGCTCGCCTGCCGGTCGAGCGCGAAGCCTTCGCTGGGCGTGATCGCCGCGATGCGGCTCGAACCCAGGTCGGGCCAGAACAGGCCGGAATTCACGAGCCGGAAATGCGGCGCGACGATCAGACGGTCGAGCTGCTGGTCGGTGGTGTTGGCGAGCGCAAAGACCGCCCAGTCGCCGGTCGAGCGCGCGTCGTTGGCCTCGACCTCGATGCGTCTCACGATGCCGTCGGGGCCGGGAGCCGTCGAAACCTGGAAGTTCTCGCCCTGGTTCCGGTAGATCTCGACCGCGCCCGAGAGATCGAGCGCAACGTCGTCGCGGGATATCTTGATCGGCTCGATCGCGGAAGCCGGGGAGACGGCGCAGACTGCGGCGATCGCCGCCAGGGCGAGCGCGAGCAGGATGCGCGTCCGAAGGAAGATCGCCAAAAATTCAGCCTCGTCTGGTGTCGCCCCGATCGTCGGCGATCAGGGCATAAAGATGATGATCCTGCCAGGTTCCGTTGATCCTGAGGTAGGAGCGCAGAAGCCCTTCGCGCCGGAATCCGGCTTTTTCAAGCACACGCGCAGAACGGACATTCTCCGGAATACAGGCTGCCTCGATGCGGTGCAACCGCAGCGTATCGAAGGCGTAGGGGATGACGAGCCGGATGGCCTCCAGCATATAGCCCTTGCCGGCGTGACGCTCACCCACCCAATAGCCGATCTGGCCGGATTGAGCGACGCCATGGCGGATGTTGCCGAGCGTGATGCCGCCGATGAGGCCCCCGGTCTCGTTGTCGAAGATGAAGAAGGCGACTGCCAAGCCGAGGGCGAAGTCTTCCCGGTAGCGCCGCAATCGCTGGCGCCAGGCGCTCCGCTCGAGCTCGTCCGCCGACCAGCGGGGCTCCCATGGCTCCAGGAAGCGGCGGCTTTCGTGGCGCAACGACGCCCAGGCGTGATAGTCGGCCCCCACCGGCAGCCGCAACGTCACCCGATCTCCCTTGAGCGCCGGCGTGTCACGGCGAAGGAAGGGGAGCGACAGCATCGGCCGGAAGTGGGATCAGACGGCCAGTTTGCGCAGGGCCGGATCGGCGTTGGGCAGGGCGTCTCGGATCGCCTCATAGGCGGCGAGCGCACCGACCGGCCCGACCGCGGCCACAGTTGGCTTGGTCGAGAACAGGCGCGACGACAGGTCCGTCAGCCGCTCGATGGTGAGATTGGAAAGGCGCTCGACCAATTCCGCCATCGGGATCGGCCGGCCGAACAGAAGAAGCTGCCGTGCGATCTGCGAGGCGCGGCTCGCCGCGCTCTCCGCCGACATGACGAGGCCCGCACGATACTGCGCGCGGGCCCGGTTCAGTTCCTCCATCGTGATCGTCTCGCTGGTTTTCTGCAGCTCGGAGACAATGACGGGAACAAGCTTGGAGATGTCGCTCTGTCCCGTCGCGGCATGGATTCCGAAGATGCCGGTATCCGAGAAGCCCCAATGGAAGGCGTAGACGGAGTAACAGAGGCCGCGCTTCTCGCGCACTTCCTGGAACAGGCGGGACGACATTCCGCCGCCGAGGATCATCGAAAGCACCTGCGAGGCATAGAAGTCGCGCACATGATAGGCCCGGCCCTCGAAGCCGAGCACGATCTGCGCGTCCATCAGGTCGCGGTTCTCACGGTAGTCGCCACCGACATAGTTGGCATATTGAGGGATGGCGCTATCGGCCTTCGCGCGGAACGATCCCAGCCGTTTCTCGACCTCGCGAACGAAGGCGTCGTGCTTGATGTCGCCGGCAGCCACGACCACCATCCGGTCGGCGCCGTACTGGCGGTCCATGAAGGAACGGAGCTGCTGCGAAGTGAAGGATTTCACGGTCTCGGGCGTGCCGAGGATGGAACGGCCGAGCGTCTGGTGGCGAAAAGCGGTCTCGGTGAAGCGATCGAAGACGATGTCGTCGGGCGTATCGTGCGCGGCACCGATCTCCTGCAGGATGACATGTTGCTCGCGTTCGAGCTCTTCCGGATCGAACCGCGATTCGGTCAGGATGTCGGCCAGGATGTCGATGGCGAGCGGAACGTCTTCGGACAGAACGCGGGCATAGAAGGATGTCGTCTCGACGCTCGTCGCGGCGTTGATCTCGCCGCCGACATTTTCGATCTCCGAGGCGATCTGCCAGGCGCTCCGACGCGCGGTTCCCTTGAACGCCATGTGCTCGAGCAGATGGGCGATGCCGTGCTCGTCCTCGCGTTCGTTGCGCGAGCCGGACTTGACCCACACGCCGAGTGCAACGGATTCGATATGAGAAAGGGTTTCGGTGGCGACTGTGAGGCCGTTCGACAGGCGGCTTACCTCAACACCCATATAGGCACTACTCCCTAACGCACTGCCCGCGCATGGCGGTTTATGTGATCTTCCACCATTTTTAGCTCCGATGGAAGCACCGTGAATTTTTCCTCGCGCGCCATCAGGTCACCGAGCCACGCGGGCAGGGCGGGGGAGACGCCGCAGGCGGCTTCGACAGCCGCGGGAAACTTGGCCGGATGGGCGGTCGCGAGCACGACCATGGGCGTGGCGGACCCGCCATGAGAGCGGGCGACATGGACGCCGGTCGCGGTATGAGGATCCAGGAGATAGCCGGTCCCGTCGAGTGTGCCGCGAATCGCCGCCGCCGTTTCCTCGACCGAGGCGCGCCCGGCCGCGAACTCGTTCCGGATGGCCGCCAGAACCGGGGCATCGAGGGTGAAGGCTCCGGACTGCTTCAGACCCGCCATGTAACGTCTCACCGTCGCGGCGTCGCGTCCCGAGGCTTCGAACAACAGCCTCTCGAAATTGGACGAGACCTGTATGTCCATCGACGGAGATGTCGTGGCGACCACGCCGCGCGTCTCGTAGCTGCCGCTGGCGAGCGTGCGGGCAAGAATGTCGTTGTCGTTGGTGGCGATGACCAGTCGCTCGACCGGCAGGCCCATGCGCCTGGCGGCGTAGCCGGCGAAGATGTCGCCGAAATTGCCGGTCGGCACGGTGAAGGAAACGGCGCGGTCGGGGGCTCCGAGCGAAAGCGCCGAGGAGAAATAATAGACGATCTGGGCCATGATGCGTGCCCAGTTGATGGAGTTGACGCCGGCCAGCGCGACATGGTCGCGGAAGCCGTGGTCGTTGAACATGTCCTTCACCAGTGCCTGGCAGTCGTCGAAGTCGCCTTCGATCGCGAGCGTCTGGACGTTTCCGGCCTTCGAACTCGTCATTTGCCGCTGCTGGACGGGTGACACGCGGCCATGCGGAAAGAGGATGAAAATGTCGGTGCGGTCGCGGCCCGCGAAGGCTTCGATCGCCGCCCCGCCGGTGTCGCCAGAGGTTGCGCCGACGATCGTGGCGCGCTTGCCCTGCTCGGCCAGCACATGGTCCATGAGCCGGGCCAGGAGTTGCATCGCCACGTCCTTGAAGGCGAGCGTCGGGCCGTGGAAGAGCTCGAGGATGAACTGGTTGGGACCTGTCTGGACGATGGGGCATACCGCGTCGTGCCGGAAGGTGGCATAGGCCTCGGCGATGATACCGGCGAACTTCCGTTCCTCGATCTCGCCGCCGACGAAGGGCGTCAGGAGCCTCGCTGCGAGGTCGGGGTAGGAGAGGCCGCGCATCGCACGAATATCGGCCGCCGTGAAGCTCGGCCATTCCCTGGGCACATACAGCCCGCCGTCGCGGGCCAGGCCCGTAAGCAGCGCGTCCGAGAAGCCCAGATCCGGAGCGTCGCCCCGTGTGCTGACATATCGCATCGTCACCTGTCCGTTGCAGCAAAGCGTCGGCGCTTCCGAAAAACTGGCTCCCGTCAGTCGCATTTTTGCCGCGCGGTTGCTATAGACGGCCCGCTCTCGACAGGGAAGTGAAGTGGGGACTTTTTTGAACCAGAAGCAATTTATTGCCGGTTTCGCCTTTGCCGGCTTTATCCTGGTCGCCGCCGGCTGCCAATCCAGCGTCGCTCCCGGCTCCAATGCGGATGCGCCGAAACCTCCTCAGGAAAAGATCCTCGAAAGTGAATTGCGGGCTTACTGCCCGGGGGTGATCCTGCGCGACGGGACGGCCTATTACAGGACTTATGCCAAAGGCGGGCAGGACGATCCAACCAAGCTCGCCTACCAGGCGGCGATCACGGATGTGACGCGAAGCTGCACGCGCAGCAACGGCATGATGACCATCAATGTCGCGGCGGCGGGCAAGATCGTCACGGGGCCGGCCGGCGCGCCTGGAACCATCACCATGCCGATCCGCGTCGCCGTGGTGCGGGGCGACGAGGTACTCTACAGCAAGCTGCACCAACATCAGGTGACTGTCGGCGACAAGTCGGGCGCCACCCAGTTCGTCTTCAATGATCCCAACGTCGTCATTCCCGAGCCGCAGCCTGGTTCCGTCCAGGTCTTCGCCGGCTATGACGAAGGTCCGCCGGCGAAGAAGAAGTAGCAGCTTCCTCAGCTTCGGCCGTCGTCAGCCGGGCCGGCAGACAGACAGCCGATGGGAAAGCACTCTGGCCGGGCGCGAAACGAGCCCGGGCCCGGGCGATTCGGGGCGTCAGCCCGAAACGAGCGGCGCCACTTCGAGCGCACCCCGATAGATCATCTCCACGGCGACGTAGAAGATGATGGCGAGGCCGACATAGGCGATCCAGCGATGACGCTGAAGCAGCCGGGCGATGAAAGTCGCGGCGACGCCCATCAGCGCGATCGACAGGATCAGGCCGAATGCCATGATCACCATGTGGTCGCGCGCCGCACCCGCGACCGCGAGCACGTTGTCGAGCGACATCGACACGTCGGCGATGACGATCTGCCAGGCCGCCTGCGCGAAGGTTTTGCGCGGTGCGGTTCCGGCGATCTTGCCGTCGTTGTCGAGATCCCGGCCTTCCAGCGCCTCCTCGCCCTGCATCTCCTCCGCATGGCTGATGCGCAACTCGCGCCACATCTTCCAGCAGACCCAAAGAAGGAGGATGCCGCCGGCGAGCAGCAGACCCACGACCTGCAGCAACTGCGTCGTGGCCATGGCGAAGATCACGCGCAGCACGGTCGCCGCGATGACGCCGATGAGGATGGCCTTTGCGCGCTGCTCCTTGGGGAGGCCGGCGGCCGCAAGGCCGATGACGATTGCGTTGTCTCCCGCCAGGACGAGATCGATCATGATGACCTGGAGGAGGGCGAAAAAGGCTTCTGTGGTTAGAAGTTCGCTCATGTAGCTCCCACTTTCGAACGGAAAGGGGTGCCGAGTGCAGCGGAAAGCATCAATCGCCGGCCGGCGGCAAACGCGGCGCGCTCACCGCCATATGCGAAGCCGGCCGGATAGATCTAGGATCGACGAAGTTCCATTGCGCCAGGCCACCCGATTGGACATCCAGTCCGACATCACAGTTCAGCGAACTGCCAGAGGGGCCCGGCCTGGTGAGCCGCATTTAGCGGCAACGCCCCCGGAACTCAAGAGCCCGGGCTGCAAATCTCCTCGCCATAGGAAGCATTCAGGGTCCGACGACCTCAGGCGTCGGACCATTCCGAAAGCGCGGCCAGCGTGCCCTTGAATTCGGTCCAGCGCCGGATCACCGTCTCCGCCCCCGCATCGGTCAGGGCATCCGCATGGCCGGGATAGCTGTGCGATGCGCCGGTGAAGCCGATCACCCGCATGCCGGCGGCCTTGGCGCCGTGGATGCCGTGTACGGAATCCTCGATGACGAAGGTCTTCTCGGGGTTGGCGCCGAGCGTCTGCGCCGCGTGGAGAAAGACGTCGGGCGCCGGCTTCGTCCGTCGGCTGGGGGTCTCCTTGGCCGAGTAGATCCGACCATCGAAGAAAGGCTTCAGCCGTGTCCTGGTCAGCATCGCATCGAGCCGATGGGCGCTCGAATTGGAGCAGATGCAGCGCGGCGTGGTGAGGGCCGCCACCGCTTCGTGCACGCCCTCGATCGCCAGCACTTCGTTGGCGAGGCGGTGATCGTTGACCTTTTCGGCCTTGTCGATCAGGGAGGACTGCAGCGGAATCTGCGCCTTCTCCTCGACCCGCAGCAGGATGTCCTTGAAGGTCAGGCCGGCATAGGTCTCGGCCAGTTCCTCGGCCGAGATCGGATAGCCCGCCTCGGTCAGGAGTTCCGCTTCGACACGGGCGGCGATGATTTCGGAATCGACGAGCACGCCGTCGCAATCGAAAATGACAAGGTCGATCTGGGTCATGACGTTCCGGGAGGTGTGGGCGCCGGCGGATCGGCGACGCTTCATGCGGCAAGGCCGGCGGAATACACGATGATCACGCCGACCGCAAATTGGCAGGCCCGTTTCACCAAATCTTTACCCAGTCCGGTAACCATAACGGGACGTAAACCGTAACGCGTAACCTGGGTATCCCGCATGTCTGCCCTGCGTCTTGCCGACGAACTTTCCGCCGTTTCCGCACAGCCGGCCTGGCTCGACACGATCCTGAAGGGGGATTGCGTCGCCGCGTTGGAAAGGCTTCCCGAGAAGTCGGTCGACGTGGTCTTCGCCGACCCGCCATACAATCTTCAGCTCGACGGGGAACTGCATCGTCCGGACCAGTCGAAGGTCGATGCCGTCGACGACGAATGGGACCGCTTCGACAGCTTCGAGGCCTACGACGCCTTCACCCGCGCCTGGATGCTGGCGGTTCGCCGCGTGCTGAAACCCAGCGGCACGATCTGGGTCATCGGTTCCTATCACAACATCTTCCGTGTCGGCGCCACGATGCAGGATCTCGGATTCTGGATCCTCAACGACGTGGTCTGGCGCAAGACCAACCCGATGCCGAATTTCCGGGGGCGCCGTTTCCAGAACGCACACGAGACCATGATCTGGGCGTCCCGCGATCGGCAGGCCAAGGGCTACACCTTCAACTACGAGGCCATGAAGGCGGCCAATGACGACGTCCAGATGCGTTCCGACTGGCTGTTCCCGATCTGCACCGGCTCGGAACGGCTGAAGGACGGCAACGGTAACAAGCTGCACCCGACCCAGAAGCCGGAGGCGCTGCTCGCCCGGGTCATGATGGCGTCGACGCGTCCGGGCGACGTCGTGCTCGATCCGTTCTTCGGCTCGGGAACCACCGGTGCCGTTGCAAAACGCCTCGGCCGCCATTTCGTTGGCATCGAACGCGAGCAGGCCTATATCGACGCGGCCGCCGAGCGTATCGCCGCCGTCAAGCCGCTGCAGGCCGCGGAACTCGCCGTCATTTCCGGGAAGCGGGCCGAGCCGAGGGTGGCCTTCGTCAGCCTGATCGACAGCGGCCTGATGGCTCCCGGCACCCGTCTTTACGACGCCAGGAAGCGATGGTCGGCGACCGTTCGTGCCGACGGCACGCTGGCCGCCGGCGACGCGGTCGGGTCGATCCACAAGGTGGGCGCCGCCGTGCAGGGGCTCGACGCCTGCAACGGCTGGACGTTCTGGCACTATGAACGGAACGGCGGTCTCACCCAGATCGACGAGTTGCGCCGCATCGTCCGTGTCGGCATGGAGCGGGCCGGCGCGTAAGCGAGGACTGCGCCCAACGGACGGGGAAATTGACCGTTGGAGCGCGCGATCGCGCGGCCCAACCCCGTTGGCGCGAAAATCGAGCGGCCCGGATAGGCCTCGCTGGCGATCGAGATCCCGCGGATGAACGGCATCCACCTTCACTGGATGTGCCAATATCCAGTGCGATTGATTTCAGAGGCCGGCCCCTCCGGTCACGGCCTGATCCCGAAACGCGCGAGGTCCGCCTCCAGCGTTTTCGCGTCCTGGAACAGCACAGCCTGCCAGCCGGCGTGCCTGGCGCCGTCGACATTCTTCTGGCTGTCGTCGATGAAGATCGTGGCGGCCGGGTCGAGGTCGAAGCTCGCCATGTGGTGGTCGTAGATACCGCGATCCGGCTTGATCATGCGCACCTCGCCCGACACGGTCACCCCGCGCGGCCGGTCGAGGAACGGAAAGCGCTGCCGGGCTTCGACGAATGTGTCGGAGGCGAAATTGGTCAGCATCGTGACGTCATGGCCGGCATCGATCAGTTCGAGCATCACCGCGACGCTGTCCTCATAGGCATGAGGCACCATCTCGTGCCAGTGCCGGCGGAAGTTGCGGATGTTCTCCTCATGCGCCGGATGATCGGAGATGAGCAGGCTTTCGGCTTCCTCCCAGGTGCGGCCGCGATCCTGCTCCACATTCCAGTCGTGGGTGCAGACATTGTCGAAGAACCAGCGCCGTTCGTCGGGATCGGGGATCAGCCGGCTGAAGGGCAGGTCTGGATCGTAGTGGATCAGCACGCGGCCGATGTCGAACACGATGTGACGGATATCGGTCATGAACTCCTCTTGATGCTTCGGGAGGTTTTGGTCGCGCCCGATATCGCAGCCTCGATTGCCTTTTTCATGACAGTGGGCAGCGCCTCGTCGTGGATATCCGCCAGTCTCGCCCAGCGGTGCCCGGCCGGCGCCGCGCGGTCGCCGGCCTCTGCCCGGTAGACCACGAGCTCCAGCGCGAAATGCGTGAAGACATGCGAAATGCTTCCCGCTTTTCGCCACTCGGCGGGAAAGGGAGCCTCTCTGCTGCTCGTATCGCCGTCGTTGCGTGCCGTCCAGCCCGTCGTCGGCACCTCGCTCATGCCGCCGAGCAGCCCGCTCTCCGGGCGCTTGCGCAGCAGGATGGTGCCGCCTTTGCCGATGGCGACGAAGGCCGCGCCGTGACGCTGCGGCCTCTCCGCCTTCGGCGCCTTGACCGGATAGAACTCGGGGTCGCCCGCTCCCAGCGCGGCACAGCCGGCGTTGAGCGGGCAGAGCATGCATGAGGGACGGCGCGGCGTGCAGATCGTGGCGCCGAGGTCCATCATTGCCTGCGCGAAGTCGCCCGGGCGGGCGGCGGGCACGAGATCGCCTACAATCGCCCGTATCTCCCGCTTGGCCTCCGGCAACGGCGTGGCTATGGCGTAGAGCCTCGTCACGACGCGCTCGACATTGCCGTCGACGACCGCCGCGGGCCGGTCGAAGGCGATCGCCGCGATCGCGGCGGCGGTGTAGTCGCCTATGCCGGGCAGGTCGCGCAACCCGGCTTCCGTGTCGGGAAAGCGGCCGCCGTGGTTCGCCGCCAGCTGGTCTGCGCATTTCTTGAGATTGCGGGCCCTGGAATAGTAGCCGAGGCCGGCCCAGGCCCGCAGCACCTCCTCCTGGTCGGCCGCGGCCAACGACGCCGCGTTGGGCCATCTGTCGAGGAAGGCACGGAAATAGGGCTTGACCGCCTCCACGGTCGTTTGTTGCAGCATGATTTCCGACAGCCATACGCGATAAGGGTCGGGCCGCTTGCCGGCCGCCGCAGCACGCGGCGGCGTGCGCCACGGCAAGTCACGATGGTGCTTGTCGTACCAGGCGAGCAGGCGTGCTGCCATGCCGTCGCTTTGGGGAGTGTATTCGGATCGTGTTGCGGCTACCATCGAGCGGTGGCTGATCGATGCGGGAAGCAGGAATTGACAGGGGACCGGTCATGACAGGGAAACGGCCGGGCGGCAATCCCAAGCCCGTAAGCGATGTCGCCACCGAGATACTCGATCCGGTGCTGCGCAAGCGCGCCGGAATTTCGGTCGGTCTCGTGCAATCCTGGGAGGAAATCGTTGGACCTCGGCTCGCCGGCCGCACTCGTCCCGAGAAGATCGTCTGGCCGCGGCGGCTCGACGACGACGACCCTTTCGAGCCGGCCGTGCTGGTCATCGCATGCGAGGGCGCGGCGGCGCTCCATGTCCAGCACGAGACGAACGAGATCGTCAGCCGGGTCAACGCCTTCCTCGGCTTCGCCGCGATCGGCCGCATCAGGATCGTGCAGAAGCCGGTGAACACGGGGCCGGACAAGCCGAGGCCGCGGCTGCGACCGTTGTCGGAACTGGAGAAGAAACGCGTCGCCGGCACGGTCGCGAAGATCGAGGACGACGGTCTGCGCGCGGCCCTGGAGCGCCTCGGCACGACGATCCTGAGCGCGAAGAAACGACCGTAGCCGACGATTTCTCGCGTGAAATTGATCGCCTGCGGCTCTTTGCGTTGTTGGCTTGCATCGGGCCATGCCTTATTTCGCGCCAACTCTCGCCTTTGTGTGCCTTTTGACCGCAAGATTCCTCATTCGCCAGGTGATTCGATGATCCGTTCCATTCCGCGCCGGTCCGTTCTGACCTCGCTGGTCGTGCTTCCGACGGCGCTGATGCTTGCCGCGTGCAGCGATTCCACGGAGGAGGCCAAGGCGGAGACTTCAAAGCCGGCCGATGCGGCCACTCCCGCCGCGCCGGCCGTCAATGCGCCGAAGCCGGCGGGAACCGTCGACATGGCCAAGCTCCTGGAAGCAGGCGCGCTGCCTGAGAAGAGCCTCGGCAAGGAGGACGCGCCCGTCACCATCGTCGAATATGCCTCGATGACCTGCCCGCACTGCGCGCATTTCCATGAGACGACCCTGCCGGAGCTCAAGACCAGATACATTGATACCGGCAAGGTTCGGCTGATCCTGCGCGAGTTCCCCTTCGATCCACGCGCCGAGGCGGGTTTCATGCTGGCGCGCTGCTCCAACGACAACTATTTCGCGATGGTGGACGTGCTGTTCAAGCAGCAGCGGAACTGGGCCGCAGCCGAAAATGCCAGGGATGCGCTGCTCCAGATCTCCAAATTGGCCGGTTTTTCACAGGAGTCCTTCGAGGCCTGCTTGACTGACCAGAAGCTTCTGGACGAAGTGAGGGCGGTGCGCGAGCGAGGCGCCAAGGATTTCGGAGTGGACTCGACCCCAACCTTCTTCATCGATGGGGGCAGATATCCCGGAGCGTTGTCGATTGCGGAACTGTCGGCGATCATCGACCCGCTGCTTTCGTAACCGGCCCTTCTTTGCCGTGTGGAGGGGCGGGTCGCCCTTCCGCTCGTCCGGCGGTGACGGCGGATGAAGTTCACCCGACTCCGCCTTCTCGGGTTCAAATCCTTCGTCGAGCCGTCCGAGTTCGTGATCGAACGCGGCCTGACGGGTGTCGTCGGCCCGAACGGCTGCGGCAAGTCGAACCTCGTCGAGGCGCTGCGCTGGGTGATGGGCGAAAGCTCGTACAAGAACATGCGCGCGTCCGGCATGGACGACGTTATTTTCTCGGGCTCGGCAACGCGGCCCGCCCGCAACACGGCGGAAGTGACGCTGTTCCTGGAGAACGGCGACCGCACCGCGCCCGCGGCCTTCAATGACGCCGACGAACTGCAGGTCTCTCGCCGTATCGAGCGCGAGGCAGGCTCGGTCTACAGGATCAACGGCAAGGAAGCGCGCGCCAAGGATGTGCAGCTTCTCTTCGCCGACCAGTCGACCGGCGCGCGCTCGCCGTCGATGGTGGGCCAGGGCCGCATCGGCGAGCTGATCCAGGCGAAACCGCAGGCCCGGCGCGCTCTGCTCGAAGAGGCGGCGGGCATCTCGGGTCTCCACACGCGACGTCACGAAGCTGAGCTGAGGCTGCGCGCTGCGGAGCAGAATCTCGAGCGGCTGGACGATGTGGTCGGCGAGCTCGAAAGTCAGATCGACAGCCTGAAGCGCCAGGCGCGTCAGGCCTCGCGGTTCAAGAACCTGTCGGCCGACATCCGCAAGGCCGAGGCCATTCTGCTTCATCTGCGATGGACCGCTGCCAAGGCGCAGGAGGCCGAGGCAAAGTCCGCGCTCGCCTCGGCGACCATGCTGGTCGGCGACCGGGCCGAGGCCCAGATGGCCGCTGCCAAGGAGCAGGCGATCGGCGCCCATCGGCTGCCGGAACTGCGCGACGCCGAGGCGGCGGCAGCGGCGACCTTCCAGCGCCTCTCCATCGCTCGCGCTCAGATCGAGGAAGAAGCGGGGCGGGTGCAGGCCCGCCAGGCCGAGCTCGACAAGCGCATCGCACAGCTCGACGCGGACATGCGTCGCGAGGAGCAGATGGTCCGCGACAATGCGGACATACTGGAGCGCCTCGCCGAGGAGGAGGCGACGCTCGAGGACGAGAACGCCGTCGCCTCCGACCGCGAGATGACCACGCGAGCGGCTTTCGAGGAGGCCGCTGCCAAGCTTGCCGCGAGCGAAGGCGCCCTGGCGGCGCTGACGGCCGAGCGGGCTGAAGCGGCCGCGGCCCGCCAGCAGGCGGAGCGTGCGTTGCGCGATACGGCTGAGCGCCGTGATCGGCTGGCGCGCCAGCTCGCCGAGGTCGCGCGGGAAGCCGATGATATCGCCGCCCGGATCGGGGGGCTCGCCGACCCGGCCGAGAAACGCCTGCTGGTCGAGCAGGCAGCGGAGGCGGTCGAAGTCGCCGAAAGCCATGCCATCGGCGCCGAGAAAGCGGTCGTCGATGCACGTGCGGCCGAGGCCGCACTCCGTTCACCCTTGCAGGAGGCCCGTGCCGAACTCGCTCGCGTCGAGACCGAGGCGCGGACGCTGGCCAAGGTGCTGAACGCTGCGAGCGGCGACCTGTTCCCGGCCGTTCTCGAACAGATGCGCGTGGAGCGCGGCTACGAAACGGCGCTCGGCGCGGCGCTCGGCGAGGATCTCGACCTTCCGATGGATCCTGCTGCTCCGGCGCATTGGGCCGAAGTGGAACCGCAGCCCGACGATCCGGTGCTGCCCGCGGGCCTGCGCTCGCTGGCATCGGTCGTATCCGCGCCGCGCCGGCTCGAACGCCGCCTTGACCAGATCGGCATCGTCGAGGCGGGCGAGGGAGCGGCGCTCCAGGCGGCTCTGAAACCCGGCCAGAGGCTGGTCAGCCGGGAAGGCGCGTTGTGGCGTTGGGACGGCATGACGGCAAGCGCCGATGCGCCGACG
Source organism: Mesorhizobium sp. L-8-10 (assembly GCF_016756635.1). Taxonomy (NCBI): domain Bacteria; kingdom Pseudomonadati; phylum Pseudomonadota; class Alphaproteobacteria; order Hyphomicrobiales; family Phyllobacteriaceae; genus Mesorhizobium; species Mesorhizobium sp. L-8-10. Next base: position 6,462,804 of record NZ_AP023263.1, on the reverse strand, counting down.
CCGGCCGCGCAGCGCCTTGCGCAGAAGAACCGTCTGGCGGAACTGGACGCCGAAGCCGTCGCCGCGACGAAGAGGGTGCGAGCGGCCGAAGAAGAACTGGCCAGCGCCGAAGGGCGCGTGCGGCAGTCGGCCGAAGCCGAACGCGATGCGCGACAGGCCTGGCGCGGCGCCCAGCACGCTCTCGAAGCCGCGCGCGACGCGCTGGCAAAGGCCGAGAAGGCGGCAGGCGAGCTTTCGACCCGACGCGCGGCCCTCGAAGAGGCACGGCTGCGATTGGAGCAAGGCAGCGAGGAAATCGAGGCCGCCTATCAGGATGCCGAGGATGCGCTCGCCTCGGCCCCCGATCTCGGCGATCTCCAGGCGCGTCTCGACAGGATGGCGGGCGACGTCTCCGGGGATCGTGCCGCGCTTGCCGAAGCCCGAGCCGTGCATGAAGGCCTGAAGCGCGAGGCGGAGGCGCGGGTCCGCCGGCTCGCCGCGATCTCCGCCGAACGCAAGAGCTGGGTGTCGCGTGCCGAGAACGCCGATCGCCAGATCGCAGCGCTCGCGGCGCGCCGTGCCGAGGCGATCGAAGAGCGCGAGGCGCTCGCCGAAGCGCCCGACGAGATCGACGAGCGTCGTCGTTCCCTGATGAGCCAGCTCAGGGATGCGGAAGCATTGCGCAAGAATGCAGCCGATCGCCTTCAGGAGGCGGAGAACCGCCAGTCGGTCGCAGACAAGGCGGCAACCGCTGCGATCCAGGGGCTCGCCGAGGCGCGCGAGGCTCGTGCTCGCGCGGAGGAGCGTCTGACGGCAGCCGACGAGCGGCGCAAGGAAGTGGAAGCCCGTATCCATGAGGCGCTGAACACTCCCCCGCACCTGGTCATCCGCCACACCGGGCTCGAGGCCGACGATCCCATGCCCGATGCGGCGGAGGTCGAGCGTCAGCTCGAACGCCTCAAGATCGAGCGCGAGCGGCTGGGCGCGGTCAATCTGCGCGCCGAAGAAGAACAGAGGGAACTTTCCGAGCGGCTCGAGACCATCGTTTCGGAACGCGAGGACATCATCGAGGCGATCCGCAAGCTGCGCCAGGCCATCCAGAACCTCAACCGCGAGGGACGGGATAGGCTGCTGGCGGCGTTCGACGTCGTGAACAGCCAGTTCCAGCGCCTGTTCACGCATCTCTTCGGCGGCGGCACCGCCGAGCTTCAGCTCATCGAATCGGAGGATCCCCTGGAGGCGGGGCTGGAAATCCTGGCGCGTCCCCCTGGCAAGAAACCGCAAACCATGACGCTGCTTTCCGGCGGCGAGCAGGCGTTGACCGCAATGGCGCTGATCTTCGCCGTGTTCCTCACCAATCCGGCGCCGATCTGCGTGCTCGACGAGGTCGATGCGCCGCTCGACGACCACAATGTCGAACGCTACTGCAACCTGATGGACGAGATGGCGGCGACGACGGAGACGCGTTTCGTCGTCATCACCCACAATCCCATCACCATGGCGCGGATGAACCGGCTGTTCGGCGTCACCATGGCCGAGCAGGGCGTCAGCCAGCTCGTCTCGGTCGACCTGCAGACAGCCGAGCGACTGCGCGAGGCGAGTTGATCCGCCTGGAGCGCCCCGCGTCCAGTGGGACGCGCAAAGGACGTTCTGGCTTCGAATCCGAGCTTCGTGCTTTCCGAAAATCGAGTACGATCTTGGGAAAGCACGATGCGATTAGGAACGAATCTCATGACGGAAGAGGAACGCGCGCGAGGCGGAGAATTGGCAACGGCGCTGAAGGGGCTTCATCGCGCGCTGATCCGCGCCGAGGCCGGTGACGATCCGGAACTGCAGAACCCCTATACGCTGCTTTTCGCCGTCATCGGCGATCCGCGCTTCAGCTGGATGGGTGCCCTGTCGCAACTCATCGTGCAGCTTGAAGAGGCGCTCGACGACAAGGAGGACATTGCGGAACTCGCTCCCTTCCTGACCGCGGCCGGACAGTTGCTCGGCGAGGAGGAGGGCACACAGGCCGAGTTTCGCCTGCGCTACCTGATGGCCTTGCAGAAGGAGCCCGATGTCGCGCTCGCGACAGGCGCACTGAGACGTGTCCTCACCCGGCTCGCCCAGCCGCGATAGTGCGGCGGGTGGCTACCGGCCCGAAGAACGTACTCGATTTTCGGAAAGCACGATGCGTGGGTTCAAAGTGCTGGAGTGTCCTTTGCGCGTTCGGATGGAAGCGCGGCGCTCCACATCATGTCGCACGAAAAAGCATTCACGCGACGCGCTGCAGGTTCTTGATTTGCGCATGTCCTTATCCCGAAACCACGGCACCCTTTCGGGAGACATGTTCTACTGTCCCCAGACCGCCAGTTCGTTGCCGGCTGGATCGACGAAATGGAAGCGTCGTCCTCCAGGGAACGAAAAGATCGGCTTGACGATCCTGCCGCCGGCTTCCTCGACCGCTGTCAAGGTCGCTTCGAGTTCCCTGGAATAGAGGATGGGGAGCGGCTTTGCCTGCTCCTGGGTCTGGAACCCTCCTTCCAGACCTTCGTCGAACGCGGTGTAGTTCGGGCCGTAGTCGGTGAAGGACCAGCCGAAGGCCGCGCTGTAGAAGGCCTTGGTGCTGTCCAGCGTCGAACCCGTGGCGGACATTTCGATATAGTCGAGTTTGCCGGTCTCTTTCATCGCGCACCTCACTCGTTCTCTTTATGTTCTATACGGCCAGGAGGGCAGCCGCAAGCATGAATGTCATGGGTTGCGACGCTGTCGAGCGGCCTGCGCATAGGACATCGGTGCTTTCCCCCACGCCCGGCTGGCGCTGATCCCCGCGTTTTTCCAGTACTTTTTCTTCAACCGATTTTATCGTGGCGGCGTTCTCCACGAACGAATAAGAGGGCTGGACCGGAACCTTCAGAGGCGCGCGCGATGACGAAATGGGTCTATACGTTCGGGGATGGTGCGGCGGAGGGCAGGGCCGGCGACCGCACGCTTCTGGGCGGCAAGGGTGCCAATCTCGCCGAGATGTGCAGCCTCGGCCTTCCCGTACCGCCGGGCTTCACCATCACGACGGAAGCCTGCAACTGGTACTACGCGAACGGCCGTTCCTATCCGTCCACGCTCAAGGCCGGAGTCCAGTCGGCGCTCGATCATGTCGGCGCACTGACAGGCCGCAGCTTCGGCGATCCCTCGCGCCTGCTGCTGGTTTCCGTGCGTTCCGGCTCCCGCGCCTCGATGCCGGGCATGATGGACACGGTGCTCAATCTCGGCCTCAACGACGTGACGGTCGAGGCGCTGGCCAGGGATGCGGGCGACGCGCGTTTCGCCTATGACAGCTATCGTCGTTTCATCCACATGTATTCGGATGTGGTCATGGGCCTTGACCATGAGGTGTTCGAGGAGATCCTCGAGGAGGAAAAGGCCAGGCTCGGCCATGAACTCGACACCGAACTGTCGGCCGGCGAGTGGCAGGACGTCATCGCTCTCTATAAGGCCAAGGTCGAGGAAGAATTGGGCGAGCCCTTCCCCCAGGATCCGCAGGAGCAGCTCTGGGGCGCGATCGGGGCGGTGTTCTCGAGTTGGATGAACCATCGCGCCATCACCTATCGCCGGCTCCACGACATTCCCGAGAGCTGGGGCACGGCCGTCAACGTCCAGGCCATGGTTTTCGGCAATATGGGCGAAACATCGGCCACCGGCGTCGCTTTCACGCGCAACCCCTCGACCGGCGAGAAGATGCTCTATGGCGAGTTCCTGGTGAATGCGCAGGGCGAGGACGTCGTCGCCGGTATCCGCACGCCGCAGAACATCACCGAGGCCGCCCGCATCGCGGCCGGTTCGGACAAGCCGTCGCTGCAGAAGCTGATGCCGGAGGCGTTCCAGTCCTTCGTCGAGATCTCCCAGCGGCTGGAGACGCATTACCGTGACATGCAGGATCTCGAATTCACCATCGAGCGTGGCAAGCTGTGGATGCTGCAGACACGCTCCGGCAAGCGCACGGCCAAGGCAGCGCTCAGGATCGCCGTGGAGATGGCGGCCGAGAAGCTGATCACCCGCGAGGAAGCCGTTGCGCGTATCGATCCGGCGTCCCTCGACCAGTTGCTGCATCCCACGATCGACCCCAAGGCCGAGCGCAATGTCATCGGTATCGGCCTGCCTGCCTCGCCGGGCGCGGCCACGGGCGAGATCGTCTTTTCATCCGACGAGGCCGAGGAACTGAAGGCGCAGGGGCGCAAGGTGATCCTGGTGCGGGTCGAGACCAGTCCCGAGGACATCCATGGCATGCATGCGGCCGAAGGCATCCTGACCACCCGCGGCGGCATGACCAGCCATGCGGCCGTCGTCGCGCGCGGCATGGGCAAGCCCTGCGTCTCCGGCGCCGGATCGCTGCGCGTCGACTACCGCAACGGCACGCTGTCCACGCTCGGCACGACCTTCCGCAAGGGCGACGTCATCACCATAGACGGCGCTAACGGCCAGGTGCTGAAAGGCGCCGTCCCGATGTTGCAGCCGGAGCTTTCCGGCGATTTCGCTGCGATCATGGAGTGGGCCGATGCGATTCGGCGCATGAGGGTGCGCACCAATGCGGAGACGCCGTCCGATGCGCGCATGGCGCGGTCCTTCGGTGCCGAAGGAATTGGCCTTTGCCGGACCGAGCACATGTTCTTCGAGGACGACCGGATCGTGGCGATGCGTGAGATGATCCTCGCCGACACGGAGAAGGAGCGCCGCGCCGCCCTGTCCAAGCTGTTGCCGATGCAGCGCTCCGATTTCGTGGAACTGTTCGAGATCATGGCGGGCCTGCCTGTCACCATCCGTCTGCTCGACCCGCCGCTCCACGAATTCCTTCCGAAGACGGAGGAGGAGGTGGCCGAGGTCGCCGCGGCGATGAACGTGTCGGCCGAAAGGCTGCGCCAGCGCACCGAGGCGCTGCACGAGTTCAATCCGATGCTCGGTCACCGCGGTTGCCGTCTGGCGGTCTCCTATCCCGAGATCGCCGAGATGCAGGCGCGCGCCATCTTCGAAGCAGCGGTGGAAGCGGCGAAGAAGACCGGTGCGCCGGTCGTGCCGGAAATCATGGTTCCCCTGGTCGGGCTGAAAGCCGAGCTCGACTACGTCAAGAACCATATCGAAACCATCGGCAAGGAGGTGATGGACGAGGCGGGGGTCAAGATCGAGTTCCTGGTCGGCACGATGATCGAATTGCCCCGTGCCGCGATACGCGCCCATGTGATCGCCGAAGCGGCCGAATTCTTCTCCTTCGGGACGAACGACCTGACCCAGACCACCTTCGGCATTTCCCGCGACGACGCCGCATCCTTCCTCGAGACCTATCGCCGCAAGGGTATCATCGAACAGGATCCTTTCGTGTCGCTGGATGTCGACGGCGTCGGCGAACTGGTGCGCCTAGCGGCCGAGAAGGGGCGCGTCACGCGTCCCGCCATCAAGCTCGGCATCTGCGGCGAGCACGGCGGGGATCCCGCCTCGATCAGGTTCTGCGAAGAGGTGGGCCTCGATTATGTCTCGTGCTCGCCCTTCCGCGTGCCGATCGCCAGGCTGGCGGCGGCGCAGGCCGCGGTGCGCAAGCAGGCCTGAGCCGGCAGCGACGGCGCCGATTTCGCCGCGATACGGTCGTTGGGCGGAGCCGCCTGTGCGCGAAGGGTGGTCAAATGCCGTTTGGCCTCGAAGGAAGGGCTTCACCCTCGTGCGCCCGAGTGGAACGGGTGGGAGGGAACCGACGGCGTCATGACTGAGCGTCACGCCCCTGACGGGCAGGAGCATCAAGCGGCGTCGCACTTCTGTTCAGAGGCCTTCCGGAGGGGCCGGCCAATGCTCGGCCTCGATCAGGTCGCAGGCAACGTCGACGCCGGAATAGAGCTCCGGATTGGCGCCATAGGCAATGCCCCTGCGTGAAAGGTCCTCGTTGCCGGCGCCACCGACGTCACCAAGAAACCTGCTGAAGGTGTCGGCCGCGAAAGGGCCGGTCACGACCTTGCCGGCGCCAGCCTCCAGGATCCGCCCGGCAAAGCCGCATATATCAGTGGTCACGACAGGCAGACCGTTCACGATCGCCTCCAGAATCACGGCCCCTGCGACTTCGACTCGCGCCGGATGGGCGAGCACATCGGCCGCCGCGACTGCCTTGAAGAAACGGTCTCCCGAGATGTAGCCCATGCATCGGATGCGGTCGCCCACGCCGAGTTGCGCGGCGCGGGCGAGGGGTTTTCGCATCTTGTGATCGCCGGAGCCGAGGCCTCCGACCAGCAGGCGTGCGCGGGGATGGTCGGGAAGCGCTTCGATGACGCGGTCGAGGCCCTTGATTTCCGGCTGGAGGCCGAGCCAGAGCCAGGCCGGCTCGTCCGGCGCCAATCCCAGTTCTGCCCGTGCCGCCGGCCTCAATTGATCGCGAAGCTCGGGCCGCCGCCGCGTTTCCGCAATGGCGGGGGGGATGACGGCGACACGCTCGCGGCTCGAGGGATAGCGCTCCACGGCGGCTCGCATCTGGGAAAGGGCGACGCCGATGATCCGCGTCTTGGCCGGTGTGTCGAAACAGCCCTGTTCAAGCCGGGCAAAGGTCCGGAATCTGGGAGTCAGGCGCTTGAGAAAAGGCGTGTCCGCGCGGTTGCGCAGCGCATCGGCCAGAAACAGGATTTCGGCACCGGGCGCGGGCTGGAACGCGACGGTTCGGTCGAAACGTCCGTTCGTCGCATTGACGAAGGCTGTGGCGAAGGCCGCGGCGCGCACGTGATTCGATGATGGCTTGCGCCGCGGGGCGATCGATACGACAGGAAACTTCACATCCGGACAAGCGCCGGCTACGAACAACGTTGCCTCGTGGCCGCGGCGATCGAGTTCCGCCGCGATCCGAAGGCAGTTGTCTTCGAGCCCGCCGCGCGGCTGCAGCCGGTGGATGCCGAGGGCGATCCTCATTGACTGGCGGGGGCCGGCTTCGACGGCGGGCTGCAGTGCGTCATCGCCCGGCACATGGCGAACACCTGAACGAAATTCCCGTCCGTGCCAAAGAATGTCTGGACCACCTTGGGCGGACGGCCATTCGGAAACGGTGCCTTGAGATCGGCGGTGCCGGTCGCATAGACAAAGACGTCGATCTGCCCGTTCTTCTCGAACGCCGGACGGGGGAGCGAGAGGATCTCGGTGACCCCTGCCACATTCCGATAGGTGTGACCCGAGAAATAGGCGATACGCGGCTCGTTCATCCAGATGTTGGCGGTTGCCGGCACGTTCTCGCGGATCCAGGTCGCTGCATCCGTATATTGCCCCAGTCGTCCGTGCTTCGGGGTGTCCAGAACCCAGCTTATGGCGACCGCGATGACGATGGAGGGAAAGACCAGAAAGGCCCGGGGGCGCCCCATCAGCAGTTCTCGCCAACTCGCGGTCGCGCAGGCGACGGTCGCGAACATCGCGATCAGGGCGAAGCCCATGGCGTAGCGCCAGTCGAGCAGCGCCTTCATGAAGGTGAACAGGATCAGCATCGGCAACTGGCCGGCCGCGAACCAGACCACGGTGAGGTTGGCCTTTTGAGGCAGCAGGCGATGCGGCAGGAACGCGAAGAGGCCGAAGAGTGTATAGACCGGCGTCAACGCGCGCACGATCTGGATGAGCGCCAGTCCAACAGCGATGGCGACATAGGCCTGCCATCCGTGTCCGGAGCCGAGCACCAGCACATCCTTCTCGAGGATGTCGACGCGCTCGAGAATGGCGGGGCCGAAGATCGACATCTTCTGCGGCAGGACTTTGCCCTCGATCCATCTGGCGAAGGTACCGCTCGCCCATATGCCGAACATGAACGGCAGTATTGCGGATACCGCGATGACGAAGACGGCGATCGTGCTGGCCTGCTGGGTAACGGTCCTGAGCCGGATGAGGATGTAGTAGACGGCGACAAGCGCTGCCAGATAGAATCCTTCGATCCGGAACAAGGTCGCGGCGGCCAGTGCTGCGAGCAGGGCGAGCTTCCTGAACAGCGACGGCTGCTGGTTGTCGGCTACCGCGAAGTAGACGGCGACGAGGAAGAAACAGAGATAGCCGTTGTCGCGTATCACCCAGGATCGCAGTTCCGTGAGCTGAGGCTGGAAAACGATCATGATCGTTGCGACCGTCACAAAGGCCCGGTCGCCATTGGTCAGCCGATAGGCGAGCGCGACAAAAGTGACGGTCGTGCCGAGCGTCAGGACGCCGTTGACGACCTGCGCGGCGAGCAGCGCCGACAAGCCGGTGAGCGACATGACCCCTGAAATCAGCAAGCTGTAGAACGGCCAGCGATAGATGGCCATTCCGTCGGCGAAGCGACCTTGCGAGAAATACTCTGCCGCTCTCAGGTACAGCGAGGCATCGGGATTGGGAATCGACGTCGCGTAGGCGCCCCAGATCGACAAGGCAACGCTGGCCATCGCCGACAGAATGTAGTGCCACCGAAATGTCCGACAGCCCTCGCCATGGGAACTGCTCACCGTTGCGTCACCTGAATCAATGCACGTAGGGGCTCCGTCATGGGGAGGCTATGCACCAGAACAGCGCAGGCGTCCATGCGTTCGATATTGTCGATGGAAAGTTGCTGCACGCAAAAGCTTAATGCGCTGTGAAGAAGATGTTCAGATACCACCAAGGCAGTCTGCCGGGCATGGCGCCGTTGCCTCTCGATTCTGCTGTGAATGACGGGTGGGATTCCTTGGTTCGAGATCGACGAATCGCCTCGAGTCACCTTGTGGTGCTTCGAAGGCGCAGTCCCTCGCTGATCGTGACGCTTCGGCTCACCGCGTCTCGACCGTCACCCGGTCGGGATAGAACGCGCCATGATCCTTGATCTCCGCCATTTCGTCGAAGGGTGCCTCATAGGCCCACATCGCATCCTTCGCGCCGCCCTTGACGCTCCAGTAGCTCGCATCGCCCTTGTAGGGACAGTGGGTCGAGGTCGATGTCTTCTCCAGGGCGCCGAAATCGATATCGCCGAAGGGAACATAGAGGACCGGCGGATAGGGCACCTCCGTGAGCAGCTTCGCGCGTCCCGAATCGGCTATGATCCTATCCCCGGATCGAACGGTGACCGTGCCCTCGTAAGGCGCGACGCTGATCGACTTGCCCGGGTTGCGAGCGAAGCCAGGTGACGGATTCCCTGACGTCTTCATCTGCTGGCCCTCCTGAGGAAGCGACGTTGTCCCTCTGCGTCCGTGATGGACCTGCCGGCGCGGGACGGCACCAATCGCTTCTTTGTATGCCTGACGCAACGAGGTGGGCGCAACCCCTGCCTTTTATATCCCGCGCAGGAAGCTTCTGTTTCGCTTCGAACGTCGCGGCGGCGGCCCTTGCTGGAGTCAAGCCGCCGACTGGTACGCGTCGAGCACGCCGGCGTAGGAGCGAGCGAGCGCCGCAAGCGGGTTGGTGCTGCTCTCCACCGGTTCGATCCGCATGACACCCTCGGGCGGCAGAATGACGAGGGCGACCCGGCGATCGCCGCCTGTGCCCAACGTCACCGCGGCCACGTGCCGGCAATCGTCGACATTCTCCAGCCGCATCTGGAACAGGAGCTCCCCGCCGACGGCCGCGAGCGCCATGCGGACGGACTCCTCGAAATCCTCCAGGTCCGGCAGGTCGGGCAGCGCATCCTCGAATTGGGACGGTGTCAGGTCGATTTCGGACAGAAGTTCGCCCAGGGTCGAGGGATCGGGGTCTTCAGCCGCAGGCTGGATGTTTTCGCGCATTTCGATCGCGAAGCTTACTCCTGCCGCAACCGCAGGCAGCTTCACGGGGACGGCGGTCCGACGGACCTCGCTGGTCGCGTCCATGGGGAGCCTCTCGCTAGTTTACGCCTCTTACTCTTTGAGCCCCACCAACCTGGAAGGATTTCGCGCGAGAATGGCGGTATTGTGACGAGGCCCCTTTGCCGACTTTCATCGATGCCCCAAGGGAAGCCGCGTCATTCCTCTGGACAAAGCGCGCGTGTCGCTCTCAATTATCCGCGAGGTAATTTCGGGAGGATTCAATGCTCGGCTTGATGCAGGAATGGCCGCTGCTGTGCCACAAATTGATCGACCATGCGGCTTTGCAGCATGGCGATCGCGAGATCATATCGCGCTCCATCGAAGGCCCGATCGTCAGGACGAATTACGGCGAATTGCGCAGCCGGTCGCTGAAAGTCGCCCAGCGACTCGAGCGCGATGGCTTCGGGCTCGGCGATCGCATCGCTACGCTGGCCTGGAACACCGCGCGCCATCTCGAGGCCTGGTATGGCATCATGGGCATCGGCGCGGTCTATCACACGCTCAATCCGCGCCTTTTTCCGGAACAGATCCTATGGATCATGAACCATGCGGAGGACAGGGCCGTTTTCGTCGACCTGACCTTCCTGCCGCTGATCGAGAAGGTCGCCGGCGGGGTGAAGTCGCTCAAGCAGGTCATCGTGCTCACCGACAAGGCGCATATGCCGGCGACTTCGCTGCCGAACGCCGTCGCCTACGAGGAGTGGCTGGGCGAGGCCGACGGCGATTTCGCCTGGAAGAGCTTCGACGAGAACACCGCCGCAGGCATGTGCTACACATCGGGAACGACCGGCGATCCCAAGGGAGTGCTCTACAGCCACCGTTCCAACGTGCTGCACGCGATGATCGCCTGCATGCCCGATGCGATGGGCATTTCCTCGCGCGACGTGGTGCTGCCTGTCGTGCCGATGTTCCACGCCAATGCCTGGGGACTAGGCCAGAGCGCGCTGATGATCGGCGCCAAGCTCGTCATGCCCGGCGGCAAGATGGACGGGGCATCGATCTACGAGCTTCTCGATAGCGAGAAGGTGACTTTTACCGCCGCCGTGCCGACGGTCTGGCTCATGCTGCTGCAGCATCTGGAGGAGACGGGTAAGAAGCTGCCTCATCTCAAGAAGGTGGTGATCGGCGGTTCAGCCTGTCCGCGCGCCATGACCCAGAAGTTCCAGGACAACTACGGCGTCGAGGTGATCCATGCATGGGGCATGACCGAGATGAGCCCGCTGGGCACGCTCGGCACGATGAAGCCGGTTCATGACGGATTGGAGGGTAATGCCCGGCTGGACGTCCAGCAGAAGCAAGGGCATGCGCCGTTCGGCGTCGAGATGAAGGTGACGGACGATAACAATGTCGACCGGCCGTGGGACGGCAAGACCTTCGGACGATTGAAGGTGCGGGGTCCGGCAGTGGCCAGGGCCTATTACGGCGGGGCCGGCAAGGAGCAATTCGACGAAGAGGGTTGGTTCGACACGGGCGACGTCGCCCATATCGATGCCAGCGGCTACATGCAGATCACCGACCGGGCCAAGGACGTCATCAAGTCGGGCGGGGAGTGGATTTCGACGATCGATATCGAGAACCTCGCCGTCGGCCATCCCGATGTCGCCGAGGCTGCCGTGATCGGTGTCGCCCACCCCAAATGGGACGAGCGGCCGCTGCTGGTGGTGGTGCGCAAGGCTGGCAAGGAGCCGTCGAAGGACGACATCCTCGGCTACATGAACGGCAAGATCGCCAAATGGTGGATGCCTGACGATGTCGCCTTCGTCGCCGAGATTCCCCACACGGCCACCGGAAAGATCCAGAAGACTACGCTGCGCCAGCAGTTCCAGGACTATCGCTTGCCGACTGCCTGATACGGTCGCACAACCGTCCTTTCTGAAACCGCAGCGTCTTCGCCGTGCCCGCTTGAGCGGGCACGGCCGCTGTATCCCTTCGGACCGGCGCATCGTATTCCACCGAAATCGATTCCGATTCTCGGACCGATGCGTTAGAACGCGCCCGATGGTCTTGATGCGAAGTGGCATGGCGGTTCTGGTTGAGCGGCGCTCGTCGTCAGCCGCGGCTTGGTCGCGGCGACTCGCGTGGTTCGATGCGGTGCTTTTCGTCGTCGCTGGACTGGCGCATCGCTACAGCCTGCTCGAGACCGTCGCGTTGTTGTGGATCCTCGGGATCGTCGGCGCCCTGGCGGTCGCAGCCCTCATACTGGCGGCAACGGGTTTCTCCCGTGTCTGGGCGCTCGGTGAGCGGGGTGCCTCGAATGCTGTGTTGGGCGGCCTGATTGCCCTCGCCGTGCTGACGCCGTTCCTCGTGTCGGGTTACCGCGTATTCGTCTATCCGCAGCTCAATGACATCTCGACCGATCTTTCCGACCCGCCGCTGCTTGCGGCCGCGGCCGGGCTGCAAACCGATACGATGATTCCGGTCCCGACGATCGGCGCGGACGCCGCGGCGATCCAGCAGGAAAACTACCCGGAGATCACCGGTCGGCGCTACGAACTGCCGATCGACCGCGTCGAGCCGATCGTCGAGGGCCTTGCCGCCGCGCATGGCTGGACGGAAATCGGCAGATACTCGTCGAATGGGCCTAGCGAGTTCGATCCCGGCGCCGTCACGATCGTATTCGTCGCCCGTACGACGATCCTGGGTTTTGCGTCCGACGTCGCGATCCGCCTCGCGGACGAGGGCGGGTCCACCTATGTCGACATGCGATCGGCATCCCGGTTCGGCCGGCACGACCTCGGCGACAATAGCAGGCGGATCGCCGGGTTTCTCGACGAGACGGACAAGGAAGTCGAACTCCAGGCAGGCGTAGCCGCGCCGGAGTCCCCGGAGAACTGACGCCAGCGGTTAACGAGATCGACGCTGCGGCACGCCACCGCGCAACGCCACTGGTGCGAAAGCCAAGCGGCCCGGAGGGGTCGCGCCAGCGATTGGGGGCGGGTGGATGCGTCAGCATCACACCGACCGGATGTGTCAACATCCGGCGCCTTGCTATGAGAGCCGGCGAGACCGACGGGAATCGATCGAAGTTGTTTCGGCCTTGGCGCGACTATCTCAGCCAGTACTCCGCGTCGATGGCGACGGCTGCCGGCGTGGCGACGACATCGCGCGCGACGAGATCCTCGAGCTGGGCGAGCACGGACAGACCCGCAGCTCCGTGCAGCCGCGGGTCGGTGTCCCGGTAAATGGCCCTGACCATTTCGGAGATGGTGCGGTCACCCGCTGCCAGCCGCTCGACGATCGCCCTTTCCCGCATCTTCCGGTGCGCCTTCAGGCCGCGCATGAAAGCCTGCGGCGCGGTGACCGGCCCGCCGTGGCCGGGCAGGAATGATCGATCGTCGCGTTCCAGGAGCTTGTCGAGCGACGCCATATAATCCGCCATGGCGCCGTCGGGCGGAGCCACGATCGAAGTGGACCAGGCCATCACGTGATCCGCGGAGAACAGGAGGCCCGTGCCCTCGAGCGCGAAGACTGCATGGTTGGCCGCGTGGCCGGGCGTGTGGATGGCCCGCAACGTCCAGCCGTCGCCTTCCACCAATGCCTGATCGGCCAGCGCAACGTCGGGGCGGAAGCTCGTATCGGCGCTGGCATCGAGCGGATTGAGCTCGCCGATTCGCAGCGGCCGGGCGGGGCGATGCGGTCCTTCCGCATAGACCGTCGCGCCCGTGCGCTCCTTGAGGCGCGTGGTCAAGGGGGAGTGATCGCGATGCGTATGGCTGACGAAGATATGGCTGATCGGCCGACCGGCAGCCGCCCTCAATATGGCGGCAAGATGCGCCTCGTCCTCCGGACCCGGATCGATGACGGCCAGGGCGTGCTCGCCCACGATATAGGTGTTGGTGCCGTGGAAGGTGAATGGGCTCGGATTCTCGACCGTCAGCCGAAGCACATTGGGTGCTATCTGGACGGCGTGGCCATAAGCGGGGTCGAAGGTCATGTCGAATTCCAGAGCCACGGCCGTGCTCCTCCGTTGTGCGGTATTGCGCAGCAAAATCGTTTGCCGCTTAGCACGGAAGCCAATATACCGAAACCCGATCGCCGGAGGTTCCGGCCCGCACAGGAAGGGTTTATTCATGGCCGTCGCTGCAGTCTCACGTCCGCTCATCTCCCTTGCGTTCCCGCAGGACGGGGTAAGCCGCCTTCTGATGCAAGCGGTGGCGGTGATCGCGGGCACGGCCTTGCTCGCGCTCTCGGCGAAGGTGACCGTTCCCTTCTGGCCGGTTCCCATGACGCTGCAGGTCCTCGCCGTGTTCCTGATCGGCGCCGCCTATGGGCGTGATCTCGCCTTCGTGACGCTGCTCACCTATCTCGCCCAGGGTGCGGTCGGCTTGCCTGTCTTCGCGACCGGTGCCGGTCTCGCCTATATGGCGGGGCCGACGGGTGGCTACCTGGTCGGTTTCGTCGTCGCGGCCACGATCGCGGGCTGGGCCGCCGACCGGGGGCTGGACCGTCATCCCGTGAAGCTCTTCGCCGCGATGCTCGTCGGCGAGGTGGCTATTCTCGGACTAGGCGCGGCCTGGCTTGCTTATCTGTTCGGCGCGGAGAAGGCGATCGCCTTCGGCGTCGGGCCGTTCATCGTGACGGACCTCGTCAAGGTCGCACTCGCCGCGGCGATCGTGCCGGCCGCCTGGAACCTCGTCGAGCGCTTCCGCGGCTGAGGCGGCAAAGCGAGGACGATTGGAATACAGGCGCCGCTCCCGGCGCCTGATTCATTTGGGACGCCGCCGCGCCAGGCGTTCTTTTCCGGACGCAACAAATCGTCATTGCGATCGCAGCAAAAGCCCGACAGGCCGCTGGCAAAAAGCCTGACCGCGGTCTAGGGAACCTCCCGGCCCATGGCAGCCGCCACATCGGTTCCGTGGCCCGATCGAAATCGGGAACCATATTGGCATGAAGACTCCGATCCCTTTCATCGACCTTGCCGCCCAGCAGGCTCGCATTCGCGATCGTGTGGAGGCCGCGATGCGGCGGACGCTCGACCATGGCGCCTACATTCTCGGGCCGGAGGTAGGTGAATTCGAAACCCGGCTGGCCTCTTTCTGTGGCGCGCGCCACGCCATCGGCTGCTCGAACGGCACCGACGCGCTCGCCCTGGTTCTGATGGCCAGGAACGTCGGCCAGGGACAGGCGGTGTTCTGTCCCTCCTTCACCTTCGCCGCCACGGCGGAAGTCGTCGCCTGGCTCGGCGCAACTCCTTACTTCGTCGACATCGAGCCGGACAGCTACAATATGGATCCGGAAAGCCTGAAGGCGGCGATCCGCGAGGCGAAAGACGCTGGGCTGAAACCGGCCGGCATCATCGCTGTCGATCTCTTCGGCCTTCCTGCCGACTATGACCGGCTCGAGCCGGTCGCCGCGGAGAACGACCTCTGGCTGCTTTGCGACGCCGCACAGAGTTTCGGCGCCACCTACAAGGGGCGCAAGGTCGGCACGATCGGCATGGCGACGACCACCAGCTTCTTTCCGGCCAAGCCGCTCGGCGCCTATGGCGACGGCGGCGCGATGTTCACGAATGACGACGATATGGCGCAGCTCTTGCGGTCGCTGCTCTTCCACGGCAAAGGCGAAGACCGTTACGACAATGTCCGCATCGGCATGAACGGCCGGCTCGACAGCCTGCAGGCCGGCATTCTGATCGAGAAGCTGGCTATCTTCCCCGATGAGATCGAAGCCCGCAACCGGATCGCGGCCGCCTACGACGAAGGATTCGGCAACGTCCTGGTCACGCCTTCCGTGCCCGCTGGCTCGGTTTCGGTCTGGGCGCAATACACGCTTCGCGCGCCGGGTCGCGACCGCGACGCGATCGTGGCCGCGTTGAAGGACAAGGGCGTGCCGACTGCAATCTATTATCCGAAGCCCCTGCATATGCAGACGGCCTACAAGGGCTTCCCGTCGGTCGGCGGCAGTCTGCCTGTCAGCGAGAGCGTTGCGAAGGAAGTCTTCAGTCTGCCGATGCACGCCTATCTCGATGCCGAGACGCAGGGTTTCATCATCGATTCCGTGCGCGCGGTGCTCAAGGCGGCTTGAGCCGGAAACAGGCATCACCCGGAGCATCGGACCGGTTTCGAGGTAATTCGACTGAGCCGCAGCACCGATTCCACCGCTCCGGGCGTGTGTCGATTGTTGGGGCCGGCCACCGATCGCGCGCATTGATTTGCCCCGGCATTCGCGCGATAAGGACCGCGCGTCGCTCCGTGGCACCGCGGACGAGGGGAAACATGCACGATCGCGAACATTCCTCGCCGGGCAACACGGCGACCGTTCCAGCCACCCGCCACATGTGACGATAGGGCGACCGTGCTGAACGCATCCTCCACCTGGCTCATCTCGATGCCGCGGGCACGAAAGCGTGTGCTGCTCGGCATCTTCGATTTTTTCGTCCTGTTTCTGGCGCTCTGGCTCAGCTACTCGATCCGGCTGAGCGAGTTCTTCCAGCCAAGCGCGAAGCAGGTCGGACTGATCGCCGCCGCCCCGGCCATCGCGCTTCCGATCCTCTATCAGTTCGGCTTCTATCGTGTCGTGGTTCGTTACGTCACCGAAGCCACGCTTTGGACGATCATGAAGGCGTTGGCGCTTTCGATTCCGCTATGGCTCGCAGTGGTCTATATGACCGAGCTCCGCGGCATCCAAGGCGCGCCGCGTACTGTGCCGATCATCTATTTCATCGTCGGTACGGCGCTGTTGTCCGGCAGCCGGTTTCTCGCTAAGCGCCTGCTCGGCGCGGCAGTCGAAGACGTCGTCAATCAGAAGCGGATACTGATCTACGGCGTCGGTCCCGTGGGGCATCAGCTTTCGGCCGCCCTCAGACATGATCCGCGCAACCTTCTCCTGGGGTTTCTGGACGACGATGCGCCGCTTCACGGCGCCGAGGTCGGCGGGTTGCGCGTCTATGATCCCGCCAGGATCATCAAGCTGATCGCGACGCTCGACGTGCAGGAAATCATCGTCTGCTCCGACAAGGTCGCGAGCGCGTCGAAAGCGGCGATGTTCCGAACGCTTGCCAAGACGCCGGTCCGCCTCAGCTTCCTGCCGTCCGTGGCGAGCGGCTTCGGCGGGGATCTGGTGTCGAGGGTCAGGGACATCGGCATCGACGATCTTCTCGGCAGGCCCATGGTCCCGCCGGATCCGGCGATTCTAGAGGCCCCGATCAACGGCAAGACGGTGTTGGTCACAGGTGCCGGCGGCTCGATCGGGTCGGAACTCTGCAAGCAGATCGTCACGCTGCGGCCCAAGGCGCTGATCCTGTTCGACGTCGATGAATTCGCCTTGTACGAGATCGAACGTGCGCTGCGGGAGCAGCCGGGTTGCAAGCCCCTGCCCGTGCTGGGTTCGGTCACCGACGAAGCGGCGGTACGCCGGCTTTTCGAAAGCCATGCAATCGACACGGTGTTTCACGCTGCTGCCTACAAGCATGTGCCGATGGTCGAGATCAATCCGATCAGCGGTATCGCCAACAATGTCCTCGGCACCTGGGTGGTGGCGCGGGCCGCCCACGAAGCCCAGGTCGAGTATTTCGTACTCATCTCGACCGACAAGGCCGTGCGGCCCACCAATGTCATGGGCGCCACCAAGCGCTGGGCCGAGATCATCGTGCGCAGCTTCGCGTCTCATGACCAGACGGGCAATGGCAGGGGCCGCTTCTGCTCCGTACGTTTCGGAAACGTCATCGGTTCGCAGGGTTCGGTCGTGCCGCTGTTCAAGGAACAGATCGAGAAGGGCGGGCCGCTGACCCTGACCGACGAGAAGATGACCCGCTACTTCATGGCCACCAGCGAGGCGGCGGAGCTCATCATCCAGGCGGCGAGCCTATCGAAACAGGGCGAGATCTTCCTGCTCGACATGGGCGAGCCGGTACGCATCCGTGACCTGGCCGAGAACATGATCAGGCTGGCCGGGCTTTCCGTGAAGGACGACGACAATCCAGGCGGCGACATCGAGATCCGGGTTGTCGGCTCGCGACCGGGCGAGAAGCTTTTCGAGGAACTGTTCTACGATCCCGCAAATGTCGAGCGGACGGTCCATCCCAAGATAATGTACGGCAAGAAGCAGCCGCGCGAGAGCTGGCATCTGCGCGAGGAACTCGCCAGACTCGAAGCCGCCGTAAGGGATGGAGATCACAAGGCGGCCCGCGAGATCCTGTTCGCCTTCATAGAGACGACCTGACCGGCCTCCCGGTGAATCTTGGATTGCTGTGGCTCAATCCACCGCATTCTTTTGCAGGTCATTGTCTTGCCAGGATGCAGTGTGTATAGACGCCTGCGCCGGTCGGATGACCGGTCGTTGGGGCGTCGCCAAGTGGTAAGGCAGCGGTTTTTGGTACCGCCATTCCCAGGTTCGAATCCTGGCGCCCCAGCCAGCTGCCCTCTGATGTGCCTTGACGAGAGTGCTACCAGGTAGCACCATGTACAAGAAAGAAGGGCGCCCATGACCGTCAAATCCTCCATCTCGCTGACCGACAGCCAGGACGCCTTTGCGCGCGAGCTTGTTGAGCAGGGACGATATCCGAGTGTCAGCGCCGTGCTTCAGCAAGGGCTGGAATTGTTGCGCCTGCGGACAGAAGGCGAGGAGCTTGAAGTTGCGGCGCTCCGAAAGCTTGTTAAGGCGCGCCGGGAGGGCGAATTCGTCTCTGGCGCGACGATGAAGGACAGGATTTCCGCTATCGCCAACAGGAAGCGCGCCGCGCATGGCGCATAAGGTCACGTTCTCGGTGGATGCGGAGCGTGATTTCGAACTTATCTTCGACTTTCTCTTCGAGAGCCGTATCGAATTCGGTGAAGCGGCCGGCACTGCGGTGGAGCGCGCCGAAGAGCGTGTTCAGTCAATCCGCGCGGATATTGAAGCACTTCCAAGAGCACCCTATGGCGGGACCATGCATGACGACGTCCTTCCCGGCCTGCGCGACGTCACGCTTGGCCGGGCCGTCGTCTGGTTCGATATTGTCGAAGACAAGGGCGATGTCCGGGTCCTCGCGATCTTCTTCGGTGGTCAGGATCACATGAGACGAATGCTGGTGCGGTTGCTGAGGCAGCATTCGGCCGCCTGATAACAGGTGCGTTGCGTCAGATGACAGGCCTCGTTTCGATCAGCGGCAGCCTCAACCGCCCCGGGGTTTGGCGGAAGCTCCAAGCCTTAAGAAGGTGAAGCCTCCGGGGGCCCGGAGCGGTTCACATTCTCGTGGCCTGATAGGCGCCGTCAGGTGGCGATACCTCTTGTCGAATATTCGTAGCCGTCGCTCAGGAGGTCCAGGCTGTTCCTCCGTTGTTTCAGCGCAAGGCCCGCTTGCCGCCGGCCAGTGTGATGACGCCGATGATGATCAGTCCGGTCAGCACCAGGCGTATGCCGGCGCCGAAGCCGAAGGTGTTGAGCATGGTGACCAGCAGGAAGAGCAGCATCGCCGCGCCCCACAGGCCGGGGAGATTGGCCGAGCCGCCGGCGACGGAGGTGCCGCCGATGACCACGACCGCAATCGAAGCCAGCAGATATTCCTGCCCCATATTGAGCGCCGCACCTCCGGAGAAGCCCGAAAGCAGATAGCCGTTGAGGCCGGCGAAGGCGCCGCACAGCACATAGGTCGCGAAACGGGTCCAATCGACCGGCAGTCCGGCAAGCCTCGCGGCGCGCGCATTCTGCCCGATGGCGGTAACGGTCCGGCCGTAGATCGTACGATGAAGCACGACGCTCATGGCGCCAGTGACGAGGATCATGACGACGGCGAGCACCGGAACGCCCCAGAGGACCAGGGTCGTGAACTCGGCGAGCATGGGCGGCGGCTTGATCCGGATTCCGCGGCTGTAGGAGATGGCGGCCGAAAGCACCACGAAGCTCGACGAGAGCGTCGCGATGATCGGCGGAATGCGGAGCAGGCGGATCAGCGCGTGGTTGAGCATGCCGACGCCGGCGCCGCAGCCGACGGCGATGGCCAGACCAGGCAGGATCATCGAATCCTGCGTATCCATGATCTTCATGGCGACTGCGCCCGCGAGCGTTATCGTTGCCGGAATGGACAGGTCGACATTGCCCGGTCCAAGAGTGATCACATACATCTGGCCGATGGCGACCACGACCGAGAAGGTCGCGAAGGAGAGGGCGGCGGTAAGCACCTCGCCGCCGCCGCGGCCTTCGGTGAATGCGATCGTGGCGAGCCAGACGGCCAAGGCTCCGATATAGGCCCAGAGCCAGGGTCTGTCCGCAAGCCGACGGAGCCGTCCGGTCATGCTGCGCGCGCCTCCGTCCGGTTGATGAGGACCCGCAGCGCCAGCACGACGATCAGGATGATGCCCTGGGCGCCGATCTGCCAGTCCGGGTCGAGGCGCAGGAAGGACAGGAAGGAGCCTGCCAGGGTCAGCGTCATGGCGCCGATCACGGCGCCGACAGGCGAGACGCGGCCGCCGGTGAATTCACTGCCGCCCAGGATAACGCCGGCGATCGACAGCAGCGTGTAGCGCAAGGCTATGTTGGCGTCGCCTGATGTCGTCAGCCCGACCAGCGTCAACCCGGCGAACATGCCGAACAGGCCGGCGAGCGCGAACATGACGACCTTGGCGCGAAGCAGCGACCAGCCGGCGCGTTCGACGGATCGCGGATTGCCGCCGGCTCCGCGCAGCACCGCGCCGTAGGCGGAGCGCATCAGGCCGACATGGACGACAAGGGCGAGCAGGATCGATGCCCAGATCGCGAGGGGCAAAAGCGGCGTCTTGAAGGTCATGGCGGCACGCAGCCAGTCCGGCGCCTTCCCGCCGGGGGTCGGCAGCACCAGTATGGCGAGGCCGAGCCAGACGAAGGACATGCCGAGCGTCACCACGATCGACGGCAGGTTCCTGACATGGATCAGCGCGCCGACGGCGGCGTAGGCCAGCACGCCCCCGGCGAGCGTTGCAACGCCCAGTGCGGGATCGTCGCGCAGCCAGGTCGCGCCGACGCAGGCTACGAAGCCGACATAGGCGCCGATCGACAGATCGAGCTCGTTGATCGTGATCACGAACATCTGCGCGATGGTCGCGAAGGCGATCGGCAGCGCGAGGTTCAGCAGCAGGTTGAGCCCGACATAACTCATCGCCCGCGGTTGCATATAGAAGACCGCGGCGAGCAGCACCGCCAGCGACAGGGCGGGCAGGGCGACACGGATATGGCGCGCCAGCAACGACTGCGTCATGCGGCGGCCTCGAAGGATGATTGCAGGACCTTCTCTTCCGTCAGTTGGCTGCGTGGCAGATCGACCACGATCCGGCCGTCGCGGAACACGTAGACGTGGTCGCAGTGTTTCAGTTCGTCCATCTCCGTGGTGTACCAGAGGAAGGTCCGCCCCTTGTCCGCCTCGGCGCGCAGCATAGCGTAGACGTCCTGCTTGGTGCCGATGTCGACGCCGCGCATCGGGTCGTCCATCAGGATGATCTCGGCCGCCGAGCTGAGTGCGCGCGCGAACAGAACCTTCTGCTGGTTGCCGCCCGACAGCGAAAGCAGCGGGTTGGCGACGTCGTCGGTACGGATCCCCATGCGTTTGCGCCAGGCCTCGGCCATCGCCTTTTCCTGCGCGGGCTCGATGAGGAAATGGCGCGTCATGCCGGCGAGCGAGGCGATTGTCATGTTCTCGGCAATCGACCAGAGCGGAAAGACACCGTCCGTCTGTCGATCCCCCGCAACGATCGCAGCCGGGGCTGAGACGGAGACGCCGGCCACGCGTCGCCCGGCACCCTCGAAGATACGGAGCAACATTTCGGTCTGGCCATGGCCGCCGAGGCCGGCGAGTCCGACGATCTCGCCCCGATGGGCTATCAGCCCGCGTCCGCCGTCCTGTCCGACAGGAATTGCCGCGACAAGCGGCGTGCCGCCAAGCCGCTTCGAGGCGGCAGCGCCCGAACTGGTCTCGCGCACCACGCTGCCCATGCTTTCGACCAGCGTCGCGCGGCTGAAGGTGAAAGCTTCGCGCTCCGCCACCACCTTGCCGTCGCGCATGACCACGATGCGGTCGGCGGTAGACAGGATCTCGCCGAGAAGATGGGAGATCAGCACGACCGCACCGCCTTCGGCCACGAATGCCCTGACATGGGCCAGGAGTTGTCCCGCAAGCACCGCGTCCAGGGAGGAGGTCGGCTCGTCGAGGATGACGAGCTTGACCGGCCGGTCGGAGACCGAAAAGGCGCGGGCGATCTCCACCATCTGACGCCGGGCGATCGAGAGGTCGCCGACCGTGGCGTCGGCCGCGATACCGTGGCCGGGGAAGATCGCGTCGAGCCTGTCGAGAATGAGCCGGGCGGCCCGGCGCCGCCAGCCGAACCCTCTCAACGAGGGATGCATGATGCGCGCATTCTCGGCCACCGACAGGTTCGGACAGAGAGACAGCTCCTGGAAGACACAACGGATGCCGTGCGCGTTCGCGCCGGCGACGCCGTAGCTCCCGGTGAGGTCGAGCCCGTCGACCAGGATCCGCCCGCTATCGGTCGCGAGCGTTCCGGCCAGAATGTGCATCAGCGTCGATTTGCCCGCGCCGTTGTGGCCGACCAGGCCGAGGCAGCGCCCCGCGGCGATCTGCAGATCCACACTGGCCAGCGCCCGGACGGCGCCGAAACTCTTGGCCACGCGATCGAGATGGACGAGGGAGGCAGAAGGCTGCGACATGAGGCTACAGCATTTCCGAATTCGGAGTGACGAGGTGGAGCTCCCTCGCGCGCCCGATTCGCGGCCGGCTTCCCCCGGACGACGGGGAGAGGCGGGCCGCCCGCGGGTCTTGCCTCCGGCAAGCCCGAGGACAGGCTCCGTGGTCAGGCGAGGTGGCCTCCAGGGTCGGCAGCATCAATGGCAGCGCCCTCTGCCTATATCCGTCTATTTGGCGCCGGCGATCACCTTCTGCGCATCATCGAGCGAGTACTCGGTGTTGGCGACGCCGCCCTTTTCGGTCGTTTCGAGATTCGTCTCCAGTGTGTCCTGGTCGATGCGCAGGAAGGGAACCGTCAGGTCTTTCGGCACTTCCTTGCCGTCGAGAATCTGTTGGGCGACCCAGAATGCGAGGGTGGAAACCCCAGGTGCGATCGACACCGACATGGTCTCGTAGCCGCCGGCGTCCTTCTGCTCTTTCCACCACGCCAACTCGTCCTGACGATTGCCCATGATGATCAGCGGGGTCGGACGGTTGGCCGCCTTGAAGGCCTGCGCGGCGCCGTAGCCGTCGCCACCCTGCGTTACCACCGCATGGATCTCCGGCAGCGACGGCAAGATGCCGGCGACAGCCTTCTGCGCGACATCCTGCGCCCAGTCGCCATGCACGGAACCAACGATCTTGAACTGCGGGTTTTCCTTCACGCCCTCATGGATGCCCGAGGAAATGGCGTCATCGACGAAGACTCCGGCCAGGCCGCGGATCTCCAGCAGATTGCCGCCCTGCGGCATCTTCTGCGCGAGATAGAGCACCTCGTCCTTGCCCATCTGCTTGAAGTCGACGGCGATGCGCCAGGCGCAGGGCTCGGTGACGATGCCGTCGAAGGAGACGACGACGATGCCCGCGTCGCACGCTTCCTTCACCGCTCCGTTCAACGCGTCGGGCGACGCTGCGTTGAGCACGATCGCATCATAGCCCTGCAGGATCATGTTCTGGATCTGGGCGGCTTGCTCCGTCACCTGGTTTTCGGCCGTGGTGAAAGGATCGGCGGCGGCCACCACCTTGTCGGTGACGGCCTGCCCGGTCACTTTCTCCCAACTCTTCAGCATGGCCTGCCGCCAGGAGTTGCCGGCATAGTTGTTGGAGAGCGCGATCTTCTTGTCCGAGGTGTCGGCCTGGGCAACACCGGCGGCGATTGCCACGCCGGCCGCCAGGATAGCGGTCGTGAGAATTCTCTTCATGATATTCCTCCCTTTTGCTTCCCCTTGGTCTTCGACTTCTCCGTCCGGTCGCCCGACCGGGCTGCTTCCTCCCCGGTGCAGGCGGCTACATGACGGCGCCGATCTGCCAGGGGACGAATTCGTTGTCGCCGTAACCCAGTTCCTCCGACTTCGTGCGCTTGCCGGACGCGACGGCGAGAATCTCCTCGAAGATCTCCTGACCCTTCTCTTCCACCGGAACGCCGGCCAATATGTCCCCGCAATTGATGTCCATGTCCTCGATCATGCGCTGATACATCGGCGTGTTGGTCGCGAGCTTGATCGAAGGCACCGGCTTGCAGCCATAGGCGGAGCCGCGGCCGGTGGTGAAACAGAGCATGTTGGCTCCGCCGGCCACCTGGCCGGTCGCCGAGACCGGGTCGTAGCCAGGCGTGTCCATGAATACGAAACCCCTCTCGGTGACCGGCTCGGCATATTCGTAGACGGCATTGAGCGTCGTCGAGCCGCCCTTGGCTGCGGCGCCCAGGGATTTCTCGAGGATGGTGGTCAACCCGCCCGCCTTGTTGCCGGGAGAGGGATTGTTGTTCATCTCGCCCGCGTTGCGGCTTGTGTAGTCTTCCCACCAGCGGATGCGCTCGACCAGCTTCTCGCCGACCGCCTGGTTCCTGGCGCGTCGGGTCAGAAGATGCTCCGCACCGTAGATCTCGGGTGTTTCGGAGAGGATCGCCGTGCCGCCGTTGCGAACCAATATGTCGGCCGCCACGCCGAGTGCCGGGTTGGCCGTAATGCCGGAATAGCCGTCCGATCCGCCGCATTGCAGCGCAAGCATGATCTCCGATGCGGGAATGGTCTCGCGCCTTGCCCGGTCGGCGATCGGCAGCATCTCCTTGATCCGTTCCAGGCCCTGCTCGATGGTCTTCCTGGTTCCCCCCGTGTCCTGGATGGTCATGGTGCGGAACGTGTCGCTCTCCTCGATGCCGTAGAGCTGCTTCATGCGGCCGATCTGGAACACTTCGCAGCCGAGGCCGACGAGCAGGACGGCACCGAGATTCGGATTGGCCGAATAGCCCCATTGGGTGCGCTTCAGCACCTCGAAACCCTCGCCGGACCCGGCCATGCCGCATCCGGTGCCGTGGGTGAAGGAAACCACCCCGTCGACATTGCCGAACTGTTCGAGGATGCCCGACCGGGTCGCGGCTTCTGCCATGAAGCGCGCGACAGATGCCGAGCAGTTCACGCTGGTCAATATGCCGACATAGTTGCGCGTGCCGGCCTTGCCGTTCGCCCGGCGATAGCCCTGGAAGGTCGCCTGTTCCTCGACGGGCAGGATGTTCTCGGCCCGCGCCGCCGCCGCGATCTGATAGTCGCGCTCGAAATCATGCATGAAGACGTTGTGCTCGTGCACCCAGTCGCCCGGGGCGATCGGCTTGCTGGCGAAACCGATGATCTGGCCGAATTTGATCACGGCTTCGCCCTCGGCGATCGGTCTCGCCGCGATCTTGTGGCCGAAGGGGATGCGCTGGCTGGTCTCCGCGCCGGGACCGATGACGGTGCCGGGCTCGATACGGTCGGCCGCCACCACGACATTGTCTTCGCCGCTCAGCCGCAATGTCCGTGAGGCGGCCTTGTCAGAGTTCATCGATGGTTCCTGTTCGCTGGCTGGCCTCGCCGGGCGAGGTGGCTGGATTGACGGATCACGCCATCGAGCATACTAACATGTTAGCATGAATCGCAAGAGCGAAACAGGGTCACCGGCCGGGATGCGCGAGCCGTCATGACGATGCTTTCGAGGCCCGGACGATTGGGTGCCCGGCCACAGGGCGGGGCCACCGAGCGCGTCGTCGACGCGTTGCGCGAGGCGATCGTGGCGCTTGAGATCCGGCCAGGCGCTATCCTGGACAAGAACGAGCTCGCGGCGCGTTTCGGCGTGTCTCGCTTTCCGATCTCGGAGGCGCTCAACCGGCTGAAGGCCGAAGGACTTGTCGAGATCAGGCCGCAGAGCAGCTCGACGGTGTCGCTGATCCGTCTCGCCGATGCCAGGGAGAACATGTTCCTGCGCCGCGCCCTGGAAGGCGAGACCATGGCGCTGCTCGCAGCGCGGCGCGATCCGGAATTGCTTGTCGAAGTGGAGCGGAACCTTCGTTATCAGAAGGCGGCGATGGAGGCGGGTGACCGTCCCGGCTTCCACCGGCTCGACCTGGAGTTCCACGACCTGCTGGTCAGCGCCGCCGGCTTTTCCCGGGTTCGCGCGACGGTGGAGAAGGCGCGGCTGGCACTGGACCGGGCGCGTCGGCTGCTCGGATCACCGCGCCGGCACGCGCTCACCTTCGCCGAGCACACGGCGATCGTCGATGCCCTTCGCAGGGGCGACGTCGAAGGTGCGCGCGCGGCGACGGGCGCGCATATCGATTCCGTCATGGAGGAACTCGAGGTGTTCTCGCGCGAACACCCCGAGGTCTTTGCCGACGGGGCGCGCGTTCAGGCGGCGAGCCAGCACATGGACAGCGCAAGGCCGCCCATCAATTCGCCCGATGGGTAAGGCACATAGCCTTCGACCTTCTCGGAGACGGCATCGATCCAGTCGTTGTACATCGGAATGATGGCGCCGCCGTCGTCGCGGACCATCAGGGCGATGTCGCGGTACATCGCCTTACGCTTGTCCTCGTCCAGTTCGGCCCGGGCCGCCACGACCAGCTTGTCGAAGTCCTCGCGCTTGAAGCGGGTTTCGTTCCAGTCGGCCGTCGACAGATAGGCCGTCGAATATTGCTGGTCCTGCGTCGGCCGGCCGACCCAGTAGGAGGCCGAGAAGGGCTTCTTGTTCCAGACCTCGGCCCAATAGCCGTCGCCCGGTGCGCGCTGCACGTCGAGCGTGATGCCCGCCTTGGCGCAACTCTGCTGGAAGAGCTGGGCCGCGTCGACCGCGCCGGGGAAGGCGACATCGGACGTGATGAAGGTGATCGGTCCGCTGTGGCCCGACTTCTTGTAATGGAACGCGGCCTTCTCCGGGTCGAACTCGCGCTGCTCTATGCCTTCGGGGAAGAGCGGATAGGAGGCGTTGACGGGGATGTCGTTCCCGACCGTGCCGTAGCCGCGCAGCACCTTGTCGACCATCTCCTTGCGGTCGACGGCAAGTTTCAGCGCCAGCCGCAGGTCGTTGTTGTCGAAGGGCGGCGTCGTGCACTGCATGGCGAAGACATAGTGGGCAGCGCCCGCAACGTTCTGGATCTTCACGCCGGGAACGCGCTTGATCAGGTCGACGATCTTCGGCTCCACCCGGTTCATCATGTGGATCTGGCCGCCCTGCAGGGCGGCGGTCCGGGCAGTGGCATCGTTGATGACCAGGATCTCGATCTGGTCGGCATGGCCGCGCGCCGTGTCCCAGTAACCCTCGTGGCGGGCGCCGATCTCGCGCACGCCGGGCTCATGCGCGGCTATCTTGTAGGGCCCGGTTCCGATGCCGGCGTCGGGACCATCCTTGCCGCCGTTCGGTTGGATAATGAGGTGATAGTCCGACATCAGGAAGGGCAGGTCGGCATTGGCTTCCTTGAGCGAGACGACGAAGTCGCCACCCTCGACCTTCATCGAATCGATCCCCCTCAGAATGCCGAGCGCGCCGGACTTGCTGCCTTCGCCGGCATGACGCTCGATCGTGGCCAGCACGTCGCTGGCGTCGAGTTCCTTGCCGTTGTGGAAGGTGACGCCCTTGCGGATCCTGAAGGTCCACACCTTGGCGTCGTCGGACGCCCCGACCTCTTCGGCCAGCCGGTTGACGAGCTTGCCCTTGTCGTCGATGTCGGTGAGCTTCTCGCCCCAGCAACGGGCGAAGGCGCCCGTCACCTGATTGTTGATCTTCGCGGGGTCGAGACCGTCGGTCGATTCCCCGCCGACCAGCCCGGCCTTCAGCGTGCCGCCTTTCTGCGGTCCGGCGGCGCGCGCCGCGCCGCCGAGCAGCGAACCGGCGAAGGCCGTGCTCGCCCCCAAGGCGGCCGCGCGGCCGAGAAACGCGCGCCGGCTGATCTTGCCGACGGCGACACGGCGAGCCAGATATTCGAGCTCACTGGACATCAAATCTACTCCTCGCTCTTGCTTCGGCTGGTCAAGCAGCCTCTTCCATCCCGAACGCATTAGGCAGGGCCCATCCGACGCCCGGATGTCAGCCTGCGACATCAGGCGGCGTAAATATGCATGTGACGAGCGGTGTGGGAACAGCGCGGTTGATCGCCCGCACCGCATGGCAATTGTCGGGAGAATGCAGTCCAGTCGCGCGACCGCGCCATGGCGACCGATCCGTTTGATGAACACAAAGACCGCGCGCGACGGTTGCGATGTCGTTGAACCGCAGGGGTATTTCAGCGCAGCCGACGGCCGCATCGATGCCGATCACAACTCGCCTTGGGCGCGAAGGTCGGGCGAAGGATTATTCCCGTTCGTCTGAAAATGCGTCGAACACATGAGGTCCCGAGCGGGCGTTGTCGATCATCGGCAGGACGTGCTTGGGGATTTCGGGACTGTCGCTGTCGAACAGTCCGCATTTGCGCAGGGCTGCGAACAGGGGCATCCGCGGCATTGTCCGTTCCAGATAGGATCGTACGCAGCAGGGCACATGGTCGCGATTGGCCGAAACGCCGACCTTTACGCCATGCAGTCGCGTCCAGCGATGTGAATAGTCGGGATAAAGGACGGTCTGCGTGATTTCGATGCCGGCGCCGTATTCGTAGTCGTTCAGAAAGATCCTGTCCCCGGTCATCAATGCAACGCCCTGATAGCGGTAATGCCGGTCGCAGGGCCGGTCAAAGGCCCCCATGCGCTCCAGTCGCCGATAGAAGATATGATCTCCGTCCAGGGTAAACGCCACCAGCGCCCGGACGATCTGCCCGCGCGAGGACATCGAGTAGTAGTACTCGAAGAATGTCCCCACGAGGTTGAAAATCCGCGGGTCGTTCCGAGCGAGGATCCGGTCGAAGTGCTGGCGCAGCGTCCGGGCGAGCGTGTCGGAGGCGAGACCGCGCAGCTTGACGATCTGGGCGAAGTCATCCTCGGGCATGACGATCTCATGCGGCTCGACCCCGAAGTAATCACAAATCCGCCGCATGAGCGCGCCGCGCGGGAACGAACTTCCTGCGAGATAGCGGTTGAGCTGGCTCCGATTGATCTTGAGGTCCTGAGCCACGCGCGAAATCGACGGTCGGTAGCCGCAGAGCAGGCGCAGATTATTGCCGAAGGATTCCATGGTGCACTTTGGCTCTATTTATGCGCCTAAAGGCGCCTTGCCCAAAGTTGGAGAATTCCATGCAGGCGGACGAAAGCCCGAACAGCGGCGCGCGCGCGAGCATTGGCATTGTTGCCGGCTCTGGGCCGGAGGCCGGGCTCGATCTCTGGGCCAAGATACTCAAGTGCAATCAGGCGGCAATCGGCGCGGGCTTCCGCGGCGATCTCGACGCTCCGCGTGTCGTGGTCGTTTCGGAGCCGAGGCTCGGGCTGTCCATGGACCTTGCCACCAACGAGGAAGCCGTCTGGTCGGCGATGCGGAAGTCGCTCGCGGCGCTTGCGCCCCAGGTCGATGCCTATGCCATCGCCTGCAACACGCTGAATTGGTATGCGCCGCGCATCGCCCAACTGGGGCTGAAGGCGGAACTGGTTTCGTTCCAATCGGTCATCAAGGACTGGATCGTGCGGTCGGAGATCCGACGGGTGGCGCTCCTGGGCGCCGGACCGGTGACGGCAATGGGCGAATGGTCAGCCTATCGCGGCCTGGCCGATCGGGTGGAAGTCGAACTGCCAGGGGATCAGGCTGCGCTTCATCATCTGATTGAGGACGTCAAGCGGCTTGGAAGCGACTCACCCTCGCTTCGTCCGCGCTTCGCGCAGCTTGTGGAAAGTCTTGCATCGGACGTGGTGCTGCTGGCCTGCACCGAATTGCCGCTGATCTCCGACATCGAAACCGAAAAGTCGCTCGTTGACGTGACTGATCTGGTCGCCCACGCGCTCGTGGCCCGCTCGCTCGCGGGAAGGGCCGGCGCCGGATTCGGTGGCGGTCGGCGAGGCGACGCGGATCGCGGTCGATGACATCAACGCGAAGGGCGAACTCCCGGGCCGACGTGTCGGAAATAATGATCCTGCATTCCGGGGGCACCATCGGTATGCTCCCCGGGCCGGACGGGCTGACCCCGGCAACGGGCGCGGTAGAGCGGGCAGTGGACATGCTGGCGCCGGAGGGCGTCCGCGCCACGGTCCATGTCTTCGAGCCGCTGGTGGATAGTGCCGAGATGGGCCCTGCGCACTGGAACCGGATGATCGACGCGATCGCCGGCTTCCGGGGCACGGGGGTCATCGTTGCCCATGGGACGGACACGATGGCCTACACCGGGGCGGCTCTGTCGCAGGCGCTGGCCGGGATCGATCTACCGGTCGTCCTTTGCGGGTCCATGCACCCCCTCAACACCGGCGGCGACGCCGAAGGAAACCTCGCGGTTGCGATCGAGGCGGCGCAGCGTGCTGCGCCGGGGGTCTGGCTCGCCTTTGCCGGAAGGCTTCTGCCCGCCGCCGGACTGGTCAAGCATGACTCGCGCGGCGCGGATGCCTTTCGCTCAGTCCCCCAGCCGCCCATCCCGACCCCCCTTCGGACACGCCGCTTCGCCTCCCGTCGCCTTGCCATCCTGACATTGTCGCCCGGCCTGCCCGCCGGGGCGGTCGACGCGGTCCTCGACAAACTCGACGGGGCAGTGTTGCGGGTGTTCGGCGCGGGAACGGTCATGTCGGACCCCGGTCTGGAATCCGTTCTGGCCGCCGCAATCGCCCGCGGCTGCCGTATTCGCGCCGTCAGCCAGTGCGAGTCCGGCGGCCTGATGCCGGGCACCTATGCCGCCGGTGCCGCACTCTGGCGGGCTGGCGTCGAAAACGGCGGAGCCGAGACCCCCGAAGCCGCCCTTGTTCGGCTTTGGATCGAACTCTCGGACGCGCCGCGGCGAGGGGACTGAACCGGGATCGTCCAATTTCTGGGGAGGAGTGGTGCTGAACGATGCTTTAGGAGATTGCCAAAGGATCAATAGGATCCATTGTGCGCAATTGGGAAAGGCTGCAGCCGAACCCGTCATGCGTGCGCCATATGCAGCGGCTTCCGCCGCCAGTGAAAGGAGGGACAAATGGAATTCCTGAGATCGCTGTTCGGATATGTCGATAGCCTCACCTGGGGATGGTCGCTCATCCCCATTCTCGTGGTCTTCGGCGTGTTCATCACAATCATGTCGGGTTTCGTGCAGATCGAGTTCTTCGGCCGCATGTTCCGCGTGCTGTCGGGCAAGAACCAGAACTCCGACCCCAATGCCATCAGCGCGCGCGAAGCGCTGTTGGTTTCGGTGGGTGGCCGCGTCGGCGGCGGCAACATCGCCGGCGTCGCCGTCGCGATCACGCTCGGGGGGCCCGGCGCGGTCTTCTGGATGTGGTGCATCGCGCTCGTCGGCATGGCCACGAGCCTCGTGGAGTGCACGCTCGCCCAGCTCTACAAGCGCACCGACGGTGAAAAATCGTTCCGTGGCGGCCCGGCCGACTACATCCGCCGTGGCCTCGGGCACAACTACAACTGGCTTGCCATCGTCTATGCGGTCTGTCTGCTGGCGGCCTTCGGCCTTGGTTTCAACGCCTTCCAGGGCAACACCGTCGCCGGCGCAGTTCAGGATTCGCTCGGCATCAACCGGGTTATCACCGGCGCGGCCCTTGCCGTCGTCACCGGTCTCGTGATCTTCGGCGGCATCAAGCGCATTGCCAAGGCGGCGGACGTCGTCGTGCCGGTCATGGCGCTCGGCTACCTGGGGCTGGCAGTGATCGTCATACTCATGAACATCACCGAGATTCCCGGGGTGATCGCTCGCATCGTCTCGGGCGCCTTCGGCTATGAGGAAGCCATCGCCGGCGGCATGGGCGCAGCAATCGCCCAGGGCCTGCGTCGCGGGCTCTTCTCGAACGAAGCGGGCCTAGGCTCGGCGCCGAACGTCGCGGCGACCGCGCTCGTCCGCCATCCGGTCAGCCAGGGCATCACCCAGTCGTTCTCGGTCTTCATCGACACGATCGTCATCTGCTCCTGCACGGCCTTCATCATCCTGCTGGGTGATGTCTATGTGGCGGGCGCCGAAGGCGTGGACGGCGTGGTGCTGACCCAGCAGTCGCTGGCCAGCCACTTCGGCGACTGGTCGCGCTATGCACTGACGGCGGCGATCCTGCTCTTCGCTTTCTCCTCCATCATCTACAATGTCTATCTGGGCGAGAACGCGCTGGCGGCGATCACCGACGCACCGATGGCGATCACGGCGCTGCGCGTGCTGATCCTCGGCCTCGTCTTCCTCGGTGCGGCGGCGCCGTCGGCGACAGCGGTCTTTTTCTTCTCGGACCCGATGATGGGGGTCCTCGCGCTCGTGAACCTCGTCGCGATACTGATGCTCTTTCCCACCGCGATGCGCATCGTGAACGACTTTCGTTCGCAGTTGAAGGCGGGGGTGCAGAGGCCGATCTTCGATCCGGCGAAGTTCCCCGACCTTGCCCTGGATCGCGAGGCATGGAACCCCGGCCGCTGGAAATGACCGACAAAGGGCCGCCCATCCGGCGGCCCTCGCCATCCGTGAAGGCCCCGAGCCCGGCTGACCGGAATAGTATGGACGTTCATTTGCCGTTTGCGGCCACGCAGTCACCTCCGGGCCAACAGAGGATTCTTTGACATCTTCACACGAGGCCGAAAACAGGGAATCTAGCGCAAGCCGTCGGCCAAAAGCAGAGGGATTCGCGTGAAGACAGGCTTGCGATTTCTGGTGCTGGTACCTCTTCTTGCATCGCCCACCCTTGCCGCCGCCGCGGAATGGCAGGCGGTCGAGAAGGTCGATGCCTATGCGATCTCGGGCAAATCGGGGCTCGAACTCTATCGGTCGATCGGGGAGCGCGGGCCGAAGATCGGCGTCGGGCGCGCCATTGCCCACACCAATTTCAAGCTCACCTGGTCGAGGAATTACGAGCCGCAGGGCGGCGGCTGCACGCTCGTCTCCGCCAAGCCCAAGCTCATCATCACCTATACGCTGCCGAAACCGTCCCAGGAACTGCCCGCGGGCCTACGCCAATACTGGGAAACCTTCATCACCGGCGTGCGGGCGCATGAAAAGGTGCATGGCGACATCATTGTCGACATGGTGAAGCAGATCGAAGCCGTGAGCGTGGGGCTTTCCGTCCCCGGCGACCCCAAATGCAGCAAGATCAGGACAGAGCTGACGAAGCGCCTGGCAGAGCTGTCGCTTGAGCAGCGCCGGAAAAGCCGCGAATTCGACCGGATCGAGATGAGCGATGGCGGCAACGTCCACAAGCTCATCCTCGGGCTGGTCAACGAGCGCTGACTTCCCCGGGGAAGGCTGGGCCATCGATCCCGGGGACCATGCCGCGCCCGCCGGGCGCGGCTCGAACGTTCAGTGCGAGAGGAACACGAAGCGGGCGACGAACAGCGCCGCGACCAGCCATGTCGCGGGGTGCACCTTGCCGGGACGTCCGGTGAGCGTTTGCAGCACCGCATAGCTGATGAAGCCGAAGGCCAGGCCGTTCGCGATCGAATTCGTGAACGGCATCATCAGGGCGGTCAGTGCCGCGGGGGCGGCCTCCGTGACGTCTTCCCAGTTGACCTCGAGCAACTCGCGCATCATGAGGCCGGCGACATAGAGCAGCGCCGGAGCGGTCGCGTAGACCGGCACCGAGCCGGCGATCGGCGCGAAGAACAGCGCGGCAAGGAAAAGCGCTGCGATCACCAGCGCCGTCAGCCCGGTGCGGCCGCCGGCCTGCACACCCGAAGCGCTCTCGACATAGGCCGTTGTGCTCGACGTTCCGATCAGCGCGCCGGCCACGATGGCCGAACTGTCGGCGAGCAGGGCCTTGCCGAGCCTGCCCGATTTCTTGTCATGGATCAGCCCGGCGCGCTTGGCGATGCCGATCAGCGTCCCGGTCGCGTCGAAGACCTCGACCAGCACAAGCACCAGAAGTACCTGCAGCAGGCCGCCGCCGAGTGCGCCCATGATGTCGAGCTGAAGGAAGGTCGGTGCCAGGCTGGGAGGCATCGAGATGATGCCGTTGAACTGCGACACTCCCAGCAGCATCGACAGCACGGTGACCACCAATATGCCGATCAAAATGGCGCCGCGCACCTTGAGAAAGTCGAGCGCCGCCATGATGAAGAAACCCAGCATCGCCAGCAGCGGGCCCGTCTGGGTGATGTCGCCAAGCTGCACGAGCGTGCCTTCGGCTGGAACCACGATACCTGACGTCCTGAGCGCGATTATCCCCAGAAACAGGCCGATACCGGCGGCGATTGCGCTGCGCATGGAGTGCGGGATACCTGCAATCAGCCAGCTCCGCACGCCTGTCACCGTCAGGATCAGGAACACCACGCCCGATATGAAGACCGCTCCGAGCGCCTGCTGCCAGGTGAAGCCGAGCGTGCCGACGATGGTGAAGGCGAAAAAGGCGTTCAGCCCCATCGACGGCGCCATGCCGACCGGCCAGTTCGCCACCAGCGCCATGATGAGCGAACCGAAGGCTGCGGCGATGCAGGTCGCGACGAAGATCGCGTTGCGGTCCATTCCCGTCGACGACAGGATCTCAGGGTTGACGAAGATGATGTATGACATCGTCAGGAAGGTGGTGACGCCGGCGACGACCTCGGTGCGCACGGACGTTCCGTTTTCCTTCAGTTCGAAGAACTTCTCCAGCATTGACTATCCTCCCGCGCAACTAGCGGTCGCGATGGGCCGGGAATGCTGCGGGCAGTCCCCCATCGACGGTGGCGCGAGAGACCAGGCCCCTCGGCTGCCGCCTGTGCGCGGGGGAAGGCGCGATGGCGCGTTGCGACCCCTCCCGCGTCGACCGTTCGTTTGGCGCCAGCAGTGGTTGCCCGCACAAACGGGCGCCAACCTGTCGCCAACGCTTTGTCGGCACAAGACCGAGGGCATTGCCGATGCGGCGAAACTGTTTCGCCGCAAAGGCGGTTAGTTGCGGCAAGCGAAAACTGAAGAACTCGCGCAAATGCACTGTATTCGTTTGAAAATCGCCGTTCTGGGCAGGGCGATCTTCAGCCCGGCAACGCGTCGAAAGGCAGTTCTCGACGAGCGAGATCGTCTATGTCGCCGTATGACAGAAGCGATCAATTCGTGGAACCGGCTGGCGATTTCGTTCGGCTGCACGGCCGGACAAGCCGGCCGAGGAACGCCGGCCGCCTCGGCTCAGTAAGGCGTGTCGCCGCCGTCGACGCTGATCGATTGGCCGCGGATGATCTGCGCGGCATCCGAGAGCAGGAAGGCCACGACGCGGCCGACCTCGATCGGCTGGATGTGACGGCCAAGCTGGTGCGGGACCATGTTCTTCAGCATCTTTTCCGATTCGGATGCGTCTTCGCCGGTGATGAAATCCGCGACCGTCTTCAGCATGTCGGTGGCCACACCGCCCGGGCAGACGGCATTGACGTTGATCTTCTTCTCTGCCCATTCGAGCGAAAGCGAACGCGTCAGGCTGATCACGGCCGCCTTCGAGGCGTTGTAGCCGGCCATGTTGCGATAGCCGACCTTGCCGGCATTTGACGCGATGTTGACGATGGCGCCGCCATTGACCAGCCGGCGCGCCGCCGCCTGCGAGGCGAGCGCGACGCCCTTCACGTTGACGGCCAGTTCCAGATCGAGATTGGCCGGCGTCGCTGCTTCGGCCGGTCCCATGCGGATCACGCCGGCATTGTTGACCAGCCCGTCGAAGCGGCCGAACTTCTCCGCGATTGCGGCGAAGGCTCCGTCGAGGCTCGTCGGGTCGGTGACGTCGGCATTGACCGCGATCACATTGGTACCGCCCGCATCGAGCGCTTGTGCGACGGGAGCGAGCTTCGTCCCGGCGAGATCGAGCAGCGCGACCTTACCGCCGGCCTCCAGAATCGCCTCGGCGATGCCGCGGGCGATGCCTCCGGCACCGCCGGTGACGGCAATGACCTTGTCCTGAAGCGTCTTCATTCTTTTCGTCCTTTGTCTTGGCTTACCAGGTCGAACGGGCGCTGACGCCGCCGTCAACGATGAGATCGGCTCCGCTGATCCAGCGAGC
The DNA here is from genome assembly GCF_016756635.1 of Mesorhizobium sp. L-8-10. NCBI lineage: Bacteria > Pseudomonadati > Pseudomonadota > Alphaproteobacteria > Hyphomicrobiales > Phyllobacteriaceae > Mesorhizobium > Mesorhizobium sp. L-8-10. The sequence goes on along the minus strand of NZ_AP023263.1, from coordinate 6,427,156 downwards.
CGCATCCGAGACGAGGAACAGCGCCGCGTCGGCGATGTCCTCCGGCCGGCCGAGCCGCCCGATGGGCGCCGCCTCCTTCCAGCGGCCGACGCCTTCCGGCCAGCCTTCCTCGATGCCGTCGCGATGGATCAGGCCCGGCGACACCGAGTTGACGCGGATGCCGAGCGCGCCGAGTTCGAGCGCGGCGGCCTTGGTGAACATCAGCAGCGCGGCCTTGGATGTCGCATAGTGCGAATGGCCGGGAGCCGGCTGATGGCCTTCGATCGAGGCGATATTGACCACGGCGCCGCCGCCGGAGCCGCTCGAGCGCACGTGCTTCGCCAGCGCCTGCGTCAGGAGGAAAGGCCCGCCGGCATTGATCGCCATCATCCTGGCGAAGCTTGCCTCCGAAACATCGATCAGCATTTCCACGGGCTGGTGGCCGGCATTGTTGATGATGGCATGGAGGTCGCCGAAACGGGAGACTGCATGCGCTACGAGCGCATCGACGCCTGCCGTGGTCGAAATGTCGGCCTGGCTGGCGACGGCCTTGCCGCCTGCCGCAGTGATGCCCTTCACGACGGCCTCGGCGGCCGCGCCGTTGGACTGGTAGTGGCACACGACATTGGCGCCTGCCTCTGCAAAGCGGCGGGCGATCCCGGACCCGATGCCGCCGCTGGCGCCGGTCACGATGACTGTGCGGCCGGACAAGTCGAGAAGGTCCGCGACGGGCGGGATGTTGCTCATTTCAATCTTCCTCAGTTCTTCGAAGCGGGCAGGGCCGGCAGGAGTTCGCGCAGGATGGCCTCGATCTTGCGGCCGCAGATTGCGGCATGGGCAAAGACGTCCTCGATCGTGTCGGGCTGCTGGTCCGGCCCGCCAGTCGCGGCATTGGTGATGGCCGAGATGCCGATGACGGGCAGGGCGGCATGGGCGGCTGCGACCACTTCGGTGACCGTCGACATGCCGACCGCGTCGCCGCCGCTGGCACGGAAGAAACGGCGCTCCGCGGAGGTTTCGAGCGCCGGACCCAGCACGCCGGCATAGATGCCCTGCCGCACGGGGATCGATGCGCGCTGTGAGGCCTGTTTCGCGAGCTTCAGCAGGTCGGGGGCGTAGGCCCGCGAAAGATCCGGGAAGCGCAGGCCGATCGCATCGTCGTTGGGACCGACAAGCGGGCTCACGCCGGTGAAGTTGAGATGGTCCTCGATCAACATGACGTCGCCGGGTTGATAGTCGGCATTGAGGCCGCCCGCGGCGTTGGTGACGACGAGCGTGCCGCTGCCGAGGCGCTTCAGAAGGTAGACGGCGAGCGCGATGTCGCGCGGCGCCCAGCCTTCGTAGAGATGGAGCCGGCCCTGCATCATGACGACACGCCGTCCGTACAGTTCGCCGAGGACAAGCTGGCCCTTGTGGCCGGGCGCGGTCGAGACCGGAAAACCGTCGATCTCGGCATAGGGGATGATCGTCGCATCGGTCACGGCATCGGCGAGCTGGCCGAGGCCGGAGCCCAGCATGATGGCGATCTCGCAGGGCGCACCGGCTCTTTGGCGAATGGATGCATGGGCGCGGTCGAGGCGCGCAAGCTGGTTTTCTGACATTGTCTTCCTTTCCTGGCTGCCGTCGCTCAGGCTACGCTGGCGGCAATTTTCGGGACGAGCCGCTCGACGGCTTCGATGGTGCGCCCGAGGTCGTGGCGAGTCAGCGTCCCGTCCCTGACCACCTGCTCGCCGCCGACGAAGACATGGCGAACATCCGACTTCGCCGTCGAGTAGACGAGGTGGGTGACGGGATCGAAGACCGGCACGGCATGGGCGCGCTTGACGTCGATGAGGATCATGTCGGCAAGCTTGCCGGGCTCGAGGCTGCCGATGCGATCCAAAGCCCCGAGCGCTTTCGCACCGGCGTGCGTGATCATGGCCAGCGCCTCGCTGGTGGAGACGGCGTCGGCACGGCCGCTGACGCCTTTGTGCAGCGTGGCTGCGAGGCGGAGCGCCATCCACATGTCGAGGTCGTTGCCGCTGATGGCGCCGTCGGTGCCGAGGGTGAGGTTGATGCCTGATGCCAGCATGTCGGGCACGCGCGCCACGCCAGAGGCAAGCTTCAGGTTGGACATCGGGTTGTGGGCGACCGAGGTTCCCGTGCGCGCCAGAATTTCGATCTCCTCGTCGTCGAGATGCACGCAGTGAGCCAACACCGTGCGGGCGTCGAGCAGATCCAGATGGTCGAGATGGCGGATCACCGAGCGGCCGTAACGGCCGGTGACGTCGGCCTGTTCGGCCCTGGTCTCCGCGGCGTGGGTCGAGAAAAGGGCGCCGTGGCGTTCCGCGATTGCCTTGGCCTTCTTCAGATTGTCTGGCGCCACCGTATAGGCGCCGTGCGGCAGCACCGTCGGGAAGACGTCGTCGGCGCTTCCGAATTCATCGAAGAAGTGTTCCGCCTCGGCGATCCGGCCAGCGAGGTCGTGTCCGGTGATGCCAGGCGGATCGAAGAAGATGCCTCCGGTCGCGACACGGACGCCGACAGAGCGGGCTGCCCGAACCGTCTCGGCGGGATACCAGAACATGTCCATGACAGAGGTGACGCCCGAGAGAAGCAGCTCGGCGAAGCCGAGCTCGCTGCCGAGACGCGAGGTCTCCGGCGTGAGAATCGCGCCTTCCGCCTTCCACACCGTCTGCAGCCAGGGCTCCAGCGGCAGGTCCTCAACCAGCCCGCGGAACAGGCTGTCGCCGGCATGGCAATGGGTGTTGACGATGCCCGGCATCAATATATGGCCGGAACCATCGATGACCCGCTTCGCGCTGCCTGCGAGGCCCTGGAGTTCGTTCGAGGCGGCAACGTGGGTGATGCGGCCGTTGTCGACGGCGACGCCGCCATCCCTGATCACGCTGCCGCTGCCGTCGCAGGTGACGACGGTCGCGTTCCTGATAACGAGATCGGCCATGGCGTCCTCCTTCTCCTCCTTGCCCTGCTCAGGCCGTCCGCTTGCGGCGCCACCAGGAGAGGGCCACCAGGACCACCAGCGTCGCGAGATAGGGCATCATGTCCGTGAACTGCTGCGGCATACCCAGCCCCTGGACACGGAAGGACAGGCTGTCGACCATGCCGAACACCACGGCGATCAGAAACAGCGGCAGCGGCCGGCCACGCGACAGAAGAACTGCGACGACCGCGATCCAGCCACGTCCGGCGCTCATGTTTTCAACGAAGAGATTGACGTTGGCGATCGACAGTTGCGCGCCCGCGAGGCCGCACAGCGCGCCGCAGCCGACAAGGGCGAGGAGTTGCACGCGGCGCGGGCTGACACCGCCTGCCTTCAGCGCCGCCGGGTTCTCGCCCGCCGCGCGCATGCGCAAGCCGAGCCGGTGTCGCGCGAAGAAGAAATGCATCGCTGGAACGGCGGCCAGCGCCAGATAGAACAGGATCGACTGGCCACTGAGAAGCTTGCCAACGAAAGCAATGGAGGCGACGAGCGGGATGTTCAGCGGTTCGAAGCCGAGGATGCCGGGGTCGCTGAAAGCGCCGGTCACGTTGAAGATCGCGCGAAGCAGGTAGGTGGTGAGACCTGCCGCGAGTATGTTGACGGCGATCGACACCACGATCGGGTCCCCGCCGCGCCGCAGGTTGAATTCGGCGAAGACGAGGCCCATCGCCACGCCGCAGAGCACGGCGGCGAAAGCACCGATATAGGGTGAGCCGGCGAAATAGGCGCCCAGGACGGCGGCGAAGGCGCCGGTCAGCATGAAGCCTTCGAGCGCTATGTTGAAGACGCCGGCGCGTTCGCACAGCGCCCCGCCGAGGGCGGCGAGCAGGATCGGCGTGACGAAGCGCGGAACCGACGCGGCGAAGGAGGGGTCGAACAGAAGTTCAAGCACCGTCGGCCCCCTTCCTGTCGGAGGAGGCGAGCAGCGCCCCTGAGACACGGCTTGCGACGAACAGGATGATGACGGCCTGCATGACCAGCGCGATCTCCTTGGGCACGCCGGCCGTGCGCTCCATGCCGGCTGCTCCGGTCTGGAGCGCTGCGAAGAAGAAGCCGGAGAGCGGCACGAGCCAGGGGATCATGCCGACGAGCAGCACCGCGATGATGCCTGTCCAGGCATAGAGCGGCTGTACCAGCATGCCGTCGATGTAGCGATGATGGATGCCGAAGACGGCGATGGCGCCGACCAACCCGGCAATGGCCCCGCTCATCATCAGGGTCTGCAGGGCGAGCTTGCGCACCGGCAGGCCGACGGCGCGGGCGAAATCGGCCGACAGGCCGTTCAGGCGCGTGTGGTAGCCGTGCACCGTGGTGTAGCTGTAGACGATCGCGAAGATGGCGGCGGCCGCGATGAAGAGGATGCCGATGTCGAGCCGCGTGCCGGGGAAATAGGGCAGCCATGTCGCCTGCGGCACGAGATGCGACTGCACCATGCCCGATTCCACGTCGCGGAACGGATGCGCGACCAGATAGGAGGCGATGTAGCGGACCGGATAGTTGAGCAGCAGCGAACCGACCAGCAGCGGCACGCCGACATAGAGCTGCAGCACGCCCGCGAGCAGCGCCCATAGGGCGCCGGCCGCCATCGCCGCGAGGATCGACACGATCAGCACGACGAGCGGCGGTCCCGGCAGCATGATTGCCACAAGCGCCGCGACCAGGCCGCCGGCGACGAGCTGGCCCTCGCCGCCGATGTTGAACAGCCCGGCCCGGAAACTGATCATGACCGAAACCGCCATGCCCACGATCAGCGCGGTGCGAGAGAGCGTCGCCATGAGATAGGCGAAGCGGCGACCGCCGAACGCGCCCGAGATGAAGCCACGCACCGCTTCGCCGAACGGGGCTCCGTCGAGCGCCATCAGCAGGAACAGGATGACACCGATCGAGGCGACGACGCCCAGCCAGGGCACGACCTCGCGAAAGAGGAGATTATCCCGGTCAGGCTGCATTTCCGGCACTCGGCATCAGTGGGCTTGCTCGTGTGGGACATGCGGGCGCAACGTGGCTAAGGCGACGTCTAAAATTAACTGAATCGCTTCGGCCAAATACTGGCGAATGAGGGGCGGCGCCAAGCGAAGCGGCTATTTTCCGATGTCTCCTAAGGCCCGTCGACGGCGAAAGGCGGAAAGTCGGCTGGGAGATAACGATCGGACCGGTGCTCATGCGACCTCAGCAAAGGCGGCATGCGTGCGCGACGTCATGAGATTGCCGATAAGATCCCGGTCTGCTTCGCCGCCCGAGACCTCGCCGGCGATGGTGCCGGAATACATGACGAGGATGCGGTCGGCGAGGGCGATGATCTCGTCGAGCTCGGTCGAGACGACGAGCACGGCATGGCCCTCGTCGCGCATGCGCATGAGCTCGCCATGGATGAAGTCGATCGCGCCGATGTCGACGCCCCAGGTGGGGTTCTCCGCGATCACCAGCGGCGTCTTGCGCGCCAGCTCGCGGCCGACGACGAGTTTCTGCTTGTTGCCGCCGGACATGGTCGATGCGCGCGCCGAAGGGCCGGCGACCCGGATGCGGTAGCTGTCGATGAGCGAGCGGGCGAACCGTCCCATTGCCGAACGCTTGAGGAAGGGACCGGTCGCGAATGCCGACCGATCGTCGCGCCCTGCATTGGCGTTCTCGCTCACCGTCGCGCCGAGCGCGAGGCCGACGCGTTGCCGGTCCTCCGGAATGTAGCTCATACCGAGGCGGCGCCTGTCGTCTACGTCGAGCGTCTCGATGCGCTTGCCGCCGAGCACGATCGCGCCCGATTGCTGACGCTTCAACCCCGTCAGAGCCTGGATCAGCTCGGCCTGGCCGTTGCCGCTGACGCCGGCGATGCCGACGATCTCTCCGGCTCGGACGGAGAAGGAAAGGGGGCCGACAGTGGTGCCGCGCCCCGGCACGGTGAGCGCTTCGACCGACAGCACCACGTCGCCGACGGGATGTGCCTTGCGCTGGCGGACCGGAGGCAGTTCTCCGCCGATGATGCCGCGTGCGATCTCTTCCTTGGACGTCTCCGAAAGCGGTCCCGAGCGGACCAGCCTGCCGCCGCGCATCACGCTCACCCGGCCGGCGATCTCCATCACCTCGTCGAGTTTGTGGGTGATGAGCACGATCGACTTTCCGGCGCTGCGGAAGCTTCTTAGGATGGCGAAGAGCTGATCCTTCTCGCGCGGCGTCAGCACCGCCGTCGGTTCATCCAGGATCAGCACCTGAGCGTCGCGATAGAGAACCTTCAGGATCTCGACGACCTGGCGCTCGCCGACCGACAACTGCGAGACCTCGGTGTCGAGATCGACGAGGATGCCGTGTTGCTCCGCGCCCTTGGCAAGGCGCTGCCTGGCTTCGTTGAAGTCGATGAAACCGAAAGCTCCGATCGGCTCGGCGCAGAGTACGATGTTCTCGAGAACGGTCATCGCTTCCTGGAGCATGAAATGCTGGTGCACCATGCCGAGGCCGTGGCGTATCGCATCGTGCGGCGAAGCCCAGCGCCGCTCCACACCGTCGAGGCTGATCATGCCTGATGCCGGCCGCACTAGCCCGAACAGGACGTTCATCAGCGTCGACTTGCCGGCGCCGTTCTCGCCAACGACGGCGTGGATCTCGCCCGGTGCGATCGCAAGCGAGACACCGTCGACGGCGGTCAGCGCGCCAAAGCGCACCGTGATGTCGGAAAGCGCGACATGCATCGGGTCAGGTCCGTTCAGAGCTTGATCGAAGAAGGAGCGCCCGCGCCTGGTACGCGGGCGCCAAAGTCCGTCACTTGGCGAACATCGGATCTTCGAGCTTCAGCGAGCCGTCGATGATGCTGGCCGCCACGCTGCGCATCTTGTCGACCACCTCGGGGTGATCGGCGACGACGCACTTGCTGGCGGCGAGGCCGTCCTTGTCGAGTGCGATCGCGGCCATGCCGCCTTCCTTCAGGCCGAGCGACGCCATGGTCTTCTTCTCGCCCTTGAGGATGTTGCCGATCGCCTGGACCATGGCGTTGTCGACGCGCTTCATGGTGATGTCGACCATCTTGCCCGGCAGTTCGGGGCAGTGGTTCACGTCGACCGAGAAGACTTGGAAGTTGCCGTCCTTGGCCGCTTCGAACACGCCGTAGTCGCCGCCCGCGGTGGCGGTGAAGATGAGGTCGGAACCGGCCGCGTTCATGGCGACGGCCTGCTCCTTGGCGCGGACCGGATCGGCGAAGGGGTTGTCGCCGCCGACCCAGCGCACGTCGACCGTCGCGTCGGGTGCCACCGACTTGACGCCCTCGGCGTAGCCGTCCGTGTAACGGTGCAGGAAGGGGATATCGAGCGCGCCCACGACGCCGACCTTCTTGGTCTTGGTCAGCATGCCGGCCGCCACGCCCATCAGGTAGCTGGCCTCGTGCTCGCGGAACACGGCACAGTGGACATTGTCCGGGCGCTCGTCGACGCACTGGTCGACGATCAGGAACTGCGTATCCGGCGCGGTCGGAGCCACCTGCTTGACGATGTCGTTGAACTCGAAGCCGAGCAGCACCACGATGTCGGCGCCTTCGTTGATCGCGGCGTTGACGTTCTCCAGCCGGTCGGCCGCCGTCTTGCTCTCATAGGTCTTGACGTCGGCGCCGTATTCCTTGCCGGCATTCTCGATGCCGGTCTTGCCCATCTGGAGGAAGGCATTCACGCCGATCGCGTCGGGGGAAACATAGACGAACAGCTTGTCGGCGGCCTTGGCCCCCGTCGTGATGGCGGCCACCCCCAAAGCGCCGGCCATCAGCCATGTCTTCCAGAACTTCATTGCAGTGTTCTCCCGTTGTTCGTCTTGCCCAGTCGCAGATATGCCCGCCGCTGCAGGAATTGGTTGATGGCGGACCGTTCAGCCCGTCATCACCATAGATCGAAGCCCGAGCCGGCGCGAAGGAAATCGACGAGCGAAGCGAACGCGAACACGTATCAGTTCCCTGTTTCTGCCGGCGATGGAAGGCGCGGTTCCACGCGCCCCCGCCATTTCGTTTGACAGATAACAGAGTGAATTTTAACATTTGTCAAGGTTGGTGATTTTTGTCGAAATTGATGGCGAGGCGTGTCGAATGGTTCTGGAAACGATGCCGGATTGGTTTGTCGCTAAGGCGGACAAGGGGGAGTTCTGGACCGACGAGCGCTGCTACATAACAGAGCTTCTGAACGACGCCGCCTCGCCGGAGGCGTCGCTTGCTATCGCCCGGGTCGAGCCCGGCGTCACGACGCAGCTTCACAAGCTGGTCGGCGTTTCCGAACGCTACATCGTGCGCAAGGGGCAGGGCATCGTCGAGGTCGATGGGGTAACCCAGCCGCTCGGACCGGGCGACCAGGCGGTGATCCCGCCGGATACCGCCCAGCGTATCACCAACACCGGCACAGAGGATCTCGAATTCTATTGCGTCTGCGTGCCGCGCTTCCGTCCGGGCAGCTACGTCAGCCTGGAATAGGCGAAATATCGCTCTGGCTACGCCCTGATGTCCCGCATGAGCCAGGCGGCGGCCGACCACCACAGCACGAAGGCGGCCAGCACCGCCGCCATGTGCCAGCCGATTCCGGCGCCGGCTGTCGCCAGCAGCGCGAACCCGGCGGCGGCACCCACGGTGGCCGTCGCGCCGATGACGACCAGTACCGGCCGGCCGGTGCGGAAGGCGCGCTGATAGACATGGGACGAATGGGCGTGGAGGATGTTCTCGCCCCTGAACGTCCTGCGCATGATTGTCACCAGCCCGTCGCACAGCATGTAGGCCGGCAGCAGCAGGGCGGCGATCGGACTGACCCGGCAGGCGACCACGACGGTCATGGCGCCGAGGATCAGGCCGAAGGGCAGGCTGCCGGCGTCGCCGAGGAACGCCTTGGCCGGCGGGCGGTTGACCGAGATGAAGGCGAGGAACAGGCCGGCGGAGACCGCGCCGGCCGGGCCGAAGGCGAGGCCGATCGCCCCGGTCATGGCGAGCAGCGCGAAAAAGACACCAGGTACGCCGATCGTCGCCACGGCCATCAGGTCGAGCCCGTCGAGGAAGTTGGAGAGATTGATGATCGCGACGAGCGCGGCGAAGGCAGCGAGCGCCGACAGCGCATAAGGCAGCCGTGCAGCGTCCAGCACGTCGCCCAGCGCCGTCACGGCGACCGCCGCGGCCAGGAACTGCAATGCCAGTTTCGGCAACGCGCCGAGGCTCACACGGTCGTCGAGGATGCCGGTTGCGAGAAGGATGAGTACGGCTGCCAGGAATCCCCAGTCCGAGAAGACGGGTATCGGTTCTCCGGCGAGCCGGAAGGCGATCATTGCCAGCACAAAGATCGGCACCAGCGCCAGCCCGCCGATCTGGGGCGTCGGACGGCTATGGTTCGAGCGTTCGTTGAAGTCGGCGGAGGCGAAGCCGGAGAACAGGCTAAGAACCACGAAAAGCGCCGCCAGGCCGAGGCAGAAACTGATGACGAAGGCAATGATCGTGTCGGTCATGAAGGATCCGTCGTCCAGGATAGCGGGCTTTCGCGCCGGGCCGCCTAGAAGAACGGCAGCAAGCGCGGTATTCCCCACATCACAGGTCAGGCGATCGGGCGCAAGGCCCGACATCGGAATGGATTTCGAATGGCGGACAGGCCGGCGAAGGTATTGCTGACCGGAGCGAGCGGTTTTGTCGGGCGCGCCACGCTCGCCGCATTGGCACGCCGTGGCCTTGCCGTGCGCGCGGTTTCGCGATCAAGCGTAACGCCTACGGCCGATGGTGTCGAATGGCGTCAGGGCGACTTGTCGGTTCCCGACGGCTGGGACCGCCTGCTGGATGGCGTCGACGTGGTCGTGCACCTGGCAGGCAATGCGGGGCGCGGAACCGAAGCCGAGCTGATGCGCGCCAATGCGGAAGCCACGGCGATGCTCGCAGGGGCTGCCGCCACGGCCGGTGTGTCGCGTTTCGTCTATGCAAGCACCATTCGCGTTTATGGCCATCAGGGCCACATCGGTGCAACGAGCCAGCCGGCGCCCGCGGACGCCTATGGCCGATCGAAATTCGAGGCGGAGGCCGCGTTGGACGCGGAGGTCCGACAGGACAGGATGGCCTGTTCGGTGCTGCGGCCCCCCTTCGTCTTTGGCGCCGACCGTGCCGGGCTTTTGTCCCTGATGGTTCGGGCCGCGCGTTACGGGCTGCCCCTGCCGCTCGCCGCATTGAAGAACCGGCGCAGCCTCCTCTATCTGGACAATCTGGCCGACCTGTTCGCCGCGGCGTCGTTGGAGCCTGCCGCGCTCGGCAGCTTCAGGCTGCCGGCGGGCGAGGGGCTGGACCTCACCTATGGCGAATTGTTCGCCCGGATCGGCGAAGCCCTGGGCCGAAGGGCAATGTCGTTTCCCGTCTCATCTGGCCTCCTCACATTCGGCGGAGCGCTCCTCCTGTCGCGCGAGACATTGCGGCGGATGACGGAGGATTGCGTAGTCGATGGCGCCGTCCTTGCGGACCGGCTCGGCTGGAAGCCGCCGGTGACGCCCACGCAAGCATTGCGCGAGGTGGCTTTGCGGAACTGAGCGGGTCTGTATCGTGCACTGCAAACTGCGCCGGTGCCATGCTTCCCACCGGTGGGACTGGCTTGAGAAACGGGATTTCCCGAAGGTTAACCTCCGCGCAAAATTCGTCTGCCATGGACAGGATTATTGGTCGCGCGCGCCTTGAGGTAAAAGGGTTCGGGTGCGATCTGTGGGCCTTCTGAACGATGCGCCGCTCATGCCCCGAAAATCGGGCGGCCCGGGTGAAAGTGTCCCTATGCTCGCAAAACTCTCGCATCTCGACCGGCTCGAGGCCGAGGCGATACACATCTTCCGCGAAGTGGCTGCGACCTTCTCCAGGCCGGTGATGCTCTATTCCGTCGGCAAGGACTCGTCCGTGCTGCTTCATCTGGCGATGAAGGCCTTCTATCCGGCCAAGCCGCCGTTCCCTTTCCTTCATGTCGACACGACCTGGAAGTTCCGCGAAATGATCGAGTTTCGCGATGCCATGGCGTCGAAGCTCGGCTTCGACCTTCTCGTCCACATCAACCAGGACGGGGTGAGGGACAATATCAATCCCTTCGATCACGGCTCGAACACCCACACCCACGTCATGAAGACGGTGGCGCTTCGCCAGGCGCTCGACAAATACGGCTTCGACGCCGCCTTCGGCGGGGCGCGCCGCGACGAGGAGAAATCGCGCGCCAAGGAGCGCATCTTCTCCTTCCGCAACGCCCAGCACGTCTGGGATCCCAAGAACCAGCGCCCGGAGATGTGGAAGATCTACAACACCCGCATCGCGCCGGGTGAATCGATCCGCGTCTTCCCGCTCTCCAACTGGACCGAACTCGACATCTGGCAGTACATCCTCCAGGAGGACATCCCGATCGTCCCCCTCTATTTCGCGAAGAAGCGGCCGGTCGTCGAGCGCGACGGGATGATGATCCTGGTCGACGACGACAGGCTGAAACTCAAGCCCGGCGAGGTTGTCGAGAACCGGCTGGTGCGGTTCCGTACGCTGGGCTGCTATCCGCTCACCGGCGCGATCGATTCCGATGCCGACAGTCTCGAAATGATCGTCAGCGAAATGCTGACGGCCCGCACCTCGGAACGGCAGGGTCGGCTGATCGACCGCGACGAATCCGGCTCCATGGAAAAGAAGAAGCGCGAAGGATATTTCTGACCATGCGGCACATCATGGCCAAGGACATCGCGCCGATCGAGGACATCCGTGACTATCTTGCCGCCCAGGAGCAGAAGTCGCTGCTGCGCTTCCTCACCTGCGGATCGGTCGACGACGGCAAGTCGACCCTCATCGGTCGCCTGCTCTACGACACCAAGCTGATCTTCGAGGACCAGCTCGCCGCGCTGGAGCGGGATTCGCGCAAGCACGGGACCACGGGCGCCGACATCGACTTCGCGCTGCTGGTCGACGGGCTGGAGGCGGAGCGCGAGCAGGGCATCACGATCGACGTCGCCTATCGTTTCTTCGCGACGCCGAAGCGCAAGTTCATCGTCGCCGACACACCCGGTCACGAGCAATATACGCGCAACATGGCGACCGGAGCCTCGACCGCCGATGTCGCGGTGGTGCTGGTCGATGCGCGCCAGGGCATCCTGCGCCAGACTCGGCGCCATTCGATCATCGCCTCGCTGCTCGGCATCCGCCGCATCGTGCTCGCCGTCAACAAGATCGACCTCGTCGGCTACGACAGGGTCGCCTTCGAGCGCATTCGCGACGAATATCTGGCTTTCGCGGCGAGCCTCGGCTTCGAAGGCATCGAGCCCATCCCGATGTCGGCGCGATTCGGCGACAATGTCACCCGTCGCTCCGACAGCATGGACTGGTATCGCGGTCCGACCCTGCTCGAGCACCTGGAAACCGTGCCGGTCGGCGAGACGGCCGGCGAGCGTCCGCTGCGTTTCCCCGTGCAATATGTGAACCGTCCCAATCTCGACTTCCGTGGTTTCGCGGGCACCGTCGCGTCGGGCTCCGTTGCCAGGGGCGACGAGGTCGTGGTGGCGAAGTCGGGTCGTCCGTCGCGGGTCAAGCGCATCGTCGCCCATGGCGGGGATCTCGAGCGGGCGGTCGAAGGACAGGCTGTCACGCTGGTGCTGGAGGACGAGATCGAGGTTTCGCGCGGCAACATGCTGGTGGCTCCGACGGACCGTCCGCATGTGGCCGATCAGTTCGCTGCCAATATCGTCTGGTTCGGTGAGACGCCGCTGCTGCCGGGCCGCTCCTACATCCTGCGGACCGAGACCGACCAGTCCAACGCCACGGTCACCGACCTGCAGCACCGTATCGACGTCAACAGCTTCGCGCATGAGGCGGCGAAGTCGCTCGAGATGAACGAAGTCGGCGTCTGCAGCCTTTCCGTGCAGTCTCCCATTGCCTTCGACAGTTTTGTCCGGAACAGGACGACCGGTGCCTTCATCCTCATCGACCGCATGACCAATGCCACGGTCGGCGCGGGCATGATCCTCAATCCACTGCGGCGGGCGGCCAACATCCATTGGCAGTCGCTCGACGTCGACAAAGCGTCGCGCGCTCTGATGAAGCAACAGAAGCCTTCGGTGCTGTGGTTCACCGGCCTGTCGGGCTCGGGCAAGTCGACCATCGCCAACCTGCTCGAAAAGAAGCTTCACGCCGCCGGCCATCACACCTATCTGCTCGACGGCGACAATGTGCGGCATGGCCTGAACCGCGACCTGGGCTTCACCGAAGCCGATCGCGTCGAGAACATCCGCAGGGTCGCCGAAGTGGCGCGGCTTATGGCCGATGCCGGACTGATCGTACTCGTGTCCTTCATCTCGCCGTTTCGTGCCGAGCGGGCCATGGCGCGCGAGAGGATGGCCGAGGGTGAGTTCGTCGAGATCTTCGTCGACACGCCGTTCGACGAATGCGCCAGACGCGATCCCAAGGGGCTCTATGCGAGGGCGCTCGCCGGTGAGATAAGCAACTTCACCGGACTGGATTCTCCTTACGAAACACCGGAAAAACCGGAGATCCATCTTGCGACGACAGGCAAATCGCCCGAAGAGATGGTAGAAACCATCGAGACTTGGCTTCGCGAGCGGGACAGTGCCGATCAACAATACGACGCCGGCGGCGGCATCTGACGACAGCGCGACCCTTGCCCTGTTCGAAACCCTCGCGCTCGCCGCAGGGCGCGCCATCATGGAGGTCTTCCATAGCGGCTTCGATGTGAAGCGCAAGGAAGACGCATCGCCGGTGACGGAGGCCGACCGCGCGGCCGAGCGGATCATCCTCGAAGGGCTTCGCCGGTCCTTCCCCGGAATTCCATGCGTGGCCGAGGAGGAGACGGCGGAAGGGCTGTGCCCGAAGGACCCCGGTCGCGTCTTCTTCCTTGTCGATCCGCTCGACGGTACGAAGGAGTTCGTCGGCCGTCGCGGCGATTTCACCGTGAACATCGCTCTGATCCGCGAGGGCGTTCCCGAGATCGGGATCGTCTATGCGCCCGCCAGCCGGAAATGCTTTGTCGGCCAGCCGGGCAGGGCGGAAGAAATCACGGTGTCGCCTGACCATCAGGCGACGGGACGCCGGGCGATCTCCGTCCGCGCCGGCAAGGAGCCGCTGACGGTGGTCGCCAGCCGCTCGCACTGCAATGCCGAGACCGAGGCCTATATCCACGATCTCGGGCCGACCACGATCGTGTCGGTCGGCTCGTCCCTGAAGTTCTGCATGGTCGCCAGCGGCGAGGCCGACATCTATCCGCGATTCAGCCGAACGATGGAGTGGGATACAGCCGCTGGCGATGCGGTGCTGAGAGCCGCCGGCGGCACGACCCTTACGCTCGACGGCCTACCCCTGACCTATGGCAAGATCAGCCAGTCCGGTGAAGCCGATTATGCCAACCCGTCCTTCATCGCGAAGGGGGCATCTTAAGGGTAGGCATCGTGCAGTCACCCCTCATCCGACCTCGCTTCGCGAGGCCAGCTTCTCCCACAAGATGTTATGAGGGCGTGGATGGCGGCGTGATCTTGCAGCAAGATTGGTTTTTCCACCCACGCAACATGGGGAGATGACCAATGTCGCATGACCAACCGAGTGTCGTATCGACGACCGCCACCCGTAGCCATCATGATGCAATCCTGGCCTCTTTGGAACTGAGCACGTCGCAATGGCTGGTCACCTCGCTGCTGCCGGGCACCGAGAAGTTGTCCAGGCACACGCTTCGCGCGGGCGATGCGGACCAGCTTCTGGGGCTTTTTGCCCGGCTGCGCGGCAAGGCCGAGCGGCGGCTGGGCGGCCCGGTCGAGATCATCACCATCCAGGAAGCCGGTTTGGACGGTTTCTGGCTGCATCGGCTGCTGGAGCGCGCCGGCATCAGGAGCCACGTCGTCGATGCCGCTTCGATCCCGGTACCGCGGCGCAGCCGGCGCGCCAAGAGCGACAAGCTCGACGGTGAGAGCCTGTGGCGTACCTTGGCGGCGTGGTTGCGGGGCGAACCCCGCGTCTGTTCGATGGTGCGGCCACCGAGCCCCGAACAAGAGGACCAGCGCCGGCTGGGACGCGAGTACGATACGCTGACGCGCGAGAGGACCCGTCAGAGCAACCGCATTCGTGGCCTGCTCGCGGCGCAGGGCATCCGCGGCTACAACCCGCTGCTGCGCAATCGCCGCGCTGCGCTGGCGAAGCTGACCACCGGTGACGGCCGCCCTCTGGGCGCGCAACTCGTGAGGGAGCTCATGCGCGCGCTCGATCGCATCGAGCTCCTCATGGCGCAACTCGCCCAGATCAAAGCCGAGCGCCGCCAGCTGCTCAAGGGCGCGGCGGCCGACCCGGTTGCCGCCCAGTTGAGCACCCTCAAAGGCATCGGTCCCTCCAGCGCCACCACGCTGGCGCTGGAGGCGTTCTTCCGCAGCTTCGACAACCGACGCCAGCTCGCCGCCTTTGCCGGCCTTGCCGCAACGCCATGGCGCAGCGGCAAGGTCGAGCATGAGCAAGGCATCTCGAAGGCCGGCAACAAGCGCATCCGCAGAACCATGATCGAGATCGCCTGGCTGTGGCTGCGTCATCAGTGCCGATCCGCCTTGAGCCAATGGTTCTTCACCCGCTGCGCCGAAGGCACGCACGGCAAGCGAAACCGCTGCGTCTTCATCGTCGCCCTGGCGCGCAAGCTGATCGTCGCGATCTGGCGCTTCGTCAGCTTCGGCGAAATCCCCGAGGGCGCCATGCTGAAGGCCTGAAGGGAGCAACGACTGCCATATCGACCAGGCCTGATCAGCCCGCGTCGATGCTGGTGGACGAGGCCCGCTTCTCCCCTTGGCTGCAACATGCCGCTCACAAGATGGGAGCTTCGTCTGCCGAACCCCGTGCCTCGCGCATGCAAGATCTTGGTACCGCCCGAACGCGGCGCATGGCGCAATGCCCGGGCGGCCGTATGTGAGGTTCTGAGGGCGCGCCCACACCAGGTCCCCTCAGCCGCCCGAGGCAAAGGTGGTCCGGGCCAGCGATACGGCCTCCACGCCGCAGTGTGGCGCCGTGCTCGACCAGCGCAAGACCAAGCCGCTCCGCGGCGGCTTGCAGCCGGTCCTGCGCCGATCTGCGCGCGGCGCTCCAGCCAACCGAAGGCGGAACGACGCCGGGGCTGCTCCGTGCCAAGCAATGCGTCGCCAAATCAACCCCTTGACCTCCATGGCCCCCATGTGAGGGGAGAAGGTCGGAGCCTGGCTTCGGCGACTCTGCAAATCGTCGAACGATGACGATTGGCCGATACGCTGGCGCGAGACTTCCCTTCTCCCCTTGTGGGAGAAGGTGGCCGCGCGAAGCGCGGTCGGATGAGGGGTTTGGAGGCGCGAGTAGATAGTGAAAACACGATGGCCGGAGGTCTCCCTCCGGCCATTATGTTTATTCCACTGTAGGGCTGGACTATTCCACGCCGACGATCTTGCCGTCTTCCCACTTGAACATCGAGAAGCTCGGCGAGCTGAGATCGCCGCTTTCGCCATAGGTCAGCTTGCCGATCGCGGTGGTGATCGGCTCGCCCGACTTGATCGCGGCTGCGACCGCCGCCGGATCGTCGGCACTGCCTGCCTTCTCGATGCCGGCCTTGATCACCTCGACCGCGGCATAGGCGTTGAGCGTGAAGGCCTCCGGCGGAATGCCCTTCTCCTTCAGCACCTTCACCGCCTCTGCCGAATCCGGGTTCTTGAGCGCGTCGGTGGCATTGGTGAACAATGTGCCGGCCGCGGCGTCGTTGCCGATCGCCCAGTATTCGGTGTTGGAGAGCCCTTCCCCGCCGACGATCGTGGCATTGACGGAGATGTCCTTGAGCTGGCGGGCAAGCAGTCCGCCCTCCGGATGATAGCCACCGAAATAGATCAGGTCGATATTCTCGGATTTGAGACGAGTCGTAAGCGCGGACAGGTCCTTTTCGCCCGGGGTGAGCGACAAATAGAGCACTTCGTTGACGCCGCCGTCGTTGATTGCCTTCTTGAAAGCATCGGCGAGGCCCTTGCCGTAGGTGCCCTTGTCGTGGATGACCGCGATGCGCTTGTCCTTCAGGTTCTTCAGCACATAGGCGGCAGCGACATCGGCCTGCTGGTCGTCGCGCCCGCAGGTGCGCAGGACATTGGTCAGGCCGCGGGCGGTCAGATCAGGCGCGGTCGCGGTCGGCGTCACCATCAGCACGCCGTTCTCGGCAAACACGTCCGAAGCGGGAATGGCGACGCCGGAGGTCACCGGCCCGACCACGTAGCGCACGTCCTCGCCGACCAGCTTGTTGGCGGCCGAAACACCCTGCTTTGGATCACCTGCATCGTCGGCGAGCTGCAGGACGATCTTCTCGCCAAGAATGCCGCCGTTCTTGTTGATCGCGTCGACAGCGGCCTCGGCGCCGTTCTTGACCTGCTCCCCGTAGGCCGCAACCGGCCCGGTAAGGGGCGCCTCGAGGCCGATCACGATGTCGGCCCTTGCGGCCGAAGCGGCGAAGACCATTGAAGCGGCGAAGGCGACGCCAGCGAGCAGCTTTCTCTTGTTCACGTCAGTTCTCCTCGAACAAAGCTCGGAACCGTGGAGAATCTCCGGCCGGCCGGAGGTCCAGGACCCTTGGCTGGGCCCCTTAGGACAGCTGCAACGATAATTGAATCGGTCGGTTGTCTCGACCTGCGGCGGTGTGACTCACCCGGCAGGGATTCCCTGCCGGAGCGAGGCGCGCTAGCGGTAGCGACATGATCGACCGGCGCGGGATCCAGCAGCGGTGGGAGGCGGACGGCTCGAAGCGCGACGAGCGCGGCCGGCGCGTGTTCGCCGCCAGCGAGGCGCGCGCTGCGGGCCGGGGTGGGCTGGCGGCGGTCTCGGAGATCACAGGGCTGGCCCGCTCGACGATCGGGCGCGGGCTGAAAGACCTCGACGCGGCGCCGCCGCGCGGTCGGGTGCGCCGAGAAGGCGGCGGCCCGCGGCCGTTGACGGCGCGCGATCCGACGCTGCTTGCCGACCTTGAGCGCCTCGTTGAGCCGGCGACCTTGGGTGATCCGGAGCGGCCTCTGTTGTGGGTGTCGAAGAGCCTGGACAAGCTGGCGCGCGCGCTTGGCGACATGGGCCATGCGATCAGCCCCAACAGCGTGCGCAAGCTGCTTGTCAAGCTCGGCTTCTCGCGCCAGCTTAACCGCAAGACGGATGAAGGCGCGCACCATCCCGACCGCGATGCCCAGTTCGCGCACATCAACGCCAAGGTGGTCGCCGCGCAGGCGGCCGGTGAGCCCGTCATCTCCGTCGATACAAAGAAGAAAGAGCTCGTCGGCGCCTTCAAGAATGGCGGCAGCGACTATCGCCCGAAGGGCGACCCGCAGCGCGTCAAGGTGCACGACTTCGTCGACACGACGCTTGGCAAGGTCGTCCCCTACGGCGTCTACGACGTGGCCGCCAACGAGGGCTGGGTCAGCGTCGGCATCACCGCCGACACCGCCGAGTTCGCGGTCCACTCGATCCGCACGTGGCTCGAGCGCATGGGCCGCCAGCGCTATCCCTCGGCCGGCGCGCTGACGATCACCGCCGACTGCGGCGGCTCCAACGGGGCGCGCGTGCGGCTGTGGAAGGTGGAACTGCAGAAGCTCGCCGACGAGACCGGGCTTGTCGTCCACGTCCATCACTATCCGCCGGGCACGTCGAAGTGGAACAAGATCGAGCACCGACTGTTCTGCCACATCACGCAGAATTGGCGCGGCCGTCCGTTGACGGATCGCCTCGCCGTGGTCGAGTTGATCGGCGCGACCACGACCAAGACCGGGCTCAAGGTCGAGTGCGCGCTCGACGCCACCACCTATGAGAAGGGCGTGAAGGTCTCGGCTGCCGAGATGGCGACCCTCGATATCACCGGCGACCAATTCCATCCAGAATGGAATTACACAATCAAACCGCGGCGGTCGGCCATAGCGTAGCGGTTATCGTTGCAGCTGTCCTTAGGCCATCGAGGACCGTCTTGGCAATCGGCCAGGCCGGGCAGGGATCAAGCCAGTTCGCGCCGCCAGGGCGGATTGGCGCCGGCGCGCGAGACCGTCACCGCCGCCGCCGTCGCGCCGAGCGACAATGCGGCGTGGACGGCAGCTTCGGAGAGGGCGGCGAGCGAGGGCTTGGTCAGCAGCCCCTGGTCGTGAAGCGAGGCGAGCACGCCCGCGTTGAAGGTGTCGCCCGCGCCGACCGTATCCACGACTGCAACCCGGGGCGCGGCGACAGAAACCCTGTGCCGGTGCGTGAAGCCTTCGGCACCCTTGGCCCCGCTGGTGATGATCACCAGCTTCGGGCCGGCTTCCAGCCAGCGCGTCGCGATCTCGGCATGCGAGCCGGTCTCGCCGAACCAGGCAAGATCGTCGTCCGAGAGTTTGACGATATCGGCCATCGCCATCATGCGGCGCATGCGCGCCAGATGCTTCTGCTTGTCGGGAATGAAGCCGGGACGGATATTGGGGTCGAGCATGGTGACGCGCCTTGCATGCTCGCGCTTCATCAGCGCCTCATAGGCCGAGCCGCAGGGTTCGGGAATGAGGCTGATGGCACCGAAGAGCATGGCATCCACGGCGCCGTCGAGCGCGGGGAGAGCCTCCTCCGACAGCATGCGGCCGGCCGTGTTCTCGTCATAGAAGGTGTAGGTGGCGTGGCTGTCGACGAGGCGCACGAAAGCGAGCGTTGTCGGCCGCTCCGACACGACGGCATAGATCGAGCCGACATTGCTCGAGGCGAGGACTTCCCGGATCTGCTGCCCGAACAGGTCGGAGGAGAGACCAGAGAAGAACTCGGTCGGCACGCCGAGGCGACCGAGCGCGATGGCGGAATTGAAGACCGCGCCGCCGGCATAGGGTGCGAAAGCGGGCTCGCCCGTCGTGCTCTCGCGCGGCAGCATGTCGATCAGCGCCTCGCCGCAGCAAACGATCATGGATCGGCTCTCCGTGGACGATGATGCTCGAATAGGGGTTCGCGGTCTCCCGCGCAACTGAGAGCCGGATGGTCGCCGGTGTGTTCGGCCCTGACGCTCATGCGCTCTTCATCGGCGCGCCTGTGCCGATCAGGAAACGATCGGACAGCGGCAGGCTCGCAGCGCCGAGCGCTCGGGCGTGGCGGCCGACCGTTCCCTCCCGGACTTCTGGCAGGTGCAGGCCTTCAACGTCGATCTTCGCGAGCGCCTCCCGCACGGATGCGACCAGCCGGCTACGGACGGCTTCCGGCATCCAGCCGTCGATGACGGCTGCCTCGAAATCCAGGACCGACGAGGCGGCAACGATCGCATAGGCGAGAGCGGTTCCGGCCGCCGCGATCCATTCATCGAGATCGGGGCCGACGTCACCCCAGTCCTGGGGCGATGTCCAAAGATGAGAGGCCTCGATACCCCTAGCGTTGAGCGCCTTTTCGAGGATCGCGATCGAAGCGATGTCGATCAGCTGCGTGGGCCGGCCTTCCGGGCCGGGAACCGGCATCGAGCCCAGGGCTCCCGCATTTCCGCTCGGGCCGACGTGAAGGCTGCCGTTCAGCACGACGCCTCCGCCGGCAAAGGCGCCTAAATAGAAATAGATGAAGTCGCGAGGGATCGTGCCGCGGCCGAACACCAGCTCGGCCCCGCATGCCGAGCTTGCGTCATTCTGCAGATAGACCGGGAAAGGGCATTTCGCCTGGATTTCAGCGCGGATGTCGCGATGGCGCCACTCGTCCATGACGCTGCTCGGCGCTCCGGCCGTCTCGGCCCAGTTCCACAGCTCGAACGGCATGGCGATGCCCATGCCCGATATGCGCTTGTCCTGCCGGCCGGTCAGCGTCGAGCGGATCTGCTCCATGCCTCGGGTCACGAAATCGACGGTCTCGCGCGGAGTCGGATACCGATAGGAGAACTGCAGCATCGCCCGCACTGCACCGACGAAATCGATGAGCACCAATTCGGCGCTTCGGCGTCCGATCTTGAGACCGAGGAAATAGGCGCCGTCCGGGTTGAGCGACATCGGAACGGAGGGCTGGCCGATCTTGCCGCGGATCGGCTGGCCGCGCAGCAGAAGGCCTTCTTCCTCCAACTCGCGCATGATGACGGAAACCGTCTGCGCCGAAAGTCCGGTCATGCGGGCGATGTCGGTCTTGGCGAGGCTGCCGCTGCGCCGCACCAGCGACAGCACGAGCCTCTCGTTGAAGTCGCGCATGCCGCTCTGGTTCGTGCCGCGCTGGAACCGGCTCTCGGGCGGCTCGGCACCGCTTCTCGAAATCTCCGCTTCCATGGCATTCCTCCCAAGCCCCGAGGGCTTTCGACCAAAGAATGCGGCGGGATGCAATCCATGTCAATATTAAATCATAGTGATTTATTTATTGACTCGGCCTTCCGATTGGTATTTTCTGAATGGGCAGGACACCGGCGCGTTCAGGAGGCGCTTCGGATCCGGCGGCGCTGATGCCGCCATCGTTTCAAGCTCACCGGGAGGACTATCGTGGCGAAGCTCACTCTGAAATTTTCCGTGTTTGGCGCGGCGACCGCCGCGATGCTGGCGATCGCGTCCCAGGCTTCGGCCGCCGATGTCGGCGCCTGCCTGATCACCAAGACCGACACCAATCCGTTTTTCGTCAAGATGAAGGAGGGCGCGACCGCCAAGGCCTCCGAGCTTGGCGTCAACCTCAAGAGCTATGCAGGCAAGATCGATGGCGACAGCGAGAGTCAGGTCGCAGCCATCGAGACCTGCATCGCCGACGGCGCGAAGGGCATATTGATTACTGCTTCCGACACCAAGGGCATCGTACCCGCCGTGCAGAAGGCGCGAGACGCCGGCATCCTGGTCATCGCCCTCGACACGCCGCTCGAGCCGGCTGACGCGGCCGACGCGACATTCGCCACCGACAATTTCATGGCCGGCAAGCTGATCGGGCAATGGGCAGCCGCTACCCTCGGCGATGCGGCCAAGGACGCAAAGGTCGCCTTCCTCGACCTTGCTCCGTCGCAGCCAACTGTCGATGTCCTGCGCGATCAGGGCTTCATGACGGGCTTCGGCATCGACACCAAGGACGTCAACAAGATCGGCGACGAGGACGATCCGCGCATCGTCGGCCATGACGTCACCAACGGTAACGAGGAAGGTGGCCGCAAGGCCATGGAGAACCTTCTGCAGAAGGATTCCGGCATCAATGTCGTGCACACGATCAACGAGCCCGCGGCGGCCGGCGCCTATGAGGCGCTCAAGGCCGTGGGCATGGAGAAGAACGTGCTCATCGTTTCCGTCGACGGCGGCTGCCCGGGCGTGAAGAATGTCGAGGCAGGCGTGATCGGTGCGACCTCGCAGCAATATCCGCTTCTCATGGCCGCGCTCGGCGTCGAGGCGATCAAGAAGTTTGCCGAGACGGGAGAGAAGCCGAAGCCGACCGAGGGCAAGGACTTCTTCGATACCGGTGTGGCGCTGGTCACCGACAAGCCGGCCGCCGGAGTGGAGTCGATCGACGTCAAGACCGGCATGGACAAGTGCTGGGGCTGATCTGATCGGCTGACGGCGACAACGCCGGAGGCGGTCTCATGACCGCCTCCATCATGGGGCGACGCCCCTGCCGCATCGGCCCGAAATATCGGGATCGAACTTCGGGAAGCCCGATGCGCGGATGCACGGTGCTGTGACGTCTTTTGCGTGTGCAGATGTACGCACGGCGCTCCAGGAGGAAAAGACATGAGCGACGCTACGGCGCATGGCCGTCAGCCGCAGGAGTTCGAGAAGGTTCTCTCGGGCAGCGACACGGCGGTTGCGAGTTTCGACACCCACAAGCGCTCCGCCTTGGAGCAGGCGCAGCATTTTCTCCATTCGAGCCCGGCGGCCGTACCGCTCATCGTGCTCGTGCTGTCGCTGCTGGTGTTCGGCGTCCTGGTCGGCGGAAAGTTCTTCTCCGCCTTCTCGATGACGTTGATCCTGCAGCAGGTGGCGATCGTCGGTATCGTCGGGGCTGCGCAGACCCTTGTCGTGCTGACGGCGGGTATCGACCTGTCGGTCGGCGCGATCATGGTGCTTTCATCCGTTGTCATGGGCCAGTTCACCTTCCGCTACGGGCTTCCGCCGGCGCTTTCGGTCCTGTGCGGACTGGCCGTTGGCGCGGCCTGCGGATGGGTCAACGGCGTGCTCGTCGCCCACATGAAGCTGCCGCCCTTCATCGTGACGCTGGGCACCTGGCAGATCGTTCTCGCCGCCAATTTCCTCTACTCCGCGAACGAGACGATCCGCTCGCAGGACATCGAGGCGCAGGCGCCAATCCTTCAGTTCTTCGGCCAGAATTTCAGGGTCGGAAACGCCGTCTTCACCTATGGCGTCGTTGCCATGGTGCTGCTCATAGGGCTCTTGTGGTACATATTGAATCACACCGCATGGGGCCGGCACGTCTATGCCATTGGCGACGACCCCGAGGCGGCGAAGCTCTCCGGCGTACAGGTCAAGCGCATCCTGGTGACCGTCTACGCGATCTCCGGCCTGATCTGCGCGCTTGCCGGCTGGGCCCTGATCGGCCGCATCGGCTCGGTTTCTCCGACCGCTGGCCAGTTCGCCAACATCGAATCGATCACTGCCGTGGTGATCGGCGGCATATCGCTCTTCGGCGGACGCGGCTCGATACTGGGCATGCTGTTCGGCGCCCTCATCGTCGGCGTCTTCTCGCTCGGGCTGAGGCTGATCGGCACCGACCCGCAATGGACCTATCTCTTGATCGGCGCGCTGATCATCGCCGCCGTCGCCATCGACCAGTGGATCAGAAAGGTGGCCGCCTGATGGAACCGATTCTCACCGCACGTGGCCTGGTCAAGCGCTACGGACGCGTCACCGCTCTCAACAGTTCCGATTTCGACCTCTATCCCGGCGAGGTTCTGGCCGTGATCGGCGACAACGGTGCCGGCAAGTCCACGCTGATCAAGGCGATCTCAGGCGCCGTCCTGCCCGACGAGGGGGAGATCACGCTCGAAGGCAAGCCGGTACACTTCAGGTCTCCCCTGGAGGCGCGTGATGCCGGCATCGAGACCGTCTACCAGAACCTTGCCCTGTCGCCGGCGCTCTCCATAGCAGACAATATGTTTCTGGGACGGGAACTGCGCAAACCAGGCCTGTTCGGGCGCTGGTTCCGGATGCTTGATCGTCCGGCCATGGAGAAGCGTGCCCGCGAAAAGCTGTCGGAACTCGGCCTGATGACCATCCAGAACATCGGCCAGGCGGTGGAGACCTTGTCAGGCGGCCAGCGCCAGGGGGTGGCGGTGGCTCGCGCTGCGGCTTTCGGCTCCAAGGTGGTGATCATGGACGAGCCGACCGCGGCGCTTGGCGTCAAGGAATCGCGGCGGGTGCTGGAGCTGATCCTCGACGTGAAGAAGCGCGGCCTGCCGATCGTGCTGATCTCGCACAACATGCCGCACGTCTTCGAGGTCGCCGACCGCATCCACATCCATCGGCTCGGCCGTCGCCTGTGCGTCATCGATCCGAAGGAATATACGATGTCCGACGCAGTCGCCTTCATGACAGGGGCGAAGGAGGCACCACATCAGGCGCTCGCGGCTTGACCAGCCGATCGCACAGCCGTTGGTGTCGATATGACGCGGTCTTCAGATTCCGCGTGCAAAATCGCCTGAAATACGGCTAGCTTCGACAGATCGGGAGGAAGCGATCAACTGAAGGCAGCCAATCGCGGCGCGCCGGTTTGTACGGAAGACTGTGATGACCGGGACCAAGACGTTCGAACTCCCGAGGCCGATCTTGAACGATTCCGATCCAAAGACGCTCGCAACCGAGATCTTGAAGTGCCTGACCTATCGCATCGGCAAGGACGCGACGGTCGCCACGCCTTATGACTGGCTCACCGCGTCCATAAAGGTGGTGCGCGACCGCATCGTCGAGCGCTGGATCGACGCGACCAAGAAGG
This sequence comes from Mesorhizobium sp. L-8-10, assembly GCF_016756635.1. Taxonomy (NCBI): domain Bacteria; kingdom Pseudomonadati; phylum Pseudomonadota; class Alphaproteobacteria; order Hyphomicrobiales; family Phyllobacteriaceae; genus Mesorhizobium; species Mesorhizobium sp. L-8-10. The sequence goes on along the minus strand of NZ_AP023263.1, from coordinate 6,402,374 downwards.
CCTATGACCAGGAGGCCAAGCGCGTCTACTACCTTTCGCTCGAGTTCCTGATCGGCCGGCTGATGCGCGATTCCTTCTCGAATATCGGCCTGCTCGAGCCGGTGCGCGAAGCGCTCGCGTCGCTCGGCGTCGATCTCGACGTAATCGCCGCGCTCGAGCCGGACGCCGCGCTCGGCAATGGTGGCCTCGGGCGCCTGGCCGCCTGTTTCATGGAAAGCATGGCGACCGTCGACGTACCGGCTCACGGCTACGGCATCCGCTACAAGAACGGCATGTTCCGCCAGGAGATTTCCGACGGCTGGCAGGTCGAACTGCCCGAGACCTGGCTCGATCACGGCAATCCCTGGGAGTTCGAGCGCCGCGAGCGCTCCTTCGAGGTCGGCTTCGGCGGCCATGTGGAATCCGTCACCAGCAAGGACGGCCGGCTGGAGCACCATGTCTGGAAGCCGCAGGAGCGGGTGCTCGCCGTCGCCTACGACACGCCCGTCGTCGGCTGGCGCGGCAATCGCGTCAACACGCTGCGGCTGTGGTCCGGCATGCCGGTCGACCCCATCCTGCTGGAAGCTTTCAACGCCGGCGACCATATCGGCGCTCTGCGCGAAAGCAACAAGGCCGATGCGCTCTCGCGGGTGCTCTACCCCGCCGACGCCACGCCCGCGGGGCAGGAGCTCAGGCTGCGGCAGGAGTACTTCTTCACCACCGCGTCGCTGCAGGACATCGTGCAGCGTCATCTCAGCCAGTTCGGCAACCTCGCTTCCCTGCCCGACAAGGCCGCGATCCACCTCAACGACACCCATCCGGCCGTTGCCGTCGCCGAACTGATGCGGCTTCTCATGGACGTGCACGAGATCGATTTCGACACGGCCTGGGATCTCACCAAGCGGACCTTCGCCTACACCAACCACACGCTTCTGCCGGAAGCGCTGGAAAGCTGGCCGGTACCGCTTTTCGAGCGTCTCCTGCCGCGCCATATGCAACTCGTCTACGCCATCAACGCGCAGATCCTGCACGAGGCGCGGGCCGCCGAAGGTTTCGATGGCGCCCAGATCAGCCGGATATCGCTCATCCATGAGGATGGCGAGCGCCGCGTGCGCATGGGTAACCTGGCCTTTGCCGGGTCTCATTCGATCAACGGTGTGTCGGCGCTGCACACGGAGCTGATGAAGGAGACCGTCTTCGCCGACTTCCACAAGCTCTATCCGGAGCGCATCAACAACAAGACCAACGGCATTACCCCGCGCCGCTGGCTGTTCCAGTCCAATGCAGGTTTGACGGCTTTGGCGAAGGAGGCGATCGGCGACGCTTTCCTCGACGACGTCTCGCTCTTGAGGGACCTCGACCCGTTTGCCGAGGATGCGGCGTTTCGTGAAAAATTCGCTGCCGTAAAGCGCCAGCGAAAGGAGCGGCTGGCGGCGGTGGTTGCCGAGCGGCTTGGCATCAGGCTCGATCCGTCGGCCCTGTTCGACATCCAGATCAAGCGCATCCACGAATACAAGCGCCAGCTCCTGAACATCATCGAGGCCGTGGCGCTCTATGACCAGATGCGATCGCATCCCGAGCGGGACTGGATTCCGCGGGTCAAGTTCTTCGGCGGCAAGGCGGCGCCGAGCTATCACAACGCCAAGCTGATCATAAAGCTCGCCAACGACGTGGCGAGGGTGATCAACAGGGATCCGGCGGTGCGTGGCCTCCTGAAGGTGGTGTTCATGCCCAATTACAATGTCAGCCTTGCCGAAATCATGATGCCGGCGGCCGATCTTTCGGAACAGATCTCGACGGCCGGCATGGAGGCGTCGGGCACGGGCAACATGAAATTTGCGCTGAATGGCGCCATCACCATCGGAACCCTCGACGGCGCCAATGTCGAGATGAAGGAACATGTCGGTGACGACAACATCGTCATCTTCGGTCTGACCGCGGAAGAAGTCGCCCAGCGGCGAAGCAACGGCTACAATCCGCGCGCCGTCATCGAGGCATCGCCGGAACTGTCGCAAGCCGCCGCGGCGATCTCGTCGGGCGTGTTCTCGCCTGATGATCCCACTCGCTATCGCGCGCTGATGGACGGCCTCTACGATCACGACTGGTTCATGGTCGCCGCCGATTTCGACGCCTATGCGGAGGCGCAGCGCCGGGTCGACGAGCTCTGGCGCGACAGCCCCGGCTGGTATGCCAAGGCTGTCCGCAACGTGGCTCGCATGGGCTGGTTCTCGTCCGATCGGACCATTCGCCAATATGCGCGCGAAATCTGGAACGTGCCGGCATGACAATCCTGTCTCGACAATCGCATGATGGCGGAGGGGCGCCGACCGCATGAAGTCGACATCGGCAAAGGGCGAAAGCGGGATGGCGGCTTCCACCGATGTCGAGGCGATTGTTTCGGGAAAGCACCGCGATCCCTTTTCCGTCCTCGGGGTGCATCAGGCCGGCAAGGGCCTCGTCGGGCGGTGCTTCATCCCGCATGCCGAGTTCGTCACCGCTTTCACCCTTGCGGGCAAGCCGGCCGGGGAGTTGCGCCGCCGCCACGACGCCGGCTTTTTCGAGGGCCGGCTTTCGATCCGCAGGCGCCAGCCTTTGCGCTACCACGCGCGCAAGGCCGGCGGCGACTGGTGGCTGACCGATGCCTATTCCTTCGGCCCGGTGCTGGGACCGATGGACGACTACTTCATCGCGGAAGGTTCGCACCTCAGGCTGTTCGACAAGCTCGGCGCGCATCTGATTTCGCATGAGGGCGCGTCGGGCGTACATTTCGCGGTCTGGGCGCCCAATGCCCGGCGTGTCTCCGTCGTCGGCGATTTCAACGACTGGGACGGCCGACGCCACGCGATGCGGCTGCGCAGCGACATCGGCGTCTGGGAAGTGTTCGTGCCAGACATCGGGCCGGGCAGGCCCTACAAATTCGAGATCATCGGCGCGCAGGGCAAGCGGTTGCCGCTTAAGGCCGACCCCTTCGCCTTCCGGTCGGAACTGCGCCCGGCGACCGCTTCCGTCACCACCGCGCCGTCCGCGCATGAATGGGGTGATCAGGCGCATCGTGATTTCTGGAGGGGGGCGGATCCGCGCCGGCAGCCGATCTCGATCTACGAGGTCCATGCCGGGTCCTGGCAGCGCAATGCCGAGGGTGGCTTCCTTTCCTGGGATGAACTCGCCGAGCGGCTGATCCCCTATGTGGTCGACACCGGCTTTACCCATATCGAGTTCCTGCCGATCACCGAGCATCCCTACGATCCGTCCTGGGGCTATCAGACGACGGGGCTCTACGCGCCGACCGCCCGTTTCGGCGAGCCGGAAGGCTTCGCCCGTTTCGTCGAGGGGGCTCACCGTGCCGGCATTGGTGTCATCCTCGACTGGGTACCCGCGCATTTCCCGGTCGACGAGCACGGGCTGGCGAAGTTCGACGGGACGGCGCTCTACGAGCATGCCGATCCGCGCAAGGGCTTCCATCCCGACTGGAACACCGCGATCTACAATTTCGGGCGGAAGGAAGTCAGCGCCTTCCTGGTCAACAATGCGCTCTACTGGGCCGAGAAATACCATCTCGACGGGCTGCGGGTCGATGCGGTCGCCTCGATGCTCTATCTTGACTATTCGCGCAAGGAAGGAGAATGGATCCCAAATGAGCGCGGCGGCCGCGAGAACCTCGAAGCCGTGCGTTTCCTCCAGGAGATGAACAAATCCGTCTACGGTGCCCACCCCGGCGTCGTGACGATCGCCGAGGAATCGACCTCCTGGCCCAAGGTCTCGCAGCCCGTGCATGAGGGCGGCCTGGGCTTCGGTTTCAAATGGAACATGGGCTTCATGCACGACACGCTCGCCTATTTCTCGCGCGAGCCCATCCACCGCAAGCATCACCACGACGCCGTCACCTTCGGGCTGCTCTATGCCTTCAGCGAGAATTTCGTGCTGCCGCTCTCCCATGACGAGGTCGTGCACGGGAAAGGCACGCTGCTCGGCAAGATGGCCGGAGACGACTGGCAGAAATTCGCCAACCTGCGCGCGCTCTACGCCTTCATGTGGGGCTATCCCGGCAAGAAGCTGCTGTTCATGGGACAGGAATTCGCACAGCGCGACGAATGGAACGAGGGGCGCGCGCTCGACTGGCACCTTCTCGACCACGCGCCGCATCGCGGCATGCGGCAGCTCGTCCGTGACCTCAATCTTCTCTACCGTTCGAAACCGGCGCTCCATGCGCGAGACTGTGAGCCCGAAGGGTTTTCCTGGCTGGTCGTCGACGATGCCGACAATTCGGTGTTCGCCTGGCAGCGCAATGCGCCTGATGAGGAACCGCTGGTGGTGGTCGCGAATTTCACACCTGTGCCGCGCGGCGATTATCGCGTCCCTTTTCCGAAGGCCGGGCGCTGGCGCGAGATCGTCAACACGGACGCCCGGGACTATGGCGGAAGCGGCATGGGCAATGGCGGCTTCGTCCAGGCGTGGCCGGTCGCGGGAGGGGCGTCGGCGCAGATGGTGTTGCCGCCGCTCTCGACCATCATGCTGGAGTGGGTGCCATGAGCAGGTTTCGCAAAAGCGTCCCGGGATTCCGACAAGGACCTGCGACATGAGAAGCCAGGCAGGCGAGGCCTGAGCGAAGCCACGCAAACCCCTTTTGGACCGGCTCGGGATTGGACATGGGAGGATGATATGGAAAAGAGGAGCCAGCCGCTCGCACGCGATGCAATGGCCTATGTGCTTGCCGGAGGCAGGGGCAGCCGGCTCAAGGAACTGACCGCGTCGCGCGCCAAGCCTGCCGTTTATTTCGGCGGCAAGACGCGTATCATCGACTTCGCTTTGTCGAACGCGCTCAATTCGGGCATACGCCGCATCGGGGTCGCGACCCAGTACAAGGCGCATTCGCTGATCCGCCATCTCCAGCGTGGCTGGAACTTCTTCCGGCCGGAGCGCAACGAGAGCTTCGACATATTGCCGGCCAGCCAGCGCGTCTCGGAGACCCAGTGGTACGAAGGCACGGCGGATGCGGTTTTTCAGAACATCGACATCATCGAAGCCTATGGTCCCGAATACATGGTGATTCTGGCCGGCGACCACATCTACAAGATGGATTACGAGCTGATGCTGCGCGAGCACGTGGATGCGGGCGCCGACGTGACCGTCGGCTGCCTGGAGGTTCCGCGCATGGAGGCCACGGGATTCGGCGTCATGCATGTCGATGAAAAGGATCGGATCATCTCGTTCATAGAGAAACCGGCCGATCCTCCGGGCATCCCCGGCAAGCCGAACTTCGCGCTGGCTTCGATGGGCATCTACGTCTTCCGCACGGCCTTCCTGATGGACCAGTTGCGCCGCGACGCAGATGATGCGGAGTCCAGCCGCGACTTCGGCAAGGACATCATCCCTTACATCGTCGAAAACGGTAAGGCGATCGCGCACCGTTTTCATAGATCCTGCGTGCGCTCGAACTTCGAGAACGCAGCCTATTGGCGCGATGTCGGGACGGTCGATGCCTATTGGGAGGCGAATATCGACCTGACCGACGTGACGCCGGATCTCGACATCTACGACCGCGACTGGCCGATCTGGACCTATGCCGAGATCAAGCCGCCGGCGAAGTTCGTCCATGACGAGGAAGGCCGCCGCGGCTCGGCCGTGTCGTCGCTGGTTGCGGGCGACTGCATCATCTCCGGCGCGGCGCTTCGTCGAAGCCTCATCTTCACGGGCGCGCGGGTCAATTCCTTCTCGTCGCTCGACGAGGCTGTGGTTCTGCCCGATTGCTTCGTCGGCCGCAACGCGCGGTTGCAAAAGGTCGTCATCGACCGTGGCGTGCACATACCCGAGGGGTTGGTGGTCGGCGAGGATCCGGTCCTCGACGCCAAACGCTTCAATCGCAGCGAGAAGGGGGTCTGCCTCATCACCCAGCCCATGATCGACCGGCTGGAGACCGCATGAAGGTTCTCGCCGTCGCTTCCGAGGTCTTCCCGCTGGTCAAGACGGGTGGCCTTGCCGACGTCGCGGGCGCGTTGCCGCTCGCGCTCGCCGGCCAGGGCTTCGAAACCCGCACGCTCCTGCCGGGCTATTCTTCGGTGACCGGCAAGCTGAAGAAGAAGCAGGTTCTGCACAGCTACGGCGACCTCTTCGGCGGCAAGGCGGCGGTGCTGAAGGTGGAACTCGCCGGGCTCGATCTCCTGGTGCTCGATGCGCCGCATCTCTTCAACCGTGCCGGCGGGCCCTATGGCAGCCCGACCGGCGAGGACTGGCCGGACAACTGGCGGCGTTTCGCGGCCTTCGGCAAGGTGGCGAGCGATATCGCCGGCGGGGCAATAGCGGGCTACGCTCCCGATCTCGTCCATGCCCATGATTGGCAGGCGGCAATGGCGCTTGCCTATATGCGCTATGGCGGCCGTTCATCCGTGCCCGGCGTGATGACGGTTCACAATCTCGCCTTTCAGGGTCAGTTCCCCGCATCGATCTTCCCGGAACTCGGACTGCCGGCGGAAGCGATGGCGCTCGGCGGCGTCGAATATTATGGCGGCGTCGGTTTTCTCAAGGCAGGCCTTCAGGCCGCATCGGCCATTACCACCGTCAGCCCGACCTACGCGCAGGAGATCAGGACGCCGGAATTCGGCATGGGTCTCGACGGGCTCGTCAATCTGCGCAGCGCGGACCTCCACGGCATCGTCAACGGCATCGATGTCGCGGTCTGGGATCCCGAGACCGATCCGCATCTCGCCGCCAACTATTCCGCCCGTACTCTGAAGGCCCGCAGGGCCAACAAGCGCGTCGTCGAGGAGCGTTTCAAGCTGGATGCCGGCAACGGCCCGATCCTTTGCGTGGTGAGCCGTCTTACCTGGCAGAAGGGTGTGGACGTGCTGGTCTCGGCTGTCGACGCCGTCGTGGGCGCCGGCGCCCGGCTCGCAATATTGGGGGCCGGAGATCAGGCGCTGGAAGGCGCGCTGCTTGCCGCCGCCGCCCGGCACCGGGGCAAGGTCGGGGTGATCGTCGCATATGACGAGGCGCTCTCGCATCTGATGCAGGGCGGCTCGGACGCGATCCTGATCCCGTCGCGTTTCGAGCCCTGCGGCCTTACCCAGCTCTACGGCCTGCGTTACGGCTGCGTGCCCGTGGTGGCGCGCACCGGCGGGCTGGCCGACACGGTGATCGACGCCAACGAGGCGGCTGTCTCCGCCGGGGTGGCGACCGGCTTCCAGTTTGCACCGGCCAGTGGCGATGCCTTCGTTCATGCTATCCGCAGGACGCTGGCCGCCTATGCCGAGCCGGCCGGCTGGACGTCGATGCAGAGGCAGGGGATGAAGGCCGATGTCTCGTGGGCGAAAAGTGCTGCGAGATACGGCGCACTGTACAGGTCGTTGATTGCGAAGAGGCAGAAGAGCGTATGATCAAGGAAGTCGCCACAACCCCCTATGCCGACCAGAAGCCGGGCACGTCGGGGTTGCGCAAGAAGGTGCCGGTGTTCCAGCAGGAGCACTACGCCGAGAACTTCATCCAGTCGGTGTTCGATTCGCTGGAGGGTTTCCAGGGCAAGACCCTGGTCGTGGGCGGCGACGGCCGGTACTACAACCGCGAGGTGATCCAGAAGGTCATCGCGATGGCGGCGGCCAATGGCTTCGGCCGTATCATCGTCGGCCAGGGCGGCATATTGTCGACGCCGGCAGCTTCGAACATTATCCGCAAATTCAAGGCCTTCGGCGGCCTGATCCTGTCGGCCAGCCACAATCCGGGCGGCCCGCACGAGGATTTCGGCATCAAATACAATATCGGCAATGGCGGGCCGGCGCCGGAGAAGATCACCGATGCGATCTTCGCGCGCACCAAGACGATCGACCGCTTCAGGATCGCCGATGTCGGTGTCATCGACATCGACCGGATCGGCGAGAGCAGGGTGGGCGATCTCGCCGTCCAGGTGATCGATCCGGTTGCCGACTATGCTGAACTCATGGAGACGCTTTTTGATTTCGAGGCGATCCGCAAGCTGTTCCGGTCGGGCTTCCGGGTGGCCTTCGACGCGATGCATGCCGTGACCGGCCCTTACGCCAAGGAAATCGTCGAGAATCGCCTCGGCGCGCCTGAAGGCACGACCCGGAACTTCGTGCCGCTGCCCGATTTCGGCGGACACCATCCCGACCCGAACCTTGTTCATGCCAAGCATCTCTATGACGAGATGATGGCTCCGGACGCGCCCGATTTCGGCGCGGCATCGGACGGCGACGGCGACCGTAACCTGATCATCGGCAAGGGCATCTTCGTCACGCCTTCGGATTCGCTCGCCTTGCTTGCCGCCAATGCCCATCTGGCGCCGGGCTGCAAGGCAGGTCTGAAGGGAATTGCCCGCTCGATGCCGACCAGCGGCGCCGCCGACCGCGTGGCCGAGAAGCTCGGCATCGGCATGTACGAGACCCCGACCGGCTGGAAGTTCTTCGGCAATCTTCTCGACGCCGGCATGGCGACGATCTGCGGCGAGGAGAGTGCGGGAACCGGCTCCGACCATGTCCGCGAGAAGGACGGAGTCTGGGCGGTCCTGCTGTGGCTCAACATCCTGGCCGCGCGCGGCGAGAGCGTGAAGGACATCGTGACGAAGCACTGGGCCGAATTCGGCCGCAACTACTACTCCCGTCACGACTATGAGGAGGTCGAGACCGAGGACGCCAACCGTTTGATGGAAGCATTGAGAGGCAAGCTCGAAAGCCTGCCGGGATCGGTCGTGTCGGGCATGAAGATCGCCACCGCCGACGACTTCGCCTATCACGATCCGGTGGACAAGTCGGTCAGCCGCAACCAGGGCATTCGCGTGCTGTTCGAGGGCGGGTCGCGGGTCGTCTTCCGCCTGTCCGGCACCGGCACGTCGGGCGCGACGCTGCGCGTCTATATCGAACGCTACGAACCCGACAGTTCCCGCCATGGCATCGAGACCCGGGAGGCGCTGAAGGATCTGATCGCCGCCGCCGACGAGATCGCCGGGATCCGCGCCCATACCGGCCGGCAGAAGCCGAGCGTCATCACCTGAGATGACGGAGCAGGCGGGCGGGACAAGGCACGGCGCGATCGTGACGGAGAACGGCATTCGTTTCTCCGTCAGTTCGCTTACGGCCGAGCGCGTCTGGGGCTCGCTGTTCGGGGCCGACGACCGGGAGACCGGGCGGATCGAACTGGAGCGCGGCGAGGACGGGAGTTTTGCCGCGTTTGTCCCCGGCCTCGCTGCAGGCGCGCGCTATGGATTGCGCGCGGATGGGGAATACGATCCCGCTCGCGGCCTCTGGTTCGACCCTGCCAAGTTGCTGATGGACCCCTATGCGCTCGCGATCGACCGGCCGTATCGTTATGATGCGAGGCTGGCGGCGCGGCGCGGCGAGGGAGGCGACACCGCGCCTCTGATGCCGAAGGCGGTCGCTGTCGCCTTGCCGCCGCCCGAGGCTCCGTCCGCGCCGCTGTTCCAGTCGGGTGGACTGATCTACGAAGTGCCTGTCCGCGCATTCACCATGCGGCATCCTCAAGTGCCGGAGGCCCTGCGCGGCACCATCGGTGCGCTGGCTCACCCGGCGGTCCTGGAGCATCTCATCCGACTGGACGTCGATGCGGTCGAACTGATGCCGGTGACGGCCTGGATCGACGAGCGTCACCTGCCGCCGCTCGGCCTGTCGAACGCCTGGGGCTACAATCCCGTGTCCTTCATGGCCCTCGATCCGCGCCTGGCGCCGGGCGGGCCCGCCGAACTGCGCGAGACGGTGGCGGCCCTGCGCAAAGCCGGCATCGGCACGATCCTCGATCTCGTCTTCAATCACACCGGGGAAAGCGACACGCTCGGCCCGACGCTCTCCTTGCGGGGGCTCGACAATCCGACTTACTACCGACACGTGCCGGGCGATCCTGGCCGGCTGGTCAACGACACCGGCTGCGGCAACACGATCCGCACTGATCACCCTGTCGTCATAAGGCTGATCCTCGATGCGCTCCGACATTTTGTCCTGCGAACGGGCGTCGACGGCTTCCGTTTCGATCTCGCGCCGGTGCTTGGCCGCAACGACGCCGGCTTTTCCGCCGATGCGCCTTTGCTGGAGGCTGTCCGCAGCGATCCGGTTCTGAGGGGCAGGGCGCTGATCGCAGAGCCGTGGGATGTCGGCGATCATGGATACCGGCTGGGCGGCTTCCGAGAGCCATTCCTCGAATGGAACGATCGCTATCGCGACGACGTCAGGCGTTTCTGGCGCGGCGACCGCGGCATGGTCGGGCCGCTCGCTACCAGGCTCGCCGGCTCGTCCGACATCTTCGGCGGGGCGGAGGCGACGCGTACGCTCAACTTCCTGGCGGCTCACGACGGCATGACGCTCGCCGATCTCGTTTCCTACGCAGACAAGCACAACGAGGCCAATGGCGAGGATAATCGCGACGGTCACAACGAGAACTTCTCCTGGAACAACGGTGTCGAGGGGAACTCGGACGACCGGAAGATCGTGGCCGGCCGGCGCCAGGACGTAAGAGCGTTGCTGGCCACGCTGTTCGCTTCGCGCGGCTCCATCATGCTCACGGCGGGCGACGAGTTCGGCCGAAGCCAGGGTGGCAACAACAACGCCTATGCGCAGGACAACGCCGTCACCTGGCTCGACTGGCAGGGTCGGGACAAGGCTCTCGAGACCTTCGTTTCGCTGCTCGCCAGCCTTCGCAGAACGAATTCAGCCTTGTTCGCAACCTCCTTCCTGAAGGGGGAGGCAAGCGATGACGCCGCATGGCCGGATGTCGAATGGCTCGACGAAGCCGGCCGACCGCTGACCGAGACCGGATGGAACGATCCTGACAGGCACCGGCTGACGATGCTGCTCGCGGACCCGGCGGCGGGAGACGCTGCACGACTGGCAGTCATTTTCAACGGCGACCGCCGGACCGCCGTTTTCGGCCTGCCTGGACCCGCCGGCTGGCAACTGCTCCTGTCGTCTTGCGAGACGGAAATCCGTCCCCTGGAAAACGGCCGATGGCTTGTCCCCGGCCGCGCGGTGGTTTTCATGAAACAGGCTTTCGCCGAGGCTGAGCCCGGCCCGACGGGAAACAAGCTCGATGACCGGAATTGACGGCGCCGATTGGTGGCGCGGCTGCGTGATCTACCAAGTCTATCCCCGTTCGTTCCAGGATACGACCGGCGACGGTATCGGTGACCTCCCCGGCGTCACAGCCCGGCTTCCGTACATCGCTTCGCTCGATGTCGACGCGATCTGGCTGTCGCCCTTCTTCAAGTCGCCGATGGCGGACATGGGCTACGACGTCTCGGACTACCGTGACGTCGATCCGATGTTCGGCACGCTGGAGGATTTCGACCGGCTGGTTGCGGAGGCTCACCGCCTCGGCCTGAAAGTGTTCATCGATCAGGTCCTGTCACACACGTCGGATCGGCATCCCTGGTTCAGGGAAAGCCGCGCGGACCGCAAGAACGCCCGGGCCGACTGGTACGTCTGGGCAGACCCGAAGCCGGACGGCACGCCGCCCAACAACTGGCTGTCTGTCTTCGGCGGCTCTGCCTGGGAATGGGACGGGATGCGCAAGCAGTATTACCTGCACAATTTCCTGGCATCCCAGCCCGACCTGAATTTCCACAACGGCGAGGTCCAGGACGCGCTGCTTGAGACGGTGCGCTTCTGGCTGGAGCGTGGGGTCGACGGTTTTCGCGTCGATGCGGTGAATTTCCATTTCCATGACCGTTCGCTGGCGGACAATCCGCCGGTGCCGGCCGGCAAGATTTCCGACGTTCCCGACACCAATCCCTACGGCTATCAGGAGCATCTCCACGACAAGACGCAGCCGGAGAATATCGGTTTCCTGAAGCGGTTCCGCGCCCTGCTCGATGCCTATGGCGGACGCGCGGCAGTGGGCGAGGTCGGCGACGGCGACCGGTCGCTGCGCACGGTCGCCGCCTATACCGAGGGCGGCGACAAGCTCCACATGTGCTACACTTTCGACCTTCTCAGTCCCGAATTCTCGGCCGGCCATGTCAGGCACAGCGTCGAAGCCTTCGAGACAGCCGTTGCGGGCGGGTGGATTTGCTGGGCCTTCTCCAATCACGACGTCGTGCGCCATGTGTCCCGCTGGGTGCGGCCGGGCGGCAGCAAGCAGGCGATAGCGAAATTCTCGATCGGCCTGCTTTCGGCGCTGCGCGGTTCGATCTGCCTCTATCAGGGCGAGGAGCTCGGATTCGAGGAAGCCGATATTGCCTTCGAGGATCTGAGGGATCCCTACGGAATCCGCTTCTGGCCTGCATTCAAGGGCAGGGACGGCTGCCGCACGCCGATGGCGTGGGAGCATTCGGCCGCGAATGCGGGCTTCACCACCGGCAAGCCCTGGCTGCCGGTGCCTGCCGCCCATGCAGCGCAAGCGGTCGATATCCAGCGGACGCTTCCCGGCTCCGTCCTGGATCACTACCGGGACGTGCTCGCCTTCCGCGGCCAGCATCCGGCCTTGCGCAACGGTACGATCGAATTCCTCGAAAGCGACAGTCAGGACGTGCTGGCCTTCCTGCGGAAGTCCGGCAACGAGGCGCTGCTTTGCGTGTTCAACTTCTCTGAAGATCCGGCGGGCTTTTCCATCCCGCCCGTGGTTGGTACGGTGTCGTCGCTCGATTTCCCGGGACAGGAAGCCGTATTGTCGTCGGGTGAAGTGCAATTGCCCGGCCTGGGTGTGTTTTTCGGCCGAGTGGACTGACGGAAAATTCTCCGTCGGTTCCTGCGGGAAGCGGCGGCGAAACTACTGCGTATGCAGGCGAAGCAGTGGGCTAGCCATGCAAGCCTGCGTCGGAACACGCGATGAAGATGGCAGGCATTGCCGCCGCCGGGGTTGTCCTTGCGGCGGGAATGCTTAGGTTTCGGGTCATGGAGAATCGACAATCCGTGCCGGCCGGCCGCCAGACGGCGGGATCCGGGCATAGCGTTGCCTCGGGTCTGCCAAGCCGGCTCGCCGGGCTGTGCGTGTTCCTCGATATAGACGGCACGCTGCTTGACCTTGCGCAGACGCCCGACGCCGTCGTCGTGCCGAACGGCCTCGATGCCGACCTCGCCGGGCTGGCTGCCCGTGTCGGCGGCGCGCTGGCCCTGGTCACCGGTCGACCGGTCGATTTCGTTGAGACGCTGTTCCCCGGGCACGGGTTTTTCGTTGCCGGTCTGCACGGTGCCGAGATCCGCACGCCCGGTTCCGTCGAGCCGGCTTTTGCCCTCGGTGTTCGACGTTTCGAGGAGGCGAAGACCCGCATCGCGGAAGCGGCGCGCAACTGGCCGGGCGTTCTGGTGGAAGACAAGGGCATCGCCGTCGCGCTGCACTACCGGCTGTCGCCGGCCAGCGAGGCGGCCGTAAACGCGCTCATGACCGAAATCCAGCGATCCGTTCCTGGTTGGGAGCTTCAGCCAGGCAAGTGCGTGCTCGAACTGAGGCCGGCGGGTCGCGACAAAGGGGGCGCCCTCAAGGCTTTCATGGAACACGCGCCCTTCATCGGGCGTTTGCCGCTCGCCATCGGCGACGACGTGACGGACGAGGCGATGTTCCGGGCGGCCAACGATGCGGGCGGTCTCTCCGTCCGTGTAGCGGGGGCCGGATTTCCGACCGCCGCGCGCGGGCATGTTGCGAGCCCAGCCGCATTGCGGGCCTGGATCGCGGCGCAGAGTCGGGAAGGGGATCGGGAATGACGCAGCCATCGTCGCTGGACCTGGGCGTGATCGGCAATGCCGCGGTCGCGGCCCTGATCGATCGTGATGCCCGACTTATCTGGATGTGCACACCCCGCATGGACGGCGACCCGATCTTCTGCCGGCTGCTGAAGGGCGAGGGCGACGAGGCGGCAGGAGGCGCGTGGTCGATCACGATCGATGACTGCGTCTCTTCGCAGCAGGCCTATCTTCGCAATACCGCGATACTCGAGACGACGCTCACGGACAAGGACGGCAATACGCTGCGGATCCGCGATTTCGCGCCACGTTTCAAGCGGGCCGGGCGCATCTTCCGTCCCGTTGCGGTCACACGGATCATCGAGCCGATATCGGGCACGCCACGGGTGACCGTGGCTGTCGATCCGCTCCATGACTACGGCGCTCGTGTGCCGGAGACCACGCGCGGCTCGAGCCATGTTCGCTTCCTGCTCGGCAGCCAGGTCCTGCGCCTCACCACGGATGCCCCTGTCGACTTCATCCTGCGCCGGACGCCGTTCGTGGTCGACCGTCCCTATGCTTTCGTTCTCGGTCCCGACGAGACGCTTACCACAGCGCCCGCGGCGGCCGCACAGCATTCGCTGGAGAAAACGCGCGAATACTGGGTGGAATGGGTCCGCTATCTGTCGCTCCCTGTCGACTGGCAGGATGTCGTCATCAGGTCCGCCATCACGCTGAAACTCTGCTCGAACGAGGAATCGGGCGCCATCATGGCGGCGCTGACGACGTCGATTCCCGAATATGGCGAAAGCGGCCGTACCTGGGATTATCGCTTCTGCTGGCTGCGCGACGCGTTCTTCACCGTGAAGGCGCTCAATGCGCTCGGCGCGACCAAGACGATGGAGGATTATCTGGCCTATGTCGTCAATGTCGTTGCCGGTTCGTCCGACGGCTATCTCCAGCCCCTGTTCGGCATCGGTCTGGAGCGGCATGTGGACGAACGTGTGCTCGGGTCGTTGGCCGGCTATCGCAACCTCGGTCCGGTGAGGAGCGGCAACGCCGCCTACACGCAGGTTCAGAACGACGGCTATGGCTCGGTGATCCTGGCAACCGCGCAGTGCTTCTTCGACGAGCGCCTGCCTGACATGGGAGGCGCGGCCTTGTTCCGTCGCCTCGAACCGCTCGGCGAGCAGGCTGTCCGCCGCTGGGACCAGCCGGATGCAGGAATATGGGAGTTCCGGACGCGCAATGGCGTGCACACCCATTCCAGCCTGATGTGCTGGGCCGCCTGCGATCGTCTCGCCAAGATCGCGGGCAAGCTCGGGCTCGCCGAACGGGCGGCCTATTGGCGCGGCCATGCCGAAACGATCCGCAAGGGGCTCCTCGATCGCGCCTGGAACGAGAAACTCGGGCATTTCACCTCGACCTTTGGCGGCGCCGATCTCGACGCCAGCCTGCTTCTGTTTCCGGAAATAGGGATCGTTCAGGCCGACGACCCTCGCTTCGTGGCGACGCTTGAGGCGATCGAGAAGCATCTGCGTTTCGGCAACCATCTCTATCGCTACCGGGCTCCTGACGATTTCGGCGAACCCGAGACCGCTTTCACCGCCTGCACTTTCTGGCTGATCGACGCCTTGGCGCGCGCCGGCAGGGATCACGATGCACGCGACATTTTCGCCGATGTCTTGGAGCGGCGGAACCATCTCGGGCTGCTCTCCGAAGGGCTGCATGTTGATACCGGCGAGCTGTGGGGGAATTTTCCGCAGACCTATTCGATGGTCGGCCTGATCAATGCCGCGATGCGTCTGTCGCGTCGCTGGGAGGAAGTGCTTTGAGTCGTCTTGTCGTCGTATCGAACAGGGTCGCCACGCCCGCTGCCGGCGCGGCCCAGGCGGGCGGCCTGGCAGTCGCCATGCGCGCCGCGCTGGCCGAGCACGGCGGCGTATGGACAGGGTGGTCGGGCAAGTCGAGCGGCGAGCACGAGCCCGGAAAGCCCTTCCTTCGCGAGGAGGGCCGCATCACCTATGCGCTGACCGATCTCAGCCAGACCGACATCGACGAATACTACACCGGTTTTGCCAACAGCGTTTTGTGGCCGCTCTGCCACTATCGGCTCGACCTGACTGACTATGCGCGCAAGGACATGGCCGGCTATTTCCGCGTGAACCGCTTTTTTGCCCAGCAGCTCGCGCAACTCTTGCAACCCGACGACCTCATCTGGGTGCAGGACTATCACCTGATCCCGATGGCCGCCGAATTGCGCCGCATGGGCGTTACCAATCGTGTGGGATTCTTCCTCCATATCCCCTGGCCTCCGCCCGACGTGTTCTTCACCGTACCGGTTTACGAGACGCTGCTCCGAGGCCTGACTGCCTACGACGTGGTCGGCTTCCAGACCCGGTTCGACGCCGACAATTTTGCGAGCTGCCTTGAGCGCGAGGGCATCGCCCGCAATCTCGGCGAGGGCTGGTTCGATATCCCGGGACATAGATTTCGGGTCGGCGTGTACCCGATCAGCATCGACACCAAGGGTTTTGCCGAGCTTTCGAGCAAGGCGACGCAGAAGGCTTCGTTTCGTCGCATGGAAGAGAGCTTCCGAGAGCGCGAGGTGATCGTCGGCGTCGACAGGCTCGACTATTCCAAGGGCCTCACCCACAGGATCGAGGCCTTCGATCGGTTCATCACCGACAATCCGGCCTATCTCGGGCGAGCGACTTTGCTTCAGATCACGCCCAAATCCCGCTCCGAAGTCCCGCAATACGCCGCCATGCAGCGGCAGGTCGCCGAACTCGCCGGCAGGGTCAATGGCCAGCATGGGACATTGGAATGGGTGCCGATACGCTATGTGAACCGGTCTATCGGCCAGGCGACGCTGGCAGGCATCTACCGCGTTGCGCCGGTCGGCCTGGTCACGCCGCTTCGGGACGGCATGAACCTCGTCGCCAAGGAATATGTCGCCGCGCAGGATCCCGAGGACCCCGGCGTGCTCGTGCTGTCGCGCTTTTCCGGCGCCGCCCGCGAGCTCGATGGGGCGATCCTCGTCAATCCCTACGATACCGAGGCCGTCGCCAACGCCATCGCCAAGGCGCTTTCCATGCCGGTGGAAGCGCGGCGGGAGCGCTGGCAGCAGATGATGCCCCGCCTGCTCGAGAACGATATTTCCAAATGGTGTAGCGATTTCCTGGCGGCGCTGCGCGGCGGCTGATCCAGCCTCTCGTCAGGCCACGCGCCGTCCGGCCGAATTCAGGTTCCTCGCCCGACTGACGAGTCATGGCCAGCGCGTTGCGTGACGTGCCGCAGGCAGGATTCTGATAGATCGTGACGGCTATCGGGCGAGGCGGTCCTTGCAGTTGGATCGACGGGGAACACTCCTCATTGGGACCGGTCATCCTTGCCCGGCAAAGGCCAGGGAGTGAAACGGTTCACCACAAGGCCGATACCGACACCGATGATCCCGCCGAAGGCCTTGACCACGGCGTCGTCGAGCCGTGCATGCCGATCGGGCGTCAGCATCTGCATCGCCTCGAAACCGAACGCGGCGACCGTCACGATGGCCAGCGCAAATGGCCAGGCGCGGCGGTAGCCGAGGCAGAACAGGATGCCGAGCAGGATAAAGGCGGCCATCCGGTCCAAGGACGGTCCGGACGCCAGATGCGGCCGCTCCTCGATCGGCGAAACGGTCGCCAGGAAAATGGCCAGCAATATGGCCCAGGCAAGGGTGCGAATCGCTATCTTGAGCACGGTCTATGTCTAGCCCATCGGTGTTGGAGGCGCGAGACGACCTGCTTGCTTCGCAATGCCACGGTGTCGGACCACTATTCCGCACAGCTGCGAAGGCCCTGTGGGGGGCGCTGAAGTCGATGGGAAACGGGAAACGCCAAGTTTTTGATTTTTCTGGTCGGAGTGGCAGGATTTGAACCTGCGACCCCATCGTCCCGAACGATGTGCGCTACCAGACTGCGCTACACTCCGTGACCAGACGGGCGGGCTTATAGCTGCCGCAGATCGTTCCTGCAAGCGTCAAGGACATCTTTCCCACACCGTCGGCTCACCTTTTTTCGGCCACGCGGAAGACGTCGTTCCGATCGGGCGGCCGGTCGCCCGGAGGTGAGAATGCCTGGTATACCTGCTTCATGCGCCCTTAACCGCGCCATGCTAGGGCTGCATGCTTCGAAGCCGTTGGCTGATGCTCGCTCCGGCGAGCGGCCGAGAGGATGGGCATGGCGGAACGCATAACCAGTTTCGTGATGAGCGGGGGGATCGGCTCACGCCTCTGGCCGCTGTCGCGTGAGGACAACCCCAAGCAGTTCCACGATCTTTCCGGCAATGGCTCGATGCTGTCCAAGACGTTGCAGCGTCTGAAAGCCAGGCGGGAGGGCGAGACACCGATCTTCCTCATCGCCTCGGAGCGCCATGCCGAGCGCGTGCTCGGCGACCTCGAAGGGATCGACCTGGCCGGCGGTGGCGCGATCTTCGAACCGGCCGGACGCAATACGGCGGCTGCCGTTGCGATTGCGGCTCTGCATGTGCTCACCCTCTACGAGGACGGGCTGGTGCTGGTCGCCCCGTCCGACCACGAGATTTCCACAGACGAGCAGTTCTGGCGGACGGTCGAGCGCGGCGTGGCGGCGGCCCAGGCCGGTCGTCTCGTCGTCTTCGGCATCAGGCCGACCCAGCCCGAGACGGGTTACGGCTATATCGAAGCCTCCGAGACTTCAGACGCCGGTGTCGCCGACGTCCTGCGCTTCGTCGAAAAGCCCGACCTCGATCGTGCGAAGGCCTACCTGGCCGCCGGCAACTTCTTCTGGAACACCGGCATGTTCCTCTTCCGGGCGAGCACGATGCGGGATGCCTTCCTGCAATTGCGGCCGGAGATCTGGCAAGCGTGCGAAGCCGCATATCTGAAGTCGGCGAGCGACCTGTCCGGGCTCTATTTGCCGCTCGACCTCTACCTTCAGGTTCCGTCGATCTCCATCGATTATGCGATCGCGGAGCGCCTGCCTGACATCGCCATGGTGCCGGCGAGCTTCCGTTGGAACGACCTCGGTTCCTGGCAATCGCTGCTCGATGCCGGACTCTCTGACAAGGACGGCAATGTGGTCGTCGGCGACGTCGTGGCGATCGACTGCGCAAATTCCTACCTCCGCAGCGAGGGCAGGCTGCTGTCGGTGATCGGGCTGCACGACGTGGCCGTGGTCTCGACATCGGATGCGACCTTCGTCGCGCCGGTGAGCTACAGCCAGAACGTCAAGAAGATTGTCGAGCAGCTCGAGCGGAGCGGCCGGCTCGAAACCAGATACACGCCCGCGACGGATCGCGTTCTCGAACCCGGCGCCTGGCGCACGCGGGTGCATCACTGGCTGTTCGAGGAAACACTACCGCTCTGGTCGACATCGGGCGTAGACGATCGCCATGGCGGGTTCCATGAGGCATTGGCCTTCGACGGGACGCCGCTGGTCAGGACCAAACGCATGCGCACCATGGCGCGGCAGATCTATGCCTTCGCCGTGGCCAAGGAGCGGGGCTGGACCGGTCCGGCCGACCGGCTAGTCGCGCATGGCATCGACTTCATTTCGAGACATGGCCGCAGCGATGATGGCGGCTGGTTCCGGGCGCTGAACATCGACGGTTCGGTTGCCGACGCGACCGAGGACGCCTATGACCATGCCTGCGTGCTTTTGGCGCTCGCCCATGCGCACCGCGTCGGTCATCCGGACGCCCGCCGCCTCGGAGCGGAAACCTTCCGCTTCCTCGACGACCATCTGGAGGATGTGCGCCTCACCGGTTTCCGCGAGACGCGCCAGGGCGAGAGCCTGCGGAGGACCAACCCGCATATGCATCTTCTGGAGGCGTTCCTTGCCTGGTACGGGGCGACCGGAGAGCGGGTCTATCTCAGGCGCGCCGTCCGCATCATCGACCTCTTCAGGTCGAGCTTCTTCGATGCGGAAAGCTGGACGCTCGGCGAATATTTCGACGACGCCTGGAAGCCGGCGCATGGCGAAATGGGAGACTGGACGGAGCCGGGCCACCATTTCGAATGGGCATCATTGCTTGTCGATTTCGCCAAGGCGAGCGGCCAGGCGGACCTCGTCGGTTTCGCGCGCAAGCTTTATGCGTCGGCGGTCGCCAACGGGCTGAACCGTGCGACCGGCCTTGCCTATGCCGCTGTGTCGCGCCAGGGGATTCCCCTCGAAGGCGTGTCGCGCAGTTGGCCGCAGACCGAGGTGATCAAGGCCGCGATCGCTCTCGACGGTACCGGCGGCCCGGACATGAAGCCGGAGATCGAGGCGCGGGTCAGGCGCCTTTTCCGCTGGCACATCGACCCCGCGCCGTTGGGCCTGTGGATAGACCGGATCGACGAGAAAGGCCGCTCGCTCGCGGCGGATGTTCCGGCCAGCATCTTCTATCATATGGTCTGCGCGCTGATGCAGTATCTGGACGCGACCGCGGACGCCGGCGATCGATAGGATCCGACAACGGAGCGCACGGCTGCAGTCGCGTGGATTTTCGGCATCAGGCCCGTTGGCATGAAACGGGTCAATAGGGGCTGACCACGTCCCCGGTCTCCACATAGACCGATTTGAGCTGCGAGTAGTGATGAAGCGCTGCGAGCGAGTTTTCGCGGCCGATGCCTGACCGCTTGGCGCCGCCGAAGGGGATCTCCGCCGGCGCCAGATTGTAGTGGTTGATCCAGCAGCTCCCGGCCTGCAGATCGGCGATCACCCGGTGCGCGCGCGGCAGGTCGCGGGTGAAGACGCCGGCCGAGAGGCCGAACTCGGTGTCGTTGGCGCGGGCGACCACCTCGTCCTCCTCGGCGAAGGTCAGCACGCTCATGACCGGGCCGAAGATCTCTTCGCGGGCGATGCGCATGCCGTCCGTGACGCCGGTGAAGATCGTCGGCTCGACGAAGAAGCCGCCCTCGAAACCCTGCAGCGAAGGTACGTTGCCGCCGTAATGCAGCACCGCGCCCTCGTCCTTGCCGATCGCGATGTAGCCGGTCACCTTCTCGTGCTGGGCCTTGCTGATCAGCGGCCCCATCTGCGTGTCCGGGTCGAGCGGATCGCCGATGCGGATCGCCTTGGTGCGTTCCGTCAGCCGGTCGAGGAAGCGCTCATAAATGCCGTTCTGGACGAAGACGCGGGTGCCGTTGGAGCAGACCTGGCCGGTCGAATAGAAATTGCCGAGCATGGCGCCGCCGACTGCGTTCTCGACATCGGCGTCGTCGAAGACGATGAGCGGAGACTTGCCGCCGAGCTCCATCGTCGCATGCTTCATCAGCGAACCGGCGAGCGCCAGCACCTTCTTGCCGGTCGGCACCGAGCCGGTGAGCGACACTTTCGCCACCACGGGATGGGAGGCGAGGGCGGCGCCGACGTCGCCATAGCCTTGCACCACGTTGAACAGCCCGTCGGGCAGCCCGGCTTCGGTGTAGATCTCGGCCAGGGCGAGCGCCGACAGCGGCGTGTTCTCCGAAGGCTTGAACACCATTGCGTTGCCCATGGCGAGCGCCGGCGCCGACTTCCAGCCGGCGCCCTGGATCGGATAGTTCCAGGCGCCGATGCCGACGCAGACGCCCAGCGCCTCGCGCCGCGTATAGGCGAAGGGCCCGCCGAGATCGACATAGTCTCCGTTGAAGGAGGCGACCGCGCCGCCGAAGAATTCGAGCGCGTCGGCGGCCGAGGCCGGATCGGCCACGAGCGTCTCCTGGATCGCCTTGCCCGTGTCCAGCGTCTCCAGTCGCGCCAACTCCGCATTGCGGGCGCGCAATATGTCTGCGGCGCGGCGCAGGATGCGGCCCCTGTCTGCCGGCTTCATGCGCGCCCAGGCCGGCTGCGCGGCGCGGGCTGCCTCGATCGCCAGTTCCACGATGTTGCTCGTCGCGGAACGGAGCGTCGCGATCGTTTCGCCGGTCGCCGGGTAAATCACCGGAAGCGCTGTACCATGGTCGTCGTCGACATAGCGGCCGTTGATGTAGTGCGATGCGGTTGGCTGCGCCTTCATGGTCGCCTTTCCCTGGATGGTCTGCCTGTCGCTGCCGGCGCTCGGTTGCCCGATCATGGCCTATCGGTCCGAAACCTGCCAGCGCGGATTGATCCACGGCTCCTGGTTCGAGGGCGCGAGCGGGGTCTTGCCGAGGATATGATCGGCCGCCTTCTCGCCCGTCATGATCGACGGGGCGTTGAGGTTGCCGTTGGTGATGCGCGGGAAGATGGAGGAATCGGCGACCCGCAATCCGTCGACGCCGATCACCCGGCATTCGGGATCGACCACCGCCAGCCGATCGTCGGCCTGGCCCATGCGGCAGGTTCCGCATGGATGATAGGCGCTTTCGGCATGGGCGCGGATGAAGTCGTCGAGATCAGCGTCGGTTTGGACGTGGCTTCCCGGAGAAATCTCCCGCCCGCGATAGGGGTCGAAGGCCGGCTGGCCGAAGATCTCGCGCGTGAGACGGATGCAGTGGCGGAAGTCGGTCCAGTCGTCCTCATGCGACATGTAGTTGAACCGGATCACAGGCTTGTCTTTCGGATCGTTGGAGCGCAGCGTCACCGAGCCGCGGGACTTCGACCGCATCGGGCCGACATGGGCCTGGAAGCCGTGCGAATTGGCTGCCGCCTTGCCGTCGTAGCGTATGGCGGCAGGCAGGAAGTGATACTGGATGTCGGGGTAGTCGACACCTGGCCGCGAGCGCAGGAAGGCGGCGGATTCGAAGTGGTTGGTGGCGCCGAGACCGGTCTTGAAGAATAGCCACTCAGCACCGATCATCGCCTTGGAGAACAGGTTGAGCTTCGAATGGAGCGTTATCGGCTGGACCGATTCCTGCTGGATGTAGAGCTCCATATGGTCCTGCAGATTAGCGCCGACGCCGGGCCGGTCGGCCACCACGTCGATACCGTTCTCGCGAAGATGGGCGGCCGGTCCGATACCCGACAGCATCAGGATTTTCGGTGAATTGATCGAGGAGGCGGCGACGATCACCTCACGTCGTGCCTTAACCACTTGAATCTGATCGCGAAGCAAAAGCTCCACGCCGACGGCGCGTTGATTCTCGATCACCACGCGCCGGGCCAAGCCATTGACGAGACTCACATTCTTCCGCTTCAGAGCTGGCCTGAGATAGGCATTTGCGGTGGACCAGCGCCGCCCGAGATGGATCGTCTGCTCCATCCGGCCAAAACCTTCCTGCTTCGAACCGTTGTAGTCCTCGGTCGTCTCGAAGCCCGCCTGGCGGCCCGCCTCGACGAAGGCTTTGAACAGCGGGTTCCACTGGCTGCCGGGGCGGACATGGAGCGGACCGTCGGTGCCGCGCCAGCCGTCCTCGCCACCATGCGAGTGCTCCATGCGCTTGAAATAGGGAAGCACGTCGGCGAAGGCCCAGCCGTTGGCGCCCTGCTCGGCCCAATGGTCGAAATCGCGGGCGTGCCCGCGCACATAGACCATACCGTTGATGGAGGATGAGCCGCCCATGACCTTGCCGCGCGGCGTCGCCAGGACGCGCCCGCCCAGATGCGGTTCGGCCTCCGTCTGGAAACCCCAGTCGTAGAGGCTCATATTCATCGGGAAGGACAGGGCGGCCGGCATCTGGATGAGCGGGCCGAAATCTGTGCCGCCATGCTCGATGACGATCACGCTGTTGTTGCCGTCCTCCGAAAGGCGATAGGCAAGGGCGGCACCGGCCGAGCCCGAGCCGACGATGACGAAATCGGCCTCAAGCATCGGCGACGTGCTTCATGAAATCGGCGAGTGAGACATTGCCGCCGGTGGCAACAACGAGAACGGTCTTACCTGATACGTCTACCCCGCCCTCCAGCAGGCCCCCAAGCGACGCCGCACCCGACGGCTCCAGCACCAGCTTCATGCGCTCGAAGGCGATCTTCATGGCGCGGCGGACCGCGGCGTCCGACACCGCCAGTCCCTCGACACCCGCCGCCTTGACGGCCGCGAAGGGCGCCACGCCGGGACGCCGGGCCATCAGCCCGTCGCAGATCGATGCCGGCCCGAGCGGCATCGTCTCGATGGCGCCATGGGCGAGCGACGTGCCCATGCCGTTGAAGCCTTCGGGCTCGACGCCGATGACCCGCGTCTGCGGCGACAGATAGTGGAAGGCGAGCGAGACGCCGCCGATCAGCCCGCCGCCGCCCACCGCGCAGAACAGCAGATCGGCCTTGGCGTCCTTGGCGGCGAGCTGGTCGAGTGCCTCCAGCCCGGCACCGGCCTGCCCGGCGACGATCTCGATGTCGTCGAAGGGATGAAGCAACGCGAAACCTTCGTCGGCGGCGATCTGGCGCGCACGTTCGGAGGCGACTTCCTCGCGGGCTCGCGTCCCGTGGTCGGAGAGCACCACGCGCGCGCCATAGCCTGCGGTCGCGTCGCGCTTGGCGGCAGGCGCGTCGATCGGCATGACAATGGTGACCGGGATGCCGAGCGCTTCGCCCGCCGCCGCAAGGCCCTGCGCGAAATTGCCGGAGGAATAGGCGACCACGCCGCGCTTGGCCTCCTCCGGCGAGAGCTGCTTCAGCCGCCAATAGGCGCCGCGGACCTTGAAGGACCCGGCCCACTGCAGCGATTCCGGTTTGACGAAGACACGCGCCGCGCCGGTGGCGCGAGCAAGTGCTGCGGATTCCAAAAGCGGCGTGATCTGAGTCGCGCGGCTGGTGACGGTATAGGCCCGCTTCAAATGGGCGAGGTCGGGGACGGTTGGGGTCATCATTCTCCTCGCGGGAAACGCTTGCTGTCTTCGAGCTCGTTGAGATCCATATGGTTGCGCATGTAGCGCTCCGCCGCATTCTGCCGCGGCTCATACTCCCATGCGTGATAGGCGCCGTTGCGCAGCGCCGGATAGACGATCCAGCGGCGCGCCTGGCTTTCGCGAACCGCCTTGTCGAAAGCCGCCATGTCCCAGCGACCCCGCACCTGCTGCATGAATTCCGCCACCAGCGCGCCATGTTCCGGCCAGGTCGCCAGATTGTCGAGCTCGCGCGGATCCGATTCCAGATCAAAGAGTTGCGGCGGATCGATCTCGCAATGGACGAACTTGTACCGTCCGTCCCGGATGGCGACGAGCGGCGCATAGCTGCCCTCAGCGGCATACTCCATCAGCACGGGTGCAGTGCGCGTGCCGCCGGCGATCAGCGGCAGCAGGGATTGACCATCGGTCCACGGCGCGACGCTGTCGGGATCGATCCCGGCGAGCTCGCAGAGCGTGGAGGCGATGTCGAGATTGGAGACCGGGGCGTCGATCCGGTCCGGCGTCACGCCGGGCCCGGCGAGCATCAGCGGGACCCTGACCGAGCCCTCGTAGAAGCACATCTTGAACCACAGGCCGCGCTCGCCCAGCATGTCGCCATGGTCGGAGCAGAACAGGATGATCGTATCGTCGCGCATCCCGGTGGCTTCGAGAACGCCGATCAGCTCGCCGACCTTGTCGTCGAGGTAGGAGATGCTGGCGAAATAGCCGCGTCGCGCGCGCCTGATCTGTTCCCGCCGGATGTCGAAGCTCGCATAGTCACTGGCGAGGTAGAGACGCTGCGAGTGCGGGTCCTGGTCTTCGGCGGGGATGAAGCCGACCTCGGGCTCCAGAGCCGGGCAATCCTCATAGAGGTCCCAATATCTGCGCCGGGCGACATAGGGGTCGTGCGGATGGGTGAAGGAGACCGTGAGGCACCATGGTTGGCGGTCGGGAGCATCCGAGACGCGCGCCAGTCGGTAGAGTTTCTGGATAGCGTGAAAGGCGACCTCGTCGTCATACTCCATCTGGTTGGTGGTCTCGGCGACGCCTGCGCCGCTGACGGAGCCGAGATTGTGATACCACCAGTCGATGCGCTCGCCCGGGTTCCGATAGTCGGGCGTCCAGCCGAAGTCGGCCGGGTAGATGTCCGTCGTCAGCCTCTCCTCGAAACCGTGAAGTTGATCTGGCCCGACGAAATGCATCTTGCCGGACAGGCAGGTGTGATAGCCGGCGCCGCGCAGGTGGTGCGCGAAGGTCGGGATGTCGGAGGCGAATTCGGCCGCGTTGTCGTAGACGCCCGTTCGCGCGGGCAATTGCCCGGTCATGAAGGAGGCACGGCCGGGCGCGCAGAGCGGCGAGGCTGTATAGGCATTTGCGAAACGCGCCGACCGGGCGGCCAGCGCCTTGAGATGCGGAGCATGGAGAAAGTCTGCAGGGCCGTCCGGAAACAGAGTCCCGTTCAACTGGTCTACCATGATGATGAGGATATCGGGCCGTCTGGTCATGGCTGCTTCCGCTGATTTATCCTGGCCGCGAGAAACTCCTCGACCAGTGCTATAGCGTTGCCGGCATCCGGCGGGCCGTCGCGCAGCGCGCGGCGGATGTAGAAACCATCGATGAGGGCGGCCGTGGATTCGGCCGTGCGCTCCGCCTCGTTGCGCGGCAACAGGCGGCCGAGCCCGGTCATCAGGTTGGAGTGCAGCCGGCGCGCATAGACGCGCAGCAGGCGGCGCAGTTCCGGCGAGTGCTGGGCGGCCACGTAGAAGGTCAGCCAGGCGGCGACCGTCTCGGGTTGGAACTGGGTCGGGGAGAAGTTGACCCTCACCACCGCCGACACGCGCGAGCGGGCATCGGGCGCCGTCGCAAGTGCCGCACGCAGGTCGCGGCCGAGTTCGGCCAGCAGATGACGCATCGTGGCGTGCAACAGGTCGCCCTTGGCGCCGAAATAGTGATGCGCGAGCGCCGGAGACACGCCGGCGCGGCCGGCGATCTCGGACATGGTCACGTCGAGCGAACCGCGTTCGCCGATCGCCGAAATCGTCGCATCGATGAGCGCGCGCCGACGCAGGGGTTCCATTCCGACCTTCGGCAAGTGAGCATCCTCCTGTGTTGCACAGGCTATTTTTTATTGATGCATCAATCAACAAAAAACCGATATCGCCTTCGAACCGGTTCGGCTCTTTACGTCCTCTGGTATTTCGTTCACTCTTGAACAATATATTGACTATGCCGGGGCGTGTGACTCCGTGCTAGGCTCATATCAAGGATGGAGAATTCCGATGACGGCATGCATCGTTGGCTGGGCGCATTCGCGTTTCGGCAAGCTCGAAGGCGAGACTCTCGAGAACCTCATCGTGACGGTAGCCAATCAGGCGCTCGAACATGCCGGTATCGGCCCCGAGGACGTCGACGAGATCGTGCTCGGTCACTTCAACGCTGGCTTCTCAGCCCAGGACTTCACGGCAAGCCTGGTGCTCCAGGCTGACGACAGGCTGCGCTTCAAACCGGCAACGCGCGTCGAGAATGCCTGCGCCACCGGCTCCGCGGCCGTGCGGCAGGGCATACGCGCGGTCGATGCCGGCGCGGCGCGGATCGTGCTCGTGGTCGGCGCCGAGCAGATGACGACCACGTCAGGACCCGAAGTCGGGCGCAACCTGCTGCGCGCTTCCTACCTTCCCGAGGACGGCGATACCCCGGCCGGTTTCGCCGGTGTCTTCGGCAAGATCG
This sequence comes from Mesorhizobium sp. L-8-10, assembly GCF_016756635.1. Taxonomy (NCBI): domain Bacteria; kingdom Pseudomonadati; phylum Pseudomonadota; class Alphaproteobacteria; order Hyphomicrobiales; family Phyllobacteriaceae; genus Mesorhizobium; species Mesorhizobium sp. L-8-10. The sequence continues at coordinate 6,375,338 of NZ_AP023263.1, read as the reverse complement.
CCCAGGCCTATTTCCAGCGCTACGGCGACCAGTCCGATGCCCTGGCGACGATCGCCGCTAAGAACCACCGGAACGGCGTCGACAACCCCTATGCCCAGATGCGCAAGGATTTCGGCTTCGACTTCTGCCGCCAGGAAAGCGAGAAGAACCCCTTCGTCGCGGGGCCGTTGAAGCGGACCGACTGCTCGCTGGTATCGGACGGCGCGGCCGCGCTCGTCTTGACCGATGCGACCACGGCGCTGTCGATGCGCCGGGCCGTCGCGTTCCGCGCCAACGAGCATGTGCAGGACTTCCTGCCGATGTCGAAGCGCGACATCCTCTCGTTCGAGGGCTGCGAGCAGGCCTGGGCGCGGGCGCTGAAGAAGGCCGGCGTCACGCTTGACGACCTGTCCTTTGTCGAGACGCACGACTGTTTCACCATTGCCGAGCTCATCGAGTATGAGGCAATGGGTCTGGCCAAGCGGGGCGAGGGCGCCAAGGCGGCGCTCGAAGGCATCACCGCCAAGGACGGCAAACTTCCCGTCAATCCGTCGGGCGGGCTGAAGGCCAAGGGTCATCCGATCGGCGCGACCGGCGTTTCGATGCATGTGCTGAGCGCCATGCAACTCGCCGGCGAGGCCGGCGGCATCCAGATACCGGGCGCGAAGCTCGGCGGCATCTTCAACATGGGCGGTGCCGCGGTCGCCAATTACGTGTCGATCCTGGATCGGATCAGATGAAGCAATCGGCCGTCGTCACCGGAGGCGCTTCGGGCATCGGACTTGCCGTCGCCGAACGTCTCCTTGACGATGGCTGGCCCGTGGCGGTGCTTGACGCCGACCTGGAGGCCCTTGCCCGGGCGGAAGAGGCGTTATCGGGCGAGAATGCCATCTTTCTGGCGGCTGACGTCACCGACGAGGACGATGTCGCGGAGTCCTTCGACGAAGTCGTCGACAGGCTCGGTCTGATCGGCGGCCTCGTCAATTCCGCCGGCATTGCCTGCAATCTTTCGGCCGAAGAGACAAGTGCGGAGCGTTTCCGGGAAGTCCTCGACGTCAATCTGGTCGGTTCCTTCATCACTGCCAAGGCCGGGCTGGAGCGGATGGGCGCTTCGCTTTCGATCGTCAATCTCACGTCGGTATCAGGCCTGCGCGCCAATCGCGGCCGTGTCGCCTATGGAGCATCCAAGGCCGGCGTGAAGCTGATGACGGAAGTGCTGGCGCTGGAATTCGGCAATCGGGCCGTTCGGGTGAACTGCGTTGCCCCAGGCGCGATCCAGACGCCGATGATCACCCGGTTGCATACGCCCGAGGCGCGGCGGCAGTGGCTCGGCCGCGTGCCGCAGGCCCGCTACGGAGAGCCCGAGGAAGTGGCGGCGGCGATAGCTTTCCTGCTTTCGCCGGAGGCGAGCTACATCAACGGCCACACGCTTGCCGTCGACGGCGGATTCCTTGCTGCCGGCCTCATAGAGGAGGGCTAGAGAGGGATTGGATAAGGCTGCCTGTCTGCCGGTGGGTCTTTGGCGTTGGTAACAAAAGGGCATGAGCTGATGAAGACACGCAAGATTGGATCGGACCTCGCCGTTTCGGCAGTCGGGCTCGGCTGCATGGGCATGAGCCACGCCTATGGTGGTCAGGACGAGGCGGAATCCATCCGCACGCTGCACCGGGCCGTCGAGCTCGGGGTCACCTTCTTCGACACCGCCGAGGTCTACGGTCCGTTCGAGAACGAAATCCTCGTCGGCAAGGCATTGAAGGCCTATAGGGACAAGGTGGTGATCGCCACCAAATTCGGCTTCCGGATCGACGCCGGCAAGCAAGGCGTCAACGCCATGTCCGGCGTCGACAGCCGGCCGGATCATGTCCGCGAGGTGGCCGAGGCGTCGTTGAAACGGCTCGGGGTCGACGCGATCGACCTTTTCTACCAGCACCGCGTCGACCCGCAGGTGCCGATCGAGGATACCGTCGGCGCGATGGCGGATCTTGTGAAGGAAGGCAAGGTGCGCGCCCTCGGCCTTTCCGAGGCGGGAGCCGATATCATCCGCCGGGCCCATGCCGTCCATCCGATTTCCGCTCTCCAGAGCGAATATTCGCTATGGACCCGCGATCCGGAAGGCGAGATCCTCGACACCTGCCGTGAATTGGGTATCGGCTTTGTGCCGTTCAGCCCCCTTGGGCGAGGCTTCCTGACGGGCAAGATTCAGAAGCCGGAAGATTTCGGCCCCGACGATTTCCGCCGGACGCTTCCCCGCTTCAGTCCCGAGAACATGGCCGGAAACGCCTCCCTTGTGAGAATGCTGGAGGAGATGGCGACGGAAAAGGGTGTGACCGCCGCACAGCTCGCACTTGCCTGGGTCGTCAACCAGGGAGATTTCATCGTGCCCATCCCGGGGGCACGGAAGATCGCGCATCTCGAGCAGAACGTCGCTGCCGCGGACATTGCGCTTACGCTGGAAGAGCTCAAGACGCTCGGCGACATGCTGGCACCGGAAAAGTTCGCTGGCACGCGCTATGGTTCTGCCGGCGCCTGGGTGACCAAGCGGTGAATTGCGGAATTCTGGCTGGCTCCCTTCCGCTCGGAAGCCGGACCTGATACCAGCTCGCCGAATTACACGCCCTCATCACTGCGGAATGCAAGAAGTGTCCGATCCGGTTCTTGTCGAAGTTCTCCGTGGCGACACGGTCGAAAGCCTGCACCGCGGCGCGGTTGTCGTCGTCGACGCCGACGGCAAGACGGTGCTGGCCCTGGGCGAGATCGATCGCCCGGTGTTTCCTCGTTCCGCTGTCAAGACGATCCAGGCGCTGCCTTTCGTCGAAAGCGGGGCCGCCGATGCCTGTGGTTTCGGCGACCGGGAACTTGCGCTGGCCTGCTCGTCCCATTCCGGCGAGGCCGCCCATGTCACCCTGGCCGAAGCCATGCTGGCCAAGGCAGGGCTCGCCGAGTGTGCGCTCGAATGCGGCGCGCACTGGCCGTCCTCGCAGGATGCCATGGTCGAGCTTGCCCGCGCGGGCAAAGTGCCGACGCAGTTGCACAACAACTGCTCGGGAAAGCACTCGGCTTTCCTGTGCACCTGCCGTCATTGTGGAATCGATCACGCCGGCTATGTCGAGGCCGGCCATCCTTTCCAGGACATGGTCCGCGTCACCATGGAGGAAGTGACCGGGGCCGTTCACGGGCCGCAAAACCGAGGCATCGACGGCTGTTCCATCCCGACCTATGCCGTTCCGCTCAGGAGCCTCGCACTTGGCTTCGCCCGCATGGCGACCGGCAATGGCTTGGGGCGGGAGAGGGCGGTTGCGGCGAAACGGCTGATGTCGGCCTGCATGGCCGAGCCTTTCTACGTGGCCGGGACGAACCGTGCCTGTACCCGGCTGATGGAAGCCGCACCGGGGCGGATTTTTGTCAAGACCGGAGCGGAAGGCGTGTTCTGCGGAGCGCTGGAGGAACTCGGGCTGGGCATCGCCATCAAGTGCGACGACGGGGCGAGCCGCGCGGCGGAGGTCGTGGTGTCGCAAGTGCTCGCTTCGCTGTTGCACAAGGACGGGGACGTGTCGACCAGGCTCGCCGGCCTCGCCCGACCCGAATTGCGCAACTGGCGTGGCACGCATGTGGGCCGGCTCCGGCCCGCATCCGTGCTTGCCACGCCGATTGCGGCCTAACTCACGCGGTTCCTTTCCACGGTGAGGTGGCGATAGGCGTCGCTGCCTTCCGCGGCCAGATCGCCGGTGACCTGCCGTGTCCATTCGAAGCCGACGATCGCGCCTCTCTCTGCCCCGTCGATCATATTGTCGGTGATGATGGCCGGGCCGACGCCGGCGACGACCGTGACGCCGATGCCCGTGCGAGCCTTGCGGATGACGTTGCCGGTCGCGACGACATTGCGCATGAACTCGCCCCAGCCGATGTTGATGCCGAAAAGCGGGGCGTTCTCGATGACGTTGCCGCTGGCGGCGCAATCTGCCTCGACCGCGATGCCGACGCCGAAACCGGGCGGATCGGCGGTATAGGGGCCTTGGGTCGACAGGTTGCGCACGATGTTGCCGCTGCACACGCCCATGCGTCCGCCTTCGTTGAAGTTGACCATGGAGATGCCGTTGGCCGCGCCGTCTACGATGTTGGCGTTGATCACGGCTCCTTCATAGGCGAATTCCGCGTAGATCGCCGTTTCGCCGGAGCGCATCGCCTGGTTGCCGACGATCTGGAGATTGCTCGAGCTGTTGGTGCGGATCGCCGAGAAGGCGCAATCCAAGACGCTGTTGTTGGCGATCACGACATTGTCGGCGCGATAGGTGTTGATGCCGTTTCCGAACTGGCCCGTGCCGCCGTTGCGGGCGAGTATGCGTTCCACGCGGTTTCCCATGACGAGCGTGCCGTCCTCGCCGATCTCCCAGCGATGCACGAGGATGCCGCCATTGCCGCAGTCCAGGACGGTGTTCGCCGAAATCCGCAGCCGCCCCGCCTCTACCGAATAGATGCCGGCTTCGGCGGCGCCGGAGATCGTGCAGCGCTCGACGCGGCCGCTCACATGCTGAAGCGCCAGGCCATTCTTGCCTGAGCCGACGATCCGACAATTATCCATGGCGATTTCGTCGACGCGGCGGAAGTCGAGCAGGCCCTGCGCATGGTCGCCGATCCACCGGTTGGCCCCGTCGAAGACGAGGCCGGTAAGCTCGATCTTCTCCGCCTCGTCTGCAAGGAGCAGATGTCCGTCGCCGCCATAGACGATGCGGGTCGCGCCGGGCACCCCCGAGAGCCGGACCCGCCGGGGCAGCGTTATGTTCGAGACGAGATAAACACCAGGAGGCATGAACACGGCGACGTCGCTGTCCGAGGCCGTGCGGAGCAAGTTGGCGAAAGCCCGGCTCTGATCGTCGTGGCTGCCGGGGTGCAGGCCGAAGGTGGTCGCGTCGATCGCGCCGGGCATCGAATTCGCCTCTGTCGTGGCAGCTGCGTCGGCCGAGGCGGGAAGAACCAGCCCGCCGGCGGCGAGGCCGGCTGTGCCGGAAAGGAGGTCGCGTCTGTTCAACATCGGGACAGTTTCCTTGTTGCGACCGTAACCAAGCAGGGACCGTGCCATCCGAAGGAATGCTTCCGTCGATCCTTGTTAAGCCGCTCGGACACGCTTAGATTTCTGGAATGAGCAGAGCTTTCACCCGTCAGGACGACAACGAGACCGGGCTTTCGGATATTGGGGAAAGGCCGGTCAGCCAGCACCGCAATCTGGTGACGCCGAACGGCCTCGCCGCGATGGACAAGGAACTCGCCGAACTGCGCGAGGAATTCGCCAAGGCCGAAGCGAGCGGCGACCGCGAACGCATCGCGCTCGTGTCGAGAGACTTGCGTTATTGGAACGCGCGGCGAGAGAGCGCGGAAGTCTCGGTGCCCGACACCGACAGCAAGGTCGTGCGCTTCGGCATGCGGGTGACCGTCGAGGACGACGACGGCAAGAGGAAGAGCTGGACAATCGTCGGCGAGGACGAGGCCGACGCCGCGCACGGCACGATCTCGCATGTCTCGCCCATGGCGATTGCCATGTTCGGCAAGGCTGTCGGCGACGTCGCGACCGTCAACGGCAAGGACTGGGAGATCGTCGCGCTCGAAGTGGCGTGACTATGCTTCGATGGGCTCGATATGATCGCGGAAGAAGGCGGCTGCGCCGGCTTCGTCGATCTCTCCAGCTGCGACCATTAGCACGAGCTGTATGATATCCTGCTGTTCGGCCTCCACGCTGAAGCCGTTGAAGTAGAGGAAGAGGTCGGCTGCCGCGAAGCCGGTCCTTTTGTTGCCGTCGACGAACGGGTGGTTCTTTACGATCCCAAACAGATAGGCCGCTGCGAGTTCGCAAATGTCGGGCTCGCCATAGGCTTCTTTCTGCTGTGGGCGGAACAGCGCCGATTCCAGCATGCCTTCGTCGCGGATTCCTTGCGCTCCGCCGTGCAGGCGTAACTGTTCGGCATGCATTGCCTCGACGAATTCCCTGCTGTGGAACTCGGTCACTTGGCGAGCACGCGATAGGCGACCTCGTATTTCTTCATACGTTCGCGCGCGATTTTCATTTTGCGCTCGAACTCCTCGGGATCGTCTGCCGAGCGGCGCAGCCTCAACTCGTCGCCATCCTCGATCAGAACGAGGGTGTCACCGGTGCTGAGATTATGCCTCTCGAGCAACTCCTTCGGCAGGATCACGCCCTCGGAATTGCCGATCTTCCGGATGGTCACGTTCATGGCTGTCTCCATGATGTTATAACGCAAGATATAACATCGCTCAGCCAAGAGGGCAATGACTGTTATTACGCCCGTTGCAACAGCCCGCTCATCAAGCGTTCGGCGGCTTCGGGGATGACGGTGCCGGGAGGGAAAATGTCGGCCGCTCCCGCCTTCAGCACCGCGTCGAAATCCTGCGGCGGGATGACGCCGCCTGCCACGATGACGATGTCGTCCCGGCCGAGCCTGCCGAGAGCTTCCCTGAGCTCGGGAATGAGCGTGAGATGGCCAGCCGCCAGGGAGGAGGCGCCCACGATATGGACATCGTGATCGGCAGCGATCTTGGCGATCTCCTCCGGTGTCTGGAACATGGCGCCAACGATCACGTCGAAGCCGAGATCTGCGAAGGCGGTCGCAATGACCTTCTGGCCGCGATCATGTCCGTCCTGGCCCATCTTGGCGACCAGGATGCGCGGCTTCGATCCGGTCTTCCTCTCGAACAGCTCGACCTGCTCCTGGACCCGGTCTACCGCCGCGTTCTGGCCGATCTCCTTTCGATAGACGCCCGAGATGGTGCGGATCTCGGCCACGTGCCGGCCGAATACTTTCTCCAGGGCGAGCGAGATTTCGCCGACGGTGGCCTTGGCGCGCGCCGCATGAATCGCGAATTCGAGCAGGTTGCCGCCCCCCTCGGCCGCCCTGGTGAGGGCCGCGAGCGCGGCCTCGGCCTCTGCGACGTCGCGGGTGCCCTTGAGTTCCTGCAGCTTCGAAAGCTGGCGCGCGCGCACCTCGGCATTGTCCACCTTCAGCACGTCGACTTCGATGTCCCGTTCCGGCCGGAACGCATTCACGCCGACCATCACCTGCTCGCCGGAATCGATACGCGCCTGCGTGCGGGCGGCCGCCTCCTCGATCCGCATCTTCGGAATGCCTTTCTCGATCGCAGCGGCCATGCCGCCGAGGCTCTCCACCTCCTCGATATGCGTCCGCGCCCGGGCGACGAGATCATGGGTCAGCCGCTCGACGAAGGCCGAGCCGCCCCAGGGATCGATGATGCGTGTCGTGCCGGATTCCTTCTGCAGCACCAGCTGGGTGTTGCGCGCGATCCGCGCCGAATGGTCGGTCGGCAGCGCCAATGCCTCGTCGAAGGAGTTGGTATGCAGCGACTGCGTATGGCCTTGGGTTGCGGCCATCGCCTCGATCATCGTCCTGACGATGTTGTTATAGGGGTCCTGAGCGGTCAGCGACCAGCCCGAGGTCTGGCAATGGGCGCGCAGCGACAGCGACCGCGGGTCTTTCGGCGCGAAGTTCTTCTTCATCAAGGCCGCCCACAGCAGCCGTCCCGCGCGCAGCTTCGCGACCTCCATGAAGAAATTCATGCCGGCGTTCCAGAAGAAGGAGAGCCGGGGCGCGAATTTGTCGATGTCGAGGCCGGCGGCGACGCCGGCACGGGCATATTCGATGCCGTCGGCGATCGTATAGGCGAGCTCCAGGTCGACCGTCGCCCCGGCTTCCTGGATGTGATAGCCCGAGATCGAGATCGAGTTGAACTTCGGCATATGCCGCGACGTGTAGGCGAAGATGTCCGAAATGATCCGCATCGAGGGCTTCGGCGGATAGATGTAGGTGTTTCGGACCATGAACTCCTTGAGGATGTCATTCTGGATGGTGCCGGCAAGGTCCTTCTGCGCGACGCCTTGCTCCTCGCCCGCCACGATGTAGAGCGCCATGATCGGCAGCACGGCGCCGTTCATGGTCATCGACACGGTCATCTCGCCGAGCGGGATGCCGTCGAAGAGCTGGCGCATGTCGAGAATGGAATCGATCGCCACGCCGGCCATGCCGACATCGCCGGCGACACGCGGGTGGTCGCTGTCATAGCCGCGATGCGTCGCCAGGTCGAAGGCGACCGACAGGCCCTTCTGGCCGGCGGCGAGATTGCGCCGGTAGAAGGCATTCGATTCCTCCGCTGTAGAGAAGCCGGCGTATTGGCGGATGGTCCAGGGCTGCTGGACATACATGGTCGGATAGGGGCCGCGGATGAATGGCGCCATGCCGGGATAGGTGTCCAGGAACGGCAGCCCGGCGACGTCGCGCTCGTCATAGCTGCGCTTGAACGGGATGCCCTCTGGCGTTTCCCAGCGCTCCAGGCCCGTTTCGGCGGTGCTGCTACGGGGCTGCGACCAGCCGAGCCTGGAGAAATCCGGAATCATGGCCGGCCCTCGACCAGTTCGTCGATGCGAAGCGCGCCCAGCGCCTCGCAGAAAACCGTGCCTTCCTGCGGCGCAGGGCGACGCTCGGCATCGAGCGTCGAGACCGGGCGTTCCGACTTCAGCGGATAAAGCGTCGTGCCGACGATCGACCGCTTCTTGTCGCGATAGGCCTTGGCGCGCTTGTCGCGGGCCTCGCCGACACGGACCTGCAGGCGGTTGTCGGCAAGGCTCTTCAGAGGCCCGCCCTCCGCTTCGATCGCCTGGAACTCCTTCCAGGCCTGCTCGCAGAGCCCGTCGGTCAAGGCCTCGATGCCGCCGGAGCCGATGGCCGGATCGGCGACGAAGTCGACATGGCTTTCTCCGGCCATGACGAGTTGGGTGTTGCGCGCGACGCGGCGCGCGAACGCGTCAGGCAGGCCGTGCGTGATGGTGTGCGGCAGGATGGAGATCGAATCGGCGCCTCCGGTGGCCGCGGCGAAACAGGCGACGGTGGCGCGCAGGATGTTGGTCTCCGGGTCCTTCGCGGTCATCATGCGCCAGGATGTCTCGGCATGTACCTGGCAGGGAACCGGAGCGATCGAGCAGGCCTCCTGCGCCCGCGCCCACAGCTTGCGCAAGGCGCGGACCTTGGCCATGGACAGGAATTGGTCCTGGTCGACGCTGAGCGCGAAACCGATATGCGGCGCGGCATAGACCAGTGGCTGTCGCGCGGCCTCGAACATGCGCAGATGCGACACGGCCGCCGCCAGCATGATGCCCAGTTCCTGCGCCTCCGTGGCTCCGCCATTGTGGAAGACGCGGCCATCGGCCTCGAGCAGCACGCCGGGCACGCCAAGGCCGAAGAAATGCGCCAGCGACTGCGGCATCGAGGCCAGCAGTGCTTCCACCGACATGCGCAGCCTGCCGGTACCCGCAAAAATCGCTGCCGGGTCGATGCCGAAGGACAGGCTGAGATTCGCCGGGTCGACGCGGCGCGCCGTCAGCAGAGCAACGAGCCAGTCGATGCTCGCGCGGCTCATCGGATGGACGTCGATCCTGAGATGGGTGCGTGCGATGTCGATGCCGTCGAGCGCCTTGGCAAGTGCGTCGGGATTGGCCGGGAGTCCGTAGCCGAACGCATTCGGAGCCCCCTCGAAGACAATAGACAGGCCGGTTGCGCCTTGCGCGACGTCTTCCTGCGCCTGACGGTTGGCACGGGTCGGGTCCGGATCGTCGATACGCTGGGTGACGGTCCAGCGGGTGGCGGGGTTGGCGCGGGGGAGCAGCATGGCGTCCTTGGCCCTTTCGTAGAGCGGCATGACCGCGATGGCGTCATCCGTTCGGGAGACGAGCACTTCATCGAATGTGGCGCCGGCCAGCGCCTTGTCCGCGAGCGCCCTCCATTGCGCCGCATCCGACGTTTCGAACCGGACGTCCTCGAGCAGCTTTCCGCCGATCATCATTCCTCCCTATCGCCAGCCTCGTCGAGCAGGATCAGCAGACTTTAATACCCGCTCCCCGCCGCAACGCAACAAAGCTGAACACTTCTTCGGGGCGCGGTCGCCACCCCGTTTGTCATAGGCATATGTCACGCATGTCACCGGCAACGCTCCCCATCACAGCCCTATTCGGAATGACCAAGCTATCCCGGAACGGCGAGCCTGTAACGGCGCATTTTCGTGCAACGCCATTGTGACGCCATCGGCGCCTCATTATACCTTGCCCGAATACTTGCCCCAGGGCCGGCTGGCCCCTTGATCCATTGTCCTGTGCGGAGGTCGAAACCATGGCGGACGAAAGCAGTATTTTCCTCGGTGCCAGCCGCAAGCCGGACGACAGCTACCAGCGGCCCGAAGAACTGCTGCTGAAATACGGCAACCGCCACGGATTGGTGACCGGGGCCACGGGCACCGGCAAGACGGTGACGCTTCAGATCCTCGCGGAAGGCTTCTCCAATGCCGGCGTTCCGGTCTTCGCGGCCGACATCAAGGGCGACCTTTCCGGCATCGCGGCGATGGGCACGGCGCAGGACTTCCTGAGCAAGCGCGCCGAGGCGGTGAAGCTCGACCCGTATGAATTCCAGGAATTCCCGGTCATCTTCTGGGATCTCTTCGGCCAGCAGGGCCATCCGATTCGCGCCACCATATCGGAGATGGGGCCGCTGCTCCTGTCGCGGCTGATGAACCTCACCGAAGCCCAGGAAGGCATCGTCAACATCGCCTTCCGGATCGCCGACGAGGAGGGTATGGCCCTTCTCGATCTCAAGGACCTCCAGGCGCTGCTGGCCAACATAGCCGAACGCGCCGACGAGATCGGAGCGCGCTACGGCAACGTCACCAAGCCGTCGGTCGGGGCGATCCAGCGCTCGCTGCTGATTCTGGAGCAGCAGGGGGCGGCGAACTTCTTCGCCGAGCCGGCGCTGAAAATCTCGGATCTTATGCGCACCACGCGTGACGGACGTGGCGCGATCAACGTGCTGGCCGCCGACAAGCTGATGATGAATCCGCGGCTCTACGCCACGTTCCTGTTATGGCTGCTTTCCGAGCTGTTCGAGGAACTGCCCGAGGTTGGTGATCCCGACAAGCCGAAGCTGGTCTTTTTCTTCGACGAGGCGCATCTGTTGTTCGACGACGCGCCGAAGATCCTCGTCGACCGCGTCGAGCAGGTCGTGCGGCTGATCCGTTCCAAGGGCGTGGGCGTCTATTTCGTCACGCAGAACCCGCTCGACGTGCCCGAGACGGTACTGGCCCAACTCGGCAATCGTATCCAGCATGCCTTGCGTGCCTATACGCCACGCGAGCAGAAGGCGGTGAAGACCGCGGCCGACACCTTCCGCCCGAACCCCGACTTCAACTGCGCCGACGCCATCACCCGGCTCGGCACCGGCGAGGCACTGGTGTCCACGCTCGAGGCGAAGGGCATTCCGTCGATGGTCCAGCGAACACTGATCCGCCCGCCCGCGTCGCGCCTTGGACCGGTTACGCCGCAGGAGCGCCAGGGCATCATGGCTGCAAGTCCGGTGGCCGGCCAGTATGACCAGACGGTCGATCGCGAATCGGCCTTCGAGATCCTGCAGAAGCGGGCTGCCGACCGGGCCAAGGCCGAGGAAGAGGCGCAGCAGCGCGACGCCGGCCAGCAGGGCGGCGGGCGATCGCGTTGGACGTTGCCCGATGGTTTCGGGGATGCCGAGCCCGCGCCCTCGGGCCGCTCGCGCACGACCTATCGCGCGCCGCGCCCCTCGAACCGTCAATCGGTGACCGAGGCCGCGATCAAGTCAGTCGTGCGCTCGGTGGGATCGCAGGTCGGCCGCGCCCTTGTGCGGGGCATTCTGGGAAGCCTGAAGAAGGGGTTCTGAACCGGCCTTCCGGCCGGTTCCGGGCGATCTGTTCCGGGGGCCTCCCGGAACGCGCGTACCATTTTGGGATGTCCTATATTGGGTCAGCTGACGCCGATACCGTTGGTGACGACGATCGGGGTCTTGTTGGGTACCCGATCGTAGAGATCCATCACGTCCTGATTGAGCATGCGCACGCAGCCCGATGAGACCGACTTGCCGATGGTCCACCATTCCGGCGAGCCATGGACACGGTAGAGCGTGTCCTCGTTGTTCTGGAAAATGTAGAGGGCCCGCGCGCCGAGCGGGTTCATCAGACCCGGCTCCATGCCGCCGTTCCTGACGCTGTATTTCTCGAGCTCCGGTTGACGAGCGATCATGTCGTCCGGCGGCGTCCATTTCGGCCACTTGCGCTTCCATTGGATGACCGCGCGGCCGGACCAGGCGAAACCTGCACGACCCAGGCCGACGCCGTAGCGGATCGCCTCGCCGCCCTCGCGCACGAGGTAGAGGAAGTGGGTCGAGGTGTCGACGACTACCGTCCCGGGCCGCTCGCCGGTCGGATCGGCGACGATCTGGCGCAGGAACTTCCGGTTCATCTTCTCCAGCGGAATGCCTGGGAGCTGATAGCCCTCGTCGACGACAGGCGCGTACATCATCTCGTAGCTGCCGAAAGCGGGATCGACGCTGACCGGCGGCATTACCTTGGGTGGCACGGAAATGTCGTGGCGAAATGTCGTGCAGGCCGAGAGCGCCACGGATGCGGCGCCGGCGGCGGAGAGGGAGAGGAGGCGGCGGCGGGTAAGGGAGGCAGGCGAAGTCGCGGACATGATGACCTTGTTCTTGCAGTTCAAAAAAAGCGTGGCCGTCCCGGCCGGGACGGAGCGTCTTTTCCTCCCGTTGATGTCGAAGGCGATAGGCGGTTCGAATTCCGACTTCAGGGTGAAGAAAGCAAGGCGAAGTTGTGAAGGTTCCGGCCTTGTTGCATTTCTGCCACGGCCGTTCCGCCGTCGAGAATCGGGGCGGATCCCCGGACGGCGCACGATGCGTCGACTGAGGGACTGGAAGTGCCCCGCTTCAAGGGTGGGTCAACCCGCCGCGAGCAGTCCTTCGAGGGACGGCAGGATGACGTCGGGGCTAAGGTCGCGATACTCGTCGGGCTGAGCGGTGCGGTTGATCCAGACCGTGCGGAAACCGAACTTCGTCGCACCCGCAACGTCCCAGCGATTCGACGACTGAAAGGAGACCGCACTCGGATAGAGCCGCCATGCTGTCGTTGCCATGTCGTAGACGGAAGGGTCCGTCTTGAACCGGCGCAGCGCGTCGACCGAGAATATCTCGTCGAGGACGTGGTCCAGTGCCGCGGACTTCACGGCCGCTTCCAGCATCCTGGGAGAACCGTTGGAGAGGATGGCCAGACGCGCGCCGTCGGCCTTCAGCGCCTTCAGTACGGCGGGCACCTCGGGGTAGCAATCGAGATGCCAATAGGCGTCGAGCAACTCGGCGCGGAGCTTGGGGTCGGCCGACGGGATCTTCTGGAAGGCAAAGTCGAGCGCCTGCTCGGTGAGCTGCCAGAAATCGGCATAGGCGCCCATCATGCTGCGGGTCCAGGAATATTCGAGTTGCTTGGCGCGCCAGATCTCGGAGAACATCTGGCCGTCCGGGCCGATCCTGCCCGCCAGCCGGCGCACGGCGGCATGGACGTCGAACAAGGTTCCGTAGGCATCGAACACGTAGGCGGAATGGCGCATGGCTTCCTCTTGCGTCGCCAGAGTTTCCCGCATGCACCGCCCCTGCCGCGGACCATGGCTGGCGCATGTACTGGACCGAGCGATTCTCTCGTCAACCCGGTTGACGATCGCACCGCAAAGGTATTCTGCATAGGGCCACGTCGAAAAGATGGAGCATGCCGATGAGCTTGGCGACCCCCGCGCAATCCAGGACCTGGACCTTTGTCGATGGCGACTGGCATGAGGGCAATGTCGCAATCGTCGGCCCACGCTCGCACGCCATGTGGCTGGGCAGCAGTGTCTTTGACGGGGCGCGGTGGTTCGAAGGCGTGGCCCCCGACCTCGACCGGCATGCGCGCCGGGTCAATGCCTCCGCCATCGCGCTCGGGCTGAAGCCGACCGAGACGGCCGAGACCATCTGCCGGCTGACCTGGGAGGGCCTGCGCAAATTCGATGGCAAGACGGCTGTCTATATCCGGCCGATGTATTGGGCCGAGCATGGTGGCTATATGGGGGTGCCGGCCGACCCGGCCTCGACCCGCTTCTGCCTCTGCCTCTACGAATCGCCGATGCTTCCGCCGGAAGGTTTTTCCGTGACGGTTTCGCCTTTCCGCCGGCCTTCGCTGGAGACAATGCCTACGAACGCCAAGGCCGGATGTCTCTACCCCAACAACGGACGGGCGATCATGGAGGCCAAGATGCGCGGCTTCGACAATGCCCTCGTTCTGGACATGCTGGGCAACGTCGCCGAAACCGGCTCGTCCAACATCTTCATGGTCAAGGACGGCGTGGTCTTCACGCCGGCCGCCAACGGAACGTTCCTTTCCGGCATCACCCGCTCGCGGACCATTTCGTTGCTCGCCGAGGACGGGATGCAGACGGTCGAACGGACCTTGTCGGTTCGCGAATTCATGGAAGCCGACGAGATCTTCTCGACGGGCAACCATTCCAAAGTCGTGCCGGTGACACGCATCGAGCAGCGAATCCTGCAGCCCGGACCGGTGGCCAGGAAGGCGCGCAAGCTCTATTGGGACTGGGCGCATTCGAGCGCCGGGAAGTGACCGGATATTTCCGCGCAAACCGCGATCGTGCGGTTGAGCTGTCGCAAAACCCGCCTATCTTCCGGAGCAGGACCTGCCCGGACATTGCCAAAGAAGGAGTATGATCCATGGCTTTCGAACTGCCCGAATTGCCCTATGACTACGAAGCTCTGCAGCCCTTCATGTCGAGGGAAACGCTGGAATATCATCACGACAAGCACCACAAGGCCTATGTCGACAACGGCAACAAGCTGGCGGCCGAGGCCGGAATGGACAACCTCTCCCTCGAGGAGATCGTCAAGCAGTCCTTCGGCAAGAATCCCGGTCTCTTCAACAATGCAGGCCAGCACTACAACCACATCCATTTCTGGAAGTGGATGAAGAAGGGTGGCGGCGGCAACAAGCTTCCGGGCGCACTGCAGAAGGCGATCGACAGCGACCTCGGCGGCTACGACAAGTTCAAGGCCGACTTCATCGCAGCCGGCACCACCCAGTTCGGCTCGGGCTGGGCCTGGCTCTCGGTAAAGGACGGCAAGCTCGCTGTCTCCAAGACACCGAACGGCGAGAACCCGCTGGTCCACGGCGCCACGCCGATTCTCGGCGTCGACGTGTGGGAGCACTCCTACTACATCGACTACCGCAACGCCCGGCCGAAATATCTGGAAGCCTTCGTCGACAGCCTCATCAACTGGGATTACGTGCTGGAACTCTACGAGAAGGCCAAAGGCTGATCGCAGCATTCCGAGACGGATGGCCCCCGGCATCGCCGGGGGTTCTTGTTTGTGTATGAGCGTTCACGGAAGCGTGTAGCGATTTCGCGGAAGTTTTGGTCCAGCTTTCGCGTTGCCGACAAGGGGCGGCATTTCCACAACCGGAGGACTTCATGAGAAAGCTCATACTCGCCATCTCAGTTCTTGCACTGGCCGGATCGGCCGCATTCGCAGATCCGATCGCCGACAGGCAAGCGCTCATGAAGGCGAACGGCAAGGCGGCCAGCGTGCTGGCGCCGATCGTGAAGGGCGAAAAGCCTTTCGATCAAGCTGCGGTGATGGCTGCTCTCACGCAACTCAGCGAGAATGCGCAGAAGATCGACGTCGCAGCGTTGTTCCCCGCGGGCAGCGACACGGGCGAGAAGACAACCGCCTCGCCCAAGATCTGGGAAGAGCCGACGGAGTTCCAGGCCAAGGTGGACAAGTTCAGGGCCGACACGGCCGCGGCCGTTGCCGCCGCCCCAAAAGATGTCGATGCGCTGAAAGCGCAATTCGGCGCGATCGGCGCCAATTGCGGCGGCTGCCACGAAACCTTCCGCATCAAGAAGGGCTGACCCCGGCTTGGCGCGGCTGTTCGGGAAACTCGCGGCCGCCGCCGTCATTGTCGGTGGCCTGGCCGCTGCAGGCTTCTGGTTTCTCACCACACCAAACAGGCTGAGCGCGGCTGAACTGGCCGCGCTCGGCACAGGTGACGCAAAGCGTGGCGAGCGCATGTTCTGGGCCGGCGGCTGCACATCCTGCCACGCCCGGCCCAAGGCGGAAGGCGACGCGAAACTTGAACTTGCCGGTGGCTTGATGCTCAAGACGGCCTTCGGCACTTTTGTCGCGCCGAACATTTCGCAGCACCCGGAGGATGGCATTGGCGCCTGGTCGCTCGAGGACTTCGCCAACGCGATGCTGCGGGGCGTGTCGCCTTCGGGCGAGCACTTCTACCCGGCGTTTCCCTACCCCTCCTACACACGCATGGAGCCGTCGGATGTCGCCGATCTCCATGCCTTCATGAAGACACTGCCGCAGGTCGGCGGCAAGGCTCCGCCGCATGTGCTCGGTTTCCCCTACAACATCCGTCGCGGTATCGGCCTCTGGAAGCTGGCCTATCTCCGTTCCGACCCGGTGATCGCACTCGGTGACGACACGGCGGAACCAGTGCGGCTCGGGCGCTACCTCGTGGAAGGGCCGGGCCATTGCGGCGAGTGCCATACGCCGCGCGCCTTCACCGGCGGCATCGAGCGGGGCCAATGGCTCGCCGGCGCCGTCGCTGCCGAGGGCGAAGGGGTGGTGCCAAATATCACCGGCGGCGAGGGTGGCATCGACGCGTGGTCCGAGGGCGATATCTCGGGTTTCCTGGAAACCGGCTTCACACCCGACTTCGATTCCGTTGGCGGCGCGATGGTGCCTGTGCAGCAGAACATGGCGAAGCTGACGCCGGAAGACCGCGCCGCGATCGCCGCCTATCTGAAGGCGGTACCGCCACATCCGAACGGCTATCCCGCAAGGCCGCAGCCCGCGGAATGACGTTTGCCGCCGCAGGGAGCCAAGCTGGCTCCGGCGACGGCTACCGCGCAGGCACGAGCAACAGGCTGAGCTTCAGATTTCGGCGGCGACGGCCTGTTCCTGTGGCTGAGGCCGTGCGCCGCCGCGACCGGAATGCGCGCCAGCCGGCGGCGCCTTCAGCAAGAGGACGAGGCCGGCCACGGCAAGAAACGCCAGCACTTCGTAGAGCAATGCGCCTTCGAAGCCGACGACATAGGCGGGGTGCTTCGCCGATCCCGCGGCAATCCGGGCGGTCAGCGTTGAAAAGAAGATCTGGCCCGTGATGGCGATACCGACCGCGCTGCCAATCTGCTGGAAGGATTGCAGCGCTCCTGAGCCAGAGCCGGCGTCGCGCGGCGGCACGCCCGACAGCACCGTCTGGAACATGGGCGAGATGCCGACGCCCATGCCGAAGCCGCACAGGATGAGCGGCACAAAGAGATCCCAGTGGTCGACGGCATCACCGGTCCCGCCGACGATGACGCGCAGGATCAGCATGCCGGCGGCCAGGCACAGCGCGCCGAGCGCGATGCGCTGTCGGGACCAGCGCAGGCCGAGGCGGCCTGAAATGACCGAGGCGATCAGCACGCCCGCGGGAAAGGGCGTGGTGGTGAGGCCCGACTGGAGGGGCGTGAAGCCGAAACCGCTCTGCAGGAAGATGGCGAGCACCAGAAAGAAGCCGGAGACACCGCTGAAGAAGACGATCGTCATCATCGATCCCAGCAGGAAATTGGTGTTTCCGAGCAAGGCAACCGGCAGCAACTCGCTGGCATTCTGCCGCGCACGCCAGCGTTCGTAGACAAAAAAGAGCGCAAAGCCGGCGATTGCCGCTGCGATCATGACGAAGGCCCAACCCGGCCATCCATAGGAATGGCCCTCGATCAGCGGAAAGATCAGCAGGAAGACGGAAAGCCCGGCGATCAGCATGCCACCCCAATCGTTCCTGAGGTCCCGGTTCGCACCGGTCGCCGGCACCACCATGGCGGCGGCAAGAATCGCAAGCAGCCCGATCGGCAGGTTGACGAGGAAGATCGGCCGCCAGTCGAGGCCGAAAAGGTTGGCGTCGATCAGGAGGCCGCCCGCCAGCGGGCCGGTCACCGACGCCAGCCCGGCCGACAGCCCGAACAGCGAGAAGGCGAGAGCGCGTTCCTCGGGTGGGAACATGATCTGCGCCAGGGCCAGCACCTGCGGGATCATCATGGCGCCGGCGAGGCCTTGCAGCGCCCGAGCCGCGATCAGCGTGGTCATGGTCGGGGCCACGCCGTACAACATCGAGAACAAGGTGAAGCCCCCGACACCCAGCAGGAACATGCGCTTGCGTCCGATGCGGTCGCCCAAGCGGCCGAAGGGAAGCAGCCCGAGCGCGAAAGCCATCACATAGGCCGCCGCGACCCACTCGATCTGGGCGCTGGTGGCATCCATGTTGCGCTGCATGCTGGGCAGGGCGACATTGACGATCGACAGGTCGACGAGATTCATGAATGCGGCGAGAAGCAGGATGGCGAGGGCCGCCCAGCGGCGCGGATAGGCCTCTGCTGTCGGTGCGGGCATGTTCATGGGCTTGACCTGTAAATGGCGGCGGGGTTCGTGAGGGCGCGCTCGAGTTCGGCGACCACGCGGTCGAAATGGGCTGCCGGATCGTCGGAAAACCGCTCCGACGCCATGAGGGCACCGATCACCATGGTTGCCGCGGCGGCGGGGTCGAGATCTGGCCGCAGACTGCCGTCGTTGCGGCCGGCGGACAGGATTTCGCTCCACTGCCGATGCCAGTAGGCCGTCATCGGGCCGATGGCGGCTGCAACCTTCTTGTCGCGCCGTGCTCGGATCCTCAACTCGGTAAGAACGACGAAAAGTTCCGGATTTTTCACGAGCGTGTCGCGGAAGTCGTCGAACTCCAGACGGATCTTCTGTAGCGGGGAGAGGCCGGCACGCGGGCGCGCTTCGGATTGAGCAATGAAATCGTCCCGAAGCGACTGGGCCACGAGTTCGATCAGGCTCTCCTTGGTCGGTATGTGGTAGTGCAAGGTGGCGATATTGATGCCCACCCGCTCGGCGATGTCGCGCGTTCGCAGCCCCTCGAAGCCGCGCTCGGCAACCAGCGAGCGTGCCGCCATCGCAATTTCGGCCCTGCGGGTCGTGGTTCCGCTTACATTCATCGTATTCGACTCTCCATCAATCAATTGATTGAGATTTTGGGAAAGTCAAGAGCCGACCGGACTCGACGACGTTCCGGTCGTTCCTAAGGGTACTATCTCCTATGCCGCGGCCTTGCCCGTCACCTTGAGGGCGAATGCGTATGTGAAAGCAATCTCTTCCAGTCTCGAGAAGCGGCCGGAAGCACCTGCATGGCCGGCGTCCATGTTGATCTTGAACAGAACAGGGTTTGATCCCGTCTTGCGCTCGCGCAGCCTGGCGACCCATTTCGCCGGTTCCCAATAGGTCACACGGGGGTCGGTGAGACCGGCAACTGCCAGGACAGGCGGATAGTCCTGGGCGGAGACGTTGTCGTAAGGCGAATAGGCCGCGATCGTATGGTAGTCCGCCTCCGATACGATCGGATTGCCCCATTCCGGCCATTCCGGCGGGGTGAGGGGAAGCGTGTCGTCGAGCATGGTCGTCAGCACGTCGACAAAGGGTACCTCGGCGACGATGCCGCCGAAGGCTTCCGGCGCCATGTTCGCGACCGCGCCCATCAGCATGCCGCCGGCCGACCCGCCCTGGGCGACGATCCGGCCGTGCGAAGTGTAGTGTTCCGCGACGAGGTGGCGAGCCGCCGCGATGAAGTCGTGGAAAGTGTTGGTCTTCTTTTCCCGCTTGCCGTCCTCGTACCAGGAGTAACCCTTGTCCTTGCCGCCGCGGATATGGGCGATGGCGTAGACGAAGCCGCGGTCGACGAGCGACAGGCAATTGGTGTTGAAGGCGGCGGGCACGGTGATGCCGTAGGAGCCGTAGCCGTAGAGAAGGCAAGGGGCGGTCCCGTCGAGTCTCGTGTCACGATGATGGATCAGCGACACCGGCACCAGTTCGCCGTCGTGCGACGGAGCCATCAGCCGGCGCGTCACATAATGCTCCGGGTCGTGGCCGGAAGGCACCTCCTGGGTCTTCAGCAAGGTGCGCTCGCGGCTGCGCATATTGTAGTCGAAGAGCTGCGAAGGCGTGGTCATCGACGAATAGGAGAACCGCATGACCTCGGTGTCATATTCGTAGGACCCGGAGAGGCCGAGGGAGAAGGCTTCCTCGTCGAAGGCGATGAGGTGCTCGTCGCCGCTTTTCAGTTCGCGGATGACGATGCGCGGCAGCCCATCCTTGCGTTCGAGCCGCACGAGGTAGTCCTTGAAGCTGAGGATCGACAATATGAGGCGGCCCGGTTCGTGCGGCACCAATTCGGTCCAGTTTGCGCGTTCCGGTGCGGAGGCTGGCGCGGACATGATCTTGAAGTCCTTGGCGCCGTCGGCATTGGTCAGGATGAAGAAGACCGCGCCGCCGTCCTCGATGTCATATTGCAGCCCGGTCTCGCGCGGTGCCACGATGCGGGAGGCGGCGAGCGGATCCGCCGCCGGAATGACGTGATACTCCGACGTTTCGTGGTCGTTGATGGCGATGAAGATCCACTCGTCGTTGCGGCTGCCGCCCACGCTCATGAAGAAGCCGGGATCGCTCTCTTCATAGATCAGTTGGTCCGACGCGCAGTCGGTTCCGATACGGTGGAAGAATATTCTGGACGGCCGGTGGTTGGCGTCGAGGCGGGCGTAGAAGAAGCCGTCACCCGCCGCGTCCCAGGCGCCGGAGCCGCCGGTATCCGTGACGAGATCATCGAGATCGGCGCCGCCGTCCATATCGCGCACACGGACCGTGTAGAATTCGGAACCCTTGTCGTCAAAAGCCCAGAGCAGGCGACGGTGGTCGCTCGAATGCTCGACGTCGCCGATGCGGAAATAGGCTTTGCCCTCGGCTTCATGGTCGCCATCGAGGATGATCGTCTCCTGTCCGCCATCGCGCGGCGTGCGGAAGAAGCGCGGCTGCTCGCCTCCCTTCTTGTAGGAGGAGCCATAGGCAAAGGGGCCATCCTTCATCGGCACGGAGGAATCGTCCTCCTTGATGCGGCCTTTCATTTCACCGAAGAGGACGGCGCGCAGTTCCGCGGTGTCGGCCATCAGTGCCGACTGGTAGGCGTTTTCCGCCTCGAGATGCTTACGGATCGTGGGATCGAGGACCGACGGATCCTTGAACACCTCCTGCCAGTTGTCCGCGCGCAGCCAGCCATATTCGTCGATACGGCTGATGCCGTGGTGCGTGTCCGATGCCGGGCGCTTGTCGGTCGCCGGTGGCGTGGCCGCCGGAAATGCGTTGTTCTTGGTCATTGCTTCCCGTCTTCGATGAATCGTGAATGCTCGGTGAACATGCCGATCAGGTTTGGTTCAACAGTCGGATCATAAAAGCGCAACTATAGAGACGAACCCAGGGAGACTTTGGATGAAATCTCGTGCCGCCGCCGTTGCAGCCTTTGCGCTGGCCTGCACTGTCACGTTCTTCTCGGCGGGTGCCGAAGCCGTCGTCTTCGCGGCCTGGCAGGTCGCCAATGTGCCTTGGGACGATACGTTGAACGTGCGCAAATATCCGTCGGGCAGTTCGCAGAAGCAGGCCGCCTATCCCAACGGGACGGTGCTGCAGATGACCGGGCGCTGCACCGGCGAAGGGCCCGATCTCACAGACATTGCGTATCTTCCGCCTTGGAAGCAGGCTCAGGCCGTCCGCTACCGCTGGTGCGAGGTCTGGCATGATCCTGCCAGGAACGGCCAATTCGAGACGGGCTGGGTCTACGGCAAATATATCAGGCCGCATTGACGTCCTGTCGGGGTGCCGCTTTGCGGAATTCGAGCGCCGTGCCGTTCGTGCAGTACCGCCGGCCGGTGGGATTCGGGCCGTCGTTGAAGACATGGCCCATATGCGCGCCGCAGTCCGCGCAACGCACTTCGGTGCGGCGGATGAAGAACGACCGGTCGTCGTGCTCGGTGACGGCATCGGGCTTGGCCGGCGCGCAGAAGGCAGGCCAGCCGACGCCCGAATAGAACTTGGCCTGCGACGCGAACAGCAGTCGTCCGCAGCAGACGCAATGATATGTCCCGTCGGCCATGTTCTCCCAGTTGGTGCCGGTATAGGCATGCTCCGTTCGGCGTTCGCGTGTGACGATATACTGTTCCGGTGTCAGCAGCGCGCGCCACTCGGCATCCGTTTTCTGCACCTTCAGTTGGAGATTGCCGGTCATGTCCTGCTCCTGCGGTCGGGTATCCCCGGGATATGCTTGTCGAGCGTCTGACAAGCATCTATGTGGCCAGGCTGCGAGAACTGAGTCAGCCTAGGCTGCCGGAAGAGTCTCACATGGTCCCTTCCGATGCACCGTCCGCCCGACATACAGGTTGCAGGCTGACCACACAAGAAAGGAATGATGTCCTATTTCGAAGTCGGCGTTTTCGATCACAAGAAAAACATAGGCTTAATACAAGACTGAAGCGCCGGGAACTTCCTCGAAATATAGCGTTTGATAGACTTGATTTACTGTGCACATCAATTAAATAAGTGATGCGCGAATCGGAAGGTCGAATGCCTGTCGAGTGGTCGCGCCCGGCCCCGACAACCACAAAAAACGGGGCTGGTAGAAACAAGCATTGGGGCCTGGAGCAAGATGGATATCGTAGACGCACCCGCAAAAAATAGTGAAATGTTGATCGAGCTGACGGCCGATGTGGTCGCCGCTTATGTCAGCAACAACCCCGTTCCCGTCGGGGAACTTCCCAACCTGATCGCCGATGTGCATGCAGCGCTCGGTCGCGTCGGCGGCAGCAGCGATCAGCCTGTCGTTGACAAGCAGAAGCCGGCGGTCAACCCGAAGAAGTCCGTTCACGACGACTACATTATCTGCCTCGAGGACGGAAAGAAGTTCAAGTCGCTGAAGCGGCACCTGATGACCCACTATGGGCTCACGCCGGATCAGTATCGTGAAAAATGGGGCCTGGACGCCAGCTATCCTATGGTCGCGCCCAACTATGCGCAGGCGCGTTCGCAACTGGCGAAGAAGATGGGCCTCGGCCGCAAGCGCAAGGGTCGCTGATCGGCGGTTCGATGCAATTCTACCAAACGGCGTCGCGAGGCGCCGTTTTTGTTTTTGGGCGGCTGTTTTCTGCGACGCTGCGCGGCGTGCTCTATTCCGCGGGTTCCAGTGCCGCTTCTGCCTCGCGTTTGATTCGCCGGACCATGGAGCGCAGCCCGTTGGCGCGCTGCGGGGTCAGATGCTCATCGAGGCCGAGCTCGCGCATCGTCTCCTCCGCCTCCGTTGCCAGGATCGTGCTGGCGCGGCGGCCCGAGAACAGTGCGATCATGATAGCCACCAGCCCGCGCACTATATGCGCGTCGGAATCGCCGTGAAACGTCAGGACGGGGTCAGGGCCACCGCCGCGCGCGGTGTCGAGCCAAACCTGACTGACGCAACCCCGAACCTTGTGCGCATCGTCGCGCGACTGTTCGGGAAAGGGGGACAGGCCCTGGCCGAGCTCGATGATGTAACGATAGCGGTCTTCCCATTCGTCCAGGAAGGCGAAATCGTCCTTTATGGTTTCGATCGCAATGGTCATCCTGCCGTTGATATAGTGAGCGGCGGCGCCGAGGTCACGGAAAAAGAGCTTACGCGGCAGACGCCCGCGCGAACTTCGAAAACAAGAGGCGCCGGAAAGCGATCAGCCGCTCGTATACTGCCATGCCGCGATTCGCTCCGTGCGGGAGATCGAGGATCGAGCCGGCCATGGTCAGGACTACGGACGCGCCGACGGAATCGGAGCGGAGACGTCCCGGGTCCGTTGCATAGCATTCTCCTTGAACGCGACGCCCGGTTTCGGCTGTATCTCCCCGCCCGGAATTCCGCCGGTGCTGAGCGACGGGTCAGGCTCGGCGAACCGATCGTCGAGCAGTTCGTAGGCGATACGTGCGCTTTCACGGGCGCGCACTC
Organism: Mesorhizobium sp. L-8-10; assembly: GCF_016756635.1. Classification (NCBI taxonomy): domain Bacteria; kingdom Pseudomonadati; phylum Pseudomonadota; class Alphaproteobacteria; order Hyphomicrobiales; family Phyllobacteriaceae; genus Mesorhizobium; species Mesorhizobium sp. L-8-10. The sequence continues at coordinate 6,351,557 of NZ_AP023263.1, read as the reverse complement.
CGATCGTCTGCAGGGCGGACTTGCCGGTCTCGCAGACGTCAGGTTTTCGTTCGCATATGCCCGCCAGGTCGCCGACTGCATCCCGGGCCGCGAAAACGGCCTCTATCGGGCTGACGCCTGGCGCTCCGTCAGAGCCTCCCTCGCTATGGAAGGGGAGGAGCAGCAGGACCAGCGAAAACCAGAAACCCATGCGGATGAGGAAACGCATCTTTCTGCCTCTCGTCTCGTGTCGGCGGCGAGGCCCGTTGGGGGGCGCGGCCGCTTCCTTGGCAAGACACTGGCACGGCGCGCCCAAAGGACGGCTTGCCGGAACGAATCGGATTTTCCTCAATTTCGCTTCGAGTTTTAGCGATCCCGATCCGGCGCCGGGGCGCGGGCCGGTGCCGATCGTGGCATCCGCCGGTCGGTGACCCGACCGCACGCATATCACCCTGTTTTTCAAAAATATTTCGTGCCTGCGCACGGTCCCGTCAGGCACCTGCGAAGCGCGCGGCGACGATAACCCACCATTTACTATGGTCGAAGGTGAGTGCCGATTCCACCAGCTCCGGCCCGACAATCGACATCAATACGGTGCCCAAACGCACGACCTTATCCTTTCCTTAAAGGCTGGATGAGAGGGTCGGAACCAACCAAGAGCGATCCGCAAAGCGGACAGGTGCGAGTGCGTGGCGTTGAGTGCGTTGGCAACCAGATCTTCGGAATGGCTCGCCGGGTTGGCCGCAGGTTGCGACCGACTGGTCCACCCTTCCGTGACTTGCGCGGACGTCCGCGCGCGCCAGGCCCGGCTGCTCGGTGCCTTGCTGGTCGGGCCGTTCTTCCTGGCCGCTGCCGCTGCCCAGGTGTTTGTTCCTGGCCTGGGTGCGGCTGCGGCGCTCGCGGCGATCTGCGGCTTGCTCGCCGCTGCCTGGCTCGCCGTCGTGGCGGTGACGACGACCGGCCGCGACACGCTCGCCGCCGGCGCCATGCTCGCGATGGCGGCGCCGGCCGTTGGGTCGGTCATCGCGGCGGCGGGCGGTATCGCCTCGCCGCTTTCCCTGCTCGCGCTCGGCCTCGTCGTCGAACCCTATTGGGTGGCACGGACGCCCCGTTCGGCCTGGCTTGGCAGTCTTGCCGCCATTGGCGCTTTCGTCGTCCAGGCCATGGTCGCACCGGCGCTCGCCGGTGCCGACATTGCGGCCAGCGCCTGGCATTGGCTGGTGCCGGCCGGCTATGTCCTTTCGCTCCTGCCGCGGCTCCACTCACTGCTCGGCGTCGAGCCGCATCGGGACGCGGACGACGAGCATCGCGGCATCGAAGATTTCATCGACGCCGTCGTACTTCGCATGGCACTGAATGGCGATGTCGCCGACGTTTCGCGCAAGGCGCGCGATATCCTCGATCTCCAGCCGGAACTGCTGCTGTCGAGCGGCTTGCTTGACCGCATCCATGTCGCCGACCGGGTCGCATATCTCAGTGCCTTGGCCGATATCCGCGATGGCGCAGCCTCCCGCAATTGCGAGCTGAGGTTGAGGCTGCCACGTCGGGCCGACGGCCCGGCCGGCGACAACTACCGCCTCTTCTGTGTGGAGCTGGTGCGCGCCGGCGACGCACGAGAGATCGTGGTGCTGTTGCGCCAGGCCCTCCAGACGGAAGAGCTGCGTGGTGCGCTGGCCCTTGCGCGCGAGGCCGCCGACCGCAACAGTGCCGCGAAGGACCGTTTCCTCGCCACGGTCAGCCACGAACTGCGCACACCGCTCAACGCGATCATCGGCTTCTCGGACATGCTCGCGCACGGCATGTGCGGCAGGCTCGACGATCCCAGGCAGCGCGAATATGTCTGCATGATCCGCGACTCCGGCAACCATCTGCTGGCCGTGGTCAACTCGATCCTCGACGTCTCCAAGATCGAAGCCGGGTCCTACGACATCCATCCAGAGCCGTTCCGCTTCCGCGACGCGGTGGATATGTGCAGGGCGATGCTGTCGCCCCAGGCCGATGCCAAGAAGCTTAGGTTGGACATGCATGTTGCGGGTGCCGTCGGCGACGTGGTCGCCGACAGCCGTGCCATCAGGCAGATCCTCATCAATCTCGTGTCCAACGCGATCAAGTTCACGCCGGAGGGTGGCACCATCAGCCTCGCCGCCAAGCGCCTCGGCTCGCGCCTTCATTTCTCTGTCGCCGATACCGGGATCGGCATCGCCGAGGCGGATCTGGGACGCATCGGCCAGCCCTTCACGCAGATCCAGAACGACTACACCAGGCAGTTCGAGGGAACCGGGCTCGGTCTCTCGGTGGTGAGAGGGCTCGTCGGCCTGCATCAGGGAACGATGACGATCGAAAGCGCGCTCGGGCAGGGAACGACGGTGGCCATCAGCCTGCCGATCGACGGACCGGCGACCTGGCGGGCTTCGCGGGGAGAGCTGCTGTCGATGAAGGCGGCCGAAACCAGAGAGGAGATCGATGGCACGCTCCGCAAGATTGCGTAAGGTCGAGGAAGAACCGGCCGGCGTTCTCCGGCAAGGGGCGGCGTCGCTCGCGATCGTCGTGGCGCGCAATCCTGTCCTGGTCGGAGGCACGACGGCGTTTCTCGTCGCGCTCGCCTACGTCTCGGCCAACGCATTGTGGTACCAGCCCCATTTCCACGAGGGCGCGTTCTTCTCCACCCGCGACACCGCCTATGTCGGACCGCCGGCACCGGAGGAAGACGTCGTCACGCGGTCCTCGACGACCATCCATATCGAACGCGGCGCCCGCGCGGCGGTGCCGGCGCCGGTCGGCGACCCCACGGTGGAGCGGGTGCAGGCCGTGCTGCGCGACCTCGACTTCTACGGCGGAAAGGTCGACGGCATCACCGGTCCCAATACGCGCCAGGCGATCGAAGCCTACCGCAAGACGGTGGGCCTGCCGGTGTCCGGCGACATCGACGACACGCTTCTTGAGCAACTCGGTGCTGCGACCGCGGGCATCGCGCCGCGCCTGCCGGTTCCGGTGCCGCGCGTCGGACCCGAGCAACTCGCGCCGGAGGCGAGGCCGGCCGCATCGCCCAATGGGAGCGATCCCCGCATCGTCAGGATCCAGGCCGGATTGAAGGCCTTCGGCAATGACGACATCGAGATCGACGGGATCGTGGGCGCGCGCACCAAGTCGGCCATCCGCGAGTTTCAGTCGCTGTTCGGCCTGCCGGTCACCGGGGAGCCGGACGAGGTGGTGTACAGGAAGATGCGCGAAATCGGCTTGACGAACTGACGTCGGGCAGGGCCTTAGAGGCCCATGCGGGTCACAACGGATCTATGGGTGTCGGCACTGCTGCGGCGCGTCTTCGGCGACGGCGGCTTCGGGGCCGTGATGCGGCGGGGGGCGGCTGAAGCCGGCGCCGTCTTCGTGGTTACGCGCAACAGGCTCGGCGAGACTTCGCTCCTCGGCCCGGCGCCGCAAACGGCCTATGACAGTGGACGTCCGCATGAGAGGCAGTTCGCGGCGATACTGTCCGATGTCGATGGCGATGCGATCGAAGCACGGCTGGCCAAGGAGATGCGATTCGATTCCGATGTCTGGGTGGTCGAGTTGGAGCCTGGGTCGACGCCGCTGGCCGAACTGCTTGTTCTCACGACGCCCTGAGGGTGCCCGGTGAGGGCGGGTGGGCAGGCTCGTTGGCGTTCGATCCGCTGCGGTGTCGGGCATCGGGCCGGCGCGCAAGCCTCTCCGCAACGGATTCAGCCTTCCAGCCGCGCAGTTTTTCCCGTGCCGTTTCGCGGTGGCTCAGCCGATAGCGGTCGACGAAGAGTCGAATGCCTTCGGCGTGGCCGAAAAAGGCCGGAAAGATCGCCGCCACGATCAGAAAGGCTTGTTCGACCTCGAGGTCGACCACGCGCAGCGCGAGGCTCAGGTCAGCGTAGTTCGCCGTCTCGGTGATGGCCTTGGCGTGGCGCAGGTCGATGCCGAGTACCTCAGCCAGTGCGACCTGAAAATAGTTGAGGTGCCCGGTGAGCGCGGTGGCGCGCAGCTTGGAGAATCGCGCGTTCCGGATCGCCGTCGCCGACATCCGTCCGTCGTCCGCATCGGCCGTGGCCGGCAACATCATGCCTCGCAGCTTCTGCCTCACGCTCTCTGCGGGCGTATCTGCTGGGAGCCCGACGGGCGGCGATGGCGGACGATCTTCAGAAGCGGAAATTGCGTGGCTGTCCTGCGGCACCTGGGCGGGGCGGTCGAGCGCCCTGACGAGATTGGCAATGGTCGGGTTAAGGTTGCGGCGGCGGCCGATCGCCCGGGCATGCGGCAGGCCATGCCTGCCGATCAATATGATGAGGTCGGTGTCGCTGAGAACATCGGAACGGATAAGCAGCGGCGCGGCGATCCCGACCGGCTCGTTGCTCAGTCGGCGGACGAGGGCAGGCGGCGCATGGGGAATCTCGGAGAGGGCGGCGGCGACGTAGCGCTTCGATTCCGCCGAGACGGAATCGAACAGCGGCAAGGCGAGGTCTTCGAGCTGCGCGATTTCGCGCCGCGACGGACGTGGGAGCGCGCAGAAGGCGGAGACGGCCGCGCGGAACAGGCGTTCTGCCTTTCCGTGTTCGGCTCGATTGGCAATCTGTCTGAAATCCGAGGACGACACGATGACACGCCTGACGCAACACGAAGCCGATCGGCAGATATGCGCACGAACCTGGCGCAGCCAGCCGAACACGGAGCTTCCTGCAGGCCAGCGGCTGTGCCCGGCCAGATCCCGCGCTGTCGGCCGGCGCATCGATCCCACATGGCTAGGCGGTCGCCGCTTTCCCGCATTCCGACCCCGATAAGATTGTAATCATTCATGGTTAAGGGAGAATGAACCTGTCGAGCGACATGCAGGGTGTCTCGCCCAACCATCGAGGAAAGCCCTGGCTGTCGTCTCGGGCGTCGTGCTTGCTTCACGGTCGCTTCACGGCAACAGCGCTAGACCTCGTGACGCAACAAGGCGACTAGGTGCGCCGAGGTCCCGGCTGGGGCGCCGGCGCGCTGAATAAGAGGCCATGAAATATTCGGAATTCACGGCTTTCCGGTAACAGCCTGTTAACTCTGTACTGCCCTAATCGCGGCGGAGGCGTTGCGTTGTTGCTCCGGTTCAACCGAGAGGAGCGCGAAGTCATGGGCGCTATACTGCCTTTTGTGCCGCGGACAGCGGCGACAAAGACCACCAGGCCGCAGCGCGCGGTCGCTGCGTCAATCATCATCTTCCCGGGTGTCCGCTACGAGCGGGTACCTGTCGGAAACGGCGGTAAACGGGTTGCAGCCAGCGTATCGAAGGGCGAGAAACCGAAGCCGGCGCGGTATTGAAGCCTCGCATCGTGGACGCCCATACGCGTCATGTTCCTTGTCCGGGTCAGAGTTGGGCTGCGACCATGGCCTGACCCTGCCGCGACGTTTCTATGGGACCTCTTAGCCTATGAGAAATCCTGGTGACAAAAGCCGGCGCGTCGCAGGGCAAGGCTGCTTCGAATGACGCCTGCCCGCCGCTATTCGGTGCCGCAGGTCGCGCCTTTGAGATAGGCCGAGATCGCCGGCTTCCAGCTCGGGTCGGGAACGAAGCTGTTCACGACCACGATGCCTTCCTCGATATCGGCTTCCACGAATATCGAGGATTGGAACTCCGGCGGCAGATCCTTGCGGAGTTCGACCATCTGCATCGGGGTCAGCACCAGAATGTCGAGATTGCCGTCGACAGTCGCATGGTCGTTGAAACTATAGACGTTCGTTCCGTTGCGGTCATAGACGGAGACCGACCAGAACGGAACGTGGCCCGCGGCGCGTATGCGCGCGATACCGTCGCCAAGATCGAACCGGCAAGCGACTGCTTCGATGAAGGGGTCGGTCAGACGCAGCACACGCCGGTCGCCGGCGCCGCCGGAGGCGCGAACCACAGCGTAAAGATCGCCTGACCGGGCGAGGCGAGACCATGCATCCCTTTCCGAGACCACAGGAAGGAGCAGCAGGATCGCGATATGGACGATGCCCGCGCCGACGAGGCCGAGGACAAGGGCATGGAGAAGCCGGATTCCCCCCGAAAGCAGACGGCTAGTCATTGCAGACCGTCCTCAATACCTTCGGGAGTTCGATGTCGTCCATGCCGGATCTGGCTTCGATGGGGGTGTCGTAGAGCGTCAGCAGGAACGTCATCGTGCCGGTGCCCGTGACCGGCACCCAGTTGCCGGGACCCGGCCGGGGACCGAAGGCGATCGAGAAGCTGTTGTCGGGCCGGCGCATTATCTCCTGGGAATGCGTCGCCGAGGGCCCGGAGGAGCCGGCTTCCAGTGCCGCCAGCGAGGGATCGGCGGCAAACAGGGTCCAGAATCGTGCCGGCGGCACCGAACCTTCGACCTTGTAGCCGCAGTCGCGGCGCAGCAGGTTGCCCGCCGAATCGCGTTCGGCGATGAAGGTCAGTCCCTCGGCCCGCCCGAGCGAAAGCACGCCTTCGCGTGCGATGCGCGCCTTGGAATAGGGATCAGCCTGCGGCGTGCCGATATTGGGAAAGACGGTCCAGCCGCCGATCGTCACCGAACCGATGCCGGTTTGAGAATGCAGCGGGTACCAGACGCTCGCCGTGCCCGCGCCGATGGCGATCAGGAGCACTGTAAGGACGAGGAGAATTCGCTGGAGCATCGGCACGCGGTCGGGGGATCGTTCGACCGGCATAGCAAAGCACGGCGTTCTGGCGCAAGCCACGGGCGACGTCCGCGCGACGCCTTCGGAGGGGCAGTCGGGGATGGGAGGGGTGAGCCATGCCGGCTATCTTCGAGAGGGTCCTGGACTCCCGCGCCTTCGCATTCCTCGCCCGGACGGTACTCACTTTCGTCTTCTGGTCGAGCGGGTTGGCGAAGCTGGTCGACTTCGAGGCCAATGCCGCGGTCATGGAGAGCTTCAACCTCCATCCCGGCTGGGCGGCCAATGCCGTGACGCTCGTCCTGCAACTGCGAGCGTCCGCGGCAATCATTCTCAATCGCGGCGTCTGGATGGCCAGCGGAGCGCTCGCCGTGTTCACCCTGCTGACGATCCCAATTGCGCATCCTTTCTGGGCGAGAGAAGGCGAGGAGGCGTTTCGCGACATGACCGTGCCGCTCGAGCATGTTTCGCTTGTCGGCGGCCTGGCTCTGGCTGCCGCCCTGTCGAGAAAGAGCTGAACCGCTACCCTACGTCCGCCGGCCGCGGGAAATCCTTGCGGCCGGCTAGCGGCGGATAATCCCTGCTACCTCACCAGCGCTGGCAGCGTGGTCGAGAAGGCCGGGACGAAGGTGAGCAGCATCAGAACGATCAGGTGCATGACGAGGAAGGGCGTCAGTTCCCTCACCAGCGCCGGCAGGTCGACCTTGGCCGTCATGGAGACGACGGAGAGCAGGCTGCCGACCGGTGGCGATATCATGCCGAGGGTTAGATTGTAGCAGACGATCACCCCGAAATGGACCGGATCGATGCCGAGGCCCGAGGCGATGGGCGCGAGGATCGGAATGAGGATCAGCACGCCCGGCATCGGTTCCAGGAATATGCCGAACATGAGAAGCAGGATGTTGACGATCACGAGGAAGGCGACCGGGCCGAGGTCCCAGGCGATGATCGTGGCGGCGAGGTCCTGCGGAATGCCCTTGATGGTCAGTACCCAGGCGAAGGCCTGCGATGTCGCCAGCATGACAAGGACGGAAGCCGTCAGCAGCGCCGACGAGGCAACGATGCGCGGCAGGTCCGTGGGACGCAGCGTGCGGTAGAAGAACATGCCGCAGACGAGCGCGTAGAAGACTGCGACGACAGAGGCCTCGGTCGGCGTGAAGGCACCGGAGCGGATGCCGACGATGATGATGACGAGCAGGAACAGCGCGGGCATCGCGTTGAGCGTGTTCCACAGCATGGTGCGCGCGTCCGGTCGCTGCGCGGCGGAGCGATAGTCGCGCTTGCGCGAGACGTACCAGTTCACCGCCGCCATGCCGAGCGCAATCAGGATACCCGGGATGAAACCCGCCAGGAACAGGTCGATCACGGACACGCCTTCATATTGCAGGGCGTAGATGATCATGATGATCGAGGGCGGAATGATCGGGCCGATGATCGCCGTCGAAGCCGTCAGCGCGGCGGCATAGGCGCGCTTGTATCCGGCCTCGTCCATCATGCGCACCATCATCGCGCCGGGGCCGGCGGCATCGGCCAGCGCCGAGCCGGAGATGCCGGAGAACAGCGTTAGCGAGAGGATGTTGGCATAGCCCATGCCGCCGCGCAGATGGCCGAGGAACTGCATGGCGAAGCGAAGCAGGATGGCGGTCAGCGCGCCCCCGGTCATCAGTTCGGCGGCGAGGATGAAGAAGGGTACGGCCAGCAGCGGGAAACTGTCGAGCCCGGTGAACATCTCCTTGAGGATGACGAGTTGCGGGAACTGGCCGCCGACGAGGATGGCGAGCCAGGCCGAAATGCCGAGCGCGAAGGCGACCGGCATGCCGAGCGTCAGCAGGACGAGGACGGCGATGACGAGCGTGGCGATCATGGACCGGCTCCTCCTCAGACGGCCGCCGCCGTGTCTGCGTTCACCTCGTCGCTTTCGGCGAATCGACGGTCGCGCACATAGCCTCGTATCACCAGCAGGAGGTGCACGATGAGCAGCCCGAAGCCGATCGGGAACACGGCGTAGACATAGCTGAACGAAATGCGCAGGGCCGGCGTCGTCTGGAACCGCGCGCGCTGCATATAATCGAAACCTTGCCAGGCCATGACGGCGAAGAAGGCGATCATCAGCAGTGCAAGCCCGACGCGCAGGATCTGCGCCCAGCGCCGCGGCAGCACATGGTGCAGGCTGTCGATGCCGACATGCCCGCCGAAGCGCAGCACCAGCCCCGCGCCGAGGAAGGTCATCCAGATCATCAGGTAGCGGGCAAGTTCCTCGGCCCAGACGATCGAGTAGTTCGTCAGGTAACGCAGCGCGACATTGGCGAAGACAATGACACTGATGGCCGCCAGGATGAGGATCAGCGCCCAGCGGTTGGTCGCCACGAAGATGCGTTCCGCCCTGTCCATCGCTCCCTCCTGCAGGCAAGGTTCCGCCCGGCGCCTCTCCGGCCGGGCGGGGTGTGGCCGCTCGGCCGTCGTCATTTCGTTGCGATGATCCTGTCGATCAGATCCTTGCCGTATTTTTCGTAGTACTGCTGATAGGCCGCCTTGAGCGAGCTCTGGAACTCGGCTTTCTGCTCCGGCGACAGTTCGTTGACCTGCATGCCGCGCTCCTTGAGCGTCGCGACGCCGCTCTTCTCGACGTCGTCGACGAAGGCGCGCATGGCCACTACGCCCTTGGCCGCGCCGTCGCGGAAAGCCTGCTGCTCCTCGTCCGACAGATTGTCGAAGAAGGATTTGGAGACGAGCAGCATGGCTGGCGAATAGACGTGGCCGGACAGGGTCAGGTATTTCTGCACCTCGTTCAGCTTGACCGAGACGATGACGGAGAGCGGGTTCTCCTGTCCGTCGATCGTGCCCTGCTGGAGCGCGCCGATCACCTCCGGCCAGGCCATGGGCGTCGGCGCGGCGCCGAGCGTCTCGAAGGCGGTGATGTGGACGGGGTTCTCCATCGTGCGCAGCTTGAGCCCCGCCAGGTCGGCCGGCGTGCCGATCGGGTGCTTGTTGTTGGTGATGTGGCGGAAGCCCTGCTCGCCCCAGGCGAGCGCAACCATGCCGCGGTCGTCGAATAGGGGGAGTACCTCCTGTCCCACGGGGCCGTCCAGCACGTCGCGCGCGTGCTTGAGATCGCGGAAAAGGAACGGAATGTCGGTGGCGCCCACCGCCGGCACGAAATTGCTCAGTGTCCCTGTGGAGACGATGGTCGCCTCGATCGTGCCGAGTTGCAGTCCCTCGACCACCTCACGCTCGCCTCCGAGCGCGGATGACGGGAACTGACGGAAAGTGAACTTGCCGTCGGTCGCCTGCTCGACTGCCTCGGCCCACGCCTTGGCCGCCACCCCGTAATGCGAATTCTCGGCCAGCGCGTAGCCGATCTTGACTTCGGTCTGGGCGCTGGCAGCACCTGTGGCAGCGATGCATGCTGCCAATGCGGCGGCGGCAAGGAACGATGATTTGATAGACCTCATGAGAACACTCCCCTCGAATCGACGTCGGCAAGGACGCACACTGCCGGCAGCTTTGTAAAGATGTCCGGTTTTTGTCGTGAGTCATAAGTCCGCTCGTTTCTGGTTCTTGCCGGGTGTGTGGAGCGGTATCGCGTCAGGCCAGAAGTGCCGCGTGGAAGAGTTGTCAAGGATGGCCGCAAGGCCACCGCGAAGCGGCGCCTGCTCCAGATGCGACGAGAACGTGGCGTTAACTCTTGGCGCCGCCCGTTTTACCGCCCATTCACCAACCGCCCAATTACTACAATTTTAGGTTTCGTGTTGCGCACGCGCGGCAATATAGTTCCGCCGTCAAAAAGGGGAGAGGTACGGAGGGCCGGCGGCCTTGAGAGGTTCTTTGAAGAATTGCTGTAAATATACTTTTATAAGTATTTTTTCGGCGATGGTTCTCCTATTTTCGGCACTTGCTGCTTCGGAAGCCCATGCCGCCAATTCCAGCATCATATTGGACGTGAACAGCGGGACGGTGCTCGCGGCGAAAGGCCCGGACAAGCTTCAGCATCCGGCGTCGCTGACCAAGATGATGACCCTCTATCTGACATTCGAAGCCCTTCGCTCCGGCCGGCTCGGCTGGAACCAGAAAATCAAGGTCTCCCGAAACGCCGCCGGCAAGGTTCCCATGAAGCTCGGCCTGCGGGCCGGAGGAACGATCACCGTGCGCGAAGCCGTCTACGGCATGATCGTGCGATCGGCCAACGACGCTGCGGCTGCGATGGCGGAAGCTCTGGGCGGATCGGAGGCCGGCTTTGCGCGGCTGATGACCAAAAAGGCGCGAGCGCTTGGCATGAAGCGGACGGTCTTCAGGAACGCCTCGGGCCTGCCCGATGCCAGGCAGGTTACGACCGCCCGCGACATGGCCACGCTGGCGGTCGCGCTGCTCCGGGACTATCCCAGCGAATACAAGCTCTTCGCGACGAAGAGCTTCAAGTTCCGGGGAAGGGTCATCCGGGGCCACAACAATCTGATGTATCGCTATGCCGGAATGGACGGCATAAAGACCGGCTACACCAGGGCCTCAGGGTTCAATCTGGTCAGCGCCGTGAAGCAGGGAAATCGTCGTGTCGTGGGCGTGGTGCTTGGCGGACGCACGGCACGAAGCCGCGATGCCGAGATGGCCGCATTGATGGATCGCCATCTGTCGAAGGCGTCGGCAAAAGCCGTAGAGGTCGCTCGGGCCGGACGCGACGACGCGGCGCATGTGTCGATGCCGGTCAAGGGTGTTCCAATTCCGCGAGCTGCTCCCCGCACAGACGCGGTCGCCGCGCTGGTGGCGGCCGCCGGCGACCTGCGAGACGATGTCCAGCCGGCCGTCGTACCGCTGCAAAGGGACGGGACTGGCTGGCAGGTCCAGATCGCAGCCCTCGACACGGAGGATGCGGCAATGGCGCTGCTTCGTCGGGCCAGTTCGGCGCTGTCCCGCCGCTTCTCCGACATATCCCTCTACACCGAGGCCGTATCCAGCGGATCAAGGACACTCTACCGGGCCCGCTTCGTGGGTTTCGACAGCCCGGCTTCGGCCGCGTCCGCCTGCGAGGCGCTCAAGCGGCGCTCGTTTTCCTGCCTGCCGCTGCCGGCGCAGGGGTGATGGCTCGTGGTCAGGCCGTGAGCGTATTCTTGTAGATGCGGCCATCCTTCATGATGATCCTGAGGTTCTTGTCCGGATCGGCGATCAGCTTGATGTCGGCGATCGGATCGCCGTCGATGAGCAGCAGATCGGCATAGGCTTCGGCCTCGATCACTCCGATCCTGCCGGGATAGGGATTGCGCGGACCGGACATGGCCAAGAGTTCCGCGTTGGTGCCCGTCGCCATGACGAGGACCTCGTCGGGGGCGTACCAGCGGGTCATGGTCGTGAGCAGCGCGCCCTGGTTCTTTGTCCTTGATGGGTCGAACAATATGTCGGTGCCCCAGGCGGTCTTCAGTTTGTATTTCTTCGCAAGCTCATAGGCCGTGTCGGTGCCGGCGAACATGGCGAGCTGTTTGGCCCTGTTGGCCGAACCCTCCGGATAGGGATTGGCGTATTCGTTGTCGATGAAGGCCTGGCTGGAGAACCAGGTGCCCTTGTCGGCCATGATCCTGGCCGTCTCTTCGTCCATCAGCTGGCCATGGTCGACGCACCGAACCCCGCCGCGTATGGCGGTCTGCATGGCACGCGGCGTATAGGCGTGCACGGTGACATAGGTGCCCCAGTTCTCTGCCGCATCGACGGCGGCGCGGAACTCGGCCTCGGTGTACTGGGTGACGTCGATCGGATCGAAGTTCGACGCGACCCCGCCGCCGGCGGCCAACTTCAGCTGGCTCGCGCCCAGCATGAGTTGCTCGCGAGAGCGCTTCAGCACCTCGTCAACCCCATCCGCGATCATGCCTCCGCCCAGCCTTTCGCCGCGGCTGAGCGGAGCGGTAGGCTCCGCCGGCACCTCGTAAGGCAGGCGGAAATCGCCATGGCCGCTGGTCTGCGAGATCATGGCGCCCGACGGCCAGATACGCGGCCCGGCCGTGAGACCGCTGTCGATCGCCCGCTTGAGGCCGAAGGAGGGGCCCGCAAGGTCGCGGATGCTGGTGAAGCCGCGCATGAGTGTCCGATTCGCCTCCTCGGCGCAGGCGATGTTGATGTAGCCGATGTCGGCGGTCATGAGGTCGATCATGCCGATCGGCGCCATCATCGAATGCCAATGTGCGTCGATGAGGCCGGGCATCAGCGTGCGTCCGCCACAGTCGATGACCTCGGCGCCTTCGGTCATCGGGTCGGAGCCGGCTTCGATCGCCTTGATCTTGTTACCCTCCACGGTGACGCGCTGGCCCTCGATCGGCTTCCCGGACTTGCCGTCGAACAGCCTGATATTGGTGAACGCGATCGGGATTGCAGGTGGAGCTGGGATCGCTGCGACGGACACTCCCGGCCACAAGGCAGCGGCACTGATGGCTGCGGCACCGGTCAGGAACGCCCGGCGGGAGAATCGCTGCTCCACCAGCGCGTTAAGGCGCGCGAATGCCGGGCTGTGGCACAGACAGGTGAAGTCCTGCGGCTCTGCCTCCTCGGCGGGCGAACATTTGAACATCCAGACTTCTCCTCGCTGCGAGGCCTCCGATCCATTCTCGACCGGCTGCGATGGATTTTCGGCAGGACTTCTTCGGATACTTTCTGCAATCGCAGATTGGCATGAGTCGTGCGGCTGGAAAATGCGCGAGCTATGCAGATCGGGCCGAGTCGCTTTGCGCGTGCATGAAGGGGGCCGCTTCGGACACGGACGTGGCCAGTCGGCTGTCGGACCGTCAAAGAAACGCATATACACGAGACGCGCCGGGAGCCCCCGACATCGTCGAGGCCGCTAACCCCGCCTCAGCTCTTCTTGCCCTTGTCCTCGCCGCGTTCCCGCATGAATGCGCCGAACACAGCCGGAATCCAATCCGCGCCGGCCTGAGCGCCCGAAAGCCAGCTGCGAGCGAGGCTTTCGGGCGAGAACTGGTCGAGGCTCGCCATCATCTTCTTCTCGATTTCCCGCACCCATGCCTCCTGGAGCGGCTGAAGATCCGGCAGCCCCAGGAATTGCCTGGCTTCCGCCGGCGTGCAGTCGATGTCGATCGTTACTTTCAACGCGCCCTCCGTGCATCTGCGCCGGCCGCGAGGCCGGTTCGTGGGAATCCTCGGCGTCGGACCGGCTCGAACTCTATCGTAGAGTCGCCAAAGGGCGAAGCGGCGAAAGCAGGGCGGCTGAAAGCGCAGGGCCGTGGGGCCTCAAGCGTCGCCAGGCTTTCGCTTGCCTGAGAGCAGGGCGTAGATCGCCATCGCGTGGCCGTGGCCGAGATTGAACTCGTCCTTCATCCATCCGACGATCTGCCCGGCCTTCACGCCCGGCTTCAATCGCCCGTTCTCGGCGTAGCCCTTCTGGTCGGCGAGCCGCTGGAAGTCTTCCGGACCCTTGCCGGTCTTGCTCTTGATCGTGTCGAGATAACCCTGGAAAGACATGGTTGCTCCTGTTCGAAGAGGGGGAGCCGGCTGCTCAGGCCGCCGGTTGGTCGTGTTCTTCTACCCATTCCTGGATGATGCGGGCGCTCGCATGGATGCAGACGAGCTGCAGCCGACCCGTGCCGACATTGCGGAACTTGTGCGGGACGCCGGCGCCTCCGACGACGATGTCGCCGGGGCCGGCACGCATCCTGTCGCGGCCGACCATGAACTCGGCTTCGCCGGCGCGCACGATCCAGGTCTCTGTATAGGGGTGGACATGTAGGGCCGGGCCTTGGCCGGGCTCGTTGTCGACCAGGAAGAAGGACACTTCGGAGCCATGTTCATCACCGTCGAAACGAACGGTGCGGCTGGCGCCGGGGGCGGGTTCGGTGTGGCGGACGAGATTGTACATTTCAGCCTCCCGATCGGGTGGAGATATCTTCGCGGGAAGATAATTTCGCAAATCTAACTTCTCGTCAAGATATATATCTTCCTGTCGAGACATATTCCCGCTAAGGACGAAACGAACGACGGAGGACAGCACGATGGGAGACAACACCGGCGAGGCACGCGACCACGTCGAAAGGCTGCGGGGGCAGTGGGCGAGGGAAGTCCCTGACATCGACACGTCGCCGATGACCATATTGGGTCGTGCCTACCGCCTGTCGAACCTGGTGCGGCCGAGCATCGTGGCCACCTTCGCCCGGTTCGGGCTGGACCGCGGCGAATTCGACGTGATCAGCACCTTGCGCCGCTCGGGGCTGCCCTACAAGCTGACGCCGACCGAACTCTATCGCTCGCTGATGATCTCGTCGGGCGGCCTCAGCCACCGGCTGGTGCGGCTGGAGAAATCAGGGCTGATCACGCGGGAGAAATCGACCGAGGACGGCCGCAGCTTCCTGGTTGCGCTGACGCCGGAAGGACAGAAACGTGCGGAGGAGGCTTTCCGCGCGGATATGGCGAATGAGTTGCGCTTCATCGACGCGCTCAGCCCGGAAAGGCGCGAGGTCCTGTCGGGCCTGCTGCGGGAACTGCTGATCGCCGTGGAGGCGATGGATGGGGAAAGCGAGGGGCCGTAGCCGCCCGCGGCCGGCCTCTACAGTGCCGAAAGCGTCTTCGGTTCTGTCGGCGTTTCGAGGACTGGCGCCTTGCGGAACATCTGCGTCATGTCGCGCAGCACGCGGGTGGTGGCGGCGGAGAGCACGCGAGGCCGCTCGATCTCCGGCGCCGTGTCGGTATGCTTCTTGCCCGCCCCGGCAGGCTTCTCCGCGACGGGCATCTCGATGAACGGGCGCTCGATGCCCGGGATCGGCTTCAGCTCGATGTTCTGGTGCGCATAGGCCATCAGCCGCTGCCAGGTCATCGCCGGAAGCGAGCCGCCTGTCATGTTCCTGGTCGAGGTGAAGTCGTCATTGCCCAGCCAGACGGCGCATGTGTAGTTGCCGGTGAAGCCGATATACCAGGCGTCGCGATAGGCCTGCGTCGTGCCGGTCTTTCCGGCCGAGCGGATGCCTGGCAGGGCGGCGCGGCGTGCCGTGCCGATCTCGGGCACCTGGACCAGCATCGAGTTCATCTGAGCCGCCGCCTTCTCCGACAGGACGCGGTGCGGCTCCGGAGCGTCGCGGTCGAAATCGTAGACGACATCGCCGCCATGGGTGATGAGCTGGGTGATGCCGTGGCGAAGGCCCGTCATGCCGTTGTCGGCGAAGACGCTGTAGCCGGTCGCCTGGTCCATCACGGTCATTCCCGACGTTCCAAGCACCATGGTCTTGTGCGTGCTGATCTCGGATTCCACGCCCATGGCCTGGATCAGCGCCTTGATCGGCTTGGTGGTGAGGTGGTCCTTGGCGAGCCTCACGGGAACGGTATTGATGGATTTGACCAGCGCGGTCGTGAGCGTCATGCGGCCGGAATAGCCGCGCGTATAGTTCTTGGGCGACCAGCCGCCCCAGGAGATCGGACCGTCGGAGATGACCGAGTCCGGCGTGAAGCCGTTCTCCATCGCCGTCGCATAGACATAGGGCTTGAAGGAGGAGCCGGTCTGGCGCAGGGCCTTCGTCGCCCGGTTGAACTGGCTGGCGCCGTAGTCGCGGCCGCCGACAATGGCCCTGACCGCGCCATTGGTCTCTATGACGACAATTGCACCTTCGCTCACGCCGTACTCCTTGCCGTATTGGCGCAGATGGTATTCGAGCGATTCCTCCGCCGCGGCCTGGATGTTCATATCGATGGTCGTGCGGGCGACCATCGAATGGACGCCCGATTTCTGCGCCACGCGCTTGGCTTCCTCGAACGCCCAGTCGAGGAAGTAGTCGGGACTCTTCTTGTTGCCGCGGTCGATGACGTCAGCCGGATGGAGCCGCGCCGAGAGCACCTGGCCCTCGGTCATGAAACCGCCCTGGACCATGTTGGTCAGCACCTCGTTGGCGCGGGCGCGCGCTGCCGGCAGGTTGATGTGCGGCGCGTATTTTGCCGGGGCCTTGAACAGGCCCGCCAGCATGGCCGCCTCGGCGAGCGTAAGGTCCTTGATCTTCTTGCCGAAATAGAAGTCGGCGGCAGCCGCTATGCCGAAAGTGCCGCCGCCCATATAGGCGCGGTCGAGATAGAGCTGGAGGATTTCCTTCTTCGACAGGTTCATCTCCAGCCACAGCGACAGGAAGGCTTCCTTGACCTTGCGCTCGACCGTGCGCTCGTTCGAAAGGAACAGGTTCTTGGCAAGCTGCTGGGTGATGGTGGAGCCGCCCTGGACGACCGAGTTCGCCCGCACATTCTCCTGCATGGCGCGGGTCAGGCCGAGGAAGTCGATGCCGAAATGGGTGAAGAACCGGCGGTCCTCGGTGGCCAGGACGGCTTTGACGACATGATCGGGGAACTCGTCGACCGGCACGGAATCACGCTGGATGATGCCGCGCTGTCCAATCTCGTTGCCGTAGCGGTCGAGGAAGGTCACGGCGAAGTCGCCCTGGGAACGCCAGTCCTTTGACGTTTCCTCGAAGGCGGGCATGGCGAGCGCCAGCATGACCACCGAGCCGGCAGCGCCCAGGGTTGCCGCTTCGCTGGCCAGCTCGACCAGGCAGCGTCGCCAGCCGGTCACCCGGAATCGGCGGGAGAAGATCGTCAGCCTTTCCCACCATTCGCCCAGCTTGAAGCCGGCCTCGTAGAGGCTCGAATCGATCCAGGCATCGACCGCGAGGAAACGGGTCGCCCGGGGGCTTCGCGATTTGCGCGGCTTGAAAGGATCGTCCATCATCCACCCGCCCTCGTTTCGCGACGCTGCCGACCCCTGCCAGGGCAGGCCGTAAGACGAGGTTTCCTGCCTTTTCCCTCAATTCGGCGGCGGCGGCAAGCCACTCGTGCGTGCGCCTTTGCCGAACCAGCGGAAATGATGCGGCTTCAATGTGAACAAGGGGTTGATTCCCTGATCGCTACCGGCGGATAGTCGGATGTCGAGAACCGCAACGGAGCGGCTCCACAGCCTGAGGTCGAGATCGAATGGCCCCTCCGGCCGCCGAACTTCAGAGGGCAGTGTTCCAGGCGCTCCGCCAGGACGCCCGGTTCGCTGCGCTGATCGGCGAAGCGCATGTCTACGAGAGGGCGCCGGCAAACGCGCCTTTGCCGCATGCGACCTTCGGCCGGACGGGCGTCTACGACTACGGCACGGGAGGCGAGAGCGACACCGAGCAGCTCTTCACGCTGCATGTCTGGTCGAAGGCGCGCGACGATGCCGAAACAAGAGAGATCATGGATGCTGCCCGCGCCGCTCTCGACGGCCGCTCGCTGGACGGCGACGTCGCGTTTGGCCTGCGGCTGGAATTCGACCAGATACGCTACGACGAGAACCTGGCGGTATATCACGGCATGCTGCGTTTTCGCGCCGTCGTGGCGGCGCCGGGGCAGGGCGGGCGGCGAGGTCGCGCGAGGTCGCCCTCCCCGCGCAAGGCTGCCCGTCCAGGTCGAACGCTCGGGCCGCGGCGTTGATCGACAGCGGGCCGCGGGTAGGGTTCGCGGCTCCCAAGGCCCGCTTCGGGCCTTGAATGACGATCCTGGCAGAGGGGGACGGGCCGATGGTTTGCCGTTCATTTCACGTTCAGAACGTATGGGTTAGAAGACGTGCCATGATCACCTTGCACATCTTTCCCCGCCTCGCGATCCCGGCGCTTTGCGCCGCCGGCCTGTTCGCCACGCAGGCCGCGGCCGTGCCGGCCCTGTTGCCCTCGGCGCCCGAGGGGCTCCTCTATGGCGTGGCCGCCGACTGCTATGCGATCGGTCAGCAGGTGGCGGCCGAGAACGGCGGCACGCTGGCCAAGGCTTCGCCGGCGACGCAGGGCGGACAGGCGGTCTGCCGCATCGTGGTGCTTCTGCCCGCCAAGGCGGGAGAGCGGCCGCGTCGGGCGGAATTCGTGGTGCCGCAGAACTGATGCACACCCTGGCCACCGAAGGAGCGATTTTCCCGCGCCCAAAATCGGCCTATATCGTGGCATGTCGATCCCGGCAGCCCCTCTCAACAAACATGTGATTCGATGCGGATACTCGTCGTCGAGGATGACAAGGACCTGAACCGGCAACTGGCAGACGCGCTCGTCGACGCCGGCTATGTCGTCGATCGCGCCTTCGACGGCGAGGAGGGACATTTCCTCGGCGACACCGAGCCCTATGACGCGGTTGTCCTCGATATCGGCCTGCCGCAGATGGACGGGATCAGCGTCGTCGAGCGCTGGCGGCGCGACGGCCGCAAGATGCCTGTGCTGATGCTGACCGCGCGCGACCGCTGGAGCGACAAGGTCGCCGGTATCGATGCCGGCGCCGACGACTACGTGACCAAGCCTTTCCATATCGAGGAGGTGCTGGCACGGGTGCGGGCGCTGATCCGCCGGGCCGCCGGTCATGCTTCCTCGGAGCTCGTCTGCGGTCCGCTTCGGCTCGATACCAAGGCGTCGAAGGCCGATGTCGACGGCGTGCCGCTCAAGCTCACATCCCACGAATTCCGGCTGCTCGCCTATCTCATGCATCATGTCGGCGAGGTCGTGTCGCGCACCGAGCTGGTGGAACATCTGTACGATCAGGATTTCGACCGCGATTCCAACACGATCGAAGTCTTCGTGGGACGGTTGCGCAAGAAGATGGGCGTGGACATGATCGAGACGGTGCGCGGCATGGGCTACCGCATGCGCGAGCCGGCCGCGTAGCCGGCAACATGCCGAAGCTGACGCTCGTCCCGCGCTCGCTGACGGTCCGGGTCATCGCCCTGTCGACGATCTGGGCCGTGGTTGCCCTGATCGTGATCGCGACCGTCATCACCACGCTCTACCGGCAGGCCAGCGAACGGGGGTTCGAAAGCCTGCTCTCGGCTCACCTCTTCAACCTGATCAGTTCGGTCAGCGTGTCCGAAAGCGGCGCTCTGATCGGCAGCCCCGACCTCGGGAACCTCAGGTTTTCCCGTCCGGGATCGGGATGGTACTGGGCGGTGGAGCCCGTGTCGCAAGGGCTGAACGGCGAGCTCCGGTCGCCCTCGATGTTCAAGCCCATCCCTTCGCCATCGGCTTTCGAGGTTCCCTTCAATGCCGAATTCCGACGCAGCTACACCGCTGGAGGACTGTCCGGCGAGGAGCTCGAAGTCATCGAGGCCGAGTTCGTGCTGGACGCCCGCAACCGCATCGCCCGCTTCCGGGTCATGGGCAATCTCAGCGAGTTGGAGGCCGAGATCGGCAGTTTCGAGCGCAGCCTCTACACCTATCTGTCGATCTTCGGCGTCGGCATGATCGCCATCAACGCCGTCGCCATCCTGTTCGGCCTGCAGCCGCTGCAGCGGGTTCGCAACGCTTTGGCGATGGTGCGCGAAGGAACGGCGCAGCGCCTCGACGGCAGCTTCCCGGCCGAGATCGAACCGCTGGCCAATGAGACCAACGCGCTGATCGAGAACAATCGGCGCATCGTGGAACGCTCCCGCACCCAGGTCGGCAATCTTGCCCATTCGCTGAAGACGCCGCTCGCCGTGCTGCTGAACGAAGGGCGTCTGATCGGCGGCGACAAGGGCCGGCTGATCACCGAGCAGGCGGCGTCCATGCAGACGCAGCTCGAACACTATCTGCAGCGGGCAAGGATCGCCGCCCAGCGCGACAGCGTCGTCTATCGCACCCCGGTCGCCGCCTTGCTGCAGCGCATGGTGCGCGTGATGGAAAAACTCAATCCCGACACTCGGCTGGGCTTGTCATTGCCGGCCGAGGAGATCCTGTTCGCCGGCGAGCGTGAGGATCTCGAGGAGATATCGGGCAACCTGCTGGAGAACGCCATGAAATGGGCGAAGTCCGCCGTGCAGGTCTCGGTCGCGGCGTCCGGCGACAATGGCGGCAATTTCGTCCTTTCGATCGAAGACGACGGGCCGGGCATTCCCGAGCACAAGGCGCGTGAGGCGCTGAAACGGGGCAAGCGGCTGGACGAGACGAAACCGGGCACCGGCCTGGGGCTCGCGATCGTCTCCGACCTCGTCAAGGAATATGGCGGCCGGCTCGCGCTGGAGCGCTCGGCGCTCGGCGGTCTGCGCGCCTCCGTCGAGCTCAAGCGCGCGCAGTAGGCGCGCCCCGGCGCAAAGGGCCGTCGAAACCCTTCGTTTACTATCTTTCACAGCTATGCCCTATGGGAAGGGACGAGCATGCCGCGATGGCCGATCCGGCAGTAGCGGCAGAACCCAAATTCGGTCAAAGATCGCATCTACGCGGAAGGCTTCTTGCATGACGAATTTCTTCCAGGCGCCGGCACGCGGCAAGCCGATGAGAACAAAGAGATTTCAGGCGACCGTGGTCGCCGGACTGCTGGCAGTTTCCGGCTGCAGCACGATGGGGCTCGGCCGCAACGACGCGACGACGCCGGCAACCGGCGGCGGCCAGACCAGAGCCGGCGGCGCTGTCGCCTCGGCGATCATCGACGAAATGGCCGGAGGGCTAGTCGGCGGTTCAATCGGTGCGGGTCTTGACAGCGGCGAAAAGCGCAGTGCGCTGGAGGCGGAATACCGAGCGCTTGAGCATACGCCGAGCGGAGAGGTCGTGACCTGGCGCGGCGACGGCAACCGCTACGGCGAGGTGGTCGCGGCCCAGCCCTACCGGGTCGGCTCGCAGGACTGCCGCCAGTACAAGCACACGATCTATGGCGGTGCCCAGCCGAAATCGGCGCGCGGTACCGCCTGCCGTAATGCCGACGGCAGTTGGACGCCGCTGACCTAGTCGAGGTGGCACGGATGCTGGCGCATCCGGTGCGGCCCCAATCGCCCGTGCGGCCTATTCGGGGGCCGCTTGGCTTTCGCGCCAACGGGCCCGGGCGACGCGATTGCGCGCTCGAACGGTCGGGCAGATCGACCGTCGGCAGATGCCGAACGGTTCAACCGACAAAGATGAAACCCGATTGAGAAACCCCCACGGCAGTGCGCATGCGAGTCTGCGGCATGCGCACCGGTATCCATCACACTGAGGTGTGCCGAAAATTCACGGCGTTTCAGGCTCTTCCCGGCCATAGCCAGAGGTCGGCAGTTCCACGAAGATCCTGTCCTGGGCCCAGACGGCTTTTCCCCGTTATTCATGGCTCGGATCGATAAGTCCAAGTGGATTGGTCCGTCTAATGCGATTGGCGCAGAAGCGCTAATTTCCCGGGCAAGCGGTGAACCGGCGGCGTGAACGAGCCGCCTGCCGTCTTGCAAGGATGCCCGCCATGGAAACCACCTACGACACCCGGCTTCTGGGTGACCGCGCCGCGTGGGGTGCGGTGCTTTCGATGGCGCTTTGCGTTGCTGTGCTCATCGCCTCCGAATTCATGCCCGTCAGCCTGCTGACGCCCGTTGCCCTCGATCTCGGCATTACCGAGGGGCGGACCGGTCAGGTGGTCTCGATCTCGGGCATATTCGCGGTCGTTACCAGCCTGTTCGTCGCCGGCCTGACGAAGCACATCGACCGCAAGCTCGTGCTGGTCTCCTTTTCGCTGTTGCTGGTTGTGTCGGGGCTCGTCGTAACGTTTGCACCGAACTACGCGGTGATGATGATCGGCCGGGCATTGCTGGGCGTCGCCATCGGCGGCTTCTGGTCGATGTCCACCGCAATCGTCATGCGTCTTGTGCCGGAGGATGCCGTGCCCAAGGGGCTGGCGATGATCAACGCGGGCAACGCCATCGCCGCGACCGTTTCCGCGCCACTCGGAAGCCTGCTGGGTGACCATGTCGGCTGGCGCGGCGCGTTCTTCCTCGTGGTGCCGCTGGCCCTGATCGCCCTGGTCTGGCAATGGCTCAGCCTGCCTTCGCTGCCGCCGCGGGGGCGAAGGAGATCGGGCAACGTCTTTCGATTGCTGGCACGCCCCCAGGTGGG
The DNA here is from genome assembly GCF_016756635.1 of Mesorhizobium sp. L-8-10. Lineage (NCBI taxonomy): Bacteria > Pseudomonadati > Pseudomonadota > Alphaproteobacteria > Hyphomicrobiales > Phyllobacteriaceae > Mesorhizobium > Mesorhizobium sp. L-8-10. Next base: position 6,329,157 of record NZ_AP023263.1, on the reverse strand, counting down.
GCTCGGCATGGCGTCGATCCTGCTGCTCTTCATGGGCCAGTTCGCTTTGTTCACCTATCTGCGGCCGTTCCTCGAAACCATCACCGGCGTCGGCGTTTCGGCGCTCTCCGCAATCCTGCTCCTGATGGGGCTCGCCGGCGTCGCGGGTACCTGGGTCATCGGTCAACTGCTGAAGACAAGGCTCTACAGCGTCCTCATCGTCATCCCGCTCGTCATGGCGTTGCTGGCCACCGCGCTGATCGGGTTCGGCTCGATGCCGGTTCCCGTCACGATCCTGCTGATCGGCTGGGGTTTCTTGGGCACCGCCGCTCCGGTCGGCTGGGGCACATGGCTGAGCCGCGCTCTGCGTGACGACGCCGAAGCCGGCGGCGGGCTTCAGGTCGCCGTCATCCAGTTCGCCATCACGCTGGGCGCAGCGACGGGTGGCCTGCTCTTCGACATTCTGGGCTGGTGGAGCCCATTTGCCCTCGGCGCCATCCTCTTGCTGGGGTCGGCTCTCGCCGCCGCCGCAGCAGCCATCGACCACCGGAAAGAAGCAAGATGACGTGTCGCCTCATCACCCGCCGGGCCGTGTTTCAGGCCATCGTGCTCGCCGGCGCCCCGTTCGGCTTCGCCGGGACGAAGAGGGGATATGCACAAGGATACGCACCAATGAAGATCCGCATCTCGTTCAACGACCAGAGCATGACGGCGACGCTCGAGGATAATCCGTCCGCGCGTGACTTCGCCTCGCTGCTGCCCCTCGAAGAACTGACGATCGACAACTACGCGAACAACGAGAAGATCAGCTACCTGCCGCGCAAGCTCACCGAAGAGGGCAGCGGCCCGTTCGACAACGAGCGTCCCGGCGATGTCTGCTACTACGCCCCTTGGGGCAACCTCGCGTTCTTCTACGCCGGATATCACTGGTCCCAGGGACTGATCCGGCTCGGCCGCATCGACGGCAGCTTCGATCCCCTGCTGGTGCGCGGCGAGTTCCCCCTCGGCATCGAACCGGTTTCCTGACCGCAGATCCACGAAAGGAGAACAACCATGCTCGGAACGGTTCTTTATGGTCCCGGCGACATCCGCTGCGAGGAGGTCGAGGAGCCGAAAATCCTCGCTCCTACGGATGCCCTCGTCAAGCTTTCGGCCAGTTGCATCTGCGGCTCCGACTTATGGCCCTATCGCGGGCTCCAGCCGGTGATCGAACCTATGCATATGGGGCACGAATATTGCGGTGTGGTCGTCGAAGTCGGCAGCGCGGTCCGAACCGTGAAACCCGGTCAATTCGTCGTCGGCTCGTTCTGCATCTCCGACAATACCTGCCCGCATTGCCGTTTCGGCTTCCAGTCATCGTGCGAGCAGCGCGAGTTCATGAGCCGCGCACAGGCACCCTATGCGCGGGTGCCGCTCGCCGACGGCACGCTGGTCGCCACCCCCGACTTGCCCGCGGACGATCTGATCCCCAGCCTGTTGGCGGCATCCGACGTCCTTGGCACCGGCTGGTATGCGGCTGACGCCGCGCGCGTGCAGCCCGGCTCGACGGCGGTTGTCGTGGGAGACGGCGCCGTCGGGCTGATGGGCGTGCTGGCAGCCAGGCACATGGGCGCGGAGCGCATTGTGGCCATGAGCCGCCACAAGGCACGTCAGGATCTCGCCCTCGAATTCGGCGCGACCGACATCGTTTCGGAACGCGGTAACGCCGGCGTTGCCCGGATCAGGGAACTGACCGGGGGCGTCGGCGCGGAGTCGGTACTGGAATGTGTCGGGACGCAGGAATCGATGGAGCAGGCGATCAACTGCGCGCGCCCCGGCGGCTCGATCGGGTTTGTCGGCGTGCCGCACGGTGTTCAGCTAGACGGCCAGGGCCTGTTCTTCGCCCAGAAGAGCCTGCTTGGCGGTCCGGCCCCCGTGCGTCGATTCCTTCCGCACCTGATGGACCTGGTGCTGGAGCGGAAGATCAATCCCGGAAAGGTCTTCGACCTGACGCTGCCGCTTGCGGACGTCGCGGAAGGCTATCGCGCCATGGACGGTCGGCGCGCCATCAAGACGCTGCTTCGCGTCTAGGGCATTGCAATGTCATCGAAAGCGGCGAGAGCGATCCGAAAGTAAACTCAAATGAGAAAGATCCTCACGGCAGCAGCCATCGGCGCAGCCGGCGCCATGTCGGCACAAGCACAGGTTTCGGATATTCACTGGTCTATCCCGGTCTGGAGGCGGCGAGGAGCCTTCCCGCAAGCAACTGGGGTCTCGCGATAGTCTCTACGCCGCCTTCCTCGACGTGGCGCTCGGCCTTGGCAGTCCCGCACTCGGCGCAATCGCAGCCTGGGCCGGACTGGATACCGTATTTCTCGTCAGCGCGGCGATCGCGCTGTGCGCCTCCGTCGTCGCGGTGGTGATGTCAGGGCGTTTCAAGCGTCGCCGTGTCGAAGGGCATCGACAATGACCTTGAAGGCCGGCAGGTTCTGTCGGCGGCTTGGGTAGTAAACGTAGTAGCCCGCGAACTTCGGGCACCAGTCGTCCAGCACCTGGACCAACTCGCCCGATGCGACATGTCGTTCAACAAGGCTCTCGGGCAGGAAAGCGATGCCGTATCCCTTCAGAGCCGCATCCACCATTGCGTATGAGGTGTTGAAGGTGAGCTGCCCGTCCACCCGGACACGAAGCTCCTGACCTTCCTTCTCGAATTCCCACGCATAGAGCCCGCCACGGCGTGTCTGGCGCATGTTCATGCAGTTGTGCCCGATCAGCTCCTGCGGATGCCGGGGCGAAGGATGCGCGGCGAAGTAGTCGGGCGACGCGACGGCGACCATGCGCCAGTCAGGTCCGATTCGGATCGCGATCATGTCCTTCTCGACGCTTTCGCCAAGTCGCACCCCGGCGTCGAATCCGTCTTCGACGATGTTGCGCAGCCCGTTATCGATGCTGAGTTCCAGCTTGATATCGGGATAGTCCGCGAGCACCGGGCCGAGCTTCGGCCACGCGACGCTTTCAAACGCGTGATCCGAAAGGGTCAGCCTGATGGTCCCGGCGGGCTTGTCGCGGAATTCCATGAGCGCGGCGATCTCCGTCTCGATCTCCGCGACGCGCGGTGCAAGCGACTGCCGGAGGCGCTCGCCGGCCGCGGTCGTTGACACACTGCGGGTCGTGCGCGTGAGCAGCCGGATGCCCAACCGCGTTTCCAGCTGCTTGATCGTGTGGCTGAGGGTGGACTGCGTGATGCCGAGCTTCGCTGCGGCGCGCGTGAAGCTCTTCTCCTCGGCCACAGCCAGGAACCACAAGAGGTCGTTGAAATTTTCCCTGGCCATCTCGCTGTCCGCACCGATCGGGCAAGATTTATGTCTCTCATCGATCAACGCAAGCGAATTCAGCGCACTAATCGTGGTGATCAGGGGCAACTACTCTTCGGGTTCGACGAGCCAACAGCCAGTCGTGTTGGCTCTCCTGCGAACCACGAGGAAAAGGCCATGGAACTGACAGTCAACGGGGCAACACATCAGGTCGATGTCGAACCGGATACGCCGCTGCTCTGGGTGCTGCGCGACGAACTGGGCATGACGGGTACGAAGTATGGCTGCGGCGTCGCCCAGTGCGGCGCATGCACGGTGCTGATCGACGGACAGGCCACGCGATCCTGCGTGACGATGGTGGACAGCGTGGCCGGCGTGGCGATCACGACCATCGAGGCCATCGAGCAGGATCCCGAGGGCAGAAAGGTGGTCGAAGCGTGGATCGCACATCAGGTGCCGCAATGCGGCTATTGCCAGTCCGGCCAGGTCATGGCGGCCACGGCGCTCCTGAAGCAGACGCCGCAGCCCACCCAGGACGACATCGCCGACGCGATGGTGAACCTCTGCCGATGCGGCACCTACAACGCGATCTCGGCTGCCGTCCGGCAGGCCGCCCAGGCGTGAGGAGGGATAGATGAACAACATGACCCTCATCGGGAACCGCTGGTCCACGCCCCGCGAGGACGGACCGCTCAACATTTCGCGTCGCGGCTTCCTCGGCGCCGCCGCAGCGCTCGTGCTTTCGGTCACCGTGCCGGTCGGACGCGCGAGGGCACAGGCCGCTGCTCCTGTCGCGCCCGGCACGCGGGTCTCAGCCTTCCTGGAGATCCGTCCCGACAGCACGGTGCTCTTCCGCAGCGCCTTCATCGAGGGTGGACAAGGCATCTTCACCGCCATGGCGCAGATCGTCGGTGAGGAACTGGACGTCGACCCCGTGAACTTCACGGTCGAGGGCGCTCCTCCCGGCCCCGACTATCTCTTGACCGGTGGCGGCCGTTTCACCGGCGGCAGCATGTCGGTGCGCATGAGCTACGAGACGATGCGCAGGCTTGGCGCATCGGCGCGCCTAATGCTGCTGCAGGCCGCGGCCTCTCGGCTTGGCGTGCCAACTTCGGAACTCTCGACCGAACCCGGCCGCGTGGTTCATGCAGCGTCCGGGCGGGCGATCCCCTACGGGGAAATCGCGGATGCGGCGGCCGACCTGCCGGTCCCAACCGACGTCGTGCTGCGCCCCCGCGCCGACTTCCGCTGGATCGGCAAGCCGGTGGCTCGCCTCGATGTTCGCGACAAGTCGACCGGCAAGGCACTCTACTCGATCGATCAGAAGGTCGACGACATGCTTCACGCCGCCGTCCAGCACAGCCCGCGTCTCGGTGGCGAACCCGGCGCGCTGGCGAATGAAGCGGATGTTCGGCGTATGCCCGGCGTCCACTCCGTTCATAGGCTGCCGGGCGCGGTAGCGGTGCTGGCCGACAGCTGGTGGCGTGCGCGTCGCGCGGTCGAAACCTTGCTGGTCACCTGGACCGAGCCAGCCGCAGGAACCGCGCATGCGATGCCGGCGGATTTCTCCTCCGAAGCCCATATGACGAAGCTGAAAGCGACGCCGGGAGAAGGGGTCGTCTTCGAGACGGTCGGTGATGCGGCGGGCGCGATGCGCGGTGCTCAGCTTGCCGTCGAGGCGACTTATGGCGCTCCTCATCTGGTGCACGGCCAGCTCGAGCCGCCTTCGGCGCTCGCGCGCTGGAATGCGGACGGGACCCTCGAATTGTGGATACCGAACCAGGCGCCCGAGATGTTCCAGGCCGATGCGGCGAAGGTCGCAGGCGTCGAGCCGGACAAGATCATTATTCATTCCCCGATCCTCGGCGGCTTCTTCGGCCGGCATTTCCTCTATCGGACGGCCAATCCGTACCCGCAGGCCATCCTCCTCGCGAAGGCGGCGGGCCGGCCCGTGAAGCTGATCTGGAGCCGCGAGGAGGAGTTCCTGCGCGATGCGCTGCGGCCGATGGGTGCCGTACGTTTCCGTGCGGGCCTCGATGCCGACGGCCTGCCGGTCGCGTTGGACGCCGTTGCGGTCGGAGAAGGCCCGACCGGCCGCTGGTTCGGCCGCCAGGCCGACAAGGTCGACAGTTCAGCGGTCGAGGGTATCGCTGGAAAGATCTATGCGATACCGAACAGGCGTGTCGCCCAGATCCATGTGGACGATCCGGCTATCATCGGCTTCTGGCGTTCGGTCGGCCATTCGATGAACGATTTCTTCTACGAAACATTCTTCGACGAGATGGCTGATGCGGGGAAGCAGGATCCCTATGAATTGCGGCATCGCCTCCTTGCAGACAGCCCGCGGCACAGAAACCTCCTTGTGGCCGTGGCCGATCTTTCCGGCGGATGGCGTCGTGGGCCGTTCACAGCCGAGGATGGCACGCGGCGGGCGCGCGGCGTCGCCATGGCGTCGCCTTTCGGCAGCGAGGTCGCCACGATCGCAGAGGTCTCGCTGCGGGACGGCGGGGTGATTGTCCACGACGTCTGGGTGGCGATCGATCCCGGAAGCATCGTCAATCCCGCCATCATCGAGGCGCAGGTGAACTCCGCCGTCGCCCTCGGCCTGTCCTCGGCGCTGCTCGAGGAAGTCGTCTATGTCGACGGCATGCCGCAGGCGCGCAATTTCGACGGTTATCCCATCCTGCCGCCCGACCGCATGCCGCGCGTGCATGTGCGCATCGTCGAGAGCGGCGCTCCGATGGGCGGTATCGGCGAGCCGGGTCTGCCTGGCGTGCCGCCCGCCGTGGTCAACGCCGCTTCCGTGCTGACGGGCCAGCGCATCCGCAGCTTGCCGCTCTCGAAGCTCGACCTGAAAGGCATGGAAGGATGAGAGGCGCGGTACTCGCCGCCTTGACGGTGATCACGGCGGCTTGGGCAACGGATCTGTCAGTTGCCCAGGAGACCGCTTCAGGCGAACGGCTGTTCCGGCAGCGTTGCGGGTCCTGCCACCAGATCGCGACCACCAGGAACGGCGCCGGGCCTCACCTGCAGGGCGTGGTCGGCCGCGCTGGCGGCAGCGTCGACGGGTTCAACTATTCGCCCTCCCTGCGCGACTCCGGCATCACCTGGACGCCCGAGACGCTGGAAACCTACCTCGCGAATCCTACGGCGATGGTGCCGGGCACACGGATGGTTCAGCGCTTCAACAACGCAGACGAGCGGCGTGCGATCATCGCGTTCCTGAACGGCCGGTAACGCGGCGCCAAGGCCTGCTTCGAGCCGCGGTGCTGGAACCGCCGGACGGCGCGGTCCGTTTGCGGGCTTTGTCGGTGAACCTCCGGATCGCAGCCGCGGATCCGGGCTTCACCGACCGGCGCCTCCGCCAGCGCGGCAGGGTTGCCGCGCAGGACCTTCCGCCGGGCGAAAAGCTGGAACGCTGGGTGTTGACCATCCTTTCGCTGGAGCGAGACCGCTACGACGCCGGCCCCGGGCTTTTCAACGCTTGTCTCGAGCTGGCCGCCGACCACATGGACATCGTCGCGGCACACACTTCCAACCTGAGCCGGGCGCTGGAGCGCATCCTGAGCGATCTGGTCCCTCCGAACGCACTCGAGGAAACGGTGGCCGTCGTGGAAGACGCGACAGTGCTGTTCCGGGTGCCCATGAACATCGCGCGGTTCCGGCCCGTGCGACCGACGCGCGGGCGAAAGCAGTCGTGGCCCTTTTGCGGCGGCGATCGGGTAACGGCACCCGGTTCCGCGTCGCGGTCGCTCGCGCCGGGAATGGGTTTCAAATGCGGGAATGAACTGACAGTTGTGAGCAAAGACGCTCTGTCGAAGATGGTATACGATCCTCGCGCCGATGCGGCACCGCCCGATGCCTCCGTCAATTGGCCGCATGGCGCGATTGTTGGCAGGGGTGCCGTCAAGGGTTATGTGATCGGCATGCTTTTCTGGATCGTGGCCGCTCTGCTTACCTTGGGTGCCAGCCTTGCCGTCCTGGCGCCGCTTGCGCGAGGGCGCCGCTCGGTTGCCACGGCCGCCGATCACGATCTCGAAGTCTACAAGGATCAGCTTCAAGAGTTGGAGCGCGACGTCGGTCGCGGACTGATCAACCCGACCGAGGCGGAGCAGGCCCGCGCCGAGATCGGCCGCCGCATCCTGAAGCTCGGCGAGCGCGGGAACGGCGGACGGAGCGCCTTGGCCTCGCCGACAGCGCGCATGGCCGGCATGGCGGCGGTTCTCGCGGTGCCGGTCGTGAGCTGGGCGCTCTACGGCTATCTCGGCTCGCCCGATCTGTCTTCGCAACCCCTCCAGGCGCGGCTCGAAGCCGATCCGGCGAAGAGCTCGATCGACGAACTGGTGGCGCGCGCCGAGAAGCACCTTGCGGCCAACCCCAATGACGGCAAGGGCTGGGACGTTCTCGCCCCGGTCTATCTGCGCATGGGGCGCTTCGCCGATGCCGTCGGTGCCTATCACGCGGCGATCCGCCTCGAAGGGTCGACCGCGGCCCGCGAGTCCGGGCTCGGTGAGGCGATGGCTTCGGCCGCCGACGGCGTCATTTCCGACGAGGCCGAGGCAGCGTTCAACAGGGCCCTGAGGCTGGAGCCTGACTATCCCAAGGCGCGTTTCTATCTGGCGACCGCCATGGCGCAGGACGGGAAGCTTCAGGAGGCAGTCGCGGCCTGGCGAGAGATGCTCGTCAAGCTGCCCGCGGATTCACCGTGGCGCGTTCCTGTCGAGCAGGCCGTCGCCGAGGCCGACAAGCGCCTTGCCGCCGGCAAGGCACCTTCCACCACATCGGAGGCCACCACCTCGGGGGCCACCACCTCGACCACGCCGGGACCGACGCAGGACGACGTGGAGGCGGCCGCCACCATGTCCGATGCCGACCGCAACGCCATGATCGAGGCCATGGTCGCGGGGCTCGACCAAAAGCTTCGCCAGAACCCCAGGGATCTGGAAGGATGGCAGCGGCTCGTCCGTTCATACCTGGTGCTCGGCCGCAAGACAGATGCGCTGGATGCGATGAGCCGCGGCGTGGCGGCCCTGGGCGAGGGGAGTGTGGAAGCCACGGCGCTGACGCAATTCGCAGCGACCCTCGGACTGAGCGGGACCGAGTAGGACATGACACGCAAGCAGAAGAGATTGTCTGTCATCGGCGGCGCGCTGGCCTTTCTCGGCCTCGCGACCTTCCTGACTTTCTGGGCGCTCGGCCAGAAGGCATCCTATTTCTACATGCCCGGCGATCTCGCGGCCAATCCGGTAAGCGAGGGCCAGCGCATCCGGCTCGGCGGGCTTGTCGCGAAGGGGTCGATCCAGCGCGGGCAGGGGACGGAGGTCGATTTCGCCATCACCGACCAGGTCGACACGGTCAAGGTGGTCTATAATGGCATCCTGCCCGACCTGTTTCGCGAAGAGCAGGGCGTCATCACCGAAGGCAGCTTCGGCCCCGGCGGCGTCTTCGTTGCGGACAGCGTGCTGGCCAAGCATGATGAGACCTACATGCCGAAGGAAGTCGCGGAAGGCCTGAAGGAAAAGGGCCTCTGGCAGGAGAGCCAATAGTTCCATGGTCGAGATCGGTCACTTCGCGCTCGTGCTCGCCTTCGCCATGGCGCTGGTCCAGGCGAGCGTGCCGCTCGTAGGCGCGCGCATGGGCGACGAGCGGCTGATGGCGGTCGGCGGGCCAGTCGCCGCCACCGGATTCGCCCTTACGGCGCTGTCCTTCCTGGTGCTCACGCTGGCCTACATGCAATCGGATTTCTCCGTGGCCAATGTCTGGCAGAATTCCCATTCGCTGAAGCCGATGCTCTACAAGGTCACCGGAACCTGGGGCAATCATGAAGGCTCGATGCTGCTCTGGGTGGTGATCCTGACCTTCTTCGGGGCGCTCGTCGCCGCCTTCGGCCGCAATCTTCCCGCCACGCTCAAGGCCAATGTGCTAGCGGTCCAGGGATTGATCGGCGTCGCCTTCCTGCTGTTCATCCTCGTCACGTCCAACCCCTTCGTCCGGCTCGATCCGGCGCCGATCGAAGGCCAGGACCTCAATCCGCTGCTGCAGGATATCGGCCTCGCCGTCCATCCGCCTCTGCTTTATCTCGGCTATGTCGGCTTCTCCGTCTGCTTCTCCTTCGCTGTCGCGGCCCTCATCGACGGCCGTATCGATGCGGCGTGGGCACGCTGGGTGCGGCCGTGGACGCTCGCCGCCTGGACGTTCCTCACCGGCGGCATCGCGATGGGGTCCTACTGGGCCTATTACGAGCTCGGCTGGGGCGGCTTCTGGTTCTGGGACCCGGTCGAGAACGCCTCCTTCATGCCCTGGCTGGCGGGAACGGCGTTGCTGCATTCGGCGATCGTGATGGAGAAGCGCTCGGCGCTGAAGATCTGGACTCTGCTGCTCGCCATCCTGACCTTCTCGCTGTCGCTGCTCGGCACCTTCCTGGTGCGCTCGGGCGTGCTCACCTCGGTTCATGCCTTCGCTACGGATCCCAGCCGAGGCGTCTTCATCCTGGCCATCCTGACCCTGTTCATCGGCGGCTCGCTTTCGCTCTTCGCGCTGCGTGCGCCCTCGCTCACCGCTGGCGGCGTCTTCCACCCGATCTCGCGGGAAGGGGCGCTGGTGCTCAACAACCTGTTCCTGACGACGGCGACTGCCACGGTTTTCATCGGCACGCTCTATCCGTTGTTCATCGAAGCCTTCGCCGGCGACAAGATCTCGGTGGGCGCGCCGTTCTTCAACCTGACCTTCGGCCCGCTGATGCTGCCGCTGCTCGCCCTGGTGCCGTTCGGCCCCCTGCTCGCCTGGAAGCGCGGCGACCTGCTGGCTGCCGCGCAGCGCCTGATGGCGGCCTTCGGCGGGGCGCTGGTCGCGGTGCTCGTCACGCTTCTTTTCGTCGACGGCGCCTCGGTCTTCGCGGCATTGGGCTGCGGCCTGGCCGCCTGGCTGGTGCTGGGTGCCCTGACCGACCTCGCGCTTCGCGCCGGGCTGGGCGCCGCCGCGCCCTCGGTGATGCTGCGACGCTTCGTCGGCCTGCCGAAGTCGGTCTTCGGCACGACGCTTGCGCATCTCGGCCTCGGCCTGACCGTGCTGGGCATCGTCAGCGTGGTGTCGCTGGAGACCGAGAGGATCGTCGCCGTGCGGCCCGGCGCGACCATCGACATCGCCGGCTACACATTGCGATTCGATCGCATGGAGAAGGTGATCGGCCCAAACTACACCGAGGATCGTGCGCGCTTCCTGCTCGAGCGGCCGGGCAGGGCGCTTGGCCAGATCACTTCGGCCAAGCGGCTCTATCCCGTCCGCCAGATGCCCACCACCGAGGCCGGCATCCGCACGCTCGGCCTGAGCCAGCTCTATGTCTCGCTCGGCGACGCCACGCAGGATGGGGCGATCGTGGTCCGCGTCTGGTGGAAGCCGATGGTGACGCTGATCTGGGGCGGCGCGCTCGTCATGATGTTCGGCGGCTTCGTGTCGCTGCTCGACCGGCGGCTGCGTGTGGGCGCGCCGGCGCGCGCCAGGCGGCAGGGTGCGGCCAAACCGGTCGCAGCCGCGCCGTGACCGCGCTGCGAGCCGTCGCCTGTTGGCTGCTGCTGGCCGCCCTGCTTGCGGGCCCCGCGGCCTATGCCGTCCAGCCCGACGAGATGCTGAAGGATCCCGCTCTCGAGCAAAGGGCGCGCCGGCTTTCGGCCGAACTGCGCTGCATGGTCTGCCAGAACCAGTCGATCGACGATTCGGATGCCGACCTCGCCCGCGACCTCCGCATCCTGGTGCGCGATCGCCTGAGCGCCGGCGACAGCGACCGGCAGGTGCTCGACTACATCGTTTCGCGCTATGGCGAGTTCGTGCTCCTCAAGCCGCGCTTCAGCCTGCGCAACGCGATCCTGTGGTCGGTGCCGGCCATCCTGCTGCTGGCCGGCGGCACGTTCCTGATCGTTTCGGCGCGAACTCGCCGCCGTCCCGCCGGCGAGCCGCTGACGGCCGAAGAGAACGAGGCGCTGGCGAGGATGCTGAAGGACGGCGAGTGAGGCCGGCCTCCTTCGACGCCGGAGTGAGATGCCGAAGGACAATCAGCAGGTTAGCCAACATTACGAAAGTTTCATCCCGCGGCAATGACGCCGTAATGTGACGCTATCTATTTCTGGCTGCAGCGGATGCCCCCAAGACGCATCCCTTCAGCCACAAGAGGACAGAGCGCAATGAACCTTCAATCCAATTCCAGCTCGGGCACCCGCAAGCGTCTGCTGGCCGCGGCCGCTTCGGTCGCCGTAGCCGGGGCAATCGGCCTCGGAGCCGTCACGTCGGGAACCGTTCCCGTCTTCGCCGATCCGGTTCGCGTCGACGCCCCGCAGGTGCCGAGCTTCTCCGATGTCGTCGAGCAGGTCAGCCCGGCGGTCGTCAGCGTCCGCGTCAAGGCCAAGTTCGAGGGCGCTTCGGACGACGGTTCCGGCTTTTTCTCCGGACCGCAGGGTTTCGACAGCCTGCCCGATGGGCATCCGCTCAAGCGCTTCTTCCGCGAGTTCCGCGGTGACGGCGATCGCGATGGCGAGCGCCGCTTCCGTCGCGACCGCCGCGACGGCTCTCCGCGTCCCGTCTCCCAGGGTTCCGGCTTCTTCATCTCCGAGGACGGCTATCTGGTGACCAACAACCATGTGGTCGAGGGCGGCACGGAGTTCACCGTCGTCACCAATGACGGCAAGGAGCTCGACGCCAAGCTCATCGGCACCGATCCGCGCACGGATCTCGCCGTGCTCAAGGTCGATGACGGCAACAAGCATACCTATGTCGACTTCGCCGACGATGCGAAGGTCCGCGTCGGCGACTGGGTGGTCGCGGTCGGCAATCCGTTCGGCCTCGGCGGCACCGTGACTGCCGGCATCGTCTCGGCTCGCGGCCGCGATATCGGCGCCGGCCCCTATGACGATTTCATCCAGATCGACGCGGCGGTGAACCGCGGCAATTCGGGCGGTCCGGCCTTCAACCTCAATGGCGAGGTCGTGGGCGTCAACACGGCGATCTTCTCGCCCTCGGGCGGCAATGTCGGCATTGCCTTCGCCATCCCCGCCTCGACGGTACGCGAAGTCGTGGGCGACCTGATGCGTGACGGCACGGTCCAGCGCGGCTGGCTCGGCGTTCACATCCAGCCGGTCAACAAGGATATCGCCGAATCGCTCGGCCTGAAGTCGGAGAAGGGCGCGCTCGTCTCCCAGACCGAGGACGACGGTCCAGGCAAGAAGGCCGGCATCGCCGCCGGTGACGTGATCACCTCCGTCGACGGCAAGGAAGTGGCTTCGCCGCGCGAACTGGCCCGCATCATCGGCGCCATCCAGCCCGGCAAGAGCGTCGAGGTCACGCTGTGGCGGGACGGCAAGTCGGAGACCGTCAAGGTCGACCTCGGCACGCTGCCGGGCTCCGACAAGCAGGCGAAGGCCGAGCAGACGGCGCCTCAGGACGCCAACGCGCTCGAGGATCTCGGCCTGACCGTCACCCGCGCCGAGGACGGCAAGGGGGTGGTCGTGACCGACGTGGAGCCGGGCAGCGACGCCGCCGATCGCGGCATCCAGCCGGGCGACGTGATCGTCGCGGTCAATTCCAGGGACGTCTCGAACAGCGACGAGGTCACGGCGGCGGTCGCCGACGCGGCCAAGTCCGGACGCAAGGCGGTGCTCGTGCAGATCATGCGCGACGATACCAGCCGCTTCGTGGCCCTGCCGGTCGCCAAGGGCTGATCAAGCAACGGCGCTCGCGGTTTTCGCGGTCCCAGCCCTCAAGAGCTGCCGCCTGCCGCGAGAGCCCCGGAGCCGGTGCTATGTCAGTTTCGTGCCGGTTCCGGCGGCAGCAGGTGTCCGACACCTGCTGCCGCATTCGTGTCGGGCACAAAGGGTGCTTGACGCTGCACGTGACTGGAGCTGAACATGGAACCCCACGTCTCCACCGATCCGGATTTCGCGTATAACGGGTTCATGAAGATTCTTGTCATCGAAGACGACCGTGAGGCTGCGGATTACATGGTCAAGGCCTTCGATGAGGCCGGCCATACGGCCCATCAGGCCGCCGATGGCGAGACCGGATTCGCCATGGCCGATGCCGGCGACTACGACGTGATGATCGTCGATCGCATGCTGCCGCGTCGCGACGGTCTTTCGATCATCGCCGATCTGCGCTCGCGCGGCAACAAGACGCCGGTGCTCATCCTGTCTGCCCTGGGCGAGGTCGACGACCGGGTGACCGGCCTGCGCGCCGGCGGCGACGACTATCTGACCAAGCCCTTTGCCTTCTCCGAACTGCTGGCGCGCGCCGAGGTGCTCAACCGCCGCGGCGGATCCAAGGAGGTCGAGACGGTCTACCGGACCGGGGACCTCGAGCTCGACCGGCTCTCGCATACGGTGAAGCGCGCCGGCCGGGAGATCATCCTCCAGCCGCGCGAATTCCGCCTGCTCGAATATCTGATGCGCAATGCCGGGCGGGTGGTCACCCGCACCATGCTCCTCGAGAATGTGTGGGACTATCACTTCGATCCGCAGACCAATGTCATCGACGTTCACGTCTCGCGGCTGAGGGGCAAGATCGAGAAGGGTTTCGACAGTGCGATCCTCCACACGATCCGCGGCGCCGGCTACATGCTGAAGGCCTAGCAGCCTGTCGGGCTGGGGCAATTGAGATTGAGTGAACAGGGATGGGTCGGCGAAAATTTCATGATCTGGGTCTTTTGATGATGCACTTCGGCCCTTCGACGATGGATCGAGCGGCGCCGGAATGGGCGCCACGCCCTCATGCCCGGCAGAGGGCGAACATCCGCTTCATGTTCCAGGCCATGGTGACCAGGTTCCACTCTCCTTTGACGTTTTCGAGGCCGCGCAGGTGAAACTGTCGGAAGCCCATGACCGATTTGATGATGCCGAACACGGGCTCGGGTGTCTGCTTGCGCAGCGCATAGACCTTGCGGCCTTCCGGCGTCGCCAGCCGATGCTGCATCGCCTCCACCGGTGTCGGGTTCTGCGGCGCCGGCGGCGCGGCGGCGAAGCGTTCCTTCCAGGATCGATTGTGGTGCTCACGGCCCGGTGCGATCATCGGCGTGATCCCGGCCTCGACGCAGGCCGCGACATTGGCCTGGCTGAAATAGCCGCTGTCGGCCAGCAGCGTCTCGGCGCTGCCCAGCGTTGCGGCAACGGCGGCCAGCTTGTCCAGCATCGGCGCGATCTGCTGCTTGTCGTTGGCCGCCTGCACCACGTCGTTGCAAACCACCAGCATGCTGCCGGCCGCCACCGCGGCCTGGGCGTTGTAGGCCTGATCGAAGCCGCCGCCGGCCACCGGCATGATGCGCGAATCCGCGTCCGTCAGATTGACCTGATCCTTGGGTCCCGGGTCGGCGGTCGGCGGCAGTGGCGGCTTGCCGCCGGGCTTGCGACCGCGCTTCTTCGCCTTCTCTTCGCGCGCCTTCAGCTTGGCTTCATGCTCGGCCTGCTCGCGCCCAAAGCGCTCCCTGGCACGCGCCTCGATCGTCGCCTTGGCCTCGGCGATCCGCCGCAGCCGCTTCTCGCGAAGGGCCAGTTCCTCGGGAACCGACATGCCGTCCGGCACATCCGCCTTGTCGGCCGCCTCGGCCAGCGCCATCAGTTCCTTCACCTCGGTCTTCAACTGCGCCTCGATCCTGCTCGCATGCTCCCAGGACAGCGCGCTGTGCCGGCTGGCATTGGCGTGCACCTTGGTGCCGTCCAGCGCCACCGTTCCAAGCTTCAGCATTCCGGCTTCCCGGGCCAGCACCAGGACCTCGGTGAACAGCCGCTCGATGTCACCAAGGAAGCGACGGCGGAAGGCGGCAATGGTGTCGTGGTCGGGATGGTCGTTGGCGGCGATGAAGCGAAACGCCACCGAATCGTAAGTCGCCCGCTCCAGCTTGCGGCTCGAGAAAACCCCGGTGGCGTAGCCGTAGACCAGCAGGCCAAGCAAGACGCTCGGATGATAGGAGGCCGAGCCCGCGCCGCGATAGGCCTTGACCATCCGCGACAGGTCCAACTGATCGATCACCTCCACCACGAAGCGCGCCAGATGCCGCTCCGGCAGCCATTCGTCCACCGAGGGCGGAAGCAAAAAACCCGTCTCACGGTCGACCTGGCGGAAATTGCTCATTGGCGGCGCTCAATCCAGGAGAATCAATCCATGAAATTGAATCGCATCTTGGATGCCGCCTCAAGTCCGACAGGCTGCTAGAGCGTGACGCGGTCCGGCTTCGCCGTCGGGAGAGACTCGCGGTCGGGCCGCATGGCACCCTGACATGTGGCACACCCTTACCTCCATCATGAAGACGACCGCCGCGCGTCTGTCGGCGCTCTATTTCCTGCTGTTCGGCATTTGCGCGATCTTCCTGGTCTTCTACATGACGTCGCTGTCGGTGCGAATGCTGACGGTGCAGACGCAGGAGACGATCAACGAAGAGGTTCAGGGACTCGTCGCAGCCTATCAGAGAGGCGGTCTGCCGCTTCTGGTCCGCACGATCGAGCGGCGCGCCCGGCAGCCCGGCGCCAATCTCTATCTGATCGCCGATCCGAACGGGCGCATCCTGTCCGGCAATGTAGAAAGCCTGGCGCCCGGCGTACTTGCGGCCGAGGGTTGGACGGGGCGCCCGTTCGCCTATCAGCGCTACGGTGACGCGGGCGCCCAGGAACGGGCCGGCAGCGACAGGGTGACGCGTGCCGGCGAGACCGGACACGACGCGATCGCTCTCGTGCTGCGGCTGCCCAATCAGATGATCGTGCTCGTCGGACGCGACCTCGGCGAGCCCGAGCGCTTCCGCGACGTGGTGCGGCGCGCTTTGATGGTGGCGCTCGGCATGATGAGCCTGGGCGGCCTGGCGATCTGGTTTCTGGTCGGGCGCAGGGCGCTGAAGCGCATCGACAGCATATCGGCTGCGAGCGCTCGCATCATGGGCGGTGACCTCGCGGGCAGGCTGCCGGTGAGCGGTGCGGGCGACGAGTTCGACCGGCTCTCCGAAAACCTCAACATGATGCTGACCAGGATCGCCAGCCTCAACGAGGGGCTGAAGCAGGTCTCCGACAACATCGCCCACGACCTGAAGACGCCGCTGACGCGGTTGCGCAACCGCGCCGAGGCGGCACTGGCCAAAGCGAGCGAGCCGGCCGAGTATCGCGAGGCGCTGGAGCGCACGATCGCCGAATCGGATCAACTCATCCGCACCTTCAACGCGATCCTGATGATCTCGCGGCTCGAAGCCGGCTATTCCTCAGAGACGGTCTCGAAGGTCGACCTCGTCGATCTGGTGCGGGACGTGGTCGAACTTTACGAGCCGGTCGCCGAGGAGAGCGGCGTAACGCTCGACGCCGAAATCGGCGGACCGCAGGTCGTCGCCGGCAACCGCGAGCTGATCGCGCAGTCGCTCTCGAACGTCGTCGACAACGCGATCAAATACTCGTCCGCCCCCGATCGCAAGCCCAAGGTAGCCGTCTGCCTCGATCGCGTCGACGGGGAGATTCGCCTGACGGTGTCCGACGACGGCCCTGGAATCCCTGACGATGCGGACCGGCAGCGCGCGACCGAACGATTCGTGCGGCTGGAGAAGAGCCGCTCGCAGCCGGGCTCCGGCCTTGGACTGAGCCTCGCCAAGGCCGTGATGAAGTTCCACCGCGGACGACTTGATCTTTCCGCCCGCGATCCGGGATTATCTGTCACCATGGCATTTCCCGGGACGCAAGGGTGACGGATGAGCGCTGAAAAGGCGATAGGAAAGACGGATCTTGGCTGGTTCGGCGGACCGGCACGGGTGCTTAGGCCCCTCGATCCCGACGAGGCCCGCGGCGCGCTTGCCGAGCTGTCGGCGGTGGCCAAGGAGGCGGACCTGCCGAGGCTCGCGAAGCTGCTTGCCGCAAAGGGCGTCCTGCAGGATTTCCTCGGCGCCGCCTTGAACCTCTCCTTCTTCCTGCGCGACTGCGCGCGCAGGCGTCCCCAGATGCTGGACCGGCTGTTCGACGAGACCACCGGGCAGAGGCTGGACGCGATCGCGGAGGCCATCGCAAGGGCGCCGTTCGCTGCGGAGGTAACCGAAGCGGCATTGATGTCCGCCTTGCGCGCGCTGAAGACGGAAGCGCATTTCCTGATCGCGCTGTCGGAACTGGCGGGCGAGGTCGAGACGGAGACGACTGTGCGCCGGTTGAGCGATCTCGCCGATCGCTGCGTGACGGCGGCCGTGGCCTTCCTGCTGCGGGACGCGCACTTCAACGGCAAGCTCGCGCTGCCCGATCCCGAGCGGCCGTCGGAAGGCTCCGGCTGGATCCTGCTGGGCATGGGCAAGCTCGGCGCCCATGAGCTCAACTTCTCCTCCGACATCGATCTCGTCGTGTTCTTCGATCCGGATGCCCCGGCGATCCGCGACCCCTACGAAGCGAGCGATCTCTTCGCGCGGCTGACGCGCCGGCTCGTCCGCATCCTGCAGGACCGGACCGATGCCGGCTATGTGTTCCGCACCGATCTCAGGCTCAGGCCCGATCCCGGCTCGACGCCGCTCGCCATCCCGGTGCTGGCCGCGCTGAACTACTACGAGGCAAGAGGCCAGAACTGGGAGCGGGCCGCCATGATCAAGGCGCGGCCGGTCGCCGGCGACCTCGCCGCCGGCGAGCGCTTCCTGAAGGAACTGCAGCCCTATGTCTGGCGCAAATATCTGGATTATGCGGCGATCGCCGACATCCATTCGATCAAGCGGCAGATTCATGCGCACAAGGGTCACGGCGAGATCGCGGTCAAGGGCCACAACGTCAAGCTCGGCCGGGGCGGCATCCGCGAGATCGAGTTCTTCGTGCAGACACAGCAGCTGATCGCGGGCGGGCGCTTCCCCGAACTGCGCCGGCGCGAAACCGTTTTGATGCTGGCCGAACTCGCTGCGCGGGGCTGGATCACGGCGGAAGCGCGCGACGCACTCACCAGGCAATACTGGTTCCTGCGCAGCGTCGAGCATGCCGTGCAGATGGTGGCCGACGAGCAGAGCCATACGCTGCCGGAGGAAGACGAGGGGCTGGAGCGCATCGCTCGACTGCTCGGCTATGACGGCGCGGCCGCCTTCTCCGACGTGTTCCGCCAGTCGCTGCATCTGGTCGAACAGCATTATGCGGCGCTGTTCGAGACCGCGCCGCAGCTTTCGGCCGGTGTCGGCAATCTCGTCTTCACCGGCGATGTCGACGATCCGGACACGTTGCAGACGCTGCACAATCTCGGCTTCAAGCGCCCGAGCGACATCTGCCGGGTCATCCGGACCTGGCATTTCGGTCGTTATCGGGCGACGCGCTCGGCCGAGGCGCGGGAGCGTCTGACCGAGCTCACCCCGGCGCTGCTGGAGGCATTCGGCCAGACCCGGCGGGCGGACGAGGCCATCGTCCGCTTCGACGAGTTCCTTGCCGGGCTGCCGGCCGGCATCCAGCTCTTCTCGCTGTTGCAGTCCAATCCCGGACTGCTGAAGATGATCGCCACCATCATGGGCGCGGCCCCGCGGCTCGCCGGCATCATCACGCGCAGGCCGCATGTCTTCGACGGGCTGCTCGACCCGCTGCGCATGTCGGAGTTGCCTGACAAGCCCTATCTCTCAGCCCGGCTCGCAGCTTTTCTGGAGGGCACGGTGCAGCACGAGGATGTGCTCGACCGGCTTCGGATATTTACATCGGAGCAGAAGTTCCTCATAGGCGTCAGGCTGTTGACCGGCGCGATCGACGCGACGCGCGCCGGCAAGGCCTTCTCCGACCTGGCCGACCTGACGATCGGCGCGGCCTTCGACGCCGTGACGAGGGAATTCGCTAGGCGCCACGGCAAAGTGAAGGGTGCGAGAGCCGTCATCCTGGGCATGGGCAAGCTCGGCAGCCGCGAGCTCACCGCCGGCTCCGATGTCGATCTGATCCTCCTTTACGATCATGACGCCGACGCCGAGGAGTCGGACGGCGACAAGCCCATGGCGCCGTCGCATTATTTCTCGCGGTTGACGCAGCGCCTGATCGCCGCTGTGTCGGCGCCGACGGCGGAAGGCGTTCTTTACGAGCTGGACCTCAGGCTGCGGCCGTCGGGCAACAAGGGCCCGGTCGCGACCCATATCGATGCCTTCCGCAAATACCAGCGGCAGGACGCCTGGACCTGGGAGCACATGGCACTGACGCGGGCCCGGCCCGTGGCCGGCGATGAAAACCTCGCGCAGGATATCGAAGACGAGGTGTGCCAGATCCTGGCGCTGCCGCGTGACAAGGCCAAGATCGCGAAAGAGGCCTCCGACATGCGGGCGCTGATCGAGGAGGAGAAGCCGCCGCGCGACCTTTGGGACCTGAAGCTCGTGCCCGGCGGGCTGATCGACCTGGAATTCATCGCGCAATATGCAGCCCTGACTGGTCAGGCCACCGGCGCTGGCCGGACGACGGGTACCGCGGAGGTCCTTTCGCATCTCGATCCGGCTTTTGCCGACGCGCAGTTGCGCCAGGAACTGGTCGACGCGCATCACCTCTATTCGGCACTGACGCAGATCATCCGCCTCTGCCTGACGGGCGCCTTCGAGCGGGACGACGTTCCGCCGGGCCTCGCCGACCTCCTGCTCGGCGTCACCGATCTTCCCGACTTCGCCGTACTCGAGGCACATGTCGAGGAGACGGCGCGAAGGGTGAGGGAGGATTTCGACCTTCTTCTGCGCGGCAGGCGCGTGAAGTAAGGCGAGCGGCCGTTCAGGCCGCTTGCTTCAACGGCCGGCGCGCCGGGATCCGGACGGAGACGATCGTGCCGACGCCTTCGGTGGAGCGGATCTTGAGCGCCCCGCCATGCAGTTCGGCCAGCGAGCGCGATATTGCCAGACCGAGGCCCGAGCCGGTGTGGTTCTTCGAGAACTGGTTCTGCACCTGCTCGAACGGCCGGCCGAGCTTGCTCAGGGCCTCGCGCGGTATGCCGCAGCCGGTGTCCTCGATCGACAGCATCATGGCCCCGGCGACATTGCGCGCCCTGACCGTGATGCTGCCCCCATGGCCGGTGAACTTCACGGCGTTGGACAGGAGGTTGATGACGATCTGCTTGATGGCGCGCCGGTCGGCGTAGAGCTGCATCGTATCGGCGATCTCGGTCTCGACGGTGATCGACTTGCCGGCGGCCTGCAGCGAGATCACCCGCACGGTCTCGTGGATCAGCGGGCAGAGGTCGATCTCCTCGCTGTCGATGGAAAACTGCCCGGCCTCGATCTTGGACATGTCGAGGATGTCGTTGATCACGTTGAGCAGATATGTGCCGCTGGAATTGATGTCGCGCGAATACTCCTCGTATTTATCCGAGCCGAGCGGGCCGAAAAGGCCCGAACTCATCAGTTCCGAGAAGCCGATGATGGCGTTGAGCGGCGTGCGCAGCTCGTGCGACATATTGGCCAGGAATTCCGACTTGGCGCGGTTTGCCGCCTCGGCGCGCTCCGTCTCCTTCATATATTTGCGGTTGAGCTCGGAAAGCTCCCGGGCACGCTCTTCTTCCGCCTTCCTGGCGAGGCTCAGGTCGTGAATGGTGGCCATCAGGCGGCGCTCGCTGTCGACCAGTTTTTCCTGATGCTGCTTCAGCTGGGTGATGTCGCTGCCGACCGAAACGGTGCCGCCGTCACGGGTCTTGAGCTCGGTCACCTGCAGCCAGCGGCCGTCGGCGAGCTGCCGTTCATAGGTCGAGACGCCGCTCGACCCGCCGGCAAGCCGCCGCTCCGACACCAGGGCGGTCATGCGCGCCTCGATCGCGTCGCGCGGCGAACCGGGAATGACATCGCGGTCGGCCAGTCCGCTGTCCTGCTGGTACTTGCTGTTGCACATGATCAGGCGCTGGGCGGCGTCCCACAGCACGAAGGATTCCGTGATGTTCTCGATCGCCGTGCGCAGGCGAAGATCCGCCGCTTCCGAGCGCAGCGCGAGATGGCGCTGCTCGGTGATGTCGACGGCGATGCCGATGAGCTGGATTTCGGGGGCCTCGGGATCCACGACCTGGGCGCGGGCCCGCATCCAGACCCAGTGGCCGGCGGCGTGCCGCATGCGGAAGACCTGGTCGATATGGTCGGTCTCGCGCGACACGATGCGATTGGCGAGGTCGAACAGGTCGCCGTCGTCGGGATGGATGATCTCGGCCACCTCGCCGAAGGACAGCATCTTCTCGCTGTGCTCGTAGCCGAGCAGGTCGTACATAGACTGCGACCAGTACATCCTGCCGCGCACCATGTCCCAGTCCCACAGGCCGCAGCGGCCGCGCACCAGCGCGAGGTCGATGCGCTGATGAGCCTCCAGATAGATCCGGTCGGCGGCCTGCGCGCGCGCGGCCTGGCTGAAATAGGCGTAGAGGATGATGAGCAGGACGCCGGCTGTCAGCACGAACAGCGTCACGTTCAGCGAAACCGTCTTGCGCCATTCGGCGAAGACTGCCTCCTTCGAGACGAGGGCGGCGGCCGCGCCCCGGCGGTCATCGGCGATGGTGAGCGCGGCGAACCAGTCCTCACCGCCGATCCGGACATCGATGACGCCGGCGCGTTCGCCGAACATGAAAAGCGGCTGACCGCCGCTCAACAGGGCTTCCAGCGACCGGCCGTGCCAGTCCGACGTTTCCGGGGAGACTGCGACGACCTTGAAGTTGCGGTCGGTGATGGCGAGCACATGGCGCGTGCCCATGCCGCCGTGCCGGCCGGTGGTGAGCAGCAGGTCTTCGGCCGACGCCCCTCCGTACAGCATCAGCCCGTTGCCGAGCTCGCCTGAGGCGAGCGCCAGCACGGCCCTGGCATCGCGCTCGATGTCGTCATGCGAGGCGGCGAGCGACATGAAGCGAACCACCGCGACGGCGGCGAGGAAGATGACGATCAGGGCCGGGATCGAGCGACGCAGTAGCGGCTCTGCCGCCAGCAGCCGCCGATAGGCGGGGGCCGCGATGATCTTTGCGTTGCCGGCGGGGCCCGCCTCGCGGCCCGGCCTGCGCCGTGCAAAAATCGTCCCTCCGGGCGCGTTCCACGCGTCCGCATTCGCCATAACTGGCTCCCCGAGAAATTTTCTGTTGAAGATCCGGCCAACGCCGCACTTCCGAATCTGCCACAAAGAATCACTGGTGATTCGGCTTGTCCAGACCCCCGGGAGCCAAATTCCTAAAATTTTACGAAATTGATTCGCAGGGCCGTTTCCACCGGCCCCGACACTGTCGGAAAACGATCACCGGGCCCCCCGCGGACGTGAGCAGTCCGTCGGGCCGCCGATGGCTTCAGGCCAGGGTGCGCTCCACAATGTCGCGCAGATCCGCCGACAGGTCCTTGGCCTCCGAGATGGCGAGCAGCGCCTCGCGGGCCTTGCCCTGCCGGACCGGCTCCAGCGAGCGCCAGGAGCGGAGCGCTGTGGCGAGCCGTGCGGCGACCTGCGGGTTGCTGCGCTCGACCGTCAGCACGGCGTCGACGAACAGGTCGTAGCCGCCGCCGTCGGCGCGGTGGAAGCTGGTCTGGTTGGCGCTGGAGAAGGTGCCGATAAGCGAACGCACGCGGTTCGGATTGGTCATCGAGAAGGCAGGGTGGCGCATAAGCGCAGCAACGGTGTCGACGGTCGCGGCACCCGGCACCGCGGCGCGGATCTGGAACCATTTGTCGAGCACGAGCGCGTCGGACGTGTAGCGCCTCTCGAATGCCGCCAGCGCGGCGCCGGCGGCGTCGGTGGCTGGCTGCCGGTGGGCGAGCACGGTAAGTGCGGCCGCACGGTCCGTCATGTTGGACGCCGTCTCGAACTGGCGCGCCGCACGGCGCGTGTCGCCGGGCTCAAGCGAGAGATAGTCCAGCAGCACGTTGCGCAATGCCCGGCGGCCGGCGCTCGCCGCGTCGGGATAAAACGTGCCGCCGTCGTCGAGCGCGGCATAGAGCCGCTCGAACGTCTCGCCATTGGCGCCGGCGATGAGGCGCGCAAGTGCTTCGCGCGCCGAGAAGATCGCGTCCGGATCGATGTTGTTCCCGATCTCGCGGGCGACATCGGCCTCGCCCGGCAGGGTCAGGGCGAGCGCGCGATAGGCCGGCTCGAGCGATACATCCTCGGCGAAGGCTCCCGCCAGTCCGGCGAGATCGCCGGAGAATTCCGGCGCCTTGCCGCCGCGGATCTGCCGGAAGGCGGTGATCAGCGCGTCGCTGAGCAGCGTATTGAAGGCCTGCCATCGGGAGAAGGTGTCGCTGTCGTGGCGCGCGAGGAAGAAGAGATCCTCCGGCCGCTGCTCGACGGTCAGCGTTATCGGCGCGGAGAAGCCGCGATTGATCGACAGCGCGGGCCTTTCGGCCACGCCCGAAAAGCGGATGCTGTGCCGCCGCTTGCGCAGATGGATCACCCCATCCTCGATCGTGGCGCCGTCGACATCGGTGAAGGCGATGTCCGTTCCACCGTTGCCGACGAGGCCGAAGGCGAGGGGGATGTGCATGAGTCGCTTGCGGCTTTCCGAGGGCGTGGGGGGTACGTTCTGTTCGATCTCGACGGAGAGCACGGCCGCGGCCGGATCGTGGCTGACGCTGACGGCGAGATTGGGCGTGCCGGCCTGATGGTACCACAGGGCGAACTGAGAGAGGTCGCGGCCGGACACGTCCTCGAACACCTTCAGGAAGCTCTCGACCGTCGTGGCCTCGCCGTCGTGGCGCTCGAAATAGAGGTCCATGCCCTTGCGGAACAGGTCGGCGCCAAGGATCGTATGGATCATGCGTACGACCTCCGATCCCTTCTCATAGACGGTCGCCGTGTAGAAGTTGTTGATCTCGCGGTAACGGCGTGGCCGCACCGGATGGGCGAGCGGTCCCTGGTCCTCGGGGAACTGATGTGCCCTCAGCGTTCGCACCTCGGCGATGCGCTTCACCGCCCGCGAACGCTGGTCGGCAGAGAATTCATGGTCGCGATAAACCGTCAGCCCCTCCTTGAGGCAGAGCTGGAACCAGTCGCGGCAAGTGATTCTGTTGCCTGTCCAATTGTGGAAATATTCATGCGCGATGATCGCCTCGATATTGGCGAAATCGCCGTCGGTCGCCGTTTCTGCATCGGCAAGCACATATTTGTCGTTGAAGATGTTGAGGCCCTTGTTCTCCATGGCCCCCATGTTGAAATCCGAGACCGCGACGATATTGAACACGTCGAGGTCGTACTCCCTTCCGAATTTCTCCTCGTCCCAGCGCATCGAGCGTTTGAGCGCGTCCATGGCATAGGCCGCGCGCTCTTCCTTGCCGTGCTCGACATAGATGCCGAGCTCGACCTCGCGGCCCGACATCGTCGTGAAGCTGGCGCCGACGCGGCCGAGATCGCCCGCCACCAGCGCGAAGAGATAGGAGGGTTTCGGGAAGGGGTCGTGCCAGACGGCATAGTGCCGACCACCGTCGAGCCTGCCCTTGTCGACCGGATTGCCGTTGGACAGGAGCAGCGGCGCCTGGCCGGCATCAGCCTCGATACGCACCGTATAGATCGAAAGCACATCGGGCCGGTCCAGGAAATAGGTGATGCGCCGGAAGCCCTCGGCCTCGCACTGCGTGCAATAGACGCCGTTGGAAAGGTACAGCCCCATGAGGGCGAGGTTCTGCGCAGGCGCGATCTCCGTCTCAATGGTGAGGCGGAAGCGGCCGGCCGCGGGTAGCTTCGAGATGACGAGGCTGTCCGGGGTTGCTTCATAATCGGTTGCCGAGGGCGCATTGCCGTCGATCTCCAGCCGCTTCAGCGTCAGGCCGTCGCCGTCAAGGAGCAGCGGCGCACCCTTGGCCACACCCCGCCGGCGCTCGATATCGAGTTCGGCCACGACGACCGTGCGCTCCGGCGACAGACGAAAGTCTAGGCTGATCGACGGAATGAGGTAATCGCTGGGGCGATAGTCCTCGAGCCGGAAGACCTGGCCGGTATCGGTGCGCATGCGGTGTTTCCTGTTTGCTTGCGGCGGGCCGGCGTTCCTGGAATGCCGCAACTGGCCCAACAAAAACGAAGGGGTGCTCTTTACACGAAACATTCCCTCGACAAAACTGCTGCCAAGGTTATTTCAACCCATCCTCTCCACCAATTTGCGAGGCAAGCATGACCGTCGTCACGCCGAAATTCGGGATGGGCGCATCCGTGTTGCGCGTCGAGGACCTGGCCTTCATCACCGGCCAGGGCCGCTATACGGACGACATCGCTCCCGATGGCCTGTTGCACGGCTTCGTGCTGCGCTCGCCGGTGGCGAAAGCCTCCTTCACCATCGCCTCCACGGAAGCGGCCGCCAAAGCCCCCGGCGTGCATCTGGTGTTGACGGGAGCGGATCTGGGTCATCTGGGCGACCTTCGGTCCGGCATGATGCAGAAGCAGCCGGACGGCACCCGCGCGCCGACGCGCGACATTCCGATCCTGTGCCGCGACCGGGTGAACTATGTCGGTGATGCCGTGGCATTCGTCGTCGCCGACAGCCGGGCCCAGGCACAGGATGCCGCCGAACTGATCGACATCGACTACGAGGCCGAGGATGCGGCGGCGGATACGGCGACCGCGCTCGAAGCGGGCACGCCGCTGGTCTGGCCCGAACTCGGCTCGAACCGGGCCTTCCTCAACGAGATGGGCGATCGCGGCAAGACCGACACCGCCTTCGCCAAGGCCGATAAGGTCGTGCGGGTCGAATTCGTGAACAACCGCCTGGTCTGCAACTATATGGAACCGCGCTCGGCGATCGCGGAATGGAAGGAAGACGAGAACCGCTTCGTATTGACGACCGGATCGCAGGGCGTCCATTCGATGCAGACGATCCTGGCCGGCGTCTTCGGCATGCCGACCGACAAGATCCGCGTGATCACCCCCGATGTCGGCGGCGGCTTCGGCCCCAAGAGCTTCGTCTATCGCGAATATGCGCTGGTGATCGAGGCAGCCTCCCGGCTGAAGAAGCCGGTCAAATGGGCCGGCGATCGCACCGAGCACTTCCTGACCGACGCGCAAGGCCGCGACAATGTGGTGAGCGCCGACATGGCGCTGGACAAGACCGGCCGCTTCCTCGGCATGAGGGTGCGACTGGTCGCCAATCTGGGGGCCTATATCTCGCAATACGGCCCCTTCATTCCCTATGTCGGCGCGACCATGTCGACCGGCGTCTACGACATTCCGGCGCTCGACGTGTCGATATCAGGCGTCTACACCAACACCTGCCCGGTCGATGCCTATCGCGGCGCGGGTCGCCCCGAGGCGGCGCTGCTGCTGGAGAAGCTGGTCGATGCCTGCGCGCGCGAACTCGGCATCGGCGTGGAGGAGATCCGGCGCCGCAACTTCATCCGGCCCGAACAGTTTCCCTATCGCACCGCCACCGGCCGGCTTTACGACACGGGCGAGTTCGACGGCCATATGACGCTGGCCATGGAGCGGGCCGGCTGGTCCGGCTTCGAGAAACGGTACAAGGCCGCCGCCGCCGCGGGCAGGATCCGCGGCATCGGCATGGCGACCTATGTCGAGGCCTGTGCCTTTCCGGGGTCCGAGCCGGCCTTTCTGCAACTCAACGCCGACGGAACGGTGACATTGTCGATCGGCACCCAGAGCAATGGCCAGGGCCACGCAACCGCCTATGCGCAGTTCGTCTCGGAGAAGCTCAATCTCGACATTGCGAAGATCAGGGTCCATCAGGGCGACACCGACCGGCTGAAGTCGGGCGGCGGCACCGGCGGGTCGCGCTCGATCCCGCTGGGTGGCGTGTCGACGGCCCGCGCCGGCGAGGACCTGGCGGAGAAGATCCGCAGGATCGCCGCCGACGAGCTGGAGGCTTCGCCCGCCGATATCGAGCTTGTCGACGGGGTTGCCCGCATCGTCGGCACGGACCGGTCGATCGGCTTCGCCGACATCGCCAGGGCGGCAAAGAAGCCGAGCGATATCGAGGGGTTCGGTGAATTCGTTCAGGATGAATGCACCTATCCGAACGGCACCCATATCTGCGAGGTCGAGATCGATCCGGACACCGGCAAGACCGAGATCGTCCGCTACACCATCGTCGACGATTTCGGCGCGACCGTGAACCCGATCCTGCTCGCCGGCCAGGTCCATGGCGGCGTGGTGCAGGGCATCGGCCAGGCGCTGACGGAAAGCACCGTCTATAGCGAGGACGGCCAGCTTCTGACGGCGAGCTTCATGGACTACGCCATGCCGCGTGCCGACACGGTGCCGTCATTCCATTTCGAGACGCGCAACGTGCCGTCGACCACCAATGCGCTCGGCATCAAGGGGGCCGGCGAGGCCGGGACGATCGGCGCGACGCCGGCCGCGCTCAACGCCGTGACCGACGCCCTCTATCGCGCCTATGGTATCCGCCATATCGAGATGCCGGCCACGCCGACGCGCATCTGGAACGCAATTCGTGAAGCCGGATCAGAAGGTTGAGCTGATCTGAAGACTCTCCTCAAGAGGATGACGCCGCATGCATTCGTGCATGCGGCGGCCTGCCGGAATGAACACAGCCGACACCCAGACCGGTCAGGCCCGCCATGATCGAAGCCCGCTGAGGGCAATTGCGCTGAAGGTCGCCTCCGTGGCGGTCTTCGTCGGCATGTCCTCCTTCATCAAGGCCGCCGGCCAGTTGCCGGCCGGCCAGATCGTCTTCTTCCGCTCCTTCTTCGCCATTCTTCCGATCCTGGTCATGCTCGGCTGGCAGCGCGAGCTACGCTTCGCGCTCGCCACCCAGCGGCCGCTCAACCACATCGCGCGCGGCGCCGTGGGGGTGACGGCAATGGCTCTCAGCTTCTTCGCCCTGACGAGGCTGCCGCTTCCCGAGGCGATCACCCTGAACTATGCGCAGCCGCTGCTGGTGATCGTGTTCAGCGTGCTGTTCCTCGGCGAGACCATCCGTATCTACCGCTGGAGCGCGGTCATCGTCGGCCTCATCGGCGTGAGCATCGTATCCTGGCCCAAGCTGACGCTGCTCGGCGCGGCATCGGGACTGAGCAACCAGGAGGCGATCGGCGTCGCGGCCGCCCTGGCCGGCGCGGCCGTCTCCGCGGTGGCGCTGCTCCTGGTCCGCAACCTGGTGCGAACCGAGAGGTCAACGACGATCGTGCTGTGGTTTTCGCTGTCGGCGAGCGTCGCCGGCCTGCTGTCGCTGCCTTTCGGCTGGGCGCCGCTATCGGGGGAACAGGCGGCCTTCCTGGTGGCCGCCGGATTTTGCGGCGGCATAGCCCAGATCCTGATGACCGAAGCCTATCGCTACGCTGAGGCATCGACCGTCGCGCCGTTCGAATACACCTCGATGATCCTTGCCATCATTGTCGGTTACCTCGCTTTCGATGAGGTCCCTACGGTCCACATGGTGGTCGGCGGCGCGATCGTGATCACGGCAGGGCTGTTCATCATCTGGCGGGAACGGCGGCTCGGCATCGAACGGGCGGGGGCCCGCAAGCTGACTCCGCCGCAGTAGCGGCCCCTGGGCAGGGTCGACAGCCGGTCCGAAATTCGACGTGTTCTCGTGGTTTCGCCTTGAACAATGCACGGGCGGCCCATGCCATGGGGGTCTGCGTCCTGCGTTGCATTCACTCTTGCCGCTTGGATCGTTTGGTGGTCAAAGACATCGCCATGCAAAGGGACCGGACATACAGGACGCGAGCGACGGATTTCCTGTCGGCGTTCTTCCTGTGCGTGGCCGCGTTGCTGGCCGGCGCCTACACGCCGCTGACCGACGAAGTTCGGACGGCCGCTTCGACGCATGCGTCGGGCACGCGCGGCACCGACAGCACCGATCCGCAGTCGTCGCCGACGACTGCTCGCCGGCCCTTCATCACAGCCGAGTGGCGCGTTGCCGAGGCCTCGCTGGTGCAGGCCGAGGGCGACACGAAGACGGCCCTGCCGCCGGCGGTTGCCTTGCTTCCCGATGTCGATCCGGGCGTCACCCGCGAAGCTTTCGTCCTGCGGGCTCCAAACGCCTCATCGGTCCGCAATTACGGCGCGCGGGCGCCGCCGACCTCTCACGATCAGGCCTGATCGGCGTGGCCCCTTCGCGGAGCCGCGCTTCCGACTGAACGTTCGCTCACATGCTTTCGAGCATGCGGCGAAGACATATCGTGAGACCAGAATATGCGGACCCCCCGATGGTTGGTGGTAACTTACGCCATCATAGTGCTGGCGGGCATTCTCGTTGCCCTGCCCAACGCCCTGACACAGAACCAGCTTGATGCACTGCCGGATTGGCTTCCCAGGAAACAGGTGACTCTCGGCCTCGACCTCCGAGGCGGATCGCACCTCGTACTGGAGGTGGATTCGGCAGCCGTGAAGGCCGACCGGCTGCGCTCGCTGCTCGGCAATGCGCGCGACAGCTTGCGCAAGGAGCGCATCCCGGCGCAGATGGCGCGCGTGGCCGGCGACTCCGTCGTCGTGACCATCGCCGACGGCGCGCAGCGGTCCCAGGCGCTCAGCCTCCTGCAGGGCCTGTCGCAGCCCGTCGGCGGGGTCGGCTTCGGCGCCCCGGCGGCCGACATCGACGTCACCTCGACCGATAACCAGATAAGGCTGACCCCGACGGAGGCCGGGTTGCGTGCCCGTCTCGATTCCGCGCTCCAGCAGAGCCTGGAGATCGTGCGCCAGCGCGTCGACCAGGTGGGCGTGGCCGAGCCGACCATCCAGCGCGTCGGCGCGGACCGGCTGCTCGTGCAGCTTCCGGGCCTGCAGGACCCCACCCGTCTTCGCGAGCTTCTCGGAAGCACCGCCAAGATGACCTTCCACATGGTCGCCAATGTGCCGCAAGGCGACAGGCTGCCAGCAGGCGTCACGATGATGCCGGATGCGAAGACCGGAGCGACCTATCCGATCGAGGATCGCGTCGCGCTCGACGGCGAGCGGTTGACCGACGCGCGCGCCGGTTTCGACCAGCGCACCCAGGAGCCGATCGTCTCCTTCAAGTTCGACAATGCCGGCGCCCGGCAGTTCGCCGAAATCACGAGCGCCAATGTCGGCCGCCCCTTCGCCATCGTGCTGGATGGCAAGGTGCTTTCGGCGCCCGTCATCCGCGAGCCGATATCAGGCGGCACCGGCCAGATCAGCGGCAATTTCACGGTTCAGGACACGGTCGTGCTTTCGGCGCTGCTGCGTGCAGGCGCGCTGCCGGCACCGCTCACGGTGATCGAGGAGCGCACGGTCGGGCCGGATCTCGGCGGCGACGTCATCAGGATGGGCATCTATGCAGGTGCTGCCGGCTTCGCCTTGGTCGCGCTGTTCATCGTCGCGCTTTACGGCGCATGGGGCATGATCGCCAATTTCGCGCTGCTGCTCCATCTCGTCCTGACGATCAGCGCACTTACCCTTATCGGCGGCACGCTGACGCTCCCTGGTATAGCCGGTATCATCCTGGGCATCGGCTTCGGCGTCGACGCCAACATCCTCATCAACGAACGCATACGCGAGGAGACCAAAAGAGGGTTGAGCGCCTTTGCCGCGCTCGACAACGGCTTCAAGCGCGCATATTCAACCATCGTCGACGCCAATGTGACGTCGCTGATCGCGACCAGCCTGCTCTTCATGTTCGGCTCGGGACCGGTACGCGGTTTCGCCGTGACCATGATGATCGGCACGGTGCTGTCGATGTTCACCGCAATATCCATCGTCAGGGTGCTGATGACGGAGGTGGTGCGCAGGCGCCGGCTGAAGACCATCCGGATCGAGCCTCTGATCAGGTTCTTCCCGGAGAAGACATCGATCTCCTTCATGAATGCGCGCTTCTTCGGCATCGTGCTCTCGGCGCTGCTGTCGCTCGCCTCGATCGGGCTCTTCGTCAAGCCCGGCCTCAACTACGGCATCGATTTCAAGGGCGGCATCCAGCTCGAGATCACGACCTCGCAGCCGGCCGACCTTGCCTCGCTCCGGGGCACGCTCGCCACGCTCGATCTCGGTGAGATCGCGCTGCAGAACATCGGCGATGCAGACCACGTGCTCATCCGGGTACAGCGGCAGGATGGCGGCGAGCAGGCCCAGACGGCGGCCGTGACGGCCGTCAAGAAGTTCGATCCCGGCGTCAAATTCGACCAGACCGAGGTCGTCGGACCGAAGGTCAGCGGCGAGCTGGCGCAGTCCGGCGTCATGGCGGTGGTGTTCGCGGCGATCGGCATGCTGGCCTATATATGGTGGCGTTTCGAATGGAATTTCGCCATCGGCGCCGTCGCGACGCTGGTGCTCGACACCACCAAGACGGTCGGTTTCTTCGCCCTGCTGGGGCTGGACTTCAACCTCACCGCGATCGCGGCGCTGCTGACCATCATCGGCTATTCGGTCAACGACAAGGTGGTCGTCTACGACCGAATGCGCGAGAACCTGCGGCTTTTCAGGAGGATGCCGCTGCGCGAGGTGATCGACATGAGCATCAACCAGGTGTTCGCGCGCTGCGTCTACACTTCGGCGGCGATCCTGCTCTCGATGCTGCCGATGGCGATCTGGGGCGGCAGCGCGGTCGAAAACTTCGCACTGCCCATGGTGTTCGGCGTGATCGTGGCGACGACCTCGTCCATCTTCATCGCCGCTCCGATCCTGCTGCTCCTGGGCGATTGGTGGAAGCGGCGCCATGCCGAGGACGAGAGACGGCCGAGCGGCCAGGCGGTCGGCGCCTGATCCACGACAGGAGAGGTCGCGATGCCGCGGCCTCTCCGCGACGGAAATTCCTTCCTACCTCCGTGCATTCGCCGATCAGTGGAGGCCCATGGAGAGGCCTCGGTCGGCGGCGATGCGGGACATGAAGGTGACCGGCCATTCTGCCGATGCGCGATGAAGCCGCATGGGCCTTAAGTGGCGATTGACAAAGTCCTGGAAGTCCTGTCCGGCCTCACGCAAAAATAAAACGTTTTGCAATTCTGTGATCAGGGGGTACCCTTCCAACAACAAAAATAGTCAAGGGTGGGTGTGAAGTGATTCGGATACGGATCGCAGGAGCCCGATTCGGCCTATTTGGTGGGAAACGCCGCAGCGCGACGCGACCACCACCTTCCAGTCCTGTTTCCTCGATGCGCAGCTTCTGGGGTCTCATGAGAGCCTATTGGTTCTCGGACAGTTGGAAGGAAGCCTGGTTCCTGACCGTCGTCATCGCCTTGCTGACGGCGGCTGCGAGTAAAGCAAGCGTGTGGATGGCCGAGGCCTCGGGCGAACTCGTCGATGCGATCGCCTTCTTCCACGATCAGGAGCGCAATACCGATCCCTTGCAGAACCTGCTGACGAGCGCCGGTACGTTGTTCCTGCTGGTGCTTATGAAGGATGCCGGCCTCATCGCAATCCGCCACCTGGCCTCCTCCACGCTGCACCGCAAATGGCGTGCCTGGCTGGACGGGCGCTTCAACGAGGCGCTTCTCGACGGCAACCATACCCATTTCCACGTCCAGCACGGCGGGGCGGACAGCGCGGGAAAGCCGCAGCCCGCACCTGACAATGTCGATCAGCGCGTGCAGGAATCGATCAAGGGCATGACCGGCGGCGCCATCGGCCTCGCCATGGGCGTGTTCGGTGTGGCCATGTCGCTCCTGTTCGTTGGGCAGAAGCTGATCGAGACCTCCACCGTGGTGGGTGGGCTTGAGTTCCTCGGCATCTATGGCAGCGCCACCCTGGCCTTTGCGGCGGTCGCCCTCTACGTGCCGGTCAACACGCTGATCGCCCTCAAGCTCGGCGGCATATTGGAGCGGCTGAACATCGCCATCCAGCGCGCCGAGGGCAGCTACCGCGGCGAGCTCACCACGCTTTTGCGGCGCAGTTTCCACGTCGCGGCCGCGCGCGGCGAGCAGGTGCAGAAAGCCATGCACCGCCGGCTCTACAGGGATATCGACGGCACCTGGTCCAAGCTCAACTGGGTGAATGCCGGCTACCAGTCGTTCGAACTGGTCTACAATTTCGTCGCCGCGAGGATCGTCGCCTACGGGCCGGGACTTCTCCCCTATGCCAACGGCAGCGTCAGCCTGAAGAGCTATGTGACCGGCGCCGAACTGGTCAATTCGCTGATCGTGCAATGTTCCTGGTTCATCCACGTGATGCCGGCGATCGCCAGCCTGAAGGCCAACGCCAAGCGCGTCACCGATCTGGCCCAGGCCATCGAGGATGTGCGCAAGCCCGACGATTTCTACCGTCTCACCGGTCAGTCCGAGTTCCAGTACAGCACCCAGCACGCGGTCTTCGGCCTCACCGTCCGGCAGCTCGAACTGATGCATCAGGGGGACGACATGGTTCCGTTCCTCACGGTCGCCAATCTGCGCTTCCGGCGGGGTGAGTGGACCTTCCTGAAGGGACCTTCCGGATGCGGCAAGACATCGCTGCTCAAGGCGATCAACGGCCTGTGGCCCTACGGTCGGGGTGACATCGCGTTGCCGGAAGGCGTGCGCTCGATGTATGCCGCTCAGGAGGTGAAGCTGCCGCCGCTTTCGCTCAAGGCTCTTGTCTGCCTGCCCGACGACGCTGACGGCCATACCGGGACGCGGGCGGCTGCCGCCCTTCACAAGGCCGGCCTCGGCGAATTCATCGAATATCTCGATGAGGAAGCGCGGGAGGGCCGGCCATGGGATCAGGTCTTGTCCGGCGGCCAGAAGCAGAAACTCGTGCTTGCCCGCATCCTGCTCCACAAGCCCGATCTTCTGTTCCTCGACGAAGCGACCGGCGCGCTCGACCCTGCGGGCAAGGTCGCGTTCCATCAGGCGCTCAAGGTCAACTGCGCTGGCATCACCGTGATCAGCGTGATGCATGAGGCCGAGCCGCCGAGGTCGAGCACCGGGGCGCACTTCTACGACAGCGTCGTCACCTTCGAGGCCGGGACAGCCGCGAAGGGCCCTGTCGAGGAGACGAAGCCGAAGCGCGCGGCTCCGATCGTGCAGCCTGCACGGACGCGCACATTGCCGGCATGACGGGCCGAAGCGCCCTTTGGCGCGCCGAACGTTATCGCGTGCGTTCCAGCACCTGAAAGGGCGCACTTGGCATAGGCTGCTGGCGGGATCTTGCGCAAGCGTTGCTGGGGGCAACAGCTGTGGGCGAGGGGCTATTGGACCACAACTCGTGGCAACGTGACCGACGAGATGTGGGTGGAGTACATCCAGAACCAGACGCCACCCGAACCCGACGACAATTTCAACGTGACGCGCCTGCCCGCCGAAGGGCGGGCCGATCCGGTTTCAGGCCGCACTGAAGCTACCGACCTTCAGGCGGTGGAGAATTCACTGAATCCGACGGTGAAGGATTTCACTCGCTTGCACTATCCCAACGCCGGTTTGATCTATGAGAGTCGCTCGCGCTGAAGTCTAGGTGCCGAAATGGTCTAATGCCACGTGGCTACCGACAACATAGGCGCATGCACAGAGTAAGTACTCTGGATTTCGGATCGCGGAGTTTCATTTGTCATGATGTCCTTATATGGTGGCTCGCAAATCCAAGGACAGCACATGCAGCCGGTTCCCCAAGTGCGCGTGAGTGCCTACCTACCCTTCATTCAATACATGGAGCGACAGGGCGCTGCTTTCCAACAGGAATTTGGGGACACGCTGCTTCCGGCCGTCGCCGCTAAAAATGTCGAGGCGCTGGTTCCGATCCACCTTGCCCATGCTTTCCTGGCCAGATGCGCACGCTCCGCCGATGCTGCGGATTTGGGATATGTGGTCGGTCGGGCGGCGACCGTCGAAGGGCTCGGCGCGTTCGGTCGGAGTCTGCTGCGCTCGCTTACCCTGCACGATGCCCTGGGAAAGGTTCGTTCGACCTTCGCGCTCTATAGTTCGGCCGAGCGGCTGTGGTGGAGGCGCTCGCTCGGGAATGTCGAGTTCCTGCATACTCATCTCTATGAGACGGGGCCTGGCAGCCTTTATGCGCAGC
Organism: Mesorhizobium sp. L-8-10; assembly: GCF_016756635.1. NCBI lineage: Bacteria > Pseudomonadati > Pseudomonadota > Alphaproteobacteria > Hyphomicrobiales > Phyllobacteriaceae > Mesorhizobium > Mesorhizobium sp. L-8-10. Next base: position 6,294,143 of record NZ_AP023263.1, on the reverse strand, counting down.
AGTGCGCGCTGTTCCTGATGCGAGACCTTGTCCGGCTCGTCGCTGGACCGCAATGGCAGCCGCCGGCCGTACTGATCACGCCAAGACATGACGTCGCGGTGACCCGGCATGCCTTCGGGACGGCCGATGTGCGCGTCGGAGAAGTCTGCGGGATTATGTTTCCGGTGGAATTGCTGAGTCTGCCGTTCGTCCGGCCCCTCGGCGGCGCAGCCACCCCCGAGCGTGACTTGACAGCGTTCGAGGCGTCCGCCCCGGCCAACGATTTCGTCGGGTCGGTGAAGCAGATCATCGCGGCGCTGATGGCGGAGGGCCACACCCATCTGAACTCCATCGCCGAGGCGCTGCGTTTGCATTCCCGAACGCTGCAGCGAAAACTATCCGAGAGCGAGATCGAATTTTCACAGCTTCTCGCCGAGGTCCGCTTCGAGGCGGCGGCGAGACTGCTGGACGATCCCAGGCGGCGGGTGATCGACGTCGCCTTCGAGCTCGGCTACGCCGACTCGGCCAATTTTACGCGCGCGTTCCGGCAGTGGACGGGGGTGTCGCCTTCCGACTTCCGTCGGTTGAGGGAGAAGGCTCGCTGTCGCGAAATGACATGACGCTGCGGCATGGCACAGTGTAGGCCGGGGGGGAACTGGCCACCGGCTTGCCCCGTCGCGGGTGACGTTAACGAGGAGACGATCAGATGAAGCGACTATCCATTTGCGCAGGCGCGCTGCTTTTCGCCGGACAGGTAAGCGTCGTACTGGCGCAGGCCCCTATCCCCGAATCGATCTCGACGCCAGACACGGTGGAGACGCGTATCGGCACTTTGAAGTTCAAGGACGGGGCTCCCAGCGCGGAGACCGCGAACAAACTCTACGACAATCTCGACTTCACCTACGCCTATCGCGCCTTCATGGACAATCTGCGCGGCGTGAGTATACATGCCCTGAAGAAAGGCATGCAGGACATCGGCATGAAGGAGAACGATGTGCTCGTTTTCTCCGAGCTGATGGACGCGAAATCGCTGTTCCTGACGGCCAATGCCGACACGGTCTATGTCATGGGGTACCTTGACCTCAGCAAGGGTCCCGTGGTCGTCGAGACACCGCCAAAGTTCCTCGGCGCGGTGCAGGACGCATGGTTCCGCTGGGTGATTGACATCGGACTCCCCGGGCCGGACCGTGGCGAAGGCGGCAAATACCTGATCGTGGGCCCGGATTATGACGGGCCGTTGCCAGAGGGGGGATTCTACGTCGCCAAGGCGCGCACCAACACGGTCCTGTGGTTCGGCCGCTCTTTCCTCGAGAACGGCAGCGATCCCAAGCCGGTGGTGGAGACGATCAAGCAATCGACAAAAGTCTATCCATACGAAGAAGGCGGCGTCGGCACGCCGATCGCCGAATTCCTTGCCGGCAAGGCGAAACTTGGCCGCGTCGAACCGGCGCCCGCCACCGTGTTCCACGAAGGCAGCGGCAAGGTGATGAACACTGTGCCGCCGAACGACTGGACCTTCTATGAGATGCTGAACGAGGTCGTGCAGAGCGAGCCCGCCACCGCGCTCGACCCCGAACTGATGGGCCCGGTCGCGGCGATCGGCATCGTCAAGGGCAAGCCCTTCGCCCCCGACGAGCGGATGAAGAAGATCATGACCGAGGCGCTGGCGCTCGCCAACGCGACGTCGCGCACGCTGTTCATGCATCCGCGCGACGAGAGCTGGTTCTATTATCCTGACTCGTCGTGGATCAACTATCTGTTCCAGACCGGCTACGAATTCGAAACGCCGATCCCCGAGATCACCGCCGAGGGTGTCAAGCCCTTCCCGCCGACCGGCTATCGGACCATGAACGCGCGCAGCAACTTCTTCTACGGCGTCACCGGCATCACGCCCGCCATGGCGATGCGGCTGACCGGCATCGGCTCGACCTACCTCTGGACCATGCTGGATGCTGACAAGCACGCATTCGATGGCGCCAAGACATACAAGGTAACCCTGCCGAAGGGCATTCCGGAGGAGAATTTCTGGTCCGTCACGGTCTACGACAACATGTCCCGTTCGATGCTCGACACGCCGCAGCGTTATCCGCGCGCCGGCAGCCAGAGCTATCCGTCTCCGGCGGCCGAGGCGGACGCCGACGGCTCGACCACGATCTGGTTCGCGCCGGAGCAGCCGGAAGGCGTGGGCCGCGGCAACTGGATCCAGACCGACCCCGAGAAGGGCTGGTTCACGATCCTGCGCCTCTACAGCCCGCTCAAGCCGTTCTTCGACAAGAGCTGGCGGCCGAGCGAAGTCGAGCTGGTCAACTGAACCGCGAGGCGGCGGGCAACCGCCGCTCCCATTTCATCCTGAATCAGGAGAAGAACAGACCCATGCTATACAAGATGTTTGCGGCCGCTGCGGTCGCGCTCCTCACCGCCGGCACGCCCGGCGGTGCCATGGCCGAGATGCCCCAAGCGATCACCACGCCCGACAGCGTGGAGACCCGGATCGGTACGCTCACCTTCAGGGATGGCGTGCCGGACCCGGATACCGCGAAGGCGATCTATGACAATCTCGACTTCACGTATGCCTTCCGCGCTTTCACCGATACCTTGCAGGGCGTGAGTGTCGAGGCGATCCGACAGGGCATGGAGTCAGCCGGCATCAAGGACAACGAGTTCATCCTATTCTCGAAGCTGATGGATGCGAATTCCATCTTCCTGACCGCGAATGCCGACACCATCTACTACTTTTCGTTCGTGAACCTGTCGGACGGACCGATGGTGCTCGAGACACCCCCCGGCGCTCTCGGCACAATTGACGACATGTGGTTTCGCTGGGTGACCGATTTCGGTCGCCCGGGCCCCGACCGTGGCGTAGGCGGCAAGTACCTCCTCGTCGGACCGGACTACGACGGGTTTCTGCCCGATGGCGGATATTACGTTGCCCGTTCGCGGACCAACCGGGTTCTGGTGCTCGGCCGCTCCTTCCTGCAGAACGACGATCCCGCGCCGGTGGTAGAAGAGATCAAGGCCACGACGAAGCTCTATCCATATGCGCAGGGCGGAGTCGGCATGTCGATCGGCCGGTTCCTTGAGGGCGGTGTCAAGCTCAGCCGCGACGCCGAGCCCAAGTCGCCGGTGTTCCACGAGGGGACTGGGCTCGTGATGAACACCGTGCCCCCGAACGACTACAGCTACTTCGAGATGCTGAACGACCTGGTGCAGGCTGAGCCGGCGGCCGTGATCGATCCCGAACTGATGGGGCCGATCGCAGCAATCGGAATCGTCAAGGGCGAGCCGTTCGCGCCGGACGAGCGGATGAAGAAGATACTGACCGAGGCGGTAACGCTTGCCAATGCAACGAGCCGCACGCTCGGCTTCGAGCCGGAATATTCGGGTGTCTACTATTACGAGGACTCTCAGTGGTGGAACCCCCTGTTCGCGGGCGGCTATCTATTCGAGACTCCGCCGCCCGAGATCACGGCGGAGGGCGCCAAGCCGCTTCCGGCAAGTGGTTACCGACGGATGCAGGCGCGGACGGCGTTCTTCTACATCGCCACCGGCATCACCCCGGCAATGGTCATGCGCCTGACCAATGTCGGCTCGCAATATCTAGGTTCCATGAAGGACGCGAACGGCGACTATTTCGATGGCGCCAGGACCTACAAGGTGACGCTGCCGAAAGGCATTCCTGCCGCCGCGTTCTGGTCGTTCACGCTCTACGACAACCAGAGCCGGTCAATGCTGGCAACGCCGCAGAAATATCCGCGAGCCGGCAGCCAGTCGTTCCCTTCACCCGCGGCGGAAGCGAATGCCGAGGGCTCGACGACCGTGTGGTTCGCGCCGGAGCAGCCGGAAGGCGTGGCCCGCGGCAACTGGATCCAGACCGACCCCGAGAAGGGCTGGTTCACCCTTTTGCGCCTCTACAGCCCGCTCGAGCCGTTCTTCGACAAGTCCTGGCGGCCGAGCGAGATCGAACTGGTGAAATAGGAGCACGGGGCCGATTTCGCGATCGGCCCCTGCAACCCGGCCACGTAAAGGGTTCCGCACCACGAGCGGGAGGTACCAAGGACGATGCGGCAGACGCGAGCCACGCTCAACTGCGGCAGGCCAGCGTCAAGTCCAGGAGGATCAGGAAATTGCCGGGAAGGGTCGTCTCCGACCTTCGTCGGGCGGGGCCGGCGTCCGAACGGGGTCGGTTTGCAAACCCGGTACTCGTCAAGAGGTCAGCAGTCGTCGTTGCAAAGACAGAAGCTGCCAGCCCCTTTCGCGCGCCCCAAACATTCATTCGACGATCGGCAGGGCAACGACCACTCAATGGCACGAAGCGGTCGTGCAACGCGTCACCCCTGAATGACCGCTTCCCACTCGATGCGTCAGCCTCTCAGCGCTAGGCTGAAGGCAGTCCCATCTTCTGCAAGGCGAAACGGGTCGCCTCGTCGGCCGGGAAGAAGGATTCGATCGCCAGTTCCGACAGCGTGACGTCCACGGGCGTGCCGAATACGGTGATTGTGCTGATCAGCGAAAGAACGACGTCTCCCATCCTGATCCTGAGCGGATGAACGATCGCGGTGCCTTCGTCGTGGACGACGGGGCCGCGCGTGAGCGCGCCGGGATAGGTCCGCAATTCGGCTTCCAGCTCGCCCAGCACGGGATCGCCGAAGGTTTCGTTCTGGCGGCGCAGCCGCTCCAGGAGATGAGCCCGCCACTCGCCGAGATTGACGATACGCGGCGCGAGCCCTCCTGGATGCAGGCTGAGCCGCAGCACGTTGACAGGCGGCGCCAGCAGCGAGGCCTCCGCGATATCGGCCATGAACGGAGCAATCGCGCCATTGGCCCTGACGAGGTTCCAGTGCCGGTCGACGGCGAGCGCCGGATTGGGCTCGTGTCCCTTCAAGACCTGTTCGATCGCGTCCATCGCAGGCCTGAGCGAGGGGTGCTCGAGTTGCCTTTCGCCGAAGCTGGGCGCGAAGCCTGCGGCCAAGAGCAGCCGGTTGCGCTGGCGCAACGGTATGTCGAGCCGCTCGGCCAGATGCAGCACCATCTCGCGTGACGGGGCCGCCCTGCCGCTCTCGACGAAGCTCAGATGCCGCTGGGATATTTCGGCCTCCGCGGCCAGGTCGAGCTGGCTCATGCGCCGCCTTGTGCGCCATTGGCGGATCATGCCGCCGACCGTGTCATCCGTCTGTTCCATGCCACGAAGCTAACCGATCGGCGGTGGTCATTCTATTACCTCAAGCGTAAAGCAAAAAATTCGGAGAATGGCGGTTTTCTGCGGGTTTCAGCGAGGGGGCGCAAAAGCGCGGTAAAGCCGGCGTAAAGAAAATGGCCCGGCAAGGAGACAACCGGGCCACTTCTCCAGCGACACAAGGGCGGAACGAACCCCAGTCAGCCGATTGGCGACGGCAAGCCGAATGCCTGTGCCAGCACCTGCCACGGCTTGGAGCCGGAGCGGACTGCGCTGAGCATGTCCTTTTCGACGGCGTTGAAGATCGACCGCTGGCCCTTCGCAAGCTCGGCTGCGATGGCCTCGTTCAAGCCGGCCACAAACCCCTTCATGCTGCTGTCGGCCGCGCGTAGCATATCAGCCACGGTCTCGGCCTTGATCGTTCGCCGCACGATGACGCGAAGATCACGGCGCAGTTGGGCGCGTTCGGTCGCCGCGAGGGCCGGGCCGTCGATCCGGCCATTGAGACGGAAATCGTTGAACTCGTCTTTGACGATGGCCATGGCTTCGGGCTCTTGTCCATCGCGGCCGATGTCGAGCAACTCAAACTCGCCGATGTCCAGCACCGGTTGTCGGGTTAGCTGGTCGATCAGCGCATGCGCCCGTGGCGCGACGATTTGCGGGTGCTGTTTGTCGAGACCGGCTTTCGTCCTAGCCATAAGCTGCGAATAGGCGGCCGGATCGTAGTGGAAGCCGGTCTCGGAAAGCTGGGCCATTACGCTGGTAACTGCCTTCACGAGGTCGTCGCTGGTCGCATCGCCTATCGTCTTCGCCACGCGGCTCAATAGCCGGAGCGTATCGGCCTTATCGGCTTGGGGCGTAGGGGCTGGCGCAAGCCGAGCCATCGGCAAGAGCCCCTTCCACTGAAGCTGTCCGGCGTCGTTGGCGCGGCCACGGCCACGGGCACGGGCGACAGCCTCAAGTCGCGGTTTGGTCACTGTTGCCATAGCCGCTTCTCCTCCGGGGTCAGGAAGTTCCAGAAATACCCGCGCTGCGGATCGTCCGGCATGAAGTCGGGCGGGATTGCCGCCGCGCCGTAGGGGCCGAGCGGCACGGCATCCATGCCGCGAAGCATCTTGTCCACCGTGCCCGCGCTGGGTTCGTTCTCGGCCTGCGCCCGCTGCGTTGTGGTGTTGCTCTCCAAGATGCGGTGCATGTCCGGGGAGATAATCGACACGGCATCAATCTCACGGAGCTTCCGTCGCGCTTCGGCAATGGTGATCAGCCGGTCGGCGTAGTCGTCAACGACACGGGCGCGTTCAAGGTCCAGTGCCGCTTTCGCCTGCAGCGATTGCAGGATCAACTGGTTTGCACCGGGGGTATTCAAGAGCCGGGGCATACTGCTGCGCAGCACGTCCATGTCCTTGTCCGACTGTGCGCCGCTTCCGGGCTGGCGAAGTGTTGGTACAATCCGGTTGATCGTGGCTTCGAATGCGCCGGCTGCGTCGTTGCCGATCTCAGCCAGCGAGAAACGCTCCATGAACGGCAGGTCGAGTTTCAGGCCGGTCAGATTGCCTTGCGGGGCCAGCTTCATAAGCTCGGAGAGCAATTCGAAATCCTGGGCCAAGCCAGCGGCTTTGTAGCCCTGTTCGCGGAGCTTGCCGAATTGTTCGCCGGTCTGTGTGTCGAGCGTCTGGCGGATGAACTTTTCAGGGTCTTCGTGCTGCGACATATCGACAAGCGGCTTACTGGTCTCGGCCAGCCAATTGGCGAAATTGCCCTGATACCCTTCCTTCTTCGCAAGGTTGTATTCGTCAATGTCGTCGGTTGTCGGATTGCGCAGCCGGTCGACTTCAAGCTGGGTCTTCTCAAGCTCAAGCTGGGCTTTCCGGTCTTCCGGCGCGGCCAGTGCGGCGATGTTCGCGAGGTCCGGGAAGTCGCCACCCGAGAGGAAGAACTGCTGCCCTTCCGGGGTGCCAAGGAAATCGAGGATGGCCTTCTGCGGGCTCATGCCGCCACGCAGAATGCGGTCTTGGATGGCCCGTGCCGCTCCTGCCGTGGCGCTTGAGAATTGTTCGCGCTGATGTTCCTCGCGGGTCGGTGAGCCAAGCAACTGGCCAAGGCCGCGCATCATGCCACGATTGGGGTCGAGCAGGCGGTTGTAGCGACTAGACGCACCACCAGAAACCGGCCCTACAGGCGCGTTGGGTCTTTGCCCGGTACTTCCACCGGTGACGGCCCTCAAACCCTGCCACGGGTCACGCTGGACGGCACTGCTAAAGGGATTTGCTGCGGTGAAGGGGTCAGACTGCTCAACTTCCCACGGGAACCGCGTTGCCATTAGTCATACTCCCCTTCAAACAGGCACTCGGCAACCGCGTGAATGAAGTCGTCTTGGCCGATGTCGGCCATGAGGTCCTTGAGTTCCTCTTGAAGCTCGTCAATGTCGTCCGCGTAGGCGACGAGGCGTTTGAGCTTCTTGGTCTGTGACAGGCTGCGCATCGGTCATTCCTCCTCCGGCGGCACCATGGCATCGAAAAACCGCTGGGCTTCAGCCATCGCCATCGGCCGAACCGAAAGCTTCTTGCCTTCGCGATCGTAGATTTCTACGCGGTTTAAACCGGCGTCCCTCAGAGTGTAGCCGCCCCGTTCCCGTAGAACTTCGTGGCTTGATTTCTGGTACTCAAGGTTGATCTCCTTCTGCACCTTGGCCAGACGTTCGGAGCGTTCTTTCTCCTGCAAATCCGCGTCAACATCGAAACCGGCCATGCGAGCAATATCGACCGAAACGGGGTGGCCGTTCTGGTCGAAGTAATGACCGCGAGCGATCTTGCTCGAATAGACCAGAAACGAAGTGGCACTCGCCTCAAAGGAGCCGTCCTTCGTGGATCGCAGACCGTACCGTTTCGAAGTCCAAGCGTGATTGAGATTGAGCTTGCCGTTGTTCGTGAGCATCGGCTCGGCAGCCGGGTTGTAAGTCATCTGTCCGTAGTCCATTTACTTCACTCCTGTTGCGATGTGTTCCCTGTACCAGTCTGGTGTAAGCAAGGCGTCGATCTCAGCCGCTTCGGCATCCGAGACGACCTTGCCGCCGCGTACCCGCAGCTTGGCCGTGAAGCCCTTGCCGGGGGAATGCTCACCTGAAGGCTGCGACGGGTTAGCCATTGATCTGTACTCCCTGTGGTTCGATGCCTGTGATCTTCGCCGCAAGCACATCCTGCGTGGTCAGCGGCAGGGCGTCCGGGGCCTCCGGCTTGGGCTTGGATTGTTCGGCGACCTTGCGGCGACTGGCCTCGAAGTTCAGCCAAAGCTCATAGTCATCGATCCGGGGGCCAGTGCCATCGTTTTCGAAGGCGCTGATCGTGGATTTGCCAACGGCCTTATCAGGCACCAGTAAGCCAGCCTGTTCCTGGGTGATGCCAAGAGCGAGGCGTTTGGCCTTCAGGTCACGGGCGCGACTGGGGTTGGTGGGGGTCTTCGGACAAATCTCGTCTTTGCCGGAGAGGATCGCGGCCATATCGATACCGCGTTTCATCAGCACCGTAACAAGGCGTTCTTGCACCTGTCGGCCGTAGGCTTCGATTTCCTGCCTGTGCTTTTGGCGTTCGGCCTGAAGCGTGGCGTCGATTTTCTTCGCTGCGTCCTCTAGCCCAAGGAACGGGGTCAGATAGCGTCGCAGGTCCAGCGGATTGATCGGCCCGCCGTGTTCCGCACTGACAATCGTTGCGCCTGCTGCGGTGATCTTGGCGACGATATCCAGAACTTCCGAGGGCAGGTCCGAAAGGGCAGCGATGCTCGCCACAAAAACCGTATCGGCGGGCCGGAGGTCTCTAAGCATCTTCCGGAGAGCCGTGTCGTCCAGCGGCATGATTTCGTGCGCGACATACAAGTTGTCGATGAAGGCTCGCTCGGCCATGGTCTTGATGGCCTTGAACTCGCTGTCGGCATGATAATAGGCGTATCCTTGCATCAGTTATCTCCTCTGTAGAGGCCAGTGGTTTTCTGCCATTCGCGAAGATCGTTGCTCAGCGAGCCGGATTTCTCGGCGGGCTTCGAGGCCGTAGCGCTGGGGTTGCCGAAGTCGCCAAGACCGGCCGTCCGGAGGTCGTCACCTTCGCTCGGGGCAGTGGCCAAGCCCGCCCGAACCGCGTTGGTGGTTTCGTGGATAGTTTCGAACAAGCTATCGCGGACGGTCTCGTCGTCGGCCAAGTCCGAAAGCTCGTCCATCGACATACCCGACTGACTGACAAGGGCTTGGCACGCTTGCTGCACATGGGTCGGGTCATCCGTAGGATGTTCCACGCGATAACTGTTCCATAGGTGCTTGCTGGATTTCGCATAGCGCTTCTGTGAGCGCCAATCGGCCTCGACATCTTCACGGGTCAGCAAGTCCGGCATCGCAGGGACTTCGGCCCCGCCCACACCGCGCTGGACTAGCTGCCCGCTGGCGTTGCGGTAGGTCGTCACCGGGTTGTAACGAGTGTCTATCGACCGCCTCGCGGCCTGCCGGACTTCGCGAAGGATTTCCGGGTCGTCTACCCGCTGTCCGGTAATAACGCCCTCCTGAATTTGGCGCACAAGCATGTCAATCTGTGCGGTGGTATCAGCACGATGCTTTTCGTACCTCTGCCGTTTCTTACGCTCTTTCTGCCAGTCCATCGTAGTTTACGTCCTTTCCGGGTCAGGATTGGAATTATATACCGACAGTGGTAGAATGACAACATGTCAAGTGAAATCGATTGAACGGAGTTGTGTCATGCATCAGGAATTCTCAATCAAGGAACTATGCGAGGTCGCCGGTATTCTACCGGACTTCTGCCGATAAGCCCCGGTGGCATGTCGCCAACGGCCATCCGACCGGGCTGCCGGCGCAGTATGACGGGTGGTAACCATTGGTAACTAAGTCACCTTTGGTGCTATCCGAACGGCTAGGGATTGGGTTTTTCGGTCGCGGTCGCTATAATATCGGCAAGAAAAACGGCCCGCGAAGCACGAGCCGTTTGCAGAAGACTGTAGTGGAGACGATAGGGAGGCCAAAAACGCAACAAACATGAAAGGACTACCCTTAAATGCACACTAACGTAAATGACCTTGAAAATCAAGGTGACACTGATCTGGCAAGCGATGCGACTAGTCGCAAATTGGCTGATAGACCTGTTATACCCGGTCTCACTTGGATGACGGACATTGACGAGGAAGATATAGACTGGCTATGGCGTCCATACCTTCCCAAAAATGAACTATGCGGCTTGATCGGCCGGGGTGGCATGGGCAAGAGCTTCCTGACCATTCAACTCGCTGCAAGGTTCAGCCGGGGTGATACGCTCCCCGGAGAGGGAGACGAGCGCAATCCCGGGGAGAGGGAAAGGGCTCCGATGCGAGTGCTCATGCTTTCTGCGGAAGATGACTACTCCAAGGTCATCAAGCCTCGGCTGCGAGCCGCAGGGGCCGACATGCGGATGATTGCCGTTCCAAACACGCTGTTCACACTCGATACGGACGGGATTGCGCTGGTAGAAACATATCTGCAACAGGGCGGTTTTGGGGTCATGACCATTGATCCGGTTGTTTACTACGCCGGCGGAAGAATGGACATGAATAAGGCGAACGCGGTCCGGGCCTTGATGACGCAGTTGGCGTCTCTAGGCCACAAATACAAAGTGACCATCATCCTGGTCGGCCACGTCCGCAAGAGCCAAGCCGACGACAATCAAGACGCATGGTCGGGTAGCGCCGATTGGGTCAACGCATCGCGGTCGGTTATGCTTCTCGCGCAAACCAACGAAGGCACCCGGATTATGAAGCACGTTAAGACGAACTATGGCGAACTCGGTCCTGCCCGGACCTATACCATTGACGAGGGGCGTTTCGTTTTCGGCGAGACGATTGACGAAGACGATGTGAAGCTCAAACGGGGCCGGCCGAGTGCCGAGCGGCAGAAAGCCGAAGCGTTCCTTCGGAACGTGTTGGCCAACGGCCCCATGGCCGAGACCGAGCTTTCGGCGCTGGCCAAAGATGAAGGTATTGCTCCGGCTACGCTTACTCGGGCAAAAAAGGGTGTGGTCGAAAGGAGCTACTCGTCGTCTCGCCGTTGTTTCATCTCTTGCCTGATTGATCCGCCGCCAACGACGACGTTGCAGTGAGGCGGCGGGGATGCGGAACAAAAAACAATCTGATTTTTGATTAGGGGGGGTCATCAAAAATCAAAAATTGGATCAAAAAACTCTCCCCGGCCGCTACGGGGGGCGTGACAGCTTCGCCGCGCTTCGCCGGGGGTGGTCGCGGCTAAGGCCCGGTGTTCACTAGATTGGGCCAAGTTTCGGCTGTGACTGGCAATCCGCCCGCGTGTATTTGCGGACCGCGTGTATGTTTCGCCCTGCCCAATAGCCCGCCCGCACGCCGGAACTGCCAGCGTTGGGGGGGGCCTGCCTGCGATGGTTGCAATGGCCTCAGCCGGGGGACGGAGATAGTGCCGCATGTCCGCATGTCCGCAGCGGGGCGCTCCGGGGCGGGGCCCCGGCCGCTTCTGGGGGCATTATCACTTTATCAGGCCGTTCTATCAACGGTTGATAAGGGGGGCAGGCTCCTTCGGGGCTCCGGGGCTGGCTGCGCTTGGGCACTGGCAGGGGGTAAATCGGCTGGCTATTACGTACCGGGTATTTGTTTGTGATTGATATTGCTTCGGTTTTTGCCGGGTCTTTACCGCGAACCTTGACCGTGAGGCGGAATGCTGCACTGCAACAGCCGAGGCAAAGCCGAGGTATGGCCGGAGGTCGGAAGGCATGCGCTACATCGCGCCAGCGCGCTCGGCACCGGGCCGTTGCAACCGGAGGCCGCAGCCGGGCCGTGCCGTGGGGTACCGGGTTCCCCCCTTTAGGGTCCCATCCGGGCGGGTACCGGCGGCCGGGTCCCCACAACCGCTAGGTGGAAAAAAATAACAAAACCCCGGAAACCGAACGCGGAGGCGCGTCCGCTGGCCACAAAACAACCCCTAAGTGTCTATGTTCTAAAAGCAATCAGAACCACTACCGCCCGCGCCTAGCGGGTTAAGTGTTTGAGTTGCAAAGCGCAAATCGCCCGACGACACCACCCGATCCATCTCTTCCTAACACGCCTCGATCTATGGCAAGATCGGGTATCGAGTTTGAAGGCGACTTAGGCCGGGCAGGATGGGGCCTCTATGATGCATCGTCTTTTGCTTATCCCCGCTTGTGCCGCCTCTTTCGCAAGCATGGCACAGGCCCAAGAGAAGCCACCCGCCGAGGTAGGCCGTTACGTGCTCCACAATGGAGACCTTAATCTTACATTCATGCTCGATACCGCCACGGGCATGACATGGGTTTTCAACCCGAACGATGGAGGCAGTTGGAAGGAGCTTCCCATTGCGGAAGGAACCGCCGCATGGGCTAACAAGGGATGGGTTTACCGGGCCGCCTTCGCCACCTGTGAAGCTATTCAAAAGAGGGGCGCACCATTCACGGCTGACGAAGTCAGCTATTGCGGCGAGAGCGGCTTTGACCTAGCCGCCGAATGAAAGAATGTATGTGCCGTAGACGGGCAAACGAAAAGGGGCCTGCGATGGCCCCCTTTCTTTATGCGCGGCGCTGTACGGGCCGCTATGCCGCGATGCGGGCCAATTGCGCGGACCATGCTTCGAGTACCTGGCGGGCTTCGTCCAGATAGGTATTCTTGAGATATGCGGCCGACACCTTGCCCTTGGCGTGGTCCTGTATCGCCTCGATGACATGCGGCGGCACGGAGAAGGGGCCGATCTTGATACGGGATAGGCCGGTTGCCGCCGTCCGGCGGAGGTCGCGCCACTGCCATGCGCCCGTAAAGTTGTCGTCTTCGTTGGCTTCCGGCTCGCTAGCGTAGTCGCGGCCAAGCGAGGTTTCCATGCGCTTGCGGAAAGCCCGCGTAACGGCTTTGCCATCGTCCGGGATAGGCGTCCGCCCGCCGTCCGTGGAGAAGACATACTCCCCTTCACGCGGCAGCGATTGCAGGAGCGTGACGGCCATGGGGGAGAGCGGGATTGCGTGACGGCCGATCCTCTTCGTCTGGCGCTTGCGGCGTTCCTCCGGCGGCAGATACCAGACAGGCGACGAGTTGCCGAGGTCGAAATCCACCCAACGGGCACGGCGAGCTGCACCGGGACGAACCACGGTCAACAGCATCAGTTGCGCGGACTTGCCATAGAGGCGGTCAAGCGGATCGTTGGTCGTCTCTGTGATCTGCCACAACAGCTTGATTTCCGCGTTGCTAAACAGCCGGTCACGGTGGTCCTCTTCATGGAACGGTTGCAATTCGGCGAAGGGGTTCGTGTTGGCCCGCTTGGCATAGACGGCCCACCGTCCGAAACGCTTCAAGGCTTCCACGGTCTTGTTAGCGACGGACGGGGCCATGTCGCGCAAGATCGCATCGGCGTCGCGGTCGTCCAGCTTCACGTCGCCGTCGCGGGTGGCGTAGACCTTGCCTTTCCACTTCGACAGAACGCCGTTGCCGCTTTCCTTCCAGCCGCCTGCGCCATCGGGCAGGAGGCCGAGACGGGCCGCGTAATATTCGATTGTGCCTTGGCTGGCGACGTGGCCGTTGACAGGGCGATAGTTGTAGTTACTGGCGTACTCGCGGAACAGTTCATCCACCGTGTAGCCGTCCCAAGTACCCGACAACAGGGCGTCAACGTCCTTCTTCAGCTTCGTGATGACGGGCTTGGGGTCGCGCTTTTCACGCACCAGACGCCGACACTGTGTTGCCAGTTCCTTGGCCCGGGCGAAGGTCGTGCCCGGTTCGAAAACCATCTTGGCGTTCTTGTGCGTCTCGGGGTTCCAGTAGGCATAGACGAACGACTGTGAGCCTTGGACACCCCACTTCGTGGCGCTCTTGGGCCGGGATATCAGATACAGGCCGGGGTAGCCCTTAACCCGTTCTGTCAGTTCCCGTTTGCCAGCGTCGTGGGCGCGGGTGAGACCACCCATTACCCACATCGATACACCTTCGGCTTGGCGCTCCGTCGCGTTCATTGGCCTTCTCCTTGCGGTAAAGTCCGGTAAAGGACATATGGGCATTCGTGGGCCGCAAAGCCTTGGAATGCGCGGATTTGACGCTAGCCCTTATTACCTCAAGCGTAATCGCCCGGCTTCGGACGGGATGCGATGTTCTCCGCCATCGGATCAGCCGATGCGATGCCGCCGGCAACCGAAGAGAGCAACGCCAAGGAGAAATTCCCATGTCGATTTCTGTTTCCCCGTTCCTGCGCAACGCGTTGATCGCCGACACGCTGGCCACCGGCGCAACCGCCATCATCATGATCGCCGGCGCCGGCGTGCTCGGTCCGCTGCTGGGACTGCCGCAAGGGCTTCTCTTCTGGGCGGGTGTGGCGCTCGTGCCTTTCGTCGCCCTTCTCCTGGTCACGGCGCGGCGCCAGACGGTTTCCCGCCTCGTCCTGATCGACATCATCGCCATCAACGTCCTTTGGGTGGTCGCCAGCTTCGGGCTGCTGATCTCCGGCTCTGTGGCCCCCAACGTTCTCGGTATCGCCTTCGTTACCGCCCAGGCGCTGACCGTAGCCTTGTTTGCCGAACTGCAATTCGTCGGCCTGCGCCGTTCGGCGGCGGCTTGACCCGGTTTCCCGCAGAAGGAGGACGGCAATGCATGCGATCGCACGCGGACGGATCGAGGATGTCCTGGCGAAGTCGCCCTTCGCGGCACCGCTGGGGATCGAGGTGGTCGAGGCGGAAACGGACAGGGTGGTCATGAAGCTCCCGTTCCGCCCGCAACTCGCGACGGTGGGATCGATCGTCCATGGCGGCGCGATCGCGACCCTGGTGGACGTGACGGGAGCGGCGGCGTCCGCTTCCGGCCTCGCCGACGGCGATGCCGTCGGCGGGGCGACAGCCAACCTGACGATCGCCTATCTGGCCGCGGCGGATGGACGCGACCTCACCGCGGAGGCGATCGTCATCCAGCGCGGGCGGAGCCAGACGGTGTCGGACGTGACGGTGCGCGACGATGCGGGCCACCTGGTGGCGAAGGGCATGGTGACCAGCCGGATCTTTCGGCGGCCTGTGACCGGCGGAGCTTCGGCGAGGTAGCTGTCGCGTCGGCCCGAGATCACACGTGATAGACACGTACTTTGCGCATCCAGATGACGCGCGGCGCTCAAGTGGTGAAAGTCCGACGTCTGGTACCCTCGGGGGAGGGAACGCCGCTATCGACCCTATTTGGAAGTTCACTCGCCCTCGGTTGAATTCACGCCGATGACCCGTTCTGGACCTTCGCGTCGATCGCCCGGAAGGTCGGCAGAGTGCACGATGAGGTGGCATTTCTCGCCAAATGCCTCCCCTGATGATCCCGCCCAGGAAGGTCTGGCGGTTCGCGGGTCCGGACGACCTGTGCTTCGCCTGCATTTGGCCCAAGAGGACCGCCCGCGAGGGCGCCACGCGCCAAAAAAGCAATGCGGAACCCTTTGAGCAATGTTAGTATTTGCTAATTGACGCGAAAGCGACCTAGCAGAATGGGCGATCGGGTCGCCACGGAAGTGGCTTGCTGACCTGGAGCCGAGATGCCCGGTATTGTCGCTGACGACCCTTTGGATCGTTGTTCGGAGCGTGCAGGCTGATCTGTCCCGAACGGATGCCATCAGGCGCGCGGTGCATCATGGCTGCATTGGACGAACAGGTTGCCCGGCGTCGGGAGTGGAAAAGCCTGTCGTCACGTTCACGGAGAGAATCTCCAATGAACTTCCAAGGGAGGCAAGCATGCAAATCCGCAAGAGCCGCGGCCCGTCGCGCCGCGATGTGATCAAGACCGCCACCGCCGCTGGCATCGCCGCAAGCGTTGGTCCGTTCTTCCACGCGACCCCCCTCAGCGCTGCCAGCACGCTGAAGATCCTGCAGTGGAGCCATTTCGTTCCGGCCTACGACACCTGGTTCAACACCGAATACGTCAAGAAATGGGGTGCGGAGAACGACACGGAAGTTGTCGTCGACAACATCAATCTCGCCCTTATTCCCTCGCGCGCGGCGGCTGAAGTCTCCGCGCAGCAGGGTCATGACCTCGTGATGTTCCTGTCGCCGCCCTCGGTCTATGAGGATCAGGTGGTCGACATGAAGGACGTCTATGCCGAGTGCGAGAAGACCTACGGCAAGCCGGTCGACCTGGCGGTCAAGAGCACCTTCAATCCGAAGACCGGCAAGTACTTTGCGTTTTCCGACAGCTTCGTGCCCGACCCGGTCAACTATCGTTCCGACTTGTGGGGCCACATCGCCATGACGCCGAATACCTGGGAGGATGTTCGCGTCGGCGGCAAAAAGATCAAGGACGCGACCGGCACTCCTGTGGGCATCGGACTGTCAGCCGAGCTCGATACCGCCATGGCGATGCGTGCCATCATGTATTCGTTCGGTGCGCACGAGCAGGACGAGACGGGCAATCTCACGATCAATTCGCCGCAGACGGTCGAGGCGCTCAAGTTCGTGAAGGCGCTGTTCGAAGAGGCGATGACGCCGGAAGTGCTCGCTTGGGACGCCTCGTCGAACAACCGGCAAATGCTCGCCGGCCGATCGTCGCTGGTGTTGAACGCCATTTCGGTTACCCGCACCGGCGAGAACACCAATCTGCCGATCCACGAGAAGATCGCGCTCGCCAAGGCGGCGGAGGGCCCGGTGCGGCGCATCGGGCTGGAGCACGTGATGGACTGCTATGTGATCTGGAAATTCTCGCAGAACATCAAGGGCGCGCAGAAATTCCTGGTCGACTACATCAACAACTTCGGCGTGGCCTTCAAGGCGAGCCAGTTCTACAACTTCCCCTGCTTCGCCAACACGGTGCCCGACTTGAAGGAGCTGGTCGCCACCGATGCCAAGGCAGTCCCGCCCGACAAGTATTCCGTGCTGCAGGACGTGCTCGATTGGGCGACCAATGTCGGCTATCCCGGCTACTCGAACGCTGCAATTGACGAAGCCTTCGGCAATTGGACGCTGAACACCATGTTCGCCAAGGTGGCGACCGGCTACGATACGCCGGAGGATGCGGTCGCGATGGCCGAGAAGGCGATGCAGGCGATCTGGGCGAAGTGGAAGGAAAGGGGCATGATCTGATCTCCTTGTCCTCACACTTGGCGTGCGCTTGGCAGACGAGGGTTCGCCTGACCGCGACCCCGTCTGCCAGTTCCGTCTTCAGAGAATTCCGAGGCGCCGATGGCAACGGTGGAGGCACGAGGTCTCTCGAAGCACTTTGACGAAGTCCACGCCGTCGACGGCATCGACCTTACGGCCGGCGAGGGTGAATTCCTCGTGCTGCTCGGCCCCTCGGGTTGCGGCAAGACCACGCTGATGCGAATGATTGCGGGTCTCGAGCGGCCCACCCGCGGCGACATCGTGATCGATGGCACGGTAGTGACCGACCTGCCGCCGCGAGCGCGCAACGTCGCCATGGTCTTCCAGAGCTACGCGCTCTATCCGCATCTGACGGTGGAGCGGAACATTTCGTTTCCGCTGCGCGCGCTCGGCGTTCCACGGCAGAAGATCCGCAACAAGGTCGAATGGGCGGCGCGCATGTTCGGCATCGAAAGCTTCCTGCATCGCAAGCCGCGCCAGCTCTCCGGCGGCGAGCGCCAACGGGTTGCGCTGGCGCGCGCCGTGGTGCGTGAGCCCGTCGTCTTCCTGCTCGACGAGCCTTTGTCGAACCTCGATGCGAAGCTGCGCAATTCCGCGCGCGACGAGCTGAAGCAGCTGCAGCGCACGCTGGGCACCACGACGATCTATGTGACGCACGACCAGGCCGAAGCCATGGGCCTCGGCGACCGCATCGCCGTGCTCAACTCCGGAAAAGTGATGCAGGTGGGTACGCCGCAAGAGATCTACGGCCGGCCGGCCAACACCTTCGTCGCGACCTTCATTGGCTCGCCGCCCATGAACCTCGTGGAGGATGGCGACACCTGGCTCGGCTTCCGGCCGGAGGCCTTCCTGCCGCGCGGCGTCGAGCGCGAGGACGACGCGGTGGCGATGCCCCTCCAGGTCACGCGCGTCGAATATCTCGGCGCTGACCGGCTGGTCTACGGCGTGCTCGAGGGCCGCGCGCCGGAGACGCATGTCATCTCGAAAATCCCGAGCAACATCCGCATCGAGATCGCCGCCGGGGAGCGGCTTGATTTCGTCATCCGCCGCAGCGATATCGGGCGCTTCGACTGTGCCACCGGGCGCCGTGTCGACGGAGACGCGCGGTGAGCGTCGCGTCGATCCCACGCGGAGCGGTGCGCACGCAGCGCGCTGGCGCGCTGGCGCGGCTGGCCGACAGCGAGCGATGGCTGTGGCGCATCATGCTTGCGCCGGCCATCTTGTACATCATCGTGCTGGTGGGCTTCCCGTTCATCGTGTCGCTCTACTACAGCCTGTCGGACGCCACTGTCGCCAGCCGCGCCCTGAACTTCGCCGGCCTGGTGAATTTCCGCCGGGTGATCGAGAGCAGCACCTTCTGGCTCGCCCTGCGCAACACGCTGGTCATCACGGCGATTTCGCAGATCTTCATCGTCGTGCTGGCCAACGCGCTGGCCATGGCGCTGATTGTGGACTTCCGCGGCAAATGGTTGGTGCGCCTCCTGATCCTGCTGCCCTGGGTAGCGCCGATCTCGCTCGGCTCGATCGGCTGGCTGTGGATCTACGATTCGATCTACAGCATCATCAATTGGACCGGGCAGCGGATTGGCGTTCTCGGACCGAACGAATGGCCGATCTGGCTCGGTCAGCCGAACCTGGCGCTCGCCTCGATCGTCATCGTCAACATCTGGCGGCTGCTCCCGCTGGCCACCGTAATCATCCTCGCCGGGCTGACTTCGATCCCACAGGATATCCATGACGCCGCCGCGATCGACGGCGCCGGCTTCTGGCGCCGCCACTTCCAGATCACCATGCCACTCATCCTGCCGATCACGCTGGTGGCGGTGCTCTTCGGCATCATCTTCACCTTCACCGACATGATCGTGGTTTTCGTGCTGACCCGCGGTGGTCCCTACGACTCGACTCAGGTCATCGCGAGCTGGGCCTATTTCACCGGCATCCAGGGTGGCGACCTTGCCGGCGGCGCCGCCATCTCGTTGTTCATGTTCCCTGTGCTGGTGGCGGTCGCGATCCTGTTCCTTGTCCTCGCCCGCCGGGCGGAGGTCACCTGATGACCCCGGCCACTGCACGCGCGCGCCGGGCGGCCGCCGCAGGCGGACACGCGGGAATCCTCGTCTTCTTCGTCACCTTCCTGGCGTTTCCCTTCTATTGGATGGTGATCACCACCTTCAAGACGACGCAGGACCTACACGACACCGGCAACAATCCGTACCTGTTCAACGACCCGCCGACGCTCGAGCATCTGGCCCTCCTGTTCGAACAGACCCAATATCTCCAGTGGCTCATCAACACCGCGCTCGTCGGCGTCGCGGTGGTCGCCATCACCCTCGCGCTGGCGGTGCCGGCCGGCTACGCGCTGGCGCGCATGACTGGTGCCTGGGCGCAGACGCTCGGAATCGCGATCTTTCTCACCTACCTCGTACCGCCCACCATCCTCTTCATTCCTTTTGCCCGGATTATCGCGCTCCTCGGCCTGCAGGATTCTCTGTGGTCGCTGGTGCTCGTCTATCCGAGCTTCACCGTGCCCTTCTGCACCTGGCTCCTGATGGGCTTCTACAAGGCGATCCCGCGCGACCTCGAGGAGGCTGCCATGATCGACGGGCTCTCCCGCTTCGGCGCCTTCGTCAAGGTGGTGCTGCCGATCTCGCTCGCCGGCATCCTGACCGTGATCATCTTCGCCTTCACGCTGGTGACGCAGGAATTCGTCTACGGGCTGACGTTCATCACCTCATCCTCGAGTTACACTGTCAGCGTCGGCGTCCCGACGTTCCTCGTGCGCGGTGACGTCTATTTCTGGGGCTCGATGATGGCCGCCTGCCTGATCGCCAGCGTTCCGATCGCGGTCATCTATAACTTCTTCGTCGACCGCTTCGTGGCGGGGTTTACGGTCGGCGCGGTGAAATAGGCTCCGACCGGCTCAGTCGCAAACGCCGTGAAAGGGGTGCGCGACCTTCGCTGCATCCAGCACGAATGTCGCGACTGGCGCTGGTTGCTCGTTCCGGCCAGAGACGTACGGCAGGAAACAAACCCCAAGCGGCCTTACGGCCTCGGTTCCAGGCACCACCACTACCGCAACAAGTCGGCGAGGCGTTCAGGCTTGGGCCTGCCGCGCGTGAGGTCGAGGCCCGACAGGAGATCGAGCATGTGATGCTTCATCAACTCCGCAGCCTCTGCGGGCTTGTGGGCCTCAATGGTGTCGATCAGCGCATGGTGGGCATGGCTCTTGCCGGTCGTTTCACGCTGTTTCAAGCAGAGCACGATGAGTGGGAGACGAGGTCGCGCACGACGTCCGTGAAAACGCAGTGGTCGGCGATCTCCGCGATGCCGACATGGAACCGCGAGAACAGCATGATCGCGTCGCTGTTGCGCCCGGCTTTCGTCGCCCTTCTCCTGGTCACGGCGCGTCGCAAGGCGGTCTCCCGCCTTGTTCTGATCGACATCATCGCCAACGTCCTCTGGGTGCTCGCCAGCTTCGGGCTGCTGTTCTCCGGCTCGGTGTCCCCGAACCTGCTCGGCACGGCCTTCATCGCCGCCCAGGCACTGGTCGTCGGCCTGTTCGCAGTGCTGCAATTCATGGGCTGCGTCGCTCCGCTGCCGCGTGACACGAACGCCAACCGAGAAGGAGCACGGCCATGCATGCGATCGCGCGCAGATGGATCGAGGATGTGCTGGCGCGGTCGCCCTTCGCGACACCGCTGGGGATCGAGGTGGTCGAGGCGGAGACGGGCAGGGTGGTCATGAAGCTTCCTTTCCGCCCGCAACTGGCAACGGCGGGATCGATCGCCCATGGCGGCGCCATCGCGACCTTGATCGACGTGACGGGAGCGGCGGCATCCGCTTCCGGTCTTGCCGACGGTGATGCCATCGGCGGAGCGACCGCCAACCTGGCCGAGACCGACGGCTGCGGTCTCACCACCGAAGCGCTCGTCATCCAGCGCGGCCGGAACCAGACAGTGTCGGACGTGACGGTGCGCGACGAGGCGGGCCGCCTGGTGGCGAAGGCCATGGTGACCAGCCGGATCTTTCAGCGGCCTGTGACCGGCGTAGCTTAGGCGAGGTAGCTACCGCCTCGGCCCGAAACCGGATTTGTCGCGCGAGCCAAGCGAGGGGGAAGCGCCGTTCCTCAGTTGCCAGGTCGGAGGCGTATTCCGCTTCAATAAGGGACAGGGACCAGAGCAACTGTGCTGGCACTTCGGGCGGTAACGTCACTTTTGTCAGACACGTGGCCCGACAGCGGCTCGCCGCCTACGACAAAGCAGCACGATGAGACACCGGAGCTGCGGCGTGGTGACACTGGGCTTAAAAGCCGGGATGCGGGCCTGAGCCACTTCAATGTTGCGCTTCGATGCCCCAGCGCGCAGGCGACCGCAGGGCCGCGATGTCCGCCACGCCGAGTAAGCCCATGGCGGTATCCATTTCGCGCAGCATCATGGCCAGCACGGAACTCGCGCCCTCCTCGTCGCCGGCTGCAAGACCCCACAGCGGAAGCCGGCCCAGCATCACGCCCTGGGCACCCATGGCCAGATATTTCAGCACGTCCGTGCCGCGCCTGACGCCGCTGTCGGCCAGTATCGTCATGCGATCGCCAAACGCCTCCGCGATCGCTGAAAGGCAGCTTGCCGTAGACGGAAGGCAATCGAGATTGCGCCCCCCATGCGCGGAAACCACGACACCGTCCACGCCTACGGCCAGGGCCAGCTCGGCATCCTCAATCGAGAGGACGCCCTTCACGACGAGCTTGCCCGGCCACTCGTCGCGGAGCCGCTTCACGTCTCCCCAGGAAAGGTTTGTCTCCAGCCGCACGGCCTCCTGCACATTGGCGCGGGTGATGGCGCTGCGGTACTCGGCCGGATAGTGCCCATAGGTCGGCACGCCGCCGGCGAGCATGTAGCGCAGCATCACGCCCAGCAGCCAGCGCGGGTGAACGGCCATATCGACGAGATTGCGCAGGGTCGGCTTGAACGGGATGCCGAAGCCGTTGCGCTGGTTGTATTCGCGGTTGGGCGACATCTGTGTGTCGGCGGTCACGACGAGGCATTCGCAGTCGCATGCCCGCACCCGCTTCAGGAGATCGGCGGTCAGTGTGCGGTCACGCCAGACATAGAGCTGGAACCACAACGTCGCGTCCTGCGCGGCGCGGCGGATTTCCTCGATGGTGGTGACGGACTGGGTCGACACGCTGAACGGGATGCCGAGCGCTGCCGCAGCGCGCGCCAGCTTCAATTCGCCATTATGGGCGACGAGGCCGGCAAGTGCTGTCGGCGCGATGACAAGCGGCGTCGGGAACCGCCTGCCGAAAAGGGTCGTGCCGGGCTCACGCCTCGCATGGCCTGAAAGCACCGATGGCCGCAGCACCACAGAATCCAGCGAGCTCCGCAGCCGGGACAGCGCAAGCTCGTCCTCTGTGCCCCGATCGATATATTCGAACAGGCCGCGCGGTAGTTTGCGCCGCGCCCGTTCGCGGTAATCGCCAGTGTTCAGCAGCATGCGGTTTCTCTAGGAGGAGATCACCCAGATCACTTCGGCATCCTCGGGACCCTCCGACGTCCAGATGTGTGGGGTTCCGGCGTCGTAGTAGAGGCTGTCGCCCGCATTGAGGATGAGGGGTTCGTAGATCTGGCTGTGGACCACCATCGTCCCCTTGACCACCGTCACGAAGATTTCGGCGTCGCTGACCGGCCAGGATCGGTACTCTTCGGGCGAGCGCGCCGTTACCCGCGTGCGGATCGGCGTCATGCGCTTGTCCAGCAGGTCCGCGCACAACATGGTGTTGGCGCAGCTGTTCGACTGGTAAGGGCGCCCCTCATTCGTCCTTGTCACGCTGCGGCGGCCGGGCAGGCTGCGGGAGGCTTCCCTGTCGTTGAGAAGCGCGACCACGTCGAGCTCGTAGCCGCGGGCGACGCGCTGCAAGGTCGAGATCGTCGGCGACAATTCGTTGCGCTCGATCTTCGACAGCGCCGACGCGGAGACGCCGGTACGCTTGCTCGCCTGCTGGAGCGTCCAGCCCTGCTGCTGACGAAGCTGGGCCAGCCTTGCCCCTATGTCCAGGTCGGGCACCGCCGTTTCGACACCGGGTTCCATGACTTTGGCAGGTCGGACGTTCATTGCTGACTCCAGCTCTCTTGCTGTCTGGCAACCGGGCGGAACCCGCCAAGCGACATAGCTCCCTTATACGATGTCCCTTCCTGCGGGGAAAGTGCGGATAGTACGATTATCCACTATACGAAAAGAATTTGACGATACAGCTTGACACTAGAAAGTCGTTTCGTATGGTAGACGGCTAAGAGGGGTCGGCCACAAAGCCCCCAGGGAAATTGCCAGAAGCATCTATATCGAGGGTGAACTTGAGCGCCGTCGGGCTATCGGCCCGCCGCGTCGGGGTCACTATGCCATCCACCACCGACAGCGGAGTTGAGGAAATGAATTCCATCATACGAAAACTGGGTGTTCTTTGCGCTGCGGCGACAATGAGCCTTGGAACCTTGATGATCGGTGCTGCCGACGCGCAGACGATCGTGCGCTTCGGACACGTCGACGGCGAAGGCGACCTGCTGGCAAACCCCTACTGGGCCTACTCCGAGGTGTTCAGCTCGATCGTCAAGTCGCACACCGGCGGACGCTACGAGATCCAGGTGTTCCCTAATGGCCAACTCGGCGACCTGGAGTCGCTGCTTGAACAGAATGCGCGCGGATCGCTGCAGATCGTCGGCGGCCTGAATGCTGGCCACGTGGCGGCTTACGCGCCCGCTGCGCAGGTGCTGGAGATGCCCTACACTTTCGCAACCACCGAAGTGGCGCGCGAGGTTCTCGAAGGACCGTTCGGCAAGAAGCTTTCCGATGTCGTCGCCGAGCAGAGCGGTGTTCGCATCCTCAACTACCTGCCGTCCGCGTTCCGCAACTTCTCGAATTCCGTGCGGCCGATACGCACGCCGGAAGACATGGTGGGGCTGAAGATCCGCACCCAGCAGGTTCCGATCCACATCAAGATGGTCGAGGCGCTCGGCGCGTCGCCCACCCCGATCGCCTGGGCGGAGCTTTACAGCGCGCTGCAGACGGGCGTGGTCGACGGGCAGGAGAACGCGCCCTACACCATGCTTCTGGCCAATCTGCAGGAAGTGCAGAAGTATTATACGCTGGATCACCACCTCATCAACATGCCGCTCATCACCATCAATGAGGAATTCTACCAGAGCCTCAGCGAAGAAGACCGCGCGGCGTTCGATTATGCCGGTCGCCAGGCGACCTTTGCCATGCTCGGCATCATCGCGGCGAAGGAATCGCAAGACCTGAAGGTGATCGAGAAAGCGGGCGTCGAAATCTACCAGCCGACGGCGGAGGAGTTCCAGGCGTTCGTCGAGAAGAGCCAGCAGCCGATCGCCGAGATGCTCACCGAGCAGGTCGGCGCGGAGCTGATCGGGGAATTGCGGCAGGCTATCGCCGACACGCAGGACTAGTCATCGTGGCGCCCGCGCCGCACGGCGCGGGTTCGTCCTGCCGGATCTAGACAATTCGATCCGGTCCAACCATCGGAGAGCGGAGGCGTCATTGCTCAGAACTCTCGAAATGCTCGCAGGCGTCCTGGGTTTCATCGCCTCCCTTGCCGCCCGGGTCATGCTCATCCTAGTTGCAGCCATCCTGTTCATCCAGGTCGTGCTGCGCTACGGCTTAGGCTTCTCGCTTCCGTGGCCGGAGGAGGCCGCGCGCTACCTGATGATATGGGTGGTGATGCTGGCGGGCAGCCTGCTGGTGAAGGACGAACAGCTCGTTCGCGTTGATTTCTTCGACTGGTACTGGCCGCGCCGGCTGCTTTCGCTCCGCAACGCGATCTTCCGCCTGATGCTGTGCGTGCTGCTCGCCGTACTCGTCTGGAAAGGCTACGAGAATGCCGACTTCGGACAGCGTCGCATGTCTGCAACGCTACAGGTCAGCTTTTACTGGATCTACCTCTCCGTGCCCGTCGGCGCAGCCCTGATGCTGTTCCACATGCTGGTTCTGGCGCTGCGCGACTTTGTCCGCGGCACGCCCGAGACCGCCGAACCCTCCATCCTCAAAGCCGAGATCTGAGGCAGCCCGATGGACCAATCGCTTCTCATCGTCATCGGCCTCCTGCTCGTGCTCATGGTTATGGGCAGCCCCGTCATATTCGCAATCGGCTTCGCGGGGATGGCCTACTTCGTCATCAAGCCCGGTATGGCCGGCATGCTCGATATCTACGCCCACAAGTTCTTCACCGGCATGGATGTCTTCATCTGGCTGTCGATCCCGCTCTTCATCATCGCTGGCGAGATCATGACCGCGATTGGCATGACCGACCGGCTGGTGAACCTCTCTCGCCTGATGGTCGGCCGGCTTCGCGGCGGCCTGGCCTATGTCAATGTCGTCGGCTCGATGATGTTTTCCGGCGTGTCCGGATCCGCGCTGGCCGACATCTCCGCGCTCGGACCGGTCGAGATCAAGATGATGGAGAAGGACGGCTACCGGAAGGATTTTGCGGCCGCGCTGACCGTCAGTTCCGCGATCCAGGGGCCCATCATCCCGCCCTCCATCCCGCTGATCATCTTCTCCGCGTTGACCAACACCTCGGTCGCCGCGCTGTTCCTGGCCGGCGCGGTGCCGGGCATGATGCTCGGCGTCGCGCAGATGGCCGTCGTCTTCTATCTGGCGCGCAAGAAGGGCTTTCCGCGGAACCCGATCGAGGGCCTCACCCTCGGCGTCGCCTTCCACATCTTCATGAGCGCCTTCTGGGCGATCTTCATGCCGCTGATCATCCTGGGCGGCATCATCTCCGGCATCTTCACGGCAACGGAAGCAGCCGCGATCGCGGTTGCCTACGCGCTGCTGGTCGGCGTGCTCGCCTACCGCAACCTGTCGCTGAAGGCGTTCTGGGACATCATCGACCGGGCCGCGCGCACTTCGGCATCCGTCTATCTGATCGTTGGTTTCGCGACCATCATAAGCTGGGTGCTGGCCAACGAACGCGTGCCGAGCGAGCTGCAGGCGCTCGTGCAGGATCTCCAGCTCGAGCCGTGGACGCTACTGCTGCTCCTCAACCTGTTCTTCCTGATCAACGGCCTGTGGATCGGCGATTCCGTGCAGCTTCTGCTGTTTGCGCCGCTGTTCACGCCGCTGCTCGCCGCGATGGGCGTCGATCCGGTTCATTTCGGCGTCATCATGGTGCTCAACGTGATGATAGGCCTGATGACGCCGCCCTACGGGCTGGCGCTCTATCTAGGCTCGACGATATCCGGGGTGCCGCTCGGCGCGATCGTGCGCCAGAGCGTGCCCTTCCTCCTCTCCAATCTGGCGGTGCTGCTCGTCGTCACCTACGTACCTGCGATCTCATTGACGCTGCCGCGATGGTTCGGTTTCCTATGATCTTTCTGAAAGGATTTTCTGGATGACTCTGAAAAAAGACGACCTGTCGGGCCTCTTCACGGCAATCGTCACGCCCTTCACGGACGATGCCTCCGTCGACTTCGAGGCGCTGCGGTCGCTGGTCCGCTTCCAGATCGAAGCGGGCGCAACCGGCATCGTGCCGATCGGCGGCACCGGCGAGTATCCGGCCCTGTCGCGCGGCGAGCGCGCCGACATCGTTCGGGCATGTGTCGAAGCAGCCGCCGGCGCGCCGGTGCTGCCGGGCGTGCTAGCTACCGGTTTCGCCGACGCGGTGGATGCGGGCCGCGACTTCGTGGCCGCCGGTGCGAGCGGCGTGATGACGGTCACGCCCTATTATGCCGCTGGCACGCAGGAGGGCATGCGCACCTATTTCCGCAAGTATCGCGATGCGGTCGACGCGCCGGTGCTCGCCTACGAAATTCCCCGCCGCACCGGGGTGGCGCTGAAGGCGGAGACGATCGCCGCGCTCGCCGACGATGGCTCAATCATCGGCATGAAGTGCTCGTCCTACGACATGCCCGAATTCATCCAGACGATGAAGCTCGCCGGCGACAAGCTTGCCGTGCTCAGCGGCGAGGAGCCGCTTTTCGCCACCCATGTGGCGCTCGGCGCGCGCGGCGGTGTGCTCGCTTCGGCGACCGTCTATCCGCACCACTGGATCGAAGTGTTCAAGCTCGCCCGCGACGGCAAGCTCGACGCTGCGATCGCGCATCAGCAGCGTCTCGATCGGGTCGTCAAGACGATCTTCCTGGAGACCAATCCGGGTCCGCTCAAATACTATATGAGCCTTGCCGGCATGCGCGCCGGCGGCGTGCGCCTGCCGCTCACCGACCCGACGCCGGAAACGCGCAAGGCACTTGAAGCGGCCTATGCCGGCATGGCGAAAGCGATTGCCGCGTGAGCACGCTGGTCGATAGGCTCCGAACGGTCCTTGGCGAGCGAGGCCTGATCGCCGACCAGCGCGAGATGGCACCGTTCGTCAGGGATTTCCGCGGCCGCATGACGGGCGCGGCAGAGGCCGTCGCTCTTCCGGCGAGCACCGACGAGGCGGCTGCCGTCGTCGACATAGCGCGCGAGCACGACGCTGTGATCTTCCCGATCGGCGGCAATACGGGGCTGTGCTACGGCGCCGTGCCGACTGCCCCTGGCGGCCGCCCGGCGATCGTCGTCGGCATGGGCAAGATGACGAGCCTGCGGGCCGTCGACCGTGCCGCCAACGTGCTCACGGTGGACGCCGGCATGGCTCTTGCGCGCGTGCACGAGCTTGCGGCCGCCGAGGGCCGGCAGTTCCCGCTACATCTCGGCAGCGAAGGGACGGCCCAGATCGGCGGCCTGATCTCGACCAATGCTGGCGGCACCGGCGTGCTGCGCTATGGCCCGATGCGCGATCTCGTCTGCGGCATCGAGGCGGTTCTGCCGGACGGCAGCATCTATCGTGATCTAGACGCGCTGCGCAAGAACAACACCGGTTACGACCTCAAGCATCTCCTGATCGGCGCGGAAGGTACGCTCGGCCTCGTCACCGGCGCTGCGTTGCGTCTGCGCCAGCCGAACAGGACGTTTGCGCACGGCTGGATCTCCGTCACCGGGCCTAAGTCCGCGGTCGAGCTACTGTCCCGCCTCCAGGAACGCTGCGGCGACACGATCGAGGCCTTCGAGATGCTCAATCGGGCCGAGGTGGACTGCGTATTGCGGCACATTCCGCGCACACGGCTGCCTTTCAACGCCACGCCGGCGTGGTCGGTCATGATTGAGCTCGCCCATACCGACCCCGAAGCGGACCTCGTCTCCGCGCTCGAGGAGGTGATGGCCGCCGCGCTGGAAGCCGACCTCGCCGACGATGCTTTCGTCGCGCAGAGCGAGGCCCAGGCGAAAGAGATCTGGCACATCCGCCACTCGGTCACTGAGGCGCACAAGATCGAGGGAGTCGGCATCGTCCACGACACCGCAGTGCGCAACTCGGCCGTTGCCGGTTTCATCGAGGCGGCCGACGAGATGTCGGCGAGGTTCTTCCCGGAAGCCCGCGTGCTCGTCGTCTCCCACCTGGGGGACGGGAACGTGCACTATATTCTCATGTTCCCACACGACTACTGGCGGGCCCTGCCCGACAGAGAGGCGAAAGCACTCGAGGTGGAGATGGCCGTACACAACATCGCCGTGCGCTTCGGCGGCACCATCAGCGCCGAGCATGGAATCGGTCGCAAGCTCACCTCGGAGCTACGGCGGCTGGGCGACCCAGTGAAACTCTCCGTGATGCGACAGATCAAACGTGCACTCGATCCACGCGATATTATGAATCCCGGCGCGTTGCTGGTCTGAGGCCCCCCCGAACGGTTCTGCAGGCCTTCTCGGCTTCGCTCGCAAGGTCGGACCGAATAAGATGGAGCGGCAGCCAGCAGACATAAGTTTGTGGCGTGTCGTCAAGAGTGTCGGCGAAGGCCCGGAATAAGGTGCGGCGCCATATGCCGGCCGCCGCGGTTGCAGACTGGCCGCGATGAATGCGTTCGAACTGGCGCCGCAGTCGGGTGACGGGAGCCTTGGGCAGGCGGCGCGCATGGAAGCCAGTGCCACCGAACGTCTTTCGATCAAGAACCAGTTCCTCCCGAGCGGCCTCTTCTTGCAACTGATCAGCGTCGATCGATAGCGTCGCATGGAGGATTCCGGGCGTGTAGCCGGAATCGTGCTCGTCGCCGTGGTAAGCCTGCGGTTCCTCAGAGAGGCGGCACAGCGCCGTCATGTGTCAAGAAGCGGGAGTTAGGCTCTATTGATGCCAATTAGGGCTCCGAACCGGCGGGACGGGTTGAACTCGCGCAGTACCAACGTCCGAAATGCATATGATGCACCTACGTCCGGAAGTCGCGCCGGTTGCTCGTTCCGGTCAGAGACGTACGGCAGGAAACAAACCCCAAGCGGCCTTACGGCCTCGGTTCCAGGTGCCAGACCACCACTACCGCAACAAGTCGGCGAGGCGTTCGGGCTTGGGGCTGGCGCGCGTGAGGTCGAGGCCCGACAGGAGGTCAAGCATATGGTGCCTCATCAACTCCGCCGCTTCCGCGGGTTTGTGGGCTTCGATGGCGTCGACCAGCGCATGGTGGGCATGGCTCTCGCAGGTCGTTTCACGCCGTTTCCAGTAGAGCGCGATGATGAGGGAGGAGTGGGAGACGAGGTCGCGCACGAAGTCCGTGAAAACGGAGTGGTCGGCGATCTCCGCGATGCCGACGTGGAACCGCGCGGACAGCATGATCGCGTCGCTGTTGCGCCCGGCTTTCGTCGCCCTCCTCCTGGTCACGGCGCGGCGCCAGACGGTTTCCCGCCTCGTCCTGATCGATACCATCGCCATCAACGTGCTTTGGGTGGTCGCCAGCTTCGGGCTGCGGATCTCCGGTTCTGTGGCGCCCAACGTTCTCGGTATCGCCTTCGTTGCCGCCCAGGCGCTGACCGTAGCCTTGTTTGCCGAACTGCAATTCGTCGGCCTGCGCCGTTCGGCGGCCGCTTGACCCGGTTCCCGCAGAAGGAGGATGGCAAATGCATGCGATCGCACGCGGATGGATCGAGGATGTCCTGGCGAAGTCGCCCTTCGCGGCACCGCGGCGATTTTCATGCCCGACGAGCGATTGTTTCGTCGGCGAGGGTACCGTCCAGGACGGTCAAGAGTGTGTTGAGGGGGTGAAAACGCTTCCATCACCCTTTGACGGCCAGAACGGAAATGCTCTTGACGCCCCATTTCTCCTGCGCGCTTCTCGCATTGTCCGAGATGAAACGGTAGCTGGGATTGTCCCGAACCGTCTTGACCCGAAGCCCGGCGGCCTCGATGGCAGCACGATATTTGTCGTGCTGCATGGCCCCGCCGATGCAGGCGGCCCAAAGGTTGGCGTTGCAGACAACCGTGTCGGGCAACTGGCGTTCCGTGACGATGTCCGAAAGGGCAAGCCGCCCCCCGTGCTTCAGGATACGAGCGGCCTCCTGGAACACCGCCACCTTGTCAGGGGCGAGATTGATGACGCCGTTGCTGAGAACGGCATCGGCGAAATCATCGGAAATCGAGACATCGTCGATATGACCCTCGACGTAGGCGATCTGGTGAATGCCGGCGCGATTGCGCAGTCGCTCGGCCTTCGCCCGTTGCTCGTCCGTCATGTCGACGCCAACCACCCTCCCGCCGTGACCGACCCTGAGGGCCGCAATGAAGGTATCCATGCCCGAACCGCTGCCGAGGTCGATGACGGTCTCATCTTCATTGAGATCGGCGAGATCGAAGTGGTAGCCGACGCCGGCAAACGACTCGATCGCCTCCGCCGGGATTCGGTCGAGATCGGCGGCGACGTAGCCGAGCCGTTCGGCGAGCGGGCGGCCCATCTCGAAGTGGAACTCCCCGCGCGGATCCTCGGCGACCTTGCGGTACATCGCCTTCACTTTGGATTCCAGATCCTTCGGGTCGAAGGCGACATTCGTGGTGGAAATCATGGTCACTGCCTCCCGCGATCGGCCCCAGCCGCGCGCGTCTTTGCCCACGCTTCCCTGCTTGGCCTGTTTCTCGCGCCGCAGGTGTCAGAAGCTCAACGTCGCTGCACCTGCCAGGATCCGCTCATGCATCGCGCTCGACCCGGCTATCTCAACGCCGTCGATCAGGTCGCTCTGCTCATAGCCGCGCGCCTTGACACAAGGGGTGCAGGCCCATAGTTGCCCGCCGCGGGCGAGAAAATCCTTGATCAGCGCCTGCAAGGGCTCGAGCGGATGCACGACCAGACCCTCAACCGCGCGCTTGCGGACGAGATCGACGGCAGCGCTGGTCAGGAAGATCGATACCTTCAGACCTGCCGTCATGCCGCCATTGGCGATCGTGAAGGCAACCGAAGACAGTTCGTGATCGGCCCCACGGGTTATGACCACGACCAATTCCTTAGGCGTTTCAGCCATGTCCGTTCTCCCAAGTTTGTCAATTCCCCCGCCACCGGACCGGTGCGGCGGCTAGGAGTGCGGCGAATCCCGCGGACCGGTCAAAACCGCACCGCGCGGCCCGACTGCCGGCTATTTGTTTCTCGGGTCGTCGTCCGGATTGACATAGGTCAGCGTCCAGGGACCCGTACTGTTGAGCTGGATGACGGTACCGTCATCCGCGTAGGCGAAATGCGCCACGCCCGGCGAGAGCGCAAGGAAACCGCCGGCAGGCAAGACCCGGGCTCCGTCATGGTCGGCTGTTTCTCCCATCCCCAGGCGGAACGTTCCGGTGATGACGGTCACGATCTCCGGCTTCGGATGGGTGTGCGGCGGAATATGATAACCCGCCGGGAGCTTCAGCCGCAGCGCAAACAGACCGTCTTCACCTGGGTTGCCATAGAGCACAGCGGCTTCCGCCCCGGGCGGAAGGGCTGCAGGTCCGGGCGCCCACGCGATCTGGTCCGGCAGGGCTACCTTGCCCTCCATTGCGTCGTCTTCGCCGCGCAGGTCAGCCGGAAGGGCTACGGCAACTACGCAGGTGGCTGCGGCGACGATCGGGAAAATGCGGATGTGATTCACGGCGACATCCTCCATGGTCTTGGTCCGCTTTTCAGGACAAAACCGTACCAGGGGTCGATGCCGATGCACTCGGCCTCCACACCTCTTTGGACTGGTCAAGACCGCACACGTTGAATTCGTGGTATGATATTGACGATGGCGTTGCCCCGGAATGATCGATACGCCGTATTCCTTGCCCGATCCGCCTGAGACGGGGGGCTCCGTTCATGAATGCATTGCTGGACGTGCTGTGCACAATGCGCCTGAGCGGCGGCATATTCCTCGACTGTGATTTCACCGACCCCTGGTGTGTGACCGCCTCGGCGATCGGACCTGACGAGGTCGGCCTGCTGGGGATGTCGTTTCCCTCTCACGTGATTGCGTATCACTACATCACGCAGGGTTGCCTGCTCCTGCAGATAGCCGGACAGGAGCCGATAAAGATCACGGCCGGCGAGATCGTGGTTTTTCCGACCAATGGCGGCCACATGCTCGGCAGCGACCTGAGCCTCCCCCCGGTTAGCGCGAAGCAATTGGTCCTGCCTCCCACAAATGGGAAAGTGGCGCGCATCGACTACGGCGGCGGCGGCGCATTATGCCATATCATGTGCGGTTTTCTGGGCACCGACATGCCGAACGATCCGATCATCAAGCTATTGCCCAATGTGCTCAAACTCCCGGTAGAAGAAGGTGCTTCCAGCGACTGGATCGCAAGCTCGCTCCGGTTCGCCGCGAAGGAGACGGCAGCAGGGCGCGTCAACTCGCCGTCGATCCTGGCCCAGCTTGCGGAATGCTTGTTCATGGAGGCGGTTCACCGCTACGTGGAGACGCTGCCGCAGGTCCAGCGCGGATGGCTTGCCGGCCTGCGCGATCCGGCAATCGGCCGGGCGCTCGCGCGGCTTCACGCCAGCAGGGAGCATCGATGGACGGTCGAGGAACTCGCGCGGGAAATGGGGCTGTCCCGCTCTGCCTTTGCGGACAGGTTCACTCGCCTGATTGGCGAACCGCCGATGCGCTATCTGGCCAGGCAGCGCATCCAATTTGCGGCACAGCGGCTGCGGACGTCACATGAGTCCATCGTGAGGATTGCGCTCGAGTCTGGCTACCAGTCCGAGGCGGCATTCACGCGCGCGTTCAAGCGCGAGATCGGGATGCCGCCGGCTGTATGGCGCGGACGGTACCCCGAGGCACCTGGGATATGAATCACTGGGGCCGCATGAACCTTGCGGGCGCCAAAGGGTCCCCGATAGGGTGCGGGACGCCGGGAACTTGTCGAAGGACGGTGAAAAGGTCGAAAGCGCGTCCTTCCCGATCGCTTGTCCGAACGTCTCGATATGGCGCTGACCGCTCGTTCCGGTCAAAGAGACGTATGGCCGGAAACCAGCCCCGGGGCGCTCCGATTCCGAGCGTCGGATTCTCGTCTGCTTGCCGTATCGATCAGGCGGCGTAGCGCCGGATGAAAGCAGGGAAGGATCTCCTCGTATCGGCTGCTGTTTCCGCAACTCCGCGTTCAGTCCTGACTCAGGTTGCCGCGGTCATTGCTCGAGGCTGCGCAACCTCGCCTTCACCTCCAGGAAGTCGCGCCAGGCGAGCTTCTTGTGGGCGGGGTTGCGCAGGAGATAGGCCGGATGCAGGGTCGGCATGGCGGGTATGGCGACGCCCGAGGCGGTGGTGTGGACACGCCAGTTGCCCCGCAGCCGCAGGATGTTCTCGGTCGTGTTCAGCAGCGTCTTGGAGGAAGGGGCGCCGAGATTGACCAGCACCTTCGGGCCTACGAGCTCGATCTGGCGCTCGATGAAGGGCCGGCAGATCTCGGTCTCGTGCGGGGTCGGCGTCCGGTTGCCGGGCGGTCTCCAGGGAATGACGTTGGCGATGTAGGCCGAGCCGCGATCGAGGCCGATAGCGGCGAGCATGCGGTCGAGCAACTGTCCCGACCTGCCGACGAAAGGAAGGCCCTCCAGATCCTCGTCCCGTCCCGGAGCTTCGCCGACGAACATCACCGCCGCCTTCGGGTTGCCGTCGGCAAAGACCAGGTTCTTTGCGGTGAACTTCAGGTTGCAGCCGTCGAAGCCGGCCAGGATCTCCTGCAATTCCGCGAGCGTGGAGGCACTGCGGGCAAGCTCGCGAGCCCTGGCTGCCTGCGCCTCGTCGGGCACGGCTGCGGCCGGGCGGCGCAGATCGACCTGCGCGGCGGGCGCCACCTTGCTGCCGGTTTCCCGCGTCCGCTCCTCCTGTTCCGGGCGGGCGGCCTGCCGGCGCGGCGGTTCGGCGAAGCGGTTCACGGCGACCTCGTCCAGCGCCTCGTCGACGCCGGCATCGGCGAGGAAACGCAAGACCTCACGC
Source organism: Mesorhizobium sp. L-8-10 (assembly GCF_016756635.1). Lineage (NCBI taxonomy): Bacteria > Pseudomonadati > Pseudomonadota > Alphaproteobacteria > Hyphomicrobiales > Phyllobacteriaceae > Mesorhizobium > Mesorhizobium sp. L-8-10. The sequence continues at coordinate 6,259,661 of NZ_AP023263.1, read as the reverse complement.
AGGCTGGCCTGTATGTCGTCTATTCGCGGGGTCATCATGAGCCTCTATCCATTCCTGCGTCGCAGATCGGGCTGATGTTTTCAAGGTCAGGATGAGGGGATGCGCGGATCCTGCAGCAGATAGAACTGGCTGCGCGGCGTGAAGTCGGTGATCAGGAAGCTGAAGCCCGCCGTCGCCAGCGGATCCACCTTGCCGTCGCGGAAGCGCAACCTGTCGTAAGGCTCGAAGTTGCGGCTGAACTGGGCGAAGCTGTCGGACGATATGTTGTCGCTGTCGGAGCGGCGCTGGTCGAAGGAAAGGCCATCGCCGAACACGCTGGGCTGGAGATAGAGCTCCTGCAACTCGAATTCGAACTCCACCCAGGCCTGGCCGCTGTTGTTGACCACCACGACGCGCATATGCATGAAGCCGCTCGCGAAGGCGCCGGACTGGTCGAAGGGCCGGATCGGCGCCGCCGCGCGGATCACCATGATCGCCGGGCTGGAGGAAGTGAATTCCTGCCTGACCACGAACGGGTCCTCCTTGCGCCCGCTTCCGCTGACGCCGAGGATACGAAGTCCGCCGAGTTCGTCCGAAAAGGAATAAGCGCCGGCGCGCCAGATGTGGGCTTTTCCCCTGATGTTCCCCGGGGCGGCCGGATATGCGGCGAGAAGGGGCAGGGCCATGGCGGCCCAGCACGCAAAAGTTCGAAAACCACGAAACAGCCGCAACATCGCCTGCCTGCGCTTTCCGGCCGGACGTCGCCTGGCTGATGAAGCCGGGCGAAATCCGGCGCAAGAAGAGCAGGCTAGAATATTGGAGGCCTTTGGTCACGCGCCACGTCCTGCATCGCAGTGCATTGACGTTTACGTAAATGTTGGTTACCCGATATTGCTGTGCACAACAGCGCATCCACCTGATGAATTGTCGCATGGCCTATGCGGTTTCGCAGGATGCGTGTTTGGTTTATGCAGCATCGTGGTCGATCTGCAAGGGCGGAGGAATTGATGAGCGAAATCGAACGCGAGAGCATGGAGTTCGACGTCGTGATCGTTGGCGCGGGGCCTGCCGGTCTTGCAGCGGCGATCCGATTGAAGCAGGTCAATCCCGAGCTTTCCGTGGTCGTTCTGGAAAAGGGCTCCGAGGTCGGCGCGCATATTCTGTCGGGCGCGGTCGTCGATCCGGTCGGCATTGATCGGCTGCTGCCGGACTGGCGCGCCGAGGAGGGCCATCCGTTCAAGACGCCGGTCACCGACGACCACTTCCTGGTGCTCGGACCGGCCGGCTCGTTCCGCCTGCCCAACTTCCTGATGCCGCCGCTGATGAACAATCACGGCAACTACATCGTTTCGCTCGGCAATGTCTGCCGCTGGCTGGCCGGCCATGCCGAGGCGCTCGGCGTCGAGGTCTATCCGGGCTTCGCTGCCGCCGACCTGATCTATGACGAGAACGGCGCCGTCACGGGCGTCGTGACCGGCGACATGGGCGTCGAGCGCGACGGCTCGCACGGGCCGGCCTTCGCGCCGGGCATGGCGCTGATGGGCAAATATGTGCTCATAGGCGAAGGCGTGCGCGGTTCGCTCGCCAAGCAGTTGATCGCCCGCTTCAGGCTCGGCGAGGGGCGCGAGCCGCAGAAGTTCGGCATCGGGCTGAAGGAACTGTGGCAGGTCAAGCCGGAGAACCACCGGCCGGGGCTTGTCCAGCACTCGTTCGGCTGGCCGCTCGGCACGGGCACTGGCGGCGGCTCGTTCCTCTACCATCTGGAGGACAACCAGGTGGCGGTCGGCTTCGTCGTGCATCTGAACTACAAGAACCCCTATCTGTCGCCGTTCGAGGAGTTCCAGCGCTTCAAGACGCATCCGGCGATCCGCGGCACCTTCGAGGGCGCCAAGCGCATCTCCTATGGCGCGCGCGCCATCACGGAGGGCGGCTGGCAGTCGGTGCCGAAGCTCGCCTTTCCGGGCGGGGCGCTGATCGGCTGCTCGGCCGGCTTTGTCAACGTGCCGCGCATCAAGGGCTCGCACAATGCAGTGCTGTCGGGCATGCTGGCGGCCGAGCATGTGGCGGCGGCGATCGCCGAGGGGCGCGCGCATGATGAGCTTGCCGGCTACGAAGCGGCCTGGCGGGCGAGCGACATCGGCAAGGATCTGAAGAAGGTGCGCAACGTCAAGCCTCTGTGGTCGCGGCTGGGCCTGTTCGGCGTGGCTGTCGGGGGGCTCGACATGTGGCTCAACACGCTTTTCGGCTTCTCGCCGTTCGGCACGCTGAAGCACGGCAAGCCGGACTATGCCGCGCTGGAGCCGGCCGCGAACCACAAGAAGATCGACTATCCCAAGCCGGACGGCGTTCTGACCTTCGACCGGCTGTCGTCGGTGTTCCTCTCGAACACCAACCACGAGGAGAACCAGCCGATCCATCTCCAGGTCAAGGACCTGGAACTGGAGAAGCGTTCCGAACACGACGTCTTCGCCGGACCGTCGACACGCTACTGCCCGGCCGGGGTCTACGAATGGGTGGATGCCGACGGCAATGCCGCGGCCGACCGCATGGGCATCGACGTGCGCTTCGTGATCAACGCGCAGAACTGCGTGCACTGCAAGACCTGCGACATCAAGGACCCCAACCAGAACATCAACTGGGTGCCGCCGCAGGGCGGGGAAGGGCCCGTCTACCCCAATATGTGAGGCGTCCATTCCGCGGCCACGAAAACGCCTCTCATGCCAGCGGCACTGGATGCCTGGTTGCGCGCGAACGGGCGTGGGCCACGCAGTCGGGCGCTCCAACGGTCGATCTCATCGACCGTTGGAATCACATCCCATCGGCGTAGAGCGGCCGCTTTGGCGGCGCGAAACTGTGTGCTATATTGAAACGTCAGCCCTGATGTGTTGTGCTCGGCACGAGCGTGGAGGGCTTTGAGATGCACGTTCTCAGCATCGCCTGTGTGGCTGCCGCCTGCGTCCTCGCCGCCGGTCCGGCCATTGCCGATGTCCGGGTCAGCGTCAAGACGACCAACTACGACATCACCGGAAAGACGGGCACTGCGCTTCTTCAGTCGATGGATCGACGAGGACCAAGGCGTGGCCTGCTCACCCGCGCGATCGCCCAGACTGGCTATACCGTCAGTTGGGAGGTCGAATGGGATATGCGCGGCGACGTCTGCCGCGTCAAGAACGCCACGGCCCAACTTGCGATCACCTACACCTTTCCCCGTGTCGTCAACGACCTTTCGCCCGACCTGAAGCGCCGTTGGGCCCGGTTCATGCAGGGTGTCCGCAAGCATGAGGAAAGGCACGGCACAATCGCCAGGCAGATGGTGAACGCCGCCGAGCGGGCGGTGTCGGGCCTTTCGATGCGGAACGATCCCCGCTGCCGGAAGAGCCAGGCCGAGGTGAAGCGCCGGGTCGACGCGATCTATGCCGACTATGAGCAACGCCAGATCCGTTACGACGCGTTGGAACACCGCGCCGGCGGCACTGTCGACAGGCTGGTCATCGCGCTCGCGAGGAGGGGCTGACGGTCCCGGCGTATCGCTGCGCTTGAAATCTGGGGTTCCAAATGCCCCACTTCCGCCGGGAACCGGGCGGAGTGAATGCGTCCCTTCCGGAACGCGGCCGCGGGGCATATGGCCGCCGCGGCGGGTGCGGGCGCCGCGCAAGGCAAGCCATCATCCAGGAAAAGAAACGGTATTACGCGGTCCGGGGCGAAACCGGCGCGGAGGTCCTGACGGAGAAGGGAAAGCCCACTCAGCGTCCAAAGCCGTCGCGGTCCACGCCCGCGAAGCGCGGTCATCCTTGAGAACGGTGGTGGAGCGAGGCTCCTCCCGCGGCTTCGGGTCGACGAGCGTGAACTCGGCCAGAAGCGGGGCATGGTCGGAGCCGACATCGTCCAGGATGCGCACCGACCGGACGGCGATGTCGCCCTTGCTGAACACGTGGTCGATCGGCAGTCCGACCCATTGCCGCCATGATATCGGCACGTTCCGGTAAAGCCACGTGGGCGTCGACCCGCTGACATGCTGCAAGCCGCCGGCCTCGGCGATGCGGGCGACGGCATGGCTCCAGGGCGTGGCGTTGAGATCGCCGGCGAGCAGCGTCGTGCCGTGAAGATCCGACAAGGCCGCTGCCAAACCGTCGATCTGCTTCGGCTGGCTGCTGGGCCAGGGCCAACTCAAGTGGAGCGCGGCGACCGTGACGTCCCCAGCGCCGAAGTCGATCCGTGCGGTCGCCATATCTCCCTCGTCGCTGCATGTGCCGGTCTCGCCCGCCGCAAAGGGGCGCCGTGACAGCAGCGCCACGGCGCCAACCTTGCTCTCGGCGTCGCATAGAACGCGGTGGGGATAGGCGGCCGCGATGCGATCGAGATGCCCGACCCACTGCTCCGACACTTCGTTGAGCGTGACCACGTCGGGCTGGCTGCGCCCGATGAGCGACAGAACCTTCTCCGGCGTGGCATTGTCGAAACGCAGATTGATCTGCAGGAGGCGGTAGACGGCGCGACCGTCCGGTGCAGGATCGACCGCGGCATTGACCGTGCCCAGGCCGGGCAGCCCGGCCCCGTGGGAGAGTGTCGCGAAGGTCGCAGCGGCGAGCACGATCGACATCGCCGCTTCCTTCCGGTAGCCGAGGAACAGGGCAGGCAGGGCCGCCACCGCTACCGCGACGGCCAGATGCGCCCTGAAATGCGCCATGGAATCGAAGGCCGGATGCCAGGCCCCGAAGAAGCCCGCCACCAGAGGAAACGACAGCGCGAGCGGCAAGGCGAGGGCGGCCAGCCTGACAATTCCCGTGACGCGCGCTTTTTCCATGGCGGATCAGGTGCCCGACGATTGCGGCCCAATCAAGATGACGGAGCCCCTCCGTGCTACTGGAACGCGGTCTCGGAGAAGCTCCGAAGCTTGCGCGAATGGAGCCTCTCCGGCGGCATTTCCGCAAGTTTCTCGACAGCCCGGATACCGATCGTCAGATGCTGCGCGACCTGCCGCTTGTAGAACTCGGTCGCCATGCCGGGCAGCTTCAATTCTCCGTGCAGCGGCTTGTCGGAAACACAGAGCAGCGTGCCGTAGGGCACCCGGAAGCGGAAGCCATTGGCGGCAATCGTGGCCGATTCCATGTCGAGCGCGATGGCCCGCGATTGCGACAGGCGTTGAACCGGACCGCGTTGCTCGCGTAGCTCCCAGTTGCGGTTGTCGATGGTGGCGACCGTGCCGGTGCGCATGATGCGCTTGAGGTCATAGCCGGAAAGTCCGGTGACCTCGGCGACCGCCTCTTGAAGGGCGACCTGGACCTCGGCCAGCGGCGGGATCGGAACCCACACCGGCAGGTCGTCGTCCAGCACATGGTCCTCGCGCACATAGGCATGGGCGAGCACGTAGTCTCCGAGCGCCTGGCTGTTGCGCAGGCCGGCGCAGTGGCCGAGCATCAGCCAGGCATGAGGCCTGAGTACCGCGATATGGTCGGTAATGGTCTTGGCGTTGGACGGACCGACGCCGATATTGACCATGGTGATGCCGCCGTGGCCGGGCTTTGTCAGGTGGTAGGCCGGCATCTGCGGCAGGCGCGGTGGGCTTCCGCCGTCGCTCGGCGCCGTGTCGCCCGCCCGCGTGACGAGGTTGCCCGGCTCGATGAAGGCCGAATAGCCGCCGCCGCCTTGCGCCATCAGATCGCGGGCATGGGCGCAGAACTCGTCGACATAGAACTGGTAGTTGGTGAACAGGACGAAGTTCTGGAAGTGGCGGGGGCTCGTCGCCGTGTAGTGCGACAGCCGATGAAGCGAGTAGTCGATGCGCTGCGCCGTGAACGGGGCGAGCGGCAGCGGCTCGCCTGGGATCGGCTCGAAGGTGCCATTGGCAATGAGATCGTCCGTGCCGTTAAGGTCGGGCACGTCGAACATGTCCCGAAGCGGGCGCCTGATGTTGTCGGCTATGGAGCCGTCGACATAGGTGCCCTCGACGAAGGCGAAGTGGACGGGGATCGGGGTTTCCGACTCCGACACTGTCACCGGCACGCCGTGGTTGCGCATGATCACGCGCAACTGGTCGACGAGGTAGTTCTCGAAGAGATCCGGCCGGGTGATGGTGGTCGAGTAGTGGCCGGGGGAGGGCATGTGGCCATAGGCCAGGCGGCTGTCGACTTGCGCGAAGGACGAGGTCGACACGCTGATTTCCGGATAGAAGGCGCGGAAACGCCTGCTATTGTCGCGGCCCTCGCCGAGCTGCTTGAAAGAATCCCGCAGGAATGCGGTGTTGCGGTCATATAATATCTTCAGCGTCGCGACGGCCTGCCGCGCATCGGTGAAGCTCTGCCGGGCAAACGGCTCCGGCGTGGCGATCGATTCGATCGGTTGTGGGTAGATTCGCTTTTCCATGACCCATTATAGGGATTCGGATCGGCCTGCGGGAGGGGGCTCCCCGTGATTCGGGGACGCAGGGGCCGCTCTTGCCGCCCTTCTCAGGCCCGTTGCAGGCTGACCAGCAGCACTAGGCCGGCGCCCATCTTCTTCTGCGACGGCGCCTCGATGGTGATGCGGTCGCCGGCGTTGACCTTCGGCACCATCAGGGCCGGAGCCGCGACGAGCGTCGCCAGGAGCGCTGAGCGGGCCAGAAGGCGGAGGATCCCGGTCAGGGTGTTCATCGTCGTTGCCTCGTTCATCTCGGTTCAGTTCCTCGCCGGCGGGGCGCAGACGAGCCCTTGTTCCATCACGCAAGGGACGATCATGCCGATCTCCCAGGACCGTGCCTTCCGGCTCGTCTCCGCCACCAGGATCGACAGCAGGATGCCGAACAGGGCCATCAGCAGGCAGACGATCGTGAAGCGGCGGGCGAGCATCGGACATCCCTTCGTTCAGTTTCGAAGCCAGAATGCATCCCCCGCGCTGAACCATTGCTGAGAGCGGCGTTCATCCGGCGTTCAAGAAACTTGACAGCAGGGTCAATATTCCCGGCTTGCGTTGCACCGGCACGGAACTATCTGTTGTCGGCGACCAATTACCGGAGATGTGCCGATGACCACCCAGTCGAAGCCGATCGAGCTCTATTACTGGCCCACGCCGAACGGCTGGAAGATCACCATCATGCTCGAGGAACTGGCCGTTCCCTACGAGGTGAAATACGTCAATATCGGGCGCGGCGAACAGTTCGAGCCGTCATTCCTGAAGATCGCGCCGAACAACCGCATGCCCGCCATCATCGATCCGGAAGGTCCCGGCGGCGAGCCGATCTCGATTTTCGAATCCGGCGCCATCCTGCAATATCTCGGGCGCAAGTTCGGCAGGTTCTACGGCACGGACGAACGCTCGCGCACCGAGATCGACCAGTGGCTGTTCTGGCAGATGGGCGGGCTCGGGCCGATGGCCGGCCAGGCGCATCATTTCCGGCAATATGCACCCGAGAAGATCCCATATGCGATCGACCGCTACACCAACGAGGTGAACCGGCTCTACGGCGTCATGAACAGGCGGCTCGCGGACCATCCCTATCTGGCCGGCGACTACTCGATCGCCGACATGGCTTCCTATGGCTGGGTGCGGCCGTACAAGAACCAGGGCCAGGACCTGGAGGACTTTCCGAACCTGAAGCGCTGGTTCGAGGCCATCAGCGCTCGGCCGGCCGTGATCGAGGCGGTTGAGATCGGCCAGGAATATCGGCGCAATCTCGCCGACGACAAGGAGGCCCAGAAGGTGCTGTTCGGGCAGCGCGCCCGGGCCTGAGGCGCACGGACTGAGCCCTCACCCGACCGGTGCCGGCCGGGTGAGGGAGTGGGGCGCTAGAGCTTTGACCAGGTCTGGCCTTTGCAGATGAGGCCGCCGAGCACGCAGCCCTTCATGTTGAGCGACGCCCCCGACAAAGTCGCCTTGCCGGAATAGGTCTTGTCGTCCGCGGGATCGGTGATCTCGCCGCTGTATTTGTTGCTGCCGCTGGCCTGCATCTTGCCGATGCGCTTGCCGGCGAACTTGCCCGATTTCAAAGTGATGCAGAACGCGCCGCCGCAATTCGCGATCGCCGCGGTCTCGCCGCTTGAAGTCTTCCAGTTTCCCTCGATAGGGTCGGCATAGGCGGTGCCGGCCAGAAGCATGGTCGCCGCGACGGCCAGGCTCAGTTTCCGAAACATGACGTCCTCCCATTGGTTGCCTGCGGCGGGCCTCGCTCTTCGCCGCTTCCGTTTACGCAAACGTAAGCTAGTCCAGCCCGTGCCGAAGCGGAAGCGGTGCCGTAGGGGAAGATGCGCGATATTTCACGGAAACCCCGCAGCCTGGAAAGTCGCGCTCCAGCCATATCTTAGTCGTCGTCAGCCTCTTTCGTGGTTAGCGAAGGCTTTCGCCGGGCGCATCGGATTTTTCTCGAATCTTTCGGAAAAGCGAGGAAAGCCGGGGCCCCTTATCCTTAACGAACTCTCTCGTTTACTTATTGTTTTAGCTTTGTTTTCCTCAAATTAAGCAAGCCATTTAACGGCGAATTCAAGCGTTCGGCGCATTCTCGGAAGCATCGAAAGGGCGGCTCGACGGCAACGCGGGACAGGCTCTCAGGAGACGAGACAGGGGACTGGAAATGGCACGTTTCGAAATGCTTGAAGCTGGATTTGGCGCCATGGGCTCGACGGCACAGGCCGACATCCTCTTGGAACTGGGCATGATGTATGCGACCGGGCGCGACTGCGCGACCGACCTCGTCGCCGCCCACAAGTGGTTCAACATCGCCGCGATCAAGGGTTCGGCCCGCGCAGCCGAGCTGCGGTCGGAACTGTCGGCGACGATGTCGAAGACCGAGATCGCCCGCGCTCTTCGCGAAGCGCGTGAATGGATGACGATGCACTGATCGGCGCCGGGCGACCGATCGGGAACTGAACGAGTTCAAACAGGGATGCCTTCCGGAAAAGAGCGCGGATAGCGCCGGACCGGATGGCCGAGGCGAGAAAGGGCGGGGGCCCAGTGAAAGGCCGCGACCGGCGAGAACAGGCCGGCGCGGCCTTTCCGCGTTCGAGGTTGCCTTCCGCGCCCGCCTGCCGCGTTCGGCAGCTATCACAACGGGGCCGCACTGATCCCGGGCCGCGGAGTGGTCGCGGCGGCGCTCCAGACCGGCAAACCGACCCAGGCGATGATCGGCCGATCATCTTCGACGAGAAGGGCGACAGCGCCAGCTACGACATCAACGTCTGGCGCGACGGCATATACGGCAAGGTGCGGGAATGGGCGCGCCCCCGGGTGACGTCCCAACAAAATGGCCGGGCCGTCTCCGGCCATTTTGTTGCCGGGCCGCCTGGCTCCGCCACATCTCAGCTTTGGTCCGCAATCTCGGCGAACCGCACCAGCACCGTGCCGTCGGTGACCTGGGCGCCTTCGGCGGCGATGGCCTCGACGGTGCCGTCGTGAGGCGCGGCGATGGTGTGCTCCATCTTCATCGCCTCGAGCACCAGCAGGGGCTGGCCCTTCTTCACAGCCTCGCCGGCTTCGGCGCGCACGACCTTCACCAGGCCGGGCATCGGAGCGCGCAGGCTGTCGCCTCCGCCCGCGTCCTCCTCCGAGCGCGACAAAAGATCGGTCACGGAAAAGGTGTAGGCCCGGTGATCGTCGAATACGGTGACATGGCCCGGCCATGCGACCGCCCGGGTATCTTCCGGCGACAGGGAGAGCGACTGCTTGAGGCCGTCGACGGCGATGTCGAAGCGGCCGCTCGGCCGCGCCGCGACGGCCGCGCTCACCGTGTGGTCGGCCAAGCTCAGCTTCACCGTGCGCGCCACCTGATGGAAATGCGCATAGCCCGCGAGGCTCGACCAGGGATCGGGCGAGGCGGGCACGGCAGCCCCGGATGCGGCGAAGGCGGCAATTGCGATCGCCCGTTCGCTCGGCGCCTCGCGCTCCGTCAACCCGTCCTGCTTGCGCCCGATCAGGCCGGTGTCGACGTCGCCCGCGGCGAAGTCGCCGTCGCGGGCCAGCGCTGACAGGAAGGCGATGTTGGTGACCGAACCGGCGATCTCCGTCTCGGTCAGCGCTATGTCGAGCGCCTTCAACGCCGACGGCCGGTCGCGCCCGTGGACGACCAGCTTGGCGATCATCGGGTCGTAATAGGGCGAGATCGCATCGCCGCTTCTGACGCCGGTCTCGATGCGCATCGCGGCACTCGCGGGCGCGGCTTCCGGAAAGCGCAGGTGGTGCAGCGTCCCCGTCGCCGGCAGGAAACCGCGCGCGGGGTCCTCGGCATAGATGCGCGCCTCGAAGGCGTGGCCGTCCAGCTTGATCTCGCTTTGGCCTCGCGGCAGCTTCTCGCCCGCTGCAACGCGCAACTGCCATTCCACGAGGTCGATGCCGGTGACCATCTCGGTGACCGGATGCTCGACCTGCAGGCGCGTGTTCATCTCCATGAACCAGAAGCGGTCGGGCCTGAGCCCCTCGGAGGCGTCGACGATGAACTCGATCGTTCCCGCGCCGGAATATCTGATGGCCTTCGCCGCCTTCACTGCGGCCTCTGTCATGGCCTTGCGCAGTTCCGCCGTCATGCCGGGGGCAGGGGCCTCCTCGATCACCTTCTGGTGGCGCCGCTGCGCCGAGCAGTCGCGCTCGTAAAGATGCACGGCATTGCCGAAATTGTCGCCGAACACCTGCACCTCGATGTGACGCGGCTTGTCGACATATTTTTCCACCAGCACCCGGTCGTCGCCGAAGGCGGCCTTGGCCTCACGCTTGGCGCCTGCGAGCGCGTCGGCGAAATCGTCGGGGGTTTCAACCCGCCGCATGCCCTTGCCGCCGCCGCCCGCTCGCGCCTTGATCAGCACGGGATAGCCGATCTCCCTGGCCTTGCCGGCGAGCAGCACCAACCCCTGGTCATCGCCGTGATAGCCGGGCACGACGGGCACGCCGGCCTTCTCCATCAGCCGCTTCGCCGCGTCCTTGAGCCCCATGGCGCGGATCGACGCGGCAGAGGGGCCGATGAAGACCAGCCCCGCCGCCTCGACAGCCTCGACGAATTCAGGATTCTCCGACAGGAAGCCGTAGCCCGGATGGATGGCCTCGGCACCGGTCGCCAGCGCCGCCGCGACGATCCTGTCGGTCCTCAGATAACTCTCGCCGACAGGCGAGGGGCCGATATGGACGGCCTCGTCGGCCTGGGCGACGTGGAGCGAACGCGCATCGGCATCCGAATAGACCGCGACGGTCTTGATGCCGAGCAGCCTCGCGGTGCGGATCACGCGGACGGCGATCTCGCCGCGATTGGCGATCAGGATCTTCGAAAACATCAGCCCATCTCTTTCAGCGCCGCTATCTCGGCAGCATGGCGTTCTGTGGTTGCCGCGTCGAAGCCGACGAAGACGACACGTTCGGGTGTCGCGTTCTCTCCCAGGAAGGCCGCGACCGTGCGGACCGCGATCGTCGCTGCCTCGTCCTTGGGGTAGCCATAGACGCCGGTCGAGATCGCCGGGAAGGCGACCGAGGCGCAGCCATGATCGCGCGCGAGCTCGAGCGAACGGCGATAGCAGGAGGCGAGCTGCCCGGCCTCGCCCGCGCCGCCGCCATGCCAGACCGGTCCGACTGTGTGGATGACATGCCTGGCCGGCAGCCTGTAACCGGCGGTGATCTTGGCGTCGCCGGTCTTGCAGCCTCGGAGGGTGCGGCATTCAGTCAACAACTCGGGGCCAGCGGCGCGATGGATGGCGCCGTCGACGCCCCCACCGCCGAGCAGCGAACTGTTGGCGGCGTTGACGATGGCATCGACCTCGAGCTTGGTGATGTCGCCAGTCACGGCCTGCATTCGGTCCTTTGCCATGGCCTACATCCTGAACACGCCGAACTTCGTTTCGGGCACCGGCGCGTTGAGCGCGGCCGAGAGCGACAGGGCCAGCACCTCGCGGGTCCTGGCCGGGTCGATGATGCCGTCGTCCCAGAGCCGGGCGGAGGAATAGAGCGGGTGACCCTCGCGCTCGTATTTTTCGAGGATCGGCGCGCGGAACTCGGCCTCTTCTTCCCTGGACCAGTTCCCGCCCTTGCGCTCTATGCCCTCGCGCTTGACCATGGCGAGCACGGTGGCGGCCTGCTCGCCGCCCATCACCGAGATGCGGGCATTGGGCCACATCCAGAGAAAGCGGGGCGAATAGGCGCGGCCGCACATGCCGTAATTGCCGGCGCCGAAGGAGCCGCCGATGATCATCGTCACTTTCGGCACCTGGGCCGTCGCGACGGCCGTGACCAGCTTGGCGCCGTCCTTGGCGATGCCGCCCGCCTCATATTTGCGGCCGACCATGAAGCCAGTGATGTTCTGCAGGAAGACCAGAGGGATCCGGCGCTGGCAGCAGAGCTCGATGAAATGGGCGCCCTTCAGGGCGCTTTCGGAGAACAGCACGCCGTTGTTGGCGATGATGCCGACCGGCATGCCGTGAATATGGGCGAAACCGGTGACCAACGTGGTGCCGTAGTTCTGCTTGAACTCGTCAAGCTCCGAGCCGTCGACCACGCGCGCGATCACCTCGCGTACGTCGTAGGGCTGGCGCAGGTCGGCGGGGATCACGCCGTAGATCTCGTCTCCCGCATAGAGCGGCGCGTCGGGCGACCTGAGATCGAGGCCGATCGTCTTCTTGCGATTGAGGTTCTTGACGATGCGCCGGGTGATGGCGAGCGCCTGCTCGTCGTCATATGCGTAGTGGTCGGCGACCCCGGATTCGCGGGTGTGGAGGTCCGCGCCGCCGAGTTCCTCTGCCGTCACGTCCTCGCCGGTCGCCGCCTTCACCAGCGGCGGGCCGCCGAGGAAGATCGTCGCCTGCTTGCGCACCATGATGGTCTCGTCCGACATCGCCGGCACATAGGCGCCGCCCGCGGTGCACGACCCCATGACGCAGGCGATCTGCGGGATGCCGGCCGCGCTCATATTGGCCTGGTTGTAGAAGATGCGTCCGAAATGCTCGCGATCGGGAAACACTTCGTCCTGGTTGGGCAGGTTGGCGCCGCCGGAATCGACGAGATAGACGCAAGGCAGATTGTTCTGCAGCGCGATCTCCTGGGCGCGAAGATGCTTCTTCACCGTCAGAGGATAATAGGTGCCGCCCTTCACCGTGGCGTCATTGATCACCACCATGACCTCGCGGCCCTCGACCCTGCCGATCCCGGCGATCATGCCGGCCGAGGCGATATCGCCGCCATACATGTCCCAGGCGGCGAACTGGCCGATCTCGAGGAAAGGCGAGCCGGTGTCGAGCAACTGCGCCAGCCGCTGGCGCGGCAGGAGCTTGCCGCGCGCGACATGGCGGTCGCGCGCATCCTCGGGGCCACCGCGTTCGATCGTCGAAGCCTTGGCGCCGATGTCGGCGACCAGCGCCCTCATGCGGTCCGCATTGGCCTTGAAGGTGTCGGAAAGGGGGGAGAGCTGGGTGTGGAGGGTGGCCATATGAGTTCGTTCTCAGATCCCTTGGTGCCGCAACGGCCTTTATGCTTGTCGGTTCGGAGCAGTGAAGCCAGCGGATCGCCGCCACCTCCGGTCGAACTATATCGCGAAAAGAACCGGCGCGCTGCCGGTCCGCTCGCGCCGCGACTTCAGATTGCTTCCGCCATGATCTCCCGGCCGATCAGCCAGCGCCGGATCTCGCTGGTGCCGGCGCCGATCTCGTAGAGCTTGGCGTCGCGGAGAAAGCGTCCGGTCGGATAGTCGTTGATGTAGCCGTTGCCGCCGAGCAGCTGGATCGCGTCGAGCGCCATGCGCGTCGCCTTTTCGGCGGCGTAGAGCACGCAGCCGGCCGAATCCTTGCGTGTGGTCTCGCCCCTGTCGCAGGCTGCCGCGACGGCATAGACATAGGCGCGGCAGGCATTCATCGTCGAATACATATCGGCGAGCTTGCCCTGGACGAGCTGGAATTCGCCGATCGGCTGGCCGAACTGCTTGCGCTCGTGCACATAGGGAACGACGGTGTCCATGCAGGCGGCCATGATGCCGACCGGGCCGGCCGCGAGCGTGACGCGCTCGTAGTCCAGGCCGGACATCAGCACCTCGACGCCGCGTCCCTCCTCGTGGAGGACGTTCTCGAAGGGAACCTGGACATTGTCGAAAACCAGCTCGCCGGTGTTGGAGCCGCGCATGCCGAGCTTGTCGAGCTTCTGGGCCACCGAGAAGCCGCTCATCTGCTTCTCGACGATGAAGGCGGTGATGCCACGGGAGTTCCGCTCCGGGTCGGTCTTGGCATAGACGACCATCGTGTCGGCATCAGGCCCGTTGGTGATCCACATCTTGGTGCCGTTGAGCAGGAAATGATCGTTGCGCTTCTCCGCTCTCAGCCGCATCGACACCACATCGGAGCCGGAGCCCGATTCCGACATGGCCAGAGCGCCGACATGGTCGCCCGTGCAGAGATCGGGCAGATAGCGGGCCTTCTGTTCCTGCGTGCCCCAGCGATTGATCTGGTTCACGCACAGATTGGAATGGGCGCCGTAGGACAGGCCGACGGAGGCGGAAGCGCGGCTGATCTCCTCGATCGCCACGACCTGTGCCAGATAGCCCATGCCGGAACCTCCATGTTCCGGATCGGCGGTGATGCCGAGCAGGCCGAGCTGGCCGAGTTCTTTCCACAGATGCGGCGGAAACTCGTTCGAGCCGTCGATGTCGGCAGCGAGCGGGGCGATCTTTTCCTGGGCGAAGCGTCGCACCATGTCGCGCAGCGCCTCGATGTCTTCGCCGAGCCCGAAGTTAAGCGAGTGCGTGTACATTTTTCTTCTCACTTGAAATGGCCGCGCCGGTGAGGCGCATCGTCATTGAAAGATAGGTTCCCGCGACCTCTTCGACAGACAGGCGCTCGTCCGGCCTGAACCACACGATGACGCCGGTGATCATCTGGATGATCGCCATGGCGGTCAGGCCGATGTCGTCGATGAGGAAGTCGCCGCTGCGGGCTCCCTCGCGCAGGATGGCGCGCAGCTCCTTCTCGTAGCTCGCGCGCAACCGCAGGATATGCGTGAGCCGCTCCGGCGACAGGCTGCGCAGTTCCAGATTGGAGACGTGGGTGGCGTGACGGCGCGTGACATGGAAGCGGATGTGATGGTCGACGAAGGCGGCGAGTTGCGCGACCGGGCCTTCTGCATCGGCACCGGCGGTGTTCCAGCCCGATATCAGCGCCTCCATGTGTTCCCGCATCAGCGTGAACAGCAGGTCTTCCTTGGTCGGGAAATAACGGTAGAGGGCAGCGGCCTGGACGCCGACCTCGGCGGCAAGCTGGCGCATCGAAACCGCCTCGTAGCCGTAGCGGGCAATCAGATTGACTGCAGCCTCGCGCAGCGCCGCTTCCGTCTTCTCTCCGTCCGAACCCGTGGTCCGCGCCATGGATCATCCTCCCGTTGCGCGCCTTAATAAAACAAGCGTTCAATTAATTCAAGAGGGCTGCAGGTCGTTTGACCGCCGGTGCTCGGAATCTCAGACGACCAGGAAATGGCCCGGTGCAAGCAGCAGGTTGGCCGAGATGGTCGCGAAATGGGTCGAGCCGCCGGCTGCGCTGCCGTTGGGGTCGTAGAACAGCTTGCCAGTCTTGACGTCGAGGATGATGCGATCGTCGGCGTCGTGGGCAAGGCCGGTCTCGTTCGCCCAATATTTGGTCGGATCAAGCGCTCCCCGCGCCGTTCCCAGTCCTGCCATCACGGCATTGTCGAGCAGGATCCCGTCGTTGCTTGCATCGAAATCGAGGATCGTGTCGACATTGTTGGCGCCATTGAGAGCGGCTTCGAAGACGAAGCCGTCCCTTCCTGCTCCGCCGACAAGGACGTCCTTGCCGAGGCCGCCGCTCAGATAGTCGTCGCCCGCGCCGCCTTCGAGCCGGTTGGCGGCGTTGTTTCCCGTGATGACATTGGCGAGACCGTTGCCTTTGCCGATGGTTGCAGAGGTGCCGGTCAGTACCAGATTCTCCACATTGGCCGACAGCGTGTGGCTCACGAGGGAACGCACTGTGTCCTTGCCGCCCGACGCCGCCTCGACGACGGTGTCGCCGGCGCCGATGAAATAGGTGTCGTCGCCGCCAAGACCCTTGAGCTGGTTCGATCTGGTATTGCGGCTGCCGTCGAGCAGGTTCGACAGGTTGTTGCCGATGCCGGCGATAGACGCCGTTCCCGTGAGGACCAGGTTCTCGACATTGGCGGACAGCGTATGGCCGACGAAGGCGAAGACCGTGTCGTTGCCGCCGCCGGCGGCCTCGATCACGCTGTCGCCGGCACCGACGAAATAGGTGTCGTTGCCGCCGAGACCCCGGAGCTGATTGGCCCTGGCGTTCTGGGAGCCATCGATCGTGTTGGCGAGATTGTTGCCGGTGGCGCTCGCTATTCCCGACCCGATAAGCGTGAGGCTCTCGACATTGGCCGACAATGTGTGGCTGACGAAGGAGCGCACGGTATCGTTGCCGCCATTGGCCGCCTCGACAACCGTGTCGCCTGTGCCGACGACGTAGATGTCGTTGCCGCCTAGCCCTTTCAGCGTGTTGGCCTTGGAATTCTGCGCCCCGTCGATCACATTGGCGAGGTTGTTGCCGGTTCCGGTGAGGGCAAGAGAGCCGATCAGCAGGAGGTTCTCGACATTGGCCGACAGAACGTGGCTGACCAGTGAACGTACGGTGTCGTTGCCTGCGGATGCGGCTTCGACGACCGTGTCGCCGACGCCGATGAAATAGGTGTCGTCGCCGGCGAGGCCCCGCAGCACATTGGCCCTGTTGTTCAAGGTGCCGTCGATGACATTGGCGAGGTTGTTCCCGGTGCCGTTGATCGCCGCGGAACCGAGCAGCGTGAGGTTCTCGACATTGGCCGACAAGGTGATACCGACCATGGACCCGACAGTATCGGTGCCGCCGCCGGCCGCTTCGACGACGGTGTCGCCGGCGCCGAGCACATAACTGTCGTTGCCGCCGAGGCCCTTGAGCACATTGGCCCTCGCATTCTGCGAGCCGTCGATGGTGTTGGCGAGGTTGTTTCCTGTACCGCTGACAACGGCCGTACCCACCAGGACCAGGTTCTCGACATTGGCTGCGAGCGTATGGTTGACGAAGGTGCGCACCGTATCCTTGCCGCCGCCCGCCGCTTCGACGACCGTGTCGCCTGCACCGATGATGTAGGTGTCGTCGCCCGCAAGCCCCCTGAGCACATTGGCCCTGGAATTCTGGGAGCCGTCGATCGTGTTGGCAAGATTGTTGCCTGTGCCGTTGATGATGCCGGTGCCGGTGAGAATCAGATTCTCGACATTTGTCGAAAGCGTATGGCCGACGAGCGAACGCACAGTGTCGTTGCCGGCGGACGCGTCCTCGACAACCGTGTCGCCTGCGCCGATGACGTAGGTGTCGTCGCCTGCGAGGCCTCTGAGGACATTGGCCCTGGCGTTCTGAGAGCCGTCGATCGTGTTGGCGAGATTGTTGCCGGCACCATTGATGATGCCGGATCCGAGCAGAACCAGATTCTCGACATTGGCCGAGAGCGTGTGCCCGACGAAGGAGCGCACGGTATCGTTGCCGCCGTTCGCCGCTTCGACCACCGTGTCGCCCGCGCCGATGAAATAGGTGTCGTCGCCGGCCAGCCCTCTCAGCACATTGGCCCTGACGTTCAGTGAGCCGTCGATCGTATTGGCGACGTTGTTGCCAGTGCCGTCGATAACAGCCGATCCGAGCAGCGTCAGGTTCTCGACATTGGCCGGCAGGGTGAAGGTGACATAAGTGCCGACGGCGTCGTTACCGGCGCCGGCCGCCTCGACGACGGTGTCGCTGGCGCCGACCACATAGGCATCGTCGCCGGCGAAGCCGTAGAGCGCGTTGGCCTTGCTGTTCTGCGAACCGTCGAGCCTGTTGGCGAGGACGTTGCCGGCGCCGTTAATGGCAGCCGTGCCGACCAGGACGAGGTTTTCGACATTGGCCGACAGCGTATGGCCGACAAGCGCGCGCACCGTGTCGTTGCCGCCGTTCGCGGCCTCCACGACGATATCGCCTGCGCCGATGAGATAGGTGTCGTCGCCACCGAGTCCGGTCAGCACGTTGGCCTTGACGTTGCGCGACCCGTCGATGGTGTTGGCGAGACTGTTGCCGGTGCCGTTGATGAGGGCCGATCCGAGCAGAGCGAGGTTCTCGACATTGGCCGGCAGCGTGAAGGTGACATGGCTGCCGACGATGTCGTTGCCGCCGCCTGGCACCTCGACGACCGTGTCGCCCGCGCCGACGATATAGGTGTCGTTGCCGCCGAGGCCGGTCAACACATTCGCCTTCGTGTTCTGGTATCCGTCGATGATGTTGGCAAGACCGTTGCCGGTGCCCTTGATCGCCGCCGTTCCAAGCAGCGTCAGGTTTTCGATTGCCGCATATCCGACAAGGCTTCGGTCGATGGTGGAACTGATCGTGTCGATGCCGCTGCTGTCGATAACGGTGTCGTTCTCCGCGCCCAGGACATAGAGGTCGTTGCCGGCGCCGCCTTCGAGACGGTCCGAGCCGCTCCCGCCCACCAGCGTGTCATTGCCCGCCCCGCCCAACAGGATGTCGTCGCCGATGCTGCCGAACAGCACATCGTTCCCCGCCGTTCCTTGAAGAGTGTCGCTCCCGTCGACGCCGGTGACCGTGATGGTTACGGTTGCCGTGTCTCCGCCCGATATCGTGTAGGTGAAAGTGTCGGTGGCCGTCAGATTGCTCGCGCCCGAACCGGGCTGGGCGAGATCGAATGCGCCGTTGGGGGTGTAGGTGAATGTTCCGTTGCTGTTGAGCGTGAGCAAGGCACCCGAAGGCAGCGCGAACGACGTGTTCACCCTTGCAGTCTGGCCGTTGACCGCGATCACGCTGCCGGGATCGACGTCAGGACTGCCGCCTGCGCCATTGGCGTTGAAGACATTGCCGTTGAGCACGGCGTTTTCGAGCATGCTCAGCACGTCGTCGATCGCCGTCGGCATGAAACGCACCTCTCCGTCTTGTCCTGCCCGCCCATCGCAACCACGCAAATCCGCCTGGGCGACCGAGCGCCGGGTCCAGGAGAGAGACCGTCAGGATGCGCATGATTTCAATTTGCGATTGTCGCAAACGGGTGAGAGCGGAACAACGAATCCGAAAGACCGATGGGGGGCAGGGTCGGGCTACGCCCGGAAGCGAGGCGTCATCCGTCGATGTTGGTACGGATTTCGCGTGGACGTGCATCAATGGCCTGGCGCGAACGAAGGCCGCCCCGAACGGATCGGAGCGGCCGCCAGATGCGTTTGAAATGGGCGACGTCAGGCCTGCTGGATTGCCGACAGTTTCCAGTCGGCGCCGTTCTGCCTGACAAATGTCCACAGTTCCGTCGCCTCGGTCGCCTGGTCGGCGTCGCCATCCACGACCTTGCCGGTGGCGCGGTCGAGCGTGACGTCCCGCGATTCGTAGTGCATCGCGGCCGTGGCATATTCAGCGCTGCCTTCGCGCCAGGCTTCGGCAATGTCGGCCTGGAGCAGCGCGACATCTGACACGTCGTTTCGCACGCCGTTCTTGGCGTTGTCGGCGAGTTCTTCCGACAGAAAGGAGACCATCTCGGGCGTCGCGAACCGGCGGAGCGCGGCGTGGTCCTCCCGGCCGAAGGCGCCCTGAACCTCGGACAGAAGGCGTTCGAACGTGTCGAGGTCGTCCTGGGTCAGCCCGATCTCGTCGGCCGAGTGCGACGGGGAGGCGCCGTTCGAACGGCCGCCGCCGATGCGGCCGAAGGATGGGGCGGCAGGGGGCTGTTGCGGCGCCGCTTCGCGGTGGGCGAAATTACCCATGCCGCGGCCGGCCATGGCGGGCGCCGGCGCCTGCTGCGAGCGGAACAGACGCAAGAGCAACAAGACGGCCCCACCGATCAAAAGCACCTGAAGCAGGAAGCCGAACATGCCGGCCAGTCCGCCGAATCCATGGCCGAGCAGCAGCCCGATCAGCCCGCCGAGCGCCAGGCCGCGTAGCAGCGAGCCGCCGAAGCCGTTGAAGAAACCGGGACGTTGCGCGCTGGGCTGGACCTGCCGGGGCGCGTTCTGCTGGCCGGTGTTCGGCGTCATCGAACGTTCCATCGGCGCGGTCTGCTGCGGGGCGGTACGGGTCGGCGGCGCCGACTGGAAAGTGCGCGTACCGCGGCTGCCGAAGCTGCCGCCGCGCCTCGCGTCGGCATGATCGGTTGCGACCATCGAAAAAGCGAGGAACAGACCGGCGAACAAGGCCGCAAATCGGGTCGTCCTGGATTTCAGCATCGGCGGGCAGGTCCTCGTGGGGTTCGTTGTCGGCCCTCATATAGGAGCGGCAGCCCAGCTTTTCAGCGATTGATCCGAAGTTCGCAAGCGAATTTCGAATAAGGCTTTGGCTGCCGTGCCAAGGCCCCCGAAGAGGCCAGCCAGGTGAGGCGTGGACGAAGCCACGCAAGCCTGCCTAGCGGACGACGAGAACCGGAACGGTGCTATGGGTCAGCACTTCCAGTGTCTGGCTGCCGAGCAGCAGCCTGCCGAGGCCTCGCCGGCCATGCGATGCCATGACGATCAGGCCGGCGCCGATCCTGGGTGCGGCTTCCACGATGGCGTCAGCGGCGAACCTGCCGGGAATATGGAGCGTTGCCGCCTCTACACCCGCCTTGTCGGCATCGGCCTTCGCCGCCGCCAATATCCGGTCGGCGAACTCCTTGCGGCCCGCTTCGTACTGGTCGATGTCGATCGGTACGGGAATGTGGCCGGTGAGCGTAGCGGTCCCGTCGATCGGCACGGGGTCGGTGACGGTCACGATCGTGACCTTGGCGCCGATCCGCTTGGCCAGCGCCAGGCCATGCCTGAGGCCTTTCTGCGCGAGTTCGGAACCGTCCGTCGTGATGAGGATGCGTTCGTACACGGCCGTCTCCTTCGTGATGCGCAGGACCGAAACAAAGCAGACGCAATCGACGGCGACAAGCGGCAAGTCGGAGGCACCGTCATTGGGGCAGCCATGAACCTTCGGTGTTCAGTCCATCAGCCACCGGAAGGCGCGACGCAGTTCCTCGACGGCGTCCCTTTCGTACCATCGGCCATGGGCAAGGATGACGCGGTCCGGCTGCCAGCCGATCATCGTACCGACAGCCTGACGCAACTCTTCCCTTTGCCTGGAAAAGGTGAGGCGCATGTCGCGAGGCATCTGGCCGTCGGGATCGAGCACGCCGCCGGCCCATGCCAGCCAGCGAGCTCCGTAGCCGAGCCTTTCGGGCTCGAAGTTCTCGATCAGATCGGTCAGCACCAGCGTACGGCTGGCGCGATGGAAGAACACGAACTCGGTCATGTAGCTGCCGGCCACGGGCAGGGTGGCGATAGCGTCATCCCATGGATGGCCGGTCGCGCCCTTCAGTTCGTCCGTCGGGAAATCGATGTGATCGCCCGCCTGTTCCCTTATCCGCGGCGCGAGAAAGACGGCTGCCCCGGGATAGGTGTTTCTCCATTCCGGAATCCACCAGTAATGGATGCGGTTCGGACCGACGATCCAGGCCGGGTTCCCCAAACCGTCCATCTCGGTCTTCAATTGCGGCGCGAGTGTCGTTGGGGAGTGGACGAACAGGGCGTTGCCCGCGAGCCGGATCACCGTCATCCGTGTCGGGAAGCTCATTTTCAGCATCGGCGGACCGAAGCGGATGGCGGGTCCGTCGACGATCCAGATATCCTGCGCGACCGGCTTCAGCGTGTTCAGAGGTGGATAGACGACGTGATCGGTGTCGCTCATTTCAGCTCCTCGGAGGCGTGTGAGCCGAGCAAGGTTACCATCGCGTGCCCCTATCGGACACGCTCAGGCGCTGGGCGCGTTGTGGCCGATCAAGGAGGATGAGCAAGCGGGCTAGCCGATAATGGTAAATCCGGCGGGTTCGTCCCGAAGCCGGGCCTCGCTGGTGACGACACCGGAAACCGAAGCGCCCGGCGGTCCCGTGCGAAGACGCTCGACCATCGCGGCGAGCGTCTTGGCTGGGCCGATGAGGAGGGCGGTCACCGATCCGTCCGGCTCGTTGCGGACCCAACCGGACAACCGGAGCTCGCGGGCTTCGGTCCACGCCCAGGCACGAAAACCCACTCCCTGCACCTTGCCGGTGATGCTGGCCAGCATCGCCTCGCGGTCGTCCGTCATGGCGTGTCTCCCATCATGTAGACGCTAATCTGGCGCGACGCCTGCCAAAGGCAAGTCGGGGCAATATAGTTGACTCAGTCCATTATTTGACCGAGAGTTCCCTGAACCGAGGAGCCCTCGCAATGTCGGATCAGTCCGCTCTCATCGCCGAAATCAGGCGATTCAACCGCTTCTACACACGCACGGTCGGCCTGCTCGACGAGACGCTTACGCAAAGCGCTTTCACACTGACCGAGGCGCGCGTACTCTTCGAACTCGGCCACCGCGACGGGCCGTCGGCATCGGAAATCGCGGCCGATCTGCGCCTCGATCCGGCCTATCTGACGCGGATCCTGCGGAAATTCGCCGCCTCGGGCCTGACCGAGGCGAGGGTCGATACGGCCGATGGGCGGCGGCGCATCCTCTCTTTGACCGGAAAGGGCAGGGAGGCGCTGGCGAAGATCCAGTCGGCGGCCGATCTGGAGGCGTCGCGGCTCGTCGGCGGGCTTTCCGCTTCGCAACGCGCGGAACTGGAAAAGGCGATGCGCCGTGTGACGCGTCTTCTGGGCCCGCCCGGCGAACGCCCACAGATAAGCCTGAGGCCGCACCGGGTGGGCGACATAGGTTGGGTCGTCGAGCGCCAGGCGCTGCTCTATGCCGAGGAATATGGCTGGGATATCAGCTTCGAGGCGCTGTTGGCCGAAATCGGCGCGGCCTTCATCCGCGATTTCCGCGAAGGGAAGGACTTTTGCTGGATCGCGGAATGTGATGGCGAACCGGTCGGGGCAGTCTTTCTTGTCCATGATGGCGACGAGACGGCCAAGCTGCGCATGCTCCATGTCGAAGCGGCCGCCCGGGGGATGGGCATCGGCAAGTTGCTGGTCGGAGCCTGCATCGAAAAGGCGCGCGCATTCGGCTACCGGCGCATGGTGCTGTGGACGAACGACGTATTGTCCGCCGCTCGCGCCATCTATCAACGTGCCGGCTTTCGGCTCGTGGCCGAGGAGCGGCACCACAGTTTCGGCAAGGACCTCGTCGGCCAGACCTGGGAGCTTGAGGATCTGCAGAACTGGATCTGTGACGTGCCTACGACGGTTGTGCTTGAATCGCCCGGCGTGAAATTCCGTGAAAGTTGATCTCATTCATGATAAGGTAGAGTTGGAATTTGTAGCCTATGGGGGGCGCAGTGGAAGGATTCTTAGTCGGGATTAAGCAGCATCAATCGTCTTTGATAATGTTGTTTCTTTGTTTTTTCGCTTTGGTGTTTCTCCTGCAATGGGTTTTCTGGATATTCGGATTTGGACGTTTCTCACAGACGGAATTGGCAAAGCAGCCTGCCAGTTTCACGGTAAGGAGCCCGATCCGGCACGTGATCGCTGATCTGTTCGTCAAGGTTATCGACGATTTCAGGCATCTTCTTGCGCTGTTGATTGTGGTGGTATTTGCGATCTCTCTCTTCTATTCGTTGTGGAGAATCGACAACTCAACGGATAGCTTGGCGAGGGCTCTCCAGGCCGTGACAGGTTCCCTTGGTGGCATAGTTGGCGTGATCCTAGGCTACTATTTCGGTGAGTCGTCAGCCCGCCCTGCCGATGCCACAGTCGCGGGAACAATAGGTGGGGCCCCGAAGCAAGAGACTTCGCCCGCTCCAGGGACGGAAGCTGTCCCGACGGTAGCGGCTCCGCGGCCCCCTGCTGGCTGACAAGGCGAGATATTGTCCCTCGCCGAACTGGCCCTACCATCAAAGGCGGGGCACCGATCGACTTCTAGGGGATGCGATATGACATGTACGGAAATCTGAACGTCACCGTCAGGGACAGCCTTTTCAACCCAAACGGCAACGGCGGTCCAGCTTGGAAAAACTCATCGAGTGACCAGCCGCTCTACCAAGTCCATATCTATCTGGAGGGACAAGATCTTCCTTATGTCCGGAGCGCCACCTATGAATTGCATCCCTCATTCAGGGAGCGAGTGAAGAGAATTATCCGGACCGCCTCCAATCCCAATTGCCTGCTGACGATTTGGACGTGGGGGATATTTGAGGTCGGAGTCGCTATCGAGGACAAGCGAGGCCAAGTCTACAACTTGAAACACAACCTGCGTTACGGAGAAGAGATTTCGCGAACGCCGGAATCGAAATTTCAGAACATGTCCTGACAGGTCCGCTAAACACGGACGTGTCGCTCCGGTCGCGCTACTTTGTCCGTGCGGCCGCCAGCGCGGCGGGCAGTTCCTGCTCGAAGACGGTCAGTTCGTGATCGAGACCGACGCTGACGCGTATGCAGCGGTCGAGCCCCGGCACCATGGGCTTGCGGATGAAGACGTCCCGCGACAGCATGTCCTGCATCACTTTCAGCGCGAAGGCGCCATCGGATCCGCAATCGATCGTCACGAAATTGGTGGCGGAAGGGACCGGCGTGAGGCCGTTGGCGCGCGCTATCGCCGAAATGCGGTCGCGTCCCGCCGCCACCTTGGCCACGACCTGGTCAAGATAGGCCCGGTCGGCGACGGCTGCCGCGCCGGCGACAAGCGCCATGCGGTTGACGCCATAGTGGTTTCGGACCTTCTCGAAGTCGCGGATGACGCCGGCCTCGCCGATCGCGTAACCGCAGCGGATGCCGGCCAGCCCGTAGGCCTTGGAGAAGGTGCGCATCCGGATGACGTTCGGACGCGAGACGTCGATCGGCGGCTGCGCCGATTTCGGGCCGGTCTCGCCATAGGCTTCGTCGAGCACCAGCATGGTGGTCTCCGGCAGCGCCTCGATGAAGCGCGTGATCTCGCCTGCCTCCCACCAGGTGCCCATCGGATTGTCCGGGTTGGACAGATAGACCAGCGGTGCGTTCTCACGACGCGCGGCGGCCAGCAGCCCGTCGAGGCTCTCCCGGTCGTTCTCGTAGGGAACGGCAACGAGACGGGCGCCGAAGCCCGCCACGTGGAAATTGAAGGTCGGATAGGCGCCGAGCGAGGTGACCACGGGCGTTCCCGGTCCGGCATACATGCGAACCAGCAGGTTCAGCAGCCCGTCGATGCCCTCGCCGATGACGACGTTGTCGTAGCCGACGCCGAGATGGACGGCGAGTGCCGTCTTCAGGTCGTAATTGTCGGGGTCGCAGTACATCCACATGTCGGCGGCAGCCGCCGTCATGGCCGCGATCACGCGGGGCGAGGGGCCGAAGCAGCTCTCATTGGCGCCGATTCGGGCGCGGAACTTCGCTCCCCGGCTGCGCTCCTGCGCCTCCGGCCCCACGAATGGCACAGTGGCCGGAAGGGCCGCGACGAGTGGGGTCTGCGAAGGACGGGTGGTCATGAGATGGGCTCGCCATGCGATCGGTTGAGAAGGGGCTCCCGCACCAGGAACCCACCGCGGACGGATTAAACGCCTTGCGCATTGCGGGCAACAAGAAACCCGGCGGGAGGCCCGCCGGGTTCAAACGATGGTCGTCGCGCTGTCGATCAGAAGTCGCGGGTGAACCGAAGGAAGCCCGAGACCGAGCCGTCCAGATCCTCGATCTTGTCGTAGTAGACCTCTGTGCGGATCTCGAAATTCGTGACCGGCGTCCACGCAAGCGCGATTTCGGCCTCGTATCCGGAGAGATCCAGGGTCTCATCGGAGCCGCCGGCGTAGAAATTGTTGAAATACTGCGCGCCGACGGAAGCGCCGAACTTGTCGGTGAACTGGTGGTAGTAGGAACCGAGAATGGACCATTCGGCTCCGCCGTTGCCGCCGGTGATCGCCAAAATCGGGGAGACGACACCAAACCGGGTGTCGCTGTTGGCATAAAAGCCCAGCAAACGCAGCGACGAGCCAGGTGCGTTGGGGATGTTCCACTGCATGCCCACCTGGGCGCCCCAGCCGCTCTCGTGCTCCGCGCCGGGTATGTCGAGCGTACCGGTGATATCGTCTTCCCAGCCGAGCTTCGCCCAGACGGCACCCCAGCTCTGGTTGTAGCTGGCCACGCCGACCACATCCGGCACATAGCCCCTGCCTTCGAGCGCATCGTCTTCCAGCGAGATGGTCAATGCAAAGCCTTCGGCCGACCCGAATGAATATCCCATCTGATGTCGCTGAGCGTCACCATAGGACATGCTGCCCCAGCTGTGCGAACCGTAGACGGCGAGGCCGGCTTTCTGCGATTCCACCCACGCCGACTCGGTATAGCCCGCGCGGAAGCCGCCGAGATCGAGATAGGCCTGGTCGGTCACGACCGGTCCGTCGGCGAACGGGTTTGAGCCGGTCAAACCACCGAAGTCGTCCAGCACGAACGGGTCGCCCCACGACGCCTGGAAACGGATATAGCCGCGCAGCAAACCCCACTCGGTTTCCGAGCGGGCGTCGAAATTCACGCGGGCACGCGTTTGCTTGAGCCATCCTTCCTGGTTGGGATAAGCGCCGTAGGTGAGAAAGTCGGGCGTGCTGCCCGACACTTCGCCGGTGTCGGGGTCGATTACGCCGCCGGTATAGTTTTCCGAGCCGATCTGGTAGCGAACGTAACCGGAAATCCTGAGGCAGGTTTCGGTTCCAGGAATATAGAAGAAGCCGGCGCCGTAGGTGTCGCACACGCGCACATATTCGACGGGCTCGGGCTCGGCGACGACGACGGCGTCGGCAGCCCGGGCGCCGGTGACCGCGACGAGCGCCGCGGCGGAACCAAGAAGAAGGCTCTTGATGGTCATGAATTGCTCTCCAGACGGACTTTGTCTCGTTCTTTTTTGACATTCGGTCGGCCGATCGATCTCGCCCGGTTCCCCCAGCCAAAACAGACTGGCCGAATGCCTCGCCACATTTCTTCCCATTTTTCTGCGCCGCTTCAACACAATTGGCGCGGGCGGGAGCCTGGGATGGTGCGAAGCAAAAAAGCTGTTGCTAAAATGCTACGGTTTTTCGCCGGCAAAGCGGGCAATCCGGCCAAACCGCCGCTATTCCGGGCAGTTCGGGGTCGCCTGTGCCCGAGTTTCGAGCACCATCGCACGACCGTCCCGGCGGCCATACGGCCGATTCGTGCTTTATGTTGGTGCGCCGTATCGGCAAGAACGGACAGGAGCGGCGGGTTCCAATCGTCCGTCGGTAAGAGCCCCGAAATCAGCGGGCGCCTCGGTGGACCGGAGCGCCCGCTTGAGCTTTGTGGCGTTCGCGACCTGGGACCCGAAGCCGCGCCCTGGGCCGTCCGAACCGGCCTGGTCAGGCCACGCGATTGGGTCGCCAGCCGGAAATGGCGCGCAGGCCGAGCGTGTCGAACAGGATGTCCGTCGTCATCCGGTTGACCCGATGGACCGCGTCGGCGGTGTTGGAGCCGTTATGCGTGCCGAACACGCAGTTCTCAAACTCCCGCAGCGGGCTGTCGGCAGGGAGCGGCTCGACCTCGAAGACGTCGAGGCCGGCTCCTGCCAGATGCCCGCTCTTCAGCGCCTCGGCGAGGGCGGCTTCCTTGACCAGTTGGCCGCGAGCGACATTGATCAGGAAAGAGCCCGGCTTCATGCGGGCAAAGGCTCGCTCGTCGAAGAGATGATGGTTCTCCGGCGTCAGATTGCAGGCGATCACGACGAAGTCGCTGTTCTCCAGCAGCGTGTCGAAGCTCACCTGGGTGGCACTGGCATCGGCGAGCGCGGCGGCATCGATCTGCTGTTCGTCGCTGCCGATCACGTCCAGCCCGAACGCGGCGCAGCGCCGGGCAATCGCGCGGCCGATCGATCCCAGTCCGACGACGCCGGCAGTCTTGCTGGACAGGCTGCGGCCCTCGACCTTGAGCCAGCCGCCGGCGCGCACCGATGCGTCCATGCGATGCAGGCCGCGCGCGAGGAGCAGGAGATAGGACAGAGCGAGATCGGCGACTTCCTCGCCGAACACGCCCGGGGTGTTGAAGACCGGCAGGCCGAGGTCGCGGGCCGCGACCTTGTCGATGCCGTCCGTGCCGATCCCCCATTTGATGACGGCCTTCAGGCCCTTGTCCCGCGCTTGGGCAAGGGCGGTGCGGTTGATGGCGTCGTCGCCCGCGATGACGCAGTCCATTCCGGGGAGCAGCCGTTCCATGTCCTCGGCGCCGAACTGCTGCCCCGGGATCGGCGGCAGCACGGCCTCGACGCCCGCCGCCTCATATTCCTCACGGAACTTGTCGAAATGGCGCTGCAGATGCATGCAGGTGATCAGTACTTTCGGCATGGTCGTGGCTCACCCTCAGCGCAGGCGGAAAATCTCTTCGGCGACGCGGAAGTCGATCTCCTCGTCGATGTCGACCGCTTCATAGGGATCGATCTCGAACATGTATGGCCGGCGGCCGATCCGCGTATGCTCGTTGAGCAGCGTGTCCCTGCCGAAAATGTAGATGCAGGAATTCTCCTCGTAGAAGGGGGGGAGGTCCTGGGTCCGGATGAGGATGTTCGGGTTGTGATTGATCGCCCGAGCGAGCGAATCGTAGAAGCGCGTCTGGACCTTGGTCACCGAGAACAGCGAATCGTGGATCGGATAGTTCTGCAGGAACGTGTCGATCGCCTTGCCGACCGTTTCGGGCTTGAGCAGCGGATTGGTGGAGTGCGTCTGCAGATAGAAGTCGGCCTCGACGGAACGCACGTCGTGGATCAGCACGTCGTTCATCGGGGTCATGCCGCCGAGCAGATGCTGCGGCCGGTCGAGGATCACGACATCAGGGTATTTTTCGGCGCACTGTTCCTTGATCGTCGGAGAGTCGGTGTCGATGACGATCACGTCCACCCTGCCGGAATTCATCAGCGTGTCGACGGTGTGGTGGAACAGTGGCAGTCCGTTGCCGAAAGGCCGGTAGTTCTTGCCCGGCACACGCTCGGAATTGTGGCGCATGGGCATCAGCGCTGCGATGCGTGGTTTCTTCGTGGTCATGACAAGGTTTCCCCAGGGATTGGTCGCGCATCCCGTTAGCGCGAAAGAAGATGCACGGGCAAGGCGGGAAGGGCGAGCGCGTCCTTGCGGGGCCGCTCAGTGCCGCGGCTGGCGGCGAAGCTCGGCCTCGTCGCGTTCGAAATTATAGCGTTCTGGAGCTTTCATCAGCGCGTCGTAGTCGAGCTCCTCGGCGGCTTCGCGGCCGCTTTGCCCGTTCTTCTCCGCGCGCGAGACCGGAAAGTAGAAGCGCCGGCGCAACTCGTCCGACACCTCGTTGGGCCCGCTGTAGCCGGCATAGGTGCCCGCCATCTGGTTGTAGCGGAAAAGGATGATGGACTTCATCTCGGCCAGCAGCTTCTTTTCGGCGAAGGCGTGCCAGAGGTCGTTCAGGATGTTCGCCGGGAGCAGGCGCAGGAAGTCGAGGATACCGAAACTCGCGGTGTCGTCGATGCGGCGCATCGCCAGCGCCTCGCGGCGGTAGCGGTTGCGCACCGTGGCCCAGCTTTCCTCGTGGACGTGGATGATCTCGGCCTCCGCGACATAGGCGATCCAGCCGCCCTCGGCCTGCGCTTTCTTTGCCCAGTCCAGGTCCTCGAGCCCTGTCAGCATCTCGTCATAGGGCCGTCTTTCCCATTCGGACCGGCGTATGGCGGTGTTGGCGTTGTTGCAGAAATAGCTGCGCTGCGGCAACGCCGAGTCGTTCGGAAACCATTTCGCGAAGATCTGGTGCTCGGAATAGTGGTTGAGCTCGTTGCCGCGCTGCTTTCCGTAGGAGAGCACGACATTGGGCTCGGAGAACGGCTCCACCAGATCGGCCAGCCAGTGGCGGTGCTTCGGATAGACATGGGCGCTGACGAAGACCAGGATGTCGCCGGTCGCTGCAGCGCAGCCCATGTTCAATGCCCGGCCGAAGGTGAAGGCTCGCTTGTCGATGGGTACCACCTTGACGCCGAACTCGCGTGCGATCGCCACCGTGTCGTCCGTCGAGCCGCTGTCGACCAGTATGACTTCATGCGGCATCAGCGACTGATTGGAGAGGCCGACGAGAAGCTTCCCGATATGTTTCGCCTCGTTATATGCGCGAATGACGATGGAACATTTCATGATGCGCTGCACTGATCCCCACAGTCGTTCCGCGGCGGCCGATCCGCGCGGAACTCGGAAACGACCAGGAATTGGTCCTTGGACATCCTTCGATTCGAAGTTCCGACTGCATTGAATTTGACGGCGCACTAACATAGGACGGTGCGTGGTGCCAGAGGGAGGCGCCGGAATCCGGTTCAGTCCGCTCCGGGCACTGCCTCGAACCATGTTCGAACGGTCCGAACCAATGGTCAGTGGAGTCGGGCCGGAGCACGCAGAGGACGAAGTCGTCCCCCGGCGCAGGCGGTCACAGCAGGGCGCGGCAGCGAGACGCAAATGTTGGGTAGACGATGCTGAGGCCGAGCAGAGATGGTTTCCGGGGGCGCCGCAACGGAAGGCGGCCGCACCGCGCATGAGAATTCCCCATCCGGACGATCTCCCGCCGTCGCTGCGCAGGCTCGGCGGTGCCCTGTTGTCCCCGCGGCTGCGTTCGACCATAGCGACGCGGCTTCAGGACCTGGCCAACGCGCAGTATCGGCTCGACCCGCGGTATCGCGCCAACCGCGCGGCAATTGCCCGATTGCGCGGATCCCGGCGTGGCGATGTCTGCGTCATCATGGGAAACGGGCCGAGCGTTCGTGGTTTCGATCTGGCCCGGCTCGACGGCGTTGACACATTCTGTCTCAATCGCGGCTATCTCTTGTGGAATGCCGCCGGGCGATCGCCGCGCTATGTCGTGGCCACGAACAATCTTGTCATCGAGCAGTTCTCCGGCGAACTGGCCGACATTGCCGCGACCCGCTTTCTACCGTGGGACTATGCCGGCCTGTTCTCGGACCCCGACAGTCTGTTCGTGCCGCTGCGGTGGCGCCGCGGCTTCTTCACAGACATCCGCCGCGGGCTTTGGGTGGGGGGGACCGTGACCTTCGCGGCGATGCAGATCGCCTATCACATCGGCTACCGGCGCGTGGTGCTGATCGGCGTCGACCATGCCTTCACCTTCGAAGGCAGGCCGAACGAAAAGCTGACGGCGCGCGATGCCGACCCCAACCATTTCGACCCGAACTATTTCGGTCCGGGCACTGCCTGGCATGCGCCGGACCTCGCCTTGTCGGAGGTCTCGTACCGAATGGCGAAGGAGGCCTTCGAGCGGGACTGCCGGGAGATCGTCGATGCCACCGAGGGCGGCAAGCTGCGGATCTTTCCAAAGATGCCGCTCGAGCAGGCGTTGGGATAGTGGATTGACGGTGGACCCCATCAATTGCGGTCGGGATTGGATGTTGTCAGGGGGGCAAAGTGGGAACGCGAACAATCTTCGATAGCAACCGGACTACCTTGGCGACCGGGTGGCATACCCAAGTTGCATTCTCATATTCCCCTGTTCGGCGAGCCGCCGGCCCCGCGTGATGCTGTTTCGCCGGATCACAGGGCAACTGGTCGGGGTGCTGGACTGGCTGCGGCGAAACCGACGGAGATCTTTCGTCGCAACTGCCCTGGCCTTGCTGGCTGCGAATGCCGCCGCGCTCATAGCCGCCCTTTTCCTGCCTGAAGGGCGGACCTCGACGACGTTGGCGGTGATCCCGGTTCTGGCGTTCAATTCGGGAGTGACGTTCTTTCTGGGCATGCTGGCTTCCGGCTACGTCAGATCGCGCATCATGGGCTTCGGTCCGCGGGCACCGGCCCTGAGACCCGCGCCCACGGTCGCGAGGATGGTGGAGGCGGCGCAGTCAGAACCCTCGATCGGGCAGGCGAACCCGTCACGCGAGGTTGTCGCCAACGCCCGCAAGTTGTTGCGGGAGGCGGTCGACCGACTGCCGCCCCCGGAGATCGACGGACCGGCGGCCACGCGAGCATACCCCATCCCGGAATTGGGGTCTGAGACAGCATGCGTCACGATAGTGGTCCCGCTGTTCAATGAAGAGCGGTTCGTCTCCGACGCGATCACAAGTCTGAAGGGACAGACAGTTCGCAATTTCGAGGTCTTGATCGTCGACGATGCCAGCACCGATCGATCCGCGGCGCTGGCCAAGCAAGCTGTCGGAGACGATCGGCGCTTCCATTTGCTGAGACATCTGCGCAATTCGGGCCTTGGCGCCTCGCGAAACACCGGGTTGCGGCTTGCACGTACGCCCTTTGTCACATTCCTCGATGCCGACGATATTCTCCTGCCGGATGCGCTCGAAATACGGCTCAGGCGTTTTGGAGAATTGACGGACGGTCGCATCGCCGGCGTCTATTGCGGTGTGGTGCAGGCGCCCGAAACGATAACAGCCGATTATTTGCCCCGGAGACGCAATTATTCGGGCCGCGCGCAAACGTTTGTCTCGTCCGAAGGCGAATGCCCCTTCAACGCTCATGCACCGATACTGCGGACCGACGTGCTTCGTCTTCTCGGCGGTTTCGACGAGACGCTCCGGTTCGGTTGTGAAGACTGGGATATGTGGCAGCGCGTCATGCGCCATGGCTACTGGTTCGAGCCGGTCAATCGCATAGCGGCTGTCTATCGGCGGAAATCGGGGAGCATGGTGCGCACGATGCCCCTCGAACACCTGCAGTCGGGCCAGCGAATCTTCAACTGGGTCCATTCGCCCCTGCCATCCGAAGAGGTCGTTTCGGGAACGCCGTTCGTCTTCAACGAAGGGCTTGATACTTACCGCCGCGCCGACAATTTCCTGAGGCGTACGGTGCAGTACGGGGCAATGGCCTATATGCGTCGCGGGGCCTCGTTCCTTGAGCTTCTGACGAGCATTCCCGGCGATCTGTGGCCCTATGCCCTCAAGCATTTCGATGTGCCGCAAGTGATAACGAAAGGGCTCGTGCGTTACCTGGCCATCGACGATGCGGACACCGCAGACCTTGGGGGCGACCTGATAGCCGCTAGGGACGCCATCCTTGCTCACTATTCGGCTGTGCAGCGCGAAACGCGTCCGGTGAACATCGAACCTGTCCGATCGAGCGTTGATGTCGCGCTCTTCGCGGCAAACACAAAGCAGGCTGCTTTGATGGCGGATCTGGCGGCGCGCCTGGGCGGGAACGCCAATAAATGTATTCTCGTCAGCGCCGAAACGGTGTCCGGCGATCAGGGCGTCGAAGATTTCTGGATTTCCAGGAAGCTGCCCTATCTCGCCTACAACATGTATGCGCTGCGCGAGTGGCGCTTGGCGCCTGCCGTCAAGATCGTGATGCGGCCCTATGACGGAGCCATCCGCGGTTTCGCTACCTCCGGCCCTGGGTTGCTGGTCGAACTCGTGGATCCGGCTGCCCCGGTCGGCTTGCCCGATGAGAATGCGCCGGCAGTGCCCGATGTGAAGGTAGCGCTTGGCGATGCGCTGTCCGTCGTGGAGAGAATGCTTTTGCCCGAAGACGGCGCCTGTCCCGCCATCCGAGACCAAAATCCGAGGGGGCCGGTGGCGGTGCCCGCACGCGCCGGCATCGCGGCCCCGTTCATCCTTCACAAGGAGGAGCGCCTCGATCTCGCGCCGGATTACGAAAGGCTGAGCGCACTTAAGGACCGGTACAAAGGCGAGCGCTGCTTCATCATCGGAAACGGGCCTTCGCTGAACGTGCTCGACCTCTCCAAGCTGAAGAACGAGCACACTTTTGCGGTCAACGGCATCTTCTACAAGAAGGATGAGATGGGTTTCGACCCGACCTTCTATGTGGTTGAAGATTCATCTGTGATGAACGAAAACATAGATGCCATTCGAACCTATGGAGCTCAGCTAAAGCTATTTCCAACGATTTATCGTTCGCTCCATAAGATGGAGAGGAATGTACAATTCTTCCAAATGAATCGAGGGTTTTATGAGCCGCATGGGGCCTCTTTTTGCGTGCCGCGGTTCTCTGTCGATGCGGCAAGAAGGATATTCTGCGGGCAATCAGTCACATATATAAATCTTCAGCTTGCCTATTACTTCGGATTCTCGAAAGTATATCTGATTGGGATGGATTTCTCCTACGTCATCCCCGAAACTGCCATCGTCAAAGGCGATCTGATCACTTCAACGGAAGCTGATCCAAACCACTTCGATCCTTCCTATTTCGGTGTCGGGAAGACATGGAAGAATCCGAAATTGGATCGCGTCAAGTTGAACTACGAATTGGCCCGAGACGTGTTTTCTGCAGGAGGCCGAGAGATCATAAATGCTACGAAGGGTGGAAAGCTGGAGGTGTTCCCCCGTCAGGCCTATGACGATCTGTTTGAATAGAAGAAGTTGACTTCCATGAGGTGTTCGGATGGGGCATATGCTTCGGACACCCATCCCGGATGTCAAGTTCTGCCGGGTGGGGAGGGCAAGCAGGCTAAGCTGTGCTTCGTCTGGTGCCCCTTGCCGAGGCCAGATCTCACGGCGCGAAGGGCCTCTCCTTGTTGCAGTGCCTCTCGCGCCCTGCGTACGCCGTTGCCGGTCCGCGGCGCGCTCCACCATCCCTTCGGCTCTGCCGCCGATCCCCTGGCATTGATACAGGTGCCGTCCAGGCGCTTCACCCCGGCACTCATGTGCAAAACGTCGCTGTTCAGGTTGCGTCTGAAAAGAGGCTGTGGTTTCTAGGCGAACCGTACCGCCCCCTGTGCCGCACATGGTCTTTAACCAGCTTCAGTTTTTCCCGTTCTTTCTCGCGATTTTCATTCTCTACTTCGCCCTTCCGGGAGCAGTGGCGAAGAAGATACTTCTTATTGTCGCAAGTTACATATTCTATGCTCTGTTCAATCCTTGGTACATTCTCCTGTTGGGTGCTGCCACCATCTATACGTGGCTCGCCACGGAGTTTTTGGTTCGCTTGCCACAGCAAAGACGTCTTTGGATGTGGCTTGGAGTTGCTGGACCGCTCGCTTTGTTGGGCTATTTCAAATACGCCATGTTCGTCGAAGGTAATGTTGCGTGGCTTTTCGACTACTGGGGCATTCACAGAAACTGGTCAATCGAGCAGATTCTGCTGCCTGCGGGGATTTCATTCTATCTGTTTCACTCGGTCTCTTACGTGGTCGACGTGTACAGAGGCGCCAAAACGGCAACCTTTCTGGACTACATTCTCTATGTGGCTTTCTTTCCTCAGTTGGTATCCGGACCAATTGTCCGACGGAAGGACTTCATCCCCCAGACCGAGAATCCTGACGTAGGCCGGCTCGACTGGAAGAAGGTGAACTGGGGCCTTGTCATTTTTGTCTTCGGTCTTTTCCAGAAGGCGGTTCTGGCCGATGGAGTCTTCGCGGACGCCGCGGTTGTCGTGTTCGAAAGCGCCGAAAGGGTGGCGTTCGCCGATGCCTGGATCGGCGTCCTTGCCTTTACGGGGCAGATATTCTTCGACTTCGCGGGCTATTCGACTTGTGCCATCGGCATTTCCCTGTGCTTCGGTTACCGGCTGCCGATCAACTTCCACTACCCATACGCCGCCATCGGATTTTCGGATTTCTGGCAAAGATGGCACATATCTCTGTCGAGTTGGCTGCGGGACTATCTCTACATCTCGCTTGGCGGCAATCGTGGGGGCACCTTCAAGACGTACTGCAACCTGATGCTCACAATGGTCCTTGGCGGCCTATGGCACGGCGCGGCTTGGACCTTCGTTGCATGGGGGACGCTGCACGGCTCGTATTTGGTTGCCGAGCGCCTCATTCGTTCCTTCGAGTGGCGCTCGAAGGGCTGGCTGATAGTGGGTTGGGCCGCGACCTTCATTCTGACCGTGATTGCATGGGTGTTTTTTCGCGCCGCAAGCTTTTCCGATGCCGCCTCGATCTTGCAGGCAATGGCCTCACCAGGTGCCGCATCAACTCACCTGGTCGACATGCAATCGCGCTGGCTGGTCTCACTCGTCATGCTTGGGACGCTGGTCTACTCATTTGTTATGCGAGATCGTACTTTTGCGGAGGTTTGGGCCAAACTGCCGCTGATTTTGAAATCCGTACTTCTGGGTTTGACGATCTTCCTGATAGTCGTCTGGCGTGGAGAGCCGCGTGAGTTCATCTACTTCGCTTTTTGAGCCCATTCCTCCAACTCCCTTGCCATGGCTCCTGTGGTTGGGTGCCTTCCTGATTTCTATCGTGCCGTTGGGAATATGCATGTGGATGATCGCCGTGGTCGATCCCTTCAATGCCCAGCTTACGAGTTATCGGCTGCAGTATGACCGTTGGGAGACCTTCCGGCGAACGGACGTGGCGCTGTGGTCAGCCTTCGAGATCGAGCAAGACAGGGTAGAACGAAAGGAAGCGGCCGAGGTTCTCCTGTTAGGGGACTCAAGGGTGCAGCAACTCGTCGGCGGGCTCTATTCTTCCAGGTCCTCGACCGTTCGCGGGCGCAAATTCTACACGCTCGCCTTCGGGGGAGCGTCACTGCCGGAACAATTCGGCTACTTCAGGCACTTCCGGGACGACTTCCCGAATGTGAAGACCGTATTGCTGGGCATACCTTACACTCGACTTCGGCCGGCAGACGAAACAGCGGCCCGAAGCGATCGATCGCTCCGCTATGCCACCCTTCCTTTGCTCTATCTGACTGATGCTACCGAAGCATTGCGCTCCGCAAAGGTTATGCTCGGCCTGTCGCAGGTCTCGGCTAGAGCCGCTTCGCCATGGCAGAGGGCGCGCCCCGAAGAGCTGCCGGTCGAAAGGCCGCTCTGTTCCGACGGGGTCGACATATCGGACAAGCAGTTGGCATCAATCCGCGGCCAGATCGGAGCAGTAGGCGCCGACAAGGCCGAGCATTTCGTCAACGTTGAGCTTGCCGCATTCATACGGGAACTGCGGGCCGATGGAATCGATGTCTATCTCTACGTCCCGCCATGGCCCACGAAGGTTCGTGCAATGATCGACAGCACTTTTGGCGAAAGGATGAGCCGGGTCCGTTCGGCCCTCGCCGAGGTCGCTCCTGTTCTCGATATACCTTCGGTCTTTACAGACCAGGCCGGGTGGGCGGATGTGGAACACGTGTGCAGCCGGGCAGGCGAGCAACTCTTGGATATTCTGCTGCAAGAGATCCAGCGCCGGGGTGCCAATCCTGCTCCTTCGGCGTCATAGTGAAAGCCCTCCGGCACGGAACGGACCGACAAGATACAAGGCGCCCGGCCCAAACATTTCATCCTCCATCCGAGACGGTTTGGCTTCAGGGCCACGAACGTTGGTGCAGGTGGGAAACATTCACAGCTTTGGGTGACGTTGCCAGATTGCCAGTCCCGGCGTGTACCAGGATACGAATTCGAGATTGATTAGATTTCCCCCATACCTGTCGGGAAATTGCTTCAACGCACCGTTGACCCGCCGATCTTCGCTCCCTTCGGCGAGGCAATATGTGTTGTCGAATACCACGAGGGCGTCGCTTGCCAGGTACGGCAGTACACATTCGAACTCAGCCAGGACGTCCATCTCAAGGTGAGAGGCGTCAAGGAGGGCGAAGCGGAGTGAACTTGGCGCGATGCTTTCTTTCAACGTCGCGGGCAAATTTTGCCGACTGTCTCCGACGACGATCTCTACCCGATCGCCGACGCCTGCAGCCGCAAGATTCTGCTTCGCTATGTCGACATTGTCCTGCTCGAGCTCAAAAGTGATTACTCTCCCGCGGCAGCCGGCGTCGATCAGGGCTTGCGCCAGAACGATGGTCGTCGAACCCCAGTTGGTTCCCGTTTCGACAATCGTTTCCTCTCGACTCCGGTCAAGGTGGCTCAGCAGCATGTGATAGATCAGCCCCCAGCCAGGATAGCCGATCGACGCGCCAGTCTTCTTGCGCGCCTCTCCAATCGAGCCAACTCCTTCCTCGAGAGTAGCCAGGTGTCGATTGGGCAATAGTCGCCGGTCGTAGTCGAACATTCGATGAAATATCGGGGGTTTCAAGTTTCTGCTCCAGCAAAAGGTTGTGCCGCCACACAGGGCAGAGATGGGGTTACATATATTCCCATCGATTGGGGATTGTGACCGCACCCCACTGCGGATTCACCTTTGGAAGTACGGTCAACGGATTGTTTGGTTTCCTCCAAAGAAACTCACTTCCATCGACGATCGCGAAGGTCGAGTAATAGACACCTGCGTTGAAGTGCAAGGATGGAACAACCAAGCGAACGGAGATTCTTCCACCGTCATCAGTCTTGATGGAACCAAAATCCTGGTCGGTGGAGAAACCAGTTATGTATGTGCCGTCCTCTGACCATACAGGTATACCGATAATCAAATTGCGAGTAGGGATAGAGCAAACAAAGCTGGCATTGAAATACAACTCTGAGCCCTGGCGAATTTTCGTGAGCTCGTTTCCGCTGGGGTCGCTCCAGTATGCACGAACGTTCGCCACCGCGTCGCTATTCTCAAATTCCGGGCCGGTCACTTTTGCCAAGCTAGGCTTGGTCGCCGGTTCGGGAGACTTCTCTATTTCGGAAAGGTAGTATTCAACCGCCTTGGTTGATTTCCCCTTGAAGGCTATCTGGCCCTTGTGCAGGACGATGGCTTCGTCACAAAAACGCGTGATATCGGTCATGCTGTGCGAAACCATGACAAAGGCTGATCGCTCTCGAAGCTCTCGCATTCTCGCAAGACACTTTTGCCGGAACTTGAAATCACCGACCGCAAGAACCTCGTCGACAAAAAGCAGATCGGGTGCGGCCGCAGCGACGATCGAGAAGGCCAGCCTCATCGTCATGCCGGACGAATACGTCGCCACAGGTGCAGAAATCGCATCGCCCAGTTCCGAGAACTCGACGATGTCGTCATAGTCGGCTTCCATCTGCGCGCGCGAACGGCCGAGTGCGGCACCGCGGAGGAAGATGTTCTCTCGCCCGCTGGCGCCCGGCTGAAATCCTGCCGTCAAGTCGATCATGGAGGCAGTCTTTCCCACTACCGTGATCTGACCGCTGTCGGGCAGGATCTGGCCGGCAAGCATGCGCAAAAGCGTCGTCTTGCCGGATCCGTTCAGGCCAATAATGCCCAACGCCTCCCCTCGCTTCAGCGCGAAACTTACATTGTTCAGCGCGCGAAATTCGCCATGTTGCAGATGGGCTGATGCCGGGTCGAAGGAGCGACCGAACAGGACACGCGAGAGCGTCTTCCCCAGACGCTGCTGGGTTACAGAACGGCTACGTGAAAAGATCTTTGAGACCTTTTCGACCTCAAGGATCGTGTCGTTCGGCAGAAACATCAAACGATCCCGCGAATGCGATATTCCATCAGGTAGAACACCCGCGCGGCCAACAATGTCAGCAAGATGGTTGCAATGGTAAAGGCCGCAAGTGCGACTGGGTGCGTCAGATATCCAGAGAACGCCTGTTCTCGTGCAACTTGAATGATGAGGGCAAACGGATTCAAGACTTCCAGCCAGCGCAACGATTCAATGGCCGGCAGCGGGAAGATCACGCCGCTGACAAAGATCCCGTAGCGCATAACGACCGTTACGATGCTTTGTACGTCAGGCATTACAATGTTCAAAATTGCGAGCATCAGCCCGATAGACAACGAGAACACCATCCCAATCAGGACGGCGAAGACGGTCAGCGGCGCAGTCAAGGCCAATGGCACCTGATATGCCAGAACGAGACCCGCGACCAGTAGAAGCCGTAGCAGCGTTTCAAAGGACAAGGCTGCCATACTGGAGACGATGGATACGCTGATAGGCAAAGACGTCTTCATCGCCTCGGAATTTCGCGACTTGACCACCCGGATCGGCTGCTCCACCAATCCCGCGAAGAGCAGCCAGAGCGTTACGTTGAAGGACACGTAAACTGCCCGCGGCAGATGCTCGATCGCGGGGAAAACACCTGCAACCGAGAGAAACACGTATACGGAAACCGGCAGCAGAGGCAGCACAAAATTCCAGAACACGCCGAGCGCGGAACCGCGATACGCCGCCCTGAAGTCCCGTGTGAAGAGCAGGCTCACGTGGGCTCGATGGCGCCAGATTTCCTGGGCGAGATGAGCGAACGCCGACAACGCGCTGTCCTCGAAGCGGTTGTCAGCCCGATAGACTCGAATCGTCGGGCGTTGCTCTTCACGTTTTGACTCGAACATTCCGGCAGCATCCAGCGCCTGTTAGGGAGCGTTCTCGTCTATCTCGGTCGCGTTCCCATCCGTTACCTGGAATACGGCGGTACGGAATGCGGCACCGATATGGTGAAGATAGGCGCGGCCTGCTATTTCGTTGTCCACATAGCGCTTGATATCGGGCCATTCCGGAACATCGTAGTCGTCAAAGAGGATGTAGCCACCCGGCCTCACCATGGGCGCATAGTTCTCGAAATCAAACTTGACCCCATCGAAACTGTGATCTCCGTCAATGATAAGCACATCGTACTCGCGCTTCCGAGCGGCTTCGATCGCATGGACCGGATCGGTGCTGAAATGCTTGATGATGGTGTAGTCTTTCTCGGGGATTCCCGCGAGAGACCAATTCTGCCGCAGGGTCGTTTCGTCGACACGCGCTCCTGTCAGCAAATCCGGTTTTCCGGGACCATAGTAGCCGTCAAGCGGGTCAATCACCGTCAAGTGTACCCTCTCACTTACGTTGGTCGCCGCTTCGTACACGGCGGCGGCACCAATGCCGAACAGTGTGCCGATCTCCAATATGGAGATGTCATCGCGCTTGACGGCTGACGCTACAAGGCTTCGCAGCACGATCGCTTCGATACTCGTAGCAAGTCGTCCTTTCATCTGGCTTTCCAGAACGCAGGCGCGATGTGCGAGATAGCCCACTCGCGATTGTTTCAACTCGAGCTCGAGAGGCTTGCCCCAGTCGGCGAGAAACGTGTCCAAATGTTCTTTGCTGAGCGAACGGTTAAAAAGCTGAAAGAAGTTGATGTTGGACTTGCTGTCCGACTTGTCGTGTGGTGTAGCGGCCTTGGCTTCCTTCAATTTCAGTTGCGACAATCTCTCGTCGAGCGCCTCGACGGTGCCGACATGGGACTTATGGGTGACGCTTTTGATCTGGGCTGACAGTTCAGTGCCCAACGCCATTGTCTGAGAGGCCAACTCTGCGCTCTGGGCAGTCAACTCCTTATGCAACTTCGCTGTCTGTGCGGTTAGTTCGGTACGCAACTTCGCCGTTTGGGCGACCAGTTCCGCATGCAGTTTCGTTTCTGTTGCCCGGTGCCGGCTTTCGAAATTGCGTAGCTGATACTCCAGGATGCCAAGTCTTGCCCTCATCCCATCGATTTCGCGCCGCGACAGGTAACCCATGAAGCCCTGGGCAGCCACGACGAGGCAGCCAGCGGCGAACATCGTGGCGGACAACCAAAGGATGGCGGCGATCTCGGCCGACGGGGCGAAGCTTCCCCCAGCCGCGAGCGCCAAAAAGGTGGTCGCCAGCGCAATGGACGCTGCCATGTGTCTGCGTGCTGTTCGCAACGTCCACATGGCGAACTGGCCAAGCCTGTTGATGGTCGGATGACCACGGCGTGCCCAAAGGACAAAACGCTCGTAGTTGGAGACATGAGGCACGACGTAAGGCCTATTGATATGTTTACTATCGTGTTGCCCCGCGCGCTTGCCTTCGAGCGAGGCCGACGTAACTGAAGGTGTCTGTGCGGCGCTTTCTTCGTGCAGCGGCGACGCCGATCGGGATGCCGGCGCCGTTCCATCACGGGGTGAAACGGGCTTTGTATGATTTGCAGCAGAGCCCGGGTTCTTACGGTGAATAACCTCCTCGAACGCGCCGGACAGAGCCTCGAGCCCGGGGTCTGTCTTGAATGCGAGAATATTACCCCAGGCGTCTGGCGCAAGCTCTACGTCGGGGAACTTGACCAGACGATACCAATCGTGAGGGATGCCGTAGCGGATGATGGGATGCCATTCACTCAGATACACCACGTAACCCATGTCGGCCAGAAACTGCGCGACTTCCCTATAGGTGTGACCAAGTGGGATGGTTTTCCTGTCCTCGAATTCGCATTCGATGACATCCGGCTTCAAGCGATCCCACGGCACTCCCCTCAGCACGGAGTAGTCGAAACCCTCCACGTCAATCTTGAGAAAGTCGACATGGGTAACCGAATGCTGTTCCACGACTTCGGTGATGGTGGTGACATCGACGGTACCCGCCTCCCGATGCGTATCTCGGAAGGCATGCAGACCCGAAATTCCGGTGCTCTCGTCTGATCGGAAAAAAGATACCCCCTCGGCCGGTCGATCGCTTACGGCCCGGCTGTCGATCGTCACGCCAACTGCTCGCCCGAAGCGCTTTTCCAGTCTTTCGCGGTTGCTGGGATCCGGCTCGAAACAGTGAATTGTCCAACCCAAGGCGGCAAAATAAGACGCGCTGGTGCCGAAATGCGCGCCTACGTCGAGCATGATATGGGATCGTCCGGTTCTGCTCCGGAGCATCCGGGCAACGACTTCGGTCTCGTCGACCCTGATGTGGCCCTCGCGGGCGTAGGCTCGCGAGGCTGCCGCCTGGCTCGATGGGGTTCTCACAATCGTATTCACCAGGCGCTCCCAGCTATGTTCGGAGAGGTATCTTCGACGGGCTTTGGCTGCATTGCCCGCATAGTGCCCATAATTGCTCAGCACAAGCCTGACGGCCTTGAATATTTCCCCCGAGCTTGGCGCGCTTGCCTCGCCTATTCCCGTTTCTTCTACAAGGTCACCGAGCCAGGTGTCCTTCACGGCCACAACCGGTCGGCCCATGAGCATTGCGTCCACGACCAGACCGGACGTTCTTCGCGCAAAGTCGGGGGCAAGATAGGGACAGACGATGACGTCGCCGGCAAGCAGGAACTCACGAAACTGCCGATCATCGAACTCGCGGGACTCGACGACGACGCTACTGTTCGCCAAGCGCGACAGTTGGTCCTTCATTTGTCTCGTCGTTCCCGATGTCACCAAGCCGCGCACCGTACAGTCGACTTGCCCTGTCTCGCACAGGAGGAGCGCAGACTCGACGGAAAGCATAAACCCCTTGTCTTTGCGCATACCGCCGGGGAAGAGAACCGTGGGGCGGTCTGCGACGCGATGGGGACGATGCTGCGCGAGATCAGCGGCTTCCTGATCGGAAAAAGTGGTGCTCGGGTGGGGCGCGACCGGAAGTTGAACGCCGAAATATTTCGCGAACCCGGCTTGC
Organism: Mesorhizobium sp. L-8-10; assembly: GCF_016756635.1. NCBI lineage: Bacteria > Pseudomonadati > Pseudomonadota > Alphaproteobacteria > Hyphomicrobiales > Phyllobacteriaceae > Mesorhizobium > Mesorhizobium sp. L-8-10. The sequence goes on along the minus strand of NZ_AP023263.1, from coordinate 6,216,723 downwards.
AACTTGGAAGTCGGGACCGTCAGGGTCAACCGCTTGTTGCCTTCAGCCTTGCGAAGGAAGGGTGACCAGCGTTCAACATAGGCCGGATCGGATTCATCGAATGCGTACGACCAGAAGAGGTTGACGTTCGCCAGGAGATCCTGCCTCGGGAGGATGAGCTCATGGATTATCTCGGCATGCTCGAGGCTTCCGCAATACATATACAGAGCTGCAAATTTGCCCTCATCGAGGGCCGGAAGCGTCGAAATCGCTCTTTCCAGTTCCGCGCGGAACGTTGCCGTGTCTTCCTTGGAGGGGGCGGGTGGTTTGTTGCCGAGGGTCCAGCTCTTGATGGACAAGGCCGGCACAAATTCGGCAACGCTTTCAGGCAAGCAGGCCAGGTCGAAGGCGACATTCCCAAAGATTGAGAAGCGCAGTCCGCGCAGCGCCGCGGCTTCCGCAATTCTGGCGTCGTAAGAAAGAAAGTGGCCAAAGTGATCCATCGCGTCGGGATCGATCGCGATGATCGCTGCCACCGACGCGTCGGATCCCCTCTGGTCCGGCTGTCGGGGCGAAATTTCTCCCGATCTTACATAGCGCTCGGCAAGCGCCGGGACAAAGGATGGCGTCAGTGAGACGACGCGCCCGCCGGCAGCCTCAAGAGCCTCGGCGGCGGCTTTCACATTGTCGCAATGACTTAGATAGTAGTCATTGTAGTCGATCGAAAAGAAGCCCGGATGGATGTGCCTGATATTGTCCATCTCGGCGTTGAATTGAGAGGCCTTGTCATGGGTCCAGAAATACTGGTCCTGGTCCAGTGGCCTCCCGTCGCACCCAATGACAGCTATCTCCCTTGAAATCGTGCTCGCCAGAGGGAGGAGGAGCAGCGTCAAGATATTGGGGAGCGGAGAGACATAAAAATCCTCCGAGAGGTCGGTGGTGTATGGGCGGTTCGCCTCGAACGGGACGCCAACAACGCGCTCGTGCATCGGCGCCGGCAAATAGGAAATGTAGACGCTGTAATCGCGAAGCGGCACAAACAAAAAGGCATCGGTCGACGCCATCGCCTGGAGCAATTCTCGGCGAAACTCACCTGCATAGCGGGAACAACCGGCATGGAAGATCGGATCACCTGCAACTATCGCCACCGGCCGCAGTTGTTCCAGAAGTTTCCGATTCTTCACCATCGAATTCGCGATGATGCAACGGCCGTCACTAAAATCGTGGGTTTCGCAAAAAGTCGACAGCGTTGGCCCTGTACCGAAGACATACGCTTTGGCGGAGTTTCGATACTTCTCATGGAAGACGGAAAGCTTGTAGCGATTCTCCGCTATCAGCCCAGCCTTGTCGACAAATGTATTCAGCCCGGCCCACAGATAGAAGGATCCCTCCATCCGCGTCTTTTGGGGGTCGACCTCGTAGTAACGCCCCCTTGTGCGCAATCGCGCGACTGTTTCGCTAACCGGCTTCGCACGGAGCAGTTCGGAAGAGGTATCCCAGACGAGAAGGCAGTCGGACTCTGGATCGAGTTGCCGAAGCATCTGATGCCCGAGCTCGCTGGACACCGCCTTGACTTTTGTGAGCAGGAGCTGTCGCCGGCCCTCGATCTCGTAGTCAAATTCCTTGGGTAGTTCGCTGTCGGTGATGAGGTTTTTGCGGCACAGAAGAACCACTTCCGAGGTCTGGCCCAAATAAGGGTGGAAATACCACCCGCATCTGGCAAGAAGGTCATTCACCTGGTCCTGGGTTTCGAGCGGAGGGTAGAAAACAATGCGACGCAAAAAAATTCCCTCGTCATCTCGAAGCATCTTTGAAGATGTCTTGGATTCGCAAATAGTCATCGGATCTTTCGAAAAACCGTGTTCAGCGTGCCGACGTTTCTCCAGGGGTATTCTTCATATGCCTTGGTTTTTTTCCACTGGACGTACATCGTCACCGGCAAAAAGAAGGTTTCGACGTCGCTCAACATCCGCGTCACAAGCTCCCGCACGTTCAAGCCGGGGCAGTGAGCGTCGGCCCAAGACTGATTGAGGCCGATTTGCGACTCCATGAAGCCGTTTCTGCCGCGGCAGGTCAAATCCACCGCATGAACGCTGTAGCCGCCGACCTCCAGGACACTGTCGATTGCTGCCACCGTTTCAGCATGGAATTGCGGAGCGATGTGCTCCACGACGCTTGTCGATACGACAGCCCGCTGCCGGGGAATCTCAGTCCTTGTCGTCAGTAGCTCGGCACGGAACGTTACCCTGGGGAACTTGTTGCGATAGAAATCGACATTGGTCGGCCCGTTGCCCGAGCCATCATAGGGGTCGATGACGGTGACCTGAGCATGGGTTGAGAGAGCATCGGCCAATTCGGCGCGAGAGCCCCCCAAATCCACCACCTCGGCGCCTTGGGGCACCAGTTCCTTGATCTTTTCCAGTGCCCATGGACGCTGGACATCTTTCAGATCGGCCTTCTCACTTACGAGCGACGGATAGCTCTCCCGGTACCGCAAATAGTCCGGAACTGTGGAGTATCCAGCATAGATCAACTCAAAGTTGGACATCGGATTCCTCAGATCATTGCGGAGGCAACCGACATGGCGGCCCACCGATTTCGATAGCTTGAGCAATGCTTCCGTTCATGAAAAAGCACATCCAAATAGCTTGTGCGGCCGTGGTCGGCTGCACAGCCGCGAAAGCACCACTGCTGTGGGTCCCTGACGATTTCGCGGGCGACCATATAGCTGTTGCCGTTTTTCATGGCCAGCAAAAAACTGGTACGGCCGGTCTTTCTTCCTGAGTTGGCGTCTTGCATCCAAGATATCGGGTGTCGTTTCGGTAGGGTTCTCGGTAGATCCACCCATTGCCATTGGTGCGTATTCGTTTAAACGAGACGCCGCACTAACGGCAGGATGCATCCGAATGACGGAAAAGATTGCACTCATCACCGGCGTGACCGGCCAGGACGGCGCCTATCTGGCGAGGCTCTTGCTCGAAAAAGGCTATGTCGTGCACGGGCTCAAGCGGCGGTCCTCGTCGTTCAACACGGAACGCGTCGACGGCATCTATGTTGACCCGCACGTGGCTGGCGCCCGCTTCTTTCTCCATTATGGCGACCTGACCGATTCGACCAACCTGATCCGCCTCGTCCAGGAAGCCAAACCGACTGAGATATACAATCTCGCAGCGCAGAGTCACGTCCAGGTCAGCTTCGAAACACCGGAATATACGGGCAACGCCGATGCGCTCGGCACGCTGAGGCTGCTCGAAGCGATTCGTATTCTCGGTATGGAGAAATCGGTACGCTTCTATCAGGCGTCCACCTCCGAACTCTACGGCAAGGTGCAGGAGGTGCCGCAGCGCGAGACCACGCCGTTCTATCCCCGGTCGCCCTATGCCGCAGCCAAGCTTTATGCCTATTGGATCACGGTAAACTACCGAGAAGCGTATGGTATCTTCGCGTCCAACGGGATCCTGTTCAACCATGAGGGCCCGACGCGCGGCGAAACCTTCGTGACCCGCAAGATCACTCGTGCCGTCGCCGGTATCAGGCACGGCATGCAGGACACACTCTTTCTCGGCAATCTCGACGCCAAGCGGGATTGGGGCCACGCCCGTGACTATGTCGAAGGCATGTGGCGGATACTGCAGCACGACAAGCCCGATGATTTCGTGCTCGCCACCGGCGAGACCCACTCGGTGCGCGAGTTCGTCGAACTCGCCTTCGCCGAAGCAGGGCGGACGATCGTCTGGGAAGGCGAGGGCGTCGACGAGGTCGGCCGTGACCCGGCGACGGGTGCGATTCTCGTCCGGATCGATCCGCGTTATTTCCGTCCGACGGAGGTCGACCTTCTGATCGGCGATCCGGCCAAGGCCAAGGCTTTGCTGGGCTGGGAGCATCGGACGAGTTTCAAGGAACTGGTATCCGAGATGGTCAGATCAGATATGAACGTGGTCGAGCGCGAGAAATGGCGCAACGACCGTTCCGCCTGACAAGGCGAGGGAGCAGGAAATGGCGGCAAGCTACTCTTTGGCGGGCAAGCGCGTTTTCGTCGCCGGTCATCGCGGCATGGTGGGCTCGGCGATCGTACGCAGGTTGGCGTCGGAGGATTGCCAGGCGCTGACCGCTGCGCGCGACGAACTCGACCTTCGTGACCAGCAGGCCGTTCGTCGATGGATGGCCGATCATAGGCCCGACGCGGTGGTGCTCGCCGCGGCCAAGGTCGGCGGGATTCTCGCCAACGACAGATTTCCCGCTGATTTCCTCTATGACAATCTGGTCATCGAGACGAATGTGATCGAGGCTGCCTTCCGTTGCGAGGTGGGCAAGCTGATCTTTCTCGGTTCTTCCTGCATCTATCCGAAGTTCGCGCCTCAGCCGATAGCGGAGGACGCTTTGCTGACCGGCTCGCTCGAGCCGACGAACGAATGGTACGCCATCGCCAAGATCGCCGGGCTGAAACTCTGTCAGGCCTATCGTCACCAGCATGGCGTCGACTACATCTCTGCCATGCCGACCAACCTCTACGGGCCGGGCGACAATTTCGACCTGGAGAAGAGCCATGTGATTCCCGCGCTGATGCGCAAGGCGCATGAGGCAAAACTCGCTGGGAACACCTCGCTGACCATCTGGGGGTCGGGCAAGCCGATGCGCGAATTCTTGCATGTCGACGACGCCGCCGACGCGATGGTTTATCTTTTGAAGAACTATTCGGGCGATGGCCATGTCAATGTCGGCTCCGGCGAAGACCTTCCGATCATCGATCTCGCGCGTATGGTTGCATCGGTCGTGGGCTTTTCAGGTGAAATCCGAAACGATCCCACCAAGCCTGACGGCACGCCGCGCAAGCTGATGGACGTATCAACGCTTTTTGCCAGCGGTTGGCGTCCGAAATACGACCTTCGGTCCGGGCTTGAACATACCTATCAATGGTTCAAAGAGCATATCGACAAGGGCGACGCCCGTTTGAGGGTGGCCTGATCCACCTCGCTGACCTTGCGGGGCGATCGCACGCCTTGTGTCCGGACGCATGTCGGGTTCTGGTCCGTCAATTCCTTGGCCGGTAGATCAATGCTGAGCGTTGTAATGCCTTGCCTGAACGCGATGCCGCATATTGTGGCCGCGATCGATTCGGCAATGGCTGCTCTCGCCGGTACGCCCTACGAGATCGTCGTTGCTGATGGCGGATCCACTGACGGCACCGTCAACTACCTGCGGACGGCCGGCGTCAGCCTGCTGGAGGGACCCGACTCCTCGCTCTATGAGGGTCTCAACAAGGCGTTGGCGGCGGCCCGTGGGGATTATGCCGTGTGGCTGAATTCGGATGACATACTTTGTCCCGATATCGTCGAGCTTGCCAGCCTCGCGCGCGGCAGCGCAGCCGACATGGCAACGGGCGAGGTGCAGACTGTGGCGGGCGGCAAGGTTATCTGGAAGAGTACACACCATGACGTCAGATTCGACTTCAATTCGTTGCTGTTTGGCGTACCCAACATCAATTGTCGCATCGTCAGCATGGGGCTCCTCAGAACGGCAGGTCCCTTCGTGCCGGGGCTCGGTCTGGGGGCTGATCGAGAGATGATGCTTCGTTTGCTCGATCTTGCCGGGAAACGGACGGCTCTCCCAAAGGCAGTCTACTGCTACCAGGCACACCCGGCCTCGCGTACGATGGGAGGCACGTGGAAATCTTACCGGTCCGTTCACGAGGCCAATCTCAAGCTCGTTTCGTATCTGCGCGCTGCCCGGTTGGATGCCAATAGGGAAGAGGTGGTCGAAGCCTATGCGGCGTCTACGAGGTTGGCGTTGGCGCGAGCCGAATTCTTTACCGGCGACTGGGGTGCTGCGACCGCGACCATCGCTGCCGCGATCGCCGATCATCCGATGCCGGGCGATTGGTACCGCGGCCTGTCGCTTCATCGTCGCTACCGCGGCCAGGCATCGGGGTGGTAGATAGCGGAATGTCGCGATGTGAGCCGCCACGACCATAGCGGAGCGAGAGTGAAGGAGCGCGTTGATGTTTTTACCTGTGGTGCTCGCCGGTGGCTCCGGCACAAGGCTTTGGCCGCTTTCGCGCCAGCTATACCCAAAACAATTCCATGCCCTGACTGGGGAGCGTACCCTGCTGCAGGAGACCGTTGCGAGGATGGCCGGGCTCGACGCGCTTGATCCCTTGTTGATCTGCAATGAGGAGCAACGCTTCGTCGCGGCCGAACAGATGCGCCAACTCGGCTTCGAGGAAACGACCATCCTGTTGGAACCCGTTGCGCGCAATACGGCGCCTGCCATCGCGCTCGCGGCCTTGCATGCTTTGCGCCAGGATGAAGATGCCCTGCTTCTGGTGCTGGCCGCGGATCATCATATCCAGGATGTCGAGCCATTCCATGCCGCCGTCAAACTCGCGGCCTCCTTGGCCGCGCAAGGCAGACTTGTCACCTTCGGCATAGTCCCCGCCGGTCCCGAGACGGGATATGGCTACATAAAACGCGGCGACGATATCGAGGGTGGCTTTGCAGTGGCCAGCTTCGAAGAGAAGCCTGATCGTGCCACCGCCGAACGCTACGTTGCTTCCGGCGAATACTACTGGAACAGCGGCATGTTCATGTTTCGGGCCGGCCGATACCTGGAGGAACTGCAGCGGTATGAGCCGGCCATCGCGGAGGCCTGCAGCCGCGCGCTCGCGGAGACCAAAGCCGACAATCAGTTCGTGCGTGTCGACGCGACGGCGTTCATGTCCTCTCCCGATGTCTCCGTCGACTATGCCGTGATGGAAAGGACCACGGATGCGGTAGTGGTTCCGCTGGATGCCCGCTGGAGCGATGTCGGCTCCTGGTCGGCATTGTGGGCGGTGCAGGATCACGACGAGAACGGTAACGTATTTCGAGGCGACGTCATGGCCGTCGCGACGAAGAACACGTTCGCGCGTACCGAGGGCAAGCTCGTCGCGCTCGTGGGCGTCGAAGATCTCGTTGTGGTAGAAACCAAGGATGCAGTGCTCGTAGCGCATCGGGATCATGTTCAGCATGTCAAGGAAATCGTCGATCGGATGAAGAAGGCCGGTCGCCACGAACACGTGAACCATCGAACCGTCTATCGCCCGTGGGGGCATTACGATTCGATCGACTTCGGTGAGCGCGATCAGGTGAAGCGCATCACCGTGAAGCCGGGCGCGAAACTGTCGGTCCAGATGCACCACCACCGTGCCGAGCACTGGGTCGTGGTGCGCGGGACCGCCGTGGTTCACAAGGGAAAGGAAACCATACTCCTGACGGAGAATCAGTCGACTTATATTCCTTTGGGGGAGATTCATGCGCTGGAGAACCCAGGCAAGATCCCATTGGAACTCATCGAGGTCCAATCGGGTTCATACCTCGGCGAGGACGACATCGTTCGGTTTGAGGATCGCTACGGCCGTACCTGATTTGGACAAATGGTAGCCGGCTGGGCAACCGCCGGGTTCCAGGTTGATGCAATGCCCGGAGTTGGTCTCAAGCCCGCGAATTTATCCGCGCGCACAGCATGGCCATCAAGCAAAGACCGCGAAGGCAACAGGCGTTGCGATGACCTGTGACTTGTCCGCCTGGACGCCAATCGTGCGCGGCCCCGTACTGCGCGCGAAGCTCCCTAGGACATCCCGCTTCGAATTAGGGCTGTGTGCCAATCCTGCGAAGCGCGTCAGCGCGAAGCAGGATGGCGGAGAGGATGGGATTCGAACCCACGAGAAGCTTTTGACCTCTACTCCCTTAGCAGGGGAGCGCCTTCGACCACTCGGCCACCTCTCCGGTGAAGCGCTGGATAAAGAAAAGCCGGGCCACAATCAACCTGCCGGGACGCCTGGTCACGTAAAATATAAGGTGCGCTGCCAAAAAGGGGAGGCAGTCGGGTGCATGGAACGACCAGGACGAGGCTGGCGCCGGATTCTGCGCATGCCGCCGAATCGCCCGCGTTCGATTCGTGGCAAGGGAGGCCCGCACTCCGAATTCGATGCGGTCTTCGGCCTCTCTCCCGGCGCCTTGGTTAATCGTCTCTTACGGGAGGGGTTCAAATCGTGTCATTTGTGCAACAGGGCATCGGGATAGAGCGGGAAAGGGCGGGCGCGGCTCGCGATGATTGTTGAACGGCGCGCCGCCATCGGTAATGTCGGTCTTGGAAAGGGGGCGCGAAATCGCTTCGTTTTCAGATTGGGGATGGGGCAGGGAACGCTGTCCTTCAGCAAAAGAACCCAGACCCGTTTTTAAACTTTGACTGGAGGTCAGAAAATGAACATCAAGAGCCTTCTTCTCGGCTCGGCTGCGGCACTGGTCGCAGTCAGCGGCGCTCGCGCTGCTGACGCGGTCGTCGTGGCGGAACCGGAGCCGGTCGAATACGTCCGCGTTTGCGACACGTACGGATCGGGCTTCTTCTACATCCCCGGCACCGAGACCTGCCTCTCGATCAGCGGCTATGTCTGGTACCAGCTCGGCACCAACAACTTCGACCCGTTCTCTCCGGATCCGCAGACCCCTCCGTATATCGGCGGTCGGGCCGGCGAAGGCTGGTACAAGTCGACCCGCGCTCGCGTGAACATCGAGTCGCGTTCGGAGACCGAGTGGGGCACGCTGCGCGGCATGATCCGTCTCCAGGCTGACTGGGGTGGTCTCACCCGCGGTCCTGGCAACGCTCTGATCGGCGCTCCGTTCGCTGACGGCCCGGTTGCGGTCGACCAGGGCTGGCTCGCTCTCGGCGGCTTCCAGGCCGGTTACACCGAATCGGCGTGGGCGGCTTCGTTCCGCGGCGGCGCGACCAACTTCGGTTCGCACTCCTGGGGCGGCATGTACTACGGCTACGCCCAGCGTCACCAGATGTCCTACACCTTCTTCGGCGGCAACGGCTGGTTCGGCACGCTGTCTCTCGAAGACGACGCGCTGCAGGGCGATGGCTACGTCCCCGACGTCGTCGCCAAGGTCGGCGTGAACCAGGGCTGGGGTTCGGTCTGGGCTCGCTTCGGTTGGGAAGACGACATCACCGACACGGTCGATGCCGGCGTGCTCGACGAGAATGAAAGCGGCTGGGGTGCTGCACTCGCGGCGCAGATCAACGTGCCGAATTCGCCCGGCTCGTCGCTCCGCCTGTTCGCCTTCTACGCGGACAGCGACACCCGCTTCAGCTCGGGTTCGGCGCTCGGCGTTGCGCCTGAGTGGTCGATCCTGGCTTCGTACAACCAGCAGTTCTCCGAGACTCTGGGCGTGTCGATCGCCGGTCAGTACTTCGCCGACCTCTATGAAGCTGGCACCAGCGACAAGATGGTCGATGCCGATGGCGACAACGTCAACGCCTGGGGCATGGAACTGTCGGCTGTGTGGACCCCGGTCACGAACTTCGAGGTCCGTCCGGAACTGCACTACGACAAGGTTGACGGTTACGACGCCTCCTATTCGGGCTTCCTCCGCTTCACCCGCTACTTCTAATCAGTCATTCGACTGGTCAGGCAAAACCCGGCGAGCAATCGCCGGGTTTTGTTGTCTCTGGGCGCTGCGATATTGAACATCGCCGCCGAGCACTCGGCAAAGCCTATGCCAGCAGGTTTCAAAGCACCGTGCACTGAGGCCCCGATCCTCTTGGCACGTCCCGAACCTGGAGGCTTGCCGCGCATTTTCCCGATATCGAATGCCGCGGGCCTTTGCGCACGCCTAGGACGCTTCGGCATTTCCAGCCCGCGATCTTGCTGCGTCCCGAAATCGCTGATGCGCTAAGGCATGTCTCCCGAAAGTGGGTACCGGTTCCGGGACAAAGACGTGCGTCAAACCAAAGATCTACGGCGTGTTGTGTGAATCCGTTCACGGTACACGACAGAGTGGTTGAGGACACCTTGTTAGGGACGGCGCGCCACCCCCCTCTGTCCTGCCGGACATCTCCCCCTCAAGGGGAGAGATTGGCTGGCCGCCTGTGTTTCGCCAATCACCTACGTTGCAGAACCCGGCGCCGTGATGGATGACGGCCAATCTCCCCCCTTGAGGGGGAGATGTCCGGCAGGACAGAGGGGGGTGCAGATGCGCCGCCCTACGTGACTTCCTCAACCATTCTGTCGTGCACTGTGGGATCCGTTTTCACGCGACACGCTGTAGGCGGGAAGCTCGGGCTCAGCCTGTCGCCTTCTTCTCGGCGCGGCTGAGAAACGACGCAATCCTGTCTGGCAGCCCGGCGGTTTCGAGAAGCGGCGCGTGGCCCTGTCCGGCGACTGTCACCGTTTCGATATCAGGGTGACGCCGGCCCATTTCTTCGAGCGTTTCGGCCGAAAGCAGCATCGAGTTGGCGCCTCGGATCGCCAGCATGGGGATCGCTGCGAGCCCGGCGAATTGCGGCCAGAAGGTCGGCAGGGGCTGGCCGAGGTCGACGCCGTTCAGGGTCTTGAGCAGGCCGGGATCGAAATCGGGGACGGGCACGCCGTCCTCGTCGCGATAGAAGGCTCGAACGAGTCTCTCCCAGTCTGCTTCCTCCAGGGCCGAAAAGCTCTGCCCCATCGCCATGCGCTGTATGGCGACGGCCTCGGTAAAGTCCCTGGGCTTGGGCGCGCGCTCCAGATAGGCGCGGATCTGCGCGAGTCCCGCACCCTCGACGGCCGGCCCGATGTCGTTGAGGACGGCGGCTTTCAACGCCGCCGGCCGTATCGCTGCCAGAACATGGATGATCAGCCCGCCGCGAGAGGTGCCGATGAAGGCGCCGTGCGCGACGCCGAGTGCGGTCAGGCCCGCCAGGATATCCCCGGCCTCGACCATGACGTCATAGTTGCGCCAGTCACGGTCATTTTCCGAAAGGCCGCGACCTCGATAGTCGAAGGCGATGACGCGCCGAGGAGACTTGGGGTGATGCGCCAGAAACAGCGCCAGTTCATGGAAGTCGCGAGCGTTGCGGGTAAGGCCGGCGAGACAGATGACGGGAAGGGTACCGGGACTGGCCTCGCCATAGATGCGGGCATGGAGCCTCAGCCCGTCCTGAGACGAATAGTAGAAGTCCGAGAACCCGTCGGCCGCTTCCATGAAACACCTTCCCGTCGAAACGATTTTCGGACCGAACCTATCCGCAGCGGGCGTGTATACGCAATGCGCCCGGCCTGACCCGGCCGGCCGGGGCAATCGATACGAAGCGGAAGGGGCGCTCGATCTGATCGGCGCACAGCGCCTCTCGTCAGCGGCCGCTTACGAGATCTGCGGCGATGTCGAAACGGCCGGAAAGGCGCATCTTGTAGACCTGGTAGTTCTCCATCACGCGCTGCACATAACTGCGTGTCTCGGAAAACGGTATCCGTTCGATCCAGTCGACGACGGTATCGAGATCCTCGCCGCGGGGGTCTCCGTAACGGCTGATCCACTGCCGGGCACGGCGGGGACCGGCATTGTAGCCTGCGAAAGTCAGCACATAGGATCCCTTGAAACGGCCGAGCTGCTCGCCGAGGAACGCTGCTCCCAGCGTCGCATTGTAGCCGGCGTCCGTGGTGAGGCGGGATTGAGAGAAGGGCAGGCCGTTGCGCTTGGCGATATCCCTGGCGGTGCCGGGCATGAGCTGGAGCAGGCCACGCGCACCGGCTCGTGAGACGGCGCCGACATTGAACTCGCTCTCCTGCCGCGCCACCGCATAGGCGAGCGCCTTTCCCGCGCTCGATATGTCGGCCGTCGCAGGTATGACGCCGACGGGGTGCGACAGGGCGCCGATGTCGAGGCCGCGCGCGATCGCGATCTTGGCCACGCGGAGTCCGAGGAAATGATTGTCGCGCTTCTCGGCCATCGCCGCCAGCAGCGCCAGTTCGCCCGGGCTCGTCAACTGTTCGGCGAGGTCGCGATAGAGGATCTCCGCGCGCGCCGCATGGCCCGCCTGTTCCAGCCGCCGGATGGCGTGGACGGCTTCACGCCGCGCGAAGTCCTGCCCCTCCGTGACCGACGGCTGCGGATGGCCTATGGCTATCGCCGCGCGTCCGATCCGTTGTGCGGCAAGCTGGCCGTAGAAACATGTGCCGTAGACGGCCGCTTTCTCGAAATAGCCTTCGGCGTCGCCCGGCCCGCCCGCCTCGGCGGCTCGGCCCAGCCAGTAATAGGCACGCGACAGCGAGATCGGACCGCTGGCGATCTCCGCGATGCGAGCGAAATGCACGGCCGCGGTCTTGGGATCGCCGAGATAGCGCAACGCATACCATCCGGCATGGAACTCGGCCTCGGCAGCATTGACGGGGCTCTTTGCCGAATGTTCCGCGGCCACCTTGTAGGCGCTTTCCGGAGCGCCGGCGTCGATCAGCTCACGCGACAGCACTCGCCGTTCCGTCCACCAGGCGTCGGGGTCGATCAGCGTGCCACCGTCGCGCGGCGCCAGGGACATGATCGCGGCGGCTTCGGAGAATTTCTCCGCGCGACGCAGATACCTTGTCCGGGCGAAGAGGTAGCCGGCCGACCTCTGCGCGGCGGGGACGGCTTCGAGCAGCTTGCCGGCATTGCCGTCGCCGCGATTGACCGCGCTCCAGGCTTTCCACAAGGGGAATGCGTTGGCGAGTGCCGCGACCCGCCCCGCCGCGGCGGGGCGCTCGAGGTAAAGCATCCTCTCCATGCGCTCGCGATGATCGGCGGTCGGCAGGAGCGTACCGAATTCGGCGATGATGGCCGCCTCGTCCCCGGCTTCGAGCCTCTCCGTCCGCCAGAACGGGGAAAGCACGGCGAGGGCCTTGTCCCGGTCGTCCCGCGCGATGTAGGCGCGGGCGAGCAGGATCATGCCTTCGGGGGTGAGGGGCGGGGCGGCGCCGAGGGCCTGGATCACTGCGACGGGCGAGGGCTGTTCCCGGAACATGGCGCGCTCGCCGTTCCGGCGCAGTGTCGCGAGGCCCGGCCAGCCGGGCAACTCGCGGATGGCCTCGGCGATCTCGGCGCTCGGCACCGTGTCGTTGCCGCTCAGCGCAATCGCCCAGGTGATGATATGACGGTCGAGCGACCGTTCCGGAAGGCTGTCGCGAACGGCGCGGGCCCGGCCGATGTCCCTGGCGGACAGTGCGTCGAGGCCGTCCTTCAGGCTGTCGACGCTATCGGAATGGACTTCGCCGTCGGCCACGAAGCCGCCGGCGCGGACGGATGCGGTCGTACCTCCATCGACCTCGCCTGCCTGAGGTCGAGGCTGGGGCAGTGGCGGGGATACGGGGCCGGGATCGGCCTGGGTAGATCCCGCCGCCAACGCGACAAACGCTGCCGCGACCACGCTGCAAACCGATTTCCCTTGCCCCATGGAGGCCATCAATCCCTTGTCCTCAAAGGATACAGAAAGGTGTGGATCGGCGGAAGCCTGCTCCGGCATTCAGTAGACCGCAAACGAACCGTGAGCATGGATGGTCGCCTGCAAAGATGATCCGAGCATGACGTCGCTTTGCCGGTTGTTCTCCTGCCTTCGGGTCGCCTATCATCGAAGCGCGGCTGTGATCGGACGGGGGCTCCGCGGGACGAAGCGCCGCCGAGGACAGGCCGAATGCCAGGTGGAGCATTGAGATGAATGAGCCAAGGATGGGCCGAACCGGGGATAGAGACGCTGTTTCCGCCTGCCCGCCAGGGATGGCGTACATTCCAGGCGGCACTTTTCGCATGGGGTCCGACCATCACTACAAGGAAGAGGCGCCCACGCACCGTGTGTCGGTCGACGGCTTCTTCATCGACAGGACGCCGGTGACAAACCGGCAGTTCAAGGAATTCGTCAAGGCAACCGGCCATGTCACGGTTGCGGAACAGGTGCCCGACGCGAAGGATTATCCGGGCGCCCTGCCGCATATGCTCTATGCCGGCTCGCTGGTTTTCCAGAAGGCCTCGGGACCGGTCGACCTGAGAGACTGGGGCCGGTGGTGGGCCTTCGTGGAAGGGGCCAACTGGCGGCATCCGCTGGGCGCCCGAAGCGGGTTGTTCAAGAAGGAGAACCACCCGGTCGTCCATGTCGCTTATGCCGACGCACTGGCTTACGCCAGATGGGCGGGCAAGGACCTGCCGACGGAGGCCGAATGGGAATATGCCGCGCAGGGCGGCCTGGAGGACTGCGAATATGCCTGGGGTGACGAACTCACGCCTGGGGGCAGGCATATGGCCAACACCTGGCAGGGAGAGTTTCCCCATGAGAACCTCCTTGGCGACGGTTTCGAACGGACTTCGCCCGTCGGCAGCTATCCCGCCAACGGCTACGGTCTCCACGACATGATCGGCAATGTCTGGGAATGGACCTGCGACTGGTGGTCGGACCGGCATTCGGCCGACGAGGCCAAGGCCTGCTGCGTACCGCCGAACCCGCGGGGTGGACCCGAGGCGGAAAGTTACGACCCCAACCTGCCGGCGATCCGCATTCCGCGCAAGGTGCTGAAAGGAGGGTCGCATCTGTGCGCTCCCAACTATTGCCGGCGATACCGCCCCGCGGCGCGCCATGCCGAGCCGGTCGACACCTCGACCAGCCATGTCGGCTTCCGTTGCGTCGTGCGGACGGCCGCGAAGCCATGATCGTTGCATTGACCTCGCGGAAGTGTCGTGAAGAGGCCAGGCAAGCTTGCTTCTGGCGGATCGTGCTCGTCAGGGAAGGGTACCGGGACCCTCGCAGCGAAGCGGCAGCAAGGGCGTGAGCGAAGGGTCCATGGCGACCTGCGGCGGTACGCTTGGCAAGCCGTGAAACGGCGCTATGAATAAGCGGGGACGACGGTGAAGGGGCTTGTCGTGAAGAGGTGCGCAGTGGTTTTGGGGTCGAGATTGCTTTCCCGGGCAGCCATACTGACGGCATGCCTTTCGTTCCTGGCGATGGTGCTGGCCGCCCCGGTTTCGGCACAGACGTCCCAGGCTCCGGTGCCTGCGGCGCCCCCGGAGAAGGTGGAGCAACTCATGAAGCTCCTCGACGACCCCGAGGTGAAGTCCTGGCTCGCGACGAAGTCCGTGCCGGCTGGCGAAAGCCGGGAACAGGCGGCAGCCGCCGAGATCGCGAGTTGGGAAGACGCAATCCGCCACCACCTTCTGGGGTTGCGCGGAGCCGTTCCGCTCCTGCCCGGCGATGCCGCCAATGCGGTGCAAACGCTGAGGACGGAGATCAACGGCCACGGCTTCGCAACGATAATTCTTCTGTTCGGCGCGCTGTTGGCGCTCGGCTTCGGGGCGGAGTGGCTGTTCCGGCGAGCGATCGCGGCCCGTCGCGATACCGGCAGTCATGAGGAGGCACGCAGCGGCGCATTCCGCCTGCTCTCGGAACTGATGCCGGTGGCGGTGTTCTCCATTGTCAGCGCCGGTGCCTTCCTCGTCTTCCAGTGGCCGGCCCTGTTGCGCGTCATCATCCTCACCTATCTGGTGGCATTCATCGTCGTGCGTGCCGTGATCGCAATCGCGCGGACAGTGCTTGCTCCCGAGCCGACCGTAGCTTCTGGTGAAGGTGCCCCCCGCATGATCGCGACCGGTGATGCCGCCGCGCGGTTCTGGTATCGGCGCCTGGTTATCTTCATCGGTTACCTGATGGCGGGCTGGGCCACGGTGAGCCTGCTGCCGCGCCTGAAATTCCCTTATTATGACGTGGCCCTCATCGCCTATGTGCTGGGAGCAGGGCTGCTGGCGCTTGCGATCGAAATCGTCTGGAGACGGCCCAGATCCGATACGTCGTCCGAGCCCTCGGTCGTGGTGAACTGGCTTCTTACGGGCTACCTCGTCGTCTTGTGGGGGCTCTGGATCGCCGGCATGAACGGGGCGCTGTGGGTCGGCATCTACGCCCTGGTGCTGCCGAGAGCGATGTCGATTGCCGGCCAGGTCGCGCAGGCACTGGCAGCGACGGAGGAGGATCCACATGCGGTCCGGACGGTTCTGATCGTCCGCGGAGCTCGAGCGCTGGTCGTGGTCGCGGCGGTGTTGTGGCTCAGCCGGATGCTGCAGCTCAACCCCGGAACGTTGGCGCAAGACAACGCGGTTGCCAGCCAGATCATGCGAGGCGTGCTTCGCGGCGTCGTCATCCTGCTTGGCGCGGACCTGCTCTGGCATCTGGCGAAGGCCTATATCAATCGCAGCCTTGAGGTCGCATCGGGCAGCGATCCGGTCGGCGCGGCCGAGGCCGCGCGGCGCGGGCGTATGCGCACCCTGTTGCCGATCTTCCGCAACGCATTGGCAGTCCTGATCGCCGTGGTGGCGGTGCTGATGGTGCTGTCCGAATTCGGCGTGCAGATCGGGCCGCTGATCGCGGGCGCGGGCATCTTCGGCGTCGCGATCGGGTTCGGCTCTCAGACCCTGGTCAAGGACATCATGAGCGGCATCTTCTATATGCTCGACGACGCGTTTCGCGTCGGGGAATATATACAGAGCGGCAGCTACAAGGGTACGGTGGAGTCCTTCAGCCTCCGTTCCGTCCGTCTGCGCCATCACCGTGGACCGGTCTTCACAGTTCCTTTCGGTGAACTGGGCGCCGTCCAGAACATGAGCCGCGACTGGGTCATTGAGAAGATGACGATCGGCGTCACCTACGATTCCGACATCGATCTGGCCCGCAAGCTCATCAAGAAGGTTGGTCAGGAACTGGCGCAGGAACCCGAATTCGCCGAAGGAACGATCGCGCCGCTCAAGATGCAGGGCATCGACAGTTTCGGCGACTTCGCCATCGTGCTGCGCATGAAGCTGATGACCAAGCCCGGCGCGCAATACGGCATCAAACGCAAGGCTCTCATGCTGATAAAGAAGGCCTTCGACGAGAACGGCATCAAGATAGCGACGCCCACGGTCCAGGTTTCCGGCGGCGACGAGGCAGCCGCGGCGGCGGGCGAGACCTTGCGCAAGCGCCAGGCCGCCAAGGCAGCCGCGCCTGCCGCCTGAGGCTGCTGCAGGACGGGCACCTGGTCTTGCGGCAGCATAGCGCCAGGACTATGGTGCGCGGCCCCGTTTTCAGCTAGAAGGGCGCCCAGATCCGGGCGGCTTGCGACCGGAGGTTCTCCAAGGAGTTCGACGAAAATGCTGAGAGGCTCGATGACTGCGCTCGTGACACCGTTCCGCAAGGACGGAAGTCTCGACGACAAAGCCTTTCGCAGCCTCGTCGAATGGCAGATCTCCGAGGGCACCAGCGGGCTGGTGCCCGTCGGCACGACCGGCGAGTCGCCCACACTCACTCATGACGAGCACCGTCAGGTCGTAAGAGCTTGCGTCGAGGTCGCCAGGGGCAAGGTGCCAGTCGTCGCAGGGGCCGGCTCGAACAACACGGCCGAGGCGGTCGGGCTCGTGAAATATGCCGAAGAGGTCGGCGCGGACGCAGTGCTGGTCGTCACGCCCTACTACAACAGGCCGACGCAGCGTGGCCTCTACGAGCATTTCGCCGCTGTCGCCAGGGCGACCTCGTTGCCGATCATCATCTACAATATCCCGCCGCGCTCGGTGATCGACATGATGCCTGAAACGATGGGCCGGCTCGCCAACGACTTCAAGAACATCGTCGGCGTGAAGGACGCGACCGGCAAGATCGAGCGCGTGTCGGAGCAGCGTATCACCTGCGGCAAGGATTTCGTCCAACTCTCCGGAGAGGATGCGTCGGCGCTCGGCTTCAACGCGCATGGCGGCCAGGGCGCGATTTCGGTCACGTCCAATGTCGCGCCGCGCCTTTGCGCCGAGTTCCAGGCGGCGACCCTCGCCGGCCAGAGGGACAAAGCGATCGAATTGCAGGACCGGTTGATGCCGCTGCACAAGGCGCTGTTCATCGAGCCCGGCGTCTCCGGAGCGAAATATGCGCTGTCCCGGCTCGGCAAGATCGAGAATGTGGTGCGCTCGCCGCTGGTGACGGTGGAGGAGGGCACCGCCGAGCGTATCGACGCGGCCATGCGCCACGCCGGGTTGCTCAACTGAAGCCTGTTCCTGCAGATGAACCAGAAGAAGAACGATCCGAACAACCGGACTGTAGCGGAGAACCGCAAGGCGCGGTTCTCCTATGAGGTCGTCGACACGGTCGAGGCCGGGCTCGTGCTTACCGGCACCGAAGTGAAGTCGCTGCGCCAGGGGCAGGCCAACATCCAGGAATCCTACGCTTCCGTCGAAGACGGCGAGATCTGGCTGATCAACTCTTATCTGCCGGAGTATCTGCAGGGCAATCGATTCAATCACGAACCACGGCGCCGCCGCAAGCTGCTCTTGAACAAGCGCGAAATGGCGCGGCTTGCCCAGAGCGTCGAGCGCGAGGGCATGACGATGGTGCCCCTGAAGATCTATTTCAACGATCGCGGCCGCGCCAAGCTGCTGCTCGCCATCGCACGCGGCAAGAAACTGCACGACAAACGCGAGAGCGAGAAGCAGCGCGACTGGGCGCGCGAGAAAGGCCGTCTGCTCAGAGCGCGCGGATAGAGGGGCAGCGCGTTCCGCCGATGCGTCGGCCGCCAGAGCGGGTCGGCGCGGCACAGGAATGCGTGCAGCCGGCCGGCGGATTTGTCCGGGCCCGCACTGAATCGTCCCGCCGGCCGATGGCGCATGCCAAGCTTGGGCCGGACGTGGCGAAAGACCCGGCTACTCGCTCAAGAAGTCGGATATCTCTTTGAAAACGTTGACGAACATCTCTTCCGTGAGCACGCCGGTGTTGGTGTTGTAGCGCGAGCAGTGATAGCTGGAGAACAGCGTCACCCGTCCTATCTGCTTGTGTCCGCCATGCTTGAAAGGATGTGCGGCAACGCGTTCGCCGAGCGACCGGACGACCGACTGGTGGGCGATCGCGCCGAGGGCCAGAATGGCTTCCAGCCGCGGGAAGCGTTCGATCGTCGGAATGAGGAACGAACGGCAGGTTGCGATCTCTTCGCCTGTCGGCTTGTTGCCGGGCGGTACACAGCGCACCGCATTGGTGATCGCGGTGCCGACCAGTTCGAGACCGTCATCGGGCCTTGCGGCGTACTGCCCCCTGGCGAAGCCGAAACGCGTCAGCGTCTGATAGAGCAGGTCGCCGGCATAGTCGCCGGTGAACGGTCGTCCACTGCGGTTTGCGCCGCGAAGGCCGGGCCCGAGGCCGACGACGAGCAGCCGCACGTCGGTTTCGCCGGCCGGCGGGATGAAGGTCGGCACCGGCGCATTGAACCATGTCGGCTCCTTCACGCGCCATTCGGCGATGAAGTCATGGAGCCGGGGACAGAGCGGGCAGTCGCGATCGGGCTCGGCCAAGCCGGCCGGCGCCAAGGGGGCGCGCAGCATCAGAGATCGTCGTCGCTTTCGACAGGCTCCTGCCGTCTCACCGGCCTTTCGGACGGATCCCGGCCGACTTCGCTCTTCAGCGCCATCAGGTCGATGAAATGATCGGCCTGACGGCGCAGATCGTCGGAGATCATCGGCGGCTGGGAGGCCATGGTCGAGACGATGCTTACCTTGCGGCCTCGACGCTGCAGCGCATCGACCAGCGTGCGGAAGTCGCCGTCGCCGGAGAAGATGACATAGTGGTCGACGACATCGGCGAGCTCGAGCGCGTCGATGGTCAGTTCGATGTCCATGTTACCCTTGATCTTCCGCCGTCCCGTGGAGTCCGTGAACTCCTTTGCCGGCTTGGTCACGACCTTGTAGCCGTTGTAGTCGAGCCAGTCGATCAGAGGCCGGATCGAGGAGTATTCCTGGTCCTCGATGAGGGCAGTGTAGTAATATGCGCGCAACAGGTAGCCGCGTTTCTGGAAGCTTCCGAGCAGCTTGCGATAGTCGATGTCGAAGCCCAGGGCACGAGACGTGGCATAGAGATTGGCGCCGTCTATGAAGAGCGCAATCTTCTCACGAGGATCGAACATGTCGAAAATTCCTTTGTCGAAATAACGGTAGCGGCAAACGTTCGAACTTACAAAGGATCGGCATGAACAGGCCGCCGATCCCATCATCTGGAATTAGCGTCCAAACAATGCCATTCCAAGTGCTTGCAAGGGACAAGGCAAAAAAATGTGATCGAAGGGAGAGGGGCGCGCAAGTGTGCGCGGGGGCCGCCGGTAGCTCTCTGATGCGGGATCGCAACCCTGGTACCGGCCGGGTCGCTGGGCGAGCGCTGGGCGCCTGTGCGCTTGTGTTTCCCCGCCTTTCGCGGTATGGACCGGCCAGTTTTCCAAGAACATCCAGGAATGAAAGGGGCAGTTCATGGCCCGCGTAACTGTTGAGGATTGCATCGACAAGGTCGACAACCGCTTCGAGCTCGTCCTGCTCGCCGGGCACCGGGCCCGTCAGATCAGCCAGGGCGCGCCGATCACCGTCGACCGCGACAACGACAAGAACCCGGTCGTGGCCCTGCGCGAGATCGCCGACGAGACGCTTTCGCCGGGGGACCTCAAGGAGGATCTGATCCACTCGCTGCAGAAGCATGTCGAAGTCGACGAGCCCGAGGCCGACGCCCAGGAGGCGATCGATCAGGCGGCCGCTTCGAATGCCGCCGATGCCGACCGCGAAGAGGACACGATCGCTTTCGACCGCATGAGCGAAGAGGATCTTCTCGCCGGCATCGAGGGTCTCGTGCCGCCGGAAAAAAGCGACGACTACTGATCGGCGATCGCGCCGCGGCACCTTTCGCGGCGGCCGTTTCGTGGCTATCTATGGCATGCGCCGGGCGCAACGCGCGGCGCATGATTCATTTTCAGGCACCGGATCAGCACCATGATGCGTCAGTATGAGCTTGTCGAGCGCGTGCAGCGCTACAAGCCCGACGTGAACGAGGCGCTGCTCAACAAAGCCTACGTCTATGCCATGCAGAAGCATGGCCACCAGAAACGGGCGTCTGGCGATCCCTATTTCTCGCATCCGCTCGAAGTGGCGGCCATCCTGACCGAGATGCACATGGACGAGGCGACCATCGCGGTGGCGCTGCTCCATGACACGATCGAGGACACGACCGCCACGCGCCAGGAGATCGACGAGTTGTTCGGGCCCGATCTCGGCAAACTGGTCGAGGGTCTGACCAAGCTCAAGAAGCTCGACCTCGTCTCCAAGAAGGCCGAGCAGGCCGAGAACCTGCGCAAGCTCCTGCTGGCGATCTCGGAAGACGTGCGGGTGCTGCTTGTCAAGCTGGCCGACCGGCTCCACAACATGCGCACCCTCGACCATATGCGCGAGGACAAGAAGCTGCGCATCGCCGAGGAGACGATGGAGATCTATGCGCCGCTGGCGGGCCGCATGGGCATGCAGGACATGCGCGAGGAACTCGAGGAACTCGCCTTCCGCACCATCAATCCCGAGGCACACC
This sequence comes from Mesorhizobium sp. L-8-10, assembly GCF_016756635.1. NCBI lineage: Bacteria > Pseudomonadati > Pseudomonadota > Alphaproteobacteria > Hyphomicrobiales > Phyllobacteriaceae > Mesorhizobium > Mesorhizobium sp. L-8-10. The sequence goes on along the minus strand of NZ_AP023263.1, from coordinate 6,195,603 downwards.
GCACGGTGACCGAACGGCTGAAGGACGTGCTCGATCGCAACCGCACCGTCATCGACGACATCGAGAAGGCGCTGTCGGGACTGTTCGAGAAATATGCGATCAAGGCCGAGGTGAAGAGCCGGCAGAAGAAGCCGTGGTCGGTGTTCCGCAAGATGGAGACCAAGGCGCTGTCCTTCGAGCAGCTTTCCGACATCTTCGGCTTCCGGGTCATCGTCGACACGGTCGAGGACTGCTACCGTGCGCTGGGCGCCATCCACACGGCATGGTCGATGGTTCCGGGGCGTTTCAAGGACTATATCTCGACGCCCAAGCAGAACGACTACCGGTCGATCCACACGACCATCGTCGGCCCGTCGCGGCAGCGTGTCGAACTGCAGATCCGCACGAAGGCGATGAACCGCGTCGCCGAGTATGGCGTGGCAGCCCATTCGGTCTACAAGGACAGCGCCGGCAAGGCCAACGGCTCGGGTGCGCCGATCTCCAAGGACACCAATGCCTACGCCTGGCTGCGTCGCACGATCGAGCAACTGTCCGAGGGTGACAGCCCCGAGGACTTCCTGGAGAACACCAAACTCGAACTGTTCCAGGACCAGGTGTTCTGCTTCACGCCGAAGGGCATGCTGATCGCCCTGCCGCGCGGCGCGACGCCGATCGATTTCGCCTATGCCGTCCATACCGATGTCGGCGACACCTGTGTCGGTGCCAAGGTCAACGGCCGCATCATGCCGCTGATGACGGAACTGAAGAACGGCGACGAGGTCGAGATCATCCGCTCCAAGGCGCAGGTGCCGCCGGCCGCATGGGAATCGATCGTCGTCACCGGCAAGGCGCGCGCCGCGATCCGCCGCGCGACCAAGAACGCCATCCGCAAGCAGTATTCGGGCCTCGGCATCCGTATCCTCGAGCGTGCCTTCGAGCGCGCCGGCAAGGCTTTCTCCAAGGACAAGCTGAAGCCCGTTCTGCACCGGCTGGCGCGCAAGGACATCGAGGACGTCCTGGCTGCCGTCGGCCGCGGCGAACTCGCCTCCACCGACGTCATGAAGGCGGTCTATCCCGACTACAAGGACGAACGCATCACCCAGGCGCTGCCCAAGCCGCGCGAGGAGGGGTGGTACAATCTGCGCAATGCGGCCGGCATGCTTTTCCAGATTCCGAGCCGGGCCTCGAAGAAGCAGAAGAAGGCAGCCGCTCCCGACGGCGCGGTGCCGATTCGGGGGGTGCGCGGCGATCTGCCTGTTCGCTTCGCGCCGGAAGGGGCCGTGCCCGGCGACCGCATCGTCGGCATCATGCAACCGGGATCGGGCATAACGGTCTATCCGATCCAGTCGCCGTCGCTGACCGCCTTCGACGACCAGCCCGAACGCTGGATCGATGTGCGCTGGGACATCGACGAGACGACGCGGGAGCGTTTTCCCGCGCGGATATCGGTGACCGCCATCAACGCGCCGGGTTCGCTGGCCGAAATCGCCCAGGTGGTTGCGGCCAACGACGCCAACATCCATACGCTGTCGATGGTGCGAACCGCGCCCGATTTCACCGAGATGCTGATCGACCTCGAAGTCTGGGACCTGAAGCATCTCAATAGGCTCATTTCGCAGATAAAGGAAAATTCGATCGTCAGCGACGCCAAGCGCGTCAACGGCTGAGAAGGGGACAGGATGACGACAGACGAAGTGCTCGAGATCTTTCGCGAGGCAGGCGCCGTGCTGGAGGGGCACTTCATCCTGACCTCGGGCCTGCGCAGCCCCGTGTTCCTGCAGAAGGCGCGAGTCTTCATGCATGCGGACAAGACCGAAAAGCTCTGTCGGGCGCTGGCGGCGAAGATCGGCGAAAAGGTCGCCGGCCCCATCGACTATGTCGTCGGACCGGCGATCGGGGGCCTCATTCCTGCCTATGAAACTTCGCGGCATCTCGGCGTTCCGGCGATCTGGGTCGAGCGCGAGGGCGGCGAGTTTCGGCTGCGGCGTTTCGACATCGCCAAGGGCGCACGCGTCGTCATCGTCGAGGACATCGTGACGACAGGCCTGTCGATCCGCGAGACGATCGATTGTCTTCGCGAGCTCGGAGCCGAGGTGCCAGCGGCGGCCTGTATCATCGACCGGTCCGCCGGCAAGGCCGATATCGGCGTGCCGCTGATCGCGCTTGCCGAATATGAAGTGCCGGCCTATCCGGCCGACCGGCTGCCGCCCGAACTGGCGAAGATCCCGCCGGTGAAGCCGGGCAGCCGCAACATATGACGGGCCGTCCCGCATGATCATCGGCATAGGCAGCGACCTGATCGACATCCGCCGCATCGAGAAGTCGCTGGAACGTCACGGGGAGCGTTTCATCGCGCGCATCTACACCGAGGTCGAGCGTGCGCGTTCGGAAGGCCGCAAGCAGCGCGCGGCCTCCTATGCGAAGCGTTTCGCCGCCAAGGAAGCCTGCGCCAAGGCGTTGGGCACCGGTATGGCCGGCGGCGTGTTCTGGCGTGACATGGGGGTGGTGAACCAGCCCGGCGGCAAGCCGACGATGCGCCTGACGAACGGCGCGGCGGCTCGGCTGGAGCAGATGCTGCCGCCGGGTTCGCGACCGGTCATCCATCTGACCATAACGGATGACTACCCGCTCGCTCAGGCATTTGTGATCATCGAGGCGCTGCGCGTCGAATAGCCGCCACGGTTGGGGCGCTTCTGGGCGCGCGCCCACCGTTGCCCGCGGGCGCGCAAGCCGATAAGACGGACCGACCGAATTGAGGACGACATGAGCGTGGCAGAAAAATCCCAGAAGAAATCCGGCGGGCTTGGGGAAACCGTAAGCGTCATCGTCCAGGCGCTGCTGCTGGCCCTGGTCATCCGCACGCTCCTGTTCCAGCCCTTCTCGATCCCGTCGGGGTCGATGCGCCCGACCTTGCTCGAAGGCGACTATCTGTTCGTCACCAAATGGGCTTACGGCTATTCGCGCTATTCGCTGCCGTTCTCGCCGAACCTGTTCTCGGGGCGGATCTGGGACAGCGCGCCCGAGCGCGGCGACGTCGTCGTCTTCAAGTTCCCGCCGAACCCTTCGCTCGACTACATCAAGCGTGTGGTCGGCCTGCCGGGCGATCGCGTCCAGATGAAGGACGGCCAGCTGTTCATCAACGATGTCGCCGTGCCGCGCGTGAAGGTCGGCCAGATCGACAATCCTGATGTCACCGAGGTCGACCGTCCGGTCGACGTCTATCGCGAGACGCTGCCCAACGGGGTCAGCTACGACACGCTCGATCTGACGCCGAACTCGATCGGCGACAACACGCGCGAGTTCGTGGTGCCGCCGGGCCACTACTTCATGATGGGCGACAATCGCGACAATTCGACCGACAGCCGTTTCACCGTGGGCTACGTGCCCGAGGACAATCTCGTCGGACGCGCAAACATCATCTTCTTCTCCATCGCCGACGGCGCGAGCCCGTTGGAGATCTGGCGTTGGCCGAGTTCGCTGCGCCTGTCGCGCCTGTTCACATCGGTGCATTGATCAAGGCGGCACCATGGCCACGAAAAAGCTGACCGGTGAAGCCCTGGCCCGAGCGCTGGCCGGGCCGACCGGTCATCTGTTCCAGGATTTCGACCGGCTTCGGCGAGCCCTGACCCATGCCAGCGCGCGCCACAGCAAGGGCGTCGATTATGAGCGCATGGAGTTCCTGGGCGACCGGGTGCTCGGCCTCGTCATCGCCGACTTCGTTTTCGGCACGTTTCCGGACGCACCCGAGGGCGAGCTGTCGCTGCGCCTCAATGCGCTGGTCAATGCCGACACGCTGGCCGAGATTGCCGACGAGATCGGCCTCACCGATTTGATCCATACCGGAAGCGAGATCCGCAGGCTCGTGGGCAGCAAGCGCGTCAACATCCGTGCCGACGCGCTGGAGGCGCTGATCGCCGCGATCTATCTCGAAGGCGGGCTGGAAGCTGCGAAGCGCTTCATCCTGCGCTATTGGGAGCCGCGTTCGCGCTCGGCCGTGGCGGCCCGGCGCGACCCCAAGACCGAACTTCAGGAATGGGCCCATCAGGTGTCCGGCGAACCTCCTGTCTACACGATCGAGGGGCGGGAAGGTCCCGACCACGACCCTGTCTTCACCATCAGCGTGTGCGTCGGGAGCTATGAGCCGGCGGTCGCCACGGGACGTTCCAAGCGCGAGGCCGAGCAGGCCGCTGCTGCCGCCGTGCTGGTCCGCGAGGGCGTCTGGAGCGTGGGAGAGGATGCATGAGCGAGACATCCGGCGAACGGCCGACGCGTTCGGGCTTCGTGGCGCTGATCGGCGCGCCCAATGCCGGCAAATCGACGCTGGTCAATCAACTGGTCGGGGCGAAAGTGTCGATCGTCACCCACAAGGTGCAGACGACGCGCGCCATCGTGCGCGGGATCGCAACCCACGACCGGACCCAGATCGTCTTCGTCGACACCCCGGGCATCTTCCGCCCGCGTCGCCGGCTCGACAAGGCCATGGTCACCACGGCCTGGGGCGGTGCCAAGGATGCCGATCTGGTGCTGGTGCTGATCGATGCCGAGCGCGGCATCAAGGGTGACGCCGAAGCGATGCTGGAAAGCCTTGCAGATGTCGGCCAGCCGAAGATCCTGATCCTCAACAAGGTGGACCGCGTCAAGCCGGAGGCGTTGCTCGAGCTGACATCGGACGCCAACCAGCGGGTCGCCTTCGAGCGCACTTTCATGATCTCGGCACTGACCGGATCGGGCTGCCGGGATCTGCTCGACTTCCTGGCGGCGAGGCTTCCCGAAGGACCCTGGTTCTATCCCGAGGACCAGATTTCCGACCTGCCGATGCGCCAGCTTGCGGCCGAGATCACCCGCGAGAAGCTCTATCTGCGCCTCCATCAGGAATTGCCCTACTCCTCCCATGTCGAGACCGAGAAATGGGAGGAGAAGAAAGACGGCTCGGTTCGCATCGAGCAGGTCATCTATGTCGAGCGAGACAGCCAGAAGAAGATCGTGCTCGGCCACAAGGGCGAGACGATCCGCGCCATCGGCGAGGCCGCGCGCAAGGAGATCGGCGAAATCCTGGAGCAAAAGGTGCATCTCTTCCTGTTCGTGAAGGTGCGCGAGAACTGGGGAGACGATCCCGAACGCTATCGCGAGATGGGGCTCGAATTCCCGCACTGACCATCATCAGGCGCCCCTGGCACGCCCGAGACGCGGCCGTTACATCATTTAGCTGGGACTATTGGCCTCGCCGCCGTGGCGAGCCTTGCCGCCGCCACACGAATCAGTCTTGTCGGTAGACGTCTGTCCTTGTGCCGCGGCTCGCGCCGCCTTCGGAGCACCTCCGGCCGACGCGCTAGCTGGCGGACAGGGTTCGGGACCGCTGGAAGGAAGCCGATGGTCTACAGATTCGTGCATGCCGCCGACATCCATCTGGATTCGCCGCTGAAATCCTTGGCGTTGCGTGATCCCGACCTCGCCGGGCTGGTCGGCGACGCGACCCGGCGTGCGCTGGTCAACATTGTCGATCTCTGCATCGAGGAACAGGTCGACGCGCTGCTTCTGGCGGGCGATCTCTATGACGGCGACCAGACCTCGATGAAGACGGCCCGTTTCCTCGCAGACCAGATTCGCCGGCTGCACGTGGCGGGCATCGAGGTCTATGTGATCCGCGGCAATCACGACGCGATCTCCCGCATCACAAGGGAACTGATGTTTCCCGAAAGCGTGAAGGTCTTCGGAGGCCGCGCCGACGTCATCGAGGTCGAACGGCCGGGCGGCAGCTTTCCCGTCGCCATCCATGGGCTGAGCTTCGCGCAGTCGCATGCGCCGGAAAGCCTGCTTGGCAAATACAGGTCGCCTGTCGAGGGCGCGGTGAATATCGGGCTGATGCATACGAGCCTCGGCGGCGCGTCGGGCCATGACCGCTATGCTCCCTGCAGCGCGGGCGATCTCGGCGCTGCTGGCTTCCACTACTGGGCGTTGGGTCATATCCATAAGCGGTCCGTGACGGAGGGTGCCTGCGCTATCGTCATGCCCGGCATGCCCCAGGGCCGCGATATCGGTGAGGCTGGCCCCAAATCCGTCACGCTGGTCACGGTCGGCGACGACCGCTCGATCAGTCTGGAGGAGCGGCTCACCAGCGTTGCCGAGTTCGATCGCATCGAGGTCGACGTGAGCGGGGCAGAGGACTGGCGCGGCGTCGTCCTGGCGATCGAGAAGAAGCTGGCGACCGTCCGCGAGCGTGCTCGCTCCCAGCATCTGGTGGCCCGGCTGTCGGTCTCCGGGGCGACGCCGCTTGCATGGCGCATCCGGCGTGACGCCGACATGCTCAAGGCCGAAGCCGATGACAGGGCCTCGGGCATAGGCAGGACCTGGATCGAGAAACTCGACATCGCCTGCACCATGCCGGAAAGCGGTGCGGTCCAGCCCGGCGATCCGCTCACCGAACTTGACCGCCTGATCGCCGAAGAAATCATGGTCGACCCGGCATATGAGGCCGCCCTGATCGAGATCGCGGAAGAATTGCGCGGGCAGTTGCCGGCGGAATGCCGCGACATGTTCGGTGACGACGAGGCGACGTTCCGGGGTGTGCTCGCCGAACTCGGCAGGGAAGGCGCGGAGGAAGTTCTGGCGCGCCTACGACCCGCAGGCGAGGAAAAAGTCCAAGCCTGATGCGGCTTTCCCGCCTCGACCTGACGCGTTACGGCAAGTTCACCGATCTCAGCATCGACTTCGGGCCGGCCGAGGCCGGGCGGCTGGATCTTCACGTCATCTATGGGCCGAACGAGGCGGGCAAGTCCACCACCTTCGCCGCCTATCTCGACCTGCTGTTCGGCATCGATCAGCGAACCCGCTATGCTTTCCTCCATCCCTATCAGAGCATGCGGGTCGGCGGCTTGCTGGAACTGGATGGCGGCGCCAGGCAACTGGTCCGCATCAAACGGCCGCTGAACAGTCTTCTCGATGGCAACGAGCAGCCTGTCCCGGAGGCCACGGTGCTCGGCGGTCTGGGGGGCGTGGATCGCGAATCCTACCGCACCATGTTTTCGCTCGACGATCATTCGCTGGAGGCGGGCGGCGAGAGCATCCTGGCCAGCAAGGGCGATCTCGGACAACTCCTGTTCTCCGCCAGTGCGGGGCTTGCGCATCTCAGCCAGTCGCTCGCCCGGATCCGGGCTGAAGCGGACGGCTTCTACCGATACCGGGCGCGAAGCGGCGAACTGACCGAGTTGAAGACGCGGCTCGCAGCACTCAGACAGGAGCGCGAGACGGTCGACACACTGGCAAGCGAATATGGCAGGCTCATCGAGCAGCGGGCCGCGGCGGAGGCGCTTTACGAGGCGTCCCTGCGTGACCGCGCCGCGGTTCAGTCGCGCATGGACGAGGTGGCGCGGCACATCCGGATTCTGCCGCGCCTGGCCGAGTTTCGCCAGCGTCGCGGCGAGATCGCGACGCTCGACGGATTGCCCCAGCCACCACGCCACTGGAATGCCGATCTGCCGGCCCTTCAAAAAGCCGAGATCGAGTTGGGAGCCAGAGGCGAGGCAGTGTCGGCCGAGATCGAGGCCCTTTCCCGGGAGATCGGTGCAATCGTCGTCGACGAGGCCGCGCGCACCCTGACCGTCCGCCTGGAGCCCCTCGGCGACATGCGTGCGCGCTACGTCACCGCGGAAAAGGACTTGCCCGACCGTCGGCTGCGGCTGTCGGAGTTGGAGCGTCGCATCGCGGCGATCGTCAGGAGCCTGCACAAGGAGGGGGAGCCTCCGGCGTCGCTGGTGCTCGACGCCCGCGCGCTCGGGACGCTGCGGCATCTGGTCGAGAGGCGCTCGGGAATCGACGCCGCGCTTGCCGTCGCGCGGAGCGAACACGCAAGAGCCGAGGCGGCCTATGCTGAAGCCGCGAGCCGTGCGACCGACGCGGGCATCGATCTCGATCCGGGCGGCGGCGACGGCGCGCCGGCGGCCGCCCTGGCCGGCGCTCTGGCCGCGATGCGGGCGAGTGACCATCCTGCGCGTCGGCGGCTGGCCGAGCGGGCCCGGGCGACGCACGCCGATACGCTGGCGGAGCGCATCGCGGCGCTCGGGCGCTGGACCGGGGATCTCGATACTCTCATGCGCATGGCGGTGCCGCGACCGTCGTTGATCGAGACCTGGGCGACGCGGCTCGATGAGGCCGCGCGCGACGGAGCGACGCTCGACAAGGAAATCCAGCGCCTGCGGTCGGAAGAGCGGCGCCTGAGGGTCGAGTTGGACGCGGCAGGCAGGACATCGGGCGTGGTCACCGACCAGGAGGCCGCCGTTGCGCGCGCCGCGCGCGAAGAGGCCTGGGCGGTCCATCGCGGCGCCCTCGACAAGGCGACGGCGGACGCCTTCGAGGCCGCGCTGCGCCAGGACGACCTCGTCACCAATGCTCGCCTCGGCAGGGCCGGCGAGGTCGAAAGGCTCAATCAGGCTGCGAGGTCACTGCTGCTCATCGAAGCTGCCCTAGCGGAAAAGCTTGAGGCAAAGGCCCACGCCGAAACGGAGCTTCACGCCGCGAGGGAGGAGATGGCGGCGGCGATGAAGGAGATGTCGCCAGGCTTGCCGAATGACATCGGCCTGCAGGATCTCAAAGATTGGCTGCAGCGGCGCGCGCAGGTGATCGAGGTTGCGCGCCTGTCGAGGCAAGCCGAAAGGGACGTTCGGGAGGCAGAGGAGGACGGCAAGGCACTGGCGGGACAGCTTGTCTTCGCGCTGGCGTTGGCCGGCGTCCGGCACGCTCCAGACGCATCGATCGACATGCTGATGGCGGCGGCGCAGTCGGCTCTCGACGGGCGTGCTGAGCATTCCGCCGTCGCAAAGCGCATCGTCGAGTTGAAGTCCGATCTGGACCTGCGTGCCAGGGCCCTGGCCGAGGCGAGGGCCGCGGAAGCGGATTGGCACGCGGACCTGGCCGTGGCCTGCGCCGGCACCTGGCTCGCCGGCGCGATGCCTGACGTCGCCGGTCTGCGCGAGATTCTTGAACGTCTCGGCGAGCTCGAAGCGATCCTGCGTGACCGCGAGGGGCTCGCCGACCGCATCGCCAAGATGGAGCAGGATCAGACCTGTTTTGCCGGGGAACTGCGAGCGCTCGCGGTGCGTGTCGGGCTGAAGCCGGACGCTGCGCCGATCGACCTCTACCGGGACTTGGTTTCCAGGGTCGAGCAGGCGAAGTCCGATGCGGAACTGCTGGCCGACAGGCGAACACGCCTGGATGACGCGGCTCGGCGGAAGGCCGGGATCGAGGCCGCGGCCACGACGAATGCGCGGCTCGGGGGCGAGATGACGGCACTGTTCGGCGTCGAGACGCTGGGTGAGGTCGCCGAAGCACTGGCGGCCGTCGATCGGCGGGCCGAATTGCGGCTTCAGGCCGAAAGGCTCGAGCGCGAGGTGCTCGAAGTGACGGGGGCGCCGTCCATCGAAGCGGCGCAGGCCTTGCTCCAAGACGCCGACCGGTCGGCGCTCGAACGGGAGTTTATCGAGCTGAAGGCGCGCTTCGACGATCTCGACCAGAGCAGTCGCGAATTGTTTATCGCCTATCGCAAGGCTGCCGAGCGCGTGGAAATGGTCGGAGGCGACGACGCCGTAGCACGGATAGAGCAGCAAAGGCGGCTGGTGTTGCTGGAGATCGAGGAAAAAGCGAGGGCCTATTTCCGGTTGCGTGCGGGCGCGGCGGCGGCCGAGACGGCGTTGCGGACCTACCGCGAGCGGCATCGCAGCGCCATGATGGCACGCGCATCGGCAGCCTTCGCCACCATCAGCCGCGGCGCCTATGACGGCTTGGCCACCCAGCCGGACAGGGACAGCGAGATCCTGATCGCAAAGGCCGCCGACGGGACCTCCAAGGTGGCTTCGGACCTGTCGCGGGGAACCCGCTTCCAGCTCTACCTGGCCCTGCGCGTCGCCGGCTATCTGGAATACGCGGCCTCGCGTCGCCCTGTGCCCTTTGTCGCCGACGACATCATGGAGACCTTCGACGATTTCCGCGCCGAGGAGGCCTTCAGGCTGTTCGGCGAGATGGCCTCGGTCGGACAGGTCATCTACCTCACCCATCATCAGCATCTGTGCGCCATCGCTCAGCGCGTATGCCCCGGCGCGCGGATCCACGAATTGCCGGCAAGCGGCCGCTAGAGCGCCGCGCGTCCATTTGGACGCGCAAAGGGCGCTCTAGCAGTGCTCGACCAATCGGTTGCCAGCTCGACGATACCCCTCATGACAACAATTCTGTAACCGTCCACAGAAAGCTTCTTCTGCAAGTGCCCGCCACTCTGGTCAGAGCCAACCCGCCTGCCCATACTTCCAGGCATGAGTAAATCGGCCTCCTCCCTCTCGGTCCCCAAGAGCATCCGGCCGCGCTACGACGAGATCGTCGCCCTGACCGACGCATTTTGCCAAACACATCTCAACGATGAATATGCCGGCTTGGCCCGCCGCATGGCCGCTGCCTTATCCCGCAAGCGGCCGAGCCCGCTCGCCTCGGGCCAACCCCGCACTTGGGCCTGCGGCATCCTGCACGCCCTCGGCCAGATCAATTTCCTCTCCGATCCCGCAACGAAGCCTCACATGCCAATGGCCGGCATCTGCTCCGCCTTCGGTGTCGGTCAAAGCACGGCAAGCGCCAAGGCCGCCGCCATTCGAAAAGCCATCAATGCCTATAGCTTCGACCCAAACTGGTCGCTCCAGAGCCTCACCGACCAAAATCCCTTGCTCTGGATGCTCGATATCAACGGTTTCGTCGTCGACATCCGCAATGCGCCCCAGGAAATCCAACAGCTCGCCTTGGCCAACGGCCTCATCCCCTACCTCCCGCACGACAAGTCGTAGAGGCCCAGACATTCCAATCGCTCTCATAGGCCTGCCGTGTCTAAGTCCAACAGGCTGCTAGCACTATGAATCTACGCATCGTGCTTTCCGAAGATCGAGCACGATTTTCGGGCCGATGCGGTAGGGCAGCCGTGCCCCGTCCCTTGATTTTGGGGGCCGGGCGGTGAAAGGCTTGTTCCATGGAATGGCGCGACGAGGGAATCATACTCGGCACTCGCAAGCACGGCGAGACGAGCGTGATTCTGGAAGTGATGACCCGCGTGCACGGCCGTCATCTCGGCGTGGTCCGGGGCGGGCGCTCGCGCCGGCAGCAACCGGTGCTGCAGGCCGGCAACCGTGTCGACCTTCTTTGGCGCGCGCGACTCGACGAGCATCTCGGCACCTTCCAGGCGGAGGGCATCGAATTGAATGCGGCGCGCCTGTTCGACAGCGCCACCGCCGTCTACGGCCTTCAGACATTGGCCGCGCATCTGCGGCTGCTGCCGGAACGCGATCCGCATCAGAGCCTCTACGAAACCTTGACGCTGATGCTCGACCATCTCGACGATCCCGCGGCAGCGGGCGAACTCGTGGTGCGCTTCGAACTGCTGATCCTAGACGAACTCGGTTTCGGCCTCGACCTTTCGTGCTGCGCCGCGACGGGCGCGACGGAAGACCTGATCTACGTCTCACCGAAATCGGGCCGCGCCGTCTCGAAGTCGGCGGGTGATCCGTGGCGCGGCAGGATGCTGCCGCTGCCGGCCTTTCTGCGGCGCGGCTCGGGCCTGCGCGCCGGGCCGGCCGAGATTGACGATGCGTTCCGACTGACCGGCTTCTTCCTGACGCGCCATGTCTACGAACCGCGCGGAATGGGCGAGCCGGAAGCCCGTGTCGGCTTCATTGCCGCCCTGCGCAAGAATCTCGCCGGAAAGTCGGCGCCAAATGGAGAATCCGCTGCATGACCGAAGTCGAGCTTTTCCCGGGATATGTGTCGCGTCTCGGCATCGGCACGATCCCGCACGAAGACCTTGCCTATTATACCGGCCTGGAACTGCTGCAGCGCCTCATCGACGGTAAATATCCGGCTCCCAGCATCAATGCACGGCTGAACTTCGCGCTATGCGACGTTTCCGAGGGAAAGGCCGTTTTCCGCGGCCTGCCGAGCGAGCGTCACCTCAATCCGCTGGGCGGGGTGCATGGTGGCTGGGCTGCGACAATCCTCGATTCGGCGCTCGCCTGCAGCGTCCAGACGTTGCTCGACAAGGGTGAGGCCTATACGACGGCGGAATTCAAGGTGAATCTGACGCGTCCGATCACTCCGAAAACGGGCGAAGTGGTGTGTGAGGGCAGGGTGATCCACAAGGGCCGGACGCTCGCGGTCTCGGAGGCGTCCTTGAAGGACAGCAACGGCAAGCTGCTGGCCTTCGGTACGGAAACCTGCTCCATCTTCCCGGCGGCCAATCTGGCTGCGCGGTGACGATCGGTCCGGCGGGGGTAGCGTATGGAACTCGGCATAATCTCCCTGGTGGCGGTGATCGTGCTGTTCGCCGTGGTCGTGCGCCAACAGAAGCGCATCACGGTGCTCGAGTTCGATCTCGAAGGCCTGCGCAAGGCGTTCCTCGCCAACCGCGAAGCCATGTTGAGGATGGCTCCGCCGGCAGCGGAGGCGGCGTCCGCCGAGCCAGCCACGGCCCTGCCGGACGACGCCACGAAGGAGGCGATGACGGCCATGTCCGAGGCCGCGCCAGGTGAACGGGAAAAGCTCGGGCAAGTCGAAGCGGCAGATGCCCAGGCGCCCGCGGAACCTGGCCCGTGGTCCAGACCGCACGGCGAGCAACTGGAGGCCGTGCCCGCGGCCGCGGCGAAGAAGCCCGACATCGAGACCGCGCTCGGCACGCGCTGGGCGGTGTGGGTCGGTGGCCTGGCATTGGCGCTCGGCGGCATCTTCCTGGTCCGTTATTCGATCGAGGCCGGCATCTTCGGACCCGGCGTGCGCCTGACCATGGCGGCCCTCTTCGGCCTGATCCTCGTCGGCGGCGGGGAGTTCATTCGCCGCACCGGATTCCGCTTGCCGGCGGAGGGACTGCAGAGCGCGTATGTGCCGGCGATCCTGACTGCGGCCGGGGCCTTCACCTTGTTCGGCACGGTATATGCCGCGCACGGCATATACGGCTTCATCGGCCCCGGCTCCGCCTTCGTCCTGCTCGGACTGATCGGCGTCGGTACGATCGCGGCGGCGCTGGTTCACGGCCAGGCGCTGGGAGGCGTCGGTCTCGTCGGCTCGTATCTCACGCCGCTGCTTGTCGCGTCGGAGGCGCCCAACCATTGGGCGCTGTTCGGCTTCCTCGCCATTGTTCTTGTCGCATCGGGCGTCATCGCCCGGCTGCGGGACTGGGCGCCGCTGATGACGGCTGCCTTCGCCGGCTCCGGGCTCTGGAGCCTGCTCTATCTCGCGAGCTTCGCGGAAACCGACCTCACGATCCTGCTCTTCATCGGTGCGGTGACACTCGGCGTGCTGGTCTTCATCTGGCTGCGCGGCCGAGCCGTGGCTTCGCCGCACGGCTTCGATATCCCGTCGATCGCCCCTGCGGTATTCGTCGGGCTTACCGCCCTGGCGCTCGCGGTCGATCCGAGTCTCAGCGATGTCGGCGGCATGGCGGTCGCCACGGTCCTGATCGCAGGCCTGCTCGGCGCCGCCTGCTATCGCCGCCTGGCGATCCCCGCATTGTTCGGCGCGGGGGCGGCTGCCGCGCTTGCCTATGCCTATGTCGGCCTCGGCGGGCGCTTCCTTGTCGAATTCTCGTCAGGCTCGATCGCATTCGAGGGGACATCTCCGGCACCGTTTGGCGCGACCGCCGTCCGCTATGGCATCATGCTGGCGCTTGTCTTCGTCGCCGCCGGCCTGTGGGGCGCCTGGCGATTCGCAGGCGCCGCTCGCATCCGTGCGGTCGCCTGGGCCGGCTGGGGTGTCGCCGTGCCGCTCGCGGTCCTCGCCGCCACCTGGATCGCCTTCGGCAATCTCGATCAGGATTATTCATTCGCCGGCTCGGCGCTGCTGCTCGCTGCGGTCCTGGTGGCTGGCGCCGAATGGGTGGCACGCGCCGAAAGGCCTCCCCTCGCGGGTGGTCCGGCGGTTTCGGTCCTGCTCAGCGGTGCGGGCGCTGCAACGCTTCTCATGTTCCACATGGCGCTCGGCGGCGGCTGGACGACGCTGGCGCTGGGCGTGGTCGCTGCAGTACCTGCCTATGCCACGCGGTTCAGGTCCTATCCTGTGCTGGGCTGGCTGAGTGTCGCCACAGCGGTGGCCGTGCTCGGCCGCATGGCCTTCGACCCGACTATCGTCGGCGAGGAATTCCTCGGCACGACGCCGGTCTTCAACCGGTTGCTTCCCGGTTATGGCGTTCCTGCTCTCGGCGCAGCCTATGCGGCATGGCAGTTGGCGCGGACGACGAATGGCCGACCGCGGCTGGCGATGGAAGGCTTCGCCTCGCTCTTCGCCATGCTTGGGGTCGCCATGCTCGTACGTCATGCCATGAATGGCGGCGTCATCGATGCCGGCGCTCCGATGCTCGCCGAACAGTCGATCTACACGCTGATCGCCATCGGCGGCGGCGCCATACTCATCTCGCTCGACCTGCGTTCGCCGAGCCCGGTCTTCCGCTACGGTTCCCTGGCGCTCGGCGTGCTGTCGGTCACCTCCATCGTGCTCCAGCATTTCGCCAATCTGAATCCGGTCTATACGGACGAATCGACCGGCGGCATTCCGATCTTCAACCTGCTCCTGCTCGGCTATCTCCTGCCCTGTCTGGCCATGGCCGGGCTCGCCTGGCTGGCGCGGGGCAAGCGGCCGCGTTGGTACGTGGCGATGCTGGCCGTGGTCGCGGCCATGCTCGGCTTCGCCTACGCGACGCTGTCGGTGCGCCGCCTCTTCCACGGCGAGTTCATCGGCCTGTGGAAAGGCTTCACCCAGCTCGAAACCTATTCCTATTCGGCCCTTTGGCTGGCGATGGGCGTCGTCCTGCTCGCGGCGGGTGTGCGACTGGGCTCGCAGGCGCTTCGCATCGCGTCGGCCGGGCTGGTCGTGATTGCCGTGGCAAAGGTTTTCCTGCTCGACATGTCGGAACTTGAGGGCGTGCTGCGGGCACTTTCCTTCATCGGGCTTGGGGCCGTGCTCATCGGCATCGGCCTCTTCTATCAGCGCATGCTGGCCGCGGCTGCGAAATAAGCCTCGGGAGCGGTGCGGGTCGCAATGTTGGCGCAACCCGTGCCCGCGAATTTGCGCGGGCCTCGGCCCCGAGCGCACCCCAAGCCGCGCTGCCCGGCGCGGCACGGCACCGAGGCGCCGCTGCCGGTCCTGTTTTCCTCCCCGTGGATTGCAGGTCCGGCAGCGCTTCCAGCAGCAACGATCAGGCGGCGTGGCGCAGCTTCGGTAGGCCGAGCCTTTCGGTTTCCGTCTTTTCCCACCAGCCTCCGAGCGCGTCGATCAGCGGTACCAGCGTCAGGCCGACCGGCGTCAGGTCATAGTCGACCCGCAGCGGATAGCCCTGATGGGCCGTACGCCGGACGATTCCCGCCTTTTCGAGCTTGCGGAGCTCGAGCGTCAGGATCCGGTGCGACACGGTCGGATTGTCCCGCCTCAGGTCGCTGAACCGCTTGGTCCCATCCTTGAGATAGTAGAGCAGCAGCGTCGGCCAGCGGCCGCTCAGAACCTGCATGACCTCTTCGATGGGGCAACGCGAGACCAGATCTTTCACGGCAACGGTCCTTGGTTACAGAAATGTGCGTAATTTACATGGGGCCGCGAGCGCTTATGTTCCAGTCACGCTGCGCAGCGTGACCCTTTAATCCACGGAAGAAGACAATGGAACCGATCCTGCTTTACGGCTTCCCCCTGGGAAGCTCGATGGGGCTCGTAGCTGCGCTTGAGTGGCTCGGACAGCCCTACCGTTTGAGCCGCGTCGACATGCTCGGCGAGATGCGCGAACCCTCCTATGCGCGGCTGAACGCTCGCCACGAGACGCCCGTGATTATCACGGAGGAGGGACGTCCGCTAACCGAGACCATGGCGATTGCGGCATGGCTCGAGGCGCGCGACATCGAACGGCGCATCAGCTTCGCTCCCGGCTCGCCCGAGGCCGACCGCATGCATCAGATCATGGCCTTCGTGAACACGGGCTTCACCGGCGCTTTCAGCCCGCTCTGGGTGGCACTGGAGACGGAGGATCCCGATCCGGAACTGAAGGCGCGTCTGCGCAAGTTCGGGCAAGAACGGGTGATCGAGCGGCATGACAAGCTGGAGGCCATGATCGGCGACGCGCCGTTTCTCGTGGGTGATCGGCCAACGCTCGCCGACGGCGTGCTGATCGGCGTGGCGCGATGGCTGGAATTCCACGAGGTTGCCGAGCCGGACCGCTGGCCAAGGTTGGAGGCGCTGCGCCGCCGGATCGAGGCTGATCCGGCCGTGCGTTTCGCCACGGCGATCGAGAACGGCGAGACGCCGGTGGGATCCGGCGCACTGCGCGGACAGCTGCCGCTCGCGGAAGTGATTGAAAAGTTCGGCGTCTGAGCCGGACCGCGGGCACGGCTGGAGTTCCGACCGGAACTCACCAGCGAGACCTTCGAGAAAAAAGGGCCGCCGCTTGGCGGCCCTTCACCGTGAGTGGGTGAATTTCTTTCCCGCCATATCCATGGTTTATGAAGAGTAAATGATAAATATCTGTTTTTATTAAACTTTATGCAATGCAGGCGCAATGCGCGGTGGCCATCCTCCCCTCGTCACCAATTGGCGCGGCTCGATTTGCGGATTGGCCCGGAGGGCCTGACGTGCAGGCGGCCGCCAATGACGATTTCGGAGTTTGTCATGTCCAGGAAGTTCTTCACATTGCTCACACTGGCGGGTATCGCGGCGTCGTTCGCCTCTTTCGCATCGGCCGCCGACATGGCTTCGGGCTACGAGCCGGCCGGCGGCGGCGGGGAACTCGCCTATGACTGGTCCGGCGTCTATGCCGGCGTCCAGGGCGGGGTGCAGTCCAAAGGTGTCCCGAACCCATTCTCGTCGCGCAGCGGCTGGGCGTTCGGCGGGCAGGTTGGCGCCAACTTCCAGGCCGGTCCGCTGGTCTATGGCGGCGAGCTCGACGGCACCTATTCGACCGGCACCGACATCCGTCTCGGCAACGGTGCCGAACGGGAGCAGACGATCACGGGCGCCGCCAAGCTGCGCGCGGGCGTGTCGCTCGACCGGACGCTGATCTACGGCACGGCCGGCTATGGCTGGGCCAAGCTGAAGCCGAAAGGCACGGTGGTCTCGGACGACCAGTGGAAGGGCGGCTTCGTGGTAGGCGCGGGCGCCGAACAGGCTTTTGCCGGACGCACCTCGCTGAAGGTCGAATATCTGATGCACAGGCTGAACGATGTGGAATCAACGGTGGTCGGCGGGGCAACCCGCTCCGACGACGTCAACACCCAGAGCCTGAGCTCGGCCTCAACTACCGCTTCTGAGCGACGCCCGTGGCGGGAGTATCCGCCACGGGCCTTTTCTTCACGATTTGGAGCCTGACCGCGTGATGCCGGTCGGCGCCGCTATTCGGCGGGCGCCAATGCCGGGCGCTCGACAGGCTTCTCGCGGATCGGCCAATGCACGACCGCTGCAAACAGGCCGAGCAGGACGCCGAGCCACCAGACCGGATCGTAGGTACCGAAGCGGTCGTAGAGATAGCCGCCCAGCCAGACGCCCAGGAACGAACCGATCTGGTGCGAAAAGAACACGATGCCGCCCAGCATGCCGAGATGGCGCGTGCCGAACATGATCGCCACCAGCGCGTTGGTGGGCGGCACGGTCGACAGCCACAGCAGCCCCATCAGGATGGCGAAGACGATGACGCTCGCCGGCGTCTGCGGAAGAAGCAGGAAGGCCGTGACCAGGATCGATCGGCCGAGATAGATGAGCGCGAGGAAGATCGGCTTGGAGTATTTCTGGCCGATGACGCCCGCGGCCAGCGAGCCGATGATGTTGCAGAAGCCGATGAGGGCGAGCGCGATGACCGCGTAACGCGCGTCGATGCCGATGTCGCGGATATAGGCCGGGAAATGGGCTGTAATGAACGCCACCTGGAAGCCGCAGACGAAGAAGCCTGATGTGAGCAGCAGGAAGCTCTGGTGTCCGAATGCCTCCTTCAGGGCCTGGCCGATCGACTGGTCGCGTTCCGTCTGCGCCGCCTTGCCGCTGGCGGCGTTGCCGACGAGCGGGATGGCGAGCACCGGAATGACCAGCATGGCAATGGCCATGTAAACCAGCGAATCGGACCAGCCGAAGGCATCGATCATGCCCTGGCTGATCGGCGCGAAGAGGAACATGCCGGCGGAGCCGGCGGCGGTGCCGAGGCCGAAGACGAAGCTGCGGCGCTCGGCCGGCACGTTGCGCGCAAAGGCTGCCAGCACGATGCCGAAACCGCCGGCCGCGACACCGAGTCCGACGAGCACGCCGCCACCGATATGCAGCATGGTCGGGCTGTCGGCTGTCGCCATCAGGAACAGGCCGAGCGCATAGAGGACGCCCGAAAGCGCCAGGACGCGCCAGGTGCCGAACTTGTCGGCGATGGCGCCGAAGAACGGAAGGCCCGCGCCCCAGAAGAAATTCTGGATCGCCATCGCCAGCCCGAATGTGGTGCGGTCCCAGCCCTTCTCGGCGAGCATGGGAAGCTGGAAGAAGCCCATCGCCGACCGTGGCCCGAAGGTCAGTGCGGCGATCAGGCAACCGCAGATAATCATCAGCCAGGGGAGGTGGCGGGCAGTTTGCGAGGCCTGGGTGCTGGACATCGGAGTCTCTCGTGTATCTACACGATTGATATACGATCCGACCCGTCATTCAAATGAATTGGTTGGATCGATCGATTCAGTTTCGTTGATGAATCAGCGTGGAACCACCGGGAGTTCCACGGTTCGCATCGTCTGTTGCCGTGGCGGGTGCACACGGGAATATTTTCACAGGCCGGACGTTATAGGCTATGGTTCCCCAACAGGAACCGGCCGCCAGCGGGGCTCGATGGACGAGAAGAGGACGGCGATATTGGCGGAGATCCCTCGTCTGCGGCGCTACGCTCGCGCGCTTCTTCGCGACCGCGAAGCCGCCGACGATCTGGTGCAGGATTGCCTCGAGAGAGCACTGACCCGGCTGGAGAACTGGCGCACCGGCGAAAGTCCGCGACGCTGGCTCTTCACCATCATGCATCACCTGTTCGTCGACCAGACGCGCAAGGTGAGGAGGCGCGGCGAGACGATGCCGATCGAGGCGGCCGACGGGATGGTCACTCCGGCTACGCAGGTCGAGAACTTGGCGTCGCGCGAGATTCTCGAAGCGTTGCAGGCGATAAGCCCGGAAAGGCGGGCGGCTTTGGTGATGGTTACGATCGAAGGTTTCTCATATGCCGAGGCCGCCGATATGCTCGGCATCCCCGCCGGCACACTGATGTCGCGCATCTCGCGCGGCCGCGATGATCTGCGCGAATTGCTCGGCGATGCGGCTCGGCGCCGGACGATAAGGGTGATCGACAAATGACCGGCCGCCCGTTCTCCGAACGCGACATCCACCTGGCGCTCGACGGCGAACTGCCGCCGGAGGAACGGGCCGATTTCGAGGCATGGCTCGAGGCCGACTCCGATATGAAAGCGAAGTATTCGCGCTTCGCCGACGATGCGGCCCGGTTGCGGGACACCCTTGCCGGCGTGCTCGACGAAGCCGTGCCCGATCGCCTGTCCGGACTCCTGAGCGCCGGGGGTATCGGCGCCGAGACAGCCAGCAACCCCGGCCGCAAGGCAATCGTGGACGACCGGCGGGCTCGATGGTGGGGGGATTGGCGGGCGGCGGCCGCTGCCGTGCTGATGTTGCTGGCTGGCGGGGTAGGGGGCTACCTCATCGGTACGCGGCAGGACCGGGCGGAAAGCCGGCTCGCCGAGCAGGCGGTCGGTGCCTATCTGACCTATGCCGTCGACCAGCCCCGCGCTGTCGAAGTCGATGCCGGCGACAAGCTTCGTCTGGATGGATGGTTGTCGAAGCGGGTGGGCCTGAAGCTCGTCGCGCCCGACCTTTCCGCACAGGGCTTCGAGTTGCTGGGCGGACGGATCCTTCCCTATGACGACAAGGTTGCGGCGCTGCTGGTCTACAAGAATGCGGCCGGCAAGCAGATATCGCTCTATGTCACCGCGACAAAGGAAGACGGCATCAGGGGGACCTATGCGCAGGAAGCCGGTGGGCCGAGCGCCGTCTATTGGCTGGACAAGGGTTTCGGCTGCGCCGTCGTCGGGGCTCTGCCATCGGACGAGTTGGCAGAGGTTGCCCGAAACGCCTGGCGGCAACTGGTCGAGGGCGCTGCGACGTAGAGGCAGCCCCTGCGACACCTTGCGTCGCACAGAGATCGTGACTCATTGAGCTTTTTGCGGCTTACATTGTGCCGATCACCGCGTCACAATTCGGCCGATTTGGCGCGCCAAAGCGCGATGGATGCTGGAGTGTAGTCAGGCTGCAGCAGGGACCTTTCATTTCGGCACGCCAACGCATCGCACGAGGTTCCCTGGTCCGCATGACAGCCGACATCCGCCAGGCCCGCGCGTCCGACGCGAGTGCCATCCTTACCATCGAGAATGCAGTGTTCGAAGGGGACCGGATTTCGACCCGCTCGATGCGCCGGCTGCTGGCCGGTCGTTCGGCGGCCGTGCTGGTTGCCGCCGTCAGGGATGTGGTGGTCGGCTATTGCGTGGTGCTCTGGCGCGAGGGCACGCGAGTGGCGCGACTCTATTCGATCGCGACGGACAGGAACCATGGCGGCGCCGGAATCGGTCGGGCGCTGCTGGAGGCCGCCGAGGCGGCCGCGCGGCAGCGTGGGCGACGGCTGATCAGGCTCGAGGTGCGTGAAGACAATGGCCGCGCTCGCGCGCTCTATGAGCGCAACGGATATCGCTTCATCGGCAGGTTGCAGCGTTATTACCACGACGGAACGGCCGCACTTCGCTACGAGAAGGAGTTGCCGCCGGCCGGACCGCCTGCGGACGCGGAAGCGGCCGGCCGGGATGGACCTGCCCGCTGATCCCGCTATTGTCCGTCCCCCCCGCGTGAACATTCAGTGCCGCGCCGCATGACCTCCTCTCCCTCCTCGCTCCTGGAAGGCGCCTAACATCATGACCTGGGTCATCCTCACCGGCAGGCAGAACGACATCGATCAGGTCGCCACGCCGCATAAGATCATCACCAATCGCGACTATCTCGCGCATCCCGCATTGTTCCGCGGCCAGCGGCCCAAGGTCATCAACCTCTCGAACAACTACGGCTACCAGAGCCGTGGCTACTACGCTTCGCTGCTGGCGAGCTCTCGCGGCCATCGCGTCATTCCGACCGTCGAGACGATGATCGATCTGTCCGAGCGCAAACTCTACGAGCATGCCCTGCCGGAACTCGAAGTGGCGCTGAACAAGTGCCGCAAGGACCTCGGCGGCTCCTTTCCATCGCGTGTGCCGATCTTCTTCGGCATCGGGCCGTCGAAGGCCTGGGACCGTTTCGCAAAGCAGCTCTTCGACTGGTTCCGCGCCCCGGCCCTTGAAGTCTCGATCAGGGACAGTGCCGAATGGGCGACGATCCGCAAGGTCGGCTTCCTGCCGCTCGCCCGGATGACGGATCCGGAGGAAAAGCGCTTCGTCGATTGCCTCGACACCTATACGAGCCGCGAATGGCGCGACACCAAGACACGGACACCGGCGCGCTACACTTTCGCCACGCTGGTCGACCCGCAAGAGCAATTGCCGCCGTCGGAGATCGCCTCGCTGCGCTACTGGGCGCGCATCGCGGAGAAGATGGGCGTCGAGGTGGAGCCGATCACCAGGCGCGATCTGGCGAAGCTCGCCAACTACGACGCGCTGTTCATCCGCGAGACGACATCGATTTCGAACCATACCTATCGTTTCGCGCGCCGCGCGCAGCAGGAGGGCATGCCCGTCATCGACGATCCGCTGTCGATGATCCGCTGCACCAACAAGGTCTATCTGAACGAGCTGATGACCTACAACAAGGTGCCGACGCCCCCGACGGTGATGATCGCCGGCCCGGCCGATTTCGAGGTCGCTGCACAGACCCTCGGCTTTCCGCTGGTGCTTAAGATCCCGGACAGCGCCTTCTCGCGCGGCGTCAAGAAGGTGCAGGATTTCCACCAGCTGAAGACGCTGGCGACGACATGGATGGAGGATTCCGACCTTCTCATCGCCCAGAAGTTTGTTCCGACCGAATATGATTGGCGCGTCGGCGTGCTCGGCGGGCAGCCGCTATTTGCCGTCCACTATCTGATGGCGAAGAAGCACTGGCAGATCGTCAATCACGAGCGGGCCGGCAAGCCGGACCAGGGCGGCATCAAGACCTTCACCCTTAAGGATACGCCCGCCCATGTCGTGGAGACGGCGGTGCGCGCCGCAAGCTGTATCGGCGACGGGCTGTACGGCGTCGATCTCAAGGAGACCAGAGACGGTGTCTTCGTCATTGAGGTGAACGACAACCCGAATCTCGACCATGGCTGCGAGGACTCCGGCGAAAAGGACGAAGTCTGGGTAAGGCTGACGCAGTGGTTCCTGGACCGCCTCGAACGCCAGGGCAGGTAGGCAGCTGCGTACACGCTAAAGCCGAACCCACGCCGCGCAAAAGGCGAGCATGGCGAGCGTGACGGCCAAGAAGACGACGTCCCGGGGGCGAGATCGGGGCGCGCCGATGATCGTGCGCGGTGAAGCCACGCCGAGGCCGCGCGCCTCCAGGGCGATGGCGGCGCGGTTCGCCCGCCTGATCGCATAGGCGAGCAGTGGCACGAGCAGCGTCATTGCCTCGGCCGGATTGGGGAAGCGTGACGGCGGTTTGCCGCGCTTCATCGCACGCGCCAGCCGGATCTGCTGAGCTTCCGCTCCAAGGTCGGGTACCAACTGCAGCACCGAGAACAGCGAATAGCCGATGCGCGGCGAAAGCCGGCAGTTCGCCATCAATGCCTTGATTAGCGCGCCGGGATCGGTGGTCAGCGCGAACAGCGCCGAGATCATGCCGCAGGCGACTGCCCGCAGGAACAGCGTGATGCCGGCCGAGAAGGCCTCTGACGCCATCGGCGCCTCCTTCGCCATCTGAAGCGCGAAGCCGCTCTCCTGACGGAACAGAAGGCTGGTCGTGAGAAAGCCGAATCCGAAGAGTGCGAAGGGCACCATCAGCGCCAGCACGGCGAGCGGCGAACGCTTCTCCAGCACCACCAGCGCGAGCACGCACAGAACGATGGCGGCAAGCTGGAAGCGCGCGTCGAATACCGCGATCGACGCGCCGATCCAGGCGATGCAGACGACCAGCTTGGCGAGGGGATGGATCGAGCTCAGCATGCCGGCACCTGTCGGAGCCAGCGCCGCACCGGCGCGATCACCGGTTCGGCCAGCCCTGCTCGGGCGACGAGATTCCGATCCTCCAGAAGCTCGACGGTGGGGCCTTCGGCCAGAAGGCCGCCTTCGCCGACGATGACCGAGCGCGCGCAGAGACGCAGGGCGAAATCCATGTCGTGGGTGATGACAGCGATGCCCCGACCCGATCGGGCGAGAGCCTCGATGCGACCTGCGATCATGGTCGCGCCCGCGGCATCGAGGCCGGCGGTCGGCTCGTCAAGCACAAGAAGGCGCCAACGTTCGGTCGCGGTGAGCGTGGCGAGCGCCAGCCGCCGCTTCTGCCCTTGCGACAGCTCGTACGGATGGCGTTCCGCGAGGTCGGCAAGGTTCCAGGCGGCGGCGATGTCCTCGGCGGTCCGGAGTCTTTCCGATATCGGCAAGGAACGGTCGAGCGAGGCCACGATCTCCTCGCGCACTGAGCCGGCGGTGAACTGGCTTTCGGAATTCTGGAAGGCGACGCCGCCGATGGCCCCCTGCCGCCGTCCGCTGCCGAGCCTGAGGAGACCCGCCAGGCTGGCGCCGAGCGTCGACTTGCCGGCGCCGTTTGCGCCAAGAATGCCGAGGCACTCTCCTGTGCGAATCTCCAGTGAGATGTTCCTGAGAATGGTGGGCCCGAACAGCGGCGCGCAATCCGCCTTTTCGAGCCTGGCGGCGATTTCGGCACCGGGAGTGAGGCTGGCGCGCGCGGAATGCTCGGCGAGGAAATTCTGCAGCACCGGCGCCGCCCGTGCCGTCATCCCCTCCGCGTCGATGGCCCGCAGCAGGCCGTCGATCGTGAGCGGCGGGGTCGCGGGCGCCAGGCCGGCCTCCGCCAGCTTCGCGTCGAGCCGGCTCGCCGTTGGCACCCAGATTCCGAGCCGGTCGAACAGATCCTGGTTTCTTCGGAACAAGGGCGCCGGTTGCCCCTCGGCAATGATCTCGCCGTCCACGCCGAGCACCGCCACGCGATCGACGGAACCGATCAGCCCGTCGAGCCTGTGATCGACGATGAGCACGCTGCGCGCGATCGATTCTTCGAGAAGCAGATGATGCAAGCGGGCGGCCGCCGCCGGCGCCAGATGTGCCGTCGGTTCGTCCGCCACGAACAGCGGCGCCTCCTGCACCAGTGTCGCGGCGAGCGCGACGAGCTGTTTCTCGCCGCCTGAAAGCGTGGCGGTACGGCGTCGGCGCCATGCTTCCGACAGCCCGACCCGGCGCATGGCTTCGCTCACCTTGCGCACGATATCCTGTTCCGGTATCGCCCGGTTTTCGAGGGCGAAGGCGATTTCGTCCTCGACGCGCATGCCGCAAAGTGTCTGGTCGGCATCCTGGAAGAAGCGCGCCACCGTGCCGGCCCAGCGGTCGGGCCGGCATTCGTTCACCGCGCTGCCGAACAATCGGATCGAGCCTGCGACGGTTGCCGGAATCGTCTGCGGAATGAGCGCGGTCAACGTATTGAGGAGCGTCGACTTGCCGGAGCCGGACGGACCGAGAAGCAGAAGCCTTTCGCCTTGCCTGACGTCGAGATCGACCGGCCCGACCGCATCGCGGCCGGCATAGGGATACCGGGCCGTGACATTCTTCCAGGCCGCGGCCGGGGCAAGCTCAGGCACGGGCCGTCCGTTTGGCGTGGTCGATCGGCAGGCCCGACAGGACGCCCGTGCGATAGAGCGCTTCGACGATGAAATGGCCGAGCACGCTGCCGAGCAGGGCGCCGCTCAGGCAGCGGAGCACGAACATGGTGACGAGCAGGCCGGGAGCCAGCGCGCCGTAGTCGAAGCGGATCCAGGTGTAGACGAAGGAGACGATCGCCGCGCCGATGCCTGCCGCGATCAGCACGGGCAGCCTGTAGTTGCGCCAGCGGGTGGCGGCGAAAACCGCCTCCGCGCCCGCACCCTGGACAAGGCCGGTCACAAGCAGGAGCAGGCCGGCCGGGCTGCCGAGCAGGATCTGGGTGGCCGCGGCCAGCAACTCGGAGAACAGCGCCGCGCCGGGCTTTCGGATAATGACGGCGGCGATGATGGACACGATGAACCAGAAGCCCATCACGACATCCATGGTCACCGGACCGAACACGGCCTGGGCGATGAGCCAGACCTGCACCCAGGCCAGATAGAGGACGCCGAACACCGCGCCGAGCACGGTCACGATCAGTATGTCACGCAAAGTCCAGGCGCTGTTGTCATTCATTGTTCGATCTCCCGCGATGTCGAGTTTCGGAGTGTTGGAGCGTCCTTGCGCATCCAGAAGGACGCGCGCCCGATGCGGTTCAGGCGACAGTGGGACTGTTCGCCGAGGCCGTGAGGTCGAGCGCCACATGACCCTGCGGCGCCCCGAAACGCAGGAAGGCTTCGGCCAATGTGGCGAAGACCGGCCCGGCATCGCCGCGCAGCTTGGTGCAGAAATTCTTCGACCGGTCGAAGACGCCGGAGGATTTCAGGAATTCGATACAGCCGTAGATCTCGTCCATGTGATGGCCGGCGCCCAGGGGATAGAGCGAGAACTGGGCCGCGACGGGCTGGCCGGTCGGTTGCGCTGCGAGGACCGCGGCGGCTGCCGCTTCGATCCGGTCCCGCAGCGGCAAATCCGGTGGGGCCGATACGAGCGGCGTGCAGATCGCATCGTCCGGCTCGCCCGGACAGCCGCGCGAGACCGTCGCCGACAGTACGCAGTGCTTGCCGCTAGACGCTGCGGCGACGAAGAGGTCTCGCATGGCCGGGAAAAGCTGCTCGGGCGGCCCGACGATGAGCGTCGAGACGTCGTCCGTCTCGATCCTGAAGTTCGGGCGATAGGGCTCAAGCGCCTTGATGGCGCCCAGGATGATGCCGACGAAGTCGTCGGCCATCGGGTAAAGGGATAGCTGTGCACCTGAGAACATCGGCCGCCTCGCTCCGCTGGCATTAACCAGATCAGCTGAAGGGTCCGGAGGCATGCCGCCTCGCATCTCAGCCCCGGCAATACGGAGCACCCCTGTCGAACGACGTAAGCTCTATGCCGCGGCGTCCCGCGACGCAAGCCCCGTATTGGGCCTGTCGATCGCGAATTGCGGGCCAGGATGCCGCCGGTTCGCAGCGGCCCCCTTCGTCCTTCGAGGCGCAGTCAGCCGCCGCTGCCTTCTTGCTGTTCGAGGCTCGGCAGCAAGGTCACAAGAGCGACCGAAGCAAGTGCCAGCACGGCGGCACCCATGGCGAGCGGCATGAGGCCGGCCGTGATGAAAGGAGCGACCGCCGCGGTGCCGACGGCGGTGGTGACGAGGATGGCCACGACCACCAATGCGGCGCCGCGAGCATCGTCGCCACGCGCAGCAACGACGGCGAGGTGAAAGCCGGGCGGTCCGCGCAGCCCGAGACCGGTGTTGAACGGGATGAAGAGCGCCGTGACCACCAGAGTGTCGTCCCCGCCCGCAAGCGCATAGGCGAGCATGGCAACCGCCCCCGCCGCCGACAGCAGGGTGCCCATCGATATCAAGCGTTCTGCGTCGAAGCGGCGAACGAGGCGGCCGGCCAGGTTGGCCGCCACGACAAAGGTGGCGATCCCCGTCATCTGCATGATGATGAAGTCGGCAAGCGTGGCGCCGAGGGCCGCGACGAACACGGTCGGCGCGCCGAACACGACGACGAGAAGAGCGCCCAGAGTGAAGGCGTGGCTCACGGCGTAGCGAAGGAAGACCGGATCGGCCAGCAGGTGGCCATATCCACCGGCCTTGCGGCTGCTCACCACGGCGGGGATGTGACGATGCCAGGCGGTGATCGCGCCGGCCAGCAGCAAAGCCAGGAGCGCAATCGCCCCGAAGGAGGCGTTCCAGCCGAACAGGCGGATCAGCCACAGGCCGGCGACCGGAGCGAGTGCTGGCGTCAGCGCTTCCACGCTGCCGAGGAAGCCGAGAGCGCCGACGGCGCGCTCGTCGCCGTAGAGCGCGCGGATGATCCCCGGCGCAAAGACCGCCGCCGCCGAGCCCGCGGCGCCCTGCAGGAAGCGCAGGCCGATCAGGGCTTCCAGTGACGGGCTCAATCCGGCGAGGCCGGAAATCACGCCGTAGGCAACCAGCGAACCGACCAGCAGCGCACGCTGATCGTACCGTGCGCCGAGCGAGCCGAACACGAGCAGACCGAAGGCGGAGCCGGCGACGAAAGCCGCGAGCACCAACTGGGAGCGTTCGAGCGTGCCGCCGAGAGCCTCCGGCAACTCAGGCACGGCGGGCAGCACGAGATCGGTGCCGGCGATCCCGAGGACGGTTCCGCAGACGATCATCACGAAGGCCGGCACGTGGCTGCCGCCGGTCTTTTGCATGGCGCACACTCCTTGACCGCCAACAGGCGGGCGCGCGCAATGCACGGGAGGTGACGCGAAGTCAAGCCGCGCTTGTTGGGCCAGGCGACAACAAGACCCCGGCTTCGTCCACTATGAATGGGCGCGGCGGTGTCCCCGACCATGCGCTGCAGCGGGCGCGGCTACGCGGCCACCCGCGCCTTCTCGAGCGCAGCGAAACGTTTGAGAAATGTTCCCTGGACTGCGTTCGGCGGTCTGGGCGTCAGGTCGAACTGGTCGGCCGCGATGCCGCGCGGGCGTCCGAAGAACTGGGTCGCCTCGGCGACCGAGAAGCCGGCAAGCTCGGTGGCTTCGAAATAGGCAGCGATCTGGTCGGCCCGCTTGATCTCCTGCTTGAGCTTGCCGGGCAAGGCTGTAGGCAGCGAAAAACGCATATGGATCGCGCGCTGCAGCCGCTCCTCACAGGATTTGTAGCCACCTCCGATCACCGACTTGAACGGCGAGATCATGTCGCCGATCACATATTCGGGGGCGTCATGCAGCAGGGCGGCAAGCTGGGCTTCCGGCCGGATGTCTTTGCTGATGGCCGAATGGATTTCCTCAACCAGCAGCGAATGCTGCGCGACGGAAAAGGCGTGGTCGCCGCGGGTCTGCCCGTTCCATCGCGAGACGCGCGCCAGCCCGTGCGCGATGTCGGAGATCTCGACGTCGAGCGGCGAGGGGTCCAGAAGATCGAGCCGGCGGCCGGACAGCATGCGCTGCCAGGCCCTGGCCGGCGCCCCCGGTCTGTCTCCCATCAGGCGCCCTCCGCGGACGCGGCGTCCGCCGGGAAGGTGAATTTCGCCCAGGAGGGGATCGCAAGCTCGAGCTCGAGCCCGTCCGCGGTGATCGGGTTGCCCGCGGCCATCGCATCCTTGACGCGATCGATCCGGACGATGGCGAGGCCGGTACGGCCGGCGACCGTGCCGAGCGCACCGAGCGGGCGGCCATTGGCGAGGATCTCGGTGCCGGGGGCGGGAAGTGCGGCCGGCCCCGTCGCGATCAGCACGCGCCGTCGCGCCGTACCCCGATGCTGCATCCGCGACACGACCTCCTGCCCGACATAGCAGCCTTTGGCCAGGCCGACGCCGCCGGTCTGGTCGAGAAGCACGTCGTGGGGAAAGGCGTCGCCGAGTTCATAGTCGGCGCCGCTTTCGGCGATCCCGTGGGCGGCCCGCAATGCGTCCCATTCCGCGCGGTCCGACCCTCCGGCCGTCTTGCCGTAGTGCCGGGATACGTCGACCTCCGGGAAGCGGGTGTCGAGCAAGCTTGATTCATTTCGTGAAGAAGCTGAATCGGAAGGGGAGGAGCGTGAATCATCGCCCCACGAGACGGCGACAAGCGCTTGATCCTGCTTCTTTATCTTGGCCTTTGCCCGGAGGCGGTAGAGGGTCAGCCGCTTCACCAGGTCGTCGGCGACATCGGCCCGGCAGTCGAGGCGGAAGCCCGTATCGACGCGTGAGACGAGGAAGTCGAAGAGGATCTTGCCTTGCGGGGCGAGCAGGGCGCCGGGCTTGACCTCGCCCGTCTTCAGCGAGGAGATATCGGTGGTGATGATGTTCTGGAGCAGCGTCTCCGCATCGTCGTCGGTGACGAGGACGAGGGCGCGGTCGTCGAGCTGGACGGTGGGCATCGTTGGCGGGGCCTGATCTTGCAAATCGGTTGGCCATTACGTAAGCCCTGCCGCGCGGGGCGGCAAGGACCGGCCCGACCGGCGAACGGCAAGGACCACTGTCATGGCGACAACATTCGACCTGATCCTGAAGGGCGGCACGGTCGTCAACCATGACGGCCGCGGCGCGCGTGACATCGGCGTCGTCGGCGGGAGGATCGCCGCGATCGGCGAACTGCGCAGCGCCTCCGCCGGGACGACGATCGACTGCACGGGCCTGCATATCCTGCCGGGTGTCGTCGACAGCCAGGTGCATTTCCGCGAGCCCGGCCTCGAGCACAAGGAAGACTTGCAGACCGGTTCGCTTGCCGCGGTGCTGGGCGGCGTTACCGCCGTGTTCGAGATGCCGAACACCAAGCCGCTCACCACGAGCGCCGAGGCGCTGGCCGACAAGGTCGCCCGCGCCCGGCACAGGATGCATTGCGATTTCGCCTTCTGGGTTGGCGGCACGCGGGACAATGCGGGGGACGTGGGCGAACTTGAACGCCTGCCGGGCGCAGCCGGCATCAAGATATTCATGGGTTCGTCGACCGGCGACCTCCTCGTCGAGGACGACGACGGCGTCTATTCGATCCTCAGCAAGACGCGCCGTCGCGCCGCTTTCCATTCCGAAGACGAGTTCCGCCTGCGCGAGCGGCTGGGCGAGCGGGTGGAGGGCGATCCGTCAAGCCACCCGGTCTGGCGCGACGAGATCGCCGCGCTGCAGTGCACGCAGCGCCTGATCGCCGTGGCGCGGAAGGCGCGGGCGCGCATCCACGTGCTCCATATCTCGACGGCTGAGGAGATCGATTTCCTCGAGGCGCATAAGGACGTCGCCACCTGCGAGGCGACGCCGCACCATCTGACGCTGAGCGCCGACGATTACGCCACGCTCGGCAACCTGATCCAGATGAACCCGCCGGTGCGCGCGGCGCGCCATCGCGACGGCGTCTGGCGTGGCGTGACGCAGGGCATCGTCGACGTGCTGGGCTCCGACCATGCGCCGCATACGCTGGAGGAAAAGGCCAAGCCCTATCCGGCCTCACCTTCGGGCATGACCGGCGTGCAGACGCTCGTCCCGATCATGCTCGACCATGTCAACACCGGGAAACTCTCTCTCGAGCGGTTCGTCGATCTCTCCAGCCACGGTCCGCAGCGGATTTTCGGCATGGCGCGCAAGGGACGGATCGCTGCCGGGTATGACGCGGATTTCACCGTTGTCGACCTCAAGCGCCGCGCGACGATCCTCAACGAGCAGGCGGGTTCCAAAGCCGGCTGGACGCCTTATCACGGCCGGCAAGTCACCGGCTGGCCAGTCGGCACCATCATTCGCGGCAAGCAGGTGATGTGGGAAGGCGAGCTCGTCGAGGCAGAGCAGGGCGAACCCGTCGCGTTCTCCGAGGCCCTGTAGCCATCCGTCACACGGGACGCATCTTGCGTCCTGTCCACAGGCGGCAACGAAGGGAGCGAGGGGCGGGCCTGATACCGACGGCACTGGCTGCCGACACATCCACCGGGCGTGGCTGCTGACGTCTCGAACACCAGCGCCGCCCTTCCGGGCGCTTGGCTATGCGCCGAAGGGCGTGGGCCAAGCCGTCGCGCGCTCCAACGGTCGATCTCATAGACCGTTGGCGTCAGTCGCCGGCGACGAAAAACTCCCACTTGCCTTCCGGCGAGATGCCGACGCGATAGAAGATATAGGTCCCGTAGGTCTTCATGTCTTCAAGGTCGCCCGCCGTCACGATCTTGAAGAGCTCGACCTTCTGGCGTGCGTCGAGGCGATCGAGCGGCACGGCGATGAAATACGGCCAGACGTAGAGCTCTCCCGGCTTGCCCGCGTCGAGGTGGACATAGCCGGCGTTCAGCACCTCCTCAAGGATCGCGAGCAGCTCCTGGCCTTCCTCGTCGCCGGAGAGGCCCTTCAGGAATTCGATCGGATCACCGTCGACGCCGCCAAGCGCGATCTGAGTGCCATCCGGTCCGTTGCCGATCAGCGGCCGCAGGGCCTCGATGTTGCCGCTTTGGGCAGCCTCCACGATCAGCTCGCGCATCCGCTTCACCTGCGACGGCAGGCGGTTCAGGTCGTATATGATCTCGGGCAACGGCGCATTGGGGTCGATGACCGGGCGGCCGATCTGGCCGCCGCTTTCGTCCTCGCCGGGGACGGTCTCTTCTTCAGCGGGTTGCGAAGGCTCGTCGGTCCCCTGCGGCGTGGTCTGGATCGGGTCGGGGTCGGGCACGGTATGGACCGGCGGCAGCGGCTCCTGCTCGACCGATTCGGCGGCAGGCGGAGGCGTCGCCTGTTCCTGCTTGATTTCGCTCAGCGCCGATGCCGGGGCGGTGGCCCAAACGACCGTGCCGGAAAGGAAAAACGCGCCGGCCAGAAGGCGCAACGCGGCGCGTCGTGCGCCGGCGTATGATCTCTGGGGGGACTGACTTGCCATGCTTCCTCGACCTGTCGGGCAGGGCGGTCTGCGCCCTGTCGCAGGATCATATACATGAAAAACCGGAAAGCAGGTGTGTCAATGACGCCGCAGCAGCGGCTCGAATTCTCCGGCGACGACCTTTTCGCGCATGCGATCGAGAAGCGCGAGGGCAGCACCCTCGCCGCTGGAGCGCAGCAACTCGCCGAAAGCGGTGGCCAGGGCCGCCTCGGCGATGATCTCGGGCTCGATGCCGGCTGAAAGCCCCTCGGCCCAGGCTTCGTTGTGGCTCTCGACGGCAGTCAACCGTTTTTCTTCGCGCACCAGGGCGTCGATGTCGCTGAAGCCTTGTTCCATCTTGCCTTCCACCCTTTCAAGCGGCGATCCGGACAATTCGGATCAACTTGAGTCGTCCCTGTTAATGTCCCATTAAGGCTTTCTAACACACCGGATCGCGATTGTGCGCTGTCCATCGGGAAAAAAGTTAACAGGTTCCTAATTGCCGAATCGGGACGCGATGTCCCTGCTGAGCGCCTCACCCTCCTTCATGTAGCGCCCGATCGCCTCCGTCGCCGAGGCAGTGCAGTTCACATAGATGCCGTCGAAGGAACGGTAGCCGCGGTTGAAGCTGGCGATGAAGCGCGCCCGCCGCGTAGGCTCGGGATTCTCGGCGGCCAGCAGCTTCTCCATCTCGTCGCGCCATTGATTGCCCTTCTCGCCGCAAAGATTGCGCAGATAGTGGAGCGAGCCCAACACCTCTGCCAGCCGCATCAATTGTGCCTCGAAGGGCGACACGGCCGCGGGCGCCTGCGCCGAGACGTTCGGCGCGCCGAGCATGACTAGGGCGAAGGCGGCGATTGCGATGCGGCTCATAAGGCCTTGTGGCCAATGATCTTGTCGCCTGCAAGGCAATTTGCCGGGATCCCGCAATCTGCCAGGAAATCCCGTGCCCGGCGTCGCCTATCGGCTTCGGCCGGACAGGACCTCCCGTGCGACGTCGAACACGAAATCCGACAGCAGCATGCCGCGCATCGCGTCCAGGTCGTACCAGCCCGCCTCGTCAGCGTCGTCGCCGGCCACGGCCTCGCCCCCCTTGTGAACGCCGGAGAAGACCATGAGCCGGTAGCGCATGGCACGGCCGTCCTTGGTGCCGCCGACCCGGTACTCCCGAACCGGCGCGAGATCCCCGACGTCGAGGCCGGTCTCCTCCAGCAGTTCCCGGCGAGCGGCCTGCTCGGCGTCCTCGCCCGTTTCGACGCGTCCGCCCGGAAAGGCGTAGTAGCCGCGCGAGGGCTCGCGCCCGCGCTTCACCAGAAGGACGGTGTTGCCGCGACGTACTGCCACCGAGACGGCCGGAATCTCCTGTTCGTCCATGAGGTCTGGATAGCGCGGGGCGCTTTCTTGTGGAAGGCGGTCCTCACCCGGACGAGATGCGACGGCGGGATGTTGCGAAGCGCGCGGTCGCGCGCCACCATGCCGTTGTCGGGCGCATGCGCCGTCCGCCCCGAATCTCCTCCCACTCTGCAAGGACAGGCGCGAACCATGTGCGGACGCTTCGCTCTCACCGCCTCGCCGGACCAGACGGCCGCCTTCGCCGGCTTGGCCGATCTGGAGGATTTCCCCGCCCGCTACAACATCGCGCCGACGCAGCCGATTCTGACTGTGATCGCCGGCGAACCGCGCGCGCCGGGTTCGAACCTGCCGGACCGGCGCGCCCTGCTGGTGCGCTGGGGGCTGATCCCTGCCTGGGTGAAGGATCCGAAGGAATTTCCCTTGCTGCTCAATGCGCGATCGGAGAGCGCGGCCGAGAAGGCATCGTTCAAGGTGGCGATGCGTCACCGCCGGGTGCTCATCCCGGCATCGGGCTTCTACGAATGGAAGCGCAGCGGCCCGCGCTTGGCGCAAGCTTACTGGATACGGCCGAAGGCGGGCGGTATCGTCGCCTTTGCCGGGCTGATGGAGACGTGGAGTGAGCCCGGCGGCTCCGAGATCGACACGGGCGCGATACTGACGACATCGGCCAACAGCGACGTCAGTCACATCCATGACCGTATGCCTGTCATCGTCAGGCCGGAGGATTTCTCGCGATGGCTGGATTGCCGCACCCGGGAGCCGCGCGACGTGGCGGACCTGTTGCGGCCGGCCGAACCGGATTTCTTCGAGGCCGTGCCGGTTTCCGACCGGGTGAACAAGGTGGCCAACACCAGCCCCGACATACAGGAGCGCGTCGACCCGGTGCTCCTGGAGAGCGAGGCGCGGGCAAAACCCGCAAGAGCGCAGAAGTCCGCTTCAGGCGATCAGATGTCGTTGTTCTGATCGCAGGCCGATAGCCAAACCCGCCGGTGCCGTCAAAAGCGGGGCTATGGCTTGGCGTCAGGCCGCCTTGTTCGGCTTGCGCTTCTTAGTGTGCAGCAGCGCGGCCACGATCGCTGCCGGGCCGATCGCGCGATAGTGCTTGGTGAGGGCGGCGTACTGGCTGCGGGCTCGTTCTGCTTCGCTTTTGGTGCGAGTCATTGTCTCTTCCCTAAGGTAAGTCTGGGTCATGGGAGTGCAGATGGTGATCGATTTCGACCAAATCGTGACATCGGACCGATATCTTCATCTTCGTCCCGTTTCGTTCGTACAGATATGTTTAATAAAATCTTAGCCGATAGGTTCCCCCGAGACGGGGCCAGTGAAATTGCGGCTGTGAAATTGCGGCTTGACGCACTGCCCGGCGTAGAGCGATAAAGCCGGCCATGAAAACGTTTTTTGCCATTCCCGGCATTTGCATTATCGGCTAGCGCTCTCGCTGGTCCGGACGTTTTCGCCCTCTTTCAAGAAAAGACAAGCAAACGCCCCGGCCAGCGGTGCGCCGCGAAAGGTTTCCACAGGAGTCATGCGTCCCGAGGCGCAGGGCTGCACGAGGGCTTGGAGAACATATGTCGGAAGCATCCACGGGACTGCGGCTCTACAATACGCTGACGCGCGCGAAGGAGGACTTCGCCCCGATCGACGTCCGCAATGTCCGGCTCTATGTCTGCGGCCCGACGGTCTACGACTTCGCCCATATCGGCAATGCCCGACCGGTGATCGTCTTCGACGTGCTGTTCCGCCTCTTGCGGCACCTCTACGGCGCGGACCACGTGACCTATGTCCGCAACATCACCGACGTCGACGACAAGATCAACGCGCGCGCCGCGCGTGACTTTCCGGGCCTGCCGCTGAACGAGGCGATCCGGCAGGTGACTGAGAAGACCGCGCGGCAGTTCCACGAGGACGTCGCGGCGCTGAACTGCCTGCCGCCCACGCACGAACCGCGCGCAACGGAGCATATCGCCGAGATGCGGGCGATGATCGAGCGGCTGGTCGCGCGCGGTGTGGCCTATGTCGCCGAGGACCATGTGCTGTTCTCGCCTTCCGAAATGAACAGGCGGTCCGGGCCGCGTTATGGGGCACTCGCCAAACGATCGCTCGACGAGATGCTGGCCGGGGCACGTGTCGACGTCGCCTCCTACAAGCGCGACGAGATGGATTTCGTGCTGTGGAAGCCGTCCAGGCCCGGAGAGCCTGGATGGCCGTCGCCTGCCGGCATAGAGGTTGACGGTCGGCCGGGCTGGCACATCGAGTGCTCGGCCATGTCGATGGCCAAGCTGCTCGAACCCTTCGGCGGCGGCCTGCAATGCGATGATCCCCTGAAGAACACCTTCGACATTCATGCCGGCGGCATCGATCTCGTCTTTCCGCACCACGAGAACGAGATCGCACAGTCCTGCTGCGCCTTCGGTTCCGAGCGCATGGCCAATGTCTGGATGCACAACGGCTTCCTGCAGGTCGAGGGCCAGAAGATGTCGAAGAGCCTCGGCAATTTCGTCACCATCAACGAGTTGCTGCGCACCGATACGTTCGGCGGCCGCCGGTGGCCGGGGGAGGTGCTGCGGCTCGCCATGCTGACGACGCATTACCGGCAGCCAATCGACTTTACGGCCAACGCGCTCATGGAAGCCGAGCGGACGCTGGATGGCTGGTATCGCGCCGTCGGGGACGTCGATGCCGGCGACGTGTCATGCGCCGAAACGGTCGATGCGCTGCTCGACGACCTCAACACGTCGAAGGCGATCGCGGGTTTGCACGAACTGCGCGCCGAAGCTTCGAAGGGATCACTCGGCGCGAAGCAGGCCCTCAAACGCAGTGCCGCGCTGCTCGGCCTGCTCGGCCAGACCGAGAGTGCCTGGACCGCCGGCAAGGCGGCGAATGCCGGCGTCGATCGTCAGGCGATCGAGGCGCAGATCGCGACGCGGCTGGCCCATATCGCCGCGAAGGACTGGCCGGCCGCCGACCGCGTGCGCGACGAGCTTCTGGCGCAGGGCATCCAGCTGAAGGACGGCAAGGATCCCGCAACCGGTGCGCGGGTGACGACCTGGGAGATGAAGCGGTGACATTGGCGGTGGTTCACCCCCCTCTGCCCTGCCGGGCATCTCCCCCTCAAGGGGGGAGATTGGCTGTGGCTATCGCCAGCTCTCATTGGAAACGCTGGTGCTATTTGCAGCTTGCCTACAGTGAGGGCGGGCATTGCGGCCGGCCAATCTCCCCCCTTGAGGGGGAGATGCCCGGCAGGGCAGAGGGGGGTAACGGACCTCGCCGACACGAGAAGCGGGGATCGGTTTCATGAACCACGCGTCCGTCCCCGATACCCACCGACGTCTCGCGCGAAAAATGCGCAAATCCATGACAGAAGCAGAGCTAAAGCTCTGGAATGAAATCCGCGCTCACCGGCTGATGGGGCTCGGCTTCAGGCGGCAGTTGCCGATATCAGGGTACATCGTCGATTTTGCCTGCCCGGAGAAAAAGCTCGTTATCGAGATCGACGGCTCTCATCACGGGGAAGCAGGGCAGGCCGAAGCGGACCGAATCCGCGACGCAAAGCTTCAGTCTCTCGGTTGGACTGTCCTGCGCTTCTGGAACGACGACATCCTTCGCGACATTGACGGTGTATGCCAACATATCGTGGTTTCGGCCGGGCGCGATGAGCCCGGCCTTGGTAAGGAGGCAGCAGCATGATCGATCACCTCGGCATCAGCGTTTCCGACTTCGAGGCCTCGAAAACCTTCTACGACAAGGCGATGGCACCGCTTGGCGCTTCATTGCTCCATATGGTTCCGGCCGAGTACACGGGTGGAGTCAAGGTCGGTGGCTATGGCCGCGACCGGCCGGTGTTCTGGCTGCATGAGGCGACGCCGACCGGCCCCGGCCGCCACTACGCATTCACGGCGCGGAGCCGTGCCGAGGTCGATGCCTTCCACGCGGCCGCACTCGCGGCCGGCGGCAAGGACAACGGCGCGCCGGGGCTACGCCCGCACTACCACGCCAACTATTATGGCGCCTTCGTCTTCGATCCCGACGGCAACAATGTCGAAGCCGTCTGTCACGCATCGGAGTGAGGGGGAGACGACGATGAGCCTCGACAACAAGCCGGTCTATTCGGGCGGCTGCCAATGCGGAGCGGTGCGGTTCCACATCGAAGGCGCCCTGGGCGACGCCTCGATCTGCCACTGCCGCATGTGCCAGAAGGCAAGCGGAAATTTCTACTTGCCGCTCGTCTCGGTGCGCGGAGCTAAGCTCAGTTGGACCCGGGGAGAGCCCAGGAAGTTCCGCTCGTCCAACCATGCCTGGCGTGGCTTCTGCGGCGACTGCGGCACGCCGCTGTGCTACGAAGCGCCGGACGGGATCGCGATGGCCATTGCATCTTTCGACCATCCCGAGACGATCGCACCGGTCATCCAGTGGGGCGTCGAGGCGAAGCTTCCCTATGTGGACCGCATATATGAACTGCCCGGCGAAGAAACCATGGCCGACATCACCTCGGCGCCGTTCCTTGCCGATCTCGTCTCCTACCAGCATCCCGACCACGACACCGAAACCTGGCCGCCCGAGGAGAGATCATGACCGAGACCATTCGAACCGGCGGCTGCCAGTGCGGCGCCGTGCGCTTTCGCATCCAGGGCGCGCTCGGCAGGTCTTCGATCTGCCACTGCAGGATGTGCCAGAAGCAGTTCGGCTCGTTCTTTTCGGCGCTGGTGACTGCGCCGACGGGAGGCGTCGAGTGGCCGCGCGAAGAGCCGACCTATTTCCAGTCCTCGGTCAATATCGATCGCGGCTTCTGCCCGCGCTGCGGGACGCCGCTGACCTATCGCCACCCGGGTGGCCTAGAGATCGCGATCGGCGCTTTCGACGACCGCTCCGACCTGGCGCCGCAGATCCAGGTCAACTATGCCGCGCGCCTGCCATGGGTGGAGAAGATCTTTGAAGTGCCGGTGCATGACGATCCCGACTATTACACCAGGCAGGAGACGATCATCTCCTTCCAGCATCCCGATCGCGATACGGCACAATGGCCGGCACAAGGCTTGAAACTATGAGTGGGCGGCAGTCGTGCCCGGCTTGCTACGCTTGGGAACTGCACAAGGCATGTCCCGGCTCCGGGCTACATCCGATCGAGGGGGCCGGTCACGCCTGTTCCGAGCCGGGGATCCTCGATCGGCTCATCCGCGCGACGGACAGGTTCTGAGGCAAGAACTGATGCAATCCAGAGGAAGTGTTCCAACATTGCCCATGCCATGAAACGCGAACGTCTCTATCTTTTCGACACCACGCTGCGCGACGGCCAGCAGACGCCAGGCATCGACTTCTCGGTCGAGGACAAGATCGCCGTCGCCAGACTGCTCGACGAGTTCGGCCTCGACTATGTCGAGGGCGGCTATCCTGGCGCCAACCCGACCGATACCGCCTTCTTCAGCGAGAAGCGGACGGCTGCCGCCCGTTTCGTCGCCTTTGGGATGACCAAGCGCGTCGGGGTGTCAGCTTCGAACGACCCTGGCCTTGCTGCGCTCATCCAGGCCAAGTCGGATGCCGTCTGCTTTGTCGCCAAGAGCTGGGACTATCATGTCCACGTCGCGCTCGGCTGCACCGAGCAGGAGAACCTCGACGCCATCGGCGCCTCGGTCGAGGCGGTGCGCGCCGCCGGCAAGGAGGCGCTGGTCGACTGCGAGCATTTCTTCGATGGCTTCAAGGCCAATCCGGGCTACGCACTCGCCTGCGCCGAGGCCGCCTATGCCTCCGGCGCGCGCTGGGTGGTGCTGTGCGACACCAATGGCGGGACCCAGCCTTCCGAGATCAGCGCGATCGTCGAGAAGGTCATTGCGGCAGGCATACCGGGCGACCATCTCGGCATCCATGCCCATGACGACACCGGCCAGGCGGTGGCCAACTCGCTGGCCGCGGTGGAAGCCGGGGTGCGGCAGATCCAGGGGACGCTGAACGGCATCGGCGAGCGTTGCGGCAATGCCAACCTCGTGACGATCGTGCCGACGCTTCTGTTGAAGCCGGCCTTTGCCGATCGTTTCGAGACAGGGGTGTCGCTCGACGCACTGGCCGGCATCTCGCGCCTGTCGCGTGCCTTCGACGAATTGCTGAACCGGGCCCCGGAACAGCAAGCACCCTATGTCGGTTCGTCCGCCTTCGCCACCAAGGCGGGCATCCATGCGTCGGCGCTGATCAAAGAACCCAGGACCTACGAGCATGTTCCGCCCGAAACCGTAGGCAACCGGCGCAAGGTGATGGTGTCGGACCAGGGCGGCAAGGCGAACTTCATCGCTGAGCTGAAGCGTCGCGGCATCGACGTGCCACGCGACGACCGCCGGCTCGACGCGTTGATCGCGCTGGTCAAGGAGCGCGAGGCCGAAGGTTATGCCTATGAGGGGGCGGATGCGAGCTTCGAGCTCCTGGCGCGCCGGATGCTGCACACCGTGCCCGAATTCTTCCGCGTCACCTCGTTCCGCTGCATGGTCGAGCGACGCTTCGACGCCAACGGGCATTTGAAGACCGTATCCGAAGCGATCGTGAAGGTGCTCGTCGACGGCGAGGAGAAGATGTCGGTCGCCGAAGGCCATGGCCCCGTCAACGCGCTCGATATCGCGCTGCGCAAGGATCTGGGCAAATTCCAGAACGAGATCGGCGACCTGACGCTGGTCGACTACAAGGTGCGTATCCTCAACGGCGGCACCGAGGCGGTGACCCGGGTCCTGATCGAATCGCACGATTCGACCGGCGCGCGCTGGTCGACGGTCGGCGTCTCCGACAACATCATCGATGCCTCGTTCCAGGCGCTGATGGATTCGATCGTCTACAAGCTGATGAAGAACCGCGAGATGGCGGGGCTGGTGGCGGCGGAATGACCGACGCCAAGCACTATCTCGTTCCGGCGCAATCGGGACTGGTCGTGACGGCGAAACGTGGCGACCGGATACGCATCACGGACCCGAACCGGCGTGCCGGGATAATCGCGGCATCCGGGCAGGCCTGAGGCTTCCGCCTGCCTGGGCCATCAGCCTGGGCAGGTAAACTCGTTGAGCCATCAACCGGATTGCGCTGAACCATCACAAATTTTGTGTGGTGCTCGGCGCGCGGCGGGCGCATAGGAGCCGCATGACTGTCCAGACCTTATCGGAACATGACGCGCAAGCGGCAACGCGCGGCTTCTTCTTCGCTCTCGGCGCCTATACTTTCTGGGGCGTCCAGCCGATCTTCATGAAGGCGGTGGCGCATATTCCCGCCACCGAGGTGGTCGCCCACCGCATCATCTGGTCGGTGCCGATCGCCGGGCTGGTGCTCCTGCTGCTCGGACGCACCGCCGACCTCAAGGCAGCGCTGCGCTCCGGTCGGACGCTGCTG
This sequence comes from Mesorhizobium sp. L-8-10, assembly GCF_016756635.1. Taxonomy (NCBI): domain Bacteria; kingdom Pseudomonadati; phylum Pseudomonadota; class Alphaproteobacteria; order Hyphomicrobiales; family Phyllobacteriaceae; genus Mesorhizobium; species Mesorhizobium sp. L-8-10. The sequence continues at coordinate 6,155,317 of NZ_AP023263.1, read as the reverse complement.
ATGGCCGCAGTGACAGCGTCGCTGATCACCTTCAACTGGGGCATCTATGTCTGGGCGATCGCCGTCGACCGGGCGGTCGAGACGGCGCTGGGCTATTACATCAACCCGCTGGTCAGCGTGCTCATGGGCGCGATGCTTCTCGGGGAGCGGCTGAGCCGTCCGCAGGTGCTGGCGGTCGGGCTGGCGGCGCTGGCGGTCGTCATCATGACCGTTTATGCCGGCGGCCTGCCATGGGTTTCGCTGGCTCTGGCGCTATCCTTCGCCGTCTACGGCTTCCTGAGGAAGACGTTGCCGATCGGTCCGAGCCAGGGATTCTTCCTCGAAGTGCTGATCCTTTGCCTGCCGGCGCTTGGCTATATCGCCTGGCTGCAGTTCAACGGCGAGAGCCATTTCGTCGCCTCGGCGCCGGGCGACATGGTGCTGCTGATGCTCTGCGGTCCGATCACGTCCATCCCGCTGCTGCTTTATGCGTTCGGCGCCAAGCTGCTGCGTTTCTCGACCATCGGGATCATGCAGTATATCGGCCCCTCGATTGTGCTTCTGATCGCGGTCTTCGTGTTCGGCGAGCCCTTCGGCGGCGTGCGCGCAGTCGCTTTCGGGCTGATCTGGGCGGCCCTGGCGATCTATAGCTGGACGATGCTGCGCGGGCTCAAGGCGGCTTGATCGCGGCCGCCGTCACAATTTGTCGATGACGGTGGCCACACCGCTCGAAGGCACGCCGTCGGCCACGGCTTCGGCCAGGACGGCGGCGACGACCGCCCCCGGCTCGTCGATGACCAGCGGATCCACCAGATGGCCGCTGTGGATGAAGCCGGCCTCCCGCATGTGGTCGAGCAGCGCCAGCATCGGATCCCAGAAGCCGCGGACATTGACGAAGACGATCGGCTTGCGATGATGGCCGAGCTGCCCCCAGGTCATGATCTCGACGATCTCCTCGACCGTTCCGATGCCGCCCGGCAAGGCCACGAAAGCGTCGGATTTCTCGAACATCATATGCTTGCGCTCGTGCATGTTCTCGGTGACGACGAGTTCGTCGAGGCGTCCCAGGGCGGATTCGGTCGCTTCCTTGCTCATGAGGAAACGCGGGATAATGCCGGTCACCTTGCCGCCGGCCCGGATGGCGCTGTCCGAAACCGCGCCCATGATGCCCTTCGTGCCGCCGCCATAGACGAGACGGAGCCCGGCACCGGCGATGGACCGCCCGAGTTCCTGCCCGGACCGGATATAGATGTCGTCACGGCCGGGCGAGGAGCCGCAATAGACACAGATGGATCGTATCGTGTTCATGCAACTGGACGAGCTCTGCCTACGTGACTGTAGCGGATTGGTCCATCTGAGTTCATCTTTTTCCGGGGTCAAGAGCCCTTGTTGGGTTTCTTGTCGGTTTCCGGAAAAGGGGATAGACCGATGGAAGTTGGCTAAAGGGGCGAAAAAGGTAGATGGTCGTTAATCCGCTCAAGGCGATCCTGTTCCTGGCGGGCGGCGCGGCCGCCGTCGCGGGGGCGGCCTATGTATCGGGAGCGTTGGATTCTCTTCTTGTTCCGCCCCCGGCCGTGGTCGCCGCACTACCGGGAACGCAGCCGGACGCCGCAGCCCCGAAAGCCGAGCGCCTTCCCGGCGCCGAGCCCGCGATGCCGTCTGCCGGAACAGTCGCGCCGGCGCTCGAGGCGGCGGCTCCCGCTCCCCCCGACTCGCAAGGGCCGGCCGTGCCGTCCTTCGACATCGTCCGGGTGGAGCCCGACGGGTCGGTGGTGATCGCGGGCAAGGCCGCGCCCGAGGCGCAGGTCGACCTTCAGGCCGGTGGCGGCGTCATCGGTGGCGCAAAGGCCGATGCCAGCGGCGATTTTGCTATCGTGCTCGACAAGCCCCTGGCGCCTGGGGACTATCAGCTCACCTTGCGCGCGACACCCCCGGCGGGAGCCGCCGTCCCTTCGGCCGAGACCGCGGTCGTGTCGATCCCGAAGGCGCCAGGCGGTCCGGTACTGGCCATGGTCGAGCAACCCGGCAAGCCTTCCCAGATCATCACGACGCCGCAACCTGCGCCCGCCGGGCCGGCTCCGGCTGCCGCCACCGAACCTGCGCAGCCTCCGGCCGCAGTTCAGTCGCCTGTGGAAGCCGAACCGGCCGCTCCGAAACCCGCCGAACCGGCAGCGACGGCCGCGCCTGCCAAGCCGTCGATCGCCGTCCAGGCCGTCGAGATCGAAGGAAAGAAGGTGTTTGTCGCCGGCATGGCACAGCCGGGCCAGAGGGTTCGTGTCTATGCCGACGAGATCCTGCTTGGGGAGGCGAAGACCGACGCCAATGGCCGTTTCCTGGTCGAGGCGGAGCGCGACCTTCCGGTCGGCAGCTATATCATCCGTGCCGATGTGCTCGGCGCCGACGGTCTGCAGATCGTTGCCCGTGCCGCGGTGCCGTTCGAACGCGAGCCCGGCGAGGCGATCGCCGCGGTGGCCTCGCCCGCACCGGCGCAATCCGCTTCGCCCGAGCCCGCCGCCCCCGCGGCTGTTCCTGAAAAAGCAGCCGCTCCCGAAAAACCTGACGCGCAGGCCGGCGAAAAACCGGCAAATACGCCGTCCGAACCGGCGGTCGCCTCCGCGGAGCAGCGCAAGGCCGCCACGGAAATCGCGGCCAATCCGCCCGACGTGACGGCTCCCAAGCTCCAGGCCGTCGAAAGTGCCGTCATCATCCGTCGTGGCGATACGCTGTGGCGCATCTCCCGGCGCGTCTACGGTCGCGGCGTGCGTTATTCCACCATCTATCTCGCCAATCAGGACCAGATCTCCAATCCCGACCGCATATGGCCGGGCCAGGTCTTCTCGGTGCCCCACAAGACCGAGGAAGGCGAGGCCGCCGACATGAAAGCGATGGGCGAGCAGATGACGTCGAAGCCGGGAGCGGCCGACACGGCGGCAACGGCCGTTCCCAAGGCCCAATAACCAGTTGCATCGCCATCGTTCATCGTATATCGGCGATGGACGATGGCGCAGGCAGCAACCTCACCCCAACCCGAAGAACCGGGTGCTGACCGGCTTGCGGTCAAGCTCGGCGCATTGTCGCATCCGGCCCGTATCGAGATTCTGCGGCGGCTCTCCGCCTCGGGTGGCTGCTGCTGCAAGGAGGTTGTCGAGTCCCTCGACCTCGCACAGTCGACCGTTTCCCAGCATTTGAAGGTGCTGGTCTCCGCCGGGCTGGTGCGTCACGCGGTCGACCGCCAGCGCTCGCTCTATGCGGTCGACCGGGAGGCGGTGGCGATATTGTCGAGGGCGATCGCGGGGCTGCTCGATTCCTGCTGTTCCGGGCAATGGAACTGCGGGCGGTCCGGGACGGACGGCAGCCCGGAAGAGCAATAAGAATCCGAGGAAACGCCGCGTGGCAAAGACCGTCTCAGCCGACTCCGGCTCGACCCTCAAGACCGTCGTCAATCTCTGGCCCTATATGTGGCCGGCGGATCGTGCCGACCTGAAGGCGCGGGTGGTCTGGGCAACCTTCTTCCTGATCGCCGCGAAGATCATCCTCGTCATCGTGCCCTATTTCTTCAAATGGGCGACCGACGCCCTGGCGCATGACGGCAAGACAACCCCGCCGCTGCCGGCGTTTCTGCTGGCGCCGGTCATGCTCGTCATCGCCTATAATGTCGTGCGCCTTGTGCAATGGGGGCTCAATCAGCTCCGCGACGCGCTGTTTGCCCGGGTCGGGCAGCATGCGGTCCGCCAACTCGCCTACAAGACCTTCGTCCATATGCATGATCTGTCCCTGCGCTTCCATCTCGAGCGGCGCACCGGCGGCCTGTCGCGGATCATAGAGCGCGGCACCAAGGGCATCGAGACGATCGTACGCTTCACCATCCTCAATACTGCGCCGACCGTGCTGGAATTCGTGCTGACCGCCGCGATCTTCGCGGTGGCCTATGGCTGGCTCTATGTCTTGGTCGTGGCGACGACGGTATGGGTCTACACCTGGTTCACCGTTCGGGCGAGCGACTGGCGCATCTCGATCCGGCGCGAGATGAACGATTCCGATACCGATGCCAACACCAAAGCCATCGATTCCCTGCTCAACTTCGAAACGGTAAAATACTTTAACAACGAACGCATGGAGGCCGAGCGCTTCGACCGGTCGATGGCGCGCTACGAGATCGCGGCGACCAAGACCTGGACGTCGCTCGGCTGGCTGAACTTCGGCCAGGGCCTCATCTTCGGCATCGGCATGACCGTCATGATGGTCATGTCCGCACTGGAGGTGCAGGCCGGAACCCAGACCGTCGGCGACTTCGTCTTCATTAACGCCATGCTGATGCAGCTCTCGGTGCCGCTAAACTTCATCGGTTTCATCTATCGTGAGATCCGCCAGGCGCTCACCGACATCGAGCAGATGTTCGACCTGCTCGATGTCCCGCAGGAAGTGACCGACCGGCCGGATGCCAAACCGCTGAGCGTGATCCAGGGCACGGTGGAGTTCCGCGACGTGCATTTCGCCTACGATCCGGAGCGGCCGATCCTCAAGGGCGTCTCATTCAGCATTCCGGCGGGCAAGACGATCGCCATCGTCGGGCCGTCGGGCGCCGGAAAGTCCACAATCTCGCGGCTCCTGTTCCGCTTCTACGACACGCAGAAGGGGGCGATCCTGGTCGACGGCCAGGACATACGCGAGGTCACGCAGCACAGCCTGCGCACGGCAATCGGCATGGTCCCGCAGGATACGGTGCTGTTCAACGACACCATCGCCTACAACATTCGCTATGGTCGGCCGGACGCCGACGAGACGGATATGCGCAGGGCATCGGAACTCGCCCAAATCTCCGGTTTCATCGAGAAGCTGCCCGAGGGCTACAAGTCGATGGTGGGCGAACGCGGGCTGAAGCTTTCGGGCGGCGAGAAGCAGCGCGTGGCGATTGCGCGCACCATCCTGAAGGCGCCGCCGATCCTGGTCCTCGACGAGGCCACCTCGGCGCTGGACACGCACACCGAGCAGGAGATTCAGACCGCCCTGGACCTGGTCAGTCGTGGACGCACGACGATCGTCATTGCCCACAGATTGTCCACCGTGATCGGTGCCGATGAGATCATCGTGCTGCGGGAGGGTGTGATCGCCGAGCGCGGCACACATCAGAGCCTGTTGCGCCAGAAAAAACTCTATGCGGCCATGTGGGACCGGCAGCGCGAGGCGACGGAGGCGGAGGAGCGCCTGAGGGTTGCGCGCGAGGCCGACGAGCTCGGCGTGGTTGTGCGCCGCCGCACGGCCGAGGTCTGACGTCAACGGCCGATAAGATCGAGCGTCGAACACAACGGCGTGGCCCACCCTGGTGGCGCGAATGCCAAGCGGCCGAATGGGCCGTGCGCGGCTGGGGCCGCCTGGATGGGTCAGCACCCGCGGCGCCTGAATGTGTCGGCAATCAGGCCTATTGGCATGGGTCGCGGAGCGCCGGTCCGGGACGACGGCGCGTTGCGGCGGGCAGGCATATCGGTTAAGCAGGCGCGAATTCGAAATGGAGCCGGCCATGAGCATAGCCGACACGATCCGCAACGCCTTCGTGCCGATCCATCGCGAGGGCTATCCATTCATCGCGGCCTTTGCTGCGGCGACGCTGGTGCTGGCGCTGCTGTCCTACACGCTGTTCTGGATCGGGCTCATCCTCACGGCCTGGTGCGTCTATTTCTTCCGCGATCCCGAGCGGGTCACCCCGGTCGACGACCGCCTGGTCATCAGCCCGGCGGACGGCGTGGTGTCGGCGGTAGGGCCGGCCGTGCCGCCGCGCGAACTCGGCATGGGCTCGGGCGAGATGACCCGCATCTCGATCTTCATGAATGTCTTCTCCTGCCATGTGAACCGCGCGCCGGTTCGCGGCCGCATCACCAGGATCGAGCATCGGCCGGGCAAGTTCCTGAATGCCGAGCTTGACAAGGCAAGCGCCGAGAACGAGCGCAACGGCCTCGTCATCGACAGTCCGAACGGCACGATCGCGGCGGTCCAGATCGCCGGGCTTGTGGCGCGCCGGATCGTCTGCTGGGCCGACGCCGGCAGCAATATCGGCGTCGGCGAGCGTTTCGGCCTCATCCGCTTCGGCTCGCGAGTCGACGTGTTCCTGCCGGCACAGGCTGCGCCGCGCGTCGCCATCGGCCAGACCGCGGTGGGTGGGGAAACGGTGATCGCCGAGTTCGGCGGCAATGCCGCGGCGCCGCTGGTCCGGATCTCCTAGGTCCATGGCAACCCAAGGTTTCAAGCCCTTCCAGCCGCATGGCCAGGGCGGTCCGCGCATCCACGAGATACCGCTCCGGCTGATCATCCCGAACCTCATCACGGTGTTGGCCATCTGCGCGGGCCTGACCGGTGTGCGCATGGCGTTCGAGGGTCGTTTCCAGACGGCCGTGGTCATGGTCCTCATCGCCGCCTTCCTCGACGGTATCGACGGGCGCGTGGCGCGCGCGCTGAAGGCATCCTCGAAATTCGGGGCCGAGATGGATTCGCTCGCCGACATCGTCAATTTCGGTGTCGCGCCGGCACTCGTTCTTTATGCCTACCTGCTCGACCAGGCCGGTTCGCCGGGCTGGATCGCGGCGCTGCTCTTCGCGATCGCCTGCGGATTGCGGCTCGCGCGCTTCAACGTGCTTCTGGGCGACGAGGAACGCCCGGCCTGGCAGGCCGACTATTTTGTCGGGGTGCCGGCACCGGCGGGAGCCGCACTCGTCATGCTGCCGGCCTATCTCGGTTTTCTCGGCGTCGAGCCCGGTCCGGGCTTCGCCTTTGCCGGCGTCGGCTACACGATCCTCATCGCAATCCTGCTGATCAGCCGGGTGCCGGTCTATTCCGGCAAGAAGCTAGGGCTGCGCGTGCGCCGCGACATGGTGATGCCGCTGATCTTCGGCGTGGTGGCTTACGTCCTTCTTCTGTCGGCCTATCCCTGGTACACGCTGACGGCTTCGGTGGCCGCCTATCTGGTCTTCCTGCCCTTCAGCGCGGGCGCCTATGCCCGCAAGGCTCGGCAGGAGGCTGAGAAAGGGACTGAAAAGGTCGTTCCCGACGCCGACACGGAGGACGGCACCAAGTCCGATTGATGCCAACGGCACTGGATGCGGACACGTCCAATGAGCGCGGATGCTGCGTATTGCGGGCTTCGCAGTCGCGCTCCAGCGGTCGATGGCATCGGTCGTTGGCATGAAGCACCAGGCGCGGCCCTCTACGCCGCCTTGTCGAGACCGAGCCTTTCGACCGCGAGGCGCCGGGCAGAGGGATAGTCGGTCTTGCCCGAGCCGAGCAAAGGAACCTCGTCGACCTTCACGATGTCCTGGGGAACCATCAGGGCGTTGGCGCCGACATTTCGCCCGTGCTGGACGAGTGCTTCGGGCGCGGCCTCCTCGGCGGTCGTGACAAGAACGATCCGTTCGCCGCGACGCCGGTCGGGCACCGCGACGACGGCGTGCCGATCCTCGGGCCAGAGGGCCTGGGCGAGCATCTCCACGGCGCCGAGCGACACCATCTCGCCGGCGACCTTGGCGAAGCGTCGTGCGCGTCCCTTGATGGTGATGAAGCCCTCGCGATCGGTCGACACGATGTCTCCGGTGTCGTACCACGCCGCGTCGACAGGCTGGATCTCGCCCGGCGCGTCGGCCGTCATGTAGCCGATCATCACGTTGGGCCCGGTGATCCAGAGCCGCCCGCCCTCGGCTATTCCCTCGACCGGCTCCACCCTGAGCTGCATACCGGGCAGCAGGCGTCCCACCGTGCCGTCGCGATTGTGGATCGCCGTGTTGACCGCTACGACCGGAGCCGCTTCCGTGAGCCCATAACCTTCGACGATCTCCGCTCCGAAACGCTCGCGCCAGGTGCGCCGCGTCTCTTGGCGCACCGGCTCGGCGCCGGCGACCACCAGCCTGAGGCTCGAGAAATCGTTGTCGTCGGCCGTCCGCGCATACCCCGCCAGGAAGGTGTCGGTGCCGAACAGGACCGTCGGGCGAACCTTGGCGGCGATGCCCGGAATGAGCTTGTAGTGGAGCGGGGACGGGTAAAGGAAGAGTCTGACGCCGGTCAGGAGCGGAAGAAGCGTGCCGCCGGTGAGGCCGAAGGAATGGAAAGCCGGCAGCACGTTGAGAAGAGTATCGCGCGGCGAGAAGGCGATGCGTGCCTCGGCCTGCATCGCATTGGCGACGAGGTTGCGGTGGGAAAGCACCACCGCTTTCGGCGTGCCTTCGGTGCCTGAGGTGAAGAGGATGACGGCAGGCTTGGCGGCGTCCTGCGCCGCGAGCGGCCGGCGCCACAGTAAGGCCGCTCCGAGCTTTTCCGCCATTGTGGCACTCGTGCTGACGTCCTCGAGCCAGACGAACTTCGCGCCGCCCTGTTCGGCGGCTTCGACGATGTCGGCGAGCCCGGCCTTCTGGACGAAGGCGCGCGACGAGACGACGGTTCGGATGTGCGCCGTGCGGACCGCCGCCGTCACGTTTGCCGGGCCGGCCGTGTAGTTGATGACCGCGGCGACGCGACTGGCGGAAAAGAGGCCGACGAGTGACGCGACCAGGGCGTTGGCGTTGGGCAGCATCACCCCGATCGCTTCGCCAGGCGCCGAGGCGGAGGTGATGCGTTGGCCGATCAGACGCGCCTCGATGAAGAGCCGCTTATAGGTGAGGGCGCCAGCGACGGCGTCCTCGACGACGATCCTGCCAGCACCGAACCGGAAAGCGGCGTCACGTATGGCCAGAAACAGACTGCGGAAGGAGTCCGTCGCGGCCAGGCGTGCGTCGGCGGTCCGATCGAAAAGGGCGTTGGCGGCGGTCGTCTGCTGGCCGTCTGGCCTTTCTACCAGTTCAGCGAGGCTGACGGGCTCGAGCGCGACGGGCGTAAGGCGCGGGAACCAGTGGCGCGGCGCCTTCTCCGCCGGTGTGAAGGAGAAGGGCAGGTGGCGTGCTCCACCGATGAAAATCGGGACGATCCGTGCATCTGCCTTGGTCGCGATCCGCGCCACCGCCCGGTAGAGACGAAACGCCTTCATGTCCGGCTCTACAGCGTCGGGGAAGTAGACCGCCAGTCGTCCCTTGCCCCTGAGATGTCGCACCAGCCGGCGGCTGACGAACACATGCTCGGCATTGAAGGCGATCGTGCGGGCGAGCTCCCGCCACGGTTCCAGCCAGCCTGCCGCTGCAGATTCGGGATCGAGGATATGGAGCGTGTCCTGCGGCAGAAGCGCCAGCATGAGCGCCGGATCGATGCGGGACTGATGGACGATCGCATAGATGACAGGTGGCTTGGCTTCGCGCGCGATCCGGATCCGACGGTCGGCGATAGGGTATGCGAGCTTGAACGGCACATAAAAAAGCGCTTGCCGAAAGCCGATGCCGAGCCGCAGCATCTCGACGGCGGCGATCGCCAGATAGGCGGCCACCACACCGAGGAGCAGAGCGACGATCAGGATCATGCCGCACCTCCCTGCCTACCACTTTCGCGATTCTTGATTTGATCGCTTCGATCGAAAGGGTAACGGAAGTAGCCCGAAGGTCAATGCGAGTTTGCGTGACCGGCACGCAGTCTGGCCCCGAAGCCATACGACGAGGGCGTCAGTCGGGAAGCCAGAGTTTGCCTTGCCACAGCCCGGGATAGTCCGTTACGAAGCCGAAGTCGGAAACTTCGAGCGTCTCGTCATAGCCGTAGGCTGGAGATGTGTAGCGGTAGCGGGTCTCGCCGAGCCGCTCATAGGTCTGCTCCAGGTAGTCGAGCCGCGCTTCGGGAAATTCGAGATAGACGGCCGGTGAAGGCCTTGTTCCGTCGCCGACGGCCAGCGCATGGCGGTTGAGCGGCAGGAGGTTGGTCGCCGGCGTGAACCCCAGGTCGACGTCGATGAGCCCGGCGAGGCGCAACTGCTCGATGCCGTTCAGGCTCCATCCGCCACTGCCGGAGGGGGCGATCTCGAAGCGGAGATCCTGCGCGCCGAGCGAGCCGGTGACCAGTGCCGAGCGGGTTCGCCAGCCGGTGTCGCATGTGACCTCGTAGCTCAGGCTGCAGGGCCGGCCACCCTCGCGGAACACTGCGCGGCCGTCGAGCCTCCAGCCATCTGCCAGTTTCGACAGACGGCAGGTATCGTGGCCTTCCACGTCCAGCCTCTCCCAAAGGATCGCGGCGACCGTCATCGCTCTTCTGCCCCTTGCGTTTCCGTTGGGTTCTCCCCTGAAACCGCCGACGACAATGCCGTCGTCAGGCGACCGGGGCAACATCGAAAAGAAGAAGCCGGCCCTTACGGACCGGCCCAAGTGAAGGGACGGGTCTGAGGGGGTAAGGGGGGTGGGGGGACGACCCGTCCAGCCCCCGTAACGCGCGGCCCTTCGGATGGTTCCCGCGCGGATGGATTATTTTTCCGGTGTCGGGCGTTTGCGGAAATGCTCGCCCGCGATCATCAGCAGTCCGGCGCCGATGATGAGCGAGGCACCCAGGAAGACCTCGTGTCGGGGAATGTCCGCCCAGATCAGGTAACCGAGCAGGAACGCCCAGACGAGCCCGGTATATTCGAATGTGGCGACGATCGAAGCCTCAGCGCGCTTCATGCCTTGGAACAGCGTGAACTGGGCGATGCCGGCCAGCGTTCCGGCGCCGAGCAGCAATAGGATTTCGAGCAGATCGGGCGTGTGCCAGAGATAGACCAGCGGCACGCCGGCCGTGACCAGGAAGAAGGAATTGTTGAGGACCATCTGGACGATGGTCTTCTCCTGCAGCGCGATCTTCCTGAGAAGCACGATCGACAGGCCCCACATGAAGGCCGCTGCAAGCACCAGCAGGACCGGAATCGAGAGCCCGAGCGTCGCCGGATCACAGGCGAGGTATACGCCCGCGAAGCCGATGAAGACAGCCGCCCAGCGCACCGGAGGTACCTGCTCCTTGAGCACGAACACCGACATCGCCGTCACCATTACGGGTGCGGCGTAGTAGATTGTGGTGAGCTCGGCGAGCTGGAGGTAACGCGCGGCCGTGTAGTAGCAGAGCCAGGCCACCAGGATAAGGAAGGATCGCAGGAACATGGGCTTCATGACGGGCGATCGCGCGGCTTCGACGCAGAGCGGTCGCCCGCCGAGGATGAGGCAGCCGATAAGGATCGTGACGCTGCGGAAGAACAGGACCTGCCAGACGGGGGTGGAGGCCACCAGAAGCTTCACCACCGCATCATGCAAGGTGAATACGAAATAGGCGACGCTGGTAAGCATGATGCCCGCAAGGACATGGTCCCGGGTCTCGGGAATGGGAACTGCGGACATCGGTAGGATCCCGGGTGCGGCGATGATGCCGACAGCCTGCTATCGCGCGCGGCTTGAGGCCGCGCTACGCCCAGGGTGGAGATTGCGTTGGGGCAGACGCGGATTGCCGCCGGGATCCTGCCGACGCAGTCCGAAGCGGCACTGCGGTCAGTTGGTGGCGAAGCAGTAGAGCAGCCCGTCGCCGCCGGTGCCGCGCAAGGCTTCCTGGCCGCATCCGCGCGAAGGGTGCGACGAGTTCCACGACTTCGCGGCCGCCGAATCGTCGAGGCCCATGCGGTCATGGTGACCGACCATGGCGCTGCCGTCGCCGGCACTGGTCCAGTTTTCGCAGGTCTGCGGTGCGGCCGTCCCGTCCGGCATCGAGCCGGTAAGGATGTCGTGCCGGTTCGGCTGGTCGCCCCGGCCGTTGACGACCTGGCCCTTCTCGTCGAGCCCGGTCTGCTTGGTGATACCGTTGCTGTCGGAATGGAGCGAGGCAACGTCGCCAGCGATCTTCTCGCCCTTGGCGTTGTACCAGGGACCGGAGCCGATCCGGTCTCGGGCATTGGCGTCGCTCGTCGACAGATAGGCACGCCAGGTCTTGCCGCTTGAACCGGCTGCCTGGGCCAGGCTCTGGCAATGCGCGTCGGCCCCGGCCAGTCCACCGAGATTGGCGCCGTTGCCGGGGCCCTGGCTGGTGATGAAGAAACTCATCTCCTGGTTCTGCGCATTCGCAGCGACGGTCAGGGCACACACCATGCCGGCCGCAAGAAAAAAGTTCGTCCTCATTGAGGTTCCTCCCTGAAGCTGATCCCGCCGGAGCGAGCCTATGACCGTGGGCAGCGGGGCGACCAATCACGACTCCGTGCGGAAGTCGTGAAGGTGACGTAGCGGCGCCTCATACAATCGTACAAATGGAACTCGGCTGGAATTCCCGGCAATATCGATGATGATTACATAAAATAACGACCGGTCGGCTATGCGGCCCGGGCGATGGCACCATGATCAGCGGAGAGGGGCGGGAAATAAGCGGCACTGAGGACGATCGCGACGACGACCTCATCGACCTCGTCTATGCATCCCTGCTCGGCGAGGCCGATTGGAACGACTTTCTGGATCGCTTGAGCGCTAGACTGCCCGGCGGCAAGACGGTCTTTTTCTTTCATGATTCGGTCCGCAACAGGGGCGATCTCTCCTTGACGTCCGGTCTCAGCGAGGAGGCTTTGCGGGCCTATGCCCAGCACTATTCACGCATCAATCCCTGGATGGCAAAGGCCTCGGTAAGGCCGATCGGGTTGGGTGTCGTTTCCGAGCAGATGCTCGACCGCGGGGATCTGGTGCGAACGGAGTTTTATGGCGATTTCATGCGATCGATCGGCGCCGAGGCGGCGGTGGGCGTCACGATCGTGCGCGAGAGCGGCCGCTCCCTGCTGTTGAGCACGCTGACCGACCGCGCCGACCCGAACCAGAACGTGGCAGCGGCCGAGACGTTGACCCGGCTTGCGCCGCATCTGAGGCGAGCCTTTCGCTATTACCAGACAGGGCCGTTCCAGAAAGCCCTGTCCGACGTCGGCGATCACTTGTTCGAGGAAACGGACATCGGCCTTGTTGTCGTAGGCGAAGGAATGACCGTCAAGTCCGTTTCCGCCGCGGCGGTTCGTCATATCGATGGAGGCGAGGGGATCGGCATTACGCCGACCGGGCGCGTTGCGCTGACCGACCAGGATGCGGCCAGGGCGCTGCAGCAGATGGTCGACCGACTGGCCGAAGGCCCCCGCGTTCATTCCCATGTCGTCGCCGCGTCCGGGAAGATGCGCAAGATCACGCTCGTCAGATTGAACAAGGATCCGATCGCCAGCTTTTTCGAGGGGCCGACCGTGGCGATACTGATCGAACCGGCTCAGGGTACTCGGCCGCCCGACCTGGAACGGGCGACCGCTGCGTTCAACCTGACGCCGGCTGAGATCAAAGTGGCGCTGGCGCTCAACCGCGGGATTTCGCTGCGCCAGGCGGCCGCCGAACTGGGGATCGCCGAGGGGACGGCGCGGCAGCAACTGAAGTCGATCTTCCGCAAGACGGGCACCTCGCGCCAGTCCGAACTGATCGTGTGGATGCGCAGCTTGAAACCCGGACGCTAAGGACAGCTGCAACGATAATTGAATCGGTCGGTTGTCTCGACCTGCGGCGGTGTGACTCACCCGGCAGGGATTCCCTGCCGGAGCGAGGCGCGCTAGCGGTAGCGACATGATCGACCGGCGCGGGATCCAGCAGCGGTGGGAGGCGGACGGCTCGAAGCGCGACGAGCGCGGCCGGCGCGTGTTCGCCGCCAGCGAGGCGCGCGCTGCGGGCCGGGGTGGGCTGGCGGCGGTCTCGGAGATCACAGGGCTGGCCCGCTCGACGATCGGGCGCGGGCTGAAAGACCTCGACGCGGCGCCGCCGCGCGGTCGGGTGCGCCGAGAAGGCGGCGGCCCGCGGCCGTTGACGGCGCGCGATCCGACGCTGCTTGCCGACCTTGAGCGCCTCGTTGAGCCGGCGACCTTGGGTGATCCGGAGCGGCCTCTGTTGTGGGTGTCGAAGAGCCTGGACAAGCTGGCGCGCGCGCTTGGCGACATGGGCCATGCGATCAGCCCCAACAGCGTGCGCAAGCTGCTTGTCAAGCTCGGCTTCTCGCGCCAGCTTAACCGCAAGACGGATGAAGGCGCGCACCATCCCGACCGCGATGCCCAGTTCGCGCACATCAACGCCAAGGTGGTCGCCGCGCAGGCGGCCGGTGAGCCCGTCATCTCCGTCGATACAAAGAAGAAAGAGCTCGTCGGCGCCTTCAAGAATGGCGGCAGCGACTATCGCCCGAAGGGCGACCCGCAGCGCGTCAAGGTGCACGACTTCGTCGACACGACGCTTGGCAAGGTCGTCCCCTACGGCGTCTACGACGTGGCCGCCAACGAGGGCTGGGTCAGCGTCGGCATCACCGCCGACACCGCCGAGTTCGCGGTCCACTCGATCCGCACGTGGCTCGAGCGCATGGGCCGCCAGCGCTATCCCTCGGCCGGCGCGCTGACGATCACCGCCGACTGCGGCGGCTCCAACGGGGCGCGCGTGCGGCTGTGGAAGGTGGAACTGCAGAAGCTCGCCGACGAGACCGGGCTTGTCGTCCACGTCCATCACTATCCGCCGGGCACGTCGAAGTGGAACAAGATCGAGCACCGACTGTTCTGCCACATCACGCAGAATTGGCGCGGCCGTCCGTTGACGGATCGCCTCGCCGTGGTCGAGTTGATCGGCGCGACCACGACCAAGACCGGGCTCAAGGTCGAGTGCGCGCTCGACGCCACCACCTATGAGAAGGGCGTGAAGGTCTCGGCTGCCGAGATGGCGACCCTCGATATCACCGGCGACCAATTCCATCCAGAATGGAATTACACAATCAAACCGCGGCGGTCGGCCATAGCGTAGCGGTTATCGTTGCAGCTGTCCTAAGCTGGCTTGCAGGATTCGCAGACGCTTCACCTGCTCAGCCGCTTCTCATGCTGAAGGTTTGTCGGAGAGCCGTGGGATGCTTTTTTCCGAAGCCTGGTTGGATCGGCGGACGCACCGACGGAACTGGGGGCCGATGCCGGGGCGGGCGAGGCGCCCGCCTACTCAGGCATGCGATAGGCGGTGAAGCGTTCTCGCCTGGCGTCAAAGATCAGGCCGGTCTCCGCGAGAGCGGGGCTTGCCAGCCGAACGATCCTGGCGGCGATCTCCGAAGGATGCGGAAGGGTCTGCGGATCTTCGCCAGGCACTGCCTGGGCGCGCATGGCCGTGCGTGTCGCACCGGGATCGACCGCGTTGACACGCAACGGAAAATTCCTCGTTTCTTCAGCCCAGGACCGGGCGAGCGCTTCGACGGCGGCCTTGGAGGCCGCATAAGGGGCCCAGAAGGCGCGCGCCGAATGCGCCGCGCCCGACGAGATCACGATGGCGCGACCGGCATCCGACAGCCGCAGCAGCGGGTCCACGGAACGGATCAGCCGCCAGGTCGCCGTCACGTTGATGGCCATCACCTTGTCGAACACCTTCGCCTCGACATGGCCGATCGGCGCAATCACGCCGAGGATCGCGGCATTTGCCACCATGACGTCGAGTTTGCCCCAGCGCTCGTGGATCGCGCCGCCCAGGCGATCGATCCCGGCCATGTCGGTGAGGTCGAGCGGTACGAGGGTCGCCTGACCGCCGGCGGCCTTGATCTCGTCGTCGAGTTCCTCGAGCCCGCCCACTGTGCGCGCCACGGCAATGACATGAGCCCCTGCCGCGGCCAGTTCCCTGGCAATGAAGTAGCCGATGCCGCGCGAAGCGCCGGTGACGAGGGCGACACGCCCGGCAAGGTCGAGAGAGGTGGTCATGCCTTATCCTTTCGGGAATTGGGCGGAGCGTACCAGGCCCGCCGGCTGCCTGGTCGCCTGGCGCGACGAAGACCGGCGGCCTGCGGGAGCAGCCCTGGAACGGTAGGCCCGCCGGCGCTATTGCCCGCCATTGGCGAGCAGCGACAGGGTCCGAACATTGTCGGAGCCTTCGATGTCGGTGAGCCGGGTCGGGTATTCGGTGGAGAAGCAGGCGTCGCAGAACTGCGGCGATTCGTTCTCGCGGGCGGCCTCGCCGACGGCGCGGTAGAGACCGTCGAGCGAAAGGAAGCCGAGGGAATCGACGCGGATGAAATCGGCCATCTCGTCGACCGACATGCGTGAGGCGAGCAGCTTGGCCTTCTCGGGCGTATCGACGCCATAGAAGCAGGACGAGCGCGTCGGCGGCGAGGCGATCCGCATGTGCACCTCGCGGGCGCCGGCGTCGCGCACCATCTGCACGATCTTCTGGCTGGTCGTTCCGCGCACGATCGAATCATCGACCAGCACCACCCGCTTGCCTTCGATCATGCGCCGGTTGGCGTTGTGCTTCAGCTTCACGCCCATGTGGCGAATCGAATCGCCGGGCTGGATGAAGGTGCGGCCGACATAGTGGTTGCGGATGATGCCAAGCTCGAAAGGAATGCCGGCCTGCTGAGAGAAGCCGATCGCCGCCGGCGTGCCCGAATCGGGCACCGGCACGACGACATCGGCATCGACCGGGTTCTCCACGGCCAGCTCGGCGCCGATCCGCTTCCTCACGTCATAGACGTTGCGGCCCTCGACGGTGGAATCCGGCCGGGCGAAATAGACATATTCGAAGATGCAGAAGCGTGGCTTCTGAACCTCGAAGGGGAAGACGCTCTCTATGCCCTTGGAGGTGACGATCACCATTTCCCCCGGTTTCAAGTCGCGGACGAAACGCGCTCCGATGATATCGAGCGCGCAGGTTTCCGAGGCCAGTATCCAGGAGCCGTCGAGATCGCCCAGCACGAGGGGACGGATGCCGAGCGGATCGCGGCAGCCGATCATCTTCTTCGAGGTGAGGGCGACCAGCGAGAAAGCGCCCTCGAGTTGACGTATCGCGTCGATGAAGCGGGAATTGATGTCGCGCTCCTTGCTGAGCGCCACGAGGTGCAGGATCGTCTCGGTGTCCGATGTCGAGGAGAAGATGGCGCCCTGTTTCTGCAGCAAGCGCTGCACGGTAAGCGCGTTGGTGATGTTGCCGTTGTGGGCGATCGCCAGGCCGCCTTCGGCAAGCTCGGCGAAGAATGGCTGGACGTTGCGCAATCCGGCGCCGCCGGTGGTCGCGTAGCGCGTATGGCCGATCGCCCGGTTCCCCGGCAGCCTGTCGATGACCGATTGCTTGGTGAAGGTATCGCCGATCAGGCCGACATGGCGTTCGACATGGAACTGGCTGCCGTCATAGGAGACGATGCCTGCCGCTTCCTGTCCGCGATGCTGAAGAGCATGCAGGCCGAGCGTGACGATTGCGGCGGCATCCTGCCGGCCATAGATGCCGAACACACCGCACTCGTCGTGGAAGTGATCGTCGGCTTCAGTGGAAAGCATCTTGGCTGCGGTTGCGTCCGTCATGGCGCTGCCTCTCGTCCTGAATACCGCTATATAGGCGCGGCCGCCGCCGCGCACCAGCAGATCAGTTGCTGTTGCCCTCGGCCGGGGGCGCTTCGGCATCGCCTGCCGAAGGCGTGTCCCCCGCGGCGTCTGGCGCGCCTTCGCCGGTCTCCGGCGTAAGCTTCTTCAGGATCGAGTTCTCGGGATCGTCTGGCAAGAGCGCCTGGATGCGCCCGCCGATGTCCTCGAGCAAGGGGCGCGACTTGGCCTCGGCGATCCAGTTCGGCGGATTCACGCCGACCAGCCAGTTGAAGAACAGCAATCCGACCGCCACGACCAGGATGCCGCGCGCGGCGCCATAGAGGAAACCGAGCGTGCGATCGAGCGCGCCGACGCGGGAGTCGATGATGAAGTCGGCGATCTTCATTGTGATGACCGTGACGACGATAAGCGCAACGATGAACACAGCTCCGGCCGCCGCGGCCATGGCGATCTGCTTGTGATCGATATAGGGCTGAACATAGGGCAGCACCTGGGGATAGAAGAAATAGGCCGCCGCCGCCGCCGCCACCCAGGACGCTATCGAGAGGATTTCGCGGGAGAAGCCGCGGACCATGGCGAGCATTGCCGAAACGAGGGTGAAGCCGACGAGAATTCCGTCAAGCAGCGTAATCGGCATGTCGTTCCCACTCCATGATGCGGTCCGCTTCACCGCCTTCGCAGGTTCAGTCTTCGACCCGTCTCAGCCGCGACCCGGCGATGCGGGCCACGAGATCGGCGAGCATAGCCGGCTGGAAGGCGCTGGCTCCCGATCCTCCCGCCAGTTCGTCGGTGCTTCGCGGCAGGACCGCCTGTGCGAACCCCAGCTTTTCGGCTTCCTTGAGGCGCTGCAGCGCATGCGCGACCGGCCGCACGGCCCCCGAAAGGCTGATTTCGCCGAAATAGACGCAATCAGCGGGCAGGGCAAGACCGGTGAGCGACGAAACCAGAGCGGCCGCGACGGCCACATCCGCCGCCGGTTCGGTGATGCGATAGCCGCCGGCGACATTCAGATAGACGTCGTGCGTGGCGAACCGGACGCCGCAATGCGCTTCCAGCACGGCCAGCACCATCGACAGGCGCGCCGAATCCCAGCCGACGACGGCGCGGCGCGGCGTGCCGAGCGGGGAGGGCGCGACGAGGGCCTGGATCTCTACCAGGACCGGCCGTGTGCCTTCCATGCCGGCGAAGACCGCGGCGCCGGGGGCGGCCGCATGGCGTTCGCCGAGAAAGAGCTCCGAGGGGTTGGACACTTCGCGCAGGCCGCGGTCGGACATCTCGAAGACGCCGATCTCGTCAGTCGGACCGAAGCGGTTCTTGACCGTGCGCAGGATGCGGTAGTGGTGGCCGCCTTCGCCCTCGAAATAGAGCACCGCGTCGACCATGTGCTCCACGACGCGCGGCCCGGCGATCTGCCCCTCCTTGGTGACATGACCGACCAACACAACGGCGGCGCCCGTCGACTTGGCGTAGCGGATGATGGCCTGCGCGGCCGCACGGACCTGGGTGACCGTGCCGGGTGCCGAATCGGCGATATCGGTCCACAGCGTCTGGATGGAATCGAGGATGACGAGATCGGGGCGGCGGCCCTCGGAGATGGTCGCCAATATGTCTTCGACATTGGTCTCGGCGGCGAGCTCGACCGGCGCGCTGGCGGCGCCCAGCCGCTGCGCGCGCAGGCGGACCTGCGCCACCGCCTCCTCGCCGGAAACATAGACGATGCGGTGCCCGAGCCGGGCGAGGGCGGCGGCGGCCTGCATCAGCAGCGTCGATTTTCCGATACCCGGATCGCCGCCGACCAGCAGCGCCGATCCGCGCACGAAGCCGCCGCCGGTCGCCCGGTCGAGCTCGCTTATGCCCGACGCGATGCGTGGGGCGTCCTCTATATCTCCCGAGAGCGTGGTGAGCGTGACCGGCCGCCCCTTGCGTGCAGAGCGCAGGCCCGCCGGCCCGGCGCCGATGCCGCCGGCCGTGCCTTCCTCGATCAGCGTGTTCCATTCGCCGCAGGAATCACACTTGCCGGCCCAGCGTGTATGGATCGTTCCGCAGTTCTGGCAGATGAACTGGACGCGCGACTTGGCCATCAGGCCGCCCGCCCGGCAATGGATCGGATGTGGCGACGTCGAGCGGCAGCCCGACCTGCGATCGGCGTGAGGCTCCCCACCGGACTACTCGAGCCTCTCCGGCACGTGGGTATCTTCCGCCAGGTCGAAGAAGCGCGTGAACTCGCCCTGGAAGCCGAGCGGGACCGTGCCGGTCGGACCGTGGCGCTGCTTGGCGATGATCACCTCGGACTTGCCGCGCGCCTCGTCCATCTCTGTTTGCCATTTCACGTGCTCGTCCGTGCCGAACTTCGGCTCCTTGTTCTTCAGGTAGTACTCCTCGCGATAGACGAAGATCACCACGTCGGCGTCCTGCTCGATCGAGCCGGATTCGCGAAGGTCCGACAGTTGCGGGCGCTTGTCGTCTCGGTTTTCGACCTGACGCGACAATTGGGAGAGCGCGATGATCGGAGCGCCGAGTTCCTTGGCGAGCGCCTTGAGGCCCGTTGTGATCTCGGTGATTTCCTGGACGCGGTTCTCGCCCTTCTTCGACGAGCCGGTCATGAGCTGGATATAGTCGATGACGATCACGTCGAGACCGCGCTGCCGCTTCAGGCGGCGCGCCCGGGCGGAGAGCTGGGCGATCGAAATGCCGCCGGTCTGATCGATGAACAGGGGCAGCTTCTGCATGGTCTGCGAGCAGGCCACGAGCTTCTCGAAATCATATTCGGAGATCTCGCCGCGCCGGATCTTGGAGGAGGGGATTTCGGTCTGCTCCGAGATGATGCGGGTGGCGAGCTGCTCGGACGACATTTCGAGCGAGAAGAAGCCGACGACACCGCCGTTCTTGGCCTTGAAGGAGCCGTCGGCCTGCTGCTCGGGCTCATAGGCGTTGGCGATGTTGAAGGCGATGTTGGTGGCAAGCGACGTCTTGCCCATGCCGGGGCGACCGGCAAGAACGATCAAATCGGAAGGCTGCAGTCCGCCCATGCGACGGTCCATTTCGCGCAGCCCGGTCGAGATGCCGGACAGGCCGCCATCGCGCATATAGGCCGCATTGGCCATGTCGACGGCGGTCTTGACCGCATCGTTGAAGCTCTCGAACCCCCCGTCATAGCGCCCGGTCTCCGCCAGTTCGAACAGCCGGCGCTCGGCGTCCTCGATCTGCTCCTGCGGCGACATGTCGACCGGTGCGTCGTACGCGATGTTGACCATGTCCTCGCCGACGGTGATCAGTGCGCGGCGTGTAGCGAGGTCATAGATGGCGCGGCCGTAGTCGGCGGCGTTGATGACGGTGACGGCCTCGGCGGCGAGGCGCGCGAGATAGTGCGCGACCGTCATGTCGCCGACCTTCTCGTCGGCCGGAAGGAAGGTCTTCATCGTCACCGGATTGGCCATCTTGCCCATCCGGATCAGCTCGCCCGACAGCTCGAAGATCTTGCGGTGCAGCGGCTCGAAGAAATGGGCCGGCTTCAGGAAGTCCGACACGCGATAGAAGGCGTCGTTATTGACGAGGATCGCGCCGAGAAGCGCCTGTTCGGCCTCGATGTTGTTCGGCGCCTCGCGATAGAGCGGCGTTTCCGCGACTTCCAGTTTGCGTGCTGCCTCAGCCATGTCACCCCCAGTTTCCGCACTCCGGCCCTCGGTATCAGACGCAGGGCGCCACCGGAAAAGATTCGTGGCCGGCCGCCTTCTTGTGCGCGGGATTCACAGAAGTCCACAGGCGCTCCGGCCCGGCGCCCGAATCACGATTGACGCGAATCGGAAGCGGAAGATTAGCCCTGGACAGAATGGAACAAAACGGGAAAATCCAAAACGCTTCCGATCAGACGTGCAGAGGGAGCAAGCGGGATCAAACCGGCCGCCCCGCAAGGTGTCATAGAAGCCCTGTTTCCTGGGAGTGTTTCATGGATCCCGTGGCAAAGGCACTCTGGTTCATCGAAAGCCATCTCGGCGGCGAGGTGTCGCTCGACGACATCGCCGAGGCGAGCGGCGTTTCGCGGTTCCATCTGTCGAGGGCATTTTCCGCAACGCTCGACCGGTCGGTGATGCGTTATCTGCGCGGACGCCGGCTGAGCGAAGCAGCCCGCGCGCTCGCCTATGGTGCGCCGGACATTTTGTCGGTTGCGCTGGAGGCCGGGTACGGCTCGCATGAAGCGTTCACCCGGGCATTTCGTGACCAGTTCGGTATCACGCCCGACCAGTTGCGGGCGCAGGGCACAATCGAGGGGTTAGACATGGTGGAGCCGATCGTGATGCAGCAGAACATCGAGGTGAAACTGGAGCCGCCGCGCTTCCTACAGGGCAGGGCCATGCTGATCGCCGGCCTCGGCCAACGCTTCGAATATGAGAGCATGGACGGGATCCCGGCGCTTTGGGAACGCTTCCATGCGCATCTCGGCAACATGGCGGGTGAAGTCGAGGGTGTGGCCTATGGCGTGATGGCCAACAGCGACGACAAGGGTTTCGACTATATCTGCGGCGCCGAGGTAGCCGATTTCTCCGACATGGACCCCGTCCTGACCAGGATCCGGATTCCACCGCAGAAATACGCCGTCTTTTCTCATCGCGATCACATTTCGACGATCCGCAACACCATGCATGCGATCTGGGCCGGATGGCTGCCCGATTCGGGGCATGAGGTGGCCGATGCCCCGTCGCTGGAGCGGTATGGCCGGGAGTTCGACCCGCGCAGCGGCGCGGGCGGGCTGGATGTCTGGATACCGATAAAGGGGTAGGGGATATCCGCATCCCCGGCTCTTGTCCTTCTTGCATCGGTGGGGCGGCCATATACCGTCTACCGTGCCGAAACAGAGGGCGTCATGCGGATCACGGCTTTCCTGACGACGCTTGCGATGCTCGCCTTCGCCGCCAACTCGCTGCTTGCCCGGCTGGCGCTCGCCGGCCCCGCAATCGATGCGCCGAGCTACACGGTGATCCGGCTGGTTTCGGGCGCGATGGCGCTTGGCCTGATTCTGCGCTGGCGCCGGGGGTCGGGTGGAGGGCTTCCCGGCAACTGGCCGTCGGCCCTGGCGCTCTTCGTCTATGCTATCGCGTTTTCACTGGCCTATCTCAGGCTCGGGGCCGCCGTCGGCGCGCTGGTCCTGTTCGCCGCCGTCCAATGCACGATGATCTCGTGGGGGCTCTGGCGGAAGGATCGACCGAATACGGGCGAACTCGCCGGTCTCGCCATCGCTTTCGGGGCTTTCGTCTATCTGGTTTCGCCGGGCCTCGACAAGCCGGACCTGCCGGGAAGCGCGCTGATGGCGCTGTCCGGCATTGCCTGGGGCGTCTACTCGTTGCGGGGCCGCGGCGCGCGTGATCCGCTCGGCGACACGGCCGGCAATTTCATTCGCTCGGCGGCGTTCTGCGTTCCGCTGGCGACAATCGCACTGCTCGACCACGGAGTTACGGCGCGCGGCGCGGTGCTGGCCATTGCCTCCGGCGTGGTCGCATCGGGCCTCGGCTATGCCATCTGGTACCGCGCATTGCCGGGACTGACGTCCACCCAGGCCGCGATCGTCCAGTTGACGGTGCCTGTCATCGCGGCCCTGGCTGCGGTGGCTTTGCTGGATGAACCCGTGACGGTCAGGCTGGTCATATCGACCATCCTCGTCCTTGGTGGGGTGGCGCTCGCGATACTGTCGCGAAGGTCGGTGAAGCCGGTGGAAGCTCCGCAGGGGGACGGCCGCATCTGAGCGCTCGTTCAGGCTCCGCCTACGGTCCAGGGCGCCGCTTCGCCCCAGTCGAGCCGCCGTGCCGTCCGGAACGCGTCACCTTCCCGCTTCGTGACCGTCCGCTCGGCGGCCGATCCATCCTGGCGGCAAAGCTTGAGCGTGACCTTGCCTTTGGCCGCCCGCGGCGGAGCGACGACACGCGCAGCAGGACCGTTGCCGGCATGCCGCGAGGCTGCGATGAAGACATATTTCTCGTCTTCCCAAGGAACATCGGCGCCCTTGGTGAGCCGGTGCAGCCGCGATCGGGCAACGCGCCGCGCGAAATGGCACCAGTCGGGAGCCGCGAGCGGGCAAGGAGCTGAATGCGGGCAAGGCGCGACGAGATGCGCGCCCTCCTCGACGAGCCGCTGCCGGGCGGCCAGGATGCGCGACCAGCCGGCGGGCGTTCCCGGCTCGACGATGACGAGCGTATCTTCGGTGAGTTCCCACAGCCGTCCGATGAGCGAGCCGATCGTTTTCGGATCGATCTCGTCGAGCACATAGGAAAGCGTTACCAGATCGGCCTTTGCGAGGCCGTCCATGTCGCCTGTGACGTCGCCGGCAAGCCAGCGGGCCCCAACCATGTCCATGTCGCCGGCAAGAGCTTCGCCGACCTGGCGCGCGGCGGCGCTCGCTTCGACATGAACGGCGTCGCCGAGCGTCGGCCAGCAGTCGGCAGCCGCCCATAGCACCGTACCCGGCCCGGCTCCCAGGTCGAGCATCGTGCCGGGCGCGAAGTCGGGCCGCAACTCGGCCACCGATGCAAGGCTCGCGCGAACCGCGGCGAACGTGGCCGGCAGGCGTGTCGCCAGATAGGCTTTCACCGCGAGCCGGTCGTCCAGATGCAGGCGCCCGTCGCGAACTTCGGCGCGGTAGCGCGCAGACAGAAGCCCGGCAGCCTTCTGAAGTTCTGTCACCGGGATTCCTTCGAGAAGCCGGTCGACGGCCCGTCGAAGTGCGGCGGGGAGTTCCATTGGCCGTTCAGGCTCCGCGCGGGGCAAGGATGACGGTTGCGCCGACCAGGCAGATCGCAGCCCCTGCGAGATCGAAACGATCGGGTCGCACGCCTTCCATCGCCCACATCCATATCAGCGACGCCGAGATGTATATGCCGCCATAGGCGGCGAAGGTGCGGCCGGCAGCTTCGGCCGGTACGAACGCGAGCAGCCAGGCGAAGGCGAGGAGCAACAACGCGCCCGGAACGAGCCACAGCGGCGATTTGTCAAGGCGCCACCAGGCCCAGAAGGCGAAGCAGCCGGCGATCTCGGCGATCGCCGCGGTCGCCAGCACGGCGTAGCTCATGGGAACGGGCCTTCCTGTCGAATATCGGGATGACAGCGGATACCGCATAAATCCGATGCGTGGGCAACAGGAAAGTGCCCCGCCCGGACGGGAGGCGCCGTGGGAAACCGGCCTCACGGCCGGAATCACTCTTTCTCGCTGACTTTCCTGGCCCGCTTTGTCTTCGGCGCTCGTTCGGCGACCGCGCCATGCGCCATCTCGTGCATGGCGAGCGCTTTCTCGCATTTGCCGATATAGTCGCGGGTCAGCGGCACGGCGTCGTTCGCCCGGGCGAGCTGGATCTGGAAGACCATCAGGTCCTGCCAGCGGAACGCTGCCTCGGACCCCGAGAGATAGAACTCCCACATGCGGCAGAAGCGCTCGTCATAGATGTCCTTCGCCCGTTCGAGATTGGCCATGAAGCGCTCGCGCCAATGCTTCAGCGTCTCGGCATAGTGGAGGTGCAGGATCTCGACATCGGTGACGAAAAGGCCGGCCTTCTCGATATGCGGCAACACCTCGGACAAAGCCGGGATGTAGCCGCCCGGAAAGATGTGCTTGCGGATGAAGGGATTGGTGGCTGTAGGCGGGCCGGCGCGCCCGATCGAATGAAGCAGCATCACGCCGTCGGGCTTGAGCAGGGTGGCGACCTTGTCGAAGAAAGCGCGGTAGTGGTTGACGCCGACATGCTCGAACATGCCCACCGAAACGATGCGGTCGAAACGCTCCGACAGGGAGCGGTAGTCGCGGATCTCGAAATGGACGCGGTCGTCGAGGCCTTCCGCCCGGGCGCGTTCGGTGGCCACGGCGTGCTGCTCGGTCGACAGCGTGACGCCGAGCACCTCCGCGTCGAAGCTCTTGGCCAGATAGAGGCCGAGGCCGCCCCAGCCCGAGCCGATGTCGAGCACGTTCTGGCCGGGCTTCATCCTGAGTTTGGCTGCGATGTGCCGCTTCTTGGCGAGCTGAGCTTCCTCGAGCGTCATGTCGGGCCGCTCGAAATAGGCGCAGGAATACTGCATATCCTTGTCGAGGAAGAGCCGATAGAGCTCTCCCGACAGGTCGTAGTGACGCTCGACATTGCGCTTGGCGCGGCCGGCCGTGTTGATCTGCTGCAGCCGCCGAAACGCCACTCGCAGGCCCTCTATGGCGCGCGCCCAGGCCGCGTCGATGCTGCCGGTCGGCCCCATGTTACGGTAGGCGAGATGCAGGAAGGACAGCACGTCGCCTTCGAGGAAATCGAGTTCGCCTTCCATGAAGGCTTCCGGAAACGCCAGCGTCGGATGGAAGGTGATGGTCCGCTCGGCGTGGCGCGTGTTGATTCGCAGATGCACGAACTCGCCGGTGCCGTCGCCGAACTGGAACGTCGCGCCGTTCGGGCCCGTCACCTTGAGATTTCCGGTTCGCACCAAGCGGTCGACGATACGCCTCAGCAGGATGTTCATAGCCGCTACCTCAGGAATCCGACGCTGCTCCGTCGGCTGAACCCGATTATTCTGCTTCAAATCGGCGCAGCTTGAAAAGTTCCCGCTGGCATAAAATTGACACAGTTTGTTGAGGCAGCCGTATCGGCTCGAAGGTCGTGCGCGATCTTCGGCAGGCGCAATGTTCGCTTTCAAAACCCTGGAACGGTCGTTCGTGCGTCGAGGTGGACGCGCGGGCCTTCAAAGAAAAACCCGGGCGTCGCCGCCCGGGTTCGTTCGAAACCGCGAAAAAGTCGCGGCCGGATCAGGCGTTGGCCGCTTCTTCGTCCTCGGCGTTCGGGTCGAAGAAGTTCTCAGGGCGGGCGTTCTCGTTGATGTCTTCTCCGTAGATCGCCTCGGCGGTGGTGAGGGTCTCGCCACGAGCCTGACGCTCGGCTTCGTCGGCCGTGCGCGCAATGTTGAGCGTGATGGTCACCTCGACTTCCGGATGCAGCGCAATTGCCACGTTTGTGAGGCCGATGGCCTTGATCGGCTGGTTCAGTTCGACCTGGTTGCGGGCAACCGTGAAACCTTCCGCGGTCAGCAGCTCGGAAATGTCGCGGGTCGAGACGGAGCCGTAGAGCTGACCGGTCTCACCGGCCGAGCGAACGACGACGAAGCTCTTGCCGTCGAGCTTGTCGGCGACCGCCTGTGCCTCGGACTTGCGCTCGAGGTTGCGGGCTTCAAGCTGGGCACGCTGGCCCTCGAACTTCTTCTTGTTGGCTTCGTTGGCGCGCAGCGCCTTGCCCTTCGGCAGCAGGAAATTGCGGGCGTAGCCGTCCTTGACCTTGACGGTATCGCCCATCTGGCCGAGGCGGGAAATGCGTTCGAGAAGGATGACGTCCATCGTTTTGTTCCTCATGCGTTGCGCCGGTGGCGCGGTTTTCAGGAACAGGCAGGAAGCGCGGTGGCCCGCAGCCGATGGCGTGCCGTGCTGGTCGCTGTCCTGCCTGTCGCGGCAGTTAGGGGAGGCGGTTCTCCGCGCCCCAACTCGGGATTTCTGTCGCCCGCCCGCACCCGAAGCGGAGGGCAGGGCCGGGCAGGCTGAGCTGTCCGGCCCCGGAAGATCACTTCACCACGTAGGGAAGAAGGCCGAGGAAGCGGGCGCGCTTGATCGCCTGGGCGAGCTCGCGCTGCTTCTTCTGGCTGACGGCAGTGATACGCGAGGGCACGATCTTGCCGCGCTCCGAAATATAGCGCTGCAGGAGACGAACGTCCTTGTAGTCGATCTTCGGTGCATTGGCGCCGGAGAACGGACAGGTCTTGCGGCGGCGATGGAACGGACGCCGGGTCGGGATCTGGTTGATGTCGACCATTACTCTGCAGCTCCTTCAACAGCTTCGCGCGGACGGCGCGGGCCACGGTCGTCGCCGAAGCGGCCCGGGCGGTCCCCGCGCTCACGGTCGCCGAAGCGCGACGGACGATCGCCGAAGCCGCGGTCGCCACGCTCGTCGCGATCGCGCTTCTGCATCATGGCCGAAGCGCCTTCCTCATGCTTCTCGACCTTGATGGTCAGGAAGCGCAGGACGTCTTCCGACAGGCCCTGCTGGCGCTCGAGTTCCTTGACGGCCGCCGGGGGAGCGGTGATGTCCATCAGCGTATAATATGCCTTCCGGTTCTTCTTGACCCGGTAGGTGAGGGACTTCAGTCCCCAGTTCTCGACCCGGCCGATGCTGCCGCCGCCGGAGGTGATGACGCCCTTGAAACGTTCAACGAGCTCATCGACCTGCTGCTGCGAGAGGTCCTGCCGGGCAAGGAACACATGTTCGTAAAGAGCCATTGTCTTGCCTTTCTTCGTTTCTCTCCCGGTTCCCGACGGCTAAGCCTCTGCAACTTCTCTTGACCCGGAGATGCGGGGAAGAAAGGAGCATGACGAGACGGTCGAGAGCGGAGACACGGGAGGCGGAAGCACCTTCGGCTTCGCGACGAACAGCGGTCGGGACAACATCCCGGCGCACGGCCCAGCCCTCCGTTCAGCCCCCGGTCGGGACCGGCAGATTGCGGCGGCTCATACAAGGGAAAGCCTGGAAAGGCAAGAGCCGACGAAGCGCGCCGAGAGTTTCTTTGCGCAGCATCCGCTCCGGACCGGCGCGAAACAGTCCCGCAACCGGGTGGCCGGGCAGCGGCGGGTTCTGATGCGGGGCGCCCATGCGCATTTGGAAAACGCGTGCGCTAATAATAAAGCCTAGCTTAAGCAGTTGCTACTATGGCTATCCGTATAGGCCTCAACGGGCAAAGTGCGGGTGGCGACAAGGTGGACTTATTCGGACGAATTCGTCGCCGGTTTTTCAGGGCGATCTTCCGGACGACCAACGTCCCTACCGCCATTGCGATCGCGGTTATCTTGGGTGCGGCCTTTTTCGCAGAAGCCCAGAACCACGAGATTTTCCGCCAGGAACTGCGCGCCCAGGTACGCGCCCGCATCGAGCTGATTCGCGCGAAGCTCGAGGGCAACGTCAGCGGCAACATCCAGCTCGTGCGCGGGCTGGTGGCCACGATTGCGACCGAGCCCGACATGAACCAGGACCGATTCGCGAGGCTGGCGTCGGCGCTGCCCCATGACCAGTCGCAGATCCGCAGCGTGGCCGCGGCGCCGGACCTCGTCGTGTCTCTCATCTACCCCTTGGCGGGCAACGAGAAGGCGCTCGGCCTCGACTATCGTGAGAACGCGGCACAGCGCGAGGCGGCTTTTCGGGCGCGAGACACCGGCGAACTGGTGCTCGCCGGTCCGGTCGAGCTCGTTCAGGGCGGGACGGCATTCATCGGCCGCTTCCCGGTCTACACCAAGCGTGCCAATGGCGGCTTCTGGGGAATCGTTTCCGTCGTGATCGATGCCGACCGGCTCTATCGGGAAAGCGGCCTCATGGAACGAGGCATGCCCATCGATGTGGCCATAGCGAGGCTCGACGGGCCAGCCGGGCAGGACACGCCGTTCTTCGGAGAGCCCTCTGTCCTCGACCAGGATCCGGAATACGCTGATGTATTGCTGCCATCCGTGACTTGGCGCATCGCCGCGGTGCCCAAGGGAGGCTGGGACTTACCTCCCGACAATCGCTGGCTCCTTCGCGCGGTGGTGTTGCTGTGCGGAGCGCTGATCGTGATTCCCATGCTGGTCACGGCGCGGCTGGTCGAAGAACGGCAACGCCATATCCGCGAATTGCGTCGGCGAGAGACGGAGCTCAAACGACTGTCCCGCCGCCTGGGGCTGGCCCTGGAAACCTCGCAGGTCGGCGTATGGGACTTCGACATGGCGCGGGACGAACTCGTCTGGGACGACCGCATGAACGAACTCTACGGGCTTCCCGTCGACGACGGCCCGCGGACCTATGCCGACTGGCGGAACGCACTTCACCCGGAAGATCTCGAACGTGCCGAACGCGATTTCGACGAGGCGATCGGCGTCACCGGAAGATACTACTCCGAGTTCCGGGTGCGGCTTCCCGATGGCGTCATTCGCCACATCCGCGCGATCGGCGCGATCTATGAGGGAGCGGAGGGCTCGTCCAAGATCGTCGGCGTGAACTGGGACGTTTCTGCCGACGTGGAGCGGAACGAGGATCTAAGGCGCACGAAGAATCTGATGGAAGCCCGTCATGCGGAACTGATGGTGGCCAAGGCGCGGATTGAGCATACGGCCCTTCACGACGCGTTGACCGGGCTCCCCAATCGCCGCTACCTCGACCAGAAGCTGGAACTCCGGGCGAGGCGGGAGGACAGAGCAGAACGCACCGCCCTTCTCCATATCGACCTCGACCGCTTCAAGCAGATCAACGATACGCTGGGCCATGCCGCGGGCGACGCTATGCTCGTTCATGCCGCGAGCGTGCTCAAGTCCAATGTCCGCGCGAGCGATTTCCTCGCCCGTGTCGGAGGGGACGAGTTCGTGGTCATGTGCCTGCTGGACGGTGACGACGCCGACGCCAACCACCGCTACCTCTCCGAGCTCGCCAACCGCATCGTCCGCAAGATGGGCGAACCCGTGATGTACGAAGGCCACGAGTGCCGTTTCGGGGTCAGCGTCGGCATCTCGATCGACAGCGGCGCCGGCAGCGACCCGCGCAGCCTTCTCGTCGATGCCGACATCGCGCTTTATCGGGCCAAGAGCCGGGGCCGCAACCAGCATCAATTCTTCAATGAAGCCCTTCAGGCGGAGATCGTCAGCACCAAGCGTGTCGCCGACGAGATTCTCAACGGCCTGGAGCAGGGGCAGTTCATCGTCCACTATCAGCCTCAGTTCGATGCGCGTAGCCTGGAAGTGGCCGGCGTGGAAGCCCTGGTCCGCTGGAACCACCCGACCGAGGGCGTGCTGGGGCCGGACAGGTTCCTGAAGATCGCCGAGGAGCTTTCCGTCGTCCCGACGATCGACAGGATGGTGTTGGAGCGGTCCCTGGCGGATTTCGAGAAGTGGAACAGGGCCGGCCTGAGGGTGCCCAGGATCGCCGTGAACGTATCCGCCCGCCGCCTGGGCGACGAGGAACTGATCCGAAGCCTTCGCAGCCTGAACATCCGCCGCGGCACGGTTTCGTTTGAACTCGTGGAGTCCATCTTCCTCGACGACAATGACGAATTGATCGGCTGGAACGTCGAACAGATCAAGGAACTCGGCATTGATGTCGAGATCGACGATTTCGGTACCGGCTACGCGTCGATCGTCAGCCTTCTCAAGCTGCGACCGCGGCGGCTGAAGATAGACCGCCAACTCGTCATGCCGATCACGTTGTCGACCGCGCAGACCAATCTGGTCCAGTCGATCATCGAAATCGGCAGGTCCCTCGGCATCGAAGTGATCGCCGAAGGCGTCGAGACGATGGAACACGCGCGCATCCTGCGGGAACTCGGATGCCAGGAACTGCAGGGCTATGCATTCGCAAGGCCCATGAGCGCGGCCGATTTCGAGGCTTTCATCCTCGCCCGGCGCGGGCGCGCGGCCGGCTGACGGCGGTTCGGCCGGTAATCGAAAGCCAGGCAACGATCTGCGTATCGTTTGCCCGCCCTTGACTCCGCGCCCATCCTTGCTCCACACGCAGCCGAAGAAAAGTTGGAGAAACGCCCTCATATGTCGATCGCTTTCACCTTCCCGGGGCAAGGCAGCCAGTCCGTCGGCATGGGCAGGGATCTGGCGGATTCGTTCCCGGAAGCCCGAGCCGTCTTCGAGGAGGTCGACGATGCGCTGGGCCAGAAGCTCTCCGCGATCATGTGGGAAGGGCCGGAAGAGACCCTTACCCTGACCGCGAATGCCCAGCCGGCCCTGATGGCGGTGTCGCTGGCCGCATTGCGTGCGCTTGAAGCGCGCGGTTTCTCCCTCAAAGACAAGGTCGCCTATGTGGCCGGCCATTCGCTCGGCGAATATTCTGCGCTTGCGGCCGCCGGGACGTTCTCGATCGCCGACACGGCGCGCCTGTTGCGAATCCGCGGCAACGCCATGCAGGCGGCAGTGCCGGTCGGCGAAGGCGCAATGGCTGCGATCCTCGGTCTCGACCAGGCCGGTGTCGAGGCCGCCTGCGCGGAAGCCTCCCGCGACTCGGTCTGCCAGATCGCCAACGACAATGGCGGCGGGCAACTGGTGATTTCGGGCGCCAGGACCGCGGTAGAGCTCGCTGCGCGCCTGTGCACGGAAAAAGGAGCCAAGCGCGCACTGATGCTGCCCGTTTCCGCCCCGTTCCATTCCGCCCTGATGGCGCCGGCCGCCGAGGCCATGCGCGAAGCGCTCGCCAAGGTCGTCAAGAACGCGCCGGCCGTTCCCGTCGTGGCAAACGTGGCGGTACGGACGCTCACCGATCCGGACGCGATCGCCGCGAGCCTGGTCGAGCAGGTTACCGGCCGGGTGCGCTGGCGCGAAACCGTCGAATGGTTCGGCGCAAATGGCGTGAAGACCCTCTACGAGATCGGGTCCGGCAAGGTTCTGTCGGGCCTGGCGCGGCGCATCGACAAGGAAATTGCCACTTCGGCCGTGGGTAATTCCACCGATGTGGAAGCCGCGCTCGCAACGCTGGTGTAATGATAATCCTCGACATGTCCCTCGCCGAGGGAGTGCTCCGGTCTTCAGGGGAGTAAAGCCAATGTTCGATCTGACTGGCCGCAAGGCGCTCGTTACCGGGGCTTCCGGAGGCATCGGCGAGTCCGTCGCCCGCGCCCTCCATGGGCAGGGTGCCGTGGTCGGCCTGCACGGGACGCGGGTGGAGAAGCTCGAGACCCTGGCGAACGAGCTTGGCGAGCGGGTGAAGATCTTCCCTGCCGACCTGTCCCAACGCGACGAGGTCAAGGCGCTCGGTCAGAAGGCTGAAGCCGATCTCGATGGCGTCGACATACTGGTCAACAATGCCGGCATCACCAGGGACGGCCTCTTCGTGCGCATGTCCGACGAGGATTGGGACCAGGTTCTGGAGGTCAACCTGACGGCCGTTTTCCTGCTGACGCGCGAGCTCACGCATCCGATGATGCGGCGTCGGTTCGGCCGCATCGTCAACATCAGCTCCGTCGTCGGCGTCACCGGCAATCCGGGCCAGGCAAACTATTGCGCATCGAAAGCCGGCATGATCGGCTTTTCGAAGTCGCTCGCCCAGGAAATCGCCAGCCGCGCCATCACGGTCAACTGCGTCGCCCCAGGCTTCATCGAATCGGCCATGACCGGCAAGCTGAACGACAAGCAGAAGGAAACGATCATGGGGGCGATCCCCATGAAGCGTATGGGCATCGGCGGCGAGGTCGCCTCCGCGGTCGTATATCTCGCCTCCAACGAAGCCTCTTACGTCACTGGCCAGACGATTCATGTGAATGGCGGCATGGCGATGATCTGAGATGCCGGAATCGCGCCGTTTTCACCTTGGACAGCCGCGATTTTTCGTGTAATGCGGCCTCCGATCCGGCGGGGGAGGACGCAAGAACCTGCTCCGCTGTCCCGTTCCGGACGGAACATCTTTTCAGCTTGATTAGCGGCAATCGGGCCGCTAACGAAGACAGATAATCTCAGAAGACGAGGGTGCCCACATGAGCGATACCGCAGAACGCGTCAAGAAGATCGTTGTCGAGCATCTTGGCGTCGATGCCGACAAGGTCACCGAGGCGGCAAGCTTCATCGACGATCTCGGCGCAGACAGCCTGGACACGGTCGAGCTCGTGATGGCCTTCGAGGAAGAGTTCGGTGTCGAGATCCCGGACGATGCGGCCGAGACGATCCTGACGGTGGGCGATGCCGTCAAGTACATCGACAAGGCGTCCGCCTGACGCCACCGATCATGCCGTATTGCGTGGGGAGAGTTGAGCCATGAGACGCGTCGTCGTCACGGGCCTGGGTTTGCTCTCCCCGTTCGGCTACGGGGTCGAGCATTCCTGGCGGCAATTGCTCAGCGGGCGCAGTGCTGCCCGCCGCATCACCGAATTCGAGGTCGAAGATCTCGCCTGCAAGATCGCCAATGTCATTCCGCGTGGCGACGGCAGTGATCACAGCTTCAATCCCGAGGCCGTGCTCGAGCCGAAGGAACTGCGGAAAATCGGCGATTTCATCCTCTATGGCATCGCGGCCGCTGACGAGGCGCTGAAGGATTCCGGCTGGCAGCCGAAAACCGAGGAAGAACGTTGCGCCACGGGCGTCATGATCGGTTCGGGCATCGGCGGCATCGAGGGTATCTCGGAAAACGCGCTCATTCTAAAGGAACGCGGCCCACGCCGCATCAGCCCTTTCTTCATTCCCGGTAACATCATCAATCTGGTGTCGGGTCAGGTGTCGATCCGCCATGGACTGAAGGGCCCGAATCACGCCGTCGTCACCGCCTGCTCGACCGGTGCCCATGCGATCGGCGATGCGGCCAGGCTGATCATGTTCGGCGACGCCGACGTGATGCTGGCCGGCGGCGCCGAATCTCCGATCGGGCGGCTTGCGCTGGCGGGCTTCGCTGCCTGCAAGGCGCTCTCCACCGACCGCAACGACAGCCCCGAGACGGCGTCGCGCCCCTACGACAAGGATCGCGACGGATTCGTGATGGGCGAGGGCGCCGGCGTCGTGGTGCTCGAGGAACTCGAGCATGCCAAGGCGCGTGGCGCGAAGATCTACGCCGAGTTTACCGGTTACGGCCTTTCCGGCGACGCCTATCACATCACGGCCCCTGCCGAAGATGGCGACGGCGCGTTCCGTTGCATGAATTCCGCTCTGAAGCGCGCCAGGCTTGCACCGTCCGACATCGATTACATCAACGCACATGGCACCTCGACGATGGCCGACACGATCGAGCTCGGCGCCGTCGAGCGCCTTGTCGGCAATGCGGCCTCGAAGATCTCCATGTCGTCGACGAAATCGTCGATCGGGCATCTGCTCGGCGCGGCCGGTGCGGCCGAGGCGATCTTCTCGATCCTCGCCATCCGTGACAATGTCGCGCCGCCGACGATCAATCTCGACAATCCGGAGCGCGATACAGCGATCGATCTCGTCCCTAACAAGCCGCGCGAGCGGCGGATCGATGTCGCTCTGTCCAACTCCTTCGGTTTCGGCGGCACCAACGCTTCGCTGATCTTCCAGCGCTACAATGGCTGACCCGAACGTTCCGACGAGCGGTTTGCCGCGAATTTCGCCATATTCGCATCTAGTCTCGGCGCGATTCCAGTATCGACGAGTACGGACCGAGGCGAGATGAACACGAACCCTCCGAGCGAAGCCGAACTCGCGCAGCGCGAGACGCAAGCGAAACCGATCGTACCGAAGAGCGCCAGCGACGCGTTGAGGCCAGAGGCCGGGACGCCGCCGCCGCGGCGTTCGCGCCAGTCGCGCAACCAGTTCGTGGTCTTCCTCAATTTCCTGATGTCGACGGTCGTGCTGGTCACACTGGCCGCCGGTATCGCCGTCTATTTCGGCAAGCGCGCCTTCGACGCTGCCGGCCCCTCGCAGACCGTCAGCACGTTCCTGGTCAAGCCGAATACCGGGGTCCAGGAGATCGCCGACCAGCTCCAGCGCCGCGGCCTGATCTCCGACGCGCGCATCTTCCAGCTCGGCCTTCGCGCCTATGGCAATGAAGGCAAGATGAAGGCGGGCGAGTACGAGGTTAAGGCCGGCGCCTCCATGCGCGACATCATGGAACTCCTGAAGAGCGGCAAGTCGGTGCTCTATTCGCTGACCATACCGGAGGGCCTGACCGTCGAGCAGGCGTTCCAGCGTATCGCCGAGCAGGAAGCCCTCATCGGCGACATGCCTTCGACGATGCCGGCCGAGGGCACGCTTGCCGCCGACACCCAGCGCTTCACACGCGGCACGAGCCGCCAGCAGATCATCGACAAGATGCTCGCCGACCAGAGGAATCTGGTGGAGAGCATCTGGGAGCGTCGTTCCGACGACCTGCCGATCGCCTCCATCGAAGAGTTCGTCACGCTCGCCTCGATCGTGGAGAAGGAGACTGGCCGGGCCGACGAGCGATCGCGCGTGGCCTCGGTGTTCATCAATCGGCTCAACAAGGGAATGCGGCTCCAGTCGGACCCGACGATCATCTACGGCCTGTTCGGCGGCAGGGGCAAGCCGGCGGACCGTCCGATCTTCCAGTCCGACATCGACAAGCCGACGCCCTACAACACCTATCTTATCAACGGCCTGCCGCCGACGCCGATCGCCAATCCCGGCCGGGCGGCGCTCGAGGCGGTCGCCAATCCGTCCAAGACGGACGATCTCTATTTCGTCGCTGACGGCACGGGCGGCCATGTCTTCGCCACGACGCTCGAAGAGCACAACAAGAATGTCGCCCGCTGGCGCGCGGTGGAAAAGAAGCAGGCGGAAGAGGCGGCGAAGGCCGGTGGCGCCTCCCAGTCGACCAACCAACAATAGCGGGACGCGGGAATGATCCGATCCGGATCCCGCCTGATGCCGCGACTGGACGGGCAAGGGCGATGAGTTTGCAGAGCATGACCGGCTTCGCGCGTGCCGGCGCAGATCACAACGGCGCGGCGATCGCCTGGGAAATCAAGTCGGTGAACGGCAAGGGCGTCGACGCCCGGCTGAGGCTGCCGCCCGGCTTCGAGCGGCTGGAGCAGGCCACCCGCCAGGCGATCCAGAAGCGCTTCTCCCGCGGCAACATCCAGGCGAGCCTGGCCGTGCAGCGCGACGGCCTTGCTGTGCAGCCCGTTGTCAACGAGGATTTCCTGAAGGACCTGGCGGGCCTCGCGAAGAGGTTGGAGGAGCAGTTCGGTGTCGCTCCGGCCACGGCCGACGGGCTGCTCGCGCTGCGCGGCGTGCTCGAAATGCCGGAAGCGCTGGAGAGCGAGGAGGAGCGGGCGCGCCTCGACAAGTCGATCCTCTGCGTTTTGGACGAGGCTCTGGCCGGCCTCGAAAAGGCACGCTTGGCGGAAGGAACGGCGCTCGGTCTCGTGCTCGGCGCCCATCTCGATCGCATCGAAGCATTGACGCTTGCAGCGGAGGCCGATCCGTCCCGCGATCCTGCCGTGATCCGCGCGCGTATCGCCGAGCAGGTTCGGCTGCTGATGGAACCGGGCACGGGTCTCGACGAGACCAGGCTCCATATGGAGGCGGCTTTCCTCGCCACCAAGGCCGACATTCGCGAGGAGATCGACAGGCTGAAGACCCATGTCGCCTCCGGTCGCAACCTGCTCGCCGGCGGCGGCGCCATCGGCCGCAAGCTCGATTTCCTGTCGCAGGAATTCAATCGCGAATCGAATACGCTTTGCTCGAAGTCCAATGCGGCGCCGGTCACGGCAATCGGCCTCGAATTGAAGGCCGTCGTCGACCAGTTTCGCGAGCAAGTGCAGAATCTGGAGTAAGGGATGGCCGAGGAGCGACCATCGCAGGCGATCAAGCGGCGCGGCTTGATGCTTGTGCTTTCCTCGCCGTCGGGCGCGGGGAAGTCGACTATCGCCCGCAGCCTCATCGAGAGCGACCCGGGTTTCGAACTTTCGGTGAGCGTGACCACGCGGCCGCGCCGCGGCAGCGAGATCGACGGCGTGCATTATCATTTCCGCAGCAGGCGCGAATTCGAAATGCTGCGCGACAACGACGCCTTGCTGGAGTGGGCGGAAGTGCACGGCAATTTCTACGCGACACCGCGCGAGCCTGCCGAAAGGGCGATGGCGGACGGCCGTGACATGCTGTTCGACATAGACTGGCAAGGCGCCAAGCAGCTCAAGGAAAAGATGCGCGGCGACATCGTCTCGATCTTCATCCTGCCGCCGTCGATGACCGAGCTGAAGTCCAGGCTGCAGCGCCGTGCCGAGGATTCCGCATCCACCATCGACACGCGCCTGAAGAACGCCAGGGTCGAGATCGAGCATTGGCGCGAATATGACTACGTCGTGATCAATCATGATCTCGACCGGGCGTTTGCGGAAGTAAGAGCGATCGTGACGGCGGAGCGGTTGCGCCGCGACCGCAGGCCCGGCCTGTTCGACTTCGTCTCGGGGCTGCTGGACGAGAAGCCGGAATAGGCCGGACAAGCGAGATCGTGATTGCGGGTTCGTTGGTGACGCCAGCGGGGCCGCGCGACCACCCTACAGCGCGTTTGCGAGTGCCACGAATTCGGCGACGCTCAGCGTCTCGGCCCGCCGGGTGCCGTCGATGCCGGTCGCTTCGAGGAGCCTTTCCCCGCCGACGCTCTTCAGGCTCTGGCGCAGCATTTTGCGGCGCTGGCCGAAGGCCGCTTCGGTGACCCGGCCAAGCTTGAGGACATCGGTCCGCACCGGCTCTGCCCGGGGCACGAGGTGCACGACCGACGATGTGATCTTTGGCGGCGGCACGAATGCCTGGCGCGGCACGTCGAAAACGATTCTCGCTTCCGTCCTCCAGCCGGCCAGAACACCCAACCGGCCATAGGCGCCGCTGCCCGGTGCGGCGACGATGCGTTCGGCGACTTCGCGTTGGAACATCAGGGTCATGGATGTGTAGAAGGGCGGCCAGACAGGAACGGTCAGCCAGCGTACCAGGAGCTCCGTGCCGATATTGTAGGGGAGGTTGGCAACGATCTTGAGCGGCTGGCCGTCCGCGAGTGCGGCGAAATCGATCTTCAGCGCGTCGTCGGCGACAATGTCGAGGCGACCGGGATAGTGGCCGGCGATCTCAGCCAGAGCGGCGAGGCATCGATCGTCGCGTTCGATCGCTACGACGCGCGCGGCGCCATGCATGAGAAGGGCCCGGGTGAGTCCGCCGGGGCCGGGGCCCACCTCGACCACGGTCGTGGCTTCGAGATTGCCGGCCGCGCGTGCGATCTTGCCGGTGAGGTTCAAGTCGAGCAGGAAGTTCTGGCCGAGCGACTTCTTCGCCGCGAGCCCATGGCGTTCGATCACGTCGCGGAGCGGCGGCAGCCCGTCGATGCTCATGCGGAGCCGGTCTTGCCGGTGCCGAGCCGGGCCGCGAGCTTCAGCGCGGCGATCAGGCTGTCCGGGCGCGCGATGCCACGGCCGGCGATGTCCAGGGCGGTCCCATGGTCAGGCGAGGTGCGAACTAATGGAAGTCCGAGCGTGACATTGACCGTGTCGTCGAAGCCTAGCGCCTTGGCAGGGATGAGGGCCTGGTCGTGATACATGCACAGGGCCGCGTCGTAGCGCTTGCGGGCCGCGGCGTGGAACATGGTGTCGGCGGGCCGCGGCCCGACCGCGTCGATGCCTTCGGCGCGCAGCGCCTCGACGGCCGGCCGCACGATCGTCTCGTCCTCGGTACCGATCGCGCCCTGTTCGCCGGCATGCGGGTTCAATCCGGCCAGCACGAGGCGTGGTCGCGCTATCGCGAAACGGTTCCGCAGATCGTTCGCGACAATCCGGCCGGTCGAGACGATCAGCTCGGTCGTGAGGACCGTCGGAACCTCGGCGAGGGGAATGTGTATGGTTACCGGTACCGCCCGCAGTTCGGGGCCGGCGAGCATCATGACCGGCTGGACCTGACGCCCCGTCTGCCGGGATGCAAGCTCGGCAAGATACTCCGTATGGCCGGGGAATGCGAAGCCGGCATCGTAGAGAGACTTTTTGGCGACCGGCAAGGTGACCACCCCGGAGGCCTTTCCGGCAAAGACATCGGCGACCGCACGGTCGATCGAAGCGACGATCCCCGCGGCATTGGCCGGATCGGCGACGCCAATCGTATCCGTGAAGCGCGACGGCAGCGGCGCGATCGGAAAAGCCT
The DNA here is from genome assembly GCF_016756635.1 of Mesorhizobium sp. L-8-10. NCBI lineage: Bacteria > Pseudomonadati > Pseudomonadota > Alphaproteobacteria > Hyphomicrobiales > Phyllobacteriaceae > Mesorhizobium > Mesorhizobium sp. L-8-10. Next base: position 6,116,519 of record NZ_AP023263.1, on the reverse strand, counting down.
GCGCGAACACCTCGGCCGATTCGCCCGGCGTGACGGTCGCGACCGGCACGTCTCGACCGAGCGCTTTCGCGCGGGCGGCGAGAAGCTCGGGATCTCCGATCAGATAGAAAGGCGGAAGGTCGAGCGCCTGGCGGCCGAGCCAGGCGGCGACAGCGATCTCCAGGCCGATACCGGAAGGATCACCAGCCGTAAGCGCAAGCGGAAGCGGGATATTCTCGGACAATTGGGCTGCGCGTCATTGATCAGCGTTGGACGATCTTGGCCTTCTTGCGCAGTTCTTCCATATATTTTTTCGAGAAGTCCTCGGCTTCGCCGCCCTGCTTGGTCGCTTCGTTCTGGAAGACCATCTGCGCGACGCGGTCGTCGGAGACCTCCTTGGCGCTGCAGATGCCGATGAACTCGACGCCGCGCTCTGTTTCCCGGGCCGGGGTGGCCGCGCCGGTTTGCGTGCTCTTGATCGCATCGGCCCATGCCGGCGGCAGTTCGGGTGCAAGCACGCGGCCTAGGTCGCGCACGGTGACGTCGACCAGGCCCTTGGCGAATTCGCGGGTCTTGTCGCAGCCGGAGAACCGTGAGCGCATGGCGTCGGCCTCGCGCTTGCGCTTGCCGAGCAACGCCTTGCGGTCCGCAGCCGGCACCACGAAGACGACCTGCTGGAGCATGTATTCCGTGGCTTTGGGCTTGTTGCCGCCTTTCTGCAGCATGCGTTGCACCACATCCTGTTCGCTGAGCGTGCCGGATGCCCGATACTTCGCCTGCAGTACCTGGCTCCAGCCCATCTGCGAGCGGATGAAATCCTTGAAATGCGCCTTGGTCACGCCCGTCTGGTTGAGGATCTGGTCCATTTGGGCCGGCTGCATCTTGTTCTGGGCTGCGAAGCGGCCATAGGCGTCGTCGACCTGCTGGTCGGTGATCCTGATCCCCAGGCGCTTGGTTTCCGAAGTGCGGATCGCCTGCTCGATCAAGTCGTCAGCCGCCTCCTTGGCGCCGCCGGACCGACGCTGCAGCTTGAAGAAGGCTACCCGCCGCTGGATGTCGTAGGACGTGATAGGCACGTTGTTCACGACATATTTGATCTCGCTGGCATAGGCAACGTCGACGTCCAGGGCAACAGGAGCCGTGGCCATGGCCAACAGGAAAGCGATTCCGGATGCGGCGAGGCGCTTTCTGATCGCGGTCATGATAGTTGTCCCCGTTTACGGCACGCCCATGAGCCCGAGGCCGGGCGTGCTGAAAGCAGCAATTTCTCGCCGCCCTATGCGGCGAAACGATGACGCGTCATTGGATCGAGCCGAGAGAACTCGATCCGAAGTCGCCGATCGTGCGGAACGAGATGTTGAATCCCACCGTCTGAGAGGTTTCTCTCCTGTCGGTGCTCCGGAGTTCCGAGAAGGTCATCGAATAGGAGAAACACTCGTCGTCGTAAGCGAAACCGAACGAATCGCGCGTCGTCATGTTCGCCTCGAAGTCGTAAGTGCCCGATCCGAAGACGCGCCAATATTCATGCAGCCGTGCACTCGCGGCCAGCGTGACCTCCTTGCGGTCCGTGGGGAAGCCGTAGAGCGGCTGGGCCTGGATGAAGGCATATTTCGCCGTCAGCGATCCCCTCTTGGTGCTCAGACCGGCCCTGAGCTCGGCGCGGCGAACTTCGAGCGTCTGTTCGTCGAGACGGGTGCTCGCCGAAGCCGACAGGCCGAAGGGAGTAGCGAACCCGACCAGTCCGACATAGTCCGACCGTTCCGTTTCGAGGCCGGAATAGGCGCCGACATTCACGAGATCGGGGCTGTCGAAGGAGTTGTCGCCGGCGATGTGATAGGACTGACCGACGATCGCATTGGTCGTCCAGCCGCCGCCGAAAGTGCCCGAATAGCGGAATCCGACATTGGTACGGGTGCCGCCTTCGACGTGATCATAGCCGGAGAACTTGTCGCGCTCGAACAGGGTCGTGGCGTCGAAGACGAAGCTCTGGGCATCCTCGTTGGGGATACCCAGCGTCTCCTCGTATTGCTCGTTCGGGCGGGCAAAGATCTGAGCGACAGGCTCCAGCACATGTGTCGAGGAGGTCGACGAGAAAAGAACCGGCCAGCGCAGGTCGAGCCCGGCCGTGGCCATATAGCGATAATAGGCCGAACGCACATCCGCCGTCGCGTCGATTTGCGGGTTGGCAGCCATGGCGTTGATGGCCGCGACCGAAGCGGCGGTCTGGTTCACAAATGTCGAATCGGCCTGGAAGGCGAGCAGCGGGGTGACCACGAGCCCTCCGTCGCTGACGAAGCTTCGCTTCCACTCGGCGTCCGCCGTGACCCGCCCGCTGGTGCCCTCGATGCCGCGCACCGCAGTGACTTGCTTCTGGCGGACACCATCCACGGTTTCAAAGCGGAACGCCTCATCGAGCTTGTCGCGGTAGATCAGTCGGGAATTGATGTCGAGATTGAACTCGCCGCCCGCGACCGGATCATCATTCGTGAAGGAGTAGTCGAAGCTTGGCAGCACCCAGGGCTGCTGAGGATTGCGTGCCGAGGGGAAACGATCCTGAATACTCTCCTGCACCTGGAAGCGATAGCCGCGCAGATCGAAGAAGTTCCTGTCGCCCAGGCCCGTGAGATACACCTGCGAGGCGTTCACGAGGGCGGTGTAGCCCCCGATGCTGTAGGTCCTGGAAAAGTTCTTGTCCGTCTGGACCATGATGTCCCAGCCGGCCGTCCAGCGCTCGTTGATGACGAAGTCGCCCTTCGACGCGGCCATGCCTCGGAAACGGGTGGGGTCGGCTACCGTACCGCGGTCGACCGTATTGAGGTCGAAGGCATCGGGATCGCCCTGGCGGATACCGGCAATCTTGAGGTTGTACTGGCCGTTGTTGAAGCGCTGGCGCCATTCGGCCTGGCCCAGAAAGCCCTGACGGGAATAGTACCGACCCTGCAGGGTAAGATCGTAAGTCGGCGAGAGCGCGATATAGAAGGGCACGATCGCGCCGATACCGAGTTCGCTCTTGTAGGTTACCCCGGGGATCAGGAAGCCGGTCTTGCGCTTCACCGTCGGGTCGGCGACCTCGAAGGCCGGCAGGTAGGCGATCGGGAAGCCGAACATCTCGAAACGCGACTGCTCGAAGCGGACCGTCTTGGCCTTGCCGTCCCAGATGATCTTGCGCGCCTTGATGCGCCAGACCGGCGCCCTGTCGGGCCTTTCCTCGCAGGGTTCGCAAGCCGTGTAGACGCCATTGTTGAAGGTCGTGACCACGCCGCCCTCGCGGTCGGCGCTTTCGGCCGCGAAATAGGTCTTGTCCGGCGTCTCCACTCGCAGCGCGTTGACGAAACCGTCGCGGAAGTCGTCGGTGATGTCGATCTCGTCGGAATAGATCTTGTTGCCGTCCTTTTCGATGATCTGGACGGCCCCGCTCGCCACGAGCCGATTGGAATCGCGGTGATAGGTGACGCGCTGGGCAACGAGCCTGTTGCCGTCATAGTCGATCTGGACGCCGCCGACTGCCGTCACCGTGCGGTTGTCGTTGTCATAGACCAGCGTATCGGCCTCCAGCAGCATCTGCGCATTCGGCGAGACGTCGCGTTCGAGATCCAGAGATTGAGCATCGGCAGCCTGGGGCAGCGCGCCGCAAGCAAACAGGCACGCCAGAGCCGTTGCGCCGAGAAGGCGCTTCAGACGGACGAGCTTAGACCCCTCAGTTAGCGCGACCGCCACTAACCGTCCTCCTTGTACAGCAGAAACGTCACCCCAAAGAACATTGCCACGACAACCGGCAGCCATGCTGCGATTGCCGGTGGGACGAATCCCGCCGTGCCGAACGCTTTCACCAAAACCGAGCTAACATAAAGCAGAAAGCCGGCAACGATGCCACCCAAAATCATCGTTGCGGATTGTCCCAGACGCGCGAAGCGCATCGAGACGGTGGCGGCGATAAGCGTCATCGCCACAAGCAGCAGCGGCAGCGCCACGAGCGAGTGGAACTGCATGGCGAAGGCATTGGCCTTGAGCCCGAAAGACCGGGCGACCTCTATCTTGGCGGGCAGTTCGAAGAAGGGAATCGTGTCGGGCCTGGCGAGCCGCTCCTGCACGAATTCAGGGCGCAGATTCGTTTCCACCTCGAGGGATTCGATCTTCTGCGGCAGCGAACCCTCGACCATGCGCGAGACGTCGTGCAACTCCCAGTGGCCGTTGCGCAAATAGGCGCTGCGAGCGTCCAGCCGCTCAGCGATATTGTCGGCATTGTCGATGCGGAAGAACACGGCGTCGACCAGTTCCAGGCCCTGGTTGAGGACGCTGCGCGCCCCGATGATCGTGTCTCCGGCCCTGGTCGTTTGCCTTATCCATGGAGCGGACGCCGCGACGGCGGCCCCGTTGCCGGAGCGGTAGGAAGCCTCGATCTCCTCGGCGCGCGAATAGCCGGCGGCGGCGATCGGGTTCATTACGCCGACCGTCAGCAGACCGAGCAGCAGCGCGCCGAAGCAGGCGGGCCGGAGGAACTGCCAGGCGGACACGCCGACCGATCGTGCGACCACGAGCTCATATTTGCGGTTGAGCGAAACCAGGGTCGCCATCGCGGCGAACAGCGCGATGAACGGAACGGTCTGCTGCATCACCATGGGAACGCGCATCGCCGACACGGAAAGCGCCAGGCCGGCCGAGAAGCCGGGAATATCCGAGGTGCGGGACGACAGTTCGGTGAAGTCGATGATGAATACCAGCGCCGAAATGCCGATAAAGAACCACGACGTGATGACGACGTAGCGGAGGAAGAAGTAGCGGCTCAGCGTCCAACCCATGTCAGGCCGAGCCTCCGCCGGGAGACGAGGCGCCGAACAGCCGCAGTCTGAGGACGGTCAGGCGTTCTCCGACCTGGCGCAAAAGGGTGGCCGCGCGATCGGTCCAGTTGACAGGGAGTTCCATCGGCCTGTTGGTGGCCAGGCACCACACGGAAAGTCCCGCCGCGACGAGCGGAATGACGTAGAGCAGCGGCACATAGTTGGCGTCGGTCTCCGCTTTACCGGCAGCGAAGAAGCTGATCCAGCGGACGATCAGCGCAATGGTGAGCGCCGTGATCATCGGGTGGACGCGTGCCTCGCGATGCGAGCGGGCGTCGCCGGCCACCGCCAGCGCGATCAGCGCGAAAACAAGAGGATAGAGCCATTCGGTCAGCCGCTGGTGGAAGATCGAGTTGAACTCCTGCGGATTAGCCTTGAAGAACGGATCGTTCGGGTCGGGATCGGCCAGATAGGCGAGCGACCGGTCCTTCGCGTAGATGACCAGGTGCTGGCTGGCCGAAGTGAACACCGACAGGTCGAACACGTAGGAGGTGAAACGGATCACCGAAACTTCTCCTGCCGGCGTCTTGCGATGAACGACTCCGTCATTCATCACCAACATTGCGCGACCATTGCGGTTCGTCAGTGCGCCTTCCTTGGCATAATAGGCGAGATCGACATCCTTTTGCCGGGAGTCGGCGACGAAGATGCCGCCGAGCCGTCCGTCGGGCAGGCGTTCGCCGACCTGCACATAGAGGCCGTCGCTGACCTTGCGGAACGTGCCTTCGGTGATGACGGTCGAAAGAAGGTCGGCGCTTGCCTGGGCGAGCAGTGTGCGTACGCCGAGTCGCGCGCCGGGGTCGATGACGTTCTGCACGAAGAAGGAGGTCAGGCAGGCCCCGAGGGCAAGGGCCAGGGCCGGCCGGATGGTGGTCATCCTCGAACTGCCGGCCGCGCTGATCACGGCCAGTTCCGAATCGCTGTTCATCATCGTCAGCGTCTGGCTGATGCCGATCGCCACGGCGAAGGGCAGCACGACCGGGATGATCGAGGGCAGCACCAGCGTCGCCAGATGGAAGAAGGCCAAGGCGGATTGCCCGCTGTCGGTGACGAGGTTGATTCGCGACAGGGCCTGCACCGTCCACACCACGGCCAGCGTCCAGAACAGGGCTGCGAGCGCAACCACGAACGTCCGGCGTAGGATGTAGCGTTCGAGGATCTTCATCCGCAGGGCTATTCCATGTGCCTGCGCCGCCCGGCGCACCGTTGGCAAGCTGGAACGATCCGCCTGCGTGTTTCAATAGGTTGCGCCAAATCCTTGCGATCGGGCGCCGTGTTCTCCGAGCCAGCGCGATAGTTGAGCGACATTGGCTAACAAAGCGCCAATAGGCTAGGTAAACAAAGCCTTAACAGATCGCCTTCGCGCGTGGAAGCTCACGATTGCGTGCGTGGGAACCGGACAGCCGCGACGGCCAGCAGAGAGAAGACGACCAGCGTGGCGAGGCTCGCGAGAACCACGTCGGAAAGATAGTGGCCGCCGAACGACATCCGCAGCCCCGACGTCAGCACGGCAACGAAAGCGGCCACGGCGAAGGCGAAGGGTCTGAGACCGGCATATTGACGCGGCAGCAGCGCCACCAGGCAGATCAGCCAGGCAGAGGCTGCCGCCTCGCCGGAGATGAAGGAGCAGTTGGACTGGCAATAGGCCGAGATCTCGCCCGCGGGCACGAAGGGGAGCGGCCCGCCGAAGATGTCGGTCTGGACCGGCCGCGGGCGCCCCCAGAGTTCCTTGAAGATGCCGTTGACGATCAAGCCGACAGACAGCACGTAGGTCCAGAACACTGCGCCGACCCGCAGCGCCCACGGTCCCCACAATTCCTCGCCCATGCGCAGTCGCGTCAGGGCGGCCGCGGCCAATCCCGCTGCGCAGGCCGCGGGAAGATGTTGAAGGAACTGCCGCAGCGCCCTCATCGGAGCCATTTCGCCTGCTGGGAAGAAACCGCAGACGGAGCCGGCGCTTTTCGCCGAGCCGCAGGCTGTTTCATCGAAGAACAGAGCGGCGGCGGCGCGGTCGACGCCAGGAAAGAAATGGAACGCGAGGAGCGCCGCCAGCAGCGCCACTGTCAGAAGCAGGGCTGTCGTGACATCCGAAAAGGGGGACAGGTCCGGCAGATCGCTCGCCGGTTTCATGCTGACCTTGCCGTGGGTGCGCTGGCTCATAGGACGCGGCTCATTCCACTAGCGCAACGCCTCGTCAACCGCGAAATGGCGGCAACGGCCAAAAGCCGTGCCGGTGCGCCTTTCATGCGGCCGGCGGCCTTGCCAAAGCAAGCAAAACCGCCAAAGGTCGTTTTCCACTCGCCAGTTCTCAGCCAGGATTCCCGATGACATCGCCGACGATCAGCTTCGCCAAACTCGCGACCCCGAAAAAGGGTGTCGTCGTCCTGTTGTCGGCGGAAGAGGCCGGAATGAGCGAGGCCGCAATTGCTTGCGATCCCGCCAAGGTGCTCGATCGCGCCCTGACGGTCGCGGATTTCACCGGCAAGATGGGAACGAGCACCGACGTGCTCACGCCGGCGGGCACGCCCTATGAGCGCGTCGTCGTCGTTGGCGTCGGCAAGGTCTCGGCCCTGACCGAATATGGGTGGCTCCGGATCGGCGGTTCGGTATTCGGAGCATTGCGCAAGCCGACGGAGGTCGCCGTGATTCTCGATGTCCCGGAAACCAAGGTCGGTGCCGGGGATGCCGCCAATGCGGCGGCCGGCATGCTGCTGCGGGCCTACGTCTTCGACAAGTACAAGACACGCAAGGACGAGAATGGCGAGAAGACGCCGCCGCGTCAGGTGAAGATCACCATCCATTGCGCCGATCCTGCCGGCGCCCGGAAGGCCTTTGCCGCGGCCGAGGCTGCGACAGGCGGGGTGCTGCTCGCACGCGACCTGGTCAACGAACCGGCCAACGCCCTGGGACCGGTCGAGTTCGCCATGCGCGCCAAGGAATTGGAGAAGCTCGGCGTCAAGGTCGAGGTGCTCACGGAAAAGGAGATCAGGAAGCTCGGCATGGGCGCGCTCATGGGCGTGGCGCAGGGCTCCGCACGGCCGCCCCGGCTCGTCGTGATGGAGTGGAACGGGGGCAAGGCCAAGGACAAGCCGATCGCGTTTGTCGGCAAGGGCGTGACCTTCGACACCGGCGGCAATTCGATGAAACCCGCGGCAGGCATGGAGGACATGAAAGGCGACATGGGCGGCGCGGCGGTCGTCACCGGGATCATGCATGCCCTTGCCGCCCGCAAGGCCAAGGTGAATGCCGTGGGCATCATCGGCTGCGTCGAGAACAATGTCGACGGCAATGCCCAGCGCCCGGGCGACATCGTCACCTCGATGTCCGGACAGACTGTAGAGGTGCTGAACACGGATGCCGAGGGGCGGCTCGTGCTCTGCGATGTCTTGTGGTACTGCAACGACCGCTTCCAGCCGAAATTCATGATCGATCTGGCGACGCTCACCGGCGCGATCATGGTGGCGCTCGGAAACCACCATGCGGGGCTGTTCTCCAACAATGACGAGCTGGCGGCCCGGCTGTTCATGGTCGGCCAGTCGACGCAGGAGCGCGTGTGGCGGATGCCGCTCGGTCCCGACTACGACAAGCTGATCGATTCCAAGAACGCCGACATGAAGAACATCGGTGGCCGCTTCGGCGGCGCGATCATCGCGGCGCAATTCCTGCAGCGTTTCGTCAAGGACACGCCCTGGGCGCATCTCGACATAGCCGGCACGGCCATGGGCTCGCCGGCAAACGAGATCAACCAGTCCTGGGCGTCCGGCTTCGGAGTCCGGCTGCTGGACCGGCTGGTCCGGGACTACTACGAGGGATGATCCTTGGACGGCGATAGAGGCGGGTTCAGGGGGCTATGGCGGAAGTCCTGTTTTATCATCTGACGGAGTCCAGATTGGAGGAAGCGCTGCCGGGCTTGCTGAAACGCAGCGTCCAGCGCGGCTGGAAGGTTGTGGTCCAGACCGGGACCGAGGAGCGGCGCGACGCGCTCGACACGCTTCTTTGGACCTACCGCGACGAGTCCTTCCTTGCGCATGCCACCGACCGCGAGCCGCATCAGGCCGACCAGCCGATCCTGCTCACCACCGGCATGGCCAATGGCAACAATGCTGAGATACGCTTCCTGGTCGACGGTGCATCGCCGCCCGACCTGACATCCTACGCCCGCGCCGTCTTCATGTTTGACGGCCACGACGCCATGCAGCTGGAAGGCGCACGCGAGCAGTGGAAGGCCATGAAGGCTGCGGGTCATGCCGTCACCTACTGGCAGCAGACGCCGGACCGACGCTGGGAGCGTAAGGTTTGATGAAGATGAGTTCCCGATGCGCTTCTTCTTTCTCCTGATGCTCCTGGCTGGTGCCGTCCTTGGCATCGGATATCCCTTCGTCATCCAGAATTTCTCCGGAAAGGAGATCGGCTCGTGGCGCGTCTACGAGCGCGGTTCCGGTTTCCATTCGATCGAGACGAAGCTCTCGGCGGCAGACGTGCCGGTCCGGGTGCTGGTCGACATGACGTCGATCGGAGCGCCACGCCTGACCAACGAGCGCACCGTGCTGACCATCACGGCGGCGACAGGTGGCCGGACCGTGCTCGCCGAAACCCTGAACTTCGTCGATGCGGCTCCGCGCGCCGACAGTCCGCAGAGCGGCGAGCGGGTCTACCGCGACGACGGCGGTGTCATTTCCGACGCGAGCGACGGGCCCTATGTCTTCACGGTCGGCCCCGGAGATGCCGAGGGCATCGAAATGAAGTCGGTCGATCTCATTCTGCGCGCCGGCGCCGCAAGCTACGACGAACGTGCGCAACCTCTCGGCTTTGCCCTCATGGGCATAGGCTTCATCGGTTTCGTGCTGGCGCTGCGCCGCGGCGGTCATCCACCGAACCCCAATTCGCAGCCGCCGCGGTCGCGCTGGGGCAGGGGAGCGGGCGGCCGCTCCTGAAAGGGCGACGCCCGCGTAGGCTCGATTCGGTGTGCGGCAAATCGTATCCGCGTCCGGACGATGAAACCCGTGCTGCAAGTCCACAACTGCGCGGCATCACGAGGCCGCCAGAAGAATCTACGCACCCGGGGATTAGGCGCGCCCGCAGTTCCGTACACGGGCCATGAAACTCGGGAAGTCAGCCTTCGACGTGCTCGGCCAGTTAGGGGCGCTGCGGCGCTATGCCCGCTCGCTGACGCGTGACAGCGCCGACGCGGAAGACCTGGTGCAGGATGCGCTGGTGCGCGCCTATGAGCGACGCGCCAGCTTTCGCCACGGCGGCAATCTTCGCGCCTGGCTGCTGTCGATCCTGCACAACACCTTCGTCGACGGCAAACGCAGCCGACGGGCCGAAGCCATCCGCATCGAACGGGCCGGCGAACTGGCCGACGCTTTCCTCGACGCGCCCCAGGAGCATTCGCTTCGTCTCACCCAGCTTCGCGAAGCTTTTCTAGGGCTCAGCGAAGAGCAGCGCGCGGCGCTGCATCTCGTCGCGATCGAAGGACTTTCCTACCAGGAGGCGGCCGAAGCTCTCGCCATTCCGCTCGGGACGTTGATGTCGCGCATCGGCCGGGCGCGCGCCACCTTGCGCGAATTGGAAGAAGCTTCGCCGACCAAAGCCAGGCACCTCAAGCTTGTCAGAGGCAGCGATGAGTGACGTTCTCGATCCCGTCACCGATGCCGATCTCGATGCCTATGTCGACGATCAACTCGACGTCACCCGCCGCATCGAGGTTGAAGCGTTCCTGTCTGTCCGCCCCGAGACGGCGGCACGGGTGATGGCGGACCTGAGGACGCGCGATGAATTGCGCGTCGCGCTTGCGGGCGTGCGCGGTATGCCGCGCCCGGCGACAGCCGAGGCGGCGCGTCGGCTGGAGCGGGGCCTGTCGCGCCGCCGTCTCTTCGGCGCGTTGCAGCGCGCTGCCGCCGTGCTCGCCTTCGTGGCTGCCGGCTGGCTCGCCCATGAGATCGCATTGCCGATCGCCGTCACGGAGGTGGTTGCTTCGACGCCGCCGCCTGCCTATGTCGAGGACGCCATACGCGCGCACGGCACCTCGGTGCTGCGCGCCACGATGAGTTCCCAGCCGGAAGTGACGGACTACGATCCGGTCGAAATCCGTTCGGCCACGGCGATCGTCATGCCGGACCTGCCCGGCGACTGGGACGTGCGCGACGTGCAGATCTACCCGTCCCGCTTCGGACCGAGCGTCGAGATGGCCGTGGGTACAAGGCAGTTCGGGCCGGTTTCGCTCTTCGCCGTACGTCCCGGAAGCTTCGACGTCGTCCGGCCCACCTTGGTGCCGGCGGACGAGGCGTGGGCCGCCTATTTCCAGATCGGCGAGGTCGCCTACGCCCTGGTGGCGACGGGCGATCCGCACAAGTTGGAACGCGCGGCCAAGCGGCTTTTCGATACACTCCACTGAACCGACCATCCGACAGGAGACCCTGGATGAACACTCCCGACTACGGCTATCGCGCGGGCTTCGGTGCGCGCAGTGACGCGCTCTTCGACGAGGGCCTGCGACAGCATATGCTGCGCGTCTACAACTATATGGCGCTCGGTCTGGTGCTGACGGGCGTCGTGGCATTCACCGTAGCCTCGGTACCGGCGCTCTATGTGCCGATCTTCTCCACGCCGCTCAAATGGGTGGTGATGCTGGCTCCGCTCGCTTTCGTTTTCCTGTTTTCCTTCCGCATCCAGACGATGACGGCATCCGGCGCGCAGATGATGTTCTGGGCTTTCTGCGCTGTCATGGGGCTCTCGCTCGCTTCGGTGTTCCTGGTTTTCACCGGCACCTCGATCGCACGAACCTTCTTCATCGCGGCCACGATGTTCGGCGCCACCAGCCTCTACGGCTACACGACCAGGTCGGACCTCACCCGCTTCTCGTCCTTCCTGATCATGGGCCTTATCGGCGTGGTGATCGCCAGCCTGGTCAACATCTTCCTGGGCTCTTCGGCTTTGCAGTTCGCCATTTCGGTGATCGGCATCTTCGTCTTTCTCGGCCTGACCGCCTGGGACACGCAGACGATCAAGGAGCAGTATGCGGAGAATTTCGACTCCGACTCCCGGCAGAAGCTTGCGGTCTTCGGAGCCTTCTCGCTCTACCTGAATTTCATCAACATCTTCCATCTGCTGCTCCACTTCACCGGCGAGCGCGAATAGCACTGACGAGCAAAGGAAAGTAACGCACCATGGACAGGAACGACCAGCAGGCCATCGAGAGCCTCTTCGGCAAGCTCGCCGCTGTCGAGCGCCAGTCGCCTTCGCGCGACCCTCAGGCGGAAGATTTCATCCGCGGCCAGATCGCTCAGCAGCCCGGCGCGCCGTACTATATGGCTCAGACGATCGTCGTGCAGGAGCAGGCGCTGGAAGCCGCGCAGGCAAGGATCGCGGAACTCGAGGCCGAGGCAGCGCGTGCGCCGCAATCCTCCGGCGAGCTATTCTCCGGGCTGTTCGGTGACGGTCGCCGACCGGCGCGTTCGGGCTCCGTGCCGCGCGTCGGGGGCGGCGGTCCCGCCTTCGGTGGGCAATATGCCGCGCCTCCGGCGCAGCCCGCGCGTGGCGGCGGTTTCCTTGCCGGCGCTGCCCAGACCGCGATGGGCGTTGCGGGCGGCGTGCTTCTGGGCAACGCCATTGCCGGCATGTTCGGTGGAAACGAAGCCCAGGCAGCCGAGGAGGATGCTGGAGCCGATGATGCCGGCGCTGACGATGGCGGCTTCGGCGACATGGAGTTCTGATCGCCACGGAACCGGTGCGAGGGTGAGCCATCCTCGCACTATCTTGACAGCCTGAAACCCGGCAGACGCGACTCGCACAGGCCTGGCCGGGTATCTTCTCTCGCATCCATTGGGCGCGCAAAAGAACGTTCCGACACTCCGGAGCTACGGCATTGCTCTTCGGCCCAAGGCCGCGGCTTGGGCCCCAACGAGCCGCGATGCCGCCTCCGGCTGATCGACCGTCGTCTCGGCATTCAGCACCGGAGCGGCATTCGACAGGATTGCCTCACAGGCGATCGAGCGTGAGCAGGCCGGGATCGCCGCGCCAGGCCTTCTCGAACTCCTCGGTGGCTTTGCTTGCACCTGCCGCATCTCCTCTCGCCTTGGCCGTCTGCTGGAGGCCGTAGAGCGCCCAGGCGCTGCCTCGGACGTGTTCAAGCGCGGCCTCGAATTCCTTCTGTGCCTCATCGGGCTTGCCGGTCTTGAGGAGCGCGGCACCGAGAGATTGCCTCACCGGATAGTACCAGAAGGGCGGCTCCATATAGGGGATGGTGTCTTCGGCTTCGGCAGCCTTCCGCCAGTGCCCGATCGCATCGTCGTCTTTGCCCTCGGCCTGCGAAGCGCGAGCGCGGACCACGTCTTCGGCCACCTCCAGAACCGGGCGGGCGGGGACAGCCCAGGCGTCAAGGACCGACCAGTCCGTCTCCTGGGCGATGCGGTGAATGGCATCGGCCTCGGTGCGTGCGCCGGCCACGTCCTTCTTGGCCGCGAATGCCGTCCCTCTGGCATAGTGCCACATCGCCTTCACATAGGGCGGCGCGCCGGGCGGGTCGGGCATGGCCAGAACCGTGTCCGGGTCGGCATATTGCGCCCATGCGAAATACGGGGCTGCCTTCACAGGCTGCGCAATGGGCACCGCTGTCGCGACGTCGTTGCTCAGCCACTTGTCGAGTTTGTCGGCTTCGGCGAGCACGGTCTCGGCGTCGCCGAGAAGCTGCGCCGAGACCAAGGACGAAATGCACGTTGTGCGAATAATACCCGATCGGATAGACGCCGACTGCGCCTGTCTGGGCAATGTATGTCTCGTCCGCCTTGGAGGCTGCCTTGTTGGCCTCGAGTGAATCGGCATAGCGCCCGATACGATAATAGATGTGGCTGGGCATATGGACGATGTGTCCGGCGCCAGGCATGAGCGCTGCAAGCCGATCGGCATAAGGCTCGGCGCGTTCGGGCCGGTCCGAGGCTTCAACGAGATGAATGTAGAGATGAATCGCCCAGGGGTGGTCGGGAGCCTTGGCGAGCACGCCTTCCAGCCGCTTCTGGACATCAGCGGTGCGGCCTTTGGGCTCCTTGCCGCCCGGTTCCCAATAGTCCCACGGCTGGGTATCCATTGCCGCTTCGGCTGCCAGCACCGCCAGTTCGAGATCGTCCGGATATTTGTCCGAAAGGGCAGCCATGGCGTCAGCGAAGGACGCGTCGAGTTTGGGGCGTTCTGCGGCCGGATCCTCCGAATATCGCGTCGCCACCGCTTCGATCAGTTCCCTTTCCTTCTCGCTCGCTCCGGACGCGAGCGCCTGCGCTTTCTTGAGCGCAGCGATCGCCGGCGCATTCGCGGCCGGGTCCATCGGCACGTTGATGTTCGGGCCAAGCACGAGCGCCTCACCGAGGAAGCACATGGCGCAGCTCGGATCCAGGCGTTGCGCCTTGCCGAAAGCGCGCCTGGCTTCCGCGTGATTGAAATTGGCGGTCTGCCTGAGCCCTTGCTGGAAATAGCTCTGCGCCTCGCTGTTCTTGGTGCTGATCGGATATGTCAGAGAACCGAGATCGTTCCACAGCGGCGGGTCGGCTTCCTCGTAGGCCTTGATCGCCTCAGGCGACAAGCCCTGGGAGGGAAGGTTGGCAGCCATGCAATGGGGAGCCGCGGCGATGGCCTCGGGAACTTCGGTGACACCAAAATCCGCAACGGCTGCACCAACCCCGAATCCGGCGAAAACAAGCGTCGGCAATCCTGCAACTTGAAGTATATTATACAGTCTCATGTAAGCCTCCTTGCATGCTTGCGCGACAGCAGGTCTCTATTGCTTACGACTGCCCAAATCCAATGATCTTCCCGAAAGGCTTTCTTGGCAAATCAATTGACGATTCAGCGCGACCGCTGGGTCATCGCTGCTGCGGGCATGGCCGCGCCGGGTCACGGTCTTCCCATTCCTCACGCATCGCGCTTCCGAAAACCGCCCAGGATTGTCGGTCAGTGCTACAGCTCCGGGAGCACTAAACGAGCCTCGGCCGCCCTGGCGCGCCCAATGCGCATTCCAGGCCGATCCGATCCCAACTACCGAGATTTGCCGCGGCTTCGTAGGTGCTTTCGAGAAATTCCATCAGGCTCTGATCAGGATCCGTTGCCGTGCGCACCGCGTCATAAGGAAGGATGAATTCGCCGAGCTCCTTGGAGAAGAACGCGGCTGCCGGCCGGACGCTCGCCGCCGCAAAGCCGTCCGGCGTCGGATAGGCATAGGAATAGAACGCCGCATACTCCACCGGCCCGCTGCTGCCAGGCCAGAAGCCGGCGCTGGAAACTTCGTGGGAATAAGCTTCGCGGGCCACTGCATCGGGGAGATTGGGCACCCCGCCGGGATGGAGCGGGGCCGTCCTGCCCGAAAAACGGGTCACGGCCAGATCGAAGCTTCCCCAGAAGAAATGCACCGGGCTCACCTTGCCGAGAAAGCCGGTGCGGAAGCGCGAAAGGACCTCGTGGGTGGAAAGCAGAATGCGCCAGAAGCGATTGGCATGATCGGGATCGTAGGAAGCGTGCGTTCGATCCTGATCGAACGGAATGCCGTCGGGAATCTCGGACGGTATCGTCGTGATGTCCATGTCGAGCCCGAGTTCGGCAAGGGCGATTCCCACCTCGTCGTAGAAGTCGGCCACGGGTTTCGGTGCCAGTATGATCTGGCGAAGGTGGCCGTCGCTCGTGCGCACCCACAGCAGATGGTCGATGAAGTCGAAATCGATCTGGAAGGCGCGCGCGCCTCCGGGGATGGGCGACGTCGTCAGGCCGCGCGCCGTCACATAGAGCGGCACATGCCAGGAATGGTTCAGCCAGGGTTCATATTTCAGCCGGATCTTGCCGACGATCTGGGTCCACAAATGCAGCGTGTCACGTGTTTCCTTCCATGCGGCATAGGGCAGGTCAGGCCACCGGTTCGGGTCGCTGGGACGCGGCATGGTTCACTCCTTTCGCGTCGGAGGCAGGTCGGGCGTCCAGGAGACGCTTGTTGATCAGTCGGCGCCGCTAGATAGCCCTCGCATTGTCGGGTGGAGCCTCGGTCGGATCGAGCGTCGTCACCAGGCGACCCCAGCCGGAACCGCCAACCGGCAATCTCTCCCACAGGACGGTGCCGGGCCGGATCGAGACCAGCGGGCCGGGCTGTCCGCTGGTTTTGAAGAACACGGCGACGTTGCCGTGTTCGAACCAGCCGAGCGCGCCGAGCTGCTGCTCGGCACGGCGGATCTCCGGCGTGGCGTATCTCCACATCGGCTCGCCGATACCGTCCTCGGGCAGATGCCATTCAGCGCGTCGCGCCGGCGATGCCGCAAGCAGTCGATGCGTCGTGTCGCAGACGAGATGGATTGCACGGCCGGACTGCTCCACCAGTCGCTTCAGGATCGCTCCCGAGGCTTCATCGGGCACGGGCGCGGCGAAGCGCGCCAGCGCATCGAGCGCATCGAGCGGCGGCATATGCCTGCCGCTTTCCCATTTGGAGAGCGACGATTGGGAAACGCCCAGCAATTCGGCGAGGTGGCTCTGTTTCATCCGGCGCAGCATGCGCGTGCGCCGGACCGCCCGCATCAGGACGGCGACGGATGGGTAAGACTGGCCGCCATGCATGGCGCGCCTCAGATTTCTCCGAAGTCGCCGCCCCGGCCCTTGCCGGAAGCGAAGCGAGCGGCCCCTGCCTGACCCTCCGCGCGGAAGGTTTCGGCGCTCCGCCATTCGCCGGCGAGCGCCCGCGCGGGGTCGAGCGACCATTGTCGGATCGCCGACAGGCGGTCGGCGCGCATGCAGGCCTGCGGGAAGCGCGTCAGCTCCTGTGCCAGTTCGATCGCCGCGGCAAGCGAGGTGCCGTCCGGCACCACGCGGTTCGCCAGGCCCATGACGAGGCATTCCTCGGCTTCGACTTTGCGGCCGGTCAGGATCAGGTCCATGGCTCTGCCGTGACCCACGATGCGCGGCAGGCGCACGGTGCCGCCGTCGATCAGCGGCACGCCCCAGCGGCGGCAATAGACGCCCATATAGGCCGATTGCTCCATGACGCGCAGATCGCACCAGAGCGCGAGTTCCATGCCGCCGGCTACGGCCGGGCCGGAGATGGCGCCGATCACCGGCTTCGAGAGCTGCAGGCGTGTGGGCCCCATCGGCCCCTTTCGCGGATGGTCGTCACGCCCGTCGAAGGAACGGTCGAGATCATGCTCGGCGAACCAGGTGTCGCCGGCGCCGGCGGCCGCCCATTTCAGGTCGAAGCCGGCGGAAAAGACGCCGGGCACGCCGGTCAGCACCGCGACCTTCTGCTTGTCGTCGCGCTCGAAGGCGAGGAAAGCGTTGAACAGCGCCAGGGCCATGTCGGGGTTGACCGCGTTGCGGGCTTCCGCCCGGTCGATCGTGACGATGGTGACCTCGCTGTCCTGCTCGACCCTGATCGTCATTCGGCTATTCCTTCCTCGTATTCCGCGGAAAGCGTGAGCCAGGTCTCTTCGTGACCGGCCAGCGCATTGGACAGGTCGGAACGCTCTTTGGCAAGCTGCGTGGCGGCACTCGGGTCCTTTTCGTAGAGCCTCGGATCGGCGAGCTGGTCTTCGATGCCGTCGATGCGTTTCCTGATCCTGTCCATCAGGGCCTCGGTCGCGCGGATCTGCTTGGCGAGCGGCTCGAGCGCCTGGCGGCGCTGCGCGGCATCGCGACGCCGTTCCGCCTTCGACGCCTTGTCGGCCTCGCGCCGTTCCTTCCGGTCGGCCGAGACGCCAGTCACCTCCTGGCGATAGTCGCCGAGATCGCCGTCATAGGGACGGACGGAGCCGTCGCGGACCAGCCACAGCCGATCGGCCGTCGCCTCGATCAGGTGACGGTCGTGCGAGATGAGGATGACGGCGCCAGGGAAATCGTTGAGCGCATGCACCAGCGCCTCGCGCGAATCGATGTCCAGATGGTTGGTCGGCTCGTCGAGGATGAACAGGTTCGGTCCCTCGAAGGAGGAGAGCCCCATCAGGAGTCGTGCCTTTTCGCCACCCGAAAGATCCTTGGCCGCGGTATTCATCTTCTCAGTTGCCAGGCCGAACTGCGCGACGCGGGCGCGCACCTTGGATTCCGGCGCGTCCGGCATCAGCCGGCGCACATGCTCATAGGCATTCTCCTCCGGCCTGAGGTCGTCGAGCTGATGCTGCGCGAAGATCGAGACTTTCAGCCCCGGCGCGACCGTCATGGTGCCCGTCTCCGCCTTCAGCCGGGCGGAAAGCAGCTTGGCGAAGGTCGACTTGCCATTGCCGTTGGCGCCGAGCAGGGCGATGCGGTCGTCGGCATCGATGCGCAGCGACATCTTTCTCAGGATCGGATGACCGGGCTGGTAGCCGACCGAGACGCCGTCAAGGGCGATGATCGGCGACGCGACGGTCTTGACGGGTTCGGGAAACCTGAAGGGCCGCACCGTGTCGTCGACGAGCGCCGCGATCGGCTTCATCCTCTCCAGCGCCTTGATGCGCGACTGCGCCTGGCGGGCCTTCGTCGCCTTGGCGCGGAAACGGTCGACGAAGGACTGCAGGTGCTTGCGTTGCGCCTCCTGCTTGACGCGGCTCTTCTCCTGCAGCGCCTGCTGCTCGGCCCGTTGGCGCTCGAACTGGTCGTAGCCGCCGCGCCAGAAGGTGAGCTTCTTCTGGTCGAGATGGACGATCGAGTTGACGGCGCGGTTCAGGAGGTCGCGATCGTGGCTGATCAGGAGAACCGCATGCGGATAGCGTGAGACGTAGGTCTCGAGCCAGAGCGTTCCTTCGAGGTCCAGATAGTTGGTCGGCTCGTCGAGCAGCAAGAGATCGGGCTCGGCGAACAGCACAGAGGCGAGCGCCACACGCATGCGCCATCCCCCGGAGAAGGACGAAGCAGGTCGCTTCTGCGCTTCGGCATCGAAGCCCAAGCCGGCAAGAATGGTTGCAGCGCGCGCCTCCGCCGAATGCGCGTCGATGTCGGCGAGGCGCGTATGGATCTCGGCTATACGGTGCGGATCAGTGGCGGTCTTCTCCTCTTCCAGCAAGGCTGCGCGTTCGACATCGGCCTTGAGCACGATGTCGATCAGCGGCTCCTCGGTGCCGGGCGCTTCCTGGGCGACCTGGCCGATCCGCGTATTGCGCGGGAGGCTGATCGAGCCGGTCTCCGCCGACATGTCGCCGGTTATGGCGCGGAAGAGCGTTGTCTTGCCGGTTCCGTTGCGCCCCACCAGCCCGGCCTTCGCTCCGGCGGGCAGGCTGAGGGAAGCATGATCGAGAAGCAGGCGTCCGGCGATACGGAGCGAAAGGTCATTGATCGTAAGCATAGCGGCGGCTTTTTGGCCGACCCTACGGGCGAAGGCAAGGGCGCGCCTCGCGCTGGCCGCCTGTATCGGGGCCTCAGGCGTAGGGTCGCCCGTCCTCGGTGCGCTGGAAATAGACGAGGTCGAGCACTACGGAGGGCCTGCCGAGCATTGTCAGCACCGCATGCGCCTGGCCCCGGTGATGGGTCTGGTGGTTGAAGAAATGGTCGAGCGCGGGTGCCAGCCGCTGCGAGACGGTGCGCATGTCGGTAAGCGGCATATAGGTGAAGCGGCCGGAGAGAGCCTTTGCGGTCAATGACGCCGTCCAGTCGATGATGCGCGCGTCCTCCGCCTCGCGCGCCGCCCGCAATCCGGCGAAATCCGCGTGGAGCACGGCGTCGAGCGTCGTCGGCGCCTCGCCTTGCCCGGTGAAGCGTTTCATCCAAATGCGGTCGGCTGCCAGGATGTGGTTCAGAGTGCCCATGAGCGACTTGAAGAATACGCCCGTGTCGCGCCGGAACTGCTCTTCCGTCAGTACCGCGGCGGCGTCGTAGATGCGGCTGTTGGCCCAACGGTTGTAGGCGGCCAACATCATGAAATGCTGCTTCATGGACTTCCTTTTGAAACGCGAAGCGGAAAATATGCGGCGGACACTAAACTGCACCCTTAGGAACGCCAATGGCCATTCTGCTTTATGATCTCGTCGGCTCGGACCCATCTCGCCCCTACAGCCCCCATTGCTGGAAGACGGCGATGTCGCTCGCCCATAAGGGGCTCGAATTCGAGACGGTACCGACACGGTTCCTCGATGTGCCGACAGTGGAAGGCGGAGTGTCGAAGACGGTGCCCGTGATCCGCGACGGGGCGCGGGTGGTGGCCGATTCCTTCGCCATCGCGCTCTATCTCGAAGAGACCTATCCCGATCGCCCAAGCCTGTTCGGCGGCGAGGGAGGCGAGGCCATGAGCCGCTTCATCGAACGCTGGTCGCAGACGATACTGCATACCTATCTGGGGGCGGCTGCCCTCATGGATATCTACGGCATGCAGGACGAGCCCAACCGCGCCTATTTCAGGCAGAGCCGCGAGCCGCGTTTCGGCAAGAAGCTGGAGGAGGTGCCGGGCGGGCGAGATGCAGGGCTGGCAGCGTTCCGCGGTTCCCTGGAGCCGCTGCGGTCGATGCTCGCCTACCAGCCCTGGATCGGTGGCGCGTCGCCGCTGTTCCCCGACTATATCGTGTTTGGCGCACTGCAATGGGTACGGGTGGCGTCGCCCTATCAATTCCTCGCCGCGGACGATCCGGTGTCGGAATGGTTCGGCCGCTGCCTGGATCTTCACGGAGGACTTGGGCGCGGCGTTCCATCCGCGGCCTGATTTGCCCGCGAGGCCTTGGCAATCCGGCATCCGGCTTGTATAGAGCCGCCACTTTTCCAAGGACATCCACACAGGGACAGAAGATGGCGATCGAACGCACTTTTTCGATGATCAAACCCGACGCGACCAAGCGCAACCTTACCGGTGCGATCACCAAGATGCTGGAGGATGCCGGCCTTCGCGTCGTTGCGTCGCGGCGCGTGTGGATGAGCCGCCGCGAGGCCGAGGGCTTCTACGCGGTCCATCGCGGACGCCCGTTCTTCGACGAGCTCTGCGAATTCATGTCGTCCGGCCCGACGATCGTTCAGGTTCTCGAGGGCGAGAATGCGATCGCCCTGAACCGTGAAATCATGGGCGCCACCAATCCGGCCAATGCGGCCGAGGGCACCATCCGCAAGGTTCATGCCCTGTCGATCGGCGAGAATTCGGTGCACGGCTCCGACGCTCCGGAGACCGCCGCGCAGGAGATCAGGTATTGGTTCTCCGACACCGAGATCGTGGGCTGAATCGGCTTCGGCGCCTGGTACGGTAGATAATTGATTCGACTTGAAAAAGCCGGGGTTCGCGCCCCGGCTTTTTCTCATGACGCGATCCAGTCCGGTCGAGACGGATGCCCGCTGCGGAGGGTTGCGGGTTGCGGTGTGCCGCCCTCGCGCAGGCGATCGAGGAAATCGGCTGCCGGTACTGCCTTGCCATAGAGATAACCCTGGAAGCAATCGCATCCGAAGGCCCGCAGGAATGCCTGCTGGCGGATGTTCTCGACATGCTCGGCGACCGAGGTGAGGCCGAGATTGCGCGCCATGGCCAGGATGGTCTTCACAAGCGCCCGGTCGCTTTCGCCGGTCTCTATGTCGGCGACGAAACGCCCGTCGATCTTGAGTTCGTCGAAGGGCAGGGTCTTCAGATAGGCGAGCGAGGAGTAGCCCGTGCCGAAATCGTCGAGGGACAGGCGCACGCCCAGGTCCTTGATCTCGGCCATCAGCCGGGCGACGCGTTCGTGGTCGCGAGCCATGACATGTTCCGTCAGTTCCAGCGTCAGCCGCGTCGCATCGACGGCGTGGGAGCGCACCATCTGTCCCAGCATCGCCCCGAAGCTGTCGCAGTTGAAGGACTGCACGCTCACATTCAGCGCGAGCCTGAGATGCGCGGTCGCGGGATCGCGTTGCCAGGAGGCGAGGGCGGCCAGGCCGAGGTCGAATACGGCTCGACTGAGTTCCTCGATCAGTCCGAACTGCTCCGCGAGCGGGATGAACCGATCCGGAAAGATCATGCCGAGCCGCGGATGGTTCCAGCGCAGCAGTCCTTCTGCGCCGATGATGACTCCGCGATCGTCGACCTGCGGCTGGAAGTGCAGCTCGAGTTCTCTACCGCCGAGCGCGGCGCGCAGGTCTCCGACCAGTCGGAAACGTTCGCGTTCGCGCTCCAGGCTGGCCGGGTCGAACAGGGCCATCCCGTTCCTGCCCGCTGCCTTGGCCTGGTACATGGCGATATCGGCACGCTTCAGGATCTCGTCGGGGCGAGCCTCCGCACCGTCGAACACCACCACGCCGACGCTTGCCGAGGCGAGGTGGCGAACCGCTGCGAGCTCGAAAGGCTCACGCAGGGTCACGAGCAGCCGGTTTGCCACCACGATGGCGTGGCGCGTCGCATTTGCCTCGTCGACGCCGGCAGCTTCGAGAATGACCACGAACTCGTCCCCGCCGATGCGCGCGACGAGGTCCCTTGGCGCGAGGCAGCGCTCGAGGCGCGCGGCCACCTGGATGAGGAAAGCGTCGCCGACGTCATGCCCCTGCGTATCGTTGAGCGTCTTGAAATTGTCTAGGTCGATGAACAGCAGCACGCCGTGGTCGCCTCGCCTCTCGCTGCCGGCGATGGCCTGGGCCATGCGGTTCAGGAACATGCGCCGGTTTGGAAGCTCCGTGAGCGGATCGAAATAGGCGAGCCGTTCTATCTCCATCTCGTTGCTCTTGCGGGTCGAGATGTCGGTGAGATAGCCATGCCAGATGATGCCGGCTTCCCTGAATTCAGGCGTGGCTGCGACGCGCGCCCATTTCTCTGTGCCGTCGCGAAGGCGGAGCCTGAATTCGTGGTCCCAGCTCTGCCGCTTCTCGGTAGCCCTTCTCAGCGAACGCCTGAGGCCCGAGATGTCGGCACCGTGCACGCGTCCGAAGAGGCTCCGCGGGCGCTCGACGAATTCTTCGAGCGGGATGCCTGTGATCCGCGTGAAGGCGGCGCTGACATAAAGGACTTCGGCCACGCCGCTGGCCCTGGTCACGAGCTGGAAAAGCGCGCCTGGCAACTCGCGTGTCAGCTTCTGGAAACGTTCCTCCAGGCTGAGCCGACGCACCAGCACCGTGATATCGCGGACCGAGCCTTCGTAATGAAGCGGCTTGCCGGTAGTCGGATCGAGGACGAGGCGCGCCGATTCGGAGATCCAGATGCGTTCGCGCGTCTTGTGGCGGTAGATTTCCGAAACGAAGTCTTCGACCCTGCCGTCGCGCTCCAGCGCGTCGCGGAACGCGGCGCGCCGGGAGGGATCGACATACCACTCGGTCCCGATATCCTTGACCCTGGCGAGCATCTCGCGCTCGCCGGAATAGCCATTCAGCTGCACCAAGGCCTTGTTGGCGCTGAGCTGCCTGCCGTCGAGCGACGAGGTGTAGATGCCTTCCGACAGGTTGTCGATCAGGTCGGCGAGCCTGGCGCGGCCGGCGCGCGCCGCACGGTAGAGCCGACGATAGCGGAGCGCAGCCAGGGTGACCAGCACGGACAGGACGAGCCACGCGGCGATCAGCCAGTTGGCGCTGGATCCGAAATCGATCAGGGCGTTGAGGAAGCCAGGCATTGAATTCGGTGCAATGTTGACGCCGCGCGAGGTTACGACGCCGGGCTTACAATTTCTCTAAGAAAACAGCGCCTTGACGGACATGCTTAACAGCGGCTTATCCCGACTGATCAACTGCCGGCGGAAAGGTGCATTATGTCCTTCGCCGCCGCGTCGGACAGGATGAGCTTGCCGTTGCCGACGCGGAAGCGTGCCGTCCTGCCCAATACTTCTAAGAAATTCTTTTCCTGTTCCATCAAATCGGGAGCGCAGGCCATCATGGTCGAGCCGATATCGCCGATCTCGATCGTGCCGTCATGGATCTCGGCGGTTCCGAAATAGCCGTTGCACGGGCCTCTGCCCGAGACCCTGCCGTCCGCGCTGACGGCGAAGGTCACGCGCGCCTCGCCGCCGAGGGCGGTCCCCTCGATGTCATCGACCAGCCAGGTGGCGTCGAAAATCGAGGGTGCCGCCGGCGTTTCCGACTGACGCACCATCTTGAGCACCATCGATTGCGGCGGGGCCTGCAGCGGGTCCACGGAGTGGCGGATGTCGTTGATGAACCAGATCGAATTGTCGACCGTGATACCCGCTTCCAGCGCATATTGGGCCTTGCCCTGTATCACCGCAGGATCGAAGACGATCGTGAACCTGATCGGGACCTGCCCTGCCGGGTCGACGACCTGCTTCCCGACGACCGATGCCGGAGCGCCGGCGAGCGAGATGTCGACGAGCTGTACGGTAAGCACGGCATTGGGCGGCAGCGCGATGCGCTCGCGATAGAGGACTTCACCGGAGATGGTCTTCTCCGTCGCGAACGAGGCGGAAGAGGTAGCCAGCATGGCGATGACGAGCGGTGCGAAGCCGAAGACGAGCACTTCCGCGATCTTGCCGAACAAGAAAGGCCTCCCGTGTTTCCAGGAGACCAGCCGACCACGTGAATGCGGTCGTTCCGTGGCGGTCGCCGGACGGACCGCTCAGTCCCGCGACCAGCGGGCGGCCGCCTCATCGTCGGAAGCCTTTGCCTCGACCCAGCCGCCGCTACCGCAGTCGGCGCGGTGTTCTTTCTTCCAGAAGGGGGCGCGCGACTTCAGGTAGTCCATAAGGAAGGACGCCGCGTCGAAGGCGGCCTGGCGATGCGCCGAGGCCGTGACGACGAGGACGATGTTCTCTCCCGGGCGGATCTTGCCATGGCGGTGTACGACGGTCAGCCCGCCGAGCGGCCAGCGCTCGGCGGCTTCGGTCGCGATGCGGGAGATCTCGGCCTCGGCCATGGCCGGGTAGTGCTCGAGCTCGAGTGCGGACAGGGCGCCCGCCTCGTCCCGGCAAAGTCCGGTGAATGTGACGACAGCGCCGACATCCGTCCGTCCGCGTGTCATGCGGTCGATCTCGACGGCGGTGTCGAAATCCTCCGCCTGGATGCGCACGACCGGGACGACACGCGCCGACATCGCTCGACTAGCCTCCCGTCATCGGCGGGAACAGGGCGATCTCGCGGGCGCCGGCAACCGGCTCGCGATGGCTGACATGCTCCTGATCGATCGCCACGCGGATCACCTGGGGGTGTTCGAGCGCCGCCTCGTAGCCTTCGCCGCGCGACTTCAGCCAGAGCAGCAGGTCGGCGACAGTCTGCACCGAAGCGGGCAGGTCGATTTCCTCGTCGCTCTTGCCGATCCGCTCGCGCACCCAGGCGAAATAGATGAGCTTCGTCATGCGCTACTCGTCGATTATGTGCTTCAACCCGGCGCGGAAGTAGTCATAGCCTGTATAAAGCGTGACCAGGGCGGAAATCCAGAGCAGCACGATACCGGTCTCGGTCGCGTAAGGGATGATCTTGTCGAGCGCGGGGCCGGCGAGCAGCACGGCGATCGCCACCATCTGGATTGTTGTCTTCCATTTGGCGAGCTGCGTCACCGGCACGCTGACCTTGAGCCCCGCAAGGTATTCGCGCAGGCCCGAGACGAGGATTTCGCGGCACAGGATGATGATCGCGGCCCAAAGCGACCAGCCCGCGATGGTGCGGTCGGTGTCCGCGGCGAGCAGGAGCAGGCAGGTCGAGACCAGCAGCTTGTCGGCGATCGGGTCGAGCATGCGACCGATACTCGAGGTCTGCTGCCAGGCGCGCGCCAGATAACCGTCGAAATAATCGGTGACGCTCGCCGCGATGAAGATCGCCAGCGCCGACCAGCGCGCGAAGTCGCTCGATTGCAGGCGCCCCTCAAGGAAGAAGCACAGCACGACCAACGGCACCGCCAGGATGCGGCCGTAGGTCAGTATGTTCGGAAGGTTGAACGCGCGCCGTGCCATCTCTTACTCTTTTTCGATTGCGTACTCAAAACAGATGCGAATGTGGGGGGTCAACTGGCTGAAATCGATGTGCCAGCCGAATATGACGCTATTCCGGCTCAACTCTCGTGAAAATGATTGTAGACGAGCCGCGCCGTCGACTCGGAGATGCCCTCGACGGCCATGAGATCCTCGATCGCCGCCCGGCTGACGGCCTTGGCGGTGCCAAAATGGTGGAGCAGGGCCCGCTTGCGGCTTGGCCCGATGCCGGTGATCTCGTCGAGCGGGCTCTTCACCATCTCCTTCTTGCGCCGGGCGCGATGGGACCCGATCGCGAAGCGATGCGCCTCGTCCCGTAGGCGCTGCACGAAATAGAGCACCGGATCGCGCACAGGCAGCATGAAGGAGGGCTTGCCGTCGACGAAGAAGCGCTCGCGGCCTGCCTCGCGATCCTGGCCCTTGGCCACGCCGATCGCGGCGACCCTGTCGGAGACGCCGAGCTCGGCCAGCATCGCCCGCACGACCGTCATCTGGCCCTGGCCGCCGTCGATCAGGATGACGTCGGGCCAGGCAGGGAACGCCGAGTGGCCCACCTCCTCCTCCGCTTCGGCGTCGGATTGCCGCGGCGTGCCGTGTTCCTTGAGCAGGCGCGAGAAGCGGCGCTCCATCACCTCGCGCATCATGCCGAAGTCGTCGCCCGGGGTTATGTCGGTCGAGCGGATGTTGAACTTCCGGTACTGGTTCTTCACGAAGCCTTCCGGCCCTGCGACGACCATGGCGCCTACGGCGTTCGTGCCCATGATGTGCGAATTGTCGTAGATCTCGATGCGCTCCGGCGCCCGCGCCAGACCGAAGGTCTCGGCGAATCCGGCGAGCAGCCATGCCTGTGTCGAAGTCTCCGCCAGCCGCCGCCCGAGCGCCTCGCGGGCGTTCTGCAGGGCGTGATCGGTGAGGTCCTTCTTCTCGCCGCGCAGGGGCACGCCGACGGAAACCCTATGTCCGGCCCGGGTCGACAGAGCCTCCTCGAGCAATTCCCGTTCGTCGATCGCGCGGGACAGAAGGATGGATTTGGGCGACGGCTTGTCGTCGTAGAACTGCGCCAGGAAAGAGCCCAGCACCTCGCCCGGCTCGAGCGCCGGATCGGCCTTCGGAAAATAGGCGCGGTTGCCCCAGTTCTGACCGGTGCGGAAGAAGAAGACCTGGATGCAGGTCTGGCCGCCCTCCTGATGGATGGCGAAGACGTCGGCCTCCTCGACCGACTGCGGGTTGATGCCTTGATGGCTCTGGACATGGCTCAGCGCCGCGAGCCGATCGCGATAGATGGCCGCGCGCTCGAAATCGAGGTCCTCGGCGGCCCTGAGCATGGCCGACGAGATCTCCGCCTTCACGCCCTGGCTGCGGCCCGAAAGGAAATCCTTCGCCTCGGCGACGAGTTCGGCATAGTCGTCGGCGGAGATTTCGCCGGTGCACGGACCGGAACAGCGCTTGATCTGGTAGAGCAGGCAAGGCCGGGTGCGGCTCTCGAAAACCGAATCGGTGCAACTGCGCAGCAGGAACGCGCGCTGCAGCGAGTTGATGGTGCGGTCGACTGCGCCGGCCGACGCGAAGGGGCCGAAATAATCGCCCTTGCGCGATCGTGCTCCCCGGTGCTTGAAGATGCCAGGCGAGGCGTGGTCGCCTGTCAGAAGGATATAGGGGAACGACTTGTCGTCCCGCATCAACACATTGAAGCGCGGCCGCAACCGCTTGATAAGATTCGCTTCGAGCAGCAGCGCTTCGGTCTCTGTGCGGGTGACGACGAATTCCATCGTCGCCGTCTCGCGCACCATCCGGCCGATGCGGTTGGTGTGGAAGCGGCCCTGCGCGTAGTTGGTGACCCGTTTCTTCAGGCTGCGCGCCTTGCCGACATAGAGCACGTCGCCGACGGCGTTCATCATCCGGTAGACGCCGGGCGAATTAGGCAGGCGCCGGACCAGGGTCTGGATCACATCCGCACCGACCTTGCCGTCTGCATCGCCGCTCTCGCGGTTGTCCCAGTCGATGCGGGTGAAGGGCAGGGCTGGACCGTCGGCAGAGGCGATCTCTTCCGGGATCGGAGCTTCCTCTTCCTCCGCATTGCCCGGCATGTAGCCGGCGACATCGTCCGTGGCGATGCCCTGGCGAGCTCGCGCCAACGGTGGCTGGTTGTGGGATCGACCGGTCATTCCGCCATGCCTGTCACATCCGGGGTCTGCCATGCAAGATGCTGGCCGCCGTCGACCGCGATCATCTGTCCAGTCACCGAGCCCGCCTGCCACAGATATCGCACCGTGGCGCCGAACTCGCCAAGGGCTGGATTGCGGCGCAGGATAAGCCCATCGATTTGGGCCTGGAAGTCCTCCCGCCGCTGGCGCGAATTGGCGAAAGTCGGGCCGGGGCCGATGGCATTGACCCTGACCTTCGGGGCCAGTGCCTGGGCCAGCGTCTGCGTCGCCGTCCACAGCGCGGACTTCGACAGCGTGTAGGAGAAATAACGCGGATTGAGCCGCCAGACCCTTTGGTCGATGATGTTGACCACAAGTCCTTCCTTACCCTCCGGCAAGACCAAGTCGAGGTTTCTGGCGAGCAGAACGGGCGCCTTCAGGTGCAGGTCGAAATGCCTGTCCCATACGTCCCAGCCGAAGTCGCGCGGCGAATCGTCCTCGAACACCGAAGCGTTGTTGACGAGGATCGAGACCGGCCCGATCGCCTCGATCGCCCGCCCCATCAGTTCTGCTGTCGCGCCGGTATCGGTGAGGTCGGCCTGCACCACAGCAGCCTTGCCCCCGCGATCCCGGATGGCCGCGCTCAGCCCAAGCGCCTCGTCCCGCGCGGTGTTGCAATGGATGGCGACACCGAAGCCGTGCGCGGCCAGGTCCTCGGCAATCGCCTTGCCGATTCGTCTTGCCGCCCCGGTGATCAGGACATTTGCCGGGGCTTCCACGCTTCCATCCGTTCCTGGTCCTCTGTGCAGCGCCAAATCGTTTTCCCGGTGTTAGAGCTTTGGGCAACACTGTGGCGACGGCGCCGCGCCGTGTCGCGATTCAGCCGCCGGGAACCGAGTATAGGGCGAGGCAGGTGCTCCTCCAAGCTCTCAAAGCCTTGGAAAACCACAGCTTACTGACAATTCTGTTGCGAAAGTGCAACGTCAACCTTCCGCCTCATTGGCGCCGGGGAATGACCGAAATTCAGGTGCGCTTCAGCCGCATTTGGCCACGACATTCGGGCTCGTAAGGCACCGGGCCGTTTGACCCCCGGACGATCCGAAGTGCCTCGCATGGGAATCGTGCGACCAGTGCCTTGTGATACGGAGTAACAAGAATGTCAGCCAAGATGAAATTCGCCCGGCCGGTTGCCGCGGCCTTCGGCCTTGTGGCCCTTCTCGGAATTATCCCCGCCAATGCCGCGGACGCTGTCATGGAAGAGCCGCCGGCACCGGCCGCGCCGATGGAGCAGCCGCCGCTCAACACCTGGTCCGGCCCCTATGCCGGTGTCCAACTCGGCTACGGCTTTTCGGGCCGCACCCGGACGCCGTCCACCGACATCGACACCGATGGCTTCATCGGCGGCGCCTTCGGCGGCTACAACTTCCAGAACGGCATGTTCGTGTTCGGCGGTGAAGTCGACCTGAACTACGCCAACCTGAAGGGCGACGCGCTGGGCACCGAGTCGCGTTCGGGCATGGACGGTTCGCTGCGCGCTCGCATCGGCGTGGCCGCGACCGACAATGTCCTGATCTACGGCACGGCCGGCGGTGCCGCGCAGAGCCTGAAGATCGAGGACGCAGCCGGGAGCGACCGCAATACGCTGCTCGGCTGGACGGCGGGCGCCGGTGTCGACGTGAAGGTCACCGAGAACGTCTTCGGACGCGTGGAGTACCGCTACACCGATTTCGGCAGCGCGGACTTCAACACCGGAAGCGGTGTGCAGTCGGTCGACTCGCGCGACAATCGCGTGATGTTCGGCCTTGGAATGAAGTTCTGACGAGGCCGGCGTGCCGGCCGATGGCCTGTCCCCCCGGGCTGGAGGCCGACGTCTCGTGTAGGCACGCTTGCATCGTTGGGAAAGCCGGGCCTCGTGCCCGGCTTTTTTCTTAGGTGCGCCAGGCATGGCGCGTAGCGCCGTGAGTGGCGCTGTCTGGACCGCTGTGGTGGCGGTCGAGGTGACTTGGAGGTGCAAGTCCTCTGCGGGCCCTGGTGATGGGAACCGCTAGCCGAACAGCAAGGGCGTCGTCGCGAGGCGGGGTCTGAAGGAAGCTGCAAGCAAAGTGCCGGCCTGACGAACAGGAATCGCATATGAGGCGTCCGCATCCGGGCGAGGGGGCCTAGTGACCCGAAGCCCGATGTCACCCGGAGGGTGCGGGCGTAGATGCGACAGGCATATGGCACGAAGGTCACGCGTCTTACCCTGGGAGGCCTGCCGGCCTGCCCCTGGTTTCAGGTGTGCTACCGACATCGAAAGGTGTCGGGATGGGACGGCAGGAGTCAGCAGAGGCCGTAGTAGCCGGACCGACCGGCGAAGGGCCGAACATGGAGTGCCGGACGGAGAACGGTCTTTCGATGGTGAGGAAGGATGCAGAAGACGGGGCTGAGACGCTCCGTGCCCATGCCGAGAGCAGCGGCCGGAAGCCGCGAGGGCAGGCATTGGGTGCATCAAACACCACGGCAGGACCGTCACCCTCTCGACCGGAGGCAGACGAGCGACTGATGGAGATGATCCTCAGCCGCGAGAACATGATGGCGGCTCACCGTCGGGTGGTAGGGAACAAGGGCGCGCCGGGCATCGACAAGATGACGGTCGAGCAGTTGAAGCCCTACCTTGCGGCGCACTGGCCGCGCATCAGGGAAGAGCTGCTGGCGGGCCGTTACAGACCGGCGCCGGTGCGTGGGGTGGAAATCCCCAAGCCCGGCGGCAAAGGGATGCGCCAATTGGGCATCCCGACGGTGCTGGACCGGCTCATCCAGCAGGCGATGCATCAGGTGCTGATGCCGATCTTCGACCCGGACTTCTCCCCCTCCTCCTACGGCTTCCGGCCGGGGCGGAGTGCCCATGATGCGGCCCTGGCCGCCCGGTCCCATGTGGCCGGCGGCTGCCGCTTCGTGGTCGACCTCGACCTGGAGAAGTTCTTCGACCGGGTGAACCACGATGTCTTGATGGCACGCGTGGCACGCAAGGTGACGGACAAGCGGGTGCTGCGGCTGATCCGCCGCTACCTGCAGGCCGGGTTGATGACGGGCGGGATGGCGACGGCCCGCAGCGAAGGCACGCCGCAAGGCGGCCCGCTGTCGCCGCTGCTGTCGAACATCCTGCTCGACGATCTCGACAAGGAACTGGAGCGGCGCGGTCATGCCTTCTGCCGCTACGCCGACGACTGCAACGTCTATGTACGGTCGCGGCGTGCCGGCGCGCGGGTCATGGCCTCGCTCACCCGGTTCCTGGCCGAGCGGTTGAAGCTCACGGTCAACGGCGCCAAGAGCGCCGTCGACCGACCGTGGAAGCGCACCTTTCTCGGCTACACCATGACCGCCCACAAGGCACCGCGTCTCCTGATTGCGGCGTCGAGCGTGGCACGGTTCAAGCGAAAGCTGAAGACGGCCTTCCGGGCCGGGCGCGGACGCGCCCTTGGCGCCACCGTCAAAGACCTCACCCCGATCCTGCGCGGCTGGATCGCCTACTTCCGGCTGACCGAAGGCAAGGGGATACTCGAGGAACTGGACGGCTGGCTGCGGCGCAGGCTGCGCTGCATCCTGTGGCGGCAGTGGAAACGACCGTGGACCCGGTTCATGCGGCTGATGCAACGAGGACTGACGGAACAGCGCGCACGTGACTCGGCCGGCAATGGCCGCGGTCCCTGGTGGAATGCCGGGGCCAACCACATGAACGATGCCTTCCGCAAGACCTTCTTCGACCGGCTCGGGCTGATCTCGCTCCAGCAGGAACTCAAACGCCTCAACCACGCTGCATGAACCGCCGGATACGGAACCGTACGTCCGGTGGTGTGGGAGGAGGGAGACCGCAAGGCTCCCTCCTACCCGATCTGGAGCGCGTCGTGCCTTCGCGGCAGGGTTCATACCGATGGTCAATGATATCGACCGTGGGAGCGCGCGACCGCGTGGCCCACGCCCGCCAGAGCGCCGCGCGTCCACTTGGACGCGCAAAGGACGGTCTGCCACTATTGAATGCCGCATCGTGCTTTCCGAAAATCGAATACGATCTTCGGGCCGATGCGTTGGCGCGAAAGCCAAGCGGCCGGAGGGGCCACGCAGGCGATTGAGGCCGGGTCGATGCTCAGCATCCACCCCACCGGATGTGTCATCATCCAGTGCCGTTGGAATCAGGCAGAGGGAACGAAAGGCGCGAGTTCCGGGAACTTCTGATCAAATCGATCGGCCCAGCGCTTGAGCTTGCCGCGGCCGCGCTCCCACTGGCCAGGAAAACGCAATGCCAGATAGCCAAGCGTGGCGCGCAGCGCGATCTGGCCCGCCGTTATCTTCTTCGGCAGCTTGGGCGGCGCCGCGTTGAGCTGGTCGAGCGCGCGTGACACCTTCGACCATTGTTTGTCCAGCCAAGGCTGGTGGACCTTCTCCTCTGGCCGCGAGCGCCGCTCATAGACATGGGCGAGCAGGCAGTCGCAAATGCCGTCGGCCAGCGCTTCGAGGCCCTCGGCCTCGGTCCGCTTCTCCGGATTGCGCGGAAAGAGCCGATTGCCCGAAATGCGGTTCAGATATTGCGTGATGGCGCGGCTGTCGTAGACGGCCTGTCCGTCGTCGGCGACGAGAACCGGAATCTTGCCGAGCGGATTGGCACCGATCAACTCGACAGGTTCCGCATTGGTGTCGACCGTCACGAATTCGACCGCCACGCCAGCATAGGCAGCCGCCATGCGGACCTTGGCGCTGTAAGGTGACGGTGGAGAATAAAGAACCTTTGGCATGCTTCCTCGCAAGCCCGGACCGAAACTTTGGAATGCCGCCGGGAATCGCATTCCTGCGGGACGTTAGAGCATTGCAGCCGACGGTGGGAACGGCATTCGGGGCAAATTCGGTGATCCAGCGATACGAAGCTCAGCGGCCTCGCACGGGCGGCATAATAGCTGCGGTCGACCGGCATGAGCGCCGGTCGATCGCGGGGCAGGGGCGGAATGCCAGCTCTTTCGTGAGGCAGATGCGGACTTCCCGGAGATAGCGTTCGTCGCAGGCGATCGTGATCCCCTGCGCAGGCAGCATCGGGTTGGCCCGGCGGAAGGCATCCTCGACGGCACCGGGCGCCACCGTGCGATAGGCGTCGAGGCTTCGGAATTCTTCCGGAACGGCCACCTTGTCATGCGCCGCGCGCAGCGTGGCGAAGTAGTCCCTCTGGTCGAGCCCGGAGCAGGTGCCGTGCTTGCGCCATTGATGCCTTATCAACCCGGCCGAGGGCATGAGTTCGTAGAACCGGCGCACCGTCTGGCTCGCGAGGTCAGGCTCGCCGGTCGCACAGTTTTCGGGAAATCCTTGCTCGAACTGCGGCCAGAGCCCGTGAACGACGAAGCCATAGGGGCGGTCGGAGCCGCATTGCTGGCGATTGGCTTCCTGGCCCTCCGCCTCGCAATAGGAGGGCGACCAGGACAGCGAGAGCAGATAGAAGTCGAAGCCGCTGCCGAGTTGCGGTCCAGCCCGCTGTCTGTCTGCCTTGGGAGGCTGCGCGGCCGTTTCAGTCGGAGCGCCGGCGCGCTGATCCCACCAGACCAGGAAGAACGCCGCGGCAACCAGGCCAGCGATGGCGGCAAGCCTGAGCGGCCCCCGCATGGACATGTTTCAGATCAGCGCAGGATGCGGCAATGGCCGTTATAGACGTACCAGCGATCGAAGCCTGAGACGCAGAACTCGACGTTGTCGCCGACGCCGGCAAATCCCTGGCCCTCCTCGATAAGGTACCAGATATCGCGGCTGTAACCGTCCGACAGGGCCACGGTCGCGCCGCAATAGGTTCGTCCGATCGGGTTATTGTCGGCGAACGGAACGTTGCCTTCGGTGAAGGGGATGTAGCGGTTTTCGTGGATCCGGCTGAAATCGACGATGCTGACGTCGGGCAGGTTAGGAACATGCGTCACCTGATGGCGGAAACGATGCCTGATTGCGCGCAGCACCCAGCCCTGGCTGCACGCGCCCGAATATTCGGCATAGCTGCCCGCGCCCAGGTCCGCCGCCGAGGCCACGGTTGGTCCAGTGAAGACCGAGCTGGCGGTCATCGCGGTGGCCAGGGCGAGGGCAATGAGGCGGTTCATGACATCTCTCCGTTGCCGACGCGATTCAGCCCGGCACGCCGGCACTCTGCTTGTGAAGCGCCGTTGGGTCAAGCGCCCGTTGCGGTTGCGCCGGGCCTTTCTCCCGCCAGCCATTCGGCCGACCAGCGCGCTGCCGGTTTTTCCGCAAGCAGGCGGTGGAGCGCCGGCAGGACGACCCGCATCTCGTTCTCGAACGTGAAGGGCGGGTTGACGACGATCAGGCCGGTTCCGTCGAGCCGGGGCTCGGGGGAGGGGCTCCGGATCTCGAAACGCAGATCGAGGATCTTGGCGATGCCGGCCGCCGCCAAACCGGCGCGAAAAGCGTCGACCGCCCGACGGTCCTTGATCGGGTACCACAACACATAGATTCCACCCGGCCAGCGGCGATAGGCCCTGGCAAGCCCGTCGAGCAGCCGCCCGAACTCGCCCTCCTCCTCGAAAGGTGGATCGACGAGCACCAGACCGCGTTTTTCCTTGGGCGGCAGATGCGCGCCGAGGGCGAGCCAGCCGTCGAGCTGGATCACGCGCGTCTGGAAATCGCCGGCGAAATGGCGGGCGAGCCGCCCGGCGTCGTCCGGATGAAGCTCGATCGCGGAAAGCCGATCCTGCTTGCGCAGGAGGTGACGGACGATCGCGGGAGAGCCGGGATAGCGCGTGAGCCTGCCGGCCAGGTTCACGTCGCGAACGGCGTCCAGATAGGGGGAAAGAAGTGTCGCGGCCTGCGGCGGCAAGGGTGCGTCGATGATCCGGCCGATGCCTTCCCGCCACTCGCCCGTCTTTTGCGCTTCGTTGGAGGAAAGGTCGTAGAGGCCGATGCCGGCATGGGTATCCAGCACCCGGAAGGCCTTGTCCTTCTGCTTCAGATATTCGACGAGACGGGCAAGTGCGGCATGCTTGACCACGTCGGCGAAATTCCCGGCATGATAGGCGTGGCGGTAGTTCATCGAAGGGTCCCCGGCTCGGGAGGCGTCGTCGCCTCGGGCGGACTTCTGCATCAAATGTTTTCCCGCGAGGCGTCTACACGGCTCCGCCGAAAACCGCTAGTTTTCCGGCATGAACCAGCACGCCAAGATCAGAATCGGCCATTCGGCCTGCCCTCACGACTGCCCGTCGACCTGCGCGCTCGACGTCGAAATCCTGGACGACAACCGTATCGGCCGCGTCCATGGCGCCAAAGGCAATTCCTACACCGCCGGTGTTATCTGCGCGAAGGTCGCGCGCTACGCCGAGCGCATCCACCACCCGGACAGGCTGCTGAAGCCGCTGGTGCGCATCGGCGGCAAGGGCGAAGGGCGCTGGAAGGAGGCCAGTTGGGAGGCCGCGCTCGACCTCGTGGCGGAAAAGTTCATCGCCGCGGAGGCCCGGCACGGCAGCGAGACGGTCTGGCCCTATTATTACGCCGGCACCATGGGTCTCGTGCAGCGCGACGGCATCAACCGACTGCGGCACGCCAAGAAATATTCGGGCTTCTTCGATACGATCTGCACCAATCTCGCCTGGACCGGCTATGTCGTCGGCACCGGGAGGCTGATCGGCTCCGATCCGCGCGAAATGGCCAAATCCGATTGCGTCGTGATCTGGGGCACCAACGCCGTGGTCACCCAGGTCAATGTGATGACCCATGCGGTGCGGGCGCGAAAGGAGCGTGGCGCGAAGATCGTCGTCATCGACGTCTACGAGAACGCGACCATGAAGCAGGCCGACATCGGCCTCGTGGTCAGGCCCGGGACCGATGGGGCGCTGGCCTGCGCGGTCATGCATGTCCTGTTCCGCGACGGGCTCGCGGACCGCGATTTTCTCCGGAAATACACCGACGATCCGGCCGGTCTCGAAGCTCATCTGCGCGACCGGACACCGCAATGGGCATCGGCCATCACGGGCGTGCCGGTCGACGAGATCGAGGCTTTCGCGCGCCTCGTCGGCACGACCAGGCGCACCTTCTTCCGGCTTGGCTACGGTTTCGCGCGCCAGCGCAACGGAGCCGTCAACATGCATGCGGCGCTGTCGATCGCGGCCGTCGCCGGTTCCTGGCAATATGAGGGCGGAGGCGCGTTCCACTCCAATTCCGACATTTTCCGCATGGACAAGAGCGAGTTGGAGGGGCGCAGTCTCGTCGACCCGAAGATCCGCCATCTCGACCAGTCCAGGATCGGCCCGGTGCTCACCGGCGAGCCGGAAGCGCTGTATGGCGGGCCGCCTGTGACGGCGATGCTGGTGCAGAACACCAACCCGGCCAATGTCGCGCCCGAGCAGCGTCTGGTTCGTCGCGGCATGCTGCGCGACGACCTGTTCATGTGCGTGCACGAGCAGTTCATGACCGATACGGCGCAACTCGCCGATGTGGTGCTGCCGGCCACCATGTTCATGGAACATGACGACATCTATCGCGGCGGCGGCAACCAGCACATCATTCTCGGTCCCAAGCTCATCGAGCCGCCGGCCGGTCCGCGCACCAACCACTATGTCGTCGAGGAACTGGCCAAGAGGCTCGGCGTAGCGGATATGCCAGGCTTCGGCATGACCGAACAGGACCATATCGACCGCATGCTCGGCAAGCGCGGTCTTGGCACGTTCGCCACATTCAAGGAAGAGCGCTGGGCCGATGTGCAGCCGCCCTTCGAGGAAGCGCATTTCGTCAAGGGCTTCGCGTTCCCGGACGGCAAGTTCCGTTTCCGGCCGGACTGGACGGGCACGGCCGCGCCCAACCGGCCGCCTAGGACGATGGGGCTGATGGGGCCTCACGACCGGCTGCCCGAGTTCCCCGATCATGTCGACCTGATCGAGACCGCCGATGCCGAGCATCCGTTCAGGCTGGCGACGTCGCCGGCGCGCTCCTTCCTCAATTCGACCTTCACGGAGACCCCCGGCTCGAAGAACCGCGAGGGAAAGCCTGAACTGCTGATCCATCCCCAGGATGCGGCGGCGCTCGGGCTGGACAACGGCGAGCGGGTCGAGATCGGCAATCGGCGCGGTGCGGTGGTGCTGCACGCGAAACTCTTCGAGGGCATCCGTCGGGGCGTGGTGATCGCCGAGGGCATCTGGCCGAACACCGCCCATGAGCGCGGGGAGGGCATCAATGTCCTTACCGGGGCCGATGCCGGCGCTCCTTACGGCGGTGCCGCCTTCCACGACAACAAGGTCTGGGTGAAGGCGGCCTGACGGTTCCGGCTGCAAGCAGAGCCTGGGGATGGGCTCAGCCCAGATCCTTCGGGCGCAGGCAATGCGTCAGCCTCGCGCCGTCGAAACGCAGGTCCCGCCATTTGCCGTCGAAGACGAGCCGCGCGAGGCCGGCGGTCGGGAACTTCTGGCGAAGCCTCGCCAGTGCCTTCTGGTCGGACGTTCCGCCGGCTAGCCCGGCGGCGAATTGCTGGAGGCCGGGATTGTGGGCGATGACGAGGAGTGTCGAGGCGCTCTCCGGCGTGCCGCGCAACTCGCCGAGTATCTCCTCGGGCATGGCGTCGTAGAGTGTCTCAGGGAAGCTGACCGGCGGCTGGGCCGGCCATTGGGTCGCGACGAGATCCCAGGTGGCATGAGTACGCACAGCCGGCGACACCAGGGCGCGGTCGGGCAACCAGTCGCGAGCCGCAATTTCGCGCCCCATGAGCGGGGCTGCCTTCAGGCCGCGCGGGGAAAGCGGCCGCTCGAAATCGGCGAGCGAGAGGTCGTCCCAGCTCGATTTTGCGTGGCGAAGCAGGAGCAGTCTCTTCATATTGCCTCCGATAGAGGCCGGCGGCCGACCTCCCGAGAGGTAGTTGCCAGCCCGTGACCGACAAGGTTAATGCAAGGAGCGAGCATCGGCCATTGGAAGACGCCGATGCTGGTGCGGCCAGCCACTTCGCCAGGCATTTCTCCGCAGATCCCAGGCATCTATGGTGTGAAGCGGGCCAGGTCTTCGAGGCTCCGTTCCGCGCTCGCGAATTCCGGCGCCATCACGAACTGCGCCGCGTTGCGCTCCTGGAGACCGGCAAGAGCGAGCACCGTGTGGTCGCCCTCCATGCGCGCCTTGCCGTCGCAGAGGAGTGCGAGCGCGACCGGATAGAGCTTGTGCTCCAGCTTGAGCACGCGGCTCGCGAGGCTCTCCTCCGTATCGTCTGCGAGCACCGGGACCGCAGCTTGTGCGATGATCGGCCCGTCGTCCATTTCGGGCGTCACGAAATGCACTGTACAGCCATGGATGCGGCAGCCGGCGTCGAGCGCGCGCCGATGGGTGTCGAGCCCTTTGAAGGAGGGCAGCAGCGCCGGGTGGATGTTGATCATCCGTCCCTGCCATTTCCGTACGAAGGGGGCGGAGAGAAGGCGCATATAGCCGGCCAGTGCGACGAACTCGGCCTTGAAGCCGGCCAGCGCGGCGTCGATCGCCGAATCATGGGCTTGCCGGTCGGCGAAATCGCGCCGCGCGACGACCTTGCAAGGGACGCCGTTCGCCGCGGCGACCGCCAGGCCCGCCGCTTCCGCATTGTCGGACACGACCCCGCAGATCTCGGCCGGATATGCCGGTTCCTTCGCAGCCGCGATCAGCGCCGCCATGTTGGACCCGCGCCCGGAGATGAGTACGGCGACGCGCTTGCGTTTGTCCGTCATAGGCCGATCGCTCCGCGATAGATGACGCCGGCGTCGCGACGCGGCACGATGCGGCCGATCGGCGTGACCGTCTCGCCCGCCTCCTGGAGCACTGCCGCGACCTGGGCCGCCTGCCCGTTCGCCACGACGATGACCATGCCGATCCCGCAGTTGAAAGTCCGCATCATCTCGGCCGGGGCCACGCCGCCGGCCTTGGCCAGCCAGGAGAAGACGGCCGGGACCTCGATGGCGTCGAGGTCGAGTTCGGCCGCGAAGTCCTTGGGCAGCACGCGCGGGATGTTCTCGGGGAAACCGCCGCCGGTGATATGGGCGAGCGCCTTGAGGCCGTGCGTTCCGCGGATGGCCTTGAGGACCGACTTCACATAGATGCGTGTCGGCTCGAGCAGCGCCTCGGCGAGGCTCTGTCTTACGCCGAAGGGCGCCTGGTCGGTCCAGGCGAGCCCGGACTCGGCGATGATGCGCCGCACCAGCGAGAAGCCGTTCGAATGGAGGCCCGAGGAGGCGATGCCGAGCAGCACGTCGCCCTCGACGATGTCGTCGGTCGGCAGCAGCTGGCCGCGCTCGGCCGCGCCGACGGCGAACCCCGCGAGGTCATAGTCGCCTTCGCGGTAAAGGCCGGGCATCTCTGCCGTTTCGCCGCCGATCAGCGCGCAGCCCGCCTGCCTGCAGCCCTCGGCGATGCCGCCGACGATCGCCGCCCCCTGGTCAGGGTCCAGCTTGCCCGTCGCGAAGTAGTCGAGGAAGAACAGCGGCTCCGCGCCCTGCACGACGAGGTCGTTGACGCACATGGCGACAAGGTCGATGCCGATGGTCTCGTGCCGACCGGATTCGATCGCCACCTTGAGCTTGGTGCCGACGCCGTCATTGGCCGCGACCAGAACCGGGTCGCTGAAGCCGGCGGCCTTGAGGTCGAACAGGCCGCCGAAGCCGCCGATCTCGCCATCGGCCCCAGGTCTGCGCGTGGAGCGCACCAGCGGCTTGATCTTCTCGACCATCGCGTTGCCGGCGTCGATGTCGACGCCTGCCGCAGCATAGGTCAGCCCGTTCTGCCGTTCGCTCATGGCGTTTCCTTCGCTGGCCCTGGATCATCAGCGGGCTCTTCGCATGAAGTGCCTGTCGTCGCAAGGCATGACGAGAAATCCGCCGCAGTCTCGCAAATCGGCCTCGCATCTTGCGATTGTCGGTCCGGTGGACCATGTATCGAGCCGAGTGCGGCGATGTCGGAAGGAAAGGAGGACAGGTGACAATACCCAACATGATCACGCTGTTGCGCTTTTTCCTGGTGCCGGGCGTCGTCTTTGCCCTGCTGTCCGGACGCATGGAGTGGGCGCTCGCCGGCTTCCTCGTCGCCGGCATTTCCGATGCCGTCGACGGCTTCATTGCCCGCAACTTCAACCAGCGCTCCGAACTCGGCGCCTATCTCGACCCGATGGCCGACAAGCTGCTTCTCGTCAGCGTCTTCGTCGTGCTGGGCTTCATGGGCGAACTGCCGCTCTGGTTGGTCATCGCCGCCGTTTCCCGCGACGCCCTGATCGTCGGCGCCGTGCTCTTGTCGACGATCATGGCTAATCCGGTCGAGATGAAGCCGCTCTTCGTGTCCAAGGCCAACACGGCCGTGCAGATCGTGCTGGCTGCCTTCGTCCTGGGGGAACTCGCCTTCGGGGCCGACGTGGGACCGGTGCGCGACGGGCTGGTGCTGCTGTCCGGCACCTTGACCGTCGCTTCCGCCGCGGCCTATCTCGTAGGCTGGTTGAGGCATATGAGCGGCTATGGCGAAGGCAAGAATTCAGGTGGGTGAGGACGGGGCGACCGAGCTTGCCCTGGCGGCGCTGCGGCGCCAGCTCCGCTTCTGGCTCGTCGCCGCCGCCGTCTTTGCGCTGTTCATCTACGTCTTCAGCGACATATTGCTGCCCTTCGTGGCCGGCATGGTGCTTGCCTACTTCCTGGATCCCGTGGCCGACCGGCTGCAGCGTCTGGGCATGTCGCGCCTGGCCGCGACGGTGCTGATCCTGGTCGCCTTCGTGATCGTGCTGGTCCTGGCCCTGGTCATCCTCATCCCGGTGCTCGCCACGCAGCTTTCCGATTTCATAGCGAGGATGCCGAGCTATCTCAGCCAGCTCCAGTCGCTGATCACCAGCTACGATCCGACATGGCTCGAAAAGCGCTTCGGCATCGAGGCCGACAGCCTGCGCGAAGGCCTGAACTCGCTCCTGACGTCTAGCGCCGGTTTCGCGTCGACCATCATGAAGTCGATCTGGGATTCGGGCGTGGCGCTCTTCAACGTCGCCGGCCTGTTCATCGTCACCCCGGTGGTGGCTTTCTATATGCTGCTCGACTGGGACCGCATGGTCGCCAGGGTCGACAGTTGGGTGCCGCGCGACCATGTCGGGACCGTCCGCGAGATCGCCGCCGACATCAACACCGCCACCGCCGGTTTCGTGCGCGGCCAGGGCACGCTGTGCCTCGTGCTCGGCATCATGTACGCCATCGGCCTGACGCTGGTCGGATTGAACTTCGGCATCCTGATCGGCCTGTTCGCGGGGCTGATCAGCTTCATTCCCTATGTCGGGTCTCTGGTCGGGCTGGTGCTGTCGATCGGCGTGGCGATCGTCCAGTTCTGGCCGGACTATTATATGATCGGCGCCGTCGCCGCCGTCTTCTTCCTCGGCCAGTTCGTCGAGGGCAACATTCTGCAGCCGAGGCTCGTCGGAAAGAGCGTCGGGCTCCATCCGGTCTGGCTGATGTTCGCGCTGTTCGCCTTCGGCGCGCTGTTCGGCTTTGTCGGACTGCTGATCGCGGTGCCGGCGGCGGCGGCCGTCGCGGTGCTGGTGCGCTTTGCAATCAAGCGCTATCTGGCTTCACCTCTCTACATAGGCCACCAGGGCGAGGTCGAAGGGGGCCCGCCCCATCCGGAGGCGCCGGGCGCGCATGGCCCGAAATAGACCACGCCAGCTTCCGCTCGATCTCGCGCATGCCGAGGGTCGCTCGCGCGACGACCTCGTCGTGTCGGTCGCAAATCGCGACGCGGTGTCCTTGATCGACCGGTGGCCGGACTGGCCGTCGCCCGTCGTGGTGCTGGCGGGGCCGGCCGGGTCGGGTAAGTCGCATCTTGGCGCCATCTGGTGCGAGATGGCGGATGCGCGGCACGTGGGATGCGGCGACATCGGAGGTGAGGCCGTCGATGCGGCGTCGTCCGGCCCGGTCTTCATCGACGATGCCGACAGCGGTCCGCTCGACGAGAACGGGCTTTTCCATTTGATCAACGCCGTGCGCGGAGCCGGCACGCATCTCCTCCTGACGGCCCGCCGGTTCCCAGCGGCCTGGGGAGTGCGGCTGCCCGACCTGGCGTCCCGGCTGAAAGCGGCCGCCACTGTCGAGATCCGCGAACCGGACGACGTCCTGCTTGCCGGCGTCATCACCAAGCTCTTCGCCGACCGCCAGGTCGAGGTCGAGCCGCATGTGGTGCAGTATGTCGTGCGGCGCATCGAGCGCTCGCTGTCGACCGCGATTCGTGTGGTGCAGAGGCTGGACCGGGTCGCGCTCGAGCAGAAGAGCCGCATCACGCGGGCGATGGCCGCCGAGATCATAAGCGCGATGGACGAGGGGCAGGGCGAGCTTTTCTGACCGACCCGGCTCCGAGCTGCGTCCAGGAAGGGCAGCATTGGTCGGAGTGGCAGGATTCGAACCTGCGACCCCCTGATCCCAAATCAGGTGCGCTACCAGGCTGCGCTACACTCCGGGCCGATGTAAGGCATTGTAGCCGTTAAGCTATTCAGCCTTTCCTGGCAAGGCCGGATTCTTGCCGAATGAGAACAAAGGGTGTTTGGTGTGCCGTTTGTGGTCCAAAGTCACACCGAGAATCACCCCGGATATTCACTGGTTGTTCTGCACTCGTCCGGCTTTGATGGGCGTCCGGCTAACACGTCCTTGCGGCACAGGCAACAGCCAACAGTGAATGGAATGACACTGGACGCGTGCCGCCTTGCGGGCCTTCCGTATTCGATCAAGGAGTTTCGTCCATCAGTCGTCAGGAGCGCCGCCGCAACGATGGTTTTGAGGCAGACGGCCCAGGCAGCCCTGAACCCCTTTTCGACCTGGTCATGCGCAGGCGCGCATGTTTGTCGCGCTGCAGGCGATCGCGCCGGACGTGGCGGAGAATGGCGTTGACAGCGCTGACGCGTCACCGCTCGGGACAGAGGCCATTTTCTTCATGCTTAAAATTTCTATTGAAGGAATTTTAAGTCTAAAGTAATTTCCTCCGATCGGGAGAGGGAGACTCCATGCAGCGGCAGCCATTCCGCGCGGCATTCCAGGCCGTATTCAAGTTCTGCGGGATAATTGCCTGCGCCGGGTTCGGTGCGCTGACCGTGATCGTCACCGCCGACATCCTGTTTCGTAACCTCGCCATCGCCAAATGGCCGTGGCTGAACGAAATCACCGAATACCTGCTGACCATCTCCACCTTCTTCGGAGCGCCATGGCTGTTGCGCGAGTACGGCCACATCAACGTCGACGTCGTTTTGCGGCTCGTGCCCCGCGCTGCGGCGCAAGTCCTGGGGCGGCTGGCCAATCTTTTCGGCCTGATGATCTGCGGCCTGCTTTTCTATGAAGCGTCAAGGGTGATCGTCGATACGCGCGGGGCGGGATCGCTGGTCTTCAAGAATCTGATCTTCCCCGAATGGTATCTCCAGATTCCCATAGTGGTTTGCTTTGGCCTGTGCACGCTGGAATTCCTCGGTCGGGTGATCGAGCGGAGGACCGAGGCATGATGACCTGGTGGGTGACCTTGCTCCTGCTCGGCGGCCTTCTGGCGGTGCTGTTCGCCATCGGCATGCCGGTAGCTCTGGCCTTCCTGGGTGCGAACATCGTGGGCGCCTGGCTGTTCCTGGGCGGAGAAAGCGGCCTGGAACAGTTGATCCGCAATGCCTCGATGTCGGTCAATTCCTTTGCATTGGCGCCGATCCCACTCTTCGTTCTGATGGGCGAGCTTCTGTTCCACTGCGGTCTCGCCTACCGTGCCATCGATGCCATCGAGAAGCTGCTGGTCCGGCTGCCGGCACGACTTGCCTGTGTCTCGGTCGTCGGCGGTACCGCCTTCGCGGCGCTCTCGGGATCATCCATCGCCAACACGGCGCTCCTTGGCGGAACCCTGTCGCAAGAGATGATGAAGCGCGGCTATTCCACCACGCTTTCGCTTGGCCCGGTCATGGCGGTGGGCGGGATCGCCGTGCTCATCCCGCCGTCGACGCTGGCGGTGATGCTCGGCTCACTGTCGGGAATCTCGATCTCGGAACTTCTGATCGGGGGCATCATGCCGGGCGTGCTGATGGCCGGGCTGTTTCTGGCCTTTGTGGTGTTCGTTGGTCTCTTCGTTCGCGCTTCGGCGCCGCGCGAGGCGTTGGATGCCATCCCACCGCTCGGTCAGCGGATCTGGCCCTTCATGCGCGACGTGGTGCCACTGTTCGGCATCTTCGTCGCCGTGATCGGCGGGATGCTGGCCGGCATTGCCACCCCGACCGAGGCTGCCGCGCTCGGTGTGCTCGGAGCCTTCATCGCGACGCTGGCCTATCGCAGCTTCACCTTCGCATCCTTTGCCAAGGCCATGACTGAAACGGCAAAAATCTCCGTCGCGATCCTGTTCATTATCGTCGCCTCGACGACCTTCTCGCAGATCCTGTCCTTTTCCGGCGCCACGACGGGGCTCATCCATCTCGTGACATCGGCCGACCTTCCGCCGATGGCGCTGGTTCTTGCGATGCTGGCGGTGCTTCTGGTGCTGGGCTGCTTCATCGATCAGATCTCGATGATGATGATCACCCTGCCGCTCTTCATCCCATTGGCCAAGGCTGCCGGGATCGACCTCGTCTGGCTCGGTCTGATGATGCTGGTCGC
This sequence comes from Mesorhizobium sp. L-8-10, assembly GCF_016756635.1. Lineage (NCBI taxonomy): Bacteria > Pseudomonadati > Pseudomonadota > Alphaproteobacteria > Hyphomicrobiales > Phyllobacteriaceae > Mesorhizobium > Mesorhizobium sp. L-8-10. The sequence continues at coordinate 6,072,216 of NZ_AP023263.1, read as the reverse complement.
CATAGAGCTGGGTCTGCTGACGCCGCCCTTCGGCATTCTTCTGATGGTGATGCAGGGCGTGGCGCCCAGCACTCCGCTGACGAAGATCTACCGTGCCGCGGTGCCCTTCATCCTGATCGAACTTCTGGTGCTGATGGTGATGATCCTGGCGCCCCAACTGACACTCTATCTTCCTTCGCTCATCCGCTGAGACACACGAGCGGCGAACCAATAGGAGACTGACCCATGACCTTTGCCCGCCCCTTTTCGCTGGCCCTTGCACTGGCCGCCCTTGCCAGTGCCGCCAGCGCCGAAGAAGTCACGTTGCGTGCGATTTCGGCGTTCCAGGCCGGCACGAGTTTTGCCAAGCCGTTCGAGGAATTCGTCGCCAATGTGAACGAGAACGGCAAGGGCGTGGTGCAGATCCAGATGATCGGCGGCCCCGAGGCGATGCCGCCGATGGAGATCGGCAACGCCCTGCGCGGCAAGGTCGTCGACCTGGCCAACTCCACGGCGGTCTTCCATGCCAATCTGGTGCCCGAAGGCGTCGCGCTGACGCTGACCAACCGCAGCATGGCCGAACTGCGCGAGAATGGCGGCTACGAGTTGATGAACAAGCTTCACGAGGAGAAGGCCGGCATCCACTGGCTGGGCCGGCTGGCGCAGAACATCCCCTACCATATCTATCTCGCCAAGGCGCCCGAGAATGAAAGCGTCAAGGACCTCAAACTGCGCTCGGTGCCGGTCTATCAGGCCTTCTTTGCCGCGCTCGGCGCGCAGCCGGTGCAGATGGCGCCTGGCGATGTCTACACGGCGCTCGAACGCGGGGCGGTCGACGGCTACGGCTGGCCGGCAATCGGCGTCTTCGACCTCGGCTGGCAGGAAAAGACCAAGGCCCGCATCGACCCGGGCTTCTACAACGTCGAGACCGGCATCTACATGAGCCAGAAGGCCTGGAATGCCCTGTCCGACGAGCAGAAGGCGTTCCTTCAGAAGGAAATGGTTGCCATGGAGGATGCCGCGGGCAGCTTCATCACGCTGGCCGAAGAAGAGGGCAAGAAGCAGCAGGAGGCCGGCATCGCCATGGTCGGCCTGCCGGCAGACAAGGCCGCTGCATTCGAACAGACGGCACAGGACGCCGGCTGGCAGATGATCATCTCGGCCAGCCCCGAGAATGGCCCCAAACTGCGCGAACTGCTGACGAAGTGATCCGCCGGTCAAGAATGCCTGACCGATATCTGCCGGCCCCGGACGCTGATCGGGGCCGGTGCGTCCCCCGATAGAGCCGAATTATGACCGGCATTTTCAACGCTCATGACTTCCAGAGGAAGGCCCGCCAGCGCCTGCCCAGGATGATCTACGATTTCATCGAGGGCGGCGCAGGGGATGAAAGCGGGCTTGACGCCAATCTCGCCGCCTTCAGGGCATGGCAGTTTCTGCCGCATCGCCTTCGGGACGTCAGCCGCCGCGATCTGACCGCGCAGTTGTGGGACCGCAGCTACAGCCTGCCGATCTATATCGCTCCGACCGGGTTCAACGGCGCGCTGCGTCCCGGTGCGGATGCGATGCTGGCCCGCGCCGCCGCCCGCGCTAGCATCCCCTTCGCGCTCTCCACGGCCTCGTCGGAATCCATCGAGGAGATCGCCCGTGCCGGCGACGGCGACAAATGGTTCCAGCTTTACGTCCTGCACCGCGAGATCTCGGCTGCCATGTGCTGCCGGGCGCGCGATGCCGGTTATTCGACGCTCATGCTGACGGTCGATGTCCCCCTGAACGGCTATCGCGAACGCGACATGAGGAACGGTTTCGGCCTGCCGCCGCGCTATACGCCGCGCTCGATCTGGGACGGCATCACCCATCCCGGCTGGTCGCTCGATTACCTGCGCCATGGCGTGCCGAAACTCAAGAATTTCGAGACGACCGGGACACAGAACGCCGAGGTGCAGGCCGCATTGATGAAGCGGCGGATGGATGCCAGCTTCGATTGGGATGCGCTGGCCGGGCTGCGCGATCTGTGGCCGGGAAAACTGATGGTGAAGGGCATCCTGCGCAAGGACGACGCCCGGCGCTGCGCCGATCTGGGGGTGGATGCGGTGATCCTGTCGAACCACGGCGGCCGGCAGCTTGACGATACCGTCTCCCCGGTCGCCGTCTTGCCCGAAATCGCGGCCGAACTCAAAATCCCCGTCTTGATCGACAGTGGCATCAGGCGGGGGGCGGATGTGGTCAAGTCGCTGTGTCTTGGTGCCGGCCTGGCCGGCATCGGGCGGCCGGCGCTCTACGCCGTGGCGGCTGAGGGCGAGGCTGGCATCGACCGGTTGATCGCCATCCTTCGCGACGAGATGGACCGCGCTCTGGCGATGCTGGGCGTTGCAGCCCTGTCGGAACTGGAGGCGTCCCTCATGCGATGCGTGTGACCGGCCGATCTCCGACAACGAGCGCGCCCTGGCTCGACGTATTCCGCCTCGCTCCCCGGGAGCCTGATCCCCCGCCCAGGTTCGAGCGCATCCTGAGCCTGAGGATCATCGATCACGACGGGCTTGCCAGCGTTCCCGGCGTCTCGCCGTCCTCATAGATGCCGAAAACGCCGCCGCACCCGTCGGTCGCGTCTTCGACGACTTGGTCAGGTTAGGCGAGCCGATCGTTCGGCGCGCTTATGGCGACGAAGCGCAGGCCGGAAAAACGCTCGGCGATGCGCTCCTGTTGGCACAACAATATGGCTGCGCCTTCCACTGGCGGGCGGCTTCACGGCGCGCTCTCCAGTCGATATGCTTCTTCGGCTTTGGGCTGCGGAATCGAACAGGACCGTCCTTCAGTCTGGGTCTATTGTTCATACTCAATTGATCGACAAATCTGAAACAAATGCAAACAGTAATCCAAATGCATGTGGTGCAGGCGGGTGTCATTCCGGAGATGAAATAATGTGGAAAATTGCGTTTCTGTCTGTAATTGTTGTCGTTGTTGCCGGTTGTCAGGCGACAAGCCAAAGCAATATCAATCCGGAATTGCAACCCGCTTTCGGTAGCAATCGCGGCGCACCGGGCGGCAACCCGTATCTCGAGTGGCAGCGGGGCTTCTAAGGCGAAGATTGCCCAGGCCGTGCCTCGACCGCCTGACTTGATGGCCGATGTATTCAGACGCATCGGCGTCTCCGGGGTTGCTGGCGACAACTGCTCTGGCCGGTGGCGCACCAATCCCGATGGATCACGCAAAGCGGCTCCCGATCCCAGGCTGATCCCGATTGTCGACAGGTCCGATCGTCGGAGCGTGCGGCTGCGCGCCGCGCATGTCGGCGTGAAAGCCAGGCGGCGAGGACGGGCCGTGACGGCGACTGAGGCCGTGTGGATGCATCGGCATTCCACGCCGGACTGGCAGGAGCGGCGCCGCTATCTGGTCGAGAGGATGGAACTATTGCGAGCCGCTTGAAAACGCAGCCGCTCGAAGATTGCAACACACCGCCGGCGCGCTCGCGATGGCGGTGCCGGCTGTTGGGGGAGCGGGCTTGCGGGTGGCGGCCTTGAAGACCATTTATTGCTCAGGTCGCGGCGGATCTGGCCTGCGGCCATCGCTTGCTCAAAGAGACCACGCAGCAATCCGAGGAAGTGATGATGGACGACAAGTGTCCTTTGCCCGCAGAGATCTGCGATGAGGCCGCGCCGCGCCGGGTCGCCACGACTTGGGAAGCCATCGAATGGATGGCTCGGTTGAGCCCGCCAAATTCCGGTCCCAAGGTCCGCCATGCGCACCTGTCGCGACGCGCTCGACGGCCGGTTGGACGTGCATTGCAGGCGATGAGGGATGCCGTCGGCGAACTGGGGCATACGCGCCGTCCAGCATGAGGGCCTTGGAACGCAGGGAGCGGCGCCTCACGCGCCGCTTCACAGCAGGAGGAGCCTATGAACAGGAAGAATTTTGCACGTGCCGTTTTCTTAAGGAACGGAGAACGCCTTCGGCGCGAGGTCACATGCGTCGGTGAGGCGCTTGCGTTCCTGGCCGAATGGCCGCAAGCGCGCCGTGGACCAATCTACGACGCCGCTTCCCGGGCCTGCGAAGCTGCCCAGCGCGGCGAGATACCAGCCTCCTATGCGTACGAGGCCTTCACCGGCTTCGCCCGCGCAGCGAACATCCTCGACCAGGCGCCTGTCGAGATCGAACCGTGGATGGTCGCCTCCAAGCCCGGTCGAGGTGGCATTCCAGCCTAGTCGGCCTGGTGGGACTCTCGAGGATAGCGCAATCGACATCGTCGGGCACCGCTCGACATGGCTGCAACGGCGTTTGCTCGGCGGTCGGCGCAAGCCTGGGGGCAGGTGGTACCGCTGGGGGCGCCGCACCGGCAAACATGTGATCGGCGGTTTGTGGTCGCATTCCGACTATGATAGCGCCCTTCGATCGAAAGGGAGCGAACGGGCAAGATGCTCGAAATTGACGAGAGCTACTGGAATTCCTGGCTCCGGTGGCATCTTTACCGGAGGTTCCGCAAACGGCCTCGTGACGCCTTCAAGGGCGCTTTGCTGAGAATGCGAAGGCTGCTTCGGGAGTTGCCCGAGGGAGCGCTTGCGATCGACTGCGGGGCGAATGTCGGCGACGTCACCGCGTTCCTGCTTGCCAGGGGCCTCAAGGTCATCGCATTCGAGCCCGACCCCGCAGCGCTCGACGTGCTGCGTTCGCGCTTTCCTGAAACCCCTGGCTTGACGATCGAAGCGAAGGCCGTCGGGGCAAAGCCCGGGCGCGCGCCTTTCTACCAGACGCAGTCGGCATCCTCAGGCGAGATCGCCGACACGATCGCTTCGTCCTTGGTGCGCCGCGACGTCCATATGAGCGCGCCGGTATCGGAGGTCGAGATCGTCGATCTCGTGGCATATGTCGAGGCGCTGCCCGAACCGGTGCGGCTATTGAAGCTGGACATCGAGGGTTACGAGGCGGAGGTCCTCGAGGCCATCCTCGACGCGGGCCTCGATCGCCGGATCGATCTCATCCTGGTCGAGACCCACGAGCATTTCTCCGAGCAACTCTCGCGCCGTCTCGGCGCGATCCGCGAGAGGATGGCAACCGGGCGGATCGACAACATCTGCCTGGGGTGGCGCTAACGCGCTTCTCCCGAAAGTGTTCAGCGGTTTCGGGAAAAGGACATGCGCCAAAATCAAGAACCTACGGCATCCTTCTTCACAAGCACGCCGCAGGACGTTCCAGGGTCGCCAGCCTCCTCGGGCGAAGGCGAGTCGTCGGATGGCTTATGTCTTGCCGTTGGCCCTAATGCACAGTATTGACGCCACAGGTCGAGGCGCCTCGCGCCGAAGCAAGGAATGAGGGACATGTCCGCACGCATTTTCAGCCCCGCCAAAACGGCGATGCAGTCCGGTAAGGGCAAGACCGGTCTCTGGGTGCTCGAATTCGATCCGGAAATGCCGCGCAAGATCGATCCGCTCATGGGCTACACCAGTTCGGGCGACATGAAGAGCCAGATCAGGCTGACCTTCAGTTCGCAGCAGGAGGCGGTCGCCTATGCCGAAAAGAACGGGCTCGCCTATCGTGTCGAACTGCCCAAGGAAACGCGCCGCCGGCAGATTTCCTATGCGGAGAATTTCCGCTATGACCGCAAGACCCCGTGGACGCACTGAAGCTTCCGATCAGGCGCATCCACGGCTTCGCCGGCTAGGCCGGCGCGGACGGTCCCGTAGCTCAGCTGGATAGAGCACCGGCCTTCTAAGCCGATGGTCGCAGGTTCGAATCCTGCCGGGATCGCCAACGCATCAAGTGGAAATAATTATCTTTTTTGGCTTCGATGGTGCGTCGCGAAAGCCCGAAGTCCGCCCTGTAGACCCGTAGCGCGCTATGGCAGTTATGCGAACGTTATGGGCTGCCGCTCATTCGAATCCTGACACGTGACAGGTGAAGGAAGTACCCCTCCGGCCGACGAGTTCCGTCGCGGCCGTTGGCCGCGTTCCAACATTTCATCCGCCTTGTACTCATCTTTCCTGCTGTTCCATGGCTGGCAGCATGGAATGACCTTGACTAGGATACGCCCGCATTGGACGGGCGGTCCGTTTCGGGGGCATCAATGCGAACAGGGCTTTGGATCAGTCTGGCTCTTGCGCCAGCTGCAATGTGGCAAACTTGCGTAGCGAGTGAGCTGCAAATCCCCGCAGCGCGGTATCCCGATCTTCCTGAAACGGCTTCGGAGCTCCGGGATTTCGTACCGGTTGGCTGGTACTTCGAAGCAAAAGCGGAAGGTGATTTGAACCGCGATCGAGTCAACGACGTCGTATTCGTACTGCGGGAGGACAATCCGGCCAACATAGTGGCGAACCTGGACGGGCTGGGCTCCAATAGCCTGGATACAAATCCACGAATCCTTGCCGTCGCGTTTGGCACTGAAGGCCGGGCAAACTACCGTCTCGCGCTCGCCAATCACACCCTCATACCAAGGCACGAAGACCCGGTTTTGGACGATCCATTCGCCAGCCCAGGAAGTTTGGCAGTCGCGAGAGGAGCGTTCTCGGTCACTCTCGGCTTTTTCGCCAGCGCGGGCGGTTGGGAGATGGGGCAGACGAAACTGACGTTCCGTTTCCAGGATGACGGCTTTGAATTGATCGGATTGGACCGAAGCCGGACGCATCGCGGCACAGGCGAGACGGAAGAAGTCAGCATCAACTTGTCGACGGGCCGTGCAAGCACGATTATTGGCAACATCGCGGAGGACGAAGCCCAAGAAGCGAAGTGGCAATCTCTCAGGGGCGCCAGGCGCTATACTATCGACCAGATAACAGACGCACTGCGGTTCGACCCCCGCGAACCCTAAAGCATGTCTCCCGAAAGTGGGCACCGGTTTCGGGAAAAAGACAGTGCGCCCCGAGCGCGTGTTCCACCAGTGCAGGAAGTATCCACCCAGTGAGTTGTCGCTTGAACTGGTAGCTGGCAGGCGGTTTGTCCGGGTAACTGGATGGATCGAAGCCCTGCGACAAAGTCCGCCTTGGGCGGTTGAGCGAGCCGATGGGCCGTAACGTGAGTGAAGCCTGAGCAGGCCTCGAAAGTGACGTTGCGGATGCCGACCCGCCTGTCTTTCGGGGAAGGCTGCGGGGATGGGGAAGCAACCGTCATGCGCACCCATCTCGATCCGCCGGGGTAATGGGCACGGCACGTCGGCAAAGGTGGAACGCGTGATCGGGGGAGGTCCGTTCTGGCCGGCGCGAAGGCCCCGCCGGGCTTGCCAGCCCGGCCATCGTCCTCCGTCGGCGCATAGTCCTCGATCTCTTTCAAGCCTATGTCCGGCGCTTCTTGGACCTATAGCGGACCCAGACATATCCGCCGACGACGACCAACGCAGGCAGGCCGATGCCGAGGGTCGGGCTGGGCGCGGAACGACTGACGCCGCCCCTATCCGCGTCTTCGTTCTGTAGTTGCGAATCGAGACCGCCAACGACAACGCCTGCGAGCACGGTTGCGCCGGCGACGGTTGCCAGGAGCATCGGCATAGCGCCGGTCGAACTCAACAATCTGAGCTTCATCGTTTCTCTCCACGTGCACTGCGCGTTGCCTGGAGGACCATCGAGGTTAGCGGTGATCGGCCGGGACTGCACCTGTGCGTAGGGCGTAATCGACTTAAGCAGAATTGATGCTCCCGCGCCTCGGACCGGTCGGCGCGCTCAGCGCTTCCGCCATATCGAGCTGCTGTCTCTCCTGCCTTCGGTGCTCATGGCACGGCCGCCGCCATGCTCGCCATGATCGCGGCCGTGATCGGCGAATCGATGGGAGCAAACGAGGGGATCGGCTACATCGTGTCTTCGGGCAGGAGAACAGCGATACGGCCGTGGTCATCGGCATGGTCCTGTTGCTATCCCTCATCGGCTGGGCTTTCTATGAGATCGTTGAACTGATCCGGCGCCGTTCACTCGGTCGCTGTCAGCTTGCTTGAGGTGAAATGATGGCACGTGTCTTCCTCTGCGTTCTCGATTCCGTCGGATGCGGCGGCGCGCCGGACGCGGCACGTTACGGCGACGAAGGGGCCAACACGCTGCTTCACATCGCCGAGGCATGTGCTGGCGGCCGCGCCGAGCAGGGGCGCAGCGGTCCGCTTGACATCCCCAATCTCGATTCGCTGGGGTTGGGAGCTGCCATCCAGCTCTCCTCCGGCAAGGCGGCACCCGGTCTGGGCGCCGTTGCGGCCGGGCGCTGGGGCGTCGCGGAAGAAAGCTCGGCCGGCAAGGACACGCAGTCGGGCCATTGGGAGCTCGCCGGCGTGCCCGTCACCCGCGACTGGCACTATTTTCCGCGCACGGTCCCGGCTTTTCCCGCAGAGCTGATGGGCGAACTGGTCACCCGTTCCGGCATTCCCGGCACGCTCGCCAATTGCCATGCGTCGGGAACGGACGTGATCGACCGGTTCGGGGTGGAAAGCATCACGAGCGGCATGCCGATCGTCTATACCTCGGCCGACAGCGTCGTGCAGATCGCAGCCCATGAGACGCATTTCGGGCTCGGCCGGCTGCTCGATCTGTGCCGGGTCGCGGCCGAGCTGTTCCATCCGCTCAATGTCGGCCGCATCATCGCCAGGCCTTTCGTCGGCGAGGCGCCCGGCAGCTTCGTCCGGACGCCCAACCGCAAGGACTTCGCCATCGCGCCGCCCGATGGCACGATCTGCGACCGGGTGATCGCCGCGGGTGGCGCGGTCCACGCGGTGGGCAAGATAGGCGATATCTTCGCCCACAAGGGCATCACCGATGTCGCCAAGGGCGCCGACGACATGGCGCTCTTCGACCGCGTGCTCGACTGGTGCGACAGGGCGGAGCCCCGCGACCTTGTCTTCACGAACTTCATCGAGTTCGACAGCCTGTGGGGGCATCGCCGCGACGTGGCGGGTTATGCGAGAGCGCTGGAGGCGTTCGATGCACGGCTGCCGGAACTGACCGGCCGGCTGCGGCGGGGCGATCTTCTTGTCATTACTGCCGACCACGGCAACGACCCGACCTGGCGCGGCACGGACCACACCCGCGAGCGTGTACCCGTGCTTGCGACCGGACCCGGCATCGACGGCAAGGAACTCGGCATCATGCCTTATGCCGCGGTCGCCGAACTGGTCGCTTCGCATCTGGGGATCGGAAGGTGACGTCTGGCTTCCAAGCGCAGGCTGAACGAACCTTCAATTCCCGATTCAATTATGGCGAGCCGCGCGCATTCGAAAGCGCTTGGGTGTCACTGTCACCTTGAAGCGACGCCTCGGCGCGAACGCAAAATCCTGGCCGAGGTCCTGAAGGTGATGTCGGAAGGGTTACGGGCCTCGGAGCCAGCCGGCAGCCCGCAACCTCGAGCCGGGACGTGCGGGATCTGGCTTCAGAACATCATTATGTCGTCCGCCGACAACGCGTAGCCATTCTCCAGAACCGCAATGAGCACCTTGGAGGCTGCCCCGTTGCCGTCCGCATCGAAGTAGAGCGATTTGCTGGGGGCGTCCCACATGAAGCGGTCGTCGGCGTCGAGCGCCTCGGTGCCGGTGCGGAACGACGAAGCGCCGAGGGCGCCGGCATATGTCGGGTGATCCACAAAGATGAGATCGTCCGCATCGAAGTCGACAATGGTGTCGGCGCCGGCCGTCGCCATGGTGGCGTAGCGGAAGATGAACTTGTCGGCGCCCGACACTCCGAAAAGGCGATCGTTTCCGGCTTGGCCTTCCAGGTTGTCATTGCCGGCGTAGCCCACCAGTAGGTCGTTGCCGGCGCCCCCATAGATGCGGTTATCCCCGTTGTTGCCGTTGATGCGCTGTGCCACCTCGTTGCCGGTCATGTTGATGGCCCCGGTGCCGCTAAGCGCGGTGGTGGAGAAAGTCTCGATATGCTGTCCTGCTGCCAACTGGTAGCTGGTGTAGGTGTAGACGACGTCATTGCCTTCTCCGGCCGCTTCGATGACGCTGTCGCCGGCATTGTCGACGTAATACCTGTCGTCGCCCGCGCCGCCCGTCATCTTGTCGGCACCGCCGCGACCGTTCAGGATGTTCGCGCCCGAATTGCCCTTGATGATATTGTCAATCTCATTGCCGGTGCCGTTGATGTCGGCTGTTCCCTCCAGCGTCAGCATCTCTATCCGGCCGGACGCATGATCCGGGTCGATCAGGCTGAAACTGACCGACGCGATCACGAGATCGTTGCCACTCCCGGCCATACCGGAATCCTCGACATAGTCGCCGGCGTGGTCGACATAGAAGGTGTCGCTGCCGACACCGCCGATCATGATGTCGGCTCCGGAACCGCCGTCCAGCCAGTCGTTGCCGTAACCTCCGTCGATTATGTCTTCGCCGGCGCCGCCATGGATGATATCAGCGCCATCGCCGCCGTAGATGGTGTCGAAACCGTCATTGCCATAAAGCTGATCGTTTCCTCGTCCTCCGTCTATATAGTCGTCGCCCATCCAGCCGGTGATCTGGTCGCCGTCCTCGCCGCCATAGATCTCATCGTTGTTCGCGCCGCCGTCGATGATGTCCGCACCATCGTCGCCGTAGATCTTGGCGCTACCCGCTGCCACATCGCTGTAATCGATCGTATCCTCACCTTGTCCGCCGTAGATGTGAACTGTTCCGCCAAATGACGAGAATATCGTATCGTTTCCATCAAGTCCGTAGATGACGTCCGAAACGGCATTGTTGATATTGTCGGCGCCAAGGGTTCCTACATAAGTCGGCATTGTCCCGTCTCCGTGTTGTTTTCGAGGGACGCACCGCTAACAGGGATCGGCACCGCGCGTATGGACGAGGCGGAAGCACTTATCGCAAAAAGGGAACTCAGGACATATTTTCGTTTTGATTTCGAATTTCGTCGCCGATCGAGATTTCGAAATCGTGCGAAGTCGCCGCACTAGTTCGGTTTGGGCTTGAGTTCCTGGTCGGCGCGCTCGATCAGCAGCGAAAGCTGTTCATGGACAGCCCTTGCCGTGCGCAGCGTCATTCGCAGCCTGGCGGCGATGACGGCTTCCGGGTCGTTTCCGGCGTCGACGTCTCCGTCGATGACCAGCGTGCCAAGCGACAGGCAGACGACACCGCCCATCAGCCTGCTTTCTATGATGAGGTCGGTGAAGACGCTGGCTATACCGTCGTCGCGTATCTCGAAGCGTTCCTGACCCACAGCGATTGTCCGAGCTTTGCTCATTTTCTTACTCCTCGTTTGGCGCGGCCGCCGCCGCCGCGCCATCCGCTTTCCCGTAGGATAACGCCGCCGCCCCCTTGAAGTTTTCAGCACCAAAGGGATGAGCCCGCTTCTACGATTGGATAGGGGTGGTGGCCTCGAAAAGGCCACAAAGGCTTCCGCTCAGACGTTGTCGTATACGAAGCTGCTGCCGCCGCCGGCATAAAGAATCAGCACGAAGCCGGCGAGAACCGCGAGGGCAAAGACAAAGACGGCGACCCAGTTGATGTCCTTGCCCGGTCCGTCGGTCATGGTGTTGCCTTCTGTCCGACGGTCGTCCTCTCCGGTGCGCCATAGACATCGGACAGCGGCCGTTTCGCGAAGGTCTTGCCGATCTTCTCTTCGAGCAAACCGACAACGAGACCGATGACGCCCTGTCCGTGGCGCAGGTGCAATATGTCCAAATAGTCGGCGGGTTGCGGCTCCGCCCAGACCGTATCGCTGCGGAAGATGATGTTCGGCGCCCCCGCGGCGGCAAACTGCCGCTGGAGAGCAGCGGTCATCGACCGCACATAGTCGACCGAGGCGGGATCGAGCTTCAGCTTGGGATTGAGCGGCGGCATGAAGACGATCACAGGCTTGCCCGTTGCGGCCAGGGTGCGAAGATTGGCCGCGAACAGCCGCATGCCCAGCCCCTCCTCGCCGAGGTCGCCCATCAGCATCAGGTTGCGGTAGCTGCGCAGGCCGGCGGCAGCTTCGGGGATGGGAAGCGTGGCGATGTCGGGGAAAAGCCAATTCATCCACGTGCCGACCATCGGCCCGTCCCGGACATGTTCTGCAGGCTTGCGCTGCGGGAACGGTGGAAGGGGAGAGGGCGACAGCCTACCGAAAAGGGCGAAACGGTCACGTATGACCGGAAGCGCCCCTGCAAGTAGCTGGAATCCGATTTCATGCGGCCTGAGCAGCCGCGCCATCACGGCGAAGTCGAACCGCGTCGCGCCGGGAAGCCCGAGGACGGAGGCGCGCTGTCGGGACAGCGTGAATTGCAGCAGGTCGTTGAGCATCCAGACCGGGTTCGCCTCGACGACATAGGCATCGATTTCGGGCTGATGGGCCGCGAACAGTACGGCGCGCCTGACATCACCCATACGCACGCCCTGAAGCAGATATTCCTGGATCCTGACCGGCCGCCCGTCCATGGAAACGAGATAGCGCGCCAGCACATCGGTCATTTCGTAGCCCGACTTGCCCATCAGGCGCCATTCGGACGGCGCTTTGCGGATGGAAATCGGCGAACCCGAGATCCAGGCGATGTCGAAGCGCCCGTCATCCTCGCCGGGTGAACCGAGCGCGGAGCCCGGCAGGAAGCCGCGCGGATCGTCACGGTCGAGCCAGCGCCTTATGGCGCTCGACGAGCCAGCGTCCGGTGTCGGAAAGACGGGGATCGGCACAAACGCCCGCGCCACATCGAAAGCGGCGAGGGCGGCGGCGACGACCACCAGGGCGATCACGATCTCGCGGAACGTCCAGGCGCCGAAAGTGCGTTCGATCCAAGGCTGAAAATCCAGCATGTCAGCGCCCTACATCGGCGTGCCGAGGAACAGGCGGCCATAAAGCGCCAGCGCTTGCCCGCTGTCCAGGACCAGAAGGGGCAGGCTGAGCGACACGTAGGAGAACACCAGTGCGGATTTGAGGGCATGGCCGTACCAGGGCTCCGGACCGGGCTTCTTGCCTGCGCGCCGCCGGCGCTCGGTCAGCCAGCGGTGCGCGACGGCAATCGTTCCATGGAAGATGCCGAACACCACCATCGGCAGGGCCAGGCCGTGCCAAAGCGCAATGACCATGATGCTGGCGAAGGCGGCGGCGTAGTGACGGCCGGGGCGCATGCCGCCAAGCGGGACGAAGACGTAGCGCTGCGTCCAGCGCGTGAGGCTCATGTGCCAGGCGTTCCAGAAGGCCTGCGGGTTGGTTTTCAGGAATGGATTGGCGAAGTTCTCCTTCAGCTTCAGTCCGAGGATGCGTGCGGCCCCGATTGCGACGTCGCTGTAGCCGGAGAAGTTCGCGTAGAAGAACAATCCGTAGAGCAGGAGCGCGCCCCAACTCGCCCACACCGACGCGTCGCCGCCCCGCCACATCACCGCCGCGCCGCGCTCCAGGAGCATGCCGACCGCGAAGATCTTCACGATGCCGAGCATGACACGGAAAATGCCGACCGCGACATCCCCCGCCTTGGGCCATCGGGACGAAGGCTTGTCCGCTCTCACTTCCTCATATTCGGCAATGGGACCAAGTGCGAGGATCGGCGGAAAAAAGCCGTAATAGAGCACGCGATCGAAGCTCAGCGGCGGCAGCAGGCCGAGATAGATCTTCAGCAGCAGGTCGAGCGCGCGGAAGGTCGCGAAGGAAAGACCCAGCGGCACGACGATGCCGACCAGGGCGTCCGCGAACCCGAAGCCGGGAGCCGCCGCCCAGAGAACCTTCGCCGCGAATTCGTTGAGCGAGGGGACAAAATGTGCAGGAGCGAGCTTCCACGCCACCATCGGCGCGAGGGGAACGACGACGACGACGGCAAGAGCGAGGTTCGCATTGGAGGGCCGCCGCTCCGCCTGCGCGGCAAGGTGCTGCAGCAGCCAGACCGCGACCCAATAGGCAATGAAGAAGGGCAGGAAGCGCGGCGCCTGGGCGTAGATGAGATAGAGCCCGGCGAGGGTCGATGCGACCCGGAAGGCGACCGGGTGAGGGAAGGCGGCCCTGACGGCGAGCAGGATCGGGACCAGGAAAAAGAGATCCAGGAAGAAGCCGAAGAAACCGCCGCTGCCCATCACGCATGCCTATCGAGTGGACAGGGTGAAAAAGGGCAGAACGTCGAGCGCCTTGGCAAGCTTCTGCGTTCGGTCCTTGCAGGGGGCACTTCTCAAGATTGCGGGCCGCTCAGACGTCGACGCTCTTGTCCCGGAGGACGGCCCTAGCGATTCCGATCGAGCGCATCTTCATGATCTCCCTGGTCGACAGCCTGACATCGAACTCGCTCTCGATCGCCGCGACAAGGCGCATGGCCGCGAGGCTGTCCCAGTTTTCGACCGTGTCGGGTGAACTGTCGTCGTCCAGTGCGGAAGAAGAAACGTCCAGTTCCTCGGCGAACAAGGCGAGAAGTCTGTCGCTCATGAGCCCCCTCTTGGAATGCTTGCGTTGGACCCGACCCATATCGTCGAGGGAGAGGTAATTCAACTCGGCTGGACGTCGACGGGCGGTTGTCGGAAATCGGCCCGGCCGAGAAACGATAGCAGCGGGTCGGGTCCGGCGCCGTCAACCATGGCGCGCGTCATCATCTCCACGATCAGCCCGGCGCGGGTCGCGACGAAGGCAAGGCGCCTCTTGAACACCGCGCCGAAGCATGGAGCAACAAGCTGGATGCCGCCCTCGGCCTCGAGTTTTTCAAGGTCGCCGTCGAGGTCGTCGGAAAACAGGCAGACATGGTCGAGCCCGCCGCCTTTGGACAGGCGGGAGGCGACGGGGTTAGGCCCTTCGGGCAGCGGCGCCACCAGCTCGATGGGCACACTGTCGAGATAGACGAGCAGCGCGCAGGAGACGTTCTGGATCGGGTCGACCGACGGCGGTACGACGATCACGGCGCCCTGACGGGTCCAGGTCCTAAGGGCGCGGTCCATATTCGGCACGACGTAGCCGTAGTGGAAAACCTTTCGAGGGTCGAAGACGATGTCGGTCATGGTGTGCCGAAGCCCGTGGTTGCCGTGCCAGCCTGTCGTCGATATAACGCATGCCTCCCGAAACTGTGCAGCGGATTCGGGAAAAAGACATGCGCTAAATCAAGAACCTACAGCGCGTCGCGTGGATCCTTCTTCACGCGACGCGCTGTAGTCTCGGCAAGTCTGATCGAACCCGGCGGAGCGCGAAGTCAATGCAGCGGATCGATGCGCGCTACCCGGTCCTGAAGGCGCTACTGGAGACTCAGCTCGCCGCCGCTCCGGCTCACGAGAAATTCTTCAGGCGCCGTTTCGAAACGATGGACGATGCGCAGGCTGCCAGTCTTGACGAATTTGCCGGACATATTGCCAGGCTCGTCGGCGACGAACTCGAAGAACATGTCGAGGACTACGTCTGGCTGTGCAGCCAGCAGGTGAACGAGGAACTCCATTTCCGGCGGCACGGGCGCTATCGGCTGAACACCTTCGAAGAGGCCTATCGCGACGTCTACTCCAACAAGGAGTATATGACCCGCTACATGAACGGCCTGCTGATGACGCAGCTGTGGTGGAGCAATCATACCAGGGCGATGGAGTTCTACCGCACGAGCTTCCTGGCTTCGAATACCGAGGGCTATTCACATCTCGAAATCGGTCCGGGGCACGGCCTCTTCCTCTATTTCGCGGCTGCCGATCCGCGCGCCGGCAAGGTCTCGGCCTGGGACATCTCGGATGCCTCGATCGCCATGACGGCGAAAGCATTGCGCAGGCTCGGCCTCGCCGAACAGCCGGCGCTGGAATTGCGGGACCTGTTCAGGGGCCCCGTCGGTTCGTTCGATAGCCTGGTCTTCAGCGAGGTTCTCGAG
Source organism: Mesorhizobium sp. L-8-10 (assembly GCF_016756635.1). Classification (NCBI taxonomy): domain Bacteria; kingdom Pseudomonadati; phylum Pseudomonadota; class Alphaproteobacteria; order Hyphomicrobiales; family Phyllobacteriaceae; genus Mesorhizobium; species Mesorhizobium sp. L-8-10. The sequence goes on along the minus strand of NZ_AP023263.1, from coordinate 6,056,559 downwards.
CATATGGAGAAGCCGGCCGAGACGCTGGCCCTGGTGCGTTCGCTGCTGGCGCCCGAAGGTCGGCTGTTTCTGAACATGCCGATCAACAGCCCCGCGCCGGATCATCTGTTCAATGCTGAAACTCCGGAGGAATTGGAGCGGTTCGTCGTCGACGCCGGTTTCCGGATCATCGATAGGGCGTTCTTTCCCGCGACCAACCAGACGCTGGACGCGGCGCGCAGGAAGAAGCTGACCATTTCCTGTGTCTTCGTCGCCGGCAGAGCCGACTGATACCACCGGTCGATAGGATCGAACGGTGAAGAGCGAGACCGCGGGTCACGCCCGTTGGCGCGCAAGCCAAGCGGCCCCGGATGGGCCGCGCCCGTGATTGAGGTCGGGTGGGTATGCAGAGCATCCACCCACTGGGCGCGTTGGCATCAAGCCCGCATGGATGGGTCAGCCTCCAGGCCTGCCGGTATGATACCGCGCCTCGAGACAAGCACTCCGGCGTCCTGTTCGCGACGGAACGCCGGAAAGACATTTGGCGAAAGCGTGGCGAAATCGTCGCCGTTGCCGTAATTCAGCCAATTTCCGTGCCGTCTATTGCAACATCTCAGGTAACACAGGTTAGGGTCGCCCGACGGTTCGCGCCGGGGTGAGCGCGTCGTGCGGGATGTGGCGGGAGGCATGGTGCGGGCGCTTCGCCCGCAGGAGGACGACGATGATGAACACCGACAATGCCATTGCGCCGCTGGTCCTGGTCTGCGTGTCGCTGATTGTCGCGGCTGCCTTCTCCGGAATGATCGGCTACTGATCCCGGGGCGTTGCACGTCCCCGGGGCGTTGCACGTCCCCGGGGCGTTGCACGTCCCCGGGGCGCTACACGTTCTGCACGGCGGCCAGTCCGCGAGAGATGTCCTCCTTCAGGTCCTCGATGTCCTCTAACCCGATCTGAAGGCGGATCACCGGCCCTTCGGTCGGGCCCTTGGCGACGATGCGGTCGCCGAGGTAGACGGGAACGGCGAGGCTCTCGAAACCGCCCCACGAATAGCCCAGGCCGAATATCTGCAACGCGTCGAGGAAGGCATGCGCCTGCTTCTTTCCGCCGCCACGCAGAACCAGGGAGAAAACACCGCTCGACCCCGAGAAGTCGCGTTTCCAGAGCGCATGGCCGGGGTGGCTTTCCAGCGCAGGATGCAGCACGCGGGCCACTTCCGTCCTGCCTTCCAGCCAGCGTGCGATGTCGAGCGCGCTCCTGCGATGATGTTCCAGCCGTACGCCCATTGTGCGCAGGCCGCGGAGGACCTGATAGACGTCGTCGGGCGACGCGCAGCAGCCGAGCGTCAGAAAGGTTTCGTGCAGCCGCTCCCAGCAGGCGGCGTTGGCCGAGACTGTGCCAAGCAGCACGTCGGAATGGCCGGCCGGATATTTCGTGGCCGCATGGATGGTGACGTCGGCACCGAAATCGAGCGCCCTGAAATAGAGCGGCGTCGCCCAGGTGTTGTCGGTCATGACGACTGCCCCGATGGCGTGGGCGGCCGTCGCGATCGCCGGGATGTCCTGCATCTCGAAGGTGTTCGAGCCGGGCGATTCGGTGAAGACGACCTTGGTGTTGGGCTTGAACAGTGCTGCGATGCCGGCCCCGACCAGCGGATCGTAGTATTCGACGTCGATGCCGAGCCGCTTGAGCATGGAGTCGGCGAAGTTGCGGGTCGGTGAGTAGACGGAGTCCGTGATCAGCACGTGATCGCCTGCCGACAGGAAGGCCAGCAGTGGGACGACGACGGCGGCGAGTCCGGACGGGACGATGATGGTGCCGACCGATCCCTCGAGTTCGTCCATCGCATTGGCCAATGCGTCGGATGTCGGCGTGCCACGGGTGCCGTAGGTGTATTTCTGATTCCTGTCCGCCAGCGTTGCGGCATCCGGGAACAATACCGTCGAAGCATGCACGACAGGCGGATTGACAAATCCGAAATAGGAGTGTGGATCGTTGCCAATGTGGGCGAGGCGCGTATTGATGCCCTTGCCGCCAATGTCGCTCTTTGCCATGAGATCAAGCCTGTCCAGAAAAGAAGCTACGCATAAGGGCCCGGCCGAGCCTTCGCAACCGTCCGGCGATCGCGATCCGCTTGGCCAGCGCGAGACGTCTCGGGCAGCGGCGCCGGCGTTGCGGCCGCACCAGCGCCTCGCGGCGGCGTTCGGCGGAGCGAACGACCGGCTTTGGCATCGGCCGAACATGCGGGGCGGATCGATCTGGACGCGCGAGCTGACCTTCATGGTGGTGGTCGGTCTTGCGCTTGCCGGCGCGGCCGCCCTGACGGATGCGTGGGTAGTTGGCCATGTGCGCACGAGCCGGGCGCCGTTCATCGGTTGGATGGCCGCAATCACCGATCTTGGCCGCTCGCACTGGTATCTAATCCCCGCTGCGGCCATCTTTCTCGGTGTCGGCTTTGCCGATTGGACGCGGGCCGGGTTCCGGGGCAGGGCGCGGCTCGCCCGGGTCTTCGGGCAGGCCGGTTTCAGCTTCGCCGCGGTGGCCATCCCGGGCATCCTGGTCAATGTGCTGAAGGTGCTGTTCGGCCGCGCGCGACCGGTGCTTTTCGAGCAGCACGGCGCTTATCACTTCGACCCGCTCTCCTTCGGCTATGCGTTCGCAAGCTTTCCCTCGGGCCACTCCACGACCGTGGGCGCGGTAGCGGGAATATTGATGCTCTGGTACCCGCGCCTGACCTGGCTTTTCGCGGCGGCTGGGCTTTTCGTCGCCTCGACGCGGGTGGCGTCGCTGTCCCACTATCCGTCGGACGTGATGACGGGCTTCCTGTTCGGACTGACCTGCGCCATCGTGCTCGCGCGCTTCCTCGCCACGCGAGGTGTCGTCTTCCGCCTGCAGCAAGGCAAAATGTTCCCCAGCGTCATCGGTCGGGCGGCGCGAAAATAGCTTGCCGGCTCATTGCCGCCAAGCTCCCAAGCCCTCGCGGGACAACAGTTTCTTTGGACTGCTTGCCGCGATTGGGCCAGCCCGGCCATTCGTACTTGACCAGCGTCGAATAATCGCCTTCGATAGAATTTGGAGCGGGAGGAAGAGCGTTGGTGACGCTCTGTCATGCATGTTCCGGGAGAGACCGGAGCAGGATGATGTCTCCGCACCGCAAAAGGCAGGGCTGGATCCTGGAAAACAGAAGAGGGTTGTGGGTATGAAGAACGCACTGACAGGCATGCTGGGCGTTGCAGCGCTGGCGCTGACCGCTTCGGTGGCCTCCGCCGCCACGCTTGACGACGTGAAGGCCAAGGGCTTCGTGCAATGCGGAGTGAACACTGGTCTTTCCGGGTTTGCCGCGCCGAACGACAAGGGTGAATGGTCGGGCTTCGACGTCGATTATTGCAAGGCGGTCGCCGCTGCGATCTTCGGTGATCCGACCAAGGTGAAATACACACCGACCACCGCGAAGGAGCGCTTCACGGCTCTTCAGTCGGGCGAGATCGACGTTCTGATCCGCAACACGACCTGGACGATCAGCCGCGACACGGCGCTCGGTTTCAACTTCACGGGCGTCAACTATTTTGACGGCCAGGGCTTCATGATCAACGCCAAGAAACTGCCGGGCGTGAATTCCGCGCTGCAGCTTTCGGGCGCCTCGGTCTGCGTGCAGGCCGGCACCACGACCGAGCTCAACCTCGCCGATTACTTCAAGGCGAACAAGATGGAATACAACCCGGTCGTCTTCGAGAAGCTGGAAGAGGTCAACGCGGCTTATGATTCCGGCCGTTGCGACGTCTATACCACCGACCAGTCCGGCCTCTACGCCATCCGCCTGACGCTCGCCTCGCCGGATGACCACGTCGTGCTTCCCGAGATCATCTCCAAGGAGCCGCTCGGGCCGGCGGTCCGCCAGGGCGACGACCAGTGGTTCGACGTCATCAAGTGGGTGCATTTCGCACTTCTGACGGCGGAAGAGCTCGGCATCACCCAGGCCAATGTCGAAGAGATGAAGACCAGCGGCAGCCCCGAGGTGAAGCGGGTGCTCGGCGAGGAAGCCGACACCAAGATCGGCACCGACCTCGGCCTGGGCAACGACTGGGTCGTCAACATCGTCAAGGGCGTAGGCAATTACGGCGAGGTCTTCGAACGCAACATCGGCGCGGCCAGCCCGCTGAAGATCGCGCGCGGCATCAATGCGCAGTGGTCGAAGGGAGGGCTGCAATACGCGCCGCCGATCCGCTGACGGCATGACCGCCTCCGGAAGGCGGGTGTCCCGCCTTCCGGTCTTCGGATCGAAGGAGGATAGATGGCGTCTCAGGAAACAATCCGTCACACTGCCCCGGCACGGGCGTCGTTCCTCAACGACCCCAAGGTCCGCGGGATCTTCTACCAGGCTGTCGTCTTCATCGTCCTGGTCGCTCTCATCTACTGGATCATCGGCAACACCGTCGAGAATCTGCGGCGTGCCAACATCGCCTCCGGTTTCGGGTTTCTCTCGGGCCGCGCCGGCTTCGACGTAAGCCAGAGCCTGATCGAATATTCTTCCGATTCGACCTATGGGCGGGCCCTGTTGGTCGGGCTCCTCAACACCCTCCTTGTGGCGGTCACCGGAATCGTCACGGCATCGATCATCGGTTTCCTGGTCGGCATCGGCCGGCTTTCGAAGAACTGGCTCATCCGCAAGATCTGCACGGTCTATGTGGAAGTCTTCCGCAACATCCCGCCGCTGCTGGTCATCTTCTTCTGGTATCTGGGGGTGCTTTCGGTGCTGCCGCTGCCGCGCGAAAGCATCGAGCTGCCTTTCGGCACTTACCTGAACAGCCGCGGACTCTTCACGCCCAGGATGATCTGGGGCGACAACGCTTGGCTCGTGGGCGTCGGATTCCTGCTGGCGATCGCCATGTCCTGGTTCGTGGCGCGCGCAGCGCGGGCCCGCCAGATGGCGAGCGGCCAGCAGTTTCCGGTATTGTGGACCTCGCTGGGCCTTTTGATCGGCCTGCCGCTGCTCGCTTTCGCCGCCAGCGGCTTCCCGCTCACCTTCGAATTCCCGACACAGTCGACCTTCAATCTCACCGGCGGCCTCCAGATCAAGCCGGAGTTCATCGCACTTTATCTGGCGCTCTCCTTCTACACCGCCTCCTTCATCGCCGAGATCGTGCGCGCCGGCATATTGGGCGTGAGCCGTGGACAATCGGAGGCGGCCGCAGCGCTGGGCCTGCGTCCGCGTTCGACGCTTCGCCTGGTGATCGTGCCCCAGGCGCTGCGCATTATCATTCCGCCGCTGACGAGCCAGTATCTGAATCTCACCAAGAATTCGTCGCTGGCGGTCGCGGTGGGTTATGCCGATCTCGTCGCCATCGGCGGAACGATCCTCAACCAGAGCGGCCAGTCGATCGAGATCGTGGCGATATGGATGATGGTCTATCTCGGCCTCAGCCTGGTGACATCGGCCTTCATGAACTGGTTCAACGCCAAGATGGCCCTTGTGGAAAGGTAGAAGACGATGCGTGAAGTCTCCTACGTCCGCACGGAGATGGCGGCAATCGAAAAACCGCCTCGGGACGAGGCCGGACTGGTCGCCTGGGCGCGCAGGAACCTGTTCGCCTCGCCCGCCGACACGGTGCTCACATTGCTCGGGCTCGTGCTCGTTGCGATCATTCTGCCGCCCTTCCTCAGTTGGGCGCTGTTCGACGCGGCATGGACCGGTACGGACCGGACCTTCTGCGCCACCGTCGCCCAGGGCGGCCTGCAGCCCGACGGTTGGTCCGGGGCCTGCTGGCCGTTCGTAAAGGCCAAGTTCCTGCAGTTCATGTTCGGCCGCTACCCGTCCGAGGAGCGCTGGCGGGTGATCCTGGTCGGCATCATGTTCGTGGCGCTGCTGGTGCCGCTGCTCATCCCGCGTGTTCCACGCAAGGGGCTGAACGCGATCCTTTTCTTCGGCCTGTTCCCGATCGTGGCCTTCGTCCTGCTCGTCGGAGGCTGGTTCGGGCTCCGCCATGTCGAGACCGCGCTCTGGGGCGGCCTGCTGGTCACGCTGGTTCTGTCCTATGTCGGCATCTCGGTCTCGCTGCCGCTCGGCGTTCTTCTCGCCCTCGGCCGGCGGTCGAAGCTGCCCGTCGTGAAGATACTCAGCGTCGTCTTCATCGAGACCGTTCGCGGCGTGCCGCTGGTCACGGTGCTGTTCATGGCGAGCGTGATGCTGCCGCTCTTCCTGCCGCCGGGCACGACTTTCGACAAGCTGCTGCGCGCCTTGATCGGTGTGGCGCTGTTCGCCTCGGCCTACATGGCCGAGGTGGTCCGCGGCGGCCTGCAGGCGATCCCCAAGGGACAATATGAGGGGGCTGATTCGCTCGGGCTCGGCTACTGGCAGAAGATGGGGCTGATCGTGTTGCCCCAGGCACTGAAGCTCGTCATCCCGGGTATCGTCAACACCTTCATCGGCCTTTTCAAGGACACCAGCCTGGTGTCGATCATCGGCATGTTCGACCTGCTGGGCATCGTGCGGCAGAGCTTCTCCGACGCCACATGGGCGTCGGCGCAGACGCCGATGACGGGGCTCGTCTTTGCCGGCTTCATTTTCTGGATTTTCTGTTTCGGCATGTCCCGCTACTCGATCTTCATGGAGAAACGGCTCGATACCGGCTATCGTAGATAATGGACCAACGCGCCGGTCCGGCGGCCGCATCAGGGCCCGGGAAAAGCCGATGCGTGGAAACGAAAGGTCGAAGCGTCCCCCGATGCGTGGCGCTTCGGTGACGCAGCGACAATAACGAGCCACGAAAAGGGAACCATCGATGGCCACCGAAAACGCAGTAAGCGCCGACGACATCCGGGTTGACGGCTCCAAGATGCACATATCCGACACGGAGGTAGCGGTCGAGATCGACGGCATGCACAAATGGTACGGCGAGTTCCACGTCCTGAAGGACATCAACCTGACGGTGATGCGCGGCGAGCGCATCGTCATCTGCGGACCTTCCGGCTCGGGCAAATCGACGCTGATCCGCTGCATCAACCGCCTGGAGGAGCACCAGAAGGGAAAGATCGTCGTCGACGGCAAGGAATTGACCAACGATCTCAAGAAGATCGACGAGATCCGCCGCGAGGTCGGTATGGTGTTTCAGCACTTCAACCTCTTCCCGCATCTGACGATCCTGGAGAATTGCACGCTGGCGCCGATCTGGGTGCGCAAGATGCCGAGGAAGCAGGCCGAGGAGATCGCGATGCACTTCCTCACGCGGGTGAAGATTCCCGAGCAGGCCAACAAATATCCGGGCCAGTTGTCGGGCGGCCAGCAGCAGCGCGTCGCGATCGCCCGCTCGCTCTGCATGAACCCGCGCATCATGCTGTTCGACGAACCGACTTCGGCGCTCGATCCCGAGATGATCAAGGAAGTGCTCGAGACGATGGTAGGGCTGGCGGAGGAAGGCATGACCATGCTGTGCGTCACCCACGAGATGGGTTTCGCCAAAAAGGTCGCCAATCGCGTGATCTTCATGGATGCCGGGCAGATCGTCGAACAGAACACGCCGGCCGAGTTCTTCGACCATCCCAAGCACGAGCGGACCAAGCTGTTCCTCAGCCAGATCCTGCATTAGGGCGCCGCGCGTCCATTCGGACGCGCAAGGGACGCTCCATCACTTTGAGCCGACGCATCGTGCTTCCCGAAAATCGAATACGGTTTTCGAGCCGAAGCGGTAGGCGTCGCCCCCACGGAAGCGCCGATCCCGTCGGCGCCTCCGTCGTCTCAAGTTGCTTGCTGCCCATGCATGCACAACCGAAGGCTCGGACGACACGCTGGGCTATTCTGCAGTCGGTGTGATTTCTCATCGACCCGCTTCCTATGGCCCTCTACATAGCTCGCTCCGCACGATCGGGGCCCGGCAGACGCCTGACGGCTAACTCTCCGCTTCTGGGACCGTCCAGCCATAGAGCCAGTCGAGATCGGCTGCGAGCTTCGCGCCGGGAAGCACCGCCAGGACGAGATTGCGGGCGAGGGCGACCGGTCCCGAGGCATGCCAGGTGAAGCGATTGAGCGCGCCGCGCTTCGAAACCTGCGCGATGCGGGGGCGGCGGATCGCCTCGTATCGCGCCAATGCCCCGCCCATATCGGCGGGCGCGGCCGCGACGAAGGCCGCGAGCGTTGCGGCATCTTCGATTGCCATTGCGGCACCCTGAGCGGCGAAGGGTGTCATGGCGTGCGCCGCGTCACCGATCAGGACCACCCGGCCGGCGGCTGTCCACTGCGCAGCAGGGGCAACGGTATGAAGCGGCCACAAGGTCCAGGGACCGGCCTCCTGCGCCAGCCGAGCTATGCCGGGGGCGGTGCCGCGCAAGGCTGCCGCGAGCCCGTCGGGGTCTGCGGCTTCCGGGCGGATCTTTGCAAAAGCCTGGCCCTTTGCGAGCGCGACGAGGTTGACGGCGCTACCGCCGCGGACGGGATAGGCGATCAGGTGGACGGAACGGTGCATGAAGGCCGTCACAACGTCGGAGCGCGCGATCGACTGGAAGGCGCGGCCGGCGGGGCTTTCCGCGCGCAGAGTGCTGCGCCAGGCCACGTCTCCGGCGAACCGGCTCTTGCCGTTCGCCCCGGTGAGTTCGCGGATCGAGGACCAGACGCCGTCGGCTCCGACGAGCAATTCGCCCGAAATCTCTTCGGTCGTGCCGCCCCGTTCGACAGCGACGGTGACGCCGTCCGGCCGGGACGCGAAGCCACTGACGACGGCGCCGGTCGCGAGCTTGATGTTGTCGTTGCTCCGCAGGCGCGCCAGCAAGGCGCCCTGCAGGTCGGCGCGGTGGGCGACGAGATAGGGGGCGCCCCAGCGCCGTTCCGCGCCGCCTCCGAGCGGAACCCGGGTCACTTCGCGCAGAGTGCGCGCATCGCGCAGAACCACCGCTTCGGGCCGCACGGCCAAGGGGCTCAGGGCATCGATAACGCCGAGCGATGCAAGGATGCGCGTCGCATTCGGCGAAAGCTGAAGTCCGGCGCCGGCCTCTTCGAGGCGCGGCGCGCGTTCATAAATCTCGACGAAGCAGCCCCGAGCCGCGAAGGCGAGCGCCGCGGTCAGGCCGGCTATACCCGCCCCCGCGACGATGATCCGCCTGGCTTGCCCCGTCATCGCCGTATCGGCCGACGGTCCGCCTGGTCAGGCGGCACGTTCGATGTAGATGCAGCCTTCCGGACGGGTTTCGTTCGCCTTCAAGGACGGGTCGTAGCGGAACAGCGTCGAACAATAGGGGCAGACCTTTTCCGCGTCGCTGCCCATGTCGAGGAACACATGCGGGTGGTCGAAGGGCGCGTCGGCCCCCACGCACATGAACTCCCTGACGCCGATCGTGATGACCGGATGCCCGGCATCGTTCTGGAAATGTGGGATTGAGCCACCGGCCATGGAAAAACCTCCGGAATGATCGCTGCGGGCGATCACGAAATCGCCGCCGGTTTGTATCATATGAGCATCCAATGCAAGCGGCATGAAATCAAACTGTCGCAAAACACTGTCAGGAGATAGATTGCTCTTGAAGTCAGCCGGCTTGCGGAAAGCCGGCGAGGGGAACCACGTCAGATGACCGAATTGAAGCCTATCCAGACCGAGTTCGTCACCGTCGCAGCAGCTCCGGGCGGCCCCGAAGGCAATCCGGACCGTTTCGTGAACCGCGAGTTCTCCTGGCTCCAGTTCAATCGCCGTGTCCTGGAACAGGCGCAGAACGCGAGCCATCCGCTTCTCGAAAGGGTGCGGTTCCTATCGATATCAGCCGCCAATCTGGATGAGTTCTTCATGGTGCGCGTGGCGGGGCTCGCCGGGCAGGTGCGCGAAGGCATCGCCATGAAGAGCCCGGACGGGCGAACGCCCGAACAGCAGCTCGACCAGGTGCTGCGCGAGGTCGAACGGCTGCAGGAGGACCAGCAGAAGATCCTCTCGAAGCTGATGGACCTGCTCAAGAGCGAGGGCATCCAGAGCATCGGTGCCGATGCGTTGAGCCGCGACGACAAGGCGTGGCTCGAGGAACATTTCCTCGATTCCGTCTTCCCCGTGCTCACGCCGCTGTCGATCGATCCGGCGCATCCCTTCCCCTTCATTCCCAATCTCGGCTTCTCGATCGCCTTGCAACTGCGGCATTTGAAGAACGGCGAGGAGATGACGGCACTGCTGCGCCTTCCCGTGGCGCTCAGGCGCTTCATCCGCCTGCCCGACCGCAAGTCCGCAGTGCGCTTCATCACGCTGGAGGAGACGGTCAACCTGTTCATCGGCAAGCTCTTCCCCGGTTACGAGGTGAAGGGCTCGGGCACGTTCCGCATCATTCGCGACAGCGATATCGAGGTCGAGGAAGAGGCCGAGGATCTGGTTCGCCTGTTCGAGACGGCGCTGAAGCGCCGGCGCCGCGGCTCGGTCATCCGCATCGAGTTCGACAGCGTGATGCCCGACGTGCTGCGCGACTTCGTGGCCGGCGAACTCGGGGTCTCGTCGGGGCGCATCAGCGTGCTCACGGGACCGCTGGCGGTGAACCAGATCTCAGAAATCGTGGCGGTCGCCCGCGACGACCTCAAGTTCAAGCCCTACAATCCGCGCTTTCCCGAACGCATCCGCGAGCATGGCGGCGATTGTTTCGCGGCGGTCCGCGAGAAGGACATTGTCGTCCACCATCCCTATGAGTCCTTCGACGTCGTCGTGCAGTTCCTGCGCCAGGCGGCGGCCGATCCGGAGGTGGTCGCCATCAAGCAGACGCTCTATCGCACCTCGAACGACAGCCCGATCGTGCGTGCTCTCATCGATGCCGCCGAGGCTGGGAAGTCGGTGACGGCGCTGGTGGAGTTGAAGGCCCGCTTCGACGAAGAGGCGAATATCCGCTGGGCGCGAGACCTGGAACGCGCCGGCGTCCAGGTGGTTTTCGGCTTCATCGAGCTGAAGACGCATGCCAAGATGTCGCTGGTCGTCCGCCGCGAGGACCAGAAGCTGCGCAACTATGTGCATCTCGGCACCGGCAACTATCACCCGATCACGGCCCGCATCTATACCGACCTTTCCTATTTCACCTGCGATCCGACGATTGCGCGCGACGTTGCGCAGATCTTCAATTTCATCACCGGCTATGCCGAGCCTGCCCAGGAGATGCGGCTCGCCATCTCCCCCTACACGCTGAGGAGCCGAATCCTCGGCCACGTCGCCGACGAGGTGCGCCATGTTCGGGAGGGGCGGCCCGCGCGCATCTGGATGAAGATGAACTCCCTGGTCGATCCGATCGTGATCGACGCTCTTTACGAGGCGAGCAGCGCAGGCGTGGAGATCGATCTGGTGGTGCGCGGCATATGCTGTCTGCGGCCGCAGGTGCCCGGTCTTTCGGAGAACATCCGGGTCAAGTCGATTGTCGGCCGTTTCCTCGAGCACAGCCGCATCTATTGCTTCGGCAACGGTCATGGGCTGCCGTCCGACGAGGCCATCGTCTATATCAGCTCGGCCGACATGATGCCGCGCAATCTCGACCGGCGGGTCGAGACGCTGGTGCCGATCACCAATCCGACTGTGCATGAGCAGGTGCTGGGCCAGATCATGCTCGGAAACATCATGGACAATCAGCAAAGTTTCGAAGTATTGCCTGACGGAACCTCGCGCCGGGTCGTGCCGGACGAAGGCGAGGAACCGTTCAACGCGCAGGAATATTTCATGACGAATCCGAGCCTGTCCGGCCGTGGCGGAGCGCTGAAGTCCCATGCTCCCAAACGCATCGCGCAGTTCAAGCGTCAGAAGAAAGCGAACGCAGCCGTCAAAGCATGATCGGAAATTCCCAGGGCCGGCTCCAGGACCGTCGGCCGCTATCCATCATAGATATCGGCTCCAATTCGATTCGCCTGGTCATCTATGAGGGCATCGCACGCTCGCCGACCATCCTGTTCAACGAGAAGATGCTGGCCGGGCTCGGCCGCGGCATCGTCACGACCGGAAAGCTCGATCCCGATGCCGTGAAGCGAGCGGTCGAGGAGTTCCGCCGCTTTCGCGCCCTTTCCGAGCAGGCCGGCGCCGAGCAGTTTTTTGTGATCGCCACGGCCGCCGCACGCGAAGCACAGAACGGAATGGACTTCATCCATCGGGCCGAAGAGATCCTGGGCACGCAGATCCGTGTGCTCAGCGGACGGGAGGAGGCTTATTACTCGGCGCTGGGCGTCATCTCCGGTTTCCACCCGGCAAACGGGATCGCCGGCGACCTCGGCGGCGGCAGCCTGGAACTGGTCGACATATCAGGCGAGACGATCGGCGACGGCATTACCTTGCCGCTCGGCGGTCTGCGCCTGCAGGACATGTCGAAGAGTTCCCCGGCCACGGCGACGCGCATCGCGCGCAAGGAACTCACCCGCGCGAAATTGCTGGAGGCCGGGCAGGGCAGGCCCTTCTACGCGGTCGGCGGCACCTGGCGAAACCTAGCCCGGCTGCACATGAACACGATCGACTATCCGCTTGCAGTCATGCACCACTATGAGATGGGCGTGGAGAGCTCGGCCACCTTCCTGAAGCAGGTCGTGCGCGGCGATCTCGATAAGATCAGGGGCATCGAGCGTGTCTCGAAGAGCCGTCGTGCGCTTCTGCCCTATGGCGCGGCCGTGTTGCAGGAAATCATCGCCGCGCAGAAGCCGTCGAAGATCATCATCTCCGCACTGGGCGTGCGCGAGGGTTTCCTCTATTCCCTGCTGTCACCGGGAGAGCAGCGCAGTGATCCGCTGATCTCCGCATCGGAGGAACTGGCTTTGCTGCGGGCGCGCTCGGTCAACCACGCGCATGAACTCGCGGAGTGGACCGGCTCTGCCTTCCAGGCCTTCGGCGTCGACGAGACCGAGGACGAGGCGCGCTACCGGCGCGCCGCCTGCCTGCTGGCCGACATCGGCTGGCGCGCCCATCCTGAATATCGCGGCACCCAGTCGCTCAACATCATCGCGCATGCGTCCTTCATCGGGGTTGACCACCCCGGCCGCGCCTTCATCGCGCTCGCCAACATGTTCCGCCACGAGGGCGTGTTCGACGAGGCCATCTCGCCGCAGATGCGGGCGCTGGCGACGCCGCGCCTTCTTGAACGGGCGCGGCTGCTGGGCGCGGTGCTCCGGGTCGTCTATCTTTTTTCGGCCTCCATGCCAGGCGTCATCCCGACGCTGAAATGGGAGACGCGCCCCGGCGGCGGGCTGGCCCTGGTCATTCCGCGTTTGCACGCCGCCTTGAACGGCGAACGCCCGGCCGGGCGTCTCGCGCAGCTCTCGAGACTCACCGGCCGAAACCTGGAACTGGTCGTGGGAGATTGACGAGCACGGGGAGGCGGGACCGTCAGGTCCGGTCTCTCTCAGGTTCCGGTTTCGAAGACGGCGATCCTGCGCCGCTCGAATTTGAGTGCGATCTCGCCGCGCACGAGGCGCAGCGCCTGCTCGCCGAACACCTCGCGCCGCCAGCCATGCAGGGCAGCTACGTCCGCCTTTTCTCCCTCCGAGGCGATGCGGTCGATATCGTCGCCGGAAGCGAGCACCTTGGCGGCGACGCCTTCCTTTTCCGCTGTCAGGCGCAGCAGCACCTTCAGGAGTTCCGCCGCAGCGCTCGATCCCTCCTGCGTCTGCTGGGGCTTCGGCAGCTTCGGCATCTGCTCCTTGGGAATTTCGAGTGCGGCATTCACCACCGAAAGCAGTGCTGTTGCGACAGAGGAGCGTTCCCAGCCCTTCGGCGTGGTGCGCAGGCGCGCCAGTGCCGTGGCGTCGCGTGGCTGCTGCTGCGCAACCTCGTATATGGCGTCGTCCTTCAGCACCCTGCCGCGCGGCACGTTGCGTTCGCGTGCCTCACGCTCTCGCCAGGCTGCGACCGCCTGCACGACCGCGAGCTCGTGCGGCTTCTTCAGGCGCATCTTGAGGCGCTTCCACGCGTCCTCCGGATGCGGGTCATAGGTCTCGCGCGCCGTGAGGACGTCCATCTCCTCGTTCAGCCAGTGCGCGCGGCCTTCGCGCTCCAGCTCGTCCCGGAGATGCCGGTAGACGTCGATCAGGTGGGTGACGTCTGCGAGCGCGTAGGTGAGTTGCTTGTCGGACAGCGGCCGGTGCCGCCAGTCGGTGAAGCGGGAGGATTTGTCGAGATGCGCGCCGGTGATCTTCTGCACGAGCTGGTCGTAGGAGACGCTGTCGCCGAAACCGCAGACCATGGCGGCAACCTGCGTGTCGAAGACCGGATGCGGGATCAGTCCGCCGCGATGGAAGATGATCTCTATGTCCTGGCGTGCGGCGTGGAAGACCTTGGTCACCGCCTCGTTCGCCATCAACTCGAAGAACGGCTTCAGATCGATGCCTTCGGCCAGCGGATCGACCAGCGCGTTCACGCCGGGAGCTGCCATCTGGATGAGGCAGAGCTCAGGCCAGAACGTCGTTTCGCGGATGAATTCCGTGTCGACGGTGACAAATTCCGCTTTTTCGAGCGCCATGATGGCGCTTTCGAGCTCTTTCTGAGTTTTTATCAATTCCATGAAAAATCTTTAGTCAGGAACGATCACGTCTCTCCATTTCAGCCCGGGCCGCCTGCGTCAAGCCGCCAAGGGCCCATTTCTCGCTCATTGGCCGGGTGAGGGAGGTTCTGGCGCGCTATTCGACCTTGTCGCCGTCGCCGTTCCGACGGGCCAGCCGGGCAAAGACGGTCGATGTCCTGAGCAGCGCGATGAAGCGGCTCCGGCTTCTGGCCGGGACGCCGGGACGCGCGCCCATGCGGTAGACGATGATCAGGATGAAGACGGCGTAGACCACGGCACTGAAGACGAACAGCCAGGACGGCCCCAGCCGCTGCATGACGGTCGAGGCGATCAGCGGCCCGCCAATCGCGCCGAACGAATAAAAGAGCATGAGTGCCGCGTTCACCAGCACGAATTCGCCCTTGTCGGCGCGGTCGTTGGCATGGGCGGCGGAGAGCGAATAGAGCGGCATCGCGAAGGAGCCGAAGACAAAGACGATGATGAAATTGGCGAGCGGGTTGCTGCCGGCCAGGAATGCGAGCGCCAGGGCCGCCACCATGGCGCAGCCGGTTGTCGCGAGCAGGACCATGCGCCGGTCCCGGCGATCGGAAAGATAGCCGAGCGGATATTGGATCATGGCCCCGCCGATGATGCCGACGCTGACGAAGGTGACGACGTCGGTCACCGACATGCCGATCTGCTCGGCATAGACCGGGCTCAGCGTCCGGAACGCGCTGTTGGTCACGCCGACTGCGATGCAGCCGATCGCCGCGAGGGGAGAGATGCGCCAGGCGCGGCCGAGATCGAGCTTCACGTTTTCCGGCGGCGCCGGGTTCGACCGGTCGCCGAGCGAGACGGGCACGAGCGAGACTGTGATCATGATCGACATGATGGCGAAGATGGTGAAACCGTCGGCGCCGAATATGGGAATCAGAAACTGGCTTCCCGTGACCGCGCCGATGTCGACCATCCGGTAGATGGCAAGGACGCGTGCACGATCCTCGTTTCGGACGCCGGAATTCAGCCAGCTCTCCATGATCGTGAAGAGGCCGGCGAAGCAGAAGCCTGTCGCGAAGCGGATGAGCGACCACATGACCGGGTCGATGACCAGGATGAGCATCAGCGTGCCGGCCGATGCGATCGCGGCCAGGGCCGAGAAAGACCGCACATGCCCAACGGATTTCATGATCGCAGTGATCGCCAGGCAGCCCAACAGGAACCCCCCGAAATAGGCGGTTCCCATGAAGCCGATGACGGCCGGAGAGAAGCCTTCCTGCGCGCCGCGAAGCGCGATGAGGGTGCCTTGGAGCCCGTTGCCGCCGAGCAGGATGCCGGCGGCGACCAGAAGGGGGATCAGCGGGCGGATTGAGGACATCAGAGCGGTTGGCGAAGCATCGTCGACCTGTATAGAGCGATGACGCCGGCAATGCGACACGATCGGCCCTGGAGCGACGCATTTCGCAAGCTGTCCCAATAGACTATCCTGCGTCGCGCAATCGTTCCGTTCCGGGTGCGCTGATCTTGCCAGCAAAGCTGCGACACGCGGCGAGCGGCTGCGTTCTGCGAAAGCGCGAGCAAGACGATGGTAACGTTGACGGTAAGCAACACCGTCGCCGATGAGGTCGGCGACATGATCGGCGAGGGGCTGGACGCATATAATGCCGGCGAAGCCGGACCATATGGCGAGGAAGCGCTGTGGGTGGTTGCGCGCGACGACGCCGGCGCCGTCCAGGCAGGGCTCAAAGGCAAGATCGAATATTCGTGGCTGTTCGTCGACTGGCTCTGGGTCAGTCCGGCGCGCAGGCGAAGCGGTCTCGGCAGCCGGCTTCTGGAGAAGGGCGAGGAGGTCGCGCGGGAGAAGGGCTGCATCGGAGCCTTCCTGGGTTCGTTCACTTTTCAGGCGCCCGATTTCTACAAGCGGCAGGGCTACGAGGAATTCGGGCGTCTCGCCGACTTCCCGCCGGGACACGAGATGGTGTGGCTCAAGAAGTCGCTTTGAAGGGTCCGCGGCCCGGTCTTGCGCCCGACGCGGCGGCTGGGAGACACCGGTCACGATCCTCTCCGAGCCGGTTCCCGGCGCTCGCGCGCGTCCTCACCTTGACAAAAGCCGGTACCCATGCGCTTTTCGCGCCACTTTTGGACCGGCCGCTTCTGAGCGGTGCCGGTTCGTGTGAAATCCTGCAAAACCGGAATTTTGGTCCATGCATCGTTACCGCAGCCATACCTGCGCCGAACTGAAGAAATCCGACGTCGGCAAGACCGTCCGCCTGTCCGGCTGGGTCCATCGCGTCCGCGACCATGGCGGCCTGCTCTTCATCGACCTGCGTGATCACTACGGCCTCACCCAGATCGTCGCGGATCCGGACTCGCCTTGCTTCAAGACCGCCGAGACGGTGCGCGGCGAATGGGTGATCCGCGTCGACGGCGAGGTGAAGGCGCGTACGGCCGAGACGATCAATGCCAATCTCGCAACCGGCGAGATCGAGATCTTCGCGCGCGACATGGAAGTCCTGTCCTCGGCCAAGGAACTGCCGCTGCCGGTCTTCGGCGAGCCGGACTATCCCGAGGACATCCGCCTCAAATACCGTTTCCTCGACCTCAGGCGCGACACGCTGCACAAGAATATCGTTGCGCGCACCAGGATCATCGCCGAAATGCGCCGCCGCATGGGCGAGGCGGGTTTCACCGAATATTCGACGCCGATCCTCACCGCTTCGTCGCCGGAAGGCGCGCGCGACTTCCTGGTGCCGTCGCGCATCCATCCCGGCAATTTCTATGCGTTGCCGCAGGCGCCGCAGATCTACAAGCAGCTGATCATGGTGTCGGGCTTCGATCGATACTTCCAGATCGCACCCTGCTTCCGCGACGAGGATCCGCGCGCCGACCGGCTGCCCGGCGAGTTCTACCAGCTCGACCTCGAAATGAGCTTCGTCGAGCAGGAGGATGTGTTCCAGACGATGGAACCCGTCATGCGCGGCGTGTTCGAGACCTTCGCCGAGGGCAAGCCGGTGACCAGGGAGTTCCCGCGCATCGCCTATGACGTCGCAATGCGCAAATATGGCTCAGACAAGCCCGATCTGCGCAACCCGATCGTGATGGAGGACGTGTCGGAGCATTTCCGTGGCTCGGGCTTCAAGGTCTTCGCCAACATCCTCGCCAACGATCCGAAGGCGGAGGTCTGGGCGATCCCGGCCAGGACCGGCGGTTCGCGCGCCTTCTGCGACCGCATGAACAGCTGGGCGCAGGGCGAAGGCCAACCTGGCCTCGGCTACATCTTCTGGCGCAAGGAAGGCGAGAAGCTGGAGGGTGCGGGCCCGATCGCCAAGAACATCGGCGAGGAGCGCACCGAGGCGATCCGTATCCAGCTCGGCCTCTCCGACGGCGACGCGGCCTTCTTCGTTGCGGGCGATCCCAAGAAGTTCGTGAGCTTCGCAGGTGCTGCGCGCACGCGCGCCGGCGAGGAACTGAACCTCGTCGACCGCGACCGGTTCGAACTCTGCTGGATCGTCGATTTCCCGTTCTTCGAATGGAACGAGGACGAGAACAAGATCGACTTCGGCCACAACCCATTCTCGATGCCGCAGGGCGGCATTGACGCGCTCAATGGGCAGGAGCCACTCTCGATCAAGGCGTTCCAGTACGACATGGTCTGCAACGGCTTCGAGATCGCCTCCGGCGGCATTCGGAACCATCTGCCCGAGACGATGGTCAAGGCCTTCGAGATCGTCGGTCTGTCGCGTGAGACCGTGGAAGAGCGCTTCGGCGGTCTCTACCGCGCCTTCCAGTACGGCGCGCCGCCGCATGGCGGCATGGCCGCGGGCATCGACCGCGTGGTCATGCTGCTGGTCGGCGCGAAGAACCTGCGCGAGGTGACCATGTTCCCGATGAACCAGCAGGCCTACGACCTGCTGATGAGTGCGCCGGCAGAGGCGACGCCGCAGCAACTGCGCGAACTCGGCCTTCGGGTCGTGGCCCAGAAGAAGGAAGACTGAGCCGATGACGAGCGCCGGTCCGGAACGCCCACGCATTCTGGTGACCGGCTTCTCGGCCTTTCCCGGCGCGCCGGTCAATCCGACGGAACGGCTGGTGGCGGAATTGCGCAACCGGCTGCCCGAACTCGCATCGGTCGGTGCCGTCGCGGCGGTAGTCCTCGACGTGGATTATGCCAAGCTGCCGGAAGCACTTCGTCGTCTGGCGGCGGCACAACAGCCCGATATCGCGATCCATTTCGGGCTGAGCGCCGCGGCAACAGGCTTCGTGCTTGAGCGCCTGGCGCGCAATGCCTATGGCGGCAAGCCCGACAATTCCGGCCATGTTCCGGAGGCAGCCAGGATCTGCGACGGTGACGACGTACTTGCGTCGACGCTGCCACTGGACGCGTTGCATGTCGCATTGGCGGCCGCGGGTATTCCGGTGGACTGGTCGGACGATGCCGGCGGCTATCTCTGCAACTACCTGTTTTACCTCTCGCGTTCGCCGGTGCTCGATGAATTCGCGCCCGGAATGTCCGGCTTCATTCACGTGCCGCCGCTGCGGGAAGGCGAGACCACCGAGGTGGCCGGTGCCATGGACCTGGAAACTCTTGTCGAGGGTGCGTTGCTCGTGATCCGGCTCTGTGCCGAAGCGTGGGGGGCGCAGCGCACCGGTACGACGGCGTAGCCGAACCTGGCGCCCAAGGTAGGTGCCGAAGCATCGAGCTTGCAGCCAGTCGTGAATTCCGTGGATCCTCGGTCGGCGCCGTGCGGGTATGGCTTGGATAGCCGCATGCCGTTTCGGCCCGCCAGCCCCGAGCAGGACGACGCGCCCCAAGCGACCTCTGGCGCCGGGCGTTTCGCAAGCAAAGGCCCGGCGTCGCGACCGGGCCTTCGAGGTTTCGTGGGCGGGGCCGACTACTGCGCGTCGTCGCCGTCCTCATTGGCGGTGACCGAGACGCCGAGCGTCTTCACCAGATCCTGCGGCGAGGACGACATGGCGCCCGCCATGATGACGGCGAAGGGCACAGGCGCCGACGGTTCGGCCGAAATCTGGAGGCTCCTCGGATCGTCGAGATAGGCAGTTACCGCCTGAGTTGCCTGCGTGGTGAATTCGGGATTGTTGAGCGTGGCCAGCATGAAGGGGAGGAGGGCTTTCGCCTGGTTGGCGATGTCGGCCGGCTTGGCGTTCTGCTGGGCCGCGACATAGTCGAGAACCTTGCCGGTCAGTGAATCGTCGTCGAAGCGGATGCTGGTCGCGTTGAAGGTGAGTTGCTGCAGCAGTCCGAGCATGGCGAGCCCCTGGCTGGAAGCGTCGCCCCCGCTCTCGGCCATATTCTTTTGCATGTCCTGCATCGACTTGATGAAATCGGGCGTATAGCCGCCGAGGTCGAAGGTCAGGCCGAGCGTACCGGCCTTGTCGACGGTGATGTCGTACTGGTCGAGGGCGAGCCGCCCGTCGCTCGGCTGCCAGGAGCCGGCCAGTTCGAAGCTGCCGTTCAGCGACTGAAACCCGAGCGCCTCTATCACCTTCTTGCTGTCGGCGTCCTCGACCAGCGACAGGTCGGCGGTGAAGCTGTCGGCCGAGCCGTAGAATTCCATAGCATTGCCGCCTTCGGGCGGGGTGATCTCGAAATGGACGCTGTCCATGGTGAAGGCCTGCTTGTCGCCGATCTTCACCGACATGCTCTCCATGTCGGCCGTGTCATACATCATGAAGGCGGCCATCGGGTCGGCGGAATCTTCTGCGGGAAGCTTGAGGCCCGTGATCTCGATGCCGGCGATATCGATTGTGGCGCCATCCTGCGTCACCGAATAGTTGGGCAGCGTGGCGGAGCCGATCGTGTAGGCGCTGTTCTCTTCCGTGATGTCGCTCAAGGTGACGTCGCCGATGGCGACCTTGGTGGGCTGGCCGGGGGCGGCCACGGTCACGCCCTGGATCACCATCTTGGAGGCATCGCCGCTGACCCCGGTCCAGGACAGCTCGCCGCCCTGTTTGGCGAAGGCCGCCTTCAGGCGCTCGGCGACGGCGGTCGCATCCTGGGCAAAGGCGGAAGAAATCGGAAATGCGAGCAGAAAAGTGGAAAGTGCAATCCTGTGATGTACGGAACGACGAAGTGGCATCGGAGGTATCCTCGACAAAAAATGAGAAAATGGCCGCGCCTCCCTGTCGGGATAGAACCTGACCGGAAGATGACGCTCGCGCGGCACTTGTCCAAAATTTTCCGGAAAAAGCAATGAGGGCGCCATGCGAAAGGCAACGAATGATTGCGAGCCCCCCAAGGGCCCTGCAGCGACTGGAATCTTGCTCCAGGAATGTATTGTACGTGGCGGTTCGGGATGAATCGGATACAAGGGCAAATCCGCAGCGCCGGTGCCTCTTGCCGCGAATCGCCATCCCGGCTAGTGCGGGCCCATGGGAAAAGGCCTAGTTCCGCCGGATTCCGGCGATGACGACAATATCGAACCGGTCGATCTGAAGAAGGCGCTCGAAGAGCGCTACCTCGCTTATGCGCTCTCGACCATCATGCACCGGGCGCTGCCCGACGTGCGCGACGGGCTGAAGCCGGTCCATCGGCGCATCATGCATGCGATGCGGCTGCTGCGCCTCAGCCCGGACCAGGGCTTCGCGAAATGCGCCCGCATCGTCGGCGAGGTGATGGGCAAGTTCCACCCGCATGGCGACCAGTCCATCTATGACGCGCTGGTGCGCCTCGCCCAGGATTTCTCGGTGCGCTATCCGCTGGTCGACGGACAGGGCAATTTCGGCAATATCGACGGCGATAACGCAGCGGCAATGCGCTACACCGAAGCGCGCATGACCGGCGTCGCCACCGCGTTGCTCGAGGGCATCACGGAGGACGCGGTCGATTTCCGCCCGACCTATAACGAGGAGGACGAGGAACCGGTCGTCCTGCCGGGCGCCTTCCCGAACCTCCTCGCCAACGGCTCCTCCGGCATCGCCGTCGGCATGGCGACGTCGATCCCGCCGCACAACGCGGCCGAACTGTGCGACGCCGCCCTTCACCTCATCGACCATCCCGACGCGACGGTTCCCGAACTGATGCATTTCGTCCAGGGGCCGGATTTCCCGACGGGCGGCATCATCGTCGACGACCAGGCCTCGATCCGCGAGGCTTACGAGACCGGTCGCGGCGGCTTCCGTGTCCGTTCGCGCTGGCATCAGGAGGATCAGGGCCGAGGCACCTGGACCATCGTGGTGACCGAGATCCCTTATGGCGTGCAGAAGGCGCGGCTGATCGAAAAGACAGCCGAACTGCTCATCGCGCGCAAGTTGCCTCTGCTCGACGATATTCGCGATGAAAGCGCGGAAGACATCCGCATCGTGCTCGTGCCCAAGAGCCGCACGGTCGATCCGGGCCTGCTGATGGAATCGCTGTTCAAGCTCACCGAACTGGAGAGCCGCATTCCCCTCAACATGAACGTGCTGTCGCGCGGCAAGGTGCCCAACGTGCTTTCGCTGAGCGGCGTGCTCCGGGAATGGCTGGAGCATCGCAAGGAGGTGCTGGTACGCCGTTCGCGCCATAGGCTCGCAGAGATCGAAAGACGCCTCGAGGTCCTTGGCGGCTATCTCATCGCCTATCTCAACCTCGACGAGGTGATCCGCATCATCCGCGAGGAGGACGAGCCCAAGCAGGTCATGATGGCCCGCTTCTCGCTTACCGACGTGCAGGCCGAGGCCATCCTCAACATGCGGCTGCGCGCCCTGCGCAAGCTCGAGGAGTTCGAGATCCGCAAGGAGTTCGATGGACTGACGGAGGAGAAGAAGCAGATCGAGGCGCTGTTGGCATCGGACGACAGGCAATGGCAGACGATCAAATGGGAGGTCGGCAAGGTTCGCGACCAGTTCGGGCCTGAGACGGCGATCGGCAAGCGCCGCACCACCTTCGCCGATGCGCCGGACCACGACATCGAGGACATTCAGCAGGCGATGATCGAGAAGGAGCCGGTGACGGTGGTCGTCTCGGAAAAGGGCTGGCTGCGCGCCATGAAGGGGCACCTGACTGATCATTCGCAATTCACCTTCAAGGAAGGTGACGGGCTGAAGCTCGCCTTCCCGGCGCAGACGACAGACAAGATCATCGTCTTCACCACCGGCGGCAAGTTCTACACGATCGGCGCGGATCGCCTGCCCGGCGGTCGCGGCCATGGCGAACCGATCCGCATCATCGTCGACATGGACAACGACCAGGACATCGTCACCGCCTTCGTCCATGACCCGCAGCGCAAGCTGCTTCTGGTCAGCCACGACGGCAACGGCTTCCTCGTGCCGGAGGCGGAGGTCGTCGCCAACACCCGCAAAGGCAAGCAGGTGATGAACGTGAAGTCGCCCGACGAGGCGCAGCGCTGCGTGCCGGTTTCCGGCGACCATGTCGCGATCGTCGGCGAGAACCGCAAGATGCTCGTATTCCCGCTTTCCGAGATTCCGGAGATGACGCGCGGCAAAGGCGTGCGGCTCCAGAAATACAAGGATGGCGGCGTGCTCGACATAAAGACCTTCGACACGGGCGAGGGCCTCACCTGGCAGGATTCCGCCGGGCGTGTCTTCACCCGCGGCCGGGAGGAACTCGCCGAGTGGATCGGTGCGCGCGCCTCGGCCGGGCGCATGGTGCCCAAGGGTTTCCCGAGAACCGGCAAGTTCGGATAGCGGCTCCAGTCTCGCAAACGATCTCTTGCACTCACCGGTGGTCGCCCGCGATCTTCGGAAGATGTCGGCGCGCGTATGTCGGAGGGACATATTCCACAAAAAACGCAGCAGGATTGACATCCTGTCTTTCATATGTAAGAAATTATTGACATATGAAAGACAGGATCGAAATGACAGCGTCCGACGGCGACCGTCTTCTCGCGGCACTGGCCGCGCTCGCCAGTCCGCACAGGCTGCGCATCGTCGCTGCACTGGCGCGAGGCGGGCGCAACTATGTCAGTCAGCTCGCGCGTGAGGTCGGCATTAGCCGCCCGCTGCTCCATATGCACCTGAACAGGCTGGAGGAGGCGGGGCTCGTGACCAGCCGGCTCGAACTGTCGGACGACGGCAAGGCGCTCAATTTCTTCGAGGTGGCCGCATTCGACATCGCGGTTACGCCCGAAGCGATTGCTGCGGCGGCTGCGACCCTCAGCAACGAAACGACGAAGATCGACTGAAAGGATAGCCGATGGACCATGTGCAGAGCGGGATGATCATGGGGGCGGCGGTGCTGACCCTGGCAACGATCATCATCGTCACCGTCATCATCCAGCTGTCGGCGACATGGCGCGCCAGGGCGCAGCTGGCGCGCGAGGACGAATACAAGAAGCTTGCCGAGCAGGCGACCGCGGCCAGCACAAGTGCTGCCGCGGCGGGGCATAGGCTGGCCGACGACATCTCGGAGATCAAGACGAGGATCGCTTCGATCGAGAAACTCCTGCGCGAGGTTGCGTAGAGCGCCGCACGTCCAGCGAAGAGGTGTCCGGGAGGACGTGGTGCCCGAAGGGCCGCCGCCCGCGCCGTTCTGACGAAGTCGTGATCGATCGTGGCTTGCCAGAATCGGGTTTTTGCAGTGCAATATCTTGCTTGCGAATGATCATTCGCATAAATTGAGAATGAACATTCGCTCTCAATGAGGCCGTTATGGACGAAGTCCCGTCAGCCGATCGCGGTCCAGCAGTCGCCGATGCCGGCGAGCCAGACGTGGCTTCGCCCGGTGAACCGCAGGCCGCTTCGCGCGCCGAGCGGCGCGACATGCAGATCCAGCGCATCATGGATGCAGCCAAGACCTGTTTCGTGCGGCACGGCTTCCAGGGCGCGTCCATGCAGCAGATATGTGCCGAGGCGGGGATGAGCCCCGGCGCGCTCTATCGCTACTTCGCTTCCAAGGAGGCGATCATCGAGGCGATCACCGAGCAGGATCGGCGCGAAGATCTCGAGTTGTTCGGGGTCATGATCGGGATGTCCTCGGCAGTCGATGGGATCGTCGCCGTAGCGATGGCCCATATGCATCACATCCACGAACGCGGGCTTGCCCCGCTCTTCGCGGAGATTCGTGCCGAATCCATGCGCAACCCCGCCGTGGCGCGCTGCTGCATGGAGAATATGGGGCAGGCCCAGGTCATGCTCCAGGCCTATCTCGGCGCTGCGATCGAAAGAGGCGAGATCGATCCGGTCACCGATCTCGCAACGCTGATGGCGACGCTCATGTCGATCGGCGAGGGGCTCATGCTCAACGACCTTCTTGCCATGGGCTTCGATGCCGACCGCCTGGAGAAGGTCTTCCGCACCATCGCGGAAGCGGTTCTGCGCCCGACCAGGCCTGCGACCGACATTACTGCCCAGACTGCCTGATACACCCGTTTTCGCGAGTAGACCGATGTCCGCAAAGAATAAACTGGTCATGCCTTTCGCCGGCCTGCTTCTGGCTGGTGTTTCCGTGGTCTTCATGCCGCCGCCGGTCTCGGCCGCGCAGCAGCCGGTGCCGGCCGTTCAGGCCCCGCCGGCGATCCGTGTTGCCGTCGCTCGCAAGCGAGAATTGGTCGAGACGCTGTCCGTCACAGGCACAGTGATTGCCCGCGAGGAGGCGGCGGCCGGCACTGATCTCGGTGGGCTGACGGTCGTGCGGCTCAATGCCGACGAGGGCGACAAGGTCAGGAAAGGCGACGTCCTGGCCGTGCTCGACCGTTCACTGCTCGACACCCAGCTTGCCCAGATGGAGGCGAGCAGGGTCCAGGCGGAAGCTAGCGTCGCCCAGGCGCAAGCCCAGATCGGCGATGCCGAGATCGGCGTCCGCCAGGCGGGCGAGGCACTGGAGCGGGCGAGAGCGCTGCAGAAGAAGGGTGTCGCCGCGCAGGCCCAACTCGACGACGCAGTCAACGCCTACGACAGCGCAAAGGCCAAGCGCGTTTCGGCTGAAAAGGCGCTGGCCGCGGCCGAGGCCCAGATCGGCGTCATCGACGCGCAGAAGGAGAACGTGCTCGTGCAGATCGACAAGACCGAGGTGAGGGCGCCCGCCGACGGTCTTGTCCTGTCGCGCAACGCCACGCTGGGCGGTATCGTCTCGGCCGCCGGCGGTCCGCTTTTCCGTATCGCCATCGACGGCGAGTTCGAGCTGTCGGCGGATGTCGCGGAGACGGTGCTGCCCAGGCTCGCGGTCGAGATGCCGGTGGAAGTTGCGCTCGCCGGTTCGACGGAGGTGGTTGAAGGCAGCATTCGCAGGATCGCGCCGGAGGTCGACCAGGCCTCCCGTCTCGGCTCCATCCGCATCGCGTTGGCGCCCGGCTGCGGCGCGCGCGGGGGCAATTTCGCGCGCGGCGAGATCGAGGTGCTGCGTCGCGAAGGCGTCGCCGTTCCGGCGTCCGCCCTCGTCTACCAGGGCGCCGACGCTTTCCTGCAACTCGTGGAGAACGGCAAGGTCAAGACCGTGCCGGTGACGGTCGGCGCGCGCACGGGCTCTTTCGCGGAGATACGGTCAGGCCTTGCCGAAGGCCAGGAGGTGGTGGCGCGTGCCGGAACTTTCGTCGCCGACGGCGACATGGTGACCCCGGTGCGGGACGACGTCGCGACCGCGCGTGACGACCAGACGGGGGCGATCAAGCCATGAGCTGGAATTTCTCCGCCTGGTCGATTCGCAATCCGATCCCGCCGATCCTGCTCTTCATCGTGCTGACGGCGCTCGGCCTGATGAGCTTCGCCAGCCTGCCGGTCACGCGCTTTCCCAACATCGACTTCCCGCTGGTCGCGGTGACGGTGACCGATCCCGGCGTCGCGCCGAGCGAGCTCGAGACGCAGGTGACCAAACGCGTGGAGGACGCCGTCGCCAACATCTCCGGCGTTAAGAATGTCACCTCGACCATTACCGAGGGCAATTCCCAGACGCTGGTCGAGTTCCGCCTCGATGTAGAGACGCAGACCGCGGTCAATGACGTCAAGGATGCGATCGAGCGCATCCGCTCCGACTTGCCGGCCACATCGGACGCCCCCGTTGTCAACCGGGTCGATGTCGAGGGCCAGGCGATCCTCACCTATGCGGTATCGGCACCGGCCATGACCATTGAGGAACTGTCCTGGTTCGTCGACGACACGGTGATCCGCAAGCTGCAGGGCCTGAAGGGTGTGGCCCGGGTGGACCGCTATGGTGGCGTGACGCGCGAGATCAAGGTCGAGATCGATCCCGACCGGCTGAATGCGCTCGGCCTGACGGCCTGGAACGTCAACGCCGCCTTGCGCGCGGCCAATGTCGACATGACCGGCGGCAACAGCAAGTTCAACGAGCGCGACCAGTCGATCCGCACGCTCGGCGGCGCCAGGACCGTCGCCGATCTCGAGAAGCTCGAGATTCCGCTGTCGGGCGGCCGCAAGGCCAGGCTTTCCGACATTGCGACGGTGACCGACAGCTGGGCGGAACCGAAATCCTTCGCTCGCGTCAACAACCAGACGGTCGTTTCCTTCGGCATCTTCCGCGGCAAGGGCGAGAGCGACGTCGACGTGAGCGAACGCGTCTCGGCTGCGATCGCGCAACTGGAGAAGGCCCATCCCGACGTCACGATAACCAAAGTCGACGACTCCGTTGCCTATACCGAAGGCAATTACGACTCGGCCATGGAGACTCTGATCGAAGGCGCCATCCTTTCGGTCATCGTCGTGTTCATCTTCCTCCGGGACTGGCGCGCGACACTGGTTGCGGCGACTGCCTTGCCGCTTTCCATCATACCGGCCTTCTGGGCGCTTGACCTGCTGGGCTTCTCGCTCAACCTCGTCAGCCTGCTCGGCATCACCCTGGTGGTCGGTATCCTCGTCGACGATGCGATCGTCGAGATCGAGAACATCGTGCGCCACGTGAAGATGGGCAAATCCCCCTACCGCGCCTCGCTGGAGGCGGCGGACGAGATCGGCCTGGCGGTCATCGCCATCTCAGCGACCATCATTGCGGTGTTCGCGCCGGTCAGCTTCATGAGCGGCATTGCGGGTCAGTACTTCAAGCAGTTCGGCCTCACCGTCGCCGTGGCGGTGTTCTTCTCGCTGCTTGTGGCCCGGTTGATCACGCCGATGCTGGCCGCCTATTTCCTGCGCGGCCACGGCCATGACGAACCCAGGCCGGGTCTCGTCATGCGCGGTTATGTCAGGCTGCTCAGGGCTACCTTGCGCTATCGCTGGCTGACGCTCGCCGCCGGTATCGCCTTCTTCGCCGGCTCCATCTACGCGATCGGCTTCCTGCCCTCGGGGTTCATCCCCAAGGAGGACGCGAGCCGCATCGTCTTCTCGCTCGAACTGCCGCCCGGCAGCCGGCTCGAAGACACGCGCGCGACGACCGACGAGGTGACGCGGCTGATGCGCACCGTTCCCGAAGTCGAGAACGTCTATGTAATCGGCGGATCGAACCCGACAGGGACGCTGGAGCCGCGCCGCGCCACGGTCGTGGCCGACCTCCGGCACAAGTCCGAGCGCGATGTCACCCAGGCCGAGATCGAGGAGATCCTGCTGAAGAAGCTGGAGGTTGTGCCGGATCTGCGCGCATACTTCGTCAACGACCGGGGCGAGCGCGCGCTGGCACTGGGCGTGATGGGGACTGACGGCGCCAAGCTCGACGAGGCCGCGCGGAAAATCCAGAGCGCCATGACCGCGACCGGCAAATTCCGCGCGGTGACTTCCAACGCCGCGCTCGACCGGCCTGAAATCATCGTGGTGCCCGATTTCGATCGGATGGCGGAACTCGGCATCTCGACGGCAAAGCTTTCCGAGACACTGCGCGTCGCAACGATTGGCGATGTCGACGCGAATCTGGCGAAGTTCACGGTCGGCGACCGCCAGATCCCGATCCGCGTGCAGCTCGACGAGAAGGCCCGCCACGATCTTTCCGTGGTAAGCACCCTGCCGGTGCCGACCGCGTCGGGCACGATGGTGCCGCTGTCCTCGATCGCCGGGATCCGGTTCGGCCAGGGGCCGTCTTCGATCCAGCGCTTCAATCGGGAGCGCCGCGTCGTGATCGGCGCCGACATGGCCGCCGGCCAGGAGATCGGCACAGGGCTCGACATCGTCTGGGGACTGCCGGAGGTCAAGAGCCTGCCCGATGGCGTGCGCATCCAGGAGACCGGCGACGCGGAAGTGATGGGCGAGGTCTTTTCCGGCTTTGCCATGGCCATGGTCACGGGACTGATGCTCGTGCTCGCCGTGCTCATCCTGCTTTTCGGCTCGGTCTTTCACTCCTTCACGATCCTGGGTTCCCTTCCCCTCGCCATCGGCGGTGTGGTCGCCGGCCTTTGGCTCACCAATTCGGCCGTCTCCATGCCCGTGGTCATCGGTATCCTGATGCTCATGGGCATCGTCACCAAGAATGCGATCATGCTGGTCGATTTCGCGGTTGAGGAGGTCAAGCAGGGCATTTCGCGCAGCGAGGCGATCGTCGATGCCGGCCGCAAGCGGGCACGACCGATCGTGATGACCACGATCGCCATGTCGGCGGGCATGATCCCGGCCGCCCTGGCTCTCGGCGACGGCGGCGAGTTTCGCGCCCCGATGGCGGTGGCCGTGGTCGGTGGTCTGCTGGTCTCGACCTTCCTGTCGCTGGTCTTCGTGCCGTCCTTCTACACGATCATGGACGACGCGGCGCTCGGTACCGCGCGGCTGTTCCACTGGCTGGTGAGGCCGAACGCCAAGGATGAGCCGGGCGACGACCATGGCCAGGGCGCGACCGTGCACTCGCTGCAGCGCCCGACAGGGTTGCCGGTCGCTGCGGAATAGGCGCCCGTCCCGACTTCCAGGACGCAGTCTCTGCAACGACAAAGCCGCCCGGTGCGAGACCGGACGGCTTTGGCGTTGGCGAGAATATCGTGAGAACCTGCCGGGTCGTATTACGTGTCCGAATGGACGCGCGGCGCTCCAGTGCGGCGCCGCGGACCGGGCCTATACTGGCCCGGTCCGCAGGGTATCAGATCACCTGGAAATCGTAGTTGGTGAGGGCCAGGTTCGGGGCCAGCGTGGCGAAGTGGACACCGTAGTATTTGGATCCGCTGCCGTCGGCGTCGTAGAACAGCCTGCCGGTGTCGATGTCGTAGATGATGCGGTCGTCGGCGTCATGGGCGACGCCGGCCGTGCTCTTCCAGAACTTTGCCGCCGACAGTGTGCCTGTACCGCCGAGCGCCGCCATGACGGCATTGTCGAGCTGGATCGTGTCGGCCGCGACGTTGAAGTCGGTGATGCGGTCGACATTGCTCCAGGAACTGAGCGCGGTGTTGAATACGAAGTAGTCGCTACCCGCGCCGCCCGTCAGCCTGTCGTTTCCCACGCCGCCGAAAAGCACATCGTTGCCGCCATTGCCGTTCAGCGTATCGTTGCCGCCATTGCCGTAGAGCCGGTTGACACCATTGTTGCCGATGACCTGCTGGGCGAGCTCGTTGCCGGCGAGGTTGATGGTCCCGGTGCCGGCGACGGACGTCGTGGCGACGATCTCGACACTTTGCCCGGCAGCGAGCGTGTAGTGAACCGAGGCAAAGACGGAGTCAGTACCCTGACCATAGGTTTCGACTACTCTGTCGGCCGAGCTGTCGACATAGAGCCGGTCATTGCCATAGCCGCCCGCCAGCACGTCGATGCCGATGCCGCCGTTCAGCGTGTCGTTGCCATTGAAGCCGTAGAGTGTGTCGTTGCCACTGCCGCCGTTGAGAACATTGACGCCGTTGTTGCCGTTGATGCGTTGGGCTAGCTCGTTCCCGGTAAGGTTGATGGCCACCGTCCCGGCGATGGAGGTGGTGGCCAGGAGTTCGATGTGCCGCCCAGCGGCAAGCGTATAGCTGACGCTGGCGAGAGCGGTGTCGGTGCCGCCCCCGGCGACTTCGACGATAATGTCGCCGGCATTGTCGACATAGAGGGTGTCGTTGCCGGTGCCGCCGTTCAGTGTATCGATACCCGCACCGCCAATCAGCGTATCGTTCCCTCCGCCGCCATTCAGGTAGTTCCGGCCTGCATTACCCGAGATGCGTTGGGCGAATTCGTTCCCGCTCAGGTTGATCGCTGCTGCCCCGGCCATGGAAGTGGTAGCCAGGGTTTCGACGTGCTGGCCGGCAGCAAGCGCATAGCTGAGGGTGGCGAGGACGGTGTCAGTACCGCTTTCGGCTGCTTCGATGACCTGGTCTCCGACATTGTCGACGTAATAAATGTCGTTGCCCGTACCACCTTCCATGCGGTCTGCTCCGAAGCCCCCGATCAGCGTGTCGTTTCCGCTCAGACCGATGAGGCGGTCGTTGCCGTTGCCAGAGGCCAGCGTGTCGTCGCCGCTGTAGCCGGTCAGCGTATCGGTGCCGTTGCCGCCGAACAGCACGTCACGATAGCCGGTGCCTTCGACGGTGAGACCGGCGGAATTCGTGTTGAAAATGAAGCTGGCGGCGCTGAGCTGGGCCCTCGAGACTCCCTTCAGCGTTATGGACTCGGTATTGCCGTAGAAGCCGAGTGTGATGACAGCGTTGCCAGACGCGTCGTTGGTGATGAAACGGGAGAGCGTGGTGAAGTCGGCGACCCACAAGGCCGACAGGTCGATCTTGTCACTCGCCGTGCTGAACCCTTCGATCGTGTCACGGTCGAAATCGCGGGCGGTGTAGAGATAGACGTCATTGCCGGCGCCACCGATCAATGTGTCGTCCCCGTCCATGCCGAGCAATTGGTCGTTGCCGCCGCCGCCGCTGAGAACGTCATTGCCGCTATAGCCGGTTAGCGCGTCGTTGCCGTTACCGCCGAACAGGACGTCGCGGTAGGAGGTGCCTTCGACGCTAAGGGCGGTCGAGCTGCTGTTGAAGATGAAATTGGCAGCGCTGAGCTGCGACGCGGCTACACCTTTGAGCGTAATAGACTCGGCGTTGCCGTAGAAGCCGAGCGAAATGACCGCGTTACCGAGCGAATCGGAGCTGATGAAACGCTTCAGCGTCGTAAAGTCGGCGACGTTCAGTGCCGTGAGGTCTATTTTGTCGGTATTGGCGGTGAGGCTGAAGCCTTCGATCGTATCCCGGTCGAAGTCGCGTGCGGCATAGAGATAGACGTCATTGCCTGCGCCGCCGATCAACGTGTCGTCGCCTTCTTGACCGTGGAGCTGGTCATTGCCTGCGCCACCGCTCAGCGTGTCGTTGCCGCTGTAACCATTGAGCGTATCGTTGCCGTTGCCCCCGAACAGCACGTCCCGATAGTTGGTACCCTCAACCGTGCGTGCGGCCGTACTGCTATTGAAGATGAAGTTGCCGCCTGTCAGCCATGCCTGGTTGATCCCGCGAAGCGTGATGGATTCGGTGCTACCGTAGAAAGCAAAGGTAATGACCGCATTGCCGAGCGAATCGGAGCTGATGAAGCGCTTCAGCGTCTCGAAATCGGCAATGTTCAGGGCCGAAAGATCGATTCTATCGACGCCCCGCTGGAAGTCGGTGATCGTGTCATTATCGAATTCACGCGTCGTGTAGGCGAAGATATCGCTGCCGTCGCCGCCGATCAGCGTGTCGTTGCCGCCGAAGCCGTTGATAATGTCGTTGCCGGCCTTTCCGTCGATCGTGTCGCCAGAATTGGTTCCATTGAGAGGATTGTTTCCACTATCACCGTCGATTATCGCCATGTCTTGATCTCGCAGAAGTTGAACAGCCCGCAAGCCGCGAGACGTCGACGACGTCATGCAGGTGCGCCTGAGATTTTCTCGGGATGAGTTATGCTGGTTTTACGGGTCGCCTGCGCAAACGCTCAATGCGTTCGGGCTTGCCGAATTCCCGGCAGCGGGAGATCGCAGTTGCTCCGCTGCGGAACTTGCCGGGAATGCTCTCCTTTCGCCTTGCCAAGCAGATTGGTCTTTGACCCGCGAGCACGAGTCGTCTGATGGGGGCAACGAACCTATCGCATAGGTCGTATCGCATGGCAATCACACGCAGTTCGATCTTGCGAAGATTCCTCTGCAGTGACCGCTGCGTGGCGGATGACGCAGCGGCAACCGATCGCGGCGCCGCGGTCGTCATCAATCTGCCGAAGCGATTTGGCATATGGACGGGAATGCTGCACAATGCGACGGCCGAGGCTGGGATTATCTCGACCAGGGCACGGGCATCCGGACCGCTTCCGGTTGGAGTAAGCGTATTTGAACCTGTCGAGTCCACGCAAGCCGACCGGCGCGCCGCGCCTGATGGGCCCTTCGGCGCCGCCTCGGGCGGCGGTGCTGCCGCCTTTGTCGGCGGCACGATGGCTGCTGCTGCTGATCATCGCCGCGGGCATCTATTTCTTCCACGGTTTCCTGGTTCCGGTGCTTGCGGCCCTGGTGATCACCTTCGCGAGTTGGCCGCTCTATCGCCGGCTGCTTGATAGCGTACACGGCAACCGCACCCTCGCGGCGGCCATCGCCATCATGCTGATCGTCAGTTTCCTCGTCGTGCCGATCGTCGTCGCCGGCAGCTACGCCGTGACGGAAGTTCGTGAATGGGTAAGTTGGGCCGTCGAAGCCAACAAGATCGGCGCCGCCACGCCGCACTGGATCACGGTGCTGCCCATCGTCGGCGATTGGCTCGACGAACAATGGACGCGCCATATCGGCCACCCCGGCGCGATCGGCCAACTGATCCAGCTCGTCAGCGGCGACAACATAGGCAGCATATACCGCGCCGTGGTGGCGGCCGGAGGTGGCGCCTTCAACCTGCTGCTGACGCTGCTCTTCATGCTGATCGCGCTCTTCTTCACCTATCGTGACGGCGAGGCCTTTTCGGCCAAGGTCGACCGGCTAGGCGAGCGCATCCTCCCGATGCGCTGGGAGCGGATCTCGCGGGTGGTGCCGGCGACGATCAGCTCGACGGTGACCGGCCAGACGCTGATTGCCATCGGCGAGGGCATCGTGCTCGGCGTCGCCTACTGGATCGCCGGCGTGCCGTCGCCGGTGACGCTTGGCGTGCTCACGGGCCTCATGGCCCTGATCCCGGGCGGCGCGCCGCTGTCCATGTCGCTGGTCTCGATCTATCTCGTCGCCAGCGGATCTTGGATCGCCGGCCTGGCGCTGTTTGCCTGGGGGTCGCTCGAACTCTTCATCGTCGACAAGACGATCCGGCCGAGGCTGGTCGGAGGACCGATCAAACTTCCCTTCCTGCCGACTTTCTTCGGGCTGATCGGCGGCGTGAAGACGATGGGCTTCCTTGGCCTTTTCATCGGGCCGGTGCTCATGGCGCTTCTCGTCGCGATCTGGCGCGAATGGCTTCACGAGGTCGAGATGACCGAGGCCGCGGCGCAAGCCTTGCCGCCGACCGATCCCGCGGCCGCCGTGGTGGTCGAGCCTGGCGGAGACGCCTCCCAGTTGAAGAAGGTCCAGGCCGGCTGATCGCTTATATCCCGCTTGCCTGACAACGGCATGACGACTGGTTGTTCGTTGCGCGAACGGCTGGTGGAAACCGTCCCTGCGTCATGCCACAAAGGGCAAGGTCCATTCTTTGACGGGGTCGTGTCATGGAAAAGACGGTTCTGATATCGGGCGCGACGGGTAATCTCGGTAGGGCTGTGGCGCGACTGTTCGAAGCCGGCGGGGCGCGGCTTGTACTGGTCGGATCGCGGAACGAAACGCTCGACGCCGCCTATCCCGGGCTGCCGTCGCGTCACCTGAAGCTGGCCGCGGACCTGACGGACAGGGAGGCCGCATCGCGCATGGTCGCCGAGGCGGAGCGGAGATGTGGACGCATCGACGCGATCTGCGCCATCGCGGGGGGATTCCATGCAGGCGAGGCGGTGCACGAGACGGCGCCGGCCGACTGGGAGATCATGATGAAGCTCAACGTGTCGACCATGGTGAACACGGTGAGCCCCGCCATTCCCGGCATGATCGCGCGGCGGGCCGGCAAGATCGTCACCATAGGCGCGAACGGCGCGACCAGGGGCGGTGCGAATATGGGCGCCTATGCCGCTTCGAAGAGCGCGGTGATGCGGCTGACGGAATCGATGTCGAGCGAGCTGCGCGGCCGCGGCATCAATGTCAATTGCGTGCTGCCGAGTATTATCGACACGCCCGAGAACCGCAGCGCCATGCCCAACGCCGACCCGGCGCGGTGGGTCAAGCCCGAGCAACTCGCCGCCGTCATCGCTTTCCTCTGCTCCGACGGTGCTTCCGCAATTCACGGCGCGCTCGTACCGGTCGTGGGCCTGTCCTGACGGCAGGAGCCGTCGGCACGGGATCCGGCGCTTCAGGCCGCATGGCGCGCCGCGAATGTGGCCCTGCGCCGGCGGCCCTGCGCCACTTGCCACAGCGAATGGCACACGAGAGCGGTGATGAGGATCGTCCCGCCGATCAGGCTGTTGCGCGACGGGGTCTCGGCGAAGATCATCCACACCCACACCGGCGCCAGCACCGTTTCCAGCAGGTAGAACATCGACACCTCCGGCCCCGAGAGATATTTCGGCCCATTGGCGAGGCAGAAGAAGGAGATCGGCATCACCACGGCCCCGTTGAAGATGATCCACCAGGGAGCGTCGATGCGGTATCCCGTCCTGGCGACGAAGAAGAGGGCGACCAGAAGAGGTAGCAGAACGCCGACCAGCGCGGTGAAGCCCATGTCCTTGCCGCTCGCGCGGCTGGTCGTGATCGCGGCGGCGAGCAGCAGCGACGAGAGGAGCGCCACGAGGTCGCCGAAGAGATTCCCGCTGCCGATCGAATCGCTCACGATGACGAGGACCCCGACGATCATCGCCGCCATGGCGATCAGGGTCGCCGGGCGTGGCCGTTCCTTAAGGAAGATCCAGGACAACAACGCCGAGAATATGGTGTTGAAGACCAGCATGAACACCAGGTTGGCGGTCGAGGTGTTATAGACGGCGGTGATGAATGTGATCGAGGCAAGGCCGTAGAGCACCGCCACCGCAAGCCCCGTCCGGCCTGGAATGAGCTGCGGGGCCTTCGGCGTGATCGACCGCCACACTGCCCAGATGACGAGCGCCGCGACGAAGGTAGTGCCCGCGCGCAGCATCAGGATCGACCACGCCTCGCCATGCGACAGCCGGATCAGCGGGATGTCGATCGTCAGCACCAGACCGCCGATGGCGGTGAGCAGCAGGCCCTTGGAGTGGTCGGATCGGCTGGACAAGGAAGGCTCCCGTCAGGAGGGCGACGGCAGCGTTGGACGGGCCGGCGTGTGAGACGTCAGGGTTGCCCGGCATACCTGTCCCAGCCCTTGGGGCCGAGATGTTCCTGCGGCTGGAACCGGACCTTATAGCTCATCTTGCGCGAGCCGTTGACCCAGTAGCCGAGATAGACATGGGGCAGCCCTGCCGCCTTTGCGCGGGCGATGTGGTCGAGGATCATGAAGGTGCCGAGAGACCGCTCCTCCATGTCTGGGTTGTAGTAGGAATAGACCATCGACAGCCCGTCGGCCATCCTGTCGGTCAGCGCCACGGCGATCAGTTCGCCCTCGCCCTTGCCGGTAATGAAGCTGTCCGGTCCGCGACGGCGATATTCGATCACCTTGGTGTCGACATGGGTATCCTCGACCATCATCGCATAGTCGAGCACGGTCATGTCGGACATGCCGCCCCGGCGGTGGCGGGCGTCCAGATAGGAGCGGAAGAGGGAGTACTGCTCGGTGGAGGGTTCCGCGTCGTGCATGGCGCCGACGAGATCCGCATTGCGGTGCAGCACGCGTTTCATGTTCTTCGTCGGCCGGAACTCGCCGGCGAGGATGCGCACCGAGATGCAGGCCCGGCAGGCTTCGCAGGCGGGGCGGTAGGCGATGTTCTGAGACCGCCGGAAGCCGCCCTGGGTAAGCAGATCGTTCATCTCGGGAGCCTTGTCGCCGACCAGATGCGTGAACACCTTTCGCTCGAACTGGCCCTCGATATAGGGGCACGGGGAGGGCGCGGTCAGGAAGAACTGCGGCGACTGGGTCGGGTGCTGCGTCATCGGCTTCGGCGTGGATCCCACGAATCATTCTACCTTGGCCGCGCCTGCGAAAATTTCAACAGGAGAATGAAGCCGCCGGGATCTACCACGCCTTCACAATCGCGGGGGCCGCCTTCTCAACGGTCGTCGCGGGTGACCACGGTACCGAGAAGGAGGTCGTGCAGCGTGCGCTTTCGGTCGGCAAAAAGCGAGACCAGAAGGACGAGCGGGGTAAGCACCACATTGCCCGCCCAGAAGAGCACGGTATGGACGACCGCCAGCAGGCCGTCGACGGGTCGGCCATCGAGCCTGTCGAGCCGGATCCTCATGATCCGCATCCCGGTCGTCGCCTGGTTGCGGCCTCCGAGCGTGCACCATACGTAAAGCAGCGCCACGGCCGGCGCGAGAACGCCGAACAGCGACCAGCCAAGACCGAAGGTCAAAAGGCCGAGCAGGAAAACCAATACGCCGAAGGGGATCAGCAGCAGGCCGATGATCAGATAGTCGATGAGGAAGGCCATGATGCGCCTGGTGCGCACGCCGTCATAGGCGCGCGCATCGTCGAGCCTTGTGGAGATGATTTCGCCGTCGAGAACCCGGGTATTCATAACTTTCCTCATGGAGCGCCACGCAACCGTCGACGCCCATCAGGAGATGGGAATTTGGCGAAGAAATTCAAGATTTGCGCCTCGGGCGATATCCGGCGGGTCAGCCGTCCACGTCGGCTTGAGGCCGGTCGTCGCCGCGCGATACTTCTTCATGCCATTCGCCGTTGCCGTCCTGATAGACGATGCCCGTCGTCTTGCCGGACACGTGTTGCTCGCCGGCGGCGCGCTGCGCTGCCTTCAGTGCTTCTTCATGGGTCCGGAACGTCTCGGAAAACGCGCCGTCCAGCTTGTAGGCCCAGCCTCCGTCATGCTCGACGATATGATAGGTAACATGAACCACCGGCTCCTCCTTGAATGCAGCCCCTGAATGGCAAGCTAAGAAGAGGAACCGTTCCTTCAAGGGGGCGCGGGCAAGGGGAGCGGGCGAGGTCAGTCTCCGGTGCGGCGTGCCGCGAGAGCGGAGGCCGCGACCGCCAGCCAGCCGAAGATCATCAGCACGCCGCCGGCCGGTGCCGCCATGGGGAAGAGCCGGGCGCCGGCATAGTCGCGCATCAGAAGGTCGCCGCAGAAGGTCAGGACGCCCAGCAGCAGCGCCAGTCCGGCCAGGCGCAGTGCCTGGCCGCGCGCGGCAAGCCCAAGGGCGAGGAATGCCGGCGCATGCATGAGCAGGAAAGACGCCGCAGTGCCGACATTTGCGCCGCCCGCATGCGTTGCAACGGCCGAAAGCGCCACGCCGGTCGCGCCGCAGAGGCCCCCGAAGACGACAAGGACACGGTCGGCCATGATGGCTCTCCCGGCCATGACGTCGCTATGGCTTCAGCATCCGGGCCACCTCGGGAGCGAAATAGGTAAGGATGCCGTCGCAGCCCGCCCGCTTGAACGCAAGCAACGATTCAAGCATCGCCTTCTCGCCATCGATCCAGCCATTCGCCGCCGCGGCCTTGATCATCGCGTATTCGCCGGACACCTGGTAGGCGAAGGTCGGCATCTGGAATTCGTCCTTCAGGCGGCGGATGATGTCGAGATAGGGCAGGCCGGGCTTGACCATCAGCATGTCGGCGCCCTCGGCGAGATCCTGCTCCGCTTCGCGCACGGCCTCGTCGGAATTGGCGTGATCGATGTAGTAGGTCTTCTTGTCGCCCTTGAGCAGCCCGGCAGTGCCGATCGCGTCGCGATAGGGTCCGTAGAAGGCAGACGCAAACTTCGTGGCGTAGGACATGATCGCGACGTCCTGGAAGCCGTTGGCGTCGAGCGCGTCGCGGATCGCGCCGATCCGGCCGTCCATCATGTCCGAAGGCGCGATGATGTCGGCGCCGGCGGCTGCCTGCAGCACGGCAGCCGCGGCGACCTGCTCGACCGTCTCGTCATTGACGATGATGCCGTCGCGCAGGATGCCGTCATGCCCGTGGCTGGTGAAGGGGTCGAGGGCCGCATCGGTGATGACGCCGATCTCGGGCACTGCTTCCTTGATCGCCCGCGTGGCCCGGTTGATGATGTTGTCGGGGTCGAGGATATGCGAGCCGGTCTCGTCGCGCAGGGAAAGCTCGACATTGGGGAAGGTCGCGATCGCCGGAATGCCGAGCTTCGCCGCCTGTTCGGCCTCCTTCACGGCCTGGTCGAGGCTCATCCGGAACACGCCGGGCATGGCCGCCACGGGTTCGCGGCGGTCCCTTCCGTCGACCACGAAGATTGGCCAGATCAGGTCGTCCACCGTCAGGCGATTCTCCTGGACGAGGCGCCGCGACCAGTCCGCCTTGCGCATGCGGCGCAGACGACGGCTCCCGGTGATATCGTCGACACTGCGATTTCCTGCGGCCTTTGCGGGAGTGAGCTTGTTCATCGGGCAGTCTCCAGAATGGGTGATTTCTAGCATGGCGCTCGGACATGACCAATGCGCCCGCCTGTGTCAGATCGCCCTGCCCGGGGCGGACACCAAATGCCTTGCGGGCTCGCTGCTCGATGGCGTCTCTTGCCGGGGATGCTTGAAGCAAGGACGAACCGGAACGTGAGCGTATCTGCGGCACGACAGAGATGGACCTACTGGCTGGACGACGAGGGCCGTGCGCTGCCTGGCATAGCGGCGCGACGCCGCTGCTCAAGCCCCACTTTCATGTCGAGGACCAGCTGACGCTTACAGCGGAGGGGTGTGCATTTTCAGGCAGGCCGGTTTGGCAGGGCCGGGAAGGGACGCGATCACCTGCGGCATTGACGATGCCGGGCGGCGCGCTTAGCACTTCTGACCTGTTCAACTGTCTGGATTCTTGCGCATGGATTTTGGTGGCGGCGACGACATCCGTTTCGAACGGATCGGCAAGGCAGGAGTCGTGACCCTCACCCGCCCGAAGGCGCTGAATGCGCTCAACCATCGAATGGTGCTGGCGCTGGCGAAGGCGCTGGATGCCTGGGAGGTCGATCCTGCGGTCGCCCTGGTCGTCCTCAAGGGCGAGGGCAGGGCCTTCTGCGCGGGCGGCGACCTGCTCGACGTCTACGAATCGGGCCGGGCGGGAAAGCCGCAGGTGGGCTTCTTCG
This sequence comes from Mesorhizobium sp. L-8-10, assembly GCF_016756635.1. NCBI lineage: Bacteria > Pseudomonadati > Pseudomonadota > Alphaproteobacteria > Hyphomicrobiales > Phyllobacteriaceae > Mesorhizobium > Mesorhizobium sp. L-8-10. The sequence continues at coordinate 6,017,178 of NZ_AP023263.1, read as the reverse complement.
CGGACGAGTACCGGCTCAATGCCCGCATCCGCGGCTTCGGCAAGCCCTATATCGCGCTGATCGACGGCATTGTCATGGGCGGCGGCGTCGGCATATCCTTCCATGGCTCGCATCGGGTGCTGACGGAGAACGCCCTGTTCGCCATGCCCGAGGTCGGTATAGGCTTCTTCCCCGACGTTGGCGGCAGCTACCTGCTGCCGCGGCTGAAGGACAGTTTCGGCATGTACCTGGCGCTTACCGGCAACCGCATCCGCCATGGCGACGCGCTGGGTTGCGGGCTCGCCACCCACGCCGTGCCGGGTGCTGCGCTGCCCGCACTTGTCGACGCGCTGTGCACGGAAGGCGTTGCCGCATTGGGGGCCTGTAGTGAAGCGCCAGTCGGCGAGACCGACGAAGCGACGCTTCACGCCATCAGCCGACATTTCATGCAAGGCGATCTCGCCGGTCTGATCGCCAGCCTTGAGCAGGCCGGGCCGACGGATACGTTCGCCGCCAAGACGCTCGACACACTGTTGAAGCGGTCCCCAACCAGCCTGAACGTTGCTTTCCTGCAGATCAAGGCCGGTGCCATGCTCGACATGGAGGAGTGCATGCGCATGGAGTTCCGCATCCTCAACCGTATGCTTGCCGGGCACGACTTCTACGAGGGCATTCGCGCCGTGATCGTCGACAAGGACGGGGCGCCGGTGTGGCGGCCCGCGACGCTCGAAGCGGTCGACAGGGCTGAGATCGACGCTTATTTCGCACCGTTGCCGGACGGGGAACTCGATCTGTGAGCAACTCGCTCTTCCGTCGCCCCGCGGACGGCGTACTCGCCGAGATGGCCTACAGCCGGGCGTCCAGTGACAAGCGGGGTGGGGTCTGTCGAGCGTGAGCGCCATGCAGGCAGGCCTGGAACCGCCCCAACGGCTTCCCCAGCAGACGCTGACCGAAACGGCCTTCGCCTGGTTCCAGCGCGTGATCGCCGGATACTGCCTGCTGTTCGGCGTGCTCTACTGGATCCGGCTGATAGGCTTCTACGACGGCCAACTCTGGCGCTTCGATCTGATGCCGGTGCATTGGCAGGTGGCCGGCGTGACGCTTGCCGTGCTGTTTCCCTTTGCCGCGATCGGGCTTTGGATGCTCGCTTCCTGGGGCCCCGTGATCTGGTTCCTTTGCGCCGCAATAGAGACGGTGATGTATGTCGGCTTTCCCGACCTCTACGGGAACCGCCCCGTGATCCCGATCTCGCATCTCTGCGTCGCTTTGATCTATACGGCCTTCAGGGTCGTCATCTTCCTGCAGAAACGACCGCGAGCCCACCAGTAACTCCCGACGAAGCACGCAGGATTCTGCCCGACAACTCGGGCCTTGCCCTCCATTGGACGCGCAAGGGACGCTCCATCACTTTGAAACCGCGCGTCGCGCTTTCCGAAAACGAGGCCGATATTCGGGCCGATAGGGTACGGTTAATTTTCTCGTTTCGGGTGACCGTTCGTTAAGCCTCCGAGTCGCTCACCCAAATGTAAGGCCTTGTTAAGCCTGACGTTTAAGTCGAATTTTATGTGTATTCGATAGGGTCGCGATCAAGGTGAGAAACTAAAAAAATCACCATGGCGACAAACGAGAGGCTCGAACAATGATCAATACGCGCCAAGCGGCGAAACCCGCTGTTGCTATCGACGAACGTCGCGATGCGATCCGTTCCCTATACATGGAATCCCTGCAGCTTGTTGAAAGATTGCATCGTCGTCTTCTTGACGTGATCAAGGACGAATTCGACCGCAACGGCCGCAGCGACATCAATGCGATCCAGGCACTGCTGCTGTTCAACATCGGCAACTCGGAGCTCACGGCCGGCGAACTGCGCTCGCGTGGCTACTATCTGGGGTCGAACGTCTCCTACAATCTGAAGAAGCTGGTCGATCTCGGCTTTATCAACCACCAGCGCTCGCGTATCGATCGCCGGTCGGTCCGTGTGAGCCTGACCGGTAAGGGTCAGGAAGTCGCCGAGGTCGTGGCCAAGCTCTACGAGCGCCACATAGGCTCGATCGAACAGGTCGGCGGCATAAATGCGGAAGAGTTCAGTCAGATGAACCGTGCGCTGCAGCGCCTCGACCGGTTCTGGAACGACACGATTGCATACCGGATGTGAGAGCGGGGACGCGATGTTCCGCTGGCCGTACGGATATTGAGAGCGGGCGCCTCATCCACGGCGCCCGCTCTCAATTCGGGCTTTCACTTTGTTGTGTGTGGCGCCGGCCACGTTGCCGCCATATTCGGATGGGTAGGGGAAGACGATGCCGCCTTTGTCCATGGCGGCGATGTCGGAGCCGGGGAGGGGTATTCCCGCTAGAGCCGATCTCGATGGCTCGCCATAGGGTTGGCGAATTGTTAAGGCAGGGCCGGTAGTGTTGCCGGCCTACCCGAGGGAATGCGCTGAGAACCGAAACAGTATGTCTGGAATGTTCATGAGAGCAAATCGCCGTTTCTTCCTCGCCGGCGCCGGCGCAGTCGCCGCCACGGTGCTGACGGGCGCAGCCAATGCCCAGGACGTTATCGGCGATATCCTGAGCTCGCCGCGCCGCGGCAACTGGAACGACCAGTTCGACGCCAGCGTGAGCCAGAGCGGTGGCAAGGTGGCCTCCCACCTGCCCATCTTCAGCCCCGAGACAGTTTTCTATATCGAACAGGCGATCGGCCAGTATTCCAACATCGTCGCGCAGGGCGGCTGGCCGACCGTTCCCGCCTCCAAGAAGCTGAAGCTCGGCGTCGTCGATCCGGACGTCGAGATCCTGCGCAAGCGCCTGATGATCTCGGGCGACCTGTCGACTCGCGCCGGCATCAGCCAGTCCTTCGACACTTATGTCGACGCGGCCGTGAAGCGCTTCCAGGCCCGCCACGGCCTGCCTGCCGACGGCGTGCTTGGCAAATACACCTATGCGGCGATGAATGTTTCTGCTCCGGTGCGGCTCGGCCAGCTTGAGACCAACCTCGTGCGCCTGCGCAGCATGTCGGGCGAACTGGGCAACCGCTACGTCATGGTCAACATCCCGGCCGCCCAGATCGAGGCGGTCGAGAACGGCCGCGTGGTGTTGCGCCACACGGCGATCGTCGGCAAGATCGACCGCCAGACGCCGATCCTGAATTCGAAGATCAACGAGATCATCGTCAATCCTTACTGGAATGCGCCGGAATCGATCGTCCGCAAGGACATCATTCCGCTGATGCGCAAGGATCCGCAATATCTGACCAAGAACAGCATCCGCATCCTCGGGCCGGACGGCAACGAGATCGATCCGGCGACCATCGACTGGTCGACGGAGGATGCGGCCAAGTTCCGCTTCCGACAGGATCCGGGCGCCGGCAATGCCATGGCTTCGGTGAAGATCAACTTCCCGAACCCGCATGCCACCTACATGCACGACACGCCGCAGCAGAGTCTCTTTTCCAAGCTGATGCGCTTCGATTCTTCCGGCTGCGTGCGGGTGCAGAACGTGCGCGACCTCGTCACCTGGCTGCTGCGCGACACGCCCGGCTGGAGCCGGCAGCACTTCGAACAGACGATCAAGAGCGGCGAGAGCGTCCCGGTGGCGATCTCCGATCCGGTGCCCGTCTACTTCACCTATGTCTCGGCCTGGTCGACCGGCGACGGTGTTGTCCATTTCCGCGACGACATCTATGGCCGCGACGGGGTCGACGAGTTGCAGATCTCCGCTCTCTGAGCGGCCGAGCGGCACAAGCCCGCGAACAAGAACAGGGGCCGTCCTTCGGGGCGGCCTCTTGCGTTTCAGGCAGCCGATCCGGCCAGCGTCGTCGTCGCTTTGCCACATGCCGCAAAGCGGCAAGCAAAATTCGCGCGGCGAACGTGGCAGGGCCGGACGAAGTGTGTTAATGCGCGGCCGACTTTCCCCGAGCCAAAGGATCTCCCGCCATGGCAACAGCAACGGCCGCCTCGAACCAGTTCGAATCCTCCTTCTTCACAAGAACGCTGGCCGATGCGGACCCGGAAATCTTCGGCGCCATCCGCAACGAGCTCGGTCGCCAGCGCCATGAGATCGAGCTGATCGCCTCGGAGAACATCGTCTCGCGCGCCGTGCTGGAGGCGCAGGGCTCGATCATGACGAACAAATATGCCGAAGGCTATCCCGGTAAGCGCTACTACGGCGGCTGCCAGTTCGTCGACGTCGCCGAGGAACTTGCCATCGAGCGTGCCAAGAAGCTCTTCGGCTGCGCCTATGCCAACGTCCAGCCCAATTCCGGCAGCCAGATGAACCAGGCCGTGTTCCTCGGCCTGCTGCAGCCGGGGGACACCTTCATGGGGCTCGACCTGAATTCGGGCGGCCATCTGACGCACGGCTCGCCCGTCAACATGTCCGGCAAGTGGTTCAAGGTCGTCTCCTACGGGGTGCGCCGTGACGATCACCTTCTCGACATGGATGAGATCGAGCGGCTTGCCCATGTCCACAATCCGAAGCTGATCATCGCCGGCGGCACGGCCTATTCCAGGTTCTGGGACTTCGAGAAGTTCCGCGAGATCGCCGACGCCGTCGGAGCCTATCTGATGGTCGACATGGCCCACATCGCCGGCCTGGTTGCGGGCGGCGAGCACCCTTCGCCGTTCCCGCACGCCCATGTGGTGACGACCACGACGCACAAGTCGCTGCGTGGCCCGCGTGGCGGCATGATCCTCACCAATGACGAGGATATAGCGAGGAAGATGAACTCGGCGGTGTTTCCCGGCCTGCAGGGCGGGCCGCTGATGCATGTCATCGCCGCCAAGGCGGTGGCGCTGGGCGAGGCGCTGAAGCCGGATTTCAGGATCTATGCCCAGAACATCGTGGCGAACGCCAAGGCGCTCGCATCCAGCCTTCACGAAACCGGCCTCGACATCGTGTCGGGCGGGACCGACAACCATCTGATGCTGGTGGACCTGCGTCCCAAGAACGCGACCGGCAAGCGGGCCGAGGCCGCCCTTGGGCGGGCGAACATCACCTGCAACAAGAACGGCATTCCGTTCGATCCGGAGAAGCCCTTCGTCACCTCGGGTGTCCGTCTCGGCACGCCGGCCGGTACCACGCGTGGTTTCGGCCAGGCCGAGTTCCGGGAGATCGGCCAGTTGATCGCCGAGGTGCTCGACGGGCTGAAGTCCGCCAATTCCGACGAGGGCAACGCCGGGGTCGAGGCGGCTGTCAAAGCCAAGGTCGTCGCGCTGACGGAGCGTTTCCCGCTCTATTCCTATCTGGGCTGACCGAAGGCCGAGGGGCCATCCGCATTCAAACGATGTCTCCCGGAGCCGTGCAGCGGTTTCGGGAAAAGCTGAAGCAAGCACCTCCAGCGTCGCGTGAGCCCTTCTTCACGCAACACGCTGGAGGCCGCAGCGCGGAACGGGTTCAGTTGCGCGATCTCGTCGTCGTGAAGAAGTCGGGCCGAAAGGTCCCTTTCGATCGGGACAAGCTTTTGAGGTCGGTCGAGATCGCGCTGCGCAAGCGCAATGTCGATCCCGACCGCATCGACCGCGCCGTCACCGGGATCGTGCGCCAACTCGAGAGCTCCGGCGAGACGGAAGTGGCTTCGGGCGAGATCGGCCGCCTCGTCATGGAGGCACTGAAGTCGCTCGACGACGTGGCCTATGTGCGCTTCGCTTCGGTCTATCGCAATTTCCGTGAAGCGAAGGACTTCCATGAGGTTCTCGGGGAACTCAAGACCGAAGACGACGTCGGCTGAACGTCGATGGGCGCATGCTGCCGGGCGAGAGGTGACCTGCTCGATACTTGGTGACGCCGCGGTGGCGGCGACGGGCGGGACCGGCGGCCTGCCGCTTCCGGTCCAAGAGTGACGGCACCGCCTTACTTGCTCGGAATCAGATGGAGCGCAGCCTTTCCACCTTTTACCGCATCAGGTGACAATTTACGGTCAAAGGTTGCGAGTTGGCCCCCGTTGGACTTGGCGAGCGATAGCAGATAGGTATCGGTCACCTGCGCAGAGGTCCGGATTCTGTCGGTATCAATGTCACGTGAACTGACAAGGCTTGCATCATCGGGCCAAAACTGGTGCCCGGGAAGCGCCCGCAACCTCTTGACGATGTCTGCGACGAGGGGGGGAGAGCCTGGAGAGTTTGGGTACTTTGGACTGCCGACAATCCGCATGACCCCATTCTCGGTTATGGGACAAGTTGCCCAAGACGCTTGCCCTGCCAATTCGAACCACCGATGAGCGTCGTCGTGAGCAATGTGACCCGGATCGATCAGTGCGATTAGCACATTGACGTCAAGCAGATAGATCACGAAAGTTCGTCGCGCAATTCATTGACGAACTCTAGCGTAACGGGGGGGCTGTCGGGGCGGGGCGACAACAGCGGAATGCCATTGCGTTCGCCGCCGATCCTCGGCCTGCGCAAGGAACGCCGCGCCAACTCGGAGATCACCTCTCCGAGGCTTCGGTCCTGCTGCCGGGCCATCGCCTTGGCCGCGACCAGAACATCATCGTCAATCGCCAGTGTCGTTCGCATCTCGTGATCCTGGAGGCGCATCAATCATCACGCATCACATAGCGCGCTCGACCGCGTCCTTCAAGTTGCCGTATCTCATTCACACCGAACTTGAGGGTGCTGTCACATTGTTCTTCGTCAACGGTGTCGGCGATACGGCCGTCGCAACCTACGGCCTCGCCGCCTGCGGAATTGACGCGCTGGCCGTTTCGGGAAACGACAAGCGCTGTAGCAAAACCTGCAGAGTGTTGCGTGAGCCCTTCTTCACGCGACGCGCTGTAGGCCGCAGCACGGCTTTTTTTGCACCGCGCTTGCACTTCGGCGTAAAGCTTCTAAGCCTTTGCGCACGTCGAGAATCGCGAGTTGCCATGCGCTGCCCCTATTGCCAGTCCGAAGATACGCAGGTGAAGGACTCCCGTCCGGCCGAGGACGGGTCGGCCATACGTCGTCGTCGCGTCTGCCCGACCTGCGGGGGGCGCTTCACCACCTTCGAACGGGTTCAGTTGCGCGATCTCGTCGTCGTGAAGAAGTCGGGCCGAAAGGTCCCGTTCGATCGGGACAAGCTTTTGAGGTCGGTCGAGATCGCGCTGCGCAAGCGCAATGTCGATCCCGACCGCATCGACCGCGCCGTCACCGGGATCGTGCGCCAACTCGAGAGCTCCGGCGAGACGGAAGTGGCTTCGGGCGAGATCGGCCGCCTCGTCATGGAGGCACTGAAGTCGCTCGACGACGTGGCCTATGTGCGCTTCGCTTCGGTCTATCGCAATTTCCGTGAAGCGAAGGACTTCCATGAGGTTCTCGGGGAACTCAAGACCGAAGACGACGTCGGCTGAACGTCGATGGGCGCATGCTGCCGGGCGAGAGGGTGCCCGAGGCGTTTTGACTGCGCCGTGCTTTGCGGGTTGGTCACGATCATGTTATTCGCGCGCGGCTGGCCACACTAGCCTTCGCCCTGGAGCATCGGCCCGATGACAGGACCGTTCTTCGGAGAACACGATAGCAGAGCCGAAGGCTGTGGCTCACCACGCGTCCCAGGAGAAGGGGAAGCGGCGCGCAGGAGGAATAGTGCTGTCTCTGTGGAGGGGGCTGTGCGTGATCGACCGTACCGTTTTTCGTGAACGCCGAGGCGTGCCGTCTTTCGTGCTTGGTTGTCTCGCTGTGACGATCGGCGGGCTTCTCCATGTCCCCATGTACTGGATGGGCAAGGACATGGGATTCGTCCTTGCCGATATGCCGATGGACGACGGCATGATCTTCGGCATGGTCCTGATCGTGGCTGGGATAGGCGTTGCCGCTTACGGTCTGTTGCCGACGAAGCTTGGCCGGCAGTTGGACACCGCAGCGACCATTGCGGTCGTGGCGCCCGAGGACGCCCGCCTGAGCCCGGCCCATTTCACCTTGATGGCCGCTCTGGTGATGGCCTTGGTCATCGATGTGATGAAACCCGCCTCGCTCGGCTTCATCATGCCCGGCATGACGGCCGAGTACGGCGTCTCCAAGGCCGAGGCCGCGCTCGTGCCGTTCTTCGCCTTGACAGGCACTGTGGTCGGATCCGTCCTCTGGGGGGTCCTTTCGGATGTCTATGGCCGAAAAGCCTCGATTCTGCTTTCCGCGGTGGTCTTTGTCGGCACGTCGATCTGCGGCGCGATGCCCTCGCTCGCCTGGAACATGTTCATGTGCTTCCTGATGGGAGCGGGTGCGGGCGGGATGCTGCCTGTCACCTATGCGTTGCTTGCCGAGACGATGCCGTCAAGACATCGCGGATGGGCGCTGGTCCTCGTCGGCGGGCTTGGCGCGGTTGGCGGCTATTTCGCGGCGAGCGCATTGTCCGCGCTCCTTGTTCCTGATTTCAGCTGGCGCATCCTGTGGCTGGCCAATCTGCCTACTGGCATCATCCTGATCCTGATGGGCGGGATGATACCGGAATCGGCGAAGTTCCTGTTGGCGCGCGGCCGCATCGATGAAGCGCGCAAGGTCATGGCCCGCTTCGGCACCACGAGCCGCAAGGTTTCGGGCGTCGAAGCGGAAGAGCCTTTCCTTCACCATGGCCATCACCATACCGAGGGCAGCCACGATCCGGGGCCAAGCCTTTGGACGCCCGAAGTGGTCGGCAAGACGATCGGTCTCAGCGTGCTGGCAGTGGCCTGGGGATTGATCAATTTCGGATTGCTGCTGTGGCTTCCCGCAGACCTCGTCTCGAAGGGTTACAGCATGGGCGTGTCGTCGCGCCTTCTGGCCGAGTCGGCGCTGATCGCCTTTCCGACCGTGTTCGTTTGCGCTTTCATCTACAGTCGATGGAGCACGAAGTGGTCACTGGTCGCGACAATCCTGGTTACCCAGCTTGGCCTCATAGGGGTGCTCCTGCTCGATGTGCATGGCAACGGAAGCCCGGTCTTGCCCGTCGCGTTGCTGATCATCGGCAGCAACGGCATCATCGCCATTCTGCTCCCCTATGTGTCGGAGATATTTCCCCTGAAAGTGCGCGGGCGGGCGACTGGTTGGGTCGCCGCCTGTTCGAAGGCCGGCGGTTTGATCGCGCAGGGCCTGAGCATATCAGCACTGGTGCCGCCACTTGGCATCGCCGCTGTTGCCACAGCGGTGCCGATGCTGGTCGCCCTTGCTCTCATTGCCTGGTTCGGCATCGAGACGCGTGGCCTCGACCTGCGTCGTCTGGAGCGGCCTTTGCAGCGCGTGCCGGCCGGATCCTGAAACCCACACTCTGTCCCGCTGCGCCGGACAGACTCCCAAGATCGTAGTCGGCTACTTCGTGCCCGGACCTGCGCGGTTATCCGCAAGGGGCGTCGACGGGAAGACCGATGATGCTCTTTTACTGTGATCCACCTGTTCATATTTGTAAAACAATTCAAAAGCTTTTCTCGTTTATTCTGGTAACGATCGCGTGATATGCGGTATATATAGATTTATATATCAATTGATAGCGAATGTATTATGAGTATGGCGATATGAACTATAAGTCATTTAGCTAGTGGCAGTATGAATAAAGTTGATATCGATTCTGCTTCGAACCGTCTTTGAGAGATGGTCCGGAGCACCAAGCTTTGCACGTACTGATTGCGGTGCCGTCGGAGAACGTTACGTCATCCGGTTCTGCCGATACCCCCATTGAATTCGAATCACAAATATGTGATCAAGTATCATGCCCTGGGGAGGGCAATAAAAACAAAGGAGGGGCCATGCCGGGAAGGAAACGCCGGATTGTCATCGTTGGTGGAGGGACGGCCGGTTGGCTGGCCGCCATGATGTTGCAGCGTCACGGTGCGGCCAACAGCCTTGGGCTCGACATCAGCGTCGTCGAATCGAGCAGGATACCGACCATCGGCGTTGGCGAAGGCACGACCGCCGTCTTCCGGCAGATGATCCTCGAACTCGGCATCGATGAGGCCGCCTTCATCCGGGAAACGGGCGCAACCATCAAGTTCGGCATCCGTCACAAGGAATGGCGCCGCAAGGGGCACAGCTATGACGGCCCGATCGATGACCCCAATCTGCTGGCCGCTACGCCCGCGCTGAAGCCGGCCGAGCGGGAATCGGCGCTCGACATCCATGCCGTCGCAAACGGCAAGCCTGTCTCCGACCTGCACCTCTTCCAGGAGCTGATCAATCGCGGCAAGAGCCCGTTCGGCGTTGGGCCGGACGGGATCGGGCTGCTTCAGGCCGGCCCGTCGGAGCATGCCATGCATTTCGACCAGGCGCGGGTCGGCGCCTATCTGCGCGATATCTCCACGGGCGTGACCCGCATCGATGCCGAAGTCGGTGGTGTCCGCCGCAATAGCGTATCGGGCGATATCGAAGCCTTGCTGACGACGGACGGGCTGGAAGTCTCTGGCGACCTCTATATCGACTGCACGGGATTCCGGCGGAGGCTGATCTGCGGCGAGATGGGTGCGCGCTGGATTTCCTACTCCGACATCCTGCCGGTCAACCGCGCCATGCCTTTCTGGCTGGAGCATGAGCCTGGCGCCGAGATCCCGCCCTACACACTGGCCTGGGCGCAGGAGGCCGGCTGGATGTGGTCGATCCCGACGCAGGACCGCATCGGCTGCGGCTACGTCTATTGCGATCGCTTCCGCACACCCGACGAAGCGCAGGCCGAAATCGAACGCCAACTCGGGCACAAGATAGAGCCGCGCAACGATCTGAAATTCGACGCCGGGCGGGTGGACGAGGCATGGATCGGGAACTGTGTCGCGCTCGGCCTGTCGTCGAGCTTCCTTGAGCCCCTGGAGGCTACGTCGATCCACGGCACCATCGTGCAGGTGATGCTGCTTCGGCGATTGCTGTTCAGGTCGGGGCCGGTCGACGTGAAGAAGGCAAGGGACGACTACAACAAGGTGGTCGCGCGTCAGCTCAACGATTTCCGTACCTTCATCAATCTGCACTATGCCGGCGAGCGCGAGGAGCCGTTCTGGCAGCATGCGCGGCGCGACTGTCTGCACGACACCACCAAGGCGATGCTGGAACTGTGGTCGAAGCGCATGCCGCGGCGCTCGCAGTTTGCGCCGCTCCCTTGGGACATGCCGCATGTCAACGAGCAGCTCTATTATCCCGTCATCGATGGGTTGGGGCATCTTTGTCGGACGGTTGCCAGGTCCCACATGGACGCCAACCCGAAGGTGCGGGCCCATGCCCGCAAGGTGACGGAGGCGATGACGAAGGACAACAAGAAGGCCGCGACCCAGTGCCTCGGCCATCGCGAGTTCCTCGAGCGCATCGCCGCCGGTACCGTCGAGTTTCGCTGGGCGCAGGGCAGGGCGCCGACGCGGACGGCGGCGGTTCGCGAGCCTGCCTCGGCGGGCGCCGGGCGGTAGAAGAGGCGGTCCGGATTCCTGATCTTCGCCACTCTGCAATCGGTCGACATACGGCAGCCGGTCTGCCATGCCTGCCAGGACGAGCGGAGGGGGCTGGATCATATGATTCCGGCCTCGGCGCGGATTGCGGTGACATGGCGGATTGCGGTGACATGGTTTCGCCGATACATCATCCTTCGCATGGAGTTCCCGCTTCCCCATTTCTTCGGCGAGGCCGCCCCGCATGACGACATCGGCTGTTGACCGTCGCTTCATGGCGGCGGCAATCAGGCTGTCGCGCATGCACAAAGGACGCACCTCGACCAACCCGGCCGTCTGCACGCTGATCGTGCGCGACGACGGCGACGGTCCCGTGATCGTCGGTCGCGGCGTGACGGCAATCGGCGGGAGGCCGCATGCCGAGACCCAGGCGCTCGCGGAGGCAGGCGAACGGGCCCGCGGCGCGACAGCCTATGTGACACTGGAGCCCTGCGCGCATCATGGCCGGACCCCGCCTTGCGCCGACGCGCTTGTCGCCGCGGGGGTCGCGCGCGTTGTCGGCGCCGCCAGCGACCCCGATCCGCGTGTCTCCGGCAACGGCTATGCGATCCTGCGGCGCGCCGGCGTCGAGGTTGTCGAGCGTGTGCTCGCTGACGAGGCTGCAGACCTCATGGCCGGCTACCTCATTCGTTCGGTGAGGAAGCGGCCGGAGGTGATTCTGAAGCTTGCGCTTTCCGCCGACGGCATGATCGGCCGGCTCGGGCAGGGACAGATAGCCATCACCGGTCCGGTCGCCCGCGCTCAGGCCCATCTGATGCGCATGGAGGCCGATGCGATCATGGTCGGCATCGGCACCGCACTGGCCGACGATCCGCAACTCACCGTACGCTTGCCCGGTCTCGAGAACCGCTCGCCCGTCCGAATCGTGCTCGATCAGAGCCTGCGCCTTCCGGCTGTGTCGGGCCTCGTGGTGACCGCTCGCATTGTGCCGGTTCTAGTGGCCACGGGGCCGGATGCCGAGGCGGGCCGCAGGGCCGTTCTCGAGGCCGCCGGAGTGAAGCTGCTGGCTGCCGAAATCTATGACGGCCGCATCGCGCTCCCGGAACTGCTCGAGGATCTCGCCTCTCGCGGCATGTCGAGCGTGATGGTCGAGGGAGGCGCCGACACGGCACGTGCGTTCCTGGAGGACGATCTGGTCGACAGGATCGCTCTGTTTCGCGGACCGGCCACGATCGGTGCCGGCGGCGTGGCGGCGCCGATCGATCACGGCCATATTCCCGCCGGGTTCAAGCTGAGCCGCGAGGCTCGCTTCGGCGACGATCATTTCGCGGAATGGACGAGGTCGATCTGATGTTCACTGGAATAGTCACCGATGTCGGCACTGTGGCCTCCGTCGCCCCGCTGCCCGAGGGGAGGCGGCTGCGCATAGAGACGGCCTACGATCCGGCTACGATCGCCATCGGGGCCTCGATCGCCTGCGGCGGCGTATGCCTGACTGTCACCGCCCTGCCCGAGCAAGGTGCGAACCAGCGATGGTTCGAGGTCGAGGCTTGGGAGGAGGCGCTGCGGCTCACCACCGCGGCAGCCTGGACGGAAGGGACGCGGGTCAATCTCGAGCGGGCGCTGAAGGTCGGCGATGAGCTGGGCGGCCATATCGTCGCCGGCCATGTCGACGCCACCGCCGGTATCGTGGCGCGGCAGGACGAGGGCGACGCCGTGCGCTTCACGCTGGAAGCGCCGCGCGAGCTGGCGAAATTCATTGCCCCAAAAGGCTCCGTCGCGCTCGACGGCACTTCGTTGACCGTCAACAAGGTCGAAGGGACCCGGTTCGACGTGCTTCTGATCCACCATTCCCTGCAGGTCACGACCTGGGGACAGCGCCAGGCCGGCGATCGCGTCAACATCGAGATCGACACCATGGCGCGTTATGCGGCGCGGCTGGCGGATGCCGTCAAGGAAGGGTTGTGACGAGCAGTCCGTTGGGGCGATTTTGAACGTCTGTTCCGCGTTCGAAGCAGCGATCGTACCTTCCGTGCCAATGAACGGCTTGCGGTGAACTCGGGTTCGGCCTAAGTCACCGGCGACCCCCCGGAGACATTCATGCCCAATACCCAAAAGCCCCATCTCCTGATCGTCGAGGCGCGCTTCTACGACGATCTCGCCGATGCCCTGCTCGACGGAGCGAAAGCAGCGCTCGACGAGGCCGGCGCCACCTACGACGTCGCGACGGTTCCGGGCGCGCTGGAGATTCCGGCGGTCATCTCCTTCGCGCTCGACGGAGCGGAAGAGGGCGGTACCGAATATGACGGCTTTGTCGCGCTGGGCACGGTCATCCGCGGCGAGACCTATCATTTCGACATCGTCTCCAACGAATCGAGCCGCGCCCTCATGGACCTCTCCGTCGAGGAATCGATCGCGATCGGCAACGGCATCCTGACCACTGAAAACGACGACCAGGCCTGGACGCGCGCCCGGCGCAGCGAGGGCGACAAGGGCGGCTTCGCAGCCCGCGCCGCGCTGACTATGATCGCGTTGCGCAATCGTTTCGGGGCCTGAGATGGCTAACCCGTCCGACAAGCCTGCGCCGACCGTCCGCCACGCCAACAAGCGCGGGGCGGCGAGGCTGGCGGCCGTGCAAGCGCTCTACCAGATGGATGTGGCGGGCAGCGGCCTCCTGGAGATCACCGCCGAATACGAGACCTTCCGGCTGGGCAAGGAGGTTGACGGGGCCCTGTATCGCGAGGCCGACGCGCAATGGTTCCGCGCCATCCTGGCCGGCGTGGTCGAGAAGCAGAAGACCATCGATCCGGTGATCCGCCAGTCGCTGACCGAGGATTGGCCGCTGTCCAGGCTCGATTCCACCTTGCGCGCCATCATGCGCGCCGGCACCTATGAATTGATGGACCGCGAGGACGTTCCGGTCGCCGTCATCGTTTCCGAATATGTCGACATCGCCAAGGCCTTCTACGAGGAGGACGAGCCGAAGCTCGTCAATGCCGTCCTCGACCGGGTCGCCCGCCGGGTGCGCGGGGAAGGGCGCGGAAAAGACGCCTCGTGAGCCCCGCCGAGCGTGAAGCGCGGCGCACGGCGCTGATCCTTGCGTCCTCGCAGGCGATCGTCGGCTCCGCATCCTCGATCTGCCTCTCCATCGGCGGCCTTGCGGGCTATTACCTGCTTGCTGCCGACAAGTCGCTGGCGACCGCTCCGGTCACCGGCTTCAACGTCGGCATGGCGCTGGCCGCCTTGCCGGCCGCCGCACTGATCCGGCGTGCCGGGACACGCAGCGGCTTCATGTTCGGCACGCTCGTCACCGCCATCGGCGGCGTGATCGCGACCTGGGCTCTTTTCCAGGGTCTCTTCTGGCCCTTCGTGATCGGGCTCCTCGTGGTCGGCGGCGGTGGCGCCTTCGTGCAGCAACTCCGCTTCGCGGCGGCCGACAATGCGCCGCCCGCCTTCAAGGCGCGCGCCATTTCCTTCGTCATGGCTGGCGGCCTGATCACCGCCGTCATCGGCCCGCAGATCGTCATCTTCACGCATGAGCTGCTGGCGCCGGTGCAGTTTGCCGGGTCCTTCGCGGCGATCGTGGTGCTGGCCGCGATCGGTGCACTGAACCTGTCTCTGCTGCGCGAGCGTCCCATGGGCCATGCCGGCGTCGCCGCGGCAGACGGGCATTCCGCGCGGCCGCTCGCCGAAATCATCACCCAGCCGAGGTTCCTGGCCGCCCTCATCTGCGGGGTCGGCTCCTTCGCGTTGATGTCATTCGTCATGACCGGCGCGCCGCTCGCCATGGTCGGTTGCGGTTTCTCGGCCGACGAGGCGACGCTCGGCATATCCTGGCATGTGATGGCCATGTTCGGGCCGAGCTTCTTCACCGGCCGCCTGATCCACCGTTTCGGCGTCGAGCGTATCGTGGCCATCGGTCTGCTGCTCCTCATCGCCTGCGCCGCCATAGCCTTGATGGGCATAGAGCTGTGGCACTTCTGGACGTCGCTGATCCTGCTCGGCCTCGGCTGGAACTTCGGCTTCATCGGCGCCACGGCCATGGTCGCCGACACCTATCGCCCGGTTGAAAAGGCCAAGGCGCAGGGCTTCCACGACTTTGTGCTGTTCGGCACGGTCGCCTTCTCCTCGCTGATGGCAGGGACCGTCTACAACGCCTGGGGTTGGGAGATGCTCAACTGGATCGTCTTTCCGGTGGCGGTGCTGTGCCTGGCCGTGCTTGGTGCGTTGGTACTTTCGTCACGCAAGCGCGAGACGGCAAGGGCCTGATCTGGCTGCTGCCTTGTCAGGAGTGATCGCCTGGTCCGCCTGTCTGGCCTTGCGGAGCGTGCCAGGCCTCCCCATTCTGATGGCGGCGCGCAACCGTTCACGCGCAGCGGAGTTGTTTCGTCGGGCCTGTCGCTTGCGAAACCGAATGCGCCGACGGCGGGGTGGGCGCATGCTCATTCGCCGCCATCGCATATCCGACCGTCACAGAGGGAAATCCAGATGAAATCGATCAGAAGCCTCGTCGGCGCCGCCGTCGCGCTGTCGCTCACGACAGTGGCCGCCGGCGCCCAGGTCGTCGTTTCCTCCAAGATCGACACCGAGGGCGGCGTGCTGGGCAACATCATCCAGCTCGTGCTCGATGCCAATGGCATCGCCACGACCGACCGGATCCAGCTCGGTGCCACGCCCGTTGTGCGCAAGGCGATCGCCGCCGGCGAGATCGACATCTACCCCGAATACACCGGCAATGCCGGCTTCTTTTTCGAAAAGGCCGACGATCCGGTCTGGAAGGATGCGGCCAAAGGTTACGAGCTGGCGAAGAAGCTCGACTATGACGCCAACAAGATCGTCTGGCTGACCCCGTCGCCCGCCAACAACACCTGGGCGATCGCGCTGCGCAAGGACGTGGCCGAGCCCAACAAGCTCGCTACGCTTTCCGACTTCGGCAAATATGTCGCCGGCGGCGGCGCGGTGGTGCTGGCGGCCTCGTCTGAATTCGTCAACTCGGCCGCGGCGTTGCCGGCCTTCCAGACCACCTATGGCTTCACGCTGAAGCCGGACCAACTCATCACCTTGTCGGGAGGCGACACCGCCGCCACGATCGCGGCTGCGGCCAACCAGACCAACGGCGCCAACGCGGCCATGGTTTACGGCACCGACGGCGGCATCGCGCCTTCCGGGCTCGTCGTGCTCGCCGACGACAAGGGCGTGCAGCCTGTCTACCAGCCGGCACCTATCATCCGCGAAGCCGTGCTGAAGGAACATCCCGAGATCGCCGACCTCCTCAAGCCGGTCTTCGAGAGGCTCGACCTCGTCACCCTTCAGCAGCTCAACGGGCGCGTCCAGGTCGGCGGAGAGCCGGCGAAGGCCGTCGCCGAAGACTTCCTGAAGAAGAACGGCTTCCTGAAATAGTCCGTGAGGCCGGTCCCCCGGAGCGCGGCTCGCCTGCATGGGTCGACGTTCAAGTCCGATGATGTAAGGTGCCCGCAACCGTCGTCCGGACAGAGGACGAAGCACCGTTTCGCCTAGGGACGAATGCCCGGCCTCAGGCGCTTGACCGGCAAATGGGGGGAGGGTGGTCTTTCGATTCGACAAGCTCGGCGTGGTGATCGCGGCGATCGCGGCCTATGGCGCGCTGATCGCTCCCTTCGCCACGTTTCGCGCGAACCGCATCGTAGCCGGCGAGCCGCGTTCCTTGTTCGAGGCGCTGCCGCCCTCGATCGCGGCGCTGCTGTCGGCTGTCGTGCTTGTTTCGGGCCTTTGCGCCTTCCTGCGCGTGGCGGCAGGTGTCCGCCTCGCCGCGAGCCTTGTCGCGCTGGTCGCGCTCGCCCTTTCGATCGGCTCGGCCGCGGGTCACCTGACGCCGCCGGAAAACAGCTTCGCGCGCGTATCTCCCGCGTCTGGCTTCTGGCTGCTGGCCTTCGGCTTCGTTCTGCTGCTTGCCGATGCTCTGACCAGGCTGAAGCTTTCGCCGCTGGGGCGCGTTGTGGTGCTTATCCTCACGGCCGCGGCACTCGCTGCGATGATCGCGTCCGGTCTCTGGGACGGGCTGTCGGTCTTCAAGGAGTATGCCAATCGGGCCGACAGTTTTCGTGCCGAGGCCGCTCGACATTTGACTCTCGCGCTCGGCTCGCTCGCCGCCGCCATGGTCGTCGGCATACCGCTCGGCATTCTGTGCCACCGCCTGTCGGCGGTGCGCGACGCCGTGCTCAACGTTCTCAACATCGTCCAGACCATCCCGTCGATCGCCCTGTTCGGTATCTTGATCGCACCTCTCGGCTGGGTCGCGACCCATGTGCCGGGAGCGGCCGCGCTCGGCATACGCGGCATCGGCGTGGCGCCCGCCTTCGTGGCCTTGTTCCTCTATTCGCTGCTGCCGATGGTGGCCAACACCGTCGTCGGCCTTGCCGGGGTTCCCTCCGCGGTCAACGATGCGGCACGCGGCATGGGCATGACCGACCGCCAGCGACTGTTCGGCGTCGAGTTCCCGCTCGCCTTTCCGGTTATTCTGACCGGCATCCGCATCGTGCTCGTGCAGAATATCGGCCTGGCGACGATCGCCGCTCTGATCGGCGGAGGCGGCTTCGGCGTATTCGTCTTCCAGGGCATCGGCCAGACGGCGATGGATCTTGTGCTGCTTGGCGCCATACCCACCGTGGCGCTGGCCTTCGCCGCCGCGATCATCCTCGACGCGGTGGTCGAGCTTACCGCAACCGGCAAGCGTCCGGGGAACCAGTCATGATCGAGATCGAGAACGTCACCAAGCGCTACGGCGACGCGGCCGTCGTCGACGATGTTTCGCTTGTCGTCGAGCCTCGCACCATCACGGTGGTCGTCGGTACCTCGGGGTCGGGCAAGACCACCTTGCTGCGCATGATCAACCGCCTGGTCGAGCAGACCTCGGGTGCGATCAGGCTCGACGGCGTCGACAATCGTTCGCTGCCCGGATACGAACTGCGTCGCCGTATCGGCTATGCGATCCAGGGACATGGGCTCTTTCCGCACCGCACCGTCGCGCAGAACATCGGCACTGTCCCGGTGCTGCTCGGCTGGGATGCCAGGCGCGTTGCGGCCAGGGTCGAGGAATTGCTGACGCTGTTCCAGCTCGACCCCGCGGCTTTCGGCCCTCGCTATCCTCACGAATTGTCCGGCGGCCAACAGCAGCGCGTCGGCGTCGCGCGTGCGCTCGCGGCCGAACCAAACGTGCTCCTCATGGACGAGCCCTTCGGCGCGCTCGATCCCATCATCCGCGCCAAGGCGCAGGAGGATCTTTTAGCGATCCAGCGTCGCTTCGGCACCACCATCGTTCTTGTCACTCACGACATGGAGGAGGCCGTTCACCTCGGCGACAGGATCGCGGTGATGGATGGCGGCAAGCTGATGCAATATGCGACGCCGGCCGAGGTGCTGGCGCGGCCGGCCAACGCCTTCGTGGAGAACCTGATCGGCACGGGCGATCGGCCCTTCCGTCTGCTCTCGCTCGGCAAGGTGAGCGAGGCGGTCGAGCCGGGCCCGGCCGAGGGTGAAGCAATCACGGCCGACGTCAGCCTGCGCGATGCCCTGGCAATGCTGCTCTGGTCAGGGCGTCAGGCGCTGCCCGTGGTGACAGCGGACGGCAGCCCGCTCGGAAGGGTGACGGTCGATGAATTGGTCAGGCGCGGGGCGAGGCCGGCATGATCCGCTTCCTGCCGTTCGCGTTGCGGCTTCTGGCATTGCTGCTGCTCGTCGCCTTCGTGACGGCGCCCGACTGGTTCGCGCCGCTGTTTCGCCCGCTCACCAGGAACAACGCGCCGGCGATCTATAACCAGGGCAGCCTCCTTTCGCTCACATTGCTGCATCTGTGGACCGTGCTGCTCGCGACCGTGGCGGCGACGATCGTCGCGGTGGGGCTCGCCATTCTCGTCACCCGGCCGGTAGGTGCCGAATTCCTCCCGCTGTCGCGCAGCCTCGTCAATATTGGCCAGACCTTTCCCCCGGTTGCGGTGCTGGCACTGGCCGTGCCTGCCGTCGGTTTCGGCGAGAAGCCGACACTGATCGCGCTTTTCCTCTACGGGCTCCTTCCGATCTTCGAAAATGCGCTGACGGGACTGACGACGCTGTCGCAGCCGGTGGTTGAGGCCGCGCGCGGCGTCGGCATGACGGGCTGGCAAAGGCTGACCAAGGTCGAACTGCCGCTCGCCGTTCCCGTCATCCTGGCAGGCATCAGGCTGTCGGTCGTGATCAGCCTGGCCACCGCGACCATCGGCTCGACCGTCGCGGCCAGGACCCTGGGCGAAGTCATCATCGCCGGGCTCCTGTCCGACAACCTCGCCTTCGTCCTGCAGGGCGGACTGATCGTCGCCGTGCTGGCGGTGCTGATCTATGACGGACTGTCCGCGGTCGAGCGGATTGCCGCTCGTCGCTCAGGTCGGCTGCAGGTTGCAGACTGAGTACGAAGCGCCTTTCGAATCGCGGCGAAATCAGGGCAAAAACCTAACAAAACCTTGACGTTGACGCTCGCCTTTGGATAAGCCCGTGGCATAGGCCGGATTCCGTCCAGAGACCGGCCTGTCCCAATGGCCCGGGGAGGGGTTCTATTCGGGCCGCAATCGAGGAAATCCGCAATGACAATGCTTTACGTCGTCATTCTCTGCGGGCTGCTTTCTGTCCTGTACGCCCTATGGGCTACGCAGTCGGTCCTTGCGTCCGACCAGGGCAATGCACGCATGCAGGAAATTTCTGCCGCCATCCGTGAAGGCGCGCAGGCCTATCTCGCGCGCCAATACACCACCATCGCCATCGTCGGCGTGGTCGTCTTCCTACTCGCCTGGTGGCTCCTTTCCGGCACCGCAGCGATCGGATTCCTGATCGGGGCCGTTCTTTCCGGGGTCGCCGGCTTCATCGGCATGCATGTCTCGGTCCGCGCCAATGTGCGCACGGCCCAGGCAGCTTCCAACAGCCTCGCGGCCGGCCTCGATATCGCCTTCAAGTCCGGCGCCATCACCGGCCTCCTCGTCGCCGGCCTCGCGCTGCTCGGCGTCTCCGTCTACTACTGGGTCCTGGTGGGTGCGCTCGGCCACCAGCCCGCCGACCGCGCCGTCATCGACGCGCTCGTCGCGCTCGGCTTCGGCGCATCGCTGATCTCCATCTTCGCCCGTCTGGGCGGCGGCATCTTCACCAAAGGCGCCGATGTCGGCGGCGACCTCGTCGGCAAGGTCGAGGCGGGCATTCCGGAGGACGATCCGCGCAATCCGGCCACCATCGCCGACAATGTCGGCGACAATGTCGGCGACTGCGCCGGCATGGCCGCCGACCTGTTCGAGACCTATGCGGTCACGGTAGTCGCCACCATGGTGCTCGGCGCCATCTTCTTCGGCGGCACCGCAATTCTCGGCAGCGTCATGCTCTATCCGCTCGCCATCTGCGGCGCCTGCATCATCACTTCGATCGTCGGCACCTTCTTCGTCAAGCTCGGCGCCAATGGTTCGATCATGGGTGCCCTCTACAAGGGCCTCATCGTCACCGGCCTGCTGTCGATCGTCGGGCTTTGGGCGGCCACGCAGCTCACCATCGGCTGGGGGGAGATCGGGACCGCCGGCGGCACGGCCGTCACGGGCACGAACCTGTTCGCGTGCGGCCTGATCGGCCTCCTGGTGACGGCGCTGATCGTCGTCATCACCGAATACTACACCGGCACGGGCAAGCGACCGGTCGTGTCGATCGCGCAGGCGTCGGTCACCGGACACGGCACCAATGTGATCCAGGGTCTCGCCGTCTCGCTGGAATCGACCGCGCTTCCGGCGATCGTCATCGTCGGCGGCATCATCGCGACCTTCCAGCTTGCCGGCCTGTTCGGCACCGCGGTCGCGGTCACCACCATGCTTGGCCTCGCCGGCATGATCGTCGCGCTCGACGCCTTCGGCCCGGTCACCGACAATGCCGGCGGCATCGCTGAAATGTCGGGACTGCCCAAGGAAGTGCGCCAGTCCACCGACGCGCTCGACGCTGTCGGCAACACGACCAAGGCGGTCACCAAGGGCTATGCGATTGGCTCGGCCGGCCTCGGCGCCCTGGTGCTGTTCGCGGCCTACAGCTACGACCTCCAGTACTTCGCCGCGAACCCCACCCGGTTCCCCTATTTCGCCGATCTCGGGACGGTTTCGTTCGACCTGTCGAACCCCTATGTCGTGGCAGGGCTGATCTTCGGCGGCCTGATCCCCTATTTGTTCGGCGGCATCGCCATGACGGCGGTCGGCCGCGCGGCGGGCTCGATCGTGGAGGAGGTCCGCCGGCAGTTCCGCGAAAAGCCGGGCATCATGCAGGGCAAGGACAGGCCGGACTATGCCCGCGCCGTCGACCTTCTGACCAAGGCGGCGATCCGCGAGATGATCGTGCCGTCGCTCTTGCCGGTGCTGGCGCCGCTCGTCGTCTATTTCGGCGTGCTGCTGATCTCCGGCTCCAAGGCCTCGGCCTTTGCCGCACTCGGCGCCTCGCTGCTCGGCGTGATCGTGAACGGCCTCTTCGTCGCGATCTCGATGACTTCGGGCGGGGGCGCCTGGGACAACGCCAAGAAGTCTTTCGAGGACGGCTTCACCGACAAGGACGGCGTCAAGCACATGAAGGGCTCCGAGGCGCACAAGGCCTCGGTGACCGGCGATACGGTCGGCGATCCCTACAAGGACACCGCGGGCCCTGCCGTCAATCCGGCGATCAAGATCACCAACATCGTCGCGCTGCTGCTGCTCGCCGTGCTCGCCCATTCGGCCTGAGCGAGGAGCATCAGCCTGAAACAGAAGCCCCGCGGGAGCGATCCCGCGGGGCTCATCTCTTCTCGCGTTCGGAAGCGGTCCGGTTGTGCCTGCATTGCGCCGAGCGCGCCGGCATAGGCGAACGGCTTTATTTGGATAGGCGCTGGCGGCCTTGATCAGCCGCCGCCGCCGAAGATGTTCTTCGCGGCCTGGGCTCCTCCCGTGCCTGCACCGGCGAGCAGCTGGCCTATGAAACTGTTGTCCTTGCCGCCCGTCGGCGTGGTCCGCGAGATGAAGTCGAACACCTTGCCGTCCTGCAGGCCGTAGTGGGCGATGTTGGTGACGCGCCCGTCGGGCCCGAAATACACCGCCAGGATCCGCTGATCCACCAGAGCCGGGTTCATGAACGCGACTCTGCGGACGCGGGTCTGCGAGATGTAGTAGAAGACCTCGTTGTCGAAAGTCGCCGTCGTCGAGGGTGTGCCGAGGGCCAGCAGAACCTGCTCGCGGCTGGAGCCGACGGGCACCTGGTCGATCTGCTGCTGGTCGATGACATAGCCCTGGGTGAGGGTCTCGCTGGGGTTGAGGGTCTGGGAGGCATTGCAAGCCGCCGCGGTCACGCCGAGGGCGAGCACGGCGGAAAGGCGCATCGTCCTCGTTCCCGCCATCTTGAAATTCTGCGAAACCAACAACAACTCCATGTCACCCCTGTCGAACATCGGCTTGCTGCTCGAGCGGCAGAAGCGGTAAACCAGCTTCTACGCCGATGCAACCTGACCACGCCGCGAAACGGTTCCAAGGAGGCCGTACCGCATGCTGAAATTTCTGTTCGGCCGCCGTAGAACGGTGAGCCGCGCAACTGTCGACCGCCTCTACGATCAAATCGTGGCGGCCGCGCGGCAGCCGCAGCTATATTCGGCCTGGAATGTGCCCGATACGCCGCTCGGCCGCTTCGAGATGGTCGCGTTGCACATGTTCCTGTTTCTTCGTCGTGTCCGAGGCGAGGAAGGGCCGATCGCGGAAATCGCCCAGGAACTTACGGATGAGTTCTTCCGCGATGTCGAGCATTCGATTCGCGAGCTCGGCATCAGCGATCCGGGCGTGCCGAAACGCATGAAGCTGCTAGCGCGCATGTTCTACGGACGCGTGAAAGCCTATGGCGAGGCGCTGGATGCCGGGGACGGCGAGGCGCTGTCGCAGGCGCTCGCCCGCAACGTCCGCCCCGGTGTGGAGAGGTGGGCCGAGGTTCGGGAGTTGGCCGCCCATGTCGGGGGTGTCGCGACGGCGCTCGCGGCCCAGCCGTCGTCCGACCTGCTTCGCGGCGAAGTGACGTTCCCGGCGCCCGAGCCGGGCACAAGGAGTTCATGATGGACAACCAGACGAAGAGCCCCGTTTCCTTCCTCGCCCATGTGGCACGCCTGCCGCAGAAGGGCATGCCCGTTGTGATCGACGCGGATGAGAAGGAGCGTGCTGCCTTGGCCGCCGCGCATGGGCTCGTCGCCGTCGAGCGCTATCGCGCCGAACTGCTGGTCGCCCCCTGGAAGCGCCACGGCGTGAAGGTGAGCGGGACGGTCGAGGCCGATATCGTGCAGGAATGCGTCGTCACCCTCGATCCGATCGAGAATCACATTGCCGAGGCCGTTGAGGCGGTCTATCTGCCCGAGGATTCCAAACTCGGCCGCCTCGGCTTCCAGAGCGGCGGCGAAATCGTGCTGGATGCGGAAGGGCCCGACAGCCCGGAGACCTTCTCGGGCGACACGATAGACGTCGGTGCCCTTGCCGAAGAGTTCTTCGGACTGGGCATCGATCCCTATCCGCGTAAGGCCGGCGCCGAGATAACACCCGCTGTGGACAGCGAGAATGAAGCCGAGGGACCGCTGCAGCAGAAGCTGCGCCTGTTGAGGTCGAAAATCTGAAAAGCCGCCTTGTGAGGCGAAATGCCGGTTGTGTCGGGGACCAAAACCGGTATTTTCGCCCGACTTCCGAACCCCGGCCCCGCCCCGGGAGAAACGAGATGACTGCCGCGTGATACGTATTTCCATTGACGCGATGGGTGGCGACCACGGCCCCACGGTGACGATACCCGCTCTGGCCAAGGTGGCAGAACGGCGAGCCGATGTCCGCTTCGTCGCCTATGGCCGCGAAGAAGAGGTGCGTCCGATCCTCGCGCAATTCCCGAAGCTCGCTTCGATCACCGACTTCCATCATTGCGAGGTGGCGGTCCGGATGGATGACAAGCCGAGCCAGGCTCTGCGCCAGGGGCGCTGGAAGTCGTCCATGTGGAAGGCGATCGAGGCGGTGAAGAGCGGCGACGCCGATGTCTGCGTTTCGGCCGGCAACACCGGCGCGCTGATGGCGATGTCGAAATTCTGCCTGCGCACCATGGCGACCATCGAGCGCCCGGCCATAGCCGCCATCTGGCCGACGGTTCGCGGCGAGAGTATCGTGCTGGATGTCGGGGCGACCATCGGCGCCGATGCGCACCAACTGGTCGACTTCGCCATTTTGGGAACGGCCATGGCCCGTGCGCTGCTTGAGACCGACCGGCCGACGGTCGGCCTGCTCAATGTCGGCGTCGAAGAGATCAAGGGGCAGGAAGAGGTCAAGGACGCGGGCCGCATCCTGCGCGAGGCGGGCCTGCGGTCGATGGACTATCGCGGCTTCGTCGAGGGCGACGACATCGGTAAGGGAACGGTGGACGTGGTCGTCACCGAAGGCTTCGCCGGCAACATCGCGTTGAAGAGCGCGGAAGGCACGGCCCGGCAGATCGCGGAATATCTCAAGGCAGCGATGAGCCGGACGCTGATGGCGCGCATCGGCTATGTTTTCGCCAAGGGCGCCTTCGACCTGCTGCGCGAGAAGATGGATGTACGCAAGGCCAATGGCGGGGTTTTCCTCGGCCTGAACGGCATCGTGGTCAAAAGTCACGGCGGCACGGACGCCGAAGGGTTCATGGCGGCGGTCGAACTCGGATACGACATGGTTAGGAACCGGCTGATCGAGAAGATCAAGGCCGATCTCGACCTGTTCCATGCTCGATTGCCGCAGGTGGCGCGGCCGTTGCCCGCCGCCGAAAGCGAAGCTGAAGACACGCTCTAGGGGCTGAAATGATACGATCAGTCGTGCGCGGCATTGGTTCGGCCCTGCCGCGCCGCATCATGAAGAACACCGACTTCGAGGGCGTCGTCGAGACCTCGGACGAGTGGATCGTGCAGCGCACGGGCATTCGCCAGCGCCATATCGCGGCCGACGACGAGACCACCGCCTCGCTCGGTGAAGCCGCGGCCCGCGCAGCGCTCGACAATGCGGGCCTGACGCCGGCCGATCTCGACCTGATCGTGCTGGCGACGTCGACACCCAACAACACCTTTCCGGCGACGGCGGTCGACATCCAGCAGCGGCTCGGCATGCGCCACGGCTTCGCCTTCGACATGCAGGCGGTCTGCAGCGGTTTCGTCTATGCCGTCACGGCGGCCGATCTCTATCTGCGCGGCGGCCAGGCGAAGCGTGTGCTCGTCATCGGTTCCGAGACCTTTTCGCGCATTCTGGACTGGAACGACCGCTCGACCTGCGTGCTCTTCGGCGACGGCGCCGGCGCGATCGTCATGGAGGCCGGGGAGGGCGCGGGCACCATCGCCGACCGCGGCGTCCTTGCAGCCAGCCTGCGGTCGGACGGTACGCACAAGGAGAAGCTCTATGTCGACGGCGGTCCGTCCACGACCGGCACCGTCGGCCATCTCAGGATGGAGGGCCGCGAGGTCTTCAAGCATGCCGTCGGCATGATCACCGACGTCATCGAGGCGACCTATGCGCAGGCCGGCATCACGTCGGCCGATCTCGACTGGTTCGTGCCGCACCAGGCCAACAAGCGCATCATCGACGCTTCCGCCAGGAAACTCGGCATAGCCGAGGAGAAGGTCGTCGTCACCGTGGACCGTCACGGCAACACCTCGGCGGCGTCGGTGCCGCTGGCGCTTGCCGTCGCCGTCGCCGACGGGCGGATCAAGAAGGGCGATCTCGTTCTCCTGGAGGCCATGGGCGGCGGCTTCACCTGGGGGGCCGTTCTCCTGCGCTGGTGACCTGCGCGGGAGCGCCTTAACCATTGTGGCCATGGTGTGGCGCAAATCGGAAAACAGCCGGTCCGTGGGTCCTTGACCTAGACGAACCAATTACTTAACGTCTCGAACGTTTTGTATCGCTGTCAGTTTTGAGGATGGTTGGACGTTCGCATGGGGGGAAAAACACTTACGCGAGCCGACCTAGCCGAAGCCGTCTATCGCAAGGTCGGCCTGTCCCGAACGGAATCCGCGGAACTGGTCGAGACCGTGCTCGATGAGATCTGCGAGGCGATCGTCCGTGGCGAGACGGTAAAGCTCTCCTCTTTCGCCACCTTCCACGTCCGCTCCAAGAACGAGCGCATCGGCCGCAATCCCAAGACCGGCGAGGAAGTCCCGATCCTGCCGCGCCGCGTGATGACCTTCAAGGCCTCGAACGTGCTGAAGAGCCGCATCCTGCGGGCGCATCAGAACAATCGCGGCAAGGGCGGCAAGTAGCGCCCGAGAGTGTCGATTTCCAGATTTGGCGGTTGACAAGCCGGACGCGGATTCGTGCCGGGCTTGAATGTTGCGCCGCAAACCGCTGAAATAGTCTACGAATCGATCCCGGAGCGCCTATGATGCGCAGCGCGGAGTGGCGCCCGGGGTGTTGCTTTCAACGCATCGGGCCATTTGCAGCCTTAGGGCCGATGCGGCAAGGAGGGAGACTTGGCCATGGACAAGAGCCCCGACGCGTTCCGAACCATCAGCGAAGTCGCCGAAGACCTTGATCTGCCGCAGCATGTGCTGCGTTTCTGGGAGACGCGGTTCACCCAGATCAAGCCTATGAAAAGGGGCGGCGGCCGCCGGTACTACCGGCCCCAGGATGTCGAGTTGATCAAGGGCATCCGCCACATGCTCTACGACCAGGGCTACACCATCAAGGGCGTGCAGAAGCTGTTGCGCGAGAACGGCAACCAGTTCCTCGTGGCGATCGGCAGCGGCGACCTCGCTGCGGTCGAGGCGATCGCACAGCGCAAGCAGGCCGAAGCGGCTGCGCCGCCCCTGACGCCGGCGGCGCAGCCGCGAAGCCATGACGATGAGATGCTGGTGGGCGAGCCCAAGGTGAAGCCGTCCCGCCGCTTTTTCGGGCTCGGCAAGGCCGACGACGAAGGCCCGGTCCAGCCTGGCAGCGGCAAGCTTTCGCGCGACAACCGCGCGCTGCTGCAGGAGGCGCTCTTCGACCTCCTCGAGTGCAAGCGCCTGCTCGATCAGGTGCGGTAGCTCTTCCTTAGCGCCGGCGGTCAATTTTTCGCCGGAATTCGGCATTCCGGGGCTATGGGGCTGGAGCCGGGTAGCGGCTGTAGGGGAAGTCGGATACTCGAAAATAGGTCGGAGCATCCGGTGCTCGGACAAACAAATGGAGCGCGAGCGCGGTGCGCCGCTCTGGTAGTTTCGTGGGGCGGCGTTCGACGCAAAGATCGGAACGCCGGTATCGGGGGTAGATGAATGGCAAGTCCGACACGGAACTCCGTTGGCTGGACGGAGGTGAACCCAGAGTGGGCGGGGATCGGAAAGTACCTGATCGGCGGCACGAAATGGGGTGGCGGCTTCGGGCAGGGCGTGACGCTGACCTACAGTTTCCCGACCGGCTGGGCATACTACGACAACTATCCCGGCAACGAGTGGGGCAACTGGATTGCGTTGTCGGCAGCGGAGCAAGCAGCCGTTCGCGACGCGCTTGCGGTGTGGGCGGGTTCCGCCAACGTCCGCTTCGTCCAGGTTGCGGACAACAGCACGACCGTCGGTGAGCTTCGTTTCACCTATACGCAGAACATCAGCAGCGGTTCGGCCGCGCATGCCTATTACCCAGGCGGCCACACCGCGGCCGGGGACGTGTGGTTCAGCTGGGTCAATTTCAATGCGGACGGTGGTTCCGTGCCGCGAGGGACCGACGATTTTCACACGATCCTGCATGAGGTCGGACATGCGCTCGGCCTGAAGCACCCCTTCGAAGACGGCAACATCATGCCGCGCGCGCAGGACAACTATTTCTACACGGTGATGAGCTACACGGCGTCGCCCTGGTCGAGCCAGGGCGACGGCTGGGCGTCCTTCTATCCGACGACGCCGATGTATTATGACCTCGTCGCCATCCAGGCGCTCTACGGCCGTGCCAGCGTCAACACCGGGAACAACACCTACATCTTCTACGACAACCGCTATTACTGGCAGGCGATCAACGACAGCGGCGGCATCGACACGATCGTCTACAGCGGCTCCGAGGCCACCAGGATCAACCTCAATCCCGGAGCGTTCAGCAGCCTCAGCGAGGCGATCCGCTTCAATGGCGGCTCGACCTCGCGCGATACGGTCACGATCGGTCCCGGTGTCGTCATCGAGAATGCCACCGGCGGTTCCGGCAACGATACGCTGACGGGAAACGGTGCCGCAAATGGTCTGAGCGGGGGCGCCGGCAACGACGCGCTCTATGGCGGTGCCGGCAACGACGCGCTCGTGGGAGGAACGGGCAGCGATCGGCTCTACGGCAGCATCGGCAACGATCGCCTGAACGGCGATGCCGGCGCCGACCGGATGTACGGCGGCGCTGGTAACGACATCTACTATGTCAACAGCACCAGCGACATCATCGACGAGAGCGTTAGCGGGTCCGGCGGCAGCGATACCGTGCTGTCGTGGATCAATTTCAGCCTTTCCTCCAGCGCGCGCGTCTTGGGGGCGGTGGAGTACCTGAGGCTTACGGGTACGAGCGCGGTTTCCGGCACGGGCAACAGCCTGAACAACGTGATTGTCGGCAACGGCGTCGCGAACCGGCTCGACGGCGGTGCCGGCAACGACATGCTCAACGGCGGTCTGGGCAACGATACCCTGATCGGTGGTGTGGGCAGGGATTCATTCGTGTTCAACACCAGGCTCGGCAGCGGCAATATCGATCTGATCAGCGGCTTCTCCGCCGCGGACGATACGATCCGCCTGGAGAACGCCGTCTTCACCGGCCTGAAGCAGCTCGGCTTCCTGGCCGCGTCGGCCTTTGCCAGGAACACGACGGGCCTTGCCCAGGATGCCGACGACCGCATCATCTACGAAACCGATACCGGCTGGCTGAACTACGACTTCAACGGCAACGCAACGGGCGGCGGCTTGCATTTCGCGCGCCTCGGCACGAATCTGGCGCTTTCGAACGCTGATTTCTACGTGGTTTGACCCCGTCGCATTTCCATCGGCGCGCCGGACCCGGAACTGAAACCACCTCCGGGTATTTTCAGTCGTCGTTAGACGCATCGAGTTCGTCCGGACGCTTTCCTTCGTCCGCGCTCGGCACATGGCCATGCGCGAGCGCCCAGTCGCGGAACGCGATCCGGAGGGCCTCGGGCCGCGACAGGTTGCCGTTGCGGGCAAATCGGTCAAGCGCCGAGAGCAACTCAGGCTGCAGGCGCACGCCGACAAGGACGCCCTTGCCGGTGGGCGCAGGGCCGCGTCGCTTCCGGCGCGGTGGGATGTGCTGATCCATGACAAGAACCATGTTAACACAAAAAGCGGCGGCGTGGAGGCCGCTGTTGCAGGACAGCGTTTGTCATCTCCCGAGGAGGATGGCGGTCGTCCGGCGAAGCAGAGCGGTCACATGCCTGGTCCCGTGGAAGCCCATGGGCGCGGACGGGTGACACGCGGTCAAGGCGATTCGCCCTTGTGGCGGGCCTTCTGGTCCTGCGGTTTACGCGGGCTACGCCTCGCAGCCTGCGCTTGCATGATCCAAAAGTGAGGCTCCATCGTTCCGATGGCTGGCTTGGCCTGATGCAGCCGGCTCCGTAGACTGGTATTTGGACGCGCCCGTAGCTCAAACTGGATAGAGCGGCAGGCTTTGTCTCTGGCAATGCAGGTTCGAATCCTGCCGGGCGCACCATTTCTTGATCTCACGCCGGCTCGCTGCGCTCGCAGCTCCGATGGGGCGGCCTGACCGTCCGGCGGGCCGTCGCCCTTACGAACCCTTTGGGTTCGATCCCACTCCAATATGGCACACCAAGAGACCCGTTGCGGTACGAAACTATCCCGGCGCCAGCTTGAACCGGTAGCTATGTGCCTCCGGGCCGGAAAAAAGTGGAAAATGGTCGGAGCGGCGGGATTCGAACCCACGACCCCTTGACCCCCAGTCAAGTGCGCTACCGGGCTGCGCTACGCTCCGAACCGGGTGCTCTCTATCGTCTTATCCATCGGGCGGTCAACCGAATTCGTCGTCTACGCACTCGAAAGAAGAGAGCTGCCTCGTGGCGCCGGGACGCCCTGAGCCGGCGGAGGAGGGGGCGCCGCGACGAGCGGCTGCAGCCGCAGAGCGCGCTGATGCCGCTGCTCCAGCGCGATGCCGCCCCAGACGAGGCCGAGCAGCAGGTAGAAGTGCCGCCAATGGTCGGTGTCGATGATGGTCCCAAGCGCCACGTGGCCGATCAGCACGACATAGGCGCACAGGAAATAGGGCTGCCAGGGCCGTGCCCGGAACAAAATGCGGAAACCGGCGGCGAGCGTCCAGCCGATCAGGACCGCATAGGCGGCAAAGCCCAGCCAGCCATAGTCCAGCAGCGCCTTCAGCCAGATATCGTGGGTGTCCTCGCCATAGATCCTGCCGAAATTCAGCGGGCCGATTCCAAGCGGGTGCTCCATCGCCATGGCGAAGCCGATGCCGTAACGGGCAAACCGGCCGAGCCGGTCGCTGTCATAGTCCTGGGCGAACCGCGCCCGCGCCGTGAACATGTCGGCGACGCCGGGGATCTGCAGGATCACCAGGACCGCAAGAATGAGCAGCACGATCGCCGCCACGGTCATGACCACGATGCGCAGACGGAACAGGCCGCTTGCGCTCTGCAGGAAGAGGCAGGCGACGAGCAGCACCGAGGATGCGGCGAACAGACCCCATGCGCCGCGCGAGAAGGAAAAGAAGATGCCGGCGGCTATGATCACCAGCGGCACGGCATAGAGCACCATTCTGAGCGGGCTGCCCGTCAGCAGCCGGTAGAGCAGCCAGATGCCCGGAAGCGTGAGGAATGGACCGAAGACGTTCGGATCCTCGAAAGCGCCCGCGGCGCGATCGTAGCGCGTGAAGACACCGGCGCCGGGAAAGGCATTGAAATAGCCGAGTATGCCGAGTGCCGCGGTGGCGAGCGCGGCTGCCAGCCAGGCCATGAAGATCAGCTTGTAGATGCCGGGCCGCGCTTCGGTCACGGCGGCGAAGAACACGGCGGTAAAGGCCAGGAACAGCGAGACGGCGAGGTAGAGCGGCGTGTTGTAGAGTTCGCCCATCTGGCTCATCGAGATCAGCCCGCCGATGTTGAAGATCACCAGCAGCACAAGCAGCGGCGTGACCGCCCGGGAGATTCGCAGTCCGAACAGCGCCCATACCGCGATCA
The DNA here is from genome assembly GCF_016756635.1 of Mesorhizobium sp. L-8-10. Lineage (NCBI taxonomy): Bacteria > Pseudomonadati > Pseudomonadota > Alphaproteobacteria > Hyphomicrobiales > Phyllobacteriaceae > Mesorhizobium > Mesorhizobium sp. L-8-10. The sequence continues at coordinate 5,985,735 of NZ_AP023263.1, read as the reverse complement.
GCCCGGCCATGTAGAGCTCGTAAGGCGCGGGCTCGTTGATGACGAAGCCGGAGAGGAAGACGCCGAAGGAAACAGCGGCTCCGCTGATCAGCGCGACCAGCCTGGCATTGACTGCGGCACGCGGCAGCTCCGGGGCTTGCGCGGTCAATACGCGTTTTCCGTGTTGAGCAGCCGGACCGGCGTGAGCAGCAGGATCTTGAGATCGAACCAGAGCGACCAGTTCTCGATGTAATAGAGGTCGTATTCGGTGCGCATCTTGATCTTCTCGTCGGTGTCGATCTCGCCGCGCCAGCCGTTGATCTGCGCCCAGCCGGTGACGCCGGGTTTGACCCTGTGACGGGCGAAATAGCCATCGACCACCTCGACATAGAGCTTGTTGTGGGACTGCGCCGACACCGCATGGGGCCGCGGCCCCACCAGCGACAGGGAGCCGAACAGGGAATTGAAGAACTGCGGCAGCTCGTCGATCGAGGTCTTGCGGATGAAGCGGCCGACGCGCGTGACGCGCGGATCGTTCTTGGTCACCGCGTTCTTCGCCGTCGGATCGGACATGTCGGTGTACATCGACCGGAACTTGTAGACGTCGATCTCCTCGTTGTTGAAGCCGTGCCGCTTCTGGCGGAAGATCACGGGGCCCTTGCTGTCGAGCTTGATGGCGATGGCGGTGACCAGCATGACCGGGGAGAAGACGATGATGCCGACCAGCGAGAAGACGATGTCGAAGGCGCGCTTGGCGACCGAATCCCAGTCGTTGATCGGCTTGTCGAAGATGTCGAGCATCGGCACGGAGCCGATGAAGGAGTAGGAGCGCGGCCGGAAGCGCAACTGGTTCGAATGGGCCGACAGGCGAATATCGACCGGCAGCACCCACAATTTCTTCAGCATCGAGAGCACGCGGGCTTCGGCCGTGATCGGCAGGCAGACGATCAGCATGTCGATGCGCGCAATCCGCGCGAACTCGATCAGCTCGGACACGTTGCCGAGCTTCGGATAGCCGGCGACGACCGGCGGTGATCGGCGGTCGTCACGGTCGTCGAAGAGGCCGCAGATGCGGATGTCGTTGTCGGGCTGCCGCTCGATCGAACGGATCATGGTCTCGGCCGCCTGGCCGCCGCCCACGATGACGGCCCGGCGCTCCATCGTGCCGTTGCGGGCCCAGCGCCGGATCATGCTCGACATGACGAGCCGCAGCCCGAACGACAGGACGAACCCGGCCAGGAACCAGCTCCCCAACCAGAAGCGCGAAAAGTCCGACGACACCTTCAGGAAGAAGCCGCCGAGCGCCAGCAGGGCGAAGGTGCCGATCCAGATCAGCAACAGACGTCCGGCATGGACGATCGGCCGGCGCAGTGCGGAGATCTGATAGAGATCGCTGAGCTCGAACAATATCACCGTGACCAGCGATCCGCCGAGGATGACGGCCGGGTAGAGCCAGTAGAGGTGAGAGAAGCCGACATAGTAGCCGTAGAGGGCGATGCCGCAGAGCGCGAGGAGCGCGAACTCAACCAGCCGCAGCACGCCACTCACCATCACCGGCGACATCGTGTCGTGGCGGTACTGGGATGCCACCTGGCGGGCGACGTCGTTGAGTTGCCGCAGCGAATTCTTGTCGGCCGAGCCGTCCTGGAACTTGCGGACGGCGTCAACCGAAAAGCGCTTGGCGGGGTCGGTCTCGTTCATGGCCGGCTGTCTCGGATTGCGACGGACAATTAGCCGAAATGGGCTAAGAAACCCTTTCGGCGTGCGGGTGCGGCTGAGACGTCCGCCGGCCGCGATTCGGGACTGGTGAACGCTCAGCGCTCAAGCGCGGCAAAATAAGCCTTTTCGATGCTTGCTGCCATCACATCGGCACCGAAACGAGCCCGAAGCGCCTCCGGCGTGGGCATGCGCGCCCTGTAGGCGGCGAAGTCGCCGAGCGCATCGGCCATCCTGGCGGCGATCTCTCCAGAATCCGGGCGCACGAGCGCCGCCTGGTCAGGGTCGAAAATCTCCGGAATGCCGCCCACCGCGGTCGCGATCATCGGCTTGCCGGCGGCGAGCGCCTCCAGCACGATGTAAGGCATGGCCTCGGCGCGCGAGGGGACGACCACGATCTCGGCCAGCGTGAAGGCTTCGCGCGCCGGCATGGGCTTGAGGAAGACCGTATGTTGCGAAAGGGCCAGGCTTTTCACCTGTGCCTCGTAGCGCGGCCTGTCGTCGCCGTCGCCGACCAGCACGGCGGTCACCGGGCGCCCGAGCCGGCGGCTCGCCTCGGCGAGGGCGTCGATGAAGAGGTCGGGTCCCTTCAGATCGCGCATCATGCCGATATAGAGGAAGTCGGCGGCGCCGGGCGGGACGGAAACGGGTTCGAATTCGGTGGCGCGAAGCCCGTTGTGCACCAGGCTGTTCGGGGCGCTGGGCTCGCCGATCTTGCGGCGGAAGACCGCGCGCTCATATTCGGAGACGAAGAGCAGGTGGTCGGTGAAGCGTTCCATCGCCCGCTCCAGCGCGAAGAAGAACTTCCCCGTCGCGGTCGTTTCGTCATAGTGCAGGCTTCCGCCATGCGCTGAATAGAGGCGGGCTACGCGAGACCTTGAAACCCGCAACAGTGAGCCGAAGACGCGGGCATAGACGCCACCCTTGGCGCCGTGCCCGTGCAGGACGTCCGGCTGCAATTCCTTGATGATCTTCAATGTCCGCCAGGCGGACGTGACATCTCCGAGGCCGATATGCCGCTGCATGGGAGTGCGGCTCACCCCCAGCGCCAGCATGGGCCTTATGCCGTCGAACAGCTTCTCCTCGAAGGCGCCGCCGGTGGTCGAATCGCATACGATGCCGACAGCATGGCCGGCAGCCACCTGCGCCTCGACGAGGTCGCGCACATGGCGGAATATTCCACCGACAGGCGACCGGAAGCAGTGGACGATGCGGAGCTTTCTCGTCGTCACGGGCATCGGGCCGGTTCGATCTCAGAACAGCCTTTCGCGCACATAGACGGTGTCGCCCGGCATCAACGGGTCGGAGGTGACGACGCGTCCGGTCATGACCTTGCCGTTGATGGCGCGGGTGATGTCGACATTGGCCTGATTGGCGCGCGGCGAGAAGCCGCCGGCAATGGCGATGGCCGAATATACGGTCATCCCCGGCACGTAGGAGTACTGGCCGGCGGCTCCGACCTCGCCCATGACGAAGATCGGCCTGTAGCGATCGATCTCGACCGAGACGTCGGGGTCGCGCAAGTAGCCCTGGCGCAGCTTGGCGGCGATCTGTCCTTCAATCTGCTTGGCCGAGTGGCCGCGCGCGGCAATGGAGCCCACCAGCGGGAAGGAGATGTAGCCGGACTGATCGACGCTGTAGGTGTTGGTAAGGTCCGCCTGCTCGAAGACCGTGACGCGGACGCGATCGCCCGCGCCGAGCAGATAGGGTTTGTCGAGCGCCTCGTGGAACGCCTCCGGCGCCGGACGGTAACCGGCACAGCCGGCGAGAATCGCCGCCGCAAGCATCGCGTGGAGCAGGGGGAGCGATCGTTTCATGGGCGGCGCAAACCTCTGTCGAGGGGCGGGAAGCCCCCGGCACTTCGTAGTAGGCTCGTTATCACTCTGTTAGGGTTAATGCCCGGTAAAAGCTTCGGGCGGCGACGTGTAGTCGAGAAGCCGACTGCAACCGCGGCTGGCGCGATCGGCGCGGGTTAACGGCTGGGTTACCATGGTTGTTTACCATGTGACCGGTTCTTGTGTGGAGTGGATGCATGACCGGCATTCAAACGGCAATCAATGATGTCGACGTCGATCTGGGCAGGCTGTTTGCCAGCCTCGTCCGGGAATGGCGCCGCATCGCCGTCGTGTCGCTGATCGTCACGGGCCTTGCCTTCGTGCTCGCCTGGATGGCGACGCCGCATTACCGGGCCGAGACGCGGATCCTCATCGAGACGCGCGAATCCGTCTTCACGCGCCCGGCCGTCGAGGGCGGGGAGAACAACACCAACCCTGTCCTGGACGAGGAAGGGGTGACCAGCCAGGTCGAGGTCATCGGCTCGACCGACATATTGATGCAGGTGGCGCAGAAGCTCGAACTGGCAAAGCGGCCCGAGTTCGACCCGGCGGCCAACATGTCGCTGGTCGGGCGCCTGCTGGTGTTGACCGGGCTGCGCACCGACCCCGGCGAGATTCCGGCGAAAGAGCGCGTGCTGAAGGCCATGCGCGAGAAGCTCTATGTCTACCGTGTCGAGCGCTCGCGCGTCATCGTCATCGAATTCTCCTCCGAGGACCCGAAGCTCGCGGCCGCAGTGCCGAATGCGATCGCCGACGCCTACATCGCTGTCAGCCGCGACGCCAAGCTTCAATCGAACTCCGATGCCACCGAGTGGCTCGAGCCGGAGATCGCCGACCTCACCAAGCGCGTAAAGGAAGCCGAAGCCAAGGTGGCGAACTTCCGCTCGCAGTCGGACCTTCTCATCGGGCAGAACAATTCCGTGCTGGCCACGCAGCAGCTTTCCGAACTCGCGACCGAACTGTCGCGCGTGCGGGCGAACCGGGCGGCCGCCGAGGCCAACGCGCAGGGCGTTCGCGCGGCGCTGCAGAACGGCGGCTCGCTCGATTCCCTGCCCGAAGTGCTGTCGTCGGGGCTGATCCAGCGTTTGCGCGAGCGCCAGGTCCAGTTGAAGGCCGATATCGCCGACCTGTCGACGACGCTGCTCGACAACCACCCGCGCATCCGTGCGTTGAATTCGCAGCTCGCCGACCTCGATCGCCAGATCCGCAACGAAGCGGAGAAGATCCTGAAGGGCCTGCAGACCGAAGCCAAGACCGCGCAATTGCGCGAACAGCAACTCACCGGCGACCTGAACTCGCTCAAGGCCGCCTCCGCCCGCGCCGGCGACCAGGAGGTGGAACTGCGGGCGCTGGAACGGGAGGCGGCGGCGCAACGCCAGTTGCTCGAATCCTATCTCGCGCGCTACCGCGAGGCCTCGTCGCGCACGGATCGCAGCTACCTGCCGGTCGACGCGCGCGTCTTCTCCCGGGCGATCGTTCCATCCGAACCCTATTTCCCGAAGATCCTGCCGATCGTCGGCGCCGCTTTCGTCGGCTCGCTGCTGATCACGGCGATCGTGACCTTGCTGCAGGAACTGTTCAGCGGCCGCGCGATGCGCCCGGCGCCCGGCGCGGTGGTCGAGCCGGTGGGGCAGGTGGAGATGCCGTCCTCGGCCGAACCTCCCGTTCCGGAACCAGACGTCGTGGTCGCGGAGCCTCGTGCCGAGCCGTCCGCACCCGCCACCCCGAAACCCAAGCCGTCTCCGGAACTGCATCCGAGCCTGCTGGCAGAACTGCCGCCGCAGCCTCCTCCGACGCTCGGCGAGGTCTCGATCGAGCGGGCCGCCGAAAAGCTTATCGCGGGCGGCGCGACGCGTGCGATCTTCGTCTCGCCGGAGGGCGACGAGGCGGCCGCGACGGCCGTACTGGTGGCGCGCGAGGTTGCCGATGCCGGGCTGCGGGTGCTCCTGCTCGACCTTACCGCATCCGGCGCGGCCTCGCGTCCGATGCTCGAAAGCGGCGCCTATCGCGGGATCACCAATCTTCTGGCATCCGAGGCCCAGTTCACCGATGTCATCCATGCCGATCTCTATTCGGACTGCCATGTCATCCCGCCGGGCACGGCCGACCCGGCGCGCGCCATGCGTGCCGCCGACCGCCTGCCGATCATCATGAATTCGCTGACCACGGCCTATGACGTGGTGGTGGTCGAATGCGGCCCCGCCGACGCCGAGGAGATCCGGCGCCTCGTCTCATCCGCGACCGAAGTGATGGTGAGCGTGATCGAGCCCGCCGACAAGGCCGTGGCCGAAGCGGCGGCGGAACTCGAGGCGGTCGGCTACGGCAAGCCCACCCTGGTCACGCCCCTGGGCTACAAGCCGCCTTCCGCGCCCGTGCCGGGCCGATCGGCCGCGTGATGTGTTGGTGAATGGTGGAGTGGTGAATGGTAGATCAGTTTAGTGAAGTTCACCAATCGAATGAGACACGGTAAAACAAGTATCGGGGTGAATTCAAGAGTTGCGCGGTTCGATCTACTGAGATATTTCCATTCACCATTCACCATTCTGGAGTGCACCCCTTGATTGAGACACGCTAATCAAGTGACAGGGCCTCTGAGGAGGTGCCATGCCACAACAACCGAAGCGAGTCTTTTCCGTTGCCTTCAAGGAAGCAGCCCTGCGCCGGCTGGACGCGGGTGAGTCGCTCGCCGCCGTTGCGCGTGAGCTGCAGATCGTGCGCAAGCTGCTGTATGACTGGCGGGCTGCCTATCGGGCGCACGGCGCTGCCGGGCTGGAGAACCGCAGGCCCGGACGCAAGCCCGGCCGGCTCAAGGTTCGCGATGCCATGGCGGTGAAGCCGCCGCCGGAACTGCCCGGCGATCTGGCGCAAGCCCACGCCCGGATCGCCGAGCTCGAGCGCAAGATCGGGCGCCAGCAGATGGAGCTCGATTTTTTTCGCAGAGCCTTGCATCTGGTGAGCGGGACGGCGGCGCAGGCCGCCACCGCCCCCACATCTACGCGGCCATCGAGGAAATGACCGCACAGATGCAAGGCAGCCTCGATGTCCGGCGGCTGTGTGCCCTCGCCGGTGTCTCACGGGCAGGCTTCTACCGGTATCGGCAAGAGCAGGCACCGGCTCGCGCCGACGCGGAACTGCGCGACATGATCCAGAAACTCAGCCTCAAACACCGCCACTACGGCTATCGGCGCATCGCAGCCCAATTGCACCGCGACGGCGTGCCGGTGAATGCCAAACGTGTGTTGCGGCTCATGCGCGAGGACAATCTCCTGTGCATGCGCACCAGGCCCTACGTGCCGCGCACCACCGACAGCCGGCATGGCTACCGCATCCTGCCCAATCTGGTGCGCGGGCTCGTGCCTCCGGCATCGATCAGATCTGGGTCGCCGACATCACTTATGTCCGCCTGGTCGAGGCCTTCGTCTATCTCGCCGTCATCCTCGATGCCTTCTCGCGCAGGGTGATCGGCTGGGCTCTCGACGATCACCTCGAAGCCCGCCTGGCGCTGCATGCCCTCGACATGGCCATCGCCGCACGCAAACCGCAGGCCGGGAGCCTCATCCATCACTCCGACCGGGGCGTCCAGTATGCCTGCAGCGATTATGCCAACCGCCTCGACAGCCAGGGCATCCGCATCAGCATGAGCGGCGTCGCCAACCCGTACGACAATGCCAAGGCCGAGAGCTTCATGAAGACACTCAAGGCCGAGGAGGTCAACGGCAAAAGCTACACCACACTCGACCACGCCCGCCGCGACATAGCCATCTTCCTGGAAACCACATACAATCGCGAACGGCTACATTCGGCCATCGGATATCAGCCACCAGTTGAATTCGAAGCCGGCTTGAACCAACCCCAAACCCCATAACCGATCAACCAATGCACCCCTGTCACTTGATTTCCATGTCTCACTTGAGGGGTGCACTCCAATTCACCATTCACCATTCACCATTCACCATTCACTTCCCGTCCAGCCTTGCGTCGGCGCAGCGCCTTGGCCAGTCGCCAGAGGTAACGATTGCCCTTGACGATCGCCTTGAGGCGGTTCTTCGCGTGGGTGGCGAGTGCGAGCAGCGTTCCCCTGGCGCTGAGCGGTACGATGACGTCGTGATGGACGATCTCCGTGTCGCACCACAGCCGTTTGTAGGGCTCGTCGCCGACACTGAAATCGTAGACCTCCAGCCCCTCGGCGCAAGCCACGGCGATGTTGTTGAAGAAGAGGAAATCGCCGGGGCTGTGGATTGCGAGCTCGTCGTCGATTATCGCCCCGAATTCGCAGATCAAGCGGCTGCCGCAGCGGCTCGCGCCGGTTACGGCGCGGAGCTTGCCGCCGACCTCGAGTCCGTCGAGCTGAAAGACCGGCGGATCTGTGGCGAGGGATTCCGAGAAGAGGCGGCCGAAGAAGCCGCGGATCTCGGCATCGGCGAAGACGTCGCCGACGCCCATCTTGCGGAACTGCTCCCGCTTCATCGAAAAAAAGGCGTCGAGCAGCCTTGCCGCCTCCATCTGGCTCGAAGCCCTGATGAATCGGTAACCGCCGGCGGCTGCGAGCTTGCGCGCCTGGGCCCGGTTCCTCTTGCGCTTCCGCCTGCTGCCGGCACGATCGAGCACGGCGTCGAAGCCGCCGGTCAAGCCGACGGCCAGCGCCAGATTGGGGCTCGGCCGGTTTTGCAGCGCCAGGAGCGGGTTGGGCTGCCCCCCGATCTCGCCGGCCATGCGCTCCAGCGAAAGCAGATCGATGTCGGGCCTCGCCTGGCCGATTGCCGCGACCAGTCGCCGAAGCACTGCGAGCGGCAAGCGACCGCTCGAGGCCGCAAACGGGCAAAAATTGCCATTGGCGTGGTGACCGCCCATGAAACGGGCGAGGCGGAACGGACCGGACGCGACGACTTCAGCCGCCAGCGCAAGAACCGGCGCGCCGGATTGCGATACCACGGCGACGAAAAAGTCCGGCCGCGTTTCGGCGATCCACGCGCGGATCCATTGGGGGCTCTGGGAGGGAGAATGGACGGTAGCCTCGCAGAGTGCTTCATAGGCTGCGATGGCTTCCGCCCCGCCGGGATGGATGACGATCACGGCTTCGCCGGAGGCCAATGCGGCATCCGGCACGCCGACCTCGATCGAATGGCCCTCGAACGACGCCGCAGCGTCAACCATACTTCAATCCTTGGGTCCTTATCATCGGCGCGGATTGCATGGCCCTGCAGCCATGCATCCCCGAGCTTAGTCGCCAAAGGTGAATGAATGATCGACAGGGCGGAGACGCTGCGCAAGCTGGCACTCAATACGGCCAGGCTCACTGGCATCGCGCCCCTCCTGCGCCCATGGACGGCAGGCGTCGGCGTGATCCTGATGCTGCATCGCGTAACGGCGGCGCCGGGCAAACCGCTTGCCATCAACGACCATCTGAGCATATCGCCGGCCTTTCTCGACGTGCTGATCGCCGACATGAAGCGGAGCGGCTATGTCTTCATCGGCCTGGACGAGGCCATCGATCGCCTGAAACGAGGCGGCCGTGGGCCGCGTTTCGCAACCGTCACGGCCGACGACGCCTATCGCGACAATCTGCTCGAGGCGCTGCCGATCCTCGAAAAACACGATACGCCCGTAACGATCTATGTCGCCCCCGGGCTGATCGACGGCACGGTCGATCTCTGGTGGGACCTGCTCGAGGATGTGGTCACCGCAAGGGAGCGGATCGAGATGAAGACGCCCCAGGGGCCGCTCGATCTCGAATGCTCCACCCGCGCGGGCAAGCGCGAGGCCAGCGCCCGGCTTCACGACTTCTTCACCCGCGAGGTGGCCGAGGAGCATCAAAGCGAGGCCGTTCGCGCGCTCGCGGATTCTGCCGGTCTCGATTTCACCGCGCCGCGCCGCGAGACGTTGATGAACTGGGACGAGATAAGGGGCATGGCACGCCACCCGCTGGTTACTATCGGCGCCCACACCGTCCATCACTACAATCTGCGGAGGCTGAGCGAGGAAGCTGCGCTGCGGGAGATCGTCGATGCCGGGCGAGCCCTGGCGCTGCATCTCGGCGAAACACCGCGACATATGGCCTATCCCTATGGCTATGAAAGCGCGGTCGGGCCGCGCGAAGTGGCTCTCGCATGCGGGGCAGGATACGAGTCGGCGGTGACGACCCGCCACGGCGTGCTGCGGGCCGAGCATGCGGACCATCTGCACGCCTTGCCGCGTCTCTCCGTCAACGGCCGCTACCAGCGGCTCGCCCATATGCGCACCATGCTGACGGGCGTGACGACGCCGCTGGCCAATGGCGGGAAGCTGCTTGTCACAGTCTGAGCGGATTGCGGCCGGCTCAGCTCCTTGCCTTCGGCTCGGACACCATCCATTTGATGATGCCCATCGCCGGAAGGATCCACACCAGCCCTGACAGCAGGAAGAACAGGAAGTGGACGACAGGGCCGGATTCGGCGAGCTGCGCGACGGCGACCATGGTGGCGACCAGCGCATAGACGATGACGAGCGCCACCAGCAGCACGGTTCCGATGAGTTTCTTGAGGCGGACGGGCATGTTTCTTCCTTTGCCGATCTCGTAAGGGTTTCGCATCGCGGGCGCAACCGGAACCCAGGCAGGTTCCGCAAAAGTGTCCCACCGTTTTTCCGACGGGAACCCTGCGGCGGAAAAGCGCCCAGGCCGGTGACGTGCGGGCGAAGCCACGCAGAGCTGCCTGGGCGCGACGGCGTGTCGCGAAGCCCGCCCTTGCGGCGGCCGCGGCTATGGTCCACCAATCCGCTATCATGACCGCAGTCGTCACCACTCGCCCATCCGCCGAAACCCGCGACCGTCTGCTGCGCAACCGCCTCGAGGTGCGCTCTTGGCTCTATGTCGTGCTCGTCGCGCTGTTCGCGCTCGTCATTGTGGGAGGCGCCACGCGTATGACGGGTTCCGGGCTTTCCATAACCGAATGGAAGCCGATCCACGGCGTCATCCCGCCGCTCAACCAGGCGGAATGGCAGGAAGAGTTCGAGAAATATCAGCAGATCCCGCAATATGAGCAGATCAACAAGGGCATGACGCTCGACGAGTTCAAGGGGATCTTCTGGTGGGAATGGGCGCATCGCCTGCTTGCCCGCGGCGTCGGTTTCCTTGTCGCGATCCCGCTCGTCTTCTTCTGGCTGGCCGGCCGGCTGGAGAACGCGCTCAAGCCGCGTCTCGTCGGGCTGCTCGCGCTGGGCGGGCTGCAGGGCGCGATCGGCTGGTGGATGGTGGCATCGGGACTGGTCGAGCGCGTCAGCGTCAGCCAGTATCGCCTGGCGACGCATCTGACGCTGGCCTGCATCATCATCGTGGCGGTCGCCTATATCGCGCGTGGCCTTGCGACCTACACGCAGTCGCCGGCGGATCGCGGCGTCAGGCGTTTTGCCGGCGTCATGGTGCTCCTGGTCCTCGTGCAGATCTATCTCGGCGGGCTTGTCGCCGGGCTGCATGCCGGGCTGACCCACAACACCTGGCCGTTGATGGACGGGGCGATCGTCCCCGGCGACCTCTTCGTCATCGAGCCGGCGTGGCGCAACCTGTTCGAGAATCCGAAGACCGTGCAGTTCGTGCACAGGATGTTTGCCTACACAATTCTGGTCGCAGCAGTCTGGCACGCGATAGCGACGGCGCGGAGCTTCTCGGCGAGCACCCATGCCAGGCGGGCCTGGGTGCTCGTGCTGCTCGTGCTCGGCCAGGCGGCGATCGGCGTCGGCACTCTGCTGATGCAGGCCCACATGCATTGGGCGCTGCTTCACCAGGCTGCCGCCATGGCCGTGCTGATCTTCGCGACCGCCCATTGGCGCGGGACCAAGGGCGCCTATCCGCTGCCCTCGAAGGTGCCCTCCGGAGGCTGATCCTGGCTGCTTCCCGGATGGGCACCATCCTGTAAAATACTGGAAAAAAACAGGACGAGGCCAGTTTCGGCCCACAGGCCTTTCGGCATCGGGACAGGCCGGTTGAAGGGCAAACGCGAACGACCGCCCGAGAAAGCAGCCCGCCCGCCAGCGCGCAGGTCGCAAAACCTCGACAGTGAAAGAATGCGTCGAAAAATCACCGATCCCGGCGCCGGTGTCAACCGGAGGTCGAGGGGGGGGGACATCAAGAATTGATTACGCCCGGCGCTGCCCGGCGGGCGAACCCTACCGTCAGCGCCCCAGCATCAGTTCCATGTTCTGGACGGCCGCCCCGGAAGCGCCCTTGCCGAGATTGTCGTAGACGGCGAGCAGCAGCGCCTGGGCGCGCTTGTCGTTGGCGAAGACGTAAAGCTTCATCCGGTTCGTGTCGTTGTACTCTTCGGGATTGATCTCGGCCATGCGCTCGGCATCGCCAAGCGGCGCCACCTCGACGAAGCCGTTCTTCACACCGGCATAGTGGTCGGCGATCGCGGCATGCAGTTCCGCGCCTGACGGCACGCGCTCCAGCGTTCCGAGTTGCAGGGGCACGGCGGTGATCATGCCTTGCGCGAAATTCCCGACCGCCGGCTGCATCAGCGGATCGCGCGAGAGGCCGGCGTATTTCTTCAACTCGGGCACGTGCTTGTGCTGGAAGCCGAGACCGTATGGCAGGAACTCCGGCGCGTCCTCGCCCCTGGCGACATAATCTTCGACCATGCTGCGCCCGCCGCCCGAATAGCCCGATATGCCGTTCATGGTAACAGGGTAATCGGCCGGCAGCAGGCCGGCGGCAATCAGCGGCCGCAAGGTCGCGATCGGCCCCTGCGGCCAGCAGCCGGGGTTGGCGACGCGCTTGGCCGCGGCGATCTCGCTCGCCTGGGCCCGGTCCATCTCGGGGAAACCGTAGCTCCATCCTTCAGCGACGCGATGCGCCGTCGAGGCGTCGATGACGCGGGTGTTGTCGTTGGCGATCAGCGAGACGCTCTCTCGCGCCGCGTCATCCGGCAGGCACAGGATCGCGATATCGGCGGCATTGAGGAATTCGGCGCGCGCCGCCTGGTCCTTGCGGCGTTCCACCGGGATCGACAGAACCGTCAAGTCGTCGCGATCCGCCAGCCGGGTCCTGATCTGCAGGCCGGTCGTGCCATGTTCGCCATCGATGAAGATCTTCGGTTTCATCTCAATCATCCGTTGGGAGCCGTGGCGTCCAGATAGTCGAGCCGGGGCGCGGAATCAATTCCATAGCCCGGCCGGTCTCCGCCCGCGAGATCGATTCTCGCGGGCGCGCTCAGGCGCGCGCCTTCCGCTCGGCAAGCAGGCCGAGATAATACATCGCCACGGTCGAACCGGCGATCGCTGTGATGTCGGCGTGGTCGTAGGCGGGCGCCACCTCGACGATATCGGCGCCGACGATGTCGACCTTGGTGAGTTGACGCAGCACCGAAAGGATCTTGGCCGAGGACGGCCCCCCGGCGACCGGCGTTCCCGTGCCGGGCGCATAGGCGGGGTCGAGGCAGTCGATGTCGAAGGTGACGTAGGTCTTCCTGCCGTCGGTCCGCTCGGCGATGGCATAGGCGATGTCGGAGGCCCGCATCTCTTCGACGTCATGGCCGTAAAGGATCTTGATCCCGCAGTCCTCCGGCGCATGGGTGCGGATACCGATCTGAATCGAGCGGTCAGGATCGATGACGCCTTCGCGCACGGCGCGCGCCACGAATGAGCCATGGTCGATGCGCTTGCCGTCGTCAGGCCAGGTGTCCTGATGCGCGTCGAACTGGACCAGCGCCAGCGGGCCATGAATCGCCGCCTGGGCTTTCAGGATCGGCCAGGTGACGAAATGGTCGCCGCCGAGCGAAAGCAGGAAGGCGCCCGATTTCAGGAGCTTCGCGGCCTCGCGCTCGATCGTTCCGGGCGTCTTCTGATGGTTGCCGCTGTCGAGCAGGCAGTCGCCATAATCGACGACGGCCAACTGCTCGAACAGATCCATGCCGAACGGATATTGCGGGTCATTGTCGAAGATGGCCGATGCACGACGAATCGCCTGGGGGCCGAATCGGGCGCCCGAGCGATTGGTCACGGCGGCGTCGAAAGGAATGCCCCACACGATCGCATCCGCGCCTTTCACGTTCTTGGTAAAGCGGCGTCGCATGAAGGACAACGCGCCGGCATAGGTCGGGTCGTAGGCGCGTCCGGTGGACTTCGTCGCGGTGAAGGCGTGATCGATGGACGATGCGGGCATGCACAAATCCCTCTCATGATTTTCGAGGCCTCCCTTATTCGATATTCCCTCCGCAATTGCGACCCCCTTCGCGTGGCGCCGCGCCGCCTCCCGCTTCATGTGCCTGTCATGGGGCCGGGCTATTACGGCCATCGCACATCATCTGCCACGGAGCGATTCTCGTGAGCATGGTCAGGTCGGGCGCCGCGCTCGCCATCCTATTTGCCGCGCTGTCGTCGCCGGTATCGGCGCAGACCAGGGTCGACGCGATCAAGGAGCGGCTCGAACACGCCAACCAGTGGCGTGACCATGTGATGGTGGTTGCCCATCGCGGCGGCGGGCTGCAGGCCGGCAAGTCCCGTTTTCCCGAGAATTCGGCGGCGGCTGTCGAGGATGCGATCGCGCTCGGCGCGGAGATGATCGAGATCGACGTCCAGAAATCGAAGGACGGAGTCTACGTGGTGCTGCATGATAGCTGGCTCGACCGGACGACGACCTGCAAGGGCGAACTCGTCGAAAGGTCGATGACCGAACTGGCCTCCTGCCGGCTGGTCGTCGAGGGCACCGGCGTGGCGACCGCGGAAACCGTGCCGACGCTCGCCGATATGTTCGCCGTCACCAAGGACAGGATCCTCGTCAATATCGACAACAAGCTCGACCCGGGCGAACTGCCCGGGATCGTGGCGGTCGCGCGCGGCATGGGAATGGCCGACCAACTGGTCATCAAGCAGAATCTGTGGAACGCCGAGAAGGTCGCCGAGGCGCGGCGGATCGTCGAAGCTGCCGGGCCGGGTGTTACCTTCATGCCTATCATTGCCGACGACGCCGTGCGCGAGACCGCTTTCCTGGAGTCTGCCACGCGCGCGGTCTCGGCCAACGCCGTCGAACTCATCCACTGGCGCGAAGCGGGCCAGCCGATGACCGGCGACGGCGGACCGCTCTTCGGCGCCCGGGCGAGGGCGGTCGCCGCCCGCGGCGACTGGCACCTCTGGGTGAACACCTATGCGATCGTCAACAGGACCGGCGGCATGCTCTCCGGCGGGCGCGGGGACGAACTCGCCGTCGCCGCGGGTTTTCCCGAACAGAGCTACGGCTTCTGGGTCGACCGAGGCGCGACGATGATCCAGACCGACGAGCCGGCGGCCGCCATCGGCTGGCTGACGGAGAACGGCTACCGCCGGCCGTATGGTGGCGAAGAGGCTTCCGCGCGGCACGCATCTGCCGACGTCGCCGACGGAGAGCGCAATCAGTAGATATCAACCATCGGGCGCAGCGGCCCGAGTTGGTGTCTGTTCAGAAACGTCGCAGGAACCACAGGAAGCCGGCCACCGAACCGTCGAAGCCATCCACCTTGTCGTAGTTCGCTTCGGCGCGGATCTCGAAGTCCTGGACCGGCTCGTAGACCAGGGACAGGTCCGCGCTGTAGCCATCGAGGTCGGTGCCCTCCTCGCTGTACGCCTCATAAAAGTTGTTGAAATACTGGAAGCCGGTGGAGGCGCTGAATTTCGGCGTGAATTGGTGATTGTAGGCTGCCAGCACCGACCATTCCGCGTCACCGAAACCGCCGCTTATGCCGCTATAGGCGCTCTGCGTGCCGTAGGCATTGTCCGAATTGGCATACCAGCCCATGACGCGAATAGCGGATTCGGTGTTGGGAATATTGATCTGGGCGGCGAGCTGGGCGCCGAAACCGCCATCGTCATCCCCGCCGATTTCCGGGCTGCGGGCGCTGTCATAGCCGGCACGCGCCCAGACCGCACCCCAGCCCTGCTGATATCCGATGACGCCCACAAAGTCGGGAACGTAACCGTTGCCCTGAAGCGCGTCGTCTTCCACCGACAGTACGGCGAAAAAGCCCTGTTCGGCACCGAAATTGTACTGGACAAGATGCCGCTGCTGGTCGCCATACCAGAGGCCGCCATCGGAGAACGAACCGCCGTTGGTCACGCCATAGATCGTTTCGGCCCATGCCGATTCGGTATAGCCCATGCGCAGGCCGCCGAGCTGCAGCCAGGCCTGGTCGGCGCCGACGGGCCCGTCGGCGAAGGGATTGTCGTCCTCGGAGGCCTCGCCCCAATTCGCCTGAAACCTGATGAATGCCTGCAATGTGCCCCATTCAGTCTCGGAATGTGTCTCGAAATTGACGCGGGCGCGAGTCTGCTTGTTCCAGCCGCCGCCGGCGAAGCCCTGGTAGTTGGGCGTGTAGCCACCGATCACATTGCCGTCGGCGTCGAAGACCAGCCCGTCGTCATTGGTCGCACCGATCCGGTAGCGGATGTAGCCGGAGATCTTCAGGCAGGTCTCCGTCCCGGGGATATAGAAGAAGCCCGTCCCGAAGGTATCGCAGACACGGACATATTCAATCGGTTCGGGCTCCGGCACCACGACCGCATCCGCCGCGCGAGCGCCCGTACCAGCGGCGAGCGCAGCCGCAAAGCCGAAAGGAATGCACTTCGGCATCACCACTTCCCCCTCCATGAGCATTCGCTCTTCCTGCGAATGCGTCGGATATCACGGTGGTCATGGCCTCACTCCAAGTCCCCACGAGGCCGTTACCAAGGGTGATTCACCCTATCATCATAAGTGGAGTTTGGGGAGCCGCTTTTGCCGGTTCCGCGAGCAACCGGTGGACCCGCCGGCATACAAGAACTTGGCATGCCTCGGTTGCATCGTCGTCATCAGGTCGCCGATCCCCGGCTTGTAGGCGGGGCCGAGGCATCCTGCGCCAAGACGGAGGCGCTGGACAACAAAGAAGCCAAAACAGGCTGAATGGAAACGCGGCTTCAGGGCACTCTTCCCGCTGGCCCAGCGTGCTGCGTCGGCGCCTCCGCGCCTCGGACGCGGAGGATCCGGGTTCCTCTTGCCCCGCCGAAACCCCGGATTTCAGCGCGGGAGCTCTCAATGCCAGGTCATCCCCTGGAAATCGGACCGTATCAGTGTTCCTTTTTCGCCACGCACGATCGCGGCAATGTCCGCCAATGCTCCGATCGCGGCCGTCCGCCCGGTCGTCCGGGCGAAATGACATGCGGCGTCGACCTTCGGCCCCATCGAGCCCGCCGGGAATTTGTGAGCCGATATCGCTTCGGGGCTCGCTCGATGGATGGCCTTCGCCTCGGGCGTGCCCCAGCCGATGAAGACCGCGTCCGCATCGGTCGCCATGACGAAGAGGTCGGCCTCGAGTTCCCGCGCCAGCAGTTCGGAACACAGATCCTTGTCGATCACGGCTTCGACGCCGACCAGCTTGCGGTCCTTGCCCGGTTCGTACATGGTCGGAATGCCGCCGCCACCGGCGCAGATGACGACAGTGCCGTGGTCGAGCAGCCAGCGGATCGGGCGGATCTCGAAGATTCGCTTCGGCAGGGGCGAGGGCACGACCCGCCGCCATTTCGCTCCGTCGAGCTTGAACACCCAGCCCTTCTCCGCCTTGATGCGATCAGCTTCGGCCTGTTCATAGACGGGACCGACAAACTTGGTCGGATCCTTGAAGCCCGGGTCGTTGCCGTCGACTTCGACCATCGTCAGGAGCGTGGCGAAAGGCACCTCGAAAGGCAGCAGGTTGCCCAGTTCCTGCTCGATCATGTAGCCGATCATCCCTTCCGTCTCGGCCCCGAGGACATCGAGCGGATAGGCCTCGTCCGCCTTGTATGCGGCGCCCTGCAGAGCCAGAAGCCCGACCTGCGGGCCGTTGCCGTGACTGATCACCAACTGGTGTTCGGAGGCGATGGGCGCCATCGCCCGGGCGGCGGTTTCTATGTTGCGCCGCTGGACCTCGGCCGTCATCGGCTCGCCGCGCTTGAGCAGCGCATTGCCGCCGAGTGCGATCACGATGCGCATGGTTCAATCCCCCAAGGTGGCCACCAGGAGCGCCTTGATCGTGTGCATCCGGTTCTCGGCCTGTTCGAAGGCCACGTTGGCTTCCGATTCGAAGACGTCGTTGGTGACTTCGAGCCCGTTGCTCATCCCATGGTCCTGGGCGATCTGCTTGCCCACGGTCGTCTCGGTATCGTGGAAGGCCGGCAGGCAATGCATGAACTTGACCTGCGGATTTCCACTGGCCTTCATCAGTTCCGTATTCACCTGATAGGGCGTCAGCAGCTTGATGCGTTCGGCCCACACATCCTTGGGTTCGCCCATCGATACCCAGACGTCGGTGTGGATGAAGTCGACACCTTCCACGGCCTTCTGGACGTCGTCCGTTATCAACAATCTCGCTCCGGAACTCTCGGCCAGGCCGTTGGCGATGCCGACATAGTCCTCGGACGGCCAAAGCTGCTTGGGCCCGCAGATGCGCACATCCATGCCCATCAGGCAGCCGACGATCAACAGGGAATGCCCCATGTTCGAACGGGTGTCGCCGACATAGGCATATTTGATGTCGCTGATCGGCTTGTCGGCGTTCTCGCGCATGGTCATGACGTCGGCCAGCATCTGCGTCGGATGATATTCGTCGGTCAGGCCGTTGTAGACGGGCACTCCGGCATAGGCCGCCAGTTGCTCGACCGCCTTCTGGGCCGAGCCACGATACTCGATCGCATCATAGAGCCGGCCCAGCACCCGGGCCGTGTCCTTGAAGGATTCCTTGTGCCCGATCTGGGAACCGGCCGGGTCGAGATAGGTGACGTTGGCGCCCTGATCGTGGCAAGCGACCTCGAACGCGCAGCGTGTGCGCGTCGATGTCTTTTCGAAGATCAGGCAGATCTCCTTGCCCTTGAGATGCTGCTGCTCGGTACGGGCATATTTTGCGCGCTTGAGGTCGCGGGCGAGGTCGAGCAGGAAACGGAACTCGCGCGGCGTATAGTCCTGCACCGTCAGCAGCGAACGGTTGCGTAGATTGAAGCTCATCTTCCACTCCCTGATGTGATGGCTGATGTCAGTAGGCGGGGTCCCGCAGGATCGGACAGGTCATGCAGTGGCCGCCGCCGCGACCGCGTCCGAGTTCGGACCCGCGTATGGTGATGACCTCGACACCCGCCTTGCGCAGCAGCGTGTTGGTGTAGGTGTTCCTGTCATAGGCGACGACGACACCGGGCTCGATCGCGACGACGTTGTTGCCGTCGTCCCATTGCTCCCGTTCCGCCTGATAGACATTCCCTCCCGTCGCGACGGTTCTCAGCTTGCCGACGCCGAGAGCTTCGCCGACCACTTCCAGGATCGGCTTTTCGTCCCGGCGAACCTCGAAGGAGCCGCCATCGCCTGTGGGGTAGACGCTGTAGCAATGGATCTGGTCGACAACGTCCTGGAAGACGGTGACGAGATCGCGGTCGCAGAAGCTGAATACCGTATCGAGATGCATGGCCGCGCGGCTCTTCGGCATGAGACAGCCTATGATCCGCTTGGCCGCCTTGTTGCGGAACAATTGCTGCGCGACCTGGCCCACTGCCTGGTGTGTCGTGCGCTCGCCGAGACCGATCAGCACGATGCCGTTGCCGACCGGCATGACGTCCCCGCCTTCCATCGACGCGGCGGCAAACGGCTCGTCGGAATCGCCCCACCAGATCTTGAAATCCCCTGCGCTGAAGGAGGGATGGTGCTTGTAGACAGCGCGCTGCAAAAGGGTCTCGGGTTTTCTTGCCGGCCAGTACATCGGATTGCAGGTGACCCCGCCGTAAATCCAGCAGGACGGATCGCGCTGGAACAAGGTGTTGGGTATGGGTGGCAGGATGAACTCCGCCTCGCCGAAGGCTTCAGCCATCATCGTCTTGCTGAGGCCTTCGGGCAGGTCGGCGACGGTTATGCCGCCGATCATCAGGGGCGTGAGACGGCCGGCCTCCAACTCATCCAGCCAGGGACGCATGATCGCGGCGTTCTGCACACCGACGGAGTTTGCCGTGATCAGCCGGTCGAGAACGAAGCGCCGGCCTTCCGGCACCTGCAATGTCTCCTCCAGCAGGTCGTGCAGATCGAGCACCTCCACGCCGCGCTCCTGCATCTTCAACACGAAGTCGTAGTGGTCCTTCTGAGCCTCGTGCACCCAGATAACGTCGTCATAGAGCAAGGTATGGCAGTTGCCCGGCGTGAGCCGTTGGTGGGCGAGCGAGGGCCTGCACACCATCACCGTGCGTAACTTGCCGACCTCCGAATGCACGCCGAATTCACGCATTGTCTCCTCCATTGAGCTCGCTGACGGCGGCTATGCCGGGCCGCCGTCAAAAGGGGCTGATCCGGCCGGTCCACAACAGCCACGCAGCCAGCAACGCCAGAGCGACCAGCACGATCGCGAGGGCGTATTCGTATCCAGAGAAGGCCTGCTCCCCGCGTTCTGTCCTGGCCCTGGCGTAGACGAAGATGCCAGGGGCGAAGAGGATGGAGCACATGAGCAGGTACTCGAGCCCTGCCGCATAGACCAGCCAGATGCCGTAGAGGGTAGCCAGAGCACCGACCACCGTATCCCTGGTTCGCGATCGCTCGTCGTCGGCGTAGCCTTCGCCGCTCCTGGCCAGCTTGAGCGCATAGGCGCCCGACAGGACGTAGGGCGGAAGGATGGCGACGGAGGCGATGAAGTAGAAGAACTGATAGGCGCTCTTCGAGAACAGGCTGAGCACGAGGAATGCCTGGATCAGGATATTCGTGGCCCAGAGAGCATTGGCGGGCGAGCCATTCGCGTTCTCGCCGCCGAACCATCTGGGGAAGGTACCATCACGAGCACAGGTGTAGGGGATCTCGGCACAAAGCAGCGTCCAGGAAAGAAAAGCACCGCCGACAGAGACGATGAGGCCGAGGCTGATAAGGATGGCGCCCCATCTTCCGACCAGGGCCTCCAGCACGCCGGCCATGGAGGGCACTTTCTGGGCGGCCAGCTCCGGCTGGGTCATCACCCCGGTGGCCAGCAGCGAGACCAGCACATAGATGACGAGCGCGCCACAGAAGCCGATGACCGTCGCCCGGCCGACATCGGAGCGTCGCGCAGCGCGCGCCGAATAGACGCTCGCGCCTTCTATGCCGATGAAGACCCAGAGC
Source organism: Mesorhizobium sp. L-8-10 (assembly GCF_016756635.1). Classification (NCBI taxonomy): domain Bacteria; kingdom Pseudomonadati; phylum Pseudomonadota; class Alphaproteobacteria; order Hyphomicrobiales; family Phyllobacteriaceae; genus Mesorhizobium; species Mesorhizobium sp. L-8-10. The sequence continues at coordinate 5,965,137 of NZ_AP023263.1, read as the reverse complement.
GTGACCAGCATCGTGCTTTTGACCTGGGCGAGAATCGAGCCGAGCCCGCCGGTGCCGTCAGCGCCTCCCTGTCCCCAGAAGTCGAAGGAGATCTTGTCCCAGTTGAAACCGATGACCGCGAGCAGAACGAACGCCATCAGGGGAACCAGCTTGGCGATGGTGGTCACGACATTGACGAAGGCGGCCTGCTTGATGCCGCCCAGCACGAGCACATGCACCAGCCAAAGGCAGATCGAGGCGCCGAGGATCGAGGCGAGGTTGTTTCCGTCGCCGAAGACCGGAAAGAAATAGGAGAGGGCCGAGAAGATCGCGACGGCGTAGGCCACATTGCCGAGGAAGGCGCTCAGCCAATAGCCCCAGGCGCTGTTGAAGCCGATGAACGGACCAAAGCCCGCCTTCGCATAGGCATAGGGGCCCGCGTTCAACTCCGGCTTGCGAACGGCAAGGCGCTGATAGACGAAGGCCAGCATCAGCATGCCGGCACCGGTGATCAGCCAGCCGATGATGATCGCACCGGGCGAGGCCTGGCGCGACATGTCGGAAGGAAGGTTGAAAACCCCGCCTCCGATCATGGACCCGACGACGAGCGCGATCAGTGGGAGGAGCGTCAGCTTATGCGCGGTTTCGGATGTCGTCTGCGGCTGGTCGGTTGCGAATGTGGTCGACATTGGATGCCCTCCCTTTCACCGGACACACCTCCAACGGAGGCGTACTTGCGAGCCTGTTGTCATGATCCGGGTCGATAATGGTCGCAGGCGGAGCCCGGGGTATGCGACGCGGCTCTACCCTGGCGTCTGCATCGAAGGCGATTTGTGCTACCAGCCGGGACGACTTGCCCTCCCTCGCCATGGCCGCCGGCATCGCGAGTTTGCCCAGCGTGCAACCGGGAGCATTCAACGTATGCTGCATCTTTCCAAGTCGTTTGGGGTTATTCACTAGCCTTTACTTGTTCGCTGTGTGGTGTTCACGCGTCGACAAGAGATGTGAAGTCCTGCTATTTGCTGGCTAATTTCCGGCTGCGGGCGAAACGCCTCGATCCACGATGTCCGATCGCCATCAATCCTGATTGCAATCATTCCGTGCCTCGCCAAGTTGAAACGTCGATGTGGCGAGCGTCGAAAGATGTGTCATCAGCAGGTATGTAACCGTATGTTTCAGTCGAGACTGATCGCGGCGGTAGCAATCGACTACCCCTGTGATAGTCTTCATGCCTCGCAAGACAGCGACGGATCAAAGGACATGGCCGAGGAAAAGTCAGACACCCCGCTCAGCGCGTCACAGCTTCGCCAGATGCTGCTCGAGAAGGAAATGGAGAAAGCCGATCTCTACAGAAAGGAGCGGGAAGCCAAACAGAAGGAACTCGCCGACTTCGCCGAGAGCTTTCTCAAGCAACACGTGACCGAGAGCGAGATCGCCACGGTGCGTCGGCTCGTCATGAACGCGGTCAGGGACGGGAAGCTCGAGGCCCTTGTCTATAGCTTCCCATCCGATCTGTGCACCGACAGCGGACGTGCCATCAACAGCAACGACCCGGACTGGCCGAGCACATTGCGGGGCAAGGCCAAGGAGTTCTTCGAACGGTACCAGGCCTTCGGCAAGCCGCAAGGCTACAAGCTGAAAGCCATGATCATCAATTTCCCCGGAGGAGTTCCCGGCGACGTTGGATTTTTCCTGAGCTGGGCACCGGAAGCAAAATGAAACGGGTTGAAATCGAAGGCGGCTGCTTCGAGGCGATCGAGGCACCCGCTTTCGACGTTACTTTTCTCCGCTTCAAGCCTGTTTTCTAACCGGACGGGCGATTGGGGAGCACGATCCTGGGTTGAAGAAGCTGGGTGTAAGACGTGCCGACCGATGCGGCTCCCGCTTGTCTCTCAGATTTGGATGCTCTGACGCTTCCGACGTGACCCCCGCAGTTCTTCGCTGCGCGGCATCCTTTCAGGGATCCCCCGCACGGAGGGCCGCGCGAGCAGCGTAACTTACGGCAAGCGTCGGGTCACCACAGCGTTCCGATCTTTGTCCAGCGGAGGGAAGGTCAGGCTGACTCTGCGGCCAGAAAGCCAGTATCGCGACCTTGCAAACCCGCCTTGCGCAATCCATCGACGGCCATCCGGATGAGGTCGGGATGCAAGTTGCGGCTCTCCAGATCCGCGACCACATGGTCGCCATAACTGGCGTCGAGCGCGATCATCTGGCCTACTGCCTTCACTGCCTCCTTATGGTCGCCCAGATGGGCTGCGGCGACGGCGATGGCCATCGGTCCGAGGATCATGTGGGGCGTGCCGATCTTGCGCGCTTCCCTCAGCGCCTCCTCGAAGCGGCCATGGGCGCAATGATAGAAGAACAGCCCGAGCCTGTAGCTGCCCGGCTGCACGGGATTTCTCGAGAACGACTCCTCCAGCAACGGCACTGCCTTTTCCCATTCGGCAAGCATGGCGTAACGCTGCCCGAGATCCGCGGCGATCGCCGTGTCGTTGGGGTTGAGCGCACGGGCGGTCTCGAAAGCGGCGAGGCTCGCCCGGATGTCGCGCAAGGACCAGTAGGCCAACGAACGCGCGTAGTGGCCCCAGCTCGAACTCGGCGCAAGCTCGACGGCGCGATCCGCAAGGGCTTGGGCGCGCTCACGGAAATCGGTGTCGGCAAATCTGTTCCCGTTTCCGAACCGATGGATGTTGGAATAGACCAGGGAAAGGCAGGCGAAGGCTTCGGAATAGTGTGGCTCGGACCGGATTGTGCGTTCCAGGCAGTCGCGGACACGATCCACGATGTCCTGATCGAACGTCCGCCAGTACTGATAGAAGTACAGCACGCAGTCGTAGCTGCTCAATCTTTCGGGAGGGCTGCCTTCGGTCTCCTGCGCCCGATCACTGTAAATAACGCCATAGGGCTGGGCCAATGTGCGGGCCACCCGGTTCGCGACCTCGCTGCGAAGCGCGAAGATCTCGGATGGAACGAGCCCGCGCTCGAAGCTGTCCGCCCAGACCGTTCTTCCGCTGCGCGCGTCGACAAGCAGCATGTCGGCCCAGAACCGATCGGAACCGACCGTCGTTCGACCGCTGAGGATGTAGTCGACGGCCACCTCGTCGGCGCCGCCGGATGCGGGACCTGGAACGCGCTCGATCAACGGCTCGGCCCCGAACACCCGCAAATTGGTGAAGCGGGCAAGTCCGACGACAAGCGATCTGGCGAGCCCGCGCCCTAGATTCGGATAGGAGGCCAGATCACCTTCCTCGATGAAAGGGCCGACCAGAATAGAGGGCCCGATCTTGCCCGGCTTCTGCAACTCACCCCCGTGCGAATGCAGCGGGTCTTCCAGCGCCATGGCCGCATCCTCGAAGACGGGCACATAGGAGCCCTTCGGAATCCGGATTCGCAACGGATCATCCTTGCCGCCGGTGAGATAATAACGCTCGAGGGACCGGCGCATACGGCCGGCCACGATACGCACGATGGAGTCGACCTGCGGATCGAAGGTCTCGTCACGGCCAAAGACGGAGGTCGCAATGCTGTAGGCCTTGATGCGGTCGGGACGGCCCTTCAAAGTCTCGTCCACCACGTAGCTCAAAAATCGCCTGATGCGATCCGTCGCGTCGAAATCAGGCGACTCCAAGATGCGCGCGAGCGCGTCTCGAACGGCATCCGAGGAGTGACACCCCGCTTCTTCCATCGACTCGACCTCCCTCAGGGTCACAATGGCGATTGGCTCGCATAGAGCGGGTATGCGTGCCTTCCAACGTTAGCAGACCAAACGGTAACGGCAAACGGGGAAAGGTTAGGCCAGTCACCGTGACTTACTCAACCTTCCATTGCGGCGCGGTATCGAACATCTCATACTTTGACGGTATTCCGGAGGTATGGATGACGGGGCCCGAAAATCTGCGCCTCGATCTCGCGGAGATCATTGAACGCTTTCCCGGAGATGGGGCTCTCATCCGCCGGCTGGCGCTCAAGGACGAGGCGTTTCGCGGAATATGCGAGGAATATGTGCTGGCCCGCGCCAGCCTCTCCTGGTTCGAAGCGCGTTCCGGGGCAGAAGAACGTCCCGAGGTTGCCGACTATCGGTCGGTCATTGCCGGGCTGGAGGAAGAGGTCGCCCAGTTGCTGCAACAGGCTCGAGGATGACGATGGCTGCGCCGACGGCGAAAGATGCACCCAGACATGCGTGATCCATCGGCGTCGCGCGGGGAGAGGGCAGGCGGCCTCGGCCTGATGGCCTGCACGGCTCTGGTCGTCGGCAACATGATCGGCTCGGGGATATTCCTTTTGCCGGCGTCTCTTGCCGCGTTCGGGCCGATCTCACTCGCGGGATGGATCGTGACCTCGATCGGGGCGCTGATCCTGGCCGTCATCTTCGGCCGGCTGTCGCGGATCGTCGTCAAGACCGGAGGCCCATATGCCTATACGCAGGCCGGGTTCGGCGAATTTGCCGGCTTCATCATCGCATGGGGCTATTGGATCGCCTTGTGGACCGGCAACGCCGCTGTCGCGGTTGCCCTGGCTGGCTATGTCGGCTTCCTTGTTCCCGCGATCGGCTCATCGGACACCTACAGCCTCGCGGTGGCGTTGCTGGCGATCTGGACGCTGACCCTGGTCAATATTCGCGGGGTCGAGGAAGCGGGCTTCGTCCAGATCGTGACAACCGTGCTGAAGCTGGTGCCGCTCGTGCTCATCGGCACGCTGGGCTTCCTTTGGGTCGAGCCGGCGAACTTCTCGCCATTGAACACCAGCGGCGAGTCCGACCTGGCCGCGATCTCCGCCGCGGCGGCGCTGACGCTGTGGGCCTATCTCGGACTGGAATCGGCCACCGTGCCGTCCGGCAACGTGATCAACCCGGCAAAGACCATACCGCGGGCGACCATCGTGGGGGTGCTGATCGCTGCCGCGGTCTATATCGCGGTCACCACGGTGGCGATCGGGGTGCTACCGGCGGAATTGCTGGCGCAGTCTTCGGCGCCACTGGCCGACGTGTCGCGCGAGATGTGGGGGGCGGTCGGCGGAACCCTCGTCGCGATCGGTGCGGTCATCTCCACCTTCGGCACGCTGAACGGCTTCACCCTCCTGACCGGCCAGGTGCCCTACGGAGCGGCCCTCGATCATGTCTTCCCCGAGCGGATGGGGCGGCTTTCCCGCTACGGCACCCCCGCCAATGCGCTGATCTTCTCCAACCTCCTGGCATCGATCCTGGTGGCGATGAATTTCGCCAAGGGCCTGGTCGGCGCCTTCAATACGATCATCCTCTTGGCAGTGATGTCGAGCCTGCTGCCTTATGCGCTTTGCGCCCTGGCTGAACTGATGATCGTCGTGCGGTCAGGCCGCACCGTCGCGGGCCCCGAGATCACCAAGGTCGCCATATTGGGCGCCATAGGGTTTGTCTACGCGCTCTGGGCTCTCTACGGCGCCGGGGCGGAGACGGTGTTCCTGGGCTTCCTGCTGGTTCTGGTGGGCATTCCCATCCATGTGTGGATCAAGTGGCGCAATTCCAGGGCGAGCAGCGACCAGTCAGCCACGGCGGCTCGGCAGGACGCGGCATGACCGCGAAAAGTCCAGGGGGCTCCCGCAAAGAAAGAGGCCACCCGGAGGCGGCCTCGAGAGATCGGCACCAGATGGTGCGATAAGAGATCAGCGCTTCGAGAACTGGAAGCTGCGGCGGGCCTTGGCCTTGCCGTACTTCTTGCGCTCGACGGTGCGGCTGTCGCGGGTGAGGAAGCCGCCCTTCTTGAGGAGGCCGCGCAGGCCCGGCTCGTAATAGGTGAGGGCCTTGGAGATGCCGTGACGAACGGCGCCCGCCTGGCCGGACAGGCCGCCGCCGGCGACGGTGGCGACGATGTCGTACTGGCCGGCGCGGTTGGCCGCGACGATCGGCTGCTGCAGGATCATCTGCAGAACCGGGCGGGCGAAATAGGCACCGAAGTCCTTGTCGTTGACGATGATCTTGCCCGAGCCGGGCTTGACCCAGACGCGCGCGATGGCGTCCTTGCGCTTGCCGGTGGCATAGGCGCGTCCGCTCTTGTCGAGCTTCTGGACGTGGACCGGCGCGGCCGGCTGCGCGGCCTGGGTGGCGGCGCCGAGTTCTGCGAGCGAGGAAAGCTCAGCCATGTTGATCAAGCCCTTTTGTTCTTGGCATTCAGCGCGCCGACGTCGAGCGTTTCGGGCTGCTGGGCGATGTGCGGGTGCTCGGCGCCGGCATAGACGCGGAGATTCTTCATCTGGCGACGGCCGAGGGGGCCGCGCGGGATCATGCGCTCGACGGCCTTCTCGACGACACGCTCGGGGAAGCGGCCCTCGAGCAACTGGCGCGCGGTGCGCTCCTTGATGCCGCCGGGATGGCCGGTGTGCCAGTAATAGACCTTGTCGGTGTATTTCTTGCCGGTGAGCACCACCTTGTCGGCATTGATGACGATGACGTTGTCGCCGTCGTCGACATGCGGGGTGAAGGTCGGCTTGTGCTTGCCGCGGAGACGGTTGGCAATGATGGAGGCGAGACGGCCGACGACGAGACCCTCGGCGTCGATCAGAACCCACTTCTTCACCACGTCCGCAGGCTTCTGCGAAAAGGTTTTCATGGTTCGCTGCTTTCGGTTGGGACCTTCCCGGGGGAAGGCGTTTCTTGTTGCTTGCCTTGGAGTGCCGCCGGAACGGTGCGCCAAAAACGAAACGGCGGCCGGCTGGCCGCTGCTTCGGGCTGGCTTATAGGGGAGGGAGACTGTCGCGTCAAGCTTGCGGGATGACCGTTGTTGCAAAAATATCCAGTAAAAACAATGTCGTTATGAATGTGGTATTATTTTACCGCAGTAGGGAGACATGGCATCTGGTGGTGAAGCGCGAAGCTGGGGTTCGCGACAGTTGCTCGGGCCGACCTGATGGGGAAAGCCCGACACCTGGCTATCCGGCGCGGATGTGGTCTTAGAGTCCCGGCAAGGGATCAGGAAACCCCATGCTGGTCAGGCCCGTTTCGCCTTGGCCGCGAGCATCGCCGCCGCGTCCAGCGCGATACCGTAGCCTTCGGGGCCAAGCCCGCATATCACCGCCGTCGCTGCAAAGGAAATGTAGGAGTGGTGCCGGAAGGCTTCGCGACGATGAACATTGGTAACGTGCAGTTCGATCACCGGACCCGCAAAGCTCTTCAACGCGTCGTGGATGGCAATCGATGTATGAGTAAGACCGCCCGCATTGATGATGATTGCGTCAGCCTCGCGGCGCGCCTCGTGAATCCAGTCGATGAGCTGGCCTTCATGGTTGGATTGCCTGAAGACGATACCGTGCTCGCCGGCCGCGGCGGTGCGGCCGCAACTTGCCTCGATGTCCGCCAGCGTGGTGTGGCCGTAGATGTGCGGCTCACGATCGCCCAGCAGATTGAGGTTCGGGCCGTTCAGGACGTAGATGGGCTTGCTGGTCATGATGGGACTTTCTTGCATGGGCTGGCGATGAGGCGAAGGCGCCGGAGAGCGCTTCGTAGCGGTCACGAAGATCGATGCGGGCACCGGTGGCCGCAGCCTCTGTGACGGCGAGCGTGGCGATCAGCGTCCGGGCGCCGTCCTCCACGCTCTGCATCGTTGAGGCGGCGCCGCGGATCACGTCGCGGAAATGATTGAGCTGCGCCAGGTAGGGGTCGATCGTCGTGGCGAAGAGGCGCTGCGATATGACGGGCCGGTTCCAGGAGCGCGCGCCATCGGTCTGGCCCCAGCGGACGAGGGTCGGGAATTCGAGCGAGCCGTGGCTGCCGATGAAACGATAGGGGCTCTCCCCGCTGAAGGGGAACTCGACTGATTCACCCGTGCCCTGCTCGACGCTCCAGGGCGAGACGGCACTGTCGCTGGCGATGATGGTGCCGATGGCCCCATTCTCGAACTCCATCAGCGCGGCGGCGGTATCCTCTACCCCGAAATGCCGCTGGCGATTGGACGAGATCGCGCTGACGGCGACGATCTCGCCCGCCGTGAAGCGCAAGAAATCGACCTCATGGATGAGGTTGATGAGAATCGGTCCTCCCCCCGGTTGCGTGCGCCACGGCGCCGCCTTGAAGTAGTCGTCGGGCTTGTAGACCGCCCAGATGGCCGACACGCCGACTAGCGCGCCGATGTTTCCTTCGGTCAGCAACGATCGAAGCTGCTGCACCTGGTCATGGTGGCGCCGGTGATGACCCACCAGTGTCTTGATGCCGCTGCGCCGGGTCTCGGCAATCAGCACGCGTGCGGCCTCGGCGGTGTCTGTCACCGGCTTTTCCACCAGGATGTGAATGCCGCGGCGCGCGCATTCCACGCCGGCATCGGCGTGCAACTGGTTGGGCGAAGCGATGATGACCGCCTCGGGTCGAGCCTCGTCCAGCATGGCGCGATAGTCCGCATAGACCCGTTCTTCCGGATACTGCGCCGCGACGGCGTCGCTGTTGACGTCGGAGATGCCTGCCAGGGTGTAGTCCGGATGCTCGGCGATCTTCCTAAGGTGCTTGCGGCCTATCAGGCCTGCGCCGATCAGGCCGATGGAGATGCTCGTCATGATGTCCATTGCTCCTTGTGTGGCTGTGTCCGCACTCCAATTCCAAGTGGGGCATCGTGGCCAGAAACGTTGCGTGCCGGCGTGACGGCCGGGCAAAGGGTGCTTGTTCCGAAGGGCGAGATCAGGAGGGAGGCTCCTATCCGTCGTAACCGAACATCCGCGGCAGCCAGAGCACGATGCCCGGGAAGAGGATCAGCAGAAGCAGCGCAAAGACGAGGACGGCCACGAACAGCCAGATTTCGCGGATGATTTCGGCGAGCGGGATGCGCGTCACCGCGTTGATGACGAACAGGAGGATGCCGTAAGGCGGCGTGATCAGCCCGATCATGCAGTTGACGACCGCGACCACGCCAAAATGCACAAGGTCGATGCCGAGTTCGCGGCAGGCGGGAATGAAGAGCGGAATGATTACCAGGATGATCGTCGCGGCATCGAGAATGCACCCCAGGATCAGCAGCAGCAGGTTGACGCACAGCAGGAAGGCGAGCGGTGATACGTTGACGCCGACAAGGGACTGCGCGACGAGATTGGGGATGTTTTCCGAAGCGACAACATAGTTGAGGACGAGCGCGCCGCCGATCACGAGGCCGACCGCGGCCGAGGAACGGGCACTTTCGACGAGAATCCGTCCGAACGCCGCCAGGGACAGCGAGCGGTAGAACAAGGCGGCCAGGAGCAGCGCGTAGAACGCGGCGACCGCGGCTGCCTCGGTCGGGGTCGTCACTCCGCCATAGATGCCGTAGAGCAGGATAGCCGGCATCAGCAGCGCGGGACCCGCATCGAGGGTCAGCTTTGGAAGTTGACTGAGTGGGACCGATTTCTCCACGCCGAACCCGCGCTGGTGCGATATCCAGGCATTGATGGCCATCAGCACCGCTCCCATCAGTAACCCAGGCATGATGCCGCCCAGGAACAGGAAGCCGATGGAACTGTTGGAAACCAGCGCGTAGAGCACCATGGGGATCGATGGCGGGATGATCGGCCCGATGGTTGCCGACGCGGCGGTGATCGCCGCCGCATAGCCGCGCGTGTAGTGGCCGGAGCGAACCATCAGGTCGATGATGATCTTGCCGATACCGGCGGCGTCGGCGACGGCCGATCCGGACATGCCGGAGAAGACAAGGGACGCAAGGACGTTCACATGGCCAAGGCCGCCCCTGAAGCGGCCGACGAGGCCGATGCAGAAGCGCAGAAGCCGGTCGGAAATCGAGCCTGCGTTCATGATGTTGGCTGCAACGATGAACAGCGGCACAGTCAGCAGGATGAAGCTCTGGTAGAGCCCGTCGAGCATGACCTTGCCGGCGATACCAATGCTCATCCCGTTCGCGGCCAGGTAGACAAAGGAGGCGAGGAGAATCGCATAGGCGATCGGTGCGCCGATCGCGGCGATCACGCCCATCGTGCCGAGACAGAGGACAAAGGCGAAGCTCATGCGTCGACGCGCTCCCCGTCCGAGAGATCCAGTTCGTCGACGCCGTGGCGGAATGCGCGCCAGACGCCCGCCGCGTAGCGGAGTGCGACGACGAAGAGGAAAAGCAGGTAGATCGCGTAGATGTCGCGCATCCGGATCCAGTCGCCGAACAGCGCCGAGAGCGTTGCGGTCTTCTTCAATCTCAGGACCGCCAGCCGATCCCAGGTCGGCTCTATCGACAGCAGCAGGCCCACCGAGATGGCAAGGCCCCCCGCGATGAAGAAGGCCCTGCGCATGCCCGGCGCCACGGCGAGATAGAGGATATCGAACGAGACGTGTTCCTGGTTGCGGACGACGAAGGCATTGCCCCAGAACACCAGCCAAACCCACAGCGCCAGGCAGAATTCCAGCGTCCACCCGAAATTGGACGGCTGCAGCAGCGGAACGGCTTCAGCGATCCAGTCGGCCCGGGCAGTGTAACGGATAGTGACCTGCACGATGAAGGTTACGAACATGGCCGCCATCAAGGCACCGGCAACGGCCTCGGCGAAAGTGCGAAAAGTGTCGATCGTTCGTCTCACGCGGGACCCTCCCTAGTCCGACGTCAAGCCCTGCCGCGGATGATGGCGGCAAGGCGGGGACGCGCGTCCCCGTCGCGCCTACTGAACCACTTCAGTTGCCGAGTGCGTTTATCTTGTCCAACACTCCTTCCGGCCATGCCTTGGCGAATTCGGAGCCGACATATTGTGCCTGGACATGCTCGCGAAACGCCTTGAGGTCCGGCTCATAGATCTCGAGACCCTTGTCCTTCAGGAAGGCCACGAGTTCCTCCTCCTTCTGCAATTGCGCCTGCCGACCGGACTCGGCCGCGTCCACCGCGGCCTTCTGCACGGTTTCCTGCTGTTCCGGTGTCAGCCCGTCCCATACTTCCTTGGAGAAGGCGATGTAGTTGAGGTCGACCAGATGCGACGTCAGGCTGATCTGCCTGGTGACTTCGTAGAATTTGGAGTCGACCACGGTGGGCAGCGGATTGTCCTGCCCGTCAACCGACCCGGTCTGCAGCACGGTATAGACTTCCGAGAAGGCGATCGGTGCCGGGTTGGCTCCGAGCGCCTTGCCGAGGAACAGCCAGGCATCGGTGCCCGGCATGCGCAGGTTGACGCCCGCAAGATCTGCCGGCGTCATGACGTTGCGTTCCGAACGCGGGAAACGAAGATTCACGTGGCGGCGGCCCAGATACATGACCGCCAGCAGCTTCACGCCGAGTTCGTCCTCGACCTTCTTCTTGAACGGATCCATCAGCGGATCGTTGAAGACCTTCACCTGATGCTCGGCGTTCTGGTGCACGTAACCGGCCGCGAAGATCGAGAACTCCGGAAAGAAAGTCGCCAGTTCCTGGGCGGAGCAGATCGTCATTTCGAGGTCGCCCGACGAGATCGCTTCCAACTCCGAGCCCTGTGCAACCAGCGAGGAGTTGTAGTGCGGCTGAAAGTCGGCGAAGCCCGAGACGGCGGGACCGAAGACATTGGCCATAGCGATGGATCGCTGATCCGTCTGCGTGCCGGAAGTCGACAGGCGAAGCGTGATCTTGTCCTGCGCCCATGATGTGACGGGTAAGCTGATCGTGGCCGCCAACATGAGGCCAGCGGATCCGGCAAGAAGCGTGCGACGGGTGACTGCGGTCATCTGATTTCCTCCCAGAAATTGTCCATGGTCGTTCATTTGGTCCATCCCGAGAATGCCTCGGAACGATCTGCTTCGAATCGGGGGGCACATGCCGAGGAACCAGGCTGGTGCGCGATTTCGGGTCGAACCTTTCGGCGAAGGCGCAGTGTCGGCCAAAGCCAGCCCATTCGCGGCCAAGTGGCAGCGATCAGGCTGCATCGGTCAGGGTCACAACAATGGATTGGATTCGCGCCGGCCCAACATTTGGCTTGAAACGCGATATTCGAGCCGTCAGCTCATTGCAATTTCCTCCCAGTCGAACTTGCGCGGCGTCTGTTGCGCCATTTCAAAATGTTCGATTGGGTTCACAGTAGCTCAGATATGCGTACTGAGTCAAACCCCTCGGTCGAAACGTGGAAAATTCACAAGGAACATTGTTGATTCAACGCGCTATGATCAGGTATCAACTCCGCGTCAGTAAATCATGCGGAGCTGAGAGCGACGGGTGATAATGAACAAAATGGTTCACAAGCTCGCCTGTTCGGACCGAGAGCCGGCGGCTGAGGTTGTGCCGACGCCGCCTCTCGCGATAAGGACGGGCGGGCGATTGGTCCGAGGTCGAGGGCATGAACGAGCAGCCGCCAGGCAGAGCAGGTCCTAGCCGTAGATACGAGCGGTCGCTGCCGAGCAACGATCCGGATCGCACCCGTGCGGACATTCTGAAGGCGGCGGAGGCAGAGTTCGCACGCCACGGTTTCGGCGGCGCCAAGCTCGACAGCATCGCGGCCAAGACCAAGCGCAGCAAGCGCATGATCTATTACTATTTCTCGTCCAAGGCGAAGCTCTACCTGGCCGTTCTCGAGAACGGCTACCGTCGCATGCGAACCGCGGAGCTCGCGATCAACCTGGACGAGGACGACCCGCGGCAATCGCTGAAGAACCTCGTCGAATTCTCCTTCGACTTCCATTTCGCGCACCCCACCTACGTCAAGCTTCTGATGACGGAAAACCTGAACGATGCCCGCTTCCTCGCGACATCGTCCGTTGTCCAGGAATTGCATCAGCCGATCATCGCCCGCATCGAGCGGCTGCTCAGGAGGGGCTACGAAAAGGAGAACTTCCGGCGGACGATCTCGCCGGTCGAGGTCCACATGACGATCTCGGCCTTGTCCTTCTTCAACGTGTCGAACCGTGCCACCTTCACCGCGGCATTCAATGTCGACATGCAGTCGCCGGCGTTCCGGCGGGCGCGCAAGCAGGAGATACTGCTGACCATCCTCGGGCGTCTCGATGCGGACATGACCGGGTTCGGTTCGGAATATACGCGCTGAGGAGTGGTGCGGCCGCGCCAGGCTGGAGAGGGGACATCGCCAAGCGTGTCGCGGATACGCCATTGCTGTCATCCGTTCAAAGCGTGGACGGTCGCTTCGGTATCGGCCACCGCGTTGCTGGAGATCACCTCAACCACGGCGAGCCCGTCGAACGCAATCTCTCCGAGCGTAGCCCTGACTTCGCCGAAATTCACCGTCCCCAGGCCGGCGGGGTCGTGCTTCCACGAACTGCGCTTCGCATCGGATACATGCACCTGGCCCAGGATCGGCTTGAGGCGGCGGAGGGCCGCGACTTGATCCTCGCCGATGAATTCGGCATTGGCTACGTCGTAGGCGACCAGCAGACGCGGATGGCCAATCGTTTCGATGAAAGCGGCGACCGCCTCTGCGGTGGGGATCGCTGTCAGCGGATGCGTCTCGAGCAGCAGGTCTTGTCCCGTCTTGTCGGCGAAGTGCAGCAGCGCCTCGATGCTGTCGCCAAGCCATGACATTGTGTCCTCCATCTTCGGCGGCAGCAGGCCGGAGACGCGACCCGGCACGACGACGACACCGCGGCCGCCCAGATCCGCGGAGAGACGCAAAGCTTCGGCGTAGTTGCGGACCGCGTGGTCTCGCACCTCGGCCAGGCAACTGCCGAGGTTGAAGTCGAGTGCGGGGAGGTTCAGCGACTCGATTTTCATGCCCTCCCGCGAGAGCGCCTGCAGCAAGTCGCGTCGGGCTCCGGTATCGAGTTCGTCCGCCCACAAATGACCGGGCGCCAGGACGACGTCGAACTCTCGCAGGCCGAGGCGACCGAGGCGCCGCATCGTCTCGTGCGCCGGCTCGCTCCACATGAACGAGAACGTCGTCCCACCAAGTCTCATGTCCGGTCCCCTGTCCGCAGTGGCTGTCGGTGGTGCTGGCCTCGAACCGCTATCGACGAGCGGCCGCGGCGATACGCCGGGCGGTTGCCGCGCTGAAATCCATCTCGCCGAGCCCCATGTGTCCTGCCATGAACGCGAGCTGGTGATCCATCATTCCGGTCCCGTCGATCGTCCTGCAGCCGAGCGCGGCAGCTCGTCGCAGCAGTTCGGTTTCATGCACGATCACGTCCGCCACCACGCTGCCGGCACCAATGTGTGTCGCGTCCATTGGCATCGGGTCGTCGCTTTTCATTCCCAGGGGAGACGCGTTGACGACGAGGTCGAAGCCGGCCGGGTCCGGTGGCCCAGTGCGCACCGGACGCTCAAGGTTCGAGAGCCGCGCGGCGAGGCCGTCGCTGCGCGCGGTGTCGCGGTCGTGGACAAAGAGCTCTGAGACGCCGGACTCGGCGAGCGCGAAGGCGATCGCCGTTCCGACCCCGCCGGTTCCGATCAGCAGCGCCCGCATGCCCCGGGGGTCGACGCCATGGGCCTTGAGGTTTTCGACGAAACCGATGCCGTCGACGATATCGCCTTCCGGCGCGCGGACCTGGGCAATCGGGCTCCCGACGATGCCCACCAGCTGCGTGGCGCCGTCGACGACCGGCCGCCTGGTCACGAGTTCGATGTCATCCGCTTTCATTGTGCTGCTCAGTCCGTTGCATCGAGGCAGAAGGCCATGTCGTAGATGGCTGCTTCGGCCGGATCGATGCTGAGGCCGCGCGCCCGCAACCGGCCCATGATCTTTGCGTCGAGCCTATCCAGTTCGCGGCGCCCGATGCCATCGATCATGATCACGGCGTCGAAGATGTCGTCTCTCGTCATGCCGCGAAGCTCGGTTTCGCGGGTCTTCGCGCCTGTCACGTCAGGGCGAGCGACAGCGAGATGGACCGCCGAGACGCCCTCGAGTTCAATGATTTCCTCTGCCAAGGGCTGAGCCAGAGCGCGAAAGCCCGCGTCGTCAACGCCGTTGAATGGCACGCGGATGGTCGCCATCGCTCCGCCGACGCCGCGTCCGATGCTTGCGGCCAAGACGCAGGCGCAACGGATGAAGTTGTAGAAGGTCGGCTGGGTTCTCAGCGTCCACGGCGTGGGATTGTTGAGCCGCCGGAGATACTCCGGCGAACCGAAAGTACCGATGCTCTCTCCTTCGTAGAGGGTCAGGTAGCGATGCCTGTCGCGGTTCCAGTCCACCCCGCGGCGTCCGCGCAGGAAACCCCGTACGGCGAGCCGCTCCGGCATGTGCTCGCGCGTATGCCAGAGGTGATAGTCCGGTTCCGATCCCTGTCTGATGTCGTGCCAGACGATCATGATGGCTTTGCCCTTGAGCGGCATCGGGTGTCTCCGTTCAGTCGGTGGTGTTGGTCCGATGCGGCGACCTGGGAAGCTGCTCCACGCGCCGGATGTCGCGCCGCTCGATCTCTTCGCCGAGGCAGGCGGGTGCCTCGGCACCGAAGATCACGCGCGAGGGCTCAGACCCGCACACGAAGGGTTGCATCGGTTCAGTTTCCGTTTCGAGCGCGCGGCCGTCACGCACCGGTCGCTTGCGCCGGTTGATCTCCCGGCACGCCGGTGGGGCCGCCTTCGAGCCAGCCCCGGCCGCGAGCATAGAGCGCCTCGACCTCGGGCCCGATCAGGCCGGGCATGTCGCGCTTGACCGTGTAGCCGATGCCGGTCTGCAGGTAGGCGAGGTGTCTGTAGCCCTCGGGAAATGCCTGCAGCAGCTCGCTGTCCAGCCTCGGGGCTTCGGTCGGATCGATCGGATCCAGGCGGTCCTTCTCGTAGATCGGCTGGCGCAGCACGACACCCCAGCGCCCGCCGCGGCGCTCCAGGAAATCATAAAAGCGACCGGTGCAGACGACGTCGCAGGCCACGCCCTCGACTTTGGCGCGCTGGCTGATCGTCATCTTCGTCTGGGCGATCGCCCTGTCACCCGACAGGTCGATCGACGTGCCGCCCAAGAAGTGCAGGATGCGCACGCCGTTCTCGAAGCCTTTGCGGCTGACCGCAATGAACTCGTCCGCTGTTCCCTGGAACCAGGTCGCCATCATTCGCCCGTCGTCGTGCCAGACGGTGCGGAAACGCTCCCAGTCGCCCGCGTCGCGCCAGACGACCCAGTTTTCCAGCAGTTCCCGGATGGTGAACCGGTCATCGAACGGCGCAGTCATGGCTCGGTTCCTCCTTGGTATCTGTTCACATAGGAGAACTTGTTCTATAAGTAAACCGGATTCTGCCACTCGGATCGATGGCCATGCCCGCAATACTGTCACTCGCCCACCTGACCCAGCTCTCGACGCACCCCATCGAACTGATCGAGCTGGCGGCTGGCGCGGGGTTCGACGCGGTCGGGCTGCGCCTTTGGCCGCCGCTGCCTGGCGACGTTGTCGCGCCGGTGCTGGAAGAGCCGAAGACCCGGCGTGCGATCCGGCAACGGCTGCGCCAAACTGGGATCGAACTGCTCGACATCGAGGCGTTCTGGTTGCGGCCGGACAGCGATCTGGACGCGTTCCTACGCGCCTATGAAGTCGGAGCCGAACTCGGTGCGCGCCACGTGCTGATCGTCGGGCACGACCCCCACCGCGCGCGGCTGACCGAAAGTCTTGGCAAGACCTGTGAAGAGGCGGTGGCCTGCGGCCTGTCGCCCATGCTGGAATTCATTCCCTACACGGCGGTTCGCTCCCTGGCGGAGGCGCATGAACTGCTTGCGGCCGCCGGAGCAGCCGACGCCGGGCTCCTCGTCGATGCGCTTCATCTCGCACGCTCCGGCGGTTCGCCCGATGATCTCGCACTCTATCCCCCGGACCTGTTTCGCTACGTTCATCTCTGCGACGCGCCAAGCCGACCACCGATGGACACGGACGCCCTGCGCCGGGAGGCGCGGGGCGCGCGGCTTTATCCCGGCGAGGGCGAACTGTGGCTGAGCGCCTTCCTGAGAGCATTCCCGCGCGACGTTCCCGTGGCGCTGGAAGCGCCGACGATTCGCCATGGGGAACTATCCACCATCGACCGGTTGCGCTTGGCTGCGAAGCTGTCGCGATCCGTGATAGAGCGTGCCTGGAGCGATGAGCCGGCTCCCTGACGCGAGCGGAAGCTCAGAGATGCGAGAGGCCATGGACGGCGAAAAGACCCCAACGGAACAAGGCGTCGTCAAGTCCGCGACGCGGGCGCTCGATCTTCTCGAATATATCGGCCGCTGGGGCGCGGAGAAAACCCATTCCGAGATCGCCGAGGAGCTCGGCATCCCCAAGAGCAGCCTCACGCAGCTTCTCAAGACCTTGGTCAATCGCGGATACCTGGCTTACGTCCCGGCCACCAAAGGCTATGAACTCGGTACCGCCGTGGCCCGGCTGGCGCGGCATGCAAAAGGCGGCAGCGAGGTCATCCCCGCCGCCGAGAGCGTGCTCGAATGGGTCACGCTGCAAACGCAGGAATCGTGCGCGCTTAACGTGATGAGGGGGATGTCATCGCAGGTGGTCGCCTGCGTGACGAGCCCGCGCAGGCTGCTCTACCACATGCGGCTGGGCGACACCGCTCCCCTCTACGCCACCTCCGGCGGCAAGGCGCTTCTTGCATTCCTGCCGGACGAGATGCTGAAGGAGTACCTGGCGCGGGTCACGTTCGAGCCGATTACGCTGGCCACGATCCGTACGGTCAAGGCCCTCATCGATGAACTGGAAGTGGTGCGTCAGAGCAGCGTGGCCTACGTGGTCGAGGAGTTCACGCCGGGGATAGCCGGCGTGGCGCGGCCACTTCTGGACGAGTCCGGCTTTCCGCTAGCCTCCATCAACATCGCCATCCCCATGCCGCGGTTCAACGACGCCGTCCGAGACCACTGCGTAGAGGTCCTCGGCGAGGCCGTTGCGACCGTTTCGCGCAGACTGGCCGGTTAGTTCGCAAGGCTCCCGTTCCCGCGACAACGGACAAGCTCGGCCCGATGAATTCAGTCAGGTCGTGTTCTCGGAAATGACGATGTTGAACGGGAGGGCCTCGGGCCGCGACAACTCGGTTCCCATCGTCTGCACGGTACTGACGGCTTCGTCGACCAGTTGCCGCGTAAATTCGCGCACTGGCGTCGCGATGACCATTGAGACGGTTCCCGCGAGAAGCGCCTGGCGCGAGCTTGGAGTGATCTCGTTGACGACGAGCGACACCGTTCTCTCCCGACCCCTTGCC
Organism: Mesorhizobium sp. L-8-10; assembly: GCF_016756635.1. NCBI lineage: Bacteria > Pseudomonadati > Pseudomonadota > Alphaproteobacteria > Hyphomicrobiales > Phyllobacteriaceae > Mesorhizobium > Mesorhizobium sp. L-8-10. The sequence goes on along the minus strand of NZ_AP023263.1, from coordinate 5,947,165 downwards.
GTCAGGGCCTCCAGCGCGCCCTCGAAGCCGCCGCTGGCGACGTAGACGCCGACCAGATCGTCGTTTCTATCCAGTAGCTGTCCCACGGCCTGCCTCACGGCGTCGGAAGACTCGGCGACAGCGGCCGTGTCAACGATCGCGAAGTGGGGGCAGCGTTCCCGCATATAGGACCGGAAACCCAACTCCCGCATTTCCTGGGCGCTAAAGTGGTAAGCGCCCGTGACCAGAGCCACCCGTCCCGGGCGCAGGGCCGTATGGGCAATTCCCCAGGCCGCCGTCCGCCCGGCCTGCCGGTTGTTGACGCCGATATAGGCGTGGCGGAAATCGACCGCGAAGTCCGACAGAATGGAAAATGTGAACACCTTCCGCTGACGCAGGCCGAGGATGGTATCGCGCAACTCCGCACTGTCCGGAGCCATCATCGCGATCGCGTCGCAATGGCCGCCCATTTCGCGGGCGAGCCTGACCGCCTCTGCTGGTGAATTGTCCGAGTGATAATAGAAGGCGAGTTCCACCTCGGCAGTCGAATGGCGTGCCGCGGCCGCCCGCAGGTCGGCTTCGATCTGCTGATAAAAGGCGTGGTGCCGCCGGCGGATGGCAATGCCAAGACGCATATGCTGGCGCGGCGCCGGCGCGCGCGCTCTCAGGATCGGTAGCCCGTGATAGCCGAGCGCACGGGCGGCGTCGTAGACCTGCTGCGCGCGCTTGCCGCTGACCGGCGCCCTTCCGTTCAGCACCCTGTCGACCGTGGCGAGGCTCACTCCGGCAGCCTTTGCCACGTCCGAGAGAGTTATCCGCTGCGACCCGGGTTCCTCAGTGATGACAGTTTCTTTCATTGAATGATGATTTTGAGGGAAAATATCAAGACGAGTTGAATCCGGCAAGCTGCTTCGCGATTGTCGCACAACCAATCGTGACGGGAGGAGACGATGCCAGGCGAACCGCTACGCGACTACAGCCTCGCAGGACCGAGTTCACGCGCAGCCGTCGCGGCGGGCCTGGCCGCTGCCGAATGGTACCACACCGAGATTCCACGCAGGGAAATGAAGGCGCTGATGCAGCGCAGCGACGGACCCGCCATCAGGGACACGCTGCTGTGGTTCGCGCTTCTGGCGGCGAGTGCTGCCGGCGGCGTCCATTTCGACGGCTCGTGGCTCGCGCTGCCCTTCTTCGCTCTGTATGGCGTGCTCTACGGTTCGGCGTCGGACTCACGCTGGCACGAATGCGGCCACGGCACCGCCTTCCGGACATTCTGGATGAACGACATGGTGTATCAGCTTGCCAGCTTCATGGTCATGCGCGAGTCCGAGGTGACCCGCTGGAGCCACGCCAGACACCACACAGACACACTGATCGTCGGGCGCGATCCTGAGATCGCCGTCAAGCGGCCACCAAACCTGCCGCTGATCCTGCTGAGCTTCCTGGCCGTGGGCGGCGTCTGCAACTCGATCGTTTCGATGGTTCGCCACAGCCTCGGTCGGCTGACCGGGGAGGAGCGCGATTTCATCCCCGAGGCCGCGCGGGCCAAAGTGTTCACGACCGCGCGCGTCTGGCTGGTGATACATCTCGGCACCGTCGCGCTTTCGCTGCTGCTGCGGAGCTGGATACCCGTCCTGCTGATCGGCGTGTTGCCCACCATGTACGGCGCCTGGCTGGCGCGGCTCTTCGACCTTACCCAGCACGCCGGATTGGCCGAGGACGTACTCGACCACCGCCTCAACTCGCGCACAGTGATGATGAATCCGCTGTTCCGCTTCGTCTACTGGAACATGAACTACCACGTCGAGCACCACATGTTCCCGATGGTGCCGTATCATGCGCTGCCCCGGCTGCACGAGATGATGAAGCACGATACGCCGGTACCATATCCGAGCCTCTGGGCGGCCTATCGCGAAATTGTCCCTACGGTCTTCAGGCAGGCTCGCGATCCCTACCATCATGTGGAGCGCATACTGCCCCCAACGGCGAAGCCCTATCGCCATGAGCTTCATGACCTCGCGGTCATGCCGCAGCCCGTTCAATGAGAACCGAAGCTTCGGAGGAGGAAGTCATGGCTGATCACGACTGGATTGATGTCTGCAGTGTGGACGACGTCGACGAGGAAGACGTCGTCCGCTTCGACCATCAGGGAAAGACCTATGCCATCTACCATGCTCCCGGCGGCCGGTTCTTCGCAACGGACGGTCTGTGCACGCACGAGCAGGTCTCTCTAGCCGACGGGCTGGTGATGGACCACGTGATCGAATGTCCCAAACACAATGGCAGGTTCGACTACCGGTCCGGGCAGGCGCTGAGCGGCCCGGTGTGCAGGAATCTCGGCGTCTATGCCGTCAGGCTCGACGGCGGACGGGTCCAGATCGCGGTCGCTTGAGATGCGGGCGCGAGGAATGGTCATCGTCGGTGCCGGCGAGGCCGGCTGCGCGGCCGCGCTCGGCTTGCGCGCCAATGGCTACGGCGGTCCGGTCGCGCTGATCGGAGAGGAAGCTCAAGCGCCCTACGAGAGGCCGCCGCTCTCCAAGCCGCCGACGAACGGCGGCGCGATCGAACCGAAACCAATCGTTACCCCGTCGGGACTGGCTTCGGCGGGGATAACATTCCTGGAATCCACCCGTGTGGCGTCGATCGACCGCAGCGCGCAGACCGTTGCGGTAGGTGATGGCGGCATCTTCGCCTATGACAAGCTGCTGCTGGCGACCGGCGCGAGCCCACGCCGCCTGAATGGGTTGCCGACACATGAGCGCATCATGACCGTGCGTACGCTGGACGATGCTCGCCGGTTTTGCCGTGCCGTACGCCCGGGAGTCAGGCTCGCCATGGTCGGCGCCGGCTTCATCGGTCTCGAACTGGCCGCGTTCGCGCGGCAACGCGGCGCGGAGGTCGTCGTGCTGGAGGCGCAAGAGCGTGTGCTCAAGCGCGGCGTACCGGCACCCATCGCGGCGATCATTGCCGCACGTCATTCGGCCGAGGGCGTGCGTATCATGGCCAACGCGCGCATCGTCGAAGCGAGCCTCGGACCATCGCAGGTGGCGATCCGGCTGGGAACGGGCGAAACGCTTCTGGCCGACCACGTGGTCGTCGGTGTCGGCGCCTCGCCGAACGACGGGCTGGCGCGCGCAAGCGGTCTTGCGTGTGATGACGGGATCGTGGTGGACGGCAGCCTTGCCACTCTTGATCCGCACATTTTTGCCGCTGGCGATTGCTGCCGTTTTCCGGTCGCTCTCTATTGCGGCCGCCATGCGAGGCTGGAAAGTTGGCGCAGTGCGAGGGAACAGGGCGAGCATGCCGCTTCGGCCATGCTGGGCGATCCCGCGCCATTCGATGCTGTTCCATGGTTCTGGTCGGATCAGTATGAGCTTGGGCTGCAGGTGGTGGGCCTGGCGGAATTGTCGGCAGGCTCCGTCGAGCGCAAGCTGCGCGACGATGGGCTCATCGTGTTCGATCAGGCAGCGGATGGCCGTCTGCTCGCTGCCAGTGCAATCGGCCCGGGCACATCGGCCGCCAGGGAAATCAAGGTTGCCGAGCAGCTCATCAGAAGCCGCCGGGGCATCGATCCCGCACTGCTTGCCGACGGCGGCGTCAGCCTGAAATCGCTGTTGCGACCGGAGGCAATCGCGGGAGCTGCGTCGTGACAGCCAAGAAAACGACGATCGCCGATCTGCGGGCGCTCAAAGGCAAACGCCAGCTCATCATGTTGCGCGTCGAGAGCATCGAGGAAGCGGCAGCGGCCGAGCAGGCCGGAATCGACATGATTTCAGTGCCGCCACATCTTCTGAAGCATCCGCAGTTCCGGGAGGCGGTACCCACGGTCTTCTGCGTGGTAAGCCTGAGCTACGGCGTCTATCTAACGCCGAAAGACTATCTTCGGGGTGCCTTCGAGGCTCGCCGGGCCGGTGCCGACGCGGTCTATTGCGCAGCCAGCATGCGTGTCGTCAGGCGCCTCGCCGAAGAGCGGATTCCGGTCTGCGGCCATGTCGGGATGATCCCTTCGCAGATCAGCTGGACAGGAGGCTTCAGGGCTGTCGGCAAGACCGTCGAGACAGCGATGGAGGTCTGGCAGCGTGTCCGCGACCTCGAAAAGGCCGGCGCGGTCATGGCCGAGATCGAGGTGGTGCCCGAGGACGTGGCGGCCGAGATTTCGAGGCGCACCTCGCTCGTGCTGATATCCATGGGTGCGGGGGCAGGTTGCGACGGCCAGTATTTGTTCGCGACAGACGTACTTGGGGCGCACAGGGGCCACTATCCACGTCACTCCAAGACCTACCGCAATTTCGTCGCCGAATTTGACCGGCTTCAATCCGAGCGTATCAGTGCCTTTCGCGAGTTCGCGGATGACGTCGCCACCGGGGTCTACCCGGCCGCGGGACACGTTGTTTCCGTGAATGGCCAAGTGCTTGCGGAATTCATCAGAAGGCTCGACCAAGCCTGACCGAGACAGTCGCGAGGTGGCCTGACCCGATGGGCGTCGAAGGAGCGCACGGTAATCGATTGGCCGACCGCTGCCCGGTGGGGCGCGCTGCGCCGCGATACAAGTGATGGACGCATATCGCCTGGCTTATAATGTGCCTGAGGCAGCGCCTTACCGCTTCGGCGGGATGGAATAAGTTCCGGTGGCATGCGCGACCGTCTGCCGGTCGGGGCCCGCGACGATGTCGATGTCGAAGACCATCAGGCTCCTGCCGAGCTTCAGGATACGGCAGTGACCGTCGATCGGGCCGGCCTCGGCCTTGCGCACGAAATTGATGTTGAGGTTCGTCGTCACCGACAGCGCGTCGGGACCGGCATGGGTGAGCACGCAGACATAGCCGCCGATGTCGGCCAGCGTGAACAGGGACGGGCCCGACACCGTGCCGCCCGGCCTCAAGTGCCTGTCGTCGGCGTTGAGCCGCACCGTGCAGCCGCCCGGGAACACGTCGACCGCGTGATAGAATTCGAACTGCTCGTTGAGTTGGGGATAGACCTTCCTCAGGAGGTCGTTCACTTCATCCGCCGTCATCAGCGGCTCGAGCCTGGCCTGTGCTGGCATTCCTGCTTCCTGTCCTTGGGGCCGGGACGGCGTCCCAGAGTCTTCCGTTTCCGTAAACGGAAGCCAGAAGACACATTTCGGTGCTGTTCTTCAACCCAGCGCGTGATAGTTCTTTGGCCGAAAAGTCCTATATGAAGGCCGAATGGAGTCGCCGCCATGGCGGAAGTCGTCGCGTTGAAACGCAATCACGAGCAGGGGCCGGTGCATGCCGCGCTCGACGGCGGCATTCTTCGCCTCACGCTCATGAACCCGCCGGCCAATGCGCTTTCGCTCGCCTTCATGGAGGCGCTGCAGGCCGAGCTCGACGCGGCCCGCGACGACAAGGCCGTGCGCGTCGTCGTGATCTCCGCCCCGGGCAAAGTGTTCTCCGCCGGCCACGACCTGAAGGAACTGACCGCGCACCGGACTGATCCGGACCGGGGGAGGGCGTTCTTCGAACTCACCATGGGGCGCTGCGCGGCCCTGATGCAGTCCATCGTGCGGCTGCCCAAGCCTGTCATCGCCGAGGTCGACGGTGTCGCGACTGCGGCAGGCTGCCAGCTTGTGGCGAGCTGCGATCTCGCCATCGCGTCGGACCAGGCCACATTCGCTACCCCTGGCGTCAATATCGGGCTGTTCTGTTCGACGCCGATGGTGGCGCTGTCACGCAATGTTTCGCGCAAGCATGCCATGGAGATGCTGCTGACCGGCGAGACGATCGACGCCGGCACGGCGCGCGAATTCGGGCTCGTCAATCGCGTGGTGCCGCGCGAATATTTGACTCAGGTCGTGACGAAATACGCGCAAACCATTGTTTCCAAATCACCCCTGACGCTGAAGATCGGCAAGGAGGCGTTCTACCGGCAAGCCGAGATGGGCCTCTCGGAAGCCTATGACTACACCGCGCGGGTGATGGTGGAGAACATGCTGGCCCGCGACGCCGAGGAGGGCATCGGCGCCTTCATCGGCAAGCGCAAGCCGGAGTGGACAGGCGAATGACATTCCGTCTCGCCGCGCCTGGCCGGTGATCCGCCCAGTCGGTTAGAGGACGGCGACTTCCGCGACACCGATCATTTCCGCATGATAATTTCTGCGGCGACCCCGCTGGCTTTCTGGCCGAGGCGCTGTATGAGGACGAGGCATGAACCACGATCGCTACGACAACGACTACATTTCCGGCATCCTGAACTCCGTGCGCACCGTTGCTGTCGTCGGCGCCTCGGCCAATGACGTTCGGCCGAGCTTCTTCGTGACCAAATATCTGGTCGACAAGGGGTTTGTCGTCTACCCGATCAATCCCGGGCAGGCGGGCAAGGAGATCGCCGGCAGGCCGACCTATGCCCGACTGGCGGACGTGCCCGAGCCTGTCGACATGGTCGACATCTTCCGCGCATCCGATGCCGTGCCGCCGATCGTCGGCGAGGCGCTGGCGCTCGACCCGCTGCCGAAGGTGATCTGGATGCAACTCACGGTGCGCCACGATGCGGCCGCCGCCAAAGCGGAAGCGGCCGGCATCAAGGTGGTGATGGATCGCTGCCCCAAAATCGAATACGGGCGCCTCTCCGGCGAGATCGGCTGGAACGGCGTCAATAGCCGCGTGATCTCGTCCAAGAAGCCGATCATGCGGCAGGGCTTCCAGAGCTTCGGCGTCAGGGGGAGATAGGGGAGCGAATAGCGAGTAGCGAATAGGGGCGTCGGGAACGGCGCTCCATTTCCTTCGCCCTACTCGCTATTCGCTATTCGCTCATTTTTTCAGCAATTTCTTCTTTGCATTCGCCGGCTTGGTCAGCCAAGAATGCGCCGGTTTTTCAGGTGTCTCAGGGAGATGGACATGTCGCAACGCGCCCCAGGCTTCAACACGCTCGCCGTTCATGCCGGTGCCAAGCCGGATCCGGCGACAGGCGCGCGCGCCGTTCCGATCTACCAGACCACGTCCTATGTTTTCGACGACGCCGACCATGCCGCTTCGCTGTTCGGGTTGAAGGCCTTCGGCAACATCTACACCCGCATCATGAACCCGACGCAGGCCGTGCTCGAAGAGCGTGTCGCCGCCCTCGAAGGCGGCACGGCCGGTCTCGCGACCGCCTCGGGTCATGCGGCGCAGCTCCTGGTGTTCCACAACCTTATGCGGCCAGGCGACAATTTCGTCGCCGCCAGAAAGCTTTACGGCGGTTCGATCAACCAGTTCGGCCATGCCTTCAAGAATTTCGGCTGGGAGGTGCGCTGGGCCGAGCCGGAGAACATCTCGAGCTTCGAGGCCCAGATCGACGAGCGCACCCGCGCCATCTTCATCGAGAGCCTGGCCAATCCCGGCGGCGAGTTCGTCGATATCGAGGCGATCGCCAACATCGCCCGCAAGCACGGCCTGCCGCTCATCGTCGACAACACGCTGGCAACGCCCTACCTGCTGCGGCCGATCGAGCACGGGGCCGACGTCGTGGTCCACTCGCTCACCAAATTCATCGGCGGCCATGGCAATTCGATCGGCGGCCTGATCGTCGATGGCGGCACCTTCGACTGGTCGAAGTCGGGCAACTATCCGATGCTCTCGGAGCCGCGCCCCGAATATGGCGGCATCGTGCTGCACGAGACCTTCGGCAATTTCGCCTTCGCCATCGCCGCGCGCGTTCTGGGACTACGCGATTTCGGCCCGGCAATCTCGCCCTTCAACGCCTTCCTGATCCTCACTGGACTGGAGACCCTGCCGCTGCGCATGCAGCGTCATTCCGACAATGCCCGCAACGTCGCCGAATATCTGCAGAAGCACCCGAAAGTGGCCTGGGTCTCCTATGCCGGCCTGCCGGGTGACAAGAACCATACGCTGCAGCAGCGCTATTCGCCGCTCGGCGCCGGGGCGGTGTTCACCTTCGGCCTGAAGGGCGGCTACGATGCCGGCGTGAAATTCGTCGAGGCGCTGGAGCTTTTCTCGCATCTGGCCAATATCGGCGACACCAAGTCGCTGGTGATCCACCCGGCTTCGACCACGCATCGCCAGCTCTCGGACGAGCAGAAGACGGCGGCCGGCGCCGGGCCGGAAGTGGTGCGGCTTTCGATCGGCATCGAGGACGTGGCCGACATCACCGCCGATCTCGAACAAGCGCTGGCGAAGATCTGAACTGGCGAAGATTGGGCCGGCGTGGCATGGATGGCCGACAAAAGGGAGCCTTCCATGCCGTCATCGCGCTTCGCCTCCATCGATATCTCGGCGGTCGAGCCCGAGGCCGGCGAGCCGGCGGCCGGGCGGCTGATCTCTGGCGATCCGAAGTTCAGGACATGGAACGTCGAGGAGGTCGAAGGCGGCCTCTATGCCGGCGTCTGGGAATCCACGCCCGGCAAATGGCGCATCGAATATGACGAGTGGGAGTTCTGCCACATCCTCGCCGGCGTCTCGGTGATCGCCGAGCAGGGCGGCGAGGCGCGCACCGTGAAGGCCGGCGACAGCTTCGTGCTGCGGCCGGGCTTCAAGGGAAGCTTGGAAGTGCTTGAAACAACTCGCAAGGAATATGTCATCCTGCTTGCGCCATCCGGCTGAGCGGCGGGATCGCCATCCGCAAATGGCGCTTGTTGGCGCATCGGTCCGAAGCTTGCGCTCAATTCTCGGAAGGCGCGACGCGCGTCGATACGAAATGGTGGAGCGTCGTCCCTTGCACGTCCGAATGGGCGCGCGGGCGCTCTATGCGGTGGTCTGCCGCCCGCTCGTCGGCACGGCCTCTCCTTGGGCGGGCGTGAACGCGAGCCGCCGAATACGCGCGACCTCCACGAACGCCGCCAAGCCGAGCGCTGCGACAACGACGAACAGAAGCAGGGCGGACGCAGCCCCGAAATGATCGCTGGCGACCGCAAACGTAAAAGGCGCCATCGCTGCGAGAAATTGCCGGACGCGCGCCATTCGACCGAGCCGCTCGCCGTAAGAAGCGCTTCCGAACAGCGCGAGGGGAAGCGTTCCCTGCACGATGCTCTTCAGGCCCGATCCGAAACCCAGGAGAATCGCAAATATGGCGGCGCCTGCGACCATCGGCGCGGTTCCGATGACGATCAGCGCCGCTGCCGGCAGCATCGAGGCCGCCACTATGGTGATGAAGAGCGGATGGCGCCGCACGCCGAAGATCATGTTCACGAAGCGGACGAGGACCTGAGCCGGGCCGAACAAGGCGGAGACCAGCAAAGCAGACGCCCCGAGCCCAAGGGCCTGAAGCATCGGGACCATCTGCGCAAGCACGGCCGACAACAGGAACCCGGAGAGCGCAAAACCCGCCGTTACGAGGATGAGTGCGCGAGGCTGCAGTCGCACAGGCAGCTCCGGCCCATCCAACAGAGGCGAAGACGATGGCATGCCCACCGTCGTTCGACCGGCTCGCGCCGCCGACAGGACCAGATGAAACGGAAAGCAGATCAGGGCGTTTGCGCTTGCGAAGAGCAGAAGCACGCCGCGCCAGTCCAGAAGGCCGTGAAGCCAGGTCGTCAGCGGCCAGAACAGGGTCGAAGCGAAGCCCGCGATGAGCGTGAGATGCGTGATGCGTTTTCGCGCGCCCGCTCCAGCCGTCTGCACGATCGCGGCGAAGGCCGCATCGTAGAGGACGAGGGTCGAGGCAATCTCGATCGCGATCAGACCCAGGGTGAACGCGATCGGGTTCGGTGCAATGGCCGTCAATGCCAGTGCGACGGCCGACGCGATTGACCCAATCGCCATGACGAGGGCTGCGCCGTGGCTGTCGACATATCGTCCGACAGCAGGTGCGACCAGGCCGCCGAACAGCAAGGCGACCGAAAACGCGCCGTACACCCACGAGACGGGCCAATGGAACTCGCCGGCCATGTCTCCCGCCAGAATGGCGAAGCTGTAATAGAGCGTGCCATAGCCGATGATCTGGGTGGCGCCGAGCATCCAGACGACGGCCGTTGGCGGCAGATGGATCGATCCGACCCGGTGAAACATCAAGCAACCTCGCCTGCGGGTGCGACATTCTTGCCGGAACCGCAGCAACCCGATGCTTCCACCTTTGCCGGCATATTGGGCCACTCGCCGCAGCCGCAGCCATCCAAGCCGAGATTCCTGGCGGTCTCATCCGCCGCGCAGCATGCATCGGCCCTGGTCGTTGCCGGGCCTCCACAGCAACCGGCCTTCTCGTTCTCGGGATCCGGAAACTGCGTCACGCAGACGGCCGTCTCCGGCAAAACGAGCTGGACATTCTCGGCGGCTTCCGTGTCGCCGGCGAGGGCAGCCGCGATCGAACGGACCTGCTCGTACCCGGTGAGGAGAAGGAACGTCGGTGCCCGACCGTAGCTCTTGATGCCTGCCGTGAAGAACCCCTTTTCGGGATGCGCCAACTCCCGAAAACCGTGGGGTGGAACCGACCCGCAATAGTGCTCGTTCGGGTCGATCAACGGTCCAAGAGCCCTGGCGCTTTCCAGCCAGGGATCGAGGTCGAGCCGCAGCTCGCGCGTCAGGGACAGGTCAGGACGCTGCCCGGTCGCGGCAATGATCCGGTCGACCGGTCCGATGATCCGCCTTCCCTCAGCCGTGTCCCCTTCGACGACAAGCCGGCCGTTGTCTTCACGCAGGGCGAGGATGGAAAAGCCCGTCGTCAGCCGGACGCGACCGCTCTCGACGAGTTCCCGCGTGGCGTCACCAAGTTCGCCTCTTGCCGGCAATTGGTCGGCGTCGCCCCCGCCGTAGATGCGAATGAGATTGGTGCTGCGCGTGACCCAAAAGAAGCGGGTGTCGGGCTCAACCCTGGCGAGACGCGAAAGGTCGAGCAGCGAATTTGCCGCCGAGTGGCCGGCTCCGACGACCAGCGTCGTCCGGCCTGCATAGTCGCTACGGTGCCGCCCCAGCACGTCGGGAATGCCGTAGGCGATCCGGTCCGCGAATTCCGCCTCGCCGTCGGCCGGAATGCCGCTTGAACCAAGCGGATTGGGGGTAGCCCAGGTGCCTGATGCATCGATGACGGCACGGACGCGTTCGCGACGTGTGCCGCCGGCGGCCCTGATCGACAGAACGAAGGGGCGTTCGTCCCGGCTGCGACTGACCACCTTGTCCAGCCCCAGGCGGGAGATTGCCTCCACGCGTGCTCCCGTCTCGACGATCCCGGCGAATTCGGGTGTTCGGGCGAGGGGCGCGAGGTACTCGCCGACGATCTCGTTTGCGGTGGGAAACGCATCGGCTGCAGGCATCCGCCAGCCATGCGGCTCGAGCAGGCCGATCGCAGCCGCATCGACGCAATAGCGCCACGGTGTGAAGACCCTGACATGGCCCCAATCGCGCATGTTCCAGGCAATGGAACTCCCGGCTTCATACACTCTTGCCGGAAGGTTCCGCGTGATGAGATGTGCCGCCGCGGCCAATCCGACCGGTCCGGCACCGATCACCGCGATAGGAAGCGAGTCAGAAGATGTCGTTGGCATATTCCATCCTTCCAGAAACATAGAAATAGAAGGCCAAAAAAAGAGCGCCTAGGCGGCCGCTTCTTCACTGCCGATGCACTGTGAGTCCAGGCAGCACTCATCCACGAGGAACCCCACGAGACCGTTCATGGCAACATAGTTGGCGCGGCAGATGAGGGTGGTGGCCTGTCGTTCCTGCGTCACCAGTCCCGTCGAGATCAGGCGATGCAGGTGATGGGAGAGCGTCGACGCTGCGATGCCTATCCGGTCCTGGAGCTGGCCGACCGGGAGGCCCTCTTCGCCTGCACGAACCAGTGCCCGATACACCCTTAGCCGGGTCGGATTGCCGAGCGCCTCCAGCTGTGTTGCCGCTTCTTCGAGTTTCATAGAAATAGCTTCGGCGCATTTTCCGGCACTGTCAACGGCTATTTCGATGTTTGTCGAAATATGGCGCGTTGAGGACGCCGGGATAAGCGGAGGTCAGGTTGCCTCCTTCAGCCTCACACGTGCCTCGAGTTTCGCGGCATCCTCCTTTCTTTCGCTGTAGCGGTCGGTGAGATAGCCGGAAATGTCCCGTGTCAGCAGGGTGAACTTCATGAGCTCTTCCATGACGTCGACCACACGGTCGTAAAAGGAAGACGGCTTCATGCGGCCCGCTTCGTCGAACTCCTGATATGCCTTCGCCACGCTGGACTGGTTCGGAATGGTGATCATCCGCATCCAGCGGCCGAGAATCCGCATCTGGTTCACCGCATTGAAGGATTGGGAGCCTCCCGAAACCTGCATCAACGCAAGTGTCCGCCCCTGGGTTGGACGGATTGCGCCGCCGGGCAGGGGAATCCAGTCGATCTGCGACTTCATGACGGCGCTCATGGCGCCGTGACGTTCCGGACTGGTCCAGACCTGACCCTCGGACCAAAGCATGGCCTCGCGCAACTCCTGCACCTTGGGGTGTTCTGGCGATCCGTCATCGGGCAAAGGCAGGCCATTCGCATGATAGACGCGGGTTTCGGCCCCCAGCGCATCAAGCAGGCGCTGCGCCTCCAGGGTGAGAAAGCGGCTGTAGGAACGCTGGCGCAAGGAGCCATAAAGAAGAAGTATGCGAGGCTTGTGCGTCGAGAGCGGAACACGCAGGGACGACGGATCGGGAAGGCGCAGGAGTTGCTCGACAATATTGGGAAGGTCAGGCAACGCGATTTCCTTCGGCATCGATCACGAGCTCGCCATCCTCCTTGGCGAACGGACCTTTCTGGGGGAGCGGGAGAATGTCGAGCACGACCTCTGACGGGCGGCTGAGCCGGACACCCCAGGGGGTCACCACGAACGGACGATTGATCAATATGGGATGCTCGAGCATGGCATCGAGCAGATCTTCGTCGGTGAGCGTCGGGTCGTCGAGGCCAAGGTCTGCATAGGGCGTTCCCTTTTCCCTGATCGCATCCCTGACGGTGAGGCCCGCCTCGGCGATCAACTCCGCGAGAGCGATCCGGCTCGGCGGTGTCTTCAGATATTCGATGACCTTCGGTTCGACGCCGGCGTTGCGAATGAGCGCCAGCGTATTGCGGGACGTTCCGCATTCGGGGTTGTGGTAGATGGTGACGTCGGTCATGCGATCCTCTGGGCTTCTTCAGCGCGGACCGCGGGCCCGCGTTCGTACCAATCCTTGCTGCGGTTCACGATCCATACGACCGACAGCATCACGGGAACTTCGACCAGCACGCCGACGACGGTGGCAAGGGCTGCGCCCGAGCTGAAGCCGAACAGGCTGATGGCGGCCGCCACGGCGAGCTCGAAGAAGTTCGATGCGCCGATCAGTGCGGAGGGGCCGGCGACGCAGTGCTTCTCGCCCGAGAGCCGGTTGAGCAGGTAGGCGAGGCCCGAGTTGAAGTAGACCTGGATCAGGATCGGAACGGCCAGCAGCGCAATGATCATGGGTTGCGAGATGATCTGTTCGCCCTGGAAGCCGAACAGCAAGACAAGCGTCGCAAGCAAGGCCACAAGGGACAGCGGTTGCAGCATACGCAGAAGTCCCTGGAGTGCTGCCTCTCCACCTTTCGCCAAGCGGCTCCGGCGTACGAGCTGGGCGATGATGACGGGAATGACGATGTAGAGGACGACCGACAGGACAAGCGTATCCCAGGGAACCGTGATCGCCGACAGGCCAAGCAGCAGACCGACGATCGGTGCAAAGGCGACCACCATGATGGCGTCGTTGAGGGCAACCTGCGACAGGGTGAAATGTGGTTCGCCCCTGGTCAGGTTCGACCACACGAAGACCATGGCCGTGCATGGTGCGGCAGCCAGGATGATCAGACCCGCTATGTAGGAGTCGATCTGATCCGCGGGCAGATAGGGCCGGAAGAGCCAGCCGATGAAGAGCCATCCGAGCAGGGCCATCGAGAACGGCTTGACCGCCCAGTTGATGAAGAGCGTCACCCCGATGCCGCGCCAATGCTGGCTCACTTCGCGGAGCGCCGCGAAGTCGATCTTGAGCAGCATCGGAATGATCATCAGCCAGATCAGGACCGCGACGGGGATATTGACCCTGGCGATCTCGGCGGAGCCAATGACGTGGAACAGGCCCGGCAGCATGTGTCCGAGGGCGACGCCTGCGACAATGCACAACGCGACCCATAAGGTCAGATAGCGTTCGAATGTCGACATGGTTCAGGCAACGTCCGTGGTCTTGGAGGTTGTGCCGTCGAGACGACCGATTGCCTTCAAGTGATGATCGAGCGCCATGCGATCGATGGAGGCATGCGGCAGGCTGAGGAAGGCCATGATCCGGTTCTTCATGAACCTGGCAGCCGTGCTGAAGGCGCGTTCCTTCTCGATGTCGGTGCCCTCGACATTGGAAGGGTCTTCGATACCCCAATGCGCCGTCATAGGCTGGCCGGGCCAGACCGGGCAGGCTTCGCCGGCGGCGTCGTCGCAGACTGTGAAGACGAAATCCATTTCGGGCGCCCCCGGCACCGCGAATTCATCCCATGATTTGGAGCGGTAGCCGTCGGTGGGATAATCGAGCGCCGCCAGGACTTTCAGGGCGAAGGGGTTGACCGAACCCTTTGGCGTGCTGCCGGCGGAATACGCGTTGAATCGGCCCGCCCCCTCCTTGCGCAGGATACCCTCCGCCAGAATCGAGCGCGCGGAATTGCCCGTGCAAAGGAACAGAACGTTGTAGATGCGGTCAGTCATGGGCGACCTCCTCGAGGGCAGGATGGTTGGGTGGGCAACATGGGGACAGGTCGGCGATCAGCGGCTCGCATATCTCGGGCCGCCCACCGCAACAGTCCTTGAGCAGGTAGCCGGCAAGCGCCCGGACCGCATCGAGACGGGCCCGATAGACGATCGATCGGCTTTGCCGTTCGGCCTCGATCAATCCGGCGCGCGCCAGCACCGCAAGATGTGTCGACATCGTGTTGTGAGGCACCGCCATGTGCCGTGCAATGTCACCCGCCGGCAGGCCATGCGGCTCATGCCCGATGAGCAGCCGGAAAACATCGAGCCGCGTCGATTGCGCCAGCGCGGCGAAGGCAAGGATCGCTTGTTCTTTTTCCATGTGTCGAGACTAGTCGACATATGGACTCAAAGCAAGAGACATCGGGGGCATGCCTCCCCAAGCTTCGGGCGCCGGGTCCGGACGGATGGAGCCGCACGATATGCGATGCCGCGACGTTGCTCAGCGCGGAGACGTCAAGGCTGCACGACAAGCTGCTCCAGCCCATGGAAGTGGTAGGTGTCGCGGTAGCGCGGCTGCTCGGCCAGACGAAGCCCGGGCAAGCGGTCGAACAGTACCTTCAGGCCCGTCTGCAGCTCCAGTCGGGCGAGCGGCGCGCCGATACAGAAGTGAATCCCGGCGCCGAAGGAGACGTTCTTTCCGCCGGTCCTGGCTGGGTCGAAGCTGTCGGGGGCGGAGAATGCCAGCGGGTCGCGGTTGGCCATCCCAAGGAGCAGGCCGACCTGATCGCCCGGCTTCAGTACGATGCCGTCGCCGATTTCGATCTCGCCATAGGCGTAACGCGTGAACATGTGCAGCGGTGCGTCGAAGCGCAGGCATTCCTCGACCGTCGCTTCGGTGACCTCAGTGGATGCGAACAGGCGGCGTGGGTCGCCGCCCCGCATCAGGATCGTGCGAACGGCATTGCCGGTCTGGTGGACGGTCGCCTCATGGCCGGCATTCAGCAGCAGGATGGTCGAGGAGACGAGTTCGTCCTCGGTCAGCTTCTGGCCGTCCTCCTGCGCCGAGATGAGCAGAGACAGGAGGTCGTCTCCCGGCTGCCGCCGGCGTTCGGCCACGTAGGAGCGCAGGAAATCCGAAAACTCGCGTGCCGCCCGGTTGGCGGTCTCCTCGGTCTCGCGCGTGCGGCCATGCATGTACATGGCGACCATCCTGTGGGACCAGTCGAGCAGTTGCTGGCCCATCTCCACCGGCACACCCAGCATTTCGGCGATGATGGTGATCGGCAAGGGCGCGGCGAAAGCCGGCAGTAGATTGACCTCGTCGGCGCGCTCGAAACCGTCGATCAGCTCGTTGGCGAGCTTCTCCACGCGCGGACGAAGGCGTTCGACCTGACGGGAGACGAAGGCGCGATTGACGAGCGTCCTCAAACGCGTGTGGACCGGCGGTTCCAGCTCCAGCATCGAATTCGCTTCGATCGCGTCGAAATCCACAAGATGCAGCCGGTCGCCGGAGACACCCTGGCTGTCGGCGGCACCGGCCGGCTTCTCGCGACCGAAGCGGCGGTCGCGCAGCAGCCGGTTCACGTCGTCGTGGCCGCCCAGGCACCAGAAGCCGAAATCTTCCCAGTAGAAGCTGCGGGCGGCCTGGTGAAGCCAGCGATAGGCCTCGTAAGGGTCCTGGACGAAATCCTGGTCGTGGGGGTCGAGTCCGACGCGGCGGGTCTCTGCGTCGAATGAGAGATAGCGAGGCTGGATCATGGCCGCTCTCTAGCCCGGCTTGCCCACGTTTTTCCAGACCGTATGTTGACGCGCCTGACAATGGGTCATCTGGTCAAGGAGTTCGAGGCATGAGGATTGCGATCGTCGGCGCGGGCATCGCCGGACTGTCCACGGCCTGGTCGCTGGTCAAGCGCGGCCATCAGGTCACCGTGATCGAACAGGGGCCGATCCCCAATCCGCTCGCCGCCTCCGGCGATCACCATCGCATCATCCGGCGGGCCTACGGGACGGCGGCCGGCTATGGCAGGCTGATCACCGAGGCCTACGAGGCCTGGGACGCGATGTGGGCCGATCTCGGCGCCTGCCGTCTCGATCCACGCGGTTTCCTGTGCATCTCGCGCGAGGCGGGCGACGAGGCCGAGCAGTATCGCGACGGGCTCGCGGCGGGAGCCTATCCGTTCGAGCTTTTCGAACCCGCCGAGGCGGCCTTGCGCTGGCCGTTTCTCGAGCCCGGCACCTTTCGCTATGCCCTCTTCTCGCCCGAGGGAGGGGCGCTGCATTCCCGGCGGATCGCGGCCGGCCTCGCCGTCTGGCTGAAGGAGAAGGGGGCATTCCTCTATGAAAACAGCAGGGTTGTCGACATCGATGCCGATGCTGGACATGTCGGGCTCGCAGACGGGTCGAGCATCGAGGCGGACCGCATCGTGGTGGCCGCCGGCGCCTGGGTGCTGAAGCTCTTTCCACAGCTCGCCGGCACGCTGAAGACCTGGCGCACGGCTCTCGCCTATGCCGAGCCGCCGGCGGACCTGCGCAAGGCCTGGGAAAGGGCGCCGGTCGTCCTCGACGTCGGCGGGCGTACCGACGGCTACATGATCCCGCCGAGCGGCGGGGCGGGGCTCAAATTCGGGACCGGGCTGCACAAGGTGCCGACAAGCGACGCGGACTGGAACAGGCTTCCGGTCGAAGGGGAGGGCGAGGCGATCCGCGACCTGTTCCAGCCGCCGATCGCGCGCGTGCGCGAATACCGCATCACCGACGTTGTGACCTGCGCCTACACCTTCACCGACGACGAGCGCTTCTTCGGCACCGAAATCGGGAAGTGCCTCGTGATCTCGGCCTGTTCGGGCCACGGCTACAAATTCGGGGCGGCGGTCGGGCGTCGCGTGGCCACGGCCGTGGAGGACGGCGATGTCGCCGGTCTCGTCCGATGGTTGCGCGCCGAGGCGGCATGACCCCCCAGGCTTCGCCGCGCCAAAAGCGCAGGCCAGGCAGGTTCGGGTGGCCGTGTCCACGATTCACCTGCCAGTTGCTCTATTTGCCGCAGGTTCCCGTCGGAAGACCGCAGGACACTTTTCGGAGACCTGCCCGGGCGGCATCAGAGGCGCCGGCCTTGCGCAGGACGGATGCGACGTCCTATCTAACAAGCGAGCAATTCAAGTCGATTCCTGCCTGCTGCGCCGGAATCCGGGCAAAGGGACATTTCATGAAGCACCCCGTCGAAACCTACATGAACCTCGTGCCGATGGTGGTCGAGCAGACCAATCGCGGCGAGCGTGCCTTCGACATCTTCTCGCGGCTTCTCAAGGAACGCATCATCTTCATCACCGGGCCGGTCGAGGACGGCATGGCGACGCTGGTGTGCGCGCAACTCCTGTTCCTCGAGGCCGAGAACCCCAAGAAGGAAATCTCGCTCTACATCAATTCGCCCGGCGGCGTTGTGACCTCGGGCATGGCGATCTACGACACCATGCAGTTCATCAAGCCGCCGGTCTCGACGCTTTGCGTCGGCCAGGCCGCCTCGATGGGATCGCTGCTCCTGTGCGCCGGCGAGAAGGACATGCGCTTCGCCACGCCCAACGCCCGCATCATGGTGCACCAGCCTTCCGGCGGCTTCCAGGGCCAGGCCTCCGACATCGAGCGGCACGCCCAGGACATCATAAAGATGAAGCGCCGCCTGAATGAGGTTTACGTCAAACATACCGGGCGGGATTACGAGACAATCGAACGCACCCTCGACCGTGACCATTTCATGACGGCCGACGAAGCGAAGGATTTCGGCATCATCGACAAGGTCTATTCGTCGCGCGAAGCCATAGAAGCGGCGGTGTCCGCGGCGTGACGGCGCAGAGATTTGCGGCGGGAATGACGCTTTTTTGAGAGCGCTTGCGGCATTTCCGTCACAATTTGCTGTTCCCTCGACGATTGCCTCGGCCTACGTTAAGCCTATGTTGAGTTTCGACGGCTTAGCGTGATGCTGGGGCAGCCGCAAATCATTTGCCGCGATTTCTGGATTGTGCTTGGTACGGAAATGCGCAGCGAGTGCCAGCTCTGGCGCCGGCGGGCTTTCCGCCAAGGAATTGCTATGTCATCCGTCGAGGCGAACGGGTGGCAGGGAAAGGACTAGAACAAGATGAGCAAGGTCAGCAACAGCGGCGGCGACT
The DNA here is from genome assembly GCF_016756635.1 of Mesorhizobium sp. L-8-10. Lineage (NCBI taxonomy): Bacteria > Pseudomonadati > Pseudomonadota > Alphaproteobacteria > Hyphomicrobiales > Phyllobacteriaceae > Mesorhizobium > Mesorhizobium sp. L-8-10. The sequence goes on along the minus strand of NZ_AP023263.1, from coordinate 5,928,439 downwards.
CCAAGAACACGCTCTACTGCTCCTTCTGCGGCAAGAGCCAGCATGAGGTGCGCAAGCTCATCGCCGGGCCGACGGTCTTCATCTGCGATGAATGCGTCGAGCTGTGCATGGACATCATCCGCGAGGAGAACAAGACCTCGATGGTGAAGTCCCGCGAGGGAGTGCCGACGCCGCAGGAAATCCTGAAGGTCCTGGACGACTACGTGATCGGCCAGCCCTACGCCAAGCGCGTGCTGTCGGTGGCCGTGCACAACCACTACAAGCGCCTGGCCCATGCCGGGAAGAACAACGACGTCGAACTGGCGAAGTCGAACATCCTGCTCATCGGTCCGACCGGTTGCGGCAAGACGCTGCTCGCCCAGACGCTCGCCCGCATCATCGACGTTCCCTTCACCATGGCCGATGCGACGACGCTGACCGAGGCGGGGTATGTCGGCGAGGACGTCGAGAACATCATCCTCAAGCTCCTGCAGGCCGCCGACTACAATGTCGAGCGGGCTCAGCGCGGCATCGTCTATATCGACGAGATCGACAAGATCTCGCGCAAGTCGGACAATCCGTCGATCACTCGCGACGTTTCGGGCGAGGGCGTCCAGCAGGCGCTCTTGAAGATCATGGAAGGCACGGTCGCTTCGGTTCCGCCGCAGGGCGGGCGCAAGCATCCGCAGCAGGAGTTTCTGCAGGTCGACACCGCCAACATCCTGTTCATCTGCGGCGGCGCCTTCGCCGGCCTCGACCGGATCATCTCCGACAGGGGCCGCAAGACCTCGATCGGCTTCGGCGCCACGGTCGCCTCGCCTGAGGACCGCCGCACGGGCGAGCTTTTCCGCCAGGTTGAGCCGGAAGACCTCCTGAAGTTCGGCCTCATTCCGGAATTCGTCGGCCGTCTGCCTGTCCTGGCGACGCTGGAGGACCTCGACGAGGCCGCGCTGATCCAGATCCTCACCGAGCCGAAGAATGCCCTGGTGAAACAGTACCAGCGCCTGTTCGAGATGGAGAATGTCGACCTGACCTTCCACGAGAATGCCCTGTCGGCGATCGCCAAGCGCGCGATCGAGCGCAAGACCGGGGCCCGCGGCCTCCGCTCGATCATGGAGGCGATCCTGCTCGACACCATGTTCGAGCTTCCGGCCCTGGAAGGGGTGCAGGAAGTGGTGATCTCGGAAGAGGTCGTCTCGGGCAATGCCCGTCCGCTCTATATCTATGCCGAGAAGGAAAAGGGCAGCGTCAGCGCCTGAGGTCGAGCGAGTAGCGAATAGGGAGTAGCGAATAGGGTTCGCTGCTCCCTTCATGCTTTAAGTGGCTTAACTACGCCTTGGTCTCCTTGCCCTATTCGCCATTTCCTATTCGCTATTCGCTCCCCTTGATCTTTGCCGCCTCAGCATCCACCTAACGCATGAGGTTGGGGCTGAACTCCGTGCTTAAATCTCCGCGTCACAATGAGCGATAGGCGGAAGGGTTCGCGACCGCTAATATGAGATTCGCGGCTGGCCAACGTGCGACCGCGAAATGAAAGGTAAGACAATGGCCAAGATATCCCGGTCTTCCAGCGACGGTGTGTTTGCGGTTCTGCCGCTGCGCGACATCGTCGTATTCCCGCACATGATCGTGCCGCTCTTCGTCGGCCGTGAGAAATCGATCAAGGCACTGGAAGAGGTGATGGGCGCCGAGAAGCAGATTCTGCTCGCGACCCAGATGAATGCCGCCGACGACGATCCGGAGCCGGGTTCGATCTACGACATCGGCACGCTCGCCAATGTCCTGCAACTCCTGAAGCTGCCTGACGGCACAGTGAAGGTGCTGGTCGAGGGCACCGCGCGCGCCAAGATCGCCGCCTTCACCGATCGCGTCGATTTCCACGAGGCCAAGGCTGCCGTTCTCGTCGAGCCCGGAGAGGAAGAGGTCGAGATCGAGGCGCTGGCGCGCTCGGTGGTCTCCGACTTCGAGAACTATGTGAAGCTCAACAAGAAGATTTCGCCCGAGGTGGTCGGCGCGGCCAGCCAGATCGAAGACTATTCCAAACTCGCCGATACGGTCGCCTCGCATCTGGCGATCAAGATCACCGAGAAGCAGGAAATGCTCGCCACGCTCTCCGTCAAGGAGCGGCTGGAGAAGGCGATGGGCTTCATGGAAGCCGAGATCTCCGTGCTCCAAGTGGAGAAGCGCATCCGCTCGCGCGTCAAGCGCCAGATGGAGAAGACGCAGCGCGAATACTACCTCAACGAGCAGATGAAGGCGATCCAGAAGGAGCTCGGCGAGGGCGAGGACGGCCGCGACGAGGCCGCCGAGATCGAAGAGCGCATCAAGAAGACCAGGCTGACCAAGGAGGCCCGCGACAAGGCGGAAGCCGAACTGAAGAAGCTCAAGACCATGTCGCCGATGTCGGCCGAGGCCACGGTGGTGCGCAATTATCTCGACTGGCTGCTGTCGATTCCGTGGGGCAAGAACTCCAAGGTCAAGCAGGATCTGGATTTCGCCCAGAACGTGCTCGATACCGACCACTACGGCCTCGACAAGGTCAAGGATCGCATCGTCGAGTATCTCGCCGTGCAAAGCCGCCAGAAAAAGCTGAAGGGGCCGATCCTTTGCCTCGTCGGCCCTCCCGGCGTCGGCAAGACCTCGCTCGGCAAATCGATTGCCAAGGCAACCGGTCGCGAGTTCATCCGCATGGCGCTGGGTGGCGTGCGTGACGAGGCCGAGATCCGCGGTCACCGCCGCACCTATATCGGCTCGATGCCCGGCAAGGTCATCCAGTCGATGAAGAAAGCGAAGAAGTCCAACCCGCTCTTCCTGCTCGACGAGATCGACAAGATGGGCATGGATTTCCGCGGCGATCCGTCGTCGGCCCTGCTCGAGGTGCTGGACCCGGAACAGAACTCGACGTTCATGGACCACTATCTGGAGGTCGAATACGACCTTTCGAGCGTGATGTTCGTGACGACGGCGAATACGCTGAACATTCCGCCCCCCCTGATGGACCGGATGGAGATCATCCGTATCGCCGGCTACACCGAGGACGAGAAGGTCGAGATCGCCAAGCGGCACCTGCTGCCCAAGGCGGTACGCGACCATGCCCTGCAGCCGAAGGAATTCTCGGTGAGCGAACCGGCGCTGCGGGGGGTCATCCAGACCTATACTCGCGAGGCGGGCGTGCGCAGCCTGGAACGCGAACTGATGAAGCTCGCCAGAAAGGCCGTGACCGAGATCCTGCGGACCAAGAAGAAGTCGGTGAAGATCACGCCCGAAAATCTGTCGGACTATCTCGGCGTGCCGCGCTATCGCTTCGGCCAGGTCGAGGCGGACGATCAGGTCGGCGTTGTGACCGGGCTTGCCTGGACCGAGGTCGGCGGCGAATTGCTGACGATCGAGGGCGTCATGATGCCCGGCAAGGGCCGCATGACGGTGACCGGCAACCTGAAGGACGTGATGAAGGAATCGATCTCGGCCGCGGCCTCCTATGTCCGCAGCAGGGCCATCGATTTCGGCATCGAGCCGCCGCTGTTCGACAAGCGCGACATCCATGTCCACGTTCCGGAGGGCGCGACCCCGAAGGACGGCCCCTCGGCCGGCGTGGCCATGGCGACGGCGATCGTCTCGGTGCTGACCGGCATTCCGGTGCGGGCCGACGTGGCGATGACCGGCGAGATCACGCTGCGTGGACGCGTGCTGCCGATTGGCGGCCTCAAGGAGAAGCTGCTCGCTGCCCTGCGCGGTGGCATCAAGAAGGTGCTGATCCCCGAGGACAATGCCAAGGACCTGGCCGAGATCCCCGACAATGTGAAGAGCGGGATGGAGATCATCCCGGTTTCCAGGGTCGGCGAGGTGCTTCGCCACGCGCTGGTACGCATGCCGGAGGCGATCGAATGGGTCGAGCCGGCGGACGCTCCGGCGGCCAAGCCGGAGGCCGGCGACGAGGCGGGCGCGCAGAGCTTCGCCCACTGATTGTCGCGTTCTGCACCGACCAAGACCTGAAGCCGGGCCCCAGCGCCCGGCTTTTCTGTGAAAAAGCCCGGAATTCCGGGAAATTTCTGGCTCCGGGCCGGTTTTCCAGCTTGGTTGCCGCAACACTTCTTTCTAGAGTTCGTTTCCTGCCGGTTGAGTCGATTGTCCCGGTATTCTCATGGAAGGGAAGTTTTATGAACAAGAACGAACTCGTCTCCGCCGTTGCCGAGACCGCGAAGCTTTCCAAGAGCGACGCACAGGCAGCGGTTGATGCGGTTTTCTCCGTCATCACCAGCGAACTGAAGGGCGGTGGGGATGTCCGCCTCGTCGGTTTCGGAAATTTCAGCGTGTCGAAGCGGGCGGCTTCGACCGGCCGTAATCCGCAGACCGGCGCCGAAGTGCAGATTCCTGCCCGCACCGTCCCGAAGTTCTCGGCCGGCAAGGGCCTCAAGGACGCTGTCAACTGAGCAGCTTCCCTCAGGGACAGTTCGAAAAGCCGGGCCCCGTGCCCGGCTTTTCTATTGTGCGCCATGCCTGGCGCTGTCTTGATCGTTGTGGTGACGGTCGCGGCTGCTTGGAGCCTTTCGCGGCCAAGGAAGCCTGCTTGCCTTGTGGCGAAGGCATCCGATGTTTGTTCGCTTCACGGGGCTCGTTCCGGCACTTGATGCCTGATCTCGGGCGCCGCCGGCATCATTCTGGCGGGATGGGCTTCATAGCTTCTGTCGGTCTGACGGTAGGGCAGCCGCAATCGGCGCACTCCGCCGTGGTCTGGCTATTCGGCATGGCGTCGGGCATCTTGATGGCGCTACCGGTGCTGTTGCTGACGACGCTTGCTGCGCGCGGCATAGGCGGCGAAGGCAAAGCGGCGGACAGGACCCTTGCGCCGATCCGCGCAGCGAAGCGGCCACCGCGGAGGTTCCTTTGCCAGTCTGGTGACGGTCGTCAGTGCGGCGCTGCCGCACAAGGTTTCTTCGGCCAGGGGTGCACATTGCGCCCGGCGAGCGTGTCACGAGCGAAGAAAGTCGCGGGGGCATTCTCGGCCGGCCACGCTTCGCCAGCCCGCTGGAGTTCTTCGCCAATCCGGCGATGGAGAAACGATGCGAGCCGCGCTACGTTGTCGGGAGTCCATGCCGATGACCACGCAGGGTTATATTGTTCTGCGCCTGCCGCCATCAGAAGCTGTCTCACAACCTGCGCGCAGTTGTATTTGGCAGTCAGGACGGAACGGAGGTCTTTTCCGGAGGGGCGCTGCATGTTCCACTCGGCGAGATGAGCCTCCGCTTCGCTATAGATACCTTTGTCCCACCAGCCTAGTGCCTTCTCGGCCGACAGCCGGGAACTGACGCCGTCCTCGACGGTGGGAAGCTGGACTCTGTAGACGGGATCCGACCAACCCGCCTTCGAGAAGTGATCCAGTTCATATTGAAGCCCATGCGCGCCTGGCTGCGTGACCCATGAGATATAGACCTTCGACCTCGTGCTGAGAACGGCGAGCGCCGCGTGGCCGCCAACCGAGGTCAAGCCAAACGTGCCCATCAGGTCGGTACCTGCTTGCGTGTAGACGATCAGCATCTGTTCCCTCCGGCTAGCACGCGGATCTCGCGCAGAATTATCCGTCCGGCCCTTCAAGGTCGAAATGGACTGGATTGTCGCCTCGGGAGTCGATCGATCATGCACCCATCAGGCTGACACGGCCGAGAGTAGGAGTATTCGAACGACACGCATCCGCAGGCGTCCCAGTCACTCGAGACGGCATTGCTCTTTCTAAGTGTGCCGGAAAAATCGCGGTTGTAAATGGTGGGCGATGACGGACTCGAACCGCCGACATCTTCGGTGTAAACGAAGCGCTCTACCAACTGAGCTAATCGCCCGCCGCGTCGGCGACGTTTAAGCGGTTCCCGCCGCGATCGCAAGGACAAAACGGGCTCGGTCCGACGTGCCGCTGCGGCAATTCCAGAGGTTCGAAAAAAAGCTTTTGTGACAATGCGAAAAGCGCTCTCGATGCGCTTGACACTCGCGAACGAACCCCGTAATTCACCGCCCAACGACGGGGCGCGGTTGACTTGTGCCGCCGTCAGAAGCGCGGGTGTAGCTCAGTCGGTTAGAGTGCCGGCCTGTCACGCCGGAGGTCGCGGGTTCGAGCCCCGTCACTCGCGCCATTTCTTTCCAAGGGCTTGAGTGCCCCGTCCTCTCCAGAGGCTTCAATTCTTTCGGTAGCGATTTTCGCCTTTTGGCCGTCGCCGACGGTGGGATTTGCCGGCCCATAGGTTTTCTGCCGCGCCTTGGCGGCCGTACCGCCGTTGTTGACCTCGACTGCGCCCGTGTGCATGAGGCGAAGCTGATCGCCAGTGCCAAAACGGCGGTTCCGCCTCCACGCAAGCGTATGTACCACGGACCAGTTCGGCGTTACGGCGCGGCCGTGCGCGCGGGCGGTCGAGATCTTGTCGGCCTCAGGCATGACTGCGGCATCCACCCCGCTGCCTTCATGTAGGATTCACGATCGAATAGCGCTGACTGTGCGACGCTTCGGGCGACAGTACCAAGCAGTTCGTACATCCGGTCAGTCTTGAGCTTCGAACCGGAGGCCGGCGCAGTGCAAGATCCGCGAGGCGATCCCAAGGAGCGCGCGAGGCGCAAGGCCGTCACGAGGTCGAACTGCCGCCAGTACGGGAGCGATCAATGAAACCGAAGCACGCAGTCGATTGCAAGCTTTACCCGCTCTGCCGCTGCCATGTCGGCTGCAGGGCGGACGACGTGGGCGAGCGCACCCCGGGAGAACGTCTCGAAGGCGCCACGCTGCTGGCTTTGGTCGCCGCCGTCTTCCTGTGCGCGGGGGCGCTGCTCGCGGCATCCTATGCGCGAGCGCACGATGCCCTGCCAACCGCGGCACAGCCGCACGGATGGTCATATCCCTTCGCCTGCTGTTCCGGCTACGACTGCCGTGAGGTCGCCGACAAGGCGGTCGGCGAGCAGTCCGAAGGATATGTCATCGTCAGGACGGGCGAGGTGATCCCCTATTCCGACACCCGCATCAGGAACAGCCCCGACGGCGAGTTTCACTGGTGCTCCGTCGCGGGGGCGAATGACGGGCGCACGATCTGCCTGTTTGTTCCTCCGCGCGGTTTCTGAACCGGACATCGCTTCACCCGACCCGATCGACAGTGCGGCCACTGCGAGCCGTCTGACCCAAGGGCGCCGCGCGTCCAATCGGAAGCTCGACGTCGCCCTGTCACGCCCAATCCACGCATCGCGTTTTCGGAAATTCGGGTGCGTTCTTCGAGCCGATGCGCTACTAGCCCGCTGCCGGAACCGAAGGTCTGATGGCGTCCGGCTGGGCGGGCGCCGAGAAAAGCATCTTCACGAAGCTGCGGAAGGCGAGGATCTGCCGCTCGACGCGCCGCTTGTCGCCCAGCGTCCGCGACATGATGATGCCGCCGTCCACGACGCAGGAAAGCATGTCCGCGATGTCGTCCATGTCGACCGCTTCGCGCAGCGGATGGACGGTCGCGATCTGCTCGAGATATGCGCGGAAGCGCGCGTTCCAGGCTCGGACAGACCTGGCGGTCAGGTCATGCACTCCACGGTCGAACAGGCGTTCCTGGTAACAGACGCTGGCGATGATACAGCCGGGATGGCCGTTTTCGATGTCGGACATGGTTTCCGCGAGCAGCTTGAGCCCGATCAGGAACGCCTGAAGCGGATCGTCGGACAATTCGCGCGCACGGCCGAAAATCTCGTCGAAAAGGCGGTCATTGGTTTCCACGTAGCGCTTCACCATCGCACGGGCGAGTTCGTTCTTGTCGTGGAAATGGTAGAAGAACCCGCTCTTGGTGATGCCGGCTTCCGAGATGATCTCTTCAATCGAGGTCGCGCCGAAGCCCTTCGCCAGCACTGACGCCTCTGCGATCGCCAGCAACCGGTCCCGCGTGTCGTCGCCCTTGCCCATGCTGTCTGCTCCGATCGACTGCACCTGCGGTACGGTTTTGCCCGCCCGGCGTTGAACAGAGACGGCCGAAGCAGCCTTTATGCCTATGTAAAGTCGATGTTTTTTGCGATGGACCCATGCCGGACCACAAGTCTTCTAGTCCGAGCGTCCTGCATCGACAATAAATAGGGTCAAGCCCGGCCGTGTCGTGAGGAACCGACCGACAAACACTAACATTGGAGACCAGAATGGCCAAGTATCGCCATGCCCTCCCGCTGGCGGAGCGGGATGCATTCCTGTCGGACGGTGGTCTGGAAACAACGCTGATCTTTCATGAAAGCGTCGAACTTCCGCATTTCGCGTCCTTTACGCTCCTGTCCACGCAAGAAGGGAGGCGGCAACTGGAAGCCTATTATGCCAGGTACCTGGCGATCGCCCGCGAGCGCGGCGTCGGCTTCATCCTCGATACGCCGACCTGGCGCGCCAATGCCGATTGGGGAGCCCTGCTCGACCATGACGCGGCCGCCCTCGACAGGGTCAACAGGCAGGCCGTCACATTTCTCGAGAGCCTGCGCGCACAATGGGAGGGGCCGTCGACGCCATGCCTCATCAACGGCGTCGTGGGTCCGCGCGGCGACGGCTACAAGGCCGGACGGATGGAAGCGGACGAGGCCGAAGACTACCACGCCGTCCAGGTCGGCTCCTTCGTGAACAGCGCCGCGGACATGGTCTCGGCGGTCACCATGAACACGGTCGGCGAAGCCATCGGTATTGCCCGCGCCGCCAGGGCGCAGTCAATGCCCTGTGTCGTCTCCTTCACGGTCGAGACGGACGGCAGGCTGGCCGACGGGACGTCGCTCCAGGAGGCGATCGAGTCCGTGGACCGGCAAACCGACGGCTCGCCGGCCTACTTCATGATCAATTGCGCTCACCCCACGCATTTCGCGCACGCGCTGGAGAATGGCGAGCCGTGGCTGGCGCGTGTCCAGGGCGTCCGCGCCAACGCGTCGAGCAGGAGCCACCAGGAACTCGACGAATCGACGACGCTCGATGAAGGCGATCCGGTCGATCTCGGACGGCGCTATGTCGCGTTGCGACGTTCTCTCCCCGCGCTGCGAGTGCTCGGCGGCTGTTGCGGCACTGATCATCGCCACATCGCGGCCATCTGCGAGGCTGTGCTGCCGGCGCAAGGCGCTTGACAGGTCTTGGCCAGGGAAGGGGAACGGGGAGCACCGCACTGCTCGTTCCCGCATGAGAGCTTTGCGGCAATCGCGTCCCAAGCGAAGACAGCGTCGAAACCGGAGACGGCGCGAAATTCACAGTCCGACGGATTTCCTCCAACGAGGCGGCAACGCCCTCATCAACGGTGGGGCGGTACGTTCGACGGGATTGCGTTCCTTCCGGTGTACTTCACCAGAGTGTTGTCGGTATGAGACTTGGGAGGGATGTAGAGCGCGACGAGCCAGTTCCCGATCATCTCGGGAAAGTCGCAATATAGCCATTCAGTTTCCCGTTTGGATTGCGGCGCGCATGGCTTGGGGCGGAACAGATAATGCGGCGGAATCTCGAACTCCGCCATGACCATAGTGTCGTTGGTGAGAAAGCTCGTGCTGGAATCGGATTCCTCGAGCAGCTTGCGCCAGTTCGTGGCGATGGACAGGAAAGGACTTCTCATCCCGTCTTCCTGCCTGTCACGAAAGCCGGCGCGGTGAATGCTCGCGATCGCGTTCATATTGCCGAATTCCGGCGGCCCAAGCTTTCTGTAGCGCCTGTCCGAAATCCAGTCCTTCTCCAGCTCCGCTTTTGCCGTGCGGTAGCATCTTACCGTGTTCGCGGCGGCGCCCGCCTGGGCGTCGGATCCCTGATCGATCTGTCCGAAGGTCAGATTGCTGCGTGTCATCTGCAGCATTCCCATTTGCGTGCCCTCTCTCTCGACCGTCGAATGCCGAAATCCTTGCGCGGGGATGCCGTAACGTCAAGTTGGTCGCTCGCGCGCCGGTCATGCGCGAAGCTCGAGCCGGCGGCCATCGCGACGATTCGCTCTGGACCTTTGCATGGCGAACGGGCAAACTGGTCCTACCAGATTGCCCGTGCGCAGCAGACGAGCCGGCGATCCGGCGGGAACAACCAGGGAGCAGGATCGTGAACATCGCCCCGGGCGGCGCCGCGAAGGTCGGCGTTCCTTTTGACCACCAGCGCGTCGACCGTCTGATGGACGAGGCCGGCATCGACATCCTGCTGGCGACATCGAAGCACAACGTGCAGTACCTGCTCGGCGGCTACAAATTCATCTTCTTCGTGGCCATGGATGCGATCGGCCACAGCCGCTACCTGCCCGTGGTGGTCTACGAGAAGGGCAGGCCGGACAATGCCGCCTATGTCGGCAACAAGATGGAAGGTGGCGAGCATCAGAACAATCCGTTCTGGACGCCGGTCGTGCAGACCGCGTCCTGGGGAAGCGTCGACGCGGCCGAGCTCGCGGCCGCACATCTGAAGAAGCTGGGTGCGGCCGGCAAGCGGATCGGCATCGAGCCGGCCTTCCTGCCGCTCGACGCCTACCAGGCCATTGTGCGTGAGCTCGGCCAGCCGCAATTCGTCGACGCGACGGGTATGCTGGAGCGCATGCGGGCGATCAAGACCGACGCCGAGCTCGATCAGTTGCGGCTCGCCTCCGAGAAGATCACCGATTCCATGCTGGCCGTGTTCGCCAACCATGGCGAGGGGGCGTCGAAACAGGAGATCGTCGAGGCGCTGCGCCGCGAGGAGACCAATCGCGGCCTGACGTTCGAATACTGCCTGCTGACGATCGGCTCCAGCCACAACCGCGCCGTGTCGCCGCAGCGCTGGCAGAAGGGCGAAGTGCTGTCGCTCGATTCGGGCGGCAATTATCACGGCTATATCGGCGATCTCTGCCGGATGGGCGTGCTCGGCGAGCCGGACCAGGAACTGGTCGATCTCCTGGCCGAGATCGACGCGGTGCAGCAGGCGGCGATGTCGATGGCGCGCGTGGGCACGCTGGGCAGCGACATGATCGCTCATGCGGAAAGCGTGCTGAAAGCGTCGAAGAGCGCGGCCTTCACCGATTTCTTCGCCCATGGAATGGGGCTGATCACCCACGAGGTGCCTTTCCTCATGACTAACCATCCGGTCGCCTATGAGGGCGTCGATGCCGCGCGGCCGCTGGAGGCCAATATGGTGATCTCGGTGGAGACGACCATGCTCCACCCCCGCCGCGGCTTCATCAAGCTCGAAGACACGATCGCCATCCACAAGGACGGCTTCGAACTGATCGGCGACCGTGGCCGCGGCTGGAACCGAGCCGGCACGGCATAGGGTTTCGGGGCAGGGCCATACGGGCTCTCTCCGAACGGCAAGCCGAGCCGGTTCCTTGGCGCGGCCGATCGTGAAGACACGCCATCCATATGGGTGCCGCCATGCATGGGCGGCCGTAAATCAGCGCAAGTGCGGATCAACCGCCGACCCCATGGCTCAGTCCATTGAGTCGGCAATCCGTGGTTCTCCGTTTGCTCTTTGGCAACTGTAGGCAGAACAGCCTGTGACCACCTAAGGCCATAGCTGCGCGTTTCCCGGCGCTTCCGTAAGGGCAGGCAAGACCTTCTGGACCACAGTTTCGCCACTGTTGGGCTTGCGCCGCCGGATGGGCTGCGCTAACGCTCGCCGCAATGCAGCATGGGCGATGAAACGTCACGTTTCCATCGCGTGTGTCGTGCTGTAGTTGTTGTCTGTCCGCAGCCAAACGAAAGTCAGCCAATGAACGGACTGCTGAGTTCCTATCTGCCGATCGTGATCTTCATCGGCGTGGCGCTCGTTGTGGGTCTGGCCCTGATCGCCGCCCCGTTTTTGGTGGCCTACCGCAACCCCGATCCGGAGAAGCTGTCGGCCTATGAGTGCGGCTTCAACGCTTTCGACGACGCGCGCATGAAGTTCGACATCCGCTTCTACCTGGTGTCGATCCTGTTCATCATCTTTGATCTCGAAGTGGCCTTCCTGTTCCCCTGGGCGGTTTCCTTCGGCGAGATCGGCATGCTGGGCTTCTGGTCGATGATGATCTTCCTCGGCGTGCTGACGATCGGTTTCATCTACGAATGGAAGAAAGGGGCGCTGGAATGGGATTGAACGACAGTTCCGGCACGCTCGTCGCGCCGAAGCCGAAGGGCATACTCGATCCCAGGACCGGAAAGCCGGTCGGGTCCGAAGATGCCTTTTTCGGCGGCATCAATGACGAACTGGCCGACAAGGGCTTCCTCGTCACCTCGTCCGAAGCGCTCATCACCTGGGCCCGCACCGGCTCGCTGATGTGGATGACCTTCGGTCTCGCCTGCTGTGCGGTCGAGATGATGCACATCTCGATGCCGCGCTACGATGCCGAACGGTTCGGCATCGCGCCGCGCGCCAGCCCGCGCCAGTCCGACGTCATGATCGTCGCCGGCACGCTGACCAACAAGATGGCTCCGGCGCTGCGCAAGGTCTATGACCAGATGCCGGAGCCGCGCTATGTCATCTCCATGGGCTCCTGCGCCAATGGCGGCGGCTACTATCACTATTCCTATTCGGTGGTGCGCGGCTGCGACCGTGTCGTGCCCGTAGATATCTATGTGCCGGGCTGCCCGCCGACCGCGGAAGCGCTGCTCTACGGCATCCTTCTTCTACAGAAGAAGATCCGCCGCACCGGAACGATCGAGCGGTGATGCGAGATGAGTGAAGCCCTTAACGACCTCGCCGGCTATATCGGCGAAAAGCTCGGCGCTCGTGTCCGGGAATCCCTGGTCGCCTATGGCGAACTGACAATCACGGTCGACGGTGGCGACATCGTCGACGTGATGAGTTTCCTGCGCCGCGACGCGCAGTGCCAGTTCGTATCTTTCATCGACATTTCGGGCGTGGACTATCCCTATCGCGAGAAGCGCTTCGATGTCGTCTACCACCTCCTGTCGCCGCGCCAGAACAACCGCATCCGCGTCAAGGTGATGACGGACGAGGATACGCCGGTGCCTTCCGTCACCAGCGTTTTCCCCGGCGCCGACTGGTTCGAGCGCGAGGCCTACGACCTCTACGGCATCCTTTTCTCCGGGCATCCGGACCTGCGTCGCCTGCTCACCGACTACGGTTTCGAGGGGCATCCGCTCCGCAAGGACTTCCCGCTGACCGGTTTCGTCGAGGTCCGTTACGACGACGAGGCCAAGCGCGTGGTCTACGAGCCTGTCGAGCTCAAGCAGGAATTTCGTAATTTCGATTTCCTGTCGCCGTGGGAAGGCACCGACTACGTGCTGCCCGGGGATGAAAAGGCGAAATAGTGAGCTGCGGGAGCGAGTAGCGAATAGCGAGTAGCGAATAGGGCAAGAAGGAGAGACGTAGACGAAGATCAATTCCTACAGGGACCTGCTGGTTTGGAAGGGCGCCATCGAACTCGCGGTAGCTTGCTATTCCGCGACGAAAGTGTTCCCAAGCAGCGAAGTCTACGGGATGACAGCCCAGATCCGAAGGGCGTCCGTTTCGATCGCGGCAAACATTGCCGAGGGGCACGGACGCGAAAATACCGGATCGTTCATCCAGTTTCTTCGTGTGGCGCAGGGGTCTCTCAAGGAACTGGAAACGCATCTGATCCTATCGGGTCGGGTTGGTTTGATGTCCGACGCGGAAGTATCGCGACTTCTCGGCCAAGCCGACGAGATAGGGAAGATGCTGCGATCCATGGTCAGAAGTTTGCAGAAAAGAACATGATCGAGATCATTCTCTTCCTCCCCTATTCGCTACTGGCTATTCGCTATTCGCTGGCCGCCGAAGGAGGCCCAAATGGCTGAAACCTCCGTCCGCAACTTCAACATCAATTTCGGCCCGCAGCACCCGGCCGCGCATGGCGTGCTGCGCCTCGTGCTCGAGCTGGACGGCGAGGTGGTCGACCGCGTCGATCCGCATATCGGTCTGCTTCACCGCGGCACCGAGAAGCTGATCGAGCAGAAGACCTATCTCCAGGCCGTGCCCTATTTCGATCGGCTCGACTATGTCGCGCCGATGAACCAGGAACATGCCTTTGCGCTCGCCGTCGAGCGGCTGCTGGGCATCGAGGTGCCGAAGCGCGGACAACTCATCCGCGTTCTCTATTCGGAGATCGGCCGCATCCTGTCGCATCTGCTCAACGTCACGACGCAGGCGATGGACGTCGGCGCGCTCACCCCGCCGCTTTGGGGGTTCGAGGAGCGCGAGAAGCTGATGGTGTTCTACGAGCGGGCCTGCGGCGCGCGCATGCACGCGGCCTATTTCCGGCCAGGCGGGGTGCACCAGGACCTGCCGGAAAAGCTCGTCGAGGACATCGGCAAGTGGATCGATCCGTTCCTGCAGACCGTCAAGGACCTCGACGATCTCCTGACGCCTAACCGCATCTTCAAGCAGCGCAACGTCGACATCGGCGTGGTCTCGCTCGACGACGCCTGGGCATGGGGCTTCTCCGGCGTGATGGTGCGCGGCTCGGGCGCGGCGTGGGACCTGCGCAAGTCGCAGCCTTATGAATGCTATCCGGAGATGGACTTCGACATCCCGATCGGAAAGAACGGCGACTGCTACGACCGCTATCTCATCCGCATGGAAGAGATGCGCCAGTCGGCGCGCATCATGCGGCAATGCGTCGATCTCCTGCTCGGCAAGGAGAAGACCGGTCCGGTCTCCAATCTCGATGGCAAGGTGGTACCGCCGAAGCGTGCGGCGATGAAGCGTTCGATGGAATCCCTCATCCATCACTTCAAGCTTTACACCGAAGGCTATCGCGTGGCGGCTGGCGAGGTCTATGCCGCCGTCGAGGCACCCAAGGGCGAGTTCGGCGTCTTCCTCGTCTCCGACGGCTCCAACAAGCCTTATCGCTGCAAGCTGCGCGCCCCGGGCTTCGCGCATCTGCAGGCGATGGATTTCCTCTGCCGCGGCCACATGCTGGCCGACATATCGGCGGTGCTGGGCTCCCTCGACATCGTGTTCGGGGAGGTCGACCGCTAGTGTCCGTCCGTCGTCCAGAGGCCGTCGAAGGCATGCAGGAACCCGTCCGCGCCTGCCACAGGAACTAAGAGACAAGCAAAGCGATCATCATGTCCGTCCGCCGTCTTGCAGAGCCAGCCGTCCAGCCAGCGTCCTTCGCCTTCGACAAGGCTTTTTCGGCGCAGGCCAGGACCTGGATCCAGAAGTACCCCGAGGGCCGTCAGCAGTCGGCCGTGATTCCGCTGCTGATGCTGGCCCAGGAACAGCAGGGCTGGGTGACCAAGGCCGCGATCGAGCACGTCGCCGACATGCTCGCCATGCCCTATATCCGCGTGCTCGAGGTCGCCACGTTCTACACCCAGTTCCAGCTCAAGCCGGTCGGCACGCGCGCCCATGTCCAGGTCTGCGGAACGACGCCCTGCATGCTGCGTGGCTCGGAAGCGCTGATGGATGTCTGCCGCTCGAAGATCCATCACGAGCAGTTCCACACCAATGCCGACGGCACGCTGTCCTGGGAAGAGGTCGAATGCCTCGGGGCCTGCGTGAACGCGCCGATGGTGATGATCTTCAAGGACACCTATGAGGACCTGACGCCGGAGAGGCTGGCCGAGATCATCGACCAGTTCGAGGCCGGCAAGGGCGCGTCGGTGCCCACCGGCCCGCAGACCGACCGCATTTTCTCCGCACCGATCTCCGGCTTGACTTCGCTCGCCGACGAGAAGGCCGTGCTGAAGCCGGCCGCCAAGGGTACGGCCAGGGCGGCCAGGGCCGGTGCGGCGGCTCCGGTCGCGCCATCGAACGCGGCAAAGCCGAAGACCAACGCGCTGGAGACCAATCCCGCCGTCAAATCTCCATCCGCCGTAAAGGTCGCGCCGGCCGCCGAGAAGGCGGCGAGCGTCGCCGCGCCGCGCCATTCGGCTGCGGCTGCGAACAAAGCCTCGGAAGAGGTTGAAAAGGTTGCGAAACAGCGCAAGTCGCCGGCCCCGAAGGCCGAGCCGGCGACCGCCTTCAAGGCGCCTGAAGTGGCAGCCGGCAAGAAGGCGCCGGCAAAGCCGTCGCTCGACGACAAGAACCGGCCGGCCGGTATCGAGAGGCCGACGGCGGTCGACGATCTCAAGCTCATTTCGGGCGTCGGCCCGAAGATCGAAGGCATCCTGCATTCGCTGGGGATCTTCACCTTTGCCCAGGTCGCGTCCTGGAAAAAGGCCGAGCGCGAATGGGTCGACGGTTACCTGAACTTCAAGGGCCGCATCGAACGCGACGACTGGGTGAAGCAGGCCAAGGCGCTCGCCAAGGGCGGCGTCGCCGAATATATCCGCGTCTTCGGCAAGAAGCCGGTCTGAGGGACGAATAATGCTTCAGGACAAGGACCGCATCTTCACCAACATCTACGGCCGGTTCGACCGGTCGCTGGCCGGCGCCATGGCGCGCGGCCACTGGGACGGCACGGCCGGCATCATCGAGAAGGGCCGCGACTGGATCATCAACGAGATGAAGGCGTCGGGCCTGCGCGGCCGCGGCGGCGCCGGCTTCCCGACCGGCCTGAAATGGTCGTTCATGCCCAAGCAGAGTGACGGGCGCCCGGCCTATCTGGTCGTCAATGCCGACGAATCCGAGCCCGGCACCTGCAAGGACCGCGACATCCTGCGCCATGACCCTCATACGCTGGTCGAAGGCTGCCTGCTCGCCGGCTTCGCCATGGGCGCCGTCGCCGCCTACATCTATGTGCGCGGCGAATTCATCCGCGAGCGGGAGGCCCTGCAGCGGGCCATCGACGAGGCCTATGAGGCCCGGCTGATCGGCAAGGGCAACAAGAACGGCTACGATTTCGACATCTACGTCCATCACGGCGCCGGCGCCTATATCTGCGGCGAGGAGACGGCGCTGCTCGAAAGCCTGGAAGGCAAGAAGGGCCAGCCGCGGCTTAAGCCGCCGTTCCCGGCCAATGTCGGCCTTTATGGCTGTCCGACCACCGTCAACAACGTCGAGTCCATCGCTGTCGCGCCGACCATTCTGCGCCGCGGCGCGGCGTGGTTCTCGTCCATCGGCCGGCCCAACAATGTCGGCACCAAGCTGTTCATGCTGGTTGGCCACGTCAACACGCCGTGCACGGTCGAGGAGGCGATGGGCATCACCTTCCGCGAACTGGTCGAGAAGCATGGCGGCGGCATCCGCGGTGGGTGGGACAATCTGCTCGCGGTCATCCCCGGCGGGGCTTCCTGCCCGGTGGTCAAGGCCGAGGACATCATCGACTGCCCGATGGATTTCGACGGCCTGCGCGAAAGGAAGTCTTCCTTCGGCACCGCGGCCGTGATCGTCATGGACAAGTCCACCGACATCGTGAAGGCGATCGCGCGGCTCTCCTACTTCTTCAAGCACGAGAGCTGCGGCCAGTGCACGCCGTGCCGCGAGGGCACCGGCTGGATGTGGCGCGTCATGGAAAGGCTGGTGCGCGGCGAGGCCCACAAGCGCGAGATCGACATGCTGCTCGACGTGACCAAACAGGTCGAGGGCCACACGATCTGCGCGCTCGGCGACGCAGCCGCCTGGCCGATCCAGGGGCTGATCCGCAACTTCCGCCCCGAGATCGAGCGGCGCATCGATGAGTTCTCGCGCAACGCCCATCGCAGCGAGCCCGTGCTGGTGGCGGCCGAATAAGAGCACAACAAGCAGGAAGAGTATCAGGAAACGGTAAGGGCAGGGACCAACGGAAATCGGCTCAGGAGACGACGATGTCGATGTTTTCCATACTCGAGCATTTGATGCCAGACGTGAAGCAGTTTGAAGAGATGAACCGCGAGATCAACGCCTTGCTGCCGAAGGAACTGGCCAGCGCCGTCAACCTGATGGTGCATCCGGCCGGCGGTTTCGCCGCGGCCTCCGCGCTCGGCATCGGCTTCGCCGGTCATGCCTTCGGAATGTGGATGGGCGCGGTCGCCGGCATGGCGGAAGCTTCGCAACGGCTGCTCGCATCAGGCTCGGACGATTTCGGATCCGAGCCCTCCCGCCGGACCCCGTCTACGCGCGCACGCGCTGCCGCCGAAACGCTGATCGCCCATGCGCAGGAGGCGGTGAGCGTGGACGTTCCGGAGGAGGCGAAGCCGGTCACCGACGAGGCGGGCGTGAAAAAGGCAGTGACGCCGGTTGCCGCCGAGACTGTGGCCGCATTGCTGCCCGAGGATTTCCGGCGGCCGGCTGCGATCGACAGGCCAGATGCGCCTGACGACCTCAAGAAGATATCAGGCATCGGCCCCAAGCTGGAGAGCGTGCTCAACGGGCTGGGTGTCTGGACCTATGCGCAGATCGCGGACTGGAGCGCGCCCGAGATCGCCTGGGTCGACGACTATCTCGCATTCAAGGGGCGCATCGGACGCGATGACTGGATCGGCCAGGCGGCGAAACTGGCCGCGGGCGAAACGAAGCACTGAAGAGACTGGACAGCCGGGCCGAGCGTCGTCGCCCGGCCCGGAATTTGCGGACCACCGCAGGGGTTTGAAACGATATGGCGAAGCTGAAGGTCGACGGCAGGGACATCGAAGTTCCCGACCACTACACGCTGCTGCAGGCGGCGGAAGAGGCCGGCGCGGAAGTGCCGCGCTTCTGCTTCCACGAACGGCTGTCGATCGCCGGCAACTGCCGCATGTGCCTGGTCGAGGTGAAGGGCGGGCCGCCCAAGCCGCAGGCGAGCTGCGCCATGGGCGTCAAGGACCTGCGCCCCGGCCCGAACGGCGAGGCACCGGAAATCTTCACCAACACGCCGATGGTGAAGAAGGCCCGCGAGGGCGTCATGGAGTTCCTGCTGATCAACCATCCGCTGGACTGCCCGATCTGCGACCAGGGCGGCGAATGCGATCTGCAGGACCAGGCGATGGCTTTCGGCGTGGACGCTTCGCGCTACCACGAAAACAAGCGCGCCGTTGAGGACAAATATATCGGGCCGCTCGTCAAGACGATCATGACGCGCTGCATCCACTGCACGCGCTGCGTCCGCTTCACGACCGAGGTCGCCGGCATCTCCGAACTCGGCCTGATCGGCCGCGGCGAGGACGCCGAGATCACGACCTATCTCGAGCAGGCGATGACGTCGGAACTGCAGGGCAATGTCATCGATCTCTGCCCGGTCGGCGCGCTGACTTCCAAGCCCTACGCCTTCCAGGCCCGACCCTGGGAACTGACCAAGACCGAGACGATCGACGTGATGGATGCCGTCGGTTCGGCGATCCGCGTCGATACGCGCGGCCGCGAGGTGATGCGCATCATGCCGCGCGTCAACGAGGCGGTGAACGAGGAGTGGATCTCCGACAAGACCCGCTTCATCTGGGACGGCCTGCGCACGCAGCGCCTCGACCGTCCCTATGTGCGCAAGGGCGGAAAACTCTCGCCGGCAAGCTGGTCCGAGGCCTTCGCCGCGATCAAGGAAGCCGTGGCGCGCACGACGCCGGACAGGATCGGCGCGATCGCGGGCGATCTCGCCGCCGTCGAGGAGATCTATGCGCTCAAGCAACTGATGACGTCGCTCGGCTCCGGCAACATCGACTGCCGCCAGGACGGCGCCGCGCTCGACCCCACGCTCGGCCGCGCGAGCTATGTGTTCAACCCGACCATCGACGGCATCGAGCAGGCCGACGCCGTCCTCATTATCGGCTCCAATCCGCGCTTCGAGGCATCGGTGCTCAACGCCCGCATCCGCAAGCGGTGGCGGATCGGCAATCTGCCCATCGGCGTCATCGGCGAAATCGGCGACACGCGATACGCCTATGACCTGCTGGGCGCCGGAGCGGATACGCTGAAGGGGCTCGTCGAGGGCAAGGGCGCCTTCTTCGACGTGCTGAAGAAGGCCGAGCGTCCGCTGATCGTCGTCGGGCAAGGGGCCCTGGCGCGTGCCGACGGCAGCGCCGTGCTCGGCCTCGCTGCGAAACTCGCGCAGGCGGTCGGCGCGGTGACCGAAGGCTGGAACGGTTTCGCCGTGCTCCACACGGCGGCCGCCCGTGTCGGTGCGCTCGATCTCGGCTTCGTGCCGGGCGAGGGCGGCAAGGATGTCGCCGGCATGATGGACGATGCGCTGGGCGTGCTGTTCCTGCTCGGCGCCGACGAACTCGACATGGGCAGGATCGGCAAGGCCTTCACTGTCTATATCGGCACCCATGGCGATGCCGGCGCCCATCGCGCCGATGTCATTCTGCCGGGCTCGGCCTACACCGAGAAGTCCGGCACCTATGTCAACACCGAGGGGCGCGTGCAGGCAACCAACCGTGCCGGCTTCGCGCCGGGCGACGCGCGCGAGGACTGGGCGATCCTGAGGGCGCTGTCCGACGTGCTCGGCAAGCGGCTGCCCTTCGATTCGCTGTCGCAGCTGCGGGCCAGGCTCTATGTCGACCATCCGCATTTCCGCGCGATCGACCAGATCGCCCCCGCCGACGCGGAAGCGGTGGCCAAGGCCGCGGCGCTCGGCGGCAAGCTCGGGAAGGCGCCGTTCGTTTCCGCGGTCGGGGACTTCTATCTCACCAATCCGATCGCGCGTGCGTCGGCGGTCATGGCGGAGTGCTCCGCACTCGCCAAAGACGGCTTCAATCAGGCCGCCGAATAGGGACGATCATGGACAGCTTCTTTTCTTTCTACGTCCTTCCGGCGCTGATCATCCTGCTGAAGTCGGTGGTTCTGATCGTCGTCCTTCTGATCTTCGTCGCCTACATCCTCTACGCCGACCGCAAGATCTGGGCGGCCGTGCAGTTGCGCCGCGGTCCGAACGTCGTCGGCCCGTGGGGGCTGCTGCAGGCTTTCGCGGATCTGCTGAAATTTGTCTTCAAGGAGCCGGTCATCCCGTCCGGCGCCAACAAGGGCGTGTTCCTGCTCGCGCCGCTCGTTTCGGCCGTGCTCGCCATCTCGGCCTGGGCGGTGATCCCGGTCAGCGACGGCTGGGCGGTCGCCAACATCAATGTCGGTATCCTCTATGTCTTCGCCATCTCCTCGCTCGAGGTCTATGGCGTGATCATGGGCGGCTGGGCGTCGAACTCCAAATATCCGTTCCTCGGCGCCCTGCGTTCTGCGGCCCAGATGGTGTCCTATGAGGTCTCCATCGGCTTCGTCATCATCACCGTGCTGCTCTGCGTCGGCTCGCTCAATCTCTCCGACATCGTGCTGTCGCAACAGGACGGGCTCGGCACCAGGCTCGGGCTGCCGAACACCTTGCTCGACTGGCACTGGCTCGGCCTGTTCCCGATGTTCGTCATCTTCTTCATCTCGGCTCTGGCCGAGACGAATCGCCCGCCCTTCGACCTGGTCGAGGCGGAATCGGAACTCGTTGCCGGCCATATGATCGAATATTCGTCGACGCCGTTCCTGTTGTTCTTCCTCGGCGAATATGTCGCGATCGTGCTGATGTGCGCGCTGACCACGATCCTGTTCCTCGGGGGGTGGCTGCCGCCTTTCGATTTCGCGCCGTTCACCTGGGTGCCGGGCGTGATCTGGTTCGTGCTGAAGGTCTGCCTGGTGTTCTTCATGTTCGCCATGGTGAAGGCTTTCGTTCCGCGCTACCGCTACGACCAGCTGATGCGGCTCGGCTGGAAGGTGTTCCTGCCGATTTCGCTGGCCATGGTCGTCGTCACGGCGGCCTTCCTCAAGCTGACGGGAATGGCGTGATGTCGACGGCCGTCATCGGGGCGATCGTGGGGCTTGTCGTGGCGGCGATCGATTTCGCGCTGCTGCGGCTGCTTGCCTCACGCGTCGAACTGCCCGAGACGAAACGGGTTCTGAATGTTACGGGCCTCAGCCAATTCGTGCTGTTGCCGATCGTGGGCTACCTCGTGGCCCCGCTGATAAGCGGAGAATAATCATGTCAGCGCTTGCGCACGCCGCCAAATCGCTGCTCCTGAAGGATTTCGTCGGTGCCTTCTTCCTGTCGATGCGGCAGTTCTTCGCCCCGAAGGCGACGCTGAACTATCCGCATGAGAAAGGCCCGGTCAGCCCGCGCTTCCGCGGCGAGCATGCCCTGCGCCGCTATCCCAACGGGGAAGAGCGCTGCATCGCGTGCAAGCTCTGCGAGGCGATCTGCCCGGCCCAGGCGATCACCATCGAGGCCGGACCGCGCCGCAACGACGGCACACGCCGGACGGTGCGTTACGACATCGACATGGTGAAGTGCATCTATTGCGGCTTCTGTCAGGAGGCCTGCCCGGTCGACGCCATCGTCGAGGGGCCGAATTTCGAGTTCGCGACGGAGACGCGCGAGGAACTCTACTACGACAAGGACAAGCTGCTGGCGAACGGCGACCGGTGGGAGCGCGAGATCGCGCGCAACATCGCGATGGATGCGCCGTATCGCTGAAGGCGGCAGGATCGGCCGGCGGCGAGGCCGGCCTGAGGGATGCTCCCGGAAGGCTGCGGACTTTTCCGGAAGGGGGTCGTCCTCGAAGTTTTTGAATTGCGCATGTTTCTTCCGTCCGGCTCTTTGAACCCGACCGGGACATGCGCTAGGAACACGCGGCCCTGGCGACCGGAGGCGGTTGCGGAGCCGGCAAGATCGGGCAGGGCGCGGCTTGCGTCTTGGCTGGAAGTAAACCCGGGGGAACCCCATGCTCAACGGACTCGAAGCGGTCTTCTTCTACCTCTTCGCCTTCATCGCGATCGGCGCGGCCTTCATGGTCATTTCCGCGCGCAATCCGGTCCATTCGGTTCTCTACCTGATCCTGACCTTCTTCAACGCGGCCGGGCTGTTCCTGCTCACCGGGGCGGAGTTTCTGGCGCTCATCCTGCTGGTCGTCTATGTCGGCGCCGTGGCCGTGCTGTTCCTCTTTGTCGTCATGATGCTCGACGTCGACTTCGCCGAACTGAAGGAGGGAGCGCTCCAATATGCGCCGATCGGCGCGGTGATCGGCGTGATCCTGGCGGGCGAACTGATCGTGGTGCTGGGCGGCTACGTCTTCTCGCCGGAACTCGCCGGCAGCGTGGCCATGCCGACGCCCGACATCGCGACGCGCCAGAACACCGCTGCCTTGGGCGACATCCTCTATACGCACTACATCTACTACTTCCAGATCGCGGGTCTCGTGCTGCTGGTCGCCATGATCGGCGCCATCGTGCTGACGCTGCGCCACAAGGCGGGCGTCAAGCGCCAGAGCATCCCGGCGCAGGTGGCGCGCACGCCGGCGACCGCGATCGAAATCAAGAAAGTCGAGACGGGCAAGGGAATCTGACCATGGTTGTGGGCATCGCTCATTATCTGACCGTTTCGGCAGTCCTGTTCACGCTGGGCGTCTTCGGCATCTTCCTGAACAGGAAGAACGTCATCGTCATCCTGATGTCGATCGAACTCATCCTGCTCGCCGTGAACATCAATTTCGTGGCCTTCTCGGCCGCCCTCGGCGACCTCGTCGGCCAGGTCTTCGCACTCTTCGTGCTGACCGTGGCCGCCGCCGAGGCGGCCATCGGCCTCGCCATCCTCGTCGTCTTCTTCCGCAATCGCGGCTCGATCGCCGTCGAAGACGTCAACATGATGAAGGGTTGACGGAACCAAAATGTACCAGGCCATCGTCTTCCTTCCGCTCCTCGGCTTCCTGATCGCCGGCCTCTTCGGACGCTCGATCGGCGCCAAGGCGTCCGAATACATCACCTCCGGTTTCCTGGTGATCTCGGCCGTGCTGTCGTGGATCGCCTTCTTCAGCGTCGGTTTCGGCGAGGGCGAGGTGTTCAGCGTGCCGGTGCTGCGCTTCATCGATATCGCCGGGCTGCAGGCGGACTGGGCGCTGAGGATCGATACGCTCACCGTCGTCATGCTTGTCGTGGTCAACACCGTCTCGGCGTTGGTGCACATCTATTCGATCGGCTACATGCATCACGACCCGCACCGGCCGCGCTTCTTCGCCTATCTGTCGCTGTTCACCTTCGCGATGCTGATGCTGGTGACGGCGGACAATCTGGTGCAGATGTTCTTCGGCTGGGAAGGCGTCGGCCTCGCCTCCTACCTGTTGATCGGCTTCTGGTACAAGAAGCCGTCGGCGAACGCGGCCGCGATCAAGGCCTTTGTCGTCAACCGCATCGGCGATTTCGGCTTCCTGCTCGGCATCTTCGGCGTCGTCGTGCTGTTCCAGTCCGTGGACCTTGGCACCGTGTTCGCCAATGCGGCGTCGTTCCTGCCGCCGGAAGGCGCGGCGGAAGCTGCGGCCGAACCCTACTGGACCTTCCTGGGCTGGGGCCTCGACAAGCACGGCGCGCTCACCGTCGTCTGCCTGCTGCTCTTCATGGGAGCGATGGGCAAGTCGGCGCAGGTTCCGCTTCATACCTGGCTGCCCGACGCCATGGAGGGCCCGACGCCCGTGTCCGCCCTCATCCATGCCGCCACCATGGTGACGGCAGGCGTCTTCATGCTGGCGCGCCTGTCGCCGCTGTTCGAGCTTTCACACTCGGCGCTCACCGTGGTGACCTTCATCGGCGCCTTCACGGCCTTCTTTGCCGCGACCGTCGGCCTCGTGCAGAACGACATCAAGCGCGTGATCGCCTATTCGACCTGCTCGCAGCTCGGCTACATGTTCGTCGCGCTGGGCATGGGCTTCTATTCGGCGGCCATCTTCCACCTGTTCACGCATGCCTTCTTCAAGGCGCTGCTGTTCCTCGGCTCGGGTTCGGTCATCCACGCCGTCTCCGACGAGCAGGACATGCGCCGCATGGGCGGCCTCAGGACTCTCATCCCGGTCACCTACTGGATGATGATCATCGGAACCCTGGCGCTCACCGGCGTCGGCATCCCCGCCACCATCATCGGCACGGCCGGCTTCTTCTCGAAGGACGCCATCATCGAAGGAGCGTTCGTCGGCCACAATGCCGTCGCCGGCTTCGCGTTCGCGCTCCTGGTGATCGCCGCCTGCTTCACCAGCTTCTATTCCTGGCGGCTGATCTTCATGACCTTCCACGGCCAACCGCGCGCCACCGCCGACGTCATGCACCACGTGCATGAATCGCCGCCGGTCATGCTCGTACCGTTGGTTCTCCTGGCCATCGGCGCGCTGTTCGCCGGCGTGGTGTTCCACGACTACTTCATCGGCGAGCACTATGCCGAGTTCTGGAAGGCTTCGCTGTTCACCTTGCCGGACAATCATATCCTGCATGATTTCCACGAGGTGCCGGTCTGGGTGAAGCTTGCGCCGTTCGTTGCCATGCTGCTCGGCTTCGGCGTGGCCTACCACCTCTATATCCGCAGGCCCGAGGAGCCGGCGGCGATCGCCGGCCGGCACCAGATGATCTACCAGTTCCTGCTGAACAAGTGGTACTTCGACGAGATCTACGACTTCCTGTTCGTCAGGCCGGCGAAGCGGCTGGGTACCTTCCTGTGGCGGAAGGGCGACGGCTGGCTGATCGACGGCTTCGGGCCGGACGGCGTGTCGGCACGGGTCATCGACGTGACCAGCCGCGTGGTGCGCCTGCAGACCGGCTACCTCTACCACTATGCCTTTGCGATGCTGATCGGGGTTGCAGCCCTCGTCACATGGATGATGCTCGGGAGCGGCTTCTGAAATGACCGAATGGCCAATTCTCTCGACGGTCACCTTCCTGCCGCTGGTAGGGGCGTTCCTCATCCTGCTCATCCGCGATGAGGGCGAAAGCGCGCGCCGCAACATCCGCAACGTCGCGCTTCTGACGACTGTCTTCACCTTCCTGCTGTCGCTGTTCATCTGGGCCGGCTTCGATACCACTACACCCGGCTTCCAGATGGTCGAGAAGGCGGCGTGGCTGGATTCCGGCATCTCCTACCATATGGGTGTCGACGGCATCTCGATGCTGTTCGTCATACTGACGACCTTCCTCATGCCGCTCTGCATCCTGGCCAGCTGGGAGTCGGTCGAGAAGCGCGTCAAGGAATACATGATCGCGTTCCTCATCCTCGAGACGCTGATGATCGGCGTGTTCTGCGCGCTCGACATCGTGCTGTTCTACGTGTTCTTCGAGGCGGGCCTCATCCCGATGTTCATCATCATCGGCGTATGGGGCGGCAAGCGGCGCGTCTATGCCAGTTTCAAGTTCTTCCTTTATACGCTGCTCGGCTCGGTGCTGATGCTGCTCGCCGTCATGGCCATGTTCTGGACGGCCGGCACCTCCGACATCCCGACGTTGCAGACCTACAACTTCCCCGCCGGCATGCAGACCTGGCTGTGGCTCGCCTTCTTCGCCTCCTTCGCGGTCAAGATGCCGATGTGGCCGGTGCACACCTGGCTGCCGGATGCCCACGTCGAGGCGCCGACCGCCGGCTCGGTGATCCTGGCGGCTATCCTCTTGAAGATGGGCGGCTACGGCTTCCTGCGGTTCTCGCTGCCGATGTTCCCGATCGCTTCGGCGGACTTCGCACCCTTCATCTTCACGCTGTCGATTGTGGCGATTGTCTACACCTCGCTCGTTGCGCTGATGCAGGAGGATATGAAGAAGCTGATCGCCTATTCGTCGGTCGCCCATATGGGCTACGTGACGATGGGCACCTTCGCGATGAACGACCTCGGCATCCAGGGCGCGATCTTCCAGATGCTCTCGCACGGGCTGGTCTCGGGCGCGCTCTTCCTGTGCGTCGGCGTCGTCTATGACCGCATGCACACCCGGGAGATCGCGGCCTATGGCGGCCTGGTCAACAACATGCCCAAATACGCCACGGTGTTCATGATCTTCACCATGGCCAATGTCGGCCTGCCGGGCACCAGCGGCTTCATCGGCGAGTTCCTCACCCTGATGGGCGTCTTCGAGGTCAACACCTGGGTGGCCCTGTTCGCCGCGACGGGCGTGATCCTGTCGGCGGCCTATGCGCTCTGGCTCTACCGCAAGGTGATCTTCGGGGCGCTGACCAAGGAGAGCCTGAAGGGCCTGCTCGACCTCTCGACCCGCGAGAAGGCGGTCATCTATCCGCTGGTCGTGCTGACCATCTTCTTCGGCGTCTATCCGACGCCGGTTTTCGATGTGACGTCGGCATCGGTCAAGGCGCTGGTCGACAACATCACCGTTTCGCTGCAAGCCGCGCAAACCGCGGCCGCGAACTGACAGGGACGGGTTCATGACACCGGAACTTTACTCGAGCCTCTCTCTGGCGACGCCGGAACTGATCCTCGCCGTCGGGGCGATGGCGCTTCTGATGATCGGCGTCTATTCCGGCGAGCGGGCCAACACCGTCGTGAATGGCCTCGCCGTCGCCGTGCTGATCGGCGCCGGCGCATGGCTTCTGTTCCTCGGCGGCGAAGGCAACGCTTTTGGCAGCGCCTTCGTCAACGATCCCTTCGCCCGCTTCATGAAAGTGCTGACGCTGATCGGCTCTGTGGTCACCCTCATCATGTCGGTCGGTTTCGCCAAGGCTGAGAAATTCGACAAGTTCGAATATCCCGTGCTCATCATGCTGGCTACGCTCGGCATGATGCTGATGGTTTCGGCCAACGACATGATCGCGCTCTATCTCGGCCTGGAGCTGCAGTCGCTCTCGCTCTACGTGGTCGCCGCGATCAATCGCGACAGCGTGCGCTCGACCGAGGCGGGCCTCAAATATTTCGTGCTGGGCGCGCTGTCCTCGGGCATGCTGCTCTACGGCATCTCGCTGGTCTACGGCTATACCGGCCATACCGGCTTCGAGGCGATCGCATCGGCGCTCGCTGGCGGCGAGCGTCAGCTCGGTCTCGTCTTCGGACTGGTCTTCGTCCTGGCCGGGCTCGCCTTCAAGATCTCGGCCGTGCCCTTCCATATGTGGACGCCCGATGTCTACGAGGGGGCGCCGACACCCGTGACGGCCTTCTTCGCGGCCGCGCCCAAGATGGCGGCGATGGCGCTGATCGTGCGCGTCACGATGGGCGCCTTCGCGCCGATCGCACCCGACTGGCAGCAGATCGTCGTGTTTATCGCCATTGCGTCCATGGCGCTCGGCGCCTTCGCGGCGATCGGCCAGAGGAATATCAAGCGCCTGATGGCCTATTCCTCGATCGGCCACATGGGCTATGCGCTGGTCGGTCTTGCCGCCAACAGCGAAGCCGGCGTGCGCGGCGTCATCATCTACATGCTGATCTATCTGGTGATGACGCTGGGCACCTTCGCCTTCATCCTGGCCATGCGCCGCAAGGACGGCAATGTCGAGCAGATCGAGGATCTGGCCGGCCTGGCGACGACCAATCCGACCATGGCCACGATCATGACGATCCTGATGTTCTCGCTGGCCGGCATCCCGCCGCTCGCCGGTTTCTGGGGGAAATGGTACGTGTTCCTGGCGGCGATCAACGCGCATCTTTACGCGCTCGCGGTGATCGGGGTGCTCGCCTCGGTGGTCGGCGCCTATTATTATCTGCGCATCATCAAGATCATGTGGTTCGATGAGCCGGCCGGCGGCTTCACGCCGATGGCCGGCGAGCTCAAGCTGGTGCTGGGCGTGAGCGGCGCGTTCGTGCTCTTCTACGTGCTGATCGGCGGACCGATCGGGCAGGTGGCGCAAGCCGCAGCCAAGACGTTCTTCTGACGCGATGGCCTTTTCGCTCGCTCCGACCGCACAACTGGAAGGCTACCGGCTCGAAGCGCATGACAGTGTCGGCTCCACCAACGCGCTCGCATTGGAGCGGGCGCGGGATGGAGATGCCGGCAGGCTGTGGATCGTGTCGAAGCGCCAGGATAGCGGACGGGGCAGGCGCGGTCGCGCCTGGGCGACGCCCGAGGGCAATCTGGCCGCGACGCTGCTCCTGATCGGGCGCCACGAATTGCGCCTGGCGGCAACGCTCGGTTTCGTCGCGGGCCTCGCGCTTTCGGATGCGCTGGACGCAGTCCTGCCCGGCGGCACCGTCGCCGTCGCCCCTGACGGCGGGGGCGGTCGCGGCGACCGCTTCGAGCTGAAGTGGCCGAACGACGTGCTGGCGCATGGCGCAAAGCTCGCCGGCATACTGCTCGAATCGGCCATGCTCGACGACAACCGCTTCGGGTTGGCGATCGGCATCGGCGTCAATGTCGTGGCATATCCGCAAGACGTGCCCTATCCGGCGACCTCGCTGAGGGCGCTCGGCAGCCGATGCGACGCCGAAGGCCTGTTCCTCGCGCTGTCGGATGCCTGGACCGAAAACAGCCGCGCGTGGGACGAGGGACGGGGTCTTTCCCGCATCCGTCAGCGCTGGCTGGCGCGGGCAGCGGGCCTCGGCAGCGAGGTCGCCGTGCGCGTCGACGGCAAGGTGATCCGTGGCGTGTTCGAGACGATCGACGAGGATTGCCGGTTCGTGATCCGCGACCGGGAGGGCAATGCGATCAGCATCGCCGCCGGCGATGTGCATTTCGGCGCGGTCGCATCCGCCGCCGCGTCATGAGAAATCCCGGAGAACGCTGAGATGGCGGACAAGGCAGAACTGGTTTTCGTCCCGCTCGGCGGGGTCGGCGAGATCGGCATGAATTTCGCGCTCTACGGCTACGGCCCGCCGGACGCGCGCGAATGGATCGTGGTCGATTGCGGCGTGACCTTCCCGGATTCCGGCCTGCCCGGTGTCGACCTCGTGCTGCCCGATATCCGCTACATCGAGGAGGATCTCGTCAATCTGAAGGGCATCGTCATCACTCATGCCCATGAGGATCACTACGGCGCTCTGCTCGACCTGTGGCCGCGGCTCAAGGCGCCTTGCTGGATGACGCCTTTCGCCGCTGGGCTGCTGGAAGCCAAGCGGCAGTCCGAAAGCGGCTCGCCGCTGGTTCCGGTGATAATCTATCGCGCCGGCGAAACCTTCACCGTCGGTCCGTTCCGGATCGAGGCGATCCCGGTGACCCATTCCATTCCGGAGCCGGTGTCACTGGCGATCACCACCCCGGCGGGCACGGTGATCCATACTGGAGACTGGAAGATCGACCCGGCACCCGAGATCGGCCCGCTCACCAACGAGGCTCGTTTCCGCGCGCTGGGCGAGGCCGGCGTGCTGGCGCTGATCTGCGATTCCACCAACGCGGTGCGGGAAGGTGAATCGCCTTCCGAGCAGGCGGTCGGCCAGAGCCTGAAGAAGCTCATCGAAGACGCAAAGGGCCGCGTCGCCGTCACCACTTTCTCCTCCAATGTCGGGCGTATTCGCTCGATCGCCGAGGCAGCACGCGATGCCGGTCGCAAATGTCTCGTTCTCGGCCGATCGCTGAAGCGCGTCATCAGTGTGGCGACCGAACTCGGCTACATGGACGGACTGCCCGAGTTCGCAGACGAGGAGGACTACGGCTACATCGCGCGCGAGAATCTGGTGGTGATCTGCACCGGCAGCCAGGGCGAGCCGCTTGCAGCGCTTGCCAAGCTCTCGCGCGAGGAGATGAAAACGGTTTCGCTTACCGCGGGCGATACGGTGATCTTCTCCTCGCGCACCATTCCCGGCAACGAGAAGGCGATCCTCGAGATCAAGAACCGCCTGATCGACCTCGGCATGAAGATCATCGAGGACGCAGACGCGCTGGTCCACGTCTCGGGTCATCCGCGGCGGGCCGAGCTGCGCCGGATGTATGAATGGACACGCCCGCGTATCGGCGTGCCGGTGCACGGCGAGGCGGCGCATCTCGTGGCGCAAGGCTCGCTGATGGCGACATCGGGCATTCCCGAAGTGGCGCAGTTGCGCAACGGCGATATGCTGCGGCTCTCCCCCGGAACGGCGCAGATCATCGACCAGGTGCCGTTCGGCCGCATCTTCAAGGACGGCAAGCTGATCGGCAGCGAGGAAGCCATGGGCATCCGCAGCCGCCGCAAGCTTTCCTTTGCCGGTCATGTCGCGGTGAACGTGGTGCTGGACGATCGCTACGAACTGGCAGACGATCCCGATCTGGTGGCGATCGGCGTTGCCGAGATCGACGCGCGAGGCGAACTGCTGGAGGACCTGATGGTCGATGCGGCAATCGGCGCGGTGGACTCCATACCACGTCAGCGCCGAAAAGACCTGGACCTGGTGCAGGAGGCCGTTCGCCGCGCCGTGCGGGCGGCGGCCAACGATGCCTGGGGAAAAAAGCCTCTGGTGACGGTCTTCGTCACGCGATAGGGCATTTCCGCTTTTCTCCGAGACGCGGAAATGACTCTGTCTTCCTGTTTTTTGCGCAATACCGGATGCAAGACGCTGGTCCGGTATTGTGGATGAGGGATTGCATATGCTCGGACGCCTCAATCACGTCGCCATCGCGGTGCCCGACCTGGCTGCCGCCTCCGCTGTCTACCGGCAGACGCTCGGCGCGAAGGTGACCGAGCCGCAGGCGCTTCCGGAACATGGCGTGACCGTTGCCTTCATCGACGTCGGCAACACCAAGATCGAACTGTTGGAGCCGTTGGGTGAGGGTTCGCCGATCGCGGCCTTTCTCGACAAGAATCCGTCGGGCGGCATGCACCATGTGTGCTATGAGGTCGACGATATCCTTGCCGCGCGCGACCGGCTGAAGGCATCAGGCGCCCGGGTGCTGGGCGACGGCAATCCGAAGATCGGTGCCCATGGAAAGCCGGTGCTGTTCCTGCATCCGAAGGATTTCCAGGGAACGCTGGTCGAGCTTGAACAGGCGTGAGGCCGGAGGTCGCGCGACATAGCGCATGATATGAGAGGCGCCTTCGGTCCACCGAAGGTCCGGAATGGCAGAAAGGGTCGGCAATGACCTGGGTTTCCGTCTTCGCGTTGTACTTCATCATCTGGTGGCTGACGCTTTTCGCCACCTTGCCGTTCAGCCTGCGCACGCAGGACGAGGCGAAGGACGTGACGCTCGGCACGGTGCCCAGCGCTCCGACCGGGCCGCATATGCTGCGCGCCGTCATCCGCACCACGATCGTTTCGGCCCTGCTGCTGGGCGGCTTCTACGTTCTGACGCGGGGCTTCGGCCTCACCATCGACGACATCCCCCGCATCGTGCCCGAGTTCGAATAGGGCGCCGCGCGTCCGTTCGGACGCGCGAAGGACGATCCATGAATTTGGACCGGCCATCACGGTTTCCGAAGGCCGAATCCCAACTTCGGGCCGATGCGGCGATCAGCCGGCGAGCACGGCCCAAGCGATCAGGGCCGTGCCCACGGCGCCGACTGCCCAGAAGGCGGTCCTGAGATAGACGATGCCCGCGACATAGGTCGGGAAGTAGGCCAGCCGCGCCCAGAAGAAGAGTTGGGCTGGAAGGACGAGCTTTTCCTCCGGCACCTTCGCCATCCATGCAGCCAGCAGAAGCGTTGCGAAGATCAGGAGGTTCTCGAGCATGTTTCGTGCAGCGCGTTCGCTACGCCCGGCGACCATGCCGGCTGCCGGCAGCGTGTCGCGATTGCCCAGGCCGATCACTACCCCCGCCTTTGTCCAGGTCCGGATGCGCAGGACGCCCGCGAACAGGACCATCACCCAGCAGAGGACCGAAGAGGCCGCGAGAAGATAGGCTGACGTCGGCATGGCAATGCTCCGGTTGAGCGCCGCGTCCATTCGGACGCGTGGAGCACGCTCCATCACTTTGAAACCCCGTATCGTGCTTCCCGAAAATCGGATCCGATTGCCGGTTCTGAGGTAGCGTCCGTCAGGCGGCGGCATTTACATAAGTAAGCAGCCACTTACATAGACCGCCCCAAGCGGGGAGAGACAAGGCGCGAGTGCTTTCGCATGATCCGTGAGCTGTCGACGCCAAGCTGATGATTGCGCAAAAAAAATGCAAGGCCGAAGCCTTGCAGTTTGAACGCGTCCGATCTGCTTTCCGGTGTCCGGCGGCAGCGAGTAACCGCGCCTAGATCGCATCCTCCCAAGACTTTGACCGCGTAGGAGAGCGGATTTATTTCCGCCCTCTCGATTATGCCGGGCACATTAGCCTACGAAAGAACACAATGTCACGCGGAATTTTGCGTGAAAAGCCATCAGATTGTGCTGCAATGCACAATAGAGAAGCAGGCCTTGCCTGGATTTTAGTCGAGCTAAACTTGACTGGACAAGCGAAGGTTTCTGCCGACTTCCGACCTTGGACGGGCAGCCCATTCGCCGCATGCGATCGGGTTCCCAAGCGGCCATGAAATGGCTATGAAGCGCGTGCAAGCAATCACCTTTCGCCTGCCGCTCGTCCTTGCGGCATGGGTCACTTCAACGGATTTTTCATGCGGCTGTCGCGTTACTTCCTGCCCATCCTGAAAGAGAATCCGCGCGAGGCGGAGATCGTCTCGCACCGCCTGATGCTGCGCGCCGGCATGATCCGGCAGCAGGGGCAGGGCAGCTTCTCCTGGCTGCCGCTGGGCAAGCGCGTGCTAGACAAGGTCTGTCGCATCATCCGCGAGGAACAGGACCGTGCCGGGGCGCTGGAAATCCTGATGCCTACCATCCAGTCAGCGGATCTGTGGCGCGAGAGCGGCCGCTACGACGACTACGGCAAGGAGATGCTGCGCATCAAGGACCGCCATGAGCGCGATATGCTCTACGGCCCGACCAATGAGGAGATGGTGACGGAGATCTTCCGGTCCTACGTGAAATCCTACAAGGACCTGCCGCTGAATCTCTACCACATCCAGTGGAAGTATCGCGACGAGGTCCGCCCGCGTTTCGGCGTCATGCGTTCGCGCGAGTTCCTGATGAAGGACGCCTACTCCTTCGACATCGATTATGAAGGCGCCAGAGCCGCGTACAACAGGATGTTCGTGTCCTATCTGAGGACCTTTACCCGAATGGGGATGCAGGCGATCCCGATGCGTGCCGACACCGGTCCGATCGGCGGCGACCTGTCCCACGAATTCATCATCCTGGCCGACACCGGCGAAAGCCAGGTGTTCTGCCACAAGGACTTCCTGACGCTTCCCGTGCCTGGCGCCGACACCGACTTCACCGACGACGCGGCGATCGCCGATGTCGTCAAGCGCTGGACGACGCCTTACGCGGCGACGGACGAGATGCATGACGAGAAGGCGTGGGATGCCATTGCCGGGACCGAGCAGGTTTCGGCCCGCGGCATCGAGGTCGGTCACATCTTCCATTTCGGGGAGAAATATTCGAAGCCGATGGGCGCGAAGGTGACCGGCCCGGACGGCAAGGATCATTTCGCGTCCGGGGGGTCCTACGGCATCGGCCCTTCGCGCCTCGTCGCGGCGATCATCGAAGCGAGCCATGACGAGAACGGCATCATCTGGCCGGAGGCGGTCGCGCCCTTCGACATCGGCCTGATCAACATGAAGGCCGGCGACGCCGATTGCGACCGCGCCTGTGACGAGCTCTACAAGTCGCTCACCGCAGCCGGATGGGACGTGCTCTATGACGACACCGATCAGCGCGCCGGCGGCAAGTTCGCGACGGCGGACCTGATCGGCCTGCCGCGGCAGGTGATCGTCGGACCACGCGGAGTGGCCGCCGGGGAGGCGGAGATCAAGAACCGCAAGACGGGCGAGCGCAGCGCGATCGCGCTCGCCGACGTCGTCAATCGTCTCGGCGCCCGTCCATGAGCAGCGCGGCGGCAGCGAAGCCGAAGGGCGCGGGGCCGTTTTCCGCCTTCGAGCGGATGGTGGCCTGGCGCTATCTGCGCGCCCGCCGCAAGGAGGCGTTCATTTCGGTGATCGCCTCGATCTCCTTTGCCGGCATCATGCTCGGCGTCGCGACGCTGATCATCGTGATGGCGGTGATGAACGGCTTCCGGGCCGAGCTTCTGGTGCGCATCCTGGGCATCAACGGCCATCTCGTGATGCAGCCGATCGATTCGCCGCTGGAGGACTACGCCGCCGTCGCCGGCCGCATCGCCGGGGTGCCCGGGGTCAAATATGCGATCCCCCTGGTCGACGGACAGACGCTTGCCTCGGGCAATATCGGCGCCGGAACGGGCGCGCTGGTGCGCGGTATCCGCGGCGAGGACCTGTCCAGGCTCGAACTCGTCGCCAACAACATCCGCCAGGGCTCGATCGTCGGTTTCGACGACAGCGAGGGCGTGGCGATCGGCACACGCATGGCCGAGAATCTGGGTCTCGTGCTCGGCGACACGATCACGCTGATCTCGCCCGACGGCGACGTCAGCCCGCTCGGCACGACGCCGCGCGTGAAGTCCTATCCGATCGTCGCCATCTACGAGATCGGCATGTCTGAATATGATTCCTCGATCATCTTCATGCCGCTCACAGAAGCGCAGCTCTATTTCAACATGGAGAACCGCGCGCAGGCGCTGGAGATCTTCGTCGACAATCCCGATGCCGTCGACGCGCTGAAAGGCCCTGTCGAGGAGGCGGCGCAGCGGCCGGTCTTCCTGACCGACTGGCGGCAGCGCAACCACACCTTCTTCTCGGCGCTCGAGGTCGAGCGCAACGTGATGTTCATGATCCTGACGCTGATCGTGCTCGTCGCGGCCCTCAACATCATCTCCGGCCTGGTCATGCTGGTGAAGGACAAGGGTGCCGACATCGCCATCCTGCGCACCATGGGCGCCACGAGGGCTTCGGTGATGCGCATCTTCCTGATGACCGGAGCCGCGATCGGCGGGGCTGGCACCATTGCCGGCGTCATCCTGGGCATCGTGGTGTGCCTCAATGTGGAATCGATCCGCCAGTTCTTCTCCTGGTTGTCGGGCACGGTGCTGTTCAATCCGGAGCTCTATTTCCTGAGCAAGCTGCCGGCCAAGATGGATCCGGGCGAGACGATCTCGGTGATCCTCATGGCGCTTGTCCTGTCTTTCCTGGCAACGCTGTTTCCCGCCTGGCGCGCCGCGAAGCTCGATCCCGTCGAAGCGCTGAGGTACGAGTGAGCGTCCCCGTCATCGAACTGAAGAGCGTCGAACGCCATTATGTACAGGGGCCGCGCAAGCTGACCATCCTGAGCGGCGCCGATTTCACGCTCGGGCGCGGCGAGATGGTGGCGCTTGTCGCACCGTCGGGCACGGGCAAGTCGACCTTGCTGCACACGGCCGGACTGCTGGAGCGGCCCGACGCCGGGGACGTCATCCTCTCGGGTAAGGCCTGCGGGCGGCTGTCGGACGACGAGCGTACCGCGATCCGCCGCAACGATATCGGCTTCGTCTACCAGTTCCACCATCTGCTGCCGGAGTTCACCGCGCTCGAGAACATCATGATGCCGCAACTCGTGAAGGGGCTCGGCAAGGCCGAGGCGGCGGAACGGGCGGCGCAGTTGCTCGACTACATGAAGATCGGCAAGCGCGCCCACCATCGGCCGGCCGAGCTTTCAGGCGGCGAGCAGCAGCGGGTCGCGATCGCGCGCGCGGTCGCCAATGCGCCGCTGATCCTGCTCGCCGACGAGCCGACAGGCAATCTCGATCCGACCACGGCCGCCTATGTCTTCGAGGCGTTGGAGGCGCTGGTGCGCCAGTCCGGCCTTGCCGCGCTGATCGCCACCCACAATCACGAGCTCGCCGCGCGCATGGACCGCCGCGTCACCCTGGCCGAAGGCAAGGTCGTCCCCTTCTGATATCGTGTCGGCGGTCGGTGTCGCCGGCCATCGGCCACCCATATTCGTGCCGGTTCGCACCTGAGCCGTCGCATGCGGTCTTCCTGAAAAACCATCGATCCGACACGGCGCGATGCTGTGCATCCGCCGCATGTCGGTGGATCGGATTAGGATTTTGCTAACCTTTTGAGTCGGCCGACGGCACGCGTCGCTGGAAATGGGTTGAAACAAGAACAAGAATAGAACATAAAAGGAACATATCCAAATCAGGAGAGTTCCATGACTGACCTTTTGCAGGATGTCGTTTCGCTGGTTTCGGTTAGCGCCTTCATCGTCACCATGGCGATGTGGATCGGCGCGCTCTGATTGGAGAAGGAGCGGGGCGCCGCAAGGGCGCTCCGCACGGACGAATTCGGCAGACCGCGATCAGTCACCGAGGGCCACGCCTTCGCGGCGGGGATCTGCGCCGCCGGTCAGCCCGCCGGCATCGATGGTGATGCCGTGAAGGCCCGAATTGAGGTCGCGGACCATGACCTCGTAGCCGAGGGCTTCGAGATCGTCGGCCATCCCTTCGGCCGGAGTGCCCGCCTCGAGATCATAGGTGCCGGAGCGGTTCACCATATGCGGCAGGGATATCGCCGCCTGCATGTCCATCTTCCAGTCGATGAGCGCGATGATCGTGGTCGCGACATAGGGAATGATGCGGCTGCCGCCGGGGGAGCCGAGCGCGAACACTGGCTTGCCGTCTCTCAGCACGATCGTGGGCGACATTGAAGAGCGCGGCCGTTTGCCGGCCTCGACCCGGTTCGCAACCGCCTCGCCGTCGGCTTCGGGCTCGAAGGAAAAGTCGGTGAGCTGGTTGTTGAGCAGGAAACCGGCCACCATCATTCGCGAGCCGAAGCCGTTCTCGATCGAGGACGTCATGGCGGCGATGTTGCCGTCCTTGTCGACAACAGTGAAATGCGAGGTGGAGGGCTGCTCCAGCGAGCGACCGTCGATCCTGAGCTCGGCCTTGTCCCACGGCGGCTCGCCGGCGCTTGCCTCGTCGGGGCCGAGGGCGGTGTCCCGGCGCAGCAGCGCCGAACGCGATTTCAGATAATCGGCATCGAGCAGGCCCTTCGGCAAGGTCACGAAATCGCTGTCGGCCACGAAGCGTTCGCGATCGGCAAAGGCGAGGCGGGTGGCATCGCCGATGATGCGCCAACTCACCGGATCGTCGGGCCCGAGCGTCGCGATGTCGAAAGGCTCGATCATGCCGAGAATCTGGCCGATGGCGATCGCGCCCGACGAGGGCGGTCCCATGCCGCAGACCTGATGGCCGCGATAGGGCGCACAGACTGCGGAACGTTCCTTGACCTCATAACCGGCAAGGTCGGCCAGGGTGAGTCCGCCCGGATTTGTCGCATGGCCCTGTATCGCCGCGACGATCTTCTCGGCGATCGCACCCTTGTAGAAGGCGTCCGCGCCGCCCGCCGCCATGGCCTTCAAGGTGGCCGCGTAGTCCGGATTGGCGAGTTCAGTGCCCGTGGCCAGCGGCTTGCCGTCCGAGCCGAAGAAGTAGGCCCGTGCGGCGGGGTCCTGGTCGAGCCGGCCGCCGTCCTCGACGAGCAGGGCGTTGAGGCGCGCAGAAACCGCGAAGCCTTTCTCGCCGAGTTCGATCGCCTGATCGAACAGGCCGGCCCAAGGCCGCTTTCCGTATCTGGCGTGCACCGTCTCCAGGAGGCGCGGAACACCGGGAGTGCCGACCGATCGGCCGCCGACCACGGCGTCGAAGAATTCGAGCGGCTTGCCGTCGGCTCCGAGGAAAAGGTTCGGGGTCGCCGCCGCGGGCGCCGTTTCGCGGCCGTCGAAAGTCGTCACGTTGCCGGTGGAGGCGTCGTACCAGGTGAGGAAGGCGCCGCCGCCGAGGCCCGAGGATTGCGGCTCGACGAGACCGAGCACGGCCTGGACGGCGACCAGCGCATCGGCGGCGTTGCCGCCGTCGCGCAGCACCGCAAGCCCGGCTTGGGCAGCGAGCGGATTGGCCGCGGCAACCATCTGGCTCGCGGCATGGACAGGCGCCCTGGTGGTGATGCCGCTCTTGCCCTCTGGAGCCACGACATCGGAGGCCTGCTGGGCATGGGCGGCTGGAGCCAGGACGGCAAGCAGCGCGGCAAGTGTGAGGGATCGCAGCCGCGCCTGCTTCATGTCACGCACTCCTGCGCATTGTTTCGGATTGTTCGGCCTCAACCGGTCCGAACACTTCGGAGAAGGCGCCCTTCAAGGCGATGTCGACATCGGCCATGGTGACCGGCAGGCCGAGATCCACCAGGCTGGTGACGCCGTAGCCTGTGATTCCACAGGGCACGATGCCGGAGAAATGCGACAGCTCCGGCTCGACATTGACGGCGATGCCGTGGAAGGACACCCAGCGCCTGAGGCGGATGCCGATCGCGGCGATCTTGTCCTCGGCCACGGAACCGTCGGGCAGGCGCGGGCGGTCGGGCCGAATCACCCAGACACCGACCCGATCCTCGCGCCGTTCGCCCCTGACGTTGAAACGGTCGAGCGTACGGATGATCCATTCCTCCAGGGCAGCGACGAAGGCGCGTACGTCCTCGCGTCTGCGCTTCAGGTCGAGCATGACATAGGCCACGCGCTGCCCAGGCCCATGATAGGTATATTCGCCGCCGCGTCCGGCCGCGAACACGGGAAAGCGGTCGGCTTCGATCAGGTCTTCGACCCTGGCGCTGGTTCCAGCCGTGTAGAGCGGGGGATGCTCGACCAGCCAGATCAGTTCGGGCTCCTTGCCCTCACGAATCGAGGCGGCGCGGCTCTCCATGAATTCCAGCGCTTCCGGGTAGGGTGTGAGCCCGGGTTCGATCCGCCATTCGACGGGCGCGGAACCCGGAACCGGCAGGAAGGACGTGGCGATCTGGCTGCGTTCTGTCATGGTTTTTTCCCTGGCCGAATATGGACCTTGCCGGACGCAACGTCCAGTTCGCGCAAGGCGGGAAGAGGCGGGCGAAAACTTGTGCAAATCTCCTCGCTTAAAAGCACCAGGCGCACTTGTTTCGCCCAAAGCGATTTGCTACATGCCGCGAGCCGGTTCGGACCGGCCCCTGTCGTGACGTGCGGTCGTGGCGGAATTGGTAGACGCGCAGCGTTGAGGTCGCTGTGGGGCAACCCGTGGAAGTTCGAGTCTTCTCGACCGCACCATTTCTTGATCTCACGCCAGTTCGCTTCGCTCACGGCTCCGATGGGGCGGCCTGACCGGCCGACGGGCGGTCGCCCTTGCGAACCCTTCGGGTTCGAGCTCCCTCTGCTTTTCTTGATCTCACGCCAGTTCGCTTCGCTCACGGCTCCGATGGGGCGGCCTGACCGGCCGACGGGCGGTCGCCCTTGCGAACCCTTCGGGTTCGAGCTCCCTCTGCTTTTCTTGATCTCACGCCAGTTCGCTTCGCTCACGGCTCCGATGGGGCGGCCTGACCGGCCGACGGGCGGTCGCCCTTGCGAACCCTTCGGGTTCGAGCTCCCTCTGCTTTTCTTGATCTCACGCCAGTTCGCTTCGCTCACGGCTCCGATGGGGCGGCCTGACCGGCCGACGGGCGGTCGCCCTTGCGAACCCTTCGGGTTCGAGCTCCCTCTGCTTTTCTTGATCTCACGCCAGTTCGCTTCGCTCACGGCTCCGATGGGGCGGCCTGACCGGCCGACGGGCGGTCGCCCTTGCGCACCCCTCGGGTTCGGGCTCCCTCTGCTTTTCTTGATCTCACGCCAGTTCGCTTCGCTCACGGCTCCGATGGGGCGGCCTGACCGGCCGACGGGCGGTCGCCCTTGCGCACCCCTCGGGTTCGGGCTCCCTCTGCTTTTCTTGATCTCACGCCAGTTCGCTTCGCTCACGGCTCCGATGGGGCGGCCTGACCGGCCGACGGGCGGTCGCCCTTGCGCACCCCTCGGGTTTCGGGCTCCCTCTGCTTTTCTTGATCTCACGCCAGTTCGCTTCGCTCACGGCTCCCGATGGGGCGGCCTGACCGGCCGACGGGCGGTCGCCCTGCGCACCCCTCGGGTTCGGGCTCCCTCTGCTTTTCTTGATCTCACGCCAGTTCGCTTCGCTCACGGCTCCGATGGGGCGGCCTGACCGGCCGACGGGCGGTCGCCCTTGCGCACCCCTCGGGTTCGGGCTCCCTCTGCTTTTCTTGATCTCACGCCAGTTCGCTTCGCTCACGGCTCCGATGGGGCGGCCTGACCGGCCGACGGGCGGTCGCCCTTGCGAACCCTTGAGGTTCGGGCTCTCTCTGCCAAGGCGCACCGACGGCAGTCTCCAGACCCTTGTTTCCAAAGGTGTTGAGCGTGGGTGTGTCCCACGTCAGCGCGATGCGTGGGACACCTTGCCCGCTCGATCGCCGTTTTGGCGAGTTTCCAGCGCTCGACCCGCCGGGTGTAGACCTCGCTCATCTTCGCCTCAGAATGGCCGAGGATGGCCACGATCGTGGGCTTGCCTTTTTTGTTCGGAAGCTTCCCGACGATCCGCGCGCAGTTGCCGTGCCGTGTAGGTCCGCTGCAGCTTCAAAGCTACCAAGGCGCGGCTCTTTTGGCGCCTCGCCCTCGGGCGGCGTGTCTGTCATCTGACGCGCAGGCTTTTTGCGTTTTGCACTGGGAACCTGACGTCGGTCAGCCGGTTAGTCCATCGAAACTGGAGTGCTGACGATGCCTGATATGGCTGCCCAGATCGTCGGCCTGCTGTATGAGGTCGACGATAAGAAGAAGCAACCGCCCGATCCCAAGGACGGAGCGCCCCCGGAGCCCGAGCACGGTGGGCATCCTCCTCGAGACACCAGAGATTCGCCTTCGGAGAATCCGGAAGGTGAAGAACTCGAGAAACCGGTGAACGGCGCCGTTGGAGATGCACTGAAGCGACGCGGGCGCTAGCCCCCCCCCGCAGGAGCGCGCTGGTTGCCATCTTGCCGGCCTGTGTCCGGGCCGGGCTCTTCAGATAGCGACCGTTGTGCCTCGGTTTGCCGATGGGCATACGCCTTTCGGTCAGATGCTCGGAGAGGAGGCGCGGGAATACATTGCAAAAGGGCTGGGAGCATTCCTCCGAGAGAAAGGAGGGGTTGCGCATGTGCATGAAGGCCTTGCTATCCGCAGCGGCCGTGGCGCTTCTGGTGTCGTCTCCGAGCTTCGCCGAGAAACCCATGCCTCCGGGGCAGGCAAAAAAGATAAGTCATTCCGCACCCGGCCCGGTAGCAGCCCTCGGGCTTCCTGCTGGCGTTTTCATTGGCGGCTATATCTGGTTGCGGCGTCGGACCCGCAACAACTTGAAAAAGAGATAGCAGCAAAACGGGGCGCTGCCGTGCGTGCAGCGTAGTTATGCGGAATGCAGTTTGGCTGGCAAGCCAAGCCTCTCCATCCATGCCGGTCAAATGTTTTTCCGGCCCGTGCAACGCGGGCCGGACATCAATGTGGAATAGTGGCGGAGACGTATCGCGCCATCGACGGGCTACTCGACGCGTTGGAGTTGGTGCCGGATGAGGTCTTTGTGGATATCGGTTGCGGTAAGGGTCGCGTGCTGTGCTCGCAGCTTTCCGCAAAATCCAAATGGCCATCGGCATAGATACCTCTCCGATGATGGTTGCCGAAGCAGATGACAATGTTCGGATAATGCGTCGTCGGCTGCATGCTCCGGTTGAGGTCTACTCGAGTTTCGCTGAGGCTTTCGACTACAGCGCCTGTTCGGCCGGATACTGCTTCAACGCGTTCAGATCGGACTCATTGGGCCTTGTGCTCCGGAAGATACGCCATGACCGCTCCGGCCTGCCCTTTCGTTTGTGCTTTCTCAACGCTACGCCGGGACACCTTGCTGTGTTTGCGGATGAGAAGTGGCGCGTAGGGGCGAACGGTTCTGCCGCCCGCATGTCCTTCGTGGTCGAACACCAGATCTACTAGCAACGGAACCGGGATTGGTTCGACTGGCCTACGCTGCGCAGCTTCGGTGCCGACTTCCTGATCGTTCGCGTCACCGGCAGGCTGATTTCGAGCAACGTGGCAGCCGCCGCATAAGAATCCAATTCCCGCACGTCGACTATATCGCAATCCGTGGGCCAAGAACTGCGACGGATATTGAGCATATTGAAACCAATAAGAAATGGATTGCAAAAGGAAAGGTGCATTGCTGCCGCCTTTGTAGTATTATGCGCAATAACAGGATTTTTGCGCTGCCGGCGGCTAGCGTAAGGGAGACATTCCCTGTTCCGTTGCCTCCTGGTGCGTGCTCGCCTGTTGCTTTCCATCATGTAAGCAGCAACCGTGAGGAAGGAGGGAACATGCCCAACGAGATACAGCAGCCGAAGCCTTTCGATCTGGTCGGCGACCCTGTGCTCATTGCAGGCGTGGGGCAGGGCTTCGAGGCCACGTTGAACTGGCGGGTCCACGACGGCCACGACGAGCGCACCGGCTTCTTCACCGTTGGCGGCGGCACCGGTGAACACGGTCAGTTCCAAATCCAGGTGCAGATCGGCAACGCAGCCTTTCAACTCGACCGCCTGTTCGTCGAGGTGTTCGAAGAGAGCGCACAGGACGGCTCGGAGATCAACAAGGTGATCGTGCCCGTCATCTATGGCCCGCGCATCGTGCCAGGCTATATCGGCTTTCGCATTCATCGAGTCATTGCCGGCGATACGCTGTCGAAAATCGCGCGCGAGAATTATGGTGACTCAAGCCTGTTCACCAGGATCGCCCGCGCCAATCCGCAGCTTGTCACCGACCCTGATCGGATATTTGTCGGTCAGGAGTTGAAGGTGCCGATAGGGGCGTGAAAGGTGAAGCATAGACGGGCGACGATGATCCCCCTCGACCGAGGTCGCTGTGGGGTAATCCGCTGGAGACTTCTGAACCGCACCATTCATCTTCTCGGGACCGATGTATTCCCAGTGCAATTCCAGCAAAAGTGCGCAGCGCTCTTGCGTCTGGAATGCGTATGAACAAAGAGCTGGAGCATTTCCGCTTTTCTTCGAAACGCGGAAATGCTCCAGGCGTGTTGCTCGGGAAACCAGTCAACCCGCGCATGACACAAGAAGCTCACCTCTGTTCGGATTCCCTGCGCCGCTCGATTTCCTCGGGCTCCTGCTGATCAATCTGTGCGAGTTCGTCCCTCGCGGGTCCGGTCGCGCGCAGCAGTTCATCCAGTTTGGCCTGCAGCGCTTGTGTATCTCGATGCTCGGCTCGTTGAATGAACAAGGTCATGGCCCAGGTC
The DNA here is from genome assembly GCF_016756635.1 of Mesorhizobium sp. L-8-10. Lineage (NCBI taxonomy): Bacteria > Pseudomonadati > Pseudomonadota > Alphaproteobacteria > Hyphomicrobiales > Phyllobacteriaceae > Mesorhizobium > Mesorhizobium sp. L-8-10. Next base: position 5,885,058 of record NZ_AP023263.1, on the reverse strand, counting down.
GCCAACGTGGCAAAGCCGTGCCAATCGAAGCTGTCTCGCTCGAACGTCAGCCACAGAACGGCATAGGCGATCAGGATCAGGAATGCCCACGGCCGCGCGGTCAGGGTGCCCAACTTCGTTAGAATGCTGCCGGCATCCATGGTCTCCGCTCCGGTTTGGCGAATAACCGGTGCCGGGTGGAGAGGTTCCATTCGCCGTTCATGACGGCATGGTTCGGTCGGGCAATTGCGCGGATCATTCGAACAGCTAGAGCCCGGTGCTCATAAGCGCAGCCGACGGTTCGAGCCCGCTTTCCCACAGGCAGCATTTGAGATGCCCGACGGTGCGACACGCGGACGAAAACGTGTTCTCTGCAACCATCCCATGGCTCGTGCCTTTCGTGGAAGGCATGACAAACGTGGGAGCATCGCGTGAACAACGAGATCGTATTCGGGATCTCGACCGCTTGGATTGTCTCGAACGTCTGGTCACTCTTGGTCGCCGTCGCGGTTCTGGCTGTAGGGCGGTTCAGGCTTTGAGTTTGCAGATCAAGTTCTGGCCGTGCTAAGTCGCCAGTGCCGTCTCTCATCGGCCCCTCGAGCGCGAAAGTCAGGCTTTGTCCAATTCCCGTGCAACGGTGGGCCGGCGCTTCCAACTCGTCCTCATCAAACCGTCGCATTACGACGATGACGGCTACGTGATCCGCTGGTGGCGGGCCATGATCCCCTCCAACTCGCTGGCTGCCCTTTACGGCATCTCCGCAGACTGCGCAGAGCGTGAGGTGCTCGGGCCTGGTGTCGCGATCGACATTGTCGCGATCGACGAGACCAATACGCGCGTCGATATTCCCGGGCTCCTGAAGCGGTTCGAGCGCCATGGCAACTTCGGCCTTGTCGCGTTGGTCGGCGTTCAATCCAACCAGTATCCGCGCGCGCTGGACATGGCTCGCCCTTTCCGGGAGGCGGGCGTGCCGGTCGCAATGGGGGGCTTTCACATTTCCGGCTGCCTCGCCATGCTGGACGACGAGGCGGTCGGGCTCGACCAATGTCGCGAGATGGGGATCTCGATGTTCGCGGGCGAGGCCGAAGGTCGGCTCGACGACGTGCTCCGCGATGCCGCGGCGGGAGAGCTGAAACCGCTTTACGATTTCATGAAAGATCTGCCGGGGATCCAGGGCACGCCCGTGCCGTTCCTGCCGAAAACCTATGTCGAGCACACGCTGGGGCTGAGCACCAGCTTCGACGCCGGCCGCGGCTGCCCTTACCAGTGCTCGTTCTGTACGATCATCAATGTTCAGGGTCGCAGGTCGCGCTTCCGCTCGGCGGATGACGTCGAGAAGCTTGTACGGATGAACTGGGCGCAAGGGATACACAAGTTCTTCATCACCGACGACAATTTCGCCCGCAACAGGGAGTGGGAGGCGATCTTCGACCGGCTGATCGAACTGCGCGAGAAGCACGGCATCCCGCTCGGCCTGATGATCCAGGTCGATACGCTCTGCCACAGAATCGAAAATTTCGTCGAGAAGGCCAAGCGGGCCGGCGTGACGCGCGTCTTCATCGGGCTGGAAAACGTCAACCCCGACAACCTCACGGCCGCCAAGAAGCGGCAGAACAAGATCACCGAGTATCGCCAGATGCTGCTCGCCTGGAAGGCAGAGGGTATCATCACGATAGCAGGCTACATCCTCGGCTTCCCGGCGGACACGCCCGAGACGATCAGGCGCGACATCGCCATTATCCAGCAGGAGCTGCCGCTCGACATCGTCGAGTTCTTCTGCTTGACCCCGCTGCCCGGATCCGAGGACCATCAGGCGCTCTGGAGGGCGGGCGGCGAGATGGACGCGGACCTCAACATCTATGATGTCGAGCATGTATGCACGCCCCATTCGCGGATGAGCAAGGCTGAGTGGGAGGGCATCTACCGCGAGGCCTGGGCGCTCTATTACACGCCAAAGCACATGCACACGCTGCTGCGCCGTGCGGTCGCGACCGGCGTGCCCGTTCACAGCCTCGTCAAACTTCTGGTGACGTTCGGCACCTCTGTTCCGATCGAAAACATGCACCCGCTGCAGACCGGGATTCTTCGACTTATGCGGCCCTCCGAGCGCCGGCCCGGCTTGCCACGTGAAAGCCCTTTGATCTTCTGGCCGCGACTGGCGTGGCGGACCGTCAGGAAGAACATCATCATAGCAGGGCGGATCGTTGGTCTGGTGCTTGCAGCGAGTGCGATCAAGCGTGAGGTGGGCAGAGCGGGTTACATGGATCAAGCGCTAAGTCCGGTCGGCGAAGATGGCGACGGGAAATTTGCACTCCTCACCAAGACGATGGGCGGCAGTGCCGCCATAGCCCATATGAACAAGGTCGCCCGGCTGACTGCTGCTGCGAGGGTCGACAAAAAGTTGGTCACTTAGAAGTTGGAATATCGTCCCCCAACAGGGACGGCGCCATCACCGATGTCCCCGACGATGGCGTTGGGCATCGCTTACGTCAGGAACGGATCGATTGCTCATCTACCTTGACGGGTTAGATGCCGGATCCGCCGCCGAGTATGAGTGCTGCAAGTGGAGTGCGCTCACCAAAAGGTGTTGGCCCTATGCCCGGCCGCCTCGCGGATACTTCCCTTGCACGCTATCGTTTCCGAGCCTTCTTAGGCCCGTTGGCCGTCGTGCCTTCCATCTCTTCCCGGGCGAGCCTGGCGGCGCGCAACCGCTTGGTCTTCGCGGACCTGGACGCTTCTTCTTTTGCGAGTATCTCCCGCGCGGCTCTCGTGGTGGTATCGCTCTTGGCTTCGATCCGCGTCGGGTTCGGTTTGAATATGTCATCTCCGGGGATACGCTTCATGCTGCTCTCCTTTCGCCGGAAAGAAAAAAGGCCGGGCAAACCCGACCTTCCCCCTGACGCTTCGTTGGCCAACATCCGTGGTCAAAGACCCGAAGCGCTGTGTCCTTACGCGGCCTGAAGGTTCTCGGCCGAGCTCTTGCCGCTGCGATTGTCCCGCACGATGTCGAAGCTGACCTTCTGACCTTCTACCAGGCTGCGCATTCCGGCCCGTTCGACGGCAGAAATGTGGACAAACACGTCCGGCTGTCCATTGCCCAGCTCGATGAAGCCGAAGCCCTTGGTGGAGTTGAAGAACTTTACAGTTCCGGTGTTCATGGCGATTTCCTTTCAAATCGGCACAGATTGTCGCCGCCTGGCTGCGTGCCAAACGCCGTAGTCTTCGAAATTGAGAAGGAAGATCGTAAGGGCGCCAAAGCGCGAAACAATGTTCGCCAACAAGATCGATAATTGAACAATAGGCTGCGAATGTGTTCACCGCAAGGCAAATCTAGGTGCGCTTCAGAACGAACTGCCTGGCGAGCCTTGGGGACAACAAGAAATCGGCATGTATCCTGGGTGGCGGGTTCTTCAGTCTTTCGGCTATTCGCTTGACTCTGGCAGTCGAGGAGCGTCCCATGGTTCGTTGCCGGTAATTGGCACGGGCGCCGGTTCTTGAAAGAGACAATCACGCTTTCGCCCCGGACCGAAGGGGTCCCAGCTATGCCCAGCGAAATGCGCAAGCCATTCGAAAACTCCATCGAAGTCGTTCCGTCCATGGGCGAATGGTTCGTCCGCAGTGTCGTCGAAGGGCGGCCTGAGATTCAGTCCTTCGCCAACAAGAAGAGCGCGGTCCGCTACGCGGAGCGTCAACGCAGAAAGCTCCGCGTTCATCGCATAATCTGGATGGATCGCATCTACCGGTAACGTTGGCTCGGGCCAGCGCGTTCCTTTTGATCGCGCTGCCCCGCCGTGCTGGACGCATTTGATCGACACATAGACGCAACAGCTGCGCCTCCCGACCGTGACCGAACTTTCCCGAGCCTATGTCCCGGCACGGAAGGCCCGTTCCAGCAAGTGGCGGCCGCTGAGGCTCCGCGGCGGCTGGTCTCGGCAACATCTCGATCAAGGGATGTGATCCGTTGTTGCGGCGACGCGCCACCTCCTTGCGGGGCATGAGAAGCGGGCTGCCGGGCCGTACGGCAGTACTAAGCGGTCGTTCTCTCGATGCCGCCGCAAATTCGCTTCGCGCGGCTGTTCAATCCGGCAAGAAAACGGGCTAGACCGCTCTGACAACGTTCCCGGAATCGCGTAGCGGGAGGCGCCGTTGGAAGGCACGCACGAACAGGCTCCAGGCGCCTCGGCAGAGGGACACGCCGACATCTACGATGCGGACGGCGTCATCCGCCCGTCGTTCCTCGCCCATATCGGCGCGGCGATCGCCGATCGCGACACGATCACGCTCAAGCGCGACGTGGCCGACCTCCACCAGTCGGAGGTGGGCGACCTGCTCGAGGCGCTGCTTCCGGAGCAGCGGCTGGCGCTGGTCGATCTGCTCGGCAAGGACTTCGACTTCTCCGCGCTGACCGAAGTCGACGAGGCAATTCGCCTCGACATCGTCGACAGCCTGCCCAACGAGCAGATCGCCGAGGCTTTCAAGGAGCTCGATTCCGACGACGCGGTCTACATCCTCGAGGATCTCGACGCCGAGGACCAGGAGGAGATTCTCGCGCAGCTTCCCTTCACCGAGCGCATCCGGCTGCGCCGCGCGCTCGACTATCCGGAGGAGACGGCCGGCCGGCGCATGCAGACCGAGTTCGTGGCGGTGCCGCCGTTCTGGACCGTCGGCCAGACCATCGACTACATGCGCGAGGACCAGAACCTTCCCGACCGCTTCAGCCAGATCTTCGTCATCGACCCGACCTTCAAGCTGCTGGGCGCCGTCGATCTCGACCAGATCCTGCGCACCAAGCGCTCGGTGAAGATCGAAGACGTCATGCACGAGACGCGCCACGCGATCCCGGCCACCATGGATCAGGAAGAGGCGGCCCGCGAATTCGAGCAATACGACCTGCTCTCGGCTGCCGTGGTCGACGAGAACGAACGGCTGGTGGGCGTGCTCACCATCGACGATGTGGTCGACGTCATCCAGCAGGAAGCCGAGGAAGACTTGTTGCGCATGGGCGGCGTCGGCGACGAGGAACTCTCCGACACGGTGGTGGCGACGTCCCGCTCGCGCGTGCCCTGGCTGCTTGTCAACCTGGTTACTGCCTTCGTCTCGGTCTCGGTCATCAGCATGTTCGGCGCGACGATCGAGGAGATGGTGGCGCTGGCGGCCCTGATGCCCGTCGTCGCCTCGCTCGGCGGCAATGCCGGCACCCAGACCATGACCGTGACCGTGCGGGCGCTCGCGACCCGCGACCTCGACATCTACAATGCCGCGCGGGTCATCCGCCGCGAGATGATGGTCGGGCTGCTCAACGGCGTCATCATCGCGACCATCATTGGCGTGATCGCCGCCGGATGGTTCGAGAATACCGACCTTGGCCTTGTGATCGCTGCGGCGATGATCATCAACATGTTCGCTGCCGCACTGGGCGGCATTCTGATTCCCCTGTTCCTCGACCGGCTCGGCGCCGATCCGGCGATCTCGTCGTCGATCTTCACCACCATGGTGACGGATGTGATCGGCTTCCTGGCCTTCCTCGGTCTCGCTTCCTGGTGGATGAATTTGGGCTGAACACGGCTCACTGCACCCGTGACTCCATTCGGCGAACTAGCAGTGAGGCATGAGGAATTTCGGATATTTGACTTTTACGTAAATGCCGTGCCAGATGTCGCATTCGAAACACGGCGAGTGCGCTGCATGGCAATGCGGGAATACTATTCGATCACCGAGCTCACCCGCGAGTTCGACATCTCGACCAGGACGCTGCGCTTCTACGAGGACGAGGGGCTGATCCAGCCGGTTCGTCGCGGCCGCACGCGTCTGTTCCGTCCGTCCGACCGGCATCTGGTCAAGCAGATCATGCGCGGAAAGAGGCTTGGCTTCTCCATCAACGAGATCCGCGAAATCATCCAGATGTACAAGGAACCGCCCGGCGAGGTGGGCCAGTTGAAGCTGATGATCAAGCGCATCGAGGAGAAGCGCGAAGACCTCAGGCAGAAGCGCCGCGACCTGGAGGAGACGCTCGCCGAACTCGACCAGGCCGAGGAATCCTGTGTCGAGCGGCTCGTGGAACTGGGCGTCAATACCTGACCTGCGCAGAAACTGCGGTGAAGCGACCGTGGAAGGCGCCATCCGGCGAGGCGAGATGCCGGCAGGCACCGAATTGCTCTTCGGGCCGACGCTCGCGCCGGCCAGGTCATGTCAGATCCAGCGGCGCACCCGCCTGGCATAGTCGTTATATCGTTTGCCGAAGCGAGCGTGCAGATGCCTTTCCTCGCGTTCGATGGCGAGCTTCTGCGTGGCGAAGGCTGCAATCAGCGCCAGAGGCAGGAACCACGCGATGCCGCTGATCAGGGCGATGCCGATCATCAGCAAGGTGTTGCCGAGATAGATCGGGTTGCGGGTGAAGGAGAAGGGCCCGCTGGTCACCAGATGCTCGCTGGGACGGTTGGGCATGATCGTCGTCCGGGCGCGGACGAGCGTGCGCATCGCCGTATATTCGAGGGCGATCGTTGCCGCGACAGCCAGCCAGCCGACGGCGAACAATATGTCGGAGAGCGGCGCGCCGATCCACGGCAGAGGAAAGAGGATATGGGCGAAGAGGCTTGCGGCGATGGCCGCGAGATAGATGAAGGGTGGCCACGGCAAGCGGTTCGGCCGCGCCTGCGGATCGCTCATTGTGTCCCTCCCTCCGGAACCGTCCGGTCGGCTTCCGCCGTGCATATGCCCGCAAGGCCTTCCACCTGGCTCTGCAGGACTTCGCTGTTGTCCCCCGAGAAGGCCTGCTCGACAAGCCCTTCCCGCTCGAGCGAGTCGAGCATGCAGGCACAATAGCGCGCGCAGAATCCGGCGTCGCCAAGGTCGCTGCATTGCCGTTCGCAAGATTTCAGGAACGTCACCTCACGGCTTTCCGTCCGGGGCGGCGCCACCTGCGACAGGGCCCAGACGCAGGCGATCAGCACGGGCTGATGGATGAGGTAGAAGGCCAGGCTGTGCCGCCCGGCGAATTGGAGGGGGCGGGACCAGGCGCCGGGTCGTATCGTCGCCAGCCGTGCAAAAAGGCCCTGTGCCTGGGCGAGCTTCGCCGCGCCGATGCCGGCCAGCACCGCGCCGAACCAGGGAAACACCGGCACGTAGTCGTTCGAGCGTGGATTGAAGCTGCCGAGGCCGAGCCACCACCATGCGGGATGGTCGAAAAGGGCCGAGCGCAGGAAGTTCGGCGCGGCGATGACGGCGACCGCCGCGAGCAGGACGACCGCCGCCGGCAGCCTCAGGAAGGCCAGGCCGAGCAGGCTCGCCACCGCGATCTGGTGCAATATGCCGAAGAAGATGAACCCACCGCGTAAGGCGACATAGGTGACGATCGATATCGCGGCGGCCGCGGCGGCCACCATGGCCAGCCGGCGCAGGAAGCCGTTCCAGCGGATGCCCCTGCCATGGGCGAGCACGAGGCTGACGCCGACCAGGAACAGGAAGGACGAGGCGATGGCGCGGGCGAACAGCTTCCAGCCGCCCTGTGCGGTCATCTGGGGCTCGGCATAACCGAAGAATTCGAGATCCCAGGTGAAGTGGTAGATCGCCATGGCCACCAGGGCTGCGCCGCGGGCGATGTCGATGGCCTCGATGCGGGAGGCTGATTTCTTCGGGGCTGGTTGCTGCGCGCTGTCGAGGATCATGGTCTGTTGTTGCAGGCGTTTGGTAAAATGTGCAAGCAGATCGACTGTAGCGGAGATCGAGGCCATGGACATCGTGGAGGCCAACGGTGCGCGCATTCCGACGCCCGGGATGGGCACATGGACGCTGAACGGCCGGTTATGCGCGGAACTCGTGGCCCATGCGCTGGCTCTCGGCTATCGGCATGTCGATACGGCCGCCGCCTATGACAATGAGGAAGCGGTCGGCGCCGGCTGAGGGCCTGCGGCGTGCCGCGCGACGAGATCTTCGTCACGACCAAGGTCTGGTGGTCAGATATCGAGCCGCGAAAGCTCGAACGATCAGCCGAGGCGAGCCTGAGGCGCCTGGGCCTCGACCATGTCGACCTGCTGCTCGTCCACTGGCCCAACCCGGCCGTGCCGGTCGCCGAGACGATCGGGGCACTGAACGCCGTGAAGGCGAGGGGGCTCACGCGGCACATCGGCGTTTCCAACTTCACGACCGCTCTGCTGCGCGAGGCGCTCGCGGCCTCGCAGGCGCCGCTCGTGGCCAACCAGGTCGAGTACCATCCCTATCTCGACCAGTCGAAGGTCCATGCCGCCTGCCGCGCGGCCGGCATGGCCATGGTCGCCTACTGCCCGATCTTTCGCGGCGAGCCGCTGTTTTCGGAGCCGGCCGTGACGTCGGCTGCGCGCCGCCACGGCCGGACGCCGGCGCAGATCGTCCTGCGCTGGCACATGCAAAAGACTGGTGTTTTGCCCATTCCCCGGACGACCCGGAAGGAGCGGCTGGCGGAGAACCTCGCGGTCTCCGATTTCGCTTTGTCGGAAGAGGAAATGGACGCGATTTCAATGCTTTCGGCGAGAAACGCCAGGCTTTGCGATTTCAGTTTCTCGCCGAAATGGGACAATCCCTGACCTGCAGCAGGCCGGCCGCTTCGTATTTCGGCGGGTGAAGGTCGGTCTCCCGCAATCGGAGAGGCCGGCCGCCTGGTCATACTTGGCGGACTGCCTCTCCCCAGAGTCTTTCTTTGACGATGCAGGTCCGCCACCCGATCTGGCTGCCCCGCAGTGCGCCCGCCGGGCGCGGGCCTTCGCGAGCTTCCATGTCATCGAGTTGCTGGCGTGTCGTGCTGGTCTCTTTGGGGCTGGACGCCGTCTTCGGCAAGCCCGGCATTTTCCGCGCGTTCTGCGGCTGGCTGACCTGGCGCTGTCTGCCCAAAGCAATGTGATCGGCGGCAACAACTGCAACTCCTCATATTGCGACGATTGTGCGTCATTCGGTTGCTTGTGTTGCCCAGAGAATCGGCACACCCTAGATGAAGCATTGGAAAAGCATCCATGCCGGCACGCGAGACCATCGCCGTCCGGCATGCGGTTTTGGGATGTCACGTTCCGGTAAGGGCCAGCATTTGCTTGGAGCCTGTGTCAGGAATGTCGCCAATGTTTCGAAACCTCAAGGACTTGATCTCACCGAGGCGGGCAGCGATCGTCGCATCCTGGACCGCGTGGCGTCTTGCCGGCCTGGCCCTGCTCGGAATTGTGCCTGCGGGTCCGGGGCTCGCGCATGACGCGATGCCCAGCGCCGCCCAGCCGAGAGGCTGGAGCTATCCCTTTGCATGCTGCTCCGGTTATGACTGCAGGGAGGTGAGCAAGAAGGCGATCAGCGAGCGTCCGGAAGGGTACGTGATCCTGGGCACGGGCGAGGTGCTCGCCTATACGGACGCCCGCGTTAAGAATTCGCCTGACGGCGCGTTCCATTGGTGCTCGGTGGCAGGCGCCAACAACGGCCGCACCATCTGCCTGTTCGTGCCGCCGCGCGGCTACTGACGGCATCGGGCCGGCCCCGGCGAAAGCGAGTCCGGCCTACCCCCTGGCGGCGATCCACAACATCGGCTCGTTCGGCCGCCTTCATACCGCATTTCGCCCACAATCGTGCTACAAGGCCGCGCAGGCATTGATTCACACGCGCTTCGGCGCGCGAAGACCTGGAGAGGGATGACCGGATGAAGAAGACAGTGCTGGCCGTGCTCGCGGCCACGATTTTCGTCGGCGCGTGCACGACTGACCCCTATACTGGCCAGCCCAAGGTGTCGAACACGCTGGGTGGAGCCGCGCTCGGCGCAGGCCTCGGCGCGGGCCTCGGCATGCTGGCCGGCGGCGACGATCGCCGCAATGCGCTGATCGGCGCGGGTATCGGTGCACTGGCCGGGGGCCTTGCCGGCAGCTACATGGACCAGCAGGAGGCGGAACTGCGCCGGCAGTTGCAGGGCACGGGCGTCAGCGTCACCCGCTCGGGCGACCAGATCATTCTCAATATGCCGTCGAACATCACCTTCGCGACCGATCAGGACCAGGTGATGCCGGCCTTCTATCCGACGCTGAATTCTGTGGCTCTGGTCATCAACAAGTTCAACCGCACGATTGTCGACGTCTACGGCCACACCGATTCGACCGGCAGCGCCGGCCACAATTTCGACCTTTCGCAGCGTCGCGCTTTGTCCGTCGCGAACTATCTGAGCGGCCGCGGCGTCGATTCCAGGCGTTTCGCCGTGACCGGGTTCGGCTCGACCCGGCCGATTGCCACCAATGCGACGCCGGAGGGACGCGCGCAGAACCGTCGTGTCGAGATCCAGCTCTCGCCATTGACTTGATAGTTGGCCTCTGGCGCCGGCGAGGCTTGATTGTTGGGCCTCACGCGCCGGCACGGCCCTTTCGGGCTGCCTGGCTTTCGCGCCAACGGGCGTGGGCCACGCGATCGCGCGCTCCAACGGTCGATGCATCGACCGTTGGTCAGGTTCCAGGATCTCTATCCATCCTGAGCGGTCCGGGCGCCGGAGCGTTCGGCTTCCGGCCAGCGGGCATGCAAGTGCAGCGAATCGGAACGTCGGGCGGATGGCACGAAGCGCTCGCGCGCGGCAGGCGCGCCTTTGGGACATAAATAGAACGGATCCGAATTCCGATTTTGTTTCAGTCCGTTATGTCCTCTTGTCAAACGGGAACAAAAGAGGTACAAATCCTAACCATTCACCGGATAGTCCGGTCTTCATTGACGACCCAGGGGTAATGTATCATGGCTCAGAACACATTGCGGCTTGTAGAGGACAATTCGGTGGACAAATCAAAGGCTCTGGATGCGGCGCTGTCGCAGATCGAGCGCGCTTTCGGCAAGGGCTCGATCATGCGGCTCGGCCAGAACGAGCAGGTGGTCGAGATCGGAACGGTGTCGACCGGCTCGCTCGGGCTCGACATCGCGCTCGGCATCGGCGGCCTGCCGCGCGGACGCATCATCGAGGTCTACGGACCGGAAAGCTCGGGCAAGACGACATTGGCGCTGCACACGGTCGCCGAGGCCCAGAAGAAGGGCGGCATCTGCGCCTTCGTCGACGCGGAACATGCGCTCGATCCGGTCTATGCGCGCAAGCTCGGCGTCGATCTCGAAAACCTCCTGATCTCGCAGCCGGATACCGGCGAGCAGGCGCTGGAGATCTGCGACACCCTGGTGCGTTCGGGCGCGATCGACGTGCTGGTCGTCGATTCGGTCGCGGCGCTGACGCCGCGGGCGGAAATCGAGGGCGAGATGGGCGACGCTCTGCCCGGCCTCCAGGCCCGCCTGATGAGCCAGGCGTTGCGCAAGCTGACCGCGTCGATCTCGCGCTCGAACACCATGGTTATCTTCATCAACCAGATCCGCATGAAGATCGGCGTCATGTTCGGCTCGCCCGAGACGACCACGGGCGGCAACGCGCTGAAGTTCTACGCCTCTGTCCGGCTCGACATTCGTCGCATCGGCCAGGTGAAGGACCGCGACGAGGTCGTCGGCAACCAGACCCGCGTCAAGGTGGTCAAGAACAAGCTGGCGCCGCCCTTCAAGGTGGTCGAGTTCGACATCATGTATGGCGAAGGTGTCTCCAAGACGGGCGAACTCGTCGATCTCGGTGTCAAGGCAGGGGTGATCGAGAAGTCGGGTGCCTGGTTCTCCTACAATTCGCAGCGTCTCGGCCAGGGCCGCGAGAATGCGAAGAACTTCCTGCGCGACAACCCGGAACTCGCGCGCGAGATCGAGACGGCGCTGCGCCAGAATGCGGGCCTTATCGCGGAGAAGTTCCTCGAGAATGGCGGCGGCGAAGACGGCGGCCTGGATGAAGCGGGCGAGATGTAGTCGCCGCACGCAACAATTCGCGCGAACGACAAAGCCGCCGGCTTCACGCCGGCGGCTTTGTCGTTGTTCCTCCCGGCGAACGCGTCCGAACCGGGCTGCGCATCATGCCTTGCGGGTCATGGCGGAGCCCGGATTCCAGGCCTTCGCGGCTTTCTGGACAGTCTCCCGCGCTGTCGCTAAAAGGCCCTATCCATATCGCCCGCCGGGACCGGCGGTTCCTCTGAAAAAGGCAGCTTCATGAGTGGCGTAAACGAGATCCGGTCGGCTTTCCTCGACTATTTCCGGAAAAACGGGCACGAGATCGTCGCATCGAGCCCGCTCGTGCCACGCAACGACCCGACATTGATGTTCACCAATGCCGGCATGGTGCAATTCAAGAACGTGTTCACCGGGCTCGAGGCGCGCTCCTATTCGCGCGCCGCGACCGCGCAGAAGAGCGTGCGCGCCGGCGGAAAGCACAACGACCTCGACAATGTCGGCTACACCGCCCGCCATCTCACCTTCTTCGAGATGCTCGGCAACTTTTCCTTCGGCGACTACTTCAAGGAACGCGCCATCGAGCTCGCCTGGAACCTGATCACCAAGGAGTTCGGGCTGAACAAGGACAAGCTGCTCGTCACCGTCTACCATACCGACGACGAGGCGGCCGACCACTGGAAGAAGATCGCCGGCTTCTCGGACGACCGCATCATCCGCATCGCCACTTCGGACAACTTCTGGGCAATGGGCGACACCGGTCCCTGCGGCCCGTGCTCCGAAATCTTCATCGACCGTGGCGAACATATATGGGGCGGCCCCCCCGGAACCCCCGAGGAGGATGGCGACCGCTTCCTCGAATTCTGGAACCTGGTCTTCATGCAGTACGAGCAGGTGACCAAGGAAGAGCGCGTTTCGCTTCCCCGCCCATCGATCGACACCGGCATGGGTCTCGAGCGCATGGCCTCGATTCTTCAGGGGGCCGAGAGCGTCTTCGAGACCGACCTGTTCCGCCACCTCATCGACGCAACGTCTTCGGCGCTGGGGCACGGTCCGGATGCCGGGAACCTGGCATCCTTCCGCGTGATCGCCGATCATCTGCGCTCGTCCTGCTTCCTGGTCGCGGACGGCGTGCTGCCTTCCAACGAGGGGCGCGGTTACGTGCTTCGCCGCATCATGCGTCGCGCCATGCGGCATGCGCAGCTGCTCGGGGCCGGCGAGCCGCTGATGTGGAAGCTGGTGCCTGCGCTGGTGCGCGAGATGGGACAGGCCTATCCCGAGCTCGGTCGCGGCGAGGCGCTCATCACCGAAACGCTGAAGCTGGAAGAGACCCGTTTCAGGAAGACGCTGGCGCGCGGCCTCGGACTCCTTGCCGATGCGACCGAGACGTTGGGCGCCGGCGACATGCTCGACGGCGAGACGGCGTTCAAGCTCTACGACACCTACGGCTTCCCGCTCGACCTGACGCAGGACGCGTTGCGCCAGCGCAGCATTTCCGTCGATCTCGCTGGCTTCACCGCTGCGATGGAACGGCAGAAGGCCGAGGCGCGTGCCAACTGGGCCGGTTCGGGCGAGGCCGCAACCGAGGCGGTCTGGTTCTCGGTCAAGGACAGGACGGGCGCCACGGAGTTCCTGGGCTACGACACCGAGCAGGCCGAAGGCATCATCGGGGCGCTGGTCAAGGACGGTGCCGTCGTGGACGAGGCGAAAGAGGGCGACACGGTCGGCATCGTCGTCAACCAGACGCCGTTCTACGGCGAGTCCGGCGGCCAGATGGGCGATACCGGGACGATGGCCGGCGACGGATTCCAGATCGAGATCACCGACACCCAGAAGAAGGGCGACGGGCTCTTCGTTCACAGCGGCCGCGTCGTGAAGGGTACCATTCGGCCCGGCCTCGCCGTCGAGATGAAGGTCGATCATGCGCGCCGCACCCGGCTGCGGTCCAACCACTCGGCCACCCATCTCGTCCATGAGGCGCTGCGCGAAATACTCGGCACGCATGTGGCGCAGAAAGGCTCGCTGGTGGCGCCGGAACGGCTGCGTTTCGACTTCTCGCACCCGAAGCCGATCTCGGCGGAGGAACTCGAGAAGGTCGAGGCTATGGCCAACGAGATCGTCGTGCAGAACAGCCCCGTGACGACCCGGCTGATGAGCGTCGACGACGCGATCGCCGAGGGCGCAATGGCGTTGTTCGGCGAGAAATACGGCGACGAGGTGCGTGTGGTGTCGATGGGCGCGGCGCTGCATGGCGACAAGGCCGGAAAGCCTTATTCGGTTGAGCTTTGCGGCGGCACCCATGTCTCGGCTACGGGCGACATCGGCCTGGTCAGGCTGGTATCGGAAGGTGCCGTTGCAGCCGGGGTGCGCCGTATCGAGGCGCTGACAGGCGACGCGGCCCGAAAGCATCTCGACGAGCAGGATCGCAGGCTCAAGGCCGTGGCGGCGGCGCTGAAGGTTTCGCCCGGCGATGCGCTGGCGCGTGTCGCAGCGCTCCTCGACGAGCGCAGGAAGCTTGAACGCGACCTCGCCGATGCGCGCAAGAAGCTGGCGCTCGGCGGGGGCGGCGCGGCCGGCAATGGCGGCGACAGCGAGACGGTCGCCGGGGTCGGCTTCCTCGGCAAGTCGGTTTCCGGCGTGGCGCCCAGAGACCTGAAGCCGCTGGCCGATGAGGGCAAGAAGACGCTCGGATCCGGTGTGGTCGTGTTCGTCGGCAGCGGCGACGACGGCAAGGCGAGCGTCGTGGTCGCGGTGACCGAGGATCTTGTCAAGCGCTTCAGCGCGGTCGACCTCGTGCGCGTCGCTTCGGCCGCACTCGGCGGGCAGGGCGGCGGCGGCCGGCCCGATATGGCCCAGGCCGGCGGTCCGGACGCCGCCAGGGCCGGGGAGGCCATCGCGGCCGTGAAGGCGGCGATGGAAGCCGCGGCTTGATCCAACCGCACGGAACCTGATGGGGGCGGGGCTCTTTTGCCGCGCGGCACCGCTCTCCGTCTGGTTGCCGGCATCTTCCCCCGCGAACGCGGGAAGAATCTCCCACCGCCAGCCTTCGTTCGCCCCTCCGACGAGGATGGATGGCCTCAATCCGTCGGCTCGGTCGCGGCAAAGCTCGGCCGCGCGGATATCAGACGCCACCATTCCCAAAGCGCCGGCTGCTCATTCATGAGCTCACGCCCTTCGGGCGCCTTGAGGAAATAAGCGAAGATCGGCGCGGCATGGAGGTCGGCGATCGTCAACTGCTTGCCGAGCAGCCAGGGGCCTGCGGACTTCAGACTGGCGAGGGCGGCAAGGCAGGTCTTTGCCTTGATCAGGGCTGATGCGATGACGACCTCGTCGGAGGCCTTGCCTTCTCGCGGTTTCGACACGCGTTCGACATAGATGTCCCAGACCAGCGTGCGATAGGCATAGGCGTCGAGCAGACCGATGATCTGGTTCATCACGGCGCGACCCTTCGCCTCCGCCGGTTGCAGCGCCGGACCGTCAAAGGCCTCATCGACATAACGGGTGATCGCTGCCGTCTCGAAAAGGTGGAGGCTGCCGTGCTCGAAAGCGGGAATACGGGCGAAGGGGTGGAGGTCGAGATACCAGTCGGGCGGCCCGCCCGGCGCAAAGATGTCGACCGGGATCAACTCGTAGCCTATGCCCTTCTCTTCGAGCGTCAGCCGCACGATCCTGACATAGACGCTGTAGTCCGCTCCGAAGACGCGGATCGGTTCGGGCATGGCAGTTGGCTCCCAGCGCTTCGCTCCCGCTTCAAGCATGCCGGGGGATGGATGCCGTTTCAACCATGCGGCGGCATCCAGCAGCCGGCTGCGTGGCGACCCTGCTGCGGCCAGGCGACACGGCGGAAGCCGTCCTCGTCCGTCTCGGCCGCGCACCGGAAGCCGACGCTCCTGAGCCGCCGCGCGCTCGCCTCATTTTCGTCCTCGACGCCGACGAAGAACTCCCGCGAAGCGTGGGCTGATGGGCAGGCGACGTTTCGCGGCTTCGACATGGCCGGATCGGCGCTCCCCGGGGCCGAACGCAGTCGCGAAGGGCCGTTCGCTCGCCGCGATATGCGCGATCAAGAAGGCGGACCAGTCTCGCCCGCCCAGCCGTTTCACGGCATCGGCGTCGTCGAACTATGGTTCGACGACGGGAATGTCGGCCGCCCGAAGCGGCCGGAGTGTCTGCGATCGGCTCAGGCCGCCATCGCCTTCTGCAGGTTCTCGTCGATCTTGTCGAGGAAGCCTGTCGTCGACAGCCAGGGCTGGTCCGCGCCGATCAGGAGGGCCAGATCCTTGGTCATGTAGCCGTTCTCGACGGTCGCGACGCAGACCCTCTCCAGCGTCTCGGCGAATTTCTGCAACTCGGCATTGCCGTCGAGCTTGGCGCGATGGGCGAGGCCGCGCGTCCAGGCGAAAATCGATGCGATCGAGTTGGTCGAGGTCTCCTCGCCCTTCTGATGCTGGCGATAGTGACGGGTGACGGTGCCGTGCGCAGCCTCGGCCTCGACCGTCTTGCCGTCGGGCGTTACCAGCACCGAGGTCATCAGGCCGAGCGAGCCGAAGCCCTGCGCGACGATGTCGGACTGGACATCGCCGTCATAGTTCTTGCACGCCCAGACATAGCCGCCCGACCACTTCAGCGCCGACGCCACCATGTCGTCGATCAGCCTGTGCTCGTACCAGATCTTCTTTTCCTTGAATCGTTCGGCGAATTCCCTGTCGAACACCTCCTGGAAGATGTCCTTGAAGCGGCCGTCATAAGCCTTCAGGATCGTGTTCTTGGTGGAGAGGTAGCATGGCACGCCGCGGTCCAGCGCGTAGTTGAACGAAGCCATCGCGAAGTCGCGGATCGAATCGTCGAGGTTGTACATGGCCATGGCAACGCCGGAGGACGGCGCGTCGAACACGTCGTGCTCGATGGTCTGGCCGTCCTCGCCGACGAACTTTATGGTCAGCTTGCCCTTGCCGGGAAAACGGAAATCGGTGGCGCGGTACTGATCGCCGAAGGCGTGGCGGCCGACGATGATCGGCTTGGTCCAGCCGGGCACGAGGCGCGGGACGTTCTTGCAGACGATCGGTTCGCGGAAGATCACGCCGCCCAGGATGTTGCGGATGGTGCCGTTGGGCGACTTCCACATCTTCTTGAGCTTGAATTCCTCGACGCGCGCTTCATCGGGCGTGATGGTGGCGCATTTCACGCCGACGCCGTATTTCTTGATGGCATTGGCGGCATCGATCGTCACCTGGTCGTCGGTGGCGTCGCGGCTCTCGATGCCGAGATCGTAATATTCGAGATCGATGTCGAGATAGGGATGGATGAGCTTGTCCTTGATGAACTGCCAGATGATGCGGGTCATCTCGTCGCCGTCGAGCTCGACGACCGGATTTGCCACCTTGATCTTCGCCATGGGAAATGCCTCGTTTCTGGAGTTCGGGACAGCTGTCCCGCAAGGATCGTGATCTGAGAAATGCGGCCCCTATAGCAAAGCGGATACCGCTGCGCAAACGGTCGCAAGCCGCGTCGGCCCATAGAGGGAGGTCAATGGAATGCGCTTCGGATTCTTCGATGTCGGCGACGTCAGGCTTCACGTCGCGTCGACCGGCGATCCCGCCAACCCCCTTATCATATGCCTGCACGGTTTCCCCGAATACTGGGCTGCCTGGCAGGAGGTGATGCTCGAACTGGCCGGGGATTTCCACGTGGTCGCGCCAGACCAGCGCGGTTTCAACCTGTCGTCCAAGCCGGCGGGCGAAGAGGCCTATCGGGCGAAACATCTGGTGGCCGATGTGGCGGCGCTCGCCGACCAGCTTTCACCAGGCAAGCCCTTCATCCTCGCGGGACATGACTGGGGTGCTTCGATCGCCTACGCCTATGCCTTCGCCCATCCTGACCGGCTGACGCGTCTCGTCATCGCCAACGGGGTGCATCCAGTCTGTTTCCAGCGGGCGATCCTGCAGGATGCGGGGCAGCGCAGGGCCAGCCAGTATTTCCACAAGCTGCGCGCGGCCGGCGCCGCCGAACGCATGGTCGAAGACGATTTCGCGCGGACCTTGAGGATGATCGCCGGTTTCTCGAAAACGGACTGGATGACGCCGGAGATCGAGGCCCATCACCGTGCGGCATGGGCAAGGCCGGGAGCCATGCAGGCCATGCTCCACTGGTACAATTCGTCGCCGGTGGTCGTGCCCCGGCCGGACGAGGTCGTGACGGATGCGCCGCTGCTCTCCATGGAGCCCGACAGGGCGAGGGTGCGCATGCCGCATCTGGTGATCTGGGGCGAGGCCGACGAAGCGCTCCGGCCGGTCTGCCTGGGGGGCCTCGACCGCTTTGCCGCCGACCTGACCGTGAAGAAGGTCGCAGGCGCCGGCCATTGGATCCTGCATGAGAAGCCGGTGGAGGTTGCCGCGATCATAAGAAAATTCCTTGAGCCTGCGACCGCGGGCTCCGATAAATAGACCTGACGAAAACGGCGGCGCTGATCGTCGCAAATGCTGCCGGGAGCGGGGACGGGGATGTTGTTTCGAAAATCGATGCTGGCTGCAGCAATTCTGCTGGTCCCGGTCGCGGCCAGGGCCGAACAGCTTCACGCCATTTTCAACGCTGCGGAAGACGGCACGGCGACAGTCGCCATCAGCCCATGCACGCCCGAAGAGGCTGGCGAATGTGTGTATCACGCGCTGACCTGCACGCCCGGCCAATGGCCGCCGGTGCGGTTCTCGATCATCACCGGACCCGTGGAGCAGGTCGCGAAAGCGATGATTCTTGTCACCGATGCGTGGCCGGGTGGGACGATGAAACTGGCGGGCGGAAAGACCGTCGACCTGCAGTTCACGAGCGTCCATCTCGACGCCAACGAGATGGACGGCGGTTGGATGCTGACGACGGGCATCTCCGATCCGACCCCGCTGTTCGATGCCCTGACCGACGGGAGCGGCGAGGGTGCCATGCTCGTCGTGGGCGGCGAGGCGTTTACCCTGGCGCCCGAAAAGGGCGATGGGGCGAAGCTTGCGCGCTTCAAGAACGAATGCACGCAGTAGGCGCCGCTCCGACTGGCCGAACCTTATTTCCTCTTCGGTGCTTTCGCGGGCTTGGGCGGCATCGGGCCGACATGGGCCGATGCCATGGCGATCCAGTTCCGCAGTGCCTCGTCATCCAGCGCCTCGGCGGCGACGATGACGTAGCCCTTCATCTCGCGGCCGGTGAAATTCATCCTGGAGGCGCCGGGCAGAGCCAGCGCGGCGGCTTCGCCGTCCGCGCCGACCCGAACGAGAAGCGTGCCATCCTTCATCGTGCCGACCATCATGTTGCGGTTCAGCGTGAAGCAGATGCCGCCGAACATGCGGATTTCCCCGATATTGGGATCGTCGCCGATGACTTCCCTGATCCGCTCGGCCAGTTCATTGCTCATGCCAGCCCCTTTGCCGATGCTTCATTTTCCGCGGCGAATATGGCAGGGACGCGCAAAAGCCGCAAAGAGCACTTTATTGGCATAGCATGGCAGGCACCGATCGCGACCGCAAACTCATCGCCGAAGGACCGGCAATCATCCTCGTCGAGCCGCAACTCGGAGAGAATATCGGCATGGTTGCGCGCGCCATGGCGAATTTCGGCCTGTCCGAGCTGCGCCTCGTCAATCCGCGCGACGGCTGGCCGAACGAGCGGGCGCGAGCGTCCGCGAGCCGGGCTGATCATGTCATCGACGGCGCCAGGGTCTTCGAGACCCTGCCCGAGGCGATCTCCGACCTGAATTTCGTCTTCGCGACCACCGCGCGCGAGCGTGACGGCTTCAAGCCGGTGCGCGGTCCCGTCGAGGCGGCACAGGCGCTGCAGCAGCGTTTCCGGGCGGGTCAGAAGACGGGGATCCTCTTCGGCCGCGAGCGCATCGGCCTCGACAATGCCGAGGTCGGCCTCGCCGACGAGATCGTGACCTTTCCCGTCAATCCGGCCTTTGCCTCGCTCAACATCGCGCAGGCGGTGCTGCTGATGTCCTATGAGTGGATGAAGTCGGGTCTGGAAGTCGGAAACGAGGCGCCGTTCTCCGGCCCGGAGATGGCGCCGGCACCCAAGGAGCAGTTGCAGGGCCTCTTCACGCATCTGGAGGAGGCGCTCGAGGCCAGGGGCTATTTCCGGCCGCAGGCCAAGAAGCCGAAGATGGTCGACAATCTGCGCGCCGTGCTGACACGCCCCGGATTTGCCGAGCCCGAGATCAAGGTGCTGCGCGGCGTCGTCGCGTCACTCGACTATTTCTCGCCCAGGGAACCGCGCGGTTCCGGTTATCCCGAACGTAAGGCGAAGGCCGATGCGGCTGCCCATCGCGGCGTCGGCGAAGCAGATCGCGGCTCGAGCGGGGATGACGGCGAGAATGGCGCTGCCGGAACCGGGAAGGATGTCGACAATGGCTGAGCATCCGGTCCTCATGTTCGATTCCGGCATCGGCGGGCTGACGGTGCTGCGCGAGGCCCGTGTGCTGATGCCCGGCCGCCGTTTCGTCTACGTCGCCGACGACGCGGCGTTCCCTTACGGGCGGTGGGACGAGCCTGCCCTGAAGGCACGCATCCTCGATCTGTTCGGCACGCTGCTCGATCGCTACGACCCCGAAATATCCGTCATTCCCTGCAACACGGCATCGACGCTCGTCATCGACGCCTTGCGCGAGGTCTTTCCGGGCCGTCTCTTCGTCGGCACCGTGCCGGCCATAAAGCCGGCGGCCGAACGCACGCGCTCCGGCCTCGTTTCGGTGCTGGCGACGCCGGGCACCGTCAAACGCCAGTATACGAGGGACCTGATCGCCCAATGGGCGTCGAAATGCCATGTCCGCCTGGTCGGCAGCGACAAGCTGGCTGGCCTGGCGGAGGTCTATATGCGCGAGGGTTTCGTCGACGAGGAGGTGATCCGCTCCGAGATCGCCCCATGTTTCATCGAGCAGGAGGGCAGGCGGACCGACATTGTCGTGCTCGCCTGCACCCACTATCCCTTCCTGGTCAACCGCATGCGCAAGACCGCGCCTTGGCCGGTCGACTGGCTCGATCCGGCCGAGGCGATCGCCCGGCGCGCCCTGTCGCTGATCGACACGGACGGAGTCGACGACTTCGAGCCGCGCAACGGCGGAGATATCGCGATCTTCACGTCGGGCAAGGCGGACTTTGCGACGCGGCGCCTGATGCAGGGCTTCGGCCTCGGCCTGGCCTGACCAGTACCGTCGCGCGGCGCGGCCGTCACGATGATCGCGGCGCCGCCGCTCCGCGGGCGATTTCGGCTCTTTGCCGTTGTCAGTAACCGAGCGTGAAACGCCTGCGCGAATGCTTCGGCGTTTCGGCCTCGTCGACGATCGCGGCGGCAAGATCGCCGGAAGAGATACCGCTTTCTCCCTTGGCGTCGAAGACGGGCTGGTCGCCGCCGAGCCTGTAGACGCCGGTCTTTTCTCCGGGCGTCAGGTGGATCGCGGGGGAAACGAAGGACCAGTCGAGCTCCTTCTCCTCGCGGATCGCAGCAAGGGCATCGCGCGCGGCGAGTGCTCCTGCCTTCCATTCCGCCGGGAACTCCGGCGAATCGACGAGCTGTGCGCCAGGGGCAACCTCGAGGCTGCCGGCGCCGCCGATCATGATCAGGCGGGTCTTCGCCTGGCCAGCGGCCGCGATGATGGCTTTCGAGCCATCGAGATGCTTGTTGTAGATGTCGGGGTCGCCCCAGCCGCCGTTGAAGGCGGAGACGACAACGTCGTGGCCGGCAATCGCCTTGGCGAGCGCGTCGGCGTCGGCGACGTCAGCTTTCACAGCCGTGACCCCGGGCAGCTTTTCCACCTTATCCGGATTGCGGACGATCGCCGTGACGGCGTGGCCGCGAGTTGCCGCTTCCTTCAGGATGGCGGTGCCGACGAAGCCGGAGGCTCCGATGAGCGCGATTTTCATTTGGCGTTCTCCTTCGGCCGGCCCGAGAAGGGCAGGCATGTTGTGTAAGCAGGTTATCAACGGTAACTATATAGAGCCCAAAGCAGGGACGCGTAAGAACGCATTGTTCCGTGCCCTGGTTACATGGAGAGAACCACATGAATGCCGCGTCGAGACCGGGATCACCGGTGCCCTTGCTTCACACCAATCCGGGCTTCGAGTGGGACGGCGTCGGCAGCTGTCCCGTGCGCGAGGTGCTCGACATTGTGGGCGATACCTGGAGCCTGCTCGTCATCATCAATCTTCAGCCTCGGCCTCTCCGCTTCAATGCCTTGAAACGGTCGATCGAGGGAATCTCGCAGCGCATGCTGACGGTCACGCTGCGTTCGCTGGAGCGCGACGGGCTGGTGCGACGCACCGTGCGGCCCACAATGCCGCCCGAGGTCGAATACGCGCTCACCGAGCTCGGCCAGTCGATCGCGGTGCCTATCGGTGCGCTGGGCACCTGGGCGTCGCAGAACCGCGATCTGATGCGCAATGCACGCAAGCGTTTCGACACCACGTCGGAGATTGGCTGAGGCCCCGGCAAGAAACGGAATGCGGCGCTCGATATGGCCTTCTACGATCCCGATGGAAAACCAGGGATCCAGCCATGACGACCGCCAAGACCGCATCCGCTCTCGACTGGACATCGATCGCCCGCGACCTCGACGCCTTCGGCGTGGCGCTCACCGGCCCGTTGTTGAGCGAGGCGGATTGCCTTTCGCTACGCTCGCTTTACGACGGGGATGGCCGTTTCCGCAGCCATATCGTGATGCAGCGACACGGCTTCGGCGCCGGTGAGTACAAATATTTTGCCAATCCGCTGCCCCAGCCGATCGCCGAACTGCGGCAGGCATTCTATGAGCGGCTCGCCCCGATCGCCGACGCCTGGAACGAGCGCATGGGGCTCGACCGGCGTTACCCCGCGACACTGGACGGTTTCCTGGCCGAATGCCACGCAGACGGCCAGACGCGCCCCACGCCGCTCCTGCTGAAATACCGGTCGGGCGACTACAATTGCCTGCATCAGGACGTCTACGGCGCGCATCTGTTCCCCATCCAGCTCGTGATCCTGCTCAGCGAGCCGGGAAGGGAGTTCGAAGGTGGCGAATTGGTGCTCACCGAGCAGCGCCCGCGCATGCAGTCGCGCGCCGAGGTGGTGCCGCTGCGCATGGGGCACGGCGCTCTCTTCGCCGTCAACGACAGGCCGCATGCGGGCACGCGCGGCGACTACCGCGTGAAGATGCGCCACGGTGTCAGCCGCGTGCGTTCTGGCGAACGGTTCACCGCGGGCGTGATCTTTCATGATGCGGCGTGAGCGGCAGGGAGCCGGCGTGGCGAGATGCCCCGCTCCCGTGCGATCTATAGTTTTTCGGAATTCCTTGACACCGTGGAGCCGATCCACTAGAGCCACGCCAGCGCCGGGCCGAAAGGTCCGGCGTCCTATTTGACGTGTCCCGTGGGTCTTTCCGCAAAGCGTGCGTGGAAGATCCTGTCAGGTCTCGAAAACGGAGGCCAGAGGAGGGCGCGTTTCCTCTGCCCGGAACATGGGGTTCCGGTGCAATATTGTGAAGGGAATGCGATGAGCAAGCGCGAATCCGCAAAATACAAGCTCGACCGCCGTCTTGGCGAGAACGTCTGGGGCCGTCCGAAGTCCCCGGTCAACAAGCGTGAATACGGCCCCGGCCAGCATGGCCAGCGCCGCAAGGGCAAGATGTCCGACTTCGGCCTGCAGCTCCGCGCCAAGCAGAAGCTGAAGGGTCACTACGGCGACGTCTCCGAGAAGCAGTTCCGCAAGGTCTATGACGAGGCCAATCGCCGCAAGGGCGACACCTCCGAGAACCTGATCGGCCTTCTCGAGTCGCGCCTCGACGCCATCGTCTATCGCGCCAAGTTCGTTCCGACGATCTTCGCCGCGCGCCAGTTCGTGAACCACGGCCACATCAATGTGAACGGCAAGCGCGTGAACATCGGTTCTTATCGCTGCCGTCCGGGCGACGTGATCGAGGTGCGCGAGAAGTCGAAGCAGCTCGTCCTGGTGCTGGAATCGGTCCAGCTCGCCGAGCGCGACGTGCCCGACTACATCGAAGCCGACCACAACAAGATGACCGCGACCTATCAGCGCGTGCCGGGCCTGGCCGATGTGCCGTTCGCCGTGCAGATGGAGCCGAACCTGGTCGTCGAGTTCTACTCGCGCTAACCGTTCGCATCCGAATACCGAAAAAGGCCGCGCCCGATCGCGGCCTTTTTCTTTTGGTCCGGGACCTCCCTTGCGCGTCCAAGTGGACGCACGTCGCAGTAATGCTCTATGGAACGGGGCGCAGGAGTCGGCCATGACAGTGCACCAGTCCCCAGACGAGATTTCCGACGCCGAAGGTGCGACACACCCGTTGTTCCGGGACGTGCCGTCCTCGGTCGAGTTCAACAAGCTGCGCAAGCGGCTGCTGCGCAATACGCGCCAGGCGATTGCCGACTTCGCCATGGTTCGGCCGGGCGACCGCTGGCTGGTGGCGCTCTCTGGCGGGAAGGATTCTTACGGCCTGCTCGCGCTGCTGCTCGACCTGAAATGGCGCGGCCTGCTGCCGGTGGAGCTTCTGGCCTGCAATCTCGACCAGGGCCAGCCGAATTTTCCCAAGCACATCCTGCCCGATTATCTGAACGGGCACGGCATCGCGCACCGCATCGAATATCAGGACACCTATTCGGTGGTCACCGACAAGATCGCCGAGGGCAACACCTATTGTTCGCTCTGCTCGCGCCTTCGCCGCGGTCATCTCTACCGGATCGCGCGGGAAGAGGGCTGCGCCGCGCTGGTGCTCGGGCACCATCGCGAGGATATCCTCGAGACCTTCTTCATGAACCTCTTCCATGGCGGCCGCATGGCGGCGATGCCGCCGAAGCTGCTCAACGACGAAGGCGACGTGATGGTGCTGCGCCCGCTCTCCTATTGCGCGGAGAACGACCTCGCCAAATTCGCCGATGGCATGCGCTTCCCGATCATCCCCTGTGATTTGTGCGGCAGCCAGGAAGGGCTGCAGCGCAACGCCATGAAGGCGATGCTGGAAGATATCGAACGGCGCATGCCGGGCCGCAAGGACACGATGATCCGCGCCCTCGGCAATGTCAGGCCCTCGCATCTCCTCGACCGCAAGCTTTTCGACTTCGCCGCCCTCAACGAACAATCAGCCGACGCAGGAACCGCATGACCTTTGACGACAACGCAATCGACTGGCTGGCGGCGCTGCTCGCCGACGCCGCGACCTCCGAGATCATGCCGCGCTTCCGGCGCCTCGATCGAGGCGACATCAGGCAAAAGACCTCGGCCGCGGATCTGGTGACGGAAGCCGACGTCAATGCGGAGCGCGTGATCACGGCAAGATTGCGCGAGCGCTATCCAGACGCGGTGATCATCGGCGAGGAAGCGCATTCGGAAAATCCCGGCATTCTCGACGGGCTCGGCGAGGCGCCACTCGCCTTCGTCATCGACCCTGTCGACGGCACCTTCAACTTCGCTTCCGGCATGCCGCTGTTCGGCGTCATGCTCGCCGTCGTCGTCAAGGGCGAGACGGTCGCCGGCATCATCCACGATCCAGTGGGCAAGGACTGGTTGATCGGCGCGAAGGGTGCTGGCAGCCATGTCAGGCATTCCAACGGCAACCTGGAAAAGGCGCGCGTTGCCGATCCGGTCCCGATGTCGCAGATGACCGGCGCGATCTCCTTCAGCTTCCTGCCGGAGCCGGAGCGGTCGCGGCTCGCGCGCAATCATGTCAGGACGCTGTCGCAGTTCAACTATCGCGCGGCCGCCTGCGAGTACCGGCTGCTTGCCACGGGCTTCGGCCACTTCGTGGTCTACAACAAGCTGATGCCCTGGGATCACCTCGCCGGCGTGCTCATCCATGCGGAGGCGGGTGGGCACGCGGCCCGTTTCGATGGCAGCGCCTACAACGCTTCCCATGTCGACGGCGGCCTGCTGGTGGCTCCGGACAAAGAGAGCTGGCAGGAATTGCGGCGCGAGCTCTGGGCGGAGTAGGGCTGGACGCAGTCCGCCGGCCACCCTCGATACGCGATAGCCCTCTCTTCCCAACCGTAGCTGAACTCAGTGCGTCGGCTTGCCGTGCACCTGGAACAGTTTGCCGTGCTCGGCGAACAGCACCAGCAGGAGCGCAAGGATCGACAGCAGGAAGAAGCCGGCCGTGAGCGGCATCACCGTGCCGTCGAAGGCCTGGCCGATGAGCGCGCCGATAACCGCGCCGCCGACCGTCTGGACGAAGCCCTGAACGGATGACGCCGTTCCAGCGACATGGCCGAGAGGCTCCATGGCGATGGCGTTGAAATTCGAGCCGATCCAGCCGAATTGCAGCATGGCGACGGTGAAGAGCCCGACAAACACGACCAGCGGCACCGGCCCCAGCAGCGCCAGCCCGAACAGGATCGTATTGACGGCGAGGAAGCCGATAAGCGCGCCATGCGACAGGCGGCGCATGCCGAAGCGTCCCACGAGGCGCGAATTGACGAAGGACGAGACCGCCATCATCGCCGCGACCGCCGCGAACAGGACCGGGAACCAGACGCCGAGGCCGTAGATGCCGACATAGACCTGCTGGGCCGAGTTTATGAAGCCGAACAGGCCGCCGAACACCAGCATCGTCGCCAGCGTGTAGCCCAGCGCCAGCCGGTTGGAGAGCACGATGCGGAAGCCCTCCAGCGCGGAGGCGACCGTGAAGGGCCGGCGGCGCTCGGGCTCCAGCGTCTCGGGCAGCCGGCGTGCGGTCCAGAGCGTGATGACGAGCGAAGCCAGGCCCATGAACACGAAGATCATGTGCCATTCGGAGAACAGCATCACCAGCTGTCCGACACCCGGCGCGACGACGGGCACGATCATGAACACCATGAACACCAGGGACATGACCTCGGCCATGGCGCGACCGCCGAAGACGTCGCGAACGAAGGAGACCGCGATCACACGGGTGGCCGAGGCGCCGACACCCTGGATGAAGCGCAGAAGCAGCAAAGTCTCGAAGGTCGGCGCGAAGGAAGCGCAGAAGGCCGCGATCACATAGATGGCAAGGCCGAACAGCAGCGGCGGACGCCGTCCGAGCCAGTCGGAAATCGGACCGTAGAGGAGTTGCGGCAGGCCGAAGCCGATCACATAGGCCGTGATGACATATTGCCTGTGGTTCTCGCTCTCCACGCCGAGGCTGGCGCCGATCTGCTGGAGGCCAGGCAGCATGATGTCGATGGCCAGCGCATTGAGCGCCATGAGCGCCGCGGCGAGCGCGATGAACTCCCAGCGGGGAATGGAGAGACGGCTTCCTGTGCCCCCGGCCGAAACTTGTGCATCCATCGTCGTTCCCTCTCGCGCAAAATGAAAATGCGCCGGCAGGCGCCGGCGCATCGTCAGAGGCTTAACCCGGGAGCGATCGTCCCCGAGGGCTCCGCTTATGGGATCAGGCAGCGCCCTTGGCGCTGACGCCCTTCTCCTCGAGGAAGGGTTGCAGTTCACCGGCCTGGAACATCTCGCGGACGATATCGCAACCGCCCACGAACTCGCCCTTGACATAGAGCTGGGGGATGGTCGGCCAGCTCGAATAGTCCTTGATGCCCTGGCGAAGCTCGTTCGAGGTGAGCACGTTCACGCCTTTGTAGTCCACGCCGAGATAGTCGAGAATTTGGACGACCTGGCCGGAGAATCCGCACTGCGGAAAGCCCGGAGTGCCCTTCATGAAGAGAACGACGTCGTTGCCCTTCACCTCGCTGTCGATGTATTCGGATATGCCGCTCATAGAGAAGTCCTTTCACGCCCGCGGATCATGCAGGCTCGAAACATGACCATGAGATAGACCGTTCGGCGGCTCGAAACAAGACGCATGCAAGAAGCTTTGAAGATAGCCGGCACATCTTGCTGGCACAGTTTCGTTGATCCAGACCGGCTTTCCAGTGCAGCGGACTTGCCTATGAAATCGACAGGCCGTAACGGTGCTTCCGGCGTTGGACGTCTTCGCAATGGGTGTCGCTGTGCCGCGACGCTCCTTGTCTCCCCGCCGGCCCTGTTATCGCTGTGTCTGGCCGGCCATGACGGTGCCGAGCCGCCCGGCGATCCAGGAATGCCCGGCGCAATCCTCGACATCCGAAAACAACACGCCTTCCCAGCCGAATTCATTGGCTGCGGCAACGACGGAACGCGAATCGTCGAACAGGAGCGGCGGCTCCCGCTGAGGGCCGATCCGCGTCTCGACACGGCGGAAGAACTCCGGGTCCGGCTTGGCGACACCCATCCGGGCTGCGTAGAACATGTCGTCGAAATGGTGCTTCAGGCCCACTTTGTCCCAGAGGTGGAAGGCGCGCAGATGCTCCTGATTGGTCGCCAGGTAGAGGCGTACCGGACCTGATGCCCGCAACCTGCCGACGAGGCTCATGAGCTGGAGGTTGACATGCGTGTCGCGCGCCAGCCAGTAGTCGATGAAGCCGAGCGGCGAGAGATGATAGCCGACGGTCGGCAGGAACGCCTCCAGCGCCGTGACCAGCGAAACCCTGCCTTCGATGACCTCCATGAAAGCGGGACCGAAGAATGTCTGGAAGGCTTCGGGGTCGACCCCCGTATCTTCGAGAAGGTAGCGGTCCCAGCGTCGGCGGCGTTCGGGGATGTCGTGGAAGAGACTGTGAACCAGCACGCCGTCGACGTCGAAAAGGACCGATCGCACAGGGACTTATTCCGGAGCGCTGGTCTGCAGGGCGAGCGCGTGCAGGACGCCTCCCATGTTGCCCTTCAGCGCCTCGTAGACCATCTGGTGCTGCTGGACGCGGCTCTTGCCGCGGAAGCTCTCCGCCACCACTTCGGCGGCGTAGTGATCGCCGTCGCCGGCGAGGTCGCGGATCGTCACCTTGGCGTCCGGAATGCCTTCCTTGATCAGCCGTTCGATGTCACGCGCGTCCATTGCCACTGGCGAGTCTCCCGTTCCGAACTGCCCCTGGAGCGCGGCGTGTTCTGTTCGGCACGCAAAGGAGTTCCAGGACCATGCTTCAACGCATCCAGCCGACGATCGAGTCTGCTCGTCGGGCCGATACATCTAGAGATATGGCGGCAAGCCCTGCCGGGGTCAATCGCGGGACGGTCGAAATCCAAGCCGCAGGGGATGAGCGGCGATCAGTCGAGCGCGCGATCCAGATGCGTATAGCCGCCGTCTACGAAAAGCCATTGGCCAGTCGTGTGGCTGGCGCGATCCGAAAGCAGGAAGATGACGGTGTCGGCGATCTCCTCGGCTCTGGTCATGCGCCTGCCGAGCGGAATGCGCCGGGTGATCTCAGCGCGCTTCGCATCTGGGTCGTCGAAGGTCTGCAGCCACTTCTCGTAGAGCGGCGTCATCACCTCGGCCGGAATGACCGCATTCACCCTGACACCATCTTCGCGCAGCGCGGCCGCCCATTCGCGGGTCAGCGAGAGCTGGGCGCCCTTCGCCGCGCAATAGCCGCTGGTGTTGCCCTGGCCGGTGAGCGCGGTCTTGGACGAGATGTTGACGATCGAGCCACGTGAAGCCTTGAGCCAGGGCAGGCAGTGATGCGCCAGGACGTAATAGTGGATCAGGTTCCGCTCCAGCGACGCGCGAAACGCCGCCGGACCGGCCTCCAATCCTATACTGTCGTTGACGCCGGCATTGTTGACGAGATGGTCGATGCGGCCGAAGACGCCGATAGCCTCCTCGACCGCAGCCTTGCAGGCATCGTCATCCATCAGGTCGACCTGGACGAATCTGGCCTGAGGGGCCCGTTCGTTCAGGTGGTCGGCGAAATCCGCAGTCAGCGGGCTGCGGCCGAATATCACCGGTATCGCGCCTTCTGCGACAAGGCCGAGGGTGATCGCGCCGCCGATCCCGGCGCCGCCCCCGGTGACGATCACGACCTTGTCCCGTAGTCCGAGATCCAAGATTGCCTCCTTCAGGCGCCGAAGCGATAGGTTTCGAGCGAAGCTGGCTTCATCTCGATCGAAAAGCCCGGCGCTGCCGGCGGCATATAGGCCGCATCGCGGATGACGCAGGGTTCCTTGAAGTGCTCATGGAGATGGTCGACATATTCGACGACGCGGCCTTCGCGCGTGCCGGCGACACAGATGTAGTCGATCATCGCAAGATGCTGGACATATTCGCAGAGCCCGACGCCGCCGGCGTGAGGACACACGAGCAGACCATATTTCGCGGCCATCAACAGCACGGCCAGGATTTCGTTGACCCCGCCCAGGCGGCAGGCATCGATCTGCACGACGTCGATGGCGCCGCGCATGATGAACTGCTTGAACATGATGCGGTTCTGGCACATCTCGCCGGTCGCGACCTGGATGGGCGCCACGCTTTCGCGGATCTTGCGGTGGCCTTCGATGTCGTCGGGGCTGGTCGGCTCCTCGATGAACCAGGGCGAGGCGAAGGTGAGGTCGCGCACCCAGTCGATCGCCTGGTCGACCTCCCAGACCTGGTTGGCGTCGATCATCAGCTTGCGTTCGGGACCCAGCACTTCACGGGCGATGCGCAGGCGACGGATGTCGTCGGCCTTGTCGCGGCCGACCTTGAGCTTGATGTGGTTGAAGCCGGCGTCGATCGCCTCGCGGCAAAGGCGCCGCAGCTTGTCGTCGTCATAGCCGAGCCAGCCGGCAGAGGTGGTGTAGCAGGCGTAGCCCTCCCGCTCGAGCGTGGCGATCCGTTTGGCCTTGTCAGGCGCCTTGTCGCGCAATATGGCCAGCGCTTCGTCCGGCGTGATGCAGTCGCTGATGTAGCGGAAGTCGATGCAGCGGACGAACTCTTCCGGGCTCATGTCGGCGACCAGCCGCCAGACGGGCTTGCTGACCATCTTCGCCCACAGGTCCCAGACAGCATTGACTACGGCGCCGGTGGCGAGGTGGATGGCGCCCTTGTCAGGGCCGATCCAGCGCAATTGGCTGTCCGAGGTGACATGGCGCCAGAAGGCGCCCATGTCCGCCGTCGCTTCCGCCATGTCGAGCCCGACGACCAAATGGCGCATCGCCTCGATCGCGGCACAGCAGATCTCGTTGCCGCGGCCGATGGTAAAGGTGAGCCCGTGCCCTTCGAGACCGGCGGCGTCGGTCTTCAGGATGACATAGGCGGCGGAATAGTCCGGGTCCGGGTTCATTGCATCCGAACCGTCGAGATGCTGGGACGTCGGGAAGCGCAGGTCGAGCACCTGCATGTCGGTGATGGTGGTCATTGGTCGGATTCCTACGGCAGGGAGCAATTGCATCCATGCCTGAACTATATAGAGGACCGGAGGCGACGGGCCGCCTCCGGTCGATGGCTGGGTCAGTCGTAAAGGACGGCGGCGATCTCCGGATTGTCGATGTTCGACTTGTCGTAATAGTAGAAGCCGGTGTCGATGTTCTTCTCGACCGGCTCGCCCTTGGCCGCCTTCACCGCGGCCTCGACCGTCTTGTAGCCGATGCCGACCGGGTTCTGGGTGATGGCGCCGGCCATTTCTCCGTCGTTGATCGCCTTCTTCTGCTGGGCGCCCGAATCGTAGCCGATGATGACCAGCTTGCGCCCCAGTTCCCTCGCGCCGTTGACGACGCCGATGGCCGAGCCTTCATTGGCGCCGAACATGCCCTTCAGGTCCGGGTTCGCCTGCAGGATGGCCTTGGTGATCTCGGTGGACTTGAGATGGTCGCCCTCGCCATATTCGATCGCGACGATCTCGATCTTCGGATAGGCTTCCTTGATGCGGTTGACGAAGCCGTCGCGCCGGTCGATCCCGGTGCGGCTGGTCTGGTCGTGCACGACGAGAGCGACCCTGCCTTCGCCGCCGATCAACTCGGCCATCTTGTCGGCGGCAAGAGCCGCCGCGGCGAGGTTGTTGGTCGACGCGGTTGCGACGGGAATGTCGCTGTCGACGCCGGAATCGAAGGCTACCACGGCGATGTTGGCGTCCTTGGCCTGCTGCAGCAGCGGGATGGCGGCCTGGCTGTCCAGCGCGGCAAGGCCGATCGCAGCGGGTTTCTTGGCGAGCGCTGCCGCCAGCATGTCGATCTGGCGGTCGACCTGCGATTCCGAATCCGGCCCCTCGAAGGTGACCTCGACGCCGAGATCGGCGGCGGCCTTGTCGGCCCCGGTCTTGACGGCCTGCCAGAACTGATGCTGGAAGCCCTTGGAGACCAGGGGGATGTACATCTTGTCCTGGGCCATGGCCATCGTGCCATAGCCGAGGAACGTTGCGGCGCTCAGAACGCCGAGGACGGTGCGACGAGTAAACATGTTTCCTCCTTGGGGTAAGTCTTGATCGGTTCGTCGGAGCTTCAGCGTCTCTTCTTGATGTTGGCGCAGCGCAGGCGCTGCGCGAAGCACGGCCCGGTCAAAGCCGTCGCCGCCGCAAAATGTCGGTGTACACGGCAAGAATGATGATCGAACCCGTCACCACGGTCTGCCATTCCTGGGCGACCGACAGGATGCGCAGGCCGTTTGCGAGCACGCTCATGATCAGGGCTCCGATCAGCGTGCCGACGATCGTGCCGCGCCCGCCGCTGAGCGACGTGCCGCCGATCACCACCGCGGCGATCGCATCGAGTTCATAACCTTGTCCAAGCGCCGGCTGGGCCGAGTTGAGCCGGGAGGCGATGAGCAGTCCGGCGATGCCGCAGATGCCGCCGGCGAGCGCATAGACGGCGATCTTCCAGCGGTCGGTGTTGACGCCGGAAAGGCGCACCGCCTCTTCGTTGCTGCCGAGCGCGAAGGTGAAGCGGCCGAGAACGGTCCGTTCGAGGATGAAGCTTGCCGCGATCGCCACCAGGAACAGGATGAGCACGCCGTTGGGGATGGGCAATGCGGGAACGACAGCGCCGATGATCGAACCCTGGGAGATCTGGGTGAAGCCGGGCGTGTCGTTGAAATAGATCGGCCGCGTGCCTGAAATGACCAGCGACAGGCCCTTGAGAATGAGCATCATGCCGAGCGTGGCGATGAAGGGCGGAATCTTTAGCTTGGCGACGAAGGTGCCGGAGATGGTTCCGCTCAAGGCCCCCGCCAGGATCGCCGCCAGGACGCCGAGACCGATCGGCATGCCCCAGAAGGTCAGAACGACGCCGGCGATGACGGCACAGAAGGTCATCAGGGTGCCGACCGAAAGGTCGATGCCGCCGGTGATGATGACCAGCGTCGCGGCGATCGCCAGCACCCCGTTGACCGAGGTGGCCTGAAGGATCGTGATGACGTTGCTGGTCTGAAGGAAATTGGGCGAGGCGAGGCTGAAGACCACCATCAGAATGATCAGGCTGGCGAAGGCAAGCAGCCTGTGCTGGGCGCCGGAGAACCGGGTGGAAGGGGCGGTCGTCCCGGTTGTTGTCGCGCTCATCTGCTCTCTCCCTGTGCCGGCCAGATTCCACCTTCGCTCGCCTTGCCAGAGCCGCCGCGTTGCGTCGCCAGTTGCATGATCTCCTCCTGGGAAGCGCCGCCGGGAAGGACGCCGGTCAGCCGTCCCTCGCACATCACGGCGATGCGATGGCTGAGCCGCAGGATCTCGGGCAGTTCGGAGGAGATGACGATGACCGCGCGGCCTTGCCCGGCAAGTGCGTTGAGCAGCTTGTAGATCTCGCTCTTGGCGCCGACGTCGATGCCGCGCGTCGGCTCGTCGAAGATCAGTATCTCGCAGTCGCGCAGCAGCCATTTGGCGATGACGATCTTCTGCTGATTGCCGCCGGAAAGCAGCCGCGCTTCCTGCTTGTCGGAAGGCGTCTTGATGGCGAGTTGACCGATATAGCGCGTCGCCGCCTCGTGCATGGCGGCTTCTTTCAGCAACCCGCCGGGGCCGGTGAACCGGCCGAGGCTCGCCATGGCGATGTTGTTGCGCACATCCATGCCGACGGCGAGGCCGAAATGCTTGCGGTCTTCCGAAAGATAGCCGATGCCGGCGCGCACCGCGTCCTGCGGCTTGCGGATGTCGACCTTGCGGCCGCACACGAAGATCTCGCCGCTGTCCAGCCGATCCGCACCGAAGATGGCGCGTGCGACTTCCGTGCGGCCGGCGCCCATCAACCCGGCGAAGCCGAGGATCTCGCCCTTGCGGACCGAAAAGCTGACGTCGCGGATCTCCGATCCGCGGTTGAGGCCCGACACCTCGAGCATGATTTCGGCATCGGCATCGGCATGGGCGGGGGCGGCGGCACGGTCGTCGGAGAGGGCACGACCGACCATCATGGAGATGATCTTGTCCACCGGCGTCGATTTGGCCGGCATCGTGCCGATATACTCGCCGTCCCGCATCACGGTCACCCGATCGGCGATGCGCTTCAACTCGTCCATCTTGTGCGAGATGTAGATGATGCCCACGCCCTCGGCCTTCAGTTTCCCGATGATGGCGAAGAGTTCATTGATCTCTGCGTCGTTCAGCGCCGCCGTGGGTTCGTCCATGACCAGCACGCGCGATCGGTGCGACAAGGCCTTGGCGATCTCCACCATCTGCTGGCGGGCGATTGTCAGCCGCCCCACCGGCGTGCGGGGATCGAGCCTGAGATGCATGGCGGCAAAAATTTCGGCGGCCTGGGCATTGAGCTTCGCCTCGTCGAGCAGGAAGCCGGGCCATTTGCGCGGCTCGCGTCCGATGAAGATGTTCTGCGCGGCCGTCAGGTCCGGCATCAGGTTCAGTTCCTGATGGATGATTCCGATGCCGAGATCCTGTGCCTGGCGCGGCGAGCCGATCTCGACCGGCTTGCCGTCGAGCAGGATCTTGCCTTCGTCGCGCGCATAGATCCCGGCGAGGATCTTCATCAGCGTCGACTTGCCGGCGCCGTTCTCGCCCATCAGCGCATGAACCTCCCCCGAACGAAGCTCCAGCCGCGCCTTGTGCAGCGCCCGAACGCCCGGAAAGGACTTGCCGATATCGGTCATGGCGACGAGAGCGGTCATGACGTCCTTTGCGCCTCCCGCCGTCAGATGGTGACGCCGCCGTCCACGAGGACGGCCTGGCCGGTGACGAAGCGCGATTCGTCGGAGAGCAGATAGACCACCAGCGGCGTGATGTCGGAGGCCTGCGCGAGCCGGCCGACCGGCTGGCGCGCAATGAAATCCTTCTCTGCCTGGACCGGGTCGGGAGCAGCGGCGATGCGGCTGCGAAGCGATGGCGTGTCGACCGTGCCTGGACAAAGCGCGTTGCAGCGCAGGCCCCGCCCGACATAGTCCGCGGCCATGCCTTTGGTCAGGCCGATCACGGCCGCCTTGGTCGCGCCATAGAGCAGCCGGTTGGGGAAACCTTTGATCGAGGAAGCCATCGACGCCATGTTGAGGATGGCGGCCCCGCCGGTCTTCCCTGCCTGTTCGAGCATCCCCGGCAGGAACGCCCGGATGGCGTGATACATGCTCTTGACGTTGAGGTCGAAGCTGAAATCCCAGTCGTCCTCGCTGCAATCGAGGATCGTGCCGTTGTGCACGAAACCGGCGCAATTGAAGAGCCCGTCGAGCGGCGGCTGCCGTCCGGCAAATGCCGCGACCGAGCCTCCATCGCGCATATCGAGGCGATGACACTCGATCCTGTTGTCTTCATCGACGAGCGTGGACAGCGCCTCCGCGTCGATATCGGTAGCGATCACGCGAGCGCCTTCGGCGGCGCATGCCAGCGCGCTCGCCCGGCCGATGCCTTGCGCCGCCGCAGAAATGAAGATGCGTTTCCCATCCAATCGCACGGCTCGTCGCCTCCTCCAGCAGCCAGCTTGCGTTCGTGTTGTCTATATACGAACAAGCTATTCATATGTAAACTGAGAAATCGAAGGCAGCGACACTGACCTGCAGGGAGCCGGGGGCATGGGACGGAAGCCATTGAACACCGCAACGGAACCGGAAAAGGACGACCGTTACAGGGCACCGGCGCTCGACAAGGGGCTGGACATTCTTGAGCTTCTTTCCGAGCAGCCGGGAGGGTTGACGCGCGCCGAGATCGTCAAGGCCATGGGGCGCGGTCCAAGCGAGGTCTATCGGATGCTGGAGAGGCTGGTCGCGCGCGACTATGTGAGCCGGTCACCCGAGGGCGACCGATATGCGCTGACCATGAAACTCTTCGTGCTGGCCCATCGTCACCCGCCGGTCCGTAGGCTTGTGGCGCGTGCCTTGCCGTTGATGGATGCCTTTGCCCGGGAAGCCGGCCAATCGTGCCACCTTGTGGCCATGGATCGTGATGCGGCCATCGTCGTGGCTCATGCGAGCAGCCCCGGAAACTGGGAATTCGGCATCAGGATCGGCGCGCGCATCGAACTCCTGACCACCGGCTCCGGCCTGACGCTTCTCGCTTTCCAGGAACCGGTGGCGAAGTCGGAGATGCTGGCCCGATGGGAGGGATCCGGAAACACGGAGGTTCTCGCACGGATCGCGCCCGAACTGAAAAGCTACCGGGAAGCGGGCTACCGGATCGGCGACAGCCGCCAGATCGCTGGTATCAGCGACATCAGTGTGCCGGTGCTGTCGCCGGAACGCCGTGCACTTGCCGTCCTAACGTGTCCCTTCATCCGGAGGCTCGACGAGGGGGCGAAGGTCGACATCAATGCAGTGCTCGGCCTTTTGCGCGGTGTCGCGGAACGCCTTTCACTGTCGTGACGGAAATGGCCTGACAGACAGTCGGCTGTCCGTCAGGGTGGGCGAGCCTTGACGACCTAATTCTCCGGTGGAAGGTCGCCGGCCATATAGGCCGGGAACCATCCCTCATGCGCGGCGCGCAATTCATCGATGCCGATCGCACGCGCTTCGCCGAGCTTCAGTTCTTGTCCACCGGTCGTGCCGATAAAGGGCGCGAAGATCCCGCTGTCCTTCAGGTGTTCCTCGTAGAACCAGTCGACCTTGTCGCGCGGTATGGTGACGAGGTAGCGGCCCTGATCTTCACCGAAGAACAGAGGTATCGGCGACAAGTCGTTCAATTGATTGACTGTCGCGCCGATGTTGCCGGCCATTGCCATTTCCGCGAGGGCAACGGCGAGACCACCGTCGGAAAGGTCGTGCGCCGCGGTCGCCATGCCCGAGGTGACGAGCGCGCGCACGAAGTCGCCCACGTTCCGCTCATGGGCGAGGTCGACCGGCGGCGGCGGCCCGTCCTGGCGGCCATGGATGTCGCGAAGATAGATGGACTGGCCGAGATGCGTGCCCCAGGAGGGTGGCGCACCGACCAGGATGATGGCCTCGTCTTCGGCGGCGAAGCCGGCGCGCGCCATTTTCGTCCAGTCGCGGACGAGGCCGACGCCGCCGATGGTCGGGGTCGGCAGGATCGCCTGCCCGTTGGTCTCGTTGTAGAGCGAGACGTTGCCGGAGACGATCGGGAAATCCAGGGCGCGGCAGGCGTCGCCGATGCCGGTGACGGCCCGAGCGAACTGGCCCATGATCTCGGGCCGTTCCGGATTGCCGAAATTCAGATTGTCGGTGGCAGCCAGGGGCAGGGCGCCGGTGGCGGTCAGGTTGCGCCAGCATTCGGCGACCGCCTGCTTGCCGCCTTCATAAGGATCGGCCTCGCAATAGCGGGGGGTGACGTCCGAGGAGAAGGCCAGCGCCTTGGTCGGATGGCCGTCGACGCGCACCACGCCGGCATCGCCGCCGGGACGCTGCAGGGAATTGCCCTGGATCAGCGTGTCATATTGTTCCCAGACCCAGCGCCGGCTGGAAAGGTCGGGCCCGCCGAGCAGTGTCAGCAGGGCATCGGCCACGTCGGCCGTAGGGATGTCGTCATCGGCCAGTGCCGGCTGCGGCTTGGGTTCGGTCCAGGGCCGGTCGTATTCGGGCGCCTGGTCGCCGAGTTCCTTGATCGGCAGGTCAGCGACTTCCTCGCCCTGATGCAGGATGCGGAAGCGCAGATCGTCGGTGGTCCGTCCGACAATGGCGAAATCGAGTCCCCATTTGCGGAAGATCGCCTCGGCCTGCTCTTCCTTTTCCGGACGCAGCACCATGAGCATGCGCTCCTGGCTTTCCGACAGCATCATCTCATAGGCGCTCATGCGCTCCTCGCGCACTGGCACCTTGTCGAGGTCGAGCTCGATGCCGAGATCGCCCTTGGCCCCCATCTCGACCGCCGAGCAGGTGAGGCCCGCAGCCCCCATGTCCTGGATGGCGATCACAGCGCCCGACGCCATCAGCTCGAGGCAGGCTTCGAGCAGGCATTTTTCGGTGAAGGGGTCGCCGACCTGGACGGTCGGGCGCTTCTCCTCGATCTTGTCGTCGAACTCGGCCGAAGCCATGGTAGCGCCACCGACGCCGTCGCGTCCGGTCTTGGCGCCGAGATAGACGACCGGCAGGCCGACGCCTTCGGCCTTGGAGTAGAAGATCGCATCCGTCTTCGCGAGGCCCGCGGCAAACGCGTTGACCAGACAGTTGCCGTTGTAGCGGGGGTCGAAATTAACCTCCCCGCCGACCGTGGGCACGCCGAAGGAATTGCCGTAGCCTCCGACGCCGGCGACGACACCGGCCACCAGATGCCGGGTCTTGGGATGATCGGGTGCGCCGAAACGCAGCGCGTTCATAGCCGCGATCGGCCGAGCGCCCATGGTGAAGACGTCGCGCAGAATGCCGCCGACGCCGGTCGCCGCACCCTGATAGGGCTCGATGTATGAGGGATGGTTGTGGCTCTCCATCTTGAAGACCACCGCCTCGCCGTCGCCGATATCCACGACGCCGGCGTTCTCGCCGGGTCCCTGGATGACCTGCGGGCCCGTGGTCGGCAGGGTGCGGAGCCATTTCTTGGAGGATTTGTACGAGCAGTGCTCGTTCCACATGGCGGAGAAGATGCCGAGTTCGGTGAAGCTCGGCTCACGGCCGATGAGGTCGAGAATGCGCTGATATTCGTCGGGCCCCAGGCCGTGGGCCGCGATAAGCTCCGGCGTGATCGGGACGGCGTTTTTTATGGTCATGGGCGGCGGTCGGATCCCAAAGGTTGGCTCGGCGTGTCATAGCCCAACCCGCCTGCGGGTTACACCGCCGATCGCAGA
This sequence comes from Mesorhizobium sp. L-8-10, assembly GCF_016756635.1. NCBI lineage: Bacteria > Pseudomonadati > Pseudomonadota > Alphaproteobacteria > Hyphomicrobiales > Phyllobacteriaceae > Mesorhizobium > Mesorhizobium sp. L-8-10. Next base: position 5,846,451 of record NZ_AP023263.1, on the reverse strand, counting down.
AAAAAGGACGCAAGCCACAAATTCTCCCGAAGCTCGAAGGTGCGCAAATCCGGCGCCATGGCCGCGGGACGGAACCGGATCGGCGCGGCCCGCGTTCCCATCCTTGTTTCCATCTCGAAGTAGCGAGGGACGATGGCTGCAAGTCTTCTCATCGGCATTCTTGTGACATTCCTGGTGGTCGTGCTCGTGCTGTGGCTCGTGAACCGGCTGCCGCTCGACGGACGCACCAGGCAGGTCGCCCAGATCGTTGTCATCATCATCGGCATCATCTCGCTGCTGAGATATCTCGCGGTCTTCTGACCGTGCCCGCCATCCGGGGGCCACCGCCCGGATGTTCAACCTCGAAAGGAAGTCCCATGGCAGATACCCAGCTCCAAAACGGCACGCCCAAGACGGCGCAAAGCAAATCCACTTCAAAGTCTGTGCAGAGCAAAGCGCAGGGAGTGGCGGCGAGAAAGAACCAAACCCGGACCGCGATGGAGAAGCAGATCGCCGAACTCCAGCATGAGATCGCCAGGATCGACGACATGCTGGCAGAGCAGGCGGGCCATGTCGCCAGGGAGGCGCACGGCTGGTACAACAGCGCCTCGCGGCGTGCGACGAAAGTGACGAGGGCGCTCGGCAACAGGGCCCATTCCGTTTCCGAAGCGGTGAAGGACAATCCCGGCACCGTCTCGTCGGCAATGATGCTGGGCGCGGTCGCCGGTTTCATGGTCGGCATGGTTCTCGGCCACACGCCGAACCGGCGCCGGGACCATTGGTGGCGATACGACCAGCGCTGATGCCGGGGGTGTCAGCCGTAGGTGTCGTATCCGGCGCGCCCGTCGTCGAGCAGGCGGCGCAAGGCCTCCAAGCCGGCCGTGACCTCGTCGCGTGTGCGCGGGGTGGAGAGACCGAGGCGGACGCGATGATAGACCTGTTCCGAGCGTCCGGCCTTGAACTCGTCCTCGTCGTCGAGAAGGATACCCGCGTCGAACGCGGCCTTCGCGAAAGTGCCGGAGAGCCATGGTTCGGGCAGGCCGAGCCAGACGAAGGGGATATTGGTCTGCCAGCGCAGGTCGAAGCCCGCCAGGATCGAGCGCGCGAGTTTCACCCTGGCGTTGACCTCGTCCAGACAGCGCTCCCGGAGCAGTTCGGCCTCGCCCGACAGGACGAGGCGCGCGCTCAGTTCCGCAAGGACGAATGGCATCCCGCCGGTTGTCATTTTGTGGGCAACGGCGATCCTGTGGGCGAAATGCGGCGGGCATGCCACCCAGCCGCCGCGAACGCCCGCCGCCACGGATTTTGAAAGCCCGCCGACCACGAAAGTACGCTCCGGCGCGAATTCGGCCAGCATCGGCGTCGGATCGGAGACCAGGGCGCCGTAGAGGTCGTCTTCGATCAGCCAGACATTGTGGCGTCGCGCGATCTCCGCGATGTCGCGCCGCCGGCTTTCCGGCATCATGGCGACGGTGGGATTCTGGGCGGTCGGCATCAGGAAAGCGAGTTTCGGGTGCCGTTGCGCACAGAGCCTCTCGAAGTCCTCCGGTATCACGCCCTGGTCGTCGGACTGGACCAGCACCGTACGGCGGCCGATCAGCCCGGCGCTGCGGGCGAATTGCGAATAGGTGAGGTTTTCGAAGACGATCGCATCGCCGGGCGCGGTCGCGGCCGACGTTACCGCCACCAGGGCAGCGTGCGCTCCAAGCGTCGAGACGATGCTGTCGGGTTCGGGGCGGTAGCCGCCTCGCGCGAGCCAGACGCTGCCCGCTTCAGTCCAACTCACAGGGGTGGATCGCGTGTAGCTCGCCACCTCGCCGGGATTGTCGCGGCATATCTCCGACAGCATGCGGCCGATGATGGCGCCCTGGCCGACATCGGGGGCGGCGGTGCTGTCGAAACGTATCTTCCCCGCCGGCGCTTCCAGATGCCGCAGTCCTCCGTCCGGCACCGGTGCCCGAACACGTGATCCGGGCGCCGGAGCGCTGCGGTCGAGCACATAGGTTCCGCGCCCGACTTCGCCGCTGACGAGGCCCCGCTCCCGAAGCAGCGCATAGGCACGGCCGACCGTGCCGATGGTGACGCCGATATCATAGGCGAGGTCGCGTTGGGGCGGCAGCTTCGTGCCGCCTGGCAGCACCCCTTCGCCGATGTCGTTCTCGATGCGGTTGGCCAGCCGCAAATAAAGCGGTCCGTCGCCGGTGGAGAGATCGGGTGCCCAACTTGTCATGGTGACAATTTTATATGTTGCCATTCAATGCGAGTCAATTCATTAGATTGAACCCATACATTTTGGCCAAATCGAGCCAGAGGATGAATTCAATGAGTACAATGCGCACAATGTCAGTCGCAGCGTCGGAAGCGGTCGGGGATCAGCGATCGGGTTTCGTCACGCGCATCGTCGTCGTGATCACGTCGGCGATCCTCTGGCTCGAAGATCGTCTGGCGAAGCGCCGCAGCCGGCTTGCCCTGCTCGAACTGACCGACGATCAGCTCAAGGATATCGGCATCTCGCGGGCGGACGCCGAGCGGGAAGGCCTGCGGTCGTTCCTGGATTGACGGCTGAGCCAACAGGCCGAATGCGAGAACGCGGACCGATGGTCGGAGCGGAGCGCCGCCGGTTGTCCCCTTGCTCAGGCGGGGGTGCCGCAGCCGGCTTCGCCGGAAGCCCAGCGGGTCACGTCGGCGCCGATGCGGGCGCCGAGTTGTTCCTGCATCAGAGGCCCGAAGGCCTGCAGCCGCGCCGGCGTTCCCTCGGCCTGGACGACGAGCAACGGGCGTCCCTCGGGGTGCTTTGCCGGCACCAGCAGGATGCGCGGCCTGCCGCTGAACGAGTTGAGCTCATTGGCCATGCGGTAGGGGCGGAAGGCCGCATCCTTGCTGGCGAACCAGCATTTCTGCGCGGCGATCGCCACCTGCTCCATCGTGCGCAGCGCGGCGCTCTTGCCCGAGACGCTCATCCCGCTCTCCCTCGGTCCCGACTGGCAGGCAGCCAGGAGGAGGGCGGCTGCACCGATCGCCGCTGCAGCCGGAAAAAAGACCATGCGTGGAAACATCAGGCAGCCAGCCCCAGCACACCTTCGAACAAAGCGCGGCCGTCCGTGCCGCCATGGGCCGTCTCGATCAGGTTCTCCGGATGGGGCATCAGGCCGAGCACGTTGCCGCGCTGGCTGACGATCCCCGCGATGTCGTTGATCGAGCCGTTCGGATTGGTGCCCTCCGCATAGCGGAAGACGACCTGACCTTCGCCTTCGATCCGGGCGAGGGTTTCCGCATCGGCAAAATAGTTGCCGTCGTGGTGGGCGACCGGGCAGCGAATGACCTGGCCGGGCCCATAGCCACGAGTGAAGGCGGTATTCGCGTTCGCAACTTCGAGCTTCACCTCGCGGCAGACGAATTTGAGCGAGCTGTTGCGCATCAGGGCGCCGGGCAGGAGGCCTGCCTCGAGCAAGATCTGGAAGCCGTTGCAGACGCCCATCACCATGACACCCTTGTCGGCCTTTTCCGCAACGGCCCGCAGCACCGGCATGCGCGCCGCGATGGCCCCGCAGCGAAGGTAGTCGCCGTAGGAGAAGCCGCCCGGGATCACTAGGAGGTCCACATCGGGGATGGTCGTGTCGGTCTGCCAGACGGTCTGTGGCGCGCGGCCGGAAATCTTGGTCAGCGCGGCGATCATGTCGCGGTCGCGGTTGAGGCCGGGAAGCAGGACGACGGCGGATTTCATGACTTAGGATCGAATCCCTTCTGCGCTTCGGCGAGTTCTCGCAGCTCCAGGCGCCACTCTATGCGGTCGAGTCGTTCGTCGTGGCGGCCGAGAATTCCATAGATGTTGTGAATGTCGGCCTGAATCCCGACCATATGGCCGCGAATGACGTTCAGTTCCTTCTTGACCTCCGACAAGTCCAGCCGAAGCCCGGACATATCGTGCTGCATGCGCTTCAACAGCCCATACATCAGGTCGTTCGTGACACCGGTCATTCACGCCCTCCGGCGCAACCTCAGGTTAGCGTCACAGTATAGTTCTCAATCACCGTGTTGGCCAGCAGCCGCTCGCACATGGCCTTGAGGTCGGCCTCCGCCTTGGCGCGGTCGGCCCCGTCAAGCTCCACGTCGAAGACCTTGCCTTGCCGCACGGAGCCGACGCCGTCGAAGCCGAGCGCGCCGAGCGCGCCTTCGATCGCCTTGCCCTGCGGGTCGAGGACGCCTTTCTTGAGGGTGACGGTGACGCGTGCCTTGATCAATTTGACGCTTCCTGCTTCGCGCTCAGTGCGGCTTGCCCTTGCGGCCATCGGTCGAGGCGACCAGAACCGGGCCGGAAGGACGCGGCGGCTCGTTCTCGTTCATGATGCCGAGCCGGCGGGCGACCTCCTGATAGGCCTCCACAAGCCCGCCCATGTCGCGGCGGAAGCGGTCCTTGTCGAGCTTCTCCTGGGTCGAGACGTCCCACAGGCGGCAGGAATCGGGTGAGATCTCGTCGGCGACGACGATGCGCATCATGTCGCCCTCGAAGAGGCGTCCGCATTCCATCTTGAAGTCGACGAGCTGGATGCCGACGCCGAGGAACAGGCCGGACAGGAAGTCGTTGACGCGGATGGCGAGCGCCATGATGTCGTCGATCTCCTGCGGGCTCGCCCAGCCGAAGGCGGTGATGTGCTCTTCCGACACCATCGGGTCGTCGAGCGCGTCGGCCTTGTAATAGAACTCGATGATCGAGCGCGGCAGGACGGTGCCTTCCTCCATGCCCAGCCGTTTGGCGAGGGAGCCGGCCGCGATGTTGCGGACGACGACTTCGAGCGGAATGATCTCGACTTCCTTGATCAACTGCTCGCGCATGTTGAGGCGGCGGATGAAATGGGTCGGGATGCCCATGCGGTTCAGATGCGTGAAGATGTGCTCGGAGATGCGGTTGTTGAGCACACCCTTTCCATCCACGACCTCGTGTTTCTTCTTGTTGAAGGCGGTGGCATCATCCTTGAAGAACTGGATCAGCGTGCCCGGCTCCGGTCCCTCGTAAAGGATCTTGGCCTTGCCTTCATAGATACGGCGGCGACGATTCATCGGTTTTCTCTGGTTTGAAGGGCGATCGGCAATGACCGCTTCCTTGGCTCGCGCGGGCAGCAAGGTGCCGCGACTGTGGGTTTCAAGGCCGGTCTCTATCTTAATCGGCTCTCTTGCTCAATGAGCAATTCGATCCATCAACCGGTTTCGCCTTCAAAATGTCGCACTGCAGCAATCACCCGGTGATATTGACCCGGCGCATACCTTTTGGTTTGTGCAGGGAAAACCCATATCAAGCCATAGAATCGGCGCCAACCGGAGGTTTGCGATGACGACGATGAAGGACCGCGAAGAAGGTTTCGAGAGAAAGTTCGCCCTCGACGAGGAGCAGCGCTTCAGGGCGGTCGCGCGCCGCAACAGGCTTTTGGGGCTCTGGGCCGCCGAGAAGCTCGGCAAGACCGGCGACGATGCCGACGCATACGCCAAGGAGGTCGTCGTCTCCGATATCGAGGAAGCCGGCGACCACGACGTTTTCCGTAAGATCCGCAAGGATTTCGACGCTGCCGGAGTCGAGCAGTCCGACCACCAGATCCGCCGGACCATGGACGAACTGATGGAGACCGCCGCCGAGCAGGTCAGGAATTCCTGACGAACAGGCGGCGTCCGCGTCACTGGACGTGGACACGGTCTGGACCAAGAAGCCGCCCTCGTTCGGGGGCGGTTTTTTGTTGCCTTGCCGGCATGTTCTGCTTCAATGGCTTCGGATCCTGTGGCCGGCTGTTGGTCGATCCGACGATCCGCCCCGCGAAACATCCAGGACCTGCCTTCTCCATGACCCTCTTCTCGCGCCTCGTATCGGGTGAAACGCTCTTCACTGCCTGGTCGGGGGTACCGGATGCCCTGACGGTCGAAATCCTTGCAGGACAGGCGTTCGACGCGGTCACGCTCGATATGCAGCATGGCGGCCATCACGAGGACAGCGTGCTGCGCGGGCTGGTGCCGGTGTTGCGGGCGGGAAAGCATGCGATCGTGCGCATCCCCGTCGGTCGCTTCGACATGGCGAGCCGCGCGCTCGATTTCGGCGCCGAGGCCGTCATCGCGCCGATGGTGAACACGATAGCCGATGCGCGCGCCTTTGCCGGCGCGATGAAGTATCCGCCAGTCGGCGAGCGGTCCTGGGGACCGACCTATGCCTTTCCGCGCACCGGAGCGACCGATACCCAGGCCTGGCTGCGCGAGGCGAACGCGCGCACGACGGCTTTCGCCATGGTGGAGACGCGGCAGGCGCTCGACGCGCTGGACGGTATCCTCGAGACGCCGGGGATCGACGGCATCTTCGTCGGCCCTTCGGACTTCTCGATCGCGTGGACGAACGGTTCCGAGCTAGATCCGTTGCGCGAGGACATGATGGAAACCCTCGCCGATATTTCCCGCCGCACGATCGCCGCCGGCAAGGTCGCGGCGATGTATGTCAATGACATGGCGCTCGCCGGCCGTTATGCCGCCATGGGCTATCATCTGCAGGCGATAGCCTCGGAGCACAAGATCATCGCCGCCGGATCGCAGGGGCTGATCGCGGCGGCGCGGGACGCGCTCGGCCGCCGATAGGCTTTACGCCTGGAGGCGGGAGAGGAACTGCGCGAAGGCCATGGAGCCTTCCGGCCATGGCCCGTAACCCGCTTCGCTGTTGATGTGGCCGGCCTCGCCCGCATCGATGAACAGCGATCCCCAGGCGGCCGCGACATCCTCCGCGATCTCGAGGGCGCAATAAGGATCGTTGCGGCTGGCGATGGTGATCGACGGGAACGGCAGCGGTTCGCGCGGATACGGGCCGAAGCTCATGAGATGTTTCGGCCGTATCTTCGGGTTCGCCACATCAGGGGGCGCGACGAAGAAGGCACCGGCCACGGGCTTGCGGAACTGCGGCAATGCATGGATGGCCGTGGGAACGCCCAGCGAATGGGCAACGAGCACCACGGGGCGCTCCGCCTCGTTGACGGCGGTGGCGAGCGTCGCTGTCCAGTCCTCGCGCACGGGCTTCGACCACTCGGCCTGAACGACACGCCGGGCCGTCGAAAGCTTGGATTCCCAGCGGCTCTGCCAGTGTTCCGGACCGGAGTTGGTGTAGCCCGGCACCATCAATATATCGACGTCTTTGACTTTCATGGCCGCGCATGTAGCGACGCGCTCGCCATGGTGCAACCGCGAAGCCGGCGCAAAATTCGCAGCTTCCGTGGTTGAACAGCGTGTTCGCCATTTGTGTTCTTGCGCCCGCGGCATGATCGCCCGACCTTCATCGTTGATCGCAACTCGGCAGGGGGACGACCTTGGATATCACACGGCGCGCCGTCACGGGCGGCGGAGCGCTTCTAGCAATCGGCGCGGCCGTCGGGGTCGCTCATACGGAGCCAGCCATGCACGGAATTTCCTTCGCGATGACGACGCCGACGCGGGTCTCCCGGATCGGGCTGAAGGCTCGCGACACGGCCACGGTCGCGGAATACTACAAGAAGATCCTCGGCCTCGTCGAGTTGTCGCGCGGCCCCAACGTCGTCGTCCTCGGCGCCGGCCAAAGGCCGTTGATGGAGATCGCCCAGAGCAATTCGGCCAAAGAGGACGACCCGCGAAGCGCGGGTCTCTACCATACCGCGTTCCTGCTGCCGTCCCGGGCCGACCTCGCGCGCTGGACGCGTTTTGCCATCGACGAGCGCATCCCGGTCGTCGGGTCGGCCGACCATTTCGTCAGCGAGGCGATCTATCTCACCGACCCGGAAGGAAACGGCGTCGAGATCTATGCCGACCGGCCCAGGGAAGGCTGGCGCTGGAACGGCCGTTTCGTGAATATGGGCACCGAACAGCTGGACGTGCCCGGCCTGCTCGGTGAACTCAAGCCGGACGACGCCTGGAAGGGCGCACCCGACGGCAGCGTTATCGGCCACGTTCATCTGCGCGTCGGCGATGCCGGCGCGGCTGAAGAGTGGTGGAACGGCGAAATGGGTTTCGACACGGTGCAGAGCCTCGGCGGCAGCGCGGTCTTCCTTTCGACCGGCGGCTATCATCACCATATCGGCGCCAATTCCTGGCAGAGCCGGGGGGCCGGTCCGCGCGACGACCAGCGCACCGGTCTCGCCTGGGTCGAACTGGAATCGGAGACGGCGACAGCCGAGACCGAAAAGCACGACCCCTGGGGCACCGCGATCCGTACGGTGCCGGCGGCCTGAGCGGCCGGAACTGGCCGGGCTCAAAGCTTCCCGAACACCCGCCGGAATATCGTGTCGACGTGCTTGGTGTGATAGCCGAGGTCGAATTTCTCGCGAATGTCGGCCTCTGAAAGGGCTGCCCGGACGTCCTGGTCGGCGAGCAGTTCCTCGAGGAAATCCGCCCCTTGCTCCCAGACCTTCATGGCGTTGCGCTGGACCAGGCGGTAGGCGTCCTCGCGCGACACGCCGGCCTGGGTGAGCGCCAGCAGCACGCGCTGCGAATGGATCAGCCCGCGGAACCGATTCATGTTCTTCAGCATGTTGTCGGGGTAGACGACGAGCTTCTCCACCACGCCGGTCAGCCGCGCAAGCGCGAAGTCGAGCGTGATCGTGGCGTCGGGGCCGATCATGCGCTCGACCGAGGAATGCGAGATGTCGCGCTCGTGCCAGAGCGCCACATTCTCCATGGCGGGCAGCGCAAAGGAGCGGACCATGCGGGCGAGACCCGTCAGGTTCTCGGTCAGCACGGGATTGCGCTTGTGCGGCATCGCCGAGGAGCCTTTCTGGCCCGGCGAGAAATATTCCTCGGCTTCGAGCACCTCGGTGCGCTGCAGGTGGCGGATCTCGGTGGCCAGCCGCTCGATCGAGGAGGCGACGACGCCAAGCGTGGCGAAATACATCGCGTGGCGGTCGCGCGGGATGACCTGGGTCGAGACCGGCTCTGGCTTGAGGCCGAGCTTCCTGGCGACATGCTCCTCCACGCGCGGGTCGATATTGGCGAAGGTACCGACCGCCCCCGATATGGCGCAGGTCGCGATTTCCTCCCGGGCCCGCGCGAGGCGCTCGCGGCAGCGGCTGAACTCTGCATGGGCCTGCGCCAACTTGACGCCGAAGGTGGTGGGTTCGGCATGGATACCGTGGCTGCGGCCGATCGTGACCGTGTCCTTGTGCTCGAAGGCGCGCTTCTTCAGCGCCGCGAGCAGCGCATCCATGTCGGCGAGCAGGATGTCCGTGGCGCGAGTCAGCTGCACCGAGAAGGTCGTGTCGAGAACGTCCGACGAGGTCATGCCCTGGTGGATGAAACGCGCGTCGGGGCCGACGAACTCGGCCAGATGCGTCAGGAAGGCGATGACGTCGTGCTTGGTCTCGCGTTCGATCTCGTCGATGCGTTCGACATCGAACTTGGCTGCGCCGCCCTTTTCCCAGATCGTCCGCGCCGCTTCCTTGGGGATGACGCCGATCTCGGCCAACGCATCGCAGGCATGCGCCTCGATCTCGAACCAGATCCTGAACTTGGTTTCGGCGGACCAGATGGCGACCATTTCTGGCCGCGAATAGCGGGGGATCATCAGTCGCTCCTGACATCAGGGAAATGTTGGCCGCGTCCTAACAGAGCAAGCGCCAATGCTCAACGCGGCTTTCTGACAAACCAGAGCGCGGCGGCGAGCATTGCGGCAAAGCCGATGGGGAAATAGAGGCGTAGCCCGAGCACGGCGAACTGGCCGGTTGCGCCGAGGGTGGTGAAGATCAGCTGGAACAGCCAGGTGAGCGACAGGGGCTCGGCGTGCCAGGCCGCATAGTAAGACCGATAGACCAGCGCATAGGCCAGCGCTGTCGAGGCGACCGTTGCTGCCGAAAAGCCGATGAGCGCGGCGGCAAAGGCGGCTTCACGCCGTCTCCCCATGCCGAAGAGCCGTGCAAGGAACAGGCCGACGGGAAAGCCCACCGCGCCGCCGACGGCGAAAAGCAGCGCGACCGCCTGGACCTTGTAGGGTGTCTGCCATGTCCGCAGCCATATGCCGTGCGTGGCGCTCGCCGCCATGATGGCCGCCCACAAGGCAGCGCCGGCGAGTGCGGGGCCGACCGGCGGTACCGCTCGGCAGACATGGGCACAGAACCGGCGCAGCGTGCCGGGCCGGTCGGGCAGGGATGAGGAGGGGAGCCCCAAAACCGACAAGTTCAAAACCGGCCGGTCACGGCGATCCAGCGATGGTCGGGCCCCTCGAAGCCATATTGGCGCACCGAGATCAGCACCGCATAGCTGGCGAGCGACCCGTCGCCGGAAAAGGTCTGGATCGCACCGAGCCGGTAGCCGTTGGGACAGCCGCGGCTCCTGGGGATGGATTTGTCCTCATGGACGAGGCGGCTCTGCTCGCCGTCTGCCGTGCCGATGCGGATCAGCCGGAAACCGCGCGCCTCGCCCTGGCTCGCGCAGGGTTCCGGAACCGGTATGGGTATCTCGTCCAGGCGGAACTCCAGCATCGGATCGATGGCCGGGAAAACAGGACGCGGATTGACGGCCAGGCGGAATGGATCGGTCGACAGTTCTGTGACGGCGTTGGCGCCGGCGGTAAAGCCGCGGTTGGCTGAGAGCTCCGATTGCGTGACGAACTTCTCGCCCCGCTCCCGCGCCTCGGTCCGGGCTGCGTCGAGCGTCGCAGCCTCGTCGTCGAGCCGCACCCGGACGGGCGTCTCGGGCAGGAACCGGTCCGTCCTGGTGTCGATGTAGTAGCGGTTGGAGTAGGGGAAGCCGGAACCGTCCTGTACGCCGTATTCCTCGAAGGCGAACACGGCGCCGTCCTGGCTGAAGCCCAATATTTCCAGCGAGGCGGTGTCGCCGGCGAAGGCGTCGGCCGCGATGAGTGCGAGGGCGAAGAGCGATGTGGCGAGGGCTGCTGGTCTCATTCGGTGTCTCCCCTGCATCAGGCCCGGCGTTCCGACCATGGCGGAAAAAGGTCGTCGCCGGCCCGCGTCGCGGCGCGAACGCCGCGCGCGATGGCCCGCGCCATGGTTGATCCGGCCACGGCATAGAGATCGATAGCGGCATGAGCGTCGAGTTCGATGCCGCTCTTGCCCGTGGCCAGGCCGAAGACGAGGTCGCCGTCGACTGGCGTGTGCGCAGGCCAGATCGCCCGGGCGAAGCCGTCATGGGCCGCGATCGCGAGACGTTTGGCGGCCGCCTTGGTGAGCACGGCGTCGGTGGCGATGACGGCGATGGTGGTGTTGGCGCCGGCCTGTTCCTGGTCGCGGAATTTGAGCGAAACGTTCCTGGCGTCGTCCGGGATGGGCGAGGGCAGGCCGAGCCCGCCGAATTCCGTCCCGATCTCCCATGGCGACGCCCAGAAATGTCGGGTCCGGCCGACCGTCACCGATCCGGTCGGATTGACGCCGGCGAGCGCGGCGACCGTCACGCCGTTGGGGAGCACCGTCGAGGCCGAACCGAGGCCACCCTTCAGCCCGGCGGTGAGGGCGCCGACGCCGGCGCCGGCGGTTCCGATTTCGAAGTCGAGCCCGGCATTCTGGACTGCGGCGAAGCCGAGCTCGCGATAGGGCGGGTAGCGACCCCAATCCTTGTCGCCGCCGTTCTGAAGGTCGAACAGGATCGCCGTCGGCACCAGCGGAATGCGGATGCCGCGAACCTCGAACCCGATGCCCTGTTCGCGCAGCGCCGCTTGCACGCCCGTGGCGGAATCGAGGCCGAAGGCCGAGCCGCCTGAAAGCACGAGCGCGTTGATCGTCTCGACCGAGTTGTGCGGTTCCAGCAGGTCCGTGTCGCGCGTGCCCGGGGCTCCGCCCAGGATCTGGTAGCCGGCGACAGCCGGTTCGTCGCAGACGACCACGGTGACGCCTGTCTTGATGCGTGGGTCCTCGGCATTGCCGACGCGCAATCCCGCGACATCGGTCAGGAGATTGCGGGGCCCGGTTCGAAAGCTCATTCGGAATTCATCCTCCATCCGTCGCGGCGACAAACCTCGCGCCGTCGAAATGAAACAGCCGATAGGGGTTTGTGGAGAGATCGCCCTTGTCGTCGAACCTCACCAGTCCGATCGCGGTCCGGAATTCCTCGATGTCGAGCGCGGCGGCGGCATCGCCTGAAACCGCGGCGGCGATCGCCACCTGCATGGCCGCGTAGCCCGGAAGCGCGTAACCCTCGGCGATCACGCCTTGCTTCGCCAGCGCTTCGGTCGCCTGGCGATCGGCGGTCTCGGCCCATTCGGGCAGGCCGACCATCAACGTCCCGGCCCGCAAGGGAACCTCGCCCGGCGCGCTTCGCAGGGCCTCGCCGCCGGCGATCACCAGAGGAACGCCCAGGGCCTGCGCATCGCGCTCAATGACGGCAATATCGTCCCGGTCTCCGCCGACGAAGAGGTGCGTCGCGCCCGCCTTGCGAATCCGGCCGACCAGGCCGACCTGGTTGTCGAGCTGCGGCCGGAACGTGTCGACGAACACCGGCTTCAGCCCGGATTGCTCGGCGGCGCCCCTGAAGCCTTCGGCGAGCTCGCGGCCATAGATGGTTCCATCGTCGACAATGGCGAAAAGCGCATCGCTCCAGAGCCTGGTCAGGAGCGTGCCGACCGCGCTGCGCTCGGCGTCGGCCCGCGGCGCCAGGCGATAGACGGGCCATCCGGTCTTCTTGCGCCTGTCGGTCAGGCTGTCGGTGCGCACCCCAGGCGTGACCACAGGGATCGCGGCGTCCTTGAGGATGGGCAGGGCCGCCTCGATGGCTTCCGTGCAGACGAAGCCGACCACGATCTCGACCCCGGCCGCAACGAATTGGTGAGCCGCAGCGGCTCCTCCCTCTGCGGTGCAGCCGTCGTCCACGTCGGTCAGAGCTGCCTGACCGGCGGCAGCGGCATGCGCGCCGTCGCGGAGCTGCTTGCCGAGCAGTGCGGAAGGGCCGCTGAGCGGCACTGCCACGCCGATGCGCGGTTCATCCGCAGCGGCGGCGCCGGTAAGGCAAACGGCCGTCGCGAAGGCCAGGATGAAACTGCGTGGCGGCATCAGGACATTCATCTCACCGGGCCGGTGCGGGGCGGCGCGACGCCCGCGGCCAGCTGAGGCCCACACGTAAAGGCTGGCGGCATGCCGCGCAACACGCTATTTCAGACATGGCTGGCGGGGTTGTGACGCCAATAACTTAACATATTTAACAGATACAGCGTCATCAGGTCGGGGAAAGCGGTGCTCAAGCAGAACGTAGTGGCAGGCCAGGCCTATCGCGATGCGATGAGCCGCTTCGCAGGCGCGGTGCATGTGGTGACCACGGACGGCCCGGCGGGGCGCCGCGGCGCCACCGTGATCGCGACTTGCTCGGTGTCGGACAATCCTCCGATCGTGCTGGTCTGCCTCAATCGCGAGAATCCGAAGAACGACGCCTTCGCTACGAACGGCAATTTCGCGTTGAACACGCTCGCGGCAGCGCAGAAGGAGGTCGCCCAGGCATTTTCCGGTCAGACCGGCCTCCCGGCGGAGAACCGTTTCGGCGCCGGGCGGTGGATGACGATCGCGACCGGCGCGCCGGTTCTCATGGGTGCGCTCGCCACCTTCGACTGCGAGATCATCGAAGCCAAGGATCTGGCCACCCATCGTGTGCTTTTTGGCAAGGTGACAGGCCTCGCCATCGGCGATAACGTCCGCCCGCTGATCTATCATGACCGAGGCTACTGCCTGCTCGGCGAAGCCTGAGTCGGCATTTCCGGAGACAGAATGGCCGAGATGATCCCGCGCCCCGCGCCGCAGTCGATCGACGAGACGCTCGATCTCCTGACCGGTGCGGATTATGTCGCAGACCGCGCGCTGGCGACGGTCCTGTTCCTCAGCCTGCGAATGAAGCGGCCGCTGTTCCTCGAAGGCGAGGCCGGCGTCGGCAAGACCGAGATCGCCAAGGTGCTGGCCAGCGCGCTCGGGCGTCGCCTGATCCGGCTGCAATGCTATGAAGGCCTCGACGTTTCCTCGGCGGTTTACGAGTGGAACTACGCCGCGCAGATGATCGAGATCCGCATGGAGGAGGCGGCGGGCGAGGTCGATCGGAAGGATATGGAGAAGAACGTCTTTTCCGAGAGATACCTGATCCGGCGGCCGGTTCTGGAAGCCCTGACCGGCAAGAAAGGCGCAGCGCCCGTCTTCCTGATCGACGAACTCGACCGCACCGACGAGGCCTTCGAGGCGTTTCTGCTTGAGATCCTCTCGGACTTCCAGGTCACCGTCCCCGAGCTCGGCACCATCAGGGCCGAGGAAGCCCCTATCGTCATCATCACAACCAACCGTACGAGAGAGATCCACGATGCGCTGAAGCGGCGCTGCCTTTATCACTGGGTCGACTACCCCGACGCCGCGCGCGAGCTCGAGATCGTGCGCCGCAAGGTGCCCGACGCCAACCAGCGGCTTTCGGCCGAGGTCGTGCGTTTCATCCAGAAGCTTCGCGAGATCGAGCTGTTCAAGGTTCCAGGCGTTGCCGAGACGATAGACTGGGCCGGCGCGCTGACCGAACTCGACAAGGTTGCGCTCGATCCCGAGACGGTATCGGACACGATCGGCGTGATCCTCAAATACCAGGACGACATCGCCCGCATCGAAGAGGGCGAGGGCCGTCGCATCCTCAACGAGGTCAAGGCCGAGCTGTCGGCTGCGGAATAGCTATGGAGAGTTACCGCTCGGCACCCCAGATCGCCAAACCGGACGGACGGATCGCCGACAATATCGTCTATTTCGCCCGGGCGCTGCGCAAGGCCGGCATGCGGGTCGGGCCCGCTGCGGTGAAGGATGCAATCGAGGCGGTTCTTGCCGCGGGCATCGGCACGCGCGACGATTTCTACTGGACGCTGCATGCCGTGCTCGTAACGCGACGGGAGGATCACGCGGTCTTCGACGAAGCATTCCGGCTGTTCTGGAAGTCGCGCGAACTGATCGAGAAGATGCTTGCCATGTTCTCGCCGGTCGCGCCCGACAATCGCGAGAAGCAGAAGCCGCGCGCGGCCGAATCCCGCGTGGCGGACGCCATGTTCGAGGGGCATCGGAAGGACCAGCCGCCGCAGGAGATCCCCGAGATCGAGGTCGATGCCCGTTTCACCTTCTCCGGCAACGAGGTGTTGCGCGAGAAGGACTTCGCGCAGATGACGGCGGCCGAACTCGCCGATGCGCGCAAGGCCATCGCCGCGCTGCGGCTGCCCTTCGACGAGGTGAAGACACGCCGCGTCCGTTCCGATCCGCAGGGCAGGCGCACGGATCCTCGCGCCATGATGCGCGCCGCGCTGCGCACCGGCGGCGAACTGATCCTGCCTCGCTTCCGTTCGCCGCGCGAGGTTCATCCGCCATTGGTGGTGCTGGCCGACATCTCCGGCTCGATGAGCCAGTACACGCGCATCTTCCTGCATTTCCTGCATGCGCTGGCCGAGAAGCGACGGCGCGTCCACACCTTCGTCTTCGGCACGCGACTGACCAATCTTACGCGGCAGATGCGGCATCGCGACCCCGACGAGGCGCTGGCGGAATGCTCGGCGGCGGTGAAGGATTGGTCCGGCGGCACACGTATCGGCGACACGCTGCATGAGTTCAACCGGCTCTGGTCGCGTCGCGTGCTCAGCCAGGGCGCCGTCGTGCTGCTGATATCAGACGGGCTGGAGCGCGATGACGTGACGGAACTGGCCGAGGAGATGGAGCGGCTCCACAAGAGCTGCCGGCGGCTCATCTGGCTCAATCCTCTCTTGCGCTTCGACGGTTTCGAGGCGCGGGCGAGGGGGGTGCGGGCCATGCTTCCGCATGTCGACGAGTTTCGTCCGGTGCACAATCTTGCAGCGCTTTCGGACCTTTGCGCCTCGCTCGCCGCCGGCCGCATGCGCGAGAACGATCCGCGGTTGTGGCTGGACCTTGGCAAGCGCCGTGCCGCATAACCATATTTCGGGAAAGGAGATGACGTCATGGAACAGACCGTTCTTGATGAAATCCGGGATCCGCTCGCCATAGCCGAAGGCTGGATGGAAGGCGGCAGGACTGTCGCCATCGCAACGGTCGTGGAGACCTGGGGCTCCGCGCCGCGGCCGGTGGGCAGCCACCTGGTCATCGACGGCGAGGGGAATTTCCATGGCTCCGTTTCCGGCGGCTGCGTGGAGGGTGCGGTCGTGACCGAGGCACTCGATGTGATCGACAGCGGCAAGGCGAAGATGCTCGAATTCGGCGTCGCCGACGAGACGGCCTGGCAGGTCGGCCTTTCCTGCGGTGGGCGAATCAAGGTCTATGTCGAGCGGCTGGGCTGACGCACCATGGATCCTGTGTCGCTCAAGGCACTGAATGAAGAGCGCCGCAACCGGCGCGCGGCGATCCTGCTCACCGATCTCGGCGACGGGAGCGATCGCGTCCTGCGGGAGGACGATATTGTCGCCGGCCAGCTTGGCGAGGCGGCGGCCAGGGCGTTCCGAACCGGTGTTTCCGCGGCGATCGAGGCCGACGGCCGATCCTATTTCCTCAATGTCAGCCTGCCGCGCCCGCGTCTGCTGGTGATCGGGGCCGTCCATATCAGCCAGGCGCTCGCGCCGATGGCGAAGATCGCGGGCTTCGACATGGAGATCGTCGATCCGCGAACCGCCTTCGCCACGCCGGAACGTTTTCCGGATGTGCCGCTCCACCCCGAATGGCCGGAGGATGTGCTGAAGCGGCAGCCGCTCGACGCCTATACGGCCGTGGCTGCGGTGACCCACGATCCCAAGATCGATGATTTGCCCTTGAAGGCGGCGCTGGACGCCGGGTGCTTCTATGTCGGCGCACTGGGCAGCCGGAAGACACACGCCAAGCGCGTGGAACGGCTGACGGCGCTGGGGGCTTCGAAAGAGGCGGTCGGCCGCATGAATGCGCCGATCGGTTTGGACATCGGCGCGGCAAGCCCGGCCGAGATCGCGGTTGCCGTCCTGGCGCAGGTGATCCTGGCCTTGCGTTCGCGCGGTCTCGACAGATTGCAGAAGGGCGAGGCGGCGTGAGGTTCGGTCCGGTACCGGTCGACGAGGCCGAAGGCGCGATCCTGGCGCATGCGACCGCTGCGGGAGAAAAGCGGTTGCGCAAGGCGCACATGATCGGCGCCGCCGATATTGCCCTCCTGAAGGAGGCTGGCGTCCGGGAAATCGTGGCGGCCGTGCTCGATCCCGGCGATCTCGGCGAGAACGAGGCGGCAACCCGAATAGCATCCGCCATGACGGTGTCCGGTGTCGAAGCGAAGCCCGCAGCGACGGGCCGCGTCAATCTCCATGCGCGCGCGGCCGGTGTCTTTACCGTCGACAAGGCGTTGATCGATGCGATCAACGCCGTCGACCCCTCCGTCACCATTGCCACGGTCGCCGGTTACGCCACCGTCGGGAAGGGCCAGATGGTGGCGACCGTGAAGATCATTCCTTTCGCGGTGCCGGGGGACGTCATCGACAGGGTCGTCGGGCTCTGCCGGGGCAGGGAGGCCTTCGCCGTAAGTCCGTTCCGGCCGCGCAAGCTCGGCCTTGTCCAGACCATGCTTCCCGGCGTCAAGGACAGTGTTCTCGATAAGACCGTGCGTGTCACCGAGGCGCGGCTCGCCCGATCCGGCAGCCGCGTCGTCGGCGAGCGCCGTACGCCGCATGAAGCCGGAAGGGTGGCCGAGGCCGTGACCGGTCTCGCGCGCGACAGCGACATCGTGGTGATATTCGGGGCCTCCGCGATGAGCGACCCGGACGACGTCGTGCCGGCCGCGATCCGCGCGGCGGGCGGCGAGGTGCTGCGCGCCGGCATGCCGGTCGATCCGGGCAATCTGATCGTGCTGGGTGCGCTCGATGGAAAGCCGGTTCTTGGCGCACCCGGCTGCGCCAGAAGCCCGAAGGAAAACGGCTTCGACTGGGTCCTGGATCGTCTCATCGCCGATGTTCCCATCGCCGCCACCGACATCGCCGGCATGGGCGTCGGCGGCTTGTTGATGGAGATCCCGACACGACCTCAGCCGCGGGAGCCTGTCAGGTCGCCGGCGGCCGCCAAAGTCTATGCGGTGGTGCTCGCCGCCGGGCGCTCCAGCCGCATGGGCGGGCCGAACAAGCTGCTCGCCTTGTTCGAGGGCAAGCCTCTGGTGCGCCTGACGACGGAACGCGCGCTGGCTTCCGGATCGGCGGGAACGGTCGTCGTGACAGGCCATCAGGAGGAGCGTATCCGTGCAGCGCTGTCCGGTCTCGGCGCCACGACGGTGCGCAATGCTGACTTCGCCTCCGGCCTCGCCGGTTCGCTGAAAGCGGGAATTGCTGCGCTTCCGGCGGACGCCGCCGGCGCGTTGATCCTGCTCGGTGACATGCCGGGCGTGGAAACGGCCGACCTCGACCGGCTGATCGCGGCATTCGAGGCAGCAGGTTCGGCCTCGGTCGTTCGGGCCACACATGGGGGCAAACGCGGCAATCCGGTGCTGCTTCCGCGGTCGCTCTTCGCTGATGTTGCGACGCTTGAGGGCGACACCGGCGCGCGGCATATCGTGGAAGCCGAGGGCCTTGCGGTGGTCGATGTAGAGATCGGCGAGGGCGCGGCCATCGATGTGGACACCCCGGATGCCATGCGCATGGCGGGAGGGGTGCTTCAAGACTGAACGAACAGCGAATAAAGGTAGCGAATGGCGACTTCCGGCAGAAGCCGGTTGTCATATGTTGCGGTTGAACGTCACTGTTCGCCTTTCGCCGTTCATCACACTCCGGAACGCCCGCTTGCCCTTGATCAAACGCCTCGCCCACCTCCTTGTGAGCCCCGTCCTTGCCCTGTCGCTGGCCCTGCCTGCGACAGCGGCCGACCTCGCGTCGTTCAAGGACCGGCTCTTCGCCTATCCCGCGATCCTGTCGCAGGCCGACGGCGGCGACTATGTCGTGGTCGACTACAAGGAGGCGCGCGACATCGATGCGCGGGACGAGGTACCGGAACGTCGGGTGAAGAGCGACTATGTCGCACTCGGCGTGCGCAAGGTTCAGAAGGATCTCGTCCTGCCGACACCCGCCGGCGAAATCAAACATGTCGCCGTGGGCAGGAGCGAGGGCGCGAAAATCATCACGATCTATCTCCACGGGCAGGGCGGCAGCCGCAAGCAGGGAGTCGACGATTTCACCTTCGGCGGCAATTTCAACCGCATCAAGAACCTGATGGCCCAGAACGACGGCCTCTATCTCTCGCCCGATTTCTCCGACTTCGGCGACGGCGGTGCAGCCGAGATCGCAGCCCTGATCGATCACTATGCCGGGACCTCGCCCGGTGCGAAGCTGTTCATCGCCTGCGGCTCCATGGGCGGCGGCCTGTGCTGGAAGCTTGCCGCCGACAAGGCGGTGACCGGCCGGCTCTCGGGTCTCATTCTGCTCGGTTCGCACTGGGACGACGGCTTCCTGTCGACCCCGGCCTTCAAGCGCAAGGTGCCTGTGTTCTTCGGCCAGGGCAGCAAGGACAAGGTTTTTCCGGTCGAGAAGCAGGAGACGTTCTACCGGTCGATCCGCCGGAAGTCGCCCGGCTATCCTACGCGTTTCGTGCGCTTCGAGACCGGCACGCACGGCACGCCGATCCGCATGACGGACTGGCGGGAAACGCTCAACTGGATGTTGTCCGTAAGATAGGAGAATCCAATGACCGGCCATGTCGACCCCACGCGCGAGCGTTTCGGCGCGTTTCGCCGGCTGCCTGAAGAGGGGCCGATCCACATGCTCAACCTCATTCGCTTCCGCGATGTGGCCGCCTATCCGGATGGGCGCGAAGCGACGGGGGCGGAGGCCTACGCAGCTTATGGGCGCGAAAGCGGCCCGATCTTCCGCCGCGTCGGCGGCCGCATCGCCTGGAGCGGCGACTTCCGCCTGATGCTCATCGGGCCGGAGGAGGAGCATTGGGACCGCTGCTTCATCGCCGAGTATCCCTCGGGAGCGGCTTTCGTTGAGATGGTCAAGGATCCCGAATACCAGAAGGCGGTCGTCCACCGGCAGGCGGCCGTTCTGGATTCTCGTCTCGTCAGACTGGCGCCGCGATCGCCGGGCGCAGGTTTCGGAGAATAGACCAGCTACCGCATCCGCGCCCGGACGGACGCGCGGCACTCTATGGACCGGTGTTGAAATCCAGCACCGTTACCGGGTTGATTTCGCCGTCATAGCTGGCGTCGACGTCGTATTTCACCAGCGTGAAGGTGCCTTCCCGGAAGATGTAGGTCCCGGTGGACGAAGCGTCGCCGACTCCGCGCCATTTGGCGTGGGAGACGAGCGTCTTGGTCGCCGCGTCGTATTCCGAATTCACCAGCATGTCGTCTGACTGGTAGCCGATGATGTCGACCGATTCGACCTTGCCCTCCGAATTGTCGTTCTCGTAGCGGATGTCGAGCTCGGGGGAGGCGAACTGGAGCTGGCGCAGCTCGCCGCTGTCATCGGCGAGATAGTAGACCTCATTGGTATTGTAAGCGCCTCCGCCACAGTCGAACCTGAACAGCCGCGCCTTGCGCTCGGGCTCGCTCTCGCCGTCCCAACTGTAGTGGAAGCCGATGTCGTGAGCCTCGGGAGCCGCCGCGTCGGGCTGGGCACCTGGCTCCAGGGTCCGGCAGATCGATCCATACGCCGTCGAGAAGAGCTTCTCGGCCTGCTCCTTCAGTGCGTCGCGCGGCGGGGGCGGAGGACCGTTGCCGCAACTTGCCGGCACCACCTCGGACAGCTCGCCTTGTGCGGCCTTCAGCGAGCCTTTCTCCAGATGCAGAGGCTGGAACGGTACGCCCTGGATCGAGGGCTGGGCGAGCCGTGCGGTATAGCAGCCGGCAAAGATGGCTTCGTCGCCGTTCTTCGCGACCGCCCTTATGGCGACCGGCACCTCGAAGAAGGTGCTGCCCGCGGCGCCCTCGCTGCTGACGGCGCCGGTCTCGACATCGACGCGGGCGGTATCGCCATAGCCCTTCGCGAAGCTGTCGAAATCCTTGGCCGGCTTGGTGTCGCCGAAATAGCTCCAGGCCCGCGCATATTCCTGCCGGCTCACGGCATTGTAGAGGGAACGGACGAGGGCGGCAGGATCCGAGCGGTCGTCGAGATAGGGGGGCTCTTCAGCGGCTGCCGGGAGCGCGGAGAGGGAGGCGGCAACGGATGCGAATGCGGCGGCGAGCAGATGGGGCTTCATCGCGAATCTCCGAGGGGGCCGTGGAGAGGATTTAGAACGAATGTGGCGTCGGGATGAAGGCGGGCTACACAAACGGGGCTCACCGAGCCTATCTTGGGGCCGTGGACCCATCAGGCCGTTCCGGCCCAAATCCTTCAGGAGAATTTCAAGTGACGATTTCGATGTACCAGGCTTCTGTGCCGGTGTTCATCACGACGCTCAAGGGCCTTTCGCATGTGCTGTCGAAAGGCGAGGCGCATGCGACGGAAAAGGGGATAGACCCGCAGACGCTTGTCGAGGCCCGGCTGGCGCCCGACATGTTCGCGCTCGCCAGGCAGGTCCAGATCGCTACGGATCACGCCAAGGGCGCGCCCTCGCGCCTCGCCGGCCGGGAGATCCCGAAGTTCGAGGACACCGAGAACAGCTTTCCTGAGTTGCAGGGGAGGATCGCGAAGACGGTCGAACTGCTGAAGGGATTTGCACCGCAGGATATCGACGGGTCGGAGGAACGTTCCATCGCGCTCCCCATGCGCAGCGGCGAGCTTTCCTTCACCGGCATGCAGTACCTGCTGCATTTCGCCATGCCGAACTTCTATTTCCACGTCACGACCGCCTACGACATCCTCCGTCACAACGGCGTGGCGATCGGCAAGGCCGACTTTTTCGGCAGAGGCTGAAGTCTGGCGAAACCTTCCGGTTGCGGCGCGGCGCCATCGGCTTGCCGACGACGCCGGCCTGCAACGCGGAGATCGGCCTCCTCGAGCGCCGCGCTTCCATGGGGACACGCAAAGGGCGCTCTATCACCCTGAAACGACCCGCGAAAACCGGTCTCGATCTTCGGGCCGAAGCGGTGGGCCGATCACTACTCAAGGGGCGCGCGCTTCGCGACTTGCCCCGTGTTCCTGGACTATCGCAGCGACATTTCGCGGGCGATGCGCGGAAAATCGGCGGGTTTGATGCCGATATCGGCGCGATCGGAATTGCTCATCGCGTTGAGCACCGCCATCGCCGCGCGGAAGCGCGCGTGTTCCTTCGGTCGAGGCCGAACGAACAGTTCGGTGAAGAACCCCATGACTAAAGCCCCTATTGGTCCTCCCGATCGTTACGTAGGGCGATTCACTGAAATTGTGCAGTGCAGCATTTGCATGGGAGCTATGCGTGCCGCGGTTCGGACGTCACAAATCGAACATGGAATCGAAAAAACAGCGCGACGTGAAACTTTCATGCGCGCGCATGCGTATCCCTACGCCGGCTGAGTCCGGCTTTCCTCGCCAACCGGCGCATTCGGGCCATGTTTTCCTGCGTGGCCCGCCTTTTCCCCCTCGACGAAGGGGCGACCGCCCTGCAAAAGTCTTTCATGCCGGCCTGATGGCATGACAAGGGGAACCCGACGGATGAGCTTCAGATCGACCGCCGTTGTGACGACCGAGATGGCCAGCCGCTATCTTCAGCAGCTCTGCAAGCACTTCGCCCACAAGATCCCGGCGGAGTTCACGCCGGAGCAGGGAACAATCACCTTTCCGTTCGGCGTCTGTTCGCTCACGGCGCAAGGCAACCGGCTGACCATGACGGTCACGACGGAGAGTGAGGCCGACTTGCCCCGCATGCAGGATGTCGTCGCCAGCCATCCTGAACGTTTCGCGTTCCGGGACAAGCCGGCGATCAACTGGAACGACGCCTAAATTCCTTATCGTCGCGCGAAGCGATTTTTAACGCGCCGGCCCTAAGTTCACGACGAACGAACGTATGGTGTCCCGGCGGAGGAAACAGTCTTGAGCGTAGGAACGGGCCGGGATTTCGCTTCGCTGCTCGACGAATTGCTGGTCGATTCGCGGATCGAGGACCAGTCGATGCCGCCTCCGACCGTGTCCTTCGACTATCTCGCCGTGGCGGAAGAGCTTCTGTCCGGCCGCATCAGGGTGGCCGACGACCGCGTCGCAGCCGAATATGACGACATGTCGGGTTCGCTGGACGACAAGGTCGATGCGCTGTTCGAAGCCGTGGGCGCCTCCGTCGAACGACCGGAGCCGCCCGCTGCTGACCTTCCGCCGGTGGAACCCGAGGCGATCCTGCGCGAACTCGGCCTGAAGGCATCCACCAACGCCGCGGAACTGGCCAAGATCAGGCGCGCCTTCGCCTTCAAGAACCATCCCGATCGGGTTGCCCCGCATCTGCGGCAGCGGGCCATGGTGCGCATGCAGGTCGCCAACATGCTGATCGACGACGCACGGCGCCGCGCCCGTCCGCGCGGTTGAGGCATCTCGGCCACGCCGAGGGATTTTCTCTTGCAGATCAGGCAGCGGGTCTGGTTTCCGGTCCGCCAACCGTGCAAAGTTGGCGCCGTGGACGTCCACATGAAATTGACACCCGGTGCGGTGACGGCTTTTGTCATGCCTGACGAATCCGCCACAGGAGCGGGCGAGCGCTTCGGGCGATCGCAAGAGGATCGGAATGGAAGACAACTACGAGAAATATGCCATCGCGGTGATCATCGTGTTCGGCGCGGTGATCGTCGGCGGGTTGATCGGCGCCTCGATCGGTTTCGACAACCGCATCGCTTTCCTTTTCGCCCTGGGATCGGCGCTCGCCGGCTGGATCGCAGGCCACGCGATGTTGTTCGACCGCCCCCGCATCTACGGGGTGCTGATCGTCATCGCCACGCTGCTGGCGATCGCCTCGACCGTGCGGTTGTGGCCGTAAGCTGAAAATCCCCTGGTCGCCTTCCGGTCGGCCTCAACAAACGGAGCAACCGATGGAAAAGCGCCGTCTCGGGCGAACCGACCTCCATGTGTCGAGCATATGCCTCGGCACCATGACATGGGGACAGCAGAACACGGAAGCGGAAGGCCAGGCCCAGATGGACCTCGCCTTCGATCACGGCGTCAACTTCCTCGATACCGCCGAACTCTATTCCATCCCGCCGAAACCGGAGACGCAGGGCAGCACCGAACGGATCGTCGGCAACTGGATGAAGGCGCGCGGCAACCGCGACCGCGTGGTGCTCGCCACCAAAGTGGTTGGCCGCACGGCCAACGACTGGTTTCGCGGCGGGCGGCCGTCCAAGCTGGTCCGCTCGGACATATTCGACGCCATCGACAAGTCGCTGACGCGCCTCCGGACCGACTACGTCGACCTTTATCAGATTCACTTTCCGGAGCGACGGGTGCCGTGGGGATCGAACCCGACCCGCGTCCCCTCGTGGCCGTCGCCTCGCGATCCCGACGAGACGCCGATTGCCGAGACGATCGCGGTTTTCGACGAACTGGTGAAGTCAGGCAAGATCCGCAATTTCGGCCTGTCGAACGAAAGTTCATGGGGCGTGATGCGTTTCGTCTTCGAAAGCGAGAAGGGCATGGGGCCGCGTCCGGTCTCGCTGCAGAACGCCTACAACCTCGTCAACCGCACCTTCGAGGTCAATCTCGCCGAGGTCTGCGATCGCGAGGAGGTGAGCCTGCTCGCCTATTCGCCGCTGGCGCAAGGCTATCTGACCGGCAAATACGACCATGGCGCCCGGCCGGCGGGTGCGCGTTCGACCCTGTTCAACCGTGGCCAGCGCTACGAGACGCCCAATGCGGCGGAAGTGCTGCTCCAGTACAACCGGCTGGCGCTGGAATTCAACATGGAGCCGGCGCTGTTCGCCAACGCATTCGTGGTCAATCGCCCCTTCGTCATTTCCAACATCATCGGTGCCACCTCGATCCCGCAGCTCGAGACGGCGCTGTCGTCGGTCTCGGTGAAGTGGACGGCCGAGATGCAGGAAGCGGTGGACGCTATCCACCAGCGTGTTGGCAATCCCTGTCCCTGATCACCGGTCGGAAGGGAGGAGGGCAGCCATGACGTTTCCGATCGAGACCGTGCGCGGGGATTTCCCGGCGCTTGCCCTGACCGACGGCGGCAGGAGGCGGATCTATCTCGACAATCCGGCCGGAACCCAGGTTCCGCGGGCTGTTGCCGATGCCGTGGCCCGCTGCCTGCTGGAGACCAACGCCAATCTCGGCGGCTTCTTCCGCACGACGCTCGCGGCCGGCGACGTCGTCGACGCCGCGCATGACGCCATGGCCGATTTCCTGGGGGCGTCGAGCGCGGAAGAGATCATCATCGGCGCCAACATGACGACGCTGACCTATCACATGTCGCGCACGCTCGGGTGGGGCTGGAACCCGAGTGACGAGATCATCGTGACCCGCATGGATCACGAGGGCAATGTCTCGCCCTGGCTCCAGCTTGCGGAGGATCGCGGGCTGACCGTCCACTTCCTGCCTTTCGACACCGTCAGTTGGCAGGTCGAGGAAGATGCCCTTTCCGCGCTGTTGTCGGAGCGGACCAGGCTTGTCGCCCTCAACTACGCAAGCAATCTCACGGGATCGATCAACCGGGTGAAGGCCCTCACCGCGCGCGCCAAGGCAGTCGGGGCGATCGTCTATGTCGATGCCGTGCAGTTCGCGCCGCATGGGCTGGTCGACGTGCAGGATCTGGGCTGCGACTTCCTCGCCTGCTCGGCCTACAAGTTCTTCGGTCCGCATCTGGGCATATTGTGGGGGCGGCGCGCGCTGATCGACACGCTCGTGCCCTACAAGTTGCGTTGCTCGTCGAATGCGTTGCCCGAACGCTTCGAACTCGGCACCCCGCAGATCGAACTTATGGCCGGCCTTTCCGCCGCCATCGGTTATTTCGAGGCGCTCGGTGCGCGGGCCGGCGCCGACGGCTCGCGGCGCGACAGGATCGCGGCAGCCTTCGCCGCGTCGATCGCCTATGAGAACCGGCTCGCCGCCCGGTTGATCGAGGGGCTGTCGGCGATCGGCGGGTTGACGATCCACGGCATCACCGACCCGGCGCGCATTGGCGCACGCGTTCCGACGGTGTCCTTCACGGTCGAGGGTGTCGCGCCCGACGAGATCGTGCGCGCGCTGGCAGACGAGAACATCTTCGTCTGGTCGGGGCACAACTACGCCTGGGAGATCGTCCATCAGCTCGGCATTGCGGCGGATCGCGGCGTCGTGCGGATCGGCATCGCGCATTACAATACGGCCGCTGAGATCGAAGAGACGATCGAAAGCGTGACGCGCATCGTCGGCATGCTGCGCGAGCACCGCGGATAGCGCGCCTATCGTACCCCTTTCCCCCGTCGGCCCGATGCGGATAGGCTGACCGCCTGGAGGCTTCTCGATGCTGCGGGTTCAGAAAATCAAGGTCGACGACATCTATGTGCCGGCGGCGCGGCGCAAGACGCTGCATCCCGAGACGGTGCGGCTGCTCGCCGAGGACATATTGGAAAACGGCATGAAGACGCCGATCCAGGTGCGCGCCGACGACAAGCGCTATGTCCTGGTAGAAGGGCTGCACCGGCTGGAAGCCGCCAAGTGGCTGGGCGAGACGACGATCGACGCCTATCTGGTCCAGGCGAGGAAGCACTGAGCGGCGGGCTTCAGTCCCCTGCCGGTGCGGTGCGAATGGAACCTCCAAAAGATTCGAAATTTTCTTTTGCTCGGCGTGTCGATTCCCGGTCAGCTCGTTCGACGTCCGGTCATAGGCACCTCAACTGAAGGAAATAATGATGGCCTCCACCCCCGTTTCCGATCGCGAACTCGTCCTGTCCCGCCTCATCGACGCGCCGCGCGAAAAGGTCTACCGCGCCTGGACCGACGCTGAGATCCTGAAGCAGTGGTTCGCGCCGAAACCCTGGTCGACGCCCCACGCCGAACTGGACGTGCGGCCCGGCGGCGCCAATCTGGTCGTGATGAGCGATCCGGACGGCAACGAGTTCCCGAACCGCGGCGTCTATCTCGAAGTCGTGCCGAACCGGAAGCTGGTCATCACCGACGCCTATTCCGCTGCCTGGGAGCCGTCGGAAAAGCCGTTCTTCACGGCGGTGCTGACCTTCGAGGACGAGGACGGCAAGACGCGCTACACGGCGCGGGCGCTGCATTGGAGCGTCGCGGACAGGGAAACGCACGAGAAGATGGGCTTCCATGAGGGCTGGGGCCAGTGCGCCGACCAGCTCGAAGCCGTGGCCAAGCGGTTGTAACCGGCCTCTTCGACCGCGCCGCGGCTGCTTCAAGCGCGGCGCGACCTCAAACCATTTCGATATTCCAGAAACACCATCGATGCGCGGCGCTCAGTGCGCCGGCAAGGGAGATCATCATGCTGAAATCCACCCTCATCGCACTCGCCGCTTCCGCGCTTGCCGTTCTCGCTCCAACGAGCGCGGCCGTCGCGGAGGACGCAAAGCCGATGGTTGTCGGCGCTCAGGCCCCGGCCGAGAGCGGCTACGTCATGATCGACGGCATCAACTACTACTATGAGATACGCGGACAAGGCGAGCCGCTCCTGCTGCTTCATGGCGGGCTCGGATCGATCGACATGTTCGCGCCCATCATGCCGAGCCTCGAGGCGGACAGGCAGGTCATCGCGGTCGACCTGCAGGGTCACGGCCGCACGACGCTCGGCGAGCGGCCGATCGACCACAAGGCGATCGGCGACGATCTCTCGGTGCTCCTGAAGAAGATCGGCTACGAGAAGGTCGACGTGCTGGGCTATTCCTTCGGCGGGGGTGCCGGCCTGCGCCTCGCCATACAGCATCCTGAAATGGTGCGGAGGCTGGCGGTCGTCTCGGCAGGTTATGCGCAGGACGGCTTCTATCCCGAGATGTTGCCGATGCAGGCTCAGGTCGGCGCATCCATGGCCGATGCGATGAAGGACACGCCCATGTACAAGTCCTACATGGCCGTGGCGCCGAACCCCGCGGACTTTCCGCGGCTGCTCGACCGCATGGGCGAGATGATGCGCAAGCCCTATGACTGGTCGCAGGAGGTGAAGACGCTGAAGATGCCCGTCATGCTAGTCTATGGCGACAGCGACATGTATCGGCCGGAGCATATCGTTCAATTCTACCAGCTTCTCGGCGGCGGCCTGAAGGATGCCGGCTGGATGCGCGAGAACATCTCGCAGAACCGGCTCGCCATCATCCCCAACCGCACCCATTACGACATGTTCTTCGCGCCGGAACTCGTCCCTGCCGTTCTGCCGTTCCTGAACGGCGAGACCGCGGCGAAGAGCTGGGCGGAGGTCCAGGCCGACAGCGCGAAATGAACGAATCTCATCGGCGGAAAATCGATCTCGATCGCCGTCCGACACGATAAGCGAACCGCCCGGTTTCCTTGCCGCATCCAATCGGCTGGTGTAGCATTTGACGATTGATCGGCCCGCCTTCGGGCGGGCCGGACGGTGACCGGCCGGCGGTCTGGCGATGGGCCGGCTTGGCGTCCCGGAGGCATCCGTCCGACGCCGAGGAACCCGCCGCCATCCACCTTGCGCACCGGCCGCCATGCACGATGCGAAAGGAACGGTCATGGGTATCTCAATGACGATGCAGGAATACCTTGAGGACAATCATGTCCAATACGACATAGCCCGGCACAGCAGGACCGGCTCTTCGGCCATGACTGCCGAGGCGAGCCACGTACCCGGCGCTTCGCTCGCCAAGGGCGTGGTGCTGAAATGGGACGACGGCTACCTTCTGGCCGTGGTGCCCGCCTCGCGCCGGGTCGATCTCGACAAGGTGAGCGCCTTGCTGGGCGAGCGGGTTCACCTGGCCACCGAAGAGGAGGCGAGCACACTGTTCCCAGATTGCGACACCGGCGCCGTTCCCATCTTCGGAGCGCCCTATCGCGTCGCATGCGTGGTCGACGAACGCCTCGAGGGCGGCAGCGACGTCTATTTCGAAGGTGGCGATCACCGCAGCCTCGTCCATGTCAGCGGCGAAGGTTTCGGCCGGCTGATGTATGGCATGCCGCACGGGCATATCAGCGGCTGAGAGCTGTACGAGGCGAGGATACGCTCGCTGGCGAAAACGCGGCGTGGGCCGCCGCGCGAGGCGGCCCTTGCGCTTCATGCGACCGTTCGCGCGTGGCACAACGGCCTGCATCCAGCCGCTCTTGCATCCGGCGGCCGTTCGCGTATTTTGCGCCCATCGCAAAAGGCTTGTCGACCCGATGGCAGGTAAAAGGCTCAAGGCTGCCGGCCGCTTGTTCGGGACCCGCGCTCGATTTCTCAATCACGCGGGCAGCCTTATCGCATGCGCCTAGCCCTGGCGCGGCGACGGCTGCGACCGGGGGTCTGAAATCCAAACCCTGAAAATTCGGCCATGATCGGGCGTCCGCGCAGGCGGGCGCCTCCGCGATCCATGAGGCCGATCCGCAAGATCCGATCGCCACGCGGCGGTCGAGAATTTCCTCTCTGAGACAGCAGGAGAACAGATTGAGAGTCGTCATACTCGGCGGTGGGGTCATCGGCGTGACCACCGCCTATTATCTCGCCAGGGCCGGTCACCAGGTCACAGTGCTTGACCGGCAGAAGGGCCCGGGCCTCGAAACCAGCTTCGCCAACGCCGGCGAGGTCTCGCCCGGCTATTCCTCGCCCTGGGCCGGCCCCGGTGTTCCCGTCAAGGCCGTCAAGTGGCTGCTGATGCGCCACGGCCCTCTCGCAGTCCGTCCGAAGCTCGATCCGGCCATGTGGTCGTGGCTCTTCAAGATGCTGCGCAACTGCACGTCAGCCCGCTACGCCGTGAACAAGGCGCGCATGGTGCCGATCGCCGAATACAGCCGCGACTGCCTGCGCGACCTCCGTTCCGAGACCGGCATCGCCTATGACGAGCGCAGCAAGGGGACACTTCAACTGTTCCGGACGCAGCAGCAACTGGACGGCATCGGCGGCGACGTCGAGGTGCTCGGGAAGTTCGGCGTGCCTTTCGAGGTGCTGGATCCGGCGGGGTGCATCGCAGCGGAGCCCGCGCTTGCCCACGTGCGCGGAAAGTTCGTCGGCGGGCTTCGTCTTCCCGGCGACGAGACCGGTGACTGCCATATGTTCACCAGCAGGCTCGCCGGGCTCGTTTCCGACACCGTCGATTTCCGCTACGGCACGGCCGTCCGTGAAATCCTCACCGACGGACGCCGCGTGAAGGCCGTGCGCACGGACAGCGGGCTGGTGGAGGCCGATGTGTTCGTCGTGGCCATGGGAAGCTATTCGCCGCTGTTGCTGCGCCCCTTGGGAATCCGCATTCCCGTCTATCCGGTCAAGGGTTACTCGCTCACCATTCCGATCCGCGACCAAGGCGGCGCCCCGGTCTCGACCGTCATGGACGAGACCTACAAGGTCGCCATCACCCGGCTCGGCGACCGCATCCGGGTGGGCGGCACCGCCGAGATCGCGGGTTACGACCTGGCGCTGCGCGGATCGCGGCGAGGGGCGCTCGAGCATTCCTTCTCCGACCTTTTCGGCAGGGGAGGCTCGGTCGGCGAGGCGACTTTCTGGACCGGCCTGCGCCCGATGACCCCGGACGGCACGCCGATCATCGGTGGCACAAGCATTGCCAATCTCTACCTCAACACGGGACATGGAACGCTGGGCTGGACCATGGCCTGCGGTTCGGGGCGTGTCATCGCCGACATCATTTCGGGCCAGCAGCCCGAGATCGACGCAAACGAACTCGCCATGGATCGGTATGCGGCATGAACACGCCGTTCGAGCGCGCAGGCGCGGTCCTGACGGTCGATCTCGAAGCGATCGCCTCCAACTACACCCTCCTGCGCGGGCGGCTCGGCGGCACGGAATGCAGTGCCGTGGTGAAGGCCGACGCCTACGGCCTCGGCGCCGTCGAGGTCGCATCGGCCTTGCGGGCGGCTGGCTGCCGCTCCTTCTTCGTCGCTCATGTCGAGGAGGGGCTGGTGCTGCGCGAGGGACTGCCGCACGCCCGTATCCTCGTGCTCAATGGCATGCCGGCCGGAACGGAGGAGGTGTTCCTCGACGCCGGCCTCGTTCCCGTGATCAACAGCCTGCGCGAACTCGCCGCCTGGCGGGAGCGTGCCGTGGAAGCCGATCGGAAACTGCCGGCCGCGCTGCAGTTGGACAGCGGTATGTCGCGGCTCGGGCTCGCGTCCCGCGAGGTGGAGCTTCTCGCGGCCGACCGGAGCCTGCTCGAGCCGATCGAGGTCGTGACCGTGCTCAGCCATCTTGCTTGCGCCGACGAGCCGGACCACCCGGCCAATGGCATGCAGCGGCGCGAATTCGATCGCCTGCGCGCCTTGTTGCCGCCGGCTCCGGCATCTCTGGCCAACTCGTCAGGCATCTTCCTCGGAACCGGCTTCCACTATGATCTCGCGCGCCCGGGGGCGGCCCTCTACGGGATCAATCCCACGCCACGGGCACTCAATCCGATGCGGCCGGTCGTCAATCTTTCGGCGAGGGTCCTGCAACTCAGGGATGTCCCTGCACAGACCGGCATAGGGTACGGCCACACGGCGCGGGCGGCCGGTCCTATGCGTCTCGCGACCATTTCGCTCGGCTATGCCGACGGCTGGCACCGCCACGCGGCGGCTGCCGCGTTCCTCGACGGGCTGCGGCTTCCCTTCATCGGCAGGGTTTCGATGGACAGCATCATCCTCGACGCGACCGAGTGCCGGAAGAACACCCTGCACGAGGGCGCGCTGGTCGATCTGATCTGCCCGGAGCAGACCATCGACCAGGTCGCGTCCGCGACAGGCACGATCGGCTACGAGGTGCTCACCAGCCTGGGACGCCGGTACCACCGGCGCTACCTGGGAGCGGCCGCCTGACGAGCGTCCCGTCCGGCACCGGTCAACTTGGCACGTGTCCCCAAGCCGGCTGATCCATCGGAAAAACAGGTGCTGCTCAGCGCGCCGCGACAATTGCGACACCAGCACCAACCATGACGCCTCCGGCCGTACGGTTCACGCGACGAACCACGGCCGGGGTCCGAAGCAATTTCCGTGCGCGGCCGGCGAGGATCACGTGACCGCCAATGACCACGACCTCAACGGCGAGGATGACAGCCGCCAGTGCTGCGATGTGGGCGGGTGTGAGCGACGATCCAACGACATTGGGCAGGAGTGCCACATGGAACAGTGGCATCTTCGGATTGCCGAGGTTTAGAGCAACGCCGGTCGCGAAGATCGCCGCCAGGCCGCGTCGTTCGGAAACGGGTTGAAGGTCCGGCACGACAGGTTCAGCCGTCCAGAGCTTTACGCCCATCCAGATCAGATAGGCCGCGCCGGCATAGCGCAGAATTGTCATTGCGCTCCCCATTTCGGTGGCGATCATCGACAGGCCGAATGCGGCGAGGGTGAGAAAGACCAGGATGCCGGCAACCGTGCCCATCCCGTACGCGATGCCGGAAGCCGCCCCATGGGAGATCGTCCGGGCGACGATCGTCATATTGTCCGGACCGGGACTGGCGGCAAATACAAAGAAGGCCGCTGCGAAGGCGAGTATTGTCGACAAATCCATGGAACCCCCGAAAGTCATGACTGCTTTCGGACGTGCAGGATAACCTAATTCGCTTGTGGCGAAAGGCCCCCAAACTGGTCTCTTGGGCCAGTCTTTGCAAGGACACGTTCACGCAATATCCGGTACTGCTCGGGCGACGTATCGGAGAACGCCTCATCGCGGCTCGAGGGAACGTCAGCGTAGAATACAGGTGATGTGAATTGGCTTTCGGAGAAGTCCCGCCGCATGTCGTCTATCAGGTTGTAGAAGTGCCAAGCGTCTTCGACGTCCGTTTTGACGATGTCGCCGCCGAGAATATCCTGAACGACGAGCGCCGTTACACTGCATTGTCCACGGGCGGGGTTGTCGGGCAGCCATTTACTGGAGGTTTCGGCAGACCAGGCATGATACAACGCGGATTGCAGGGTTACCGATCGCAGCTCATCGGTCATCGCCTCGTCCCTCTTGACGTTCTATTTTCCTAGATCGTTGTCGCGATACTCCGAAATTCCCGGTTAAGCGATGATTTCGTATCTGACTTCCGCAGCATTGCAACATGGCGATCTTCCAATGGCGCAATCCGTGAGCACTGCCTCAATTCCACACATATTTGCATAGTCCGGTCGATTATTCCCTGCCGCTCCGATAGGGGCGGCAGGGAGATATCGATCAGGCGAGGTCCAGCGGACGATCGCCCTGTTCGTCCTTTATGCGGGTCGGCAGGCCCATGCGGTCGAGCAGCCCGAGGAAGGGCACGGGCGGCAGTTCCTCGACATTCACCATCTTCTTCACATCCCAGGCGCCGGCGGCCACCAGAACGGCCGCGGCCGCTGCAGGCACGCCGGCCGTATAGGAAATGCCCTGGCTGCCGACTTCCGCGTAGGCTTCGGCATGGTCGGCCACGTTGTAGATGAAGATCTCGCGCTCCTTGCCATCCTTCGTACCCTTGACGAAGTCGCCGATGCAGGTCTTGCCGGTATAGTCCGGTGCCAGTGAAGAAGGATCCGGCAACACGGCCTTGACGACCTTGAGCGGCACGACCTGCTGGCCCTCGGCCGTCGTCACGGGCCGCTCCGACAGGAGGCCGAGATTCTTCAATACGGTGAACACCGTGATGTAGCGTTCGCCGAAGCCCATCCAGAAGCGGATATCAGGCACGCCGAGATTCCGCGACAGCGAATGGATCTCATCATGGCCGGTCATGTAGGTCGGGCTCACACCCACCACGGGCAGGTCCCAGTCCTTGCGGATCTCGAACATTTGGTTCGACGTCCAGCCACCGTTCTGCCATGACCAGACCTCTCCGGTGAATTCGCGGAAGTTGATCTCCGGATCGAAATTGGTCGCGAAGTAGCGGCCATGATTGCCCGCATTGACGTCGACGATGTCGATAGAATCGATGCGGTCGAAATAGGCGTCCCGCGCCAGCGCGGCATAGGCGTTCACCACGCCGGGATCGAAGCCGGCACCGAGGATCGTGGTGATCCCTGCTGCCTCGCATTCCGCCCGCCGCTTCCATTCGTAGTTGGCATACCATGGCGGCGTCTCGCAGATCTTCATCGGATCCTCGTGGATCGCCGTGTCGATGTAAGCCGCTCCCGTCGCGATGCATGCGGAAAGCACCGACATGTTCACGAAGGTCGAGCCGACATTGATGACGATGCGGCTTTCCGTTTTCACGATCAGCGCCTTGACGGCTTCGACGTCCATCGCGTCGAGAGCATGAGCGGCCAGCGTGCCGGAAATCCTCAAGCTCTTCTTCTCGCGAATGGAATCCACGATCCTGCGGCACTTTTCCACGGTGCGTGACGCGATATGGATATCGCCCAGCACATCGTTGTTCTGGGCGCACTTGTGCGCAACGACCTGTGCCACGCCGCCGGCGCCGATGATGAGAACGTTCTTCTTCATTCCGGGGGATGTTTCCTTTCGCAGTTGGGAAAAAATGAGCCTAGGAGAGGCTCTGCTCGTAGTCCGCGAAGGTGAATTCGCGGACCAGCCTGGTGCTGCCGTCGAGTTCGCGAACAGCAATCGACGGCATCCTCACGCCGTTGAACCAGTTCTTCTTCACCATGGTGTAGCCGGCGGCATCCTGGATCGAGATACGGTCGCCGACCTTCAAGGCTTCGGCGAAGCGGAACTCGCCGAAGATGTCGCCGGCCAGGCACGACTTGCCGCAGATCATGTAGCTGTGCCCGCCCGCATCGGGTTCGACCTTGGCGGTCTGGCGATAGATCAGCAGGTCGAGCATGTGGGCCTCGACCGAACTGTCGACGATGGCGAGGTGCTTGCCGTTTAAGAGCGTGTCGAGCACCGTGACTTCGAGGGTGGTGCTCCCGGTGATGGAGGCTTCGCCCGGCTCCAGATAGACCTGGACGTCGTAGCGCTCGGCAAAGGTCTTCAGACGCCCGCAGAAGGCAGCGAGCGGATAGCCCTCGCCCGTGAAATGGATACCGCCGCCAAGGCTCACCCAGCCGACGCGCGACAGGAGCCCGCCGAATTTCTCCTCGATTCGGGAAAGCATCCGGTCGAACAAGCCGAAATCGGCGTTCTCGCAGTTGTTGTGGATCATGAAGCCGTCGATACGATCGATGATCGCCGCGACCTTGCCGGCGTCCCATTCGCCGAGCCGGCTGAACGGGCGGGCCGGATCGGCGAGATCGAAGCTGGACGAACTGACGCCGGGATTGAGCCGCAGCCCCCGGGTCAGCCCGGCCGTTCGCCCGGCGAAGCGCTCGAACTGCCCGATGGAATTGAAGATGATCCTGTCGGCATTGGCGACCACCTCATCGATCTCGTCGTCGCCGTAGGCCACGCTGTAGGCATGGGTCTCGCCACCGAACTTCTCCCGGCCCAGCCGGACTTCGAAGAGCGATGAGGAGGTCGTGCCGTCCATGTGCTCGCGCATCACGTCGAAGACAGACCAGGTGGCGAAGCACTTCAACGCCAGAAGGACCTTCGCGCCCGATTTCTCCCGCACCCGGTCCATCTTCTCCATGTTGCGGAGGAGCTTTGCCTTGTCGATGAGATAATAGGGTGTCTGGAGCATGCGGGCTCGTTTCCGTCTGGCGATGTCTATTGGGAAATGCCGGCCTTCAGAGGCGGCACCGGCGGCAGGTCCGAGGGGATTTGCCTGCTGGCAGCGGGCTCGCCGGCGCCTGTTCGTTACGCTGAAACTCGATGGGAACCTGGCGATCCCGAACGCTGAGCCAGGGCTACGATCGCGTCCGGGCTAGATTCCCGCTTTCCAGTGCTGCGGCTCTCGCGGGCTATGTGTCGTGGCGGTCGGCATGATGGCGCCAACCTAGGCATGGGGTCCCGGAAGTCAACCCGTCAAAACGGCGCGATGCCGCTGTCGTTCAATTCCGCGTCGAGCGGTGGGGAAGGGATCAAGGCCGCATCAAGCGGCCTTCCGGTTCCAGTCGAGCGTTGCAAGCAGACCGGCCAACTGCCTGTCGGACGCGGCCTCGCAGGCCTGGTCCAGTCCATGCCAGCGCCGTTGGCGTTGATTCCGTTCCGGCCAGTTGACCAGTGTGCCGTGCACCTGGAGGCTGAACAAGGTTACCAGGCAGTCGTTCTCGGAGCCGTCCGCGAGCGTCTTGACGTAGCTGTATTCGCCCACCGGCCGGGGATCGACGCTGCCGATGACGCCGGCTTCCTCGAAGGCTTCCCGGGCTGCCGTCTGAGCCGGCGTCTTCGCTTTCACCGGCCAACCGCGCGGCAGGATCCAGCGACCGGTCCGGCGCGTGGTGATCAGCAGGATCTCGATCCCGCCCGATCGGCTGCGCCGCCAGGGCAGGGCGCCGAACTGCTGAAGTGTCGCGCCGAACGCACCGCAGGGCGTGCCGGCTTCCATCATCAAGGCCATATCATGCCTCCCACGCCCATGGTCTGCGGGGCGGCAGAACAGCGCAATAGGATCGGAGGGAGACCGAATGTCGATCGCCTCGGGGTTGCGCACCAGAGGCAGCGCGTGGCCGCCTGGGGCAGTATCCGGTGGCAGGAATGACAGATCTTCGGGGGTCGGGGCCCGGTCATGACTCGCTCCTTTGTGCGCACGCAATGCGTGGCATCGAAAAACCGCTGGTGGCTTTCTGCGATTGCTCCCGGAACGGATATTGATGCGGTCTGTTCAGTTCAGGAAGCCGCTCCGGGAAGACACATTGGTCTCGCCGGCCGGCCTTGATGTCCTGATGAAGCAGTTTCCGCACATGAATCGCAGGTACCCCGACATCTCGGCGAAACAAGGGCAGGAACCGGTCGAAATCCGGAATTTTCCGTTTTACGGCAATGATTTGTCGGCTGTTGTTCCTGCAGTGAGGGCAACACCGTATCGATGGTGTCGATGACCATGCAGGGCGGACTACAGCAACTGCGGCAACCGCGCCACAGGCGGTCCAACATTGTGGTGGCCAAGTCGGAATACCCCTCGATCAATGTCGACGAGCCCCGGCCGAAGGCGATGCACCACGTGCG
Source organism: Mesorhizobium sp. L-8-10 (assembly GCF_016756635.1). Classification (NCBI taxonomy): domain Bacteria; kingdom Pseudomonadati; phylum Pseudomonadota; class Alphaproteobacteria; order Hyphomicrobiales; family Phyllobacteriaceae; genus Mesorhizobium; species Mesorhizobium sp. L-8-10. Next base: position 5,809,654 of record NZ_AP023263.1, on the reverse strand, counting down.
CATTGGCGAATGAAACTGCATACGGAGGTTGTTCGCACGCAATGCATAAGGCGCGGCGGCTCTGGATTTGGGAAAGACGAATCCTGGCGAAACGAAAGGCAATCGAGAGTTGTGCAGCCGATGCAGAGCAGACACGGAAAGGACGCGGAAGCGATCTCGCAGCTTTCCTCCGGCAAAAGTTGTCATGCGCGATGCAGATTTCTTGCACCAGGGCAGCATTTGATTTCATTTGTCGGACTGGTCGCAAGAACCGACAATCGCTCGCATAGCGAGGTGCTGGTAGCCATGATCCGTCTGAAACGCATCTACGAGCCGAAATCCGACGACGACGGGCTCCGTGTTCTTGTCGATCGCCTGTGGCCGCGAGGTATCAGGAAACAGGACGCCGAAATCGATCTGTGGCTGAAGGATATCGCGCCGAGCCCCGAACTGCGGCAGTGGTTCGATCACGATCCCGTGCGATGGTCCGAATTCAACCATAGATATCGCGCGGAGCTTCTGAGCAAGAAGGAGGCACTCGCTGAACTGCGCGAAAAGGCCCGGGGCCAGACGGTGACATTGGTTTATGCCGCCAAGGATGTGGAGCACAATCAAGCAGTTGTTCTGCGGGAGGTCCTATCTTCGGGCCCGTGAGGGGATAGCTGGATCAGCCGGGTTCCGTGGCGATCAGGCGCCAGGCGGAGGCGCCGGTTCCCGGATCGCGCGCGAAGGTCCATAGGTCGGCCGTCGGGACGATCTGCCGAGGGTAGCCCGATATGATCTTCCCGTCCGTGGCACGGGTGAATCTGATCAGTTCGGACCTGAAGCGCACGCCTACCTTGATCGCCTTCTTCCCGACACCGGCGTGGACGATCTCGGCTTCCCTCAACGCGACGAGGGCTATCTCCAAGGTCACTCCATTGGCGCGGCGGACTGCCGCGGCGCGGGCGAACACGTCGCGAACCTCTTGGCCAACGAGCGGCTCGAGGGTCTCGGCGTCGCCTTTCGCATAGGCTTCGAGAACGACCTCGTAGCAAAGGCAGGCACGACCAAGGAAAGCCGTTTCGTCGAATGTCGGATCGCTCTGGCGAAGCAACGATGTCGCCCTTGTCGGTGCTGAAACCGGCAGGTTGTTCCGACCTGCATGACCCGCGAGCGATCGCCCCGTCCTTCTGGAAGCAGGCGGCGGAAATACGTGATCCCAGACAATAAGAAGAATCCAATACACCGTGAGCATCACCACGGCGCTTAGATTGCTTGCGTCTGCTGCCTGGTTCATCCTCGCCTCCACGGGGCTCCACCGGCGGTCTCGATCGGTTGTTGCCGGATGCGCCCGCCCGGATACGTCAAGCATCAGTGACGATCACATCCATCGGGATGTCGTGCGGCTGCGGATAGATTGTACGGATCCGGCTTTCCGCATAGCCGATGCCGACCACCATCGGTCGCCGGGGCATCGCGGCGAGCGTGCGGTCGAAGAAGCCCCCGCCATAGCCGAGCCTGTAGTTTGCTTCGTCGAAGCCGACGACCGGCGCTATCACCACATCGGGCAGCACTGCCGGTCCATGCGCGGGCACCAGTATGTTCCAGACGCCGCGCTCCAGCGGATCGCCCGGCGACCATGCCCGAAACTCGAGCGGCCAGCCCTTCTGGATGACGACGGGGAGGGCGATCCTTCCCCCGCATTCGTTCACCCGCGACATCCAGACGCGCAGGTCCGGCTCGCCTTTGAACGGCCAATAGAGGCTGACGATGCGCCCCGCCACGGAGCCGATGGTTGCATCGAGCCCGGCGGCGATCCGGCCGGATCGCAGCTTGCGGTCGTCGGGGTCGAACAGCAGGCGCTGGTCGATGAGCCGCTGGCGCTCCGACTTGCGCCACCGGGCGACGTCGGTCCAGGTCGCCTGGTCGCGCGGAAGGGGATCGGCTTCGAAACCTGGCATCAGTTCATGCATGAAGCATGGCGGAGAGGCATATTCGCCGGTCTCGATCTCTGTGCTTTCCTGCTCATCCATGACAAGCCTCCACGTCGCTGTGGCGGTTTTCTGGAACCAGCCGCAAGCAAGGTTGCTGATAAAAAAGAGGAAGGCAAACGGAATTAAATGCTCTATTGATGCAATAATTTTGCATTGAATGCGAGGCTCGCGATGGATGTCGATCGCATCAGAACCTTCCTCGAGATCGTCCATTCCGGCAGCTTCCTGAAGGCATCCGAACATCTCAACGTCACCCAGACCACGGTGAGCGCCCGGATCAGGACGCTCGAACAGGAACTCGGGCGGCAATTGTTCATCCGCAACCGCAACGGCGCGCAACTGACGCCATCGGGCCGGGAGTTCGAGCGGTTCGCGCAGTCTTTCGTCCAGGTATGGGAGAGGGCGAGGCACCAGCTCGCCATACCGTCGGGGCGAACGAGCATGATCGCGCTCGGCGGAGAACTGAGCCTGTGGAACCCTCTGCTTCTCGATTGGCTCGTCTGGATGAGGACGGCCGAGCCGAAGATCGCCATTCACGCCCATGTCGGAGTGCCCGACCAGTTGCTGGAGCAACTGCGCACCGGCGTGCTCGACATTGCCGTGCTTTATGCGCCCAAGCTTCTTCCTGGTTTCAAGGTCGAGCTCCTGCTTGAAGAGCAACTCGTCCTGGTGCGGCGGAAGGCGCCGGGTGCTGCCGACACCGGAGAGGACTATGTCTACGTCGATTGGGGGCCGATGTTCGCCGCGCAGCACGACGCCAATTCGACGACCTTCGGCGAGCCGGGACTGCTGGTCGGCCTTGGGCCGCTCGGCCTGAGCTATATCATGAGGGCGGGCGGCATGGGTTACTTCCGCAAGGGCGTGGTGACGCAGCTCGTCGAGGCCGGGGAACTCGAGCGCGTGGATGATGCGCCCGAGTTCACCTACCCGGCCTATGCGGTCTACCCTGAGGAGAGCCAGACCCGGGCGGACGTACAGGCGGCGCTGGCGGCGCTGCGAAATGTCGTTGCAACAGGGCCGACGGCCCACACGAATTCGATCCTTCCCATGGGCTAGTCTCTCGCAGGAAGGCCGATACAGCTCTTCCAGAGCCTGCGCTGGCGACGATCGCAAGGATCGATCATTCCGTCTCCCCGGCCATCGCTGCCTCGCAACGCAGCGCCTCGACATCGCGCCCGATCGTGGCCGCGGCGAGCGTCCTGCCGTCCTTCCTGTACGTGACCATGCAGTCGCGGCCTTCGATGCTGCCCTCGACGTCGATCGCATCCCAGGACCTGGCATAGCCGATATAGCGGATCGTCTCGTCGAAATGGGCGCTCCAGAAGAACGGAACGCTTCGGAACGGCTGTCGAAGCCCGAGCATGTTTTCGGCCGCGACCTGTCCCTGACGCTCGGCCACGACCCAGTGCTCCACCCGACGTGTCTCGGCGCCTCTCTGCTCGCTCCATTCGGCAATGTCTCCGGCCGCGAAGATGCCGGGAATATTCGTTTCCAGGAACTCGCCCACGAGAACGCCGTCGGCTGTGGCGATGCCGGCGTCGGCCGCCAGCGAAAGACGTGGTTTCACGCCGATGCCGACAACGACCATATCGGCGTCGAGAACTTCCCCATCGCTCAATCGGACGGTCCGTTCGTCGATCCGTTCCGCCGTCGCCCCCAGATGGAAGGTGACGCCGTGCTCCTCATGCACGGATCGGATGAAGTCGCCGAGTTGTTGTCCCAGAACGGTTTCGAGTGGCCCTGCTCCGGGAGCGACGACATGAACCGCCACGCTCCGGGTGCGCAGCGATGCGGCAACTTCCAGCCCGATGAAGCCTGCTCCGACGACGACGGCTGAGCGCGTATCGCCAAGGCGATCGATCATCGCACGGCAGTCTGACATGGATCGCAACACGAACACATGCGGGCGATCTGCGCCGGGGATCGAGAGGCGAACCGGCTCGGCCCCGGTCGCGAGAAGAAGACGGTCGAACGAAAAGTCGTGACCGTCCGAGGTCGTCACCTTCTTCTTGCCGGTGTCGATGCGTATCGCGGTTGTTCCGAGCCGCAGATCGATATCCCTTCTCGCATAGAATTTCGGCGACCGCAGCGGCATCCAGGCCTCTTCGGCGGTTCCCGCAAGATAGTCCTTGGACAGATTGGGACGGTCGTACGGCGCGTCGTCGTCCGAACTCAGCATGGTCAACTGTCCTGAGAAATCCCGCCGCCGAAGCATTTCAGCGGCGGCAAATCCGGCCGCGCCGCCGCCGACGATCACGATCCGCTCAGGATCGTTGCTCGTGTCTCGCATAGCGCTTCCAGCCTGTTCCTTGGGTATCTTGCCCTTCACGAACAGGTGGTCGCCCTGGTGTTCCACGTGCCATCGGCCAAGCGGATCGATTGCTGGGGCGGCAAGGGCCTCACCCGTGCGAAGGCTGAAGCAGGCGTGATGCCATGGACAGCGGAGCGTGTCACCGACGATGAGGCCGTCCGCCAGCGGAGCCCCATAGTGGCTGCATGTCCCGCCGAGCGCGAACACCTCCTCGCCGACGCGCGCAAGGACGACGGTCTCCTCGCCGACATGGCCTTGAAGCAGGGTTTTCCCGTCCAACATAGCGGTTGGTATTCCGGCGCCCAGGTCGGGGCCGGCGTCCTGGTTGTCTCGAGACGCCATCGTCGTTTCCTCCTTGCCGGCGCCGCCGATGCGGTGCCGGACACGCCTCTTAGACGCTCGCCAAGGGCAATCGGTTCCTTGCTGATTTGTCGCCAGCGTTCGCGCCACCAATGGACCCGGCCTCGGGCGCTTTTCTCCTTCGATGCACATGTGACGATTTCCGGGAACCTCGGCGCGGCTGCCGCATCCAACGCAGTGACGCCGCGACGTCGGCGGCGCCGCCAAAGAAGGAGTAGCTGCCATGAGAATAGTTTCCGCCGCGCTTGCGCTGGTACTCGCCGCTTCACTGCCCACGCTGGCTGCCGATGTCTCCAAGGCGCCGCCGCAGGGTGCGTACAAGGCGGTCAGCAGCCTCGTGAAGCTGCCCGACTTCCTCCCCGGCATGGGCCAGTTGTTCGTCGATCCCGCGACTTTGCCCGCCGGCCCGTTCCTCGCCTACGATCATGACGGCAGGCTCGTCAGCACGATCTACATGCTGCCGATCAAGGAGCTCAATCCCGACAGACGCTTCGATGCGCTGGCCGCACCCGGCGGCAATGTCGACCACGTCGACGTCTACTACAATGCCGGTCATCCGGGCGTCGAAGAACCGCATGTGCACGTCGTGCTGTGGCACGTGCCTGTCTCCGACCAGGCGCGTGTCGCAAAATGATCCTGACGCGTCGTCGTTTCCTGGCGGCAGGGGGCGGCTGTGCGGCCATCCTCGGCCTGCACCTGGCCGGTGCGCGGGCGGACGCCCCGGTCGAGATCGTCATGCAGGGGCGCGCCGACGGCTCGCATGTATGGTTCGATCCCGTCGGTATCCTGGTCAAACCCGGGCAGACCATCCGCTGGATCAATCGCGATCCCGGCAATTCCCACTCGACGACCGCCTACAGTCCGGAGAATTTCGACCGGCCCTTGCGCATGCCCAAGGGATCCAGGGCCTGGAACTCCGACCTTCTGCTACCCGGTCAGACGTTCTCGGTTACGTTCGCCGAGAAAGGGGTCTACGATTATTACTGCATCCCGCACGAGCATGCGGGAATGGTGGGCCGCATCGTCGTTGGGGAACCGGAGCCGCATGGGTGGATGGAACTGGCCGGCGCGAACGGCGATCTGCCGGGGAAAGCGCTGCAGGCCTTCCCCTCGGTTGAGGAGATCATGCGCAAAGGGGCGGTCCGGCGCGCATGACGCGCCGGGAACGGAGGCAACGGCGGATCATGCAGTTGGCAGTCACACGGCTTCAGTTCGACCTGGCTTCGTTCGATGACCAGAGGCTTGTCGACCTTGCCCGCCATCGCGACGAGGGCGCGATACGCGTCCTCGTCCAACGTCACAACAGGCGGCTCTTCCGGGTGGCACGGGGCGTCGTTCGCGACGACGCCGAGGCCGAGGACGTCGTCCAGGAAACCTATGTCCGTGCCTTCACCAATCTGGACAGGTTTCGCGGTGATGCGCAGCTGTCGACCTGGCTGACGAGGATCGCGCTGAACGAGGCTCTCGGACGCGTGAGACGGCGGCGGCCGATGGCCGAACTCACCGAACTCGACGCCGGGGTCGTCTCGAATGAAGGATCCCTGGTCATGTTTCCCTCCTCGCTGATGCCCGCCGGCCCGGAAACCGAGACGGCACGCAGCCAGATCCGGCAGATCCTGGAGCATGCCGTGGACCGTTTGCCCGACCTGTTTCGGGTCGTCTTCATCCTGCGCGACGTCGAGGGGCTTAGCGTCGAGGAAACCGCGCTCCACCTGTCGATCAAGCCGGAAACGGTCAAGACGCGGCTCCACAGGGCGCGACGACTGATGCGCGCCGCAATCGAAGAACGGCTTTCCGCGGCATTCGGCGACCTGTTTCCATTCGACGGCGCGCGCTGCGCCCATATGGCCGACCGGGTGGTCGAGCGATTGCGCCACGAGCGACCGGTCGAACGCCATCCGGGTTAAGACCAACCAGGCTCTCGTCCTGAAGCGGCGGGCTTGCGCCGAGGCCGTCGCGTGGCCTTTCCATGGCTACCTCCTTCGGCAATAACATGCGGTCACGCGCCTGATGCAATCAGGAACAGCGATGGGCCAGGCTGCGTCATGCGTCCGCCCGTAGTCGCCAACGCGTCGGCAACCGAGCGCGCCGCCTTCGCTTCGGCATCGGGTTCCAGCGGCGCGATTTTGGTCTTTCCGTAACCGAAGGGCAGGGGCTCCAGCGCCTCCCGCGTCACGGATGCGGTGACCAGCGGCGCGTTGGTGCCCGTACCGGCGATCGTGGTGAATGTAGGCCAGATATTGAGAACCAGCCGCGTGCCGGGTCGAGACGTGTCGTCGAGGGTGAAGGTGGCGAGAGCAGGCCGTCCGCCATTGTAGGACTGGAGCGGCGGAAGGTCGGTTATTGAGCCCACGGCAGGCAGCGTGTGCGAGAGGGTGCTGAAGAACAGGTTCGCGGCGTGCTCCCGCCAGCCCGCCTTTTCGAGCGCTGTCTTCAGGGCAGGCAGCGGCATGTCCGTCTGGAGGATCAGCGGTTCGGCGAATTCGCCGTCGAACAGCACTCTCGCCCGCGGGATCGAACGCCATCCTCCGCCTGTCCAGTCGTCGGCAGAGATCGTGTCGAGGGGCAGCGGCCGGCTGTAGCTCGCCAGGGTATCGCCGAACCTCCTGTCGATATGGATCGCACAGGTCCCTGCATAGACCAGGCCGACTGCGACGGCGACCTTGCCCGCGGGCAGGCCGAGTTCGCGGCCATGCAGCAGGAATGCCAGCAGCAGCACCATCGACCCGCCGAACAGCAGCCCGGCGATGACGTCGCTCGGCCAGTGGGCGAGCAGATAGACGCGGGACAAGGCGATGAGTGCCAGCAAAGCGGCGGTCGTGGCGTAGACGACAGACTTCCAGCGCGTCGGCAAGGCGTGGGCGAGGATCACCACGATGCCTCCTATGATTGCGATCGAGAGGGTGGCATGACCGCTCGGAAAGCTGAAGGCCTCCGCGCCGCTGTAGTGCGGCATGGGGCGTGGCCTCTGGAGCAGCGACTTGGCAAGCGGCACGAAGATGGCCGCTCCGATGAAGGTCACCGTCGCCATGGCGGCCAGCCGCCAACGCCTGAGCGCGAGCATGATCGCGACGAAGGCGACCGCCGGCGGTGTCAGCGTCACACTGTCGGCGAGCATGGTGACGAGCACCATCACCCGGTCGCCTGGACCATTCCGCAATGCCTGCAGGAACGTGCTGATGGTCTGGTCCGAGGCGGCCAGTTCGGGCTCGAACATGAGGTTGACCACCAGCAGCGCGAAGCCGGCGAGGCCGAACAGGCAGAGTATGGCCAGGCAGAAGGCGACGAATGCGCCTTCCTCGTTGAGCAGGACGCGGGCAGCAAGCCCTGCGATGCTCGAATCCTTTGTCTTCAGGTGGTCGGCTATCCATAGTCTCGCCTTGTCGAGGCGGGGCAAGGTGAATGCGAGCGTCAGCCTCGTCAGGTACCAGGCCAATACCAGCACCACGAGGACGCCGACGAGCAGTGCTGCCAGCCTCGGATTGGCGGAATGGGCGAGGTCGAAGCCGCGGCCCAGCGCGACCGCGGGGATGATGTGGGCGCCGGCCCATGCGAAGGCCGAGACGACGTTGATGACGGTAAAACGCGCCATGCCCATGCCCATCATGCCGGCGATGCCGGGAATGACCGATTTCACGCCGGGGATGAAGCGGCCGATGAAGACACTCTTGCCGCCGTGCCTTTGGAAGAAGGTCTCGCCCTTGTCGAGAAGAAGCGTGTAGCGGCTGAACGGCCAGACCTGCCTGACCCGTTCCTTCCAGATATGGCCGAACCAGAAGGAGACGGCATCGCCGACCACCGCGCCGAAGGTAGCGGCAAGGAAGATCGGCACGAAGGAGAGCTTGCCCATGCCGACCATGGTTCCTGCCGCCACCAGTACGACGGTGGAGGGGACGAAGAGACCGACGACGAACAGCGCCTCGCCGGCCGAGACGAGAAACACGATCAGCAGCGCCCAGGTGGGGTTCGCCTCGATCAGATCCACGAGCATCTGCAGGAAACCGAAAATCGTCATATGGATCAGCTCGCAGTTCTATCTCTTTGAATTGGCGTGTCGTTCTTTCCGAACCCCGGATCCGGCCCGTCGAGCGGACGGCAGGGTCTCAAGGGTGGTGAGCAAGAATGCCATACGGACGTCTCGCATCGACGCGTCCGCTGCGGCCGTCGTTGCCGCCGTCTTCCGTCAACAACTGCGCGGCAGCGCTTCCAGGGTCAGGCCATGGGTGCCATTCGCCCCGTCCTATCCACCGCGAGCCATTGGCATATTTGTGGCAGTCCGGCCGCGTGTGCTGACGTTCCACAGATCGTAGATCGCGAACGGGATCATGACCGTTCGAGACCGCCTGCCGTCGCCCGCGGCGCGGACAGTGTCGATTCCCTCGGAGAACAAAAGGGCTTTGTCGGAATAGTGTCCGCGACCTCCAAAAGCATGGCCTCAAGCGGCCGGACGGAATCAGCAATGGGTGAGGGTCGGTGACGACTATCTGCTCGTCAATGTCAGGTCCGGCATCATCGCAGCCGTGAGATAGGCGTCGGGCTTCCACAGGCAGGCGCGGCCGGCGCCTCTATGGCTTGCGCCGGCCGCGCGTATCTGATTCCCTTGTCACGATCCGATTCGGGCGGGGGCGTTGCGCAGGAAGCGGGCAAGATGGACATTCCCAAGAAGGCTGAAATCTCGGAAATGAAGCCCAAGCTGACCGTTGTCGGCGTCGGCGGGGGTGGCGGCAACGCCGTGAACAACATGATTGCCGAGGGCCTCGAGGGCACCGAGTTCATCGTCGCCAACACCGACGCCCAGGCGCTGACCATGTCGAAGGCGCCGCGGCTGATCCAGCTTGGGGCGCTGGTGACCGAAGGATTGGGCGCCGGCTCCTTGCCCGATATAGGCCAGGCCGCCGCCGAGGAATCGATCGACGAAATCATGGATCACCTTGCCGGCACCCATATGTGCTTCGTCACGGCCGGAATGGGCGGCGGCACCGGCACCGGCGCGGCACCCGTCATCGCCAGGGCGGCGCGCGAAGCTGGCATCCTCACCGTGGCTGTGGTGACGAAGCCCTTCACCTTCGAGGGCCGGCGCCGCATGATGATGGCGGACCAGGGCATCGAACTCCTTCGGAAGGCGGCCGACACGGTGATCGTCATCCCCAACCAGAATCTGTTCAGGATTGCGACCGAGAAGACGACCTTCGAACACGCCTTCGGCATGGCCGACCGGGTGCTCTATTCGGGCGTCAGTTCCATCACGAACCTGATCGTGAAGGAGGGGTTGATCAATCTCGATTTCGCCGACGTGAAGACCGTGATGCGCGATATGGGCCGCGCCATGATGGGGACCGGCGTCGCCGGCGGCGAGAACCGCGCGCGCAAGGCTGCCGAGGCTTCGATCTCCAATCCGCTGCTGGACGAAAGCTCCATGCGGGGAGCGAGAGGCGTGCTGATCTCGATCTCCGGCGGGATGGACATGACGTTGTTCGAGGTCGACGAGGCCGCGACCCGCATTCGCGAGGAGGTCGGCGACGAAGCCGATATCATCGTCGGCGCCATCTTCGACAATACGCTGGAAGGTCAGTTCAAGGTGTCGGTCGTCGCCACCGGCCTGGAAGCGCCGGCGAGCCTGAACGACCCGATCGTCAACATGCGCCCACGTCCGGACGCGGGCGATATCCAGACCGTGCATTGACGGTCATTTGCCTGTCGCGCACCAAAGTGCCGCATGCGCGATTCCGGCTTGCATCCCCGCCAGGAGGGTGTTTCTTCTGCGTCGAGACGACTGAAGCGGCGTCACAATGAAGAAGAGCACGGAAGTTCCTGTCCTGTTGAAGCGGCGCCTTCAGGCCGAAGTGATCGGCCCGATCCATGCCGAAATGGTCGCCGCGCTCGGCAAGGAACAGGCCGATGCCATTCTCGATGCGGCGGTCCGCAAGGCTGCGATCGCAGAGGGCAAGTCCTTCGCTGCCAAGGCGCCTGAGGGCAAGACCTCGATGGCCGATTTCATCAAGCTCTACCAATTGTGGACCGCTGACGGCGCGCTCGAGGTCGAGGTGCTGGAAACCAACGACACAACCTTCAGCTTCGACGTCACCCGCTGCCGTTATGCCGAGACCTACCGTGAAATGGGCCTGGCCGACATCGGCCATCTGATGTCGTGCAACCGCGACGGCACCTTCTGCCAGGGCTACGATCCCGACATCACCCTGGTGCGGGACCACACCATCATGGCGGGCGCGCCGCGCTGCACCTTCCGCTATTCCTACGGGAAGGGTGGCTGATCCGGCCCCCTTATAGGGCCATAATTTCTGGCAATCTCTCAGCCATGGCGGGTTGTCCGCATATATCCGCCGGATGCCAGCGGCTTGCTGGCCAGGCTTTCCGTGCCCCCATGCCCGTTGCCATCCGGCAATTGCCGGCAAAACATCCGGCCCGTTGCAGGCATCGGTTCGAGCGGTGTCGTGTCGCATTTCGCAAAACATAGATCTGCGATATATGTTTTATTTGAAGCGCGAGCCGCCAGTACCGGGAACGCGGGCCGCACCGCACCGCTGGATGCCACGACAAGGACCAGGACAGGAATGAACGAGAACCCCACAGGCAAAGGAACTGCCGTCGTCGGCGGCGGCTTGCTGCCCGAGGCACTTGACGAACGCATGATCCGTGAGGTGGTTCATGGCTTCTATTCCGAGATCCGCAAGGACGATCTGCTCGGCCCGATCTTCAATGCCGCCATCGAGCCCGAGGCATGGCCGCGCCATCTCGGCAAGATGTGTGACTTCTGGTCCTCGACCCTGTTGCGCTCCGGGCGCTATGAAGGTCGCCCGTTGCCGCCGCACCTGGCCATTGCAGGGCTCGGCGAGGAGCATTTCCGGCGTTGGCTCACGCTGTTCCAGTCAACGGTAGGGCGCGTCTGCCCGGCCGACGTGGCTGCACTCTTCATGGAGCGTGCGCTGCGCATCGCCCACAGCTTCCGTCTGGCGATCGCCTTCAACAGGGGTGAGGACACGGTCGGCGTCAAACCGATCCTGGAGCAAAGCCTGTGACGTCACCGCGGCGGCTGCGGTCGGCCGGGCGTGCGACGGAGGACGGCTCATGCGGCTGACGAACTTCTCCGACTATGCGCTTAGAATGCTTATGTTTGCGGCTTCGGCAGGTGACCGGCTGATCACCATCGAGGAGGCCGCGCGGACCTTCGGTGTCTCGAAGACGCATCTCAACAAGGTGGCCAACACGTTGACGCGCGGCGGCTTTCTCAGGGCGGTGCGCGGCCGCTCCGGCGGGCTCATGCTCGGCCGGCCTCCAGAGGCCATACGCATTGGCGACGTCGTCAGGCTGACCGAGCCCGATTTCGCCCTCGTGGAGTGTTTCGCGACCGGCAATCGGTGCGTGCTGACTTGCTGCTGCAAGCTTGCCGGCATGCTTGACGAGGCGATGGCTTCCTTCCAGACGACGCTTGATCGCTACACCTTGGCCGACATTGTTTTGACGCCCCGGGACTTTCCGGCCCCTGTGCAGGACAGCTTCATGTCGGCTAACGGCTGAAGCGTTGCATCGGGAAGCCTGTCCAGATCGGCCACCTCTTTTCGGCGGAAGACGCGCGATTTTCGCGATTCCTGCAAATCGATTCAAACTTTGTTGACATTTTATCGATCAAGAATCGGCCAGACCCATTCCTGCCGACGGCATCCGCCTGCGGCCTGTTTCGTATTGCGTATAGGCCCCAATGCGTTCGACAAGAGCCCTCATCCTTCTTCTTGCCGGGATCGCCGTGGCCGGCTGCTCCGCCAGCTCCGGCCTGGAAAGCGTGTTGCCGCCGTCGCCCGAGATCACCAACGCCATCAGGCCGACGAAGCCTGTGCCGACCGCCGGCGTTGCGGCGCGTGACGTCGGCTTCGCGGCCGAAGCCGAGGAAGAGGTGGTCCCGGGCGCCGAGCCCCCGGCGGCGGTAGGCGATTTCCAGGCCAATGCGCTGGTGCCGCCGGCGAAGCCGACGACGCTCGCCGTGATGGTGCCGGACAAACCGGCCGCGCGCGAGGCTGCGCCGAAGGCGGGCACGATCTATCGTCGGCGTTTCCGCGACGCCAAGCCGATCAATTTCGGATCCTCCACCCCGCACCAGCTCGCCGTTCACGGCGTGGACGTGTCGCGCTGGCAGGGCGAGGTCGACTGGGTGAAGCTGCGCTCGCAGGGCGCCAATTTCGCCTACATAAAGGCGACGGATGGCGGCGACCATCTCGACCCGATGTTCCGCAAGAACTGGCGGGCTGCCAAGGCTGCCGGGCTGAAGCGCGGTGCGTACCACTTCTTCTACTGGTGCCGCACGGCCGGCGAGCAGGCAGACTGGTTCATCCGGAACGTGCCGAAGGAGCCGGGCGCGCTGCCGCCTGTCATCGATGTCGAGTGGAATGGCGAGTCGAGTTGCAAGCGGCGGCCGTCTCCGGCCAAGGTTCGCGAGAAGATGCAGGTCTTCATGGACAAGCTGGAGGCCCACTATGGCCAACGGCCGATCATCTACACCGCGCCCGACTTCCACGCCGACAATCTCGAAGGGGCTTTCCCGAACCATCCGTTCTGGCTGCGCGCCGTGGCACGCCATCCCTCCAAGGTCTATCCCGGCCGCAAATGGGTGTTCTGGCAGTATTCCGGCTCGGGCCTGTCGCACGGCGTGAGCGGCAGGATCGACCTCAACGTGTTCCACGGCACGGAGCGCGAATGGCACAGATGGGTGGCCGACAAGACGTGAGTGCCGGCGGGCAGGGGCGGGCGTTTCGTGTAGGCCTCTCCTTCGCCCAACCGCCCGTGAGCCCTTGCTGCGTCACTTTGCGGAACAGGCGATCGCAGCTTTTTCTTCGCTGACATCCCCTCGGCCCGATCGAGGCGGATGGAGCGTCTGCCTGCCGATTTCTCCATGTCGATCAGGAAGATGTGAATGGAGCGCGCAGCGCGTGCCGCCGCCATGGTCTTGCCGTGACCGCCGCTCTATATGCTCGATGACAGGCGGGTCGATAACGGGGCGCATTCTCGCATGCATTCCCACAAGGAGACTATGATGAAGAAGATGCTTGCAGCGGCGTTGGCCGCGCAGATGGCGCTTCTGGGCGCTTCGGTGGCCGGCGCGGCAGATCTTCGAGCACAGCCGATCCCGGACGACCGCGACGGCGTGAGGATTGGTTACCTCCAATGCGGTATCGGCGGGGGCGTCGGTTATGTGCTCGGCTCCGCCAAGGAACTCGACTGCGTGTTCACCTCCACGATCGGTTCCAGAGCCATCGACCATTATACCGGCACAATTCGCAAGCTCGGTGTCGACGTCGGCTTCACGACGCAGAGCAGGCTCATCTGGGCGGTCTTCGCCCCGACCGCCGGTTATCACCGCGGCTCGTTGGGCGGCATCTACAGAGGCGCCACCGCCGAAGCGACGGTCGGGGCCGGTATCGGCACCAACATTCTGTTCGGCGGCACCGCTGGTTCCATCCAGCTTCAGCCTGTGAGCCTCACCGGCCAGATCGGTCTCAATCTCGCTGCCACCGGCACGTCGATGACACTCGCATCGGCGAACTGATCCGCGCTGGTGAAGGGGCGGGGGACTATCCTCGCCCCGCCGGGTGAAGCCTGAAGCCGCCTCGTTCTTGTCTGGAGAGTTTGGCCACGTGCGCATGGCCGGGTGCGGCAGCCGGCGCGGCCTTCACGAACCGAGATAGTCGATGGCCTTGGCCACGATCGTCGTCACAGGTAACGTAGCATCCACTCCAAGCGCCCGTTCATCCTCGCCCGGCGGATCGAGCGCCTCGAACTGGCTCCGGACGAGGCTCGCCGGCATGAAATGATCATGCCTGGCCGCCACGCGTTGTTCCGCGATCTCCTGATCGATGTCGAGATAAAGGAATACGATGTCAGGGCAATATCCGCGCAAGCGGTCGCGATAGATGCGCTTCAGCGCGGAACAGGCCGTGACGGTTCGTTGGCCGGTCGCGGACATTTCCGCGATCCGCCGGCCGATCCGGTCGAGCCAATCCTTTCGGTTCTCGTCGTTGAGGGCTGTGCCGCTCGCCATCAGCGCAACGTTGCTGGGCGGATGGAATTGGTCGCCCTCTATGAACAGCGCGCAAACTTCTTCGGCCAGTTGTCGGCCGACCAATGTCTTGCCCGATCCGGCAACGCCCATCACGACGACAGGCGCATTCCCGCCGCTATGTTCCGGTGCTTTGTTCATGATTCAGCGGCTTGCCGGTGCTCGGCCATAGAGAAGCAGCATCAGGATGATGACCAGGCCATAGGTGATCTGGCGTCCGGCCTCGGGCATCTGCATGACGGACAGTATCGATTGCAGCAGAGTGATCAGGATGACGCCGGCGACGGTACCGAGATAGGAGCCGCGACCGCCGAGGATCGAGGTTCCGCCCAGCACGACCGCAGCAATGGCCGGCAGCAGATAGGCATCGCCCATCGATTGGGCCGCCTTGGAGGCGTAGCCGGCGAGCAGGACGCCGCCGAACGCCGACAACCCGCCGGCCAGCGCGAAGGCGATCATCACGACCCGTCGTGTGTCTACGCCGGAAAGGTAGGCTGCCCGCTCGCGGTTGCCGATGCCGTAGACGGCGCGCCCGAATCCGGTCCGCGCGAGCAAAAAGACCGTCGCGGCGCCGACAAGCGCCCAGATAATCACGGCATTCGGGATTCCCGGGATCAGGGAACCGGTCGCGAGGTAACGCATGGCTTGGGTGGCGGAATCCTGCGGAGAGAAGCCGCCTGTGTAGACCACCATGACGCCCTGCGCCACCGCGTTCGTGCCCAAAGTGACGATCATGGACGGTATGCGCAGATAGGCCACGCCTAGCCCATTGACGACGCCGATCGCGATGCCGCAGAGGATTCCGAAGGGGATCGCAAGGGCGACGCCCACCGGTCCATAAGCCGCCGCCGCGCAGGCCATCATCGCGCCTGTTGCGACGGACCATGGTACGGACAGGTCGATCTGCCCCAGAAGGATGACGAGCATCATGCCCGTGGCGATCACCCCGAGGAACGAGGCGACCTTCAACTGCTGCAGCAGATATTCCGGCGACAGGAAGCTGCGCGAATAGAGGCTGCCGAGAAGAAGCAGAAGGATGATGCAGCCGAAAGCGGTCAGTACCGCCGGATCTGATCGGCGGATGAGGCCCGGCATGCGTCCGGCAAGGCGCGTCATCGTCGTCTCGCTCACTGGAACCACTCCAACCTGTTGCGCACCCTGAACAGCGCAAATGCTCCGAGGCTGACCGCGACCAGAAGGATGATCCCCTGGAACAGCGGCTGCCACAGAGGGTCGAGGTCGAAGACGAACAACAGGTCGCCGATGGTGCGGAAGGCCAGGGCGCCAAAGACGGCGCCGATTGCGCTGCCTTTTCCGCCGAACAGCGAAACGCCGCCCAGAACGACCGCGGCAATGGAGAACAGGGTATAGGCATTGCCGCTGGCATAGGCGGCTTCGCCCGTATAGGTGAAAAAGGTGAGGAAGAGGCCGCCGATAGCCGCGACGAGGCCTGCCAGCGTATAGGCCATGAACTTGCCGCGCCGGATCGGCATCCCCGACATGTAGGCCGCCGTTTCGGAAGAGCCGGCGGCATAGGCCGCTCGCCCATAGACCGAACGGCGGAACGGCACCCAGACGACCAGGATCACCACTGCCAGCGCGACAAGGCTGGCGGGCACCACGCCGAGGATCCGACCGGTCAAGGCGTCGGCGAGCCCCTCGTTGACCGATCCGCCCGGGAAGGGGCGAAGAAGCAGAGCCAGGCCAAAATAGACGGCGCCGGTCGCGATCGTCGCCACGATGGGCTGCAGCCGGCCATAGATGACGATCGCTCCGTTGATCGCGCCGCACAGGGCGCCCGCCGCCAGAACCGCAATGACGCCTAACGCCGTGGCCTGAGGGGTGCCGAGCACGAGCCAGGAGGCCAGGCAGTTGGTCAACAGGAAGATCATCCCGACGGAGAGATCGATGCCGGCAGTAATCACCACCAGCGTCTGGGCCATGGCGACGAAGGCGAGCAATACGCCCTTGTTCGCGGCGGTCTGGACGACGTTGGGCGTGAACCCGGCCGGATGGTTCGACGTGTAGATGATGAACATCACCACGAAGATAGCCAAAGCAGTCAGCGTGCCGCGCTGCTCGGCAAACCAGTATCGCCAGTCCTTCATCGGGCTGCCTCTTGGCGCGCGGCCTCTGCGGGGTGGATGTTGAGCGCGCTGGCGATCAGCGCATGTTCGGTTATCTCGTCGCCGGCAAGCTCGCGCTTGATCGCCCCGTCATAGAGAACGAGCACCCGGTCGCAGCAGCCGATCAGCTCGGCGTAATCCGTCGAGTAGAACAGGATTGCAGCGCCGCCGTCGGCAAGCCTGCGCAGCAACTGGTAGATCTCCTGTTTCGTGCCGACATCGATTCCGCGCGTCGGATCGTTGAGGAGGACGATGCGCGGGTGGCGCATCAGCCATTTGGCGATCACCACCTTCTGTTGGTTGCCGCCGGAAAGCGAGCCGACCGGGATATCGAGGCCGTCGGTCCTGATCTCCAGCAGCTTCACCATCTCGTCGATGTGGTCCTGTTCCGCGGCGCGGTCGACCACGCCGCCCCGGGTCAGACGATCCAGGCTGGCGAAGGACAGATTGTCCCGGACGGTCATCGGCAGCATCAGGCCTTCGGTCTTGCGATCCTCGGGGATGAGAGCCATGCCGATCCCGCGCTTCCGCGCCTGGGCGGGGCTGTTGATGCTCACCGGCTTCCCGTCGACCAGGACCTCGCCGCCGAGCCCGCGCAGCACGCCGAACAGCGCCAGCAGCAGATCGCGCTGTCCTTGTCCGTCCAGTCCACCGAGTCCCACGATCTCGCCGGCGCCGATCGAGAAGGAGATGTCCCGAAGCCGGTCCGACCAGGAGAGGTTGCGCGCTTCCAGGACCTTCGCGACATTGGTGTCGCGATCCGGTTTTGTCGGATATGCATTGTGATATTCGCGGCCGATCATCATTTCGATGACCTCGCTGTCGCTTTTCGAACCGGCCGGATAGCTGGCGACCTTGCGCCCGTTACGGAAGACGGTGCAATCGTCGGCCAGTTCGGCGATCTCGTTCATCCGATGCGAGATGTAGAGCAGCGCCAGACCCTCCGCCCGAAGCCGCTTGAGCACGGCGAAAACGTTGGCGACATCGGCCGACGTCAGCGCGGACGTAGCCTCGTCCAGGATCAGTATTCGCGGTTTTCGCGCCAGCGCTTTCGCGATCTCCACCATCTGGCGGCGGGACAGTGGGAGGTCCTTCACCAGTGCCAGGGGGTGAATATCGGACGCTCCCGCGCGGGTCAGGGCCTCCTCGGCCATGCGTCGCTGCGCCCCGCGGTCGATCATGCCGAAACGCGTGGGTGGATTTGATATAATGATGTTGTCGGCGACCGTGAGTTCGGGGATCAGCGAGAGTTCCTGGAAGACACAGACGATCCCGGCGGCATTCGCCGCCGCGGGAGAAGCGAATTCCACCTGTCTCCCGTCGAGCGTCATATGGCCTTCGTCCGGGGCCACGACGCCGGCCATGATTTTGATCAGCGTCGATTTGCCCGCACCGTTCTCCCCCAGGACCGCATGGATAGCGCCGGCCCTGACGGAGAGATCGGCCTTCTCGAGCGCCCGCACCCCGCCATAACGCTTCGAGACCCCTTCCATTCGAAAGAACGGTGCCGTGCCTTCCATCGTAATCTCCGGGAATTGGTCGGCGACTTGATGAGGGGTGTCGCGCCTGCCGCGCGGCACCCCTGGAATTGCACTGGCTATTTGTTCTCCTTCGTCTGCCCCATGATCTCCTGCGCTTTGAAATTGATTCCGCAGGTGGGGAAGGAATTGCCGACGAAGAAGTTGTCGGACTCATTGGGGAAATAGTCCTGCCCTTCCTTGAGATCCGGATCGGAGGCGACGGCCAGCGGCAGCTTCACCTCCTGGGGCACGACCTGCCCCTCGAGAGCGGCGATCGCCGTCTTGATGGCGACCGCGACCTGCGCCGGACCGGTGCCGGCCGAGGTGCATTTCAGCCCCTCGGAGGCGAATTTGGCGCAGAACTTGCGGAAGCCGTTCTCCGTCTCTCCGCCGAAGGGGACGAACGGATGCTTGGCGTCGATCATGGCCTGGACGATGCCGGTGTCTCCGCCTTGCCCGGTGATGCCGTCGAACGGACCGTTCGTCGCGATGGCGTCGGCCGTGACCTTCTGCGCGACACCGTCGTCCCATTTGCCCATCACCTCGGTCACCTGGAAGTCCTTGCCCGAAGCCTGCAGCTTTTCATGGATGCCGTTGTGGCGATCGGTATCGACCGAGGTTCCGGCGACGCCGCGCACTTCGAGGATCTTGCCGCCGTTCGGCAGGTGCTTGACCAGCCATTCGGCCCACAATTCACCGAGCCCCTTCTGGTCGACATTGACGTTGATGGCGTCCTTCGTGTCCAGGATGTTGTCGAAGGCGACAAGAACCACGCCCGCTTCCTTGGCCCGCTTGATGACGGGCGCGAAGGCGGTCGGGTTCTGGGCGTTGACGACGATCGCGTCATAACCGGAATCGATGAAATTGTTGATTGCGGAAATCTGCGCCGGCACGTCCTCGCCGGTCGAGACCACCTTGAACTCCTTGAGCTTGGCCGCGACATCCGGCTGTGCCGCGTAGGCCTTTGCCGTCTGCACCATCTGGATGCGCCAGGTGTTGGCGATATAGCCATTGGCCAGCGCAATACGGTATGGCCCATCCTTCTTCGGGAACTTGAAGAATTTCGTGTCCGCCGACCAAGGCGCGAAGCAATCGGGCTCGACAGCGGGGCCCGAGACGATTTCAGGTTCGGCAAGGGCCGACGAGTTGAGCAAGACCAATGCCGTGGCTGCAACAATGCCGCCGACGAGTGACTTCACCATCGCATTTCCTCCCGTGTAGGCGTGCCAGATCCGGCTTCGACCAGCGATCCGATATCGATTCCGATATCGATCTCCGGGCATTGCTACCGCCCGCCATCGGCACGCTTCATGCCGGGCTCGTTCGCGACGCTTCGGATCTCCTCCCAAAGGCAGTCACTGAAAGAGTTAGCGCTACCATTTCAGCCTTGTAAAGTGCTTTTTTGGGGACTTTCTGCCTGTCTCGATCGTCGCTCAAGGGCCGGATCGAGCATGGCCCCGGGTACCCTGCATCGAGGCTAGGTGTCCGATAGTGGCGCTTGTCGCGTCATTCTCGGCGAATGGTGCATATCGCAGGCACATGCGAGCCGGAGGCGATGCAAGCCTCGTCGCATCTGCCCCTTGAACCAGTTCTGATGATAGCGCTATCATCGCTGAGCTCTGTCATCGAGCGTAGGGGAGGAAGATGTCGGACAGCTACGAAATAATCGACCGGCGCTTTACGCGGCTGGTCAATGACGCCGCGCATGTGGACAGGCTCTATACCGGTTGCCGCTGGGCGGAGGGCCCCGCCTATTTCGCGGCGGGCCGTTACCTGGCCTGGTCGGACATCCCGAACGACCGCATGCTGCGTTATGACGAGACGGACGGGAATGTGAGCGTTTTCCGGCAGCCGTCGAACCATTCGAACGGCAACACGACGGACCGGCAGGGCAGGCTGGTGACCTGCGAGCATGGCGGCCGCCGCGTCACCCGCACCGAGCACGATGGCAGCATCACCGTGATCGCCGAGCGTTGGAACGGGAAGCGGCTCAATTCGCCGAACGACGTGGTGGTGCGCTCGGACGGATCGATCTGGTTCACCGATCCGGCCTACGGCATCGAAACCGACTATGAAGGGCATAAGGCCGAGAGCGAGATCGGCAGCTGCCACGTCTACCGTGTGGACCCGGCGACGGCCGCCGTCGAAGCCGTCATCACCGACATGGTGCGCCCCAACGGGCTCGCTTTCTCCCTGGACGAGAGGCAGCTTTACGTCGCCGACACCGGCAGGACGCACGGCCAGGAACATCCGGCCCATATGCGTGTCTTCGACGTGGGCGAGGCTGGCGGCGTTTCCGGAGGCAGGGTGTTCGCCGATTGCACCGCCGGTCTGTTCGACGGTTTCCGCCTGGACGACGAGGGCCGCATCTGGACCAGCGCGCAAGACGGCATCCATTGCTACCATCCGGACGGTACGCTCATCGGCAAGGTGAAGGTGCCCGAGGCCACCGCAAACTGTGTCTTCGGCGGCCCGAAGCGCAACATCCTCTACATATGCGGCACCACTTCGCTCTATGCGGTGCGGCTGATGGTCAACGGCGCGAAACTCTATTGAGGCCGGGAGGCGGCAATGCCGTTTGTGCGCATCGCCATTGTTCGCGAAGTCCTGCACCCCGACCCGGCGGGAAGGAAGGCCGGCGTCGGCGCCAAGTTGGCTGGTGCCATTGCCGAGGCGACCGGGCTGCCGGAACTGGAGATCGAGTTCGGGCCGGGTCCGATGCTCTGGCCAGGAGATAGGGCAGCGGCGGTTCCATCGAGGTGTGTGCCGCTCCAAGGAGTTCTTATTGGCTGACGACATCGTAAGCGAACAGGGGCGGACCGAGCGGGCGAGCCGGCGGGGTGGTGGCCGTCCGACCATTGCCGACGTCGCGGGGCTTGCCGGAGTAGCGGCCATCACGGTGTCGCGGGCGTTGCGCGATCCATCACGGGTGTCGGCCGAGCTGCGCGCGCAGATAGATGCCGCCGTCACCACGCTGGGATATGTGCCTGATCCCAATGCGCGGGCCTTGGCGTCATCCCGGGCGGATGTGGTGGGCGTGCTCGTTCCATCGCTGACTAATGTCGTCTTCGCCGACGTGGTGCGGGGCATCTATGACGAACTGGGCAGCAGCCGGCTCCAGATCCAGATGGGCAATACGCACTATTCTCCGCTCGAGGAGGAGCGGCTGGTGAAGGTCTTCCTCGGCCAGCGCCCGGCGGCCCTCATCGTGGCTGGCATCGACCAGACCGATGTGACGAGGAAACTCTTGCGGACTGCGGGGTGTCCGGTGGTCCAGATCATGGAGACGGCCACCGATCCGGTCGACATGCTGGTCGGCTTCTCCCACTTCGACGCCGGCAGGGAGGCGACCGTCCACCTCCTCGAGGCCGGATACCGCCGCATCGGTTTCATCGGTGCGCGCATGGACCCGCGTTCGCAGCGGCGGCTGGCCGGCTATCGCGACGCCATGGAGGAGGCCGGCCTGTTCGATCCGCGTCTGGTGACCACGACGCCGACACCGTCGAGCGTGTCGCTGGGCGGGCAGTTGCTGGCCGATGCGCTGGCCCGGGTGCCGGATATCGACGCCGTCTTCTGCAACAATGACGATCTCGCTCTCGGCGTGCTTTTCGAATGCCATCGCGCTGCGATCGCCGTTCCGCGCCGGATGGGTATCTGCGGGTTCAACGATCTCGACATGATGCGGGTCGCCTTTCCCACGCTTACCAGCGTGCGTACGCCGCGCTACGAGATCGGACACCGCTCGATGCGGATGGCGCTCGACCGGCTCGCAGGCAACGAGGTGACCGCACCAGTCCTGGATCTGGGCTTCGAGTTGCAGGCCCGCGAGAGCACCCGCCGGCGTTAGACGCGGGTCACCCTCGGGAAGAGCCGGGTGCGGGAAATCCGCACGCCCGGATCCGTGAGGGCGAAAGCCGAATGGCTGAGTTGCTCGACCACGACCTGCGACGACCGCATACGCCGGCAACTTGTCGAGCCGTCAAGCAGGCTGCCGGGGGGCTGGACCGAAGATGGAGATCGACATCGGTTGGAAACGCTCCGCACCGGCTGCGTAAACATCCTTGACATCGGATGTCTATCCGAAAATATGGAACACAGCGGAGGAGGATGAACATGGCCGAGATTTCGCTCGAACGTGCCTGGAAGCGCTTTGGCTCGGTGGACGTCATCCGCGATGTAAGCCTGCAAATAGCCTCCGGCGAGCTGGTCGTGTTCCTGGGGCCTTCCGGCTCCGGCAAAACGACGCTTCTGCGCATGATAGCGGGACTGGAAACGATCGACGGCGGCTCCCTGACGATCGACGGCGTCCGCTCGGAGACACTGCCGCCCGGCAAGCGGAATGTGGCGATGGTCTTTCAGAACTACGCGCTCTATCCCCATATGACGGTTGCTGAAAACATGGCCTTTGGGCTGAAAAACATCGGCGTCCCTGCCGACGTGATCAAGCGGCGGATCGCGCATGCGTCGAGAATGCTGGAAATGGAAGCATTGCTCCAGCGGCGGCCGTCACAACTGTCGGGCGGGCAGCGCCAGCGCGTCGCGATCGGGCGCGCGATCGTAAAGGAGCCGAAGGCGTTCCTGTTTGATGAGCCGCTGTCCAACCTCGATGCCGCGCTGCGGGCGAGAACGCGCGTCGAGCTTGCCGAACTCCATCAACGCCTAAGGTCGACGATGATCTACGTGACGCATGACCAAATCGAGGCGATGACGCTCGCCGACCGCATTGTCATCCTGAACAACTGCCGGATCGAGCAGATCGGCACCCCGATGGAGGTCTATCAAAGGCCGGCTTCGCGCTTCGTCGCGGGCTTCGTCGGTTCGCCGGCGATGAACTTCCTGCCGGTGACGCTGTCGGGCTCCGGCGACCGCGTGCAGGTACGGCTCGGCGACGGAGCGTTGGTCCCGTTGTCGAGGGCTCCGGCAGAAACCGGGGCGTTCGACCTCGGCGTTCGTCCGGAGGCACTGACGGTGGTGACCGAAGTTGGGCAGACATCGGGCACAGTCGTTGTGGTGGAGCGGCTCGGCGAACGAACACTCGTCTATGTACGGTTGCAGGACGGCATCCAGGTCATCGCACAGGACCGCGGTGTCTCGGCGCTTCGCCCGGGCGACACCGTCCGTCTGCAATTCGATCCCTCGGCGCTCCATCTCTTCGGCAACGACGGATGGGCTTGGCACGCGCAATAACGGCGGATCGGCGGCCCAGGCGGGTTCGTCGACCGGCCCGACCTCGAAGCTGAGACCTCGATCAGCCCTTGATCCCGGCCGACAGGGTAATCGCTTCCGTCACGCGCCGCTGAAAGAGCAGGTATGCCAGCGCTACTGGAAGACCGGCCAGGACCGCCGCCGACAACTGGCGGGCGTAGTAGATACCGAAGGCGTCGTTGACCTGCGTGATGCCTACGGTCACCGTCATCATCTCGGTCCGCGTGATGGCGAGAAACGGCCACAGGAAAGCGTTCCAGGTCCAGATGAAGCAAACGATCGACAGTGCGGTCGTCACGCCCCAGTTCATGGGCACATAGACCCTGAACAGGATCGCGAACTCCGAAGCATTGTCCATCACCGCAGCTTCGCGGAAGTCTCGCGGCACCTGGTCGAAGAACTGCTTGTAGACGATGACGATTACAGGATGGATGAGCTGCGGCAGCATTGTTCCAGCCCAGGTGTTCAGAAGTCCCAGATCAGCCACCAGCTTGAAGTGATTGATGATCAATGCCTGGATCGGAACCATGAAGGATCCCAGGATCAGCAACCACAGCGCGGTCCGCCCTGGGAATCGCAGCTGCGAGATCGCGTAGCCACACAGCATCGATGTGAACACGCAGATCGCCGTTACACCGACCGCGACCACCACGGAGTTGAGATACCAGAGCCCGATCTGCGTGGAAGTCAGCGCGAAGATGTAATGCTGGAAGGTGAGTGTCTCCGGCCAGAGTTCGATGAAGGGCCGCACAACCTCGTCTTCCGGCTTCAACGACGAGACCACGCCCCAGTAAAGCGGGAATGCCCAGACGACGGCAGAGATCGCGGTCAGCGCGGTGAGCAGTCCGCCCCAAAAACTCCAGCGTTGCGCGACAGCTCCTGTCATGCGCGGCGTCCGTCCGCGAGGCGCAGGAGCTGGAACTGCAGCACCGAGACCACGACAACGAGGACGAACAGCGTCACCGCGACAGCCGCTGCGCGGCCGCCCTGGTTCTGCTGGAAAGCGCGCTGGAAGACGTAGTAGACGAACACCATGTTGTCGTTCGGGCGCCCACCGACCGAGAACAGGTAGACTTGGTCGAAGATCTTCAGCTGGAGGATGAGCTGGATGGTGAAAACCAGCGAAGTGACGGGCCATAGCAGCGGCCAGGTGATCCGTCGGAACGTCGTCCAGCGCGTCGCATTGTCGAGTGCTGCCGCTTCATAGATATCGGCCGGAATGGCACGCAGTCCGGCCAGGAACAGCAGGATGGAAAAGCCGGCCGTCCACCAGATCGTCACCCAGGCCACCGCTGGCATGAACCAGATGCGCGATTTGAAGACCGGTACCCGCTGGATACCGAGCCAATCGAGCATGTGCATGGCAATGCCGAACTGGAAGTTGAGCGTCCAGTCCCAGATCAGGTAGACCACCGACACGGGCAGGATGTAGGGCAAAAAGAACAACGCCAGAATCATTGCCTGGAACCGCCCCTTCAGTCGCGATACCCCGAGCGCGATCATCAGGGCGATGATGGTCCCGGGCGCGACGGTCATCAGCACGAAGTAGGCGGTGTTCCATGCCGCCCTTCGGAACATCGGGTCGTTGGTC
This sequence comes from Mesorhizobium sp. L-8-10, assembly GCF_016756635.1. NCBI lineage: Bacteria > Pseudomonadati > Pseudomonadota > Alphaproteobacteria > Hyphomicrobiales > Phyllobacteriaceae > Mesorhizobium > Mesorhizobium sp. L-8-10. Next base: position 5,784,520 of record NZ_AP023263.1, on the reverse strand, counting down.
AGCCGCAAGTAGTTGTCGAACCAGACCAATTTGCCCTCGCCGATCAGCGGTGCGTCGGTGAAGGAGATACGGAACATCTGGAGGGTCGGATAGACGAAGGCGAGCGCGTAGATCGCGACGAAGGGAGCGATCAAAGCCAGCGCGACCAGTACGTCCTTCCGCTTGTTGTGGAGCATGGACTCTACTCGAAGGAGCGGAGCCACCGGATCATGGGTGGCTCCGAGTCGCCGAAAGGGGGCTACATGTTGTTCAACTCTTCCGTGATCGACGTAACGGCGTCAGCCGGGTCCATCTCTCCGTTCAAGGTAGGCACGAAGTGGTTGGACATCACATCAAAGATCGGCCCCGCGATGCCGGCAAGCGGCGACTTGGGGTCAAAGATCAGGTTGCTGGTCAGCGTCGAATAGGTCGCGTTCGGCTCCATGGCCTTGTATTCGGCCGAATCCGTGACCGGCTTGTATGCCGGGATGTGCCCGGCGGTGGCCCAGAACAGCGAGTGCTTGTCTATCCACGAGATCACCTCGAGCACCGCAGCCCGCTTCTCGGCGCTCATTTCCTTGCCTTGGTTTTTCGGGATCGCGAAAGTGTGGCTGTCGGCATAGGTGCAGGGTTTGTCGAACACCACGGGGATCTCAACCGCGCCCCAGTCGAACAGTTTGCCCTGCTTGGCGAGGTCGGTCATTGTTGGGACCTCCCAAACGCCGTTGATCATCATCGCTGCCTTGCCGGATGTGAACAGTGCGACCGTGGCGGGATAATCCGTGTAAGTCGACTGCAGCCCGGCCTTCGTCCAATCCTGAAGCACTGCAAGCGCGTTCTTCAGCTTGTCGCCATTGTCGCCCGTCAGGAACTTGCCGTTCGTCATCAGTTCGCCGCCCTGCTGGCACATCAGCGAATAGACAGTGCGGAACATGAAGTTGCCGTCCGCGGTCACGCTGCCAAGTGGGAACTCGACCCCGGCATCCTTGAGCGCTTGCAAGGTTGCCGTGAACTCGTCCCTGCTACCCATGCCTTTCGGCCTGCCGTCGTCGCCCAGCACACCGGCTTTCTTCAGGAGATCACGGTTGTAGTAGAGGACGATTGGATGCGTATCGAGCGGCACGGCATATTGCTTGCCGTCGACCGTCACCGCATCCCATGTGGCCGAAGCGAAGTCCGACGACGACACGCCCATCTTGGAGAGGTCGTCGGCGGTGATCTTGTCCAGGATGCCCTGACTCACCGCAAGCGGGATACGACTGGCGTGATAGGTCATCACGTCGGGCGCCTCGCCTACGGCCGCCGAGGTTTGCACCTTCGCATAGAAAGGCGTGCCCCATTCCAGCGTCGTCGCGTCGATCTTGACGTTGCCTGCATGTGCGGCGTTGAAATCCGTGATCATCTGCTTCATGCGGACGCCGTCGCCGCCGCCCAGGAAATCCCACCACAGGACGGTCTCTTCGGCTTGGACAGCGCCGACCCAGAGACTGCCGGCCGCAACCAAGGCGGTCGTCGCCAACCTGTGAAAATTCATCTTCCTTCCTCCCAGTTGCACGGTTCTGAGCCCGCTTGAACCTGGCCGCTATCCTACATCAAAGTGCGATTGGTGCAACGGATTGATTGGTATGTATCGGAAATTCAGATACACTCTGATCAGAGTGCCACCCGCACCATGGAGTAGGAGTATGGCGGCAGTGTCAGGGTCAGGCCTTTGCCGCCAAGCACGGCCCCATTGCCTCTTGCGGGGACGACCGTCTCAGGCGCGTCCCTGGTGTTCCGGGCTTCCAAATCGTCGTGACGGATGATCGTGTGCTCGACTGACTTCGCAGCAAACCCCTCAAGCGAAAGGTCGGCCTCCATCGCTTCGGATCCGTGCCGGTTTACGGCGAAGAAGGTCAGCGTGCCGGCATTGGCGTCGTGGACCCCCGCAATGTCGAGCCACGGCACCCGGTCGGCTGCGGCAGCGCTGTAGGTCGGCACTTCCACGGCAAGTTGCAGCGCCGTGCCGCGGCCGTTCTTCGACGCCAGCATGAACGGCCAGTAGATCGTCTGCCGCCACGCCACGCCGCCCGGTTCGGTCATGATTGGCGCGATCACGTTCACCAGTTGGGCGATGCATGCGATCCGCACGACGTCCGACCGGCGGATGAACGTATTGATGATGCACCCGACCTGAAGAACGTCTTCGAAGTTGTAAATATCCTCGAGCAGCCGAGGTGCCTCGGGCCAACCCCAGGTCTTCATCCGCTCCGCGTCCTGCTTGCGTTCGTGGTACCAGACGTTCCACTCGTCGAACGAGATCTTGACGTCTCGTTTCGACCGGGACTTGGCCTTCACATAGTCGATGATGCCGGAGACGGTCCCGATGTAGCGGTCAAGCTTCTCCGGCAGTGCAAGAAACTCCGCTGTGTTCTTCTCGTAGTTCTCGAAATACATGTGGAGCGAGATGTAGTCGATCTGGTCGTACGTCGCCTCGAGTACGGTAGCCTCCCATTGCGGATAGGATGGCATGTTGGAATGCGACGATCCGCAGACGACCAGTTCAAGGGTCGGATCGAAGCCACGCAGCGCCTTCGCCGTCTCGTTGGCCAAGTGGCCGTACTCGGCCGCTGACTTGTGGCCGATCTGCCATGGACCGTCCATCTCGTTGCCCAGGCACCAGAGCCGGCAGTTCCAGGGATCGCGGCGGCCGTTCTTTGCCCGAAGGTCGGACCAGTAGCTGCCACCCGGATGATTGACATACTCGACGAAGGCCCGCGCGGCGTCGAGCCCGCGCGAACCGAGATTAACGGCAAGCATCATCTCGGTGCCGGCCTTCTCCGCCCAGTCGGCGAATTCATGTATGCCCACCTGGTTGCTCTCGGTTGTGTGCCAGGCAAGGTCGAGGCGCTTCGGCCTTCCTTCCTTGGGGCCGATGCCGTCCTCCCAATTGTAGGCCGACACGAAGTTCCCACCCGGATAGCGGCAGATCGGTGTGTCCAGGGAGCGGACGAGGTCGATCACGTCCTGGCGCATGCCCTGGTCGTCGGCGAGGGGATGACCCGGTTCGTATATGCCGGTGTAGACCGCGCGCCCCAAGTGCTCCAGAAAAGACCCGTAGAGACGCCTGTCGATGTCCGCGACCGTGTAGGCCGCGCTTGCTGTGACCCTTGCCTTCATGTCTCCTCCCAGGTCGGGATATCATCCGACTTTCCGGTTTGTATCGGAATTACGGAATCATTAGGCGCGCAGGATCAGCCTCCGTCAAGAGAGTATGTTGTAAACGGCCATTTCAGACTGGCTGCCTCAGGCTTTGACGAGGCGCAGCACGATGTCCTTGCTGTGGTTGCCGAAGCCGCTGCCGAATATGTTCAGGCCGCCTGGATGGCGCGCATCCTCCTTGACGCCGATGCGCATCCGGATTGACCGGTGCTCCTCCAGTTGAAGGTCTTGCAGCGAGCAGTCGGACACTTTCTCGCCGTCGCGGTAGGTTCCCGCCGGCGTCACGCGCCACTGCTTGAGGTTGCCATACTGCGATCCTGCAAGCTTCCACCAATCGGGCGTATAGACGCCTCGCTTGTCGCCATAATCCGCAGGGGAGGTCCATGTGTCGATTTCGCGCCCGTTGATGGCGATGGTGATGTCGGAAGGCCAGTTCTTCGACGTGCCGGGCACTTCCGACGAAAGTTCGAGGGACAATTCCAGCGCGCCGATTGCTGCCTTGGCAACCGTTGCATTGTTTGGAAACTGATATTCGACGAAGCCGCGCGTGAACCACAATAAGCCGGCGCGCATCCGGTCGGGATCCAGGAAGGTATCCGGCACGTCGAGAAGGCCTATCACACCATCCTTCGAGCAAAGGCCACAGGGCGCCGAGATCTCGCAGCGCGTGTACAGTCCAAGGGGCATTGCCACCTCGATCACGTCGCGGCCTTGGGCGGGGCTTCGGTCCTTGAAGGCGATGAGCAACTCAGAAAACGTGGAATAGCAAACCTTCTGGCTGCCCTTCCTGGCCCGCTGGGACTTTGTCTGGATGAGGCCGGCATCCACGAGCACCTGGATGTTCGCGGAGATCGTAGATTGCGGGAGGCCCAAATCCTCAGCCACCTGATTGACGTTTCGCGGACCCTTTCGGTTGAGCAGATCGAGGATGCGGACACGCACTTCGCTCGCGAGGCTCTTGAGAAGATCAATCCGCTCAATCGGGTCGACCACAATGATTTGGTTTGACATATGCCTCTGCTGCCTTCTGCCGAGGCTTTTGTATCAGCAGGTCAGATATAAATAAAGGCGCAAGTACTCGTCGTGATCTGCGACGGCCGCGCCCGCCTCGATGCAACTGCGCGATCAAGGGGTGTTGGTTTCCTCCGCCTTCGCGTGGACCATCGCGTCGACCAAGTGCCGCACCGAAGGAGACGGCGCCGCGCGCGGCCACAAAAGGTCGAGCTGTAGCGCCGGCGTTCAGCTCTGGAACCGGCCGTAGCACCACGTCCGACATAACCTTGATCGGCTGGAAAAACGCAACTGCCCGTCGACAGAAAGCCGGGCTTGTCGTGCCGCGTGCGGATGAACGTACATGGAATGAGCGGGCTTAATGGCGCGCGACCGCTCGCGGGGCATCCCGATCCCCGGCGCGTCGGGGATCGGGAACTCGGGTTCGGCGCGGTTTTCACTTGCGCCGACGCCCGTGGTCATGGCTCGAGGAGCGAGTTCGTGTAGAAGTCGGACGAAGGCTTCCGTAGCGCCCCTTCTTCCGTCGACAGGATCAGCTCCTGCGCATCGGAAATGGTCTTTTCGTCCGTCCAGCCATGCGGCTTTCCAGCAGGTGAACTCAGGCTGGCCGACGTCTTTACAATCGTCGTTCTGACCAGTGCTTCCGAAGGAGCCGCGCCCCAGGCGTTCATGAGCGCCTTCGTGGCGGCGGTCGGATCCTTGCGCGCGAAATCGATCGACTCATTCGTGGCGGCAAAGAACCGCTTCAGGATGTCGGCATTGTCGGAAAGGCCTTTGTTGCTGACCACCGCCGCCAGCCCGGGTACGGACAAGCCATATTTGGGCAGATCCAGTACGGCGAATTTGGTTCCGCTTCGTTCCTCTATCAGCGGAAGATCCACATTCGTGTATACGGTGATCAGGTCGATCCGACCTTGCATGAACTGAGGTATCTTCGATTGAGGGTCGATCTGAACCTGCTTGATCTTGTCGCAGTCGATGCCGTTTATCTTGCAGAATACGTTCAGATAACTCGTTGCGGTGTCGCCGATGGAAACCGCAAGCGAGCGGCCCTCCATGTCCTTGGGGGTTGTCACCGGCTTGTCGGGCTGGGAAATGAAGGCGAATGGCGTGCTCGGTTGATAAAGGGCCGCGATCTTGACCGGCATGCCTTTCTGGATAGCGGAAATGGCAAAGATGGCGGGGACGATCACGACATCCTCGTTGCCTTGAACAAGTGAACCGAGTGCGGCTTGCGCCCCCGCGCCCTCTCCCAACTGGACGTCGATATCGTGTTTCGCGTAGATGCCTTCATCCTTGCCCAGGTAGAAGAAGCTGTATTCGCCCTTGAGTTTCCAGCTGAAGCGCACCTTGACCGTGTCGGTTGCCCAACTCGGGGCCGACATCAACGCTGCGCTTGCGGCAAGCAAAGCGATGGCTATTGTCTTGGCTATTCGCATTGATCTTTCTCCCATTTCCAAGCTTATCGAGGCGATTTCTAGGCCCTCAGCACGCCGGATTCTCGGGCCACCCAGGTGGCGACGTAGTCCATTAGCGCCGGCGACAGGCAGTCATAGGGCTCCAGCCCGAGTTCCCTGAGCCTCGCCCGCACGCCGTCCATCTCGTCCGGGCCGACACCCGCTTCGATGATCGATGACACGAAGGCCGCAAAGCCGGGCTCTGCCCAGCCGGCTTCCTGGAAGCGCTCCGGATGGATGAAGTCCAGCCCCTTGAAAGCATGGTCGCGCTCGACCGGACCGTACATATGCACGCCGCAAGCCTTGCAGGCGCGGCGCTGGATCAGCGCCGACGCGTCGACCACGGCCAGCTTGTCGCCATTCTCCAACACCGTCACATTCTCATGAGCGGCGACCGCGACGATCGAGAACTTTGCGCCGGCCGGCTTCCAGCATTTGGTGCAGCCGCAGGCGTGGTTGTGCGCGATCTGCCCCTTGATCGCCACCTTCACCGGGCGATCCGCGCAGGCGCAAACCAGGGTGCCGCCGGTGAAATCGGCGCTGCCGGGCCTCACCCCGTCATCGATTGCCGGATGTATCGATACCTTGTCCGCCATGAGCCTTCTCCTCCTGTGGCTGCTCGCTATTGGTTCCGGGCTGGGTCAGTACACCACGACGCTTCTGATCGATTTGCCCTCATGCATGAGGTCGAAGCCGGTGTTGATCTCGTCGAGCGTCAGGGTATGGGTGATCATCGGGTCGATCTCGATCTTGCCGTCCATGTACCAGTCGACGATCCTCGGCACGTCGGTGCGGCCGCGCGCGCCGCCGAAGGCGGTGCCCTTCCACACCCGGCCGGTGACCAGCTGGAACGGCCGCGTCGCGATCTCCTGGCCGGCGCCGGCGACGCCGATGATGATCGACTGGCCCCAGCCGCGATGCGACGCTTCAAGGGCCTGGCGCATCACCTTGACGTTGCCGGTGCAGTCGAAGGTGTAGTCGGCGCCGCCGATCTGGTCGGCGCCGCGCTTGGTCAGGTTGACGAGATAGGGCACGATGTCGCCCTCGACCTCCGTCGGATTGACGAAATGCGTCATGCCGAAGCGCTCGCCCCAGGCCTTCTTGTCGTCGTTGAGGTCGACGCCGATGATCATGTCGGCGCCGGCCAGCCGCAGCCCCTGGATGACGTTGAGGCCGATGCCGCCCAGGCCGAAGACGATCGCGGTGGCGCCTTCCTCGACCCTGGCGGTGTTGATGACGGCGCCGATGCCGGTGGTGACGCCGCAGCCGATGTAGCAGATCTTGTCGAACGGCGCGGCGGGATTGACCTTGGCCAGCGCGATCTCCGGCAGCACGGTGAAGTTGGAGAAGGTGGAGCAGCCCATGTAATGGAACACCTTGTCCTTGCCGATCGAGAAGCGGCTGGTGCCGTCGGGCATCAGGCCCTGGCCCTGGGTGGTGCGGATGGCGGTGCACAGATTGGTCTTGCGCGACAGGCAGGACGGACATTGCCGGCATTCGGGCGTGTAGAGCGGAATGACATGGTCGCCCTTCTTCAGGCTGGTCACTCCTCTGCCGACATCGACGACGATGCCGGCGCCCTCATGGCCGAGAATGGCCGGGAAGATGCCCTCGGGGTCGGCGCCGGACAAGGTGAACTCGTCGGTGTGGCAGATGCCGGTCGCCTTGACCTCGACCAGCACCTCGCCCTCGCGCGGCCCGTCAAGGTCGACCTCCATGATTTCGAGCGGCTTTCCGGCAGCGACGGCAACGGCGGCGCGGGTCTTCATATCGTCTGTCTCCGGCATTTTTCAGATATCAAGCACAAGCTGTTTTGACCTTGCGCGCGAGCAACAGATCGCGATCATGCTGTTTCCGATTTTCTCTGCATTGGTCTGGAACGTATCCCTGTGGTCGACCTCGCCGCTGATGACTTTGGTCAGGCAGGTGCCACATATGCCCTGTTCGCACGACAGGATCGGACAGATGCCGGCTTCCTCCAGAGTTTCGGCTATCGATTTGTTGTGCCTTACAAGCAGGACCTTGCCGGTTCGGGCGGTTACCACTTCGAACTCCTCTTCGCCGTCGACTGCCGCCGACACAAAGCTCTCCGTGTGGATCCTCTCCGGCCGGATGCCCGACCGTCGCGCCGCGCCCGCCACGAATTCCATGAAACCTCGCGGCCCGCAGACATAGACTGCCGATGTCTGCGTAAGATCTGCAAAGGCGTTGTCCGGGTTGAAACGCTGCTGTGGGCCACCGTCGTCGAGATGAAGCTCAAATCTCGCGGCAAAGGGACTGGTCGAGATCTCGTCCACGAACGCCGCCCGTTCCCTGGACCGCACACAGAGGTGGAATGCAAAGTCAGTGCCTTTGGCGGTCAGGCGATACGCCATGGACAGGATGGGCGTAACGCCAATGCCACCGGCGACCAGCACCACCTTTACGTCGTCTTCCGCCAGGCAGAAATGGTTCCTGGGTTCGCCGATCCGGATGAGATCGCCGGCCCGGAAGGATTCATGGATGGCCTTCGAGCCGCCGCGGGATTGGGGTTCCTTCTGGATTGCAAGGCGATAGTAGGAACAGTCGCTGGGGTCGTTGGAAATGGAGTACTGTCGGATCGTCTTCTCATCGATAAAGACGTCGACATGCGAGCCTGCGGAGAATGGCGGGAAACGGCCGCCATTCGCGGGAGAAAGCTCCACGCAAACAATATCTTCGGCGACGATTTCGATGCGGCGTATCAGGGCATGGATTTGACGGTTCTTTTCGAAACTCATCGGAAGCACGTTTCCACTTCATCAATGAAATCCCGGCCGGAACCGGGCTCTATCGATTGGAAAGTGTAGGTCGGGCTTCCGACATCCGGAAATTGGGATTCTGGAGGTCAGATATCCACAGCGCCGATAGATGAGCTCTTGGACTGAAAGCGTTGGCTCGCAACGCTCACGATCTGCTCCCGCAGCCACTGCAGCCCGGGATCACGGTCATGCGAGGGACGCCATTGCAATACGTCCGTCATGACCGGCAGCTCAAAGGGGACGGCGACGGTTCTGATCGGCAGATACGCTCCTGCCCGCGCCGCAAGGTCTTTGGGGACCAGAGCGAGGAATTCCGTTCCCACCAGTGCGTCCGGCAGGAGCGTGAAGCTTGGCGCGGTGATGCCGGCCCGGGGGGCTCGTCCGAATTGCTTGAGGAACCACGATTCGATGAATGTCGTTCGCTCGCTGAACGCTTGTGCGTGACGAGCCTCCAGAAAATCCTCAAGCGAGATGGACGCGCCGATCTGTTCGTTGCCGTCCCAGACGATACACACATAGGGGCTCGGGGGCAGGGGTTCGAAATGGCAGCCTTCCAGCATGAATCGATCCGGCACGATCAGCATGTCGATATCTGTCTTGTAAAAACGGGTGCTGGGCCCGCGGTAGTAGATGTTCACGGATGGAGCGTTCTTTCGGAGGGCCGAAATGATGTCCAGGATGAGGGTTGCCCAGACATAGTCGGAGCAGGCGATGGTGAATTGGCGGTCCGACGTCGCCGGGTCGAAGGCGCTTCGCATAGACAGGAGCCTTTCCGTGTCGGACAAGATCGCGCGAAGCGGAACGACCAGTTCTTCCGCCAAGGGAGTCAGCGTCATGCGCCGACCGGTCCTGACCACCAACTCGTCTTCGAAGTGCTCACGAAGACGCGACAGGATTCCACTGGTTGCGGACTGACTGAGGCAAAGCCGTTCGGAGGCCCGCGTGATGTTCTGGTGCGTCAGGATTGCGTCCAGGGCGACCAGCAGGTTCATGTCCAGATGCCGGAATCGCACGGCCCGCTCCAGAACGGCTGAGTTTGCAGACACGTTAGCCCATCCCCTGGATGCAAGCCACAAACGACGACAGGAAGGCGCCGCAGGCTCAGCCTGCGACGCCTTGTTCTTGGCCCGATCCGATCAGCTATGGCGTTCAGCCTGCAGTCTGGCCTCAACGACCCGCCGTGCCCGGACAGCCGGCCCGTCCGTCTGCAGCAGGACGGGATTGAGCGACATCAACTCGCTGGTGTCGATCATGCGCTGTTGTGCCTCGATAACGGGCTTGTCCTCGTCGTCGAAGACGGCGACGCCGACTCTGAGGAGTTCGGAGCTCAGCGCCGCATCGTCCTGGCGGAAGTCGCGCGACATCGCCCAGAAATAATGCGTGGTGAGCTCTGTTTCAGGCGTAAGCAAATGCGAGGTCGGGATCGACAGTCCCTCTTCGACCGGACGTCCAACGCCGGTCATGCCCACATCGAGGAGCAGCAGGGACGGCGACGACCAGCGCATGAAGTTCCGATGATCGCCACGCTGGTCCTTTGGATAGCCGAGCATCTGGAAGTATTTGTTGGGATACTGATTGGGCCGGGAGAATCGTGCCCAGACTTCATGCTCGGAAGGGTTTTTCTCGGGTTCGAAACGGGGTGGCCCTTCTGCATTCGTGAACATCGGATGGATATACTGACCATGGCTCAGATCGAGCAGGTTGTCCGAAATGAGCTGATAGTTCGCGTTGACATGAAGATAGCTGTTCACCGTGCAGAACTTCGGATCGGTGAGAACGCTGAAATCGGCGATGAGGCTCTCGTCGGCACGCTCGGCGTCACCCAGCCAGAGCCATGCGACATTGTATTTTTCGACGACCTTGTAGCTCTTCACGCGCGCGGCCCGAGGAATCTTCCCGTCGCCATGCGGATTCAGCGTGCAAGCGCCGGAGGGATCGAAGCAAAGCCCGTGATAGGCGCACTCGACAATGTCGCCCTTGAGCTTTCCGAGGTGGAGAGGCACGAACCGATGAGGGCAACGGTCCTCGATCGCTGCGACCCCACCCGACTCCTTGCGGAAGAAGACGATCTTCTCGTTGGCGATGGTTCGGGCGAGCATGTCGCGGCTAATCTCGCTAGACCATGCGGCCGCGTACCAGGTGTTCTTTATGAAAGCCATGGACTCCTCTCTGGCTCAAGTTGCTGAATAGGTCCCGGACGAAGTCTGGCATTCGCAAGCACATTCCAGAAATCGCGATTCTGGATGCGCACTATCGACAAAGCCGCTAGTTGATCGTCGCCCGGACCATGATGCATCGAAGAGGCCGCGCCTGCTGAGCGGCTGTGGGATTTGCTGGCGCTGGAGACGCTCGATTATCTGCTTACGGCCTCATGACGGCTATCCCGATCGACGGGATCACGATCGGCACTTCTGTTCGCCGGGCCAGGACAGACCGGTCGGCGACTGAAACCGAGGTGGCGCCAAAAGGGAGACAGAGTGCACCGATGTATGACGTCCTGAAAGGCATGCGCGTCGTGGAGGGCGCGTCCTTCATCGCCGGTCCGATATGCTGCCAGCATCTTCTCCAACTGGGGGCCGACGTCATCCGCTTCGACATGATCGGCGGTGGGCCGGACTACAGTCGCTGGCCCGTCACCGCGACGGGCGCCAGCCTTTACTGGGAAGGGCTGAACAAGGGCAAGAAGTCGATAGCGATCGATCTTTCGAGCGAGCGGGGACGCGATCTCGCCGTTTGTATCGCGACCGCGCCAGGCGACGATGCGGGCCTGTTCGTCACCAACTATCCGGTCGAAGGATTTCTTTCTCATGAGCGGCTCGCGGCGCGGCGCTCCGACATGATCACGGTGCGGGTGATGGGCTGGGCTGACGGCCGCAACGGCGTCGATTATACGGTCAATGCGGTGACAGGTTTGCCGGCCATGACCGGCCCGACGGGACTGCCGCAGGACCAGCCGGTCAACCACGTCCTGCCGGCCTGGGATCTGATCACCGGCTCCTATGCGGCCTTCTCGCTCATGGCCGCCGAGCGGCAGCGCCGCCTGACGGGGCAGGGGGCGGAGGTGCGGGTGCCGCTGAGCGATGTCGCCGCGACCTCCCTCGGACATACCGGCCAGATCGCGGAGGTGGTCGTGGGCGCCGACAGGCCGCGCCTTGGCAACGATCTGTTCGGCGCGCTCGGGCGCGACTTCGTCACGGCGGACGGCAGGCGCGTGATGATCGTGGCCATCACCGGCAAGCAATGGTCGTCCGTGGTCGAGGCACTGGAGATCGGCGCGCAGGTTTCGGCGATCGAAGCCGAACTCGGCGTCGCCTTCGCCCATGAGGGTCAGCGTTACCACCATCGCGCCCGGCTTTTCGAGTTGATGCAGGCGGCCATCGCGCGGCTTTCCCTGGCCGATGCGGCCGGCGTCCTGGAGAAGGCGGGCGTTTGCTGGAGCGTCTATCGCAAGCTTTCCGAGACCATCTCCGAAGAGCCGGGTTTCATCCGCGACAATCCTGTTTTTGCCGAGCAGAGGCACCCGGCGGGCTTCGCCTATCCGACTCCAGGCGCGGCTGCTACCTTCGCCGGTCTCGGTCGTGCGCCGGCGCCGCGCGCGCCGCGTCTGGGCGAGCATACCGACGAAGTGCTCGCCGAGGTGCTGGGGCTCTCGACCGCCGAAATAGCGCGCCTTCACGATGACGGCATCGTCGCAGGGCCGCACTCGTAGATGCAGGACGGATCAGCAATGGACCGGACGACAGGCATATCCGACGCCGTGCTCGCGCATGCCCACGCGGCCCTCGCGGCGGCCCGCGCATATGCGGCGACGGCGAAGCATCATGTTGCGCAGCGTGTCGCGAAAGACGGCTGTCCCGACGCATCGGCCCTGGACAGGGAGCAGCGCGCCGTGCACGGCCTTGCCTGGATCGCCACCGTGGTGGAAGCGCTGGCGCAGACCGAACGCTGGGGACGGAACCTGGGACAGTCCGGCGCTCTCGGCGAAGCCGAGCGGCTGGTGCTGGAGATCGCCTTCGGGGAGTATCTGAACCAGCTTGTCGGCGGCATCCCGATCGGGCCGAACGAGATCCTGCGACCGATCGATCTCGGCCTCGGCGAAGCGGTGCGGATGCTCGGCGGCACGCCCGAGGTGGCCGCGCTTGCCGCCGGCGGCAATTCAGCGGCCAATCGCTTGCGGCTGATGGAACTCATCGAAGGTGGCGCGCCTATCTCCGATGCCCTTGGCGACGACGGTCTCGACATGATCCGCGGCACCTATCGGCGCTTCGCCGATGAGCGGGTCGCGCCCGATGCCCACAAATGGCATCTCGCCGACGAATTGATCCCCGACATGATCGTCGCCGAGATGGCCCAACTCGGCACCTTCGGCGTGTGCATCGATACCGAATTCGGCGGCCTCGGCCTCGGCAAGCTCGCCATGTGCGTGGTGACGGAGGAATTGTCACGGGGCTGGATCGCCGCCGGGTCGCTCGGCACGCGCTCGGAAATCGCCGGCGAACTCATCCTCACCGGCGGCACGCCGGAGCAGAAGGCGACATGGCTGCCGAAGATCGCCTCTGGCGAGGTCCTGCCGACGGCGGTGTTCACCGAACCGGACACGGGCTCCGACCTCGGCAGCCTGCGCACGCGCGCGATCCGGTCGACGGAAGGGTGGAGCATCCACGGCAACAAGACCTGGATCACCCATGCCTCGCGCAGCGATCTGATGACGATGCTGGTCCGGACCGATCCGGACACGAAAAGCCATGAGGGGTTGAGCATGCTGCTTGCCCCGAAACCGCGCGGCTTGTCGGGCGATCCTTTTCCGGCAAAAGGAATGAGCGGGGGCGAGATCAAGGTGCTCGGCTATCGCGGGATGAAGGAGTACGAACTCTCCTTCGACGGCTTCCACGTCCCCGCCGACGGTCTGCTGGGTGGACAGGAAGGGCAGGGCTTTAAGCAGTTGATGCGAACATTCGAAGGCGCGCGCATCCAGACAGCCGCGCGCGCCGTGGGCGTGGCGCGCAACGCCTACGAACTTGGCCTGCGTTATGCGATGGAGCGCCGGCAGTTCGGTCGGTCCATCATCGATTTCCCTCGGATTTCGGACAAGCTCGCGCTGATGGTCGTCGAGACCGTGCTGGCGCGCGAGCTCACCTATTTCGCGGCGCGCGAGAAGGACAAGGGCCGTCGCTGCGACATCGAGGCGGGCATGGCAAAGCTGCTCGCTGCCCGCGTCGCCTGGACGAGCGCCGACGCCGCGCTCCAGATCCATGGAGGCAACGGCTATTCGATGGAGTTCGAGATCAGCCGGGTGCTCTGCGATGCGCGTATCCTCAGCATCTTCGAGGGCGCGGCCGAGATCCAGGCGCATGTCGTCGGCAGGGGCCTCCTCTCCGGCCGCCGATGAACTCGCCTCTTGCGGACAAAGCGCTCGGCAGACAACAGATCACGGTTCTCGAGCAAAACCCGGCTAAAGCATGTCTCCCGAAAGTGTGCAGCGGTTTGGGGGAAAAGACATGCGCCAAATCAAGAACCTACAGTGCGTCGCGTGAAACCTCTCACGGTACACGACAGTAGTCGGGACGGCATGGGATGCTGAATACATCGAAGGTCGAGAGTCTTCGGGCTAACTACATCATGGCGCCCTCGGCTGCCCGAGGCCTGGATCAATTCCAGCAAAAGTGCGCAGCGGTTTGGCGTCCCCGAAACAGCGCCGCCCTATCTTCGTCATTCTCGGGCCCGAGCCTACGCGAAGCGTGGGCGAGGTGACCCGAGAATCCATGCCGCGAAATCGCGGACGACTGCTTCGGTGCAGAACGGCCCTCGGCAGGTGGACAGGCGAGCCATCCTCTTCCTCGACCGTCTCTGGCCTTCGGGTCGGTCACGGCATGGATCCACGGGTCATCGCGCCCTGCGCTTCGCTGCGCGCGCTCGCCCGTGGATGACGAAGCGGCTATGTTGCCGCCCGCGACCATTCTGTCGTGTACTGTGGAATCCTCTTTCACGCGGCACGCTGTAGGGCATTGTGGCCGACATCTATGCCGTGCGGGCCGGCAGACACCTCGCCGGCGAGCGGCCCTGCGGAGGCACCTCGTTATGGATGTGATCGCCGCGCGTCGGGCGCCCCAGGTAGAAGCCTTGGGCCATGTCGATCCTCAATCGATGCAAGAGGTCGAGCTGTTCGGCGCTCTCGACGCCTTCGACCAGTATCTTGGGGCCACGATTGCGGACCAGTCGAACGATATCCTGGAACATATCGTTTCCGCGGACCGAAACGCAATCGTGCAGAAACGAGCGATCTACCTTGACCGTGTCGAACTCGATCAGACGCAGCCAGGACAGGCCCGCAAAGCCGGTTCCGAAATCGTCAAGCCAAATCTCGATGCCGAGCGTCTTGAGGTCTTCGATGCAGCGCAGCACATCCGAATGCATCTCCATCTCCAGACCTTCGGTGATCTCGAAGGCCAGGCGGTTGCCGGAGACGCCGGCTTCGCAGAGTAGCTGGGCAACCGATGCCGCGAAGCCCGGCATCTTCAGTTGCACGGGAGAGACGTTGATGGTGACAATGCGGGCGAGGTCATTGGCGATCACCTCGCGGCAGGCGGTCCGTATCGCCCAGCGGCCCAATTCAATTATGGCGCCGGTGCGTTCGGCGACCGGAATGAACAGGCTGGGCGGGACCGATGTGCCGTCCAGCATGCGCAGCCGCATGAGTGCTTCGAGCGCCTCGACCTGGTTCTTGCCGACATCCTTGATCGGCTGGTAGACAAGCGATACCAGCCCTGTCTCGATGGCGATCTTCAGAAGCGCGGCGATGTTCTCGCTTTCGTCGCTGCTTTGCGGGTCGTTCGGATCGAAGAGCTTGACGCAGTTGCGCCCGCTCGCCTTGGCGAGATAGAGCGCGCGATCGGCTTCGTTGATGATCTTTTCGAGCTTGCTGCCTGTATGCCGTCTTGCGATCGTTGCCCCGATGCTGACTGTCACGATGTGGACGCCGTCCCGACGCTGCTGATGCCTGAGGGCCAGTTTCTCCACGGCCCGACGCAATTCCTCGGCCAGATCCATTGCCTGTTCAGAATTCTTCACCGGGGCAATTACGATGAACTCCTCGCCGCCATATCGGCCGATCGTAACACTCTCGCCGATCGTCTTCCGTAGCGCTTCGGCGACCAGTACCAGGCACAGGTCGCCTTCCTGGTGACCGTAGCAATCGTTGAACCGCTTGAAGAAATCGACGTCGATAAGCATCGCGACGAAAGTCTCGCCCTGTCGCTGCCAGGCATCCCACAGGTCATGCAGCCTGTCGTCGATTGCACGACGGTTCTCCAGGCCGGTCAGCGGATCGGTACGCGACAGCCGCAGCAACTCCTTGCCGCGTTCTGTCGCCTCGGCATGCTGGAACTTGGCTTCCAGCTCGTTGAGAAATACGTTGTAGCGTTCTCGATTGAGCCTCCAGTTCACGTAGGAGGTAAAGACGAAGCAGGAGACGTAGAAGACGCCGAACGAAAGGTGATACACGTTCTTTAGTGGAAAATGGCTCAGGATGACGAAGAGCGACGCCACGAGCATCAGTCCTGAAACCAGCAGGGAAAAGCTGAAACGGAAGCTGAAGAAGAGATTTGCGCTCATCATGAAGATGGCGCCAAAGACCAGGTAGTAGGAGATCGTCTCCGTGTACTGCGTCGTGATGGACGAGAACAGCCAGCCGACATAGGCAAGGACCAGAGCGACGGCACAGGTGAATTCCATGTGCGACGCAGGCGAATGGTTGCGGAATTGCCATTCCACCATGAGCAGGGTTGCGACACCTACGCTGAAGCGCACTGCGATCGTCAGCGTCGCAACGTCTGGAATCAGCAGAATGTCCGTCACCGAGAAGATGAGATAGACAAGCACGGCAACCCAGAGGCCGTGACGGACCGACATGCGCCGCGCTTGTTCGCGGTCGCTCCGATAGAGCGCCTGCAGATGCCCCGGCGATGGGCGTTCCTTCCGCTCGGGCAGATCGCTGTCGGTAGCGCCTGCCGTTGCCTGGGGCATACGCCTTGCGTCGGGGTGCGGCGAGATCTCCAGTGCCAAACGGCTTGCCTGTCGCATGACGCGCCCGCTGTCCTTCTACGCCAATGGCATATGAGCAAGCCCGGCGTGAAGACGATCATGGCACTGCGGATGGAAATTTCCGTTAAAACGGCGACTAAGTTTTCTCTGCGTTAGCGTTTTGTAAAGACCCTCCCAAAAATACTAATCAAATACGAGACAAATGTTGCAACTGCGAAGGGTGGCGCATGCGGTTGCAGCTCTAGGTGGCGGGGGCTGTCAGTATGAACAACCGACCAGTACTGGACGGCGAAAGTCTCATCACTCCGACGGCCATGGCAGCCGACGTCGTATCCCGATACGGCGCTTCCAGGCGAGATCAATTCGCTACCGCAACTGCGGAACTTGGCCTGATCCTCCATACGGCGCAGCAGTGGTTTGAGGGTGGCACGGACCCGGTGCAAACGATGCGCTGGACGGTCGAGGCGTTGCACAAGACGCGCCGCAAGCTCGATCCGGCAGTCTGGCGCGAACTGATACCGATCGCGCAAAACCACCCCGTTGCAGCGTTCTTCCACGAGGATCCCTTCACGCGCTGGTCTTTCGAGAAGAACAGGGGGTATTCGGGCGATGCCCAGCTCCTCGATTTCATCTACCAGCATGAGAGTATCCTGGGCAGCGCGACCAGCGCAACGCCGATCGGTCGCGAGCTCTATGCCTTCAGCAAATACTATCCCTCTTGCGTGGCCGTGAGGGAGCGGCGCGATATCCTGGCGCAGAAGGTGGATGAGATCGCGGACGCAAAAGGGCCGGGAACAGAGGTGCTGGCGATTGCGGCCGGGCACTTGCGCGAAGCCGAGAAGTCAGCCGCCCTGAGGAATGGCCGGATCACGCGCTGGGTCGCGCTCGACCAGGATCCGCTAAGCGTCGGTTCTGTCACTCGCGACTTCGCGGGCACTGCCGTCGAGGCGATCGATGGCTCCGTTCGCGGTCTGCTCACCGACGCCCAGAAGCTGGGCCGGTTCGATTTCATCTATGCCGCCGGTCTCTATGACTATCTGACCGACGCGGTCGCGATCCGGCTGAGCAGACGATGCATGCGTATGCTGAAGCCCAACGGCGTGTTGTTCTTTGCGAATTTTTCGCCGGAACTGACCGATGATGGCTACATGGAAACTTTCATGGACTGGACCCTGCTGCTGCGTTCGGAAGCGGATATGTGGAAAATCGTCAATGGCAGCGTCGACCGAAACTCCGTGGATGCTGACGTCTTCTTCGGCGAGAACCGAAACATCGTTTACGCAACGATTGCCAAGCGGGATTAGCGCGTGTCTCCCGAAAGCCGGTTTCGGGACAAAGACACGCGCCATATCAATGATTTCCAGCATGTCGCGTGAAACCTTTTTCACGCGACATGCTGGAGGCCGCCGAACCTGAACCGATCGGCCGGCCTGTCCACTCATGCGTCTCTCGGACGATCAGGAACCTCAACCAACATCTCGCTGATCTCGGCATCAGTTCCCGCAGGTCAGGGCGGCGGCAGATCGATGGCGAACGTCGCAACCGACCGAGCGCACGGTTCCGACGGCCAGAACCAAACGTGCCTTCAATATTCGAGCCCAAACCGCCCTTCTGCGCGCCGCCTGACCCGGAGAGTTGTCACTATTTCTTGCCCGTCGCCTCGTCATAGGCTTCCGAGAAATAGGCAAGGAAGGCGTCGAGCATGCCGTTTTCGCCAGCATTGCGTTCCCCCCAACGCTGCACGAACAAGTCCCAGGCACGAGCTTTCGAGGAGGTGAAGGCGGAGCCCTGCGCCTTTGTCTCGATGACTTCCGGGGCCAGCGGGTCGAGCAGCCTTGCCAGCGCCTTTTGCATTGCCGTGTACGTCGCGGTTTCGTGTTGCTTGAGATCCCCGAAGGCCTCTTCGAGGCTGGCCCTGGCGTCAAGATAGCCTGATCGCCTGCCTGCAAACATCGCTTCGATCACTTCCGGAGGACTTGGAACAAATTTGAGCGGATTGTTGTCCTGTCTTCCGATCATGGTCCGGTTCGAACTCTTTACCATCGCCTTGGCGGTCGCACGGGCCCTGAGCAACTCGCCGAGATGCTCGACGGTCAGCTTGACAAATTCGCCGATTTCCTCCGCAAGCACATTCTGATCTCGAGCCGCCAACATCTCGGGAGCGATCCCTGCCCCTCTGCAAAACGCATCGACGAATGCCTCGGCAGTCGGCTGACCGGAGCCGGCTCCCGTCACGTACCGCGCTGCCTCGTCCCGCCGGATGTCGCGCGCTTCGCAAGCGGCGGAGGCGGCAGCATCGCGCGCTTCGGCCTGGTCAGTCTGGACGACGAAAGCCGGCTCCCTTCGCAAGGGGCGATCCGGGCTCCCGGTTCCGCGTCCTTCCGCATCCTTCGGAGCGGGGTCCCGCCCATGTGCCGATGGGGCGAACTCCGACAAGGTGTGGCCCGCCGGGTCCCCTTCGACCGCAACCCTCACGATGTAGCTTCCGATCGCCAGCCTGTCGCCGTCGGAAAGCCGGAAAGGACTTCTCATCCTTTCGGAAGATCCGTTGAGGAACACGCCGTTCGTGGACCGGTCATAAAGGTAGTAGCCGCCGTTTTCGAAGCGGATTTCGCAATGTCGCCCCGAGATACGGCGGGACGGATCGGGTAGTGTCCAGTCAAGTTGCTGGTCACGCCCGATATGAAAGCCGTGCCGCGTCGCACGATAGAATGCGGGCGCACCTTTCGGCAGCATGTCCGCGTTGACGATTGTCAGAGTGATCGTCATCGGCGTCTCTTCAGACTTTCTCTCGCATTGGAAGCCTCCTTGCACCGCCAGGGAAGGCGCTGCGGGCCAGACCGATCCGCGCTGAGTACCAGCATGCGGCTATCCCGTTCAGCGGGCAAGGCCATCCGGCATTTCAGGCCATCTGGCATTTCGACCGCTCGGGCCTTTGTGTCTGCGTCGCGCCAACCGATGCGCCGCGAGATCTTCCGGGCAACCGGTCACCGATCGGCGCATGTGACGATCTTGCTCCGTCGTCGTCGATTGAGCCAAACAAACTCGAACTTTCGTCTTGCCCACAGCCGGGTCGGTGAAGATGGCTGCTGTGCTCGAGACTGCGGCAGGGCCAAGTGACGGCAGTAGGACGTTCGTTGACAGGGCAATGCCCGAGTCTTAATTTTGGCAGCCGGGTTTGGTACGAACTCGGCTTGCTGAACTGGAGATGCTGCCATGCGTGTGGTTGCCTCGACGCTAGTGGTAACAGCAGCGCTAGTGTCCACGAATGCATCGGCCGAGCCTGTCCAAGCGTCGGAAGATATCGTCGAGTTCTTTGCGAACGCGGTCGATCTCGGTGCCGCTCGCGGCATCTGCGTGGGCACGGAAGAGGAGTGCAAGAGCAAGACGCAGGCGCCCGTCAAGACCGGGCTCGACATGCTGGTCAATTTCGATCTCGACTCTGCCGAGCTTACTCCCGACGCGCGGGCGAAGCTCGACGAGTTCGCCAAGGCGCTCAAGGACAATCGCTTGAAGTCTCACAGCTTCGTCGTCGAGGGCTATACCGATGCGTACGGATCGGCCGGCTACAATCTCGGGCTTTCCGAACGGCGGGCGCGCTCCGTGACGACGTTCCTCCTGTCGAACGGCATCGAATCGTCACGCATCAGTTCGGTGGGCAAGGGCGAGGAGAACCCGCGCGTCGCCAATCCCTATGATGCGGTCAATCGGCGGGTCGAGATGCGCATCAATCTGCAATAGAGCGAACGAGGTTCGCTGGCGCGCCACTGGTTTTGACGCATCCGGTTGGCGTGGACACCGACGCATCCACGCGACCTCGATCGCCGGCGCGGGCCTCTGGGTCCACATGGCTATCGCTCCAACGGTCGATCTTGTCGACCGCTGGTTTCACAAGCTGGTCTGGGGCGGCAGGATGCCCGAGATCGCGGCCTTGTACTGCTCGAATTCCGGCGACGTCTGTTTGATCTCCCTGGTGACGGACGCGGGCTGCGTCGCGACGATCCCGCGGCGGCCACGCATCTTGGCTTCCGCCCAATTCACCAGGTAGTTGACGGTCCTGCCTGCGAGGAAGGGGTTGGCCCGGATCACGTCCGAACTCAGCACACCGGCGAGCAGCTTGTCGCCGGGACTGGACAGAATCTGGTTGGCGCCCTCCGCGCCCAGGAAATGACAAAGGTAGAGCCGGCTGGCCGTGACCTGATGACCACGGGCCCGAAGATAGGCCTCGCCTTCGCGTGCCAGATTGAGAACCATTTCGCGTGAAAGCGTCGCGTCAAATCGCAACGCCAGAAGCTCGGCGCGTGATAGCGTCCGTGCAAGATCGGGCCGGTATGTGTTCATCATCCTGATCCAGGTGGATTCGATGAACTGGCCGAGGCCGGTCGCCGTCGACAAGGGGTTCTTGGCGCGGGGGTCATTGGCGCTCTCAACCCGGATGATGCGATCCGTCAGTGCTTCGACAGCCGAGTTGTCGGAGGCTACGACGGTCGTCGTACCCAACGGATCGATGGCTTCGATACCCCGATGCAGTTCGAAATGAAGATGCGGACCGGTCGACAGCCCTGTCGTGCCGACATAGCCGATGACGTCGCCTGCCTTGACGGAGGTGCCGACGCCATCGTTCATGGCGAAACGCTGCAAGTGGGCGTAGCGCGTTTCGCGGCCGTCGGCATGCGAGATGCGCACGAGATTGCCGTAGTCTCCGCCGCTGCCCTGGAAGGCGATCTCGCCGTCGAAGGCTGCAAAGACAGGCGTGCCGACCGGCGCCATCCAGTCGACGCCCTTGTGGATGCGCACGGTTTTCAGGATCGGATGCATGCGCGGTCCGAAGGTGGAGGTCAGTACGCCGTTGACCGGCGTGACCATTCCATTGGTGACAGTAAGCGAGCGGACCTGGTCGTCTCTCGACACGCAGGCGAATTCGCCGTCGCCTTGCCGGAAGACGAAGCATTCCAGCATCTTCTCGGCGCCCTGTACGGCAACATAGAGCACCCGTCCGCCGACGCCGTCCTTGCTGCGCGCCGAGTTCGAATAGATCAGGACCAGGCGGTCGTCGTGGGCAGCGAATGCGTTCAGGTCCTGCCCGCGTGACAGATGCATGATGGCCTCGCCGATCACTGCGGTGGGAATGCTGTTTCGGGCAGCGGTCGAATAGATCGCGTCGAGCAGTCGGTACTGGCGCTTGGGGCCGCTGTCCTTCGGCTCGCCCGAATAGTTGAACAGATTGTCGCGCACCCATGGATCGGCGGCTGGGCCGAAGCGTCCAGATGCGTCGCGCGCGAGTGTACCGACGAACTTGTCGTTCCCGTAGATCGAAACCTGCTTCAGCAACAGCGTCGAGGCGCGGCGGCTGGTCCGGAATCCACGCATGGCCACGACGAATCCGGGCTCGAGCGTGTCCCGGTGGAAGAACGCTTTCATGGCCTCTCCGGCAAGCTCGGCGTCTTCGGAGGAAAAGCGTCCCTCCAGGACAACGCTGTCGAGACTTCGGTTGACCAGCACCTTCACGAACGAATCCTCGGTGGTTTCGAATCTCTCCTGCTCAGGGGTCATCGTCGCCACGGCGGTATTGTTCTCGATCTCGGTCCTGTCGAAATCGGGCAGATCGGCCACGCCCGAACTGATGGTCTGTCCCCAGCCGGCAGCCGAATCCCCGGTCGACAGAGCTTCAGTGCCGGCTTGATCCCGCCGCGGCTGCTCGTCCGTGGCAGGAATGGCCTCGAGGTCGGCCGGCGCACCTGCCGCAGGCATTGTCGTCGCTGTCCGCTGGGCCTGGAAGAAGGCGAAGTCTTCCTGCGTGGAGGGGATGGTCGTCATGAAGCGTTCGCTGGAACTCAGCATCACGTCCGACAGGATTTCGATCTGCGGCGAAATCCCGGCCCCGGCGAGCGCGGCGGGCCGCTCGACCGAGCGGACCTGCGTCGCGCTGGTGCTGTCGCGAGTGAGGCTGATCCACATCGGGTCTCCGGGAAGATCGACGATCGCAGGAACATAGACCGGGGCGTCCGCCGGTATCAGCGCGGAACTTTCGGCCATCTCCAATTGATCGTCGTCGTCGCGGACCAGCCAATGGCTCGCCGTGACATAGAGACCGGCCACGAGGGCGAGGACGAGGAGGGCACCACACGCTGCAAGGACTTTCCTCCGCCGGGCACGCCGACGGTACGCCGCCAGCGCCTGCTTCTTAAGGCGGAAGCTGGCGTCTATGCCGTGCGTCATGGGCCTTGCCCCGTGAGGAACAGGGTCCAACGGACCTGAGCGAGCGTGTCGACCTCGTAAAAGGCAGCGGCGATGTGGCCGCGTTGCCAGCACTCCTCTATTCCGCGAATGGTGAAGCGCCGCTTCTCGATGCACATGTCGGTCGCGCCGCTGAGTATCGGATGACCGAAAACGTCGGTTGCGTAGACATAGATATAGCGGTTGCTCAGCTCTTCGCGGATGACATTGACGCACTGATTTGCGCCGACCGTCCACCAGCCGTCCGTCTGGAACGCGCTGTCGATCTCCTGGCCGACGGCCAGATTGACCACGTCGAGCGTCTGGTTGCACACGGTGAACTCGGCCCGAGCCGCCGTCGAAAGGAGCAGCGCGATGATGAGCGCCAGAAGCGCCGCTCGAGCCTTTGCCATCTGGCCGGTTTCCGGTAACCGTCGCGACGTTGCCATTGCCGTCCGAGCCTTGCCCGCGGACGATGGGCCGGCCCGCCACAGACCGGCGCCATTATCGACGACCATTTCCGAAATGGCAAAGACTTGATGATCGACTTGATGATCGCGAACGGCCGACCCTAAGCAGACTTGCGTGGCTTCGCCCGCGCTTCACCTGCCGGTCTCTTCTCTTGTCGCAGGTTCTTGTCGGAGGAAACCTGCTTTGGGCAACAGGCTTTCACTCTGGCTTCACGGTCCATTCGCTATTCCCTGGCCGCGAGGAAGCGCCTAGATTGAGTTGGCGGATAAGCTTGACGCATTGCAGCCTGGGAGATGCGTTGATGGCCTGTCGGAAGTTGCTCTATCGCATCATTGCTTCGGTCGGGGTCAGCGCGACGCCTGCCGCGGCGGAGGAAAAGGCCCTTTCGATCGAGCTGAACGATGCCGTGGACGTCGACGGCGGCTGTCGGCTTGCCTATGTCGCCATGAACGGGACAGGAGTACTGCTCGACAAGACGTCCTTCGACGTCTTCACCTTCGACAAACAAGGCAAGGTCGGCCAGTCGCTCGTCTTCCAGTTCGGCCGCCTTCCGGCGGGCAAGACCAAAGTCGTGCAGTTCGACCTTGCCGGCCAGTCCTGCGCGACGATTTCGCGCCTGCTGATCAACGACATCACCGAATGCGTCGCCGAGGGGAAGAACTCGACGATATGCATAGATGCCCTGAAGACGACGGCGCGCACGTCGATATCCTTCGGGCTGTAGCCGGGGACCGCCGATGCTCGACGTCCTGATCGATCAACTGGGTTCGGCCGGCGGCCCGGTGCTGATAGCCTTGGTTGCCGTCTCCATCGTCGCGACCACGGTGGCCATCTTCAAGGTCGTCCAACTCGCCCGCATGGGCGCCGGGCGGTCGCGGGCGGCTCGAAATGCCGTTGCCATCTGGGCCACGGGTGACCGAGCGAGGGCACTCGACGAGGCGGCCAGGGAGACCTCGCCGGCTTCGGCCACGGTGGTCAGCGCTATGAAATCCCTTATCAGGCACCCGGGGGATCGGCAACGGGCCCAGGAAATTGCCGGGCAGACGGCGCTCGACCAACTGACCGAGCTGTCGCGCTATCTGCGAATCCTGGAATCGGTGGTGCAGGCCGCGCCTATGATGGGGCTGCTCGGCACGGTTATCGGCATGATTTCCGCCTTCGGCGAGTTGTCCCAGCGCAGCGGCGCCATTGATCCATCCGCGTTGGCGACCGGCATCTGGGCTGCGCTTCTGACGACGGCCGCGGGGCTCGCCATAGCCATTCCTTTCTACTTCGTCTGGGTATGGCTCGACTCGCGGGTGGAGGACGAACGAGCGACCATGGACGCGGCGATCGGTGCCGTGCTCAGCGTCGAGGCGGGGGCAGATTCCGGCCAGCGTGGCGCGGCGCGGGAGCGAGAGGAGCCCGGCACCGCGACCCGCCCGGCAACGGCTTGAAGACGGGAGATCACCGTGGGCCGGCACAGGATACGCTGGCAGCCCGCACGCCGACGTGCCTTGTTCGCACTGACGCCGCTGATCGACATCATGTTCCTGCTGCTCATCTTCTTCATGTTGTCGTCCCAGATCGCACCTTATTCCCTCATGCCGATCGGGAACGTCGCGACCGGAATCGAGGACGGAAACCAGACGGGCGATGCCGCGCGGACACGCGACCTCGCCATTCGGGTCTCACACGGTTTCGTCAGCGTCGGTGGCGAGGCCATCCCCTTTGAAGAACTCCAGCCGGCGCTCAGCCAGCTGATTTCGCGTGGCTCCACCGGCTTCCTGCTGATTGCCACGAGGTCGGCGAGCGTCCAGGACATCGTCACCACCCTCGAGGCCCTTCAAGCGGTCTCCGCCGGGAGGGTGACGCTGGTCGATGCGACCGGGAGCACGCCATGAGCTTCCTCCCGTCTCGCCCCAGACGGCCGCGGCACGACTTCTCGCTGACCGTCATCAACATCGTTTTCCTGCTGCTGCTTTTCTACCTGGCAACCGGCAGCCTGATCAAACGCAACGAACTGGAGACGGATGTCCCGGTCACGCTGGACCTGCCGTTGGAGCGGCTCCCGCGGCCGCTTCTGCTGATTGCGGCGGACCGTTCGCTCTCCCTCGATGGCGCGCCGCTGACCATGGACGAGTTCCCGACGATGGTCCGCGAGGCGGCATCCGCAGGTGGCTTCCTGAATGTCCTTGCAGACCGCTCGATGGCCGGCCGCGACTTTCTCGAGGTCCTGGCGCGTGTCGACGCGGCTGGTGTCCCGGTCCGGATCGTAACGATGCGGGAGACGATTGCCGGAGCCGGTCCATGAAGCGACAATCGGAGCCGGCGCTTTGGCTTGGCGCCTTCTGCGCTTCGCTGGCATTGCACGCAGCGATCACAACGGGCCTGATCCTCGTGCCGGCGAGCCGGCCGAGGGAACCGCCGAGTACGAGCATCGCCCTCTATTCCATCCGTCGCGCCCAGGTCGGCGAGGCAAGTCCTCCCTTGGCATTGGCTCCGGTGGCTCCCTCCGCAAGAACGGCGATTGCAGTCGGGCAAAAGGAGATCGCCAGCCAGCCGCCGACGGCACTTCGCCTCGTGCCGAACCGCGGAGACCTGACAGCGGCCACGCCGGTTCTGCCGCGTGCGGCGACCCCCGTTGTGGCGGTGCCCACCGCATCCGAATCGGAAGCGGGGAACCTGCACCTTCCCTTGCCGGGCCTCGTGGCGCCGGGGTCGGTCGCGCGCATCGTCGCGCCGACGGTCCTGACCGATGCGTCCGCGGATCGATCGATCGAAAATACGATCGCATCGCAGCCGAAGGCCCCGACGGCCGCCCCGGTTCCTCGTCCGGGGTCGGTTGCACCTCGCCAGCAGAGCGGGCCATCGGCGCAATCGACCGCACGGTTCCCCCTGGTCGCACCGAGCACGGATTCAGCAAAGGCGCCGTCGCCTTCCCTCGCTGATCCGGCGGTCGAAGCGACGCCCCAGCAGCGTCATCTGTCCGCAGTGGAGGCAACCAGTTTGCGTCGGTCGACGGCCGGTTCCGTGGCGCCGGCGGCAACCGCACCTATCGTCGAGCCGATGATCTCGCAGCGGCCACGCTCGGACCCATCGGTCGCGAGCGCTGTCGGATCGCCGGCCGCGACGGCGGCTCCAACCCGTCCGTCGCTATCTCTTGCGCCGCTTCAGCAGGGCGGGTCGCCGTCGCCATCGACGGCGCCGCCACGCCCGGTGGAGCCCAGTACGCTCCCAGCGACGGCCCTGCCGCCTGCCCGGCCGGCGCTTGAAGCGCCGCCGAAGCGCGCGGGTCCACCCGCACTTTCGTTCTCCGGTGCCGGGCAGGTGGTCACTGCGGTTGATGAAGCGCCGGAGCCCAGGATTGCGATGATACCACAGGAGCAGCAGCGCCTGATCCGGCCCCGGGAAAGCGCCGCCGAAGCACTCGCAAAGATCCTCGACCTCATCTCCGGGCAAATGAACAGCCAGTGCTTCCTGGCACTCGCGTCCGCCAGGGGTGAAACCATAAGCGTGAACGGCTTCGCCACCGCGGCCAGGCCTGTGAGTGAGCTCCAGCGGCGCATTCGGCGATTGATCGAGCTTCCGATCGACGTTCGCGGACATGTCGTGACGGACGCGCAATGTGCCGCTCTTGCCTTCGCCGGCGGTCTCGAAGGCTATCCGGAGCCGCGCCTGCTGGTAGAGCTTGCCGTCAGCGAAATCGCAAGCGGGGACGAGCTTTCCGGGCGCATCAGGAACCTGAGCCGCAAGCGCCTCTATCTCGTCGTGGTGGACGACGAGGGCAAAGTGCAGGAAGTAGAGCAGTTGTTCCTGGAAAGCGATGGAACGGTCGGCTTTCGGGCACCCCTCACTCTCACCGACGGCCCTGTCGGAACGGAGCAGCTTCTCGTGGCAATCGCCAGCGACGAAGCGCTCGAGACGTTCTCGTTGCAGGAGGGAGAACAGGCGGCCGCTTTTTTCGACGAGCTCCGCGCCGAGATCAGGCGCAGGGGCAGCACAGTCGATTTCGGCATGGCGTCTGTCATCGTCAGGTGAGGCCTCCGGCCTATCCGCCAAGCCGGAAGTATTTGGCCGTGGCTGCGCCGCCAATTCCCTTCGCCTGAATCTCGGCCAGAATCTTGGGCAGCACCTCCGACGCCGGCGTCGGCTTTTGAAACGACGCGGCCTCGATGTCGCCGGAGGCACTGATCGCCATGATGATCTGTGGAACAGCCTTTCCTCCCGCTCGGTCGGCGGCACTCAGCCCGATCGGGATGCTGAACGAGGCGGTGTCCGCTTCGATGGCGACCCGGTCGTCGAGATTGAAAGCCATGCCTTTGTGGTCGATCAGCAGAAGGCTGGACTTGCGCCCGGGAGCCAGTTTGAGCGCGCCGCTCACCGGCGAATTACTTTCGACCGATGTACGATAGAGCGTCAGCTGCGGGACTTCACCCGCGCCGAGCCCGCGCAGGAAGTCCGTTACGGCGCATTGCGCGGGCTCTATGAGCCGGACGCCCACTTCCGGCTCGATATCGAACCTGGATTGGAAGGCCTTCATCATCTCTTGAAACGGTTGGACGTCCGTTCCGAAGCCTTCGATTTCGATCGCCGTATCGGTGGCCGATGTCGTCGTCGCGAAGAAGCAGTCGCCGCCGGCATATTCGCGCAACCATGAGATACGATCCGCCACGCCGTCCAATGCAACGGTCGCTGGGCCGGGCGGCTGGCGCGGATCGGCGAGCCGGCCCGCCCCCTCGTCGGATTGCAGGTCGTCCGGGTCCTTCGCCGCAGGCGGCTCCACAGACGGCGAAGCAGAACCAGGCGCCGACGGCTCGCGCGCCATGCTCCCGGGGGCGCTTTGCCGTTCGCTTGTCCCGCCGTCAGTACCGCCCCCGGCGCCCGCCGGTGGCTTGGTCACTTCCGGTTCGGAGAGGGGCACGGGAACGCGAGCTGGCTCCCGGGGCTGAGGAACGGGACCGAAGACGCCTCCGAAATAGGCACCGGCACCCATGCCCAGCGCCACGACGATAACCGATATGGCGACGATCGTGGTCCTGTTCTTCCACCATCGTCCGCGAGTTGCCTGCCCGGCACGTGCCGGAGCCGGGCGGGCCTGGTCCAGGAGCACGGGACGCCTGTGCGACACGAAGCCGGGCTGGGCGCTGCCAGGCGCCCATGATTGATCGGTCGGCGGAGTGCTCGCCTTGCCTGTAACGGGCGATGTTGGCGTGGCGGCCGACGAGGGCTCCTCCAGCCATGGGTGAAGCGAAGCGTCACGATAAGGCGAGGATTGCGCCACGCCTGCCGCTCTGGATCGTTCGGTGTGGTCGCCGCCCGCCGGAAGATCCGCCCGCGCCATTTCGACGATCTCGTACATGCTGGACGGTCGATCCGCCGGGTCCGGCTGCAGCATGGCTTCGATCACTGGCCGGAAATCGTCATCTATGCTGGTCAGGTCCGGAACGGTGCGACGTTTCTCGACGATTTCGACCTGGGACCCGCTCATCTCGATGGGCTTTCCACGCAGTGCTGCCGCGAGCACCAGCCCCAGACTGTAGATGTCGGATTTCTCGCTGACCTCGCCTCCGAAAAGGCCGAGCTGCTCGGGCGACACGTAGTTGTATTTGCCGGCGAACCTGCCGCCGATCAGCGTTCCGTCACCTATGCCGGCGGATCGCGCTATGCCGAAATCGATGATCTTCGCCCGGTCCACCCGCCCTCCCGGCAGGATGATGTTGTCGGGCGAAAGGTCGCGGTGGAGCGTATGCGCTTCGTGGACTGCGCCGAGCCCCGCAGCGAGGCGAATACAGAGCCTGCGCACATCGTCCGTTGGCATTGGACCGCGACGCATCACGTCGAACAAGGACTCGCCGTCCACAAATTCCATCGCCAGATAGGGACGGCCTATAGCCGGATCGATCGTGAAGACGTGATAGCGGACGATCGCATCGTGCGACAGACGGTTGAGTATCGACGCCTCCTTGCGGAACAGCGAAAGGATCGTCTGGTCGCGGGCGAATTCGGGAAGCACGATCTTGATCGCCACGAGGTCGCCGGTCTGGATATTGTGGCCGCGATAGACTTCTCCCATGCCGCCCGAGGCGAGGCGCTCGTCGAGCTCGTAGATGCCGCTGAGCTGTGTTCCCGCCGCGGCACGGGTCGTTTCGGGTTGAATTCGCGTCTTCTCGTCGGAACTCATGGCGCTTTGTGTCCCTGCCGGGCGGCGGTTTTACCCGCCCGCGCCGCACCGATATTGACGATGACGATCGTTACATTGTCGGTTCCGCCTCGCGACAGCACCGTTTCGAGCAGCGCATTGCAGGCATCCTGTGGAGCCGCCGAAAGGACGGCCGCCCTGATCTCGGAGTCGCTGACATGCGCCGTCAGGCCATCGCTGGCCAGGACGAAGATATCGCCAGGCAGGGTCTTCCCTTGCTCGTAATCGATGAGGACATCCTCACTGACGCCGACGGCACGAGTAATGACGTTGCGGCGCGGCCAGTATCGCGCCTCCTCCGAAGTGATGACGCCGCGATCGAGAAGTTCCTGGACTTCGGTGTGATCGTGCGAGATCTGGACGATCACACCGTCGCGGACGAGATAGATCCTGCTGTCGCCCACCCAGAGGCAGGCGAAGCTGCCGTCGATCGCGAGCAGTGCCGCGATGGTCGAGCCGACGGTCTCGCCGCGCGCTTCCGAGAGCTTCCGGATGTCCTCATGAGCCCGGCTCAGCCGATCCTCGAAACGTGCGCGAAGGTCCCTGGGCGAATTGGCCGTCCCCACCGTCGCGAGATGCTCGACGATGCTCGCGGACGCGACCTCACCGGAGTCATGTCCTCCCATGCCGTCGGCCACCAGCCAGATCCCACTGTCGGCATCGATCAGAAAACGGTCCTCGTTTATCTGGCGCACGCAACCTCTATGGCTGACGCCATAGCTCTCGACCGCGAGCGCGACCTGGCCCATGTGCCTCCCAGCAATTCCCGAGCGCCCGCTGTGGCGCTGTCTGCGCTCGCTGTTTCCAGTCTGCCACAGTTTCAGGCGTTTCGGTAAGTCATAACTGGTCCGGGCAGCTGAATTCGGAGAGCGCCGGCAGGACCAGGGGGTTGACCCCCGAGCCGGCGCGAATGGTGTAGGCGACGTCGCGTCCGCCTATGAGGAACCGCGCCTCCAGTCCGTTGTCGCTGGGGCTGAGCGAGGCTGCGCCATCGAGAAGACGCATCAGCGCCCATGGACCGTCGAAATGGACGGCGAATTCCCGTCCTGGGATCTCCGGGGTCAGGCTTAGGCCGGCGCCGCCCGACGAGGTGCTGGCGGGCCAGTTGAAGGTCGACGGCACGCTGCCGGTCTGGTGGCTCTGGACGATCTGGCCGTTCACGTCGAGCAGGGCCATGTCGGCGTCGACATGCAGCGAGAACGGCGTGAAGGTGATGCTCACGCCCGGCGCCGACCCACCTTGCGGGAAGAATGCATCCCGGATCTCGGCGGCTCGCTGGAAGGCTTTCAACGTCGACTTGGAAAGCTCACGTCCGAGACGGCTGTCCTGCCTCCATTGCCAGTCACGTCCGCTGAGATCGGCTAGCGGAGCGAGGTTTTGCGCGAAGAATCTGTCGATCACGCCACCGGGTGCAAACAGCCGGGCAAAGTCAGTGAGGGATGCATCGCGATCGCTGCGCCTGGCAAACGGGTAGGCGTTGGTGACCAGTCGATTGCAGGGCTCGGTCACCGCCTCGGCAAGCAGCTTGTTCAGTTGCGCAATCGATGTTCTTGCGACGTCGCCCTCGAAATCGTCGGCGGCGGCGTTGACCATGCTGGCGAGCTGTTTTGGAAGCCGCGACGCGTTGGCTCGAAGATTGTGAACCTGAAGCTGCAGATTGGCGTTGGCGCGCTCCGCCTGTGCGGGACTGTTGGTCGCCATGACGAGGCTTCGCAGCACATTGTGGAAATTCTGGATGAGGGCGTCGATCGGTCGCCCACCGG
Source organism: Mesorhizobium sp. L-8-10 (assembly GCF_016756635.1). Taxonomy (NCBI): domain Bacteria; kingdom Pseudomonadati; phylum Pseudomonadota; class Alphaproteobacteria; order Hyphomicrobiales; family Phyllobacteriaceae; genus Mesorhizobium; species Mesorhizobium sp. L-8-10. Next base: position 5,753,421 of record NZ_AP023263.1, on the reverse strand, counting down.
GATTGCCGTCGACGAGTATTTGGAACGGTTTGAAATGGGCCTCGATATTGGCGCCGGGAATCTGGTTGGTCGGCCGCTTGAAAGCCCCGCCAGCGCGGCTTTGCGATTTGCCGGAAGGAAGGTCGACACCGATGCGGGCGAGGCCTTTTGCCATGCTCTCCATCGCTCCGGGGGCAGGTTCCGTGTCTTCGCCGGCGCGCAAGTCCCGTGTAAGAGCCGTTTCGTCGGCCACCGCTTCAACCAGTTGCGTGATCGGCGATGTCGGCGAAGATGCGGCGGACAGTGACGCATAGTCAGGCTTGTCTTCCGTCATGGGCCTCAGCTTCAGATTGTCGAGCAGCTTCGTCCACGTCGCTAAGAAATCCCTGCCGTAGCGCTCCAGCAGTTCGGGGCCGAGACGGTCGAGTTGCTCCTCCACTCCGACCTGCGCGCCGCCTGCGCCCATGACCCATTGGTCATCGACGACCTTTTGCGCGACCGTTGCAAGCTGCGGCAGAAAGAATTCGTTGAATCCGCTCCAGGTGTAGATGCCGGGCACGCGCAGCGCAGCGATGCCGCGGCCGTCGCGGGCCTCGAAGACCAGAGGCGACTGGGGACCGGCGCGCGCCGCCACGGAAAAGTCGTCCAGCCCTGCCGAGTGGATCGCCGAATTGACCAGCGCCCGCGCAAGGTCGGCCATGTCCATGCGCGATAGCGACCGCTGCGCCGTCTCGACAAGACTGCGGTCGAGCTCGTAGGTGGGACCGCGTCCGTCGTCGAGGTCGAGCATGGCGCGCAGGTGCCGTTCGAGCTCGTCGCGTCCCTCGCGATTGGCAGGTCCGGGATAACGGTTCTGCTCCCAGTCCTGCTTGATCCAGGCAATGATCAATTCGTCATCGATCCGCGGTGCCTGGCCGCCCAGCATGAGATAGACCTTCAGCGGCTCATAGAGCTCGATCGGCTCCGCGAGCTTTGTCCGGATAGCGCTTTCGACCTGCAGAACAAGGCGCGATCGCAAGAGACGTTCGAGCGCCTGTCGGTAGGCTTCCTTGCTTGCCGAATTGAGCTTGGCGCGCTGGCTTAGGCCGAACCGTTCCTGAAGCGGCGTGGACGTTTCGCCGCTGTCATAGCCGGCGGGAAGGTCGCGCAGCAGAGCCAGCGTCTCGACGATGTTCTCAAGATCGACGCCGGTCACCTCGGTGCTTCCAAGAGGCGAGTTGTTTCCGACGTGAACCTGCCTGATCAGCGCCTGCGTCGAATCGACCAGCGCGCGGTTCCTGACGAAACTAACACCCCACGCGCCGATCAGCGTCGCGGCCCCGAGCACAAATGCGGCGAGGCCTCCATAGCGGAGAAGGGCGGCAGGACGGAGAGCCGGCCGATCCCGCGATTTCCAGCCCGTCTCGGCGGGGATAACCTTGGTCAGGAGATCGCGGAGGAAGAAGTCCACGCCATGCGCGGAACCGGTATATTCGGCCGCCGCCCCGGTCTGCCTTGCCGAGGAGAAATAGAATCCGTGCAGTTTCGGCACCGCACGATAGGCGGCGGGCTCGAACATCCGCCCCGCCAGATCAACGATGCGCTGCTTCAGGGACGCGAACTGCAGAGGAAAGCCGAAGATTGCGATGCGCGCGATCGGATCCGGCTCGTGGTAAAGGCGGTCTGTCGTTTCCTGCGAAAGACGCTGGACCAATGCGTCGAACTCCTTCCCGACACGGCTGCCTGCCGTCCTCTCCTCCCGGTCCTGCGGTTGGAACATCGCCCCCCATACCTTCCCTCGGCGGCTGTCGTCGAAGCGGCCGAAAAACTCGGCAAAGCCGGGGACGAGGTCGGCCATGCTGAACAGCAGGTAGACGCCGAATTCGGTAGTCAGCCGGTCCTGTATCTCCTGCAGCCGATTGCGGATGGCGTGGGCTTGTGCGGCGAGCGCCTCACTTTCGAGCGCTATGACGTCCTTGAGGCTTATCACGACGATGACACCGTCGATCGGCTGCCCGGCGCGGCTCTTGCCGAGCAGCGACAGGAGCGCCAGCCAACTCTTCCGGTCGGTCGCGGAATTCGAATCCTGCATCGTCAGGCGACCTGGCGTGTCGATGAACACGGCCTCCTCGGCGAGCCACCAGTCGCATTGCTGCGTGGCGGCCTCTCGCGCGCTACGCGACGCGTCCGGGCGGAGCCCCCAATTGGCGATCGCCGCCGTCTTGCCTGCGTCCTGCCGGCCAATGACGAGATACCAGGGTTGCTTGTCGGCGATCTTGCGCTTGCTGCTCCGCGGCGCTCCGAGCGCTTCGTTCATGCGCTTCAGGAGCTCGGGGTCGCCGGTCGCCACGTCCGCCTCTGCGACATGCGGCGGATGCGTCGCCGATCTTCGCAGCAGCATGAGGACGCCCCAAGCCCCCGCCAGCAGGAAGGCCGCCGCAACGATCGCGGCGCGGACCCAAACCGGTTCGAACGGCCGCTCGCCGTTGAAGCCGATCATCGGGCCGGCATACCAGACGGCCGCAGCGAAGCAGGCCAGCGCGATAGCCGAGATGCTCCCGACGATCCAGGATCTCATGGGCTCACCGAACCGACGTGCGAGCCGGCTGCCCTCACGGCGTTTCCTCCTGCGGAATCATCAGCTCGACCCGGCGGTTGCGGGCCCGGCCTTCCGGCGTCTTGTTGTCCGCTATGGGAACGTCTTCGCCCTTGCCTTCCACCGACAGGCGCGACCCGTCGCTCATCCGCGGCGCGACAAGCTCCTTCACGGCCTCGGCACGGGCGAGGGAAAGATCGTAGTTCGACTTGAAGGCGCTCGACCGGCTGGGCTTCACATCGTCGGTGTGACCGACGACCTTTATCGGACCCGGTTCCGGCTCGAGCGCGGCGGCGATGCGCCCCGCGACCGGCTCGAATTCGGGCCTGAGTTCGGCCTTACCCGGCTGGAACAGCAGGAGATTGTTGATTTCCATAACGATGAAACCGTCCTTGGGCTCGATGATCAGATTTCCCAGGGCGGTTTCGGCGGCAAGGGCGGCGCGAATGCGGTCCAGCCGCGTGGAGCGTCTTGGCTCCTCGATAACCGGTGCCGGGGCGGTTCGCTCGATCGTGACGGCCGTGGGCGGATTGAGCGCCAGCAAGTTGTGGACGGCCGCGTCGCTTTGCCTTTCGACCGTGAAACGCATCGCTGCGTAGGTGACCGCGAGCAGCACGAGCCCGGCGGCGGCGACGGCCCAGAGCGGAAGGGATGCAGAAGCTCGTGCCGTCGTTGCGGATGGGTCCTGTGAGCGAGGGGAGATATCGTCCGCTTGCGGCTCAAGAACGCGAAGCGTCTCGTAGACGTCGCCGCGCACACGCATCAGACCGCTGCCGCCGTCGGCCAGGCCGCGATACTGGCCTTCGAAACCGAGGCCGAGACATGCATGCATCAGTTCGAGCAAATGGTAATGCGAGTGGGGATCGGCCAACAGCCTGTTCAGCGCCTCGAAGAAACCGGCGCCGGAGGCTTGGCCCTGGAAGAACTTCGACACCATGCCGTTCCGTATCCAGGCCTGCCTGTCGGAGCCGGGCAGGTTCCGCACGATATCGTCGGCCACTTCGCAAAGCGCATATTTCGCGATCCGGATCTCTTCGGCCGGGACGTTTCTTTCACCGGCCTGCCGCTCGAATTGCCGAATGGCCTCGGCAATGCCGTCCATCAACGGCTCGACCTGCTTCGTCCGAAGGCGTCCGAGAAGCAGGAGCAGCGGCGCCGCGGCGGCAATCAGCGGATTGGAGCCGGGATATGGCGCGCCGCCGACAGGTTCGAGCGAGGCTTCTGAGGCCGGCGCGCCATCCCAGCCGGCAAGAACGGTAGGCCCGACGCCTGGCCAGCCGCCCGGTGCGGCGTCGGCGATTACCGTTGCGCCGGGCCAGTCCTGGGTGGAGGCGCGGCCCGCTTGCGGAGAAATGATCGTTGCCGGCGACGATACGGGCTCGACGTCAGCGCGGCTCCGCTGCGGCGGAGTGCCCGCCGGGACAGACTTCGGCGAACCGGTTGGAACGGGCCGGATGATGGTTCGGTCGCCCGAGGCGATGGGTTCGTCCTTGATGCTCATGGCCGGTTTTCGACGCCGAAACCTCCGGCTTGCCGGCACGAAGCACGAGGCCTCGATGCGGCAAGTCGATGCAGCCGGGGGGCTCGCTGGCTAAAAAATTCCGCCGATGCCGATCCCGCTGCTGATATCGGGCGGAGGCGGAGCCGGCGTGCGTGCCGGACTCGACCTGCGTTTCGTATTGCCCGTTCTCGTTGAGGCCGGCTTGCCGCCGGCTTCCTGGGAGGCGACATCGGTTTGCCTGACTTTCTTCACGATCACCGGGGCCTTGCAGATGCGGCCGGAGCGCAGGAACAGATCGCCGAGCAGTTCCACGCTTGGCCCGTTCGCTGCAGCCACCTGCTTGGTGTTCTTGTAATAATCATTGAGGGCGCGGGCGGAACCCTTGCCCCAATCGCCGTCCACCGCCATGCGATAGCATCCCAGCCGGCGCAGTTCCGTCTGAACGCTGCGAGCCAGTTCCTTGGAGCTGTCTTCGGCCCCTTGCTCGACCGACGTCCCAACGATCAAGGTTCCGAGGTCGGAGACTACGCTCTGCCGCGCTCCGTCGAGGCTCGCCACCCTGGTGCCGCCCCGCTGCTCCGCCACAGCAGGCGGATCGCTCGCCGGGACGGCCAGCGGCGAGCCTATCGAGCGCATCGTCTGCCCGACGATCAGGACCGCGGTCTGCAGATCGTTCGACGCCAGTTCGACCTGGAGCTTCTGCTTGGCGACCGGGTCGGACAAAATCCGCGACAGGCTCGCGCTCAGCTGTGTCGGATCAATGACCTGCTGCTCGGTGAAGTAGAACTGTTCCCGAAGATTGGACTGGTCCCACGGGACTTGCCGGCCAAGCGTGAGCGCCTCCGTCTCGTTGCGGACACGGATCATCATGTCCGAAATGCTCAGGCCGGGGATCTCGACGCTCTTCAGAAGGGCAGCCGTGAAAGGGCTGTTCTCGCCGGCACCGTCGACCGTCACGTTGCCGGGCTGGGTCGCAAAGGCGATGAAAGTGTTCTCGCCGGCCTCGACCTGAGCGAGGCCGTTGCTTCCAAGGCCGGATGCGCCCATCGGATTGTTGCGGCAGGCATCGAGGAAGACGAAGGTCTGGCGCTCCCGGCTGGCGAAGCGCGCGATGACGTCGTTCAGCTTGACGGCCCGCCCGGTGAGCTTTTCGATGCTTTCCGGATCCGGCGTGTCGACCGGCAGCAGGTAGTTCTGACCCTCGATCTGGACCCCGTGACCCGCATAGAAGATGAGGACAGAGCTCGCCGTGGCAAGCCTCTTTTCGGCATCGGCCAGGAGCCGGTCGAAGTCGTCACGGGTGACGTTGGTGGCGGTCAGGACGTCGAAATTCAGCCTCTTGAGGCTCTCCGAAAGGCGGCTTGCGTCATTGGCGGCATTGGCCAGCTCCTCCAGGCGCTTGCTTTGATAGTCGGAATTCCCGACGACGATCGCCATCCGCCTCGACGGTTCGTCGGGGGACGTGTCCATCGCCGCAGCACTCGCGGCGAACGTCGATCCGATCAGCAGCAATGTCGGCACCACTGAATGGAGGAGGAGTCCGAAGAACGACATGTCTCTGTCCCCGTGCTGCCATCCGACAATTGGCAGTCGTCGAACGTATACGGGTTGGCAAAGTCGCCGCCTGTGGTGCCGGCCGGATACCTTCGAAGACCACTGCTTTTTCTACACCAACGAGCAGGCAAAAGATAGCACGCCATGCCATTGACACCGCCCTGAGATGACGGCATCGGCCTGATTTTACGCTCGTTTCACGCCAGACGTCTTATATTTTCTGTAGAAGGTTGCCTGATTTTCGGGCCGGTGGCGGCTGTGAAATGATGATCTCCAAAGGAAGAAGCTGCAAACGAGGGTTGCAGAAGACGTGGAATTTCTCCATGCGCCTGAATGACTTGCGACCAGTGTGATAAATTTACAATTGCGGCTCAGGCTGCCTGGATGGCATAGTTTGACACAATTGAACCGGGTTCTTCTTCAGTGATGTCGGCCATGGCGGGGCGGTCGGCGAAGGGAAAAGGGGGGTACTCTTGGTCAAGGCAGGGCCGACCGTCCGCGGTCCGAAATCTTGCGGCGCGCGCACCCGCAGCGACACCGCCAGAGGTGTTGCCGCTATTTGGCTTGCCGGCGCTTCCGGCATGGCCATCGCCGCGATGCTGATGTTCCCGTCGACGCAGGCACGCGCTTGCAGCGGGACGCTGGGTTTGGGCACGGGCGTCACCGTGGATTGCCCGTCCGGAACGTTCAGATCGTTCGCGACCAGCATTACCCCGTTCGAGGGCCCCCAAATCTACAGCGGTAACGGCAGCGACGTGATAAACATGTCGGGCGGCCTCATTCTCGGTACCAGTGGGGCTCTCACGCCGATCGGAGAGGTGGGTTTTCTCGACATCACGACCGGCACCATCGAAACACTCGGCGGGGTCGACACCTTCAACATGAACGGCGGTACGGTGGGAGATCCGGGTTCGCCTGTGTCCATATTTCTGGGAGACGGTGCGGATACCTTCACCATGACCGGCGGCACGGTCAATGGTTCGGTGTTCGGGCAGGGCGGCGGCAACACCCTCACCATCAGCGGCGGCACGATCGACCAGTCGATCTTTGCCGGCTCCGAGAATGACACGGTCACCATCTCGGGCACGGCGAACATCGTCGGCTCGACGGCCGATCCCGACGCGATCGGGCTGGAAGCCGGCGACGACACTTTCCTGATGACCGGCGGTACCGTCGGTGCGGCTGTCAGCGGCAATGAAGGCGCCGACACTCTGACCGTGCAGGGCGGGTCCATCGCCGGTTTCCTTTTCGGCAACGAGGGGGACGATACGATCGACGTCAGCGGCGGGACGGTATCTGGCGTTGTCGGCGGCGACATCGGAAACGATGCTCTGACCATCCGCGGAACCGGCTCGGTGTTCGCCGTCTCCGGCGGCGACGGCAATGACACGGTCACGGTTGCCGGCACGGCAGTGATCAGCGACGTGGTCGAACTCGAGGAGGGTGACGACACTTTCACGATGACCGGCGGCACGGTCAATGGTTCGGTGTTCGGACAGGACGGCGGCGACACCATGACCGTCAGCGGCGGCACGATCGACCAGTCGATCTTTGCAGGATCCGGGAACGACATGGTCACCATTTCGGGCACCGCGAACATCGTCGGCTCGACGGCCGACCCTGACGCGATCGGGCTGGAAGCCGGCGACGACACTTTCCTGATGACCGGCGGTACTGTCGGTGCGGCTGTCAGCGGCAATGAAGGCGCCGACACTCTGACCGTGCAGGGCGGGTCCATCGCCGGTTTCCTTTTCGGCAACGAGGGGGACGATACGATCGACGTCAGCGGCGGGACGGTATCTGGCGTTGTCGGCGGCGACATCGGAAACGATGATCTGACCATCCGCGGAACCGGCTCGGTGTTCGCCGTTTCCGGCGGCGACGGCAATGACACGGTCACGGTTGCTGGTACGGCAGTGATCAGCGACCTGGTCGAACTCGACGAGGGGGACGACACCTTCACGATGACCGGCGGCACGGTGGGGAGCGTGATCGGCCCGACCGTAACCCCGCAACCGGGCGTCTATCTCGGCGGTGGAGCCGATGTCTTCCGCATGAGCGGCGGCACCATCAACGGTTCGGTGTTCGGGCAGGGCGGCGGCAACAACATCACCGTCAGCGGCGGCACGATCGGGGAGTCGATCTTTGCAGGGTCCGGGAACGACACGGTCACGATTTCGGGCACGGCGAACATCGTCGGCTCGACCGCCGATCCGGATGCAATCGGGCTCGAGACGGGCGACGACATTTTCCTGATGACGGGCGGCAGCGTCGGCGCAGCCGTCAGCGGCAATGAAGGCGCAGACACTCTGACAGTGCAGGGCGGATCTATTGCCGGCTTCCTTTTCGGCAATGAAGGCGACGACGTCGTGGAGGTCAGTGGCGGCACGGTGGCAGGCCCTGTCGGCGGCGACATAGGCGACGATTCCCTCACCGTACGCGGGACGGGGAGGGTGTCGAGGATTACCGGTGGTGCCGGTAACGACACGGTTGCCGTTTCCGGAGATGCGAGGATCGACGGCGTCGTCGAGTTGGACGAGGGCAACGACAGCTTCGCCATGGACGGAGGCACGGTCGGCGGCAGCGTGCTCGGCGGCGCGGGGGCTGATGTCGTCATCCTCGAAGGTGGCACCATTCTCGGCGGCATCGACGCCGAGACCGTCCGCCTTTTCGGCGGCACGGTCGGCGGCGACATCACGGGGCTCTCCGGTAACACGCTGGTGATCGACAATGCCGCGACGCTGAATCTGAGCGACGGCGTCCTGTTCAGCGGCACCGATGCCACGGGCGTGATCAGTGGCACCAATCTAGCTGTCGGGAGCGAGAGCCAGAACTTCGCCGGCTTCTCCTCGCTCGCGGTCACAGGATCGACCCTTCGCTTCGCCGGCGGCGTGCAGGTGATCGACGCGCTGGCCCTGACCGGCGGCTCGACGCTGTTCTCGACCGGAGCCGTGACGCTCGCCTCGCAGGCGGGGGGCTTCGGCAATCTTTCGATCGCGGGCTCGACACTGAACCTCATCGACGGAAATCCCACCAGCACCTTGACGCTCGGAGGGCTCTTTCTCGACGGCGCGACGATCGGGCTCGACTTCAACCAGGTCACGGCCCAGGCCGACACCATCATTGCCAACGGCGCTGCCACCGCCACGGGCGACAATGTGATACTGGTCAATCTGCTCGGTACGCCGCAGATTCTGGAGACCACGCAGATACCCATCCTGACCGCGGCCGGCGCCCCGATCGGCGGCGCGTTCACAGTCAGCGGCATCAGTGGGACGGCCGCCGAGTTGTTCACCTATCAAGTTCTACCAGGCGCGGGCGGCGGCCTGATCCTCATTGCAACGCCGAATGCGGAAGTTGTCGGCCTCGTGTCGAACGTCGATGCGGCCGTCAATTCGCAGACTGTGGAGACGATGAAGGATGCGTTCTTCGACATCACCGGAGACGCAATTGAATACGGGCTCGGTCTCGATGGCGGAACGACGGGAGCGGCGGCTCCGATATTTGGCGTCTTCGCCTCGGGCCAGTTCGCTCGCGTGAACCATGACGGCTTCACGATCTCGAACGGCGCCACGAGTATCCAGGGGCCGTCCTTCGACAGCGACGACTTCTCGGCCGCGATCAGCCTCGATTTCAACGCCGCCAGGCATTTCGCCTTCGACCAGGAATACGGGCTCAATCTCGGACTGTTCGCGGGTTACACCTCCACGGATCTGGCCCTCGGCTCGTTCGGAGGTTTCCCCAGCGTCGGTTCCGGACGCAACGAGAGCGGCATGGCGGGCACCTACGGTCTGTTCCGCAAGGAGCAGAACTATCTCCTGGTCTCCGGAATGGTTCTTTTCGGCGGCACGGACGTCTCGAACGGCGTGCTCAACGGAGCCAGCGGCGAATACGACACGATCGGCTATGCGGTTACGGCATCGGCCGGCCACATCTTCAACTTGACGGAAAGGGCCCGCTTCGATCTGCGCGGCGGCGTGCTCGGCATCAGCTTTACCGGCGATCCCTATACGGACAGCCTCGGCGTCGAGCACGGGGAATCGAAGGTGTCCTTCGGCGCCCTGAAATTCGATCCGGGCGTGTATGCCGACTACCGGATGGAAAACGGCATGATCTTCAGCCCGTATCTGCGTGCCGATCTCCAGCAGCGCTTTGCCTACAACAACGAGGCGAGCGCCGGCGGGGTGGGATTCTTCTTCGACGACTCAGACTTTTCCGCGGCACTTTCGGGGGGCTTCAACCTGAAGATATCGCAATCCTCCACGGTCAGCGGCGAGGTTCGGGGCAAGCTTTCCTCCGATAGTTCCACGATAGCGGGCAAGATCGGGCTGAAGGTAGCATTCTGAGCATCGGGAAAGCTGCGAAGCGAGGACGGCTATGCCAACGCAGGTGAACCGAGGCCGACGATCCTGATCGGGCGCATGCCTGCCTCGACCACGGCCGGACAAGCCTCTTTGGATGAATTGGATTTGCAATCAGGAAGATAGCGCGTGATTTTTGGCCGGTCTCCAAGACTTGTGCTACACTTGATCGTTGAAAGTTGGCCTGCGTTCCGGAGGCACGTTCCCGATGGCAGATGATCGTGCCGCAGTCATCCAGACGCCGGTCGGAGCCAAGACTTTGACCTTCACCCAGCTGATCGGACGTGACGAGATCAGCCGCTGCTTCGCCTTCACCGTCGGCTTCGTGAGCAACGACCTGCAGGTCGACCCCCTTAAGATGCTGGGCGGAACGGTCTCGATCGAGGGGGAATCCGATCCGAAACGCTGGTTCAGCGGTCTCATCTCCGAGTTCCGTCTCACGCGCATCGAGGAGAGGCTGGCCTATTACGAGGCCGTGGTCAGGCCTTGGCTGTGGTTCCTCGGCAATACCACCGATTGCCGCATCTTCCAGAAGATGAGCGTCGTCGAGATCGTCGAGGACATTTTCTCCAAGCACGCTCCCGCCAAATACGAGAAGCGGCTCCAGGGATCGTACCCCGCGCGCGATTATTGCGTGCAGTACGACGAGACCGACCTCGACTTCGTGCAGCGCCTGCTCGAGCACGAAGGCATCATGTACTTCTTCGAATATGGCGATGGCGAGCACAAGCTTATCCTGACCGACGCCATGAGCAAGCTGAAGCCGGCGCCCGGCTACGAGAAGGTGCCCTATCACCAGGAGGGGCGGGCGGCGAGGCGCGACGTCGAATACATCACCGACTGGATACCCGGCAGCGCCGTGATGCCGGGTGCCTACGCCCATACCGACTACGACTTCAAGAAACCGGGCGCCGACCTGATGGCCGTGTCGACGAAGGCCTTCAGCCATGAGCGGGCATCCGGCGAACACTATCGCCAGCCGGGCGCTCATCTCGATGTCGGGCGCGGCGACGCGATCGCGGCGATCCGGCGCGAGGAGATCCAGGCCGTGCACCGGCGTGTTCGGGCCGCCGGCACCGTGCGTGGCCTGGCCTCGGGCTCAACCTTCAAACTCGAAGGCTTTCCGCGCGAAGACCAGAACCAGGAATATCTGGTGGTCAGCGCCGAATACCGGCTGTTCGATCCCGGCTTCCGCAGCGGCGTCGAAACGGAAGCCGAGAACTTCCGTGTGACCATGGAGGTGGCGCCGACCTCATTGCCCTACCGGCCACCGCGCATCACGCGGCGGCCCGTCATGCGCGGGCCGCAGACGGCGACCGTGGTGGGTCCCTCGGGCGAGGAAATCTTCACCGACGAATATGCCAGGGTGAAGGTCCAGTTTCATTGGGACCGCGAAGGCAAGAAGGATCAGGACAGCTCCTGCTTCGTACGGGTCTCGCAGAGTTGGGCCGGCAGCGGCTGGGGCTTCATCCAGATTCCGCGCATTGGCCAGGAGGTGGTGGTCGACTTCATCGAGGGCGATCCCGATCTGCCGATCATCACTGGCCGCGTCTACAATGCCTCGCAGATGCCACCCTACGGACTGCCCGGAAGCGCAACCCAATCGGGCTGGAAATCGAACTCCTCGAAGGGCGGCGGCGGATACAACGAGCTGATGTTCGAGGACAAGGCCGGTTCCGAACTGGTCAATTTCCAGGCGCAGAAGGACCACAACCTTCTGATCAAGAACGATCGCACCAAGCTGGTGCAGCACGACCAGTCCGACCGCATCGACAACAACGCCAAGCATTCGGTCGGCGTCGATCTCGACGAGGACGTCGGCAACAACAAGACCGTGAAGATCGGCGTGGACCAGACGACCAATATCGGCTCGAACGACACGGAGACGGTGGGTGCCAACCGGTCGCTGACGGTGGGGGTCGACGAGACGATCGGCATCGGCTCAAACTCCACCGAAACGATCGGCCAGAACCATACGCAGACGGTGGGGCTGGTGCAGACGATCACGGTGGGCGCGGCGCGGATCGATACGGTGGGGGCGGCCGAGACAAGGAGCGTGGGCGCGGCGCAGATAAACACGATCGGGGCGACGCGGTCGGTCAGCGTCGGCATTGATCAGAGCCACGACATCGGCGCGTCGGACAGCTGGAGTATCGGGGCGAACCAGAGTGTGCAGGTCGGGGCCAATCAGTCCTTCAAGGTCGGCAGCGCCCAGAGCAGCGATATCGGTGCGGCGCGCAGCGCCAAGATCGGGGCGGATGACACGACTACGATCGGAGGCATGCATACACTGAGCATTGCCAAGGCAAGCGCGGTCAAGATCGGCGAAGACAGCACCGTGAAGGTCGGCAAGAATCTGGTGATCGATGCCACCGACTCCATCCTGATCAAATGCGGCAGCGCCAAGTTCATGATGAAGAAGGACGGAACGATCGCCATCGAAGGCAAGGACATTTCCATCAAGGGTTCCGGCAAGATCGGTATCAAGGCGTCAAGCGACATCGTCATGAAAGGCTCGAAGATAGTCGAGAATTGAGGTGAGGTATGAACGAGGTCAGTAAACGCATTGAAGGCGTAGTTATCGGTGTCTTCATCGGTTTCGACGACCAGGCGACGCCGCTGGTGGTCTTCCCGGGCAATCGCCAGGAAACAGCCGTTCCTGCCAGGAGCCTCGCCGAATTGTCGTCGTCGATGGTCGGATCGGAGGTAGCGCTCCTCTTTGAAGCCGGCGATCCCGGTAGGCCGCTCATCGTCGGTCGGCTTGTCGACCCCGTGAGGAAAGCCGCCACGCCCGCTGTCGTTCGCGATGGCGAACTGGTCCGGATCGCCGGCAAGGAGCGGGTCGAGCTGCGCTGCGGCAAGGCTACGATCATCATGGAGAAGGACGGCCGCATCATCATTCGGGGGACGAATGTGACAAGTCATGCCAGCGCCGCCAACCGTATTCGCGGCGGTTCGATCAACCTGAACTGAGCAAGGCCGGTGCTCAACAACGCCAACTCGGTTCAGGCCTGCCCCATCGTTGCCGACGTTGTGCGCCAGCACGCCGAGCTGTCGGCGTTCCTGTGGGCGCAGCGTGAGCTGCTGCGGCAAGCGGATCCGGTCGACGCGGAGGCGATTGCGGCTATCGACCTGCGTCTGGAGGCCAATCTCGACGGACTGCGCATTGCCGGAGAAGCAGCTTGGCCCTTCATTCTGTCGCAGTATGAGGATTTCCCGGAAAAGGGCGAACTGTTCGTCGCAGCCTTCTTCGCCATCGAATGGTGGGATCTGGCGCGTCTCGACCGGGTGGTCGAGTTCGGACGCGCGTCCGAGGACGTGGCAGGGTTGGCCGGCGCCCTGGCTTGGCTGAAGACGCAAACCATCGCGCCCCTGGTCCGCGACTGGATCGGCTCGGCTGATGCCATCAGGCGGTACCTCGCCGTCTCGGCTTGCCTATCGCATCGCGTCGATCCCAAGGCTCGACTGCCGCACCTGATGCGCGACACCGATGCAAGGGTGCGGGCCGAAGCCTTCCGGCTGGCTGGCACGCTGCGGCGCGACGACGTGATCAATGAGTTGCGCAGGGGGCTCGTCGAGCAGGACGATACGGCCAGAGCGCAAGCCGCCGTCGCGCTTTTCTTGCTCGGGGCAAATTCGGATGCGACAGCCGAATTGAAGAATGTAGCGGTCGGTGGCGGGCCGGAAGCTCTCACAGCGATGCGCATGGTAATCTCAGCCGGCCCCCAACGCGCGGTGCGCGCATGGCTCGGCGACCTGCTGGCGTCTCCTGATACCGCACCTCTCGCAGTTCGCGGCGCGGGCATGCTCGGAGACAGGTCTGTCCTGCACTGGCTCGTCCGCCAGATGCGCAATCCGCCCCTTGCTCAGGCGGCCGGAATTGCCTTCTTGGAACTGTTTCCGGAAGCCAAGGAGAATCACGAACTGTTCTCGGTCGAGGTCAGCCTGCTTGGACAGGTCATAGGAGACCATTTCGATGACGACCCTCCCTACCTTCCCGTAGCGGATCGTATCAAGGAGTGGGGCAGGGAACGGAAACTGTTGGGCGGCCGGGATTGAGGTCGCGGTTCACTCGATCTTGATACGCGCGATCGGTTGGCTTGTCCGATGAAAAGATCCCAGTGCATTGAGCAGCGGGTTCCAGGCTTCTTCAGAGCCGCCGAACTCGGCAACGACAACCTCGACGGAAAATTCGTCGAAGAGATGAATGGCGATGTCTTCAATGGCGCATTTGCCGCTTTCGAGGTCTTCTTCCGTCATGGGAAAGCCGTCGACCGAAATGCGTTCCCATTTGCCCATCAAGGTGGCGATAGCCTCGACCGTCGCTTCGGACGGTGGCGCTGCGAACTCGACCAGCAGGCGACGATACGACCGGGGAGAGCCTGTGGGCTCCCACTCCACAGGGAAGCCGAGCGCCGAAGAGGCGTCTGGATAGAGGACGGACTGATTTTCGAACGTTACCGCTTCCAGCGGCCTGGCAGCCATGACCGCGGAACCGGCGCCGACGATCGTTATGGTCAGCAGCGGATGGGCGTCCAGGGAAAAGCCGACCAGAAGATTATAGAGGACGCGCAAGCAGCGCGGGTCGCAACGGCTGGCCTCGAACAGCCACTGCCGCGTCAGCTCGCTTGGCCGACGGAACTCCTTCAGCGCCATTGCCGCTTGATCGGGTGGGATCTGGGGGACGCAGAACGCGCCTCGTGCACCGAACTCCAGCCAGCTTTCAACAGTTTCGTTGAGATCGACATCGATGTCATCAGGCGGGGAGCCGGACAATTCAACCTGGACAAAGAACTGCCCGTCCAAACGATCCGGGATTTGTACGCGGCTTACAGGAATGCTGTCAGACATTGTCGTCGAACCGGTGGAGCCACCGCTCGGTAAGATCGTCTTCGTCAGCTCGCTGCAGATTGAATGAAGGATACCAGTCGACGAGCACAGGTTTGATCGTACCGAATGCGGCGCGGTAGGCTGGTAGGGACCGTCTACGGTTGACGTCGCCTGTCTCGGGGCGTTCGCCTGCCCTAAGGATGGTTCCGTGCCGGGTTTCGACCATGTTGACATCCGGCTTGAGTTGCGCGCGAAGCTGCGCCACGCCGCCTAGCCGCTTGACGAATGGCGGGCCGAGGGCGGTGAGCCAGTTCACCCCCTTTATGCCCCCCTCCTTCACCGCGTAGGAGGCTTCGAACATGTCGGACATGTCGGCACCGGGATGACGCATGGCCAATGGGTAGGCCAAAGGATAGGCCTTGTTTGGTGCATATGGCGAGCGTTCGAGCACATAGCCTGCATGCCCGGACGCAAAGGGAAACTTGTCGCAGATGTCGTGCGTGAGTGCAGCAAATGCTTCCGGGTCGTCGGATAGTATTTCGGCCGGCATAAGGATCTGGATGTAGTTGGACCTCTCTTCGAACGAGAAGGATTCCCTTGAGTTGGCGAAGACCGTAAACCGCCACCGTGCCGTATCCACATACTCGTCGCCGTCTCGGAGCTCGAAAAAGATGGTCTCTCGCGGCCGCCTTTCGACCTTTAGCCACGCATTCAGGATGCCGAACGTCCTGCTGTTGACACGGTGATGCTTCTGCATCGCGCCGGTCATGTACCAGCGCATGAGCTTCTTGGGGCAGCGGTCCAGGAAGATCTCGAACGCGAAGAGTATTTCATCCGCCACATCGCCATAGGGCAGGTCGAAGTACAGGCCGATGTCGGCGCCCAGCGAAACCACGCGGCTTCCATCATCCAGCACAACGTCAAACGCGTTGTTTTCAGTCGGCATGACAGACCTCTCTCGTCAACAATCCACGTCCTGGCATTCCTTCGGTGAAATGGCTTGCACCTTGCCTTTCTTCCCGGCGATGCGCCGGTAAGCCTGTTCTTGCTCCGGCGACATCATCTCGGCACCCGTCCTGGTCATGTCGGAATCCAGGCGTCCCGAAAGCTTTTCGCCGCTCTTCACCTTCTCCGGGCACGGAAACTTGGCATCATACACGTTGCAGGTCGGGCCCGTGCCAGTGCAGGCGTCCGGCCGTTTAACCTGCACCCTGGCGTTGCGCCGCCGCCCAAGCACTTGTCTCAGCACTTTCTTGGCAGCACGGGGGTGCACCGGTCTGCCGTTCTGCTGGAGTATGGATTTCGGTAGCCTCGATTCCATGTTGAACGACGTTTCCGTGTACAGGTTTGGTTCGTTTTTGAGTTCCTTTTCCACGCAAGAATGCTTAAGTGTTCCCAGGGCACTGCAGCGTTTGTTCTTTTTTTGATCGGAGACATCGTAATGTTTTCGATCGCATTTCTTGATGGCGCATTTGATCTTCTTTTCTAGATCGGCGATCGTTTGAGGGTCGAGATCGCCCTGAAGGTTCACTGTGTTCTTGTTGTTGTGAAACTTCTTGTCGGTGTGCCGGCAGGCGTTCTTGCCGTCCATCTTGACGTCGAAGGAGTAGGTGATCCAATCCGTCGCCTGCTTGAACGTATTCGACTTGACGCCGCCGACCGTGCCCGGCTCGTCGCCGGTGCTCATGCCGTACTGCGATCCCTTGACCGCAATCATCTTGCCACCCTTGGCGAGCACCGTCGTCGTGCCGTTGCGCAACGTTCCCTGATTGGCGAAGTTGGGGTATGGCAGCGGGATTGGCCCGCCCGGGCTGGGGGTCTTGCAGACATCCGGAATCGTCGCGATCGAGACACCGATCGTGCCCTTGTAGGTCAGGCCGAGCTTGTTGACGGTTATGTGGGTCGGCATTAGGCCGTCCTCCTCGGCGCGCGAAGCAGAGCGGCGGCCCGGCTGCCGTTCTCCGAGCTCGCCCAGATGAGGGAGAGGGGACCCTTGGAATAGTCGCGCGCTTCCGCTTCGGTCACGAGCCCGACGAAGAGCGGGCCGGAGGCGGCGCCGACATCGCCCCAGCAATCGGCCGGCGTCTCGAAGTCCGCGGCGTCCTTGAACTTGCCCCTGTTGAGCAGAACGGCGAAGCCATACTCGTTGCCGCGATAGCGTTCGCCATTCATGTCACAGATGACACGGTCCACGACGCCGATCTCGCTGGGCGCCTGCTCGAATGTCGAACGGAATGCGGTACCAAGGCCTTTGCCGAGCACCACGGTCTGGGTCTTGATCCTGTTCTCCTCCCTCGCGGCTCCAACCGAAACCACTTCCAATAGCGGCCGGCAACTCAACTCGCGTGCCGTGCGGAGCGTTGCCATCAGACAGAAGCCGGCAGCCTCGCCGGGGCAGAAACCATAGATGTTTTCACGCGAATGCAGTTGCTCAAGCGCGTCCAGCCATTCCAGCGTCTCGGGTTCGACGTAGCTGTCCAACCCGCCGACCAGGCACAGCCTTGCGCTCCCGTTCGCCAGCGCGTCGCAGGCATGAAGCATGGCGAGAATTCCGCCTGCATGACCGGCAGCCAGCACGCCACCCTTCTCAATCGAGAAATTGCGGGCGAGCCTTGCCCTCAATCCTGAATAGACACTGGCGGCATAACCGGCCGTCTGTCCCGGCCGCTCTTCGCCGACAGCTAGGACAAGAGATATGGACGCGCGGCTGCTCTTGAGCGGTAGCAGTGCGTCGAGAGCGGCCGAGGCTCCGATTTCAACCACACGATCCGGTCCGCTGAGGTCGGCACTGACCCCGTTGTCGAGTGTCACCTTCATCGGCTCGCCGAAGCGATCGACCATGAACGGATGGTCCTGTATGACCGAGATGCCGGCGCGGACGGCCGCCGCGCTGGGGGGCAGCGAAAAGCCGAGCGGCGTGCGTGCCCCGACACCTATGACGACGATGGCACCGGGGTTGTCGCTCATCGTGCGGATCCCGTCCAGACACCGCTCTGGATGACGGCTTGGGAGACGCCCATCCTCTCGCGGACATTGACTGTCGTGATCTTCAACCGTTCGCCGTCGAAGGGACAGTGTAGCGCCGAAAGCCATGCGATGGAGAATTGCCGCTTGTCCGGCATCAGCCGCAGCGTATGTATCGGCGGTTCGCCATGCGTGCGGTCCGGACCCCTGTAGAACCTGGTGACGATGTCGAAGGTTATACGGGGCAACAGGAACTGCAAGAAACCATCGGGGGTGAAGTTGCCAAGTTGCACGAGTTCATAGCCGACCAACGGCGACTTCGTCTGCTGGTCTTCGGGGGCACACTGATAGTAGATGCGGCTGAAATCGCGCGGCAAGAGCGGATCGCGCGTCTGTTCCCACTCGGTTCCGTATGTGCCCGCATATTTGATGCGCGGCAGCCAATGCCGCCCAACCGGTCCATAGCCTGCCGGCCGGTGCTTGTCATGTGCTTCGGGATACTCAAAATTGGGCACTGTTTTGCCAACCAGATGTTGCGGGTGGACCGCAAAGCCGGTCCCGACGGGGTTACGTTGTTCCCAACCGGGTCTCGAAGCCTGTGTATCGGTACCGCCGTAGCTGCGCCGCCAAGTAATTGGCATTTTCAGGAAAGGCTCCGGTTGGCTCATCGCGACTCCGACTGGTCCCGGAATGAAAACCCTGTCGCCCGTTACAGTCAGCGACTTGTCGACATCTGCTACCTTGATGCGGGTGCCAATTTGGGTACCCGGCCCTCCATTGGCAGCATAGGCATGTCCCTTTATCAGCACATCGGTGCGTTTCTTCTCGAGATTGAAATCGGTCTCGTCCAGCAGTTCGTTCGGATCACTGGCGAACACCGGGGCCATGTTGACCGGTATCTGCTTCTCCAGCAGCGTCTGCCTTCCGTCGGGGGCGATTTCGAACGATGCCTTGATTGCCACTAGCCAAATCTCATGGCCGTTCTCGTCTCGCGTCCAGCTTTCCTGGGCTGCAAACGGGGTCTCGTTCGACAAGATCCACATGCGTCAGGCGACCTCGCGGGGTCCCGCCAGGAGATACCGCAGCGTCTCGCCGGGCTCCTCCGGATCGACGTCGTACAGTTCGAACGGATCGATCCAGAAGACCATTCCGCGAACAGGTTCCCCGCCGCCGTCCACGGCGGGAAAGGGCAGCATCGCGAGGCGGTCGCGAAGCGCGTCGGCATCGAACTCGCCGTAGCGCGCCTGCTCTCCAACCTCCTCGATATCGACGAACCAGGAAGCGGCGAGCACGGCAATTTCCGCCGCCGCCGAGGGCGGCGCTGCAGCCAGTGTGAGGGGAAAGCTGCGTCCGGCCTTGTCTGTGCTCGCCATCACGACGCCTGTCATCGGGCCGTGCATATCAAGGCCGAGCATGAAGCGCAGGGCCGGCCGTTCCTCCCACGGGCCGGCAGCGAGCCGCGGCGCGAGGTTCCTGGCGATCCAACGGTCCCAGAAACGGACATAGGCCGAGGGAAGCGATCGACCCACAAAATCCCCCGCCGCCGGAATCTTCCCGTAGAAGCCCGGGATCAGATTCTCTCCGGGCATGTGAACCTCGCGAACATCTTCAGATTGTAGGGGTTCTCCACGCTCGAAGCGCGCAGTTCGAAATCGGCGTAGTAGGCGCGGGCGGCGAGCCTGAGCTTGTAGACTTCGGGGAGGTCGGTGCCGGCGAACCGGCCACCGCGCAGCATCCTGAGCCAGGCCCAGCTTCCCGTCTCGCTGACGACGACAGCGGGCGAGCCGTCGAGCGGCTCGAAGGAAAGCGTGATGACGCCGGTGCCGTCCTTGCCCGGCCACGTCATCGGCTGCGGGCGGGTGGCGTTGTTGAAATATGTGAGCATCTGGCCGTCGACATTGAGCGTCACCCGCGCCACGCTTGGCGCGAGGTCCTTGGGCTCGAGCGTGAAGCTCATGGTCGGTCCGCTGCCGGCGGCAAACAGCTCGTCCCTGATCCTGCGCGCCTGTTCGAACGCGGCGAGCACGGAGGGATCGAGCCCGAAATCGGCGCGCCATTTCCAGGGTGAGCTGGCCGTGTCGACATAGCCGATCAGATGGTCGTTGATGAAGTTGTCGATCATTCCGCCCGGGCCGAAGAGGCGCGAGAAGTCGCGAATGTTGACGTCGATCGCGCTGCCGGGGTCGAAAGGATAGCGGTTGGCCAGCGCAGCCTGGCAGAAGGGCAGCACATCGGCACGCCAGATCGCGTTGAGCTGCGAGGTGACCGCCTTTTCCGTCAGGCCGGTCGTATCGCCGGCAATGCCGGCGAGCCAGTCGTCGAGCGGATCGGGCAGCGTCCTGGCTTGCGTGGCAACCGCGCCGGTCAGTTCGCCGAGGCCGCCCTGCCGCTTGATGGCGTCCTGGGGATCGGGGCTCGCCGAAAGCGTCTGCAACATGTTGGACAGCGCCGTCAGCGCCGCGACGGTCGCATCGAGGGAAGGGGGCAGGCCATCGACCTCCGCGACGGCGCCCTTGATCGGCTTGAAGTGCTCGGCCACCTGCGTACCTGAGATGTCGGTCTCCGCCGTCGCCCCCGTCCGCGGCAGCAGCTTTATGCCCTTCTTCGCATATTTGCCGATCTTGCCGAATTTGCCGAGCAACTTGGACGCGCCCTTCGATTTCGCCTTGTCGTCGCCTTGCTCCTCCTCATCCGAGCGTGTCAGTTCGGTCTCGCGCACGACCGCGTTGACCAGCCGCTTCATGGCGGAATCAGCGCTGGAGAGGTCCTTCAGATTGTCGCTCGCGGTTGCCAGATCGGTCAGCGGCGCGAGCTTGACGTCGCGAAGGAAGCTGTCCCATTGGGCGATGAAATCTTCGTAGTAGAGCTTGAGGATATCCCCGGACAGCGCGGGGATGGAGGTCTCCGCATTCTCGGAGCATCCACCGGCGAAGACTGCGCGGTCGAGTGCCGCCTGCGCGGCGACGTCCTCGAGCCGGACGAGCACGGCCTCGTGGAAGCCGCCATATGTGAAGGCGCCGGAGATGCCTTCGCGCAGCGTCTTGCCCGAGCGCCGGGCCAGCACCTTGCCGCCGTTCGGGCCGGCGAAGTTCGCCGGGACCCATTCGGCCAGTCCGGCCACCGCGGGGTCGGCCAGCAGCGTCTTGTAGGCGCGTACCGGCAGGGCGATCGCGCACACCGTCTGCAGCGCCTCACCGACCAGGCCCTTGTCGGGGGCGACGTAGCTTTCCTCCACCGCCATGCGGGCGATCGCTGCAACCTGGTGGTCCGCGGCCTCCTGGGTCGGGAAAGGTTGGACCGGCGCGAATTCGGGCAGCTTGTTCAGCCACCAGTCCCGGGCGTATTCGGGATCCATCTGCGAAAGGCCCGTCATCATGCGATAGGTCTTGAGCGCGCCGAACAGGAAATCCGGATCACGGATCTGGCGCCACATGGTGGCCTCGAGCAACGAAACCATCCGGGGCTCGAGGATGTTGCGCAGTGCATGGTCGTAGGCGTCGGTCTGCGCGCGGACGAGTTCGGCGGAAGCAGACGGGCCGATCAGGTCCCGCGCGCCCGAAGGCGGCTCGACCCGGCCGTTGGCCACCTCGGAGACAGCTTCAAGCCCGGCGTAGAGATCGGGTTCCTCCACCGGCGCCTTGCTCACCGCGATCGGGTTCAGAGCCTGGCGAAGCCCGTCGAACAGGCTGGCCTGGGCAGCAATCGCCGAGCGGTTGTCGAGATAGGACAAGGTGAACAGCAGCCCGGCGAGGACCACAGCCGCAGCCGCGGCAGCGGCCGAGCCGCGCCAGATCCACAGGCGTCGGCGCTCGGCGAGGGGGTCGAGCGTGCCGAGGCCGGCTTCCTTGAAGACGACTTCGGTCAGGAGGTTCTTGAGGAAGAAGCTGCGTTTGTCCACCCGCCGCACCGGCGCCGCGCGCTGCGGCGGCAGGCCGAAGGAGGCGGTGAGCGCTGCCGTCAAGCGGTCTATGGGAGCGCCCTCCTGGGTCGCCGAGGTGAGATAGAACCCGCGCAGCCAGGGGCTCTCCTCGTAGCGGCTCTCGCCGAAGATCGTCTCGACCAGGGTCTGGATGGGCTGCGATAGGCTTTCGAGCTGGGCCGGGAAGCGGAAGATGTCCGCGCGAACCGCAAGCGAATCCTCATATTCGAGGCGCGGCACCAGCCGCTTTTCGAGCTCCCTTGCCAGCGTGGAAAGCTCGCCGGCAACCACGCCGCCGTCGATGCGGGCGTCCGGCGCGAAGGTGGCGCCCCAGACCTGTTCGCGCGCCGAGGTCGACAGGCCGCCGAAGAATGCCTCGAAACCTTTGACAAGGTCGGCCTTGGTCAGCATCAGATAGACGGGCAGGCGGATCTCCAGCCGTTCCCGCAACTCGATCAGACGCTTGCGGATCTTGCGGCCATGGGCGCGGACGGCCTCGTCGCCTTCCGACAGCGTGTCGATCGACAGCGCGACGATGACCCCGTTCAGCGCGCGCCGGCCGCGATGCTTTTTCAGGAGATCGAGAAAACCCAGCCATTCGGCCGCGTCGACATCGGGCTGGCTCTCCTGCTGGACGTAGCGGCCCGCCGTATCGATCAGCACCGCATGTTCGGTGAAGAACCAGTCGCAGTTCCGCGTGCCGCCCACGCCCTGAAGGTCGTCGGTGAGATCGATCGGGAAGTTCAGCCCCGACTGGCGCAGCGCCGTTGTCTTGCCGGTCGCCGGAGGGCCCACGATCAGGTACCACGGCATGTCGCGCAGGAACTTGCGACCGCCCAGCTTCCGGCGCTTCAGTTCGTTCATGACGTCCTGGAATTTCGCGCCCACTGCCGCGACGCTCTCCTCGCCCGGGCTCAGTTGCGGCTCTTCCGGAGGGGCAGCGATCTCGGCGACGAACATGCGGTTGGCGCGGATCGCCCTGCGCTGGACGATGATCAGACGGACCAGCCACAGGATCACCAGCACGGCGATGATGGCGATGCGAACCGTCTCGGACGCGAATGGGGCGTAACCGCCGACGCTGACGATCGGGCCGAAGATCCAGATGATCAGGGAAAGCAGCGCCAGTCCGATCAGCGTCCAGAGCCAGCGCGACGTCAGTACCGCCCAGAGGAAGCGCAGGATGAACATCTCAGAGCCTCTTCTCGACCAGCACTTCGACCCGGCGGTTCAATGCCCGGCCCTCGCGCGTGGCATCGTCCGCCACGGGGTCGGTGGCGGCCCGGCCTTCGGTTCGAAGCCGTTCCCGGGGCACGCCGTTCTGGACCAGGATGTCGGCAACGGTCGCAGCGCGCGCTTCCGAGAGGCGCTGATTGGTCGACAGCGGGTTGCTCCGCTGCAACGGTATGCTGTCGGTGTGGCCGACCACCGTGATATTGCCGATGATCTCCTCGTTCTCGAGGATCACCTTGGCGATCGAGGCGATGAGCGGCTCGAAGCCGTTGGTGAGTTGGGCGCGCGAGGACTGGAAAACCTCGGGATTGGAATTCTGGATGACGAGCGTCGCCAGCGAAACGCTTTCCCGTCCCTTGAGCGCCTTCGACAGGTCGGCGGGGGCGGCCGCCTGGAACTCCGGCACGAGCTCGATCTCGACCGGCTCGATCGCCGGTGCCTCGGATGGCGGCTCGCGAGGCGCCGCGCGGTCGATCTCGGCCCGGTCCGGCGGCGGCAGGGCACGGACGAGCGTGGCGAGCTCGGTCGCCTGGCCGCTGAGCTGCATCGACAGGAAGACATGGATGGCGACGGCCAGAACCGCGGCCGCCGCAGCCATCACCCAGATCGGTATCGCGAAGCGCGACGGCTCGTCGGCGGCGAGCACGCCCTGCCAGTGGGGGGAGAGAGGTGCTTCCTCCCCGTCGGGATCGCGCAGGAATCGCGCCGCCGCGGCACGCACGGCGGCGAGCGACCGGTCGCCCGCCCGCCCGGGGACGCGGTATTTGCCGCGGAAGCCGAGCGCGAGGCATTGATATTGCAGCTCGAGGAGGTCGCGATCGCGGTTCGGATGCCGCTCGAGCTGCTCCAGGCGGGCGAAGAACTGTTCGCCAGCGTCCACGTCGCCCCGCAGCATCACGACCAGCGGCTGGCGCGGCCAGGCGCTGGCGCCTCCCCATGGCGTGTTGAGCGCGAGGTCGTCGAGAAGTGCCGCCACCGCCCAGGCCGCAGCATCGGCCCTGGCGAGCGGGGAACCGCCGGCGACAACGGCATCGCGTGCCTTCACGAGTTCGTCGAGAAGGCGTGTGCGCAAGGCTTCCGGATTGTCGGGCGCGAGCGCGCTCTCGAGCTCGGGCGCGAATTCGAGGAGCGCCGCGAAGGCGCTGACGAGCGGATTGGGATGCGAACGCGACCGGCGCAGCGGAGCGCCGGACGGCGGTGGAGCCGCCGGCCGTCGCATCGGCGCGCCGACCAGCCGGATACGGGTCCGTTCTCGATCCTCGGACAGGCCGAAAGGATCGTCCTTGCTCATCGCGTCACCTGTTCACCGAGTAGCAGTCAACCTCCGGCTCGTTCGGAAGCACGCCGGAAACGCCGATGACGAAACCGGGCGCATCGAGCAGCGAGGCCCAGTGCTCGCTCTTCTGGTCGAGCTCGAGGCACAGGCGATCGCCGTCGTAGGGAATCTCGCGCGGCTGTGAGTGCAGCGGCTTCAAGGGGATTCCGGGCAAGCGCGACTTCCACAGCCCCTCGAACTCGCCGGCTGCACCCACCGTCGCCTGGTTCACGAATATCTTGCGAAGCGCTTCCTCCGAGAGCTCCGAGCCCACGCGAATGACGATGCGGCTCTGCTGCAGAAGCTTCGGGTTGTCGATGCGGACCTTCCAGACATTGGTCGAATGCCGCATGACCGGCAGGGCGCGCGACTTCGGCTCGACATAGCGCAGGCTCAATATCAGCGAGCGCAGCGTATCGGCGAGCGTCGAGAAAGCGAGGCCAGGCGCCATGTGGTCATAGGCGGGGAGCTCCACCAGGCGCCGGGAACTCGAGCCATAGGTCGCCATCGATCCGGCCAGGCTTGCCATCTCGAGATAGAGCTCGGCCGGGTGGAAGATATCCTGGGCCAGCATGTGGGCGAGGCGAGGGCGTGCCGCATTGGCGAGGTTCAGTATGAGCAGGTTCTCGACGCTGCGGCCGGGCCCGCCGAGCACCATCTTGCCGTGCGCCTCGGCGATGCGGTCGAGGCCGGTAATCACCTCCTGCAGCAACTGCCCGTACCAAGGTACCGCGCCGGTCACGAGCGTGGGCGGAAGGAAGGTGTCATCGAGCGCCACGGCGCCATCGGCGCGAAGCCCCTTTATCTCCGCGACCGGGAGCGCGGTGAAGCCTCCGACCGGCTTGCCGGCGGCGATCAGCATGGCCTGTGGCCTGGCGATCTCGATCTCCTCCGCTTCGGCCCCTCCCTGCACGGCGTCGCGGATCCACTCGATGCGTCCGCGGTAACGTGCTCCGGACGGCTCGGCATGGGCCGGGTCGAAGCTGATGCCGCCCGGAGGCTCCAGCGGCAGCGCCATCTGCACCGGGCCCGCCGCCGTGTCGGCCGTGACGGCCAGCGGCTGGGGCGCATCCATCGTCTCCGGAATGGCAAACGGAGTTCCGTCGGGCAAGATGCCGCGTGCCGACAGCACCGCGATCTGCCCTGCTTCCAGCAGGGCCGGGTCGAGAGACAGCGACCGGAACCCGAACGTATGCAATTGCCCCGCCTGCAGCACGCCGCGTACGGTGGCTTCCATGAAGCGGTCCTGCTGCTGGAAATGTTGCGTCCTGAGGAAGAGCCCTTCGGACCACAGCACCCTGTTTGCGTCGCTCATGCTGCCACTTTCTGCTTTGGCACCCGGCGTTATGCGGAAATGCCGCCGCTGCCGAGCCTCACATTGACGGTCATTTGAGATCCGGGCGACACCGACTTGGTGGTGCGCCAGCTTCGGCCGCCGGGCTCCCGGACAAGCGCCACGAGGCCGAGAGCGGTTGCCTCCGGTTCGACGGTGATGGTTTTCGATGCGGTCTGGCCCGGCCCGACGGCGATCTGGTCCGAACCGATGAGGTCGCCTCCGAGCGCTCCGCCGGCATCCCCCTGCAGTGCGAAATAGTCCGCCGAATTGAACTTCCCCGTGCTGCGCAACCTCATCACGAGGATCGTCACAGGCCTGTCGCCGCCGCCCGGTCCGGGATTCATCCCGGCCTGGCCGGCAACGTTGATGACAACCGTCGACGGCTTGGGCGGCCCGCTCTGGCAGGCGGCAATGATGCCGGTCGCCCCGAGGGCGAAAACGAAGTCGCGCCGATGGATCATTCCTCACTCCTCTTCATATGCATTTCTGAAATCGGCGCCGATTTCGCCCAGGAAGCGGGACTCCGCGCTCAAGGCGATCTCACGGTGGCGCTTGCGGTAAAGTTCCCAAAGCTGGGCGCTGCGTCCACCCGCGAGGAGGGTTTCCATGGCCGAGCTGGATTTCAGCTCGTTTTCGATGGCGGCCGGATCGAAGCGATCGATCATGCGGCGCAGCGCGCCCTGCACGCCCCGCCAGGCGCGGACATGATGCTGGGCGAGGTCGCGGATGGCGTCGACGATGGCTGGTTCGCTCCCCAGAAAGCCGGGGCTGCGATCGGCAAGGATCGTGGCGAGCGCATCATCCACGGTCGGCAGGAACTTCAGCGGATTGACCTCCGATGCGCCGACCACGGTCTGCGCGACGCGGGCATTGCCTTTCTCTTCCGCACGCTTGCGCAGAAGCTGCATCAGCCCTTCCATCATCATGCGGTATTCGCGGCCGAACTTCTCCATTTCGGCAGTCGGATCGCTGTTCGGGAACTCTTGCGGGTCGAGGCCCATTCCGCGCAGGAAGGCGTCGCGCAGCGCCATGTCCGTGGCGGTGGCGTCGGGCGTCGATCGAACCGCCTGACGCCCCTGTGCCGGACGCGGTGCCTGGAGTTCGGGACCGGGCCACGAAGCCGGCGAGGCCGGCCTTGACCGGCCGGCGACGTCGCTTTCCTGCTCATCCGCAGGGGGCGTCGATACCGGATCGAGACTGAACGGGTCATCGAACGCGGGAGATTTATGCCGGCCGGCATCGGTGGTTTCGGCGGCGCTGTAGGCACCCGGCTCGGGATGTTCGAACGGGCTGGGAAGATCGGAGGGGCGGGCCGGCTTGGGCTCCTCCGCGGACTTCATCGAAAAGAAGTCGTCCTCGTTGATACCGGCCGGCGGCCGCGACGCCGATGTCGGTGGCGGGGCAGGCTCCTCCGCCGATGCTTCGAGATCGACCCAAAGCACATATTCGCCCAGTCTCAATCGCATGCCGTTGCGCAGCGGGGTCGAATTGCCGGCGCCAAGAGGTTCGCGCCCGTCGTCGATGAACAGGCCGCTGCTCGAGGTATCCGTCACGAAATAGCCGTCGCGTCCCGCGGAAATCGTGCAGTGGGCGCGTGAGACGAACATGTCGGGGTCGTCGATCTGCCAGTCTGCGGACGAACCGCGTCCGATCACCAACTCGCCCTCGTCCAGCTTGGTCTGCTGCACGGCCTGCGGTCGCGGTCCCTGTTCGAGGGTAAGGACAAGGCTCATGCCGCAACTCCAGCAGCCCGCGGACGCCATCCGACGAGAGTGCGCAAGCGCATGTCCTCGGCATCGGGGCGGTCTTCGCGCGGTGCGAGCCACGCAGTGCGCGAGAGCTGCGCGGATCCGATGCGGGCCGGCGGAACCTCGTCGCGCGCCAGCACGATGCGCAGATCGACATCGAGCATGCCGCCGACCAGATCGCGCACCGCTGTCCTCAGCATGGCAAGTCCCTCGGTGCCCGGCAGGAATGTCTTGAATCTGGTCAAGTCCAGCGGGCCGATGCGCAGCTCTATCCGGCTCTGACGATCGAAGCTGCGTGGGCCGATCGTCGCGCCGCGGTTGAGCGCGGCACTGTTGAGGCCCACCCGCGTCTGCAGTGCCGCGGGAATGCTGATCCAGCCGCCTACAAATTCCTTGAGCTGGACCGGAACCTGGAATGCCTCGGCCAGGAAAAGCGTGAGACGTTCGGGCCCATCCACCTGGTGGGCCAGGGCGGCCGCCTGGCGCAGCTTGACCACCTCGATCCCCGGTTCCTCGAAACCGCGGGTGCCCGGAAGGCCCATGCCGGCCAGCGCTCCGAGCATCGAGCGGACGCGGCCGCCGACCGGCCGCTCGACCTGCACCTCCGGATGCGCGTCGGCCCAAGCGCGATAGAACAGCGCGATCATGCGATGCTGAAGTACGTTGGCGAAGTCGAGGAAAGTCGTGTCGCTGGTCGCGCGGGCGTTCTCGCCGGCGAACCAGCGCTGCGACAGACGGTCGAGCACCCAGCGGGTCAAATGGAGCGGCATCGGGCCTTCCGGCCCCAGCAGGCCGAAATTCGCCACGGTGACTTTTGCCGGCTTGCCGTCCGCCGCTGGATGGAACTCCGCGATGTCCTGTGTGGCGAAGCCGAGACGTACATGCTGACCGAGCCGCGCCGGCTCGCGGTCCGGGCGGCCCGCATGGCCGAACAGCCCACCGTCATGTTCAAGCCGGCGCAGAAGCTCGAAGAAGTCGAAGGCCTCCGACGGCACTTCGGAACGGCGGTCTAGATCAGGTAGCGATTGCCGGGCGTCATCGGCCATGGCACATCCTCCTGCTTCTGGAGCAACCGGGTGCGCGTGCGCACAAATCCGTTAATGCCGGCATAGCGTGCGAAGAGCCGAGCGAGCAGCGCTGAAAGCAGCAGCGTGCTTTGGCCCGCCAGCACGGACTGATCGACGGACAGCGTCACCTCGGTGCCCCGCCCGAAACACATCGGTCCGGCTATGGCCAGCCTTTCGACCACAGGCCGGCTTTCGACACGGACGATGGACCGCACGTGACGCGCCAGGCCCGGGTCGCCACGGTCGGCATAGAGGTCGAGCAGGGCGTGGAGCGGATCGGCCCCACGGCCCTCTTCGGCCAGGCTGAGAAAGTTGAGGGAGAGTTGCGCCACCAGACGCCACGCCAATTCGTCGGAACGGGACTCTCCCTCGGCGCTGGTCGGAAGCGTCGCCGGGATGGCCGGCTGCGGCGGCCGCAGCGCGCCGAGAAGCCTCACCGTCTCGACCGGATCTCCACTTTCAAGCGTCAGGGTCGGTGCGTCGTCAAGAATGGTCAGATCGCGGTTCGTGCAGAGCGCCACCACGTCGATGTGCCGAGGCGGTCTGGGGATCTTCGACGCGGCCGGGCGCGAAATCGCCAGGAAGACGTCGTCTCCGACATAGGAGGTTCGCGTAAGCCCCTGCCGTCTTTCGTCTTCCGTCGGGCGGCGGGGACGGCGTTCGATAAAATAGACCCAGCCCCTGCCTCTGTTCTGCCCCAGGCTGAAAAGCTCCGGAATCTCCGCGTCGGGCCCTTCGAGATCGGCATCCTCGACCCGGATCGGCCTGTAGATCTCGAAATCCAGCGGCCGGGTCCGGTCGGCATGCAGTACCTGCCGCGTCCTGCGGGAATCGAGCTCGATGGCGTTGCATTCGCGCTCGAACAAATTGACGATCGGCGTGGCGAAGAGTTCGAAGTCCGCGGTCGATAGATCGGCGAGTTCGGGGGCCGGCCGCCGCAACAGGAACACGATCTCGAGGCCGGCGTCGGATTTGCGCACCACCTGCTGAAGCCCCTGTACGCGAACGAAGTGGAAGCGCTCCGGCATCACGAAATATTCGCGCAGCAGCCGGTAACCTTCAAATGTCGGCCGACTGCGGGGCATGAGGGCTTCGCTGTCGCTGATGCCGATCATTTGCGGCGCGGGCAGAGGCGCCAGCCGGTTGGTTCGGCCATCGGCGCGTGCCCCCACCGCCGCGCAGAGCCCGAAGATCGCATCGAAGAGATGGGGCGCCTTCGTACGGCCGGCGAAATGCAGATCGAGCCTGTCGAGCGCCAGCTCGCTGAGCTTGCCCTTGCCGGTCCGCGCCAGGCTCAGGCGCAGCGCCGCCTCGCCGCCGACGCCGTCGATCGGCGTGATCCCGGCGGCGGCGAGCCCGCTTCTGTCCTGGATGTAGCCCACCGATGCAATCTCGATCGGCCACAGGGTAACCTCCTGGGCGGTTGTGAAGGTGCAGCGCGTGGTGAGGCCAGGCCGAAGGCTTGAAACCAGCCGCGTGTTTCGACCTACGACATGGCCGGCGAGCATGGTCTGGACCTGCTTGCCGGGCTTCAGCACCGCCATCGCGGTGGCCGGCGTCGGCGTGACAAGATCGGGATAGAGAAGATTGAGCACGCCCCGCGCGAAACGCGAACCCTCGGCGTCGACCTTGAGCCGGGTCCGTGCGGCCAGATAGGCGACGCCGTCGAGGAGTCTTTCGACATAGGGATCCGGACAGGGCACCGTATCGAGCGACAGGTTGCGCGCGACCGCGGGATGCATCTCGGCAAACTCCGTCGCGAGTGCGCGGACATGGGCGAGCTCTTCCTCGTAATATTCCAGGAACGCCCGGTCCATTTCAGCTATCCCTCAATTCGGTCCGGGCCGAACCGTTGTCGAGATCGATGGTCGTGCGCAGCTTCAGCCGTTCCGGCGTCGGCGTCATGACGAGGACTGCGTCGATTTCGATCTTCAGGCCCATGCTCTTGTCGCCCAGGGTCACCGTGACCTTGGTCTCCCCATCCTTCAGCCGCGGCTCGAATATTCCGAGGACGGCGCGGATTTCGCGCGCCAGCTCTTCGCGATCGAAGTCGCGTGCCGACCGGCCCGAAAAGGACGGCACGCCGAAATTGACGACGCTGCGGCGGGCTTCGGGAAAATCGTCCAGCGCGAGCGGGGTGTCGGTCGCCAGCTCGGCCTCGACGGGAGATAGAAGCGGCACCGATTGGAAGCGTTCGGTGTTGAACAATGCTTCGATGTCGCGTCGCACCGCTTCGCGCAGCACTGTCGGCGAGACCACTACGCCGCGGCTCTCGAGTTCGACACGGCGCCGGTTCTGCATCAGGAGCCGATGAAGGCGCCGCTTCTGATCGGATGTGAGTTCGGGGTCCGCATCGATGGTCTTCGCGCCGCCGGCCAGCAATCGGTCGAGCCGCTGTTCGTCCAGTTCGTCGCTCAACGCCTTCAGCAGCACGTCGATCTCGGAAGTCAGTCCCGGCAGGTCGTTCACGAGGCGGTCCCACAGGGAGGGTTGGACCGCCTCGCGTGTCGCGCGTGGACTCATGCTGGTTTTGATCATCGCGATACCGGGAGGCCCCGGCCGGCGTCACACACCGACATGGACATCCATTTCCACCTCGTCGCTTTCGTCATAGGTGAACTTGATCGTCTTGTAGGCGAAGGCGATCCGTTCTTCGAGCAGGTCCGGTTCGTCCACGCTCGGCTTCATTTCGTAGCCGACGACCGAGGCGTCCGTGAGAGTCACCACCAGATAGTCGCTGCTGGCTTCCTCGATGGTCCTACGGGCCGAAAACACCACTTCGTCCAGCTTCTTGTTCTGGAACAGCGCCTGCTTCAGATAGGGTGAGGATTTGTCGTAGTACTTGATGAATTTGATCGTGCCCAAGGCCACGCGACCTCGGCGCGACAGCGAGTTGGGATCGTGCGGGGCGACCATGTCGAATTCGACCCCGTGGACTTCGATTTCCTCCTCATGGCCGTCGCGTTCGCTCGGCCCTGTGATGTCTGGGACCTTCAGAAAACCATCGATTTTCATTTCTGCTCTCCATCATGCTCAAGTGATCAAGTCTTAACGGAGGGAAGCTCCGACACGAGCCGGAGCGAGGCATTGATGCCCTCGAGTTGGTAGTGCGGACGCAGGTAGAAGCGCGCGTTGTAATAGCCCGGCCGCCCTTCGACGCTGTCCACCTGGACCTCTGCCGCTGCGAGCGGGCGCTTTGCGCGCGCCTTGTCGTCGGCGAATGCCGGGTTGGCCAGGACGTAGCGGTTGATCCACTCGGTCAGCCATACCTGCATGTCTGACCGTTCCTTGAACGAGCCGATCTTGTCGCGTGCGATCGCCTTGAGATAATGGGCGAAGCGCGAAACCGGGAAAAGATAGGGCAGGTTGGCCGAAAGCCTTTCATTGGCCTGCGCGTCAGGGTCCACCAGCCGGCCTGCGCGCTTCTCGTCGTCCTGAAGCGAGTGCGCGCCGATGAAGGCTGCCAGATCGGTGTTCTTGCGGTGCAGGATCGGCATCAGGCCGAGCTTGGCCAATTCGGCCTCGCGCCGGTCGTCGATTGCGACTTCGGTCGGGCATTTCATCGCCACCGTGCCGTCGTCGGTCGGGAAGGTATGGACCGGGAGGTTGATCACGGTTCCGCCGTTCTCGACCCCGCGGATCTGGGTGCCCCAGCCGAACAGCTTGTGGCTGCGATTGATGTTGACCCCCATCGGGAAGGCGGCGTTCATCCAGACGTATCTGTGATGGTCGCCCTGCACCTCCTCCTCGAAGGCGAAGCTCTTGACCGGTACCGTTTCCGCTCCATAGGGAAGCCGTGCCAGCACGCGCGGCATGGTCAGCCCGATGTAGCGGGAGTCCTCGCTTTCGCGCAGCGACTGCCAGGAGGCGTAGGCGGGCGACGACACGATCTGCTGCAGGTCCTGCGGGTTCGGCAGCTCCTGCCAGCTGTCCATGCGGAACAGCCGCGGCGCGGCCGCCGCGATGAACGGGGTGTGGGCGGAGGCGCAGATGCCTGATATGTTGCGCAGCAGCCCGACGTCCTTCGGATGGTTGGAGAATTCGTAGGCGCCGATCAGGCAGCCGAAGGGCTCGCCGCCGAACATCGAGTACTCGTCGGTATAGACCTTCTTGAAGATGGGGCTCTGGTCCCACATCTGCCCTTCATAGTCTTCGAGCGTGTCGGCGAGCTGCTCCTTGGAGATGTTCATCACGCGGATCTTCAGCTTCTGATCCGTCTCGGTATTGTTGACGAGATACCACAGACCCCGCCATGTCCCCTCCATCTCCCGCACTTCGGGCGCATGCAGAATCTCGTTGAGTTGTGCCGACAGCATCTTGTCGATGCCGGCGATCAAGGACTTGATCGACTTGATCGCGTTGGAGGAGATGGTGGTGGTCTCGGCGCGGGAGCGGGCCGCGAGGGCGAGGTTGCGGACCAGTGCCTGCAGCTTCTCGCTGTCGTCCTTCTTGACCCTGAAGTCCTTTTCCAGGAGCTCGCCGAACTCCCCGAGGTCGATGGCTTCGGCCTCGGCGACGGTTGCTACTTTTTGCTGTTCAGCCATGGCTCATTCCTCAACCTTGTCACCCTCCGCCAGTGCCTGCGTGGCAATCTGGCCGAGAAGCGGCTCGTTGTTCAGCAGTTGCGCAATGCGCTTTTCGGCGTCCACCCTTCCGTCCATGAAGCCGAGGAGTTCCTCGAGCTGGCGACGCATCTTGAGGAGCTCGGCCAGTTGCGGGACCTGCTCGGCCACGCGGTCCGGGGCGAAGTCGCCCATGTTGGAGAAGCTGAGATCGATCGCCAGCTCTTCGTCCCGCTCCTGTCCCTCGGGCTGGGGCAGGGTGTTCTTGACCCGGGCCTTCACGCGGGGGCCGAGCGCCTCCATGAAGCGCGGGAAGCGGCCCGCATCGGTCTCGACAAAGGCGCGGTCCAGAACGGACTTCTGGGCCTCGCGGGTTTGC
This sequence comes from Mesorhizobium sp. L-8-10, assembly GCF_016756635.1. NCBI lineage: Bacteria > Pseudomonadati > Pseudomonadota > Alphaproteobacteria > Hyphomicrobiales > Phyllobacteriaceae > Mesorhizobium > Mesorhizobium sp. L-8-10. The sequence continues at coordinate 5,720,098 of NZ_AP023263.1, read as the reverse complement.
GAGGCGCCGGAGAGATCGGCCATCACGCCCATCACGAAAGGCAGCTCGATGGTCGTCGGGCTGCCGTAATGCTCCACGTCGTAGGCGATCTGCACGCGCGGCGCCCGGTTCCGCTCGATCACCTTGGCCTTGCTTTCGCTCATCTCGAATTACCTTTCATCCTTCTGAGCCAACTTCTTGCTGTCCGGCACACCGGCGAGGACACGGAACTCCTTGAGGCCGGACGGCGCGAGATCTTCCATCAATTCGATGAAGTCCATCGGGACCATGCGGCGGATGCGCCGAACGAGATGCGGAATGGGGCTCGATGGCTCGGTGCGGTCGTAGAACGCGATGACGAGGTCGAGACATCTGATCACGTCCTCGCGCGAGGAGAGCCGGCTCGACAGGGCAACTGTTCCGCCCGGTGGCACGTGCCAGGCGTCTCCCTGGCCGTTGCCCGGAGAGGACGCCGCGGGGACGGCGTCTGCGGGAGGCGGCGCACGATTGGCGATGCCTCGCTCCAGCGTCGACAGCATGCGCTCCAGGAACCGTCGCAGACCGGGTACCGCGGCCTTGCCGTTGCCGAGCTTCGCGCCGAGGGCGGCGTCGACCGCATCGAGCGCGGCGATTGCTCTGCGCCCTCCGGCGATGAGATCCGCCATCTCCGCCTCGGCCTGATCGGCATGGGCAGCGCAGCCCGCGCGCACGCGCTTCACCAGTTGCTCGTGGGCGCTCAGCAGCGCCGCCTTCTCCGTGCCGTTCAATCCGGAGGCGGCCTCGTTCAGCACGGTCTGGTCGTCGAGCAGCCCCTGCTGGAGATCGTGCCCGCTGATCGGGCCGATGCCTCGCGGCGCGAAGAACGCCGTCTGCTTCAGATCGCACAGAAGTCCGGCCTGATCATTCTGCAGTTCGAGCAATGCGTTGATGCGGCGCAGAGCTGCATCCTGCGGAGGGACGCCTGACCGCAACTCGGGATGCATGGTTTCCCAATGCTCGTCGAAGGTCCGGGCGATCAGGGTGAGGCCGTCGGCCAGACCGGAGAGCCCGTCCATATTGGCGAGCGCACGCGTGACCAGGACCAGCAGGCGCAGATCGCGGCCTTGCACGCGCAGTTCCTCGGCCTTGTTCAGCACGGCGGACCAGTCGGCAGGGACGGTGACTTGCGAGGTCGGGTTGTTGCGGTCGTCGCGCACGACGGTGAGCTGCGGCTCGGCGAGGCGCTCCAATTCATGAAAGCGGGGATCGTTGCGCAGACTTTCCCCCGACGGGTTTTCACCGTCGAGAGGGTTCAGCCAGAGAGGGATATCGATCATATCAGCCTCCCGCCGCCAGCCAAGGGACCGTTGCCAACAATCCCGTCGACCATTCTCGTCCGTCGCAATCCGGACGACGCCAGCAATTGCAACACGATACGCGTTTCAGCGCCGGTGTCCATATTTTCGCGAATCGCCGTCCGTCGAAATGCCGCGACATGGTTACAGACGCGAAGCAAGCTCCGTTTCGCCGGTGCTTCCCCGCGAGACCACTTATGACAAGGCGCCGTGAAACCTCCGTGAAAAGCTGTCGATCGGCGGGGCGAGAGCCTCGCGGGACCCTTCGATTGCATCTTGCCACTTTGTAAAGCCTCGCTTGTGTGGCAGGCTATGGAGGGTCCGGTCGCAGGAGCAACTCCGATGGAGCCAGGCGGCATGCAACAGCGAAGGTCGTCACAGAGCTTCAAGCGCAAGGAACTGGTCGGCAAGCTCAACCCCACTTGTCTGCGCGCCTTCAAGGCCGCGGCCGATGCGGCGAAGCTGCGCGGCAACCCGTATGTCGAGCTCGTCCACTGGATCGAGCAGCTCGCCCTGTCGGACCGCTCGGACGTCCAGCTCATCGCGGCGGATGCCGGCGTGGACATGAGCAGGCTCGCCGCCGATTTGACCCGCGCGGTCGACAAGCTTCCCTACGGCGCGACCTCCATCGAAGAGTTTTCCGACCATATCTTCCACGCCATCCAGGAGGCCTGGAGCCTGGCCGGGCTCGAATTCGGCGCCGACGAGGTGCGCGGGGCCCATGTGCTGCTTGCCTGCCGCAAGGTGCCGGTGCTCGACGGTCTGCTTGCCAGGATCAGCCCCGAATTCGAGCGGATCGATGCAGATACCGTCATTGCCCGTTTCAACGACGTGGTGGCGGGTTCGACCGAAGGCGCGCCGCCGGAGGCCGCGCCGAAAGCTCAAGTGCGGGGCGCGCCCGGCGGCGAATCCGCCCTGGCGAAATACGCCACCGATCTCACGCAGCGCGCTCGTGACGGCAAGATAGACGCGGTGGTCGGGCGCGACCCGGAGATACGCCAGATCGTCGACATCCTGATGCGCCGCCGGCAGAACAATCCGATCCTGACCGGAGAGGCGGGCGTAGGGAAGACCGCCGTGGTCGAAGGCTTCGCCAGGCGCATAGCCGAGGGCGATGTTCCGCCCATGCTGCAGGGCGTGAGCGTGCACATGCTCGATGTCGGGCTGATGCAGGCCGGCGCGAGCGTGAAGGGCGAATTCGAGAAACGGCTGAAGGCGGTGATAGACGAGGTGCAGTCGTCCGCGACGCCGGTGATCCTGTTCATCGACGAGGCGCATACTCTGATCGGAGCGGGCGGCGCTGCCGGGACCGGCGATGCCGCCAATCTGCTGAAGCCGGCCCTGGCGCGGGGCGAACTGCGGACGATCGCGGCAACGACCTGGGCCGAGTACAAGCAGCATATCGAGAAGGATCCTGCTCTCACACGGCGCTTCCAGGTGGTGAAGGTGGAGGAACCCGACGAGGCGACGGCGGTGCTGATGCTGCGCGGCGTCGCAGGGGCGCTGGAGAAGCATCACCAGGTTCAGGTGCTCGACGAGGCGATAGAGACCGCCGTGCAGCTCTCGCACAGATACATTCCGGCGCGGCAATTGCCCGACAAGGCGGTCAGCCTGCTCGACACGGCCTGCGCGCGCGTCGCCATCTCGCAGCACGCGACGCCCGCCGAGGTCGAGGACCTGATGCGCCGGCGGCAGGCTCTCGAGATCGAAAAGGGCATCATCGGGCGCGAGGGGGCGATCGGCATCGAGGTCGCCGAACGACTTGCGCGGGTCGACGCGGGACTGGCCGAGACCGAAACCGCGTTCGCGGCCGCACAGGAGCGTTGGGATCGGGAAAAGGCCATGGTGGCCGAAGTCCTTTCTCTGCGCGCGAGGCTTCGCGGCGAGGGCGTGCCGCTCGACGCGATCACGCCGGAGCAGGGAACATCGCAGGGTGAGGACGCCGACGCGGCCGATGCCGCCCCGTCCGATGCCGCTCCGTCCGATGCCGCCCCGGCCGACGCGGCGGCGCCCGACCTTTCGGCCGACCTGGCACGCCTGAGGGAGCTCATGGCCGAGCTGGGATCGATGCAGGGCGAGACGCCGCTCATCCTCCTGTCGGTCGACCGCAGTGCCGTGGCCGCGGTGGTGCAGGACTGGACTGGGATTCCGACCGGCCGGATGCTCACCAGCCAGACCGAGAAGGCGCTCAGGCTTGCCGATCTCCTGGCCGAGCGTGTCGTCGGCCAGGATCATGCGATGGAGATGATCGCCAGGCGCGTGCAGACGAGCCGCGCGGGTCTCGGTGCGCCGGAAAAACCCGTGGGCGTGTTCCTGCTTTGCGGGCCTTCCGGGGTCGGCAAGACGGAGACGGCGCTGGCCCTGGCCGAGACGCTGTACGGCGGCGAGCAGAACCTGATCTCCATCAACATGTCCGAATTCCAGGAGGCGCATACGGTCTCGACGCTGAAGGGAGCGCCGCCCGGATATGTCGGCTACGGCAAGGGAGGCATCCTGACCGAGGCCGTCCGCCGCCGGCCCTATTCCGTGATCCTGCTCGACGAGGTCGAGAAGGCGCATCCGGACGTGCACGAGATCTTTTTCCAGGTGTTCGACAAGGGCATGATGGACGACAGCGAGGGGCGGCGGATCGACTTCAGGAACACGCTGATCCTGTTGACCTCCAATGTCGGCTCGGACGTGATCATGCACAAGACGGGCGGCGGTCAGCAGCGCGCGGAGATCGACGGCCTCGAGAAGGCGCTCCGGGCACCGCTGCTCAAGGTCTTTCCCGCGGCATTCCTGGGGCGGGTCGTGGTCATTCCCTACTATCCGCTGTCGGCGTCCATGATCGAGGCGATCACCCGGCACCAGTTCTCGAAGATCGCGCGGCGGCTGCGCGCCAGCCACGATGCGGAACTGGTGATCGGCGACGGCGTCATGGAAATGATCAAGGCGCGATGCACGGAGATAGAGTCGGGCGGGCGGATGATCGACGCGATCCTGACCAACACGCTTCTACCGGCTTTGAGCCGGGGGGTCTTGAGCCGCACGATCGACGGCCAGCCCATGACGCGTGTGGTCGTGGGTGCATCCGAGGACGGCTTTACCTATTCGTTCGAATAGCGGTCAGCCTTGCGGCAGCGTCGAGCGATGAGCAGTGTGCTCTCGCAACTACCAGCCACCTGCACCGCCGCCTCCGCCCCCGCCGTCCCCTCCGCCCCCTTGTTCCAGTGCGCGTATCAGGAACGGATCGGGTGCCGGTGGGCTGGCTGTGGTGCCCGTGGTGGCGACGTTGCGCGCGGTACTGCTGCCGCTTGGCGCCGCTTTCCTGGCAGTCGTTGTTCCGCCTCCGGATCGAGGCTTCGCCGCCGCTGCCGTGCGGGCCTTGGGGCGAGGATTGCTCGGCACGGGCTGGGCCACGGTTTGTGCCGGTTGAAACGCGGGAATGAGCGGCAAGGGAGCCACCGTCTCGCAGCCTGCAAGCGCCAGGGCGGCTGCGCCGAGAACGAGTGGTATCGAGCATCTGCGCATGGCCAACCTCCGGTCCGGCTGTCAGAGCATGTCGAGGCGCGGCTTGGACAACAGCCATTCCCGCGCCACCAGTTCGGCTAGAAGCTCATATGAGGATCGCGGTGCGGGGTGGCCGAGCATCGCATCGGCCGCCTGCCTGGTTCGCGATCCCAGGACCCCGTCCGCCTCGATACCCTTGGCCCCGAGCCGCACCAGGGCCTTCTGGACCTCGATGTTCACAAGCTTCTCAGGGATTTCCGCGAGCGCCTCTCTCGCGCGCTCGGCCGGCTTTCCTTCCCCGCGTCCAAGCGCATGCGCGAGCAGCCGGATGTCGTCTCCCTCCTCGGCGATGAGCTTGCGGTCCAGTCGCATCATCTCGGCCGCGTAGTAGGCGCCCCACGCGTCGCCGCGCTCGGCGCTTTCGCGGAACAGCCGAAAGATCTGCTGCTGGTCGCGGTCCTGTTCCTCGATCAGCGTAAGGGCGAGCAGGCGGCCGGCATAGGGATGCAGGCCTCGATGCGCCTCCATCAGCAGTTCCTTGCTGCGCGCCTTGTCCTGTTCGACCGCTATTCCGTCGCGATAGAGCAGCGACAGGTTCATGGCGCCCCATATATCCTTCCGCTCGTAGGATTCCCGGAAGTAGCGGTGCGCCCGTTCGACGTCCTTGGGGACCCGGTTGCCATAAAGATATTCCGCGCCCAACTGGTTCATCGCAAAGGTGTGGCCGGATTCGGCCGCGCGGGTCAGTAGTTCCACGCCGCGGCCGTAATCGGGCTTTGTGCCGTTGCCCTCCATCAGCGCCTTGCCGAGCGAGTACTGCGAATAGGCGTCGCCGCGCGCTGCCCCAGCCTCGAAAAGCGGGACGGCTGCGGCCGGATCCTTCTTCACGCCGGCCCCGTACTGGTAGAAGCGCCCGAGCAATTCGCCGGAGCGGACATGACCCGCCGCGAGCGCCGCCTTGAACTCGGCGAGCGCCGGCTCGAATTCTCCCCTGGCATACAACACACGTCCCAGTTCATGGCGAAACCGGGCGACGTCGGGCGCCGACGCGACTGCCTCCCGGCAGGCGGCCAGCGCCTCGTCGATCCTGATGTCGTTGGGATAGACGCCCTCGCTTACGCCCTGTATGTCCAGCCGATCGCCGGCAAGCTCGTCGCAGCGATTGACGGAGGCCTTCACGTCGATGACGATGGGAGGTTCGCCAGCCGCCTGGCCGATGGGTTTGAGGACGATCTTCGCATCGGTTTCGATGATCCTGAGGGACGGACGGATACCGAGACGGGCTATGTCCTCGGACTTCACCAGGTCGCCTTCGGACAGCATTCGGGTATTGAGCGCTATCTGAGCGGCAGGGGAACGCTCGTCGATGCGATACCACCCGTCGCCGAGTTGCTGCGGCTGCGGGATGGCGTCCGATAGCGACTGGAAACCCGTGCCCACATCGGCCGCGAGCGCGAGCTGCCGCAACTCGGCTTTCGAAGAGGCTCCGGCCGGTCGGGTAGTTCCTCCCTCCTTCGAGGCGACGGGAATTTCCTGCTCGTCGACAGGTGGCTTCATTGCAGGATCGAAGACGATCGCCACGGCTCCGCTGACCTTGTGCCCTTCGGAGGAAACGACGGAGTAGGGAATGAGCTGGACGGACGTCTCGCCCGGTTCGGGCAGGTAGACCACATCGGGGAGGCGGTTCGTCGGGATCGGCGCGCCGGGTTCGATCTGTTCGGATCCCAACATGAGCCTGCCCGATTTGAGCGGCTGGTCGAAATGTGCGGTGAGCGCCATTTCCTCGCTGGCGATCGGCGGCGGGATGTCGAGTTCGACGCGCCTGGCTTGCGGCGAGACCCTCACTTCCGTCAGGCTCTCGCCCATCACCAGCACGCTTTCCCGCGTCACGAAGAAGAATTGCGAGGTGAGGCTCGAAACGTCCCAGGGAACCTGGCGGCCGCTGGTGCGGGCGATCACGTCGGCGCGGATGTCGGTGAGCACCTGCCGCACCTCGGTGTTCGGCGTCAGGATGTGGCCGGCGAGAGCGTCGGTGAACGGACTCAGTTCTCCGGCCCCGTCATAGGCGATCTGGTTCGGTGCCGTCGAATAGACGATCAGGGAGCCCTGGCGCGGCGTGAGGGAGGCGAGCCCCTTGTTGCCTTTGACGGCGACCTTCTTGTTGCCCGCGAAATAATACTCGTTCTTGAAAGGATTGTCCCGGCAGGAGTCCAGGATGAGGATCTGCAGGGACGAGGTCTCCCGCATATAGTCGAGAAGGTTGGAGATATTATAGGATTCGACCTCGAGATCGTATGACGAGGTCAGATTGGCGTCGACCGGCAGGATGTAGTTTTCGCCGGCGACCTGGACCGCATGCCCGCTGTAGTAGAACAGCGCGACGTCGCCGTCATTGAGCGATCTGAGAAAATCCCGGATGGTCCTTTCCAGCGAAGCCTTGTCGAGGTCGTCGCCGATCGTCACTTCGAAATTCGCCCTGCTCAGGACCTCTCCGATGTGGCGTGCGTCCTTGGCCGCATTGGGCAAGGGAACGAGATCCTGATAGGCCGAATTGCCGATAACCAATGCGGCGCGCCGGCCCTCGGCGCGCTCGGCCAGGGCTTCGATCGGCGTCAGTCCTGAAGCAGCTGCGCCGGCCGCCAGAACAAGGCACCAGATGAACAGCCGAACAAGCAGGTGAATGTGGTTGCGGAGCGCGCTGTCCGCCACGCCCTTGGGACGGTTCTGGACTCTGTTACCCGCAGACCGATCCAACTTTTCGCCTCTATCTTACGGGTGGCAACCCCGGCGCGAGGGAAAGCAGGAAGGATATACTCGGGCCGGAGGATGGACAAGAAAATTAAGAGCGCCAGCAAGCCCCGGCCATGCGATGGCGTGCGGGCAGTCCAGCCATGGGCTTTCTGGCTGGAGCGCAACGCGCCAACGCCCCTCAGGAGAGGACGGTGGCGTCACTCGTTTCGGAGCTCGCGATCTGGCCTTCGGTGTCGCGCAGCTTCATCGGGAACAGCTCCTGTGCCAGTACGAGGTGGCGGTCGAGGAAGTTTTCCTTGAGCACGACGGCCGACCTTTCGTCGACGATGACGACTGCGATCTGTCCGGGCCCCTCGCGACGGGGCACCGGTGCCGGAAGCGCGCCGGACAGGCTCTGCAAGGTGGGCTCGATCGTATAGTGATTTCCGGCGAAGGTGCTGAACGGGATGCCGCGATAGCTGCCGCACGACGTCATGTGAACATGGCCTGACACCACGGCCCTGATGTCACGATGGCTCTTCAGCACGTCGACGAAGACATCCCGCTCCTCGAGAATGATGATGTCGTTCTGATTGTGCAGCGGGCAGATGTTGTGATGCAGCGCAATGACGACCGGCCTGTCGGCATGTTCGGCGAGCCGCCGGCCGAGCCATTCCAGTTGCGCCGCGCTGAGACGGCCGCTGGGCACGCCCGGCTCGCTGCTGTCGAGCACCACCACGGCGCAGCCGTCGAGCACGAGCGACCGGTCCATCTTGCCTGTTTCCGGTTCGGCGACATCGCCGAACTCGGCGAGGAAGGTCGGCCTGTGGTCGTGGTTGCCGAGGGTGAGGACGTAGGGCAGGTCGATCTCCGCCAGCAGATGCCTGAGCCGGCGATAGGACGCCGCGTCGCCACGGTCGGCAAGGTCTCCCGCAATCACCAGGAGGTCGGCATCGGCATGATTGCGGTTGATGAAGTCGATAGCCTGGCGGGTGCGCTCGCTCGTATCGAGCGAATGCGACAGTTCGTTTGCGGGCACGATGTGCAGATCCGCCATCACGATGATCTTGGGCACGGTCTGGGACTCCTGTCAGAGGGAAGGGACGAGTTCGGGTTCCGGCAGCAGACCCACCTGCTGCAGGCGTTCGGTATCGATCAGCAGCCCGTCCATGTCGAAGATCGCCCCGACGACAGGCCCGCTCATCCCTTTACTCCGGTCATGGTGATCCCCTGGATGAAGAGCCGCCGGGCAAAGAGGAAGGCGGCGACAAGCGGTGCGGTGACGATGGTCGCGGCGGCGAAAGTCACGCCGTAGTCGATGCCGAGATCGCCCTTGTACTGCATCATCGACAGCGTCGCGGTGACCTTGTCCTGGCTCTGCACGACGATGAGAGGCCAGTAGAGGTCGTTCCAGTGCGAGACGAAGGAGAATACCGAGAATGCCGCGATGGCCGGCACGGCGCTGGGCAGGATCAGGCGCAGGATGATCTCGATCTCGGAGAAACCGTCGATCCGTGCGGCCTGGATGATGCTGTCGGGAAAGGTGCGGAAGAATTGCCGGAACAGGAAGATCGCGAAGACGGAGACGAGAAAGGGAAACATCATCGCCAGGTAGGTGTTGATGAGCCCGACCTTGACGATGCCGATGTAGAGCGGAATGGCGATGACGTTCACCGGGATGGTTATTCCGGCGATCACGGCGCCGAACAGGATGCTCGAACCGGCAAAGCGCAGCTTCGCCAGCGCATAGGCCGCCGGTACTGCCGTCACCAGCTGGACGGCCAGGATGCCGATGCAGACGATCAGCGAGTTGAGGATGTAGAGCAGGTAGGGCTGGTCGAACAGCACCTTGCCGAAATTGACCAGGCCGTGGAACTCGCGCGGCAGCAACGAGAACTGGGGAGCGAAGATCTCGCTCTTCGGCTTGAGGCTGGAAGACACCATCCAGATGAAGGGGAAGACCATCGCCAGGCTGCCGAGGAAGAGCAGGGCCGTGACCGCGTGATGCCCGATACGGCGCAGGGAAAGGGGGCGCGTGACCGCCGGTGCGGCCGGCTGAGAAGCTGAGCTTGCCATGACGGATCTCAATTGCGCACGCGGCGGTCGGCGAACTGTGCCTGGAACAGCGCGAACAGGAACACGATGAGGAGGAAAGCGAAGGACAGTGCCGCCGCGTATCCCATGTTGAAATATTCGAAGCCCTCGCTGAATGCGAGGTAGAGATAGACCTCGCTCGCCCGGTCCGGGCCGCCCTGGGTGAGCAGCGCGACCGTATCGAACAGCTTGAAGGCGGTGATGGAGCTTGTGACTGCGACGAAGGTCGACGTCGGTCCGAGCATCGGCCAGGTGACGCGAAAGAAGCGGTCGAGCGGACCGTCGGCGCCGTCCACGGCGGCGGCTGCGTAGAGCGTCGGCGGGATGGCGGTGAGCCCGGCCAGGAACAGCACCATGTTGAAGCCGATGATGCTCCAGACGGAGATGATGGCGAGCGAAAACAGCACGATGCCGGGATCGCCGAGGAAGTTGACGGGAGAGAAGCCCAACGACGTGATCGCCCCGTTGAGGAAACCCTGCTTGCTGTCCATCAGTGCCGCCCAGACAAGCGACATGGCGGCCAGCGTCGACGTCACGGGAAGGAAGTAGAGAACCTCCAGGATCGACCGGAAGCGGTAGCGGTCCTGGAGGAGGATCGCGAGCAGGAGGGGGATGATGAACGCTGCCGGCAGGAATAGGGCGGCGTAGATTAAGGTGTTGGCAAGCGCGTTGCCGAAATTCTCGTCGGTGGCCATCTGCCGATAATTGTCGAGCCCGACAAAGCTCATGCCGTCGCGCACCAGGGTGAAATCGGTGAACGAGATGAGGATGACGAGAAGGATGGGCGCGAGATAGATGACGAGGATGAGGAGGGCCGCCGGCGCCGCGAGCGCATAGGCGAGCCTCTGCTGGGCGTGGGCCAGCGTGTCGGCGGCCCGTCTCACGGCACCAGCGCTCCCCGGGGTGACGCGGCTGCCGCCACGGAGGAGACGGTGCGGTCGCGCACGCGCTGGCCGTCCGCATCGAAGAACAGCAGGCCCTCGCGGTCGAGACGCAGTGCCTTCCGGCCGGCGATGCGGGCGATCGACATTTGCGTGCCGGGCAGCTTTTGGGCCCGTACCCTCAGTTCGATGCTGGGCTCGGTCGCCAGTGCGCCATGCACGACGAGATCGGCGCCATGATCCTCGATGCTTCTGACGTCGAAGTCGAGGGCCTCGGAGGTCGACCTGCTGCGATCGTGCGACAGGCCTGCAATGCCGTCGAACTGTGCGGCTTCGGGCCGGAACGCCACCAGCAGGTCGCCGCTCGCGCCCTTCGGGATCACGGCATCGAGCAGCCGGTCGCCGATGCGCAGCCTGCCATTCTCCACCTCAGTCGGAAGCAGGTTGATTTCCGGCGAGCCGATGAAGCGGGCGACTTCGACATTGTCGGGATCCTCGTAGAGCGTCACCGGCGGGGCCACCTGGACGAAGCTGCCGGCCCGCATGATCGCGACACGGTCGGACAGCGTCATCGCCTCGATCTGGTCGTGCGTGACATAGATGAAGGTGAGCTTCGAGCTGGCGTGGAGCTCGGCGATCTCCTTGCGCACCTGTGTGCGCAGCTTGGCATCGAGGTTGGACAGCGGCTCGTCCATGAGGAAGAGTTTCGGAGAGCGCACCAGGGCCCGGCCGAGGGCCACGCGTTGCCGCTGGCCGCCGGAAAGCTGCGCCGGCCGCCTGTCGAGCAGATGCTCGATGCCGAGATGCCGCGCGGTCTGGTTGATCTGGGCCTCGACCGCCGGGCGGCCGCGACGGGCGAGCGGATGGATGCGTTCGATCAGCGGCAGCCGCGCATGCCATGGCAGGGAGGCCATGATCAGCGGCATCGCCATGTTCTGCGCGACGGACATATGCGGATAAAGAGCGTAGTCCTGGAACACCATGGCGATTTCGCGATGCTTCGGCGGCAGCGCGTCGACCGGCTTGCCGTCGATGCTGATGCTGCCGTGGTCCTGGGCTTCGAGGCCGGCGATGATCCGCAGGAGGGTCGACTTGCCGCAGCCCGACGGTCCGACGAGGGAGACGAACTCCCCCTCGTCGACATCGAGAGACAGGCCGGCAAGGATCTGGTTCGTCCCGTATGCCTTGCGTATGTCACGCATCGAGAGCATCGGCATGGGTCGGTCTCCCTGTCTTTTTGGCCCACCGGCGGATGCGCCTGTGCAGGTTCCGGAAAATGTCCCGCGGTTTCCGTCAGGAACCTGCGGAAGAGAAAACCAGGCAGGTGAAGCGTGTCACGTAACCTTGCCTAGCGCTGCATCAGCTCTTCGGCGACTTGCTTCATCTTCGCGGCGCCATCGGCAGGCGTAGTCTCGCCGAGCATGACGGAGCGCAGGATGTTCTTCTGCTCGCGCCAGATCTTCTCGCTCTGGGTGCCCGGGTAGCCCTGCCACCTGCCGGCGCGGTCGTAGCCGGTGGACGGCGTGGCGTAGTAGGGGAACTCCCGGTAATAGGGCGCCAGGTAGTTCTCGCCGAGCGCGCCGACATTGGTCGGCAGGTAGCCGGTGTTGCGGGCGGTGATCGCCTGGGCCTCGGGCCCGGACATGAACTTCGCGTATTCCCAGGCAGCGGCGACCTTCTCGGGATCGGTGGTCGTGATCAGGACCGCGTTGCCGCCGGTCGGCAGGGTGCCGTTGGCGTCGTCGACGATGGTGAACTTGACCGAGCGCAGGTCGAACTTGTCGCCAACCAGTTCCTCGATATTGCGCGCCGACGCCGGCGAATTGGCATAGATGCCCATGGTGCCGTTGGTGAACGACTTGAGCTGGTCGTTTATGGTCACTGCCGGGTCGTACATGCCCTCGGTGACCAGACGCCTGACCAGTTCCATGGCCTTCGTCGCGTAGCCGTTCTGGTCGAAGGTGACCTTGGTCTGGCCCTCGTCGAGCAGGGTGCCGCCCTGCTGCGTGATCAGGATCTGCCAGGGCCAGTCGTCGCCCCACTGCTCGACCGCATAGGACATGCCGTGGACGTCGTCGCTCAGCGCGTCGATCCTGGCGGCGAGTTCCAGGATGCCGTTCCAGTCGGTCGGGAACTTGTCCGGGTCATGCCCCGCTTTCTTCAAGAGGTCCGCGTTGTAATACCACTGGACGACCGAGGCGTTGAACGGCATGCCGACCTGGACGCCGTCGACCTGGCCGAGTTCCAGCATGCGGTCGGTATAGTTGGCCTTCACCCATTCGGCCCCCTCTTTCTCGAGCAGCGTGCCGAGATCGACGATCTGGTTGCGCTCCTTCAGGGCCCGTACCAGCGAGGGCAGCTGGTTGTAGGCCTGGAACGCGCAGTCCGGCAGGGTGTTGGTGGCCGATTCGCGGAACAGGCGCAGATGCGTGTCCGCGTAGTCCTTGGCCGGCGCGGCATACTCGACGACGATCTCGTCCTGCATCTCGTTGAACTTCTTCATCAGCGGTTCATGCTGGCGGGTCAAATGGCCGGCATTGGTCAGGCAGGTGATCGTCACCTGCGCTGCGGCCGGGCTGACGGACGCGGCGAGTGCGACGGTGAACGGAAGCAGTATCTTCTTCATCGGCATTCCTCGGCTGGGAAAGGGTGGTGCTCGGGAGCGGCGAGGGGCTACCTAGGGAAGTTTGGTGACAGCGGGACAACCGATGCATGACGCTTTGTTGACACTCCACAGAGAGCAGTCGCGCCGCGGGAGCTCCGCCGCCCGCGCGTGATCCGGCTTGCCCTCCGGTATCGGCTTGGGAGACATCGGAAAATAATCGCTTCGCTTTGCGCCGCCCCTCACTGTCCTGCCGGACGACCGGCCGGGTCCCCAGCGTCCCGGCGTTCGCTCCCACAAGGGGAGAAGGCAGGATTGCAGAGGCGTTGCCGCCAACCTTCAACGTCGGCGATTTGCGGAACCGTCGAAGCCAAGCTCTCCCTTCTCCCCTTGTGGGAGAAGGTGGCCCAGACTGTATTTCGGCCGCTACGATCGTGCTGGGCTCAAGGGTGACGCCGAAATACAGGCTGGGTCGGATGAGGGGTGCTCCAGGGAGCGAGGCGGTCGACCAAAACGGACAAAGGACGAGACCAGGTAACGGTTGGGCTCGGCAGATGTGTATATGCCCTAGCGCAAGCGGGGAGAGAGCCGATCGGGTCTACGCTTTTGCCAATCGCCGAGGTTCCCCATTGGCGAAATCCGAGCGGCCTGTCCAGCGGATAGATGGGTGACGGTGAGAGGCAAGCCAGGGGCGGCAGCACCGCACCTCCTTCGCCAGATCTTGGCCGAAGCGATTCGGTTGATTTTAGACGCCGCCCTAGCCAGAGCAGCGACCGGCTTGCGTGGCCTGCGATCCGGACGACGACGAATTGCGGGATGGCAGCAACGCCGGCAAATCCCGGCTTCTCCGCTGCGCGGAACAAATCCGTTCTCCGGCCGGCCACGAAAATGGAATGAACGGCTTCGCATATCGGAAATTTACGATCTATATATCGTCACATGTCGATGCAGCCGAAGAACGTGGATAGCGACGCAGTGCTGAAAGCGCTGGCGCATCCGGTGCGACGCAAGATCCTGGCTTGGCTGAAGGAGCCCGAGCGGCATTTCTCCGGCCAGGAGCATCCGCTCGAGATGGGCGTCTGCGCCGGCCAGTTCGAGCGATGCGGCCTGTCGCAATCCACCGTCTCGGCGCATCTTGCCACGCTCGCCGCCGCCGATCTCGTGACGACGCGGCGTGTCGGCCAATGGGTGTTCTACAAGCGCAACGAAGACACCATCGGGGCCTTCCGGGTGGCGCTGTCCGATCTCTGACGTTTCCTCCTTCCTTCCTCCCATGCATGAAAGGCATTCTCATGGCCACTCTCTTCGATCCCTTGCAGGCCGGCGACCTGGCGCTTTCGAACCGTATCGTCATGGCGCCGCTGACGCGCAATCGTTCTCCGGACGCGGTACCGGGGGACCTGTCGGTGACATATTACCGGCAGCGCGCATCCGCTGGCCTCATCGTGACGGAGGCCACCGCCATCAGCCATCAGGGGCAGGGCTATGCCGACGTCCCCGGTCTTTACGGATCGGAGCAGCTTGCCGGCTGGAAGCGTGTCACCGACGCCGTTCACGAGGCCGGCGGCAAGATCGTGGTCCAGCTCTGGCATGTCGGCCGCATCTCGCACAATTCGCTTCAGCCCGGCGGCGGAAAGCCGGTGGCGCCCTCGGCCATCCGGGCGAAATCCAAGACCTATCTGATCAGGCCTGACGGAAGCGGGGAGTTTGCCGAGACGTCGGAGCCGCGGGCTCTCGACGCGCACGAAATCCCGGGGATCGTCGACGACTTTCGTCGCGCCGCCAGGGCAGCCATCGAGGTGGCGGGTTTCGACGGCGTGGAGATCCACGCCGCCAATGGCTACCTGATCGACCAGTTCCTTCGCTCGGGCAGCAATCACCGGACCGACAATTATGGCGGCTCGATCGAGAACAGGACGCGTTTCCTGTTCGAGGTGGTCGATGCCGTCGCGGGCGCGGCCGGCAGCGGCCGCACAGGCATCCGGCTGTCGCCGGTGACCCCGGCCAACGACGCCTCCGATCCCGAGCCCCAGCCGCTCTTCGAGCATGTGGCGTCAGGCCTCGGCAGCCGCGGCCTGGCATATATCCATGTCATCGAAGGGGCGACCGGCGGCGGGCGGGACTTCCAGCAGGGCGACAAGCCGTTCGACTACGCGGCGTTCAAGGCCGCCTATCGCAATGCCGGCGGCCGTGGCGCCTGGCTGGTCAACAACGGCTACGACAAGGACCTCGCGGAAAAAGTCGTGGCCGAAGGACCCGCCGACCTCGTCGCCTTCGGCAAGCTGTTTATCGCCAACCCCGATCTCGTGCGCCGGCTGAAGGACAACGTCGCGCTGAACGCGCCCGACAAGGCGACTTTCTACGGCGGCGGGGCAAGAGGTTATATCGACTATCCGACTGCCGCCTGACGTCTCGACGAACTGGCCCCACTCCGGGTATCCGGAGTGGGGCTCTGTACATTTGGTGGTGAGACATGATGCGACACGCCCTTCAAGCCGCGCCGCGGGTTAAAGATCGTTCGCCGGCAAGACCTATGCGTGGTGCCGACTGCGGACGACTGAAGCCGGCTTAGTCCCGTCCGAAGACGGCTCGTGGCTTATGAGAAACCAGTCCCCCTCAGGAAAGAGCTCAGCAAATGTCCCGTTTGGGGCCAGACAGGCCGCTTTGTGCCAACGACGGTAAGATAGCTGCCTTTAGCCGCGAAGCGGTGAGCGCGACCGCTATCGACGTTGTTGGGTAAGATAGTCTGTTGATCATCAAAAGGCGTGGTTCAGTTCAGCACGATAGATATTGAGCTTGCGATAGCGTTCATGCTGAAGTCAGCCCGATTCAGCCGAGGGGCAATTATTTCTTAAAGCTTATCTGTCGTGGTCCGCCCGACTGGTAGCCGCAGAACCTCTCAGCACATGGGGGAGCTTTGGCGAATGGCAGTTTCATTTGTACACTTGTCGGACATCCACTTCGGCCAAGAGAAGGGAGGGGAACTGGAAACCCATAACGACGTAAAGGAGCGGTTACTGGTCGACGCTGCCAACCAGGTCAAGTCGCTCAATCTATCAATCGATGGCATCATCGTCACGGGAGACGTAGCCTTCGCCGGCAAAGCCGCCGAGTTCAAGGAGGCAGGTCGGTGGCTTGATCGCCTAGCCAAGGGCGTCGGGTGCCTCGAAACCGCTGTTCAGGTGGTACCGGGGAATCATGATATCGACCGGTCAGAAATATCCGGCGGATGTCATCTCATGCTGAAGAGCATCCTTGAGGAGGGCGAGCCAGCTTTCGACAAATACCTGAACGATGCCACCGACTGCGAAACGCTGTACCGAAAACTGGGTGCCTATTTGGATTTCGCCGAGGGCTATAACTGCTTCCTCGACAAGAAAGGCGGCATTGCCAGTAACAAATCTTTCGATCTGGCGCCGGGTCGCTCTATTCGGATCATGGGTCTTAACTCGTCTCTTATGTGCTGGTCTGGCGAGAAGGAGGGAGACCTTTTTCTTGGGGCCAGACAGCGCGTCTTGCCGATCAAGGCGGGCGAGGAACTTGTGATTCTCTGCCACCATCCGCTCCATTGGTTCAATGACGAGAAGAAGGCGCGGGGATATATCCGAAATAGGGCCCGTGTGCTGATGACCGGCCATGAGCACCAACCGTCGGTCGGGGTCGACGAGGAGAAGCCAGGCCGCGATCTGCTCACCATCGCCTCAGGGGCCGCGATACCTCCGCATGCGACAGAAGAGTATGGATACACCTACAATATTCTGACGTTCGATTGGGACAGTGAAAGCGACGCCCTAAAGGTGTCTATCATACCCAGGACGTGGTCGGACGACGAAATGGACTTCGTCGCCGATGAGGACTTACTGAAGGACATTGGGTCGCCCATATTGTTAGCATCGGCAAATTTTAAGGCTGCCGCACAACAGGTCGAGCCAGAGCTACCGGAGGATTCGGAAGAGGTCGAGTATCCCGTCGCGGAAGCAGATACAATCGTGATTGTCGAGGAAACGACCGTGCCAAACAGGTTTGCGATGGTCCTTCTCAGATTCTTCAGAGACCTTTCGCCCACACAGCGAATGCGGATACTTGTCCGTCTCGGAGCTCTGCCGCCCACTTGGAGGGGTACAATGATCCATGGGATGGAGCGTACAGTCGTCGACAAACTGATGAAGGATGGTCGCTTGGGGCAACTGGAAGCAGAGATTGATCGAGAACAATCTAACGGTTCAGAATAAAGGCAAATGGGGGCGCAAGTATGCTAGATATCGCACCACATGTCAGGATCTTTGAGGGATCACCGACTGACGAATTCGTCACAAAGAGGCAAACCGCGATAAAGGACATTGCGGCAAAGTTCATCAAACCTAATCACATTGCGCGTCTATTGTCCGTTGCCAATGGGGTAGTCCTTGCCAGCAAAGAAGGAGGCAAGCTTCCGCCTGAACTGGCCGCTGAGGTCGCGGCATCGATCACCAAGGTTTCGCCTTCATTTGTAGCTGAGGAGCATGACCTTGAGCTGTCGACATGCGCGATGCTAGCAGCCATCAATGCAATAGTGACCGGCAGCAAGGCTGGCACAATTACTACATCGGATTACCTTGCTGTCGGCATATGGTCGGGAATGTCCTGGCAAACTGGAAACAGGAATGGGGGCTTTGAGCGACTGCGCAAGCTTTTGTTGGATCTTTCTCGGGACCATGTTCTGAAAGCAGCGAAGTTAGGCCGGGTTCGGTCAAAACCTACGAAAGCGGTCGCACTTGCAGAGGACAACTCTAATCTTGGAAAAGTTGTCGAAAACCTGAGGTTCGTCGTCGACACACTGACCGCCAACGCGGCAGTTGATCGTGAAGAGATAGACCTGCTGTGGTGGTCGATATCCGGATGGAGCGATGTCCTGAGCATGAAATATAGCGACGCGAAACCACATGCTGCTGCCATAGCATTGGGGCTGGACGCGGCGAAGCGCCTTCGCCGAATGCCCGTTGACCTGCACAAAGCGCTGGTACTTCGCCGCGTGCCTGAAGGTGAGAGCCTATCGTTCGCGCAGCTCGTAAAGGCCCTCGGTGACGACTGCGTGCGATTGGGCGCAGGCTACGGCAACGAAACGCTCGTCACCGAGAATACCCAGGTTTTCCCACTCCTGAATGTCTTGGCATCAGGATCCGCGAAAGGCATAGGCAAAGGCATTTTTTCGATCTCCGATCTGGCATCGAGGGCCCTTTTGGAGGCAGTCACTTTCGATGTGGTTGATAGGCGCGAGGTCTAGGGATGCTCGCCGAGTGCCCGCAAGAGAACTGTACGGTCGGCACAACCGGCCAATGCCTTCTCAATCATGATCCGGCATCGAGTTGTCCGCACTATCAAGCGTTGCCCGAAGAACTCGAAAGTTTGGTCGACGAAGAGCTGCTCTCGGAGCCGGAGCATAATCTGCCCTTCCATTCCAGCAACACGCTGACAGAAGATAGTTTGAGCCTGATAATGGGCAGTAGATACTGCACGATGATCGGCATCATCGGGCCGCCTGACTCCGGCAAGACCGCAGCATTGGTGAGCCTTTACCTGCTGCTCTCGCACGGGAGGCTGGCCGGATTCGAGTATGCCGACAGCCGAAGCCTTATGGCTCTCGACGAGATCAGTCGCGGCGCGCGCCGTTGGACAGGTGGGACGCCACCCCAGCAGATGACCGCCCACACCGAATTGTCTGATGACCGCGCGGCCGGCTTTCTTCACTTGAGAGTTCGGGCGGCGGAACACCCGGTCGCTATCGACTTTCTGTTGCCCGACCTTCCCGGGGAATGGTCTACCGCCATGGTGGAAGAAAGTCGCCATGACCGCCTAGCCTTTGTTCAGCGCGCAGACGTGATCTGGCTGATGGTTGATGGTAGCCGTCTAACCACCCCGGGTACCCGGCAGGGCGCGATTCATCGCACCAAACTCTACCTGCAGAGATTGAAGGAGTTTTTTCCGGATCTGCCGCGTGTGATTTTGGTTGTAACTCGAGCCGACACCAGTGTCGTGAACGAGAAGACCATAGCGACTATATCGGACGAAGCGATTGCACTCGGAATAAGCCTGAGCGTTCAAGCGGTCTCGTCGTTTTCCATCAACCCGGACGTGCCCGCCGGCACCGGCATACCGGAACTTGTTCGGGCTTCCATCGGAAAAGAACCGGACGTGGGGGAATTCTGGCCCCTTTCTGAGGAAAATAGCGGAATTCGTGCCATCGGGAATGTCGTGCGAGGAGGGATCGATATATGAGCGAGCACTCGATCGTCCTTCTTGGCGGTCCGGATTCCGGCAAGACCAATTACATGTCGCGCCTCTGGCTAGCCGTCAATTCAAAGAAGGCTGAACTGGTGGCGTCGCAAAATCCCACCAACATCAAATATGTCGAAGGTGGTGCAGAGCACATTCTGGGGGGCGCGTTTGCCCCGCGATCCGACACAAACTCGCTTCCTGACGACCTGACGCTAGACATCCGGGTTCGGCTTGCCAGCAGTCCCGATGGGAAGGAGATCCTGATCTCCGTGCCCGATGTCTCTGGTGAGCTGTGGAAGGAAGCAATTGAACGCGGAGACGTCAGGCGTGAGTGGATGGAGGCCCTCCAGCAGGCATCTGGTGCCCTACTGTTCGTTCGCGTGCTCTCCACGGCCAACGTGGCGCCGCTGGATTGGGTGAACGCTGCCGAGTACCTAAGGTGGTCAGGCGATGCGGCACCTAAGGACGAGCAAGGGCAGGATATCCTTGTCCCGACCCAAGTAGCCCTGTGCGAGATGCTGCGCTTCCTCGATGAGACTCTTTTGCGCGTGAATGGTCGGCGGCCGAAGGTAGCCGTACTAATAGCTGCATGGGACCTCATTGACGAACACCGCCGTGCGAAAGGGCCGAATGTCTATTTGAAGGAGGAGTATCCGCTTTTTGCCGGCCGGTTGGCAGATTGTACCAGTCTGGACGTGCGCATTTTTGGCGGCAGCATCGTAGGGGGAGACTTCGAGGACCCCGAGTTCACTGCGAAGTTTCAGGAAGGCGATATCAACGAAATGGGATATGTGGCAGTTGATGGTTCCGAGGGAAGGGCGTTCGTGATTTCCGATGTCACCCTGCCTGTGGTGTGGGTAGTCGGTCCCCTGTTTGACGATGAATAACCTAGTAATCCACCAACAAAAGCATGGCTATCGGAATGGTCATCAGCTTCTCGAAAGCACGGTTCGGCTCGAGAGGTCGGATCAGGATACTATTGACCGCCTGTCCGACCTTTCCGGCCAAATTCGGCCCGGAGAAGTCATTCCTCCTTACGTAACCATTTATCCGCTGCCCAGCCGCACCTACCACGTCGTCGCAAGGACATGGCCGGACTTGGCGGCTCCACGGGCTGGCTGCGTGCTGACCAAGAGCCTACTCGTTCCCCGAGAACGATGGCACGAGAACGCACATTTGCAGTGGTTGCTGAGGCAACTGACATTACCCACCGACAATGAACTTCTACCCATTGTTGGCGTAAGCGCGGAAGAGCCGATTCCTTCACTCGTTGATCAGCGAACACCTGAACTGGTCGAGGCTCTGTTCCTTGAGGCACGGAAGCCCATCGTGGTCTTCGATGCTAGCGACGCCGATCTGCTTACAACCAGGCTTGTCACGGCATTTTGGCCTGCAATTCGCGGCGAATTTTCAGTCTGCACTTATGCGTTGGGGCCGCGCAAGATCGGCGGGCGGGACTTCGACTTGGTCTTCGCGCCGAAGAGAGCCCGGTCTAGGTTCTCGAACTGGCCTGGACGAAAGATTGAGGCTGGCTCGCCGAAGAGCGCTCGTCATCGCTGGTCGTCCGCAGTCGCTGACGCAATCCTTCAGTCGCCCCATCCCACTCTAGCCTCAGGGGATGCGCTCGGGCTTTTGGGAGCGGACGGCCCAGGTGACGAGGTTGCGTTTAGAAAGTCTCTGCTGTGGAATGAACTGGCAGAGAAGGCGCCGACGAGCTCGAGCGCTGTCCTAGGGATGCTAGACATTGTCAATTCGCAGCCCGGCCTCGCATCCTATGCGATGAGAAGCTCGCGGCCATTGCTTGTCTCTGCGATTAACTCGGCCGTCCATAGCATGCCATCCGCAGATGCCTGGATTTTTCTTCAGACTTTGGCTGGCAAAGTGCGGGGTCGGGATGACCTTGAGCCGCTTAGCGTCGAGGCGGGCAGGGACGCCGAGGGACTGGCTGCTTCCGACCCCGACGCCGCGATCGAGTTCTCGCGTCGCTTCGAGGACGGGTCGGACGCCCTTCCGACCGACATTATGCAGGGGCTGGCCGATGGATTGGGGGCCGCGGACGGCTCGGCTATCGATTACCGGCGCATTCCCGCTCGGGTAGGCACCTTCCTAGTTGCTAATAGCTCGGTCTTTGCCGAGGCGGTCGCGCGCCGCATCAGGACTGGAGAGACACCCGCTTCAGATTTTCTGCCGTATCTCCAGACGGGTGACGACACTTGGCGAGACAAAGCAGCTGGCCGGCTCGTGTCCGAAATAGACAGTCGTGAGTTCGCGCCTCTGCTACCCAGTATTCTACATCGCAGCTCGGGTGATGACCTTGCCGGTCGCGTTGCGGAAATTGTTTGCCGTTCCGCTCTCGCGTTCCCCGAGTTCGATGACGCGCTCGTCGATGCAATTCGCGACGACGCTACAATGCGGAACGTGCGTAGTGTTGTCGCGCGCGAGCTGCAGGGAAGCAACGCAGATCGCTTTCTCGCGAAGACCATTCGCCTGGTGCCGAATGATATTGATTGGCTTTTCGATGGCCCGATCGAGGGCTCAAGATCGGCAGCTTTGCTCTCGATCGTGATCGAAAGTCAAAGCGATAGGTCGGTGATAGAAGCACAACGAGACCCGGCGATGCGTCGCAAGATGTTGCACACGTTGGCAAGGGACGTCGAGGCCACCGCCCCACAGATAGCTCGGATACTGGTTTTGGGCGCGGTGTCGGTCGAAGACCTCCTCGAGTTTGCTCAACTCACGCTTGGTGTTCTGCCCAAGGGCCGACTACGTTCGGACGTCATCAACACGGCCCTTGAACGAGCGCTCTTGGAGGCCAAACCGGCCGATAAACGCGTTCAGCTTCTGGTTACTGACCATTTTGACGAAGTCGGGGTCCGCCAGATGATATGGTGGAGTATCCCGAACGGAATTTCGACAGCCAGGCTTGCACAAAATCTTTCAATCCTAACGCGTCTGCCGGAAGCCCAGAAAAGGCAACTGGCGAGCTGCGTCGACAATCTTTCTGATCGTCTGTCTAGGCGTGCACCTAATGGAATCGATGAGGAAATATGCGCGACGTGGGCTCGCTTGCTTTGGGACACTAGGACAATTGCGCCTACGGTTCATTTGAGGGCAGCAACGACGAGTATGTCTGCTACTATCGACCTCACGCGATCACCGGTCGCGGAGGTGCTCGCGGCAGCGTTTCCAGCCGTCTATCGGGAATTAGTCTCCCGAAACAATAAGGACAATGATGGGATATTCGGCCTTTTCTTCGCTCTGCCTCGAATGCTGGTCAACGACTGGGATCGAGCAAAGCCCGCTCGGCACGGGTTGGTCGACGCATTTATGAATTCCAACTGGCCCCCATCCTACCTACTGCTAGCTGCGGCCAGGGCAGGAATTGTCGATCGCATCTGCCTTCGTGTCATGAGACAACGCGGAGGGAAGAAATACCTCAATCGGGCAGTTGCGGATGTGGGCCGGTTGACCCCAAGTCAGATCAGTGCGATCCGCGAAAGTCTCGATAATTTTGCCAATTCTGACATGGAGAATGAATGGGACTAACCGACTTTGTTCGAGTGCGCGAGGGAGGCGGCGTAAACTGGGTTCCAGGCGCGTCCGCTTTTGGGGTCTAGCTACAGTTTGCTCAACGGCCGCCAGGCTGCCCCATCGTGGTCATTCGCGACGCAGAAGGTGAAGGCCACCAGGGCCAGATTTGCGCGTGGGCGAGAACGGCCACCTCCGCCCGAGCGCGGCTGCTGCGCTCGGGAACTGCACCGTCTGATCGAGTGACAAGAGCCCAACTTGCGTCGGGGAGCAGGGCTGAACAGGCTCTTCTCCCAAAAGTCCAAGTGATTGAAATCGCAGGCTTTGGTTCGAAACTTTGGCTCCTAAATACGGAACTTTGGGTCTCCCACCACACTCATCTCTTCTCTCACGAACACCCACTCGTCGCACCACAAGTGTCGCACTTCTCGCAGGTGCCGTTGCGCACCATGGTGAAGTTCTGGCACTCCGAGCACATGTTGCCGGTGTAGCCCTGCATGATCGCGCGGTTGCGGCGTTCGGCGGCGAGCGCCTTGGCGTCGGAGGCCTCCTTCGCGGCGGCGTCAGTGAACAGGGTGTCGGCGGAGGCTTCTTCCGCCTCTCCGGCGATGTCTTCGGCAAGTTCCCTGGCGCGTTCCTCATAGTCGCGCTTGAAGGCAGTCGATTCCTCGCGCAGTTCCGCATAGGCGGGTTTCAACGCCGTCACCGTCGCGCCCGACGAGATCGCCCTGACGTTGGAGCCGGCGAAGGCCGTCGTCGCGGGGCGGGCGGGCGCGGCAGCGGGATTCGATCCCCCGGCCATCCCTTTCGGATCCGAGCCGGAGATCCCGCTCACCACTTTCAGCGGAGAGGCGCCGCGGGTCAGGCCCTTGGAGAAAGGCGTGGCGCGGCCCTCGTTGATGCCGCGGCCGAGCGCGGTGTTGGAGAAGTCGGACGTGTCGACATGGGCGAGGTCGTTGCGGCCGAGATAGGAGATCGCGAGCTCGCGGAACACATAGTCGAGGATCGACGTGGCGTTCTTGATCGCGTCGTTGCCCTGCACCATGCCGGCCGGCTCGAATTTGGTGAAGGTGAAGGCCTCCACATATTCCTCCAGCGGCACGCCATATTGCAGGCCGAGTGAGATGGCGATGGCGAAATTGTTCATCATGGCGCGGAAGGCGGCACCTTCCTTGTGCATGTCGATGAAGATCTCGCCCAGCCGGCCGTCGTCGAACTCGCCGGTGCGCAGATAGACCTTGTGGCCGCCCACCACCGCCTTCTGTGTGTAGCCCTTGCGGCGGTTGGGCAGCTTCTCCCGGTCGCGCACGACGCGCTCGACAATGCGTTCGACGATCTTCTCCGTCACCGTCACCGCCTTGGCGGCCGTCGGCGCCGAGACCAACTCCTCGATCAGGTCGTCTTCGTCCTCGTCGTCGGCGATCAGCGAGGCGTTGAGCGGCTGGCTGAGCTTGGAGCCGTCGCGATAGAGCGCGTTGGCCTTCAGCGCCAGCTTCCAGGAGAGCATATAGGCTTCCTTGCAGTCCTCGACCGTCGCCTCGTTCGGCATGTTGATGGTCTTGGAGATGGCGCCCGAGATGAAGGGCTGGGCGGCGGCCATCATGCGGATATGCGATTCCACCGAGAGATAGCGCTTGCCGATCTTGCCGCAGGGATTGGCGCAGTCGAAGACGGGCAGGTGCTCGGCCTTCAGGAAGGGCGCGCCTTCCAGCGTCATCGCGCCGCAGACGTGGATGTTGGCGGCCTCGATGTCCTTGCGGGAGAAGCCGAGCGCCGGCAGCATCTCGAAGGAGAAGTCGTTGAGCTGCTCGTCGGTGAAGCCCAGGACCTCCTTGCAGAAATCCTCGCCCAGAGTCCATTTGTTGAAGACGAACTTGATGTCGAAGGCCTGCTTCAGCGCAGCGTTCAGCGCCGCGATCTTCTCATCGGTGAAGCCCTTGGCCCTGAGCGAGGCCGGGTTGACGGCGGGCGCCTGGTTCAAATTGCCGTGGCCCACCGCATAGGCCTCGATCTCGGCGATCTGGCTCTCGGAATAGCCCAGCGTGCGCAGCGCTTCCGGCACGGCGCGGTTGATGATCTTGAAATAGCCGCCGCCGGCGAGCTTCTTGAACTTCACCAGCGCGAAGTCGGGCTCGATGCCGGTGGTGTCGCAGTCCATGACCAGGCCGATCGTGCCGGTCGGCGCGATGACGGTGGCCTGGGCGTTGCGGTAGCCGTGCTCCTCGCCGAGCTCGATGGCGCGGTCCCAGGCGGTGCGGGCATGCGCCATCAGTTCCGGCTGCGGGCAGTCCTCGGCGACGAGCGGCACCGGATTGACCGACAGCTTCTCGTAGCCGTCCTTCTCGCCATAGGCGGCGCGGCGGTGATTGCGCATGACGCGCAGCATGTTGACGGCGTTGCGGTCATAGTCGGGGAAGGCGCCGAGCTCGGAAGCCATCTCGGCCGAGGTGGCATAGGCCACGCCGGTCATGATTGCGGTGAGCGCGCCGCAGATGGCGCGGCCTTCGCGGGAGTCGTAGGGGATGCCCGAGGTCATCAGCAGGCCGCCGATATTGGCGTAACCGAGGCCCAGCGTGCGGTATTCGTAGGAGAGCTTGGCGATTTCCTTCGACGGGAACTGCGCCATCATGACCGAGATCTCGAGCACGATGGTCCACAGCCGCACCGTATGCTCGTAGCGCTCGATATCGATCGAGCCGTCGCCATTGCGATAGGTCAGAAGGTTGATCGAGGCAAGGTTGCAGGCCGTGTCGTCCAGGAACATGTATTCCGAGCACGGGTTGGACGCGCAGATCGGGCCGGCCGCCGGCGAGGTGTGCCAGTCGTTCATGGTCGTGTTGAAATGCAGGCCCGGATCGGCCGACGCCCAGGCGGCGTAGCCGATCTTCTCCCACAGGTCGCGCGCCTTCAGCGTCTTGCCGACCTTGCCGTCGATGCGGCGGATCAGGTTCCAGTCCTCGTCCTTCTCGACGGCGCGCAGGAAATCGTCCTTCAGCGAGACCGAATTGTTGGAGTTCTGGCCGGAGACGGTGAGATAGGCCTCCGAATCCCAGTCGGTGTCGTAGGTCTTGAACTCGATCTGGGTGTAGCCCTGCCTGGCGAACTGGATGACGCGCTTGATGTAGTTCTCCGGCACGGCGTTCTTCTTGGCCGCCTTGATCTCGCGCTTCAGCGCGGTGTTGATGGCGGGGTCGAAGCAGTCGTCGTCATGGCCTTCGCAGTTGACGCAGGCCTTCATGATGGCGGTCAGGTGCTGTCGGACGATCTTGGAGCCGGTCACAAGCGCGGCGACCTTCTGCTCCTCGTTTACCTTCCAGTCGATATAGGCCTCGATGTCGGGGTGGTCGACGTCGACCACGACCATCTTGGCGGCGCGGCGCGTCGTGCCGCCCGACTTGATGGCGCCGGCGGCGCGGTCGCCGATCTTCAGGAAGCTCATCAGGCCCGACGAACGGCCGCCGCCGGACAGTTTTTCGCCTTCGCCGCGCAGATGCGAGAAGTTCGAGCCGGTGCCGGAGCCGTATTTGAACAGGCGCGCCTCGCGCACCCACAGATCCATGATGCCGCCCTCGTTGACGAGGTCGTCGGCGACCGACTGGATGAAGCAGGCATGCGGCTGCGGATGCTCATAGGCCGATTTGGACCTGGTCAGCTTGCCGGTGAAGGGGTCGACGTAGAAATGGCCCTGGCCGGGACCGTCGATGCCATAGGCCCAGTGCAGGCCGGTGTTGAACCATTGCGGCGAATTGGGCGCCACGCGCTGGGTGGCCAGCATATAGGCGAGCTCGTCGCGGAAGGCGCGCGCGTCGTCCTCGCCCTTGAAATAGCCGCCTTTCCAGCCCCAGTAGGTCCAGGTGCCGGCGAGACGGTCGAAGACCTGGCGGGCGTCGGTCTCGGAACCGTAACGCTCGTTCTCGGGCAGCTTGGCGAGCTCCGTCTCGTCGGGCACGGAGCGCCAGAGGAAGGAGGGAACGCCGTTCTCCTCGATCTTCTTCAGGCGGGCAGGGACCCCCGCCTTGCGGAAATATTTCTGGGCCAGGATGTCGGCGGCGACCTGGGAGAACTGAGCGGGCACGTCGATGTCGTCGAGGCGGAAGACGACCGACCCGTCCGGGTTCCTGATCTCGGAAAGCGCCTTGCGGAATTCGATCTCCGCATAAGCGCTCTGTCCAGCCTTGGTGAAACGCCGCTCGATGCGCATAGCCTTAGTCCCTTTGTCTATATATAGCGCCTTTTCCACAGGCCTTCACGGCCAATCCGAAAAGACGCGGTCCGCCGCCGCCGGAAACCCTTCGGGGTATCCGGATCTCCATCCGCCGTGATCCGTCCAAACGCCATAGACCCTCCTCTAGGGAGCGCGCCGCCCGGCCTTCGACAGACCCTCCACGGGTCCGACACAACTCGTTGATTTCGATTCCCTCAGGGAGGGAAATTCACGCTATCTAGTGCCGAGCATGGCTGCAAACACTAAATATAGTGTTAACAGAAGATTTCTGCCAGCCCGCCAATTGTCCCCTTCGCCCTCGAAAACCCGCAAACCAAACACCCCGCCCGGCCTCGTGAAACGGGCGGAACCGCGATGAAAACGCAACTGAGTCCGGAAAAAAGACCGGGACTACACACCGCCCGGCCGCACCCTCAACAAGAGCGCATGACCCATAAAAAGCGACTCGCCGGAGGCCGTCAAGGATTCGTTTCTTGGAAGTTTTGTGACCGCTATATGTTGTGCGTGTGGCGTGTGGATATCGGGGATGGGGAGGGGCTGGCCCGAGTCGCCAGGGTTGGCGAAAGGGGCCGTTTCGCTGCCTGCCAGGGCGGACAGCGGAGGCGCCGGCGGGCCCCGGCGGCAATGTCCGGATATCGGCGAGGGGAAAGCCTATTCCGCGGCGATGCGGTCGGAACTGCTGGCGAAGCTCTCGATCAGCGCGGCGAGATCGGGCTCGTTCACCATGCGCGCGGCTTTCTCGGGCTTGACCCATCTGCGCCTGCGCTGGCCCTTTTCCTTCCACTTGTCGGCGACCGCGCCGACCTCCAGCGAGAAGACCAGCACGTCGCAGGACAGGTCCCGGCTGGCGCCGCATTTCAGATAGGAGTAGTGGCCGACTTCGATGCGCGAGACGGCGCCGCTGATCCCGGCCTCTTCCTTGGCCTCGCGTGCCGCCGCGTCGCGGAATTCCTCGGGGCCTTCGGGCCAGCCCTTGGGCAGAACCCAACGTCCCGTGTCGCGGCTGGTGATAAGCATGACCTCGATGCCGCCACGGTTGCGCCGCCAGGGCAGCGCTGCCACCTGAAGCGCGCTCGTACCCGCTGCGGCCCGCGCCGGCCGTGAAAGATTGTCGCCCACCCCTTGGCCCATCGCAGTCACCTCATGCCGGAGATCGGCCGAGAATCACATTTCACCCCTCGATGTTGAGGCGGATCATAGCAGATTGAAGAGCAAATTGCTCCACACGCCAGAATAGCAGGTTGAAAATTCCACAAGACCGGCGTGCGGCAATCGGCTGTTGCCCGGATCTTCGCCTTGGAGGGAACGGGTTATCCGGCGTGCCCCTCGGCGATCGGCTTCTGATAGGTGAAGCCCATGTCCCAGGGGAAGTAGATCCAGGTGTCCTGCGACACCTCGGTGACGAAGGTATCGACCAGCGGCCGTCCTTTGGGCTTGGCATAGACCGTCGCGAAATGCGCCTTGGGCATCATGGCTTTCACCACGGAGGCGGTCTTGCCGGTATCGGTCAGGTCGTCGACGATCAGTATGCCTTCGCCGCCATTTTCCAGAAGCGGCGCCGAGATCTCCTTCAGCACCTTCAACTGCCCCTGCTCGGCATAGTCGTGATAGGAGGCGACGCTGACCGTCTCGATGATCCGCACGCCGAGCTCGCGCGATATGATCGCCGCCGGCACCAGCCCGCCGCGCGTGATGCAGACGATCGCCCTCCAGTTGCCTGCGCCGGCCAGACGCCAGGCCAGCGCACGGGCGTCGCGGTGGAACTGATCCCAGGAAACGGGAAAGGCCTTTTCGGGAAGGGACATGGCGGGCGCACTCCGGTCGCGCGCCTCGGCGCGCTGAAGATCGAGGAATGCAGGCGGAATTAGCCGGAATGCCGGGGCGTTGGCAAGCCCCGCGCGAGCATGTGCCGCACCTTCCGAGGCTCCCTGTCAGCGGGACATGAAAGTGGCGACCGGCATCGACCGCAACACATCGCGCGTCACGCCGCCGAATAGGAACTCGCGCAGCCGCGAATGGCCGTAGGCGCCCATTACCAGCAGATCCGTATTGTTCTCCACGCAATGATTTTCGATCGTGGCGCCCACGCCGATACCGGCCGAGCTTTCCTCCGCGACCGTCACATGCGCGCCGTGGCGCATGAGGGCGGCCGCGATGTCGGCGCCGGCGACCTTGGCCGGCTCGTCCTCGGCTTCCGGGGCGTCGACGGTCAGGATCTCGGTCTGGTCGGCCTCCATGATGAAGGGGAGCGCGTCGAACACCGCGCGCGATGCCTCGCGCGTGCCGTTCCAGGCAACGAGGATCCTGGAGAAGGTCGTGGTGACCGGCCCTGCATAAGGCAGGAACAGCGTCGGGCGGCCCGTTTCGAACAAGAGATGGTCGACATTGGTACTGGCCGCTCCGCTGTCGGCGGGGTCTCTTTGCGCCGCGATCACAAGGTCGGCGGCGCGGGCGCTGGCCAGCGCGCAGAGCGCGCTGTCGCCGGAAAGGCTCTCCATGGTGCGCCATTCGTGAGGCACGGCTGCCGCCGTTGCGCGGGTGCCGAATTTCCTGCCGAGTTCCGCGGCGCGTTCCTTGCTGGCGTCAGCGGTGACCTGCATGTACTCCGCGTCGGGAAAGCCGATCGCGGTGGTGTAGGGGATCGCCATCGGCTCGGCGTGAATGCCGACGACATGGCTGCGCAGCCGCGCTGCGAGCGGCAGGACATGGTCCAGCACGCGGTCGATATCGTGTGTGTTCTGGATGACGGCGAGCAATGTCTTGTAGGGCACGGCGCATGCTCCATTTCTGAGGGGCGGATCGCCACGTAACCAGAACGCGGGAGCCTGCCTTCCGGTTCCGGAACAGTGCGCCTGTCAGCTTTGAGCCTTCAGCCCGTCGAGCATCGCCTGCACGGCCGCCCGGCCGGCCTCCAGCGCTTCGGGGGAACGGGCGCGCACCACCAGTTCGGTCCAGAAGCGGCCATCCTGATATTTCGGATAGGAGCCGATGATCGTGTCGGGATGGGCTTTCTGGATCTCGCCGAGCGGCGTGCCGATGGCGCCCTCGCCGAACGGGCTCCGGATCGCCGTGGAGAGCAGCCTGGTGCCTGTCGTGAGCGTGGGCACGACATTGTCGAGCATGGCCTGGAACACGGCCGGCACGCCGGCCATCACATGGACGTTCTCGACACGGAAGCCCGGAGCCGTCGAGACGGGATTGACGATATGCTCCGCGCCGAGCGGCATGCGCGCCATGCGCTTGCGGGCATCGGTATATTCCATGCCGCGCGCGGCGTAGTTGGCCTCGAGCATCGCATAGGCCCTGGCGTCGTATTCGCAAGGGACGCCGAAGGCCCTGGCGATCGAGTCGGCGGTGATGTCGTCATGGGTGGGGCCGATGCCGCCGCTGGTGAAGACATAGGTGTAGCGGACGCGCAGCCCGTTCACCGCCTCCACGATCGCGTCCTCGTCGTCGGCGACGATACGGACTTCCTTCAGGTCGATGCCGATCGCGGTCATGATGTCGGCGAGGTGGCCGATATTGCGGTCCTTGGTGCGGCCGGACAGGATCTCGTCGCCGATGACGATCATGGAGGCGGTAACGATATCGGTCATGGCGCATCCCCGGCAAACGGTCAGCGTCACATAGCGCCCATCCGGCGAGCCGGCAATGGTCGCCGAACTGTGAACGAACTGTCGACGGCGTCGGCGTTTCGGCGTCGGCGTCGGGGCGATAAGGTCCGTTGTATCGGGCGGCGCGGGCGGCGTCCGCCTGAACGGCTTTCACAGGAGACAAACCATGGCCAAGGTGCTGGTGCTTTATTATTCGAGCTGGGGACATAGCGAGGCGATGGCGAGGTCCGCGGCCGAGGGCGCGCGCGAGACCGGCGCCGAGGTCACCGTCAAGCGGGTGCGCGAACTGGTGCCGGAAGAGGTCGCCAAGGCGGCCTATTACAAGCTCGACCAGGAGGCGCCTTTCGCCGAGCCGCTGGAACTCGAGAACTATGACGGCCTCATCCTCGCTTTCTCGACGCGCTACGGCGCGATGGCTGCCCAGATGAAGAACTTCCTCGACCAGACCGGGCCGCTCTGGGTCAAGGGCGCCCTGGTGAACAAGGTGGCCACTGTGATGTCGTCGACCTCCACGCAGCACGGCGGAGCCGAGATCTCGATCCTGACGGCCCAGGCCTCGCTGCAGCATCACGGCATGATCATCGTCCCCTTGTCCTACGCTTATCAGGGCCAGATGGGCAACGACGTGGTGCGCGGCGGCTCGCCCTACGGCATGACGACGACCTCCGATTCCGACGGCTCGCGCCAGCCGTCCCAGCAGGAGCTGGAGGGCGCGCGCTTCCAGGGCAAGCGGCTCGCCGAGATCACGATCAAGCTGCACGGCTGATCGAAATTCTCCGTAGAAAGGACACCGCGGCCGGCATTCCCGGCCGCACTGTCCTTTGCCGGCATGAGGGCCTGGTTCCCTTGCGCATCGGCGAGAGCCGATCGGGTCTACGTTTTTGCCAATGGCCGAGGTTTCCGATTGGCGAAATCCGAGCGGCCGGCCCCTCTCTCCCCGCTTGCGGGACGCTTGCGGGGAGAGATGTCCGGCAGGACAGTGAGGGGCAACGCAGTGCCGGCAGCACCGCACCTCCTTCGCCAGATCTTGGTCGAAGCGATTCGGTCAGTTTTAAACGCTGCCTAAGCAGGCTCGCGTGGCTTCGCCCACGCTTCACCCGCTCAGCTTCTAATGTTCGCCGCAGGTTTTTACCGGAAACCGCGGGACACTTTTCCGAAACCTGCTTAGATTGTCGGCGTCGTCACCGGCCTCGGGGGAATCATGACCTTTGTGTCGATCGTGCTGTCGGTCATTGCGTTGCTGCTGGCCGCGGTGCTGGCGGCGCTCGCCCTCGCCGTGTTCAGGACACGCAGGATCGCGGCGAAGGCCGAGAAGATGGTGCCGCCTACTGGCAAGTTCGTCACCGTCCACGGCAACCGGATCCATTACGTCGAGAAGGGCAGGGGCCGGCCCATCCTCTTCATCCACGGGCTCGGCGCGCAACTCCACCAGTTCCGCTCGCCGCTCTTCGACCGCTTCGGCTCGGGCTACCGGCTGATCGCCATCGACAGGCCGGGCTCCGGCTATTCCGTTCGGGCGCGCGACGCGACGGGCCGCCTGCCCGAGCAGGCCCTCGTCATCCGCCATTTCATCGAGGCGCTGGAACTGAACAAGCCGCTGGTCGTCGGCCATTCGCTGGGCGGAGCCGTGTCGCTGACGCTGGCAATCGAGCATCCGGACGTGGTGTCGGGCCTCGCTCTCCTGTCGCCGCACACGCATCACACGGGCGAGGTGGCGCCGGAATTCGCCGCCCTCTACATTCCCTCGCCGCTGAAGCGTCGCCTGGTCGCCGAGACGGTGGCCGTGCCGGCCGCGCTGAAATATGCCGACCAGACGCTCGGCTTCGTCTTCGGCCCGCAGCCGCCGCCGGCCGACTACATGACCGAGGGCGGCGGCTGGCTGGGGCTGAGACCGAGCCATTTTTACGCGACCTCGACAGATATCGTCGCGGCGGGCGTCGACTATCCCGCGATCCAGAAGCGCTTCGGCGAGATCAAGGTGCCGGTCGGCATCCTGTTCGGCACGGCCGACCGCGTGCTCGACTACCAGAAACACGGCGTCGACATGGTCGGCAGGATCCCCGGCCTCGACCTGGAACTGGCTGACGGCGTCGGCCATATGCCGCAATTCTCCGCCGCCGCGCAGACGGTGGCCTTCATCCGCCGCATCGCGGAGCGGGCTTTCGCCGCCTGAAGCGAGTGAAGTCGATCTTGCCCGCCGGCTGCGGCGGCTCCGCATCCGGAACGGCTTGACCTTCGCGCCAAGCCGTTTGAAAAGAGCCACCGGGCGGACGTGGTGGAACTGGTAGACACAAGAGACTTAAAATCTCTCGCCTTCACAGGCTTGCGGGTTCGATCCCCGCCGTCCGCACCATCTTCCCGACCTCGCGTCCGTTTGGTTTCGCTCACGACTTGGATGAGGCCGCGCCACCGACCGACGCGCTACTTGCGGTTGATTTTCGTGACAGCCAGACATTGTCGCATGTCCAGGACGTTGCTGGCGCACGAGTCGTTCTTTCTGCGGAGTGTTGATCGCGCGTCAGTTGCGTCGTTCGTTCCGCCTGCTGGGAAAGGATCAGTCCCCGAATCCCCATTTGCAGCTATGCACTTTTTATGGTACATGGACATTATATGATGCCAAATGGCTACTGAGGCGCCGCGCAGCATCCCGGTCGTGTTCTACCGTACGGCTGGCGGCAACGAGGTCGTTCGAGACTGGCTGCGTGGCCTCGATGAAAACGATCGGCAAGCCATCGGGCTTGATTTGATGCGCGTTCAATATCGCTGGCCGGTGGGCATGCCTTTGTGCCGACCACTCAGCGGCGGATTGTGGGAAGTGCGCACATCGCTTCCCAGCGGACGCATCGCCCGCATGCTGTTTTGTGTGCGGGCAGACGCAATCCTGGTGCTCTCCGGGTTCATCAAGAAAACCCAGAAGACCCCGGACGAGGAACTGACGCTGGCCCGCAAGCGAATGAAAGAGTTCATGCCATAGGAGGCAGTCATGACGGAAGAAGGCAACAAGGGACGTTCGACCGAAGGGCTCGTCACCCTCGATGAGTTCCTGACCGAAGAAGGCAAGCGCGAGGAGTTCGAGGCGATCGCCATCAAGGAAGTGCTCGCCTGGCAGCTTGAGAACGCCATGAGGGAAAAGAAACTCTCCAAGCGCCAGATGGCCGCGCAGATGGGAACGAGCCGCAGTCAGGTGGACCGCCTGCTCGACCCCAAGGACGGCAATGTCACGCTGACAACCTTGCAGCGCGCGGCCGAAATGGTCGGACGCAAGGTGCGGATCGAGTTTGTCTAGAAACTGGTTGCGACATGGCTGAAGGACTCGTCGTTCCAGCCGTGGCGGGCAGAAGCACGTCTCCCGAAAGTACCTGCAGCGTGTCGCGAGTATCCTTCTTCATGCGACACGCTGCAGACCGGCCGGCCGGCTACAGTCCCTCCAGAACCCTCGTTTGGATTTCCTCGAGTCACAGCATTGCTCAGAACACTTCCGCCACCGGCAGCCCCAGCGCCATCGACCCGGAATAGCGCGCCTGCGGGCCTGCCTGCAGCGGGTGGTAGCGCGCACCCTGGATGTCGCGAAAACACCGTTCGAGGCCATTGGCGCGATAGAAGCCGGCGCCGCCGGCCAGTTCCATGGCGAATTCGACGGCCTGGATGGCATTCTGTGCCACCAGCGTGCGGCCGATCATCACCTCGTTGACGGACTCCGCCGAGGGATTGTTCCGTTCGACCACCTCCACCATGTGGCGGTGCGCGATCTGCGCGGCGCGAAGCGTCGTCTCCATGCGGCCCGCAAGTTCCGTCAGGTGGTGGTTCGGCTGCTTCCCGGCCGCGAGCCCGATGGCGATGTCGCGTGCGCTTTCAGCTACTCCCAGATAGACAGCATAGATCAGCGGGAACGCGGTCGTGGCGATCACCTGGAACAGCGGATGCCACTCGCCCGCCTTGCGGGACAAGGCGACCGCGGCGTCGGGTATGAAGTGCCCGTCGACGACCACATCGTTCGAACCTGTGCCGCGCATGCCGAGGGTGCGCCATGTGTCGACGATCTTGACCGTCTCGGCTTTCATCGGCAGTCCGAAATGGATGACCATGCGCGTGCCGTCCTGCTCGGTGATCGCGCCCGTCATCAAGAGGTCGCCTGCCTCGGCGCCCGACGTGAAGACCTTGCGCGCCGTGACGCGGTAGCCGCCTTCGACCCTTTCGGCCTTGCCCGACCCGCCGATCCAGTCGGAACCGCCGCTCGACAGGAGAATGATGCGATCCGTCGCGACGCGGCGCAGCAGCGGCTCGACCGCGGCCACCTTCTGATGCCGCCAGCGCCAGGCCGGGATTGCGACCTGGTGGGTGTGCATGGAAAAGGCGAGCGCCGTCGAGGCGCAGCCATGCGCCATCGTCCGCAGCATTTCGCAGAGTTCCGCGATCTCGGCGCCGCCGCCGCCCAGTTCCACGGGCACGCCGGTTTCGACGAGCCCCGCGTCTTTCAATGCCGCGTAGTTCTCGGCGACGAAACGGTCGCCTGCGTCATGGGCATCCGCCCTCTTTGCAAATCCGGGAAGCAGTTCCCGGACGATGTCGACCACGCGTCCCGCCGGGGCCGGACCAAAGTTCTTCAGTCTCGATGTTTCGGGTGCCGCCAATGTCATCTGATGATCCTCCGTGGGATTTTCTCAGTGGCAGGATCGCGCCATGAAAGGCGCGGGTCCAGTTCACGAACTGTACCGCTCGCTGGCTGGTCAGCTTTTCGAAGAGGCGGACAAGAATAGATGGATAGAAATATGCGTCATATATGGAGAAAAGCGTGTGAATGATGCCTGCCGGAAGTGCTCTGCCGCATGCCAGGCGAAACGATAGGTTGCTTTGCGGTGCAGGCCCGAAATGTTATCCTGATTGCGGTCAACAACGGTGGATTGCATGCTTGGCGGATATGGACAGTTCTGTCCCGTTTCGATGGCGTCGGAAATCCTGTGTTCCCGCTGGACGACGCTGGTCATCCGTGAATTGCTGTCGGGAACGACGCGGTTCAACGACCTGAGGCGCGGCGTACCCCGCATGTCCCCCGCGCTTTTGTCCAAACGCTTGAAAGAACTGGAGAAAGCCGGCGTCATCGAGAAGAAGAACGGCGGTGCGGCCGAATATCGTCTGACGGCGGCGGGCGAGGATCTCCGCGGCATCATCATGGGGCTCGGCTTCTGGGGAACGCGCTGGGTGGAATCGCAGCTTTCTCTGCGCAATCTCGACCCGTCGCTTCTGATGTGGGACATGCGCCGCAATCTCAATCCCGAGCCTTTGCCCCCGCGCCGCTGCACGATTCAGTTTCAGTACCCCGAACTGTCGGCCAAGCAGAAGAACTGGTGGCTGGTCGTCGACGGCGGCGAGGTCGATCTGTGCAATTTCGACCCTGGTTTCGATATCGACCTCATGGTCCGCTCTTCATTGAGGAGCATGACCGCGATCTGGATGGGCCTGGCGAAGGTGAGGGCCGAGGTCGAGGCCGGTGCTCTCGAACTCGACGGCGATCCCGCGATCGCGCGCGCCATGCAGCAATGGCTGGGCCTCAGCCCTTTCGCCGGTGCCGCGCGGGCATAGGGCGTAGCCGCTCCCTCGCCCCCCCGGGAGGGCAGGGTTGCCCGCCCTCAATTCTCCTCGACGAACACTTCCTCGCGCTTCTTCTTCACGCTCGGCAGGAACACGACGATGAGCACGGCCGCGGCGATGGCGAGCAGCGTGGCGCTGATCGGCCGCGTGACGAAGACGGATGGATCGCCGCGCGACAGGATCATGGCGCGCCTCAGATTCTCCTCGAGCAGCGGGCCGAGCACGAATCCGAGCAGCAGCGGCGCCGGTTCGCAGCGCAGCTTGACGAGCACGTAGCCGATGAACCCGAAGAAGGCGACCGCGAAGAGGTCGTAGATGTTGGCGTTGACGCTGTAGACCCCGATCGAGCAGAAGGCCATGATGATCGGGAACAGCACGTAGTAGGGCACCGTCAGCAGCTTCACCCACAGGCCGATCAGCGGCAGGTTGAGGATGACGAGCATCAGGTTGCCGATCCACATGGACGCGATGATGCCCCAGAACAGCGCCGGCTGCTCGGTCGCGACATTGGGGCCCGGCACGATGCCCTGGATGATCATGGCGCCGATCATCAGCGCCATGACCGGGTTGGCGGGAATACCCAGCGTCAGCATCGGGATGAAGGAGGTCTGCGCGCCGGCATTGTTGGCCGATTCGGGACCGGCGACGCCGGCGATGGCTCCCTTGCCGAACTCCTCGGGGCGGTCGGAAAGCCGCTTCTCGACCGTGTAGGAGGCGAAGGCGGCGAGGATGGCGCCGCCGCCAGGCAGGATGCCGAGCGCCGAGCCGATCGCCGTACCGCGCAGGATCGGCGCCGTCATGCGCCTGAAATCCTCGCGCGTCGGCAGCAGGCCGCTGACCTTGCGGATCAGCACCGAGCGCTCATGCTCGTTCTCCAGGTTGCGCAGGATCTCGGCGATGCCGAAGACGCCGACCGCCACCGCGACGAAATTCAGCCCATCGGCATATTCGGTAATCCCCAGTGTGAAGCGCGGAGTGCCGGAATAGATGTCGGTTCCGACGAGGCCGAGCAGCAGGCCGAGCACGACCATGGCCAGCGCCTTCACGATCGAACCGTGCGCGAGCGCGATCGACGAGACGAGGCCGACCACCATCAGCGAGAAATATTCCGCCGCCCCGAATTCCAGCGCGATGGCCGTCAGTGGCGGTGCGAAAAGCGCCACGAGGAAGGTCGAGACCGTGCCGGCGAAGAAGGAGCCGATCGCGGCGATGGCGAGGGCCGCGCCCGCCCGGCCGTTGCGGGCCATCTGGTAGCCGTCGATGGCCGTGACGGCGGACGAGGATTCGCCCGGCATGTTGATCAGGATCGCCGTGGTCGAGCCGCCATATTGGGCGCCGTAATAGATGCCGGCCAGCATGATGAGCGAGGAGACGGGATCGCCGATCTGGAAGGTGATCGGCAGCAGCATCGCGATGGTTGCCGTGGCGCCGATGCCCGGCAGCACGCCGATCAGCGTGCCGAGCAGGACGCCTATCAGGCAGAAGCCGAGATTGGCGAGCGTCGAGGCGGTCGCGAAACCGAGGCCGAGATTGGACAAGAGTTCCATCCTGCCCTCCTCAGAAACGCAGCCAGGGGCCGAACCGTTGGTACGGCAGGCCGAGCCCGTAGCTGAAGACGACGACCGAAAAGGCGGTCAGCGCCGCAGCCAGCACCAATGCCATGAGCGGCGTCATGCGCGTGCTGGCGAAAGAGGCGACGAGAGCGCTGATGAACACGGCCGGGACGAAGCCGAACCCGCGCACCGTGAGGCCGAACAGGATCGGCGCGGGCAGGATGAGAAGCATGCCGCGCCAGGCGATCGGCCCGATCGGTTCGCTTTCCACCTTGGTAGCCTGCACCAGGATGACGAGGCCGAGCACGATCAGAACTCCGGAAAGGACGAGCGGAAAATAGCCCGGTCCCATCCTGAAGGCAGTGCCGATCTCCAGCCCGACCGACTGGACGAGAAAGAACAGCCCGACGACCAGGAAAAGCGCTCCGCAGAGGCCGTTCGTCGGATCGATACGCAGGGATTTCATGACGTTCCTATCCCTTGTTGCTTTGAGCGGCGTCGGGTTCCGACGCTCCTGTTCGTGAAGGCTGCCAGCGTCGACCGGACCGTTTCTCCGAAGAAGCCCGACGGCCTGCGGCCGAGGGCTGGCAAATGCCGGGAACTCGCCCGGCGGCCCGAACTCCTGCCTGAAGAGCGGCGGATGCACCGATGGGATCGATGATATCGGTGCTGCCGCTCGATCCCTCTATTATAGCATCGGATTCATCCCGATACCGGTACCCGCTTTCGGGTCCGATGCTGCAGGGGGCGCGCCTCCACGGCGCGCCTTCCCGATAACACAGGCCGCTGGTCGGGAGATCAGTCGGCGTATTGGCCGGCAGCCTCGATGATCGGCTTCCAGCGAGCGATCTCGCTTTCAAGCTTGGCCTTGAGGGCGGCAGGTGTGGCGTCGGCGTCGGAGGAAGGCGTCGTGCCGAGCTCGGCGAAGCGGGCGACGACGTTCGGGTCCTTGAGCGCCACCTGGAGCGACTTCGACAGGCGCTCCGTCACTTCGGCGGGCGTTCCCTTCGGCGCATAGAGCCCATGCCAGATGCCGACCTGCACGGCGGGAAGGCCCGCTTCTGTCGTTGTGGGCACGTCGGGCAGCACGTCGAGGCGTTCCGGCGAGGTGACGGCATAGGCCTTGATCGTCCCGCCGGTGATCTGCTTGGTCGTGTTGGTGGTCTGGTCGCACATGATGTCGACCTGTCCGCCGAGCAGATCGGTCATGGCGGGGCCGGTCCCCTTGTAGGGAACGGTGACGAGTGGCGTCTCGATGGCGTTCATGAACAGCATCCCGCACAGATGCGAGGCGGCACCTAAGCCGGCATTGGCGACCGTGACCGTGTCCTTGTTCGCCTTGGCATATTCGACCAGGCTCTTCAGGTCGGTCGGCTCGAGATCCTTGCGCGCCACGATGGTCATCGGAACCTCGGTGACGAGGCCGACATATTCGAAAGCGTTCAGCGTATCGTAGGCGAGTTTCCGATAGAGCGTGGCACTGGTGGCCATGCCGATGTGATAGAGGAGCAGCGTGTAGCCGTCCGGATCGGCTTTCGCCACGCGCCCAGCCCCCAGCGTGCCGCCGGCACCGCCCACATTCTCGACGATGATCTGCTGGCCGAGGTCCTTGGACATGGCTTCGGCGACGAGACGCGTCACCGTGTCGGTCGGTCCGCCCGCGGAGAAGGGCACGACGATGGTCACCGTGCGGTCGGGATAGGTCTGCGCCGAGGCCGCGAACGACGACAGCGAAAGCGTCACGGCCGCGCCGATGGCGGCAATCATATTCTTCATGGGTGTCCTCCCGGTCTGCATTTACCCGCCCGGCCCGCACGCAAGCTCCCCGGCGTGCCGGCTGGGGATCGGGCCATCAAGACATCCGGCCGCAATATGTGCAAATGCCGCGACCGTGCCGCCCGCCATTTTTACACCATCGGCCTCGCGCCGTGGGTGGAAAACGTGACATAGGGCGACGGAGATGTGTGGATTTCCACCCATCGGCGGGCGACCGGCTGTCTGACGGGGCGAATGAAGCATCCCGCGCTGCTCACACACTGTCGAGGTCGTGCCGTCCGAGGCCGTATTTCTGCATCTTCTCGTAGAGGGTCTTGCGCGAGATGCGCAGCGATTCGTAGACGGGCTTCAGGCTTCCGCCGTGGGCGGCGAGGGCTCCCGCGATGATGCTCCGCTCGAAATCGGCGACCCGGTCTGCGAGGCCGGCATGGGCAGAGCCGGCTCCGAGCGGCTCGGCGGGTCCGAGGCCCAGCACGAAACGATCGGCGGCGTTGCGCAGCTCGCGCACATTGCCCGGCCAGTCCCGCCGCGCGACGTCGGCGACGATCGCGGGCGGCACGTCGATCGGCCCGCGACGGTAACGAACGGCCGCTTCGTTGACGAGCTGGAGGAAGAGCAGGGGCACGTCCTCGCGCCGGGCGCCGAGCGCCGGCATGCGCAGCGTCACCATGTTGAGCCGATAGAGCAGGTCGGCGCGGAAGCGGCCGGCTGCGGCCTCCGCGTCGAGATCGGTCTTGCTGGCGGCGATGAAGCGCACGTCGAGCGGCACGGCCTCGTTGGAGCCGAGCCGCGTGATGCGGCGCTCGTCGATCACCCGCAGCAGCTTGGCCTGGAGGTCGAGCGGCATGGAGCCGATCTCGTCGAGCAGGATCGTGCCGCCGCGTGCATGCTCGAACTTGCCGTAGCGGGCGCGGATCGCGCCGGGAAAGGCGCCGGCCTCGTGGCCGAACAGCTCGCTTTCGATCAGATTGGCCGGCAGCGCCGCGCAGTCGATGGCCACGAACGGCCTTTCTGCCCGCGCGCTGATGTCGTGGAGCGCGCGTGCCGCGACCTCCTTGCCCGTCCCGGTGTCGCCGATGACGAGCACATCGGCATCGGTGGCCGCGACCGCGCGCAGGCGGTAGCGCAGGTCGACCATGAGTTGTGTGCGGCCGGGCAGGCGCGCCTCGATGTCGTCGCGCTTGCCGGCCTCGGCGCGCAGGCGCCGGTTCTCGATCACCAGGCTGCGCCGGTCGAGCGCGCGCGCCGCGATGTCGGCGAGTTCCTGTGCGTTGAAGGGTTTTTCCAGGAAATCATAGGCGCCCTCACGCATCGCCTTCACTGCGAGCTGGACGTCGGCATGGCCGGTGATGAGGATGACGGGGATGTCCGGATCGATCTCGCGGATCTTGCCCATCAGGGTCATGCCGTCCATGTCGGGCATGCGGATGTCGGTGACCACGATGCCCTCGAAGCCGTAGCCGACGATGTCGAGCACGGGTTCGCCGGCGGCGAAGCTTCTGACATCGAAGCCGGCGAGATCGAGGGCCTGGCTCGACGAACGGCGCAGTTCCTCCTCGTCGTCGACCAGCAGTATCGTCGGCTTCATTCCGCAGCCTCCGTCGCCGGCAGCCGCGCCGCTTCGAGCTCGATTGTGAAGACCGCGCCGCCTTCCTCATGGTTGCCGACCGAAAGGCTGCCGCCGAAATCCTTGACGATATTGTAGGAGATGGAGAGGCCGAGGCCGAGACCCTTGCCTATTCCCTTGGTGGTGAAGAACGGATCGAAGATGCGCTCGGCGATCGCAGCCGGAACGCCGGGGCCACGGTCGCGCACGGTGATCGTCACCTTGCCCGACTTGCGCCGCGCCACGATGTCTATCGTCCTGCCTTCGCGACCTTCGACGGCGTCGGCCGCGTTGGAGATGATGTTGACGAGGACCTGCTGGAGCCGCACCGAGCCGGCGCGGACGGCCAGCGGCAGCGTGCCGAGGTCGACGTTCACGCAGGCATCGGCGGCCTTCAGGCGCGCGGCGACGATCTCCAGCGTGTCCCTGATCGTGTCGGCGAGCGGCACGGCGCCGAGCTTCTCGTTTGGCTTGCGCGCGAAGTTGCGCAGATGCCGGCCGAGCGAGGCCATGCGGTCGGCGAGGCCCGAGATGCGCGCGAGGTTGTCGCGGGCCTCCGCCATTCGCTCCCGGTCGATCAGGACTGCCGCATTGTCGGCATAGGTCTTCACCGCTGCCAGCGGCTGGTTGAACTCGTGCGACAGGGCGGCCGACATCTGGCCGAGCGCGGCGAGCTTGCCGGCCTGGATCAGATCGGCCTGTGTCTGCCGGAGCTGCCGCTCGGTGGCGCGGCGCTCCGCCACCTCGGTTTCGAGCTGCCGGTTGACCAGAGCGAGATCGGCCGTGCGTTCCTCCACGCGCCGCTCCAACTCTGCCCTGGCCGTCCTCTGCAACTCCATCCGATCGGCCAGTCGCGCGCGTCTTTGCATGACGATCGCCGCGGCGAGGGCGGCGAGGCCGAGCAGCAGCAGGGCGGCGGCGACCGCTGTGATCGCCTGGGCCCGGGCGGAAGCGGTGTCGGTCAGGATGTTCACCGTCCAGCCGGCTTCGGGCATTGGTTCGGCCAAAGCGAGATACTCGCGCACCTTGTCGCCGGTCTCCACGCTGATCAGTTCGCGGCCGTCCGAGACGGTTCGTCCGGTTATGGGAAGCTCGCGAAGCTCCGCGTCGGAATAGCGCCTCGACACTTGCGTGCGCGCCAGCCGGTCCGCGGTCAGCGGCAGCAGGCCGGAATAGAGCCATTCGGGCCGGCCGCTCATGAATATGATGCCTTCGGGATCGGAGACGAAGATCGCATGCTCGCCGCCCATCCAGGAGGCTTCGATCGCGTCGAGGTCGACCTTGAACACGACCACGCCCCGGATCGCGCCGCCGATGCGCACCGGCGAGGAGAAGTAGTAGCCCCGCTTCTGCGATGTCGTGCCGAGCGCGAAGAAGCGGCCCTGCTCGCCGGTCATGGCGTCCTGGAAATAGGGACGGTAGGAGAAATTTCCGCCGACGAAACTGGCCGGGCCCTGGTGGTTGCTGGCCGCTATCGTCTCCCCGTCGGGCACCATCACATAGATGTCTGAAGACTGGAGCAGCGCGTTGATCTCCTCGAGATAGTCGTTGGCACGGGCCCGCAGACCGGCGTTGCCGGGGTCGGCCACCAGTTCCTTGATGTCGTCGTGATCGGCGATCAGCGCGGGCAGCGGTTCGAAACGGTTCATATGGCCGCGCAAGGCAGCGACCGCCAGCCGCAGCGTGGTCTGGCCGCGCGCCGCAGCTTCGTCGAGATAGGCGCGCGTCGCGAGGCGGCCGACCAGGACCGCCACCACGGCGGCCACGGCGACCAGCACCAGCGCTGCCCACAGCCTGCGGCCCGGGGCAAGGCTTCGATGCATGAACTGCAGTCCGTCCATCGGCGGGCCTCGTTCTCCTTTTTGCTCACTATAGCGGCCCGGCACCTCGCCGAAAAAGGGGGCGCGGGCAACTGGTCAAAGCGCGCGGGTCTTGGCACATTCGCGGGAATCAGGAGCGAACCGATGGCGAAGAAGACGAGCGCGAGTTTTTCCAGGCCGAAACCCTGGGCGGAGGTGGCGACGCTGCTCGTCGACGTGGCCATGGGGCGCAAGCCTGCCGACCTCGTCGTGCGCAACGGCCGCTGGGTGAACGTCCATTCCGGCGAGGTGATCGCCGGAACGGATCTCGCCATCGTCGCCGGCCGCTTCGCCTATTGCGGCTCCGATGCGAGCCACGCCATCGGCCAGGGAACCAAGGTGGTCGACGCCGGCGGACGGTATCTCGTGCCGGGCCTCTGCGACGCCCACATGCATGTCGAAAGCGGCATGGTCACGGTGACCGAGTTCTGCCGGGCGGTGATCCCGCACGGCACCACCTCGATGTTCATCGACCCGCACGAAATCGCCAATGTTCTGGGCCTCGGCGGCGTCAGGCTCATGCATGACGAGGCGATGGCCATGCCGATCAACGTGCATGTCCAGATGCCGTCCTGCGTGCCCTCGGCGCCGGGACTGGAGAATGCGGGCGCCGCACTTACCGTCGCCGACGTCGTCGAGGCGATGGGCTGGGAGAACATCATCGGCCTCGGCGAAGTCATGAATTTCCCCGGCGTCGCGGCGAACGACCCCGTCATGGCCGGCGAGATCGCGGCAACGGTCAGGGCCGGCAAGACGGTCGGGGGGCATTATGCGTCGCGCGATCTCGGCCTGCCGTTCCACGGCTATATCGCCGGGGGGGCGGAGGACGACCACGAAGGCACCCGCGCCGAGGATGCGATCGCCCGCGTCCGCCAGGGCATGAAGGCGATGCTGCGTCTCGGTTCGGCCTGGTACGACGTTGCGGCCCAGATC
This sequence comes from Mesorhizobium sp. L-8-10, assembly GCF_016756635.1. NCBI lineage: Bacteria > Pseudomonadati > Pseudomonadota > Alphaproteobacteria > Hyphomicrobiales > Phyllobacteriaceae > Mesorhizobium > Mesorhizobium sp. L-8-10. Next base: position 5,676,048 of record NZ_AP023263.1, on the reverse strand, counting down.
AAGGCCGTGACGGAGCAGGGCGTCGATCCGCGCAACTTCATCCTATGCACCGACGACAGCCATTCGGGAACGCTGGTCGACGACGGGCACATGGACCGGGTCGTGCGCCATGCCATCGCCCAGGGGCTGAAGCCGGTGACCGCGATCCAGATGGCGACCATCAACACCGCGCAGCATTTCCGTCTCGAACGCGAGATCGGGTCGATCGCGCCGGGCCGGCTCGCCGATTTCCTCATCGTCTCCGATCTTGCCGCTCTCGCGATCGACGAGGTCTATAGCCGCGGCGTCCGGCTCGCCAGGGCAGGCAGGCTGGAGGCGGACATCCGGCCATACGACTATCCCGCGACGGCGAAGAAGACCGTGAAGCTGGGCAAGAAGCTGGCGGCAAGGGATTTCGACATCGCTGCCCCGGCCGGCGCCAACGAGGTGCGGGCGCGGGTGATCGGGGTGATCGAGAACCAGGCGCCGACCCGGGCGCTTGAGGCGGATCTGCCGGTCGAGGACGGGCTGGTGGCGATGGACCGCAGGAACGACATCTGCCAGATCGCCCTGGTCGAGAGGCACCGTGGTACGGGCGGGGTCGTGAACGGCTTCGTCTCGGGCTTCGGCTACGTGGAGGACTGCGCGCTGGCCTCGACCGTGGCGCATGATTCCCACCACATGATCGTCGTCGGTACCAACAAGGAAGACATGGCTCTGGCCGCCAACCGCCTCGGCCAGGTCGGGGGTGGCGTCGTACTGTTCTCGAAGGGCAAGGAGATCGCGCTGGTGGAGATGCCGATCGCCGGTCTGATGTCGGACGAGCGTGCCGAGATCGTGGCGGCCAAGGCGGCGAAGCTGACGGAGGCCATGCGCCAGATGGGCTGCAGCCTGAACAACGCCTATATGCAGCATTCGCTGCTGGCGCTGGTGGTGATCCCGGAACTGCGAATTTCCGATGTCGGCCTGGTCGACGTGACGACCTTCGAGAAGGTTGACCTGTTCTTGTAGAAGGGCGCCCTGCTGGCTTCCTACGGCGCATTGCGCGAAACGGATTCCACGGCACACGACAGTAGTCGGGACCGCATGACATGCTGGATACATCGAAGGTCGAGAGTGTTAGGACTCGCCACATCATGGCGCCCTCGGCTGCCCGAGGCCTGGATCAATTCCAGCAAAAGTGCGCAGCGGTTTTGCGTCCCCGAAACAGCGCCGCCCTATCTTCGTCATTCTCGGGCCCGAGCCTACGCGAAGCGTGGGCGAGGTAACCCGAGAATCCATGCCGTGAAATCGCGGACGACTGCTTCGGTGCAGAATATGTGCCGGCTTGGGCAGGTGGATAGGCGAGCCATCCTCTTCCTCGATCGTCTCCGGCCTTCGGGTCGGTCACGGCATGGATCCACGGGTCATCGCGCCCTGCGCTTCGCTGCGTGCGCTCGCCCGTGGATGACGAAGCGGATATGTTGCCGCTGATCACCCGCAACCATTCTGTCGTGTGCTGTGCCCCACTTACCGCAACGCGCTGTAGGTCTTGATTTCACGCATGTCTTTATCCCGAAACCGGTACCCGCTTTCGGGAGACATGCCTTACTGCCCCACGGCGACCTTCATCACCTCGAACGGCGTGGTGATGACGATCTCGGCCGCCGACACCAGCGTCTGGCCCAGGCCTCTGGTCAGGGTGTTGACCCGATCGGTGATCTGACTGCCGCTCGCCTCCAACTGGTCGCTTTGCAGCCGATCGCCGAGAAGCTTCACCATCAACGGATTGTCTGCGAACTTGGTGTGGTTGAGCCTGTCGCCCGCCGACAGGGAACTGATATCGGCGACGACAACGCCGTAGCTGACGATATCCTTGGAGTCCGCATAGTCGCCGAGGCGCGGTCGCTGACCGGCGATCAGGCCCGATATGCTGAGGGCGCGGTCGTTGCTCGACGTCAGCACGATAAAGGGCTTCTTCGGCACGCCATAGCGCCGCATCTGGGTCTTGAAGACGTCGACGTCGATGTCGGGCGAGGCGAGCACGACGTCGCCCATCTTGCCGCCGAGGTCGCGGTCGCCGGTCATGGCGAGTTGCCGCAAAGCTTCGACCGTGACCCAGTTGCCCATTGAATGCGCGACGATGTCGATGCGCTTGGCGCCCGAGCGCTGGACCAGCCGAAGCAGATCCTCCAGCCGGTCGCGCGCAGCCGTCGCGCTGTTGTTGTCGTATACGTAATCGACCGTGCGGCCGGCCGAGGCCCAGGTGAAAAGGATGGGCGTGCCGCTGTAGCCGGAATCGTGCACGATCTGCGTGGCGCGGTAGACCGCGCCGTCGAACGCCGTGTTGTAGCCGTGGATGAAGACCATCACGCGGCCGTTGCGGCGGGCCATGTCGGCCCGCAACGCGCTGGAGAAGGCGGCTTCGTCGCGATAGGCGGCGAGCCTGGTGGCGGTGAAATATTTGGAGGGGTCGCCTTGATCGCTCTTCGGCACCTCGATGCTGCCGGTCTTGTGCACCTGAGGGACTGTCATGTCGACGCGGGCGAAGGAAGAGGCGTCGGAGCGGTCCCCGGAGAAGACCACACGAGGATCGGGGGCCTTGGCGCGGGTCGTGACCACGAAGATCTCGTGCTTGCCGGCGATCTTCGAGGCTTCGACCGGAACGGCGGTCTTCGCCAGCAGCGCGTGCGACTGGGGCCCCGCGCAGCCGGAGAGCACGATGGCCGCCAGCAGCGCGGCGATCGGATAACGGATTGCAAATGATGGGAACACTATGGGAATGGACCGATTACTCGGACTGGGTTGATACAGGCAAAGACCTCGCCGGTCCACCGACGTCCTTCGCGAGCGTGCCGCTGTTCCTTGACGGCTCCCGGTCTCAGCGTCCCCAGAAAGTCGGGGTGAAGATGACGAAGACCGCGAGGATTTCGAGGCGGCCGAGCAGCATCGCGGCCGAGCAGATCCATTTCGCGGCATCCGGCAGCGAGGAGAAGTTGCCTACCGGCCCGATGACCGGGCCGAGGCCCGGCCCGACATTGGTGAGCGAGGTGAGGGCACCGGTCATGGCCGTCGTCAGGTCGAGGCCGGTCGCGGCCAGCATGATGGTCGCGATCGCCCACAGCACGAAGAAGGAGGCGATGAACAGGACGACCGCGCGCTGCATGTCCTCGTCGACCGTGCGGTCGCCGTAGTGCACCGCGTGCACCATGCTCGGATAGATGAGGCGGCGCAGGCCGTTCACGATCAGTGCGAACAGGATCAGGAATCGATAGGACTTGATCGCGCCCGTCGTCGAGCCCGAGCAGCCGCCCAGGAAGGTGGCGACGAATATGCAGGCGACGGCGAAGGGTCCCCATTGCGTGTAGTCGTCGCTGGAGAAGCCCGTCGTCGTGATGATCGATATCATGTTGAAGGTCGAATGGCCGAGCGCCTCGAAGAAGGGCATGTCCATGCGGACGCGCAGATAGACTGCCACCGCCAATGCGAACATGATGCAATAGCCGGCGAAAGCCCTGATCTGCGGGTCGCGCATCGCATCGAGCCGCCCGCGCACGGCGAACAGGATCGTGATCGAGAAGGGCAAGGCCCCGATGAACATGAAGATCGAGCCGATCCACAGGATGGCTGGCGTGTTGGCGTAGCGGATGAAGGAAGTGTCATGGGTCGACATGCCGCCTGTCGCGATCGTGGACATGGCATGGTTCACGGCGTCGAAGCCTCTCATCCCGGCGATCGCGTAGCAGACCGCGCAGATGAAGACGAGCGCCGTATAGATGCCGATCAGGCTGATGGCGAAGGTCTGGAAACGCTCGAAAGGGCGATCCTCTATGTCGGATGATTCTATTCTGAAATAGGAGACGCCGCCGATGTTGAGGAAGGGCAGCAGGAAGAGCCCCAGCGCGATGACCCCGAGGCCGCCCATGAAGGAAAGCAGGGAGCGCCAGAGCAGGAGGCCGGGAGGCAGTTGGTCGAGGCCGTTGATCACTGTCGAGCCGGTCGTGGTGATGCCCGAGACCGATTCGAAGAAGGCGTCGGTGATGCTGAGGTCCAGCGACGACAGCATGAAGGGCACGGCGCCGGCGACGGCGAGCGTGAACCACAGGAGGTTGACGAGAAGGAACCCGAAGCGCGTCGTCACCTGCGGCGGGCGGCCCTGGGTCGCCATGGCGACGGCAAGGGCAAGGCCGCCCATGGACAGTGCCGAGAAGGTGAAAACCTGCCAGTCCCGATGGCCGAAATAGAGATCGACCGCAGCGGGGATGAGCATCGCGGCCGAGAGATAGATGGCGAATACGGCTGCGATATGAATGGCCGCACGGACGGCATTTCTGTTCACGAATCCCCCAGGGCAGGTTTCGGAAAAGTGCCCGACGGTTTTTCGGAAAAAACCTGCGGCAAGAAGAAGAAGCCAGGCAGGTGAAGCGTGGGCGAAGCCACGCAACCCCGTGTGGGGTCCCGATTCCGAAATTCGCGATACCTCGATATCAGGCCCCGGGGAGGCGCTGCGCTTTCGCGGCAGGTGATGGCTTCATACAGGCGAATATGCCATAGCGCAAAGCAAGGGCAGCGGTGCGGGGTGGTTATCCCCGGCAGGATGGAACGGCATGACTGGTTTCAACGAGCTGGTGGCACAGGCGGCCGAGGCGCTGCGCGCCCTGTTCCCGGAAACGCCGCTGCAGGAAAACGACTATCTGTCGCGCAAGACAGGGGCGCGCATCTTCCTGAAACGCGAGGATCTCTCGCCGGTCCGTTCCTACAAGATCCGCGGCGCCTTCAATTTCTTTCGCAAGGCGCTCGGCGCCGGCGCAAAATCCGATCTCTTCGTCTGTGCGTCGGCCGGCAACCACGCCCAGGGTTTCGCCTATGTCTGCCGTCATTTCGGCAAGAAGGGCGTGGTCTTCATGCCGGTGACGACACCGCAGCAGAAGATCGACAAGACGCGGCTGTTCGGCGGCCAGTTCGTCGAGATCAGGCTGATCGGCGACTATTTCGATGATTGCTACCATGCCGCGCTCGACTTCGCGGAGGAGGGCGGCGGCCACATGGTGCCCCCATTCGACCACAGGCACATCATAGAAGGCCAGGCGACCGTCGGCTGGGAGATCGCCGCCCAGATGCCCGACGGCAAGGCCCCCGACATCATGGTGCTGCCGGTCGGCGGCGGCGGGCTGGCCGCCGGCGTGACGCGCTGCTTCGGCGAGCTCGGCCGGCGGCCGCGCTTCGTCTTCGCCGAGCCGGCGGGATCACCCAGCCTCAAGGAGAGTCTCGCCGGCGGCAAGCGCGTGAAACTCGCCAAGGTCGACAATTTCGTCGACGGCGCGGCGGTGGCCGAGATCGGCCGCGAGCCGTTCCGCCATCTCAAGGACTATCCGGCCGATGCCGTCCGGCTCATCCCGGAAAACCGGCTCTGCGCCACGATGATCGAGATGCTGAATGTCGAGGGCGTCGTGCTGGAGCCCGCGGGCGCGCTGGCCATCGACGCCCTCAAGGATTTTCCGCGCAAGGAGATCAAGGGCAAAGCGATAGTGCTGGTCGTCTCGGGCGGCAATTTCGACTTCGAGCGGCTACCCGACGTCAAGGAGCGGGCGCTGCGCTTCGAGGGGCTGAAGAAATATTTCGTCTTCCGCTTCCCGCAGCGGCCAGGCGCCCTGCGCGACTTCCTCGACCTGCTCGGCCCCGACGACGACATCACCCGCTTCGAATATCTGAAGAAGTCGGCCCGCAATTTCGGCTCGGTCCTGATCGGCATCGAGACCAGGGACCGCAAGAACTTCGACATTCTCGCCAAACGCTTCCACGAATCGGGCTGGGCTTATCAGGATATTACCGAGAACGAGACGATCGCGGCACTGGTGATATGAGCGACACCGCCTTCATCGTACTGTTCCGCGGCGTCAATGTCGGCGGCAACAAGGTCGCCAGGATGGAGACCTTGCGGAAAGTGCTTGGCGAGGCTGGCTTCGGCAAGGTCGCGACCTACATCCAGAGCGGCAATGTGGTGCTGACGTCGGTCAGGCCGGCCGCGGAAGTCGCGGCGATCATCGAGAAGGTGTTCGCCGAGACCTTCGGCTTTTCATCGCGCGTGACCATCCGCAGCGCGGACGCCTGGGGCCGGATCGTCGCGGACAATCCGTTCCCGCAAGGCGCCGACGAGCCGAAACGGCTGCACGCCGTCCTGCTCGATGAAGCGCCCGAGGCCGGTGCCGTCGAGCGTCTGCGTGAACTGGCGACGCCGACCGAGCGCTTCGTCCTGTCGGAGGGCGTTCTCTACCTCTTCACCCCCGACGGCTTCGGCATATCCAAACTGGCGGGAGCGATGGACAGGGTGCTCGATGTGCCCTTGACGGCGCGCAACTGGCGCACCGTGCTGACCTTGCTGGAGATGGCCGGCAAGGCCGCGTGAGGGCAGGCCCGGCTTCCTGACTCCTTCAGGCTCTCGCCGGCAGGCAACGCCGATCAATCCTTGATGACCACAGTTGACACCGGCGCCGCCACCGTGAATTTTTGACGCCTGCTTTCAACGTGACGAACTGCGTCCGCCGGCTCCGGGGCGTGCCGCCGGTGGATGCACATATCCGCACAAAGGGGCGAGCCGTCCCGGCAGGCGGCCCACTCCGATCCTTCGCGGGATGTCCGCGGGCTGGCGGAGGCGGCGCAAAGGCTGCCCCGTCACCCGCCTTCGACGGCATGCCGAAATTACAGGCCCGTCCTGCTAATTTCCTGTACTTTACAGGACCGCCGGCGCGGCGCGCAACATATGCGTGCATGGTTGGGTGGCCCCTGCGGCCGGATGCCGCCTGCCGTGCCGCGGCGAATTCATTTGCCTTTTCGATCGAACTCGCCCATATGGCCGCCATAGGCGCTTGGGCCGGATATCCGGCTTTCCCGACCGTCGGGACTGGTTGCGTCTTCCTTCCCCTTTCCATTCCCGGAAAGTGAAGGGTGTGCCGCGGGCATGATGCCCGTGGACGCGACAGCGCAGCCGAGCGGGTTTTCCCCGCCGCCTTGTCGTTCCCGTAAAATACACCGCCGGCAGGTTGCGCCCTGCCGCAATATGCAGTGCGGCCCTTGTTGGCCGTCCGAAAGAAGAAGAAATTGAACAACGAAAATCCGGCGGAGCTCGAAGGCTTCGCACGACTTGGAATTTCCGGCGCGCTGTTGAAGGCCGCCACCAATGCCGGCTTCACCGATCCCAAGCCGATCCAGGCGCAGTCGATCCCGGCGCAGCTTGAGGGCCGGGACATATTGGGTGTCGCCCAGACCGGCTCCGGCAAGACCGCGGCTTTCGCGCTGCCGATCCTGTCGAAGATCATCGCGCTCGGCACCAGGCGGCGCCCGAAGACGGCGCGCGCCCTGATCCTGGTGCCCACCCGCGAACTGGCCGTGCAGATCGAGGAGACCTTCCGGCTGCTCTCCAAGGGGGCGCATATCTCGACCGCGCTGGTCCTTGGAGGGGTCTCCCGCTTCAGCCAGGTCAAGAAGCTCGCGCCTGGCGTCGACGTGCTGATCGCCACGCCCGGCCGGCTGACGGACCTCGTGCGCGAAGGCGACGTGATCCTTTCGGAGACGACCTGGCTGGTGCTCGACGAAGCCGACCGCATGCTCGACATGGGCTTCATCAACGATGTCAGACGCCTCGCCAAGGCCACGCATCCGGCCCGGCAGACGGCTCTCTTCTCCGCGACGATGCCGCCCGAGATCGAGCAGCTCGCGCAGGGGCTGCTGCGCAATCCGGCGCGGGTCGAAGTTGCGCCGCAAGGCACGACGGCCGCCGAAATCCACCAGAGCGTGGTGATGGCGCGCACCCGGCAGAAGCGGCAGGTTCTCTCGACGATGCTGGCAGATCCCGGGATGCGTTCGGTGATCGTCTTCGCCCGCACCAAGCACGGCGCCGACAGGGTGACGCGCGACCTCGAGCGCGACGGTTTCGAGGCCGCGGTGATCCACGGCAACAAGTCGCAGAACGCCAGGCAGAAGGCGCTGAACGGCTTCCGCGACGGTTCCGTCCGCATCCTGGTGGCGACCGATATCGCCGCCCGCGGCATCGACGTTCCCGGCATCAGCCACGTCGTCAATTTCGACCTGCCCGATGAGGCCGAAAGCTATGTGCACCGCATCGGCCGTACCGGCCGTAACGGCGCCGACGGCGTCGCCATCACGCTGTGCGATCCGGCCGAGGCGAGCAAGCTGCGTGCCGTCGAGCGGATCATCCGCATGCGGCTGCCGGTCGCGCGCGACCATACGGGCGAACCCGATCCGCGGTCGGAGCCGCGTGTGCGCGACATGGCGGCCCTGAAGCCCGCCAACGATCAGGGCGGCCGTGGCGAGGGCCAGGCTCAGCGCCCGGACCAGCGTCGCCGCGACGGCGGCAAGCCGGGCCAGGGCAAGCCGTTCTCCGGGAAGCCGGGCGAGCACAAGGCCGGCGAGCGCAAACCCTTCCGCGCGAAGCGCCGCCGTTTCGGCGGCAAACGCCCCGCGGCCAAGGCGGCCTGACGCAGCCTGCGACTTCCGCCGGCCCTGCAGTTGCGGGGCCGGCTTTTTGTTCGAACGCCAGCGGAAACCGCTGCCTATGCAGTGGCGCAAACGGTCGCGGCGCGCTTCCCCTGTCCAGGGCGAACGTCCAGGCCGATTTCTGGGGAATGGCAGGACCCGGACGATTGCGCCTGCGGCCTGCGTGGCGATAGGGGTGAAGCAGGAGCGTCCGGAGGGAAGATACCGTTCGATCGCTCTGCACGACGGGAGGGGATATGGCAGGCATCGTCGCTCTTGCCGTCGGCTACGTGCTGTCGCAATTCTACCGTTCGTTCCTGGCCGTGCTGACGCCGGCGCTCGGCGCCGACCTGGGCATGACCAAGGCGCAACTGTCCTTCGCGTCGGGGGGCTGGTTCATCGCTTTCGCTCTGGCGCAGTTCGGAGTCGGCGTCTGTCTCGACCGCTTCGGCCCGAAACGGACCACGGGGCTGTTCGTCGCGCTCGGTGCAGGCGGCGGGGCGTTCCTTTTCGCGGCCGCCTCGTCGCCCTGGATGGTGATCGTCGCCATGGCGCTGATCGGCGTCGGCTGCGCGCCTGTTCTGATGGCGTCGCTGTTCATCTTCGCCAAGACCTTTTCGGCGGCTCGTTTCGCCGTGCTCTCCTCCTGGATGGTCGCTTTCGGCACGGCCGGCAACGTGATCGGCGCTGCGCCGCTCGCCAATGCGGCTGAGGCCTTCGGCTGGCGCCCGGTGATGACCGCGCTCGGCCTGCTCACGCTGTCGGCAGCAGCGGCCATCGCGCTCGTGGTGCGTGACCCCGAACGGGCGGGGGAAAAGCCCGCCGGCTTCGGCTTCGGGGGCTATCTCGACCTTCTTCGCATCAGGGCACTGTGGCCGATCATCCCGCTGACGGCGATCAACTACGCGCCGCCGAGCGGCATAAGAGGGCTTTGGGCCGGCCCCTATCTGACCGACGTCCATGGCGCTGATGCCCTGACCATCGGCAATGTCACGCTGTTCATGGCCTTCGCGATGGTGGCCGGCTCGTTCCTCTACGGTCCGCTCGACACGATCTTCAAGACCCGCAAATGGGTGGCGGCCGTCGGCAACGCCGTGGGCCTGGCCGCCCTCGTGTCGCTCGCGCTGCAGCCCGTCATCGGCATCCCCGTGGCCACGGCGGCGTTCGTCGTGATCGGCCTCTTCGGCAGCGCCTACGGCCTGCTGATGGCGCATGCCCGCGCCTTCGTGCCCGCCCATCTCATCGGTCGTGGCGTCACGCTGATGAACTTCTTCGCCATCGGCGGCGTCGGCATCATGCAGTTCGCGACCGGCGGCGTGGTCACGGCAAGCGTCGTGCCCGGAGAGCCGGCCGCCGCCTACGCCGCGCTGTTCGGCTTCTACGCTGCGACGCTCGGCATATCGCTCCTGATCTATCTCTTCGCCAAGGACGCGCCCCCGCATCGCATCCCGTAGATGGCGCCGTGTCGCGCCGCGCGATCCCGGTTCCCTGACCGATTTCCGCGTCAGCGCACGACCGCGTCGATCCAGGCGGAAGCCCTGTCGGCGAGCGCCTGGGTCGTCGCCGGGGACAGGGCGTCGCCGGCGATCACATGGTTCGCCGGGTCGCCGCTGCGCTCCACCGGGACCAGTTCGTGGCGCGCACCCCAGCGCGCCGCGATCTCCCGCGTCAGGTCCTGCCTCACGACCTTGTCGTCGTCGCTGAATATGAAAAGCGCGGGAATTCCGATCGTCTCGACGGGTGCATTGCGCGCGAGGTCCACCAGCGCGGCCATGGGCAGCAGCGCCATGGTCGGATAGCGCGTGGTCCAGAGTTTCTCATGCAATGGATTGAGCGGCGCGAACGAGCGCTCCTTGCCGATGAGGGCTTCGGCGATCTGCTTGCCCCAGGGCCAGGTGAGCATCTGCGATCCCGTAGCGCGGACCCCGAAATTGGGAGAGACGAGGACCATGGTGGCGACATCGCGCGAAAGCTCCGGCCGGGTCGCGGCCCAGGTGGCGAGCGATGCGCCGGTCGAAGTGGCGATGACGACGACCTTGTCGCCTATCGCACGGCCGATTGCGATCGCCTCTGCATAGTCGTTGATCCAGGCATTGACCGTGCCGCTCGTCATCGCCGGGCCGTCCTGGCCGTGACCGGTCAGACGCGCAAGGAAAAGATTGGCGTCGAGCGCGTCGGCGACTTCGTCGGGCAGGGGGCGGAGTTCGCCCTTCGACGCCGAGAAGCCGTGGATGTAGACGATCGAAATCGGGGTCCTGGCGCGGATCAGCGGATTCGCCCAGACGATTTCTTTCTCGAGCCCGGGGCGGATGGCGGGTACCGCGTCTTCCTTCCCGTCGAGATAGGCTTGTGGATCGTCGCCGATCACGGCCGGGTCGAACCTGACAGTCGTGTCGAGCGCCACCCGCGGCCCGAGGAGGAAGGCGACTGTCAGCGCGGCAATGACGACAAAGAGCCAACCCAAGATGCGTCGCCCCATCAAAGACCTCGAAAACATCGGTGCAAGCCATCACTCGGCCGGGGCGGACGATCAGTTTCTCGGCTTCCTGCCCGCCGGAACCGGCCGTCTGCCCCACCCCGTCGCCTTGTTGACGAACCAGAAGCGCAAAGGTTGAGGACAGACGCGCAATAGCTTGAGAAACCAGGTGAATCGGTGAGGAAACGTGACTTCGAAGCCGCCGGATTTGAGCCCCTTCAGCATACGCCTGGCAGCGTCGTCGACCTTCATGAGGGCAGGCATCGGAAAGGCGTTCTTTTCGGTCAGGGGGGTGTCGATGAAGCCGGGATTGATGACCTGGATGCGGATGTTCATCTTGTCGAGATCATATTTCAGGGATTCGGCCATGTTGTTGAGCGCTGCCTTCGAGGCGCCGTACGCGGCCGTCGAAGGCCAGCCGAAATAGCCTGAAACGGAGGCGACGATCGCAACGTGCCCGTGACCGCGCTCGCGCATCCGCTCCACCGTCGGCACGATGCCGTTGATCACGCCGAACAGGTTGATCTCGTAGGTCCTGACGAAATTCTCGGCATTGAGCCGTTCGCCGCGTGTCTGGAAGTATTTTCCCGCGTTGAAGACGGCCAGGACGATCGGCCCGGCACTGGTCTCGATCGCATCGACGATCCCGGCCATCGCCTTCTCGTCGGCCACGTCGCCCGGAAACGGAATGATCCTGCCCGGCAGGCCTTCCGCCTCCTCGGACAGCGATACGAGCTTCTCTTCGGTCCGGGCGGTCACCGCGACCTGATAACCTTCCCGCGCCAGGTCGAGGGCCAGCGCACGTCCTATGCCGGTGCTGGCGCCGGTAACCCAGGCAATGCCGTCCTTGGGTTTCGCCCGATAGAGCGCCATTTCCCCATCCAGTTGTCTTTTCGGGCGAAGCTACAACGGCTGCGCCGGTGCCGCAAATCTCTTCCCTCGCCGGTCGAAGCGGCGACGCGGGAGCGGCGGAATTAGACAGGCTGGCCCCTGCAAAGCAACTCCCGGCGGCCTCTTTTTCGGTGCGCCGTGAAATTGGCATTCGATTTCCGCTTGCTTGGCGCAAATTCTCACCTTGAAAGCGGCGTCGCCGGTTTCTAGGGTCGCTCCGCGAGACGAGCAAAGGAATCCCCATGTACCGGTCCGTGATCGACGCCATCGGCAATACGCCGCTGATCCGCCTGAGGCGGGCTTCGGAGGAGACCGGCTGCGAGATATTGGGCAAGGCCGAATTCATGAATCCGGGTCAGTCGGTGAAAGACCGCGCCGGCCTCTTCATCATCCGGGACGCGGAAGAGCGCGGGCTGCTCAGGCCCGGCGGGGTGATCGTCGAGGGCACGGCCGGCAACACCGGCATCGGCCTCACGGTCGTCGCCAAGGCGCTTGGCTACCGCACCGTCATCGTCATCCCCGACACCCAGAGCCAGGAAAAGAAGGACGCGTTGCGGCTGCTCGGCGCGGAACTCATCGAGGTGCCGGCCGTGCCCTACAAGAACCCCGACAACTATGTGAAGATATCGGGCCGGCTTGCGGAGCAATTGGCTCGCACCGATCCCAACGGGGCGATCTGGGCCAACCAGTTCGACAACGTCGCCAATCGTGACGGTCATGTCAGGACGACGGCGCAGGAGATCTGGGACCAGACCGGCGGAAAGGTCGACGGCTTCGTCTCGGCCGTCGGGACCGGCGGCACGCTGGCCGGCGTCTCCATCGGTCTGAAGGAGAAGAGCAATGGGGTGAAGATCGCGCTGGCCGACCCGCTCGGCGCCGCCCTGCACAGTTTCTACACCGAAGGGCTGCTCAAGGCCGAAGGCAGTTCCATCACAGAGGGCATCGGGCAGGGTCGCATCACCGCCAATCTCGAAGGCTTCACGCCGGACTTCTCCTGGCAGGTTCCCGACGAGGAGGCGCTGCCGATCATCTTCGACCTGATTCAGGAAGAAGGCATGTGCGTGGGCGGTTCGACCGGCATCAATATTGCCGGCGCGATCCGCCTGGCCAGGGAACTTGGCCCGGGCCACACCATCGTGACCATCCTCGCCGACTTCGGCACGCGCTACCAGTCGAAGCTCTTCAACCCGACTTTCCTGCGCGGCAAGAACCTGCCCGCACCGGAATGGCTGGAAACGACCCCGGACATTTCGGTGCCCTTCGAGGGGGGCGCCTGATGGCTTTCTTCACCAATGCCCTCTTCCGCGAAGACGCCTATCTGAAGCTTGGCGAAGGCCAGGTCGCGGCGGTCAACGAGCGCGGCGGCATCATCCTCGACCGCACGATCTTCTACGCCACGTCGGGCGGGCAGCCGGGGGATACGGGTTTCCTGATCCGTTCGGACGGGAGCCGCATCGCGGTCGCTGCCACGATTTCGGGCGAGACGAAGGACGAAATCATCCATGTGCCCGCGCCGGAGCAGCCGATGCCCGAGCCGGGCGAGACGCTGTCGCTGGCCATCGACTGGGAGCGGCGGCTGCGGCTGATGCGGATGCACACGGCCTGCCACCTCCTGACCGTCGTGTGCCCGTATCCGATCACGGGAGCGTCGGTCGCGGAGGACGATTCCCGTATCGATTTCGACATTCCGGATTCCAGCTACGCCAAGGAGGACGTCACGGAGCGGCTCATGGAACTGGTGGCGGCGAACCATCCGGTGTTCACCCGCTGGATCACCGACGACGAACTGGCGGCCAATCCCGGCCTGGTCAAGTCGAAGAATGTGCGCCCGCCCTCGGGAACGGGCCGCATCAGGCTTGTGTGCATCGGTGATGACGCCGTCGTCGACAGCCAGCCCTGCGGCGGTACCCATGTCGCGGCGACGGGCGAGGTCGGCGCCATCCATATCGGCAAGATCGAGAAAAAGGGGCGCGAAAACCGTCGTTTCCGTATCCGTTTCGGCCCGTTGCCAGGGAATTGAGGAACAGCATGGGTGAGAAGAGCCCCTTCGTCGTCGATGCAGACTGGCTGCAGTCGCGGCTTGGATCGCCGGGCCTGTCGATCGTCGATGCCTCCTGGTACCTGCCGGCACATCGTCGCGACGCACGCGCCGAATATGAGACAGCGCATATTCCGGGCGCCGTGTTCTTCGACCTCGACAGTGTGGTGGAGGAGGGCGCCAGTCTTCCGCATACGCTGCCGCGGCCGGCTGCCTTTGCGCAATCGGTCGGCTCGATGGGCATCTCGGCCGACGACACGATCGTCGTCTATGACGGGCCGGGCTTCCTTTCGGCTCCCCGCGTATGGTGGATGTTCCGCATCATGGGCGTGGCCGAAGTGTTCATTCTGGACGGCGGTTTTGACCGCTGGAAGGCGGCCGGTCGGCCGGTAACCGCCGCATCGACCCGAATCGCGGCCAACGTCTTCTCGACCGATTTCGACGCCGAACGCGTGGTGTCGCTCGCCGAGATGCGCGATATCGTCGCCAGCGGCAGCGCCCAGATCGCGGACGCGCGTTCAGCCGGCCGGTTCGCCGGTACGGAGCCGGAACCGAGGCCTGGGCTGCGCTCGGGCCATATGCCCGGCGCCAGGAGCGTGCCGTCCACAACGCTGTCTGAGAACGGCGAACTGCTGCCGGTGGACCGCCTGAAGGAGGTGCTGGAGGAGGCCGGCCTCGACCTTTCGAAGCCGATCGTCACCTCCTGCGGTTCCGGCGTCACCGCAGCCGTCATCACGCTGGCGCTCTATTCGATCGGCCATGGCGACAACCGCCTCTATGACGGTTCCTGGACCGAATGGGGCGGGTTCCCCGACACGCCAGTTGCCACCGGCAAGGCATGACGATGACGGAGCGACCGGACCCGATCGAGGTGACCGTCACCTTCCTCGAGATGACGAAGCCGCCGGCGCGCTATGCGCCGCTGCCTGTGGGACGGCAGATCGCATTGCTCAAGGCGAGGAACATCCCGCTCCACTTCTATCGCTATTTGCTCGATCGCGTCGGCCGCAAATGGCACTGGGTCAATGCGCTCCGTCTGAGCGACGAGGAACTGGCGGCAGGACTTCACGCGCCGGGTCGTGACGTCAGGGTGCTCTATCTCGACGGCGCGCCGGCCGGCTTCTTCGACCTGAAGCCGCAGCTTCCCGACCATACCGAACTGGCCTATTTCGGCATGATGGACCAGGCAATGGGGCAGGGCATCGGCCGCTGGTTTCTCGGCGCCGCGATCGAGGCCGCCTGGGCGACCGATCCGCAGGCGGTGACGGTCCAGACATGCACGCTCGACCATCCCGCCGCCTTGCCGCTCTACCAGAAGCTCGGTTTCGTGCCGGTCGGCCAGAAGCAGGAGACTGTCTTTCCCTTGACGCCTTCGGAACGGGCGGAAAGCGTGATGCGGTAGCAGTTCGGACTTGCCGAAATGCAGGCCTCCCACGACGAGACGGCCGTTCCGGAATCGGGTGGCCGGGCAGGGGCCGCACGCGTATCTGCATGGGGTTCCAATTGGAGAACCGCCATGCTCATCCGTTACGTTGCCATGCCCACAGACCGCGTTCGCGCCCTGCAGGGCGGCGCACCAGACGATTACGGCATGCCGCCCGAGCGGCGTATTTCGGATGGCGACGGGGTTCCGTGCCGTCATTGCCTGCGCAACGTGAAGGCGGGCGAGCCCTATCTCATCCTGGCCTACCGACCGTTCCCCGCGCTGCAGCCCTACGCGGAAACGGGGCCGATTTTCCTCCACGCCGAGCCTTGCGAGAGGGCGCCGGAGAGCGACGTCATTCCGGATCTGTTCAAGGCGACGCCGGACTACATCCTGCGCGGCTACGGCCATGACGACCGGATCGTCTACGGGACGGGAGCCGTGACCCCGACGCACAGGATCTGCAACCGCGCGCACAAGCTCCTGCAACGGCCGGACATTGCCTATCTCCATATGCGCTCGGCGAAGAACAATTGCTTCCAGTGCCGGATCGACAGGGAGGCCGGCTGACGACGGCCGATCCGGCTGTTCTGCCAAGGTCGGTGGATCGATCACTGAACGCGCGGACTGTGTGGCCCACGCCCCTTGGCGCGAAGCCAAGTGGCCGGAGTGCCGCGTCGGCGATTGAGGGAAAGTGGGTGCGTGGGCATCCGGTTCCGATGGTATTACGACGTGGATCGCTTCGGCCTTGCGACCTGCGCCGAGAGCGAGCGGGTATTGACCCTGACATAGTCCATGAACTCGTCCTTGAGGACGTCGACGAAGGCGGAAAGGTAGCCGGGAAGCACGCGGCCCTTCGGCACCAGCATGGTGATGCGCGCCGGCTCGATCACGCTCTTCTCGAGGGGGATCCAGACCAGCTTGCCTTCGCTCACCTCCTTCTCGACGCCGAGCGATGACAGGAACGCAATTCCCAGCCCGGCGCGCACCAGGGCCTTCAGAATGCCGGGGCGCTCGGCATAGGCAACGATGCGGCCGAGCGCGTGATCGCCCTGGAAGAGGACGTTGAGACCGCTGTTGGTCAACCAGTCGCGTCCCGGTGCGATCAACGGATAGCGAGCGCATTCGGCCAGCGTCAGCACTGTCCGGCCCGAGAGCGGATGGTCCGGTGTGGCGATGATGCCGATCGGCTCGACCACGGTATGGACGACCTCCGCCTTGATCTTCTCGCTGACGTCGTAGGCAAGGACGACGTCGGCCTCCTTGGCCAGCAACTCGCTCGTTATGCGATGGTTGTCGCCTGAGATCAGCGTGTAGTCGACATGCGGAAAATGCGACTGCAGCTTGGTCATGGCCCGGGGCAGAACGTCCTCGGTGAAGGTTTCGGCCGCTGCGATCCGGATCGTACCGCGCACGCCGTCGCGCAGGCTGCCGATCTCCTGCTTCAACAGCATGGCCTCGCGATTCCAGCGCCTGACGTTGGCGAGCAGGATCTCGCCGGCCGCTGTCGGCTTTATTCCGCGCGGCAGCCGCTCGAACAGCGGCACGCCCATCTCCTCCTCGAGCAGAAGCAACTGGCGGTTTACGGCGGACGAGGCGACATGCAGCACATCGGCGGCCTTGCGGATCGATCCGAAACGCGCCGCGAAATCGAAATAGACCAGAGTGGTACGCATCAATGCCATCCGAAGCGGCCTCTTCCAGTGCTCGAATATTTCGATCAGTAAGCGCAAAATTTGATGCTAGTGCAATCATTTTTCATGCGGCTACTATCGCTCCGGTCGGCAAGGGACAGGTCGAGTTCCGGCAAGCGCCGCGCGGAAGTCGCGGCCTGTTCCGTCACCCGTGACGAGGTGAATGGGGGAAGCGAGTGCACGCAACCGTCATACCGGAACAGGCCTCGAGGGCCATTTCTTCAGACATGCCCGTGGTGCGGACTGCCGCCCTCGAGATCGACGATGTGTCGGTCTCCTTCCCCGGACGCAGCGGAGCGGTCGACGCACTGACCGGCGTCAGCCTCGACATCGCGTGCAACCAGTTCGTTTCGATCGTCGGACGCAGCGGGTGCGGCAAGTCCACCTTGCTGCGGGTCATCAGCAACCTGATACCGGCCACGAGCGGAGCGGTGCGGGTCAACGGCCTGCCGAGCGAGGACTATCAACGCAAGCGCAAATTCGGCTTCGTGTTCCAGGATGCCAGCCTGTTCGCCTGGAAGACGGCTCGCCAGAACATCGAACTGCCGCTGGAGGTACTGGGCATAGGTTCGGCCGGCTCGCGCCGCGCGCGGGCGCTCGAGCTGCTGTCCCTGGTTCGCCTCGAGGGCTTCGCGGATCATTACCCGGCGCAGCTTTCAGGCGGGATGCGACAGCGCGTGTCGATCGCCAGGGCCCTGTCCTACGAGCCGGACATCATGCTGATGGATGAGCCCTTTGGCGCGCTCGACGAGTTCACGCGTCGGGAGATGCATGACGAACTAATTCGCATCTGGAGGTCGCGCAGCCTCACGGTGGTTTTCGTCACGCACTCGCTTTCCGAGGCGCTCTACCTGTCGGACCAGATCGTGGTCATGGCGCCGCGGCCTGGCCGCGTGAAGGCCGTCGTGCCGGTGCTGCATCCGCGCGAGGCCGATCCGGCTCTGCGCGCCAGCGCCGAATACATCCGCCAGACCGAAGAACTCGAGGCGTTGATCCATGCGCAATGACGTCATTGGGAACCGCGGCTTCGCCTTCATGTCGAAGGTGCTCGAATTGGGGCCGGCGCTGGTGATCTTCCTCGCCGTCGGCGTAGCCTGGGAACTGGCCGTCAGGCTCTTTTCGATCCCGGCCTATCTGCTGCCCGCTCCGAGCGCCATCGCCGTCAAGATGTACGAGGCGCGTGCGATGCTGTTCGAGAACCTCGTCTCGACCATGACCGCGGCCGTCCTTGGCTTCGTCATCGGCACGACAGTGGCCGTGCTGCTCGCGGTGCTGTTCCTATACTCCCGGACCGCTGAACGCGCGCTGTTTCCCTGGGCCATCACTCTCAAGGCCATCCCGATCCTGGCGATCGCGCCATTGCTCACGATCTGGCTCGGCTTCGGCCTCGCGCCCAAGGTCGCGATCGCCGCGATCGCCTGCTTCTTCCCGACGCTGGTCAATGCGGTCAAAGGCTTCCGCACTGTCGATCGCCAGTCGCTGGAATTCCTGGCGGTGGTGGGCGCTACGCGGGGGCAGACCTTCCGTCATGCGCGCATCTATGCCGCGCTGCCCTACATATTCGCCGCCGCCAAGATCAGTTCCAGCACCGCGGTCATCGGCGCCATCGTGGCCGAGTTCACCGGCGCCAATCTCGGCATCGGCACGGTCATCGTCACGGCCGGCTACCAGCAGGATGCCGCCATGCTGTTCTCGGCCATCGTCATCTCGTCGATCGCGACCATCCTGATGTTCTACCTTGTCATCGCCGCCGAACGGCTCTGCCTGTTCTGGCCCGAAGCGAGCATGGACGCCTGAGCAAACCACACAAATCAAGAATGGGAGACTTATCGTGATGAAGAGCCTTCGCAGATTGTTTGCTTCAGCCCTTCTTTCCAGCGCCTGCATCGCCGCATCCGGCCATGCAACATCCGCGGCCGACGACATCTCGCTGCGCCTGCCGTGGCTGCTCAACGTCCAGTCGGCCGGCTATATCATGGCCAAGAACAAGGGCTTCTACGACGAGGCCGGCCTCAATGTCGAGATCATGCCCGGCGGCCCGAACCTCAATTCGACCGCGCTGGTGGCTTCGGGCGCCAACACGTTCGGCACCAACGACGTCGGTCAGATCGCGCTGGGCGCGGCCAACGGCATGGACCTCGTGATGGTCGCGGCATGCTTCCAGCGCCACGCGGGCGGCGTCATCGCGCTGGCTTCGTCCGATATCAAAGAGCCGGCCGATCTTGCCGGCAAGAAGCTCGCCTACAATGAAGGCGGGCCCTGGGTGCTGACCAAGGCGATGCTGGCGAAAGCCGGCGTCCCCCTCGATCAGATCAGCCTCGTGGTCTCGCCCAGCTCGGAACTGCTGATGAACGGCTCGGTGGACGCCAAGACCGGCTTCGCCATCAACGAGGCCGTCGCGATCGAGCTGAAGGGCAAGAAGACTTCCGTCATCCTGCCCTCGGACTACGGCGTGAGCGCCTATCTCGAAGTCGTCTTCACGACGCGCAAGACGGTGGAGGAGAACCCCGATCTCGTGAAGCGTTTCGTCGCCGCGACGAAGAAGGGCTACGACTACGCCTACCAGCACAAGGACGAGACCGTCGCGACCGTCGTCGCCTTGAACAATCAGCTCGATCCCGTGCAGCAGACGGCCCAGCTCGCGCTGCAGGAGAGCTATGTCTACACCGACTACTCCAGGAAGAACGGCACCTGCTCCTTCGATCCCGCTGTCGTGAAGGAGACCGTCGAGACGTTGCGCGAATTCGGTGGCCTGAAAGGCGATCTCGACGTCGACAAGCTCTATTCGACCGAGTTCATTGCCGCCCGGTAATACCAACGGTCGATGAGATCGACTGCTGGAACGCGCGACGGCGTGGCCCACGCCCGTTGGCGCGGAAAGCCAAGCGGCCGGACGGGCCGCGCCGCCTGGATGCGTCGGCATCCAGGCCGTTGGAACAAGCCTTTTCGAGGAAGCAAGAGACCATGAATGTACAGCATACCCCCATCCATCCCGGCGGCGTCCAGATGCATCTGAAGATCAAGCCGGGCGACATCTCGCGCTACGTGCTGACCCCGGGCGACCCCGGCCGGGTGCCGGTCGTCGGCAGCAGCTGGGACAGCTATGAAGAGGTCGCGCATTTCCGCGAATACAGGACGGCGCGCGGCAAGCTCGACGGTGTCGACATCACCGCTTGCTCGCACGGCGTCGGCGGCCCGTCCACAGACATCGCTGTCGTGGAGCTGTCGAACTGCGGCGCCGACACATTCATCCGCGTCGGTTCCTGCGCGGCCCTGCAGCCGGAGATCGAGCCGGGTGACCTGGTCATTTCCACCGGCGCCCTTCGCCTGACCGGCACCGTCGATGCTTATGTCGACAAGTCCTATCCGGCGGTTGCCAACCACGAGGTGCTGATGGCCCTGATCGAAGCGGCCGAGGAAATGGGTGAGCGCTACCATCTCGGGCTCGCGGCCAGCGTGGACAGCTTCTATGCCGGCGAGGTCAATCCGATGCCCGGCGGCTTCTGGCAGTCGCGGATGAACCACGTCATCGAGGACCTGACGCGCGCCAAGGTCGCGAATTTCGAGATGGAGGCCGCGACGATCTTCACGCTTGCTCAACTCTTCGGCTTCAGAGGCGGCATGATCTGCTCGGTCGGGGCCAACCGCGTCACCCGCCAGCGCGCCGATTCCGCGGAATCGATCAAGCGCTGCTGTGCCGTCGCCAGCCGTGCCGTGGTCATCCTCGCCGGTTGGGACGCCAGGAAGAAGGCAGCGGGCAAGCCGCATTTCTTCCCCTCTCTTGCGGCCTGACACCGCCGGGAACGGACGCGGGGCGATGCCGACCAAAGTCATATTCGATACGGATCCCGGTGTCGACGATGCCGCCGCGCTCCTTTTTCTCAATGCCTGCCGGACGGTCGATCTCGTCGGGATCACCACCGTCTTCGGCAATGCCGACATCGACACGGTGACCCGCAACGCGCTCTATCTCAAGCGGCGATTCGGCATCGACGCCCCGGTCGCCAGGGGCGCCGGCCGCGCGCTCGAGGCGGAGCCGTCTCCGCCTCCCGTTCACGTCCACGGGCGCAACGGCCTGGGAGACATGCTGCTGGAAATCGAAGACCTGCCCGGGCCGGATCCGAGGCCGGCGCATCGCTTCATCATCGATCTGGTCCGGCAGCAGGAGGGGCAGATCTCCATCGTCGCGGTCGGCAGGCTGACCAATCTTGCGATGGCGCTTGCCGAGGCGCCCGATATCGCCGGCCTCGTCAAGGAGGTGGTGGTCATGGGTGGGGCATTCGGCCTCGCGGGTCCCAACGGCAACGTCACACCGGTCGCCGAGGCCAACATCATTGGCGATCCGCACGCCGCCGACATCGTTTTCGGCACCGAATGGCCGGTGACAGCGGTCGGACTGGATGTGACCCGCCAGGTGGTGATGGGACCGGCCTCTCTCGATCGGCTGGCCGTTGGCGGGGAGGCGGCTCGTTTCATCGTCGAATCCACGCGCGGCTATCGGCATTATCATATGCGCTTTGGTGTTGACGGCTTCTATGTTCACGATTCCTCGGCCGCCGCCTTCGTCGTGGACCGATCGCTTTTCCAGACCAGGCGAGGGCCGATACGCGTCGCCACGCAGGGCGTGGCCGCCGGCCAGACGGTCCAGATGGACCGCATGACCCCTTACCCGCCTGGCGCCTGGGACGCGGCGCCGGATCAGGACGTCGCGGTTTCGGTCGATGCCCTGGGCGTCAGACAGTTGATCCTCGACACATTGTCGTGCTCGTCTTGAGGGCCGCTGGGAACCTTCGTCACGCACGAAAAAGCCCGCCGGCGATGACCGGCGGGCAGCGGGAGGAGTTCTTGCGGGCAGTCAGGCGGCCAGCACGGCCTTCGGCTCGGCCATCTCGTAGCCCAGCGATTCTGCGACCGCGCGATTGGTGATCTTGCCCTTGTGGACGTTGAGACCGTTCCTCAGATGCGGATCGTCGACCAGCGCCTTCAGGCCCTTGTCGGCAAGCTGCAGTCCGTAGTGCAGCGTGGCATTGTTGAGCGCATGGGCCGAGGTGACCGGAACCGCGCCCGGCATGTTGGCGACGCAGTAATGGATGATGCCGTCGACCTCGTAGGTGGGCTGGGCGTGAGTGGTGGCGTGCGAGGTCTCGAAGCAGCCGCCCTGGTCGATTGCGACGTCGACGAGCACGGCGCCCTTCTTCATGCCCGACAGCATCTCGCGGGTGACGAGCTTCGGCGCGGCGGCGCCCGGGATGAGCACGGCGCCGACCACGACGTCGGCGGAGAAGCACTCGTCTTCGAGCGCCTCGACGGTCGAGTAGCGGGTGTGGACACGGCCGTTGAAGATGTCGTCGAGCTGGCGCAGGCGCGGGATGGAACGGTCGATGATGGTGACGTCGGCGCCGAGACCGACTGCCATCTTGGCGGCGTGCAGGCCGACCACGCCGCCGCCGATCACGGCGACCTTCCCGGGCAGCACGCCGGGCACGCCGCCGAGCAGCACGCCGCGTCCGCCATTGGCCTTCTGAAGCGCGGTGGCGCCGGCCTGGATCGCCAGTCGGCCGGCCACTTCCGACATCGGCGCGAGCAGCGGCAGGCCGCCGCGGTCGTCGGTGACGGTCTCATAGGCGATCGCGGTCACGCCGGAGGCGAGCAGCCCCTTGGTCTGGTCCGGATCGGGCGCGAGGTGCAGGTAGGTGTAGAGGATCTGGTCCTCGCGCAATTGCACCCATTCGTTGGGCTGCGGCTCCTTCACCTTCACGATCATATCGGACTTGGCGAAGACTTCCTCGGCGGTCTTGACGATCCTGGCGCCTGCTGCGTGATAGGCGTTGTCGTCAGCGCCGATGCCACCGCCGGCGCCGCTTTCGATCAGCACCTCATGGCCGTGGCTGACATATTCCCGGACGGAACCCGGCGTCATGCCGACCCGATACTCGTGGTTCTTGATTTCCTTCGGGCATCCGACGCGCATATCGAGTTCTCCTCATCCGGCCTGTTGGGGCCCGTTCCCTGATGCCACAATTAAACACGGATCGCATCGCATGTGTTTGCGATTGCGGTTGCTGAAACGACAATTCTTCGCTATTCCTTGCATCATATCGTCAGAAATTCGAAGGATCTACGAAGAATGTCGCTCGATAGGATCGATATCGCCATTCTCGACACGTTGCAGAAGGACGGACGCATCTCCAACGCGGCGCTGGCCGAGCGGGTAGGCCTGTCACAATCGGCATGCTCGCGCCGACTCGACAACCTGGAGAAGACCGGCGTTGTGCGTGGCTACCACGCCCGGCTCTCCAACGCGGCACTCGGCCATCAGATGACGGCGATCGTGCACATATCCCTGTCCGGCCAGTTCGAGAAGACGCTGTCCGACTTCGAAGGGGCGGTGAAGCGTTGCCCGAACATCCTGTCCTGTCACCTTATGTCGGGCGAATACGACTACATATTGCGGGTCGCGGCACGTGACCTGGCCGACTACGAGCGGATCCACAAGGAATGGCTGTCGGCCATGCCGCATGTGACCAAGATCAATTCGTCCTTCGCCCTGCGCGAAGTGATCGACCGCACCGCGCTCGGCCTCAAGCCGGAAATGGCATGACGATCGGTGATCGACCGGATTTGACGAGCCGCTGGTGAGCGTGATCTAGATGCGGCCCGGATATCGGGAGCATCGTCATGGCTGCAGGGTCCGGAACGCATCACGTCGTCATCGTGGGAGCGGGATTCGGCGGGCTGGAATGCACGCGCGCGCTCGACGGTGCGCCGGTCCGCGTGACGGTAATCGACCAGCGCAATCATCACCTGTTCCAGCCTCTGCTCTATCAGGTCGCCACCACTTCGCTCGCGACGTCGGAGATCGCCTGGCCGGTGCGCCATCTCCTGCGCAGGCGAAGGGACGTGACGACGCTGCTCGGCCAGGTCGCAGGCGTTGACGCCGCGGACAAGCGCGTTCTGCTCGACGACGACCGCTCCGTAGCCTACGACACGCTGGTGCTGGCGACCGGTGCACGCCATGCCTATTTCGGCCATGACGAATGGGAGCCCTTGGCGCCCGGCCTGAAGACCATCGAGGATGCGACCACGATCCGGCGCGCTATCCTGAACGCCTTCGAACAGGCGGAATGGGAGGCTGATCCGGAAAAACGTCGGGCATTGCTGACCCTTGCCATCATCGGCGGCGGGCCGACGGGGGTGGAGCTTGCCGGCACCATCGCGGAACTCGCCCATGAGACGCTGCGCGGCGAGTTCCGCAACATCGACACACGCGAGACGCGCGTGGTGCTTATCGAGGCGGGCGATCGCATATTGTCGAATTTCCGGCCGAACTTGTCGGCCTATGCGAAGGCTGCATTGGAGCGGCTGGGCGTTACTGTAGAACTCGGCCGGCCCGTCACCGAATGCGACAGCGACGGTGTGGTCTTCGGCGGCCGGCGCCTGCATGCGCGCACCATCATCTGGGCCGCCGGCGTTGCCGCATCGCCGGCCGCCGAATGGCTGGGTGTCACGTCCGACCGCGCCGGGCGTGTGATCGTCCAGCCCGATCTGACGTTGCCCGGCCATGCCGATATCTTCGCCATCGGCGATACCGCTCATGTCGAGCGCCCGGACGGCAAGCCGGTGCCCGGCGTCGCGCCGGCTGCCAAGCAGCAAGGCAGGCATGTGGCCCTGACCATCCGCAGGCGTCTTGGCGGCGATAGGACACCGCAGCCGTTCCGCTACCGACACGACGGCGATCTCGCCACGATCGGCAAGCGGGCCGCCGTGATCGATTTCGGGTGGATTCGGCTCACCGGCCGGATTGCCTGGTGGGTCTGGGGCCTTGCTCACATCTATTTCCTGATCGGCTTGCGCAACCGCCTCGCAGTCTCGTTGAGCTGGCTGTGGATCTATGTGACCGGGCAGCGCAGTGCGCGCCTGATCACGCAGGGCGACGCGGACAAAGGCTGAAGCCGCCCCTGGTGGCGGAAATCTGGCGGTTGGTACCTGGTGGAAGACCTGGTCCGACCCCGATTGGCTGTTCGTCTGATACTGCCAGACCCGCACTCATGACCCAATGCGGTCTTTCAGTTGCGAGTGTCGCTTGCTGAAGTGGCGTTAGTCCGTTGGAGTCAATGGTATTCTTGATGGAGCGCTAATATACATAGACGCTCGAACGGGCAGCGCCTGCCAAATACTGGAGGAATGCCATGCGAAGGTCGTTCTTCACGGCAATGTGTATCGCCGCCGCAACAGCCGCTAACGCCCATGATTGGTACGAAGACAAGATTGACCCGCAGACGAAATTCAAGTGTTGCGGTAGTTCTGACTGCCGCGCCATACCTCGGTCTTCGGTGCGGTACAGGACCGATGGCGGATACACTTACTTGCCGCATAATTTCACCATCCCACGGGATCGTGTACAGGAGTCCCCGGATGACCAATACCACATCTGCGAGAATACATACGTCATAACCAATCAGCTTTATTGGCGTTGCTTTTTCGCACCTCGTGTCAACGTCTCCCTGGGTCTGGTGGACAAAGGCCATCCATAGTTTGATAGCGGCGACGACGACGACACCGAGGTATGACTTATTGGTTTTGTCACATCGAGTGGCGATCAGGCGCCAATTCTTGAGCTTGCTGAAAGGCGGTCGATCTGGTTGCGCCATCTGTATTTGCTTTGGCCATGCTAGGGCGGGTTGCGGCGGTTGCCGGGATGACGGCTTCCACCTCGGCCTTGGCAATTTCCTCGCGGGTCGCACCTGCGTCATAGCCCTTGTCTGCGAGCATCGCCTCGATGCGGTCAGCGATCAGGGGCGCACCGCCCTGCGTGTCGTGCGTTTGGTCAGGCGTCAGCACGAAGCCGAGCGGGCGGTAGCGGCGAAAGCCGCTGTGCATTTGCCGTACCCTCCAGGCAGACGACGCTATTGCGCCCCGGCACGCGCCATCCACATCATGCCTCCAAAGTGCGTCCGGGCGCGCAACCGTGGCGCGGTACCGTAGGAGCGCGAATGAAGGAGCATTTTCATGGACTTCAACGGACCAATTGTCACTCCTTTCACTTGCTGCGCGCCTACGGCTCTGGCACCAAGCGCCAGGTTTTCACCTTCGGAGATCGTGCGCCGGCGAATATTCATTCGCCTGTCATGGCTTCCTGCTGGACTTGCAGAAGGATCGGCGCGAAACTTCTGATTTCGGCCGGAAATTCTGGTCGCCGTCATCAATGGGAGAAAAAGACCATGTCGTTGCCGCTTGCATCCTTGTCGCGCCGAACCTTCCTTGCGGGGTCCGCCGCGACGGCCTTCGTGATGCTGCATCCTTTCTCGGCGCGCGCCCAGGCCAACCAGGCGCATCTGAGGATCATGGAGACCACCGACATCCATGTGAACGTGCTGCCCTACGATTATTATGCCGACAAGCCCAACGACACGATGGGACTGTCGCGCACCGCCTCGCTCATCGATTCGGTGCGGAAGGAAGCGACCAATTCCATGCTGGTCGACAATGGCGACCTGCTGCAGGGCAACCCGATGGGCGACTACATCGCCTATGAGAAGGGCATGAAGGAGGGTGACGTCCACCCTGTCATGAAGGGCATGAACATGCTCGGCTACGAGGTTTCGACGCTGGGCAACCACGAGTTCAACTACGGCCTCTCCTTCATGGACAAGGTGCTTGCCGGCGCGAACTTCCCCTTCGTCTGCGCAAATCTCGTGCGCGGCACGACGCTCGCCTCCAATCCGCGCGACGACAAGCTTTATTTGAAGCCCTATCTGCTCGTCGAAAAGAAGATCAAGGACGGTGCCGGCGCCGAACATCCGATCAAGATCGGCGTCATCGGTTTCGTGCCGCCGCAGATCATGATCTGGGATTCCAAGAACCTCGCCGGCAATGTGATCACCCGCGACATCGTCGAGGCCGCCAAGGCCTGGGTGCCGCAGATGAAGGAGGAGGGTGCCGACATCGTCATCGCGCTCTCGCATTCCGGCATCGACAACAAGCAGGGCGACATGATGGAGAATGCCTCCTTCTTCGTCGCCGGCGTGGAGGGCATCGACGCCGTCTTCACCGGCCATCAGCATCTGGTCTTCCCCGGCAAGAAGGACTTCCAGGATCTGGAGGGCGTCGATGCGGCGAAGGGTACGCTGCAGGGCAAGCCCGCCGTCATGGGCGGCTTCTGGGGTTCGCATATGGGCCTCATCGACTTCCTGCTCGAGCGAGACGGCAACAGCTGGAAGATCGTTTCCGCCACGTCGGAGGCGCGGCCGATCTTCGAACGCGTCGACAACAAAAACAAGGCGGTGGTCGGCGACGACCAGAGGCTGCTCGACGCGTTGAAGGAGGATCACGAGGCCACGCTCGCTTATGTACGCCGGCCGGTCGGCAAGACCTCGGCGCCGCTCTATTCCTATTTCGCGCTCGTCGCGGACGATCCTTCGGTCCAGATCGTGTCCCAGGCGCAGACCTGGTACGTCAAGGATCTGCTCAAGGAGTCCCAATGGAAGGACCTGCCGGTGCTGTCGGCAGCGGCGCCCTTCAAGTCGGGTGGGCGCGGCGGTCCGGAATATTACACGGATGTGCCGGCCGGCGACGTGGCGATCAAGAACGTCGCCGATCTCTACCTCTATCCGAACACCGTGCGGGCGGTGGAGATATCTGGCGCCCAGGTCAAGGAATGGCTGGAGATGTCGGCGGGCATCTTCAAGCACATCGAGCCCGGCAAGTCCGACCAGGCGCTGATCAATGCCGACTTCCCGGCCTTCAACTTCGACGTGATCGACGGCGTGACCTACAGGATCGACCTATCGCAGCCGCCCAAATACGACCCGAAGGGCGCGGTTCTGAACGCGAGTTCGAACCGCATCGTCGACCTTGCCTTCGACGGCAAGCCGATCGACCCGGCCGCCAGGTTCGTGGTCGCCACCAACAACTATCGCGCCGGCGGTGGCGGCAACTTCCCGGAGATCAACGCGTCCAAGGTGATCTTCGAGGCGCCCGATACCAATCGCGACGTGATCGTGCGCTACATCGTCGATCAGGGCACCATCAACCCGTCGGCCGACGCTAACTGGTCCTTCGTGCCGATGCCCGGCACGACGGTGCTGTTCGAGACCGGCCCCAAGGCGAAGGACTTCATCGCCGACGTCAAGGCCGTGAAGATCGAGCCTGCGGGTGAGGGCGCAGACGGCTTCGCAAAGTATCGGATTGCGCTCTGAGCATCCGAAACGACGGCGGCCTTTCCCGGCGGCCGCCGTCGACTCACTGCCCCTGGCGCTTGCCCATGGGATGGAGCGCGGCAACAGGTCAGAGGCAGGTCATCCCGACCCGGCCCTGGGCGGACGTCTGGTAGCGGCAGTTGAGCGGCTTGTCCGGATCGGTTCTCTCGAAGGGGGGCTTGACGGTCTGAACCTTCCAGCTTCCCAATTGCGACGAAACAGTTGCACGGCTCGGGGGCTGTGGCGCGGGAGTTGTGGCGGGAGGCAATTCGGCGAGCGCCATGCTGCGTTGGTCCGGGGCGATCGTCTCCCGGCTGGCGCTGCGGCCGAACAGACTGGGCATCGCCGGCGTCGACATGACGACCGAGCCGTCCGACGTGCGGGTGCAGCCCGTGGGCGCAACCAAGCTGCCGCAGGCGGCCAGCGCCAGCAAGAAGTTCCAGGATCTGCTCATCACCGCGTGGCCCCGTAGTCACCCGCCCATCGTGGCGGCCGCACACGTCGCCATCGTTTCGCCGATAGCGATTAGGATGAATGAATGGCCATTCGATGGCAGGGAGGCGGCGAATCAGGCCTTGTAGACGACCTGTCTCACGTCGATGTACTCGGCGCGGAAGCCGGCTTCGCAGTAGTGGAGATAGAACTCCCACAGCTTCTTGAAGCGGTCGTCGAAGCCCAGCGGCACGATTTTCTCCCAGGACGACCAGAAGCGGCTGCGCCACTCGGCGAGCGTACGGGCGTAGTCCTGGGCGAAGACCCGCTCGCGCAGATGCGACAGGCCGTGATCGGCGCCGAGCGATCTGAGCAGGGCAGGCGTGGGCAGCATGCCGCCCGGGAAGACGTAGCGCTGGATGAAATCCGGCCGCTTCCGGTAGAGCTTGAAGGCTGCCTCGTTGATGGTGATGATCTGCATGCCCGCCGTGCCGCCGGCCTTCAGGCAGTCCCGGACCTTGCCGAAGAACACCGGCCAGTATTTCTCTCCGACGGCCTCGAACATCTCGATCGAGGCGATCCGGTCATATTTGCCGGTCTCGTCGCGGTAGTCCTGCAGTTTGATCTCGACCTTGTCGGAGAGCCCGGCCTCGGCGATGCGCTTGCGTGCGAAGTCGTGCTGTTCCTTCGAGATGGTCAGGCCCGTCACCTTGCACCCGATCTCGCGCGCCGCGAACTCGGCGAAGCCGCCCCAGCCGCAGCCGATCTCCAGGACGCGGTCGCCGTGGCTGATGCCGGTGTCCCGGGCGAGGGCCCGGTACTTGGCGGCCTGCGCGCTTTCCAGGTCGTTGGCTCCCGTGATGTAGAGCGCCGACGAATAGGTCATGCTCGGATCGAGCCACTGCCTGTAAAAGGCATTGCCGAGGTCGTAGTGGGCCGAGATGTTGCGCTTCGAGCCCGAGCGCGTGTTCTCGTTCAGCCAGTGGCGCAGCCTCTGAACGGCGGTGAGGAACCAGTTGGCGCCGCCGGCCACCTGCTCGCCGGCTTCGACATTGACGACGAAAAGCTCGAGGAACGTCGTCACGTCGGGGCTGTCCCAGTCGCCGTCCATATAGGATTCCGCGACGCCGATCGTCCCGCCGGCGAAGGCCTTGGTCGGCAGGTTCCAGTTGTGCAGGATGACTTCCGCATCGGGGCCCGGCGCGTTGCCGCCGACCAGGAAGGCGCGGCCGTCGGGCGTCCTTATGCGCAGCGAGCCGCGGGCGAGCCCTTGCGCGGCTGAAAGAACCATGCGTGCCCTCGCGGGCAGGCCCTTCGCGACCTGCGCGAAATTGCTTGCGTCGAGCCGCACTGCATCGGCCAGAACGAACGCCTTGCTCGGATTCTTCACCATATCGTCATCCCGATAGGCGCCACGGCGCCCTACGCCTCCTGGTCCGCCGATGCCGGCCGGCCGGGCTCCATGACCGCCGAACCGTCGCGACGGCCAAGGGCACCTGGATATGTGTCCCTCAGATCACGATTCCGGTGTTCCCCACGGATCCCCACAACCATATTTCCAGCCATGAGGGAGAACTTCAAGTGGGATGCACAGCCAGGCCGCACGGGAAGCGACCGGGCTTCGCCGGGCTGCTGGCGACTGCGGCGAGAAGGAAGGGGACCGGCTTGCTGGGCGCAGGACCGCACTGCGGGGAAACGGATGCTATCGGTCCCCGCCGGGCTGTCGTTCAAGCAAGATGTAGGAGGGGTGGGATACGATCGGCGCAAAACCCAGGCGAAGATAGAGCCGCAATGACGGGTCGTTTTCCGACGACACATAGAGCTGGATTGGAACACCCGAGTGCTGGGCCTCGTCGATGACGCTTTGCATCATTGCCGTTCCGATTCCGCGATTGCGCAGCGAGGGCACGATCGCTAGATCGACGACATGGATCATCGTGCCCGGCCGGTCGACCACGACCCGCCCGATCGGCCGGCCATCGAGTTCGACGATGTCGAACCGCGCCTTGGGAAACTGACTGCGGTAGCCGACAGTCTGGGCCCTGAACTGATGCTGCATGAGCTGTTCGAACAAGACGGCGTTGGACCGCACCGGGTCCCACTCTTTCGTTCGCGACTCGCAGAAGAGACGGTAGCGGAATGCTTCGTCTTCGTCCCGCTCGGGCCGCAGCCGAAGCAATCCTTCCGGCGACCGGACAAGGAAGGTGCCGCTCACGAGACGAATCCCTGGCGACAGGTGATGCTGCCGGGAACCGAAAGCTGCCACCATTTGCAAGCCGCGAGGCCGCGCGTCATAGTGGCCGCCACTATCCGCAGGAGCCTTGCCCCGTGACCGAGCAGCTTACGCCCGAGCATTTTCTTCCTCATGTGAGCAAGCCTTTTCGCGTGCACGGTTGGCCGCATCCTTTCATCCTGGAGCAGGTGGATGTGCGTCAACTGGAGGGTTGGGAGAAGGATCGAACGGCGCGCCAGCCGTTCAACCTGATCTTTCGCGGGCCGCCGGGCGAGGTGATGCGCGAGGGGCTGTACACGCTCCAGATCGAGGATAGATCGTCGTTCGATCTTTATCTGATGCCCGTCCATACGGTGCAGAGCGACCGGCAGAACTATCAGGCCGCTTTCAACTGAAGCCGACCGGCGCGCGAATGGTCGTCCGATCCTTGGATCGAGGCCGGCTACAGCGTGTCGCGCGAAAGGCTTCACGCGACACGCTGCAGCCACTTGATCTTGCGCATGTCTCTATCCCGAAACCGCGGCACACTTTCGGGAGACATGCTTTAGTTGCGCGACGGGAAGACGCCCTGGAGCGCAATGACGAAATTGATGGCCAGATAGGGCTGCATATTGCTGTGCGGCTGGCTCCCGCCCGAGTTGCCGATGGTCGCGGCAGCGAGATTCGCGACAGGCGCGCCCTCGCCATACATCTGCACAGGAAAACTCGCGCCCTGCGGCGGTTTGCCGGTGGACTGGCCAAGAACGGTTCCGGAAGCCGGGGTATTGGTGTTGGAGGTGGCTGCCGTAGCCGCGTCGACATTGATGAAATGGTTGTGGGTCGGCATTTCCCCCATCGTCAAGGTGTGGCTCGGCTCTCCCGCGACGGTGCCCGGGTTGCCGCCGCTGGCATGGACCGCGACCCTGCCGCGCAGGTCAGGCAGGCCAAAGGTCGTCTGACCGTTGCCGCCGAAATTCGTGCCGAGCAGCGAGAAAAGCGCCTGGTTCTGGTTGATGGGCAACAGCTGCCCGTTGCAGAAGGCCCATCCCTTCGGAGGGAAGTTCCACGGTATCATCTTTATTTCGCCCAGATACGGCGTGCCCATCGTTCATGACTCCCTGGAATAGACCGGCAGCAGAGTTCCCGCCCGCGATCAGGGGCGGGGCGGGAAGACCCCCTGCAATGCGATGCAGTAGTTCAACGTGAGGTAAGGCATCATGTTGTTGTGCGGCATCGTCGATCCCGCGGTGCTGACCGCGGAAGCCGGGTTGAGCGTCGTCGTCGCCTGATTGGCGCTGTAGAGCTGGACCTGCGTGATACCGCTCTGAAAATTGCCCTTCTGCCCCTTGGCAAGCTGGGCCCCGTCTGAGGCGGTGACGGTGGCGACCGTGCTCGTGCAGTTCAGGCTGTGGTTGTGGGAGGGCATTTCTTGGGTAAGCAGCGTCACGTTCGGCTCGCCGCCGACCTGGCCGAGGTCGTAATTCGAGAGCCCGGGCCCCTGGCCCTGGCCGATGGCGACGGAGCCTGCGAGATTCGGTAGTCCGAACGTGGACTTGCCGTCGCCGCCATAGTTCGTGCCGAGCAGGGAGAACAGCGCCGTGTTCTGCGATATCGGCATCAATTGCCCGTTGCAGAGCGCCCAGCCGGTCGGGGCGAAATTGTAGGGGAAGATACGGATTTCCGCGACGAAGGGAGATGACATGTCGGGCCTCAGCTCTGGCTCGGAAAAATACCGAAAAGCGAGATAATGTAGTTGAGCGTCAGATAGGGCTGCATGTTGTCATGCGGCTGGTTGCCTCCGACCTGGCTGACGGATGCGGCGCTGATCTGCACCTGATTCGTGCCGTCGAAGGGTTGATAGGCAAACACGGACGCGATGTTGGCCGGGCCCTCGTCGGCAACGATCGTCGAGGACGACGGCGTGCCGGTGGTCCCGGGCTGGCCGGTCGAGCCGACGCGGTGATTGTGGATCGGCAATTGGGTGGTGGTCAGTGTGACACTCTCGGTCCCGCTTCTCTCGCCGATTACATAGGTGTTGCCGGCAAGCGTGCCCTGATGCAGGGGGACGCGTCCCTGCAGATCGGGCAATGCGAAGGTTTGCTGCCCGTCGCCGCCATATGTGGTCCCGATCAGCGTGAACAGCGCGTCGTTCTCCGCAATGGGCATGAGCTGACCCTGACAGAGTGCCCATCCGGCGGGTGCGAAATTGCCGGCAAAGAGACGAATTTCTCCGATATAAGGATCGCTCATCGCACTTCCCTCGGGTCGAACATATGCTTCGGATTTGCTGAAGCCTGGCTGGATGAGATCACCTTACGTCACTCGCTTTTCCCGTTCAATCTAGGGACCGGAGAATAAGGCAAATTTATTCGTGCGAATTGATGAGGGCGGCGTCCGATCGGATGTTGAGGGCTGTATATTTCGTCGGCCAAGGAGCTTTCGACCATCGCCCCGACGACATGGCCCTCCGCCTGACGCGACCGCCGCCAATCGCGTCGATCCCGATATTTGTGGATCGACCTTCGCTGCCCGCATGAAGACAAGCATTCGTCGCCCGCTGCTCCTGCTTGGTGCGCGATATATTTTCCGAACACTTCGGCGGCGATTGAGGGAAAACGTCAGGGATACCTCCGCCTAACGTATGAGTGTCGCCGGAGGTCAAGTATACATCTTTTACTTGTGCCGCTCTGCCAAGAGCGATAATTTGACGCCGATCAGGAGCGCGGGGCTCTCATCCGCAGGTTGAGTCGGCACTGCAGGGCAGCAGTGGCCGGGGCCGTGCCTGAAATGCCTTTTCGCAAGAGGAGTGGCGCCATGGCGGTCACCGGCCAGCTTTGGTATCTGACGCAGGGTGGGAATACGGATGCCCGTCTCGTCTACGTCAATGACGACGGGACGAACCAGACCGTTCACGTCGACAACAGTCCGACCACGGATCTCGTCACGGGGTTCCCTCAGGAGGTCGTCGTCGACTGGGCGGCAGGCATCTACTACGTGCTGGTCAATGGCGGCCCGTCGGGCGACGGCGCCATGCTGCTCATGGGGCAGGTCGGCAGTCCGGCGGCTCCGACCGTGGTCCATACTTTCGCGGCGGACGACATCGTCAACGCGATCCATATCGATCCGATCAACGAACGCCTGTATGTCGGCTACACCGACCTCGATCTCGACCCGAACCAGCAGGGCATCCTCCAGTTCAGCTACAATCCGCTGACAGGCGCGGTCACGGACAACGGCTTCATCGCGACCCAGACGACGGCCAATGTCCAGTCCAGTGTCCCTGGCGGGCTCGACCTGTTCGACGTTCGCGATTTCGACATCGACTACTCGACCAACACGCTCTACTTCGCGCAACTGACCCTCGGCGACGGCTTCGAGTCCAATCTCATCTGGAAGATCGATCTCGACAATCCGACCGCACCCGCGGTGCCGCTGCTCCAGCAGTCGCAGTTTCCGCTTGATGGCGACGGCGTTGATTTCACGACGCTGAACGGCTTCATCTACGATGTCGAGGTCGATTCGAGCCGCGGCCTGGTCTATTTCACCACACAGGAAGAAGAGCCCGGCGGCGGCAGTCCCGGCGAGAGCGCGATCTGGGTGATCAACGGCTCCGCAACGGGGAGCACGCCGGCGACGAAGGTCACGCTCAGCGGGCTGAGCGCCCCGCTCAATTTCTATCCCGGCGACTTCGTGATCGATGAAGCGAGACACATCCTCTATGTCGAGTCCGAGGAAACCGACGATGGCATCGGCGCTGACGATGACGTCATTTATGCATTCCAGCTCAGCGCCGATGGCCTCTCGGCGACGCTGATCGATACCATCACGGTCGGCCTTAACGGCACCGCGGCAAATATCGGCGGCATGACCTTCAATGTGCTCGCCGAGATCGACGGCGTCAACGGAACGTCGAATCCGGCGGTCGAGCAGGTCACCGATCTCACGCTGCTCACCGCCGACCCCACGATCTCCGATCTCGAGGGCGATCATCTCGCGAGCGCGACGGTCGCCATAGGCGGCAGCTTTGCTGGCAGCGGCGATCAGCTTTCGGTCGCGGGCCAGACCAGCGGCCTCGTCGCCGGCACCAACATCACGATATCGATCACCACGGACGGCAGCGGCAACCAGACGCTCAGGCTGAGCGGCTACGACACGCTCGCCAACTACCAGCAGGTGCTCGGAGACGTCCGTTTCGTGGCGGGCGGAGACAACCCCACCAACTATGGCGGCAACACCACCCGCACGATCAGCTGGCAGGTCAATGACGGCGCCGCCGGCGACCCGAGCGGCACGCCGAACGGCTCGGACACCAATCTCAGGACCACGACCATCACAGTCGTCGGGGTCAATGATGCGCCCGACATCACTGTGGGTGGCGGCAACAGCGCCAGCCTGGCGCGAAGCGAGACCAATGCCGGCCTGTCGGGCAGCGGCACTCTGACCGTGGCCGACCCGGATTCGACATCGGTCACCGTGAGTGCAAGCATTGTCGGCGTTACCGGAGACCAGGGCGGCCTGAGCCTCGCGACGCTCGAAGGCTTCTTCACGGCGGGGCCGTCGCCAATCATCAACATCCCCTCGACCAGTGCCACGCAGACCTTGACCTGGACCTTCAACTCGGGCGGGCAGGCGTTCGATTACCTGGCGGCCGGCGAAACGTTGACGCTTCAGTATCAGATCGCCGTCACCGACAATGCCGGGACTCCGCTGGCCGACAGCCAGGTCGTGACCGTCACGATCACGGGCACCAACGACCTCCCTGTCGTCACGACGTCGGGCGGGACGGCGGCTTTCACCGAGGGCCAGAATGTGGCCTCCACGCCTGTCGTCGTCGACGCGGGCCTGACGCTGAGCGACGTCGACGACGCCGCATTGAGCAGCGCAACGGTGTCGATAACGGGTGGTTTCGTATCCGGGCAGGACGAGCTCGCCTTCGTCGCGAATCCCGGGACGATGGGCGACATCGTGCTCGTGAGCTACACTCCCGCGACCGGCGTGCTGACCCTGGACTCGCCCGGTGGCAACGCCACCGTGGCGCAGTGGCAAGCGGCGCTCCGCGCCGTCACCTACGTCAACAGCTCAGACACTCCGAACACGGGCGACCGCACGATCAGCTTCGTCGTCAACGACGGCACGTCCGACAGCCTTGCCGGCACCAGGATGGTAAGCGTCACGGCGGTGAACGACGCGCCTGTCGCGACATTGCCGGCGAACATCGTGGCCAGCGAGGACGTCGCCACCGCCCTGACGGGGATCAGCTTCTCCGACGCCGATGCAGGCAGCGGCAGCGTGACGGTGACGTTGTCGGTTCCTTCCGGCACGCTGGCGGCATCGAACGGCGGCGGCGTGACGGTGGGCGGCACCGCGAGCGCATTGACGCTGACCGGCTCGATCATCAACATCAACACCTTCATCGCCGGCTCGAATGTGACCTTCACCACGGCCGCAAATGCGAGCGGCGACGTGATGCTGACGGTTGGGATCAACGACGGCGGCAACAGTGGCGGCCCTGCCGAGACCGACAGTGGCACGGTGACGATTGATGTCACGGCGGTCAACGACGCGCCTGTGATCACCGCGCCGGCTTCGATCGCGGTCACCGAGGATGTGGCGGCGGCGTTGACCGGCATCTCCTTCGCCGACATCGATGCCGGCGCAGGCTCCGTATCGGTCGAGTTCTCGGTGCCGTCGGGAACGCTTGCCGCCACGGCGGGCGGCGGCGTCCTGGTGGCCGGCTCGGGCAGCGGCACGCTGACACTGACCGGCTCGATTGCCGACATCAACGCTTTCGTCGCCGCTTCGGGCGTCTCCTTCACGCCGTCGCTCGACGCCACGGCCGACGTGACCCTGACGGTCGGGATCAATGACGGCGGCAACACCGGCGTCGGCGGCGCCCTGACCGACACCACCACGGTAGCGCTCGACCTCACCGCCGTGAACGACGCGCCGGTCAACGGCGTGCCGGCCGCTCAGACGACGGACGAGGACACGGCGCTGGTGTTCTCGACCGGCAATTCGAACCGCATCTCGATTTCGGACGTCGATGCCGGCGGCGGGACGGTCCGGGTCACGCTGACTGCATCGAGCGGGCTGGTGACGCTCAACGGCACCACCGGGCTGACTTTCACTGTCGGCAGCGGCGCCAGTGACGGCAGCATGACCTTCGAGGGCACAATCGCGGCCATCAACGCCGCGCTGGACGGCCTCGTCTTCAGCCCGACGCCGGGTTATTCCGGGCCGGCCTCGCTGCAGATCGTCACCGACGATCTCGGCCTTTCCGGCAGCGGCGGCAACCAGACGGATACGGACACCGTCACCATCACTGTGGCTGCTCAGAACGACGCGCCGGTGCTGACGCTGCCGGCAAACGCGACCTTCCTGGAGAACATTGTCAATGCCGCGCCGCAATTGCTGGTGCCGTCGGGCGTCGCTGTCAGCGATGCGGAGGGTTTTGACGCGGGCGGCAGGCTGGCGATATCGGGCATGCTGGCCGAAGACGTCGTTTCGATCCGCAACCAGGGCAGCGGTGCCGGCCAGATCGGCTACAATGCGGCGACCGGCGCGGTGAGTTACGGCGGGGTGCGTTTCGGCACGGCGGCTATGGCCTCCGGCAGCTTCGTCATCGGCTTCGACACGGCCGTTTCGCAGGCCGCGCTGGAGGCGCTGATCGCCAATCTCACCTATGCCAACGCATCCGACACGCCGACGGCGAGCCGGGTGTTGAGCCTGGTGCTGAATGACGGTATCGAGGACGGCGCGCCGGCGACGATCACCGTCGGGGTGACCGCCCAAAACGACGCGCCTTCCGACCTGACCGGCGGTCCGCTGTCGGTCGCGGAACTGGCGGCCAACGGCACGGTCGTCGGGGCCATCGCTGCCGTCGACGCCGATGGGCCGTCGCCCAACGCCTTCACCCTTCTCGACAATGCGGGCGGCCGTTTCTCGATCAATTCGACGACGGGGCAGGTGACCGTCGCCAATGGCCTCTTGCTCGACTACGAGCAGGCGCGGAGCCATCAGGTCACGGTCCAGGTCCGCGACGGCCTCGGCGGGCTGCGCCAGGAGACGTTCACCATCAACCTGACCGACGTGAATCCCGAGACGGCGCTGGGCAGTCCGGGAGCGGACAGGCTCACGGGCGGCAGCGGCAACGACAAGCTGGTCGGCTACGGCGGCAACGACACGCTGATCGGCGGGGCGGGCAACGACACGCTGTTCGGCGGTGTCGGCGCCGACACCATGACCGGCGGCACCGGCGACGACCTCTATTATGTCGACCATACCGGCGACCGGGTGATCGAGCTTGCCGGCCAGGGCTTCGACCGCATCATCGCAACCGGCGTCAGCTATGCGCTGCCGGCCAATGTCGAGTCGCTGGCGCTTGTCGGCTCCGGACTGACCGGGCGCGGCAGTGCCGGCAACGACGTTTTCTACGCCAACGGCGCGGCCAACACGCTGATCGGGCTCGGCGGCAACGACAGCTATGTGGTCAACGCCGCCAGCACGCGTATCGTGGAGACGGCGGGGGGCGGCAGCGACATGGTGCGGGCCAACGGCGTTTCCTATTCGCTGGCCAACGCGGCCAATGTCGAGCGGCTGGAACTCGTCGGCACCGGCCTGACCGGGACCGGCACGGCCGGTGCCGACATGCTGGTCAGCAAGGGCAGCGGCAACGTCCTGCGCGGGCTCGGCGGCAACGACACCTATGCGGTCAATGCCGGCGACACGGTGGTGGAGGCCGTCGGCGGCGGCACCGATCTGGTCTACGCCTCGGTCGGCCACACGCTCGCCGCCAATGTCGAGCGGCTGGTGCTGACGGGAGCGGGCAATTTTAACGGCGCCGGCAACGGGCTCAACAATTTGCTCACCGGCAACAGCGGCGCCAACCGGCTCTATGGCTTCGCCGGCAACGACGTGCTGGCCGGCGGGCTCGGCGCCGATACGCTGTTCGGCGGAGCGGGCAACGACGTGTTCGACTTCAACGCCATCGCCGACAGCCGGGTCGGGGCGGGCAACCGCGACGTGATCGGCGACTTCGCCAAGGGGCAGGACAGGGTCGACCTGTCGACGATCGACGCCAACAGCCTGTTTTCCGGCAACCAGGCCTTCGCCTTCCTCGGCACGGCGGCCTTCACCGGTGCCGGCCAGCTGCGCTACGTGCAGGAGGGCAGCGGCGCCACCGCCAAGACCATCCTGTGGGGCAATGTCGATGCCGGCCTGAGCGCCGATTTCCACGTCGAGTTCAAGGGCCACCTCGCCCTCACCGCAGGGGATTTCGTGCTGTAGGCCAGCAGCGGACCGGCTCCCGCAGGGGGCCGCTGGGACGAAACCCCAAGCGGCTCCTACAGCGTGTCGTGTGAAAGAGAATTCACGCGACACGCTGTAGGTTCTTGATTTGGCGCATGTCTTTCCCCAAACCGGTGTCCACTTTCGGGAGACATGCTTTGGCACGGCGAGACGGGTCGGGCGGCTGTCAGGCCATGCGCAGCTCGAGCCGGAACAATACGTCATATGAAACGGTCGCGCCGAGGAGCGGTGCCGCACGACGGCACCGCCATCAACGTCACACGTCGGTCACAAGCCAAGCACTAGAAGCACGGACGGGGATCGACCGGATGGTGACGCCGCAGCCCGCCGTCAACCGTGGTCGCGCAAGAGGGAGTCTGTTCCATGGTCGACACTGTCGTTCTCGCCGGTACCATCCGCACGGACCGCGTTTCGATGGGAGGGGCCGACACGCTGACGGTCGAGATCGCCGGCGCGCTTTCGGTTTCTGCAAACGCCCAGGCCGTACGCTTCAATGCGCCGACCAGCGGAGCCACCATCGTCAATGACGGCATAATCGAGGCTGTGGGAGCGCAGGCCGAGCCGCGGGCGATCCGCTTCGAGAGCACGGTCGGCGCGACGCTCAACGCCACGATCATCAACAACGCCACCGGAACTATCCGCTCTGCCAATGACGCGATCCAGATACAGTCGGGTGCCGTGACCGGCGGTACGGTGCACATCATCAATTCCGGCGAGATCACTTCCATCGACGGCCAGGCGGTCGATTTCGCGGGCGCGACCGGGACGTTCGTCACCGAACTCGATAATTCCGGTACCATCAGCTCCGTCAACAACGACGCGGTCCGTATCGGCGCGATCGGTCACATCGTCAATTCCGGCACCATAAATGCTGGCACGGCTGCCGCATATGGCGGCAGTCTCGACGGTATCCAGTTCGAGGACGACGCGACCGGAACTGTGGAGAACAAGGGCACCGGCGCGATTTCGGGCGACCGTCACGGCATCAATGTCGGCGAATCCACTGATATCACCGTCATCAACGGGCCCGGCGCCAGCATCACCGGAAGGAACGGATCAGGCGTCGGTTCGGACGGTACCGCGACCGTCATCAACTACGGCGTCATCACCGGGGCCTTCAGCGACAGCATCGGTTCCGACATCAACGGCCCCGGAGGGGGCGGCGTTCCCGATGGCGTCAACGACGGCGACGGCGACGGGGTCGACATCGACTTCGAGGCGACCATCGTCAATTACGGTATCATTCAGGGCACCGGCGCGGGCGGCCATGGCTCGGACGGGCTGGCCAACACCAGCGAAGGCATCGCGGCCGGCGGCGGCACCATCACCAATCACGCAAAGGCTACGATCAGCGGTGTCGGGATCGGTATCCTCGTCGACGACAGCTCGCAGGGCAACGCGCCGTTCGTGACGACCATTGTCAACGACGGTACCGTCTCCGGTGCCGGCAGCTTCGGTATCCGCATCGTCAGCGACCTCGATGACACGATCGACAATGGCGGCACGATCTCGGGAGGCGGCGGAACGGCAATCCAGTTCGGCAGCGGCAACAACACCCTGAAGCTCAGGCAAGGGTCGGTCATCACCGGTCTGACCGACGGCGGGGCCGGCAACGATACCCTCGACTATTCGGCTTTTGGCCGCAGTGTGAAGGTGAACCTCGCAGCCGGTACCGCGACCGGCACGGGAGGCGTCGCCGGCTTCGACACCGTGATCGGCTCGGCGAAGGCCGACGTGCTGATCGGCAGCAGCGGTGCCGAGAGCCTTTTCGGTGGCGCCGGCAACGACTGGCTCTCCGGCGGGGCCGGCGCGGACACGATTTCCGGTGGCGCGGGCAACGATGTCTACTACTACGATCTCGGCGATACCCTCATCGAAGCAGCCGGCGAGGGAAACGACACCGTGATAGCCGGCGCGAGCCTCACCCTCGCCGACAATTTCGAGAACCTCCTGCTCACCCGATCCGGTAACTTCAATGGCAGCGGCAATGCGGCCAACAACACCATTGTCGGAAATTGCGGCGCGAACGTTCTTCTCGGCCTGGGCGGAAACGACGTTCTGTTCGGCGGGGCCGGCAACGACCTGCTGCGGGGCGGGGCAGGCCGCGACCTGTTGAATGGAGGGGCGGGCGCAGACCGTTTCGAC
This sequence comes from Mesorhizobium sp. L-8-10, assembly GCF_016756635.1. Lineage (NCBI taxonomy): Bacteria > Pseudomonadati > Pseudomonadota > Alphaproteobacteria > Hyphomicrobiales > Phyllobacteriaceae > Mesorhizobium > Mesorhizobium sp. L-8-10. The sequence goes on along the minus strand of NZ_AP023263.1, from coordinate 5,634,781 downwards.
TTCGACTTGGTGGCGGACAGCGCGGTCGGAGCGGGCCGCGATGCCATCTACGGTTTCAGCAGATGGCAGGGCGATCGGATCGACCTCCTGGACATCGATGCCAATGTCAATCTCGCCGGCGATCAGGCCTTTGCCTTCATCGGCAGGCACGGCTTTACGGGCGCCGCCGGCCAACTGCGCTTTGCCGGGGGAGTCGTTTCCGGTGACGTCGACGGAGATCGCGTGGCCGATTTCCAGATCCAGGTTCACTCGGTTTCGACCCTGACGGCCACCGACTTTCTCCTGTAGCCTCCGGGCGCCCGAAGCCGCTCGCAGCCGACTGGCGGCGCGCAGTTGCGTCGGCGCGCGGCGGCGCGTATTCCTGCACAATTGAGGGGCCATCTGGCCGCTCCATCGTGCAGGAAAACGCGGGCTTCATGAGTTTCGACTGGTCCCACCTTCGTTTCTTCCTGGCGGTCGCCCGAACGGGGCGGCTGACCGCGGCTGCCGCCCAACTCGCGACCGACCACGCGACGGTCAGCCGCCGCATCGCCGCGCTAGAGCAGGCGCTGTCGGCCAGGCTTTTCGAGCGCTCGCCGAGGGGCTCCGTGCTGACGCCGGCAGGCGAAAGCCTGCTCGCCCATGTCGAGCAGATGGAGAATGTCGCTGCCAGGATCCAGAACGACATCGCCGGCTCCGACCTGGCGCTGAGCGGCGCGGTCCGCATCGGTGCACCTGATGGTTTCGGCTCGTTTTTCCTCGCGCCGAGGATCGGCGAGCTTTGCCGGCGTTATCCGGAACTCGACGTGCAGCTCATCGCCATGCCGCGGATCTTCAGCCTCTCGAAGCGTGAGGCCGACATCGCCATCGGCCTGACCCGGCCGACGGAAGGCCGGCTGGTGGCGCGCAAGCTCACCGATTATCACCTGCATCTTTATGCATCGCGCGCCTATCTGGCCGCGCACAGCCCGATCGAAACGCCGGACGATCTCGCCGACCATCTGATGATCGGCTACATACCCGATCTCATCTTCACGCCCGAACTCGACTATCTGCCGCAGGTTCCGGCCGACCTGAAGGTGCGGTTGACCAGCTCGAACCTGATCGCCCAGATGCGGGCGGCGGTCGCGGGAACCGGAGTCTGCGTCATTCCCGATTTCATGGCTGCCACCGAGCCGGAACTGGCGCCGGTGCTCGCCGACCGCATCACGATCACCCGGACTTTCTGGCTGATCATGCATGCCGATCTCAAGGACACGGCGCGCATCCGGGCCGCCGCGACCTTCATCGGCGAGCAGGTCGAGCGCAATCGCGCATTGTTCATGCCGGGGTGAAGGCGTCTACCGAAAACGACATCGGAGCGCGCGACCGCGCCGGCGATTGAGGCCATCACGATAAGCCAGCTTGCCGCATTGCATGAGTCTGCCGACCTGATATGCGTCCCGGCATCGGCTTCACATCGGGGTATCCCATGATCCGCCATATCGTGCTGTTCAGCGCCAAGGACGAATGCGACGCCGCGAGCATCAGGGACGGGCTCGCAATCCTGACCACCATCCCGCATGCGCTTCGGCTGGAAGTGTCATTCAACCGCAAGAGCGATCCCATCAGCAAGGAGATCGACGTCGTGGTCTATGGCGAGTTCGAAAGCCCCGAGGCGCTGGCCGCCTACAAGGCTCACGGGATCTACGCCGAATCCATCAGGCGTGTGCGTCCCTTGCGCGAAATGCGGTTCGCTGCCGACTATGACGTGGCCGAGGCCGTGACGTCCGCGCCCATCGCCGCCTGAACGCTCAATCCTCGCCCAATGCGCGCGGGCGTGACCTCGACATTGTCGATCAACCGCGTCTGGCCGAGCCAGGCCGCCACGATCAGCCGCGCGGGCCGGTCGAGGCGTCGCATGGGCTTCAGATCCTCTTCCCCGCGCAGTTCGAGATATTCGACCTTCTCGTAACCGGCTGTCATGATCGCGTCATGCGCCTCGGACAGCACACCGTCCACCGGCGCGCCGGCGGCCATGCGCTCGGCCGCCTCGAACAGGATCGCCGCCAGCCGCGGCGCCACCCGCCGCTCTGCCGGCGAGAGCCGGACATTGCGCGAAGAGAGAGCGAGCCCGTCGGCTTCGCGAACGGTCGGACAGCCGATGATCGAGATGGGAATATCCAGGTCGCGCGCCATACGGCGGACAACGTGAAGCTGCTGAAAATCCTTCTCTCCGAACAGTGCGATGTCGGCGCCGCTCTGCAGAAAGAGCTTGGCAACCACGGTCGCCACGCCGTCGAAATGACCGGGCCGGAAGGCGCCGCACAGTCCTTCGCTGACGCCGGTCACCGAAACGGTCGTGGCGAACCCCTCAGGATACATCTCGCTGCCGTCGGGAGCATAGAGCAGGTGAGCGCCGACCGTCGCCAGCTTGGCCGCATCTTCATCTTCCGTGCGCGGATAGGCGGCGAGGTCGGCGGCGCTGTTGAACTGCTTCGGGTTTACGAACAGCGTGACCACCACCCGCTCGGCGCGGGCGAGAGCAGCGCGGACCAGGCTCAGATGCCCTTCATGCAAGGCCCCCATGGTGGGCACCACCGCGACACGGGCGCCGCCGCGTCGCCATTCAGCGACCCTTTCGCGCAGTTCGACGACGGTCCTGACGATGGCTACGCTCATGCGCTTTCTCCCTGCTTGCGGCTCTCGGGCGTATCGCCGAAGACATGCTCGGCCGCCGGAAAGCGGCGCTGGCGCACATCGTCGGCATAGGTGGCGATCGCGGTCTCGGCTTGCCGGCCGAGTTCGGCATAGCGCCTGACGAACTTCGGACGGAAAGCGGTGAACATGCCAAGCATGTCGTCGATGACGAGGATCTGACCATCGCAAGCCGGCGAGGCGCCGATCCCTATGGTTGGAATGGCAATTCTCGCGGTGAGCGCGCGGGCGAGAGCCTCAGGCACCTTCTCCAGAACGACCGAGAATGCGCCCGCATCGGCGACGGCCATGGCATCGCGCGTGATCCGGTCGGCTTCGCCGCCACGCCCCTGCACCTTGTAGCCGCCGAAAGCATTGACCGCCTGCGGCGTCAGCCCGATATGGGCCATGACCGGGATGCCCCGCCCCGTGAGGAACCGGATCGTACCGGCCATGGTCTCGCCGCCTTCGACCTTGACCGCGGCGCAGCCGGTCTCGGCCATCAATCGTGCCGCGTGGCGAAAGGCCTGTTCAGTACTCTCCTCATAGGCGCCGAAAGGCATGTCGACGACCATCAATGCCTGATCGACGCCGCGGCGCACAGCCTTGCCGTGCAGGATCATCATGTCGAGCGTGACGCCGAGGGTGGAGGGTAGACCGTGCAACACCATGCCGACACTGTCGCCGACGAGCACGATGTCGCAATGAGGGTCCACAAGACGTGCCATCGGCGTCGTATAGGCGGTCAGGCAGACCAGCGGCTGTTTGCCTTTGCGGGCCAAGACTTCGGGTGGGGTGACAGCTCTCGCTTCATTGCTCGCGCTCATGGCGCCTCCTTCCCATGCGTCATCCCCCGCGGGGCGTTTGGCACAATTTTGTGCAGTTGCGAAGAGCAAATTGTTCGGGGTGGCCCCGAGGCGTTGACGATAGCCCGGCGGAAGTCCACGGTTCGGCGCAACCACTGATGAGACTTCGCAACGCAATGCAGCACGATACCTCCAGCCCGACCGAGCGGAACCGCGGTTCCGACCAGTCTCACGACGTGAAGGTGGACCTGATCGCCGTGCTTGTCGCCGTCACCGACGGCGAGCCGTGCGCCCTCACCATCGACAAGGCGCATGCCTTGCCGTCCGGTCCCTTTGAACTCGGCCATCGCTCCCTGCAATCGGGCTTGCGGGCGTGGGTCGAGCGCCAGACGGGCCATCCGCTGGGCTACATCGAGCAGCTCTATACATTCGCCGACCGTGACCGAGCCGGCGATGCGCAGCGCGTGATCTCGATCAGCTATCTCGGTCTGACGCGTGAGGAAGGCACCGAGGGCTCGGCGCGGCGGAGGTGGCGGAGCTGGTACGAATATTTTCCATGGGAAGATCACCGCGGTGGCGTGCCGGCGGTGCTCGCCGACATTCTGGCGCCCCGATTGCGCGCCTGGGCCGAGCAGGGCGGCGATGCCGAGATGCGCCACGACCGCTGGCAGCGGGCTGCGATCGCCTTCGGCTTCGACGAGCGCGGCTGGAACGAGGAACTGACGCTGCAACGTTACGAACTGCTCTATGAGGCCGGCCTGGTGGAGGAGGGCACGCGCGGCCGAGAGACCGAAGAAAACCTGCCCGGCCGGGCAATGGTCGCCGACCATCGCCGCATCCTTGCGACCGGGATCGCGCGTCTGCGCACCAAGATCAAATACCGTCCGGTGGTGTTCGAGCTGATGCCCCCCGTCTTCACGCTGCTTCAGTTGCAGCGCGCCGTCGAAGCGCTGGCCGGACGGCTGGTGCACAAGCAGAACTTCCGCCGCCTGATCGAACAGCAGGAGCTCGTCGAGGAGACCGGCGAGACCGCGACCGACACCGGCGGACGACCCGCGAAACTGTTCCGTTTTCGCCATGCCGTGCTGGCTGAACGCTCCATGGCCGGGACCAAGCTGCCCCAGTCGCGCCCCTGACAAAGTGACGTTCCTGACAAATGCTTCTTGACAAGCCTTATGCTCATAGTAAGCATATGCCCCTATTATACTCGTACCGAGCATAATAGGGAGTTGCCATGTCCGTCTCACATTCCAGCGCCGCCGCGCTGTATGAACGCGTGCGCCGTGTCATTCCGCCGGTCGAATGGCCGGTCTTCGAGGACGACATCGAGGCCATCCTTGCGCTGAAGCGTGAGCGCAACGCCGTGATCCTGGCGCACAATTACCAGACGCCGGAGATTTTCCACTGTGTGGCCGACATCGTCGGCGACAGCCTCGCGCTGGCCCGCAAGGCCATGACGGTCGACGCCGATGTCATCGTCCTGGCGGGGGTGCACTTCATGGCCGAGACCGCAAAGCTGCTCAACCCGGGCAAGATCGTGCTGATCCCGGATCTGGGAGCGGGCTGCTCGCTCGCCGATTCGATCACGGCCGAGGACGTGCGCCTCATGCGCAGCCGCTATCCGGGCTTGCCTGTGATCACCTATGTCAACACCTCGGCCGCGGTAAAAGCCGAGTCGGACATCTGCTGCACGTCGGGCAATGCGCTGGCGGTGGTGGAATCACTCGGCGTGCCGCGTGTCATCATGATCCCCGACGAGTATCTGGCCAGGAACGTCGCTGTCCAGACAACTGTCGAGATTGTCGCCTGGAAAGGCCACTGCGAGGTGCATGAGCGCTTCACTCCGGCCGATATCAGGGAGTTGCGCGAAGCGCATCCCGGCGTCGTCGTCCTGGCTCATCCGGAATGCCCGCCCGAAGTGGTCGCCGAGGCCGACTTCGCGGGCTCCACAGCCGCCATGTCCGACTATGTCGGGCGGCACCGGCCGGGCCGCGTGGTGCTGATGACGGAATGCTCGATGAGCGACAATGTCGCTGTTGCCCACCCTGATGTCGACTTCGTCCGGCCGTGCAATCTCTGCCCCCACATGAAGCGCATCACGCTCTCCAACATCCGTTCGGCGCTGGAGCACGATCGGCATGTCGTGACCATCGATCCCGATGTCGCCGCCCGCGCGCGCCTCGCCGTCGAACGGATGCTGGCGGTATGAGCGCCGTCCGGCATGATTTCGACGGGCGCCCGATCATTGTCGGCGGCGGTATCGCCGGGCTGATGACGGCGCTGCATCTTGCTCCGGAGCCGGTCGTGCTCCTGTCGAGGTTGCCGCTCGGCGACGGAACTTCCAGTACGCTGGCGCAGGGCGGCCTTGCCGCCAGCCTCGGCGAGGACGACGATCCCGCGCAGCATCTGGCCGACACGCTGGCCGCAGGCGACGGGCTCTGCGACGTGGAAGCCGCCCGCGGGATCGTCGATGAAGCCCCGGCCGCGATCGCGTCGCTGACACGCTTCGGCGTGCGTTTCGACCGCGCCGGGGAAGGAGCGCTGCAACTGGGGCTCGAGGCAGCGCATGGCCGCCGCCGGATCGTCCATGCTGGAGGCGACGGGACCGGCCGCGAAGTGATGCGCGCTCTCTGCGCCGCCGTGCGCCAAACGCCGTCGATCACGGTGCTGGAGGCTGTCGAGGCGCGCCGTCTGATCGTCGACGAAGGTACCGTCGCGGGCCTGCTCGTCGCCCGTCGAGATGGCCTCTCGGCGTTCGCGACCCGTCGCGTCGTGCTGGCGACGGGTGGTACCGGCGGCCTTTTTCTCGACACCACCAATCCGCTCGGCAACTGGGGGCAGGGCCTCGCTCTGGCGGCGCGCGCCGGCGCCGAGTTCGCCGACCTCGAATTCATCCAGTTCCATCCCACGGCCCTGGCGGGAGCGGCGCGCCCAATGCGGCTGGTCAGCGAAGCGGTGCGCGGTGAGGGCGCCGTGCTGATCGACGAACTGGGCCGGCGTTTTCTCGAACATCTGCCCGGGGCCGAGCTGGCGCCCCGCGACCGCGTGGCGCGCAGCGTCTGGCGGCATCTCGCTGCAGGGCACAGCGTCTTCCTCGATGCTCGTCGGCTATCGGGCGGCGAGTTTGCCCTCCGCTTCCCCGCCATCGATGCATTCTGCAAGGACGCCGGGCTCGATCCGGCTCGTCAGCCCGTTCCAGTCCGCCCGGCCGTTCACTATCACATGGGGGGCGTCGCCACCGACCTCTCGGGCCGAAGCTCGGTCCCTGGCTTGTGGGCCTGCGGCGAGGTCGCCTGCACCGGCCTTCACGGGGCCAACCGGCTTGCCAGCAACTCGCTGTCCGAGGCGGCCGTCATGGCGCGGCGCGTTGCGGAAGACGTGGCGGGGATAGCCGATCGCGTCGGCCGCCCAGCCACTTTCCCAGCGGCCTCGCCGTCACCCGATCCGGGGGCGGTGCGGCCTATCCTGTCCAGCGCACTCGGGGTGACACGCGACGGCCCCGGGCTGGAAAAAGCAGTGGCCACCTTGCTTCGGCTCGTCCAGGGCGGCGGCACGGCGGGCGATCCGGCGGCGGTCGGGCTGATGATCGCCGTCGCCGCACTGAGGCGCGAGGAAAGCCGTGGCGCGCATTGGCGTGACGACTTCCCGCAGACCGACGAGGTGCCGCGCCGAACCCGTCTCGACTTCGACACGGCCGTCAAGGCGGCACGCGCGCTGTCGCACGACAAAACGGCAATACTTGCAAGGAGCGCATGAAGCATGACGCCGCTTCCCGAAATCATTCTCGAACCGCTGGTGCGCGCGGCGTTGCTGGAGGACCTCGGCCGTATGGGAGACATAACAAGTGCGGCGATCGTGCCCGAAGGCCTGAACGCGACCATGGCGATCGTCGCGCGGCAACCCGGTGTCGTCGCTGGGCTGGACGTGGCGATACTCGCCTTCCGTCTTGTCGACCCCGGCATATCACTGCGGATAATGCGGCCGGACGGCGCCGCCGTCGCGCAGGGCGAGACGATCGCGACAGCGGCTGGCCCGGCGCTCGGGCTGCTGGCCGCTGAGCGTACGGCACTGAACTTCCTGTGCCGTCTCAGCGGCATCGCCTCCGCGACAGCCTCGGTCGTTGCGGCCGTCCGGGCATACAAGGCGAAGATCGTCTGCACGCGCAAGACCACGCCGGGCCTCAGGGCCGTAGAGAAATATGCCGTGCGTGCCGGCGGCGGCTCCAATCACCGCTTCGGGCTGGACGACGCGGTTCTCATCAAGGACAACCATATCGCGGTTGCCGGTGGCGTCCGGACCGCGATCGAAAGGGCGAAGGCCTCGGTCGGCCATTTGGTCAAGATCGAGGTCGAAGTCGACACGCTGGCGCAGCTCGATCAAGCGATGGCCGTCGGTGTCGATGCGGTTCTGCTGGACAACATGACGCCGGAGGAATTGCGCCAGGCGGTCGAAATGGTCGACGGCCGCGCGATCACGGAAGCCTCGGGTCGTGTCACGCCGGCCACGGCCCCTGACATCGCCGCATCGGGCGTCGACCTCATCTCGATCGGCTGGCTGACGCACAGCGCGCCGATCCTCGATATCGGGCTGGACTATCGCTCGACTGGCGAAACGGCAGCCTGACGGGGATTAGCTTGCCTGCCTCTTCGCAAAAAAGGCGGCGATGGCGTCCTTCATCTCGGGCGTGCGGCCGGCGATGCCTTGAAGGTCGCGCTCGAGGTCGAGCTGATCGTTCATGCCAAAATCGGTCGCCGCCGTGACCAGGCGCTTGGTCGCGGCGATCGCCGACGGCGTGCGGGCAGCGAGAGTGTCGGCGATCCGTGCTGCCTCGGCGGCGAGTTCGGCATCGTCGAAGACGCGCCACACAAGGCCCCAGGACAGGGCTTCCTCGGCGCTGATGCGATCGCCGAGCAGCATTGCCGGCATGGCGCGGATGCGGCCCGCGGCGCGCGGCAGGAACAGCGTGTTTCCGGCGTCGGGCACAAGCGCGATGCCGACGAAGGGCTCGTAGAAATAAGCCGAGCGTGCGGCGATCACGATGTCCCCGGCGAGCGCGATGCCGACCGCCGCTCCCGCGCATGGACCGTTCACCTGCGACAGGATCGGCAGGCGCGAGTGGCGCATGTGGCGCACAAGGGGATTGAAATGTTGCTCGAGCACCTGGTCCAGTTCGGGCACTTCGCCTGGCTTCACCGTCGAGAGGTCGTAGCCGGCGCCGAAGGCCCGGCCGGCGCCCGTGAAGATCACCGCGCGGATCGTCGTATCGTCCTCGGCGCGGCGGAATGCGTCCAGAAGTTCGTCCGCGGTCTGGTTGCGATAGGCATTGAGCCGGGCAGGGCGCTCGACGGTGATATGGGCGATGCCGCCTTCGTGCCGGAACGAGATGTCGTTGTAGCTGCTCATGATTCTTCCTCCGGCCTTTCTGAGCGTTGCCGATTGTGCCATGCTTTCCATCACGCCGTCACCTGCCGATGGTGCGCTGACCGAGACGCCAGGCGATCTGCGGTACCCTGTCGGCGCCGAAGAACGGCTCTCCGTCGATGATCACGAAGGGCGAGCCGCAAACGCCATCGGCGATGGCCAGATCGACGGCAGCCGCCAGCTTCGCGCGGCCGACAGGCCCGCTCACTGCATCGCGCGCTCCGGCTTCGTCCAGGCCAGACCGGGCCGCGAGACGAGTAATCGCAGCCTCGCTTGTGATATCCTCGCCCTGGGTGAAGAACGCCCGGAAAACGCTACGGCCAAATTCTTTAGCCGCCGAAGGATCGGTGTTGGCGAGGCACCAATAGACGCGTGCAGGCAGATGCGATGAGACCGGCAAGCGATCGGGATGGCGATAGGGAAGGCCGTGGAAAGCGGCGGACCGTTTCATGTCGGTGAAGAAGTAGTCCCGCTTGACCGGCACATCCATGGGCGGCGCGATGCCATGGGCCTTCATGACCGCCCACAGGATGACGGGCCGCCATTCGAGCTCGCGGCCGTGTTCTTCGGCGAGCTTCTCCAGGCCCGGGAGCGCGAAGTAGGCGTAGGGCGAGGCGAAATCGAAATAGATGCGGATCGGCTCCATCGTCAGAACCTGAACACGCCGTAACCCGGTTCGCCGAGCGGCGCGTTGAGCGATGCTGAGATGGCGACACCGAGCGCGTTGCGTGTATCGGCCGGGTCGATGATGCCGTCGTCCCAGAGTTCCGAGGTCGAGTAGTAGGCCGACAACTGCTCCTGATAGGCCTTCCGGGTTTCTTCCCAGAGCCGGTCGACCTCGACCTGGTCGACCACTCCGCCGTTGCGCTTCATCTGGTTGACCTTGACCTCGGCCAGCGTGTTGGCGGCCTGGTCGCCGCCCATGACCCCGATCTGGTGGTTGGGCCAGGTGAACAGCAGGCGGCCGTCGAAGGCGCGCCCGCACATGCCGTAATTGCCGGCGCCGAAGGAGCCGTTGCACATCACGGTGAATTTCGGCACGCGGCTGCAGCTTTGCGCCATGATCATCTTGGCGCCGTCCTTGGTGATGCCGCGGCGCTCATATTCGCGGCCGATCATGTAGCCGGTGATGTTCTGCAGGAACACGAGCGGCGTGGAGTTCTGGTTGCACAGCTCGATGAAATGGGCGCCCTTGAGCGAGGAGTCGTTGAACAGGACGCCGTTGTTGGCGAGGATGCCCACCTTGAAGCCCCAGATATTGGCGAAGCCGCAGACCAGCGTGGTGCCGTAATTGGGCTGGTACTCATGGAAGCGGCTGCCGTCGACGATGCGCGCTATGATCTCGCGCATGTCGAACTGCTTCTTGATGTCGTCAGGCAGGATCCCGTAGATCTCCTCGGGATCATAGGCGGGGTCCTCCGGCGTTTCGCGCTGGCACTCCCATTTCCGCGGCTTTTCCCACTGCGCGACAATCTCGCGGCCGATATGGATCGCCTCTTCCTCGCTGCCGGCCGGATAGTCGCAGGTGCCTGAGACGCTGGTGTGCATGTCGGCGCCGCCGAGTTCCTCCACCGTCACATCCTCGCCGGTTGCAGCCCGCACCAGCGGCGGCCCGCCGAGGAAGACCGCGCCGGTGCCGCGCACGATGACATTGTAGTCGGAAAGCCCGGGAATATAGGCGCCGCCGGCCGTGCAGTGGCCGAACACCAGCGCCAGTTGCTTCACCCCCATCTTCGACAGGATCGACTGGTTCCGGAAGATCCGTCCGGCCATGTGCTTGTCCGGAAAGACCTCGGACTGGAGCTGAAGAAAGCCGCCCGCGGAATCGCACAGATGCACGACGGGAAGCCGGTTTTCCATGGCGATGTCGAGGGCGCGTGCGATCTTCTTTGCCGTCAGCGGATACCAGGCGCCACCCTTGACGGTCGGGTCGTCCGCGCGGATCACGACTTCGCGTCCCGATACGACGCCGATGCCGACGATCGAACTGGCCGACGGAGACTCTCCGCCATAGGCCATGTTGGCGGCGAGCGAGGAGAGTTCCAGGAAAGGCGTGCCCGGATCGAGCAGCTTCTCGATGCGCTCGCGCGGGCGCAGCTTGCCCTGCTTGCTTAGCCGCTCAAGGTCGCGCTGGGGGCGGGCATGGCGAGCCGCCTCCTGCTTCTCTCTGAAGGCTGCTACCAGCCTGCGGTTGTGAGCCTCGTTGCGCCGGAAGTCGCTGTTCGACGTGCTGACGACGGAAGAAATTCTGCGCATGATATCAGGCCTTTCCGGCTTCTTCTTCAAGCCGCGCGATTATCTCGTCCTTCTCGAAGGTCGCGCCTTCCCCGCGCAGGATCTCGGCGACGACCCCGTCGCGCGGCGCCGCCAGCGCCGTCTGCAGCTTCATGCTTTCGATGGTCACGATGGTTTCACCCCGCTTGACGGCATCACCGGCGGACCGGTGGACCGAAACCACCGCTCCGGGCATCGGCGCCTTGATGTGATCCTGGGCGCTGCCGCCGCCTTCGGCTTCAGAACGGGGATCGACAATTCCGGTGAGGAAGGTGCGCCCGCCGAACCGGACGATCTGGCGATCTCCGGCATGGGCCCTGGTGAAATGGAAGGGAATGCCTGCGATCTCGATCGTCTGGCGGCCGTCGCCGGAGTTGCCGGTCAGTGAGATTTCGTGTTCCCGCCCGTCGATCCGCAGGACGAGGTGTGGCCGTCGCCGCACGATTTCGATCGTATGCGGATGGCCGTCGACCGTAAGTTTGAACGCCATCAGTTTCTCCAGTACCCGATGGTGGCGTGCGGCTCGGGCACGTCGAAGGCCATGTCGTGGAATTCGCGGAAGCCCAGCGCGGCGGCAATCAGCGCATTGTCGAGGGTTGCCGTGTCGAGCTCGCCGGCAGCGAGGGCGGACGCATGCTCGGCAACGAAGCCGGTATGCAGGCTGCCGGATCGGAATGCGAAGTGGTCCAGCACCCTCGCGAGATAGTCGGTATTGGTAGTGACCCCAAGCAGAGCGAGTTCGTGGAGAGCGGCGACCGATCGGTCGATCGCCTCGTTCCGATCGCCGCCATAGACGACCAGCTTGGCCAGCATCGGATCGAAGTCGGCGGTGATCTTCTGCCCGTTCTGCAGGGCGTTCTCGAAGCGGATGAACGGCGCTTCTGGCACGCCGAGATATTGGATCGCGCCGGTCTCCGGCATGAAATCGCGCCCCGGATCCTCGGCACAGATACGGCACTCGATCGCGTGACCGGCGATGACGACTTGTTCCTGCGTGGCCGGCAAACCCCGCCCGGCCGCGATCTCCAACTGGGCTCGCACGAGATCCAGCCCGGTGATCATCTCGGTCACGGGATGCTCCACCTGGAGGCGGGTGTTCATTTCGAGGAAGAAGAACCGGCCGTCCGCCCCGAGGATGAACTCGACGGTCCCGGCATTCTTGTAACGCGCGGCTGCGGCGAGCTTCACGGCCGCTGCGCAGATTTCGTCGCGCATTTCAGGCGGAAGGCTTGCGGCCGGCGCTTCCTCGATGATCTTCTGGAAGCGGCGCTGCACCGAGCATTCGCGTTCGAAGAGGTGGATGGCGTTGCCCTGGCCGTCGCCCAGCACCTGAACCTCGATGTGGCGTGGGCGCTCGACATAGGTTTCGGCATAGACCCGGCTGTCGCCGAAATAGCGTTTGGCCTCGCTGGCGGCGATACGGGCGGCCTCCTTGAGCTCCGACGCCGAACGCACGATGTTCATGCCCTTGCCACCGCCGCCGGCCGCGGCCTTGATCAGCAGCGGGAAACCGATCGCCGCCGCCTGGTCGACAAAGGCTTCGATATCGCCGGTCGGCATGACCGAGGGGGCCACGGGGACGCCGTGCGCCTGCGCGAAATTGCGCGCGGAGATCTTGTCGCCCATGAGCCCGATCGTCTCGGCGTCCGGCCCGACGAAGGTGAGGCCGGCCTTGGCGATCGCTTCGGCAAAGCCGGCATTTTCGGAGAGGAATCCATAACCGGGATGAATCGCGTCGGCGCCGCAGGAAAGGGCTGCCGCGACGATCTGGTTCCCGTCCAGATGAGCGGCAACCGGTGTGTCGCCGGCAATCTCGATCGCCTCGTCGGCCGTGCGCACATGGCGCGCTCCGGATTCCACGCGATGATGGATCGCAACCGACGCAATGCCCATCTCGCGCAGCGTGCGGATGACCCGGCAGGCGATCTCGCCGCGATTGGCTATGAGCACTTTCCGGAACGGGGCCGGCGCGAGCGGCGTCTCGGCGCTGGGCGCCACCACATGCCTGGTCATTTGCCGGTTCCTTGCATTGCGCCCTGTTCTTTCCAGCCGGCAAGAGGGCCGCCCGGCACCAGCCAGGCCGCGGGCACACTGACCGGCATGTCCATCAGGATCTGGGCCATCGCCTTGCCCTGCGGGTCGTGCCGCAGCGAGGCGATGCCGCCGCCGCCGAGCCCTTCGTGAAGAAGGAAGTTGAAGGCATCGAGGCCCGGCCATTCGTAACGCTCGACCTTGCCCTTGGCGAAGTGGGCGAGATAGGCACCCACCGTATCGGGCGTCAGAGCCTGCCTCAGGACGGGCACGAATTCGGGGCGCCGGGCCAGCACGCCGATATTGGCGATGTCGCCCTTGTCGCCGCTTCGGCCGTGGGCAAGCGCGACAAGGGGGACGGTCGCGATCCTGTGGTCTCCCGTTTCGTCCGGCGCCGGCAGAGACGGGGCGGAATCGGCATCGCGATCTGGTTTTTCTCCTCGCTCGGGTGATGCCGCCGGGCTGCCGAGGGAGGCTGCCACCGGAATGGCCTTGCCGTCGATCTCCACCTCGACCGGCACGCCGCCTTTCTGGGCGAGGAACGAGAACAGCCGGACGACGGGTTGCGGCTCGGGCCGGCCGCCGGCGAAGCCGGTCAGCCCCTGGGCCATTGCGGTCGCTGCCGGATAAATCTCGCGGCCGAAGATCTGCAGGGCTTCCTTGCTTGGGTGACGCACGGCGATCTTGAGCACGACCTCGCGTGATGTCCGCGCTCTGCTCGATCTGCCATAACTCGCTTCGCCGCCGAGAACCTCGACCGAGGTCTCCGAGAAGCCGGGCAGGCCGGCCTCCTGCATGAGACTTGTCGACCGGGCGAGGATCGCCTTGCCGACCGTCTCGGCCTTCTCGACCGCGTCGCGACCGGCGATCATCATGGTGACGGCGGCGCGATAGCCGTCGGCATAGGTCGCGCTTACCTTGAAGGAACCCGTCGGCGAGCGTCCCCTGGCGCCGGAGACGTGCACCCGGTCCTTGCCCGTCTGCTCCAGCTTCACCCTGGTCCAGTCGCAGGTGACATCAGGGAGCACATAGGCGGCGGGGTCGCCGACCTCGTAGACGATTTGCTCGCCGACGGTCATCGGGCTGACCAGTCCGCCGGTTCCCGCCGGCTTGGTCAGTTCGAATGTCCCGTCGGCGCGGCACTCGGCGATCGGAAAGCCCATATTGTCCCAGCCGGCTGCCGCGTCGCGCCAATCGGTGATGATGCCGCCGGTCGCCTGGGTGCCGCATTCGACGACATGGCCGGCGAGGCTGCCGGCCGATAGCAAATCGTAGTCGCTTACCTTCCAGCCGAATTCATGGATCAGCGGCCCGAGCACGATCGCCGAATCCACGCAACGCCCGGTGAGCACGATGTCGGCACCGGCGTCGAGCGCGGCCGCGATCGGAAAGGCGCCGAGATAGGCGTTCACGCTGGCGATGCGTTCGGGAAGGGCCGCGCCGCTGAACATTTCACATACCCCGACGCGCCGATAATCCTCGATCCGTCCGGAAAGGTCGTCGCCGCGCACCACGGCGATCTTGAGATCCACTCCGGCGGCCTTGAACACCGCGGCCAGCGCATCGCGGCAGGCTTCGGGATTGACACCGCCTGCATTGGTCACGACGCGAATGCGTTTGTCGGCGATCTCCCTGGCCAGCGGTTGCATCACCATGGTCACGAAATCGGTCGCATAGCCGAGATCGGGGCGCTTGGCCTTCATCCTGGCGAGGATCGACATGGTGATCTCGGCCAGATAATCGAGCACGAGATAGTCGATGCCGCCGGCGCGTACGAGCTGACGCGATCCTTCGGGGCTGTCGCCCCAGAAGCCGGCGCCGCAACCGATCCTGACGATCTCCTTCATGGCTGCCTACTCCGCCGTCCATTCAGGTTTGCGCTTGTCGTTGAAGGCCGCGAAACCTTCCCGAGCGTCTTTCGTGCGGGCCATGTTGGCGAGCATGAACTGCGCATATTCCAGCGCGCTGTCGGTCGACATCTCCCGGATCTTGGTCAGCGCCTGCTTGCCGAGCCGGATGCCGGTCGGCGACTTCGTGACGACGCGCTCCACCAGCCATTCGGTCTTTGCGTCGAGATCGTTTGCCGGGACGGCGTAGTTGATGAAGCCGTGGCTCAGTGCCTCGGCTGCAGTGATCGACTCGCCGGTCACGCAGAGCTCCATCATCGCCCGGTAGGGCACGACGCGCAGCAGGTAGGGCAGGATCATCATCGGAAAGAGGCCGACCTTGACCTCGGTGACGCCGAGCAGGGCATCGTCGCGCGCCACGACCATATCGCAGGCGCAGACCAGGCCGAAACCGCCGGCGAGCGCATGGCCGTTGACGCGCGCAATCAGCGGCAGCCGGCAGGCATCCATGCGTCGCAACAGCCGCGCCACATAATGGCGGGGGTCGGCGGCATCGATGGTGAACGGCGTTCCGTCGGCCGCCGGCTGAAGGTCGCCGCCCGCGCAGAAGGCCTTGTCGCCGGTCCCGGTGAGCACGATGGCGCGGATGCTCCGGTCGGCCTCGCCCTGGTCGATCCCGGCGGCGATGCCGAGCGCGACGCTTTCGTTCAGCGCGTTGCGGCGCGCCTCGCGATCGATGACGATGGTCAGCGTGGCGCCCTTGCGCTCGATGCGTACCGGTCCTGTCACTTTCGTCCCTGGCTCCGTTTTGGTGTTTGCTGCGCCCGGTCTCCGACCGTCCTGCGATATAAATGATTTCAATTCATCAGTGATGTCAACTCCTGGGAGTGGCGATAGATCGAGCTGGCTGTATATTTCTTCCTATCTGAACAGTGCAGGCCGAATTTGGCGGCATTGGCCGCGATTTTGCGGTTGACAACCAACCTCTTTCCATTGATGAAGCGTATTCATTACAGATGCGAGGCGGAAGCGGGCGTTGGCCGCTTGCCGATGACCGCGATCTCCTGCGGGAGGTGAGCGGATGCGGGAGGTAGATCAGTTGGACACCCACGATGCGAATCTCATGGGAGGCAATCGTGCTTCCGCATTCGATCTGGACGAGGATCAGCGCAATATCCTCGACCAGGCCGACCGCTTCGCGCGCAACGAGCTCTATCCTCTGTCCGAGCGCATGGATGCCGAGGAGTGGTGGCCCGAAGACGCCTTCGCCAAGATCGGCGACAACGGCCTCTTCGGCGTGAGCATCCCGGAGAAATATGGCGGCGCTGGCCTCGACCTGATGGCCGCCGGCCTCGTGCTGCAGGGGCTGGGGCGGTGGAACCACGCGCTGGCGCTGGGCTGGGTGGCCCACGACAATCTCTGCGCCAACAACATCTATCGCAACGGCAACGAGGTCCAGCGCAAGAAGTATCTTCCCGGCCTCTGCTCTGGCCGCAAGATTGGCGCGCTGGGCCTCACCGAGCCCGGCGCCGGTTCCGACGCGCTGGGCTCCATGCGGACCACCGCCCGGCGCGAGGGCGATCATTATGTGCTGAACGGCAGCAAGATCTTCATCACCAACGGGCCGATCGCCGACGTGCTCCTGATCTATGCCAAGACAGACAGGGAGAAGGGCGCCCACGGCATTTCGGCCTTCATCGTCGAAAAGGACTATCCCGGCTTCCGGGTCGCACAGAAGCTCGAAAAGATGGGCTATCGCGGCAGCCAGACCGGCGAGCTGGTGTTCGACGAATGCCGCGTTCCGGCCGACAATCTCGTCGGCGAGGAGAATCGCGGCGTCTCGATCGTGATGAGCGGTCTCGACCTGGAAAGGGCGATGATCTCGCCCCTCTGCCTCGGCATCGCTGAGCGGGCGTTGCAGCTCTCTGTCGAATATGCGCAGACGCGGCAGCAGTTCGGCAAGCCGATCGGCTCGTTCCAGATGGTGCAGTCGATGCTGGCCGAGATGTATGTGCTGGTCGAGACGATGCGCGCGCTCACATACCGAACGCTCGCGGCGGCGGCGCCGCTCGAGGTGGGCGGAGGCGGACGAGGCGACATCCATATGCTGACCGCCGCTTCGGTCATGCATGCCGCCGAAGCCTGCCATGCCGTGCTCGACAAGGCGGTCCAGGTCCATGGCGGCATGGGTTATATCTGGGAGTCCGAGATCAATCGGCTCTACCGTTCCATCAAGCTGATGGAGATCGGCGCGGGCACCACCGAGGTCCGCAAGATGATCATCTCGGGCGAACTCTTGGGGGACATGAAGCGCCATGGCTGAGCCGGCAGCGGATGCGCCCGCCTACGGGCTGGGCGACGACGAACTCGCCGTCCACCCGACCGTCTATCGGGAGGGCGCCTATGCCGGAAAGACTGTGCTCGTTTCCGGCGGCGCCGGCGGTATCGGCCGCGCGACGGCCTGGCTCATGGGCAGGCTCGGCGCCAGGCTGATCCTCGCCGGCCGCAGCGCCGAGAAGCTGGCCGCCGCCGTGGAGGCCATGCGGGCGAGAGGGCTCGATGTCGACAGCATGACGGTCGACATACGCGAGCCCGAGAGCGTCGCCGGCCTGTATGGCCGGGTCGCGGAGGCGGGCGGATTCGACATCCTGATCAACAGCGCCGGCGGCCAGTTCCCGCAGGCCGCGATCGACTTCTCGGTGAAGGGCTGGAATACGGTCGTCAATACCAACCTCAACGGCACCTGGCACATGATGCAGGGCGCGGCTCGGCTGTGGCGCGACGCCGGTCGGCCCGGCAGCATCGTCACCATCGTCGTGGTAACGCGGCAGGGACTGCACGGGGTCGCGCACACCATCGCGGCGCGCTCGGGCGTCGTCGGCCTGACGCAGGCGCTGGCCGTGGAATGGGCGCCGCTCGATATCCGCGTCAACTGCATCGCGCCTGGAGTGATCGAGACGCCGGGCTGGCGCGTCTACGATCCCAACGCGCTCGAGGCCTATCCGAAGTCCAATCCGATGATGCGCAACGGTACGACGTGGGAAGTTGCGGAGGCCTGCGCCTATCTCGCCGGGCCTGCGGCAGCCTATGTCACCGGCGAAGTACTGAACGTCGCGGGTGGTTCTCAGCTCTGGGGCGAGACGTGGACCATCGGCAAGCCCGACTATTTCAAGGGCTGACGGATATGCCGGACGCCGACTCTCAATGTCACGTGGAAGCTGGCGGCACCTGTTTCGCGCCCACCGTCCGGCTATTTGAAGAGCGTGCCGGCGAACTTCATGTAGGTATCGACCACGAAGTCAGGTGGCCGGGTGTAGCGCCCGTCGACGAAACAGAAGCGCGCGCTCAGATATTCGCGGGCGCTGAGCAGCATGTGGGTCACCACCTCGATCTCGTTAGGGTCGGTGATGCGCAGATTGCCGCGGTCGAGCTCATATTTCATCGCGCGGCGGTAACTCTCGGTCTGCTGCTGGAGGTGCCGGCGAAAGCCCTCCGGCGCCTGTACCGGTCCCTCGCTCAGGATCTTGAACAGATGCGGCGCCTGTTCGAGGAACTCGAAAAAGGCCGAGATGCGCGCGCGCTCGCGTTCCATCGCGCCGTCGGCCGCGAGCACACGCTCGCGGATGTGGGAGTGAAGCTGCCGGCTGATCGCCGGCAGGAGCTGGTCGAGAAGATCCTGGCGCGACTCGAAGTAGTTGTAGAACGTGCCTTGGGCCACACCGGCGCGATCGGTGATACGGGCAATCGACGTTCCCGCGTAGCCATATTCTCCGACGATTTCGACCGCCGCATCGAACAGCGCGTTTCGGGTCGCCTCGGCCTTCTCGGCGCGGTTGGGCCGACGTTTCGCGGGTCTGGCTAATGTCATCGTGACCGCAATATGACTGGATCTGAAAGGAATGCACGGACTGCCCAAGCTAGTGGCAGGCGAAAGCCGTGTCAATGAAATGAATTATGAGCCATGATTCATTTCGCTTTACTTCAGACGTAAATGCGGTACGCTCCATTCGTGCTCGAGGAGGAGCGTCAAGGGCTTCGACGGAGCCAGCGCCGGTGGAGGCCGGCGGCATACGACAGCAGGAGAGCCGGCGCGTGGGCCTGACGGTCCGCGAACGGTGTCGTGCGGACAGAGGGAGGAGACGATGAACCAATTTTCCGGGAAACTGCTCGCCGCGGCCTTGGCCGCGGCCTCACTTGCCGCGCCCGCGACGGCGGCTGAACTCATCATTTCGACCGGCCTCGGGCAGCCGCACATGTGGGTGGCCCACCACATGAACCCCTTCGCGGATGCGATCGAAAAGGGCAGCAACGGGGACATCACCTTCACGCGTTTCTACGCAGGCGAACTGACCTCGGTCGGGCGCGAGCTCGACGCCTTGACCAGCGGGGCGATCCAGGTCGCCGCGCCGTTGCTTGCCCCTTATCATGAAGGCCAGTTTCCGCTGTCGGACGTGACCCAGCTGCCTACCTACGGAACGGATTCGCCGATGGTCACGCGGGCCTTCCAGAAGCTTCTCGATTCCGATGTCGAGCTGAAGGACGGCAAGACTTTCTATCAGTACGAAATCGCCGACAAGGGCATCCGCGCCTGGGCGCTCGGCGCAACCGCCCCCTATTCCATTTCCACCGTGAAGAAGGTTCTCAAGGAGCCGGGGGATTTCCAGGGCGTTCCGCTGCGGGCCGGTTCGGCCATCCATACGATCGTGCTGGAAAAGCTCGGGTCGACACCGGTGACGCTGCCGGGACCGCAGGCCTATGAAGCGCTTTCGCGCGGCACGATCGAAGGGATCATCATCGCGATCTCGGACTGGCCGTCCTACTCGATCCAGCAGCTCCTTCGGCATTCGATCACCGATGTCTCGATCGGGCATTGGGAGAGCTATCTGGCGATCAGCGACGCCATGTGGAACGGTCTCACCGACGAGCAGAAGAAGCTGTGGGACGAAACCGCACGCCGCATCGGGGCCGAGAACGCCCAGATGTGGGAAACCAATGTCGGCGTCGTGAAGGAAAAGTCGATCGCCGACGACGGCGGCTCCTTCGTTGCGGTCGGCGAGTTGTCGAAGGAAATGCAGGACCATATCGGCAAGGCCGGCGCCGAGACCTGGTTCGCCTGGATCGAGAAGACAGAGGCGAACGGCCACCCGGCCAAGGCGACGGCAAAACTCTATGCGGAGCTGATCATGGCCGAAGGAGGCAAGCTGCCGGAAGGCGTGGCCGCCTATCTCGGGCTCTGACGCGCCTTGGGCGCGCCCGTTCGCGTCCGTTACCTTTCCTCGTTTCCTTTGGCCGGGACAGACCATGTCGAAAGACCTGATCATCTGGTTCGTCGCGCTCTGGTTCGTCGCATTCCTGACGCTCGGGCAGGCGGTTGCGACCGTGCTGCTCGGCGCGGGCATTGTCGGGATCCTGCTATGGACGGGCCCCGGGGTGCTCGGCGGCATCCTGGGTCAGGATATCTTCTACACGGCCTCGGCCTATACCCTCTCGATCATTCCGCTTTATCTGCTGATGGCGCAGCTTCTGTTGCGCGGGGGCGTGATCGTCGACCTGTTCCGGGTCGGGCATCGGCTTGCCGGCTATCGACGCTTCCCGCTGGGCATCGCGACGATCGTCACCGGCGGATTGCTGGGAGCCGTCTCCGGTTCCGGCACAGCCAGCGCGGCGGCGCTTGCGACGCTCGCCGGGCCCGAACTCGAGCGCGTCGGCTATACGAGGTCCTTTTCGGTCGGGCTGGCGGCGGTCTCGGGATCCCTGTCCGTGATCATCCCGCCGAGCCTGCTCATCATGATCTACGGTTCGCTGACCAGCATTCCGATCGGGCACCTGTTCATGGGCTCGGTCGGACCGGGTCTGCTGTGCGTTGCCGTCTATATCCTCTGTCTCAGGATCTTCGGCGAGATCCGGCCGGGCGCGGTCGACGGCGTTGGGGGTGACGAGCCGGAAGACCCGGCGATGCTCAGGCGTTCGTTCAGCGCATTCCTCTTCGTCATCGCGCTGATGCTCGTGGTCTTCGGCGGCATCTATGGCGGCGTGGTTACGGTCGGCGAGGCGGGAGCGATCGGCGCTTTCGCGGCCTTCGTCGGCATGATCGCGATGCGCCGCGTCGGTTTTCGCGAAATCGCCGAGGCCCTGGTCGATTCGGTCAAGGTCAGCGCCATGCTGCTGATGCTGCTGATCGGCGCGCAGATCTTCTCGCGCTTCCTGTCCTTTTCCCGCCTTCCGACCGAGATTCTCGCTTTCGTCGCGCCCTTGCTCGACCAGCCCTATCTCCTGGTGGTGATCCTGCTGGCGGGCATCTTCATCGCCGGGATGTTCATGGAGGAGGTGACTATCATCGTGCTGATGGTGCCGATCGTCCTGCCGATGATCGAAGCCGCGCAGATCGACCTCATCTGGTTCGGCGTGATGGCCTGCTTCATGATCTCGCTCGGCCTGCTGACGCCGCCGGTCGGACTGGTCGCCTTCTCGGCGGCGACGGCGGCCAGGGTTCCGGTGGGACCGGTGTTCAGACCGGTGATGATCTTTTCCTCGGTCGCCGCGGTCGTCGTCACCGCGGCGATGATGATCTTCCCTGCCGTCGTCACCTGGCTCCCCAGCCATCTCAATTGAGGCAACGTCATGCGGTTCTGGAAGCTGATCTGGCAATTCGAATGGGGCATGGCCTCGATCGGCGCCGGCCTCTGCCTGCTCGCGATGATGCTGATGACCGTCATCAGCGTCTTCGGCAGATATGTCCTACATCTCGACCTGATACCGGGCGCCTACAACATCATCGAACGCATCCTGTTTCCGCTCATGGTGTTCTGGGCGCTGCCGACGGCGCATCGCGAAAAGACGTTTCCGCGCCTCGAGAGCTTCCCGGGTGCGCTATCGCCATTCTGGCGGACCGTTGTCTCCGCCTTCGTGCTCGCCGTGGAGATCGTGATTTACGGGATCGCGCTGTGGTTCGTGACGCGCTTCGTCTGGGGCAGCATCCAGAGCGGCAGGCCCATGCAGGTGGGCACCAATTTCTGGCCGCTCTGGCCGGTCCTTTTGATGATGCCGCTGGCCTTCGCGCTGATGCTTCTGGAAATGGCCCGGCTCCTGGCCGCCGATGTGCGGATCCTCGTCGCCACGACAACAAAAATGAAGAATGAATCATAGTTCATTTTTGTTGACAGTGGCTGATAGCCGGAACACAAGTTGCCAGTTGGACACGACAGGAGGACACGTGGCGACCTTTGATCCTTTCGATGGCGAGACCGTGCGGGCCCGGCTCGCCGGCTTCCTTCGGAACCAGATCGGTGGTGCCGTCACGGTGGGGCCGCTTCGCCGCTTCACCGTCGGATTCTCCTGGGTGACCTACGGATTTCGCGCAAGCTGGGATGATGGCGAGAGGCTCGTCGAGCGCGATCTCATCCTGCGTGTCGGGCCGCCCAACGGGATCTTCGCTCCATACAAGGCCTCGCCGGAATTCCTTACTTTGAACGCGTTGCAGGGCAGCGGCGTTCCGGTGCCAAAGGTCTATTGGTACCGCGACGAGAGCGACGTGCTCGGTGCGCCCTTCTTCGTCTGCGACCTGGTCGCCGGCGAAGCGCCAATCCCCTGGACCCACGATGGCGGCCCCGCCTTCGACGATCGCAGGCGTGAAGATCTCGGCGGCCAGTTCGTCGCGGCTCTCGCGTCGCTCCACAATTTCGACTGGCGGGGGACGCCAGTTGCCGGCATCGACGGCTCGACCGACGTCAATCGCACCGCGTCCGATCAGATCGGCCTCTGGGAAGGGCTGCTGCGCCGTTGGTCGCCGCGTCGCGTCCCCATGCTGGAAATGGCCGCGATCTGGCTGCGCGACAACGCGCCCGTCGCTCCCAGGATCGCCATTGTGCATGGCGACTTCCGCATCGGAAATTTCCTCGAGGCCGACGGCCGCATCACGGCCATGCTCGACTGGGAACTGGTGCGGCTCGGCGACCCGATCGAGGACCTCGGCTGGATCTGCCTGCAGGCCTGGCGTGGTCGCTCGCCTCATATGTGCCATTTCTTCCCGCGCGAGGAACTGCGCGACCGCTATGCCGCATTGACCGGCATCGACGTCAGCCTGTCGGCGATCCGCTACTGGGAGGCCTTCGGCACCTACAAGCTGGCGGTCATGCACTACGGGGCGACACACTGCTTCGCCGAGCGCGGTTTCAACGATCTGCGCATGGCCGGCATGGGCGCCCAGATTCCGCGCATGCTCCTGCAACTGGAAACGGCCATGGAGCGCGCTGCATGAACATTCCCTTGGAGCGGCTGATCGAAGGCATCGTGGCGACGCTGCGGGCAGATGTGATCCCGAACGTGACCGACGGATATGCGCGCGGCCAGGCGGTCGGCGTCATCGACCTGCTCAACAATATCGGGCCACGCATCGAATGGGCGCGTGAGCCGATCCTGGAGGCGGTGTCGGAGAAGACCGCACTGTTGCGCAGCGTCGGCGAACTCATGCCCGAGTTCCCCTCTGCCTCGGCAGGAACGCCGCCCGCGACGATGTCGACCGGCGCGCTTCAGGCAGAGCGAGACAGGCTCGACGCGGCGATCGGCGACGTGCTTTGCGCCATCCACGACGGCTGTGGCGAAGGCGAGGCCCGGCGGCAGGCGCTCGGCCTTTTGAAGCAGCACATCCACGACGATGTGGCCCGCGAGATGAAGCTTACGCGCAAGCCGCTCTTTGCCGAGATTGCCAGCGGCACGGACGCAAAGACGGCGCGATAGCGTTTTTCGAGGCCCAGAGAGGGGCCGGGAGGTCAGGAATGGGGTATCACGTCGATCCTCGCATGCCGAAGCCCGAGCAGTGCATCCAGCGCTACATGATCGAGCGCTGGGCGGCCGAGCAGCCCGACAAGATCTTCGCGATCTTCCCGGACGGCCGGCAATGGACCTATGCGGAAATGCAGCGCATCGCGATCCGCACCGCCAATGCGCTTCGCAAGCTCGGCGTAAGGCAGGGCGAGCGCGTCCTGGTATGGCTGCCCAACGGGCCCGATTGTTTGCGCATCTGGTTCGGTCTCAACTATCTCGGCGCGGTCTTCGTGCCGCTCAATCTCGCCTATAAGGGAACCCTGCTGCAGCACGCCATCGGGCTCGCCGAGACCCGTCTCGCCATAGTCCACGCCGATCTGCACCAAAGGCTCGCCGACATCGACAGGAGAATGCTGCGTGAGATCGTGGTGCTGGGCGGCCAGGCCGATCCGGTGGACGAGCTCGTCCTGCACCCGGCCGGCACTGTGGAATCGGATGACGAAACGCCGCCCGCGCTCGATCGCGAGATCGTCCCCTGGGACCTGCAGTCGATCATCTTCACCTCGGGCACGACCGGGCCGTCGAAGGGCGTGCTGTCGTCCTATGTCCATCTCTACAACATGGCCGTGTCCGCGCCGTTCCTGTCCGGTGACGACCGTTACATGGTGAACCTGCCCATGTTCCATTCGGGCGGGGTGATGCCTGTCACCGCCATGCTGATTCATGGCGGATCGATCTCGATGGTCGACGCCTTCGATACGGAGTCCTTCTGGCCGACCGTGAGCAAGACCGGCATCACGACCACGATCCTGCTCGGCGTGATGGGCGGTTTCCTGCTGAAGCGTCCGCCGAGTCCGGACGACAAGACGCACACGCTGCGCACCTGCACCTACGTGCCGCTCAACGACACCGCGCCGCAGTTCCATGCCCGCTTCGGTACGGACATCCACACCCATTTCAACATGACCGAGATATCGATGCCGATCGTGTCCGAGGCCAACCCGACCGCACTTGGCAGCGCCGGTCGGCCGCGCAAGGGCGTCGATGTGAGGATCGTCGACGAGAACGACTGCCAGGTGCCGATCGGCGCCGTGGGCGAGATGGTGGTGCGCACCGATTGCCCCTGGGCGATGAACCATGGCTATGCCGGCAATCCGGAAGCGACGGCGGCGGCCTGGCGCAACGGCTGGTTCCATACCGGCGACGGTTTCCGCCGCGACGCCGAAGGTAATTTCTACTTCGTCGACCGTCTGAAGGATGCGATCCGCCGCCGCGGCGAGAACATCTCGTCCTTCGAGGTCGAATCCGAGGTGCTGGCCTTCCCGGCCATTCGCGAGGCGGCGGCAGTCGCCGTGAAGAGCGAGATCGCGGAGGATGAGGTCATGGCGGTCGTGGCCTTGCGCGACGGCGAGGCTTTCGACCCTGCCGATCTCATCGAGTTCCTGCGGCCGCGCATGGCCCACTTCATGATCCCGCGCTACGTGCGCGTGGTCGATGCCCTGCCGCGAACGCCGACAGCCAAGATCGAGAAGGTCAAGCTTCGCGTCGAGGGCCTGACGCCTGACACATGGGACCGCGATGCCGCCGGCATCGTGGTGAAGCGCGAGAAGATCGGCCGCGCCTGACGGCGCCGGCGTGCCGACCGTACCATCGGGACGAGACATCGATTGTCGGAAGGCACGGTGCTGGGGATCAACAATGTCAGGGCGCCCTTGGAAGCGCCCGGAAAGGCGCGCGGCGCCCTAGGTAAGGAGCATCGATGTTCGCAGAGCTTTCGGATCGGGCCAACGCGCTTCGTGCGAGGCTCGAGACCTTCATGGCAGAACATGTCTATCCCAACGAGCACGCGCTCCTGGCGCCGTCGCGCGAGGGTAAGGACAAATGGGCTCCGCGTCCGCTGCTTGGCGAGTTGCAGGCGAAGGCGCGGGCGCAGGGACTGTGGAACCTCTTCTACAATCACGGCTCCGAAGGGCAGGGCCTTTCCAACTACGAATACGGCCATCTGTGCGAGGTGCTCGGCCGGTCCCTCGCCGCGCCGGAGATCTTCAACTGCAACGCGCCAGATGTCGGAAATATGGAGATCCTGTCGATCTACGGGACCGACATGCAGAAAGAGCGCTGGCTGAAGCCGTTGCTCGAAGCCGAAATCCGTTCGTGCTTCGCCATGACCGAGCCCCGGGTCGCTTCGTCGGACGCGACCAATATCGAGACGGAGATCCGGCGCGACGGCGACCACTATGTGATCAACGGCCGCAAATGGTGGGTCACCGGCGCGCCGTCGGAGCGCTGCAAGGTGGCGATCGTGATGGGCAAAAGCGACCCGTCCGCGCCAAAACACAAGCAGCAGTCGATGGTCCTGGTGCCGATGGACGCGCCAGGGGTCACGGTGGAGCGGGCGCTGTCGGTCTACGGATACGAGCACGCGCCGCTCGGCCATGGCGAGGTGGTGTTCAGGGATGTGCGTATCCCGGCCGGGAACATGCTGCTCGGCGAGGGGCGCGGCTTCGAGATCGCGCAAGGCAGGCTCGGCCCCGGCCGCATACACCACTGCATGCGTTTCATCGGGCTCGCCGAGCGGGCGCTGGAGATCATGTGCAAGCGTTCGGCATCGCGGACGGCCTTCGGCTCGACGCTGGCCGAGATGGGGGCGGTGCGCCAGGCGATCGGCCAGTCGCGTTGCGACATCGAGCAGGGCCGCCTGATGACGCTGAAGGCGGCCTGGATGATGGACACGGTCGGCAACAAGGCCGCCCGGAACGACATCGCGATCGCCAAGATCGTGGTGCCGACGATGGCCGGAGCGGTGATCGACCGCGCGATCCAGGTGCATGGCGGCGGCGGGCTGAGCCAGGACTTCTTCCTTGCCGAAGCCTTCGCGGAGACACGCTTCCTGCGAATTGGCGACGGACCGGACGAGGTCCACCGCGAGGCGCTTGCCCGTGTCGAACTGGCTCGCTACGCTTGAATGAAAGTAAGTGAAAACAAGGCTTTGATCATGAACTCTCTAGAACAAGGTGTGAAGCTGGTAACGCCAGGGCGGACGATCGGCGAGGGGGATGTCAACCTCTTTGCCGGACTGGTGGGCGACTTCACGCCCGTCCATGTGGACGAAGTCTTCGCCAGGACGACGCCTCACGGCACGCGTATCGCGCATGGGCCGTTGGGGATGGCCACGGCGATCGGGATGCTCACCCATACCGGCATATTGGGAGAGCGGGTCATCGGCCTGGTCAACCTGAACTGGGATTTTTCGGGGCCGGTGAAGCTCGGCGACACGATCCGGTCGCGCGTGACGGTCGAGGAGTTGCGGCCGACCTCGAAGCCCGGCCGCAACCTGGCGACCTTCGTGCTGGAGGTCGTCAATCAAAACGAAGAGGTCGTGCAGCGCGGCCGCATGAAGGTGGTGGTTCGCGCCGACTGAGCGCATGGCCAGCAGGAGGGATCAGACCATGGCGAAGAAGTTCGTGATGCGACCCGAGGACGAGCTGATGCATCAGCCCGACGGGTCGAGCAATTTCAATGAAAGCGTCTACACAAACGGCTTCAACACGGCCTCTCCCGTGGGCGGCTGGATGCGTCTCGGCAACCGCGTCAACGAGGGTTATGCGGAACTGTCCGTCTGTCTTTATCTGCCCGACGGCCGCATCGCCTGCCAGTTCCAGCGCCCGGCGATCGCCAGCAATGAGCGTTTCGACGCTGGCGGCCTTTCCTATTCGGTGATCGAGCCTTTCAGAAAAGTGTCGATGCGCTTTGCCGGCGAACTGATCATCGTCGATGATCCCGAGGCCTTGCGCGAGCCGCAGACGCTGTTCGCGTCGGGGCCGAGGCTGCCGGGCGAGGTCGCCTGGGTGCATGAGGCGGAATCGCCGATCCATGGCGGTGAACCCGTCGACGACACCGTACAGACGATGTACGGCCGCGACTTCTCGCTCGGCCATTTCAACCAGCATGGGCGAGTTCGGGGCGAGATCCGGGTCGGCCATGAAAGCTGGCCGATCGACGGCCGCGGCTGGCGCGATCACTCCTGGGGCCCGCGCTATTGGCAGGCGATTTTCTACTACCGCCTGTTCATCGCCAATTTCGCCAATGGCGACGGCTTCATGCTGCTCAAGATCACCGACAAGAACGGCGTCTCTCGCCGCCAGGGCGTGCTTCTGGTCGACGGCGACTATGAGGAGGTCGTCGATATGGATGTTTCGACCGAGTGGACGCAGGCGCAGGACCCTGCGCGTCTGGTGCTGGGCGTGAGAACCGCAAAGCGGAAGGCGAGGATCACCGGCGAAATCATCAAGCTCGCTCCGCTGCGCAACCGGCGCAAGGCCGATGGCGAGACCCTCGTCTCTCGCATCGCGGAAGGTTTCACCCGCTTCAAGTGGGATGGCCGGCAGGGGTACGGCATGACCGAGTATATCGAGCGGATCGAGGACGGGAAGCTTGCGGGCTATCCGCTCTAAGAGCAGCGGACCCGAAAGTGGCCCCGGTTTCGGGAGGAATCCGATGCGCAAACTAGAAGGTAGAGCGGCAGCGCCGAATTCATCGGCGCGTCGGCCGCTCTAAACGGACGGAGCCAGGCGCTCGAGGCGGGCGGTGACGCTTTCCAGGCGCGACAAGGTGTCGGAGACAGGATCATGGAGCGGCTGGCGATCCACGACGAGGCCCCGATAGACGATATCGGTGATGCCATCGGCCGTCGTGTCGAGCTCGAAGTCGCCTTCGTTGCGGAGGAATGCCCAGGTGCGATGTTCGATGCAGCCATAGACCATGTCGCGGACGAGCGACGGCGAGATGTCGGTGCGCAACTCGCCTTCGGCCACACCTGCCTTAACCACGTCGATGATGCGGTGCGTATAGGCCTGGTTGAGCTGGAAGAGTCGCGTCGAACGGTAGTCCGGATCGGGCCGAAGCTCCTGGAAGACCAGACGGCTCAGCGCCGGATCGCGCCGGATCGACGCCAGGTGATGATGGATGATGAAGCGGATCCGGTTCCATGTGCCGCGCACGCCGGCGAACTGCTCGTCGTCGCTGGCGATCATCTCCTCGTACCAATGCTCGACGACCCTGACCAGAAGGTCCCGCTTGTTGGTGAAGAAGCGATAGATGCTGCCTTCCACGACGCCGGCCCGCTCGGCGATGTCCGAGATCAGCGCGTCATTGTAGCCCTTCTCGGTGAACACCGCGCGGGCGGCAAGCATGATATCGGCTATCCGACGCTCGGCCGGCAGGCGATTGACCTGCCGCCTTGTGCCCGTCTGCGCCATGAGACGTCTCCTGTTCGCCATTCTGGTGCCGGCTCGCGTGAAGCGAGCGCCTATGTCCTTCCTAGGATTCGGCGACCGTCTTCGCAAGTCGGGCCGAATCCTCGCGTCCCTCATCGTGATCCATATACCGCAGGTTGCGCAGAGCTGCCCTGGAAAAGAGAGCAGTTGCGTGAAGCTCGATCTTCGGCGGCGAAGAGTTCGGCCAAGCGAAGACAAGTCCTTGGGCGACAGGGCTCCCGGGTCGCAGGAGCGCGGAGCCATACAACCTCGGGCTCGGACCTTGGATGACCGTTGGTGAATTACATTCATTTTATGCGCGATGTCCTGTGGTTCATCCTTTGTTGGGTTCCGACGCCATTTTCAAGCCTCGCGTGGAATTTTTGCTTTTGCCGGACGCTGTATTGCCGTTGACAAATCTACCTAGTAGTGAACATAATTCATTTAATGATGCCCCGGCGCCTGTGGTGGCATGGGGCTGCGGTCTCGGGAGGAGAGCGCCGTCATGATCCATCGCCTGAACCAGGAGCGCATCGTCCTGCTTATCGCAGCGGCGCTGTTCCTGTTCTTCTCGGTTTCGCTCAATGGGTTTCTCGACCCGGGGAACCTGTTGTCGCTGGTCCAGAACGTCTCCATCCTGGGTATCCTGGGTGTCGGCATGGCGCTGGCCATCATCGGGCGGGGCATCGACCTTTCGATGGTCGCCACGATGGCGCTCTCGGTCGCCTGGCTGCTCGACATGCTCAACAACGGCGCGCCCATCCCGGTCGCCCTTCTTTGGGCGCTGGGTTTCGTCATCCTCGTCGGGCTGATCAACGGCGTGCTCGTCGCCTATGTCGAGATCCCGGCGATCTTCGCCACCCTGGCCGTGGGCATCCTCGTCTACGGCTTCGGCAAGACATGGCTCGTCAATGTCGACGTGGTCTACCTGCCGGCGGGAGACGGCTGGTTCTATCGTATCGGCAGCGGCCGCATCCTCGGGGTCCCGACTTCGGTCGTCATATTCGCGGCGATCGCGCTGATGGCCTTTCTGTTCCTGCGCTATCTGAAGCCGGGCCGCTTCATCTACGGCATGGGCGACAATCCGCTGGCGGCACGTATCACGGGTATCCCCGTGCGGCCGATGATGGTGGTGCAATATGTGCTGATCGCCGTGATCGCCTTCGTGGCCGGCATCGTCACCGCGACCGCGGTTTCCAGCATGAACACACGTGTCGCCCTGTCGACCCAGGTCTACGACGTCATCCTCGTGGTCGTGCTCGGCGGCATCGGCCTTTCTGGCGGCAAGGGCGGCATCCGCAATGTGATCGTCGGCACGCTGCTCATCGGCATCCTGCTCAACGGCATGACGATCATGAACCTCACCTACACCATGCAGAACATCCTGAAGAGCGTGATCCTGCTCGCCGCGATCGTGATCGACACGCTTCTCAATCCCCGGGACGAACAGACGGCGCAGCATGGGGATATCTGATCGGCGCAGCCGTATCTCTGATCGGCGCAGCCGTATCTGACCCGCCGCGGCCGTGGAGGAACGGCCGCGCCAGTAAGGACCAGACAAGTGGAGGAAAGCAAATGAAAAGCCTGAAACTGCTCGCGCTCGCCGCAACCGTGTCGCTGACGGCGGTCTTGCCGCCGGCTCATTCGGAGCCCTTCGATGACGGTCAGTCGAAAACCTACTACGACACGCTCAAGGGCAAGAAGGTCGGCTTCGTGCCTCTTTCCATGGGCTTCGACCTGACCGAGGGCTGGAATGCCGGCCTGCAGAACCAGGCCAAGGCGCTGGGCTACGCGGTCGAGGTGCGGGACCCCAACTGGAACACCGAAGCCGGGACCCAGGCCGCCAACGGCTTTATCGCCGAGAAGCCCGACGTGCTGATCCTCCATCCGCTCGACATGCAGGCCTATAACCGCATCGTCCCGAAGGCCATGGCAGCGGGAATCAACGTCGTCCAGATCAATCTCAAGTCGGTCACCAACGGCGACGCCTATGTCGGTACCGACTGGTACGAGATGGGCGTCAAGCAGGCCGAGGAGGTGGTGAAGGCCTGCGGCAAGGAGAGCGGCAAGAACGGCAAGGTCGCCTTCATCCAGGGCATGCTGGCGACCCCCACCGCGACCATTTCGGGGCAGGGTGCTGCCGACGTCTTCGCACAGCATCCCGACATCCAGGTCGTCGCCACGCAGGCCGCCGACTGGGATGCGACCAAGGCCCACGCCATCACCTCGACCATCCTGAAGCAGCACCCGGACCTGTGCGGTATCCTCGGTCTGTGGGACGGGCAGGACGTCGGAACCGCCGCGGCGCTGCGCGAGGCCAACATGTCCGAACAGGTGTTCCTGGTCACCTCGGGCGGCGGCAACAAGGCAGCCGCCTGCGACAATATCGAGAACGGCAACTTCGATGCCTATTATAGCTACGATGTGCCGGGCCAGGCGCGCGACCTGAACTCCGCTGTGAAGATCCTGCTCCAGACCAAGCCGGCCCCGGGCAGCGCGCCCTTCGCGCTCTACACGCCGCTGAAGCGCATCACCAAGGAGACGTTGACGCCGTCGTCCTGCTGGACGCTGGACGAGTTGAAGGCTTCCGGCGGCTGATGATCATGCCCTGACTGGCGACGCGGCTCCGCCGCGTCGTCGCTTTTTACTTCGCAGCGGCTGTCGCCCGCAATCAGATCATTGCACAGGCGCATGGCGGCCCATCTTGCGCCGAGACGGAGCTTCGGATGTCGGCATCGGAAACCTATGCGCGCTGGCGATATCGCCTCGTTCCCGACCATGTGGTCGGCGAGGTGCTGGCGAAGACCTGGATCGACAATGCCATACCGGTGCTGATCCTCGGCGTCGTGCTGGTCTATTTCGGCATCGAAATGCCGGAATTCCTGTCGGCCTCGGGCTTGTCCGACATCTCGCGGGTCTTCGGCGAATATCTGTTCATCGCCGTCGGCATGACCTTCGTCATGATGGCTGGCGGCATCGACCTCAGCGTCGGCTCGAACTTCGCGCTGTGCAATCTCGCGGCCCTTGCCCTGATAAACTATCTGGAACTGCCGCTCATTGTCGGTATCCCGGCCGTCATGCTGGTCGGCGGGCTGGTCGGCCTCGTCAACGGCATCCTCATCGGCTACCTGCGGCTCCGGGCCTTCCTGACCACGCTGGTCATGCTGATCATCGTGCGCGCCATCGTCGACATGCTTCTCCTGCAATATGCGATGACCATAGGCCGCGGCTTCAATGCCTCGGCGGCGTGGGAATTCATGGCGATCGGCTCCGTCTTCGGCATTCCAGCGAGCCTCGTCGTCTCCGCGGTCGTTGCGATCATCGCCCATATCGTGCTGACCCGCGTGCGTTTCGGCTGGCATGTGCTAGCGGTCGGCGGATCACGCCGGTCGGCCTACAATGCCGGCATAAAGGTGCGCCGCACGGTCTGCGCTACCTATGTCATCTCCGGCCTCATGGTCGGCCTTGCCGCGTCCTTTTATGCGGCGCGCCTGTCGAGCGCGGGGTCCGACGTGGGCATGGGCATGGAGGTCACCGTGCTCACCGCCGTGGTGCTTGGCGGCATCAGCCTCGGCGGCGGCCGCGGCTCTGTCGTGAAGGCCGTGCTCGGTACCATCATCGTGCTGCTCGTCCAGAACAGCCTGATCCGCATGGGACTGCGCAGCGGCGCAAGCTCGCTGGTCCTGGGCTCGATCCTGCTGCTCGCCGTCGCCATCGACGTGCGCTGGCTGAAGAACCGCCACAAGGTGCTGGCGCGCGCCTATGTCTCGCCGACCTATTTCAGGCTGCCGCCGCTGCCGGAGACGGCGGAAGGTTCCAACTCCGATTATGCACTGAACGACAGGCTGCGGGGCGTCGAAGCCATCGGCCTCGGCGAACTCGATGGTCCGGAAGACGTCATCTTCGACAAGGACGAGAACCTCTATTGCGGAAGCCGGCACGGCGACATCATCCGCTTCTTCGCGCCCGACTACAAACGCTGGGAGAACTTCGCCCATATCGGCGGCCACCCGCTGGGCATGGCCTTCGACGCCAAGGGCAACCTGCACAGCTGCGTGGGCGGCATGGGCCTCTACATGATCACGCCCGATCCCGAGCGCAAGGTCGTGAAGCTCTCCGACGAGACCAATCGCAGCCTGCTGTCCGTCGTGGACGATTCACGCCTGAGGCTGGCGGATGATCTCGACATCGCTCCCGACGGCCGCATCTTCTTCTCCGAAGCGACGGTACGCTATGAGATGTATGACTGGATGGTCGACGCGCTTGAAGCGCGCGGCAACGGCCGCATCATCTGCTACGACCCCAAGGACGGTTCCTCGTGCACGGTGCTGCCGAACCTCCAGCTACCGAACGGCATCTGCGTGGAGCCCGGCGGGCAGTCGCTGCTCTTCGCCGAGACCTGGGGGTGCCGCATCACCCGTTGGTGGTTCGACGGACCCAAGAAGGGCCGCAAGGAAGTCGTGATCGACAACCTTCCCGGCTACCCCGACAACATCAACCGCGCCTCCGACGGCACTTTCTGGTGCGCGCTCTGCGGCATGCGCTCTCCGGTCTTCGACCTGGCGCTGAGAATGCCGCAGTTCCGCCGCCGCATGGTCCTCAAGGTCGCGCGCGACGAATGGCTCTACCCGAATATGAACACCGGCTGCGTCATCAAGTTCGATGCCGAGGGCAATGTGCTCGACGTGCTTTGGGACCTCGGCGGCGAGGCGCATCCGATGATCACCTCGATACGCGAGCACAAGGGCTATCTCTATCTCGGCGGCATCTACAACAACCGGGTCGGCCGGTACAAGATTCCCGGAGCCGACCCGAACTGGACGTCGCTCTCGTCCTATTGGGGGAAGAAGTCGTGATCGGCGCGGTTCGCAGAATCTGGGACAATTTCCGCGGCAGCGGCGAAGCGGCCGTCACCGTGCCGCCGATGGACGGCGCCCTTCGCCCCAACCGGACATTGGAGGAAGCCGTCGCTTTGCTCGCCGCCGAAGCGCCGGACAACCTCGTCTTCGACGGGACGCGCGGCTATTTTTCGAGCGGCGGCGTGGTGCTCGCTCTCGACGTCTCGAACGGGCAAGCATCGGAACTGTACCGCTTCGACCGGACGGTCACGGCGCTCGGCGCCGGCGTGGATGGCGCGCTGGCGATCGGTCTCGATGACGGGCGGGTCCTGTTGCGGGGAGGAGCTCACGACGGAAAGGTGATCGACAGCCTGTCCGGCCGCCCCCTCGTCTGTACGACGGCGCTGCTCTTCGCGTCCGCTGGCGAATTGACCGTGGCGCAAGGGTCGGCGTCGCGGCCGGCGAGAGAATGGAAACATGACCTGATGCTGTGCGGCGCGACAGGTTGGGTCGCCCGCGTTGATCTGGCGAGCGGAAAGGCGAGCCTGATCGGCGACCGGATGAGCTGGCCCTACGGCCTCGCGGCTGCCCAGAACGGCGCGATCGCGGTCTGCGAGAGCTGGCGTCACCGGATCGTTCTCTTCGACCGGGACGGCGGGCCGGCAAGGCTGGTGCTCGAAGACCTGCCCGGCTATCCGGCGCGGCTGGCGCCGGCTTCGGGAGGCGGTTATTGGCTGTCGGTGTTCGCCCCGCGCAACCAACTCATAGAGTTCGTGCAACGGGAACCCGAATTCCTTCGCCGCATGATGGCCGACATCGAGCCGGACTACTGGGCGGCTCCGGCGCTCAAGGCATCCAGCACGTTCCTGGAACCGCTGCAGGGCGGAGCGCAGAAGCATCTCGGCATGCTGAAGCCATGGGCGCCGACCCGGTCCTACGGCCTTGTCGTGCGGCTCGACCGCGACTTCCGTCCGACCGGCAGCTTCCATTCGCGTGCCGACGGCACGAGGCATGGGATCGCGAGCTGTGTCGAGGCCGGTGGCAGGCTTCTGGCCGCAAGCTTGGGCGGCGGCGCGATCGTCGCCCTCGATCTGCTGATCGCCACACCGGCTCGGATGCAGGCGGGAGAATGACCATGCAGCCGCTCATCGAAATGAGGAAGGTCACCAAGGAATATCGCGGCGTGCCTGCTGTGACCGACGTCGATTTCGCGCTCGCCAAGGGTGAGGTGCATGCCCTGCTCGGCGAGAACGGGGCCGGCAAGTCGACGCTGACCAAGATGATGTGCGGGGTGGCGCAGCTCACCTCAGGCGAGATGCTGCTCGACGGCAGGCCGGTGAATTTCTCCACGCCTGCCGAGGCACTCGACAGCGGGGTCGCGATGGTCTTCCAAGAGACCAGCCTGGTGCCGTCGATGACGGTGGCCCAGAACCTCTATCTCGGCGACGAGAACCTGTTCAACCGTATACGCGGCCTCAACATCGCCGCGCAGACCTTCCTCCAGTCGCTGAATTTCAACGTCAATCCGACCGCCGTCGTGTCGAGCCTGGGTGCTGCCCACAAGCAGATGGTCGAGATCGCCCGCGCCGTGCGCAAGAATGTGCGCGTCATCATCTTCGACGAACCCACCGCCTCGCTGACGCCGGAGGAGAAGCATCATTTCTTCGCGCTGGTCGAGCGGCTGAAACGTCGCGGCGTCTCGATCGTCTTCATCTCGCATGCCATCGAGGAGGC
Organism: Mesorhizobium sp. L-8-10; assembly: GCF_016756635.1. Lineage (NCBI taxonomy): Bacteria > Pseudomonadati > Pseudomonadota > Alphaproteobacteria > Hyphomicrobiales > Phyllobacteriaceae > Mesorhizobium > Mesorhizobium sp. L-8-10. The sequence continues at coordinate 5,599,157 of NZ_AP023263.1, read as the reverse complement.
GCTGCAGATCGCCGACCGCATCACCATTCTGCGCGACGGCGAACTGGTGGCGAGCGATGCCAAGACCGCCTTCGACCGCGACAAGATCATCCGCGCCATGGTCGGCCGAACGCTCTCGAGCGCATTGTACCGCAAGCACTCCGGCGGCGGGGCGAGATCAACGGGCGAAAAGGTGCTGAGCGTCCAGAACCTTTCGATGGGCAACATCGTCCGCAACACCTCCTTTTCCGTCTATTCCGGCCAGGTCACGGGCATGTTCGGATTGATCGGCTCCGGCCGCACAGAAACGGCCAAGATCGTCGCGGGCGTCGCCAAGCGGAACTTCTTCAACGGCGGAGAAGTTCGCCTGAGGGACCGGTCCGTCCGCTATCGCGTGCCGCGCCAGGCAATGCGGGACGGCATCGTTTATGTCACGGAAGACCGCAAGACCGAGGGCTTCTTCGAAACCATGTCGATCGCGGAGAACCTCTTCATGGGCAAACTGGCCGCCGGCCTGGAGGAAAAGACCGTGCTCAGCATGTCCGAAATGCGCGCGCTTGCGACGGAATGGACCAAGGCGCTCAACATCAGGGCGATCGACCACAATGCGCGTGTCATCGAATTGTCGGGCGGCAATCAGCAGAAGGTGGTGATATCGAAATCATTGGTCCAGAAGCCCGGGATGATCATCTTCGACGAGCCGACCCGGGGCGTCGATGTCGGCGCCATCGCCGAGATCCACCAGTTGATCAACCAACTGGCGGATGACGGTCTCGCGATCGTCGTCATCTCCTCCTATCTGCCCGAGATCCTCAACATCTCCGACCGCATCCTGGTCTGCCGCTCGGGCCGCGTCGTCGAGGAGTTTTCGCCCGAAGAGGCGACCGAGGAGAAGATCATGTACGCGGCGGTGCATTAGGACAATTTGCGTGGCATCGACTGACGGCTGACGGCAGGAAGGGTGCGATAGCCATATTGGCTTTTTGCCGCAGCCAACCTATGTCAGCCTCCGATGCGCCCGATCCTGTCGATAATGAATCTCTCCAAGACCTATGCCGGCGGCCTCCAGGCGCTGAAGAAGGTCGATCTGGAAATCCGCAAGGGCGAGATCTTCGCCCTGCTCGGCCCGAACGGCGCCGGCAAGACAACACTGATCGGCATAGTCTGCGGCATTGTCACCGCTTCCGAGGGGACAGTCGTCGCGGACGGGCACGACATCGCCCGTGACTATCGTGCCGCGCGCTCCAAGATTGGGCTCGTCCCGCAGGAACTGACCACGGACGCCTTCGAAACGGTGTGGGCGACAGTGCGCTTCAGCCGTGGCCTGTTCGGCAAGCCTGCCGATCCGAAGCATCTCGAAAAAGTTCTCCGCGCGCTCTCACTGTGGGAAAAGCGCAACGAGAAGATCATGACGCTGTCGGGCGGCATGAAGCGGCGCGTCATGATCGCCAAGGCCCTGTCGCACGAGCCCGAGATCCTGTTCCTTGACGAACCGACCGCGGGTGTCGATGTCGAGCTGCGCCGCGACATGTGGGCACTCGTGCGTGAACTGCGCGACGGCGGCGTGACCATCATCCTGACCACGCACTATATCGAGGAAGCCGAGGAGATGGCCGACCGCATCGGCGTCATCAACAAGGGCGAACTGATCCTGGTCGAGGACAAGCAGGCGCTGATCGCCAAACTCGGTAAGCGTCAGCTTACGTTGAGCCTGCAGGAGCCGCTCGATGCCATCCCCCCAGAACTTTCCGAATGGCCGCTGGCCCTCAATGCGGAAGGCGGGGAGCTCGAATATACGTTCGATGCCCACGAGGAAGACAACGGCATTCCCGATCTGCTGCGCAAGCTGGAGAAGCTCGGCATCGGTTTCAAGGATCTCGCGACGCATCAAAGCTCGCTCGAGGATATTTTCGTCAGTCTGGTAGCGAGGCGCGCATGATCTTCAACCCTCGCGGCGTCTGGGCGATCTACCGCTTCGAGATGGCGCGCGCGCTGCGCACGCTGCTGCAGAGCCTGGTGACGCCCGTCATCACCACGTCGCTTTATTTCGTGGTCTTCGGCACCGCCATCGGCTCGCACATACAGGCCGTAGAGGGCGTGCCCTACGGCGCCTTCATCGTGCCGGGGCTGATCATGATGTCGCTGTTCACGCTGAGCATCTCGAACGCTTCCTTCGGCATCTATTTCCCCAAATTCGTCGGCACGATCTACGAGATCCTGTCGGCGCCGATTTCGCATATGGAAATCGTTCTGGCCTATGTCGGAGCCGCCGCCACCAAGTCGATCGTGCTCGGTCTCATCATCCTGGCGACAGCCTCGTTCTTCGTTCCGATCGAGATTCGGCATCCGTTCTGGATGATCCTGTTCCTCGTTCTGACGGCGACCACCTTCAGCCTGTTCGGCTTCATCATCGGCATATGGGCGAAGGGCTTCGAACAGTTGCAGTTCATACCGATGCTGGTCGTCACGCCGCTCGCATTCCTGGGCGGCGCCTTCTACTCGATCGATATGCTGCCGGCTGCCTGGCGGACGGTGTCGCTGTTCAACCCGGTCGTCTATCTGATCAGCGGCTTCCGCTGGAGCTTCTTCGGAACGGCCGACGTCGCGGTGGAGGTGAGCCTCGCCGCGACCTTCGGCTTCCTGCTCGTCTGCCTGGCCGTCACGATCTGGATATTCCGGACCGGATACCGCTTGAAGAACTGAGAGGCGTGCATGGGCGCGGTCGGCAGACCGGTCTTGAGCCGGCCGGTTGGGCAGAGCTGAGGATTCGCGATCACCTGCCGAATCTGATCGCCAGTGTAGCAACCGCTGGTACCGCTTTTCTGTTATCATCCGGGGCGCACGAGGTCCTGATGATGCCATGAAGGCAATGACGCTGGAAGAAGCAGGGCGACCGCTCAAATCCGTGGAGCGGCCCGATCCGTTGCCCGGCCCGGGTGAAATCCGGCTGCGGGTCGAAGCCTGCGCCGTCTGCCGGACCGATCTTCATGTGGTCGACGGAGATCTGCCGAACCCGAAACTTCCGCTGGTTCCCGGACATGAGATCGTCGGCATCGTGGACTCGATCGGCGCCGGCGCCGATCCTTCGCGGCTGGGGCGGCGCGTCGGCGTGCCCTGGCTTGGCCATACATGCGGGGCATGTGCCTATTGCGTGGCCGGCGCGGAGAACCTCTGCGACGATCCGCTGTTCACCGGATATACGCGCGACGGCGGCTTCGCCACGCACGTCGTGGCCGACGCCTCCTATGCCTTCGACCTCGATCCGGATGCGGATCCCGTCGCGCTCGCCCCGCTGCTCTGCGCGGGTCTGATCGGCTGGCGTTCGCTCAAAAAGGCAGGCGAGGGCCGGCGGATAGGGCTGTTCGGCTTCGGCGCGGCGGCCCATATCGTGGCCCAGCTCTGTGTCGCGCAGGGACGCGAGGTTAACGCGTTCACCCGCCCAGGGGATCTGCAGGCCCAGGATTTCGCCCGGTCTTTGGGGGCCGTTTGGGCCGGCGGCTCGGACAGGACGCCCGATGTGATGCTCGATGCGGCGATCATCTTCGCACCCGTCGGCGAACTCGTGCCGGGAGCTTTGCGCCTTGTACGCAAAGGCGGCCGTGTGGTCTGCGGCGGCATCCATATGAGCGACATTCCTTCGATGCCCTATCGTTTGCTCTGGGAGGAACGCGAACTCGTCTCGGTTGCCAATCTGACCCGGCGCGACGCAGTCGAGTTCTTTCCCGCGGCAAGTCGGGCCGGCGTGCGCACCCACACGGTCGTCTACCCGCTGGAGCGGGCAAATGAGGCGCTCGGCGACCTTCGCGCGGGTAGGTTGACCGGAGCCGCGGTCCTGGTTCCTTGAGAATCGCAACCGTCAGGCATTCGAGCGGGCTGGCGGAGGCTTCAGGCTCAGCGCGCAGCGGAAAGTCCAGATGGGAGGATCACACGATGACCGTGAAGATCAAACGACGGACGGAAGGGCGGGCGGAAGATCGGGAAACCCTCGACGAACAGCTCGCCGAGGGACTGAGGGATACGTTCCCTGCCAGCGACCCGGTGTCGGTGGTTTCCACGCTGATAGCCGGGGGAGGCAAGAAGCTGACCGGCACCGACGAGATCCTGCGGCGGCGCCGAAAAGAGGCGGCGCGTCGGGGCGGCGGGCGCAGGAAATGACCGGTCGGAATGAAGGGCGGGCTTGGTGCCGTCAGGGTTTCTCCACCCGTGCGACCTGGTAGGTGTGCATCGCGCCGTTGCTGCCGATGGACACATATTCCCCCGTCACGAAGCGTTCCTCTCCCAGGCGGAAGCCGACCTCGTCGTCGCGCTCGCCTTCGACATAGTCGAAATACCATTGCCCGCCCGGCTTGCGCCGAAGTCGACCGATACGGTCGTCCTGCCCGGCCTTGAAGTGTCTGACACGGCACAGCGCCTGCTTCGCCTTCCATTCGGCCGCATCGAGCCGACCCTCCTCGTCGAGCGGAACGAGAAGGTCGTAGCCCTGTTCATGCTCGCCCGTCGGGTGGTCCCTCTCGCGGGCGAGCAGCAGGCGCACATGGCGGAACCGGGGCGTGAGATCTTGCAGCGTTGTCATGGAATCCTTCCTTTCTTCGGCTTGCTTAGGTCGCCCGAGCCTCGCGTGCTTTGATCCTGGTCAAGCGTCAGCCGGATGGAGGGGGATGCGTTCGCGCACCCAGCGTACGATCTGACCGGCACTCATCGCCCCGGATGCTCGTCCTATCTCCTTTGATCCGTGAAAGAGGATCATTGTCGGGATGCCGCGAATGCCGAGCTTCGCGGCGACCGTCTGCTCGGCGTCCGAGTTGAGCTTGATGAGGCGAACGCGCGGCTCGAGTTCCCGGGCGGCCGCTTCGTAGGCCGGTGCCATAACCTGGCAAGGGCCGCACCAGGGGGCCCAGACATCGACCAGGACCGGCAGTGTGCTTCGAGCGATCTGCCGTTCGAAGGTCGCGCCGTCGACATCATCCGGATGACCGGAAAACAGATGCTTGCGGCACTTGCCGCATCTCGCCTCTTCGGCTCTGCGGAACGTCGGCAACCGGTTCACGCTGCCGCAGTTGCTGCAGACCGCAAGCTCTGACGTGGTCATGGACGGCTCCTTTCGAAACGGTCATGTAGCGGAATCGACAATCCAGCACGGACGCCGGTCGGACAATCCGGTTCCATCGGCACAATAGCGTATGGAGGACCCTGCGAGTTGATCTGTCGCAAAGATGAGGCTCAATTGAGATTAGACCAAAGGTCGATGATATCGACCGCTGGAGCGCGCGACCGCGTGGCCCATTGGAGCGAAAGCCAGGCGGTCCGGAGGGGCCGCGCTGGCGATTGAGGCGCTTGGATGCGTCAGCATCCACGCCTTGGCATGAGAGATGTGTTCAAAGCCGGAGGGCAGTGGATATGACTGTTCGGAATCTCGAATTTGCGGCGCATCCCGGATCGGTCGCGGTCTATGGTGCTTCGACCCGCGAAGGGTCCGTCGGCGCGACCGTCATGCGCAACATCGTCGAGGGCGGCTTCGAGGGCGAGATCTGGCCGGTCAATCCCAAATATCGCGAGGTCGCGGGCAGGCGATGCTACGCCCGGACCTCGGCTCTTCCGTATGCTCCCGATCTGGGCGTCATCGTCACCCCGCCCGAAACGGTCCCCGGCATCGTGCGGGAACTGGGCGAGAAGGGTACCAGGGCGGCCGTTGTCATCACCGCCGGCCTGACCGCGGGCAACGGCCTGCGTCAGGCGATGCTCGATGCAGCAAAGCCTTATCTCTTTCGCATCATCGGCCCCAACACACTTGGGCTGATGATCCCGCCGGTCAAGCTCAATGCCGGCTTCGGTCACATGCCGGCGCAGCCGGGCGGCTTGGCCCTCCTCTCCCAGTCCGGGGCGATCGTCACGTCGCTGGTCGACTGGGCGGCCGAGAACAATGTCGGCTTCTCTCAGATCGTCTCGCTCGGCGACATGGCCGACGTCGATGTCGGGGACTATCTCGACTTGCTGGCGCGAGACGGGAAGACGCGGGCGATCCTGCTTTATCTCGAAACGATTCCCAATCCGCGCAAATTCATGTCAGCGGCCCGCGCCGCCGCGCGGCTGAAACCCGTGATTGCGATCAAGTCCGGCAGGCACGAGCAGGCAGCCAAGGCCGCCGCCACCCATACCGGCGCACTCTCCGGCGCCGACCGTGTCGTCGATGCGGCTCTTGCGCGAGCGGGCATATTGCGGGTTCACGGACTGGGCGAATTGTTCGACGCCGCAGAGACGACGGCGCTGTTCCGGCCCCTCCAGAGATCCCGGGTTGCAATTGTGACCAACGGCGGCGGGGCAGGCGTTCTGGCCGTGGATCAGCTAATCGATTGCAAGGGGGAACTCGCGGAGCTTGCGCCCGCCACCATCGAGCGCCTGGACGTTTCCTTGCCGCCGACCTGGTCGCGTGCGAACCCCATCGACATCATCGGAGACGCGACGCCTGAGCGCTATCGTGCGGCCGTCGAAGCCGCCGCCGCCGATCCAGGGACGGATGCCTTGCTCGTCATGAACTGCCCGACGGGCCTTGCTTCCCCGACGGAAGCAGCGGCGGCCGTCGCGACCCTGACGAAGAACGGAATGATCGGCGGCAAGCCGGTGCTGACCTGCTGGCTCGGCGGGCGGACGGCCCGCCAGGGACGACAGATCCTGCAGGATGCCGGCGTGCCGAGCTACGAGACACCGGACTATGCCGCGACCGCCGTTTCCTATCTCACCGATTGGGCACGCGCGCAGACGGCGCTGATGCGCGTGCCGTCGAGCCGCAGCGAGGATGTCGCCTGTGATCGCGAAGCGGTGCTGGCAATCTTCCGTCAGGCGGCAAAAGAGGGTCGGCGCATGCTGACCGAGCCCGAGGCCAAGGCGGCGATAGCGGCCTATTCGATCCCGGTTCCGGAGACGATTGTGGCGCGGTCGCCGGCAGAGGCGGGCAGGGCGGCGGCCCGACTGCTCGAACGAAACCGAAAGGTCGTGGTCAAGCTTCTGTCCAAGGCGATCTCGCACAAATCCGATGTCGGCGGCGTGGTGCTCGATATCGAGACCGCGGCGACGGCGGAAGAGGCAGCCGGGCTAATCCGCAGCCGGGTCGCCAGCCATGCGCCCGATGCCGACATGGAGGGCTATGCAATCCAGCCGATGATCGCGCGAAAGCATGCGCAGGAACTGATCCTCGGCATGAGCCGCGACCCGATCTTCGGCCCGGTCATCCTGTTTGGAGCGGGCGGAGTCGCCGTCGAGGTGATGGACGACACGGCAATCGCTCTGCCGCCGCTCGACGACGTGCTGGCCGGAGATCTTATATCGCGGACGCGCATCGGGCGGCTTCTCGCCGGGTTCCGGGATCGCAAGCCCGCCAACATGGGGGCAATCGCCACCGCGCTCAACGGCCTGTCGCAGATAATCGTGGACTTCCCTTGTATCGTGGGCATGGACATCAATCCGCTGCTGGCCGACGTCGATGGGGTGATCGCGCTCGACGCCCGCGTCGAGATCGATCCCGGCGCGGTCGAGACGCCGGGTCCCAATCCCGGACTTGCCATCCGTCCCTATCCGGCCGGCTGGGAACAGGAGCATTCGGCCAAAGGTGTCCGCTATCTCATCCGGCCGATCAAGCCGGCCGATTTCGCGCTCTATCCGGATTTCTTCGCAAAGGTCTCGCCGGAGGATATCAGGCTGCGCTTCCTCGGCGCGCGCAAGCAATTTCCGGACGACATGCTGAAACGGCTCACTCAACTCGACTACGATCGCGAAATGGCTTTCGTCGCACTCGAAGCCGACAGCGGCGCTGCCGCCGGAATCGGGCGCCTGGCCTGCGACCCCGATCACGAGGTGGCCGAATATGCCTTGCTGGTGCGCAGCGACCTGCAGGGACAAGGGCTCGGCTGGGCCCTCCTGAAGAGGCTCATCGACTATGCCCGCGCCGACGGGATAAGCCGCATCGAAGGCATCATATTGAGCGAGAACGAAAAGATGCTCGGCATGGCGCGCGAGCTTGGTTTTGTCGTGCGGCATCATGCTGACGAAGGAGGCGTGTCGCTCGCCACGCTCGACCTTCCCGGGAATTAAGCCGGGCCCGGTCCCTGTCCGGGATCGGGCGGCAGCATTTTCGCGGGAGCGAAGTTCGACGAAACCGGATGGAGCGGCGGCGTCGCTCGAGGGCGGGTGGCTGCTGATGTCGGGTCCAGATCAGGCCATTGCGCGGCGGGCATGGATGGTCGGACCCGCGCCGGCGCGCAGGATCTCATCGGCAACCTCCTGCGGCGTCGCGCTCGCATCCACGCGATGCCAATCGATCGCGCCGGACGTCCGGTCGAGTTGCCGCGAAAGGATGTCGATGGTCGCGTCGGACGGGCCGCCCTGTCTTTCGCTGACCCGGCGCCACAACAATGCGGGCTCCGCTTCCAGCCAGATTCCGACGAACGGCAGTTCGAGCCGGCCCGCGGCATCGCCGATAAGGTGGCGGTTCTTCTCCTTCTCGAAAGTTGCATCGGCGATGACGCAGCCGCCTTCTGCAAGTATCAGTTCGGCGCGCCATGCCATCTGCCGGTAGACGGTTTCCGATACTTCCGGCCGATAAGCCTTGTCCGGGAGCCTGGTCTCCGCCGAAACCCCGTGTATGGCCTTGCGGATCCTGTCGCTCTCCACGATGCGGGCTCCGGGGGGCGCGCCGACCGAGGGGGCGAGCGCCTCGGCCACTGTGGTCTTGCCCGACCCGCTCAATCCACCGATTGCGATCAGTCTGGCTGGTGTCACTTCGAGCAGGGACATCGCAAGATCGAAATAGGTCCTCGCGTCCGCGACGAGCCTATCCCTTTGAGCCCCGCCCTGTTCGGCCTGTGTCGCCGTCACATGGGCCCGGACAGCAGCGCGGACGGCCATGAAGAACGGCAGCAGCGCAAAACCGTCGTCATCGTCCGATTCGTCCAGATACCGGTTCATGACCAGGTTGGCGAAGTGCCGATGGCTGCCGTGCCAAAGGTCCATCAGCAGGAAGGCGAGGTCGTAAAGCGTGTCGACGGTGGCGATCTGATCGTTGAAGTCGATACAATCGAACAGCCTGGGCTCTCCGTCGAGCAGGCAGATGTTCCTGAGATGAAGGTCACCGTGGCAGCGCCGCACCTTACCGGCCGCTTCGCGACGGTCGAGAAGTTCGCAATGGCGCATCAAACGGTTGCGGAAAGCGGCGTTGAATCCAGCCACCTCGGCGTCGTCGAACACTTTGCTTCCGGCGAAAGCGGCCTCGTTGATGTCGAGAACCCCTGCGATGTTGTCGGCGCCGCCGCCCGAATGGATGACAGGCGCCGTCCGATGGAAGTGGACGATCGTCCGTGCCAGGCCGGTCATCAGAGAGGGCGTCAGCTTGCCGGCTGCCGCCATTCTGTCGAACAGGCATTCCTGATCGAAACGGGTCATCTCGACCACCGCATCGATGAGTTCGCCGCCACCGTCGAACGTGATCGCGCCGTCCGCTTCCCGCGTGATACGCCGTACGCCGAGATATAGGCCGGGTGCCGTCTTCGAGTTGAGTTCGACCTCCTTTTGGCAGAAAGCCAGCCGAAGCGAGGCCGTCGAGAAATCCGCATAGGGCAGGCGGACGGCGCGTTTCATCTTGAACGCGCGCTGGCCTGCCAGGAAAATCCGCGAAATATGCGTCTCTATCTGTTCGACCGGCTCGCCCGGCAAACCTGCTTCCATAAGGAACGCAGTGGCGTCGTTCTGGTTGTCGATGATCATGGCCCAGCCTTCCGATCCATTTCCCGTGCCTCTGGTGTTGAACGCCGGAAAGGCGAGGCCGGTTGCGAGATTGAACAGCAACCTTGCGGCGACTGTTCGGGCACGGCGTTCCACCGCATGAGCCTATGTCACGGTCGGCTTCGCGCCTTGATCCGGATCAATGGCGCGCTGCGCTGGCCAACAGTTGACCTGGGTCAAGATACCATCCCGACCTGCGTGTTAGACGAGCGGCTGAAGACGGGTTTCTTCGCGTCTAAAGGAGCAGCTTCATGGCTTACAGAACTATTCTGAACGTTGCCCGCCTCGATAGCGGCGATCGTGATCTCGATCATGCCATCGCATTGTGCGAGCCGATAGAGGCGCATCTGTCGGTTCTGGTTCTGGGGGTCGCGTCGCCGCCGCCGATGGGTGATGCGGCCATGGGCGCGGAGGTCTGGGCGCAGGAACGCCAGACCGAACTGAAGCGGTTGCAGGAGAGGGTGGCTTCGATCACGAAGTTCCTCGCCGGCAGCGCGCTGTCGGCCGATGTGGCGAGCGACTATCCTGACCTTGCGGCAGTCGACGACGTGGTCGGACGGCGGGCCCGCTACACCGATCTGGTGGTTGTCGGACCGGATCTGCTGGACTCCGAGGTCTTGCGGCCCAAGGTTGTCGAGGGCACGCTGTTCGCATCGGGACGACCGGTCCTGCTCCTGCCCGAGAATTCGCGCCCGACATTGCGCCCCAAGCGGGTGCTGGTGGCCTGGGACTCCAGCCTGGAGGCGGCGCGTGCCGTGCGTGAGGCGCTCGACATGCTCGTAGCGGCGGACGACGTCCGGCTGGTCCTGGTCGATCCGGTGGCCGGCGAGACCGGCCAGGGCGCGGAGCCCGGCGCGGATGCCGCGGCCTACCTGGCGCGCCACGGGGTGAAAGTCGCCGTCGACAGGCTGCCGAGCTCCGGCCAGTCCGTCGCCGCCGTACTTGCTCGCCACGCCGCCGACATGGACGCGGAACTCATGGTCATGGGTGGTTACGGTCATTCGCGGCTGCGCGAGCGCGTTTTCGGCGGTGTCACCCGATCGATGCTGGCAGAACCGCCATTGCCCATCCTCATGGCCCGCTGAGTGCCGGAACGCGGCCGGCAAAGCCGGCCGCCGACCATATCAGGCGATCTTCAGCTCTTCTGTGCCGCCAGATGCACTCCCAATCCGACGAGGACGGTACAGTCGGTGTGCTGCATCGTCCGCTGGGCGTTCGACCGAAGAAGGCGTGCCGGCAGGATGTGGGCGGCGTGACCGGCAGAGTGTGCCCTGCATGTTGCTGCGGCAGGAGGCGCCGATCGGCTTGGGTGCCATCTGGATCGGCGGGACGGTGAGGAAGAGGATCGACAGGTCGGTCGCCGCCTCGACCAGATGCACATGGCAACCGAGGTGCACGCAGGGCGTGGCCGTCTCTCCCTCGAGCAGGTGGTTGTCCCTGGGATGAAGGTGGCCATGGCAGCGCCGCACCTGCCGGCGGCTTTGCGTGCTGCGCCGAACGATCCGCCGGGGACGAAGCTTGCCGTCCACAGTCTCTGCCCCATAACGGTTGTGTGGAACTGGATTTACGCAACGCCGTCGATGAATCGCTGGTCTGGGCCCGCGGATGGCTCGATTATGCCGCCACACCTTGGCTCCTCTATCAATTCGTCGTCGTCGTCTTGTTGTTCCTGGCGGCCAAGCTTCTGGCGCGTCGCGTCGAGCCGATCCTCGAGGACGGCGCACGCCGGATCAAAGGGCATCCCGGACTGCTGAGGGTCGTCATTGCGCTGTTGCGGCGCACGGACTGGATCCTTTTCACGGTCTTCCTGCTCGCTGTTCTCACCTTCTTGCGCAGCGTCACTTGGCCAAGCCGGACTTATTTCATCTCCATAGCGTTCTCCCTGTCCGTTGCCTGGTTGTTCGTGTCGGTGCTGTCGCGCATCATCCACAATCGGCTTGTTGCACGCACCCTCGGCTGGCTAGCCTGGATTTTTGCCGCCCTTGTCATTCTGGGCATCGATGACGAAGCATCGGTTTTCCTGGACAGTCTTGCACTTCCCCTGGGCAATTTTCGCCTTTCGGCGCTCACTTTGGTAAAGGCCGCGCTTCTGCTTGTCGCGACCGTCTGGCTTGCGGTCATCGTCGGCAACTATGTCGACGAGCGCGTCCGGAGCTCCGAAGAGCTGACACCCTCGATCCGCGTTCTCATCGGCAAGGTCGCCAAGATCGGCCTTGTGCTGGTCGCCGGTACGGTCGCACTTTCCTCCGTCGGGATCGACCTGACGGCGCTGACTGTATTTTCCGGCGCCGTGGGTGTCGGCCTCGGCTTCGGATTGCAAAAGGTCGTCTCGAACTTCATCTCCGGCGTCATCATCCTCATGGACAAGTCGATCAAGCCGGGTGACACAATCTCGCTTGAAGACACATTCGGCTGGATACGCGAATTGCGGGCGAGGTTTGTCTCGGTGGTGACGCGAGACGGCCGCGAATACCTGATCCCGAACGAGGATTTTATCACCCAGCGGGTGATCAACTGGTCGTTCAGCGACAATCTCGTGCGGCTCGACGTGCATTTCGGGGTCTCTTACGAGGCTGATCCCCACAAGGTCAGCCAACTGGCGGTAGAAGCGGCGATCAGCGTCTCGCGGGTGGAGGCCGACCGGCGACCGGTCTGCTGGCTTACGGGCTTCGGCGAATCCTCGCTGGATTTCGTCCTGCGGTTCTGGATTCACGATCCTCAGCAAGGCCTGACCAATGTGCGCGGCAAAGTGTTGATCGCCCTGTGGGACACATTCAAGGAGCACGGAATAGGAATACCATATCCACACCGCGAGCTGATCTTGAAGCAAGCCTCCGGCGGATCGACGGCGAGACTGAATTTGCGGAATCGCCGCTGAGGGACAGGCCAAGGCTCAACAGACGGAATGCAGACGGCGCACCGTCAGTTCGTCGGTTTTCATTTCCACCTCGCCACCTCGCGAGTCGGCCGATGGATCTCATATGAAACCGCCACGGAGCGGCGAACGCAGAATGTCCGGCAGGGGTTTGCCATCCCGGGAACGCGCCTGCAGCCAGTTATGCCGGTGCCGATCGGCAGGCGTGCTATTCGTCCCTGTCGATGGCTTCGCGTCCAGAGATTTCTTGGATGATAATCCTGAAGAAGACATGCTCGTAGTGGTCTGAGACGATCGGATGAACGGGGCTTAGGCTGCCTGTCTCCCACCAGTTGGGCCGGCTGCTGATGAGCCGCCACGCATGGATGCGTTCCGGCTCGTTCTCCGGTGTATCATCCAGTTCCTCGTAGCGGCCCAGCACCACGACACTCTTCCATCCCCTGCCTGGACCCGGTTCGTCCACCTGGACGCATATACGGGGATTGTCGCGCATCCAGGTGATCTTGCGGCCGGGCATCGAGAATCCGTAGAGGTGCCGGTCGGCATAGGTCATGTGGATCGGCACGACATAGGGCTGGCCGTCCCTGCAGCAGGCGAGACGCACCACGCGGCTTGCCGCGATCAACTTGGTGCATTCCAGGACCGACAGTGTCCTGATCAACATCGTCACACCTGCCTCTCAGGACAGCTGTCTTCGATTGCGGCCACAACGGGCGTCGGAAGGTCAGGGCAGCCTGTTTCGTCGATATGCTGCGCGAAACGCCGACAACGCCCAATCGGACCAGCTGCGGCGAGTGAACTCCAGAATTGTGGCCATGTCATTGACTCCGATCAAGCCGATCCTGTCGGGACGCGGCGCGCGCAATCGCCCTCGGGATGAATAACAAGTCTCAGGCCCGCCAAGCGGCTGACAACGGGTCCGACCGGCCAATTGCGCTATGTCAAAGCGCTGGCTTTCCGGCCAAAATAGCCTTCGGCCGCCTATCGCCGAGCCAGGGCGCCGAGCTATGTCCGGTCAAGGAGAATCGTCATGAAGCTGAAAGCCTTGCTTCCGCTGGTCACCCATCCCGACCCGAATTCCGATGCCGTGGCCGCGCATGCGGTGGCCGTCGCAAGGCAGTTCGGGGCCGACCTCCACGTGCTGGTGGTCAATGTCGACATCCCGCCGGTCTCCAATGCGTTGTCGGACCTGCTGCTCGACCTGCCGAACAAGATCCGCCAGGCGGAGGAGCAGAGCCGGGCGAGGGGCGCGCATCTGCTGGACCGTGTCGAACACCAGGCCTCGGCTGCCGGCGTGCCGCTCTCGACCGAGGAAGTGTCGGCGGGGCCCGCCTTTCTCTACGAGAAGGCGGCCACGAGTGCACGCTATTTCGACCTCGATCTGGTCGGTTGGGAAAAGGGCAATCCGACGTCTCGGACCCTGGCGGAAGCGGTGATCTTCGGCGCGGGACGTCCCACGATCCTGCTGCCGGAACACTGCGATATCGGTACCTTGGACCGTATCGCGATCGCGTGGGACGGCAGTCGCGTCGCTGCCCGGGCGGTGGCGGACGCAAAGCCGCTCCTGGCCAGATGCGAAACGGTCTCGGTAGTCACCGTCGTCGATGAGAAGCCGCTGGCCGAGCTCGACGCAGGCGAGCGTCTGGCGGATGGGTTGCGCAAGCGTGGTCTTCAAGCCGAAGCCACAAGAATCGAGGCCGGCGATGCTCCGGTGGGCGCAATACTCCAGGAACAGGCAATCCAACTCGGCGCAGGCCTGCTCGTCATGGGCGGCTACGGCCACTCCCGCGTTCGCGACTTCATCCTGGGAGGAGCCACCGAGGCGGTGCTGGACGATTTGCGCCTGCCCATCCTGCTTTCGCACTGAGCGCAGGCCGCTTGAAGGGGCGGGGCAGTCCGCTTTGCGGTCAAGGCCGGCGTGACATGCGGCGGAGAACAACTTCGCCGTGTCGGGTTCACCAATTTCCCACGAGAGCCGCGCACATCAGGAATATGCCGGTCAGGATGTTCGACAGAAAAAGGCTGAAATTCAGCTCCGGACGCTGGAGGTCGATGCGCCAGGCCTGCCAGGCGAGATGCGCGGCGATCACCGCCATTCCTGCCGCGTATGGCAGCGACATGTCCAATAGCCAGCCTCCCAGCGACCATGATACGACCGTGAGAGCGTAGAACAGACCGATACAGGCTTTTCCCCTCTGACCGAACAGGATCGCCGTCGACTTCAAGCCGAGGCGACTGTCGTCGTTCAAATCCACGTAGGCGTAGACAGTGTCATAACCGATTTGCCATGTGATGGCCCCGATCCACATGACGATGGCTCCGGCCGGGATATGCCCGGCCACCTCCGCCCATGCCATCAGCATTCCCCAATTGAACGCGGCGCCCAGGACCGCCTGGGGCCAATGGGTGAATCGCTTGCAGAGCGGATAGACGAATACGACCGGCAGCACGCATATTGCGATCAGGCGTGTGTATGGGGCCAGGAAAAACAGGAGCGACGCGGCGAGAGCAAGTTCGACTATCAGGAAAGCTACGGCTTGGCGGGTCCTGAGCTGGCCGCTGGCCAACGGGCGAAAGCGTGTCCGCTCGACGTGGGCATCAAACTTGCGATCGGCGATGTCATTGATCGTGGAACCGGCGCTTCTCATCAGCAGTGCGCCGAGGGAGAAGACGATCAAATGCCGGAAGGCAGGAATTCCGTGCGAGGCTTGAATGAGCGCGGCCAGGCAGGGAAAGAGAGTGAGCCATATGCCGACGGGCCGATCCAGGCGCGCGAGCCTCGTGTATGGCCGCCATGCCGAGGGCAACCGGCGATCGACCCAGTCACCTGCATGGATGTCGCTGAGGTCGGGCCGGCTCGATGCTGTCATGGTACGAATCCCGTGGCAGCCTGCTTTCTATCCGAAACCGACTTCGTTGTGATGCGCGTGGCTTCGCAACGAAGCGATGAGCGGTTGACGCCTGGCGGGCTATCCGATGCTAATCCTCGTCGGCCAGGATACGCACCGCAGCGCCGTCGGGGTCGTCATATTGACCGCTGCGAAGCGCCCAAAGAAAGGCGCCCAGGCCAAGCCCGCCGAGGAACAGCGCGACCGGGATGAGATAGGCGAGGGTGGTCATTGCGCGATCGCCGGCATCGCGGGGCGGGTCGCGCTCCGCGATGTTGCCGCCGGCTCAGGCTGCTTCCTGCCGATCCCGAGACGCAGCGCGTTGCCGATGACGAGCAGCGACGAGCCCGACATGGCGATTGCCGCAACGAGCGGCGTGACGAAGCCGAGAATGGCGATCGGCACGGCGATCGCATTGTAGAGGATCGCCAGCCCGAGGTTTTGCCGGATCAGACGGCCCGCCTGCCGCGACACGGCGACGGCAAGCGGTATCGCCGACAGGCTTTCGCGCAGGAAGACAAAGTCGGCGGCGTTGCGCCCTATGTCGGCGGCCGTGGCCGGCGCAATCGAGACATGGGCGGCGGCCAGCGCCGGCGCATCGTTCAGCCCGTCGCCCACCATCGCTGTCTTGCGGCCCTGGGCGGCAAGGGCAGCCAGCCGTTCGACCTTGCCGGCAGGCAGAAGCCCGGCGGCGAAGTTCTCGATCTCGAGCGCGCCGGCCACCCCTTCGGCGATGTCTGAGCGGTCGCCCGAGAGCATCTCGATCCGCATCCCCGTTTCCTTCAATTCAGCGATGGCCGCGCGTGCATCGGGGCGAAGCACGTCCTCGAAAACGAATACGGCACGCTTCATGCCATCCTGGGCCAGGACCGTTCCCCGGTTCCCCGGTTCCCCGTTGCCACCCATTGCCCATTCGGCTCGCCCGAGCCGCCAGGTGCTGCCTCCGTCCTTGGCCTCGATTCCCAGCCCGGGCATTTCGGCGATATCGGCAAGACGAGGTCCGTTGGCGACCGGAGAGGCTTCTGCGATCGCCAGGGAGAGCGGATGCCGCGAATGCCGCGCGAGAGCCGCGGCGACGGAGAGCGTCTCGGCATGGATCGAGGCCGCGTTGACGAGGCGGGGGCGGCCGAGGGTAAGCGTGCCCGTCTTGTCGAAGACGACCATGTCGATATCGGCCAGCCGCTCCATGGCCGACCCGTCCTTGACCATGATCCCATGTTCGAAGAGCCGGCGTGCCGCCACGACTTGCACGATGGGCACAGCGAGGCCGAGCGCGCAGGGGCAGGTGATGATGAGCACCGCGATCGCGATGGTTGTCGCGCGGTGCCAGTCTCCCGAAATCGCCATCCAGCCGAGGAAGGTGAGAAGGGCGGTGAGATGTACCACGGGCGCATAGAGGCTCGAGACGCGGTCGGCGATCCGGCGATATCCAGCCCGTCCGCCTTCGGCCGCCTCCATCATGCGCAGCATTTCCGACAGGAATGAATCCTTCACGGCCGCGAGCGCCTGGACGGTGAGTGGACCCGTCAGATTGTGCGTCCCGGCGCGGACGGTGGTGCCGATGGACACGGGCTGTGGATCGCTCTCGCCCGTGATCAATGAGGCGTCGATCTCGGAGCGACCCTCGATCACCCGCGCGTCGAGGGGGATACGGTCGCCGGCGGCGATCGCAAGCCGCATGCCCGGCTCGATCTCGCCGACCGGCCGGTAGTCCCGTTGGCCGTCTGACGTCAGCACCACCGCGCCCCGTGGGGCGAGCCTGGACAGGCCGAGCACGGCGGCGCGCGCACGATTGCGCATCACGTGGTCGAGCGTCCTGCCGATCAGCAAGAAGAACAGCAGCGACACCGCTGCGTCGAAATAGGCGTGCGGGCCATGGTTGATAGTCTCGTAGAGGCTCATGCCATAGGCGAGCGAGACGCCGACGGCGATGGGCACGTCCATATTCATGCGTCCATGCCTGAGCGCCGACCATGCCGATCGGAAATAGATGCGGCCGGCGAAAACGAGGGCGGGTATGGCGATCAGTGCCGATATCCAATGGAAGAGGTCGCGGGTGGCGTCTTCCGCGCCCGACCACACCGACACCGACAGGAGCATGATGTTGCCGGCGGCGAAGCCGGCGACCGCGACGGCGCGGATCAGTTCGGCGAGCGTTGCGTCTTTTTCCGTTCCCTCGTGGTCGAACAGATGGGCCTCGTAGCCGAGCCCTGCCAGCGTGGCCGGGATCGGCGGCACGTCGTCGCCCTGCCAGCGCACGGCGACGCGTCGCGTCGAAAGGTTGACGCGCGCGCTTTCGACATGATCGAGACTACGGAGCGCGGTTTCGATCGACCGGATGCAGGCGCCGCAATGGACGGAAGGTACCGAAAGGTCGACCTGGTGCCGACCGTCGCCGAGCGCGCGGGCGGCCAGCTTAAGCTCTTCCGCCGAAGGCAGGCCATGTCCCATCCTTTCGATGTCGAGTGCACCCTCGGCGCCGGGAGCGCAGCAGCTCATTCCAGCTCTCCCGCGGTAACGACGATCCGGCTGACCTCGCGATAGGGCAGGTCCCTGCCGACCTCGGCATCGGTCTCGACAATCCATATGCCGTCGCGCGGGGTTTCCGGCGCCCGGAACGTTCCGTCGGCACGGCGTTGCATCGCGATGACCTTGTCCTCGCCGTCATAGGCCGGGCGGCGGAAGGTCACCGTTACGGCGCTTGGCGCGACCGTTGCGCCTGATGCGTCGGCGAGCCGGTAGCGGATCTCTCCGCTGCCGATCGTCAGGCTGCTGTGCCATCCAAGCGCGGCCTGGGCGCGCCCCTGTTCGGCCTTCCGGTTGAACTCCTGGCTTGCGACATAG
Source organism: Mesorhizobium sp. L-8-10 (assembly GCF_016756635.1). Lineage (NCBI taxonomy): Bacteria > Pseudomonadati > Pseudomonadota > Alphaproteobacteria > Hyphomicrobiales > Phyllobacteriaceae > Mesorhizobium > Mesorhizobium sp. L-8-10. Next base: position 5,580,800 of record NZ_AP023263.1, on the reverse strand, counting down.
GAGTTCTTCACGACAAAGCCGGTCCAGCTACGGCCCGCGACCATCGCCATGGTCAGGTTGACGGCGATGATGGTGCCGAAGAAGGCGACCACGATGGCCAGCATGTGCCGACCGGTGAACGTGCCGTTTCCGCGCCTGGTCATCTCGAAATCTCCGGTGCCTTGAAGGTCGCGACATAGTCGTCGCGCTCGAAGCTCGATTTGTCCTCGACGATGAATTTGAAGCTGGCGTCGGTGCCGTCGACGAACTCTTTCGGCTGCCGCACGAAGACCTTGAGCGTCCTCAGCCTGTCGGGCTCCACCAGCACCGCGATCGACCGGTCTTCGGGCTGGTCGGAGCCGATCACGCTCATATTCGCGCCTGGCAGCCCTTGCATCGTCAGGATGATGGTGCGCGGCTCGGGGATCATGTTGAGAAGCTTCACCGTGTAGCCGTTGCGGATGGAGCCGTCGGAGAGCGTGACGAATTGCGGATTGCGATCGTGAAGAACGTTGATCTCGAGCCGGTCGCGGCCGAGGAGGGCATAGAGCAGTGCGACACCGACGAGGGTCCAGCCGCCCATATAGATGAAGGTGCGCGGGCGGAATAGCTTGCGGATATGGAACTGGGCGACCTTGTCGGTGAGTTTTCCGTCGGTGCCGCGGACGCGACCCGGATCGATCGCGGTCGTCCCGCCCGCGGTCGCCAGCGCCATGTTGGCGTTGTAGTCGCTGAGCGTGGCATAGGAGATCAGGCCGCGCTCCTTGCCGATCTTGTCCATGACCGCGTCGCAGGCATCGATGCAAAGCGCGCAGGTGATGCATTCGAGCTGCTGGCCGTCGCGGATATCGATGCCCATGGGGCAGACGGCGACACAGGCGTTGCAGTCGACGCAGTCCCCGACGGGCCGGCCTTCCGCGGCCGCCTTCTTGGCATGGCGCGAGCGCGGCTCGCCGCGCCAGTCGTTGTAGGTGACGGTCAGCGAATGCTCGTCGAGCATGGCCGCCTGGATGCGCGGCCAGGGACACATATAGGTGCAGACCTGCTCGCGCATCAGGCCGCCGAACGTGTAGGTGGTGGCGGTCAGCACCGCGACGGTGATGTAGGCGACAGCCGCCGCCTTGCCGGAGACCACGTCGAGGAACAAGGTCGGGGCGTCGGCGAAGTAGAATATCCAGGCGCCGCCCGTCGCAACGGCGATCAAGAGCCATATGGCGTGCTTGGCGCTGCGCAACACGAGCTTGCGCGCGGTCCAGGGGCCGGCGTCGAGCTTGATCCGCGCGTTTCGGTCGCCCTCGATCGCCCTCTCGACGACCAGGAAGAGATCGACCCAGACGGTCTGCGGGCAGCTGTAGCCGCACCACGCGCGTCCGACGGTGGACGTGATCAGGAACAGCCCGACCCCGGCCATGACCAGCAGGCCTGCGACGAAGAAGAATTCCTGCGGCCAGATCTCTATGAAGAAGAAATAGAAGCGCCGGTGGGCGAGATCGACCAGCACGGCCTGGTCAGGCGCATAGGGACCGCGGTCCCAGCGCAGCCATGGCGTCAGGTAATAGATGCCGAGCGTCACCAGCATCACCAGCCATTTGAAGCGCCGGAAGCTGCCCGAGGCGCGCTTCGGGAAGATCTTGCGACGCGGAGCGTAGAGAGGTTGCCGGACCTTGGCGGAATTCACCGCCTCCGCTTCGAGCCTTTCCACTTCAGTCTGGTTGAGCATGTCGGGCACTCGCAGTTTCATCGCACGCCGCGGAGCCGACGAGAGCCAAGCGGAGCGATGTACTCTCATCTAGCCGCAGGAGACGCCGTCTCGCGTTGATGCAGGTCAACCGGTGACCTGGCCTATTCGCCGCCGCCGAGCGAGTGGATGTAGACGGCAAGCTCCTTGACCTTGGTGTCGCCCAGCCGGGCACTCCAGCCGGGCATGACGCCGTGCCGGGGGGCTCGCACCTGCCGGGCGATCGCCGCCTGGCCGGAGCCGATCAGCGAGATCGCATCGGTGAGATCGGGCGCGCCGAGCTCGCGACTGCCCTTGCCGTCCTCGCCATGACAGGCCGCGCAATTGTCGGCGAAGACTGTCTTGCCCGGGGTCGCCAGCGCGGTGTCTGCCTCGTCGCCGGCGAGCGTCGCGACATACGCGGCGACCTCCTGGATCTGCGCGGGCTCGAGCACGTCGGCGAAGGCAGGCATTTCCGAGACCCGGGTGTCCGCATCGGTCGCGAAGCGTATGCCATGGGCGATCGTCTGGTAGATCTGGTCGGCAGTGCCGCCCCACAGCCAGTCGTCATCGTTGAGGTTGGGGAAGCCGGGCGAGCCTTCCGCACCCGACCCGTGGCACTGGACGCAGTTGACCTTGTAGGCCGCACCGCCGGCGGCGACGGCGAAGTCGCGCAGGGAGGGGTCGGCGATGATCTCGCCGACGCTCCTGGCGCCAACCGCTTCGACATACCTGCCCTTGGCGGCTTCGGCCGCCGCCAGCTCGGCCTTGATGTCGCTGCGGCTCGAATAGCCGAGCAGACCTGAGGTCGCCGAGCGCAGCATCGGCCAGGCCGGATAGGCGACGGTGTAGACCAGCGCCCAGGCGATGGTGGCGTAGAAGGTCCACAGCCACCAGCGCGGCAGCGGATTGTTGAGCTCCTTGATGCCGTCCCACTCATGGCCGGTCGTGGCGACGCCGGTGATGTCGTCGATATGCTTGTCGCTCATGGCTCAATCGTCCTTGAGAGGGATCCTGGCGGCCTCGTCGGCCGCCTTGCGACTGCCCGGCCGGAATGCGAAGAGGGCGACGCCGAGGAAGAACAGGGTCATGGCAAGCAGGGCCCAGCTGTCGGCGAATTCACGCATCGTGTGGTAATCCATGACGACGTTCCTCAGCGGTAGCCTGCGGCTTCGTCATAGGTCGAGAAGTCGACCAGCGTGCCGAGCATCTGCAGATAGGCGACGAGCGCATCCATCTCGGTGAGCGCCTGCGGATTGCCGTCGAAATCGCCGACCTTGGCCTTGGGGTAGCGCTCGAGCAGGCCGGTGGTGTCGGCATCAGGATCGGCTTGCGCCCTGAGGTCGGTCCCGGCATTGGCGATCATGTCGTCGTTGTAGGGCACGCCGACCCGGACGTTGGCCACGAGCTGGGTAGAAAAATCCTTCGCTGCCAACGGTTTGTCCTTCAGGAAGGCATAGCTGGGCATGACCGATTCCGGCACGACCGACCGCGGCTCGATGAGATGCTGGACGTGCCACGCGTTGGAGTAGCGATCGCCGACGCGAGCGAGATCGGGTCCGGTGCGCTTGGAGCCCCATTGGAACGGGTGGTCGTACATGGACTCGGCAGCGAGGCTGTAGTGGCCGTAGCGCTCCACCTCGTCGCGGAAGGGCCGGATCATCTGGCTGTGGCAGACGTAGCAGCCTTCCCGGATGTAGATGTCGCGGCCGGCCAGTTCGAGCGGCGAATAAGGACGCATCCCCTCCACCTTCTCGATCGTGTTCTCCAGGTAGAAGAGCGGCGCGATCTCGATGATGCCGCCGACCGTGACCACCAGGAAGGAGCCCGCCAGAAGCAGCGTGGCGTTCTTCTCCAGGATTGCATGTTTGTCCATCAAGGCCATTTGGTCGGGCTCCTATTCGGCCGGCTGCAGGCTGGGTGCGGCGCCGGCGACCGGCTCCTCCTCGCGCTGGTAGCCGAGGATGGTCATGGTGATGTTGAAGGCCATGATCAGCGCGCCGGTGAGGTAGAGCGCGCCGCCGGCGGCGCGCATGACGTAGTAGGGGTGCATGGCCGCGACCGTTTCGGCGAAGGAATAGACCAGGAAACCCTGCTCGTCGTATTCGCGCCACATCAGGCCCTGCATGATGCCGGAGACCCACATCACGGCCGCGTAGACGACGATGCCGAGGGTCGCCAGCCAGAAGTGCCAGGTGACCAGCCGCATCGAATACAGCCGCTCGCGGTTCCACAGTTTGGGCACGAGGTAGTAGATCGCGCCGAACGAGATCAGGCCGACCCAGCCGAGAGCGCCGGAGTGGACGTGACCGATGGTCCAGTCGGTATAGTGCGACAGCGAGTTGACCGCCTTGATCGACATTACGGGGCCTTCGAAGGTCGACATGCCGTAGAAGGCCACCGCCATCACCATCATGCGGATGATGGGATCGGTGCGGATCTTGTCCCAGGCACCGGACAGCGTCATCAGGCCGTTGATCATGCCGCCCCAGGAGGGCATCCACAGCATGATCGAGAACACCATGCCGAGCGTCTGCGCCCAGTCGGGCAGCGCCGTGTAGTGCAGATGGTGCGGACCGGCCCAGATATAGAGGAAGATCAGCGACCAGAAGTGGATGATCGACAGCCGGTAGGAATAGACCGGGCGGTTCGCCTGCTTCGGGATGAAATAGTACATCATGCCGAGGAAGCCGGCGGTGAGGAAGAAACCGACCGCGTTATGGCCGTACCACCACTGGGTCAGTGCGTCTTGCACGCCCGAGAAAGCCGAGTAGCTCTTGACGCCGAGGAACGACACCGGCACCGCGAGATTGTTCACGACGTGCAGCATCGCGATCGTCACGATGAAGGAGAGGTAGAACCAGTTCGCGACGTAGATGTGGGGTTCCTTGCGTTTCAGGATCGTGCCCAGGAACACCGCCAGATAGGCAACCCACACGAGGGTCAGCCAGAGATCCACGTACCATTCGGGCTCGGCATATTCGCGGCTCTGCGTGATCCCCAGCAGATAGCCCGACGCCGCCATGACGATGAAGAGCTGGTAGCCCCAGAACACGAACCAGGCGAGGTTGCCGCCGAAGAGTTTCGCGCGGCTTGTGCGCTGCACGACGTAGAAGGAGGTGGCGATCAGGGCGTTGCCGCCGAAGGCGAAGATCACGGCCGACGTGTGAAGCGGCCGCATCCGTCCGAAGCTGAACCAGGGTTCGATGTTGAAGTCGGGATAGGCCAGTTGCAGGGCCACGATCACGCCGACCAGAAGGCCCGCCACGCCCCAGAACATGGTTGCGATCGAGCCGTAGCGGACCGGCCCGTCCATATAGGGCGAATCATCGACGGCACGATCGGAGGCCGGAGCGAAACCGGTGTTGCGTAGCAGGAGCACAGTGCCCGCAGCGAGCACGAAGAACAGCACCCACATGTGCTGGCGGAAGAGGTCGTCCGCGGCGAACGCTGCCCCGAGCAGTGCGAGAAAGGCGGCAAGGCCAACGCCGGCGATTTCGGCTCCGTATTTCATATGCGGTCCCCACGAGGATGGGCGGATCAGGCGATTCCTGTCTCCGCGGGCGCACCATCGTCGGGGCGACCGGCAGCGTCCTTGATTTGGATCAAGGCGGCAGCGGCCGCCGCTCCTAGCCTTTGACGACAGACGGCCGTGGCGCGAGGAAACGGATTTGGCGAGGATCGGGACGGGCTATGGCGGAGATACGGAGCGCCTCGCCTCGGCGCCCGGCGATCCGTTGATCCTGCTGCGAACTGTGCATGCGGCCAAGCTTGCCCTTTGCGACAGGCTGGAAGCGATCGCCGACGGACTGCCAGCCGATGTGAGCGGCAGCGAATGCGAAGCCGTCGCCCGGGCAGTGGTGCCGCTTCTGGAAAATGCCCATCGCTTCGAGGAAAGCGTCGTGTTTCCCCTCTGCGAGCGCCTGTACCCGGGCAGTCTCGCGGTCGCCGGCTCGCTGGAGCGGCTGGCGGGAGAACATCGCGAGGATGCGAGCTATGGCGAGGAAGTCGCGGAGGCGCTGCTGCAAGTCGGCGAGGCCCGTCCGATGCCGGGCGCGGAGGCGCTCGGCTTCATGCTGCGGGGATTCTTCGGATCGCTGCGCCGTCACATCGCCTTCGAGCAGGACTTCGTGGCGATGATCGCGGAAACGGCCAGACTCGGCGGCCGATGATCGGCCGTTGGAGCGCGCTACTTCGTGGCCCACGCCCGCCGGCGCCAAAACCGGCCAGCCCGGAAGGGCCGCGCCTGCGTGGCCGCCCGGATGCGTCGGCATCCAGGCGCATTTGAAACAGATCAGCGTCCGGCGCGCTTTGCCAGTCGTTCCAAGTCGCCCACCGTCACATGACGGTTGTTCTCGATCGCGATCACGCCGTCCTTGCGCAGGATGGTCAGCTGCCGGCTGACGGTCTCGATGGTCAGCCCAAGATAATCGGCGATGTCGGCCCGGGTCAGCGGCAGGTCGAACACCGCATCCTTCATGTTGTCGGCTCGGTAGGGGTCGATGTTGCGCGCGATCAGAAGCAGAAAGCTCGCCACCTTCTCCGACGCGGTCTTGCGGCCGAGGGTCAGCATCCATTCGCGCGCCTCGTCGAGCTCCTTCAAGGTCTGCACCAGCAGACGATGCTCGAGCTCGGGCGAGGCCTTCATCATGCGCTCGACCGATGCTTTGGGGAACGAACAGAGAGAGACGGCGGTCGCCGCCTCCGCATTGATTGCGCTCTCGGATTTGAACGGGCGGCCCAGGAAATCGGGGGCGAACTGCAGGCCGACGATCTGCTGGCGGCCGTCAGCCAGCGTCTTGGTCAGCTTGATGACGCCGGAGAGCACGTTGGAATAGCTGGCCACCTTTTCGCTGTCGCCGACGAGCTCTGCACCGGCATCCGCTTTCTGCTTCCACGACTGCTTCGCAAGCGTGATGAGCTGCGCCGGGTCGAGCGCGCCACACAGGCCGCGATGCCTGGCCTCGCAGGCTTGGCACAGGGCAGGGATATCGGAGTTGTGGACGTCCTGTCGGATGTTCATGGCGATTTCCGGTTGAGCCGCACACTATATCGTTCGCCGCTGTCGACATATGGGGGACATCGCGGCTTTTTGTCCCCGCCGGCGGGTTGATCGAGGTCAAGGCCCTCGCCGTCGTGTTTCCTAATCTGGGCTGCCGAACAGGAGCCCAGCATGGACGAGGAACTGATCAGGAAATACGCGGCGCCGGCGCCGCGTTACACGAGCTATCCGACTGCCCCGCATTTCCATGCCGGCGTGGGCGAGGACGCCTATCGGGACTGGCTGGGCGAGCTTCCCGCGAGCTCGACCCTTTCGCTCTATATCCACATCCCGTTCTGCGACCGGCTCTGCTGGTTCTGCGCCTGCAACACCAAGCAGGTGCGACGATATGCGCCGCTCGAGCGCTACCTGCAGGCGCTTCACTGGGAGATCGAGACGGTCGCCGGGCTGATCGACGGCAAAGCGCGCGTCGAGGCGGTTCATTATGGCGGCGGCTCCCCCACCATGCTGGAGCCGAGCGACATGATCGCGCTGGATGCCCAACTGCGCAGTCGCTTCCGGTTCCTCCCCGACGCGGAAGTTTCGGTCGAGATCGATCCCAACGACATGGACGACGCCCGTTTCGACGCACTCGCCGCGATCGGCATGAGGCGGGCGAGCCTCGGCGTCCAGGATTTCGACAGCAGGGTGCAGAAGGCGATCAATCGCGAGCAGAGCTTCGAGGCGACGAAGGCCGTGGTCGATGCGGTCCGCGCACGCGGTGCGACATCGGTCAATCTCGACCTGCTCTACGGGCTCCCGCACCAGAGCGAGGCGGGCGTCGCCGCGACCGTCGACCAGGCCTTGACGCTCACCCCCGACCGCATAGCGCTGTTCGGCTACGCTCATGTGCCCTGGATGAAGAAGCACCAGACGATGATCGACGAAGCTGCGCTTCCAGGACCCGTGGAGCGGTTCCGGCAGTTCGAATGCGCTGCGTCGGTGATCTCCGCGTCGGGTTACGATGCGGTCGGCCTCGACCACTTTGCCAGGCCGGGCGACAGGATGGCGATTGCCTGCCGCGAGGGCTGGCTCAGGCGGAACTTTCAGGGCTACACCTGCGAAAGCGCCGAGGCCCTGATCGGCCTTGGCGCATCGGCGGTCAGCCAGTTGCCGCAGGGCTATGTGCAGAATGCGCCGGCTTCCGCCGATTACGAACGTCGTGTCGCGGCGGCTGGCATGGCCGTTGTCCGCGGCTTCGAGCTATCGGGCACTGACCGCATGCGCGCCTGGGTGATCGAACGGCTGATGTGCGATCTCTCGTTTTCGCGCTGCGACCTGTTGAGCCGCTTCGGCGAGGCTGCTCGGCCGATCATCATCGAAGCGGAATATCTTGCCGCAGCGGACAAGGACGGCATCTTCGCGCGACAGGGAAACCGCTTCGTCGTGACGGCGCGCGGCCGGCCCTTCGTGCGAAGCATCGCTTCTGCCTTCGATCGCTATTTCGGCTCCGGCGCCGGGCGTCACTCCGCAGCCGTCTAGCCACGCTGCTGCGTGTCGCGACACGCGGTAGATATTGATCCAGCGGATGTCCTTTTCCGAGACTGCACACTCGCGGGAGACATGCTTTGGCCAATGGCCGATCCGATTGGATCGGAGCGGCTATTCGCCAGCCTGCGCCCGCCGGCGTTTCGGTTCAGTTCGCCAGGATCCACGATCATCGGATGTTTCGACAACCAGGACGGCTGTCATGTGCCGTCGCCGCCTTTTTCGAACTCGTCCCGCAGGATGCCAAGTCCCCGTTCGTACTTCCCCGTCGGCAAGCCGGCCTCGCGGGCTTGGCATAGATTGTCCTCGAGATCGGCACGCTTGACGCTGCGCGCAAGGCGGTTGGCGGCGGCGCGGCGCACGAATGCAGCGTCGTCTTCGCCCTCGCGCCGGGTCATGGCGTCCACGGCCGCCACGATCGAGGGGCTGAAGCCCTCGGCTGCAAGGCGTGCCAGCGTCCAGCCCTTCGCCTTTTCAGGAACATCGTGCAGATAGGCGACGATCTTCTCGTCAAGCCCGTCGACCGCTTCGACGACGCGCCGGCAATGCTCGACATAGGGTCTGCCGAGCTTGTCCTTCTGGCCTCGATGCGCTGCTTCGGCGAGCGACAGCGCATGGTCGAGATTGCTCATCGCTAGCCTCCATTCGAACGCAAAAACAGCCGGCACTGCGCAATGTTCCAAAACATGGCTCGCAACCATGGGAACGATCGAGCGCCGGCGCTTCGTCGGCCTGGTCAGGAGATCGTCGGGGATAATTTCGCCTCCCGCGCGGATGCCCGACGGGCATCCGCCATGTGGGTCGAATCGGCGCGATGGCGAAGTTCAAGCCCGAGGTCCGGTATTGCTGAGCCTCACGCCTGCGGTCGGTGATCCGCGCTTGCCGGAATGTGTAGATGGTCTGTGTGAGGGGGGAGGCTGTTCGCTTTTGTTGAGCCCGGCTTTGGCCGCGTCGGACAAACGAGGGGGCCAGCAGTCGAAGTCGCGGCAGCGAATCGACTTCGGGTCTCTTGACTGTTGGCCGTTATTGACTTACTAGTCAGTTAATAAGAGCGGAGAGAAAACAGCATGGCCGATGCCCCAGCACCCGAGGCCCTTGATGTCAGGATCGGCATCGACATCGGCGGCACCTTCACGGATTTGGTGCTTTCACGCGGCGGCCGCACGCTGTTCGTCAACAAAACCTCTTCCACGCCGGCCGATCCCGGCGAAGCAGTGATCACCGGCCTGGCCGAGATGCTGGAACGACTGGCGATCGAACCTGGCGCCGTGAAGGAAATTGTGCACGGAACGACGGTCGGTTCGAACGCCATACTGCAGCGCAAAGGGGCCAAGACGGCACTGATCACCACCAAGGGTTTCCGCGACGTTCTGGAGATCGGCCGCATCCGCACCCCTGAGATGTTCAATCTCGCCTGGGAGAAACCCGAGCCTCTGGCACCGCGCCGCTACCGCCGCGAGATATCCGAGCGCATTGCCGCCGATGGCTCGGTCGTCACAGCTATCGACCTTGCTGAGGTGGTGGCCGTATGCGGCGAACTTGTCGCGGAGGGAGTGGAGGCGGTCGCGATCTGCTTCCTCAACAGCTACGTGAACCCCGTTCACGAGATCGCCGCGGCGGCTGCCGTGCGCGAAGCCTTTCCCGAGTTGCGGGTGACTGCATCGTATGAGGTTCTGCCGGAGATCAAGGAATATGAGCGCACCAGCACGACAGTGGTGAACGCTTATTTGCTGCCGGAGATGCAGACCTATATCGATCGGCTGCGCCGGCGCATCGCCGAACTCGGCATTCGTGCCCCGCTCCAGGTGGTTGCCTCAAACGGAGGCATGATGGGAGCGCCGGTAGCAGCCAGACTCCCTGTCTTCGCCGTCGCTTCGGGGCCGGCCGGTGGTGTGACGGGAGCCGCCTCGCTCTCGGGCGGCTTCGGCTATGGCGACCTGATCATCTTCGACATGGGCGGCACCACTGCCAAGGCGTCGATCGTGGAAAACGGTCAGGCGGCATTGGTCACCGAATATGAGTTCCGCGACGGAATCTCGTCGCCCAGCCGTTTCATCAAGGGCGGCGGCTACATGCTGAAGGTTCCGGCGGTCGACATCGCCGAGGTCGGCGCGGGCGGCGGATCGCTCGCCTCGATCGACGCAGGTGGGCTGCTCACCGTCGGCCCCGCCTCGGCGGGTGCCGATCCCGGTCCGGCTTGCTACGCCCGCGGCAACGACCGGCCAACCGTGACAGACGCAAATATGTGCCTCGGCTACCTGAATCCGGAGGCGCTGGCCGGCGGCAGCCTGCCTGTCCACCGCGACAGGGCTATCGAGGCAATGCGCCGCCATGTGGCCATCCCGCTTGGGCTTTCGATCGAGGAAGCCGCGCAGGGAGTGCGCCAGATCGCCAATGTCAGCATGGCGCGGGCTATCCGCTCCGTCACTGTTGAACGTGGTCGTGATCCGCGCGACATGACCATCGTCGCCTTCGGCGGCGGCGGTCCGCTGCATGCGCTGGACGTGGCGCGCATACTCGGCGTCAATCGTGTGATTGCGCCTATCATGTCCGGAGTCTTCTCCGCCGCCGGCATGCTCACCGCCGATGTCGAGCACAATTTTGTGCGCGCCGTGCAGAAGAAGATCACCGATGTCGAGGCCGCCTGGTTGTCGCCCCGGTTGGAGGATCTTGCAGCCGAGGGACTTACCGTGCTTGCCGAGGAGGGCTACGGCGACGACGGCGTGGAACTGCGTTTCGCCGCCGATCTGCGCTATGTCGGGCAGTCCTCGGAACTGACCATTCCCTTCGATCCGCAGGCGATCCTCGCGGCCGGCTTCGCCAGTCTCGCCGAACGCTTTTACGCCGATTACCGGTCGACCTATGGCTACGCGACCGGAGAGCCTGTCGAGGTGGCTGCGCTGCGGCTGACGGCGATCGGCAGAGCCGAACGACTCGCCTTCCAGACAGCGAAGGTGGATGCGGCGGCCACCCGTGGTCTGAGCGGCACGAGAATGGTGCATTTCGAGCGCGGTATGCCGCCCGTTTCCACCCGGCTGATGGCACGCGGCGACGTGACTACGGAGCCTCAGCAAGGGCCGGCCGTCATCGAATCCTATGACACCACCATTGTCGTGCCGCCGGATGCCCGCTTCCGCGCCGATGCCGTCGGGAACGTCATCATCGACATCGCTTGAGGAAGAGCAAATGAGCACGACCGCCGACCCGATCACCTTCGCTGTTCTCAAGAATGCGATGGACTCGATCGTTGACGAGATCGCCTACACGGTGGTGCGCACCGCACGCTCCGAGATCGTGAAGGACGTGATGGACTATTCTGCCGCTCTCTGCGACCGCCATGGCCGCATGGTCGCGCAGGCCAAGACCATCGCGCTGCATCTCGGTGCCGTGCCCGAGGCCATGGCCGCAGTGCTGGAGAGGTATGGCGACGACCTCAATCCGGGCGACGCCGTCATCCTCAACGATCCATATCGTGGCGGTATGCATCTGCCTGACATTTTTATGTTCGTTCCAATTTTCCATGGGGGCGCACTGCAAGGCTTTTCGGTCGTGATCTGCCACCACACCGACGTCGGCGGTCGGGTGGCGGGATCGAACGCCAGCGATTCCACCGAAATCTATCAGGAAGGCCTGCGCATCCCCGTCATGAAGCTCTACGAGCGCGGCGTCATCAACGAGACACTGGCGGGCCTCATTGAGATCAACGTCCGTGTTCCCGACCGCGTGCTCGGCGATCTCTACGCCCAGTATGCAGCCTGCCAGGTCGGCATCCGCGAAATCGGCAAGCTGTGCGACCGCTACGGCGCCGAGACACTGCAGGACTACATGGCCGCGCTGCTCGACTACGCCGAAAAGATGACGCGCGAGGAGATACGCGGCTGGCCGAAGGGCACTTTCCGTTTCGTCGACCACATCGATGACGATGGTATGGGCTCAGGCCCGATTCCGATCACAGTCGCGGTCACCGTTGGCGAGGATTCGCTGATCATCGACTACGAGGGTTCCTCACCGCAGGTACGCGGCGCGATCAACGCCACGCGCTCTTACACCAATTCCTGTACCTATCTGAGCATTCGCTGTGCGCTGAAGGGGGACGTGCCCAACAATGCCGGCATCTTTCGCTGCCTCGATATCCGCGTACCGGAGGGAACCGTACTCAACCCGCTCTCACCGGCGCCGGTGGCGGCGCGGGCGCTTACCGGCTATCGCATTTGCGATACGATGTTCGGCGCGCTCGCCCAGATCGTGCCGGACCGCATCCCCGCTGCGGGCGAAGGCGGCAACACCGTGGTGTGCATTGCCGGCCTCAGGCCGAATCGCGACCCCTTCATCATCGTCGATATGGTCTGCGGCGCCTGGGGTGGTCGGCCCGACCGCGACGGCGTCGAGGCCATCACCAACCCCTCCCAGAACCTGTCGAACACACCGGTGGAGACGCTGGAGGCGCAACACCCCGTGCGGGTCGAGGAATATGCGCTGATTGAGGACAGTTGCGGTGCCGGGCGACATCGCGGCGGCCTTGGCGTCCGGCGCAGCTATCGGCTGCTGGCGCCACAGGCCGAACTGCAGCTCCGCTCGGACCGGATGAAGTTCCAGCCATTCGGCCTGACCGGTGGCGAATCCGGCCGCGCCACGCGGAACTATCTCATCCAGGACGGCAAGACCGTCGACCTGCCGAGCAAGGTGACAATGTCTATCGCCGCCGACAGTGTCATCGTGCATGAGCAGGCCGGCGGCGGCGGGTTCGGCGATCCGCTGGAGCGGAACCCCGAAAGCATTGCGCGTGATGTCTGGAACCACAAGATCAGTGTCGCCTTCGCCCGAGACCGTCACGGCGTGATCGTGGATCCTATCTCCGGTTGGCTGGACTCGGCTGCGACCCGAACGCTTCGCATCGAACTCGCCCGGGCAGCAGCGGAATAGGGGGCGGCGAAGGCCATGCGGAGCTCAAGGACCGCATTGTTCGCCAGACCCGGTTTGGCCATGATGCCGGCATCGTCGGATTCTGCGACAGGAAAAGTCATGAAAAGCGCCGGGAAGACAACGAGACAGAGCAGGGAGGCGACCGTGCCGGAAGTCGCGCCCGAGGCCAGAATCGGGACCGAGGGTGGCGAGTTCCGCGAAAGGCCGATTGAGCGTATCGGCGAGCCGCGCCGTTGGCGCAATGCCGAGCGCACTCGTGCGGACCTATTGGAGATCGCCACTGAAGAGTTCGCCGAGAAGGGTTTCGCCGGCGCGCGGGTGGATGAGATCGTGCGACGCTGCGGCGTTACGAAGAACGTACTCTATCATTATTTCGAGAGCAAAGAGCGGCTGTTCGTCGAGGTTATGGAACTTGCCTATGCGCGCATGCGCAAGCGTCAGAACGAATGGAGTTTCGCCGACCTCGAGCCGAAGGACGCGATGGCCAAGCTCACCATTTTCACCTTCGAGCACTTCCGCGACGAGCCGCAGGTTATCCGTCTGCTCAACTCGGAGAATTTGCACAAGGCCAAGCACATTGCCATGTCGGGCAAGATCCCTGACCTCTATCATCCCCTTATCGCCGCCATTCGCGACGTGCTCGCCAAGGGGCGCGCCGCTGGTCAATTCCGCGCAGACGTTGACCCCGTGGATCTTTACATCACCATTTCAGGTCTCAGCTACTTCTACCTCTCCAATCAATACACGCTGGGCTACGTGCTGCGGCAGGACCTGATGGCCCCCGAGCGGCTGAAGCAACGCGAGAAACACATGGTCGACGTGGTGCTGGGGTATCTGCGCGCCTGAATCGAAAGACGACGACCCGGACAACAGAAGCCGGGGAACTAACTGGTCAGTAACAAGAGGAGAACACAATGAGACGTTTCCTGGAATTGAAAGGGTTGCTCGCCGGCGCGCTGATGATGGCGGGCGCGGCAACGGCCGATGCCGCCGACAAGCTGACGGTACGGATGGATTTCATCGCATGGGGAACCCATGCCGCCATGCACCTGGCCAGCCAGAAAGGCTGGTTCAAGGAGGCTGGCCTCGACGTGGAGGTGCAGGACGGTACCGGTTCCGGCAACACGATCCAGCTCGTGGCTGCGGGCCAAGCGGATGTCGGGCAGGTTCAGCTCGGCGTGATGGCAGTCGCGAAAGAAAAGGGCGCGGACCTTGTGTCGATCGCAGGCTGGTTCCGCAAGAGTGACCTCGCGGTTCTGGTTGATCGCGATGCTGACATTGACCAGATCGCCGACCTCAAAGGCAAGAGCATCGTCAATTTCAACGGCAGCCCGTGGTCGCCCTACATAGGAAGCTTCCTCAGGGCAGGCGGTTTGAGCGAGGATGACGTCGACATCGTGGCGGTGGCACCGCCCGCGCTGATGTCGACCTACACGGCAAAGCAGGCCGATGCGGTGATGACCACGGCTCCTTTCGGACTGCCGGTGATCGAGACGGCGCGCCCCTCCAAGGCCGTGCTGATGGCCGACGCCGGAATCGCCTTTCCCAGCTACGGCCTGATCGTGACGCGCGATACGCTAGCCGGCAAGACCGACGCGCTGCGGCGACTCGTCGAGGTCGAGGTGCGGGCTTGGAAATACATCTATGACGGCCACGTCGACGAGGCGGTGGACGCGATCATCGCGCAGCGCCCGGGCATGAAGCTCAACCCGGCCGTGCTCAAAGGCCAGATCGAGCTCTACCGCGACTTCATCGATACGGAGGCGAGCGCCGGCAAACCCTTCGGCATGCAGACCGAGGCGGACTGGGCCAGGGCTCTGGCCGACATGGAGGCGGCCGGTATCGTGGCGGCCGGGCGCAAGCCGGCAGACTACTTCACCAACGAACTGGTGGGATCATGATGCACACAGCGGCTGTCGTGACCAGGCTGCAACCGGCGCGGCCCCTGGTCCAGATGAGAAGTCTCGCCGTCACCTACACGTCGCGACGGGGGCCGGTCGTGGCGCTGGAAGGGGTCGATTTCGACCTCAACGAGGGCGAGTTCCTCAGCATTCTGGGACCCAGCGGCTGCGGCAAGTCCACGCTGCTCAAATGCGTTGCCGGTCTGGAGAAGCCCACTTCGGGAGAGATCATCTTGGACGGCGCACCGCTCGCCGGTCCGCCGGACGGACTTGGTGTAGTGTTCCAGCGTGACGTGTTGCTGGACTGGCGCACGGTGCTCGACAACGTGCTTCTGGTGGCGGAGTTTCAAGGGCGCGACGTTTCCGCGTTGAGGTCGCAGGCGCGTCGCACCCTTGCTCGCTTTGGGTTGGAGGCCTTTGCCGACCGCTATCCGTGGGAGCTTTCGGGCGGTATGCGCCAGCGTGCCTCGATCTGCCGGGCGCTCCTCACCGATCCCACCCTTCTTTTGATGGACGAGCCCTTCGGGGCGCTCGACGCCATGACGCGCGACGACCTCAATATCGAGTTGGCCCGCCTGTGGCAGGAGACCCGCAAGACAGTGCTGTTCATCACCCACTCCATCGCGGAGGCAGTCTTTCTTTCCGACCGCATCGTCGTCATGTCGCGCAACCCAGGCCGGGTTGTCGAGATCATCGATGTGGACTTGCCGCGACCACGAAGTCTTGCCGTACGCGAGACGCAAGCCTTTTCCTCGTATACCACCCGCATACGTCAGCTCTTCACCAAGCTGGGCGTGCTTCAGGAGGGTTGAGTTATGTCGTTTTGGCGCCGCGGCGAAGAAGCCGTCTACATCGCCCTGACCATGGTTGCAACGCTGGCGCTTTGGGAGATTGCCGTCAGGGTCTTTTCCATCCAGAGCTTCGTTCTGCCGGCCCCGTCCGCCATTTTTGCCGAATTCGCGCTCGCCCCGGGCTATCTGGCAGAGAACGCGCTTTACACACTTTACTCCACGCTCGCCGGTTTCGCCCTGGCAGTCGTCATCGGCTTCGCACTGGCGGTCGCGATCGTGCATTCCAAGTTCCTGGAACGCACTCTCTATTCCTATCTCGTGGTGCTCAACAGCATCCCGAAGGTAGCATTGGCGCCGCTCTTCGTGATGTGGTTGGGCGTCGGCGTCGAGCCGAAGATTGCAATCGCCCTCATGATCGCGATCTTCTCGATCGTCATCGACACGATCCTCGGCCTGCGCAGCGTCGACCCGGACATGCTGAGCCTCGCCAAGGCCTCACGCGCCTCGCAGTGGCAGATCCTTTTCAAGATCAGGCTTCCGAATGCGCTGCCAAGCATGTTCGCCGGCATGAAAGTGGGGATTGCTTTCGCGTTGGTGGGCGCCATCGTGGGCGAGTTCGTGGCCGGTCAGGTCGGGCTCGGCGCGGTGATCCTGCAGGCACAGGGCTCATTTGACAGCGCCCGCGCATTTGCCGCCATCGTCATCCTCGCGATGATGGGCACCGTTCTGTTCTACTTGGTGGAATTCGCCGAGCGAATGCTGCTGCCCTGGCATACGTCACGCCGGGGAGAGCACGGCTCGAACGTGATGGTCCACATCTAGGTTGGCGCCGCGCACATGACGATCGAGGTATACAACTACCCGCTGTCACCCTGCGGTGAGAAGGTCCGCTTTGCACTTGCCGAAAAGGAGCTGGCCTTCGTTGATCATCATGTCGATCTGGGTTCAAAGGATAACCTGAAGCCGGGATTCCTGCGCTTGAACCCCAAGGGCCTGGTGCCGGTGCTGCTGGATGACGGCGTCGCCGTCGCCGACTCCACCGTGATCCTTGAATATATCGAGGACAGATGGCCCGACCGACCGCTGCGGCCAGCCGATCCGCTCGGCAGGGCAAGGATGCGCCGCTGGACCAAGCATGTTGACGAAGTACTCCATCCCGCCTGGCCGGGTATCGCCTGGCCGATCCTCGTACGGCCGAAATGGCTTGCCAAGCCCGCAACCGAGGTCGAGGCAATGCTTGCCGCGCTGCTCGACCCTCGCCGCCGGGAGCGGCAGAAGCGCATGTTCGATCAAGGCTTGGCAGCGCAGGATGCGCGCGAGAGTATTGCTGTTTTCATCGCGACCTGCGAGGAGATGGAGATCCAACTCGCCGGAACCCCTTGGCTTGCGGGCGAGGACTTTTCCCTGGCCGATGTCGCGCTGCTCCCGTATCTCGTCGCAGTCGAAATCTTTGATCTGGCGCGTCTGTACCAGCGCTTCACAAACGTGGCCCGGTGGTATGCCGCCGCGTGCGCGCGAAGTTGCTTCAAGGGTCACCCGCGAACAATGCTGCCCGCCAAGCGCTTGCAGGAGATTGAGGCCTCTCTTGTGAGATCGGCTCGTCAAGGAAGCGTAAACTTGGCTCCAAACACATAGGTCCCACTCGACGCGTCTGCGTCCGCCGCAAGCCATCGATGCGCCGGCATAGGCTTCACCATTGCCATGGCCGTTTCGCTGTTCGGCGCAGCCGTCTATAGCCTTGGCCAGCGCTCGATTTGCTGATGAACCGGATCGCTCAATAGGCCAACTTGTACAACCCTGCGGCCAACACGCGGATGCCGTCGACGATATCCTCGATGGAGGAGAATTCCTCCGGCGTGTGGCTGCGGCCGTCCTTGCTGCGCACGAAGATCATGGCGACCTTGGCGATCGCGGCCATCTGCTGGGAATCGTGCCCCGCACCGCTTGCCATGGTCAGTGTTCCGACACCTTGGGATTCCGCGGCTGCCCGCAGCGCGGTGACGAGATCGGGTGCACTCGGGCACGCCTCATGATCGGCAAGGACCTTCGTCTCCAGCCCGAGACCGCGCCGGGCTGCGACCTCGCGCATCAAGGCGTCATGCATGGCGTAAATGCGGCCTCGGGACTCCGGATCGGGATGGCGGGCATCGATTGTGAAGGTCACCGACTGCGGGATGACGGCGCCGGAATTGGGATAGGGGGTGCAGCGGCCGATCGTGGTGACGGCCGGTCGTCCCATGCGATGCGCGGTGTCGATCAGCCCGGTCGCGATCTCGGCAAAGCCGGCCATCGGATCGTTGCGCAGATCCATCGGAAAGGCTCCGGCATGATTCTGCACGCCGGTCAGGCGAACTTCCGTATGCCGGATGCCGGTGATGGCGTCGACCACGGCAACCGATAGCCCCGCATGCTCGAGCACCGGCCCTTGCTCGATATGGAGTTCGACGAAAGCCTCTATATCGTCGCGTTTGGCTTCGGCAACGCGCAGCGGGTCGAGCCCGACCGCACGCATCGCCTCTGCGATGCCTATCCCGTCGAAGTCCTTCACCGTTTCGGTGTCGCCCGGACCAATGCGGCCGGTGATGGCGCGCGACCCCCAGAAACCGGCGGTCGGAAAGCGGCTGCCTTCTTCCTCGCAGAGCGAGACGGCCTCGAGCGTTCGCTTCGGTTGGCCGAAACGCTCCCGGAGCGCCCTGATCGCAACCAGGGCGGCCAATATGCCGAGCGCTCCGTCATAACGCCCGCCCGGTCGCTGCGTGTCGATATGCGAACCTGAGACGATCGACTTGCCGACCTCCGAGCCTTCAAGGCGGCCCCAGAGGTTGCCGACGGCATCCTGGCGCACGGTCAGCCCGGCGTCCTCGAACCAGCGCGAGACCAGTGCATTGGCTTTCACCCATTCGGGCGAGTAGACGGTGCGCCAGACGCCCGTTCCGCTGTGGGCGCCGATCGCGCCGAGTTCCAGGATGAGGCGCTCGACATAGGTACCGTCGATGTCGATCGCAGGGAACTGCGCCATAACCATCCTCGGATCGTACTCGTCTCAGGTCAACAGATCTTCGCGTCGGTGCACAAGTTGCGACGGCGCTGCGGCCGCGATCAGCGCCCCGCCATAGAACAGATCACGGACGTAGGTCGACATGCCGAGGATGGAAAGTTCAGTCAACCCCGTGAGACGGCAGTTGGAGCCTGTGAGGGAAATGCCCGCGCGTGAAAAAAGTGGCCCCGTCGCGGGGGAGAAACAAGGGGGCGAACGCGACGGGGCGAAGCAGGCGGTCAACTCGATTCGGTCGTCATCTATGCGGCCATGTGGCCGGCTTGACAGGGACTGTTCCGGGAACCGGCTCGTCCAGGGTGAAAAAAAGTGCCCCGCCGCGGGGGAGAATCAAGGGGCGAACACGGCGGGGCGAAGCAGGGGCAGTCAACCAGGGTCGACCTACGCAGCGAGATCCGCATGCCGGACGCGGCGTTCGGCGCCGTGTCCGCGCTGATAGATCGGCAAGTCTACCTTCAATGCCGCGCGCATCTCGGCGATCGTCTGGTTGTCCATTCGAAAAGCGCCGCAGCAGACGGGATGGCGGCCGAAACTGTGGGCGCGGCCGAGTTCTTGGACCGTTGCGCCGGCCCGGGCATAGACGCGCTTCATATGCGGCTCGTAGTTGCAGATCAGTGTCTGGATGTTGTGCGCGACGGCGCATTCCGCGGTGGCCAGGCACAACAGGCCGAACCCCCGCGCCGCGTCGATGCCGGGATGATCGCGCTGGATGTTGTCGGCCTCGATGCAGGTGCGCGTCGCCTCCCATATGCCGGGGGCCGAAAGCGTGGCGCCGTGGGGGAAAGTCTCGCGGAAGACGTCATAAAGAAGCGTCGGGCCCGTGGTCGGCATCAGACGCATGGAACCGTAAAGTGTCTGGGCGTCGGGGCTGCACCAGATCATGTAGACCGGGTTCAGAGCGTCGTAGCTGTCACGCTCGTAGTCGCCATCGATCTCGACGTCCCAATGAAGCTGGTCCCAGAAGACCCGCTTGCGGAGTCTGAACATCTGGTCGAGAACGGCCCGGTACTTCTGATACTGCGGCGCTTGAACAGCTACGAACATTCCCTTGCCTCCGAAATGCTGCTGACCGAGTACCAATCTCGACCAAAAGGAGGCTCAGGTATATTCCTAACGATTTAGGCCGAAGATTATACCCCTCAAAAAGAAGGGGGCCAGATATTGATCAGCCGCAGGCTGATCGCTTTGGCTATGGCCTTGGTGATGTTCTCTGCGTCGAGCTTGAGCCGCGCCGAGAGAAGATAGTCGCGTACCGTGACCTCTGACACGTGCAGCAGCCGGGCAGTTTCCTTTGCGGTCTTGCCCTGGGCCGACCATGTGAGGCACTCCAGCTCACGAGGGCCCAGACGAGGCAAAGGGTGGGCCTGATGGATTTCCTCCATGGCCTTGCGGTGGATCTTGTGGGCGATTTCGGCGATTCCGGCGCCATGGGCCATGACGAAAGCCGCCCATTCCTGGTCGCTCATGCGCGCATTGATGGAGAACAGCGCCCGGCGCGCCAGCTTGTCGATGATCGGCACCGAATAGCCTTGTGCCGCCAGCCCGTGGGCCTGGAAGTCGGCGAAAAGGTCCGCCGCCTGTGCCGTCATGGTGAGCTCGCTCCAGTCGAAGGGCAGCATGCGCGAGAACCCCTCGGTGACGACAGGGTCGATCCGGACATAACCCTTGATCAGGTAGCGGGTGAGCCATTCGGCCGGATATGTGCTTTTGACATAGGGTCCGTCGACCAGGCCGCCGGGCAGTTGCGCCAGGTGATAGGTCGCGTTGTCCAGCGCATAGATGTCGCGAACGGCGACGACCGCCGTCTCGACGGAGTCGGCCGTATCGACGGCCAGATAAGCTTTCTCGTATTGGGACGTTGCCTCGCCCATTTGAGCCGATCTCCGAGCCAGTCAACGAAATGATGACACGAATCACCACAAAGACAATTAGAGCCCCTAAAATTAGAGGGGTAGATTCAGTCTTGAATTCGCGCATAACTTCTCAGCAAGGTCGAGAGGCTTTGATGGGTGCAAGGGAAGACGGGCCCGACAGGGTGCCGGCCACATCGGGCGATTCCGGGGCCGTCCGGGCGGCCGTGCTCAATCTCCAGAATATTTACAGCGACCAGGCTCCCGCCGAGGCGCTCACTCGGGCATTGGTGAGCGAGCGCACCCAGGACCGCCAGATGGCGCAGTTCTGGGTGGAAGTGTACCTGGCGTCCTGCCGGTAGCTCCGAAAGCTTCCTTGCGGTCTTCTCTCGCCGCCGCTCAATCCGCCAGCAATCCTTTTCCACTGCCGACGCCTCGAAGCTATTCGCCGCCGTCCGTCACGGTCCCGGAAGGGGAGACGTCTGCACCGACCGGCCGCCAGCGCCGCAGCGCTTCGACACCATGATCCGTGAGCCCGTACACGCCGCGGTCGACGCGTTCGAACCAGCCATAGACGTTGGTGAGCAGGATCCTTGCCGCATCCGGCGCCACTGCGCGCAGGTCGCGCGGACGCAGGCAACTGTCACGCAGCGCGTCTGCGCAGGCGAGGGCGCGTTGCCGGTAAGCCGTCATGATCGGCATTTTCGACCCACCTC
Source organism: Mesorhizobium sp. L-8-10 (assembly GCF_016756635.1). NCBI lineage: Bacteria > Pseudomonadati > Pseudomonadota > Alphaproteobacteria > Hyphomicrobiales > Phyllobacteriaceae > Mesorhizobium > Mesorhizobium sp. L-8-10. The sequence goes on along the minus strand of NZ_AP023263.1, from coordinate 5,559,339 downwards.
CCTCGGTCGGGTCGCCTCTGCGGCGGCGATGCTCCTCGACAAGCCGTGAGCGGCGCCTGGCGTTCTTGCGCGGCATCGGGGCCGTCGGCCCGACAATAACGTCGACGGTGCCGCTGTCGGACACCGCCAGCATGCCGAACCCCAGACGACGGCAGAGGTCGCGAAAACGGCGATCGCTGCCTCGCCCCTTCTCTTTTGCGGAAACGCGGGCGGCCAGCCAGATCTCGTCGCTCGCGGCGGCCCTGTCGACGGCCTGCAGGACCAGTTCGAGATTGAAGCGCAACTTGAGTTCGCAAACCACGACGACAGGCGGCTCGCCCTCGCTGAGCCCGACAACGTCGCAATTGGCGACTTCGCCCTTCACCGTATAGCCAGCCGCCTCGAGGAAGCGTTTCACCGGAAGATAGAGCTTGGTTTCCAATCCTGTCGACTCGCCTCGCACGCATTCAAGGGCATTTCGGCCTGTTCTTTAGCGAAGACAAGTCGAGACGGCCCGTGGTTCCTGCTTTTGCTCGAGTAGGATGCTGGATGATCGCGCGCGCAGGTGGGGCAGATGCGATCTTCGCAAGAGAATTCATTGTTTCACTCCTCGTCTCGTTGTCTCCGCCGACACGGCGATTACCGTCGGATATTGACTTGGCCGTCCAATCTCGCCAGATCGAAATCGCTGATCAGTACGTCGATCCGAACCGTCCACTGGCCGGCCAGGGGCAGCACGACTCCCTCGGCGCGCCAGGTCCCATCGGCCGACTGTTCGGCTCCGCGCTTGAACTGTTCTATCCCGGCAGTCGGATTAGCAAACACGAAAGTCACTTCCTTCGCGTCCAGCGCTCCGAAGTCACCGGTCGTGATGACGGCGGCTACGTCCACCGGCCCAGCCCGGCCCGGCGTGATCGTCAGATCGGCCATCACCTTGGCGGTATGGATGTGAATGGAAGCGGGCTCCGCGGCTGCCGCCGCAAGGGTCCGCGGCGGCGGCGTGAAGCGCCATGCGGCCGCAGCGCCGAAGATAAGCAGCACGACCAGGGTCTCGACGGCGATCGACCTGGTCAGCCTGCGTGTTGCCGCCACGTCACCCGCCACGGTGGAACCGGTCAGAGACCAGCGGTTGACTGCCGCCAGAAGGAAGAGGCCGGCCAGCAGTGCGAGTTTGACGAGGAACACCCGCCCATAGGTGGTTCCGATCAAAGCCCTTGGATGCTCCACCTGCACGATCGCCAGCGCGATGCCCGCCGCCATGAGCGCCGCGACAGCATACGGAACGAACCGGGAGAAACGTCGCAGCGATCCTATGGCCGCAGGATCGCGATGGCGCAGCGCCAGACCGAGCGGAATCAGCGCGCCGATCCAGACCGCAATCGCGGTTGCGTGGAGGAAAACCGCCGGTCGCATCAGCCATTGCGGCGCGGCCGCGCTCGCATGGCCGCTCAGCGCAAGTGCGACGCCGCCGGCAAACAAGCCGAGAGGGGCGAGGATGTTCTGCAGGCGTCGCCATACAAGGCCAAGCGCAACGGCTGCGAAGGCGGCAATGGCGGCAAGGACGGTCCGGCCATGGCTGGTGCCGAAGCCGGCTGACCAGATGGTCGGCTCGGCAAGACGTGCAGCCGGTGCGCCAAGCGCATCCAGTCCCTGGAATCCGATCGATACGACCGCTCCGAGCGTCCCGATCGCCAGCGCCATGGCCATCGACGTCCGGCCCCGGCCGATTCCAGGCATGAGCATGCGGACGGCGAAGAAGCCCCCGACACCCAGAAACAATCCGACATAAAGGCCGATCTTCGAGAGCCAGAGGCCGGTGCGTACCGTCCAGTCTATATGTTCCTCGATAAGCGGCGCGTTCGCGCTGGCCCCGCCGATCGAGAAAACCACCGATCCGCCGATCGGATGACCGTCCTCGGAAACCACCCGCCAGGAGAACACATGCGTGCCGCGACCGAGGTCGCCCGGAGCGTCGATTTCCAGCAGGTTCCCCTTGAGCGAGAAGCGGTCAAGCGCGGTCGCGGAGCCATCCGGCCGGATCAGCTTCAGCGCAAGCGGAGAAACCGGTTCCGAGAATGTCAGGCTGTAGGAGGTTGGCGCGCTTTCGAGGACCGAGCCGTCGGTCGGCTCCGTCGCGTTGAGCGACGCATGCGCCCAAGCTTCCGTCGCCAAGGCAAGCAGAAGAACGGCCGCTACGAAGGCAGACCGCAATGAGGAAACCACCGGATTCAATTGATCGGCCATGAGATGTTTCCGGAGTGCCCGGCGACGGCATAGCCGCCGCCGGGAACCCCTCGATCAATGACCGCCCGTCTTTTCCAGGATCTTTATGCCCGGCGCAGGCTGCTCGAGATCGTCGCTCGTCTGACCCGCTGCCGGAACCTCGATCCAGCGCTCGGCCTTGCCGTCCGGGCATTCCTGCACGACCGGAAAATAGAGCATTTCTCCAACCTTGAAGTCGCCGGCCAGGGTGCTGCGCAGGACGAACTCGTCATATTCGTCGTCAGCGAGGTTACCGCCCTTCCAGATGATTTCCTTGACGCCTTCGCTGGTGGGCGTGCCGTAGTAGTCGTAAGTCTTCTCGTATTTGCCCTTCACCTTTTCCAGGGTCCAGCCGGCCTTGGGCATGGGCTTTACCGAGATCACGCCTTCGGGAATCCGTACGCGCACCACATTGGTCGGCGCCCCTTCGCACCCGTGCGGCACGCGGAAGACCGCCTTGTAGGTCGAGCCGAGGGCGGCTTCGCCCTTTTCGAGCGTCACATGGGCAAAGGCCGGCGTTACTGCCATTCCCACCCCTGCCACAGCAATCATGACTTTCTTCAGCATTGAAGTTTCTCCTTTTGATGCCGGCAACCGTCCGGCGAGGTTTCTGTGACCGGCCGACCAGCCGGCTGTTTTGTCCGGGCGGGTTGCGCATCCGGCACGGCTTCGGTGATCTGAGGCGTTGCCGGCCAACGTGTTTCGGGTATCGAGACGGCGAAACGTCATGCCGAGCCGCCCGCGATCAGACGCCTCAGCTTCTCCAGCCTGACCTCGGCCTTCTCCTCGTGGGCGATGGTGCCCCGCGAACGCGCCTTTGGCATCCATCAGGAAGATCGATGCCGTATGGTTCATCGCGTAGTCGCCGTTCCCGGTCGGGATCTTTTCCCAATAGGCGCGGTAGGTCCTGCCCACCGCCTTGAGTTCCGCCTGGGTCCCCGTCAGTCCGACGATGCGCGGATCGGACGACTCCAGGTAGCGGGCCAGAAACTCCGGCGTACCGCGCTCCGGATCGACCGAAATCAAGAGCATCTGGAGCCTGTCGGCCTCTGGCCCGAGGGCCTTCAGCGCCTCCGACAATTCCCAGAGCGTCGTCGGACACACTTCGGGGCAGTGGGTGAAGCCGAAGAAGACCGCGGACGGCTTGCCCCTGAGGTCGGTATCGGAAAGCGTCGCGCCGGAATGCGTTGTCAGAGCGAACGGCCCGCCGATCGTGACCGTCGGCTCTGCGTCCCGTCCAAGCAGATCTGAGGCATAGGCCGCGGCAAACGCAGCAAGAACAACGCCTGCCAGGATTGCGGACGAAACGGCTTGGCGCCTCAAGGCGGTTGCCTCAGCCACCGTGGCCGCCATGTTTCTTGTCATGGCCCCCGCTTTCACCCATGCCTTGCACTGTGAATTCGACGTCCACTGTGCCGGCCTTCGCGAAGGTCAACGCCCCCGTGAACGCCGCGCCTTCCTTCGCTGCCTGCCGCAAGTTCATGAACATGATGTGGAACGAGCCAGGCTTGAGCTCGACGGTGCCGCCGGCCGGAATTTCCAGACCGTCCACCAGCGGGCGCATAGTCATCACGCCCTTCGTGTCGACCGCCATTTCATGGATTTCCGCCTTGCCGGCAATGACGCCGGTCACCGAGACGAGCCGGTCAGGCGTTGCACCGTTGTTCTTGATTACGGCATAGCCGGCGGCGACCTTCGCTCCTTCAGGGGTCGCGCGCGACCACGGACGGACGATTTCGATCTCGCCTATCTTGTACTCATGCGCCAGCAATGGCTGGCACATCGCGAACAGGAGCATCAGCGTGAATCCGACGGTGCCGAACCGCTCCTCGACGGATCGAAAGCGGGAAACCGGATAGGTGTTGAGAGCGACGCGCACGGCGTCGCGAAAGGAACTGTGCATGAGATTTGCTCCAAGCGTCCGATGCACGCAGGGCGGCACGGAACGAATCTGACGGATAATCGGCGCGGGGCGCCGGTCGAATCAGATCGTCAGCGGAGGAGCGCGGGGACTGCCGGGATCGTGATCAGGAGCTTCGGCCCGGACACCGGGGCGGGTGTTGTGGAAAACGTCAGGGTGCGACAGCGGCCGCAGCAACGCGAAGCCGTCGCCCGACGGCGCGGCGACCGTGAAAGAGGCGAAGCTGCATCCGAAAGTGCAGCAGTTCGGCAACTTCGAGTGGTCGCCGGTGGAGTCACCATCGTCGTGGTCGATGCTGGTGATGCAAAGGGGATTGCCGAACGCATCGAGTTGCGGCCCGGATGGCATCGCACCGGCGGCCCATCCGGCGGCGAACGCCTGCAGCACGAGCACGAAGCCTGCTACAAACGCGATCCACCAGCGCGGTCTTTGCCCCAGCTCGAACAAGATCTGCTTTTCCTCTCAGGACGGATTCTTAGCAGCCGAACCCAAGGACAGGGAAGACGCCGTGCTCGCCTGCGACAATTGGGTCTTGAGATGTCGGCGCCGCTGACGTTCCATCAGCACGATGTTCGTGGACCAGCCCTTGTCGTGCCGGCCTTCGTTCCGAATGCGGCAGCGGGTCCAGGAGCATCTGTTTCGGCTGCGGAGGTCTCCAACCCGGCGGAGCCGGGAATTCGAATTCCAGCATCAGCCCCAGGCCAGCGCGCCTCCAACCGATGCCGCTCGGAGTGGGGAAGTGGAACGCAACGGCGCTTTGTGCTCTTTTTGGCAAACGATCATGCCTGCTACGATGATATGCGCGTCACCGGGAATCGCGATCGGCGGCCTCCACATGCTGCCCGGTGGCATCGATCTGGAAGGACGCCCGGTTCGCTGCGGCGACCGAACTCGCGGATGGATCGACAAGGAAATGCAGGACGTTCTTCATGCGCTGATGTGGGTGGCGCTCGGCAGCGCGCTCGGCGGGCCATCGCGGTACTTCGTCTCGGGTGTGGTCGGCCGGCATGTCGGCGAGACCTTTCCCTGGGGCACGATGGTGGTCAATGTCAGCGGCGCCTTTGTCATCGGATTTGTCGCAGCGGCCGCGTCCATCGATGGGCTTCTGCCGATGCCGTCCGCCTGGCATCTTGGCGCAACCGGATTCCTGGGTGCCTACACGACCGTTTCCTCGTTCAGCCTCCAGACGATGGCGCTGGTCCGCGACGGCCAGATTCTGAAGGCCGGCGGCAATGTGGTGCTCTCCCTCTTTCTTTGCCTCTCGGCCGTCGCGCTCGGTTTCGGCATCGGTGCCTTCAGCCTTGGGGCTGGCCCTGCATGAGTGAACCGGAGGAGGCCCGTTTCGGCAAAGATCAGGTCGTCCGGCCGACGAGGATGGCCGAGCGGGAGCCTGCGAGGCGGCACTGGTTCCGCGAAAGGCTGCTTCTTTACGCCGCCGTGTCGTTCGGTTCGATCATCGGCTCCGTTTTGCGGGCACTTGCCTCGATGGCTGCGCTGGCCTGGTTCGGCCCGGGATTTCCGTGGGGCACCTTGTTCGTCAACCTCGTCGGCTCTTTCGTCATCGGCTTCTACGCGACGGTCACGGGGCCTGACGGGCGAGCATTCGCCGGTATGCGCCAGCGCCAGTTCGTGATGAGCGGCATCTGCGGCGGCTTCACCACATTCTCGATCTTCAGCCTGGAAACCTTTCAGTCGCTGCAGGCCGGCAGGTTCGCGCATGCCGGGCTCTATATCGGCATCTCCGTCGTCACCTGGCTGGCAGCGGTCTGGGTCGGGCACGCTCTTGCCTTGCGCCTCAATCGCCTGGAGCATCAAACCCGAAAGTGGGTACCGGCTTCGGGAAAATCCGATGCCCGATCGAACCGGTAGGGCGGCAGCGCCGGTTCCGTCGGCGCATCCGCCGTTCCAGGAGGAACAACGTCATGCAGATACCACGCCAGGCCATGCTTCTGCGGATATTCATCGGCGAGGATGACCGCGACGACGGTCGCCCGCTTTACGAATCCATCGTGCTCAGGGCTCGCGAAATGCAGCTTGCAGGCGCCACGGTCATGCGCGGCGGAATGGGCTTCGGGCAATCCAGCCGGCTGCACACGACCAAGATTCTGCGGTTGTCGGAGGACTTGCCCCTGGTCGTCGAGATCGTCGACAGCGAGGAGAAGATCAACGCCTTCCTTCCGGTGCTCGAAGGCATCATGTCGAGCGGGCTGGTGACGCTCGAAAAGGTGCAGGTGCTGCAGTACGGTTCAAGCGGGACCTGAGGCAATCTCGCGAATGCACGCAGCAGCTTCGAACAAATGACATCCGCTCAACAAAGGACCTGCAGCGCGTCGCCTGAATCCTGTTCACGCTTCGCGCTGCACCCGATACCGATGGGTCGATGGGGCGGCGGTTGGAGCGCGCCGTTGCGCCGGCGCGGGGTGGCTGTTCATGGCGCATGCAGGACGCCGTCGCCGAACGGGTGGTCGATGACCATCTTCCATCCGCCATCCGGCTGGCGTCGCAGCACCGCGACCGAGAGGGCGGTCGTCTCCTTGCCGTCCGGTCCCGGTGCGGTCCACTTCATCAGATGCAATGCCGTGTCTGCGGCCAGCACAACCTCGTGGGCGCCATAGGTAAACGCGACGCCGGACTCGATGAAGTCGGCGAACATCGCCCGCAACCCGACATTGCCCGTTACCGGCCGGCCCGGTTCGCCGACGACGACGGCGGCCGGGGCATAGGTCGACATGATCTTGTCGATGTCGCCGGCCGCGAAAGCTGAGGTCATCGCGTGTATGGTAGCCAATACTCTGGTCTCGTCGCTCATCGGGGTCTCCTGTGCGTGGGCTGCGTCGGGGGTGGCGAACAATGCGGCTGCGAGCGCCGCTGACTTGACGATCTGCATATCGGGCTCTTTCTCCCTTCGATGTCTCGATGCTAGATTGAGACAGCGTCAAAAAACGGCAGTGGCGTTCGGATGCGGCTCTTCCGTCTCTTCCAGCTTCTCGACGAGCTTCGGATTCGCCGTGTGCCGGTCCCGGCGCGAATGCTGGCGCAGGACATGGGCGTGTCGCTGCGCACCCTCTACCGTGACATTGCCGATCTGCAGGCGATGGGGGCGCCCATTCGCGGCGAAGGCGGCGTCGGCTACGTCATGGATGCGGGCTACTTCATGCCGTCGCTGCGATTTGACGAGGAAGAACTGTCGGCGCTCGCTCTGGGCGTGCGCCTCGTCGCCGCGCGGACCGACCCGCTTATGTCCGAGGCGGCCCGGCGTGCGGCGGCCAAGATCGCATCAGCCGTCGGCGAGGAGACGCGCCGGGTCTTCCTGGACAGCCCCTTCGAGGCGGGGCCGAGCGATGCCGCCAATCCGCCTCACCTGAAGGCGCTACGCGACGCGATCCGACGACGAAAGGTGCTGGAAATCGACTATGCCAGCCTTTCGGGAAAGCCGTCCACCCGGCGCGCGCTCCCGCTCGGCCTCACTGTTTTCGACACGGTCTGGCTACTGACGGTCTGGTGCGAAACAGCTCGCGACTTCCGGCATTTGCGCGTGGACCGCATCGGCGCCCTGCGCGATACCGGCGAACGTTTCCGACATGAACGCGGCAAACGCTTCGCCGACTGCCTTGCCCGGGAAGGCAACGATACCTTCCTGCGCCCGCCCTGGAATCTTGCAGGCCAGACCTCTGCTCAATCCCGTTGAACCCCACCGTCAAAAGGCCCTCGGTGTGCGACCACGGATTGCTCGCCAGAGTCGGACATGGGCTTGTCGCGCACCGCTCGTGGCGGCTGCTCGATGGCGGCGGCTGATCTATACTCGCATGACGAGAATGCTGTAGGTTGACGCCATGGGAGAAGTGGGCGGCAATTTTCAGTTTCTTCAGGGGCATAGTCCGCAGCTCGCCAAGCTTGGTAGGCTGGCTGAACGTTACTTTTCGGACGACGCGCCGACGGCGCTGGTGAAGCTCCGGCAATTTGCCGAGATTGTCGCGAAAGAGGTTGCCGCCCGACAAGCGCTCTACAACGCTCGGATGACATTTGACGACGTCCTGCAGACACTGAGATCGCGGTCGGTGCTGCAGCGGGAAGTCGCCGAGCTGTTCTTCCACCTGAAACGGGCGGGCAACCGTGCCGCGCATGAGGATCGCGGCACGCCGGCCGACGCACTGACCGGGTTGAAGATCGCTCGCGCAGTTGGCGTGTGGTTCCACCAGTCCTACGGTGGAGCGCCTCAGTTCAAGCCGGGACCTTTCATTCCGCCAACGCCGCGCGCCGATGTTACTGCTGCCCTTCAAAAAGAGATCGACCGGCTCAAATCGGCTGTGGCGGAAAGCACCGATGCCGAGGCAAAGGCAAGGCTCGCGGCTCAGGAAGCCGATGGCGCGCGAGCCGCACTGGAAGGCCAGGTTGCATCGGCGCAGGCTGAACGTGCCTTTTGGGAGAGGTATGCTTCCGAGACCGAGGCCGCGCTGAATGCCGCCGAGCGATCGCTGGCGGCGCTGCAGTCGGCGGCTGCCGAAACACCAACGGTCCAGCTTGATCTTCTCGCCAAGGCCGCCGCCGCGAGCGCCGGGAATGTGGACATCGACGAAGCCACGACGCGTGTGCTGATAGACGAGCAGCTGCGGGCCGCCGGTTGGCGCGCCGACAGTGAGAAGCTTCGTTTCGGGGCGGGCGCGCGGCCTGGCCCGAGTGAGGCGGCTGCAATCGCGGAATGGCCTACCGCGAGCGGCCCTGTCGACTACGCGCTTTTCATCGACGGCCGTTGCGTCGGCGTCGTCGAAGCGAAGCGGCAGATTCGGGATGTGCCCGGCCGCATTGGCCAGGCCAAGCGCTACGCGTGCGACATTCAACTGACGCCGGAGCAGTCACCGGTAGACGGCCCGTGGATGGACGGCCTGGATCGCTTCCGCGTGCCATTCCTGTTCGTCACCAACGGCCGACCCTATGTGAAGCAACTGGCGACCAAATCCGGGACCTGGTTCTGGGACGCCCGCACACAGGCGCAGCCTCGTGCCCTTGCGGAATGGTTCTCGCCACGTGACTTGAGCGAGCGGCTGGAGCAGGAGGTTGATCGCGTCGCCGAACTGGCGGACCGCGAAATCGGCGTCACAGGGCTGCGGCCATACCAGCAGGAAGCGATTCTTGCGGTCGAGGAGGCGGTTGCTCGCGGTCAGGACAACATCCTGCTTGCGATGGCGACCGGCACCGGCAAGACGCGCCTTGCCATCGCATTGATGTACGAGTTGCTGCGCAGCAAGCGATTCCGGCGCATCCTCTTCCTTGTCGACCGCAATGCGCTCGGACGGCAGACGCTGGACGCTATGAGCACGACCGACACCAGCGGCTTCCTGAAATTCGACCAGGTATTCCCCGTCGCCGATCTGGCGAAGAAGTTTCCCGAGGCGACGGATCGCGTGCAGGTGGCGACCGTGCAGGCGATGATCCGCCGCATCTTCGACGACCCCGATGCCGAAAGGCCGACGCCCGGTACCTATGACCTGATTATCGTCGACGAGGCGCATCGCGGTTACACGCTGGATGCCGAGTTGCGCGAGGAGGACTTGTCATTCCGCAATCTGGACGACTACCTGTCGGCCTACCGCAAGGTGCTCGACTATTTCGACGCCACCAAGGTCGCGCTGACGGCGACGCCGGCGCTGCACACTCGTGAAATCTTCGGCGCGCCGGTGTTTCGCTATGGCTATCGCCAGGCTGTCATCGACGGCTATCTGATCGACCATCGCCCGCCGCGCCGCATCACCACGGCGCTCAGCCAGACCGGTATCGTGTTCGACCGTGGCGAAGAGGTGAACATCGTCGACCCCCGCACCGGGCAGGTCGACCTGTTCAACCTGGAGGACCAGGTCGACTTCGAGGTCTCCGAGTTCAACAAGAAGGTCTATACGGAGGCCTTCAATCGCGCGGTTGCGGAGGCGGTCGCCGCCGAGTGCCCGCCGGATCAGCTTGGAAAGACGCTGGTCTTCGCCGCGCGGGACGATCACGCCGACACATTGGTGCAGCAACTTCGTGCCGCGTTGGTGGCAGAGTACGGCCCGCAGCCCCACGATCTGGTCGAGAAGATCACCGGCTCGGTTGACCGGCCGCTCGACCGCATCAAGGCCTTCAAGAACGATCCGCGTCCGAAATATGTCGTCACGGTCGATCTGCTGACAACCGGCATCGACGTGCCGTCGATCACCAATCTGGTCTTCGTGCGGCGGGTCAACAGCCGCATCCTCTACGACCAGATGATCGGCCGCGCGACGCGGCGCTGCGACGAGATCGGCAAGGAGTATTTCCGCATCTTCGACGCGGTCGACATCTACGCCAACCTGCAGGAAGTCACCGACATGCGGCCGGTCGTGGTGGATCCGTCGCTGACCTTCGCGACACTGGTCGGCGACATTGAACGCGCCACGACGGACGAGGACCGCGCCTTCGTGCGCGACCAGATTGTCGTGAAGCTGCGCCAGCGCCTGAAACGAATAGACGGGCCGCAGCGCGAGGCGCTTGAGCAGGCGCTAGGACCGCTGGAGGCCTTGCCCGACAGGCTGAAGTCGGCGGAACCCTTGGCCGCGCAGGAGCTTTTCCGGCAGCATCCGTCGCTCGTGACGCTGCTGGATTTGGCAGGGGTCGGAAAACGACGCGGCGACGGCATATTCATTTCGGAGCATGACGACGAACTGATCTCTGTCGAGGACCACTACGGCGACAAGGCCAGTCCGCGCGACTACATCGAGAGTTTCGAGACCTTCGTGCGTTCCAACATGAATGCCGTGCCGGCGATGATCGCCGCCACCCAGCGTCCCCGCGATCTGACCCGCAAGGAACTGAAGGAGCTTGCCACGCTGCTCGACGCCAATGGCTTTTCGGAGGCCCATCTGCGCCGCGCCTATGGCAGCGTGCGCAACGCCGACATCGCCGCGCATGTCATTGGCTTCGTACGCCAAGCCGCGCTCGGCGATCCGCTGGTGCCCTACGAGACGCGCGTGGAAAACGGCGTGCAGCATATCCTTGCAAGCCGCGCCTGGACCGCCAAGCAGCGGCAATGGCTGCAACGCATCGGCCGCGCGTTGAAGGCACAGCCGGTCGGCGATCCGGAAATCCTGTCCGATCCGCTGTTCGCCCAGGCCGGTGGGTTCGAGGTGGTTGACCGCGAGTTCGAATCCGGGCTGGAAGGGGTGCTCAAGGATTTGAACGCCGCCATCTGGGATGGTGGCGAGGCCGCATGACGAAAGACAGACGATGAATGCTTCGGCAAATCTGGTGAACAGGCTCTGGCGTCTCTGCGCGCTGCTGCGCAAGGACGGCATCACCTACATGCAATATATCACCGAGCTGACCTATCTGCTGTTTCTCAAGATGGCGTCGGAGCAGAAGGACGAGAGCCGCATTCCCGAACAATATCGCTGGCACGCGCTGAAAGGCGCCAGCGAAATCGAAGTGCTTCAGCGTTACCGGCAGGCACTGATCGACCTCGGCGACGGCGAAAAGGTGAAAGATCGTTCGGTGGTTGCGATCTTCCAGAACGCCTCCACAATCGTTCGGGAGCCGGCCAATCTACGCAAGCTCATCGACGCGATCGACGGCCTGCACTGGTTCAGCGACGAGCGCGACGCGTTCGGCGACGCCTATGAAGGTCTGCTCCAGAAGATGGCCGAGGAGACCAAGCGCGGGGCGGGTCAATATTTCACGCCGCGCGCGCTGATCGAGGTGATGGTGCGGCTGATGAAGCCGCAGCCGGGCGAGGTGATCCAGGATCCAGCCGCTGGGACCGGCGGTTTCCTGATTGCCGCCAACAGCCGGATGAAGGCCGACACCGACGATTATTTCGAGCTCTCGCCCAAACAGCAGGCTTTCCAGTTGAGCCAAGCGCTGCGCGGCATCGAGAACGTGCCTGATACCTTCAGGCTGCTGTTGATGAACCTGCATCTGCACGCCATCGACCCGGATAATCTCGACCTCGCCGACACGCTTTCGCCCGCAGGCTCACGGCCGCAATACAAGAACGCCGGCCTGATCCTGACCAATCCGCCCTTCGGCCCGGCGGGCGGGCCGCCGACGCGTGACGATCTTTCCATCACCGACCGCGTGTCGTCTTACCAATTGCCCTTCGTGGAGCACTGCATTCGCGCGCTGAGGCTTGGTGGCCGTGCGGCAGTGGTCGTGCCGGACAATGTGCTGTTCGATGACGGTCGCGGCAAGACGCTGCGGCAGCGGCTGATGAACTGGTGCAATCTGCACACCATCCTGCGCCTGCCGACCGGCATTTTCTACGCGCAAGGGGTGAAGACCAACGTGCTGTTCTTCACCCGCGCTGACGAGGAAGCGCCGATGGAGGACGCGACACGCGAGGTGTGGATTTACGACGCGCGCTCCGGCGCGCCGTCCTACGGCAAGACCAATCCATTCAAGGCGTCGGACCTTGAGGACTTTGCCACCGCTTTTGGCGACGACCCGAATGGCGCATCGACGCGCATAGATTGGGGCGAGGAGGGCCGCTTCCGCCGCTTCACCCGCGAAGAGATCGCAGCACGCGGCGACAATCTCGACATCACCTGGCTGAAGGACACCAGCACCGAAGCCGAAGACGGGCTGGAGACGCCGGAAGACATCGCCGCTGCGATCGAGGGCCACCTGAAGACGGCGCTGGAGGAGATCGCCGCGTTGGTAGCGGAGCTGGACAGCGACAGTGGGACGCTGGCGGAGGCGGCGGAATAGTGAGCGGCAGACCTGCAACAAATCGCGTGATCCGCGGGCGCGCAGCGATCTCTGTGAACGATCCGGAACACCCGCTTCCAAACGGTTGGATCCGTGCTCTTCTTTCCGACGTCGCCGAACTAGGCACGGGCCACACACCTAGCCGCAATCATCCCGAGTATTGGGATGGTGGCGTACCATGGATCGGAATTACAGACGCACGGACGCATCATGGCGGCGAGATTCATACAACGAGCCAGACCATTACAGCGCTTGGCCTGGACAACTCTTCAGCGCGACTTTTACCGCAAGGCACCATCTGTCTGTCCCGCACGGCTTCCGTTGGCTACGTCGTCAAGATGGGCCGCGACATGGCGACTAGCCAGGACTTTGTCGCTTGGACATGTTCAGATGCGCTTGATCCAGATTATCTGATGGCCGCACTTCTTGCTGAGGGTGAGGACATCAGAAAGTTTGGCGAGGGATCGACGCATACGACGATCTACTTCCCAGCGGTTAAGGCCTTCAACGTTGATGTACCGCCTCCTGCTGAACAACGCCGCATCGTCGCGAAGCTGGATGCGCTCACCGCCCGCATCGCCCGCGCCCGAGTGGAGTTGGATCGGGTGCCGGCGTTGGCCGCCAAGATTCGTGCTGCGGCATCTGTCCGCCTTTGGGACGCGTCTGGCGATACGACATTAGAGGACTTCCTCGAGGCACCTATCAGGAACGGCTTGTCGGTGAAGGGTTCAGATCAGCTACCAGGGATACGTGCCTTGCGTCTCAGCGCACTGCGCGGTGCCCATGTGAATTTGGAGGATGTTCGCTTTCTTCCCATTACATCTGACCGCGCGGAGCCGTTCCGTCTGATTGCCGGCGATGTTCTAGTCAGTCGTGGGAATGGTACACTCTCGCTTGTTGGCAAGGCGTCAGTCGTCGAAACGACGCCTGTCGAAACTACGATCTTCCCTGACACCGCCTTTCGTTTGCGAGTTGATCGCAAGAAGGTCTCAGAACGTTGGCTAAGCCTTGTGTGGAACAGCGCTGAGGTGCGGAGCCAAGTTGAGGGGATGGCTCGTACGACTGCGGGCATTTGGAAGATATCGCAGCGGGACCTGCAAGCGGTTAGACTACCCAGAGTGGGTTTTGCGGAGCAAGTGCGTATCGCAGATGAGGTTCAAGCGGCCTTCGGCCGCGCCGATCGCCTCGAAGCCGAAGCGTCACGCGCCCGCGCGCTGCTGGACCGTCTTGAATCCGCCATCCTCGCCAAAGCCTTCCGGGGCGAACTGGTGCCGCAGCACCCGAACGACGAGCCGGCCAGCGTGCTTCTGGAGCGCATTCGCGCGGCCCGCGCCGCTGCGCCCAAGGCAAAGCGTGGACGAAAGGCAGCAGCATGACGAGGCGGGGCGCATGACGATCCCCGACTATCAGGCCCTGATGCTACCCGTGCTGCGCATCGCCGCAGCTGGCGCGACGCGCGTGCCGGAAGCGTCCGACAAGATCGCCGATCAGCTTGGACTTTCGGAACCCGAACGCGAGGAGATGCTGCCCAGCGGCCGCCAGCGCATCCTGCACAACCGCATTCACTGGGCGAAGTTCTACATGAGCAAGGCCGGGCTGATCGACAGCCCATCGCGCGGCGTGTTCAAGGCCAGCGAAGCGGGCAATGCGCTGCTTGCACGCAACCCGGCATCGATCGACGTTGAAACGCTGAAGGCTTATCCCGCCTTCGTGGAGTTTTATGCGGCAAGCAAGGAGGCCTCGCCGGCGGAAGCGGCTGCGACCAGCGCGGCAGCCGACGCGGCCTCGACACCCGAGGAGCAGATCGACGCCGCCTACGCAGTGCTCCACGCGGCGCTGAAGGCGGACCTTCTCCAGCGCATCGCCGCGCAAAGCCCGGCCTTCTTCGAACGGGTCATTGTCGATCTGCTTGTCGCCATGGGATACGGCGGAACGCACGAGAACGCGGCCCAGCGGCTCGGACGTAGCGGCGACGGCGGCGTCGATGGCGTGATCGACGAGGACAGGCTCGGCCTCGACCGCATCTATGTGCAGGCCAAACGCTATTCGCCACATGTCGGCGTCGGACGGCCGGAGGTGCAGGGATTTGTCGGCAGCCTCGTCGGCCTTGGTGCAACAAAGGGCGTATTCGTCACCACGTCGAGCTTCAGCGCGCCGGCCCTGGATTTCGCGCGCCACCTGCCGCAGCGCGTGATCCTGATCGATGGCGCCCGGCTTGCCGAACTGATGATCGAACACGGCGTCGGCGTGCGCGTCAGCCGGACAGTCGAAGTCAAGCGATTGGACGAGGACTTCTTCGCAGAGGAATGAGGCTGCGTGGTACGTGGTTGGATTGGGTGGGGACACATGACGCAAGACGAACAAAACCCGGGTCGGGATGAGCAGGTGGAGGCGTTCGCCAACGAGGTGCTCGCCGCTCTTCAAGCCATTGCGAGCAATGCCGAGCGTTTGCGAAGTCAAGGCGGCGCTTCCACCGCGAACGTGCTCGCAAACTACAATGCGGTGACCGACAATCGCGCTTTCAACGCATACTCGCGGGTAACGGAAGAGGTGCAGATAAGCCTAGCGGCGCTGATCCGCGAACCTGCGCTGGTGAGGGTCGTAGCAGTCGATGAGGATGAGAAACTCGGCACCTATTACATCTGCCGCGAGACGGCTCATGGTGTACCCGGCTCGCCGTGGAAGCTGGCTGGGCGAAATACAGCAATTGGTCGTCTTGCAACGGGCAAAGTCGGCAATGAGATTGATATCCGCCTGCCGAAAGGTGAACAGAGCTATCTGATCCTGGAGCGAGCGGAACTAGCCCCCAGTTTCAAATCGCAGATGTGGGACGCGGTTGGCCGCAAGATCCACAGTCAGAGTTACGGACCACTTAACGTTGATTCACTCAGGGCGTTTCTTTCAGCTGTTGGACAGGCGAAAGACAGCGACGACCCGTTTGAAGCTGAACTGCTTCAGGAAAGACTGGCTGAGATTGTTAAAGATAAGACACGCCGGGCATTTCTCACCAAGATGGGCCTGCGTGATCAGCCTATTCTTGACGAGTTTCAGGATGCGGTGTTCCGGTTGCCGTTGAACCGGCGTCTCCTGATCATCGGCCCTCCCGGCACCGGCAAGACCACTACGCTGATCCGGCGGCTTGGTTTCATGGCCAGGCCGAATGAACCCGAACAGGAGCAGGACCGGCAATTAATTGAACGGGCTCATTTCGAAGGCGCCGTTGCCCATGCGGACAGCTGGCTGATGTTCACGCCGACTGACCTTCTCAAGGATTATCTTCAGGAGGCTTTCAATCGCGAGCGGATACCCGCGCCTGATAGGAATGTCAGCACATGGACTAACAAACGCCGCGAACTCGCACGCAATCAGTTCCGAATTCTTCGTGCATCGGATGGCAGGGGCGCATTCACCCAGAAGGATGATGAGCCATTCATTACAGCCGCCACACTGACGGACCAGATTCCCTGGTTTGAAGCCTTTGACCTGTCGCAAAAGGCAAAGTTCTGGGGCGATCTTATGTCCAATGCGGACGCTCTGGCCGCACACGGCGACCCTGAGATAAATCGCCAGATTTTTGTCCTCGGCGCTGCCGCACGCAAGGGGCATGACGGCGACGACAAGGACGCCATGATCGACTTGGTCGAGGCATCCACCAGAATCCGGAATAGGCTGGAGGCCGTTCGCGACCAAACCAGAGAGCTGTTTGAAGGCGCATTCAGGATCGAACAACGAAAGGACCCCAGCTTCGCCCAGCAATTTGCAGCTTTCCTCGACACGCTGCGGCAAGCCGAAGACGACAGTGACGACGTTGATGATGAAGACGAAGATGCGAGCGCCACGCCCCAGGGCAGAATGCAGGCGACGCAAAGGGCTTACGTCAACAACCTGAGGCGACAGGCTCTTGGTCTCTACATGAAGGACCGGCCGCGTCCCGCTTCGCGGGCGGGCCAGATCGCCCAATGGATCGCGGATCGCAGACCTGACGATGCCGGGCTTGTGGAAACAGGCAAGGCTGTTCGTCTCCAGCGACTCCTTGCGTCCTTTGCAGACCCGCTTAGGCGATACGTCAATGCCACGCCCAATCGATACCGGCAGTTTCGTCGCGAGGCGGCTTCCGAGGGGAAATGGTACGTTGAGGACAAGATCAACGAACGTGAGGCTGGCCCTGCGGAAATTGACCTGATGTTGCTGGCCAGCCTGAGCCTGCCTGCCGCATTGCTTGAAGATCGCCGAGTGCTGAATGCACTAAACGAACCGCGCTGGACCATCGTGGCCAGCCTTAGGAACCAGCTGCGCAATCAGATTGCCGTCGACGAGGCGACGGACTTTTCGCCGGTGCAACTGGCGCTCATGGGGTTGCTGGCGACGAGAACGATCCAGTCATTTTTTGCGTGTGGCGACTTCAATCAACGCATCACCAAGTGGGGTGCGAAGGGCAGCGACGACATGCAGTGGGCTTTCCCGGACATCGATGTGCGCCGTATCAGTATCACTTACAGGCACAGCCAACAGCTTGGCCACCTTGCGAGCGAAATCATCCGTGTCTGTTCGGGCGAAGTTACGGCTGCTGCCTCGCCAGAGAATATGGACAACACCGGGTACGCGCCCGTTTTTGGAACTGAACTAGCGAGCATCGATGCGCTGGGGCAATGGTTGGCTGAACGGATCGGCGAAATCGAGAAGCTGAGCCGACCGCTCCCAACAGTCGCTGTCCTGGTCAATGACGAGCGGCATGTAGTCCCTGTCGCTGATTCTCTCCGAAACGCCCTCCAAGATTACAATCTGCATGTTGAATCATGCATCAATGGGAAACATGCCGGCAATGATAATGATGTCAGAGTGTTTGATGTCCAGCATATCAAGGGTCTTGAGTTTGAGTCGGTGTTCTTCGTGAATGTCGACGAACTGGCAGAGCTCAAGCCTGATCTCTTTGACAAGTTTCTCTACGTTGGCGCGACTCGTGCCGCGACGTTCCTGGGCATGACCTGTAGCGGTCGAGCACTTCCGGAAAGGATTGAGTCCTTGGCGCCACTATTTGGGAAAGACTGGGATATCGACACAGCGCGCACGGGTTAGATGATTGAAACGCCCTTGCGCGATGGCCCGCAACTCCTCAGCAGACCACCAAATGTCCGACAATCAGTCGCCGAGAATCGTGCTCTCCATGATTCAGGCAGCCGATGCGGTGCAGCAATCGGTCAGTAGCCAATGAAAATCCATAGAATGTTGCGCAATTTGTTGCCCCGAGGCGTTAGCCAGCGGGCGCAAAATCGAGAGATATGTATGTAAACTACTGAAGAGGTGGCTCCCCGGGCCGGATTCGAACCAGCGACCAACCGGTTAACAGCCGGTTGCTCTACCGCTGAGCTACCGGGGAACGATAGGGCTCGCGTCGAAACGTGGCTGCCTATAGCAAACCCGTTTCGCGTTTGCAAAGAACCAATCGCATTTTTTTTCGACGGTTTTTTGACGACCGGGCTCTCGCAATGGCGGGCAGGGGGCATCATATGCGGGTTCTTGGCAGAAGCGCCGCCCAACCGTGCCGCTTCGCCACAGGGAGTTCGGGAGAAAAGGCTCTGAAGGACAATCCGGAATCGTCGCCGCGTCCGCCGAAACTGTCGCTCATGGGACGTGACTACGAACTGCCGAAATCGCGCCCCCTGAGGGTGGCCATCGGGACGATTCTCGTGTTCCTCGGCTTCCTGGGGTTTCTGCCGGTGCTCGGCTTCTGGATGATCCCCCTGGGACTGCTCATCCTTTCCTATGAATTCCATATCGTGCGGCGCCTGCGACGGCGACTGATCGTCCGGTGGGAACGACGAAAAGCGCGCAACCGGGCTGCCGGCGGCAATGGCAGGCGCGGCTCCGGTACCTCGGGCTCGCATCCTTAGGGCGATCGCAGTCGGCGTCGATTCGTTCGGCTTCCTGTCAATGCAAACCCGAATCGCCGCCTGGATCTGCGGGTGGTCAATCCTGCGGCCCGGCTGCGGCGGCACCCCACTCTGGCCGCGCGCCGCCGCGGACCTTGCAGCGCTGCGGTTCTTCAGGGCAGATACGGCGTCCTGGCCCGTTTGCGAATCTCGCCAGGGCGCACGGCATCGGAGCTGAAAGTGGGCAGCGGTTTCAGGATGGATCCGATGCTGCGACAAGCGGATAGAGCAGCAGCATCGATTCCATGATTCCTCCGGTGCCCCCGCGCCAACAACTAATCCTGCGTTTGGACCTCCTCGATAGCTCGTTCGATCGATAGAGGCGCGATTAAGTGCGGCGGCCGGGCCACAGCGGACGGCTTTTTGTGCCCTTCGTTCTGAATGACCGTGGGAATTCGTCCGGAATGGAACTCCATCACTTGACGCTAAAAACCCGGCAACCTATTGAAGCCGCGTAGAACGCCGGCAGCGGCGAGGCCTCGTGGCGGAGTGGTTACGCAGAGGACTGCAAATCCATTCCCAGCTGAACAAATTCAACGGCCATTCTGAATAAGGCCCGAAAAGCGCCTGTTTTACTGCTGTTTTCGGACCTTGATTTCTTTATCTTTTTCCGGCCCTTCAGAATGGCCAAAACGCTTCAGCGTGGCATCGAGCACGCGCTTTTCTGTCTCTTTCGCATAGACTCGATAGGCCTTCGACCGGTGCGTCGACAATGCTTTGCCTTGACCTTCGGTTAGTTCGGCTTCTTCGATCTCCGTCATGCCGCCGTGGCGCGCCTGGTCGAGCGTGAAGCCGTTCATGCTGAGATCTTCGGCCATCTCCCTGATCGCCTTCGGCAACAGCGTCGTGTCGCCGAACAGCTGGCCATCCGGCTTCGTCACGATCGACAAGCCGCGGCGCGGAACTTTGGCCAGTATTGCCTCGGCATCGGCATAGAGCTTCACCACCTGGCCATCGACAACCGCCTCCAGCGGGTGGTCGACCTCGCCGCCATTTTTGCGATGCTTTATCTTGATCTTTGTCGGGTTGGCCGCTGATCGATAGTTCGTCCATTGGGCGAAGCCGGCCGAAATCGATGAGGGCCGCATGAACCATTCGTAAGCGAGTACCGCGGCGGCGCCGAGTTCAGGTTTGCCCTTCTCGACCGCGCCCCAAGCGAACTTGTAGGTGCGCTCCCGATCTGCAAAACCCTTCTTGGCCTTTTCGCGTCTTCGTACGGTAACGCCGTTCCAAGGGTTGGGAACTTCCGGCCGAAATAGGGTTGGGAAGTGCGGACGCATGCGATCCCAGGCCGATTCGCAGTAGATGACAACCTTCTCGGCTGACCGCATGGCACCAGAATCCGCGAAGTTGGCATAAATCGCTTCGGCTGCGCTGACCCCAAATTCAGCGACGCGGTAGTCGGCGCAACGCTTCTTGGTCTTCTTTGATGTGACTGCGCAAACCCGTTTGAAAATGCGCTTGTAGTCTGGCCTGGATGGCTCGGATACGCGCTCCTTGAAGGCATCCGTCGTCAGGTAGTGATCGAGTAGCCAGCCGACCGTCCCATATGCGAAATGTTCCTCCAGTGGCCGATCGGTAGGCTCGGGCCGGGCTATCTCTGTGCGCCACTCGTCAAGGCGGCTGTTCCAGAGTTCTGCCGCTTCGTTCAGGTCGGATTGGGAAAGGTTTTCCCCCAGTGGCGCCGATCGCCAAGGGCACCCGGCGTCGACATAGACTTTCGGGCAGGTCCAGTAGAAGCCCGTCGCCCCGGACTTGAGCCTCTTCGGTAAGACGTAGCGAGGCAGGACGAGCTCGATCAAAACTCTGCCTCGGGCAGGTTTCGAACGTCGACGTCTCCTGGGGAGAGTCCAATTGCCCGATCCAGATCCGCTTTCAGCCATAGTCGGCGACGCCCCTTGCCGGAACCAGTGTCGACGACTGGAGCCGGATACTCTGTACCCACAAGGCGCAGAAACGCGTCTGCGGAGCGCTCGCCGACATATCCAGCGGCAACTTCAGGGGTCATCCGCGCCGGCCAGCAACCAGCAGGGATCATAGCAGGCTTGCTCATGAAAGATTATCCCCGTTTTCCACAGGGCTCGAAATGAAGATGAGCGCCAGCAGAAGCGCCTCGATCAGCGCCAGCGCCGGCTGCCCGGCCGGCCTGCGGTCGACGTCAGTCCCGAAAAACTCGACCGGATCGAGCTTTGCTTCCTTCTGGAACCTTGCCTGCAGCGCGGCTCCGTGCACCGGATCGTTGAAATCTGGGATGACCCAGGCGTCGTCAGATACGCTGCACTCGGCGACGCGATAGATCCAGCCTGGCAGCACATGCTTCAGTAGCAGCCTGGCTGCGTCGATCGACCCAGTGAAATGCAAGCAAGGCGGTCTGCCGTTACGAACCGCCGTTCCCCTGAGATTGAACGGCCGAGGCTCTGGCCATAGGGCGCCGAGTTTGACATCGACGTTGCGGTCAGGCCCGGCGAGATTCTCGACGTCGGCCAGGAGGGTCTGAAGATCGGTCATCAAGCATCGTCCGCCGTGTAATAGAGGCCATCGGCAAAGCCCGCCGCACCATCCGGCTTGGCCTCAGAAGCGAGCAGATCCTCGGCCGTGTGGCCGGCGAGCATGTGCGTGCGCACCATCTCCTCGACGCAACGGGTCTTCTCGGCCTCGTTGTAGGCTCGGCTGAACGGACGCTGCGGCGTCGCTCCATGATAGGAACCGTAGAGCCATGCGTTCTGGACGACTTCTCTAAGTTCGTCGATTTCCTTCACCGTATAGGCGCGCTCAACCATCAGCATGCTCCTCCTTGCATGGGCCTCCGCAGCCGCGACCGCTGTCTCCAGGTTTCGCGCAGGATGGCCATGGCGGCTTCGGTGTCACCGCTAACGCGCCAGAGGTCGTTCGCCAGGGTCGTCGCGTCGATGCCGCGCGCGGCCCACCACGCCTTCTCTTTGCCTGTCCGATGTTGAGCGTCTGGCCCGTCGGTATGCTCCCAGGGCGTGATCGGCAGCACAAATCTGTCATCAGCCTTCTTTGACTTGCCGCGCTCGGGCTTGCCGTAGCGGCGATCGGCGAAGTTGATGTGAGCTGCGACGCAGCCGTGGGTGCCAGAGATGACGCTCGGCAGTGTCCGGATCCAAGCAAGGTGGCGCGGATCCTTCACCGCTTCGACGTCCCTGGCGCGGCGCGACGTCGCGAAGGCTGACGAGGGCTGATTGACGCGAGATGCCATCAGTCTGGAAGCCTTTTGACGATGTCGAACATATGGTCTTCGCCGTCCATCCGATATCGGCCGTCGTCGGCGAAGAGGCAGGCAGCACCCGAACCAGCTTCGACCTCACCCACGGCGATGAGTTTGCTGATGTGGCCGAGGTGACGGAATGTCCAGATCGCGCCATTGCGCAGCCGATAGCGGGAGTTTGGAGAGGCTTTGGTGAGATCGAATGCCATGGTCACTGCACCTGGCTCTTGTCGGGAACGTTGGGGTATGGGACCTGACCGTCGGTTGCCCACTCGGTCTTCAGTGCCATGCCGCGCGAAAGCTTTTCCTGGAGCGACTTGTTGATGCTGTTCGACACGATCTCCGCGAGTTGCTCCTGCCGCTCGATCGGTGCAGCGCTCACCGTGTAGGCGGCCATCCGCGCGGCCAGTTCGGCGAGTAGATATTCGTCATACGGAATGCACTCTCGGAGCACGACCTCGAGGCAGAACCGCAGCGTGTTCTGCGCCGCGATGATGTTCGGCATCTCCCGATTGACCGACTGGGACCGGGCCAGTTCTGAGACCTTTGGGTCGGTCTCCTCCTTCACCTTCCGGAAGATCTTGCGGATCGCGGTCCTGTCTTGGTTCGTGATCATGCTGCCACCTTTGGAAATTCGTTGTGCTCGCGGCCGTCGAGCAGGCGGCCGGCACGCTTTTTGCCGACCAATTCTCGAACAGTCGCTCCGCCAAAAAGAGAGAACTGCCGGGGATAGGTATCGACTTCGGTCACCATCGCCGGCAAGAAGGAGGAGTGTGGACCGGCGTTCGCGATCGCATAACGACCTGGCGTCCCTGACGGCACTGGCCTCGCGGGTCCCCATGCGCCCCATTGCTTGAACAGGTAGGCGATGCCGTGACTGGCGCAGAAATCGCGGGTGGCGCGATGCCAGTCTGGATGCGATGGGCGGGCACCTTCGCCGCTCTCGCCGCCGGATACGATCCAGCGCAGGAATTCCCAGCCGGTCCAGTCGATCGGGCCGAGGGCTGGCTCATAGCTCACCCAGGTGAGCCATCCCATTTCGGCCAAGAGCCGCATCGGCTCGCGCCGCTCGTCGGCATGCCGCTGATCCTCGATCGAGCACCCGAGCCAGACGCTCGGCATCGGCAGGTCGATCCAGTCGAGCAGGCTGTTGCAGGCCAAATCGTGGATCCTGCCCGGCAGGTCCTCGAAATAGGAGCGCATCAAGTCCGGCCGTTTGGTGAGCACCTGGTAGATGTGCCGTGGCGCGCTGCCCATAGTGCCGACGACCTTGTCCTGCCATGGCAACGGCACGCGCTCGTAGAACAGGTCGCCATGGGCGCAGACGAAGATCATGCGCGGGTCGCGCCAGCGCAGCGGATGGTCGAGCCATTGCTCGTTGAGTCTGACCTCGCCGGTCCACACAGGGCCGTTCTTGGTGTCGACGGTAAGGCCGGCCCGCGACGGGTGGTGCTTCAGCCGCGTGCCGGCGAGCTTCATTGCATAGCAGCGCTTGCAGCCTGGTGATGTCACCAAACATCCGGTAATCGGATTCCAGGTGGCATCTGCCCATTCGATTTTCGTTCCGTCAGCCATCAAAAGCTCCAGTCAAAGGAAATCCGGTGACAGGCGATAACCGCCATCGACCATTTCGATCAGTTCAAGCTCGACTAGCTCGCGGAGGCCGGCACCAAGGCCACTCGATGTCCTGCTCACACCGGCGCGATCGGCGACTTCTTCTTTCGCGACGATCTCGCCGGCGGCGGTCTCGATCGCCTCGAGCATCGCGGCGTAGGACCGCGGCAACTTTGCTTTGAACGCGGCCGTCCCAGGCGGCGCCGAAAAACCGCTCGGCGGCGATATGGCCACATAGCGGCCACCGCCGCGGTCGACGATCTCGGTGCTGGCAGCTGCCTCGGCGAGGTATTTGCTGTAGGCGCTCGAGCGCGATGACAATCCGGCGCGCTTGGCCGCAGCAACGAGCGTGATGCCGATCGGGTAGGCCGCCTTGATCGCGTTTACGATCTTCCGCGAGCTCGGCGCCATCTTGGAGTCGGCGAACAGATTGGAGTCAGATTGACCTGACACGACGGTTTCCGTCGGGATGGCTGAGCTTGGATCGGCAACTTCGGTAGCGCCGTCGCTCATTGCCCGCTGGGCATAGGAACGCGGGAACGCGCCCGCGCATTCGATCTCGGTCCACAGGCTCGTCCGAAAATCCTCGATCTCCTGCTCATAGCGTCTGGCCAGCACTTTGCGGGCTTCGACGTTGGCCCGGTTCGCTTCCGTCCACGCTGCCTCGTAACCGTCCTTGTGGCCGCGCTCATAACCACGTTTCTCTGCCGAGGCGATCGCGTCAGGGTTCGACTCTGCGCGTGCTTGCGTCGCGGTGGCAGCTCGTTCCTCAGCCGCCGAGGCTTTCGCTAGTTCCGCCAGCGCACGCTGGATGGCCGCCGGCGTCGCCGTCGGCAGAACAGTGCTTCCTGGCTTCGGCGCCTGCGTGTGTGCCCGATAGAGACGCGCACGGGCGGGAATCGGCGAGAGGGCAGGGCCGACGACATAGAATTCGCCCGGCTGGAAGCCCTGCATGTCGACAGCTTCGCTGGAGCGCGGTGCGAAGCCGAGTAGGTCAGCGACAGAACGACGGTCCGCGCTCTGCTCAACCCGGCCAAGGAATTTGTTCTCGCACTGGCCGAGTACGTCCTTGTTGATCAGGCTGAGGCGCTGGGTGGCGAAAATGGCGCTGAAGCCACGCTTGCGACCGGCCGTTGCCAGGTGGGTAACCGCCTCGCTGGACGAGGCGACGCCTTGCTGCGGTGCCCAAAGATGTCCTTCGTCGAGCATGACGACCGTCGGATGCCAGAGATCCGATCTGGCGCGCATCATGCCTGCGATGAATCGGCCGATAAATGACCGCTTCTCCTCGAGTGTCCAGTCGCCGATCTGCAGGACGGTCGACACACCTACCTTCAGGAGTGTGAGGGCGAGGTCGCCCGGGTCCTGTGACTTCGTCAGTGGCGCGTCGCCATGGTCGCCGCCGATGATCGCATAGTCGCGCTCTTCGGTGCGGAGTGTATGGAACTCGTCCTCGACATCCAGAATGAGATGCTGGAACTGTCCATAGGTCGCCTCAAGGAGAAGGCGAGCGCCATTCGACTTGCCAGAGCCTGACGCGCCCTGGAGGAGGGCGCGCTGGCCGCGGAAAGCGTCCAAGTCGAAACCGATGTTCTCAGCAATCTTCATCCTGGGATCTCCTGACGTGTCAGGCCGCCTTCCGCTTGCCGAGTCCGCTCGCCTTCGCGAGAACGGACCGCCTGGCTGCATAGTTGGCCGCTACCATGGGATAGTCGGCCGCAAGGCCCCACTTCTTGCGGTACTGCTCCGGCGTGAGATCGTAGTGCGCCATCAGATGGCGCTTCAGAGACTTGAACTTCTTGCCGTCCTCCAGGCAGATGATGAAGTCGTCGGACACTGACTTCTTGATGGGCACCGCCGGCTCCTGCGGTGCCTGGGCGGGCGCGGGCGCCGTGCCGATCACCGCCGAGCTGACGGCCGAATGGACTTTGCCGATGAACTCGACGATGGCATCCGGAGAGACCAGATTCTTGGTGACCGTCGCGCAGACGATCTGGGTCGTATAGTCGAGCAAGATCAATTCACGTTCCGCCAGAATGTTGTCGTTCAGTTCGCTCATGTCGTCGCTCCTCAGTTATGGCCGGTATTGGCCGATTCAGTCTCGATGTAACCTCTCTTGACGCACTCGAAGTAGAGCGCCTTCAATCTGCAAAGATCTTCCCACGCGTCGTGCCGGCCAGGCCGCGGAGCCATGCCGAGCATGATCTCGCAGGCCTCGTCGAGAGAAGGCCACTTGTAGTCGCCACCGCCTTCGAACTCGCTCGGCAGTTTGCAGGCCATCTGGCAGACCGGAACTTGGAGATTGACGAACTCAGTCAACGGACGCCGCAGCCATAACCGATCGTAAGTGTTCGATGGCTTGTTCTGTGAGATCGCGAACCGGGCGAACAGACTCGAGAGGATCTTGCCGTCGAAGTCGCCGAACGTTACCACCTTCAGCGCGACGTCCATAGGTGCCGTCTTCAGCATGTCGGTGAGGGCGCCAAGCGCGCGGGGCTCAGGTATGCCAATCTGCGACGTTGCCCGGGCCGATATCCCGTGGACGTTGACGGCGTTCTCCTTTGCAGTGCGCCCGTCGGCCTTGATGACGAAAGAGAAGAAGTTGATGAGCTCCTCGGCATCGTTGCAGAGCGCCGCGGCGATCGACATCGCCCACGGCTGGCCCGGGTCATCAATGGAAAGGTCTTTCCGATAGAGTCCTGAGGTCTCGGTGTCGATGAACATGACGGTCGGCGGGGAAAGATCACGCATTGGCAGTCTCTTCGCCGAGATCGATCGCGGAAAGGTGGACGCCAGCCTTAGGCGAGCCACTTGAACGCATCACCCTGCTGATGGTCACCTCGACCGCTTCGGCTTCGGCCGGACCGGCGCGGTCAGCGAAGCACGATTCGATCGCAGCATCGGGTGTGCCTTGCATGACGATCATGCCTTGGCTCACTACCAACCAGTTCACGATAGCGGCGATGCGGTGCGGCGAGACGGTTGTGACGAGTATCTCGCCGCGCTCCTCGATAGCCCAGCCCTTCATAGCCCCACCTCCTCAAGGAAGGCGTCCAGGCCTTCGGGCTTCTCGGGCGCCAGGAACGGCGCCTTGATGTAGGTGTCCCAATGCCGGTTGAGCTGATCCGAGAGCCGGTTTCGAATGGCGCGCATCCTGGATGTCTTGAGCACATCGGCGGTTCGCCCGATTCGGCGATCCCACTTCTTGATCTCGCGCCAGTAGCGGCGATGCTCCTTGCGAGTGGCCTCTGGCAAGGTTCGGAAGCACCTTCCGCAGATCATCTCGCCGGGGAATTCGTCGGCGGGGCCGGTTCGCCGACAGCGCGGGTTGATGCATGGGGTGCGAGCTTCGGTCATGGCAGTTTCCTCGAAGCCATCCCGGGCTTTGCCTCTTGGACTGCCGCGACGAACTCATCGCGATCCTGATCAGTCGCGAAGTAGAGAACTAAGGGAAGCGTTTCCGCCAAGCGATCGTCGGCCGACCGGCCGACCTCGGCCAATACAAAGGCCACAAGATCATCAACGGGCGACCCCTGGCGGAGAAGCGCGTTTGTTTGCATCTCGCCCAAGAACTGCTTGCATCTTTCGCGGAGGCTCATTTCGTCACCTCGTCGATGTTGCCGAGAATCGGCTTGAAGGTGTAGGCCGTGACCCATGGGTTGACGTCCCAGCCGAATCCGCGCTTGGCGTTGAGGCTGTTCCACAAGCTCTCATAGGCTGAAGTGGCTGATATCGCCGTGCGCGGCTTGCTCGGATCGCTGTACAGGTATTGGCCAGGGATCAGGAACTCGGGTCCCAGAGGCGAGCATCCCTCCGCGATCGCATCCTCCTCGCTTATCTCCTGCAGCCGCTGCACGCGGACATCGGTGACGGTCAGGGTGATGCGGCTGGCCCAACGCGGGTGGAACATGCCCGGTCGTCGCTTACCCCAGCACCTGGCATTGTCAAAGGTTCGGTCTTCCTCACACTCGATCTTGTTGCCGGCAGGGATGTCTTTCGGTTTCCAGCGATCGAAGGTCGTCTCCGCACGCCACGCCTCCCGGACGTAGAGGCGATCGTCGACACTGTAAGGTGGCAACTTCACTGGGCCGCCGCACTGCTGATCGTACTTCCCGATCGGCCACACCAAGCCGTCGAGTATAGTCTTGACGACCTCATGATCCCAATCGGGTTGCGGGGTAAGAATCCTCCTGGTCTGCGTTTTGCCGGTGCCTGGCTGCTCGATCTCGCGGAGGAGCGCGCGGACCATCGGGCTCGAAAACAGGATGGGAAGGTTCTTCATTCTGCGGCGCTCCGGAGACCGGCCGTACGCCAGTCAGGGAATGGGACTTCGGTGTCGCGCTGCCAAAAGCGGTATCTCCAGCCTTGGAAACCGTTTATGTGCGCATCTATCGTCACTGCTACGGCATCACCGCGCCGGCAGATGCACCATTGGTCAACCTTGTGAGACGGTGGATCGCGGTCGATCTCGGCGACGTCGAGGTAGACGCCGCTCGGCGGCTCCGCTCCGTGCTTCTGATCGAAGCTCAGTCCGCGCAGCGCCGTGACTGGCGCATAACCGCGGAGCCTGCCGTGAGCTACGACATAGAGTCGCTCGCCAGGCGCGATCGGCGGCCGAACGCGATTGGTCAAATACCAGCCCCAGTCGACGCCTGACCAAGGCTCACCAGCAGGGTCGCCCTCGGCAATCCATTCATCCCAAAACGTCTTCGGACAGGTAACCACCAAATCAGGCACGGCCTACCATCTCCATGTATTCGAGCATGTCCAGTTGGTCGGGCGTCATGCAGATCGAGCACGAGACCGTGTCCCGCTCCGGGTCGAGAATGGCGTCGGCGAGAAAACCGCTGCGCTGGCAGGCCCGGCATCGCCAGGTCGAAAAGAGGATGGTGGCAGCCCGACTGTCGCGCGGGGTTCGCTCGATTGCCTGGGCAAACGTTTCTGTGTCAGACAGGGGAGGAGCCATCTCCTCCCATGCCGTGAGAAGATCCGCCAGCGCGTTCGTAACCGAGTCAGCCAATTCCGTCCCCCCAGCTAATCCCGTATGCGTCGAACGGGAAGAAAACGTGTCGGTGATCGTCAGCAGGATCGTTGTCGTAGTCGATCGCCGAGATCAGCTTCAGTCCGTCGACGAATGGCGCAAAGGCGCGGTAAGTCGCGGAGCCACCTGCCACCCAGATCGGCCACCCAGGATAGAGCCGACCAAGATCGGCAATAACGGATGACGGCCTGTGATGTCGCTCGAAGTTCCGAACGATCCGACCCAAGAACCGCGATGGCTTCTTGATCAGATCGTGGTAGGTTCTGTGGCCGAAGACAATGACGCCGCCCATAGTCTGGCGCTGGAACCACGCCAGATCGTCTGGCCTACTCCAAGGCAATACGCCATCACGACCGATCTGGCCTCGACGTCCGACGGCCGCGATGAGATTGACCGTCACGCGCTGCCCCTGAGCTTGTCGGCGGCTCTTTGGATGAAATGCGCCGCCTTAATAAGGTCGCGCAGTTCCTCGCCCTGGCGCGATGATCGCCCGAACCGCTTGATGTACTTCTCGGTTTGACGCAGACATTCCTCTGGCGAGTAGTCGGTCACCAGATCGGCGCCTTCATCGCCATATTGAGGAATGACATATTCCTCGATATGGTTCAGCACTTGATCGGAAAAGGCCTTCCACTTGTCACCCTGGATGCTCATAGGCCCCTCACACGCGCATTGGCATCAAAACGATGAGAAGATCCTTCGCCTTCTCGTTCGTGAATAGGGCAGGGCTGCCGGCGTCCTCCAGGTTGACCGTGGTCTCGCCGGGGCCCATGACCGCCAGAACGTCCTTCAGATAGTTGGCGTTGAAGCCGATCTCGAGCGGGTCTGCATCATAGTCGATGTCGATCATCTCCTCGGCATCACCGCTGTCCGGGTTGTTCACCACCAGCTTCATCTGGCCAGGCTCGATGCTCATCTTGACGGCCTTGCCGCGCTCGGACGATATCGTCGCGACGCGGTCGGCCGCCAGCGAAAGCGTCTTCGAGTCGACCTTGGCAAAGCGGTTGTTTGCTTTCGGGATGACTCTCTCATAGTCGGGGAACGTTCCGTCGATCAGCTTTGACGCGATGACCGTGCCGCCGAAGCTGAGGCGGATCTTGGTATCGCTGGTCTCGACTGCGACTTCGCCCTGTCCGGCAGCCTTTGCGAGCTTCAGAATCTCGCCGACTGTCTTCCTCGGAATGATGATGCCCTTCATTCCAGCGGACCCTGAAGGTGCTTCGACCTGGCCGCGGGCGAGGCGGTGCCCGTCAGTCGCGACCGCGCGCAGCACGGACCTCCCACCGTCATCCATGGTATGGAGATAGATGCCGTTCAGATAGTATCGCGTCTCCTCGGTCGAGATGGCGAACTGCACTTGTTCGAACAGGGAAAAGAGCGCTTCGCCCGTAAGGTGGAATTCGTTGGCGAAGTCCCCTGCAGCGAAGCTCGGATAGTCTTCAACTGGGAGAGTGTGCAGCCCGAACCGCGACCGGCCCGAAGATACCGTGACGGACTGCGAGTCCGACATTGTGAAAGCGATGTCGCTGCCGCCGGGGAATTTTCTGGCGATGTCCGACAGGAGGCGAGCCGGCACGGTTGTAACGCCTGGGTCTGTCACGTCCGCCGGTGCAGTGAGAGTCAACTCAAGATCGAGGTCGGTCGCTCTGAGGGTGACCATGCCGGTCGCGGCCTCAACGACCATGTTCGACAGGATAGGTATGGTATTCCTGCGCTCCGACACGTTGCCGACTGCGGTGACGGCGTCTGCGAAGGGCTTTGCCTTTATGGTGAATTTCACAGCGGAAGCTCCGTGGCGGGAAGGTGATTGTTGTCGTCCAGGCCGTTCGCGTGGAGCTGGCGCTCCAGATCCATTCGCTCGTATTCGAGCCGTTGATCGATCTCGCGCTGCTCGAGATGGTAGCGAGCGGTGTGCACGTCGTTCTCGCGCCTGGGATCATCCGCCATAATGCGAATGATCCAGCGCAGCATCCCGCTGTCCACCTCGCTATAAGGCGTACCCTTGCCGTCGTTGCGGTAGTCGCCGATTTTGCAGCGCGGAAGCAGCGCTGGCTCGCCGGTCCATTTCGCAAGCTCAGCGATTGTATGCCCATCGTTGAGGACGTCGCGCAGAAGGAAGGCGGTCGCATAGGCATCAGGGAAAGCCCGGTGCGCCGGCAAAGCGCGCTCTCTCTCCAAGCCATCCGGGTTCCGCCAGTAGCGCAGCCCCATGTTGCTGTGCGACGGCGCCGCGGGAAACTTCCGGATTGCCGCCTTGTAGGTGCAGATCAGCGGCTTCCCGCCGCGCAATTCGTCCGAAAGCCATTTGGCCTCAAAGTCCGCACCGTGAGCAGCGAAGGCGATGACCCCGTCGCCGTCAAGAAAAGCTGGAAGCGCTTCTCGCCACGGCCGTCCGCCGGCAACGTCCTCGTCGATGATGTGGTGGACCGCTGACGTCTCTGGCGGGATCGGACAGCCTGGATTTACAAGCTCGCTGAACCCTCCGAAAACTTCCCAATCGCACGGCTCACCGAGCAAATCTGCCGAGTTGGCGACAAGATCGCAGTAACCAATCTCGACAAGCCCGTGCTCCGGCGGCGCGTCGCCGGAGGATTCCAGGTCAATAACGCGAACACGCAGCATTAGTCACAGCCCTCCAAAGCTTTCATGGATGATGCCTTCGATCTCATCCATAAGACCTTCGGCCGGAATCTTGCCCTCCACCCGCTGGTTGTTCAGGTTGAGGATCTTCGCTGCGAGCTGGTGATCGGCGGTGCCTTCCTGCGGCTTCTGGTAGTCCTGCCAGAACTGGGCATGAGCCTTGCGGATGTTGTCGGCCGACTGCATTCGGCAGATCGAGCTCGCATACTTGCGGAATATTTCGGCGGGGAGACGAGTCTTGGGTTGGGCGTCTCCCCGCCGGTCGTCGCCCTGGGTACGGGGGGCTGTGGTTGAAGGCGACGACGAATTGGTCTTCTGGTTCTCGGCTGTTCGTTGCTGCGCAGCCTCGGTCACGACCTCGCCGGTGGACTGGTCCACCCGCTCCATCGGAACGCTGGATCGATTGTCGAGAAGCGGATTGCTGGCCGCGGTGATGTCGCGCGCGCGGCTGGAGCGGGCGGTGTGCTCGACCTCGTCGAACTCGTCCGGCGTGTAGACGCCGAGCATCAGGCCTGGCGAGAACTCGCGACACCACTCGCGGGCGCCGCGCTCGCGGAACATCTTCTCCTCGTCCTTGTTCCAGTTGTCGTTGACGCCACCCTCCTTGTTTTTGGAATGCCACTTTTTCAGCGTGCCCCTGGTGATCCGATTGCCGGGCGTTTTCATCAGCGCCTCGATCTCGGGTTCGCTTAGAGCCTTGCCATCCTGGTTCGCGAAGGGCTTGTCACTGACGTACACGCGCCTTTCCATGGTGCCGGCGTCGCCGAAGAAGCTGTAGCAGAGATCGAAGCCGAGGAACTTCCTGATCACCGCGCGGACGAGCTTCCCCTCAAGAACGAGCTTGCCGTATACGAAGGCGGACGCCTGGGCGACGGCGAATGGGTCAAGCTTCCAGTTCGATGCTTGGTTGGCAATCATGAAGCAGTTACCACGCGTCTCGAGATATCTCTCCTCGGGATTTTGGCTCTTGCTCTTCAGGTGGTCCGGGAGCGTCGTGGCCCGTGCCATCACCTCCGCCACCCGCATGACCATTTCGAAACGCTCGACGTCGAAGATGCTCGCCGGCGCGAAGAAGTCGGCCTCCACAACGTCGGTTCCGTCCTGCTGCATAATGGTGAGCTCGTTCGACATCAGTTCTTTCCGAAGTAGGAGGGGAGGTCGTGATCTTCGATGGTCATCGCCGGCCGCATCGGCGGCCATTCGTTTTCATCGCCGTGCAGGCCGCGCAACTCGATGTAGCGGTCGATCGCGTCCTCGACCTGGTTGGCGGCCGCCTCTTTGGCAAACTTCGCCTGCCAGTCGATCACGAGCGGCTGCGGCGCACCGGTCGACTTGATCATGATCCAGATCCACTTCGGATCGTCCCGCGCGAAGCATTCGGCGAGAAAGCCATCATATGGCTCCGGCCCGAACACATATCCCGCCTCATGAAGTGCCTTGGCCTTCCGCCAGGCCCGCAGATAATCGGCGGCCTGCAGGTCATAGCGCATGCGGTTGATCGTTTTGATCGCCGTGCCCTCGATCTCGCCGGGGAAGATTGGGGCAAAGCTTTTCAGGTCGACGATTGCATGAGTCAGAAACCGATCGAAACGCGCCTTCAACCGGACGCCGCGGTCCTCGTAGAAGATCGAGACTTCTGGCGCGCCGGCAATGAAGGTGCCGTCCTGCATGACGGCCGAAAGGAGTGGATCTCTCTGCACCCAGCGCGCCGCGATTTCGATCTGAGCCCAGCGCTTCGGTTTCAGTGGAGTCTTCCCGCTGTTCTGCTCCTCCCACTTCGCCTTGATGACTTCGGCGATTGCCTGATTGGGGTCGATCCGCTGCACCAGCTTGATCAGCTCAGCCTTGCTGTATTTTGAAAGATACTCTTGGCCGTAGCTGTCGAGCCACTTCTTCAGGTCAGCCACGGTGTCGAGTGCGTCTTTGCAGGACGACTTATCGAACTCCTGGCAGAACTTCTCCTCGAAGGCTGCCCGGCCTTCCAGCACGCGCTTGTGCAGCGCGCTGCCGAAGATCAGCGCGTCGGTGTCTTTGTCCTCGCCGTAGAGACGATCGAATTGAAATTCGTAGGCGTCCACCGCGATCGCCTTGATTGAGCTCGAGCCGAGCGCCGGGTCGGCGTGGTAGGCCTCTTCGCCCAGATCGAAGTAGATGCCGGGCGCGTGGATGACGGGCTCGGTCATTCCGCCGCCTCCGCTATCTGGCCACGGACCATGCCATCTTCAATGATGATGGCGCCCGGTCGATCTTCTTGGCCGACCGACTCGACCCACACCTGGAACTGATGGCTCTCCGCCATCTCGGCGAGCAGCTTCATTGAGTTCTTGTCGAGAAGCGACCCATCTCGCACCAGCAGGATGCGCAGCCGCGGGTTTGCCGCCATGGTGAGTGCGATGGAGGCGCGGAGCTGCTCGGCTGTGCTCGCCTGATCGAACGGGAAGCCGTTGAGAAGGACCATGTCGTCGCCGAAGCCGATACCATCGACCGGCATCTTGGCGGCAGCGATCGCCTTGGCCTTCTCCTCGTCAATCAGCTCGATCTGGACGGTCAGCTTTTTTGCCTCGCGGGCCGACTCCGCAGCTTTTGCCTCAAGATCCATGCGCTGGCGCTTCCTGGCGACAAGCGCATTGACCCGGCGCGCCTCGTCGATCGTGGCGCGGACCGCCGCCGTGTCGATCGGTTCAGGCAACGGACCGGCTTCTGCGAGCCTGTCCTGCTGCTCTTTGATCCATTCGCGATCGGCCGCGACCGCTTCCTCGAGACGCGCGATCTCGGTGCGCAGGGACTCGATCTTGGCCAGCGTATTTGTGACCATGGTCTCCCTGCGCCCGATATCGTTCTGCAAGGCCTCGCGATTGCGCTTGCGGGTCTCGATCGAGACGTTGTGGGCGCCGGCTTGCTCCAAATCGGCGACCAGAGACGATTCATCGACCGGGTTGTCCGGCGTGTCTTCCGGCACGATGACGCCGTCGGCTTGGGCGGTCAGATCCTTCGTGCGCCTGTTCACATCGGTCCGCTGATCGAAAAACTCCTTGCGCCTCTTCGCCGCAGCGTCGAAGTCATAGCCGGCAACGAACTGTTTCAGTTGGTCGAACTGCTTTTTCGGATCCATGCGAGTGAAGGCGAGGGGATCGAAGCTCAGTTCGCCGACGATTGCATCGAGCATTTTCTGCGGCGACTGCGCCCGCATCCCTTCATCGTTTTCGACGACCAGCGTCGTCGTGAACGATCCGTCTTCCTGGCGCGTCATCCGCCGGGTGACCGTGAGCGAGCCAAGATTAAGCGTCACGCGCGCCTTCTCTTCGCCCTGGCGGATAGGATTGGCCTGGATATGCTCTTTCCCAGAGAGGGCCCAAAAGATCGAGTCCAGGAGCGATGTCTTGCCGGCGCCGTTCTCCCCAGTGATTTCGACCACGTTTCCGCTAGGCTCGATCGCCACGGCCTTCAGCCGCTTCACATTCTCGGACTCAAGGCGAACAATCTTATAGGTCTTCTGGGACATTCCAGGCTCCCGGTCGATCAGAGGCGCGTCACTTGGACGGCTTCGTGTTGATGTTCTTGTGCTTGTGGACGATCACTTCACGCGACGCGCCGAGACCGCGAAGGTCGACGCCGGCATCCGCCAGCGGAGCCTGTAGCGCGGCGATCGATGCCTTGTCGGCAGCAATCAGACGCTGATGCATCGACAGTTCTTCGCTGCGCGACGTCCGATTTTCTTCGATCGCACGGATGATTTCCGCCTCTTTCTCGGCCATTTCCTGGTGAAGACGCGCCAGCTCGCCCTGCAATTTGGCCTCGTGGATACTCTGGCCCTCGGTGATGCTGCAGATCAGACGCTCGCGCTTGGTGATGTCCGACTTCAGGATCTCGAGACGGGCCTGGATGGGATCGCGTTTGAACTCGTCTGCAAGCCGATCCTGCGCGTCCGAATGCTGTTCGACCGAACCGATAGCCCGAAGCACAGGGCGCCGGGGCGGGAAGGAGGCAGACAATTCAGCATCCATTTCTCCGGCGAGTTGAGCATCATTCATTGCGTCCTCTCCTTCTCCGTTGGAGCGCTGCATAGCGCCGTTGCGTCTGTCAGTTCGACGTACCGCGCTCTCGCGAGCGCGATGAAGTTCCGATCGTCGTCGAACTGCATGATAGTCTCCAGCGCCACTTTCAGACGCTGACGAACCGCTTCTTCCACGCTCATGATGGCTCACCAAACCGACAGCGATCGGCCAAGGATCCACAGTCCTGTACCGAGCGCGCACATCAAGAACACGAGCCAAAAGACGACCGCAATCAGGATACCCTTCATCGCGACCCGGACTGCGCGCTCGGTCAGTTCCATCTCCGGAAAGTCGAAAGGATTCCTCATGGCCGCTTACGCCTCATCCGGTTGTGCAGATGCATAAAAACTTTCCGGGCGCCGGCATGCTTGAGCTTGGCGGCGATGCCGAGCGCTCTGCGAATGTGAAACAGGGCCGCGTAACGGTCGCCGAGACGGTAATACCGTATGGCCTCCATGGCTTCGGCCATCATGTCTTCGCGCTGAAGGCAGGAGATAGTGCTCATGGTGCCGCGTCAACATAGACGAGACTCCCCGGGTGGCACGGGAGCGAGAAGTTGCTGCCGTCGAAGCGGACCTGGACGTAGTGTCCTTGGGACCTGTCTTCGGGTGTGATCACGCCTTCCTTGCGCGTCTCGTCGTGCATGACACGACGACCGATCACTGGTTTGAAGGAATAGTGATCGCGAACGTAGTCATACATTTTGCGGGCCCTCCAGTTCGGCGATTCGCTTCTCCAGATCCGCGATGATCGGGCGCAGTTCCTCCTGCTCCTTGATCATTCTCGCGGTGCTGTCAGTGAAGCGTGTCAGCTCATAAGCCGACCTCGCCTCGTCCAGATCTGCCTTCAGTTTTTCCAGATTCCGATCTGTAGACTTGGTCGACCGGGTGATTTCCTCGACTACCTGGGCTTTGATCTGAGTGAGAGACGCCCGGTCGCGCTGGTATTGACGGCTTCGCTCTTTTCGTCGCTCTTCGCGCCAGTCGTTGTAGTGCTCGTCCTTCTCGGTGACAGTGCCCGCGGCACTGCCGTTAAGGTCGACCCTGACAACTCCGGCTTTCATGGCCCTGGCGTATTTCGGCCCGGTGCAGTAGTCGCCGATGGCTCGGCGCACGAATTCCTTGTTGAGATCCGGAGCTGCTGCGAAAACGTCATCGCGGATCCCAACCTTCAGCGGCAATTTCGTCGGATGACCCTTCGCCATAAATGCTGCTGGGAAGCGCCTCGACAGAACGATCCGCATCGCCTGGATCTTTTCGCGTTCAGCAAATGTCGTCTTCTTGGGCATAGCTCTCCCTCAGACCCGCCCCCGGCGGGACGAGGCCTTTCCGGCTCGTTCCGCCTTGGGAGGTTCACATCACGGCCGGGGCTCTTCTGAGGTGAAGGGACACACTTCCGTTGGACGTCTAGATTGAAAGCATATCTTTCAATCGAGCGCAAGCGCTGTCAGCATTGGTGACAAAATTTCTGTTGACGCGGTTGGGAGCTGGTGGAAAAAAGAAGCCCCAGCTCGGGTTTCCGGGCTGGGGCAGGTGGCAAAAAGGAACACTGGTAAACAGCGCCCTAACTCGAAGCGGGATATACCCCAAGCTGTTTTCCATGACAACACGTTTCTGTTGCCGCCTGGGCTGCAAAGCACAAGAAGTTGCGATTGGCCCTAAGGCCTCACACCAACATCTTGTGTTGATTGCGGTCAGCGGCGACGGGTGCAATCCCCGCCGGTGAAGCTGCAGGCGCGGGGTCGAAAGTCCTACGGCGCCGCCGGAAACTGAGGACTTCGCTACCCGAGAGGGCGCGGGGCAGCTCTACAGAGGCTCGTCCGAGTTTCAGGAGCGCCATAGGATCCCGCCTCCTTACAGGCCAGATGCCTGTGGGGTAGGGGGTCTTATGGCAGATACGAGGGCTGAACCGGTTTCAAGAACTAAGGGATGGCAAAGACCGATGCAACGTTACCGCCGACAGGCAATGCTCGGTCGGCGACAACGGAAAGCAAGTCTGACGCCGGGTCAGTGGCTAGTTTCTCATCCTTGACAGGGCGGAGTTTGTCTTCGCCCGGATTATTGCCAGTTCCACGGGCGAGATCCTAAACGCGAATGGTGCCAGGCCGTCAGGAAACTGCATTTGATAGACCAGTTCGGCGGTTTGTGGATGCATGAAGACATCGAACTTTGATGGGCGTGGTGCATTCCTGCGGAGGTCGAAAAGTCCTCCTTTGCCCAAGTCGTGCATCAGACGAAGCTGCTCCATTTCCCCTGCTATTTTGTCCAGTTGGCGTCGCAGAGCATTCAATTGCCAGTGCCCGAGCGTCGTTTTCACTCTCCAGCCGCTAAGGTTGAATGAAAGATCGACCGATCGTCCATCGATTTCTATTACCGCATTGAGATCTTTGTGAAGTTCACTGTACTCAATTGCATGTACGTCTGCCAAATATGGCAGATTACGCGTTGCCATCATGCCTCCCCGCCTCTCGGGACCTAAGAACTCTTTGCTTTGTATTTCTCCTGACGACGTTTAACCATCGCTTTTATATCCAGGATTAAATCGTCCCGGTCTTCTGGCGGCAGTTGGCTAATTGCGTAATCTATTCCATGAGCTGGGTAGGGGACGCCCTTACCTGTTGCAAGCCAGTCAAAAGAGCAATCGGTTTCCATTACGATGCGCTGGAGGTTCTCCAGCTTCGCGCCCCAGCCGATTTCCCAGTTGCCGACCGCACCCCGAGACACACCTATCTTCTCGGCGAATTGATCCTGCGTGAGGTCAAGGATCTCACGCAGCTCCCGGATCCGGGCGCCGATCTGAAGCTGCTCTGGGGTCGTTTCTCCCCGTTTTTTGGTTTTGCGTGTCAGCATGATCCCACTATCTCACGTGTCAGCATTTCTTTCATCGAAAGAGGTGCTTGCGTTGGAATGAAAGATATGCTTTCAATGCCAGACATGACGCAAAGCGAAGAAGACAAGCTCCTGCAGGCGCTGAACGAGGCGAAGAAAGCAATCGGTGGCAACACCGGGTTAGCCAGGGCGCTCAATCGTCTTGGCAACAAGCCTACGATTACGTCGCAGGCGATCTCCCAGTGGAAGAAGGTCCCGGATAAGCGGGCCCTTGATGTGGAGAAGGTCACCGGAGTGTCCAGACATCGTCTTCGGCCTGATGTCTACGGTGACGCCTAGTCCCACTGACGGACGGGCCAGGTCATTCCATCCGGCGCGCGTTGACCGCGGCGCCGACATGAATTTTGGCTTTCCGCCACAAGGGGCTGGCGCGGCCGTATTGCTGATCGGGTCTGACCCGTCCGGTATTGAGGGCGGATCGCTCCTGGATCAGCCAACTAGGGTGGAAGTTCGCCCGTAACAAAGATGCGTGGTGCAGTCCGATACCAGGTTCAGGGTTCGTCTCATGGACAGGAACAAGTTTGGTGTTCGACGGCATTGCGCTTCCTTTCTGCCGGAGTTGGTGGCCGGCCTTCACTGCCATTGTTCTGAGTTTAGCTGTGGAGGATGCCATGATGTTGGAAGTGTTCGCCGAGAGCGTGGATTTTTCAGCCAAGGGCAACGGTCGACCAAAAGTCGACGACGTGGACCTAGCTGCGTCTCTCATGGACAAAGTGATCAGCAACCGCGGGGTACGAGAGAAGGTCGACGGCATGCTCGAGAGGGCCTACCTCGCCCTGCACACACGCAACAGCAAGTGGACAAGACGGCGGGTCCGCGCCGTCTTCAACAAAGAGGCACGCCGCATTGATCATTGGGAGATCGAGGAGATGCAGGCGGTGATTGAAGCGAGGAAACGGAATGCTGACTATCGTGCAGAAACCGCCCGTATTGCTGCGATGGATTTCGGCCCCCAAGCGACGGGACATAGCAGTGTGGATTCGCACCAAGGCTGCTGATCTGGCGGACTGGGTCGCCCCCGAAACCCGAAACTAGAAGAACCCGGCAAGCGGGTCCGTCACAACTGACTGTAACCAAAAATGGAGAAGACGCATGCTCGGAAGACTGTTTGGCGGAAAAGCCAAGGAAGCGATCAACCAGTTCTCGGGAAACAAGGACTTCCTCGAAGGTATGTGCGCCGTCTGCGCGCTCACGGCCGCCGCCGACGGATCGATCGACGATGCGGAGATCGATCAGGCCATCACTTCGATCAAGGCGAATTCTGCGATCGCTGCGGGCTTCGGCGCCGCCGAGATCGAATCGGTATTCGGCAAGATGGCCAGCAAGGTCAACAACCGCGTCGGCCGCATGGAACTGAAGAATGAAATCAGGCAGGTCATCGATCGCGACAAGACCGGCCAGATGGGTCAGGCGCTCATTCTCGCCGGCCTCGACGTCGCCGACCAGGGCGGCATCGACGACAAGGAGGAAACGGTTCTGAAGGAGCTCGCCGGCATCTGCAACGTCGACTACAACCGGCTGAAGAACGGCTGATCGACATGCCGGAATGGCTGCAGAAGAGGATCCAGGCGGCGGCATTGTCCACCGCCTCGGTCATCGTGGTGCTCCAGGCGACGATCCTGCCGGGCATCTTCGACTTCATCACAGATCTCATGCTGATCGGGATTATCTGGATCGCCGGAAAGTCCGGAAACAGGAAGTGAGTGGGCTGGCCGGGGCCCTGATCCCGGCATTCAATCTATTACAAAGAAGCAGTGATGGGCTCGTACACACCTGGCTACCGACAGATCAAGATCCTCAGATCCGTAGTCGGTGATGGCTGGTTCCGCGCTGAGCAAGCTGGCGACTACCGGGCCTGCCTACTTCTCCACGATCGCGGAATGCTCGCCCGAGACAAGAAGGACGCGCGGCGGTTCACCCCGACGGAAACTGGCAGCGCGTGGATCGCCGCTCACGATGGCAGATTGGCCTGAGACAATGCGACATGGGGAGGCGTTCTAATGGCGGCTACCGGCTTCCTTATCAGGGCGGAAGAGTCCGAACTCGCGCGGCGTTGGCTGGACCTTGGCGACGAAGCGGCCAGGAACCGGCTTGTCGCGTCTCATCAGCCGCTCGTACTTGGCATCAGCCGGAGGTATTTCAAGTTCCCGCTCCCGCAGGAGGATCTGACTCAGCAAGGCATGCTTGGCCTTATGCGAGCCTGCGACACTTTCCAGGTAGACAGGGGACTGCGTTTTGCGACCTACGCACGCTGGTGGGCCCAAGCTGCGATTGCCGAGTACGTGCTGCAGAATGCCTCGGTGGTGGCGCACAATCGGTCGAATCTGTCGCGCCGGGCCTTCTTCAAGGGGAAGGGGCACCTAAAGATCGTCTCCCTGGACGCACCGGTGGGCGACGGAGGAGAAACATTCATCGACGTTCTCGAAAGCCCGTCCGATAGCCCGGAGGACACTGCGCTGCGGGTCATCGATAGCGAGAGGGCAACTGCCAAGATTCGCGATGCGGTAGGGCGACTTGACGCCCGTTCTCGGCGAGTCATCCAAGAGCGGTGGCTTAGCGATGAGAAGGCCACGCTGGAGTCACTGGGCGCAGCGCTGGGCGTTTCTAAAGAGCGGATTCGCCAGATCGAATCCCGCGCCATGGAATTCATTAAGGCCGCAGTGGAAGGGCGAGAATTCAAGGCGCCACGGCGCAAGAGGACTGGACGACCGAAGACCAAGCGGCAGGCGGTGCTTGCATGACATGGCCGTTCGGCGATCTTCGCCCGCTTTCCTTCAGCCTGATCGCGGCTGACCCGCCTTGGGAATATGAGCTTTATTCCGAAGCGGGCAATCAGAAATCAGCTTCGGCGCAGTACGACACCATGCCCCTTGAGGAAATCATGGCGCTCCCCGTCGGGCACCTGGCCAGCGGCGATTGCCTGCTCCTCCTATGGGGATGCGGGTGGATGGAGCCTCGCTTGCGGCAGGCGGTCATGGAGTCGTGGGGCTTTGCCTACAAGTCCGAGATGGCATGGAGAAAGACGACGCGGAAGGGCAAGGTCCGTATGGGCCCCGGGTACCGGGTGCGGACCATGCACGAGCCAATCTATCTCGGCGTGATGGGGAACCCGGAGCACAAACCCTTTCCTTCGCTATTCGATGGCGTAGCCAGGCAGCACAGCCGGAAGCCGGAAGAGTTCTATTCGCTCGTCGACCGCTGTTCTCCCAACTCGACAAAGCTGGATCTTTTTTCCAGGCAGAAGCGCCGCGGATGGGAGAACTGGGGCCGTGAGGCAACGAAATTCGACACCGGCGATCCGGTCTCGATGAGGCGGGATCGTCCCGCGCCAGAGCAGCGGGCGCCTGAGCCCATGACTCTTTTCACTGACAACGCCGCATGAGGTGACCATGGCGAGACAAAAGGGAAGTTCCACCAAAGCGAAGCTGACCGTTGTTGGGGGCACCACCCCGGCGACCGGGCACAATCTGACGGAAGACCAGCAGCAGGCGCTGTTCTTCCAGAACAAGTCCAAGATCGTCGCTCTCAAACAGAAACTGGCTTCGGTCAGCGGTGAACTGCGGTCGGCATACAAGACCGCAAAATCCGACGGCTTCACGAAAAAGGAGATCGATTTTGCGATCGCCCTCGAGGGCGACGACGACAACAAGATCGGCGAGGAGCGGAAGCGGCAGAATATGATTGCCGCCTGGCTTGGTCATCCGATCGGCACGCAGGCCGAACTCGATCTGCAGCCGGATCGGCGCCCGATCGAAGAACGCGCCGCGGCCGAAGGCAAGAAAGCCGGGATGGAAGGACAGGCACTGAAGCCGCCATATGCTCCTGGTGCGCCCGGCTACGACGCGTATGTGGAGGCGTGGCACAAGGGCCAGGCGGCGATCTTCGCGATCAAGAAGAAGCCGGAAGACGCACCCGAGCTTCTGCGCGAACAGGGCAAGGAGACTGCCGGCAAGCCGGATGACTTCGACCAGGCCGCGGATTCATCTGCCGCAACATCTGCGGAGAAAGGCTGGCCGGACGACGACCAGATCGCGAAACGGCAGCAGGAACCAAGCCAAGAGGCATGACAGCCTGAAGGCATCTGGCTGCGGGGCGGTGTTCTGGTGGCGGTGAGCGGGGTAAGGGAATGGTTGCGATTGTCTGTGGCAGTCGGAAGTTGACCGACGGCGCCTTCGTATTCGACGAGCTCGACAAAGTCCACGAGCGCCAGAACATCACGCTTTTGGTCGAGGGCGGCCAGCGCACCCAGGACAAGGACGGCCGCGTCATTGGCGGCGCCGACCATTGGGCCCGCATGTGGGCGGTCGCCCGCAGCATTCCCTATGCCACCGAGGCAGCAGACTGGCACTATCTGAAGCACCCGGAGGCCGACATCAGGCAAAACCGGAACGGCACCAAGTACGACAGGAACGCCGGGCCGCGCCGCAATCAACTGATGATCGACAAGTACCGGCCGACCCGGCTGATCGCCTTCAAGGGCGGCGCCGGCACGAGAAACATGATCATCGCAGCCCGGCGCGCCGGGCTCGACATCGTCGTGGTGCGGCCAAGTGAAGGAACGCCTCTTTTTGACGGAGTGCCAGCATGAACATCGCCGGCCTGGATCTCGCTACCGCGTCCGGCTTTGCCGTCTGGAAGGACGTGGTGACGGGGACTGCAATCACGACGACCACCTTCAAGGCGCCGACCAAAAAGAAAAACATCCTT
This sequence comes from Mesorhizobium sp. L-8-10, assembly GCF_016756635.1. Lineage (NCBI taxonomy): Bacteria > Pseudomonadati > Pseudomonadota > Alphaproteobacteria > Hyphomicrobiales > Phyllobacteriaceae > Mesorhizobium > Mesorhizobium sp. L-8-10. The sequence goes on along the minus strand of NZ_AP023263.1, from coordinate 5,516,364 downwards.
GAGGGCAGTAAGGCGCTCGATGCGGTACATGAGGGTAATGTCGGCAAGACCTTCGAGGATGCACTGAGGGTCTGGCTGATCGACAACAAGGTGGAGTACGTGGCCATCGAGGCACCGATACCCTCCAATAACAAGCGGCGGGAACGGGTCGTCAGTCCCGATGCCGACTTCGCCGGTCAGGCGATCACCTACATCGAAAAAGACGGCACGAGTCTGGCGGCTATCTACCGGCTCTATGGCCTGTCGTTTATGGCCTGCCAGGTCTGCAACCGCCTCAACATCCCGACGGTTCTGGTTGCGCAGCAGACGTGGCGAAAGGCCTTCCTCGGCCACGGTCACCCGAAGGACGCGAAGAAGGAAGCGGTGAAGATGTGCAGGCGACTCGGGATCGACATCTCGAGTGTGGATTGTGCTGAGGCCGTGGGGGTCGTGCACTGGCTCAAGGGTCATCTTTTCCCGTACAGCCACGCCGCCAACTCGCTGTTTAACCTACCGCCGACAACGAAGGTGCCGGCGCCCACGGCGACTTGAACTCAGTGGACCCGGGACCATGTGGCACAAGATTTCACGTGACGAGCGCATTCAGTGCATCAAAGACGGCGTGTCGAGGGGGCTTAGCGCTTCCAAGATTGCCGCGGAGATCGGCGGATGCAGCCGTAACTCAGTCATCGGACTTGCTGCCAGGGCGAAGATTCAGTTGGCGGAGTCACGACCGGCAGGAAGACCGACGGGAGCGAGGCCGCCTAAACGAGCGATTGATGAACTGAAAGAGGCAAAAGTTCGGCCGGAAGCAAAGAACGCCGTCAATGTGAAAGTCATCGAGTCTGTTTCACGCCGTCAGTACCTCCGTGCCAATCTGGATGTAATCATTCCAGTCTCACGGGAGCTCGAGCTCATCCAATTGACTGAGCGGACCTGCAAGTGGCCGCACGGAAGTGCGGACTTTAGCTTCTGCGGCAATGACGTGGTCTTTGCCCCGTATTGCTCATACCACAGTCGGATCGCCTATCAGCCGGCGGAAGAGAGAAAGCGAAGATGAGACATGAAGCTCTCCGATATCCCGCCGGAGATGGCGAGGGACTATCTGCGCGGCATCATCGATCGAAACAAGCCACCGAGCGAACACGTGGCCTGGCGAGTGCACATAAATCTGGACATCGACGGTCGGCGGAAACTGTGGGCGGCCGATAAGTATCTCGAGGTCTTGCAGACCATGGGAGTTGGAATTGAGAAGAGGCGAGTCGGCTTGTCCGAGATCCGTGAATTCCTGGCGGGTCTTCTGATCGATGCCGCAGCGCAAGCTGATGTCGCAGAAGATGTTGCGGTCGAGCTGAGTGTGGCCGGACTTCACATGATCAAGGAGGCGGAACTGCATCTCGATCGATTCGGCATCATGCGGACGGTTGAAAGTCGTCCGAGCAAGAACTATGGGGGTAAGAAAAGATGAACACGCAACAGATGGGCTCAGAGGTCGAGTTCCGTCACTTCCATATGTTCTGCGGGCTTGGCGGCGGCGCCAAGGGCTTCAACAAAGGCACCGCAAGGGTAGGACAGCTTCGTGGGCGCTGGCGCTGCATCGGCGGCGTTGATGTCGACCCCGGTTCTATCGCGGATTTCTCGCGCGTCGCCGGCGTCCAAGGGACCGTGCTCGATCTCTTCGATGAAGAGCAGTATCGCGCATTTCACGGCAAGGCGCCGCCGGCAGGCTGGCGGCCCGCCACGCCTGCGGACATTCGGCGCGCCGCACATGGCGAGCGGCCGCACGCCGCGTTCCTGTCTGCGCCGTGTCTGCCGGCCGACGGCCTGGTTCTGACGGAGGATGGTGCACGGCCGATCAGCGCTATCAGCGTCGGCGAACGCGTGCTGTCGCATCGAGGGAGACTTTGCCGCGTCGATCGCGTCAACCGTCGTCCATACACGGGCGACATGATCGGCCTGCGCCTCAACGGCACTGTCGACGTGCAGTGGTACACAGACGAGCACCCGATATGGGTCCGCCGTGTCCGTCGCGACCTTGCCACCGAGCGCAAGCGCGCGCTGGGCGATCCGTCCTTCGTTCCGGCGAAGGATGTCCGGATCGGCGACAGGGTCGGCTTTCCGATCGAGACCGAGGAGGCCGGAACCGCGAAGGCCTTCGTCGACGGCTTCGGCGATCCCACGCGGGTGGAGAAGGGCGGCAAGACCTCCGGCCGGTATGCCAAGCCTGCATACGTTGCGACCGTCGAGCGGATTGTCGATTTGGGGTCGCGGGCGGAAGACGTCGGGCTGTGGTGGTTGTTCGGCTGCTACCTCGGCGACGGGTACCGCATGCACAACTCGTACAGGGTCGCGTTCTGCGTAGGCTCCGAAGACGGCGAACTGGCGGCCAGCGTGCGGAGCGTTGTCGAGGGCCTCGGGCTGAGCGTCTACGTCGATCGGGGCGGAGGCTCGACGAACGTTAAACTGGTCGTCTCAAGTAAGCACCTGCATCAGCTCTGCGGTGCGTTCGGCGATGGCGCCGAGAAAAAAGCGTTGCCGCCGCGGCTGTTTCGCGTCGAGCGCCGGTTCGCCCAGGCGCTGATCGATGGGTACCGCGCGACCGATGGCTCAGAGCAGGGTGCACGCCGCATGTCTCGCGGCAATACTCTGCAAGCACGGTGGAAGATTTCTTCGATATCCCTACAGCTTCTGCGCGATGTTCAGCGGCTGCTCATCGGGCTCGGCACGTTCGCCAGCATCCATCATTGCTGGAATGGCGGCGAGCAGATGATCGAGGGGCGCCGGGTTGCGACTCGGCGTCGTTGGGAACTGAACGTCAGGCTCGATCCGAAGAAGAGGACCGTCTTCGAATTCGACGACGGCGCTGTCTGGATCAGGGTGAGAGACATCTTGCGCAGGCAGACAGTAGAGGAAGTGTGGAACCTCGAGGTCGCCGAGGATGACACCTACTGCTCGCCGCTGATTGCGACCCACAATTGCAAAGGCTTTTCCGGTCTCCTGCCCGAGCAGTCGAGCAAGACGGCAAAGTATCAGGCGCTCAACCGGCTGACCCTGCGCGGCGTCTGGCTGATGCTCGAAGCCTGGAAGGATGATCCGGTCGAGCTCATCGTCTTTGAGAACGTTCCGCGCATTGCCACGCGCGGGCGCCACCTGCTCGACCAGATCATCGCCCTCCTACGCGCCTACGGCTATGCGGTTGCGGAAACCACGCACGACTGCGGCGAACTCGGCGGCCTTGGCCAGAGCCGCAAGCGATTCCTCCTCGTCGCTCGGCATGAAAAGAAGGTGCCGCCCTTCCTCTACGAGCCGGAGAAGCGTCGGCTGCGGGGCGTCGGCGAGATCCTCGAACGGCTGCCGCTGCCTGGCGATCCAGCCGGCGGCGCCATGCACCGGATGCCAGCGCTGCAATGGAAGACGTGGGTGCGGCTCGCCTTCGTCGAGGCCGGCTCGGACTGGCGATCGCTAAACAAGCTGGCTGTCGAGAACGGAGTCCTTCGGGATTTCGGGATTCTGCCGGATGGGGCCTGGCGTGACGACATTCTCGGCGTACTGCCCTGGGATAGAGCAGCGCCAACAGTCACGGCCCAGGCCGGGGCGACAACCGGCCGGTTTTCCGTCGCCGATCCCCGCGTTGACGGTCATCCAAAGTCTGTCCAGCTCGGTGTGCGGCGATGGGAGGACACCGCCGCAGTGGTAAAGGGCGACGTGTCAGTTGGGACCGGGCCTTACGCAGTTGCTGATCCGACCATCCCGGGCAAGCCGCGGTTCAACAACGTGTTTCGCATTGTGCCATGGGCGGCGGCCTCGCCGGCGGTGGCAGGCCCCGGCGGACCGGCCGGTGGCCTGGCCGTGGCCGATCCGCGTGCGGGGGAAGGAAGGCACGTCAACGGCAAATATCGGGTTACAGCTTTTGATGAGCCTGCCAATGCGGTGATCGGCGCGAGCACTACCGGCAATGGTGCTTTCGTCGTCGCCGATCCCCGACCAGTCAGCGACCTGCACAAGGGTGCGCACGGCGTTCGCCAGTGGACCGACACCAGCGGCACGGTGCAGGGCGAGAGCCTGCCGTCGAACGGTGCGTTCGCCGTCGCCGATCCACGCCCGGGTAAGCCGACCGAAGACCTGCAGGGGAATTGGCATATCACTCCGTTCGACGAGCCTGCGCACGCTGTCGTTGGAAACCGCAAGTCGGGCGCGAGCGCGGTCGCTGATCCTCGAACGGGCTACGGCCCCAACAGCCACCGGAACAAACTGAAGGTTGTCGGGTTCGAGCAGACTGCCGGAACCGTCACCGGCTCTGACCGCGTCGGTTCTGGCGCCCTTTCTGTCGCAGACCCCCGCCCTGCTGCCTTTGGCGAAAAGCGGGACAACTATCAGACTGGCGGTCACTACGGCGTGGTGCCGTGGGGCGGCACGGCTTATGCCGTGCCCGGCTTCGCCAAGCACGACCGCGGCAACTGGTCGGTTGCCGATCCTCGCGAAGTCGAACCGGAGCCGATCATCGAGCTTCCGAAACCTGAGGATCGCCTCGTCGCCGTCATCCGCGCCCTCGACGGCACTTGGCACCGCCCCTTCACAACACTCGAGCTCGCCGCCCTGCAGTCGTTGGTCGACCCAGACGAGGTCGGTACGTTTGTTCTGGAAGGGCAATCCGATTCTGCGTGGCGGGAGCGCATCGGCAACGCTGTTCCACCGGACGCAGCAGAGTCGATCGCCGGCGTCATGGCAACTACGCTGCTCCTCGCCATGACCGGCGAGACGTTCATGCTCTCATCCCAGCCGATCTGGGTTCAACCGGTCGCCTTGGCGTTGGCGGTCGACCAGCGCGGCAACATCCCACAGGAGGATCTATGAGAGTCAAAATTGGACAGAAGTGGTTCGCAGTCGAGCCTGGCCAGCCGATCATGATCGAATTTAGCGATGGCGATAAGCGGAACATCGCGCAGATGCTGCCAGAGGCGACCAGATATGCGTGCTTTGCTGACGACGATCCGCTCGTCAGCAACGAGGAAAAACTGAAGTGGATGAGCGAGGGGGCAGAGGCAGCCACCTGATGGGAACTGTGACGGAGATAACGAGCATTCTCGTGCAGCCGCAGCAGCTATTGAGCAGCTGTGCGGACAACCGCGGCGGATGGATCCTTCGGCGACTCTGCGCTTATCACCCGACACCGGTGAGCCGCCGCGACCTGATGGCGGCAGCTGGAATCAGAGAGAACTTGATGGGTCCGGTTAGCGCCTCCGCCAGCTTCGAATGGTGGCTGCTTCGCATCAATGACGATCTCAAGCGGCGAGGCTGGCAGGTGATGTGTGTTGGAGACGACACTCTCTATCGGTTGGGTCGGTGCTGATGAGTGCAGTGGACATCTTCAAGGCGCTGTCTGGAAAACGCTTTACGCTCTCCGATGAGAAGCGGCTCCAGGAGGAGGTGCAGGAAGTGCTCGACCAGGAAGGGATCGAGTATGCCCGCGAGCACAGACTCAATCAGAGCGACATCATCGACTTCAGGTGCGGCCCGGTCGGGATCGAGATCAAAATTAAGGGAGGCAAACGCGACATCTACAATCAGATCGAGCGCTATGCGAAACATGACTGCCTTGAAGAACTGATTCTGGTAACCAATGTCGCGACAGGCTTTCCGCCGGAACTGAACGGCAAACCTGTCTATGTTCTGAACCTGGCGAGGGCATGGCTATGAGCAGTCTACAGCCGACGCTTTTTGAAGGGACGAAGCGCCTCGTTTACGACGAGGCCATCGAACTGACACTCCAGTCGATGCAGGCCTACGGGCCGCAGCATGACGTGTGGGCCTTCGCCTGGTCGGGCGGCAAAGATAGCACCGCGACGCTGACTCTGATCATTCACCTGATCAGAGTCGGCCGGCTGGCCGCCCCCAAGCTGATTCTGGTCTTCTATGCAGACACGCGGCAAGAGCTGCCGCCGCTGGCTATTTCCGCGTTCCGAATCATGGAGCAGCTCGCAGAACTGGGCATCCACTGCGAGGTCGTGCGGGCGCCACTCGACAAGCGATTCCTGGTCTACATGCTCGGCCGCGGCGTGCCTCCGCCGAACAACCGGACCTTCCGCTGGTGCACGCGGCAGATCAAGGTCGATCCGATGGCGGATGCGATCGAGGCACGGCTGTCAGAGATCGACGGCAATGTGCTCATGATCACCGGTGTCCGTGAGGGAGAGAGCGCGATCCGGGACGAGCGGATCCGGATGTCCTGCGGCAAGGACGGCGCGGAGTGCGGGCAGGGTTGGTATCAGGAGGTGCTGCCGCAGTCGAAAGGCGTTCGCGGGCGCATCGCCACGCTGGCGCCGCTGCTGCACTGGCGGGTTTGCAATGTGTGGGACTGGCTCCGCGTCTATGCGCCGATGACCGAATATGGCGGTTGGGCCACTGCCGCGATCGCCGATGCCTATGGCGGCGAAGAGGCCAACGAGATCAACGCAAGGACCGGCTGCATCGGCTGCCCGCTCGCCAGCAAGGAGCTCGCGCTTGAAACGATCCTGGCGATGCCGGCCTGGAGCTACCTGACGCCGCTGCGCGGGCTGAAGGTCATCTATCGGGAACTGCGAGAGGATGACAGTAAGCGACTTAAAAAGACCGGCCGCGACGATGATGGGTCGCTTTCAAGTGGCAAGAACAAGCAACGAAAGGGGCCGCTAACGTTCGAAGCGAGACTCGATGCTCTGGAACGCGTAATCGACATCCAGGCCTCCTGCAACGAAGCCGCCGCCAGGCTGGGCCGCCCGTCGATCGACATCCTGAACTCCGAGGAGGAAGCTCGCATTCGCGAGCTGATTGCGGCTGGGACGTGGCCGAACGGATGGGACGGTGACGAGCCGACGGCCGACACGCCGATGGACATGATCTTTCGGGACGGCTCAGTGCAGCCGCTGCTGGTATGAACGTCCGCATCTGCCAGCTCGACGGATCGCTGCCCAACTTAGCGCTCATGAAGCTCGCGCACTATCACCGCGCATCCGGCCACCAGGTGACGTTCAGGCACGGCGCTGCCGCCGTGATGCGCGAGCTCGGCGAGCCGGACTATGACCGGGTGTACGCCAGCGCCATCTTCAAGTTCTCGGCGCCGCTGATCGATCGGTTCCTCGAGCAATGGCCGGATGCGATCGTCGGCGGGACCGGAACGGACTCGAAGCGCACCGTCGAGAACATAATCGGTCACTACAACGGCTTGGACTATTCGCTGCAGCCGAGCTTCAAGGCGAGTATCGGCTTCACGCAGCGCGGTTGCCGGCTGAAGTGTCGCTTTTGCGTTGTTCCTGACAAAGAGGGAAAGCCCTTTTCGGTGGCGAGCGTCGCCGACATCTGGCGGGGCCCCGGCTTCCCAAAGCACCTTCATCTCCTGGACAACGATTTCTTTGGCCAGCCGGAGCCGGAATGGCGTGCGCGTCTCGAGGAGATCGGCGAGGGCGGGTTCAAGGTCAGTTTCACGCAGGGCATCAACGTCCGCGCCATGACGCCGGAGATTGCCGGCGCCCTGGCCATGATCGAATACCGCGATGACCAGTTCAAGCGCCGGCGGCTCTACACCGCCTGGGATAATCTGAAGGACGAAGCTGTTTTCTTCCGCGGCGTGGATATGTTGGCGGCCGCCGGTGTCCAGCCTGAGCATCTCATGGTCTACATGCTCGTCGGCTTCGACAAGCGCGAGACCTGGGAACGAATTCACCATCGCTTCAATCGGATGGTAGAGCGAGGTATCCGCCCCTATCCGATGGTCTATGACCAGAGCCGCAAGGATCTGAAGCGGTTTCAGCGGTGGGTGGTGACCGGGCTCTATCGGGCTATCCCGTTCGCTGAATATGACCCGCACTACCATATGCCGGCGTCGGTGGCGCAGCCGGAGTTGTTCTCGGGGGCGACATGACAGTCAACGTCCCCAAATACGGCCGGCTCGAACTCCAGGGCAATCGGTGGCTGCTCACCGATATCCCGCCGCATGTGGCCATCCGCCTGAAATCGATCTTCGGGCGCATCCAGAAGACGCAGACGAAGAAGTTCGATCTGCCCTTCACCGATGAGATGTCGGCCGATCTTGCATGGTTCATGGAGCGATACCCGCTTGAAATGTCGGACAAGGATCGGGAGATCCTAAGGAATGGGCGCCTGCAGTTCGAGGAAGACCGTGCGTCGAGCGAGGCGATCTTTCTTCCGGACTGGCAGCCGTCGGCACTCTACGGGTTCCGGCCCGGCTATGCGCCGCGGCACGCGCAAAGCCAGGCAGTGGAGCTGCTTCACAAGAAGCGACGACTGCTTCTCGGCGATGACGTGGGTCTGGGCAAGACCTGGGTGGCCTTGGCCGCCGTGGCCGGCTCTCCCTATCTGCCCGCTGCGATCGTCGTCCAGACACATTTGGCGACGCAGTGGGTCGAGGAGTTCGTCAAGCCGTACACCTACATGGCCGCCCACATCATACAGGGCACCCAGCCATATGACTTGCCGCCGGCGAACCTCTACATCTTCAAGTATTCGAATATTTTCGGGTGGGTCGACGTCGCCGCGACTGGCTTTTTCAAGGCGGCCATATTCGACGAGATCCAGGAGGGCCGGACAGGCTCCAGCTCGGCAAAGGGAAGGGCCATGAAGGTCTTCGCCGACAATGCCGCCTTGCGTCTCGGCCTGTCGGCCACGCCGGTCTTCAATTACGGTTCTGAGATCCACAACATCCTGAGCTACCTCGATCCGGACCTGCTCGGGCAGTGGGACGAGTTCACGCGAGAATGGTGCAAGATCGGGCCCGGTGGCAAATGGCTGGTCTCGGATCCAAACGCCCTCGGCTCATACCTGCGGGAGTCGCAGATTTTCATCCGCCGGCTTCGCGAAGGCCGCAAGATCAACCGCATCGTGATCGACGTCGACTACGACGAGGATATCGCCGAGAAATCCGAAGACCTTGCTAGGTCACTGGCCATGAAGGTGCTGGACGGGAAGTTCGCCGAAAGCGGCCAGGCCGCTCGTGAGCTTGACGCGCTCGCGCGGCAGGTCACCGGAATCGCAAAGGCGAAGAGCGTGGCTGCTTACGTGCGCATCCTGCTCGAGGCAGGCCGACCGGTGATCCTCGCCGGCTGGCACCGGGAAGTCTACAAGATATGGCTCGATGAACTCGGCGAGTTCAATCCGCTCCTCTATACGGGCTCGGAAAACGCCAAGCAGAAGGACAAGACCAAGAAGGGGTTCCTGAATGGCGACACCGATCTCATCATCATGTCGCTGCGCTCCGGGGCTGGCCTAGACGGACTGCAGAATCGCTGCAGCACGGTTGTCGTCGGCGAGCTCGACTGGTCACCGCAGATCTATGAGCAGTTGTTTGGGCGTGTCGACCGGCCTGGGCAGCCGGAAGACGAGATAACAGCGATCTTCTGTGTCGCAAATGGTGGCTCCGACCCGACCATCGTTTCAGTCAATGCAGTGAAGCGCGATCAAGCGCGCGGCATCACTGATCCGGGACTCGGCGTTGAGCCGGTCTACTCGGATGAATCGCACATCAAGCTTCTGGCGCAGCAGTATCTTGAGCGGAAGAAGTGATGTTCGCGGCAATCTCACGTCATACGCAGGCAGGAATCGAGCGGCGAATGGCGGAGCGCGGCGATCTCGCCGTCCGGTCGCCGGCGCCAAATCAGACCAAGACCAAGGCTCCGTTTTCCAGGCCCGTCCGGTCCAATCTGTTTCCGGTCCCGCCGCCGCTTCCGCTTCGGGTCAAGAAGCTGATCACCATGATCGGCGTTTGGCACGGCGTCACCTATGAGGAGATCGTCGGAGAAAGTCGAAGCCGGAAGGTAGTGGAAGCTCGCTTTGACGCCATGGCCGAGGTGAAGCTGCACCGACCAGACTGGAGCCTTCCGCGGATCGGCGAGGTCTTCAACAAGGACCACACGTGCGTCCTCAATGCCGTGAAGCAACGGAGGAAGTTCAATGCGGCCGATTGATCCCACTCCGTTCGCACCCGCGCTTGGCACGCCGCCGTCTACATCACTCGGCGTCAAGCCCGGGCTGTGCTGGCTGAAGATCCAGTCGCTCAGGATCGACCCGAACTATCAACGCGAAATCTTTGAGGGCGGCGCCAAGAACGTCGTCAAGATCGCCCGGAACTTCGATTGGGCCCTCTTTGGCGTGGTGGTCGTGGCGAACATAGGCGAGGGGCTATTTGCTATCGTCGACGGGCAGCACCGGACGATCGGGGCGGCGCTGCGCGGCGTCGAGGAAGTCCCGTGCATCATCATCGAGGCGGACCCCAAGAAGCAGGCCGAGGCCTTCGCAGCAATCAACGGCGCCGTGACGGCCATCCACCCCCTATCGATCTTCGCGGCGGAGCTGGCCGCGAAGAAGCAGGATGCGATCGATCTGGTAGAAACCTGCGCCAGGGCGAGCGTAAAGATTCTCAAGTACCCGGTTCCATCAAAGAACATGAAGGCCGGCGACACGATCGCGATCAGGTCGCTGCAAGAATGTCATCGGGTCTACGGGCCAGACCATCTGGCCCTGTCACTCCGCTGCATCACTCGATCGAAACCGGACGGCAACGTCGGGCACGTCAAGGCGCCCACCATAAAAGCTCTTTGCCACGTTCTCGATGCGCAACGGACTTGGTGCAAGCCCGAATACCGCCTGATCTCGGTCATGGAGAATTTCGACTTCGGCCAGGAGTTGGAAAGCGCTTTCGTCGACGGTCGCCGCAACAAGCGCCAGACGCACAGCCAATTGGCCATCCGGCTGTTCGATTTTCTGGACGAGGAACTCGGGGCATGAGCCGGCCGCCTGCGTTCGATCGCGAGCTTCTCGCCACTCAGCGCCATCTGCGGAGCTACGCAATTCGGCTCACCAAGAATACCATTCAGGCGGAGGATCTTGTCCAGGAAACCATCCTGAGGGCCCTGGAGAAATGGGAGCTGTTCCAGCCCGGCACCAACATGCAGGCATGGGCGACAACAATACTCCGAAACTTCTTCATCTCCACCGCACGAAAGGCTGGAAGGATGGTGGAGGATCCTGATGACCTGATCTCGAAATCGGTCGCCGTCCCCGAAGGCCAGTCATCGGCCTATGATCTGAAAATCGTTCAGAGGCGAATGCGGTTGCTCCCGACAGAGATGCGGCGCGCGCTGAACCTGGTCGCGATTTTGGGCAACGACTACGAGCTCGCGGCCGAGCGGCTCGGCGTAGCCGTCGGGACAGTTAAGAGCAGAGTCTTTCGCGCCCGCGCATATCTCGAGACCGGCGTTGAGGAGCCTGATCTCGCGCCGGCGATCATCGCGCCAGACCTGCCGGTCAAGCTGAGCGACCAGTTGGCATCATTGTTCAGGGCAGGGAGGTCAATCGCTGAGATCGCTGAGATCGTTTCCAAAGGCCCACGCGACGTCATGCGTTTGGTCGTCGATCTGAAGTTGCGTCGCGAACCTCGCCAACAGGAAGTGGTGAGGGGCGTATGAAAGACGACGCACAAGAATTGCGCCGACGGGTTGAGGATCGCATCGAAGACATTCTCGATGAGATCAGCCCAGGCTGGGTGAAGCGTGGCAATACTGCCTACCTGACTCCGAAGAGCAAGAAGGATCTCGGCAGCTTCACCGTCTCCCTCAGCGACACGAACAAGATGCCACGAGGGTGCTTCTATCGATTCAGCCAGAGTATTGGAGGCGGATCGATCGAGCTCATCGGCTATGTGCTCTATGGCCGGAAAGATGCCTATCGCGAGTCATTTGACTGGGTGCGCCGGCACTTCGGTTTGACCAGGCAGCAGGAGTCCGAAGAAGACAAATTGGCGCGCCGGGCGCATCAGCAGCAGGAAGAGGCCGAGCGTGCTGAGCGCCGGCGGCTGGACGAAGAAGAGGCAGCCAAGCGGGATGCTGAGCGGACCCTCAGTGCTCAGCAGGTCTGGGACCAAACCGTGCCGCTGGCAGGTACTCATGGCGAGGCATATCTGGTCGACCGCGGCATCCCCCCGATCGCTGAATGGCCTTGGAATCCAGATGAGGTGCTGCGGTTTCATCCAGCGCTCGACTTCGAGCCAGACCGCAAGGCCGGAAGGTTTCCGGCGATCGTCTGCAAGGTGGTTGATGCCTTCGGCGACCTCATAGCGGTGTGGCAGGTCTATCTCCGGAAAGACAAGCCAGCTAAGGCGGATCTGTCGCCCAGCCCGAAGATCGGCCGCGGGCCAGCCACCGGCGGCGCCATCCGCATCGGTGGCGACGGCGCATGGATCGACGGATGCGAGGGGATGGAGACTGCCCTCGGTGCCTGGTTCCTCGAGGGCTGCCGCCGGCCGTGCTGGTCATTCATGTCTACCAGCGGCATGAAGAACTTCGAGCCGCCGATCTTCATTGAACGCATGAATATCTGGAAGGACGGCGATAAGGCCGTTCTCACGCAGCAGGGCAACATATTGCCGCCGCCTGGCGACCATGCGGCAGACGAACTGCAACGTCGACTGAAGGAGGTGGGTATCAGGGCCACAATCAACGATATGACCCGGGACGGCGACGCACTTGATTTGTGGAACGCCAGAAAGAAGTTCGACGCGCATCTCAGGAAGGAACAGGATGTCACCGAAACACAACCCTCTTGAGAACATCGCCGCGGAACAAATGGTTCTCGGCAAGATCCTGCAAAGCGAGTCGGCATTCTGGAGCGTGGCAGACGTATTGTCGGCATTTCACTTCGTGCGCCCCATCCACCAAACCATCTTCCAGACAGTTCGCGACACCCTCACCGAGGGGAAGCGCCTCTCGATAGCCCTACTCGAAAGCCGCATCGGGCCGCAGTACGATGACGACGGCAAATCCACAGTGTCGCTTTTGACGGCGCTTCTGCGAGACGCGGAAAACAATGAGAATGCGCTTGATGAGGTCGATGTGATCGTCGATCTCTGGCGCCATCGCATGATCATCCAAACGCTCGAGCAGGGTCTGAAAGACGCCAAAAAGCCGGGAACTATTTCGACCGATCTGCTGGCAAATCTGGAGATCAAACTCGATGATATCGGAACGAACAGCCAGAGCATACCGCTGAAATCACTCGGGGAGATAGCCGCGTCGGCAGCGAAGAAATCGAGGACGGCACAGAAGACTGGGACAATGCCCGGCTTCGACACTGGCCTGCCATCACTCGATGCGCTCATTGGTCGGATCCATCCTGGCGATGTCGGTGCCATAGGAGCCAAACCTGGGGACGGAAAGACCGTCGTTGGTGCTCAGCTGGCGCTGCGGGCGTCGCTGTTCGGACCATCCTTGTTCTTCCAATTGGAGATGCAAGCAGAAGACATGGCCAGGCGCTACTTGGCGGATCGGGCGAATATGTCGGTCGCCGAAATTGAGGAAGGGCAATATAACTTCGAGGATGCAGAGAACCTGCAGGCGGCAGTCGACCAACTGCGCAACGCGAAGGTCTACATCGACGACCGTCCGAAACTTGCCCTGGAGCGAATCCACGACAGAGCACTCCAACTGAAGAGGTCCAAGGGCCTGATTTGCATTGTGGTCGATCACCTGCGCCATGTGCGAGTGTTCGGCAAGGTGAGAGACAAGTTCGAGCGCATGGAGGTTGTAACGGGCGGGCTGAAGTCAATCGCAAAGGAGCTCGGGGTTGCCGTGATCCTTCTTAGCCAGGTCACACGCGCTTCTCAGCGACGTGACGATCCGGTTCCGCAACTTGCCGATCTGGACGGCGGTGGCAGCCTCGATCAGGACGCTGACTGGGCAGTCGCTCTTTTCCGCCGCGATCGCTGGCTGAAATCGCAACGCCCCGAAGACATGGAATCCAAGGATGGCCGAGAGTGGGCTGAACAGATGGTGAGGCACAAGGGAAGGATTGAGGTGCATAGCCTGAAGGGCCGGCGCCGCGAAGATGGCGAGATGCGCGACTTCTGGTTCGACGGGCGCCGCTCGGTCATCAGGGAGATTGAGCGTTGATCAACGAAAAGCCCGACAAAGGGATCATCACTTTCTGTGTGTCCGTATTGTGGATCCACGGAGCCAGCATCGGGACCATCGCACTGCTGTCGGGCCGGACGCCTGGCTCGGTGAGAGGGATAGTCCATCGAGCATTCAGCACCACACCGCGCGAAGGTATGACGCTTGCGCAGCGCCAACAGAAGCTCGACGAAATGAGGGCCTCAAGAAAGGACGATAATCGCCTTCCTGACAAATATTTTACTGCCCTGCCTATCCCAGCGGCGAAGGCGAGGCCGCCGGCACCGAAGTCCAAGGGCCCGATCCCGCTCTACATGAAGCCAAAGGCACCGGTGCCGCAACCGCTGCCGGAGCCGGATCTTCGGACCAGGGCAGGGCGCAAGGAAGCGCAGCGACGCAAGAAAGAGGCGGCACGCAAGGATCGCCTCGAGGAGGCGAAGCGCGCCGAGAGGGAACAGGGCGGTGCCCAAAACAGGGGCATGAATGGATCTGCCCTGGAATACCTTTACACGCTCAGGATACTGGATGACCCGGGCGACCGCACGGTTGAAAGGGCTCCACAGGGCATCTCGAGTCGGGAGCGCCGAAAGGAGGCTGGCCGAATCCTCCGGGAATACATCGATGGCTGCCGGGTTGGAGCGGTGAGCTCGGTCGACTTCGAGCGCGAGGTCGCCGGAGGTGGAGCTGGGATCGGAATCGCAGCCTGGCGCGTGCAGTGTATTTCTGCGATCGGTGCCATCCGGAAAATGATGCCTGATCGCGACTATCTCTTGATCGAGGGGATCGTCGATCGGGATGAATGCCCTTGGGAGCCGATCAAGTCGGTGACGGCAAAGCGGTTTCTGTATGAGGCGATCCGTCGTTCTCTGGATGTCGTCGCGGCTTCTGAGTCCTTGATGGCCTTGGATGCCTTCGAGACGCGCTGGGGGTTCTCGCTGGTGCTCGCCGACACGATTGACCGAGACGACGCACTGTCCATCTCCAGGCAGGCTCGGTCGCTGTTCACCACAGCACAGAGGGGAAACAGATGAGAGAGCGTATGCCGCCGCGGCGGCCATCCCGTGTCGTCGGTTTCGAGCACACGGAAGCGAACGGCAACAAGTCGAAATTCGTTGGCACGTTCGGCTTCTACCTCGACGGCCGTCTCGGCGAGGTCTTCATCGATGCGCCGAAGAACGATTCCCAGATCGGGGCCATCTGTCACGATGCCGCGGTGGTGCTGTCGATCGCCCTGCAGCATGGGGCGTCAATCGCCGAGCTCAGGGATGCCGTCGCCCGCACCAAGCTGGAACGCGGCCAGCCTCAGAGCGTCATCGGGACGGTGATAGATGTCATGGCCAAGGAAGAGACGGCGGATGAGTGACCTGGTGCTTCGACGCAGCGCGATATTCTCCGAGGACGGTGTCTATCGAATGCGGCTCGAGCGCGACTTCTGCCGGCCCGGGAAAGTGGTCGCCGCCATCATGGTCAATCCGAGTAAGGCAAGCGCGGAGATCGACGATCACACGATCAGGAAATGGCACGGCTTTTCGGACCGGCACAGCTTCTCCAAGGTGATCATCGGGAACAAGTTCGCCTATTGCGCGACCGACATCATCGAGCTCCGGCACGTCGAGGATGCGGTCGGCCCGGACAATGACCGGCATCTTGAGCAGATCATGCGCGATGCCGATTTTCACATCGTCGCCTGGGGGCGGCTGAGCAAGCTACCGAAACATCTTCGTAATCGCTGGCGGACGGTGGTCGACATTGCCGACAGGGTAGGGTGCCGCCTGCATTGCTTCGGCACCGGGATTGACGGGCATCCGCTGCACCCGCTCACGCTGGCCTACGATACGCCGATCGTGCCGTGGGAGCCCCCGGTTTAGCGGATGATCGTCACCGCCGCCCGAATATCCGCCTGCAGTTGCGGATCGAACTGGATCGGCTGGCGAATCCCTGAAAGGAATTTCTGCACGGCGGCGCGCGCGTCATCGTAAAGAATTTCCTCGTCTGGGCACATATCCACCCAGCCGATGAAGCTCTTCGCTGCGTCTTTGCCGTGCGCCGCGGCCAGGCCGATCGCCAGCGCGCCGGCGATCTGATTGATGTCGGACCTGGAAATGTCGCCGTCCTTTGCAACGCCGAGATCCGAGCTGCGGCGGCGAAGCTGAACGAAGGCCACGCGGATCGCGAGCGCAGCCTCCGTTTCTGCGAAATCCATGCCGTCGGAACGGCACTGGTTGCGGAATGCCTGGACCGCCTCGTCCTGCGACTCCGGAAGCAGTCCGAGCAGCACCAGCCCGCCGGTAATGATGGCCGCTGCCAGAAGGATGAATTCGACGCTCATCGCCGGTCCTTCCTATGGCCCATTTCCACCATGCGGCTGTCGGCGATCTCGATCATGCGCCGACGGTATTCGTCCTTCTCTGCGGCGAGCTCAAGCAACACGATCTCCGATAGCGTCGGCGAGGTCGCGTCATTCGGATCGAGGTATTTCGACACACCATGCGAATGCCGGCCGGTGACGAACATGAAATCGTTGATGCTCATCTTCGCGCGGTCGAGCGCCTGCTTGAACTCGTCGGCGCTCATGCGGCGAAAGACAAACTTGGCAGTCATGCTTCCCAATGCTCCATGCATTGTCCGCCTCCTTGGGTTAGGCCATGTGGCCGGGTAATTGGATCATCAGCGCCGGCGGCCGATGGTGCACACGATCGTGTTTATATTGGTGCCAGATTCGGCGAAAGAGGGCAGGTCACCCAACCTGCGGCCAGGTCGGCCATTCGTAGCGGTCCTTCTTGCAGCCGTTCTTTCGGACCGAGATAAAGCCGGTGTTCACGTTCGTGCCGACGTCCGAAAAGGAATTGGGAGGCAGGTCGCTCCAACTGGCGCCCATGTCTTCCATCAGCTTGCGGAAAGCGACCGACTTCCTCGTCTCGCGAAACTCGGTGCCGGCCGACATGATCGCGACCAGCCGGCCATCCGGCTTCAGGAACTTGAGGGCATGAATGACGTGATCAATGTCCCTCTCTCGATCGAAGGGCGGATTCATCACGACCAGGTCATAAAGGCCGGTGGATTCGGGATCGATCTGCAGAAAATCGGCACAGACCACCCGACCGAAGATGCCGGCCGTTTTCAGCTCTTGAGCCAAGTGAGGCTGGATCTCGACGCAGTCGACGATGTTGTCGAAACGGTAGCGCTCCTGCTCCCAATCGCCCCGCATGCCTTCTTCGGGTTTTGAGAAGCACAGCCGGGCGAGGTTGCCGGTGCCGGCCGATGGTTCGAGAATGCGCAGCCGAGGCGAATCCTTGCTCGCTCGGAGGTTTACGTCACGCAGAACCCGTTCCCCGGCCTCTATGGGCGTGGGGTAGAAGCCGTAGTAGCGGGCCGGCGTGGCCTTTACGTTGTCGAACGGGTCATCTTCCTCCTGCTGGCCGTCACCCAGGACTTCCCCATAGTATTCGGCGAGCAGCTTGTTCACCTTCGTGACAAGATCCTTGCGGGTCATCCAGAGGTGGGCGTTGCCATTCTTGAAGATCCGGACCTTGAAATAGTCCGTCTCGACCTCGGATTGGCGGGCGCCGTGAGTGCCATGACGGGATAGGTCAATGGCGCCGATCGTCTTGGTGAAGTGCTCGATCGGGCGCCGATCGCGCCTGGCTGCCTCGGTCTCGGCGTCCTGCTGGCGGACCTCATCCAGCTTGCCGTCCAGGATGGTGAAGGCTCGCTCGATATCAATGAGGGTCGACCGTTCATCGCGGTTCCAGTTCCAGCTGCCATACTCGTTGAAACACCTGGTCAGGATGATGCGCGAGCCGACCTTGAACCCATCATGCGAGCGAAAGCGGCGGTCCAGCTTGGCGAAGGCATTGGCCATGCCGCGGCGGAAAATTGTTTCGGCGTTGAGCATGAAGCTTTCGAGCGTGGCGACGATGTTCTCGACCGTCACCGGCGGCATGCCTTTGGCTGCCTCTTCCTCCGTGATCATCTGGTTCGGGCCGGTCGGCTCCTCGATGATGTGACTCATCTGCTTACGGAGCTGGTCCTTCGCCTCCTTGTCCATCAGGTGCTCGAGGTCGGTGCGCTGGATGATCCAGGCCCAAACATTGAGATCGATGACCCTGCGCTTCTCGCGCATGTAGTCGTCGAAGGGGAGCGTGCTGATCGGGTGCATCGCAATCTTGGTGGCCTGCTCGTGGGCGGCGTTGTAGGCGTTGGTGCCGGGGAAGGCGCGCTTGGCCATGTCAATGGCCGCGACCTCGGCTTGAAAGGCATCCTCGATTTTGGCGTGCGCGATCGTGAAAAGGTCGAGCGCCTGGTTTCGGAATTTGACGATCTGCTCGACCGTGTTGCGCGGCACGACAGCATTCATGTGAAAACTCCTTGTGTGGTGAGGCCGAGAGGCCGGGATTTTGGAAAGGGGTCCTATTTTGCCGCGCGCGCCTTCTGATCGCGCAGCGCTTCGAAGTAGGCGGGCATTGCATGTCCAGAATTGGCAGCGGCATAGGCGAAGCGCTTCGCGTGTTCGCCGTTGCAAAAATACGGGTCTCTGTAGCGTTCGCCGTCCCAGGTCGAGACCTGGGTGATGAAGTCGTGCCCGGCCTTCTTTGTCGCGTAGTCGCCGCACACCCACTTGACAGCGACGATCTGGCCATTGACGTACCGCTCGCCTCCGCCTTCGAGCGTGGACACTCGGGACGCTTGGTCATCCATGTTTCCTGCCGTTCGCCTTCTGGGCACCTGAAGGCGACCAGATGCGTTTTCTTGGGCAGCGCCTTGCCGCAGTAGCGGCAGAGAAGGGGGAGCTTCGTGGCCAAAGCCGTGTCCTTTCTCAGTTGGCGAGGCGCCCGACAACGGGCAGGCGCAGCAGGGTTTCCAACCAGGATGAGGCGAGGTGTGCCGCCGCGACCAGATCGGGAGCGAAGACTGGCGGCTGCTCGCCGGCTTCGATGAGCAGTTCGGGTTCTTCCGCATAGGTGAGGATTTCGGCGACTTCCTCGAAGGTCAGTCGGCGGGCGATAGCGATGATGTTTGCCTTCATCACTTCGCTCCGGTGAGCAGTTCGTCTACCAGCCGGACGTGTGCCGCATAAGGGCAATCCGCCGGCGGTATCTCGCCGTTGCTCTCGTCATAGATGTGCGTGTGCATCGCTTCCTCGATGAGGTCGCGGCCGGCCTTGAGCGCATCGAGGATGGCGGGGTCTGTGTCCCGATATGCGCCGTTGAAGAGTCCGTCGTCCGGTTGGCGCTCTTGGCCGAGCTCGCCGGTGGCGACGAACGTCTGCAGGAGTGGAACCAGCGCTGCCGCCATGTCCTGTGTCAGGTGCATGCGGTTGTTGTCGATGCCGAGCCAGATGCAGTCCTCCGTGGCTATGCTGCTTTTCTGGATCGAGCATGGTGCTCCGTACCGGTCGATAAATTTGCCGACCGCAAATCCTCGGTTTGTCTCTTTCAAGGAGATGATGCTTGTCATGTGGGGAAACTCCTTTGTGGTTAGCCCAAGCGGGCGGCTGGGTGCGGCTCGAGTTTTGATTTATTCGAAGAGTTCAGGCCGCCATGACCGGACGATGGCTTCGAACTGTGTCTTGTAGCCAAGGCTGTCGGGATAGCTGTTGACGCGGGCGATCATCGGAAAGACGATTGCCATGTCGTCGGCGATGGCACGGTCGAGCGCCCAAAGACTGGTAAGGTCGAAGCCGCCGCAACTGCCAGCATTCCACCAGGCGAGCAGGAAGTCAGCTACTCGCCGGCTCTGTTCGGTGTCGCTGGCGGCGATTTTCAGCAGTCGTTCCAGGGCGGCTTGTTCGGTTTGGTTCATGGTCCTTCCCTCCGTTCTAACGGTGCGTAATCAGATCGAGCGCCAGCGCGACGGCTGCCTCGAATGACGGCCGCGCATCGTCAACGCCGCCATCGGTGGTGATCGAAACAATGTAGGTCTCGCCGTCGCTCGCCTCGGTTATGCCGCCGCGAATTGCTGAGCGCTCGCCCTTCGGATGGATCGTCCAGTGCGGCCGGCCGCTCGGCTGGAAGACTGATCGACGGAACGAGAAGTTGCCGCGAACGAAGTCCTTTCTCGGCGCCGGCCGCGGCCGCGGCTTGCTGCGCTCACCGCCCATCACCGTTTCCTGGGTCAGGTGCGCCGGGACATTGGCTGCACCGGTGAACGGATCGCCGCGTCCCTCGACCACGCCGTAGACGAAGGTCGGAACCGGATCGAACGATTGGAGATGCGTGGAGACCTCGCCCCGGTCGATCATCTTGATGACTTTCTCGCAGGCATCGGCGAAGTCTTTTGCCTTCACCGTGACGGTGGCGCGGTTGTCCTGGTCATAGAAGGCTGCACAGACGGTATAGGTCTTCATGCGAGAACTCCTTTTCAGGTTAGCCCATGGGGGCGGTGGGGGATTGTGCGGTATTATCCCGGCGGTGTCCTCCTAGCGGCCGACGGTGATCTTGGCCTTGTCATAAGGCTCCATGTTCGAGTGTTCGTTGTCGCGGCCGTTGCCGTAAAGCGTCATGCCCTGAAACTGATTCCAGACTGCGTAGCGCGCCTGCTTCGCGGTGACCGGAGTGTCGAAACGAACCTTGATCGTGACTTCGTGGACCTTGGACTTCAAAGCAGCCTCCCTTCGGCGACCTTCCAGACGCCATTGCCAACCGGCTCGAACGGGCCGCGCTGCAACGTCTGCCGGATTTTGGCGCGGTAGTCGGTGTTGCGCTGCGCCTTCGGGCTGTCGGCGAACGCCCGGTAAAGCGTTTCCAAGTGAACCGCCTCGTCGAACCGCGTCATGACCTTGAGCAGTTCGTCGACCCACGAGCCGACGTTGGCGAAGCCGAAGATCAGCGAGCGCAGCCGGAGCGGCACGAATGCGCCAGGCAGGCCGCAGGACGCCAGCACGTCGGCATCATCGGGCCCATAGGCGCAGAATACGGAAGGCGCGCCAGCATTGGCCGGTGCCCGCTCACCGCGCGACACCATAATCGCCGGCTGATCCTTGCCGCGCTTGAATTCGGTATCCTCATTCACATGGAAGTGCAGCCGGCCCTCCAGAAACAGCAGTGCGTCAGCGGCCTTCCAAACCGTTTTGTGGAAGATGGCTGTTTCAGTGCGGGCAAAGATCAGGGCGATTCCGCGGCCATGCTCCACCATGCGGCCCATGAATTTGCCGATCAGGTCCGTCTGATATGGCGGGTTGAGCCAGACGCGGCCGAACCACGGCTTCATGAGCCCGTCATCCTCGACTGTGTAGTGCTGACGCGCCATGTCCCACGGCCGGTTCACCGGCGCGCACGGGTCCAAATCGAACGATGCCGAGCCGCCCATTGCCGCTAGCACATCCGGCGGCGTGAGCCAGACGTCGGTCCCGCTCGATGCCGAATGATGTCCGCCAATTCCTTTTCCCATGTGTAAGAACTCCTTTTCAGGTTGCGGCAAGAGCCGAATTCAATTAGCTTTCGAGTCGTCGCGGCGGTCATCCGCCGTTGTGGATCGAAACAAGACCGTTGAAGTGATTTGCTTCAGCTTTGGAATTGTCGCCGCTTTGGCGGTGTTGGATAGGCGGCCTCATCTTCGGGTGGGGCCGCTTTCGCATTTAGGCTCCAGCTCGATACCAACGGGTTCCGTTCCCGCTGGTATCACGTGCATGAATGCCGACGATGCGGCCGGAGCGGCGCCGCCGTATTATGCAGCGATCGGCAGTCGTGCCGTACTCCTCCGCCCATGAGCGGGCAGCACGGATGGTGAGGTGTTCAGCGACAGGCCCGCGTGCCCACGAGTGTTGCGCCGGTATGTGTTCGGTTCAAAAGAGCGTCGATCTCGGCGATGAGCTTCCGTGCGGCATCCCGCTCGCCATGGTCGGACCAGCCGCAGCGATCCGCGAATTCATCGACCTGGGCGAGCAACCCTCGCAGGCAGTTTTCCAGGTCAGCGGCTTTCCACAGCGCGCCCTCGGAGCATTCGAGAACTGAGCCGCCGAACTGGCCATCATCCTCGCGATCATTGGCCATGTCTTCGGCTTCCTCGTCGCCGCCCATCTCGGCGATGTAGGACTCGCGCATTTCTTCCCGGACCTTGCGTTCTGCCTCCTCGAAACTGCCAGCGCGCACGGTCGAGCCGAATGTGCCTTGTTCGTCGTCCCCATCGCACCATGCGATCAACAGTGAATAGGTTTTCAGGTCAGCCATTTGGTGCGGCCCTCCGCCTCCGCAAGCCTTTCGGCTTCCTCGTAGGAAAAATCGGCTCGCACCAGTCGGGCGCAGTCGCGAACAACTTTGGCGTCTTCCATGCAAGGCGTGGTGTCGGCTTCATCATCCAGCGCTTGAGCGATTCGTTCCCGCTCGGCTTCGGCCATGGATTGCGCCTGGCGCTTCTGTTCGGAGCGACGCATGGTGTCGGCGACAATCGCGATGCAGGTCTCGGCAGACCATGGCAGCCGCTTATTGAGAGTTTCGGAGCGCTCCGCGACTGCGTTATAGGTCGCGCCAGTCTGGAGCGGCTGGACCGGTTCCCATCCGGCTTCGCCAAGGACGGCCACACCAAGAAGAAAATCGTTCATGCGCGGATGCGGGTGCATGCCGGCGATGAAGCACCAGACCTTTCCCGGTTTGGCGGCGTTGATAGCAGCGATCAGCGCGGCGTCGGGGTCGGGCGTGCCTTCCGCTCTGGCGATGGCGGCGTCCATCTGCTTGCGGAGGGCCACATAACGAAGGCCGTCGCCTAGCCGCAGGGGATAGCTATCGCAGAGAAAAGTCCGAGCATCAGTCAGCGCTGCCAACAATTCGGCATCCGGTTTCTGATCGTAGGGGCTCGGCAAAAAATACCCGTCGTATGACGCCAATTCCTCGCCGGTGTCGGCGTCCGATACGTCAATAATCGCCAAATCCTGGCCGCTGTCGGTTGTCGTTTCCGTGATGTCGATATGCTCGCCGACAAAGTCGGCCGTGAGCATGGGAAACGCCGCTTCGATGCTGTCCGCCTCGACCTCGACATTACCATAGCAACGGAGCGTGATGCCCATATGGAAGGTGAGCTTAGCCATTGGCGCGCGCCTCCTTCACTGCCGCCGCAGCAAATTCAGCACGAACGTCGGACAGGCCGGCATCGAGGTCGACCGCGTGATGGTCGCACCATTTGATCACGGAAATCAGAAGCATTCGGAGGAGTTGGCTGGGATCCATGTCATCACAGATTCCGCTCATATGTGCCGCT
The DNA here is from genome assembly GCF_016756635.1 of Mesorhizobium sp. L-8-10. Lineage (NCBI taxonomy): Bacteria > Pseudomonadati > Pseudomonadota > Alphaproteobacteria > Hyphomicrobiales > Phyllobacteriaceae > Mesorhizobium > Mesorhizobium sp. L-8-10. Next base: position 5,493,259 of record NZ_AP023263.1, on the reverse strand, counting down.
GGCGGTGCGACCGGTGCCTCGTCGCGCGGCTTTGCGATCCTGGCCACGTCGGCATCGATCGAATTCGAGCCGCTGTCGAGATAGAGCCCGAAGCCGTCGCGGTCGCCATAGTCGATCATGACCGCCGTGGCCACGGAAGGCGAGGAGCCGCTACCGATGAACGAGACGTGGTGCAGATCGGCCGGCCGGTTCTGGATTGCCGGCTTGCCGTCACGGCGGGTCGACCAGTTGATGCGATAGTGGACGCCGGCAGCGTTCAGCTTGCCGAGAAAATCGTTGATGCGTGGATTGCTGCGCATGTCTCCGAAACTCCTTTCCGGTTAGGCCACGGGGCCGGACAAGTTACGAGGGGCGGGCGGCCCTTCCATGGTGAGCTTTGTCCCCAATCGCTACGTCTCAACGGCATTCGCGGCCGCTAGAACTACAACAATGGGTAAGCCCGACCCTCGAAACCTGTCGGTCGACTCCCGATCGGTGGATCGACCGGGAGTCGGGAAAACGCGCGTTTACACGCGCATCGGCATGAGAACGCCGGTCCAGCCTTCCCGCGTGCCGCGGAAGACGGTCGGCGAGCCGGCATCAGAGAATTCGCCGATGATCTCGCCGCCGTCCGGCGCCGCATCACCCAGAAGCGATTTCAGATAGCCGGTGTTGAAGCCGATTTCGACCGAAACCGGTTCATCGCCCTGGCCCTTGAACCGGCAGGCAATCGTTGCGGTCGCGCTGCCAGAGTCGGGATTGTTTACCGACAGAACGCACTGGCCATCCTCCAATGTGAACTTGGCCGCGCGGCCGCGTTCATGGGAGATGAGCGAGACCGATTCGACCGCCTCCAGCATTTCGGCCGCGTCGAATGTGGCGACTTTGTCGTTGCCGGTCGGGATGACGCGCTGATAGTCGGGGAACGTGCCGTCGATCAGTTTGGAAACGATTTTCACGTTGTCGAACGCGAATTCGACATAGCGATCGCTCACCGCGACATCGATCGAGTCCGGGCATGCCTTGCCCTTGGTTAGCGCATAGACCAGCTCGATTGTGCCGCGCGGGATGATCGCGCCAGGCATGAAATCGCCGCCACCCCTGCCGCCCATGTCCGGCCCGGCGCCATCGGGTGCGGTCGTTTCCTGCATGTAGAGCCGGTGACCGTCCGTCGCGACCAGGCGAAGCACGTTGCGATTGCCGAGTTCCAGAACGTGCATGAAAATGCCGTTGAGGTAATAGCGCGTTTCTTCCGTCGAGACCGCGCAGCGCGTGCCGTCGACCATGCTCCAGAATTCCTTTCCGCTCATGGTGAAGCGGTGCGGGAATTCGCCGGCGGTGAGCATCGGGAAGTCAGCGACCGGCAGCGTGTTGAGCCGGTACTTCACGCGCTCAAACTCGACCGTGGCGGCGTCGATACTCGGGTGTGTGTTGAGCGCCACGAAATCGCCCTTGGCCGCTTTCTTGAGAAACGTTTCCAGCATGTGCGCCGGAACCGTGGTTGCGAAATGCGCGTCGATTGCCGCCGGCACGGTGACGCGGATTTCCTTGTCAAGATCGGTTGCGGTGATCGCGATGGACTCGCCATTGGCGGCGAGCATGGCATTGGACAGGATCGGTACGGTGCTGCGGCGCTCGACCACGCGCTTGACGATATCGAAGGCCTTGGTGAGCGCCGCGCGGTCGACCATGGCGGAAGCCGGCAATTCGACCGGCTTTGCATCGGGCGCCGAATCCTCGGGAGCGGTATCGCCGGGCTCCTCGGAATTCTCGGCAGCGTCCAGCGGCCCGCCGTCCAGCGGATTGCCCCTGTCATCGGTGGCGATCACTTCGCCGTCAATGACGATGGAAGTGTCGACCGGTTCGGGCGCCGGATCGGCGCGGCGGATCGGCGGGAAGGCGACGACGTTTGCCGTCAGTGCGATTGCCGATGCGGTCGAATAGTGCGAATTGTGGGAAAATGCGTTCAACGTGATCTCCTCTTTGGGTTAGGGCAAGTGCCCGATTGAAAGCATTTCTTTCATACGCTTGTTCGCGGCGCCGGTCAACGATCATTTGAGAGCCGGCGCCGAAATTCTGATTGGAATTCAGCAGCTCACGCGGAAACCGCTTTCCGGTTGTCATAGATCGGAACATCGTCGGGGCGCCAATCGCCCGGTGACCAGATGCGGCCATTGTAAGAAACTCTGCCAATAAGCCTGTCTCCCTCGAAGACCTGGCCCTCAGGCCAGCGCGAGGCGCCAAGGCCGGACGCGTCGCGCCGCTCGGAATAGATGCGCGAGGCGTCCGCGAGCGTCGCGACCGGGATTCGAGATTTGCGGATGACGAGGGTATAGGCCATGTCAGCGGCCCTCCGCCTTGGCTTTGTCGGCACCGGCTCCCATGGCAACCGCCTTGCGATTTTCTGCCTCGGCGAAATACTGGCGAACCTCATAAACGGCCGCATCGAAATCGATGCCATGAGCATCCGACCATTCCAGAAGCGAGACCAGCAGATGAAGCAGCCGCGTTTCGCGGTTCCCATCATCCTCAAGGCGCATCTGGGCCAAGTTGATGTTAATGGCCGCTTCAGCGGCGGCGATATCTTGCGAGGGTCGATCAGCCATTGGTAAACTCCTTTTCAGTTAGGGCGTGCGCCCGAATCGGCAGCAGGTTTAGAGAAACGTCGGCTCGACGTCGCCGCAGAGGATGACGTGGATCACATAGATTTCAGCGCCCTCTGCCGCATCCTCTTCCATTTCCCGGCGGAATTCAGCCTCGGCTTCCGCCCGCGTGGCGACGTGATATGAATGCGCGGAGTCTTCGTCATCGAAGGCAACGCGACCGGTCACGATGAACCATTGCAGGGGTAGCCACAAATCGGGCCAGTTTTCACGGTGCTGCGCCTTTGCGTCGGCGCGCCAGTCGGATTCGGCCTTGGCCCAAAGCTCGCCGCTGGCAGTGTAGCAATCGACGTCAAGCACATCGATATGCTCGCCCGGCTTCGTCTCTTCCTTGCCGGCCTTGCGGCCGTTATTCCAGAACGCGAGGTGTTCCGCGAAGTCGACGCGGGCAATCGAGGCATAGCCTTCATGTTCGCCGCTGGTCGCTTCGTCCGATGGCTCATGATCGAACGTCACTCCATCGGCATGCCTGGCTTTGAACGTGCCGCCGTTGCCGCGAATGATGCTGTAGGTCATGCTGGAAAACTCCTTTCAGGTTAGGGCGAGTTGCCCGGTTCAAAACGAAGGCGGATGCGGCTTATGCGCCGGGCAGATCGCCAACTGTCGCGCGCGTCACGTCGCGCCAGACACGGCCGGACATGGGCGAGATGAATACGTGATCCTGCGAACGGCCTTCCGCGACGCGGCATTTCCGGTCGCGGTATCGCTCGAAATAGGCCAGCGCGGCGGCGCGCGGCGTGCTTTCGGTCGGTCCGCTTCCACCCTTGCCGGAAGCCATGAAAACGGTTGCTTGCGTCATTTCTGAAAACTCCTTTTCAGGTTAGGGCGATTGCCCGTTAGGTGCGATTAAGCGTGTGCAAGATCCTTTTGCGCGACCGCGCCATAGCGCGATTGCGCCTGATAGGGCCGGCCTTCAGGCCGCAAGCGCGACCGCGCCAGGATCGCGCCGGGTCCAGCCGTTGCCCTTCTCCCAAAAGCCGCCGACAACGGGCGCGGGCGCCGCAAACATAGGGTCGCGGTCCAGTTCTGCCGGGTCGCCGTAGCGTTCCGGGCGTGCCTTCATGAAAGCCATAACGGCGCCATGCTCGCGCGCCAGCCATGCGTTGAAAGCGTCAATGGTCGCGGGCGCGACCTCGCCGCGATTGGCGCCGACGCTGCGGCGCAAGATGCCGATCGACGTTTCGCATTCCCGGACAACGTCGGGACCATTGCAGATTGACCGCTCATAGTCGGGGCGAACGTGCGCCGGAGGCGAGCGGTATAGGTTCCGGTTTCATCGGTCACGCGATAGTCGATTTCGCCCATGTATGAGCATGTCCAGGCGAATTCGAACTTGCGGCCGGCATGGTCGACAAAGCGCGGGTCATTGCGGAAGAATTCCATTGTGAAAACTCCTTTCCAGTTGTTGCGAGGCGAGGCGGGCGCCATGGGCGCCGCCGGCCGGTTTGCGGGTCACATGCGCCAGCGCTCGCCACGCCGGGCGCCAGCGGGCGCCAGCGCTCGCCGCGATGGGCGCCAGCGGTCGCGCCCCGCTCGCGTGGCGAGGCGCCAAAGGGTTAGGCGAGGGCGGCGCCCGGTTTTGTTCGCCGGGCGCCAGTGACGGGCGCTATTCGAGGCGCCCGATATAAACCGCCTCGCCGAACGGGCATTTCGCGGCGAGCGAGTCAAACCGCCTCGAGTCGCCATGCACGGCGAACAAAACCGGGCAAGCCGGCTCTATCCATGCGGCTTGGTCCGAAACCTCCAAGTCGGTTAGATAGATGACGGCCGTTGCGTCGGCGAAATCGTCGGCGATGCGCTGGAATGTGTCGGCAAATCGCGTGCCGCCGCCGCCAGCTGGCACAAGCTTGATTTCGTCGCCGGCTTCAAACTCTTGCAAGCTCTTCACCTTGGTATCGGCATAGATGACGGTGAGTCGGCGAATTCGCCCGTCGCCGTGCGCCGCCTCGATTTCCGCCGCTGCATTGGCGAGCATGTGGTTATCGATGCTTCCGCTTGTGTCGACTGCAAAAACAACGTGCTCCAAACCGTCAACGGTTTGCGAGGGCAAATAGATGCCTTGCCCTATGGTGCGGCGGTTCGGGCGCGACCACGTGATATCGGTCACAACGCGGGAATCGATGAAGCGCGCCAGCTCGGCCCGCACGTCAAGTTGAGGCGCCTTTGCCGCCTCGACCATGCGCGCCAGCTCGCCGGGCAATGTGCCGGCATGGGCGCGGCGAGCAACCGCCGCCGCCTCGACAACGCGCACGCGCCAAGCTTCAGCTTGCGCTTCCGCCGCCGCCTCGCCGGCGTCGCCGGGCCGCACAATGCCGCCTTTGCCGTTGACGGCGCGGGAACCGGCCGCCGCCTCGCCTTGCCCGTTGCCGGGCTTGCCAGCGCCCGCCGGCTGATTGCCCGGCATAGGAGCGCCCGGCGCGCCCGCGCCAGCTTGCGGCGCGCCTTGCCCGGCTTGCGGCTTGCCGCTGCGCTCTTGCTCTTTCCGGCGCTCTTGCTGGCGGGCGAAATAGATTTCTTCAAAGCCCATGCCATCGTAACGCGGATCAATCATCGCGTCCGGCACGGTGAAGCCTTGCCGGATTAGCGGCGCGTCAATGGCCAGATCGGCCGCTATGTTCGCCTCGCCCATGTCCCATGTCTCGCCTATGCGCGCATGGTGCAAAAGCGAGACATGCGAGATTTCATGCGCCCATAAGCCGACCAGTGCGGCGTCTGACAGGCTCATGACATAGTCGGGATTGTAAGCGAAATTCGTGCCGTCGGTTTGCGCGGTCTCGATATCGAGGCGCTCAACCGGTTCAAGATACATGGCGAGCGCGCCATAGAATTCGTTTCCGTCTTGAATGAGCGCACGGCGGGCGCGCATGACGCGCCCTAGTGCTTCCGGGTTGGTGAAAACCATTGCCTCGCCCTCAAAGGTCAACGTTCTGGTTGGCAACGCGCCAGTTGATAACGGGCTGACACTCTTTCAGCGCCGGGTTGCGGCGCGTGGCGTCCTTCATCGCCATTATGCGGAATTCGACCGGCAAGCGGTCCAGATAGGTGATGCAGTTCCCCACATTGCCGAAATCCATAACGCGAGCGATTGCAGACGCGACCGCATAGACCGCGCCCGCGCGCGTCGGAACGTCCGAACCTGTCGGATCGGCGATAAGCGAGGCAATCGGCGGCAATTCGCGGAACACTCGAAAGAATGCCTCGAATTCGTCGCCCGCGCCCGTGCCGACCGTGCCGCGCACAAGCGGACCGCGTATAGCGTCGGACAAGTCGAGATAGTCCGCGACGGTCGACCATGCGCGACTCGAGGGTGAACCATGCTCGCCCTGGATCGCCTCGCCGTGCACAAGGTTCGGCCGGTAGCGCAAGAAAGCCGGCAGGACGGCGGGCGCGCCGCTGGCCATATAGTAGCGGGCGAGGGTTTCCGCGTCCGGCTTCATGTAAATGTGTGTGAAGCGGTTCGCGAGGGCCGACGATATCTTGTTTGTGCCGACGCGGTCGGTTGAACCGTTGCCGGCCGCAATGATGCGAACCGATTTCGGTAGCTGCAGCTCGCCCGCCTTGCGGTCCAGAACAATCTGGAGGGCGGCATTCAAGACGGCGGCGGCGGCGCGGTCCATTTCGTCAAAGAAGATATAGACTTTCTCGCCCTCGACACGTGGCCAGATCGCGGGCGGCAACCATTCCGTGACCTTGGCGACCAGATCGGGAAACGGCACGCCAAGCATATCTTCCGCGCCGCGCATGGAAAGGCGCATATCGATGAGGCGGGCGCCATGGGCGAGGGCGATTTGCGAGACGATTTGAGATTTGCCGATGCCTGGCTTCCCCCAAAGCCACACGGGCTTATCCCGCTCTATGCATGCCTCGACAAGGCGCCGCGCCAGTTCGGCGGTAACGGCGAGCGCGTCCTGATTGGCGGCGGCAACGTTAACGGTAGCGTTCATTTCAGGTCCTCAAGGGTTAGGGCGTGCGCCCGGCTTGGCATGATTGCCAGTGAACGGGCGCGGCGAGGCGCGGCGCCCGTCTGCAAGCAATCAGGCGAGATAGTCCGAAACCGTCGCGTTGATTTCCGCCGCCGCGTCGGCGATCTCGCGCCGCAAGGTCGAATCCTCGCGCAAGGCTTCCGCGTCATGCTCGGTCAGCTTTTCCATGCGCGCCGCGATTGCCATCAAAGCCGGGTCGCCGGTCACGTTCAGCGAGGGCAAGAGCGCGGCCAGCTCGCGCACGTTCTCGACAAGCGAGTCCCTGAAAATGCCCTCGCTCTTGTCGCCTTTCTTTTCGGCCGGCTTGAAGGCGGCAAGCTTGCTCGCCATGGCGCCGACTGTATCGGCGATACGCTGGTAAACGTCCTTCATGGCATCGCGCATTGCCTCGCCAAGTTCGGCCGCGATCTCGGCTTGAATGCGCTCGCGCTCGCCCGCCGTCATGTCGACGCGGAAATCCGAGTCTTGCGGCATTGGCCATATCTGCCGCTTGAACTTGAACCGGCCGGCGATCTCGCTTGCGTCGGGATAGTCGGCGGGATTGAACATGCCGTTTAGGCGCGCCTTTGCGTCGGCGACGAATGATGGATATTCGGCGACAAACCGCGCGACCGCGTCGGCGAAATCCGATTCAAGCTTGCGCATGGCTTTCGTGAATTCGTCATATCCCGCCGCCGACAGAATCCGGTTGCCGTTGTCCGCCCATGGCAAGGTACGGGAATAGAGCTCGCGCCGCGCCCGGCCGGCGATCTCCTGAATCTCGGAGAGGGCATGCTTGGACAAGAGCGCTTTGTTGTAGCGGCCCGCGTCCGCGTCGGCATTGTGCGCCCGGTTGGTTTCGTCTGTCACCTTCTGGTCGACCTTGCGCGCCGCCCACATGGAAATTTTGATGCCGGCGAGCATCGCCTTTGCGGCGAGATGGTTCGGGGAGGCGGCGCCGGCCGGCGATACGTTCGGGAATGCATGCGCGTTCATGTTTGACTCCTGAGGGTTAGGGCAAGCGCCCGGTTGAATTCGGCGAGGCGCGCCGCGCATGGCGCGCCCGGCCTGCTCACATGGTCGCCAGAAATGCCAGCTTAGCGGCGAGGCGTGCGCGCCGCTGGTCGCGGCGAACGCGGCCGGCTTTCGTGTCCGCGAATTGCTCGCGCCGCTGGTTTTGATGCTTTCCCATGGTCGACTCCTCTTAGGTTAGGGCTTGTGCCCGGTTGCGGCATGATTGCCAGATATCGGGCGCGCCCGGCGCCCGATACGCAAGAAATCACTCCTCCACTATGCAACGGATTTCCCGCCAGTCTGCCGGGATGTCAGCGCGTTCCCATGCCGCCGCGCAATCGTCACCAACGCCCGCAACATAGGTCTCCGCCGGAATAGGTCTCGACCAGGATCACATAGGCCGGCGCCGCCGGCCGTGCGATCTCAGGAGCTGCAGCAATCGCCGCAATGCCGATCATGGCCACGCTTGCCGAGATGGCGGAAAGGCGGATGAATTCCAAAATCGTTTTCATGCGCCGCGCCTCGCCGCAAGAGAAGCACGGAGAGAAGCACGGGCGCCCGCCTCGCGATGGTTGCGGATAGCGGCGTTCAGGTCACGACGCGCGGCACCTTCCGTATCGAGATAGGCGAGGCGTTGCCGCGCCTCTTGCATCATTGACGCATGGTCCAGGTCGTACCGATCACAGTACGCCTTGAATTCGGCCGCACTGGAAACGCGGTTGCCGTCTGCCAGCTGGTCATAGGCGGAAAACAGTTTGTGCGTTGCGTCTGCCAGATCGCCCGCCGGCTTCCGCACCAGCTCGAAAGCCTTGTGCATTTCGGCATTGCAGGCGGTGCGCCAATCATGCAGTGCCCGCAAGAGGCTTCCGGCCTCGCCTTTGCCTTCCGGCAGATAGCGAGCATTGGCCAGACGCGGAAAGCGTTCTGCTACTTCATGCGACCATGCCGCATCTGCAATCGCGGCGTTCGCAATGGCGGTTTGAAGGTAGGACATTCTCGACTCCTCAAGGGTTAGGGCATGCGCCCGGCGGGAACCGCACCAGCGGCCCGACACACACAATAAACAATGTGGCGTTGAAAGCAAGTCTTACACGCCGCGCCGCGCATGAAAAAACGTTTCCATGCGTGGTTGCCACGCATGCCAGTTGCCTTGCGGTTTGTGCTTCACCTAGCTGGTCGGCGCCGTGCCGAGCTGGCCATGGTCGCGCCCATGCCGTTCCGCGTCGGCGCCTTCTCTCATCTGCAAATCACTTTGCCCGTTGCCGCGCCGCGCCGTGTGGCCATGCGCTGCAGGCTTGCCGCCGGGCGCTATGCCGCCGCCGCGCCCCGCGCCACCCACCGCCAGGTCGTCGACGCCCTCGAGGGGTATGGGGGGTCGGCTTAAAAAGTCCGGGCCCAGGCAGGCAGACCGCGCGGGCAGTCAAATTCCCGCGGCTCGGGCAAAACAAGATTTGTGCGAGGATCTCGAACTCCTTGCAACCTGAGGCCATATGGTCGATCAGGAAAACGTTGGAATTCCGGGAGTTTCTGGATGAAGCGAAAGCTGCCGCCGAGGTTCTCTCCGGCCGTGCTTGCGCCGAGCGCCGCGCCGGTCAAGAAGGCGATCAAGCAGGAACGTCCTCGCGGATCTGCGCATCAACGCGGCTACGATCACGCCTGGAACAAGCTGTCGATCGCCTTCAGGAAGCGGCACCCGTTCTGTCTCTGGTGCGCGCAACAGGGGAGGGATTCCCTGACAGCGCTCGTCGACCACATGATCCCAGTCGTCGACCGGCCGGATCTTCGGCTCAACTGGAAAAACCTTCTCCCGCTATGTGAGCCGTGCCACGGAAGGAAATTTCCGATGGAGGTCTATGCGCGTGAAAACGGCCTCTTGGATGATCTTCCGACCTGGTGCCTGGAGCCGAAATCGCGGCCTCGGCAGTTCCGACCCATCATCGAATAACGTCCAAATTGAAAGTGTTTCTGACGCGGACGGTGCCGCTTGGCGCTGATCTCGTCTCCCGGTCCGAATTTTTCGGATTGAAAGCATTTCTTTCATATGATAATGGTGCACAAAATCGATGGCGAGTATCCCGATTTCGGTGCACTGCATGACCTTCGCTGAACTCGAGAGCTGGCGCCGCGAGATGGATTTCACTGCGGCGCAGGCTCAGGAGGCTCTCGGGATCTCGAGGCGTGTCTGGGATCGCTATCGCGCAACGAAGGAAGTGCCGCACGCTATCTCATTGGCGTGCAAGAGTATTTATCATCGACTGGGCCCATGGTCCGGGCCGACGGATAGTTCGCCGGCGCCGCGGAAGCGGCGGCATATGTCTGACGCCAGCCTGGCCAATCTGAAGAGGGGACGAGAATGATGCCATCTGCACCGATCCACCGCCGGCCCGCGAACGATAACGCATCGATGAAAGAGAATCTGACGGATATGCTGGCCGAACTCGCTGCGCGGCGGCTGGAGGCGTCGTCGGCGGATGTGCGCGCGGCCGTGCTGCGGCAGCTTGAGATGCAGATGGGAGAGGCGGTATGACCTACCCTAGTCGGGTTGAGAGCCAAGTTGCGCCGATTGACCCGCGAAGCGTGCCCGATCCCGTCAACGGCAAGCCCATCAATGCCGATGCGAAAAACACGCTCCTGCTGCTCGCTTGCGGGTCTGCCAAGATCGAAACCGATGTGTCTGTTCCGCTCTACAATCTGTACAGCGGGCCGATCTGGCAGGATCTGCGCGCCAACGGCCGGGATATCCCGCTGCGGAACATCTTCGTGCTTTCCGGCAAGCATGGCTTTGCCAGCGTGATGACCTACGCGCGCCCCTATGAGGAGAAGATCTCGGCACAGAAGGTGGATGCGCTGATCGAGCGCGGCATCTTTGCAAACGCACCTTCTCCCGTGCGCGGCGGCATGCCTGGCCCCAACGTCTATGGCAACGTGTACCGGCCTGAGACGTTCAGCGGCAAGGCCGTGAGCGGGCCATATAGCCAGGTGATCATCTACGGTTCGGGCGAGTATCGCCGCGCCTTCAATGCGATCACGGCTCAACTCATTCAGGCCGGCGTCATTGCGCCGACGGCCCCGATCGTCGCCACCCATGGCAGCATCCTGCAGCAGCGCAAGCAGTTCAATGAGTTTCTGCGTGCGGCTCAAGGCGCAGGAGCCGCGCTGGATGTCACCGTAGAGCAAGTCCGCACCGACGTCGGGTGGTCGCTCGACCAGTCGCAGAAATCCGCCCCTGCTTTCCAAATGAGTCTTTTCTGACGAGGCCAATGCAGCAGTCTGAACGGAACAAAGGAGTGACAGAAATCACGATGAGCGACTTCCATCTCTTCGCAAAGGCAGTTGAAGCCCGCTTCTGGGCGATGGCCGCGGATGAACTCTATGTCGTTGACGCCAGCAACTTGTTCGACACCTACTTGGCCTCCTTCCCGGCCGGCACCAACCCGTTGTTCCGAGTCCGCACCGAGCATGATTGCTCCTGCTGCAAGAACTTCGTCCGCAACGTCGGTCATGTTGTCTCTCTGTATGGCGGAAAGGTCTCGACGGTCTGGGACATCCAGGGCCTGCCGCATCCCTATGATGTCGTCGCCGCGGCGCTCGACGAGCATGTCAAGGCCTTGCCGATCCGCACGATCTTCCGCACCAAGGAAGGCAAGTTCGGCGCTCCCTACACTCTCGAAATGCGTGATGGCGCGACTGGTCCGCATCGATGGGATCATTTCCGATGCGAGATCGTCGGCCGTCACCGCTCGAACGCGCCGGCGCAGGTGCTCGGAGAGCTCGCGACCAATGTCGGCGTCTTCCGTCGTGGATTTGAGGAGCTCACCACCGACGCGATCGAGACGGTTCTCGACCTGATCAACGACAATGCCCTCTACCGCGGCGCCGAGTTCAAGCGAGCGGTCACGGAGTTCCGCACTTTGCACCAGAAATACCCCCACGGCGGCTCCCAGGCTGAGAAGGATGTCTTTGTCTGGAGCAACGTCGCCAACGGTGCCGTGCTGAATTTCCGCAACACTGTGATCGGCACGCTGGTCGTCGACCTGTCGGCCGGCGAGGAGACGGATCGTGCGGTGCGCTCGTTCGAGCAGAAAGTCGCGCCGATGAACTACAAGCGGCCGACGGCGCTGATCACGCCGAAGATGATCGACGCCGCGCTTGGCAAGCTCAAGGATCTCGGGCTCGAGTCAGCAGTCGAGCGGCGCTTCGCCAAGCTCTCCGACGTGTCGGTTAACAACGTGCTGTTCGTGGACAATTCGGTGCGCGGCAACATGAAGGACGGCCTGGCCGGGCTCCTCATGGCCGAAGTGAAGCCGGCGGCGGTCGATATCAAGCACGCCGAGGAGATCACGATGGATGAATTCCTGGCGCGCGTCTTGCCGCAGGCGTCCTCGATCGACCTACTGCTCAAGAACAAGCACCTGTCCAACTTCATGAGCTTGACTGCGCCGGTCCATGCCGATGCCGGTCAGCTGTTCAAGTGGGACAACGGCTTCGCCTGGTCCTATGACGGCGATGCGGCCGACTCCATCAAGCAGCGCGTGAAGCGCGCCGGCGGCAATGTGGAAGCGGATCTGCGCGTCTCGCTCGCCTGGACGAACTACGACGACCTGGATCTCCATATCGTCGAGCCCAGCGGCAACCACATCTACTACGGCAACAGGTCCGGCAAGCTCGACGTGGACATGAATGCCGGCGGCGGCTCTTCCCGCGAGCCGGTCGAGAACATCGTCTGGAGCGGGCGCCTGGCTAACGGCCGCTACAAGGTCGCGGTCAACAACTTCTGCAAGCGCGAGACCATCGATGTCGGCTTCACCCTCGAGGTCGAATATGGCGGCGCGGTGCAGCAGTTCAGCTACGCCAAGGCGGTTGGCAGCCGCGAGATGATCGAGTCCCTCGTGCTCACCGTCGCCAATGGCGAGTTGGTGAAGGTCGAGGTCGGCAAGGGCCTCGTCAGCGGCTCGGTCTCGCAGGAGAAGTGGGGCGTCACGACCGAGACGCTGGTCAAGGTCAACACGCTGATGGCCTCGCCCAATCACTGGGACGGCCAGGAGGTCGGCAACAAGCACTGGTTCTTCATCCTGGCCGATTGCCTCAACCCCGCTCCGGCGCGCGGCATCTACAACGAGTTCCTGAAGGGCTCGCTGGATCCGCACCGGAAGGTGTTCGAGGTGCTCGGCGCTAAGTCCAAGTGCCCTGTCGCTGCCGAGCAATTGTCCGGCGTCGGCTTCTCTTCCACCCGCCATGACCAGGCGACGTTCGTGGTCAAGGGCGATCGCATCAACAAAGCGTTCAACATCCGTTTCTGAAGGAGAGCAAACATGAACATTTTCGAATTGGCGTCGCGCAAGAAGTTCCGATTCCAGTCTGGCAAGGGGGAACTGACCAGTGAGCAGCTCTGGGATCTTCCCCTTACTGGCGGATCTGCGAACCTCGACACGATCGCGCGTGCCGTCAACACCGAGCTCAAGGGTGTGACCGAGGAGAGCTTCGTCGTCGTGAAGCCCGACCCGCGCAAGCCCGAGCTCGAGGCAAAGCTGGAGATCGTCAAGCACATCATCGCCGTGAAGGTGAAGGCGGCCGAGGATGCGAAGTCGGCGTCCGAGCGGGCCGATAAGCGCCGCAAGCTGGTCGAGGCGCTCGCCTCGAAGGAAGACCAGGCGCTCGCGAACATGTCGAAGGAGGACATCCTCAAGCAGCTGGCGGAACTCGACGGCAACGGCTGAGCGGTCGCGCTGTACGTGGAATAGGGCGGTTGACGATCGCGGCTGATCAAGGAGGGCTCGATGGGTATCACAAACGAAGTCGCCGATTTCGTTCGGCGGCAGGTCGCGCAGATCCGCCGCAATTTCACCGAGCAGTCGACCAATCGCACAGAGGCCGAGGCGCTGCTCAAGCGGATGGAAGCCGCGATCGCGCAGCACGAAAAGGACGAGCGCAAGGCGTTCGAGGCTTGGGCGCTCGATCAGTGGCGTAACTCGTACCCGCCGGACAACGCGTGGAGGGGCTGGCAGGCGCGAGCTGTCGCCGAGGCGGCCCGTAAAGCTGTCGCGGCCAAAGAGGCGGCCGCCGGCGGACAGCGCTGGTATCTCGGCAGCATGAACGACGGACTGTTCATCATCGATCGGCCGGCGACGCCGGCAGGAACGGATGTCGGGCCTTGGGATAACCCCAATGGACCGCAACTGGCTCTGAACGTCGCCGCGCTGACACCACAGCAAGCGCAAGCGATCATCGACTTGCACAATGCATCACTGAATTCCCCCGATCCGCACCTTTCAGCTGCTGCCGACGGCCAGCAGGGCATACCAATCTCCGAAGCTGCGGGCGCAAAAAGCGATGGGCAGCTACCCATCGTCGATCGGGGCGGCCATGAGCCGGGAAGACAGGACCGCCATTCGGAGAGTGCCGTCAATTCTATCTCATGGGAGCGTCGAGAGCGCGATCTCCTTGAGGCGAACAACCGCTATCTCAACCGGGCGCGCCTGGCAGAAGCCGGATACGCGAAGCACGAGACGCGCGGCAGCCATTACCGGATGATCGCCTACGGCAAGCTCCAGTCCGCGGCGCCCATATCTGAGGGGTGCGAGTTGGTGGCCTACCAGGGTGAGGGCGGAAGCTTCTCGTTCCGGCCGGTGACTGAATTCAGCGATGGCCGGTTCTCCCCGGCGATCGATCGCCAAACCGAGCCGGAATGCCACAAGCTCGACACGCCGACCCAGGTCTTCTTCTACGAGCAGGATTTCTACGTCCTGTCGAACTTCTCTTCATTCCAGGTGATTTTGGATGGCATTGTCTTTGACACGTCCGAAGCAGCCTATCATTTTGAGAAGTTCCCTGGCTCTCCCGGCCTCCAGCAGAAAATCCAGTTAGCTCCCTCGGCCCACGAAGCGTTCAAGCTGGCTGAACGCAATAAGCACCTCCGTCGTCCCGATTGGGATGACGTCAAGGTCGACATCATGCGCGACATCCTCCGCGCGAAGGTCGACCAGCATGAATATGTGCGTCGCAAGCTGCTGGCGACCGGCGATCGTGAACTGATCGAGGATTCCTGGCGCGACGACTTTTGGGGCTGGGGGCCGAACCGCGACGGCAAGAACATGCTCGGCCGGCTCTGGATGGAGATCCGCGCAGAGCTTCGCGCCGCCGCCAAGGGCGATCCGTGCCCGCAGTGCCCACCCGGTGCGGTCTGCAAGACGCCGACATGCGGGCGCCTCTCCATCGCCCTCTCGGAGTCCTCCTCATGAACAAGGCGACGCCTGTCGCGGTGGAGAAGTTCGCCGATTGCGGCCCGGGCAAATTGTGGTTCGTCCATCACCCTGACGGGTTCCTCATCGAACTAGCAATCGAGTCCCGCGCGATCCAGATCGCCGACGAGATCAACGCCGGACGCGCCGCCAACTCGATCGACGCTGAGCGCGAGGTCATAGCCAACAGGGCCCGCGAGATCGCCGGCCACTACCCCGAAGCATCAGACGGCCGGAATACCTTCGTTCTGTTCGCAGAGTGGGTCGAAGGCAGGAGCAAGTAGCCATGTGCAGAACGCTCGACCAGGCGAAGCTCTTCGGCAAGGCAAAGCTCGGAACCGGGCCCACGCCGCAGCCGACCGACCGTGAGCGGAAGCTCCGGTTCATGCATTCCTTCGGTCGCAGAGCCTTGGAAATAGCGATCAGCGAGGCAGTCTTCCGGATCGGCGCCGACAACTTCCTCACTGACGAGCAGCTCGACGAGATCGTCTCCGAGGAGGTCAAGGACGCCCGCGCGGCCAACCATCGGAATATCCGAAATCGCCGGATACTCCGACTTGTCAAAAACAGCGGCGGGGTGGCTTGATGAGAAAGCTCAAAGACGGCGGCCCGGCGTTCCCAGGCACATTGTATGGGCAGAACGGCAGCGTCTCCCGTGCCGGCATGTCGCTCCGCGACTGGCTCGCCGCCACCATACCCGGGTTCGCCGACGATGCGTCGCCCGAGGTGGGAGAGGCGATGGTTGGGCGGCCGTTGCCGTCAGACTACGTCGAAGCCCTGGTGTGGTGGGCGGAGGCTGACGCCAAGCTTCGATACATCAAAGCGGACGCCATGCTCGCCGAACGCGAGAAGGGCGGTTAGTGATGATCACTCGCACCTGCTACGGCTGCATCCATCAGGCCGAACCATGCGTGGCCCGCGACGCCTTCAAGGCGCATCTGATCGGATTGCGGATCACTTCCGTCAAGTGGAAGTGTCTGCAACGGAAGACGAAGTTCAATGTCGGCGATCCGGTTTGGGTGGAAACATACGAATCCTATGACCGAGATGCCGAGCGGGCCGAGTTCCCCGGCACCGTTGCCCGCGTCATGGGCGGCAAGGCGCTGGTCTACATTCGCCCAGAAGCGCGGTCCAGATGCGAAGACTATAACTTCGAAGCCAGCGGAAATGGCTTCTGTAAGATACCATTCGCTCGTCTGGAGGACCGCGACGCACCGCGCGAGGATATCTGCCGCTACTGCTGTCTTCCGGCGTCATTCGGGCACGTTGAGGGGTATTCCTGCGCTATTGCGAAAGGCGGTGGCGCACGATGAATGACCAAGCCCGCCAGCTTGAAGTCGGCAGAATCTCCCAAGCCGAACTCCACAACCGCCTCGTCGGCGAGATCGTCGCCAGGATCGTCAAGCCGGTCATCGGCGAGGGCGGCGCCTATACGGACGTCATGGTGCTGACCGAGTCCGTCCTCGTCGGGGTCGCTCTAGCCTGCATCAAGCTCGGCGGTGATGAGAAGGTGCTAGACGTCATGGTCGACGCTGCCAAGAAGCGCCTCGCCGAAATCCGGCTCAAGGACGTCCAGACGAAGGGAGAGACGTGATGCGTGTCAAAGTCGGAGACCATTGGTTCGAATGCAAGCCGGGCCAGCCGATCATGGTGGAGCTCACCGATGGCGATAAGCGGAACATCGCCAATATGCATCCGGAGGCGACGCGCTACGCTGTCTTCGAAGATGACGACGGTTGGTCTAACGAGCAGAAATTTGCATGGATGGACGAGGGCCGTGACGGTTCGATGCGCCCCATATCCGATCCCACTGCCAAACTCGCCGAAGCCTTAGCCACTGCCGAGAAAGTCTTCCCGAACCACTACTGGATGCTCGGCAAGGGCAAGACGCGGCCTGACGAGCCGCTCTTCGGCTTCGCTCTCTTCGACAAGCGCGACGCCGAAGAGCCGATCGCCTGCGGCGAGCACGACGATCCTGTTGAAGCTGTGAAGCGTGCGGTCGCAGACATCAAGACGAAGGGGAGGGCGTGATGCTGATCCGCACAATCGGCAGCGGAGACTCATCGACCAAGGAAGCATTTCTGTCGGCGTTGGGCATGCGTAACGAATTCGGTCGGGCGCCCTGGCCGCTTCCCAACATGAAGCCTTCCTCCGAGAGGGAATTTTGGGGCTGGCGGGCATCTCAATCTTTCAAGGCCGAAGCATGGGCTGATAGCCTGAGAGTCGACGGTGAGCCCGCTACCCTACTGATCTTCTATCTTGATAACTCGCTGTTCAAAGCAGGCGGTTTCGCAGTCACGGTGATCTATCGCGGCACCGTCGCCGATGAAGCACGGTACTTCTCTTGGCGAGCATGTGATCATGACTACAAGATCACTTCATCGAGAAACTGCTGGCGGGAATACACCTGCACCAAGTGCGGCGCCTCCTATGATGTCGATAGCAGTGGGTGAGCTCGATGTCCGAGAACGCCCGCATCATCCTATGCGAAGCCTGCGGTAGCGAAGGTTACGAGCGCTACACGGCGACGGTCTACGAGCACGGCTGCGGCTTCGGCCATGAAGATGTGTTCCTCGACTACAGCAGGCCATGCCGGTTCTGCGAAGGCACGGGCGGCGCGATAATTGAGACCGAGCCGATCACGCTGGAAGATCTTGTGGAGATGACTCGATGAGGTGGACTGACTCACCGGCAGAAGACAGGGCCAGATCGGTGCTCGATCTCTTGGCCGATGGCACGGTTCGGACGGCTGATACGCTCGCCAGCTCATTGGCTGTCTCAGTGAGGACGATCTACCGCTACATGAACCTTCTCCAGGCCGCCGGCGAGCCAATCAAGGGAGAAGCTGGAGTTGGCTATATGCTGATGAGGCGGCGGGTTGGAGAGCAGTCATGAGGCGCCACCCGTTTTCTTTGCTCGACCCGGCCTTCATACCGCTTGACTGGCAGATAGCCGATATCGGACGCCGTCTGTCTGAGCCGCGGGTTCGGCATGCGGATCCGGAGAAGAAAGCTGCCCGCAGACGCCAGAAGAAGGCGAGGGCAATCACGAGAAGGAAACGGAAGTGACATTGCGCTCACCGCAATTCTGGCTCGCTGAGCTCGACCAGTATGGAAATCCGAAGCTGGTTGACGGGTCGCATGAGACTCGCGAGGGCGTAGAGCAGGCTGCATATCTGTTCAGTCGGCTCGGGCTCGGCAATGACAAGCGATATGCCTGCGCAGAAGTTCATCTGACCGAGGTGACGGCCAAGGCGCACGGCGCCAACGAAGAAGCGTTGAACACGCTCAACTCAATCGGCCTCAGGCCCGCCAGCTGACAGGATCTGAGATGATTGAGATCTTCTGCCTCCTGCTTGTTGGCCACGCGATCGCCGACTACCCGCTGCAAGGTGACTTCCTCTCCAAGGCGAAGAACCGGGCGCAGCCGATCGCCGGCGTGCCCTGGTACCAGGGACTGATCGCGCATTCGCTTATTCACGCCGGATTTGTCGGCGTGCTCACCGGCAGCATTACGCTCGGCGCGGCGGAGTTCGTCGCCCATTGCTTGATAGACGACGCGAAGTGTTTCGGCCGGATCTCCTACGACACCGACCAGGCGCTGCACGTTCTCTGCAAGGTATTCTGGATCCTTACGCTCCTCCTTTACGGACCACTCCCATGAAAGGAATGTTGACCATGTCGACGCATTCGAAAGACGGTCGTGAATGGGCCAAACTGTCGCAACTGAAGCTGGGCGACAGGATCGCAACTGACGGAGACTTCACCTGCGGCATCTCGAACAAGACGCTCGCGATAGAGCGCGATGATCACGGCCTTTACGTCCCCTGCGATGAAGGAAACCACTATCTCGACGGCCAAGCCGATGATGGCGAACACCTGGTGGGGATCTGGCCGGCGGAATAGGCACCGACATGAGCGACATCGACTACAAGGCCGCCGAGACCGTCGAATCGATGATCGACCAGGTGCGCGCCGCCGGCCTTGAAGAGGCCGCGGCAATGTTCTCCACGGTCTATTGGGGCTGGCTGCGGCTGACGTCAGCCTACGTCAATGCTCACCCCTACGTCGCCAATCCGGAAAAACCGTCGATGACGCCGATATCGGCGCTGTCGGTGACGGATTTCACATTCCGCCACTGGGCGCCACAGATTCCCGGCACGCCGCCGCT
Organism: Mesorhizobium sp. L-8-10; assembly: GCF_016756635.1. NCBI lineage: Bacteria > Pseudomonadati > Pseudomonadota > Alphaproteobacteria > Hyphomicrobiales > Phyllobacteriaceae > Mesorhizobium > Mesorhizobium sp. L-8-10. The sequence goes on along the minus strand of NZ_AP023263.1, from coordinate 5,474,233 downwards.
GGACGACGAAGCAGTCCTCGCCGCGGCAGCTCGCGACGAGGCGTGGCACCGTGAAGAGGATCGGCGAATGCGCCGCGAAGCAGGAGAGATTTGCTGATGACTCGCATCGCCACCGACGAAGAGATCGCCGTGATTGCTGGCTTCTTGAAGGACAGAGACGAGGCCGGACTGACGCCAGACGATATGGACGATGATGAGCGCCGCGAAAGCGCACGCGGCATCCTCGCTGCCCTCTCGCAAGCCGAACCGGCCGCGCTCGCAGGGCGGGATGCGCACCAAGCTATCTCAGAACGAATAGCTAAGAGCGAAGAAACTCGCCGAGCGCACCTTGCTAACATGTCGGCTGAAAACGAGAGCCACAGCCGTGGCTTTATCGAAGGACTACGCGCGGCCGAAACGATACTCGGCACCGTTGCCCTCGATGCAGAGGGAAACATCGCGCTCTTGAGCCAAATAGAGGCGCTGCTTTCGATGGCAGATCGCGACGTTCTTTCCCCTCGCATCCCCAACCTCGCAATTGAACTTCTACGTCGCGCTCACGCCGCCCTCTCCCCCGCCCCTGCAGGAGTGCAGGCGCTGGAGTGGGTCCAGCAGGAAAGTCCTGCCGAAGGTCACGTAGTGTTCCACGCCAATACGCCACATGGGCAATATCAGGCGTGGGAACTCGATGGTGAGGGGAGATGGTCACATGACAGTTTGACTGGATACCGTCGTGTTATCGGCGGGTGGGAGGGTGCGCAAGCAGCCGCGCAAGCCGACTATGCCGTTCTGCTTGCCTCCCCACCCTTGGCAGTAGCGCAGGCGGAGCCGGTGGCGTGGCGGTGGAAGCAGGCAACCCGAACCGATCGAGACGCATGGGGATACGGTCGCGTTGAGCCGACGTTTCTCCAGGCGCCGGATTTCGTCGTGGAGCCTTTATTCGCCTCCCCGCCGTCGTCAGGAGCGCCAGCCGAATCCGCCCTCTCTGCCCGACTGGCGGAAGTGGAGCGCGAGAGGGAGGCCATAGCAGGCGCAATCGGAACCGCCCGCTTTATGGATCCGCCAGACGGCGGCGACGTGTCACTCGCCGAGCAGGTGGCCCGCATGCGCGCGGCGCTTGACATCGCCGAAGCCGCCCTCTCGGCGCGCGAGCCTGTGGCGGTCAAGGTGTTGCGCGATGCGTTGGGGTGGTACGCGAACCTGCCAAAGGAATTTACGATCGTCGCGGGCTCGGGGCTCACTTACGGTGATCTGCATTTGCTCGGCGAGAAGGCTCGATCAGTCCTCGCATCCTCCCAGCCAGCACATGCAGTGCCGGCGGACAACGCTGGGAGCCCCAACGATATCCGGGCGCTAGGATATGCCGTCGCGGTCCACAATGACTACAGGATTAACGGCGTTGCTCACACCTTCTGGCTTTTCACAAAGGACGGGAAAGCCATCAAGGGAGAAGGTCTTACCGACGCTGACGCCCTAAATCAGATCCGCGCCATGCTCGCCGCCCCCGCTTCTCCTGTCGTGGAGGAGCGTTGATATGGCTCTCGCTTTTGAAGTGACGTGCAGGAGCTACGCCATCGAAATCGATAGGGATAAGTTCCTCGACTTGATGGATTCTGAAAGCTACGCGACCGATAGTGCAGCGTTCAAACAGGGCGAGCGAACCCTTGCGGAGAAACTCGACGATATCAGTGGCGTAAGCGACATCGAATACAATGGCCACTTTGGAGCGGCGGTGTACCTGTCCATCTCTGCGGATGAGGACAACTACGCTCTCAGGTTGCAAATTTCAGAGACCATCGAAGCGCATTTGCAGTGGTGCGCGAAGCTTCCCAAGGTCGACCATGTGGTCGAGCGGCGAAGGCGCCGCGCCCTTGAGCAGGGAGGCGGCAAATGAAGCTGACGAAGGCGCAACTTCAGTTCCTGCGCGAACTGGCCGAGGGCGGGCATCAAACCGTATCTGATGCCTGGAATCCCGCGCGCAAACTGCTCGATCTTGGCTATGCGATCGGCGAGCCGGGCAAGTACGGGTCCTTCACGGTGAGCATCACCGAAGCCGGGCGCCGCGCGCTAGAGGGAGGCGGCAATGGCTGACGTCGACACCATTCCGAAGATCCGGTGCGACAACTGCGGGCTGATCGCCGAGAAGCACAAAGGACAGTTCGACAAGTCGTACAGCAAACCCCGGATTTGGGGATCGTGCCGAATGGAAGGCGGGCGCTCGACCGACAGCTACGGCGGCAAGGGCAGGCTCGATTTCGCCGATCTTTGCCCGCAATGCGCAAACGCGGCGGCGGATGCTGCCGCTGAAGCGCTGAAAGCCCGGCGAGAGGATAACGGAAAATGACCGACCTGGCAGAAAGGCTCAAAGCTCGCTCTGCTCGGCTTGCATTCCTGCACCGTGCCCAGAACGCAAGCGGCAAGCCTTCGCTCGATGCCGAGTTGATGGCGGAGGCAGCGGTCGAGGTTGAGAGGCTGACGCGCGAGCGGGACCATTGGCAGACAGCGTTCAAGGGCGCGTTCGAAACCGCTCTAGGCAATGAGCGTGACCGCAAAGCAGCCGAAGCCATGATAGCGGCGCTACAGGCCACACAGACGGCCAAAGATGAAGCGCTGAAACCGTTTGCGGCGATCGCAGACGAATATTCCGAACAAGAGGACGACGATTTCCAAGTCTGGAATGATTTCGACGTTCTCGGGGCCAACCTACCACTTCGGCATTTTCGCGCCGCCCGTTGCGCCATAGCCGCACCCCGCACAGGAGGCAAACAAGATGATGCATGAGACGAAGCACCTCTGGGAAGTCGACCACCCCTACTACATGAACGAGGGGAACTACTTCGAAGCCGGACAACATACCCGCTGGCTGTCGTGGCAGGATTTCGAGAGGGAGTTCAAAGATTCCGATCTCGACTACAACTGGTTCGTTCGTTGGGACTGGCTTGAGGGCGAGGACAGTGGCGGCGGTACCTACAACGGCGACGACTACTATCGCCATGCCGTCTTCATGTTGCAGATGATCGGCCAGCGCAAGGCTTATCTCTGCTCGCACGAAATAGCCGTTTGCCGCGCCGATGAGCCCACCGTACGCGCATTCCTTCAGAAGCGATGGGAATACATGCAGCAAATGTGGGAACCGTTCGCCCGCACTGTCACGGAGATCAAGCCGGAATGAGGCAGATCGTCCGCATCAAGCCTATCGAGATGAGGTAATGGGCGATATGAGTGAGCAAGATAGCAGACCATCATGGAATCATGATTTGAGCCAGGCTGACGTGCTGTGGCTCGCAGCCGGTTTCATCACCAAGATCACGCATCACTGGCGGATGACCGGCGTCGACACGTCCGAGGACTGGATCGAACTGCACCGCGGAAAGAGCGATGGTACCAAGGAGAGGCGGCGGTTCCCGTCGAGTTTCCTCAACACGAATGGATATTTCGAGTTTCGACCGAACTGGCGCCAACTCGTGACGCCGACCTATCGTGGCGAGAATGCCATCAAAGATCTCGAAGCGATCGATGCATGGGAGAAGAAGCACGCGCGTCAGCGAGCCGAGTATGAGCGGCTGAAGAAGAAGTTCGATGGGTGATCAGTATGAGCGAGGATTACATTGACTTTCATTTCGGGGGCTATGACTTAAGCCTCCATCTGCCGACGACCAAACTGAAAAGCTACCACCATCCCTCGAACCCGAAAGACGTGGCTGCGGCGTTCACTCCGGAGGGCATTCAGCCGCCCTATGAGGTGAAGCTCGTCGCCGACGCGCTGCTTTGCGCGGCCGAGGAACACGGAAAGATCAACCATCGGCGCAAATACACGGATGAACCATACGTGCTGCACCCGATCGCGGTCGCCAAGATCGTCATGACGGTGGCACATACCCCGGAAATGGTCGCTGCAGCTCTACTCCATGATGTTGTCGAGGACACGCCCGAGATAGGGCTCCATCATATCTTTGTCCGGTTCGGCGATGAGGTGAGTGTCCTGGTTGACTGGCTCACCGACGTCTCGAAACCGTCGGACGGCAACCGGTCGGTCCGGAAGGAAATCGATCGCCAGCACATCGCAAAGGCGCCGCCGGCGGCGAAGACGATCAAGCTCGCCGATCTGATCGACAACACCCTCACGATCAAGGAGCGGGATCCGGACTTCTGGCGGGTCTACCGCCATGAGAAGCTGCGGCTGCTCGAGGTGCTGAAGGAAGGGGATCAGACGCTATGGAACAGAGCCATGGAGCAGTGCAAATGAAACACGTCACCGTCTTCGGCCAGCGCGGCGTCTATGCCGGCTGGCCTGCCAATCATGGCGCCTGGCAGTGGGGGGACGAGTTTCTCGTCGGCTTCATGACTGGACCCCACACCATCGGCGCCATGCACAACATCCGTGAGCCCTACGCCAAAGTCTTGGCCCGCTCACTCGACGGCGGCGACAGTTGGACCGGCGAAAACCCGACGATGGATTTTTCGGCATCGGAGACGAGCCCAGCGCCGTTGGTGACACTGGACGCCGATGCGATCATCCGGGTCTGCGGCCGCTACGACCACGGCGGCTATGACGCGGCAAGGCATGGCGGATTCTATCTGTCGATGAACAAGGGGCGCTCATGGCAGGGTGCCTATGCCTTCGACGGACTCGAGCACCACTTCACCGGCAAAAATCAAAACACGTCGCGGACCTGCGTGCTCGACGACATGATCTTCCTCAGCGCGGCGCAGCGTAACTGCTGGGGAACCGATTACGTGTTTGTCGCCAAGCACGACGGCCGGTTCTTCCATGAGCACGGCATCGTCTACAAAGGCTTGGGCCGGGCGGTGATGCCACGCGCCGCCCGTGTCGGTGATCGCTTGGTCGTAGTGATGCGTCGGCTCGGTGCGCAGTACGACGGCGGCTGGATCGACGCGGTCTTCTCCGACGACGACGGCAAGACTTGGTCGGCGCCGCAGCTCGTCGGGATGACCGGGGCGCACAACGGCAACCCGCCGGCGCTGATCGAGCTCAATGGCTCGCTCTACTGCGCTTATGCCAACCGGTCCGACTGCGAAATGCGGCTGTCGCGTTCGGAAGACGGCGGCGAGACATGGAAGCTGGTCGCGTTGCTGCGCGAGCACGGCGATAGCGACATCGGCTATCCGCAACTGTTCAAGCGGTCGGACGGGCAGTTGGTCTGTGTATACTACTGGGCAGATACCTACGAAGACTGCCAGCGCATCGAAGCGACGATCTTTCGACCATGAGTGACATGACGACCACCCTCCACGTCCCAGGCGTCTGGCGCTGCCCGAAGTGCAAGTTCCGGCTCGTACAGATGGGCTTCAATGCCGCGGACGGAACCGTCTTCAACAGCGACAAGCCCGGCGAGAAGTGCCCAAACTGCTCGTCGCCGCTCTGGCGCGTGTCGTGGGAGGATGAGGCCAAAGAGATTCTCGACATCGCTGAGGCCGCCATTCTTCGCGAGCGCCAGCTCCGCGATCTCGTCGACGAACTAAAGCGCATCGTCGATGCGGCCGACGCCGGCCCGCAGCGCCACTGCCGGAAGGCCTATGAGTTCACGCAATCACAGATCGATCGGCTCAAAGAGCGGATAAAGCAGGTGGAGACGTAAAATCTATGGCCGACCACATAGCGATCATCGGACTCAAATTTGCAGACCAGTCCATACCCTGGCCGGAGCGCGGCAGCGCCGAAACAGTCCTGTGCGACCGGCCGGGATGGGAGCGACACACAATCCCTGTCGTCAGCCGCGGCCCCGAAACGTCTGTTGAAGCCATGTGTCGTGGGGAACTGGCGGTCCACCTCATGCTTGGCGGTGATGAGGGGTTCGCAATCAGCCTGGCGAATGGCGGCTGGCGCATCTCGTATGGCGGGAGTGTGTTTGCGCGTTGTGCTGACGCCATGGCCGCCGCAGAAGCGATGATGGAGGCCAGCTCCGACTGGAGCGCCTGCCCAAAGGTCGGGTTTTCGGCTGCTCAATGCGAGGCACTGCGCGCCATCATCGAGAAGGCCGAACGTCGCGGCGAGATCATGCTCGATAGGGTATATCCGTCGTGAGCGCCATGGAACAGATTGACGTCAAGGCTCTTGCGCGGATCGCCGCACGGCGGCCTATCCATTCTCAGGCCAGCATTCAATGTGGGTCGACGGCGGCTTTCCGCGTTTGGGTCGATCGGCAAATCCCGATGCCGGGCGATAAGTTGGCGGTTGCCCCATCGTTTAGTGGCATCATACTCCGCGGCAACCTCGCCATCCCGCACAACCTCGCCGTGCTTCTGGTCGACGGCGAGGTGAAGGCAATCGTGAAGCTGGATAGTAATGCATGAACGATCTCATCGACCTGCGCATCGGCCGCCTGTCGATCACGATTTTCTGGTCACCGCCTTTCATCCGGTTCGGCTGGAACCGAATTCCGCACCTGATGAAGTCTTTCGGATGGACGTGGTGGTGGGTTCGTGGTGTCGGCCATAAGAGGGTCAAATGAGCGCCACAGAATGGATCGACATCACCCGCCTCGGCGACAGCTACCGAGTCCAGATGAGCGCGGATGGAACGGCCTATCGGCACAAGCCCATGGCACCCCTGGTGTTCAAGATCAGTCCGATAGATGCCATGGTGCATGATATCTATGACAGGCATGAAGACTGGCGCCCTGGTCCGGCGCCGACGGAGGTGAGATGAAAACGACCGACATATCCCGCCGCAACTTTCTGAAAGGGTTCATGGCAGCGGCCGGGATCGCCGCCGCCGGGATCCCGATGCAGCAAGTCGAAGCTGTGCCCCTGATCCAGGCGCCGAAGCGGCCCGTGACGATCGAGCCCTTTGACTTATGGCTGCGGCACCGCGATGTAATGCGTTCATCGGAAAAACACTTTCCACGACAATGGAACAAAAGGTTGATGTCCACTATTGCTTCGATCGACTCGTCGGCACCAATATTCGGACAGGTCGCATCGACGGCATTGCCGAAGTCTTTGCTGATCACGATGGCTATAGCGCTCTCTACGATCATCTCATAAACGGCTCACAGTCAGACCTGATCTTCGGGCTTCCAGACTGCCAACTGGAAATGCGTGGGTCCCTAATATCTCGCATTGACGTTGACGTTTCATCAGAATTCGTGATCCAACGACTGGCCCTTCGTTGGAAGCCAGGATCACATCTGGCGATCAGCTTGAAGAGCCCCCCAGCCGATCACCTCACAACGGCATCGCAGGTCTTTGAATAGCGGCTCGCCGCCCATCGCGCGCACTCGAACTTGGCACTTTCGCAGGCCGCATCGTCAGACTTGTTGATGCACATGCCGGACAGCCGCTCGAACATGCTGACCTTGGCGCGCTCATCAAGATCGGCCTGCCGCTGATCGGCCGCTACCTTCAATCCCCACAGGAACTGCCCGATGTAGATCGAGGCTGCTACGCCGACCAGCGCCAAGACGATGTATCTCATGCTCGCGGTCGCTTGATGTAGCGGTGGGGAGCGAACTGGCCGTCGGCGCCGCTGAAGGCTTCGGTCATCTTCGGCGGCAGAAATCCCCTGTCGTGCAGCCATTTGATGCTCTCCAAGAGGTGGTCGACGTGTTTGCCGGCATCCTCGATGTCCTTCAGGCGCTGCGCCTCGGCTTCCTTCTTTCCGATCTCGATGATCGCCATGTCGATTTCCGCCCGGCGCCGCTCAAGTTCGGCGACCGACAGATCGAGAAGATCCGGCCTCAACTTGCTGACGTCGGTGATAATGGCTTTCTGCACCATCCTGCTTACTCCTTTCACTGAATTAGCAGGAACTGAATAGCGGGTTTCCAACCGAACTGAAATGAAAGTTGTGCTTTCAATGGATGGCGTGCCGGGTGCGGTCTCGAGCGATCACTGCGAAGAATTTTGAAGGTGTGAAAACGGATTCTGGATCAATCACTTATTCAACAAAATCATAGGCAATCCGCTGGAACTTTCAAAAATGTCTGTTTACAGCCGGGGCAGAGCGAGTCAGATTGCCGCCGAATCATCGCACTACCACTAGATGGGAATCACTGGTAGAGCGGCCAGAAACCACCACATATTGACGCAGGGTAGAGCAGCCAGGTAGCTCGCGCGGCTCATAACCACGAGGCCACAGGTTCGAATCCTGTCCCTGCAACCAAGATACACCCTGAGAGAAGGGGGAGGCGATGGGGCCGGTCTGATCAGCCGGTTGCTATGACCCTCCCCCGCAGGGGACCGGAATGCGAGGCGAGGGAGGCGGGTGAGTTAGACAGGCCGCGCCCCCACTAACGCAGCAAGAGCTGGATACGCACCCCTGTTCGGCTGGGGTCAACGTTGCAAATCCAGGAGGGACACGCCGGTCGGCCACCGCCGTGTTCTGCTCTCGCCATCGCGCCAAAATCGCTGATCATCTGAGTCTTCGCCCCCCGTTTCCGATCCTGCCAGCCCGGCGCAGGAGTTGCCCTTCGATCGTGGCTGAGAACCGCCGAAGGGGGCGATAAAGGCATGTCATTCGGGAATCGGGGCTGCCGGGCAGTGGAGAACTTCATGGATCGTCGTTCCTTCCTTCGCGGCGCTGCGGTGGCGCCGATTGCAGTCACTGGCGCGGCCGTCCAAGCGAACAGCGCTCCAGAAGGGTATGAACGGGTTTCTACGGAAACTGGCGACCCCGGCGAGCGCGCCTACGCGATGGCTTGCGGCGATGGGAAGAGGATCAAGGTGTACCTCGACGGCGTGGAGCAGCAGTATTGCCTCACGGCTGACGCTCGCCAGGGTTGGGTGAAACGGCACGTCATTACCGAGCAAGGCAATGTGGCGTTCAATCGAGCGACCGAAGAGATACTCACCGAAGTCGTCCACGGACGGGTTGAGATCGCGCTGGTGTAGTCCTGGTTCGTCCGGACCTTGATCTATGGGAAAGATCCGCCGGCGGCTGATGAGCGGTGATCAGCGACGCGAGGCAGTCAAACGCTACGTCGCCGGCGAAAAAGTAAAGAACATCGCAGAACGCTTAGGCGTGTCTTCGTCAGCTATCAGCATCCTGGCGAGGAAGGCCGGTGTCATCCGCGGACCGGGCCGACCGCCAGCTGAAGTTCCGCAGTCGAATCCAGTGGATCCTGATCCGCCCACCCCGCCTGCCTTCTACACACCGTCGAACGCGGAAGTCGCCAGGCTGAAGGCGAAGGGACTGGGGAACACGGCCATCGCGGCCCTTCTTCGCCTGCCGTACAAGGTCGTGGAGAGTGTTCCGCGGCCAGGCCGGGAGCATCACGATGATCGAGTATGATCCTTACGAGGACGGCGAGTTCGTCCGCGAGCCAAAGGCTTGGCAGGTGCTCGCCTCGGTGTTGGTCTTGGTGACTGTCTTGCTGGCTGCATTTGCAGTGGGCCTATGGCTGTTCTTCTCGGCGACCTCAGCGCACGCGCATAACGCGCTTCCGACGGCGGCACAGCCGGAGGGCTGGTCGTACCCCTTCTCCTGCTGTTCCGGCTACGACTGCCGTCCGGTCGAGAAGAGTGCGGTGCTCGAGCGGCCAGAGGGCTTCGTGATCGTCGGGACCGGCGAGGTGGTCGCGATGACGGACAGCAGGATCAGGAAAAGTCCGGACGGGGAATTCCACTGGTGCAGCGTCGCCGGCGCGAACGACGGCCGCACCATCTGCCTGTTCGTTCCGCCGCGCGGGTTCTGACGCTTGATCATCGACAACTGCGTGCCGATCGCACCATTTGGCGACCGGCCGATGGTGATCGTCGCCGGCGGCCCATCGCTGACGCTGTCGCAGGTCCGCCAAATCGGGATCGCCAGGGCTCGGGATAAGATCCGAGTGATCGCGATCAACGATGCGATCTATCCCTGCTGGTTCGCCGATCTGTTGCATGCTTGCGATCGTAAGTGGCACGACCTTCATGGCGGAGTTCCCGCCTTCAAAGGCGTCAAGACGTCGCTCGAGATCACCGGCTACCACGACGTCCGCACGCTGAAGAACACCGGCGTCGGCGGCTTCGACGACGCTCCCGGGTGCATCCGGTCCGGCGGGAACGGCGGCTATCAGGCCGTACACTTGGCGGCGAAGCTCGGCGCAAGGACGATCATCCTCGTCGGATACGACTACAGCGACGACGGCGCCCGGTTGCACTGGTTCGGCCCGCACAAGGGCGAGATGGACAAGCACAGCAACGTCCAGAACTGGCGCAAGCATATGCGCGAGCTCACCGACGAGCTCGCCGGCCGCGGCATCCGCTGCGTGAACGCGACGATCAGATCGACGATCGATTGGCTGCCGAGGGTCAGTCTGGACACCGACGGATGGGAAATCCTGTAGCGTCAGACACGTTCCATCCGTCTCCGCACTACCGGAAGGACGCTTTTCATCGCGGGCTCGAGCGGCTCGGCTATCTCACAGGGCATCCGCCCAAGCAGTCGCCTGCGCCGCACGATGTGCTGCTGATCTGGAATCGATCGCTGAGCAACGACATGCATGCGCGGCGCTACGAAGCCGCAGGCGCCCGGGTGCTCGTGGCGGAAAACGGCTTCATCGGGAAGGATCGGCGCGGCCATCAACTCTACGCGCTGGCGCTTGGCCACCATCTCGGCGCAGGGACATGGAAGGAAGGGCCTGCCGATCGCTGGGCGCAGCTGGGCATTGACCTTGCACCATGGCGCAACGGCGGCGAGGAGATCGTCATCCTACCGCAGCGCGGCATCGGCGAGCCAGGCGTTACCATGCCGAAAGACTGGACAGGCGACGTCGTGCGCAGGATTCGCGCCGTCACTTGCCGCCCGGTGAGAGTGCGGCCGCATCCGGGTCGCGAAAGGACCGATCCTTTCGAAGACCTGAAGAATGCATGGGCGGCCGTGACCTGGGCGAGTGGCGCCGGCATCAAGGCGCTGATCGCTGGCGTGCCGATGTTTCATGAAATGCCGAGCTGGATCGGCGCGCCGGCGGCGAAATTCGGCATCTCAGATATTGAGAGCCCGTTTGTCGGTGATCGTCTGCCGATGCTGCGGCGCTTGGCGTGGGCACAGTGGACAGTCGACGAGATCGAGTCCGGAGAGCCGTTTGCATGGCTTCTGAAGTAGCCGTCTACCACATCGCCGGGCACAAGCGGTCGACGCTAATCGCCTCGGCGATGTCGGATGGCATCAAACGGTGCGGGGACACGGTCAAGGTCATCGAATCGCGCTTTTTTCGCGCACCGGAGGCCGAGATCGCGGTCTTCTACGGCTATGACGACCAGTTGCAGAAAGTCTTTCGGTCCTATCGTGAGCACGACAGGACGGTGGTTTTCGTCGATCTCGGCTATTTCGGGCGCACAGACGGCGGAAAGTTCGCCGGGTTCCACAAGGTCTCGGTGAACAGCCGGCATCCGACGGCCTATTTCCAGGCAAAGCGGCATGACGACCGCCGCGCCGCCCGATTTGGCTTCGATTTTAAGCCGTGGCGCGACGGAAAACACATTCTGGTGTGCGGAACCAGCGACAAGGGAGCCAGGGCGGACGGTTTCAAGCCTCAGGAATGGGAAACCTGGGCGATCAGGAGCCTGCGCGGGGTTACCGACCGCCCGATTCTCTATCGGCCGAAGCCGTCGTGGCACGGGGCATCGCCGATTCCGGGATCCATCTTCGCGCGGTCGAAGGAGGACGTTTCGACGGTGTTGGCCGACTGCCATGCCATCGTCAGCCACCATTCGAACGTCTGCGTCGACGGGTTTCTGGCAGGCGTGCCGAATTTCTGTGTCGAGGGCGCCGGGTTACCGCTGTCTGAGACTGACCTGCAGAAGATCGAGCAGCCACGGAAGCCGGATGGGCGGCGCGAGTGGGCGAATAGCCTGGCGCACTGTCAGTTCAACGTCCAGGAGATGCGCGACGGCGTCGCGTGGCGGACGCTGAAGTCGGAAGGGTTGATATGAAAGTCTGCTTCTTCCGCTCCGAAAAGCCACGCGAGGGGTTGCTCGCCGACGCTTTCGCCCGCGGTGTCATAGAGCACGGAGACGAGGCGGTTGTCCGCAACCTGACCGGCGAACCGCAAGTCGCAGACGACTGCGAAGTGGCCGTCATGGTTGGTGTGAAGAGCAAGGAGCTGTTTCAGGCGAACTGGAATGCCGGCGTCCACACCGTGATGCTCGATAAGGGGTACGTCCGTCACGGCGGCCCGGGACCGGTGCATGTCTGGGAATACTGGCGAGTGGCGGTCGACGCTCACCACCCGACCCGCTACCTCATGAAGACGCAGCGGCCGAGTGATCGCTTCGACATGCTCAGGCTCGAGCCGAAGCCGTGGCGGTCCGCTGGCGAGCATGTCGTGATCGCCGGCTCTTCGGCGAAGTATCACGACTTCTACGGCATCGCCGATCCGACGACCTACGTCAGGAGGCTGATCAAGAGGCTCAACCAGGCCACCGGTGGCCGTCCGATCGTCTATCGGCCGAAGCCGAGCTGGAAAGAGGCCATCCCCGTCAAGGGTGCGCTGTTCTCGAAGGGCAAGGAGTCGCTTCTCGACGTGCTCGACGGCGCCCATGTCTTGGTCACGCACGGATCGAACGCCTGCTTTGAGGCTGTCTTGGCCGGTATCCCGTGCGTCATCCTTGGCGACGCGGTCGCGAAACCGATCTCGAAGACCGAGATCGCAGAGATCGAGCATCCGCTCATGGTTGACGAGTCCAGTCGCCGGCAATGGCTCTGGAATCTGGCCTATCAGCAATGGAAGTTGAACGAGTTTGCCTCAGGCGAGGCATGGAACGTCATCCGCCCTCTGATCTACGGGTAGGCGCAACATGGGTAGCATCTTCGACGACGCCCTTCGCATCCTGGCGTGGGGCGCGGTCATCGCGGCGGTGGTGATTTTTGCGATCGCCTTCGGGCTCGGGGCTTGGCTGTTCTGACATGGGGCCGACGTCGCAATATTTCGAGGCTCTCGAGGACAGCCGGCGTCACCACGCGGCGAGCAAGACGTTCTCCGGCAGCCTGCTGCGGCCGCACGCTCCTTTCATCAAGGAGATCATCGACCGCCTCGGCTGCGCGTCGATCCTCGACTATGGCTGCGGCAAGGGCGTCCAATACGAGTGGCAGAATAACGATCCGATCGGCTCGATCCCGGTAGGGATGACGATCGGAAAGTTCTGGGGCATCCCGATCACCATGTACGATCCGGCGTTCCCGCCCTTCGCGAAGGAGCCGACCGGCAAGTTCGACATCGTGATCTGCACCCACACCCTGGGCGCGATTCCAATCGGCGACCTGCCGTGGGTCATTGGACGGCTGCACAGCCTGGCCAACAAGGCGGTCTATGTCGCCGAGAAGCTTGGTCCGGTGAAGAAGAAGGTGTTCCGGTCGCCGGCGGAGATGCCGTCCGGGTGGTCGGCAGACCGGTGGCGGGAAATCCTGCGCGCCAACCATCGCTCTGGAGTCGAGCTGCACTTCGCGGCGCGCACGATCGCCGCTGACGGGGCGAAAACCGTCGCGAGGGAGATCATCGGTCGCTGATGGACTACGCCAAGGTCTATGGCCAGATGCATGAGCAGTGGCCGAAGCTGTTCGCCGGGAATTCGATCAAGAACCATGTCGAGGCGATCGCCGAGCTCGTGAAGGAATGCCGGCCGACCAGGCTGCTCGACTACGGCTCCGGCAAGGGCTACCAGTATCTTGCGCGCCGCGCGCACGAGGCATGGGGCGGCCTGCTGCCGTACTGCTATGACGTCGGCGTCCGTCAGCTGTCGGAAAAGCCGGAAGGCCTCTTCGATGGCGTGATCAGCACCGACGTTCTCGAGCACATCGATGAGCCGGACGTCGACGGCATCCTGGACGACATCTTTTCGTCCGTTCTGGTCCGCCCCGAGTGTGATCTGGGAAAATCGTTCGTCTTCCTGGCCATCGCCTGCCGGCCGTCGAAGAAACTGCTGCCCGACGGCCGCGACGCGCATCTCACGGTCAGACCTCCCGAGTGGTGGGCGGGCAAGCTGACGAAGTTTGAGCGGCCAGGGCTCATCATCCGCGCCGTCTACGACACAGGCAACGTATGAGAATCCGCGTTCTCGGCGCCGGCTGGTTCGGCTGTCACCTTTCTACTGCACTTCTGGCCGACGGCCATGACGTTGAGGTTCACGAAGTTGGCAACCGCATCTTCGGTGGGGCGTCCGGAAACATCCCGGCGAGACTTCATCTTGGGGCTCCGCACTATCCGCGGTCGTTTGTGACGCAGCAGGCGTGCCAAGAGCATCAGGCGGAATTTCTGGCACGGTACGGACGATTCACCAGGGCGATTCCGGTCAATATCTACGCAGTGGCCAAGGATCACAGCCTGATCGACTTCGGCACCTACAAAAGGGTTCTGCGGGACCAAGTCGAGTTCATCACTCTTTACGACCCGACGGAATTCGGGTTGGCCTATGTCGAGGGCGGCGTGATGCTTGGCGAGCGCCACATCGTGGTCGATGATGCGCGAGCCTACTTCTCGGAAGTTCTCGACGGCGCAATCAAGTTCAACACGCCAATCGGCGAGGTTGACCACCCCGCCTACGATATGACGATCGACTGCTCGTTCTGCGCCAATGACAGCGCCGGCGTTGATCGATATGAACCGTGCTTGGTGGTGCTGCTAAAGGGCCCGACCGACAAATCGGTGACCATTGTCGATGGGCCATTTCCGAGTTTGTACGTCTGGAACGAAGGGTTGGGGCTCTCAAGTCTGTCGTCAGCGCGGTGGACACCGTTTTCGAAGACCTGCAAGACCTGGGCGGAAGCCCGTGCACTGCTCAATGGCCTGTCGGCCGCGGAGATCGAGCGCCAAGCTCAATTCATGCTCGGCGACATGGCTGGCTTCTATCCTGCTGTCCGCGATCTATACGAGATAGCCGACTACCGGCTTTCGATCCGGGCGATGCCGCTGTCCGGCGCCGACACGCGCCTGGTCGACGTCGCCCGCGTCGGCGAACGCGCGCTGCGCATCCGGGCCGGCAAGATCGATGCTGTCCTGGCCGCCGAGAAGGTGGTCAAGGGAATGATCGCGTGATCGAAGCAATCTGGCTGGTCGGATTCTTTGTGTCATGGACGGTGATGGGCCTTCTTTGTGATGGTCGCTCCTATATGGGCAGCAAATTAGCTGACGTTTGGTTGATGTCGTTCTGGCCGATCTTTTGGCCGGCGGTCATCATGTATCGGCTGCTGAAATGACCATCGTCATCACCGGCTGGCAGAGCCGGATTACGGAAGAGTTCCGACAGATCCTGCCGACCAAAGAGGTCGTCATTCATGGGAAGCCGCTCGAGCCGAATTTCCCGGTTACGGCCGAGCGGTATTTCTTCTGCCACGGTTTGCTGAGGCCGAAGCGGATTGCCGACCAGACCGATGCGGAGATCGCTGAAGGCCTGGAAGTGAACTTCCATTCAATCGCGTGCGCGTGCGATCGCATCATCGAGACGACTGACTTCGCAAGGATCTGCATCATCGGCTCGGAGAGCGGATATCGCGGATCATTTGACGAGAACTACGCCGCGGCGAAGGCCAAGCTTCACGGCTACATCGAGACGAAAGAGTTGCGCACGCCCGGGCAACAGATCGTCGGGATATCGCCAGGGATCATTGAAGACGCCGGAATGACGCTTCGCCGGACCGACGTCGAGAATCTTGAGCGCCGCAAGCAGGAACATCCGAAGAAGCGCTTCCTGCTTGCGCGAGAGGTCGCTCAGTTGGCGAAGACGCTGCTCTATTTCCAGTCCGACCACATCACCGGTGTGGTTATCCGCATGCACGGCGGGCTGCGGTAGCCGGAGACGACCAGGATGAAAGTCAGGGTCTGTTCCCTTATGTGGGGAACGGCATGGGAACGCTATGGCCGGCGGTTCGCAGGCTCGTTTGCCGATTTCTGGCCAGCTGGCGTCGAGCTCGTGGTCGTCGCTGACCGTGATCTGCCGCTTCGCCGCGGCCGCACCATCAGACTGCAGTGGTTTCAAGGGTATCAGGAGTTCCTGCTTCGCTGGGGAACGGACTCCGCAGCGAGGGGGATGAAGCCGCCGGAGCGCGCGAAACGCGATGCCAACGGCTATGCGTGGCGCTTCGATGCAGTGAAGTGGATGCCTCAGGCCTTGGCTCCAGTCGCCGCCCTTTCGGGGATGCAGGACGGCGACATCTTCGTCTGGTTCGATGCCGATACCGAGACGAAGAAACCGGTGCCGGCGGGCTGGATCGAGGACCTGCTCGCCGGCACCGATGTGGCGTGCCTGCAGCGGCCCGGCACGCATTCGGAAATCGGTTTCTACGCGATGCGTCTCGGACCTGAGACCCGGGCCGTCCTCCGGATCTTCGCCGATCTCTACATCAACGACTCTGTCTTCAAGCTGAGGGAATGGCATTCCGCCTTCGCCTGGGATCACGCGCTCGCGACCCAACCGCAGTTGAAGGTGCGGAATCTCAACTCGACCGGCGCGAAGGGCCATGTCTGGCCGCTGTCGCCGCTGCTCGCCGATTACACCTTGCACCACAAGGGCAAAAGGAAAGACCAGTGAAGCATTCTGTGTGGATCGGTTTCGATCCTCGCGAGGCGTCGGCGTTTGCCGTCGCCAAGCACTCGATTCTGAGAAGGCTCATCACGCCGATCCCGGTACATGGAATCGTCCTTTCTGAGATGCGCGCGCGCGGACTGTACACTCGCCCAACGAGCGTTAAAGACGGCCGCCTGTGTGACGTCATCTCGGCGGCTCCTATGGCGACCGAGTTCGCCGTGAGCCGCTTCCTTGTGCCCCATCTGGCCGGCAGCGGCTGGGGGCTATTCATGGACTGCGACATGCTGGTCCGCACCAACCTGGAGCGGCTGTTCAAGCTTTGCGATCCGTCCAAGGCGGTAATGGTGGTCAAGCACCATCACAACCCGCCGGAGGGGATCAAGATGGACGGGCAGGTGCAGACCCGCTACGCGCGCAAGAACTGGTCCAGCGTCATGGCCTTCAACATCGACCACCCGGCCAATCGTGCACTGACGTTGGAGTTGATCAACACAGTGCCTGGCCGAGATCTGCACGCGTTCTGCTGGCTCGACGACAGCCTCATCGGCGAACTGGATGCCTCATGGAACTGGCTCGTCGGCCATTCTGATCCCGAGATCGAACCGGACATCGTACACTTCACCGAGGGCACCCCGGCGATGTCTGGATACGAAAACTGCGCCTATGCCGAGGAATGGCGCGCCGAGCTCGAGCGCTGGGCGGCGTAGCCGTGGCGCAAGTCATCTCCCTGGCGGACCGCGCCGCGGCGATGCAGATGCAGCAGCAGGAGCGCATCCGCCAAGCCAGCCACTGCACCTGCCTCGTGTCACCGGCACCGAAGGCGCCGCCGCGGCTGGAGCGGACCGAGGCAGGGTGGAAGTGCTCCGAGTGCGGCGTGATCGTCGCCGGCCCAGAAAGGAATCTATGAGATCGCCACTGAACCTTTCCCGATCGGTCGACTACGAGGCGATCAAGCGCAACGCACTTCATGACCAGAAAGTCCTTGTCGTTTCGGTCGACGACCATCGCTTGAGCTGGCCCGAGAAGGAGCTCCTGCGCCAGATCGGAGAGAAATTGTACGGCCGCCCGCGGTCGGCGGAGAACAGCAATGGGCGGCAAGGGAAGCGGCGGGCATAACCGCCTGACGGATACAGAAAAGAAGCGTCGTGGCACGTTCCGAGCGGCTGAGTCTGAGGCTGTTTTCAATGCCCGCGCCGCCGAAAAGATCATCACCGGCGTCTTCCTGCCAAGGGTGCCGGATCCGAGCCTGCCGCTCAACGAAATTGGAAAGGCGAAGTATGTCGAGTTCGCAACGCTTCTCCTGGAGTCGGGCAAGCTAACGAAGATCGTCGCAGAGGATTGCGAGCGCTATGCGGTCATGCATCAGCAGATGCACGCGAAGCTCGAGGCCGGGAAGATGGTTCCCCAGCAGCTCCTCAATGCGATGGACTCGCTGAGCCGCCGCCTGAAGATTGCCGAAGATGCGCCGCCGATCGCGAACCCCAACGAGAAAAAGCGGTTCAACGGGGTCGGGTTCTCCAATAACCGGGCTTCACCGATCCGACTGCGGCCACATCGGCCAACTGGAACTGGAGAACTCTGAAACCGGCGAGATCGAGCTCGTCCCCGACTATCCAGCCATCGCCAGGCTGTATGCCGAGGTGGTTGCCTCGGGGCGACTGCCGACGAATCGGCTCCTGGTCAAGGCTGCCCAGCGTTATCTCGACATGCTCGAGATGGCCGAGGATCCGAAATGCGAGTTCTACTACTCGCCGGTCCACCTGGTCGACTATTGCCGATTCGGCGAGAAGCTGAAGCATTTCGAATCTGGCAACTGGGAACTGAACCAGATCGACGAGGACGGCAATCCGGATCCCCGGATCATCCTTGAGCCGTTTGAGATCTGGATGGAGTCGGCCATCCATGGTTTCCGGGTCAGGCTGAACGGCACCCGTTTGGTGAAGACTGCCCTGGAGTTGATTCCCAGGAAGAACGCCAAAAGTCTCCGCGCCACGCGCGCGGCGCTGTTCGAGCTGTGCTGCTCCGGGTCGGTAGCGCCGGAAATCCCGATCGCCGCGCACTCATCGCGGCAGGCTGACGATACGCTCTACGGCGACATCGTCAAAATGCTTAACAACGACGAGGAGCTGAAGGAAGAGTTCGGGATCCGCGTCACCCAGGACGAGATCACTCGAGGCGGCGGCCGCATCTTCAAACTGACCCAGCAGGGCGACCGGATCGACGGTCTCAACCCGTCGCTGGCGCTCTTCGAAGAAGGCCACGCCGGCGCCGCGCTGGTCTACAAGGTCGTCGACTCGGCCTTCGGGGCCCGCCCGAACGCACTCCGGAGGATGATCACTACCGCCGGCCACACTGCCGACGGTCCGGCGTTCGATCTGCTCAGCCAAGCGCAGATGATCCTGGAGGGGATGGTCGAGGACTACACGTTCTTCGCCGCGATCTACACCCTCGACAAGGAGGACTACACAAACCCCGAAACCAACGCGATCAACTGGGAAAAACTTCTCACGGACGAGAGTTTGATCGGGCGGGCCAACCCGATGTACGGGGTCGGCCTCGACAAGTCGATTGTGAGGGCCGCGGTCACCGAGGCATATCGGCTTCGGCCGGACAAGCGCGGCGAGGTGGCGCGCACCCGGTTCAATATCTGGACGAATGCCGGTCTGGCATTGATCGAGCCGGCGGCGTGGGCGGCATGCAAGCGGAAGCTCGATCTTTCCGACTTCTTCAGGATGAAGTGCTGGATCGGCGTCGACTTGGCCCAGGTTCTGGACATGTGCGCGGTGGTTCTTCTGTTCGAACTGCCGACCGGACAGCTGGTCGCGTTCGCACAGTTCTATCTGCCGCAAGAGTCGCCGACAGCGCTCAACCCTGAGCTGGTCGACCATCTCTCTGTTTGGGAAGATCAGGGTTTCCTCTTTCTGACCCCGGGCCCGCTGGCCGACCACGATCGAGTCAGGAATGACATCGAAGTGTTCTGCGAGATGTTCGACGTCCAGGTCATCGCCTGCGATCCGGCACAGGCGCACAACACCGTGAAACACCTTTGGGACGGCAACAAGCCGGTCATGGTGTATCCGAACAACGCGAAGACGATGACGGCGCCGACGGACGACATCATCGGCCGCATCGCCGCGCAGACGATCTGGCATGACGGCAACCCGGTGCTGGCCTGGAACGCCCAGAACGTGCACGGCGAGCGCAAGGGCAACGGCTCGATCATGCCGCGCAAGGAAAAGGACGCCTCGCTTCGGAAGATCGACGGGTTTGTCGCTCTCTGCTTCGCGAATGGCTGCCGCATGCAGCCGACCGAAGCCAAGCCCGCAGGCGAAGTCGCCGAGGCGTCAACGGACCCGTATGTCCACCGCGGGATCATCGGTTACGACAAGATAGTGGGTGCAGAAAATGTCGGAACAGGATGACACCCCACAGACTGACATCGTGGTGCGCGATCACAGCGAACCGATGACGATGGCGGAGTTCGCGTCGTGGCTCGACAAGAACATCGCATCGAACGACGTCCAGAACGCGATCAAGCAGGCAGCGTTTCTCCTGTGCTGCGACGTCATTGCCCAGGACATCTCGAAGGCGACGCTCCGGCTTCGTGAACGGCTGCCGAACGGGACTTCCAGGGTGGTCATGCCGGAGAGGCACGAGATCGCGGCGATGCTCGCGATGGAACCAAACCGCCGGCACACCTGGCCCGAATTCTCGGAAATGATGGTGTTGTGGGAGTGCTACACCTCCAACGCATATGCCGGCGTGCTGCGCAACAACTTCGGGGATCCGCTGGAGCTGATTCCTTTCCAGACCGGCCGAGTCCGTGCGTACATCGAAGGCCGTGACGTCTTCTATGAGGTGACCGCCTCGACAATGCAGGAGCAGGCGTTGCTCGGCATGGCGCAGAAGCGCTTTGCTGAAGCCGACATGATCCATGTGCGCGGCCGCATGATCGACGGCATGGACGGTTACTCGACGCTCACGGCCGGCAAGGATGTGCTTGAGACCGGCGAGGCGCTGGACGACTTCCGCAACTCGCTCTTCAGCGAGGAGGGCCAGATACGCGGCGTGTTTCGCAAGAAGGGCGCCGGCGCAGTCGATGAACTCGCTTTCCAGCGCCTGCGGATGCAGCTGAAAGAGCTGATGCGGCGCTTCAAAGCAGGAACCGACCCGATCGTTATCGAAGACGACATGGAGTTCCAGCCGACCTCGTCCAATCCGGAAGAGATGGAACTGTCGAAGCAGTTCGCCGAGCAGATCAACCAGACCTGCCGGCTTCTCCGCGTCCCGCCGCATAAGGTCTTCCATTTCGACGGATCGAAGTACGAGAACCTCGAGACGGCCGAGAAGATGTATGTCGGCGACACGCTGGTGCCGCGCGCCGAGAGGTTCGAGCATCGGTTCGCCAAAGTGCTTCTCAGCCGCAAGGACCGGCTGCGGTATTTCTTCGAGTTCGATCGCGAGGAGATGACGCTACGCGACTCCCAGCGCGAGACCGAGCGCATCAAGGTTCTGTTGGAGCGCGGTGCCATCACCTTTGACGAGGCACGTGCGACACAGGGCTTCAATCCGCTGCCGCACGGCCAGGGCGAACATCGACTGATTCCGGTGAACATGAACGTGGTCGACAGCGACGGAACCGTCGTGATCGGCGGGTCTGCAGCGTCGTCTGGTGAGCCAAAGGCGGACGAGACGGAATCCGACAACACCCCCGCGGACAAGTCGAAGTCAATTCGGCTGGTGTCCAGCAACTGAGGAGAACGAGATGGCGAAGTTCAAAAAAATCTCCGCCGACGAGGCGAGGTCACTTCGCAAAGATCATGTCCGCGACACCGGGCGCGGTTCGGCCGTGGCGAAGGCCTTCAAGGCGCCTCCGTCGTGGGATGGTGAGCGCCGTTCTGCGCGTTTCATCATGACGTCGCAGAGTGTCGATCGCTACGGCGACATCGTCGTGACGTCCGGCCTCGACACGACAGAGTTCGAGCGTAATCCTGTTGGGCTGCTGTTTCACAACTCCCGCACCTGGCCTGTCGCTAAGTGGGACAACCTGGAGAAGATCCTGAAAGGTCGGCCGCCGCGGCTGGAGGGCGACTTCGTCATGCTGCCGCCTGGTGGGCCGGTCAAGGAAATCGACGAGTGCGCCTGGATGATCGAGAACGGCGGCATCCGTGCGAACTCGATCGGTTTCATCCCGGACTGGGATGAGATCGAGATGATCCTCGACGATGAGGGCCAGTGGACCTACGGGCTGAAGTTCAACAAGAGCGAGCTCATCGAATGCTCGGTCTGTGCAGTGCCTGCCAATGCCGATGCATTGGCCCGTTCTGCCGACGGCGATATGCGGCTCGCCAAGGAACTTCTCGAGGACATCCTCGACAACTGGGCGAAGACCCCAGAAGGTCTGCTCATCCCGATGGATGAGTATCGGGCCAAGCATCTCGATCTCGGCGTGAATCGCTCGACTTTCATCGTCGACAAGTCGCTGGCCCCGGCCGCTCCGAAGTTCGTGCCGGTCGCCGAGATGACACTGAAGGCGGCCACGAATGCTGAAGCGGAGAAGTTCGTCGGCGCCAAGGTGACGCCCAATCCCGATCATCCTGAAAACAAGGACTGGCCGTTCGATGTCCTGGCAAAGGCAACTGGTGAGATCATCGCCAGTTGGATTGTCGCCGACGGCGAGTTCAAGGGCGTTCATGCGCTCGCCGTCGAATTCCTGACTGATGAATGGCAGGGCATGTTCCGCGGCATCAAGGCCGAACGCTTTCTCCTGACCACGAAGGCGGAGGACGAGGATGAGCCGGATGACGAATCTGGCGAGGAGTCGGCCGATAGCGAAGGCATGGACGATCCGGAAGACGAGGGTAAGACGGCTGCTCCCGCGTCTGAAAAGAGAGCCGAAGCCGAAAAGACCGTCTCCGCTGGGTCCATCACTGTCGAAGTCAACACCAAAGGCATCGATGAGGCCAAGGAAAAAGTCAGCGCACTCGACGCGCTGATTGACACTGTTTCCACCAAACTGGCGAAGCTGTTCGGTCGAAAATCGATCGAACAGGAACTGCCGGTGCCGCCAACACCGCCCTCGGCGGACGTCATCGCCGCCGCGAAGTCAAAAGCGGAAAGCACCCGTCAGCGACTCATCGAGAAGGGCCTGATCAAGGCCTAACGCCACCACCCATCACGCATTCCCTACCGGGTCTCCGGGGGACAACCAGGCTGCCGAAAAGGCGGCCTTTTTTTATGCCAGCGATAGGAGATTGCTATGAATCTGGCACAACTGCAGGCCCGGTTGAAGGAACTCGCCGGGGAACTCGACGAGCTCCTGAAGAAGGACAATGTTCCGGATGCGGAGCAGGCCGCCCATCTCGAGTCCATCGAAGCGAAGACCGCCGAGATGGAGAAACTCGAGAAGCAGATCGAGGCGCTCAAGAAGGCCGAGGACGTCCGCGCCCGCGCTGCCCAGCCGGCTCATCAGCCGGTCGGCCAGACCACCCCGGCCGCCCCGGAAGTCAAGCTCACCACCTCGGAAAAGGTGGGTCTGATGGTCGCGGCGATGGCCAAGGCCTGGCTCGAGGAGAAGGCCGGCGGCCACAAGAGCGTCATGCGCTATCTCGACGAATCTGGGTACGGCCCGGTAGCGAGGGAATTCGATCTCGCCCGTACCCGCACCCTGAATTCCGGCTCGGCGGCTGCCGGCGGCGTGCTCGTTCCCGAGAACATGGCGAACGAGATCGTCGACGTCCTGCGCCCGATGACCACGTTCATCCAGGGTGGCCCGCGCATGGTCCCGATGATCGGCGGCAACTACAAGCTGCCCGCCGCGGCGTCTTCGTCGACGGCCGGCTGGCGCGGTGAGGGGCAGGCAATTGCGAAGTCGCAGCCGACCTTCAAGGAAATCAACATGTCGTCGAAGTTCGTCGATGCGTTGGTTCCGATCACCAACCAGCTCATCCGCTTCTCGCTGCCGGATGTCCGTGCCTGGGTCGAGATGGACATGGCGAACGTCGTGTCGGTCGAGGTCGATCGTGCGGCCTATGTCGGCGAGGGCACCGTGCACACCCCGCTCGGCATCACCAAGATCAACGGCGTCACGAGCAATGCTGCCACGGGCGGCACCGCGCCGACGGTGGCGCAGGTCGAAGCCGATGCGGCCGCGGCCGAACTGGGCATGATGAATGCCAACCTGCCGATGCTGGGTGCCAAGTGGGTGATGAACCCGCGCGTGTTCATCTTCCTGCAGAACATGCGCGACGGCAACGGCAACCGGTACTATCCGGAGCTGCAGAACGCCAACCCGACCTGGCGCAACAAGCCGGTTCTCGTTACCACGCAGAACCCGGCCAACGGCGGCGCCACGACCGACGAGACCGAGATCTGGCTCGTCGCTTTCGGCCACGTCCTCTTCGGCCAGGGCCTCGGCATCACCTTCAACGTCTCCACCGAGGCGACCGTTGTCACCAATGGCACCGCGGTGTCGGCCTTCCAGAACGACTTGACCTACATCAAGGCGTCCATGGAAGCCGACTTCGACATGCGCTATCTGCAGGCCGTGTCGAAGATCACCGCTTGCCGCTGGGGCGCGTAAGCGTCCCGGTGATCTGAGGAGATCTCCATGAAGGTCGTGAAGAAGACCGGGCTTGTCCCGGTTCTTTCCCTTCAAACCGGCGGCATCTTCGGGGTGCCGCCGGAGAAGGCACGCGAGCTCCTTCGTGCCAAGCAGGCCGAGCTCGTTCCCATCCCCGAGGACATCGAGACATTAGATGTCCCAAATGCGCCGGCGGCGCCAAAGCAGAAACAGGCGGCGCCGGTCGAGCATGACATCGCAATCCCGGACAACTGGGAGGAGATGCACTTCCTGCAGCAGATCAAGTTGGCAAAGACCCTGAGGCCGGAATACGCGCCGGCGGAGGGAATGAAGCCGCTCGAGTACGCTCAGGCGGTCATCCGCGAAGAAGTTCAGCGGCGCGCCGCTGCTGAGACCCCGTCGGAATAATCCGGCGGGGACCGAAACGCACGAGATAAGGAGTTACCCCGATGCGTGCACGCATGCATGACGGCGGCGCATTCAGCCGCAGTGTCTTCCAGGCGATCAACAAGACCGCCACTGCCGGAGGCTCCGGCGACGCGACCGAAGTCAATGGCGACTGGGTCGATCGTGAACTGGCGAGCGTCGGCCGCGCCCTCTCGGCAAAGCTGGTCATCGCCTTCACGGCGGCCCTCGGCCAGGACGAGACCCTGACCTTCGCCATGAATTTCCAGGACGCAACGTCCTTGGCTGGCGCCGGCGCCGCCGATTTCAGCGATGCCGTCACCGCAACGACCGTGGCCACCGGTGATTCCGGTGGCTCGACCGAGACCGGCACCTTCGAGGTCGACATCGATCTTTCCGGCGCCAAGCAGTTCATCCGGACCCAGGTCACGCCGAACCTCTCGGCGAGCGGCACGGATACCTGCGAGTGGTCGGCCATCCTGATGTTCTATGGCGATCATCGCCAGCCGAGCACGCAGGCGGTCGCCAAGCTCGGCGACGCGGACGGCATCTGATGAAGGCGGGGGCGGCCTCGTGCCGCCCCCTCCCAATCCAGCGAGGAATCATGATTCGCGATCAGTATGTGCCCATCGCTCCGGAGAAGAGTGAAAAGGGACTCAAGCCCAAAGTCGTCAAGCGGCCAGCTGGCAAGAAAGACGTCGAGCGTCTGACGCGCGACATGCAGGCCGTCAAGGGCGGCCGCGGCGGCTACAAGACACGGTGAAATCATGCTCGACATCGACGTCATCGTTGAGCCGACTGCCGTCGCCACTGACGTCGTGTCGCGCGCCGATCTCAGGAAGCATCTTCGGATCTCGTCGACCAACACTGCGCTCGACGATGTGATTGACGCTGCGATCGCCGAGGCTGTCGACAAGCTCGACGGGCCCGGCGGCGAATTGAACCGCACGATCCTGCCGCGCACCTACAAGCGGTATATGAAGAATTTCCCAGGCAACGATGAGAACGGCGATCCGAAGCCGATCCTATTGCCTTTCGCGCCGTTGCTGTCGGTGCTCGCCGTCACGATCGAGGACGGCTCGAGCCCTGACAACAATCTTGTCGTCAACACCGACTACATCGTGAAAACCGGCACACTGGTGCCGGAAATCCATCCGGTCACCGCTTGGCCCTCTGTCGAGGACGTGGTGCGCGGCGTCTCGGTCACCTATCAGGCCGGCTACACCACGTTCCCTGACAAGCTGAAGCGCATGGTGAAGATCCTGGCGGCCCATTACGTCGAGAATTCCGAGGCGACGATCAACGAACCGCGTCAGATGATGATCAACAGGCGCGTCGAATTCGGCATGGATGATCTTCGCGCGGCGCTCAAAATCCCGAACTCTTTCGACGACTGGAACGAGTGATGCGCTCGGGGGCACTGCGCAACGTCCTGACCATCCAACGGAAGATCCAGGTCGGCGTCACCGATCTCAATGCGCCGAACTTCCTCTGGCAGGACTGGCGCACGCCCTTCTGTGAAGTCACGGTGCGCCGCGGCCGCGAGCATTTCGATCCGCAGACAAAGCAGCGCTACAGCGAGGACGTCTGGCACTTCCGGGTGCGCTACACCGAAGTGATCGGTGCCGACGCGACGATGCGGATCAGCTTCGAAGGCATGCTGTTCGATATCAAGTCGGTCCGGCCGGATGCGCAATATCGTCAGGACTGCATCGTCGAGTGCACGATCCAGGATTTCTTCCTCGAGAGCCGGGCGCTGTCGATCGCCATCAAGGAAGCGATTCCTGCCGGAACTGTCGGCGTCGCCTACGGCGGGTTCACTGTCACGGCCGTTGGCGGCACGGCGCCATACACCTTCGTCGAGGAGTCGGGAACGCTTCCGCCAGGGCTGTCGATCGATCCGTCAACGGGCGCGGTGTCTGGCACGCCGCTCACGGCAGGGGCGTACTCTGTCGACATCCAGGTCACCGACGCCGACGGCACGATAGCGACGCTGCCGGCCTTCACGATCACCATCAGTTGAGGCGCCCATGTCCTCTTTGGGAATCGTGATCACCAAACTCGGACAGACGGGCGCGGTGACTGCAATCACGGGATCCGCCGGCATCTATCCGGTCGATTTCCCGCAAGGCGCGTCGCCGCCGTGCGTCGTGGCGAACATCGTCTCCGGCGTCGACGAGCCGTTCCTCGAGGGTGCAGCGAAGTTCTGGCGCGGCGTGGTGACGGTCGAGTGCTTGGCGTCAACGGCAGACGTAATGGTGTCACTCGCAGAAGCGGTGATCGAAGCGCTGAACGGGACCAAGAACGCGACGATCGCCGGCCACACGGATGTCTCAATCCTGAAGGGCGGCACGGACTTTACGGACAAAAGCGATGACCGAAGCACCTATCGGCGCACGGTCGATTTCAAGGTGAGGTGGCGATAATGGCTGCGGTTGATCCCTGGGACAAGACTCCCGACGAACAGACATTTGGCCGCGCCGGCGCGACGATCACGCCGAACGACAATGAAGACCTCGAGACCGTGTCGAAGGGACTCTATGTCTTGGCCGAGGGGACCGTTGCCTACATCCCTGCCAACAATGAGGGGAACTCCGGCGCGGCCATCCTCACTACGGGGTCGCTCACGGCCGGAAGCGTGATCCCATACTTTGTGCGCCGCGTGATGTCCACGGGCACCTCCGCGACGGTCGCGTCGATCGACAAGTGATCCACCATGATGCTCGGCCTGGGCTTGCGCCTTCCGGCGACGGCGATGAAGTCGGCCGGCGGCGCTCCTCAGGCAGCCGAGGAAACGATCTTCGATCACTCGACGACGACCTATGCCGGGTCGAATGCGGACTCCGCCGTCTCCTTGGGCATCGAGGTCATGCCGCTTCGACCTGGCGAGTTCACTAAGGTCTATTTCTGGAAGACTGCGGCGGACGTGGCGACAAGTCGCAGCGTCGCGCTCTACAGCACTTCCGGTACGTTATTGGGCTCAGGCGAGACCGTCGACGAGGCGGCGGGGCCCGGTTGGGTGGAATGTGAACTATCGTCTCCGGTATGGCGCGACACCGCGGAGTCGGTAGTCGCAGTCGTTCACTTCCCCGAGGGTGATTATGCGGCGCAGGCTGGCGTATTCAGTTCTGCCGGCATCTATTCAGGAGACTATGGCATATATGCGCAGCCGACAGGTGACGCAGCGAACGGCAACAACGCATTCAACTATGGTCCGACAATAGAGTTCGCCAACAGCACAGGTAATGGAGCGTCGTATGGCATCGACGCAGGCTTCGTCGCCGACGCCCTGCCTGCATATAGCAACCTGTCGGTCTACCCGAACGCAGGGAATACAGGAACGTTGGCCGGGGCGTCTCTCGATGCTTGGACCGGCCCGACGATCATCGGCGTCGATCATTTCGTCATCTACAACAAGACGATCACGACTCCTCTGGAAATAACTGGGGACGATTTCCAGATCATCAATTGCTTGATCGATGTGTCGAGCGGATATGCCGTCAGTGCCGAGAATGCCGGTCCGGTGATCGTTCGCAGCTGCACCATCGTCGGTCCTGGCGCAAGTGGGTTGGGTAGTGCTGGGATTCTGGCATCAGGCACTGTGCTGCGTAACGACATTTCAGGATTTGAGAACGGCATCATTGTTGCCGCCGGCGCGACCTCTGCAACGATCAAGGATAACTATGTCCATGATTTGGACAATGGCGGCGTCGACCCACACTACGACGGCATTTCACTTCATGGCCTGCAGAGCAACGTCACCATCCAGAACAATACGGTAATCGGTCGCGACACTTCCGACATCTTCATCCAGAACAATGTCGGGGCGATCGACAACGTGGACGTCAACGGCAACTTCCTCGGCGGAGATCCCGGCTTCAACATCTATGTCGAAGGCCCGGATGTGACCAACGTCACCATTCGCAACAACCGCATGGTGCAGGGTGGCTCCGGGTATTTTGCAGTGACTGATGCATCGCCGACAGTCGAGGCCAATAACATCGATGACTCGACCGGAAATGTGATCCCGTATCCATAAAAGACTGAAGGTCGATTTCGAGCAATGGCCATCCGTCGTCGAACTCTCGCCGGGGACGTTGCTCTCCGGAACAATCTCAAGAAGTTGGGAAAAATCTACGACGGCAAAACGCTCGACATCGACATCGAGCACGCCCTTGAGCCACTCGCCAAGCAAACCGAGACCAACGCAGTCAAACTGCGTGACTTCGTAGGGAAGTATCCTGGCTTTCCGCAGCCGCAGACGCCGCGCAAGGGCGGTCATCTCGACGAAGGCGTCGTCTCGAAGCGGGTCTACGCCAAGGGGAACACAGTTCGCACCTGGTGGGTCTCTTTCCGCAAGCGGGCACGCAAGCTTGCCCACCTTGTCGAGTTTGGAACGGCACCGCACTTCCAGCCAAACTTCCGCGGCGGCTTTAGCCATCCGGGCGCGCGCCCGCGACCATTTTTCCGATCGGCCTTCAGATCAAAGAAGGACGAAGTGATGGACCGATTTACCCGGCGCGCGGCGACTCGCCTCTCATCTGTCGCCATCCGGATGCGCTCAAGAACTCGCTGAAACTGATTCAGGGATCTCGCTATGCCCCGAGGTGTCTATCCACGCCGCCGGCGGGCGGCGAAACCTGTTGAGGCGGTGCCGCCGCCCGTACCAAAGATCGAAGAGATAGCCGAAGTCGAGGGCGCCCCAGCGGCGCCCTCTTCCATTTCGGCCACCCCTTCCTGCGCCATGGTCGAACGTAAGTGGCGGGGGAAATACCCGGTCTGGCAGTGCGCGACATGCCGGGTCGATACGCTCGATCCCGCGCTGGCGAAGTGCCCGAAGGGCCTACCAAGCAACCCAAAACATCTTTGAGGAGATAACCGATGACCGTTTCTACGGGTAAGGTCGGCCTTGGCACGTTGTTCAAGGTCGGCGACGGGCAGTCGCCCGAAGTCTTCACTGCCGTTGTCAACGTCGTGTCGATCAACCTGTCCGGCCGCTCGGTCGAAGAGGTTGACTTCACGCACCTGGCATCGTCCGGCGGCTTCCGTGAGTTCCGCGCCGGCTTCAAGGATCCGGGCGAGGTCCAGCTCACCTGCCACTACGATCCTTCGAACGCCACGCTCAACGGCACGGCCGGTCTCGAATACCTTCTCAACCAGGGCACCCAGTTCAACTGGGAGATCGACATGTCCGGTACCGGCTTCGCCTACAAGCTCACCGGCAACGGCTACGTCTCGGGCGGCGACTTCACCTTCACCGGTGAGGATCCGATCACCTACGAGGTGACGATCCGCGTCTCCGGCCAGATCTCCGAGTCGGCGGCCTGAGGATAGCCGATGAGCAATCAGCCCCATATGCGTGGCGAGCTCCCCTTCCCGGAAGCCGGGGAGGGGGTTGTTCTGCGTTTCACCAATCCGGACTGCGATCATCTTCACAAGAAGTTTGGTGATCAGTGGTTCGGCGACGCGGTCGCGCGCTGCAACCGGGCCGACATGACCTATCTCAGGGAGTGCGTTGCGGTCGGCGGCAAGAAGGACGGCAAGGGTCATCGGATCGCGTTCGATGAACTGGACTGCCCGGTCTTCGTCATCTGCGAGAAGGTTCTCGACGCTCTCTTCTTGGCCATGCACGGCCGGACGTTCGAGGCCCACCTCAACCATCTCGACTCCGTGGCGATCGCGAACGCCGGAAAGAATGACGACGAGGGAAACGCGTCGAGCCCGGAGAAGTCCTGACCAAGCTTCAGGACGAGGCCTATGCGGCCGGCATGAGGCCGCATGAGTTCTTCGACCTCACTCCGGGCGAGGTCGCGCGATGGCTGGGCCCGAACTGGCGCGGCCATATCGAGAAGGCCTATTGGACCGAGACTATCCGCAGAAGAAAGAGACTGCCGTCGAAGGTGGCGGAGCTCTTCCCGCGGGAGCGTGAGGTTCTCACGGACGATCAGATGCTGGCGAGGATGAAGTCCGTAGTCGCCGAATTCAATCGGCGCCAGGCGGCCACCAGTTCTCCATCGCCATCTCCATCAAAAAAGAAGTCAGGGAAGTAAGGCATGGCCCAGAACATCGGCTCGCTTTATGCCGACCTGACAGTCAATTCCGGGCAATTCGTATCCGGCATGGCGCTTGCCGAACGCGTTGTTGCGCGCACGGCACGCACCATCCGGACCGAGACAGGGATTGCACAAGCTTCAGTCGAGCGGTTCACTCGCTCGACTTCATCTTCGGCCATTCGGCCATACGGTCTCATCGCCGTTTCGCGCGCCTTCGAGCGCGTCAATGACCGCGTATCGCTTCTGCGCGGCACGATGCTGGCGACCACAGCCGTCTTCGGCGGCTTCACGGCTGCTCTCTCCTCCAATCTCATCCTCCGCTACGCCGACACCTACAACAATCTGTCGAACCAGATCCGCGTCGTGTCCGAGGATACGGCCGACCTGGCCGGCCAGATTGCTGCGGTGTCAGCCGTCGCCGATCGGTCGCGCGGCGCGCTGCAAGCGACGGCGACACTCTATTCGCGCCTGGCAAAGGCGGCGCCGAGCCGGTCGACCAGCGAAGTCCTCAATTTCGTCGAGACTATCCAGAAGGCGCTCGCGCTCGGCGGCGCGACGGCGCAGGAAGCCGCGTCGGCCGCGATTCAGTTTTCGCAGGCGATCGCTTCCAACCGTCTCGGCGGCGAAGAACTGCGCGCCGTCCTCGAGACTCCGCTCGGTCTCGCCCTGGCCAAAGGCCTCGGCGTCACGATCGGCAAGCTGCGCGAAATGGGCTACGCCGGCGAGCTCACGGCTGACCGCGTGCTCGGCGCCCTCTCGAACGTCAAGGGCGAGATTGACCAGCAGTTCTCGAAGTCAGTCCGCACAATTGACCAGAGCCTTGTCCAGGCCGACAACCGTCTCACCGAATATGTCGGCACGCTTGACAAGACCTATGGCCTGACCAGGATCGTCTCGGGTGGCATCCTCACCTTCGCCGACAACATCGACACCGTCGCCACGAGCGTCGGCACGCTCGCGCTCGCTCTTGGCTCCGCGTTCGGCGGTCGGCTGCTCGGCCGCGGCTTTGGCCGCACAATCGACGCGACGTTCGGCGAGGTCGGTCGCCGGGCCAAGGACGCCAAGATCGAGGTGCAGCAACTCGAAAGGGCTCAGTCCGATCTTCAGAGGACTCTGGAGCGCAGCACGCGCGCGTTCGGCCATTTGCAGCGGCAGGACGATATCGAATTCGCATCTCGCGGTGACCTGAAGAGGATTCAGCGCGAAGAGGCAAAGCTCAACCAGATCCTTGAGGCGCGCCAGGCGACGCAGAAGCGTCTCGCCGACGCCACCGCGGCGGCCGGCTCCGTGCAGGTCAAGACGACCGCTGCCGTTGCCGCTTCCGCAAACAAGATCGTCGAGACTCAGCAGAAGATCGAAGCGAGTCAGCAGCGACAGGTCACGCTCGCAAACTCCCTCGTCCAGGCGGAAACTCGCCTCACAGCGGCCAAGGGCAAACAGGCGCTCAATACGGCCAACATCAGCGCTGTTCGTGAGGCGGAGAAGGACATCATCCGGCTACGTCAGGGCCAGGTCGACGAGACGGCTAGGGCGGCAAAGCTGGAGGAAAGTCTCTCTTCTCAGCGTGTCGTGCTCGCCGAGCGTGTCGGCTCCGCCGAGGCCAGGGCCGCCGAAGAGAGGGCAAAGTATCAGGCCATTGCCCGGCAGGCGATCGTCGACGATGCGAAGCTTCGCGCCGACGAGATCAAGCAGACGGAAAAGCTCGGCCGCGTGCGCGCGGCAGTGGCCGAAGTCGGCGCGATCGGCAAACTGGGCGAGGTGAGGGCGGCACAAGCCGGACTCGATGGGCTGCGCACCAGTCTGCAAACGACGTCCACTTCTCTTGCGGCGGCGACCCGCGGTACCAGCATTCTGCGCCAGTCATTTGGACTTCTGAAGCAAAGCGGCGCCAGTTTGGTGGGCTTCCTCGGTGGGCCATGGGGCGTCGCGTTCACTGCCGCGATTGCTGGCTTGACCTTTTTCGGCACCCGCGCGGCCGCAACCGCCGCTCAGGTGGAGCGTGCCCAGAAGTCGTTGGACGAGCGCCTCGCCAAGATCGCGGCCTCTGGAAACGAGATCGCCGAAGCTGCCGGTAAGTCGGTGGCCGCCGAGAAGCTGAAGGGCCAGCTCGACGCGACCGAAGCTGAGATCGAGGACTATCGCAGCATCCTAGAATCGAATGCGAACGAGATCACCGGCATCCTGCAGGAGATCTTCGGAGACCAGGTGCGCAATCAGACGATTGCGCCAGAGGAATTCGAGTCGTCGCTGACAAAGATTGCCAGCGCACTCGACGAGATCGCGGCCAAGGCAGCTAAGGGCGAGATTCAGCTCGCAGAGCTTGGTACGGCCGTCAAGGCCATCCCCGAGCTCAGCGCTGCCGATCAGTTTTCATTGGATGCGCTTGTTGAGGCTGTCCGGCAAGCGGCCAGACTGAAAAGCGGTATGGCTGGCGCGTCGCAGGACGCAAAGAAGTTCTCCGATGCGCTCGGCCAGAGCATCGGCAATCTCGAGGTAATCCAGTCGATCAATGCCTCTGCGCAGTCGGCGGCCAGCGCGCTGGAGTCATATGAGATCGCGCTGAAGGCTTCTCGCAAGGCCGCGCAAGGGTTGCTTTCCGAAGTCCAGAAGATCTCGCGAGAGTCTGAGTACGAGGCGACTATCCGCAAGAATATTGCGACGATCGTGAAGGACAACGCCAACGTGATGGCGGGCGAGGCGCGCGAAGTCGCGATTGTCCAGACGGTTCTCGACATCATCAACAACAGCTCTGATGAGTGGCTGAAGTCGACGGAGGCAACCAAGGGCGAGTTCGGCCGGTTGCTCGCGATCGCCAAGCAGGTTGCTCCGAACATCGATTTTTCGAAGGCAGCGCTGAACCAAACGCAGTTGGCTGCCGTCAACGATATGGTCGCCAAGCAGATTGAGCTTCTCTCAAAAGAAGGGCAGCGCCTGGTCGTCGGCGAGCGCGAAGCCAAGGTCCTCGAAAGGCAGGATGAGCTCATCGAGAGCATCCGCAGCAAGTTTGGCACGATAGCAGGGCTCGACATGTCTGAGCTCCGGCTTACCGCCGAGACCCTTGTAGCGATCGAGGACGGCGCAAAGTTCCTTGACGGCATCGTCAAGGCGTCGAAGGGCTTCGGCGAAGCGCTGCGCTCTGCAAGGCAGGATCTCGCCAATTCCGAGAAGATCTATGATCGGCTGCTGGGCACCGCCCAAAAGATGGCAGCCGAGACGGAACTGGAATCGCGCATCCGCGAGGAGACGGCAGCCATCCAGTCGGACAATGCCGGCCTAACAAAGCAGCAGGCGACCGACTACGCCAAGATCAACATCGTCCTCGACATCATCCGGAACAGCTCGGATGAGTGGCTGCGGTCGACCGAGGCGACGTCCGGCGAATTCGCGAAGCTCCTCGCCTATGCGAAGGAGATCGCGCCCAACATCGACTTCTCAAAAAAGGCTCTTGACCAGACGCAGATCGCTGCTGTCAACGACATGCTGGCGAAGCAGACTGAGATATCGCGAACGACTGCAAGCCGGGTTCTCATCGGCGAGCGCGAGCGCGCGATTTTGGAGAAGCAGGCCGAGATCCTCGGCACGATCCGCGACACCTACACGACGATCGAAGGCGCAGATCTCAGCGCTGTCCGCCGCACCGCCGAGGCACTGGTCGATTTCGAGCGCGGCGCTGCTGCGATCGCTCGCGCGGACTCGGTGCTCGAGCAATTCAAGGGTAACACGGCCAGCCTCGGCATTGTCGCCGCCAATGCGGCCAACCAGTATGTCCGCTCTCTCAACGGTGTAGGCTCATTGCTTTACACCTTCCGTGCGCAGCAAGCGGAGATCCTTGGCCAGTTCGTCGAGACGCGTCAACAGACGGCCGATGTGACCAGTGCTTTGGCGGCCTACCGCGGCGAGCTGCAACGACTGGTTTCCACATCACAGCAGAACTTGTTCGGCGATCTCGAGCGCACGCCTTTCATCCAGGCTGAAATCGACAAGACCGGTCAGGCGATCGTCTCGCTGGCGCAGCGATTCGAGCAGGGCAAGCTCAAGAGCGTTGATCTTGTCAAAGGCATGGACGAAATCCGCAAGCGCCTGGCCTCGCTCGGCGCCGACACCGATGCCCTCGATCCGTTCATCAACAACGTGCTGACCGCCATCGAGAAGGTAGCGCAACTGCTCAATGTGCTTGGGCTGTTGAAGCGTCAGCAGTCCTCGCTCGGCTCGGGCGGAGCCGGCACTACCGGCACGCGCACGCAGGTTCCGGTCGGCGGCGGCAAGACCGTCGGCGTGCACAGCTTCAGCTCAACGGCCAACGACAACTCGCAAGAGGTTGTCAGGTCGATCGAAAACAACGTCGGCGTGACCCGCTATGGTCTGGATCAGGCCACCGAGGCAACCAAAGGCGTCAGCCAAAGCGTCGGTACGCTGGACAGCAATATCGGGGACCACTTCGGCAGCCTTGGCTCAACCGTCTCCGGCGGGTTTCGCAATCTCCAGGAGGCCGTCCAGGCCATCAGACAGGCTGGCGGTCGCGTCGGCAGCGTCAACTACCAAGGCGGCGCCGGAATCGGCTTGGGCAGGACCATTCTCGGGAATGATCGCGGCAGTAGCTCAAGTGGTCGGACGTACACGCTCAGCACCAGCCCGACGCTGCCGACGCGTGAGCTCGCGACCGATACTGATTCCTCGATGTCATCGACTACCGAGGAAACGGCGAACATCAGCGTCAATGTGACGGTCAAGCCGGTGATGGAAGGCACGCGATTGTCTGCCCAGAGCCGTGCGGAAATCCGCCAGGCTGCCGCCGACGGCGCCAATGCCGCCCTGAGGGCCTATCATGGTCGATAACGTCATTCTTTCAGAGCAGGTCGCCCTTGGCTTCAAGGGCGGCCCGACCTTTTCGACCGACAAGCTCGCAATGGTCAACGGCCAGGAAAGGCGTCTCCAAAACAGGTCTGTCGCCATCCACCAATTCATGTGGGAGTACCGAAACCAGACCCGCGCTATCGTCGAGGAACTGCGCGAATTCTGGTTCGATCGCCGCGGTGACTTCAAGGCGTGGTTGCTGAAAGACTGGGGCGACTATCAAGCCGCCGGTGAGCCCTTTGGCGTCGGCGACGGAAGCACGAAGACGTTTCCGCTCATCAAGACCTATACCGGCGGGTTCAATCCGTATGAGCGGACCATCAGACACCCAAAGTCCGGGACGCTGCAGGTCTTCGAGGATGGGATCGAGGCATCGTCAACCGACTCGCCATCGGCGTATCATTTCGATAGCGACACGGGCGTGACTTTCGCTGTCGCGCCGGCTAACGGCGTCGTTCTGACCTGGACTGGTCATTTCTATGTGCCGGTCCGCTTCGACGGCGATGTCTTTTTCGCGACGGTCGACTATCCCACGTCCATTGACGCTCTTTCGGTCAGCGATCTTCGGGCAGTCGAGGTGATCCCGTGAGCCGGAACTGGTCGGCGACGCTCATTTCCATGCTGTCGGGTGAGGAGATCACACGCTGCTTTCTGGCCGAGTTGAACAACGGCATCACGCCGGTCGTCAGGATGACGAGTTTCGATGCCGATCTCCCCATTGGAGCTGAGACCTTCTCAAAATCGGCCGGCTTCAACGTCTCCCGCTACGTGGTCAGGACCGGCGGGGAGGCGGCCGCGCTCGACATCGAACTGCCGTTCTCGGATGACGGACCGATCTATGCCGACCACGTCCGCCGTGGAGCATGGCGCGGGGCCACCGCAATCATCTGGATCGCCGACTTCTCGACCAGTCCGCCGGGACGCGAGATCATTGCGCAGGGCTTCGTCGGTCTGACCGAGTTCACCGACCGTCTGCAGGGCCGGATCGAGATCGCGACGCTTGCGGATGCGATGAAGGACATCATCCTTCCGACGATCCAGACCAAGTGCCATTTCCAGTTCGCCGGCCCGCGCTGCGGTGTCAATGCGGCGACCTACACGCGCACGGGCGAGGTGACAGCCGTCACCAACCGGCGGAACTTCACGGCCACGGTCACGAGCCCGGGTTCTCTCAACTTCACCAAGGGCAAGGTGACCTTTACCAGCGGGGCCAATGCCGGCGCCAAGGCATGGGTCAGGTCATGGTCGTCGGGAACCGGCGTGTTCGAGATGGTGACCGACTTCCCGTTCGATATCCAAGTCGGCGACGACTTTTCCGTCCTCTCCGGCTGCGAGCAGGACCGCGCGGCCTGCGTCCTCTACGACAACGTCAATCGCTTTCCTGGCACCGAATTCGTCTTGGAGTGAGCGATGGCATTCGACGTGACGAACATCGGGTCATTCAACCTTCATGACTACTACATGTCCTTTTCCGGGACGTCGGAGACGGCCAAAGCTGTGTCGGCAGAGACGCAGGTCCAGGCACACACGCTCGGCGCGACACTTCCTTTCGTCATCGGCACAGGGCGCGTCGATGGTCACTATTTCATCGGTGGCATTTCGACCATCACGTCGACAACGATCACGTCCGAAATCGTCGATGCGGGCACACCATACGACTATCTGGGCATACGCCGCTTGTCGTCATCGAGTTCTGGAACGGGCGGGCAGACCTATACCAGTTCTCTTCAGGGCACCCCCCACGTCTATAAGACGGTCGAGACCGAGACCGTCACAACCGAGACAGTTGCCCGCGCCGGTTACATCCTTGCCTACGACCCCTTCGAGCGCGGCTACGATCTGATCCGGCTCGAGGTCGATGACAGGATCGTCTATGATGCGGAGACAGGAATCGGCTCCTCGACCGAATTCCGCTTCTATGGCGGGCGCCAGACCGCAGTCGACGACATTCTGTCCGATATCATCGGGGCGAACGCCGGGGCCTACCAGAACTTCGTCTATGTGATCCTCGACGGCTATGACGCCGACACGCCGCCGCGCGTGTCCGCCGTCATATCGAATGCCGCGTCGGCGCAGCCGTCAAATGCCGAGATCGAATGGACGAGTACGGTCCCGAACACGTTCGACGACCAGTCGGACATGGCAGCCTATGACCAGAGCAGTGCGCTCATCTACCAGTTGCTGACGCAGGACGACATTCCCAGCCTGTCAGACGTTTACCTCGCCGTCCTCGATCTCAATACCAAGGAGGAGCGCTACCGCGTCGTTCTCGAGGATTCTGGGGCATTCGTCGGGCAGGAGCAGTACATTCTGGCGCTGCCCGGCTCTGGCCATGTCATGGTCAAGTTCGAGGTGACGGGAACCAGGTCCTATCGCATCTACAATGCGAACACCGGTGCCCTGGTCGCCGACGCCGATGGCGACGACGATGTGAGCATCACCGATGACAACATCCAGTGGATCGGCCAAGGCCGGCTGGATGAACGTTTCGTCTTTCTGGGCCGCAACCTGCAGACGACCGGTGCGCACCCGACTGCCTCCTATCTCGGAATCGTCGATCTCGCGCGTGGCACCTTAGACGTCACGGTCGACACGACACGCGAGTTCATTTCTGTCGTCTGCACCGGCCGCAACCGGACCGGCACAGTATCGTTCTTCGGCCGCGACGGATCGACTGGTCTCGGTGGTCCGACTGATCTCTACGAACTCACCTTCGACGGGTTGACCGTCACATGGGATCTGGTTGCCACGGTCGCCGACAACGTCTATGCGATCCACTATGACAGCCTGACCGGCTATCTGGTCGTGTCGACGACTGACGGGTCTCCCGGCACCACGCACAGCCTCGTCTACTACAATCCGGATTCCGGCCTCAGCATCGACACCTTCACCACGACCTACCTGATGGAATCGCAGGGCGCGGTCACGGCTCCAAGCGTTCATGCCCCGAGCCGGTTCTTCCCCGACCTTGGCTATGCCCTGTTCAAGCGGGTTGGTTCATATGAGGTCTATCTGCTCGATATCAGGCAGAAGACGCTCTCTCTGCTCCTGACGATCCCAACCGTTTACATCGATGACGTGCAAGACGTCTACGCGTCATTCATCGACCATGGCCGTAGGGTCTACTACACCAGTCACGGCGATGACATCTGGACCGAACGCGCGCTACCGAACATCTCTCCAGGATTGGTTGACCTGGATGACGTCATCACCGACGTCGCGAGCCTCGCCGGCTTCGGCCCAAGCGACCTCACCTTCGAGGGCTTCACGGGCACCCAGACCTATGGATTCGTCATCAATTCAGACACCACCGTCCAAAACGTGCTGAAGGGCCTTAGCGACGTCTTCGACTTCACCTTCTGCGACACCGGATCGGGATTCTTCTTCAAGAAGGCGGGCAGGGACGGTTCTCTATCGATTGACGTGGCGCTCACCACGGCAGACCTAGTCGAGCGCGCCGGCGGGGCCGTCCAGAGCCGCGACGAGGCCAATCTGCGGACGCCTGCCGCCGTCGAACTGGAATACGTCTCGAAAAATTCGGGCTACAAGCCACTATCGGCACCGTTCTCAATGCCGACGGGCGTGCTCAACTCGATCCGAACCGAGAAGATGTCGACGCCTGTCGTCTTGACCGACGCGATGGGCCAGCAGTTCGCAACAGAGAAGTTCTTCGAGTTCCAGAAGCGGCGCCGTGAGCACAACGTCATTGTGGCACCCGAGCATATCGACGCCCTGCCGGGCGACATCATCACCTTCCCGTCCGGCCTCATCACCTATACGGCCCGCATCGAACAGATGGCGATCGAGCTCCGCACCATGGCGGTCGAGATCAGCGCACGTGATTTCCAGACCGAGGTGTCGACCACGATCACGGCAGTATCCAACAATGGAGGCGTGGCGCAGATCGTCTCGTTCGCGACGCAATACATCCACCTCGACGTGCCGCTGTTCAAATACTCGGACGATCTCGATGGCACTGCCCTTGTCCAGTACGGCGTGATTGCGCCGCGCGGGCAGAACAATTGGACCGGCGGCG
Organism: Mesorhizobium sp. L-8-10; assembly: GCF_016756635.1. Classification (NCBI taxonomy): domain Bacteria; kingdom Pseudomonadati; phylum Pseudomonadota; class Alphaproteobacteria; order Hyphomicrobiales; family Phyllobacteriaceae; genus Mesorhizobium; species Mesorhizobium sp. L-8-10. The sequence continues at coordinate 5,434,860 of NZ_AP023263.1, read as the reverse complement.
TCCTCTACCGCGGCGACACACCGCTCGGCCTGTCGCCGATCATCGACCAGGCACCGCATAACGGGACCATCGGCATTTGCACAACTGTCCTCGGCAATCCATTGGATCCGTTCGGCACAACTGACACGTCCACGGTCACGGTCCGCCGCACGTCCGGCAGTGGGAGTTTGCTTGCAAGCAAGACTCAGGCGCAGGTTGAGGCGGGTCAGAACAACGCCTTCATCGGACAGGCCGGCAGGTGGGAATGGGTCGGTTTCACGACCGTCACCGATAATGGCGATGACACCTATGCATTGTCCGGCTTTGTCCGGCGCGGCTACCGTGGCACGGAAGTCTTCTGCGACGAGCACGCCGTCAATGATATCTTCGTGCTTATCGACGAGGAATGGCTGCGGAAGATGCCGCATCCGACCTCCGATCTCGACCAGACGCGCTACTACAAGGCACTCGGCACCGGACAGAAAACGCTTGCCGGCACTACGCTTCCGCACGTGGTCAGGGGCGCCGCCGAAACACCCTATGCCACGACCAACCTCTTTGCCGCTCTCGGCGGCAGCCCTGGGGGCATCGATATTGAGTGGGACTACCGCTCGCGGGTTGCGGCCGGTACCAACCCGTCGAACCATGGCGAAGCGTCGCTCTCCTTCGAGATCGACATCATGGACGGCGCGACGGTCAAGCGGACGCTGACGAGCACCACAAACTCGGTCAACTATTCGGACGCGCAGGTAATCGCTGACTGGGGGAGCTACCCCTCTTCCCTCACTTTCCGGGTCTACATGATGAGCGCTGTGGTCGGCCGCGGCTACCGAGCCCAGGCTACGATACCGCTCACCTACGATCTGACCGCCGACACTACGGTCATCCTCGCCGACAGCACCCTCATCACAGCCGACCAGGAATAGTCCATGGCACAGAAGACAATTGGCATCGGTTCCGCCCCAAACGACGGGACCGGAGATCCGCTGCGCACAGCCTTCGGTAAGGTGAACGACAATTTCACCGAGCTTTACGTCTGGCGCATGACCATCGCTGTCTCTGACGAGACAACCGAGCTGACCGTTGGCACTGCGAAGGTGACGTTTCGCATGCCGTGCGCCATTACGCTCACGGAGGTGCGTGCATCGCTTACCGTTGCGTCTGACTCTGGCGGCAGCGTCGTCGTCGATATCAACGAAAGCGGTTCATCGATCCTCTCGACCAAACTGTCGATCGACGCGCTCGAGAAGACGTCGACGACGGCGGCGACACCGGCGGTGATCTCCGATGCGAACCTGGCCGACGATGCCGAGATGACGATCGATCTCGATCAGGTCGGAACCGGCGCCGCGGGGCTCAAGGTCACGCTCATTGGGACGTTGGCATGACCTTCCTGCTGAACCCGTACATCCTGGCAACAGCAGGCGGCGGGGACTTGCCGCCCGGTGCCATCGCGCATCTCGATTTCCTTAACGGCTTCTATTACGCCGGCGGTGCCGAGCAGGCTGTCGGCGACATCCTCGGCGGAGCCTTCGACGCAACTCAGATCAGCGGTGCATCTGGCATGCTGGTCAGGAACACCAACACGAATCGCCCGAACGCGATCGGTGCGCTGAAGACCGACTTGACGACCGCCGTGTTCTCTGGCGGCACCATCGTCGTCGAATTCACCCAGCTGAATACGGCTTCAGGCGGTCTTCTGAACTTCATGGATGGTGCCGACTACGACGCCTCCATCGAATACGTCCTGAGCGACTTCGGTGCGAGCGCCGGCGGCATCAGTATGGAGGACTTCTGGAGTCTTTCATATTCCGGCGGCTCGGCCAACATCGCCTCAAACTCACTCAACAAGGTTGCCTTCACGCTCGCAGAGGACATTGGGGGCGGCAACCGCAAATACGCCCACTCGATCAACGGCGGCACGGTCTATTCCGACACGGTGACATACCTCGTCAGCGCCCACATGCCGACCATCGCGACGATCGCCATGTTCCACAAGGCGCAGGAGTTCGGCGAGATGCAGGCCTACATCCGCACCTGCACCCTCTATGCCGCAGTCGACAGCACCGAACTTCCCACCCTCTCGACCCCATGATGGGAGCAACCTATGTCGAACAACCTGGAGCTCGGCGATCTGAAGATCACCCTGACGACCATCGAGGACGAGCCGATCTCGGCAAAGTTCGAACTGCCGGACGGCTCGGTCGTCACCCGCCCATTCCCGGAAACCGGAGAACTGACCATGAAACTGGGTCTCGGCCTCGGCCTTTCGCATGTGCAGTCCGGCGGCGGGTCTTCCGCTTCGGCGCCGACCAACACCGGCCTGCCGGTTATTTCCGGCACGCCGACTGTCGGCCAGACCCTGTCGACCACGAACGGCACATGGGATGACGGCGGCGCGGCGATCTCCGGCTATGCCTATCAGTGGAAAGCTGGCGGCGTGGATATCTCCGGCGCGACCGCCTCGACCTATGAACTGACCAGCGATGAGGTCGGGGACAGCATCACGGTGACGGTGACGGCGACGAATTCGGCCGGATCGACGCCAGCGACTAGCGATGCGGTCGGGCCTGTGGAGGACGCTGATCCGAATTTCTCGAGCGTCGTGCTGCTCGCCGGCTTCAACGGGGTGGATGGCTCTACGACCTTCGATGACGAGTCGAACTCCAACCACACAATGACCGCAGCCGGCAATGCGCAGGTCGACACGGCGGTCGTCAAGTTCGGCACTGGATCGCTGCTTTGCGACGGCACTGGCGACTGGATCAACATAGCCGACAGCGACGATTGGTATCTCCCTGGCGAGTTCACGATGGAAGCGTGGGTCAGGCCTGATGCAAGCACGGTCACAACGCGAGCGATCTGCGGGCAATGGACCAACCTCAATCCGAACAACAGCTTCTACTTCTATTACGTCTGGTCGAGCTCGACCGCAAAATCGTTCCGCTTCCTGATGTCGCCTGATGGGACGGCGGCTAGTGCCGTTGGTCTCACTCAGGCCAACACCAACATCGATCAGTCGGTGTTCCACCACGTCGCTGTCGATCGCGATGCAAGCAACGTGGCCCGTCTCTATGTCGATGGCGTTATGGTCGCGTCGGCCACGATCACGGGCGGGGCGAACGTTACCGGCAATCTCCGAGTGGGAGACCGCGGCAGCGGCACCGCGCCATGGCTCGGCTGGATCGACGAACTGCGCATCACTAAGGGCGTGGCGCGATATGCCTCTGATGGTGGCTTCACGCCGCCGACCGCAGCGTTCCCGCGGCAGTAATCCACCTAAGCATCTCAGGGCCATACCGACCTCCCCGACAGCGCGCCGGGGATGCGGACGGGGGAGCGCGCATGACGTGCATACGCAGTGCATCTCACCCATTTCCCCAATCGAGGAATCCAACCTATGAACCCTCCTGATTTTCAGGCGGTGCTCGCCGCCGCTTTCACAACTGCGCTCAATGAAGCTCTCGCCGCCGATGCCGCTGCTGACGCGGCCGAGATCGAGCGCATCAAGGCCGAGTGTGCCGCCAAGATTGCCGCGGCGCTGGCAGCCGATGCCGAGCAGGACGCGGCTGCCTTCGCGGCGAAGGACGAAGAAATCAAGATCCTCAATGACGGCGTCGACGAGCGGGATGCGGAGATCCTGCGGCTGAAGGCGCGTATCGCCGAGCTCGAGGCCGGCCAGCCCGCACCGAATCCGGTGCCCGAGCCGGAGCCTGAAGAGCCGACAGAGCCGGGCGCCTTTTGGCGGGGCCTTGCGACTGTCTGGCCGACTGCTGCGACGACTGGCCCGCGCATTCCTGTCGTGGCTGCACCGTCGGGCAACGTAAGCGGGCTTGTGAAGGGCAAGCGCTTCACCGGCACTGTCAAACCGGCAAACGGCACCGTCTTCGAGGACTGCGAATTTGTCGGAAACGGCGGCTGGGGCATCGACGGCGACGGGCGGACGTTCACCGTTGATCATTGCAAATTCTTATCCACGCGCGGCGGTCCGGCCGCCATCCTCGGCAACGCCACGGTGATCTCCTGCGATATTTCCGGCTGGGAAGACGCAATCAAGACGCAAGGCTCTGGCTGGGTTATCCGGGGCAACTACATCCACGGCCCGCACATCACGTCGACGTCGCACAATGACGGCATTCAGGTGCAGTGGTCGAACAGCAATGGCCTGATCGAGCAGAATTACATCTCCTGGCGGGACACGTCTGAGGTCTTCCTGCAGACGCTTTCCGGGAAGATCGACAGCATCACGATCCGCCACAACTGGCTCGGGGGCAGTGACCTGCCGCTGCGCATTGAAGGCGGGTGCACGAACTGCACCGCGACGGAAAACGTCATCAAGCAGGGCAACCCGACGTACCCGAATCACGGTTACTACGACCTCAACCCGCAGGTTCGTGCGTCGGGCAACATCGACGCAGTGACCGGCAAGCCGATCTGACAACCTCAACGGTAGAGCTGCACGTTGTCCTTGGCAAAGTTGGTCATTGTGCCGCGGCCACGGGCGCCGTCTATGTCGACCACCTCGGCATAGAGGATGTCGTCGTCGCCGACGGGTTCCGTCAGGAAGAAGCTTGCAAAGCCCATTGCTGGCGGAGCGCCGCTCTGGCCGTTGAGTTCTGAAATCACATTGGGATCGCTGCAGTCGAGAATCGCGGCATAGATCAGGCGGCGGTTCGGATTGCTTGACGGGCTGGCATGACAGCCTGGCACACCAGTCTCGCCGCCGAGTGAAGCATTATCCACCAGGTTGTTGTTGATCTCATATTTGTAGAGATCATAGCGCGACGGCGGGTTGGCATTGGTGTACGGGTAGCCATCACTGTCCACGAAGCCCGCAAGGTCTGTGGTGGTGTACCCGTTCGCCGCGACATAGCCTTCGTAATCCCAATCTCCCGTGCCGATCTGACCGTTGCCCGTATAGGTCTGGTCGGCGGTCAACTGCCGAAAATTGGCTGGGTCCTCAGCCGGGCTCATGTCGCATGGGTCGGTGCCTGGATTTTTGCCCTTCGGGTTGAATTTGTAGCCCTTCCGGACGTTCGGCGCCGCGGGCCATGCGGGGCCGTTCTTCCCGAAGTGCGGGCCGTAGAGGTCGAAACGGGTGTTGAAGGCTGCCTTGGCCTTTTCCGTAAAGTTGCCGGTTTGCGTGTAGACCTGTCGCACGCTGACACATTCGGGCACCGTTCCACGCGCGAGGTCGAGAGCCAAATCGCCTTCACCGTAGCCGTGGGCATCCTTCGGTCGTAGGAAGCCGAAATTGCCGGGCCCCCACGATGTGTTGCCCATGATGAGCTTGATGCCCTTGTTGTAGAACTCGCCAGAGTTGGCGACCTCGTACAGATCCTGACCTGGAAACGGGTTGCAGATGAAGACGGGCACCATATTGCAGACGACAGGCCCGGAATTTCCGGCCACCGCCTCGGCGGCGACCTCTAAATTATTGTCGCCGGCGCTTCCGGTAAGGAACGAGGCGGGGAAGATTGCCGAGAAGTCGGTTGGCACGATGCGGACCTGGAGGAATTCTGTCTCATCGGTTGTCGCTGCATAGTTCGCAACGGAAATCGGCGTTGCGTCGCTCGCCGGGATCGACTTCAGGAAGCACCACTGGAGGTCGCCTCGGGCCCGGCATGCCGCATTGTCAGGATCGGTTGTGACCGAACCGGCTGTTGCGAGAGTAGTCGGCCCGGCCGTCGAGAATGTGGTGGTATTGTCGACCAGGTTTGCCATCGCCCGCTCCGCGCGGACCCATGAATCGGCGCGGCCGTCGAGTTCTGCCGCCCCGGCAATCGCGAAGGCATCGGCCCCCTTCTGAAGATCGTTGTGCAGGCTGTTCACCCGGCTCATGTCGATCGCGAGAAGCGCGAAGCCGATGATCACCGGCAGCATGATCGAGACGAGTACGATCGCCATGCCGCGCTCGTCATTGCGGAAGTCATGAAACATCGCTGGGCCCCACCCCTGTAGATCGCGACTTTTAAGTGAAGCACTACTTGCCGTTGCTGGCAAGGTCGGAACTTACCAAGGGGTTAACGCCTAAACCGAAGTAGGTAGGCGCACCCGCTCCAACAACCTAGAGGAAGTTGTGTCATGATCCCATCCGATTGGATGCCGGATGCTGCCATCGCGCGCATCATTCTTCACTGGACAGCCGGCAGCCACAAAGCGACTGACTTCGATCGCAAGCACTATCACGTGCTGATCGAGGGCGACGGCAAGCCGGTCAAGGGGTTCCCGTCGATTGCGGCGAACTCGCTGCCGCGGGCGAAGAGCGGCTATGCCGCCCACACGCTGAACTGCAACACTGGCTCGATCGGTCTCTCGATGTGCGCCATGGCCGGCTCGAACGAGCGGCCGTTCAAGCCAGGGTCGTACCCGCTCACCAAGTCGCAGTGGGATGCAGCGTCGACGGCCGCCGCCGATCTCTGCAAGCGCTACAAGATCTCGGTCTCGCCCAAGACCGTGCTCAGCCACGCCGAGGTCCAGGCGAACCTTGGCATACGGCAGCGCGGCAAATGGGATATTGCCATCCTGCCGTTCGACACCGCTTTCGATACGGCGCGGGAATGCGGCGATCGGTTCCGCGCCGAGGTCGCCGCCAAGCTGGCGCGCCTGTAAATGAGTTTTCTGGCGCTTGCGCGGGCCGCGTGGGGGATCCTGCGGCCCATTCTCACCTTCGGCATCACACTGCCTCTCTGGGTTTTCATAGCCGCCGGCGGCTGGCTCTGGTGGGACCGCACGTCGGCAGTCCGCGAAGCGGTGGAAAAAGCCGTTACCGAGCTCGTGGCCGGGGCTCAGCTTGATGCGCTTGAGTCTCAGCTTGTCGAGGAGCGGCGGCTGCGCGCCTTCGTCGAGGGCAAGGCGCGGGCACTGGAAATCGCGAACAAGGCTTTCGAGGAAAAGTATCTTCTCGCCGAGCTCGAAAAGGAGGGGCTTGCCGATGAACTGGACGAGATCAGGGCTGCTCCTGCGCCTGACGGGTGCGTTGTCGATCGCGCTCTGCTTGAGCGGATGCGCAAGTAATAGAGCGCTGCTCGGCAACGCCATGGCGGGGAAAGCCGGCGCGACCATCGCCGCCGAGGCGATCGAGGAGGGCAGGGAAGTACCGGACATCCCTGCCGACTGCCGGCGGACCGAGGCTGGCGGGGTTTCGCTCGGCGACCGGCTCGACGTTGCGCTCGTCAAAACAGATCGGGCGCTCGGCCGCGCCAACGCGCGCGTGCTGCGCTGCGCGGCCTGGCACGACGATTATCGCAAAGGGAGGAAGGGGTGAGGATCTGGCTGATCACGCTTTGGGCCCTCGCGGTCATATCGGCAGTGATGTGTGTCGTTCTGCTGTCCAAGCCGGCCGACGCTCAGACGGCGTGCGTGCCGCTGGCCGATCTCCTCGCCGCGCTGCGCGACAAGTATGGCGAATACGTCGTCGCCACGGCTGAAACGCCAGGTGGCCAAATGTTCATCACCGCCGCCAAGCACGGCGCCTTCACCGTCGTCATCGCAAACCGCGGCATCGGCTGCATCGTAATCACCGGCGAGTCCTTTCAATCCGACAGGGGCATATAGGGGGCAAAATGAACATCTTCGGGCAAGATCCTTCGTTCTGGCTGGCTGTTGCCGGCGCCACGCTGTTGAAGCTGGCGACATCGGCACGAAAGTCACTTTGGCAATCGGCGATCGCCGTTTTTTCGGCAGTGTTCGCCGCCTACTTCTTCACCGACGCCGCCCTGGGGTGGTTCAGCCTCGATCCTGCGACCTACAAGAATCCGATGGCGGCCCTGATCGCTCTATCGGGAGAGGGGATGATGCGGCTGGTCCTCAATGTCGTGAACGACCCGAAGCAGGGGATCAACCTCTACAGGCACTGGCGGGGTGATGCGCCGGCCGACATTCCCGAAGATCCGTCAAACCGGGAGGAATGACCAATGCGCCGGGCGATCCTTTGGCTGATCCTGATCCTGGCATGCTGGAGCGCGCTGATCGCGATTTCGCATTCAGCAGATCCTGATCATCGAACCTCGCAGGGGGAAGATCCGCGCCCGGCGGTACCGGGCAATGTGAAAGGAGAAGACCGATGACGGTCCGTGCAATGTTCTACGTCAAGGAAATCAACCACCGCGTCACTGGCGACGCCTCGTCGGTGAACGTCGAGGTGAAGATGGGCGCCGCCTTCGGTGGCTATCTGAAAGGCCTTCCGGAAGGAAATGGCGACTGGTCGAAATGGACGCCGTCCGGCGACCTGTCCATCACCATCACGAACCCCGGAGCCATCGAGCAATTCGAGATCGGCGAGGTCTATTCCTTGACTTTCGAGAGGGCGGCCAAGGCCGACTGACCACGAACCCCGCGCCCGGCGGGTAATCCGGGCGACATCCTCCAGGCAAAAACTGCCCCCCGCCGGCTCACAAGCTGGCGGGGGCCTTTTTGCGTTTCAGGCCGCCCTCGGTCGGCGTGCCGGCGGCTCATCGCTTTTTCTTCGGCTTCGCTACTGGAATCTCATCGATCCAAGTGGCTTCGTGAAGCTCTTTGAGCGCATTGGCATCCTCTTTGGTGTCAGCCGTAGCGAGCGGCCTGCGCAGCGTTTTGCCGTCAGGAGCCTTTTCGAGCACGCCAACCTCATAACGCATCTTCGGAGCTGGCTCCTTGGGCTGGCCCTTCCCACGCTGCACGTCCGCCTCATCGATCTCGTTCGAGTTGATCGTGATAGGCACGGAATACAGGGGATGCGTCATGGCCACATCGCCGTCGTCCAGCACCCTCCTGACTGTCCAGTGCAGAGTGATCCTGTCGCCGACTTTCAGATCCTTGGCCATGGCACAAATCTATCGCGCGCCGGGAATGCGTCGAGTCCGCCGCTCATCGATCCGTTCGAAAGCCGCGCGCCGCGCATCCTTCGATCGTCCAGCGGTGCGCGCGCGAATCAAGATCGGTCTGACCCCTAAGAACCTTGGCGGCGTTCAGCCGCGCCCGTTCGCATGTGGCCAGGTCGAAAACATCCGGCGGCACTGACTGGTCCTGGAGACTCTTCAGGAACAGCATGCCGTAATAGAAGGCCGCCCATGAGCCGATCACGAGCCCGATTTTGGCAAGGGTGAGGCGAGAAACCATGGAGTGTGAGGTTGCCACAGCCAAAACCATTCGGGAACGCTTATTCAGAATGAGGTAGGGGATTTGATTCAGAATGGGGTTCGTGCAGTTGACACCAAAATCGGCGCAACCTATTGAAGCCGCGTAGAACGCCGGCAGCGGCGAGGCCTCGTGGCGGAGTGGTTACGCAGAGGACTGCAAATCCTTGCACCCCGGTTCGATTCCGGGCGAGGCCTCCAATCTCTTCAGCTCGCAGCATGTTCTACCCGGAATGATACGCACGGAAGCGCGTTGAAAGGCGGGGCGATTGGACATGAACGCCGATTTTTCCGAACAGCGCGCGAAGATGGTCGACGGCCAGTTGCGTACGACCGACGTGACCAATGCGGCTCTGCTTGATGCTATGGGCTCCGTGCCCAGGGAAGCTTTCGTCGACCAGAAGCATCAGGTGCTCGCCTATATCGACGAGGATCTGGAGGTCGCGCCGGCCACGGACGAGCGCGGGCCACGCTATCTCATGGAACCGTCGCCCTTTGCGAAGCTCGTACAGCTCGCCGACGTCCGCCCGGGCGACGTGGTGCTCGATATCGGATGCGGCACCGGCTATTCGGCGGCCGTCCTGTCGCGGCTGGCGAGTTCGGTGATCGCGCTCGAAAGCGATTCCGCGCTTGCCGAGCGTGCCGGTTCGACCCTCGCCGCCCTCGGCTTCGACAATGTGGCGGTGGTTCAGGGGCCGCTCGCCGAGGGTTTTGCTGGTGAGGCTCCGTACGATGTCATTATCGTCGAGGGGGCCGTGGGCGAGATCCCGTCGGTGCTGTTCGGGCAGTTGAAGGAGGGCGGCAGGCTGGTCGCAGTGGAAGGAACCGGCAATGCCGGGGTGGCCAGGATCTATCCCAAGGATAACGGAATCGTCACTGGCCGCAGGGGGTTCAATGCGGCAGTAAAGCCACTACCGGGGTTCGAAAAGGCCCCGGCGTTCGAATTTTGAGCGCGATTCGCTTGCGGTCGGCTCGTAACCGTGATGCGCTGCGTTCCGGCGATCAGTGCTGATTCACCGTCGGGGGACCTTGACGGAAATTGGCGGCGTGAGATCGGCGTGTCTGCGTTGAAGGCTGTGGCCGGGCCGGCTACCGTCAATTGGATGAGGGGTTTATCGTGAGAATATTGCGCAAAGGTTTATTTGCGGCAGCCATTCTGGCAACGACGGCCCTGTCTCCGGCATCCGCCGAAACGCTGACCGGTGCGATGGCCAAGGCGTATCAGAACAATGCGGAGATGAACGCGGCGCGCGCCGGCGTGCGCGTAACCGACGAAGGCGTGGCCATCGCCAAGTCCGGTTATCGTCCGATCATCGCAGGGACGTCGTCGGTCACGCACACTTCGGAGAGCGGTGTTCTAAACTCGCAGCGGCTCACTGTCGGCAGCTTCGGCATCGAGATCCAGCAGAGGCTTTTCGACGGTTTCCAGACAAGGAACAATGTGCGGGCCGCTGAGGCCCAGGTGCGCGCTTCCGACGAGAGCTTGCGCAACACCGAACAGACAGTGCTCTTCAACGCAGCGGCGGCGTTCATGGATGTCATCCGCGACCGTCAGGTCGCGGTACTGCGCCAACAGAACCTCCAGTTCCTCGAGGAGCAGGTTCGTGCGGCCAAGTCGCGCTTCGAGGTGGGTGAGGGAACGCGTACCGACGTCGCCCAGGCGGAGGCCAGCCGCTCTTCGGCCGTTGCCCAGCTCGCCTCGGCACGTGCGAATGTGCTCTCCGTGGAGGCCGTCTATCGGCGGGTGATCGGCGAGTCGCCGGGCAAGCTGGCGTCGCCGGCCGCCGCCAAGGGACTGCCCAAGAACGTTGACGAGGCGATCTCGATTGCAGCAGTGCAGCATCCGGCGATCCTTGCGACCGAACATCTCGTCGATGCCCAGAATTTCGTCGTGAAGTCGACCGAGGGGCAACTGCTGCCGCAGCTGTCGGCGTCGGCCGGGCTTTCGCGTACGAACCGCTCGACTTCGCCGGCTGCGGTCTCGATCTTCGGCTCGTCGGACGGACAAAGCGATTCGGCGACGATCGGCGCAACGCTGTCCATTCCGCTCTATCAGGGCGGACGCGTGGCGGCACAGGTTCGGCAGTCGAAGGAGCGCCTCGGCGAGGCGCGCATCGAGGTCGACGTGACGCGCGACCAGGTGCGTGCAGCGGTCGCTTCGGCCTGGGCCCAGTTCATCGCTGCCCAGGAGGCGGTGGCCGCCAATCGCGATGAGGTCTCCGCGGCCAAGCTCGCCTTGAACGGCGTCATCGAGGAGCGCAATGTGGGGCAGCGCACGACGCTCGACGTGCTCAACGCGCAGGCCGATGTGATCACCGCGCAGATAAACCTCGTGTCGTCCGAACGCGATGTGGTGGTGGCGAGCTATGCCATCCTGTCCGCCGTCGGGCGGCTCTCGGCCGGCCGCGTCGGCCTGAATGTCGTCGAGTACAAGCCTGACGAGCACTACAACGCCGTCAAGGACAAATGGTTCGGCCTGAGAACTCCCGACGGCCGTTAAGGCATGTCTCCCGAAAGTGGGAACCGGTTTCGGGACGAAGACATGCGTAAGAGCAAATAAAGCACGTCTCCCAAGAGTGGGAACCGCTTCGGGGCCAGGGACATGCATGAACACCTCAAGCGCGCAAAGCGAATCCGATAGATCGCGACGCGCCTTGAGAGCGCCGGGCGGTCACATAGTTGTGTGAAACGCCTGCACGATCCCTTGAGGGATTCTATCGCGGCCCGTGCTCCGCTACGCTACCAGTTGATTCGGAACCGTTTTTTCCAGCATGCGGCGGCTGCGGCAGGCCGCCAGGGTGGCGAATGTGACGATGGCACAGGCAAGCAGCGCGCAACGCGAACCTTCGATGGAAGAGATCCTCGCATCGATCCGGCGGATCATCGAGGACAGCGATCAGGGCCGTAAGCCCGTCGAGGCGGACCTGCAGGGGCGCTTCGATGTGGCGAATGAGCGCAACGAGGCCGCTGTCATCGAGGTCGACGCCTTTCGCGCCGAATTGCGGGGCAGGATCGATCGCGACCATGATCTGCGGCAGTCCGAAGTGAAGGACGAGGCGCAGCTCGCCGTGGCATCGGCGCCGGAAGCCGCGCCGGACCTCGAACCTCTCTATGCCGCCGGCGAAAGCGCGCGACCGGCTGCTCTCACGGAGGCGAGGCCCTCCCTTGAGCCGTTTGAGGACGAGATTCAGGCCGCTGTCGAAGACACTCTTCCGGAGGCCGTTCCGCTTCCGGAGGCGGTGAAGCCCGCGGCTGCCACGCCGCAGCCGGAGGCCGCCGAACCTCCGGCTCCGCCGGTGGCGCGACCGGCGATCATCTCGGAGCAGGCCGGCCGACAGGTGGCCGCTGCTTTCGGCGAATTGTCCGAGGCCTTTGCCGCCAGCCGCCGCAAGAGCTTCGACGAGATGGCGGAGGAGATGCTGCGGCCGATGCTGCAGGATTGGCTGGACAACAACCTGCCGACGCTCGTGGAGCGCCTCGTACGCGAAGAAATCGAGCGCGTCGCCCGCGGCGGATAATCAGCGATTTCCGTTTCTCTGGCTTCGACCGGTCAGCCCCCCCCGAGCGGGTTTTGGCAATCGCGCGTCGGTGAATTCCGGCTCCGCAGGCTGTCGGAGTGCGGCGCTTGTTGACTTGGCGCCACCCATCCGGTTTACAGCCGGGCAACGGACCCCTCAAAGCTGCGGAATTACCCATGCTTGACAAGACCTACGACGCAAGCGCCGTCGAGCCGAGGATCGCCAGGACCTGGGAGGCGGCGGACGCATTCCGCGCCGGCGCGGGCGCCGAACCGGGCGCCGAGCCCTTCGCCATCGTGATTCCGCCGCCCAACGTCACGGGCTCCCTGCATATGGGCCATGCGCTCAACAATACGCTGCAGGACATCATGGTCCGCTTCGAGCGCATGCGCGGCAAGAACGTGCTCTGGCAGCCAGGCATGGACCATGCGGGCATCGCGACCCAGATGGTCGTCGAACGCCGCCTGATGGAAAAGCAGATCCATCGACGCGACATCGGGCGCGACGAGTTCGTCCAGAAGGTCTGGGAGTGGAAGGCCGAATCCGGCGGCATGATCTTCAACCAGCTGAAGCGGCTGGGGGCGTCTGCCGACTGGTCGCGCGAGCGGTTCACCATGGACGAGGGCCTGTCGAAGGCCGTCATCGAGGTCTTCGTCACCCTCTACAAGCAGGGCCTCGTCTACAAGGACAAGCGCCTTGTGAACTGGGATCCCAAGCTGCTCACGGCCATCTCGGATCTCGAGGTCGAGCAGCAGGAGGTCAACGGCAATCTTTGGCACTTCCGCTACCCGCTCGAAGGCGCCGTGTTCGATCCCGAGAATCCGACCACCTATGTCACAGTGGCCACGACCCGGCCCGAAACCATGCTGGGCGATACCGGCGTCGCGGTGAATCCCGGCGACGAGCGGTTCTTGCATCTGATCGGCAGGAACATCGTTCTGCCCTTGGTCGGCCGTCGGATTCCGCTGGTCGGCGACGACTATTCCGATCCGGAGAAGGGAACGGGCGCGGTCAAGATCACGCCCGCGCATGACTTCAACGACTTCGACGTGGGCAAGCGCCATCGCCTGCCCGCGATCAACATCATGACCATCGAGGCGAACATAAACCTAAGGGAAAACGAGGAGTTCCTTGAAGGTCTTGAAGCAGGGCGCGAGCTCGATGCGGTGATCGATGCCCTGCATGGGCTGGGCCGTTTCGAGGCGCGCAGGAAAATCGTCGAGATGATGGAGACGGGCGGCTTCCTCGCCAAGGTCGAGCCGCACCGCCACGTCGTTCCCCATGGCGACCGCAGCGGTGTACCGATCGAGCCGTTCCTTACGGACCAGTGGTACGTCAACGCGGCCGAACTGGCCAAGCCGGCGGTTGCGTCGGTTCGTGAAGGCCGCACGAAGTTCGTCCCGAAGAGCTGGGAGAAGACCTATTTCGAGTGGATGGAGAACATCCAGCCGTGGTGCATCTCGCGCCAGCTCTGGTGGGGCCACCAGATACCGGCCTGGTACGGGCCCGACGGCCGGGTCTTCGTCGAGAAGACCGAGCAGCAAGCGCTCGACGCCGCGGTCGAGTATTATCTGGCGCTGGACGGACCGTGGAAGGCCTGGGTCGAGGACCAGCTCGAGAACTTCGAGCCGGGCAATATCCTGACCCGCGACGAGGACGTGCTCGACACCTGGTTCTCTTCGGCGCTGTGGCCGTTCTCCACGCTCGGCTGGCCCGATCAGACTCCGGAGCTGAAGACCTACTACCAGACCGATGTGCTGGTGACCGGGTTCGACATCATCTTCTTCTGGGTTGCCCGGATGATGATGATGGGGCTGCACTTCATGGACAAGGAACCGTTCCACACGGTCTATGTCCATGCGCTGGTCCGCGACAAGAACGGCGCCAAGATGTCGAAGTCCAAGGGCAACGTCATCGACCCGCTCGAACTGATCGACGAATACGGCGCCGATGCGCTGCGCTTCACCCTCGCCATCATGGCCGCCCAGGGGCGGGACGTTAAGCTCGACCCCGCCCGGGTCGCCGGGTATCGGAACTTCGGCACCAAGCTGTGGAACGCGACACGCTTCGCCGAAATGAACGGCGTCGCCCGCAACGACGAGTTCCCGCTGGTCGAGGCGAAGCTGACGATCAATCGCTGGATCCTGACCGAGCTGACGCGGGCGGCGAAGGAGATCACCGACGCGATCACCTCCTACCGCTTCAACGATGCTGCCGGCGCGGCATATCGATTCGTCTGGAACCTGTTCTGCGACTGGTACCTGGAGCTGCTGAAGCCGGTCTTGTCCGGCGAGGACGAGGCTGCAAAGGCCGAAAGCCAGGCCGTTGCTGCATTCGTGCTCGATGAGGTCTACAAGCTGCTGCACCCCTTCATGCCGTTCATGACCGAGGAGCTTTGGGCCCATACGGCAGGCGAGGGCAGGGAGCGAACCACGCTGCTTTGCCATGCCGCCTGGCCGGCGCCGAAGTTCGTGGATGCCGAGGCCGCGGCCGAGATCAACTGGCTTGTCGACCTCGTGTCGGGCATCCGCTCGGTGCGCTCCGAAATGAACGTGCCGCCCTCGGCGATCGCGCCGCTGGTGATGGTCGGGGCCAACGAGACGACGCGCAGCCGGCTGGAGCGCCACGAAACGGCCATCCAGCGCCTGGCCCGCATCGGCGGGATCGACCATGCCGCGGAAGCACCGAAGGGCTCGGCGCAGATCGTAGTCGGCGAGGCGACGGCCTGCCTGCCGCTCGGCAGCCTGATCGACCTCAAGGCCGAGGCGGCACGCCTGAAGAAGGAGCTCTCCAAGGCCGCCGACGAAATCGGACGGGTCGACAAGAAGCTCGCCAATCCGCAATTCGTGGCCAAGGCGGCGGAAGAGGTCGTGGCGGCCGAGCGCGAGAAGCTTGCGGAGCTCCAGGAGGCGCAGCAGCGGTTGAAGGTCGCCCTGTCGAGGGTCGAGGACGCCGACTGAGGCGACCGGCTTCGAACCGGGCGCGGGTGCTCGCCGCGGCCGGGCATCCTTTCGACTTGTCGAGGGCCTGCCTCATTGACCGGGCGGGCCCGTTTTCTTTCTTGCAACTGGCATCCCTCGGACCGAGTGTGCCGCTGCCGATCATTTCGCCGCCTTTGCCAAGAGCGCGGGAAACTCGCGATGGCGGCCCTTGCCGCCACCGCGCATAGAGCGCGATCCGGCTTTGTGACGATTAAGCAACACTCTCTCAAGAAGGATTGCGCTATAGGAGGTGCGGGAGGACTTGCCTACTTCCCGCCATAAACCCGGCGCACCCCGGATGCTGTCTTCGAGCGGGTGCCGGACTGGGTGACCGACAAGGCAAACCGCGCCGCCCCCGGCAAGGAAAGAGATGGACGCCAAAGCGATCTCCAAGGCCAAGTTGCCGAGCCGGCACGTGACGGAAGGTCCGACACGCGCACCGCATCGCTCCTTCCTCTACGCCATGGGTCTTTCGACCCGGGAAATCGCCCAGCCGCTGGTCGGCGTGGCGAGCTGCTGGAACGAGGCGGCTCCCTGCAACATATCGCTGATGCGCCAGGCCCAGGTGGTCAAGAAGGGCGTCGCCGCCGCCAACGGCACGCCGCGCGAGTTCTGTACCATCACCGTCACAGACGGTATTGCCATGGGTCACCAGGGCATGAAATCGTCGCTGGCGTCGCGCGATCTGATCGCCGACTCCGTCGAGTTGACCATGCGCGGTCATTGCTACGACGCGCTGGTGGGGCTGGCCGGCTGCGACAAGTCTTTGCCAGGCATGATGATGGCCATGGTCCGGCTCAACGTACCGTCCATCTTCATCTATGGCGGTTCGATCCTGCCCGGCGCCTATCGCGGCCGCCAGATCACCATCCAGGATGTGTTCGAGGCCGTCGGCCAGCATTCGGTCGGCACCATCACCGATAGCGATCTCCTCGAGGTCGAGCAGGCCGCCTGTCCATCGGCAGGCTCCTGCGGTGCTCAGTTCACCGCCAACACCATGGCGACGGTTGCCGAGGCGATCGGCCTGGCCTTGCCTTATTCCTGTGGCGCGCCAGCGCCCTACGAGATGCGCGACCGCTTCAACTTCGCTTCGGGCGAGAAGGTGATGGAGCTGCTGGCCAGGAATATCCGGCCCCGCGACATCGTCACGCGCAAGGCGCTGGAAAATGCGGCCGCGGTGGTCTCGGCGACCGGGGGGTCGACCAATGCCGCCCTTCATTTGCCGGCGATCGCGCATGAATGCGGCATCGCCTTCGATCTCTTCGACGTGGCCGAGATCTTCGAGAAGACGCCCTATATCGCCGACCTGAAGCCTGGCGGCAAATATGTCGCCAAGGACATGTTCGAGGCCGGCGGCATTCCCCTGCTCATGAAGACCTTGCTCGAGCATGGCTATCTTCATGGCGACTGCCTCACCGTCACCGGCCGTACTTTGGCCGAAAACATGGAGCACGTTGCCTGGAACGATCATCAGGACGTTGTGCGACCGGCCGACAAGCCGATCACGACGACCGGTGGCGTGGTCGGCCTGAAGGGCAATCTGGCTCCGGACGGCGCGATCGTGAAGGTTGCGGGTATGTCGGTGCTTCAGTTCACTGGGCCGGCGCGCTGCTTCGATAGCGAAGAGGAGTGCTTCGAGGCGGTGACGAGCCGCAACTACAGGGAAGGCGAGGTTCTCGTCATCCGCTACGAGGGTCCCCGGGGCGGGCCTGGCATGCGCGAGATGCTGTCGACGACGGCCGCGCTCTATGGCCAGGGCATGGGGAGCAAGGTGGCCCTCATCACCGATGGACGTTTTTCGGGGGCGACGCGAGGCTTCTGCATCGGCCATGTCGGGCCGGAGGCGGCGGTCGGCGGCCCCATCGGATTGTTGAAGGACGGCGACATCATCACCATCGATGCCGTCAACGGAATACTGGATGTGAAGCTGCCGGACACCGAACTGGCGGCGAGAGCGAAGAAATGGAAGCCTCGGTCGACGGACTATCAGTCGGGCGCGCTGTGGAAATACGCACAAACGGTCGGGTCGGCCCGGGAAGGGGCCGTCACGCATCCGGGCGGAGCGAAAGAAACACACTGCTATGCGGATATTTGACGTAGTACGAGTTGCCGCGTTTTCGACCGTTTTCGCCTCGGCGACGTTGGCGGCGGGCGGTGCCTTGGCTTTTGACGAAAAGGTATTCGACAGCAAGACCGGCGTGAAGGCGCAGGCGAGCCCATGGGCGGTTTTCCGCTTCGGCTTTTCCGCCTATCAGAATGGCCACAAGGACCAGGCGGTCGAGGCCTACAAATACGCCGCTGAGAACGGTCAGCTTGGCGCGACATGGAAGCTCGCGCGGATGTATGCGGAAGGCGACGGCGTCAAGCGCGACGACTATGAGGCGTTCAAGTTCTTCGCCGAGATCGCGCAGCAGGATGTCGAGCCTGGCAGCCCCGAAGAGAGCTACGTATCGGATGCGCTGGTGGCGCTGGGCACCTATCTGAAGAAGGGCATTCCCGGAAGCCCTGTCTCCGCCGACCCCGTCGCGGCGCAGGAATACTACATGCGCGCGGCCGCCAATTACCGCAACCCCAGCGCCCAGTTCGAGATGGGCAAGATGTTCCTCAAGGGTGAGGGCGGGGTGAAGGCGAACATCAAGCAGGCCGGCCGCTGGCTGCAGCTCGCCGCAGAGAAGGGGCATGCCGGAGCGCAGGCGACCCTCGGCCATCTGCTCTTCCAGGGCGGCAAGGTGGTGAAGGGGCTGGCCATGATGACGGCCGCGCTCGAACGCGCCAGCCCGTCCGACCGGGTCTGGATCCGCGGCATGCAGGAAGAGGCCTTTGCCGTGGCTCCCGAGGCTGACCGCCGGACAGCGATCGCTCTGGCCGAAGACATTCTGGCCAAGGGTAACGACGGCCGCTAGATCCGAGCCTTGCCGGGCACGCTGCCAACCAACCGGGTCGGGCGCGGCTCGCTATTCGTAACCGCGGGTGCCGGGCGGCTTGTCACCGGGGACAAAGGTTGCGCGCCGGCCGTGGGGCAACCGTCCCTGATCTTCTTCCAGGACGAATTGTTGAGCACCTTGTCGCATCGGGCGAGTTGGCTGCCGTTGGGCAGCGTCAGACAGGCGATCTCGCCATGATCGTACGTACGGCCGTTTGCGAGGCACTGGCACTCGGCATAGACCACATGAGGCGATGTAGCGAGCATCGCGGCTGCAAGCAGGCAGGTGGCGTCCTTCCGCATGCCGGAAGTTTAGCACATCCTGAAATGTCCGCCATACGCCGCGGCAGACGAAGAAGCCGGAGGTTCCCGGCCGGCGGACGGTCTAAGCCGCCTCGAGAGCGAGATCGACGGCTACAGGCACGTGGTCGGACGGTTTCTCCCAGGCGCGCACATGTTTCTCGATCGACGCGGACGACAGCCGATTGGCCGCCTCGGGAGAGAGCAGCAGATGGTCGATCCGGATGCCGTTGTTCTTCTGCCAGGCGCCTGCCTGATAATCCCAGAAGGTGTAGATCCCGGGTGAGTCGGTCACGGCCCGGACAGCCTCGGTGAAGCCGAGATGGCTCAGTCGCCGGAACGCCTGCCTCGTTTCGGGCTGGAACAGAGCATCGTTCACCCACTCCTCAGGCCGCCGCGCATCGGCCGGCTCGGGGATCACGTTATAGTCTCCGGCGAGCACCAGCGGTTCCTCGAAGGCGAGGCGCCCCGCCGCCCAGCGTTCCAGCCGCTGCATCCAGGAGAGCTTGTAGGAGAATTTCTCCGTGCCGATAGGGTTGCCATTCGGCAGATAGAGCGACACGACGCGCAGGGCGCCTATCGGCGTGGAGAAGACGCCCTCGATGAAACGCGCCTGTTCGTCGCCGTCGTCGCCGGGCAGGCCGCGATTGACCTCGTCGAAAGGCAGCTTGGACAGCAGCGCCACCCCGTTGAAGCCCTTCTGGCCATGCGTCTCCACGTGATAGCCGAGCGCCTCGACCTCGGCGCGTGGGAACTGCTCGTCGACCGTCTTGATCTCCTGCAGGCAGGCGATGTCGGGCGCGCTTTCCTGCAGCCAGTGCAGCAGGTTGCCGATGCGGGCGCGCACGCCGTTGATGTTCCAGGTGACGATTTTCATGAATACCGCGCGAGAATTTCAAATATTTCTTGATGGTAGAATCCGCTGACGCGGCCAATCCTGCACCATCCCGTACCGGAAGGGAACCGGCCTGGGGGTAACAAAGGGGAACCCAATGTCTTCAACCACGCATCCCGTGGACGAGGTGCTGCCTGCGCCCCGTCTTGCCGCGCTGGGCATCCAGCACGTGCTCGTCATGTATGCCGGCGCGATCGCCGTGCCTCTGATCATCGGTCGGGCACTGAAGCTCGAGCCGGAGCAGGTCGCTTTCCTGATCTCGGCCGATCTCTTCGTCTGCGGCCTCGTCACGATCATCCAGTCCTTCGGAGCCACCCAGTGGTTCGGTATCAAGCTGCCGGTGATGATGGGCGTCACCTTCGCCGCGGTCGGACCGATGGTCGCCATGGCCAACGCCAATCCCGGCGTCGACGGCGCCCGTCTCATCTTCGGCGCCATTATCGGGGCGGGCATCGTCGGCCTGATCATCGCGCCGCTGGTCAGTCGCATGCTGCGCTTCTTTCCGCCCGTCGTCACCGGCACCATCATCGTGGTCATCGGCGCGTCGCTGATGCGAATCGGCATCAACTGGATCTTCGGCAATCCGGTGGGCCCGACAGCGCCGAAGCTGGTGGCGCCGGAACATGCCGAATGGCTGAAGGCTGTGGGCGAACTCGCGGCTGCACCGGGTGCGACCATCCCGGCGATCCCCGAAAAGCTCGCTTTGGCCGCGACGGTGCAGAACGCGGCCTATGCGCCCGTCTCCAACATCGTCATATCGGCGGTCGTGCTGGGCTCGATCCTGCTCATCGCCCGCTTCGGCAAGGGTTTTGTCGCCAACATCGCGGTGCTGCTCGGTATTCTCGTCGGCGGCGTGCTGACCGCGTCGCTCGGCATGATGCATTTCGACAAGGTGGCGACGGCCGGCTGGTTCGCGCTGGTGACGCCGTTCCGGTTCGGCATGCCGATCTTCGATCCGGTGCTGATCATCACCATGACGCTGGTCATGATCGTCGTCATGATCGAATCGACCGGCATGTTCCTGGCGCTCGGCGACATGACCGGAAGGAAGGTCACGCAGCCCATGCTGTCGGCGGGCTTGCGAACCGATGGTCTCGGGACGCTGATCGGCGGGATCTTCAACACATTCCCCTATACGAGCTTCTCGCAGAATGTGGGGCTGGTCGGCGTCACCGGCGTGCGCAGCCGTTTCGTCTGCGTAGCCGGCGGCGTCATCCTCATCATACTCGGGCTCGTGCCGAAAATGGGCGCGCTGGTCGAGGCGCTGCCGACCGTGGTGCTCGGAGGAGCCGGACTGGTCATGTTCGGCATGGTGGCCGCGACCGGCATCCGCATCCTGTCGAATGTCGACTTCAAGACCAACCGCAACAATCTCTTCATCGTCGCGGTCTCGGTCGGTTTCGGCATGATCCCGCTGGTCGCGCCCGACTTCAAGATGTGGCTGCCGCACGGCATCCACCCGCTGATCGAGTCGGGCATCCTGCTGGCTTCCGTCTCGGCTGTGTTGCTCAACGTGTTCTTCAACGGCACGCAGGGCGACGAGGCCGGCGCGCGCGAAGCGGCTATGGCCGCAGAGGCCTGATCGTCGGACGCCGCGTCTCCGGAAGGAGGTGCGGCGCTTCGAGTTGCGGGGCCGCCGAGGGGCGGCCCTTTCGATTCTCCCCAGGTTTCCAGGCAGGAACGCCGGTCATGTTCCCGGCCGGGTCGTTCGGAAAGGCCTTTCCAAAGACCAAGTCGGCATCCGGCGCGCCGGAAGCTGGCTCGACTTGCCGCGATGTTGTCGGGCCGATTTCCGGCCGGCCGACGTCAGATCGAGAAGCTGGTCCCGCAGCCGCAGGAGGCGACGGCGTTGGGGTTCTTGATCTGGAAGGACTGGCCCATCAGGTCGTCGACGAAGTCGATGACGGAGCCGCCCATGTAGACGAGCGACAGATCGTCGATCAGCACCGTCGCGCCGTTCTTCTCTATGGCAATGTCGTCGTCGTTGCGGCCGTCGACCAGATCGAACTTGTATGAGAAACCGGAACAGCCGCCGCCCTCGACGGCCACGCGCAAAGCCGTCTTGCCGGGCTCGGCCGACAGGATCTTGGTGATCCTTTTCGCCGCAGCGTCAGTCAGCTCGACTTTCATGCCGGTCTTTGCATCGCCCATCGACGTCACCTTGCTTTCGCCTTCACATCATAGGTATGAAGCGCCAACAGGCAAGTCAACCGGCGGCGAACCATGACGAGAGCGAGGCAACTCGGCGACATCGGCTTCGGTTACAGGCCGCGGGCGCCCTACGCCAGCGATCCCGCCCGATCGCGGGGCCGCTTCTACGACGAGGTCGAGAGCCCGACCCGCACGCCCTTCCAGCGGGACCGCGACCGCATCATCCATTCGACCGCCTTTCGCCGGCTGAAGCACAAGACCCAGGTCTTCGTGGCGCATGAGGGCGACCATTTCCGCACCCGCCTCACCCATACGATCGAGGTGGCCCAGATCGCCCGCGCCCTGGCACGGGCCCTGCGTTGCGACGAGGACCTCGCCGAGGCCGTGGCGCTGGTCCACGACTTTGGCCACACGCCGTTCGGCCATACCGGCGAGGACGCCCTCAACGACAAGATGGCGGCCTGGGGCGGCTTCGATCACAATGCGCAGTCGTTGCGCGTTGTGACGAAGCTGGAGCGTCGCTATGCCGAATTCGATGGGCTCAATCTGAGCTGGGAAACACTCGAAGGGCTGGTCAAGCACAATGGCCCGCTGACTGACGGCCAGGGCAACGGCCTCGAGGGGCCGCTGCCCCAGCCGATCCGGGACTTCAACGAACTCTTCGATCTCGAGCTCGATCGTTTCGCGAGCCTCGAGGCGCAATGCGCCGCGATAGCCGACGATATCGCCTACGACACGCATGACATAGACGACGGCCTGCGTGCCGGACTGCTGACGCTCGACATGCTGGAGGAGGTGCCGCTCTCGGCGCAGATCCTGGCCGGTGTGCGGGCGCGCTATCCGGCGCTGGACGCCGTGCGCACCGGCCATGAGTTGATGCGGCGGCAGATCACGATCATGGTCGAGGACGTCATCGCCACGGCCGCCGCCAAGATTGCTGCGATGCGGCCCCAAGGCGTCGCCGACATCCATGGCGCGGGTCATGCGATCGTGACCTTCTCGGCGGAAATGGCGGCGGCGGAGAAGACGCTCAAGGCCTTCCTCTACAAGAACCTCTACCGCCATCCCGACGTGATGCGGGTGCGCGCCGATGCCGAGCGCATCGTTCGCGACCTGTACGATGCCTATTTCGCGGATCCTCGGGCGATGCCGGAAGGATGGCGCGAAGGCCTGGACCGCGCCGAAGACAAGGTCAAGGCTCGTTCCGTGGCCGATTTCCTGGCGGGGATGACCGACACCTACGCCGTCAAGGAACATCGGCGGCTGTTTGACCATACGCCGGATTTGAGCTAGAGCCCGCGCGAATGCCCGGGTTCCGCGGCGATTGCCGTCGAGGTCGGGCGCCGCTCGGCGTTGCGGGCCACGATGTCTCGCCGCCGTCCCACTATCCAGAGATCGACCAATGAACATCTTCGCCGAATTCAACGAGCGGATCAAAAAGATCGTCCAAGACATTGACTTGAAAGACAAGGATGGAGGTGTTCTCGATCTGGGCCGCATCGCCGTCGAGCCGCCGCGAGATGCTTCGCATGGCGATCTCGCGACCAATGCCGCCATGGTGCTGGCCAAGCCGGCCGGGCAGAACCCGCGCGCGCTGGCCGAGAGCATAGCCGCCGCGCTGCGTTCCGACGGCGATGTTTCCGCGGCGGAGGTGGCGGGCCCGGGTTTCGTTAATCTGAGGCTCAGCGAGCGCTTCTGGCAGGCCGAGCTTGCCGGCATACTCGATGCTTCGACGGATTACGGCCGCTCCGATATCGGTGGCGCCCGCAAGGTGAATGTCGAATATGTCTCGGCCAACCCGACGGGGCCGATGCATGTCGGTCATTGCCGCGGCGCGGTGGTCGGCGACACGCTGGCGAATCTGCTGGATTTTGCCGGTTACGACGTGACCAAGGAATATTATATCAACGATGCCGGCGCACAGATCGACGTGCTCGCCCGTTCCGTGATGCTGCGCTACCGTGAGGCGCTGGGCGAGGGGATCGGCGAGATCCCACCCGGCCTTTACCCCGGCGACTATCTGGTGCCGGTCGGTCAGGCTTTGGCCGGCGAATTCGGCAGCAAGCTTCTGGAGATGCCGGAGACCGAGGCCCTGGCGATCGTCAAGGACCGGACCATCGAGGCCATGATGGCCATGATCCGCGACGATCTCGCTCTGCTCAATGTACATCACGAAGTGTTCTTCTCCGAGCGCACGCTGCATGCCGACAACGCCAAGGCAATCCGGGCCGCGATCAGCGACCTGACGCTCAGGGGCCATATCTACAAGGGCAAGCTGCCGCCGCCCAAGGGCGAGAAGCCGGAGGATT
Source organism: Mesorhizobium sp. L-8-10 (assembly GCF_016756635.1). NCBI lineage: Bacteria > Pseudomonadati > Pseudomonadota > Alphaproteobacteria > Hyphomicrobiales > Phyllobacteriaceae > Mesorhizobium > Mesorhizobium sp. L-8-10. The sequence goes on along the minus strand of NZ_AP023263.1, from coordinate 5,410,688 downwards.
GGGAGGATCGGGAGCAGACGCTGTTCCGCTCGACGGAGGTCGGCGACGATATCGACCGGCCGCTGGTCAAGTCGGATGGCACCTTCACCTATTTTGCCGCCGACGTCGCCTATCTGAAGGACAAGCTGTCGCGCGGCTTCGAAGAGACGATCTTCGTTCTCGGCGCCGACCATGGCGGCTATGTCAAGCGCATGGAGGCCCTCGCCAGGGCCCTGTCGGGCGGCAGCCTGAAGCTCACCGTTCTGCTGTGCCAGCTCGTGAAGCTGTTCAGGGCCGGCGAGCCCGTGCGCATGTCCAAGCGGTCCGGCGACTTCATTACGCTGCGCGAGGTGGTGGAAGAGGTCGGGCGGGACCCGATCCGCTTCATGATGCTCTACCGCAAGAACGATGCACCGCTGGATTTCGACTTTGCCAAGGTCACCGAGCAGTCGAAGGACAATCCCGTCTTCTATGTGCAATATGCCTCGGCGCGGACGCATTCGGTCTTCCGTCAGGCGAGGGAACAACTCGGCACCGGCGACTTCAGCCGCGCCGCGCTGAAGGCTGCTGTGCACCGCCTGGCAGACGAGGGCGAAATCGGCCTGGTCAAGAAGCTCGCCGAATATCCCAGGATGATCGAGCAGGCCGCCCAGTCGCATGAGCCGCATCGTCTGGCGTTTTACCTTTATGATCTTGCCAGTGCCTTCCATGCCCACTGGAACCGCGGCACGGAGAATATGGACTTACGTTTTGTTAAGGTTAACGACCCAGAATTGACCCATGCCAGACTCGGGCTGGTGCAGGCTGTTTCGGACGTTCTAACGTCGGGCCTGGCGCTGATCGGGGCCGATGCGCCCACGGAGATGCGCTAGGTTTAGCGGAAAACCTGTCACCTTTTGCCCACATTGCGCTGGTAACGGCCAACCCGAAGATGCGTGCCCTGTGCGCATTTGGAGTGCGAGTATGGGAAAAGTAATGGCAGACAGCAGCCAGCTGAAACGCGTCGATCCCGCCGAGCTCGGCGATGACGATCCCTTCGCGGAACTGACCAGGATCATGGGCTTCGATCCGCGGGTCCCGGTCAGGCCCGGCGCGTCGGCGCCAACAAGGCCGCAGGCCGAGGAGCCCGCTTTCGCGGCGCAATCCGAGCCGGATCTGGAGCTTTCGGCCGAGGATTTCAGCATCGATCTCGAGAAGGAGCTGCTTGGCGACTTCGCGATCGACGACGAGCCGTTAGCCGCCACCACGCCGTCTGTGAATGTGCAGGAGCAGGCGCTCGGGGCTGCCGCCTCATCCCATGCCGACGACCTGGGGCACGATATGGATGCGGCCTTCGCCGCGGATCTCGAAGGAGAGTTGCTTCGCGGTGACGGACTGAGGACCGTCGATACGGCAATCGACCGCCGCGCCGAGGAGCCCGAGGGGGCACCGGAGATCGACGAAGGCGACTTCGCGATCGACGACGAGCCGTTCGCCGCCGCGGCGCCGTCTCCGAATGTGCAGGAACAGGCGCTCGGGGCTGCCGCCTCCTCCCATGCCGACGGCCTGGGACACGATATGGATGCGGCCTTCGCTGCGGATCTCGAAGGAGAGTTGCTTCGCGGTGACGGACCGATGGCCGTCGATACGGCGATCGACCGCCGCGCCGCGGAACCCGAGGCGGCGGCACCGGAGATCGACGAAGGCGACTTCGCGATGGACGACGAGCCGGCCGCCGCCGCCACGCCGTCTCCCAATGTGCACGAACAGGCGCTCGAGGCAGCCGCCCCATCCCATGCCGGCGACCTGGGTCATGATATGGATGCGGCCTTTGCCGCGGATCTCGAAGGGGAGTTGCTGCGCAATGACGGGCCGGGGGCAGTCGATGTCGCGATCGACCGCGCCGCGGAGCCCGAGGCGGCGCCGGAGGTCGACGAAGACGACTTCGACCTGGCATTCGCAACCGATCTCGAGGGCGAACTGCTGCGGGAACACGCCGAGCCTGCCTTCGACGGGAGCATGGCCCCGCAGGTGGAGTCGCGCGGCCTCGAAAGCGACCCTTTGCGGGAGCGCGCCGAGCCGGCTCCAGGCGAAACGAATGCCTATCCACGCCAGGAACAGGCGGACGACGCGTTCGACGAGGCTGACTTCGATGCCGCTTTTGCCGTCGACGACGAGCGCATGGCCGACAACGCCGAGCCGGTCTCGTTCCTGCATGGCGAGGAGGAGCCTGACGCCGTCGCTTCAGCAGATGCCGACGATCTCGACGCCGTCTTCGGGCGGAATTTCGTCGGCGAAGAACAGTCGGAAGAGTTCGACGAGCCTGTCCGTTTCGAGGATCGCCGGCACGGCGAAGTTGAAGCAAGCGAAGAGCACGAGCTTTCCGCCGAGGACGTCGAACTCCTCGCCGCGCTGGAGCCCGACGTCATGGAGCAGCGTTTCGACGATGCGGCGCCTCCTCGGGGCGAGGCGCCGCGGGCGGCCGAAGTTGACGATCTCGACCTCGACGTGGCCATGGCCGATGTCGACATGGATTTCGGCGCTGACGCCGAGACCCCGCGCCAGGAAGGCTACGGCGTCCATGACGGCGAGCCGCTCCAGGCCGGCGATATCGATTTCGACGACGAGGATGGTGCCGTCTTCGACGGCGGTGTCGAAGAGGCGCAGGCCGAAGAATCGCCGATGGTCTATGTGCCTGCGGCGCGCGCCGACATCGCGGCGCCGGTCGAGGCTTCCGCCGACATTGCCGTTTCGGATGTGCATGATCAGGAAGAGCTCAGCCTTGAGGAAGAGCTCAATGCCCTTCTCGGCAACAGCGTGCCGCGGGCCGAATTGACCCGCGGTTACGACGCACCGCCGCTTTCGGCGTCGTCGGCGTCGGTTGTCGAGCACGCGCCGCTGCCCAGCGCACCCGCCCCCGACGATAAGGCTTACATTGACTACGCGGCCTACGCCAATGACGAGGAGGATTTCGCCGGACCATCCTATCAGCTTGCCGAGGTCGAACACGACGAAGGCGATGCGGCCCTCGCCGAAGATGAGCTTGAGTTCGACGACCACGCGTTCGACGCAGCATTCGAGAACAGCCTTGCCGCTGACGAGTATCAGGAGCAGAAAGTGAATCACGATCCTTATGCCTCGTTGCGGCAGGCGGCATCGCAGACGGCCTCGCATCTGCATGCGGCCGCGTCGAACTGGCGTCCCGCGGCGGCGCATGAGGACATTCCCGATATCGAAACGATCGATGTGCCGGAGTCTGCGACGGCGCTGGCCGACGACCTCGATATCCCGGAACTGGCCTATCAGGACGAGGTGCGCGCAACTCCGGCATTCGACGAGTTCGAATCCGAATTCGCCGCCGTCTTCGCCGATCAGCCCCAGACGGAGGAGGCGAAGCGGCGCGTCGTCGAAACGAGCGGCTACTCCGACGCCAATGGCGGCTATGGCCAGCATTACCGGCAGGCGGCGCCGGCCGAAGCCGACAACAGCCATCTCTACGCTGCCGGCGTCGGCGCGGCAGCGGCCGGAGCGGCCGCCTATGCCTCAGCCAGGCCGGCCGAGCGTCGCGATGCCGACCTGCTCGAAGGTTTCGACGAGGCGGCACCGGCTGGAAGCCGCGGGCCCGAGACCCATGCCGACGTCGATGAGCTCGACTATGACGGCCTCGACGAGGAGATCGCGTTGCCGGCCTATGCCGAAGAGCGTGCCGCGGGTCGGCGTCGCGGCATGATGGTCGCCGCGATCGTCGGCGGTGTCGCGGTGCTGGGCGGCGTCGGTGCTTTCGCCCTGTCCTTCGGCGGCGACGGCTCGGACGTCCCCGCGATCGTCCGCGCCGACGACACGCCGATAAAGGTGCGGCCCGAGAATCCGGGCGGCACGTCTGTTCCGAACCAGGACAGCAAGGTCTACGAAACGGTCGCGGGTTCCAATTCCGGCGCTCAGACGGCCGTGGCGCAGCCGAGGCTGATCAGCAGTGCCGAGGAGCCGGTCGATATGGCTGCCAAGGTCCCGGCTCAGGCGCCGGCCCGCGAAGCGGAAACGCCGACCATGCCGATGGTCGCTGACGAGGTCGCCGACCTGCCCTCAGGCGACGACGAGATCGCGGAAATCGCTTCCAAGGCAGAGGATCGCGTCGACCCGTCCGCCGATGCCTCCCGGACGGCGACCGACAACACGGAAGTCGCCGCCGTCGCGCCGCGCCGCGTCCGTACCATGGTCGTACGGCCCGACGGATCGCTGGTTCCGCGTGAGGATCCGGCTCCCGCCGCCGCTGCCGAGCCGCGGGGCGCCGCCGAGGCCATGATGGAGACGGCGCCGGCGAAACCCGCCGCCGAACCGCAGGCGACCAATACGACATCTGCCTCTGCGCAGGTGCCGGCCGCTGCGAAGCTGCCCTCCAGGTCCGTGACCTCCGCTACGCCGGACACCGTGCCGGTCGCACCTCCGCGCCCCGCCGACCAGCCGATCGACGTCGTCGGCGAAGTCAAGCCCGAGCAGGTCGCCGCGGTCAGCCAGGGTGCTTCAGCCGGCGGATGGTCGATGCAGATCGCTTCCCAGCCGAGCGAGGACGCAGCCAAGTCGTCCTATCAGGATCTCTCCCGGCGCTATGCCAGCGTGATCGGTGGCCGCGACGCCACGATCGTGAAGGCCGAGATTGCAGGCAAGGGCACTTACTGGCGGGTTCGCATTCCGGCCGGAAGCCGCAACGAGGCGGTCAGCCTCTGCGAAAGCTACAAGTCGGCCGGCGGCAACTGCTTCGTCTCGAAGTAGCCTAAGGCAGGCTTCTCGATCAGGCGGCGCGGCCATCCTGGTCGCGCCGTTCGCCTTTGGAAGCTCCCGTCGCGCAGAAGTGCGGGAGATTCCATAGCGGAGCGTCTGGGAGTAGGCTCGCGCCATGACCGAATCAAAAGCGATGATTCTCGGCTGCGCCGGGAAGGCGATCACGCCGGACGAGATCCGCTTCTACCGGGAAGAGCGGCCTTGGGGGTTTATCCTGTTCGCGCGCAACATCGGCGAGCCCGAGCAGGTCCGTGATCTGGTCGCTTCGCTGCGTGACAGCATAGGCAGGCCGGAAGCCCCCGTCTTTATCGACCAGGAAGGCGGCCGGGTGCAAAGGTTGCGCCCGCCGATCGCGCCGAACTATCCGGCGGGAGCGGCCCTCGGCGCGCTCTATCGGCAGGACAGGGAGGCCGGCTTGCGCTCGACCTGGCTGTTGGCGCGACTCCATGCCTTCGACCTCCAGCGCCTCGGCATCACAGTGGACTGCCTGCCCGTTCTCGACGTTCCGATCGAGGGCGCAAGCGATGTGATCGGCACGCGTGCCTATGGCAAGGACCCTGAGACGGTGGCGGACCTCGGTCGCGCCGCAGCGAAGGGCCTGATGGCGGGCGGTGTCCTGCCCGTGATGAAGCATGTTCCCGGGCACGGCCGGGCTTTCTCGGATTCGCATCTTGCTCTGCCCGTCGTCGACACGCCGCTGGCCGAGTTGCGCACGCACGACTTCGCCCCCTTCAAGGCGCTGAGCCATCTGCCGGCGGCTATGACCGCCCATGTCGTCTATACGGCCGTCGATCCGGATCGGCCGGCCACCACGTCGGCCAAGGTCATCCAGGACGTCGTTCGCGGCGAGATCGGGTTCGACGGTCTGCTGATCAGCGACGACACCTCGATGAAGGCACTTTCTGGGGATTTCCCCGAGAAGGCGGCCGCGATCCTTGCAGCCGGCTGCGATCTGGTCCTTCACTGCAACGGCGTGATGGAAGAGATGACGGGCATCGCCTCGCGCACGACGGCGCTGGCCGGGAAGTCGCTGGAGCGCGCCCGGCGCGCGCTCGGCTACATCCGCGGCGGCGACGGACTGCAGGAAGCGGCGATCCGCGCTGAGTTCGCAAACTACTTCGAGGCGGTCGCCTAGTCCCGCCCGCAACAGGAGAGACCGGCAAGCGTGGCCGATACGAGAGAAGCCAGGAGGGCCAAAGCCGCGCCGATGGAGCCGCTCTGGACGGAGGGCGACGCTTCGCGCACAAGCAGCGAGCCGTCTCTGGTCGTCGACGTCGCCGGCTTCGAAGGCCCGCTCGATCTTCTGCTGCATCTGGCGCGAAACCAGAAGGTCGATCTGTCGCGCATCTCGATCCTGGCGCTGGCCGAGCAATATCTCACCTTCATCGAGCGTGTCCGCGCTCTGCGCCTCGAACTGGCCGCCGACTACCTGGTCATGGCGGCCTGGCTCGCCTTCCTGAAGTCGAAGCTGCTGATCCCCAAGCAGCCGGGCGAAGCCGGCGAGAGCGGCGAGGAACTGGCCGCCGTGCTGCAGTTTCGTCTCAAGCGGCTCGAGGCGATGCGCGATGCCGCCGCGCGCCTCGTCAATCGCAACCGGCTCGGCCGCGACGTGTTCGCCCGCGGCATGCCGGAGATGGTGATCGTCGAGCGCAAGAACGAATATTCCGCCACGCTCTACGACCTTTTGACCGCTTATGCCGGTCAGCGCCAGCGCCAGGCCGTCACCAATGTCCGCATAGCCAAGCGTGGCGTATGGTCGCTCAAGGAAGCGCGCGAGATATTGACCAGGCTCGTCGGCACCTTCTCGGATTGGACGGCGCTCGACCGGTTCCTCGTCGACTATCTGTCGACCCCGGAGGAGAGGTCGACGGCGATCGCCAGTTCCTTCGCCGCCAGCCTTGAGCTGGTGCGGGAAGGGCGGATCGAGATTCGCCAGGACGAGGCGTTCTCGCCGATCTATCTGCGCAACAGGCAGCCGGGCCCGAGGGCGATCGAGGTGGTGCCATGACCGATAGTGCCAACGCGACCGTGATCCCGTTCGTCATCGACGACGAAGAAGGCGAGAGCAACGGCAACCGGGCCGAACGCCTTTTCCTGTCGGAGGCGATCCGCATGGCAGAGGCAATCATCTTCGCCAGCGCCGAGCCGGTCACCGAAAGGGCGCTCGCGGCGCGATTGCCCGACGGCGTCGATCTGCGGCTGGCGCTGGGCGAGTTGCAGGCGGCCTACGACAAGCGCGGCGTCAATCTGGTCAAGGTCGGCGACGCCTGGGCGTTCCGTACCGCGAGCGATCTCGCCTTCCTGATGAGTCGGGACACGGTGCATCAGAAGAAGCTGTCGCGGGCGGCGCTCGAAGTGCTCGCCATCATCGCCTATCACCAGCCCGTCACGCGCGCCGAGATCGAGGATATTCGCGGCGTCGAAACATCGAAGGGTACGCTCGACACGCTGCTGGAGACCGAATGGGTCCGTATGCGCGGCAGGCGCAAAACCCCGGGCCGGCCGGTCACCTACGGCACCACCGAAAAGTTCCTCGACCACTTCCAGCTCGAGGAGATACGCGACCTGCCTGGCATGGAGGAACTGAAGGGCGCCGGGCTGCTGTCGACGCGCATGCCGTCCAACTTCTCCATACCGCAGCCGCCCGCCGACCCCGACGCGCTGACCGAGGACGAGGATCCTCTGACCGACATCGATCTGGAGGAACTCGGCCTGTTGACACCCCGCATCGAGAGTGATTGACCGGGGTAATCTTGGCTCCGGAGTTCAGCTTTTGACAGTCCAGGAAGGCTCGCGGGTATCGGCCGGCGTCACTTTCGCCGCCCGGCTGTACTTCGACAACATCACCCACACCTTCGGCAACGGCTCCGCGACGTTGCGCGGTATCTCGCTTGCGGCCGAGCCGGGCGAGGTGCTTTGCCTGCTCGGGCCGTCCGGCTCGGGCAAGACGACGTTGCTCAGGATCGCCGCCGGCATCGAGGCGCAGACCACCGGCCGCGTCCTGCTGAACGACAAGGAGATCGCCGGACCGTCGGTCTTCCTGCCGCCCGAGCAGCGGTCTATCGGCCTCGTCTTCCAGGATTTCGCGCTGTTTCCGCATCTGACGATCCTCGACAATGTGCGCTTCGGGCTGACCGCGCTGTCGCGCGAGGAGGCGAAGCGGGAGGCCATGATCGCGCTGTCGCGGGTCGGGCTCGATACCTATGCCGGCGCCTACCCGCATATCCTGTCGGGCGGCGAGCAGCAGCGCGTGGCGCTTGCCCGCGCCATAGCACCGCGTCCGGCGGTGCTGTTGATGGACGAGCCGTTCTCGGGCCTGGATTCGCGGCTCAAGGACGCCGTGCGGGCCGAAACGCTCGACATATTGCGTCGCAGCCGGGCGACCGCGATCGTCGTGACCCACGATGCGGAGGAGGCGATGCGCATGGGCGACCGTATCGCGCTGCTCAAGGATGGCCGGCTCAAGCAGGTCGGCCGCGCCGAGGAACTCTACCAGAAGCCGGCCGATCTCTTCGTCGCGGGGTTCTTCTCGGAGCTCAACGTCTTCGAGACGCGGGTTCAGGCGGGGAGCGCGGAGACCCCGGTGGGTCGTGTGGCGGCGCCGGGTTTCGCTGACGGCCAGAAGGTCACCGTAGCGGTGCGCATGTCGGGTTTCGACGTTGGCGAGGCGGAGGGCGAAATGCAGGCGAGGGTGCTGTCCCGGCGTTATCTCGGGGTGGTGGAATTGCTCGACCTTGCCGTGCCCGGCGCGGATACGCCGGTGCGCGCCAGGGTGAGGTGCGGCGCTTTGTCCTCCCAGGCGCGCGATATTTTCCTTTCCCTGAGGCGGTCGGACGTTCTTGTGTTTGAAACACGCGCCGAAAACGCATAGATCATTACCGGGAAGATCCTTCGAAAGAGAGTGACAATGGGTTCGTTTTCGATTTGGCACTGGCTTATCGTGCTGGTGGTCGTGCTGCTGCTGTTCGGGCGCGGCAAGATCCCGGAACTGATGGGCGATATGGCCAAGGGCATCAAGAGCTTCAAGAAGGGCATGTCCGACGAGGATGCTGCCGACGATACCAAGACTGTCGAGCATCGCGCCGACGAGACGGTGACCTCCGCGAAGGAAAAGGCCAGCAAGGGCTGAGCGCCGGTTCCGCCGTAGCCGGATTGGATAGCCATGTTTGATATCGGCTGGACCGAGATGCTGGTGATTGCGGTCGTGATGATCGTGGTCGTCGGCCCGAAGGATTTGCCGCGCATGTTGCGGACTTTCGGAAAGACCACGGCCAAACTGCGTACCATGGCCGGTGATTTCCAGAAGCAGTTCAACGAGGCGCTGAAGGAGGCGGAGCTCGACGACGTGAAGAAGTCGGTCGATTCGCTGCGCACCCTCAATCCGATGGCGGAGATCCGCAAGCAGCTCAATCCGTTCGAGCAGGCTGCGGCGGACGTCAAGGCCGGCGTCGACTCCGCGTTGAAGCCTGCGCAGCCGGCTGCCGCCGACAAGGCGGCGTCGACGGAAGCGATCGGGAATGGCGTGGCCGATGGGCATGCCGCGGCTGCTCCGACCGGTCCGACGGAAATGCCGGCAGAGCCGGTATTCCCGGCCATGTCGGCGGAACCGGCTTCGCCCGTCACTGCACCTGCCGCCCCGCTGAAGGCAGGGCCGGCGGCCTTGCCGGCTCAAGCGCCGGCGGTAGAGGCGACTGCCGGCGAGGCAGCAGTCCCGGCCGGCAAGACCAAGGAGACACGCCAGGGCCAGTCAGGGGCCAAGGCCCCCGCAACGAAGGCGTCGGCCAAGACGAAACCGGCCGCGGCAGCGCCTGCCAAGGGCAAGCCTGCCGCGAAAGCCGCGGCAACCAAGAAAAACACGGCGGGAACCGCAAAGTGAGCAATTCCGAGCAGGACGAAATCGACAAGTCGTCGGCGCCGCTCATGGAGCATCTGATCGAGCTGAGGACGCGGCTGATCTGGTCGATCGGCGGTTTCTTCGTCGCTTTCCTGGTCTGCTTCTTCTTCGCCAAGCAGCTGTTCAATCTGCTCGTCATCCCGTTCAAATGGGCGACCCAATGGGCCGGCCTCGATCCGCAAAAGGTCGAACTGATCTATACGGCGCCGCAGGAGTTCTTCTTCACCCAGATCAAGCTGGCGATGTTCGGAGGCATGGTCATCGCCTTTCCGCTGATCGCCACGCAGATCTACAAATTTATCGCGCCAGGCCTCTACAGAAACGAGCGCGCGGCCTTCCTGCCGTTCCTGATTGCATCGCCCCTTCTTTTCCTGCTGGGGGGCGCGCTCGTCTATTTCTTCTTCACGCCGATGGTCATGTGGTTCTTCCTGACCATGCAGCAGGCGGGTTCCGGCGACCAGGTGCAGATCTCATTGCTGCCGAAGGTTTCGGAATATCTCAGCCTGATCATGACGCTGATCTTCTCGTTCGGGCTGGTGTTCCAACTCCCGGTCGTGACCACGCTGATGGCCCGTGTGGGGCTCCTGACGTCGGAAGGCCTTCGGGAGAAACGGAAATGGGCGATCGTGATCGCCTTCGTCGTCGCCGCGGTGCTGACCCCGCCCGATCCCGTCAGCCAGATCGGTCTTGCGCTGCCTACCATCCTTCTCTACGAGATCTCGATCCTGGCGGCACGCATGATCGAACGCAAACGCGAGGAGGAGCGCGCCGCGGCCGAGAAGAAGGCGGAAGGCGAGGCGGCCGAGGCCTGAACGGCATTCCCGCGCAGCGGCCTGCCAAGCGCTTTGGCGGTCGCTTTGCAATCAGCCGCATCCTTACCCTCTCCACGTTTGCCGTCGCTGCGGGTATGGAAGAAGGGTAGTGACCGCCGAGCGCCCGATTCTCCCTTTGAACGAAGGAGATCGCGGCTCGGACAATCCGAACGAGAACGGAATTCTGGACCCATGCTTGACATCAGATGGATTCGCGAGAACCCGCAGGCCCTGGTCGATGCTCTGGTGAAGCGTGGCCAGCCCTCCGATGTCGCGCGATCGACCGTCGATGACCTCGTCGCCAGGGACGAAGCACGTCGCACCCACGTTTCCAGGCTTCAGGAGGCGCAGGAACGCCGCAACGCCGCATCGAAGGAGATCGGCAATGCGATGCGCAACAAGGACATGGCGCTTGCCGAGCGGCTCAAGGAAGAGGTCGGCGAGATCAAGGCCTTCATCCAGGGCGGCGAGGCGGAGGAGCGCCGGCTCGACAAGGAACTGGACGATGCGCTGGCCGTCATTCCCAACATCCCGCTCGACGATGTGCCGGTGGGCGAGGATGAACGCGGTAATGTCGAGTTGCGCAAGGTAGGCCAGCCGCGTGAGCGCGCGAACTGGACGCGCGAGCATTTCGAGATCGGCGAAGCGCTCGGCATGATGGATTTCGAGCGGGCGGCGAAGCTGTCCGGGGCCCGCTTCACCGTGCTGCGGTCGCAACTGGCCCGGCTGGAGAGGGCGCTTGGCCAGTTCATGCTCGACCTCCACACGACCGAGCACGGCTACACCGAGGTGCAGCCGCCGCTTCTGGTCCGCGACGAGGTTCTGTTCGGTACCAATCAGCTCCCCAAATTCGAGGAGGACCTGTTCTTCACCCCGCATGCGGGGGGGCGCCTCGGCCTGATCCCGACGTCGGAGGTGCCGCTCACCAACCTGGTGCGAGAGGAGATTCTTTCTCACGAGCAGTTGCCGTTGCGCTTCACCGCCCTGACCCCGTGCTTCCGTTCCGAAGCCGGGTCGGCGGGCCGCGACACGCGCGGCATGCTGCGCCAGCACCAGTTCTACAAGGTCGAACTCGTGTCGATCACCGACCAGGAGGGCTCGCTCGCCGAGCATGAGCGCATGACCGAATGCGCCGAAGCAGTGTTGAAGAAGCTTGAGCTGCCGTTCCGCACCGTCGTCCTGTGCACCGGCGATATGGGTTTCGGTGCGCGCAAGACCCACGACATCGAAGTCTGGCTGCCCGGCCAGAACACCTATCGCGAGATCTCGTCCTGCTCCGTCTGTGGCGATTTCCAGGCCCGGCGCATGGATGCGCGCTACCGTGCCCGGGACGAGAAGGGCACCCGCTTCGTTCATACGCTGAACGGTTCGGGCGTCGCGGTCGGCCGCGCGCTGATCGCCGTCATGGAAAACTATCAGGACGAGGGCGGCGGCATATCCATCCCCACTGTGCTGCGCCCCTATATGGGCGGCCTGGAAAAGATCGAAGCGAAATAGCCATGCGTATCCTGCTCACCAATGACGACGGAATCCATGCAGACGGGCTGCGCACCCTGGAGCGCATCGCCCGCCGATTGTCCGATGACGTCTGGGTCGTCGCGCCCGAAACGGACCAGTCGGGCTATGCGCATTCGCTTTCGCTTTCGGAACCGCTGCGCCTGCGCAAGATCGACGATCGTCACTTTGCGGTGCGCGGTACGCCGACCGACTGCGTGATCATGGGGGCCCGCAAGTTGATGCCGGGCCTTCCCGACCTCATCCTGTCGGGAGTCAACTCCGGCTCCAATATCGCCGACGACGTCACCTATTCCGGCACCGTCGCCGGCGCCATGGAAGGGTGCCTCCTGGGTATCCGCTCCATCGCGCTCAGTCAGGCCTACAACGTGTTCAACCAGGAGCGCATCGTTCCGTGGGAGGTGGCGGAGGCGCATGCGCCGGCCTTGCTCGATCGGCTGATCGGTACCGAATTGCCGCAAGGCGTTTTCCTCAACGTCAATTTTCCCAATTGCCGGCCCGAGGAAGTGCGCGATACGGTGGTGACCAGTCAGGGCAAGCTGGTTCACGGATTGTGGATCGACGAGCGGGCGGACGGGCGTAACTTCCCCTACTACTGGCTGCGTTTCGGCCGCGAACCGGTTGAAAGCAAACCGGGAACCGACCTCGCCGCGTTGCGAGACAAGCAGATCTCGGTGACGCCGCTGAAGCTCGACCTGACCGCGCATGAAGTCAAGGACGCGCTGCAGAAGGCGATTGCATGATCAACGGCGCCGAGGATCGCGAAGGGTTTGCGGCATTCCTGCTGAGGCTGCGCGGCAACGGCATCGTGACCAAGGATCTCGTCGCCGCCTTCGAGGCGACGCCACGGCGCGCATTCATTCCCGGCCAGTGGCAGAGCCTGTCATGGTCGGACCGCATGATCCCGATCGAATGCGGGGAGGCGATCGAAGGCGCCGATCTTCAGGCTGCGGTGCTGCTCGCGCTCGACCTTCAGCCGGGTGTCCGCGTGCTCGAGATCGGTACCGGCACCGGTTTCACTGCCGCGGTGATGGCTCGCCTTGCCGCGCGGGTCGTCACCGTCGAGCGCTACAAGACGCTCACGGAACTCGCCAGGCAGCGCTTCGAAAATATCGGCCTGACCAATGCGTTCATCCGCCACGCCGACGGCGGCAATGGACTGCCGGGCGAGGGGCCCTTCGACCGGATCGTGGTGTGGACGGCCTTCGACAGCCTGCCGCGCCCCTTCGTCGACCAGTTGTCGAGCGGCGGCGTCATGATCGCCCCGATCGGACCGGGCGAGGGCGTGCAGGACGTCGCCAAGCTCACCAAGGTCGGCAGCCGTTTCGAACGCGAAGATATCGGCCAGGTCCGCCTGCAGCCGATCGCCAAGGGCGTCGCTGCCGCGATCTGACGGCAGTTCCCATTCCACGTCCAGCCTCTCGCCAGGCATGACCGCCATCGGTAGGGAGCCTTGCTGGCGTGGGGAAGCCGCCGTGGCGATCTCGATGAAGCCAGGCGTGCCGTCACGGTCCTGCCTCAGCGCGTCCCCAGCCTGTTGATCGCGCCGGCGGCCTCGACGGCCAGCGGTGCGAAGCGGCGGCAGAACGTCTCGGCGTCCCATTCGCTGAGCGACGCGGCCACATGTATGGCGCCAAGCGGCCTGCCGTCCGGCGCCAGCACGGCCGTGGCGATGGCGACCTCGCCGAGGAGGATTTCCTCCACCGCCAGGGCGAAGCCGTTCTCGCGCGCCTCGTGAACCTTGGCCCATATCCGCTCCGGGTCGGTGATCGTCTTGGGCGTGATCTCGCGCCGATCCGAGCGCGCGATCACGTCGTCCACCTCGGCGTCGCTCAGATGCGCCATCACCGCGCGACCGCCTGATGTGCAGTAGATCGGCACGCTCTGGCCGACCAGTGTCGCAAAGAATGTCTCGCGTTTGCTCTGGAGCCGCGTCGCGTAGACGAGGCGCAAGCCGTCGACCAGGCTGAGGTCGACACGTTCGCGTACACTGCGGCGCAATTCCAGCAGCACCGGCGAAGCGCGCGAGACCAGCGGATTGAGCCGCAGGTAGTCGCGCGTGAAGTCGAGGATCCGGATGCCGGGCAGATAGCCCCTGTCGTCCGCGTCGCGCTCGATGAAGCCCAATTGCCTCAACGTGTGGACGACGCGTTGCGCGGCACTCTTGCCTACGCCTGCGATCGCGGCGATCTCGTTCAGCGTGAGTGGTCTTCCCGCCTCGTGAAAGGCCGAAAGCACCTGCATGGCGCGTCCGATCGCCTGCACGAACAGCGGGTCGTCTTCATCGATGTCGATGACCGGCCTGACCCCGTATTCCCCCTTTTGAGTGTTCCGCAAGCCCACCTCCCCAAAAAGCGTTTGACTCCACCCCGATGGCAAACCTATCGTAACAGCGATACAAGCATATCGCCTAGCGATACGACCATCCTATCACGCATGTTCCGGGCGTCGACCCGAAAAATGCGTGATGTGGAAATTGGCTCGATGGCGATGCCGGTGTTTGTTGCAGACGAGGGGCAGCATGAGCAAACGGGTGGCGTTGGCCGGTTTTCTGCACGAGACGAATACGTTCGCGCCCTCCAAAGCCACCTTTGCACATTTCGAGCAGGGTGGCGGCTATCTTCCCCTGTCGCGGGGACACGAAATCCTCCCGCGTTGCAGAGGCGTCAATCTCGGTATTTCCGGGGCCCTCGCCCATGCCGGGCGGGAGGGCTGGGAAATCGTTCCGGTATTGTGGACAGGAGCAATACCGTCCGCCCATGTGACCCGTGACGCATACGAATCCATTGCCGGCGAGATCGTGGCCGGCATCGCCGCGGCGGGTCGGCTCGACGGCGTGTTCCTCGATCTCCACGGGGCCATGGTGGCGGAGCATCTCGACGACGGCGAGGGCGAGTTGATCGCCCGGATACGCCGGGTCGTGGGGGCCGACGTTCCGATCGCCGCCAGCCTCGATCTGCACGGCAATACAACCGGGCTGATGGTCGAGAAAGCGGATCTTCTGGTGGCCTTCCGAACCTATCCGCATGTGGATATGGCCGAAACCGGCAGGCGCGCCGCGGAAGGCCTGGCCATGCTGATGAAGCGCGGAAAACCGTTCGCCAAGGCGTTCCGCCGTTTGCCTTATCTGATCCCGATTCCCTGGCAATGCACCGGCCTCGAGCCGGCAAGGAGCCTTTACGCCGAGACGGCCGGGCTCGAAGGCGGCGAGATCGCGAGCGTCTCCTACTGGATGGGTTTTCCCGCGGCCGACATCGCAGAGTGCGGCCAGAGCATCGTCGTCTATGGCGAGACGCAGCAAGCCGCCGACCGTGCGGCCGATCATCTTTACGCGCGCGTACTGGCGAGTGAAGGCGCCTTTGCCGGCCGTGCCTATGAACCGGACGAGGGGGTTCGCGAGGCGATCCGCATTGCTGGCGCGGCGCGCAGGCCCGTGGTGATCGCCGACACGCAGGACAACCCCGGTGCCGGCGGCGATTCCGACACGACCGGCATGCTGCGTGCGCTGCTGCGCAACGGAGCCGGGAACGCGGCCATCGGCATGATCGTCGATCCCCAGGCGGCGCGTGCCGCGCATGCGGCCGGTGAAGGGGCGGAAATCGCCATAGCTCTCGGCGGACGGTCGGGCGTCGCCGGGGATGCGCCGCTCGAGGGCACGTTCCGCGTCGAGAAGGTCGTAAGCGGAGACCTGCACGCCACCGGTCCGTACTACGGCGGAACGCATATGAATGTCGGCCTGTCCGCGTGCCTGGCCATAGACGGCGTGAAAGTGGTGGTCGCGACGCACAAGGCGCAGATGGCGGATCTGGCAATGTACCGGTTCGTCGGCATCGAGCCGACCGAGAAAGCCATATTGGTCAACAAGAGCTCGGTCCATTTCCGCGCCGACTTCGAGCCGATCGCCGAGACCGTTCTCGTCTGCACGGCGCCGGGTCCCATGCCGCTGGATCCCGCCGACCTCGCCTGGACCAGGCTTGCCGAGGGCATGCGCCTGTCGCCGAACGGACCTGCCTATCGACGATCCGTCCATCCTCGAACGATGGAGGCATGACGGAAAGGGAGAAACGCTATCGGGGCGTCATGTCAACGCGCGCGAATTCACTGTCAACGAAAAAGGGGAACATCATGTTGCGTATTCAGGAGAGACTTCACAGCTTTAACCGCCATGTGCGCGGCGCAGCCTTGGGGCTGCTGGCCGGCGCCGCGCTCTCGGCCGGCCTCGGCGTCGCGAGCCAGGCCCAGGCCGAAGGCAAGACCATCACAGCCGTCATGCATTCGGGTCTGCGTGTGCTTGATCCGATCATCACGACCGCGCACATCACGCGAAACCACGGCTACATGATCTACGACGTGCTGGTTGCGGTGGACGAGGTTTTCAGGCCGCAGCCGCAGATGGCCGACTGGACGACGACGGACGATGGCCTCACCTACACCTTCACCCTGCGCGACGGCCTGAAGTTCCATGACGGCGCTCCGGTCCGCGCGGCCGATGCCGTCGCTTCGCTGAAGCGCTGGGGCAAGAGGGATTCGGGCGGCCAGTTGATCTTCGATGTCACCGACAGCCTCGAAGCCAGGGACGACAAGACGATCGTCTGGACGCTGAAGAGCCCGTTCCCCGCACTGCTCGACATTGTTGGCAAGCAGTCGGCCGTTCCGCCCTTCATCATGCCCGAACGTGTGGCGAGCGGTTCGGCCGACGAGGCGATCACCGATTACACCGGCTCCGGTCCCTTCGTCTTCGTGCAGGAAGAATATCAGCCGGGCGTTTCCGTCACCTACAGGAAGTTCGAGGATTATGTGCCGCGCAGCGAGGCGCCGAACTGGATGGCGGGCGGCAAGAAAGTCAATGTCGACACGGTGAAATGGGTGACGATGCCCGACGCCCAGACCGCCATCAACGCCATCATGTCCGGCGAGATAGACTACATCGAGATGGTGCAGATCGACCTTCTGCCCATTCTTCAGTCCAGCGAAGACGTGACAGTCGAGGTGCGCGAGCCGTTCGGCTACCAGACCATGGGCCGTATGAATTTCAAGCACCCACCTTTCGACAACGTCAAGATCCGCCAGGCTGCCCAGATGGCGCTGAGCCAGGCCGACGTCCTGGGCACGCTCATCGGCAACCCCGAATACTACAAGGCCTGCGGCGCGATCTTCGGCTGCGGAACGCCGCTTGCCGATGAGGCCGGCTCCGAGATGCTGACGTCGGGCGGCAACATCGAGGGTGCCAGGAAGCTGCTCCAGGAGGCCGGCTATGATGGGACGCCCGTCGTCCTGATGCAGCCGACCGACGTGGTGACCTTGTCCTCCCAGCCGGTCGTGGCGGCGCAGGCCTTGCGCAATGCCGGCTTCAACGTCGACATGCAGGCAATGGACTGGCAGACGCTCGTCACGCGCCGTGCCAGCCAGGCCAAGCCGTCCGAAGGCGGCTGGAACATGTTCTTCACCAACTGGATGGTGCCCGAGGTCAACTCGCCGCTGATCAGCCCCATGCTGAACGGCCGCGGCGACAAGGCCTGGTTCGGATGGCCAGAAGACGACCAGCTCGAAGCGCTGCGCGCCGAGTTCATCGCCGCCGACTCTTCCGAGAAGCAGAAGGAAGTCGCGGTGAAGATTCAGAAATATACTTTGGAGAACGTCGTCTATGTGCCGCTTGGCCAGTATCTGTCGCCCCAGGCGCGCAGCAACAAGGTCACGGACATGATCCCGTCTCCGGTCCCTGTCTTCTGGAACATTCAGAAGGCCGACTGACCGCGGCCCGTCGGGAGTTCGGTTGACCCGTCTCCCGTCCGCAAAGCCGATCCGGCGCCGCCCCCGGCCGTTCTTCTCCTCGCCATGCGTGGAGAAGCGGGCGCTGGCGGGGCGGCCGCCCTCATCGACAACCAGGCGCGACATTCATGCTAGGCTACATCGTTCGGCGCATCCTGGCCGTCATCCCGGTCATGATCATCGTCGCCATCTTCGTGTTCCTGCTGCTGCGGCTCACGCCCGGCGACCCCGCCGCGATCATCGCCGGCGACATGGCCACGCCGGCGCAGCTCGAGCGGATACGCACCTCGCTCGGCCTCTCCGAACCGCTCCACGTGCAGTTCGTCACCTGGGCCGGATTGCTGCTTCGCGGCGACCTCGGCACCTCGTTGATCTCCAACATGCCGGTCACGCAGATGATCGGCCAACGCATGTGGCCGACCTTCAACATCGCCGTGCTGACCATCTTGCTTTCCGTTGCGATCGCAGTACCGATGGGGGTGCTCGCCGCCTGGCGGCATCGCACCTGGGCCGACTACGCGGTGATGACCTTTTCCGTGCTCGGCTTCTCCATTCCAGTATTCGTCATCGGCTATCTGTTCATACATGCCTTCGCCGTCGAACTGCGCTGGCTGCCCGTGCAGGGCTATTCGCCGCCCTCCGCGGGCTTCGGCAAGTTCCTTGCGCGCGCCATCCTGCCCTCCCTGACGCTCGCCACCATCTATGTCGCCCTGATCGCCCGCATGACGCGGGCTTCCATGCTGGATGTTCTCGGCGAGGATTACATCCGCACTGCTCGCGCGAAGGGCGTTAAGGAGAGGGCCGTGCTGTTCCGTCATGCACTGCGCAACGCCGCCGTGCCGATCATGACCATCATCGGGACCGGCTTTGCATTGCTCATCGGCGGCGTGGTCGTCACCGAGAGCGTGTTCAACATCCCCGGGATCGGACGGCTCACGGTCGACGCCATACTGGCGCGCGACTACCCCGTTATCCAGGGCATGATCCTGCTGACGAGTGCGCTCTACGTGCTCGTCAACCTCGTCATCGACCTGTCCTACACCTTCATCGATCCAAGGATCCGCTACTGATGGTCGCTTCTCAGCAACCGGCGGCGCGGCTGCAGTGGCTGTTCGGCGCGATCGCCCTGCCGCGGCGCTGGCGTGTCGGCGCAGGCCCCGTCATCGCCGCAGCGGTACTCGCCGCGATAGTCCTGGTGACGCTGCTCGCCCCGTTCATCGTGCCCCACGATCCCATGGCAATGGACGCGGTGCAGCGCCTGAAGGGGCCGAACGATATCTATCCGCTGGGAACGGACGCCTTTGGACGGGATGTCCTTTCGCGCGTGCTGACGGGTGGCCGCATCTCGTTGTTCATCGGCATCGGAACGGCGGTCGTGAGCGTCCTTGTCGGGCTTCTGATAGGGCTCGTTTCCGGCTTCTTCCGCCTGGCGGACGCGATCGTCATGCGCGTCATGGACAGTCTTATGGCGATCCCGTCCATCCTGCTCGCCGTGGCGCTCGTTGCCCTCAACGGCCCGAGCATCTGGTCGGTCATGGCCGCGATCGCCATTCCGGAGATCCCGCGTGTCGTGCGGCTCGTCCGTTCGGTGGTGCTGTCGGTGCGCGAGGAGCCTTACGTCGAGGCGGCCATCTCGCTCGGTTCCTCCATGCCGAAGATCCTTTGGCAGCACCTGATGCCCAACACGCTGGCGCCACTCATCGTGCAAGGCACCTATATCTGCGCCTCGGCGATCCTGACCGAAGCGATCCTGTCTTTTCTCGGCGCGGGCGTTTCCACCGAGATTCCCACCTGGGGAAACATCATGGCCGAGGGCAGGACCTATTTCCAGCTCAAGCCGTCGCTGATCTTCTGGCCCGGCCTGATGCTGTCGCTCTGCATATTGTCCATCAACCTGCTTGGCGATACCGCGCGCGATCTTCTCGATCCGCGTCTGAAGAAGCGTGAGGGCTGACCCCGTGAAGTTCAAGAATCGCCAATTCGACGATGCGCCGATCGTGCTGGAGATCACCGACCTGAGCGTCGGACTGGTCGGAGCCGAAGACGCCGCGCCCGTTCTGGATCAGATTTCGCTCAGGATCCGACAAGGCGAGACAGTGTGCCTGGTCGGTGAAAGCGGCTCCGGCAAATCCGTGACGTCGCTCTCCGTCATGGGGCTCCTGCCCAAGGCCGCGCTCGCGGCCCTCGGCGGTCGCATCGACCTCGAAGGCAAGAACCTCCTGGAACTGGGCCCGCAGGCCATGCGCGACATGCGCGCGCGCAAGATCGCCATGATTTTTCAGGAGCCGATGACGGCGCTCAATCCGGTGATGCGGGTCGGCGACCAGATCGAGGAGGTGCTGAACACGCATACCAGATTGCCCGCGAGGGAGAAGAAGGCGCGAGTGCTCGACATCATGAATCAGGTGCATCTGCCGGATGTCGAACGCATTTACCGTTCTTATCCGCATCAGCTTTCGGGAGGGCAGCGCCAGCGGATCATGATCGCCATGGCGCTGATCCTGGAGCCGCGCCTGCTGATTGCCGACGAACCGACCACGGCGCTCGACGTCACCACGCAAAAGCAGATCCTGAACCTGATCGCCGAACTGCAGGAGAAGCACGGAACGGCCGTGCTTTTCATCACCCACGATATGGGCGTGGTGGCGGAGATCGCCGACACGGTTTGCGTGATGAGGCTTGGCAGGATCGTCGAGCATGCGCCGGTGGAAGAGTTGCTCCGGAAGCCCCGCCAGGACTATACGAAGCAGCTGTTGCGGGCGGTTCCGAGCCTCGTGCCTCGCCCGCCCCGGCCCGCGGCCGGGGGTAGCGGCGTGCTTGCGGTGGACCGACTGCAGAAGGTCTACGGCTCTCACGGCGTCTTCGGCCGAGGGGAGCCGACCCGAGCGGCGAGCGGCGTGAGTTTCTCCATTCCGCGCGGGCGCACGCTCGGCATCGTCGGCGAGAGCGGGTCGGGCAAGTCGACCGTAGCGCGCTGCATCATGCGGCTGATCGATCCGACCGAGGGCGAAATCCATGTCGCGGGCAGGGAGATCGCGACGCTTTCGAGGCGTCGGCTTCGCCCCTATCGGAAGCACATTCAGATCGTCTTCCAGGATCCGTTCCGCTCTCTCAACCCGCGCTGGACGATCGGCCGAAGCCTGATCGAGGGACCGCTCAATACCGGCACGGACAGGAAGGCCGCGCTGGCCCGAGCGGTCGAGCTTCTCAAGCTGGTCGGCCTGCCGGACGATGCCGTGGGCCGCTATCCGCATCAGTTCTCGGGCGGACAGCGACAGCGAGTGGCGATCGCCCGGGCCCTGGCCATGGAGCCCGACATATTGGTGGCGGACGAGGCGGTTTCAGCGCTGGACGTTTCCGTGCAGGCTCAGGTCCTGGATCTGCTCGACGAATTGCAGAAGAAGCTCGGCATCGCCATCCTGTTCGTTACGCACGACCTGCGCGTGGCGGCGCAGATTTGCGATGAGGTGCTGGTGATGCAGCGCGGTCGTGTCGTCGAGCACGATAGCGCGGCAAACGTTCTGTCCAACCCCCGGCATGCCTATACGCGCTCGCTGATCGAAGCCGCACCGGGCCGCGCCTGGGATTTTGCCAATTTCCGCGAATTGCAGACCGCCTGACACGCGGCTGGAACATTTATTCTGGAGGAAGCCTACATGCCCGTACTGCCGAGAATCGCTGACTATGCCGGCGAACTCACGGAAATCCGCCGCGACTTCCATCAGCATCCCGAAATCGGTTTCGAGGAGGTCCGCACGTCGGGCATCGTTGCCGAACTCCTGAGAAAGTGGGGAGTGGACGAAGTGCATACCGGCCTCGCCAAGACCGGCGTCGTCGGTATCATCAAGGGCAGGAAGGAAGGCGGCCGCACCGTCGGCCTGCGCGCCGACATGGATGCGCTCCCCATGCCGGAGCTGACGAACCTGCCTTACGCCTCGAAGAACCCGGGCGCGTTCCATGGCTGCGGTCATGACGGCCACACCACGATGCTGTTGGGCGCGGCGCGCTATCTGGCCGAGACGCGCGATTTCGCCGGCCGCGCCGTGATGATCTTCCAGCCGGCGGAGGAAGGGCTGGGCGGCGCGCGAGCGATGCTGGCTGACGGGCTGTTCGAGAAATTCCCCTGTGACGAAGTCTACGGCATGCATAACGACCCGCTTGCCGACCCGAACAGGTTCGGCGTCAAGCCTGGTCCGGCCATGGCGGGCGCGACCTTCTTCGACATCACCATCAACGGCGTGGGCAGCCATGGCGCCATGCCGCATCATTCGAAGGACCCGATCATCATTGCCACGGCGCTGGTGCAGAGCCTGCAGTCGATCGTCAGCCGCAATGTCGAGCCGACGCAGCCGGCCGTGCTTTCGGTGACGCAGATCCATTCGGGCTCCGCCTACAACGTGGTGCCCGACAAGGCGGTGATCTCCGGCACGATCCGCTATTTCGCCAGCGAGGTAAGGGACCGTATTCACGAGCGCATCCTGAAGATGTGCGCCGGCACTGCGGCAAGCTACGAGGTGGAGATCGTTCCCGACCTGCGACCCATCTTCGATGTACTGATCAACGACGCCGAGCTTGCGCTGGCCTATCGGGAGGCGGCGAGCGAGATCGTGGGAGAGGAGAACGCGACCATCACCGAAGGGCTCGTGACCGGAAGCGAGGACTTCGCCGACATGCTCAGACTCGTTCCCGGCGCCTATTGCACGCTCGGCCACAAGGGATCCGTGCCAGTGCACAATCCCGGCTTTCTCCTCGACGACGACATGCTCCCGGTTGGCGCAAGCATCATGGCGCGCATCGTCGAGAAGCGGCTGCCGCTCTAATTGCTGTGGCGTAAACACTTTTCAGGATCAGGAACCGATTTCATGGATTTCAGGCAACTGCCATTCGATACCGATACGATGCTTGCCGGGCTCAAGCCCTGGGTCGAATGCGAAAGCCCGACCTTCGACGCCGCCGCCGTCGACCGCGTGATGGACCTTGCGGCATACGACTTGGCAGCGGCCGGTGCCGAGATCGAGCGCATACCCGGCCGCATGGGGTTCGGCGGCTCGGTGCGGGCGCGCTTTCCCCACAAGGACTTCGGTAAGCCCGGCATATTGATCTCCGGTCATCTCGACACCGTCCACCCGGTCGGCACGCTCGCGAAGAATCCCTGGCGCATCGAAGGTGGCCGTTGTTATGGCCCCGGCATCCAGGACATGAAGGGCGGCAACTATGTGAGCGTCGAGGCCCTGCGCCAGCTGGCGTTGACCGGCACCGGGACGCCGCTGCCCGTCACCGTGCTTTTCACGCCCGACGAAGAGGTCGGTACGCCCTCGACACGCGAGCTGATCGAGATGGAGGCGCGCAAGAACAAGTTCGTCCTCGTGCCGGAGCCCGCGCGCCCGGACGGTGGGGCCGTCACCGGCCGCTATGCCATTGCCCGCTTCAATGTGAAGACCACCGGGCGGCCGAGCCACGCTGGATGGGCTCTGAAGGACGGCCGTTCGGCGATAGCCGCCATGGCCCGCAAGATCCTGCAAATCGAGCAAATGACCGGCGAGGACTGCACCTTCTCCGTGGGTGTCGTTCATGCCGGCCAATGGGTCAATTGCGTCTCCTCCTCCTGCGACGCGGAAGTGCTCTCCATGGCCAAGCGCCAGGCCGACCTGGACGAGGGCGTCAGGCGCATGCTGGCCCTCTCGGGTGAGGAAAACGACGTGACGATCGAAGTCACCCGCGGCGTCACCCGGCCGGTGTGGGAGCCCGACGCGGGCACGATGGAGGTGTACGAGATCGCCCGGCGGATCGCCGGGGAGATCGGCTTCGAGCTCACCCATGCCAGTGCCGGTGGCGGTTCGGACGGCAACTTCACCGGCGCGCTTGGGATCCCGACACTCGATTCGATCGGCGTGCGGGGCGCCGGCCTGCACACGCTCAACGAGCATATCGAGATCGACAGCCTCGTGGAGCGGGCGCAACTCGTGGCGGGGCTGCTGACGCGGTTGGCCTGAGGTGCCACGGGAACGAGAGCCGAAGCCTCTGGCCCGGGCGGGGCGGACCGTCGACCTGTAGCGGGAACCGCGTGCCGGTCGTCGATCCCCCGGTTCTCGATCCCACGGTACTCGATTTATCGTCCGTGATCGGCGAAAGAGCCGGCGAATCGCGGGCGACGGCGAGGGGAGCAAGACGATGTCATGTCAGCGTCGTGCCGGGCGATTGATGCCCGACCGACGTTTTTTGCGATTCCGGAGCTTTTCTGCGGCCGGAAGACCTCAAAAGCACCGGAAACCCTTCCATCCGGACCGGGTCGGGATGACTGCTTAACCGACCAGTAAGATTAACGCGCTTTAATCATGCTCAATTCGGTATTCGGGTACGCGTGGGTCTGGCGATGCGATTCAGTATTCTCAAGGTCAATAGGCGTTTCCTGGCGCGCGGCGCCGCGATCCTGGTGGTCGGTGGTCTCGCCACGGGGTGCAGTTCGAGCGCGATGCGGTTCAGCGATGGCGTCGATGGCATCTTCACTGCCTCGACGGACAACCAGCGCTCGATCATAAAGCCGCAGAGCCAGCCTTATCCGGGCGATGCGCAGTCCGCAGCGGTCCACGGCAACCCGGCCGGTTCGGTTGCGCAGGCGGCGCCGACCCCCGTCGACGTCGCGGCCGGTTCGGTCAGCCGGGGCGACCTCGCGCCGCCCAGCGGAGCAGGGGCCGCCAAGCCGACCCAGCCGGCCCCGACGCTGACGGCGGCGGTGACGCCTCCGGATCGCAGCGCGATCGAGGCGGCGAAGCCGCAGGCCGCGGCCGCGGCCGAGGAGGTGGCGGGCTGGTCGAGAGCCGGCGGCACGCAGATCACGGCCAGGGAAGGCGAGACCGTCTACAATCTCTCGCGCCGGTTCGGCGTGCCGGCCGACGTTCTTATGCGGGTCAATGGCCTCTCCGGTGCGAGCGCGCTGCGCGCGGGGCAGAAAGTCGTCATCCCGACCTATGTCTATTCCAGCAAGTCGCCTGTCTCGGCGCCCGATAGCAATCCCAATGTCGCCGACGCGAAATCGTCGCGCGGGATGAAGAGCGACCTGCCCGCCGACAAGGTGCCGACCCGCAGGCCGACGGACAACGTTGCGGTGCTGCCGCAAGAACCCAAACTGAAGGAGAGCGGGGCCGCCTCCGCGAACGCCGCGCCGACCGATGCGTCTGGCAGCTACACCGTGAAGCAGGGCGATACGCTGGCCGCGATCTCGAGAAAGACCGGGGTCAGCACCGCGGCCCTCAAGAGCGCCAACGGCATGACGGATGGGCTGATACGCGTCGGCCAGAAGCTCACCATTCCCGGAGCGGCTACTCAGACGGCGAGCGCGAAGCCGGCAAAGGTCGATTCCGTCGTCACCAGCACCGCAGCCCCTGCCAAGGAAGCCGCCGCTGAAAAGGTGGCTGCCTACACGCCGCCCAGGAAAGCCGAGCCCGGGAAAGCCGAGCCCAGGAAAGCCGAGAGGGTCATAGAGGACGCGGAGCAGGAAGCTTCGGCCGCACCAGACTCGACAGGCATCGGCCGGATGCGCTGGCCGGTGCGTGGCCGCGTCATCACCGGTTATGGCGGCAACAGCGGTGGCAAGGCCAATGACGGCATCGACATCGCGGTGCCCGAGGGCACGCCGGTCAAGGCAGCGGAGAATGGCGTCGTCATCTATGCGGGCGACGGTCTAAAGGAATTCGGCAACACCGTCCTTGTCCGCCACGAGGACGGATTGGTCACCGTCTACGGACATGCCAGCGAATTGAAGGTCACGCGTGGCGAGAAGGTCAAGCGTGGGCAGGAAATCGCGACGTCGGGCATGAGCGGGTCGGCCGACTCCCCGAAGCTGCATTTCGAGGTCCGCAAGAACTCGGCTCCGGTCGATCCGAAAACTTTCCTCGAATAGCTCGCTGGGGCGGCAGCCCGTTCGGAACTGAGAATTGCGGTCGGCACGCCCCTTCAGCCTCGGATCAATTCCGCATTTGGTTCGGCCGTCAAGCTGCGCTGATATTGCCGCTGACGGCCGGATTGACTCCGTCGGCAGGGCGCCGGAGATCACCGGCTATCTGTGACGGACGGTAGCGAAGGACCTTCAGTCCTTCAGCGGCTGGCCCAGCCGGCCGGCGAGGTCCTGCGTGAACTGCCAGGCGACGCGGCCCGACCGGCTTCCGCGCGTCGTGGCCCATTCCAGCGCCTCGGCCCGCAGCGTCTCCGGATCGATCTCCAGTTCGTGATAGCGGACATAGCCGACGACCATTTCCAGATATTCGTCCTGCGAGCATTTGTGGAAGCCGAGCCACAGGCCGAACCGGTCGGAGAGCGAGACCTTCTCCTCGACCGCCTCGGACGGGTTGATCGCCGTCGAGCGTTCGTTTTCGATCATGTCGCGCGGCAAGAGATGGCGCCGGTTCGACGTGGCGTAGAAGATGACATTGGCCGGCCGGCCCTCGACGCCGCCGTCGAGCGCGGCCTTGAGCGACTTGTATGACGTGTCGTCATGATCGAAGGACAGGTCGTCGCAGAACAGGACGAAGCGATAGGGCGCCTGCTTCAGGAGCGACATCAGCTTCGGCAGCGTGTCGATGTCCTCGCGGTGGATCTCGATCAGCTTCAGCGGACTCTTCCCGTCGGCGTGTGCCGCATTGATGCGGGCGTGAGCGGCCTTGACCAGCGACGACTTGCCCATGCCGCGCGCCCCCCACAGCAGCACGTTGTTGGCCGGCAGGCCGGCGGCGAAGCGTTCGGTGTTGTCGACCAGTATGTCGCGGACGCGGTCGACGCCCTTGATCAGTCTGATGTCGACGCGGTTGACGCGACGGACGGGTTCGAGTTCGCCGGGATCTGCCGCCCACACGAAACAATCCGCTGCGTCGAAATCCGGTTCGGGCGTCTGTCGCGGCGCAAGCCTCGCCACCGCCTCGATCAGCCGGTCGAGTTTATGTTCGAGCGTCTCGTTGTTTTTCTGAGGCATCTGGAGCGGATTCCTGACATATGAATGGCGGCCAAGCGTCTACCGCATCGGCCGGGAAATCGGAATCGTTTTCGATAGGCACAGCGCTCCGGTCGACGGGGCAGAGCCGCTCTTCGCGCCTGGAGACGGACCTGGGGCGCTCTATCACGTGGAAATCCGGCCGAAAACCGCCCTGGATCAGGGTGAGCGCGGTTGCAAAGCAGGTATGACCGACTATATTCCGGCCACCTTTGAGGGGGCCGGGTTCGGCCCCGTTTTCCGTCTCAGGAGTTTTCCATGTTCGTGACGCCGGCTTATGCGCAAGGTGTGGGTGGCACCCCCGATATGTTCATCAGTATTTTGCCGTTTGTCCTGATTTTCGTGATCATGTATTTTCTGATCATCAGGCCGCAGCGTCAGCAGTTGAAGAAGCGCGGCGAGATGTTGTCGGCGATCCGGCGCGGCGACACCGTGGTCACGGGCGGCGGTCTCGTGGGCAAGGTCACCAAGGTGATCGATGACAACGAACTGGAAGTCGACCTCGGCAACGGCCTGAAGGTGACGGCGTTGCGCTCGACCATCGCGGATGTCCGCGTGAAGGGCGAGCCGGTCGCGAACCAGAACGCCAAGAAGTAATTTCCCGGGCGGAGCCCGGTTGCTCTCCGCCTGATCCGACGAGGCAAGATGCTCTATTTTTCGCGCTGGAAGACAATCTCGATTTGGCTGATCGTGCTGCTCGGCGTGATCTTCGCCTTGCCCAATGCACTTCCCCAATCGACCCTCGACACGATGCCGGACTGGATGCCGAAGCGTCCGATGACGCTCGGCCTCGACCTGCGGGGCGGCTCCCATATCCTTCTGGCCGTCGACCGCCAGGACCTAGTCAACGAGCGGCTGAACGTCACCCGCGACGATATCCGTACGCTGCTGCGCGATGCCAGGATCGGCTATACGGGGCTCTCGGGCACCGGTCGCACCGTGCAGGTGCGCATCCGCGAGGCCAATGAGCTCGACGCCGCCAAGGAGGCGCTGGCGCAGCTCCTGCAGCCGGTCTCGGCGGGTGTCTTCGGCACGAGCGCCATCAACGAACTGACGCTCGACGAGCCGGAGCCGGGCCTGTTGCGTTATACGCTCACCGACGAGGGCATCGACTATCGCGTATCGAGCGCCGTCACCCAGTCGATCGAGGTTCTCGGACGGCGCGTCAACGAACTGGGAACGACCGAGCCGATCATCCAGCGGCAGGGAGCGGACCGCATCCTCGTTCAGGTTCCCGGCCTGCAGGACCCCACACGGCTCAAGGAGATCCTTGGCCAGACCGCAAAGCTGACCTTCCAGATGGTCGACCAGTCGATGTCGGTCCAGGAGGCTATCGAGGGGCGGCCGCCGGCGGGCTCCAGCGTGATGTATTCGCAGGATGATCCGCCCGAACCCTACCTGATCGAGAACCGGGTCATCGTCTCGGGCGAGAATCTGGTGGAAGCGCAGCCCAGCTACGACCAGCGGACGAACGAACCGGTGGTGACGTTCCGCTTCGATACCAAAGGGGCGGCGCGCTTTGGCCAGGCGACCCAGCAGAATGTCGGCAGGCTGTTTGCCATCATCCTCGACAACCATGTGATTTCGGCGCCGCGCATCAACGAGCCGATCCTCGGCGGCTCGGGCCAGATCTCCGGAAACTTCAGCCCGGAAAGCGCGAACGACCTGGCCGTGCTGCTGCGTGCCGGCGCGCTGCCCGCCGACCTTACGATCGTCGAGGAACGGACTGTCGGTCCGAGCCTCGGCGCCGACTCCATCGAAGCCGGCCAGTTCGCCTCCGTCATCGCCGGCATCCTCGTCGTCGGCTTCATGCTGGCCGCCTATGGCAGGCTGGGGCTGATCGCCAATGTGGCGCTCGCCGCGAACGTCACCCTGATCATCGCCATCCTTTCCGCGCTCGGTGCGACCCTGACGATGCCCGGCATCGCCGGCATCGTGCTCACCGTCGGCATGGCGGTCGATTCAAACGTGATCATCTACGAGCGCGTTCGGGAGGAGCGCGCGCAGGGCCGCTCGCTCGTCCAGTCGCTCGATTCGGGTTTTGCCCGCGCGCTGGCGACCATCGTCGACGCCAACTTCACGACCTTCATCGCGGCGGTCATCCTGTTCTTCCTCGGCTCTGGGCCGGTGAAGGGTTTCGCGGTCACGCTAGGCATCGGCATCGTGACGACGGTGTTCACGGCCTTCACGCTGACGCGATGGCTGGTGGCGCTCTGGCTGCGCTACTACAAACCCAAGGAACTGCCGAACGGACTCGTCCGCTTCATTCCCGACAACACCACGCTGCCCTTCATGGGCTGGCGGCGCTACGCTT
The DNA here is from genome assembly GCF_016756635.1 of Mesorhizobium sp. L-8-10. Classification (NCBI taxonomy): domain Bacteria; kingdom Pseudomonadati; phylum Pseudomonadota; class Alphaproteobacteria; order Hyphomicrobiales; family Phyllobacteriaceae; genus Mesorhizobium; species Mesorhizobium sp. L-8-10. The sequence goes on along the minus strand of NZ_AP023263.1, from coordinate 5,381,664 downwards.
TCACCTTGTCCTCGGCGATGTCCATCGCGTGCGTGGTGCTGTTCTTCACTATGCAGATGAACTACGGCATCGATTTCCGTGGCGGAACCAGCATCGAGGTCCAATCCAAGGGAGAACGCGCCGACACGGCGGCCGTGCGCGCTGCCTTGGCCGAGCTCAACCTGGGCGACGTTCAGGTCCAGGAGTTCGGCTCGGACCGGGAGTTGCTCATCCGCGTCGAGGGCCAGCAGGCAGGCGACAATGCCGAACAGAGCGTCGTGGCAAAGGTGCGCCTCACCCTTGAGGATGACTACGAGTTCCGTCGCGTGGAATCGGTGGGGCCGACGGTCTCCGCGGAACTGGCTTGGAAAGGAACGATGGGCGTGCTCGCCTCGCTCGTCGCCATGCTGATCTACATCTGGTTCCGTTTCGAATGGCAGTTCGGCCTCGGTGCCGTGATCGCCACGGTGCACGACGTGATCATGATGATCGGGCTTTATGTGCTGTCCGGCCTGGAGTTCAATCTCACCAGCATCGCGGCGATCCTCACCATCGTCGGCTATTCGATCAACGACACGGTCGTGGTCTATGACCGCGTGCGCGAGAATTTGCGCAAATACAAGAAGATGCCGATCGAGGACTTGCTCGACCTGTCGATGAACCAGACGCTGTCGCGTACGATCTTGACCGGTCTGACCACGCTTCTCGCGCTGATCGCGCTCTATCTGTTCGGCGGAGAGGTCATCCGTTCCTTCACCTTCGCCATGATCTTCGGCATCCTCGTTGGCACCTACTCGTCGGTCTTCGTGGCTGGACCGCTCCTGATCCTGTTCAAGCTCCGGCCGGGGAGTTTCGGCACGGACGAGCAGGGCAAGAACAGGATTGAGACGACGGCGCAGCCGTCGAAGACGTGACCTTGCCATGACCGGGCGCTCCCGAGGAATCCTTATCCGCGAGGCACATTTTCCCGGCCGCGCCCCGATCGATGCCTACGGCAATGGCGGCTTCCGTTTCGCCGACATGTCCCACCGGGGCTCGATCCTGTGCCTTCCGTCCGGGATCCATGGCTGGGAGCCGGCCGATCCGGCGGCGCTCACCGCATCGGATTTCGAGCGGCTTCTGGCCGAGGCTGCCGATATCGAAATCCTTCTCGTCGGCACGGGCAGGGAACTGCGCCCGCTCGCCAAGGACCTTTGGTCCGCGTTCAAGGAAGTGCGGATCTCGGCGGATCCGATGTCGACGGGAGCCGCCGTGCGCACCTACAACGTGCTGCTTGCCGAGGACAGGGCGGTCGCCGCGGCGCTGATCGCGGTCGACTAGGAGCCAGCCGGGTGAGCAAACCAGCCGGCCAGATCGCCGCGACGCTGCGCGCGGCCGACCGCGATCGTTACCTCTCCGTCCTCTACGCGCCGGAGGGCAAGCGCGATGCGCTGTTTTCCCTCTATGCCTTCAACGCCGAGATCGCCGCCATACGCGACCGGATCCGCGAGGCGTTGCCGGGCGAGATAAGGCTGCAATGGTGGCGGGATGTGCTGGCGGCATCTGAAGGGGCTGGCGAGGGGCATCCGGTCGCCGCGGCGCTCGTCGAGACCATCCGCCTTCACAATCTGCCCCGGTCCGCCTTCCACAACTATCTCGAGGCGCGCATTTTCGACCTCTATGACGACCCGATGCCGAGCCGCGTCGATCTCGAGGGCTATTGCGGGGAAACGGCATCGGCAATCATCCAACTCGCCGCGCTGATCCTCGATCCGGCCGCGGCCCCGGCGCATACGAAGCTTGCCGGCCACGCCGGCTGCGCGCTTGCCATCACAGGCCTTCTGCGGCTCCTGCCGATTCACCGGGCGAGGGGGCAGTGCTATGTGCCCCGCGACATTCTCGCTTCAGCCGGCATGTCGCCCGAAGAATTCCTGGCGGGAGCGCCGGATGGTTCGGCGCGACATGCCGTCGAGGCGACGGTCGCGCTCGCAAGCGATCATCTCGCCGCTTTCCTGAAGAATGCGCCCGATCTGCCGCCCGGCCTGCGGCCGGCCTTCCTGCCGCTCGCTGTGGTTCCGGCCTATCTTTCGAAGCTTTCCCGCAACCCGGCGGCGGCGCTGGAAACTTCGGCGGGTATCTCGGACTTGCGGCGCCATTGGATCATGCTGCGCGCCGCATCCAGCGGCTGGCGTTGATCCACGCCTTTGACGTAAACGTCAATCGTGCTAGCGTCGGAAAATGCCGTAGAAGCGGCCAGGGAGGAAACCACTTTATGACCTTGCCGGTGCTGATCGCCATCGTGGTGGTCGGGATAGCGCTTGTCGTGGTCGCCGTTCACCTGACAGGCGGCAGCAGGGTCGCGACCATCGGCGGCGACGATCATGCGCGCCAACTGTTTCAGCAGGATTTTCCCGACGAGCTACCAGGCCATGTGGCGATCACCACCGACCGCATGTCGGCATTCCTGGCGCTTTCCGGCGGACGCACCGGCATCGTCCAGAGTTTCGGCGACGGCTATTTCACCCGCATGACGGCGCCGAAGGACGTCGCGGCAGTGACGTTGCGGCCTCCCGCCACGGTGTCGATCCGCTTTCGCGACTTCACCTGGACGGGCGGCCATTTCACCTTCGCGCAGGAGAGCGAAGCGCGAGCGGTCGCCGCCGCGCTCGATGCGGCAGGGCAAAGGGAAAGCCAGGAGGCCTGAGCATGGAGAGCTACGACTTTCCCAGCGTGACCCAATACGCCATTCCGTTCTTTGTCGCCGCCATCCTGATCGAACTCTGGCTGGTCAGAACCGGTCGGGCGAAAGGAGCCTTCGAGACGCGCGACACCTTCACCAGCCTGATGATGGGTACCGGCAACGTCGCCGCCGGCATCCTGCTCGGTGTCGTGTCGTACCAGGCGCTGCTGTGGCTCTGGCAGTTCCGCTTCTTCGATCTCGGTCTTTCGCTTTGGGTCTTCGTCGCGGCGTTCCTGTTCGACGACCTGCGCTACTATTGGTACCACCGCATTGCCCACCGGGTGCGCTGGGTCTGGGCGGAGCACGTCAATCATCATTCCAGCCAGCACTACAATCTGTCGACCGCCCTGCGGCAGAGCTGGACGGGCCTGTTCACCGGCATGTTCGTACTGCAGGCGCCGCTCGTGCTGCTCGGCTTCCATCCGGCGGTCATCGCTTTCGTCTTCGGTTTCAACCTCGTCTGGCAGTTCTGGATCCACACCGAGACGATCGGCAGGATGTGGGGCTGGTTCGAGTTCATCTTCAACACGCCGTCGCATCATCGGGTCCATCACGCCACCAACCCGCGCTATCTCGACGCCAACTATGCCGGGACGCTGATCATATGGGATCGCATGTTCGGCACCTTCGTCGAGGAACTGCCGGAGGACCGGCCGCGCTACGGTATCGTGAAGAACCTCGGAACCTTCAATCCGCTGAAGGTCGCCTTTCACGAGTGGATCGGCATGTTACGCGACGCGTTCGCGCCCGGGCTGAGCTTTCGCCAGCGCTTCGGCTATCTCTTCGCGCCGCCCGGCTGGAGCCATGACGGCTCGCGGGAGACCTCGCAGAGCCTCAAGGCTGCCTATGTCAGGCGCAACCCGGCGGAAGCCGGCAAGCCCGGACTGCCGGAAGCGAGCCTCGGGCCGGCCGAGTGACTGGCGGAGCGGGGCGGTCGCTTGGTCGGAGCTCTTGACAGGAGACGGCTCCGATCAGGTGGCGCTGTCCTTCCTCGTCGGGACGAAGTCCGCGAAAACGGCTTCGGATTTCGCCATCTTCGCCTGCAGCGCGGTCATCAGATCGTTCGCCCTCAGCATGCCGCCGTTCCAGGTCGCGATATAGTCGAGCCCGTCGGCAACGGAATGATCGCGGGCATAAGCGAGGTTGCGCTTGATGCCGGCGATCGCCAGCGGCGACTTCTTCGCGATCGAGGCGGCCAGAGCATGAGCGCCTTCCATGAGGCTCATGCGGTCGTCGGCAAGCTGGCTCAGCAGGCCGAACGCCTTCGCCTCGGCCGCGGTGAAGCGCCGGCCGGTATAGGCGAGCTCGGCGGCGATCGACGGCGCGATCAGCTTGGGCAATCGCTGCAGCGTTCCGACGTCGGCCGCCATTCCGATATGGATTTCCTCGATCGAGAAATAGGCGTCGGCGCTGGCGAGCCGGATGTCGCAGGCCGTGATCATGTCGATGCCGGCGCCGATACAGGCGCCGTGGACGGCGGCGATGACGGGAAAGCGGGCGCGTTCGATGGCGTTGAAGGCGTCCTGCAGCCTCAGGATAAGGTCGCGCATCGCATAGGCGGCGCGGCCGGGCTCGTTCTCGAACAGCCTGGCGATGTCGGAGAAGGCGGCGAGGTCCATGCCGCCGGTGAAATGTTTGCCCTCGCCAGAGAGGATCGCGCAGCGGATCGCCTCGTCCTGCCCGAGCGCGTCGAGCAATCGCGGCAGGTCGGCCCAGAAGTCCGGCGTCATGCCGTTCGCCTTGTCGGGGCGGTTCATGACGATGCGGGCGATGCCGCCGTCGCATTCGACCTTGAAGAAGCTGCTCTCGAGTTCCGGTGCCATCATCCCTCCCGACAGTGGCGTCTTCGGACTATTCGGCCGCTTCGGCCGTCGTGTCCAGCCCGAGCCACGCGCGGCAGTCGGAAATCGCACGCGCCGTGATCGCCTTTTTCTTGGCCAGCGTCTTTTCCTTGCCGCGCAGGCGCTTGCCCTCGGGCTTCGGCGTGGCGGCCGGCGGAAACAGCCCGAAATTCACGTTCATGGGCTGGAACGAGCGCTTGCCGGGCTCGTCGTCGGAAACGATGTGACCGCCGGTGATGTGGTTGAGCAGCGCCCCGAAAGCGGTCGTCGCGGGCGGAGGCGCGAGTGGTCGGCCAAGACGCTCGGCTGCCGCGAACCGGCCGGCCAGCAGCCCGATCGCAGCGCTCTCGACATAGCCCTCGCAGCCCGTGATCTGCCCGGCGAAGCGCAGGCCCGCACGCCGCTTGAGCTGCAGGGTGCCGTCAAGCAGCGTGGGCGAGTTGATGTAGGTGTTGCGGTGCAGGCCGCCGAGCCTGGCGAATTCGGCATTCTCCAGTCCTGGAATCATACGGAAGATGCGCGTCTGCTCGCCATGGCGCAGCTTCGTCTGGAAGCCGACCATGTTGTAGAGCGTGCCGAGCGCATTGTCCTGGCGGAGTTGCACGACCGCGTAGGGCTTCACCGATGGATCATGGGCGTTGGTCAGGCCCATCGGCTTCATCGGCCCGTGGCGCAGCGTCTCTGGCCCCCGCTCGGCCATCACCTCGATCGGCAGGCAGCCGTCGAAATAGGGCGTGCCTTCCCATTCCTTGAACTCGGTCTTCTGGCCATCGAGCAGAGCCTGCACGAAAGCCTCGTACCGGTCCTTGTCCATCGGGCAGTTGATATAGTCCTTGCCCGTTCCGCCCGGGCCGACCTTGTCGTAGCGCGACTGGAACCAGCAGGTATCCATGTCGATCGTGTCGAAATGGATGATCGGCGCGATCGCATCGAAGAAGGCGAGCGCGTCGGCGCCGGTGGCGCTGCGGATCGCCTCGGCGAGCGAAGGCGCGGTGAGGGGGCCGGTGGCGATGATCGCGAGGTCCCAGTCCTCGGGCGGCAGGCCGGCCACTTCGCCGCGTTCGATCGTGATCAGCGGATGGGCCTCGATGCGTTCGGTCACATCAGCGGAAAAACCGTCGCGGTCGACCGCGAGCGCGCTGCCGGCCGGCACCTGATGGGCGTCGCCGGAACGCATGATCAGCGAGCCGGCAAGCCGCATCTCGGCATGCAGCAGGCCGACGGCATTTGTCTCGGCATCGTCGGAGCGGAAGGAATTGGAGCAGACCAGCTCGGCGAGCCCGTCGGTCTTGTGCGCCTCCGTGCCGCGCACAGGGCGCATCTCGTGCAGGATGACGGGCACGCCCGCCTCAGCCGCCTGCCAGGCCGCTTCCGAACCGGCGAGCCCGCCGCCGATCACATGGATGGGTTTCATCGTCATGGCCGCCGGAATAGTCCTCGCAACGGCCAAATGCAAGGAAACCGGACGTCGATGCCTGTCCGGCGGCTCCAATCGCCGAGCGCCGGGCTTCCCGGCGGCAAGCACACGGGGAACCTTCGCGTCAGTGCCGTCGATATTTTCTCGCATGCTTCCATGAGGCCGATCCGCCAGCGGCGGAAGCTGCCTCCTCGGGCAATGGGGCCGGCCATGGCGCACAGGCTGTTGCATTTCTGCCGCGTGCCCAGGCAATTCGAGTTGTTGCCGTCACCGCGCGTTGCGGCGACTCGATCCGCCGATTACTCATCGGTTCATGAGGAGCCGTTTTCCTGCCCTTGTTGCACCACTGGTTCTGTTCTGCCTTGCCGGATGCACCTCCGTGACCAGTCGCTACGAGGGTGAGTTGAAAAAGGTCGATACGGCGCGGATCTATGCGTGCCACGGCTTCGACTGCTACCACAAGACCCGTGTCGACCTCGGCGCGGCCGACGCCGGCCGTTTCGCCGAGATCATGGCGGCGGGCGCCGCTTCGCCCGAGGCGGAGCGTGCGGCGATCTCGAAAGCCGATCAGTATTTCGAGGATAGGGTGGGCCAGACGATCGGCGTTCGCGATCAGCCGAAATCGAGTTTCGGCAAATCCGGGCAGAAGGGGCAGATGGACTGCATCGACGAATCGACCAACACGCGTTCGTTGTTGCTTTACCTCGCCAAGCGCGGCCTCTTGAAATACCACACCGTCGAGAAGAACGTGTCGCGCGGTTTCTTCTTCGACGGCCGCTACCCGCATTCCACGGCTGTCATCACCGAGAAGGGCGGCGGCAAATGGGCGGTCGATTCCTGGTATGCCCCCATGGGCGGCGCGCCTGACATCATCCCGCTCAGCCAGTGGCTGCCGCGCGGCGTGCTGTCGAGCGGCGCGCTGGACTGACGATCGGATTTTCGGGATTGGCTTGCCTGGAGCAGCCGGTATCGGCGCGGGCGCTATAGTACCCCTGAATGCACAACACCCGCCGGGGGAGGAGGTCCGGCGGGTGTCGTTTTGTTCGGCCAGCAATCGGGAGGAGGTGAAAGCTGGCCGTATCCGCCAGGACCTGGGAGGAGGAAGGTCCTGACGAAATCTCGCTGTCAGATCGACTTGCGCGCGACGAAGGGGATGTCGCTGCGGCTGATGCCGAGGTCGGTGAGTTCGCGGTTCGACAGGCGGCTCAGCTCGGAAACGGTTTCCCGGTAGCGGCGCCAGTTACGGTAGTTGCGGATCAGGTTCATCGTAGTGCTCGTTTCGTCTTTGCTTCGTACGTTCGTCTCTGTGTACGAGGCGTAGATAGGCCCGGCCGTTGGCCTTTTGAAGTGCTGTTGCTGCATGGCAGCAATGCAGATTGTGCAATGCAACATCACGAAACTTACGCAATTGTCGCATGAGGTTATCTGCGAATCGAAAGTGTCATGGCGTCAACCACTTGCGTGCTAAGGTGCGAGTCGGCCGCAGTGTCGCGATCGCGGAGTCTCGGTCATCCCGATCGGGTGCCGACGGTGCTTCGGCATTGCATTGGACGCAAGATTCCCGGGGTGATCCAGCCCCCGGAGGTCGACGACGGAAGAGCTCGCAATGGCGACCTATTCGGCTCGGGTGAAGAAGGACATAGCGCGCTGGGTCGAGCAGGGCCTGATCGGTGTTGCGACCGCGGATGCGCTCTCCCGCGACGTGGAGGCGAACGAACGGCGCTCCCTCAGCTTCGGATCGATCCTGGCGATCCTTGCGGCCATCCTGTTCGGAGCGGCGATCCTGCTGATCGTGGCCGCGAACTGGGAAGGGATCCCGCGGCTGGTGCGTGTCGGGCTGCTCTTCGCGCTGATCCTGGCGGGTTATGTCGGCGGCGCGTTTCTGAAGCTGCGGCAGCACGAGGCGTTCGGCGAGGCGCTCTGGCTCGTCGGCGCCGCGGCCTTCGGCGGCTCGATTGCGCTCATCGGCCAGATGTACCACCTCGCTGGCGACGAAGCGCAGGCCGTGCTCACCTGGTGCCTGGGCACAGGATTGGCTGCTGCGGCGCTTCGATCGGGGCCACTGACCGTCGCTGCCGCGGGGCTCGCAGCCGCCTGGCTGTTCCTGACCGGTTTCGAGATCTGGCGCGACAGCCCCATTCCGCACCTGTTCCTGGCCATTGCCGCCGCGCTCTGGCTGATCTCCTATTGGACCCGGAGCAGGGCGGCGCGGCATCTGATCCTGTTGTCGCTTATCGGCTATGTGGCGCTGCTCGCCGTCCGGCAGGATATGGTGCCGGTAACGGCTGCCCTGGCTGCCGTCTCGGCCGTGCTTTTCGCGCTGGCCGTGTGGCTGCCCGTTTCGACCGAAAGCGTGGCCCGCATCGACGGCCGCCTGCCGGTGCATGGCCTGATCGGCTTCCTCGTCGGCATGGCTATGCTGCAGGCCGAGATCGCCGATGATCTTGGGCCGTTGGTCCTGGCGGCTGCCGTGACCTTCGCGGGTGCGGTCGCCGCGCTGGTGCTCGGGGGCCGGGAGAGCCGGGGCCTGCGCTGGATCGCCTATCTCGGCTTTGCCCTGGAACTCTGCTTCGTCTACGCAGCCATGCTCGGCACGATGCTGGGCACTGCGGGCTTCCTCCTGGCTGCAGGCGTCATCCTGGCGCTGCTCGCCCTCGTCATTATCCGCGTCGAAAGACGCATGAACGCCGCCCCGCAGGGAGTTGCCGTGTGATGACGGCGAAGAGACTGCTCATTTCGGCGATCGTTCTGTCGCTCCTGCAGATCGGCTTCCTGGGCTGGATCATCACCAGCCGCGCCGGCCTGCTGCGGGCCGGGACGGAAGTGCTTCTCAGGATCCAGCCGGTCGACCCGCGCGATCTCTTGCGCGGCGACTACGTCTCCCTGCGCTACGACATCGACCGCATCCCGGCGGCGATCATAACCAACATTCCGCCCGGTGCCTCCACGACCGAAGCCGGGCCGCTCTTCGTGCGGCTGAAGAAGGGGACGGACGGTTTCTGGGAGGCGGCCTCGGCCAGTTTCGGTGCGCCGCCCGCGACGCCGCCCGGGCCCGGCGATGCCGATATCAGGGGCGATGTTGCGGCCGGCTGGTCCCTGGATCAGGCCGCGTTCGTCGATCCCGACTACGGCATCGACCGGTTCTATCTTCCCGAAGGCGAGGGGCGGGCGATCGAGAACGACATGCGTGAGCGGCCCTTCGCGATGCGCGTGGCGATCGGCCGGGATGGCACGGCCCAGATCAAGGCCCTGATGGACGGCGACAAGACGCTTTTCGAGGAGCCGTTGTACTGAAGACGACGAAGCATCAATCGGAGTTCGTCATACTTCGATTTTGCTCGTCGGCAGCGGAAAACACGTTAGGGAGATCGGGAAGCTGAAAGCCGTAGGCGCTTTCCGCTTCCTTGTGGACCAGTGCGAAGAAGTGGCGCATGGCCGCCTTCCTTGACGGGTACGCTCGGCCAGGCCCTACAGCCAGCCTGCCTGCTTTGCGATCACTCGAGCGGTTCCTTCCGGAAGGTTCCAGGCGAGCGACACACGGATATCGTCTTTAATATGCAGGAGCGAGCCAGAGCTATGCCGATCTCGGACGAGACTTTCGTTGATGCGACGATGCAAAATCCCGCGAACGTCGAGATCATCGAGCGTTTGCGATGTCTCGGGTTGCCGCAATGCTTCCTGACGGCGGGTTGTCTTTTCCAGACTGTTTGGAACCTGCGATCCAGCCGCCCGGCACAGGCCGACATCAAGGACTACGACATCTTCTACTTCGACAACAGCGATCTGTCGTGGGACGCCGAGGATGAAGTGATTCAGCAGGCCAAAGCGCTTCTCAGCGATCTCCAAGTCTCGATTGAAGTCAAGAACCAAGCTCGGGTCCATCTGTGGTACGAAAAGCGGTTTGGTGGCAGCTATCCGCAGTTGCGGTCCTCGAAGGATGGCATCGATCATTTCCTCATTTCCGGTACCTGCGTGGGAATCGATGTCAGTACAGGCGAACTCTACGCGCCGAACGGAGTGCAGGCGGCGTGGAACGGTGTCTTGGAAATCAATCCTAAGAACGCGCGGCCTGACCTCTTCCGCAAAAAGGCAGAAGACTTCCTAAGCCGACGGCCTTGGCTGACAATTGACTCGCTATCGTCGCCTGGTCGTCCGCGGGCAGTGTCGTGAGCGAACTTCCGCTCAGGTCGCACTTTGTCGTCTACAGGGAGACTATCCAGGGGCGAACCCGGAGGGTTCGCAAGGGCGACCGCCCGTCGGCCGGGCAGGCCGCCCCATCGGATCCGTGAGCGAAGCGAACTGACGTGAGATCAAGAAATGGTGCGCCTTTGGCAGAGGCATCGAACCCGAAGGGTTCGCAAGGGCGACCGCCCGTCGGCCGGCCAGGCCGCCCCATCGGAGCGGTGAGCGAAGCGAACTGGCGTGAGATCAAGAAAATGGTGCGCCTGAGCGGTGAAGGATCGAACCCGGAGGGTTCGCAAGGGCGACCGCCCGTCGGCCGGCCAGGCCGCCCCATCGGAGCCGTGAGCGAAGCGAACTGGCGTGAGATCAAGAAAATGGTGCGGATGAAGGGACTCGAACCCCCACGCCTTTCGGCACCGGAACCTAAATCCGGGGCGTCTACCAATTCCGCCACATCCGCAACGCGACCGCCAAATCCCACGCGGTCATCATTCTGTCAATCTCCGGGCCGAAAGCGATGTCGCGGCAGGCGTGAAGATAGTTGAAAATCCGGCCCGTGTGTGACAAAAGGCGTGGCAAATGTGACGGGACCGGCGTTCCGCTCGACCAGAATCTGGTAAGTAAAAGGAAAAACAGGCACTTACCGTCTTCCGGCGACGAGTTTCATGAAGAAGGCGTAATCCGCTGCGGCAGCGGGAGGCGCTTCCGAAATCCCTCACACAACGGCACTCCCGGCACGAAAATCCGGCAGGCTCACCACAGGCGAGGCCCCTTCCAGGGTATTCGTGAACACAAAGGTTGAATGATGCAGGTAACCGAAACGCTCAATTCCGGTCTGAAGCGCGAAATCAAAGTCGTTGTACCGGCCAGCGACATGGAAGCCAAGCTGATGAAGCGGCTTTCCGACGCGAAGAACAAGGTCCGCATCAACGGTTTCCGTCCTGGCAAGGTGCCCGTCCAGCATCTACGCAAGATGTACGGCAAGTCCTTCATGGCCGAGGTCGTGAACGAGATCCTCAGCAATTCTGCCCGCGACATCCTCTCTGACCGCGGCGAGAAGGCGGCCATGCAGCCCGAGGTCAAGATGACCGAGGACGAGAAGGAAGCCGAGAAGATCCTGGCTGGCAACGCCGATTTCGAGTTCGAGCTGGCCTATGAGGTCATCCCGGCAATCGAGATCAAGGACTATAGCGGCATCAAAGTCACCCGCCAGGTCTACGACGTGCCCTCGGAAGAAATCGAGGAGCAGGTGAAGAAGATCGCCGAATCGGCGCGCTCCTACGAGCCCAAGGAAGGCAAGGCCGCCGAGGGCGACAGGCTGACGATCGATTTCCTCGGCAAGCTCGACGGTGTCGCCTTCGACGGCGGCGCCGGTTCCGACCAGTTCCTGGTTCTGGGCTCCAAGCAGTTCATCCCCGGCTTCGAGGAGCAGCTTGTCGGCGTGAAGGCCGGCGACGAGAAGACCATCACGGTCACTTTCCCGGAGGACTATACGGCAGCACATCTCGCCGGCAAGGAAGCCACCTTCGACGTCACCGTCAAGGAGGTGGCCAAGCCGGGCGAACTGGAACTCAATGACGAGACGGCGAAGAATCTCGGGCTGGAGTCGATCGACCGCCTGCGCGAGATCGTGAAGGGGCAGATCGAGAGCCAGTTCGGTACGCTGACCCGTCAGAAGGTGAAGCGCGAACTGCTCGACCAACTCGACGAAAGCTACAAGTTCGAGGCTCCGTCCAAGCTCGTCGAGGCCGAGTTCAACAACATCTGGAACCAGGTGACCAGCGACCTCAAGGGTGCCGGCCGCAGCTTCGAGGACGAGGAGACAACTGAAGACGAGGCGCGCGACGAGTATCGCCGCCTTGCCGAACGTCGTGTCCGCCTTGGCCTGGTCCTCGCCGAGATCGGCGAGAAGGCGGGGGTCCAGATCACCGACGAGGAGATGCAGCGCGCGCTGTTCGAATTCGTTCGCCGCTACCCGGCCGACCAGCAGCAGGGCATCTTCGAGTTCTATCGCAGCAACCCCGCGGCGCTCACCAATCTGCGCGCGCCTCTGTTCGAAGAGAAGGTGGTCGATCACCTGCTCACGCAGATCTCGGTCACGGATCAGAAGGTGAGCAAGGAAGAGTTGCTGGCCGACGACGAGGACGAAACCGAGACCAAGAAGAAGCCGGCCAAGAAGGCCGCTTCCAAGAAGGCGGACAAGGCCGAGAAGGCCGAAGGCGCCGAGGCAACGGAAGCGGCAGAGCCGAAGAAGAAGGCGGCCCCGAAGAAGAAGGCCGCCGCGAAGGACGACGCCGCCGAGTAAGGCGGGCCAGCGACAACGCAACGGAGAAGGCCGTCCGCGAGGGCGGCCTTTTTCGATGATTCAGACCATGGCTTTTGCGGTCACAAGCGAAGTTGCCGCAGCCGCGAGTTGCTGCGTTTCCGTGGCCGTCCCGCGGAACGCGGCTCTTGCGCTCACTTCTCAATCGTCCGGGATCACTGCCGGATTGAAGACGACTTCCCAAAGATGATCGTCCGGGTCCTGGAAATAGCCGGCGTAACCGCCCCAGAACGTCTTCTGCGCCGGCTTGACCAGACGCGCTCCGGCATCGATCGCCTGGCGCATCACGGCGTCGACGTCCTGCTCGCTGGCCACGTTGTGACCGAGGGTGAACTCCGTCGCGCTGCGCGCGGTCGCCGCGATACCAGCGTCGCGGGCGATGTCTTCGCGACCAAAGAGCGCGAGCCTCAGCCCATGCTGGAGGTCGAAGAACGCGACCGCGCCATGCTCGAATTCGGTACCGATAATGCCTTCCGTGGCAAGGCCGAGGCCGTCGCGGTAGAACCGGACGGATGTCTCGAGATCGTCGACCCCTATGGTGATGACGGTGATCCTTGGTCTCATGATCGTTTTCCTTCTCGGCTGTTCGTCGCGATGGAAAGGGGCATGTGCCCCTGCCGCGCTCTGACCCATTTTGCAACTTTCGGCCGTGGTTCCTTGAACAAATCGGCCACGGCACGCGTTTTCGAATGGGCTCGTCTCGGCCCCCCGCGGTATCCTGTGTGTGGCTTGCCAGAGCACCGAGCCCGTAGCGGCAACGGCCTCGGGAAAATTCCGATGTTTGAGCATACGGGAAAGGGACAAGACGCCGGGCCGCTCGCACAGGTCACGGGTGAATACCTTGAGCGTCCGGCCCCGCGGTCGCTGCGCGACAGCTTTGCCTGTGTCTGGACCCACCGGATGCCGCTGGCGCCGGTGCGGCAGGTGGTCATCGTTCCCGATGCCACGATCGACCTGCAATGGCTCGACGGGAAGTTCCGGATCGCGGGCCCCGACAGTTCTGTCCAGCAGGAGATCGTGGCGGCCGGCGCGACGGTCGTCGGCTTCCGGTTCCGGCCTGCCGTGGCCACGGCGTGGCTCGGGGCTTCCGCGGAAGAATTTCGCGACCGGCGGGTGGCGCTGGAGGACATCTGGGGAATGAAGGCTCGGAATATGGCGGCTGCCGTTCGCGATCACCTGGAGGCTGAAGGGATCGTCGGCGCGATTGAAGCTGTCCTTGCCCGGTTCGGACCGGAGTGCGCTGCCGCCGATGCTGCGATGCGCGCGGCCTACACACTGGTCGCCGAAGGGCCTCCATCCGGCATCCCGCTCGTTCCCTGGCTCGGCCGCGCCCTCGGCATGAGTGAAAGAACGCTGCGCCGCCGGTTCGACGAAAGTTTCGGCTACGGCCCGAAGACGCTCGATCGCATTCTGCGCCATCAGCGCTTTCTGCGCCTGGCAGGCACCGAGGGCGTATCGACGGCAATGCTGGCCGCGGAGGCCGGCTATTCGGACCAGGCGCATCTGGTGCGCGAGAGCCGGCGCCTCACCGGCAGCACGCCGCTGGAACTCCGGCGCGCCTTGCGCGCCGACGCCTGTCACCGTCCATCCGCAATCAATTCTTGCTGACCGAACGATCTTTCGATTGACTTCGCCTGCCGGACTGCTGAATTTCTGACGCAGAGTTTCACTGTCGGCAGGATTGCGTCCGCCCGGTTCACGATCGCGGCGTTCTTTTGATCTGGCCGCCGACGGCATGGCCACCAGGGAACGAACGGCCCCGCCAGGCCGCTCGTCCTCAGAATGAACCGCCAAATCACTCAATCCCCGACATTGAACATTTCGGCAGCGTCGGGCAATACGGTGTCCGAGTGCAAGAGCATTCGCACGGCGTCCTGCAGGATGAGAGGAGGAGACATCTTTGAGGCGAGCTCGATGACCCGCGCCTGCAGTTTCTGCACCATTTCGGGGTTCTGATCGGCAAGGTTCGTGGTCTCGGACATATCCTTCGAAAGATCGAAGAGTTCGACTTTCGGCGGCAACGTCGTCTTCCACACAAGCTTCCAATCGCCCTGGCGCACGGCGGCCGTCATCGGTTCGATGTTGTAGACGATCTCGGTGCGTGGCGATGGCTTTCCTTCGCCAAGCATCGGCCACATGTCCATCCCGTCCAGCGGCTTGTTCTTGCCGAGCTCAGCGCCGGCCAGACCCGCCAAGGTCGGGTACATGTCGACGACATGCATCATTCCGCCGGCAGTGCCGGGCTCGATCTTTCCCGGCCAGTTGACCAGGCCAACAACGCGCGTGCCTCCTTCATAGGTCGTCCCCTTGCCCTCCCGGTAAGGACCGTTGTCGGCCGGAAGCTTGCCCTCGACATCGCTTTCCCCCGCAAAGAAAGCATTGACCACGCCGCCGTTGTCGCTGTGAAAGACAAAGAGCGTATTCTCGCGCATGCCGCGCATTTCGAGAGCTTCGACGACTCTGCCGATGCCATCGTCCATCACCGAGATCATTGCTGCATAGTTTCGCCGGCTCTCGTCGGCGATGTGGCTGTTGCGTTCAAGATATTCCTTCGGCGCCTGGAAAGGCGTATGCGGCGACGTGAAGGCCAGATACAGGAACAAAGGGTTCGACTGATCGTGCTCGTTGATCACTCGCACGGCTTCGCTGGCGAAGAGGATGTTGTCGAATCCTTCCTCCTCCATGGCGTCGTTGTTCCGGTACCAATCGGCATTACCGTTTGCCGACTTATGCGTGAAGTGATCGATCTCGCCAAGCAGTGCGCCATAGAATGAATCGAATCCGCGCTGGCGTGGCCAGAACGCCGCCTTGGCGTGACCGAGGTGCCACTTGCCGCTCGCGGCGGTGGCATAGCCTGCCTCCTTCAGCATTTCTGGCAAGAGGTAGTCATCGAGCGCCAGGCCGTAGGTACCCCCTTGGGGAATGACGGCGGTCTGCATGCCGTAGCGGAACGGGTAGCGGCCCGTCATCAACGCCGCCCGGGTGGGCGTGCACATGGGCTGGGCGTAGTATTGCTCAAGCCGGGCGCCTTTCTCCGCCAGTTCGTCGATGTTTGGCGTCTTTATGTCAGAGCCGTGAAATCCGACATCCTTCCAGCCCAAATCGTCGGCCAGGATAAAAACAATGTTCGGCTTGGTCGACTGTGCCAACGCAGCCGTTTCGGAAGCAAGCGCGGCGACCATTCCGCGCACGCCAACCCTGCCAGCGATCTGCGCCGCCAGCGAACCGCCAGTGGTGAGCACTGCCCGGCGCGTAAACCCTTTTGGACCGATATGACCGGCCTTGTCATCAGCGTTCTTGTCCATTGGTTCTGTCTCCGTTGCTCAGCGGTTTGTCCGGCATTTCGCGCAAGAACAGTTCGTTGATGATCATCGCCCGTCAACCTATGGCTGTACCGATACCCAATGTGGAAATTCCGGGCTGGCGAGCATCAAAAATGCCACTCTGCTACCCGGCATATGCGCCCCTGCCTCCGCAGGCGGGCATGTTGCGAGCGGCGTCTGAAAATGATGGTGAGGGCCGGTAATCTTTCCTCATATACTTGTTCCACATCGCCTCCCAGCGGAACCAACCAGGCATCGGCGTCTTGGCATTGTCTATCCGATTTGCGCAAAAGGCGAGTACGTGAGCTCTCAGGTTTCTGGATTTTCGGATAGATCGGCAAAGCTGTCGCCGCGCAACTTTCAGATGTAGCGCTACGCGTACCGCTCGGCGGGACACGACCAAACCAATGCTATGTCCTCTTTGAGTCCATGCACCGTGCCTTGCGAAAATCGATCACGCTCTGGCCGATCCGGCAGCCTGCTGCCTCGTCCTGCAAAATTCCTGTTTTCTGCAGGACCAGCGCCCACCGGATCGCCAACTATGCTTCCCGAAAGCGTGCGGTGGTTTCGGGAAATCTCGTGAAAGAGCCATGCATGGCCTGCAGCGTGTCACGTCAATTCACGCGAGACGCTCCGGGATCATCGCTGACGAAGCGCCAGGGCCTGAAGAACGGTTGGCCGCTAGCAATAGACGATGCGGCTCGGAATCGAGGCTGCCGTGACCCACTCCCGAGCGCGCGCGGAGCCTTCGGTGACGAGTACGTCGACGAGGGCGAGATCGCCGAATTTGTGCGCGGCGGCGGACCCGAACTTGTCCGGGGTGGCGACAGCAGCCACTTCGGCGGCACTTTTCATCATCGCCTGCTTGATCGTGGCTTCGTCGTACCCCGACGTCGTCAGGCCGAACTCGGCGTGGAACCCATGGACGCCGATGAAGCACAGATCCGCGTTGACGTCGCGCAGCGCATCGAGGACACGGGCGCCGAGCGTCATCTGGCTGCGCTTGTCGAAAACGCCGCCGAGCAGGATGACCTCGAGCATCGGATGCTCCGATGTCGCGGTTGCGATCGGCGGGCTGTTGGTCACGATCGTCGCCGGCAGGTCGCGGGGGAGGTGACGCGCCACCTCCAGGTTCGACGTGCCGCCGTCCATTACGACGACCTGGTTCGGCAGCACGAGGCGCGCCGCGGCTTTGGCCAGCCGCGCCTTGAGGTCTGATGCGATTCTGTAGCGGCCGGAAAAAGGCAGCGCAGCCGGGGAAATCGGCAATGCCGCGCCGTGCACGCGCTTGATCAAGCCGTCGGCCGCCATTTCGCGGAAGTCGCGCCGCGCCGTGTCCTCCGACACGCCGAAGCGCTCGGAAAGTTCTGTCGTGCTCAGCCGGCCTCTTTCGCTCAGGGTCGCGAGCACGAATTCCCGTCTCTCGTCAGGTGTCGCTTCGTTCGTCATTGGTGCACGATCTTGCGTATTTCGGTAAAAGCATGCAGAATGAAACCCGAATTATCGTGCATGGTCAAGGCGCATGGACAAGAAGCTACTCATCCGGGGCAAAGTGATCCTTCCGGAGGGCATCGTGGACGATGCCGTTGTCCGCTGCGAGAACGGCCGCATCGTCGCGGTCGAGCTGTTCGCCCCGCGGCATGTGTCGGAAGACCTCGTCGACTGCAGCGGGAGCTATGTTTCTCCCGGATTCGTCGACATCCATGTCCATGGCGCGGCAGGTGCCGACTACATGGACGGCACGGCAGAGGCGGTGCGCATGGCCAATCGCGCCCATGCCAGGCACGGCACGACGTCCTTGTTTCCGACAACCACCACCGGTTCCTTCGGGCAGCTCGACGCGATGGTGCGTTCCTGCGAGGAAGTGCGCCGGCAGTGGAGCGTTTCGGACGGGGCGCGGATCGCGGGCATCCATTTCTACGGACCCTATTTCGCCGAGGACAAGGTTGGCGTGCATGCCCGCGAGGGCAGGCGGGATCCGGTCCGGGAAGAATACGAGTACTTCCTGCGCAAGGAGATAATCAGGATCGCGACCTGCGCATCCGAGCTTCCCGGCGCGCTCGACTTCTTCGACCATGCCAGGGAGCAGGGCTGCTTCATCACCTGCGGCCATTCCAATGCCCGCTGGAGCGAACTGGAGGCCGCCTTCGCCCATGGCATGCGCCATGTCGATCATTTCTGGTGCGCCATGAGCTCGGTCTCGTCTTTGCGCGGCCGCTTCGGCTTTCCCATGCAAGCCGGCATGGAGCAGTATGTGCTTGCCAACAAGGGCATGAGCACCGAAGTCATTGCCGACGGCGTCCACCTCTCCGACGACCTCTTGCGTTTCGCCTATGAGGTGATCGGCTTCGAGCGGACTTGCCTCGTCACCGATTCCAACCGCGCCATGGACGCCCCGCCCGGCAAGTACCGTTTCGGTCCATCAGAGGATGGGACCTGGGTGTTCAGCGACGGCAATGCGGTCAGGGGAGCCGACGGCAGCCTCGCCAGTTCGATGCGCGGCATGGACTGGATGGTGAGGACGATGGCCGGGGCGCTCGGCCGCGACCTCCACAATGTCGTCAGGATGGCGAGCCTCACGCCGGCAACGCTCGCGGGAATAGCGGACGAGGTCGGCAGTATCGCGCCGGGCAAGCTGGCCGACATCGTCGTGCTCGGCCCGGAATTGGACGTCAGACGGGTCTATATCGGCGCGGAAGCCGCATATGCGGCGTGAGGACCGGCGACTGGTCGCCGCTCAGACCAGTTGCAGGCCCTTCATGCTGATATGGCCGCTCTTGCCGATGATGATGTGGTCATGCACGGCGATGCCCAGCGGCTTCGCCGAGTCGATGATGGTCTTGGTCATTTCGATGTCGGCACGCGATGGCGTCGGGTCGCCCGAGGGATGGTTGTGCACCAGAAGCACGGCTGTCGCCGAGAGTTCGAGCGCGCGCCGCACCACCTCGCGCGGATAGACCGGCGTGTGGTCGACCGTGCCGGTCTGCTGCACCTCGTCGGCGATCAGCGCGTTCTTCTTGTCGAGGAAGAGCACCCGGAACTGCTCCCGCGTCTCGAAGGCCATGGTCGTTCGGCAATAGGCGATGACCTGGCTCCAGGACGACAGGATCTGCCGCCCCTTGATCTCGCCATGGGTCATGCGTCGAGCCGCTGCTGCGACCAGCTTGAGGTCGAGCGCGGCCGACGGTCCCACGCCATCGATCTCTCTCAGAAGGTGGATGGGCGCGCCGAGCACCTCGGCCACGGAGCCGAAGCGCGCGAGCAGGGACTTGGCTATGGGCTTCGTGTCGGCGCGTGGGATCGAACGGAACAGCAACAGTTCGAGCAGTTCATAGTCGGCGAGCGTCTCCGGGCCGCCGGACGCAAAACGCTCCCGCAGACGATCGCGGTGGCCGTGGTAGTGTGGCTTGTCGGCGGCCTTGTCCCTGGCCGGTAACGGCCCGACCGGAAAACGGCCTTCGCCCTCTCGCTCGTCTGTCATCGAATGCCGCCCGCTGTCACCGCCCATCTGGCCGGGCAGAAAGTATATGCAGGTTTCGCCATCGCGCGCCACGCGATTTGCGGGAAAACGCAGGCCTCCCCGCAGCCGGCCCGTCGGGCCGAGGGCGTCTGGTTGCTCTACGCAGGCAGACCGGGACGATCGAGCCCCGCCGGCGACAGCGTGAAGATCTCGCATCCCGTCTCGGTGACGCCGACCGTATGCTCGTACTGCGCGGAGAGCGAACGGTCGCGCGTGACCGCCGTCCAGCCGTCGGACAATACCTTTACATGCGGACGGCCGAGATTGATCATCGGTTCGATCGTGAAGATCATGCCCGGCCGCATCTCGACGCCTTCGCTCGGGGTGCCGTAGTGCAGGATGTTGGGCGCGTCGTGGAACAGCCGGCCGACGCCATGGCCGCAGAAGTCGCGCACCACCGAGCACCGTTCGTTTTCCGCATAGGTCTGGATCGCCGCACCGATTGCACCGGTCCGGGCGCCCGGCCGCACGGCCGCGACGCCGCGCATCAGGCATTCATGCGTGACTTCGAGCAGGCGTTCGGCCGCGCGCTTGATGGTGCCGACCGGATACATCCTGCTGGAATCGCCATGCCATCCGTCGAGGATGTAGGTCACGTCGATATTGACGATGTCGCCCTCGCGCAACGGCTTGGCATCGGGGATTCCATGGCACACGACATGATTGATCGAGGTGCATGAGGACTTGGTGTAGCCGCGATAATTGAGCGTCGCCGGAAGTGCGCCGTGGTCCATGCCGAACTCGAACACGAACCGGTCGATCGCCTCGGTGGGAACGCCGGGTTTCACCATTCCGGCAAGTTCGTCCAGGCAGCGCGCCGTCAGGTTGCAGGCTGCTCGCATGCCGGCGAAGGCCTCTTCGCCATAGAGCCTGATCTGGCCGGTGTTACGAAGTGGAGCCGTGTCGGCATCGAGATAGGTGACCATGGGTGATTCCGCGCTTGACCGACGCGACCGTTTGCCGCCGCCGCCCCCCATGTGACACTCAATCGTCCAAGGTTCAAGGGCGGCGCAGCCGAACGAAGGCGGAAGGATAGGCCCGCCGGCCTATGCCGCTCGGGAGGCGTCGTCGGCCGCGTGGGGTTCGGCCTCCGCGAAGGTTTCGAGCGCCGCGGGGCGGCCGAGATAGTAGCCTTGGCCGATGGTGCAGGCCTCCGCGGCCAGGAAGCGCAGTTCGCTCGCGGTCTCCACACCCTCGGCCAGTACCGGCAGCCCGAGCCCCTTGCCGAGGCCGAGCACGGCACGCACGATCGTTGCCGCCTGCTCGTTGGTATCGACCGAGCGGATGAAGGAGCCGTCGATCTTGATCTTGTCGAAGGGGAAGGCGCGCAAGTTGGAAAGCGACGAATAGCCCGTGCCGAAATCATCCATCGCCACCTTGACGCCCAATTCCTTGAGCTGACGCAGCGAGGCGAGTGCCCGGCTCATGTCGCGTACGAGAGCCGTCTCGGTGATCTCGATCTCCAGCCTGTGCGCCGCGAGCCCGGTCTTTGCGAGGATGGTTTCGACGCTGCGCGCGAAATCCGTCTGATGAAGCTGGACTGCCGACACGTTGACCGCGATCGTCAAGGGCTTTTCCCACGATGCGGCCGCGCGGCAGGCCGTCTCCATGACCCAGTGACCGATCTGGATGATGATGCCGTTCTCCTCGGCGATCGGCACGAAGAGCGCCGGCGAGACGTTGCCGCGTTCGGGATGCGTCCAACGCAGCAGCGCCTCGAAGCCGACCACCTCGCCGCTGTCGAGCAGCTTCTGCGGCTGATAGACGAGATGGAACTCGCCGCGCGTCATCGCGTGCCGCAGTTCATGCTCCATCAGCCTGCGATCGCGTGCTTCGACACCCATCTTCGGCTCGTAGAAACGATAGGTGTTGCGGCCCTCGGCCTTGGCCCGGTAGAGCGCGGTGTCGGCGTGGCTGAGCAGCACCTCGGGCTCGGAAGCATCCGTGGGATAGATCGCGATGCCGATGCTGGTCGAGGCCAGCCCGTCGCTCTGGGCGGTCTGGCTGTCTTCCCTCAATGCCTTCAGGATCGCTTCGGCAACGACGCTCGCGGAGGCCGGGGCTGCGAGGCCGGGTACGATCACTGCAAACTCGTCGCCGCCCAGGCGCGCCAGCATATGGCCGTCGTCGAGCACCCGCGAGGCGCATCGCGCCACCTTCTGCAGCATGGCGTCGCCTGCCGCGTGCCCGAAAAGGTCGTTGACTTCCTTGAACCGGTCGAGGTCGAGACAGAGCAGGGCCAGGTATTTTCCGCTCTGGCCCGCCATTCGGTCCAGTTCGGCATCGAGCCGCGTCGCGAAGCTGCGGCGGTTGGGCAGGCCCGTCAGGCTGTCATGGTGCGCGAGCCGGTGGATGTCGGCCTCGTTGGCCTTGCGCTGCCTGATGTCACGTACCGCGACCGCGACGTGCGGGCGGCCGGCATATGAGACCGGTCGGGAGATGAGTTCGACCGGCACGGCTCCGCCGTCCGGCAGCGTGAGTTCGGCCTCGAAGACTTCCGAGAGACCGGCCTCCAGCCTGTCGAGCACGGCGCGATGGGGAAAGAAGGTTGCGAGCGGCCGGCCGGCGATCGCCTTCGCCGAAACGTCTGCCAAAGCGAGGAAGCTGGCATTGGCGGTCGCGACCTCCTGGCCGTCGCAGACGATCAGCCCTTCCACCGCTGCGTCGGCGAGGCCTTGCATGCGCGTGACCTCCAGCCGGGACCGTTGCTGATCTCTCAGGTCGATCCACAGCGCCAGCGCCGTGATGACGAGGATGACGAAGCTCGCGATCGCCACGGCGACGGCCAGCCAGAACGGCGTGGCGGCCGACTGGGAAATCTCGACCGATGCGTCGGGCAGGATGGACACGGCCGCCATGGCCGTGAAATGCAGGCTGCAGATAGCGACGGTCAGCAGCAGGGCGCCGCAGACCCGGGCGCGCCAATCGCTGCGGGCGAGACCGACGCAGACGGCCGCTGCTCCGAAGCCTGCCGCGGCTGCCAGAGCCGCGGCGACCAGGACGGGATCCCAGGCGAGATGCCCCGGAACCTCGAAGGCTGCCATGCCGGTGAAGTGCATGGCCGTGATGCCGCAGCCGATCAACGCACCACCGGCGAGACGGTTGTCGAGCTTCTGCTGTGCCGTCGCAGCCCACATGCCGAAGCCGGTGAGCACGATCGCCACGACCAGCGAGGCACCGGTGAGGAGGCCGTCATAGGCGGTGGGCAGGGAAGGAGAGAAGGCGAGCATCGCGATGAAATGCGTCGCCCAGATCCCGAATCCGATGGAGACTGCCGAGACCCCCAGCCAGAAGGCGCGCAGACGGTCTCGTGAGCGAAGCACCTGATGGAGAAGGTTCATGGCGGCCATCGAGGCCAGCGTACAGACGAGCGCGGCCAGGATCACGAGCCTGAGGTCGTGCTCATCGACGATACAATTGTAGACGGTCAGCATGCCGGACCTCCGAAACGCGAGCGGCACGGCTAGCACCCGGGCGTTGAAGAAGCGGTGAATCGCAAGCGTTAATTCTGGGTTGAGAGAAAGGTGCCTGCCGGACGCGCCAGCGCCTGCGAAGGTCCATCCCGGCATGCATGTCCGCTCTGCTTGGTGCGCTCATGTCCTGGCCCCCCGGAGTACCGTTGACCGTTTCCGTGGAGGAGTTGCCCCTTCTTGCATTCTTCGGCATGGCGTCAGCCGCCGGACTGGCGCTGTTCACGCTCGGCGCGCGCCTGCTGCCTGCGGTGGAAACCGCTCTCATCGTCTTCCTGGATGTGTCGCTCCCTCCGCTCTGGGTATGGTTGTTCTTCGCAGAGACTCCCGACCCCGTCACGATGGCGGGCGGACTGATCGACTTCGCGGCTGTGGCGCCGCATCCGGCGCGCAGCGCCCGCCCGGGACACGGATAGCTCCAATTGTTGATGGCGAAGACCGCCGCGTTGGTTGCTTCATGTCGCGACGGATCCCGCTCGCGGAACGGTTCGCGCGGCGGCCGTTTGGGCGATGAAGGAGGGGCAACCATGTCGGCAACACGCGGGCCACGGCTGGTCTTGCTGCGGGAGGCGAGCGCAAATGTGGACGCGCAGACCGTTTCGCTGCTGCTCGAATCTGCAAGCGGCAAGACCTATCGCATGCCTTTCGCCGCATCCTGCATTCCCATGGTCGTGGCCGGGCTCGCTGCGGAATTCGCAAAACTGAAGGCCGCGCTCCCCCCCGGCGAGGTTCCGATGCTTCAGGACGTTCGCGGCGGCATTACCGTCGGCGTGCGGCCGGACCGCACGGCCGTCCTTATCCTGGCGCTGCAGGGGGTCGAGTTGCCGCTGACGCTCAATCGCGAGGAACTGGTCAACCTGAGAACCGGCATCAACGATGCGTTGATGATGATCGACAGGACGGCCCAGGGGATCAACTGAGCCCCGTAACGCAATCAAACTGGACGCCGCGTGATCGCACAGACCTTCTTGGTGTTGCGCGCTGCATCTGGTGGCCAGAATTTGACGCTTGGTGCCGGCCCGAAATGTCACGAGACGACCCGTCGCGGAATTCCGCCGCTACTCAATCGCCTCGCGGATTTTCGGCATCATGTCCGGCGTGACAGTCGCGGGACGTGCAGGAATTGGCTGCTTGGCGCGCTCTCCGTTCTTCTCGATGTCGT
Organism: Mesorhizobium sp. L-8-10; assembly: GCF_016756635.1. Taxonomy (NCBI): domain Bacteria; kingdom Pseudomonadati; phylum Pseudomonadota; class Alphaproteobacteria; order Hyphomicrobiales; family Phyllobacteriaceae; genus Mesorhizobium; species Mesorhizobium sp. L-8-10. The sequence continues at coordinate 5,357,728 of NZ_AP023263.1, read as the reverse complement.
CGATGAGAAGCCTCATTTCCTCGATCTCCCGCACCTGGGATGCGATGATCCCGTCAGCAAGCTGGCGCACGCGCGGGTCGCTGATTTCGGCTCTCCGGGCATTGTTGATGGCGATGGAGTGATGCGGAATCATCGACTGCATGAAGATCGTGTCATCCACGAGGCTTTGGCTGCGGTTGACGTAGAGCAGGGTGACGGCAGCAACGGTCGCGCCTGCGAAGATGGCGAGCTTGATGCCCATTCCATTGTACATCGACCACATGAAGCCCAGCATGACGACAGCCATCACACAGCCCATGAGCAGCGATGCAATAAGCCGGTTCAGGCTGAACGTGGCGTGATCGTAGCTGTAGACGAGTTGATACATCAGTAGGAACATAATCAGGGTAGAGGTCGCGATCATCGCTGCGAACCGACCCCAGCCCATGCTCATCATGTGCTGTTGGTGACCCATTTTCATTCCTTTCTTCGATGTCGGCATCGAAGCAGGAACGTAGGCGACCGGGATTTGGTTCGACGGAGGGTCGGCAGCCCACTGGTGACGGCTATCCGCCGGGGTGGTCGAGAACCGTTTCGAGTTTTTCGGTTCGCATGTTCGGTGGGTGTTTGCGCGTCCCCCTTTTCTCAAATCAACGTCCGCTTCCCACGGCTGCGGCCGTCGTTGCGTCGGGTACCACGCGTCAGGTTTTTGCCCACCGGCGACTGGCTTTGGAGAATATACATTCCCATTTCGTATGGAAAAAGCGGGGAGGGTGTAGGCCGGATCAATCTAAGAGATCGATTTCAAGAATTCATGATCTTCATCAACTGCGGCCGGCTTGACAATTTGTTCTGTTCGGCAATCATGGCCGCCGCTCAGATGTACGTGGGCCTTGGGGGAGAGGCAGTTCATCCGGCCTGAGCTCTCGACGCGGACGGTAGCCGTTTCCGCGGGGGGCTCTGTCTGTCCAGCGTTCCCGCACGCGCTATCGTCAGCGAACTGAACAGTGGCAGCATACGGGGCGATTCAGAAATGCGAGTACATGTAGGCCCGGCGAAACGGCCGGGAAGCGAGCGCACGATCTTCAACGGACCTGTGGGGCGACAGGAAGTTGCGTCGGACGGAGACGAGGTTTGCCTCTCGTTCTGTGCCGACGGTCTATACGATCGCCAGTCGCAATATCGGTACACGGTGAGATTCTCGCGAAGCGAATTGCTGGCCATGCTGGGCGCGGCATCGTGAGAAGTGCCGGCACCGAGGTCGGCACAAGCCTGGTGGGCGGACGGTCTGCCGCCCGCCGATGGGCGGCGCCGGGCGCACGACCCGGCGCCTGCCAATACGCGCGCCATACCCCGTGACGTGACGGTAGGAGTTCGTTAATCGCCGCAATCTATCCGCGTACAACCCTTCGAACAGATGGCGGCAGGTTGCGCGTGAATGACGTTGATCGCTTCGAGCATTTCCAGGACCCTACCGATGCGTGGCTGGTGTGGGACGGCACACTCGCCGAGCCGGCGACATATTCCGGCATCGCGCTGACCGAACTGTCAGTGTCCGAGGCGCGGTCCATGTGCAGCCTTCTGAACCGCCTCCACGCAGCACGGCGCGCACGATGCCTTCTGATAGGACGATCAAGGCGCTCGGCGATGCTCAGGAGCGTTGCCGGTGGCAAGAGATAATGCTCTGCGCTCAGAACGGCTCATCAATTGCCGGAACTGCATTGTCGCTCGCGTTCCTTCTCATTGCGACCCTTCGCTGGCTGCTGCGACGGCCTTGACACGGCAAGGGCTTGACCTGCGCCTGTCCGCGGCGTCGGCCCGGCATCATTCGATATCAAGGATGTTGTTGCGCCGGTTGCCCGATTCGGCTTGGGTCCCTTCTGCGATGATGGCTTGATGCGAATGCGCATCGTACCGCCTTGGGAACCGTCGATTTCGAACGAGTCCACTCTTCGGATGAGATCGCTCAGTTTGCGGACGCCGTACCTCGTCGGATCGAAATCGGACGCCAGTTTCGCAAGTTGGTTGCCGACGGCACCCAGCGGCACCCAGCCGCCTTCGCTCTCCATTTTTTCGATGATCTTCTTGATGATCGGTACAGCATTGTCCGGAGGCAGGCGGGATTTGGCGGAGCGGGCGACATCCGCGCTGTTCGCCGGAACAGTCGGCATAAGATTCTCTATATAGATGAACCGCCGGCACGCCTGCCTGAAGCTTTCCGGGGTCTTCTGCTCCCCGAAACCGAAGACGTCGACACCCTGTTCGCGAATGCGGGCCGCAAGCCGCGTGAAATCGCTGTCGGAGGAAACAAGGCAGAAGCCGTCGAAACGACCCCTGTACAGAAAGTCCATCGCGTCGATTACCAAGGTGATGTCGGAGGCGTTCTTGCCGAAAGCGAATTGCTGCTGCGGAATGATCGCATGCCGTGGCAGCACATCGGCCCAAGCCCTCGAGCGACCGTTTGAGAAGTCGCCATAGATGCGGCGAACGCTGGCTTCGCCGATCTTCGCAATTTCTTCGAACAACCCGTCGGCGATCTTGGCCGATACGTTGTCGGCGTCGATAAGAACGGCAAGCCGCGGCGAGCGATTCTCCGATGACATTTCTTCCTCTACTTCGTGGGGCCCAACTTAGAACATCGTCCCACAATGGGAGAGCGGTGACATCTTGAGGCGGGTGACTAGTTCTGGAGCGCCGGTCTCGGCGCCTTGAGCCGCGGTAAAAGCATGGGCACCTGTTCGGCATAGGCTGCATACTCCGGGAAGGCTGTTCGCAGCACACTCTCCTCGTTGCGGATGCGCAGATATTGAAATCCCAAAGCCATGGAGGCGATCGCCAATGCCCCCCAAGACGGATTGCTCAGGATGATCCCGGCGAGCGCGACAGCTTCGCATGCGTAAAGGGGATGTCTGACGAGTCGGTATGGGCCCGACGTCACAAGCCGGCGCGCCTGGGCCATGATGCTGAAGGACCGACCGAGCCACCAAAGGCACCAAATGCAAAGGGAAAATCCGACAATCGTGAGAAGATCGGCGATCAGGCGAATTGCCGGGGATATCTCGACAACCGGGAGCACGATCAGCGTCACCGTGGCAAATGAGCCTAGCAGGGCAACGACGCGGGGCTGAATTCCCTCCGCCGAACGCTTCGGCGGCAATCGCCTGACTGTCGTCACAACTATAAGAAGCAGAAAGCCAAGGCTGGCGACTCCAGCGGCGAGATCGATCAGGCTCCGTGGCGAACCATCCATCGCGTCGAACATTGCTGTAAGCTGGATGGCCTTCAAGGTCGCGCAAACCGTGAAGTATGCGGTCATTGTTCCTCGGCCGATCAGATCACGCGTCTGCGATTGAAGCATCATCTCCTGTTTCCTTGGCTTTCGGCAGGAATGGATAGGACATCTGCTGGATATAGTTCCCGGGCACGGCGTCACGAATGCCGTATTTCACCGGCATCCGCTTTCCCGGCATATAAAGCGTACCGAACAGAGCATCGAGAAAAGGCAACTGGCCGGCAAAATTCTTGTCATAGGCAACTCGCTCATCAGCGTGATGCCAATGGTGGAACTGCGGTGAGGCGATCAGCCACCTGAGCGGCCCGAATGAAAGCTTGAGATTGGAATGGATCATCAGGACGTGCCAATGGAAGATGGCGACGAACACACCGATCGCCGTGTCGGAGAAGCCGAAAACGACGGCCGGCACAAAGGCAGTTCCTCGACCCAGGATCAGATCGACTGGGTGATTTCGGTGTGCAGCCATCCAGTCCATCTCTTCGATGCTGTGGTGGATCGCGTGAATGTTCCAAAGGAATGGAACGGTGTGAAAGGCACGATGGGCGAAGTAGTAGGTGAGGTCGGCAGACAGGATGATCGCCGGCACTTGCAACCATAGGGGCAGGCCTCCGACCCAATCCTTGAGAGCGGGCGGGACCAACCACCCGAAGATCGCAGTGCCGACGACAACGACGCCGACCAGTCCCGCTTTGGTGACAAATCCGTTCAGAAGCGCGTGGACAACATCGTTGGTAAACTGCTTGCGAAAGGTTCTCTGATTGCGATGAACGCTGAAGAGATGCTCAAGCGGAACGAAGATCAGGAACGCGATCAGCAGGGTCTTTACAGGCTCCAGGATCAACTCAGCACCCCCCCGAAAACAGCCGACGGTTCCTGCGCGCAAGGAAGGTCGGCGATCCGCAGATCGATACAAAAACCATAAGCTTTGGCGACGCAGGGCGCGTCAGCGACGTCAAGCACCACCGCTGACGCGAACGGCATGGTTGAGGGTAAGCATGGTCGCCACAATTGCGACCTGCCGCTTCCTGCCACGATGCTTGTCAGGATTCCAGCCATGTCCAGCCCCTGTCAGAATCAAAACCACGGTTTCGATCGTCCGGCAAGCCGATGGTTTCCGGATAGTTAATGCCTAATCCAAAATTGGTAGGAGATACCCGAAGCGGCAGTTGCTTATTTGCGATCCTTTTGAACAACTTCGCGGGCTACCCCGTCCAAGGACGTTAACCCTTTGTCAGCCAATCTATTGCGCTGCCGGGGAATGAGTGGTCCAATCAAAACTGGGGGGGAACCGCGTTGATCTGGTCACTGCAGTCATTGCGTTTCGTCGCGGCGCTGATGGTGGTGTACGCCCATGCCGCCCAGACGGCGCTGGCGGCAACGGGGTCGACAGGGCTCCTGCCGCTCCAACTGGCAGCAGTCGGGATAAGTGGCGTCGATATCTTCTTCGTGCTTTCGGGCGTTGTGATCGCAAGAACTGCTCGCGGCCTGACCTGGCGGCAATTTGCCTGGAAGCGCCTCAGACGCATCGTTCCGATCTATTATCTTGTCTGTATTCCTGCGCTGTTTATGGCGGCTCGCGTCGGCTTCGGCTGGCGCGACTTCATAGCGACTTTTCTCCTTTGGCCGGCGACCGATGTCATGACCACGCCGATGCTCCCGGTGGCCTGGACGCTCTGCTTCGAGGCGCTGTTCTACTCGGCGGCAGCGCTCGTCCTGGCAGACCGTCGATGGGTCTACGTGCTTGTGGCCATGTATGCAATCGCGTTGGTGCTGCGGCCCTACGGTCCCCTGTTCCAGTTCCTGGGAAATCCGATCATCGTAGAATTCCTGTTGGGGGTGGGGATTGCCTTTCTGCCTGGGCGAAGGCTGGGCCTATTGGGGATTCCTGCCGGTATGGTCGCGCTTCTGGCGACGGGTTTCTCGGGCACCGCACCGACCGGCGAGACCGTCAGCTTCCTGGCGGGCGAAGGTGCATTCCCACGCCTGCTGGCCTATGGCGTGCCTGCCGCACTGATCGTCTACGGCACCATGCAGATCAGAGCAGGCGAAAGTGTATGGGCCTATCTTGGGGACGGCTCATATACTCTCTATCTCGTCCACAGCCTTGTCATCACTGCATTATCCGTCCTTTGGCTGAAGTTTCACTTGCCGGCCGATGTGATAATCCTTGTCGGAATGGGGGCTTCCGTTTTGCTGGCATGGCGCATCCACGAGCGTATCGAGCGGCCGCTGCTTAGAATTCTGGGGCAAGCTGACGCGGGGTGGATGGTATTGACGACTTGGAAGCGGCGGCACCCGGGTGAAGGCAAATATCCTGGATTCGAGTGAGGATTGGATGCGCGACCAGTGGTTGAGGGATCCCGTGTGGGCAGGATCGAGAGGCTTATTGGTGCTGTTGCTGGGGATCACTCTTCTCCTGGGAGCGATTGACCTTCTCAGGCTGCCTTTCTCATCGGTGGATCTAGCTGCTCGGAACTGGGTCGATCTTATCAAGGCATCAGGCTGCCTCGCCCTTGTATGGCTCGCATGCTCCTTCGTTCTTTATCGCCTGAACCGGGATTTTTCCCGCATGGCTCAGGTAATTCGAGGCGTGGCGGAAAGAGTTCGGGCCTTCGCTGCTCTCGTCGGTGCCTTCCTTCCCCTGTCGATGTCGATATCGGTTTTCATGTATCTTTCGTCAGCTACTGATAAGCCGCTTACCGACGCTGAATTGGCGATGATTGACGAAGCGCTGGGTTTCAATTGGCTCAATTTCCTGATCGCGGTAAATGAGAGCGCTTTCTTCAGCACCGTCTTGCTGGTGGCATACCACAGCCTGGCATTCCAGGTGCCTCTGGTGCTCTTCTGGCACGCCATGCAGCGCTCTGAGCATTACGCTATTGAGTTCATCGCGCTTTTCGGCATATCGGCGACCATCTCTCTTGCCCTGATGAGCGTCATTCCGGCAGCCGGCGCGTACACCTATTTCGACCCCGGCCCCGCCGATTTCAGCAATTTCACAGCGCAAGCGGGCATGTGGCATTATTCGGTTCTGTCGGCCCTTCGATCAGGAATGCCGTTCGAGTTGGTCCTGACCGAGGTCAATGGACTGGTGACTTTTCCGTCGTTTCACACAACGCTTGGTATCCTTGTCGTATATTCCCTGCGACACAGTGCGCTTTGGATTCCCGTCGGCATGTTGAACTTGCTGATGATCATCGGCACCTTGCCGGAAGGCGGCCACTACCTCATCGACGTAATCGCTGGGATGATGGTGGCCGCTACCTCGATACTAGCCGTCAGAACGTACAGCGCTCGATTGGCCCATTTCGATAGGCAGCGGAACCCGCTGGCGGTAGGCGCTGGAATCGAGGAGACGAACTTGATCGGCGACACCACGACAGCGTTTCCAGACGCGCGGCGCTAGAAAGAACGGACGGAATTCTTGGCGCTATCGTGACCGCCACGACGTGCGCAAGGTGCCGGCGTTCGAAGAATTCTGCGGCTTGCGTCGATGCGCCCGCGGAGCTTGCATTGAGACCGGTATTAAGCCTCGGACAACTTTTATGGGGCATCCTCCTGGGTAACGGAGGGTGTCATGCTTCGCCGCAAATACGTCGCTGCCGGATTTCCGATCCTCGTCCTAAGCCTGTTCATGACCGAGCGTGTCGTTTCATATCTGCTCGACATCTATCCACCAGCGCCTCCCTTGTGGGCTGCGTCGTCTGAACTTCGAGCGTTGTTCCGCGATAGCGCAAATTGGCTGGATATGGTCACGGGCCACTCGCTTCCGCTGCAAATTGCGTCCATCTCCGGCCTGGCGGCGTTGATCGCGCTTGCGACAGGAATGCGGCAGTGGGGGCCGGTCTCGTTCCTGATCAATCATGCCACCCTGCTTCTCCTGGCCAGCATGCTTGTCGTCGGTAGCGGCGCTTCGGTCGCCAGCTCCCATTCCGCGCCGGCCGCGAGAAGCTACCTGCTGCAGGGCAGCCAACTCGGCGCAATTCCTGTCCTGGTCCTGTCGCTCGGTTTGGTGGCGTGCGCCTGGTGCCACATGGTAGTCCTGGCCGAGGCTCGTCGACGCGAGCGGACGGTGTCGACAGCCGTCAGGGAACTGGCATTTGACCTGGAGGACAGGCGGCAGTTGCGACGAAATAGGCCTTCACATAGCCGGTGATACGCACCGTCGGCAAAGGATAGTAGTCGACCGGACACCATTGGCGTTTGCGGCTCGCGCCTCGCGGCCGGCAGGCGCCGGTAGCGTGGATGATGCCGGTGTGGTCTGGCGCTATGGCCCCAGTCGGTTTCGAGCGGTGATCCTGTCTGCTCCTGATGTAGAGTACGTCCCAGAGATCGACATTGACCACCCGATAGCATTCGGCCTCCGCAGCCTGCGAGGACGGCACAGCTGCAAACGCGGTCACTGCCAGAGTCGCGCACGCGATGCGGCATGCCTTAGCACGGCGGAGTCTCATTGAACTTTGCGGTAGGTGACCTTGCCGTCCGGCAATTCGATCCGCTGATAGGCCGGACTGACCGGCTTCGGCGCTGACTTGCGTCGCGGCCGCGGCGGATCGGCCGCGATGACGGACGGTTCTTCTTCCGCGGCTGGTTCTGACAAGGGCACAATGGTCTCCACCGGCAGGTCCGACTGCAGCGACGCGGCGCCAAGTCCGATCTCCGAGCGCAACCGCGACAGGCCGCGATCGAAATCGGCCATCGCCTCGTTCACCAGCCCCAGACGCATGTCGAAATCGCGATTGAGCTCGTGCACCCGATTTTGCATGCCGGTGTTGACCAGGTCGAGCCGCTCGATGATCCGCTTCTCGAAGGCCGCAAGTTCCTCCAGCCGCTTTTCGACTCCACGCACCTCACTCGCCGCCCGGTAAAGGGAGATGGAGGCCGTCAGATTGACTGCGGTCAGCACGAGGGCCGACACGCCCAGGATCGCGAGGAGTTTCCCTCCGGTGCTTCTGTTGCCCTGCTGCCGGAATTCTCCCTCGACCGGAGGTGCTGTCGTGTCACGGATTGTCGTCATTGCACGATGACCTTTGTCCCTACGGGGACCCGCTGAAAAAGATCGACCACATCGGTGTTGGTCAGGCGAAAGCAACCAGAGGTGCCGTCGAAGCCGACTCCCCTCGGATCATTGGTACCATGAATCCGGTACAGCGTGTCGCGACCATTCTTGTGGAGGTAGAGCGCGCGCGCGCCAAGCGGATTGTAGGGGCCCGCCGGCACCAGTTCCGGCAGGTCCGGCTCGCGTTTGCGCATCTCCGCCGGGGGCCGCCATTCGGGCCATATCTGCTTGGCGCCCACTTTCACGGTGCCGGTCCAGCCGAAGCCGTCGCGGCCGACGCTGATCCTGTAGCGCAGCGCCTGTCCCTTGCCGGTTACCAGGAAGAGGGCTTTCTCGTCCTTGCGGATGATGATCGTCCCGGCGCGTTCATTTGTGTCCAGGCTGACCGAGTTGCGCAGGCTCGGGCCCATGCCGGGCAGCCGGGGGCGGTCGGCCCGGTGGACACGCTGGATACCGGCCTCGGCGGCGGCGGGTGGAGCGGCGCAAAGAATGCCGGCAATGGCCAGGATGACGAAATTGAAGTGCCTGCTCATGATGGACACGAACCGTGGGTTCGGGCCTCGCCATGGAGGTGGACCGGAACGCTGTCGAGTCGCATGGCAGCCCAGTCCTTCACCGTAGCGGTCGCGTTCGAGGTCACGGCATGGATCCTCGGGTCGGGGCCCGAGGATGACGAAGTGGAAAGGCCGCGGCAAACCACCGGCGCCACTGGCGACAACGGTTGGCGATTGACGAAAGCGTACCCGTCTTCGTCATCCTCGGGCTCCGACCCGAGGATCCATTCCGTGACCTTGACGACGGCCGCCGACGGAGAGAAGACCGCTTGCCGCAGCGTCGTCGCATTTCTACCGCGCCTTTGCATCGAGCCGCTCGCGGAAGATTGCTTTCACGTCCTTGTTGAAACGCGCCCGGGCATGCACCTCGGACGGGAGCAGCGCGCGATTGAGCGCATCCGTCAGCAGCGGCGTGTCGAGGCTGACGGCCTTGATGTGCGGCTGCCTGAAGATCTTCTCCAGCTCGCCGCGGGAGAAATGGTTGCCGAACAGCTTGCGCTTGCGCTTGTTGGCGACCAGCGTGATGCTTGCGCCGTTGCCGCGCAGGCCGCGTATCCTCTGGAAGAGATGCTTGGCGTGGCGCAGCGAGGCGATGTTGAGTTCGAAGACGACGAAGATCTCGTCGCTGGTCGAAAGGACCGAGTTCTGCCACGGCGTCTCGACATTGGGCAGGTCGATGACGACATCCTCGAAACGGTAGGCGGCCAGATCGAGCAGCTTGAACACGAAATCCTGGCCGTTGGACGCGAACGGCAGGCTCGGCCGCTCGAAGGAATAGAGCGTGAAGCCCGGCTTGCGCGTCAGCTTGATGAGGTCCATCAGTTCGACATCCAGCCGGTCGGGATTGGCGACCACGCCTTCGATGTCGAACTCGGTGTAGACATTGAGGTAGGCGCTGCAATTGGCGTGCTGGAAATCGAGGTCGACGAGGCAGGTCGCCGCGGCCCGCTCCGCGGACCGGGAGGCGAGATGATCCGCGGCCGAAAGGGCGAGCGTCGTGGCGCCGGCGCCGCCCGTCGCGCCGATGAAGGTGATGACCCGGCTCTTCGACGCCTGGCTGCCGCTGTCGTGGAAGGTGACGGCATTGATCAGTTCCTTTCCGTCGAAGGGCTTGCGCAGCCAGTCGGCCGCGTTGAGCCGGACGAGGTTGCGCATCTGTTCGGAGCCGAGCTCTCCGGAGAGTGCCACGAGAGGAACATTGGCCCAGGCGGCGCGGGCGTCGACGAGCCGGGAGCCGGCGAGCAGTTCGCCCTCGCCGACGTCGAGGATGGCCACGCTCGGCCGTCCTTCCGCCGGCGGTCCCGCCAGGAAGGCTTCCGTCTCGGCGACCTGGACATCGTAGATGGCAAGCGCATCGAGCCGCGTCGCGATTTCGCGCCGGAGCTGGGGGTCGGAGGAATAGAGCGCGATGCGCTTTCGCCTGGTAGGCAGGACTTTGGGACTGAGAGCGTTCATGGCCAGGTACTCTTCAGGTCTTCGCCCGTGACCGTGCTGAGCATGGAGGGCATGGTTATGTTGTTGAGGCCGAGAAGTCCGCTGAGAAAGAAGAACTGGAAGGTCAGGCCTTCAAGGCTGACGGTGACGGTCGGCACCGGCCCGCCCGGGCGGCCCCAGTAGCCCAGCCCGGTAGCGGTATAGGTAATCCTGACATTGGCCGGCTGGAGCCGGGGGAAGAATGGCACCATCCGGTTGTAGATCGTGTCGAAATTGGCCTGGCTGAAGCGGGCGCAGCCACCGGCGCCTGTGCAGGAATAGGTCGGAAAGCTGCCGGACCCCATGGCCGTTCCCGCCAATGCGGAGTCCGCGGTATTCGCGGCGCTGGCGAGCGAGGTGCTCACGGGACTGGAAACGGCGGCAGTCCTGGCGCCCACCTGAACGGCCTTGTTGGCCGCGTTCCATTGATAGAACGCATAGCCGAAATCCACGAAGCCAAGCGTCAGAGTGAGCAGCAGCGTCAGCGCGATGGTCATTTCGACCATTGCGGCGCCGCCTTCGTCCTTTCTGAAGTCGTTCGGTTGCCGCATCTCAATACCCGATGAATCGCTCTTCCTGGGAGGCCGTGAAGGTGATCGGGCCGAGGCCGATATAGGCAAGCAGCGAGGTCGCCCCGTAGGTATACGAGGTGGTGACGCGCACCGTGGTGACGTTGGCGCCGGTGCCGCGATAGTCCTGGAGGCCGGTGACGGAATCGACGTTGTTGGTCGTCGTATAGGTCGTGATGGCGACGGCCGCCGTCCAGTCGGTCACCCTGAGCGTCCCCGCGGTCGGTATCCCGTATTTGGCAATGTTCTGTGCCGCGGTTGTGCAATCGGTAGCGACCGCGGAAAATCCATCCGTGCAGCGTGCCATGAAGCGCGCCGCGTCACGCAGGCCGGCCTCGATCAGCAGCTTGCGGTGGAAGATGGTTCCGAACTCGAAGACGCCTGCCGACAGCGCGATCATCAGCGGGGTGATCAGCGTCATCTCGACCAGGATCGCGCCGCGCTCCTCGCGACGGAACCGTCGGGCGATTCTGCGGAGCATGCCGGTGCGCCTAGCGGTAGAGCTGAACATTGTCCTTCGCGAAGCCGATCATGGTGCCTCGCCCCTGTTCGCCGTCGATATCGACGATCTCTGCCATGATGTCGCCATTCGTGCGCGCCTGGTCCACCGGCTCGGTCAGGAAGAAGCTGGCGAAGCCGACAGCCGGGATCGCAGCTCCGCTCTGGCCGTTGAGTTCGGTGGCGTGCTCCCCGCAATTGATGATGGCGCCATAGATCAGCCGACGGTCGGGATCGGTCGACGGGCTGGCATGGCATGCCGGAACGCCCGTCTCGCCGCCGAGCGAAGGATTGTCCACCAGGCCGCTGCTGATCTCGTATCTGTAGAGGTCGTATCGCGAGGGCGGGTTTGTATTGGAATAGGCATTGCCGTCGCTGTCCACGAAGCCCGCCATGTCGGAAGCCGTGAAGCCGTTCGCGGCCAGATAGCCTTCATAGTCCCACATGCCGTTGCCGATGCGCCCGGTATAGGCGCTGTCCTGCGTCAGATGGCGGTACTGGGTGAGTTCGGCGGCATCCGTCACGGGATCCATGTTGCAGGCATTGGGATTGGCCGGGTTCTTGTACTTGTACCCTTTGCGCATGTTGGGTGCCGGCGGGATCGCCGGATCGGTCTTTTTCATCTGCCCGCCATAGATGTCGAAGCGGACATTGATGGCGTCGCGAACGGCCGGCTGCGGGCCGCCCGTGCGCATGTAGACCCCGCGGGAATTGACGCATTCGGGGGAATCGGCCTGTGCGATGTCGTCGGCGAGTTCCGCGGCGCCATAGCCGTGATCGTCGGTCGGGCGGAGGAAACCGAAATTGCCGGGTCCCCAGCTTCCGGTGCCGCCGCCCTGCACGAGCTTGATGCCCTTCCTGTAGAAATTCTGGTTGTTGACGACCTGGTGGAGGGGAATCCCCAGATCCTCGAACGGATTGCAGATGAAGAGCGGGGTCATGTCGCAGACGACCACGCCTGCAAAACCGGCGACTGCGCTCGCGCCGACATTGAAGCCGTTGTCGGCGGTGCTGCCCGTCAGGAACGAAGCCGGGAAGATCGCAGCGAAGCCTGTCGGGTTGACCGTGACTTCGATGAACTCGGTCTCCTCGGGTGTCGCTGCATGATTGGCTGCCGAAACGTCGGTCGTATCGCTGGCCGGTATCGTCTCGAGAAAGCACCAGGAAATGTGTCCGCGCGACCGGCAGGCCGAGTTCGACGGATCGACTGTGACGCCTCCCGCACTGGCAAGTGTCGTCGGCCCCGAAGTCGAGAAAGTGCTGGTGTTGTCGACCAGATTGGCGAGCGCCCGTTCCGCCCGGGTCCAGGCATCGGGTCCGCCGTCGAGCTCCGCCGCCGACGCCAGAGCGAAACTGTCGGCCGCCTTCTGCAGATCATTGTGAAGACTGTTTGCCCGGCTCATGTCGATTGCGAGCAGCGCAAAACCGATGATGACCGGAAGCATGATGCTCACCAGGATCAGCGCCATGCCGCGCTCGTCTGCCTGGAACTGGCGTATTTTCTCCAAAACCCTGCACATCTACACACTCCCCGCGGGACGCCTCCGTTCGTCCCGTAACCCCTTTAGCCCTGCCGCATCGCGTCCTGTTTGTTCATTTGTCGTTTGTTCAGTTATTGGTTCCGAGATTCACGGTCACGTTCGCCGGCGGCGGTGGTTTTGCCTGCTGCGACGTCCGGTAGTTCTTCACCGCATCGGCCGCCCGCTGCCCGTCGGTCGGAATGGCCGTCACCTTCGATGCCGGATTGAAGGGATCGACCGTATGCAGCAGCCGGTTATGTTTCTGGGCGTCACCGGCCGCCAGCGTCACCGTTTCGTAATGATTGAGATAGTCCGCGCAGCCCCCGAGTAGGCCCGTGGCGGCGAGGACCGCGAAAAGTGTTCTATTTCTTGGCATAGATCATCTTGTCCTTGGCTGGGACGTCGAGCATGTGGCCGTAAGGTCCAACCACGCCGTCGCCGAGTTCGTAGCGGCGCACCATGTCACGGGTGACCTCGAGCTGTCCGAGCAGGAAGAATTCGGGGTCGTTGGCCGGCCGGGTCTTGTCGAGCGGCGTCGCCACCTGCTGGCCGGGCTTGGCCGGTCGCACCAGCCGCGGCGTGACGATGATGACGAGGTCGGTTTCGTTCTTGATGTAGCTCGACGAGCGGAACAGCGCGCCGATCACCGGAACCTGGCTCAACCAGGGCACCTGGCTCTGCAGCTTGCGGCCGGTCGACTGCAGCAGGCCGGCTATGGCGAAGCTCTGTCCGTCGCGCAATTCGACCACCGTCGATGCCCTGCGGGTGATGAAGGACGGAATCTCGATGTCCCTGGTGCGGATCGTGTTGGTCGGGTCGACCTCGCTCACTTCCGGATTGAGCCGGAGGTTGATCTTGCCGCCCTCGAGCACGATCGGGGTGAAGTCGAGCTTCACACCGAAATCCTTGAATTCGATGGTGATGGTATCGTTTTCCTGCGCGACGGGGATGGGCACCTCGCCGCCGGCGAGGAAGCTCGCCGTCTCGCCCGAGAGCGCGGTCAGGTTCGGCTCGGCCAGCCGCCGGGCGAGACGCTTGTCCTCCAGCGCACGTATGATGACGTCGACATTGACGCCGGCGTCGATCACATTCGCGATGATGGTGGCAAAGGGTGAGTTGCCTGTCACGAAATTACCGGCCAAGGTTCCGATCACCGCTCCGGCCGGCAGTCCTCCGGCTCTTTCCGGCTCGTCGGTGCTAACGAACCATGAGACGCCGAGTTCTCGACCGGCATTCCGCGACACTTCGAGAACGCGCACTTCGAGATTGACCTGCTGGCTGTCCTCGACCTCGACCGAATTGATGACCGTGTCCGGTCCGTATTGCTGGGCCACTTCGAGGATCTTCGCCAGCGTGGCGCCGTCCTTGACGCGGCCGCCGAGGCGAACCTTGCCGTTGACCGAGCCGATGGTGATGCGTGACTTCGGCGCCACCTGCCTGATGGCGATCGCCATGTCGTCCACATCGACGCCGACCTCGACCTCGATGACCCCGAGCGAGCGCTTGTCCTCGGAGAACAGGTTCACCGAAGTCGTGCCGACACCCTTGCCGATCACATAGAGCGTGCGATCGGTCATCGGCTGCGCGTCGGCGATCCTGTTGTCGGCAATCACGATGTCGCCCAGATTGGCGTTGACCTGGATCGTCACCGACTGGGAGATGGGAATGAACACCCGGTGGACACGGACGCGCGAGACGTCGATGTTCCGATCCGCCGCAAGCGCGCCGGCTGAAAATGCCAGCAGGAGTGCGAATACCCGGGCCAGCCAGCCCAATCTGACGAACATCATGACCGAACCCCTCCTTCGACCGCGTTTGGATGCGCGGAACGTTTGTGAGGCCCGGCCACCGAGGTCGGGCCGCTGCAACCATAACGCTACCTTGCCCGTGGCACGTCGTAAACCTGCCGATCCATGCCACGGTAAACGCCGACTGAAGCCCTGACCGGCGGTTCGGGTTGGATATATCTGACGACTTCCCTCACCACCTCGTGCGCTTCCGGCTCGGGCGCAGGCTGCTTGAGCTTGTTTAGCTGATCCTCGACATTTCCGACGCGTTCATCGATACGCTCTCCGAGGTTTTCCACAACCTGCCGGATGCCGTTGAACTGCTCCTCGGCGCGCTTGCGCTCGGCTTCGAGCGCCGCCTGCCGCGCCGCCACATCTTCCGGCGTCTCCCCGGTGAGGTCGGCGAGCGTAATTCGGTCTGTCGATTCGCCTTCATTGGACGCGACCTGGCGCAATGCCAGCGAAAGCTGCCCGGCGCCGGCGGCTAGGGTCAGCTTCTGGGCGTCGCGAGTCGAGACTTCGAGCGTGACCGCCTTGACGACGGTCGGGTTTTCCTTGCTCTCGTCCGCGATCTGATCGACAGCGAGAACCTTGATGCTCTGCAAGAGCACGTCGACATAGGCCCTTTCGCCGCCTTCGGCCTGGCGAACGTTGCGGGTTAGGAGTACGTCCACCCGGTCGCCCGGAAAAACAAAGCCTGCGACGCCGAGAACGTCGTTGACGCGGATCGATACGGCCTTCATGCCGTCGGCCAATACCGCCGAAAGCGTGGCGCGCTGTCCCGGCCCGGTGATCTTGGTCGCAAGCACCGGCTCGTTGGCGCCGATCGCCTGCAGCGCCTGGCGATTGCCGCCTTCGACCGAAAGCAGTTCCGAACTGGTCTTGAAGGCGCCGGCCGGAACAGCGCCCGATGGCCAAGCGATCTCGCGCAGCTTGTCGCTCGTGAGGACGTCGCCGAATTTCAGCGGCACGGCCGCTACCACGATCGTCTCACGCGGCACTTCACTGGGCGAGGCGATCGCGCTGCGCTGGTTCGCCAGCCACATATTGGCGAGCACCACCGCGACCACGCCGAACACGGCGGCCAGAAGCACCATGATGATGGTATTTGCACGCATGTTAGCCACCCCGCAGCAGCTACGCTATCCGAACTTGAGGTTCGGCCCCCAGAACCAATTCAGGCCCGGACTGGATGCCCGAGCCTGAAGTCTCGCCTGTTACGGCAACTGGGTAGTCAGTGCCGTCCACTGGGTCCCGACCCAACCGCCGACGAAAATCACCGACAGAATGACTGCCACCGTGATGATGCCGAGCAGGATCGTGTATTCGACCATGGCAGCACCGTTTTCGTCGTCGCGGAACTGCCGGGCGATCGTCATGAGCTTGTTCATGCCAATTTCTCCCTAAAGAGGTTACAACCCGACGAGACGAGCAAGGAAATGTACCCAAACCCCAGCATCCCCCGTCAGTTGCAATCCTAGGAACGGCACAAAATATAAGTCAAATGAAATTAACGGCTCCTTAACCGAACTATATCTGCTCGAACAAGAATATGCTTGTCGATGGCGTTCGTATCCGATTGATTCCGTTAAAGAATTCCGTGACCTTAACCATTTCGCGACAATAGGCCGGGAGTGTCCGCACTCTGTACGATCTGGATATAGGTAATTATATTATGACAAGGAATGTCATATTTATATCTCTACCGAAATCCGGCGCTCCGTTCTCCTGCGGTGGTATCATGGTTGCAGAAATGCATACCCACCTATGCTATCCGATAAGTCGTAGGGGAGTAGTCCGGCTACACCCTTTGATGTAGATCATCTGGCCAGGTATCGCGTTTTTGTAGAATAAATGATCGACGGATCGATAGCCGGTTCGAGCTAGCTGCACGCAGCGCCACGGAACCCGACAGGGCTTCGGCAGTCGAAGATCGTATCGGGTTGGTAAGAAAAGAGCCGTCGCCAGGTAACATGGGTGCACGTACCGCCGCGAGGCGATAATCTCTTAAGTATTGACCACAAGTAGTTAACGAAAAATATTCCAGATATTTTAACGGATCGCTCCGCGGGATCTGGCGCCGCCGGGGAGGGGTGGGTCTGATGCTCACTCTGCCCGGATGCGAGCTTACGTTCCGGGGCATTAACTCTAAGGTTAACAAAGCCTTGCGAAGATCTCGAAAATGAGGAACCCTGAAGAAGGGTAAAGGGGGCTGAGCCATGCTGGGCCGATTCACCAGAAGCAGTGCGGAGCCGCGGCCCGAGCCGCAACCGGTGGCCGCTCCGGTCGTGGCGCCTGTCGTGAAAGAGGCAGTCGCGCCGGCCGGCCGGCACGACGATCTTCTGTCGGTCAAGGTCGAGCTCCACCGTCACCTGATCGACCGGTTCAACCTCGCCGCGCTGGAGACCGCGTCCAAGGACGACATTCTGACGGAAATCCGCCCCGTGGTGCGCGACTTCGTTCGCGCCCGCAGCATACCGCTCAATGCGCGCGAACTCGACCAGCTCACCAGCGACACGGCCGATGAGATGCTCGGCCTCGGCCCGATCGAGCCGCTGCTGAAGGACGACACGATCGCCGACATACTGATCAACACGCACAACCGCGTCTTCGTCGAAAGGCGCGGCCAACTCGAGGAAACGGCGGTACGTTTCCGCGACGAGGCGCATCTGTTGCGCATCGTCAACAAGATCGTCTCGGCGATCGGACGGCGTGTCGACGAATCCTCGCCCATGGTCGACGCCAGGCTCGAGGACGGCTCGCGCGTCAATGTCGCCGTACGGCCGATTTCGGTGGACGGACCGCTGGTATCGATCCGCAAATTCTCCAGGAAGCCCTATTCGCTCGAGCGGCTGGTGGAATTCAATTCGATCCGTCCGCCGATGATCGAACTCCTCAAGATCGCCGTGCAGGCGCGCAAGTCGATCCTGGTTTCTGGCGGCACGGGCAGCGGCAAGACCACGCTGCTTAACGCGCTTTCGAGCTACATTTCCCACAAGGAGCGGCTTATCACCATCGAGGATGCCGCCGAACTCCAGCTCCAGCAACCGCATGTGGGGCGGCTGGAGACGCGCCCGCCCAATGTCGAGGGCAGGGGTGAGGTGAGGCAGCGCGAACTCCTCAAGAATGCGCTGCGCATGCGGCCCGACCGCATCATCGTCGGCGAGGTGCGCGGCGAGGAAGCCTTCGACATGCTTCAGGCCATGAACACCGGCCATGAAGGCTCGATGACGACGATCCATGCCAACACGCCGCGCGACGCCCTCGGCAGGATGGAGCAGATGGTCGGCATGGCCGGCATGCCCATGTCGCAGGAATCGATCCGCGCCCAGATCGCCTCGGCCATCGACATCATCGTCCAGACCCAGCGTCTTTCCGACGGCGGCCGCCGCGTCATCTCGATCGCCGAGATTACCGGGATGGAGGGCAATGTCATCCAGCTTCAGGAGATCTATCATTTCGTCCGGCGCGACGTAGCCGCCGACGGCAAGATCGTCGGCGAGTTCCGGGCGACAGGCGTCCGTCCGCGCTTCGCCACCGAGGCGGCGACGTTCGGCTTCCATTTCGCCAGGGACGCCTTCAACCCGCAGGTGCCCCTCTGATGCTGACCGGCCAGACCCTCCTCTACGTCGTCTACGTGCTGGCAGCCGCTTCGGCCATACTCGCCGTCGAGGCCTTCTACGTCTCCTATGCAGGCCGCCGCGCGCGCGCCGGCACGATCAACCGGCGGCTGAAGCGGCTCACGGAAGAGGCGCCGGCCGAACAGACGCTCCAGGGTCTGCTGCGTGAGCGAGGTTTGAGCGAGACCGGCGATTTCGCCTACGGCGCAATCGCTCTCAATCGGCTCTATACCCAGTCCGGCATTACGGGCAGTCCGATTGCCTTCGGCATGACGTTTATTCTGGCCGGCGTGGCCGTTGCGCTCGTATTGCGCCTTTTTCTCATCGTCGGGTCGCTTTCGGCCTTTCTCAGTTTCCTGCTGATCGGCTTTGCCCTGCCGATCCTTATTCTCCGCCGAGCGCGAAAAAGGCGCATTGCCCGCTTTGCTGCTCAGTTGCCCGACGCCCTAGACATGATTGTGCGCTCGCTGCGGGCCGGACACCCGACGTCGGTCGCTATCTCCCTGGTCGCGCGCGAAATGCCGGATCCGCTTGGCACCGAATTCGGTATCGCCTCGGACGAGGTCACCTTCGGCCTCAGCCTGGAGCAGGCGGTGCGCAAGCTGTCGGAGCGCGTCGGGTTCGAAGGGCTGCATCTGCTCTCCGTCTCCCTGTCGATCCAGGCCAAGACCGGCGGCAATCTGACCGAAATCCTGGCGAATCTTGCTTCGGTGCTGCGCGAGCGTCAGAAGCTTCGGCTGAAGATCCGCGCGCTTTCTGCGGAGGGCCGGGTGTCCGCAATTATCATCTCGGCGTTTCCGATCATTATGTTCGGAATACTTTTGCTGATCGCGCCGAGCTATTATGGCGAGGTCTGGGATAGCCCCCTCATCAGGCCCGTGTTCACGATATTCGGGTTGTGGGCGCTGCTCGGCGACTTCATCATGTACCGTATGGTCAACTTCGATTTCTGATCCCATGACCGACCTTCTTGCCAATCTCCAGAATTCCGGGTTACTGATTTCGGCATCCGTCTTCGTGGCGTCGGTCGCTCTATTCCTATTCGGCTATGTCCTGGTCACGCCGGCGATCGAGACACGGCGGCGGCTGACCGAAACCCTGCTCGCCGACGGGATAACCAGCCGCCGCTCGCTGCAGGCGCAGACCCAGTTCGTCAAGATCGCGGCGCAGCGGCCGGTTGAAGCCTATTTCCGTGCGGCGGAAAAGGAACGCGGCGAGCCGGATGCGCTGGAAGCCAAGCTGTTCCGGGCCGGCTTCCACCAGTCCTGGGCGCCTATGGCGTACAATCTTTCGCGAATTGGATGCGTCGTGGGGAGCTTTCTCGCCGCGTATATGCTTCTCTCGACTGTCGTTCCACCACATCTGCCGAGCATCGTCGCATTCGGCGGCGCCTTCTTGATTGGCCTCGGCTGCATCGTTATCCCGAGCATCGCACTCGACCGCTTCGAGAATGCCGTCAAGCAGCAATACCGCCGCGGCTTTCCTGATTTCATGGACATGATGATCACCTGTGCCGACGCCGGCATGAGCCTCGAAGCCGCTGTCGAGCGCGTCAGCAGCGAGCTTGCCGGCACGCACAGGGCGCTCGGCATCCAGCTGGCGATCATGACCCTGCAGATGCGCGCTGGCAAACCGCTGCGCGAGGCGCTTCGGGAACTCGCCGACCGCATCGGCATAGAGGAGGCGCGTTCGCTGGCCGTGCTGTTCCGGCAATCGGAGGAACTCGGAACCAGCCTGACCGAGGCCTTGCGCGTCTACAGCGACGAAATGCGCTCGCAGCGCATTCTGCGTGCCGAGGAGAAGGCGAACGCCCTGCCCGTCAAGATGATGGTCCCGCTCGGCCTCTGCATATTTCCCGTCGTGATGATGGTCGTGATGCTGCCCGTGATCATCCGCATGAAGGGTGTTTTCTTCTGAACCGTTGCCCGCGCGTTCTAGACATTGAGGTTTTGTTATGTTCTTGGGGTTATAGGGAACTGAAACGGGGACGCAATGCAATGAAGCAGCCGCCGCTTGCTGCTTTGGCGGGAATTCTTCTGGCCTCTATACTCGCAGGTTGTCAATCTGCTGCGATGACCTCTGACGGTGTGGTTCGCACCAATGAGCCCGCGAAACTGGAGTTCACCGCCTTCGGCGATACCTTCGAAGGCCTGAAAACGATCGCCGATGTGGAATATTTCGCTTCCGACCAGGCGATTGCCGAGGCCAAGAACCAGTTCCGCTCGGAGAACTACGGAAATGCCGGAGCGCTGTTCTACAAGGCCACGCAGCTTGCCCCCAACGATGGCGAGGCCTGGCTGGGCCTCGCGGCATCCTGCGACCGCATCCGCCGCTTCGATCTTTCCGACAAGGCCTACAGGAAGGCTTACCCGCTGGTGGGGGCCACTCCGGCCTACTACAACAATGTCGGCTATTCCTATCTCCTGCGCGGAAACCTCAAGGAGGCCCGCCAGAATTTCCTAAAGGCCTATGAACTCGCGCCCAACGATCCGACGGTGGCCAACAATCTCGAGCTGCTGCAGTCGAGCGTCAAGAACATCAACAGATGAGCATTTCGGCTGCCGCGCAGATCCTGATCGCGGCGGTGACGGTGGCGCTGCTCCTGCGCATCGCTTGGGTGGACTTCACCACGCAGAGGATCGCCAATCGCGACGCGCTGGCGATTGGCGCCCTGGGTGCCGGCGGGCTCGCCGTCACGGCGCTTCAGACGACGGACTGGTGGAGCCTCGCGCTCGCCGCGATCGTTTCCGCGACATTCTTCCTGGTGCTGTTCCTCTTCTGGCTGGCGAAGAAGGTCGGCGCCGGCGACGTGAAGCTGATGGCGGCCGCCCCGCTGGTCGCCGGTCCTGAGGGACTGATGGCGTTTTCCATCCTGCTCCTGATCTTCGCCGCGATCACCGCCTTCCTGGTGAAGAATCCGCTTCTGTTGCCGGCCCCGACCTTCCGGCACTACCTCGACAAGCTCGATCGCAAGGGCGTGGTTCCCTTCGGCGTGCCCATCGCCGCAAGCCTCATCGGCGTCGTGTTCCTGCGCTTCTGGGTGTGATCGCGACGGTTAGGACCTCGTCCCGCCTGCCGCACGCCACACCACCGTGCTCAGTGCACGCAAGGACGCTCCGCGGCTGAACGACGATCAAGCAGGGCAAGCGCGAACTAAAGGGGTAGCGATCTGTCCGCGTCGGGCGACTGCCAATTGACAAGGATTGGGCATGCCCCGGGCGTGTCGGCAACTCTTTGGTCGATAGAAGACCTTTCTAGGAAGATGGACGCCGTTGAGCCTAAGCCGGGCAAGCGCAGTCCTTACAAGTAGGGGATTGACGCTCAAGCCGCTGCCGTGTTCCCTTTATACGGGGGAATACATGAAGCACCTAAGAAACCCTCTATATCGAATGTGGGTACGCCGAAAACTGGTTAAGCTCCAAGGTGGGGCGTGCTGTTATTGCCGCCGTCAGTTTACGAAGCGTGGCCCGACACGGGCTACCATTGAACACAAGAAAGCTCGTATGGATGGCGGCACCGACGATCTGAACAATCTCGCCGCCGCCTGCTTTCACTGCAATCAGCATCGCGGCCAACAAAAAAATAGTGCACGCCAAAAAGCTCAACGAGAAAATTCAAGCTGAGACACTACCGTTACTCGGCGTGAGCGCTGCGCTGCCCAGTCATTCCTGGCGACCTGCCCCCCGTCATCGTTACATGCCCGCGCATTCTTGTACAATTCTTTCTTGTTTCTCAAAGAGGTCCATGGTGGCGGCCGCATGGAGACGCGAAAGTTAACGCGAGGATTCCGGCCTGATCGGGCTCGACGACTATTGCGCTTTGATCGGCAGCGCCCCTAAGTTGCCGGATTCGGCAGCGATCATCTGGGAAATGATCTGTGGAGCTGAACGATGACCCCAGTTACTCGCCTGCTCGCATCGGCATCTGTGTTCGCCATGATTGTCGCCCCTGTGCTGCCGAACCCGATCGTCTCCGATCAGGGGACGGCTTGGGCTAACGGCGGTGGCGGCGGAGGTGGTGGCGGCGGAGGAGGCGGGGGCGGAGGAGGCGGGGGCGGCAATGGTGGCGGCGGCAACGGTGGCGGCAACGGTGGCGGTGGCGGCAACGGCGGCGGGCATGGCGGCGGAGGCGGACAAGCTGGCGCTGCCGGCCACGGCAGCGGAGCCGGGCACGGTGGCGCGGCAGTTTCCGGACGCGGCGGCATGGCGTCCGGTCGCGGCACCGCGGCACCCGGACGCAGTGCCGAAACCGCCCGCGGCACCGAGACCAGGGGGCGAGGGACCGACCACGGTGTATCCGCACGGGGCGTCAACACGCATCCGGATCACACTGCCCTCGCCAGCAAGCTGGGCGCCCTGAACGCGGCCCATGCCTCGCCCACCGCACGGGCCAACGCCGCGCCAAATTCTCGCGTCGGCATGATCGCAGCTTATGAAAACGCCATGCTCGCGGCGCTGGCCATGCCCGCCACCACGCCGGAAGAACGCGCCCTGCGCGATGATGCAATCGCCCAGGCGCGTGCCAACGAACTGAGCGCGGCCGCGAACCATACCGTCACGCCGGACGTCGTGTCGCAGGTAGACAGCCTGCTCGGCCTGCCGGCGACCGACCCCACGCTCGGGACAACTGTCTCTCCCTGACGGTTGCCCCTGCTCTTCAGCCGCGCGGTCGGGCACGTAGCCGCCCGATCGCAGATCGAGCAGCCGACGATGCGCTAGCGGCAGCGTTCGCGTCATGTCGCTAGCCTTGCCACCAGCCGATTGAACGGCCGACTTCCATCACGGCAGATTCGATGCCCTGTGTGCATCAGTCCAGAAGGGCGGCGGGTTGTCCACGGTCGCTTGTTCAATGATGCGTAAGCGCGGCATTGGACAAGAGATTGGACAGTTTCGGGAGGGATAGCTAAGTGCGTGAAATGATTGGCACGCCCAACGGGACTCGAACCCGTGTTTCCGCCGTGAAAGGGCGTAGCATGTTGTCGATATTCGTCCGTTTTCGTTCACCAAAGTTCGCCAAACGCTTGTAACTTATAGCTTTCTGTCCTATGTTGTTCGCTAGTGTCCGCGCAGGGATATTCGGCGAATATTCGACGGTTTCGGAGGGCAGCATAGGTGGCGAAGACATTAAAGGAGGCGCCGCTCACCATAGCGAGCGCGAGGTCGAAGCTGCCGATTGGCGAGCACGCCCGCCGTCTCGATGCCGATGCTGCGCTCTGGTATCGCAAAGGCAAGCGTGGCGGCGTCTGGTTTGCCCGGTGGCGGAACTATGGACCGGGTGCAGCATACAAGCAGGCACCCGTCGGCGCAGCCAACGATATCAACGATAAGCGCTCCGAAGGCCTCTTCACGTTCCAGCAGGCTGAAAAGGCGGCGCGACAGATCGTCGAACAAGCCAGAGCCCAGGCAGAGGCTGCAAAGGCGGGGCCGGTGGCGACCGTCAGAACCGCAGTCGAAGCCTACATCGCGCAGCGTGACGCGCGCGACAGCAAGCGAGCGGACCGTCCTATCCGTTCCGATGCTGCGGGGCGACTGGAATTGTATGTTATCGGGCGTGAGGCGAAAGGTAAGCGCAAGGCCATTGACCCTGCCCCGCTGGCGTCCGTAGCTCTGTACGAACTGGACGGCGCTCATCTGCAGAACTGGCGCAAAGCACTGCCGGACACATTGTCAGACACGGGCAAGCGCCGGCTCATCAATGATTTGAAAGCAGCGTTCAACTCGGCGTGGCCCGAGTTTCCGAAGGAGGTGCAGGCACGAAACCCGCTTTATCTGGCGAGCGTGAAGACCGGTTTGAGGACAGAAGCTGCCGACGACGACACGGAAGCCCCCGTCAGGGACAACCAGATACTCACCGAGTCCCAGCGAGGCGCGATCCTGCAGACGGCACGCGAGATCGACGATGATCTCTTTCGCCTTGTCGTCGTCCTCGATGCCACGGGTGCCAGATATTCGCAGGTCGCGCGGATGAAGGTCGGCGACCTTCAGGTGAAGGAATGCAGGCTGCTTGTTCCTGGCTCCCGCAAAGGCAGGGGAGGGAAGGCTGATCCCATCCCCGTTCCGATCACAGCTGATGTGCTGGATGTGCTTTTGCCCGCCGTGGCGGGGCGCAAACCGGGGGAGCCGCTTCTGCTGCGCGATCACATGGTCCAAGAAGCGGGCATGGTCGGCAAGTGGCGCTCAGACGGTCGTCGGGCCTGGGCGAAGAGCGAATTGACACGGCCATGGCTGGAGATCAGGCGCCGGGCCGGTTTGGCCGAGGATATTGACGGCTATAGTCTTAGGCACTCGAGCATCGTGCGCGGCCTTCGTGACGGGCTGCCGGAATCGTTCGTAGCAAAACGGCATAACACCAGCGAGGCCATGATCCGCCGGCATTACGGGCGTTTCATCGTGTCGGCGTTCGAGGAACTAGAGCGGGAAAAGCTTGCCAGACGGTCGTCTGTCCTACCAGTTGAAGGCTCGAACGTGGTGCAGATCGGCAAGGCGTCGTGATCATGCGGAAGCGTTGATGCCCGTCCTGGCAGGTCGCGCCCGCCGAATGCGTCCCCCTTTTGGAGACGTCCTCCGATTCATCCGTCCCGCTGAAGTGGCAACAGTGATCGCTGTAGGGCGCTGGTGTACGTTGACGATCTGTGCAAACCACCCCAAGATACTGAATTAAGGACAGCCCTAGAGACCGCCCCGACACACAGGAGCCATCTCGACAGGCAGTCTGTTGGACATAACGGACGGAACCCGTCCCGCTTACCGCGCCAGAGAGAACCGCGGTTGGACGGACGGTAAAGCACAACGGCCGCCACCGAACCTATTCTCCATTGGGAGATGGGTTCGGTGGCGGCCATTTTTTTTGACCTCGAATCCGAAAGGAGTTTGTCGTGGACGAGGTGAGTGAAAAGCGGACAGCAGCGGCCCAGCTTAAGGTCGCCTACTCGATCGATGAGTTTTGCGAGGCCTATGGCGTTGGCAGGACGTTAGCATATGAGGAGGTAGCCGCCGGACGACTTCTTACACGTAAGGCCGGCCGGCGAACACTCATCCGGGCGGTTGATGCCCAAGCGTGGCTGGATGGCCTGCCGAGTGGAAAGGACGCAGCATGACCGCGCCCGTCGAACCGGAGCCGGTCCCGGATAAGATCGCTGCCGCAAACGCCTGGCCGGATCAGCAAGGGGAAGTTCGGGCCGATGCGGGCTTCAAGGCGAGCGGCAACGATGCGCTGTTCCTGAAGGCGCTGCTGACCGCGCTCGAGGCGAACGGCGTCACACCGCCGCCGACGCTCGGTTTGCCCGCATCGCTTAAGAAGGTGGTGCACTGTGACCATGTAAGGGTCGCGTTCCGGGATCTCAATCCGGGCGACGGCGACGATGCCGATAAGCACCGGGAGCGGCTGAAGAAGGCGCTGCAGCGGACGCGCGAACGCCTTCACAGCTTTGGCATCATTGCTATGGCCGACCCGTATGTCTGGCCGACCGGGAGGCCGGTGAAGGGGATCATCCAAAACAGCAATGCGGAGGCAGACGAATCCGAGCAACTCACCGAAGAGTCCACCGAACTCCCTGTGCAACGGTTTGATGCGAAGGCCGCGGCCAGAATCGGTGCAATGATCAGGCTGCTCGGCAGCGATGACCCCGGCGAGGTCGCCGCCTTGGTCCGCGCGATCCGCAGAATGTTGGACGAGGCAGGGGCGTCACTGGAAGATCTGGCTCAGGCAGTGCTACGGCCTGAGGAAACGACACGACGTCCGACGAAGGCTCGAGAGCCCCGGCCATATCCGCCGCCAGGTCCGCTGAGTATACGCTTCGATCATCAGTCAATGCTTCGGATCGGCCGCACGCTGATCTATGAGCACGATCCTGCTCCGATAGAAGTGCAGTTCATCGTGGGCCTCACTGCCAAAGCGAGGCAGCACGGTGAAGGTTTCCGGCTGACGGTGCGACAAGAAGATTGGCTCTTGGTCCTGATGTATCACTACGGCGTCGTCGACGAGGCTGAGCGGTGACCGGAAGCCGTTCCAGGGTACCGTGGTGGCGCCGCGAGAGTGTCCCGTTCGCCGCGGTCGTGGACGAGAAGGATCCGCGCGCCAAGAACGTCGCCAAGGTGGTGCCGACCACGGCCAAGAAGCGCATGCTTGGCGCAGTTGTGCTCGGCTACACCAAAGAACCAGGCCGATTGCGAAAGCCGCTATCCTGGTCCACAGTAACGGTCATGCAGCGCAAGAACGAGTTGGCCAGGCTCGTCCAATACCGGCTCCACAACGGGCTGGACGCTGGGCCGCCCATCGGCTGGGCGGCCGTGCTGGCCAATTTGTCCGCTACGCTCGGGGATGAGGTGACCGTCGACAGCGTTGCCGATCTATGCCGACGGATCGGCTTGCCTGAGATCGACGCCGCCATCGTTGCGGGCTTGGCGCGCGACCCCGAGAAGGCTCGCCGGGTCTGGACCAAGTATGAGCTCCTGGACGCTGCCAGCACGGGCGCTCTAATCGAAATGACATCCGTCGAAAGAGAGGAGCTCGAGATCAAAAGGATCGATGCCTGGGATGAGACTGCCGACGATCGGAGGCGTCGATTGACACGGGAGCGGAAGCGGAAATGCATAGCGAAAAAACGTCAGCAATCCTGACGCAGGTAACGCGCACATATCATAAGGAAGAAAAGGGTGAGCGTTACCTTTGCACGGGTGAGCGTTACCTTTCCACCTCTTCCAAGCACCGCATCATCGGAGGGGATAGCGGGACGAACTCGTGCCCGAAGGGCCGAAGAGAGTTTGTCCCGGTGTCCCCGGCCCATGAAATGCTGGCGAGTGCGGGACACCGCCTCAAGGGGCTTCGCCCACGGCGGCGTCCCGACACGTCGGCGTCGAGCAAATCAGAGATGGGGGGATTCGACGCTCGATGCAGCATGCAGGATAACCTATCTCAAGGCGCGGCGGCGGAAGTTCGAAAGGCGCGCACGATGGCGATAGAAAAGAAGATCAGGAAGTCGATCGACCCGGCCCTGGACAGGCTTGTCGCCGAAAACCCAGAACTGGTGCCGGCCACGGCCACAGGGATACAAGACATCGCTGGCTGGTTCATCGTGGAAAGCCTGGAGGCTGCTCGCCTTACGGCGCTCCAGGAGTCCGATGCGCTCGCCGGCGGCGTGGCGCTGATCGTGACAGGCGACTATTTACCTTGGGACGCATCCGCGGTCGAGGATCGACTCATCGAGGCCCCACGGACCTCGATGGCCCTGCCGCACACCGGCGGCCCGCCGCTCGAATGGGAGTCTGGCCGTCGCCGACTGAGATATCTCACACGGACGAGGCCCTCAGGAGATGGGATCGGTTTAGCACGGAGGCCACGCCCAAGGGGGCGCCGACAAGTTGTGCCGGCACAATTCGATCTACCGATGGCGGAGATTGAATGACCTCGAATCCGAGCTCATCGATCGGCTGGCCTCCATCATTGTGGGACGCTGAGGGCGAAAGGAAGCCGCTGCGCTGTGGTAGAAGGAAGAGGTGTAAACAATTCATCAGATGATTGCTCGTATCTTCATCTGAGTAGATGCCAAGTTTCAACGCTATCAACGGGAGAATTGGCTTTGGCCAGTCTTTCCAACGGAAGGCATGAAGCCTTCGCTATTGGACTTGCCGAGGGCATGACTGCCGATCAGGCATATGTCGAAGCTGGCTTTAGGCCAAACCGCGGCAACGCCTGTCGCTTGAAATCAAATGAAAGCATCCGAGCTAGGGTGCGCGAATTGCTCGATGCAAGCGCAGAGAAGGCCACCGTAACAATTACGACCATCGCCACGCAGCTCGACGAGGATCGCGCCCTTGCTCATGCCAAGGGGCAAGCGAGCGCGGCAGTTGCGGCATCGATGGCCAAGGCGAGACTGTACGGGCTGCTCGTCGACAAGGTTGAAGCGACGGTGTCGCACAGCTTCTCGAACCTGTCGGATCAGGAGCTTGATTTCGAGATTGCCGCACTGGTCAACGAGATGGCACCGCCGACGCATTGACGTAGGCGACGGCGGCACTGCTCAAACAAGGGCCGCCCCGCGCGGAAGCTTTAACCGGTGCACGGATCGCGCCGGCCAACCCCACCGAAGCGCAGATGAAGGCTGCCCGCGAAAAGCCCATTCTGCGTGCCTTCGACGACATCCTATCGCAGGGCCAGGGTCGCGCAGAGCGTAGTCGTCACCGACGACATTCTCGCCGGCTTTGACGCCATAGGCGGCAACGGCACGAGCATCAACTTCACCCACAGCGACAGGCGGCTGCGGCAGGGCATCATGATGCGCAGCGGTTTCGTTCTGGAGCAGTTCATCGACGCGCCCCGGTCCGGTTCGAGACACCGTCGCAATTCCTGCAATGTGAGAAACAAAGATCACCTTGACGAGATGGTAGGGCTGACGCGGTCTATTCCCGCAGACCTGCCGTCCTCGCGGAGCGACATATCTCGTCAAGGTGAAATACCGCAGCGAGGAGTATCGGCTTTGATGGGGCTAATTCCCAAGTCGGGGCTCAACAAGGAGCCCTTCCTCGCCAGCGGGACAACGCGAATGTAGTCTCTCGCGATGAAGCCGTCAAAGACGAGGCAGCAAGACGTAGCTCGCGGCAAGAGTGGCACGCGGCTCGCACGCCGTGCGGAAATCTTTCCTTCTCCTGAAAGAATGGCTGCCTGGCAGAAGCATCTCGATCGGCCGATGAGGAGTAGCGCCAAAATCGAGGACTTTATCGTTCTCGATCAGTCTCCGATGTTGGCGGCAATGATCGGCGGCAAAGGACGCATCATTTCATTCTCAATGCGAGGCGTTTCAGCAAGATCAGGGCAGCACCCTAAGTCCGAGTGGGTGTGGGAGCATCTTCCCGAACTGATCGCCAATCCGCGATCCGTCTGCAGTCGCGGCGATGGAACGAATATGCTTGTCCTTCGCGTCAGGCTCGATGAAGGATCCGGATCCAACATCATCGTTGGCACGGACGACGAAATCGCCACCGTCACACCTTGGGAGAGCAGCACACAGGCGACTCCGACGCCCGATTGGCATGCGAAAACTCACCGCCGCGCGCTGGCGTGGCCTGGAAAGGGCTATGGAGTGCCGAGAGCGGCCCTTGATGAGATCCTACGGCTGACGCGGCCTATTCCCGCAGACCTGCCGTCCTTGCAGACTGGCATGTCTCATCAAGGGCGCGAGGCAAAGATAGTCACCCTGAGACAATATTGTCAAACGCGAGGGGAGTGGCGCTTATGCATCCGCGAGCAGCCTGCCGGTGTAACCTCCGGTTTCGAGTTGACGGATGCCTTCGTGGACCAGGCGGTGGCGCTCAGGAAGCCGCTGTGCGCCGAGCTCGACCGCATCGGCCTGAAGGCTGTCGGGCCCAGGATTTCCGAGCGGATCAACGTCATCGGTCGCGGGGCGCTTCGCGGTCGACGGCAAGTACCCCAACGGAATGATCGACATTGCGCTCGACGCCGCCGACCCGGCTTCGGCACTCGACCACGAATCCATCCTTGCGGCGCATGGACCTGTTCAGCGATGCCGAGTGGGCGGTGCTGTCGCGGAAGTCGAAATCACACTGGATCGGCCGTCACAACATCGCCAGTGTAAATGGCATGTTCGGCGCTGAGGTGCGGATCGAGGAAGGTGTTGCCTACGCCTATGCCGACTGAAAGGCCGGCGGCAAGTCCGACAGCATCATTGCTCGCTCTTTCAAGCGTATCAGCGATTTTCCTTGAGGCGCTGCGCAATGTGTTCGCCGGCCTGGGCTTCAGCGCACACCAAGCCGTGGCCCAGAAGCCGGTCTAGGGGGACTGCGAGCGCACGAAGCATCATCCGCTCCTCGTCCGCGAGCAGAGCGCAATCCTCCGGCAATGGGACCTCCGCCACAATCCTGGCAGCAGCAAACTCCTGTGCCGCATCCCAATCGTCTGGAAACTGGCCTGCTTTGACCCCATCTTGCCATTCCGAGTCCGCCGCGTCTGAAGCGCGCTCATATTCGGCATCATTCAGGCAGCAATGGCAGACGTAATGGTGAGCGAAACACGGGTGGTTGGCAATTGCCGTCGACAGACTGCGGAATTGCCGCAGCAGCGCCTCCCGATCGGTTATTGCGTCGATGATCTCGGCTTCTCCGTTGCGCCGAACTTCCAGGTAGAAGCGGCACAGATGCGGATCAGGGCCATCCTGCACGACGAAATGCGCCGTCGCTCTTTCTGCCAAGGCCGCGTGTGGCTCGCCGCCGGCGGCCAGGATCTGGATGAACCGGACGAACGTGACGAGCGAGTCGTGGATATCGTCGATCTGTAGGTCGAGCCGCTTTCCGTGCGCTTCGACCGCAATGCAGATCCAGCCGTAGACAATCGACCTGAGGGAAAGCGACACGTCGGCGGGGACTGGGATGCCGGGCAGCCTTGGTAGCGGTTGGTCCATCGGAAACCAGGTCTCGCTGCTCCAGTCTTGATGCCAACCAGCCTTCAAGGCCTTTTCGACGACCAACTGCCTTACGAACTCCACTGCCACCTGAGCCGCGCCAACAAGCCGATGCTCCCGCTTGTCGAGGCCACTTGCCGCGAGCCGCCGCGGCAAGTCTTCTGGCTCGCACTCCCACGCCAGCATTTGCCAGCCAGGCGCATTTTCGTTGCGAACCGCGAAAACGGTCTCATCCAGCAGGCGCGTCGATCGATATGGTAGCGGCATGGCTTTGCATGTGTTCGCAGTTGCGGAGCTTTCCGCGGGCATTGTCCATCACTGGCCGGGCGGTGGACGGCGCTCGTATTGATCTCGCCGTCGATGACCCGAGTTCAGTTGGAAGCATGCCACCGTATTCCCCGCCAAGCTACTTATAATTGTAGCCTTGCATCCCTACGTTATCCCTGTAGACCCGGGGGGAGGATGCCAGCAATGGCAAGCAACGAAAGTTCTGAGGCGACTACCCGGATTGCAACAAGTTCTGAGGGTCGCTGTGATGCAGAATCCTGGGCCGACACGCGGCAAGATGGCCTGACACCTTCGGATCGGATCGTATTGATTGTTCTGGCCAAGGTCCACGATCATCAGGCCACCATGGCGCCAGTGCGATTCCACGAGAGCTGGAGAAAGCACGCTCAGAAACTGCGCGAGCTAGCGATCAGCCTGCGCGCGAGGTGATCGGTCATCATACCGCAGGTGCGGCCCAACATCGACATGGCCTGGTATGTTTCACACGGCAAGTTACCAAAGAACGGGCTGTTCAAAAAACCCAACGAAATTTGCCGTCGGTGATGTGCCGGATTTCGGGAGGTTTATCCTCCCGCTACAGGCGTTCATAAAACACTTGGTTTTTGAACACCACTACTCAAACTGGAACCCTTACTGAGAGCAACAGAATGCGTCGGGCAGCGATATACATTCGCGTATCCACAGACGAGCAAACAACCGCGAACCAAGAGAGGCAGCTGCTCGAGATAGCCCGTCACAGTGGCTGGGACGTCGTTCAAATCTATCGCGATCAAGGCGTCAGCGGTGCAAAGGGGCGCGATAAACGCCCGGCCTTTGACGCGCTTTGCAGCGATATAACACGGCGTAGATTCGACATCGTCATGGTGTGGTCAGTCGACCGCCTCGGCCGCTCGTTGCAGGATCTCGTTACATTCCTTTCGGAACTTCATGCCCTTCGGATTGACCTGTTTCTGCATCAACAGGGCATCGACACGACCACGCCAGCCGGGAAAGCGATGTTTCAGGTGATGGCCGTTTTCGCCGAATTTGAGCGCGCCATGATCCGTGATCGCGTCAAGGCCGGTCTGGCCCGCGCTCGAGCGGAAGGCAAGAAGCTTGGGCGCCCGAAGCTGTCGCCGGGAACTGAAGCGGTCATCCGCGCCGCACTCGTCCGCGGTGAAAGTCTGCGAAAAGCCGCCAAGTCATGCAACGCCAGCATCGGCACAGTCCATCGCATCAAGGCCTCTCTTTTGCTCAACACCGGTACTATCCCTTCTGCCGGCATTCACATGAATCCGGAAGCCCAACTGTCGGACGTAGGCATCACAGGTGATGAAGGGTAGGAACCCTGGTCGCAGGCGGATCTGGATCGAGCTCGCTCGGCGGGAACTGGCGGCACGAGCCGTTGCAGGGACGCCTGCAGAAGCGTGGCAAGCAGTCGTTCGGGGGGAGGCGGGGAGCCCGGCGGGTGACGGACTGGAGTCGCGTTTGGCTGCAGGTGCCGCCAACAAGGTATTCACTGCTGAAAAGGCCGAGGCCGCACGCATGTGGCTCAAGCGACGTTTCACCAAGCATGAGTAAATGGCTTTTCGCCGAGATCGTCGACATTGCCCGTCAGGTCACGCCGATAACGTGCCCTCCGCGGGAATGAAAGCCCTGATCGAGCTGCTGCCCGGCGCCTCCTGATCGCCATCATCCTTGGCCGCTTTCCAAGTTGTTCCACCGACGGGAACAGAGCCGGCTCGGGAAATTTGAACTAAGTGGAATTTCTGCCTGGACACGGCATAGAAGCCGGGAACAGGAGAGACCATGACGAGACGACCCCGCCGAAACCACAGCGCCGAATTCAAGGCGAAAGTTGCGCTCGCCGCGATCCGGGGCGAACGCACCCTTGTCGAGCTGTCGCAGCAGTTCGACGTTCATGCTATGGAGATTCGCGAGGAATGCCGAGCGTCCCTGGAAGGCCGCCTGAAGCTGACGTTGAATATGGAGAAAACCCATATCACCCACGTCGATGACGGGTTCGTCTTTCCGGGGCATCGGATCATTCGCAAACGAGGGTCGAACGGGCACATGTCCGTCGTCACGACGATACCCAGGGAAAAGGCCAAGGCGTTTGTCCGCAAACTGACCGAGGCCATTTCCGGCAATCATGATGTTGGCAAGGTCGACATGGTGGACCGCATCAACCGTCAACTGGCGGGATGGGCGGCCTTCTACAAGTTCACCGACTTTACAGCGCGCATCTTCCAGCGCATCGACCATGTCGTGTTCTGGAAACTGGCGCACTGGCTGGCGCGGAAATATCGGTCACGCATCAAACCCTTGATGCGGAGCTGGTATCGAGCGCCGGAGGTGGGCAAGGCAAAAACCTGGCTCGTCTACGGACGAAGTGAGCGTGGAAACCGTGTCGGAAAGGCTCTGCACCGAAGGCGCAGTTCCGATGGCGGAATCCGGAGAGCAATCCATACATCTTCCGGAGCGAAACTCGCAGCACCGTCACCTCGAACTATCGCGATGTTGCCATGGCCACGGGCCAAGGTTGAATAGAGAGCCGTATGCGCTGAAAGGTGCACGTACGGTTCGGGGAGGAGAAGCGCATCCGCGCTTCTTACTCCACTCCCCATGCGGCGCGGCTTCGTCTACCCCCGACATGAAGAGCCGGTGTTCGCCTTTGAACTGAACCGATCGAAGCAGCCTGATTGGTAGGGCGTGGCCATCGCGTTGCGAAGCAGCGCTGTTCGATCGTCCGCAGCATTGAACGCTCATGTGGAAGTTGGAACTCGTTTCCTTATCCGCGGGACGAGCGGCATCTGATACATGCCACAGGTCATTCCGCCAACACGGTCCTCACCGTCTGTAAGTTGGTGCTACTTGCCCGTCAGCAGGGAATGGGCTGGTCTGTGAGCGAAGATGGTTTGGCTCGCATAGACGAGGCCCTGGCGGCGGTCGGCATCGCCGACGTCGCTTTCAGGAATATAGGGGAGTTCCGGCGGCCAACGGCAACTCGCCAGCCTGGCGCAGATGCTGGTGCGGGAACCATTGAGCCGTGCTCGCGCGGCATCGGCCACGTCATCGTGGATGGCGTGGTGGATGAACGTCGGATGGTCATGATGTCGGCAGCGGTAACCGAATCCGCGATTCGGAGGAGATCCGAAGCGGCAGCCGTTCCGGCCGCGTGAACGGCAGCCGCGTTGCGCCTCTTGATTCACGCGTGTATCAATCGACCTGCCGTCCGTGACCGCACCTTGGACGGACATGAACTTGGGGCTCAGCTCAACGCGTGGCCGGCCAATCCATAAACCCACGGTCCATTGTCTTCCCGGTTCAGGAACCGGCGGCCCTTGGACATTGTCGTCACGGTCTCGGCGACGCCGAGGCCGCTCTGCTCAAGAAACTCGGCAAACACGCCATCCCTCTCGCGCGTATCGACGCGAACGAACCGGCCTTGCAGCTTCTTGAGATGGACGGCGGTGAGATGCACCGCGTCCTGGTCGTTGCCAGCGATCACGGGGCCAATCACGAAGCCGCGCCCGAACTCGCGACACATCGAATAGCCGACAACCTCGCCGCCACGCCTCAAGACGGAAATTGTCGCGTCCGCCGATAGCAAGGTGAGCACCCGGGACCGATCGCTGCCAAACGCACGTTCGTCCAGCGCGGTGATCTCCGAGAGCCTGTCGCTGGTAAGTTCACTCAGCTCACCCTCCAGCGGGGGCAAAGGCGAAAGCGCTTGTGGGGCCTCGCCTTGTCGCATGTTCACGATCGCCTCGCTGGCGAAGCCGAGCGAGACATACAGTGGATAGGCGACGTGGGTGGCGTTCAGTGCCAGGTTGCGCGCGCCGCACTGCTCGAGAACCTGGTCCATGAGCCATCGACCGCCTCCCTGCGCCTGGGCGCGAGGCGTCGTAATCACGAGCCCGATGGTGGCGAAGTCGTTGCCCTGAGGGAACCACATCGCGCTTCCGAAAACGCGCCCGATGCCGTCGACGGCAACGATGCCGCGCCCGACGCGACGCAGGAGCTCCCAATCCTTGGGGCGATGCGGCCAGCGAACGGAGATGGACAGAGCGTGCAGGAGGTCGACATCGACATCATTGATGTCGCGGGCGACCAGTTCGAAGGATTTCAGGCGCACCGATTTCTGCATGTCAGCTCATCCGCTCTGTCACCGCGCACCAATCCACCATCGCCACACCGATTGCAACTGCGCAGCGAGTGTCCGTTGCCGCAGGTTTGCACGGAAACGCCAGCAGATTTCACCGACTGAAGGCGCGTTTTCGCAATCTTCGGCCAAAGCACGGCGCGATTCGGCAGGGAATACTCCTGCTCGCGGTTACGCTGGTCCTATCCGCCGTATTGCGCAAGCAGAGTGGCCGCCATGAACGTGGAAGAGATTCTCGCGAGGCTGATCGCATTTCCTACTGTCGTGGGCACGCCCAATGGCGCGATCGTCGATTGGATCAGCGACTACTGTCGGTCGGCTAGAGCGGAGGTGACGGTTCTGCCGGGACCCGAAGGCGACCGCTCCAACCTTTTTGTCACGATCGGTCCGCGCGAGCGTCGAGGCCATGTCATCTCCGGACACATGGACGTCGTGCCGGCCGGTGAGCCGGAATGGAGTTCGGATCCGTTCGTCCTGCGTCGCGATGGCGGCAGGCTCTACGGCCGTGGAACCACCGACATGAAGGGTTTTCTCGCCTGCGCTTTGGCGGCGCTCCCGGCGCTTGCGGCCATGGACCTGCGGCAGCCCATCCATCTGGCCTTCTCCTACGACGAAGAGGCGGGATGCCGTGGCGTGCCGCATCTCATTGCGGCGTTGCCGAGCCTGTGCGAGAAGCCGCTCGGCGCGATTATCGGTGAGCCGAGCCGAATGCAGCCTGTGTTGGCGCACAAAGGCAAAATCGCCGCACGGCTCGAGGTGATCGGCCGATCCGGCCATTCGTCGCGCCCCGATCTCGGGCTCAATGCCGTACACGCCATGGCCGGCGTTATCACGTACGCCGTGGCCTACGGTCAGTCCCTCGCCGACGGGCCGCTCGATGGCAATTTCGAGCCCCCGTATTCTTCCTTGCAGGTCGGCGTCATCGCCGGTGGACAGGCCGTCAACATCATCCCTGACCGCTGCACTGCCGATATCGAGGTGCGTGCCGTGCCGGGTGTTTCCCCGACTTCGCTGCTCGAGCCGGTGAGGGCCCGGCTTTTCGCCCTGCGCGACAGTGGCTTCGATGTGGTGTGGCACGAGTTGAGCGCCTATCCCGCCCTTGCGCCCGTGAACAGGGGTGAACTGGCGGCCACGCTCAAGCAATTGACCGGGCAGGAGCCGCTCACGGCGGTCAGCTATGGAACTGAGGCTGGGCTTTACCAGCAGGCCGGCATCGACGCGATCATTTGCGGCCCGGGCGAGATCGGGCGGGCCCATCGCCCGAACGAGTACATCGAGCTCGGCGAACTCGCGGCCTGCCGAAAGATGATCGAGGATCTCGGCGCACGACTTGCGGCGTGACTGAAGGGCGATTTCGATGGCGTTTCTCTTCAATTCCGATGCGGCACGCGGCGCCGTCTTCCGCGAGGTCTTCGCGCGGGAGCTGCCGGATGTGGAGTTCTTCCATTGCAGCGAAGAGGTTGACCCCGAGAAGATCCGGTATCTCATCACCTGGACCGTACCGGACGACATATCACGCTTCCGCAAGCTGGAAGTGCTGTTTTCCATCGGGGCGGGCGTCGATCAGTTCAAGGCGGATATCGTGCCCGGCCACGTGAAATTGGTTCGCATGGTCGAGGACGGCATCATCCGCATGATGCAGGAATACGTCGCTCTCGGCGTGCTGGCGCTTCATCGCGACTTGCCCGCCTATCTCGGCCAGCAGAGAAGGCAGGTCTGGAAGGGCATTCCTGCCCGTCAGGCCCACGAATGCCGAGTTGGCTTTCTGGGGATCGGCATGCTGGCACAGGCTGCCATTGAGCACCTGAAGCCGTTCCGGTTTCCGCTGGCCGGGTGGAGCCGCAGCGAAAGGCGGATCGATGGCGTTACTTGCTTCCATGGCGAGGAGCAATTGAGCGGCTTCTTGAGCCAAACGGACATTCTCGTCTGTCTGCTGCCGCTGACGCAACGAACACGCGGCATGCTCGATGCGCAGCTCTTCTCCCAGCTTCCCGTCGGAGCGCGTCTGCTGCATGTCGGCCGCGGCCCGCAACTCGAGCAGGGCGCGCTGATCGAGGCCCTTGACAGCGACCGCCTTGCGGCGGCGATGCTCGACGTCACCGATCCTGAGCCGCTGCCGGAAGACCATCCGCTGTGGTCGCATCCTAAGGTGATGATCACCCCGCACATCGCGTCCGTGACCCAGCCGCATACGGCGGCGCAGTCGGTCGTCGAAAACATCCGGCGTCACCTCGCCGGGAAAGAACTGATCGGCGTCGTCGATCGGACACTCGGCTACTAACAGGAAACCTCACATGTCACTTCTGATCACGATCGACACGAATCCTTCCTTCGCTCCCAAAGAGTCATTGCCATTGCCGGAGCGCCTCATTTGCGGCGCTCCATCCTTCAAGAGCTGGCCGCAGGATGCCTCGAAAGGCGAGAAGGTTCTGAGCGGTGTTTGGGAAGCGACGCCCGGCGTCACGCATTCGATCAAGGGCACCACCTACGAGTTCTGCCACATCCTTTCGGGCGTGATCGAAATCGAGGAGAAGGGCGGAGAGACCAAGACCTACCGCGCCGGCGACAGTTTCGTCATGAAGCCGGGCTTTGTCGGCGTCTGGCGCACTATCGAGACCGTGCGCAAGATCTACGTCGTCGTGAATGACTAAGTTCGACGGTCGACTTCCGAATGGAGCGCGAAGCGACCGCAGAATAATCGACTTTCCAAGTCCCGCCCGACGAGATTCAACGCCGTCCGGCGGGTCATCCTCGACGAAAAATGCAACGCGCGGTCGACTATCCTCTCACCGATCGAGAATCCAAGAAGCGTGTTTATCGACCTCCAGGTGCCGTCTATGAAAACCTACACGATAGCACTCGTCCCCGGCGACGGCATCGGCAAGGATGTGACCGAGGCGGCATGGCAGGTGCTGCAGACGGCGGCAAAGCGGGGCGGGTTCGCCCTTGAGGGTACAAGCTTTCCGTGGTCCTGCGTCTACTACCTGGAAACCGGAACGATGATGCCGCCCGACGGCATCGAGACACTCCGGAAGTTCGAGGCGATCCTCCTAGGTGCTGTAGGATGGCCCGCTGAAGTGCCCGATTCAGTATCGCTCCATGGACTGCTGCTGCCCATCCGGAAAACCTTCACGCAATATGCCAACATCAGGCCGCACAGGCTGCTGCCAGGCGTTCAGGGTCCCCTCCGCTCGGAGGGTTTCGACATACTCTGCATCCGCGAGAACACCGAAGGTGAATATTCCGGCGCCGGCGGCCGCGTTCACTCCGGTACGGCCGACGAGGTCGCGATCGAGACGGCGATCTTCACGCGTACGGGCGTCGAACGGATACTCCGGTTCGGTTTCGAACAGGCGCGGGGCCGCCGCAAGAAGCTCGCGTCGGTCACCAAATCCAATGCACAGAAACACTCCATGGTGTTCTGGGATGAGGTCACGCGCGAGGTGGCGAAGGACTATCCCGACGTCGAGGTCTCGCCCTACCACATCGACGCCATAGCCGCCCGCATGGTGCTTGCGCCGGAAAGCCTCGATGTGGTCGTCGCCTCGAACCTGTTCGGCGACATCCTCACGGATATTGGCGCGGCCATCCAGGGCGGGCTGGGTTACGCCGCATCTGCCAACATCAACCCCGATCGCAGCGCGCCTTCGATGTTCGAGCCGGTTCACGGTTCGGCGCCCGATATCGCGCATCTCGGCATCGCCAATCCGATCGCCGCGATCTGGTCCGGCGCGATGATGCTCGACCATCTGGGCGAGGGGGAGGCGGCGGCCGAAGTGATGTCGGCAATCGAATCCGTGACCGCGCGGGGCATCGGGACGGTCGCTGGCAATGACAACACGGAAACAATCACGCGCGCAGTGGTAGCGGCATTGAGCTGAAAGGGCAGAGGAAAAGACCATGAATGCGATGACGAACATTGGCGTCCTGAAGGATGCGGACCTGTTCCGCCAGCGCGCATTGATAGGCGACGTCTGGCAACATGCTCACAGCAAGGCGGCGGTCGACGTGATCGATCCTGCCAGTCTTGAAGTGCTGGGCACGATCCCCGACATGGGCCGGGACGAGACCCGTGCTGCCATCGACGCGGCCGCCGAGGCGTTCAAGGGCTGGAAGGTGCGCACCCACGCGGAACGTGCCGCACTTCTCGAACGCTGGCACGACCTGATGCTGGAGAACGAAGAGGATCTCGCGCTTCTCCTGACGTTGGAACAAGGCAAGCCTCTGGGTGAAGCGCGCGCCGAGATCCGTTATGGCGCGTCATTTGTCAAATGGTTCGCCGAGGAAGCACGGCGGATCGGCGGATCGACCATTCCGTCGCCCACGGCCGATCGCCGCATTCTGGTGTTGAAGGAGGCGGTCGGGGTCTGCGCCATCATCACGCCGTGGAACTTCCCGAACGCGATGATTACGCGCAAGGTGGCGCCCGCTCTGGCGGCCGGCTGCACAGTCGTCATCAAGCCGTCGGAGTTCACGCCCTTCTCGGCGCTGGCGCTCGGCGTTCTGGCCGAACGGGCCGGCATCCCGGCAGGTGTGATCAACATCGTCACCGGCATGCCGACCGAGATCGGCAACGAACTGATGGCC
Source organism: Mesorhizobium sp. L-8-10 (assembly GCF_016756635.1). Classification (NCBI taxonomy): domain Bacteria; kingdom Pseudomonadati; phylum Pseudomonadota; class Alphaproteobacteria; order Hyphomicrobiales; family Phyllobacteriaceae; genus Mesorhizobium; species Mesorhizobium sp. L-8-10. Next base: position 5,317,943 of record NZ_AP023263.1, on the reverse strand, counting down.
AATGAGACGGTGCGCAAGATCTCGTTTACCGGCTCGACCCGGGTTGGCGCGCTGCTGATGAAGGGCGCTGCCGACAGCATCAAGCGGCTCAGCCTTGAACTCGGCGGCAATGCCCCGTTCATCGTCTTCGATGACGCCGATCTCGACGTGGCGGTGGACGCCGCAATCGCGTCGAAGTTCCGCAATGGCGGCCAGACCTGCGTCTGCGCCAACCGCATTCTTGTGCAGTCGGGCATCTATGACGCGTTTGCCGCAAAGCTCGCCGACAGGGTCACCACGATGAAGGTTGGCCGCGGAACGGAGGCCGGCGTGGAGGTCGGACCGATGATCAACCGCGCCGCAATCGAGAAAATCGAACGTCACGTTGCCGACGCGTTGGACAAGGGCGCGCGGATCATCGCCCGGAGCGAGGCGGTTGCCGAGGGCTCGCAATATGCGCGGCCCGTCGTTCTGGGCGAGGCGACGACCGAGATGCTTCTGGCGTCCGAAGAGACCTTCGGTCCCGTGGCACCGCTCTTCCGTTTCGAGACAGAAGAGGAAGCGATCGCGATCGCCAACGGCACGCCGTTCGGTCTTTCCGCCTATTTCTTCACCGAGAATCTCAAGCGGTCGTGGCGCGTCGCGGAAGCGCTGGAGTTCGGCATGATTGGTCTCAACACGGGCCTGATCTCGACCGAAGTCGCACCTTTCGGGGGGGTAAAGCAGTCAGGCCTGGGGCGCGAGGGCTCGCAACTCGGGATCGAGGAGTATCTCGAAGCCAAGACACTGCACGTCGGCGGTCTGAACTAGCTCAAGCCAACGTCTGAAGGCGCAAGGGCGATCCTGGAGCGAAAACGTGGCCGTTTTCGAACCGCCCCCGACCACGGAGCTAACCTCATTGCATAGCGTGTTTAGCAGAGCGTTGCGCCGGTCTTTCACTCGTCTCTGACGCGAGCGCTTGCAACGTGGCGGCCGGTCGTCCTGCTGCGGCAGAAGATGCGGCGCAATCGGCGAAGGATAGCGAAAACGGACGGAGAAAGGCCCCCAGTCGGGAGGAACTGCTGTCCTTGATGGCCTAACGTAGGCACCTGAGCACACGGGGCGGAAATTACAGCATGGCCGAAGCGGCACGTCGCGGATGGCCGGAAAGACAAGGGCGCTGCGCCTCGCCGGACCTACGCGCTCGTCAGTCAGGCACTCGGTTGATTTGGAGGAAGAAATGCTTGCGAATTCGCTGATCGAACTCGATCGCGCGCACCTGGTTCACCCGGTGGCGTCCTATCGCAGCCATGAGGCAATGGGCGTGCGAGTGCTGAAGTCGGCCACGGGCGTGACGCTGACCGACGCGACGGGGCACAGCCTGCTCGACGGGTTTGCTGGCCTGTGGTGCGTAAACGCCGGCTACGGACAGGAGAGCATCGTCGAGGCGGCATTAAAGCAGTTGCGCGAGCTGCCCTACGCGACTGGCTATTTCGGGCTGGGATCAGAGCCGGCCATTCGCCTCGCCGCGAGGCTTGCCGAGCTGGCGCCGGGCGATCTCAATCATATCTACTTCACGCTCGGCGGCTCCGATGCGGTCGACAGCACCATCCGGTTCATCCGCTACTACCATCATGCCATGGGAACGCCGTGGAAAGACCAGTTCATTTCGGTCGAATACGGCTACCATGGATCGTCGACGGCAGGATCCGGCCTGACCGCGCTTCCAGTCTTTCACGCCGGCTTCGGCGTCCCTTACGACTGGCAGCACAAGATTCCGTCCCACTATCCATATCGCAATCCAGTCGGTCCCGATCCGCAGGCGATCATCGATGCGTCGGTCGCCGCCCTGCGGGCCAGGATCTCTGAAATCGGCGTCGACCGCGTCGCCGCATTCTATGTGGAGCCGATCCAGGGATCGGGCGGTGTGCTCGTTCCGCCGGCGGGCTGGTTGAAGGCCATGCGCGCCGTCTGCAAGGAGAACGACGTCCTTTTCGTTGTCGACGAGGTCATCACCGGCTTCGGGCGGACTGGTCCGCTCTTCGCGTGTGAAGAGGACGACGTCGTCCCCGACCTCATGACCACGGCGAAGGGCCTGACCTCGGGCTATGCGCCGATGGGCGCCGTTTTCATGTCCGATCACGTTTACAACACGATCGCGGATGGTGCCGGCAGGGCGCTGGTCGGCCATGGTTACACCTATTCCGCCCATCCCGTGAGCGCAGCGGTCGCACTCGAATGCCTGCGCCTCTACGAGGAGGGCCTGCTGGAGAACGGGCGAAAGGCCGGAAAGCGCCTTATGGAAGGCCTGCGCTCGCTTGCCAATCACCCGCTGGTCGGCGACGTACGTGGTCGCGGCATGCTGGCAGCGGTCGAACTGGTGACCGACAAGGAGCGCAAGACGCCCTTGCCTCCGGAAGCCGATCCCGCGCGCCGCAACTTTGACCGCGCATGGCAGAACGGCCTCGTGATCCGCGCTTTCGGCAATGGCGTCCTGGGCTACGCCCCGCCGCTCTGCTGCACTGACGAAGAGATTGATGGAATTATCGAACGCACCCGTTTGACGCTCGATCAGACGCTTGAAGACAAGGACGTGCGGGCGGCGATGAAAGGGTGAAATGCTGCATGTGCCGCTAGAGTAGATCTTGTGGCTTCGGTAATACGTCGGCGGCAGGTGAAATGCATCGACCGCACTGCTAAACTCGAATGTAGCCCGCGATGGGGCGTAGATATCCAGGTGACGCGAGAGTGGCCAGTTTAGAAGTGACGAGCGCCGACGGGTACGGTCTGGCTACAGTTGCGGATAATGGCATGGTCCTCGACACCTGGTTCCCGAAACCCCGACTTGGCAAGCCATCTGGTCCATCGACGTCACTCGTTTTGACGGCTGAACAGGCCAACGTCGCGTTCGGCTCGAGTGCGGCGGGTTGTTTTCTTTCCGATCCGCGCCGTGCGGTCTCTGTGATCCCGGTCAAGACTGTCATTGAGGATTTGGCTCAACCTCCACGTGATCCCCATGATGTCTATCTGCGCCTTCATCTGCTAAGTCATCGTCTGATCCGGCCCCATGGAGCCAATCTGGAGGGGATATTTGGCTTGCTGGCAAATGTTGCATGGACATCCTTTGGACCATGCCTGCCTGAGCAAATTGAAGAACTGCGCTGGGCAACTCGCTCATCCTCCGCCACTTTGGAGGTGCGTAGTATCGACAAATTGCCACGCATGACTGACTACGTCGTGCCGGAGGGCGTCCGGATCGCCGATGCGAGCCGTGTTCGACTAGGTGCCTATCTGGGGCGAGGAACAACTGTACTTCATGAGGGTTTCTGCAACTTCAATGCTGGAACTCTCGGTTCTTCAATGGTGGAGGGACGGATCAGCGCGGGCGTTGTAGTCGGCGATGGCACGGATATCGGCGGCGGGGCGTCGATCATGGGCACACTTTCCGGTGGCGGCAAGCAGGTCGTGTCTATTGGGAAGCGCTGCTTGCTCGGAGCCAATTCCGGCACAGGTATCGCGCTTGGTGACGACTGCGTGGTTGAGGCCGGTTGCTACGTGACGGCAGGCACTCTCGTTCGGCAGGTTTCGGGGGAAGTCGTAAAAGCCGTCGCGCTATCCGGTAAGCCAAACATTCTCTTCCGGCGCCATTCCCAGAGCGGCGCAGTAGAGGCGATTCCACGCAACAGGTCCTGGGGAAGTCTAAACCCCGCGCTACATGCCAGCTAGCTCAGCCGAGGCCTACCGAAGCTATCGCATCAAGAGCGATCAGCCGCTTCCTCTTTGGTCGAATATGGCGTCGAGCGGAAGGTGAGACTTCACGATGGGCGACTTCAGAACGACAAAGCTGAAGTACTTGTCGATCCCGATATCCATTTCGAGCAAGCGTTCCATGATTGTCTGATACTCGGTTATTCCCGCCGTGATGAACTTGACGAGATAATCGTAGCCGCCGGAGACCAGATGGCATTCGATGACGGAATCGATCTTCTCGACCGTCGTGAGAAACCGCGCGAAGTCGTTCTGGCGATGGTTCCTGAGCGTGATCTCGGTGAAAACTGTCAGGGTTTGCCCAAGCTTCGAGACATCGATCTGGGCGGAGTAGCCAGTGATGAAGCCTTCGGCCTGAAGCTTCTTGACCCGCATCAGACAAGGGCTTGGTGATAGATGCACCAGGTCGGCGAGTTCTACGTTGGATATGCGACCGTTCTTCTGCAATTCCGCCAGGATCTTAATATCGATATTGTCGAGCTTCATCGGAGACCTCAAACGTTCGAGCCGTGGATCGCCCGGCACACAGCATCGGTCACCTCCTGCGTGGTGGCATCGCCGCCCACGTCCGGCGTCAGCACTCCTTCGGCCGTCACGGCTTCCACGGCCCGCATCAATCGGGCGGCTGCTTCATCCTCGCCCAGGTGCTCTAGCATCTGGGCGGCGGTCCAGAATGTGGCGATAGGATTGGCAATCGCAGTGCCGGCAATATCGAATGCAGAGCCATGGATGGGCTCGAACATCGAGGGATAACGCCGCTCGGGATCAATATTGGCTGTCGGCGCCACGCCGAGGCTGCCCGCAAGGGCGCCGGCAAGGTCGGACAGAATATCCGCGTGGAGATTGGTAGCGACGATAGTATCGAGGCTCTGCGGCTTAAGTGCCATGCGCACTGTCATAGCATCAACCAACATCTTGTCCCACGCGACATCGGGGAACTCCCGCGCCACCTCGGCGGCGATTTCGTCCCACATTACCATGCCGTGTCGTTGGGCGTTCGATTTGGTGACGACGGTCAAGAGCTTTCGCGGCCGCAACTGGGCGAGCCGGAACGCGTAGCGCATGATGCGCGTGACACCGGCGCGGGTGAAGATTGCGACCTCGGTCCCGACCTCCTCAGGTAGGCCCCGGTGAGCTCGCCCGCCGTGGCCGGAGTATTCCCCCTCGGAATTCTCGCGTACGATCACCCAATCCAGATCGCCGGGGCCGACGCCGGCGAGCGGCGAGGAAATCCCAGGCAGGATCCTGGTCGGCCGCACATTCGCGTATTGGTCGAAGCCCTGGCAGATCGGCAGCCTCAAACCCCAGAGCGTGATGTCGTCGGGCACATCCGGAGCGCCGACGGCGCCGAAGAAAATCGCATCAAAACTTTTCAGTTGCGCCACCCCGTCTTCGGGCATCATGCGGCCGCGGGTCTTGTAGTAGTCCGAGCCCCAGTCGAAGTGCTCGACGCGAAGCTTGAAGTCGCCGCAGCGTTGCTCGAGTGCCTCGAGTACCTGGAGGCCGGCAGCTATGACTTCCGTGCCGATCCCATCGGCTGGGATGGCGGCTATGTTGTATTCGCGCATAAAGACGACTCCGTGGTCTCTGAAGTAGGCACGCTACGTGAGGGCGATCCGCGACGGAGAAGAATCACCATCGCTGTCACGAGGAAGGCGGCGCCGATTATCGCGGCAAGACTCAGCGTTTCGCCAAAGATCGCAACGGCGAGCGTAGTCGCTGCCAGAGGCTCGACAAGGGCAAGAACACTAGCGGACGTCGCCGGCGTGCTGCGTATTCCTCGAAAATAGAACAGGTAGGCGAGGGCAGTCGGCACGAACCCGATATAGAGGAGGATAGCCCATCCCGATGCCGACCAAGCGAAGGCATCGGCGCCGGAAGCGAATGCAAATGGCGCAACGATGATGGCGCCGCTTCCGAACCCCACGACAATGATTTTGCCCGGATCGTGTTTCGCCAGACTCCGGCTGACCAGGACGAATGCGGCATAGGCCAAGGCCGCGATGGCCGCGTAGAGCATGCCGGTCATGTTGCCTTCGTCGGAAGGCAAACCGACAAGCAGACCTGCTCCGATCAAACCGAGGCTTAGTGCCACTCCAAGGCGACGGGTGACAGTCTCGCCGAGAAGAGATACTGCCCCCAGGCCGACCAGTAGCGGACCCGAGCAAATCGTGATCAGGGCTGCCAGAGCAGCACCGATTTCAGGTACTGCGGCGAAGAAGAACACTTGGTAGACCGCTATCGAGCCTCCAAGAGCAAGGACGAGGAGAAGATCACGGCCGGGAAAATGGAAAGTCGCTACACCGAGCCTCAACCAGCACCAGACCACGAGAGGAGGAACGGCCAAGGCGAGGCGGAGGAACCCGACAACGAGTGGCGGAACATCGTCGATGCCGTAGAGCATCTTGGACGCGATGCCAGCCGTCCCCCAAAGCATCGCTGCCAACGCAACAAGACTTGGCCCGACCTTGCGGCCGGCTTGGGAAGCTCCTCTATTTGCAATCTCGTCACCCGATAATGACGACAACATTATTCTCCCGCGTTGGCGCCAATCACCATCAGTTGCGCGCCGTGGCACCAACTCACTCTTGTCAAAATTCGGCGACCTTGCCCCATGCAGCGGTCTTCAGGCGCTCTGGCCGGTACGGACGCGGATCGACGATCGGTTCGCAGCCTGTGATGATGTCGGCAATCAAGTGCCCGGCGCCTGGACCGATCCCGAAGCCATGACCGCTGAAGCCGGCGGCCAATATGAAGCCTGGAACGCCTTCGACCTCACCGATGACCGGGATGCCGTCGGGCGTGCTGTCGATGTAGCCGGCCCATGCATCGGCGATGGTAACGCGTCGAAACTCGGGGATCAGCTCGCAGGCGCGCCGATAGGTGAGATTGATCTGACGCAAGTCCGGCCGCGGATCGAGTATCCGGGTCCGTTCCATGGGTGTCACCTGTTCAGGCCCCCACTGGGCAAGCGTTTCATGACCCTGCCGCCAGCCCTCAAGGCCGCCGGGTTTCAAACTGCGCCAGCGGCGGGCAAACATGGGCACGAATTCTTGTGAAAACCGCAACTGTTGCGGTGTCGGGTCGACGCGCGCCCGCCCGCTGATCGCCAGCGTGTATCCGCCGTTGCCGCGGCGCGTAAACGCGATCCCGGAGGTATAGAGGGCGGCGGGCAAACACTCCACTCCGGGTGCGGTTGCCAGTATCGAAGAGCGCACGGAAGCTTGCGGGAAGCGAATGCCGAGCTGGTGGCAGAAGGAGGAAGCCCATGCGCCGCCGGCCATGACGACGGCCTTGGTGCGGATTGTCCCCGCTTCAGTCACCACACCGCTGACCCGGCCTGCACTAAGCTCAATGGTCCGCGCGGCGCATTGCTGGTGCACGCTGCCGCCGGCGGCCATGATTCCGCGTGCGGCGACGGGCACTGCCCGCGAAGTGTCGGCGGTTCCGTCGGTAGGCGAGAGCACTCCGCCTTTCCACGGGCGCCCGGTCGCCTTGCCCCGTTCGGTCGCTTCCTCCGCAGTTAACATGTGCGTGGTGACGCCGACCGTCTTCGCGAAGTCGCGCCACTTCGCCCAGCCGGCCAGCTCGCTCTCATCCTGCGAGAGATAAAAGAGTCCGCAGCGGCGAAAACCCGTGTCCTCACCTGTCTCCTGCGCCACCTTCTCCCAGAGATCGAGGCTCTTCGTCGCCATGGATAGTTCGCGCGCGTCGCGGTTTTGCTGGCGGCACCAACCCCAATTGCGGCTGGACTGCTCGGCGGCCACGCGTCCCTTCTCCAGCAGGGCTACGCTGACGCCGCGGCGCGCGAGATAATACGCCGTAAACACGCCCACCACGCCGCCGCCGATGACGACGACGTCTGCCTCGCGAGGCAGGGATGGGCTGGACTCGATGTGCATGAGCGGCGCGGGCATGGACTGAGCTCCGGTATTTTGAACCATCCTAGTCTGCTACCCCCAGAAGCAGGCTGCGGAGTTTGTGCTTGGACAGAATATCCTGCCGTTGGACGCCTATAGGACGGGCAATTGTTGCGCGAAAAGCCCGGCCATTACCCCCAGCCAGGCGGCGGCTGCGGGACCGCCCACACGCCTCTCGATGAGAGAAAGTTGTTGACTGAGACTCTCTTGAAGTCCCTCCGGTGCTCGGCTAGGGAAACCTGACTTTCTTACTCTACAAATGGAAGCCTCCCATGTTGACCAGAACCGCCTTCGCCGCGACCGGCGTTGCCGCCGTCCTCTCTTGCTCGGCCGCACTGGCTGAGGCGACGACCTACCCCCTGACGATCGAGAACTGCGGCCAGCACGTCACTTTCACCAAGGCGCCCGAACGCGCAGTTGCGCTTGGCCACAACAGCGCCGAGATCCTGTTCATGTTGGGGCTGGAGGACAAGATGGTCGGGACCGCCTTCTGGCCGAACCGGGTTCTTCCGGGATTCGAGCCGGCCTACGACAAGGTCGAGGTCCTGACGGTCGAGTTTCCCACGCTGGAAGCGATTCTGGCGAAGAAGCCCGACTTCATCCCGGCAATGCTGGTGACGCTGTTGGGCCCGGACAGCAAGATCGCCAAGCGCGAGGATTTCGAAAAGCTGGGGATCCCGACCTATCTGTCGCCGACCGCGTGCTCCGTTGTGACCGATACCGAAAATGCCAATAACAGCAAGTCGACCAGCGTCTATGGCCTGCGCAAGCAGTTGTGGAACCTGGACCTGCTCTACCAGGAGATCGAGGATCTCGCGAAGATCTACGACGTGCAGGATCGTGGGCAGGCGCGGATCGCGGATTTCAAGAAGCGCGAGGCCAAACTGCGCGCGGAGTTCGCCAAGAACGAGGACCTGACCTTCCTGTTCTGGTTCTCTTCGCCATCGCCGTCTGACGACGCCTATCTGACCGGTGGCAATGGCCCCTCGGCCTACATTGCCGATCTCCTTGGCGGCTCGAACGCCTTGAAAACCGAGGCGGAGTGGCCGGCGCTGGGATGGGAAGGCATCATGGCCACCAATCCCACGGTGATCGTCGCCGCGCAGGTGGATCGCAAGCGTTGGGGTCTGGACGAGTCGGCAAACAAGATCGCTTTCCTCACCACCGATCCAGCCGTCAGCCAGATGGAAGCGGTCAAGGCAGGCCGGATCGCCATGATCACCGGGGCCGCGATGAACCCCTCGGTCCACACGCTTTATGGCGCTGAGCTGTTGGCCGAACAGATCAAGGCGTTTGATCTGAAGTGACTATCGCGGACGAAAATAAGGCCGGGGCAGGCTGGCTCGCCCTGGTCCTCGGCCTTGCCCTGATCGTACTCGCCTTCGCTGTCGCCCTCGCGGCGGCCATCGGCGATTATCGGATCGGTCTTGGGACGGTGTTCCTGGCCGTGACCAACGGGTTGGGGCTGACGGCTGCGGATATTCCACCCATCGAGCAGAGCGTCGTCTGGGACCTGCGGCTGAGCCGCGCCCTTGTCGCGGCGCTGGCTGGGGCGGGACTGGCCATCAGCGGCGCGATCCTCCAGGCTCTGTTGCGCAATGCGCTGGCCGAGCCTTTTGTTCTGGGCATCTCCGCCGGGGCCTCGACCGGGGCAGTGGCGGTGATCGTGCTGGGCATCGGGGCGGGCAGCCTGTCGCTGTCGATGGGCGCCTTTGCGGGAGCCTTCGGGGCCTTTGCCCTGGTGGCGATCCTGTCGAACGGGGCGACGAGCGGACCCAACCACACGATCCTGGCCGGTGTCGCCGCCTCGCAGCTGTTCAACGCGATCACCTCCTACATCGTCACCACATCGGGCAACGCCCAGCAGGCACGGGACGTGATGTTCTGGCTGCTGGGCAGCTTCGGTGGCGTGCGCTGGCCGGACTTCCAGCTTCTGATCGTGGTTGTGTTCGTCGGACTTGCGATCTGCCTCCTGATGGCGCGGTCGCTCGATGCCTTCACCTTTGGCGACGAGGATGCCGCCGCCCTCGGCGTGCCCGTCGCGCGGGTCCGGCTGATCCTGTTCGGCGTCACCGCGATGGTAACCGCCACCATCGTCAGCATGGTGGGCACGATCGGCTTTGTCGGCCTCGTGGTGCCCCATGCCACCCGCTACATCGTCGGACCGATGCACCTGCGGCTACTGCCTGCCTGCGCGGCGGTGGGGGCAGTGTTCATGGTGCTGGCCGATATAGCCTCGCGCGTGGTGGCCGAACAGCAGACGATCCCCATCGGCGTGGTGACCGCGCTTGTGGGCGTGCCCTTCTTCGCCATAATCCTGTATCGCGCAAGGCCGCAGCCATGACCGTGATCGCGCAGAATCTCGTCTGGGGCGTGCGGCGCAAGACCATCGTGGCCAATGTGTCGCTGGCCTTGGCCGAAGGCGAGACGCTGGGCCTGATCGGTCCGAACGGCTCGGGAAAGTCCTCGCTTCTACGGCTACTCGCCGGGCTGAAGGCGCCGCAATCGGGCCGGGTAGAAATCCTCGGGCGGGACATCGCCCATGTGCCGCGCCGCGCCCTCGCCAGGCAGGTCGCCTTCGTCCAGCAGAACGCCGCAACCGATACGAACCTTTCCGTTCGCGAGGTCGTGCGGCTGGGCCGAACACCGCATCGCAGCGCGCTGTCGGGGTGGTCCGCGGCGGATGAGGCAGCAGTGTCCGCCGCATTGGCCCGCGTCGACATGGTCGACCGGCGCGCGCAGGCCTGGCAGACCCTGTCAGGCGGCGAACGTCAGCGCGTCCATATCGCGCGCGCCCTCGCACAATCGCCCAGCGTCATGTTTCTCGACGAGCCGACAAACCACCTCGACATTCACCACCAGATCGAAATCCTGCGCATGGTTCGGAATATCGGCCTGACCAGCATTGTCGCGCTCCACGACCTTAACCTTGCCGCCATGTTTTGCGACCGGATTGTCGTGTTGCATACCGGAGCCGTTGTCGCCAGCGGACTACCCCAGGCGGTGCTGACCGAAACCCTTCTGCGCGACATCTTCCGGGTAGAAGCAGAAATCTGCACCTATACGCAATCTGGCCGGCCGCATATCCGCTTCAAAGCCGGTTGACGGGTGGCGGCGCTTTTCGCGGGGCAACAAGACGGTCCCCCCTTTTTGGCCACGTCGCCCGTAGCCTTGAAGGGAGCCTGTCTGTCGGACTGTTTCATGCTGCAACCGCTAAACCTGCATCGCGGTCACCGCACAATCAGTACCAGATAGGTAGCACTGCAACCGCATTGCCGTGCGTGAAGACACCGACCACGCCTCCGCCGATGACGACGCCTCTGCCTCCCGAGACAGGGTTGGTACCCCCAGCTGCGAGCTGCGAAGTTTGTGCCTGGACAGAACATCCTGCCGTTAGCCACCTATAGGACGGGCATTTGTTGCGCGAAAAAGCTCCCACTCACCCGCCCAAGCAGGAGTACACTTCGTGCTGTCGCGTCATCTGCATGACTTTTTCGGAGCGTGGCTCGTAGCTGTCGGCCTCTGTCCGATTATCCCTGGCCGACATTGCGATGGGGCGCGCTGATACCAACCGCTCGATGGCGTTGCCATGCAGGCAGCGCGTGCTAACCGGATGAATGACATGGCGGTCTGATCCCGGGCTTCCGCGCTGGAAACAGGTGCAGAGTGAAATGCCGATCTGGCAGTTTTTTTTAGAAGTTCCTGCCGCGCAAGGGCCATTTTTCAGCGACTCTGCGGAACCAGAACAGTCAGACTGGCTGAAAGAACGGAGCAACCCTTCCTGACGGCGGGGTAAGCTCCAGAGGACTTCCGATAGGCGGGCTTTGTCCCTCGGAGAGTTCTCCAAGAAATGGGAACAGTGTCCGCTCTGCGGGCTGAAACTCGGCAAGGGAGCCGCCAGGATGAATAGGATTCATCTTTCGCAGCCGCACGGCAGCAAGCGCCGAAATGGTCGGACGATGGCCACTTGGGTGACGTGCTTCCGCTCAAACGGCGATGATGCGGTCCGAGCCAGGGTGGACCCACTCCGTTGAAAAGGGAGGTGATCGCGATGGTCGCAAGCATCCAGGCTGTAGCCCCCCACGATGTGGCGCTTTCGGTGCGCGACCTGACCGTTACCTTGCCGCAAGGCATGGAACGGACCCATGCGGTCGAGAACATCTCTTTCGATCTGATGCGCGGCCAGATCCTGTGCATCATCGGCGAATCCGGATCGGGAAAGTCTGTCACCGCCAATGCGATCATGGGGCTATTGCCTCGGGTGATCCGCGTCTCCTCGGGCGCCATCCAACTGGATGGGATGAACATCATCGGCATGTCGTCGGACAAACTGCGCAGCCTGCGCGGCCGCGTCGTGTCGATGATCTTTCAGGACCCGCTCTCGGCGCTCAATCCGCTGATGACCGTGGGAGCACAGATCGACGAGGTCATGGCGGCGCATGGCGTCGGCACGCCGAAGTCCCGCCGCAGTCGCGCTCTCGAACTGCTGACCGAAGTGGGGCTGCCTGACCCGGAACTCATGTACCACCAATATCCGTTCCGACTTTCTGGAGGGCAACGGCAGCGGGTTATGATCGCCATGGCGCTGGCGCTCGAACCCACCATCCTGATCGCGGATGAGCCGACGACAGCGCTCGACGTGACCACCCAGGCACAAATTCTGGAACTGATCCGCGACATTCAGCGCCGCAAGGGAATGAGCGTCATGTTCATCACCCATGACTTCGGGGTGGTGGCGGAAATCGCCGACAGCGTCGTGGTGATGGAGAAGGGCCACATCGTCGAGCAGGGCATCGCCCAACAGGTCCTCAAGTCGCCCAGCCATCCCTATACGAAGCGGCTTATCGCCGCTGTGCCGCACCTGACCGGTGAGGATCGCGTGCCTCTGCAGGTGGCCGACAGGGAGCCCATCCTGAAGGTCGAGGGGCTGGCGAAGACCTACCGCAGCGGCAGCGCGCTGTTCGGCTCACAGCGGATCGTGCCTGCCGTGAAAGAGGTTTCTTTCGATCTGTTGCCGGGGCGCACGCTGGGCGTCGTTGGCGAGAGCGGTTCCGGCAAATCGTCGCTGGGCCGGCTTCTGATCAAGCTGCTGGACAGCGACGGCGGCGGAATAGTGTTTCAGGGGCAGGATATCGCAAAGCTCTCGGAAGCCGAGTTCCGCCAACTGCGCCCGCGGATTCAGATGATTTTCCAGGACCCCTTCGCCTCGCTCAATCCGCGTTCGACTATCGGCCACGTCCTGACTGTAGGCCCGGTCGCGCACGGCACGCCCTATGCACGAGCACGTGAAGAGGCGAAGCAACTGCTCGCGCATGTTGGGCTCGATGCCGGCGCCTTCGACCGCTATCCGCACGAATTTTCCGGCGGGCAGCGCCAGCGCATAGGCATCGCCCGGGCGCTGATGTTTAAGCCGAAGTTGCTGATCGCCGACGAGGCCGTGTCGGCGCTCGACGTGTCGATCCAGGCGCAGATCCTGAAGCTGCTGGACCAGATCCAGCGGGAGACCGGCGTATCGATGATCTTCATCACCCACGATCTGCGCGTCGCCAGCCAGATCTGCGACGAAATCGCGGTGATGCAGAAAGGGCGGATCGTTGAACGCGGACCACCCTCGCAGATCTTCCTCGACCCGCAATCAGCCTACACGCGTGAGCTGGTGGCGGCGATTCCTGGAGAGCAGCTTGGAGCTACCCGCCCGGTTGCAGCAAACGGATAAGAGCCACGGCGGATACCGCCAGAACAAGGGGAATTCCAATGACCGAGCGTTCAAACACCAAAGCAAACTACTCGCGGCGCGATGCTTTGCGCTTGCTGGCGATAGGTGGGGCCGCGGGCCTTGTCGCACCAAATCTGCTGGGCAAGCCCGCCTTCGCCCAGAACCCTCCGGCGAGCCCAACCGGCCGCGTCGTCGTCGGTCTCTCGCAGGAACCGACCGTCTTCAATCCACTGATGGTGCATATCGAGGTCGATGACGGCGTGAACTTCTCGATGTTCGACGCGCTGTTCCGCATCGATCCGAAAGGCGTCATCCAGCCCAACCTTGCAGTCGAAGTGCCGACCCAAAAGAACGGCGGCATTTCGGAAGACGGCCTGACATGGCGCGTGCGCCTGCGCGACGACGTCCGCTGGCATGACGGCAAGCCCTTCACGGCCGACGACGTGAAATTCACGCTCGAACTCATCACCAAGCCGGATTTCAAGGCCTGGCGCACCGCGGGACACTCGCTCGTCCGTGACGTTACCGTCGTCTCGCCGACCGAGATCACCTGGCGGATGGAGGAGGCCTTCGCGCCCTATCTGTCGTTCCTGACGGAGACGTTCATTGTCCCGAAGCATCTCCTGGAGAAGGAGGCCGATCCCAACACCGCCGCCTTCAATCAGGCTCCGGTCGGCACCGGTGCGTTCAAATGGGGCCAGCGCATCGCCGGCGACCGCCTCGAACTGGTCGCCAATCCTGACTATTTCGGCGATGGCCCCTACATCGAGCAGCTTATCTTCAAGTACATTCCCGACATGACGGTGCTGTACACGCAGTTCCGCAGCGGCGACATCGACATCGTCGGGCAGGCCTACATCACTCCAGACAATTATGAGGAAGCCCGCAACCTTCCCGACCGCGTCGTTACGCTCGTCCCCAAGGCATCGGTGGAGTCCATCTACCTCAATCAGGACCGGCCGCAGTTTAAGGACCCCGCGGTCCGCGAGGCCCTGTATGCCGCGATCGACCGCAGGGCGATCATCGACGCCCTGAACTACGGGGTGCCGCGCGAAACCGAGACATTCATGCCGACGCAGTCCTATTTCTTCAATGCGGACCTGCCCAAGCATGAGTTCAACCTCGATCGCGCCCGCAAGCTCCTTGACGATGCCGGCTGGGTGCCCGGCGCCGACGGCATCCGCGCCAAGGATGGAGTGCGGCTTTCCTTCAAGAATTCCACCACCTCCGGCGCCCATCTGCGTGAGCAGGCGCAGCAATTCATTCAGCAGACCTATGCCGAGATCGGCGTCGAGATGCTGATCGAGAACCTGCCTCCCGCGGTGATGTGGGGAGATTTCTGGGTGCAGTCCCAGTTCGACACCGCGATGGTCGGCATCACCTATCTGATCGGCTCCGACCCCGACGTTACCAATCGGTTCCACAGCAAGGCGATCGTCGCCAAGGGTGGCAACGGCTCGAACAACGCGCAGTACTCCAACCCCGAGGTCGATGCGCTTCTTGAAGAAGGCAGCCGCACCTTCGATCCGGAGAAGCGGCGCGAAATCTACCTGAAGGTGCAGGAGATCGTCCGCCGCGATCTGCCATTCCTTCCGTTGTTCGCGAACACAACGGTCTACGGAATCAAGAAGGGCATCGAAGGTTTCGTTGCCAACGCAAACACCCGCACCGAATCCTGGCACGCCGCAGGCTGGTACTGGGCCTGACCGAATGTCGGCCGCCCGGGGCTGATTGCTCCGGGCGGCGGCAACGTTTTGCCGCCTGTTCCGGAAGGAGGAAACCATGGCCGCGTTCCTGCTCAACCGCTTCATGCAGAGCATCGTGCTGCTGGTGATCGTTTCGATCATCGGGTTTCTCGTGCTCAACCTCATTCCCGGCGGGCCGATGTCGCAATACGCCCTCGATCCGGGAATGACGCAGGAAGACTTGGACCGGCTTGCCGAACAGCTCGGCCTGAATCGACCCTTTTGGGTTCAGTATCTGGAGTGGGCCTGGCGGCTGCTGCAGGGGGACTGGGGAACTTCGTTCCGTGACGGCAATCCGGTAACGACAGTCATCGGCAGGCACATCTGGGCGACCTTCCTGCTGATGGGATCCTCCACCGCCATAGCGATCGCCGTCGGAACCTGGATCGGCATACGCGGCGCGACTCGCCGCTACTCGGCCTTCGACTACCTGGCGACCGTTGGCGCGATGGTTGCCCTTTCGATCCCGACCTTCTGGTTCGGTCTGATCGGCATCTACGTCTTCTCCCTGGAGCTTGGCTGGCTCCCGGCGGGCAACATGTACACGATCGGCGACGGCTCCGTTCTGAACTACCTGCACCACCTCATCATGCCGTCGATCGTTCTGGCGCTTGTGCACATCGCAATCTGGAGTCGTTTCATGCGTTCCTCCACCCTTGACGCGATGAGCCAGGAATTCGTGAAGACCGCCCGCGCCAAGGGCGTGAGCGAACGGCGGGTCATCCTGAAGCACGTCGTCGGCAACGCGCTCTTGCCCATGATCACTTTGGCCGGCGTCCAGCTTCCTTCGATCTTGACGGGGGCGCTGGTCACGGAAACCGTCTTTACGTGGCCGGGGATGGGAAGGCTGTTCCTCGATAGCCTCGGCTACAGCGACTATCCGGTCGTAATGGGCCTGCTGATGTTCTCGGCCATTCTCACCATCGCCGGCAATCTCATCGCGGATATCGTGGTCGCATTGGTCGATCCGCGCATCCGTCTGGCTTAGCCCGCCGCCAACAGTAGGAGGCCATGACATGACCGCCATCGCCGCAGTAACGGAGCACAGCCATTGGTGGGACAGTCGCGTCATGCGCCGCTTCCTCGGCCATCGACTGGCGCTGCTCGGGCTGGTGATGATCAGCCTGCTGACACTTGCCTGTGTCGTCGGGCCTCACCTGCTGCCGTACGACTCGCTGTATATCGATCTGCGTGCGCGCTTCGCTCCGCCCTTCACCGGCGATCACTATCTGGGCACCGATCCTTTGGGTCGCGACATCGCGGCAAGATTGTTCATGGCCGGCAGGACGTCGCTCCTCGTGGGTGTCTCCGCGATGGTGCTCTCGATACTCGTCGGGACGATCGTGGGCGTGATCGCGGGCTATCGAGGCGGGTGGGTCGGCGCATCGCTGATGCGCACGGTCGACGGCTTCCTGTCGTTCCCTTCAATCTTCCTGCTGTTGGCCCTGGCGGCCGCTCTGAAACCCAGCGCGTCGATGATCACCGTCGTCATCGCGCTGACAAGCTGGATGGAGGTCGCCCGCATCGTCGACGCCGAGGTGCGTTCGCTGCGCGAGCGCGAGTTCGTGCTGGCTGGACGGATGCTGGGATTGAGCAGGACCTACATCATGTTCCGCGAGATACTCCCCAACGCCATGGGCCCTATCATCGTCGCCGCCACGCTTACCGTCGCCCGCGCTATTCTCATGGAGTCCTACATCAGCTTTCTCGGCTATGGCATCCAGCCGCCTCTGCCGAGTTGGGGCAACATGCTCAACGGCGCGCAGCAGTATCTGGCGAGCGCCCCGTGGCTGGCGATCATTCCCGGAGCGGCCATCACCATCGCGGTGACCAGCTTCAACTTCATCGGCGACGGCCTGCGCGACGCGCTCGACGTGAGGGACGATCGTGTCTGATCTCGTCAGCGCGCGCGGCACACCGTCGATCGTCAACACGCAGCAGAAAGCTGTTCAGGTGCAACAGCCAAAAGTCGCTGCCAAGAACACGCCCTACTGGTGGGAGGCCGCGCCCGTCAGGCCGCTGCCGCCGCAGCCTTTGGCCAAGACTCTGGATGTGGCGATCGTCGGCGCGGGCTATGCCGGCCTCTCCGCCGGAATGACGCTGGCGCGCGAGGGACGTTCGGTTGCGGCCTTCGATGCGATGATGCCGGGCGAAGGGGCCTCGTCGCGCAACGGCGGCGTGACCAGCGGCACGATCCGGCCGGACTACGCCACGATCGCCAGGCGCTTCGGCGAGGACAAGGCGATCGCCATCGAGCAGGAGGGCAAGCGCGCGCGAGAGTTCCTCTACGACTTCATCAAGACCGAGGGGCTCGACTGCGACTTCCGGCTGGTCGGCAACTTCAAGGGCGCGCTCGGATACAACCATTACGACGCCATGGCCCACGGCGCCGAGAGGCTGGCCAGGGTGCTGGGGATCGAGTCCTACGCCGTTCCTCATGCCGAGCAGCAAAGCTATATCGGGACCGACTTCTACCGCGGCGGCACGGTGCGCATGGACATTGGCGGGCTGCATCCGGCCAAGTTCCATGCCGAACTCTTGCGCGTGGCGCTGGCCTCGGGTCTGACCGTGCACGCGAACACGCCGGTCACCGCGATTACGCGCGACGGCAACGGGTTCAGCGTCAAGACTTCGGCCGGCACGGTGCAGGCGCGGCAGGTTCTGGTTTGCTCCAACGGCTATACCGATGACGCAGCACCCTTCCTGCGCCGCCGCTTGGTGCCGGTTCGCGCGCGCATCATCGCGACGGAGGAACTGTCGCCTGACCTGATGGCCCGGCTGATGCCGAAGCTGATGATGATGGGTGAGAACCGCCAACTGGGTTTCTACTACCGGCCTTCGCCGGACGGAAAGCGCATCCTCTTGGGTGGACGCGACAGTTCGCGCGCGGGCGATCCAGCGGAACCAACGATCCGCCTGCGCAACGGCCTGGTCGAGATCTTCCCGGAACTGGAAGACGTTCGCCTGTCGCACAGCTGGTTTGGAAACGTGGCGATGAACCGCGACATGATCCCCCGCATCTTCGAGAAGGACGGCCTGCTCTATGCGTCCGGCTTTTGCGGTTCCGGCGTCGTCTGGGCGCCTTGGGTCGGCATGCACGCGGCGCACAAGCTCATGGGCCATGTCGACAAGGCACGTTCGGCTTTTGACTTCCGTGCGCCAGCGGCGGTGCCGTTCTTCAACGGCAACGCCTGGTTCATGCCCGCGATCATCAAGGGTTATGCACTGCAGGACAAGATCGCCTGGTTGCGCGCCCGGCGCTGAGAAGACGAAAGGTCGGTCAGCCCGACGCAAGCTGTCGTGACGATAGCCACATAGCTGCGTCCACAAGGAAGAGTTTCCGATGCACTACATATCCACACGGGGCCATCCCGAGCGCAAGGCGTTTTGCGAGATCCTGCTCGAAGGTCTCGCGCCGGACGGCGGGTTGTATGTGCCCGAGGCCTACCCGCAGGTGGACGGCATCATGCTGAGCCGTTGGAGTGGCCTGTCCTACCCGGACCTTGCCTTCGAAATCCTGTCGCTCTACGTCGACGATATTCCGCCCGTGGACCTGAAGACGATATGTGAAAAGACCTACACGGCGCAGATCTTTGGATCCCGCGAGATAGCACCCGTGCGGCCACTTGAGACGGGAGTCTACGTTCTGGAGCTGTCGAACGGCCCCACGCTGGCGTTCAAGGACATGGCGATGCAGTTGCTCGGCAATCTGCTCGAGTACGAGCTGGCGCATCGGGGCGAGGAACTCAACATTCTTGGCGCCACCAGCGGCGACACGGGGAGCGCGGCCGCATACGCGATGCGCGGCAAGAACGGTGTGCGGGTCTTCATGATGTCGCCGCATGGTCGGATGAGCGCTTTTCAGCAGGCTCAGATGTTCAGCCTTCAGGACGACAACATCCACAACCTCGCCATCGAAGGTGTGTTCGACGATTGTCAGGACATCGTGAAAGCTGTGTCCGGCGATGCTGACTTCAAGCGGCGTCACCGGATCGGAGCCGTCAATTCGATCAATTGGGCCCGGCTGATGGCTCAGGTGGTGTATTACTTCCACTGCTACTTTCAAGTCGCCAGGAACGGCGGCACCCGTGTCGCCTTCACCGTTCCGTCGGGCAATTTCGGCAATGTCTGCGCCGGCCATGTCGCGCGGATGATGGGACTTCCGATATCCAGTCTCGTCGTGGCGACGAACGAGAACGATGTTCTGGATGAGTTCTTCCGCACCGGTGTCTATCGCGTGCGCGGGCGTGCCGACACGTTCGAGACCTCGAGCCCGTCCATGGACATTTCCAAGGCGTCGAATCTCGAGCGGTTCGTATTCGACCTGATCGGCCGCGACGCGAGGCGGACGAAATCGCTGTTCGGTGATCAGCTGCGCCAATGCGGGTCCTTCGATCTCAGCGGGGATCCCGCATTCTCCCAGGGCGCGGATCGTTTTGGCTTTTGCAGCGGCAGGAGCATCCATGCCGACCGACTGGCCACGATCCGTGACACTTGGGAGCGTTCCGGCACGCTCATCGATCCGCACACGGCCGATGGCCTGAAGGTGGCACGCGAGCACGCCGATTCGCAAACGCCGATGATCGTGCTCGAGACCGCGCTGCCGGTGAAATTTGCCGAAACCATCCGGGAAGCTCTGGGTCGCGAGCCGAACCGTCCGCGGCGGTTCAACGGCCTGGAAGACCTGCCGAAACGGTTCAAAGTCCTTCCCGTCGATGCGCAAGCCGTCAAGAGCTACATCTCCGAGACCCTGCAGGGCGCAGGCTAGAGAAAACGCCGCGTCGGGAGCTGTTTGTCCATGGCCGTGTACACAGAACTCTCGGACGACGAGGTCGCGGCGTTCTTTCGGGCGCTGGGACTGGGCAGGCCGCGTTCCGTTCGCGGCATCACGAGCGGGATCGAAAACACCAACTATTTCGTCGACACCGACACCGGCGCCTATGTGCTCACGCTGTTCGAGCGGCTCATGAGCGGGCAATTGCCGTACTATCTCCATCTCATGAAGCATCTCGCGGCGCGGGGTATGCCGGTTCCGAACCCGGTCGCCAACGGCGGTGGCGAAATCCTTCACGCGCTGAAGGGCCGGCCTGCCGTCGTCGTCGACCGGCTTGAGGGCGAGAGCGTGACAGCTCCGGGCGACGCGCATTGCCACGCGATCGGCGAATTCCTGGCGCAGATGCACGTGGCCGGGCGCGACTACCCGCGGCATCAGGACAATCCGCGAGGTCTCTCCTGGTGGGACGAAGTGGCGCCGGTGGTCTGCCGCTTCATGTCCGATGCGCAGCGCTCGCTGTTCGCGAGTGAGCTGGCTTTCCAGAAGGAGTTGGCGGCCTCGGCATCCTACGCGTACCTTCCCAGAGGGCCAGTTCACGCCGATCTTTTTCGCGACAACGCATTGTTTGTCGGCGAGCGCCTGACGGGCGTTTTCGATTTCTATTTCGCGGGCTGCGACGCGCTTCTGTTCGATATCGCTGTGTGCCTGAACGACTGGTGCGTCGATGGTTGCACCAGTCGCCAGCACGAATCGCGAGCCGCCGCATTGCTAGCCGGCTATGAATCGGTGCGCGTTCTTGCTCCGGCCGAACACAGATTGCTTCCGGCAATGCAGCGGGCCGGAGCATTTCGCTTCTGGCTTTCGCGTCTCTGGGATCTGCACCTGCCTCGCGAGGCCGCGCTGCTCAATGCACACGATCCCAGCCACTTCGAGCGCATCCTTCGCGGGCTTTGTGGAGAGAACACAACACGGGAGTTAGAGGCATCATGGCGATGACCTTGGAAGGCCACATTCGAGAACTTCTTTCACAGATGGAGGCGGACGGCCTCTACAAGTCCGAGCGCGTCATCACCTCTCCTCAGTCCGCCGAGATCGAGGTCGGCGGCAGGAAACTGCTCAATTTCTGCGCCAACAACTATCTCGGGCTTGCAGATAGCGAGGACTTGCAGGCGGCTGCGAAGGCCGCGCTCGACCGTTATGGTTATGGCATGGCCTCGGTGCGCTTCATCTGCGGCACCCAAGAGGAGCACAAACAGCTCGAGACGAAGATATCCAGCTTCCTTGGCATGGAGGACACGATCCTCTACGGCTCGTGCTTCGATGCTAATGGAGGCCTGTTCGAGACGCTGCTTGGCGAGGAAGACGCGATCATCTCCGACGCACTCAACCATGCCTCGATCATCGACGGCGTGCGGCTGTCGAAGGCCAAGCGCCTTCGCTACGCCAACAACGACATGGGTGCCTTGGAGGAGGAGCTGAAGAAGGCCGAGGGTAGCCGCTTCAAGCTGATCGCCACGGACGGCGTCTTCTCGATGGACGGCATCATCGCGAACCTCAAGGGTGTGTGCGACCTCGCGGAAAAATACGAGGCGATGGTGATGGTGGACGACAGCCACGCGGTCGGTTTTGTCGGAAAACATGGCCGCGGTTCGGCCGAGCATTGCGGCGTCGAGGGCAGGGTAGACATCATCACTGGAACGTTGGGCAAGGCTTTGGGTGGCGCTTCAGGCGGCTATACAAGCGCCAGCAAGCCGGTGGTGGAGTGGCTGCGCCAGCGTTCGCGGCCCTATCTCTTTTCCAACACGCTGATGCCGGCGATCGCTGCGGCGTCGCTCGAGGTCTTCGACATTATCGAGAGGGGTGACGCGCTACGGAAGCGGCTCTACCAGAATGCAGAGCGGTTTCGCTCGGGCATGACCAAGCTTGGCTTCACGTTGGCGGGCGCCGATCACCCGATCATCCCGGTGATGATCGGAGATGCGGCGCTGGCATCGCGCATGGCGGAAATGATGCTTGAGCGCGGCATCTATGTGATCGGCTTCTCTTTCCCCGTGGTGCCGAAGGGTCAGGCGCGCATCCGCACCCAGATGTCCGCCGCGCACTCCACCGCCGACATCGACCGCGCGGTGACGGCGTTCGGCGAGGTGGGCAAGGAACTCGGCATCATTTCCTGAGGAACAACAATATGTCCAACATGATGCGGGCCCTCGTTAAGGCAAAGGCCGAACCCGGCATATGGATGGAGCGCGTGCCGATCCCCGAGATCGGCCCGAACGACGTACTGATCAAGGTGAAAAAGTCGGCCATCTGCGGCACCGACGTCCACATCTACAATTGGGACCAGTGGGCCCAAAAAACCGTGCCGGTGCCGATGGTTACCGGTCACGAGTTCGTCGGCACGGTCGCCGATTTCGGCGCGGCCGTCAGCGAATACAAGATCGGCCAGCGCGTCTCCGGCGAGGGCCACATTGTCTGCGGCCACTGCCGCAACTGCCGCGCGGGCAGGGGACATCTGTGCCGCAACACGCTGGGCGTCGGCGTCAGCCGCCCGGGCTCCTTCGGCGAATATGTCGCCATCCCGCAGAACAATGTCGTGCCGATCCCCGACAACGTGCCCGATGAAATTGCGGCGATCTTCGACCCGCTCGGCAACGCGGTGCATACGGCTCTTTCGTTCGATCTCGTCGGCGAGGACGTGTTGGTCACCGGCGCCGGGCCGATCGGCATCATGGGCGCGATGGTGGCGCAGTGCGTCGGCGCCCGCAAGGTCGTCATCACCGACATCAACCCGGTGCGGCTCGACCTCGCCCGCAAGATGGGCGTCCACCACGTCGTCGACGCCTCCAAGGAAAAGCTGCGCGACGTGATGAAAGAGGAGGGCATGACGGAGGGCTTCGACGTCGGCCTCGAAATGTCGGGCTCGGCGCACGCCTTCCGCGACATGATCGACACCATGAACAATGGCGGCAAGATCGCCATCCTCGGCATCGCGCCGACCGGTTTCGAGATCGACTGGAACAAGGTCATCTTCAAGATGCTGCATCTCAAGGGCATCTACGGCCGCGAGATGTTCGAGACCTGGTACAAGATGATCGCGCTCGTACAGGGGCCGCTCGACGTCTCCGGGCTGATCACTCATCGCATCGGCGTTGACGACTACCAGACAGGCTTCGACGCCATGCGCTCCGGAAACTCCGGCAAGGTGGTCATGGACTGGTAGGGTTGTGCTTTAGACGAGACTTGGGGCCTCGCGGCCCTGGCTCTCTGCTTCAAGTACCAGCCGCCCCCAAGTGGCCACATCCGTCTAGATGTGGCCGAGTTCGGTCACCGTTCGCTCGTTTGTTGCCGTGCCGGTATCAAGCGTGGTGTCCGGTTCGAACAGCGCTACCTCGCAGTATTGTCCAAAGCCACACGGCAATGTTCGACGCCATGCGGGACGACGATGAATTCGCCTTCCTCGATGATCTCGTCCCGATCGCGGAACTTCACCAGCAGGCGGCCCTTGTGCACGAAATTCATCCTCGCTCTTATGGAAGTACCAGACGAATACGTCAGATTTCGCCAGCTTTATCTGCATGTCGTTGATCTGACCGGCGATCCTCAAGGAGGAGGTGTCATTGAAGCGTGCGAACGCGCTGACCGCCAGATCGAACATGCCCATTGTTGGCGTATACGGGACCAACCCCATCACGAATTCAGCTAAAGCAGTGCTAGATCTGTCGGGTGGGCCGATGTCCCATTGCAGCCTGCGAGATCGCCGCAGCGTGGATCAGTGCGGTATCCGCTACAGGGTAGTCTGGCGTCCTGCCTTTAAAGGCGACTGAAAGATCGGTCCCACCAAGAACAATGAGCTCCGCGCCGGCTCGACAAAGCCGTGCTCCCGCTTCGATGAAAAACTCCGAAATTTTCTCACCCGCAACACCACTGGCTGCTATTCGCAAGTATGCATCGTGAACGTCATCGATCTGATCCGAGTCGGGGGCGATAACCTCAACCGTCGCGACACCATAGAGCTTCGTCTCCATCACCTTTCGGGTTCCGAGGACTCCTACACAGCTTGCTTGATGCGCCGAAAAGAATGCATCGAGGGCAGGGACGGCGTCGATGATCGGGAGCGGCGATATGGCCTTGAGTTCGTTGATGCAGAAGTGACCACCCATCGACGTGACCGCGGCAGCCTGACAGCCAGCGGCCCGCAGTTGCTCAATGTGACGGGCAAAGATTTCTGCCTGCTGTTCGGCTCTGCCAGCTTCCATATTTGCTATCATTTCCCGCAGATCAGCATGGGCAATAGTCAGCTCAAGCTTGAGGCCCGTTGTCGCGAACGACCCTACGATCGCTTCATAGTAGACGCAGGTGGCCGCTGGACCAATGCCACCTATCAAACCCACATGCACTGGCTTTCTCCTATCTTGGCTGCTCTCTCCAGAAGCTCGCCAGTTGATCATTCCGCCAACGTTTCTCTATCTCCTTGGGGCGTCCTTCATCTTTGACTCTCAGCGACCTCGCGCACCGCTACGATTGCCTCGTCAACGGCGACACGATCGACGTCGAGATGGGTGACCCAGCGCATGCGTCCACCCGGCCAGAAACTGGCCGCTATGCCTCGATCAGGCAATGCTTCGGATAGCCGGGTCGCCAGCTCGGGCGCGAGATCCACAAACACCATGTTGGACTGCGGCGGTGTCACCGTCAGTCCCTTGGTTCCCGAGAATCCATCCGCGAGTGCCTTGGCGTTGGCGTGATCCTCGGCCAGACGTTCGACATGATGGTCGAGCGCATGCAGGCCCGCCGCTGCAACTATTCCTGCCTGCCGCATGCCCCCGCCGAGCATCTTGCGCCAACGGTGCGCTCGGGCGATCAGCGCGGCATCCCCGACCAGCACCGAGCCAAGCGGCGCTCCCAGCCCCTTCGAGAGGCATACAGACACGCTGTCAAAGCCCTCTGCCAAACGGCCGCCATTGACGCCAAGCCCCACGGCCGCGTTGAACACCCGCGCGCCGTCAAGGTGGGTGGCGAGACCCCGCTCCCGCGCGAAGCCGACCACCTCGTCCTGATACTCCGGCCGAAGTATCCGCCCGACAAACGTATTCTCTATCGACACCAGTCGTGTGACAGCAAAATGGGGGTCGTCGGCCTTCACCGCCGCATGAAGATCGCCGATGCGGATCGTACCATCGGCACGGACCGGCAACTGTTGTGGCTGAACCGAGCCGAGCACGGCGGCGCCCCCCGCTTCCCACAGATAGGTGTGAGCTTCGTTTCCGCAGAGGTACTCCTCGCCGCGAGATTGGCCATGGTCCCGGTCGGCAGCAGCAGGCCTGCTTCCTTGCCGAACATGGCGGCAAGGCGCGTCTCCAGCGCTTTCACTGTGAAATCATCGCCCAAGACATCGTCACCCACCTCGGCGGCTGCCATCGCCGCGCGCATCTGGGGGGTAGGGCGGGTGACAGTATCGGACCCGGAAGTCGAGCCGGATGGTTTTGGATCGCACGATCGAAGTCCTATCGAGGTAGGCCAGCGCGCCGCTGGGTGACGGTACAGCTTATGGCGTTGTGAGCATGCCTCACGCGCGGCCGAGCTCGACCACCTTGCCCGAATCTTTTGCCGAGCCCGTGTTCACCGAGGTGCCTGGCTCGATCAACATCACTTCGCAGGTGTCACTGATCGCGACAGGGCAATGTTCGACGCCATGCGGCACAACGATGAATTCGCCGGCCTCCACCATCTCCTCGCGATCACGGAACTTCATCAGCAGGCGGCCCTTATGCACCAGGATCAGCTCATCGACCTGCGGACGGAAGTGCCAAGCCTGCTCACCGGCAAATTTGGCGAGCTTGATCTGCATGTTGTTGACCTGTCCCTCGACCGTGGGCGAACGGGTATCGGGGACATGGGCGAAGGCGTTGGCCAGGTTCTTCTTGTGGAAGGGCGAGATGTGCCGGTTGAGCGTGGCGACGTCGCGCAGGATCGCAGCGAGCTGGCTCGACACATCCTTTTCCGGCGCCGGGTATTTGCCGTCCAGCGCGGCGGTACCGATCGTGAAGCCGGCGGCGCCGGCGTCCTTGACCACTGCGATCCGCTCGGGCGTGTCGATCGAGCCGGCGACGTAGACCGGTTTGGACACGGCCGCGCAGGCCTGCCTGATGAGGGTCGGGACGTCTTCCCTGGAGCGATAGGCAAGCAGGTCGAGACCATGCACCCCGTCGCGCGCGGTCAGCGCCTTGGCGCTCTCGACAATCTCCCCGATCGTGCCTTCGAGCACGCTCGGGTGACCGCTGATGCGCCCGGGGAAGGGGAAGTATTGCAGGCTGCTGCCGGTAACGATCGGCAGAACGTCGTCAACGCGCGTACCGCCCAGCAGGATGTCGACGCCGATCTCGACCGCGGCCTTTGCGGAGACGATCTCGCTCTCCCGGTCGAGCGAGACGACTTCGAGATAGGAGGTTGCGCCGCCGGCCTTGATGGCTTGATTGAGCGACTTCAGCTGGTCGATCGGCAAGCCGATGTCCTTGAAGCCGATATGGCGTACGCCGAGCCTCAAGGCGGTCTGAAGTTGTTTCGACGCGTCCTCGACCGTGCGGTCGTTGCGCGTGAGCATGAAGATGAAGCGGAGGCCCATCAGACTACCCTTTCACGTTCTTGGGACTTGGTTTGCGCAGCAACGAGCCGCCGGGCGTAAGCGATTGCGGTCTCCAAACTGGTGGAATCGGCAACGCCCTGACCCGCGATATCGAACGCCGTGCCATGGTCGGGGCTTGTGCGGACGAACGGTAGGCCAAGGGTGATGTTCACGCCCTTTTCGAGCCCGAGATATTTCACAGGGATCAGGCCCTGGTCGTGATATTGGGCCACTACGACATCGAAGCGACCCTTGCGGGCCTGCATGTAGACGGTGTCGCCGGGCCAAGGACCGCTGGCATCGATGCCCTCGGCGCGCGCCGCCTCGATCGCAGGCCGGATGATGCGGATTTCTTCATCGCCAAAGAGGCCGCCTTCGCCGGCATGCGGATTGAGCCCCGCGACCGCGATGCGTGGCGCCGCGATCCCGAGGGCCTTGCCGCCGTCATGCGCCAGCCGGATAGCCGCCATCTGGGCGTCAAAATCGGCCTGATAGATGGCCTTGCGGAGCGAGGTGTGGATCGTCACCAGAACCGTGCGGATTTCGTCATTGGCCAGCATCATCGCAACGCGCTTCGCGCCGCTATAGTCGGCCAGAATCTCGGTATGCCCGGGATAGCGGATGCCCGCGCATCCCATCGCTTCCTTGTTGATCGGCGCGGTTACGATGCCGCTGACGGTGCCGGCCTTGGCCGCGGAGATCGCGGCTATGATTGCGTCGAAGGAAGCCTGGCCGGAAATGGCGTTGACGACCCCAAGCGGCGGTAACTCCAGGATTTGGGTCGTTTCGACCACCTCGATGGACCGAGGCTCGAAGCGTGCTTCTTCGGGTCCGGCGACATGCCTGACCGTTAGGTCAAGGCCCAGACGATGGACGATCTCCCCCATCACGACGCGGCTGCCGAACACGACGGCCCGCTGGCTTCCCGGCGCCAATGCCTTGGCCACGATCTCCGGACCGATGCCGGAGGCGTCGCCCATCGTGATGGCAAGAGGAGCAGATTGGGTCATGGCAATGCCTGTGCTGACGTCACGATGTTCGGGCGGAGCTCGGCGATTGCGCGCCGCAGCGTGTCGCCGTCTCCGAAGCCACCTGCCTTCATGCCGATAAGAAGCTCGCGCCCGTCCCCAAGGAAAGCGCGGCCCAGCGGAAAGCCTGGCTCGAACTCCCGCAGGATCTCGAAGGCGCCGATCTCCAGGAGGTCGAGAATGGCTTCCATGGTATCTCCGCCTGTGGCGATCACGACATCAAACGGTTGGCGGCGTAGTCGTTCGGCCGCGTCCCGAGCGATACCGTGCAGGACGGACAGGGGATCATCCATGCGCTGGGCCGGAGCCCGAAGCAATGTGACCCGAGCCTGCGTGGCGATCTGATCGGCCTGGCGATGGCTGAGCGAGTTGGCGCTGCCGATCACGACGAGAATGTCGCCAGCAGCGGGCACGACCGGATTCGATGCTGCCGCGGCCGGCGCGAAGCGTTTCGCCAGCGCCATCGCCATGCCGGGAGAACCTGCCCAGAGGATCGATTCCGCTTCCGGCATAGCAGCGATCTCTCTGTCGAGATCGCCCTGGGTGGTCGCATCGATGACGACGACATTGCCGATGCAGGCAGGAACAAGCTCGACCAGCCGCGAGTGACGCGCCGGATGAACGGGGTCGCGACCATAACGGGTTTCCGCGACCGGCACGCCGTCCACAAGCTGAACACCGCTGACGGTCGTGCGCCCCGCGGTGGGGAACGCGGGAGCAAAGACAAGCGTCTTGCGACCGCTCGCCCTGAACGCCGCTTCCAGTTCCGCCGTTATATGTCCGCGCAGCGTGGAGTCCACGGTCTTGTACAGGATTTGGCGGGAGGCGAGCCGTGCGGCAAGGCCCGCGGAGAGTTCCGCCGCTGCCGAGGCGTCGACGGACCGCGACCCGCTGTCGACGGCGACGATCGTCCCTTCCACCGCCGGTAAGCGGCCCCTGCCTACCACTGCTCGTAGGCCACGCTCGACAAACGGGCCGGCGCCATCCGCGGCGCTGGTCAGGTCGTCGGCGAGGATGCCGATCGTAGGCTGGCTATTGGTTCGCATGGAACAATTATGCAGACGCGGCGCCTCTTAAAAAGCGATAGTTTCTACACGGAAGCGGTGATAAAAATTCACCGATGAAGCGGTCCGACATACCCTCGCTGGACGATCTTCGGGCGTTCGAGACGACGGCTCGTCTCGGCTCCGTTCGGCTGGCCGCAGACAGTCTCGCCCTGACCCATGGCGCCGTCAGCCGTCGGGTCGCCAAATTGTCCGACGATCTCGGATTCAGGCTGTTCGAGAAAAGCGGTCGGGGCTTGCGCCTCACGGCGGCAGGGGAGACGCTCAACCTTACGCTTGGCCGGTTCTTCACGGAGCTGGCGACAACCATCGAAAATCTGCGCGCCGCCAACGCTCGCCAGGACGTGCTGGTGCTTTCCTGCGAGCCCTCGGTCGCGATGCGTTGGCTCATTCCGCGACTGGCGAGCTTTCAGAGCGCGCATCCCGATATCGCGCTGCATCTCTCGGTAGGCGGCGGCCCGGTGGAGTTTCGTCGCGACCGGATCGATCTGGCCATTCGACGGCTCGATTTCGCGCTGCCAGAGGCCTCGCATGTCCAGCGCCTTTTTCCAGAAAAGGTTGGACCGGTGATGAGCCCTCAACTCGCGCCGGCCTTTGCCTCGGGGGAGTATATCGCGCTGGGTTCAAAGACCCGGCCGGACGCCTGGTCACAATGGCTCGCCGTCCACCCATCGGTGCGGCGCCCCACGGAAATCCGCTTCTATGACCACCACTTCCTGATCGTTGAGGCCGCATCGGCGGGGCTTGGCGCTGCCCTCAGTCCCCTGGTCCTCGCAACCGACGACATAGAGAGAGGGCGGCTCGTCGCACCGGCCGGTTTCGATCCCGATGGAAGCCATTACGGGCTCATCTGGACGGGAGAAGCCGAATTGTCTGGAAAGGCCCACGCGCTTGCCCGATGGCTGGAAGCCCAATGCAGGCTTTCGTTCGAGTGAGGCCTACATTCGATGTCGGCAAGCGGCCCGGCGCGCGGCCTAGCCGCGGGTCGCCGCTGCCCTGATCAGCGGGTCGGTCGTGTAAGGGCCCCGCGGCGCAACGCCGGTGTCTTCCAAGATCACCAGACGATCTTCCAGTTTGGTCTCGACCAGCTCCGCCGGGATCGCATTGGTTAGGACAGCTGCAACGATAATTGAATCGGTCGGTTGTCTCGACCTGCGGCGGTGTGACTCACCCGGCAGGGATTCCCTGCCGGAGCGAGGCGCGCTAGCGGTAGCGACATGATCGACCGGCGCGGGATCCAGCAGCGGTGGGAGGCGGACGGCTCGAAGCGCGACGAGCGCGGCCGGCGCGTGTTCGCCGCGAGCGAGGCGCGCGCTGCGGGCCGGGGTGGGCTGGCGGCGGTCTCGGAGATCACAGGGCTGGCCCGCTCGACGATCGGGCGCGGGCTGAAAGACCTCGACGCGGCGGCGCCGCGCGGTCGGGTGCGCCGAGAAGGCGGCGGCCCGCGGCCGTTGACGGCGCGCGATCCGACGCTGCTTGCCGACCTTGAGCGCCTCGTTGAGCCGGCGACCTTGGGTGATCCGGAGCGGCCTCTGTTGTGGGTGTCGAAGAGCCTGGACAAGCTGGCGCGCGCGCTTGGCGACATGGGCCATGCGATCAGCCCCAACAGCGTGCGCAAGCTGCTTGTCAAGCTCGGCTTCTCGCGCCAGCTTAACCGCAAGACGGATGAAGGCGCGCACCATCCCGACCGCGATGCCCAGTTCGCGCACATCAACGCCAAGGTGGTCGCCGCGCAGGCGGCCGGTGAGCCCGTCATCTCCGTCGATACAAAGAAGAAAGAGCTCGTCGGCGCCTTCAAGAATGGCGGCAGCGACTATCGCCCGAAGGGCGACCCGCAGCGCGTCAAGGTGCACGACTTCGTCGACACGACGCTTGGCAAGGTCGTCCCCTACGGCGTCTACGACGTGGCCGCCAACGAGGGCTGGGTCAGCGTCGGCATCACCGCCGACACCGCCGAGTTCGCGGTCCACTCGATCCGCACGTGGCTCGAGCGCATGGGCCGCCAGCGCTATCCCTCGGCCGGCGCGCTGACGATCACCGCCGACTGCGGCGGCTCCAACGGGGCGCGCGTGCGGCTGTGGAAGGTGGAACTGCAGAAGCTCGCCGACGAGACCGGGCTTGTCGTCCACGTCCATCACTATCCGCCGGGCACGTCGAAGTGGAACAAGATCGAGCACCGACTGTTCTGCCACATCACGCAGAATTGGCGCGGCCGTCCGTTGACGGATCGCCTCGCCGTGGTCGAGTTGATCGGCGCGACCACGACCAAGACCGGGCTCAAGGTCGAGTGCGCGCTCGACGCCACCACCTATGAGAAGGGCGTGAAGGTCTCGGCTGCCGAGATGGCGACCCTCGATATCACCGGCGACCAGTTCCATCCAGAATGGAATTACACAATCAAACCGCGGCGGTCGGCCATAGCGTAGCGGTTATCGTTGCAGCTGTCCTTAGTGTCGTCTTGCCTGTTCCGGCGCTCCCGACACTGAGCCGATCCACGATCCTCAAGCTCGATCCAAACGGACTCGCGAGCAGGTTGCGCCGCGCTGTGCCGAACTGGAATTCGGTGGGGCTTGAGCAGATCCTATCGATCAAGCGATCAAAAATCCGCACATCTGGCGAAGTCCTCGATGATTTCGGCACATTCTTTCGAGCGCACGATGCGATGAAGGGCTGATCGGAACTTTGCTTCCGCATTCCTGGCAGCCGAGGTTGGTTGGAACATGTCGCCCCGAGTCGAACGCATTCACAGTGATGAGCGTCTCCCGGCCGAGGCGGACGTCGTCATCGTCGGCGGCGGCATCCTCGGCTCCACGGCCGCCTACTTTCTGGCGAAGCGTGGCCTTTCCGTGGCTCTGCTCGAGAAGGGCCACGTCGCATGTGAACAATCGAGCCGAAACTGGGGTTGGTGCCGCCAGCAGAACCGCGACCGGCGCGAACTGCCGCTCTCGGTGATCTCCCTGCGACTGTGGGACGAGCTGACGCGCGATATCAATCGGGACCTTGGATTTCGACGCTGCGGTCTCCTCTTTGCGACTCACGACGAGGCTGTGCTCGCCGGCTGGGAAAAGTGGCGCGAGATCGCCAGGGAGTACGACGTCGAAACCCGCAGTCTCAGCCGGGCGGAGGTGGCCGAGCGCGTCCCCGAAGCGCGCGATAAATGGGTCGGCGGGATCTATTCGGAACGGGACGGTAAGGCCGAGCCTGCGCTCGCCGCGCCGGCTATCGCCGAGGGCGCCAGAGTTCTGGGCGCCACGATCCACCAGGAATGCGCCGCGCGGGCGCTCGACTTGGCCAATGGCAAAATCGCGGGCGTGCACACGGAGAAGGGCTACATCAGAACCAGCGCCGTGCTGTGCGCCGCTGGCGCCTGGTCTTCGCGCTTCCTGAGGCCGCTCGGGATCAGTTTCCCCCAAGCGAGTATCCGGCAGACCGCGCTGCGTTCCACCCCGACAATCAACATAGGCGAGGCAATCTCCACACCCTACTGCACAATCACGCGCCGACTGGACGGAAGCTATACACTTGCCATCAGCGGCAAGGCGAACCTCGAAATCACGCCCCGGGCTATCCGGTATAGCCGGGAATTCATGCCGCAGTTCTTCCGTCGCCTGAAGAATGTCAGGCTCGGCATTGGCCAATCGTTCTTTTCGGGGCCGGATTCATTGTCCGCCCTTTTGGCAAGCGACGATCGGATATTCGAACAAAGTCGGGTGCTGGATCCCCCACCCTTGAAATGGCTGGTAAGCCAAGTGGTGGAGAGTGTCCGCAAGACCTTCCCCCAACTGGCCGACATAAGGATCGATAGCGCCTGGGGTGGTTTCGTCGATTGCACGCCGGACGCAGTGCCCGTGGTGTCGCAGGTCGACGGGGTGAAAGGCCTCGTCCTCGCGGCGGGCTGTTCGGGCCACGGCTTCGGTTTAGGCCCGGGGCTTGGCTATCTGGCCGCGGAGCTTGTCGTAAACGACACGCCTTGCGTCGATCCTACACCGTTCCGCCTGTCGCGTCTGGTTGACGGCTCGAAGCTGGACATCGCGGCTATCTGAAGATCAGCCGGAAGTCAGACCTGACGCGCACCAAGCCAAGGTGTCAGCGGTCGGGTGAGCGGAATCCCCACGTTCCCCCGCCAAGTCCGCGGTACATAAGCGCAAGGTGGCAGGAGTTGCACCAGGCGACGGCTCGTCTCGGCTCCGCCCGACTGGCCGCGGACAGACTCGCCTTGCAACCGACGACATCCGGGAAAGCTCACGTTCTTGCGCGATGGCTGGAAGCCCAATGCAGGCTTTCGTTCGAGTGAGGCCTACACTCGATATCGGGCGGCCCGGCCCACGGCTAGCGGCGGGACACCTTTGCGCTGATCAGCGCGTCGGCCATGTAGAGATCCTGCAGGGAGATGCCGGAACTGTCGAAGACGGTGATTTCGTCTTCGAGGCGGCGTCCAGGTACACGGCCCTCAATGACGTCGCCGATTGGCGTCACGGTAAGCGTGCCCGCCTCGATCTCCGCGCGAGCGTGCTGAAAGTCGCCAATCCGGAGGGACTGTGAGGGCAGGTCGCAGAACAGGCTTGCCATCGACAGCAGTTGGCCCGGCAATTCCTGCTTGCCGGGCGCATCCGATCCCATGCTGACGACATGGGTTCCGGGTTCCACCCACGCGGCATCGAACAGAGGTTCGCGTGAGGGGGTCGCCGTCACCACGATGTCGGCCGCGCGCACGGCTTCTTCGGCCGATACGGCGCGCGCCTCGAGGCCCCTTTCGCCGATCTGGCCGACAAAAGCATCGCGTCGCGCCGAAGGCCGTGCCACGACCAGCACGGTTTCGATCGGTCGGATGCGAGTCAGCGCCGCGACCTCGAAACTCGCCTGGTTGCCCGCGCCGAAGATCGCCAGAACCTTGGCGTCCTGCCGGGCGAGAAGGTCGGCCGCAACCGCGTCGGCTGCAGCCGTTCGGTAGGCGTTGACCTTGCCGGCCTCGATCACGGCGCGGAGCCGACCTGTCTGCTGATCCAGCAGCACTATGGTGGAGTTGTGGCGCGGAAGGCCCCGCGCCGGGTTGCCGGACCAGAAGGAGCCGATCTTCACGCCTGTCAGGTTGTCCGACCACCCGGACTTGATCGAGAACGTGTTGGTCGCTTCCCGCGAGCGCCCCAGAACCGCCGGAAAGACACCGCTGTGCCCGGATGCCGCGGCCACGAGAGCCGCCCGCGTCGCCTCGAAAGCAAGTTCGTGGGTGACGAGGGCGGCAGACTCTTCCTCACTGATGTAGATCATCTGGACTACCTCCCTGGCATTGATGACTGTGCGGGCGTGGCGGGGATCGTCGAGCGAGCAAGGCGGAGACCATATAAGACGCCGCACATACCTCGCCCGAATTGCGCGGTCCGGTATGCCGAAGAATCGTCCAAAACGAACAATCGCGCTGATCTCTACGGGAAAAACAGCATCGAAATCTGCGCGCGGGGCGCCACCTTGAGCTTCGATCTCTGGATGAATGAAGGCTGCTTGCGCATGGCCGTTGGGCTCAAAATGGACATTGTCGGCGATCCGGCCGAACTGACCGCTTTCGAGCCGCGCCATGTGCCCGGCGCGCTGAAGCTGTCGCAGGAAATGGGCTGGCCTTACCGCAGCGAGGACTGGGAGTTTGCCGCCAGGGTCGGCGAGGGCCTTGTCCTCGAGCGCGCGGGCGAGGTGATCGGCTCTGCAATGTGGTGGAACTACGGGCAGGCCTATGCTTCGGCCGGGATGATCATCGTTACCCGCTCCGCGCAAGGTGGTGGCAACGGCTCGCGGCTCTTCAACGGTTTGCTCCAGGCGACTGAGGGTCGCAACGTGCTGCTCAATTCGACCGAAGAGGGGCTGCCTCTCTACAAGCGGCGCGGCTTCACCGTCTGGGGTGCCGTCCTACAGCATCAAGGCCCGCTGAACGTCGCCGTGCCGGCGAAGTCCCGCGACGATGTTCGACCTGCAACGGTCTCCGACCTTTCGGCGATCCAGGCTTTCGACGAACGCTCCACCGGCATGCCGCGAGGGCCGATGGTGGCCGCGCTTGCCGAAGTGGGCGAGGTGGTGGTGATAGACCGCGGTGGAAGGATCGCCGGTTACGCCATCGCAAGGAAGTTCGGGCGCGGCTACGTGGTCGGCCCTGTTGCCGCCGAAAGCCCTGAAGACGCGCAACTCCTGATCCTTGATCGGCTTTCCAGGCTCCACGGCCAGTTCGTGCGCATCGACGTCTATGCCGAACATGGATTGGGCGACTGGCTGCAAAGCCTGGGCCTTGTCAGGGTCGGCGGAGCCACCGCCATGATCAAGGGGCGGCAGCCAACGCCCGATGGCGCGGCCCGCATGTATGCCTTGGCGAACCAGTCCTTCGGCTAGTGATGAGGAACATCGGGAAGATGGCAACGAACGCGGAATTGCTGAAACCGATCCAGAAGGTTGACGGCCTTGTCACGCCGGCGCTGCTGCTGGATCGCGCAAAGCTCGATCGCAACATAATGCGTCTCGCCGATCGCGCCAGGAAGCTGGGCGTTGTCCTGCGGCCGCACATGAAGACGGCCAAGAGCATCGACGTGGCCCAACGGGCGTTCCCCACTGAACCCGGCCCGATCACGGTGTCGACCATCGCCGAGGCGGAATACTTCGCCCGCCACGGCTATAGCGACATGACCTATGCGGTCGGCTTGTCGCCGGCCTCGGCACTTCGTGCGGCGGAGCTTTGCCGCCGCACCGGCATCGACCTGAAGCTGCTGCTCGATACCGTTGAGCAGGCCGATGCCCTGGCCGATGTGCGCCAGGCCACGGGCATCACGCCGTCCGTGCTCATCGAACTGGATTGCGACGACCATCGCGGCGGATTGAAGCCGGACGATCCCAAGCTCATTGAGGTGGCCGGCAGGGTCGTCGCGGCGGGCGCCAACTTCGCGGGCGTCCTCGCCCATGCGGGCGAATCCTATGGCTTGAGCTCGCCCGATGCGCTGGTAAAAGCGGCTGAGGCCGAGCGCCTAGCCACGGTGCGCGCCGCCGAAATCCTGCGGGCTCATGGTCATGCGTGCCCGATTGTCAGCCTCGGATCGACACCGACCGCGCATTTTACCGAGAATCTGGAAGGTGTGACGGAGCTACGCGCGGGGGTCTATATGTTCTTCGACCTCGTCCAGCACGGGGTGGGGGTCTGTGCAGTGGACGATCTCGCGATTTCGGTGCTGGCCACGGTCATCGGTGTCAAGCCGGAAAAGGGCTGGGTGCTGGTCGATGCGGGATGGATGGCGCTATCGCGCGATCGTGGCACCGCGAGCCAGCAGGTGGATCAGGGCTACGGCATGGTCTGCGACGAGGCAGGACAGGTGCTCGAAGACGTGATCGTCGCCCAGGCCAGCCAGGAGCACGGCATCCTTGCGATCCGCAACGGCTCCGGCAAGACGATGCCCAACCTCCCGGTCGGCGCGCGGGTACGCATCCTGCCCAACCACGCCTGCGCGATGGCCGGCCAGCACGACTTTTACAGCGTCGTCAATGGAGCGAGCCCAGAAATCGAGGCGCGGTGGGAGCGGATCCGTGGCTGGTAGGGGCTCCGATCTCCACGCCCTGGATCCTGCCGATCCTCGGTGCCTACTACCGCATGAAGGACTTGGTGACATGATGACGCCCCTCGAGCATTTGTCCCGCAACGGCCGCTTGGACAAGTTCTTCATCGGCGGCGAATGGCGCGCGCCGAGCGGCGCCGCCGAGGGCGTCGTGGTCAATCCGGCGACGGAGGCGGTCGTCGCCCGGTTCCCGCTCGGGAACGGCGCGGACGTGGACGCGGCTGTTGACGCGGCGCGCCGGGCGTTCGCCAGATGGAGCCGGACCAAGCCGGAATACCGCGCCGATTTGCTCGATCGCTTGCAGGCGCTGCTCGAGGCGCGTGGCGAACTGATCGCACAGTGCCTGACCCTCGAAATGGGCGCGGCGATCGGTTATGCGCGCTCGGCGCAGGTTCCGCTCGCGGTCGCCCATGTGAAGACCGCCCGTGATGTCCTGAAGTCCTTCGCCTTCGTCGAGCAGCGCGGCCACACGGCCGTCACGCGAGAAGCGATCGGTGTGTGCGCGTTGATCACGCCCTGGAACTGGCCGCTCTACCAGATCACCGCCAAGGTCGCGCCGGCGCTCGCCGCGGGCTGCGCGGTCGTCCTGAAGCCGAGCGAGCTTTCGCCTTTGAGCCCCCTGCTGTTTGCCGAGGCGATCGAGGAAGCCGGGTTCCCTGCCGGTGTCTTCAACCTGGTGAATGGCGACGGGGCAGGCGTCGGCGCCGCTCTCGCCTCCCATCCGGATGTGGACATGATATCCATCACCGGGTCTACCCGCGCCGGTATCGCTGTGGCAGAGGCAGCGGCGCCGACGGTCAAGCGCGTGGCACAGGAGTTGGGCGGCAAGTCGCCGAACGTGATCCTGCCCGATGCCGATCTCGACCGCGCTGTTGCGCTGGGCGTGGCTGCCGGCTTCCGCAATCTCGGCCAGTCGTGCAGCGCGCCGACGCGCATGATCGTGCCGCGGGCCCTGCTTTCGCAGGTCGAGTCGATTGCCGAACGCGCTGCGGGCGAGATCGTCGTCGGCGATCCTCTCGCGGAGACCACCACACACGGCGCAATCGCCAACGGTGCCCAGTTCGACCGTATTCAAACCATGATCGGGGTCGGCATCTCGGAAGGCGCGAAGGTCGTCGCCGGCGGACCGGGTCGCCCGGGTGGTCTGAACGTCGGGCTCTATGTCAAGCCGACGATTTTTTCCGAGGTGCGCACGGACATGCGCATTGCCCAGGAGGAGATATTCGGTCCGGTTCTCTGTATCATCCCCTACGACACCGTAGACGAGGCCGTCACCATCGCCAATGACACCGTCTATGGCCTCGGCGCGCATGTGCAGGGCAGGGATATGGACCGTGCCAAAGACGTCGCCTCGCGGATCCGCTCCGGTCAGGTGCATCTCAACTACCCTGCCTGGGACCCGCACGCGCCGTTTGGCGGTTTCAAGCAATCAGGAAACGGACGCGAATACGGTCTCGAGGGCATGTTGGAGTATCTCGAGGTCAAATCCATCCTCGGCTATTTCTAGGTTCAGCATTGTGCACAAACGCTGGCCCTTCATGCCTGTTGTGTCGCGGTTAGCTGCCCTCTTGGGAGACCTTAGAAGAGCCTCAGCCGTGACGAATGTAGGGAGCGCTGGTCAGCGCTGATCGAGCAGCTTGATCTGGAGATCTTCCCAGTGCTCCTTGAAGGCCTCCCGGGCGGTGTCGAAGTGGCGGCTTCTCAGACTTTTGACAAGTCGCTCATGCTCCAGCGCCATTTCCTCGGCGGTGCCGTAAAAAGCCTGCCGCTGGACGAGAAGAAGCTCGATCTCCCCTTCGAGGTTCGAATAGGCCCGCTTCAGGCGGGCGCTCCCGCTCGCTGCGATGATGGCGCGATGGAAGTCGCGGTCCGCAGTAACCAGCGCCGACCTGTCCGAGGACAGGGTCGAGGCATGCATGACCTCGACCGCCTCGAGCGCCAGGGGCGGAATGACGCCGGTCAGCACGATAAAACGGATGGCTTCGCCCTCTATGGCGCCGCGCACCCGTGTGATGTCGACAATGTCATCCGGTCCGAATTCGGGCAGCATAAAGCCTCGGTTCGGGATCTGGCGCAGCAAGCCCTGTGTGACGAGCAACTGGGCCGCCGCACGGAACGTGTGCCGTGAGGTCGAGTGCTCCTCGCACATCCTGGCGTCGCGGAGGAATTCGCCAGGCTGGAAATCTCCCGACAGAATACGGCGTCGCAGGTCCTGCGCCAGGATATCCACAGCGCTAACGGGGACGGGTTCAGCGTTGGCGTCAAGGTCCTGGACTTGCTTCATGGGCCTGGTCGTTGATGATGGCGCGCGTTTTGGTGCGTCGGGTGCCGCAGCGCCGGCAAAGGTTCCTATTGCAACCGCTCCCAGGTCTGCACTGCCCGCAGCGCATTGTCGACACCTTCAAGCAGACGCCCCGCATTGGCTGATGTGAAGACGAGCGGGGGCCTGATTTTGAGAATATGGGCGTCTGCTCCGGTCGCGGAGATGAGAATGCGCTGGTCGCGCAGAGCATTGACGGCCGCGAGCGCGCGATCCATGTCGGGTACCTTTCCGTCGCGGTCCTTGACGAGTTCGACGGCGAAATAGAGGCCCGCCCCACGCACATCACCGACGAAGTCGTACTTGTTCTGCAGGGTGCGGAGACCGTCGAGGATTTCGCCGCCAACCTTGGTGGCGTTTTCCATCAAACCCTCTTCGAGGATCGTGTCGAGCACGGCATGCGCGGCGGCGATAGCGACGGAATTGCCACCGAACGTGTTGAAGTAGCGCATGCTGGCCCCGAACTCGGCTACGAGTTCGCGCCGGACCACCAGGCCCGCTACGGGATAGCCGTTGCCCATGGGCTTCCCAAGGGTGACGATGTCCGGATCGACCTTGTGTCGGGCGTGTCCCCAAAGGTGGGTGCCGGTCCGCCCGAACCCTGACTGCACCTCGTCGGCGATGAACAGGCCTCCGGCCTTGCGGACGACTTCCGCCACAGGCGCCAGAACGTCCGTGGGGTCGACATAGAGGCCATCGGAGGAGAAGACGGAATCGGCGATGAATGCGGCCACGCCGTTGCCATGCCTTTCGAGGTCGGCAATCTGTCGGGCGACATCCTCCGCCATCCGCCGGCCGATGTCCATGACGGGCAGGCGGTAGGAGTCGGGGGCAGCGACCGTTCGAACGTAGGGATCCAGCGCCGATTTCTTGCCGAGCGACGGCGAGATCGCCGCCACAGCGCCGCTGTTGCCGTGATAGGCTTCGGCCGTGACGACGACGCCGGTCCTGCGTGTGTGATAGCGCGCGATACGCAAGGCGAGATCGTTGGCTTCGGAGCCGGTGCAGGTGAACATCGCGCATCCGGTTCGGCCGAGATCACCCGCGAAAGTATTGATCAGGGCTTCGGCGTAGTCCAGCAGAGGTTCCTGCATATAACGCGTGTGCGTGCAGAGGATTTCGAGCTGCTTCTGGATAGCCTCGACGACGCGTGGATGAGCGTGACCCAGCGATACAACGTTGTTGTAGGCGTCGAGATATTCGTTGCCATGCTTGTCATAGAGGAAGACGCCCTTGGCGCGGGAAATCTCGACCGGCGTCTTGTAGAAGAGCCGATAGGCGGGGCCAAGCAGCCTTTGCCGCCTGGCCACATGCGCCGTGGCTTCCCTCGGGAGATGAGCCGCATCCCGAGGGTTGAAGCCGTTGGCCATGTCGCCACGGAAGCCCTTGGGCAGGGCAGTTGCTTGCTTTGGCATTACGGTTCCTCTCGGGTAAGAAGGTCGGATATCTGCGCGGTCGACATCGAATTGAACCACTCGAGGTGAGCCCACCCCGCTTCGGTGTTGCGCAGGATGTAGCGGCTGTTCTCAGGGAAGAGCTGGGCGCGCCAGCAGGTCAGCAGCGCGCGGACCGCAAGTCGGCCCTGTGCCAGGAAGGGGATGAGCTGGAGCTCCTCGTCCGTCAGTTCAGCATGGCGGAGATAGCCGCGCAGAACGTCGCGCGGTTCGTCGAACAGGTCACGTCGATTCGCGTGGTCGAAGGTTTTGGGCATCTGGTTCATCAACGCCGTGGAGACATCGACGGCGATGGCAGTACGAACCGCATCGCCAAAATCGATGACGCCGGTCAGGAAATTCGGTCTGGCAGGATCAACGACCAGGTTCGATGTATTGAAATCGTTGTGGAGCACCTGCCGCCGGCACTGGTCGAGCTGCGGCTTGATCTTCGCAAAGCGCTCCAGCGCACGCAGGGTCCATGCGCGCTTGCCCCCTGCTGGGATGAAGCCCAGCAGATCGGAGAGATCGAGCAGGTGGGTGACGTCCCATGCCAGGGTTCGACTGTCCGCAAGATGCGAAAAATCGGCCATGGCGTGGCGTAGTTTTGCCAGGACCTCGCCGATCCGCTCACGCTGC
The DNA here is from genome assembly GCF_016756635.1 of Mesorhizobium sp. L-8-10. Taxonomy (NCBI): domain Bacteria; kingdom Pseudomonadati; phylum Pseudomonadota; class Alphaproteobacteria; order Hyphomicrobiales; family Phyllobacteriaceae; genus Mesorhizobium; species Mesorhizobium sp. L-8-10. The sequence continues at coordinate 5,277,376 of NZ_AP023263.1, read as the reverse complement.
GGGGCGATGGAAATTGTCCGGTCGAGTGGTGTGCCGGCGAGAAAGGTGATGAGCCGCACTACGCGCTGCTCGCCGGCGCTGGTCGTGACGACGGGTAAATCCACGCCGTCGACGTCGCCATGCGCACGGGGAACAGGCAGGTCCGGAGCGTGCTCCGCGATATGGCGCAAGAGAGCGACCTGGAAATCAAGTTCCTCCACCCGCTCGGAAGGATGAGCGATCTTCAGCACGAACTTCCCACGGTTCGCGCAGTCGAGAAGAAACGTGTCGTCCTTTTCGGTCTCAAAGCGGGTGGCCGAGCCATGAATACTATAAAGACGTGCGGCGATTACTTCTGCTTCAGCCGCACCGACGGGATGGCAGGCTTCGGAAAGCTCCGATGTGCGAGCCGGTTTTGTTTGTAGGTTGTGACCCATTTCCCACTCGATTCATGTGCCGCGAAAACAGGCTTCAGCGCCACGGCCTCACATAATGCGCGCCAATTTTTGTACAACAATTTTTGGGTTAGTTCAAGAAGGGCGTCCGGCCTGGCCGGAGGGCAGGGGAAGCCGCAATCCATTTAGACGGCCACTCGCCAGGTGCCTGATCATCGAATGTCGTCGCCAAGACCAAAGTTCGCAGCGCTTTTAGCTCGTTGCCGAGCCAAGGGCCCTTCCGCGCCGACGGGCGCATTGAAGCATTGCATCTGCGCCATCGTGCATCGATGCGCGGATGAGGGTTGAATACAATTGTTGTACAATCACGGCAGTTTTGCGGTGCGAGCCATCACCCGTCGGGGGAGGCGCAGTCTCGGTGTTGCTGGTGGCCGGCGATAGATTCTGCTTAAGGACGGGACAAATTCAGAACAATGCGCTTCACGCGGTGAACGTTCGGAAAGTTATGCTCCACTGTTCGCACAATTATGGAGTTCCGAGAGGGGCCAGTCAGGGTCGTCAAATTGAAAGGAACGTACGCCATGACCAAATTTAGGCCAAAGTATATCACCTTCGACTGCTATGGCACGCTGACCAATTTCGACATGGCTGGTGCGGCGCGGCGTGTGTATGCCGAGCGCCTTTCTGCTGAGGCCATGGCCAATTTCGTCGAAGCTTTCAGGGGCTATCGCCTGGACGAGGTCCTGGGCGCATGGAAGCCCTTCGGTGAAGTGGTGCACAATGCCGTTGAACGCAGCTGCAAGCGCATCGGTATCCAGTTCAAGTCCGAAGACGCGCAACGCATCAACGACGAAGTGCCGACCTGGGGCCCGCACCCGGACGTCCCGGCAGGACTCTCCAGGGTGGCCAAGGAAATCCCGCTGGTGATCCTGTCGAATTCGATGAACAACCTGATCATGTCGAATGTCGAAAAGCTCGGTGCGCCCTTTCACACCGTCATCACCGCCGAAGAGGTTGGCGCCTACAAGCCGCTGATGAAGGGCTTTGAGTATATGCTCGACAAGCTCGGCTGCGGTCCCGAAGACATCACTCACGTGTCCTCCTCTTTCCGCTACGACCTGATGCCGGCCTATGATCTGGGGATCAAGAGCAAGGTCTGGGTCAACCGCGGTCATGAACCCGCCAATCCGTTCTATGAATATACCGAGATCAAGGATATTGGCGGACTAGCCGCCGCCGTTGGCTTGGAACCCGCCCTGGAGCGCGCCTGAAAAACCAGCGTTCTGGCACTGCTGCTACGATGAGATGGGGGGGGCGGTTCATTCGCCCCTTCTCTTTATAGTTGGAAGGGGAGCAAGCATGGCCTTTTGATGACCCTTCCGCACGAGAGACCTGCTGGCGTTAGGGTGTCAATCGGCGTGCAAAATGTGCACGCCGATTGACACACAAGCTGATAGGGCAAGCCGACGAGGCACGCTCAGCCTCGACTTCCGCCCGCCCTCGGCCGTGCCGTTCTATCGCGCCAATCCGTGGTTTATTCCGGCGATCATCAAGGGCTGCGCCCTGCAGGACAAGTTCCTCTGGTGGCGCGCGCGCCGCTGAGAAGGCGGAGCAGCCGCCATACGTCGCCGAGGCCCCGCCGGACGATCTTGGCTACAAGGACGAACGAGACAGATGGGTGAGACGATGATCGGATCCGTCGTTAAGCTGATCCGCTACCCGGTAAGCTCTCTCGCAGGCGAAGAACTCAAGCGAGCCACGCTTGCATTGTCCGGAATTGCTGGCGATCGCCGGTTCGGATTCTTCGAGCGGGATACCGGCCACCAGATTTACCCAGCACGCGACGGCCGCTGGAATGCCGCGCCCCAAATTCATGCGCGACTTAGGGACGAGCTAGAACTGTCGACCGACGGCCAGTCCTGGCTGCCGGCCGACGATCCCGAAATCACGTCGCGCATCGAGGCAGTTTTCGGCCAGGGGGTAGAACTTCATGCTTATGGGCCGCATCGCTCGCCGCGATACAGCATGTCGCCGCTGCATATCCTCAGCCTCCAGTCTCTCGATCACCTGCGCCGGATCATTCCGGCGAGCCTGATCGACTACCGCCGCTTTCGCCCCAACATCCTGGTAGATCTTCCGGACGACGCCGCTGAGCTTCCGGAATACGCGCTGTTGGGAAGGGAGTTCACCATTGGGGGCGTTCGCATGCGCGGGACACGCCCCTGTGGCCGCTGCGGTTTCACGACCCTCGCGATGGGAGACCTTCCTGAGGATCCCGCCATTCTCAGAGCGCTGGTGAAGCGGTACGAGCGAAATTTCGGGATCTATTGCGATGTATTGGAGGGAGGCGATGTAGCGCAAGGCGATGTCCTGACAGGTCAAGAGGTCAGCCGCGGTATCGACCCCGTGCTGATCGTGGGGGCGGGACAGGCCGGCGCCATGGCGGCGCGCGCGCTACGGCGCTTGGGCTATACCGGCGCCATCCGCCTCTACGGTGCCGAGCGCCATGCGCCCTACGAACGACCGCCGCTGTCCAAGCGTTTGGCGACAGCAAATCGCGAAACTCATGTTCCGATCCTATCCGCCGCCGAAGCCGAAGATTTGGGGATATCGCTCCACCTTGGTACCACGGTCGAGGCTCTCGATCTTCCGCGGCGCCGGGTCGAGACCTCCGACGGCACTGAGACCAGCTTCGGCACGCTGATACTGGCAACCGGCGGCGCGGCCCGGCGGCTGCCCGATCTCGACCGGGGACACGGACGGGTGCATGTCCTGCGGACACTCGAAGATGCGGCGCGCTTCGCAGGCATTTTGCTTCCCGAAACACGGCTTTTTGTCTTCGGCGGCGGCTGGATCGGCATGGAGGCCGCTGCAATTGCCCGGCAGTCGGGCGCCAAGGTCACGCTCTTCGTCCCGTCAAAGCGGCTTGCGCCTCGGATACTTCCACCCGAAATCTCTCAACGACTGGAGGACTTGCTCGGCGACAACGGCGTCCTCCTGCGGTTTGGGGTTGACCCCAGCTTCCGGGAAATGGAAGGCGCCGTCCGCTGCAGTATCGGCAGCCAGGTACAGGAGGCCGATCATCTCATCGTTGCGATCGGCATGGTGCCGCTGGACGGCATTGCCCGCAGAGCGGGCCTGGCGTGCGACGACGGTATTCTCACGGATGAGAATGGAGCGACGGAAATCGACGGGGTCTACGCCATCGGCGACGTCGCCCGCCATCCTATGGGACGCATCGAGAGCTGGCAGAACGCCAACGTCCAGGCAGAACGAGCTGCCCGCCATGTGCTCGGGATGGAACAGTCTGCACGGGAACCTGCCTATTTTTGGTCGGATCAATTCGGCCATAGGCTTCAGATCGTTGGCATGCCCGACCCGCGGGCGCCTCTCGTCGCCGAGGGCGACGGTTTCTGGGAGTATGGCAGCTTCGTCGTTGCTCTTGATCGGCCGGAACTGATCCACCGGATGATGCGCCGTTTGGCCGACGATCCGGTCGCTGCTCCCCTCGCGGCTGCAGTGCCCAATGTGCCGAGAACCGAACACCACCTCTGCGCTTCAGCCGACATCCCGGAAGGCGCGCTCGTGCAGATTGAACACCCGGCAAAGCGTGTGCTTGCGGTCACTCGCCAGCAGGGGCAGTGTCATGCGATGGACGATCGCTGCCCCCATTCGGTGGCTTCGCTCTCGAAGGGGTTCGTGGATGACGGACACATCGTCTGTCCGTTGCATTTCGCGGAGTTCGGGTTGAGCGACGGCGTGCCGCGCAACGCACCAGCCGGGTGCGAACATCTGGTCGTGCACCCGGTGGCCGAGAGAGACGGGCATATATACGTCCTTCTTCCGAACGCGACCTGAACGGATAGCGGATAGATGTATGTCAAAGTCCGGCTACCAGGCAAATGAGGCTGTGATCGAGGCACGCTTCGGCTGGCGCCTTCAGCACTGAGCGAGTCAGGGTCGAAAAGTCCCGAACGCGAGGCTCAAGGTGACAGGCTGGCCAAATGGGCACGCTCGACCAAGTTTGGCAAGGCGACGCCTGAGCGACCGCGGACACCGGAAACAGAGCCCAAAAGGTCGTGCTAAGTTTGCGGTTGAGCGGAGAGCCTCCTGCTGAAAGTCGATGCATTGCGGCAGATTCTGCCAACCGGCAGCGGCTATCCTTCAACCACAGGCAGACCACAGGGGTTCAAGGACATGAATCGTTTCCGGCCGAAATACGTGACTTTCGATTGCCACGGCACGCTGATCAACTTTCAAATGGCGGAAGCCGCACGGGACCTGCACGGCCAGCTTCTGGACGGGCCGCGCATGGATGAATTCATCAAAAATTTCCAAGGCTACCGCATCGACGAGGTGATGCAGGCATGGAAGCCTTATGCCGAGGTTGTCCACAACGCCTTCGAGCGCGCCTGCCGCCGCAACAATGTCCCGTTCCGAGCCGAAGACGCCGAAACGATCTACAACCGTATCCCAACTTGGGGACCGCATCCTGACGTCCCCGAGGGTCTGGCCAAGCTGGCGAAGGAAATTCCGCTGGTCACGTTGACCAACTCGATGAATGCCCAGATTCCGTCGAATGTGGCGAAGCTCGGCGCGCCTTTTCATGCCGTTTTGACTGCCGAAGACGCGGGCGCCTACAAGCCGCATTTCAAGGCTTTCGAATACATGTTCGACACGCTGGGTTGCGGCCCGGAGGACATAACCCACGTTTCCTCGTCCTTCCGCCATGACCTGATGTCCGCCTATGACCTGGACATCAAGAGCAAGGTCTGGGTCAATCGTGGCCACGAACCAGCCAATCCGTACTACGAGTACGTCGAAATCCGTGACGTGTCACAGTTGCCGGGCGTTTTTGGGATCTGACAGCATGGATGCGGCGCGCGACCGTTTGTCCGGCGCGGCAGCCGGTTTTCCCGCTGCCGCCGCGATGCTGGCCATGCGGCCGGATCCTTCCGAACCGGACATGTCGGCGGCGCTGCTGGAGCGCCACTACGGATTGACGGGGTCGGTCGCAACATTGTCCTTCGAGGTGGAGCGCACGGCTAAAGTCAACCTGCCGCAAGGCCGCGGGCTGATCCTCAAGACTTCGACAAGGCCGGAAGCGCTTGACAGCTTCCGTTTCCAAACCGGCGTCATGGCTGGACTGCAAGGGGCTGCGGGCTTCGCCGCACCCCAGGTGATCCGCACCAGCAGCGGCGCCCTGATGTTCGAGGAGGAGGGTGTGTGCGGCTACGTGCAGTCACGGATCGAGGGCGATCCGTTGCACAAGGCAACGACCACCCCGGATATGCTTCTCCAAACAGGGCGCGCTCTGGCTCACCTCGACCTGGCGCTTGCGCAAGTCGATGTGCACGCGGTCGATCGCCCCGTTCTTTGGCACATCGGGTGCTGGTCGCGGTTGACGGAATTCGAGCAATACCTACCCTCGGGCAGCGTTGCAGACAACGTCCGCGCCGCAATGGCGGAGTATGTGGCGCGTATCGAACCGCAGATCGCTGATCTGGCGTGGCAAGTCACTCACAACGATCCCAGCCCACACAATATGATGGTGACTGGTCAGGGGATCGCCTTCATCGATTTTGGCGATGGCTGCTGGAGCCCCAGGGTTCAAGACGTGGCGATCGCGGCAGGTCACATGGTAACGGACCCGGCCTTGCCGCTCGGAGGGGCGGAACGCCTGATTGCTGGCTATGCCTCCGTTGTCCCGCTTTCGGCACTGGAGGCGAGGCTGCTCGTCGGACTGATGAAGGCGCGGCAAAGCGCGCTGATACTGGTCAATTATTGGCGCTCGCATCTCTTTCCCGCCGACGCCCAGTATATCAAGAAGAACGTCGCACGCGCCGAGCGCGGTCTTTCCATCCTGGCGGCTCTCGATATGGCCGCCGGCGAAGCGGCGGTCCTGGCGGCGACGTCGTCGCCGCAACCAATAGAAACGTGAATCGACCGGAACACTCTTTCAGATAGGCAGAAGCACATGTCCACGGATCTCATGCCTAATCGCTACAGACCCGGCGAATCTGACCTTCCCGAGCGCGAGGCCGAGTTGATTGCCCGCCGGGACAGTGTTCTCGGGGCCTCCTACCGGCTTCAGTACTGCCGGCCTGTGCACTTCGTTCGCGCGGAGGGTATGTGGCTCTACGACCCGGACGGGCGGGCCTATCTCGACTTCTACAACAATGTGCCGTCGCTCGGCCATTGCCACCCGGAAGTGAATGCCGCGATGGCTGAGCAGGCGACTCGAATCAGCGCCAACACGCGCTATCTCGAGGCAAGGCTGATCGACTATGCGGAACGCTTGGTCGAGACGTTCCCAAACGAGCTCGACCGGGTGGTCTTCACCTGCACGGGTAGCGAGTCCAACGATCTGGCCTTGCGGATTGCGCGATTTGCCAGCGGCAACGAAGGCGTGATCGTTTCTTCCTATGCGTATCACGGCACGAGCGCGTCGGTCGCAGCGGTTTCGCCGAACCTCGGCGATGCCGTCAAGCTCAGCCCATTCGTGCGCATGGTATCGCTGCCGGGGCCAGCGGGCGTGCCCGACACCCAGGCCGGTGACTATTTCGAAGCGCAGGTGCGTTCGGCCATTCTGGATCTGAACCGTCGTGGCATCGGCGTTGCGGCCCTGCTCTTTGACAGCATCTTTTCCAGCGATGGCGTGTGGGTCGATCCGCCAGGTTTCATTGCCCGGGGCGTTGAGGCGGTGCGGGAGGCGGGTGGCCTCGTCATTGCCGACGAGGTTCAGCCGGGCTTTGGACGAACCGGCGCCCATATGTGGGGTTTCGAGCAGCACGGAATCGTTCCGGATCTGGTTACCCTCGGCAAGCCGATGGGCAACGGGTTCCCGATCGGTGCCGTCGTTGGCCGCAGGGACCCCATGGAGCGCTTTGGTGCCACGGCGCGCTACTCCAACACGTTCGCCGGCAATACGGTTGGTATCGCGACCGCCAACGCCGTGCTGACGATCCTGCAGCGAGACCGCATCCCCCAGAATGCGCTTGCCATGGGCCGGCGCATCCGGGCCGGGCTGGAGGAGGTCTCAAGGCGGCATGATGCAGTCCGTGGAATTCGACACGCCGGTCTGTTCGTTGGGGTCGACATCGGCGCGGAGGGTACGCCAGCGGCAGGCCGACGTGTCATGGCTTTGGATGTGGTCAACGCGATGCGTGACGACGGCGTCCTCATCAGCACCACGGGGGCAAACGAGGACACGCTCAAGGTGCGCCCTCCGCTGGTCTGCCGGGCCGAGCACGTCGATCTCTTCCTTGCCTCCCTCGAGCGCGCCCTCGTCAAGGTGCGAGGCTAGGCCCGACACTCTTGAGGCAGTTGGCGATCGGTTCGCTTGCTGCCCCGGTAGCTCCAGAGGGGCGCGTGTGCGCGCTAGCCAATCGCGCCGCGGCCCGACTTTGCTTTGATCAGCGCGTCGGCCATGTAGAGGTCCTGCAGCGAAATCCCGGAGCTGTCGAAGACGGTGATCTGCTCTTCCGAGCGGCGTCCCGGCGCACGGCCCTCAATGACGTCGCCGATTGCAGTTACCGCGAGCCTGCCCGCCTCGATTTCGTGGCGCACGTGCTGGAAGTCGCCGATCTGGACGGACTGTGAAGGCAAGTCGCAGAACAGGCTTGCCTTCGAGAACAATTCGGTCGGCAATTCGTGCTTGCCCGGCGCATCCGACCCCATGCTGGTGACGTGCGTGCCGTCACTTACCCAATCGGCCTGAAACAGCGGCTCGCGCGAGGGGGTAGCGGCGACCACGATGTCCGCCTGACGCACGGCGTCTTCAGCCGAGACAGCGCACGCCTCTAGACCCTGGGCGCGGAGCTGCTCGACAAAAGCGTTGCGTCGTGGGGAAGGTCCGGCGACGACCAGGGGTCTCTACCATGTGTCCGCCGCCAACCTTGTGCAAAGCAGTCACGGGCAGATCGAACGGCTCATGCCTGTGCGCCGCAACGTCGTCGACATGCGCAATCTCGTCGTCTACTGGCGGCTGACCCCGGACAATCGCATGCTGTTCGGCGAGCGGGCGCGCTTCGCGGGTTCAAATCCGCAGTCCGACCAGAAGAGCGGCCGGATCCTGAAGGCGACGATGGTCGACGTCTACCCGGAATTGGCCGGCACCCGGGTCGACTACTGCTGGGGCGGACTTGTCGACATGACGCGCGACCGCCTGCCCCGCGCAGGCGAGCGCGACGGCATCTACTACTCCATGGGCTATAGCGGGCACGGCACGCACATGTCGACGCTGATGGGCTCGATCATGGCCAAGGTCATGGACGGCCGCCCGGACCAGCCGTCAACGGCACAAAACACCAGCGACCGCTTCTGACCCTCAGGTTTTCAGTATCGGAACTCGAGCTGCGCGCATAGCTGATCGCAGATGCCGCCCTGGCTACGATATCGGGGGAAACAGTAGTAGCGGATCGAAATTTTGTCTAAGCTACTGATTTTATTGGATGGTAGAGGGAAGGGGACTGGAATCCAATATTCTCTGACTGATCGAACCGCTCGGCGCCTCCTCGACGGCAGCAGACGTGCGACAGAAGCGGCAGCACGAGGCCGCGACGGCCGGCCACAGGCCCGGTGTGGCTCCAGTGGCTTCGGTCGGCTACGGAATACGGATACGCTTTGCAAGCAGTTCGGGCCACCCGCATCTTCGTCCTCGCCATATGCCGAGACGCACGCCAAACTCGTGGTGCCCACCCCAATCACTCCGGAAGCTGATGCCCCTGCAGCGCGTCTAACAGACACTTGGTGGATCCTATGCTCGCGCCTGGAGCAGGGAGGCCCGGTCAGAGTCTCATGCTCGTGCCTCCCGGAGCAGACTTGGCAAGCGCGCCCGGCCTGTCCTGGAAGCATTGCCGCCAGATCGAGCCCAGTTCCTTCCCTCGAAGGATTGGATCCAGGCGTAGGCCTCCGCAGGCGAACCGGAGGCCCGAAGCCGGGTCCGAAGCTCGGGATGACGCAGGATACGACAGAAGCGGGAAAGTGCCGGCAAGAAACCTTCTGTGTCCGCTGTCGGCCACAGAAGCGCCAGCAGCACGTCGACCGGTTCGTCGTCTGGCGCGTCGAACCAGACAGGGCGCTGCAACGTCGCGACCATCGCCGCCGGAGCGGAGATCGCGTCGAGGCGAGCGTGTGGAATAGCCACGCCGTGCCCGACGGCGGTAGACCCGAGACGCTCGCGGCGAAGGAGGGCCGTCAGCGCAACGCCTTGGCCCCTGCCCACCCTTTCCCCGAGCGAGGCCGCGACTCTGGCCAGCGCGGACCGCTTTCCCTTCGCAGGTATGCCGAGCACGATGTCCTGCTCGCGCAGGAGCTCGCATATCTTCATGAGAGCCTCCACGTCGTTGCCGCCCCGGGCGCGGGTGAATGCCCGCGCCCTTGTTCGGCGACGCTCAAGTCAAGAAGGTGGAAACCTGGCGGTCCCGGACGCAAAGCCAGGATTAGATCGCGTCCGGGTCAGAGGCCCGCTTTGAGGAGACGCGCTCCCCGCAAGAGACAGAAGCCAGGCATGGTCAACATGCCCCAGACGAACGCGATGCCGCGGCGGATTCGATCCGTGGTGAGACGGGGACAACCTGCCGGAACTCCCGCCCGGCGGCGTCCGTCAAAGCGGAACGCTGGGCCTTGCGGGAACCCGACTCCAAGCACCTTAGAAGCTCTGCCAGTCCCGGCTCCCCAACCGCGTCGCACGCCTCGCCGATCGGCCACCACCGCCGCTTCCGCTGGCCTTTCTCCGGCCAGTTGACCAGCGTTCTCCGGACATGAAGTCCGAACACGGTCACGTATCGTGGCTCGCGCGAGCCGTCTTCCCGCGGTCTCGAGCAGCGGTAGTTTCCGATCGGCTCGGGTCCGGCGCGGCCGACCACGCCCGCTTCCTCGAAAGCCTCGCATTCGGCCGACTGCAACGGCGTGCATCCCGCCACCTGCCATCCCTTCGGCACGATCCACCGGCCGCGGCGGCGCGACGTCACGAGCAGCACCTCGAGGAAGCCATCGCGGCTCATGCGCCACGGCAGCGCAGCGTATTGCTGCGCGATCTCGTGCATTCCCGCGACGTTGACGGCCTGAGGCAACTTCCGCTTCATGGCAGCACCCGATGGCAGCCCCAACCTGAGACGGTATGGCGATGGGGTTGCGGCAAATGCATGTGGGCAGAGGGAACCACGACCGAAGCGATGCACCGTGGGCACCGGGGCGCAATACTCGGCAGGAAACGGCTGCAGGAAAGGCAGATGCGCCTTGGATGGGAAATTCTCATGTTACGCTCCATCAGGTACGACGCCGCGAAGCGCCGCAGGAATGAACCGCAGGTTTTTCTGGAATGTCCCGGAGCAGGAGTTACGTGCGGGATTCAGGGGTGGAGAGCCCGCCCCGGGAAAAGACGCGTCCTTCTCCGGCAAGCCTCGAAACCCTGATGAAAGTCTCCATGCACATGCGCCTAACCTAGTCGCTAACGCCAGCTTCTTCAAGGCGACGCTGAAAAGCCAAACCCGGATTCAAATCAACGCGAACGCGACGAGCATCAATCCGAATATACCTACCGCGATGATCGTTCTCGTTGTGGTGTCCAATTGAATGTCTCCGACTGCTCAAGCACGACGGCGCGGGGGATGTGGGGGCGTCTGTTCTGACAAATCTCCACATGCGGCGACCTTCAGGCCGCCTCCCGAAGCCGACCGGAAGCCTGCTCGGGTATTGTCTGCGAAGGGACGGGCTCTGCGTGGCCGTTGGACTGAAGAAGCCGCTCGACCACTCGCGGAATGTCATTTCTCGATATTCCGCGAGTGGTCGAGTTGCCTGTCGTCCAGGCCTCGAAGGTCGGCAATCGCCTTATGCCGCTGCCAACGCTGCAATGCGCGGACGAGAAGCTGCGCGAGGGCTACTCGCGGCTTATGCCGCCTCGGACGTCGCCGGGTTGGGCTAGATGATGGTAGAACGGTCAAGTGATCGGACATGTCATCCTCTGTTGGACAGAATTGGTCAGGCCTAATGCGCATCGCTCGCCAGGGCGGCACAGTTGCATGTCGAAGGCATTGACGGTTCGTTGGGTGCCGCATGCGGTCCCTCGACCGCAGCGAGAGGATCGCATGCGTGCCAGTCTGTTTGACTAAGAAAGGAGATCCCCGAGACGGCGGACGTGAGGTCCGGACCGTTCGGGGCTACGAACGGTTCAGCAAAGAGGCCGAAACAAGCAAGTACTTTTTATGGCGACTTGAGAAGATCATAGATCCGATATGGCCGCCTCACCTTGCCGATTCAATCGGCTGCAGTGTAGATGCGGCCTTTGGACGCTAGGAACTCGATCTGCAAAGTCATCAACAAGACCGACACTGGCCTGCCTGGGACGTAATAGCTCCCTCCGCCCGGTCGCGATAGAGAGCCGCGCGGGCGAGCAGCATGAGTGACACCGGCGTGGTGACGGCGATGAAGACCCCGATCAGGATCTCGTGCACGACGGCCGCGAGCCCAACGCCGAATGGCAGACGATCGACGCGAGCACGATGGCACCCGTTCCCCAGCTGGTGCCGAGAGTCGGCGCGTGCACGCGCTCGAAGAAGCCGAGCGCATTCTGGACATCGGCGTTCCGACCGTCAGAGAAGCCACGTTGGGGAAGCCGTCGTTTGTTGCCTCGACGGTCCACCTTGGTCATGCTGGCCTTCAGTGCTAACAAAAATATTGCACAGAAATGCTGATTAATTTCGTTTGACGAACGTATCTATTTCCTACTTGGTGGTCGGGCGCGACACGGCAACTTCGGCCACCGCGGCTTTTGTTACAACAAGGAGACGCCCAAGTGAGAAAACTCGCCTTTGCACTTGTCCTGACAATGGCCGGTTCGCTCGCAGCGTTCGCGCGCGACGTTCCTGCCGAGGTCGCCAAGTCCCCACCGACAGCCCCCTACGAACAGGTCAGCAAGTTGGTGAAGCTGCCCGATTTCCTGCCAGGAATGGGCCAGCTCTTTGTCGACCCGGCGAGCCTGCCTGCCGGCCCGTTCCTGGCCTATGACCACGATGGCAAGCTTGTCAGCACGATCTACATGCTGCCAGTCAAGGACCTCAATCCGGACAAGACCTTCGACAACCTTGTCGCGCCCGGCGGCAATGTCGATCATGTCGACGTCTACTACAATGCCGGCCATCCGGGCGTCGAAGAGCCGCATGTCCACGTCGTGCTGTGGCACGTTACCGCCGCAGACGAAGCGAGTGTCGCCAAATGACACTCACGCGTCGTGAGATCCTGGGTGTGGGCGGCGGGCTTGCCGCCGCCCTTTCCATGCCATTTAGGGTGGTGCTGGCCGGGGAAGTGACCGAGGTAAGGATGCAGGGGCGTGAAGACGGCTCGCATGTCTGGTTCGACCCAATCGGCATTTTGATCAAACCCGGACAGACGATCCGCTGGACCAATCTCAATCCCGGCAATTCTCATACGGCGACGGCCTACAATCCGGTAAACTTCGACCGGCCGCTCCGCATGCCTAAGGCCGCGAAACCCTGGAATTCCGACTATCTCCTGCCGGGTGAGAGCTTTTCCGTCACCTTCATCGAAAAGGGAGTCTATGACTATTACTGCATCCCGCATGAGCATGCGGGAATGGTCGGCCGCATCCTCGTCGGCGCACCGGAGCCGGATGGCTGGATGGAAACGGCCGGCGCGGAGGGCGACCTGCCCGAGGAAGCGCTAAGAGCTTTTCCAATGGTCGATGAGATCATGGCGAACGGAGTCATCCGGCAGTTTAGAGCATGAAAGGTGCGACCGTCAGCAGCAAGATGACGCTATGCTACGACATGCAAATATCCATCAGGGTACCGATCAAAGGCGAACTCCATGACAGGCACCGTCTTGCCGGATGGAACCCTGCAGCAGCCGCGGGCAGAGCACGACGGGCGCTCAAAGGGATCCGCCACGCTTCTCGATGCCCGATCCGCTGAACTGCAACGCGAACGTGCGACGCGCCGCCTCGCGGCGGTTGGCGAAATGACAGGAGGAATCGCCCATGATTTCAGGAATCTACTGGCCGCGATCGAATCCGGACTGCGACTCGCCGAGAGAACTGCCGACGACCCGCAAAAGGTGCGCGCCTGCATAGCGGCAGCGCGGGACGCGATCGATCGAGGAGTCGAACTGACTTCGCAATTGCTCGCCTTTGCAAAGCATCAGGAACTCGATCCTCACGCCGGCGACCTGAATGAATTTCTCAGGACTTTCGAACCTTTCTTGCGGCATGGGGCCGGACCAAGGGTCCGCGTCAAGCTAGTGTTCAGGCGCTAACAAATGATTCCCTTCGGGCCGCAAATCAGTCAGTGTGCGGCCATGAGGAACGACATCTGCATTTACGTGAGCCCGGCGGACCGGGCTCGGCTCGAGCGGCTTGTGGCGGATCGCAACACGTCGCGCAAGGCGGCCTGGCGGGCCGAGATCGTGCTGGCGACGGCGGACGGGCTCGGCACGATGGCGATCATGCGGCGCACGGGGAAGTCGAAGCCCGCCGTGTGGCGCTGGCAAGAGCGTTACATCGAGGCCGGCGTCGACGGGCTGTTGCGCGACAAGACGCGGCCGGCGCGCAAGAAGCCGCTCTCGGCGGAGGTGAAGCTCGCCGTGCTGACCAAGACGGCGCAGGAGCGGCCGCCGGGCGGCGGCACGCACTGGAGCGCGCGGACGATGGCCAGGACGGTCGGCATCAGCCACAGGAGCGTGCAGCGCATCTGGGCGGAGGCGGGCTTGAAGCCGCACCTGGTGACCACGTTCAAGCTGTCGAATGATCCGAAGTTCGCCGAAAAGGTGACCGACGTCGTCGGCCTCTATCTCAACCCGCCGGACAAGGCGCTGGTGTTCTGCGTGGACGAGAAGAGCCAGATCCAGGCGCTCGACCGCACCCAGCCCGGCCTGCCGATGAAGAAAGGCCGCGCCGGCACGATGACCCACGACTACAAGCGCCACGGCACGACCACGCTGTTCGCCGCGCTCGACGTGAAGACTGGCGCGGTGATCGGAGAATGCCAGCCCAAGCATCGGGCCAAGGAGTTCATCCGTTTCCTCAGAACCATCGACCGCAACACACCGAAGTCCTTGGACGTGCACCTGATCGTCGACAACTACTCCACCCACAAGACCCAGGCGGTGAAGGACTGGCTCGCCAAGCATCCGCGCTTCAAGCTGCACTTCATCCCCACGTCGTCGTCCTGGCTCAACCAGGTGGAGCGCTTCTTCGCCGAGATCACGAGGAAGCGCATCCGGCGCGGCGTCTTCACGAGCGTCGCCCAGCTCGAGACCGCTATCTGCGACTATCTCGACGCGCACAACGCCGACCCGAAGCCCTTCGTGTGGACCAAGAGCGCCGATGTCATCCTCGCCAAAGTCCACCGCGCCCGCGCTGCTCTTGACGCCGCCAAGAGCAGGAACCAAGCGTTAGAGTCGGAACACTAGAACTCGGTGCTGATATCCCGGACTGCTTGGTTGATCCGGCATTCTTCGACGCCGCAGTCCTCAATCTCGTCGTCAATGCGCGGGACGCCATGCCAAATGGCGGCGAGGTTAGAATTGTCACGGCGCATCTGGGGCAGGGTACCGTGACACCTCACGCGGCAGGGCCGGGAAGCCATGTCCGCGTTCGCGTTGAGGATGACGGCGACGGCATGCCAGAGGAAATCCTGCGAAGGGTGTTCGATCCTTTCTTCACAACGAAGGGCGAGAAGGGTACCGGGATAGGGCTGTCGCAGGTGCGCGCGTTCACGCAGATGGTTGGCGGCGAGGTCCGCATTGCCAGCGAACCAGGGGTTGGAACGGCAGTCGACCTCCTGTTCCCGGCTATCCATCCACATGCTTACGCGCCCGTTGTCGCTCACGCCGATACCGAGAATCGCTTCGAACCAACAATACGGGAAACACGCTAAGTTCCAGCCTATTCGGCTTTGCCGTTTGAAATGGAGTGCAGTCCAGCCAATGCAGGGCCCACTACGGTCTCATCAGCATTCGCGGACTGTACCGCGTAGACCGGGTAGGAGAATTGCGGCATTTCGGACACGAGGTGAAGCCGCCCCCCCGCAATATGAGACTCCACCGCGCTCATCCTGAAATATCCGGAACCGCCAGCCGAAAGAACGTAGCTGAGCGCGAGCGGGCCAAGATCCATAAACAAATCCGGCGCAACATCGGGGAAATTCATTCCATGATGAAGCGTAAAATCCGGCCCCCAATCCATATAGACATAGTCCGTGCCGTCCGTCAGGCGCCCTTTCGGATCGGTGGTCACTAGCACGAGCTTTTCTTCCATAAGAAGATCGATTTTGAGACCCGGCCGGTGCTGGGGCGCATACATGATGGCGACATCGACCATCCCTGAGGCAACTTGATTGATCAAATCCTGTGGCACATCGACATGCACGCGAAGCGCGATATCCGGAAGCGATTGGCGCATCCATCGCACCCAGTCGAGTAGGAGCGGTTGCCAAAGGCTGACCTCGCTGCCGATGGTCAGAACAGCGCGCCTGCCGGGCGGCACAGCAACCTGATGAAGCGTACGCTGCCATAGCTGGACGAACATTGGGGCGTGGCGAAGGAACTGCTCGCCAGCTGGAGTGAGCGAAGCTCCACCTTTGTGCCGGACGAAAAGGGATCGCCCTAGCTGTTGCTCGAGACTGCGGATTCGTGCGCTCACGGTCGTCTGAGCGACATTCAGTTTCTCCGACGCTCGAATGAAGCTTCCAGTTGAAACGATCTCGATAAAAGTCCGAGCGAGCTCAATGTCCATACCACATAGCACAAAAATTGCATTCAAATGTCAATCATATTCGTTTGCCAGATAGATGACTGGCGCACTAGGCTTCGGACAAATCCACCAAGCTTGGCGCGGCTCACGCTGCGGAGCGCCAGTTGGAGCGGCCGGAAGCTCGTCTCCAAACACGTATCGTGTTGCTTGCAGCGTGACAGGAGAAGATCATGTCGACGGGAGAAAAGAGCCAGGGCGACGTAGGTCGTCGCGACTTCCTAAGATTGTTTGGCGCGGCTGGAGCGGCAGCAAGCACACTGCCGATGGCCGGGTCCGCGTCCGCGGACGATATGATGAACATCTCGACCCACAATCATGCGGTCGTCGCTGAAGGCTCCCGTGACGAGTGGTCCGGCTACGAATTCTTCAATGTGGACGAGGTCGCCTTTGTCGAGGCAGCAGTTGACACGCTCATTCCAAATGATTCAACCGGCCCCGGCGCCAGGGAACTTGGTGTTGCGACTTACATCGACCGGCAGATGGCCAGCGGATACGGCAAGGGCGACCGGCTGTACTTGGAAGGGCCGTTTGGCGAGGGCACGCCCGAGCAGGGCTATCAACTGGCGATGACGCCATCGGAGCTGATCCGGGCTGGCATCGACGACGTCAGCGCCTACGTGCGGGAGAAATACCGGACCGGATTCGAGATCCTGTCGGCGGAAGATCGCGCCGCGGTGATGACCGATCTGGACGGCAAGAAGGTGCATCTGCCGACGGTGCCGGCCGATACCTTCTTCGGGCTTCTGCTCCAGCTGACGATCGAGGGTTACTTTGCCGACCCGATGTATGGCGGCAACAAGAACAGGGCGGCCTGGAAGATGATCGGCTTCCCCGGCGCGGACGCCATGTACATGGACAAGATCGAGCCCTTCCGGAACAAGCCCTACACCGCTGAGCCCAAGGGTATCCAGGATCTCGTCTAGTTGGCGGAAAAGGAGACGGTAATAATGGCTACGAAACTCGACGCAGCAGACGTCCTGATTGTCGGCCTTGGATGGACGGGTGGCATCATCGCCAAGGAGCTTGCATCTTCCAAGCTGAAGATCGTCGCCCTCGAGCGGGGAGGGCCGCGGGACACCAATCCGGACTTTCTCGACCCGCAGATCCACGACGAACTGCGCTACGCCGCCCGCCACGACCTCATGCAGAATGTGCGGCGGGAAACCATTACCTTCCGCAATAGGGAATCGCAAACGGCGCTGCCGATGCGACAGCTCGGCTCCTTCCTGCCTGGCATGGGTGTCGGCGGCGCCGGCGTGCACTGGAACGGCGTCACCTGGCGGTGGCTCGAATGGGATCACCTGGCTCGCACCAGGACGGTCGACAAGTATGGCGAGAAGATCATTCCTTCAGACATGAACTTGCAGGACTGGCCGGTCAGCTACGACGACCTCGAACCCTACTACGACAAGTTCGAAAAGACCTGCGGCACTTCGGGCAAGGCCGGGAATCTCAACGGCCAGAAGATCGATGGCGGCAACATTTTCGAGGGACCACGCAAGCACGAGTATCCCAATCCGCCGCTGATTGCCGCGCAGAGCATGGTGATGTTCGAGAAGGCGGCTCGCAATCTCGGCTACCATCCGTTCCCCAATCCCGCGTCGAACGCATCGCAGGACTACGTCAATCCCGATGGCGTGGCGTTTGGCCAGTGTCACTATTGCGGCTTCTGCGAGCGCTTCGGCTGCGAGGCGAACGCCAAGGCGAGCCCGCACTTCACCATCATTCCCCTAGCTTTGACAAACCCGAATTTCGAGCTGCGCACGAACTCGATCGTGCTGAAGGTCAACCTCGATTCGACCGGCAAGAGAGCGGTCAGCGTCACCTACCTCGACGCGCGGGGGCGGGAACTCGAGCAACCCGCTGATCTCATTATCCTGTCGGCCTATGCGCTCGGCAACGTCCACCTGCTGCTGCATTCAGAAATCGGCGTGCCCTACGATCCGGCGACGGGCAAGGGCGTGGTCGGCCG
Source organism: Mesorhizobium sp. L-8-10 (assembly GCF_016756635.1). Taxonomy (NCBI): domain Bacteria; kingdom Pseudomonadati; phylum Pseudomonadota; class Alphaproteobacteria; order Hyphomicrobiales; family Phyllobacteriaceae; genus Mesorhizobium; species Mesorhizobium sp. L-8-10. The sequence continues at coordinate 5,259,261 of NZ_AP023263.1, read as the reverse complement.
CAGCTACGCCTATCAGGGCGGCGGCGGAGCGACAGCCTATTTCGACGGAAAGACGATCCTCAACCGCTTCATGGGGGCGGGCGCGCTCGGCACCTGCATGGATGATCTCAACGGTGACAATTACGACTTCGAGAAGGCCGGTTATATCGGCGGCGGCGGCATCAGCTGCAGCAACTCGGGAGCGCGTCCCATCCAATCGCACCCCACACCGCGGGGTACGCCCCGCTGGGGTTCAGACTGGAAGAAGGCGGTGGTCGAGAACTACGACCGCGCCGCCAATATCGGCAACCAGGGGGCGGTGATGGCCTATCGGCAGAACTATCTCAGCCTCGACCCCACCTACACCGACGTCTTCGGACGTCCGCTGATGCGGATGACATTTGATTTCCAGGACAACGAGGTGAAGCAGATGAACGGCCACGCCGACATCTGCGTGAACATCGCCAAGGAAATGGGGGCTAAAAGGGTGGACCGGAACATGCCGCCCGTGCCCTATTCGATCGTGCCTTATCAGAGCACCCACAACACGGGCGGCGCGGTCTTCGGCGCCGATCCGAGCACCAGCGTCCTGAACAAGTATCTCCAGGTCTGGGATGTTCCGAACGTGTTCGTCACCGGCGCCTGCGTGTTTCCTCAGAACGCCGGGAAGAACCCGACCGGACCGGTCGGAGCGCTCGCCTATTGGGCGGCGGACGCAATCAAGAATCAGTACCTGAGGAATCCCGGTCCACTGGTTCACACCTGACGCAAAACCTGACGCGATCGGATGACCGGTTCAACCCCGGCAGGCACGCCGTGCGTCAAAGGCAGCGACACTGCAGGCCGGCAAGACCAGTTGAATTGCCATCCGCGCGCATTGGAGGAAGCATTGCCGAAATCGATCGTGTTCGGCTCAGTCGCCGCGACTATTGTCGCGGTCGTTGCGGCCCATGCGCAGGAATCGCCGCCTGTCGGCGATGCTGCGGCGGGCGCTGCGGTCTTCAAAAGATGCATGGCCTGCCACAAAGTTGGCACTGACGCCAGGAAAGGAGTCGGCCCGGCACTGAACGGTGTGGTCGGGCGGGCTGCTGCTACGCATCCCGACTACAGCTACTCCGACGCGATGAGGATTCCGGGCTGATCTGGGATGAGGCGACGCTGACGACCTACCTGCAAGCGCCGCGTAGGCTGGTTCCCGGGACGAAGATGACGTTCACGGGTCTCAAGAAGTCCCAAGAGATCGCCGACGTGATCGCCTATCTGAAGCAGTTCGACGCGCAGGGCCAGCAGACCCGTCCGTGAGGCAAGGGGGGCGTAATCCAATCATCGATGGACGCGTTCTATTCGAGGAGAAAGGGCAGTGAAGTTCTTCGCAGACACCGCCGATATTTCTGAAATCCGTGAGCTTGCCGCCACGGGCTTTCTCGACGGGGTAACCACCAACCCATCGCTGATCGCAAGGACCGGTCGGCCAATCAGGGACGTGATCGAGGAAATTTGCCAAGCGATCGAGGGTCCGGTGTCGGCGGAAGTCACCGCGACCGACTTCGAGGGCATGGTCGCTGAGGGAGAGCGGTTGGCCGACATTGCCGCCAATGTGGCCGTCAAGGTGCCGTCCACCTGGGACGGATTCAAGGCCTGCCGGACGCTCAGGCAGCGCGGACGCAAGGTCAATGTGACCCTCTGCTTTTCGGCCAACCAGGCGCTGCTCGCCGCCAAGGCAGGTGCGACCTACATTTCACCCTTCGTCGGCAGGCTGGACGATCTCGGCCTGGACGGCATGGAGGTGATCCGGGAAATCCGGAGGATTTATGACAACTACGAATCCCTCAGCACGGAAATCCTCGCGTCCTCAATTCGCACGCCTCTCCACGTCAAGCGGGCAGCGGTGGCGGGCGCCGATGTCGCGACGGTGCCGCCAGCGGTACTCAAAAATCTCGCTAGGCATCCGCTCACCGACAAGGGCCTAGACACGTTTCTGGCCGAGTGGAGGAAGACAGGGCAAGCGATCTTCTAGAGGGCAGCGTTGCCGAGGAGAAGAGAATGGCTAAAGGTCATACCAAGACGAACGGGCCGGATCTGGTCCAGGGCATCGCGCTCGCCAATCTTTCCGACGGCGGCATGATCGTCGGCCATTGTGGCGACGAGCAGGTGCTGCTGGTGCGCCGCGGAACGGGGATGTTCGCGGTCAGCGCGACATGCACGCATTACGGCGGGCCGCTCGTCGACGGCCTGGTGGTGGATGATAGCGTTCGCTGTCCCTGGCATCACGCGTGCTTCGATTTGCGCACAGGCGAAGCCTTGCGTTCCCCCGCTTTCAGTCCGCTCGCGTGCTGGTCCGTGGAACAGCGAAAAGGTAGGATATTCGTGGACAAAAAGCGCAAACAGGCGGCACCGAAGCCGCGCGATGGAGGCTCCGGCCAGGTTCCCGAAAAAGTCGTCATCGTCGGCGGCGGCGCGGCCGGCTTTGCCGCGGTCGAGAGCCTGCGACGCGAACAATATCAAGGCAGCATCGTCATGCTCAGCGACGACGAAGCGCCGCCGGTTGACCGGCCCAATCTCTCCAAGGACTTCCTCGCCGGAAAAGTGCAGGAGGACTGGATTCCACTCCGCGGGGAAAACTACTATTCAAGGAACGGCATCGACCTGCGCCTCAAAACGGATGTCATGGGCATCGATTCGCGCTTCAGTGAGGTTTGCCTCGCGGACGGAAGCAGAATTCCTTACGACAGGCTGTTGCTTGCGACCGGAGCAGAACCGGTCCGCCTGACCATTCCCGGCGCCGACCAGCCGCATGTTCACGCGCTGCGTTCGCTCGCGGATTGCAGGGCGATCATCGAGTGCACCAGGACCGGGCGCCGTGCCGTCGTATTGGGCGCCAGCTTCATCGGTCTCGAGGTTGCTGCGGCCCTGCGCGCCCGTGATGTCGAAGTTCATGTCGTGGCACCCGATGAACGGCCCATGGAACGAGTCCTGGGCCCGCAAATGGGCGACTTCCTCCGCGCCCTCCATGAGGAGAACGGTGTCGTTTTCCATCTCGGTGACACGGCGAGCAGCATCGACGGCGGGAAGGTGAAACTCGCCAGCGGCGGCACGTTGGCAGCGGATTTCGTTGTCGCCGGCATCGGCGTGCGGCCGCGGACCGCGCTCGCGGAAACCGCGGGGCTGACTCTTGACCGGGGCGTCGTGGTGGACACTTTTCTGGAAACGAGCGCGCCGGGCATCTTCGCGGCCGGCGACATTGCACGGTGGCCGGATTCCCATAGTGGCCAGAACATTCGGGTCGAGCACTGGGTGGTTGCAGAGAGGCAGGGCCGAACCGCGGCGCTCAACATGCTCGGCCATCGCGAGAAATTCGATGCCTTGCCGTTCTTCTGGAGCCAGCACTACGACATCCCGATCCACTATGTCGGCCATGCCGAGAGATGGGACGAGATCTCGATCGAAGGCGATATTGCCGCCAAGGACTGCCTCCTTCGTTTCAAGCGCAACGGACGCACGCTGGCCGCCGCCTCAATTTTCCGGGACCTTGAAAGTCTTGAGGCCGAGGTGGCAATGGAGCACGGAAGGGCGGCCTGAAGAAGCGCCGGCATCCGGGAAGGACGCAATCACAAAGGACGGAGCGGAATGCCGCCGCGATCGAAAGGAGTCGACCATGTCCACAGCGAAGCAGGAACGTAACATCACCGGCGGTATGCGCAAGGTTGCGCCAGCACAGCACTATTCGACAATCGTCAACTTCATCAACGAGGTTGCCAAGAGGGCACCCGCCGAGGCGCCGACTTCGATTGAAATCTTTAACGAGGGCGACCAGTGGTACTGCCAGGTTCGCCGGGGCGATCAAAAGACCCAACCGATGGGGCCTTATACCAAGCTGCAGGCGGAGCGGATCCAGGATGCACGAAAAATGTTGATCGCAAAGGGTGGCACCGCCCGGCTCGCGTTCAAGTAGAACGGAGACGGTCGACGGTCACGCCAATGGACAAACGGGGCGATGACCGATCGCCGTGCAGTTGGTCGGCGTGACGGAACTATGCGTGTTCCGAAAGCGCGACTACGACACTGACAACGCAAGGACGCGCTACCGCGACAGAGCGCCTGCCGGGGTTTCCCGCGCGAAGGAAAGCCTTATGACCTACAAGTCGATCCTCCTCAGCCTCGATATCGACGGCCACTTCATCCCCCTCATCAAACTCGCCATCGATTTGGCCAAGCGTTTCGATGCTCGCCTGATCGGATTTTCGGCCGCCGACATTCATCTGCCTCTCGCTAGCGCCGAAGGCATGGCTTTCGATGGCGAGATCATGGTTCGCCAGCGGGAGAACATCGAGCGTCGCCTTGACGAGTTGCGCAAGGAATTCGAGGAACTTGCCGGCGCAGCAGCGGTGGACATGGAATGGCGCGGAGCAGTGGGCAATCCGACCCGCCTGCTGATAGACGCGGCGCGCGCGGCCGATCTTGTCGTCACCGGATCGCCTGAAGGCGCCTCCGTGAGAAACGTTCACCGGTCCATCGATCTCGGCAGCCTGGTCCTTCAGGCTGGGCGGCCTATGCTGGTCGCTTCGAATGGCCAAGAACATTTCCTGGTAAACAGGGTTATCGTCGCATGGAAGGAGACGCGTGAAGCCAGACGCGCTGTTGCCGACGCGATACCCTTTTTGCAAAAGGCCAAGGAGGTTCGTCTCATCACGATTGATAAGGACGCAACCGACGAAACCTGGAATGGCCTGACCGATGTTGTCGCCTTCCTTTCCCACCACGGCGTCAAGGCAGCGGCGGATGTGTTTCCGGAGAAGCCCGATGGCCAAGCGATCGCCGATCTCGCCAAGGTGATGGGTGCGGACCTGATCATATCCGGCGCCTATGGCCACAGCAGGGTCAGGGAATGGGTCTTCGGCGGCGCCACCCGTTCCCTCCTCGAAAATGACGGGCTGAACCGTTTCATGTCGAATTGATCACGTGTTGGGCTGGTAGTCCACGCAGACATGGTTGGTCCGCATATAGAACAGGCCTGTCTTCGGCGAACACGACGTAAGAACCGCGGGTGTCCGCTGTTTGGATCAAATGAGGGCGAACGCGAGCCGGCTGGATCGAACGCGCACGGGTATCATGGTTCCAGCAGAACATCGCGGAGCACAACCGCGTCGTTGTGGCACTCGTCATGCGCGGCATAGACGAGGGTGATAGCGCCCGATCGCGCAAGTTCACGCAGGTTGTCGAGTTGTTCGAGGTGCTGGTGAAGTTCGGCTGTGTATCGGCGACGGAACTCCTCCCAACGCGCTGGCTCGTGTCCGAACCACTTTCGTAGTTCGGTACTGGGCGCGATATCCTTGGCCCATTGGTCGATCTTGGCGGACCTTTGCTTCACGCCTCGCGGCCACAACCTGTCGATCAAGACGCGCGCACCGTCCTCCGCGGACGGGCGCTCGTAGGCGCGCTTCAGCCGGATTCTTTCAGCCGGAATCTTCTTGTCCATTGAGTTGTCCTCGGTTCGATTGGGGTTCCCATCTAAGGCCTCACCGCCGCCAAGTGGTGGCGGGACCAGGACAGTCGACTTGCTCGGCGAAGGAGGAACTCCAGTCCTCATCGGGTAAGTCGGCAAGCCGCGCTCTTTGCACCTGGCCTCGCCGGGTAACAATCTCTTCCAAGATTCAAAATAAATCCAGTGAAATTAATCGTCATTTAAATGCAAGTTTGTTGCATAAAGTAGTTCTTGTGGTTGGTGTGGAGGAGCATGGCGTTGTTTAAATGCAGGTGGGGCAGGAACACTCGAAAGATACCTGGAGTGAATTGCTGCCTGACGGAATTAATTGTCAAGTGCCCTGCCGCGACGAGATCATGCAAAGTTCCAGCCACTCGATGAATTTGTCTGTGTCGAGGAGAGAGAAACCGACCCAATCGGGCGCCCATCTGAGGCGACTACCTTCCAGTCGGGCTTCCTTGACGGGACAGAGCGGGCAAACGTCCACAGGTCCGTTACCGGTTCGCGCCGGCGTAGCTCCTCCTCAAAGCGCCTCCACAAATCGGCATGCTGGAGAATTACCGGATGCGAGGCAAGGATTCGAACTGATGGAACGGCGGCGGTGACGACAGCGTCCATTCGAGTGTGGTCGCCCTCTCGCCCCACGGATTGGCGCCAGCCTCGCGTCTACGGCTGAAGGCTTCGGCCACCGTGATGAAGAAGATGACAAGCCCCGCCGCGGAAATGTAGGACCCGATAGAAGAGACAAAATTCCAGCCGGCAAAGGCGTCGGGATAGTCGGCATAGCGGCGCGGCATGCCGGCCATTCCGAGGAAATGCTGAGGGAAGAACACGAGATTGACGCCGATGAACATCAGCCAGAAATGCAGCTTGCCCAGCGTCTCGCTATACATGTAGCCGGTCATCTTCGGGAACCAGTAGTAGAAGCCAGCGAAGATGGCGAAGGCCGCCCCCAGCGACAGCACATAGTGGAAATGCGCCACGACGTAGTAGGTGTCATGCAGCATCCGGTCGACGCCCGGATTGGCGACCACGACGCCGGTGACGCCGCCGATAGTGAAGAGCAGGACGAAGCCGAGTGCCCACAGCATCGGCGTCTTGAACTCCATCGAGCCGCCCCACATGGTCGCGAGCCAGGAGAACACTTTTACGCCCGTTGGAACGGCGATCACCATTGAGGCGAAGGCGAAATAGCGCTGCGTGTCCACCGACAGGCCGACGGTGTACATGTGATGGGCCCAGACAGCGAAGCCAATCACGCCGATTGCCACCATCGCATAGGCCATGCCGAGATACCCGAAGATCGGCTTTTTCGAGAAGGTCGAGACGACGTGGCTGATGACGCCGAAGCCGGGCAGGATCATGATGTAGACTTCGGGATGGCCGAAGAACCAGAACAGGTGCTGGTAGAGGATCGGATCCCCGCCTCCGGAGGGGGCGAAGAAGGTGGTGCCGAAATTTCGATCCGTCAGCAACATGGTGATGGCGCCGGCGAGTACCGGAAGCGCGAGCAGCAGCATGAATGCAGTGACGAGCAGCGACCAGGCAAAGAGCGGCATCTTGTGCAGCGTCATGCCGGGCGCGCGCATGTTGAAAATCGTGGTTATGAAGTTGATGGCGCCGAGGACCGACGAGGCTCCAGCCAGATGGATCGACAGGATCACTAGGTCGACGGCTGGGCCGGGCTGTCCGTCCGTCGAATAGGGCGGATAGAGCGTCCAGCCGCCGCCATGGCCGAGCCCGCCGGACGCTCCTGGAACGAACATCGACATTAGGAAAAGGAGTAGTGCGGCGACCAGCAGCCAGAAGGAAATGTTGTTCATGCGCGGAAAGGCCATGTCTGGCGCTCCGATCATGATCGGCACGAACCAGTTGCCGAACCCCCCGACCAGCGCCGGCATGATCACGAAAAAGATCATGACGAGGCCGTGGGCGCTGACGACGACGTTATAGGTGTTGGAGGCGGCGAAGATCTGCAGGCCCGGTTCCTGAAGCTCCATCCGGATCACCACCGAAAGCGCGGTGCCGAGGATTCCCGCTGCAATCGAGAACAGGAGATAGAGCGTCCCGATATCCTTGTGATTTGTCGAAAACAGCCACCTGACGAGAAACCGCGGCTTGTGATCGTCTATAGCAGTCGTTGGATTCGACATAATATGAACCTGCCCTTCATTGCTGGCAGGCCTTGCGGTTTCAGCGATGGACGGCCTTAAGGGATCCGTCGTCGCGAAGGGTAACGAGGCCTTGCCTGCGTCGTGTTCATTCTTCCCGTAACAATCACGTCCATGAGGCACGTCGTGTGGCCGCGGATAGATCGTTGGGAAGCCGACGCCGACCGCGAAAGGCCTTGCGGGCATCGCGGCGAGCGTTCTGTCAAAGAACCCGCCGCCGTAGTCGCCACGGAAAGGTCCTGTCGACGCTGACGACCCGACCGCTGACCTTGCCGATCGCTAGGCCGAGCCCTGGACGAGATCCGTTCCGATGCGGCGCTCCGCTTATCCGTCGACAACCAGACGTTCCTCGATCAGGCGCTTGCACTTCGCGTTGCGCCAGCGGGTAACATCCGGCCAGGCGCTCGACTGAACCGGCTCAGCTCGGGCGCGAGGTCATGCATGACGGAATGGGACAAGGCGTATTGCCCCGGTTCGAAATGCGCCGATTTTCGGTCCAGCAAGGGGTACTCCATGGCATCTGCTGCGGTGACAAATTGTCGTCTGCCGAGAACCTTGCCCATCCCGAAAAAGGAAGGCAAACGGAATTAAATGCTGTATCAATGCAAGATTATTGCATCAAATTTTGAGGCGGTGATGGACGTCGATCACGTCCGCACGATTGGTTGCGCAATCCACACCGGCCCGCCTCTCCCTTTTCCTGAAGCGCCTTGGAATGCCAACCGGATTTTCCCGACTATCAAAAGTCGGTTGGTCCCGGGTTGGGGACACGCGCCAGCAGATTGCGCACGTTCGACACCTGCCACCGACCACCTCGCGCTGTTCGGACGCCACGGTTGTTCAGCGCTGTCGCAATGCCTCTGAGGCTCGTCACGCCAGAGCGTTGGATGGCGTGGACGATCGGAAGCACGGACTCGGCGAAACGCTCGGCTTCCCGGATTGAAACCTCACGGCCCTTCGCAGCAGCCGCGGCGGTGTCGCGGGGATTGCCCAGTATGGTCCCACTCTGCTTGCGTGAGGCGAGGGCGGCCCCTGGTGCGTTCAGATATCAGCCGGCGCTCCTTCTCGGCCAGTGCGGCGTAAAGGTGGGAGCATGAAGGGATCAGCGTCGGCCCCAAGTTCGGCCACGATGAAGGGAACGCGCTGAACCATCAGACCGGAAATGAATGCGACATCGCGGGAGAGCCGATCGAGCTTGGCGACCACGACCGGGCACTTCGCCTGGCGGGCCATTGCCAAGGCGGCTGCCCAACTACGGCCGGCGATCGAGCGCATCGGCTCCCTTGGCCGTCTCGATCTCGGTGAACTCGTTGACGATCAATATGCCTTCGGACTCGGCGAAACGCGCGACGGCCGTTCGCTGAGCTTCCAAGCCGAGCCCGGATCGACTTTGGCGCTGCGTGGAGACCCGATAGTAGGCGATTGCCGTGTTCATGGCTGTGATCCCGAGGGTGTTCAGACTGCAAACCACCGTTTGCAGTTTGCTCACTCTGGCCGAATAGCCAAGTTGTTTCAGTAGCTTATGGGAATCCCTTGTTGCACCGCAACGAAGGACCAGCCAGTGGCGTGGTACCCGCACGCAGAAAGCCAAAGCTGGAATTCTGCCCCCGCCTAGACTGGCTTTCGGAAGGAGCAAGTAGCGCCAGAAGCCGACCTCTGCCGATCCGACGTCGTGGACGTCGGATCGGCACGCGAGGGCGGACATTGCCTCGCGCATCAAGGGTCTCGCCAAGCCAGGCGAGGTTCGGAAGTGGTCTTGTGGCAGGCCAAGGGTGTCAATTCAATTCATGCCGCTCGGTGAGCACCTGGTCCTCGTCTATCGAAGTCCTAGAGAGGGGGTATGCGAGGCCGCCTCTAGTCTGGAATCCCCGCGCGGATGAGCCCGACCCGCAGTCGGGCCAGTTGGTCAGAATGCATGCTAGGAAAGGGAAGGGTCCGAAGACTCGCGTTAGGCAAAATTGTCTGAAACGTGGATAGGGCGTTCCTCGCTGAAATACCGTCATCCAAGTGGGACAGGCTTGCAATCAGCACAACATGGGCAAGCCACCAACTCGACCGACGAGCAATGGCACGCTGGGCCCAGTCGCGGGCTTGCGAGTAGTCGCGCTTCGCAAAATTGGCCATTGCCAGTCCTGAGTAGCGGAAGAAAATGCTTGGATCACGGGGGTTGAGCCTGATTGCTGTCTGGATATTCCGAATGCTCTCCTCGGGATCACCGAGCTGAGACTGAACGGTTCCCAAACTGCCAAACGCGAGTGAAAAGTTCGGATTAATTGAAAGAGCTTCCCCAAAGGCCATAGTGGCTTCTCCGTAGCGGCCAAACAACACGCCCAGAATATTCCCGTACGACCACTGCGTATATTCGTCTCGATCGTCTAGCCGTATCGCTTCCTGAATAGCCCGAAGCGCCTCGTCTCGCATTTCATCTCGGTCACTCGAAAAACCCATCCAAACCAGATGGTGATCCGCCGTAGCAACCACCTGATACCCCTTTGGACTATCGGGGTCCTGCTCTATTATCGACTTACCAATCGACCGAGCGGTCTGGAGACTTTCCCTTGTGAGTTGGTAAATTTCTCTCCAAGCCTGTTTGTTCAACGCCCACGTATTGAAACCCATCGATGGGCTGCGCTCAGCTTTAAAGCCTTCGTTAAGGATGACTTGGGTCTGCGTCGACGCGACCACGCTCCGAGTCACTTCATCCTGGACATCGAAAATGTCGGCGATCGGTCGGTCATATTTCTCAGCCCAAATATGTGCGCCAGTCTTTGCGTCAATCAACTGCGCTGAAACCCGCATTCGCTCGCCGGTCCGTCTAACGCTCCCTTCGAGTACATAGTCAACGCCCAACTCACGCCCGACCTGCTTCACGTCGACCGCCCCAACTTTGTAGGTGAATGTCGAGTTCCGCGCGATTACCAGAAACGCGCTAATTCGCGATAGCTCGGTGATGATGTCTTCAGCGATGCCGTCGGCGAAGTATTCCTGCTCCCTATCGCCGCTCATATTCGTGAAGGGCAGCACAGCGATCGACGGCTTTCCGGCCGCTGGTGGTTGCCCCTGGGCGTTTGCCGCCGTCGCAGGCGTCATGACGAGGCAATAACCCCGGATGGGCGATGCTATGTTTTTCGCCTGTCTCTCCCCCCGGTCTTCGAACCTGTAGGAGAGCTTGTTTCTGATCTCGTCGAAGACCTTGCCCGAAATCCAGACGCTCCCCGGCTCTGCCATCTGCTCGAGGCGAACCGCGATATTGACGCCCTCTCCGTATATGTCTCCATCCTCGTCGATGATGACATCCCCGAGATTGATTCCTATCCTAAGACAGAGGCCGAGCGCGTGATGCTCGGTCGAGAGGCAATGTTGAATCTCTGCAGCACATCGCACGGCATGGACGGAGCTCGGGAATTCGGTCAGGAAGCCATCGCCCATTACCTTTACGAGTCGGCCACCGTGCTCGATCAGCCTGGGCCTGATGATGTCCTGACGCAGCTGCTTAATCCGCGCAAGAGTTCGCTCCTCGTCCACGCCCATAAGTGCAGAAAATCCGACCACGTCTGCCGCAAGAATTGCGGCCAGGCGCCTGTGCACTCCGGGATCGGTCGAACCAGACATGCTTATGCCAAGTCAACAGTGGACTTCATTGGGGCAGTTTAGGACAGTTTTCGTCCGGAGCGAACATCCCTTATTTATTCGGCCTCAGGGTCTCGTTCTGGAAGCTCAGCGAGTCTTTCGCTCCCTCCGCGAGACTAAGGTCATCATCCTCGGGGGCGAATTCACTGGTGAAAGCCGACCTTCGCATTGGCTCACATCGAACGTCCGCTCAGGGTATCAATTCTTCGCTTTCAGCTAGGGCTCGCTCCTGGCACGTTCCCCTCGCCGAGGAATCGGATGGCGCCGAAAGCCTCAAGGCCACCAAACGTCAGACTCTCCCACAAGGGATCGACCGCCGCTTTCGGCGAAGGCAATGAAATGATCCACTTGGCAGTTGATGTCGCCGCCGATCCGAGCATGAGTGGTGTCGCCAAGGAGAGAGGATCGCGCACGCATGAACAGCCACCTGCTCGCCACCACGCCCAGGATGCAGATCGTCTGGGACGTGCTCGAAGCCGCCAAGGACAACAGCGACGAGATGGTGATCGCCGCATGTCGCCGGCTGATCGTTGCCGACCGGCTGGGCTGGAAGAAGCATGCCGAGCGCCGCGATGTCGAACTGGTGATGAGCTTGGCAGGCTAGCCGCTTAAACATCCCGCTCCTTCACCGACCCCGTCGCAGTCGGGGCTTCACGCGCTAGAAGCGACGGGACGGTCCCGCCGCATTTCCAGCGGGAGAACCCCGATGAAACTCTCCGATACGCAACTCGTCATCCTCAACACCGCCTGCCGGCGCGCCGATCGCCGTGTGCTGCCCTTGCCTGCGAACCTGAAGGGCGGTGCCGCCGAGAAGGTGATCGGCAGCCTCATCGCCAAGGGGCTGGTCGAAGAAGTCCAGGCCGAGCTTGGCGACTTGGTTTGGCGCATCGCCGAGAATGATCAGCGCCTCGCACTGGTGCTGACGCCGCGAGCGTCGAAGTCCTCGGCATCGAGACGGAGCAGGGGCCGGAGCCGGCCACAGGAGCTGCTCAGGCCGCTCCGGCAAAGCCAGCAAAGGCCAAAGCCGGCCGCGCCAAGAGGGCCGCGGGTGCCGACTCTGCGCCCGAGGCGACGAAGACCCGCGACGGCACGAAGCAGGCGAAGCTGATCGAGATGCTGCGCGCTCCCTCTGGCGCGACCATTGAGGAAGTCATGAGCGCCACCGGATGGTTATCGCACACCGTGCGGGGCGCGATTGCCGGTGCGCTGAAGAAGAAGCTCGGCCTCAACGTGACCTCGGAGAAGGTCGAAGGCCGCGGACGCGTCTACAGGATCACCGATTGACTTTGCCAGTCGCCGATCATGAGCGCCGGTCAGAAACACTCTGGCCGGCGCATTTTTGTCAGCCGATAGTCCTTCGTGTTCCAGCTTCGTATGCAGGCCTCGCATCCAATACCTGTGTTTCGACAGCCATCTTCATCCGGATTCGACGGCAACCTTGATTTGTGCTTTGCTGTTTTCTGGGAAGGTTGGGCATTGCGGTGGGGAAAGCAGTCTACTCCGGTAGGAAGCCTACACGGCGAAGAGGCTATCAAGGCCACTATCGCCGGCGACGGAGGGTGCCCGTTTGGCTGCCGTTGGCAGTGCTCATTGCCGGGGCCGGGGCGCTCCATCTGGTGACCGGCATCAACACTCCCTACTGGCTTCGACAAGCGTTTGATGCTGCGCCGTCCGTTCATCAGATGGTGCTCACCCTCGAGCGCGCTGGATTGATCCGGAGGCAACCGGGCCTCGCACGCAGCATTGAACTGCTCGTCGAACCCGATAGCCTACCCAGGTTGCAACCCATCCAACCCGTCATTTCCTCTCTGCCGAGGTACTAGTTGCAGCAAACGGAGTCGACCCGTGCTGCAAAGAGTAGTAGCTTGGTGGCAAGCTCCGGGGACCGTAAGATGCAGGTTCGATTCCTGCCTACCCGCTTGGAGGGGATGCAATGCGCATATTCTCTCAATTCGCTTTCTTACCGCTACTGCTCACGCTCGCATTCCCAGCTGGCGCTCAGAACCCCACGCCCGCCGAGACGATCCAAAGCATCGCCCAGATGCAGAAGCTGATCAGCCAGACATACAAACTGGAAAGCGCCGGCGAAGGAATCGTGAATCTGGAGACTATCGCGCTGCTCGCAGCCTACGGCGGCTGGACGCGATACGAGGGAGAAGCCGCCACAGGTGGAATACGGCCGAACGAGAACCAAAACATCGTCAAGTTCATCGGGCGAATAAAGCCAGACATGGCCAACGCACTGAAGGCGGCGCAGCGAAACAAAGGCGCGACCGAAGACGAATTGAAACGATTCTTAGATATCCACGCCAACGTTGAGAAATTATCCGCAGTGGCAATGGAAGTGCATGATCTACTCGTAGAAGGCAAGAAGGACGAAGCCAACGTCGTCTACCGTGACAGGTCGATCCCTCTTATACAGTCGGTAAACGCAGACGCATACACATTGATCACAGGATTGGAGAAGAAAATCGACAAGACAGCCCTCCAAGCCCGCCTCGCAAAGTAGATGGCCGACGGGGAGCGACAAGAGTTACAGGACACTGTTCTGGTCCAAATCAACCGACTTATTGCGAGTCAGTCCTTACTGATTACCGGCGTTCTGCACCGACGACGAGAGCGCGGCGAGGTGGATTCCTTGGCGGAACCCTCAAAATGGTGACATGGCCGAGTTGCTGCGCGAGAGGGTCGCATTTGCGCTCGACAGGAACACCGGACCATAGGCTGGAGATCTGGCCGCACCCTGCGGAATGAGAGTTTCGACCTCGTGGGTCAGTTGGCGACAGCCGATACGAAGCGTCGCCTCAAACAACCGACAGATGCTCCTGGGTAGCGCGGAGTTTCACGAAAAGAACTCGTCGTCTTCCTGGCCGGTGAACTCCCATGGCTTCGGACCCATGCTGCGCGTGGTCTCGACCCGACCGCGTGATACCGGCGAGAGCCCGAGCTCGCTCATGAACTTGTGCATCAGTTCGACGTTCTTGTTCGAGATCGCCAGCCAGGGAGATTGCTGAACATAACCGGCGGGCGTCCTGAGGAGGGGAGGAGTCTCCTTCAGCTTCTTCTCAGCCTCCACCCATCGACCGTAGGCTTGGCAATAGGCTGCGAGCGCCGCGCGGTCGAGTTCGCTGATCACGCCGAGGTCATGGAGGTAGCGGGCCAGCCGTTTCCATTCGGTCTTGGCCGCCGACATCAGATGCGCCGGGCAGGTGGGAATGGCGGTGATCTGTCACTTTACAGAACCCGGCAATTGGTCCCTGTGCATCGCATGGAGGACTTGCGGCGCGGCGAGGTGATGATCGCCAACTGGCACCGGCTGGCGAAGAAGGAAACCAACACCGTAAACGGCGACTCCGCCAAGGTCGTGAAGACCGGCGAACCCGTCGAGATCGTGAAGAACGCCGGCAAGCCCAACGAAACCGTGGAAGTGAAATACTTCGAGTCCGATGCTGCATGGTTCAAGCGCATCCGCCGCGAGCTGAGCAGCGGCAAGGGCCGCAGCCCGCACTGGCTGATTTTCAACGACGAGGCGCATCACGCCTACCGGCGCGGCGATGCCGCGATCGAGGAACAATCGATCGACGAGGACAAAGACCTCGCCAGCAAGAATGAGCGCGAGGCGACTATCTGGATTGAAGGGCTGGACCGCATCGACAAACTGGCTGGGGGCAGCCGGCGGCGCGGTATCCATCTCTGCGTCGATCTGTCGGCGACGCCCTTCTACATTCAGGGCTCCGGCAATGAGGTCGGCAAGCCCTTCCCGTGGATCGTCTCTGACTTCGGCCTGCTCGACGCCATCGAATCCGGCCTTGTGAAGATTCCGCAGCTTCCCACCCGCGACGTAGCCGGAGCCGAGGAAGCGGCCTATTTCAATATCTGGCGATGGGTGCAGGCGAAGGCGAAAGAGGACGGGTACGGCACTAACGTGACGCCTGAAATCGTCATGAACTATGCCAGCGCCCCCATCAATCTGCTGGCCACTGAATGGCATCAACGGTTTCTTGAATGGGAGCAGCATTCCAAGCAGCAGCAAAGGCATCCGGTTCCGCCAGTCTTCATCGTCGTCTGCCGCGACACAGCCGTCGCGCGCGAGGTTCATTCGTGGCTCGCCAACGGCAATGATGGCTACGGCGTCTCGCCGCCGTGGTTCCGCAACACGCCCGGCGAGGAAGTGATCGTCCGCATCGACTCCAAGGTGATGGAGGACATCGAGGCCGGCGGCACGAAGGACGAGACGCGCCGGCTGCGTTTCATTCTCGATACCGTCGGCAAGGCCGAGTGGCCCGGCGGCAAGGTGCCGGAAGAATGGTCCGAGCTTGTGCGCAAGCACAACGAGAAGGCCGCAAGCGACGACAATGACGGCTCGCTGAAATGGATCGACGAGCGCACACCGCCGGGGCGAGACATTCGGTGCATCGTTTCCGTCGCAATGCTGGCCGAGGGGTGGGACGCTAACACCGTGACCCATATCGTCGGTTTGCGGCCGTTCGGGTCGCAGCTCCTGTGCGAGCAAGTCGTCGGCCGCGCCCTGCGCCGCAAGAGCTATGCGCTCAACGAGGATACGCAGATGCTCGCCGAGGAAACCGCCAAGGTCTTCGGCGTGCCATTCGAGCTGATTCCGTTCAAGGTCGCACCGGCCGGGCCGCAGTTGCCGCAGCCCCACCCGAACCACATCTATTCGGTGCCCGAGAAGGCGGAGTACGAGATCACATTCCCGATCGTGACCGGCTATCACCAGTCGGGAAGCTTCGAGGTTTTCGTCGATTGGGACCAGGTGGCGAAGGTCACGATCGACCCCATGCGCATCCCGCAGCGCGTCGAACTGACACCGCTCACCACGCCGGACGGCACGTTGGCGGCCTACGGCCCCGGCGAAAGGCCCGTCCTTTCTTTGAAAGAGTGGCGTACGCTGTTCCGCGACCAGCAGGTAGCCTTCCGGCTCGCCCGAGAAATCTGCGTCCGCTGGCAGGCCGACAATGGTGCTGCCGCCGTACCGGTTCAGCAGCTTTTCCCGCGCGTCGCCTTCGCCGCGAAACGCTTCCTTGCCGAAAAGCTGGAAAGGAAGGGCGACAGCCAGCCATGCGACGTTTTGCTTGTGGGCGAATACACGCAGGCTGCGGTCGGCGCGTTGCTCGACGCCATAAAGAAAGGCTCCTCAACATCCGCCGCCGAAGTGGCGATCATCCCGCAAGGGGCGGCCGGGCGCGGCAGCACGCTCTACGTCGATTTCCACACGACGAAGCCGATCCAGCCCGCCACACGCTGCCATCTCAACGCCATGGTCGCGGACACGCAGAAGTGGGAACAGATCGCAGCCCTTGTTCTCGACACGCATCCGGGCGTTCGGAAGTGGGTGAAGAACGAACGGCTTGGTTTCTTCATTCCCTACCGCCGCCACGGACTGCCGGCAAAATACGTCCCAGACTTTATCGTTGTGACCGACGCGGATCAGAACGTCATCGTCGAGATCAAGGGTCAGGTCACCGACAATGCCGACGCAAAGGCCAAGGCGGCGGAGCGATGGGCCAAGGCCGTGACGCAGCTCGGCCAGCACGGAACCTGGAGTTATCTTCTTGTCACTGACTCGAGCCGTCTGGGCTTGATGCTGAATACTTTCACGGTGGCAAGTTGGGACCAGTGCGAGTTCCAACTGACTTGAAGCGCTTTTTCGATCAGGTTGCCACCGCCAAGCAGGTGATACTACAAACTCGGCTTTAAAGAGTTTAACGCTAAGTCCTTGAAATCGCTCGATCTGAAGACCTCTGTGCTAAACGGCGAAGCACACAGCTTTGGAGAAAATCCGCTCTCTGAAGAGCGATTCGGCTGGTTTGCCGCTCAGGCCAGCACACAGCTTTTTGCTGAAAGCCGCGGGAAAGCTGGGCTTTTGAGGCGCCTCTTGTCAACGCGGAGAATAGTTTGCTGGGCGGTGCTGGTAGCGGAGGAGGGATTCGAACCCCCGACACAAGGATTATGATTCCTCTGCTCTAACCTACTGAGCTACTCCGCCCCGGTTGGCCGGGCCTCGAAATCGCCCGCGTTTTGTCGCGGCTGCTCCGGGCGAAGGAAGCCCGAGCAGCTTAGATCGAGAAGCTGCGGCGCGACATGGCAAAAGGGAAGGCGGAGCGCGACATCCCTGACAAATGCAGCAGCCTACATCGCGACGATGAGGTTCGCCATCATCGAAAAGCACCGGGGCGTCTGGCCGGTGCCATGGCAAGCGACGCTCTGGATATGTCGTGTTCCGGTCAGGACTGGACTGTAGCGCCATCAACCAATCGGCAGATCCGTAGATATCCCGTAGATCGCGGGATTTCTCGCCGATTCTACATGCCACTAAGTGCTTGGAAAGAGTGGCTCCCCGGGCCGGATTCGAACCAGCGACCAACCGGTTAACAGCCGGATGGTCGCTGCTACAGATGCCTTCGTCGCCTTCATCGGTCCGAGTCAGATGCTCGGCACATCGGTCGGCAACGTTCTGCCGAGGCCCGTTTGAGCTCAGACCAGTAACACTGTGAGATGGCTGTTCGCCGAAATCCGCCGACGTATATTCGACGCGTATTCGATGATTGCAAATGAGGAACAGTTAAGTCCCTGATTTTATTGGCACGCCCAACGGGAATCGAACCCGTGTTTCCGCCGTGAAAGGGCGGCGTCCTAGACCGCTAGACGATGGGCGCGCTCGGAACGAACCGGCTTATAGTGAGCTTGGCGGGAACCGGCAACCCGTCATCAAGCGGAAATCCAAACTTTTTTCAGCTCCTGCGCCGGCGGCAGCGCCAGTTCCAGTCGCGCTCGGGACCGACGTCGATATGCACCGATTCCGTGTGGCAATAAGTGCCGACGCCCCCACGGCCGGGCATCGAGCGGACGAACTTCGCGAGTTCCCACTTGCTGACGCCCTGCACCTGCACGTCGGCTGCCGCGCAGTACATGTGCAGTGAATTCTTGGCGCCACGAGCCCGGCGGTTGTGGGCCGGGCTGCGATAGCCCGACGTCACCACGATCTTGCGGCCGTAATGCTGCTCGACCGTCTTGAGCACGCGTACCAGCGACGGCTTGAGGCACGAGACGTCGACCCGATCGGTCTGCGTCATCAGGCCGTTCGGAGCCAGCCGGGCGAGACCGGCCGCGGATGCGACACGAATCGGCCCGATATCCTCGTCTTCGTGCAGATCGACGTCACTGTCGTCGTCGAGTCCCGACTTGCGCTTGATCTCGAACAGGTCCGTCTGCCGGACGCCGGGCAATGCATAGTCGCCGCCAGAACTGGTCGCCAGCGACGCCTTGACGAGCTTGGGCCGTTGTGTCGAGGCGAGTTCGATGATCGGGGTCGGCTTGCGGGCGGGTGCGGGCGCCGCCGCAGTACTCGGTGCTGCCGCGGCCGCCGGCGCCGTACCGAACAGTGACGACAGGAAGCCGCGCTTCTTGGGTTCGATCGGGGCGTCCGGCTTGGGGTCGATTGCCGTCACATAGACCTCGCCCTCGGCTGCGGGAGTATCAGGGGCCTTGGAAGGCTTCGGCGCGGGGATCGCGGCGGCTGTGGCGCCTTGACCCGCTTCCCCGGGCGCCGCCGATTTGGCCTCGGGCTGCGCGTCAGCCGCCGGAGAAGCGGCCGGCTCCTGGCCGGAGGAAGCCGCGGCCGCGGGAATGTCAGGGAATTTCGCTAGCGGATTCGAGGTCGGCAGATAGGCGACCTGCTGCGGAAGTGCCGTTTCGGCTGAGGCCGAAGCAAGCGTGGGTGATGTCGTCGTCGCTGCGGGTGCGGCAGACTGGTCGCCTTCGGTCCCGGTTTGCGTGGCAGCGGTGGTGTTCTCTGCCGCACTTGCCTCTGCGGCCGCCTGCTCCATCACGCCGGCCACGCCGGGCGCATAGGATGGAGAGGTCATATTGAAGGTGGTTTCACCATTGGTCGTGCAGGAAGCCAGGAACGCAGAGAACATCGCAATCGAAACGATGCGCCATTCCCTCGTCGCGTTAAGCGATCGCCCTCGTTTCAATACGCTTCCCCTTCTCCGTTTCCCCGGCGCCGTCACCGCGGCTTCAAAAATGCCGGCTTCGGGCCGGCTTCTGCCGAAGGAAACCATATGAACGAATCTGCCCGTCTCGCAAAACCATCCCGCTAGGAATGGAATAAGGCAGCTTCGTGAAGTGCGGTCACCATTTCGCCCGCTTTTACCGGACGGTCAATTCAACGGACATTACAAACTGTTACATATTGCCTGGAGGCCGCAGAGCAGTGCGCCCCGCTGGAGGCGGCCCATCCTGCCGGGCTGTTTGCCGGCGAGCGACTCGCACGCCTTCACTCAAACGCGCACCTTCACATAGGCTCCCGGCGCATCGCCGAACGTCTCGGTGCGGGCGCCTGGCTTGCGCGCCTTGACCCGACGGTTGTCCTTGGCCTCGATCCAGGCCTGCCAGTGCGGCCACCACGACCCGGGGTTCTCCTTGGCCTTGGCCACCCATTCGTCGAAGTCGCCAACCGGCTTTCCACCGGTCCAATGCTGGTACTTCTTCGAAGCGGGCGGATTGACGACGCCCGCGATGTGGCCGGAGCCCGCCATCACATACTCGACCTCGCCGCCGAAATAGCGGCAACCGAGGAACACGGAGCGCGCCGGGGCGATATGATCCTCGCGTGACGCCAGATTGTAGACGGGGATCGCGATGTCGCCCAGCGAGACGGTGTGTCCGGCGAGTTGCATGCGGCCTTGGGACAGGTTGTTCTCCAGATAGCAGTTGCGCAGGTAGTAGGAGTGGTTGGCGGCTCCCATCCGCGTCGAATCCGCGTTCCAATAGAGCAGGTCGAACGGCATCGGCTCCTTGCCGCGCATATAGTTGTTGACGACATAGGGCCAGATGAGGTCACCCGAGCGCAGCATGTTGAAGGCGGTCGCCATCTTCGTGCCCTCGAGATAGCCCTTCTCGTTCATCGCGCGTTCGAGAGCGGCGATCTGGTCCTCGTCGACGAAGACCTTGAGGTCGCCGGCATAGGTGAAATCAACCTGCGTCGTGAAGAAGGTGACCGAACGGATGCGGTCGTCGCCTTCCTGGGCCATCAGGGCAAGGGCGGCTGCGAGCAGCGTGCCGCCGACGCAATAGCCGATTGCGTTGACCTCGCGTTCGCCTGTCGCCGCTTCGACCGTGTCGAGGCCGTATTCGATGCCCTCGCGTATATAGGCTTCCCAGCTCTTGGTGCCGTGGCGCTCGTCGGGATTGATCCAGGAGATCACGAACACAGTGTGGCCCTGCTCGACCGCCCAGCGAATGAACGACTTCTCGGGGTTGAGATCGAGAATGTAGAACTTGTTGATCCAGGGCGGGCAGATCAGCAGCGGCCGTTTCAGTACGGTCTGTGTCGTCGGTTCGTACTGGATGATCTCGGCGACATCGCTCTTGCCCACCACCTTGCCCGGGGAAACGGCGATGTTCTTGCCGACCTCGAACCGCGAGTAGTCCGCCTGACGCAGCTTCAGGTCGCCTTTGCCGGCATGGATGTCCTCGGCCAGCATGCGCATGCCCCGCACCAGGTTCTCGCCGTCGCTCGCCACGGTTTCGCGGAACAGCTCGGGATTGGTCAGGATGAAGTTGGACGGCGAGACGGCGTGGCTGATCTGCTTCACATAGAAGCCGGCCTTGTGGCGGGTGTGCTCGTCGAGCCCCTCGGCGTGCTCGACGAGATCGGCCGCCCAGCGCGAACTCACCAGATAGGCCTGCTTCAGGAAGTCGAAGAAGGCGTTGCGTCCCCAGTCCGGATCCTGGAACCGCCTGTCGCCGCTGTCGGGCTTCACCGCATTCTCGGGCGCCTCGCCGCCGATCTTGCGGATCGCGTTGGCCCAGACGTTCATATAGCCGGAGAACAGGCGGGTCTGCGCATCGAGCGCGCGCTGCGGGTCGGACAGCCAGTATTCGGTGAGCTTGGAGAAGGTCTTGATCATGTCGGCGACCGGCTCGGCGACGCTGTCGCGCACCTCGCCACGCTCCCGCGGACCGGCCCAGGCTGCTGCGGCCTTGCCCGCCTCCTCGATCATCCGCGCCAGATTGAGTGCGAAGCGCTCAGGATCCTTCACGATGTACTGCTCGACCGGCGACGCCGCATCGGTCTTGCCAGAATCGTCGGGTTTAGACATGCTGCTCCTGTCCTCCCATGGGCCCTTTTGTTGACATGTTATCACGGGACCTCGAAGAGGGTCCAACACCTACCTACAGCGCCCGATGGGGAAAGAATATGACACAGCGTATCGGCTTTCTCCCCGGCTTTCGCAGCTTGACCCGAGGTCTCGTGGGCATTGGGGTGATCGCATCGCTGAGTGCTTGCGCCTCCCCGGACAGCGCGACGTCCCGGACCGCGTCCGCCGGAGCGGAGCGCAAGGGCATGAATACCGGGACCTTTCCGAACCTCAACGTGCCGCCGAAGGTCGCGGCCGAGCAGATCACGCCCGAGGAAAAGTCAGCCAAGCTGGCTCAGCTCAAGGCCGAGAAGCAGCAGCTGACGGCCGAGGGAGCGACGGCGAAGCCGACCGCCAACACGGCCGAATTGAAGAAGCTTGCGCAAAGCCACGCCCAGGACGCATTGAAGCAGATCGAGGGCGAATAGCGCCGGACGGTTGCCCGGCGCGGCGGCAACGGTGCCTTCGCGGGCGCGATTCGCGCGGTCGGTCGATCTTGCCGGGACGATCGAGGCTGAGGCGGTTCGATTTTCGAAGTCTTTTCGGAAAGGCCGGGCCCTGATCTATCGACCCTCGTGGCAATTGGGTGTATATCGCGCCCGCGCTGTTGCTCCGCCCCCCTGGAACCGACCGAGATGGAAGAATTTCACAAAGTCCGCAGGCTCCCGCCTTATGTGTTCGAGCAGGTCAATCGGCTGAAGGCCAGCGCACGATCGCGCGGCGCCGACATCATCGACCTCGGGATGGGCAATCCGGACCTGCCGACGCCGAAGGCCATCGTCGACAAATTGTGCGAGGTCGTGCGCGACCCGCGCACCCATCGCTACTCGTCCTCGCGCGGCATACCGGGGCTGCGCCGCGCACAGGCCAACTATTACGCACGACGCTTCGGCGTGAAGCTTGATCCCGACACCCAGGTCGTCGCGACGCTGGGATCGAAAGAGGGCTTCGCCAACATGGCGCAGGCGATCACGGCGCCTGGCGACGTGGTGCTCTGCCCCAATCCGACCTATCCGATCCACGCCTTCGGCTTCATCATGTCGGGCGGTGTCATCCGCTCGCTTCAAGTCGAGCCGAACGACGGCTTCATTCCGGCGCTGGAGCGCGGCATCCGCCACTCGATCCCCAAGCCGCTGGCGCTGATCCTCAATTATCCCTCCAACCCGACTGCGCTGGTCGCGTCGCTGGATTTCTACAAGGATGTGGTCGCCTTCGCGAAGAAGAACGACATCATCATCCTGTCCGACCTCGCTTATTCCGAAATCTACTTCGACTGCCCGCCGCCGCCCTCGGTCCTCGAGGTTCCCGGCGCCATCGACATCACCGTCGAGTTCACCTCCATGTCGAAGACCTTCTCCATGCCCGGCTGGCGCATGGGCTTCGCCGTCGGCAATGAAAGGCTGATCGCGGCGCTGACGCGGGTCAAATCCTACCTCGACTATGGCGCGTTCACGCCGATCCAGGTGGCCGCGACGGCGGCGCTCAACGGTGACGGATCCGATATCGCCGAGGTGCGCGAGGTCTATCACAAGCGTCGCGACGTGATGGTGGACTCCTTCGGCCGAGCCGGCTGGAACGTTCCAGCGCCACCGGCGTCGATGTTCGCCTGGGCGCCGATCCCGGAGCCGTTCAAGCGGCTTGGCTCGCTGGAGTTCTCGAAGCTTCTGATCGAGAAGGCGGATGTCGCCGTCGCACCCGGTATCGGCTTCGGCGAGTATGGCGACGATTTCGTCCGTATCGCCCTGGTCGAGAACGAGCACCGCATCCGTCAGGCGGCGCGCAACATCAAGCGTTTCCTGTCGTCGGCGGAGGGGCCTGCCGACAACGTGGTTTCGCTCGCCGCGCGGCGCTGATCGCGCGGCAACGTTTTTTCACCAGAGCACCCCGCGTCCCTCGGACGCGCTGGGGACGCTCCAAGACTTTAGATTTGCGCGTCGAGCTTTCCGAAAGTCGGTTCCGATTTTCGGGCCGATGCCGCGGCGATCGAGGGACGATACGGTCATGGCCGAAGCTTTGCGTGTTGGAATTGCCGGCCTGGGCACGGTGGGTGCCTCGGTCGCGCGCGTGCTCGCCGACAAGGCGGCAGAACTGACGCGTCAGTGCGGCCGCGACCTGGTCGTGACCGCCGTCTCGGCCCGCAGCCGGGGCAGGGACCGCGGGGTGGATCTCGGTAAGGCGCAATGGTTCGACGATCCGGCCGAGCTGGCGCGCAAGGCCGACATCGATGTGTTCGTCGAACTGATCGGCGGTGAGGACGGACCGGCGCTGGAGGGAGTCAAGGCGGCGCTCGAAGCCGGCCGCCATGTGGTCACCGCGAACAAGGCGCTGCTCGCCAGGCACGGCGTCGCACTGGCCGAGATCGCCGAGAAGAAGGGAGTGCTGCTCAACTACGAGGCGGCGGTCGCCGGCGGCATTCCGGTGATCAAGACCATGCGCGAGGCGATGGCCGGCAATTCGGTCACGCGCGTCTTCGGCATCCTCAACGGCACCTGCAACTACATCCTGACGCGCATGGAGGCCGAAGGGCTGTCCTTCGATGCCTGCCTGAAGGAGGCGCAGCGCCTCGGCTATGCCGAGGCCGATCCGACCTTCGACATCGAGGGTCACGACACAGCGCACAAGCTGTCGATCCTGACGAGCCTGGCATTCGGCAGCCGCATCGCGGCCGACGACATCTATCTGGAAGGCATCTCCAACATCACCCAGGCCGATATCCGCGCCGCGGGCGAACTCGGTTACCGCATCAAGCTGCTGGGCGTCGCCCAGAAGACGGAAAGCGGGATCGAACAGCGTGTGCATCCGACCATGGTGCCGACCTCGTCTGTCATCGCCCAGGTGCACGGCGTCACCAATGCCGTGGCGATCGAGACCGACATCCTGGGCGAACTTTTGCTGTCCGGTCCCGGTGCCGGAGGCAATGCGACCGCATCGGCGGTGGTCGGCGATATCGCCGACATCGCCAAGAGCCGCCCGGGCTTCCAGCACGGCCCAGTCTTCGGCCGTCCCGCCCGGGAACTCAGGCCCTACAAGAAGGCCCAGATGCGCTCCCACGCCGGCGGCTATTTCATCCGGCTCACCGTGCACGACCGGATCGGCGTCTTCGCGGCGATCGCCAAGCGTATGGCCGACAACGAGATATCACTGGAATCGATCGTCCAGCATTCGGCGGGTCCCGAGGCCGGTTCGCAAAAGACGGTCGTTCTCGTCACCCATGAGACGACCGAGGCTGCCGTACGGAAGGCCGTCGAGGGGATCACCAAGGATGGCCACCTCACCGACAAGCCGCAGGTGATCCGCATCGAGCGCGCGGAATAGCACGCGACAAGGCGACCGATCCCGCTTGCGCGGCGCCGCGTCCCGCCAGCCGAAAAACTTAATCGATTGATATGTTTGGCCGGCCCGGCAAAGCCCGCCGAAGGTCTTGCCGTTGTCATTTCACTTTGACAAAAGGAGAGCCCGCAGGCGCGACGCGCGCCGAAACGACAATGAATTTCAGCAGGAACCACAGATGGCGAAAGGCGCGACAACCGGTGGTCTGGACCGGATCCTCACCCTCGAACTGGTGCGCGTCACAGAACGCGCAGCCGTGGCCGCGGCGCGGCTGAGGGGTCGGGGCGACGAGAAGGCGGCCGACCAGGTGGCGGTGGACGCGATGCGTTCGGAACTCAACCGGCTGCCGATCAAGGGCACGGTGGTTATCGGCGAGGGCGAACGCGACGAGGCGCCGATGCTCTATATCGGCGAGGAGGTCGGCACCGGGGAGGGGCCGGATGTCGACATCGCGCTCGATCCGCTGGAAGGCACCACGATCTGCGCCAAGAACCTGCCCAACTCGCTGGCCGTCATCGCCATCGCCGAAAAGGGCAGCCTGCTCTTCGCGCCTGACGTCTATATGGACAAGATCGCGATCGGACCGGGCTATCCCGCGGGCATCGTGGATATCGACGCTTCTGCCGCCGAGAACATCGCCAATCTCGCCAAGGCCAAGGGAGTTCCGGTCTCGGAGGTCACGGCTTGCATTCTCGACCGCCCGCGCCACGCGCGCCTGATCGAGGACGTCCGGGCCACTGGCGCCGCGATCCGGCTGATCGGCGACGGCGACGTCGCCGGCGTCATCCACACCACCGATCCGGATGAGACCGGCATCGACATCTATCTCGGCATCGGCGGCGCGCCGGAAGGCGTGCTGGCGGCGGCCGCGCTGCGCTGTATCGGCGGCCAGATGCAGGGGCGCCTGCAGCTCAACACCGACGAGAAGATCGCGCGCGCGGCCAAGATGGGAATCTCGGACCCGAACAAGGTCTACCGCATGGACGAGATGGCGCGCGGCGACGTGCTGTTCGCGGCCACCGGAGTCACCGACGGCAACATGCTGTCTGGCGTGAAGTTCGGACGCCACTCGATCCAGACCCACACGATCGTCATGCGCTCGTCGTCCCAGACGGTGCGTGAGATCAAGGCCAGGCATCAGGATCTCGACAAGTTCTGACGGGCAAGCCTTTGCGCAAGCGCGGCGGCCTCGGCTATCGTCCTCGAATCATGTGTGGACGAAGGATCGCGACGGCACATCGCTTCGAAAGACGGCCGCTGGACCCCAAAGGCTCCGGCGGCCTGTTGCCGGCGCGAGGTGTCCACGGATGACCCTGGACAAGCGTTTCTTCCTCGACGTCAGACGTTCCGCGACCGGTATCGCTTGGGAGCACCGGCTGAACGAGCGGCAGGAGATGGCCGCACTCGCGATCGCGCAGGGCCATGGCACCGGCGATCTCCTGGCGCGCGTACTCGCCGGCAGGGGCGTTACCAGCGACTCGACCGGGCGTTTCCTCGATCCCACGATCCGCGACCTGCTGCCCGATCCCGCATCGCTCACCGATATGGAGGCGGCCGCGGATCGGATCGCCCGGGCGGTCCTGCGCCGCGAGAAGGTGGCGATTTTCGGCGACTACGACGTCGACGGAGCGGCCTCCTCGGCGCTGCTCAGGCGCTACCTGGCGCATTACGGCGTGTCGGCCGACATCTACATCCCGGACCGCATCTTCGAGGGCTACGGTCCCAATCCGGACGCGATGCGGGAACTGGTCGCGCGCGGCGCGAGCCTCATCGTCACCGTCGATTGCGGCACCAACAGCGCGGCCTCGATCGAAGCCGCAAAGGCGGCTGGCGCCGATGTCGTCGTGCTTGATCATCATCAGGTGGGTGGGCCGCTGCCCGCGGCGACGGCCGTCGTCAATCCCAACCGGAACGACGACCTGTCGGGCCAAGGGCATCTGTGCGCGGCCGGCGTCACGTTCCTTGCGCTGGTCCAGACCGCCAAGTTGCTGCGCGCCCACAATACCGGAACCGCCGCTCCGAACCTGCTGTCGATGCTCGACCTGGTGGCGCTGGCCACGGTTTGCGACGTCGTCCCGCTCGTCGGCGTCAACCGTGCCTTTGTGGTGAAAGGCCTGATCGCCATCCGCCAGCAGAACAATCCAGGCCTCGCGGCGCTGGCGCGCGTGTCGCGCATCGGCGAGCCTGTCAATGCCTTCCATCTCGCTTTCCTGATCGGGCCGCGCATCAATGCGGGCGGGCGCATCGGCGACGCGGCCTTGGGCAGCCGCCTGCTGGCGACCGACGAGCAGACCGAGGCCGACGCGATCGCCGAGACGTTGAACCGGCTGAACCAGGAGCGGCAGGCAATGGAGCAGGAGATGCTTGCCGAAGCGCGCGCCGAAGCCGACGCCGAGCTGCTCGGCGGGGCCGGGCCGGGCGTCCTGGTGACGGCAAGCGAAAGATGGCATCCCGGCATTGTCGGGCTGCTGGCGTCGCGGCTCAAGGATCACGCTCGACGTCCGTCCTTTGCGATAGCCTTCAACGCGAACGGCGTCGGAACCGGTTCGGGACGTTCCGTCTCCGGCTTCGATCTCGGCCGGCTGGTGCGGGAGGCAGCGGCCGAGGGCCTGATCGTCAAGGGTGGAGGCCACGCCATGGCCGCCGGCATCACCGTGGAGCGGTCGAAGCTCGGCGCTCTCCGTGCTTTCTTCGAGGCGAAGGCCGCCTCCGAGGTGATGCGGCTGCGCGACGAGGAGAGCCTCAAGATCGACGCCGCACTCTCGGCCGATGGAGCCACGCAGGACCTTCTGGACGCGCTGGAGCGGGCCGGGCCTTACGGTGCGGGCCACCCGGCGCCGGTCCTGGTGCTGCCTCGACATCGTCTGGCCGACGCGCGGCTGATCGGCACCAATCACATCCGCGCCGACCTGAAGTCGGAGAGCGGCGGCAGGATTCAGGCAATCGCATTCCGCGCGGACGGAACCGATCTCGGCCAGTTCCTGATCAAGCATCGCGGCGCGACTGTTCATGTCGCCGGCGCGTTGTCGGGAAACTATTGGAACGGCGCGCGCAACGTGCAGTTCCGCATCATCGATGCCGCGCCAGCGTGATCCCGCCGGTCAGGCGAGCACGGTCTGCAGCCGTGTCAGATCGGCGATCTGGGCCTTCGTCGCCTCGTAGCCGAGATTGATCGCCTCGTCGGCGCGATGGAACTCCGAAAGGCCGATATGGCCGAGCTTCGGCTGGAGTGAAAGATCTGGCGGGTCGCCCGCGAGGCGGGCCCGCGAGATGCGGTCCTGGATGATGTTGAAGGCTTCGACCATGACGCCGGTGATGCCGAGGCGAGACTCCCTGGAAGTGAGCTCGCTGCTCGACCGGCCGCTGCGGTCGGCGTCCCGCTCGACGACGAGTTCGCCGGCGCTGTGCTTGATGACGGCGGCCCGGCCATAGAGGTCGTAGTGAAGGTTTACAGCCACGACCAGCGGCTGCTCATAGGCGCGGCAGACCGACACCGGCACGGGGTTGACCAGTGCGCCATCGACCAGGACGCGCTTGTTGCACGTCACCGGTTCGAACACGCCGGGCAGGGCATAGGATGCGCGCATCGCGGTGATCAGCGATCCGCTCGACAGCCAGATTTCGTGGCCGGTGCGGATCTCGGACGCGACGCAGACGAAGGGCTTCGGCAAGTCGTCGAAGGTCATCCCGGAGAGGTGCTGCTGCAGCCGCGCGTTGAGCTTCATGCCACCGAACAGGGCGTTGCCGGCGAACTGCAGATCGAGAAGGCCGAAAATCCGGCGCTTGGTGAGGCTGCGGGCGAATTCCTCGAGTTCGTCGAGCTTTCCAGCCAGGTAGCAACCGCCGACCAGTGCACCGATCGAGGTGCCCGCGATCATGTTGATCTCTATGCCGGCTTCATCGAGCGCGCGAAGCACGCCGATATGTGCCCAGCCACGCGCGGCGCCGCCACCCAGGGCGAGCGAGATGCCCGACTTCCCTACCGGCTTTGCTTCGGGTGCCCCGCCCAATGAGGAGAAGTCGTTCGCTTCCCTCACATCGGCCCTGCTGCGCATCGACGCCCATTCGAGCATCGCACTCTCCCCTTGTGTCCCACCCTTCCTGATACAGCTTTATCGTATAGGAACGATGAATCTACGTGGTTTTCAAATCATCAACGCGTCATCTCTTTGCATGATAGACGCTTGAACTATCGAACAGGGCTTCGCTTCCGTCGTTTCTCAGTCCTATTCCATCGGCTCCGGCTTCAACTACCCTGTAGAAGCAAGAACGTTTGCCTGTGTGACAAGTTGCGTCGTGTCCTGCGACTTTCACCTTAAGCCAGATCGCATCCTGGTCGCAGTCCGTCCGGACTTCCACCACGTGCTGCACGTTTCCCGAGGTCTCGCCTTTCTTCCACAGCGATGCCCTGGAACGCGACCAATAGTGCGCAATTCCGGACTTTATGGTTAGGGCGAGCGCCTCGGCGTTCATATGGGCGACCATCAGCAACATGCCATCGCCCGCGTCGGTGACGACGGCCGTAATGAGGCCGTTGGCGTCGAACCGCGGCGAAAAGACGCTGCCCTGTTCGAGCAGGGCCTTGTCGCCGGCCGGTTCTGGAAAAACGATCGTCTGCATGTCCAATTCCTTAGGGAAGGACCGTGAGAACAGCGTGAAGCCACCGTTCCGCTAGAGGTTTCGACTGGCGGGCAGCGCTAGTTTCCGCTCCGAATGCCGGCACGGACCATGGTGACGAAGCGGACCTGCTCCTCCGGAGCCTTGAACGCCCCGGTGAAGGTCGACGTCAGCGTCGAGGAGCCCTGTTTCTTGATGCCACGCATGGCCATGCACATATGCTCGGCCTCGATCATCACGGCGACGCCGCGGGGGTTGAGAACTTCCTGGATCACATTGGCGATCTGCGCGGTCATTGCTTCCTGTGTCTGCAGGCGTTGCGCGAAGATGTCGACCACGCGTGCCAGCTTGGAGAGGCCAACAACCTTGTTGTCGGGCAGATAGCCGACATGCGCCCTCCCGATGATCGGCACCATGTGATGCTCGCAATGCGAATGGAACTCGATGTCCTTGAGCAGAACGAGGTCATCATAGCCGGCGACTTCCTCGAAGGTCCGGCCGAGCTCCTCGGCCGGGTTCATGTCGTAGCCCGCGAACATTTCGCGATAGGCCTTGGCAACGCGCGTGGGAGTGTCTTTCAGACCCTCGCGCTCGGGATTGTCGCCCGTCCAGCGAAGCAGGACACGAACCGCCGCCTCGACCTCTTCCTGGGTCGGGCGATCGCCCACCACCCTTTCCATGTAGTCGGACTTGGGCATGAGCTTCTTGATGACGGCATCCATAAAGGCGTCTCCCGTAGTTCCACTCTGCGGAGGAACGAGTTTAACGGACCACTGCCTGTTACGGGTTGCGCGAACGTCATGTCCAGTACCCGAAAGCGGCATGTTCTGGCTCCTGCATGTCAAGGTTCCCGCCTTGCCGATGCTGGAGCCGGACCATTATATATGCGCTGGATACGCGATTGAAAGACACGCCGGCGGCAACGCCTGTTCGCGAAACGGCGGCTGAGTGGAAAAAGATGATCAGCGACGTCTACAATACGAAAATTCTCGGCTTCGCCGGAAATATCGCGCGCATCGGCCGGCTCGACAATCCGGATGCGACGGCTATGGCGCATTCGAAGCTGTGCGGGTCGACGGTGACCGTCGACCTCAGGATGGACGGCGATACGGTGACCGATTTCGCCCATGACGTGAAAGCTTGCGCGCTTGGGCAGGCCTCGTCATCGATCATGGCGCAGAACGTCGTCGGCTCCACGGCAGCGGAGTTGCGCGAGGTTCGAGAGACCATGCGCCGGATGCTCAAGGAAAACGGGCCGCCGCCCGACGGCCGGTTCGCCGACCTGAAATATCTCGAGCCCGTGCGCGACTATAAGGCACGGCATGCCTCGACCATGCTCACTTTCGACGCGGTCGTCGACGCCATCGGCCAGATCGAGAAGAAGCGCGCCGGCGAAGCCGCCTGATCGCGGCGCGCAACGCGGAGCCGACGGTCATGTCGGCTTTGCCTGTGCCACTCCCAGTTCCTCCTTCAGCCAGGCTGCAAAAGCACTTGCCGGTTCGCTGAGCGCGGCAAGGTCCGGAGCGACCAGCCAGTAGGCGCCCCAGGGCACCTCGACTTCGAACGGCTGGACGAGGTCCTCCTCCCGCAGTTCGCGGCTGACCATCAGAGGGTCGATCAGCGCCACGCCATGGCCGAGCAAGGCTGCCTGCGCGGCAAGCGCGCCGTCGGGAAAGATGGGACCACGCGCGGGGCTGGCTTCGGCCATACCCGCTTCCTCGAACCAGCATAGCCAGCCGTCGCGGTTCTCTTCGTGCAGCAGCGTGTAGTGCCGAAGGTCGGCCGGCTCCATCAAAGGCGGCCCCGAGGCGAGCAGGGCGGGACACAGAACCGGCGTCACCGAGGTATCGAACAGATGCACCGACTGCGTCCGCGGCCAGGAGCGCTCGGTGAGGCTGTGGCGGATTGCGATCTCGGCCTCGTGGGTGCGAAATTCCACCAATTGAGGATCGACATCGACCGAGACGTCGATGTCGGGCCGAAGTGTGCGGAACTGGTTGAGCCGCGGCACGAGCCATGAGCCGGCAAAAGACGGCTCCACGCTGACCTTCACGAGGCTCTGCATCGGTGTCGCCTGGATCTCACTCAGACAATGGTCGATCTCGTCGAGGCTGCGCGTCAGCCGGTCGATCAGCTTGTATCCGATTTCGGTCAGTTCAACGCGCCTGTGCAGCCGTTCGAACAATGGATGTCCCACGAAAGCCTCGAGTTCGCGCACCTGCCGGCTGATCGCCGCCTGCGAGACGAACAGCTCCTCCGCGGCACGGCTGAAGCTCAGATGTCGCCCTGCCGCCTCGAAGCTTCTGAGGGCCGTCAACGGCAGCCGCCCACGCTTCATTCGCATAACACCATGTTATCCGACCTGGAAATTATACTCGTTTGAGCGCCGATGCCAGTGGCGCTCTACTCCTCCGAGCAAGGAGGCAAGTACAAATGAAGGAGTACCTTGAGATCATGACCGAGGTGATCCGGCTGCTCACCTTCCAGGAGAGACTGGATCGATCCTGGGAGAACGATCCCGCTCGTCGCGAGGATCGGTCCACGGACGGTGACCGCAAGCTGGGTGCCGGCCACGGGCCCCGGCGCAAACGCTTCGAGTAAGTAGGCACGGAGGCCATTGCGGATTCGAGGCTGAGGCGACATCTAAGGGGAATGGAGCCCTCGCGACGGCGGTCCTTTCGATGACGCACGACCACCATGCCAGGCCCGGGCGCGGCACGGGGCAGGGTCGCAACTGGTCCGGCCCCTGGCCTAAGACGCCGGGCCGACTCGCGGGGACCGCATTGGTGCGGCTTTACCAGCTGACCCTTTCAGGCTTCGTCGGAAACTCCTGCCGACATCTGCCGACCTGCTCGGAATATGCATACGAGGCTATCGCCCGCCACGGGCTCTGGGCGGGTGGCTGGATGGCGCTCTTCAGGGTCGCCCGTTGCGGGCCAGGCGGCACCCACGGCATCGACCGCGTCCCGGAGCAGCTCGATGATCGCTACCGCTGGTATCTTCCCTGGCGATATTGGGGAATCGGCCGCAAGCGCGCCCGGGACCATGGGGTTGGATAGCAGCCGAGCCTGATGCGGTCGAAGAACCGCGGACGAAAATCTCCGCCCCTGCGGCCTTCATTACTGTTTACGACCCCGCATTTCGCCACTAGAAACGCCGCGCCGCCGGATTCCGGCAAACACCACCCGCGCTCGTTTGCGGGACTGGATAGGAGTAAGACCTTGGCCAACAGCATTTCCCTCACATTTCCCGATGGTTCTGTCCGCCCCTGCGATGCGGCGACGACGGGCGCAACGCTCGCCGAGCAGATATCGAAGTCGCTCGCGAAGAAGGCGGTCGCCTATGCGCTCGATGGGACCTTGCGCGATCTCTCCGACCCGATCGGCCAGTCCGGCGCGATCGAGATCGTGACTCGCGACGACCCGCGCGCCTTGGAACTCATCCGCCACGACGCCGCCCATGTGCTGGCCGAGGCCGTGCAGGAACTGTGGCCGGGAACCCAGGTGACCATCGGACCAGTCATCGAGAACGGCTTCTATTACGACTTCGCCCGCAACGAGCCTTTCACGCCGGAAGATTTTCCCGCGATCGAGAAGAAGATGCGGGAGATCATCGCCCGCAACAGGCCCTTTACCAAGGAGGTCTGGACGCGCGAGAAGGCCAGGCAGGTGTTTCGCGACAAGGGCGAGGCCTACAAGGTCGAACTGGTCGATGCGATTGCCGAGGATCAAGAGCTCAAGATCTACGCCCAGGGCGACTGGTTCGATCTCTGCCGCGGGCCGCACATGGTCTCGACCGGCCAGATCGGCAACGCCTTCAAGCTGATGAAGGTGGCCGGCGCCTATTGGCGCGGCGACGCCAACAACCCGATGCTGACGCGCATCTACGGTACGGCCTGGGCCGATCAGGCGCAACTCGACGCCTATCTCCACATGCTGGAGGAGGCCGAGAAGCGCGATCACCGCCGGCTCGGCCGCGAGATGGATCTGTTCCATTTCCAGGAAGAGGGACCGGGCGTCGTCTTCTGGCACGCCAAGGGCTGGAAGATGTTCCAGAACCTGGTGTCCTACATGCGCCGCCGCCTCTCGGATCTCGACTACCAGGAGGTCAATGCGCCCCAGGTGCTCGACAAGTCGCTGTGGGAGACCTCCGGCCACTGGGGCTGGTACAAGGAAAGCATGTTCAAAGTGCAGTCGGCCGGCGACGAGACCGAGGACGACCGCGTCTTCGCGCTCAAGCCCATGAACTGCCCGGGCCATGTACAAATCTTCAAGCACGGCCTCAAGTCCTACCGCGATCTCCCGATAAAGCTTGCGGAATTCGGCAATGTGCATCGCTACGAGCCCTCCGGAGCACTGCATGGGTTGATGCGCGTGCGCGGCTTCACGCAGGATGATGCGCATATCTTCTGCACCGAGGAACAACTCGCCGAGGAATGCCTGAAGATCAACGACCTGATCCTCACGACCTATGCCGATTTCGGCTTCGACCAGATCGAGGTGAAGCTCTCGACGCGGCCCGACAAGCGTGTCGGTTCCGACGAGGCGTGGGATCATGCCGAAGACATCATGAGCGGCGTGCTCGCCACCATCAAGGCGCAGTCGAACACGATCAAGACGTCGATCAATCCGGGCGAGGGCGCGTTCTACGGTCCGAAGTTCGAGTATGTGCTGCGCGACGCCATCGGCCGCGAATGGCAGTGCGGCACGACCCAGGTCGACTTCAACCTGCCGGAGCGCTTCGGCGCTTTCTATATCGGCTCGGATTCGGAGAAGAAGCAGCCTGTGATGGTCCATCGCGCCATTTGCGGCTCGATGGAACGCTTCCTGGGCATCCTCATCGAGAACTATTCCGGTCATTTCCCGCTATGGTTCGCGCCGCTGCAGGTGGTCGTCGCTACCATCACCTCCGATGCCGACGACTATGCCCGCTCGGTGGTCGAACGGCTGAAGGCCGCGGGCCTCTCGGCCGAAGCCGATCTGCGCAACGAGAAGATCAACTACAAGGTCCGCGAGCACTCGCTGGCCAAGGTGCCCGTCATCCTCGTCTGTGGAAAGCGCGAGGCGGAAGAGGGCACCGTCAACGTCAGGCGGCTGGGCTCGCGCGACCAGCAGTCGCAGACCCTCGAAGCGGCGGTCACGGCACTGGCCGACGAGGCGCTCGCGCCCGACCTTCGGCGCAAGCGGCTCGCCAAGGCGGCCTGACGGAGAAGGTCAAGGGGCGGGGGAGTTTTCCCGCCCCGACCGGCTGCCTGTTGCCGCCTGGTCTGGAGCGGCCGATCCGTGCAAGCCGTTTTTCGTCGATTTCGAAGGTGAATTTGGCGCTTGGGGGCAGGAGGGCCTCAGTCGGCTTGGTCCTGGGCGGCGGTCGCGGACGTGCCGTCCGTGGCGAGCACTTCGACCTCCTGGTTGCGGCCGGGAACGACGGTAAAATCGCGCTGATAGATACGGTCGCGATTCTTGGCCACGATCGTGTACTCGCCTTCCGCGAGCACCATGGAGGCATAGGCGCCGACGCTCTCGCGCACTGGATCGCCCGAATCGCTGACGATCGACCACGATGTGTCGGCGATCGCCTCGCCGCCGGGCTCGCGCACCAGCTTCAAGGTGATCTCCGCTGCATGGTGTTCCACGGTCGCCTCGGTGAGCTTGCCGGCCTCGACGCGGATATCGGAGCGGATGACCGCATTGACCGAGCCGTAGGTCGAGACGACGTGATAGGTGCCCGCGTTCAGCCGCACCACCCTGTTAGGCTTGACGTCGGGAACGATCAGGGCGCGATCGCCGTCGGCATCGGCCGTGGCTTCGTAGATCGAGAAGCTCAGCTTGTCCGGCGGGATCCTGAGGTCGCCGGATAGCACCCCGTCGAGCTTGAGCCCACCTGCGTCGAGCACGAGGCTTTCCCGCTTGGCTTCACGGCCGACGCTGATTCTCTTGGTCGCGCCGGCCCGGCCGAAGGAGGCGTGGACGAGATAGCTGCCGGGTTCAAGCTCGAACTCGATCGTGCCGCCCTGCGCGGACGCGACCAAGGGCAGCTTGCCGTCCGGGCCAGGATCCGGCTGAAAAATCCGCCATACGAGCCCGCGCTTCAGATCAGGCGCATCATCGGTCAGCTTGGCGGCAACGGTGATCTTGCCTTCCCCCCGGGCGAGCGGCCTGTCGGGCCGCGTCGGGGCATAGCTCGTCACGCCGGGAAAGTCGCCTTTGCCGGACTTGCGGGGATCCTGGGCAAATGCGTGTCGCGGCCCCGCCACCAGCACGGCCGTCAGGAGTATCGGGGCTAACAGTCTGCTGCGACCGGCGATCATCCCTTGCCTTGAAGCCCAAGGCGGTGGCAATTTCAAGGCTTAATCGTGCCGGCGGGAGCCGCCGACGATTCGTCCCAGCCGAGCGTACCGACCTCCCCTCCGTGTCCGCTTCAGCCAGATCGCCGAAGGAGAGTTCGACCGTGACCAGCCCTGTCATAGACTTCATGCTGAACCGGATTTCAGCGCCTATCCCCGAGTTGCGGGAGCCGGTGCCCACAAATGCCGAGATCGAAACGATGATCCGGATCGCAACACGCGTGCCCGATCACGGCAGGCTCGCTCCATGGCGTTTCATCCTCTATCGCGGCGACGCCCGCGTCCGGATCGGCGAGAAGCTCGCCGCATTGGCGGAGGAGCGGGAGGGGCCACTGACGGAAGGGCGCCGGCAGCAGGAACTGGCGCGGTTCTCGCGAGCGCCCCTGGTGATCGGCGTCGTTTCCAGCCCCAAGGAGAATCCGAAAATCCCCCGGTGGGAGATGTTCCTCTCCGGTGGCGCCGCCGCCATGAACCTTGTCATCGCCGCCAATGCGCTGGGCTATGCCACCAACTGGATCACCAACTGGTATTCCGATGTAGAGGAGGGGCGTCGAATCCTCGGCCTTGCACCCCACGAGCGTGTCGTCGGCTTCATCCATATCGGCACCTATTCGGGCGTTGCGCCGGAGCGGCCGCGGCCCGATGTTGCTGCGCTCTACGCTGATTATTCGGGCCCTTGGAGGGAATAGGTGTTCTACGAGCCGAGCAAAGGCCACGGCCTGCCGCATGACCCGTTCAAAGCGATCGTCGCGCCGCGGCCGATCGGCTGGATTTCCAGCATAAGCCGCGACGGCGCGGTGAACCTTGCGCCCTATTCCTTCTTCAACGCCATCTCCACGCATCCCTTCCTGGTCTGGTTCTCTTCGGAGGGCGAGAAGGACAGCGTCGCCTTCGCCGGTGATACCGGCGAATTCGTCGCCAATCTTGTCGGGCGCAAGCTCGCCGAGAGGATGAATGCGAGTTCAGTCGATGCGCCGCGCGGCGTCGACGAATTCGGC
Source organism: Mesorhizobium sp. L-8-10 (assembly GCF_016756635.1). Taxonomy (NCBI): domain Bacteria; kingdom Pseudomonadati; phylum Pseudomonadota; class Alphaproteobacteria; order Hyphomicrobiales; family Phyllobacteriaceae; genus Mesorhizobium; species Mesorhizobium sp. L-8-10. The sequence continues at coordinate 5,222,545 of NZ_AP023263.1, read as the reverse complement.
TATGCGGGATTGACGCCGGCTCCATCGCGTCTCGTCGCACCTCCGCGTGTGGCCGAAGCACCGGCCGCCCTCGAATGCAAGGTGACGGAGATCTTCAGGCCGAAGGCCCTGGACGGCAGCCTTTCCGGCAGCGTGGTCGTGGCCGGAGAGGTGGTCGGCGTGCATATCGACGACGCTATGCTGACCGACGGCCTCTTCGATGCGGTGAAGGCCGGCAATGTCGCGCGTCTCGGCTATATGGACTATGCATCGGTGACCGAGACGTTCTCGATGCGCCGCCCGCGATGGAAAGCCGACTGACTACCGGCGGGCCCGGACGCTGACGCATCCGCACGGCCTCGGTCGCAGGCGCCCCCATCCAGGCCGCCTGGTTTTCGCGCCAACAGGCATGGCCACGCGGTCGCGCGCTTCAATGGTCGATAGATCGGCCATTGGGTAAGATCAGCCGGCCTTGACGGCGCGCGCCAGCAAGCGCTCGGCGAGCCTGAGGTGAGGGCGGTCGTACATCTTGCCGCCGATCGCGACGACCCCCGGGTTGCCGGCAGCGGCAAAGGCGTCCACGACGGCCTGCGAATGCGCGACTGCTTCCGACGACGGCGTGAACACCTCGTTGATGACAGGCACCTGCGCCGGGTGGATCGCCATCTTGGCCGTGAAACCATCCCGCTCGGCCTCGATGCATTCCTGCCGGAAGGCGTCGAGATCCCGGAAATTGGGAAACACCGTGTCGATCGCGACCGTCTCTGCAGACGATGCTGCGAGGATCGTAAGAGTGCGCGCAAGGCAGAAGACGTCGGTATAGAGGCCGTTGCCGTCGCGGGCCGTCCGTGCGCCGACGGCGGCAGACAGATCCTCGGCACCCCAGGTCAGGCCGGCAAGCCTGGGCGACGGCTGATAGGTTCCGGCGGCGAGCACGCCGGCTGCTGTCTCGGTGATCAGCGGGATGATGCGGGTGCTGCCGTCGGCAAGACCGTTCTCGGCCTCATGCACCCGCAGCTTCGCGGACAGATGCGTGACGTCGGCGCCGCTGTTGGACTTCGGCAGCATGATGCCGTCGGGGGCCGCGCGCATGATGCCGCGCAGGTCGTCGTCGGTGAGACCTGTCGAGAGGTCGTTCACCCTCACATAGACCGCGCACCTCGACTCCTGACGCCGCGCCACGATGAAGGACGCAGCGATGTCGCGCGCGGCGGCCTTGTTGGCCGGAGCGACGGAATCCTCAAGATCAACGATGACGACGTCCGCGCCGGACTGGAAGCCTTTCTCCAGCTTCTTCTCCGAATCGCCTGGAACGAAGAGCAGGGAACGCATCAGGCCTCGCCCTTCTTCAGCATCATGGCCTGGCGCGTGCATTTCGCCACGAGCTTCCCGTCCTGATTATAGGCGCGATGCTCGAACTCGACGATGCCGCGGTCGGGACGCGACTTTGATTCCCGCACGGATTTGACTTCCGTCTCGACCCGGATCGTATCGCCGTGGAAGACGGGATGTGGAAACACGGTGTCGGTCATGCCGAGATTTCCAACCGTCGTGCCGAGGGTCGTGTCGTGCACGGAGATGCCGATCATCAGGCCGAGCGTGAAGAGTGAATTGACCAGAGGCTTGCCCCATTCGCTCTTCGCCGCGAAGTCGAAGTCGATGTGCAGCGGTTGCGGATTGAGCGTCATGACCGAGAACATCATGTTGTCGCTCTCGGTGACGGATTTGCGCAGTGGATGGTCGATCACCTGACCCACCATGAACTCGTCGAGATACAGTCCTGGCATCATCTCCCTCCACGACTTCAGGCTCCAAACCCCACCCGCGGCAGCTACTCTGGCCAGCGAGCGACTCAGCCGCTTGATAGGCGCCGGGCAGCGCTGCGGCAAGCAGGTTAACGGATATGGTGAACCGTTCGTAAACCATTGCCGGCTACGTTGGTACCAACAGGGCTGGGGAGCTTGCTGGGTGATGGTTGTCGGGCATTTCCTGAAATGGGTCCACACGGCACGGGTGCCGGAACGTGCGGCGGCGGCAAGTGCCCTCGCCAGGGCCTATGTGGACAGTCAGCTGCCGTTCGAGGATCGTTGCGCGGCAGAATCGGCACTTACGCTGTTGCTCGAGGACCCATCGTCGAAGGTTCGCCTGGCCCTGGCCGAGGCGCTGTCGATGAGCCGGCATGCCCCGCCGCAGGTGATGGCCGCGCTGGCAGCGGACCAGCCCGAGATCGCCTCGCTCGTGCTGGCCCGCTCGCCGCTGTTCACCGACGCGGACCTGATCGACCGCGTCGCCGCGTCCGTCGGCCAGGTCCAGGCAGTTATTGCCGGCCGGCCTTTCGTATCGATGGCTCTCTCGGCGGCAATCGCCGAGATCGGCGAGCCGGAGGCATGCACAGCGCTCATCACCAATGCGGGGGCCGACATCGCTTCCTTGACCTTTCGACGCATCACTGAGCGTTTCGGCGACTTGGCGAAGGTTCGCAATGCGCTGCTGGCCGATGCCCGCCTGCCGTCCGACTGCCGCCACGCCCTGCTGGTCAAGGTGGGCGAGGCGCTGCGCCAGTCTCCGCTGGTGTCGGCCCTGATCGGCTCGGGGCGCGCCGAGCGCGTCACTCGGGAAGCCTGCATCAAGGCATCGATGACGCTGATCGACACGATCCGCCTGGAGGAGCATGCAGCGCTGGTCGAACATTTGCGGCTTCGCGGCGACCTGACGGCCGCCTTCATCGTGCGGCTCGTCGCCCACGGCAAGATCGACTTCTTCGGATCGGTCCTGATCGCCCTCACCACCCATGGCGAAGGGCGCGTGAAGTCATTGCTTGCCGGTGGGCGCGACGTCGCCTTGTCGGCCCTGTTTCGCGCCGCCGGGCTGGCGCCCGCCATGCACGACGTCATCCTGTGCGCCCTGAAGGTCTGGCGGGAAGTCGCGAACGGCAAGCGTTTGGCCGGCGCCCAGGAGGTTTCGCGGCTGATGCTCGAACAACTCGGCGGGCAAGCGGCAGACGGGGATCTCGCTCGCCTGCTGAGGTCAATTCACCTCGACGCGCTGCGCGCCAATGCGCGCAGCCATGCCCTGGCGATCTCTGCGGCCTGACGACCACGTCAAGCTGCGTGTCAGATGTCGAGTTCCTCGGTTTCGGCGAACTCGGCACGTTCCTGAATGAACCGGAAGCGCGCTTCGGGCTTGGTTCCCATCAAGGCGTCGACGGCCGACTTCGTTGCGGATTCTTCGTCGAGCACCTCGACCCGAAGCAGCGTGCGCCTCTTCGGGTCCATCGTGGTCTCCTTGAGCTGTGACGCCATCATCTCGCCGAGACCCTTGAAGCGACCGATCTCGACTTTGCCGCGGCCCGTGAACTCCGTTCTGAGGAGTTCGTCCTTGTGGGCATCGTTGCGCGCATAGGCCACCTTGCCGCCCTGTCTGATGCTGTATAGCGGCGGCACCGCCATATAGAGATGGCCGCCGCGGATGAGCTGCGGCATCTCCTGATAGAAGAAGGTGATCAGCAGCGAGGCTATGTGCGCGCCGTCGACGTCGGCGTCGGTCATGATGATCACGCGGTCGTAGCGCAGATCCTCTTCGCGGTATTTCGAGCGCGTGCCGCAGCCGAGCGCCTGGATGAGGTCGCCGATCAGCTGGTTTCCGGAGAGCTTGTCCTGACCGGCGCTGGCGACGTTGAGGATCTTGCCGCGCAGGGGGAGTACGGCCTGCGACTGCCGATCGCGAGCCTGCTTGGCGGAGCCGCCGGCCGAGTCGCCCTCGACGATGAAAAGTTCCGCGCCGGCCGCCGCGTTCTGCGTGCAGTCGGCCAGCTTTCCCGGCAAACGGAGCTTGCGCACCGCCGATTTGCGGCTGACCTCCTTCTCCTGGCGCCGCCGCACGCGCTCGTCGGCGCGCGCGATCACCCAGTCGAGCAGTTTCGAGGCTTCCTGCGGATTGTCGGCCAGCCAATGGTCGAAGGGATCGCGGATCGCCTGTTCGACGATGCGAACGGCCTCGATGGTGGCGAGCCTATCCTTGGTCTGGCCCACGAATTCCGGCTCGCGGATGAAGACGGAAAGCATGCCCGCCGCCGAGATCATCACATCTTCGGAGGTGACGATCGAGGCGCGCTTGTTGCCGGTCAGTTCGGCATATGCCTTCAGGCCGCGCGTCAGGACGTTGCGGAAGCCCGTCTCGTGCGTGCCGCCTTCATGAGTGGGAATGGTGTTGCAGTAGGAGTTCAGGAAACCGTCGCCGCCATACCAGGTCACCGCCCATTCGAGGGAGCCGTGGCCGCCCTGCTTGTCGCTCTTGCCGGCGAAGATCTCGCGCGTGACCTGGAAGTCGTCGCCCAGCGATGCGGCGAGATAGTCCTTCAGCCCGCCCGGGAAGTGGAAGGCCGCCTTGGCGGGAGTCGGGTCCTTTTCCTTGATCAGCGAGGGATCACACGACCAGCGGATCTCGACGCCGCCGAAGAGATACGCCTTCGAGCGCGCCATGCGGTAGATGCGCGCCGGCTCGAAGGCCGCACCCTTGCCGAAAATCTCGGCATCGGGATGGAAGCGGACCCTGGTGCCGCGCCTGTTGTGAATCTCACCCAGGCTTTCCAGTCCGCCTTGCGGGATGCCACGCGAAAACCGCTGCCGGTAAAGCTGACGGCCGCGTGCCACCTCGACCTCAAGATAGTCGGAGAGAGCGTTGACCACCGATACGCCAACGCCATGCAGGCCGCCCGAAGTCTCATAGACCTTGGAATCAAACTTTCCGCCGGCGTGAAGCGTCGTCATGATGACTTCGAGTGCCGACTTGTTCTTGAACTTGGGATGCGGATCGACCGGAATGCCGCGGCCGTTGTCGGTAACGGTGAGGTAGCCATCCGCGTCCAGTTCGACCTCGATGAATGTGGCATGGCCGGCCACTGCCTCGTCCATCGAGTTGTCGATCACCTCGGCGAAGAGGTGGTGCAGCGCCTTTTCGTCGGTGCCGCCGATATACATGCCGGGGCGGCGCCGGACCGGCTCCAGCCCTTCAAGCACTTCGATGTGGCTGGCGTCATAGCCCTCACTGCCGTCGCGGGCAGCCGGCGGGCGCTTTGCTGTTGCGGCCGCACGCACGATCGGATCCACTGGACGCGTCTGAGTCCGTGCCGGCTGGGGCGTGCTGTCGAGTTTGGAAAAGAGATCGTCGCGGTCGTCCAAGGGCGTCTCTCAGTTGCGAATCGCTCCACGATACTGCCACGCTTTGCAGGCGGAGCGACAGAGGTTCCCGTTCCGTTCAGGAGTTTGGGCCGTAGCCCTACGATGTCCGGTGCGATGTTTCAATAACCCAGAGTCCGGATTTCAAAGCAATTTTGAACCCTCGAGGTTCCCGTTTCCTTAAGGAACGGCGTCTTTCCGGATAACTTTCGGCCGGCGTCGATCCGACGCCGGCCGAATGTTGGAAGGGCCGAGGCCGATTTCGAGGTCAACTCGCCAGCGCCTCGATCGGGGGGCAGGAGCAGACGAGGTTGCGGTCGCCGCCGACATTGTCGACGCGCGAAACCGGCGGCCAGTATTTCGCCGCGGCATCGGCGTTGCCACTGGGATATGCGGCGACCATGCGCGAATAAGGGTGATCCCAGGCATCGGCCAAAGCCTCCGTCGCCGTGTGCGGCGCGTTGACCAGCGGATTGTCGGTCCTCGGCCATTCGCCCTTGGCCACCCGCTCGGCTTCGCGCGCGATCGATATCATCGCCTCGCAGAACCGGTCGATCTCCTTCTTCGGCTCCGATTCGGTCGGCTCGACCATTAGCGTGCCCGCCACCGGCCAGGACATGGTCGGCGCATGAAAACCGTAGTCGATCAGTCGCTTGGCGACGTCTTCTACAGTGACACCTGCAGTGTCCTTGAGGAAGCGCGTGTCCAGGATGCATTCATGGGCGACGCGCCCGTTGTGGCCCTTGTAGAGCACGGGGAAAAAGCCGTTGAGCCGCTCGGCGATGTAATTGGCGTTGAGGATCGCGGTCTCCGTCGCCTGCTTAAGGCCCGATGCGCCCATCATCCTGATATACATCCAGGTGATCGGCAGGATCGACGCGCTGCCATAGGGTGCCGCCGACACGGCATGGCTGGTGTCGCCCGACACGTGGCCGGGCAGGAACGGCTGCAGGTGGGACTTTACGCCGATCGGCCCGATGCCGGGGCCGCCGCCGCCATGCGGGATGCAGAAGGTCTTGTGCAGGTTCATATGGCAGACATCGGCGCCCAGATCGCCCGGCCGCGCCAGTCCGACCAGAGCATTGAGGTTTGCGCCGTCGAGATAGACCTGTCCACCACGATCGTGGACGGTGGCGCAGATCTCCCGCACACCCTCCTCGAAGACACCGTGCGTCGACGGATAGGTGATCATCAGGGCTGCGAGCTTGTCGGCATGCGATTCCGCCTTGGCCTTCAGGTCTACGCGGTCGATGTCTCCCGCTTCGGTGCATTTCACGACCACGACGCTCATCCCCGCCATGCTCGCGCTCGCCGGGTTGGTGCCGTGAGCCGAAGACGGGATGAGGCAGACATTGCGATGACCTTCGCCGCGCGACTGGTGGTAGCGACGGATCGCCAGCAGCCCGGCATATTCGCCCTGGCTTCCGGCGTTCGGCTGCAGCGACACCCCGTCGAAACCGGTGATCTCGCCCAGCCAGCGCTCGAGATCGCCGATCACGGCTCGGTAGCCGGTCGAATGGCCGGCGGGCGCGAAGGGATGCAGATTGGCCACACTTGTCCAGCTCACCGGCATCATCTCGGCGGCCGCATTGAGCTTCATCGTGCAGGAGCCGAGCGGGATCATGGCGCGGTCGAGCGCAAGATCCTTGTCGGCCAGCCTCCGCAGGAAACGCATCATGTCCGTTTCCGAGCGGTTTTCGTGGAAGACCGGCTGCGACAGGAAGTTCTTGTCCCGTGCCTTGCCTGGCAGCGTCTCGCCTGCAGTGCCGACCACCTTGGCGCCCAACAGGGCCACGATCGCCTCGAGGTCGGCCTCGGTCGAGGTCTCGTCGAAATTGACAGCGAGCCTGTCGGCGTCGATCACCCGAAGCAGGCGACCGCCTTCCTCGGCGGCCGCAGCGATCTCCTTCGCCTTGCCGGGGACGGAGACAGTCACCGTATCGAAGAACCGGGTTCCCGCCAGCGTCAGCCCGGCCTCCTTCAACGAGGCGGCCAAGCGCGACGCAAGCGTCTGCACCCGCCGGGCGATCGCCTGCAATCCCTGCGGGCCGTGCCAGATGGCATAGGAAACGGCCATATTGGCCAGCAGCGCCTGCGCCGTGCAGATATTCGACGTCGCCTTGTCGCGGCGTATGTGCTGCTCGCGCGTCTGCAGGGCTAGGCGATAGCCCGGCCGGCCATGGGCGTCGGTCGACTGGCCGACGAGGCGGCCTGGCATCAGCCGGGTGAGCTTGTCGGCGACGGCGCAATAGGCGGCGTGCGGTCCGCCGAAGCCGATCGGCACGCCGAAACGCTGCATCGAGCCGACGGCGATGTCGGCGCCGAGTTTCGCGGGCGCCTCCGTCAGCGTCAGCGCCAGCGGATCGGCAACGAAGATGACCACGGCGCCAGCAGCCTTCGCTTTGGCGATCATTGCCGATTGGTCGTGATAGACGCCTGAAGTGTCCGGCCACGGCACGATGAGAGCCGCCGTGTTTTCGCCGATCGTCTCGGCGCCGATCCTGATGCCGAGCGGTTCGGCGCGGGTCTGGACGACGTCGAGCGTCTGCGGATGCAGAGCCCCGGCCACGACGACATCGGCCCGTTTCTCGCGGTGATGCCGCCAGGCGATGCCGACGGCCTCGGCCGCAGCCGTCGCCTCATCGAGCAGCGAGGCGGACGCGACCGGCAGCCCGGTCAGCTCGGTTACGAGCGTCTGGAAATGGAACAGCAGCTCGAGCCGGCCCTGGCTGATTTCGGATTGATAGGGAGTGTAGGCCGTATACCAGGCCGGATTCTCGAAGAGATTGCGCTGGATCACCGGCGGCACTTGGACGCCGTGATAACCCAGGCCGATGAAGCTCTTCAGGACCGTGTTGCCGCTCATCTTGGCGGCCAGTTCGGCCAGCGCCTCGGCCTCGGTCGCCGGACCCGGCAGGTCGAGCGCGCGGCCAAGGCGGATCGATTTCGGCACAGCCTGGGCAATGAGGGTTTCGATCGAGGGCAGGCCGAGCGTGGTCAGCATGGCCCTTACGTCGCCGGGGCCCGGTCCGATGTGCCGGCCAGCGAATGTGGATGCGTTGTCGGTCATGGTTTCCTTCCTCAGCCGACGATGGCCTTGTAGCCGGCTTCGTCGAGCAGGCCGGCAAGCTGGCTTGCGTCGGCCAGCTTCATCTTCCAGAGCCAGCCGTCGCCGGTCGGAGCCGAGTTGACGAGCGCGGGATCCGCCGACAGGGCGGTGTTCGCCTCGACGATCTCGCCGTCGACGGGTGCGTAAACGTCGGAAGCCGCCTTCACGGACTCCACGACCACGGCCGTGTCGCCCTTCTTCACGACACGTCCTGCCTCGGGGAGTTCGACGAAGACGAGGTCGCCGAGCTGTTCCTGGGCATAGTCGGTGATGCCAACCGTCGCCACCCCGCCCTCGACGCGGATCCATTCGTGGTCTTCGGTGTAGTAGGTCGTCGCCATGGAATTCATCCTTTGCGGTAGCGATGCGGCGTGAAGGGAAGGGGGTGGATGTCGACGGGAATGCGCTGGCCCCGCACCTCAGCGTAGAGACGGGTGCCCGGCTTGGCGAGCGGCGCCGCGACGTAACCCATGGCGACCGGGCTGCCCGCCGAAGGGCCGAAACCGCCAGAGGTGACGAAGCCGGCAACCTTGCCGTCCCCGTCGATCAGGCTGGTCCCTGCACGCACCGGCTGCCGGCCCTCGGCCTTGAGACCAACGCGCTTGCGCGATGGTCCGGCGGCCAGGACGGCGCGCAGCGCCGCGGCCCCGACAAAAGCACCGGTCTCGCGGACCTGCTTCGGGATGGCCCACATGAGACCGGCACTTGCGGGGTCGAACTCTTCGGTGATGTCCTGACCGTGTAGGCAGAGCCCGGCCTCCAGCCGCAAGCTGTCGCGGGCGGCGAGCCCGATCCACATCACCCGTTCGTCCTCGAAGAGCTTCGCGACCAGCGGACGGGCGTCCTGCTCCGGCAGCCCGATCTCGAAGCCGTCCTCGCCTGTGTAACCGGAGCGGCTCATGAACCAATCCGCCCTGGGTTCGACGCCCGTCATGAAGGTCAGCCCCCTTGACTCGACACCGGCACGGGCGAGCACCGCTTCGGCTTCGGGCCCCTGTATCGCGAGAAAGACCCGGTCGAGCGGTTTGATCGTGACGTCGAAAGCGGCGGCGAGGCTGCGCAGATGCTTTTCGTCGGTCGCCGCGTTGCCGGCGTTGGCAACGACCATGAAGCGGTGCTCTCCGAGTCGGGTGACGATCAGGTCGTCGATGATCCCCGCCTTGTCGTTGAGGAGGAAGGTATACTTCGACTGCGATGTCGCCAGAGCCGCGGCGTCGAGTGGGCAGGCGCGATCGAGCAGGCCCACCGCGCCGCTGCCTGAAACCTCGAACAGCTTCATATGGGAAATGTCGAAGAGCCCGACATGTTCGCGTGTGTGAAGGTGCTCCTTCATCACGCCGGCGGGGTAGGTGATCGGCATATGCCAGCCGGCGAACGCGCCGAAACGCGCATTTGCCGCGGCATGCAGACCCTCGAGAGGAAGATGGCTTAGATCGGTGCCCGTCAATTGCTTCTCCAGAACAGCACTGAAACGGCCGCCCAATGCAGCCGGTTCGTGCCCCTCTGTCTGAAGCCTGAGAGACTCGCGCAACCGGAACCCTGTCGGCGGCGCTTACACCTTCGGCGCGGAGCTCTCGCCCCGACTTTCCAGAGTTGTCTTACCCGTCAACGGTTCTTTTGCCTGAGAGATTTCGGGCGATTTCCCCTTCGGCGGCAAACGAACGTTGCTCTCTCCCGCAGACCGGCAGGGCCGAAGCCCTCGACGAGTCGGGACGCTAGACCAAGGCGACGGATTTGTCACCTCCCAACCACGCCAAATCGACGCGACCCCAAATGGCGCCGACGCCGCTGATGGCGGTTCTCCCGCTGCGTGGCGCATGCAGGCCGAAGGCGAGTGTTCAAGGCTGCTGCCCCAGCGAGACCGCCAGATTGACTGCGGCCGCGACCAGCACCGTGTTGAAGAAGAACGAGGCGATGCCATGGAGCAGGGTGAGCTTGCGCATCGCCTTGGTGGTGACCTCCGTGTCGGATGTCTGGGCCGTCATACCGATCACGAAAGCGAAATAGAGGAAATCGAAGCCCTCCGGGTCCTTCGTATGCGGGAAGTCGAGGCCGCGCCGGGGAAACGGTTCGTCTGGCGTCGCGCCGCCGGTCCTTTCCTCCGGCTCCCAATATTTATGGGCATAGTGCAGCGCGGCCATCGTATGGATGGTCAACCAGGCCAGCCAGACGGCGATGAAGGAGAAGCCGAGCAGCCATGGCGCCACAACCGGGTCGCGTTCGCTGTTGATCACCACGAAAAGGATGACCAGTGAACCGGCCGCCACGAGGATGGTGCCGATGCTGACGCCGAGGAGGATCCAGAACGGTTCATCCGCCTCGGCAGCGTGTCTTTTCAGGAAGCTGGCGGTGAGGCGGGGAACCTTCATGCCGCTGAGGAGGAGATAGACGAGGAAGAATGTGTTCGCCGCGGCGACCGCTACGAGATTCCACGGGAGACGATACGCCGTGGCCAGCACGAGGATGCCGCAGATGGCCGCCGAATAGAACGGAAGGTGGCGTCGAGAGTGCCAGACCATGCTCATGTCACGCCGTCCGCCCACTTCATCCGCATGGCCTCAGGTCTGCGGCAAGTTCGTCAGCATAGCACGCCTTCGGCCGCCCGACAGTCCGGTCAGGCCGCGGCCTTTACCGCTCGCCGCGCCATCTGATCGAGCGCGCCGAGGAAGCGCGAGCGGTCTTCGCGGGAGAAGCCGGCATTGTGACCCTTGATCTCCCCGGTCTCGCGAAGATGTTGCTTCAGATCACGCATCGCGACCGCCATGCCAATCGTCTCGGGTGTGAACGGCCGCCCGGTCGGCCCGAGCACGTGGGCGCCGAGGGCCACGGCACGTGCAGCAAGCGGGATATCGGCCGTCACGACGATGTCGTTGGGCTTGGCGTGTTCGGCGATCCAGTCGTCCGCGGCATCGGCCCCCTTGGACACGACGACATTGCGGATCATTGGATCGCGCGAGGGCCGCAACCCGCCATTGGACACGAAGGTGACGACGAGCCCGAGCCGCTCGGCCACTCGCGTCACCTCGTCCTTGACGGGGCAGGCGTCGGCATCGACATAGATCGCCGGCGCCTGGACGGAATCGGGATGGTCCATCAGCCGATCGGCCGGGTTCCTAGTACACCACGACGCTTCTGATCGATTTGCCCTCGTGCATGAGGTCGAAGCCGGTGTTGATCTCGTCGAGCGTCAGCGTGTGGGTGATCATCGGGTCGATCTCGATCTTGCCGTCCATGTACCAGTCGACGATCTTCGGCACGTCGGTGCGGCCGCGCGCGCCGCCGAAGGCGGTGCCCTTCCACACCCGGCCGGTGACCAGCTGGAACGGCCGCGTCGAAATCTCCTGGCCGGCGCCGGCGACGCCGATGATGATCGACTGGCCCCAGCCGCGATGCGACGCCTCGAGGGCCTGGCGCATCACCTTGACGTTGCCGGTGCAGTCGAAGGTGTAGTCGGCGCCGCCGATCTGGTCGGCGCCGCGCCTGGTCAGGTTGACGAGATAGGGCACGATGTCGCCCTCGACCTCCGTCGGATTGACGAAATGCGTCATGCCGAAGCGCTCGCCCCAGGCCTTCTTGTCGTCGTTGAGGTCGACGCCGATGATCATGTCGGCGCCGGCCAGCCGCAGCCCCTGGATGACGTTGAGGCCGATGCCGCCCAGGCCGAAGACGATCGCGGTGGCGCCTTCCTCGACCCTGGCGGTGTTGATGACGGCGCCGATGCCGGTGGTGACGCCGCAGCCGATGTAGCAGATCTTGTCGAACGGCGCGTCGGGATTGACCTTGGCCAGCGCGATCTCCGGCAGCACGGTGAAGTTGGAGAAGGTGGAGCAGCCCATGTAGTGGAACACCTTGTCCTTGCCGATCGAGAAGCGGCTGGTGCCGTCGGGCATCAGGCCCTGGCCCTGGGTGGTGCGGATGGCGGTGCACAGATTGGTCTTGCGCGACAGGCAGGACGGACATTGCCGGCATTCGGGCGTGTAGAGCGGAATGACATGGTCGCCCTTCTTCAGGCTGGTCACCCCCTTGCCGACATCGACGACGATGCCGGCGCCCTCATGGCCGAGAATGGCCGGGAAGATGCCCTCGGGGTCGGCGCCGGACAAGGTGAACTCGTCGGTGTGGCAGATGCCGGTCGCCTTGACCTCGACCAGCACCTCGCCCTCGCGCGGCCCGTCAAGGTCGACCTCCATGATTTCGAGCGGCTTTCCGGCAGCGACGGCAACGGCGGCGCGGGTCTTCATCGACATGTCTCCAAGCGCAGAAATAGACGCTCAAACTTTCAGGTTTCGATAGCGCAATCAACCCGGTATCGGCCTTGAGACAGCACTCGAGCGCAGTTCCCTGGATAACGATGTCTCAGCGGAAATCCGGCCCGAGCCGCGGATTTGCGCGCTTGAGCGTGCCGCGCGAACTCCATAAAAGAGTGGGGAAAGCCGGAGGAAGAACGCCCGCATGTTCAAGAAGATACTGATCGCCAACCGGGGCGAGATCGCCTGCCGTGTGATCAAGACCGCCAGGAAGATGGGAATCGCGACCGTGGCGGTCTTCTCCGACGCCGACCGGGACGCCATGCATGTGGAGATGGCCGACGAAGCGGTGCATATCGGACCGGCCGCCGCGGCCCAGAGTTATCTCGTCGCCGAGAAGATCATCGAGGCCTGCAAGCAGACCGGCGCGCAAGCGGTTCATCCCGGTTACGGTTTCCTTTCCGAACGTGCTTCCTTCTGCGCCGCGCTGGAAAAGCAGGGAATCGTCTTTATCGGTCCGAAACCCAAGGCCATCGAGGCGATGGGCGACAAGATCGAATCGAAGAAGTTTGCCAATGCCGCCGAGGTGAATACTGTCCCGGGTTTCCTCGGCGTCATCGAGGACGCCGATCATGCGGAGACGATCGCCGGCGAGATCGGCTACCCCGTGATGATCAAAGCCTCGGCCGGAGGTGGCGGCAAAGGCATGCGCATCGCCTGGAACGAGGCGGAGGTGCGCGACGGCTTCGACAGGGCGCGCTCGGAAGCAAAAAGCTCCTTCGGCGACGACCGCGTGTTCATCGAGAAGTTCGTAGTCGAGCCGCGCCACATCGAAATCCAGGTGCTGGCCGATTCGCAAGGCAACGCCATCTATCTCGGCGAACGCGAATGCTCGATCCAACGCCGCAACCAGAAGGTCGTGGAGGAGGCGCCGTCGCCCTTCCTCGACGAGAGGACGCGCAAGGCCATGGGTGAACAAGCCGTGGCGCTCGCCAGGGCCGTCGACTACCAGAGCGCCGGAACGGTCGAGTTCATCGTCGACAAGGACCGCAATTTCTACTTCCTCGAGATGAACACCCGCCTGCAGGTCGAGCATCCCGTCACGGAGCTCGTCACAGGCGTGGATCTGGTCGAGCAGATGATCCGCATCGCGGCCGGCGAGCCGCTCACGATCAGGCAAGGTGACGTGAGGCTGCAGGGCTGGGCGGTCGAAAGCCGCCTCTATGCGGAAGATCCCTATCGCAATTTCCTGCCGTCGATCGGTCGCCTCACACGTTACCGTCCACCCGAAGAAGGCCCGGTCGGCGATGCCGTCATCCGCAACGATACGGGGGTGGCCGAGGGCTCCGAGATCTCGATGTATTACGATCCGATGATCGCCAAGCTCTGCACCTGGGCGCCGACCAGGCCCCAGGCGATAGACGCCATGTCGGACGCGCTCGACAGTTTCGTGGTTGACGGCATCGAGCACAACATCCCATTCCTGGCCGCACTCATGCAGCATCCCCGCTGGCGCGAGGGACGCCTTTCGACCGGCTTCATCGCCGAAGAGTATCCGGACGGCTTTGCCCCGATCACGCCTGACGAGAGCGACAACGGCGTGCTCGCTGCGATCGCACTGTCCGTCGAACTATTGCGCCGCGACCGCCTGGATCGCCTGACCGGCCGCCTCGCGCCGCATTCCGGAGCACTGAAACGCGATTGGGAAGTTCGCATCGGAGACGACTATGTGCCGGTGTCGATCACGGAGGGCATGATCTCGATCCCGATGGAGGTCGACGTCTCGATCCGCGGTGCCGCGCCGCTGACCGTCAGCTCGGAATGGCGGCCGGGTGAGGCGGTCTGGCACGGTTTCGTCGACCGCAAGAGGGTCTCGGCTCAGATCCGGCCGCAGCTCAACGGCATCCGCATCGCCTGGAAAGGGATTGCCGTGGTTGCGCGGCCGATGCTGCCGCGCATCGCGGAACTCGACCGACTGATGCCTGTGAAGCTGCCGCCCGATACGTCGAAGATGCTGCTGTGCCCGATGCCTGGCCTCGTCGTCTCCGTCGCCGTGAGCGAGGGCCAGGAGGTGAAGGCCGGCGAAACCTTGGCAGTGGTCGAAGCCATGAAGATGGAGAACGTCTTGCGTGCCGAGCGCGACGTTACCATTGCCAAGGTCAACGCCAAGCCGGGCGACAGCCTGGCCGTCGATGCCGTGATTCTGGAGTTTGCATAGAGCATTTTGTTTTTTGCGAGATTCCGGGCGCAAGATCGCTACGCACTTTTGCTGGAATTGCTCTAAGCGCGCCGCCGGTATGGGCGCTGGCAGGGTCAGGGGTGCACGAAAAACGTCTTGTTGACGATCTGCCACTGGCCCTCATGCCTGAGCAGGCTCAGATAGTCGGTGAAGCGTTTGCCCATGTAGTCGTCCGCGAGCTTGATCACGGCGACGTCGCCGGTGATGTCTGCCGAAAGGATTTCCCAGTAGTAGGGCTCGTTCGCGGGGGCAGAGCCGGCTTTCTCGCAGCCGGAGATGAAGGTTTCGAGCGAGAGCCATTCGAGATCGGCGCCGAAATGGCCGATGACGCAGGCGCCCGGATGGAAGGCCTTGCGCAGCTTCGCGGCGTCGGCGAACACCATGCCGTCGAGATAGTTGCGGATGACCGTCTCGATCTCGCCCACTTCGTTCTGCAACTCGCTCATCTCGCGTCTCCTGTGTCCTTGTCCTTGACGCGTTCTAACAAGATCGACGCAAACGGCAAGGAAGGGTGGCCGCGCCGGGGCAGCGGGATGTCCACAGCGCCTGTGGGTGCCCTTCGGTCGGACTCGCATCGGATGCGGCCGGACGATAAACATCTCCTCAGGACACGAGAGACAGATTCATAGGAGCGGCTTGGAATCATGGCGAGCGACAGGCCACCACGCGACCCGATTCTGCGCGAGGCGGCGGCCAGGGAGGAGGTGCCCGATGCGCCGGCGCGACCTTTCGTGCATTTGCGCGTGCATTCGGCCTATTCGTTGCTCGAGGGCGCGTTGCCGCTGGGCAAGGTCATCGCACACGCTGTGAAGGACCAGGCGCCGGCGATCGCGGTAACGGACAGCAATAATCTCTTCGGCGCTCTGGAGTTCGCACAAAAGGCAGTCAAGGAAGGCATCCAGCCCATCATCGGATGCCAGATAGACGTCGACTTCGGCGACGCCGGCGAAAGCGCCCACCGCGGCAATGCGAAGAGGCAGGGGCCCGATCTCTTCCCGATACTCCTCATCTCGGCAACCGAGCTGGGTTATGCCAATCTCGTGCGGTTGATCAGCCGCGCCTATCTGGAAACGCTGCCGGGCGAACCTGTCCACATCGAGCTCGGCTGGATGAACGGAGCCGTGGATGGTCTGATCTGCCTGTCGGGCGGGCCGTGCGGGCCGATCGGCGCCGCCGCCAGGGCAGACCATGCGGAACTCGCCGAAGCACGCCTGCTCTCGCTCAAGTCACTGTTTGGCGACCGGCTTTATGTCGAGATCGAGCGCCTGAAAGGCTACGATCGGACCGTGGAGGCCACGACGATCGAGCTCGCCTATCGCCATGAGCTGCCGCTGGTCGCAACAAATGAAGCCTTCTTTCCCAAGAGGGAGGACTTCGAGGCGCATGACGCCCTCATCGCCATTGCCGAGGGATCGGTGATCGCGGAAGACAACCGTCGGCGCCTCACCCCGGACAACTATCTGAAAACCCAGGAGGAGATGTCGGCTCTGTTCGCCGACCTGCCGGAGGCTATCGACAACACGATCGAGATCGCCCAGCGCTGTTCCTACTACACCAAGACCCGCAGCCCGATCCTGCCGCGCTTCACCGGCGGCGACATCGCCGATGCCGCCGCCGCCGTGAAGGCCGAAGCCGAGGAATTGAGCAGACAGGCTCGCGAGGGTCTCGCCCAGCGGCTCGCCACACGTGGGCTGACGGAGGGCTACACGGCCGAGCAATATGCCGAACGGCTCGATTTCGAGCTCGGCATCATCGAGCGCATGAAGTTCCCTGGCTACTTCCTGATCGTTTCGGACTTCATCAAGTGGGCAAAGGCCCACGACATTCCCGTCGGTCCGGGCCGCGGATCCGGCGCTGGCTCGCTGGTCGCCTACGCGCTCACCATCACCGACGTCGACCCGCTGCGCTTCTCCTTGCTGTTCGAGCGCTTCCTCAATCCCGAGCGCGTGTCGATGCCTGACTTTGACATCGACTTCTGCCAGGACCGCCGCGAAGAGGTGATCCGCTACGTGCAGGGCAAATATGGTCGCGACCAGGTCGGCCAGATCATCACCTTCGGAACGCTGCAGGCCCGCGCCGTGTTGCGCGACGTCGGGCGCGTCCTCCAGATGCCGTACAGCCAGGTCGACCGGCTGTGCAAGCTGGTGCCGCAGAACCCGGCGAATCCGGTGCCGTTGCCCAAGGCCATCGAAGGCGAGCCGCGTTTTGCCGAGGAGGCCGAAAAAGAGCCGATCGTCCAGACCCTGCTCGACATCGCGCAGAAGCTGGAAGGGCTCTATCGCCACGCATCGACGCACGCCGCCGGCATCGTGATCGGCGACCGGCCGCTGTCCGAACTGGTGCCGATGTACCGCGACCCGCGTTCCGACATGCCGGTGACGCAGTTCAACATGAAATATGTCGAACAGGCCGGCCTGGTGAAGTTCGACTTCCTCGGCCTGAAGACGCTCACCGTGCTCGAAACGGCGGTGAAGCTGATCCGCCGGCGCGGAGTCGAGATCGACCTTGCCAAGATCCCCATCGACGACCCCGGCACCTATGCGATGCTGTCGCGCGGCGAAGTGGTCGGCGTGTTCCAGGTCGAAAGCGCTGGTATGCGCAAGGCGCTGATCGGCATGCGGCCGGACCGTATCGAGGACATCATCGCCCTGGTGGCGCTGTACCGCCCCGGCCCGATGGAGAACATCCCCACCTACAATGCCCGCAAGCATGGCGAGGAGGAGATCGAATCGATCCATCCCAAGATCGACCACCTGGTGAAGGAGACGCAGGGCGTCATCGTCTACCAGGAGCAGGTGATGCAGATCGCTCAGGAGCTTTCGGGCTACTCGCTCGGTGAGGCCGACCTGTTGCGCCGCGCCATGGGCAAGAAGATCCGCGCCGAGATGGACAAGCAGCGCGAGCGCTTTGTTTCCGGCGCTGTCGAGCGCGGGGTCGGCAAGGCGCAGGCCAATTTCATCTTCGACCTCCTGGCCAAGTTCGCCGACTACGGCTTCAACAAGAGCCACGCGGCCGCTTATGCGATCGTGTCCTACCAGACCGCCTATCTGAAGGCGCATTACCCGGTCGAGTTCCTCGCGGCGTCGATGACGCTCGATATGTCGAACACGGAGAAACTGTCGGACTTCCGCCAGGACGCCATGCGCCTCGGCATCGATGTGGTGCCGCCTTCTGTGATGTCGTCCTATCGACCCTTCGAAGTCGGCGAGAACCGCATCTTTTATTCACTCGCGGCCATCAAGGGCGTCGGCGATGCCGCTGTCGAGCACATCGTGGCGAAGCGCAAGGAAAAGCCGTTTGCGAGCCTCGCGGATTTCTGCGAGCGCGTAGACCCCAAGATCGTCGGCAAGCGCGTCTTCGAAAGCCTGATCGCCGCGGGCGCACTGGACTGCTTCGGTCACGACCGCGCCACGCTGATGGGCGGCGTCGAGCGCATGATGGGCATGGCCCAACGCGCCCAGCAGAATGCCGTCTCCGGACAGACCGACATCTTCGGTGCGGCGATTTCGGGCGAGGCGCCCACGCTTCATCTTCCGCAGGCCGATCCCTGGTTGCCGGCCGAAAGGCTGCATCGCGAGTTCCAGGCCGTCGGCTTCTACCTTTCGGCCCACCCGCTCGACGAGTACAAGGCTGCGCTGCAGAAGATGCGGGTGCAGACCTGGGCCGAATTCTCCGTGGCGGTCAAACGCGGCGCTTCTGCCGGTCGACTGGCTGGAACCGTGACCTCCAAGCAGGAGCGCAAGACCCGCACCGGCAACAAGATGGGTGTGATCCAGCTCTCCGACACCACAGGACAGTACGAGGCCGTGCTGTTCTCGGAAGGGCTGGCGCAATATCGCGACGTCCTGGAGCCCGGCACGTCCGTCGTCATCACCGTGTCGGCGGAGGATCGGCCCGAGGGCATCAACATGCGCATCCAGACCGCGCAGTCGCTGGAGGACGAGGCATCGCGCGTCCAAAAGGCGCTGCGCATCTATCTGCGCGACGCCGCGCCGATAAATACGCTGTCCTCGCAATTGTCGACGCGTGGCGAAGGCCAGGTGAGCTTCGTCGTGATCAAGGAAGGCGGGGCAGGCGAGGTCGAGATCGAACTGCCGAACCGCTGCCGCATCTCGCCGCAGGTCGCGTCCGCCATGCGCGCCGTGCCTGGCGTCGTCGAAGTCGAACTGGTCTAGCCGCCCGGTGTCCCCTCAAGGCCATCATCTGTCCCCGCGCCAATCGATACCGTATCGCTGGCCCTACAACACGGAGATCATCGGATAGACAGACCGGCTGCAGCGATTTTGGGACGGGAACCGATTGGTCGAATATCCGGAGAGTTGGGTCGGTGAAGCCGGCGGTGTTAAGGCAAGCCCCGCCATGACGCGGGACGGCTAGCAATGGATGCCGGCGGCCTGGCCATTCTGCTTTGCCTTGCCGCCGTGGCGGCCTACACCCAGACGCTCACCGGTTTCGCCCTCGGCCTGATCCTCATGGGTGGCGTCGGTCTGACCGGCGTGATCGCCTTGCCCGATGCAGCAGTGCTGGTGAGCTGTCTCACATTCGTGAACGCCGTCCTGGTCCTGGCCAAAGGCTGGCGCGACGTCGCGCTCCGCCAGTTCGTGTCGATCATCGTGTCGAGTCTTGCCATGCTGTTTGCCGGCTACGCGCTGCTCGGAGTGATGGCGGCCGCATCGATCGACTGGCTGAAGCTCGTGCTCGGCGGCGTCATCGTCACGTCGAGCCTCCAGCTCGCCATGAAGCCGACGCAGTTGGCGCGGCTTTCGTCCACTGCGTCCTTCCTCTTCTTCGGCGCCATTGCCGGACTGATGGGCGGGCTGTTCTCCACTTCGGGACCGCCGCTGGTCTATCACCTTTATCGCCAGCCGCTGCATCCCGTCGTCATCCGGGAGACGCTTGTCGCCGTCTTCGCGGTCAACGCCGTCGTGCGGCTCGGCGTGGTGGCGTCCGTCGGGGCCATGCCGTCGGCGGGCTTCTGGTGGACCCTTCTGACAATTCCAGTCGTCATCGTGACCACGATCGCGGCGAGGAGGTGGCCGCCGCCGCTCTCCAGCCTGACGATGCGGCGCCTGGCGTTCGTGCTCCTGTTCCTGTCGGGTGCGTCGCTGGCGCTGCCTGCGGCATACGACATCTTCTTGTGATGCCACAGCGTCCGCCAAGGCCGCGTCGATGTGGAGATCGTCAGGGCTGAATCATGGTAGCGTCAGCCGCCCGCCGCCGCTGAAGGTTGACCAGATTGCCGCCCAGGATGAGCAGGGCGCCCGCGCCGGTGAAGACGTCGATCTGCTCCTGAAAGAGCAGCCAGCCGATGAGCGCCGATAGCGGCAAACGCAGGAAATCCATGGGCATGACGACGGTGGTGTCCGCATGGGCGAGCGCGCGGGCGAGACAGAAATGCGACGACATGCCGGTGAAGGAGATGAGCAGGATCCACGGCCAGAGCTCCGTTGACGGAGTCTGCCAGGTCTGGATCGCAGGCGCCAGGCCGATCGCCGACTGGATGACAAGCATCCAGAAGATGATGCGCACCACGTTGTCGGTGCGGGTGAGCGACTTCACCATGACGATCGAGATGCCGAATGCCACGGCGCCGGCCAGCATCACCAGATGGCCTTCCTTGATCTCGGCCACTCCCGGTCGAACGATGACCAGTACCCCGATCAGGCCGAGCACGATCGCCAGGATTTTCCGGACATTCACCTTTTCTCTCAGGAACACGACCGCGAGCAGCGCGCCCCAGATGGGCGTCGTGAATTCGATCGAGATCAGTTCCGCAAGGGGGATCAAGGTCAGGGCGTAGAGCCACGCGGCCTGCCCGGCGTAGTGGACGACGTTGCGCCCGAGATGCTGAAGCGGGCGCTTCGTACGCATTGCAGGGAAACCGCCGACGGCGAATACCAGAGGCAGCAGCATGACAAAGCCTATCACGGAGCGCATCTCCATGACCTGGAATACGTTGAGCGACGCGGTCGTGGCGCGTCCTGCGACCGACATGGCGAGGAACGACGAGATCGAACCCGCCATCCACAGCGCCGCTCTGGAGTTCGACTGTGCCTGTTCCATCAGCAGCTATGTGACTGCCGCAAGTTGTCGCCGCAACCCTCGGCTGCGGGTTTCGACTGGGCCAGCAAGTCTTCCAGGGGTTACATGTTTCCGGGAGAAGCGTTGCCTTCGCGATGCTTGCGGCGGAACCGCTCGGCCTGCGCCGCGTCCTGGGCGGAAGTCGGCGATACCCAGTTCGGGTCCCGCGTCTCGACCGACATGGGCGAACCGCCGCAACCGACGAGAAGCAGCAAAGGAACGACGAACAGGACGGCTTTCATGGACATCACCTTTGATCGGGCAGGCGGGATTTAGCCGACCCGCTTCATGAAGGCCATAGCGCCATGCGGCGCCCTGACCTTGCCCTCGGTGATGAAGTAGACGAACACGTCGCGCGGCTTGCTCTGCGCTGCTTGGGACGGATCGGCACGGAGCAAATCGGATGGCTCCGTACCTTGCGCCCACGCCTTTGCGCGCGCGACCCACGCGTCGAGCGCCTCCGGCGTATAGCAGTCTGGATTGTCGTCGCTGCCGGTCTGGAGCCGTGCATAGACGAAATCGCCCGTGACGTCGGCGATAGCGGGATAGGTGGCGTGGTCGGCATAGACCACCGGCACCTTGTACCCGCGCAGCAGGGCGGCGAATTCCGGCACGGCGAAGGACGCGTGCCGGACCTCGACCGCGTGGCGCAACGCGACCCCGTCCTGCCTCGGCGGCAGCAGCTTCAGGAAGGCTTCCAAATCGTCGGCGTCGAACTTCTTGGTCGGGGCGAACTGCCACAGGATCGGGCCGAGCTTTTCGCCGAGCGCGGTGATGCCCGAGCCAAGGAAGCGCATCATCGATTCGCCTGCCTCACCCAGCACTCGCCGATTGGTGACAAAGCGATTTCCTTTCAACGAGAAAACAAAGCCTTCCGGCGACTCGCTCGCCCATTTGACGAAGGTCGGCTCCTTGAAGCTCGAATAATAGGTGCCGTTGACCTCGATCGTCGGCACTTGCCGCGACGCATATTGGAGCTGTTTCGCCTTGGGAAGCTTGTCCGGATAGAAGGAGGTGTCCCACGGCTCGAAGGTCCAGCCGCCCATGCCTGCGCGGATCGTTCCGGATTCGCTCATCCCATCCTCCCTCGGTGCACTTGAGCAGTAGTCGGGCTTCCGCAGCCGGCTTGCAGCCTCACTCGGCCGCTTCCCGCTTGCCGCGCGGACGCCGCTCGAGCAGTTCCTTTAGATACTGGCCCGTATAGCTGCGCGGCTCGCGCATGACGTCCTCTGGCCGGCCGGATGCGACCAGTTCGCCCCCGCCGTCCCCGCCCTCGGGGCCGAGATCGAGGATCCAGTCGGCGGTCTTGATCACTTCCAGATTGTGCTCGATGACGACCACCGTGTTGCCCTGATCGACGAGCTCGTGCAGCACTTCGAGCAGCTTGGCTACGTCGTGGAAATGCAAGCCGGTCGTCGGCTCGTCCAGGATGTAAAGGGTCTTGCCGGTCGCCTTGCGCGACAGCTCCTTGGCGAGCTTGATGCGCTGCGCCTCGCCACCGGAGAGGGTGGTCGCCTGCTGGCCGACGTGGATATAGCCGAGTCCGACCTTGGCCAGCGTCTCCAGCTTGTCGCGCACCGCCGGCACCGCCGCAAAGAACTCCACGCCTTCCTCGACCGTCATCTCCAGCACGTCGGCGATCGATTTGCCCTTGAACAGCACTTCCAGCGTCTCGCGGTTGTAGCGCTTGCCGTGGCAGACGTCGCAGGTGACGTAGACATCGGGCAGGAAGTGCATTTCGATCTTGATGACGCCGTCGCCTTGGCACGCTTCGCAGCGGCCGCCCTTGACGTTGAACGAGAAGCGCCCCGGCTGGTAGCCGCGCGCCTTGGCTTCGGGCAGGCCGGCGAACCAGTCACGGATCGGTGTGAAGGCGCCGGTATAAGTGGCCGGGTTGGAGCGCGGCGTGCGGCCGATCGGCGACTGGTCGATGTCGATGACCTTGTCGAGGAACTCCAGGCCCTCGATGCGGTCGTGTTCGGCCGGATGCTCGCGCGATCCCATGATGCGCCGCGAGGCCGCCTTGAACAGCGTCTCGATGAGGAAGGTGGACTTGCCTCCGCCCGAGACGCCTGTGACGCAGGTGAAGGTACCGAGCGGAATTTCCGCGCTGACATCCTTCAGATTGTTGCCGCGTGCGCCGACCACTTTAATGGACTTCTTCTTCTTGAACTCGCGCCGGGCGGACGGCATTGGGATCTCGAACTCGCCCGTCAGATACTTTCCGGTGATCGAGTTGGGGTTTGCCATGACCTGTTGCGGAGTGCCTTCGGCGATGATCGTTCCGCCGTGGATACCGGCGGCCGGGCCGATGTCGACCACATAGTCCGCGGTCAGGATCGCGTCCTCGTCGTGCTCGACGACGATCACCGTGTTGCCGATGTCGCGCAGATGCTTGAGCGTATCGATCAGCCGGGCATTGTCGCGCTGATGAAGGCCGATCGAAGGCTCGTCGAGCACATAGAGCACGCCCGTCAGACCCGAGCCGATCTGCGAGGCGAGCCTGATGCGCTGGCTTTCGCCGCCCGACAGCGTTCCTGAATTGCGCGACAGCGTCAGATAGTCGAGGCCGACATCGTTCAGGAAGCGCAGCCTTTCCCTGATCTCCTTCAGGATGCGCAGGGCGATCTCGTTCTGCTTGGCGTTGAGCTGGCCCGGAAGATCCGTAAACCAGCGGTCGGCGGCGCGGATCGAGAGCTCCGTGATCTGGCCGATATGCTTGCCGGCGATCTTCACCGCGAGCGCTTCCGGCTTCAGGCGATAGCCCTTGCAGGCGGGGCAGGGCGTGGACGACATGAAGCGCTCGATCTCCTCGCGCATCCAGGCCGATTCCGTCTCCTTCCAGCGGCGCTCGAGATTGGGGATCACGCCTTCGAACGTCTTGGTCGTCTTGTAGGAGCGCAGGCCGTCGTCATACTGGAAGGTGACTTCGCGCTCGCCCGTGCCGCGCAGGATGGCCTGCTTCGCCTCCTCGGACAGATCCTTGAAGCGATCGCCGAGCTTGAAGCCGTAAACCTTCCCGAGCGCCTCGAGCGTCTGGGCATAATAGGGCGAGGTCGATTTCGCCCAGGGGCTGACGGCACCGTCGCGCAGCGAGACGTTCTCATCCGGCACGACGAGGTCGGCGTCGATCGCGCGCTGGCTGCCAAGGCCGTCGCAGGACGGGCAAGCGCCGAACGGATTGTTGAACGAGAACAGACGCGGCTCGATCTCGGGAATGGTGAAGCCGGAAACAGGGCAGGCGAACTTCTCGGAGAACAGGATCCGCTCATGCGTCTCGTTCTTCGATTTGTTGGCGGATTCCTCCGCTGTGGCTTCGGCCGGCAACGGCTTGTCGGCAAACTCGGCAACGGCGAGCCCGTCGGCCAGCTTCAGCGCCGTCTCCAAGCTGTCGGCGAGCCGCGCCGCGAGGTCCGGTCGCACGACGATGCGGTCCACCACCACGTCGATGTCGTGCTTGTACTTCTTGTCGAGCGCGGGAACGTCGGCGATCTCATAGAAGACGCCGTCGACCTTGACGCGCTGAAAGCCCTTCTTCTGAAGCTCCAGCAGTTCCTTCCTGTACTCGCCTTTCCTGCCTCGCACGATCGGCGCCAGCAGATAGAGGCGCGTGCCTTCGTCGAGTTCCAGGACACGGTCGACCATCTGGGACACCGTCTGGCTTTCGATCGGCAGGCCCGTGGCGGGCGAATAGGGGATGCCGACGCGCGCATAGAGCAGACGCATGTAGTCGTAGATCTCGGTCACCGTGCCGACAGTGGACCGCGGATTGCGAGACGTGGTCTTCTGCTCGATCGAGATTGCCGGAGACAGGCCGTCGATCTGGTCGACATCCGGCTTCTGCATCATCTCCAGGAACTGGCGGGCGTAGGCCGAAAGGCTCTCGACATAGCGCCGCTGGCCTTCCGCGTAGATCGTATCGAAAGCCAGCGACGACTTGCCCGAGCCAGACAGGCCCGTCATCACGATCAGCCGGTCGCGCGGCAGGTCGAGGTCGACATTCTTCAGATTGTGCTCACGCGCACCGCGAATGGAGATGTATTTGTGATCGGCCATGGCCGGTCCGCCGCCTGTGTTGTGGAGTTCGGGTGGCTGGGTCGCTCCGGCCAGGCCCTTATGTAAGCACGTTTGTCGCTACGTCGAGGCCGGCGCCGGATCCGCCGGCCACCTCGTCGAAATTGTGGTCTAGCCGGGTTGCGCCCGTAAGGGCAAGCAAAAAGAACAAAGGCCGAACACGCTCCTGACAAACAGCGTGTGGAAAAACCCGTACGACGAGGCGGCCGCGATCACATTTTTCCGTTCGGGCCAGGGAAAGGTTGACGCCGGGCGAGGCAGGGGGCAAACTTCGACAGTCACCCGAAGCCGAGCGCTCACAGGGCGCTCTTCGTGGCCGCCGGGCCGTTCGCGAGACGCCGTGAACAGCGGATTAGCGCGTCGGAAGACATTGGAGCAACGGACAGAGGAGCGGAGGCATGACCCCACCGGACAGTCCAGATTGGCTCCACTGCGTGTGGAGCCGCGCCAGGTAACGTTGCCCGTGGGGCAACGCTGATCTGACGTAAATCCCCTACAATCAGAGACCATAGTCGGATCGTCGGCAGAAAGCCGCGTCGCATCCGAAATGAAAGCCGGCAGCTAGAACTCCGGCAATCGAATCAGAAGTTCGAGAAAAAGGCCCTGCGAGCTCCCAGTGGCGGCAGGGCCGTTTCTTTGTGCCCGGCAGCTACGGGCCGGGATGGGCTACCGGCGATCCTCGCCTGCGATCTCGGGGCCGAATCCGATCTCGACGGAAACGCTGCCGGAAATCCTGATATCGGTGTTGCCGGCCTTGAAGGTGTAACCGCCCCCTTCCGACGGCGCTTCGAGGGGTTCGGGGGCAGGCGCCACGATGCTGTAGGCGCCCTCGACGCCGGGAAGCTTTTCGGAGGCTGATCCGGCTTGGCGCTGATCCGCCAACGCAGGGAATCCCGCAAGAGACGCGGCCATGCCCGTAGCGGCGAAGCGAAGCAGTCGGGATGTCGTCATCATGACGGTTGTATAGGGCGCTCCGGCGTCAACGCCAAGTCACGATATTGTTGACCCGGCGGTTGGCCTGCGACGGCCGGCTCCCGGCCATATGTGTGCGACATAGGGCTGAACGACCGGCCGCATTTCCCGACGCTCTTGCCATCTCCTGCAATGGCGTGTAGAACATAAAGAGAACAAAAACTGTTGTGGACAGGACGCTGAATTGACCGGCGGCGCGGCGCACCGCCGAGGGTGATCGGTTAAAGTGCGCCGCGAACAAGCATTGGTTTCGGACGAGCGCGGAGAAGTTTCATGGCGGGTAGCGTCAACAAGGTCATTCTGGTGGGGAATCTGGGCGCCGATCCCGAAATCCGGCGGCTGAACTCCGGCGATCCGGTCGTCAATCTGAGGATTGCGACATCCGAGACGTGGCGCGACAAGGTCTCCGGCGAGCGCAAGGAGAAGACCGAATGGCACAGCGTCGTCATCTTCAACGACAATCTGGCCAAGGTCGCCGAGCAGTTCCTGAAGAAGGGCATGAAGGTCTATGTCGAGGGTCAACTCCAGACCCGCAAATGGCAGGACCAGAACGGCCAGGACCGCTACACGACCGAGGTCGTGCTGCAGAAATTCCGGGGCGAGTTGCAGATGCTCGACGCCCGCGGGCAGGGTGGTGAAGGTCAGGGGAGCTATGGCGGCGGTGGCCGCGGCTCCGACCACCAGCGCGGATCGGACTTCGGCCAATCCGGCCCGAATGACGGTTTCGGACGCGGTGGCGGCGGCTCGTCGCGCGATCTCGACGACGAGATCCCATTCTGACCGCTGACGATGTGTGCCCGCTGCGGCGAGTTCGGCAGCCATCG
Source organism: Mesorhizobium sp. L-8-10 (assembly GCF_016756635.1). Taxonomy (NCBI): domain Bacteria; kingdom Pseudomonadati; phylum Pseudomonadota; class Alphaproteobacteria; order Hyphomicrobiales; family Phyllobacteriaceae; genus Mesorhizobium; species Mesorhizobium sp. L-8-10. Next base: position 5,195,843 of record NZ_AP023263.1, on the reverse strand, counting down.
CTTCGCCATCGCCGAGCGGGCGCCGCAGCGTCTTCGCGGCCTGGTCTGGGAAGGCACCTACGCCGAAGCGGCGGCGGGGGCGATCCATCCGCTCATCGAGGAGATGAAGATCGCCGCGGCCGCCGAAGACGATCCTTGGTCCCGTATGATCATCGGGATTTCATGGAACGACCGGCCGGACGGGTTCCGCTACTTCGTCGGGATCGAGGCGGCGGAATACATGGCTCCGGCCGCCGGGCACCGGCTCCTCTCATTGCCTGCGATGCGTTTCGCCTGCGTCTGGCACGGTCCCGACGATGGCGATGTCGTAAAGCACTATGGCCGGATGATCGACTGGATCGAGACCGAAGGACAAGAGCGGGACGTCTCGATCCTGCATCACCGCGAAGAATACCCTGCCGACTTCGACCTCGCCGGGCCGCCAGTGCTGCGTGTGATGCTACCGCTGACGCCGGCCGGGAACCTTACGTCTGGTGCCTGACCGTTCGGCCGCCATGGAGGCGGCTTGAAGCACGATCGGCTGATCGGCCGAGCCTCGGCGCGGCTCATCCCGCCGTCAGGGCCTTGACGCCGTCGGCCACGAACTGAACGGCCAGCGCGGCCAGGATCACGCCCAGCAGCCGCGTAAGGATCGACCGCCCCGTCTGACCGAGGAACTTGTCGACGCGCTCGGCGACCAGAAACACCAGGTAGGTCAGGATGATGCCGACCAGGATGACGCCAACCAGCGTCGCCTGACCGCCGATGCCGGGCAGCGAGGCCGAGAGCAGCACCACGGCAGAGATCGCGCCGGGGCCGGCTATCAACGGGATAGCCAGGGGAAAGGCGGCGATGTTGTGGATCTGGTCCTTGGTGATCGCGGCGTCGGCGCTTTTCTCCTTTCGCTCCTGGCGCCGCTCGAAAATCATTTCGAAGGAGATGAAGAAAAGGAGCAGGCCACCGGCAACCCGGAAGGCAGGCAGCGTGATGCCGAACACCGACAGGATGCCCGCCCCGGCGACCGCAAAAAGGGCAAGCACAAGAAAACCGATGAGAGACGCCCTGAACCCGACTTGCTGACGCTGTTCGCGGTTCATGCCGCGCGTCAAGGCCAGGAACAGAGGAGCGAGGCCGGGAGGGTCTATGGTGACGAGGATGGTGACGAAAGCGTTGAACAGACTGTCGTAGTTCGGCATCAAGCATCCCCCCGTGTCCGGGGAAAGTCGTATCGCAACCTTCCCCCAGACGCCAGCGGGCGCGGCGCGGACACGGCAAGCTTTGCGACCCTGCTGAAACGGAGGAGACAGGGAACGAGCCGGTGTCAGGCCTGCTCCTTGCCGCAATAGGCCTCGAGCCGGTAGCCGTCGGGATCGACGACAAAGGCGGCGTAGTAGTGCTCGCCATAATCGGCACGCAAGCCGGGTTCGCCATTATCCTTGCCTCCCGCACCAAGCGCAGCGGCATGAAATGCCGCGACCGCGTCGCGCGTCGGTGCGGAGAAACAGAAATGCAGGCCGGAGTCCCGGTCAGCCGGAACGGGTCGCGCAGCCTCGTTCACCCAGAATGCGACAACGTCACGCCCATAGCCGAGCGAGCCAGGCCCTTCGCTAAGGCAGCTATAGCCGAGTGGCGACAGAACGGCATCGTAGAAGCCCTTGGAGGAGGCGGCGTTCCTGACACCGATGGATACGTGGTCGAACATGGCTTTTCCTTTCCTGATAATTGTCAGTCCTGGCGGCGGGCAAAGAACTCCACCTGCAGACGCCACGTCGCGCCCTGGTCGGGCGATCGTTCCCCCAGCCAGTGGAAGCTCCGAGGTGTAATTTCGGTGAAGCGCCAGCGCACCGGCGCTCCAGTGGCGTCGGTCCCGTGCTGGACGATGTCGTTGCCGTCGGCCCGGCCGATCTGGCGCAGATGGTTCTGCCCGACCGGGTCGACCCAGATGATGTGCCAAGAGTCTATGCCGGGGTCGTAGACTCGCAAGGTCGTGCCGAACAATGACGGCATCTCGCCTTTCGCAGCAGGGACAAGCCAGACGTCCTGGATGGCGCGACCGCCCAGAACCCAGCCGAAATGGATTTCGCCAGGCGACTTCCGCGTCGTCCCGTCATCGAAATGGCGGACGGCATCCATGTCCCAAGTGCCGATCAGCCAGCCATACAGTCCCGACTTGTCGGCCCGGTCGCGGTCTGCACCATCCGCATGGAGCGCCGCCGGAAAGGAGGGAAAAGTGGTCATGATGGATATCCTTGTGTCAGGAGATGCCGCCAGTCTGGCCGGGTCCCGCTTTTGACGCTTGGGAAAAATTGCTATTTTCGACATATGACGGTGACGGCTTCGATATTGGCTTCCGGTCCCGGCTGGCAGGTTTCGGACATCGTCTGCGCGGCGGGCGTTGGTGATAGGCCTTTCGAGGAACAGCACCGCAGCTTCTGCGTGGCGGCCGTCACGCACGGGACTTTCCGATACCGCGCCTCGCTCGGCACCGCGATCATGGCACCGGGGGCACTCCTACTCGGCAACCCTGGTACCTGCTTCGAATGCGGACACGATCATTCCGCCGGCGACCGTTGCCTCTCGTTCCATTTCTCGCCCAGCTATATCGAGGCGGTCGCCGCCGAGCTTCCCGGCGTGTCGCGGTTGGGCTTCGGGACGCCGAGACTGCCGCCGGTGGCGGCGCTGGCCCCGCTGCTTGCCGATGCCGAGGCAGCGCGGGACGACGGTGACATAGGGGCCTTCGAGGAACTCGGACTGCGCCTGTCAGGGGCAGCCGTCAGCATCGCCAACCACGAGCCGAAGCGGGACCGGGCACCCAGCACGCGGGACGAAAAGCGCGTCAGCGAGGCGCTGCGGCGCATCGAGGCGGATGCCGACCAGACGATCTCCATCGACGGGCTCGCCAGCGAGACGGCGACCAGCCCCTATCACTTTCTGCGCAGCTTTCGCACTGTGACCGGCATGACGCCGTATCAGTATCTGTTGCGGACCAGGTTGCAGCGCGCCGCCGTGCGGCTGCGCACGTCGGACGAACCCGTCGCGTCGATCGCCTTCGATGCCGGTTTCGGCGATCTTTCGACCTTCAACCGGCGTTTCCGGCGCATCATGGGCGCCACGCCGAGCGACTATCGCCGACGAAAGGCGCCAGCCGGCCCGGACCGGAAGCCCTGAGGAAACATCCACTGAACATCGGGCGAGCAGTAGAATACGGTCGACGGACGAGCCGTCGGGTGTATGGTGCTCCCATGTTCGCGATCGCATCGAACGGTTCGCCGGCAACCTCAGGACGAACGGTGGAACGAGTGCCGGTCGGTCGTTTTCCGAATAATATCGCGACTGTTCCCTCCGGCCGCTGCCGCGGCCTTTTGACACCTGGCAATATCACATTGAAACGAAAGGAAAAATAGGCCCGGCAAAAAGGGCGTTTCCGCGCCGTTGTCCCACGATCCGATTGGAGTGGCGGCCCGCTTTCCTATATAAGACAGAAGTGATTCCCAATCTGATCGTGATCCATATTGACTGACCAGAAGACACCCCGCGGGCCGGATGGCGGCCCGACCGGCATCGAGCCGATATCCATCATCGAGGAGATGCAGCGCTCCTATCTCGATTACGCCATGAGCGTGATCGTGAGCCGCGCCTTGCCAGATGTGCGCGACGGCCTGAAGCCCGTGCATCGGCGCATCCTCTATGCCTCGCATGAGAGCGGCTATCACTGGAACCGCAAATATGTGAAGTCGGCCAGGCCCGTCGCCGACGTGATGGGTAAATACCATCCGCACGGCGACGCCTCCATTTATGACGCCCTGGTGCGCATGGCCCAGGACTGGTCGATGCGCGTGCCGCTCATCGACGGACAGGGCAATTTCGGTTCGATCGACGGCGATCCTCCCGCAGCGATGCGCTACACGGAGGCCCGTCTCACCAAGGTGGCTCACGAGCTTCTGGAGGACATCGACAAGGATACCGTCGATTTCCAGGACAACTACGACGCCAGCGCCGAAGAGCCGAAAGTCCTTCCCGCGCGCTTCCCGAACCTTCTGGTCAACGGTTCGGGCGGCATCGCCGTCGGCATGGCGACCAACATTCCGCCGCACAACCTCGCCGAAGTGGTCAACGGCACGATCGCGCTCATCGACAATCCGGCGATGGATCTGCCGTCGCTGATGGAGATCATCCCGGGGCCGGATTTCCCGACCGGGGGACTTATCCTCGGTCGCTCCGGCATCTACAGCGCCTATTCGACAGGTCGCGGCTCGATCATGATGCGCGGCAAGGTCCATTTCGAGGATATCCGCAACGACCGCGAGGCGATCGTCGTCACCGAGGTCCCCTATCAGGTCAACAAGGCGGCAATGATCGAGAAGATGGCCGAACTGGTGCGCGAGAAGCGCATCGAGGGCATCTCCGACATTCGCGACGAGAGCGACCGCCAGGGCTATCGGGTGGTGATCGAACTGAAGCGCGACGCCGTTGCCGACGTCGTGCTCAACCAGCTTTATCGCTATACGCCGCTGCAGACCTCCTTCGGTGCCAACGTCGTGGCGCTCAACGGCGGCAAGCCCGAACTCTTGACGCTGGTCGACATGCTGAAGGCCTTCATCGCCTTCCGCGAGGAGGTCGTCAGCCGCCGCACCAAATATCTGCTGCGCAAGGCGCGCGAGCGCGCCCATATCCTGGTCGGCCTGGCGATCTCGGTCGCCAATATCGACGAGGTCATCCGCACCATCCGCAATGCGCCCGACCCCCAGACGGCGCGCGAGCAGTTGATGGAGCGGCGTTGGCCGGCTGGCGACGTCGAGGCACTGATCCTGCTCATCGACGATCCGCGCCACCGCATCAACGAGGACGGGACCTACAATCTCTCCGAGGAGCAGGCGCGCGCCATCCTCGCCTTGCAACTGTCGCGCCTGACCGCGCTTGGCCGGGACGAGATCGCGGACGAGTTGAACAAGATCGGACTCGAGATCACCGACTATCTCGATATCCTCGGCTCGCGGGCCCGGATCCAGCAGATCATCAAGGATGAACTGGCCGCGGTGCGTGACGAGTTCGGCACACCCCGCCGCACCGAAATAACGGATGCCGGCACCGACATGGATGAGGAAGACCTCATCCAGCGCGAGGACATGGTCGTCACCGTCACCCACGAGGGCTACATCAAGCGGGTCCCGCTCTCGGTCTACCGAACGCAGAATCGCGGCGGCAAGGGCAAGACCGGCATGTCCACAAAGGACACGGACTTCCTAACCCGGCTGTTCGTCGCCAGCACTCACACGCCGATCCTGTTCTTCTCGTCGCGTGGCATCGTCTACAAGGAGAAGGTCTGGCGGCTGCCGGTCGGCACACCGCAATCTCGCGGCAAGGCCCTCATCAATCTCCTGCCGATCGAGAGCGGAGACCGCATCACGGCCATCTTGCCGCTGCCCGAGGATGAGGCGCAGTGGGGCGAACTCGACGTCATGTTCGCGACCACGCGCGGCACGGTGCGGCGCAACAAACTGTCCGACTTCGTGCAAGTCAACCGCAACGGCAAGATCGCCATGAAGTTCGACGAGGCCGGGGATGCCATCCTCGGCGTCGAGACCTGCACGGAAACCGACGACGTGCTGCTCACGGCCGATTCCGGCCAGTGCATCCGTTTCCCGGTCAGTGACGTCCGGGTCTTCAAGGGTCGGGATTCGCTCGGCGTCCGCGGCATCTCGATGGGCGAGGGCGACCGCGTCATCTCCATGGCTATCCTCGAGCATGTCGACGCGACCCCGGCGGAACGCGCCGCCTATCTCAAGCAGGCGGTCGCCGAGCGGAAGATGGCCGGGGCCGACGAGGAAGAGATCGCGCTCACCAACGAGGAGGTCGGCGAAGAGACGACCCTGCCGCAGGAACGCTACGACTTCCTGAAGGCGCATGAGCAGATGGTTCTCACCGTCAGCGAATATGGCTACGGCAAGCGATCCTCTTCCTACGATTTCCGGCTCACCGGCCGCGGTGGCAAGGGCATCCGGGCGACCGACGTCTCCAAGACCGACGAGATCGGCCGGCTGGTCGCGACCTTCCCGGTGGGTGCCGAGGATCAGCTCATGCTGGTGTCCGACGGTGGACAGGTCATCCGCGTGCCCGTCGGCGGCATCCGCATTGCCAGCCGCGCGACCAAGGGCGTCACAATCTTCAACACCGCCGAGGGTGAAAAGGTCGTTTCGGTCGAGAGGATCTCCGAGCCGCAGGATGACGGCAATGGGGGATTGGTGGAGACCGGCGCTTCCGACGCAGGAACGCCCGGCGGGACCGGCGAGGCCTGATGCCGGCTGCGTAGGCCGGCAACGCTACATCCACCTCGCGGATGCGACCGATCTCGGGCCGTGGCCGCCCCCGAAATGGCTTATGTGCCCTGTCTACCGGCACTCGGCGCAGCGCCGGTGGCGGTCAGGCATGGCGCCCCGCGCATTCGCGGCGGCAAGGTCTTGCTGATGCTTCGCAACATCACGCTCTACCAGGCGTTCGGCTGACGCGAGACCGGCCTACGGCCCACACCGATCGTCCCGGCTGGATGGTTGTGGATATGGCGAAGGAAGTGCCCGGCGGCTGGATACCGCGAGTCATTGGAGAAGCTCAGCGCGGACCGAAACGATCGAACTTGTTCTTCCGGTCGTCGAAGCGAACCTGCTGCGCTTCCTGATGGACGCCGAACGCAGTCGCGATCAGCATCGCTATTGTCATTGCGGCGGCGAGCATGAAGATCATCATGGTTTCGGACTCCTGCACCCAACAACGGTTACATGGGGATTTGGTTTCAACCTTCGAAGGCCGAGCGTAGATGCGGATGCGTGAACTTTCCGTGATCGGCCCATTCATTCCATGTTCATGTCAAGCGAAACCAGGCTGAAGCGATTTGCCTTTGCCGGGCCGGGCCGCTAGAAGCAGCAGCCATGAAAGAACGCATCGCCATCTATGCCGGATCCTTCGATCCGCTGACAAACGGCCATCTCGATGTGCTGAAGGCCTCGCTGGCCGTCGCCGATGTCGTCTACGCCGCGATCGGCATCCAGGCGGCGAAAAAGCCGCTATTCAGCTTCGATGAGCGCGTCGCTCTGATCGAATCGGTTTCGGCGGCGGAATTCGGGCCGGATGCGAGCCGCATCAAGGTGGTCTCGTTCGATGGGCTGGTCGTCGATGCGGCGCGCAGGCACGGCGCCTCGATCATGATCCGCGGCCTGCGCGACGGCACCGACCTCGACTACGAGATGCAGATGGCGGGCATGAATGAGACCATGGCGCCCGATCTGCAGACGGTGTTCCTGCCGGCGAGCCCTTCGGTGCGAACCATTACCGCCACGCTTGTCCGCCAGATCGCCTCGATGGGCGGCGACATCCGCCCGTTCGTGCCGGCGCCCGTCGCCATAGCGCTCGTCGACAAGTTCAAATCGTAGAGGTCCGAGGAGACATCCATGACTTTCGCAAGGCTTGCCGCCTTCGCCGCCTTCCTTTTGATGGCGGTCGGCGTCTCGGCCCCGTCGTTTGCGGCCGATCCCGAGAATACCATGATCGTCACGCTGAAGGAGGGCGACGTGACCATCGCGCTGAGGCCCGACCTGGCGCCGAAGCACGTCGAACAGATCAAGGCGCTGGTGCGTGAAGGCGCTTATGACAACGTCGCCTTCCACCGGGTCATCGACGGCTTCATGGCGCAGACCGGCGACGTACAATTCGGCAACCTCGCCAAGGACTACGATGCCGACAGGGCAGGCATGGGCGGATCGAGCAAGCCGGATCTGCCGGCCGAATTCTCCGGCGAGAACTTCACGCGCGGCGTCGTCGGAATGGCGCGCGCTCAGGATCCCAATTCGGCGAACTCGCAGTTCTTCATCATGTTCGCGCCGGCGTCTTCACTTGACGGCCAGTACACGATCGTCGGCAAGGTGGAGAGCGGCATGGAATTCGTCGACGGGATCAAGAAAGGCGACGCCAACAACAACGGCCTCGTCACCGACCCCGACCGCATGGTCAAGGTCCGCATCGCGGCCGACCCGAAGTAAACCTCCAGAGAAGGACCAGGCAAATGGCCGAGATCAAGGATCGCGAAAACGCGCTCATCATGGAAACCACAAAGGGCAATGTGGTCATCGAACTTTTGCCCGACCTTGCCCCGGGACATGTCGCGCGCATCAAAGAGTTGGCGCGCGAAGGTGCTTATGACGGCGTCGTCTTCCATCGCGTGATCGACGGGTTCATGGCTCAGACGGGCGACGTTCGGTACGGCAATTCGACCAAATCCTCGTTTAACCCCGGTCGAGCTGGCATGGGCGGCTCCGACAAGCCAGATCTGAAAGCCGAGTTCTCCAACGTGAACCATAGCCGCGGCACCTGCTCCATGGCTCGTGCGCAGGATCCGAATTCCGCCAACTCGCAGTTCTTCATCTGCTTCCAGGACGCCGGCTTCCTCAATCGCCAGTACACGGTGTGGGGCCAGGTGATCGAAGGCATGGAGAATGTCGACAAGATCAAGCGCGGCGAGCCGGTTGTCGACCCCGACAAGATCGTGTCCATGAAAGTGGCCGCGGACGTGGCGGCCTGAGGTGAAGCCCGTGGGCGGCGTTTTCTGGTCCCTGCCATGGAGTCGCCGCCCGGCGGGTCGTCGCCTTTCATGCGCCGATCAATTCTCAGTCGGGCCAGGCAATGGGATTCCCCGTCGCTGGCCGGAGCTATGATGCGCGCGGCCGGCGCGTTGATGATCCGGCTCTACTGATACGATGCGCGTAGACCTGTTCGACTTCGACCTGCCCGAAGACCGGATTGCCTTGCGGCCCGCCGATCCGCGCGACGCTGCCCATATGCTGCTCGTGGGGCCGGGCGAGGCCCTCGGCGACGGGCGCGTCTCCGATCTGCCCGGCCTGTTGCGTCCGGGAGACGCATTGGTCTTCAACGACACCAAGGTGATCCCGGCGCAGCTTTCCGGCATTCGCCGGCGCGACGACGCCGCGGCCCAGGTCGACGCGACATTGCATATGCGTGTCGCCCCTGATCGCTGGCTGGCTTTCATGCGCCCCGCCAAGCGCGTCATGCCAGGCGATCGCATCCAGTTCGGTCATGGCGGCAATGCCTGTTTCCTCGGCACGCTCGACGCCACGGTCGCTGAAAAGCACGATGCCGGCGAGGTCCTGCTGGTCTTCGATCTCTCCGGACCTCTGCTCGACGAAGCACTGCACGCGGTCGGCCATGTCCCGCTGCCGCCCTACATCGCCTCGAAGCGCGCAGACGACGAGCGCGACCGCGACGACTACCAGACGATCTATGCACGCGAGGAGGGAGCCGTCGCCGCTCCGACTGCGGGTCTGCACTTCACGCCGGACCTGATGGCCCGCCTCGACCGGGCCGGCGTCGAACGGCACTTCGTCACGCTCCATGTCGGTGCCGGCACCTTTCTGCCGGTGAAGGCTGAGGACACGGCCGCGCACAAGATGCATGCGGAGACGGGCGTGGTGAGTGAAGCGACCGCTGCCGCATTGAACGCGGTCAGGCGAAAGGGCGGTCGCATCGTCGCCGTCGGCACCACTTCGCTGCGGCTCCTGGAAAGTGCGGCCAGGGACGACGGCACGATCCAGGCATGGTCGGGCGCGACCGACATCTTCATCACGCCGGGTTATCGGTTCCGCACGGCCGACCTGCTGATGACCAATTTCCATCTGCCGCGCTCGACCTTGTTCATGCTGGTCTCGGCCTTCTCCGGTCTCGACACGATGCGGGCGGCCTATGCCCATGCCATCCAAAACGGCTATCGTTTCTACTCCTATGGCGACGCAAGTCTGCTGTTCCGCAAGGAGGAGAGCGATGGATGACGATCTCGACACCATGGACCGCGCAGCATTGATCGCGGAGATCAGGAAATTGCGTGCAGGCATTCGCGAGCACCGCGACGCGACCGGCCATGACCTGTGCTGGCATCATCCTGATCTATGGGCCCTGCTGCCGGAGAAGACCGATCCGGCAATCGCCGTGCCGCCCTGGCCGAAATTCATGCGCGGCTGCATCCGCTACCGCCAATCGCTCGACCGGCAAGCCCCGGGCGCTCCCATTCATGACCAGGAATTCGATGGCTGACCAATTTTCGTTTCGTCTCATCGCGACCGACGGCAAGGCGCGGCGCGGCGAAATCACCATGCCGCGCGGCTCGGTGCGGACGCCTGCCTTCATGCCCGTCGGAACCGGCGGTACGGTGAAGGCCATGTATCTCGACCAGGTCCGGGCGCTCGGCTCGGACATCTTCCTGGGCAATACCTATCACCTGATGCTTCGGCCGGGCGCCGAACGCGTCGGGCGGCTGGGCGGCCTGCATGAATTCGCCCGCTGGCCTTACCCGATCCTGACCGATTCCGGCGGATTCCAGGTGATGTCGCTGGCGCAGCTGCGCAAGCTTTCCGAACAGGGCGTCACCTTCCGGTCCCACATCGACGGCGCCGCCTATGAGATGTCGCCGGAGCGTTCGATCGAAATCCAAGGCCTGCTCGATTCCGATATCCAGATGCAGCTCGACGAATGCGTGGCGCTGCCGGCGAAGGAGAACGACGTCGAGCGCGCCATGGAGTTGTCGCTGCGTTGGGCCGAGCGCTGCAAGGCGGCCTTCGGCGACCAGCCAGGCAAGGCGATGTTCGCCATCGTCCAGGGCGGCGACGTCGCCCGGCTGCGCATCCGTTCCGCCCAGGCTCTCTCGGCAATGGGGCTGAAGGGTTACGCCGTCGGCGGTTTGGCGGTGGGCGAGCCACAGGCTGTGATGCTCGACATGCTGGAGGCCACATGTCCCGAGCTGCCGGCCGATAAGCCGCGCTATCTGATGGGGGTGGGCACGCCTGACGATATCCTCAAATCCGTGGCGCGGGGCATCGACATGTTCGACTGCGTCATGCCGACAAGGGCAGGGCGCCACGGCCTGGCCTATACGAGGCGCGGCAAGGTCAATCTGCGCAACGCCCGTCATGCCGAGGATCCGCGCCCACTGGACGAGGAAAGCGACTGCCCGGCCGCGCGCGACTATTCCCGCGCCTATCTGCACCATCTGGTGAAGTCGGGCGAGGCACTCGGCGCCATGCTGCTCACCTGGAACAATCTCGCCTATTATCAGCGTCTGATGCGGGACATCCGCGACGCGATCGAGGCGGAGGTGTTCGCTGAACGCTCCGCGCTCATCACCGAGGACTGGCAACGCGGCGACCTGCCGGCACGGTGAGCTTCGAGCGCGGAAGCCAGAAGGATATCGGCAAGAACTACGTGCTCAAGGTGTTGGATGCCCTCAGGCTGCAACCGGTGATGCGGAACGTGCCGTCGGGCTGGAGTTCGAGCGTATAGACCGCCTCATATTCCTTGCCGTCGGGTCCGGTGATCAACACCTGCTGGATGATCGATGTCGGGCTCGACTGCTCGACTTTGCCGAAGGCATAGTTGCGCGGCCGACGCACCGGCATGTAGCCGTTGGTGACCATGTCCATGAAGCTCTCGACCGTGGGGAAGATACGCTTCACATTCGGCGCGGCGAAGGAATAGGCCAGCGCACCGTCGTCCGCGAGAAATGCCCTCAACTGGCTGTCGATCGTGGATTGGGCCGCTCTGACTTCGGCGTCCCCGGCCAGGCCCGGCACGGCCGACAGCAGGAGAATGGCGGCGGTAATCACGTAGCTGCGCATGGCCCAACTCCATTGTTCGGGCTCGGCTCGGCACTTCCGACGATAACATAACATACGGGCCGAAGTCCGAAGCGGTTTCAGGGCCGGCCCTCGGCTTCCCGATGCAGTGGTGGTGGGGCCAAACGTTGTTTGGGTTTGAAGTTCCTTGCCGCCCGTGTCATCAGGGGCCTTCGCATCCACCATATCGGCGCGGCCTCCTGCGGACCGCTGCAGAACCAGGGACAGGCCATGAAGGCGTTTTTCGTGCAGATCAAAACCGAACTGGGCAAGGCCTATGAGGTCGCGGCCGCGCTCGTCGATGCCGAGATCGCATCCGAGGTCTATTCGACGGCCGGCGACTACGACCTGCTGGTGAAGTTCTATGTCGACGAGAACGAGGATGTCGGTCATTTCGTCAACCAGAAGGTCCATTCGATTCCCGGAATCAAGGACACGTTCACCACGGTGACGTTCCGGGCGTTCTGACCGGCCCCGACATGTGCCGCAGCTGCAGGCATGGACTGCACCGATCGGCGATCTTCTGCCCATGCCCTGAGCACGGCTGAACTCTCGCGCAGCAACCATGCGATTGCGCTTGCTTTTCTTCTTCGACCCATCTTCAAATGGGGCCAAGAGGGAGTGCGCGCGTGGTTGCGTTCGACGAAATGAAGCCGGGCGATACCGGCCTTAGAAAGCCTTACTCGGCTTATGACAGCTGGCTTCAGGAGCAGGATCCGGCACGCCTCACCGAAAAGACCAGCGACGCCGAACGCGTCTTCCGCAAGACCGGCATCACCTTCGCCGTCTATGGCGAGGAGGAGGCGGCGGAACGGCTGATTCCCTTCGACATCGTACCGCGCATCATTTCGGGCTCGGAATGGCGCCGCCTCACCCAGGGCATCGAGCAGCGCGTACAGGCGCTGAACGCCTTTCTCGACGACATCTATCACCGCCAGGAGATCCTGCGCGCCGGGCGCATACCGAAGCAGCTCATCGCCGCGAACGAAGCCTTCCTGCCTGAAATGATCGGAGTGAGACCCCCGGCCGGCGTCTACACTCACATCATCGGGGTCGACATCGTCAGGACCGGCGAGAACGAGTTCTACGTGCTGGAGGACAATGCCCGCACTCCGTCGGGCGTCTCCTACATGCTGGAGAACCGCGAGACCATGATGCAGCTCTTCCCGGAGCTCTTCCAGCGCGTCAAGGTGCGGCCGGTCGAAAACTATCCCCAGCTCCTGCGCCAGTCGCTGGCAGCGGTGCGCCCGAACGGCGTGAAGGACGCGCCTTGCATCGCGGTGCTGACCCCCGGCAGTTTCAACTCGGCCTATTTCGAGCACGCCTTCCTCGCAGACCAGATGGGCGTGGAACTGGTCGAGGGTACTGATCTCCGAGTGGTCGACGGCCATGTCGCGATGCGCACCACGGAGGGCTACAAGCGCATCGATGTGCTTTACCGCCGTGTCGACGACGCGTTCCTCGATCCGCTCAGCTTCCGTCCGGATTCGGCGCTCGGCGTCGCCGGCATCATGGATGTCTACCGCGCGGGCAACATCACCATCGCCAATGCGCCCGGCACGGGAATCGCCGATGACAAGGCGATCTATTCCTACATGCCGGAAATCATCGAGTTCTACACCGGTCGCAAGGCGATCCTGGAGAACATCCGCACTTTCCGCTGCTCCGAACCCGACAACCTGAAATATGTGCTCGAGCATCTGGACGAACTTGTGGTGAAGGAGGTTCACGGTTCTGGCGGCTATGGCATGCTGGTCGGACCGACGGCATCGAAGAAGGAGCGCGAGGCTTTTGCGAAGAAGCTCGCCGCAAGGCCGTCCAACTACATCGCGCAGCCGACACTTTCGCTGTCGACCTGCCCCATCCTGACCGAGAAGGGCCTTGCGCCCCGTCACGTGGACCTGCGCCCCTTCGTGCTCGTCTCGGACCGTATCCAGATCGTGCCGGGCGGCTTGACGCGTGTCGCGCTCAAGGAAGGATCGCTGGTCGTCAACTCCTCGCAGGGCGGCGGCACCAAGGATACGTGGGTGTTGGATGACTAGAGACAGCGAATAGTGGGTAGCGAATAGCGAGTAGGGCAAGAGGAGGGTAGCAGAACCACGATGAAATCACTTCGCCTCTTCCCCTATTCGCTATTCGCTACTCGCTACTCGCTCTCTCCGATGGTTATCTGACATGCTCCTCGGACGCACCGCCAACGGCCTCTACTGGATGAACCGCTATATCGAGCGGGCGGAGAACATGGCCCGGCTGGTCGATGCCGGGCTCAGAATGGCCCTGACGCGCTCGCACAACGCCTCCGAGGAGTGGACGTCGGTCGTCATCAGCGCGGCCGCCGAAAAAGCCTTTTGCGAGAGACACAGCGAATATTCCGCCGCGACCGTCTCCGACTTCCTGCTTCGCGACATGAGTAACCCGTCGAGCGCCATGGCGGCCATGGAGACGGCCCGCATGAACGCGCGCATGGTGCGGACCGCGCTCACCCGCGAGACCTGGGAGAGCATCAACGAAGCCTGGATGGCGATGAAACGCATGCTCGCCGGGCCGATCGACGAGCGCGACCTGCCGAAGGCGCTCGACACGATCAAGCGCGAGACGGCTTTGATCCGCGGCGCATTTTACGGAACCATGCTGCGCAACGAGATCTTCGATTTCGCCCAGATCGGCACCTATGTCGAGCGAGCCGACAACACCGCCCGAATCCTCGACGTGAAATATTACGTGCTTCTGCCTTCGATCTCCTGGGTGGGATCGTCGCTCGACAACTACCAGTGGGAATCCATCCTGCGTTCGGTCGCGGCGCACCGGTCCTATCGCTGGGTCTACGAAGGCGACTACAAGCCGACCAACATCGCCGACTACCTGATCCTCAACGGCCGCATGCCGCGCTCGCTCACTTTCTGCTACCGCTTCATTGTCGAGCATCTCGGCTTCAGGGCAGCCGAATACGGGTTGAGGCTGCCATGCCACGGAACTGCGGAGAAGACGCTGACCCAGCTCAAGAGCAGCGAGATCAAGGAGATCTTCGACACCGGCCTGCACGAGTTCCTCGACGCCTTTGTCAGGAGCAACAACCGCTTCGGCGAGGAGATCGCTGCGGACTATCGGTTCTATTAGCGGAGGCTCTTCGACATGCGTCTCAAGATCACGCACCGCACCGAGTACCGCTACGACGTTCCGATCCTCTACGCGCTGCAGCGGCTGCGGCTTGTGCCGTTGGCCGGGCCGACACAGATCATCGGGCATTGGAACCTCTCGATCGACGGCGCGCGCGAGGAGCTTCGCTTCATCGACCATTTCGGCAACGACACCCGGCTGATCAGCGTCGAGGGAGAGCCGCACGTCATCAGCGTCGAAGCCTCCGGCGAGGTCGAGACATCAGACAAGGCCGGTGTCACCGGCCCACATCGCGGCTTCACGCCGCTCTGGCTGTTCGCACGGGAGACGCCGCTGACCGAGGCCGGACATGGCATAGCGGCGCTCGCCGGCGAGACAGGATCGAGCGGCGGCCAGATCGACCGGCTACACCGACTGATGGGTCTGATCGGCGAGCATGTGAAATACGTGCCGGGCAGCACCGACGCGGCGACGCCGGCGGAGGGCGCGCTCGCCCAGAAGACCGGCGTCTGCCAGGATCACGCTCACATCTTCATCGCCGCAGCACGCCATCTCGGCTATCCCGCGCGCTACGTCAGCGGCTATCTGATGATGGAAGGGACGAGCGAGCAGGCGGCAAGCCACGCCTGGGCCGAAGCGCATGTCGACAATCTCGGCTGGGTGGCATTCGACGCCGCCAACGGCATCTCGCCGGACGAGCGTTACGTAAGGCTGGCCACTGGCCGTGACTATCGCGAGGCTGCGCCCGTCTCCGGAATTCTGTTGGGGCAGGCCGAAGAACGCCTTGCAGTCCGCATAACCGTAGAGCAGTAATTGCCCCGGCCGCGACTATTTCAGACGGAATGCGATGACCTATTGCGTTGGGCTCAAGATCGACCGGGGACTGGTGTTCATGTCGGACACCCGCACCAATGCCGGCATCGATTCCATATCGACCTTCCGCAAGATGCATGTGTGGGAGGAACCCGGAGAGCGCCTGATCGTGCTCATGTCCGCCGGGAACCTCGCTACCACGCAGGCCGTCGTCAGCCTGCTCGACGAGCGTACGAAGGCGGTTTCCGAGAGGGCACCGACGCTCTTGGAGACGCCGTCCATGTATCAGACGGCCAGGCTCGTCGGGAACACGGTCAAGGAGGTCATTGCCAGTTCCTCGCCGGACGGACAGAGGGCGGATGCCGCCTTCAACGCATCCTTCATTCTCGGCGGCCAGGTCCGGGGCAGCGAGCCTCGCCTGTTCATGATCTATCCGGAAGGCAACTTCGTCGAAGCGAGTGACGACACGCCGTTTTTCCAGATCGGGGAGACGAAATACGGCAAGCCGATCATCGTGAGGGCCTTTGACCGCCAGATGAGCTTCGCCGAGACCGCCAAGCTGCTGATGGTCTCGTTCGATTCCACCTTGCGCTCCAACCTTTCCGTCGGCCTGCCGCTCGACCTCCTATTCTACGAGCGCGACAGCTTCGCCGTGAAGCTGAAGAAGCGCATCAGCCAGGACGATCCCTATTACAGGACCGTGACGGAGGGGTGGTCAGACGCCCTGAAGTCCGCTTTCGCGAGCCTGCCGGATTTCCCGGAATAAAGGTTTGTTCGGTCGTTATGGCTGGTTGCCTTTGACAAGAGACGCTGGATCGCGGTGGCGAAGTACGCTATAGATATTTCACGCGTTAATTAAATCGATCCAGGAACGGTCTCATCGACCGAATGAAGGGAGGGAGGTGAAGACATGCACGGTGACGATTTCCGCAATTGGTCGAGGAGGGCCGCCGACTGGGGCGCGGACTACAGGCAGGGCCTGCGCGATCGCCCCGTCCGGCCACGCACCCAACCGGGTGATATTGCTGCTTTGATCGAGACCTCCCCGCCGGAACAGGCCGAGCCTATGGAAAGGATCTTCGCCGATTTCGAGCAGAAGATCGTCCCGGGCATGACGCACTGGCAGCATCCCCGCTTCTTCGCCTACTTCCCCGCCAATTCCGCACCCGTGTCAGTCGTTGCGGAATATCTGGTCACGACGATGGCTGCCCAATGCATGCTCTGGCAGACCTCGCCTGCCGCGACCGAACTCGAGACTGTGATGATCGACTGGCTGCGCCTGGCGCTCGGCCTGCGGCAAGGCTTCTCGGGCGTCATCCAGGACTCGGCGTCGTCTGCAACCCTTGCAGCCGTCCTCACCATGCGGGAGCGCGCCTTGTCCTGGCAGGGAAACGCCAAGGGCTTGGCGGGGCAGAGGCCGGTGCGGATATACTCGTCGGATCAGGTACATACTTCGGTCGACAGGGCAATCTGGGTCTCCGGCGTAGGCGCCGACAACCATGTCCGCATCCCGACGGCCGGCCGCTGGCGGGGCATCGACGTCGACGCGCTGGAGCGGGCGATCCTCGCCGACAGGGCGGCCGGCCTCCTGCCTGCCGGGATCGTCGCCTGCGTGGGCGGAACCAGCGTGGGCGGCACCGACGACATCAGCGCCGTGACGGCGCTGGCGAAACGTGAAGGCCTCTACGTCCATGTCGACGCCGCCTGGGCCGGCGCCGCGATGATCTGCCCGGAGTTCCGGCATTTCTGGGCGGGAGTGGACGAAGCGGATTCGATCGTCTTCAACCCGCACAAATGGCTCGGCGCACAGTTCGACTGTTCGGTGCAGTTCGTCCGCGATCCCGAAAGCCTGGTGAAGACACTTGCCATCCAGCCGGAATATCTCAAGACACATGGCAAGGACGGCATAGTCAACTATTCGGAGTGGTCCGTGCCGCTCGGCCGCCGGTTCCGCGCCCTGAAGCTGTGGTTCCTGCTGCGCGCGCATGGCCTCGAAGGGCTGCGGACGATGATCCGCAACCATGTCGCCTGGAGTGCCGCGCTGGCCGGCCGCCTCGCGGAGAAGCCCGGCTTCGAGATCGTAACGGAGCCGATGCTGTCGCTGTTCTCGTTTCGGCATGCGCCGAATCCCGGCGAGGATGCGGACGCCCACAATCTGCGGCTGGTCAACGAAATCAATGATGATGGCCGCATCTATCTGACGCAGACTCGCGTCGATGGAAAAGTGGCTGTCCGTTTCCAGGCAGGCCAGTTCGAAGCGACCGAAGCCGATGTCGACGCCGCATTCGACGTGATCGTCGAGGTGGCGGCAAGGTTGGGCAAAGGCTGATCTCCGCGAGTTCGGCGGCACCGATCCGCATCCCCGGGCTTGCGCGGGGCTCAGTTCCCAAGTGCCTGCTTCAGCCGGTCATGGGTCGGCGCGAGTGTGCCCGCAAGGAGGCCGGGGCCGTCCGGTCGTCGGCGAGCGGATGCAGAAGCGCGCCGATGAGCCGGGCCTGTTGAGCGGCAATGCGTGCGGCCTCGGCTTCATGTATGAAGCCTGCCAAAGCGCCTCGCCGTCCTCTTGACGCATAACCTCGCTCGATGTCCGTGCTGTCAACGACCCTCTTGAGACCAGCTTTGTGACACAATGGAGTCAAGCCAAGGCCGCACGCACGGCATGCAGGGCGGCGAGCGCGGTTCGGGTGCGCTGCGCGCTCACGAATTCCGGCCAGCTCGACAACACCACTGCGCCGAAGGACGCCTCGGGGTCGAGATAGATCATCTGCCCGAACACGCCGCGCGCCATGTAGGCGCGCCGTTCGCCGTCTTCGATCCAGAACTGGTTGTGATAGGCGCCTTTGGGCAGCACGTCGTGATAGACGCCGCCGAACCGGTCGGCGCGCGCGCCCGCCCGTGTCTCCGCGAGCCAGTCCGCGGGCACGATGTGCCGCCCGTTGATCCGGCCGTTGTCGAGATGCATGAGGGCGAAACGGGCATAATCCCGAAGCGTCGCGTTGAAGCCGCCATCGGCGAGCCCGTATCCTGCCGGATCGATGGTGAAATAGGCGTCCTCCTCCGCCCCCATCGGCGCCCACAACTCCCGGCTGACGAGTTCGGCGATCGAGGTTCCCGCGGCCCTCTGCAGGACGAAAGCGAGCACGTCGGTTTCGATCGACCGATAGCGGAAGGAGGCGCCGTGCGGGCATTCCGCATCCGTGAGGCCGAGGATGAGCTGCCACACCGTTCCGGGCCAGGATGGGTCGGAACTGTCCTTCCAGCCGGAGGCGACATCGAGCCGGGCCATATGGGAATCGAGCGCGGTATAGGTTTCGTCAAACAGGACGCCGCTGGTCATGTCGAGCACATGTTGCACGGTCGCACCGCGGTAGGCCGTCGCTTCGAGTTCCGGCAGGTAGGCGGTGACCGGCGCCGCCGGATCGACCACGCCACGGCCAGCGAGGATGCCGGCAACCGTGCCGACGATCGATTTCGCCACCGACTGGGACAAATGAGGCGTTCGCGCCGTCATGCCGTTGAGATATCGCTCGGCGACGACCGCGCCGCGATGCAGGACGAGGAAACCATCGGCATAGCTCGTGCGCAGGAACGTCTCGATCGTCTCGTAGCGCCCGTCGATGTCGAAGCCGACATCATCGATGTCGCGCAGCGCGACGGGCAGGGGCGACGCAGGCCCTTCACCGCGCCACACCTGCGCGGTCGGCAGCAAGTGGCGCACGTGCTGGAAGGTCCAGCGGTTCCAGGGGGCGCGATCCCATTCCGCGCGCGGAATGACCGGCGCGCCGGAGGCTGTCGGATCGCGGAAGTGGGAAACGCCGTCGCTGCTCATGCCGTGTTCTTTCGCTGGAGGTTGTCGAGCGAGGTTCAGTTTTTGCGGCGCAGATAGCTGCCGCCGACGAACTCCCCGAACAGGTTGCCGAGATCGCTCATCATCGAGAAGTTGCGCTTGGCCTTCGGACCGAGCTTGATGGCGACGGTGTCGATCAGCAGGTTCAGGATCACACTGAGGCTCGCGGTCGAATCCCAGAACGTCTTCACATGCGTATGCGCCTCGAAGACGAAACGCGTATAGGCGTAGGCCCAATGGCTGAACTTGTCGGTCACGATGACGAGCGGCAGGTCGAGAGACTTCAGCTTTTCGACGAGCCTTATGCCCCGCGTCGCATAGGTGGCCGTGTCCACCAGCACGACCAGACTGTGCTTGGGATCGGCGTTGACGATCTCGCCGAAGGTTCCGCTGGCATTGTCGATGAAGACGACATTGGGCCGGGCCCAGAGCAGGCGGCTGGCGAAATCCATGGCGAGCCCCTTTGAAGCCTGGAATCCGACGACGTAGATCGTGCGTGTCGTCGCCAACGCCTCGGTCGCCTCCTCCCAAACCTCGGTCGCGGTCAAAGCATAGGCCTTGACGATTGCGTCGAGCTCCAGGCGCAGGCTCTCCTGCAAGACCTGTTGCCGGCCGTTCCGTACCTGGAAACGGGTCATGTAGTCGTCGATGTCACTGTCCTTGTCGGCCGTGGCGTCGCGCAGCCGGTTCTTGAGGTCTCGTAGATTGTCGAAGCCGAGGCCGCGGATGAAGCGCGTCACGGTCATCTCGCTCACGCCGACGGCCTGGGCGATGCTCGTGCCGGTTTCGAACGGCAGGATATGGATGTTGTCGAGCAGATGTGCCGCTAGGCTCTGTTCCGATGGCGAGAACGTATCCATGCGTGCGCGCAGGAGCTCCTCGATGTCGATCTTGCTCCACTCGCTGCGTGGTTTCGTCGACGTGCCGTCTCGCGTCTTGCTCAAAGCTCTTTATCCCTGGTGATTGCCGGCATGCACCGGGGCCGCCCCTGGCTCCATATGCCTGGGCCGTCGCTCAATTCCTCTTCGAGCTCGCGGGCGAGGGCAAGCAACAGATCCTCACGCCCAAAGCGTGCGGCGAACTGGACGCCGATCGGCAGTCCGTTGCGGGTGCGGCCGGTCGGCAGAGATATCGCCGGTTGGCCGGTCGCGTTGAACAATGCCGTGAAAGTCTCTTTCGGCTCCAGATCCGCGAAGACGTCGTCCACGTCAATGCCCGGTCGGGCCGGATCATATGTCCCCAACGGCTCGGGTGGAATGACACTGGTCGGGGTGAGCAGCAGATCGTAGCGCTCGAAGAACCTGCCGATTTCCCTGGTCAGCGCATCATAGACACCAAGCGCCGTCATGAGCTGCGCGCCGCTTAGTGTCAGCCCGTGGCGATAGAGCGCGAGCACACTTGCGCCAAGCGTCCCATTGTCGATCTCTCGTCCCATTCGTGCGGCCATCAAAGGCAAGCCGGCCGCGCTATCGGCCGCCCAGATGGACTTCTGCGCGGCCAGGAAGGTAATATAGTCGAACGAAGGCGCGGCGATGTCCACGTAGTGCCCCAGCCGCTCCAGCCTGGCGCCGGTCGCAGCCACCACCGCCGCCACCTCAGGATCGACCGTCGTCTCCGACCAGGACCGCGTAACGAGCGCGATGCGCAACCGCTTCGGTGGCCGGGTGATCGCTTCGAGATAGGCACCTTCCGGTCGGACGATCTCGTAGCCGTCGCCCACATCCGGGCCGTGACAGAGGTCGAGCAGAAGGGCCGTGTCGCGCACCGAGCGTGTGAGCATGAAGCCTGTCGCCAGCCCGAGGAGCGGCGCGTTCGATCCGGGCGAGCCGGTGATACGGCCACGCGACGGCTTCAGCCCGATCAGTCCGCAGAACGACGCCGGGTTTCGGATCGACCCGCCGCCGTCGCTGCCCTGCGCAAAAGGAACAATGCCTGCCGCAACGGCCGCTGCCGCCCCGCCGCTCGATCCCGAGACGCCGAGCGCCGTATCCCAAGGGTTGCGGGTCGCGCCGTAGAGCAGCGTCTCGGTCGTGGCCGGCACGCCGAACTCCGAACTGGTCGTCCGTCCGACATTGACGAGCCCCGCCTTGCGCAGGCGTGTCCAATAGCAGGCGTCGTGGGGGGCTCGGAAGCCCTGGGCGAGGCGACTCCCGAACTCGGCCGGCCGGCCGGCCTCGACCGGAAAATCCTTCGTCAGGGTCGGGATGCCGTGAAGCGGCCCGCCGAGCGAAGCGGACGGAAGGGCCTCGAGCGCGTCGCGGTAGAGTTCGACAACGGCATTGATCTCGAGGTTGACCGCAGCGACGGCTGCCTGCACGCAGACGCCCAATTCGTTGGGCGTGACCTCGCCCCTGGCGAGCAACTCGGCAAGACCGGTTCCGTCATAGGTCACATATTCGTCGAGACGCATTGATCACACCGTTGCGGGAACTGGATGGGAGACAGGCAACAGCTGCGTGAGCGAGCCGACCAGTTCCTGGGTGTAGGGAGCCTGAGGGGTCGTCAGGACCTGGCGCGCCGGCCCGCTCTCCACGACACGTCCGGCCTTGAATACATAGACGCGCTGGCAGAAGCTGCTCACCACTGAAAGATCATGGGAGATATAGAGCAAAGTGAGGGACCGTTCACGCTGCAGGCGGACCAGAAGCTCCAGGATCTGCGCCTGCGTGGTCACGTCGAGCGCCGAAGTGATCTCGTCCGCGATGAGGATTTCAGGCTGCAGCGCGAGCGCCCGGGCAAGTCCGACGCGCTGGCACTGCCCGCCGGAAAGCTGGCGCGGCTTGCGCTCGCGCAGCGCAGCGGGAAGCTCGACCATGTCGAGCAGTTCGTCGGCCTGATTCCTCGCCGCCCGGCGGTCGGCAAGGCCGTGCCTCCAGATTGGTTCGGCGACAGCCTCCGCGATCGTCATGCGCGGATTGAGGGAGTCATAGGGGTTCTGGAACACCATCTGCACGCGGCGCCGGAAGCGTAGCAGCCCTTCGCCGCCGAGCGCATGGACATCCTGCCCGTCAAGGCGGATCGTGCCGTTGCTCGGCCGGTTCTGCCGGATGATAGTTCGGGCGAGAGTGCTTTTGCCCGATCCGCTTTCACCGACGATCCCGACTGTTTCGCCGGCAGCGACCTGGAGTTCGATACCGTCGAGCGCGAGGAAGGAGCCACCGCTCAATCCACCGGCCAGGCTGCGTTTGACGGGAAAGGAAACGGAGAGCTTCTCGACGCTGAGCAAGGGTGCCGCATACTCTGCCGCCGGCCGGGAAGGGAGGCCGCGACGGCCGGGCTGGGACTCTATCAGCAGCTTCGTATAGGGGTGCCGCGGGCGATGGATCACGTCGTCGATCGGACCTTGCTCAACCACTTCACCGTGCCGCATGACGACCACGCGGGAGCAGATGTCGGCGATCACGCCGAGATCGTGCGAGACCAGGATGATGGCGAGCCCGTGCCGCTGGTTGAGATCCTTGAGCAGTTTCAGGATGCGCGCCTGGACGGTCACGTCGAGCGCCGTCGTGGGCTCGTCGGCGATGAGAAGCTTCGGACCGCAGCCGATCGCCGCAGCGATCATGGCGCGTTGTTTCATGCCGCCGGAGAACTCATGCGGATAGGATCTGGCGCGCGCCTCCGGCTCGCGGATGCCAACATCGTCCAGCAGCTCGACCGCGCGCTGCAGCCCCTCACGCCGGCTGATGCCGAGGTGGCGCACCACAGGCGCGGCGACCTGGTTGCCGATACGGCGAAGCGGATCGAGATGCGAGGCCGGATTCTGGAAGATCATGGCCATGTCACGGCCACGAATGCCGCACCAGTCGCGCTCGCCGAGATCGAGCAGATCGCGTCCTTCGAGGCTTATCCGCCCGGCAACCGCCGCGGTCGCGGGGAGCAGTCCCATCAGTGCCCGGCAGGTTATCGATTTGCCCGAGCCGCTTTCGCCGACGATCCCGAGAATTTCGCCGGCGCCCAAGGCGAAGGAAACGCCCCTGACCGTCGGGACCCGGCCGAAGCCGATCGAGAGGTTTTCGACTTGCAGCAATGACGGCTCCACGCTCGATTTTTCGGTCATGCTGCAGCCTGTCGGCGTTGCATCTGGCCGAGCCCGTCGCCCAGAAAGGCGAAGCCAAGGCCAAGCGAGATGGCAGCGAGCCCCGGAAACAGACAGATCCACCAGGCTTGCTGTACGAAAGCCTGACCGTCCGCGATCATCACGCCCCATTCGGCCGTTGGCGGCTGCGCACCCATGCCGAGAAAACCGAAGGATGCCCCGGCCAGCATCACCAGCACGGCATCGCTGACGGCATAGGCGATGACTGGCCCGATGACGTTCGGCAAGACATGGCGCAGCAGGATGGCGCGCCGCGGATAACCGAGGCATTGAGCGGCCTGGATGTATTCGCTCTCGCGTACGGTCAGCACCTCGGCCCGCACGAGACGCGCATAACTCACCCAGCCCACCAGGGCGAGCGCGATCACGAAATTCACGAGGCCGGGCCCGAGCACGCCGACGATGGCAAGCACCAGGACGAAGAACGGGAACGCGACCGTGAGATCGTAGAGGCGCATGAAGACACCGTCGGTGAGACCGCCGAAATAGCCACTGGCGAGACCCACCGCCGTTCCGATGAGGAGCGGCGGCAGCACGCCCATGACACAGAGGAACAGGTCGACGCGCGCAGCGAATAGCACACGCGAGAAGACGTCGCGACCGACCTGATCCGTCCCGAACCAATGCCCGGCGCTCGGCGGGGCGAGCATGTTGAGGATATCCACCGCATCGGGTTCATAAGGGGCGATCAAGGGGGCCGAGAGCGCCAGAAACAGCCATCCTCCCAGTAGGGCGATCGCCACCGCCATGGTGAATGTCGGGCGGGCACGGTGCGGTAAGGCTTCAGGCAAGGCATTCGACATCGCTGCTTTCCTCAGAGGCGGACGCGCGGATCGATGAGGGCAGAAATGATATCGACGACCAGGGTGATCACGACGGTCGCAACCGCGAAGATCAGGGTGAGGCCTTGCACCACATAGTAGTCCCGCCCGAGCAATGCGCTGATCATCAGGGAACCCAGGCCGGGTACGGCATAGACCGTCTCCACTATGATGGCGCCGCCGATCATGAAAGCCACCATGACGCCGAACAGGTTGAGCGTGGGCAGGACGGCGTTGGGCAGGATGGTACCCCAGAAGATCTCTCTTTCGCTGGCGCCCTGAGCCCGCGCGGCCGTCACGAAATCCGCGGTCGCGCGCTCGATCAGCGCGGCTCGCAAGCTCTGGGTCAGCACCGGCACGAGCCAGATCGCGGTCGAGAGCGCTGGCAGAAAAAGGTGATGCAGATGACCGAAGAAGCCTTGCCCGTAGCCTGAGACGGGAAACCAGCCGAGCGCGACGCCGAAGAGGCGCAACATCATGATGCCGAGCCAGAAGACGGGTATCGTGAGTCCCGCGATGCCGAGCACACGGATGATCTGATCGGCCGTTCCGCCGGGGCGGCGGGCGCTGGTGATCGCAAGCACGATGGTGGGGGGCACTGTAAGACAGACGACATAGCCGGTCAGGAACAAGGTCGGCCACATGAAACGCTGGATGAGTTCGCCGACCGGCCGCTGGAAGCGAAGCGACTGGCCGAGATCTCCGCCGAGGAGATTGAGGACATAGGTGACGAACTGCCGCCACAGCGGCAGGTCCAGTCCGTACTGCACGCGGATCGCAGCCACCGTTTCCGCGCTCGCGCGGTCTCCGGCGAGTAGACGCGCCGGGTCGCCCGGTGCCATGTGCAGCAGGAGGAACGTCACCACCGAGATGCCGGCCAACACGCCGAACAACTGCGGCAGCCGGCGGACAAGGATTGGTAGGAAGCTCATCCGATCCTCCGGATATCGAGCTGTCGAGAATTTCAGGACCGCGACACCATGCGCCCGCCACCGGGGCGGCAGGCGGCACGCCGTTCCGGATCACTTGACGATCGTCGCGTCCTCCAGCGTCCACTGCAACGTCGGCAGCAGCTTGATCCCCTCGAGGCGCTTCGAATACGCGACCGCGTTCGGCGGATAGTAGAGAGGGATCTGCGAGACCTCTTCCGTGCTGATCTTCTGGATCTCCTTGTAGATCTCGGCTCGCTTGCCGGGGTCGGTCTCTTTCGTTCCCATCTCGACGAGTTCGTCTACCTTCTTGTTCTCGTAGAAGGTGTTGAAGGAATTGGAGCCGCAGCTCCCGCAGAGCGCCCAGCGCACGGCAAGGTCCGGATCGGGAACCTCGTTGTACCACCAGGTCGCCGCGGCGTCGTATTCGCCCTTCCCGGTCGCGTCCCACCAGGCGCCGGAATCGACATTGACGATGACCGGTTTCAGACCGATGGCCTGCCACTGAGCCTGGAGGAGCAGCGCGGTCTGCTGCTCGACTGTGCCCGTCGTGGCGAGGATCTTCACCTCGCGGCCTTCCATCCCGGACTCCGACAACAGCTGTTTCGCCTTGGCGACGTCATACGGGATCCCGGGGTGATCCTTGTCGTGGAAATCGACGCCTCCGGGCAAGGTGGTGTTGGCGGGCTTGGCATAGCCGAGTGTGATCGCCTTGGTCATCGCCTTGTTGTCGATGGCGGAAGCCGCCGCCTGCCGCGCCTTCACATTCGAGAACGGTTCGCGCCTGTTGTTGAGCAGTGTCATGTTGATGATGGTCGAGGGCTCGAACCGCACCTCGACATCCTCGGCCGCCCTGAGATCCTCGATCTGCGTCCACTGCACCGCCCGCGCGACATCGACCTCGCCGGCCTTAAGCATGGCGATGCGGGTGTCGGGCGATGCGATCTCGATGAGTTCGACGGTCGCGTCCGACTTCGGATATCCCTGGCGCCAGTAATGCGGGTTGGGAACCAGCACGAGTTTCTCGTTCGGCTTCCATTCCTTCACCGCATAAGGGCCCGAAGTGACCGGAATGGCCGAGAACGCCTTTTCCGCTCCCTCTTTCTCGACGCTGGCCTTGGACACGATGCCCATGTTCCAGATCTCGAGATTGCCGAGGAAGGGAGCGAAAGCCGATTTCAGCTTGATCACGACCGTCTTCGGATCGGCTGCCGCCACGGATTCGACCGCGCTCAGCGGCGCCGAATAGGCAGCCTGCTTGTCGGTGCGGATGCGCTCGAGGCTGAAGACAACGTCATCGGCAGTGATCGGCGAGCCGTCGGAGAACTGCGTGTCGCGCAGATGGAATGTGTAGGTGAGGTTGTCGCCGGAAATGTGCCAGCTCTCGGCAAGCGCCGGTTCCAGCGCTCCCGACGCCGGATTGCGCTGCAGGAGCCTGGCGTAAAGCTGACCGTAGGTCTCGATGTTTCCGGCCGCTGCGGAGCGCATCGGATCGAGCGTCGTCGTCGGATAGGGCGAAACGATGCGAATGAAATCGCTTGCCGACGCCGGGAGAACCGCGGCCGATGACAAAGCCAGCATCATTCCCGCGGCGAACGCGCGGGCACCCTTGAGATGTGCCATTCCTTCCTCCCGTTGCGTCGGTGTTTCCTTCAACACCGGCAGCGAGGCTATGTTAGAAACGCCACATCAGTCAACACTGACGTTGCATTACTAACAGTCGCGCTCGCGTCCTTTCCGGCCGGGCGGCGAAGGCGATCGCAATCCAGCAGTGTGGACCGGGCTCGCCGAGCGAATCCGGAGTGTCCTGCCGGATACGGTCCGGCTTGCCGACGCCGGGTGGATTACAGAACCGATCGAGCCTAACGAGGATTGACACCCGCGTGCTTTCGTTTTCGAATGAAGCAGCAAAAAACGAAAACGAAAGGACCTGACCGTGTTCTTGTCGCCGCGCCACACCGAGATCATCCAGATGGCAAAGGACAATGGCCGCGTCCTGGTCGATGAACTCGCGACGCATTTCAACGTCACGCCTCAGACGATCCGCAAGGATCTCAACGACCTTTGCGAACAGCGTCTTCTGACCCGCGTCCACGGCGGCGCGCTCTTCCCCTCGGGTATCGAGAACATGGAATATGAGGCGCGGCGCAAGATCGCCGCGGAGGAGAAGGATGCGATCGGGCGGGCGGCGGCACGACTGATCCCCGACAACGCCTCGCTCTTCATCAATATCGGCACCACGACCGAGGCGGTCAGCAAGGCGTTGCTCGATCATCACGGGCTGATGGTCATCACCAATAACATCAATGTGGCCAATAGGATGCGCGTCTATCCTTCGATCGAGGTGGTGATCGCGGGTGGAGTCGTGCGCGGCTCGGACGGAGGCGTGGTCGGCGAGGCCGCCGTCGATTTCATCAAGCAATTCAAGGTTGATTATGCCGTCATCGGCGCGTCTGCGATCGACCATGACGGGGCGCTGCTCGATTTCGATTTTCGCGAGGTGAAGGTGGCGCAGGCGATCATCGCCAATTCGCGCCATGTCATCCTGGTGTCCGACGCCACCAAGTTCGAGCGTACGGCGCCGGTCCGCATCGGCCATCTCAGCCAGGTCGACACTTTCATCACCGATCGCTGCGACATCGCGTCGGTTCGCAAGATCTGCGAGGAGGCCGAGGTCCAGATGATCGAGACGATACGGTGAACCTCGCCGGCTCCGACAGGGACCCGCGCTGGCGGAGATATTTCGTTTGACATTCGTAATGATTTCGAAATAATCCACAAACGTTTTCGAATAGAACAGCATCATGCTGCGCTGCGAAAGTGGGAGGGAGCGCTTGGATCGACCTGTGATCCACGACATCTTCGTCATCGGCGGAGGCATCAATGGCTGCGGCATTGCGCGTGACGCCGTCGGTCGCGGGTATTCGGTCTATCTCGCCGAGATGGACGATCTGGCCAGCGGCACGTCGTCCGGCTCCACCAAGCTGATCCACGGCGGGCTGCGTTATCTCGAGCATTACGAGTTCCGGCTGGTGCGCGAATCCCTCATGGAGCGCGAGGTCCTCTGGAAGAACGCGCCGCACATCATCTGGCCGATGCGCTTCGTGCTCCCTCATGCCGTCGGCCTTCGCCCTGCCTGGCTTCTCAGGCTCGGGCTTTTCCTCTACGACCACATCGGCGGCCGCAGGCTCCTGCCGGCGACGCGGTCGCTCGATATGCGCAGCGATCCTGCCGGAAAGCCGCTGAAGCCGCTCTTCACGCGCGCCTTCGAATATTCGGACTGCTGGGTCAACGATGCACGCATGGTCGTGCTGAACGCACGCGATGCGGCCGATCGTGGCGCTGTGATCCGCACCC
The DNA here is from genome assembly GCF_016756635.1 of Mesorhizobium sp. L-8-10. Taxonomy (NCBI): domain Bacteria; kingdom Pseudomonadati; phylum Pseudomonadota; class Alphaproteobacteria; order Hyphomicrobiales; family Phyllobacteriaceae; genus Mesorhizobium; species Mesorhizobium sp. L-8-10. The sequence continues at coordinate 5,167,218 of NZ_AP023263.1, read as the reverse complement.
GCACGAGGGTGGTCGGCGCGCGGCGAGAGGACGCCCACTGGACCATCGACCTGGAGGATTTGAGGACCCATGCGGTCGAGCAGGTGAAGGCCAAGCTTCTGGTCAACGCCAGCGGCCCCTGGATCGATCATGTTCTCGCGGGCGCGCTGGGCCAGAACGATGTCCACAATGTGCGCCTGGTTCAGGGCAGCCATATCGTCGTTTCGAAGAAGTTCGATGATCCGCGCGCCTACTTCTTCCAGAACAGGGATGGCCGGATCATCTTCGCCATCCCCTATGAAGACGATTTCACTCTGATCGGCACGACCGACCGCGACTTTGGCGGCGACCCGCATGAAGTGCACATCAGCGACGCCGAGACCGACTATCTCTGCAATGCCGCGAGCGAGTATTTCTCGGCCCCGGTCCGGCGCGCGGATATCGTCTGGACCTATTCGGCCGTTCGGCCGCTCTATGACGACGGCGCGTCCAAGGCGCAGGAAGCGACCCGCGACTATGTGCTGAAGGCGGATGGCGGCGAGGGCAGGGCACCCATCATCAACGTCTTCGGCGGCAAGATCACGACCTATCGCCGGTTGGCGGAAGCCATGCTGGAGAAGATCGAGGGTTTCCTTGGCAGGAAAGGTGCCCCATGGACAGCCGATGCGGCCTTGCCGGGCGGCGATTTCCCGGCCGGTTCGTTCGCCGACCAGGTCCGGCAGCTCGCCGCGGCCTATCCATTCCTGGAAGCCGCCCATGCGCGACGGCTGGTCCGCCTCTACGGAACCCGCGCGAAGACCGTTCTGGGAGAGGCGCGGTCGGCGGCCGACCTCGGCCGCAATTTCGGCGCCGACCTCTACGAGGCGGAACTGCGTTATCTGATGAACCACGAATGGGCGGAGACGGCGGACGACGTCCTGTGGCGTCGTACGAAACGGGGGCTTCGCGTGAGCCGCGACGAGGCGGCCGCGCTCGACCGCTTCATGCGCGGGGGCGCCGGCTCCCGGAACGCAGCGGCAGAGTAGCCCAGGATATTGGAGGGGGCATGCTGGAACTGAGGAACGTATCGAAGACGATGGCGGGAGCGGATCACATCCGCGACGTTTCGCTGTCGCTTCAGCACGGCTCGCTCAACGTGCTGCTCGGCCCGACGCTGTCGGGCAAGACGTCGCTGATGCGGCTGATGGCGGGTCTCGACGTGCCAACCTCCGGCTCAGTCTGGTTCGACGGTCGCGACGTCACCGGCATGCCGGTACAGAAGCGCAACATCGCCATGGTCTACCAGCAGTTCATCAACTATCCGGCGATGACGGTCTACGAGAACATCGCCTCGCCGCTGAGGGTCGCGGGCGCGGCGCGCGACCGGATCGACCGCGAAGTGCGGCGCGCCGCCGATCTCCTGCAGCTGACGCCCTATCTCGATCGCACGCCGCTCAACCTCTCCGGCGGCCAGCAGCAGCGCACGGCGCTGGCGCGCGCGATCGTCAAGAATGCCGGGCTGGTGCTGCTCGACGAGCCGCTCGCCAATCTCGACTACAAGCTGCGCGAGGAATTGCGCGCCGAGTTGCCCAGGATTTTCGCCGAGACCGGGGCGATCTTCGTCTATGCCACCACCGAGCCGCACGAGGCGCTGCTTTTGGGCGGCAACACGGCCACCCTGTCGGAAGGACGGGTCACGCAGTTCGGGCCTACCGTCGAGGTCTATCGCAGGCCTGTCGACCTGGTCACCGCATTGACCTTTTCCGACCCGCCGCTCAACACCATCGCGCTGCGCAAATCAGGCGCCAGCTTCCGGCTCGACGGCGGGGTCGATCTCCCGGTGCCGGCGGATGTCGCCGGTATTGCCGACGGCATCTACACGATCGGCTTCCAGCCCCACCATCTTTCCCTGGCGCGACCCAGCACCGACGCCGTCTCGGTGACGGCAAAAGTGTCGGTCACGGAGATCACCGGTTCGGAGAGCTTCGTCCATCTCGATTTCGCCGATGCGCGCTGGGTGATGCTGACGCCGGGCATCAAAGCCTTCGCCCCCGACGACAGGATCGAGGTCTTCATCGACCATCGCCATATCATGGTGTTCGACGAGGCCGGTTGCGCGGTTGCGGCCGCGCCCAAAATGGCGGCTTGAGGGCAGGGACAATGGCACGCGTCGACCTCGATCATATCCGTCATGCCTACATGCCGAACCCGCGCTCGGATGCCGATTTTGCGCTGAAGGAGGTGCATCACACCTTCGACGACGGCGGCGCCTATGCGCTGCTGGGGCCGTCGGGCTGCGGCAAGACCACGCTGCTCAACATCATCTCGGGGCTTCTGCGTCCCTCGCACGGGTCGCTGTCTTTCGACGGCCGCGACGTTACCCGCCTGTCGACGCAAGAGCGCAACATCGCCCAGGTGTTCCAGTTCCCGGTCGTCTACGACACGATGAGCGTCTACGACAACCTTGCCTTCCCGCTGCGCAATCGCGGCGTGCCGGAGGCCGAGGTGGATCGCAAGGTGCGCGAGACGCTCGACATGATCGGCCTTGCCGAAAGGGCGCAGCGCAAGGCACAGGGGCTGACGGCCGACCAGAAGCAGAAGATCTCGCTCGGCCGCGGCCTGGTACGCTCCGACGTCAACGCCATTCTGTTCGACGAGCCGCTGACGGTCATCGACCCGCATATGAAATGGGTATTGCGGTCGCAGTTGAAGCAGTTGCACCGCCGTTTCGGCTTCACCATGGTCTACGTCACCCACGACCAGACCGAGGCGCTGACCTTCGCCGAGCAGGTGGTGGTCATGTATGACGGCGGCATCGTGCAGATCGGCACGCCGGACGAGCTCTTCGCGCGTCCTAGGCACACTTTCGTGGGCTATTTCATCGGCTCGCCGGGCATGAACGTGCTGCCGGTCACACTCGACGGCACCACGGCGCGCCTCGGCGGGCAGGCGATCGCGCTGCCTGTATCCCCCAGGACCGTTCCCGGCGGCAGGATCGAACTCGGCATCCGGCCCGAATTCATTCGCCTCGGCCGGGAGGGCATGCCCGTCTCTATCACCAAGGTCGAGGACATCGGCCGTCAGAAGATCGTGCGCGCGTCGCTCGAGGGGCGCCCGATCGCGGCCATCGTCGGCGAGGACGAGGAAGTGCCCGCCGATCCGCGCGTCGGCTTCGATCCTGCCGGCATCAATCTCTACGCCGATTCCTGGCGTGTCGAGCTCGGAGCCTGACCATGGAAAAGACCTGGAACAACAAGGCCTGGTTCATGGTGCTGCCGGTTCTGCTGCTGGTGGCTTTCTCGGCGGTCATCCCGCTGATGACAGTGGTCAACTATTCGGTGCAGGACACATTCGGCAACAACGTCTTCTTCTGGGTGGGCTCGGAATGGTTCGAGGAGATCCTGCATTCCGATCGCTTCTGGGCGGCCATGGGCCGCAACCTCATCTTCTCGGCGATCATCCTGGCCATCCAGATCCCGCTCGGCATTCTGATCGCGCTGAACATGCCGCGCAGGGGCTGGGGCGTTCCGGTCTGCCTGGTGCTGATGGCGTTGCCGCTGCTCATCCCGTGGAACGTCGTTGGAACCATCTGGCAGGTGTTCGGCCGCATCGACATCGGCCTGCTGGGCTACACGCTCTCGGCCCTCGGCATAGACTACAACTATGTTAACGACCCGTTCGATGCGTGGGTGACGGTCATCGTCATGGACGTCTGGCACTGGACCAGCCTCGTGGTCCTTCTCTGCTATGCCGGACTGGTCTCGATCCCCGACGCCTACTACCAGGCAGCCAAGATCGACGGCGCCTCGCGCTGGGCCATCTTCCGCTACATCCAGTTGCCCAAGATGAACCGCGTGCTGCTCATTGCCGTGCTGCTTCGCTTCATGGACAGTTTCATGATCTACACCGAGCCCTTTGTCGTCACCGGCGGCGGGCCGGGCAACTCCACCACCTTCCTGTCGATCGACCTGGTCAAGATGGCGGTGGGACAGTTCGATCTCGGACCGGCCGCGGCGATGTCGATCGTCTACTTCCTGATCATCCTGCTGCTGTCATGGGTGTTCTACACCGTTATGACCAATGTCGGCGTGGAGAAGTGACATGACGTCGATCAAGGATCAGACCGCCGATACCACGGCCGAGCGCCTGATGCGCACTGCCGAAGCCAGGACGGCACCTTCGGCGACTGTGGCGGACGATGCGCTGGCGCGGCGGATGCGTCGGCGCGGCGAGGAGTCCCGCTTCTGGTGGCTGGTTCCGACCCTCTACATCATCTTCCTGATGCTGCCGATCTACTGGCTCGTCAACATGAGCTTCAAAACCAACCAGGAGATTCTCGGCACCTTCTCGCTGTGGCCGCAGAACCCGACCCTGCGCAACTACATGGTCATCTTCACCGACCCGTCCTGGTATTCCGGCTACATCAACTCGATCATCTATGTCGTCATGAACACGGTGATCTCGATCGCCGTGGCCTTGCCGGCGGCCTACGCCTTCTCGCGCTACCGTTTCCTCGGCGACAAGCACCTGTTCTTCTGGCTGCTCAGCAACCGCATGGCGCCGCCGGCTGTGTTCGCGCTGCCCTTTTTCCAACTCTATTCCGCCTTCGGCCTGATCGACACCCATATCGCCGTTGCACTCGCCCACTGCCTGTTCAATGTGCCGCTCGCGGTTTGGATTCTGGAAGGCTTCATGTCCGGCGTGCCCAAGGAGATCGACGAGACCGCCTATATCGACGGTTATTCCTTCCCGCGTTTCTTCGTGAAGATCTTCGTGCCGCTGATCGCATCCGGTATCGGCGTTGCCGCCTTCTTCTGCTTCATGTTCTCCTGGGTCGAGCTGCTGATCGCCCGCACACTGACCACCACCGCCGCCAAGCCGATCGCCGCGATCATGACGCGCACGGTTTCGGCCTCCGGCCTGGACTGGGGCGTGCTCGCGGCAGCCGGCGTGCTGACCATCATCCCGGGCGCGCTGGTGATCTGGTTCGTTCGCAACTACATCGCCAAGGGCTTCGCCCTGGGGAGAGTCTGATCATGAACTTCTCCTGGATGGCCTGGACGTGGCCGACGGCGATCTTCTTCGCCACGATCTTCCTGCTGCTGGCGGCCATGGCGGTGTGGGAATATGTCTCGCCGGGCGGCAATCCGCGCGTCGGGCTGCTGCGCTTCGAAACGACCCGCGGCGACCGCCTGTTCCTGTCGCTGCTCGGCAGCGCCTTCATCCATCTCGCTTGGCTGGGCCTCGTCGGGCCCAACCTGTGGTGGGCTCTCGCCCTCTCGATCCTGTACGCCGTCGGCGTATTCCGGTTCGTCTAGGGAGGGAAATGCCGGAGCGGCCGCGTGCCGGCGACCGCTCCGATCGCACTTGCAACCTTTGATAGGGAGGAAACGAAATGCGACGGCACATATTAACATCGACGACGGCGCTTGCGCTATTGATCGGCGCCGGCCAGGCCTATGCCGGAATGGACGAGGCCAAGGCCTTCCTCGACGGCGAGATCGGCGACATGTCGACGCTCGACCGGGCAGCGCAGGAAGCCGAGATGCAGTGGTTCATCGATGCCGCCAAGCCGTTTGCCGGCATGGACATCAAGGTCGTCTCGGAAACCATCACCACCCATGAATACGAATCCAAGGTGCTGGCCAAGGCGTTCTCCGACATCACCGGCATCAAGATCACGCATGACCTGATCGGCGAAGGCGACGTGGTGGAGAAGCTGCAGACCCAGATGCAGTCGGGCGAGAACATCTACGACGCCTATATCAACGATTCCGACCTGATCGGCACCCACTGGCGCTACCAGCAGGCCCGCAGCCTGACCGACTGGATGGCCAACGAGGGCAAGGACGTCACCAACCCCAATCTCGACGTCGACGACTTCATCGGCAAATCCTTCACGACCGCGCCGGACGGCAAGCTCTACCAGCTTCCCGACCAGCAGTTCGCGAACCTCTACTGGTTCCGCTACGACTGGTTCAACGACGAGAAGAACAAGGCCGACTTCAAGGCCAAATACGGCTACGACCTCGGCGTCCCGGTCAACTGGTCGGCCTATGAGGATATCGCCGAGTTCTTCACCGGCAAGGAAATCGACGGCAAGAAGATCTACGGCCACATGGACTACGGCAAGAAGGATCCCTCGCTCGGCTGGCGTTTTACCGACGCCTGGCTGTCGATGGCCGGCAATGGCGACAAGGGCATCCCCAACGGACGGCCGGTCGACGAATGGGGCATCAAGGTCGATGGGAACTCCCGGCCGGTCGGCTCCTGCGTGGCGCGTGGCGGCGACACCAACGGCCCGGCGGCCGTTTATTCGATCGAGAAATATCTCGACTGGATGAAGGCCTACGCTCCGCCGGAAGCCCAGGGCATGACATTCTCGGAGTCCGGCCCGGTGCCGGCGCAGGGCGCCATCGCACAGCAGATCTTCTGGTACACCGCCTTCACCGCCGACATGGTCAAGGATGGCCTGCCTGTCGTCAATGCCGATGGCACGCCGAGGTGGCGCATGGCGCCGTCGCCGCATGGCGTCTACTGGAAGGACGGCATGAAGCTCGGCTACCAGGACGCCGGCTCGTGGACGCTGATGAAGTCGACGCCGGACGATCGCGCCAAGGCCGCCTGGCTCTACGCGCAATTCGTCACGTCGAAGACTGTCGACGTCAAGAAGAGTCACGTCGGCCTGACCTTCATCCGCGAATCGACCCTGCAGCACAAGAGCTTCACCGACCGTGCGCCCAAGCTCGGCGGCCTGATCGAGTTCTATCGCTCGCCGGCGCGGGTGCAGTGGACCCCGACCGGCACCAATGTGCCGGACTACCCGAAGCTGGCGCAGCTTTGGTGGCAGGCGATCGGCGATGCCTCGTCGGGCGCCAAGACCGCGCAGGAGGCGATGGACTCGCTCTGCGCCGACCAGGAGAAGGTGCTGGAACGCCTCGAGCGCGCCGGCGTCCAGGGCGACATCGGCCCGAAGATGGCGGAGGAGCACGATCTGGCCTATTGGAATGCCGAAGCAGTGAAGGCCGGCAAGCTTGCGCCGCAGCTCAAGGTCGAGAACGAGAAGGAAAAGCCGATCACCGTCAACTACGACGAGTTGGTCAAGAGCTGGAGCAAGTAGCGGAACGCGCCAGCCGATGCGAAGTCAGGGGAGGCGGCGTCAGGCCGGCTCCCCTGTTCATGTGGAGGAAGAGGGATATATGACCGGATTGATCCTCGCGATTGACCAGGGAACCACATCGAGCCGAGCGATCGTGTTCGACGGCGCCTTGAAGGTCGTCGGCGCCGGCCAGAAGGAGTTCGAGCAGTTCTATCCCGCATCCGGGTGGGTGGAGCATGACCCCGAGGAAATCTGGGAAAGCATCATTGCGACCTGCAGGGCGGCCATCGATGCGTCCGGTCGGGAGGCTCGCGAGATCGCCGCGATCGGCATCACCAACCAGCGCGAAACCGTGGTGATCTGGGAGAAGGCCACCGGCAAGCCGATCCACAAGGCGATCGTGTGGCAGGATCGGCGTACCGCGCCGCTCTGTGCCAGGCTCAAGAGGCAGGGGTTGGAAAAAGTCTTCACGAAGAAGACGGGCCTTTTGCTCGACCCCTATTTCTCCGGAACCAAGATCGCCTGGCTGCTCGACAATGTTAAGGGCGCTCGCAAGCGCGCCGAAAAGGGCGAACTGCTGGCCGGCACCATCGACAGCTTCCTGATCTGGCGGCTGACAGGCGGCAAGGTCCACGCCACTGATGCCACCAACGCCTCGCGCACCCTCGTCTACAACATCGCGACCAATGCCTGGGATCCCGAGCTTCTCGAGATCCTGCGCATCCCGGCCGCGCTGCTGCCCGAGGTGAAGGACTGCGCCGCCGACTTCGGCACGACCGATGCCGGCCTGTTCGGCGCCCCGATAAGAATCCTCGGCGTCGCCGGCGACCAGCAGGCCGCGACGATCGGCCAGGCATGTTTCGAGCCCGGGATGATGAAGTCGACTTATGGCACCGGCTGCTTCGCGCTGCTGAACACCGGCGCCGATCTGGTCCGCTCGAAGAACAGGCTGCTGACGACCATCGCGTACCGGCTGAACGGCAAGACCACCTATGCGCTGGAAGGCTCGATCTTCGTCGCCGGCGCCGCCGTGCAATGGCTGCGCGACGGGCTCAAGGTGATCGGCCATGCGCAGCGCAGCGGCGAGTTGGCGGCAAAGGCCGACCCCACGCAGGACGTCTATCTCGTCCCGGCCTTCGTCGGCCTGGGGGCGCCGCATTGGGATGCGGAGGCGAGGGGCGCGATCTTCGGCCTCACCCGTAACACGGGGCCCGCGGAATTCGCGCGCGCTACGCTCGATTCCGTCGCGTTCCAGACACGCGACCTGCTCGACGCAATGAAGAAGGACTGGCGCGACGGCAAGGCCAAGACCGTGCTGCGTGTCGATGGCGGCATGGTGGCGTCGGACTGGACGATGCAGCGCCTTGCCGACATTCTCGACGCGCCGGTCGACCGCCCGACGATCCTGGAGACGACGGCGATGGGCGCCGCTTGGCTGGCGGGCTCCAAGGCCGGCGTCTGGCCGAAGGCCCGGCAATTCGCCAAAGCCTGGGCGCTCGACCGTCGGTTCGAGCCCGTTATGGAGGATGCGGAACGGCGCCGGAAGCTGAAAGGCTGGCGCGACGCTGTGCGCCGCACCCTGACGAATCATTGAGATGCCAGCCTATCCGCGCCCTTGCTCACACGGGCATCGACCGCCGATCACCCGTCAATAGGGCGATATGCACTGGCGGCGCGGACCGTTGTAAGGCTGGAAGGTATTGTCCCAGGCGCGATATGAGCGGTAACGGTTGTAGCACCAGCGCTCATGCGCGCTTCCACCGCCGCTGTAGTAGCGCGGCCCGGAATTGGCGATCGCGCCCGTGATCAGTGCGCCGGCGATAAAGGCCGCGCCCGGGAACCAATAGTCGTTGTAGTAGCGATAGCCAGGCCTGTAGTAGCGGTAACCGCGATAGCCATTGTAGTAGGCCCAGTTTCGACCGCCGCCGCCGCGCCAATAGCGATCGCCACGCCATCCTCTGCCGCGCCAGCCGTCATAGCGGGGCCCGCCGCGGCCGCGATTGTAGTAGGGCATGTCGGTTCCGCCCCACGGACCACGTCCGGCCCAGCGGCCGCCATAGTTTCTGCCGCCGCGGCGGTCCCTGACGTACTGTATGTCGCCCTGCTGCCCGCCTATCACTGCGGCTGGGTTTTTAGGAGCGAAAGCCGGCGCGGCATTGAGCGGCACGGCGCTCGAAAGCGCGAAGGATGCCGCCAACAAGGAGGCGCACAGGCCAGACAACAGCTTCCTCATCACGGTTCTCCCCGTAAAAGCCAGATATCGGAACGCGAAACGCGCCGACCGGGCATTGGTTCCGCAATCGCCGCGCACGCTCACGGCTCACCGAGGATCTTCGGCCACTATTGCAAAGCGATAGCGATCGGGCTTAGTCGGCCGGGGAACGCGTGGAGGATTCTAATGCAGGAAAGAGTTCGGATCAAATCCGTCGAAGTGCTCGCCGACGACTGGGCCGTGCTGAAGAAGTCGGTATTCGACTACCGTCGGCGGGACGGCGCTTGGGAAACGCAGACGCGGCTGACCTTCGATCGGGGCGATGGCGCGGTGATTCTGCCGTACGATCCCGGGCGCGACACCGTGCTCCTCATCAGACAGTTCCGCTATCCGGCCTATGTCACCGGCCACCCCGACCCGCTGATCGAAGCCTGTGCAGGATTGCTGGATGCGGACGACCCCGAAACGGCGATCCGGCGCGAAGCCGAGGAGGAACTCGGCTACCGGCTCCGCGACGTCAGGCATCTCTATACGGCCTATACGAGCCCCGGCAGCCTCACCGAACGGCTGTCATTCTTCACGGCTGACTACGCACCGGCCGACCGTGTCTCCGACGGCGGCGGTCATCGCGATGAGGGCGAGGACATCGAGGTGATCGAGATGCCGCTAGACGAAGCGCTGGCTGCGACGCGCGACGGGCGCATCATCGACGTCAAGACGATCATGCTCATCCAGCACCTGAAGCTCGAAGGCCATCGCTGAAGGCCCGGGCCGCCACGCCTTTTCCGTCCGACCTGCGGCCGGCGTTGCGCAGCCGATCGATCGGCGGTGAACAGCCGTGTTTTTCCGGTTGACCGAAAGAACCTCTCTCCCTATGGTCCGCCGCAATTTCCGGGGCGGGCGACGCCCTTCGGGAGCGCATAGCTCAGCCGGTAGAGCAACTGACTTTTAATCAGTAGGTCCTGGGTTCGAGTCCCAGTGCGCTCACCACCAATAAATCCGACAATCAGGTTCAGGTTTTCGACTCGCGACCCTTTGCCACGCAATGGTGATTGGAGCCCTGTAGCCCTCCCGTCTATATGCTGCCCGCGGAACTGCCCGGAGATCGGCTCCGGCAAGGGATGGTGGGCGAATGGCGATCGATGTAGGCTATCTGAGCGCTGTAGGGGCGGGGGCACTCTCCTTCCTGTCGCCTTGCGTGCTGCCCTTGGTGCCGCCCTATCTCTGCTATATGGCCGGCGTGTCGGTCGACGACTTCCGCGAGCAGAAGGCCGTCTCCGAATCCACCCATGTCAAGAAGGCGCTGATCGTCTCGTCGGTCGCCTTCGTGCTCGGCTTCTCCACCGTCTTCGTTGCTCTGGGTGCCGGCGCCTCGACGATCGGCCGGCTGCTGCGGGTCTGGCAGGAGCCGCTGGCGATGGCCGCCGGAATCCTCATCATCCTGATGGGCCTGAACTTCCTCGGGTTGATCCGCATCCCGCTGCTGTCCCGCGAGGCGCGGTTCCAGGCCAGGGGCAAGCCGGCGAGCATGGTCGCCGCCTATGTCATGGGCCTCGCCTTCGCCTTCGGCTGGACGCCCTGCATCGGTCCGGTGCTCGGACCCATCCTCACGCTCGCCGGCGGGCGCGAGACCGTCGGCGAGGGCGCATTGCTCCTTGCCGCCTACTCGCTCGGGCTCGGCATCCCCTTCCTTGTCGCGGCCGTTTTTTCCGGCGCGTTCATGCGCTTCCTGGGCAGGTTCCGCGTGCATCTCGGCCGCGTCGAGAAGGTGATCGGCGGCCTGCTCGTGATCGCCGGCGTGCTTTTCGTCACCGGCGGCATGACCCAGTTCTCCTATTGGCTGCTGGAGACCTTCCCGGCGCTGGGGCGCCTCGGCTGAGCGGCGGGAGCAAGATCGAAATCGCCCATCCGGCTGAGATGACGAACGATCGAACTGCCGCTATACCCGCCATGACCGAAATTTAACCGCAATGAGGCAGCATGGGCTCGGTTTCCATCTGCCTCTTTCCCCCAGCCGGACGACAGCCGTCATGACCGAAAGAACCTGCCTCTCGATCATCCTCGCCGCGGGCGAAGGCACACGCATGAAGAGCGCCTTGCCGAAGGTGCTGCATCCGATCGCGGGCCTGCCGATGGTGGCGCATGTGGTGCGGGCCGCCCGGGCGGCGGGCGCGGGCGATATAGCGATCGTGGCAGGTCGCGGCGCGGAGGCGGTCAGGAAGGCGGTAACGCCTTTCGCGCCCGAAGCCGAAGCCTTCGTGCAGGCGGAAAGGCTTGGAACAGCGCATGCCGTGCTGGCGGCCAGGGCAGCCATCGAGCGTGGCTATGACGACATCCTGGTGCTGTTCGGTGACACGCCGCTGGTCAGCGACGAGGCGCTGCGCACGGCCCGCCAGAGGCTCGCCGAAGGTGCCGCCGTTGCCGTGATCGGCTTCAGGCCACCCAATCCGACGGGATATGGGCGACTAATCGAGAAGGACGGCACGCTGCTCGCGATTCGCGAGGAGCGAGACTGCTCGGACGAGGAGCGCGAGATCGCCTTCTGCAATGCCGGCCTGATGGCGATCGCGGGTCGCGATGTCCTGCGCCTGCTCGACGCCGTCGGCAATGCCAACGCCAAGGGCGAATATTATCTCACTGACATCGTCGAGATCGCGCAAGCCTCCGGGCTGCGGGCCGTGGCAACGGAAGCGCCGTTCGAGAATGTGCTGGGGATCAACAACCGGGTCGAGCTCGCCGAGGCGGAGGCGATCTGGCAGAAGATCCGTCGTCGTCAGGCGATGCTCGATGGGGTGACGCTCATCGCGCCCGAAACCGTCTTCTTTTCCTTCGATACGACGATCGGCGCCGACACCGTCATCGAGCCCAATGTCATGTTTGGTCCCGGCGTCACAGTTGCCGCCAACGCTGTGATCCATGCCTTCTCGCACCTGGAGGGGGCGGCGGTCGCCGAAGGCTGCCAGGTGGGCCCGTATGCGCGGCTGCGCCCGGGCGCCGACCTCAGGGAAAAGGCCAAGGTCGGGAATTTCTGCGAGGTCAAGAAGGCGGTCATCGACGCCGGCGCCAAGGTCAACCACCTGACCTATATCGGCGACGCCTTCGTCGGCGCAAAGGCCAATATTGGGGCCGGGACGATCACCTGCAACTATGACGGCTACAACAAATTCGTCACCGAGATCGGCGCCGGCGCCTTCATCGGCTCGAACTCGTCGCTGGTCGCGCCGGTTCGCATAGGCGACGGTGCCTATGTCGCGTCGGGCAGCGTCATAACGTCGGAGGTGCCGCAGGACGCCCTGGCCTTCGGCCGAGCGCGCCAGGCGACCCTGCCCGGCAGGGGAAAGCAGTTGCGGGAGCAGCAGGCGGCGGCCGCCGCGGCCTCCATAGCCAAGTCCGACTGACGGACCGAAGCGGACATTCATGACCCGATCGGCTGCCATGGACATCCCAATGGCCGATGGGTACGACACGATATGTGACTTTCACCGGGCCCGGATCGGGCCTAAATGACGGCTGAATTGCCTGCGATGTCGCGCAGGGCGGTGTCCATCTGGGGGTGCTAGAATGTGCGGGATCGTCGGGATCGTCGGCCGTGAGCCGGTTGCCGCCCTTATCGTCGATGCGCTGAAGCGACTCGAGTATCGCGGCTACGACTCCGCCGGCGTCGCCACGATCGAGCGTGGCGAGTTGGCGCGGCGGCGCGCCGAAGGCAAGCTGATCAATCTGGAACGCCGGCTGAAGACTGAGCCCCTCGACGGCACCATCGGCATCGGGCACACACGCTGGGCTACGCACGGCGTGCCCAACGAGACCAATGCCCATCCGCATTTTGGCGATGGCGTGGCGATCGTCCACAACGGGATCATCGAGAACTTCGCCGAGCTGCGCGAGGAATTGAAGCGCGACGGCTACGAGTTCGCCACGCAGACCGACACCGAAGTCGTGGCGCACCTGATCTCGCGTGAACTGAAGCGCGACACACCGCCCGTCGACGCGGCCTACAAAGCCCTGAAACGCTTGGAAGGCGCCTTCGCGCTTGCCATCATGTTCCGAGGCGACGAAGACCTGATCGTCGGCGCCCGCAACGGTCCGCCGCTGGCGGTCGGCCACGGCGATGGCGAGATGTTCCTCGGATCCGACGCGATCGCGCTCGCCCCGTTCACCAACTCGATCACCTATCTCGAGGATGGCGACTGGGCTGTCGTGCGCCGGGATCGCGTCCAGATCTACGACATGGGTGGCGCGCCGGTCGAGCGCCCGCGCCAGCAGTCGATCGGCACCAGCTTCATGGTCGACAAGGGCAACCACCGGCACTTCATGGAGAAGGAGATCCACGAGCAGCCGGAAGTGATCTCCCACACGCTTGCCCACTATATCGACTTCACGCAAGGCACGTCGCGGCCGCTCGATCTGCCGTTCGATTTCGGGTCGCTCGATCGCCTGGCGGTCTCCGCCTGCGGCACGGCCTATCTGGCTGGGCTGATCGGGAAATACTGGTTCGAGCGCTACGCACGCCTCCCGGTCGACATCGATATCGCCTCGGAATTCCGCTACCGCGAGATGCCGCTATCCAGGAAGAGCGCCGCGCTGTTCGTGTCTCAGTCGGGCGAGACGGCCGACACGCTCGCCTCACTGCGTTACTGCCGCAAGGAAGGCGTTCCGATCGCCGCGGTCGTCAATGTCCGCGAATCCACCATCGCGCGCGAATCCGACGTCATATTCCCCACGCTCGCCGGGCCGGAGATCGGCGTCGCCTCGACAAAGGCCTTCACATGCCAGCTCTCGGTCATGGCCTCGCTTGCGGTCCGTGCCGGCGTGGCGCGCGGCACGGTCTCGGCGGAGCAGGAAAAGGCACTGATCCGGCAGCTCTCCGAGGCGCCGCGCTTCGCCAGCCAGGTGCTGAAGCTCGAGGAGCAGATCGAGAAGGTGGCGCGCGAACTCGCGAAGGTCGATCATGTTCTCTATCTCGGCCGCGACACCAACTACCCCCTGGCCATGGAAGGCGCGCTGAAGCTCAAGGAGATCTCCTATATCCATGCCGAGGGTTATGCTGCGGGCGAACTGAAGCACGGGCCGATTGCGCTCATCGACGAGTCCATGCCCGTGATCGTCATCGCGCCGCATGACCGCATTTACGACAAGACGGTGTCCAATATGCAGGAAGTGGCTGCGCGCGGCGGCAGGATCATCCTGATCACCGACCGCGCGGGCGCCGAGCGGGCGTCGATCAAGACCATGGAAACGATCGTTCTTCCCGACGTGCCGGAGTTCATCACGCCGATGATCTATGCGCTGCCCGTGCAGATGCTCGCCTATTTCACGGCCGTCTTCATGGGTACCGACGTGGATCAGCCGCGCAATCTCGCCAAGTCGGTCACGGTCGAATAGCCGCAGCCGGCTTTCGCGCCACGGGGGAGGCAGCGACGGCTTGCCGCGTCGCCCGCAACCCGCCTATATAGCGCGGGTCCGCCAACGCCGCGCAGTCCATGTCCGATCCCTCGAAGTCGCTTTCCGGCATGACAAGGCTGAGGAATTATTTCCTCACAGGGGTGGTCGTCTGCGCACCGCTCGCGATCACCGCCTATCTCGTATGGAGCCTGATCGGCTGGGTCGATTCGTGGGTGAAACCCTACATCCCGTCGAGCTACAACCCCGACAACTATCTGCCCTTCGCAGTGCCCGGTTTCGGCCTGCTCGTCGCGCTGGTACTGATCACCCTAATCGGTTTCCTTACCGCCAATATCATCGGCCGGTCGATCGTGTCCTTCGGCGAGAGGCTGCTCAATCGCATGCCGTTGGTGCGGACCCTTTACAGCGGGCTCAAGCAGATCTTCGAAACGGTGCTCGCCAATCGGGCGGATCTGTTCAACAAGGTTGCGCTGTTCGAATATCCGCGCAAGGGGGCCTGGTCTATCGTCTTCATCGCATCCCACGAGGACAACGAGATCCACGCCGCCCTGGAACCTCGCGAGGGCAGGACGGTGGCGGTATTCCGGCCCATCACGCCCAACGTCACCACGGGCTATCTGCTCTATGTGCCCGAGAAGGATCTCATTCCGCTCGAGATGAGCGTCGAGGATGCTGCAAAGCTGCTGATATCGGCCGGGCTGGTCGGTCCCGAATACGAGGCCACGACGAGGGCGCTGGCGGACGAAGCCTTAGCGAAAGAGGGCCGTCAGGTTTTCCCGAGGCCAAGTCACCCTGCGCGCAGGAGCCGCACCGCTTCGTCGCGGCCAAAGAGATAGAGAAGCAGTCGCAGGGCCGCGCCGCGTTCGGACTGAAGCTCGGGATCCTCGGCGAGGAACTGGCGCGCATCGTCGCGCGCTGTCTCCAGGAGGTCGGCGTGGTGCTCGATCCGCGCCACCTGGAAACCCGGGGTGCCCGATTGTCGCGTGCCCAGGAGCTCGCCTTCGCCGCGCAGCTTCAGATCCTCCTCTGAGATGACGAACCCGTTTTCGGTCTCGCGCATGACGGAAAGGCGGCGCTTGGCGGTCTGGCCGAGCGGAGACTTGTAAAGCAGCACGCAGGTCGACGGTTTGGAGCCGCGTCCGACACGGCCGCGCAGCTGATGCAACTGGGCGAGCCCAAATCGCTCGGCATGTTCGATCACGATGATCGTGGCATCGGGAACGTCGACACCCACCTCGATGACGGTCGTCGCAACCAGGATGCGCGTCTCTCCATCCTTGAAGACGCGCATCGCCTCGTCCTTCTCCGCTCCCTTCATGCGCCCGTGGACAAGGCCGACATTGCCGCCGAAGGCCGGCTTCAGCATGGCGAAACGGTCCTCGGCGGACATCAGCTCGATCTCGTCGGACTCCTCGACCAGCGGGCAGATCCAGTAAACCTTCTGGCCGTCGCGGATCGCGTCGCGCATGCGGACGATGAGCTCGTCGAGCCGCTCGAGCGGCAAGGTGACGGTTCGGATCGGAAGGCGGCCTGCCGGTTTTTCCGTCAGGCGCGAGACATCCATGTCGCCGAACGCCGTCAGCACCAAAGTGCGTGGAATTGGCGTCGCCGTCATCACCAGCATGTCGGGAGCGTCGCCCTTGGCGGTGATGGCAAGCCGCTGATGCACGCCGAATCGGTGCTGTTCGTCAACGATCGCCAGCACGAGATCGTGATAGACGACGGGCTCCTGGAACAGCGCGTGCGTGCCCACCACGATATCAATCGACCCGTCGGCCAGCCCTTTCAGCGTATCGGTCCGCTCGCGGCCCTTCTCCCGCCCCGTCAGGATGGCGATGCGAATGCCGGCACGCTCAGCGAGCGGCGCCAGCGAGGCAAGATGCTGGCGGGCAAGAATCTCCGTCGGCGCCATCAACGCGGCCTGGCCGCCCGCTTCGACGGCGCGCGCCATCGCCAGCAGCGCCACCACCGTCTTGCCGGAACCGACATCGCCCTGAAGCAGGCGGATCATGCGCTCCGGCTCGGCCAGGTCGGCGTGGATCTCCGCGATCGCGGTCTCCTGCGAGCCGGTCAGCCTGTAGGGCAGGGCGGCCCGCACCCTTTCGACGATGCTGCCGTCGCCGGAAAGGGGCCGTCCCGAGAGCCGGCGCACGCGGTTGCGGACCAAGGCCAGGGAAAGCTGGCCGGCGAGGAACTCGTCATAGGCGAGCCGCCGCCATGCCACACTGTCCGGCGACAGGTCGATCGGATCGGCCGGATGATGAATTCGATCCAGGGCGTCGTGGAAGGTCGGGAAGCTCTGGCGGCGCGCGATGTCGGCGTCCAGCCACTCCGGCAGTTGCGGCAGGCGCGACAGCCCCTGGCCGACGGCACGCCGCAACACCTTGACCGAAAGCCCGGCCGTCAGCGGATAGACGGGCTCCACCAGCGGCAACCCTTCAGCGTCGCCGGCCCTGGCGATATGGTCGGGATGGACCATTGAAGGGCGGCCGTTGAACCATTCCATCCGTCCGCTGACGACCACCTGCTCGCCTTCGGGCAGCGCCTTCGCCAGCCACTCGGTATGGGCATGGAAGAAGGTCAGCGCAATCTCGCCAGTGTCGTCATGGGCGTAGACCCGATAGGGCACCGATCTGTTGCCGCGCGGCGGCGGCTGATGGCGGTCGACCCGCAATTCCAGCGTGACGAT
Source organism: Mesorhizobium sp. L-8-10 (assembly GCF_016756635.1). NCBI lineage: Bacteria > Pseudomonadati > Pseudomonadota > Alphaproteobacteria > Hyphomicrobiales > Phyllobacteriaceae > Mesorhizobium > Mesorhizobium sp. L-8-10. Next base: position 5,149,854 of record NZ_AP023263.1, on the reverse strand, counting down.
GGCGCCCTCGGCGGCATAGGCGATGCCCGGCCGGTTCCGCCGATCGATCACCGAATGCGGCAGCACGAAGAGGAGATCCCCGACACGGGCACCGCGATCGCTTATGTCGGTCGCGACCACCTTCTCGATCAGCCCGGCGACCTTGGGACCGACGCCGTCGAGCGCGGTGATCGGTGCAAAAAGCGGATCGAGCAGCGAAGGACGCATCAGCGATGCACCGGCAGGCGCAAGCACCATGGCCCGTCGGGCCGGCGGGAGAGGAGGTTCGGGTCACGCATCGCCGCAGATGTTAAGCCCGACCGAGGCCGTTGCAAGGCTGACAGGCAGTTCTATCCACGCTATATGCCGCGCTCGGCGAAAGGACCATCCACCATGACCGGAACGACACGATCCAGCGAGGGCCTCGATGCACGGCGGCGCAAGCTTCTCTTCCGGTCCTGGCACCGCGGCATGCGCGAGATGGACCTGATCCTGGGCACATTCGCCGATGCCGAGATCGGCGCCTTGACCGAGATCGAAATCGACCAATATGAGGGGCTCCTCGACATTCCAGACACCAAGCTCCTCCCCTGGATCACCGGCGAACGGCCGATCCCCGCCGACCAGGACAGTCCGATCCTGCGGCGTGTCCTCGCGTTCCGCCAAGCCATGACTTTTTGACCGACCCGAGACCTTCTGACCAACCATGTCCCTGATCGAAAAAATCGCCATCCGTCCCGACACCGGCAGCTTCGTCACGATCGACGGCGTGGCGGACGGCTACGAGGCTTTCGCGCTCGCGGCGCTGTCCGGCGAGATCGCCAGGGATCGGCCGCTGATCTTCGTCGCCCGGGACGGTCAGCGTCTGCCTTCGATCATGGAGGCGCTGGCCTTCGCCGCACCCGATCTGCCGCTCCTGGAGCTCCCGGCCTGGGATTGTCTGCCCTACGACCGCGTATCGCCCGGCTCCGACGCCGCCGCGCGACGCCTCGATGCGCTCGCCGCGATGATCGCGCTGGCCAGGACGTCGCACCGCGCCGTGATCCTGACCACCGCCAATGCCGTGCTCCAGCGCATTCCGCCGCCCGGGATCATCGAGGCGCAGACCTTGCGCGCCAAGCCGGGCAACCAGATCGACATGAAAGTGCTGATCGGACGGCTCGAGACATCCGGCTTCGAACGGGTGCCCACTGTCCGCGACGTAGGCGAATTCGCCGTACGCGGCGGCATTCTCGACCTTTTCGCGCCGGGTTCGCCGGAGCCGCTGCGGCTCGACTTCTTCGGCGACACGCTGGAATCGATCCGCGCCTTCGACGTGGCGACCCAGCGCACCACCGGTCAGCGCAAATCGTTCCAGTTGCAGGGCATGAGCGAGGTGGCGCTGACGCCCGAGACGGTCAGCCGCTTCCGCCGCAACTACATTGAAGCCTTCGGCGCTCCGTCGCGCGACGACGGACTCTATGCCGCCGTCAGCGAAAGCCGTCGTTTCGCCGGCATGGAACACTGGCTGCCCTTCTTCTACGACAAGCTCGCGACCCTGTTCGACTACCTGCCGGAAGCTCCCGTCGTGTTCGACCATCTCGCGCGCGAGGCGCTGAGCGAGCGGCACGAACTCATTCTCGACCACTACGAGGCCCGTAAGCGGCAGGCGGACGGCGCCCTGAAGGACGCCGTGCCCTACAAGCCGGCTGCGCCTGCGCTGCTCTATCTGACGCCCGATGAGGTGACCGGCGCGATCGCGGACAAGGTCGCAGGGGAATTCACGCCCTTCGACGCGCCCGATCTGCCGTCCAGCTACGTCCGTCACGCCGGCGCCAGGGCAGGCCGCAGCTTCGAGCAGGAGCGAACCGATCCCTCGGCCAATGTCTTCGACTCGGTTGTCAGCCATATCGGCGGCGTGCGCGCGCAGGGACGCAAGGTCGTCGTCGCCGGCTGGACCGAGGGTTCGCTCGACCGTCTCGCACAGATTCTCGCCGAGCACCACCTCGGCAACCTGAAGCGCGTCTCCACCCTCGACGAAGTCGCCCGGCTGGAGGCGGGACAGGCGGGGCTCGCGGTGCTGCCGCTGGAAGCCGGATTCGAGACGGAAAGGCTGGTCGTCGTCGCCGAGCAGGATATTCTCGGCGATCGCCTGGTCAGGCGGTCGAAGAAGCGCAAGCGCGCGTCCGATTTTATCGCCGAGGTCGCAGCGCTGTCTTCCGGCGACATCGTCGTGCATGCCGATCACGGCATCGGCCGGTTCATCGGGTTGCGCACGATCGAGGCCGCCGGCGCGCCGCATGACTGCCTGGAACTGCATTATGCCGGCGACGACCGGCTGTTCCTGCCGGTCGAGAACATCGAACTCCTGTCGCGCTACGGTTCGGAATCGGCCGAGGCGACGCTCGACAAGCTGGGCGGTGGCGCCTGGCAATCGCGCAAGGCACGCCTGAAGCGGCGCCTGCTCGAGATGGCCGGCGCTCTCATTCGGCTGGCCGCCGAGCGCCAGATGCGCGAGGCGCCCGTCATGATGCCTCCCGACGGGCTCTATGGCGAATTCGCCGCCCGCTTCTCCTATGAGGAGACCGACGACCAGCAAACGGCGATCGACGCCGTCGTCGACGACCTGTCGCTCGGCAAACCCATGGACCGGCTGATCTGCGGCGACGTTGGCTTCGGCAAGACGGAGGTCGCGCTGCGGGCGGCCTTCCTGGCGGCGATGGAAGGCTTCCAGGTCGCGGTCGTGGTGCCGACCACGCTTCTGGCGCGTCAGCATTTCAAGACATTCTCCCAACGTTTCTCGGGCCTGCCGATCACGGTCAGGCAGGCTTCACGGCTGGTCGGCTCGAAGGAACTGGCCGAGACCAAGAAAGGCATCGCCGACGGCACCGTGGACATCGTGGTGGGCACGCATGCTCTGCTCGGCTCTGCGATCGGCTTCAAGAACCTCGGTCTGCTCATCATCGACGAGGAGCAGCATTTCGGGGTCAAGCACAAGGAGCGGCTGAAGGAGCTGAAGAGTGACGTGCATGTGCTCACGCTTTCGGCGACGCCCATCCCGCGCACATTGCAGCTTGCGCTCACCGGTGTGCGCGAGCTGTCGCTCATCACCACGCCGCCGGTCGACCGCATGGCGGTGCGCACCTTCATCTCGCCTTTCGATCCGCTCGTCATCCGCGAAACCCTGCTGCGCGAACGTTACCGGGGAGGCCACTCCTTCTACGTCGTGCCGCGCATTTCGGACCTGTCGGAAATCCATGATTTCCTTCGCGAATCGGTGCCCGAGCTGAAGGTCGCCGTGGCTCACGGCCAGATGGCGGCCGGCGAGCTCGACGACATCATGAATGCCTTCTACGACGGCCAGTACGATGTGCTCCTGTCGACCACGATCGTGGAATCAGGTCTCGACATCCCGACCGCCAACACCTTGATCGTGCATCGTGCTGACATGTTCGGCCTCGCCCAGCTCTACCAGCTTCGCGGCCGGGTGGGGCGTTCCAAGGTGCGCGCCTATGCCTTGTTCACATTGCCCGCCAACCGCACGCTGACGGCCAATGCCGACCGGCGGCTCAAGGTGCTGCAGTCGCTCGACACGCTGGGCGCAGGCTTCCAGCTCGCCAGCCATGACCTCGACATACGCGGCGCCGGCAATCTTCTCGGCGAGGAACAGTCGGGCCACATCAAGGAGGTCGGCTTCGAGCTCTACCAACAGATGCTCGAAGAGGCCGTCGCCGAGATCCGCGGCACCGGCGAGGTGAGCGACGGCAGCTGGTCGCCTCAGATAACCATCGGCACCGCGGTCATGATCCCCGAAAGCTATGTGCCGGACCTGCAATTGCGACTGGCTCTCTACCGGCGGCTCGGCGATATCGAAACGACGGAGGAGATCGACGCCTTCGGCGCCGAATTGATCGACCGCTTCGGGCCGATGCCGGAGGAAGTGCAGCACCTGCTGAAGATCGTCTTCATCAAGGCGCTTTGCCGCAAGGCCAACGTCGAAAAGCTCGATGCGGGCCCCAAGGGCGTGGTCGTCCAGTTCCGCAAGAAGGAATTCGCCGACCCGGCCGGGCTTGTGCGTTTCATAGGCGAGCAGGGTTCGCTGGCCAGGATCCGGCCCGACCAGAGCGTGGTCTTCATCCGGGATTGGCCGAACGCTGAAAAGCGCCTCGCAGGTTCCGCCGTGGTCATGACCCAGCTCGCCAGATTGGCAGACAAAGCGGCGGCGTGACCAAGCGCTATTCGAGCCGGAGCCGCGGCACTTCCTCGATGAGCAAGTCGAGAAACGCCCGGGTTTTCGCCGGGGGCCGTCGCATATTAGGCCACACGGCGTGCAGGGGAGCCGGGGCGGTCTCGTACTCGGCCAGGATCACTTTGAGCCGCCCGGCCTCGACCAGATCGCGGATCTGGAAGAGCGGCGCATAGCTGATGCCCGCCCCGGCCAGCACCGCCGCATAAAGAGCCGTCGAGTTGTTGCTCCTCAGCCGCCCGGCTACCTTGATCTCCCTGGACTTGCCCTCGGCCCGATAGGACCAGCTGGCCGTCCTGCCGTCGACAACCCGCGTCACGCAGGCATGGTCGGCGAGCTCCTTCGGATGGCTCGGCGTTCCGTGCGCGGCGAGGTATTGCGGGGAGCTGAAGAAAACCCTGCGCAGGGCGCCCAGTCGTATCGCTTTGAGGTCGGAATCCGGCAACTCGCCGGCGCGGATGGCGAGATCGATTTCACCTTCGGTGAAGTTCTCGATCCGATCCGATAGCTGGAGTTCGGCATCAACGTCCGGAAACAAATCTATGAATTTGCTCAGGATCGGCATCACGAATGCCGGCCCGAACAGGGTCGGCGCACTGACCCTCAGGCATCCGGTCGGCGACGAGCGCAGGCTTGCTGCGGCGTCCCGCGCGTCGAGAAGCTCTGCGACAGCCGGCCGGACCCGTTCGAAGAAGGCCTGACCCGCGTCGGTGGTCCTGGACCTGCGCGTCGTGCGCTGAAGGAGTTCCAAGCCAAGGCTCTGCTCAAGCGCCATCAGCGAGCGGCTTATTGACTGAAGGGAACGCCCCAGCTTGCGGGCCGCGCCCGTGAGGCTGCCTTGCTCGACCGTTTCGATGAATGCCTCGAGATCGTGGATGCGATCCATTAATTCTCTCGAATTCCGTGAGAATCTGTTTCAGATGATGGATATTATCACAACCCCGGGGACGATCTAGATGATAAGCGCGGCGGCGAGGTTCGCGCCGCTCAACCTTCCGATCAAATCGTTGGAACCGTCACATCATGCTCCCGAGACTCCCGCACAGGCATTTCGGCCTCGCTCTGTCCTTTGTCCTCTCCATCATCATGTCGGGCATCATTTCCGCGGTGATGACCCTGGTCCACAAAGGTTTGAGCGCGGACTTCGTGGCGTCCTGGCCACCGTCCTGGGCGTTTTCCTGGGTCGTCGCGTTTCCGAGCCTGCAGATAGCGCTGCCGATCGCCAGACGACTTGCCGGCGCGCTGGTCGCACCGCCGCGGGTGGAAAACTCGCGCTGATATCGGGTACGCCGTCAGCTTGCGTCGAGTTCGCCACGCGCCTTGGCCGCGGCGACCTGGCGGATGGCATCGGCGATCGTCTCGACCTCCTGGGCGCCCATGACGGCATATTTGCTTTCCAGCAGGAAGCACGGCACACCGGTTATGCCCATGCGCGAGGCGGTTGCGATCTCGGCGCGCACGGCCTCGACATCGGCATCCGTCGGCAAGAGGGACTCGACGACGGATGCGTCCATGCCCGCTTCGCGCGCGGCGTTGATCAGCACGGCATGGTCGCCGACATTGGCGCCTTGCTCGAAATTGAGCTGGAACAGGCGGCGCACGAGGCGGTTCTGGATATCGGGACCGGCAGGTCCGGACCAGCGTATGACGCGATGCGCGTCCAGCGTATTGGGCGCGACCTTGATGGCGTCGAATGCGAAATCGATCCCCTCGACGGCTCCGAGCCCCTCGATCCTTTCATGGATCTGCCGGATGCGCTCCTCGCTGCCGAACTTGTCGATCATGTATTGTCGGCGGTCCTTGCCCTCGGGCGGGATCGTCGGATCGAGCTGGTAGGGCCGCCAGCGTATGTCGACATCGATGTCGGACAGGGCGGCAGCCGCCTTGTCGAGGCGCTTCTGTCCAATGAAGCACCAGGGGCAGACGACGTCGGACACGACGTCGACCGTTATGGATTGCTTGGCGCTCATCGGCTGCTCCATACGAAAGGATGACTACTTTTCCTCGCGCCACCAGGTCGGCAGCTGATAGCCATATATAGGCGTCTTTTCCGGATGTTTGATACGGCTCCACCGCGCCACCCATTGTTCGGGCAGGAAATAGAGCGGGACCACATAGGACCCGCTCATCAGGACGCGGTCATAGGCGCGCACGGCCTGGATGAAGGAATCGCGGTCGCGTGCCTTCAGCAGCGTATCGATCAGCGCATCGGCAGCCGGATTGGCGGCCCCGGCGAAATTCCACGTGCCTTGCTGGTCGCGTGCGGCCGATCCCCAGCGTGCCACCTGCTCGACGCCGGGCGACAGCGACGAGGGATAGGCGAAAGCGATGACGTCGAAATCGAACTGATTGAGGCGCTGCTGATACTGCGCGGCGTCGACCGAGCGGATGGTGACGTCGATGCCGAGCCTGGCAAGCGTCTGCTGCCAGGCCATGGCGAGTTGCTGGCTGTCCTGGCCCTTCAGCATGACCTCGAAGGCGAGCGGCGCGCCGTTCTTGTCGACCATGCGGCCGTCCTCGATGGTGTAGCCGGCGGCCTTGAGCTTGTCGAAGCCGACCCTCAGGAAGTCGCGGTCACGCCCACTGCCGTCCGAAGCCGGCGGTCGCCAGCCGTTTGCCATGACCTCGGGAGTCACCGCATCAGGGAAGGGGGCCAGCAGGGCCTTTTCCGCCTCGCTCGCCGGGCGCTCGAAGGATGAAAGCTCGGAATTGTCATAGAAGCTCTTGGTGCGTGTATAGGCGCTGGACAGAAGGCTACGGTTCGCCCATTCGAAGTCGAACAGCGATACCAGCGCCTCGCGCAAGGCGCGATCTTGGAACTGCGGACGCCGGCTGTTCATGACGAAACCGAACATTCCCGAGGCGAGCTGCGTCTTGAACGTCTCCTGCACCACATCGCCGCGCTTCACGGCAGCGAAGTCGTAGTCGTGCTTCCAGCGCCCGCTGCTTCCGTCGATGAAGACATCGACGAGGCCCTTCTTGAAGGCCTCGAACATCGCGTTCTCGTCGCGGAAATAGGTCAGCCGGATCTCGTCGTAATTGTCGAAGCCGACTTTTGAAGGGATGTCCTTCGCCCAATAGTCCGGGTTGCGCCGCAGCGTGATGCTGTCTCCCGGGCGCACCGATTCCAGCCGGTAGGGGCCGCTGCCGATCATCGGCTTCAGCGTCGACTTGTCGAAACGCTCCGCATCGGTGGCCTGCTTCGGCAGGATCGGCATCAACCCCAAGATCAGGGGCAGTTCGCGGTCGGGCTGCCTGAAGGTGATGCGCAAGCCGCGTTCTCCGACCTTCTCCATCTTGCCGATCTTCTTGGCGGTCACGGCGTAGCGCGGATGACCCTTGTCGCGCAGGAGTTCGATGGTGAAGATCACGTCCTCCGGGGTGACCGGCTGTCCGTCGGAAAATCGCGCCCGCTCGTCGAGCGTGAACTCGACGAAGGTTCTGTCGTCGTCGGTCTCGACGGTCTTGGCCAGTAGCGGATAGAGGGTGAACGGCTCGTCGCTGGAGCGCTGCATCAGGCTGTCGAAGACGTTGTAGCCGAACACGAGGTCGAGCGTGCCGCGGGCCGCACTGCCCTGGACGATGAAGGGGTTGATGCTGTCGAAGGTGCCCGACCAGGCATAGTCGATCCTTCCGCCCTTGGGAGCATCCGGATTGACGTAGGGGAAATGCTTGAAGTCGGCGGGCAGCGCCGGCTCGCCATGCATGGCGATCGCATGCTTCGGTTCGGCGACCGCCGGTCCGAAGGCCCCGGCCAGGCAAAGGAGTCCGGCTAGAACAGCCGAAAGCGATCGCCGCATCGTGGTGGCTCCTGGTTTCCGTCTCGCGCGCGTGATTCGCTGCCACCCTATCACGCCCGCCGCAAACATCGGAAAGGATGCGGGATTTGCGGCAATCCGGGCTGGATTTGACAGACGACGCGGTGTAACACGCCCCCGACAGTCATTCTGTTGCCTCATTTGGGCAACACCAAGCGGCCAACCGACTCGGGCGCCGGGTCTGGCGACATATGAGAGGATTCGATCAATATGACGAGCGTGACGATAAACGCTTCCCGTCTTTCCGTCATGGCTGCCGCTGCGGCCGGCGTTCTGGCCGCTGGCCTTGTTCCGGCCGCGGCGCAGCAGCCGCAGATCCCTCAGGGCTGGTTCAAGGCCTGTTCCAAGCAGGAAGACGTCGATATCTGCAACGTGCAGAACATCGTCGTCGCCGACACGGGTCAGATGATCACCGGCATCAGCCTGATCGAGCTCAAGGGCAAGGTGAACCGCAAGGTCTTCCAGGTCTCCGTGCCGAGCGGACGCATGGTGCCCCCGGGCATCGGCCTGCAGATCGACGGCGGCAAGACGCAGAAGCTCGACTATGTGATCTGCTTTCCCGACCGTTGCGTGGCCGAGACGCAGCTTTCCGACCAGCTCGTCAACTCCTTCAAGAAGGGCTCCGAGCTGACCCTCACCTCGGTCAACTTCCAGAATCAGCCTAACCCGATCAAGGTCAGCCTTCAGGGCTTCACCGGCGTCTACGACGGCCCGCCCATGCAGCAGTCCGACATCGAGGACCGCCAGAAGAAGCTGCAGGAGTTCGTGACCAAGAACAACGAGGACTTCGCTAAGAAGCTCAAGGAAGAGCAGGACAAGGCGAAAGCGGGGAACTAAGGAGCGAATAGCGAATAGTCGGTAGCGAATAGGGAGCGGCAAATTCCCCCTATTCGCTACATGCTATTCGCTACTCGCTCTCTTCAATGATGCGCCCGGCCCTTGGGCTCGTAGCCGCCATCGGGCAGGGCGTCGAACATTTCCTTCAACTGCGGATGACGTACCGGCTCGCCGGAGTCGTCCTCGAGCAGGTTCTGCTCCGATACATAAGCGATGTATTCGGTCTCGGCGTTCTCCGCCAGCAGGTGATAGAAGGGCTGGTCCTTGCGCGGGCGGACCTGCGCGGGAATGGCCTCATACCATTCCTCGGTATTGGCGAATTCCGGGTCCACGTCGAAGATCACGCCGCGGAAGGGAAACAGCCTGTGACGCACCACCTGGCCGATCCGGAACTTCGCTGTCTTAACGCCTGTCATCATACTCTACCTCGCCCCCTATTTGGCGCAGTGCAGCGCACAATTCAATCCCGTGCGCCTTTGACGCACCGCCCAAAGGCAGCCCAGGCGGTCGCAGATGTCTGACGTAATCGGCCTCGTACTGCCCTTCTTCGGCCTGATCTTCATGGGCTACCTGGTGGCGCGCATCACCCGGCAGCCGCTGGAAGCGCTCGGCTGGATGAATACCTTCATCATCTATGTCGCGCTTCCGGCTCTGTTCTTCCAACTCCTGGCCAAGACGCCCTTCGAACGTCTGACCGAATGGGGCTTCATTTTCGGAGCCGTCCTGTCGACCTACGTGATCTTCTTGATCATGTTCGTGGCGTCCTACCTCATCTCCCGCGGCGAGATCGCGGAATCGACCGTCAAGGGCCTCGCCGCCGCCTATGGCAACATCGGCTATATGGGACCGGGGCTGGCGCTGCTTGCTTTCGGCGAGGAGGCGGCGGTGCCCGTCGCCCTGATCTTCTGCTTCGAGAACATCATCCATTTCGCGGTCGCGCCGATGATGATGGCGCTGTCGGGCGCCGACCGTGCGGCAAGCCCCGGCGCGTTGGCGCTCGGCGTCGTCAGGAAGATCGTGTTCCATCCCTTCATCATCGCCACGGCGGTCGGCGTCGCGGGCGCCTATTTCGAGTTCCGTCCACCGGTGCCGATCGAACGCTTCCTCGAATATCTGTCGCGCGCGGCAGCACCTTGTGCGCTGTTCGCCATGGGCGTCACTCTCGCGCTGCGACCGTTGAAGCGTGTGCCGGTGGAACTCGCGCCGATCGCTGCACTGAAGCTCGTCGTGCATCCGCTGCTCTGCTACCTGGTGCTGAGCTGGGTCGGCGACTACCCGCCGACCTGGTTGTTCTCGGCGGTGCTTCTTGCTGCACTGCCTACGGCGACCAACGTGTTCGTCATAGCCCAGCAATACGGCGTATGGGTACAGCGCGCTTCGGCAAGCGTGTTGCTCACCACAGTCATCTCGGTCGGAACGGTGACAGCGCTGCTCTATGCCATCAAGAGCGGCGTCCTACCGCCGGATCTGTTCCCTTAGGCCGGCCAGGGCTGACGCCAGGCCGCTGCCCGGCTGCATGCCCTCGCGCATGAAGAATGCCCGAACGGGCGCGAAGCCGCGCAGGAAACCAAGGCCGGCGCTTCGTGCCATCTGCGCCGGGAGCATGTTCGACAGGAGCGACATGTTGAGTAGATTGACAGCGCCGGTGCGCGCCAGGATGTCGGGCCGGCGCTTGCGGTCATAAGCCGCCAGCGTCGCCCCGCTGCCGGGGTCGGCTCGGTTCGCAGCAGCCGTTTCGACCAGGTCGATGACATCCCTGACGCCGAGGTTCAGACCTTGTGCGCCGATGGGAGGAAACACATGTGCCGCCTCTCCGATCAGGGCCACACGGTTCTGCGCGAAGCGTGCGGGCAATGTCGCGGACAGCGGATAGATCTGGCGGCCGGGTTCGACAGTCACCCGGCCGAGCATCGACTGCATCTTCTCCTCGACCCTCATCGACAGCGTCGCATCGTCGAGCGCGGCGAGCTCGTCCGCCGTTTCAGGCCTTACGACCCATACGAGACTGGACCGGTCGCCCGGTAGAGGCACCTGGGTGAACGGACCGGTCTCGGTGTGGAACTCGGTTGAGGTGAAGCCGTGGCCACGGCTGTGGCCGAAATTGAGAACGAGTGCCGCCTGCGGATAGTCGTGCATCGTCGTACGGATCCCCGCGGTCTCGCGGGCCGGCGAGGCGCGCCCGTCAGCGGCCACTGCCAGCGCGGCCGAAAGCCTGGTCCCATCAGCCAGTTCGGCCGCAGCCTCGGATCCGGCAAGATTCCAGCGCGAGACCAGCGACTTCTTCCAGTCGATCAGCGGTTCCGCCCGTACCGCTTGCTCGAGCGCGGCATTCAGGATGCGGTTCGGTATATTGAGGCCGAAATGGCGTTCTCCGATCTCGGCCGCGCGAAAGGTGACCACCGGGCTGCGGATCAGCCGGCTGGTTCCATCGACGATGCGCATGACGCTGAGCGGCGCCGCATCCGATTCTATCGTGGCCAGGACGTGGAGCGAGTTCAGGTATTTCAACGCCGGCGTCATGAGCGCTGTCGTGCGGCGGTCGTCGCTGCGCACTTCGGGACCGGCCAGGGTCACCGCGAAGCCGCTCCTCGCCAGGCCGAGCGCTGCGATCAGCCCGACAGGCCCGGTGCCCGCGATGAGAATCCCGTTTTCGACCTGTCTGTCCAAGATGCCGTTTCCGATCAAAAAGCGCCGGCGCCACCGATGCCGGATCCAGGCCGCCGGCTGACCTCGATCGGGCGAATGACGTTCATGCCGGTCAATTGCTGATACCAGGCACTTCAAATCCGTCACCGCCCCGGTATATGGCAATGCGGCAACCGCGATCAACGTGGCGTATCGACTGTGGCGGGCAAGGACGATGACTTCGGCAATCTCGATGTCGCCGGGCGGACGCTGGCGGCCGTTGCCGTGCGGCCGCGCCGGACGGTCTATTCCCTGTTGGGCGCGGCAGTGTGTCTCTCATGGATCCTGCTGGCCCTCATGGCCGCGAGAAGCGTGATGCTGACGCCTGGACCTGCCGCTCCGGGCGCGGGTCTCGCCGAATCGCTTTCCTCGCTGCCGTGGCCGGCGTTCCTCGACGCCTTCTTCCGGCTTTGCGTGACATCCGCGCCATTGGACGCGGCATATGGCGGCCAGTTCGCAGCGCTCACGGCAATGTGGCTCTTGATGGCGCTTGCCATGATGCTTCCGTCGGCCGTGCCGATGATCCGCACTTATTGCGAGATCGCCGATACGGCCGCCGCCAAGGGCGGGGGCGCGGTGCATCCGATGGTTCTGGTCGGCGGGTATCTCACGGTGTGGCTGGCGGCTTCCTTTGTTTTCGCCGGGCTTACGATCGCCGTGAACGCCGGCCCGGTCGGCAGCGTCGCGGAGCCGCTTCGCGGAGGCGCGGCGGCAGCAGCCCTCATTTTTGCCGGGCTCTACCAGTTCAGCGGTTTCAAGGATGCCTGCCTCAGGAAATGCCGCAATCCTTTCAACATCCTTTTCTCGCGCTGGAGCCGGCGGCCATCCCGCATCTTCACGCTCGGCATGGAGCAGGGGCTGTGGTGCCTCGGCTGCTGCTGGGCGCTCATGCTGGTGATGTTCGCCGTCGGCATCATGAACCTTTTCTGGATGGCTCTCATCGCACTGTTCACCATCGTGGAAAAACAGGTTCCGGGCCGGCTTCCGACCATGGCGGCCGGTGCGATACTCCTTGTGTGGGGTGCTGCCCTGCTATTAATTGCCGTGTAACGGAGACGCTATCGATGGCCGACCAAAGCTGGGCGATGAAGGGAGAGCTGGTGCTGTCCTGCAACTGCACCGTCTTCTGCCCCTGTGTGCTGTCGCTCGGCAACCATCCGCCCACCGAGGGTTATTGCCAGACCTGGGCAGGCTTCCGCATCGACGCCGGTCATTTCGGCGATGTCGACCTCTCCGGGCTCAATCTCGGCCTGGTCATGGAAATCCCCGGCTATATGAGCCGCGGCAACTGGACGGCCGGCCTGTTCGTGGACGAGCGCGCCTCTATCTACGCGACCAAGGCGATCGGCAAGATCTTCTCGGGCAAGGCTGGCGGCACGACGTCGCTGCTGTCGATCCTGGTCGGCAAGTTCCTCGGCATCGAGCAGGTCCCGATCACCTACGAGGTCCGCGACAAGACACGCATCTTCCAGATTCCGAAGATCATCGACGGCGCGGTAACGCCGATCTCGGGCAAGGACCGCGACAAGGACACCGTGATCACCAACTCCGAATACTGGATCGCGCCGGAGGTCATCGTCGCCCGCTCCGACAAGAGCCGGATGCGCGCCTTCGGGCGCAACTGGAACTTCGCCGGCCGTTCGGCCGAGATCTGCAAGCTGGACTGGCGCGGCCCGTGAACCTGAGGAAACAAAAAGTAACCTGGCCGCAGGCCCGAGCCTTTTCGGTTCACCTGCTGACGGCTTCCGGCTCGTTTCTTGCTTTCCTGTCTGTCGTGGCCGCCAGCGAGCAGCGCTGGACGGCGATGTTCTGGTGGCTGGGGCTCGCCTTGCTCGTCGACGGCATCGACGGGCCGATCGCGCGCAAGCTTCAGGTCAAGGAAATCCTGCCGACCTGGTCAGGCGAGTTGCTCGACAACATCATCGACTACATGACCTATGTCCTCATCCCGGCCTTCGCGCTCTATCAGCGCGGCTTCATGGGCGAGGGCCTGTCGTTCCTGTCGGCGGCGATCATCGTCGTGTCGAGCGCCATCTACTATGCCGACACCGGAATGAAGACCAAGGAGAATTTCTTCAAGGGTTTCCCCGTTGTCTGGAACATGATCGTGTTCACTCTGTTCGTCATCGAACCGGGCGAGCAGGTGTCCTTCGCGGTCGTCGTCATCGCCGGCATATTGACCTTCGTGCCCATGAACTTCCTGCATCCGGTCCGTGTCGTCCGGCTGCGCGTCATCAACCTGCCGATGACGCTGCTGTGGTGTCTCTTCGGCGGCATCGCGCTGATCCAGGACATGCATGCGGCGCAGTTCGTCAAGATCGGCATCGCCATCACAGGCATCTATCTGTTCGTCATCGGCGGCGTGATGCAGGCATTCCCCAATCTCGGTCTGAAGAAGAGCTGAACATGTCCAAAGCTGTCAGGATCCACGCCCACGGCGGTCCGGAGGTGCTGTCTTATGACGACGTCGACGCGGACAAACCGGGTGCCGGCCAGGTGCTGATCCGCCACCGGGCGATCGGCCTCAACTTCCTCGACACCTACTTCCGCAGCGGCCTCTATCCGGCGCCGAACGGCCTGCCGCTCGTGCCGGGCGGCGAAGCGGCGGGCACCGTGCTGGAAACGGGCAAGGGCGTCGACTGGCTGAAGCCCGGCGACCGCGTCGCTTACACGATACCGACCGGCGCCTACTGCGAAGAGCGCGTCGTCCCGGCCGAGCGCCTCGTCATGATCCCCGACGGTGTCTCGGACGAGCAGGCTGCCGCGCTGATGCTGAAGGGCCTGACGGCGGAATATCTTTTGCGCCGCACCTTCAAGGTGAAGCCGGGCGACACCGTTCTTTTCCATGCCGCGGCCGGCGGCGTCGGCCTGATCGCCGGCCAGTGGGCAAAGCACATCGGCGCCACCGTCATCGGCACCGCCGGTTCCGCCGAAAAGGTGGCATTGGCCGGGCAGCTTGGCTACGACCATGTGATCAACTACCGTGACACAGACTTCGTCGCCGCGGTGAACGAGATCACGGCGGGAGCAAAGTGCGATGTGGTCTATGATTCCGTGGGCAAGGACACCTTCCCGGGATCGCTCGACTGCCTGAAGCCGCTCGGCATTTTCGTCAGCTTCGGCCAGTCGTCCGGTCCGATCCCGCCATTCAACATGGCGCTCCTGTCGCAGAAAGGATCGCTCTACGCCACGCGGCCGACCCTCTTCACCTACATCGCGAAACGAACCGATCTCGAAGCTGGAGCCAAGGCTCTCTTCGACCTCGTTGCAGCCGGGGTCATCGATGTCAGGATCAATCAGCGGTATGCGCTGAAGGATGCGGCGAAGGCGCACACAGACCTGGAGGCCCGGAAGACGTCCGGAGCGACAATCCTCATTCCGTGACGGGAATTCGAACGGATCCCGACCCGCACGGTGGCAGGTACGGCACCGCTGCTTTCGATGAAAAGCGCCCCGGCCACCTGCTGATTTTCTTGAAGCTCTTTCAAGATGCGTGCCGCTTTGCGTTGTCGGCCAGTCGCGCCTACCATGGTTTCGGGAACATAGAACACGTCTGCCGAATGCAGACCGGGAGGCACTGTGAGTGCTAACGACGCTACCGAGAACCTGCTCGAGGTCCGGGGCCTGACGAAGATATTCGGCACGCTCAAGGCCTGCGACAATATCGACCTCACAATCGGCAAGGGCGAAATACACGCTCTTCTGGGCGAGAACGGCGCCGGCAAGTCGACGCTGGTAAAAATGCTGTTCGGCTCCCTCGAGCCCCATTCCGGCGAGATCCGCTGGAAAGGCGAGCCGGTCCGAATTTCCAATCCCCATGCTGCGCGCAAGCTCGGCATCGGCATGGTCTTTCAGCATTTTTCGTTGTTTGAGGCTCTGACCGCGGCGGAGAACATCGCCCTGTCGCTCGATGACGACACGCCGATCAGCACGATCGCTGCCAAGGCGAAGGCGCTATCTTACAGCTACGGCCTGCCGCTCGACCCCTATTCGCTGGTCGGCGACCTGTCGGTCGGCGAGCGGCAACGCATCGAGATCATCCGCTGCCTGCTGCAGACGCCGGAACTGATCATCCTGGATGAACCGACCTCCGTGCTTACGCCGCAGGAAGCGGACAAGCTGTTCGAGACGCTGGAACGATTGCGGGCCGAAGGCAAGTCGATCCTCTATATTTCGCATCGCCTCGAAGAGGTGAAGCGCATGTGCGATCGTGCCACCGTGCTGCGCCACGGGAAGGTGGTCGGCCACTGCGACCCGCGCAAGGAGACCGCCGCCTCGCTCGCCCGGCTGATGGTCGGTAGCGAAGTGCAGGCGGTCGTTCGTGCGCCTGCTCCGGACACCGGGCGCACCGAAGCCCTGCTCGAGATCCGCAAGCTCAACCGCGCCCCGGCGACACCATTCTCGATTCCGCTGCGCGACATCAATCTCGATGTGCGCGCCGGCGAGGTGATCGGAATTGCCGGCGTCGCCGGGAACGGCCAGGGCGAATTCTTCGAGGCCGTGTCCGGCGAGGTGCTGCAGAAGGAGCCGGGCACGATCCGCATCCGCAACAAGGACGCGGGCCGTCTGCCGATCTCCGGCCGCAGGATCCTCGGCGCCGCCTTCGTGCCCGAGGAGCGACTGGGCCATGGCGCGGCGCCGCGCACGAAGCTCTCGGAGAACCTGCTCCTGTCGCGCCACGCCACCGACGCAAGGAGCTATCTTGGTGCTGCCGGCATCATCAAGACGAGCGCGATCGCTGCCGCCGCGCAACGCATCATTCAGGTGATGGACGTGCGCAAGAGCGCCGTGGACCCTGAGGCGGCCTCCCTGTCGGGCGGCAACCTGCAGAAGTTCATCGTCGGCCGCGAACTCGACAGGCAGCCGGCAGTGATGGTCGTCAACCAGCCGACCTGGGGCGTCGACGCGGGCGCTGCGGCGCGAATCCGCCAGGCGCTGATCGAGCTTGCACGCAACGGCTCCGCAGTGCTGGTGATCAGCCAGGACCTCGACGAGTTGTTCGAGATCTCCGACGCGATCGCCGTAATGCACAATGGCGAACTGTCCGCCCCCATTCCTCGCGCCGAGGCGACCTTCGAGAAGATCGGCCTGCTGATGGGCGGTGCCGAGCCCGGCCATATCGAACACACTCCGGAGACGGCCTGATGCGCATCGAACTCGTCAAGAGGCCTCAGCAATCGGCGCTGTTCAGCGCGCTGTCGCCCTTCATCGCTCTCGCGCTGACGCTCGTCGCCGGCGCCATCATGTTTTCGGCCCTCGGCAAGAACCCCGCCGACGCGCTCTTCTATTACTTCATCGATCCGCTTCGCGAGGTCTGGTCGCTGCACGAACTGGCGGTGAAGGCCGCACCGTTGATCCTGATCGGGGTCGGACTGTCGATCTGCTATCTTTCCAACAACTGGAATATCGGCGCCGAGGGCCAACTCATCATCGGCGCCATAGCGGGCTCCATCCTGCCGGTCGTCTTTCCGGCCTTCCAGTCGTGGATCGTGCTGCCCCTGATGCTGATCCTGGGCATGGCCGGCGGCGCCGCCTACGCCGCGATTCCCGCCTGGCTCAAGACACGCTTCAACACCAACGAGATCCTGACCAGCCTGATGCTCGTCTATGTGGCGCAGTTGTTCCTCGACTGGATGGTGCGTGGCCCTTGGCGGAATCCGGAGGGCATGAACTTCCCGGAGACGCGCAATTTCCACGGCTATGCCATCTTGCCGGAGATCTGGCCGAATTCGGGTCGAGCTCATTGGGGGTTCGTCTTTGCCCTGATCGCCGCTGTCGCCCTCTGGTTCATGTTGTCCAAGACGCTGCGCGGCTTCGAGGTCAAGGTCCTCGGCCAGAGCCCGAGGGCAGGGCGCTTCGCCGGCTTCTCCTCGGCGCGCATGGTTTTCTTCGCTTTCCTGGTGTCGGGCGCTCTGGCGGGCCTCGCCGGGATATCAGAAGTGTCCGGCGCGATCGGTCAGCTTCGGCCTGTCATTTCGCCCGGCTACGGCTTTGCCGCGATCATCGTCGCCTTCCTTGGCCGCCTCAATCCGCTCGGCATCGTCGCCGCGGGTCTGGTCCTGGCGCTTTCCTATCTCGGCGGCGAGGCAGCGCAGATCTCGATCGGCGTCTCGGACAAGGTGGTACGCGCGTTCCAGGGCATGCTGCTCTTCTTCGTGCTCGCCTGCGACACGCTCATCCACTACCGCATCCGCTTCGTCGGCGTGACCGCGAAGACTGGGGAGGCAACGCAAAATGCTTGAAGACATCCTGATCACGATCGCGACGGCCGCGACGCCGCTGCTGATCGCCGCAATGGGGGAACTGGTCGTCGAACGCTCGGGCGTGCTCAACCTCGGCGTTGAAGGCATGATGATCATGGGCGCGGTTACCGGCTTCGGTGTCGCCTATGCGACCGGGTCGCCTTGGCTCGGGGTCGGATCGGCCATCGTGGTCGGTGCAGCGTTTTCCCTGCTCTTCGGCTTCCTCACCCTGACGCTGGTGACGAACCAGGTCGCGACCGGCCTTGCCCTGACGCTGCTCGGCCTCGGTCTTTCGGGCATGCTCGGCGAAGCCTTCGTCGGATTGCCGGGCATCAAGCTGACCAGCATCCATATCCCCTATCTCTCCGACCTGCCGTTGGTCGGTCAGCTGGCGTTCGGGCAAGATCCCGTCTTCTATATTTCGATCATTCTGACCGCCGCGGTCGCCTGGTTCCTGTTCCGGTCGCGGGTCGGCTTGACCTTGCGCTCTGTCGGCGACAATCATGCCTCGGCCCACGCGCTCGGGATCAGCGTTATCGGGATCCGCTATCTGGCGGTCATGTTCGGCGGCGCCTGCGCGGGGCTTGCCGGCGCCTATCTGTCGCTCGTCTACACGCCGCAGTGGATTGAGAACATGACCGCGGGACGTGGCTGGATCGCGCTGGCGCTTGTCGTCTTCGCCTCTTGGCGCCCCTGGCGGGTACTGGCCGGAGCCTACCTGTTCGGCGCGGTCTCGATTGGCCAGCTTCACGCGCAGGCGCTGGGGATAGGTGTTCCCTCGCAGCTGCTTTCTTCGCTTCCCTATCTGGCGACCATCGTCGTGCTTGTTCTAATCTCGCGCAACAGACGATCGACCATGGTCAACACACCGGCTTCTCTGGGGCTGCCGTTTGTGCCAGATCGCTGACCGCAAGGGACGGGACAGCGCCCCAGGCAACAACCGAAAGAGGACGAACACCATGAAGAAAACCATTCTGGCATATGCCGCCGCGGCGGCGGTGCTGTCATTCGGCACGATGGCGGCAGAAGCCAAGACGAAGGCCTGTTTCATCTATGTCGGACCGATCGGCGATTTCGGCTGGTCATATCAGCATCATCAGGGCGCGCTCGAGATGCAGAAGAATCTCGGCGAGGACAATGTCGAACTGGCCTACCTGGAAAGTGTGCCCGAAGGTGCCGACGCCGAACGCGCGATCGAACGCTTTGCCCGTTCCGGCTGCAACATCATCTTCACGACGTCCTTCGGCTATATGGACCCGACCAACAAGGTCGCGGCAAAATTTCCCGATGTGAAATTCGAGCACGCGACCGGCTACAAACGCGAGCACCCGAACGTCTCGACCTACAATTCCAAGTTCCATGAAGGCCGCTACGTCCAGGGGGTGATCGCGGCGAAGATGTCGAAGGCGGGCGTCGCAGGTTACATCGCTTCCTTCCCGATCCCCGAAGTGGTGCTGGGCATCAATGCTTTCGTGCTCGGCGCGCAGTCGGTGAACCCGGACTTCAAGGTCAAGGTCGTGTGGGCCAACACCTGGTTCGATCCCGGCAAGGAAGCCGATGCGGCCAAGGCGCTGATCGACCAGGGTGTGGACATCGTCACCCAGCACACCGACTCCACCGCCCCGATGCAGGTGGCGACCGAGCGCGGCATCAAGGCCTTCGGCCAGGCCTCCGATATGATCAAATTCGGACCCGAGACGCAGTTGACCTCGATCGTCGACAATTGGGGGCCGTATTATACCGAACGGGTCAAGGCCGTGATGGACGGTAGCTGGAAACAGCAGGATGTCTGGGGTGGCATGAAGGAAGGCCATGTCGTCATGGCGGCTTACGCAAACATGCCTGATGACGTGAAGGCGCTGGCTGCATCCATCGAAGGCAAGATCAAGTCGGGCGAATTCGACCCCTATACCGGCCCGATCAGCAAGCAGGACGGCAGCGAATGGCTGAAGGCCGGCGAAAAAGCCGATGTCGGCACGCTGCTCGGACTGAATTTCTACGTGAAAGGCGTCGACGACAAGCTGCCTCAATAATCGGCGCAGCGGTTCTTGCACAAAGGGCGTCCGTGACCAGGCGCCCTTTGTCGCTATTCTCGGCGTGCTTCGCCGGGGCCTCGACCTCCTGCCAAACCTCCTGACAGGCGGCTGTCAGGATCCGCCTGATAAGGTCGCGGCAGCTTTCATGAAGGAGGTAGCCCGATGTTGAAGTTCTATCACACACCCTGGTCGCGCTCGGCGGGCATCCATTGGCTGCTGGAGGAGATCGGGCAACCCTATGAGATCGAACTCGTCGACATCAGGGCACCGGGCGGCGTTCCGGAAGCCTATCGGGATATCCAGCCAAACAAGAAGGTGCCGGCGATCGACCACAACGGAACCATCGTCACCGAAAGGGCGGCGATCGTTCTCTATCTGACCGAGGTTTTTCCGGAGGCCGGGCTCGCCCCGAAGCCCGGGGATGCAAACCGTGCTGATTTCCTGACCTGGCTCGTCTATTCCGATTCAGTATTCGACCCCGCCGCCGCCGCACGTGCCCAGGGCTGGGAATACCGCCCCAGCGCTTTCTCCTTCGGCAGCTTCGACGACATGGTGAGAAATCTTGAGAAGCGCCTGGCGAAGCACCCGTATATCGCAGGAAACAAATTTACAGCCGCCGACACGCAGTTCGGCAGCGGCATCCATTTCGTGATGAACATCCTGAAGGTGCTGCCCGAGCGTCCGGTCTTTCAGGACTATCTCGCCCGGGTGAGCGAACGCCCGGCCTTCGGGCGGTACATGGCAAAGGACGCCGAGCTCATCCACAAGGTGACCCCGATCGCATTCTAACCCGGGCAGGCCTCGCCGGATCGCCCCTCAGACGGCCGTCCCGTAGAGATCGTAGGCATCGGCGCGGTCGACCTTGACCGTGACGATGTCGCCGACCCTGAGCGGACGTCGTGACTGGATGTGGACGCAACCGTCGATCTCCGGCGCGTCATATTTGGTGCGGCCCTTGCCGGCGGTGCCATGCGCCTCGTCGACGAGGACGGGCAGGCGCTTCCCCACCTTCTTCTGCAACTGAGCAGCAGAGACCTTCTGTTGGCGTTGCATGAACCGGTGCCAGCGCGCCTCCTTGATCGCCTGCGGGACCTCGGCAAGTCCGAGATCGTTGGATCGCGCACCCTTGACCGGCTCGTATTTGAAGCAGCCTGCACGGTCGATCCTGGCCTCGTCGAGCCAGTCGAGCAGCATCTCGAAATCCTCGTCGGTCTCGCCGGGAAAGCCCACGATGAAGGTGGAGCGAACCGCAAGATCAGGGCAGATCTCGCGCCAGCGCCGGATCCGATCCAGCGTCTTTTCCTGATGAGCCGGACGGCGCATGTTCTTCAGCACCTGCGGGGAAGCATGCTGGAAGGGTATGTCCAGATAGGGAAGGATCTTGCCGTCCGCCATCAGCGGAATGACCTCGTCGACATGCGGATAGGGATAGACATAGTGCAAACGGACCCAGATCCCGAGTTCGCCCAGCTCACGGCTGAGATCGAGGAACTTGGCGTGCACCTCGCGATCCTTCCAGCGGCTCGCCTGGTATTTCAGGTCGATACCATAAGCGCTGGTGTCCTGGGAAATGAGCAGAATCTCCTTCACGCCGGCCGCGGCCAGCCTCTCCGCCTCGCGAAGAACGTCGGCCGCGGGCCGTGAAACGAGGTCGCCGCGCAGGGCAGGGATGATACAGAAGCTGCACCGATTGTTGCAGCCCTCGGAAATCTTCAGATAGGCGTAGTGCCGGGGCGTCAGCTTCACACCTTGCGGCGGCAGCAGATCGACGAAGGGATCATGCGCCGGCGGCGCCGCCTCGTGCACGGCCGCCATGACGCTCTCATAAGCCTGCGGCCCGGTGATGGCGAGCACGTTGGGATGCTTTTCGCGGATCACCTCCGGTTCGGCTCCGAGGCAGCCGGTGACAATGACCCTGCCGTTCTCCGACAGCGCCGCGCCGATGGCGTTGAGCGACTCGTCGCGCGCGGAGTCGAGGAATCCGCAGGTGTTGACCACCACGAGGTCCGCACCGTCGTGCTTGCGCGAGATCTCGTACCCCTCGGCGCGAAGGCGGGTGATGATCCGCTCGGAATCGACGAGCGCCTTCGGGCATCCGAGGCTGACGAAACTGACGCGAGGGGCTGCGGCGGACATTCTTCGGTTCCGGCTTTGTCGATGAAACGGCGGCGGCGTAACACAGTTCAAACCGGAATGGTATCGTCGCGAGCGCGCCAAATGACGCGAGCGCGTACCGATCCGGTCAGGAATGCGATCAGGGGCGCGGCGGCGAAGCTGTTCTCCCAACCGCAGCCGAAGGGGCCCCTTGCCGAAACAATGCGGCCCAATCGTGGCCGGCCATCGCTGCGTCCGCCGCTCTAGTGGCCGCCGCTTTTCGACCCTAGCCAGGGGCTCAGGAAGCCGAACTGATCGGGAAACTGCTCCACCGCACCGCCCGCCAGCATCCTCAGCGCGACATAAAGGACGATCAGCAGGCCGACATAGGCGATCCAGCGATATTTGTGGAGCAGCCGGGCCACGAAGGATGCGGCGAAGCCCATCAGCGCCACGGAGAGGGCGAGGCCGAAGATCAGCACGGTCGGATGTTCCAAAGCCGCACCCGCCACTGCCAGCACATTGTCCAGCGACATCGACACGTCGGCGATGACGATCTGCCACGCGGCCTGGGCGAAGGTCTTTGTCGGCGGCTTGCCGCCCGCGGCTCCGTCTGCGTTCAGATCCGCGGCGGAGAGGGCTTCGGTAGCATCGTGTTCGGCTTCGTAGGTGACACGCAGTTCGCGCCACATCTTCCAGCATACCCAGAGCAGCAGGAGACCGCCGGCGATAAGGAGCATCGGCCCGATCTTCAGCAGCCAGGTGGTGATCAATGCAAACCCGATGCGCAGCACGGTCGCGGCTCCGATGCCGATCAGGATGGCTTTCTTGCGTTGGCTGGACGGCAGCCCGGCCGCCGCCAGACCGATGACAATCGCATTGTCGCCGGCCAGCACAAGATCAATGGCAATGACCTGAAGGAGCGCCGACAGGCCAGCAGTGGTAAAGATTTCCATATACTGGCGACCTTCCCGTCCGCGCGCGGCGATGTGACAAGCCCGTTAACGTGCGAATTGGGCTCGCGTCAAGAATTGCCTGCACAGCGATCGATTTTCAGCACTTAGAAGCCCGGCGGCTCCGGGCCATTGCGAGAAAGAAGCCGCCTGCTCTAGCGCGACGGGGCGGCGCCTAAAGGCGGTTGACGAGCAAAGCTGGCGGTGCCCCGATCCCAAGGCCAGATTAACAGGCGACCCGAAACGTCTGCAGCCGCTGCAGGCACCGGGCTTTTTTGGCGGGGACCCAGTCAGTGCCCGCGGGGCGGGGATGGCACTGCGCCTGTTAGCCTTCGTGAGGCGGTTCACAGAATATGTCACAATTCGCACCGCGATACCGCTACGTTGGGAGTAGCGGATATCCGTCGGTTCAGACGTTGGTGGACCTCCATCCGGCGAAGTATAGCATCCATGAAATATCTAGCTCTTTCGGCTGCAACCTACGGCAATTGCCGGGACCGGAGTGCCGTCCGCAATTGGCGAGCGACGCCTGCCGGCCAGATGTCAGCAGCCTCCTGACAGACTGCTGGCAGGAGGCTCGGTGTGACGGGTAGCCAGGACAGGGCGGCCGGACTATAAGGCCGCTCCGCGCGGGCGTCGGCATTCGTTCTCGACTGCCAGGGACCTCAAGCTGCCGGTCTGGCTTCGCGTTTTCCGGAGGCCGCCTGGTTGCCAGGCCGTCGCAAGCAGAGAGCTGCAAGCCATGTCCATCCTGTCCGGATCCCGTCGCAGGGCCGTCATAGCATTCATCTTCGTCACCGCGGTGCTCGACATCGTGGCGATGGGCATCATCATCCCGGTGTTTCCCTCGCTGATCGAGGAGTTCGTCGGCTCGAACGCCGAGGCCGGCTGGATCAACGGCGTCTTCGTAGCGCTGTGGGCCGGCATGCAGTTCGTGGCTTCGCCTGTTATCGGCTCGCTCTCGGATCGCTATGGCCGCCGACCCGTCATCCTCTTGTCCTGCGCCGGGCTCGCCGCGGACTATGTGCTGATGGCACTGGCGCCCAGCCTGTGGTGGCTGGCGCTCGGCCGGCTTGTCGCCGGCGTCACCTCGTCGAGCTTCACCACCGTCTTCGCCTATATGGCCGACATTACCGCTCCGGAAGACCGTGCGCGCGGTTACGGGCTCATAGGCGCGGCCTTTTCGGGCGGCTTCGTCCTGGGTCCCCTGGTCGGTGGATTCCTCGGCGAGATTTCGCCGCGCGCGCCCTTCTGGTTTGCGGCAGGGCTCTCGGGCGTGGCCTTCCTCTACGGTCTGCTGATCCTGCCGGAATCGCTGCGGCCAGAAAAGCGGATGGCCTTCTCCTGGCGGCGGGCGAATCCCTTCGGCGCCGTGAAGCTGCTCGGTTCGCACCCCGAGCTCACCGGCCTGGCGACGGTCAACTTCCTTCTGCACTTCGCCCACCACGTCTTCTCGGCGGTGTTCGTGCTCTATGCCGCGTACCGCTATGGCTGGGGGCCATGGCAGGTCGGTGCGCTTCTTGCGCTGGTCGGGGCTCTCGACATGACGGTCCAGGGCGTTCTGGTCGGCCCCGCTGTGAAACGTTTCGGCGATCGGGCGGTCATGGTGTTCGGCCTGTTCGGCGGCGCCGTCGGTGTCGCCTGCATGGGCCTTGCGCCGACCGGGATTCTGTTCACGCTCTCCATGGTGCCCAACGCCTTGTGGGGCCTGGCGATGCCGACGATCCAGTCGCTGATGACCCAGCGCGTCTCGGAATCGGAGCAAGGTCAGCTGCAGGGCGCCAATATGAGCGTGGCGAGCGTCGCCGGCGTCGTCTCGCCCTTGTTCTTCGGTGCGGTCTACGCGTTCAGCCTGCGTGCAGACTCTTGGCTTCCCTACGCGGGCGCATCGTTCCTGATCGCGGCGGGGGTGCTGCTGGCCGGTGCCATTCTCGGTTGGGTTGTCGCGAAGCAGGCAGAACGGCGCGAGCAGCCGGCATGACAAATGGCCCGGCTGGGGATAAAAGCCGGGCACGACCGCAACCACAGGGCAAGCGCGTCATTGGCGGCCAAGCAGGGTCGCCGTGATGCGCATTCGAGGCAACATGACCAATCCCAACAAGAACGTCTCCGCAGGAAATGTCGTTTTCGCCAATGATGCGCCGCTGGCGCTCATCGCCGGGCCCTGCCAGCTGGAATCGCGGCAGCACGCCTTCGATATGGCGGGGGCGATCAAGGACATGACCGGCCGGCTGGGCATAGGCTTCGTCTACAAGACCAGCTTCGACAAGGCCAACCGCACGTCGCTCTCAGGGCAGCGTGGCGCCGGGCTCGACGCCGCCCTGACTGTTTTCGCCGATCTGCGCAAGGAATTCGACCTGCCGGTGCTGACGGACGTCCATACTGCGGAGCAGTGCGCCATCGTCGCCGACGTCGTCGACATACTGCAGATCCCGGCCTTCCTGTCGCGCCAGACCGATCTCTTGGTGGCTGCCGCCGAAACCGGCAAGATCGTCAATGTAAAGAAGGGCCAGTTCCTGGCGCCTTGGGACATGAAGAACGTCGTGGCCAAAGTCACCGGCTCCGGCAATCCGAACGTTCTGGTCACCGAACGGGGCGCTTCCTTCGGCTACAACACGCTGGTTTCCGACATGCGTTCGCTGCCGATCATGGCCGAGATCGGCGCTCCGGTGATCTTCGACGCCACGCATTCCGTGCAGCAACCGGGCGGCAAGGGCGGCTCCACGGGCGGTGAACGCCGCTTCGTCGAGACGCTTGCACGCGCCGCGGTGGCTGTCGGCATCGCCGGTGTCTTCATCGAGACCCACCAGGATCCCGACAACGCGCCATCGGACGGCCCGAACATGGTGCCCCTCCACGAGATGCCAGCTTTGCTTGAAAGACTTATGGCTTTCGACCGGGTCGCAAAGGCATGACGCGAATATTCTTGGCGGTACTTGAGCCGCTCTTCGTGCGGCGGTAGTCTTTCGTTCCCTGCAGCCATAGCGGAGGAGCACAGCGATGGCCGTCGCCCGGGTTACCGAAATCACCGCGTCGTCGAAGAAGAGTTTCGAGGATGCCATCGAAGAGGGCATCGCCCGCGCCGCCAAGACGCTCAAGAATGTCGAGGGCGCCTGGATCCAGGATCAGAAAGTCGTGGTCGAGGGTGGCAAGATCGCCGAGTACCGCGTCAACATGAAGGTCACCTTCATCCTCGTCGACTGAAATCGCGTTCGGCCAAGGCGGCCGAATTGTCGGAACCATCCGGCCGCGTCTCCATTGTCCCCACTGACAAAACGGACAAGAGGAGCAAAGCATGACAACGCTTTCCGGACATACCGACGCTATCACCGCCTCGCGGGTCATGGGCACGAATGTCTACAACACCGAGGGCAAGCAGATCGGCACGATCGAGGACATCATGCTCGAAAAAATGTCGAACGGCATCATGTTTGCCGTTATCGGCTTTGGCGGCTTCCTCGGCATCGGCGAGAAATATCACGCCGTCCCGTGGTCCATGTTGGACTACGACAGGAGTATGGGCGGCTATGTCGTGCCGCTCACCCGCGAACAGCTCGAGGCGGCTCCCGCCTATGACATCAACGAGCTTACCCGCGACGACGGCCATATGGCTCGCGACGCATCCTTCGCCTACTACAAGGTGAAGCCATACTGGCAGTAAGGTTGGAATGCCCACGGAAACGGCCCTTGACGGGGCCGTTCCGTGTGCCGCGTTCAGTCGTGAGGCTGAATCACCGATATCGGCAGTGAACCTTGAGAAGGTTGTGGATCGCACGACGTCAGGAATGCCGCCGCGATGAAAATCAAACTCAGAATGCCGCTCAACTCGGACATGGCGAAACTCCCTCGGTTTCGCCCCACGCGAATCTGATGATAGCGCCCAACGTCGCCTGCACACCGATAAATTGTGGTGTCGTCGGGTTTCCTTTCGTGAATCGAGCCCAGAGCCGGCGTTGACGGCCGTCAGTCGGACAATGGATACGGGGAGGGCACACCGATGCGGACAATCCGCGAAAAATCGGGCGAAAGCCCGGCCGCCTGGGCGCGCGAGTCGATGTGGGAGGCCGCACGCAGCGCCTCGAGCGACAGCCCGCCCGTCAGGGCGCCCCTGTCATAGGCATAGTCGGGCAAATAGCCGTTCACGATGAGCCGCCAGTCGAAGGGCACGGTGTCGCCGACCGCGCGCATCATCTTCACGATCGTCGTCGTGCAGTTGGTCGTGATCGAATTGTAGAATCGGGGTTCGGTGGCAAGCTCGTTGGAGTCGCCCACATATTCGAGGAGAAGTGCCTTCGCGGCTTGTGGAGGGACCCGCAGCCGGTAGAGCTGAACGTCTTCCTTGCGGAAGTTCGACCGAACGCCGACCACGTCGCGCTCGTCCGCGGCGACGATGACGAGCGGATTGCTCTTGAACAGGTCGCCGACCGGCGAGAACTTGCCTGCCGTATCGCGCCGCACTTCGATCGACCAGGCGAGATAGTCTCCACCCTCGAAGCCGAAGCTCAGTATGACATGGGCCATTTCCGGTCCCGCCCAGTAGGACAGGAAGAGATCGAGGGTGCGCAGCTTGCCGAGGTCGTAGCTGCGCGTGGCCCAGCGGGGCGTGAAGTCCGTTGCGCTGTGCCACGCGAAGTCGCGGACATTGGTCAGCGTCAGGACGTCGCCATCGACGGTGCCGGTAACCTGACGAGCGACTTCGGGCGCCCAGTCGCCCTGTGCCGGTGGCTTGATGCTGCTCCACCAGAGAAGCAGGGCACCGAAGGCGATCGCGAAGGCGACGAGCATCGGCAAGCGAAGACGACTGAAAAGCGCGGCGACCGTGCCGAGTCCGAACAAGCCGGCGAGGCCGGCGGCCAGCCCATTGACGGGCTCGGAAGCAGGCAGCCGGTACCACAGGGCCAGCGCGGCCCAGACAGTGATGCCGGCCACGGCCAGCATTAGGATCGTGGTTGAAAAAGCCCGCGCGGCCCGACGCAATCCCGCCTCCCTCATCGGCGACTCATGAACCTTTTCAGCCTAGGGCCTTGCGAGCGCATACGACAATAAATCTCGCACCGCTGATTGCCTTTTGCGCTGCATTGTCTAAGACGGGCCCGGCCTTCCATCTGCTTCAATGAGGGGATTTCCTTGATATGACTGCCATTATCGAGATCGTAGGACGCGAGATCCTGGACAGCCGTGGGAACCCCACAGTGGAAGTCGATGTGATGCTCGAAGACGGCTCGATGGGCCGCGCCGCGGTTCCCTCCGGCGCCTCGACTGGCGCCCACGAGGCGGTGGAGTTGCGCGACGGTGGGCCGCGCTATCTGGGCAAGGGCGTGGAGCGCGCGGTCGAGGCCGTCAACGGCGAGATATTCGAGGCGATCGGCGGCATGGAGGCCGAGAACCAGATCCACATCGACCAGACCATGATCGAGCTGGACGGGACCGCCAACAAGAGCAGACTCGGCGCGAACGCCATTCTCGGCGTCTCGCTTGCGGTGGCGCGAGCCGCCGCGCAGGCGTCCGGCCTGCCGCTTTATCGCTATGTCGGCGGACCGAACGCTCGCGTGCTGCCGGTGCCGATGATGAACATCATCAACGGCGGCGCGCATGCCGACAACCCGATCGATTTCCAGGAGTTCATGATCATGCCGGTGGGAGCGCCGACGCTGCGCGACGCCGTGCGCTGGGGCTCCGAGATATTCCATACGCTGAAGAAGCGCCTCAAGGAGGCCGGCCATAATACCAATGTCGGCGACGAGGGCGGTTTCGCGCCCAATCTGAAGAGCGCACAGGCGGCGCTCGATTTCATCATGGAGTCGATCGACAGCGCCGGCTACAAGCCCGGCGAACAGGTGGCGCTGGCGCTGGACTGCGCGGCGACGGAGTTTTTCAAGGAAGGCAACTATGTCTATGAGGGCGAGCGCAAGACGCGCGACCCGAAGGCGCAGGCCAAATATCTTGCCAAGCTCGCGGCCGACTATCCGATCATTTCGATCGAGGACGGCATGGCCGAGGACGACTGGGACGGCTGGAAGGCGCTGACCGACCTCGTCGGCAAGAAGACCCAGCTCGTGGGCGACGACCTCTTCGTTACCAATTCCGCGCGTCTGCGCGACGGCATCCGCATGGGCGTCGGCAATTCGATCCTGGTCAAAGTCAACCAGATCGGCTCGCTGACCGAGACGCTCGACGCAGTCGAGACGGCGCACAAGGCCAATTACACGGCGGTGATGTCGCACCGGTCCGGCGAGACCGAGGATTCCACCATCGCCGACCTTGCCGTCGCGACCAATTGCGGACAGATCAAGACGGGCTCCCTCGCACGCTCCGACCGGCTGGCGAAATACAACCAGCTCATCCGCATCGAGGAGGAGCTCGGCAACCAGGCGCGCTACGCGGGCACGAGCATCCTGAAAGGGTGAGGGCTGCAGTCTGCCCTTGCTCGCAGGGCTGGTGAGGCTTTCAAAGGGGCGCTGAGGCGCCCCGTTTCCTTTGGCAGGTTCTGCTCGCCGTCTATCCGAAACAAGGGCCCCCTCGACCTCGTAACCTGCCATTAATCATGACGAGGCAATGATGGCGCCGAAAAGGATGCGCCTATGTGGACACGCCAGCACAAGAAGAGAAACACCGGCAGGCTGATCGTGCCGACCATCTCGGCCGCCTTCCTCGCCTATTTCGGCTTCCATGCCTATAATGGCGAATTCGGCATCTACTCCCGCTACCGGCTCGAGGCTCGCACCGTCGAGTTGCAGGCGCAGCTGGACGCCTTGAAGGCTCGCCGCGTCGAGCTCGAGCGCCGTGTTCAGCTCCTGCATGACGGGACCCTCGAGAAGGACATGCTCGACGAGCAGGCCCGACGGGCTCTGAACCTTTCGCATGCCGACGAGATAACCATCATGCGGCCTCGCCCGGACGCGAATTAACTGAAATCTGATTAAGTCTAATTATCCCTGCAACTATAAACACTTAGCGTGCATATCAGCCATGCGATTTTCCGCATGGCCGAAGTGCGGCCGGCATGTTAGCTTTCCCTCAGATCTGTGGGGAGGACATGATCTTCGATCTCCCCGCCATGTCCGCGAAGAGACAGTCACAGGGAGTGATGAATGGCGACTGCCGCTAACAAGGCGCCGGCGAAATCCAAGCCGGACGCGAAGTCCTCAACCGCGCTTTCAGCGCCGAAACCGGCCGAGTTCACCAAGCAGGAAGAGCTTTCCGCCTATCGCGGGATGCTGCTGATCCGGCGCTTCGAGGAGAAGGCCGGCCAGCTCTACGGCATGGGCTTCATAGGCGGCTTCTGCCATCTCTACATCGGCCAGGAGGCCGTGGTGACCGGCCTGAAGATGGCGATGGTCGACGGCGACCAGATGATCACCGCCTATCGCGACCATGGCCACATGCTCGCCATGGACATGTCGCCGCGCGGCGTGATGGCGGAGCTGACCGGCCGCAGGGGTGGCTACTCCAAGGGCAAGGGCGGCTCCATGCACATGTTCTCCAAGGAGAAGAACTTCTACGGCGGTCATGGCATCGTCGGCGCCCAGGTCTCGCTCGGCACCGGACTCGCCTTCGCCAACCGCTATCGCGAGAACAAGAACGTGTCGCTGACCTTCTTCGGCGACGGCGCGGCGAACCAGGGCCAGGTCTATGAGAGCTTCAACATGGCCTCTCTGTGGAAGCTGCCCGTCATCTACGTCATCGAGAACAACCGCTATGCCATGGGCACCTCGGTTGCCCGCTCGTCGGCCGAGACGGACTTCTCCCACCGCGGCGCTTCCTTCCGCATTCCCGGCATCCAGGTCGACGGCATGGACGTGCGCGCGGTCAAGTCCGCGGGCGAGTTGGCGCTCGAGCATTGCCGCTCCGGCGCCGGTCCGATCATCCTCGAAATGCAGACCTATCGCTATCGCGGCCATTCGATGTCCGACCCGGCCAAGTACAGGTCGAAGGACGAAGTGCAGAAGATGCGCTCCGAGCATGATCCGATCGAGCAGGTGAAGGCGCGGCTGATCGCCAAGAAATGGGCCAGCGAGGACGACCTCAAGGCCATCGACAAGGAGGTGCGCGACATCGTGGCCGATTCCGCCGATTTCGCCCAGACCGATCCGGAGCCGGATGCATCCGAGCTCTGGACCGACGTGACGCTCTGAGGGAGGCAGGGATATGCCGATCGAAATTCTGATGCCCGCGCTCTCGCCGACGATGGAAGAGGGCAACCTGTCGAAATGGCTGAAAAGCGAGGGTGACAAGATCACCGCCGGTGACGTCATCGCCGAGATCGAGACCGACAAGGCCACCATGGAAGTCGAAGCCGTCGACGAGGGCACCCTGGGCAAGATCCTGGTGCCGGCCGGCGCCGAAGGGGTCAAGGTGAACACGCCGATCGCCGTGCTGCTGCAGGATGGCGAGGCCGTCGGCGACATCGGCAAGGCCAAGGCGCCGGAAGCCGCGCTGGCCAAGCCTGAAGCGGCGCCCCCCGCCGCCGAGGAGAAGGCGCCCGCGCCTGTTCCGGCGGCTCCCAAGGTGGACACGGCGGCGGATCCCGACGTTCCCGCCGGAACGGAGATGGTGACCATGACCGTGCGCGAGGCGCTGCGCGACGCCATGGCCGAAGAGATGCGGCGCGATCCCGATGTCTTCGTGATGGGCGAGGAGGTCGCCGAATACCAGGGCGCCTACAAGATCACGCAGGGGCTGTTGCAGGAGTTCGGACCGCAGCGCGTGGTCGACACCCCGATCACCGAGCACGGCTTCGCCGGTGTCGGCGTCGGCGCGGCGATGGCCGGCCTGAAGCCGATCGTCGAATTCATGACCTTCAACTTCGCCATGCAGGCGATCGACCAGATCGTCAATTCCGCGGCCAAGACGCTCTATATGTCCGGTGGCCAGATGGGCGCGCCGATCGTCTTCCGCGGCCCCAACGGCGCGGCCGCCCGCGTCGCGGCCCAGCACAGCCAGGACTATGCCGCCTGGTACGGGCACATCCCCGGCCTCAAGGTCGTGGTGCCTTTCAGCGCGGCCGACGCCAAGGGCCTGCTCAAGGCCGCGATCCGCGATCCCAATCCGGTGATCTTCCTCGAGAACGAGATCCTCTACGGTCACACCTTCGAGGTGCCGAAGCTCGACGATTTCGTGCTGCCGATCGGCAAGGCGCGCATCCACAAGCCGGGCAGGGACGTGACGATCGTCTCCTTCGGCATCGGCATGACCTATGCCGTCAAGGCCGAAGCTGAACTGCGCGGGATGGGGATCGACGCCGAGATCATCGACCTGCGGACGATCCGGCCGATGGATCTCGACACGATCGTGGCGTCGGTCAAGAAGACCAACCGCCTGGTCGTTGTCGAGGAGGGCTTCCCGCAGTCCTCCGTCGGCGACTTCATCGCCAACCAGGTTTCGCAGCGCGCATTCGACCATCTCGACGCCCCGGTAATCACCGTCGCCGGCAAGGACGTGCCGATGCCCTATGCGGCGAACCTGGAAAAGCTCGCTTTGCCAAATGTCGGCGAGGTTGTCGCGGCGGTGAAAGCCGTCACTTACCGCTAGGCCCGGGGAGGGAGCCATGCCGATCAACATCACCATGCCCGCCCTCTCGCCCACGATGGAGGAGGGCAACCTGTCAAAATGGCTGGTCAAGGAAGGCGACCATGTCTCGCCGGGCGACGTGATCGCCGAGATCGAGACGGACAAGGCCACCATGGAAGTCGAAGCGGTCGACGAGGGCACCGTCGCCAGGATCGTCGTTCCGGCAGGCACGGAAGGCGTCAAGGTCAATGCGCTCATTGCCATCCTTGCCGGCGAGGGCGAGGATGCGGGTGCGGCCGCGAAGGGTGACGGCGCAGCCAAGCCAGCCGCCGAACCCGCCAAGGCCGAGCCCGCCAAAAGCGAGCCGGCCAAGGCTGAAGCTCCGGCGCCCGCGGCCAAGCCGGCCGGCAACGGCGCGGCAGGTCCGGTCGAGGCCGCCAAGCCTGCGGCATCGAGCGGCGACGGCAATCGCGTCTTCGCCTCGCCCCTGGCTCGCCGCATCGCCAAGGACGCCGGCCTCGACGTTTCGGCGATCGCCGGGTCGGGACCGCACGGTCGCGTCGTGAAGGCCGACGTGGAAGCCGCCATCGCCGGTGGCGGCGCCAGGCCCGCCGCCGAGGCCAAGGCTCCCACCGCTGCGCCGGTTCCGAGCCCTGCGCCCGCGGCGAAGCCGATGTCGGACGAAGCGGTCCTGAAGCTGTTCGAGCCCGGCTCCTACGAGCTCGTGCCGCACGACAATATGCGCAAGACCATCGCGCGCCGTCTGGTCGAGGCCAAGAGCAGCGTTCCACATTTCTATCTGACACTCGACTGCGAAATCGATGCGCTGCTCGCCTTGCGCAAGCAGCTCAACGACGCCGCACCGATGGTCAAGACGGAGAAGGGCGAGGCTCCAGCCTACAAGCTTTCCGTCAACGACATGATCATCAAGGCGATGGCGATGGCGCTGATGGCCGTGCCGGATGCCAATGCGTCGTGGACGGAAGGCGCGATGGTGAAGCACAAGCGTGCCGATGTCGGCGTCGCCGTGTCCATTCCCGGCGGACTGATCACGCCGATCGTGCGCAAGGCCGACCAGAAGACCCTGTCGGTCATCTCCAACGAGATGAAGGACCTCGCAGCCCGGGCGAAAACCCGCAAGCTGAAGCCCGAGGAATATCAGGGCGGCACGACCGCGGTCTCCAATCTCGGCATGTTCGGCGTCAAGGATTTCGCTGCCGTCATCAACCCGCCGCATGCGACGATCCTGGCGGTCGGCGCAGGCGAGGAGAGGGCTGTCGTCCGGAATGGCGAGATCAAGGTCGCCAACATGATGTCGGTCACGCTCTCGACGGACCATCGCGCCGTCGACGGCGCGCTCGGCGCCGAGCTTCTCGGAGCCTTCAAGCGCTACATCGAGAGCCCCATGGGAATGCTGGTCTAGGACGGGGCGCTGCCGCGGCGGTCCGAGCTCCGGACCGCTCCGCCGGCGCGGCCTCCTCCGCGCCCGGTTTTCGTGGGCAACGCCCGACAGCGTCCACCGCTTGCGCCGGACCGCAACGGCGGCTCTTATGTCTTTTCCGCAGCGGCCCGACGCGGCGGCCCAAGGATCGGATCGAGGGGGAGTTCGGACGATGAAGACGGTTCTGTGTTACGGGGACTCGCTGACCTGGGGCTACAATGCCGAGGGCCCGTCCAGGCATGCCTATCAGGATCGCTGGCCGAGCGTTCTGCAGGCGGAGCTCGGCACCGGCGCGCACGTCATCCCCGACGGCCTCAACGGCCGCACGACGGCCTTCGATGACAATCTCGCCGGCGAGGATCGCAACGGCGCGCGTACCTTGCCGGTCGCGCTCGGTACCCATTCGCCGCTCGACCTGGTGATCATCATGCTCGGCGCCAACGACATGAAGCCGTGGATCCACGGCAACGCCTTCGTCTCTAGGCACGGCATGGCCCGGCTTGCCCAGATCGTTCGTACGCACCCCTATCAGCTTGCCGCGCCCGCTCCGAAGCTGATCATCGTCTCCCCGCCCGCCGTGTCGCGTACGGATAACGTCGATTTCGCGCAGGCCTTCGCCGGCGGCGAAGGCGCGTCGCAGCATCTGGCAACCCAGTACGCGGCGCTCGCGCGGGAAATCGGCTGCGATTTCTTCGACGCCGGCACTGTCGCCCGGACGACGCCGCTCGACGGCGTGCATCTGGACACCGAGAACACGCGCGCCATCGGCAAGGCGCTGGCGCCGCTGGTGCGCCGCGCGCTGGACCTCTGATCTTGGCGGGAGAGCTCATCATGCGGCGCGCCGAAAGGCGCGACGCGGCCGAACTGGCGATCCTGGTCGATATCGCCTCGCACGGCTTCGCCTCCTGGTTCTGGTACGGGGCGGTGCTGGACGGCAGTCTCGACACGGCGATGGAGAAGGGCCGCATGAGGATGCGGGACGATCCGGCGGAAGGATGGCAGGGCGCGGTGGTCGCCGAATGGAAGGGCGACCTCGCGGGTGCCCTGATCGCCTATCAGATCGGCGAGAGCCCGCGCGACATGCCCGCGCCCCATCCGGTCGTGGAGCCCATCCTTGCGCTGCAGCGGCAGGTGATCGGCAACCGTTTCGTCGACAGCCTCGGCGTCTACCGCGAGCATCGCGGCAAGGGCATCGGTCGAGCCCTGCTCGCCCAGGAGCTTCGCGAGTCGGGAGAGGTGCCGACCAGCCTGATCACCGAAAACCACAACGAGACTGCCCTGTCGCTCTATCGATCGAGCGGTTTTCTCGAAGTGTCGCGCGCGGCTGCCGTCCCGCTTTCCGCGGACCACAAAAGACATGACTGGGTGCTGCTCACCCGAAACCCCGCATAGACGGAGACAGGAAGCATCATGGCCGAAAACTACGACGTGATCATCATCGGTTCGGGGCCTGGCGGTTACGTGACCGCGGTGCGCTCGGCCCAGCTCGGCTTCAAGACGGCGATCGTCGAGCGCGAGCATCTGGGCGGCATCTGCCTCAACTGGGGCTGCATCCCGACAAAGGCGCTGCTGCGTTCGGCCGAGATCATGCACTATGCCGAGCACGCGAAGGATTACGGCCTGAAGATCGACGGCACGGTGTCGGCCGACGTCGCCGCCGTCGTAGACCGCTCGCGCAAGGTCTCCCTGCGGCTCAACGGCGGTGTCGCCTTCCTGATGAAGAAGAACAAGGTCGACGTGATCTGGGGCGAGGCCAAGTTCACCAAGCCCAATGAGATCGTCGTCTCCAAGACGGCGAAGAAGCCGATGGAGCCGCAGCCGGCTGCCCCCAAGGGCACCAAGGGCGAGGGCACCTACACCGCCAAGCACATCATTCTCGCCACCGGCGCCCGGCCGCGCGTGCTGCCTGGCCTGGAACCGGACGGCAAGCTGATCTGGACCTATTTCGAGGCGATGGTGCCCAAGGAGATGCCGAAGTCGCTGCTGGTCGTCGGCTCCGGCGCGATCGGTATCGAGTTCGCATCCTTCTATCGCACCATGGGCGCCGAAGTGACCGTCGTCGAAGTGCTGCCGGCCGTCATGCCTGTCGAGGACGCGGAGGTTTCGGCCTTCGCCAGGAAGCAGTTCGAGAAGCAGGGCATGAAGATCCTGCTCGAGGCCAAGGTCGACAAGGTCGACAAGGGCGCCAACTCGGTCACCGCCCATGTCGAGCTGAAGGACGGCAAGATCGAGAAGATCACCGCCGACCGGATGATCTCTGCGGTGGGGGTGCAGGGCAATATCGAGAATCTGGGCCTGGAGGCGCTGGGCGTGAAGACCGAACGCGGCGCCGTCGTCACCGACGGCTACGGCCGGACGAGCGTCCCCGGCATATACGCGATCGGCGACGTCGCAGGCCCGCCCTTGCTCGCCCACAAGGCGGAGCACGAAGGCGTGATCTGCGTCGAGAAGATCGCCAATGTGCCCGGCGTGCACGCGCTCGACAAGTCGGTGATCCCCGGCTGCACCTATTGCAACCCGCAGGTCGCATCCGTCGGCCTGACCGAGCAGAAGGCGAAGGCCGAGGGTCGCGACATACGCGTCGGCCGCTTCCAGTTCGGCGCCAACGGCAAGGCGATAGCGCTCGGCGAGGACCAGGGTTTCGTCAAGACGATCTTCGACAAGAAGACCGGCCAGTTGCTGGGCGCGCATATGATCGGCGCCGAAGTCACCGAGTTGATCCAGGGTTTCGTCGTGGCGATGAACCTCGAAACGACCGAGGAAGAGCTGATGCATACGGTCTTCCCGCATCCGACGTTGTCGGAGATGATGAAAGAGAGTGTGCTCGACGCCTACGGGCGTGTGCTCAACGCATAGGCCGGGCGCATTTGGAGGTCTGTTTCGCATCGCCGTTATGAACTATATGCGGGAAAGTGCGGACAAGGAGGCACCTCGTGGAACAAAGCTACGGCATTCTCGCCATGCCGGGTGTCGGCTTCTTCGGCATGCTCGTGATCGGCTTCCTGGCCGGCTGGGTTGCGGAACGGACGATGAATCGGGACCACGGGGTACTGACCAACATTCTGGTGGGCATTGCCGGCTCCTTCGTCGGCGGCACGCTTGCCGGCCTGGTCGGCATCCGGTTCTACGGATTCCTCGGCAGCCTGATCGTGGCGATCGTCGGCGCGATCCTCATTCTCTGGCTCTTCGGGCGCTCGCAATCGAGCCGGCCCCAACAGGACTGACATGGTAACGCTCCTCGATACGTTGAACCGGCCGCGGCCGCGGCATCCGGAAAAGGCCCACCGGCCCGACCAGGAAGTGCTGCGAAAGCCCGACTGGATCCGCGTCAGGGCGCCGGTGTCGCGCGGCTATCAGGAAACCCGCGAGATCGTGAAGTCGCATGGCCTCGTGACCGTGTGCGAAGAAGCCGGCTGCCCGAACATCGGCGAGTGCTGGGACAAGAAGCACGCCACCTTCATGATCATGGGCGAGATCTGCACGCGGGCCTGCGCCTTCTGCAACGTGGCGACCGGCATTCCGACGCCGCTCGATCCCAACGAGCCGGACAGCGTGGCCAAGGCGGTCGCCAAGATGGGGCTTTCCCATGTGGTC
This sequence comes from Mesorhizobium sp. L-8-10, assembly GCF_016756635.1. Taxonomy (NCBI): domain Bacteria; kingdom Pseudomonadati; phylum Pseudomonadota; class Alphaproteobacteria; order Hyphomicrobiales; family Phyllobacteriaceae; genus Mesorhizobium; species Mesorhizobium sp. L-8-10. Next base: position 5,112,440 of record NZ_AP023263.1, on the reverse strand, counting down.
ATCACCTCGGTGGACCGCGACGACCTGGCCGACGGCGGCGCTCAGCACTTCGCCGACGTCATCCACGCCATCCGTGCGGCCGCACCCGGCACCACGATCGAGATCCTGACGCCCGACTTTCTGCGCAAGGACGGCGCGCTGGAAGTGGTCGTGGCGGCCAAGCCCGACGTCTTCAACCACAATCTGGAGACCGTGCCGTCGAACTATCTGACGGTGCGCCCCGGCGCGCGCTACTTCCATTCGATCCGGCTGCTCCAGCGCGTGAAGGAGATCGACCCGTCGATCTTCACCAAATCGGGCATCATGGTGGGGCTCGGCGAGGAGCGCAACGAGGTGCTGCAGCTCATGGACGACCTGCGCACGGCCGGTGTCGACTTCATGACCATCGGCCAGTACCTGCAGCCGAGCAAGAAGCACCACCCGGTGAAGAAGTTCGTCACGCCCGACGAGTTCAAGTCCTATGAGACGATCGCCTATACCAAGGGTTTCCTCGTCGTCGCTTCAAGCCCGTTGACTCGCTCCTCGCACCATGCCGGAGACGATTTCGCCAAGCTTAGGGCGGCGCGTGAAGCGCAGCTGAAGAAAAGCATGTAAAGCCTTCTTTTCATGCCGCAATTCGAAACCGTCAGGAACACCCGACACACTGTGGATGAGATGTTCGCGCTGGTCGCGGACATCGAAAGCTACCCCGAATTCCTCCCGCTCTGCGAAGCGCTGACGGTGCGGTCCCGGCGCGAGCGCGACGGCCGGGTCATGCTCGTGGCCGACATGACGGTCGGCTACAAGGCGATCCGCGAGACCTTCTCGACGCAGGTGCTGCTGAAGCCGGACGAGAAGTCGATCGAGGTGAAATATCTCGAGGGTCCTTTCAAATACCTCACCAACACATGGGCCTTCACCCCGGCGACGCCGTCGGGCTGCGACGTGCATTTCTACATCGAATACGAGTTCAAGAGCCGGGTGCTCGGCGCGCTGATGGGCGCCATGTTCGACCGTGCCTTCCGCATGTTCACCGACGCCTTCGAGAAACGTGCCAACGCGATCTACGGCGCGCCGGCCTGATCCGATCGGGCCTTCGCTTCGCGCGAGCCCATGGCCGGCACCGATTCCACCACCAAGCGTCCGACGCCCGGCACCTGCCAGTAGCATCCTCCGCAAAGCCCGCGTCCTGTAAAGAACTGGATTTTTGCAGGACAACTGCCATGCTGGCCGTTCCGCCACGAGTGCAAAGCAAATCACGACGCCGACGCTGCCGACACAAATTCTGCCGGACAGGCGCAAATTCTCGCAAAGTAAAACTGAGTGTCGGAAATTCCGTCGACCCAAGAAGAATGTCAACAGCAAACCGACACGGCAGACCGGTGGGTCATCAAGAAGTGAAAACCGGCCGATAGCCGCAGACGGATTAAGGGACGTCCTGCCGAAGCACGGCACCACTCCTCACCGAGGGAGGGAAACAGAAAGCGACCATAACCCAGAGACGGTCGATCAAGACGCCGTCCCGCCCGGGAAGGTCACCGTTTTGCGGCCTGGCCGGCGCTACAATCGGCCAAACTTGACGGTGGGCCCGGTCAATCCGCGACGACGTCCCAGTTCTGGTCGGGGTTGAACCGCTTGATCCCTGTCGCGATGGTTTCGGTCTCCTCGCCAAGATCGGCCTCGTAGACGACGCCATTCCGGTTGACGACGAAAGTGTGGACGCCCGTTTCGCCATACTTCACCGGCCAGGCCACCAGCCCGAACCCGGCGATCATGTTGCCGTTGATGACGTAGTCGTAACGCCCCCCGGCGACATTGTCGCCCTGGCCGGTCAGAACGCGGAAGCGATAGCCGAAATAGCCTTCGCCTTGCCTCGCCTTACCCAATGCCGCCTGGTCGGCGAACTCGCCGATCAGGCTTTCGCCGTCGCCCTGGTCGGGCGGCCAGTAAAGCCCGTCGGTGGCGCCCTCGCTGCTGATCAGCTTCTGGGCGTATTCGAGCACGCTGTCGCCGTCGTGGTCGTCGGCGGAATATTCCTCCTGCGCCTCGACAAGGGCGCGCAGCGTCGAAATCGCTTCCAGCTCGTTCTCGCCGACGCGTCTGTTGATGATCTCTTCCAGGCCCGCATAGGTATCGAAATACCATTTGCCGTCGTCGTCCTTCACGATCGGAAAGGGCAGCGGCCAGAGCCTGTCGCCGATCTGGAGCAACTGGCGGTCGCCCAGATCCTGGACAACCACCTGCCTGGCCGCGCCCTGCCGGATCTGTTCGAAGGTCTCCTTCGTGCTTTCCTCGGCCTTCAGTTTGGCCGCGTCGAGGCCGAGCAACTTTGCGAGCCTATCGAAATCGTCGGCCGCGAGCGACGCCTTGAAGGCTTCGATCGCGGCGGCGGGTGTGTCGAAAAGCGGCGGCTCCGTAGCTGCAGCAAATGACGATATGCCGCCATTTTCCTGCGCGAAGGACATGGCGGAGCCGAGCGCCAACGGCAGCGCAACAAGGGCAGTAGCCATCAGCGAGCGAAGCAACATGCGGGTAGCGTTCATGGTCATGTCCTCCTGCTCAGCGCCGACGTCCACCGCCGCCACGATGGACGGACCTGTGGCCGCCGCCACCGCGTGGCCCGGCCATTTGGCGCCCGCCACCGCCGCGCGGTGCCGCTCTGTGCCCGCCGCGTGCGCCGCCGCCCATGGCCTTAGCGCCGCGGTTCGAGGCGATCTTCTGCTTTTTCCCGGAACCGACATGGCCAAGACCGGACGGCTTCTTGGGCCGGTTATCTGCACGAGCTGCCGGCTTTGCCTTGCCCGAAGACCGCTTGACATTGGTCGGCTTCTTGACACTCGACCTGTTCAGATTGGCCTTCGAGGCGTCAGGCCTTTTGCCGTCGGGCCTCTTGATATTGCCCCCGTCGGGCCTCTTCAGATCCGGCTTGGCCTTCAAGCCCTCGAGCGTGCTCTTGCGGACATCCTGCACGTTGGCGGTCCTGCCCGCGCCCCCAGGCTTGCGCTCGTTCCTGATGTTCGACGCCCGGTTGCGGATGCTGTTCGTGCTGTTCTTCTCGATACGGTTCTTGACGTTGGTGCGGTCGAACTTGGCGAACTGGTTGCGGTCGATGTTGATCTTAGAGCGATCGACATTCTTCCAGTCGACATCGTTGAAATTGACCTTGCCGTTGAAATCGCGGTTGTTGAAGCAACCGTTGCAGTCGATGTCGACGTCGTTGCCCCAGCGGCCGCCCCACACGCCCCAATCGTCCCAATCGACGACTGCGGCCCAGGCCGCCCCTGTCACAGCCGCGGCAAAGAAGGTCGCTGTCGGATACCAGTAGCTGGGGTAGGGCTCGGGATAGTAGGAGATCGGCGCGACGGCATAGCCCGGTTCGTAGAGCATCTCCGGCTCGTAGCGCGGCACGTAGACCTTTTCGGTGCTCGCCGACTGAATGACGATGTTGTCGTTCTCCTCGACCACCTTGACCTTGTCGTCGGTCTTGATGATGCCCTTGGCGACCGCCTCCTCACGCAGTTGCTGGATGGCGATCAGCACATCCTTCTGCTGGTAGGCGAGGGCATCGCCGAACTGCTGGGTCCAGTCGAGATCGTCGCTCATCATCTTGACGATCTCGGGATAGTTGAGCAGCGAAACCACGCTTCCATCCCAAGTATCCTTGGGCTTCAGGCTCTTGTCCTTGGCGTACTGCTCGAGATAGCGCTCGGCCTCGACGATCTGCAGCGGATAGAGCGAAGCGCCCGAAATCACGGCGATCAGCTCGTCCGGATAAAGCGCGATGCGCGCCACGAGAACCTCCAACTCGTCCTCGGAGAGTGGAGCCGGCGCGGATGTGTCGGCCGTGGCATCGGCCGTTGCCGCCTGTTGCTGCGCAAAGACGGTTGAAAACGGCACGGCTGCAAAGACCAGACCCGCGGAGGCAGCCGCCACCCGCAATACCAAACCCCAACGTGTCATGGTGAACCTCGCCCCTTGGCCGCCGTGTTCGCCAACTTGCCGATCGCCACATAAATACTAGCGTTGATCACAAGAATATCAATCAGCATCGCAGCCGGCCTCCAATAGAGCTCAGCCTCAATACCTCGCTGAGGTTCATACAGATGGAGGACGCACCTGCCTCTGCCGAACCGTCACTTTTCAGTCGCGCGGACAAGATCGCATGAACCGGCCGTCCGTCCGCGGACGAGTTGACGGCAACCACTGCCGGCGTACGAGAGCCGGTGATGGTCAAGCGAGATGTCGTGCGTGACAATGCCATCCTCCTGATTGTGGCGGCTGGCTGTGGGCCAGTGCAAATCGCGCGACGCAATCGGCCGATACCGTCCGGGCCATGCTAGTGAAAAAGCCACGCTCCGGAAGTTGGACTTAGGGGCAATGGAAGCCGGCATTGAGCAGGTCTCTCGCACCAGGTCTCTCGCACAACGCGATCACTTTCGATCCGAGGGGTTCATCTCCACGAAAGCCTTGGAGTTGCGTTTCATCTCTTGAAGCGACGGCCGATCGTTGCGGGACTCGGCAGGCAGCGGTTCTTGCGCGGCTTTCGCGATCGACTAATCATGCAGAGCAGCCTGGATCCGGAAGAAAGGACGGTGGCAGCCATGCGGGTGACGGCGGGCAATGCCGATCCAGCCGAACGCAATGTGCCGGGCAGGAATCGGCAGGCCGCATTCCTGCTCGCCGGTTCGTTGATTTGCTCGTTGCGGGAGCGTGTCGTAGGCACCGGCGGTGTCGGCCGGCGTTCCCAACCTCGGGCGGGTTGGCCGCGGCCGCCCGATCTGCCGATGTCCCGTCCCGGCTTCCGGGGCGTTGCGCCGCAAGCGGCAAACGGGAGCTGATTTCACCATGACCTTGACCCTCTTGCTGCTGATCAAGGCCGCAATGGCGGTTCTTATCCTGGCGATCGGAATGGGCGCCAGGCTCTCCGACATCCTCTATCTCGCAAGGCGACCGGCATTGTTGATGCGTTCGCTCGTAGCGATGTTCGTGATGGTTCCGCTGGCGGCCTGGCTGATCGCCGTATCATGGCCCTTGGCTCCCGGCGCCAAGGCCGCATTGCTGGTGCTGGCCGTTTCGGCAGGCGCGCCGCTGCTGCCCCGCAAGCTCGAAAAGTTCGGCAGTCCGGAATATTCGTTCAGCCTCGTCGTAACGACCTCGCTTCTGGCGATCGTGGTCGTTCCCCTGTGGGTGGCCGCACTCGCCAGCTACTTCGACGTCGCGGCGGATATCTCCTCCCTCGACGTGGCCACGTCGCTGGCAAAGTCGTTCCTGCTGCCGTTGGCGGCGGGGATGGCTCTGGGGGCTCTCCTGCCTGACCTGACGGCGCGCTATGCCGACAGGGCGACGATCATCGCCGGGGGAGGGCTGACTGCAGCCAGCGTACTGCTGCTCGTGCTCCACTGGCGGCTTCTGCTCGAAATCCAGGCGACGGGGATGTCTGCGCTGGTTGCGCTGATGCTGATCGCGCTTGCGATCGGCCACCTGTTCGGAGGCCCCGAACCGGGTGATCGGACGGCACTCGCCATCGCCTGCGTGACCCGACATGTCGGCATCGCCGTGATCGTCGCGACGACCTTCAGGGGGCCGAAGACGATGGTGATCCTTGCAGCCTATGTGGTCGCCTCGGTGCTCGTCTCGATCCCCTATCTTCGATGGCGCAAACGCAGCCTGCCGATTTCGGCGAATCCCGGGTGAGACAGATCGCCCGGCCCCGGAACACCATCGTGGATGGAGGGGGCGCGAGCCGTCTCCGGCATGTCGACTTTCGGCGTGCGAGCATTCCGGGGCCGAAGGGGGCACTCATGCGGGCTTGGAGGCGAGCCGGGGTCGCTCCCACGTGCCACAGGAAGAGCGCCGAAGTCCCTGCAGCGCGAACCGAGGTCCGGCCTCAGGCGCAAGTGGCCCGCCGCGGGCGGGGCCAACCCATCGCCGGCCGAATGTGTTGGCTTATTGATGCCCAAAAGCCCGCAATGGATGCGAGTTCGTCCAAGCATCTGGACGCCTGCGCACAACCCTGTATAGTCCCTGGCTGCATGTTGGACCTCCTCAGCGACATCCTCACCCGGCTCTCGCTCCGCGGCACGCTCTACTTCCGCACGAGCTTCACCGAACCCTGGGGCGTGCGTGTGCCTGCCTTCCGCGACGTGGCACGCTTTCACTTCGCGCACCGGGGCGAGGCGCTGGTGCGCATAGACGGGCAGCGCATGCCCGTCCACCTGGCGCAGGGCGACCTGATCGTCATCCCACACGGGACCGCACATGTGCTGTCCTGCCGGTATGCGGGCCCTGAAGAGGCGCTGCCGCTCGACGATGTGCTCGCGCGCTCCGGCTTTCCCGGACATGGCACGCTCGTCTGGGGCGGCGAGGAAAACCCGCAGGACACCCAGCTCATCTGCGGACATTTCGCACTGGCCGAGGGCTCGCGGCACCTGCTGTTCGAAAGGCTGCCGCCCTTCATCCACTTAAGGGGCTATGGCGAGGAGGCCGGCCCATGGCTCGAGGCGACGCTCAAGGTGATCGGCGCCGAGGCCGGGGGCGCGCGGCTCGGCGGCGACCTGATCGCGCTCAAGATGTCCGAGGCGATCTTCGCCCAGGCGATCCGGGCATATATCGAGCAGGCCCAGGGCCCCGAAAACGGCATCGCCGGCTTCGCCGACCCCCACCTTGCGCGGGCGCTGACGGCGTTCCATCGGCAGCCTGCCGCCGACTGGACCGTCGCAGCGCTTGCCCGGGAGGCGGGACTGTCGCGTACCGGCTTCGCCGAGCGTTTCACCACGCGGCTTGGCGTCACGCCGATGGGCTATGTCACGTCCTGGCGGATGCAGATCGCGCGCGAGGCGCTGACAACACGGGGACTCAGCGTCGCCGAGGCGGCCGAAGTGTCGGGCTATGCCTCGGAGTCGGCCTTCAGCCGGGTGTTCCGCAAGGAAATCGGACTGCCCCCTGCCGCTTTCCGGCAGACGAGCCAGGGCAGGCCCCGAGCGGCTTGATCGACCGTTCCATCTTTCGGACGATCTGCAATATCCAGCGGACTTTCTGAAATTCATCGTCCGGTCTGTTCGACGTAATCAGGTGGCGCGGCGAATGACTCGCCCTGATTGAAACTCCGTCGAAAGGACCCGCGCCATGCGCTTCGTCACCAAAACCATCCATGCCTGGCTCGACTATCCGGTCGCGGCAGCGCTGATCGCACTGCCTTTCCTGCTCGGCCTCGGCGCCTCGAACTCGCTTGCCCTCGTGGTCTCGCCAATTGTCGGCGTCGCGGCCTTGCTGCTGACCGTGTTCACCGACCATCAGTTCGGGCTGATCCGGCTGCTGCCGTATCGGCTGCATCTCGCCGTCGATCTGACGGTGGGGCTGCTGTTCCTCGCTCTGCCCTCCGCGCTCGGCTTTTCCGGACTCGACGCCGCCTACTACTACCTGAACGGCGTCGCGGTCGTGACCGTCGTCGCGCTGTCGAAGCCCGAAACCGTCATGGCCTCGGCCTGATCCGCAAAAAAGACCAAGCAAGGAACATATCCATGGCACGCATCACGCAAGTCTCCGACAGCACCGCCGGCCCCGAGGCAGCGGCGCTATTTTCCGCCATCAAGGACAAGATCGGCATGGTGCCGAACCTCTACCGCGTCGCGGCAAACCAGCCCGCCGTCCTGAACGCGCTGCTCGGGCTCAGCGAGGCGCTCGGTCGAGGCCGCTTCGATGCCCGAACCCGTGAGGCGGTCGCGCTGGCGGTGGCCGGTGCCAATGCCTGCGATTACTGCGCGTCTGCCCATGCCGCGATCTCGGCCGGGCTGAAGGTCCCGCCCGAGGCGATCGAGGCGCATCTCGCAGGCCGGTCGGACGATCCGCGCACGGCGGCGATCCTGCGGCTGGCGGTTGCCATCGCCGCCGAACGGGGGATGGTGGCGGACTCCGATCTGAGGGCGGCGCGCGAGGCGGGCCTGTCGGACGCCGACATCGTCGAGACGGTGGGCAACGTTGTGGCGAACATCTTCACCAACTACCTCAACCATGTCGCCGCCACCGACATCGACTTTCCCGCCCGTCGCGCCCGGGCAGGCTGAGGAAGCGGCCCGGCGGCAACGCCGCCGGGCCTTCACATCATTCGGCGGCATCGGCAGCAGGGGCGGCGCGGCTCGCCCGGAAGTGCTTCAGCCGCGGGGTCCCGGCGACCGCCGGAACGACGGCGGCCGCCCGGCGCTTGAGCTCCTCGCCAACCTGCGCAATCGCCTCGATCGCCGGCACCAGCCTTCGGCCGAGTTCGTTCAGTTCGTACTCGACCGACGGCGGCGAGGTCGGCATCACCCGGCGCTCGATCACACCGCATTCCTCGAGCTCGCGCAGGCGCGTCGTCAGCACCTTGGGAGAAACCTGGGGGATGTCGGCGCGCAGTTCGCTGAACCGCCGGGGCCCGCCACGCAGATACCAGATGATGTTCGGCGTCCAGGCGCCGCCGATTATCGCCATGCACTCCAGCAGCGGACAGGCCTCGGGCACCTTCGGCGCCTTGTTCTTCCGCATCTTCAAGGCCATGGCGGCACCTCCGGGGTTACCGATCGGAAACTCGAAAGTGAGGTATCATAAAGATAGCACGTTTACAAAGGAAACCTGATTTCCCTACTAAAGCTCCATGACCGACAGGGCCGGAACAGGAAAGGAAACGCCGATGAAACTCTATTACAGTCCCGGGGTCTGCTCGCAGTCGGTGCATATCGCGCTGAACGAGGCGGGCCTTGCCCATAGGATCGAGAAGGTCGACCTGACGAACAAGACGACCGAGACAGGCGCCGACTACGGCAAAATCAACCCGCTGGGCTATGTGCCCGCGCTCGAGCTCGACGAAGGGGAGGTGCTGCTCGAAGCCCCCGCGATCCTGCAATACGTGGCCGACCTGAAACCCGAGACGGGGCTCGCGCCGGCGAACGGAACGCTCGACCGTGTCCGGCTGCAGGCAGAGTTGAACTACACCGCCTCCGAGTTGCACAAATCCTTCGGTCCATTCTTCGCCCCGGTGAAGCCCGAGGGGGCGCTGAAGGATCAGGCGCTGGCCAAACTTGCCAAGCGCTTCGACGCGCTCGAGGAGCGGCTCGCGGACGGGCGGCCCTACATCATGGGGCAAACCTTCACCGTGGCCGACGCCTATACCTTCGTCGTCGCCTCCTGGGCGAAAATCATCGACTTCGACCTTTCCTCGCGGCCGAGGGTGCGCGACTACATAGCGCGGATCGCCGACCGGCCGAAGGTTCGCGAGGTGCTGGAGCGCGAGGGGCTGGCGGCATGATTGCACGAGCAGATCCCACCGCTCCGGGCAGACCTCACCACCCCCCGGGAGTGGCCAGATGGAACAGGCACGCGCGCGCATCGAGGCGCAGATGCAGCTTTACTTCGACGGCCTCTATCTGAGCGACGTGGACCGGCTGGCGAAGGTCTTCGACCCCGCCGCCCGTTACGTCTGCGCGACCGGCGAGGAGGCCATCAATCTAGGCATGAAGGAGTATTTCCCGATCGTCGCGGCGCGGGAACCTCCGGCCGCCCGCGGCGAGGCGCGACGCGACGAAGTGGTCGCAATAACCTTCGCCGGGGAGAAAACGGCTCTCGTCCAGGCACGCTGTGCGATCGGCGAGCGTCATTTCACCGACTTCCTCAGCTTCATCCACACGGCGGCGGGCTGGCGGATCGTCGCCAAGGTCTTCCACTACGAAACGCTGCCAAACCTCGCCTCGGACACGGAGTGACCCATGCCCTATGTCAACATCAAGATCACCCGCGACGGCGCCACCGCCGAGCAGAAGGCGCGGCTCATCAAGGGGGCGAGCGAGCTTCTGGTCGAGGTGCTCGGCAAGAACCCCGCCACGACCGTCGTCGTGATCGACGAAGTCGAGATGGCCAACTGGGGCATCGGTGGGCTTCCGGTGGAGGAGTTCCGCCGCAGATCGGCGGCCGAAGCGCGCCGGGCGCACGGCTCATGACGCGCGCGGTGGTGCTGACGCGGCGCCTCGGCCTCTCCGTGCCGATCCTGCTTGCGCCCATGGCTCAGGTCAGCGGCGGAGCGCTCGCTGCCGCCGTGAGTCGCGCTGGCGGCTTTGGCTTCATCGGCGGGGGCTATTGCGACCCGGACTGGGTCGCGCAGGAATTGAAGGCCGCCGCCGACACGCCGGTCGGGGTCGGTTTCATCACCTGGGCGCTGGCGGAGCGGCCGGCCCTCCTCGACGCTGTCATGCGGCACAGGCCGCGCGCGGTCTTTTTGTCGTTCGGGGACATTGCGCCTTTCGCCGAGCGCATCCGCGCCGCCGGTATCCCGCTTTTCGCCCAGATCCAGACCGTCGCCGGAGCGCGCGAGGCAGCAGCGCAGGGCGCCGACGTGATCGTGGCACAGGGCGGCGAGGCCGGTGGTCATGGCGCAGCGCGCGGGACGCTGGCACTCCTACCGGCCGTGCGCGATGCGATCGGCGATTTGCCGCTCGTGGCGGCAGGGGGCATCGCCGACGGGCGAACGATGGCCGCCGCGCTCGTGCTCGGAGCGGACGCAGTGCTCTGCGGCACAGCCTTCTACGCTGCGGAGGAGTCGCTTGCCCATCCACGCGCCAAGGCGACCACGCTGCGAACGGTCGGAGACGAGACCGCGCGCAGTTCGGTCTTTGACGCCGCGCGTGGGATCGCCTGGCCCGCGCCCTGGACGCTCCGTGCCCGCCGCAACGCCTTCCACGAGCGCTGGCGGTCAGATCCCGGCGGGATAGGACCCGACGAACGCGCGCGCTATGCCCACGCGGCGGCAGCAGGCGACACCGACACCGCCGCCGTTATCGTCGGCGAGGCGGTCGACCTTGTGCGCGAGGCCTTGCCCGCCGCCGCGATCATCGCGCGCATCGCGGACAATGCAAGGCATCGCCTGTCGGCGGCGCCAAACCTGGACTGGACAGCGGCCGAACGGATCGAACCATGATCGCTTTCCACAGACCGGGAGGCCCTCCGATGGCCCGCAAGGCGGCCTTTGCGCTGAAGGAGATGGCGCTCGACCATCGCGTTTTCCCGGTGGACATTCGTCGCGGCGGCCAGTTCGCGCCCGCCGTTGCCGAGCGTCTCGCAGCGCAGCGCGACTACCGCATCTCCGACCCAGCGACGGGAAGCCATGGAGATCTGGCTGCCGGCAATCCCGGTCCGTCACTGCGGGTGAAGCCCATCCAGAGCGGCGATAGCCAGGGCAAGCGCCGCCTTCACCGTTTCCTCGCGGATGTAATCGCGGCTCTTGTCCTCGAACAGCCGCTGCTCCGCCGCAACGGCCCGGCCGCGCAAAGCGATACCGAACCACACCAGCCCGACCGGCTTTTCCGCCGATCCGCCTCCGGGCCCGGCGATCCCGGTCACCGCGATCGCGATGCCGGCATGGGAACGCGCAAGCGCGCCCGCCGCCATCTCCACCGCCGTCTCGCGGGAAACGGCGCCGAACGCATCAAGCGTCGCGGCGGAAACGCCGACCATCTCCATCTTCGCAGCGTTGGAGTAGGTGACGAAGCCACGGTCGACGACGTCGGACGAGCCGGCTATGTCGGTCAGCGCGCCAGCGATCAGGCCACCTGTGCACGATTCGGCCGTGGCCAGCATGATGCCATGCGCGCGACAGGCCGCAAGCAGCTTCTCCGCAAGCTCGCGCCTGCCACTCATGCCGGCACGCTGCCGGGATAGGCCACGCTCACGGTTGCAATCGCCGCGATCCCTTCCTCGCGGCCGACGAAGCCCAGCCGCTCGTTGGTGGTGGCCTTGACCGAGATCCTGTCGGGCGTGATGCCGAGCATGGAAGCGAGGGCCTCGGTCATGGCCGCGCGATGCGGCGAGACCTTCGGCGCCTCGCAGATCAGGGTGATGTCGGCATTGGCGATGCGGCCGCCGCGCTCGCGCACGATCCGGGCAGCATGCTCCACGAAGAGGCGAGAAGCCGCTCCGCGCCATTGCGGATCGGAGGGCGGGAAATGCGTGCCGATGTCGCCGGCGCCGCAGGTGGCGAGCAGGGCGTCGGTCAGCGCATGGAGCCCGACATCGGCATCGGAATGGCCGGAAAGGCGCTTGCCGTGTGGGATCCTTACGCCGCAAAGCACGACATGATCGCCCGGCTCGAAGGAATGGACATCGTAGCCGTTGCCGGTGCGTATGTCGGGGAAGGCGGCCTGCGGCCCCGAAAGTCTCTGATCCGCCAAGGCGATATCCTTTGCCCAGGTGAGCTTTACGTTGTCGGGTGAGCCGGGCACCAGCCGCACCGCAATACCTGCCCATTCGGCGATCGCAGCATCGTCGGTGAAGTCGCTCCGGCCTCCGGCGAAGGCCTTCTCATGGGCATCGAGTATCTTCCGGAACGGAAATCCCTGCGGTGTCTGGGCCGAATGCAGCCCGGCGCGGGGAACCGTCTCGAGAACCGTCCCTCCGGGCGCCTCGCGCTTCAGCGTGTCGGAGACGGGAACCGCCGGCAATGCACCCGACGCATCCGACATCGCTTCGATCGTGCGGTCGATCAGTTCGGCGTCGACGAAGGGCCGAACGGCGTCATGGATCAGCACGGCCCAGGGATGCGCCTCGGCCAGGGCGAGCAGCGCGCGCCGCGTCGATTCCTGACGCGTGGCGCCGCCTTCCACGGTCGCGACGCGTTTCGCCAACGGCCCGACGGCTTCGGCGAACATCGCGCCATCGTCGGCGTGGATCGCCACAACGATCGGGCCGATGCCCGGATGGCCGGCAAAGGCCTCGATGGTGCGCGCGATGATCGGACGTCCGCCGATCCTGCGGTATTGCTTCGGCCCCTCGGCCGACTGTCCGGCACGTTCTCCGCGGCCCGCGGCCACAATCACCACCGCGACTTCGCCGCGGCTCAGGTCTGCTTTCCCGTTCATGACGTGAGGCTTAGTTCGGCGATCGTGGAAAGGCCAGCGCAAACCCGAATTCGCCGCATTTTCGAGCCAGGCAGGCTTGTGTGGTTTCGCCCACGCGTCGCCTGCCTGGCAGCGAGTCCTGCCGCAGGTTCTCGTCGGAAAACCGCGAGACACTTTTCCGAAACCTGCGTAGTTCGCAGTTGCACAAAAAATCGAAACTGTCTAGAAAACGTGCAGGCAACCGAACTGCCCTGAAATTGTGCATGGCTGATCTGGAAAAACTGACGAAACCGCTCGACATCGGGGGCGTGACGATCCGAAACAGGGTGTTCCTGGCGCCCATGTCAGGGGTTACCGACGAGCCTTTCCGGCTGCGGGCCCACGCCCACGGCGCTGGTCTCGTCGTGTCCGAAATGGTGGCAAGCGGCGAACTCGCCAGGGGCCGGGCGGGGGCGGGCCAGCGCCTGCGCCATTCGGGCCTGCCGGTTCACATGGTCCAGCTCGCCGGGCGCGAGGCCCAGCATATGGCCGAGGGCGCGCGGATCGCGGCGGGCGAGGGCGCCGACGTGATCGACATCAATATGGGCTGCCCGGCCAAGAAGGTGACCGGCGGCCTCGCCGGATCAGCCCTGATGCGGGACCTCGACCATGCGCTGTCCCTGATCGACGCCGTCGTCGGCGCCGTCGATGTTCCCGTCACGGTCAAGATGCGGCTCGGCTGGGACGAGGGGGCGCCGAATGCGCCGATGCTCGCCCGGCGCGCCGAGCAAGCCGGGGTGCGCATGGTGACGGTACACGGGCGCACCCGCTGCCAGTTCTATCAGGGCAAGGCCGACTGGCGCGCCATCGCGCGGGTCAAGCAGGCAGTATCGATCCCCGTCGTCGCCAATGGCGACGTCACGACGCCGCAGGACGCGGCGGCCGTTCTGGAGCAATCGGGCGCCGACGCCGTGATGGTCGGGCGCGGGCACTACGGCGCGCCCTGGCTCGCCGGATCGATCGCGCATGCGGCGGGCGCCGAAATCGAGCCGAACATCCCCGCGGCGGAAGACATGACCCCCTATGTGGTCGCCCACTACGAGGACATGCTCGCGCTTTACGGCACCGAGAGCGGACTGCGCCAGGCGCGGAAACATCTCGGCTGGTATCTCGGCCGCCACGCCGGAAATGTATCGGATGATCAACGCGCGAGGATCATGACGGGCACCGACCCCGCCGATGTCGTCGCCGGGCTGCGCAGGGTCTTCGGCCGCGCGGCGGAAAACGGTCAGTTGAGGAAAGTCGCATGAGCATAGCCGCCGCCCAGAGAGCACCGACATTCGACCCCGCCCAGTTGGTGCTCAATACGATCCGCCATCCGGTGATCATGATCGGGCCTGACGGCGCGATCACCTATGCCAATGCCGACGCCGAGGATTTCTTCCGGTCGAGCGCAGCGGTGCTGGCGCGCAACACGCTGGAGCGCTTTGCGCCTTTCGGCAGCCCCTTGCTGGCACTGGTCGAGCAGGTGCGCGAACGCCATGCTCCCGTGAACGAATATCGGGTCGACATATCCTCGCCGCGCCTCGGCGCGGACAAGATCGTCGACATCCATGTCTCGCCGGTGGCCGAGTTGCCGGGATCGGTCGTGGTGATGTTCCAGGAGCGTTCGATGGCGGACAAGATCGACCGCCAGATGACGCATCGCGGCGCGGCGCGTTCCGTCACCGGGCTGGCGGCGATGCTGGCGCATGAGATCAAGAACCCGCTGTCGGGCATCCGCGGCGCCGCCCAACTCCTCGAAAGCGCCGTGTCGGACGATGACCGCGCCCTTACCCGGCTGATCACCGACGAGACCGACCGCATCGTGTCGCTGGTCGACCGCATGGAGGTGTTCTCCGACGAACGCCCCATCGACCGCCATCCCGTCAACATCCATGTCGTGCTCGACCATGTGAAGGCCATCGCCCGGAACGGCTTCGCCCGGAACATCCGCTTCATCGAGGACTACGACCCGTCGCTGCCGCCGGTGCACGGCAATCGCGACCAGCTCATCCAGGTCTTTCTCAACCTGGTGAAGAACGCGGCCGAGGCGATCGACAGGGACGTCCCCGGCGAGATCACGCTTTCGACCGCCTTCCGGCCCGGCATCCGGGTTTCGGTGCCCGGAACGCAGGACCGCGTGTCGCTGCCGCTCGAATTCCGCGTCCACGACAACGGTCACGGCGTGCCGCCCGACATCCTGCCGATCCTCTTCGATCCCTTCATCACCACCAAGCCGAACGGTTCCGGCCTTGGTCTCGCTCTGGTGGCCAAGATCGTCGGCGAACATGGCGGCGTCATCGAATGCGATTCCACGCCGCGCGGCACGACCTTCCGCATCCTGATGCCCGCCTGGAAGGAAGCCGCCGGACACAACGACGCCGAGGGGAGCCCCGCACGATGACCGCTCGCGGACATATTCTCGTCGCCGACGACGATGCGGCGATCCGGACCGTGCTCAACCAGGCGCTGTCGCGGGTGGGCCACGAGGTGCGCGTCACTTCGAACGCCGCCACGCTGTGGCGCTGGGTGGCGGCGGGCGAGGGCGATCTCGTCATCACCGACGTCGTGATGCCCGACGAGAACGCCTTCGACATGTTGCCGCGCATCAAGAAGGCGCGGCCGGAGCTGCCCGTCATCGTCATGAGCGCGCAGAACACCTTCATGACCGCGATACGCGCCTCCGAGACGGGCGCCTACGAATACCTGCCGAAGCCCTTCGACCTCACCGAGCTGCTGAACATCGTCAGCCGCGCCTTGTCCGAGCCGCGGCGTCCGCTTGCCGATCAGCGCGGCGAGGAACAACTCGAGGCCATGCCGCTGGTCGGCCGGTCCGGCGCCATGCAGGACATCTACCGCATGCTCGCCCGCATGATGCAGACGGACCTGACCGTCATGATCACCGGCGAGTCCGGCACCGGCAAGGAGCTGGTCGCGCGGGCGCTGCACGAATACGGCCGGCGGCGGAACGGTCCCTTCGTCGCCATCAACATGGCGGCCATTCCGCGCGACCTGATCGAATCGGAACTGTTCGGCCACGAGAAGGGCGCCTTCACCGGCGCGCAGCATCGCTCGACCGGCCGCTTCGAACAGGCTGACGGCGGCACGCTGTTCCTGGACGAGATCGGCGACATGCCGATGGAGGCGCAGACCCGGCTGCTGCGCGTGCTCCAGCAGGGCGAATACACCACGGTGGGCGGCCGGACGCCGATCAAGACCGACGTTCGCATCGTGGCGGCCACCAACAAGGACCTGCGCAACCTGATCGGCCAGGGCCTGTTCCGCGAGGACCTGTTCTATCGCCTGAACGTGGTGCCGCTTCGCCTTCCGGCACTGCGGGAACGCTCGGAGGACATTCCCGATCTGGTTCGCCATTTCTTCAAGCAGGCGGAGAGCGAAGGGCTGCAGAAGAAGCGCATTTCGAGCGGCGGCATCGAGCTGATGAAACGCTATCCATGGCCGGGCAATGTGCGCGAGCTGGAGAATCTGATCCGCCGCCTGGCCGCGCTTTATCCGCAGGACGAGATCGCGCAGGAGATAATCGAATCCGAGTTGAGGACGGTCGATTCGCCCGTCGCGCCAGGCGGCAATCTGCTGCCTGAGGATCTGTCGATCAGCCAGGCGGTCGAACACTATCTGCAGCGGTATTTCGCCTCGTTTCCCGGCGACCTGCCGCCGCCGGGGCTGTATCAGCGCATTCTGGCCGAGGTCGAGTATCCGCTGGTGCTCGCCTCCATGACCGCCACCCGCGGCAACCAGATCAAGGCCGCGGAGCTGCTCGGCCTGAACCGGAACACGTTGCGCAAGAAGATCCGCGAGCTCGGCGTGAACGTCTACCGGGCCTCGAGATCGGCCTGAGGCCGCACTACGGGGCGCCCCGGCCCAAATCCGCGCGATACGCTGCCGGCTCCTTGATTTCGGCGAACGTCTTTGTTTCCCGAAACCGCTGAACACTCTCGGGAAGAGGTGCGTTGGCCGTCACGTCGACGCCATCCGTTTCCACGAACCGACGCACCAGGGCCTCGGCTGAGGGCACGGGGACGGACAGGAGCGTACGAGATTTCGTCGCGATGGCGCAGATGTTGCACAATCGCCACAATGCGTTGCATACATCCAACGCTGGTGAGGGTTCGATTGGCGGAATGACGACCGACATGCAGACGATTCCCGGACCGGGCATCCCCGGATCGGCGACGACCGAGGGGCGCCGCCTTCTGGCGCTGCCTGGTGTCGTGACCATCGTCGCCGCGCTGGTCACCGCGGCCGTGTCCTTCGCCATCCTGGTCGGGGTCACGCCGATCGTGCCCGATGAGGCGACCACTCTGTCGCTGATCGGCATCAACGCCGTCTTCATCCTGCTGCTGGTCGGCCTTATCGCACGCGAGGTCCATCGCATCTCGGCTGCGCGCAAGCGCGGCAAGGCCGCTTCGCGGCTGCATGTGCGCATCGTCGCGATGTTCTCGCTCGTGGCCGCTATCCCCGCGCTGATGGTCGCGATCATCGCCTCGATCACGCTCGACATCGGCCTTGACCGTTGGTTCGAACTGCGCACCAAGGCCATCATCAACTCGTCGCTATCGATCGCGGAAGCCTATGTGCAGGAGAACGCCCGCAACCTGCAGGGCACGACGCTGTCGATGGCCAACGACCTCGACAGGGCGAGAGCCCTCTACAATCTCGACCGGACCGGCTTCCGGGAACTGTTGACCCAGCAGGCGATCGGCCGCGCGCTCGCCCATGCCGCCTTGATCACGGAAGACGGCTCGCTGGTGATGGCCGCTCTTACCAATGCCGATTTCCCGATGCCGGATCCGCCGTCGGGGGCGGCGCAGCAGGCCGGCAACGGCGAAACGGTGCTGATCGAGCCGCGCACCCGAAACATCGTCGGCGCGATCGTCAAGCTGCGCGAAATCCCCGACACCTATCTCTACACGATCCGGCTGGTCGACCCCGAAGTGATCCGTGCCCGCCAGATCGTGCGCGCAAACACCGACGAGTATCGGGGGCTCGAAGCGAACCGGCGCACCACGCAACTCGCCTTCGCCATGCTCTATCTCGGTCTTACGCTCGTCGTGGTCTTGTCGGCGATCTGGACCGGCATCGCGGTCGCCGACCGGCTTGTCCGACCGATCCGCCAGCTGATCGGAGCCGCAGACGAAGTCGCAACCGGCAATCTCGACGTCTCGGTCCCGGTCCGCGCCAGCGACGGCGACGTGGCCTCGCTCGGCGACACGTTCAACAAGATGCTCTTGCAGCTGAAATCGCAGCGGGACGAGATCCTGACCGCCAAGGACCTTGTCGACGAACGCCGGCGTTTCTCGGAAGCCGTGCTGGCCGGCGTGACCGCCGGCGTCATCGGTGTCGATCCCGACGGCATCGTAACGATCGTCAACCGGTCGGCCGAGACAATGCTGGCGATTTCGGCCGAGGCGTCGGTCGGAAAGAACCTCTCCACCATCCTGCCGCATGTCGGCCGGGTGCTGGAGATCGGCCGCAACTCCCGGCGGCCGGTCTATCGCGAGCAGGTCACTTTCTATCGCGGCGGCGCAGAACGAACCTTCAACGTGCAGGTCACGATCGAGCAAGGCGACGCGGAGACCGAAACGGATTCCCAGTCGCGCGTGGTGACCGTCGACGACATCACGGACCTCGTCCAGGCGCAGCGCTCGTCGGCATGGGCCGATGTCGCCCGCCGCATCGCCCATGAGATCAAGAATCCTCTCACGCCGATCCAGCTTGCTGCGGAGCGGATCCGCCGCCGCTACGGAAAGGTGATCACGGAGGACCGTGAGGTTTTCGACCAATGCACCGACACGATCATCCGCCAGGTCGAGGACATCGGACGGATGGTGGACGAGTTCTCGGCCTTCGCCCGCATGCCCAAGCCCGACATGCAGATGCTGGACCTCCGGGAGGCGCTGCGCGAGGCCTCCTTCCTCGTCGAGGTCAGCCGCTCCGACATCGCGTTCGAGCGCAGCTTCGGCACCGAGCCGCTCATGGGCACCTTCGACAGCCGGCTAATGAGCCAGGCGTTCGGCAATGTCATCAAGAACGCGGCCGAGGCTATCGAGGCGGCCGGGCGCGAGAGCGCCGAGCCGGGCGTGATTCGCATCCGCGCCGCCCGACAGGGCAACATGATCCGCGTCGACGTGATCGACAACGGCAAGGGGTTGCCGCGCGAGAACCGGCAGAGGCTGCTGGAGCCCTATATGACGACACGCGAGAAGGGCACCGGCCTTGGCCTCGCTATCGTCAAGAAGATAGTCGAGGACCATGGTGGGCGACTCGAACTGCACGATGCGCCCCAGGATTTTTACGACGGGAGAGGGGCCATGATCAGCATGGTTCTGCCTGCTGCCGCCGCCCAGCCGGGCAACGGCGAGGCTGGATCGGTCGGCCCGAAGGAAGCTGAAAAGGTCGATAATGGCGTCTGACATCCTTATCGTCGATGACGAAGAAGACATCCGAGAGCTCGTCGCGGGTATTTTGAGCGACGAGGGCCATGAAACCCGCACCGCGCATGACAGCGACAGCGCGCTGGCGTCGATCGCCGGACGGGTGCCGCGGCTGGTGTTCCTCGATATCTGGCTGCAGGGCTCCAAGCTCGACGGCCTGGCGCTGCTCGATCAGATCAAGGCGATCCACCCCGAACTGCCAGTGGTGATGATCTCGGGCCACGGCAACATCGAAACCGCCGTTTCGGCGATCCGTCGCGGCGCCTACGACTTCATCGAGAAGCCCTTCAAGGCCGACCGGCTGATCCTGATCGCCGAACGCGCTCTCGAGACGTCGAAGCTGAAACGCGAGGTTTCAGACCTGAAGCAGCGCAGCGGCGAGACTTTCGATCTCATCGGCACTTCCGTCGCCATGAGCCAGTTGCGCCAGACGATCGAGCGGGTCGCGCCCACCAACAGCCGCATCATGATCATCGGACCGTCCGGCTCCGGCAAGGAGATGGTGGCGCGCGCGATCCATGCCGCGTCCACCCGCCAAAGCGGGCCGTTCGTGACGCTCAACGCCGCGACAATCACGCCCGAGCGCATGGAAATCGAGCTCTTCGGCACCGAATCCAACGGCGGCGAGCGCAAAGTCGGAGCGCTGGAGGAGGCGCATCACGGCATTCTCTACATCGACGAGGTCGCCGACATGCCGCGCGAGACGCAGGGCAAGATCCTGCGCGTGCTCGTCGACCAGCAATTCGAACGGGTGGGCGGCACGAAACGCGTCAAGGTCGACGTGCGCATCATCTCTTCGACCGCCCAGAACCTCGAAGCCATGATCGCCGAAGGCCAGTTCCGCGAGGATCTCTACCACCGCCTCGCCGTCGTACCCGTGACGGTGCCGGGGCTCTCCGAACGACGCGAGGATATCCCGTTTCTCGTCGACCATTTCATGCGGCAGATCGCGCGGCAGGCCGGCATCAAGCCGCGCCGCATCGGCAACGATGCGCTGGCCGTGCTCCAGGCACACAACTGGCCGGGCAACATTCGCCAGTTGCGCAACAACATCGAACGACTGATGATCCTGGTGCGCGCCGACGACGTCGAGACGCCGATCACGGCCGACCTGCTGCCCTCGGAGATCGGCGACGTCATGCCCCGCGCGCCCAGCCAGTCCGACCAGCACATCATGGCCCTGCCGCTGCGCGAGGCCCGCGAGTTGTTCGAGAAGGAATATCTGATCGCCCAGATCAACCGCTTCGGCGGCAACATCTCCCGCACGGCCGAGTTCATCGGAATGGAGCGCTCCGCGCTCCACAGGAAGCTGAAGTCGCTGGGCGTATGACACTCGGGCGGCTTGTCGGCGTCCTTGCCCGACGCTCCGCGTCGCGCTACCGACGTCGCGAGCCGGCGGGGCCAGGGGAAACAATGCGGGTTAGCTTGCCATGAAGGTCATCATCTGCGGCGCGGGGCAGGTGGGCTACGGCATCGCCGAGCGCCTTGCGGCGGAAAAGAACGACGTTTCCGTCATCGACACGTCGCCCGAACTGGTCCGGGCGATTCGCGATTCGCTCGATGTGCGCGGCTTCGTGGGCCACGGCGCCCACCCGGACACGCTCGAGCTGGCCGGCGCCCAGCAGGCCGACATGCTGATCGCGGTGACGCTCTATGACGAGGTGAACATCGTCGCTTGCGAGGTCGCGCACGCCTTGTTCAACGTTCCCACCAAGATCGCCCGCATCCGCGCTCAATCCTATCTGCGTCCGCACTACCAGAACCTGTTCTCCCGCGAGCACCTGCCGATCGACGTGATCATCTCGCCGGAGCTGGAAGTGGCCGAGATGGTGCTTCGCCGCATCGCGCTGCCCGGGGCGACCGACGTCGTCGGATTCGCGGACAACAAGATCGCCATGCTGGCGATCGAATGCCAGGACGAATGCCCCGTCATCAACACGCCGCTCGCGCAGTTGAGCGAGTTGTTCCCGGACCTTCCCACGACTGTCGTGGGCGTCACGCGCAACGGCACGCTGTTCGTCCCGCGCTCGTCCGACCAACTGGTCGCCGGCGACCTTGCCTATGTCGTGACCACCAAGGACCAGGTCCGCCGCACTCTCGGGCTGTTCGGCCACGAGGAGCAGGAAGCGACACGCATCGTGATCGCCGGTGGCGGCAATATAGGACTGCATGTCGCGCGAACCCTGGAGCAGCGCCAGAGCCGCACGCGCGTGAAGATCATCGAGAGCGGGCGCGAGCGCGCGGTCGCGATCGCCGACGAACTGAGGCGCTCGGTCGTGCTGCAAGGCAGCGCCCTCGACCAGAAGCTGCTGCAGGAAGCCGACATCCATGATGCCGACCTGATGGTCGCACTCACCAACAACGACCAGGTCAACATCCTTGCCAGCGCCATGGCCAAGCGGCTGGGCTGCAAGGCCAATCTCGCGCTGATCAACAATCCCGCCTTCCACGACATCACCAGGACGCTGGGGATCGACGCCTATGTCAATCCGCGCGCGGTCACGATCTCCCGCGTGCTCCAGCACGTGCGCCGGGGCCGCATCCGCGCCGTGCACAGCGTGCAGAAGGGGGCAGCCGAGATCATCGAGGCCGAGGCGCTCGAGACCTCGCCGCTGGTCGGTCCCTTGCTCCGCGATCTCGAACTGCCGCATGGCGTGCGTATCGGTGCGATCTATCGCGGCGGCGAGGTCATCAAGCCCAGCGGCGCTGTCCGCATCAAGCCCAAGGACCGGGTCGTCATCTTCGCCCTGGCCGACGAGGTGAAACAGGTCGAGCAGTTATTCCGGGTCAGCCTGGAGTTTTTCTGAGCGCCCGTTTTTAACGCGCACGCGCCGCCCGAATCGCCTTACCACAGGGTCGAAACCCCCGCGCCACGAGAAGGAACGCCCATGCCGCGCATCGCCTATGTCAATGGCCGCTATATCCGCCATGCGCAGGCGGCCGTCCACATCGAGGATCGCGGCTACCAGTTCGCCGACGGCGTCTATGAGGTCTGCGAAGTGGCGCGCGGCTATATTGTCGACATGACGAGGCATCTGGACCGGCTGAACCGATCCTTGTCCGAGCTCCAGATCGCCTGGCCAATGACGCGGTCGGCGTTGCAACTGGTCATGCGCGAGGTGGTGCGCAGGAACCGCGTGATCAACGGCCTCGTCTATCTGCAGGTGACGCGCGGCGTCGCGCCCCGCGATCACGCCTTTCCGGCGCCCGGCGTAAAGCCCGCGCTGGTGGTGACGGCAAAACGCAGCGATCCGGCCGCGGCCGCGAAGAAGGCGGAGACCGGGCTCGCCGTCATCACCGTGCCGGAGAACCGGTGGGACCGTGTCGATATCAAGACAGTCGGCCTCCTGCCGAATGTGCTTGCCCGCCAGCAGGCGAGGTCCGTCGGTGCCCAGGAGGCCTGGTTCGTCGATCCGGACGGAACCGTGAAGGAAGGCGCGTCCACCAATGTGTGGATCGTGACCAGGGACAGCCGCCTCGTCACGCGACCGGCCGACCACGGGATCCTGCGCGGGATCACGCGCGCAACGGTGATCGACGTCGCCGCGAAGCTCGGTCTCGAGGTCGAGGAAAGGGCCTTCAGCGTGGCCGAGGCCAAGCAGGCAAGGGAGGCTTTCATCACCGCCGCGACCATGGTCGTGATGCCGGTCGTGACCATCGACGGCACGCCCGTCGCCAACGGCCATCCCGGCTCAGTTGCACTTTCATTGCGTCACGCGTTTTTTGACATTGCGGAAAAAATCAAGGCCTGATAACCGCTTAGGTGGCAGGGACACATACCATCACGTTTTGCTTGTCTGGCTCGCGCCGCGCAGGACATGCGTGCTTGACATGGGTAGGATATTGAGTCGCTACTAGCCGCAAGACGTTTGGGGATGGCGAAAGAAAAAAATGGCGGAAAGATCGCAAAATCTGCAGGACCTCTTCCTGAACTCGGTTCGTAAGAGCAAGAACCCTCTTACGATTTTCTTGATTAACGGCGTTAAACTGACAGGTGTCGTCACCTCGTTCGACAATTTCTGCGTGCTTCTGCGCAGGGACGGGCACTCGCAGCTCGTGTACAAACACGCCATTTCCACCATCATGCCGAGCCAGCCGGTTCAGATGTTCGATGGTGAGGACAACGGCCGGGACGCTTGATTGGTCGATGAAAAAGGCGCGGGCGGGCGCATGAGCGCCGGCGAGGCGGCGGAGCTTTCCGGTGCCGCCGCCACCACGCGCGCCGTCGTCATCGTCCCGGTCCTGACGCGGCCGGGACGCGCCGATGATTCGCAATGCAGGCCCCGCCTGGCGCGTTCCCCCGAGGCGAGGCACGACGAAGCCGTCGGCCTCGCGCGCGCAATCGATCTCGAACCGGTCCACACGGCGATCGTCGCGATCGCGGATCCGCGCCCGGCCACTCTGCTCGGCAGCGGCAAGGTCGACGATTTCGCGGTGATCGTGAAGGACACCAAGGCGGAACTGGTCATCGTCGATCATCCGCTGACGCCGGTGCAGCAGCGCAACCTCGAAAAGGCGCTCAACGCCAAGGTGCTGGACAGGACGGGCCTCATTCTCGAGATTTTCGGCCGGCGGGCGCGCACCAAGGAGGGCACGCTCCAGGTCGATCTTGCCCATCTGAATTACCAGAAGGGCCGGCTGGTACGGAGCTGGACCCACCTGGAGCGGCAGCGCGGTGGCGCCGGCTTCCTCGGCGGCCCGGGCGAAACCCAGATCGAGGCCGACCGCCGCATCCTGCAGGAGAAGATCCTTCGCCTGAAGCGCGAGTTGGAAACGGTGCGCCGCACGCGCGAACTGCATCGCGCCAAGCGCAAGAAAGTACCATTTCCGGTCGTTGCCATCGTCGGTTACACCAATGCCGGAAAATCGACGCTGTTCAATCGGCTGACCGGCGCCGGCGTGCTGGCCGAGGACATGCTTTTCGCGACGCTGGACCCGACACTGCGGCGCCTGCGGCTGCCGCACGGCACGACCGTGATCCTGTCCGACACGGTCGGCTTCATCTCCGACCTGCCGACCCACCTGGTGGCGGCCTTCCGGGCGACGCTGGAGGAGGTGGTCGAGGCCGAACTCGTCATCCATCTTCGCGACATCTCGGATCCCGACACGGCCGCGCAGTCCGAGGACGTCGAGCAGATCCTTGCCGATCTCGGCGTCGACGCTTCCGATACGAATCGCGTCATCGAGGTCTGGAACAAGATCGACCGCCTCGACGAAGCCAATCGTGAAAGGCTGCTCGCCGAGGCCGCCGGCGGACGCGGCGCGCCTCCGGTCGCGATTTCGGCAGCCACGGGCGAGGGCATCGGCACGTTGCTTGCGGCAATCGAGGAGCGTGTCGCCGGCACGCTCGAGCCGATGGTGGTGAAGCTCGCGCCAAACCAGCTCGGGCTGATCGACTGGCTCTACCGCAACGGCGACGTAATCAAACGCAAGGACGGCAACGACGGCAGCGTGACCCTATCGCTCAAGGCCACAGCCATGGCCAGGAGCGAGATCGAAAGCCGATTGAGAAAGGAAAACAGAGGCTAAGTCGCCT
Organism: Mesorhizobium sp. L-8-10; assembly: GCF_016756635.1. NCBI lineage: Bacteria > Pseudomonadati > Pseudomonadota > Alphaproteobacteria > Hyphomicrobiales > Phyllobacteriaceae > Mesorhizobium > Mesorhizobium sp. L-8-10. The sequence continues at coordinate 5,087,592 of NZ_AP023263.1, read as the reverse complement.
TACTTCGCCTTCTTTGCCTGCTGCCAGAGGGCTTCCATCTCATCGAGATCGGCCGCCTCCAGGCTGCTGCCCCGCGCCTCGAGCGCCCTCTCGACATGGTGCAGCCGCGAGCGGAACTTCCCATTGGTGCCGCGAAGGGCGGTCTCAGCGTCGATATCGAGATGCCTGCCGAAATTGACCAGGGCAAACAGCACGTCGCCGAATTCGTCGGTGACGGCTGCCGTATCGCCCTTCTCCATCGCCTCGCGCAGTTCGGTGATCTCCTCCTCGATCTTGTCGAGGATCGGCTTTGCATCCTTCCAGTCGAAACCGACGCGTGCGGCCTGTTGCTGCAGCTTAAGCGCGCGGGTGAGGGCCGGCAGTCCGACGGGAACGCCGTCGAGGTACCCCCGGCCGTGATCCTCCGGATCGCGGCCCCGCGCCAGACGAGCAGCGTGTTTTTCGGCCTTCTCCTCGGCCTTGATGCGATCCCACATGCCTTTCGCGGAGCCGGCGGCGCGCGCCTCGGCATCACCGAAGACGTGCGGATGACGACGGATCATCTTGGTCGTGATCGTCTTCACCACGTCGCCGAAGTCGAATTCCCGCTGCTCCTCGGCCATCCGGGCGTGGAAGACCACCTGCAGCAGGAGATCGCCGAGTTCCTCGCGCAGGTCGGCCATATCGCCGCGTTCGATCGCATCGGCGACCTCGTAGGCCTCCTCCAGCGTGTAGGGCGCGATCGTCGAGAAGGTCTGTTCGACGTCCCATGGGCAGCCGGTGACAGGCGTGCGCAGGGCAGCCATGATCTCGACGAGCCGGCCTATGTCTTTCGATGGCTGCATGATCCCGGTTTACCTCTCGTTCCTGCTTCCCGTGCGGCCGATGAAGGGCCATATCAATGGCCTCTACCGTATCGGCCCGCGAATCGGAATCGGTTTTCGGCGACGACGATGCGGCCGTTCATCGTATCGGTGCCCCTTTCGTGTTCGATGGGCGCGCCGGAGAAGGAGCAATGGCAATGCCGGCCACCATCCATGTCTGTCCCATGACGAGGGTCGAGGGGACCGTGACGTCTTCAGGTGCACGGCATCTGGTCTCGCTTCTTACTGCAGGAACAGATTTCGGGCGGCCGGCCTTGATCGCCGCCGAAAACCACCTGTGGCTGACCATGAACGATATCGTCGCGGCGCAGGACGGCCTGACACCGCCCGGCCGCGCCCATGTCGAGGCGCTGCTCGATTTCGCGCGGCGCTGGGATCGCGATGCGCCGCTGGTGATCAACTGCTTCGCCGGGATCAGCCGCTCGACGGCCGCGGCCTACATCGTTGCCGCGGCGCTGGCGCCCGGGCGCGACGAGCACGAGCTCGCCCGCACGCTGCGAGCGCTGTCGCCTTCGGCGACGCCCAATCTGTTGCTGGTCGGCCTGGCGGACGATCTGCTGAGGCGCGACGGCCGAATGGTCGCTGCGATTGCCGCAATCGGCCGCGGAGCGGAGGCTTTCGAGGGAACTCCCTTCGCGCTGCCGATCAGCTAGCGTTGCGGTTGCGGCATCCGCGCCCCGCTCGAGTGAATACGAGATGTTAGACACCGGCGGTGCGGTAACACTCTGATTTTCTAACGCTATTGTGACACCCGTATTCACCCTGCCAGTCGGGAAAGAGGAATACGGTTTCCGAAACCAATTGTCATTGGCCGTCGCCGCCGCTCCGCGTTAGGATTGGCACGGAGAGGGCGGAAAGCAGTGCATCCAGCACATCAACTCCTGCAACGGAGAGCCGCCATGAAAGTCAAGGACGCAATGCATCGGGGCGTCGAATGGGTCAGCCCCGAAACGCCGGTCGCCGAGCTCGCAAAGCTGATGCGGGATCAGGATATCGGCTCAATCCCCATCGGAGAAGACGACCGGCTGATCGGTATGGTCACCGACCGGGACATCGTCTGCAACGGGCTGGCGGAGGAAGACTTCGACGGTCGGAAAGCCACGGCGCGCGACGTCATGACCTCGGGCATACATTGCTGCCGTGAGGACGACGATCTCGCCAAGGCCGTCCGGCATATGGAAGAACTCAAGATCCGCAGACTGCCCGTCATCAACAAGAGCATGCGGATGGTCGGCATGCTCAGCATGGGCGACTTGAGCCGCGCGGCGCCCAGCGATCTGCTGTCGGAATGCATGAAGAGCGTTTCGGCGCACCATCACTGACCCGCGATCGCCCGGCGACGGTCACGCCGCCGGGCAAACCCCGCAGCGAGGCCTGCCCCTTCGAGACTGAGCCGGCGTTTCCACGGACGATCGCGGCTCGGTCTGGCCGCGCGTCGCGCCGGTCTGCGGCGTGCCGAGTATCGCAAAAAGGTGCCTTGATTTGGCCCGGCGTATCTGGGATGGCAAAGCGGCGCGGCGGCGAAGCCGCTCCGTCTTTCACACAGCGCCGGCCCGACATGATGATTGCGCGTACCCCGTTCTTCCGTGCCGGCTCAAACGTCGTTCTCGCCGGCATCCTGCTGATGCTTTTGGGCGACTTCCTGTTCGCGCTGAACGACGCCATGGGCAAATGGCTGGTCGCCAGCTTTTCGGTCGGCCAGGTGCTGCTGATCCGTTCGATCGGCGCCTTCATCGTGCTCGGTCCGATGATCGCGCGGCAGAGCGGAAGCGCCCTGTTCAAAGTCGAGCGTCCAGGCCTGCAACTGCTGCGCGTCGTCGCCGCGACGGCGGACACCGGATTGTTCTACGCGGCCGTCGCCTATCTGCCGCTCGCCGACGTCATGACCTTCTACATGGCCGGCCCCATCTATGTGGCGGCGATATCGCATCTGTTTCTCGGCGAGAAGGTCGGGTGGCGCCGCTGGGTGGCGATCCTGGCCGGATTCGGCGGCGTGGTGATCGCGCTGCGGCCGTCCTCGGCGTCGCTGTCGCTCGCCTCCTTGTTCGCCCTCGTGGGCAGTCTCTGCTTCGCCTTGAGCCTCGTCATGAACCGCGTGCTGAGAGCGACCAGCGACACGACGCTGGTCACCTGGCAGACGCTGGGCGCCCTTGTGGCGGGACTGGCCTTCACCATCGGCAGTTGGCGGACGCCGACGGCGCTCGACCTCTTCGCGATGCTGCTGCTCGGCATCGTTTCCTGCGCCGCGCATCTCATGATCACGCGTGCCCTGAAGCTCGCGCCGGCCTCGACGCTCGCGCCGCTGCAATACAGCCTGCTGCTATGGGCAGCCGTGTTCGGCCTGATCTTCTTCGGCGATGTGCCAGATACCCAGATTCTGATCGGGTCGGGCGTCATCGTCTTCGCCGGCCTGTTCATCTTCCACCGGCAGAAGGTCGTCGACAAGACCGTGCCCGTCGAGGCGGTGCCGCGCGACGGCCGTTGACGCCGAGGGAAGGAGGCCGCCGGTGAGGCAAGGAGAAAGATCAGGGCAGGGCGGCCCTTCGCGGCGCCTGGCCGCGATGCTGCTTGCAACCCTTATCCTGCCCGGCTCCGCTGTTGCCCAGCAGCCCGGGAGCAATTCGCCCGTCGGCACCTATCTCTGGTATCCGGAGCCCGGCGGGCCGAAATCGGATCAGGATTGCCGCGACCTTGTCGCCCGTGTCCAGCCGACCCGCGAAAAGGCGGAGATGTCGCTGTGGGGCACCATCCCCCAGAACGATCCGGCAGCGGGGTCCTTCTTCCTGCTTTTGTCGCCGACGCGCATGGAACCTACCTATGCGGCCGAGGGCGACTATGATTTCGGCGATGTCAGGCTGGGCGAGACGCGCGACGGCGAGACGCCGTTCGAGCTCACGCCGGACGATCATGAGGATGTCGTGATCAAAGGCACAGTCATCGCGAAACCGGGCGGCGAGATCGTGACGGTCATCCTGCGCGGCATTCCGCTCGATGGCGACACGACCAACAGAACCACCTATTTCTGCCGTTTCGAGGACCTCGGCACGGAGACCTGAGGCGCTGGAAGATGGCGCTGCCAGCGGATCAGATTGACCTCTCATAGTCCATTCGCCGCCGGTGCGTCCGGGTCGGCCTGAGACGTCGAGCCGCCCGCGCCGGGTCGATGCATGCGACCTTTTGCGCGCTGGCCAAAGTCCGTCGGCGCGCCAAAAGTGGTAGGTAGAATACCATTTAAATTCGCGCGCGGGATCGCCATCGACAGCTGCAAGACGTGATGACACAATCTCCATCGAATCCGTTGCGCGCCGGCAAGGCGGGCAGTCGTCGGGAACCGCAATCCAGGTTGTTTGGAGAGGCAACATGGACTTTGGCTGGCGGCCGCAGGCTGAACGTGTGCCTCTGTGCCGTCCATTCGGCATGGCTCCCGTCTCGTGTGCTCACCGGGCCGTCCGGCTCTCATTTCAGCGGCGTTGTCCGGACGGCTTCGTCTTCGGCGGCTTATCGAGGGGAGGGCATGCCGTGCGAATGACCTTCCACACCGACTATACGCTTCGGATGCTGATCTATCTGGCCATGCGCCCTGGCCGCGTCTCCACGGTCGGCGACGTCGCCGAGGCCTATCAACTGTCGCGCAACCACCTGCTCAAGGTCGCGCTCAAGCTTCGCAAGCTCGGACTGATCGCCACGGTCCGCGGCAGGGCTGGCGGCATCCGGATCGCCAAGCTCCCGGCAGAGATCAGCATCGGTGCGCTGGTGCGGGCCACCGAGGAGGAGTTTGCCCTCGTCGAGTGCCTTCAGGGGGACGGAGGCTGCTGCGCCATCTCTCCGGCCTGCCGGCTCAAGGGCATGTTCGGCGAGGCGCTGTCCGCCTATCTCGCGGTTCTCGACAGATACACGCTTGCCGACGTCGTCCGAAACAGGACGGCGCTGGAAACACTTCTCGGCGTCGACACGCACGCGGCTTGAGAGGAGGGGAAGGGATGTCCATGGCCTCACGGCTCACGATCGGCGAACGGCAGCTTGCACTGGTCATTCTCGCCCTTCTCGGACTAGGCGGCCTGGCGATGGCCGCGGCCGGGCGCAACGATCCGCTGGGAGCGCACGGCTTCGTCGTGCTCGCCTTCGCCGGCATCGTCGCTTTCGTCGTGCTGGCCGCCTACTATGCTCCGGAGCCGGACGCGACACGGCTGTCGCGCTATTACGACGACCCGACGAAAGTCGGCATCGTGCTGGCCATGATATGGGCCGTGATCGGGATGGCCGTCGGCGTATGGGTGGCCGCGCTGCTGGCATGGCCCGACATGACCATCGACGCCGCCTGGGCGAGCTTCGGCCGCCTGCGGCCCGTCCATACGAGTGGCGTCATCTTCGGCTTCGGCGGCAACGCCCTGATCGCGACATCCTTCCACGTCCTGCAGCGCACCTCGCGCGCAAGGCTGCCCGACCAGCTCAGCCCCTGGTTCGTCCTGCTCGGCTACAACCTGTTCTGCATCCTGGCCGCAAGCGGCTACCTGATGGGCCTAACCCAATCCAAGGAATATGCCGAGCCGGAGTGGTATGCCGATATCTGGTTGGTGGTCGTCTGGGTCGTCTACTTCCTGATCTACATCCGCACGCTTTCGCGCCGGAAGGAACCGCACATCTACGTCGCCAACTGGTACTACATGGCCTTCATCCTGGTCGTGGCGGTGCTGCACATCGTCAACAATCTCGCCGTGCCGGTGTCGTTCAGCCACGCCAAGAGCTATTCGCTCTTTTCCGGCGTGCAGGATGCGATGACGCAGTGGTGGTACGGCCACAATGCCGTGGCCTTCTTCCTCACCGCCGGCTTTCTCGGCATGTTGTATTACTACCTGCCTAAGCGCGCCGGCCGGCCGATCTTCTCCTACCGGCTCTCCATCATCAGCTTCTGGGGCATCACCTTCATGTATATGTGGGCCGGCTCGCACCATCTGCACTACACGGCATTGCCACAATGGGTGCAGACGCTCGGCATGACGTTCTCGGTCGTCCTGCTCGTTCCGTCCTGGGCGTCGGCGGGCAACGCGCTCGCCACGCTCAACGGCGCCTGGCACAAGGTGCGCGACGACGCCACGCTGCGCTTCATGATGGTGGCCGCGGTCTTCTATGGCCTGTCGACCTTCGAAGGCTCGTTCATGGCGATCCGCGCAGTCAATTCCCTATCTCACTATACCGACTGGACGGTCGGGCATGTCCACGCTGGCGCGCTCGGCTGGGTCGCCATGATCACCTTCGGCTCGATCTATGCCCTGGTGCCGTGGATGTGGAAGCGGGAGGCGATGTATTCTCCCAAGCTGGTCGAAGTCCACTTCTGGTTGGCGCTCTCCGGCACCATCATCTACGTCTTCGCGATGTGGAATTCCGGCATCATCCAGGGGCTGATGTGGCGCACCTACAATGAGAGCGGCACGCTGGCCTTCTCCTTCATCGACTCGCTTGTCGCCATGCACCCCTACTACATTGCGCGGACCATCGGCGGCCTGCTCTTCCTGCTCGGCGCGCTGGTGGGTTCCTACAATGTGTGGATGACCATCCGCAGCGCCCGCGGCGATCTCGCGACAACCGAGGGCGAGCCCGACGAACCCGTCGCGCCGCCTGCCGGCGCATTGCAGGCCGGGGAGTGACCGCGATGCCCGAATTCCATCGCAAGCTGGAGCGCAGCGCCATCGGCTTCGTGCTGGCCATCGTCGGCGTGTCCGCCATTGGCGGGCTCGTCGAGATCGCGCCGCTCTTCACCATCGATGAGACCGTCGAGCAGGCGCCCGACATGCGCGTCTATACGCCGCTCGAACTCGCCGGCCGCAACCTCTACATCCGCGAGGGCTGCTATGCCTGCCATTCGCAGATGATCCGCACACTGCGCGACGAGGTCGAACGCTACGGTCCTTACTCGCTGGCCGTGGAATCCAAATACGATCATCCGATGCTGTGGGGTTCGAAGCGCACCGGGCCCGACATTGCCCGCCTCGGCGGCAAATATTCTGACGCCTGGCATGTCGCCCACCTCATCAACCCGCGCGACGTCGTGCCGGAATCGGTGATGCCGAAATATGGCTGGCTCGCGCGCAATCCCCTGAAGATCGACGATCTGGGCGAGCATCTCGCCGCCCAGAGGGCGGTCGGCGTGCCGTACACCCAGGAAATGATCGACAGTGCCGCCAACGACGCCTACGGTCAGGCGACGCCTGACAGCAATTTCTCCAGCGGGGTCACCGAACGTTACGGTGAAGCCACCGCGGTGCGCGCATTCGACGGCGATGCCGCGCAGGTCACCGAGATGGATGCGATCGTGGCCTATCTCCAGATACTCGGTCGGCTGACCGATGCCGCGCAGCGTCAGGCCGCCAAGGTGGAGGAATGACGCCATGGAAATCGATCATGAGTCCGTCGTCGGCTTCGCGAAGAGTTGGGGCCTTTTCTACCTGATCGCCCTGGCGATCGGCGTGCTGATCTATGCATTCTGGCCTTCCAATAAAAAGCGCTTCGACCGCGCCAAGCGCAGCATCCTGGACAAGGACGACAAGCCGTGGAGCTAGGCAAGCAGGATCCCGTCACTGGCCGCATGACCACGGGACATGAATGGAACGGCATCGAGGAACTGGACACACCGGTGCCTCGTATCGTGCTGTTCTTCCTCGCGGCGGGAACGCTCTTTGCGGTGATCTACTGGATATTGATGCCGGCATGGCCACTGTGGTCGACCTATACGAAGGGGCTGCTCGGAAACGACCAGCGTGAAGTCGTGGCCAGGCAGGTCGAGGAAGCCGCGGCTGAGCGCGCCGCGTGGACCGATCGCGTCACGGCGGAGGGTTATGCCCAGATCGAAGCCGATCCGGCGCTGATGCAGAAAGTGCGCGAGACCGGACGCACGCTGTTCGACGACAATTGCGCGGTCTGCCATGGCGTGGCCGCCACCGGTGGGCCCGGCTTCCCATCCCTGGCAGCCAAGGCATGGCTGTGGGGCGGTGGCCCGGAAGCGATCGCGGAAACGATCCGGGTCGGTATCAATTCCACCGATCCCGATACTCGCGTTTCCCAGATGATGGCCTTCGGCAAGGACGGCGTACTCGACAGACGGCAGATTGGCGATGTCGTGGCATATGTGCAATCCTTGTCGCAAGGCGGAGGCGATACGGACCAGATCAAGGCCGGGCAGGAGGTCTTCATTGCCAATTGCGTCGCCTGCCACGGCGACGACGGCAAGGGCAAGCAGGACGTCGGAGCACCCGATCTCACCGACGACCACTGGATCTACGGCGGAGACACGCAGTCCATCTACACGTCGGTCTATTCGGGACGGCAGGGACATATGCCCCATTGGGGAAGCCGCCTCTCGCCGCTCGATATCAAGATCCTGGCGCTCTATGTGAGCACGCTGGGAAGCGCGGCGAAATGAGCGCGCCGGCCGAAACGGGTTCGCCACGGATCAACTGGAGGCTGCTCGCCCTGGCGATCGCCGCCGTCGGCATTGCCCTGGTGGCCGGGGCGAATGTGCATCTGGTCTATGTCGCGGTCGGCTCGCAGCCCGACTGCGTGCCGCATGCGAAGGTTGCCGGGGAGCCGGGCGCCTTCAGGGCGGCCAAGCCGGCCTGCTAGGAGGAAGTACGGCATGGGAACCATCGATCAAACCGGTACCGCGCTTCCGCCGCTCAGCGAGAGACGGCGCCGGAACCTGCCGGCTCGCGCCGCATTCGACTGGCTGCGTGCCGGCTGGCGTGATCTGACCACGCAACCCGGCCCGAGCCTTCTCTACGGCCTGGCCGTCTTTGCCGTGTCGATCGCCATCATATGGGGGCTTTTCGCGCTCGGGATCGACTACATCCTGTTTCCCGCGCTTGCGGGCTTCATGGTGGTCGGGCCGCTGCTCGCCATCGGGCTCTACCAGAAAAGCCGTGACATCGAAGCCGGCACACCGGTCGCGCTGAGCCGCATGATCTTCGTCAATGCCGCATCCGGCGCGCAGGTCTGGTACACCGGCGCGATCCTTTGCCTGCTGATGCTCACCTGGATGCGCGCCGCCGTGATCATCTACGCCCTGTTCTTCGGCCTGAGGCCGTTCCCGGGCCTCGACCATATCGCGGCCATGCTGTTCACGACTCCGGAAGGCTGGGGCATGCTGCTCGTCGGTTCGGTCGTTGGCGGGCTCTTCGCCGCCTTCTCCTTCGCCATCAGTACCTTTGCCGTGCCCATGCTGCTCGACGAACGGACGGATGCCTTCACCGCCATGGGCACGAGCATCTCGCTGGTCTGGAACAACCTGCCCGTGATGCTCGCCTGGGGAGCCATCGTGCTGGTGCTGTTCCTGCTCGGCGTCGCGACCGGATTGCTCGGCCTGATCGTGGTGTTTCCGCTACTCGGCCACGCAACCTGGCACAGCTACCGGGCGATCCATTGAGCTGTTGCGCGCCTGGCGCCGAAGCCGGCGCCGATCTGGGCGGCGCGCCGCGGCGCGAGGAGATCCGGCTCGCAAGCCGCGCCCTCGATGATGGCCTCAGGCAGACCGACCTTTCGGTCCCTGGCGTCCATTGCGCCAATTGCATCCGGGCGATCGAAGGCGGGCTCCGACGTTTGCCTGATGTGGTCCAGGTGCGGGTGAACCTGTCGACCCGACGCGTGGCGATCAAATGGCGCGGCGAAGAGCCTCCGCCCTTGATCGAGACCCTGGCTGAGCTCGGCTATTCCGCGCAACTGTTCGACGCAGGCGCCGAAACCGGCGATCCCGAGCTGTCGCGTCTGGTCCGGGCGCTCGCCGTCGCAGGCTTCTGCGCCATGAACATCATGCTGCTCTCGGTCTCCGTGTGGTCCGGTGCAGACCCCGAGACCCGTAATGCCTTCCATTCGATATCGGCACTCCTGGCCCTGCCGGCTCTCCTCTATTCCGGGTCGATCTTCTTCGGCTCCGCCTGGGGCGCTCTTCGCAAGGGCCGCACCAATATGGACGTGCCGATATCAATCGGTGTCGTGCTGGCCCTCGGCCTCAGCCTCTACGACACCATGCACAATGGAGAGCACGCTTACTTTGACGCGGCGACATCCCTCATCTTCTTTCTGTTGATCGGTCGCGTTCTTGATCACATGATGCGTGAGAAAGCGCGCGCTGCAGTGCGCGGGCTGATGCGGCTGGCTCCGCGCGGTGCAACGGTCCTGAGGGCGGATGGCAGCCTCGACTATCTTCCTGTCGACGAGATAAGACCTGGAATGCGCATCCGGCTTGCTATCGGCGACCGCGTGCCGGTCGACGGCAGGGTGGAGGAGGGGGCCTCCGAACTCGATTGCGCGATCGCGACCGGGGAAAGCAGCCCGCAGCGCGTTGCGGTCGGCGCGCCGGTCATCGCCGGAACGCTGAACCTCTCAGGGCCCTTGACCATTGTCGCCGAAGCCGGCGCGCAAGCATCGTTCCTCGCGGAGATGGTCCGCCTCATGGAGGCTGCCGAAGGCGGGCGGGCGCGCTACCGGCGGCTTGCCGATCGCGCCGCGCGGCTCTACGCGCCTGTCGTCCACGTCGCCGCCTTCCTGACGTTCCTGGGATGGATGGCGGCAACCGGCGACTGGCATCGATCGATCGGCGTCGCCATCGCGGTGCTGATCATCACATGCCCCTGCGCCCTGGGCCTCGCCGTCCCGATCGTGCAGGTCGTGGCCGCACGACGCCTGTTCGAGAACGGGATCATGGCGAGGGACGGTTCAGGCATCGAGCGCCTGGCCGAGATCGACATGGTGGTCTTCGACAAGACCGGCACGCTGACCTCGAGCGTACCGCGGCTGGCTGGCGTCTCGTCGATCGCGCCGGCAGCGCTCGCCACCGCCGCAGCCATGGCCGGTCATTCCCGCCACCCATTGTCGAAGGCACTGACGGCGGCCTCTGCCGGCAGGAACCTTCCCGACGTAGGGCTCTCCAATGTAACCGAACTTCCGGGCCTCGGCATCGAGGCGCGGGTCGACGGGGCGACCTTCCGTCTCGGCCGTGCCGATTGGGTTCTGTCCGACGACAACGCGGCACCTGGATTCGGAACAGTGCTCGGCGAGGGAGGGCGCCTTGTCGCGAGCTTCACCTTCGAGGATCGGGAGCGCACAGGTGCTTCCGAGGCCGTTGCGGCGCTGCGAAGGGAAGGGCTCGCGATGGAGATCCTCTCCGGCGACCGCGAGCCGGCGGTTGCCGCAATCGCGCGAAGGCTGGGCATCGGGCATCATATCGCCGGCCTCCTGCCCGCGGGAAAGGTCGACCGCCTGAAAGTCCTGGCCAAGGCCGGCCGCACCGTCCTGATGGTCGGGGACGGGCTGAACGACGCGCCCGCGCTCGCCGCGGCCCATGTCTCGATGGCACCGGCCAATGCCGCCGATATCGGCCGCAATGCAGCCGACTTCGTTTTCCTCCATGAAAGCCTCGGCGCGGTTGCGACAGCGACAGCCGTCGCACGCGAAGCCGGGAGGCTTGTGAGGCAGAACTTCGCCCTGGCGATCGCCTACAACGCGCTCGCCTTGCCGATCGCGATCGCCGGCCTGGTCACGCCACTGATTGCAGCTTTGGCGATGTCGCTGTCATCGATCGTCGTGGTCGCGAACGCGTTGAGGCTCAAGGCCGGAAGGCCGCAGAAGCCGGCCGCTGCAACCGGAGCGGCACGCCCGCGCGCCATTTCACCGCTGGCGGCAGCGGAATGAGCAGCCTGGTCTTCCTCATCCCGCTCGCGCTTCTCCTTGGCGGAGCGGCACTCGGAGCCTTCCTGTGGTCGCTGCGCAGCGGGCAGTATGACGATCTCGACGGGGCAGCCGAGCGCATCCTCCTCGACGACGAGGACGATTAGTCAGCGTTCCGGGGTCTCGTCGGTCACTCGGCGGCCGCGGATTTGTGCTCCTGATGCGCGCGGCGGATCCGCCGAACACCCCACCAGACCAGAAGCACGACCGGCGGGACGGCGGCGGCGGTAACCACTTCAGGGGCAATGGCGTGGTCCACCGCGGAAGCACCCTTGGCAATATAGCCGACGAGGCCGACCACGTAGTAGGAAACAGCCGCGACCGACAGGCCTTCGACCGTCTGCTGAAGCCGCAACTGAACCCGGGCGCGATTGTTCATCGAGGCGAGCAGATCCCGGTTCTGCTTCTCGACCTCGACGTCGACCCAGGTGCGCAGCAGCGTGGTGGCGCGCGTGAGCTTGCGCGACAGATTGGCCTGCCGTTCCTCGACCGACCGGCAGGTGCGCATGGCCGGCGCCACCCGGCGCTGCAGGAAGCCGGCCCAGGTGTCGTAACCGGGAACGACCGCTTCATCCAGCGCATCGAGCCTCTCGCGGACGATGCCGTCATAAGCGCGGCTGGCGCCGAAACGATAGAGGCTGGCCGCGGCATCGGCCTCGAGCTCGGCGGCAAGCTCGGTAAGGTCAGCGAGCAGCATCTGGCTGTCGCGCGCCTCGCTGGCCTTCATTTCCCGCGTGATCTGGGCGAGGCGATCCTCGATGCGGCGGACCCGGCCGGATAGCGAGAGCGCCATCGGCAGCCCGAGCATAGCCAGTGTGCGATAGGTCTCGATGTCGATGAGGCGCTGCGACAGAGCCCCGGTGCGCGCAGGCGTCATGCCGCGGTCGAGCACCAGGATGCGCGTCAGCCCGTCGCCGTCCTGCCGGAAATCGGTGACGATCGCCGCGGCGCCGTTTTCGACCACGGAGTAGCATAAGCTCGTCGGATCGAAGCCTGCAATCAGCTTTTCTCCGGCCGGCGTCCATTTGCGGATCTCGAGCCTGATGCCCGAGATCACCGCCCCGGGAGGGCTGAAGCCATTGCCGAAAGGAGAATCCTCGTCGGACCGGCCCGTCTCGCCGAGCGGCCCTTCCCAGAGATAGGTCGAGAACTCGGTATGCCGCTCCCAGCGGACCGACCCTTGCCCCCATTTCATCGCGTGATGTCGCGCCTGGCGGTCGGGCGCGGCTATGCCGAGCCTGCGCGACAGCTCGGAAAGCACCGCGTGATCCACGCCCGAGCCGGCCTCGGTCATGAAGGAGAGCTGGATCAGGACGCGCGGCGTCTCGACCAGCGGGTGCGGACGGGAATGGACCTCGCCGAGCGCGCCGGGGCGCTCTCCATGCGCCGGAAAGCCCATGACGCTGCCGGTCGCGCGCGGCAGGAATTCGAAAGACGACGGCCTGGCAGTCATCAATGGATTCCTCGATGGTCGGATCGGCGAGGCTCTAGAGAAGATTGCCTCCGCACGCAAACGCCAAATCAGCGCGCGCTGAAGAGCCGCAGGCTCCTTGCCGTCCGCGGGGTGTGCGGGCTCCCGACGGGCTTTCGCGGCCAGCGAGTGCGGGGAAGGGCGGCAAGCCCGTACTCAACCCCTCGCCGGTCGAGCCAAGTCATCCGCGGCAGCCGATCGGCCAGTACCGTCTAGAGAATCGGACTTTTGTCGTATTTTCAGGCAATTATGGACGACAGCGCAATCACTTCCTTCAAGGCAGGTCTACCGGCGCCAGCATCTTGCGACCTATGGCAATGACGCCCAAATTGTGGCCTATGAACAATACCTTGTCGATCAACAATAAGGTTACGGACGAATTGATGTTGCGAACGGACACGATCGCCGCCGATGGGCCCGTTTGGCGGTGATCGGTAATCGGCCTTCGAGATCGACCCGCCGCATACGGCCCAACCATTTGGCAGAAGATCGCGGCGCTCTCTGTGTCCGAGAAACCACAACCTCGCGACCGGCCGACGGTCGCGTGACCTATTGGAAGCGACCATTGGCCATGCAGCACGTGTTCGACCAGTCGAGCCACGGGAGAAAAACCCAGGGCGATTGGCTTGGCACCAAGCCAGGGTCACGGCTTTCAGTTCCATAATCTATCTTATGCGACTTCGATGGGCGCACCTTGCATTAAATCTCGTGACCTTGCAGGCTCAGCTCAACCATCATCGAGACCAAAAAGAAATGACCGCCTCACCTTCCTTTCTCGGCTTTCCCGATCGCCTCGCGGAAGGCCGCATGCCCCGTGCGGTGATCTTCGGAGCCGGTCACGGCAGCACTTATCCCGGCAAGGACAGCAGTGGCTATGCCTTGGCCGCCGACGCTATCCGCGCCGCGAGCCAGGTCGATGCCGCGCTCGTCGAGCACTGGGATTTCGATCTCGGCGGCCCGCTGTTCGACGGCAAGCCGGTCTGCTGCATCGACGCCGGCGACATCCCGACCACCATGCATGACAATGCCGGCAACCGGGCCCGGATCGCGGCGAAGACGCGCGAGGTCCTGGCATTGGCGGCCGTACCGATCCTGCTCGGCGGCGACGATTCCGTGCCCATTCCCTTCCTCGCCGGCTTTGCGGATCACGGCCCGGTCTGGGTCCTGCAGATCGATGCCCATATAGACTGGCGCGACGAGTTGCATGGCGAACGCTACGGCTATTCGAACCCGATGCGCCGAGCGAGCGAAATGCCACATGTCGCCGGCATCGTGCAGGTCGGCATCCGTGGCGTGGGCAGCGCACGTCTCACTGAAATCGAAGCGGCGCGGCACTATGGCGCCCGCTTCGTGACCGCCCGCGAGGTTCACGCCCAGGGCGTCGAAGCCGCTCTCCGGCATATTCCGAAAGGAGCGCGGATCGTCGTCACCCTCGACTGCGACGGCCTCGATCCCGGCATCATGCCGGGCGTGGCTGGGCGTACGCCCGGCGGCCTCACCTACACGCAGGTGATCGACCTGATCGCGGGCCTCTGCAGGCGGGCCAGGATCACAGGATTCGACCTTGTCGAACTCTATCCTCCCGCCGACATTGACGGCCTGTCGGCCCTGACTGCCGCGCGCCTTCTCGTCAATGTGATCGGCACCATCGTCAGGCAGGTTTGAAACCCGGCCGCCTCTCGCTTTCAGGCTCTCAGAGCTATAGCCGGAAGTTGGCTGGTCGTGCTTGCGCAATCCCAACCAGCTGACGCCCCGATCGTCGGCTCTGGTCGGCACCAGGAAGGCGCGTCACTGTCGCACTTTGCCGCGCCCTACCCTCTGGTCGGCGCGTCATTCCGGAAGACCCGCCTTGCGGAAGCCATCGACGAAATGCTCGAGCGTCGCAGCGTCGCGGAACGGCTCCTTCGAGGCCCAGTGGCGGGTCGTGAAATGCGGGTTGGCGACCAAAAAAAGTTCGACCTCTGCGCGCGCCTCGTCGAGCCGGCCCAGTTGGGCAAGGCTTGCCGCCAGGAAACGGCGTGAGCTCGTACGATAAGTCTCGTCCTTGCGCAGTGTCTCGACGGCAGCCTCGTATTCGCCGGCCGCATATTGCGCCTGGCCGAGCGTCAGATAGTACCAACTTGCCGGAAACGGGTTCAGCCGGAACGCCTTGCGACTGTGCTCGAGGCCCTCCTCGACCCGCCCGGCAAGGACCGCAATGTCGGATAACGCCGCCCAGGTGTCGGCCTCGTTCGGGTCGAGTTCGATCGCCCTGGCGAATTCCGCATCCGCCTCGGCGAAGCTGCGCTCATAGGCAAGCAGATACGCCAGGACCCAGCGGCTACCTGCATCGTTGGGATCGATCGCAACGGCTTTGCGCGCCAGTTCCAAGGCAACCCTGCGGCTGGATTCGGCCGGTCCGCCGCTATGCACCCATCCCATCCAGTGGTTCATGGCGAGCCAGCGATGGGCCTCGGCATATCCCGGATCGAGCGAAACCGCACGCGTGAGCATCAGATGCGCTTCTCGGGCCGTCTGCGGCGTATCATCCATCAGCTTGCGCGCCCGCACGCAGAGATCATAGGCCTCGATATTTTTGGGCCGGTTGCGGGGCGGCGGTGTGCGCAGCCGTCCGAGCAACGCCTCCACGATCTTGCCCGTGACCTCGTCCTGAACGGCAAAGATATCCTCCAGGCTGCGATCGAAACGTTCCGCCCAGAGATGATCGCCACTCGCTGCGTCGACCAGTTGGGCATTGATGCGCACGCGCCCCGCGGCGCGTCGTGCGCTGCCCTGCAGCAGGTAGCGTACGCCGAGTTCCTCAGCGATTCCGCGCACGTCCATCGCCTTTCCCTTGTAGGCGAAGGCCGAGTTGCGCGCGATGACGAACAGGCCTGACCTGGAGAGGTCGGTGATCAGGTCTTCGGTCAACCCATCCGCGAACGATTCCTGCTCGGGATCGTTGCCGACATTGACGAAGGGCAGCACGGCTATCGATGGTTTGTCCGGCAGCGGCAAATGCTTTCGCTTCGCGCCACCGAGCGTTTCCGTTGCCCCCGTGAAGCGGTAGCCGACGCGCGGAACCGTGGCGATCCATTCACCGCCGTCGGCGGCCGGACCAAGCAGCTTTCGCAGCGCCGCAATCTGGACGGTGAGGTTGCCTTCCTCCACTGCCGTGCCCGGCCACGCCGCGTCCATCAGTTCGACCTTGGCCAGGATCTCGCCGGATCGTCCGACGAGCGCCGCAAGCAGCTTCAGCCCGCGATAGCCGACGGCAACGGGGACATCGTTCCGAAGGAGCGTTCCGGCACCCGGATCGAGCACGAACGGACCAAAGGCAAAGCGCGATCCCTGCATGCGGCGCATCTATAGCCGGTTTGGAAGTTTTTGGAACTATTCGGGCGAGCTTAATGACGCCGCCGTTCGTATCCCGCAGCTTCTGTCCGAGCGAGGGGCTGCCCCAGCACCCTCAATCCATATGGAGGTTGCCATGAACGATACCATCGCGTCGGCCCCGCACCAGGGCGGCGCGAAGTCTGCCGAAAGCGCGACGCGAGAGAATCGGATGCCATGGGCCGCGATGGCGGGCATCATCGCGACCGTCACGGTGTTCGCCGTGGCACAGGGGCTGACCTATCCGCTGCTCAGTTTCATCCTGGAGCGGCAGGGAATGACATCAGGCCTGATCGGCTTGTCGGCGGCGATGACGCCGCTGGGTTTCGTCGTATCCGCGCCCCTCATTCCGGCGCTGGCGCGGCGAGTGGGCGGGACGCGGCTTGCGATCCTGTGTTCGATCCTGGCCGCGCTCACCCTGATCGCGATTGCCCTGATGCAGGACGTCTGGGCCTGGATGCCGCTCCGCTTCCTGCTCGGTTTCTTCGCCAACCCGCTTTACGTTATCAGCGAAACCTGGCTGATCTCGATCGCGCCCGCGTCACGCCGGGGCCGCATCATGGGCCTCTATTCGTCGGTCGTTTCGGGCGGCGTCGCCATCGGCCCGCTGTCGCTCGGCCTGGTCGGCACGCAGGGTTGGCCGCCCTTCATGATCGGCATCGTGTCCTTCCTTCTTTGCGGCCTGATCGTGCTTGCGGTCGTACCGCGCCTGCCTGGCATGCCGCATGAAGGCGGGGCAACATCGGTCGTCGGCTTCTTCGCACTGGCGCCGCTCCTCTTGTTCGCGGTTTTCGCAGCAGCCGCCTTCGAGCAGGTCCTGCTTTCCTTGTTCGCTGTCTATGGCGCCGCGCTCGGCAGCGCCGAGGAGCGTATGGCTTCGCTTATCGGCAGTTTCATCGCAGGCAATGCCGCGCTGCAGATTCTGCTCGGGCGCCTGGCCGAACAGTCTGGCTCGACGCGGACGATGTTATTCTGTGTCCTGGCTTCGCTGGCCGGCTGCCTGCTGCTGCCGTCGATCTTCAACACCTGGCTCGTCTGGCCGGTCGTTTTCGTCTGGGGCGGGGTCTCGTTCGGGATCTACACCATGTCGCTGATCCAGCTCGGCGAGCGTTTCACCGGTCAAGCCTTGGTCGCCGGTACAGCGGCCTTCGCGTTCGTATGGGGCACCGGCGGCATCGTGGGCTCGCCCGCGACGGGACTGGCGATGCAACTGATCGGACATCAGGGGCTGCCATCATTCCTTGGCCTGCTGTGCTGCGTACTGGCGGTGTTTCTGTTGGCGAAGAGACGGCGGTTCTGATCGAGGCGCTTGCCCCGTGCCGCGTCGAAATGCGTGCGGCCGCGCCTGCTTCCATCTGAACCGCCGTTGCTGACGGGACCAGCCCACCGTTCCCCTTCAGACGAGCAGGTGACCGGCCTGGCGCAAAAGCGTGCGGGTTTTTTCCGCGTCCGTCGTCTTCACCAGAAGATGGTCGCCATCGAAGGTCGACACGACGAACACGCCGACGCCGTTCGAGGACAACGGCTCGATCACCGACAAGATGATGCCGGTCTCGCCGAATCCGAACGGCCCCTGAAGCTTGAAGCACGACCAGCCGTCATCGAACTTGACGCCATCGGGCACACGCTCACGCTGGCACACGACGGATAGTTCGTCATCGGTGCGGCTTATGCTGACGAACCCGTCGCCATCGGCCCACAATGGGACTGGAAGGTGATTTTCCAGACGCGAAACCGCGTATTCTCCCGGGAGTTGCCTAAGAGTGATGCTCATGCCCGGAAGGCATCGCATCCTCCACAAATCGTTGCAATGGGCCCTTGGAGCCCAAGCGGTGCTGGGACGGTCGATGTAGTATCAGCCCCAGGTCAGCGGGTCGAGCCGGAGAGAGAAGGCAAGTCGTTCGTTGTCCGGTCTCGCGATCCCCAGAGTGTCGAACAGGATTGAAAAAGCCTGCTCGGCCTGAGCCTTTATCGTCCAGTTCCCCCCGGCATTCGCAACCATCAAGGCCAGATCGGCATAGCGGTCCCCTCCTCCGAGTCGCCCGAGATCGATCATGCCCGTGCATCGGAGGTTCGCACGAGAAACCATGAAGTTCGGCATGCAGGGATCGCCATGACGGACGACGCGGTCGGCGACTTCCTGATCGAGCCGGACCGGGAGTTCGCGTTCAATACGGGCCAGCAGCTCGAGCGCGGGCTTGCCCGCGCACAGCATCGACGACGCGGCCGGTATAGATCGTGTTTCAGTGAATGATGATGTCGGTGACGACCAGGTTGAGGGCCGACGCACATTGATTTCGTCTCGGCCCGGCTGCGGGGCCTTCCCCGTAGATGCCGACGCCGTGGCACATCACGACCTCTTTCCGGCGTTGCGGCGTCAGTTCCCAAGGGGGATCTCGACAGCTTCTGATTGCGTGGTATCCGGACGAGATGCCCGGATACCATCTTGCAATCACGCGAGAACATTCTCGACGGGCGTCGCAATCTCTCGGAAATAATCGACCCGACCATCGCTTTCGTGGGCGAGGATCCAAGTCTGGCCAATGACTTCGCGGTTGCGCACGGGATAAAGGAACTGCTGACGAAAACTCGAAAGCGTCCAACCGTTGCCGAGCTCCTGCGTGTCAAGAGAGAGGATGCGTGTCCCGCCCTCGAACACTTCGCTCGCCAGGCGCTGAAGGACCGCGTGGAATTCGGCGCGGCCGAGGCAGCGCTGCCAAGAGACATCCACGTCGTCACCACGATAGTGCTCGATCCGAAGATCGAAATCATCTGTCGTTACCGCATCCATACTCTCCAGGTCGCCGCGCTCGAATGCGCGCAGCAGGTTATCGATTGCAGGCATACAAGGTTCCTTTCCTTCTGGCCGCCACTGCGGGCAGAAGGGGTTTACCTCAGCCTGACGTATCGATAAAATATGCTATCGCTATCATATGACCATAAAATCCTTATGTTAGATCTACGTGCGATCACCTACTTCGTCGCCACCTATGAAGAGGGCAGCATCACCGCCGCCTCCACGCGTTGCCATATCGCGCAACCGTCGATCACAAATGCGTTGCAGTCGCTGGAGGGCAGGCTCGGATGCCGCCTGTTCGAACGTAACCGCCGTGGCTGCACGCCCACGCCGGAAGGCGAGCGTCTTTATCGCCGCAGTGTTGATCTGCTCGCGCATGCCCGGGCTATCGAGCGTGAGATCAACTCGGCCAATGACCACACGATTCTGAAACTCCATCTGCAGCCGGACATTATTCTTGCCGCAGTCCGTCCGTTGCTCGACTTCCTATGTCGGCGTCGTCCCGGCTTGCGTATCTCGTTTTGCGCAAGCGAGGGTGAGGCGGACATGTCGATTGTCGCGATCGGAGTTGGACAATCGCGTAGAGGCTTCAACGAGTTGTGGCGCGAAGACTACGTCCTCGCTGTACCAGCGTCGCACCCATTGCGGTTCAGCAAGGAGATCGGATTGGACGCGTTTGACGGCCTGGATCTGATCGACCGACCGCATTGCATACGCTATCGGTGGTTTCGGGATAGTCTCACGGCCGCGGGAGCAGAACCGGCGATCGTCGCGCAGGCAAATTCGGAAGAAACGGTTCTCGCGTTGCTTCAAATGGGATTGGGCGCGGCAATTCTGCCCGAACGCCATCTGCCCACCAACATTGCGGATATGGCCGTAATTCGCTTCGCGCCTGAGATAGCCCAGTTTCGAATTGTCGGCGTCGTTTTCAATGGCAAGACAGTGTCCAACATCCTCCGCTTGACCGTCGAGGAACTCAGGGCTTCAGTTGTCTGAAGCCAGGCCGTGTGGACGGATCAAGCCAAGATGAAGCCGGCGGTGAGAGCGACCAGGGATGCGAAGTCTCGCTTCGTCTTCTCGCAGCGTTGGGCGTGGCGCTTGAAGCGCTTGAGTTTGCAGACAGGCGTGCTCGGCTTCTCCACCTTCTCGCTCGACACCATCGGCCTCCGGGAGCGCGGACAAGGGCTGATGGCGGCGATTTACGCGGCCGCGTCGCTCGCCCTTTCGCTCCTCGGTCTCGTCGCCGGCCTCATGCTCGTTCGCTCGCTCACCCAGGGGCACGCCGCATGAGCAAGCCCGGTATCATTTCGCAGCCTCGCTCGAAGGCTCTCCCCGCCGTTCTCTCAGGCCAAGACGGGCTATTTTCTCGTTGAGGGTGCGGTGGGGAATCCCGAGGCTTGCCGCCGCCTTGGCCGTATTGCCGTCGCTGTCCTCGATCGCCCGGCGGATCAGGTCGCCTTCGAAGTCGGCCAACTGCTCGGGCAGGGTCAGGGGATCGTCGGTCGGCTGGGCTTCCCCGCTTGATATGGCCCCATCAAGCCCCAGGGCGAAGCGCTCGGCGCGCGCCTTGAGCTCCCGGATGTTGCCGCGCCATTCCTCCTGCCGCAGCCTCGCCACGAGATCGGCGGACATACTTCGCTCGGCGCGACCATAGCGATGGGCGGCGAGCGAGGCGAAGTGACCGAAGAGCAGGCCGATATCGTCCTTGCGCTGCCTAAGCGGCGGAATGCGCACATCGACGGTCGCAAGCCGGTAGAACAGATCCTCGCGGAACCGTCCCGCGGCGATTTCGCCAGATAGGTCGCTCTTGGCCGCGGCGACGACGCGCACATCGACCGGCCGCAGGCGGTTTTCACCGAGCCGCTCGATCACGCGTTCCTGCAGCACACGCAGGATTTTCGCCTGCAGTCCCAGGGGCATCGACTCGATCTCGTCGAGGAAGATGGTTCCGCCGTCGGCATGCTCAAACTTGCCCTGCCGGTCGGAGAGCGCGCCGGTGAAGGCGCCTTTCGCATGGCCGAAGACCTCACTCTCGAAGATGCTCTCCGGCAAGGCGGCACAGTTGATCGCGACGAAAGGTCCGGCATGGCGGCGGCCTTGCCGATGCAGGGCCTGCGCGACGAGTTCCTTGCCGGAGCCGGTCTCGCCGATGACCAGGACGTCGATGTCGAGATCCGCCAGCATCTCCACGCGGCTGCGAAGATCGCGCATGGCCGGGCTGTCGCCGATGATCTCCGAGCCGCCGCTCCCCTCATGGACCAGGCCCTGAAGGCGGGCGATCTCCTGCTTCATCCGGCGCTTCTCGACAGCCTTGTCGAGCAGCGAAAGCAGATGCTCGGCATCATAGGGCTTCTCGATGAAGTCCTCCGCTCCCCGTTTCATCGCCTTGACCGCCAGCGTAACGTCGCCGTGGCCTGTCATCAGGATGACCGGCACATCGCTGCGGATCTTGATGATGGAGTTCAGAAGCGTCATGCCGTCTATGCCCGGCATGCGGATGTCGCTCACCACGACATCCGGCTCGTCGCGCATCAGTTGCTGATAGGCTTCTTCGGGCCGATGGAAGGCGGACACGGCAAACCCGCTGACCTCCAGCCAGTTGGTTGCCGCCTTCAGGAGATCGCGGTCGTCGTCGACAAGGAGAATATGTCCGCGGCTCATTGTGCTGCCTCGAGTGGACGTGCGGAGCGTTTGCCCACCGGCATGGAAACCGTGGCCATCGTACCGCCGCCAGGAGCCTCCGCAAAGGTTATCTCGCCGCCGAATTCCTGCACGATGGCAGTCGCGATGGAAAGGCCGAGGCCGAGCCCCTCGCCCGTCAGCTTGGTGGTGAAGAACGGTTCGGCGACACGATCACGGTGTTCCGGTGCGATGCCGGTCCCGTTGTCGATCACCGTGACGTTCACTCGCCCGGCCTCCGTGGTCCGCCGGACGGTGACCGAAGGTGCCTGCCTGCCCTCGACCGCATCGAGCGCATTCAAGATCAGGTTGAGCATCACCTGCTCGAGCTTCACTGCGACGGCAACGACGACCGGTGCTATCCCCGGCGTATCGATGGTCGGCACGACGCCGAGGGTCTTGGCCCGGGGCGCGGCGAGATCGAGCGCGTTGCGGATAACGACGTCGATATCGACCGCTTCGAGATCGGACGCCCCCTTCCGGCCGAAGGTCTTCAGGTGCTTGACAGTTCGCTGCATGCGCTTGACCAGGGCTCGCGCGTCGAGGAGCATCGCGCCGACCTTTCCCGCCTCCTCCTTCTCGGCCAGCACGCCGGCCGTCGCCAGCGTCGCCTCAAGCGCCGCGAGCGGCTGACTAACCTCATGCACGATTGCTGTCGACATCCTCCCGAGGGCCGCCATCTTCTCCGAATGGATGAGCCCTTCCTGTGCGCGGCGAAGCTCGTCCTCCGTCCGCTTGCGCATGTCGATCTCGCGGGCGAGGTCCCGCGTGCGCTCGGCGACCTTCCGCTCCAGGATGTCGCCCTGGCGCAGCCGCATCCGGATGATGAGCGCGCGCTGATGGAGGAAGTATAGCGTGCTGGTCGAAACGAGGCCGGCGATCAGCGCCGCAAGCGCCCAGAAGCCGGCGATCTTGCCGATGTCCCCCGTGCTCGTTGCCACCAGCACCAGCCAACCGTCCGGCTCGACCACGGAGAACTTCGCCAGGAGTTGATGCCCGCCCTCCTCCACCTGAATCGCCGGTGCGTCCGCTTCGCCCGCAGGCTGGATGACGCCCGAAGGCAGGATCGGTTTCGTCGCGGCGAGATTGGCGCCCTCGTAAGTTCGCTCCTTCGAGAGCCGTTCGACGGCCTCGCCGGAAAGCGCTGTCAGCGGCCGGTATTTCCAATCCGGGTTGCCGGAGAGAAAGACGATACCCCAACGGTCGGCAATCGCCGTCTGGACGCCCGCGGCCTCCCAGGTCAATTCGAGCGGCAGCAGATCAGCCTTGACGACGGCGATGATCGGCGGATGACCGGATACGTCTATCCGCGAGGTGAGAAAATAGCCGGGCTTCCCGGTTGTGACGCCGATCGCGTAGTAGCGCCCCTCTCCCGTGCGAAGCGCGTCCTGGAAATAGGGGCGGAAGCCGTAGTCGTGACCGACGAAACTTTCGCTCGTCGCGAAATTGCTCGCGGCAAGCGCGATGCCGCGGTCGTCGAGGACGTAGAGCTCGGCTGCGCCGGCCTGTTTCACCACGGTCCGGAGATAACGGTTCGCGGCCTCAAGAACGGCCGGGCTGCGTTCGCCTTCGGCAAGAGCGCGTATGCGGGCATCCTCGCCGAGAATCAGAGGCAGATAACGGAAGCGCTCGATCTCGGTCTCGATTGCCCTATTCGTCAGGACGAGGCTTCGCTGAAGCTGCCCCTCCAGGGCGCCGATTGCCGCGACGCTTGCGAGGTGGTAGGCGACGAATGGCGCAATGCTGGTCACGACCAGCATCAGGACCGTCATCCTGCCGATGTTGCGCGCCATTGTCGGGCCGACTTGCCTTGGAATTGTCCGTTGCATCGAATGTAGCGCCTCCTGTCTGAAGGGAGAACACGAGACGCGCAAGATCCTTACGGCCGTTGCCTGTCACAGTGCTGCAGGACGACCGGCTGCTGTTCCCGCCCTCCGAGCTCACGGCATTCATCGGCATCGCAGAGCGTCCAGCCGGAGGCGGTTGCGCCAGAGGCTGCAAGGACCAGCTCGGGAAGCGGCGGAAGACGCGGGGTCCAGACCTACCAGTCGCCCTCGCGGCAGGCGTCTTCGCCAGGCTCCATGCCCGCACCCGAACCTTGGACGCGCGCCTCCTCAAGGACAAAGCCCTGTGACGTGGAAACCCAACGCTCCTGCCACCGGCTCTTCTCGACCCAATGCGTCCAGGCGAGCGTGAAGACGGCGGCGGCAAAGGCGACAGCCTTGCCGCCGGCAACAATGCAGACCAAGGCGGTCACGCGGCTTCCGGCACCGGCTTGCCGCTCCCCGAGCGCGCCCGGCGCCAGATCAGCAATGCGAACAGGGCCGCAAGCGCGAAGCCGATCTCGTCCGTCAAGGGCAGTGCCGCCAATAGAGTGAAGGCGGCCGCGGCGGCGAGCACCCGCTCGACAACCGAGAGCCGGACAGCGACGAAGCCGATCACCGCCGCCCCCCACAGACCGATGGCAAGACCTGTCTTGACGACAATGTAGGCGACGGCGGCCGGATAGCCGACGGCCGCAGCCATGGAGCCGCCGTCCTGGAGCATGAGTGCCGGTGAATAGACGGCCATGAAGGGGATGACGAAGCCGGCCGCCGCCACTTTGATCGCCTGGATCGAGATCCTGAGCCCGCTTTCGCGGGCGATCGGCGCAGCGGCGAAACAGGCGAGCGCCACCGGCGGCGTCAGGTCCGCGAGAATGCCGAAGTAGAACACGAACATGTGGCTCACGATGAGCGGTACGCCGAGCTCCAGAAGGGCGGGTCCGGCGATCGACGACGTGATGATGTAGTTGGGAATTGTCGGGATGCCCATGCCGAGGACGAGGCAGGTCACCATCGTCAGGAGCAGCGACAGGAAGAGGCTTTTGCCGCCGACGGAGACGATGAACTGGCCAAAGGTGTTGGCAGCACCCGTCAACGTCATCGTGCCGATGATCACGCCGACGAGGGCGCAGGCAATCGCCACCGGCAAGGCCGTCTTGGCGCCTTCGGCAAGCGCGTCCCGGCAGATCATGAGGGTTGCACGGCCGCCCTTCGAGAGCGCGTTGACGCCGATCAGGAGCGCCAGTGCGCCGATGACCACGCCGATGCCGAAGCGGAAGAAGGAAGCCGCCACCAGGCCGAGGCCGATCCAGAAGATGACCCGGATGACGCCGCCCGGAAGACCGAGCGCGACCGAACTGCCGAGAATGAGCAGGGTCGTGAAGGCAAGCCCGACCGTGCCCGCGAAAAGCGGCGTATAGCCCGAGAACAGGAGCCAGACGAGCGCCGCCAGGGGAAGGACCAGGTACCATTGTTCGGCGATCGCCGCCCTTGCCGAGGGCAGCTCGCCCTTGGGCAGACCGAGCAGCCCGCGCTTGCCGGCTTCCAGATGCACCATCCAGAAGGCGGAAGCGAAATAGAGCACGGCCGGGATGATCGCCGCCTTGACGATCTCGTGGTATTCGACGCCAAGCGTTTCGGCCATGATGAAGGCGACGGCGCCCATCACCGGCGGCATGATCTGCCCGCCCATGGAGGCCGTGGCCTCGACGCCGCCCGCAAAGGCCGGCCGGTAGCCGAACCGTTTCATCAGCGGAATCGTGAACTGGCCGGTGGTGACGACATTCGCCACGCCGGATCCCGAGATGGTGCCCATGAGGCCGGAGGAGATGATCGCCACCTTGGCCGCGCCGCCGCGTCGGTTGCCGACGAAGCTCAGAGAGACATCGTTGAAGAGCCGGATCATGCCGGCCTTCTCCAGGAAGGCGCCGAAGAGGATGAAGAGGAAGATATAGGTCGACGACACGAAGGTCGGGATGCCGTAGATGCCCTCGGTCCCGTAGGCCATGTGATCGATCACCTGGGCGAAGCCATAGCCGCGATGATCGAGCGGCGCCGGCAGGTATTCGCCGAACAGGCAATAGGCGAGGAACAGGCCGGAAATGATCGGCAGCGCCGGTCCCATGATCGCCCAGGCGGCGGCGAAGACGACGCCGATAGCGACGACGCCGACGGCGATGTCGCGCGGCAGGGGATCGCCCGCACGCATGAGCAGGGCCGTATAGTCATAACACTGGTAGAAGGCGACCGCCGCTCCGAGCAAGGCAAGCGCCCAGGCAAAGGTCTTCGCAAGCCCGCCCCGCCCGGCGAGCGCCGCCAGCAAGGGAAACACAAGCACCGTGACGAAGCCGACGTGAACCACACGCACGAGCTGACTCGGCAGGTCGACCAAGTGCGCGGCGGTGGCGATCTGGAAAATGGAGAAGGCAAGCGCGATCGCAAACAGGATCCGGCCATCCCAGGTCTTCGGAAAAGCCTGGGTCAGCGCGTCGTGCCCATGCAGCGCCGCGCCGGCGGACTGGTTCTGGTCTTTGGTATTGTCGAGCATGGATTCCTCCCGAAAATCCGAGCTGCGGGCGGCGTCGCTGAACGCAGACGCCGCCCATCGCGGTTAGCGCAGGCCTTTTTCCTTGTAGAAGCGTTCCGCGCCGGGATGGAGCGGAACGGGCATGCCCGAAAGCGCATCCTCGATGCGGATATTCGCCGCGGCCTTGTGGGCAGCCTCCAGAGCCGGCAGGTTCTCGAAGAGCTGCTTGGTCATCTGATAGGCCGTTTCATCCGAAACGTCGGAATGGGTGATGAGGAAGTTGACGACCGCCACCGTCTTCACGTCGCTGTCCTGCCCCTGGTAGGTGCCCGCCGGCACGGTCGCGGCGACATAGGGCGCGCCGAGCTTGACGGCGATCTCATCGGGGATCGTGACCATCTGCACCTCGACCGAGGTTGCGAGATCCTTGAAAGACGAAACGCCGAGGCCGGCCGACTGCAGTGTCGCGTCGAGCTGCCGGTTCTTCATCAGTTCGACCGACTCGGCAAAGGGCAGGTATTCGATCTTGCCGAGATCGTCGTAGCTCATGCCGGCGACGGCGAAGATGGCGCGCGCGTTCAGTTCGGTGCCGGACTTCGGCGCGCCGACGGAAAGGCTCTTGTCCTTGAAGTCGGCGAGAGTCGTGATGCCGGATTCCTTCGACGCCATGATCTGGATGTAGTTCGGATAGATGGCGGCAATGCCGCGCAGCTTATCGAGCGGCGCCCGGAAGCCGGCTTCCGTGTTGCCGTCCCAGGCGAGCTTGACGGAGTCGCCGAGCGCGAAGGCGAGTTCGCCCCGCCCCTGCTGCAACAGGTTGAGATTCTCGACCGAAGCCTTCGTCGCCTGAACCTGCGTGCGTGCACCCTCGATCTTCTCGCCGTAGATCTTGGAAAGAGCGACGCCGAGCGGGTAGTAGACGCCCGACGTGCCGCCTGTCAGGATGTTGATGAACTCGTCCGCCCTCGCCGATGCCGCGGAAAGGACGATGGACGTGCTGGCGATTGCCGCGATGGCGGCGCGTTTCAATATGTGATTCACAGAGATTCCTCCCATTCATGCATGATCGACGCGGCCTTCCTTCCGGAACGGATTCGCGTGATGCCCACCCAGCAAGAGACGGGCCAACTCTAAGTGATTGTTTTCAAATGAACGGAGGGAAAGCTGCGCATGACGGTCGGCGGAATCTTGCCGATCGTCCGGCCGTCTTCGGCAAAAACTCGCCCGGCACGTCCCCTTTTACCGGATCACCGAGCCGGTCGCGGGCCGGTCGGCAACACTGCCCCGTGGGACGCGGCGACCCCACCGCCGGCAAGGCTCCGGCGAAAGGCGCTTGGAGACAGGCCGAGCCTCTGGCGAAACGCGGTGGCGAGATGCGCGTGCGAGGAAAAGCCGGTCGCAAAGGCGACGGCGCTCAGATCTTCGGCGCAGGCGGCGATCAGCGCGCGGGCCAGCCGTCGGTCGACGATATAGGCATGAGGGGGCGGGCTAGGCGCTGCGGGATCGACAGCAGCATGTGCACATGGTCGCGATTGATGGACCCGGCATGAATGACCACCCCGTGCGCGCCGTCTCGCGCAGAAGCGCCCGGCACCGGTTGCCCACCTCCAAGCGCCGCGTAGCGATACTTCGTCACCCAGCCAGCTGATATTTGCAGTCCCAGACCGTGTGGTCGCCGTGCTTGTACGCTTCCATCCGGCCAATCTACAACGGAAACGGCACCATCCCAGCCGCCTAAAGGCGTGGGGTTTCCTGATCCCCTATCGGGGACTGTGAATGCTCCACCGCCTGGAAGGCGGTGGCTTCAGGTTACGGCTTAAAGCCGGATCGGCCCGCCCTGCGGCGGGCAGGCGCGCACTCACGTCACGTTGAAATTGTCGTCGGGCTCGGGTGGCGTCCGGTTCTTGATGTACTCCACCCACATCTCGTCGGTCACGTTGCCGCTCGTCGCGGCCCAATAGCCCCTGGCCCACAGGTGTTGGCCCCAATAGCGCTTGCGTAATATCCCGAACTCACTCAGCAGCTTATGCGAACTGCGCCCTTTCAGGTGCTGCACCGCACGCGATACCGACAGGCTCGGCGGGACCGACACCAGCATATGCACGTGGTCGCGATTGACCGACCCGGCATGAATGACCATCTCGTGTGCCCGCGCCGTCTCGCGCAACAGTTCCCGGCACCGGTTGCCAACGTCGCCGCCAAGCACCGCGTAGCGCTACTTCGTCACCCACACCAGATGATATTTACAGTCCCAGACCGTGTGGCCGCCGCGCTTGTACGCTTCCATCCGGACAATCTACACCGGAAGTGTCGCCATCCCAGCCGCCTAAAGGCGTGGGGTTTCCTGATCCCCTATCGGGGACTCTAAAAAAACGACGGCCAGCCGTGCACCCGGAATGACCCTTCACTGCTTGAGGTCGCAAGCAACAGATCCGGTTTGAACCGGAAATCACAGAAGGCCTTTGGCGGCTAATGTTGTTCTGGTCGCGTCGTTGAGATCGTAATCTCTCATCTGCTCCGGCCGCACCCAGGCATGGTCCTCGAACTCGTCGTTCAGACGGACATCGCGGTTGCCGGCCTGGCAGTCGAAGATGAGGTAGACCATATAGATCTCCTCCATCGATCCATCCGCATAGGTCTTCTTCCGGATGTCGTCCCTGAACGTCCAAGGGACGACCTTCTCTATTCGAAGCCCCTCGCCCAGCTCTTCGCGGATTTCGCGAAACAGGGCCGCCTCGACTGTCTCGCCCGGTTCGAGGCCGCCACCAGAAAGCGCCCATTGTCCTGGAAATACGCCCCGGTCGCGCGGCATCTTGCACAGGAGGTAGGCGCCCTCGTTCTGAATGAGCGGGCACACGATGACCCTCTGTCTCAATGTTCTTGTCCTTCTGACGGCCCGCTTCCCCGCGACACGAAGGCAGGACGGGATTACTGCCGCAGATCCTGGATGCCGAGTTCCTCCCACATCCATTCGAAACTGTATGTCGCCATGGGGTCGGAAGGATCGGGTCGTCTGGCGTTCTGGTTCTCGAGATATTTGAGCCAGTCGGCAACCTGCCTGCGGCCGCTTGGCGTCTTCACGGCCTGACAAGGATCGGGTCGTCTGGCGTTCTGGTTCTCGAGATATTTGAGCCAGTCGGCAACCTGCCTGCGGCCGCTTGGCGTCTTCACGGCCTGACGGGGCGTCTTGTTGCCCAGCATTTCGACAGGCTCATCGAGCGTTTCGCGATAGTGCCGGTCCAGGAACTGGTGGACGACATCTTCTTCGATCTCAGGCGGAATGGCGGGTGTTTTTGGTTGCGGATTGCCGATGGGCCTCTCCGCCATCATCTGCGCGACGGTTCGAATCTCCGTGAGCGGAGTGCGGACGAGATCTCCGAGAGCCTCCCGGACGATGGCCGTCCCTTTGGCAGCTCGCGCCGACGAATTGGTGGACAGATGCAGCGAGCGGTCCTTCAACTCCAGATAACCCAGGACACACAGACCGCTGTCCATCGCGGTGTCGAGACGCACTCCTTCACCGAGCCTTGTTTCGGTCTGACTTGCTGGTTCGTCCTCCAGCCAATTCCAGAAATTCGCATTCTCCCTCGACAATGCCGGTATGGCATCCAGCCGACCAGCCACGTCCTTCTGCGTCACGCCGGCAGCGAACGGAAAGCGGACGTCGTGAAACTCGATTTCGTCGCCGTCCGAATTTTCAACGGTAGGGTCGGTCAGGACGCGATCGAGTGTGTCCGTCAGCCATGTGAGGGAGAACATCGATGCGGTTGCCCGCAGGTCCTCATCCTCTATGACGGGCAGCTTCTTGCTGTTCCTTTTGCCGAACGCGCGACGCAAGCTGTCCAACAGAATCTCGGTGGCCGTAGGCGTGAAATGCAACAGACCTCCGGCAAGAACGTTCTTCCCCATGACGGGTACGATCCTGGCCGCGAGCTTGTCCCATTGTTTCAAGGATTTGGTTGCCGATCTCTCGCTGACGGCGATCCGCTCGCCGCCTCGAATGAGGTCGCGTGCCATGAAAGATTGCCCCGGAACCACGTCGCTGACTTCGTAAAGGCTCATGACCGAAGAGCGGAGCGATTTCATATAGGCCTTCGATTGCGCGCTTTCCTTCCAGCCGCGGCGCTTCAGATATTCATCGACGATATTAACTCCGGCAACGTCGAAATCCTGGGTGAGGAAATCTTCGAAGGCGCATCCCCAGATCGCCGCGGCCCAGTCCTCGCCAAGGATTTCCGCGAGATCCTCGGCGTCGATCTCACTGACGTCAAGAACCGGCCCGAGATGCTCGTCCAGTATCTCGTCGAAGCATTCGCTCCATTCCTCGCGGCGGAGGAATTTCATCAATCCATCGAGATCATGGCTGGTGGACATGGCGTTTCCCCAGGTTCTGGCGGTTCTCGGCGAGGATGCGCGCAACGGTCGCTTCGACGGCGCTTCGTATTGTGGTCATTTCCGCGCCGGACAGACAAGACGCTCCCGGAGATTTTCGTGCGTTTCTTTGCGCCGAGCTTTCCACGGCGATCCATGAACGGAGCTTGTCCGGGAAAGCCCGCGAAAGAAGCGGGCGCTTCCCGAGTGGTCAAGACGAAGACTACCGCCCCATCGGTGATGATGCGTAGACGTGACCGGTCCGTCTCACCCGGGGACGACCTACGTTTCCCGAGGAAGCTGTCAGCCGACGGCCGCGAGGTCGGCGACAGTCGCCCCCGCGGCAGCCAGCAGTGCCCTGGGCTCGGCGGCGAACACCGCATCATGGGCGCCCGCCGCGGCCCATACGCGGTCGAAGCCCAGCAGCGTCTCGTCGGCAAAGGCGGGGATCGCGATCAGATGACCGATCGGCGAGACCCCGCCGATGGCGAAGCCCGTCACGTCGCGGATATGGCGCGGATCGCCGCGCTTGAGCGGCTCGCCGGCGAGCGAGCCAGCCTTGGCGATATCGAGCTGCCGCGCGCCTGAAACGAGGAAGAGATAGAGCTTGCCGCTCTGCTCTCCCTGGAAAACCAGCGACTTGACGATCTGCGCGACAGTCGAGCCGCATAGGGCGGCTGCTTCTTCCGCTGTCCGGGTCGAGGCGCCCATACGGCGGATCTCGATGTCCAGGCCGGCGTCGCGCGCGGCCTCGCTCACACGCTCGACGCTGCTCGATATCGCCTGTTTCCGGTGCCCGCCGTCATTTCCGTCATTCATAAGGCAGCTCCAAAACCATGCCGTCATAGGCCGGCTCGACATGGTCGGGCGTATCCGAGCGCACCGTTTCGTAGTCGAGCGGTATATGCATATGCGTGAGCACGGCCTTCTTCGGGTCGAGACGGTCGATCCATTCCAGCGATTCGGCAAGGGACAGATGGCTCGGATGCGGCCGGTATTGCAGCGCATCGATAACCAGCAGGTCGAGGCCCTTCAGCCGTTCGGCCGTGGTCGGGGGAAAATTGCTGACATCGGGGCAGTAAGCCAGGCCGCCGACGCGAAAACCCAGCGAGATGATATCGCCATGGATCTGCGGCAACGGCTCCAGCACGAGCGCGCCGCCGGCGCCTGCGATCACCACCGGTTCGTCATGGTCGATCGGATTGGCGCGCAGGATCGGCGGATAGGCGCTGCCGGCCGGTGTCTCGAAGCAATAACCGAAAGCCTCGAACAGGCGATGCGAGGTCGGCCCGTCGGCATAGACGTCCATCAGCCGGCGCTGTTCGAGCACATAGCCCCGCAGGTCGTCGATGCCGTGGATATGGTCGGCATGGGCGTGCGTGTAGACGGCAGCGTCGAGGTTCCTGACACCCGCCATCAGCATCTGCTCGCGGAAATCGGGACCGGTGTCGATGACGATGCGCGTCACGCCTCCCGACGCCGAAACGCGTTCGAGCAGCGCAGACGCCCGTGTGCGACGGTTCCTGGGGTTGGCCGGATCGCACCGCCCCCAGTCGCCCGTGATGCGCGGCGTCCCCGGCGACGAGCCGCAGCCGAGGATGGTGAGGCGGAGGCGGTCGGCGACCACGTTCAGGCGCCTTGTTCCGCAGGGCGCGGCATCTTGTTGAACAGGCGGAAGAAATTGTCGGTGGTGAGACGGGCGATCTCGCCGCTGTCGACGCCGATCGTGTCGGCGAGAACGCCGGCCGTGTGGGCGACGAAGGCCGGCTCGTTGCGCTTCCCCCGGAAAGGCATGGGCGCCAGGTAGGGAGCGTCCGTCTCGACCAGCAGCCGGTCGCGCGGCACGGTCTTCGCCACGGCCCGCAGTTCCTCCGACTTGCGGAAGGTCAGGATGCCGGAGAAGGACACATAGCCGCCGAGCCTCACGCCGGCTTCTGCGAGCTTCCGGCCGGACGAGAAGCAGTGCAGCACGAAGGGAAACGCCCCCTTCCCCGTCTCCTGCTCCAGGATCGCGATCATGTCGTCGTCGGCATCGCGCGAATGGATGACGAGCGGCAGCCCGGTCTCCCTTGCCGCCGCGATGTGCACACGCAGCCCCTTGGCCTGCGCATCGCGCGGCGCACGATCGTAGAAATAGTCGAGGCCGGCCTCGCCGATCGCCACGACCTTCGGATGCTCAGCAAGGCGGATCAGTTCGTCGGTGGTAACGTCGGCCTCCTCGCCGGCATTGTGCGGATGCGTGCCGACGGAGCAATAGACCGGCTCATGTTGTTCGGCGATCGCGCGGATCGCCGGAAAGCGCCGCACCCTCGTCGAAATGGTGACCATGCGGCCCACACCCGCCTCGGCAGCGCGCGCGATGATGGCGTCGCGCTCGCTGTCGAAATCGGGGAAGTCGAGGTGGCAATGACTGTCGACGAGCATGCTTTCTCAGGCCTGTTCCGGCCGCTCCACATAGCGGGGGAACACGCCCTCGGGCGTCGGCAGCGCCGTCCCCGGCGTCAGCGCATGGGCGTCCGAGACATGGGCGAAGTCGCGTTTCCCCGCCGGCACGGCGAGCAGGTCGAGCAGCTTCGCCGCCGAGCCCGGGACGAAGGGCTGGCACAATATGGCCAGCCGCCGCACGAGTTCGGCCGTCGTGTAGAGCACCGACGCCATGCGCGCCGGGTCGGTCTTCTTCAGCGCCCACGGCTCCTGGCCCGCGAAATAGCGATCGCCTTCGGCGACGACGGAGAAGATTCCCGCCAGCGCCAGATGGATGCCCTGCTCCGCCATCGCCTTGCGGGCAGCGACGAGCGCCGCCCCGGTCTGTTCGAGGATCGCCCGGTCGGCATCGGTGACGGCTCCGCGCTCCGGCACGACGCCGCCGCAGTTCTTGGCGATCATCGACAGCGAGCGCTGGGCCAGATTGCCGATGCCGTTGGCAAGGTCGGCGTTTGTCCGGTTGACGATCGCCTCATGGCTGTAGTTTCCGTCCTGGCCGAACGGCACCTCCCGGAGCATGAAATAGCGCACCTGGTCGAGCCCGTAGTGGTCGACCAGGGCGAAGGGATCGATGACGTTGCCGACCGACTTCGACATCTTCTCGCCGCGGTTGAAGACGAAGCCATGGCCGAACACGCGCTTCGGCAACTCGATGCCCGCGGACATCAGGAATGCCGGCCAATAGACGGCGTGGAATCGCACGATGTCCTTGCCGATGACATGTATGTCGGCCGGCCAGTAGCGCCAGCGCTCGGCCTTCTCGTCGGGGTAACCGACGCCGGTGATGTAGTTGGTCAGCGCATCCACCCAGACATACATCACATGCTTCTCGTCGCCTGGAACCGGCACGCCCCAGTCGAACGTCGTGCGCGACATCGACAGGTCCTTCAGGCCTGATTTGACGAAGCTGATCACCTCGTTGCGACGTTCCGCGGGACGGATGAAGCCGGGATGCTTCTCATAGAGCTCAAGCAGCCGGTCGCCATAGGCCGAGAGCCGGAAGAAGTAACTTTCCTCTTCCACCCACTCCACAGGCGTGCCCTGTGGGCCGCAGCGCACGCCGTCGTCGCGCAGCTCCGTCTCCTCCTCGCCGTAATAGGCCTCGTCGCGCACCGAATACCAGCCGGCATAGCCGCCCTTGTAGATGTCGCCATTGGCCGCCATCGCCTTCCAGATCGCCTGGCTGGCGGCATAGTGGCGTTCTTCCGTCGTGCGGATGAAGTCGTCGTTGGAGATATCGAGCACGCCGGCCATGCGCTTGAACTCGGCGGCGTTGCGCGTCGCGAGCTCGCGCGGCGTGAGGCCTTCCTTGCGGGCCGTCTGCACCATTTTCATGCCGTGCTCGTCCGTGCCGGTCAGGAAGAACACGTCCTTGCCGTCATGGCGCTGGAAGCGCGCGAGCGCATCGGTAGCGATCATCTCATAGGCGTGGCCGATATGCGGCTTGCCGTTCGGATAGGAAATAGCGGTCGTGATATAGAATTTTTCGCGTGACATGTGTGAAGCCGTTGGCAGGGCGGTCAATCGATCGGGCGGGAGATAGCGCATCGGGACGGCCATAGCCATCCCGCGCCGGAAGCGGCGTCACATTCGGAGCGTGTCGTGCAGGCGAAAGATCATGTTCAGCGCGTGTTGTTTCCGGTCGAGATTGTAAGTGTCGGCCTCGCTCATCGCAATGCGCAAATCCTGCCAGGCCTGCGAAAATCTCTCCGCCCGCTCGATTTCCCCATCCCGCGCGGCGGCGGTGGCCGCCGTCGCGACCACTTCCAGGGCGTGGTCGTTGAACAGCGAGAAGGCAATGGCCTGGTCGCGCGCAGCCACCGCTTCGGCAAGCTTGTGCGCCTGCGCGACCGGAACTCTCGGCTCGCGCAACAACTGGTCGAGCGCGCCGGCGATCTCCAGCCCGCCATACTGGGTGAGGAGAATCGCGGTGCGCGGGCTGCCGGACGCGTTGGCCAGGAGCTCGGTTCGCTCGGTCTCCGAAGCCGGCAGGCCCGTATCGAAG
Source organism: Mesorhizobium sp. L-8-10 (assembly GCF_016756635.1). Classification (NCBI taxonomy): domain Bacteria; kingdom Pseudomonadati; phylum Pseudomonadota; class Alphaproteobacteria; order Hyphomicrobiales; family Phyllobacteriaceae; genus Mesorhizobium; species Mesorhizobium sp. L-8-10. The sequence goes on along the minus strand of NZ_AP023263.1, from coordinate 5,052,484 downwards.
CCGCCGAGCACCGCCAGCACCTCGTTGTCGGCAAGCGGGTTGAACCTCACGATCTGGCAGCGCGAGCGGATGGTCGGCAGCAGTCGTCCGAGCGAATGGGCGATGAGCACGAAAAGCGTGCGCGCCGGCGGCTCTTCTAGATTCTTCAACAAGGCGTTGGCGGCATTGGTGTTCATGTCGTCGGCCGGATCGACGATGACGACGCGGTAGCCGCCGTCATGCGAGGTCAGCGACAGGAAGCGGCTCACCTTGCGGATCTCGTCCACGGTCACCGCGCTCTTGTAGCTCTTGGTCTTGTCGTTGAGCGGCCGCGTCAGGTGCAGGATCGACGGATGTGCGCCGTTGGCGATCTGCCGGAATAGGGACGAAGAGACGTCCGGCGAGACCAGCCGCTTTGGCGCAAGGCGGTGGTCGACATGGCTGAGCAGATGATAGGCGAAGTGGAAGGCGAACGTCGCCTTGCCGATGCCCTGCGGGCCGACGAAGAGCAAGGCATGCGGAAGCTTGCCGGCGTGATAGGCCGACGCCAGCGCGTCGCGCGCCTCGTGGTGGCCGACGAGCACCGGGTTCTCCGCGGGTTCGGGGATGCCGTCCAGCGTGTCATGCTGTTCCGGAGCTATCCGTTCGAACATCAGGCCTCCACCGCCGCCTTGCCCTCGCCCTGCGCCTCCAGCCTGGCGAATACCGTCGCAGCGACAGCCGCCTCCACCTCGTCCGCGCTTCCGCCGGCGTCGATCACCACGCAGCGCTCCGGCTCGGCCTCGGCGATCGCGAGATAGGCGTCGCGCCGCTTGCGGTGCACGTCGAGCGTCTCCTTCTCGTACCGGTCGACCTCCCCCTGCCCGCGCCGCGCCGCGGCACGCTTCAGCCCATCTTCCGGATCAAGGTCGAGGATCAATGTCAGATCCGGCATCATGCCGTTGATCGCCACCGCTTCCAGCCTGGCCATGAAGGCCTGGTCGAGGTCGTTGGAGGCGCCCTGATAGACCCGTGAGGAGTCGAGGAACCGGTCGCAGAGCACGATCGCGCCGTTGCCGACCGCAGGCCGGATCACCTGCTCGACATGGTCCGAGCGAGCGGCCGCAAACAAGAACGCTTCCATGATCGGACCGAAGGCCTCGGCAGCGCCCGACAACAGCACATGGCGCACGGCCTCGGCCCCGGGCGAGCCGCCCGGCTCGCGAGTGACCAGCACCGCATGGCCGCAGCCGCGCAGCCTCTCGGCGAGCCGTGCGATCTGGGTGGACTTGCCGGCCCCTTCCCCGCCCTCGAAAGTAATGAAGAAACCTCGCGCCAAGGCGGCCTTCCCGTTCATGCCGGTCGGCTTCCGCCGCGTGGGGCGGTAGCCAGCTTCGATGCGGAGCGGCCCGCTCGTGACGGGGCGCCCTTCCGATCGTGGTGTCTTAGTTGGATGAGGCCAAAAGGTCCACGGTCGATCTGATCGCACACCGTCGAGGCGACGATCGGAGCGCGCCCCGACGGCGCGCCACCCTACCGAATCCAACCAATGGCCAGTTCGGCGATCGCATCGAGGGCGCGCCGATGGAGCGACCCCAGCCCCACCGCTTCGGCGGTATAGAGCGGCGTTTCCTGGCTGAGACTGTCGCCGATCCAGACTTTCAGCGAGCCGACCCGGACGCCCGGCCCGACGGGCGCCGCAAGCGGGCCCTCATAGACGATGCGCGCAATGATCTTGTCGCGGTTCGCGATCGGCACCAGGATCGCGACGGGCCCCCTGGCCTTGAGCGGCACCGTGGATTTCTCGCCGCCATAGACCTGCGCCTCGCCGACCACCTCGCCATCATCGAATATCTGATTGCGCTCGAAGGCGTCGATGCCCCAATCGAGCAGTTTGCGGGCTTCCTCGGCGCGTTCACGATCGCTGCTCATGCCGCTCATGGCCGCGAAGACGCGGCGGCCGCCGCGGCTGACCGCGCCAACGATCGCGTAGCCCGACTCTTCCGTATAGCCGGTCTTCAGACCGTCGGCGCCGATGTCCATGGCCAGCAGCGGGTTGCGGTTGCGCTGAAAGATCTTGTTCCAGGTAAAATCCCGCTGGGAATAGTATCTGTAATATTCCGGATAGGTGCTCCAGATGTGGAGGGCGAGTTGCGTCAGCTCGCGAACCGTCACCACCTGGCCCTCCGCCGGCAGACCCGTGGAATTCTTGAACACCGAGGTCTTCAGGCCGAGGGTCCGCGCTCGCTCGGTCATCATGGCGGCGAAGTTCTCCTCCGAGCCGGCCATGCCCTCCGCGATGATGATGCAGCCGTCATTGGCCGACTGCACGATCACGCCCTGGATCAGATCCTCCAGCCTGACCGACGATTTCAGCGCCGCGAACATCGTGGAGGTGCCGGACGGAGCGCCGCCCGTGCGCCACGCATGCTCGCCGACGACAAAGCTGTCTTCGAGTTTGTAACGCCCCGACTTCAGCGCATCGAACGTGACTTCCATCGTCATCAGCTTGGCAAGGGAGGCTGGCGGTATCGGCTTGTCGGGGTCCTTGGAAAACAGGATGGTGCCTGTGTCGGCATCGATCATGAAGGCCTGGGTGGCGCGCGTCTCGAAGAGCTGCGCCCTGACCGGCGCGAGGAGCAGAAGCGACACGAGAAGAACAGCCAGCGCCCGGGACGCGACGATCCTGAAGAATGCCATGCGAAGTCGTGTCCTGCCCGTCGATAGACTGATAGCCCGCGCCATGTCAGGCTGGCAAGCGTGACGCGCGGATCAACGTCTTGTGGCGACGGCTCCCAGGCTTGGTCCGACGCCGGCGAGATGGTTGCCCGGATCCCGGGCCAGGGCTCGGATCAGTTGCGGATCGTCATCGCATCCGGGGCCCCGTTGGCCCATGCCGCCTCGAGCAGATCGTCTAGCGACGCCCGGCCGTCGGCATAGAGGTTGACCGTATACCAGGCGCGGCCATCGAGCTCCGACGTCTCCAGCGAAGCGCGACCATGGGCCGAGAGGGCCTTCGTCAACCTGTCCGCTTCGCCCTGGGATGCGAAGGTGCCGACCGCGACATAGGCCGCATGCCTGCCCTCGCCAGCCGCTGCACCGCTCTGCATCTTCCACGACGCAACGATCCGGTCGTTCGATGGGCCGCTGCCATCGAGCCTTGCAAATGCCTGGCTCGCCGCCTTCACCCGTTCGTCGGCATAGGACATCACGGCGAAGGCGACCTGCGTCTGCGGCTCGGCCGCGGCATCGTACGGCCGCTCGGGCGCGATCGGGCCATGATCCGGCAAGGCGAGGCCGATAGCGGCGGGCTCCTGGAGCGCGGCCAGCGCCTGCTGCGGCGCGGCGTCGGTCAGCGTTCCGGGGAAGGCCGCCGTCGAGCCGCCCGCGCCGCTCGGCGTCGTGCCGTTCATCGCGATCATGACGCCGGTCGGCAGGCCCTCGGACGGATCAGGCGCCTTGTTGCCGGGCCGGTAGGAAGCCATGAGGTACCGCTCGTCCTGGCCGTCGAGCGGAGCACGGCCGACATATTCGACCTTCACCTTGGCGATGCCGGCATGGTTGTAGTCGAGCATCTCGGCGGCGCGCCGGGAAAGATCGATGATGCGGCCGCTGTGATAGGGCCCGCGATCGTTGACGCGCACGATGACCGAGCTGCCGTTCTTCATGTTGGTGACGCGGGCATAGCTCGGCAGCGGCATGGTCGGATGGGCCGCCGTCAGGTGGGTCTGGTCGTAGATCTCGCCATTGGCCGTCAGCCTTCCGTGGAAGGCGTCGCCGTACCAGGAGGCGCCGCCGACCTTCTTGTAACTCTTGTCTTCCTTGGGATAGTACCAGACGCCGCGCACCTTGTATGGCCGGCCGAGCTGATCGCGGCCGCCGCCGCGTGGAAGGCGCGAGCGCTTGTCGGTCACGCGCGGGCTGGCCTTCACGCCATATTCGGTTTCGGAGAAGTACTCCTTCGAACGCTTGGTGTTGGTCATGCTCTTCGTCGTGGACGCAGCACACCCGGCCAGGAAGGCCGCGGAAACCGCAAATACGATGACAGACGAAGTGCGGTAGAAACGCCCGCGCGTCGATGGAATCATGCCGAAAACGTCCCCGGGCATTTCCCTTGGCGCAACCGCGAACGCGGTCCAACTCGAACACAAGCTCCTGCTGCTTGCGCTCACCCCATCTCTCTTGATGCGCAGGAATTGTTTAGCAGCCTATTAATCGACTATGGCGGGAAACCGGCAAGAATGTGGCAAGTATCGCCGCAATTGCTCCAGCCTGCCCGCGGCGACGATCCGGCGGAGGGCGCCCGCTTTTCGGCTCGCCCGAATCCAGGCGTGAAACCCGGGCTGACTACTTCGCGGTCATGCGCATATGGGCAGACAAGGTCAGGAGCTTTTTCTTGATCTCCTCGAGGTCGGACAAGGCACGCTTGGTATTGCCTTGCTTGATTGCCCTTTCGCAATTGCCGAGTTCCCTTTCGACAATGCCCTGGATCTGGTTCGACAGGAAAATAGCGTCCAATGTTCATCCTTTCGATGAATCGCCTGCCTTTCCCCTTGAAAATAACGTATGACTGTCATGTCCTTCTGTCCATGCACTATCTGCTCTATCGCCTCTGAAGAGCATGGTTTTTGCTTCGATCCTACGTCTTGGGGCCGGCATATTTCATTCGATTCATCAAAAATCTCCAAAAACGACATGCAACGCGGCGACCAAAGCAGCCTGTTAGTTGCATAAGGCACTGCGCCCAAAGCCCCATGCGTCCCGGCGCGATTCGCCCTTCACCGCTCGGATTGCAGACAGATTGCGCGACGGACCGACGCCGACGGTTGACGAAGCAATCGGGCGGGCGCTAAAGCCGAGGCCACGAGGTGCCTCGAAGGCAGACGGACATCGAGCCGACTTTGCTTCGTGTCCATGCAGCACGCGGATGACACCTTGGAGGGATGGCCGAGCGGTTTAAGGCACCGGTCTTGAAAACCGGCGTGGGGGGCGACCCCACCGTGGGTTCGAATCCCACTCCCTCCGCCACTTCAGTCCGCTTCTGGGCACGCCAGCGGCCGCCGACTGCCGCACTTGGCCAGCAGCAAGCGTCCTTAGCAGTTCCGTCTTCGATCCCATGATGCGGATCGCGTCGTCCGCGACTTCGACACGTTGCGCCAAGGCGCGCAGATGATCCCGCCGATAGCCCCCTTCGCTGCCCCGGATGCGCTCGCGGGCACGGCGGGCAAAGCCCAGGATCATCGTCGGGGTGATGGCGCTATGGCCGGGACTGTCGAGCAGCGCCTGTGCCCGGTCGGCATCGGCTCGCGCCTGATCGCGGATGACCTTGAGGCTGGCGATGCGCTCCTTGAGCGCCGGGTCGTCGAGATCGGCAACGCCGGCCTCTATGGCGTCGTAGAGGCGCTTGAGGCGCATGTCCGATTCGACCGCCCGCCGCTCCAGTTCGGCGATGTGCTGCCGGCGTCGGTCGGCCTGATCCTCACGGCGGCCGAGGACGGTCCCAAGCAGCTTCTCCAGCCGGTCGGGATCGAGCAAGCGGTCCTCGATGGCCGCCGTTGCGGATGGCGCGCAACAGCCGGTCCTGATCGTCGACGGCGAGTTCGGCCCCTACGGAGAGGAGCGTCGAGAGGCCGGCGGCCTTGGCGAGATCCCACCAGTGATAGTCGACGCCATCTTCAAGCCCGGCATAGCCCTGCGTGTCGGTGCCGGGCTGGCGTTCGAGCACGATGGAGCGGCCGTTGGGCAGAATGAGCCTGTTCCAGACGAGCAGGACACGGCGCTGCCCGAACTGCACGTTGTTGTCGTACTGGCCGATGATACGTGTGCCCTGCGGCACGAGCAGAATGCGCCCCGTGGGGCTGTCGTAGATATGTTCCGTGACCTGCGCGGTGATCTGGCCGGAAAGTCGGAACGGATGCCGGTGATGAGCGCGGCCGATATGACCGCCCCGGCCTGAAGCACGAAGGGCGATGCCGGCGGCGTGACGCGATCGGGCGTGACTGTGCGCCGGTCGGTCGCGGCGTTGAGGAAGGCGAGCTGCCTGTCCTGCGCCGTGGGTTGGGCCTGCGGCCCACCGAGATCAAACCCGGGAAGGCCCGGAATGGCGGTTCCATTGGTTCCGACTGGCGCGGGTGCCTGCCCGGTCTCCGAGAGTTTGTTGAGACGCCGCATCGTCGCTCACCCGAACCGCGCGAGCGAAAGGCTCCAGCAACTTTTACCGAAGCAGGATCGCGGGAGCCTTTCCTGGGAGGCGTAGGGGTGGGGTTCGCTCTCCAAGGATTCGATCGCCTTCAGCGTGCGAGTGTCGCCACGCGGTCTAGGGCGGTGCCGAACCCTTGGAGCGAGATGGAGAACGGCGCGGTCTCGCCATCGGCGGCGGCGCGAAACGGCAGGCCCTTGCTCGCGGCCAGCTCGCCGCCGGTGCGTTCGATCTCCCGCGCGCGCAGCTTAGCGAGAAGATTGCGCCGATAGAACGTCCCGCCGTTGGGGCCGGGCGTAGCGTCACCCCGGTCGATATGATGCGCACGGCGGCGGTCGATCGCGTCGCGCACCTGCTGGCCGAATCCGGTCGGCGCAAGGTCGGACGTTTCCGCTGACATGAGCCGCCGGTCGAGCCAGGTCGCGCCGTCCGCGCCGATCTGCTGCTCGAGCCGGGCGACCGATAGGATGCGGATATTGGCCTGCCGGTTGCGACCGGCATCATACGCAGCGGCGCGGTTCTCGAAGTCCTTGGGGATGCGCCATTGGTCGGCGTCGATCCGCTCGACGATCCCGGCGCGGCGCAAGGCTTCGAGCCGGCGCACATGCGCATCGACATAGCCTTCATAGTCGCCGCCGGAACGCGGCCCTCGAACTTTGCCTGTTCAAGATGGCGGCTCGGTCGATAGACGCCGCCCTCGGCGATGCCCGCGATGGTGCGGTCGGACGGGCGGCTCGCGTTCTCGGCCGGGCCGATCTCGACGACGCTGCCGATCCGCGCATCCTCGACGCGGGCCGGGTCGAGGCCGGCGACATAATGAGTGCGCCCGTCGATGCCGTCGACCACGACGGTCAGGTTCTCGCCCAGCTCGTCGGTCAGATATTTGTCGACGACGCGGCCGGTGATCGGGACTTCGGGCGCGGCATCGTGAATCTGGAAGGTCATCGGATCGCGCTCCGTGCCGTCGGCCTTCAGCGCCTTGTGCATGTTTCGGATGATGTCGCCGCGCTCGCCCAGCTCGCGCAGCGCCGGTTCCATCCGCTCGCTGAGTTCCCAGACGCCTGGCGCGTGCTCGGTGGCGAGCCCCATCTTCTCCAGCTTGGCGAGACGGCGCGGGCGAAGCGTCCGGTCGAACTGGCGACGATGATCGGCCAGCTCATGGCGCAGGTCGAGGAAGCGGTCCTCGGCTTCCCCGGTCATGGCGCGGTCGATGTGCGTGTAGCGGTCCTGACCGATCTCGGCCGAGAGCTTGCGGCTCTGCTCGATCTCGGTGACGGGGCCGAGTTCAAGCGTCGCCAGATCGCTCGCCCGCTCGCGGATGCCGTTGGCGAGATAGTCGCCGTTGATGACGAGGTTCTGGCCCAGCTCGTCCACGCCGCGCACGATGACATGGACATGCGGATGGCCGGTGTTGTGGTGATTGACCGCAACCCAATCGAGCTTCGTGCCGAGATCGGTTTCCACCTGGGCCATGAGGTCGCGTGTATAGGCGGTGAGGTCGGACAGGTCCGCGCCGTCCTCGGGCGAGACGATGAAGCGGAACTGGTGGCGATCGTCCACGCCGCGCTCGACGAAGGCAACGCCATAATGCATTTGCCGCATAAACATTGCCAGTTTATGCTCTTCATTCATGAACATTCAGGATATTCAAGCGTTTGTTGCGGTGGCAGAGACGGGTTCGGTCAATCGTGCTGCGGTCCGCCTCAATCTGACGCAGCCAGCAACAACGCGACGTATTCAGAATTTTGAGGCCGCCCTCGGCGGAGACCCTTTATTCGATCGCTCGGTGAAGCCAGCGATTCTGACAGCGTATGGGAACCACGTGCTCGAATATTGTCGGCGTGTTCTCGTCGCTGTCGCGGAGCTGGAGGCGTGCGCGACAAGCGCCACCAATCCTGCCGGCGAACTGAGGGTGGGCGTGGCTCACGGGTTGGCCGAAATGGTTCTGACGTCTCCGCTCGATGCCGTGCGGCGATCGTTCTCCCTGATTCGGATGCAGGTCAGCTCAAACTGGAGCGTCGGTTTGATCGAGGAAGTCCGCGGCGGCGCGATCGATTGCGCCGTTGGATTGTTGACGGACGCACATACGGTGCCAACCAGCCTGTTGCGCGTTTCCCTGGGGAGCGAGCTGGTGGTCGTCGTCTCTTCTTCGAGAACCTCGAACAGGCGAGACGGCAGCCCCTGGCGGCTGCGTGATTTGTCGGAAGAGGGCTGGTTCCTCAATCCCCGCGGATGCGGCTGCCGTGCCGCGCTGGAGCGGGCGTTTGACAGGCACAACCTCCTCATTCAGGTAGCGGCTGAAGTCTTCGGCGAAGACCTCCAGCTGTCGCTCCTTGCCCACGGTGGCGGGCTGGGGCTCGTGCCATACCGGCAATTTGAACGAAGCCCATACCGGACCCACCTGCAGGCCCTCAACGTGGCGGACTTCCAAGTATCCGCGACGGTGACATTGATCCGGAACGCGGTTCCTGGTCGCTTCGACCCAGCGATCGAGCTGCTGGCGAAGGAGATGAAGGCCAAGCTCGATCATAATTGAAGAACATAATCATAATCTGCAATATGCATTTGATTGATGCCTTTCTGCCCCCCAATAGTGCGCTTGTTGCGCAGGGAGGCGGTCTAGATCGCGACGACGCGAGCCCGCGCTTTCACTTCGTTTGCAGAGGCTAATGTTCCATGATCGTCGCAGTCTTTCGATCCCGTCTCAACGCGCAGGCTCAAGAAGAATACGGCGTGATGGCAAAGCGCATGGGTGAACTGGCGCGCACCGTTCCCGGCTACGTGTCTCACAAAGGGTTTGTCGGGGAGGACGGTGAAAGAGTGACCATCGTGGAGTTCGAATCCGAGGAGGCGCTTCGCGAATGGAAAAGCCATCCCGAGCACATCGAAGCCAAAAGGCTTGGCTTCACGAAGTTCTTCAGCAGCTTCAACTATCAAATATGCAACGTTCTTCATGCCCGCGCATGGGAAAGTAAGGTCGGCGAGAAATGACGCTCTCGCCTCACGCATCGAGTGCTTCGGGTATCCGTCGGCCAATCACCGCTTCAGGCTTGATCGACTGTCACCGTCGTCTGGCTGACGATGCGCGAGATGATGCGATCCATCGAGCCATCGGACAGGGCATGCTCAAGCTGCTGCCCTGCATGCCGCGAAAGCTCGCAAGCCGCACGAAAGGGAGTCTCCATTGCAACTCGACCACCTGACAATCATTGCCCCCACCCTGGAAGCAGGCGCTGAGCATGTCCGCAATCTGCTTGGTGTAGACATGCCGTTCGGAGGCAACCATCCAGAGATGGGAACCCATAATCTGCTCGTGCGCTTGGGCGATGATGTGTTCCTGGAGGTCATAGCCATTGATCCGGCTGCGGAAGGTCCCGGACGCGCTCGTTGGTTTGACTTGAGCGATCCGGCCGTTGTCAAACATGCGTGGGATGCCGGGCATCGTCTTCGAGGATGGGTCGTCCGGACGAGTAACATCGACACAGTCCTTTCTGCTCATGGAGCTATCCTTGGGCAGAAAATACGAGTGTCGCGCGGGGGGCGTATCTGGTCCTTCTCGATGCCTTCTGACGGATCATTGCCGATGGACGGCGTCGCACCATCAGTTATCGATTGGGGGGCGCGAGGACATCCTGCCATGACGATGACGAACCTCGACCTGACACTTGTCGAGTTCGTGATCGAGCACCCGGATCCGACTGCGGTCAAAACCCTCTATCAACGGCTTGGCCTCCAAAACCCGCCGCGTATTCGGAAGGGGGAGCAGCATCGCTACCGAGCCGTGATCAAGACCTCCGCCGGGTTGCGAGAGTTGTATTAGCCATCGCGAGGCTGTTCGGAGATGGTTTCCTCTCGCTATCGGACAGAGCTTCGACCGAGAGTCCCGGCCGTCCACGTCATCTCCTGCGCGCGACGATGTAGGGCCGGCCGTCGCTACTCCCGGTTGCGTGGCTTTCAACAGCGAGGATGTCGAAGCCCGCGTCAAGCAAGAGCTGATCCAGTTCCGTCGCCCGGAAGATGCTTACATGAGGCGCCTTTCCGATCGCTCGCATCGCGGGCAACAGGACGAGCCGGATGAGCGGGTTCATGTCCCCGAGGCACGGCGTCTTGGAAATGAACAGGCCTTCCGGCGCAAGCAGTGCATGGATGCTGCGCAGCGTGCCCGGCACGTCGCGCACCAGATGGAGATAGTTGAAGCCCAGAACCGCATCGAACCGGTGCACCTCATGCGCAAGCGCCTCTGCGGTCGCAACGCGGAAGGCAAGCCCGGCGACAGCGCCGGAAGCGTTTTTCTCTTCGGCTATCTCGATCATTCCGGCAGAAATATCCGTCGCAACATAGCTTTGCACGCTGCCTGCAAGACGGAGCGCCGTCGTGCCCGTTCCGCAACCCAGTTCCAGCACCCGGTCATCCGGTCCCAGGAAGGCGCGGGTCCGCTCCAGCGTGCGTTCATATCCGGCCTGATCCTTGATCGCAGCCTTGGCGTATTTTCCTGAAGACCGGTCCCAGAAACGGGCGTCGCTCGCTGTGCTCATGGTGAAATGCTCCTTGCTGAGCGGCTTACCATATGCACATAAGAAGAAAATTGCCGAAAATCGCACCAATGATATACGAAAACGCATGAAAGTCATCGACTGGAACCACATTCGCGCATTCCACGCGACCGCCACGGCCGGATCCCTGTCGGCTGCGGCACGCGAGCTCGGCTTGACCCAACCTACGCTGTCGCGGCAGGTCCTGGCGCTCGAGGCCGATCTTGGCGTGCCCCTGTTTGAAAGGCGCGGCCGCAAGCTCGTGTTGACGCAGACCGGGCTGGAACTGCTCGATCATGTCCGCGTCATGAGTGACGCCGCGGACTCCGTTGCCCTGGCCGCAAGCGGTCGGGTGCAGGAGATCAGCGGGCGGGTCTGCATTTCCGCAACCGATACCTACGCCGCCTACATTCTTCCCCCGATCGTCGAGCGCATCAGGTCGGAAGCGCCGCAGATCACGATCGCGATCGTCGCCTCAAATGGGCTCAGCAACCTGCACCGCGGGGAAGCGGACATCGCTATCCGTCATGTGCGGCCCGATCGGTCCGGCCTGGTCGGCCACCATGTCCGCGATACGCTGGCGTGCTTCTATGCGTCCGAAGGCTGGGTTGCCCGAAACGGCTTGCCGGAAGGCCCGGCCGATCTGGCCAGGGCGGGACTGATCGGATTCGACGACGCTGTGCGCTTTTCCGGCTACCTTCGCGAGATCGGCATTCCGGTTGAAGCCGCCGATTTCAGGCTGGTCTCGGATTCTTCGGTTGCTGTGTGGGAAATGGTCAGGCGGGGCATTGGCGTGGCGGCGATGCTGCGCGAAGTGGCGGAACGGACGCCTGGAGTGGTGAGGCTCCTGCCTGATATGACGCCGGTTCCCGTGCCGATCTGGCTTGTTACCCACCAGGAACTGCAACCCAGCCCCCGCATCCGCGTCGTCCAGAAAATTCTGGCCGAGGAACTGGCGCGCATCTAGCATCACGAGCCGGGCGGCCGACACCGCCCGACTCGGCCGGCGGATGGGCGGGGTCAGAACACGCTCGGCACGACGTTGCGGGCGGTCGTGTTCGCGACGAAGTCGTCCGGGCGCTTCTGGCGCTTGCCAAGCTTCGGCTCGTCGAACTTGATCCGCTTGTAGGGAATCGACTTCAGGATGTGGGTGATGCAGTTGATCCGCGCCGACTTCTTGTCGTTGGAGTCCACGATCCACCAAGGTGCATGCGGCGAATCGGTCGCGCGGATCATCTCGTCGTAGGCCCTAGTGTAGTCCCACCAGCGACGGTAGCTCTCGATGTCCATCGGGCTCAGCTTCCACTGGCGAACAGGGTCGTCGATACGCTGGCGGAAGCGCCGCTCCTGCTCCTCCTCGCTGACGTCGAGAAAGTACTTCAGGAGCATGATGCCGCCTTCGACGATCAGTCCCTCGAGGTGCGGGACCTCCTGGAGGAACCGGGTGATCTTGTCCTGGGGGGTAAAGCCCATCACCCGCTCCACGCCGGGGCGGTTGTACCAGGAGCGGTCGAAGATCACCACCTCGCCGGCCGCCGGAAGTTGCGCCATGTACCGCTGGAAGTACATCTGGGTCTTCTCGCGGTCGCTCGGCGAGGGCAGCGCCACCACGCGGAACACCCGCGGACTGACCCGCTCGACGAATCGCTTGATCACTCCGCCCTTGCCGGCCGCGTCGCGGCCCTCGAAGATAATGACGATGCGCGCGCCTGTCTCCTTCACCCAGGCCTGCAGGTGGGCGATCTCGACCTGCAGGCGGGCGATTTCCTTCTCGTAGGCGCGGTTCCGCTCCTTCTTGGTCAGTTCGGCGCCAGTTTCCGCATCCTTGTTCTTCTTGGCCAAAGTCTCCTCCATGTCCGGACGTTTCTTCTACGACGGTTCTATACTACCAGAGGGCAAGCGCTCCCGCGCCCGAAACGCGCGCAAGGCGTCTTCCAGGTCGTCGAAAACCATCGCGGCGCCGATCCTGTCGATCACGCCGGCACGTTCGAGCAACCCGAGCGCTTCGCTGTGGACCTCTGCGAGGCCGAGAGCGAGGCCACGCGCGGCGAACTCGTCGGCGATGCCCGACAGCATGGCGGCGCCGGTGCTGTCGACCTGGGCGATCGCGCTCGCATCCAGCACGAACCACTCGGTTCCGGACGGAAGTTCGGAGGCAATGGCGCGCAGCCGCGCCTTGACGTTGTCGCTGTTGAAGAACAGCAGGCTGCCCTGGACCATGACGAGCGCGAGGCCTGGCTCGGATCGCGCCTCAGGCGAGCGGTGGAGCTTGTAGAAGCCGTCGCGGCCGGGAATGCGCCCAAGCAGCGCGTCGCGGGGATTCGCCCACTTGTAGAGGAGGTAGACGAGGGTTGCGCCGACCGCGATCACGATCCCCTGCAGGACCCCCAGACTGAGCGGGCCAGCCAGGGCGATCATAGCGAACAGGAACTCGATCCGGCTGATCCGCCAGATCTCGCGCAGCGCCTCGACGTCGATAAGGCTGAGGGCCGCCGCCACCAGAATGGCGCCGAGCGCCGGCATGGGCAGGATGCGCAGGGCTGGTCCCAGGAACAGGAGCGCAGCCACGAGCACCGCCGCCGCGACGATCGCTGCGATCTGGCTGCGCCCGCCGACCGTAGAGTTGACGGCAGTCCGGGAATCGGAGGCGGTGACCGGAAACGCGGCGAAGAAGCCAGCGGCGACATTGGCTGCGCCGAACCCTGTCAGTTCGCGGTTAGGGTCGACCTCGTAGCCGCCGCGAGCGCCGAAGCTTCGGGCCGTCACGATGCCCGCGCCGAAGCTGACCAGGAAGATCGAGGCGGCACCGAGCACGATCAGATCGAGCGGGACGCCGGAATAGGCCGGCAGGGCAAGCCGTGGCAGGTCGGTTGGGATGTCCCCGACGACCGCGATTCCGCGTCCTTCGAAATCGAACAGGGCAGACAGCGCGACCGCCAGCACCACGACGACGACCGGTCCGGGCACCGGCAGCTTGCGAAGCTGGACCGCCTGGAGCACGAGGAACATCGCCACGCCGAGCGCAAGCGAGGGCCAATGGATGAGGCTGGCCTTGCCGACGATCTCGAGTATCGGTCGCAGCAGCCCGTCCGACTCGATCTTCACGCCGGTAAGCCGGCCGATCTGGCCGATCATGATCGAGAGCGAGATGCCTGCGAAGAAGCCGGTCAGGATCGGTCGCGAAAGGAAGGTCGCGAGCACGCCCAGCCGCAGCACCCGGGCGATGAGGCAGAGTGCCCCGACGGCGAGCGCCAGCAGTGCGGCCACGGCGACGCGGTCGGCCGTCACCGCCGGCGTCGCAAAGATCGTCGCCAGCACCGCCGCCAGCACCGTCATGGTCGCCGCGTCCGGTCCGACGATGAGTTGTCGCGACGGGCCGAAGACCGCGTAGGCCACCAGCGGCGCGATACTGGCATAGAGACCGGTTTCCGGCGGCAGCCCGGCAATCGCCGGGTAGGCGATGGCGCTCGGCAACCCCACCGCCGCGATGGCGAGCCCCGCAGAAATGTCGCTCCGGAGCCAGGCGGGTCTGTAGCCCTCGAGGCTCGTCAGCACCGGAAGCCGCCACGCTTGTCCGTCGTTGGCCATTATCTGCGGGTCTCCGATCAGTGCCCGCCCAGGACCAGCGTCTGGATCGGCAGGAGAAGCGCCTGCATCCGCAGGATCATCGCATGCACCACGCCGGTGGCGTCGATCGCGTGGAGCACGAAGGCACGAAAGGCGCCGATGTCGGGGTCCTGCAGCGCGTCATGGTTGCTGGTATAGGCGTTGGCGATGCAGCTGCTGCCCTGGGGCAGGTCGTCGAGCTGGCCCGCAAAGAGCGGCTGCATGATGACGGTGATCGTTCCGGGGCGCGCCATTTGCCCGACGTCGACGAGCTGGTCGGTCGGACGGATCTGGCCGCTGGCGATGACGTGCTGGACCTCCGTGACCACCATCGGGACGATAGTCCAGGGCTTGGCGATGCAGGCGACCTCGCCGACCATGCCGGGCCTTATCACCTGCGCCTCGATCTGCCCGAAACCGGCGACGAGGCCCGTGACCTTGCGCTCGGGCACCAGGATGCCGGCGGGCCGGAGCATCGGGTTGACGACATCGCCCGGCCTGAGCGCGAACTGCTGGACGATGCCGTCGGTGCCGGCGACGACGAGGGTCTTTTCGAGATCGACCCGCGCCTGGTGCAGCGCGGCCTCGGCGCTGGCCTTCTGGGCGGGGAGCTGGAAGTCGATCTGCGACACGATGGCCTCCCGGGAGGCTTCGGCGGCGTCCACCAGGCCTTGCTGGGTGTCGACCCTGACCAGCGCCTGCTCGACTTCGCGCTCGGGGATCGCGTTGGGATTGCGCCGGAACAGGTCGGCGCGGGTATCGTACTCGTCCTGCGCCTGCCGCAGAACCCCGCGCGCCTGGGCGATCCGGCCGTCCGCTTCCTTGAGCTGCGACCGGGCGACGACCATGGTGGCGTCGATCTCGGCGATCTGGCGCTTGGCGGTCTCGACGGCCGCCTCCTGCGCGGTGCTGTCCAGCCGGAAGAGGGGCTGGTCCTTTGCCACCTTCTGATTGATCTCGACAAAGGTTTCCGCCACGCGGCCGTTGGTCTCCGGCAGGATGGTGACGGTGCGGAAGATGGAGGTGGCGGCCTTGGTGGAGGGATGGAAATAGAAGATCGTGGTGATCAGGCTGACGGTCAGGATCAGGCAAAGGGTGATCCCCCAGCGCAGTTCATACCAGACGGAGAACAAGGTGATCTCGCGGCCGATCCGCTTGCCCTGCACGAAACGGCGGTAGAGGAAGTCCGGCAGGATCGTCAGTATCGAACAGAGGGTGAGTTCCAGCATGGCTCAGGCCCTCTTCTGCTCGAGCGGCAGTGGCTCGGCCGCTGCGGCCGCCGGAACGGCGGGTTCGTCGGCTTGCGCAGGCACGTCAGGCTCGCGGCGCCCGGCCATCCGCCCCAGCGACTGGGCCATCGAGTTCAGCGGGGTCGAGAAATCAGGCAGCGGGACGAGGGCGAGCAGCAGCGCGGCGATCCAGAACGCATGGTTGTGGGTGAAGAGCGCGATGAGCGCCAGCACCGCGACGATCTCGAACTGCACCTTCTGGCCGCGATGCGCCATCTGCTCGGGAAGCGCATGGAGCTTGAAGTAGAAGATGCCGATACCGACCACGGCGAGCAGCACCACGATGCCCGTCGCCACGAAAAGCACATCGGTCTGCCCGGGTGCCGCGATGAAGAACGGCAGGTGGTGGGGCGCCGCGGGGTTGATCGCTGCTTCGTGTTCCATCAGGCGTCACCCTTCCAAAGAACCGCCTTGGCGCGGTCCCGTGCAGCCCGGCGCGGAATGGTTCATGTCTGAATGATATCAAGAGCCCAAGCATTGATCTTTGTCAAAGGGGCACCGCGGATAGCAGCCTCGACCAGCCGCGGCGCTCCCCGGCTTTCACAATGTGGCACCTGCGCGGGGGTTATCTCTGACGCAGCAGATTGTTTTGTCCTCGGCGGGGCGAGATTTGACGCAAATCAACACCTGGTACGTGGAACGTGATACGCATTGCCTGCTCAGGATCGTTGCCATCAGCGCTTATCGGACGGAGCCGGACGTGAGACGCATATTCGGTGAGGTTCGCGCCACCCCATTGCTTTGGCTCTTGGTGTTCGTTCCGATCGTCTTCGCGGGCGAGCGAGTCTGGCCGGAGCGGCACACCCTGCTGTTCCTGCTCTCGGTCCTCGCCATCATTCCGTTGGCGGCCCTTCTCAGCCGCGCTACGGAATCGGTGGCTGAGCGCACGGGGGATGCGGTCGGGGGGCTGCTGAACGCGACGCTTGGCAACCTGACCGAACTCGTCATCGCCCTGACGGCGCTTCAAGCCGGCCAGCACCTGCTGGTGAAAGCCTCGATCGCCGGAGCCATCGTGACCAACACCCTCTTCATGTTCGGCGGCTCGTTCCTGATCGGCGGCCTCAGGCACCATGAGCAGCAGTTCAACCGCGTAAGCGCCCGCTTTCAGTCGGCTCTGCTGTTCCTCGCCACCGTTGCCCTGCTCGTACCTTCCCTCGTTGCCCAGGTGGATGGCCGGGAGGCGGTCGCCCAACCGCTCAGCCTCGGTCTGGCAGCGCTCCTGATCCTTGCCTACGGTCTCGGGATGGTCTTTTCGCTGAAGACCCACAAGGAGGCCTTCGCAAGCATCGGCCATGGTGAAGCCGGCGAGGCGCCCTGGCCCGTAACGGTTGCACTCGTAACCCTCGCCGTGGTGACACTGCTGGTCGCGCTCGTCAGCGAGATATTCGTGGCGTCAGTGCAGATGGCGGCCGAGACCCTGGGCATGACGCCCGCCTTCGTCGGCTTCGTGGTCGTCGCCCTCGTCGGCGGCGCCGCCGAGATGACGACCGCCTTCGCCGCGGCCGCCAAGGACCGGCTCGACCTCAGCGTGGGCATTGCCCTCGGCAGCGCGGCACAGATCGCGCTCTTTGTGGCGCCGCTGCTTGTGATCCTGAGCTACGTCATCGGGCCGGCGCCGATGAGCCTCCAATTCTGGCCGGGCGCCATCGTGATGATGCTGATCGCGACCATGACGGCGACGCTGATGGCAAACGGGGGACGGTCCGCCTGGTTCGCCGGAGTCATGATCCTGATGGTTTATGCGATCTTCGCGCTGACCCTTTTCCTGCTTCCGCCCGCAGCATAGTGCCGAGGACGCCGACGATCTGGTCTTGGGCCGATCACGACGCTCCCGGGTCCTCAAGTCGAACCCAGGCCACGACGAGTTCGTAGAAGACGGCGAGCACGATCGGTCCGAGAAAGAGACCCACCAGGCCGTATGTGATGGTCCCCCCGATCACGCCGGTCAGGATTACCAGTATCGGTGTGGTCAGGCCGCGCGCGATGAGGATCGGCTTCAGCACGTTGTCGACCAGCATCACCGGCACCAGCACGAGCGTGAGGATCAGGGCCGCGCCCGCGCTCATCGCCGTCCACGCCCATATGATGGTCGGCACGAGGACGGGCGCCGGGCCGATCTGGACAATGCAGAATATCAGGATCCCGAAGGCGAGCAGACCCGCACCCGGAACGCCGGCGACCACCAGAACGATACCTGCCATCAGCGTCTGCAGCAGAGCTACGCCGATGACCCCGCGCGAGACGTTGCGGATGGTGGCTCCGGCGAGGTCCACGAAATGGGCCCCGCGCGGGGCGACCAGCCGGCCGGCGAACGCCCGCGCGCCCTCCGCAAGCCGGGCCCCAGGCCGGAAGAGAAAGCCCATGATCACCACCGAAACCACAAACTTCAGGATGTCGCCGCCGATCGCAGCGATCTTGCCGAGAATCGTCCCGCCGGCGGGAAGCACCGCTGTCCCGTACCTTTTGAGAGCGTCGTCGAGGCTGGTCGAGGCGAGCGCCCAGGCCTCGTGCGCCTGCTCTCCGACCACGGGCCAGTCCGCCACTCCGGCCGGCGGTGGCGGCACCCTGAGCGTCCCCGCCTGCAGCCCGGCCGCGAGCCACTGCACCGTTTCGACGAGGCTCGCGGCGAGCATGCTGACCGGCCCGAGAATGGTGAGGAGCGCGAGTCCGGTGATGATAGCCGCCGCGAGGCTCTGCCGCCCTCCGAGGCGCCGGGCGAGCCATGCATATGCTGGATAGAGTGCCACCGCGAGCAGCACCGCCCAGATCACCACCGGCAGGAACGGTCGCACCAGCTCGATCGACCAGTAGGCGAAGAGTCCCAGGAATGCCAGGCGAATTACCAGGTCGGTCGCCCGCGCTTCCAAAGCCGGCATGCCACCGCCGGCCGCCGTGGCTTTGCTCGCTTGCCTCATTCTTGTCTGGTCTCCAACAACGGTAGCTCGATGAAACCAGCATATGACAAAAGCGTCCAGACATGAGGAAGTGAGAAAGTTCCTTGCGAGCCCGTCGTCTGATGCTGCCATGCGCCCGATTTTGATGCGCTGAGGAAAACTTCCCGCCGTCTTGGTCGGGGTCATAGGTGCTTTCGTTCTTGTTGAAATCGATCGATCGGCCGCGAACGCTCCGGAGGCGCGCCGCTCCCCGGCCCGCGCCTCGGGCGCGACGCTCGGAAGAGGCATAAGACCCGCCTGCCCCGGCGATCGGAGACATTGGTCGAGCGTGTCGGCGGCAATGTCGATGACGTCCTACAAACGGATGGGTGACAGTCTCGGTCAGAAGCCTTTACAGTGAAAAGGCGAACCCGACGTCGGCGATCTGTAGGCCGCAAGACCATAGGCTCGGTGTATTTTTTCGGAGAGATGGGGCAAATCGATATCAATTCCCGGATCTCGCAACATTGGCTCAGCCTCTGCGACGAATGAAGTCTTCACTTTCGCCCCGACGACTTCGACTGACCCGTGGAACTGAGCCGGCCCGTGCCTTCGCCGCCCCGCTCGGGCACGGGCCACTGTTCGCCCCTCCTGAACGCAGGATCAGGAGGCTGTCGAAGGAGCGCTCGCCGCGGGTCCCCCATGATTCATCAGTTCGGAAGAGATCTATGATGCGGTGGGATGCGGGGCGGCGACAAGAGGACTGCCCGAGCCCGGGCCGTGCCCGCCGAAATGCAATGCTGACGCAATCGAACGACCGTCAGATGTCGGCGGCTCAACCGACTCGCGCCGGATGAGAACAGGTCTTGCCCGAACCGCGACTTGATCCGGACTGTCTCATGGAGGCGACATGCGCCGCTTCATCCTCGGAGGATTGCTCCCAATGGCCGTCTGCACTCCCGCTCACCCCTCACCCGAGGCACTACGTGACGAAGAGATCAGGAAGATCCTGTCCGACCGGGTCGACAGCCAGGCGCAGAGCGTCGGCATCGTCGTCGGCATGATCTATCCCTCCGGCCGCCGCATCATTGCCCATGGCAGGCGCGGCCGCGACGACGCACGCGCCGTCGACGGCGGTACCGTGTTCGAAGTCGGCTCCGTCACCAAGGTGTTCACCGCGCTTCTCCTTGCCGACATGCTGGCAAGGCGCGAGGCGGCGCTTTCCGATGCGGCCGCTGTCGATCTGCCTGCGGCGGCCATTTTGCCCGCGCGAAGCGGCAAGACCATCACCCTGGTCGATCTCGCCACCCACACCTCGGGTCTGCCGCGCCTTCCCGACAACCTCGACCCTGCCGACCCTGCAAACCCCTACGCGGACTATTCAGTCGGGCAACTCTATGAGTTCCTGGCCCGGTATGAACTGACCCGTGAGATCGGCGCCGCCTACGAATATTCCAATCTCGGCTACGGCCTGCTCGGCCACGTGTTGGCCATGGGCGCCGGCGCCAGCTACGAGAGCCTGGTCCGCGCGCGTATCACTTCGCCGCTCAACATGCGCAGTACCGCAGTGGCGCTATCGGCCGACATGCGCGACCGGGCCGCCGTCGCGCATGACGCGACCCTGGAGCCTGTCCCGTACTGGGACCTGCCGACCCTTCCGGGCGCCGGCGCCCTGCGCTCGACCGCCGACGACCTCCTGAACTTCCTGGAGGCGGTGCTGGGATTTCGTCATTCCCCGCTCGCCGCCGCCTTCGCCATCATGCCGGACACGCGTCGACCGATCGATGCGAGCGACGTCGAGACGGCGCTTGGCTGGGTGGTCAGCAGGAAGGGCGGGGACGAAATCATCTGGCACAATGGAGGCACGGGCGGCCATATGGCCTTTGTCGGCTATCGCCCGAAAACGCGCACCGGCATCGTCGTGCTCGCCAATGCTGCCGCACCGGCGGGCTTCGACGACATCGGCCTGCATCTGCTCGACGCGGCCCTTCCGCTGGCAGAGCCGAAGCGGCCGCGCAAGGTCGCCAAGGTCGATCCGAAACTGTTCGACTTCTATGTCGGCCGCTATCAACTCGCTCCTGACTTCATCCTGACCGTTACCCGTCGGGATAATCGCCTCTTCGCGCAGGCCACCGGGCAGGTCGAGGCCGAGATATTCCCGCAGGGCGAGAAAGAGTTCTTCTATAAGGTGGTGGACGCCCAGATATCGTTCGAAACCGAAGCCGGGGGGCGAGCTTTCGGCCTGGTGCTACACCAGAACGGTCAACACCTGTCCGCGTCCCGGCTCGACTGAAAAGTGCGGCCCATCCGTCCGCCTGGCTTTCGCGCCAACGGGCTATGACCGCGCAGTCGCGCGGCCCAACGGTCGATCATGTAGGGAAAGCATCGGCCTGAAGATCCGGGGCGATCTTCGGGCCGATGCATGGATCGGTATCCGAGCGAGGCGCGCCTCGTCACACAAGCCGAGATTGCTCCACCGCCGCCTCGATGAAGCTGGCAAACAGCGGATGCGGCTCGAAGGGTCGGCTCTTCAATTCCGGATGGTACTGCACGCCGACGAACCAGGGGTGGTCGGGATACTCCACCGTCTCCGGCAGAACGCCGTCGGGCGACATGCCGGCGAAGACCAGCCCGCATTCCTCGAGCCGGTCCTTGTAGTCGACATTGACCTCGTAGCGGTGGCGGTGGCGCTCCGATATCTGGGTGTCGCCGTAGATCGTCGCGATCCGCGACCCGGCCGAGAGTCTCGCGTCATAGGCGCCGAGGCGCATGGTGCCGCCGAGGTCGCCCGCCGCCTGACGCTTCTCCAACATGTTGCCCTTCAGCCATTCCGTCATCAGACCGACGACTGGCTCCCTGGTCGGGCCGAATTCGGTGGACGAAGCGGCGTCGATGCCGGCCAGCGACCGGGCGGCCTCGATACACGCCATCTGCATGCCGAAGCAGATCCCGAAATAAGGCACCTTGCGCTCGCGAGCGAAGCGGGCGGCAAGGATCTTGCCTTCCGAGCCGCGCTCGCCAAAGCCGCCGGGCACCAGGATGCCGTGCACCTTCTCTAGGAACGGCGCCGGGTCCTCCTTCTCGAAGATCTCGCTTTCGATCCATTCGAGCCTGACGCGGACCCGGTTGGCGATGCCGCCATGGGAAAGCGCCTCGATCAGTGATTTGTAGGCGTCCTTCAGCCCGGTATATTTGCCGACAACGGCGATCGTCACCTCGCCTTCCGGATTGTGGATGCGCGAGGAGACTTCCTGCCAGTGTTCCATGCGCGGCTTGGGCGCCGGATCGATGCCGAAGGCGGCGAGCACTTCGCCGTCCAGCCCTTCTTTGTGGTAGGCCATCGGCACATCGTAGATGTGCGGTACGTCGAGCGCCTGGATGACGGCCGATTCGCGGACGTTGCAGAACAGCGACAGCTTGCGACGCTCTTCCTTGGGAATCGGGCGGTCGGCGCGCACCAGCAATATGTCGGGTGCGATGCCGATGCCGCGCAGTTCCTTGACCGAATGCTGCGTCGGCTTGGTCTTCAGCTCGCCGGCGGTCGGGATGTAGGGCATCAGCGTCAGATGCACATAGACCGCATTGTTGCGCGGCAGGTCGTTGCCCAGTTGGCGAATGGCCTCTAGGAACGGCATCGCCTCGATGTCGCCCACCGTGCCGCCGATCTCGCAGAGTACGAAATCATAGTCGTCGTTTCCGTCGAGGACGAAGTTCTTGATCTCGTCCGTGACGTGCGGAATGACCTGGACGGTCGCGCCGAGATAGTCGCCCCGGCGCTCGCGTTCGATGATGTTCTTGTAGATGCGACCGGTCGTGATGTTGTCGCTCTGGTTGGCCGAGCGCCCCGTGAAGCGTTCATAGTGGCCGAGGTCGAGATCCGTCTCGGCCCCGTCGTCCGTCACGAACACCTCGCCATGCTGGTAAGGCGACATCGTCCCGGGGTCGACATTGAGATAGGGATCGAGTTTTCGCAGACGCACGCGATAGCCGCGTGCCTGCAGGAGTGCCCCAAGGGCTGCCGCAGCGATGCCTTTTCCAAGTGAGGAAACCACGCCGCCAGTGATGAATACATATCGCGCCATGGGAGTCAGGGCTTAGCGCGCCGATTCTGATTCCGCCAGAGAAAAACGATCCGCACCGTCGTTTTCCGCAACCGGCGGAGCCGCGCCCCGCCCCCACACGACAGAAAGGCCGGCGCGAGGCCGGCCTTCGTGGCTGAAATCTGCGGGCAACTACATGACGATGACTTCGGTGCCCATCCTGACGCGGTTGTAGAGGTCCTTGACGTGCTCGTTGACCATGCGGAAGCAGCCGTTCGACGAATTGGTCCCGATCGTCTGCGGCTGGTTGGTGCCGTGGATGCGGATGTGGGTATCCTTCTTGCCCTGATAGAGGTAGATGGCGCGGGCGCCGAGCGGGTTGTCAGGACCGCCGGGCATGCCGTCCTTGTACTGGCCATACTTCTTCGGCTCGCGCTTCTGCATGTCGAGCGTCGGGATCCAGCGCGGCCATTCCTGCTTGTCGCCGACAGTCGCGCTGCCCTTGAACTCGAGCCCTTCGCGACCGACGGCGATGGCGTAGCGGCGTGCGGAAGAGCCGCTTTCCACCAGGTAGAGATAGCGGGTCGAAGTGTCGATAACGATCGTGCCGCGCTTGTAGCCGGACAAGGAGACCTGCTGGGGCTCGAAGTCCGACTTCACCTTGAACTGCTTGCGCGCGTCTCGGGCAGCGAGCGCCGCGTCCAGCGCTCGCGTCTCGGGCAGCAGTTGCTGGCGCGGCTGGCCCCCGAACAGCGTCGAGAAGATGTCGCGGTTCTCGGGCTTCATCTCGCTGCGCAACTCACCGTTGTTGCCGGTGGTAACCACCGCGAGCTGCGGCACTTCCGACCTCGGTTCTACTCTCCCGGCATTGGCGAGCGCCCTCTCGGCCTCGCGCTTTTCCCTGGCCGTCAGCGTCTTCTGAGGCTGGGCCCGCTCCGGCTCGATCCTGCGCATCGGCTTGAAAATGGTCGAGAAGAAGTTCTCCGGCTCGGCCTTGGCCACTTCCGGCTTCCCGGCCGCTCCCCTCTTGTCCTTGGACTTTGCAGTGGCCTTGCTCGTATCCTTCTTCGGATCTTTTGCCTTTGCGGCGTTCTTGCCCTTGGCCGCGTCCTTCGCCTTGGCAGTTCCCTTGCTCCTGCCGCTGTCCTCGGCCTTCGGCTTCTCGGCGGCCATGGCCGCCGTCGTCATCATGTCGAGCCCGCCGCTTTCGGCCGACGCCAAAGAGAATGTGCCGAAAACTAGCGCGGCCCCAAGGCCGAGCGATGCCAAGCTGCGAAGCTTCATGGTCTGCTACCCGAAAATGTTGATGCGAATGCCGCCTCGGCGGCTGGCCGATTCCCAAGCCCCGGCCAAACTGCCTTCACGAAATTTATAAGCCATTAATGCAAAACCACTCAAGCGCGACCACCAAGCGAAGGCAGGCGAAATGCTTGAATCGATTCGCCATTTGCGCCAACTGTGTCCGATTGACAACAGTTTCCGGGTACAGTCGCCGGCACAACTGCCGCACCATAGCAAAAGTGCCCGTAAAGCGGGCACTTGCATTGTCGCTAATCTTTGAGCCGCAACTTTACTGGCTGTTCGGCACGCCGGGCTGCGCTGGTGCCGCGCCGGCAGCCGGCGGTGTCACTGTATTGCCGCCGGCCGACGGAGCTTGTGTATCGGCTCCTCCGAGCTGGTCGAGCACGCCCTGGCCACCGCCAGTGCCCTGCTCACTCTGCTCCGGCACGCGATCGAGGATGTCGATCGGCCGCTCGCTGTAGCGGGCAAAGAGCGACAATCCGAGCGACGTCGCGAAGAAAGCGATCGCCAGGATGCCGGTGGTGCGGGTGAGCGCATTGGCCGCGCCGCGCGCCGTCATGAACCCCGAACCGCCACCGATGCCGAGGCCGCCACCCTCCGAACGCTGCAGGAGCACGACGCCGACGAGCGCGACGACGACCATCAGATGAATGACGATAAGGACGGTTTGCATCAAGCGATCCGGCAAATTCTCGAGAAGCGGGCCGAGCCGGCCCAGTATAGGAGGCGGCTCCTTACACGGGTTTCACGGCATTTCCAAGCCCGTAGCCGGAATATGGGAACGCCGGGACGATTTGCAATCGCCCCCCGTGGAGACCCCCGCCCAGCCGGCGGCTGCACTACCTAGCCGATGGCCCGATAGGCTTCGGCGATCCCAAGGAAATCCGCAGCCTTGAGACTCGCGCCGCCAACCAGCGCTCCGTCGACATTGGCGATGGCGAGCAGCTCGGCGGCATTCGACGGCTTCACCGAGCCGCCGTAGAGGATGCGAATCCTGTCGGCTTCGTCGCCGAGCTTCACGGCGAGTTGCCCGCGGATGTTAGCGTGGGCCTCGGCAACGTCGGCGGCGGTCGGGGTCAAGCCGGTGCCGATGGCCCAGACCGGCTCATAGGCCACGATCGTGGTGGCATGGGTCGCATCTGCGGGCACCGAGCCGGCCACCTGCCGCGACAGGACGTCGAGCGTCGCCCCGCTTTCGCGCTCGGCCCTGGTTTCGCCGATGCAGACGACGGCGACGAGCCCGGCCCGCCACGCCGCTTCTGCCTTGGCGAGCACCACGGCATCGGTTTCGCCGTGATCGATGCGCCGCTCCGAATGGCCGACGATGACATGACTGGCGCCCGCGTCCTTCAGCATCTCGGCGGAAACGTCGCCGGTATGGGCACCGCTCGCCACGGTATGGCAATCCTGCCCGCCGAGCCTGACCGGGGTGCGCCCGCCGATCGCTTCGGCCGCCCTTGCCAGCAGCGTGGCGGGCACGCAGACCAGCGCTTCGGTCTCGGCATCGAGACCGCCGAGAAATCCGTTTCCGATGGCCAGAAGCTCAGGCAGCGAGGCGGATGTGCCGTTCATTTTCCAGTTGCCGGCGACCAGGGGGCGAATACCGGGTGTCATCGATGAAAGTCCTCCATGCGGGTTGCCGATGCCGCCTCACTACCAAAAACCGGGCACAAAGCAATCGACACTGGCCGCCAAGGGCGCTATTGCCGTCCATTCGCAAACGGCGCTAAGAGCGAGGCGCCAAACCGGATTTGACCATGCTTGACACCTTGAGAAGTGCCGCCGGAACCTGGGTCGCGAAGCTGCTTCTTCTGCTGCTCGTGGTAAGCTTTGCCATATGGGGTATCTCAGGGCAGCTGATCCAGGGTGTCGGCAGCGGCAATGTCCTGACGGTCGGCGACACTTCCGTTTCGGCCAAGGACTACCGGCTGGCCTATGATCGCCAGCTCAATGTCTGGGGCCAGCAGCTCGGTCAGCGGCTCACCCGCGAGCAGGCGACCGCCTTCGGCGTCGACCAGCAGGTTCTGTCGCAGCTGATCGCCGGTGCCGTGCTGGACGAGCAGGCGCGCAAGCTCGGCCTCGGCCTGTCGAAGGACCGCCTCGCCTCCCTGACGCGGGAGGATCCCGCCTTCGCTGGTCCCGACGGCAGGTTCGACCGCCAGCGCTTCGACTTTGTCCTGCGCGAGGTCGGAATGACGCCGGAGGACTATCTGCGAAACCGCCAGGACGTGGCGGTGCGCGAGCAGATCGTCGAGGCGGTGTCCGACGGGCTGAAGGCGCCGGCAGCGTTTCTCAATGCGGCCGCTCTCTACAGCGGCGAGGACCGGACGGTCGACTACCTCGTCCCGCCGAAATCGTTGGTCGAGCCCATCGAGGACCCCTCCGACGCCGTCCTGCCGAGTTGGTTCGAGGGGCGCAAGGCAAACTACGCCGCGCCGGAATACCGCAGGATTTCCTACGTCAAACTCGAGCCCGAGGACATCGCCGACACATCGGCAATCAGCGACGACCAGGTCGCCAAGGACTACGAAGCGAACAAGGCGCGCTACACGACGCCGGAACGCCGGACGATCGAGCAGATCGTGTTCAAGAGCGAAGACGCCGCCAGCAAGGCGCGCGCGGCGATCGATGCCGGCTCGACCTTCGACGACATCGCCAGGGCCGAAGGCAAGACCGCAGCCGACATGCAGCTCGGCACGCTCGCCAGGGACCGCATCCCCGACCCTGCCGTCGCCCAGGCCGCTTTCGCGCTCGACGCCAACCAGGTGAGCGGTGTCGTCAAGGGCGCCTTCGGCCCCGTGCTCGTGCGGGTAACGACGGTCGAGCCCGAAGTGGTCAGGCCGCTCGACCAGGTGAAGGAGGAGATCCGCAAGTCGCTCGCCGCCGACGAGGCGAGCCGAATCCTTCTCGACGTTCACGATGCCTATGAGGATGCGCGCGCCGGTGGCGCTTCGATGCGCGAGGCCGCCGAGAAGCTGAAGCTCAAGGTCGTCACCGTCGAGGCCATCGACCGCACCGCCTTGCGTCCCGACGGCACGATCGTGTCCGACCTGCCGCAGTCGCGCGATCTCATCCGCGCGGCCTTCGAAGCCGAGGCCAATACCGAAAACGCGCCGCTCAACATCGGCACGGATGGCTTCCTCTTCTACGAGGTGGACTCGGTAACAACCGCACGGGATCGGGCGCTGGACGAGGTGCGCGCGAAGGTGATCGCGGACTGGAAGGCCGACCAGGCCGGACAGCGGCTTGCGGCCAAGGCCGCCGAGATCGAGAAGCGCGTCAGGGACGGCGCGACGCTCGACGCAATCGCGACCGAGCTTTCGCTCGTCAAGCAGACAAAGCGCGGACTGAAGCGTGAGGCCGACGACGCCGATTTCGGCAAGACCGGCGTCGCCGCCGTCTTCGGCGTGGCGCCGAACGGTATCGGAACGACACCCGCACCCGACGGCGGCGCGCAGATCGTGTTCAAGGTCACGGAAGTCTTCGAGCCGGCCGCTTCCGGCCCCGATGCCCTGCCCGAGCAAGTGCGCGCCAATTTCACCACGGCTTACGGCAACGACCTGCTCGAGCAGATGGCGGCGATGCTGCAGGCAGAATATGGCGTGAGCGTCGATCGCGGGGCGATCGCGCAGGCACTGGCCTTCTGAGACCCGATCGATGAGCGAGCTCAAATCCCATATCGCCCATGTCGCCGCGGGCAAGGTCTTGACCTTCGACCAGGCCAGGGCCGCTTTCAACATCATCATGTCGGGCGAAGCCACGCCCAGCCAGATCGGCGGCTTCCTGATGGCGCTGCGCATGCGCGGAGAGACCGTCGACGAGATCTCCGGCGCGGTCGCCACCATGCGCGAAAAGATGCTGCGCGTCGACGCGCCCGTCGGCGCCATCGATATCGTCGGCACTGGCGGCGACGGCTCGCACAGCGTCAACATCTCGACCGCATCGGCATTCGTGATCGCCGGAGCAGGCGTGCCCGTGGCCAAGCACGGCAATCGTGGCCTCTCCTCCCAGACCGGCGCCGCCGACGTATTGATGGCGCTGGGCGTGAAGATCGACAAGTCGCCCGAGGCGATCAGCCACCTCATCCACGAGGCGGGCGTCGGTTTCATGTTCGCGCCCGCCCACCATCCCGCCATGAAGCATGTCGGGCCGACCCGCGTGGAGCTCGGCACCCGTACGATCTTCAACCTGCTCGGCCCGCTGTCCAACCCGGCCGGCGTCAAGCGGCAGATGGTCGGCGTGTTCGCCCCCGAATGGGTGGAGCCGCTGGCCGAGACCTTGAGAAATCTCGGCGCCGAGCATGTCTGGGTCGTGCACGGCGACGGCTTCGACGAGATCACCACGACGGGCGAGACCCAGGTCGCGGAACTGTGCGAAGGCAAGGTGCGCAGTTTTTCCATCGACCCGGAATCGGTCGGGCTGAAGCGCCACGCCCGCGAGGAGTTGCGCGGCGGCGATGCCGCCTTCAACGCCGCCGCCCTGCGCGCCGTGCTCGAGGGAAAGCCGGGCGCCTATCGCGACACTGTGCTGATGAATGCCGGGGCGGGATTGGTCGTAGCCGGCCGGGCCCCGACACTTGCCGACGGCGTGGCGATTGCCGCACGCGCGATCGACGACGGCGACGCGCTGCGGGTGCTCGACAAGCTCGTCCTCATCTCCAACGAGTAGGGTCATGGCCGACATACTGAAGAAGATCGAGGCCTATAAGCGCGACGAGATCGCCGCCGCCAAGGCTCGCCTGCCGCTGTCGGAGCTGAAGGCGCGCCTCGGCGACGCCGATGAGCCGCGCGGTTTCTTCTCCGCCTTGTCGGCAAGGCGCGCACAAGGCGAATTCGCACTGATCGCCGAGATCAAGAAAGCCAGCCCCTCCAAGGGGCTGATACGGGCCGACTTCGACCCGCCGGCGCTCGCCCGCGCATATGCGGAAGGCGGCGCTGCCTGCCTCTCGGTGCTGACCGATACGCCTTCCTTCCAGGGCGCTCCCGATTTCCTCGTCGCGGCCCGCAAGGCCGCCGCCCTGCCGGCGCTGCGCAAGGACTTCATGTTCGAGCCCTACCAGGTCTACGAGGCGCGCGACTGGGGGGCGGACGCCATCCTGGTGATCATGGCGAGCCTTTCCGACGATGAGGCGCTCGCGCTCGAGGAGACCGCCTTCGAACTTGATATGGACGTGCTGGTGGAGGTGCATGACGAAGCCGAGATGGAACGGGCGCTGAAGCTGTCGTCGCGGTTGATCGGCATCAACAACCGCAATCTGAGGACCTTCGAGACGAGCCTGGAGACCTCGGAGCGACTGGCCGGAATGGTGCCGGCTGACCGGCTGCTGGTCGGCGAAAGCGGCATCTTCACCCATGACGACTGCCGGCGCCTCGCGCGACACGGTATCGGCACCTTCCTCGTCGGCGAAAGCCTGATGCGCCAGGCCGACGTGACTGGAGCGACGCGCGTCCTGCTGCGCGGCGACGCAGCCGTGACGGCCGGCTGAGACATGGCCGACAAGTCCGGACTCACCCATATCGGCGCCTCCGGCGAGGCGCATATGGTCGATGTCGGGCAGAAGGCGGTAACCGAGCGGACCGCGGTGGCCGAAGGCACCGTCACCATGCAGCCCGACACCTTGCGCCTGATCCTCGCCGGCAATGCCCGCAAGGGCGACGTGCTCGGCACGGCGCGCATCGCCGGCATCATGGCTGCCAAGCGCACCCATGAGTTGATTCCGCTGTGTCACCCCCTGCTTTTGACCAAGGTGTCGGTCGACATCGATGCGGACGAGGCGCTTCCGGGCCTGCGGGTCCGGGCGCTTGCCCGCGTGACCGGCAAGACGGGCGTCGAGATGGAAGCCCTGACGGCCGCCTCCGTTGCCTGCCTCACCATCTACGACATGGCCAAGGCGGTCGATCGCGGCATGGTGATCGGCGGCATTCGCCTCGTCGAGAAGACCGGCGGCAAGTCCGGCGACTATCGCGCAGGCGAGAACCGGCCATGACCCTACTTCCGGTCGCCGACGCGCTTGAACGGTTGCTGGATGGGGCGGAGGCCGGACCGGCAGAGACGATCCCGCTGCACGAGGCGGCGGGGCGGGTGCTCGCCGCGCCGTTGAGGGCGCTGCGCACCCAGCCGCCCTTCCCTGCCTCGGCCATGGACGGCTATGCGCTGCGCGCCGCCGACATCGCGGCGGCGCCGGTTCGCCTGCGGGTCATCGGCCAGGCGCCGGCTGGAAAGCTGTTCGACGGAAAGGTCGGCGCCGGCGAAGCCGTTCGCATCTTCACCGGGGCCCCCGTGCCCGAAGGCGCGGACACGATCCTGATCCAGGAGAACGCGCGAAGGCTGGACGACGATACCGTCGAGGCGCTGGAGCCCGCGGCGGCCGGACGACACATCCGCCGCAAGGGGCTCGACTTCACCGAGGGCGACGTGCTGCTCGAAACAGGCCGCGTGCTCGACCCCGCGGCACTCTCGCTCGCCGCCTCCGCCAACCATCCGGCGATCGCCGTCGTGAAGCGGCCGCTCGTCGCGATCGTCGCTACCGGCGACGAACTGCTCCCCCCGGGAAGCACGCCCGGACCTGACCAGATCATTGCGTCCAACGCCTATGGCGTGGCGGCGGTGGCGAAGTCGGCCGGCGCAGAGGCCCTCGATCTCGGCATCGCGCCCGACCGCAAGGAAGCGATAGCCGCTTTGGTCAGACAAGCGCTCGACGCCGGCGCCGACGTCGTCGTGACCCTCGGCGGCGCGTCAGTCGGGGAACATGACCTCGTGCACGACGTGCTGACCGGCGAAGGCATGACGCTCGACTTCTGGAAGATCGCGATGCGCCCCGGCAAGCCGCTGATGTTCGGCCGGCGCGGCCCGACGCGCTTCATCGGCCTGCCCGGCAATCCGGTCGCCAGCCTGGTCTGCTCGCACCTTTTCCTGAAACCACTGCTGGCGCGGCTCGGCGGCCTGCCCCACCGATCCGACGTCGGCGAGGCCGTGCTCGGCGCCGCCATGGCCGCCAACGACACCAGGCAGGACTATGTGCGCGCCAGCGTGAGCACCGCCGAAGACGGCCGGCCCGTGGCAACGCCGTTCCCCGTCCAGGATTCCTCGATGCTGCGAACGCTCGCCGCTTCCAACGCGCTCATCGTTCGCGAGCCGCACGCGCCGGCGGCGGCGAAGGGCGACGCCTGCCGGGTGCTTTATCTCAGAGGGTGAGCGGCCACACTCGCATTGCCACCATGTCAGCCGAACAGTGCCTTCAGTCCGCTTCGCAGGCCCTTCGGTCGCCATGATCGGGGCGCCACGACCAAGTCGACCCAGCCCCGCCCATTTCGGTCTAAGGATTCGACATAGGAGACAAAGTGTTCGGCTTGATCTGGAGAGATCGTATGCGAAAGGAGTGTGGACACAGCAGGGTAGTTGTAGGCAATGCGTTCCGGATACTCGGCCACGAGATAGTCGGCTGACAGGGAACGGGCAAGCTCTGCGGGGTCCGTCCCCTGGGACTTCAGCCACATCGGGGCGAATTCCATCTTGATGATCCAATCGGATCGGCTTCGCATGGTGGTCGCAAAACCTTCCAAGACATGTTTTTCATGGCCTTGAGTGTCTACCTTGAGGAAGGTCTTGCCCTCGATGCCCCGATCCTTGAACAGATCATCCAACGCAATCTGCGGTACCGAAACCTTGGCCCAGCCGTCCATCGCTACGCGGTTATCCAAGGTGGATTTCGGGTTGAGAGAAAACGAGCCGCCGGCATCGGTCTTCGCGCTCGCGATGGCATGGATCAGTTCCGGCTCATTGAGCCCGTTGAGGGCGAAGTTGCCGGGGATGATCTCGACTAGTCGTTGGTCGGCTTCGATCGCGACTATGCGAAGGTCCGGAGCGGAGCGGCGAGCAAATACGGAAACCATGCCACTGTTTGCGCCGACATCGATGAAGTTTCGGAAATGTTCCTGAGCGAGCAGCCGATACAGACCTGACGCCATCTCTTCGAATTGCCGGCGCTGCCGGTACCAGTCGGCGTCCTGCGGCAATGTGTGCAGCCTGACCGGACCGATCGCAACTTCTGACAGGCTCATCTCGTCGGATCCCTCGCTTGAGCGAGTTCCTTCTTCCATCCCCGAAAGAAAATGTCCATGCACAGTAATCTGCGGAAGCTCTGAAACTCGTCCTGAAACATGAAGGCTGGCACAGCGATTATCGCATCGCACCAGGCGCAGCGACGATTAAGGGCGTAACAAGATGGTATCCTTTGAGTAGTCGGCGGCGTCGACCGCCGCGCTCTTTGGGATTGGATCGGGAAGGCGGCATGCCCGACAGGGAAGCCAGAAGCACCGCAAAGCGAGAAAGCCTGCGATCCTTGCGCCACCCCATGTCTATCCTCCGGTCTAACCGGCGCACCGAGCCATCCAGTATCGTCGGCCCTGTGCTACGGGATCGTTTACGCCCCTTCGGTGCGCTTGACACTTGCCCCAGCTGTGATGGTGAGGCCGCTTGGCAAGCAGCGCTAGAGTCGAATGGAGAGCCAGCCGACAACGTCAGCGTAATCGATTGCAATAGGACCGAACCGGGCGCCGAATGACGGGGACCGCCGCCGGCGCTGCTCGCAGTTCACCCGAATTTAGCCAGTTGCGGAACACAACTGGAACAGATAGTGTTTGTTCTGGTTTTGTTTATGATCTGATTCCTTGAGGAACGGCATGCTGACGCGCAAGCAACATGAACTGCTTCTGTTCATCCATGAACGGCTCAAGGAAGCGGGCATCCCGCCGTCGTTCGACGAAATGAAGGAGGCGCTCGACCTCGCTTCCAAATCGGGAATTCACCGGCTGATCACCGCGCTCGAGGAGCGGGGCTTCATTCGCCGGTTGCCGAACAGGGCCCGGGCGCTCGAGGTCATCCGACTGCCCGATTCGATCGCGCCGGGGCTTGGCGGCGCGCGCAAGTTCTCGCCGAGCGTCATAGAAGGCAGCCTGGGCAAGAAACCCGCGCCCCCTGCCCGTCTTCCCGCCGCCGGCAACGACGACGAAGCGACTGTGGCGGTCGCCATACCTGTGATGGGCCGGATTGCGGCCGGCGTGCCGATCGAGGCGATACAGCACAAGACCCACTCGATCTCCGTTCCACCGGAGATGATCGCCGGCGGCGAGCACTATGCGCTCGAGGTCAAGGGGGACTCCATGATCGAAGCCGGTATCTTCGACGGAGACACGGTCATCATCCGCAATGCCAGCACGGCCAGCCCCGGAGAGATCGTCGTGGCGCTGGTCGACGACGAAGAGGCGACGTTGAAGCGCTTCCGCCGCAGGGGCGCGTCGATCGCGCTCGAAGCGGCCAATCCCGCCTACGAGACACGAATCTTCGGACCCGACAGGGTGAAGGTGCAGGGAAGACTGGTCGGCCTGATCCGCAGATACTGATACCGACGGCGCATCCGGCATTCGTGTGGGACGGATCGTTGTCACCGGCACGGCGGGTCTGGTCGGTTCCGCGATCGCGGCCGCGTTGCGCAGAACGGCGGAAGTCGTCGGCGTCGATATCAGGCCGGGCGCCCAGGTCGATGTGCTGGCGGATGTTGCCTGTCGCAGCGACGAGCTTTCGCGCGCCTTTGAGAATGTGGAGGCGGTGGTTCACACTGCGGCGCTGCATGCGCCTCATGTCGGCTCGATCGACGAGGCACGGTTCTGGAAGGTCAATGCGGAGGGCACGGCGCGCCTCGTCGATCTGGCGGTCGCCCACGGCGCCAGCCACTTCGTCTTTACCAGTTCCACATCCGTCTACGGACATGCATTGGTTGCCGAGGGACGCGCAGCCTGGATCGATGAAAGCGTCACGCCGGAACCGCGCGACATCTACGATGTGACGAAGCGCGCGGCCGAGGAGCATGTGCTGGCCGCGGCGTCCGGAATCCGGGCGACCATCCTGCGCATGGGCCGCTGCTTTTCCGAACCCTCGCCAGACATGGCGCTCTGGCGCTTGTATCGCGGCATCGACCGGCGTGACGTGGTCGATGCCCATCTCGCTGCGCTGCGGCGCAAAGGCCCGCGCGGCGAAGTCTATGTGATCTCCTCCTCGTCGCCGTTCCTGCCCGACGATGCCGAAGCCTTGTGGAACGACGCGCGCGGCGTCATCGAAGCCCGCGCGCCGGATTTCGCCCACGCCTTCCGGCGGGCGGGGTATCGTCTGCCGGCACGGATCGATCGTATCTATGCCACGGAGAAGGCTCGCAGGGGATTGGGCTTCCAACCGCGATACGACGGTCTGGCCGTCCTTGCAGGCGACTGCGATCCTTCGCCATTGCCTAGTCCGGCATCGTGACCGCAGACTTCCGCGCCTTCGGCCGGAACGGCGGCAGTCCGCGCGCCTCCCGCGAGAATTGCCGATGCGCGTGCCATGGCCGATAGGGCTCCGCCAAGGTGAATCTGACGATCGGCCTCTCGCCGGACAGCGATATTTGTGCGGTTCCCTGGCGCGCCAGATGCCGCTTCGTGATCACGAGCGAGCTGTCGTGCGGGCACGGGTTCTCAGCGGTCGCATCGTCGATCACGATGAGTGCGGCGAAGCCGCAGGCAGCCAGAGCCGCCTCGGCCGTCTCAGCATGAGCCACGAAGACGTCGGGCGCCTGTCGCCCAAGGCACAGGCCCCCGCCGCAGAGAAAGCCGACGGTCACCGGCAGGTCGCCGTGCCGCAGCAACCTTGCAGGAGACACGCCGACCGGGCCGGACGCACCCTCTTGGGTCCGTCCGGCTTTCGCCCCTTCCGGTGCGGCGGCGCCCGATCCCGTCCGGCTGGGCTTCGCCAAGGCCCCCGTTCCTGTAGCGCGTTGCCAATCCTCTACCGTAAAGCCGTTCGGACGGGAGCGGTTGACGGCGAGCCGGCCATCCTGGAGCGGCATCCCGACCAGGCGCGCATCCTCGGAGACGAGCACGTCGGGCGAAGAGCGCGTTGCGACCAGGGCGAGGCCGGCGACCACGAACGGCAGCGACAGTGCGCGCAGCCAGGTGGAGGCGAGCGTCGCAATGACGAGTGCTGCCGTGATCGACACCACCGCTGCGACCGGGACGGTTCCGACGGCGTCCAGGGGCGAGCGGTCGGAGAACCAATCGGCGACCGAGACCATGACCGCCAGCCCCCGGCCCATCGTGTCGAGGAATATCCCGTCGAGGCCGAAAGGCATGGCCGCCATCGCCACCACCGCGCACGGCATCACGATGACAGACACGATCGGCATCGCGGCCAGGTTGGCAACGATGCTGAGCGGAGAAACCCGCTGGAAATGGTAGACGCCGTAGACACTGGTCGCGAGCCCGGCGATCATCGACACCATGACGAGGCCGGCGAGATTGCGCGTCACGCCCCTTGCGAGGCGCATCACGATCGAAGCATCCGCCGGCGGTGCCGTGGCGGGACGGCTTGCCCGCCGCTCCGCCCACCAGCCATAGGCGCCAATCAGCGCGGCGGTCGCAGCAAAGGACATCTGGAAGCTCGGCCCCACGACCTCATGGGGTGAAAGCGCGATCACTGCAATCGCCGCGATCGCAAGGTTGCGCATGGTGAGAGCCGCGCGATCGACCATGACGGCAAGGAGCATCACGGCCAGCATGATGAAGCTGCGCTCGGCGGCGACCGCCGACCCCGAGATGAAGAGATAGACGGCAGTCGCGGCAAGCGCGACGACAGCCGCATATTTCTTGACCGGCCTGCGTGAGGCGAAGCCAGGGAAGAGCGCGAAGCCGAGGCGCAGGGCGGTCATGATCGTAACTGCCACCAAGGCCATGTGCAGCCCGGAGATCGACAGGACATGCGCCAGGCCGGTGCGGCGCAGAGCCTCGTTCACCTCCTCCGGGATACCGGCGCGCGTGCCGGCGATCAGCGCCGCCGCGATCTCGCCTTCGGGCCCGCCTATCCGGCTGCGGATGCGTTGGGCAAGTGCGGTACGGGCGTTCTCGACCATGGCATGAAAGCGGGCTTCGAGCGGCACCGGCGCCGAGACTGATGTCGTCACCTCGGGGTCCTTCAGGAAGAAACCGTTGGCGCCAATGCCGTCGAGGAAACTCTCGAAGGAGAAGTCGTAGCTGCCGGGACGGAGGGGCCCGGACGGCGGGAACAACCGGGCGACGCCGGTCACCACCGATCCGGCGACGAGATCGGCCGGGACGCCCCTGGCGGAGACGCGGACGCGCTCGGGCGCATAGCGAAGCTTCGGGCGAGCCGTATCGAGCACGTCAAGCGTCAGCCGGACACGACCGTTCGCCTGGTGTTCGATCGCGGCGACACGGCCCGTCAACACCGTCGATATCTCGCTGCCGAGCACCCTCGTTCCCGCCCGGCGGGTCTCGACCGAGCCAAAGAGCATGCCGAGAAGGATGAGCAGCAGCGCCACCACGGCCAGTTGCAGCAGCGGACGTGTCCTGGCAAGCAGGCTCGCGGCACAGAGAATCGCGACGCCTCCCGCCAGGGAGGAAAGGCTCGGCTCCGTCTCGACAGAATAATAGGCGATGGCCCCCGCCGCCAGGAATACCGGGATGAAGAGGAAGGCGGTGCCGCGCTCCCATTCGGTGACGAGGGCCTCACCGATCGCGGTTCCGAGTTCGGGCAGGCGCAAACCCAACGGGAGGCGGCGGCGGATGGCACCTGGCGGTCGAGCGGATATGCCGCCACGATCGTTCTCTTCGACTGGATCGGCTGGAGCGCCGCCGGGATGATCGCGGGCAGCCGGCCGCATCGCGAAAAGCGACGTTTCGCTTGCGATCTCCCCCGCCCTGCCCTCACTCATACGGGCGCCCCTTGCACGCTCGACCGCCTATGCTACATGAGCCTTCGATCGAATGCCACGCGCAGGCCGCCGCCTCCCGCCCGACCGGGCCGCGCAAACCCCGGAAACGAATGTCATGTCCAAACCCGTCGTCACGCGCTTTGCTCCTTCGCCGACCGGCTACCTGCATATCGGCGGCGGCCGCACTGCGCTCTTCAACTGGCTCTACGCCCGCCACACGGGCGGCACGATGCTGCTGCGCATCGAGGACACGGACAGGGAGCGCTCGACCGACGCCGCGACCGCGGCGATCCTCGACGGCCTGACCTGGCTCGGCCTGCATTGGGATGGCGAACCGATCTCCCAGTTCGGCCGCGTCGCGCGCCACCGCGAGGTGGCCGAGGAACTGGTGCGCCGCGGCAACGCATATTATTGCTACGCGACTCCGGCTGAACTCGAGGAGATGCGCGAGAAGGCGCGTGCCGAGGGCCGACCGCCTCGCTATGACGGCCGCTGGCGCGACAAGGATCCGTCAGAGGCGCCGTTTGGGGTGAAACCCGCGATCCGCATCAAGGCGCCGACCGAGGGCGAGACGGTGGTGTACGACCGCGTGCAGGGCGACGTACGTTTCCCCAACAAGGACCTGGACGATTTCATCATCCTGCGCTCGGACGGCACGCCGACCTATATGCACGCCGTCGTGGTCGACGATCACGACATGGGCGTCACGCACATCATCCGCGGCGACGACCACCTCACCAATGCCGCGCGCCAGACGGTGATCTATGATGCCATGGGTTGGGAGGTGCCCGTCATGGCGCATATACCGCTGATCCATGGATCGGACGGCGCGAAACTCTCCAAGAGGCACGGCGCGCTCGGCGTCGACGCCTACCGCGCCATGGGCTATCTGCCGGCTGCGCTGCGCAACTATCTGGTCCGCCTCGGCTGGAGCCATGGCGACGACGAGATCATGAGCCTCGACGACATGATTCGATGGTTCGAGATCGAGGACGTCAACAAGGGGGCGGCGCGCTTCGACTTCCAGAAGCTGGAGGCATTGAACGGCGTCTATATGCGTCAGACGCCGGATCAGGAGTTGCTCGACATTTTTGTCGCCACGCTTCCCTATCTGGAGAACGGACCGGCCATCCTCGCCAAGCTGGACGAGACAAAGAAGAAGCAGTTGCTCGCCGCCCTTCCCGGCCTGAAGGAGCGCGCCAAGACGCTGGTCGAACTCGCCGACAGCGCCGGCTATCTCTTTGCCGGGAGGCCGCTGCAACTCGACGAGAAGGCGGCCGCCTTGGCGGCCGGCCCGGCAAAGCAGATCCTGGCCGGCGCAAAGGCGTCGCTGGAGGCAGTCGGCGCCGAGTGGACGGCCGCGACGACGGAGGCCGCGATCCGCGATTTCGCGACCGCTCAGGGTCACAAGCTGGGCGCCGTCGCGCAACCCTTGCGGGCTGCATTGACCGGCAGGAGCACGTCACCCGGCGTGTTCGACGTGCTGGCCGTGCTCGGCCGGGAGGAAAGTCTCGCACGCATCGGAGACCAAATCGATTGAATGCCGACAGCGCCGGATTCCTCCGTTGAATCCGGTCTGTTGCGGTGCAACATTACGGCCCGGGCGAACTTGGCACGCCATCCAAAATGCGATAGCAAAAGCGCGCTTTACGGCTTTTTCAACCCGATGCCATGCAAGTACGGGCCCGTCCGGGCGATTTGAAGCAAAAGGAGTTTGCAATGAGCGATTCGATGGCCAAGCTCGAGTTTGGCGGCAAAACTCTGGAGCTTAAGGTGCGAAGTGGCTCGGTCGGGCCCGACGTGATCGATATCGGCTCATTGTACGGCCAGACCGGTACCTTCACCTACGATCCGGGCTTCACCTCGACCGCGAGCTGCGAGTCCCAGATAACCTTCATCGACGGCGACGAGGGCATCCTGCTGCACCGCGGCTACCCGATCGACCAGCTCGCCGAGCACGGTGATTTCCTCGAAGTCTGCTATCTGCTTCTCTACGGAGAGCTGCCGACGAAGGCGCAGAAGGACGACTTCGACTACCGCGTCACGCGCCACACAATGGTGCATGAGCAGATGTCGCGCTTCTTCACGGGCTTCCGCCGCGACGCCCACCCGATGGCGGTGATGTGCGGCGTGGTCGGCGCCCTCTCGGCCTTCTATCACGACTCGACCGACATCTCGGATCCGCATCAGCGCATGGTCGCCTCGATCCGCCTGATCGCCAAGATGCCGACGATCGCGGCAATGGCCTACAAATACCATGTCGGCCAGCCCTTCATCTATCCGAAGAACGAGCTGAACTTCGCGGCAAACTTCCTGCATATGTGCTTCGCCGTGCCTTGCGAGGAATACAAGGTGAACCCGGTCCTGGCGCGGGCCATGGACCGCATCTTCATCCTCCATGCCGATCACGAGCAGAACGCATCGACCTCGACCGTGCGTCTTGCCGGCTCCTCCGGCGCCAATCCGTTCGCCTGCATCGCGGCCGGCATCGCCTGCCTGTGGGGACCCGCGCATGGCGGCGCCAACGAGGCGGCGCTCAACATGCTGAGCGAGATCGGCACCGTCGATCGTATCCCGGAATTTATCGCCCGGGCCAAGGACAAGAACGATCCGTTCCGACTGATGGGCTTCGGCCACCGCGTCTACAAGAACTACGACCCACGCGCCAAGATCATGCAGAAGACCACGCATGAGGTGCTGGGCGAACTCGGCATCAAGGACGACCCGATGCTCGACGTGGCAATGGAGCTGGAGAAGATCGCTCTGACCGACGACTATTTCATCGAAAAGAAACTCTACCCCAACATCGACTTCTATTCCGGCATCACGCTGAAGGCGCTCGGCTTCCCGACCACCATGTTCACCGTGCTGTTCGCGCTGGCACGCACCGTCGGCTGGATCGCACAGTGGAAGGAGATGATCGAGGATCCGCACCAGAAGATCGGTCGTCCGCGCCAGCTCTACACCGGCGCGACGGAGCGCGACTACGTTCCGATCGCCAAGCGCTGATCGGCCCCGCCACCTGGTCCCAAAGGCGCCTCCGGGCGCCTTTTCTGTTTCCACGGGGTGCTTCCGGCGCGGTTGTACGGAGACGTTCCGAGCGCGGCCTCGCTCGCCGGCACGGCCGATCCGGGTCGCCCGGCTTCGCACCAAAAAGACGTGGGCCACACGGTCACGCGCGTCAGCGGTCGATGTTTTTTTCTTAACCCCTATGGGTTGCGATAGTCTCGATGACAGCGTCGGCGGCGAGCTCGCCCGCCGGGCGATCCGTGGCCATGCGGCGTCGGACCTCGGCAAAGCCGTCCTTCTGCCACACACGCATGCCGCTGTCGCTCAACAGGGCTTCGAGCTGGCGGGCGAGGTTCTCGGGCTTCACATAGGGATCGTAGAATTCCGGCACGACCGGCCGGTCGGCGATCAGGTTGGGCAACGCCGCCGACCATACGGTGATGAAGCGTTGTGCCGGACGCATCACAGGCTCGACGCGATAGCAGGAGACCATCGGGACACCGGAAAGCGCGAGTTCCAGCGAGACCGTGCCCGACGCAATGAGCGCAGCGTCGGCTTCGCCGAAAGCCCGCCACTTGCCTGCCGGATCGACGATGACATCCGGCTTGTGCGTCCAATGGGCGACCGCGTCCTTCACGAGACCGGCGACATGGGGAACCGTGGGCAACAACAGCCGCAACCGGTGACCCCGCTCGCCCAGGATCGTGGCCGTCTTGGCGAAAACATCGATCAGGCCGCGGACCTCGCCGCGGCGAGAGCCGGGAAGCAAAAGCAGCGTCTTTTCGCGATCGGGCGAAAGATCACGGTTCGCCGACTGCGCCTTCGACGCCGCGACGACGCCGGGATCGTTGCTCAGCCGGTGTCCGACATAGGTGCCGGGCGGTCCGCCGAGCCGTTTCAATGCCGCCGGTTCGAAAGGCAACAGGCAGAGCACCCTGTCGATATGCGGACGCATGGCCGGCGCCCTGCCCGGCCGCCAGGCCCAGACGCTCGGACACACATAGTGGACGATAGGGATCGAGGGCGCCAGCGAGCGCACCTTCTTTGCCACACGAAGCGTGAAATCCGGGCCGTCGATCGTGATGAGGCAGTCCGGCTTCTGGTCCGCCACGAAGCGGGCCGTCTGGCCGATACGCTTGACCAGCCGCGGCAGATCCTTCAGCACCGCCATCAGGCCCATCAATGCGATGTCGCCGGGATCGAAAAGCGGCTTCAGCCCCAGTTCCTGGAGGTGGCGGCCGCCCACGCCCGTCAGTTCGACGCTGCGGCGCGATTTCGCGGCAAGCGCCCGCACGAGGTCGGCACCGAGCAGGTCACCGGACTCTTCTCCTGCGACGATCGCGATCCTCAGCGGAGCGTCAGCGGCCGTCATCGCGCGTCCGATGAAAGACCGACGACGAAGAGGCCGAGCGCGTCGGCGCGCGCGATCATCGCGCCA
Source organism: Mesorhizobium sp. L-8-10 (assembly GCF_016756635.1). Lineage (NCBI taxonomy): Bacteria > Pseudomonadati > Pseudomonadota > Alphaproteobacteria > Hyphomicrobiales > Phyllobacteriaceae > Mesorhizobium > Mesorhizobium sp. L-8-10. Next base: position 5,011,481 of record NZ_AP023263.1, on the reverse strand, counting down.
TGATCGAGGATCAGCGATCTTCCCGCTTCCACGCCCACTCCGGCGAGCCCGGCCGCATGGGCCCCATCGATGGTCGCGGGACCGATCGCCGGCAAGTCCGCGCGCAGTTCCTGGCCCGGCTTCGCGCATTTGACCAGGACGCCCCGTTTCGCCGAAGCCAGTCGGCCATGGCTGCGCAACGCCTTCGTCCGTTCCAGAAGCCCGTCCGTGCCTTCGATGCCTTCGAGCGCGATAACACGCCCGCCGATCGCGATCGCGCCCTGGCCGATATCGAGCGCGCCGATCGCCTGCGCCGCGACCCAGGCCGCGTCAAGATCGCGCCTGTCGGCGGCGGTCGGCCCGGCCCGGGTCAGCCGGCCTTCGGGGGTGAGCAGGTCGGGTACGATCTCATGAGCGCCGACGACCTTGAACCCCTTGCCCTCGAAGGCGCGGACAATCGTCCGCAGCAGGCCGTCGTCGCCTCGCGACAGGCCATAAAGCGCCTTCGCCGCGACCGACAGGAATGCCGGCGTTATCCGCATGCGCCACCAGCTCGGACGCCGGCCGATGCCGCCCGCCATGACGACATGCGTGACGCGGTTGGCTTTCAGAAGCGAAACCAGCCCACCGAAATTCTCCAGCTCGAGCGTGGCATGGTCGTGGGCCGTAAGACGCGGATCGTCGTCGGCCTCGCCTCCGATCAGCACCACGAAAGGCTCGTGGCCTGACGCGGCCAGACCTTCGATCACATTGACCGGCAGACGACCGCTACCGGCGAGTACCGCCACGCGGTCGGTTGGAGCGAGCCTGATGGTGGGATCAGTCCTCGTCATCGCCGCCGTCGTCGCCGGCACCGAGAGGGGGCGTCAGGAAATAGCGCTTGCCGCGTTCCGACAGGAACGAGACCAGGCTCATGGCGACGGCCGAGTCCGCGAAATCGCGGCGGGCGATATCGAGATTCTCGCCGACGGTCCGCGTACGGTCGAAAATGGTGCGATAGGCCCGGCGCACGACCTGTATGTCGGCCTTGGACATGCCGGTCCGACGCATGCCGACCACGTTGAGGCCACGCAGCTTGGCAAGGTTGCCGCGGGCCAGCCCGAACGGGATCACGTCGCCCGGTATCGCCGAACAGCCCGAGAGGAAGGCATTGTTGCCGATCCGGGTGAACTGGTGAACGGCGGTCAATCCGCCGATGACGACGTTGTCACCGATGTCGCAATGCCCGGCCAGGGTCGCGCCGTTGGCGAAGGTGACGTTGTCGCCAACCGTGCAGTCATGGGCCACATGTGAGTAGCCCATGAAATAGCCGTTCGAGCCGACGATGGTCGCGCCACGACTGGTGTCCGAGCCGACATGCATCGTCACACCTTCGCGGATGATGGTGTTGCGGCCGATGGTAAGCGTGGTGCGCGCGCCGGAGTGCTTCAGGTTCTGAGGTGCGCCGCCGAGGGTAGCCTGGGGAAATACGCGGCAGCCGTCGCCGAGGGTGGTGGCCCCCATGACCGATACATGGCTGACGAGTTCGACGTTCCGGCCGAGCACCGCATCCTTGCCGACATGGCAGAACGGACCGACGCGGCTGCCCTCGCCGATCACCGCTCCGTCTTCGACGACGGCGCTCGGATGAATCATCACGTTCTGCATCCCGGTCAAGATCTGTCTATTCCGCTACCTTGGGCGACATCATCGCCGAAATTTCGGCCTCGGCCGCCTTGGCGCCGTCGACGGTCGCCTCGCAGCCGAAGCGCCATATATTGCCGCGCTGCTTGAGTTTGGTGACGCGGATTTCCAAGCGGTCGCCGGGCACGACCGGCCGGCGGAACTTCGCATTGTCGATGGTCATGAAATAGACCAGCGAAGGCCTGTCGCCCGCCGTGCTGTTGATGCAGATCGCGCCCGCCGTCTGCGCCATCGCCTCGATGATCAGCACACCCGGCATCACGGGGTGCCCGGGGAAATGTCCCTGGAAATGCGGCTCGTTGACGGTCACGTTCTTAATCCCGACAGCCGACTTGTCGCCGTCGACCTCGATGATCCTGTCGACCAGCAGGAAAGGATAGCGATGCGGCAGCAGCTTCATCAGCCGCATGATGTCCATGGCCTCGAGAGTTGCTCCGGCCGTGTCAGCCATTATTGTCCCCCTTCGATGACTTCGGCTTCATCAGGCTTCGGATCGCCGCGACTTCCTTGAAGAACTCCCGCATCGGACGCGCCGGCGAGCCCGCCCACCTTTCGCCCGATGGCACGTCGTGCATCAAGCCGGACGACGCCGCGATCTGCGCCCTCGAGCCAATGGTAATGTGGTCGGCGATACCGACCCGGCCGCCAAGCATGACGAAATCGCCCACGGTCACGGAACCGGACAGGCCGCAATGCCCCGCGATCACGCAGCCACGGCCGATGCGGACATTGTGGGCGATCTGCACCAGATTGTCGATCTTCGTGCCCTCGCCGATGATGGTGTCGGCCATCGCTCCCCTGTCGACGGTGGTGTTGGCGCCGATCTCGACATCGTTCTGCATGATGACGCGACCGATCTGCGGAATGCGCTCCGGCCCCGCCGGGCCCGGCACGAAGCCGAAGCCGTCCTGACCGATCTGGGCGCCCCCATGAACAAAGACTCGATCCCCAAGCAAGGCGTACTGCACCGAGACGTTGGGCCCGATATAGCAATCGCGGCCGATCTGGCACATCGCGCCGATCACGGCATTCGGCGCCACCACGGTGCCGCGCCCGACTGCTGCCTCTTCGCCGATCACGGCGCCGGCCTCGACGACGGCGCCCTCCTCGATCCTTGCGGACTTCGCGACATGCGCTGCAGGCGATATGCCCGTCTCGCCGGTCAGCGGACGAGACGCGACGGAGGTCGGATAAAGGACCCGGCTCACCAGTGCGAAAGCATATTGAGGGCGCGGCGTTATCAGCCGCGCGATCCCGGCCGGCACCTGCCCGCTGAGTTCAGCGGTGCATAGAATGGCGGCCGCCGCGAGGCCTTCAAGAAGGCTCGCATTGCGCTTGCCTTCGACGAAGACGAGCTTGCCGACGCCCCCCTGCGTTGCCGGAGCTATGCCGGTCACCGCCACGGAAGCGGCGTCGCCGTCAAGGAGTTGCGCGCCGGTCAGGGCGGCAATCTCAGCGGCTGTATACCGGCGTGACGGCGCGAAGAAGACCGGATCTGTCATATATGCCTTTTCTTCCGGGCCGGAACGGCCCGGAAGCGTCGCCCGCCGCTATCAGAAGCGGGTCGACATGCCGAAATTGAAATTCTGGACCTGGTCCGAGTCCTGCTTCATGACCGGGACGGCGTAGTCGACGCGAAGCGGCCCGAACGGTGACGCCCAGATCAAGCTGGCGCCGACCGAAGCGCGCCATTCCATGCCCCTCGAAACGTCGGCGGAGTAGGACCCGTCGTCGTTCCGAATGTTGTTGCCATAGAGCGTCGCGGCATCGGCGAAGAAGGCACCCTTGAGCCCGTAGCTCTCCGGGATGACCGGGAGCGGGAACTGCGCTTCCGCCGTGGCGTTGAAATAGGTCGTGCCGCCGAGTTGTTCGAAGGTTCCATCGGGAAGCTGATCCGCCGGGCCGATGCCGTTGTATTCGAAGCCGCGGATCATGCGGTCGCTGCTCTTGAACATGTCGAACACGCGAAGGTCGTTGCCGGTCGAGGCGACATAGCCGCCGCCCACCACCAGCAGGCCCACGACATCGAGTTCTTCCGACAGGGTCTTGTAGTAGTTGCCGCGCGCCGAGAACTTCACAAACTGGGCGTCACCGCCCAGGCCGGCAAACTCGGTCGTGGCAGTCGCATAGAAGCCGTCATGCGGATTCTTGATGTCATCGATCGTGTTGTAGAGCAGCGTGGCGCTGACCGAGGACTTGATCCATGGACTCGTCTCGATACCATTCAGGATCGCTTGGGAGATGTAACAATTTCCATTGGGAGTGGCGTCAGTTATGGGAATGCAATCGTCGTCGAGCGCGTAGTTCTCTCGCGACAGATTGTAGGCCAACTGCGTGGTCAGAGCCTCGGTGATCGGCAAGCCGAAGCGGATCGTACCGCCCGTGAGCTCGCTGTCGTAATTGGTGTAGTAGCGGGTCTGGCGATAGATGTCGAAGCCCGCCGAGATACGACGTCCTAGGAAGTAAGGCTCGGTGAAGGAGAGCGTGAAATCGCGCGCATTCGCGCCGCCCGCCGCCGACAGCTTGATATACTGACCACGTCCGAGGAAGTTTCGCTCCGTGATAGAGCCTTCCACATTGACGCCTTCGTTCTCACCGCCCGTCGAATAGCCGGCACCGATCGAGAACTCGCCCGTCGACTTCTCGACGAGATCCACCACCAGAATGACTTGGTCCGGCTCCGAACCCGGAGCGGTCGCAATCTCGACCTTCTCGAAATAATCGAGTTTCTCCAGCCGGCGCTTGGCGCGCTGGACCAGCACCTGGTTGAAGGCGTCGCCCTCGCTGACGTCGAACTCGCGACGGATCACATAGTCGCGCGTGCGGCTGTTGCCGCGAATCTCGATGCGCTCGACATAGGTGCGCGGGCCCTCGTCCACGGTATAGACGACCGAGATCGTACGGTTCTCGAAATTGCGGTCGCCGCGCGGCGTCACCTGGGCGAAAGCGTAGCCCCTGCCGGCCACCTGCTCGGTGATCGCGATGATCGTGTCCTCGACGTTCTTGGCGCTGTAGGTATCGCCCGTACGGGTCTCGATCAGCGAGTTCAGCGACTGCGCGTCGACACCTTCGATCGTGCTCTCCACGCTGACGTCGCCGAAGGTGTATTTCTCACCCTCCTCGACGGTGATGGTGATCACATATTCGTTGTTGGCTTCGTTCAGTTCGCCGGTGGACGAGATGACTTGGAAGTCCGCGTAGCCGCGATTGTAATAAAAGCGGCGCAGCGCTTCTTCGTCGGCGCGCAAGCGCTGTTCGTCATAGATGTCGTTGCGGAACAGGAACGACAGGATGGTGGACTCCTTCGTCGAGATGACGTCCGAAAGACGGCGGTCGCCGAAGGCTTCATTACCCACAAAGTTGATGGTCGCGATCTTGGTGCGGCCGCCTTCGTTGACCTCGAAGACGACGTTGACGCGATTGTCGCCAAGATCGACGACCTGCGTCGTGACCTGCGCGTCCTCGCGACCGATGCGGCGGTAGGCGCCGCGCACGGTCTCTGCGTCGGCCTCGAGCTGCGACTGCGAGAAGGTCGCGCGCGGCTTCAGCTGGATGTTGGCAGCGAGTTCGGCGTCCTTGATCTTCTTGTTGCCCTGGAAGAGCACCTGGTTGACGATCGCATATTCATCAACCTCGACGACCAGCGTGCCGCCCGCCTGGTTGATGCGAACGTCGGAGAACAGGCCCGTCCCGAACAGGCGCTTGACGGCCTCGTCGATGTCGACATTGGAAAACTGCTGGCCCGGCGCGATGCCGACATAGCTGCGAATCGTTTCGGCATCGACGCGCTGGTTGCCACGCACCTCGATACGACTGACGACGGCGGCCTCGGCCGCGGACACAGTAATGAACTGGACGGCCACCGCACCCGGAACAACCAGACCCGCGGACAAAGCCACCGCCGAAGCGGCGCTCATAAACTTCAATGCTGCCTTCATCGGGCTGTAGAACCTTTTTCTCGTAGTCCCCACGGCGAGAAATCCGGACGTCGCGGCGTCAAACTCGATACCGTAATAGCCGGATTTTCCCTACACGCAAGGCTTCTGGTTAATTTGAATTTACTAAACCGGCGAGCGTGGCTTTCGCGTCACGCCTATTCCGCCGGATGGTAAATGCAATCTCAATTCGGCTTCCCCCGAAGCCAATTTCCTCATGATTTCAACAGCCGAACAGATCGTTCCAGAAAACGAATCCCATGAACACCAGTACCAGAAAAAATCCGGCGCGATAGACGAATTCCATCACGCGCTCCGACACGGGTCGACCGGTCGCAGCCTCGACGGCATAGAAGACCAGATGACCTCCGTCCAGAGGCGGAATTGGCAGAAGGTTCAGGATTCCGATGCCGACGGACAGGAGCGCCACGAGTTGCACGAGCCACTCGAATCCCAGCTTGGCGGCCTTGCCCGCCATGTCGGCAATTTTCACCGGGCCACCGAGCTGGCACTTGTCCTCGCGCCCGACGACGAAACGCTTCAGGAATTGTCCGGTCCGGGCGATGATACGCCCGGTTTCGATCACAGCCTCGCCAAACGCCTGGGGCGGCGAGTAGCTGATCACGCGGGGCTGCCCCATCGCCTGATTGTTGACGACCCCGATGATGCCGACTTTTATGGCATTGCCGAGCGCGTCCGTCTGCTCGCTGACCTCGGGCGTCGCCTGGAGCGTCACCTCCTTGCCGTCGCGCAACATGACGAAGCGGATCGGATCCCCCGCCCGACCTGAAACGAGCCGCTGGACATCGGCGAAAGTCTCCACCTTGGCGCCGTCGACGCTGACGAAGCGGTCACCCGGCAGGAAACCGGCCTCGGCGGCCGGGCTGCCGGGCCTGACCTCGGCAACAGTAGGTTCGGTGACGAAGCGGCCGTAGAGGGAGAACATCACGGCGAAGACGGCAATGGTGAGCAGGAAATTGAACAGCGGCCCGGCAAAGACGGTCGCCGCGCGCTTCCAGACGGGCTGGGTGTGGAAAGCCACCTTGCGCAGCCCTTCCGGCAGCGCGTCGGCTTCCGCCTTGTCCGGCTGGCTGGTCACGGTCATGTCGCCCACGAACTTCACATAGCCGCCGAGCGGAATGGCCGAGAGCTTCCAGCGCGTGCCGTGGCGATCGTTGAAGCCGATCAATTCGGGTCCGAATCCGATCGAGAAGGCGGTAGCGCCGATGCCGCACCAGCGGCCAACGAGATAGTGGCCCATCTCATGCACGAAGACGACCACGGTGAGCACGAACAGGAACGGCACGATCGTGCCGAGGAGGACGTTGTCCGTGCTGAAGATAGAGGAGAAAAGCTCGGTCAAGTCAGGTCCTCGGCAGTGCGTCCGCGGCCGAAGCCGCGGCTCGAAATGTCATGTGAAAACGGGCGAATCCGTGACGCTGGAGTTTGACCTTCGCAGGAAGACCTGTCACGGGGCTTACGCGTTCCGGCGGGCGGATCCGCTCGGGGCACGGCGGCGCCTCCCTCACAGGACGAACAGGCCATGGGCGGGCCGGTCCGCACCGCCGAGCAGAGCGCCGATCAGGTACAGCACGAAGGCCGCCGCCACGAGCCCGTCGACGCGGTCCATCACGCCGCCGTGCCCGGGGATCAGCCCGCTGGAATCCTTCACGCCGTGGCGCCGCTTGACCCACGATTCGAAAAGATCGCCGACCTGCGAGACAACCGACAGCAGCAACGCCGTCACCAGCAGCGCGGGACCTCCATGACCGGTGACGGCTGCCACCGCTCCCCCGGCAAGGACGCCTCCGGCAGCCCCGCCGATCGCCCCGCTCCAGGTCTTGCCGGGAGAGATGGCGGGGGCGAGCCGCGGCCCGCCCAGCGCCCGCCCGACGAAATAGGCCATGATGTCGGTCGCCCATACGGTCGCGAACAGGAAAAGCATCGCCATCAAGCCTTCACGGTCGTCGTCGCGCAGCAGCGCAAGCGATATGCCGGAGAGCGCGGCATAGGCCAGCCCGACCGTCGTGCCCGCTTGCTGACCGCGCAACCTGGAGTCCAGAGCGCAGAGCGCGACCGCGCCGGCCGCGGCGCCGAAGACGAGAGCGGCGGAAGGCTGCGCAAGGAACACGAGCAGCACCACGGCGAGCAACGCCGCCGCGACCATCTGGTGCGGGGCTATGCCTGCGGGTCGCGACATCCTGGTCCACTCATAGAAGATCGCCGCCGCAATCACCGCGCAAAGCAGCCTGAAAGCCGCCCCGCCGAGCCAGGTGAGCGCCAGAACGACAATGCCCAGCACGACCGCCGATATGATCCGCATCTGCAGGTTGCTCAACCGCCCGGCGGGCTTGGTCGCGCCATTGGTCATAAGGCGATGTCGCTTGCGATGACGCCGCCGAATCGCCTTTCACGCGAAGCAAAGCTGCGCAAGGCCTCGGCGAGGTCAGCTCGTCCGAAATCCGGCCAATAGCACGGCAGGAACACCAGTTCGGCATAGGCTGCCTGCCAGAGCAGGAAGTTCGACAGGCGCAACTCGCCGCTCGTCCGGATGATGAGATCGGGGTCGGGAATTCCTGCCGTATCGAGGAAGCCGGCGAACGACTCCGCGGTGATCGAATCGGCGTCGATCTGGCCGGACTTGACCGCCATCGCCACATTGCGGGCCGCTCGCGCAATCTCGTCCCGGGAGCCGTAGTTGAAGGCGATCACCAGATTGAGCGAGCGGTTGGAACGGGTGAGGTCTTCCGCCTCTTCGAGCAGCGCCCGGATATCCGGGGCGAGATTTTCCCGCTCGCCGATCACGCGGACGCGCACGCCGTTCCGGTGAAGTTCCGCCAGGTCGCGTCGGATGAACAGCTTCAGCAAACCCATCAGGTCGCTGACCTCGGATTTCGGCCGAGACCAGTTCTCTGACGAAAAGGCATAGACCGTCAGCCAGCTGATCCCCATCTCGCCGGCGGCGCGCACCGTCTGGCGCAACGCCTCGACGCCGGCGCGGTGTCCAGCGACGCGCGGCAAGCCGCGCGCCTTGGCCCAGCGACCGTTGCCGTCCATAATGATCGCGACATGCGCGGGCGTCGTCATTTCGTGCCTACCGCCTTCTCGCCGACCGCGCCGCCACGGTCAGACCTGCATGATCTCGGCTTCCTTCTCGGCGAGCATGCTGTCGATCTGGGCGATGGTATCATCGGTCAGCTTCTGGACGCGGTCGGACTGGACACGCGATTCGTCCTGGCCGATCTCGCCGTCCTTCTCGGCCTTCTTGGCATGCTCCATGCCGTCACGGCGAACGTGGCGCGCCGCGACGCGCGCATGCTCGGCATATTGATGCGCGATCTTGACCAATTCCTTGCGGCGCTGCTCGTTGAGCTCCGGCAGAGGAATGCGCAGCGTCGTGCCGTCGACGATCGGGTTGAAGCCGAGATTGGATTCCCGGATGGCACGGTCGACGGCGCCGACGAGTTGCTTGTCCCACACCGATACGGAGATCATGCGCGGCTCCGGCACGGAGACCGTCGCGACCTGGTTGATCGGCATCGGCGAGCCGTAGGCCTGGACGTGGATGGGGTCGAGCAGGTTGCTCGACGCGCGTCCCGTGCGCAGCGATGCGAGGTCGTGGTGGAAGGCGGCCACCGCCCCGTCCATGCGCCTTTGCAGATCCTTGAAATCAACCCCGTTGCTCATCCTGAAGTCTCCTTCCACCCGCGATGCGGAAACCGAACCGCCTGCCCGTGTGGCCATCTTAGCATTTCATCTGGCGCTCGCGCCCGGAACGTCAAACCCGGACCCGCCGGTTTCACCAAACCGTCTCCGCCGGAACTCGCTTCCAGCATGAGTGCAGCGTGATCCCCGATCGCGGCACCCGCAGCATGCTGTGTGAAGAAGGTTCACGCAACATGCTGCGGGTAATTGACTTTGCGCATGTCGCCATCCCGAAACCGGGCCCCCTTTCGAGCGACATGCCCTAATCCGTGACGACGGTGCAGTGTCCGCCGCCCCTGAGGATCGCACCGAAGCCGCCCGCTTCATGTATCGAATAGACGATTATCGGAATGTGGTTTTCCCGCGCAAGTGCAATCGCAGCGGTATCCATGATGGCGAGCCCCCTGACCAGCACTTCCTCGTGGCTGATGCGGTCGTAGCGAACGGCGTCGGGGTCTTTCTTCGGGTCGCTCGAATATACGCCATCAACCTGGGTGCCCTTGAACAGGGCGTCTGCGCCGATCTCGGCGGCGCGCAGCGCCGCGGCGGAATCCGTGGTGAAGAAGGGGTTGCCGGTACCTCCGGCGAAGATCACCACCTTGCCGGCATTCATGTAGGAAGTCGCCTGGCGCTGCGAGAAGCTTTCGCAGAGTTCCGGCATCGCGATCGCGGAGAGCACGACGGCGTCGACGCCGATCTTGACGAGGGAGGTGCGCAGGGCCAGCGAATTGATGACGGTCGCCAGCATGCCCATATGGTCGCCGGTGACGCGATCGCCGCCCTTGGAGGCGACGGCGACGCCGCGGAAGATATTGCCGCCGCCGATCACCACGCCCACTTCCACGCCGAGCGCCCTTGCCTCGGCGATGTCGGCGGCGATGCGGTCGACGACCGAGACGTCGATTCCGAAATGCTGGTCGCCCATCAGCGCCTCACCCGACGCTTTCAGCAGGACACGCCGGTAAAGGGGCTTCGCCGTCATTGGTTCCTCGTCAATCCTCTTCTGCCGCCTTGCATCCCGCCTGGAGCCGCTCGATACACGAAGGGCGCCGCCATGTCACGGGGCGCCCTTCAGTAACTGGCGGGAAGCGTTTGATGCGGCGTTACTTTTTCACTGCCGCGGCGACTTCGGCGGCGAAGTCGCTCTCTTCCTTCTCGATGCCCTCGCCAAGCGCGAAACGTACGAAGCCGGTGATCTTCGCCGGAGCGCCGATCTCCTTCTCGGCATCCTTCAGCGCCTTCTCGACGGTGATGTCGGGATTGAGCACGAAGGCCTGTTTCAGGAGCACGACTTCCTCGTAGAACTTGCGCAGGCGCCCTTCCACCATCTTCTCGATGATGTTCTCGGGCTTGCCGGACTGGCGCGCCTGATCCGAGAAGATGTCCTTCTCGCGGGCAACCACTGCCGGATCGATCTCCTCGGCCGTCAAGGCGAGCGGATTGGTCGCGGCGACATGCATGGCGACCTGGCGGCCGAACGCGCGCGCGGCTTCCGCATTCCCCGTGGTCTCGACGCCCACCAGCACGCCCATCTTGCCGAGATTGTCGGCAACGGCGTTGTGGACATATGTTGCGACGGCGCCGGCGGACACCGAAAGCTTGGCCGAACGGCGGAAGCTCATGTTCTCGCCGATCGTGCCGACGGCGTCCTTGATGGTGTCGGCGACATTCTTGCCGGTGCCGGGATAGGCCGCGGCGGCTACCGCTTCCGAGGAGCCGTCGGTGGCGAGCGCAAGCTGCGAGACGTTGCGCACGATCTCCTGGAAGGCGGCATTGCGGGCGACGAAGTCGGTCTCGGAATTGACTTCGACCACGACGGCGCCGTTGGCGTCGGAAGCGACGCCGACCAGGCCCTCGGCGGCAGTGCGGCCGGCCTTCTTGTCGGCCTTGGCGATACCCTTCTTGCGCAGCCAATCGACCGCGGCCTCCATGTCGCCGTTGGTCTCGGCAAGGGCCGCCTTGCAGTCCATCATTCCCGCGCCGGTCATGTCGCGGAGCTGTTTAACCTGTGCAGCAGAAATGCTCATTTTCGCCTCTTCATATTCAACGCGTCAGCGCATCACCGAAGGATCGATGATGCGCCGGCCCGCAAGCGCGACATAGCGCGCCAAGTCCAAGATAATGTGAAGGTCGCGGTGAACCTTCGCGGATCAGGCGCCGGCCTGGTCGCCTGCGGCACGCTCGTCGAGGGCCGGCTCGACCGGGGCCTCGGCCGAAGCGCCGAGATCGACCCCGAGCGCGCCCTGCTGGCGCGCGATACCGTCGATCGCGGCCTTGGCGACGAGGTCGCAATAAAGCGCGATGGCGCGCTGCGCGTCGTCATTGCCCGGGATCGGGTAGTCGATCTTGTCCGGATCGCAATTCGAATCGATCACCGCCACGACCGGGATCCCGAGGCGCTTGGCCTCCTGGATGGCGATCGCCTCCTTGTTGGTGTCGATGACGAACATCAGGTCCGGCGTGGAGCCCATGTCCTTGATGCCGCCCAGCGCGCGGTCAAGCTTCTCGCGCTCACGCTCGAGATTCAGGCGCTCCTTCTTGGTGAAGCCCTGGGCTTCGCCGGCGAGCAGCTCGTCGAGCTTGCGCAGGCGCTGGATCGAGTTGGAGATCGTCTTCCAGTTGGTCAGCATGCCGCCGAGCCAGCGCGAATTGACATAGTACTGCGCCGAACGCTGCGCGGCGTCGGCGACGATGTCGGACGCCTGGCGCTTGGTGCCGACGAAGAGCACGCGGCCGCCGCGCGAGACGACATCAGACACCTGCTTCAGGGCCTGGTGAAGCAGCGGAACCGTCTGCGACAGGTCGATGACGTGGATGTTGTTGCGGGCGCCGTAGATATAAGGCGCCATCTTCGGATTCCAGCGATGGGTCTGGTGGCCGAAGTGAACACCAGCTTCCAAAAGCTGGCGCATGCTGAAGTCTGGCAGAGCCATTACAACTTTCCTTTCCGGTTGAGCCTCCACGGACGCTTGACGTTGTCGGGAGGGTCCCGCTACGCCACCGGAGGTTCCGCCGGATTTCTCCCGGCCGGTAACCCATGTCCGTGTGTGGAATGGGCGGCCATATAGAGGCTGCGCGCCGGAAAAGCAAGCGCCTGCACCCGACTTATGCGCCCGCACCTGGTCGGCTGGCGCGGAAAGCGGTCAGCGCGAGGCGATCAGCGCCCCGGCACTGATCATCGCACCGCCGGAAATGCGGTTGACCATGCGCATGCGCCGTTCCGTCCCGAAGAGGCGCGCGGCGCCGGTTGAGAGGCCAGCATAGATGCCCATCACCACCGCATTCGCGCCGATCACCACTGCGATCACGACCATACCGTCCGTGATGGTGAGGACGTCGAGGTCGAGGATCAGCGGCATAATGCTGGCGTGGAAGAGAATCGCCTTCGGATTGCTCAGGCCTATCGACGCGCCGAGAACAAAGGGGCGCGCCCGGCTGCCACCTGCAGGCTTGCCCTCGGCCGCAGCCGGAGCACGCCACATCTTCACGCCGAGCCAGACCAGATAGGCAGCGCCCGCATATTTGAGGACCAGGAGTATCCACTCGAAAGCCTGCACGAGCGCTACCAGACCGAGCAGAGCAAGGACGACCAGAATTGCATCGGCCAAGGCGACACCGGCGCCGGCAAGGACGGCCGGCATGAAACCTCGTGACAGTCCCGTCGATATGACAGCGAACATCGCCGGCCCCGGCGTGGCCGCGGCAAGGGTGATCGCAGCGCAATAGGCCAAAAATGCCGCCAGGGTCATGCCGCCACGCTCCCTGCCCGCCGCGCCACGCGCACGCGCCGGAAGACCTCCACGATTTCCTCTCGGCCACACGGCACCGCGCCCAGCCTGACCGCGCGATCTCGCTCGAAGCCGGTGATGTCGTAATGCGGCGCCGACGTCTTTGGCGGTCCCTGATAGGATAGATGATGGATGCCGAGCAGTGCGGCAAAGCGATGAAGCTCCGCGATGTCGTCTGCCAGCATGTGGCACCATCTTCGCCCCGCCCAGTTCCAGATCGCATCGTCGACATAGACCGTCATGCGACCTCCCCTGCGGCCGGCAGGACGCCCCGCACTCTCGGCGTGTCGCCGCATGGAGCCGGGCGTAGCAAACGCCGTTGCAGATGCAGGATGCTCTTCAAGACCCAGATATCCCCAGTGTGCGCTCAACTGCGGGAAGATAGAATGGATTGCCATAGGAATTGAAGCCGCCGGCAGCCTCACGTTCGCCCATCACGTAGTCGATCGCGGATCGCATGCGGCAGCGCAACTCGCCGAGCGCCGCGCCGACCGAGCCTTCGAAACCGTGCAGCGGCAGTGGATCGGGCACGCGGATATGCGCCCTGCGCGGTCCGGCCGGCTGCGGGACGAATCGGCTGACCGTGTCGCGCAGCGACCCTGCAGTAGTCGTCGCGCAGCCGCTTAACATGCTCGGCAATCTCCGTGCATCCACGCGGACGCACGGCTCTCCAGGAGTCCTTTTCAGTCGCAGTCCTTCGGGGCATCGAACAGCGACAGGTTGACGAGCTTGCCCTTCATGGAAAAATCGCCGTAGTCCATCAGGAGATCGCGGGTGACGCCGTTCTCATGCAGCTTGAAGGAGATATGGTACTCCGGCACTTCCTCGCCGCTGCTGCCGGCCTTAGACAGATCGAAATAGGCGATGTCGACCGGCCAGTAGGGTTCCGGCGCCAGTTCGCTCATGACGGGGAGTTCCGGATCGTCCTTGCCGGACTTCTCCTCCTTGCCGATCACGACCGTGGTGGTCATCACCCGATCGGCATCCTCCGAACCGTCGAACAGGGTCGTCTCGTAGAAGGTCTCGCCCTTGTTGGCCTTGTCGATCATCTCGATCAGATGCTGGGTCGGGAATTGCGTCTTGCCAAGTTCCAGCGTGTTCCTGTCGGGTTTTTCCAGGTCGACCCGCACGCCGGACGGCTCGATGTGGGCCGAGCCCTTCACCTCGCGATCGGGGTTCTGGTCCACGAAGGATTTCGTGACGAAATTGAAGGACTTGCCGGCACCATCTTCGAAAGTCGTCGTCTGCTGGTCGGTAAGCCGCGAGACATCGCGCGTGTCTATCTTGGTGACGAACCGGAACTTCACGGTATAGCCTTCGCAGGGCGAGCCGTTGAACTCGTAGACCATGCGTCCGGCTATTCCGGTGATCCCCGAGCGGTCCGAAGCCTTGTCGAGAATGAGATCGTAGACGGCGCGATGAGGCGCGAGAATCGGCGCCGACAAAGCGGGCTGGATTACGAGCAGCGACGGAGAGGCCAGGGCAAGCAGGACAAGGCGCTTCAAGCGCATCAGGAAAACTCCGGAAGCACGGCCTTTCATCAGGCCGCGATGATCGATAGGCCACAATAAAAAAAGTCGTGGCGGAAGCGAGGCAAAAATAGCACCTTCCCCGCTTCTCGCCATCCCACCCCGAACAAGGACCGCATCATGGCCCAAACGATCGAAACCCGCCTGGCAGATCTCGGCGTGACGCTGCCGGCCGCTGCTGCCCCTGCCGCCAACTATGTTCCCTTCATGCGCTCCGGCAATCTGCTCCTGACGGCCGGGCAGCTTCCTTTCAAGGACGGAAAGCTCTCCTCGACCGGGCTGCTGGGTCGCGACGTCGACGTGGAAGCCGGCAAGGAGGCCGCCAAATATTGCGCAATCAACGTCCTTGCCCAGGCCAAGGCGGCCCTCGGCGATCTCGAAAAAATCAGGCGCGTGGTCAAGATTACGGTCTTCGTCGCGTCCACGCCGGACTTCGTCGAGCAGCACCTCGTCGCCAACGGTGCCTCAGACTTCCTTGTCGCCGCGCTCGGCGACCATGGCAAGCATGCGCGTTCGGCTGTCGGCACAGCCGCCCTCCCGCTCAATGCACCAGTCGAGATCGAAGCCATCATCGAGTTCGAGTAGGACCGCCATGCGCGACATTTCCTGGCTTATGAAGAGACCGGTCGCCCATCGCGGCTTCCACGACATGAACAAGGCGCGCTGGGAGAACACGCTCTCGGCCTTCGAGGCCGCAGCCGAACGCGGTTACGCGATCGAATGTGACGTGCATCTCACGCTCGACGACGAGGTGGTCGTCTTCCACGACAACGACCTCAGGCGCCTGACCGGCACGGAAGGCTATGTGTGGCAGCGCACGGCGGCCGAGTTCGGCGCACTGCGTGTCGGCGGAACCGCGGACCATGTGCCGACGCTGGGCGAACTGCTGTCGCTGGTTCGCGGGCGCGTGCCCCTCGTCATCGAGCTCAAGGGCATTCCCGGCAAGGATGCGGGCCTGGTCGCCAAGGTCGCCGCGGCGCTGCGCAACTACAAGGGCGAGGTGGCGATCATGTCCTTCGACCACTGGCTGATCCGCGAGTTCCCGACGCAGGCGTCGGGAATTCCGGCCGGTCTCACCGCCTGGGGAGACAAGCCGCACGAGATCGAGGCCCATTTCTCCATGCTCGCCAACGGCATCTCCTTCGTCTCCTACAGCGTCGTCCATTTGCCCAACCCGTTCGTCACCTTCGTGCGCGACAGGCTGGCGATGCCTGTCATCACCTGGACGGTGCGCGACCAGCCGATGGTCGACAAGACCTTCGCCGAGGCCGACCAGATGACGTTCGAAGGGTTCGAGCCCGCACTCGTCTCATGAAGGTGATCGTGCAGGCCTTGCGCATTGCGGAACGAGACGTAAGTAAGCGCCATGGGTAACGGGACCGAAGCCGCACGACCGGAAGCGGATGGCGCCTATGCCATCCGAGCCGCCACCAGCATTGGCGCCTTCCGCAGGAGCGAATGGGAATCGCTCGCAGGAACCTCGAAAATCAGTTCACAGAACTACTACAACCCTTTTCTTTCATTTGATTTTCTGACCGCGCTGGAAGAATCCGGCTGTGCTGTCGCCCGTGCAGGATGGCAGGGCCACCATCTGAGGCTGGAGACGTCGGACGGAAGGCTTGTCGGTGCGGTGCCCTGTTATGCCAAGTCCCACAGTCAAGGCGAATATGTGTTCGACCATGGCTGGGCCGATGCACTCGAACGGGCCGGCGGGCAGTATTATCCGAAGCTGCAAGTCTCCGTCCCGTTCACGCCGGTGACCGGCCCTCGCCTGCTGGTCGCTTCCGACGGCGACGCCGGCAGCCTGCGCGCGGCCCTCGCCACCGGCCTGAAGATGGTGACCGACCGCCTCGGCGTATCGTCCGCGCATGTGACCTTCGCGCAGGAGGCCGACATGACGGCACTGGACGCAGCCGGCTACCTCGTGCGCAACGACCAGCAGTTCCACTTCTTCAACGAAGGATATGGAAGCTACGACGACTTCCTGGCCTCCCTTGCCTCGCGCAAGCGCAAGGCGCTGAAGGCCGAGCGGCGCAAGGCCGTGGCCGATGGCATCACGATCGACCGGCTCACGGGGGCCGATATCACCGAAGCCGTATGGGACGATTTCTTTGCCTTCTACATGGACACGGGCGGGCGCAAATGGGGCCGGCCCTATCTCAATCGGCGCTTCTTCTCACTGATCGGCGAGCGTATGGCCGACGACGTCCTGCTCGTCATGGCCAGGCGAAATGGACGCTACATTGCCGGCGCCATCAACTTCATCGGGTCGGAGGCTCTTTACGGCCGCAACTGGGGATGCATCGAGGATCATCCGTTCCTGCATTTCGAGGTGTGCTACCACCAGGCGATCGATTTCGCGATCGAAAGGAAACTGAAGGTGGTCGAGGCCGGTGCGCAAGGCGAGCACAAGCTCGCCCGCGGCTATCTGCCCGTGACGGTGCAGTCGGCGCACTACATCGCCCATCCCGGACTGCGCAAGGCAGTCGCGGACTATCTCGTCGCCGAGCGCCGGGACGTTGCGCGAATGGGCGCCTATCTGGAGGGGCACGGACCGTTCCGCAAGGACGAGGGAACGGCTTGACGGCGGGCCGCCATCTTCGACACTGGGACCGCCTGCGCCGGTGAACACCGCCGGGCACGAAACGACGAGGGACACGATGACCGCTGCCTACGACACCAACAACGTCTTTGCGAAAATCCTGCGCGGCGAGTTGCCCGCTCACAAGCTCTACGAGGACACGGACACCTTCGCCTTCATGGACATCATGCCACGCGGCGACGGTCATTGCCTCGTCATCCCGAAGAAGCCGTCGCGCAACATCCTCGACGTCGAGCAGGATAGCCTTGCAGCCGTTGCCAGGACCACGCAGAGGTTGGCGCGCGCCGTCAAGAAGGCGTTTTCGGCCGATGGCGTCACCGTCCAGCAGTTCAACGAGCAGGCCGGCGGACAGGTGGTGTTCCATCTCCATGTCCATATCCTGCCCCGCTTCGAGGGCGTGGCGCTGAAGCCCCATACCGGCCAGATGGAAAAGCCCGAAGTGCTCGCGGCCAATGCCGAGCGGATCAGGGCGGCACTCTCCGAGGCCTGACGTCCTTTCAGGGAAACAGGTCGCCAACGGTCGTGCCCCGCGCCATCGGTGGGGAAATCGGCCGCGCGCCAGAAATCGCGGCGCAGGCCGTCAGGCACCGAGCATCAATCCGGCGACGAGCACGACCTCCGCGACCACGATGCCTGCGAGGATTCGTTTGCCGAGCCACAGATAAGCGACGAACCCGGCTGCCGCCGCCCCGACACGCAGGGCGAGCGGCGCCGCGGCCAGCACGCCTGACGGGAACACGATCAGGTTTCCGATCACCGCTGCCACCAGTGCCGTGGCAACGGCGCGGACCAGAACGAGCAAGCCCGCCCCCTCCGAAATCCGCCCGCCGAAATACACGCCGAGAAATCGCCATGCGTCGGTGGCCAGCCAGCCCGCGATCAGGATGAAGAGAAAGGGCCACCACCAGGCGTCGAGGGCATCGAAGGTCATCATGACGCCTTCGGCCGGGCAGCGAGGTGAAAGGCATACGCCGCACCGCCGCCGATCACGCCGGCGGCGAGCAGGTCGAAGCCGGGCAGCAGTAGGTGGAACAGCGGTCCCAGCACGAGGCCGATCGCCATAGCGACATGCCCTGCCCTTTCCCTGGCGGATCCCCAGAGCGAGGTGAGGAAATACATCGGCGTCAGGAGCAGCAGCGCCGCGGAAACGAGCGGCGGCAAGCTTCCCGCGATCGAGAACACGACCGCGACCACGACCATGTTGGCGAGCACGAGCGTCCCGCCCAGCCCGGCATAGTAGGTCGTGCGCAGATCCCGCGGCACGTGGCGCAACTGGTCCATCGCAAGGACCCAGGAGGTGACGGCGACGAAATGCGAGAGCGCGTAGAGCACCCATCTCGGCGTCCGCGGCCCGCGCATCTCGGGAACCAGGGCGACCACCATCGGCATCAGCCGGACGGAAGAAAGCGCCACGGCGAAGGCCGCGCCCCAGACAGAGCTGCCGGACAAGACAGCGCCGATCAGCACCACCTTCGCCGGCAAGGCCCACACGACGGCGACCATGAAGACCGTCTCGCCGAGGCCGAGGCCAGCGTCCTTGGCAAGACCGGCGAAGCCCACGAAGGCACTGGTCAGGATCAGGCCGGGAATGGACACCGACGCCCGAACCCCGCGCCGGAACCAGGTCCAGTGCAGATCGAAGCTCGGGGGAAAGGATGGTTCGACTTCAGGCATGCGCTCCTGCGCTTAACACGGGAAAGAACCCCGAGTCAGCGCCCGGCCCAGGCGATATGTTGCGCCACGATGGTGGATCCCGGGGGCCAGCCAACCGAGGGCTGCCGCCAAGTGGAAAGGCCCCGTTGCCGGGGCCTTGACCTGACCGGAACCTCTCTCAGCCCTTACGGGGCAGCTGTGGGACGAGGCTGCGCTTAGCACCGTCCCTGCCCCCGGGTCTTGGCTTCTGCGCAACGGCCTTCTTGGCCGTTTTCTTTGCGGCCGCGCGGCGCGGCGCCGGATCCTTCTTCGGCTCTTCCTTCTTCGGCTTCACCGGAACCTCGTCGGCGATCGTTTCCAGCTTGAGGCCGGTTTCACCGGTCTCCTTCGTCTCGATCGTGACGCGGACCGTGCCGCCCTTCTTGAGCTTGCCAAACAGGACCTCTTCCGCCAGCGGCTTCTTGATGTGCTCCTGGATGACGCGGGCGAGCGGCCGCGCGCCCATGCGCTCGTCGTAACCCTTCTCGGCGAGCCAGGCGACGGCATCCGGCGACAGGTCGAAGGTGACGCCGCGCTCCGACAGCTGGGCTTCGAGTTGCATGACGAATTTCTGAACGACCTGGTGAACGACCGGAACCGGGAGCGACCCGAAGGGAATGATCGCGTCGAGACGGTTGCGGAACTCCGGCGTGAACAGCCGGTTGATCGCCTCCATGTCGTCGCCCTCCCGCTTCGACGAGCCGAAGCCTATCGCAGCCTTGGCCATCTCGGAGGCGCCCGCATTCGTGGTCATGATCAGGATTACGTTACGGAAGTCGATCTGCTTGCCGTTGTGATCCGTCAGCTTGCCGTGATCCATGACCTGCAGGAGGATGTTGAACAGATCGGGATGCGCCTTTTCGATCTCGTCGAGCAGCAGCACGCAATGCGGGTGCTGGTCGACGCCATCCGTCAGCAGGCCGCCCTGGTCGAAGCCGACATAGCCGGGAGGCGCGCCGATCAGCCGGCTGACGGTGTGGCGCTCCATATATTCCGACATGTCGAAGCGCAGAAGCTCGACTCCGAGCGAGGCGGCGAGCTGCTTGGCAACCTCGGTCTTGCCGACACCGGTGGGGCCGGAGAACAGGTAGCACCCGATGGGCTTCTCCGGTTCGCGCAGGCCGGCACGGGCGAGCTTGATCGCGGAAGCGAGCGCGCTGATGGCGGTGTCCTGCCCGTAGACGACGCGCCGCAGTTCATCTTCCAGCCCGGCGAGCACCTTCTCGTCGTCCGCCGAGACCGTCTTCGGCGGAATGCGCGCCATGGTGGCGATGGTGGCCTCGATTTCCTTGACGCTGATCGTCTTCTTGCGCTTGCCTTCCGGCAACAGCATTTGCGAAGCGCCGGTTTCGTCGATCACGTCGATCGCCTTGTCCGGCAGCTTGCGGTCGCTGATATAGCGCGCCGAAAGCTCCACCGCCGCCTTGATCGCGTCGTTGGTGTAGCGGACCTTGTGGAAGTCCTCGTAATAGGGCTTCAGACCCTTCATGATTTCGATGGCGTCGACCACCGACGGCTCGTTGACGTCGATCTTCTGGAAGCGGCGTACGAGCGCCCTGTCCTTCTCGAAGAACTGGCGGAACTCCTTGTAGGTGGTCGAGCCGATGCAGCGGATCGCACCGGAGGACAGGGCCGGCTTCAGCAGGTTCGATGCATCCATGGCGCCGCCCGACGTCGCGCCGGCGCCGATCACAGTATGAATCTCGTCGATGAACAGAACCGCGCCCGGATAATCCTCGAGCTCCTTGACGACCTGCTTCAGCCGCTCCTCGAAATCGCCACGATAGCGGGTGCCGGCGAGCAGCGTGCCCATGTCCAGCGCGAAAATGGTCGCGCCGGCGAGCACCTCGGGCACGTCGCCTTCGACGATCCGCTTTGCCAGCCCCTCGGCGATCGCCGTCTTGCCGACGCCGGGATCGCCGACATAGAGCGGATTGTTCTTCGAGCGGCGGCACAACACCTGGATGGTACGGCTGATCTCGGACTCGCGACCGATCAGCGGGTCGATGCGGCCGGACTTGGCCTTCTGGTTGAGATTGACGCAGTAGGCGGAAAGCGCGTCCTGCGGCTTCTTCTTGCCGTTGTCTTCCGCCGCTTCACCGTTGCCCTGGCTGGACTGGTCTTCCTCGGCGCCACGGGGCGTACGGCTTTCGCTGGCGCCGGGACGCTTGGCGATGCCGTGGGAAATGTAGTTGACCGCGTCGTAGCGCGTCATCTGCTGTTCCTGGAGGAAATAGGCGGCGTGGCTCTCGCGCTCTGCGAAGATGGCGACGAGCACATTGGCGCCGGACACCTCTTCCCGGCCCGACGACTGCACATGGATGACCGCGCGCTGGATAACGCGCTGGAACCCGGCGGTCGGCTTGGAATCCTCGTCGTAGCCCGTGACCAGATTGTCGAGTTCGGTGTCGATGTAGGTCAGGACGGTTTGCTTGAGTTCGTCGAGATCGACGTTGCACGCGCGCATGACCGCCGACGCATCGTTGTCGTCGATCAGCGCGAGCAGGAGATGCTCGAGGGTCGCGTATTCGTGGTGACGCTCATTGGCAAGGGTGAGTGCCTGATGAAGCGCCTTTTCGAGGCCTTGCGAGAAAGCCGGCATTCAAAACCTCACTTTTTCTCCATCACGCATTGCAGCGGATGCTGGTGCTGGCGGGCGAAGTCCATGACCTGCGTCACTTTGGTCTCCGCCACTTCGAAAGTATAGACCCCACACTCGCCCACTCCGTGATTGTGAACGTGGAGCATGATGCGGGTCGCCGCCTCCCGGTCCTTCTGGAAGAAGCGCTCCAGCACGTGGACCACGAATTCCATAGGGGTGTAGTCGTCGTTGAGGATAAGCACGCGATAAAGACTGGGCTTCTTGGTCTTGGCTCTGGGCCGCGTGATGACCGCAGTACCCCGGCCGGGGCCGTTGCCACCGCCCTCGCCGTTCTGCATACGCGCCGTGCTCGCTTGCATGGCAAACCCGCCGATCGTCAAAATGCTGTCCTTGTCGCCGAATCCCTTCCCGGCCTCGACATGTAGGTGCTCATTGGCAGATTTTAAGGCCTTCTTTCCTGCTGACAATATGGCCCTTTCGGCTAGGCGCCAAAATTCGGGTGCGCGATACGCGGAGATCGTCGACATTCATCCTGCCTGAAAAAACAAAAGGACCCGGCTGCGACCATGCAGCCGGGTCCTTTTGCGAAGCTTGCAGGGCGACGCTTACTTCGCCTTGGCGACGACGGCCTCGAACGGCTTGTAGGCTTCCTTGGCGACGTCCGCGTAAAGCTCGCCGAATTTGGTCGCCTCGGCGACGAAGCTCTCATAGGCCTGCTTGGCGTAGTCGGCCTGAATTTCGAAGGCCTTGTCCAGCGACTTGGCCGCAACCAGCTTCTCGAAAGCGGCGCTGCCCGCCTCGAACGACTTCTTGGTGTATTCGCTCGCCTCGGCGGCGATCGCCTGCACGCTCTTGGAGATAGAGGCGAAGCTCTTGAGGCTGGCGTCGAGATATTCCTTGCCAGCTTTGTTGGCGTCTTCAAAAGGTTGCGTCATCGGTGGACCTCTCGGCTGCGACGTGGAAGCAATGCACGCACGCCATAGTGCGCTGCAGCCTATTTATTGTGCATTGCACAAAAAGTCAAGCCGGACCTGCCGCGCGCAAAGGCGATCGACGGTCGCCACAGTTCGAAAGAAATTCGAATGAAATAAGCGTAAAGCCGGACGGAAATCGTCAACATCCTGGTTACCATAAACGGATTGGTAAGATTGCTTGCCTTAGGGTTTTCGAATGCGAGGCCGGATCCTTTGCCGCGCCCCGGGTACCAACGAAAACTCAAAGGATGTAACAGTGCGTCAGGCGTCGCTGGTCCGTCACCTTCCTCGATCTCCCATATCCCTCAAACCCTTCCTCGCCCTCCTCCTCGCGGCAACGCTCGGCCTGGGGGCATCGGAAGCGGCGGCGGCGAATTCGCGATATGCCGCCATCGTCGTCGACGCGAACACCGGCAAGACGCTGTTTTCAGCCAATGCCGACGCGCAGCGCTATCCCGCTTCGCTGACCAAGATGATGACCCTCTACCTCATCTTCGAAGGGCTGCAGTCCGGCAAGATCACCAGGAACACGCGTGTTCCGTTTTCGGCCTCCGCCGCCGCGAAGCCGCCGACGAAACTCGGCGTCAAGGCCGGCAGTTCGGTCACGGTCGAGACCATCGTCTACGCGCTGGTCACCAAGTCGGCCAATGATGCGGCCGCTGCGATCGCCGAATATCTCGGCGGATCGGAGGAGAATTTCGCGCGCATCATGACCAACAAGGCGCGCCGCCTCGGCATGAGCGACACCACCTTCAGGAATGCCTCGGGCCTGCCGAACTCCGCGCAGCACTCGACCGCACGAGACCTTGCCGTCCTCGGTATCGCGCTGCGCGAGCATTTTCCGCAGTACTACAGCTATTTTTCGACCCGCTCCTTCACCTTCGGGCGTCAGCGCATGGGCAACCACAACAAGCTGCTCGGCCGCGTCCAGGGCGTCGACGGCATCAAGACCGGCTACACCAATGCGTCGGGCTTCAACCTTGTCTCGTCGGTGAAATCAGGCGACCGCAAGATCGTCGCCGTCGTGATGGGTGGCGCCAGCGGCCGCGCCCGCGACAACCATATGGCCGAGCTGATCAAGAAGTATCTGCCGAAAGCATCCGGCCGCGACGGCGGCGACCTTGTCGCCCGCGCCGAGCCGGCGGACCTCCGGCCGCAGATCACCGCCGACAATGCCGCCACGGCGGTCGCCGCTGCGGTCCTGCCGAAGCGCAACGCACCTACTCCGGACAGCCGCCCCGAACTTGCGGTCGAGCTCGCCACTGCCGAGGTGGAAGCGCCGAAGGCATCGGGCAAGTCCGTCAAGGTCGTCACCGAAGTCGCGTCCGTCGAGCAGGGCTACGCCGAGGTCGCTCCCACCCCGGCGGCGCTGGACGCGGTGCAGACCGCGTCGACGCAGCCTTCCGGCTGGGTCGTTCAGATCGCGTCCTCGCCGAGCGATGCCGAAGCCAAGGCCGCGCTCGCCAAAGTCAGCAAGCAGGCGCCAACGATCCTGGCTGACGCTTCGGGCTTCACATCGACCTTCAACAAGGGGGGCATCACCTACTATCGCGCCCGCTTCGGCGGCTTCGCGACGAAGACCGCGGCCTGGGATGCCTGCGGCGCGCTTAAGAAGAAGAAGATCGCCTGCTACGCGGTCCAGCAGTGAACAGTCGAGGCAATGGAACCGTCTCCAGGAAGAGTACCGGTGTCGAAGGAGATCTAATCGTGATCGGAGAGCAGGACATCCTTGGCTTCGTTGATCCGCGCCGCCAGGAAAGACGATCCGCCAATGTCGGGGTGCAGGCGCTGCATCAGGCGGCGGTGCGCCTTGCGGACATCCGCCGCGGAGGCCCCCGTTTCAAGACCAAGGACCTTGTAGGCCTCCTCCTTAGTCATGGCGCCCGAACCTGGCGCAACTCGCTCCCCCCGGCCAACATCCGCCTCAGCGTCCTTGCGCCAGACGGGAAAACGGCCGTCAAGATACGCCTCAAGTAGCTGCCGGCTCTCGCCGTCGCCGGCCAACTCGGCGTGGAGTTCGACAAGCTCGTGCAACGTCATCTCGCCGAGGATGCGGGTTTCGAATCTGCCGGCGAGCACGATGCCCTCCAGTACGCCGCTGTCGTGGTCGAGTTCCATCTCCAGCGCGGCGGTTCTGACGGTGGATCGTTTCCCCGGCGTCTTGCGCAGGTTGCGGTTCCTGCGCTGATAGCCGTACCAGCCGAAGGCAAGCGACATCAGCATGCCGCCCACTCCTGCCCGGCCGGTGACGAGCAGCAGGGCGCCGGCGATGCCGAGCACGATCGGACCGCTCTTGCGCAAGCCTTCCGCCAATCGTGCCGGATCGGCGCGCACGAAGACCGCTGCCAGTCCGACGACGAACAGCAGCACCAGCAAGGCATAGACGGCCACTGTCATCCCTTGCCGCTACCTCGCAAATTCTCGATCATCAGCCTGTCCTCGGACCGTCCCCTTGCTTCGAGGGCCTTCAGCCCGCCGGTAGCGAAGACGGCCACGGCAGACAACAGACGCGCCAGTGTGGCGGCCGCGTCGCGATCGAAGCGAAACCAGGCGCCGCGCGACAGCCGGGCGACCTCGCGGAAAGCCCGCTCGACGGCGGCGTCGGCTCCTTCCTGGAAAACGAACACCGGCACGCCGCGCAGGCCAAGCTTGCCGGCCTTGTCGGCGAGATCGTCGATGCTCTCCTCCATGGCGTCGCCGATGAAGACCACGGCATTGACCTTCTCCTGCTCCGTCGTCCGTAATGCATGGGACAGCACCTTGCCGATCTGCGTGTGTCCGCCGCGGCAATCGATCCGCACCATCAGGTCCTTGAGTGCCCCGGTATCGGAGACGAATTTCGAGGCGCGGCACTCGCCGATTCCCCGGAAATAGACGAGTTGGACAGACAGCTTTCCCGACTTGCCGACGGCGTCGAACATCTCGGCCTGCAGGCGGCAAGCGAGATCCCAGGTCGGCTGCCGGCTCATGGTGGCGTCAAGTGCCAGGATCAGCCGGCCGCTGCCCGCTGAAACCGCCTGCAGGGTGCGTGCCTGCTCAAGGAACGCGGCGATATCGCGCGCATCGGATTTCGGCTTGGCCGGGGCAGACCGGGCATTGCGCGGAACAGGCGTCGACTTGTCGCTCATGACAATCAACATGTGGCGTGAAGGCCCGGCTTGCAAGATCGCCGGCCAGAGCGATCGCGGCCCGGGCGGCGCGCAAGCCGGAGTTGGCGGCGATGCGCTCAGAGAAGTCCGAGCTCGGCGAGTTCCTGCCTCAGCTTCGGCGGCATCTCCGCAAGCCCGGCCCTGCCCTTGCCGAGATCGGCCGGTGCATCCTCCGGCTTCAGGTAGCGCCACCCCTGGAAAGCCCGCCGCGGCTGCCATTCGGTCCGCACGACGAGCGGATCGAGAACCAGATGGCAGCGGCCGATACCTTCGTCATCCGTGAACGGGCGTATCTCGGTGATCAGTTGCCGGCACTGCACATTGCCCTTGATGACCCAGTAGAGCGAGCCGCCTTCGGTGATTTCGGCGCCGCGGGTCGGGACCATGCGCGTGGTGTGATATTGCTCGACAGGTTCGCCGGCGCGGCGACGGTCGGCAAGTCGCATCGCGATCCATTCTTCGAGGTCCTCGACGCTCTCGCAGCCGACGCAGAGTTTGATCAGGTTCAGTGCCATGGTCCGAAACTAGCGGCAGCGGTGGGGCGCTTCAACGGCAGTGCCGGTTTTGCACAGGATCCCCCCTCGTCAGCACTCGACCACGTTGACGGCGAGTCCGCCGAGACTGGTCTCCTTGTACTTCTCGCTCATATCCATGCCGGTCTGCCGCATGGTCTCGATCGCGGCATCGAGCGGCACGAAATGCTTGCCGTCACCCTTGATGGCGAGCGACGCGGCGGTGACCGCCTTCACCGCGCCCAGTGCGTTGCGCTCGATGCACGGCACCTGGACGAGCCCGCCGACGGGATCGCAGGTCATGCCGAGATGGTGCTCGAGCGCGATCTCGGCCGCATTCTCGACCTGTTCGGGCGTGCCGCCCATCACCGCGCAAAGGCCTGCCGCGGCCATGGCCGAGGCCGAACCGACTTCGCCCTGGCAGCCGACCTCGGCCCCGGAGATCGAGGCATTGTGCTTGATGATGCCGCCGACGGCTGCGGCCGTCAGCAGGAAGTCGCGGATCGAACCCTGATCCGCCTCGACATGGAAGTGCAGCCAGTAGCGCATGACCGCCGGCACAACGCCCGCGGCCCCGTTGGTCGGCGCGGTGACGACACGGCCGCCTGCCGCATTCTCCTCATTGACCGCCATGGCATAGATCGACAGCCAGTCGTTGGCGAGCAGCGGATTCGGACGGTTGCTCCGCCAATCCTCCTGCAGCTTGTCGTGGAGTTGGCGAGCGCGCCGCCGAACCTTCAGGCCGCCGGGCATGATGCCCTCCTGCGAAAGGCCGCGATCGATACAGCCCTCCATCGCTGCCCAGACGGCATCCAGGCCGGCATCGAGCTCGGCCCGCGACATATGGACCTCCTCGTTGGCTCTTTTCATGGCGGCGATCGAGCGGCCGCTCTTCGCGGCCATGGCAAGCATCTCCGCTGCGCTCCGGAACGGATATGGCACAGGCCTGCCCGGGGCCTGAGGGCCACGCGTCTTCATGCGCTGCAGCTCTTCGTCGGAAACGACGAAGCCGCCGCCGATCGAATAATAGATGCGCCTGAGAAGCAGTTCGCCCACCGCGTCATAGGCGTAGAAGGTCATGCCATTGGCATGGCCCGCCAGCGGCGTCTTCTTGTCGAGGACGAGATCGACCGCCGGATCGAAGCGATAGGTTGGATGCCCCGGCGGCGAAATGCACTTTTCGGCCCCGATCCGTTCGACGATCACGTCTGCCGTGTCGGGATCGACGGTCACCGGCGTCTGGCCGGCGAGCCCGAGCACGACCGCCCTGTCACTGCCGTGCCCGATGCCGGTATAGGCGAGCGAGCCGTGCAAACTCGCGCCCAAGCGCGACACCTTGGAGCCGGCAGGCCGCGGCCAGTCGCCCGACAGGATCTCGTCCAGGAACCGCGCGGCTGCCGTCATGGGTCCCATCGTGTGCGAGCTCGACGGACCGATGCCGATCTTGAACAAGTCGAAGACGGAAAGGAACAACGGCAAAGCCTCCGGTTGATCCGCGATCTATCCGCCTGTTCGAGACCGCGCGCTGCGCGCGGGCCGACCTCGGCTGATCCCGGCGCGACATCGGCCGGGATGGATCGCCAACCCTACAGATAGGCAAACAAAAAGGCGCGAGGAAGCTCCCGCGCCCGCCGAAACGATACCGTGAAGATCAACCGGCCGTCGCAAGCACCGCCGCGGTTTCCGAACCGCCGACCAGCCAGGCCAGCAGGATGATGCCCGCAAAGCCGACCACTGCCTTGGCCGTCAAGCCCCAGCAGGATTTGTTCACGCTGTCTTCCATGATTTCCTTTTGCTCATCAGCCGGGAAACGCCAGACTCACCGTTCCGTTTCCACTCCCAATGCCCGCACGCTAGATACGCGCTTCGCATGGGCTTCGCAACGACAAAAGAGGCGAAATCTGGGCAACCGTCCTGCGACATCTTCTCATGCCCCTCACAAGTTTAATGAAATCAGAAGCTTGACCTCAACTCTTCGTAAAGGAACCGGCAAGAGTTGTGGCGGAGGCAAGGCGCGCGCCGGACGCCCGCACCAGCGCCCCGGCCGATCATCTATGGTAGAAATCCGGACATGGCCGATTCCTTTCCGCTCGCCGCGATGGACGTTCTCGCACTCGTCTTCTTTCTCGTTGTGTGGGCCTTCTATGCGCTGGCGGTCGAAGGCAGGCTTTTTTCCCGCACATCGCTGACGCGCGCCATGAACGTGCAGCGCGAAGTCTGGATGCATACGATGGCCAGGCGCGATCTGCGCATGGTCGACACCAGCATCATGATCGGCCTGCAGCAGGGCACGGCCTTCTTTGCCTCGACCTCGCTGATCGCGCTCGGGGGAAGCCTTGCTCTGCTCCAGCAATCGGACAAGGTTCTGGTCGTGCTCTCGGACCTGCCTTACGTCACGCAACCCGTGCGCGGCGTCTTCGAGATGAAGGTTCTCGGCCTCGCCGTGCTGATGGCCTATTCCTTCTTCAAGTTCGCCTGGTCGTACCGGCTGTTCAACTATTGCTCCATCCTGATCGGCGCCGTGCCGATGCGAGGCGAAGACGGCGGCAATGACACGGAGGTCGAACTGGCCGAACGGCGTGCTGCGCGCATGAACATCCTCGCCGGCAAGCACTTCAACACCGGCCTGCGGGGCATCCTGTTTTCGATCGGCTATCTCGGCTGGTTCGTCGGGCCCGGGCCGTTCGTGGTCGCGACCATACTGGTGCTCGGCGTTCTCATCCGACGTCAGTTCTTTTCAGCCGCGCGGCGGACAGTGCTCGAAGCCGGCGATCAGCCCGGGCCGGGCAAGAGCTGATCGATCCGGCCGGTTATCCAGTAGACGAACAGACCGATCCACTCGCGGATGCCGAGCGTGGTGTTCTGCAGCGAATCCATCGCATTGTCGACAAAGAATCCGGCCCCTTCCTCCCCTGACGTCCGGTAGTCGACCGGCCAGGGAATCGCGGGAAAGCCGGCCTTTCGAAACAGGCCGACCGAGCGCGGCATGTGGAAGGCCGATGTCACCAGCAGCCAGGTGTCACCTGGCTGCGGCTCGACCAGTCTCTGCGAGAAGCGCGCGTTCTCGTCGGTGTTGCGCGATCTGTTCTCCAGGATCAGCCGCTCCGGCGCGACACCGAGCGCGGTGAGCAACCGCGGCGCCGTGTCGGCGTCGGCCTCGCCATCGAGCTGAAGCTCACCCGAGCCGCCCGAGACGAGGATCTTTGCATTTGGATAGCGCCGCGCAAGGATCGCCGTCTCGACGAAACGGTCGCCTGAACTGTTCAGCTCGTAGCCGCCCCGAACCTTGTTGATGCCGCCCTCGAGCCCGCCGCCCAGCACGACGATGCCGTCGATGCGCTCGGGCAGAGCATCCGGCCTGGGGAAGCGATCCTCCAGAAGCCCGAGGAGATTGGCGCCGAGTGACGACCAGACGGACAGCGCCAGCACGAGAGCCGCCCCGCTGCCGGTCCAGAAAGCAAGCCGCCGCCACGCCAACACCGTGGCGGCAAGGGACGTCAGGATCAGCAGCACCGCCAGATTGGCGGGCTGGGCGAAGAACCAGAAGATCTTTGAGATGACGAAGAACATGCGCGCCCCCGCGGCTCAGCTATCTGGCGACTTCGTAGAGCATTGAGTGGAGCAATTGAAAGCGGGCACCGGACCAGACGCTGTCCTGCAACGCCTCGAACATTCCCAAAGCCGCGGGGGACGTCCGGCGAGGAACGTCCCGCCCGATCGCCGTTGTCCCACCCTCGAATTCGGCCGGTGCCAGTGCCGGAGCGGTCCTGCGTCCGGGGCGGATATCCTTCACGCAGTGGATCAAGGACCTATGGCGAAGCCCGCGGCAACGTCGACACGCAGATTGCGACAGCGCTTGCCCCACAGGCCCGAAACGCAAAAATCCCCCCAGGCTCAGGCCCACCAGACCTCGGGCTCGAAACGCCCGGCGGCCTTCTCGATGACGTCACCGGCCCGGAAAAGCGTCTCCTCGTCGAACGGCCGGCCGATGAGCTGCAAGCCGAGCGGTAGGCCCTTCTCGTCGAGCCCCGCCGGGACGGCGATACCCGGAAGCCCTGCCATGTTCACCGTCACGGTGAAGATGTCGTTGAGATACATTTTGACGGGGTCGGCGTTCATGTCCTGGTCGGCGACGCCGAAGGCGGCCGACGGCGTGGCCGGCGTCAGGATCACGTCCACGCCGGCGTCGAACGCCTGCTCAAAGTCGCGCTTGATCAGGGTGCGGACCTTCTGGGCCTGGAGATAGTAGGCGTCGTAGTAGCCCGCGGAGAGCACATAGGTGCCGATCATGATACGGCGCTTGACCTCGCGGCCGAAGCCGGCGGCGCGGGTCTTCTCATACATGTCGACGATGTCCTTGCCGGGAACGCGCAGCCCGTAACGGACGCCGTCGTAGCGCGCCAGGTTCGAGGACGCCTCGGCCGGCGCAACGATGTAGTAAGCCGGCAGGGCGTATTTGGTGTGCGGCAGCGAGATGTCGACGATCTCGGCGCCGGCATCCTTGAGCCAGGCGATGCCTTTGCGCCAGAGCTCCTCGATCTCCTGCGGCATGCCGTCGATGCGGTATTCCCTCGGGATGCCGACCTTGAGCCCCTTGATCGACTGGCCGACGGAAGCCTCGTAGTCCGGCACCGGGCGGTCGACCGAGGTAGTGTCCTTGGGGTCGACCGACGCCATGGATTTCAGAAGGATCGCCGCATCCCGCACGTCGCGCGCGATCGGGCCCGCCTGGTCGAGCGACGAGGCGAAAGCGACGATGCCCCAGCGCGAGCAGCGGCCATAGGTCGGCTTGATGCCCACGGTGCCGGTGAAGGCGGCGGGCTGGCGGATCGAGCCGCCCGTATCGGTCGCGGTCGCGCCGGCGCAAAGGAAGGCCGAGACCGCTGCGGCCGAGCCGCCGGACGAGCCGCCCGGCACGAGCTGGGCATTGTCGAGGGAACGCGCGGCGCGCACGCCGCCGCCGCCGGAGACGAAACCGCCCTCGCCCATATGGGTCGACGGCGTCACCGTCGTCATCGTCCGCGAACGGCGCCAGGGGTTGATCACCGGCCCGTAATAGGACGTTTCGTTGGACGAGCCCATGGCGAACTCGTCCATGTTGAGCTTGCCGAGCATGACGGCGCCGTCGGCCCACAGATTGGCACTCACCGTCGATTCGTAGCGTGGCTTGAAGCCGTCGAGCACATGGCTGCAGGCCTGGGTGTGCACGCCTTCGGTCGCGAACAGGTCCTTGATGCCGACCGGAATGCCTTCCAGCGGACCGGCTTCGCCCCTGGAGAGCCGCGCGTCCGACGCCTTGGCCATGTCCCGCGCCTTGTCGTGGGTGACGGCGACATAGGCGTTGAGCTGCGGATTGGCCGCATCGATCGCCGCGAGATAGGCGTCGGTCAGTTCGGCCGCGGAAATTTCCCTGGAGCGCAGCTTCGCGCGTGCTTCTGCGATGGTCAGTCTGGTCAGGTTGGTCATCTGGACATCCGTTCAGGCCGCTTCGGCAACAAGCGGCTTTGCATAAAATACCGACCACTGCGAATCCGGGTAGTCGAGCACCGGTCCGCAACGAGAGAAACCGGCCCGCTCGTAAACCGTCCAGGCCGCCGGGTGGCGATCGCCGGTTTCGAGCACCAGTCGTGTCATGCCTTCGGCTCGCGCCAGCGCCTCTATGCGCGCGACGATCGCCACCCCGATCCGCCGGCCACGGTGCGAAGGGCGCGTATACATGCGCTTCACCTCGCCGACGCCGTCTTCGTGCCGCTTCAGGGCACCGCAGGCGACGGCGACGCCCTCATCCCGCGCGACGAAGACCGTGGTGTCGGACTGCGCCATCTCCTCGACCGTCATGTGGAAGCAGAATTCGGGCGGGGTCAATTCGAGCAAGGCCGCGTTGAGCTCGGCGATCAGCGCGCGAACCTCCTCCTGCAACGGGCTTTCGGCCGCGATCTCGATCGCCATGGCCTATTCCACCACTTTCGGCACCAGGAAGAAATTCTCTTCGGTGGCCGGCGCATTGGCGACGATGTCGGCCGCCTTGTTGCCCTCCGTCACCACGTCCTGGCGCTTCTTCATCTCCATCGGGATCACCGACGTCATCGGTTCGACGCCGGTCACGTCGACCTCGTTCAGTTGCTCCACGAAGCCCAGAATGGCGTTGAGCTCGCCGGTCATGCGTTCCGCCTCCTCCGGCGTGACGGCAATGCGGGCAAGGTGCGCGACGCGTTTTACAGTATCGGTATCGACGGACATTCTCTCGCCTCGGCGGTCAAAGGAGGATCAGGCCGGGCTATAGCTTCGTGGCGCGCCACGCGCAACCGGCATGGCCCGCCGACGCGCCGCAACAGCGGCGGCGCCGCGCGCTTCAGGGCGCCTCGACGCCCTCGCACTGGAAATAGGTGCCGCCATTGCCGCCGGCGTCGTCGGGATCGGCGACGCGCACCGAGGTGATTTCCAACTGCCCCTCGGCCCGCGGCATGATCGACACCACATCCGGAAAGGCATGTCCGGGCTGCTCGCACAGGGCGTTCGCCAGCCAGCCTGCGGATCGCGCCGCCTTGGTCACATCGAGGAATTCACAGTGATATTCGATGCCCTCGAAGCCGCGGGCGGTGAGCAGGACGTTACCGGCCTCCAGCACGGTCTGGAGACCCTCCGTTCTCGCCTGGGCGCAGAGATCCTCGCTCGGCGCATAGACCCCTGAGATGAAATCGTCCGCCGCGACCGCGGGCATGGTCGACGCGAGCGCAAGAATCGCTAGAGAAAAGCCTCCCAAGCCAATGACCATGTGTTATTTTCCCGAATTCGATCTGCGTAGCCTCACTTCCGCTTCCTGCCTGACCGCATCTCTTGCCGCAGGTTCTTGTCGGAAGACCGCGGTGCCGCTTTGCTTGCTAGATGGTGAAGGCCTCGCCGACCTTCGGCAGTGCGACCCGCGTCTTGGACCCCTCCATGCCCGCGACGAATTTGTCGGCCGTCTGGTCGATGATGCCGAAGCTGGCGTAGTGGCAGGGGATAACGGTCTCGAAATTGAAGAAGCGGCGGCAGGCGAGCGCAGCCACTGCGCCGCCCATGGTGAAGCGGTCGCCGATCGGCACCATGCCGATCTTGGGCTCGTGCAACTCGTTGATCAGCGCCATGTCGGAGAAGATGTCGGTGTCGCCCATATGGTAGACCGTCGGCTCTTCCGGGAAGTGCAGGACCAGTCCTCCCGGATTGCCGAGATAAGTATTGGCGCCGCGCTCGCCGCCGAAGGACGAGGAATGGAGCGCCTGCACGAATGTCGTGGTGAAGCCGCCGCAGTCGACCGTTCCGCCGTGATTGCCGGGATTGATCTTCTTGTCGCTCACGCCCTTTCCGACAAGGAACATGCAGATCTCGAAATTGGCCACAAGCATGGCGCCTGATTTCTGCAGGATCGGCACGGCGTCGCCGACATGGTCGTTGTGGCCGTGGGTGAGCAGCACATGGGTCACGCCCTCTGCCGCCTCCTCCCATCCCTTACCCCATGAAGGATTGCCCGTAAGGAACGGATCGATCAGGATTTTTGCCCCGCCGGCCTCGACGCGGAACGCGGAATGACCATACCAGGTGATTTTCATGGGACTTGCTCCTCGATTTCGGTTCGACGCGAGGATAGAACGGCGGACGACCAAATCAATGGGAAGCCCCGCTTTTGCCCGTCATCGCGATAGAGGAATTGCCTGCCTGGCTGCCGCGCGGCAAGACGCTGGCCGGCCTCGACCTGGGCGACAAGACGATCGGCGTGGCCGTTTCGGACGTCGGGCTCTCCTTCGCCCATCCGCGCCAGGTGATCCTGCGCAAGAAGTTCTCGATCGATGCCGCCGTTCTGCTCGAGCAGTTGACCCGGGACAATGCCGGCGCCGTCGTCATCGGCCTGCCGGTCAATATGGACGGCAGCGAAGGTCCGCGCGTACAGGCTTCGCGCGCCTTCGTCCGCAACATCGCACGGATGAGCGATCTACCCTTTGCCTTCTGGGACGAGCGGCTGTCCACGGTAGCCGCCGAACGGGCGCTGCTCGAGATGGACGTCTCCCGCAAGAAGCGGGAGACGCGCATCGATTCGGCTGCCGCGGCCTTCATCCTCCAAGGCGTTCTCGACCGGCTGAAGTCCCTGCGAGGGGATTGATCCCCAGGCCGTGACACGGCGCGTCCGCCACCAGGTGCGCAGTTCGCGGCGGCGCCGAAAGGCCCATATGGCGCAGAGCAGCAGCGTATCGATCGCGCAGGCCCTGGCAACGAGCGCCGGTATGGTTGCCGGATCGATTCCCAGTATTTCACCATAGAGTTCGAAGACGAGATCGTGCAGTTGACGGCTCAGCATGACGTAGCCGAAATTGATGTCGTTCAGGGACAGAAAATACCAGCCCCAGAACAGGATGAGCGGCATCGCCCAGGCGGCTAGGATGTATTTCATGACCGCTCCTCATCGAAACTGACGTCGGCGCATTCGGAAGTGCGCGAAGATATGGCCCCCTCCACAGCGGCCGCGCGGCCACCGGCACCGGATGGCGGATGCCCGTCGACGGTCGTGACGCCCAAGCAATCGAATGCCGCACATGCTCTGCCGCTCCCGACCGCCATCGCCGGCAAGGCAAGGCCGCTCATCGGCTGGAAGGCCAGGAATGGCGCGAAAGTCTGACGCATCGAAGGACTGTGGCCCCTGCCGCCGTCCGCCGCAATCTAAACCATCTGTTAAGGTTAATGGCGGACCGCCTCGGGCGCATAGTCCCACAGCACCGCGCAAGTCAGTTCGCCGGCGATCCCTGCAGGCGCGATTGCAACTCCCGCAATCGTGCACGAGACGCGTCCCGAACCGCCATGAGCGCGCCGAGTTCGCTTGCCTCGCCGCCGCGAAGGAGTCTGCCGAGCAGGTTCACCGTACGTCCGAAATCCCCGGCCCGGTCCGCCCAGCCGAGGAAGCCGAGAAGATCGGATGGAGTCTGCGCTCCGAGCAGCGTGGTCGTGAGGCGCTTGAACAAGCCGCTGGCTTCCGGATCGTATGCGTCGGCCGGCAGATTGACATTCATGCGCCATGCTTTCGGCAGCACCTTGTCGAGCAGATAGGCGAAGGGGACGATCCACTCGGGTTCGCGCACGAAGCAATAGGAACCGGCAAAGCGCGCGACCCAATCGTCGTCCTGAAGGGCGACCCATTCGATCATTTGTCTCGCCGCCGCAATGACGTCGAGGTTCTGGATGATCAGGTGAGGTATCTCGCTGAATTGCTGGTCCTCCAGGGGATAGCGAAGCCTTTCGGCGTCATCGAGATAATCGAGCACGGTGGCATTTGGCGCCGACAAGCACTGTGCGCCCCCGGAACTGGCCAGGATGGCGAACTCGGCAAACGAGATACCGTTTGCGATACGCGCGGCTTCCAGCTTGCACCAGGCGGTGATCGCCGATCGCCTGCTCGCCGCCCCGACAAGCAGGATCAGCCGCAACGAGCATTCGCGCAGACGGCCCTGGCCGCTCGAGCTTGCCAGCGCGTCACGGATGCGACTGTCGATACGGGTAGCCAGTCCGGGATCGTACATATGCGCGGTAAGAAGGGCCTGGGCAAGCGCATGCCAGTTGTCATTGCCGCGGCTACCGGTGATCCGGTCATACAAAGGCTGATACTTCTTCAGCCAGTAGTCCGGCGCGACCTGCCCTGCCAGCGAAAGCCGCGCAATGTAGAATGCCAGTTGCGTCAGGTCATATTGTTCGGCCGGCATCACCAGATCGCGCGGATCGAGGCGGCCCCAGAAGCCGCATTTCATTTGGATCGCCTGCCAGGCACTGTGCGCGCCGATTGTGCCCCCGGTGGATGGCTGCCCCTTGTCGAGAAGGAAACGCACGCGAGGTTCGATTTTTCGGTCATTCATGCCGCGCAGGCCGCTTCCGGTGCGCCCGACATGGTCCCAGAGCAAGTCGTCCGGCAGACGACGCAGATGCTCGAGTTCGAGCGGTCGTTCGGAGAATTTGGCCTCGAGCAGGCACCAGCCGGGAGATCCCGGTTCGAAATCCTCGAGGTCGCGTGCGAGCGCCGTCAGCACCTGCTCGGGAAAGGCATCGGGCCTTATCTCTTCAGTTCTTCCACGAAGAAAGATGTAGTAGGCCCTTTCGACGGGGTCGTCGTTTGGCGGCACACCATAATAGTCGATCAATGCATCAACGACTTTGTCGAATTTTTCCGGCTTCCGACGCATCAGCGGCAGCGTGCGGGCGCGCAGGTCGCGCCTATGGCGCAGCGCATGACCGAACGGCTCGACGATCCAGCCTTCGCGCGATAGGCTGTCGAAAGCTTGGCCGGCCTGCTCCGGCGTAAGCTCGCAAATGGGCGCGAGTACGTCGCTTGCAAGTTGCCGGGTCACGGTCCGCGCCACGAGGCCCGGCCACGCTAGCTTGCGCGCCTGCTTGTCGCGTATGTGGTCGAGGACGCGCCGCTCGTAGAGCACGCCGACGAACTCCTGGTCAGCCTTTTCACCCAGCAGCTGGATTTCCTTGACAAGAGGCTCCCGTTGCTCGGGCGATGCGTCACGTACGAGTTCCACGGCCAGGCGCAATGTCAGCGGCTCGCGTCGGGCGGCCGGGTCGCGGCGGCGGCCCGCGATCTTCGGGACCCATTCGTCCTTCCACTCGCTGCCCATCAGTTGCCTGCCAAGCTTGTCGACCATCTCGCGGGCATCGGCTATCGACAGCGGTTCAAGGTTTTTCGTCTTCACGCTGAATTGCGGGGCATCGGGGTTTTCAAGTTCGTCCAATCCGGAACGGCCGGAAGCGACCACGCACAGTTCCGGAAAGGGCGCTTCCGTCAAGAACCTGAGCAAGGTAATCGTGCCGTTCATGGCCTCGGGGTCGGCATCGACAATCTCGAGCGTGTCCAGCACCAGAAGGAATGTCCGCGCGTTGCTCGCCGCAAGCGCATCGCGCACGATGGCTCGCAAGGCATCGCACCATTCGCCCAGCATAGTGAATTCCTGTCCGGTGAGCGAACGCCGGATCGAATTCTGCAACTGTTCGAGCGCCGGCTCCTGGGCGGCATATTGCAGAGCGAGTTGCCGGGCTATCTCGATGATGAGGAGCCCGGGGCTGCGCGGCTGCAGGTCCGCCCGGTCGAAGTCGAGGAAGGCGAACGGGAACTTCCTGTTGGCTGCCGTGGCATGATCATGGATGAACTTGGCAATCAGCGCAGTCTTGCCAAGTCCGCCGCGCGCCTTGATCGTCAGCATGCGGGGGCGGCGCACGCCCGCCGCCTGCGCAACGGCGGCGCCCACGCGGATAGCTGCCCGGCTGACATATTCGACCGCCGATTCCGAATCGAGCTCGTCGACGATGCTGCGCAGGATTTCGAGCTCCTCCGCGCGGCCGGCGAACCGATCCGTACGTCCCTGAGGACTTGCCTCGTCCAGGCCGATCATGACACCGAGCGGGCTGAGGAGATCGGTGAGTCCCGCCTGGCGCCGGCAATCGTTCACGGAGGGCACCGAGGGCGCAAGACGCGCCACGCCCTCCAGGGCATCCCGGGCGGCCTTGATGGCCCGATAGTGCTGAGGCGGCCACCCTTGAGGTCCCGTACCAAGCCGCCCGCGAAGCATTTCGCGCAGATACGCATCGATCAACGCTTCGGGACTGCTGTGCGTTGAGCCGATGACCACCTCATCAGGCTGTTCGAGTTCAGCCAGGCAGGCCGGCAGCAGTTCCTGTATCTCCGGCGAATCGAGGATGCGCGTGCGTTCGGCATTGGAGAGCCGCAGCAGCTTGGTGCCGCCCACGCTGATCAGTGAAGACTGGGACAAGGCGCGGTCACGCGCGGCCGGATCGCCATCGAGCAGGGTCGGATCGAAATTGTATCGGACCGCCGCCGCCACCAGCGCGCGCGTGACTGTCGGCGACTGGGGGGGCGTTGCGGGGTCCGCTCGCTGCGACGTGCCGCTTTGGGTGGAAGGCGCCAGGCGCGAGATCGTCTCCAGCACCCTGGGCCCCGTTTTCGCCAACGCCTGACGCACCTCCTCGCTGGCCAGCAAGGATGTGAGCAGGTCATTTGCTCCGGATTTCATAGCGTTCGTCCGTGCCTCTGATAGGCGCTTTCGATGTGCCTCGCGACCAGTTGCTGACCGAGTGTCAGGAACGTCTCGTCGTTGATGCCGCTCTGACGCAGACGGTCCAGCAACACCGGTATCGCGTTCCTGAGCGCGGCCGCTTCGATCTGTGACGGCGGCTCGACGTCGGTGATCTCGGCTTCGTCGAAGGCCGCCCCGATCGAAACCGCGACATCATCGACGGAGATGTCGTCGGCCGAAAGCGCCTCCTTGGTGAAGTCGTCCGGCACCAGAAAATCCGGCGTGGCGCCCAGGAAGAGCCAATACAGCGACGCGCGCACGTCGATGATGGCGCTCTCGTCGACATCGGCACCGACCAGCCCGGCGACAAAGCCTCTCACCTGCGCCGACATCGGCCGCACGTTGAGGTCATCGATCATGATCCATGTATTGCGCCAGCGATCCTTGGGTTCGATGACATCGGAAACGGCATTGGCGAGTTCCAGCACGACTGCGTCGGTCGCCACGCCGAGTGCGTCGTTGCCGGCCTTCGCGGCCCTGGCGTGTTGCGATTTGTTCACGGCCGTGACGCGATGGGCGGCAAGGCGCTCGGCGAACCACGAAGGCATTCTCTGCGAGGCCCAGCGGTCGATCTTGTCCCCATCCCCCCTGGGAAGGGCAGCACTTGGCTGTTCCGGGATTTCATCATGCTTGATGGTCAGGCCGAACCCCGCGGCAAGGGCGACGACGAAATCCTCCAGCCGGTCGGGGAGAAGTTCCCGCTCGCCGCCAAGGACGATAACGATGTCATCGGGCTCACTGGCCAGAATCGACCTGACGACGTCGACAGTGAACGTCTTTCCGGCGCCCAGCGACGGCGCATCGGCTGCGTAGACGCGGTCGCTGCGGCTCCGGCCAGTCGCCGCAGTTGCCTTGGTAAGGGCGGCATTCAGCCAGTCCTGTAGCTTTGTCCGGCCCAGGATCGGAGCGATCCCGCCGTTCCGGCGGCCAAGACGCCAGGTCCTTTTTCGCAGTGGTGGTGGTGGCGCCTGCGGCACGACGGCGCTGATCGCCGGCCAGATGGCGTCGAAGCGAATGGCTTGATTGCCCTCCAGGACCTTGTTGGGCTTGAACGCAGCGTTGTGGACGCCGATCAGGGTCAGATCCCAGGCGAAACAGGGCGCGCCCGACGTGCCCTCCTCCGTTTCTATCCTGGAGACCATCCTTGTCCCCGATTCACAGCATTTCGAGATGGCGCCGAAGTCGACCCTGCGCGCGAAGCCGAACGGATGCTGGGGAATGATCACCCGTGCTCCGTCGGCATAGGACGTCGCCGGCGGCAGGAGTGTTTCGATCCAGCCCCTCGGCCTTGCCGCGCCTGGGCGAACCGGTTGATTGCCGACAGGTTCGGCGAGCCGGATCAGCGCGAAGTCCAGATGGCTCTTCAGTTCACCGATCTGGGTCTGGTCGGGCGTCTTTACGGTTCCGTCCCACGCGAGCTTGTCGCTCTTGGCCCTTAGCCAATCCGTTGCGTGAAAATCGACGATGCGCAGGAACCGTGCGTTGCTGAGCTTCTCAAGGCCCGCGATAGGGTCGCCCGACTCGAAGTCGAACACGGCCTTGAAAGCGCGCGGAACTTCGGCCTCCTTGTGCCGAAGCACCAGGAGGTCGACGACATGCATCGCCGTCAGGATGATGTCGGGTCCCACCAGGAACCCGGTGCCGAGGCTCGTCTTGCGCTCGCCGTTCAGCAGGAAGTCGCCGACAATGCAGCACACTCTCGGGCCGATCTCTTCATTGAGCTGCTTGAGGCGCGGGACAGTCAGGGAATGGTCGCGGCGGCGCAGGAATGCCTGGTGAGCCTGTTCGCTCGACTTCGCGGAGCGGGTCAGCGGACCCACCACGGCCTGGAAGGCCTCGACCGTATCCA
This sequence comes from Mesorhizobium sp. L-8-10, assembly GCF_016756635.1. Lineage (NCBI taxonomy): Bacteria > Pseudomonadati > Pseudomonadota > Alphaproteobacteria > Hyphomicrobiales > Phyllobacteriaceae > Mesorhizobium > Mesorhizobium sp. L-8-10. Next base: position 4,971,369 of record NZ_AP023263.1, on the reverse strand, counting down.
TTTCGAAGTAGAGCCTTTCGGCCAGGTCGCAGGCGATCTCAAGCTCGTTCAGCGCATCGAGGATAGCGCGCGCCACACTCAGTTCACCCGAGGAACGCCCCGCCGAATGCGCCTTGATGAAGGCATCGATGTCGACGGCAATCTGATATTGACGGGCTGCGGTTTCGAGGCGGCCGGGATGGAGGTGTTCCGTGCAAGCCGCGGCCAGGGCATCGAGCTCAGCGGGTGTCAACTTCATGGCGCATCCCTAAGGGATCATTGGGCCAAGAACCTTATGCGCGCGCAGGGCATCCGACGCAATGGCTCGGTTTCCGGACACCGAATCGCCCCAGTAGTGCAGCGCCCTCACCTGCGCCGTGGCGAAGCCGAGAACGCCGGCGCCGGAATAGCCGCCGATCGTGGAAGCGTCATGCACGACGTGGATCTGACCGGGTTCGACCATGTCCATCAGCGTGCCGAAACTGACGCGCTTGCGCTCGTCGGGCTCGCCGAACACAGCGAAGATATCGTCCGGTACATTGCCGACCCGCCCTGGATGGCCAACGATGAAGAGACGATCGATGTCGAAGATGCTGTTCTTCGAGACCGTCAGCGGCTTCGCCGCACCGGCAACCGGCTCGACCTGGAGAACGGCGGCGTCGATGGGGTCCGCATCCTCCGCAACGAAAGGCACGCCCGTGATCCGATAGGTCAGGTCGCGCCGCGCGCCACTGTCGAAGGCGAAATCGAGAAGCACCTCGTATTCGCCTTTCATCCGGGCGTTCGTCGTTCCGGGCAGGCGCCGCGCCAGGCGCGTTCCCTGGCCGGGTGGAAACAGGACATGCCGGTTGGTCATAGCCAGCCCGTCGCCGATCAGGAAAGCGGTGCCCTGGACCCACTGCCGGTCCGTCAGCAGCGTATCGGTCACCCGCACAGCAGCGGTCGCCATAGTGACGGCCATGACATTTGCCCGGTGGTCGTCGACCAGCTGGGCCCACATGCCGGACTCCGGATACGCATTGATGTCTTCAAGTTCGGCGCCCATCACCTTCACTGCCGGGCGGCCGCGCGTCAGAAGCACGGCCTCCAGGGCAACGGCTTCCGGCTGTCCAAGAACGCCCTCGGCGGCGCCCTCGAGCTTCTCCAGCCCCCTGCGCGCATCGGCAACGAGGCTCCGCGCCAGGCCTTCGGCCTCCGTCCTTGACACCGTCTCGCCCTTCGACGTGCGTGCGCTTGCAAGGCGGCTGGCGATAGCAGAAATGTCCGCTTGGCCGAGCCCGCTTCCCGGTGAGGCCGATTCGTACCCGACGCCGAGCTCGCCGCCGGCCTCCTGCGCACCGCCCCGCGGCATCAGCAGGCGCCGGGCCCAGCGGGCAGTGCGTTCAAGCTTCAATCCGTCGACGCCGTTCATCTGACGCCTCCCCTGAACACGACTTGCGCGGTGACCGGGTCCATGCGCCGCTTGAGGCCGCCGGAGATGCGCAGCGGCGGCAACGATTCGAGCTGCGCCCTTTTCGTCATGGGGATGCGCGCCATGTCGAGCCCGATGCAGGCCATTTCGAGCAGATTCTGGCTTTCCGTGAGCATAGGGCCGGCGGCTTCGGCCTGGCCTCTCCCACCGACTTCGGCCAGAAGATCGCGCACCTGCTCGGCATTCGTGCGCGGTGAAGGGACAATGGCTTCCAGCGCCCCGGACGGGGTCGGGTCGGCTCGCAGCAGAGCTTCAGCGTCGACGATGCCGGCGCCATATTCGCCGGTATTGAAGCCGGCGGGCACGATCGCGGATCGCCGGATCAGCGATTTGAAAAGGTCCTGCAGGGTCATGCCGGGGCCGAGACGCTCAAGGAGAGCGTCGCGGCCGTGATGGGCGAGCCAGCAAGCGGCGACGCCCGCCAGATGGGCCGTTGCAAAGGAGGTTCCCTGGCCGCCGCCGACTTTGCCGGGATCGACCGGATCCCGTGCGTCGGCGCGCAACACCAGTTCGGCCGGGCCCGAAATATCGACGGCGCCGCCATGGCTCGATCCGATCCACGGCCGGAACTTCTCATTGATTCCGCCGACAGCGATCATCTCGTCATAACGGGCGGGCCATACCACGGTACCGACGCAGTTGCCGGCGGCTGCCACCACGATGATGTTCGCGGCGACCGCCTTCTTCACCGCGGCGTGCAGAGCCGAGCTGAACACGCCGCCGAGGCTCATTGTGATGACATGGGCGCCGTTCAGCCGGGCATGGTCGATGGCCTGGGCCACCCGGCTCTGGTCGAAGACAGCGACCGACGTCACGCAGCGAATGGGAACCAGGGTGGCGTCGGGCGCCGACCCGCTCATTCTTCCCTTTTCGGGACTGGCCACGACACTGCCGGTACCTGTGCCGTGACCTGGGTTGCCGCCCCCATTCATCGGATCGACGGGCGGCTTGCCGATCTCGACGAAATTCGCCGCCCGCTTGTCCTTGTGGATGTTCTTCGGCAATTCGGGATGGCCGGGGACTACGCCGGTGTCCGGCTGGAAGACGATGATGCCCTTGCCGCCGCGCGGCCGCCCCTCCTGCTCGGAAAACACCCATGCCTGGCGTACCTTGGTCTTGTTGATCGCCCAGTCGCTGTCGACGGGCCGATTGGCCGGATCGTCGTTGACCCAGCACCAGAAGGCCCAGTCCGCGCTTTCGGCGCTGCCCTCCGGCGGAATATCCCTGTCCGCTTCGTAGTAGCGGGTCGACAGATCCGGCTCGACCGTTTCGCTGCCGAGCACGTCGTTGAGGACGCGGGCGACATCGAACAGGTCGGAACGATCGTCGGACACGACGCCGGGAACATCGATTGCGCGAAAGCGGTCGAGCTCGCGGTCGGGCGCGAACAGCGGACCGACGACGACCTCCAGCCCGAGCGCCGCCTTCGTCATCGACTCTATGGTGGCATCGGATATCGGCTCGGCCAGGCCGACGACGAAGCGTGCGTCCTGGGGCGAGCGGATGCCGGCCTTCTGCAACCCTCGCCAGAAGTCGAGGATCTCGCTGAGATCGATCCGCGGCGCAACCGAGGCTGGGACCGGTTTCGGCGATCGCGGTTCTCTGGCGGGACGAGGCAGCGCCTCGATGGCTGCGCTTTCGCGGATATGCGCACCGCCAGCCGTTCCGGACTGGTCGCCAACGCGTATCTCATCGGAGAAATCGATGCCGGCCAGGGCTTCGATTTCGCCGACGCCGGCCATGAACCGGCGCCAACGCTGCGGAACGGCGAACTCCATGTCGACGGCCGAGAGATCCTGCTCGAGCAGGAACCCGAAGCTCTGCGGTCTGCCGTCCTTGGCCGCCACGATCAGCTTCCAGTAGCGGCGCGGGATGCGCACGGCGATCGGACTTTGAAGATCCACACCCGAGAAGATCGGGTCGTCCGCCGCCAGTACGGGCCCGGCAAAGACGGCGAGACCTTCCGCCTTCGCCTCACTCAGGACCAGATTCTCCAGATCGCCCCAATTGTCGGCACCTTCGGACGAGCGATTGAAGCCGAGTATCTGGGGCGAGCAGTTCGTCACATGGAACGTGTCGCCATTGGCGTTGCGCATCTCGTCATAGGTCTGACCCCAGGCGACGTCCTCGCGGCGCGCGATGTGACCTTTGTCGAAGGCTTTACGGTCCTGATTGTAGAATTTGTCGGGCAGTTGCTCCTCTGCGAGGATGCGCGGGTCGGAAAACCACTTCTCCCTGTCGTTCTTGCTCAGGCCCCCGAGGCCCTTACGCCCATAGTCGGAGTCGGGCCTGTTTCCTGGTCTCTTGGTTTCCGGTCGGGCACTGACATTGGACGCCACAAGCAGCGCCAGGCGGCGCTTCTTGTGCATGACGACGGAAAAATGGTGGTACGGGATAACGTGGCTGCCATTCTCCATCCGCACCAGATCGCCCTGGTTGCGTGGTTCCGGGATAGGCACCTCGACCCCGAGGAATCGGGCATCGTAGCCTTTGCGGGTCGAATAGTCGGCGTCATGGATCGGCTCGACCGCCCGCTCCGCCTCCGGCTGCGCGCCGGCTGCCGCGGCGCCGACCTCCGCGCCGGCGCGCGCCTGCCCGAGCCGCACGGTGATTTCGAGCGGGATGACGATGCTTGTCTCGCCACCGGCTGGCATTGCGGTTCCGGCCAGCGACGGCCGCGTCGCGCCAGCCGCCGTCAAGCCGCCGCCGGTATCCTCCTTGGGCCGGGCGAGCGCATCGGCTCTGCGCCAGGCTTCGTCCCATTTGGTGGCGCGCCGTGTAACGGGAGCCGAAAAGCCGACGCCGGCGTCGATGACCCGGCCGTCGCGGGCGAGTTCGCCCGCGGGCACGCAATAGTTGGCGACCGCGTAGCGCCCGCCGAAATGCAGCCCGACCACTTCGCCTGTGCCTGGATCGAGGACGCAGGAACCCGAATTGCCTCCGAGGGTTGAACTGTCGTGCAGCGCGGCCTCGACCGAATGATCGTAGCTCTCCACGCCTGCGACCCTTTTCATCTCCCCCGGCTGCAGCCGCTTGACGCCGTAGACGCCGCCGAAGACCATGTTCTGGACGTCGGCCGGATTGCGGATATCGAAGGTGGGATAGCCTACCACCGCCACCTCGCGGCCGACCACGGCCCCCGGGTCGAGCGTGGACAGGGTAAGCTTCCGCACGCCGGAGGGCAGGCCCTCCACCTTCAGCAGCGCCATGTCCCAGTGGGGATGGATCATGACGATCTGCTTCACGCGCAGGAAAAGCTCCCTGCTGCTACGCCGCTCCTTCAGGAAATCGATACCGGCCTCGAGTCCCGGGATGAAGCGAAGGCCCGCCGTGCCCAAACCTTCAGCGAAGATCTCGGCGACGTGCCGATTGGTCATCAGGAGGCCGTCGCCGGCCACGAAGCCGGTCCCTCCATAGGGCAAGGTCGGATGGTTGGGCAGCTCGATGCGTCCAATGCCGGCGATCGCCGCGCGCAGTCGGGAACGCACGGGTTCGTTGTTGAAATGAAGCCAGTCGGGATGCCGTACCTGATAGTCGCCCTCGATGATGTCGATTGCCGGACGCTTCTCCGGGATGATGATCGCCTCCAGATGGAAACGCTCATCCGGCTCGAGCGGCGTCCCTCGGGCCAGTTTCTCCAGAGTCCGCCGCCTCAGCGGGTCAGTTCCTCTCGCGGACTCGAAATTGCCCGCGGCCTCGACGAGCTCTTCGACACCGCCCGACGAAGTCGTACCGGCAAGAAATGAACGCAAAGTCTCATCGCCCACACGCGACATCGTCCGAACCTCGTGTCAGCCACTGTCAAATTTGCTTGATATGCGCTTTACAAAACGGTGCCATTGTACAATTGTTCAAATTATATTTCAACGTATTATGACGTCGCTTCTATCGACTCTGCGAACGACTTCAGACTTTCACCTTCCGATTTCGGGAGATATGAGACATCCGGCTGATGAAGACGATCACGCAGCCTCAATCCATCCAGAATATCGATATAAACGATGAGATCGAAACATAATTACTTTTCATTTCGGCCGTTTGTGTTTGACACCTACTCCCAAATAGGGAAACGTGGCGACATCGTTTCGGCGCGGAAGCCGCGGCCACGTGATGGCGAGCGACGGCCGATGTTGGTCGTCGCGGCATTCTGAGACGGTGTAAGCGAACGTGACCCGATCGTCGGGAGCCGACCGCTTTCGCCCGCGTTGAAATCCGCGTTGAAGGAAGCCGCATCCCGCACCGCAGCCGGCAAAGGCGTGAACAGATGATCGGATCGACCAGAGTGTTTCCCGCTATCCTCATGGCGTCGCTCACCGGTTCCTCTGCCATCGCGGATGAAAGTGACTTTCTCCAGACCCTCTCCGGGAACTGGCAGGGCACAGGTCAGGTGCGATTGAAACCCGATGCGCAGCCGATGCACGTGTCCTGCACGCTGGATTCAAGGGCCGACGGCGAAGAGATCAGCATGCAGGGCGCCTGCCGGGCCAACGTCGTGTTCTCGCGACGGATCGGTGCGGATCTCCAGGCCCAGGGCGCTCGCTACACCGGCTCCTATGTCGGGTCGATCCGCGGCCCGGCCACGCTTTCCGGCTCGCGCAACGGCGGCACGCTCGACCTCCGTATCCGTTGGCCTGCAAGGAATGACACGGGCCGCACCGCACGAATGCAGGTCGCGAGCCTCGGCAGCGGACGCATGCGCCTCGTCACCTCCGAATCACATCCCAGGAGCGGCGAGCGGATCGTCACCGCCCGGATCGAGTTCAGCAGGAAATAGGCCGCCGTCCGGCCCGGCCTCAGTTCGCAGGATAAAGCGTGTCGATGATCAGCCGAGCGTCATGGCGGGCGTCGAGCATGCCGTAGGTGCCGCGCCACTGGCCGGCAAGCCGGGTCTCGATGAAGGCGTCGGCGATACGACCCGCGCCCAGCCTGCGCAACTCCGCGGCGGCGGCGGACAAAGCGAGTTGCTCGGTGAGGATCCGCGCCGAACCCTCGTCCGAGGCCGCGACCTGCATGGCCGCTCGCAGCACGCCGGTGGCGCCTTTCCCGCTCTGACCGCCGAGATCCTTCTCGATTCCTGCCAGGACCTCGTCGAACAGTGCCGGCCCTCGCCCGAGCACGCGCAGCACGTCGAGGGCCATCACGTTTCCGGAGCCTTCCCATATCGCGTTGACCGGCGCCTCCCGGTAGTAGCGGGCGAGCGGCGCCTCCTCGACATAGCCGTTGCCGCCGAGGCACTCCATCGCCTCGTAGAGCAGCGGCGGGGCGATCTTGCACACCCAGTATTTGACCACAGGCGTCATGGCGCGCGCGAAGGCTGCCTCGCCCCGGTTGGAGGCTGCCTCGTCGAAGGACCGCGCCAAGCGGAAGGACAATGCCGTCGCAGCCGCCACATCGAGCGCCATGTCGGCCAGCACGCTCTGCATCAGCGGCTGCTCGATCAGTGCCTTGCCGAAGACGTTGCGGTGGCGCGCATGATGGATGGCCTCGGCCAGCCCCGCGCGCATGATGCCCGACGAGCCGACCGCGCAGTCGAGCCGGGTCAGCGTCACCATGTCCATGATCGTCTTCACGCCGGCGCCCGGCTCACCGACCATTTCGCCGATCGCGCTGTTGATCTCAACCTCGGAGGACGCGTTGGACCGATTTCCGAGCTTGTCCTTCAGTCGCTGGAAGTTGAGGCCGTTGCCGTTGCCGTCGCCCAGGAGGCGCGGCACCAGGAAGCAGGAGAGCCCCTCCGGCGCCTGCGCCAGCATCAGAAAGGCGTCCGACATCGGCGCCGACATGAACCATTTGTGGCCGGTGATGCGATAGAAGCCGCCGCCGGCCCGCTCGGCCCTGGTCGAATTGGCGCGCACGTCGGTGCCGCCCTGCTTCTCCGTCATGCCCATGCCGAGCGTGAGGCCGGCCTTTTCCACCGGCGGCTTCTGGCTCTGGTCGTATTTGCGGGTGGTCACCCGAGGCGCCCATTCGCGAAAGAGCTTGGGGCTCGCCATCAGCGCGGCCAGCGAGGCGCTCGTCATGGTGATCGGGCACAGATGCCCGCATTCGAGCTCCGCGGTCAAATAGAAGCGGGCCGCCCGCACCTGATGGCGCCGGCCTGTCTCCGCATCGCCGTTCTCCCAGACGGAGGAATGCAGGCCGACGGTCACCGACCGGCGCATCAGCGCGTGATAGGCGGGGTGGAATTCGACGAGGTCGATGCGTCGGCCCTGGCGATCGTGCGTCCGCAGCTTCGGTGTCTCGGAATTGGCCAGACGGGCGAGATCCTGCGCCTCCTGGCTCATCACGAATCGGCCTTGGGCGTCGAGGTCCTTGCGCACGGCCGGCGAGAAGTTCTCGGCCAGTTGCACCAGAAGCGGATCGCCCCGCCACGCATTGGAACCGGTCAGCGGCGGCGGCTGGTTCGTGACGTCGTGGTTCACCCGGATTCCTTCCGCTGCCGCATCGGCCGATCGAAACATTCGGAAAGCACGATGCGTGGATACTTGCTCCCGGAGCATTCTTTGCGCACCCGAAGGGACGCGTAAAGGACTCTCCAAGATCGCGGCGCCGGCCGCGAATCCGGGCGCCCGCGCCGACTTATAGCCGAAGGAGCATGCGGCGCGAACAAAATCCCGTTGGACAAGGAACGCCGCCGCCCGGCACGGCTTGCGGCCGGGAGCCGGCACGCCTATAGCAGCCGCTTGAGATGACAGACGCTTCGTCCCCGCCGCTCTTCCCGCCCTTCCCGCATCGGCATCTGCTGGGCATCCGCGACCTATCTCCCGTCGATATCCAGCTTCTGCTCGACCGGGCAGACGCCGCCGTCGCAATCTCGCGCCAGCCCGAGAAGAAGACATCCACACTGCGCGGCCGCACGCAGATCAACCTCTTCTACGAGGCCTCGACCCGCACCCAGTCGTCCTTCGAACTGGCCGGCAAGCGGCTCGGCGCGGATGTGATGAACATGTCGGTGGCCAGTTCGTCGGTGAAGAAGGGCGAGACCCTGATCGACACCGCCATGACCCTCAATGCCATGCGGCCCGACATCCTGATCATCCGCCACCAGTCGGCCGGGGCAGCCGCGCTGCTCGCCCAGAAAGTCGGCTGCTCCGTTGTCAACGCCGGAGACGGCGCGCATGAGCACCCGACCCAGGCCCTGCTCGACGCCCTCACCATCCGCCGCGCCAAGGGCGACATCGCGCGGCTGACCGTGGCGATCTGCGGCGACATCCTCCATTCCAGGGTCGCACGGTCGAATATCTTGCTGCTCAATGCCCTCGGCGCGCGGGTGCGCGTCGTCGCGCCTTCCACGCTGCTTCCCTCCGGCATCGCCCGGATGGGTGTCGAGGTTTCCCAATCCATGGCCGAGGGCCTGAAGGGCGCCGACGTCGTCATGATGCTGCGCCTCCAGCGCGAGCGCATGGCCGGCGCCTTCGTGCCGTCGGTGCGCGAATATTTCCGCTACTGGGGTCTCGACGCCGAAAAGCTCAAGGCGGCCAGGGAGGGCGCCCTGGTCATGCATCCTGGTCCGATGAACCGTGGTGTCGAGATCGCCTCGGAGATCGCCGACGGGCCGCAAAGCGTCATCCAGGAGCAGGTCGAAATGGGGGTCGCGGTGCGCATGGCGGTCATGGAAGCGCTGCTTGATCCGCGCCGCAACAAGGAAGCGGCATGATGGTCACGGTCTTCCACAACGCCCGCGTCGTCGACCCGTCCCGCGGCCTCGACGAGACCGGCAGCGTCGTCGTCGAGGGCAAGAAGATCGCCGCAGCCGGCGCCTCGGCCCGGAATCAGGGCGTTCCTGAGGGCGCCACGGTGATCGATTGCTCCGGCAAGGCCATCATTCCCGGCCTGGTCGACGGCCGCGTCTTCATCGGCGAGCCCGGAGCCGAACATCGCGAAACGATCGCATCGGCCAGTCACGCGGCGGCGGCCGGCGGTGTCACTTCCATCGTCATGATGCCGGACACCGACCCCGTCATCGACGACATCGCGCTGGTCGAGTTCGTGCTGCGCACGGCGCGCGACACAGCCTCGGTCAACGTGTTCCCTGCGGCGGCGATCACCAGGGCGTTGGAAGGACGCGAGATGACCGAGTTCGGCCTACTGCGCGAGGCAGGCGCGGTCGCCTTCACCGACGGGCGCCGCACGATCTCCAGCGCGCTGGTCATGCGCCGCGCGCTGACCTATGCGCGCGACTTCGGGGCGGTCGTCGCCCATGAGACGCAGGATGCCGACCTCGCCTCCTCGGGCGTCATGAACGAAGGTCTCTATGCGAGTTGGCTCGGTCTTTCCGGAATTCCGCGCGAGGCAGAGACGATCCCGCTGGAGCGCGATCTCGCGCTGGCGCGGCTGACACGCGGCACCTACCATGCCGCGAAGGTCTCGACAGCCATGTCGGCCTCGGCGATCGCCCGTGCCAAGGCGGACGGCTCCAGGGTCACGGCCGGCGTGTCGATCAACCATCTGTCGCTGAACGAGAACGACGTCGGCGAGTATCGCACCTTCTTCCGGCTGTCGCCGCCGCTGCGGGAGGAGGACGACAGGCTGGCCATGATCGAAGCCGTGAGGGACGGCACCGTCGACATCATCGTTTCCTCACACGACCCGCAGGACGTCGACACCAAGCGGCTGCCCTTCGCGGACGCCGCCGCGGGCGCGATCGGCCTGGAGACGCTGCTCGGCGCCGCACTTCGGCTCTATCACAATGGCGACGTGCCGCTTTTGCGGCTGGTCGAGGTTCTGTCCACCGCGCCCGCGCGGCTGTTCGGGCTGCCAGGCGGCACGCTTAGGCCCGGCGCGCCGGCCGATCTGGCGGTCGTCGATCTCGGCGAGCCCTGGGTGGTCACCGAAGCCAGCATCCGCTCGCGCTCGAAGAACACCTGCTTCGAGGGCGCCCGGCTGCAGGGGAAGGTCTTGCAAACCATGGTGGCGGGCCGCACAGTGTTTTCGGCTTGAACCAGCGGGAGGGGCGCTGTGGCTGACGCAACGACATGGCAGGCTGTCCTGCCCTATCTTATCGCCGCGCTGGCCTTCGGCTATCTTCTCGGCTCCATTCCGTTCGGCCTGGTGATCACCCGCGCGGCGGGCCTCGGCGATGTGCGCAAGATCGGCTCGGGCAACATCGGCGCCACCAACGTGCTGCGCACCGGCAACAAGGGTCTGGCGGCGCTGACGCTCCTGCTCGACGCATTGAAGGGCACTGCCGCCGTGCTGGTCGCCGGACGGTGGGGCGTCGACTACGCCGTCGCCGCCGGGCTTGGCGCCTTCCTTGGCCACCTGTTCCCGGTCTGGCTGGGCTTCAAGGGCGGCAAGGGCGTGGCGACCTATCTCGGCGTGTTGATCGGGCTCGCCTGGTCGGGGGCGCTGGTCTTCGCCGCCGTCTGGCTGGCGATCGCCTTTGCCACGCGCTACTCTTCCCTCGCCGCCCTCGTCGCGGCCGTCGTGGTTCCGATCGCGCTCTATCTTCTCGGACACGGCCAGGTGGCCGCCCTCTTCGCCGTTCTCAGCCTGATCGTCGTCATCAAGCACCGCGCCAACATATCGCGGCTGCTGGCGGGCACGGAAGCGAAGATCGGGGCCAAGGAATGACCGTTGAGGATGGGCGTCTCAGCGATCGGCAGCGCATAAGCTGGCTGCGGCTGATCCGGACCGAGAATGTCGGTTCCGCCACCTTTCGCGGCCTGGTCGATCGCTTCGGCTCGGCCGAGGCGGCGCTCGAAATGCTGCCGGAACTGGTGATATCAGGCGGCGCAAGACGCCTGCCGCGCATCCCCTCGGTCGCCGAAACCGAGGCCGAGCTCGACATCGCGCGTCGCGCCGGGGCGCAATTGGTGGCGATCGGCGAGCCGGACTATCCGCCCATGCTGCGACGCATGGACCAGCCTCCGCCACTGATCGCAATCAGGGGCGAGCCATCCGTCTTCCGGCGCCCGCCGGTGGCGATCGTGGGCGCGCGCAACGCCTCTCTCGTCGGCATCAAGATGGCGCGCATGCTCGCCGCCGAGCTTGGGGGCCAGGGCTACGCGGTCGTTTCCGGACTGGCGCGCGGCATCGACGCGGCCGCGCATCAGGCGAGCCTCGCGACCGGCACGATCGCGGTGCTGGCGGGCGGACTCGACCGGCCCTACCCGCCGGAGAACATAGAGCTCGCCGCCGGGATAGCGGCCCGGGGCGGCGCCGTCGTTTCGGAGATGCCGTTCGGCTGGGAGCCGCGCGCCAGGGATTTTCCCCGACGCAACCGCATCATTGCAGGCCTGGCGTTGGGGCTGGTCGTCGTCGAGGCGGCACATCGTTCAGGCTCCCTGATCAGCGCCCGGCTCGCCGGAGAAATGGGCCGGCTGGTCTTCGCCGTGCCCGGTTCACCGCTCGATCCACGCGCCGCCGGAACGAACTGGCTCCTGAAGCAGGGTGCCACACTGGTCACCGAAGCCAGCGATATCGTCGCGGAAATCACGCCGCTTCTCTCGAACAGCGTACCTCAGCCGGCCGGTCTCGCGGAACCGCCTGACCACTCGGCGGCGCCACCACCCGGCGATCACGATCGCGCCGGCATCGTCGAGGCGCTCGGCCCTACGCCGGTGAGCCTCGACGAGATCATCCGTCATTCCGGACTGCATCCGGCTCAGGTATTCACGATCCTATTGGAACTGGACCTTGCCGGACGCCTGGAGCGCCACGCCGGCGGCGCGGTTTCACTGCTGCCGGACGGCGGTCGATGACGTCCCGCGGTGCAAGATCGGGCGCAGAGACCAGCCAGAGAATAGGAAAAATCGGTAGTCCAATCTTGTTTCGACCAGTGGCACCGAGAAGCAATTTCAACCCTTGCCCTTGACCAGATTGAAAACCGCAGCCATTTGACGGGCCGACTGAAAAGCAATTTGCCGACCGCAAAGCTCCGGCGCATCGCGGGGAAAATCGAGAATTCATGGAAGTCGTCGTCGTCGAATCACCGAACAAGGTGAAGACCATCAACAAGTATCTCGGGCGAAACTACAAGGTTCTCGCCTCCTTCGGCCATGTCCGAGATCTGCCGGCCAAGGATGGATCGGTCAAACCCGACGAGGACTTCTCCATGTCCTGGGACGTCGACGGCCCCTCTTCCAAGCGGCTCACCGACATCGCGAAGGCGGTCAAGGATTCCGACGGCCTGATTCTCGCCACCGACCCCGATCGCGAGGGTGAGGCGATCTCCTGGCACGTGCTGGAGGTGCTGAAGCAGAAACGCGCGCTCAAGGACAAGCCGGTCAAGCGCGTCGTCTTCAACTCCATCACCAAGCAGGCCGTGCTCGACGCCATGGCCAATCCGCGCGAGATCGATCCGCCGCTGGTGGACGCCTATCTCGCCCGGCGCGCGCTCGACTATCTCGTCGGCTTCACTCTGTCGCCGGTGCTGTGGCGCAAGCTGCCGGGCGCCCGCTCGGCCGGGCGCGTCCAGTCGGTTGCGCTGCGCTTCGTCTGCGACCGCGAGGCCGAGATCGAGCGTTTCGTACGCGAACAGTATTGGCAGGTGGCCGCCATCCTGGCGACGCCGCGCCAGGACACGTTCGAGGCGCGTCTCACCACCTTCGACGGCAAGAAGTTGCAGAAGCTCGACATTTCGAGCCAGGAGCAGGCCGACGACATCAAGGCGATGCTCGACGGCGCGACTTTCCGGGCGCTCTCCGTCGAGGCAAAGCCGACCAAGCGTAATCCGGCTCCGCCCTTCACCACCTCCACCCTGCAGCAGGCGGCATCGTCTCGTCTCGGCTTTTCGGCGGCGCGCACCATGCAGGTCGCGCAGCGCCTCTACGAAGGCGTCGACATCGGCGGCGAGACCGCGGGTCTCATCACCTATATGCGTACAGACGGCGTTCAGATGGCGCCGGAAGCCATCGGCGCGGCGCGCTCGGCGATCCAGAAGGAATTCGGCGAGAAGTACCTGCCGGAGAAGCCGCGCTACTACTCGACCAAGGCCAAGAACGCGCAGGAAGCCCACGAGGCGATCCGCCCGACCGATTTCACGCGCACCCCGGCCTCGATCCGCCAATATCTCGATCCCGACCAGCAGAAGCTCTACGACATGATCTGGAAGCGGGCGATCGCCAGCCAGATGCAGCCGGCCGAGATCGAGCGGACGACGGTCGAGATCGAAGCCGTCAACGGCCCGCGCTCGGCAGGCCTGCGCGCGGTGGGCTCGGTGATCCGCTTCGACGGCTTCATCGCCGCCTATACCGAACAGAAGGAAGACGACGCCGAGGACGAGGAGAGCCGGCGCCTGCCCGAGATCCGCACGGGCGAGCAGCTTCTGCGCGAGGTCATCAACGTCACCCACCACACCACCGAACCACCGCCGCGCTACACCGAGGCCACCTTCATCAAGAAGATGGAGGAGCTCGGCATCGGCCGGCCGTCCACCTACGTCGCGACGCTCAAGACGCTGGAGGACCGCGACTATGTGAAGATCGAGCAGCGGCGGCTCATTCCCCAACCGAAGGGCCGCCTGGTGACGGCCTTCCTCGAGAGCTTCTTCGAGCATTATGTCGAATACGACTTCACCGCCTCGCTCGAAGAGAAGCTCGACGAGATTTCCGACGGCAAGCTCGCCTGGAAGGAAGTCCTGCGCGACTTCTGGCGGGACTTCTCCGGAGCCGTCGACGACATCAAGGAATTGCGCATCACCGACGTGCTCGATGCCTTGAACGAGGAACTGGCGCCCCTGGTGTTCCCGGCGCGCGAGGACGGCGGCAATCCACGCACCTGCCCGAAATGCGGCACCGGCAACCTGTCGCTCCGGCTCGGGCGCAACGGCGCCTTTGTCGGCTGCTCGAACTATCCCGAATGCAGCTACACCCGCCAGTTCGGCCCGGCCAATGGCGGCGACGACGCCGCCGGCCTCGAGGAAGGCACCAAGGTGTTGGGCAAGGATCCCTACACCGAGGAGGAGATTACGCTGCGGAGCGGCCGCTTTGGCCCCTATCTGCAGCGCGGCGACGGCAAGGACGCCAAGCGTGCCAGCCTGCCGAAAGGCTGGAGCCCGGCCTCCATCGACCATGAGAAGGCGATGGCGTTGCTGTCGCTGCCGCGCGACGTCGGGAAACACCCCGAGAGCGGCAAGATGATCTCGGCCGGCATCGGGCGCTATGGTCCCTTCGTCCTGCATGACGGAACCTACGCCAATCTCGAAAGCGTCGAGGACGTCTTCTCGATCGGCCTCAACCGTGCCGTCTCCGTGATCGCCGAGAAACAGTCCAAGGCGAAGGGCGGTCGCAACGGCGGCACGCCGGCCGCATTGAAGGACCTCGGACCGCACCCCGACGGAGAAGGCAACGTGACGGTTCGCGACGGGCGCTACGGACCCTATGTCAACCATGGCAAGATCAACGCCACACTGCCCAAGGGCAAGGACCCGCAGTCCGTGACGCTCGACGAGGCGCTTGCGCTCATCGCTGAACGGGCGGCGAAAAGCGGCGACGGAAAGAAGCCGGTCCGCAAGGCTTCGGCGAAGAAGCCGGCGGCCAGGAAGTCCGCCGCCAGGAAGAAGGAATAGCGATTTGGCGCGCAGCATATCCGGGCGCAAGGGGGCCCCGGCGCGTGGCGACAAGCCGGCAGGCGTCGACTTCCGGCCGTCACGCGACGATATACTGCGCTTCGTTTCGGAAAACCCCGATCTCGCTGGCAAGCGCGACATCGCGAAGGCCTTCGGGCTGAAAGGCGGCGACCGTGTCTGGCTGAAGGACCTGCTGCGCGACCTTCAGGATGAAGGCCTGCTGCAGAAGGACCGCAAGCGGCTTGTCACGCCGGGCGCCCTGCCCCATGTCGTGGTGCTGGAGATCTTCGGGCGTGACCCCGACGGCGGCCTGCTGGCGCGCGCCGTCGAGCGCGCCGGTCAGGACGACGACACCAATCCTGTCGTTGCGATCAACCTGCCGCGCGCGCCGAAGGGCCCGGTGCCCGGCATCGGCGACCGCGTGCTGGCCAAGGTCTTTCCGACGCGGGAAATCACAGGGCCGGCCTACACCGCCCGCGTCATGAAGCTTATCGACCGGCAGCGCGAGGCGGTGCTCGGCGTCCTGCGCCAGGCGGACGACGGCAGTTTCCGCATAGAGCCGGCCGAGCGGCGCCAGCCGGAACTCGTGGTCGAGCCTGATTTCCTGAACGGCGCCAAACCGGGCGATCTCGTCGAGGTGGAGCCCTCGCGGACGGGACGATACGGCCTGCCGCGCGCCAGGATCCTGACCGTGCTCGGTTCGCTCACGAGCGAGAAGGCGGTCTCGATGATCGCCATCCATGCCCACGAGATCCCGCACATCTTTGCGCCTGAAGTGCTGGCCGAGGCCGACGCCGTCAAACCCGCGACGCTATCCGGGAGGGAAGACTGGCGCGACGTGCCGCTCGTGACCATAGATCCGGCCGACGCCAAGGACCATGACGACGCCGTTTTTGCCGAGCCCGACCCGGACGGGAACAACCCGGGCGGTGTCATGGTCATCGTCGCGATCGCCGACGTCGCCGCTTATGTGCGCCCGGGCTCAGCTCTCGACCGCGAAGCGCTGAAACGCGGCAATTCGGTCTATTTCCCCGACCGGGTCGTGCCGATGCTGCCGGAGCGCATCTCCAACGACCTCTGCTCGCTGCGCGAAGGCGTCGACCGGCCTGCGATCGCCGTCAAGATGGCCTTCGCCGCGGACGGCCGGAAACTCCGCCACTCGTTCCACCGGGTGATGATGAAGTCGGCGGCCCGCCTCGCCTACCCCCAGGCCCAGGCGGCGATCGACGGCCGCCCGGACGACGGAACCGGACCGATCCTCGAAGCGGTGCTGAAGCCGCTTTGGGAGGCCTATGCCGTGCTCAAGCGCGGCCGTCAGGCCCGCGAGCCGCTGGAACTCGACCTGCCCGAGCGCAAGATCCTGCTGAAGCCCGACGGGACCGTGGACAGGGTCGTCGTTCCCGAACGCCTCGATGCACACAAGCTGATCGAGGAATTCATGATCCAGGCCAATGTCGCGGCGGCCGAGACCCTCGAGGCGAAGCGCCAGCGTCTGGTCTATCGGATCCATGACGGCCCTTCGCTCGCCAAGCAGGAATCGTTGCGGGAGTTCCTCGCTTCGCTCGGCCTGTCGCTGGCGCGCGGAGCCCAGCTCCGGCCCGCGCAATTCAACGCGATCCTGGACCGGGTGCGCGGCGCCGACAACGAGGCGCTCGTCAACGAGGTGGTGCTGCGCTCGCAGAGCCAGGCCGAATACGCGCCCGACAACATCGGCCATTTCGGCCTCAATCTGCGACGCTACGCGCATTTCACCTCGCCGATCCGCCGCTATTCCGACCTGATCGTGCATCGCGCCCTCATTGCTGCGCTCGGTTTCGGGCCGGACGGCCTTACGCGCGGCGAGGAAGAACGCCTGGACGAGACCTCAGCGCTCATCTCTGCGTCGGAACGCCGCGCCATGGCGGCCGAACGCGACACGGTCGACCGCTTGATAGCAGCCTATCTATCTGAAAGGATTGACGAAACCTTCGATGCCCGTATTTCGGGCGTCACCAAGGCGGGGCTTTTTGTCCAGTTGCCCATCTACGGCGCGGACGGTTTCATACCGGTGTCGTCCCTGGAGGGTGATTACTATATCTATGACGAGACCGCCCGCGCCCTCTATGGGGAGCGCACTGGCAAGGGTTATCAGCTCGCCGATCGCGTCGAGGTTCGCCTCGTCGAAGTCGCGCCGCTCGCGGGCGCGATGCGTTTCGAGATGCTGACCGATCCCAAGCCGCTTTCCGGTTCGCGACGGTCGTTCCACAAGGCAAAAGGCAAGGCGCGCAGCCGCGCGGCAAAGCCGCGGCCCCGCGGCAGGAGATGAATATGGAACAGCAGGTTTTCGGCGGCCAAAAGAAATCCGCACGGCCGGCCCGGCCGGTCCGGGATGCCATGCTGCGCGGCGCCTGCAACAGGTGCCCCCATTGCGGGGAAGGCCGGCTGTTCGCCTCTTTCCTCAAGACGGTGAATCGCTGTGAGGTCTGCAGCGAGGAAATGCACCATCATCGCGCCGACGACCTGCCGGCCTATCTCGTCGTGGTGATCCTGGGCCATATCATCGTCGGCGCCTTCATGGCCTTCGAGGCCACCAGCACATTGTCCACATGGCAGCATCTCGCCATCTGGATCCCCTTGACGGTGCTGTCCGCGCTGGTGCTGATACGCCCGGTAAAGGGAGCTGTCGTCGGGCTGCAATGGGCGCTCTATATGCACGGCTTCGGCGGCGAGGAAGACGCCATCGAGGCACATCCGGAAGCCTGACGAAAGGATCGAGGTAGCTCGATGGAAGGACTGACCAGGGCCGAGGTCGACAAGGCCGAATCGAAGGATTTCGCGCTGGGCGGCAAGCCGATGCGGCCGCGCGACGCCGCAACATTGATCCTGCTCGACCGTCGCCGCGACCAGTTCCTCGTTCTGATGGGCAGGCGTCATGCGCGGCACGCCTTCATGCCGGGCAAATTCGTCTTTCCCGGCGGCCGCACCGATCCCACGGACAGCCGCATCCCCGTCGCCGAGGGCCTCCACCCTGCCGAAGAGACAAGGCTGGCGGGCACCGGCCATCGTGCCTCCTCCACCCGCGCCCGCGCCATCGCGCTCTCGGCGATCCGCGAGACCTACGAGGAAGCCGGCCTTCTGATCGGACGCAAGGGCCCCTTCTCGACGGCCAAGGCGGAGTGGCAGGAATTCGTGCGCCAGGGCGTGTGTCCGTCGCTGGAGAAGCTGCGCTTCATCGCCCGCGCCATCACCCCGCCCGGACGCGTGCGCCGCTTCGACACCCGTTTCCTCGCCGCGTGGCGGGAGGATGTCGCCGTCGCCCTGCCCGACGGCGGGCCGACCAACGAGCTCGAGGAACTCGTGTGGCTGCCACTGCAGGAGGCGAAGCAGGCCGACATCCCCACCATCACCCGGACGATCCTGGGCGAACTCGAACAGCGCCTGGCCGACGACCCGATACTCGGCCCGGGCGGCCCGGTTCCGTTCTACCGGATGCTGCACAACCGCTTCCGCCGGGAAATCGTCTAGGCAGCGTCGGCGGGCATGCACACGCCGCACCAGAGCGCAGCGCTGGCGCATACGCGTTGGCTGGCGATCACGGCCGCGATCGCCTCGATCAGCGTGGTCGGCATCGCGATCGGCCTCGGCATTCCCCTGCTCAGCGTCATCCTCGAAAGCCGTGGGCATTCGGCCTCGATGATCGGCCTGAACACGGCGGTTGCCGGCGTCGCCTCGATCGCGGCCGCGCCGCTGGCCATTCCGCTCGCGGTGCGCTTCGGCGTCGTGCCGACCATGCTGGCGATGATCCTGGCCGGCGCTTCCGCCTTCGTCGGCTTCTATTTCGCGCCCCATTTCTGGATGTGGTTCCCGCTTCGTGTCACCCTTCACGTGGCCTTGACCGTGCTCTTCATCCTGTCGGAGTTCTGGATTTCGGTCTCGGCGCCGCTGCACCGGCGCGGTTTCGTGCTGGGCCTTTATGCCACGGTGCTGTCACTCGGCTTCGCGGCCGGCCCCTGGCTGTTCTCGCAGATCGGGAGCAAAGGGTTCCTGCCCTTCGGCGTGACCTTCGCCGTCACTATGATCGCCGCGATCCCGGTGGCCGCGGCCTGGCGGCAAAGCCCCGCGATCAAGCGCTCCGACGACGAATCGCGCAGCTTTGCCGGCTACATCTGGCTGGTGCCGACAGCCACCGCCGCGGTGCTCGTCTTCGGCGCGGTCGAAACGGGCGGCTTCGCGCTTTTCCCTGTCTACGGCGCCCGCATGGGGTATTCGGAGAGCGACGCCGCCTTGCTGCTCAGCATGATCGGCCTCGGCAACGTCGTCATGCAGGTGCCGCTCGGCATGATCAGCGACCGCGTACGCGACCGCCGCCAGTTGCTGCTCGGCTGCGCGCTCACCGGTCTGGCCGGAATGCTTGCTTTGCCGTATCTCGCCGGGAACTGGTATGTGCTGGCGGTTCTGCTGTTCTTCTGGGGCGGCGTGGTCGCCGCCCTCTACACGATCGGGCTTGCCCATCTTGGCGCGCGCCTATCCGGCCATGAGCTCGCCTCAGCCAACGCCGCCTTCGTGTTCTGCTACGGGCTAGGCATGGTGCTCGGCCCCCAGGCGATCGGCATCGGCATGGACATCCTGGGCGACCAGGGTTTCGCCTGGTCGCTGGCGCTCTTCTTCGCCGCCTATGTCGCCTTGGTCGCGTGGAGGCTGGCCGCGTCGCGGTCCCGGACTTGACTTTTCGGCCGCCTTCTATATCAGTCGCGCCACGTTTTCCGCGTCCGGGTTTCGTTCCCGTGCTCAAGCGGTACGAAACTCAAGAAACAACGGACGAGAATCATGGCCAAGGCTGCGAACATCAAGATCAAGCTTCTGTCGACCGCGGACACCGGTTTCTTCTACGTGACGAGCAAGAACAGCCGCACGAAGACGGAGAAGCTGTCGTTCCGCAAATACGACCCGATCGCCAAGAAGCACGTCGAGTTCAAGGAAACGAAGATCAAGTAGTCCTCGTTTCCGACACGACGCAGATCGACGCCGCCCATCGGGCGGCGTTTTCGTTTACTAAGACCTTGATATTGTTGGATTCTTTTATCTCAACCATATCGCCCAACATAACACCCACTCCGACCGACCCGCATAGGCGCAAATTAAGCCCCGGCCACGTTTCCGCAGCCGGGGCTCAAGGTTGAGAAGTTTGATCAGTAGGGCATGATTGCGTGCAGGGCGTCCTCGTCGGCAACGCCCCACTCGGCAGGGTCCGCTTCAGCGTCGTGGCTGTCCTCGTCGTCGGGGTTACCGTCCCAATGCTCGTTTTCGTCCTCGCGATCGTCGCCGCCAGTGCCAGCCAGATACGGTTCAAAATCCGCGTCGACCTCCATCATGTCGAGCGCGGTTATCAGCGCCATGGACTGGTCGAGAAGTTCCTCTAGCCGGATCTCAACGGCTCGCCGCCATTCGTGAGGCGCGATGCCCGCAGGGCAGCCGTAGGGCTTCAGAAGCGGCGTGTGAGCGTTCATGACGCGGACTCCCCTGCCAGCCGCCTGATGTCGACCGCGATGGACAGAAAGTCATCGCGGTCGACAAAGTCCTCAAGGATCAGTCGATCGCCGGCTCGGAGCTTCACGGCCATGCCCTGAGGCGTGTGGGCGGGAATCGCAAAAATGCGCCGGCCGATTTTCCAGAGATCATCAACGATCGCGCCGAAGGCCTTTTCGGCAGCCTCGCTTTCTGGACAGACGTTGCCGCCAGTTCGGTTGCATATGTCGACGCATACTGCGTTGGCACGCTCCATCCTGGCGTGAACGGCCTCCATCTCCTTGTCGAGCTGGAGCAGTTCAGCATCGGGATGTTCGCGGAAAAGAGTCATAATCGGCGATGCAACGGACACGTTGTCCGCTGCACGCGCCGGTGCCTCGATGAGAGCGGCGGCAGTGAGCCCGCCCAGGAGGGCGAGCCGGCGGTTGATCTTGGCAGCGGGCATAGCTTCGCCGGCCGCCGAAACGATGGTATTCGGCATGGGTCCGTTCCTTGTAACGATTTCGTAACGGTGATACGATATCAAAGTAGGACGTTTCGTCAATTGAAATCGTAACAGGGTTCTGAAATGAATTCCGTCCAGAGCAAAATGGCAAGGGCTGCGCTCGGACTTGGGGTGCGCGAACTCGCCGAGTTGGCGAAGGTCTCACCGGACACAATTGCCAGGTTGGAGAGGGGCGATCCGCTCAAGGAAAGAACGGTCGACGCAGTTCAGGCCGCATTGGAGGCGGCCGGAGTCGAATTCATCCCGGAGAATGGCGGTGGCGTCGGTGTACGGCTACGGAAGTGGCGCCCTAGCGAAGAAGGCAAGCGGCCTGATGAACTCAACGCAACCAATGATGACAAAGTATAATATTCTTGTCCTGGTCGGACTTACCATGTCCTTAACGATGCCAGCTCTCGCCCAAGAAAGAGCAACGTACTTCTTCAACGGCAATCAGCTTTATGAGCTTTGCCGATCCGACAGAGGCGAGGCGCAAGCCTACATTCTGGGATTCAATGATGCCACTGCGCTCCGCGATGAAGTGAATAATACAGCAACGTTCTGCCCGCCGTTAACCGTGAAAAGCGGCCAATTCGTCGACGCTGTTTGCCAAGAACTAGAGCGGAATCCTGCCGACCGCCATTGGCAGGCGGCCTTTATCGTCCTGTCTGCAATCCAAAAAGCCTGGCCATGCCCTCAATGAAAAACTGGCCGGCGGTATCGCCAGTTAGTCGTGCCCTTGTTGTCGCTGTATCGTTTTCCGCAACTGCGACCGCTATGGAGGTTCCGACCGTCGGCCGCGCCAGTGTCGTCGACGGCGACACGATCGAGATCCATGGCGAGCGCATCCGCATCAATGGGATCGACGCGCCAGAGAGCCGGCAACTCTGCACCGACGGTGCGGGGAAGACTTACCGGTGCGGCCAGGTCGCCGCGCTCGCGCTCGACGACTTCTTGAAGGCGGCGCGGCCGACGACCTGCCACAAGGTCGACCGGGACCGATACGGCCGGATGGTCGCCCGCTGCACTGCCGGCGGAAAGGACGTGGCTGAATGGCTCGTCCGGAACGGCCATGCGCTCGACTGGCCGAAATACAGCAAGGGCGCCTATGCAGCAGCACAGAACAAGGCACGGCAAGATCGCATTGGCATGTGGCAGGGTGAATTTGTGGAGCCCTGGGAGTGGCGCAAGCAGCAGAGGCGGCCGGGGCTTTAGTCGTCCCGCCAGACGGGAACACGCTTGATCTTGATGGCTGCCAACCGCCGGATGCGAAGCCCGACCGCCTCGCTGCCTGTCGGAATGAACGCCTTCACGTCAAGAATGCCGTGATCCGCGCCACCCTCGCATTTCATCCTCAGCATCAGCGAATCGACGTCGACATCGCCGAATATCTGGATCAGGTCGTCCGGCCGGTAGTGATTGACGCGCTTGCAATAGGCGCACCTGACCCGCACGAGCTGCATATGCTCGTTGAGGCGGGATAGGGGAAACTCCCCCTTCTTGGGCCAATACGGTTCCGGCATGGTAGGGAATTATTCCTCTCCCTATCATCCTGACAAGCCCGGATTGACTCTTTTGTTCTCATTTTGTCCACTGCCAGCCCGGCTGGAAGCACCGAACTGTGACCCGTGAGGAGAATCGCCAGTGTGCAATCTGTACAACATCACCACGACGCAGCGGGCAATCCTCGAATGGTCCAGGGCGATGCGGGATCTCACCGGCTTCAACGAGCCGAGCCGTGACGTCTATCCCAACTTCCTGGCGCCGGTCGTCCGCGTCGGCGAGGATGGTCAGCGCGAGGTCGTGCCGCTCCAATGGGGCATGCCGACGCCACCTGATCGGATCAAGGGCAAGGCTGACCCTGGCACGACCAACATCCGCCGCCCGAACTTTGGGCATTGGCAGCCGTATCTCGACGTCCCGCACCGCTGCATCGTGCCGGCGACGAGTTTTGCGGAGCCGTCGCCCACACCTGGCGACAAGGATCCTGAAACCGGCGTCCAGCGGAACTATTGGTTCGCGCTCACTCCGGACCGGCCATTGTTCTTCTTCGCGGGGCTATGGACCCGTTGGACGGGCGTGCGCAAAGTCAGGGATGGCGTGCAGGAATTCGAGCTCTACGGCTTCTTCACGACGTCGCCGAACGCGGTGGTGAAGCCCATCCACGAAAAGGCGATGCCGGTGATCCTCACCACCCAAGAAGAAGCCGACACCTGGTTGCGCGCGCCGTGGTCGGAGGCAAAGGCCCTGCAGCGCCCGCTCCCCGATGATCAGCTCGTCATCGTCGAGAAGCCGCCCACCCAGATCAAATACCCGGGCGCCGCGGTGCAAGGATCGCTACTATAGGGGCCGACGATCCGCGCGCGTCGACAGCACGCCGCCAGGCCTCTAATGAGCACTGGTGCGATCTTGAAGGCGCCGTTTCCACACCCCAGATTTTTGCCGCTGTGAGTGTTTCACTTTTTGTCAGTGGGTGAACGTCATGCCAGAGCTACACAGACAAGGATTGGAACTTGTGGTGGATCTCTTGGACGCGGCCGACCATCTCGACGATATGCCGCACGAGGATGTCCGCCGACTTCTTCGGAATACCGCCGATGTTCTCGCCGACTTGTTGAAGCGTGACATCCCAACTCCGCGCTCGGTGACCGCAAATGTCGCAATCCAGACCAAGCAAGCTCATCGTCGTCGCGGCGTTCGATCAGACCGATGATGGGGAACTCGTCGCTGCCTACGGCCCTGCTGAGCAGCAGAGCGAAGACCGGGCTGTCAAGCTGGCCGAATCGCTCTCGCGGAAGCATTCCGGCGTGATCGCTTGGGCGCGTGACGCCGATCCCGCCGTTGGCGAGTATGGGCCGCCGACAGTGCTTTTCCAGAGCGGCGATGTACCGGACATGGAATGATGTCTGTCCGCCTCACCCTCGACATAGACGACGACATAGCGGCAGCGCTCAACAGGCTCCGCGTTGAAATGGACCCGGCATTTTCGCTCGAAATCGTAGCGGCCGAGCTGATGCGGGATTGGCTGATCGGCGCGGGCTATCTGCCGTCCGACGAGATCGAGGAAGACACGCCGACAGAGGGCGAGGCGTAAGCGCTAACTCTCCGCGCCTCTATTTGAGCAATATCTAATGCGATTCATCATTTGGGTCGCCCGTCTCCTCGGTGACCCGCCCCGTTAGGCCCGCGCGATGGTGGCGCGGGTCTTTCAATTGGTTGCCGAAGTATTCACTGCTTGCCAGTGCCCAGCGCGTGCAGTCCGCTGAACTCCAACGCCAGCAAAACACTAAGAATTGCCTCGCCTACCGTGCTTCGGATTTCGATCCGCAGCTCCTGTCGCAATGAGCCCTCGATCATCTCCTCAGTCATATCGGCAAGCGCACGGGCTGCTTCGCCGATGGCGGCCTTGAGATCGTCAAGTTCCAAGCCGGTTTCGTCGAGAACACGCGTGCCATTGTTCAATATATCGAAGAAGTAGCGGGCCATGCGGGCGGATCTTTCCAGAAAATCGCGATGGAGGAGGTTTGGAGCTATCACGCCTCCCCCATCCTGCTCAATTTGAACAGCCGGCGCAAGCCGGGCAGCAAACCAGGTCGGGAACCTAGATTCTCTGCAGCCAAATCACTCGATGGACGTGCAACTTCGTTCGTTGGCGTTCCGCATAGAGAACGGCAGATCTTCGGCTCGCGAACCTCTCCGTTTCAGCGATGCCTCCGACCACCGATCGGACGAACCAATCACCATAAACTTGAATTAGGGCGACCGATGCGTGCAGAGGAGGCCTGGTGGCTTTCGTGGACATAGCTTTCTGCCCTTTCCCAAGGCTGGGGCGAAAGCGTGATTGTCTCTTCCAACAGCCGGCGCCCGTGTGATGTGCCGGCAACGACCCTATCGGGCGCCCATCGAGCCCCAGAGTCAAGCGAATACCGGGCCTTCAATTTCGTTGGAACCATCTCGGCAACTCTACGTTCGCTTTGTGCGCCTGTGGCGCGACTTGGCGGAGAATGAACACACGGCAATTGCAGCGAGAAATCGCACGCCTTGTAAACGCGACTGAGCAAATAGTTCGGGGGGAAGCTGACGTTGTCAGGCAGCGCGCCATCGTCGAAGATCTTATTTCTGTAGGCGGCGATACGACCGAAGCGAGAGAACTCCTATCGGAGCTTTTGAATACACTCGCGAGCTTGCGTGCCGATCGTGACTTGATCGAAGGGGCCATGGCCCGGTTGACCTGAGGCGGTTCCATTTGTGATTTGACTTTGGTTCTCGGCGAGCGCCCATTCGCATGTTGCCGGCATTTGAAACGGGCGCCGGCTGTTGGAAGAGACAATCACGCTTTCGCCCCGACCCTGAAGGGGCATTCCATGCAACTTCATCAGCGTGGCGTCGATCTGCTCATGAATGTCATGGAGGCGGTCGACCAGTCGGACGAGCTTACCCCGCAGGAGAGGCGGCGACTGCTGCAAGAAGTGGTCGAAGTGATGAGCCAGATTCTGGAGCGGGACGCTCTGATAGCGCTCAATTCGTTACGGCGCTATCCGCCTCAAGCGACTTCTACCTCGCTTTCGCCAAGTGCAGGGGCGTTTCCATATGCATCGTCATGAACGTGTCGTCGACCTCTTCATGAACTTGAACGATGCCCGTTGGGCGGGTGGATCTACTTACCCCTGACGAGACCCGCCGACTGCTTTTGGAAGCCACCGAGGTCATGAGCCTGCTCCTGGAGCGAGACGCTGCAATCTCGCTGAGGGAGGAACGCTCTTTCACTCCCAAGCACCTCAGGGCTCGACGGAGATCTTCCGATTAGAGGGAGGGGGGGCGAGGCGAGGCCGCTTCAGGAGGTAGCTTAATGCCCGTAGAACGACAGCGTGGGGTCAACCCGCATACCTGCCGTCTCCACGGCGAGGATGAACGCAACACTGGCGTCTTCGATGCTGCTCTTGCCGGTGTCGGCGCTGGCGCACTGCTTCATCGCGTTCGTCCATTGCTCGCTGTCGTTGCTTGGCCAATTGTCGAACAGGAAATTCGAAGCGTCGGTCACCGTGACGATGAGCGTGAAAGTCCTCAGCCTCTCGACAAAAATCACGACGGGCATGGGGAACTTGTTTTTGATCATCAGGGACGGTGCGCCTTCATTGCGGCGAAAGAGAGTGCAGCCACCAGATATTTGGAGGCGCGGAATCGGCCAAGCCCGCGCATCCGGGCAGCGGACACGCGGGCTCTGGCGGAGGACTGCGCCATCAATCGGGAAGAAGTTCTGTCTGATCGCCCTTGCGCGGGAAGGCCCTGGCGAACATCCGTTTGAACGACGGCCAATCATCTGCAACCCGCATGATCGCAGTCGTCGCTGCTAGCTGGCGCTCCAGATGCGGGTTGCCGATCTGGTCGGTCAGATACTGGTGGTGCCGAACCTTCCTGCGCCCCTGTCCGTCCTTCGGGTTAACCCGCCGCAGTTCGTCGAGAACACCATTCGGCAGTTGCTCATAGATGTAAGTGTTCGTGAACTTGCCGACCACGCCAGGGCGCGCCACCGACTCGGGATCGTACGGCCATTTGTGGAGACGAAACATTTCCTCATAGAACGAATTCGGGAACCGCTGGGTCCAAGGCATCAGTTCCGGCGCGATGTATGCCTCCAAAATCTTGTGGAGCGCATCTCGTTTTCGGACTTCCTGATACCCGGTCGCCTCGTCGACCAGGGCCACGATGCCGACCCTTGCCAACCCGCGGATCAGCAGTTCACATTTCTGCGCGATCGAGAGCTGTTGCTTCTGAAGAACGCCAGCCTGACGCGCCGCGAGCACGGCTTCACAGAGTTCGACCAGAATCTCCGCCTCATATCCATACGCCCGACCTCCGGTCGGAGTGACAAAGATAATCGGATTGCGGATTCGCTCCGCCAAGTCATTGGAAATATACGGTTTAATGCGTTCGCGGCTGACAAAAAGCTCGAAACGATTCATGCCGGCGACCATGCTGCCGCCTCGCGCCATGTTCATGGCAGACTGCATTCCGGAAATCGTCAGAACCCGACGTTCGTCGTCGAGCACGTAGCACGGGATTTCCATATCGCCGATGCGAAGCGGCCGATCGTCCGCGCCGAAAATCGCTTTGGCATAGCTCGCCCGATCGGGGTCTGCTTTCGCCCATCGTGCCATTGCTCCGGCGGAAGCGACCTCACGCCGAGCCTCCGCAGTCATCTTCTTGAGCCTTGCCTTTCCTGCGTCACTGAACCTGTTACTCATCGAATCACCTATGCTAACGACCGATAGCAGTATCTATGCTATCGAGCGCTAGCATGTCAAATTCCTGCGTCGTTCGCTTCCTCCTGAACATCAGCACCAGGAGCGAACGAGGATCCGAGCCCGGACCGACCATTGCGGCCGAAGAGTATTTGCCGGACATGGCGTTGACGTACGTCAAGGCCACGCGGTCTGCGGCCCCTATTATCATCACGGCTGCAATGGTCTTGGAGACGACCGATGAACGAAGAGATCAGAGAGAAGATCCTGACGCTGTTGGATCAGCACCGGATCATGACGATTGCAACGCTGAGGCCGGACGGTTGGCCGCAGGCGACCACCGTCGGCTATGTGAACGAAGGCCTTACCCTCTACTTCCTCTGCGGCCTGGACAGCCAGAAGGCGGCGAACCTGGCGCGAGACGATCGCGTGTCCTTGACCATCGATCATGATACGCCACAAGTGATGGAAATTGCCGGACTTTCCATGGCGGCGCGCGCGCAGGCGGTGGTCGACCGGGGCGAAGCGGAAAAGATCTTGCGAATGTTGCCGCTGAAGTATCCGGAGCAAGTCTCGCTGCCAGGGCCGATGCCGACTCCGGAACAGGTTCGGATATTCCGCGTGACGCCGACAGTCATCTCCGTGCTCGACTACTCTAAGGGTTTCGGCCACACAGATCTCGTCACGTGCTGAGCGCCCACCGCTCCAAGGGAGACCCGCCGGCCTAAGCGAGATTAGGGCGGCGGCCGACCGGTGAGCGTGTACCAGGCCGCCGCGGCGCCGGCCGCGGCCGACAGCAGCGCCTTTCCGATGGACCACAGGGCCCTGCCGAGCGACCCGGCGAAGACCACGCGGTCGCGCACGCGCTCCAGCTCGGCAGTCGTCGGTCGAATCGCCTCGACGCTCCTTTCTACCGCTACGAGCCTATGCGTGATGCCGATGATCTCGCGCTCGACCCGCTCCGAAGCCTCGTAGCCGCGCCGCCGTCCTTCAGACGCGGCTTTCAATTCCTCGAGGATCGAAGCAACTGCCCGCTCGATCCCATTCAGCCGCTCATCAAGCCTAGCGACCTGTGCTTCCGTGCTGACGGCCATTACCAATGCCGCCGATCAGTCAGCGTTCTTCGGCGCGAGATAGGTGACGACTGCCGGCGCCAGCCCGGTGATCAGCGCCATCAGAACATAGGCGTACCAGGGCGAGCCCTCCGGCAGATAGATCGCACCGATGCTGGCACCAGTAATGACGCCGCCCGTGCCGGCGCCGATCGCTTTCGAAATCTTGTCCATGGTCAGGCTCCTTATGCCTCGTTGGTGGAAACGGTCGCGTCGATGTCGCGGTAGGGCAGCGCCTCGGTCGGCAGCGCGTAGCTCGACGGCCAGCGCAGCGGGCCGGAGAGCCGATCCTTGGCGATCTTGGTGATTGTCACGGCGTTGGTCTGGTTGCCGCCGAGAACGTGGAAGTAGCTGCGGTCGTGACCGACGACGAAGCCGACATGCCCGCCGCCGGGCCGCACAAAGGCCGCCACGGCGCCGAGCGCCACGATATCGATCGGCCGCCCGAACTGCCTCCAGTTGAGCGCCCAATAGGGGTTCCCGGGCAACGGCTCGTCGGGCAGCGCGAGCGCCAGGCAGGTTTCCACGAAATCGCCGCACCACGGCAGTTTCGCCGGGTCGCCGAGCGTGTGCCCGTCGCTCTTGAGCCAGTCGCGCAGCGTCTTGTTGTGGATCTTCTCGTGCTGGCCGATCTTCGCCCGCGCGATCGCGATCCACGGCGGCACGACCTCGCCGGCAGGAACGCCCGGCTCCGGCGCGGCATCGCCTGACAGGCCAAGCGCGGCGAGCGTGATCGGCCCAATGGTGCCGGGCCATTTCACGGCAAGGCCCCGATCCGCCTGGAACTGCCGCACCGCGGCCGTGGTGCGACGGCCAGGGATGCCATCCGCCCCGGTCGGCCCGAGGTCATAGCCGAGCGCGATCAGCGCGCGCTGCACGTCCAGCGTCGTTGTCATGTGGTTGTTCCTTTGAGTTGCGAAGATGTCAGGCCAGAGCGCGGCCGCGACTATCAGCGGTTGCAACGACTCCAGGTTCGATAAATGATGCCGGTGACCGGGAGGGATTCTGAGAAAGGAGACGACATGGACGTCAGCCCCTTGTTAGCCGTCTGCCCGGTTTGCAAAGGCGCCGGAAAGATACGGCCTGCCAAGAACAGAACGACCACCTGTCAAACGTGCGACGGAACAGGCAAGGTCGACTTCCGCACCGCAGATGAAGACCTACAGATGAAGATCGCGACGCAGTACGCATCGTAGCGGCAGCGCGATCAGCGCACTGCTGGCGCTGCAATGGTCGGCAAGGGGCCCTCTGCCCCCGGTCGCGGCGGCTGTGCGGGCTCCTAAACGTGGTTCGCCATGAACCGCAGGAACGTTTCGACGGCCTGATCGGTCCCCGTCTCCCGATAGTGCACATCGTCGGTCACGCGCACGATCTCGGGGGTTGACCCCGTGGCAGCGCTGATCGTGCTCTGCGTTCCCCAGCGCAGATAACGGCTCTGATGCGCCCACACCGGAAGGATGAAGGTGTTGGCGTCGGCGATCGTCACGAGCTGATCCATCGCCGCCTGGATGACAGCGACATATTCAGCCCACTTGTGGATCACACCGCCGGCGAAGGCCGTCGCCTGCAGGCTGAAAACGATCTTGGCCGAAGGTGCATCGGCCCTGATGCGCTTCGCCAGCACCAGCATGCCATCAATGAAGTTGGCCGCGGCGTCCGATGTCGGCAGCCCGACCTTGGCGAAGGCGATGTCGTTGGCGCAGGAGTTGATGAACACGAAATCCGGATCGGCATAGGTGAACCGGTCCAGATACATCTGGAAGTCGAAGACATGCCCGTTGCGCACATAGGCGGGCGCGCCGCTCGTCTCGCCGCCGACGGCCGTCCGGATGAACGGGTTGTAGCCCTCACGGTCGTCGCTGGAGAGCGCCAGGTATGCGGCCGTCGAGGCCGGCACCAGCATCACGGTGTTGTCGGCGTTGGTGTAGTGCGACAGGTCCTTGCCGCCGCGCCCCTCGCATGGCCGCACCGTGATGCCGCCGACATAGGCATCCTTGCCGTCGATCGTGCCGAGGAACGTCGGCGTCGCGCCGTTGGCGACAAGCGCCTCATAGAGCCTCGGCACGGTGCCGGAACTTTCGAACAGGCTGTCTCCCAGCATCAGGATCGTGGGGCTCTTGCCCGACAAAGCCGACAGCGGCGCGCTCTCCAGAGTCACGGCCTTGGTTGCCTGTATCGCCGGCTTCGACAGCGAGACGGAGCGCAGCTGCAGCGTCGAGCCGCACCGCGCCGGGTCGATCTCTATTTCGGTCATCATCGCCGCCTGGCGCACATAGGGCCGG
Source organism: Mesorhizobium sp. L-8-10 (assembly GCF_016756635.1). Classification (NCBI taxonomy): domain Bacteria; kingdom Pseudomonadati; phylum Pseudomonadota; class Alphaproteobacteria; order Hyphomicrobiales; family Phyllobacteriaceae; genus Mesorhizobium; species Mesorhizobium sp. L-8-10. Next base: position 4,940,784 of record NZ_AP023263.1, on the reverse strand, counting down.
CGGCCGGCGCCCTTCGACGTCGCCACGGTGAAGATCTGGTCGCCGCCGACATTGTCGCGGCCCGTAAGCGTATCGGGATAGAGCACCACCGGCCATTCGTCGATCGCCCACATGACGTCGGGATAGAGGATGTTCGCCTGGGCATCGGGCGCCGCCAGCTGCTCGAGGCCACGAAGCCGGGAGCCGAGTTCCTCGTCGGGCAACGGATAGTCGCTGCGGCGGACATAGATGTCCTTCTGCTGCGCCCACGCGAATTGCAGCCCGCAGATGATGATGTCGCCGGTCGCCGTCGCATTGGGGCCGACCCGCAGCGACGCGCATTCGAAGCCGGTCAGCTCGAGCCACAGGATGTAGCTGGCCGAGCCGTCCGAATTGTAGCTCTTTTCCTTGAGCATCGGCGCGGCGACGACAACGGTCCCGGCCTTATTGCGGGCGAACACATAAGGCGTCCCGAAATCCCCCGCGACCGTCGACTGCACATACACGCGAACAAACAGCCAGCCGTCCCGCCGCGGCGTCAGCATGTCGCCATGGATGAGCGGCTTGTTGTTGACCGCATTCTCCCAGCCGCGGGTAAAGCCGAGCGCCAGCAGGCCGGCATCCGTCACGTCGACCGCGACGACGCTGTTGGCGATCTTCGTCGAATCGTCGTTCCGGCTTTTGCCGAAGGGGTATTCGTTCGGCAGCGTGCGGGCGACGGGCGCGTCGAATTCCTGCACCAGGCCCTTGTAGCTGGTCGCCAGTCGCTTCAGGTTCTCGTTGCCGCCACTCGGAGCGGACGCATTGATCACCTCGGCATGCATCGACTGATCGGTCGGGTTGATCCACAGCCGCCAGGCGCCATCGGCCGCCAGGTCGGACCATTCGAACTCCCCGAACGCCAGCGAGCTCGGCGGCGTATAGGTCACCGCGGAGCCGGAAGGCGGCTGCAGGATGAAGGTCGGCACCAGCAACCGATCCGTCTCCTGGCAGATCGGCCGATAGAAGGCGGCTCGATACTGGCTTTCGACGGCATCCTGCAGCGTGCCGAGAGCCGAGTTGGAGTTGCTGATATTGACCCATGTGACGGCGGTGCTGCCGATCGTGATGCTGGTCGCGGTGCAATACCATTGCGTGTTGGCGTTGGTGGAGCCTGTCAGCACCAGCACGGCCGCGCGCTCCAGTTCGGCGCCGGAGTTGGCATCGTCGGCCCTGGTCGGCGCGCCCGAAGCGTTGACGACGTAGATGCCGTTCTCCGCCGCGCTGGCCTGGTTCTTGATCAGGATCCTGTCGCCGGTCGCCAGCACAACGCCGTCGACCGCATCGCCGTTTTCGAAGGACGAAGCAAGCGTCCCGGCCCCCGTCGTGGCGACGCGGACCGCCTCCTTCCAGATGACGCCGGCGATCATGCCTTCGAGGATCTCGTTCAACTCGGTTTCGATGAGCGCGCCGATCGGCCTGATCTCCGACTTCTTCGGCTCGTTGGCCCCGCTCGCCGGCACGCCATCCGTCACGAAGTCGCGGAACGCGGTATTGAACTGGTCAGCGATGCTTCCCATGGAATTCTCCAAATCGATTTTTCAAGGAAGAAAGTCGACGGCCTTAGAACACCGTCACCTGATACGGCCCTTGCGGGTTGCCGAGGCCGGATCGGTTGACCGGCTTGACGTAGTATTGCCACACGCCTTGCGGCGCGCAGCTTGCCGTCTCCTGGAACAGGATGGCGTTGTCGACGCTCACGACGGCCGTCGCCGAGGCGCGCAGGCCGAAGGTGACCGGCGTGGTGGGCGCCGCAATGGTGTCGAGCTTCTGGCCGACCGTCGTGTTCACGGTGCCGTCGGGCGCGGTGTCGCCGATGATGCGGGATCGAATGTCGCCACCCGAGATCGCGGTGACCTGGTAGCCGATGCGATAGTTCTGGCCGGCCGACATCGACGGCGTCTGCGTGATCAGCGACGCACTTCCCGAGGCATGGCTTGCCACCCCGGAACCGATCGTCCAGCCGGTGCCCTTCGTCCAGTTGGTGTCGCTGGCGAAATCCGGCGTCAGCAGCAGGTTTGTCCGTGTCGCATCGCCATCGGTGTAGTTGTAGGCGGCCAGCTGCGAGACATTGAGCACGGCGATCAGATCGCCTTCACCGGGCGTCCCGACGGTGGCGCGCCGATAGATCTTCACCCGGTCGAGATTGTTCGATCCCGGCGCCGTGAAGGCGAGCGTCGCCCGGCCGAGCCCGCCGTTGACGCTGACCCCGGTCAAGGCGCCAGGCGCGACAGGGTCGCCGTAGGCGGTGAGCAGCTCCGATGCCGTCCACGCCGACGGACGGCCGGACGGCGAGATATGCCTGATCTGAAACTCGTATTCGACGCCGTCGTCGAGCGGGAAGCTGTCCGCCTGTGTCGCGCCCGATTGCACCGGAATAGGCGTCCATTGGCTTTCCGACGTCTTCTTGCCGCGCGCCTGCACCTTCAGCGAGGCGACCGGCGGCGCATCGAAGGTCAGCCGCGCGATCGCCAGCGGCGCGCCCTCGACATTCAGATGCACGGCCGCCACCGAGAAGCCGGTCGGCACCGGTATCGTGCGATCCACATCCGTCTGCGTGCTGGCCGGGGCGTCGCCCTCCTCGGTCGCCGGGTTCCACTCCTCCGAAGCCGCAGGCATGGAAATCACCGGCATCATGACGCCCTGGAGAATCCCGTCGTCACCGAGGATAAACTGGAAATCCTGCACCTCGAACACTTCGTCGATCCCGAATAGCGGATAGCGGATCCTCACCAGGCGCTCGCCGAGCGCGGCAAGTCCGCGCAAATTGAACTGGAAGGTGCCGACCCAGTTGGGATTGGCGCGATAGGCTTCCTTCTTCATCAGTCGCCGCGTCTGGCCGTGCGCCGGCGACATCACGAACGGAATGTCCCGCTCGATCTCGCCGCGTCCCGCCACGTCGGCGACGTCGATCCAGGGATCGGCGTCCGCCGTCTGATAGTCCTGGTCGACGCCGAGATAGGTCGCGCGGATCACATTGGCGGTGGTGATGATGTCCTTGCCGCGCGACAGCTCGGTGAAGCCGACGATCGCATCCTCGTCGAGGATGACGGTCGGCTCCTGCCAGCCGCCGACGTTGAGCGTCAGGCCACCATCGGGCGTCGGATACAGGCGACCGTCGCAGCAGGCGAGCATGCGCCCCAGCACATCGCCCGGCCGCTCATTGAGGAAGTAGCTTCCCCACAGCCGGTAACGTGCCTCGGTCCCGCCGGCCTTGAGCGTAATGTTCTCGTTGCAGCGGTGATAAGCCGCCAGCCACCCGGCGGCGGCGAGCGGCGTCGAGAAGATCGACGTCGGCAACCGCATGCCGTCGGCATGGGTCATGTAGTCCCGTATCACCGCCGCGGCGCGATCGTTCCACACGGTCGTTTCCGTTGCGGGATTGAAGACCCGACAGCCACGGATGACGACCCGATAATTGGTGTTGATGCCGTTCGGATATTTCTCGAAGAACACTTCGCTGTCGACGCCCGGCTGAACGGCAAGAAGGGAGGCCACGCCGTCGCCGCGATGCGCCGATGTCCACTCCGGAAACTCGGTCGAAATCCCGTAGGCGGTTTCCGTCGGAACGCCGGTGCGCGTGGCGATGGTTATGTTCGCCTTCGGACCGCTGATCACGCCGCCGGAGCCGTTGAGCGTCACCTGCTCGTCGTCGATCCAGTATTCCTCGAAACCGTCGATCGGCCCTTGCCCAAGCGCGAGGATCTTGAAGAAGGTGCCGTCCTTGCTTTCCGCGAACACCCATGGCCCGGAGATCTTGGCCTTGCCGTAGTGACGCGAACGCGGCTGCGCCGGCTGGCGCACCGACGTCTGCACATCCTCCGGTTTCGGCGCCTGCGGCCGGAAGATCGATTGCGCCAGCAGTTGCAACCCGATGCCGATGCCGCCGATCAGGCCATAGGTCAGCGTCGCGGTGGCAATGCCGAGCGCAGCCCCCGACACGCCGAGCGAGGTCAGGCCAAGCAGCACGAAGCTTTCGATGACGCCGGGCATCAGGCGACTCTCCAGGCTTTCCACCCGGCGCCGAGCGGTGCTCCGATCATGCCGCTGTCATCGCGGCTCACCCACACCGAGCCCGCATGGATGGCCATGCACAGCCTGCCGGCATGGACAATCAGTCCGACGTCGCCGGCCTGCGGGTCCCTGGTCTTGGCAAACCCGCCTGCCCGCATGACGCGGTTGACCGCGACGGCGAGCCCGCCCGGCTCGGCAAGCCAGGCGCGCACATCCTCATCGGTCCTGAAATCCCGCCCGAAGCGCGCCAGGGCGGAAAAGCCGGTCACGCGCGTAACCCATTTGTCGGCCATGCGGCAGCATGCACCGGGATAGCCGGGCAGCGCGGCCTCGGCCCGTATGAATTCGTCGATGGTCACTGGTCAGAAATCCGGCCAGACGAAGGTCTTGAACAGCAGGCTTGGCGTGAACTGGAAAAACTTGTCGCCGGGAGAGCGCGTCTGCTGGTCGCGATCGGTATAGCGGCCGTTCGGCGGCCGGGAGCGGTTGAAGAAGGCGTTCTCCGCGACCAGTGTGATCGCCTGTGTGCCGCCCTCGATGTCCTGCATCGGCGTCCTGCTCACCTTCGGCGGCTGCATGAAGCCCCACCAGATGCCGATCGGCGCGCCGACGGGCTGCCAGTCCTCGTCAAAGAGCTGCAGGTAGACGATGACGAACTGCTGCTCGACCTCGGGCGTCTCCTCCAGCGCCTTGGCCAGGAAGTCGGGAGACTGCCCGGGCAGGCCGTTGAGCGTGAAGGTCACCGTCTCCGAAGCTGTCCCGCCGGAGATCCCGATGCCTTCGATCCGCCCGGCCCGGAACATCGGTTTCCACAGATTGCCGCTCGTGGTCAGCTCGCTGTTGCCATTCCAGACGCGCTCGGTGCCGCTGGCGAACTGGAACTCGACCAGGAGATCGAGCCGAACGACGCCGGCCGAGAGCTGCGCGACCTGATCGGGCGTAAAGAAAGCCATCACAGATCCTCGACGAAGTTGACGGTAGGCGTTCCGAAGCGGCGAAGCGCAAGCTCGAGGTCCATGGCGTCGTCGGAGGCCAGACGCATGCGGCAGACCGGATCGTCGAAATCCATCTCGGCGCCGGCGCCGGCGGCCTCACGCAACGGCGGCCGAAAGGTGATCGTTGCCGTGGTTGTGGTGTGATAGACGATCGTCCGCACCCGGTAGAGCCGCTCGCCGATCGAGAAATGCTGACCGGGCTCGATCGTGCCGCCATCGGCAGTGATTGACGCCGAGACGGCGCGCGCCGCCACTGCACCGCTCAATCGAACCGACATGGCGACACCCTGATACTCTGTGCCGTCACTGAAGGGGGTGTCGTCACTGTGCGGAACCGCCTCGAGCAGCCCGTCATTGGTCGGAACAGGCTGGTATGCCCGGCAAAACGGCACCAGGATCTTGCCAAGCCGGCCTTCCAGCAGGTTGTCGATGGCGCGCCAGGCTAGCACCCGCTGCCTGTTGTTCACGACGACCTGGCCGAAGGTCACTTTCCAGATCCCGGCATCCGTGGCCACCACCTGCGCCTTGCCGGACACGCTCGGCGGAGCGGCCAGGGTCCTCGGCGCCATGTTGAAGCCCGGGTTCTGCACCGGCAGAACCATGATTGGCCAGCGAATGGTCAAGATGATCGATCCCGCTTATGCGAAACGCGTCTGGGTCTGGGCGAGCATGCCAGGAAACTGCTTCTGCACGGCCTTGGTCGACTGCTGCACGGAGACCTGCACGATCGTGCCGCTAGCCGTCTCGATCCGCTGGTCGGCGATCTCGGCCATGCGTCCGGAATCGTCGCGCAGATTGATCCTGATCGTCTCCGTGCCGCCCGCCCTGCTGCCTCGCGGCAGAACCACCTCGCCGCGCTGCAGGATCGCCGGCACCTCACCGGGCTGGAGGCCGGCGACGCCACCCGAATGATACCGGCGGGCGCCGGAGAACACCGACGGGGAGACAGCCCGACCGTGGCCGTAACCATCCCGTCCCGCCACACCGCCCCTGTGCAGGATGCCGGGAATGATGAACCCGCCAAGAAGGCCACCGCCGCCACCCTTTCCGAAGCCGCTGAAGAGACCGTCGAGCGCCATGTTGAGCAGCCGATCGCCGACACGCGCCAGAGCGTCCGAAAGCGCCTCGGCCGCATCCTTGCCGTTCACCAGGTCGCTGATTAGCCCGCCGATCGCCTCATGCCCGATGTCCCGGATCTCTGCGGCTTGGTCCGCAAGGCGCTGCTGCCGATCCTGCAACTGCTCGGCGCCGGCGCTGGCCTTGGCCATGTTGGTCGCGAGCGACTCGATCTTTGCCGCCAGTTCCGGCGTTACGGCGACGCCGGCCTCCTGCGCCTTGTTCAGCAGGTCCTGCTGTATCCGCGCCTTCTCGACCGCATAGCCGTAATCGTTCACCAGCGGGTTGACGCGCGCCTGCGCCTCATACTCGGCGTTCAGCAGATCGATGCGACGCTGCACGTCCTCGAGGGAGCCCTTGAAGGTGTCGGCCGGCGTCCGCGACTTGCGTCCGCCGAGCCCGGCTTCCGACATCGAGATGCCGGTACCGGAAAGGAAGGACTGTGCCTCTTCGCGCCGTCGATTGGCGTTGATGCCGTTGTTGTCGGCGCCGAGCGCGTTGATGGCCTTGGCGACCGCTTCCGGGCCGCCGCCTTGCTGTATCGCCTCGACGATCCGCTTCGGCAGGCTGCCATAATTGTAGGCGATCGAGGTCAGCGCCGCCTGCTGGCCCTCGCTGAGGCTGCGCCAGGTGTCGATCCCGATCGCGTCCTGAATGCCGCTCTGGAATTCGAGGATCCTGCGGGAAAGATCGCGCTCCGCATCGTCGAGCGTGACGACGGTGTCCTTCGTCACCTTCTCGATCAGGCCGCTCGCGCGCGTGACCGTGTCGGACCCGAAGCCGGCGCGAAAGGCGTTCACGTCCCATTTCGCGTTCGCGATGAACCCTTCGAAGCTCTTGATCATTGCGGACGCGGCGCTCTCCCCGGCCGCCCGCAGATTGGCTTCATTCGCCCGGAAGGTGTTGAACTGATCCGGGTTGAGGAACTGCCCGCCACCGGACACCAGCGGCGAAAGCGTGCCGAGCGGCGACCGCTCGATCATCTTCTGCATTTTCCGGTAGTTTTCGACCAGGTCGCGTACCTTGTCGCCCGCATCCCCGAGCGCCGGGATGAGCGTGCTGGTCAATTCGGTAGCGACCTGCCCGACGGCGTTGGCCCCCTGCGGCCCGAGGCCGACCATCTGAGCGACGAGGGCGGCGGCCATTGCCTTCGCTTCGCTGGCCGACAACGTGATCCGGTCTACCTCCTCGCGGATCGCCGCGCCGCGCGGCTCCACCTTGGCCATCTCTTCGGCGAGCGTCCCGAACTGGTCGCCGAGGTCCTTGGCCGCCGGCAGGCCAGTGTCGCGGAAGAGATCGAAAAGCCTCTTCTGGAACTCGCGCACATCGGCGACGGTCGCCTTGTTCTGATCGATCTTCTCGTTGAGTTCGTCGAACTTGGACCGCAGCCCATCGATTGCCTGGGCATCCTGTCCGAAGCCCTGCATCTGCAACTGCAGATCGGCAATGCCGGGAAGCGCGAAGGCGCGAGCCTGTTCACGAGGCTTCTCATAGATCCTGCTGAGTGCTGCCTCACCGGCGGCCAGACGGTCCGCCGCATCCGCCGCATTCTTCAGCTCGTCGGCATAGGCTTTGAGCGCCGGCATGGTGTCGCCCCACTTGTCGGCGACGCGCTGGATCAGCTCGACCTGCTTCTCCAGTTCCTCATTCGAGACCTTGCCGCTCGATACGAGCTCGGCGAAGTACTGGACGGCGAAGCCCGTCGCGCCAATGAGCCCGACAGACAGAAGGCCGACAGGATTGAGCAGCCCAGTGATCGCCCCGCCGAGGGCGGTGATGGCGCCCTTGATGCCGCCGGAACCCTGCATGATCTGAGCAACCTGGCCACCCTGCTGGATCATCACCGTGAAGGGCGAGGTTCCCGATGCGAGCTGCATGGCGATGTCGTTCAACTGGAACGACAGGTTTTGCGCCGCCGCACGGGCCTGACCAAGCGACTGAGCCGCCTTCCTGCCGCCCTGATCGGAGGATCGCCCGATATTGTCGTTCGCCTTTTTGAAGGCGTCCTCGGACGACTTGGCCGATCGCGCCGACGCCCGCGCGATCGTCTCCATCTGTTTCAGGTATTTCGCCTGCGTCGCCTCGATCGAGACGAGCAAGCGGGCCTGGTCTTCCGCAGTGGATGCCATCAGAAACCTTCAATCCCGAGTTCGGCCAGCGTGTTTTCATCCATGGCAGGCGGCGCTGCATCTTCGGTCTGATGCGCCTTGCGGTAGCCTTCCATGCAGCAGTGGAATTCCCACAGCGTCATGTCGTCGACGTCTCGGGGAGCGAAGCCGAGGACGGCGCCAGCTCCGTAGTAGGTTGACCATCGGGTTCGGCCGTTGGCGAGCGGGGCGAGGTCGTTTCCGCCTGCCCCGCTGGAGCTTCCCCCGGCTGGTCATCCCCTTCCCATATGACGAAGCGTCTCATCACCTCGGCCGCGGTGACGGCGAGTTCATAGAGGTTGGCCGATTCCGTCGCGGCATCGACCTTCTTCCTGGCATCCGCCTCCGACAGCCCGCCGCCGATCAGGCCAAGCCGGATCGGATTGATGACGTCGTCGACTTTCCATGCACCGCCGAGCAGCCGCATCAACACCACGGAAACACCCGCGTCCGACCGCTGCTCGATCGCCCGCAACTCGCCAATGCCCAAGCGGAAGGTATCCTCCCCCGCCGCCCAGACGATCATCTCGCCATGGCGCATCAGGCAGCCTTCGGCGTGCGCGTCGGCAGGCCGTCGAACTCGATCGCGATCTCAGCCGTGACCTTCGTGCCGCGTTCCGCCTGGTTGCTGATCGACGCCAGATAGGCCGGCCCCGTCTCGTATTCGGTATCGCCGACCAGCGCGTTGACGTGGCGGATGCGTACGTTCTTCGTCGCGCCCGAATACCACCAGTCGAGCATGGTTTCATGGCTCTGAGCCGCCCACACGCCGGACCCGGAGATGGTCACCTCCGACGACTGCACGGCCCTCTCGACGGCGGCCGGAAGGCTCTCGTCGTCGCAGTCCGGCACTTCCGATGTCTGCATGTTGTGCTGCCGGTTGACGCCGCGCGAGGTCAGCCCGCACAGCTTGGCATAGGTGCCGGGCGTGTCGGTCTCGACCTCCAGCACCATCTGATGGAAATTGGCAGTCGCCGCCTTCGCCATTGCATTTCTCCATACGTTGATAGGCCGGTGACGACCAGCCGACGAATTGGGCTCGCGCCCGGTTGCAGATGAGGGCTACAGCGCCCGGCTACGGCCCTTCCGGGCACGTTTCATGATCCCCGCATCGGCCGGGGCGTCTTTCTGGGTCGGCGGAGGTACCTCGGTCGCCCACCCCTTGCCGACGCAATGGTCGACCAGATCGCGGGGCCGCTGCTGCGGCTCCGACGACGGCTGCACGTTGAACGAAAACCGGCTGTTCGGCCGCGACCAGTTGCATTCGCGGTGGAAGATCGCCCAGGCCATCGTCATGCCGGCTCCTCGATCATCGCCACGATGCGCACGATGCCGTGCGACGTCAGCCCATCTGGATCACCGATCACCTGCGTGAAATCGACCCGCATCTCGACGAGAGCATAAACGCCAAGGTCCGCTTCATGACTGTGGAGGGCCAGGCGAACGGCATCTGTGACCTGCTTCGCCTCGACACGCCCAACGGCCCGGCTCCAGACGTCGACCTGCAGCGTATGCTCGCCTGCGTCGATGCATTCGGCATCATCCGAGACGAAATCGTAGGGGCCAAAGCTGACATAAGGAAACGTCGCCGTGACGTTGCCCTGGCTGTCGGCCGGCACGCGATCATAGACGCGGCCTGCGATCAGTCCGGACACTGCGGGATCCGCTCGGAGCGCGTCGAACACCGCCTTCTGCAGGGCAACCGCGACACTCATTCAGCACTCTCCGACCGGATCGCCTTCTTCATCGTCCGCGTGATCCTCGATTTGATCCGCTTTCGCATCGCCCGATAGCTGGGGAAGAAGAACGGTTGCGCCGCCATCTTCACCGTGCCGAACTCGATCCAGCGCGCCTTGAAGTCGGTCGCGTAGACGGTGATCTTTAGCCCCCGGCTCTCAGCCTTGCTCTCGGCCAGGACAACCGCACCTTTCGGAGCTTCGCCCCAGGTCCAGGCAATGCTGTCGCGCAGGTCGCCCTGGTCGACGGGCACCAGGCGCTTCATCATGGCGACGAGTTCGTCGGCGCCCTTCTCCATGGCCGCCCGTGTCGCCGCCTCGACTTTGGCCGGGATGGTGACGGTCAGCTTCCGCTGGAGCTGGGCGAGGCCCTTGACCATCAGTGCGTCCGGATCACCGCGACCGATAGCGAGGTGACCGCGTCGTAGGTGAGCGCCACCTTGTTGAGGTCGGCGGCGTTGCGGAACGCGACATTGACCGGCGGAATGACCGCCACCGCCCCGGCCGCAACCGCCAGCACGATGTTGGAGCGCGTGAGCTCGCCATAGGTGGCGTCGTTGATCGCGGTGTAGGCGGCCGTGACGGTGACCGTCTTCGACCCCACGTCATCGTTCTTGATGACGATCGCCGCGCGGCTGTCCCACACGAACTTGTCACCGGCGACATCGGCCGCGGCGAAGGTGACGGCGCCGCCATCCTCGTCGGAAAGGTTCTGTACGGTCAGGTCTGCCATGGTCTTGCTCCTGTTTCAGGCGGCCACGCCGCGCTCGCAAAGGAAGGAAATGAACGCCCGGTCTGTCTCGACCGTCACGTCCCGGATGTTGAACACCTCGCCGGTGCGGGCGTCCCTCACCCGCCAGTCCGTCGACACCTGCCGCGTCTGCGACGAGGCGCGCACGGCAATGATCTGCACATGCTTGCCCTGTAGGCGGCTCGCCACGACGCTTTCGCCGCCGCGCAGATGCCGATAGGCGGCACGGCACTGGAACTGCTCGACCCAGTCCGCGAGGGTGTTGCCAAGGCCATCATCGACCTCGGTCCGCCTGTCGAAAGCGACACGGTAGAAGAGATCACCGCCGTCGGTCATGCAGCGACGCGCCCCCGCGCGTGTTCGTCGAGGATCCACTGTGCGCCCATTGGGACCTCTTTCAGGTCGCCGGCAGCTACGGCCCCGCGGACGCCGTACCAGTGCGCAACGATCATACAGACAGCGGTCACAAGGTCCGGCGGCACGTTGGTCGGGTCGGTCTCGCCGATCTTGTATTCAACGGTCACCGCACCAGTCACATCGCGCGTCGACGGCCAGGACGTCCCATAGGCTGGTTCGATGCTCGCCGGTTCGACAGTCGTGACGGCCCGATAGCTTGCAGGGTCCAGCGTCTGCGTCATGCCGGCATCGTCGACATAGGTGATCGACGTCACGCTTTTGATCGGCGCACCCGGAAGCAGGATGCACCGCGGGAAACAGTCCATGGTCTTGCGCCAGGTCTGTTCCATCAGCGCGTAGCCGATGCCGAAGGGTCCGTCGACGCGGGCAATCGCCGCTTTCAGCAGATCGCCAAGCAGATCATTATCATCGTCATGATCGACGACCAGCCGCGCCTTCAGCTTCGCCAGCGTGACCAGCTCGGCCGTCGGCTTCGCGACGACGGAAACGCCGTGCCACATGGCTATTTCACGGCCTTTTCGGCTGTGCCCTGCTTGACGGCCCTGTCGGGCGGCTCGGAGCGGACGAGTTCTGCGAAACCGGCCTCGGCAAGGCGGACCGCCTCGTCGGCTGACACCTCGATCACGTCGCCTCTATTCCGCTGGACTTCAGGCCCGGACATGCTTGTCAGCATCTTGATCTTCATCGCGGCTCTCCTTCGGTTTTGAGAGCGGGCGGCCGAAACCGCCCGCCTTGCAAAGCCGAACTCAGGCCATGATCAGATGCTTGACGGCCGCCGTGTTCAGCAGCTCGCCGTCGAACCGCTTGAAGCCGACCATGCCGATCTGGAAATTCTCGGCATAGCGCTCGCGAAGCGTCAGCACGGTGAAGCCGCGCACCTTGCGCACCACGTAGCGGCTGTGATCGCCGAAGATGATCGGCTTCGTGCCGGTCGCGATGTTGGCCATCGCCTGGTTGACCGAATACGGATGCGCAAGCAGACGATCCGGCTCGCCGGTGCGGACGTCGCCCATCTGCCACAGATAGTTGCCCTGCCCATCCTTCAGCTTGCGGATCGACGCGAGCGTAGTGTCGTTGAACTGCCAACGGCACTTGGGCGAGGCGCGATATGCCGGATCGACCGAGTGCAGGAGGTCGATCAGCTCGTCGGACGCGAGCGCCGTTGCCGACACCGCGGTCTTTCCCAGCGACGACGCGGTGACAACGCCGTGCGGCTGCGACACGCCGGTGCCGGTGGTCAGCACCGAGTTCGACAGTCGCCCAAGCCGCTCGCCGAAGAGATCGTTGAGCAGGGCTTCCATGTCGAATGCGGAATCCTGCAGCAACTCCATCGGGATGCGGACCATCTTCGTCGAATAGACGTAGGCATTCAGCATCTTCTGGCCGAACACCACGTCACCGGAGCCATCGTCGGTCACCGGCGCGTTCTCGGCCTTCAACTCGCCCGTCTGCGCCGTGTCGTCGACGGTCGGCCAGGGCAGGTCGTTGCCGGTCGAGGTGGGCAGTTCGCGAACGATGTTGGCATCCCACATCGGACCCCAGGCCTTCATGGCCTTGTCGATCCCACCCGAGAAGCCTTCCGGAACGGTGTAGCCGCCTGCCGCATCGGTGACCGAAGACTGCGCGCGAACCTCCGCCGGCACATCGGCGCGCCCCTGCATGAGGACGGATCGTTCCTCGGCAGTCAGCGAGGCCGCACCGAAGCGGATGGCCTTGCCGAAGACTTCCTTGTATTCGAGCGGCTTGTCGCCATCGTCCTGGCCGCGCTGTTCGCCGTCGTCACCCCTGGGCCGGCGAGGATCGGCGGCATTGGCACGTTCCTCGGCATCCTCCAGTTTCTTCAGCCGCTCGATGCGCTCGCCGAGCTTGTCGTAGTCGGCCATCATGGCGTCGAACTCGCGCTCGATCTCGGCAGCGCGTTCGGCCGGGGTGTCGGCCGTGATTTCGTCGAACTTGGCGCGGGCATTGGTCGCGATACGAGCCTGCTGCTCGCGCAGCTCCTTGAGCTGTACGGTCATCGTTTCAGTCCTTCTGACTGGTTGACGTTGATAGGCAGCAGCAGGCCGCTACTTGCCGTTCTCTCGCGTTTTGAGGGCGAGGTAGGCTTGCGAGTTGCTAGGCAGTTCTCGCGAAGTCATGAAAGTGCCGCTTCGCAGCGGACACGTAAGCAGCGTGTGCATCTTGCGGCGTGTCGAAGGTTCCGAGCGTCTTGCGCTTGCCGTTGAACTCTATGCCTGCAACGAAACGCTTGCCGCGTCTGCTGACGCCTTTGTAGCCCGTCTTATTGTCGGATCGGACAGGGCTGTTGGCGGCATTCTGTGACCGCGATGCCATTCGGAGATTTGACCACCTGTTGTTCAGGCCATCGTTATCCCAGTGATCGACCAAATCTGGCGGCCATTCCCCGGTCACGTAGAGAACAGCCAGCCGGTGCGCGAGATAGTTCTTGTTGGCGATTGTGATCCGCCAATAGACAACCTTCTTGCACACCATCCTTCCGCCAGCCTTCGTCCGTGCATATCGGCCATTCCAGCGCCGATCGGCTAAAGTCAGACTTGGCCTTTCTCGCCAGAGAAAATCTCCGGTCGTCGGATCGTAGAACAGCAGTTGCCGGAGATCATCGGCCGTCAGCATCGACCACCCCTTTCAGCCGGAGCGCCATCTTCATGCGCAACCGCGATGCGGCGGCATGAAAGTTCATGGTCCTGCGCAACTGCTCGCGGTGCTTTTCCAGCGAGCGCAGGCCGATTTCGGTTCCGCTATAGGCGGGATCGGTGACGATCGAGACGTCGAACAGTTCGACCTCGTAGACGTGACGGATCGGGATTTCACCGGTCTCAATCCATTCCTGCCGGGTGGCCCGGAAGGCGAAGGACATCTTGTCCAGGTCGCCGCGGCGCATCTTCGGCACGATCCGCGCGACATCGGGGTCGGCGCCGTCAAGGCCGCTGTCGACTTTCAGCCCGTGACTGTCCTCGGCGAGGATCAACGTCCCCGAGCGGGTGCGGGCCAGCGGCAAGCCCCTGTGGTTGATCAGGAACGATACGTCGTCGCGGCCGATCGCTCCCCGGAAGGCGCCGGGGTGAATGATCTCCTTGAACAGACCGGCGATGTCGGCCGCCTCGTTGAAGACGGCGGCATAGCCGGAAACCTTCACGGTGCTGTCGTCGGCCCGGATTTCCGCCGGCAGGCCACCACGGATTTCACGCTCCATCGTTTTTCCCTTCCTGCTCGTCGAGGGGTGGCCCGCCATTGTCGCCCATGCCGCGCGCCGGCTGTTGTCCCAGCTTGTCGATCGGCAGCATGGCGCCCTGCATGTGCAGTTTTGCCGCCGCGCCGCCCATGGCCGGGCGGTTTTCCATCTCGCGCGCCTCGTCGGGCGTGAGCTGGCCGGTCTGGATCGCCCGGGCGTTGCCCTCCATGCGGGTCTTGAAGTCGCCGCGCAGCAGGCCGTCGAGATTGAGCTCGACATACTGGCGATTGTTGAACCGCCCGAAGAGCTTCAGGTTGACCTCCTGCTCGAACTGCTTGGCCAGGCGGGTCAGCGTGTGCTTCGTCAGGTGCAGATCCTGCTGCTCGGTGTTCGAGAACGTGCCGTGGGTCAGATCCTGCAGGAAGATCGGCGGCAGCGAGTAGATGCGCGCAACCTGCTCGATGATGAAGCGCTGAAGCTCGACGAGTTGCGACTTTTCGGGGTCGACGCCGATCGACTTGATCTCGTGCCCGCTCGGAAGCGAGAGCGCGAGCTTCCGCTTCTCGGCAGCCTCCTTGACGGCAAGTTCCATATCGGTCGCGGACCGGTCCAGCGCACCGGGCGACTTGAACGGACCAGTCAGGACGAAGGGCGGGACGCCGCCATTCTGGAAGAACTTCGACCCGTATTCCGTGACGGCGATAGCGAGGCCGATCGCGTCCTTGTTCGTCATGATCGGCGAGCGATGCCGCAGGCCGTCGCTGTGCAGCATGTAGGCGACGTCGATCACCTCCGAAGCCTGATAGGTGTGCGTCGTCCTGCCG
Source organism: Mesorhizobium sp. L-8-10 (assembly GCF_016756635.1). Lineage (NCBI taxonomy): Bacteria > Pseudomonadati > Pseudomonadota > Alphaproteobacteria > Hyphomicrobiales > Phyllobacteriaceae > Mesorhizobium > Mesorhizobium sp. L-8-10. The sequence continues at coordinate 4,925,573 of NZ_AP023263.1, read as the reverse complement.
TCCCGATACTGGTAGAGCTTGCGACCGTTGACCCGTTTGACCGTGGCCTTGGTCGGGTCGAGTGGCCAGAGGTTGGCGACTTTCCCGGCCGCGTTCCGCTCTATGAACGTCAGGCCGCGCCCACCGGTGAACATCGCGTCGAAGAACGACTTCCGCCAGTCGAACGACGAGGTTTCGTCGTTCACCGCGTCATGCAGGATGGTGGCGAGACCGCCCGTCACCTTCTCGCGCCCGGCCTTTGTCCTGCGGTGCAGGTTGAGCGGCAGAGCGGCAAGCGTGCCCGACAGGAAGTTGACCGCCGCCCACACCGCCGGCACACCGAGCGCCTTGTCGATCGTCACCGTGACGCCGGTCGCCGACACGCCCTGGAGGCCAAGGAAATCCATGATGTTGGCCGAGGAGATCGGGACTTTCGGATCCTCGATCGATGCCCGCTTGTCGAGCACAGTGGTCACCGCGACCTCGACCGCGGCCTCTATCTCGCGCTGGTTTGGTCCGAAGATGCCCATCAAGCCGCCTGATATTTGAAGTTCGGGTCGTCCCAGGGAGAGGACGGCTGCACCGCAAGTTCATTGTCGGCCGCGCCGACGGCCATGGCGGTCGTCACGATGCCGTCGATACGCCCGCGCGACCGCTTCTTGTCGAAGGCCCTGTTTCCCTGGCCGTCCGCGTCGAGGAAGGCATTGCCGGCGCACATGTAGGTGACCGGCGAATTGTCGATGTCGATCGTGCCAGCAAGGATGCGGTCCTCGAGCTTCTCGACCGAGCGCGGCATGCACAGAGCGCGGTCCTCGAACACGATGCGCTTGCCTTGGCCGTGAGCCACCAGTTTGAGCCCCACTCCAGCCGGCTCGTCGGGCCCCTGGTACCGCCATACGGGGAAACCGATCGCCTCACATGCCGCGATGAAATCGCCCATGCCGGCCGGGTCGAAGGCCAGGAACTGCACATCGTGTTCTGCGCAGAGCTTGTTGACCTCCATGGCCACGAAGGTCTTGTCGATCACGGCGCCAGGGACCGCCGTGAAATCGATATCCGGGTTCGCAGCCCACTCGACATATTTCGCGTTGTCCGCGAGTGCCCGTTCCTTCAGCCCCGCTTGCGTCGTCCAGTACCAGGTCTTTGCGTAGACGTGCCCGGTCGCTTCATCGATCCATATTGCCGTCAACGCCGTCAGGTCGTTCTTGTCCGACAGGTCCAGCGACAGCCAGCATCGCCGCCCTTTGTGGTCGGCCGGAACCACCTTCTTTTGAACCGCTGACCATGCCTCCTCGGCGATCCAGAAGTCGACCGAGCCGATCGGAATGCCGAAATACAGGCGCTTGACCGAGAACGATGTCGACAGCAGCACTTTTGCCGTGTTGACCTCGCCGCGAATGTTCTCGACCGGGAAGGTAACGCCCAGCGCCGGGAGCGCCTTCGGCCAGCAGCCTTCATTGTCGAAGACGCTTTCGCGGTCTTCCTTGTCGACGCGGGCGATGAAGGCAAACGCCTCGTCGTCCTCGATCTCGCCCTTGACGACCTTCTGATAGAACTCCGAATAGTCCGTTCCGACGATCTGGGTCGATGCCGGCGTGTTGGTGCCCAGCAACATCAGCGCGTCGCCCGGCATCTTGGCAATGGCGCGCTTCCATGTCTCGATGGAGGCGTTTGACTTGAACTCGTGGATCTCGTCGGCCGCGACCAGCGTCGGGCGCGGGCCAGAAATCGCCTCGCCGTTGGCAAGCGACTGGAACTTGCTGCCGCTACCCGGGAACTCGATCTTCCAGGCGTTGTCTCCCTCGCCGCGAATGATGACCTCGCCTCGAGAGGCAAGGGTGTCGGTTTCGTCCTCCTCGGCGCCCGGGATGCTCGCCCGGCACATCGCGACGGCATCCTTGAACAGGACGTTCGCTGTCGCCCGGTCCTGACCGATCGAATAGACCTCGGCGCGTTTCACGCCGTAGAAGCCGCCCATGTAGAGGCCTGTGGCCGCCATCCATGGGCTTTTCGCCTGGCCCTTGCCGGTCTCGACCCACGCCGAGCGAAACCGCATCCGGCCGGTGTCCTTGCGCCAGCCGAAAAGGCTACCCGAGCAGAATACTTGCCACGGCAGCAGGTTGAACGGCCGCCCTTCATGCGCGCCAGCGGTGATCGACAATACCGCCGGCGGGAACTCGATCGCCCTGGCCGCCAGTTCCGGCCGCCAATGCAGGCCTCGTTTTACTCCATCCTTCAAATCGCGCAGGTGACGCTCGGCCGCTGCACGATGATGTTCCCCGGCGACTATCCGATCTTCGACGACATCGTGCGCGTAGGCGCTGGTCGGGTCACCCTGATGCAGGTTTGAGGTACGCGTCGGCCGCGCGGGAGACTTTCTTGCCACGCTGCACCTGTGTTGCACGACCACGCTCTACCGGCGGGATACCAAGGGCGCTCTCAGCCGACTGAAGCCGTTTGGCGGCGGCATCGGCGATTGCCTTGTAGGGGTTATGCATGGGCACGCCTGTTTTCGGCGCCGGCACGATCGGCCCGAACTTCGCGACATGGGCTTCGGCTAGGCGCCAATCGGCATAGGCCCCGGCAGCGATCTCAACCAGGGCATTGTTGTCCCGGTCGAGCGTACCCCTCGCGGACATCGACGCGACGAGCTGAGCCCAGCGCTCCGATGCCAGTTCGGCGCGCCGCTCGCCCCACTTTCCTTCTTCGAATGGCAGCGTCCAATCCGGCTCCAGCAGTGCCGGAGCGGCACCGCTGAAAACGCCATCGATGACATTGGACGCAGCCGGCTTCCGGCCTCGCATGTGACCTCGCTTTATTGCGGCAGCTGCGCCGCGCGCAGGCCTACATGATTTGAACCGGCTTGCCCGCTTTCAGGGCTTGCTTGATCGTGTATTCGGTCCCGCCCTTCCGGGCCTGATTGACGAAGGCGATCATCTGGTCGCAATCCGCCGCGACAACCCGATTCCGCGCGTAATAGGCTTCCGTGTATTCGTGGCGCCGCCTGCAGCCGGTCAGGTCCGGCAAGTGTTCCACGACTTCCAGCCCGCATTCGCGAGCGGTTTCGGCTGCCCAGATGTCGGGACCATCGCAGCCGCCCGACACGACGACGGTTCCGGACGGCAAGGCGCGAACCGCGGCGGCAACAGCCTCCCGGTCCTTCCGATCCCTGCTGCCGACGATTGCCACCCTCATTTTACGGTCCCGCTGATCCAGGCCAATGCAAGGGCAGGCACACCAGCGCGTCGGATGTCCGTCAACGCTTCTTCGATGTGCCAGCCGCTGGTTGCGACATCGTCGATCAATAACACAGGCCGATTCGGTTCCGCGAGCCTTTCCAGCGGCGGCAGCTTCGAAAACTCCTTCGGGTGCGAGACGCCTTCAACGAAGCGGTCGGCGAAGATCTTCTCGAACGGCATCCCGAGGCGTTCGGCCACCCCTTCAGCCAGACGCACGGCGAAGCTGTCCGGTCGACGCGAATGCCCGACAGCAACGGTGGACACCAGCCAGCCCGGAAGCGGTCCAAGGCACAGCCCGGCGAAGTGCGCCAACTCGTCGGCGGCACCGGCGATTACCTGCGGATCCAAGGCCCGCTTCGCTGCTCGCATCACCGCGATGTCGTGCTGGCGGGCTTTGTGGCTCCATGCCCTGACCGAGAGCCAGGCAACCCCGTTGCGCGTGTATATGGCCCGGCGAGACACCAGCGAGCCGAGCGGGCTTGCGGGTGGCGCGGCCTCGGGGTCGGGCAACTGCTCGGGCATCGCCCACCAGGCCGAGCTGGCCCCGCCAGTCCAGTTCTCGGGCAAGGGAAACTCCCCCTGTGAATTTCATGTCAGTGCGAACGGAGGGGGGGCGCGGGTCCAGGGGCCGATCGGCCTAGACTTCGACCCACCCCCTCCCGCTCGGGGTGCTGCGGCGCACCATGCGGATCGGGGTCGGTTCGCACCTGCGAAGGGGTGCCTTCGGCCTCATCGGTTCCATGGATGATCCGGCGCCAGGGGCCGCCCGTTGATGTCCGACCCGATCCTGTAGCCTCTCGCTTCCTCGCGCTGGATGATGGCGTCGTGGTCTGACTTACAGACGCTCTCGGTGTTCTCCAGGTTGAAGAAGAGGGCCGGATCTCCTCTGTGTGGGCGCTTGTGGTTGACCACTGCGGCCCGCGGATGGTGGGGCTTGCCGGTGACGAGGAGGCAACCACAGCGCCGGCAGATGAACAGATCGCGGACCAAGGCCTGCTCTCTGATGCCGCCCGGGCCGCACCAGCGAGGATCCTTGTAGAGGTGGTGATAGGCGGCGCTGCCGGCTGGTCGGTTGGCCTTGGACTTGGTCGGCATCGCTGGTTCCGGGTGACTGGTTGCGGGAGGCTCAGGCCGGAGAAGCGGAACGTTTGCCGGCCCGGGCTGTTTACCAAGGCGGCCTTCCTGGCCGAGTGGTCTGCCATGTCCAACAAGACCTTGCTGTGGATCCTGACGGCTCTGGTGTTCGGAGCTATCCTCGCGATCACCATTGCGCCGGGCCTGATAACAACGCATGACGAGACGGCAAGAACTCAACAGCCAACTACCCGCTGATATCGCAGTCGGCGAATGCCAGCCGAAGATACGAAGCGCCAACGAAAAAGCCGCTGGAGATATCATCCAACGGCTTCGGCGTCTCATCTTGAGTTGTGCGGCCTTTGCTTCTCAACTCGCCAGTACATCCGTGGTCGGACGAAAAGCGAAGGCCCGGCGCGCATCAACCTCTGACGGGGACGCGCTGCACTTCCCCTATATGCGGACTCATTACGGCTTATTCAAGACGGCGAAATTCTGGCTAACAATCGTGATGTCGCTTCCGCAACGAATGCACCTGAGCTCTGCGTGGCTCCGCAACCAGCCGATGGTCTTTTTCTCAGTGTGAGAACAGCGCGGGCAGACGACGCCAATTTCGCGACTATCGCCTGCGTGCAACCGTGTCATGGATTGATCAGTATGCCGGCCCCACGCGCTGCAAGCGCAAAGGCACGGCGGGCGTTTTCGATGGGCTTCTTGCCCGCACTTGCGTCAGAGCAGGCTTGAAGCGCGGCGCGATGGTTGTCACCTCGCTTGCCCGGCCACCTTCTCAGCAGGAACTCTGTGCAGGATCGGATGTCATCAATGACCGTTCTTCCGCCTCCCGGATCTGTGAGGACGGTTACTGGAGTCTCGAATTTTTGGCTTTGCATCCCCGCTTATAGGGCAACGGCAAAGGCGTAGCGAGCATAATATGCTACCCGGCGACCGCTATGCCGATTTGTTACACCGCGGTTAAATTGCGTGATAGGGTGTGGAACTCGCGAGCAATCATGCACGCCTGTCCTGACAAAGATCGGACACCATCATGAAATCCCCTGAATGGACTATACCGGCGCTCTACGGCGCCGGGGCTGGAGCAATTGCGCTTGCCATTGTCGGCTTCACCTGGGGCGGCTGGGTCACCAGCGGCACTGCCCAGAAGTTGGCGGAAAATGCAAGCGTCAATGCGGTTGTCGCCGTCATGACTCCCTACTGTGTAGCGCAGTCCAAGTCGGCGCCGAATTCGGTGGAAGTTCTCGCCGCGTTGAAGGCGGCAAACTCCTACGATCGCAGGGAGATCATTGAAAAGGCTGGTTGGGCCACCCCGCTTGGATCAAGCACTCCAAATAGGGAGTTGGCTATTTCCTGCAACACTGCACTCGCCGCCAACTAAACATCCCTCGATCGAGGCGCGAGCGACAATTTCGCGCCTTCTTCGTTCCTCGCCATTGGTGGACAACGAAAAACCCGCCGTGCTGGTGCCGGGCGGGTTCAGGCGCATCTCTGCGAATAGAAATCACATAGGGGGTTTCGTGACGAAAGTCAATGCACGACCCTCGCGCCGATTCACATAAAATCGAAGTGTCTCGCGCAAACTTTCAGGTGATGATGCAAGACAGTAGCCATTTCCCGCATCTCGACGCCGTTCTTGTGCGCGATCTCTGATGCGGTAAGACCGGCCACGCAGTAGTCGATGAGCTGGCTTGCCGGGACCTCGCCGAGTGTTGTCCGGAATCCCACCAGCCGGTCGATTGCGGCTACGCGGCCCTCGGCGATGCCGGTCATGTAGCCCGACCGCGTGCCGCGTAGAAAGTCCGCAGAACTCGCGACAGTCATCCCGGCGCGTTCCCATAGCCGGGCAAGGTGCGACCCGGCATGAAACAGCGCATCCTGTTTGTTGCGCCCGTACCGCCATTCGAACGTGCCGGGCCGGCTGCGGAAGTGTGACCGATCCTTTCGCTCGGTCGAGACGGTGATCTTGACGCGCGTCACCTTCGTTCCGTCCTTGCCGCCGTCCTGCTTCAACAGCTTCGCCGTGCGCTTCCGCTCGGGTTCGGTCTGGCGCTGGTGCTCGGCGCGGGATTGCTCTCGCTGCCAGGCGTCGGCGACGCGCGTGTCCTCGACCGTTGGCGCTCCTGCCCGGGCCGTAGCTCCTGCTTCTCGGCGCCGGCGCTGCTTGGTCAGGTCGGTACGTTTCCCGCCGTCGATCCGGATCGCCGGGGTTATCTGCTGTTTCTTCACGGTCATGTCTTCACTGTCTCTCTGTCTTCAGGCCGGACATGCTTGCGGGTGGGTTTGTCCAGGACACACTTCGCCCGTCGCGGGGCGAAGTGTGTCGAGATATGCCCACGAGTTGGGACGCCCTCTTAACCTCTGGTCACACGATTGCTCCCTGTCCGGGGGAGCTCGAGCCGGGGTTGCCCTGTCGGCCCTACATGCGCTTCGCTTGGCAGCGGCACCTCTCCAAGGCCAACCAGACAACCAAGGAGAGGCTGCACCTCATTTTCAGGGTGCGTCCTGTGCGGGTAGTGGGTGCCTCTGCGTTCGGGGCCGGTCTCGTATTCCGGATTGTCCCCGCCCTGTTCGCCAGGGTCACGGTGCAGACTATGTTGTCGCTGTTTCCGGCGCGACGAACGGCTCTACCAGACCGCTCCCGGATGCAACCTTGGGCGCCTCTACGCCGTCGATCGCATGGGCCTTGGCACCTATCGGCCCCAGATCTTCTACATGGCAGCCCCCTTCAGGAAATTGGCGATATGCCGCTGAACGGCGAAGATGCCCTCCGACATGTGCATGTCGTTGATGTCGGAACCGACGAGAGGCTTCAGGAAAGGACGGCTGGTCTGCCGCGCGAAATACTCGCTGGTCCCCAGACCGCCATATTGTGCGATCGGCTTGTCGTTCTCAGCGGCGATGAAGCACCGTCCGGTGATCGACCGCGCAATGACGACGACATTGTAGGCCGAGAAGCAGCAGAGGATCGTTGCCGACAGCCCGAGCCCCTTGAGAGCGGCCCGTAGCGACAGGCCTGTGGCGAAGCCCTCGCACAACCAGGTACTGCCACCACGCGAGATCCGATGCGATGCGCCCGACATCTCGCCGCCGAACAGGAACTTCTTGGTTCCGTCCTCCCAGATCAGTTGGACGCTTGAAACCATCGTGCCGATGCGCGCGGATATGACGATCGCTCGGGCCGCGCCTTCTGGCACGAGGTATTTTCCGCTGATCCCGGTGACGGAATCCGTGGCCAGGCTGATAACGGCATCGGCGCCGACGACGAGCGCCTTTTCCTCACGGAAGCCCTTGCCGACCAGATAGGGATGCGTCGAAAGTTGTGCCGCATCCACAAGGCGGGACGCGCTTGCGCTCACCCGCTTGGCGCGAGCCCTTTTCTGCGCTTTTGCTTCCTCGATCTGCTGCGCCATCTGCCGGCGCTCGACAGCGGTCGGCTTGTCCTTCAGCCAGACGGTAGCCTTCTCGCCTGTCTGCCAGTTCCAGGCAGTGACGTTGCTGTCGTTGACGACGACGCGCCCGTCACCCTTGCCGCTCTTGCCGGCCAGGGTGTCGGTCTTCAGCCACCGGCCATATCCGCGCGCCTTGGGCGGCAATATGCCGACATTGGCGCAGGCTTGAAGAATGGCGTCCTCGGCGGTCATCGTCATGCCGCCCTCTTGCGCCGGTTGTTCTCGCGCCAGCGCTTAACTTCGCGCTCGACCAGGCTCCATTGATCCGGCGTCACGTCACCGGACCTGCAATTCATGTCGTAGAGGCCGCGCGGAAGCTTGTTGTCTGGATAGATCCCTGCCCAGATCCCATAGGCCCTTTTCCTTGAGGCTTCCGGCCCGCGTCGGCCGTTGGCGAAGCAGTAGGCCAAGGCGGCGTTCCAGACACCGCGCGGGTTCTTCAGGCACTCGGCGCGCAAACCGGATCGAGGCTTGAAAGCCTCGCGCATGCTGATCTCGAAGTCGATGATCTCGCCGGGCACGGTCTTGATCTCGCCGCGCTTCGGCCGCTCCCAACCACACGACTGGCACGTTGTGGAGCCGGCCTCCATCTGCAGCCCGCATTCGCCGCAGAAGTGGTCCCTCTTGACCTTCTCCGATGGCTCGCGGACCTCGCTATCCTTCTTCTCGGCGCTGGACAGGCTGTCGACGCCGTTCTCGTAGAGCCATGCAGTGTCATCGGCGAACGCGATGCTGTTCCCGGAATGGTCCAGCCACAGGCCGAACTCTTTCCCGGGCGCGATGCGCATGACGCGCCCCATTTCCTGAATGTGCGACGAGAAGGATTTCCGGTATGGGCGGCAGGAGATGCCGCATTTCACGTCCGGAACGTCGAACCCCTTGGTGAGGACGGCGCAGGAGACCAGCCCGTGGATGGCGCTATCCGGCTTCCGGAATTCTTTGATCTTCTCGTCGCGAGCCTTGTCGGACTTATCGAGATAGCTGATTTGCTGGAAGTTGTAGCCAGCTTCGGCGAACTGCCGGCATAGCTCCTCACCATGCTTGACCGACGGGGAGAACACGATGGTCTTGACCGGGCCGCCGAAGAACTTCGCCGTCTGCTGGACCCAGGTCTGCACGACATCGCCGATGATCGTGATGCCGCGCTGCCCGGCCTCCTCCTCCTCATACTCGCCGTCGAACTTCTTCTTCGCGCCGGTCATGTCGGGCGAGACGCAGGCCTTGATCTTGAGAGGCGACAGCCAGCCCTGACCCAGCAGGTAGTTGACGGTGGCGCCGTTGACGATGCTGTGCCAGTGCTGCGCCATGCCAGCGCTGAAGGGCGTTGCCGTGAGGCCTATGACCTTTGCGCGCTTGCACTTGTCGATGAATTCGAGGATCGCCTTGCGCTGGTCGTGGGCCTCGTCAATGAAGATCAGATCGGGCTCGGTATCCGTCTCCCGCCGCTCGAACGTTTGGGCGCTCCAGATTTGGACGTTCTTTTCCGGGGCGTACCGCTCGTTGTTGAGCCCCTGGTTGACCCCGTGGTCGACGCCGTAGTCATGGAAGCGGTCGCTGGTCTGCTTCACCAGCGTCACCCGATCCACGAAGAACCACGCGACCTTGCCCTTCTCGACGCAGGACTGGATCAGTGACATCGCCGTTTCGGTCTTCCCGAAGGCGGTCGGCGCGACGAGAATGATCTTGTCGTGGCCCGCCGCGATGCGCTCGGCCAGTTTGCCGCGGACAGATGCTTGATGCGGACGAAGCTCGATCGACTTCATGCTGCAGATCTCATCGGTACGCTGTCCAGCACCTGCGATGCCTTACCGACGAACCACGTCCAGTCGGCCGGGGAGATGTCGGTGGGAGCAGATGACAGCAGCAAATGGGTCAGGTACTCAGCGGCCGGGCGAGACAGGCCGCCGTCGAATTCGATGATTGCCGCGCGCTCCTCGAACTCGCTTTCGGTCCCAAGAAAGGCGGCGATTTCCTTGCCGTGCTGGCGGATGAAATCGAGGGCGCCGGCCGGAAGCTTTTCGCGGTTCACGATCACCAGCTTGGGGCCGTCGAGCATGACGTTGGCGCCGTGAGCGCGAATGCGATCGAGGATCTTGCCGGCGTCAGCCATTCAGGATGGCACCGGTTTGAATGTCGATTTCGACATTGCGCGAAAAGCCGTGTTCGATGGCCTTCTTCTTCCACCACTCCATCGAGTTGAGGTTTCGGACCTTCTCGGCGCTCTCCTGCTCCACACGTGTCAGCAGGACGCGGATTTCTTCGTCCTTGTCGGCGACAACCTTCTCGAAGCCGCCTTGCTCGAACTGGACGCGCATATCGCCGTATTTCTTGTTCTCGGCGCGTAGCTCCTGGGCCTCGGCCTCGAGGACGCGCACGGCCTCCTCCAACTCGGCAATTCGATCTTCAGGGGACAGTCCGCCGTGGTCCTGTTGCTGTTCCTGTTGCTTCCGCGCGGCGATGGCCTGCTGCTTTGCTGCCTCAATGTCGCGGATGGCCTGGGGTAGGTTCTCCTGTGCCTGCTGGTGGAATGCGGCGTGGTCTTCTTCCGGATGCGACGCGGGGAGGAGATGCAAATTTGCATCTTGATCAAGCGCCCCCTCATTTTTCTCCGCGTCGCGAAAATTGTCGGAACTTTCCGACAAGCTCCCGCCAATGGCGGAAGTATCCATCACGGCCACGTCGCCATAACGATTCCGGTAGTATCTCGGCTGCCCTCCGGCATCCCGGATCGCGTCTGCCTTTTCGCGCACATCATCCGGCACATCCGGAGCCGTCGGCCCGCGGCTGTCACTTGTCGTTCTGCAAGTGACAGAACCTTGCAGCGACTTCACCAACTCGCGGCTGACCCGGCATAGATCGGCGATTTTGTTAACCGACCATGTCGACCATTCCGCATCGTTGAGCAGCATTTCGACCGCTCTGCGCTTGTCCGCGCGAGTACGCTGAAGGCCATGGGTTGCGTTGGCGCCGACGCTGTACAAGATCGCGTCGCGCTGCATTCCCTGCTTGACCTCGACGGCGATCTTCGCCTTCTTCGCCTTCTGGTGCGCCCGGTAGCGGTGGAAGCCATCTGCCAGCCAGTAATCGACCCCATTGTAGAAAACGGTGATCGGCGGGAACGTCACGCCGTCCGCGATGTCCTCGGCGTATGCCTCGACTACCGCATCGTCGATTCCGGCACGGGATTGTGTTCCGCCGTCGACCCGTATCCGTTTCAGATCAAGGGTCTTCGTCTTCGACGCGGCCGAGCGGCCGGTCTTGTTGAATTGCCGGGCGATGTTCAAGCTCCTGCCTCCATATTTTCGGCAGAGGCTACGCCCAGAGCAGTCGCGTTACGTTTCCGGTGCGGCATAGGGAAAGGGACAACCTTCGTCGAAGGCCGATACGTGTTCCGGGTGTAGGCTTCGAAGAACCTGCCGTAGGCCTTGCCGGCGGCGTGCGCAGCCTCAGGCGTGCGGATCTCGTCCATTCGGTCGCGGAGCTGGCGCCACTCGTTAAAGGCGGCTTCCTGCTCGGCGCTCATCTGGTCGTCGGGTGGAGTGTGTTCGAAGACCGCCATATTATGCGGCCCTCCCGCGCGCAGCGGCGATACGGTCGCGAATCCACTCCTCTACTTCGGCGCGGATGAACGCGACGCGACGGTCGCCCATCGGGACGGCCTTCGGGAACCTGCCCAGGTCGCGCCAGCGGTTGATCGCTGTGCGGGAAAGGCTCGTGAGCCGGCAGGCTTCGTTGAGGGAGATAAGGTGAGGTGTTTCGGACATTTGCCGCTCCGTATTTGAGCGGCAGGGTTGTCATGGCCGCTCTGGTTGAACGGCTTCCTGACTAAACACGATGGGCAGTCGCGTAGTCATAGAGAAATACGAATTTTCTCCGACTTCTATGCTACTTCCAGACGTCTGGTTCCTTTTCTTCCAGCGCAACCCACCGCTTGAACGCGGACATCGGGTCGCCGGGTATTTCGAAAAACTCAAATGCGTCACGCAAATAATCAGCAAATGGTGACGCGGGGTTGAGCGCGCGGCTCGGGGCCGGCGTTTCCGTCATGTTTTCCCAATAGCCCCGCAGATGGTCCACCGCGTGAACGGCTTTCCATTTGATGTTGCGGCGGTTGGGAACGTATTCGGCACCCTTGCGCGCCCACTGCTCGAGTTCGTCCAGCACCTGAGAAAGATTCCCGTAATGGTGCTCCGCATCGCCCACGGTTAGCAGGCAATCATAAATTTGCCGGGCAACGTTTGTGACATCCTCGGGATCGTCGATTTCCGGCGGAGACGGCACGGCGACCATACAGGGCTTCAAGCCCCAGATGGGCCAATCGGCGAGCGTCTCCACTGCCTTGCGAAACCGCTTTAGATCAGTCTCGAACGAGTTCTTATTTATCGTTTCCGGGGGATTGAAGATCAAGCCGTCATGCATCGCTCCATGCACTCGGATGGTCGCATGTTCGCTCTCCAGCAGCCAAGGAGCATATCGACCAAAAATTCGCTGAAACCGCTGTAGCGTCGCCAAGTCCTCCGGGTCAGCCACGTTGGCAAAACTGTATATCCGCGATTGCACCTGCTGCATCCAGCGCGCACGCGCATTTTCTTCCAAATCCTTCAGTTCCTGTAGCAGCCTTGCCTTGTGAGCTTCTTCTTCCGGGGTCAGCATCAGCTTATTTCCCCTCGCAATAGGTCGCCCAATCGACCATGAGGTCGCGCCGCTTCTTCAGTGCCGTATCGCGGCGGTAAGCCCGCTCGACAGCGGTTCCGACCTTGTGACCCAGGGACCATTCAGCGATCTCTCGCGGATAATCCGTTTCCTCGCCGGCCCAATCGCGGAACGAACTGCGGAACCCGTGAACAGTCACACCGGGACGCTTGTCTGCCATCACCAGCCGCATTGCGGCATTGCCGATCGGCCGGTCCTTTGTCGCGCCTTCAAAAAGGAATTTTCCCGCTGGTCGAGCGGCGATCACTGCCAGCGCCGCATCAGACAAAGGCACGATATGCGGCTTATCAGTCTTTGTGCGCTCGGGCGGGATGGTCCATAGCTTGGCGTTGATGTCGATCTCGTCCGGAACGGCCTCGCGCGCCTCGCCGCTGCGCACCGCCGTCAAGATGGTGAACAGCAAGCACTGCTCAGCCGCGTCGTCGCCAAGCTCTTTGATGAAGGCCGGAACCACTTTGTAAGGCATCGCCTCATGATTGGCGCCGGTCGTGCGACTGGCGGCTGACAGGACGTGCTCCAGATGGCCGTTCCATCTTGCCGGGTTGTCACCCTCGGCGCGAAGCTTCTTGACTGCAGCGAAGTCGAGCACCGCCTCGATCTTGCCGCGCACCCTCTGGCCGGTTGCCGGCGTCTTCTTCCAGATCGGCAAGAGAGCGGATTCGATAGCCTCGGTGCCCACCATGTCGACGGTGAGTTTGCCGAGTTTAGACGCATGTTCTAGCAGATGAACGCGCCATTCCTTTTCGGTCTTTGGTGTCCAGTCGTCGCGCTTGGCCTCGATCAGCCGCTTCGCCACTTCGGCAAACGTCGGCGTTGTCTTGGCCGCTTGGCGGGCGGCAAATGGATCTTGGCCGTTAGCCAGCATGTCGCGCATGTCGTCGGCCTTGCGGCGCGCCGTGGCCAGCGTCACGGGTGCCGTGCCGGCGAAGCCACCAAGACCGATCTCGCGCCGGACACCGCGTCGACGGTAGATGAAAAACCAGCTCTTGCTACCGCCCTGGTGGACCCGGAGATATAGTCCGGCGCCATCGGCGTAGACGCCCGGCCTACTCAATCCCTTAATTTTGGCGTCGGTGAGTTTGCTCCTTACCATACTTTCCACCATATCCATACTGGTGGATACTATGGTTATCAATGATGATTATGTCAACACAAACTGCTTATTTTGCAAGGCTTTTCAGCGCAATAGCCTTGAATGCCAAAGAGAACTTTCCGCCCATCGGGCGGCGTTTTTTCATCTGAAGCTATCGTTTCTATTATCGTCACCGCATTCCAGCATAACGACAACCATAACCGGACTTGTTGCCGAAAATGACGATATGGCGTGTTGAATCCGGTGTGTGACGGCGGATCGAAAGGTCTATTTCGCACTTGCGATAAAATTTTTGTGCATTGCAGAATCAGTTCGGTCTAGGTAAGTGTCTGGGTGTCGGCCATCTACTCCTCCCAGATGCGATGCCGGCACAGCGAATGCGGTGCACCTCCTCCCGCACTGCATTTGAAATCAGAGCCCGCTGCCACCTCCTCCCGGCAGCGGGCTTTTTCGTTGGCGTGACCGCGCTCTTGTGCCGCGCGTAGATGATGCCGGCGTAGTGCGGTGCACCTTCGCGCAAAGCGCGGCGCAGGCCATCGCTGTCCACCGGCGTGAAGATCAGATGCACATGGTTCGGCATGAGGCACCGGCCCCGGATCGCCACGCAGACAGCGGCGCAATGCACCACCAGCAGGTCGCGACAAGGCGTGTAGTCGCCATCTGACAAGAACACCCTTGCGCGGCCGTTGCCGCGTTGGGTGACATGATGCGACAGACCGGCAACGACGATGCGTGCGATGCGAGCCGTCACCGGATGCCAAGCGCCGTAGGGCCCGCGAATACAGCGCGCACTGTCACCGTGATCGTGTCACCATAGTCAAACCGACCTGCCAGAAATACCCAGTCTTCTTCTGTCGCGACGACACGGGTCCGCGAGCAATCGACCGCCGACGCGTGACCATCGAAGAATTCGTCAGCGAGATCAGCCCCTCAAGACCCCTTTGGGTAGCGAAACCCTGGCAGCGTTCGAGCTGAAGCGATGAATTGCCGCAACCCCGAAGGGGGCCGGTCGGCAGTCTGGCAGCGGTACGAGGAGGCCACTATGCGCCAGCGCCGGCCGGCCGACCCCACGGACCCAGGAGATGCGGCGGACCTGAGCATCATGGGGTGTCGAACAACGGACCGGATTTCGCCCTCGCACCCGGCCCGTCGTCTTTCTTGAAAATGACATTTGCGCAAGAGCGCTTGAAAATCAACCGTTTCTTAACCAACCGCCAGCGAATCGCTGCGATTAAGGTAAACGGCGCTCGACATCCGGACCCGAATCGAGGTCGCGACTCTGCGCTCCCGGTCAGGCCGCCTTGGCGACCACGCGGTTGCGCCCGCCCCTCTTGGCCTCGTAGAGCGCCACGTCGGCACGCTTGATCAGAGCCTCGACGCTGTCAGGCGGATACTTCACGCAGGAGACGCCGACGCTGATGGTGATGCTGACGGAAATCCCTTCCCGACCGACGATGAAAGGTGTGCGCTCGATCTCGGCGCGGATTCGTTCGGCCACCCTCTCGGCGTCATGTCCCTCCGTGTCGGGCAGCACGACAAGGAACTCCTCGCCGCCATAGCGACAGGCAAGGTCGATCCCCCGCACGTTACGTCGCAGCCGCTTGGCGAATTCGCGCAGCACGTCGTCGCCGCCGTCATGGCCATAGGTGTCGTTGACCGTCTTGAAGCGGTCGAGATCCGTGATCATCACCGACAGCGGCCGCTCGCGCGTCACCGCGCGGTTGAACAGGGTCTCCAGATGGTTGTCGAGATAACGGCGATTGTGCAGCCCGGTCAGCGCGTCCGTCACGGCCATCTCGATCGTATGGGTGACGCTCGCCCGGAGCTGGTCGTTGTAGCGCTTGCGCCGCACCTGGGTCCGCAGCCGTGCGATCAGTTCCTGCTGATCGATCGGCCGCACCAGATAGTCGTTGATGCCGAGCTCCAGACCGCGGATGACCCTGGCCTCCTCGCCCTCCTCCGCGATCAGCACGATCGGCACGAAACGCGTGCGGTCGAGCGAGCGCAGCTGCGAGCAGAGACGCAGCGGATCGAATTCGGAGAAAGCGGTCGACACGATGACGCATTCATAGCCGGCTTCCGCCGCCTTGAAGAAACCGGCCTGCGGGTCGGTCGCCACGTCGAGCGTCATGGTCTGCGCCAGCATAGCCTCGATCTGCCGGCACGAAGCCTCGCGCTCGTCGATCAGGAGCACCTTCGGCCGGGAGTCGTCGGCCACGCCGCGCCGGCTCAGCATCTCCTCGATGCCGATATTGCGCGTGGTGGCGGCGCGCAGGCGCAGCTCGTCCGTCAGCATCTTGAGGCGCACCAGGCTCTTGACCCGCGTCATCAGTTGCAGGTCGTTGACCGGCTTGGTGAGGAAATCGTCGGCGCCGGCCTCCAATCCGCGCACGCGGTCGGCGGTCTGGCCAAGTGCTGTGATCATCACCACGGGAATATGGGCCGTCGAAGGGTCGTCCTTGAGCCGGCGGCATACCTCGAAGCCGTCCATCCCGGGCATCATGACATCGAGGAGCACCACGTCGACCTTGCCGCCCTCACAGATCTCGAGCGCCTCCCGCCCGCTGGTTGCAGTCAGCACATCGAAATACTCCGCCAGCAGCCGGACCTCCAGCAGCTTCACATTGGCGGGCACGTCGTCAACGACGAGGATGCGGGCGGTCATGCACGGCTCCGGGCGAAAGTGGCGGGGCGCATCATGCGTCGCCCAGATAGGATTTGATGGTCTCGATGAAGCGCGGTACGGAGATCGGCTTCGATATATAGGCCTCGCACCCGCCCTGGCGGATGCGCTCCTCGTCCCCCTTCATGGCAAAAGCGGTGACGGCGATGACAGGGATGACATGCAGATCGCTGTCTTCCTTCAGCCATTTGGTAACGTCCAGCCCCGAAACCTCAGGCAGTTGAATGTCCATCAGGATGAGATCTGGACGATGGGTGCGGGCAAGCTCCAGCACCTCCAGCCCGTTGCGCGTACGAACCGTCTCGTATCCGCTCGCCTCGATAAGGTCGCGGAAGAGCTTCATGTTGAGCTCGTTGTCCTCGACGATCATAACCTTCTTCGGCATCACTTTTCGCCCTGCCCGGCTGCGGCAATCCTAACCGTCACACCGCGTCGCTTGCCGCGTGCTCCCCCGCAACGGAGCACGAATCCCAGTCTCGACAATAGCGCGAGATGATTGACGAAACGGTAATCCTTCGTGCCCCTCACCGGCCTTCCCTTCGGCCCGCGACCCTGTGACATGCTTGCGGCAACGCGAACGAAACGCTACTTGCGGCATGGAGACTTCCACACCGTCCAAACCGATGCCGCCTGTGACAAGCCGGAAAGTAACACGTCATGACGCCGAGGCAACAGCGATCGCCGCGCTGGGCTTCGTGGCGTCGGACGCCGAACTGATGGGGCGTTTCCTGGCGGTCACGGGGATCGACCCCCAACAGATCCGCGCCGCCGCCGGCGAGCCGGGATTCCTGGCGGGCGTGCTCGACTTCGTGCTTGCGCATGAGCCGACGCTGATGCGTTTCGCCGAGGCGAGCGGACACGACCCCGCGCAGGTGATGGCGGCGCGACGCTTACTTCCGAACGGCGACGAACGCTACGAGACTTCGACATGAGTGACGACCCAGAAACCGCCCGCCAGATCGCCGAGCTGTCGCTCGACGACCGTCCGCTCCTCGTGCTCGACGTCGACGACGTGCTGCTTGAGTTCGTCCGGCCCTTTCCGCTTTATCTCGAAACACGGGGCTTCGAACTGAAGCTCGCCTCGTTCCGGCTGACCGGCAACATCGCCGAACGGGCCAGCGGCCGCATTCCCGAACAGGCGGAGGTCTCTACCCTGATCGATGCCTTCTTCCAGGCGCAGGCTGATTGGCAGACAGTGATCGAGGGTGCTGCCGAGGCCATCGCCGGCCTGTCCGGCAGCGCCGAGGTCGTGCTTCTGACGGCCATGCCGCATCGCCATCGCCAAGCGCGCCGCGCCCATCTGGATGCGCTCGGCCTGGCCTATCCGCTGCTAACCACCGAAATGGCGAAGGGGCCGGCGATCGCCGCCCTGCGCGGCGCCGGGCGACGCCCCGTCGCCTTTGTCGACGACCAGCCGACGAACCTCGCCTCGGCGCAGGAATCGGTCGCCGACGCGTATCTCTTCCATCTGATGGCCGACAATTCGCTGCGCGCGCTTTTGCCTCCGCCGCCTGAGGGAGCGATCGTGGTCGAAGGTTGGCGCGACGCCGGTCCCAGAATCGCCCAGGCGCTCGGCATCTGACGGGGCCCTCAGGGCGCATTCAGCGAGCCTTTATACGCCATCACAGCACGAGCCGCATTAGCGGCCTGCCAGGTTTCCGGCTCGCGGCGGGCAGGAAACCGGCCTTCTCGAAGACGCGCGTGGAGCCGACGAACAGGCCGACCGAGCGCGAATCCTTCGAATGGTCCATCGGGCAGGCCTCCAGCAGGCGTGCGCCGCCGTCGCGGGCAAAGTCGATGCCGGCGGCAACCAAACGGTGCGTAAGACCGCTGCCGCGCGCCTTCGTTCGCACGAAGAAGCAGGAGATCGCCCAGACCGAAGGATCTGTCGCGTGCCCCTCTTCCAGCGGCGCCGAGACGCGGCCCGCATTGTTCCATTCGGGAACGTCGGCGCGCGGCCCGATCTGCATCCAGCCAGCGGCAACGTCGCCGTCAAACGCCAGCAAGCCGGGCGGCGGCCCGGCCTCGATGCGCGCCTTGATGAAATCCTTGTTGCGGCCGCGATCATTGTCGCGGCGGACCGCGGGCGGTAGCCTGAAATGGGTACACCAGCAGCCGTAGCAGGCGCCCTGCTTGCCGAACAGGTCTTCGAATGCCGGCCACAGATCCGGCGTCAGCGGTTTGACAACAGTCATGGCTCTCTTCCTCGCTGGCCGTTGCCCGGCTCGGCGCGGTCGCGTATCATTCGGGATGTTCCCTCTATGTTCTCAACAATGGCAGCTGCTGTCAACAATCCCGAGCATGGTTTTTGCCGCGACTGCCTAGCCCTGCAGCCTGGGGAGACGCATCGCTGCACACGCTGCGGCAGCCCGCGCCTGCTCCGCCATGCCGAACTCTATGGGCTGAACATCGCGCATATCGACTGCGACGCCTTCTATGCGGCGGTCGAGAAACGCGACAATCCCGAGCTCAAGGACAAGCCGCTGATCATCGGCGGCGGCAAGCGCGGTGTCGTGTCGACCGCCTGCTACATTGCCCGCATTCATGGCGTGCGCTCGGCCATGCCTATGTTCAAGGCACTCGAAGCCTGTCCGGAAGCCGTGGTCCTGCGGCCCGACATGGAAAAATATGTGCGTGTCGGCCGCGAGATCCGTGCCATGATGCAGGCGCTCACCCCGCTGGTCGAGCCGCTGTCGATCGACGAGGCGTTCCTCGACCTCGCCGGAACCGAGAAGCTGCATGGCCGCCCGCCGGCGCTGGTGCTCGGCAAGTTCGCCCTCGACGTGGAACGGGAGATCGGCATCAGCGTGTCGGTCGGGCTCTCCTATTGCAAGTTCCTCGCCAAAGTCGCCTCAGACATCCGCAAGCCGCGCGGCTTTGCCGTGATCGGCGAGTCCGAGGCGATGGGTTTCCTGTCGGACCAGCCGGTGACGCTGATCTGGGGCGTCGGCAAGGTGTTCGCCGCGACGCTGGAACGCGACGGCATCCGCCTGGTCGGCCAGTTGCAGAAGATGGAGCGCGGGGAACTGATACGCCGCTATGGCACCATGGGCGACCGGCTCTATCATCTGTCGCGCGGCCAGGACCATCGCGGCGTCCATGCCGACCAAGAGGCCAAGAGCGTTTCGGCGGAAACCACCTTCGACACCGATCTCGCCTCTTCGGAAGATCTCGTGCCGGTGCTACGCGCGCTTTCGGAAAAGGTCTCCTCGCGGCTGAAGAAGGGCGGCATCGCCGGGCGCACGGTCGTGCTCAAGCTGAAGACCCAGGACTTCAAGCTCCGCACCCGCAACCGCCAGCTCGGCGATCCGACCCGACTCGCCGACCGGATCTTCCAGACCGGCCTTCAGCTCCTGAACAAGGAAACCGACGGCACACGCTATCGCCTGCTCGGCATCGGGGTCAGCGATCTGACCGATGCCGACCGAGCCGATCCGCCCGATCTCGTGGACGTCCGGTCGCGCAAGCGCGCCATGGCCGAGGGGGCGATCGACAGCCTCCGGGAGAAGTTCGGCAAGAAGGCCGTCGAAACCGGCTACACATTCGGCAAGGGCGGCAAGGCCCATCCACCTGATCTTCCGGACGAGTGATATCCAGCCTTCGGCAGGGCCTTTCCGCGCGCCGGCGCGTTGCCGTCTATTCCTGGCGGACCTCGCTCCGCCACGGCGTCGCGTGGTTGTCGATGCGCATCTGGAAGATGAAATATGTCGGCGAGCAGAAGCCTATGTCCTTGACCTTCGCGGCGCCTGGCGTACCGGCCGGCAACGACTGACACATGTAATCCTCGCGGCAGTGATGGTCGGCCGAGCATGCCTGCCTGTTGCCGCGATTGACGGCGCCGCCGAGGCATTGGTCGACATCATTGGTCGCGACGCAGAGATCGAAACGCTTGCCGCCGACCAGCCCGCAGATCTCGTTCGGCATCGACTTTCCGGGTCTGAAGCCGGCAAAGTTTCGGTCCCTTTCGTCGCAGCCGCGATAGGCGAGGCCCGCGGGCAAGCCGATCTCGGGCGGGCGGCAGGTATAGCCGGTCCGCGAGATGTACTTGTCGAAGGCCGCGAACTGCCCCGATATCGTCATGCGGTCGTTGAAGGGCGCTTTCGTTTCGGAAGCGATGGTTCCGGCGAGGCAGGGATGGCCGGAGAACATGGCGCCGCTCTTGTCGCCGGAGGGCAAGAGGCATTGGGCAAGCTTCACCCCGACCCCCGAGGCGGAAGCCACCGGCGTGCAGACGGTACCGTCCGCGCATTGCCAGGCCTGGCCGAACCGGCCCGCCTGCTCTGGCATCATGCACGGCATGGCGATCCCTGCCGGCCGGTATTCGACCGCACCGTTCCAATCAGCCGGCGGCGCAAGGGACAGGGGCCGGAACCTGTCGGGCTCGCGCTCCCTGGCAACGGCCGCGACATAGGCCTGACGGCGCGGCAGTTCGGCGCGCAGATGCGGTGATATCCCGACCTCTATGCGGTTCAGCGGCGACGTCGTCTCGTCGTCGAGTCCGATGAAGTGGAAGCCTGCGGTGGAGCCTGCCTGATGGCATCCCTGGCAGGATCCATTGTCCAGCCGTTCGACCAGAGCTTCCGGCGAACGCAGCAGGCGGAGCCCTGAGAAGTCCAGGCCGGAAAAGTCCTCAGGCCCGAACAGCGGCGTGAAAGGACGGTTTGCCAAACGGACGCTGCCGAAGGTCGAGTAGGAGATCGCCTTGCGCGCCAGGAACTCGTCCGGCATGTCATAGACGCCGAGGTCGATTGCCGCGAGATTGCCGCGCAGCCATGCGGCGAGCCGCGCTTTCAGTGCGGCGTCGCCAATAAGTCTCTCTGCATCGGGCGTGTTCTCCAACGGCCTTTCGGTTGCGGTGCCGCCTTCGATGCCGAAGATCCGCATGAGATAGGCGGCCTGGCCGCCGAACTCCGTTTCCTGGCCGGATGGGAAGCGCACCACCTGGGCATTGAGTTCCAACTGTTTGAATGCGAGGCCATCCCGATCGAGGGGGGCTCCGGCGAGCCAGCCGGCATCGACGCTTTCGTCGATCATCGGGCTCCATCGACCGGCCACGCCGGTGCAGCCGCCGTCGGCGTCCGGCCGCGTCGTGTGTACCGCGTTGAAGTTGAAGGGCAGCCGCGAAGCGATCAGCCGGCCCTTCCGCTTGAAGGCGTAAGCCAGCCGATAGATGAAGCGCACCTCGCCGCAGCCTTGCTCCGCACGCAGGGCCGCGAAATCGCGGCGGTCGAGCCGGTTGACGACACCGACGAGCCGGAAGCGCGAGGCGGCTGCCTTGAGCCAGCGCATGTCGATGACGCGCCCCACATTGCGGTCGGTAACTTCGTGAAGTTCCCGGCCGCCTCGTTTCATCTCGGCGCGCAGGTCGCCGACGTCGGCCGCGATTGCGTCGACGATCTGCCGATAGGCCGGGGCCTCGCGATAAAGCGTCTCGAGGTCGTCGGCGGCCCCGTTGCCGAAAACCGCGGCGAAGCCATAGCCTTTGGCCTCGAGCCGAGCCATCAGTTCCGGATCGTCGAGATAGATCAGCGGCTGTCCGGCGCGCGCATCGAGGACGGCGAGGAACAGCGCGAAGAGAGCGGGGATCAATCGCATCAGGACTGTTCCGCCGTCGACGTGACGAGATCCCGCAGGACCGGCAGCAGCGCCAGCGGCAGGTCCTCGGCGATCAGGCCCGGTCCGAAGCGCCGCGCCGCCTCGGCATGCAGCCAGACGGCCGCGCAGGCGGCTTCGAAAGCCGGCATGCCCTGCGCGGCGAGCCCCGCCACGATGCCGGAGAGAACATCGCCGGAACCCGCAGTGGCGAGCAGCGGCGTGCCGTTGGCGTTTATCACGGCGCGCCCGTCCGGCGCCGCGACGACGCTGTCCGGCCCCTTGAAGACGATGATCGCCGCAGCCCGTTTCGCGGCCGCCCTCGCCTTCTCCAGCTTGGACAGCGCCTCGTCCCCGGCGATATCGGCAAAGAGCCGCGCGAATTCCCCCTCATGCGGCGTGAGCACGACGACGGGAGCTCCGGGTCGCCGGGCCGCGGCGAAGAAGGCCGCCGGCTGCCGTGCCAATGACGTCAGCGCGCTAGCATCGACGACGAGCGCGCCTGGCACCCCGGCGGCCGCGTCGATCAGGCCGACCGCGAAGTCAGCGGTAGCGGCGCCCGGGTCGAGGCCAGGCCCGAAGACCAGGGCGTCGGGCCGACGGTCCCTGAGGAAGGCCTTGGCTTCCACCAGCGTATCGGCCTTTCGAAGCATGATCGACGTCAGATGCGCGGCATTCGCGGCCAGCGCGGCGCCGGGGGAGAGCACGGTCACCGCGCCGGAGCCGGCGCGCGCGGCGGCCATCGCCGCCAGCCTTGCCGCGCCGGTCGCCGACGGCCCGCCCGAGAACACGCCGACATGCCCACGGCGATATTTGTGGGCGTCGACATCAGGCACCGGAAACCGCTCGATCCAGAGGTCGGGTCCGTTTTCAAAGCAGCGCGACCCTGCCTTGGCGACGATCGCATCGGATATTCCGATATCGCAAAGCTCGACCTCCCCGCATAGGCAGCGGCCGGGCTGCAGCAGATGGCCGGGCTTCTTTCGCACGAAGGTCACTGTCAGATCGGCCTTGAAGGCCGTCCCCAGCACCTTGCCGGTGTCGCCCGAGACGCCGGAGGGCAGGTCGACGGCAACGACGGCAACGCCGCCTCGGGCGCAAAGCTCGATGGCGCGGGCCTCCGCTCCCTCGACCCGCTTCGACAGCCCTGCTCCGAACAGCGCATCGATCACGATCGTCCCGGTCTCCGGCGCGAATTCGGCGAGCGGCTTCACCTGCGCAGGGCACTCGCCGGCGGCGATCGCCGCATCGCTTCCCGCGCGTGGCGGCGCGTCCGCCCACAGCGTCACCGCCCACCCCGCTTCCAGCAGGAGCCGCGCCACGACATAGCCGTCGCCGCCGTTGTTGCCGGGACCACACAGGATGTGCGCCCGCAACGCCTGCGGGTAGCGCGCGAGAACGCGCCGCGCGATACCGGCCCCGGCGTTGCGCATCAGCGCGATGCCGCTCAAGGGACCGGCGGCGATCGCAGTGCGGTCCGTCTCCGTCATCTCTCGCGATGTCAGGATCTCGTTCGTCATGCGCCCTTCGCCTGTTTGCCTGACAATAGGGCATCGGACCCGAAAACGCCTATCTGGTTTCTTGAGCAGAATGACCGCTCGCCCCCTTACAGGCTGGAGAGATGCCTGCCCGCCTGAAATGCAGCTTGCCTAAGATTTATGCAATTGTGTGCGGGCGCTTTTTCGACCAAGGTGCAGCCGTCTCGCCGCTGCTGCAAAAGGCGGCAGTGCAAAGCTCACTTTTTCGCGGCACCGGCAAAAAATCACGTCCTGCGACCCCGGTCGGCCGAACTGGCACGGTTCATGCTTAAGACAGGCGGAAGCGGGGTTCTACAACCCGTTCTGACCCCTTATGGAGGCCAATTCCGAATGAAAAAGATCGAAGCGATCATCAAGCCATTCAAGCTCGACGAGGTGAAGGAAGCGCTGCAGGAAGTCGGCCTGCAGGGCATCACCGTCACCGAAGCGAAAGGCTTCGGACGGCAGAAGGGACACACCGAGCTTTATCGGGGTGCCGAATATGTGGTCGACTTCCTGCCCAAGGTGAAGATCGAAGTGGTGCTCGGCGACGATTCCGTCGAGGCCGCGATCGAAGCCATCCGCAAGGCCGCACAGACCGGCCGCATCGGCGACGGCAAGATCTTTGTCTCGAACATCGAGGAAGTGGTCCGCATCCGCACGGGAGAAACCGGCATCGACGCGATCTGATCGCACCGGCCGGGCCAGTTATTTTGTTCAAACGTCATCACGATAGGAAAATGACATGACGACAGCCAAAGACATCATGAAGCAGATAAAGGACAACGACGTGAAATTCGTCGACCTGCGCTTCACCGATCCCAAGGGCAAGCTGCAGCACGTCACCATGGATGTCTCCGAGGTCGAGGAAGACATGTTCGCCGACGGCGTGATGTTCGACGGCTCCTCGATCGCTGGCTGGAAGGCCATCAACGAATCCGACATGGTGCTGATGCCGGATCCGGATACGGTCCATATGGACCCGTTCTTTGCGCAGTCGACGATGGTCATCCTGTGCGACATTCTCGATCCCGTCTCGGGCGAAGCCTATAACCGCGACCCGCGCGGTACGGCCAAGAAGGCCGAAGCCTATCTCAGGGCGGAAGGCATCGGGGACACGATCTATGTCGGCCCGGAAGCCGAATTCTTCGTGTTCGACGACGTCAAATACAAGGCCGATCCCTACAACACCGGCTTCAAGCTCGACTCCACCGAGCTGCCGTCGAACGACGACACCGATTACGAGACCGGCAATATGGGTCACCGGCCGCGTATCAAGGGCGGTTACTTCCCGGTTCCTCCGGTCGACAGCTGCCAGGACATGCGCTCCGAGATGCTGACGGTGCTCGCCGAGATGGGCGTACGGGTCGAGAAGCATCACCATGAGGTGGCCGCCGCCCAGCACGAGCTCGGCATCAAGTTCGACGCCCTGGTGCGCAATGCCGACAAGATGCTGATCTACAAGTATGTCGTGCATCAGGTCGCCAATGCCTACGGCAAGACCGCGACCTTCATGCCCAAGCCGGTCTTCGGCGACAACGGCTCCGGCATGCACGTCCATATGTCGATCTGGAAGGACGGCAAGCCGACCTTTGCCGGCAACGAATATGCCGGTCTTTCCGAGACCTGCCTGTTCTTCATCGGCGGCATCATCAAGCATGCCAAGGCGATCAACGCCTTCACCAACCCGCTGACCAACTCCTACAAGCGTCTGGTTCCGGGTTACGAAGCCCCGGTGCTGCTCGCCTATTCGGCGCGCAACCGCTCGGCTTCCTGCCGCATCCCCTTCGGTTCGTCGCCGAAGTCGAAGCGTGTCGAGGTCCGCTTCCCCGATCCGGGCGCGAACCCCTATCTCGCTTTCGCCGCCATGCTGATGGCCGGCCTCGACGGCATCAAGAACAAGATCCACCCCGGCCAGCCGATGGACAAGGATCTCTACGACCTGCCGCCGAAGGAACTGAAGAAGATCCCGACCGTCTGCGGTTCGCTGCGCGAGGCGCTTCAGAGCCTCGACAAGGATCGCGGCTTCCTGAAGGCCGGCGGCGTCTTCGACGACGACCAGATCGATTCCTTCATCGAGCTGAAGATGGCCGAGGTCATGCGTTTCGAGATGACCCCGCACCCGGTCGAGTACGACATGTACTACTCGGTCTGAAGGCTACCTCGACCTAGGAAAGACCCCGGCCATCGCGCCGGGGTTTTTTGTCTGTGCAAGCTGCCGGGTTCAGATCACGCGAAAGTTCACGACAGCCAGATTACCTTTTGATAAATATGGATATTGCCGCTTTCAGCGAGACATTCAGTCTCGCTTGACTATCGAGGCGATGGATTCCGGCGCACGACAGGCGACAGCCATTCCGGTGCCGCTCCCTCGCCGACATGGTATCACTGGGCTGGTCTCGCGAGTCGCCGCCGTCCAGAAGGTCGAAGCTCTTCCCGACGGCACGACGGAACGGGACATGCGGAAAAGGGGGACCGTCATGGCAGCGTCGGACCGCAGCGCATACTGGCAACGCAGCCGAGGCTTGGCGCTGGTCGTCGTGGCTGCATCGTCCTTGCACCGCGGCTCGACCGGGTCGTCATGCCGGGTTTTGCGCTTGCCTTCCACATGACCGTTCAGAGCCTGTCGCTCATCTTCGTCGTATCGTTGTTCTGGTTCGCGGATAGTCAGGCTTCGATCGACGAGAAGCACGGTGTGGACTGAAAGGAGCAAGAAATTGGGCGATCGCCGCGGCTCAAGCGACAAGATCAATGGCGCTTTCCTGCTCTATTGTGTGGGCTTCGTCTCCCTCGCGCTTTTGCTGGCCTTGCTCGGCGCGATCGGTCTGCCGGACCGCGTCGTCGGCCCTTTGCTGATCGGTTCCACGCTCCTGGCCTTCGCCGTGATCGGCCTCGCCAACGGCACTATGCAGGCAGGCGATTTCTTTGTCGCGGGGCGCAGGATACCGGCCGTCTACAACGGCATGGCGACCGCCGCCGGCTGGTTGGCTGCCGGCGGCTTCCTGGGCCTCGCCGCTTCGTTTTACCTGCTCGGCCGGGACGGTCTCGTCCTGATGCTCGGCTGGGCGGCAGGCTTCGTGCTCGCCGCCGCCCTGCTGGTGCCTTATCTTCGCAAATCAGGCGCAGTTACCGTTCCCGACTTCCTTGCCGCCCGCTATGGCGGCAATCCGGCACGGCTGGTCGGTGTCGTCGTGCTCCTCTGCTGCTGCTTCCTGCTTGCGGCGGCGCAGCTTCACGCCGCCGGCCTCGTCGCAGGGCTCGTGCTCGGCATGGATGCCGATGTCGCGATCTATGCCGGGCTGGGCGTCGTGCTCTCCTGCACGATGTTCGGCGGGATGCGGGCCCTGACCTGGACCCAGGTCGCGCAATATGTCGTGCTCGCCCTCGCCTACCTCGTGCCGGCGATCTGGATGTCGACCGCGAAGACGGGCAACCCGGTGCCGTATTTCGCTTATGGCGAGGCGCTCCGGCAGATCGGGTTGATGGAGGCCGCACAGCCGGTCGTGCAAGGACCATTCGGGCCGCCGGGCCACGACGCGAAAAACTTCCTGCTGCCGGTCATTTGCCTCGCTGTCGGAACAGCATCAATGCCGCATCTTCTGATGCGCAGCTTCACGACGCCTTCGGTCAGCGCTGCCCGCTTCTCGGCCGCCTGGGCACTGCTGTTCGTCCTCCTCATCTGTGCCGCCGCGCCGGCCTACGCCGCCTTCGCCAGATGGGCGCTGCTCGAACTCGTCGCTTCGGGACTCACGCCGGACAACCTGCCCGCCAAGGCGGCCTGGCTGATGCGGTGGGCGTCGATCGATCCTAGCCTCGTCGAGATCTGCGGAAACCCGGCCACAGACGCGGCCGCGGTCGTCATAGCCTGCGCCGAGCGGGGCGTCTCGACGATCGGCCCGGGCGACATCAGGCTCGCTCCCGGCATGATCGTTCTGGCCATGCCTGATATGGTCGGCATGCCCTATGTCGTTTCGGCGCTGGTCGGGGCCGGCGCGCTTGCCGCTACTCTCGCCGCGGCCGGCGGCCTGCTCCTGGCCATCGGCAACACGCTCGGGCATGACGTCTATCACAAGATGATCGACCGCGAGGCATCCCCCGACCGCCGGGTGGTCGTCTCGCGGGTCATGCTGCTGGCCGCCGCCGTTCTCGCCGCACACACCGCTTCGAGCCGTCCGTCGGACGTGGTGTCGCTTGTTTCCTGGGGCTCCTCGCTTGCGGCGTCTGGCCTGTTTCCCGCCCTGGTGCTCGGCATCTGGTGGAAGCGTGCGACGACCGCAGGGGCCGTAGCCGGCATGGTCGTCGGTTTCGGCGTCTGCCTCTATTATCTGTTCGCCACGCACTACGGAGCGGTCGGCTTCTACGAAATATGGAGCAGCTTCTCCTCCGCCTCACCGGAGGCGGCGGCGGAGTTCTCCCGGTTGAAGGCGGTCTGGCTAGCGGCTGCCGGCGACGCGAAGGCTGCGGCCCGGGTCGCGCTTAACGAGCATGCCCGGACAATCGCCGACTGGTGGGGGGTGAAAAGCCTTTCGGCCGCCGCCTTCGGAGCGCCGGCCGGCCTGCTGACGATCGTGATCGTGTCCGTGGTGACCCGCGGGCCATCGGCCGAGGTCGAAGGCTTCATCGACGCGATCCGCACTCCGGACGACGGCGCCGTGCTTGATCCGAACGGCCTTTACAACCGCTGAGACAGGTCAGACCGCCGCCTCTTTGAAACGCCGATCATGCAAGCGCTTCAAGCAGATCGGCAGCCGCGATGAAGTCACGCTTGCGGCTCGCGCGGCGGGCGGCAGCCTCGAAGTCCTCGCCCCACTGCTCCGCGTTCCAATCCTCATCCACGTGCGCGGCCAGCCAGCCGGCCTCGACATCCAGATACCCGGCCTCGACCGCCAGCGCCAGCAGCGCCGAACCGGTGATCGACGTCATCACGTGAAGGGCGGCCAGCTTCAGCGGTTGCTCGCGCTGCCGCAGGTGGATGCCGACCGCCGCTATCGACTCGCGCGGCTGCTCGACATGCATCACGCCCTCGGCCAGGAAGAAGCGCGCACCCAGGCGGCTCCGCGCCCAGTCGAGCACCGGATCCCAGGCTTCGGCCTGCCGCTCGACCAGCCTCTCTGGCCCGTCGGCCCGATAGCAGAGAAGGTCCGACGAACTGAAGCGCAATATATCCTCCAGCACCGCCTGAGGATCGGTCGCGACACCGTCGATGGCCGTGTTGACCAGCCGCATGACCGGCATCGTGACGGGATCGATGCTCGCGCCCTGGGCGGAGAACTCGTCGGCAACGAGTTTCACCGCACGCTCGGTCGGAAGGAGCAGCATAGCCTTGCCGGGTGTACGCACAGGCTTGCCGTCGAGATGGACGGCAAAACCCTCGGGCCCTTCCCACACGTCGACCCTCTCATAGAACCGCTTGGCGAGCGGGTTCCTCATCTGGTTCTGGGCACGCTTCACAGGGTCGGGGTCGGACAGGTGATTCCCGGCCTCAAGGTCGCTCAACAGATCGCGCATCTCATGCCTCCTTCGGCCGCTGCGGCCGATTGACGATCGCCAGCCCGGCTGCGATCAGGCCGAGCGCCAGGAACAGCCTGCCGGTCAGCGGCTCGCCGAGCAGCAGCCCGCCCAGCAGAACACCGAATGCCGGCGTCAGGAAGGCGAAGCTCGACAGGCCCGCGGCCGGATAGCGCCGCATCAGCCAGAACCAGAGGATATAGGTGAAGGCGACCACGTAGACAGCCTGGAACAGCAGCGCCGCGGTGGCGAGCGACGACACGTCGCGCAGCACCGGGCCAGCGAGCGGAACGAGCGGCAGGATCACAACGGCCGAAACCGCGAGCTGATAGAGCAGCATCTTTTCCGCGCTCGCGCGCCCGAGCCTGGTGGCCTTGATGACGATTGTGGTGGCGGCCCAGAAGATGCCCGCCGCGAGGCTCATAAGGTCGCCCTTGATCGCTTCCGGGCCCGGCAGGCTGAGTTCGTCGGAAAAGACCACCGCCACGCCGGCGAAGGCGAGCAGCAGCCCAGCCAGCTTGCCGAGCGACATACGTTCTCCGAGCAGGAAATGGCCGCCGACCAGAACCCAGAACGGCATCGCGTTCACCATCAGGGCGCTGCGGGCCACGGTGGTGTAGTCGAGGCCGAGGAAGATCAGCACGAACTCCGCGCCGAACAGCAGCCCGGCCAGCAGCCCGGCCCAGAGCGTGCCGTCGCGTTCGAACAGCGGAATACGGCGCCAGCGGCACCAAAGGAACACGAGGACCGCAGCGATGGCTGAGCGCGCGACGGTGAGGAACACGGGATTGTAGCCGGTGTTGGCGACCTTGCCGGCAACCCAGTTCAGCCCCCAGGAAAAGGTGAGCAGCAGCATAAGCGCGACCGCGGCCGTGTCGATCGCGTCGTGCTGCTCGAGCTTGACGGCGGCGCTGCTCACGCGCCGCGCTCCGCCGCCTCGTCGAAGCCAAGCAGGTTCCAGCTCTGGCGCATATGCGGCGGCAGGGGTGCTGTCACGTCGACGACGCCCGCATCGGGGTGAGGAATGATGATGCGCCGGGCATGGAGATGGAGCCGATTCTGGATTCCGCCGGGGAACTCCCAGTTGGTGTCGGCCTCGAAATATTTGGGATCGCCGATGATCGGACAGCCGATATGGGCGGCGTGCACGCGCAATTGATGCGTTCGTCCCGTATAGGGCTCCATCTCGAGCCAGGAGAGCGACTGGCCGGCCTGTTCGACGACGCGATAGAAGGACACGGCGTGATCGGCGCCGTCCTCGCCATGCCTGGCGATCCGCATGCGGTCGCCGTCGGGGGTCTGGTCTTTTACGAGCCAGGTCGAGATCTTGTCCTCTCGTTTCCTCGGCACGCCCTTCACCAGGGCCCAATAGGTCTTTTTCGTCTCGCGCTCGCGAAAAGCCTCGCCGAGCTTCATCGCGGCGTGCCGGGTACGGGCAATCACGAGCACGCCCGAAGTGTCGCGATCCAACCGGTGCACCAGCCGCGGCTTCTCCCCTTTCTGGTTGCGCCAGGCCTCCAGCATGTCGTCGACGCTGCGCGTGACCCCGGAGCCGCCCTGCACGGCCAACCCCGCCGGCTTGTTGAAGACGAAGACCTTCGGGTCCTCATAGAGCAGCATCTGGGAAAGCACGTCGGCGTCGGGGCGGGACCGCATCGTGCGCGCCGTCAGCGGCGTGGTGTCGCGGCGATCCACTTCGAGAGGCGGGACACGGATCACCTGACCGGGCTGGATGCGCGTATCGGCCTTGGCCCGGCTGCCGTCGACACGGACCTGCCCCGACCGCAAGAGCTTCTGCAGATGCCCGAAGCCCAGTCCCGGATAATGGGTCTTGAACCAGCGGTCGAGCCGCATGCCCGCCTCGCCGGCCTCCACCGTGATCTGTTCGACACCTGCCATTTTCGATGCGTCCGCTCCAAAGCGGCGCTGATAGCATCAGCCGGCGCTTCGCGCGAGCCACAATCCCACAAACAGGGCGAGCAACGAACCGGCAAGGCTGGCCAATGCGTAGGCCAAAGCAGGGAAAGGGAATGCCTTGCTCCCCACAGCACAGCAAATCGAGCGGGAAGGCGGGGCCCTGATCGTCGTGGGCGGGGTTGCAATGGGGCATTCTGGGCAGACCGCACCCGGAATCTGCCGACCGTGCTCACCGCAACATTCTGCCGCGTGAAGCGCCGGCGTATGATCCGATGGGGCAAAGCTTTCAGTCCCGGCCGCCGTGACTCATACACGCCGAGCCTTGCGGTCGGGGCGGCGAACGACGATATCGAAGGGGAATGGGCCCGCGATGAAAACCAACTATCTGCTCTATGACGGCGACTGTCCCGGCTGCAGCGCCTATGTCGCGGTCGCGGCACTGCGAAAGCTTCACCCGTCGTTCCAGGTTCTCGACGCCCGCCACGAGCCGCTGCTCGTCGCGGCAATGCGCAGCCAGGGTTTTGATGTCAACGAGGGGATCATCCTCGACATCGGCGGCAAGATCCACTTCGGCGCGGACGCCGTCCGGATGATGGCCAGACTCGGAAAGGACCACGGCATCGCACGCCGCACGATACTTGTGGCAACAGGCGACGCCTCCTGGTCGGCCTGGCTCTACCCGCGACTCAAACGAGGACGCCGGCGACTGCTCGAACTGCTTGGACGGCCGCCGATCGGTTAACCAGTAGCGGCCTTATTTCGCCGGGCTGGCCTTTGGCTTGCGGGAATCGATCATCTTCCAGTTCTTGTAAAAGATGGCCTTCACATGGGCGACGCCGGCCGAGATGGCCGACAGCAGCATCGACAGCAGCCCTGGCACCGGGGACGGACGGATGACATCGACGAACACGCAATAACGACGCCCGTCATGCTCGTTGACCGAGCGATGCAGCAGCGTGTCGTCGAAGATGAAAAGCGGATTCTCATACCAGTAGTTCTTCACATCGCCGCATTCGATGAAGATCTGGTCCGTCTTCACAGGGATCAGATTGTAGAGTACCCGCAGGGTGAGCCGCAGCGGTCCGAAATGGAACGACGTCGATTCCCGGCCGCTGAACACCGACACGGCGATGGTGCGGATGTATTTGAACTGCTTGGTGAATTCAGGCACGTTGTCGATATGCGGTTTGCCGTACCACTGGTAGACATACATGCCGCGGCGGCCGCTCTCAAAATTGGCGTCGATGTCTGCGATGATTTCCGCCTGCCTGGTCTTGAAGATGTCGAGCACCTCGTCGATCTCGCGGCGATAGTCGTCGGGAAACTGGTCGAGCTTCCACACGCCCCAGTTCTTGTAGGAAACGAGATCGACCAAGAGATTGAAAGGTGACAGGAACCACGTGAACATTCCGTTGCCCAGGAAATAGAGGCTGAACAGCCGCTGGTCCTTGCGGTCGTTGCGCAGGACGTCGATCAGGCCGCACACGATGAACACCGTGGTTATGATCGGGACGAAATAGAATGCGACTGCCAGGACCAGCACGGCGATGCCGATCCTGCGGAAGGCCTTGAGAGACGTCTTGTCCATTTGGACCTCGCGGGAAGATTGAAATAAGTCGGCGATCTCTACGGGACACAGCCGCCAGGCGCCAGCACCCGGCGACTGAATTCTTGGTGAAGCCGGAGCGATCCCCCAAATCGATCGTCGGCAGAATGCTTCGATTTAACCGGCCCCTGGACGCGCTACCCCTCGCTTCGCTCCTTCCTGAGCTTGGCCCAGTAGTCCAGCCTCTTCCTGATTTCCCGCTCGAAGCCGCGGTCGGGCGGGTCGTAGAAGATCTGGCGGCCCATCTTTTCGGGGAAATAATCCTGTCCGGAAAAAGCGTCGGGCTCGTCGTGATCATAGCGATAGCCGGCGCCGTAGGCCTCATCCTTCATCAGCTTGGTCGGCGCGTTGAGAATGTGCTTGGGCGGCAGCAGCGAACCATGCTGCTTGGCTGCGGCGGTCGCCGCCTTGAAGGCAGTGTAGACGGCGTTCGACTTCGGCGCCGTCGCGAGATAGACGGCCGCCTGGGCGAAGGCGAGTTCGCCTTCCGGCGACCCCAGATAATCGTAGGCATCCTTCGCCGCGTTGGCGACGACGAGCGCCTGCGGATCGGCGAGCCCTATATCCTCCACGGCCATGCGCACCAGCCTGCGGCCGAGATAAAGCGGATCCTCGCCGGCGTCGAACATGCGGGCCAGATAATAAAGTGCGGCGTCAGGATCCGAGCCACGCACAGACTTATGCAGCGCCGAGATCAGGTTGTAGTGGCCGTCCTGTCCCTTGTCGTAGATCGGCGCGCGGCGCTGAACCACCTGCTGCAGGGCCGCCGCGTCGAAAACCTCGCCCGGTTTCGCCGCCCGCCATATCTCTTCGGCGAGAGTGAGCGAAGCGCGTCCGTCACCGTCGGCCATGCGGATCAGGACTGCCCGCGCGTCCTCGTCGAGCGGCAGCTTCCGGCCTTCCGTCTCTTCGGCCCGTGCCAGCAGTTTCTCCACGTCTTCCGGCCCGAGCGACTTGAAGACGAGGACACGGGCGCGCGAAAGCAAGGCGGCGTTGAGTTCGAAAGACGGGTTTTCCGTCGTCGCGCCGACCAGCACGACGGTGCCGTCTTCCATGACGGGCAGGAAACTGTCCTGCTGGGCGCGGTTGAAGCGATGGATCTCGTCGACGAAGAGCAGCGTCTGGCGGCCGTTCTGCCGGCGCAGACGAGCCGCCTCGAACACCTTCTTCAGATCGGCGACGCCGGAGAAGATCGCCGAAATCTGCTCGAAGGCGAGCCCGGTCTCACCCGCCAGCAGCCGCGCTACCGTGGTCTTGCCCGTGCCGGGTGGTCCCCAGAAGATCATCGAGCCCAGCGAACCCGACCGGATCAGCCGCGTCAGCGCCCCATCGCCGCCGGTCAGATGCTCCTGGCCAACGACCTCGCCGAGGCTTTTCGGCCGCAGCCGGTCGGCCAGCGGCCGTCCGGGCGGCGCCCGTTCCGGCTGGTCGGAGCTGAAAAGATCGGCCATGGCTTCGGGTCAGTAACGCAGCATCTGGCGCAGTATCTGCCCCTTGCGCTCGATCGTAAACCGCCACCAGCGCGTGTTCACTCCGGCGACCTGACGGAGCTTGTCCGCCGTATCGATCGTCTCGCCATTGATCTCGCGCACGATGTCGCGCGGCATGAAGCCGAAACCGGCCGCCGGCGAGTTGCGGGCAATGTCGATAATGACCACGCCTGTAGTGTCGGTGGCCATGCCCAGGCGCTGGGCCAGCCGCGGCGACAGCGCTGCCACCCTGGCGCCGGCGAACGGGTTGCGGCCCTCGATCGTGAATTCCGTCGTGATCGCACCTTCCGGCGCGCGCTCGAGCGCCACCTCGACGGTTTTGCGGTCGCCCTGGGACAGGATCTCTAGGTTCACCACGTTGCCGATCGCCTGGGTCGCCAGCCGGTAGCCAAGTGCGTCGACATGCTCGATGGCGGCACCGTTGAAGGACAGAACGACATCACCCGGCTTCAATCCGGCGCGAGCGGCCGGCCCGTTCGACGTCACCGACCCGACCAGAGCGCCCGACGGGCGTTCCATGCCCAGCGATTCCGCGATCTGGGCGTCGACCTCCTCGAATGCGGCGCCGATGAAGGGCCGCTCGAAGAAGTCGCTGCCGTTCTTCGCCGACTCCACCACGGCGCGCACCATGTTGGAAGGAATGGCGAAACCGATGCCGATCGACCCCCCGCTGCGACTGTAGATCGCCGTGTTGATGCCGATCATCTGGCCGCCCATGTTGATGAGGGCGCCGCCGGAATTGCCCGGGTTGATGGCCGCGTCGGTCTGGATGAAGAACCCGAAATCCGACACGCCGACATGGGTGCGGGCGAGCGCCGACACGATGCCGCTGGTGGTCGTTTGGCCGACGCCGAACGGATTGCCGATGGCCAGAACGAGATCGCCTACCTCAAGCGCGTCGGAATCGCCGAACGGCACCACCGGGAACGGATCCTTGGCCTCGATCTTGAGCACTGCGAGGTCGAGTTGCTCGTCCTTGAGCAAGACCTTGCTTGCGAATTCGCGCCCATCCGACGTCGCAACCTTCACCTCGTCGGCGTCGCGGATCACATGGAAATTGGTGACCACGATGCCCGACGGGTCCACAAGCACGCCGGAGCCAAGCGATGACTGGACACGCGGCGGCATCTGCCCGCCGAAGAAGCGCTCGAAGAAAGGGTCGCCTTCGAAGGGCGAGCGCGCCTGCACCTTGCTCGACGCATAGACATTGACGACAGCAGGCGCCGTGTTCTTGACCAGCGGCGCGAAAGAGAGCTGCATGTCCTCGCGACCGAAGGGGACACGCTTCTCCAGTCCCTCCACTGCCGGGTTGGTGGCGTCTTCCGCGCCACGCAGCATATCGGTCAGGACTTCACTCAGCCCCTCGCCTTTCGGCTCCTCCTGAGCCCATGATCTCACCGCCACGGCCATGGCGGCGAGCCAGATGCCGACAACGACGAACGCCACTCTTCCCGCGCGCATGCGAATCCTTCCGCCTCGTTCGGAGGCTTCTTGTCAAAGGATTGTGCAAAATGAAAGGCGTCGCGCGACGAGGTCAAGGGTGGCGCACGACGCCGGCCGTCACGCCTGCCTGCTGTAAGCGCCGACGCTCTCGTCGAGATATTTGTTGTTCGCCTCGCGGAGCGCCGCCGCGGCATCGTCGTAGAGGAACGGCAGGAATGCGAAACGCTTGCCCCGCGTCACCGGCGAGACGGCATGGAGCAGCGAACAGGAGAAGATCACGGCTCCGCCCACCGGCGGCTTGAACGACCGCGGGCCATACTCCGGAAAGCTCACCTCGCCGCCGTCGAATTCGCTGTTGAGGTTGATCGACACGGCGAAGCGGCGATGCGCGGTGCCCTTGGTGGTGTTGTCCCGGTGGGCGCGGAAATGGCCGCCATTCTCGCTGTCGTAACAGGCGACGATATAGCGCTCCATGCGTGTAGCCTTGAACTGATGCACCTTCTCGATCTCGGGGACGACGCGCCGCACCACTTTCTGCTGGATCAGCTTCTTCAGCGCTTCGTCCTCGATCGTATAGTCGGCCCGGCGCTTGTGCCTGGGATCGACGACCGCGACGGTCTTGCCGTCGACCTCCCGCATGAAACCCGATTCCTCGCCGCCATGCGTTCGATAGAGCCCCATCAGATGCTCACAGAAATCGCGTTCGAAGACATCGGGCAGCACAATGATCGGCGCCTGGACGCTGAAGCCCGCATGCGAGTCGACCGCAGGAAGCCCCTTGAGGAAGCGCGCCACTTCGTGGCGCTCGCTTCCGTCCGGTCGGTTCGGGAAGACGGCGCGCACCCGCGTCGTCGGGTCGAGCACGGCCCAGAGGCGCCGGATCTGAACCGTCCCTCCCGGGGCGGCGTCGACGGGCGCGGCACCATAGAGGCGGCTCACCTTGGCGTCGTAGTCGAGGAAGAAACGAATGCCGGGGAGTTGCTCCTTCAAGCGCCCGCCGGCTTCGTCAGCCGGGTCGACACCGACCCCGAAGAAGCAGACCCTGTCGTCGTCGAAGAGCGCACGTTCCTCCTGCAGGATGCGGAGCATCTGCTGGCCGCCGGCATCGGAGGCCGAGCCGTAGAAGCAAAGCACGATGTAGCGGCCGGCGGCCGTGTCGAAATGATAGGCTGGGCTTGTGGTCGAGCGCTGGGTGAACCACGGCGCGGGATCACCGGCATCGAGTCGACGGTATTCGGGCATATGTTCCCCCGGTCTGCTATCTCACCCGGCGAGTCTTAGCGAAGACCTGGGCTGGTGGAAACAGGCGCGCCGCGGGGTTGTCGCCCGTGTCCAACTGGCCGGCCGCTACCGCATCGGCCCGAAAATCGGTGTGACCCATAGCCAGACGCAAAAAGGGGCCGCGAGGCCCCTTGAGCACTTGAAGACGTTCAACGGTTGTCAGGCCGCGGCGGCTTCCGTGTCGGCGCCTTCGGCCTCGACGCGGGCACGGTCGGCCGCACCCTTGGCCGAGACGTCGCGGTCGACGAACTCGATGACCGCGAGCGGCGCGTTGTCGCCATGGCGGAAGCCGGCTTTCATGATGCGCAGATAACCGCCGTTGCGCTGCGCATAGCGCGGAGCGATCGTGTCGAACAGGCGCTTCACCAGCGGCTCGTTGCCGATCTGGGCGATCGCCTGACGGCGGGCATGCAGGTCGCCACGCTTGCCGAGCGTGACCAGCTTCTCGACGATCGGACGCAGGTCCTTCGCCTTCGGCAGCGTCGTCACGATCTGCTCATGCTCGATGAGCGAGGCGGCGAGATTGGCGAACATCGCTTTGCGGTGGCTTGCACTGCGGGCGAACCGGCGGCCGGCAAATCCGTGACGCATGGCTCTTCTCCTGGTGTTTTGGGCTTGGCGCCCGATGTTTCAATTCGTGAATAGCGAATGGTGAATGGTGAATGGAAGCAGACGATGATCGTCTTTGCGCTCCGGCCGGCCCTTGGGACCATTCACCATTTTACCATTCGCTACCCACCAGTTGCATTCTCAATACTGGTCTTCGTAACGCTTGGCGAGGTCTTCGATGTTCTCCGGCGGCCAATCCGGCACTTCCATGCCGAGATGCAGGCCCATGGCCGCCAGCACTTCCTTGATCTCGTTGAGCGACTTGCGGCCGAAGTTCGGAGTGCGCAGCATCTCCGCCTCGGTCTTCTGGATGAGGTCGCCGATATAGACGATGTTGTCGTTCTTCAGGCAGTTGGCCGAACGAACGGAAAGCTCCAGCTCGTCCACCTTCTTGAGCAGCGCCGGGTTGAAGGCGAGCTCGGTGACCGCCTCGGCGGCGACTTCCTTCTGCGGCTCCTCGAAATTGACGAACAGCCCGAGCTGGTCCTGCAGGATGCGGGCAGCGAATGCCACCGCGTCTTCGCCCGAGACCGAGCCGTTGGTCTCGATCGTCATGGTCAGCTTGTCGTAGTCGAGAACCTGGCCCTCGCGGGTGTTCTCGACCTTGTAGGAGACCTTCTTGACCGGCGAATAGAGACTGTCGACCGGGATGAGCCCGATCGGAGCGTCTTCGGCGCGATTGCGCTCGGCCGGCACATAGCCCTTGCCGGTGTCGACGGTGAACTCCATGCGGATCTCGGCGCCCTCGTCGAGCGTGCAGATCACGTGGTCGGGGTTCAAGATCTCGACATCGCCGACGGTCTGGATATCGCCTGCTACGACTGCACCCGGTCCCTGCTTGCGCACGACCATTCGCTTGGGTCCATCGCCTTCCATGCGGATGGCGATTTCCTTGATATTGAGCACGATGTCGGTCACATCCTCGCGCACGCCGGCGATCGAGGAGAATTCGTGCAGCACGCCGTCGATCTGCACCGCGGTGACAGCGGCGCCGCGCAGCGACGACAGCAGCACACGGCGGAGCGCATTGCCGAGCGTCAGACCGAAGCCGCGCTCCAGCGGCTCAGCGACCAGCATCGTCAGGGTCTTGCCCTTCGACGAGAAGTCGATCTTGTTCGGCTTGATCAGTTCTTGCCAGTTCTTCTGGATCATCTGTTGTCCTTCCGGTTCCCCGCCACCATCCAATCGTGACGGGCGATCTGGAAACATGAAAGAGCGCCCTGGCGGCGCTCCTTCAGTTTGGATGTCGAATTAGACGCGACGCTTCTTGCGCGGCCGGCAGCCATTGTGCGGGATCGGGGTCACGTCACGAATGGACGTGATGGTGAAGCCCGCGGCCTGCAGGGCGCGCAGCGCGGACTCGCGGCCGGAGCCGGGGCCGCAGACCTCGACCTCGAGCATGCGCATGCCGTGCTCCTGCGCCTTCTTGGCGACGTCTTCGGCAGCAACCTGGGCGGCGAAAGGGGTCGACTTGCGCGAGCCCTTGAAGCCCTGGGCACCGGCCGACGACCAGGCGATCGCGTTGCCCTGCGCGTCGGTGATGGTGATCATCGTGTTGTTGAACGTCGAGTTGACGTGGGCGACACCCGACGAAATGTTCTTGCGTTCGCGGCGGCGAACCCGTGTGGCTTCCTTGGCCATGATAGTCCTTCCAGTTGATCTCTACACCGCCGTAGTGCCAGCGGCTACACCTACAGCGAGTAGCGAATAGTGAGTAGCGAGTAGGATTCCCTATTCGCTACCGGCTACTCGCTATTCGCTTTACTTTTTCTTGCCGGCGATCGCCTTGGCCGGGCCCTTGCGGGTGCGAGCATTGGTGTGCGTACGCTGGCCGCGGACGGGCAACGAGCGGCGGTGGCGCAGACCGCGATAGCAGCCGAGGTCCATCAGCCGCTTGATGTTCATCGAGACTTCGCGGCGCAGATCGCCCTCGACCTGATAGTCGCGGTCGATCGTCTCGCGGATCTGGAGCACTTCGGCGTCGGTGAGTTGGTTGACGCGGCGCTCGGCCGGAATACCAACCTTCTCCGTGATTTCCTGGGCGAACTTCGGCCCGATGCCGTGGATATATTGCAGCGCGATGACGACGCGCTTGTTGGTGGGGATGTTGACGCCTGCTATGCGGGCCATTCTCTTCTCCATGTGGGCCGGACGTGCCGGCGGTATTGTTGTGTTCCCGCGTCCGGTGGAGGCCGGCCCTTGCGGGGTCCTGTCAAAAAAACGTCGCCTGCCCCAATGAGCCGGAGACGTTGTACCTGATCGGAGGACGGGCCGCTATAGTCCAGAGTTGGACTTTAGTCAACCGACCATTCCCTACTATTTTGCCGCGGCCATTGACAGGATGCCGGCGATTTGGGCAGTCACTGCGTCGATGTCGGCCATGCCGTCGACGGTCTTCAGTTCGCCGGTCCATGCATAATATGCCGAGAGCGGCGCGGTTTTCGCGCGATACTCGTCGAGCCGCAGCTTGAAGGATTCCGGATTGTCGTCGGCTCGAACCTTGCCGCCGGCTGCGACCGTGTCCGCCACGCGCTTCTTCATGCGCTCCAGCAGAGCCGATTCGTCTACCTTCAGTTCGATCACGGCGTCGAGCTTGTGCCCCTTACCGGCCAGAATGTCGCGGAGCGCTTCGGCTTGCGGAACCGTTCTTGGAAAGCCGTCGAGAATGAAACCTCTGGAGGCGTCCCGCGCATCGACACGATCCGACACGATCTGGTTGACGATTTCGTCCGACACCAGCTGGCCGGCATCCATTACCGCCTTGGCGCGCTTGCCCACCTCGGTTCCGGCGGCCACCGCAGCCCGCAGCATGTCTCCCGTGGAGAGCTGCGGAATACCGTATCTTTCGACCAGTCTCTGCGCTTGCGTTCCCTTGCCGGCTCCCGGCGGTCCAAGCAGTATAAGCCTCATCTTCCTCTCTTGCCCCCCCGGAGCTTCGACTTCTTGATCAGCCCTTCATACTGGTGGGCAATCAGGTGGCCTTGGATTTGCGCCACCGTGTCGAGCGTGACGCTCACCACGATGAGAAGCGACGTTCCGCCCAGGTAGAAGGGCACGCCGGTCGCCGAAATCAGGAACTCCGGTATCATGCAGATGACGACGAGGTAAATTGCACCAATGACGGTGATCCTGGTGAGCACATAGTCGATATACTCGGCCGTACGCTCGCCTGGGCGATAGCCCGGAATGAAGCCCGAATGCTTCTTCAACTGGTCGGCCGTGTCCTTGGGGTTGAACACGATCGCCGTGTAGAAGAAGGCGAAGAAGACGATCATGGCGGCATAGAGCGCCATATAGAGCGGCTGGCCGTGGCCCAGCGCGGCCAGCACGGTGTTGGCCCATCCCGGCAGGGTGGTGGTGTTCGAGAAGCCTGCAAGCGTTGCCGGCAGGAGCAGCAGCGACGACGCGAAGATCGGCGGAATGACGCCCGACGTGTTGAGCTTCAGCGGCAGGTGCGACGTATCGCCCTGGAACATCCGGTTGCCGACCTGACGCTTGGGATACTGGATCAGCAGCCGGCGCTGCGCACGCTCGAAGAACACGATGACCGCGATGATCGCCACCGCCAGAACGATGATGGCCAGGATGATGCCCGTCGACAGGGCGCCGGTGCGGCCGAGTTCGAGCGTATGGCTGATCGCGGAAGGCAGGCCGGCAACGATGCCCGAGAAGATGATCAGCGAAATGCCGTTGCCGATGCCGCGCGCGGTGATCTGCTCGCCGAGCCACATCAGGAACATGGTTCCGCCGACCAGCGTGATGACTGCGGAGAGGCGGAAGAACCAGCCCGGATCCGTGACGATGCCGCTGCCGCTTTCGAGGCCGACCGAAATGCCATAGGCTTGGACTATGGCCAGCAGCACCGTGCCGTAGCGCGTGTACTGGTTGATGATCTTGCGGCCCTGCTCGCCTTCCTTCTTCAGCGCTTCGAGCGTCGGGATGACCGACGTCATGAGCTGCATGATGATGGAGGCCGAGATGTAGGGCATGATGCCCAGTGCGAAGATCGCCATGCGCTCGACGGCGCCGCCGGCGAACATGTTGAACATCCCCAAAACGCCGCCGCTCTGTTGCTGGAAGGCCTGGGCGAAGGCATCGGGATTGATCCCCGGCATCGGAATGTAGGTGCCCAGCCGATAGACCAGAAGCGCGCCGAGCGTGAACCAGATGCGTTTCTTGAGGTCTTCAGCCTTGGCGAAGGCTGCGAAATTCAGGTTGGAGGCGAGTTGCTCAGCAGCCGATGCCATCAGAAATTCTCCGCTAGGTCACGCGCGCCGTCCCCGGGTCGCAACGCGTGTCACCGAAGCCCGAGATAGGCTCCGGACGGCAAACATGCAAGCGGCGGTATCTCTACCGCCGCTCGTTCGAAGCCGTTTATTCGGCGGCGGCCGCCGGTTCCGGCAGCTTCACCGATCCGCCGGCCTTCTCGATCTTCTCGAGGGCTGCTTTCGAAGCGCCGGCCACGTCGAAGGAGAGTTTCGCCTTGAGTTCTCCGTCGGAGAGGATCCGCACGCCGTCCTTGACGCGGCGGATGACGCCGGCCTTGACGAGGACCTCGGCCGTCACGGTCTCGTTGGCATCGAGCTTCTTCGCGTCGACCGCCGCCTGGATGCGGGCGAGCGACACGGTGTTGAAGTCCTTCGCGAAGAGGTTCTTGAAGCCGCGCTTGGGCAGGCGGCGATAGAGCGGCATCTGGCCGCCCTCGAAGCCGTTGATGGCTACGCCGGAACGCGCCTTCTGACCCTTGACGCCGCGGCCTGCGGTCTTGCCCGAGCCCGAGCCAATGCCGCGCCCAAGTCGCTTCCTCGACTTGGTTGCGCCGTCCTTGTCACGCAGTTCGTTGAGTTTCATTGTCGTTCTCCTGCGCTACGGTTCAGGCCTCGTCCACGACGCGGACGA
Source organism: Mesorhizobium sp. L-8-10 (assembly GCF_016756635.1). Classification (NCBI taxonomy): domain Bacteria; kingdom Pseudomonadati; phylum Pseudomonadota; class Alphaproteobacteria; order Hyphomicrobiales; family Phyllobacteriaceae; genus Mesorhizobium; species Mesorhizobium sp. L-8-10. Next base: position 4,883,466 of record NZ_AP023263.1, on the reverse strand, counting down.
GATGCTGCACGGAAGCGATCATGCCGCGCACGGAGGGCGTATCTTCCAGCGTGCTCTTGCGATGCAGCTTGTTGAGGCCGAGGCCGACCAGCGTCGCGCGCTGTTCCTTCGGGCGACGAATCGGACTGCCGATCTGTTCGACGGTGATCGTCTTGCTCTTGTTCTTAGCCATGGTCGTATTCCTTGATCAGCCGCGGACTATTCCTCGGCGACCGCGGCACCGCGGCGGGCCTGGAGCGTCGAATACTTGATGCCGCGCTGGGCAGCGACGTCTTTCGGATGGAGCTGGCTCTTCAGCGCGTCGAACGTGGCGCGAACCATGTTGTAGGGGTTCGACGAGCCCATCGACTTGGCGACGACGTCGTGCATGCCGAGCGTCTCGAAGACGGCGCGCATCGGGCCGCCGGCGATGATGCCCGTACCGGGTTTGGCTGCGCGCAGCAGCACCTTGCCGGCGCCCCAGCGCCCTTCGACGTCGTGATGCAGCGTGCGGCCCGAGCGCAGCGGCACGAAGATCAGGTCGCGCTTGGCCGACTCGGTCGCCTTGCGGATGGCCTCCGGCACCTCGCGCGCCTTGCCGTGGCCGAAACCGACCCGGCCTTTCTGGTCGCCGACGACGACGAGCGCGGCAAAGCCGAAGCGACGGCCGCCCTTCACCACCTTGGCGACGCGATTGATGTGTACGAGCTTGTCGACGAACTCGCTGTCGCGCTCTTCACGGTCACGGCTGCGCTCGCGGCCGCCGTCCCTACGATCCTGTGCCATATCCTAGTCCTTGTTCTTTTCCGGAAGCACGGTTGCTTGAAAATGCGGGCGCCCCCTGCCGGACCGCCCGCGGCGAAAATCAGAAGTTCAGGCCGCCCTCGCGAGCCGCATCGGCCAGCGCCTTGACGCGGCCGTGATAGATGTAGGGTCCACGGTCGAAGACGACGTCCTTCACGCCGGCCTTCGCGGCGCGCTCGGCGAGCAACTTGCCGATCGCGGCGGCGGCAGCAGTGTCGGCGCCGGTCTTGAGAGAGCCCTTGACGTCCTTCTCGAGTGTCGAGGCGGCGGCCAGCGTGTGGCCTTTCGAATCGTCGATGATCTGAGCGTAGATGTTCTTCGACGAACGGTAGACCGAGAGCCGCGGGCGATCGCCGGCGACCTTCTTGAGCTGACGCCGCACGCGCTGGGCGCGGCGCTGGGTGGATTCCTTCGAAGCCATGGTTCTTTCCTTGCCTGATAATCCGGGATGGCCATGTGCGGTAAGCCCACTCTTCTAGGGCTTCCCGCGACCATGCACCGCGGCGTTACTTCTTCTTGCCTTCCTTGCGGACGATCTTCTCGCCGGCATATTTCACGCCCTTGCCCTTGTAAGGCTCGGGGCCGCGATACTTGCGGATCTCGGCAGCGACCTGACCGACCTGCTGCTTGTCGATGCCGGAGACGACGATTTCCGTCGGCTTCGTCACGGCGATGGTGATGCCCTGCGGCGTCTCGTAGACGACGTCGTGGCTGAAGCCAAGAGCCAGCTGCAGGTTTTTGCCCTGCATGGCGGCGCGATAGCCGACGCCGTTGATCTCGAGCTTCCTTTCGAAGCCGTTCTTCACGCCTTCGAGGATGTTGACGATCTGCGTCCGCGACATGCCCCACTTGGAGCGGGCATCCTTCGACTGGTCGCGCGGCTCGACGGCGATCTCGCCGTCGTTCAGCTTGACCAGCACCTCGTCGTTGACGACGAACTTCAGCTCGCCCTTCGGGCCCTTGGCCGTCACGGTCTGGCCGGCGACGGTCGCGGTAACGCCCTGCGGGACCGGGACGGGTTTCTTGCCAATACGAGACATGGTCTTGTCCTCGTTCCTTCTTCTTATGTCCAGCCGATCAGAAGATCTGGCAGAGGACTTCTCCGCCAACGTTCTGCTCGCGCGCCTCGTGATCGGTCATCACGCCCTTCGGGGTCGAAAGGATCGAGATGCCGAGACCGTTGGCGACCTGCGGGATCGACTTGACCGACACGTAGACGCGGCGGCCGGGCTTGGACACGCGGGCGATCTCGCGGATCACCGGCTGGCCCTCGTAGTATTTGAGCTCGATTTCGATCTCGGCCTTGCCGTTGTCGAACTCGACCTGGCTGTAGTCGCGGATATAGCCTTCAGCCTTCATCACATCAAGCACGCGGGCGCGCAGCCGCGACGCCGGCGTCGACACCTTGGTCTTGCGGCGGCCATAGGCGTTGCGGATGCGGGTCAGCATATCGCCGAGAGGATCATTCATGGACATGTGTCGCCCTCCTTACCAGCTCGACTTGACCAGGCCCGGGATCAGGCCGTTGTTGCCCAGCTCGCGCAGAGCGACGCGCGACATCTTGAGCTTGCGATAGAAGGCACGCGGGCGGCCGGTGACTTCGCAGCGGTTGCGGATGCGCACCTTCGCTGAATTGCGGGGCAGCGCGGCAAGCTTCAACTGGGCGCGGAAGCGCTCCTCGATCGGCTTGCTCTGGTCCATGATGGTGTCCTTCAGGGCCTTACGCTTGGCAGCGTAGCGGTCCACGAGCTTCCGGCGCCGGTTGTTCTTCTCGACTGAGCTGGTCTTTGCCATTTCAGATTCTTCCTTTTCTCGCTGCCGTTACTGCCGGAAGGGGAAGTTGAAGGCCTTGAGCAGCGCCCGGGCCTCGTCGTCCGTCTTGGCAGTCGTACAAACGATGATGTCCATTCCCCAGATCTGGTCGACCTTGTCGTAGTTGATCTCGGGGAACACGATGTGCTCCTTGATGCCCATGGCGTAGTTGCCACGGCCATCGAAGCTCTTTGGGTTCAGGCCGCGGAAGTCGCGCACGCGCGGCAGCGCGATATTCACCAGGCGGTCCAGGAACTCGTACATGCGCTCCTTGCGAAGCGTCACCTTGGCGCCGATCGGCATGTTCTCGCGGACCTTGAAGCCGGCGATCGAGTTGCGCGCGCGGGTCACGACGGCCTTCTGGCCGGCGATCAGCGCGAGATCCTCGGCGGCGACCGAAGGCTTCTTCGAATCGGCCGTCGCCTCGCCGACGCCCATGTTCAGCACGATCTTGTCGATGCGGGGGATCTGCATCTCGTTGTCGTAGTTGAACTGCTCGCGGAGCGCCTTGCGGATGGTCTCGTTGTAGACCTTCTTCAGGCGCGGTTCGTAGGTTGCTGCCTTAGCCATTGATGACTTCTCCCGAGCGCTTCGCGACTCGAACCTTGGTGCCGTCCTGCTGGACCTTGAAGCCGACGCGGGTCGGCTTGCCGTCCTTGGGGTCCACCAGCGCGATGTTCGACAGGTGGATCGGCGCTTCCTTCGTGATGATCCCGCCCTCTTGGGACTGGGTCTGCCTCTGATGGCGGTGAACCTGGTTGACGCCGCGAACGACCGCCTTGTCCTCCTTGGGGAGGACGCGCAGCACCTCGCCGGTGCGACCCTTGTCCTTGCCGGCCAGAACGACGACCTTGTCGCCTTTGCGAATCTTCTGCATTTTCCGGCTCCTTACAGCACTTCGGGCGCGAGCGAGATGATCTTCATGTGGTTCTTGGCGCGAAGCTCGCGCGGAACCGGCCCGAAGATGCGGGTGCCGATCGGCTCTTTCTTGTTGTCGACGAGCACGGCCGCGTTCTTGTCGAAACGGATCACGCTGCCGTCGGGCCGGCGGATGTCCTTGGCCGTGCGAACCACGACCGCCTTCATCACGTCACCCTTCTTCACGCGGCCGCGCGGGATCGCTTCCTTGATCGACACGACGATGATGTCGCCGACTGAGGCGTACTTCCGCTTCGAGCCGCCGAGCACCTTGATGCACATGACACGACGCGCGCCGGAATTATCCGCGACGTCGAGGTTTGTTTGCATCTGAATCATGACTGGCCGCCTTCTTCTTCATGGGGAGTGGCCATCGCCCTCCCCGGCTTATCCGAAATTTCGTTACTGCGACGAGGCGTCGGTGACGACGACCCAGCGCTTGTCCCTGGAGATCGGCTTGGATTCCTCGATGGAAACCACGTCGCCGACCTTGAAGGTGTTGTTCTCGTCGTGCGCCTTGTACTTCTTCGTCTGGCGCACGGTCTTCTTCATCACGGGATGCGTGAAGCGCCGTTCGACCTTGACGACGACCGTCTTCTCGTTCTTGTCGCTGACGACGACGCCCTGCAGAATGCGCTTTGGCATGGTCTTGTCCCTTAAGCCTTCTTGCCGGCCGACTTTTCGGCCGCGATGGTCTTGATGCGCGCGATGTCCCGACGGACCTGCTTCACGCGTGCTGTCTTCTCGAGCTGGCCGGTCGCCTTCTGGAAGCGCAGGTTGAACTGCTCCTTCTTGAGGCTGGCGAGTTCGTCGTTCAACTCGTCTGGGGTCTTCGCCCTGATGTCAGAAGCCTTCATGATCAGCCCTTCCTTACTCTGCGATGCGCTGGATGAAGCGCGTCTTGACGGAGAGCTTGGCCGCGCCGAGGCGCAGGGCTTCGCGTGCCGTCTCTTCCGGAACGCCGTCGATCTCGAACATGACCCGGCCCGGCTTCACCCGGCAGGCCCAGTAGTCGACCGCGCCCTTGCCCTTGCCCATGCGGACTTCGGTGGGTTTCGAGGTGACGGGCACGTCCGGGAACACGCGGATCCAGACACGGCCCTGGCGCTTCATCTCGCGGGTGATGGCGCGGCGGGCCGCCTCGATCTCGCGCGCGGTGACGCGATTGGGTTCCATCGCCTTCAGCCCGAAGCCGCCGAAATCCAGGTTGGTGCCGCCCTTGGCGGCGCCGTGGATGCGTCCCTTGAACTGCTTGCGGAACTTTGTGCGCTTTGGCTGCAGCATCTTGCTAACTCCGAATTCCTATTGCCGCTCAGGCGTTTTCGCGGCGGCGGCTGCGTTCGCTGCGCTCACCGGCGTGGCTGTGATCGCCCTCGGCCGCGCGGCGCTCCGAAGCCATCGGGTCATGCTCGAGGATCTCGCCCTTGAACACCCACACCTTCACGCCGCAGATGCCGTAGGCGGTCTGTGCCTCGGCCGTACCGTAGTCAACGTCAGCGCGCAGCGTGTGCAGCGGCACGCGGCCTTCGCGGTACCATTCCATACGCGCGATTTCGGCGCCCCCGAGACGGCCCGAGCAGTTGATGCGGATGCCCTCGGCGCCGAGACGCATGGCCGACTGCACGGCGCGCTTCATGGCGCGACGGAAGGCGATGCGGCGCTCGAGCTGCTGGGCGATCGACTGCGCGATCAGAGTCGCGTCGATCTCCGGCTTGCGCACTTCGACGATGTTGAGGTGCGTCTCGGACTGCGTCATCTCGGTCAGCTTCTTGCGCAGCTTCTCGATGTCGGCGCCCTTCTTGCCGATGATCAGACCCGGGCGCGCGGCGTGGATCGTCACCCGGCACTTCTTGTGCGGACGCTCGATCACGACCTTGGAGATCGCGGCCTGCTTGAGTTCCTTCTTCAGGTACTCGCGGATCTTGATGTCTTCGTGCAGCAGCTTGCCGTATTCGCCGGTATTCGCGTACCAGCGCGAATCCCAGGTGCGGTTGATGCCGAGGCGGAGACCGATCGGATTGATTTTCTGGCCCATCAGGCGGCCTCCCCTTTCTCTTCGACTTCGCGGACGACGATCGTCAGATTCGAGAACGGCTTCTCGATGCGGCTGGCGCGGCCACGGCCACGCGCATGGAACCGCTTCATGACGATCGACTTGCCGACGTAAGCCTCGGCCACGACCAACGCATCGACATCCAGGTCATGGTTGTTTTCTGCGTTGGCGATCGCCGATTCCAGCGTCTTCCTGACCGTTCCGGCGATCCGCTTGCGCGAGAATTCCAGATCGGCGAGCGCGGTCGCGACCTTCTTGCCGCGGATCAGCGCGGCAACCAGGTTCAGCTTCTGCGGGCTGACGCGAACCGTGCGCAGGACGGCACGTGCCTCGTTGTCAGCAAGCCTGCGCGGAGCTTTGGCCTTGCCCATCGTTACTTCCTCTTCGCCTTCTTGTCCGCCCCGTGGCCGAAATAGGTGCGGGTGGGAGCGAATTCACCGAACTTATGACCGACCATGTCCTCGTTCACCGAGACGGGAACGTGCTTCTGGCCGTTGTAGACACCGAAGGTGAGGCCGACGAACTGCGGCAGGATGGTGGAGCGGCGGCTCCACATCTTGATCACCTCATTGCGGCCGCCTTCCCGAACCTTGTCTGCCTTCTTCAGAAGGTAGCCGTCGACAAAGGGGCCTTTCCAAACTGAACGAGTCACTTGGCGTTACCTCTTCTTAGCTCTTGCGCTGGTGGCGCGAGCGCAGGATGAACTTGTCGGTCGCCTTGTTGGACCGCGTCTTCTTGCCCTTGGTTGGCTTGCCCCACGGCGTGACCGGGTGGCGGCCGCCCGAAGTGCGGCCTTCACCGCCGCCGTGCGGATGGTCGACCGGGTTCATGGTGACGCCGCGATTGTGCGGACGCTTGCCACGCCATCGGCTGCGGCCGGCCTTGCCGTCATTGATGTTGCCGTGGTCCGGATTGGACACGGCACCGACGGTGGCAAAGCACGAGCCGTGCACGACGCGCTGCTCGCCCGAGTTGAGGCGCAGGATCGCCATGCCCTGGTCACGACCGACGAGCTGGGCATAGGCGCCGGCGGAGCGGGCGATCTGGCCGCCCTTGCCCGGCTTCAGCTCGATGTTGTGGATGATCGTGCCGACCGGCATGGAAGCGAGCGGCATAGCGTTGCCCGGCTTCACGTCGACGGTCTCGCCGGCCACCACCTGATCGCCGGCAGCCAGACGCTGCGGGGCCAGGATGTAGCTCAGCTCGCCGTCGGCGTATTTGATCAACGCAATGAAGGCGGTCCGGTTCGGATCGTATTCAAGGCGTTCAACCGTCGCGACCACGTCGAGCTTGCGGCGCTTGAAGTCCACGATGCGATAGGCGCGCTTGTGACCGCCGCCCTGGAAACGGGCGGTGACGCGACCGTAGTTGTTGCGGCCGCCCGACGAGGTGAGACCCTCGGTCAGGCCCTTGACCGGCTTGCCCTTGTAGAGGCCCGAGCGGTCGACGATGACCAGCTGGCGGGTGCTCGGGGTGACCGGCTTGAATTTCTTGAGTGCCATGGTTCTATCCTCGCCCCTTAGATCAGAGGCCCGTGGCGACGTCGATCGACTGGCCGTCGGCCAGTGTCACAACCGCCTTCTTCACGTCGCTCTGCTGACCGACGGTGCCACGGAAGCGCTTCACCTTGCCCTTGCGGACGAGCGTGTTGACGGCCGTCACCTTGACGCCGAACAGCGCCTCGACAGCAGCCTTGATCTCCGGCTTCGACGCCTTCTTGGCGACGTTGAAGACGACCTGGTTATGCTCGGAAGCCATGGTCGACTTCTCAGTGATGGCCGGGCTGACGATCACGTCGTAGTGTCGAAGGTCCGTCATTTGAAGCGCTCCTCGAGTGCCTCGACGGCGGCCTTCGAGAGGACCAGCGTGCCGCGGCGCAGAATGTCGTAGACGTTGATGCCCTGGATCGGCAGCACGTCGATGTTGGGGATGTTGGTCGCCGCCAGCTTGAAGTTGCGGTCGAGTTCCGCACCGCCGATGACCAGAGCGTTGGTCAGGCCGAGCGTCGCGAAATTGGCGACCAGCGCCTTCGTCTTGGCTTCGGCGAGCGTCAGTTCATCGATGATGATGAGGCTCGACGACTTTGCCTTGGCCGACAGCGCGTGCTTGAGGCCGAGAGCGCGGACCTTCTTCGGCAGGTCGTGCTCGTGGCTGCGGGCAACCGGGCCGTGAGCCTTGCCGCCGCCGCGGAACTGCGGGGCGCGTGCCGAAGAGTGACGGGCGCGGCCCGTTCCCTTCTGCTTGTACATCTTGGCGCCGGTGCGCGCGATGTCCGCGCGGCCCTTCGCCTGGTGGGTGCCCTGCTGCTTCTTGGCGAGCTGCCAGCGCACGACGCGCTGCAGGATGTCTTCGCGCGGCTCCAGACCGAAGATCTCTTCCGAGAGCTTCACCTGGCCGGCTTCCTTGCCGCCGAGGGTGGTGATCTTGACGTCCATTATTCCGCCCCTTCCTTGGCCGGAGCTTCGCTCTTCTGTGCGGCGCGGATGGCGGCCGGCTTCGGCGCATTCGCCGGAAGCGCCGCCTTGACCGCGTCACGGACGAGGATCCATGCGCCCTTCGTGCCCGGCACCGCGCCGCGGATGAGGATCAGACCGCGATCGGTGTCGGTCGACACGACCTCGACGTTCTGCGTGGTCACGCGGGTGCTCCCCATGTGGCCGGCCATCTTCTTGCCCTTGAACACCTTGCCGGGGTCCTGGCGCTGGCCGGTCGAGCCGTGCACGCGGTGCGACAGCGAGTTGCCGTGCGTGGCGCGACCGCCGCCGAAATTGTGGCGCTTCATGACGCCCTGGAAGCCCTTGCCGGTCGAGGAACCGGTGACGTCGACCTTCTGGCCCGGCACGAAGTGGTCCACCGTGATCTCTGCGCCGACATCGAGGAGGTTGTCGGGGGAGACGCGGAACTCGGCGAGCTTCGCCTTGGGCTCGACGGAGGCGGTCGCGAAGTGGCCGCGCATCGCCTTCGACGTGTTCTTCACCTTGGCGAGGCCGACACCGAGCTGCACGGCCGTATAGCCATTCTTCTCCTGCGTGCGCTGCGCCACGACCTGGCAGTTCTCCATGCGGAGAACGGTGACCGGGATGTGTTCGCCGGCGTCGTTGTAGACGCGCGTCATCCCGATTTTCTGTGCGATTACACCTGAACGCATGGGTTCATCCTTCCCGCGCCTTAGAGCTTGATCTCGACGTCGACCCCGGCAGCGAGGTCGAGCTTCATCAGAGCGTCGACGGTCTGCGGGGTCGGATCAACGATGTCGAGCAGGCGCTTATGCGTGCGCATTTCGAACTGTTCGCGGCTCTTCTTGTCGATGTGCGGCGAACGGTTGACCGTGAACTTCTCGATCCGCGTCGGCAGCGGAATGGGCCCGCGGACGTTGGCGCCCGTGCGCTTGGCGGTCGACACGATTTCGCGCGTCGAGGCGTCGAGCACCCGGTGGTCGAACGCTTTGAGGCGAATGCGGATATTCTGTCCGTTCATGCGTCTATTCCTTGTTCTGCCGCGGCGCGGGCCTTGCCGCGCCCGCGTCAGATCGTTCTTATTTTTCCGATTATTCCGTGATGCTGACGACGATACCGGCGCCGACGGTGCGGCCGCCTTCGCGGATGGCGAAGCGCAGCTTCTCTTCCATGGCGATCGGCACGATCAGCTCGACGTCGACCGTGATGTTGTCGCCCGGCATCACCATCTCGGTGCCTTCCGGAAGCTTCACGATGCCGGTCACATCCGTCGTGCGGAAATAGAACTGCGGACGGTAGTTGGTGAAGAACGGCGTATGACGGCCGCCCTCTTCCTTCGTCAGGATGTAGGCCTCGGCCTTGAACTTCGTGTGCGGCGTCACCGAACCCGGCTTGCACAGGATCTGGCCGCGCTCCACGCCCTCACGGTCGACGCCGCGCAGCAGCGCGCCGATGTTGTCGCCCGCCTGGCCCTGGTCGAGCAGCTTGCGGAACATCTCCACGCCGGTCACCGTCGTCGACGTCGTCGGACGGATGCCGACGATCTCGACCGTCTCGCCGACCTTGATGATGCCGCGCTCGACGCGCCCCGTCACCACCGTGCCGCGGCCCGAGATCGAGAACACGTCCTCGATCGGCATCAGGAACGGCTGGTCGATCGGACGGTTTGGCGTCGGGATGTAGCGGTCGACCTCTTCCATCAGCTTGCGGATCGCGTCCTCGCCGATCTCCTTGTTGGAGTCCTCCAGCGCGGCAAGCGCGGAGCCCTTCACGATCGGAATGTCGTCGCCGGGGAACTCGTTCTTCGACAACAGCTCGCGAACCTCGAGCTCGACCAGCTCGAGCAGCTCGGCGTCGTCGACCTGGTCGACCTTGTTCAGGAACACCACGATCGAGGGAACGCCGACCTGGCGGGCCAGCAGGATGTGCTCGCGCGTCTGCGGCATCGGGCCGTCGGCGGCCGAAACGACCAGGATCGCGCCGTCCATCTGCGCCGCACCCGTGATCATGTTCTTCACATAGTCGGCGTGGCCGGGGCAGTCGACATGCGCGTAGTGCCGGTTCGGCGTCTCGTACTCGACATGCGCCGTCGAGATCGTGATGCCGCGCGCCTTCTCCTCGGGCGCAGCGTCGATCTGGTCGTACGGCTTGTACTCGCCGAAGAACTTCGTGATCGCAGCCGTCAGCGACGTCTTCCCGTGGTCGACGTGACCGATCGTTCCAATGTTCACATGAGGCTTCGTACGCTCGAATTTACCTTTGGCCATGTGAGTTCTCCATTCCTGTCAGCCCGTTAGGGCGTTGAATTAAGGTTCTGCGCAATCCGTCGATTTACGCGTATTTCTTCTGGACTTCCTGCGCGACAGCAGTCGGGACCGGCTCGTAGTGGTCGAACTGCATCGTGTACTGGGCGCGGCCCTGCGACATCGAACGAAGGCTGTCGACGTACTTGAACATGTTGGCCAGCGGCACCATCGCGTTCACGACGACGGCGATGCCGCGGGTCTCCTGGCCCTGGATCTGGCCACGGCGGCTGTTCAGATCGCCGATGACGTTGCCGACGTAATCTTCCGGCGTCACGACCTCCACCTTCATGATCGGCTCCAGCAACTGCACGCCGAGCTTCGGCGCGGCCTCGCGGATACAGGCGCGGCCGGCGATTTCGAAGGCGAGCACCGAGGAGTCGACGTCGTGGAAGGCGCCGTCCAGCAGCGTCGCCTTGACGCCGATCATCGGGAAGCCGGCGAACGGACCGGACGACAGCACGCTGCGCAGGCCCTTGTCGACGCCGGGGATGTATTCCTTCGGAACCGCGCCGCCGACGATCTTGGACTCGAACAGGAAGTCCTCGCCCTCGGAGTTCGGCTCGAACAGAATCTTGACGCGGGCGAACTGGCCCGTGCCGCCGGTCTGCTTCTTGTGGGTGTAATCCTGCTCGTGGGTGCGGGTGATCGTCTCGCGATAGGCCACCTGCGGCGCGCCGACATTGGCCTCGACCTTGAACTCGCGCTTCATGCGATCGACGATGATGTCGAGGTGAAGCTCGCCCATGCCGGCGATGATGGTCTGACCCGACTCCTCGTCCGACTTGACGCGGAAGGACGGATCCTCGGCAGCCAGGCGGTTGAGCGCGAGGCCCATCTTCTCCTGGTCGCCCTTGGTCTTCGGCTCGATCGCGATCTGGATGACCGGCTCGGGGAATTCCATGCGCTCCAGGATGACCGGCTTCGTCGGGTCGCAGAGCGTGTCGCCGGTGGTGGTCTCCTTGAGGCCGGCCAGCGCGACGATGTCGCCGGCATATGCCTCTTCGATGTCGGCGCGCGAGTTCGAGTGCATCTGCAGCATGCGGCCGATGCGCTCCTTCTTGCCCTTCACCGTGTTCTCGAGCGACACACCCTTGTTGAGCTTGCCCGAATAGATGCGGCAGAAGGTCAGAGAACCGACGAACGGGTCGTTCATGATCTTGAAAGCCAGCATCGAGAGCGGCTCGTCATCCGACGAATGACGCTCGATCTCGGCCTCCGTCTTCGGATCGATGCCCTTGATCGCGGGAACGTCGACGGGCGACGGCAGGAAGTCGACGACGCCGTCGAGCAGCGGCTGCACGCCCTTGTTCTTGAAGGCGGAGCCGCAGAACATCGGGAAGAACTTGACGGCGATCGTGCCCTTGCGGATCAGCGCGCGCAGCTCATCGTTCGACGGCATGTTGCCTTCGAGGTAAGCCTCGAGCGCAGCCTCGTCGACCTCGACCGCGGTCTCGATCATCTTCTCGCGATATTCTTCGGCCTTGGCCTGCATGTCGGCGGGGATTTCAACGACATCCCAGGCCGCGCCCAGGCTCTCGTCGCGCCACACCAGCGCCTTCATCTCGATCAGATCGACGACGCCCTTGAACTCGCTCTCCGCACCGATCGGCAGTTGGACGACGACGGCGGTCGCACCGAGGCGCGACTTGACCATCTCGGCCGAGCGGTAGAAGTCGGCGCCGATCTTGTCCATCTTGTTGCAGAAGATCATGCGCGGGACATGATACTTGTCGGCCTGACGCCACACCGTCTCGGTCTGCGGCTCGACGCCGGCATTGGCATCGAGCAGCGCGATGGCGCCGTCGAGCACGCGCAGCGAACGCTCGACCTCGATGGTGAAGTCGACGTGGCCGGGCGTGTCGATGATGTTGAAGCGGCGCTGCTTGCCGTCACGACCCTTCCAGAAGGTCGTGGTGGCCGCGGACGTGATCGTGATGCCGCGCTCCTGCTCCTGCTCCATCCAGTCCATGGTGGCGGCGCCGTCGTGCACCTCGCCGAGCTTATGCGACTTGCCCGTGTAATACAGGATGCGCTCGGTGGTCGTGGTCTTGCCGGCGTCGATATGCGCCATGATACCGAAATTGCGGTAGTCTTCGATCTTGTATTCGCGAGCCATGGGAGGTGCCTCTCAGTCGTTCGTTCGCGCTTACCAGCGGTAGTGCGCGAAAGCGCGGTTGGCTTCCGCCATCTTGTGGGTGTCTTCGCGTTTCTTGACGGCCGTGCCGCGGTTGTTGGCCGCATCCAGCAGTTCGCCCGACAGACGATCGACCATGGTCGACTCGTTGCGATTGCGAGCAGCGGCGATCAGCCAGCGTATGGCCAAGGCCTGGCGACGCTCCGGACGGACATCGACGGGGACCTGATAAGTCGCGCCGCCGACGCGGCGGGAGCGCACTTCCACGTGCGGCGCGACATTGTCGAGCGCCTGATGGAAAACCGCGACGGGCTCCTGCTTGGTCTTGGCCTGGACCTGGTCGAGCGCGCCGTAGACGATCGTCTCGGCGACCGACTTCTTGCCGTCATACATGACGGCATTCATGAACTTGGTGACAACCAGATCGCCGAACTTCGGATCCGGGTTGATCTCGCGCTTGTCTGCACTGTGACGTCGGGACATATTTCTCGTCTCTCGCTATCGACGGCCTGGCGCAGAACAAAAAAGCGCCGAAGCCGGGAAACCCTTACTTCGGACGCTTCGCACCGTATTTCGAACGGCGCTGTTTGCGGTTCTTCACACCCTGGGTGTCGAGCACGCCGCGGATGATGTGGTAGCGCACACCCGGAAGGTCTTTCACGCGGCCGCCGCGGATCATGACGACGGAGTGCTCCTGGAGGTTGTGACCCTCGCCAGGAATGTAGCCGATCACTTCGAAACCGTTGGTGAGGCGAATCTTCGCCACCTTGCGGAGCGCGGAATTCGGCTTCTTCGGCGTCGTGGTATAGACGCGCGTGCAAACACCCCGCTTCTGCGGGTTGGCCTGCATGGCCGGAACCTTGTTGCGCTTCACCGGCGCAATGCGCGGCTTGCGGATCAGCTGGTTTACGGTAGGCATTAAACCTTCCTCTTGTCTCTCAATCTCGTGTCGCAAGCCCGCTTCGGGCCGTTTCAAGCGGTCTTTCCATACGCAAATTCGGGCCGAAACCGCTCCTTCGCGGTCTTGCCCGAACAAATCGCAGAGGAAGCGGAAGCCGCTTCATGCACGCCGGAAATGTCTTTTCGCTCGTAAAACGAACCCTGTTTGAGGCAAACTCCTAGGCGCGACGCCCTGGAAGGGAAAGCCTCACATCGGCTCAGACGCGGCGGGTCATACTCGCAACATCTCGGCCCGTCAACCCCGGAGCCCCAAATATCGGGCCGAAATAGCAGCCCGGCAGCCATGCAACGGGCACGCGCAACATTGTTGCGCCGCACCATTGGCGCAAAACATATTATGTCCCGCTCAAAGCTGTCTCGTCCGGCCCGTTCGTGCGAAAAGGCTGGGACGAGGCCACGAATCTCCTCGACGGCGGACCTTTGCGGAGGAATCACCGACATGAACGACAACGAAGCAAGCTCCGTGACGATCATCACGGGCCGAATCTGGAAGCGGAAGGGCAGCAGGCCCGAGGGCGTGCATGTGATGCTCGTCGCGCCTGACGACGATTCCGCCGTCCGCATGGCGCTCGACGCTCTGTCGCGCGAAGGCTATGCCGAGGCCGAGTTGGACCAGATCGGCGATATGGACGGCATTCCCGACGAGGAGCCGCATCTCTCGGCCTATCAGGGTGCACTCGAAGGCGAGGTTTCGATCGTCACCTTCGACGAGAAGAACTGAGCGGGCCGTCGGCGCCCAGTCCACCGGGCCGCTCTGTCAAATACGAGGTGGGACCGGCTCCGTGCGGAGGCAGCCCTGCCTGGAACAAGCAGCCTCGGGACCACTCCGAGCCGCGCGACGGTTGACGCATCAGCACGACGGGCTGCGCAGTCCCGCAGGCGCAAGTCCGCCTTCGATGGCTACACCGTTGCGATCCGAGTTCCGGCGCCACGGCAATCCGAACAACGGCCGAAGCACCAGCACGCGGCGAATGACCTCGTAGCCCAGAACGCAGCCGGACAGGGTCGCGCCGATGATGATTGCCGCCTCCTCAAGAGCGGGAAGACGGTAGGGGATCAGCCAATAGCCAAGGACGACGATGATCGTCTGATGCAGGATGTAGTATGGAAACACCGCATCCGTCAGATAACGAAGCGCCGTGCCCGGCCGATCGAGCCACCGCTGTGAGAGGCCCAGCAACGCGACGATGACAGCCCAAGCGTAGAAAATACGACCGATTCGAACGGCCGTCTGCAGCATCTCGTCAGGCGGAACGCCGGTCCAGCCAAGCCTCACTGCCAGCGACAGCATGCCGAGCGACACCGCAAGCACGACCGCGGTCGCGAAGGTCTTGTCGACGAGGCGCCAGAAGACCTGATTCTTTGCCACCACAAAGCCGTAGAGCAGGATCGTCAGATTGTGCGCATGGTTCGCCCAGTCGTCGGCCAGGGCATGGGTCGTGGGGAAATAGGGGTCGAGTACCAGCCGATAGACGAGGAAAGGCAAGGCCGGCAGCACCAAGGGATAGAGTCGCGGCCGCGCCCCGATCCACGACAGCAGCGCCCCGGCCGGTCGGCCGGAAAGGCGCCGCAGCACTGTCAGGAATGGTGCGAGCAGCAGCGTATAGACGAGGATATAGACGACATACCAGAGATGATTCCAGGTCGGGGTGATGATCGAGAACTCCTGCCGGAATGTGGCGTAGTCGATGAAGAAACGCCACAGGCCGACCTCGGTTTCACCCTTGAAGCGCATCTCGACATAGGCCTGCGGCATCACCACGATAAGCATGCCGAAGACAATCGGGATGAAGAGCCGCAGGACGCGCTTCGGCAGGAACCGCCGGAGCGGCACCTTGTCCGTCGCGAAGCGAATTGCCACGCCGGAGATGAAGAACAGCAATGCCAGGCGCCAGGGATTGACGAGCAGCATGGCCGGTTCGAAAAAGCTCGACGCGCTGGGGCTCTTAACGTGCCAATCCCAGGTCACGTAGAACATGCCCACATGGTAGAAGATCAGCATGCCGAAAGCCAGGACCCGGAGCCAGTCGAGATCGTGCCTCCGTCCCTCCGGGGACGCAGCCACATGGCGCACCCGCAATGCTTCGATGGACATCATGATCGCCTTTCGAGATGCCGTTTCCGATGACGGCGATCTTAGACGGCGCGTTTCTGCACCCAAGCGCGATGGGATGAGCGGCGGTCCCGCGGGACCGGAGGCCGGCGGCGACGGTAGCGTCAGGGACGAATGGCGGCACGCAGGTGACAAGCGGCGGACCAGCGCGTCATCCGTTCGTCGGGTGATCGGATGACGGCCGATCCGTCCGATGCCCTTATCGACGAACGCGTGGCGCGACGCGGACTCGTCATATCCGCCTTCTTCTTCCCAGTAGTCGCACTGATCAACGCTGCGTCGATGATCACCGACGCAGAACGCACCGGCGTGCCGCTCGACCCGCGCGTGCCATGGATTCTCGAACTGACCAGCGTTTCCGTGCTCGTCCTGCTGGTTCCGCTGGTCGCCAGACTCGAGCGCCGGACGCCGTTCACGCCCGACTCCTGGCCGAAAGCCTTGCTCGTTCACGCCCTGGGAAGCGCCGTTTTTTCGATCCTGCATGTCGGCGGCATGATCCTGCTTCGCAAGCTCGTCTTCGCGGTGCTGCTCGGCTACGACTACACATTCTTCGACAATGTGGTGAACGACAGTCTTTACGAGTATCGCAAGGACATCCTGCCTTACGCCGCGATCCTGCTGGTGCTCAGCCTGGTGCGAAGCATCGAAGAACATCGGCAGGATGCAGAAACCGCGAAGGCCGATGCAGGCGCCACCGGCCGGCTGACGCTCAAATGCGGCGGCCGCACCATCTGGCTCGACGCCCGGTCGCTGGAATGGGCACGGGCGGCCGGCAACTACGTCGACCTGCGCGCCAACGGCAAGAACCATCTGGCTCGCATCAGCCTCGCCGCCCTCACCCAGCAACTGTCGGAGGCCGGCATCGACGCCGTGCAGGTCCACCGCTCCTGCCTCGTCAACCGCGACAAGGTGGTAGAGGTCGCGCCGTTACGCGACGGCGATTTTCGCATCCGTATGGCCGATGGGACAGAGCTGCGCGGCTCGCGCCGATACCGGCATCTTCTGGCGGCCGACTGAGGTCGCGCGGATGCGTCAGCAGCCACGCGGCTCGTATGTCTCAGCATCCTGTGCCCGCTGGCATCAAGCCTCGGCCCCAGCATAAGAAAAAAGCCGCCGGGTCGCCCCGGCGGCTTGGGTCTGGTCAGGTCGGCCGCGCTACTGCGCGGCGGTCGACATGTCGGTGAGCATCGGTTCGGCGACCTCCACACCCGAGGCCTTGCGGCGCTCGTCGAGGATGAGCTCGTCGCGCGAGGTCGCGATGCGCCGGATCTGGGCCATCGTGCCGCCGGTGCCGGCCGGGATGAGACGCCCGACGATGACGTTCTCCTTCAGGCCCTGCAGCATGTCGGTCTTGCCGGCCACCGCCGCTTCGGTGAGCACCCGGGTCGTCTCCTGGAAGGAGGCGGCCGAGATGAAGGACGGCGTCTGCAGCGAGGCCTTGGTGATGCCGAGCAGCACCGGCTGACCGGCGGCCGGCTTCTTGCCGTCCTCGATCAGGCGCTCGTTGATCTCGTCGAGCTCGATCACGTCGACATGGTCGCCCGGGATGTAGGTCGAGTCGCCCTGCTCCGTGATCTCGACCTTCTGCAGCATCTGGCGAACGATCACCTCGATGTGCTTGTCGTTGATCAACACGCCCTGCAGCCGGTAGACCTCCTGGATCTCGTTGACGAGGTAGGAAGCCAGAGCCTCCACGCCCTTGATCGCCAGGATGTCGTGCGGCGCCGGATTGCCGTCGAGGATGTAGTCGCCCTTCTCGATGGCGTCGCCGTCCTGGAGATGGAACGGCTTGCCCTTCGGGATCAGGTATTCGACCGGCTCCAGTGTCGAGTCATGCGGCTCGATGATGATGCGGCGCTTGTTCTTGTAGTCGCGGCCGAAGCGGATCGTGCCGTCGATCTCGGCGATGATGGCGTGATCCTTCGGACGGCGTGCCTCGAAGAGCTCGGCCACACGCGGCAGACCGCCGGTGATGTCCTTCGTCTTCGCGCTTTCCATCGGGATGCGCGCCAGCACGTCGCCGGGACGGACATGCGCGCCCGGCTCGACCGAGAGGATCGCCTCGACCGAGAGCAGGAAGCGGGCATCGCCACCCTTGGACAGCTTGCCGATCTTGCCCTTGGCGTCCTGGATCGTGATCGCCGGCTTGAGGTCCGAGCCGCGCGGCGTGGACCGCCAGTCGATGACCTCGCGCTTGGTGATGCCGGTCGACTCGTCGGCCGTCTCCTGGACGGAGATGCCGTCGACGAGATCCTCGAACATGACCCGGCCCTCGATTTCGGTGAGGATCGGACGGGTGTACGGGTCCCACTCGGCGATACGCTGGCCCCGCTTCACCTTGTCGCCGTCGTCGACATAGACGCGCGAGCCGTAGGTGACGCGGTGCGTCGCACGCTCCTTGCCGGCCTCGTCGAGGATGAGGACCGCCATGTTGCGGCCCATCGCCACGAGGTGGCCGTCGGAGTTGCGCACGACGTTGCGGTTGCGGATCTGCACCGTGCCCTCATACGAGGCTTCCAGGAACGACTGGTCGACGACCTGCGCCGTGCCGCCCATGTGGAAGGTACGCATGGTGAGCTGCGTGCCCGGCTCGCCGATCGACTGCGCGGCGATGACGCCGACAGCCTCGCCGATATTGACCGGGGTACCGCGCGCCAGGTCGCGGCCGTAGCAGACCGCGCAGACGCCGGTCCTGACCTCGCAGGTCAGCGCCGAGCGGATGCGGACGGACTGGATTCCGGCCTTCTCGATGGCGTCGACGTCGCGCTCGTCGATCAGGCGGCCGCCCTTGACGATGACCTCGCCCGAAACCGGATGCGTCACGTCGTCGAGCGCCGTACGGCCGAGGATGC
The DNA here is from genome assembly GCF_016756635.1 of Mesorhizobium sp. L-8-10. Taxonomy (NCBI): domain Bacteria; kingdom Pseudomonadati; phylum Pseudomonadota; class Alphaproteobacteria; order Hyphomicrobiales; family Phyllobacteriaceae; genus Mesorhizobium; species Mesorhizobium sp. L-8-10. The sequence continues at coordinate 4,865,079 of NZ_AP023263.1, read as the reverse complement.
GCTGGCCGAGCGAGGCGACGATCTGGCCGGCGTCAACGATCGGCTGCATGGTCAGGCCCTTGTCGGTGCCGCAGTCGGTCGCATTGACGATGCAGTCCTGCGCGACATCGACGAGACGACGCGTCAGATAGCCGGAGTTGGCCGTCTTCAGCGCGGTATCGGCGAGGCCCTTGCGGGCGCCGTGGGTCGAGTTGAAGTACTCGAGAACGGTCAGGCCTTCCTTGAAGTTCGAGATGATCGGCGTCTCGATGATTTCGCCCGACGGCTTGGCCATAAGGCCGCGCATGCCGGCGAGCTGACGCATCTGGGTCGGCGAGCCACGCGCGCCCGAATGCGACATCATGTAGATCGAGTTCATCGGCTTCTGGCGGCCATTGGCGTCGAACTCGACCGCCTTGATGCGGCCCATCATCTCGTCGGCGACCTTTTCCGAGCACTTGGCCCAGGCGTCGACGACCTTGTTGTACTTCTCGCCCTGGGTGATCAGGCCGTCATTGTACTGCTGCTCGTATTCCTTCGCGAGCGCCTCGGTCTCGCTCACCAGCTTCTCCTTGGTGTCGGGGATCAGCATGTCGTCCTTGCCGAACGAGATACCGGCCCGGCAGGCATGGCTGAAGCCGAGCGCCATGATGCGGTCGCAGAAGATCACCGTCTCCTTCTGGCCGCAGTGGCGATAGACCGTATCGATCATCTTGGAGATGTTCTTCTTGGTCATCTCCTGGTTGGCGATGTCGAAGGGCACGTTGTGGTTCTTCGGCAGGAGTTCGCCGATGATCATGCGGCCGGGCGTCGTGTCGTGGATCTTCGACACAACATTGCCCTCCGCGTCGACGGTGCGGAAGCGGCCCTTGATCTTGGCGTGCAACGTGACCGCCTTGGTCTCCAGGGCGTGCTGGAGCTCGCCCATGTCGGCGAACACCATGCCCTCTCCCGGCTCGTTCTGGTTGACGATCGAGAGATAATAGAGGCCCAGAACCATGTCCTGCGACGGCACGATGATCGGCGCGCCGGAGGCCGGATGCAGGATGTTGTTGGTCGACATCATCAGCACGCGGGCTTCGAGCTGCGCTTCGAGCGACAGCGGCACGTGCACCGCCATCTGGTCGCCGTCGAAGTCGGCATTGAAGGCGGTGCAGACCAGCGGGTGGAGCTGAATCGCCTTGCCCTCGATCAGCGTCGGCTCGAACGCCTGGATGCCGAGGCGGTGCAGCGTCGGCGCGCGGTTGAGAAGCACCGGATGCTCGCGGATCACCTCGTCGAGGATGTCCCAGACCTCTGGCTTCTCCTTCTCGACCAGCTTCTTCGCCTGCTTGACGGTCGAGGAGTAGCCCTTCGCATCGAGGCGGGCATAGATGAAGGGCTTGAACAGCTCGAGCGCCATCTTCTTCGGCAGGCCGCACTGGTGCAGCTTGAGCTCCGGACCGGTCACGATGACCGATCGGCCGGAATAGTCGACGCGCTTGCCGAGCAGGTTCTGGCGGAACCGTCCCTGCTTGCCCTTGAGCATGTCGGACAGCGACTTCAGCGGACGCTTGTTGGCACCGGTGATGACGCGGCCGCGGCGGCCGTTGTCGAACAGCGCGTCGACGGCCTCCTGCAGCATGCGCTTCTCGTTGCGGATGATGATCCCCGGAGCGCGCAGTTCGATCAGCCGCTTCAGGCGGTTGTTGCGGTTGATGACGCGGCGATAGAGATCGTTCAGGTCCGACGTCGCGAAGCGGCCGCCGTCGAGCGGCACGAGCGGGCGCAGATCCGGCGGGATGACCGGGACGATCTTCATGATCATCCACTCCGGACGGTTGCCGGATTCCATGAAGTTCTCGACGACCTTGAGCCGCTTGAGCAGCTTCTTCTGCTTCAGCTCCGACGTGGTCGAGGCCAACTCCGAGCGCAACTCGCCGGCGATCTTCTCGAGATCCATGCCTGCCAGCAGGTCATGGATCGCTTCGGCGCCGATCATGGCCGTGAAGGAATCCTCGCCGTAATTGTCGACGGCGATCATGTACTCTTCCTCGGACAGAAGCTGATGCTGCTTCAGATCCGTCAGACCGGGCTCGGTGACGATGTAGTTCTCGAAATAAAGGACCCGCTCGATATCCTTCAGCGTCATGTCGAGCAGCGTGCCGATGCGCGAGGGCAGCGACTTCAGGAACCAGATGTGGGCGACCGGAGCGGCGAGCTCGATATGGCCCATGCGCTCGCGCCGGACGCGCGACAGCGTGACCTCGACGCCGCACTTCTCGCAGATGACGCCCTTGTACTTCATGCGCTTGTACTTGCCGCACAGGCACTCGTAGTCCTTGATCGGACCGAAGATGCGCGCGCAGAACAGGCCGTCGCGCTCCGGCTTGAAGGTGCGATAGTTGATCGTCTCCGGCTTCTTGATCTCGCCGAACGACCAGGACAGGATCTTGTCGGGCGACGCGAGCGATATCCGGATGGAATCGAACACCTGCGCCGGCGCCTGGGGGTTGAAGAGATTCATGACCTCTTGGTTCATGCCGTTCTCCTTGTGGGGACCGAAATCCCTCTTCGATAGTATCGGGCGGTGACGCCCATTCCGTGATCCGCCCGCAATTCCGCCGCGCAGGCCCGGTCACGCGATCATTCCATCCGGCCCGCCGGCCGGGAAACATGCGGCGCGCCCGGCAAGGACCGTGGCGCGCCGCTCTTTCCGTTACTCGGCGGCGTCGGGCAGACGCGCCGGGCTTTCGTCGAGCTTGGTGTTCTCGAGCTCGACATTGAGGCCGAGCGAGCGCATCTCCTTGACGAGAACGTTGAAGCTCTCCGGAATGCCGGCTTCGAACGTGTCGTCGCCGCGCACGATCGCCTCGTAGACCTTGGTGCGGCCGGCCACGTCGTCCGACTTCACCGTCAGCATCTCCTGCAGCGTGTAGGCAGCGCCGTAAGCCTCCAGCGCCCAGACCTCCATTTCGCCGAAGCGCTGGCCGCCGAACTGCGCCTTGCCGCCCAGCGGCTGCTGGGTGACCAGGCTGTAGGGGCCGATCGAACGCGCGTGGATCTTGTCGTCCACGAGGTGGTGAAGCTTGAGCATGTAGATGTAGCCCATCGTCACCTTGCGGTCGAACGGCTCGCCGGTGCGCCCGTCATAGAGGGTCGACTGACCGCTGGTATGCAGGCCGGCCTGCTCGAGCATCTCGTTGATGTTGACCTCGTGCGCGCCATCGAACACCGGGGTCGCGATGGACACGCCGCGCTTCATCTGCTCGCCGAGCCGGATGATGCTCTGGTCGTCGTAGTCGCGGACCGGCTCGTTGCGGTCGTTGGCCGGGATCACGCTCTCGATGGTCTCACGCAGCGGCTTGATGTCGCCGCTCTGCTTGTAGGCCTCGATGAGCTGCCCGATCTTCCTGCCCATCCCGGCGCAGGCCCAGCCCAGATGCGTCTCCAGGATCTGGCCGACATTCATGCGGCTCGGAACGCCCAGCGGGTTGAGCACGATGTCGGCATGCGTGCCGTCCTCGAGGAACGGCATGTCCTCGACCGGGACGATGCGCGACACCACGCCCTTGTTGCCGTGGCGGCCGGCCATCTTGTCGCCGGGCTGCATCTTGCGCTTCACGGCCACGAAGACCTTGACCATCTTCATGACGCCGGGCGGCATCTCGTCGCCGCGCTGCACCTTCTCGACCTTGTCCATGAAGCGCTGTTCGAGCGCCTTCTTGGAGTCGTCGTACTGGCCGCGCAGAGCCTCGAGTTCTCCCTGGAGCTTCTCGTTCTCGACGGCGAACTGCCACCACTGAGAGCGCGGATACTCGTCCAGGATCTCCTTGGAAAGCGTCGTGCCCTTCTTGAAGCCCTTCGGCCCCGCGATCGCCTCCTTGCCGACGAGCATGTCGTTCAGGCGGCTGTAGACGTTGCGGTCGAGGATCGCCTGCTCGTCGTCGCGATCCTTGGCGAGACGCTCGATCTCCTCGCGCTCGATCGCCATGGCGCGCTCGTCCTTCTCCACGCCGTGGCGGTTGAAGACGCGCACTTCGACAACCGTGCCGAAGGTGCCGGGCGGCATGCGCATGGAGGTGTCGCGCACGTCGGAGGCCTTCTCGCCGAAGATGGCGCGCAGGAGCTTCTCCTCCGGCGTCATCGGGCTCTCGCCCTTCGGCGTGATCTTGCCGACCAGGATGTCGCCCGGCTGCACCTCGGCGCCGATATAAACGATGCCGGCCTCGTCGAGGTTCTTGAGAGCCTCTTCCGAAACGTTCGGAATGTCGCGCGTGATCTCCTCGGGTCCGAGCTTGGTGTCGCGGGCCATCACCTCGAATTCCTCGATGTGGATCGAGGTGAAGACGTCGTCGGCGACGATACGCTCGGAGAGCAGGATCGAGTCCTCGTAGTTGTAGCCGTTCCACGGCATGAAGGCCACGAGCACGTTGCGGCCGAGCGCCAGATCGCCCAGGTCCGTCGACGGGCCATCGGCGATGATGTCGCCCTTCTCGATCCGGTCGCCCACATTCACCAGCGGACGCTGGTTGATGCAGGTGTTCTGGTTCGAGCGCTGGAACTTCATCAGCCGGTAGATGTCGACACCAGACTTGCCGGGATCGAGATCCTCGGTCGCGCGAATGACGATACGGGTCGCGTCCACCTGGTCGACGATGCCGCCGCGGCGCGCCGCGATCGCGGCGCCGGAGTCACGGGCGACCACCGGCTCCATGCCGGTGCCGACGAACGGAGCCTCGGCCCGCACCAGCGGCACGGCCTGACGCTGCATGTTGGAACCCATCAGCGCGCGGTTGGCGTCGTCGTTCTCGAGGAACGGGATCAGCGCGGCCGCGACCGAAACCATCTGCTTCGGCGAGACGTCCATCAGGTCGACGTTCTCGCGCGGCGCCATCATCACCTCGCCGGCGTTGCGGCAGATGACGAACTCGTCCTTGAAGCGGCCTTCGGCGTCGAGCTCGGCATTGGCCTGCGCCACGAAGTGCTTGGCCTCCTCCATCGCCGAGAGATAGACGACCTCGTTGGTCAGCCTGCCGTCCACGATCTTGCGATACGGGCTCTCGATGAAGCCGTATTTGTTGACGCGCGCGAAGGTGGCCAGCGAATTGATCAGGCCGATGTTCGGGCCTTCCGGCGTCTCGATCGGGCAGATCCGGCCGTAATGCGTCGGATGCACGTCGCGCACCTCGAAGCCGGCGCGTTCGCGCGTCAGACCGCCCGGTCCGAGCGCCGAGAGGCGCCGCTTGTGGGTGATCTCCGACAGCGGGTTGGTCTGGTCCATGAACTGCGAGAGCTGCGAGGAGCCGAAGAACTCGCGCACGGCGGCCGCGGCCGGCTTGGCGTTGATCAGGTCCTGCGGCATGACCGTGTCGATCTCGATCGACGACATGCGTTCCTTGATCGCGCGCTCCATGCGCAAGAGGCCGACGCGGTACTGGTTCTCCATGAGCTCGCCGACCGAGCGCACCCGGCGGTTGCCGAGATTGTCGATATCGTCGATCTCGCCCTTGCCGTCGCGCAGCTCGACCAGCGTCTTGACCACGGCAAGGATGTCCTCCTTGCGCAGCACGCGCACCGTGTCGGCGGCGTCGAGCTCGAGACGCATGTTCATCTTGACGCGGCCGACGGCCGAAAGATCGTAGCGCTCGGCGTCGAAGAACAGCGAGTTGAACATCGCCTCCGCAGTCTCCAGCGTCGGCGGCTCGCCCGGACGCATCACCCGGTAGATGTCGAACAGCGAGTCCTGGCGACTCTCGTTCTTGTCGACGGCGAGTGTATTGCGGATGTAGCCGCCGACATTGATGTGGTCGATGTCGAGGATCTGGATCTCTTCCTCGCCGGCCTCGTTGAGCACCTTGAGGGTCTTCTCGTCGATCTCGTCGCCGGCCTCGAGATAGATTTCGCCGGTGGCGTAGTTCACGACGTCCTCGGCCAGGTAGCTGCCGTAGAGATCGTCGTCGGTCGCCTTGATCGCCTTCAGCCCCTTTTCGGCGAGTTGCTTGGCCTGGCGCGCGGTGATCTTCTTGCCGGCCTCGACGACGATCTCGCCGGTGTCGGCGTCAACCAGGTCGCCCACAGCCTTCAGGCCGCGGAAGCGGTCGACGTTGAAGGGGATGCGCCAATGGTCGCCCGACCGCTTGTAGGCGATCTTGTTGTAGAAGGTGGACAGGATCTCCTCGCCGTCCATGCCGAGCGCCATCAGCAGCGACGTCACCGGAATCTTGCGGCGGCGGTCGATGCGGGCATGCACGACGTCCTTGGAGTCGAACTCGATGTCCAGCCACGAGCCGCGATAGGGGATCACCCGCGCGGCGAACAGGAGCTTGCCCGAGGAGTGCGACTTGCCCTTGTCGTGGTCGAAGAACACGCCGGGCGAACGGTGCATCTGCGATACGATCACGCGCTCGGTGCCGTTGACGATGAAGGTGCCGTTCGACGTCATGAGCGGCATGTCGCCCATATAGACGTCCTGCTCCTTGATGTCCTTGATCGACTTCGCGCCGGTATCCTCGTCCAGATCGAACACGATCAGGCGTAGCGTCACCTTCAGCGGGGCAGCATAGGTCAGGTCGCGCTGGCGGCACTCGTCGACGTCGAACTTCGGCGCCTCGAACTCGTACTTCACGAACTCCAGCATCGAGGTGCCGGAAAAGTCCTGGATCGGGAACACCGACTTGAAAACGGCCTGCAAGCCTTCGTCGGGACGCCCGCCCTTGGGCTCCTCGACCATCAGGAATTGATCATAGGATGCCTTCTGAACCTCGATAAGGTTCGGCATCTCCGCAACCTCCGGAATCTTCCCGAAGAACTTGCGTACGCGCCTGCGACCGTTGAAAGTCTGGGTCTGGGCCATCGTCGCTCCTTGCTGCCTTTCTTGGGGCGCGCCTCGCCAGGCACGCCTTGCAACTCGTGACCGCCGTCGCGGCGATCTTCTTCCAATCCGCTCGCTGCCTTTCGGCGGCGGTTCGAAACGGCTGAAAACCCGTTTCCTGAAGGCCGTCCCGACCCTCAGGAAAGGGGTTCCCCAAACATCGCCCCGGTTCTCGGGCCCGGCGCCGTGCCGGGATCGGCGGACGGCTTCGCCGCCCGCCGAAACCGTGATGTCTTACTTCAACTCGACCTTGGCGCCGGCTGCTTCCAGCTGGGCCTTGAACTTGTCGGCGTCGGCCTTGGAAACGGCTTCCTTGACCGGCTTCGGAGCGCCTTCGACCAGGTCCTTGGCTTCCTTGAGGCCGAGGCCGGTGATGGCGCGCACTTCCTTGATGACGTTGATCTTCTGGGCGCCGGCGTCGGCGAGGATGACGTCGAATTCGGTCTTTTCCTCAGCCGGAGCAGCAGCGGCGGCGCCACCACCGGCAACGGCGGCGACAGCCACCGGAGCGGCGGCCGAAACGCCCCACTTCTCCTCCAGGAGCTTCGACAGCTCGGCCGCCTCGAGGACGGTCAGGCTCGAAAGGTCATCTACGATCTTGGCGAGATCAGCCATTTTTCACTTCCTTCAAAAGTTCGAACAGGTGTTGGTGACAGCGAGGAACGGCCTCATGCCGCCTCGTCCTTCCGGGCATAGGCGCCGATGACGCGCGCGACCGAAGCCGCGGGCGCATTGACGATCTGGGCGATCCGGGTAGCCGGGGTGGCGATCATGCCGACCAACCTGGCGCGGAGCTCGTCGAGCGACGGGAGCGTGGCGAGAGCCTTCACCCCATCGGCATCGAGAGCCGTCGGTCCCATCGCGCCGCCGAGAATGACCAGCTTGTCATTCCCCTTGGCGAAATCGGAAGCGACCTTCGGAGCCGCAATCGGATCGTCCGAATAGGCGATCAGCGTCTGTCCCTTGAACAGCTCGATGATGCCTTCGGATTCCGTGCCCTGAAGAGCGATCTTGGCGAGACGGTTCTTCGCGACTTTGACGGTGCCGCCGGCCTGACGCATCTTCGTGCGAAGATCGTTCATTTGCGCGACGGTGATACCGGCATAGTGGGCCACGACGACTGAACCAGCGCTCTTGAACGCATCGTTCAGGCCCGTGACGAGTTCGCGTTTTTCCGCTCTGTCCACTGCCTATCTCCAGTTGACGGCCGTCTCATTCTCGAAACGACCATCGGGTTGCCTTTTGCCGGGCGGGCCATCCACTCCTGGATCTCCCGAACGGCGCTCGAGGATCCTGCCCCCTTTCGCCACACCGACCGGCTTCCCGGACGGAGCGCTGACAAAAGGCCAACACGGTTCGAACCTTTCATCGGAGCATTAGCTCCTTTGTCGGGTCTTCACCCGTCTCATGCAGGCCCATTCGAATTAAGGCCCAGGGTCACCTTGGACCGCCTGCAATCTCGGACAGGATATCCGGAAGCCTCTCGGCTCCCGGAATCCGGGCCTTGCGGCCCGGAATTCTTTCAGCAGGATCAGGCCTTGCGACCTGATCCTCAACCAGCGTCTCAGGACGCCGCGAGGCTCGATATATCGAGCCTTAGGCCCGGGCCCATCGTGGTGGTGAGCGACACCTTCTTCACGTAGTTGCCCTTGGCGCCTGCCGGCTTCGCCTTGGTGACCGCGTCGGTGAAGGCGCGCACATTCTCTTCGATCGCCTTGGCGTCGAAGGAGGCTTTGCCGACGCCGGCATGAACGATGCCGGCCTTCTCGACGCGGAACTCGACCGCGCCGCCCTTGGAGGCCTTGACGGCGGCGGCGACATCGGTCGTCACCGTGCCGACCTTGGGGTTCGGCATCATGCCACGCGGGCCGAGAACCTTGCCCAGCCGACCGACCAGCGGCATCATGTCAGGCGTCGCGATGCAGCGATCGAACTCGATCGTGCCCTTCTGAACGGTCTCGACCAGATCCTCCGCGCCAACCACGTCGGCACCGGCGGCACGCGCCTCGTCAGCCTTGTCGCCCTTGGCGAACACGGCCACGCGCACGGTACGACCCGTGCCGTTCGGCAGGTTCACCACGCCGCGGACCATCTGGTCGGCATGACGCGGGTCGACGCCGAGATTCATCGCGACTTCGAATGTCTCGTCGAACTTGGCGGTGGCGCGCGACTTCAGGACCTCCACGGCCTCAGCCAGGCTGTAGGCCTTGTTCGGATCGATGCCCTCGCGGGACTTGGCTACACGCTTTGCAATCTTTGCCATCGTCTCAGCCCACCACTTCCAGGCCCATCGAGCGGGCGGAACCCTCGACCATGCGCATGGCCGCCTCGACGTCGTTCGCGTTCAGGTCCTTCATCTTCGCTTCGGCGATCTCTCGCACCTTGTCGCGGCTGATCTGGCCGGCCTTCGACTTGCCCGGCTCCTTCGAGCCCGACTTCAGGTTGGCGGCCTTCTTCAGGAAGTAGCTCACCGGCGGCGTCTTCATGACGAAGGTGAACGACTTGTCCTGATAGTAGGTGATCACGACAGGAATCGGCGATCCCTTTTCCAGCTCCTGCGTCTGCGCGTTGAACGCCTTGCAGAATTCCATGATGTTGATGCCACGCTGACCAAGCGCAGGACCGATCGGGGGCGACGGCGTCGCCGAACCCGCGGCTACCTGGAGCTTGAGCTGGCCCGCAATCTTCTTAGCCATCTCTTGTCTGCCTTATATCGTGCCGGCATGACCGGCGGTTGCAGTGTGGTGGTTCGGATTGGACGGCCGGCCACAGCCGCCTGCCCCTCCCACCAGTTCAGGCGGCATGAAAGCCGCCAAGCCCGATCGCCGTTCCGGCGCGGGCGTTCGGATCAGCCCTTCTCGACCTGTCCGAATTCGAGATCGACGGGCACGGCACGCCCGAAGATCGAAACTTCCACCTTGAGGCGCGAACGCTCCTCGTCCACCTCCTGGACGAAGCCATTGAACGAGGCGAAAGGCCCGTCCGACACGCGCACCTGCTCGCCGATCTCGAAGGTGACCGACGGCTTCGGCCGCTCGACACCCTCCTGCACCTGGTGAAGGATGCGCTCGGCTTCCTTGTCGGTGATCGGCACCGGCTTGGAATCGCCCAGGAAACCGGTCACCTTCGGCGTATTCTTGATCAGGCTGAACACGGCGTCGGACAGGTTGGCGCGCACCAGCACATAGCCCGGGAAGAACTTGCGCTCGGCGTCGACCTTGCGGCCGCGACGCACCTCGACGACCTTTTCGGTCGGAACGACGATCTGCTCGATCTGGTCGGACAGGCCTTTCTGCTTGGCCTTGTTCTCGATGTCCTCGGCGACCTTCTTCTCGAAATTCGAGTAGGCGTGGACGATGTACCACCGCGCAGTCATTCAGATACTCCCCGTAGTCGCCGGTCTATCGCGCAATGCCGAGGATCTGCTCGATCGCGAACGCCATGAGTTGATCGGCGGCGAAGAAGAAGATCGACGCGATCACCGCAAAGGCCAGGACCATCAGCGTCGAGATCATCGTCTCGCGCCGCGAAGGCCAAGTCACCTTCTGGGTCTCCGACCTCACCTGCTGGAGGAAGGTAAAGGGGTTGGTGGTCTTCGATGCCATGTGCCGCTCTGCTGTCGAGGCCCGTCGTCGCCGCAGGCCTTCTGGATGATCCCGTCGACCGGGAGATGCCGCATGGATACGAAACCCTGCGCGAATCAGCGCACCGTATCCGTCCATGCATTTCGGGCGCGTAAAGCTGACCTCTCAGCTCCACGCGCCGCGTGTCCGTTCTGTTTACATAAAGCCGATTCCCGACACATGCAAGTGTGAACAATCCGCTTTATTGTCAAAGCGCCAGCATGGAACCATCCAGTCGTCCCTTCCCGGCTATGGCGTGCTTATGCCTCAAAAGTCGCGTTTTGGCAAGCTTGATATGCAATGGGTGTCGTAAGCACACGAGTTGTCCGGGTTAGGTAGCACACGAATTGTCCGGTTTCATTGGTCACCGCCAAGGGGGCTGAGTCGACCTACTGTCGCGCTGCCGCCCGGTTGATCGACGCGATCAGGTCGGCGAAGCGCTCGCCCTGCACTGCCACATGGGCATAGGCACGCGACGCCGCAAGGTCTCCATCGCCCTCGGTCAGCGCCTCGACGATGGACTTGTGTTCAGAGAACGACGTCTGCATGCGGTTGCGGACGCGCAACTGAAGGCGGCGGAACGGCGCCAGCCGCTTGTGCAGCGCCATCGCCTGCTCGGCGACGAAGGTGTTGCCGCTGGCCGTGTATATCGCCTGATGGAAGCGCTCGTTCTCGTAGTAATAGGCATCCGTATCCCCGGACTCGGCTGCGAGCCGGCATGATTCGAGCGTCTTCTTCAACTGCACCTCATCCGAGACGAGCATGCGGCGCGACGCCAGCCGCGCGCAGATTGCCTCGAATTCCGCCATCAGTTCGAACATTTCGAGCAACTGCTTCGGATCGGGCGCACTAACGACAGCGCCGCGGTGGCGGCGATGCTCGATGAGGCCGGCGATCGAAAGCTGCTGCAGCGCCTCGCGTATGGGCGTGCGCGAAACACCGAAGCGGGCGGCAAGCGAGGCCTCGTCAAGACGCTCTCCCGGCCGCAGGGCGCCGGTGGCGATCTCCTCCTCGATCTGGGCCTTCAACCGACTCGATTGATTGATCTTCATGCAGAAATTCTGCTGCGTTTCGCGATCTCCCGCAAGTGCAAAAAATGCAATTCAGCCGCCGATGCATACAATTCGGTTGACAGTGCGTGCAAAATCACCTCCAATTCAAACAGCCGGCGGGAGGCCGGAACCAAAGGGAGGAAAAATTGCGACAGTCCATCAGAGCGCTTTGCATCTCCACGGCGATGCTTCTCGGCAGTTTCACCGGCACCGAGGCTTCCGCCCAAACGGTGCTCAAGGCATCCCACCAGTTTCCCGGCGGCAAGGGCGACATCCGCGACGAGATGGTGCAGATCATCGCCCGCGAGGTCGCGGCGGCCAATGTCGGACTGGAGATCCAGGTCTTCCCGGGCTCTTCGCTATACAAGCCCAATGACCAGTGGAACGCGGTGACCCGCGGCCTGCTCGACCTGACGTCCTTCCCGCTGGACTATGCATCGGGACGTCATCCGGAGTTCTCGGCGACGCTCATGCCGGGACTGGTCGGGAACTTCGACCGGGCCTTGCGGCTCAACGATTCCGAATTCATGCAGGATATCAAGAAGATCATCGATGATGCCGGCGCGATCGTAATCTCCGATGCCTGGCTCTCGGGCGCGTTCGCTTCAAAAAAGGGCTGCATCACCGCGCCCGAGACGGTCAAGGGGCAGGTCATCCGGGCCGCCGGGCCGGCCTTCGAAGAGATGCTGGTAGCGGCCGGCGCATCGATCTCATCCATGCCCTCGTCGGAGATCTATACCGGCATGCAGACCGGCGTGCTTGACGCGGCCAACACCTCTTCCGCGAGTTTCGTCTCCTACCGCCTCTTTGAACAGGCGAAATGTCTCACCGCGCCAGGCGAGAACGCGCTGTGGTTCATGTACGAGCCGGTGCTGATGTCCAAGAAGGTCTTCCAGGGCCTGAACGAAGCTCAACAGAAGGCGATCCTTGCGGCGGGCGAGAAGGCCGAGGCCTTCTTCAACGAAGAAGTCCGCAAGGGCGACCAGATCATGGTCGACACGTACAAGAAAGCGAATGTCGAGGTCGTCGAAATGTCGAAGGCCGACTACGATGCCTGGTTGGAGATTGCGAAGCAGTCCTCGTACAAGAAATTTGCCGCCAACGTACCCGGCGGCGACCAACTGATCGAAAAGGCCCTGGCCGTGGAATAAGCGACGGCGGGTGGCGACGATCCGATCGGCAGATCCCTCGCCGCCGCCCGCTTCACCGACAAGGAAGCGTCCAATGGTCGATGGCTATGTAAGGGCGATCGCCGGACTGTCCCGCGCGCTCGCTGTCCTGTCCACCCTGCTGATGATCGCGGCAATGCTCGTTGTCTGCCAGATGATCTTCATGCGCTACGTATTCAGACTGCCGACAATCTGGCAGACCGACTTCGTCGTGTTCTCCGCTACGGCCGCGATTTTTCTCGGCGCGCCCTACGTGCTCATGAAGGGTGGACATGTCGGCGTCGACGTCGTGGAGATGCTCGTCGCCGATGATGCTCGACGGTACCTCAGACTGGTCGGCAGCCTTCTCGGCCTGGTTTTCTGCCTCATAATGCTCGTCGCCACATGGGTGCAATTCCACGAGGCATGGGTTGGCAACTGGAAGCATTCGAGCGTATGGGGTCCGCCTCTCTGGGTGCCTCTGGCAGCCCTGCCGGTCGGATTCGCCGTCCTTTGCCTGCAGTATTTCGCCCAGATCCTGACATTTGGGAGGGCCGACGCCGGGCCGCATGACGCTCATGCGGCGATCGTCGGGGAAACGCCGGCCTTGAAGCCGGATTCGAACACGCACGCAAAGGAGCATTCGCGATGAGCCCGACCCTTGCCGGTCTCATGATCGTAGCGTGTCTTTTCGTATTGCTGGCAACAGGCATGCCCATCGCCTTCGCGCTTGGGCTTGCGGCTTTCGTCGCCCTGTTCGCGCAAAGCGGTACCGCCATCTTCTATGTGCTCGGCGACACGATGTTTTCCGGCATCGCAAACCTTGCCTATGTGTCGATCCCGATGTTCGTGCTGATGGGAGCCGCGGTCGCCTCGTCGCCGGCCGGATCGGATCTGTACAGTTCCCTGGACCGCTGGCTGAACCGCATTCCAGGCGGCCTTGTCCTGTCGAACATCGGCGCATGCGCGATCTTCTCCGGCATGACCGGTTCGTCGCCGGCGACCTGCGCCGCCATCGGCAAGATGGGCATCCCGGAAATGCTTCGCCGCGGCTATCCGACGACCGTCGCCGCCGGATCGATCGCGGCCGGCGGCACGCTCGGCATCCTCATCCCTCCGTCGGTCACGCTGATCGTCTACGGCATCGCCACCGAAACATCCATCGGGCGGCTGTTCATGGCCGGCGTGGTGCCGGGGATCATGCTGACCGTGATGTTCATGGTATGGGCGATCATAGACTGCAAGCGCAAAGGCTACGAATTCGATGCTCGCGCCGTGCGATACACGCTGAGGGAAAGGCTGGAAGCGACGCCCCGCGTCCTGCCCTTCCTGCTGATCATCGCAGGCACGCTTTACGTGCTCTACGGCGGCATCGCCACGCCGTCCGAGGCGGCCGGCGCCGGCGCTTTGCTCACCCTCGTCGTCGTCATCCTGAGCTACCGGCTGTTCCGGACCCGGCCCATCGCCAACATATTCGGATCCGCCATGCGCGAAAGCGTCATGATCATGATGATCATGGCTGCCGCCGAACTGTTCGCCTTCGCCCTGTCATCGCTCTTCATTACCCAGACGGTCGCCAGCACCATCGCCGGCATGGATGTGAACCCCTGGGTGCTGATGCTGGTCGTCAACATCTTTCTCCTGGTTGCGGGCATGTTCCTGCCGCCGGTCGCGGTCATCGTCATGACCGCGCCGATGCTGTTTCCGATTGTCACACAGGCGGGATTCGACCCCTATTGGTTCGCAATCATCCTGACCATCAACATGGAAGTCGGGCTGATCACACCGCCGATTGGCCTGAACCTCTTCGTCATCAACGCGATAGCGCCGACCGTCCCGACGAGGGACATCCTGTGGGGAGCCTTGCCCTACGTGCTCGTCATGTTCCTGGCCATCGCCGTCCTCTGCATCTTCCCCGAAATCGCGACCTGGCTGCCGAACCAGATGATGGGAACCGTCCAATGAACACGTCCTCCTTTTTCGGAGACATGCTGCAGACGATCACCGATCGCGGACGGCGCTTCCTCTCGCTCGGAACGCAACGGGGGAACGGGCCGCACGCGGTCGGCACGATGGAGACGCGTTGCGAAGCCCTGCTTTCGAGCAAGGGCGAAGCCTCCGGCATGGCGCTGGCCAAGGACATACTGGATCGCTGGAATGCTTTCGACATCGACAGCCAGCGCGAGTTCATGCGCATGTTGCTGACCCGCTTCGGCCCTCGGATCGAGCGTCTCGAAAAGGCGATCGAGGCCTACCGCGCGAGCCGCAGCGCTTCTGCGCTGCTCGAGCTGCACGAGGCCGCCGAGCCGCGCCGTCAGGAGTTGATCCGCCGCCTCAACCTTGCTCCTAACGGCATTGCCACGCTCGTACGGATGCGGGAAGTGCTCTTGAAGCTCAAGTCCGAGGATCGGGACCTGCAGGCGGTTGATGCGGACTTCGCCCATCTGTTCGGGTCGTGGTTCAACCGGGGCTTCCTTGTGCTCAGGCCGATAAGCTGGTCGACGCCGGCCGACATCCTGGAGAAGATCATCCGCTACGAAGCGGTTCATCAGATCAGCGGCTGGGACGAATTGCGCCGCCGCCTTGCGCCGGAGGACCGGCGCTGCTTCGCCTTCTTTCATCCGCAGCTTGTCGACGACCCTCTGATCTTCGTCGAGGTGGCGTTGACGCGGGAGATACCCGCCCGGATCGACGACCTGCTGCGCGAGGATCGCGCGCCCATCCGCGCCAACGAGGCCACGACTGCTGTCTTCTATTCGATTTCCAACTGTCAGGAGGGTCTGCGCGGCATTTCATTCGGCAATTTCCTGATCAAGCAGGTGGTGGAGGATCTGCGCCGCGAGTTGCCGAAGCTTGATACGTTCGTCACGCTGTCGCCTGTTCCCGGCTTTGCGCAATGGCTCGCCCGCGAACGGCGCGCCGAGGTTTCGGACGCCCTGGCGAGCGCCGACAGGTCTCAACTGAACATGCTCGACGACCCGAACTGGCCAGACGAGACAGAGGCTGTGGCTGCGCTCCAGCCGATCCTGACATCTGCGACCGCATGGTACTTCCTGCGGGCCAGGTCGGCCGACGGGCGCATCGTCGACCCGGTGGCGCGTTTCCATCTGGGCAACGGCGCGCGCCTGGAGCGCATAAACTTCCTTGCCGACCGCTCCGCGCGCGCGATGAGCCAGGCGCACGGGCTGATGGTCAACTACCTCTACAAGCTCGATGACATCGAAACCAATCACGAGGCTTTCGCCGACAAGGGCGAGGTCGTCGCCACGCCGTCGATCCGGCGTCTAGTACCGCCGGCGAAGGCATCGCGCAGCCTGGCCAAATGGGAGAAGGAAACGGCGACCACCCGAGGCGGCAATTCGGGAGCGAAAGGGAATAGGGAATTCACCGAATGAGCAATCATCTGTTCGACGCGATCCGCGCCGCCGCGACGCCGGAGGCAGTTTTCATCGAGACGGTCGACGGCCGATCCTGGACCTACGACGACATGCTCGCTTTTTCCGGCCGGCTTGCGTCGACGCTGGTGAAGCTCGGCATCGAGCCGGGCGACCGCGTTGCGGTGCAGGTTGAAAAGAGCCCGGAGGCGCTGATGCTCTATCTCGCCTGTGTACGCGCGGGCGCAGTCTACCTTCCCCTCAACACGGCCTACACGCTTGCCGAACTCGACTACTTCATCGGTGACGCGGAGCCGCGGCTGGTCGTCATGACGCCGAGGACCCGCGACGGCATCCTCCCCATCGCGCAGCGATACGGGGCACGCGTCGAAACGCTGGACGAAGCCGGAGGCGGTTCGCTTGTCGAGCTCGCCGCCAACGCGGAACCGGACTTTACGAACGTCGCGCGCGCTCCGGACGACCTTGCGGCGATCCTCTACACGTCGGGCACCACCGGCCGCTCCAAGGGCGCGATGCTGACCCACGACAATCTTCTGTCGAATGCGAGGACGCTGAAGGACTACTGGCGCTTCAGCCGTGCCGATCGGCTGATCCATGCGCTGCCGATCTTTCACACCCATGGACTGTTCGTCGCCTCCAACGTGGTCCTGCTGGCAGGGGCGTCCATGTACTTCCTGCCGAAGTTCGACGCGGACGAGGCGCTGCGGCTTATGCGGACTTCCACCTGCATGATGGGCGTGCCGACATTCTATGTCCGGCTCGTCCAGCACCCTGGGCTGACCCGCGAAGCGGCGGCCGCAATGCGGCTGTTCGTGTCGGGCTCCGCGCCCCTTCTCGCCGAGACGCACCGGACCTTCGCGGAAAAGACCGGCCATGCCATCCTCGAACGGTACGGCATGACCGAGACCAACATGAACACGTCCAATCCTTATGAGGGGGACCGGGTAGCCGGAACCGTCGGCTTCCCGCTGCCGGGCGTGTCGCTGCGCGTCACCGAACCCGAGAGCGGCAGTCCCGTCGCCGACGGCGAGACGGGCATGATCGAGGTCAAGGGACCGAACGTGTTCAAAGGATACTGGCGCATGCCGGAAAAGACCAAGGCCGAGTTCCGTGAAGACGGCTTCTTCATCACCGGAGACCTCGGCAGGATCGACGAGCGCGGTTATGTCCACATAGTCGGGCGCGGAAAGGATCTCGTCATATCGGGCGGCTACAACATCTACCCGAAGGAAGTGGAAGCGGAGATCGACCTGGTGCCGGGCGTTGTGGAGAGCGCCGTCATCGGTGTGCCGCACCCCGATTTCGGTGAAGGCGTGACCGCCGTGGTGGTACGCGAGTCCGGCGTTTCCCTGAACGAGCAGGCAGTGCTCGGTGCTTTGACGGATCGCCTTGCCCGCTACAAGCAGCCCAAGCGGGTCATCTTCGTCGACGATCTGCCTCGCAATACGATGGGCAAGGTGCAGAAGGCCCGATTGCGCGAGGAGTTTTCCGATCTTTATTCGGACCTTGCCGGCCGTTCGAAGTAGTGGCTGGCCGGCGCGGGGAAAAGGCTTTGGAGTGGCAGGGGCAACAGGGCTCGAACCTGTGACCTGCGGTTTTGGAGACCGCCGCTCTACCAACTGAGCTATACCCCTAACGCTGTGCTCGAAGCACGGCAGGGCCGCTTCCTAAGGGCTTCCGCGCGTCCTGTAAAGAGCGCTTCGTCAGCTTGTGCAAAACAAACCGCATGGCACCCCGATTTTCTATTCCTGCGGCTGGTAGGGTCCGCCGGGAACGCCCCAGCCCCATTGCGGCATGGGTTCTTCGGCGGGTTGGTGATCGGGCTCGAACTCGGAGTTTATCCTGGCCAGCCGTGTCCCCCATTCCACATAGGCCATGAAGGCCGAGCGGAATTCCGGGTCGTCGGGCAAGCCGACATGGTCGGCGGCATCGGCCAGCAGCTCGACCCAGCGCCGCCGCTGCGGTTCGGTGAGATGCCGGTCGAGGTGGTGCATGACCATGGCGCGATGGCCGCCGAGGCTCACGCTATAGGTCCTGGGTCCGCCGAACACTTCGCCGATGAAGGCGGCGACATGCCCGGGATGATCCGGCGACATATTGCGGAACACCGGTTCAAGCAGTTCGTCCGCGAGCACCTTGTCGTAAAAGGTTCGCGTCAGGCGCCCCAGCGCCTCGCCACCGCCAGCCCATTGGTAAAGCGTGGGGACGTCGTCGGGCATCCGTTCCTCCTCCTGGCCGGTTCGAAGCCTTGGTTCTCGGACGAAAACCAGCGGCAAGTCTGGGCTGGTGAGGCGTGAGCGAATCCACGCTAGCCTGCCCAGGCCCGCGTCCATGTGGCAGTCGCCGCGGCGGTTTGGAAGACTGCCCAAAAGCATAGGGCGGCCGAAGCCGCCCTATGTCGTCATTCCTGCCTGATTTCGATCACTCGGTGATCGACACCACGATACCAGCGCCGACGGTGCGGCCGCCTTCGCGGATGGCGAAGCGCAGCTTCTCTTCCATGGCGATCGGCACGATCAGCTCGACGTCGACCGTGATGTTGTCGCCCGGCATCACCATCTCGGTGCCTTCGGGAAGCTTCACGATGCCGGTCACATCCGTCGTGCGGAAATAGAACTGCGGACGGTAGTTGGTGAAGAACGGCGTATGACGGCCGCCCTCTTCCTTCGTCAGGATGTAGGCCTCGGCCTTGAACTTCGTGTGCGGCGTCACCGAACCCGGCTTGCACAGGATCTGGCCGCGCTCCACACCCTCACGGTCGACGCCGCGCAGCAGCGCGCCGATGTTGTCGCCCGCCTGGCCCTGGTCGAGCAGCTTGCGGAACATCTCCACGCCGGTCACCGTCGTCGACGTCGTCGGACGGATGCCGACGATCTCGACCGTCTCGCCGACCTTGATGATGCCGCGCTCGACGCGCCCCGTCACCACCGTGCCGCGGCCCGAGATCGAGAACACGTCCTCGATCGGCATCAGGAACGGCTGGTCGATCGGACGGTTCGGCGTCGGGATGTAGCGGTCGACCTCTTCCATCAGCTTGCGGATCGCGTCCTCGCCGATCTCCTTGTTGGAGTCCTCGAGCGCGGCAAGCGCGGAGCCCTTCACGATCGGAATGTCGTCGCCGGGGAACTCGTTCTTCGACAACAGCTCGCGAACCTCGAGCTCGACCAACTCCAGCAGCTCGGCGTCGTCGACCTGGTCGACCTTGTTCAGGAACACCACGATCGAGGGAACGCCGACCTGGCGGGCCAGCAGGATGTGCTCGCGCGTCTGCGGCATCGGGCCGTCGGCGGCCGAAACGACCAGGATCGCGCCGTCCATCTGCGCCGCACCCGTGATCATGTTCTTCACATAGTCGGCGTGGCCGGGGCAGTCGACATGCGCGTAGTGCCGGTTCGGCGTCTCGTACTCGACATGCGCCGTCGAGATCGTGATGCCGCGCGCCTTCTCCTCGGGCGCAGCGTCGATCTGGTCGTACGGCTTGTACTCGCCGAAGAACTTCGTGATCGCAGCCGTCAGCGACGTCTTCCCGTGGTCGACGTGACCGATCGTTCCAATGTTCACATGAGGCTTCGTACGCTCGAATTTACCTTTGGCCATAGTCTCTTCCTTGGGCGGCTTGGGCTTCAGTTCGGTCCTGAGTGCGGGCGATTAGCGACAAAGGCCGAAAAACACAAGCATCTTTTGGCGACGGCGCCCGACCGTCGGGACCGAACCGTCGACCGGGATGGAATATGGAACCGATGTAGGCATCCCGCGTTCCGGGGCAAGGGCCTCCACCACCCCTGATCTGCTCCTGTCGGTCGCTCATGAAGAACGACCGCTCCCGGACCGAAACGCGTGGCCCGGAAACGGGAAAGCCGAAACCTGGCTGACGAGCCAGGCGGGCGCCGCGTGTTCGGTGCCCGCTACCTTCCATTCCCGTTATTCCGGCAACTGGCGCACAGCGCCTTTCGCCGCGCTGGTGGCGAAGGCCGCATAGGCCTTGAGCGCGGTCGTCACCCGGCGCTCCCGCTTTTCCGCGGGCTTCCAGCCGGCCGCATCCTGGGCCGCGCGACGGCGCGCGATCTCGTCATCGGCGACCGCGAGATTGACCGTCCGGTTCGGGATGTCGATCTCGATGAGGTCGCCCTCGCGGACGAGCCCGATGACGCCGCCCTCGGCCGCCTCGGGTGAGACATGGCCGATGGATAGGCCCGACGTTCCGCCCGAGAAGCGCCCGTCGGTGATGAGCGCGCAGGCTTTGCCGAGGCCCTTCGATTTCAGATAGCTCGTCGGATAGAGCATTTCCTGCATGCCGGGCCCACCACGTGGTCCCTCGTAGCGGATCACCACCACGTCGCCCGGATTGATCTTGTTCGACAGAATCGCCTTCACCGTCGCGTCCTGGCTCTCGAAGACCCGCGCCGGACCGGAAAATTTGAGAATGCTCTCGTCGACGCCGGCCGTCTTCACGATGCAGCCGTCGATGGCCAGATTACCCTTGAGCACGGCCAGCCCGCCGTCGCGCGAAAAAGGATGCTCGGCGTTGCGGATGACACCGGCCTCGCGGTCGAGATCGAGATCGTCCCAGCGCCGCTCCTGGCTGAAGGCAACCTGCGTCGGCACACCCCCGGGCGCGGCCAGGAAGAAGTCGCGGACCTTCTGGCTCTTGGTCTGCGCGATGTCCCAATGCTCGATCGCCTTGCCGATCGACTCGGAATGGACGGTCGGCAAGTCGCGATTGAGAAGGCCGGCGCGGTCGAGTTCGCCGAGGATGGCGTAGATGCCGCCTGCGCGATGCACATCCTCCATGTGCACGTCGGACTTGGCCGGTGCGACCTTGCACAGCACAGGCACCTTGCGCGATAGCCGGTCGATGTCGGCCATGGTGAAATCCAGCTCCGCCTCATGCGCGGCCGCCAGTATGTGGAGCACGGTGTTGGTCGAGCCGCCCATGGCGATGTCGAGCGCCATGGCATTCTCGAACGCGCCCTTCGAGGCGATCGTTCGCGGCAAGGCGCTCTCGTCGTCCTGCTCGTAGTAGCGGCGGGCCAGATCGACGACCAGATGCCCCGCCTCGACAAACAGGCGCTTGCGGTCGGCATGGGTGGCGAGCGTCGAGCCGTTGCCCGGAAGCGACAGGCCGAGCGCCTCGGTCAGGCAGTTCATGGAATTGGCGGTGAACATGCCGGAGCAAGATCCGCAGGTCGGGCAGGCCGAACGCTCGATCACCTTGACGTCTTCGTCGTTCACCCGATCGTCGGCCGCCGCCACCATGGCGTCGACGAGGTCGAGCGCGTGGGTCTTGCCAGCAAGCACCACCTTGCCGGCCTCCATCGGACCACCCGAGACGAACACCGTCGGGATGTTGAGCCTCAGCGCCGCCATCAGCATGCCGGGCGTGATCTTGTCGCAGTTGGAGATGCAGACCATGGCGTCGGCGCAATGGGCATTGACCATGTATTCGACCGAATCCGCGATGATCTCGCGCGACGGCAGCGAATAGAGCATGCCGTCATGGCCCATGGCGATGCCGTCATCGACGGCGATGGTGTTGAACTCCTTGGCGACGCCGCCTGCCGCCTCGATCTCGCGAGCGACGAGCTGGCCGAGGTCCTTGAGGTGTACATGGCCCGGCACGAACTGGGTGAAGGAGTTGACCACAGCAATGATCGGCTTGCCGAAATCGGCGTCCTTCATGCCGGTGGCGCGCCAGAGGCCGCGCGCGCCGGCCATGTTGCGTCCGTGCGTGGTGGTGCGTGAGCGATAAGCGGGCATGTCTTCCAATCTCGAGCGTTTGTCGACACGAGATTTACTTGCGGTCCGGCGTCGATGTCCAGACCGCAAGCATTGGCGAAGGCCCCCCTGGCGCAGGCATCGGCCCGAGAGAAGGATATCGGCGCCGCCGGGCGGATAGCCGTCCTGCCGCATACCGCCTCGCAAACGCAGCCTCGGGTAAGGGCATCGGGCACGCATTGGCATATGGTGTCCATGCAGCTTCCGGGCTACGATGCGCGAACAGATGCACATCGCCATCGGAGCGCGATCCCCGCTCCGATCACGGTTCCAGGAAAGGGCCGACGATGACCGTGTATGTGGCTGAAATCGCCCAGCGCGCGATCTTCGCCTTCGATGCCGCGAACAGCCAGGCGGCAGAGGAGCGGCTGGCAGACAGGGAATTCCTCGGGGACTTGTACGTGCTCCAGAGCAATGCTCAGCCGCTTTGGGACGGAAAATCCGAAATCCACTTGCGGGAAGCGCTTCCTGGAGAGGTCGAGGCCTGGGAAGCCGGCCGCGAAGCCGCCAGCCTGTCCCGCGTCTTCCTGGTCCCTGTCGTAGATCCCTTGAAGTTCGTGGATCCCGAAGACGTCGACCCCTACGACGACCTCGATGACGATGATGACGATTTCGATGACGACCGCGATTGACCGCTGATGGGGTTCGCCCTTCGGCGACGTCCCGAACATCTGCGACGACGGGCGGGGAAGCCGAGGCGGTGGAGCGGCGCTGAAACGCCGCTTATGATCGACTAAGGAACAGCAACATTTTCAAAAGGATGCCTTGGAGCGGGTAGCGGGAATCGAACCCGCATATTCAGCTTGGAAGGCTGCTGCTCTACCATTGAGCTATACCCGCGTCGCGTTCCAAGGCTTCCGGGCCGGCAGTGGTGGAGAGGGTTGGATTCGAACCAACGTAGGCTGAGCCAACGGATTTACAGTCCGTCCCCTTTAACCACTCGGGCACCTCTCCAGTCTGCCGCCGGAGCCATGCAACGAGGCATTTTCGCGGGGTTCGGGTGTCGGCCGAAGCCTTCCTCAAATCCGCGATGCGCCTTATGGCGACAAGCCTCCGGGCTGTCAACCACGCCAGGCACAAACAATCGGGAATTTCCACGATGCCGGTTCCGGCCGCCATATCCAAGGGCACGTAGCGCCGCTATAGAAGTCGCCATGAGCAAGGACAACAAAACCGGCACGCCCAAGGACACACACTATGCCCGGCTGCGCCGCGCCCATCGCGACTTCAAGAGCGGTGGTGCGCCGCGGCCGCGCCCCGTGGTGGCACCCGCGGAACATCCTGCCGACGGGCTGGTGCGGCTCTATGGCCTCCATACAGTGCGGGCAGCGCTCGACAATCCCAGGCGCAGGATCCGCAAGCTGCTGGTGACGCGCAACGCCCAGGAACGGCTGGGAATCGCCGACCTCGCCGCCCTGCCCTTCGAGAGCGAGCTCGTCGAACCCAGGGCGATCGACAGAATCACCGGCAGCGAGGCGGTGCACCAGGGCGCCCTCCTCGAGGCGGAGCCGTTGAAGCCGAAGGCGCTGTCGGCGCTCGGCGAAACGCCGCTGGTCATCGTGCTCGACCAGGTGACCGATCCCCACAATGTCGGCGCCGTCATGCGCTCGGCCGTGGCCTTCGGCGCCGGGGCGCTGATCACCACGTCGCGGCACAGCCCGCATGAATCGGGCGTGCTGGCGAAATCGGCTTCCGGCGCGCTCGAACATATCGACCTGATCGAGGTGAAGAATCTCGCCGATGCGCTCGGCCAGCTCCACGAGGCCGGCTTCCGGACGATCGGCCTCGATTCGGACGGGCCGGCCGAGCTGGAGGCAACCTTCGCCGGCGGCCGCATCGCTCTGGTGCTGGGCGCGGAAGGCAAGGGCCTGCGTCAGAAAACGCGCGAAACGGTGACCGCGCTCGCGCGGCTCGACATACCCGGCGCCATCCGCTCGCTCAACGTGTCGAATGCGGCGGCCGTCGCGCTCTATGCGGCAAGGAAATTCCTAGCGAGTAGCGAGTAGCAACTGGGTCTTGCCTCTCGCGCAAGCCCTTTCTTCTTCCCCTATTCGCTACTGGCTATTCGCTATTCGCTAATACTCTCATTGACCCAACTGATGCCCAGCCATACGCTCCAACGCCCGCACCAGCGCCGAGTGATCCTCCTTCGCTCCGCCATTCGCGGCGCAGGAGTTGAAGAGCTGCTGCGTGGTCGAGGTGTTCGGCAGCGAGACGCCGAGCGCCCTCGCCCCTTCCAGCGCGAGGTTCAGATCCTTCTGGTGCAGTTCGATGCGGAAGCCAGGCGCGAAGGTGCGCTTGACCATGCGCTCCCCGTGCACTTCGAGGATGCGTGAAGCGGCAAGCCCGCCCATCAACGCCTGACGTACCTTTGCGGGATCGGCGCCCGCCTTGGAAGCGAAGACCAGGGCCTCGGCGACCGCCTCGATGGTGAGCGCCACGACGATCTGGTTGGCCACCTTGGTGGTCTGGCCGACCCCGTTGTCGCCGACCAGCGTTATGTTCTTGCCCATCTTCTCGAAGACAGGCTTCGCCCGCGTGAAGGCGGCCTCGCTGCCGCCGACCATGATCGTCAGCGATGCAGCCTTGGCGCCGACCTCGCCGCCAGAAACCGGAGCGTCGAGATAGTCGCAGCCGAGCGCGTTGATCTGTCGCGCGAACTCCTTCGTCTCGATCGGCGACATCGAACTCATGTCGATGACGAGCTTGCCCCTGGCGAGGCCGGCAGCGACACCGCCCTCTCCGAACAGCACCTCGCGCACCTGCGGCGTGTCGGGCACCATCGTGATGACGATTTCGGCCGCCCGCGCGACCGCGTCATGTCCGCTGACGATCTTCAGTCCCTTGTCCACCAGCCATTGCGGCGGCCGGCTGCGATGATCGCTGGCGACGACAGGATAGCCCGCGTCGAGAAGATGTCCCGCCATCGGCGCCCCCATGATGCCGAGCCCGATGAAGCCGATCGTTTCCATTGTCGTGTCCTTTCAAGAATGTCTGCGACGCCTCGCCTGCCTGGCTTTCCTCCCAAAAGATGGACGGCCGAGCGAGAATCTCAAACCATCGGCGCCGCCCCCTCATCCGGCTGCCGCCACGACAGCGCTCATTCTCCAGCCTCGACGATTGGCGAAACCGCCAAAGGCAGCGGTCTTCTCCCGCTTGCGGCGAGAAGGTGGCGGCAGCCGGATGAGGGGCAGCGCGACGATCGAAGTTGAAGGTCTATGCTACCAAGAAATGCGCAGCGTGCCTCGACCTAAGCCGCCGCACTCCCCTTGCCCCTGAAGCCTTCGAACCAGCCGAGCCCGGCATCCGTGCCCGCCTTGGGCTTGTATTCGGCGCCCACCCAGCCTGCATAACCCAGCCGGTCGAGATGCGCATAAAGGAACGGATAGTTGATCTCGCCCGTCCCCGGCTCGTGACGGCCGGGATTGTCCGCGAGCTGGATATGCGCGATGCGGCCGAGATTTTCCTCGATCGTCCGGGCGAGATCCCCCTCCATGACCTGCATGTGATAGATGTCGTATTGCAGATAAAGGTTGTCCGACCCGACGCGGTCGATGACGTCCAGCGCCTGCCGCGACGTGTTCAGGAAGAAACCCGGAATGTCGCGGGTGTTGATCGGCTCGATCAGCAGCCGGATGCCGGCCTCCTTCAGCCTGGCGGCCGCGTAGTTGAGGTTGGCGACGAAGACCGCCTCGAGTTCCTCGCGGCCGATGCCATCAGGCGCGATACCGGCGAGGCAGTTGACCTGCGGACACTCCAGCGCCTTGGCGTAGAGGATGGCGGTGTCGACGCCGCGGCGAAACTCGTCGGTGCGGTCGGGCAGCACGGCGATCCCGCGCTCGCCCTTGCCCCAGTCGCCCGGGGGCAGGTTGAACAGCGCCTGTGTCAGCCCGTTCTTCTTGAGCCTTGCCGCGACGACTTCGGGCGCATGGTCGTAGGGGCCGACATATTCGACCGCGGAGAAGCCCGCTTGCGCGGCCGCTTCGAAGCGGTCGAGAAAATCGTGCTCGGTGAAGAGCATGGAGAGATTGGCTGAAAAGCGCGGCATGTTCCTGGTCCTCTCAGTCGAGCAGCGCGATGGCCGTCGGCGCGTCCTCGTTCTTTTCGGCGAGTTCCTCGAACTCCACGATAGCGTCGATCTCGGTACCCATCGAGACGTTGGTCACGCGTTCCAGAATGAATTCGAGCACGACCGGCACCTGATATCGTTCCATCAGTTGCCGCGCCTCCTTGAAGGCGCCGGCGAACTCCTCCGGCTTCTTCACCCGGATGGCCTTGCAGCCCATCGCCTCGGCGACCGCGACATGGTCGACGCCGTAACCCGGTTCGGCGTCGCCGGTACGATTGATGTTCTCGAAGGCGAGGCTGACCTCGAAATCCATGGCGAAACCGCGCTGGGCCTGGCGGATCAGGCCGAGATAGGCGTTGTTCACGACGACATGGATGTAGGGCAGCTTGTGCTGGGCGCCGACGGCCAGTTCCTCGATCAGGAACTGGAAGTCGTAGTCGCCCGAGAGCGCCACGATTTCACGCGCGGGATCGGCGGCACGCACGCCCAGTGCAGCCGGCAGCGTCCAGCCGAGCGGTCCGGCCTGACCGCAATTGATCCAGTTCCGCGGCTTGTAGACGTGCAGGAACTGCGCGCCCGCGATCTGGCTCAGCCCGATGGTCGAGACATAGCAGGTGTCCCGGCCAAAGGCCTTGTTCATCTCCTCATAGACGCGCTGCGGCTTCAGCGGCACCTGGTCGAAATGCGTCTTGCGCTTCATCGTCTTCTTGCGCTCACGGCATTCTTTCGACCAGTCGGCCCAGTTGCGCAGCCTCCCGGCCAGGCGCCAGTCGGTGGCGACGTCGAGCAGCACCTTCAGCGCCGCGCCGGCATCGGACACCACGCCGAAATCGGGCGCAAAGACACGGCCGATCTGTGTCGGCTCGATATCGACATGGATGAACTTCTTGCCGGCCGTATATTTCTCGACCGATCCGGTGTGGCGGTTCGCCCAGCGATTGCCGATGCCGAACACGAAGTCGGCAGCGAGCATGGTGGCGTTGCCGTAGCGATGCGACGTCTGCAGGCCGCACATGCCGGCCATCAGCCGATGGTCATCCGGGATGGCGCCCCAGCCCATCAGCGTCGGAACGACGGGCACGCCGGTGATTTCGGCGAATTCGATCAGCAGATCCGAGGCATCGGCGTTGATGATGCCGCCGCCGGCGACGATCAGCGGCCGCTCGGCCCCGTTCAGCATCGCCAGCGCCTTCTCGGCCTGGGCGCGCGTCATCGCCGGTTTCGAGACCGGCAGCGGCTCGTAGGTCTCGATGTCGAATTCGATCTCGGCCAGTTGCACATCGAGCGGCAGGTCGATGAGAACCGGACCGGGGCGGCCCGAGCGCATCAGATGGAACGCCTTCTGCAACGCCATCGGCACCTGGTAGGGCTCCATCACGGTCACGGCCCATTTGGAGACGGGGCCTGCGATCGCAGCGATGTCGACGGCCTGGAAGTCTTCCTTGGTCAGCCTGGCGCGCGGCGCCTGTCCGGTGATACACAGGATGGGGATCGAATCCGCCGACGCCGAATAGAGCCCGGTGATCATATCGGTGCCGGCCGGACCTGATGTGCCGATGCACAGCCCGATATTGCCGGCCTTGGCGCGTGTATAACCTTCGGCCATATGCGAGGCCGCCTCCACATGACGCGCCAGGATATGGCGGATCGTGCCCCTCGCCTTCAGTGCCGAGTAGAGCGGATTGATAGCGGCGCCCGGCACACCGAACGCCGCCGAGATCCCTTCCTTTTCGAGCACGAGAACCGCCGCGTCGACGGCGCGCATTCTGGCCATGGGCCTCCCTCCGTTTCCGGTTTTGGTGATGACCGGAGCATGCCAGCAGCCTCGTCATTTTTCAATTTTTCCAAAATAATTTTCCAAATAGCGAAAAATTCGGCTACAAATTGATTCCCAACGGTTTTTGGTTTTTCAGCATCAACCCATTTCCATGCCTCGAAAAATTTTTTTATAGTGAGGAAATGGAAATGACCGAAAAACGACAGCGCGGACGCCCTCGCTCCTTCAATGCGCCGGCAGATGCAGGCTCCGTCCAGTCGCTCGACCGGGCGCTGCGCATCCTTGCCGTCGTTGCCGAAGGGAACGGCCTGTCACTGAGCGAGGTGGCGTCCCGGACCGGGCTCGCCGCTTCCACCGCCTATCGCATGCTGACCACGCTGGAGAACCACGCGATGGTCGAGTTCGACCGTACCGACCAGCTATGGTCGATCGGCGTCGGCACTTATCGGATCGGCTCCGCCTTCCTGCGGCGCCGCAAGCTGGCCGATCGCGCGCGCCCTCTGATGCAGGAACTGATGGAGAAGACCGGAGAGACGGCAAATCTCGGTGTCGCGGAGGACGACTGCGTGGTCTTCGTCAGCCAGGTGGAGACCCATCAGGCGATCCGGGCTTTCTTCCGCCCCGGCACGCGCAGCCCCTTCCATGCCTCCGGGATCGGCAAGGCGATCCTCGCGCATCTGCCGCGAGAGCGTGTCGCGGCGGTCGTCCGAGGCGCGGGGCTCAAAGCCTATACGCACAAGACGCTGGCCGACGCGTCGGCGCTCGGCCGCGACCTCGACGAGATCGCGTCGCGTGGCTGGTCGGTCGACGACGAGGAACGACACCCGGGAATGCGCTGCGTCGCGGCGGCGATCTTCAACGAGTTCGCGGAGCCGGTCGCAGGAATCTCGGTTTCCGGGCCGACCGTGCGCGTGACGGTCGAGCGGCTCGCCGAGCTCGGGCCATTGGTGCATGGCGCGGCGGCCGAGGTGACGCGGCTGATCGGCGGTACGACGCCGCCGGCCGGTTGAGCACAAAGCGCGGCCAGCGCCTCAGCCGATCCCGGTCACGTGACGGAGATAGAACGCAAGCGCCACGAAACCCAGCGCGAACATAATGCCGCTCCAGTCGAGGGACCTCGACCTCGCCCAGCCTATGACCTGACGGGCCCAGAACCAGACGAGAACGACAAGAAGCGTGATGACGACGAGCCTGATCATGACGAGCCCCGGCGAAAGCCGGGCATCCTTGCCCGGCCCCCAGCTTATCCCTCGCCGGTTTGGCGAATTCATGTCCGGCCGGACCCACCACTCGGGCCGACGTCATCGGCGTCGGGATTAACCAGGCCTTGAAGAATGTCGTGTCCAATAGGGCGGGGTTAGGACATGCCATGGCGAAGCTCGTCAGCGTTTTCATATCCGCGGGCCATCGCCGGCTCATCGTCGCCGTGATCTGGGCAGCCGCTTTCGCTTTCGTGCTTGGCCTGATCGGCATTGTCGCCGCGCGCCAGATCGGCATCGTCATGCGCGCCGAGATCGGCAGCGCGCTCGAGCGTTTCGAGCGCCTCGACGAGAATGTCCGCAACACCTTCGCCATGCTGCACAAGGATGTGACCGCCGAACCCTGCTCACCCGCGTTCGGCAGCCAGTTGCGCAAGGTCGCCTTCCTGCCCGATGGCCTCAGCGAGTTCATCTATGCCCCTGACGGCGTCGTCCGGTGTTCGATATCGGCACCACGTCTCGTCGCGCCGGTTGCGCTGGGCACGCCCGACATCACGGCGGACAGTGTGGCGATATGGCTCGACCGCGATCTGGGTTTCCTGAGGCTCGATGGGCTGCACGGAACGATTGCGCTGAGCGAGCCTTTCGCCGTGGTGGTTCCGAAGCAACAGATCGTCACGCCGTTTCATCCATGGGTGGAGCTGGAGACAGGTCTTGCCGCGCCGGACAATTCCTGGTGGCATCGCAGCGGCACTCCCGGGATCAACGAGCATGACGAAAACCGGCTCGCGTCCGGCTCCGCCTGGTCGCCGCTCCACGCCGGAGCATTCGTCCTGCGCCAGTGCGGCAGGTCCGGCCTGCAATGCGTGGCCGCAAGGGCCAGGCTCGCGGACATTCTCGCAGCGGAATGGAAGCGTTTCCTGGTCGCCCTCGTCGGCGCGGCCCTGGTCGCGGCATGGGTCGCAGCCCAGGGCAGCAGGCTGATCCGCGCCTACTGGTCGCTCGAAGCGCGCTTCCGCCGCCATCTGGACGCGGGCTCGATCGTTCTGGCCTATCAGCCGATAATCCATCTGGAGAGCGGCAGGGTTTCGGGTTGCGAGGTGCTGGCCCGATGGCGCGATGTCGACGACACGATCCTCTTTCCCGATGCATTCATCGGCATCGTCGAACGCTACGATCTGACTCGGCGCTTCACCAGCCTTGTCGCGCAGCGCGCCTTCGAGGAGCTTTCCTCGCTGCCTGACCAGGTACGGCTCCGGGTCAACTTCAACATTTTCCCGCGCGATCTCGACGGCGACACGCTTCGGGAGATCTTCTCGATCTTCGACCAGGCCCGGGAACGCTTCGAGATCACCCTGGAAATCGTCGAAAGCGGCGCCATCCAGGCCGACAGCGCGCAACGCGAGATCGAGGAACTCAGGCGCGCCGGCATCGACATCTATATCGACGACTTCGGCGCCGGCTATTCCAACATGGCCAACCTGGCGACGCTGTCCGTCGACGGGGTGAAACTCGACAGGGCCTTCGCGCTTGCGCCCGACGGCAGCCTGACGGCGCAAATGCTCGTGCACGCTGTCGAGATGATACGAGCCACCGGTAGGGCCATGGTGATCGAGGGCGTCGAGACGGCGGAACGCCTGGCGCAGTTGCGCCGCTGGGCGACGCCGCTCGATCACGCCCAGGGCTATTTCATCTCGCGGCCGCTGGCGATCGACCGCTTTGCCGCGTTCCTGGCCGACCACGAGCCGCAGCCAGCCTCCATCGAGGCGACCGCCATCGCCGGTCCCGGCGCTTCCAGGATCGTCGCCTGAAACAGGCGGCGCACCGCGACGCCCAAACAGCGGCGAAGTATTCGCGGATGGCGCTACTGGCAGCTGTCATGGATTTTCCAGTGTCCGTCAGGTAATCTCCCGTCCAGGGAGAATTGCGCATGGAACGTCGGCTGGCCGCGGTCCTTGCCTTCGACATGGTAGGCTACTCGCGCCTCACAGGTGTGGACGAGCAGCTGACTCTGGCGACGTTCCGAAGGCATCGCAGCGATATTTTCGATCCGCGCGCCGCCCAATATCACGGCCGGGTGGCTGCTCTTGTCGGCGATGGCGCGATGATGGAGTTCGCGAGCGTCGTGGACTCCGTCTGCTTCGCGGTTGAAGTGCAGCTGGCGCTGCGCGCGGAGAACTCCGGCATCCCCGAAGACCGGCAGTACCGGTACCGTATCGGCATCAACATCGGCGACATCGTCCACGAGAATGGAGACATCTATGGCGACGGCGTGAATGTCGCGAAACGCACCGAGGAACTGGCCGATGCGGGCGGCATCAACCTCTCGGGCACGGCCTTCAGCCAGGTCAAGGGCAAGCTCGACCTCACCTTCGAAAACCTCGGGGAAAAGCGCGTCAAGAACATCTCCGATCCCGTCACCATGTACCGCATCAGGCTCGACGAAAAAGCCGAGGCTCTGATGACCCCGGTCGTGAAGGTTCCGCCACCCTCGCCTGCGGTCGCCGCAGCCGGCGGCTCTTCTCGCCCCATTCTCGCCGCCACGGCTATCGCCATGCTGCTTCTGGTGTCGGCCGGCGGCTTGCTTTGGTGGCAACCATGGAGGTCAAGCCCAGCGGTGACCGTCGAGCGGGTCGCATACCCGCTCCCGGACAAGCCCTCCATTGCCGTGTTGCCCTTCATCAATGTCAGCAGTGACGACGAACATGATCATCTTGCCGAGGGCTTGACCGACGACCTCATCACCGAACTGTCGAAAGTGTCGGGCCTCTTCGTCATAGCGCGGCATTCTGTCTTCGCGCTCCGGAATTCGGCCGACAAGATCCAGGAGATTGCGGCCGAACTCGGGGTCCATTTCGTCCTCGAAGGCACGCTGCAACAGGCAGGCACGCGGCTCAGGATAAATGTCAAGCTGATCGACGCCCTGACCGGGCTTTCCATGTGGGCTGAACGTTATGACCGCGAATATGCCGACATCTTCGCAGTCCAGGACGAGGTGATCGGCAAGATCATCTCCGCGCTTGCGGTGAAGTTGAGCGATGGCGAACGCGACCATCTTGCGCGCATCCCTACGGCGAATCTCGAGGCCTACGACTACTATCTGCGGGCAGAGCACGAGGGATTCCTGTACAGCGACGTCGAGACCTATCGTCGAACATTATCCTTCTATCAAAAGGCGATCGACCTCGACCCGACCTTTGCCGAGGCCCATGCCGGCATTGCCCGCATTGCGGTCGATGTCTGGCGCAACGACTACAACTTCCTCTGGTCTGCCGCCGTAGCGCGCAAGATCGCCTATGACGCGGCGGGGCAAGCCTTGAAGTTCGACCCCGACAACGCTCGCGCGCACACCGTCCTCGCTCTTCTGCAACTCGTCGACGGCCGCCAGGCCGAGGCGATCGACTCGGCGAACAGGGCGGTCGAACTGCAGCCGAACGATGTAGAGGCATTCTGCAACCTGGCCCTGATTCTGGCCCAGGCGGGCAGGCACGACCAGGCACTGACGGCACTGGACAAGTCGCTCCGGCTCGAACCGACGCCGCCGCCCAGCTTCAAGCTGCTCGCCGGCGTCGTCTATTATCTGGGGCGCGACAACGAGCGAGCAGTCCGGATGCTGGCCGCAGCGGCCGACGCGCTGCCCAGAGCCGAACCCGCCCATGAATATCTGGCCGCGGCTTATGTCCAGCGAGGCGACAGCCAGGAAGGCAGGGATCAGGCGGCGAAGCTGCTCGAGCTGTTTCCCGACAGCAATCTGACCTACTACAGCTATCTCTACGACTACTGGACCGAAGATGCTCGTCTGTACCACCTCGCCGGTCTCGGCAAGGCCGGCATTCCGGAATGGCCGTTCGGCTTCAACGGAAAAGAGGCCGATCGGCTGGGCGGGCCCGATTTGGCGCAGTTGGCCGATGGCAAGACCTGGATCGGCAAGCACAAGAACGGGACTGACTTCATGCAGTTCTTCGGCGAGGGCGGGAACACTGCCTACCGCAGCGCCAACACCAACATCACCGGGACCTTCGAGATCCACGGCGACAGGCTCTGCGAAAAGTTCGAAGGCTATTTCCTGGACCGCCTCGCCTGCGGCTATGTGTACCGCAATACCGGCGCGGAAGAGCCCGGCATGGGCTATGTCCATGTCACACCGATGTCGCTGAAGTTCTTCTCGCTCGGCAGCTGACGCTGTAAACCCTGGTCCGGCTATTCCCGAACCTACTGGGCGCTTTCGCGAGCCTTCTCCGCGACGAGCGCCTGCTCGACCTCGGGCCAGTGTTTCTTGGAATCGACGACCTTCTCCGGGGTCTTTTCGAAGCCTTCCGCCGTTCCGGGATCGTAGCTCAGATAGAGCTTGCCCTCGATGATGCGCCAGGCCTTCGGATCGATATTGGTGGTGATCGTTCCGAACGAAACGCCGTCGGCGCAATAGCCGCCATATTGCGGGGCATATTTGACCGGATCGGCCTTGAAGATGTCGCGGTTTTCGGCGCTGACGAAATGCCAGTCCGCACCCAGCCAACGATAGGTGAATTCGGGCGAGCCCTGGACCGCCTCGTTCTGGGTGAAATAGCTCACCGGGTCGTAGCCCTTGATGGCCACATTGCCGAAATAGCCCGTATTCACAACCTCGTCGGCCGAGGCGGTCTGGACGACGGACGCCAGCAACGCGATCGAAAAGGCCCCGCACGCCGCCGCCGAGGCGAGCCTGCTTGATCTGAACATGGTTACCTCCGTGGCTCGGCCACGCTTCCGTCGAAGCGGGCGCTATTGCCGCTTGGTGCACTCCGCATAGAGCCGGTCGCCGACCAGATCCGCTTTCTGGCAGACCGCGCCTGCCTTCATGAGCAGATCGGCGGCATCCCAGTGGTCGCGCCATCCGGCCTGGCTGAGGGGCGTATAGCCGTTTCGCTCCTGCGCCTCGACCTCGGCCTTGTTCGCCAGCAGAAACGCCACGACTTCGGCATGGCCTTCCTCGGCGGCAGCATGTAGCGGCGACATCTTGTAGAAATTCGCCGTATCGTTCACTGCCGCGCCCTTGGCGACGAGCAGTTCTATAACATCCATGTTTCCGCCATATGCCGCCGCATGCAGCGCCGTCAGTCCATGTTTGTTTCTGATTTCGATGTCGGCGCCGCGCTCCAACAGCAATGCCACGACACCGGCGCGTCCGGCCAGGGATGCGATGATAAGAGCCGGATCGCCGGCTTCATCGAGTTCAGCGACGACTACGCCCTGGTCAAGCAATTGCCGGACGCGATCGACATCACCTTGACGCGCCGCATCGTGCAGCGGGCCGGCCAAGGCGGACGACGTGATGACAACCAACCCGATCACAGCGCCAAGAAGAGATTTCACGGCAAATCCTCCACCCCGACGCCTGTCGGGAACAGGAACGATTTATGGAATCTTATCACGCGCGATCGAACTGAAGCAATAATACAAAGGAAATAGGATTCTTCCCAGTTCCTATATATCGACAATTGCAATCACCTGATCGTTCGCGCAACCGGATCTCAAATATCGCGATCAAACTGAGGGCAATATACTCGCGAAAATCTCAACGGATGCACGACATGATGGCAGAGGGAGGAACCCCACTAACCATGAGGCTCCTTGGCCGGGTCGGGTTCATGGGGTCGCGGGTGCGGCCACCTGCCTCCTGTTCGTAGATCGCGTTCAGGGCGCCTGAGTTCGCCGCTGGCCGCCCTCGGTCAAGATCGCAGTGACGCAAGCCATGAAATATGCTTGTGTCTTATCAAGGTGCGATCGGTCGACTGGTGAAGAGCCAACTCGATCGCCGATCGGTGGTCGGCCAAGCGATGTCTTGGCGCTGAAGTCCGCAAGCTGTTCGCTCGAATGTCACGGTATATTCGCACAATGCTTGCCGCTGGAGCACCGGCACGGAGTGTGCCGAGCCTATCCGCTTGGCTGGTTCTCTTGCGTTGAACGGTCTCGAACTGTCGACAGGAGCGTTTCCATGGCACCGTCCAAGATTGCAGCCGCCGACAAACATGCTTCCGCCAGGGATCAAGGCGGCCCGCTTTCGAGCCACGAACTGCAGGCGATGGATGCCTATTGGAGGGCTTCCAACTACCTGTCGCTCGGTCAGATCTATCTCCTCGACAATCCCCTGCTGAAGGAACCGTTGAGGCGCGAGCACATCAAGCCGCGCCTGCTCGGCCACTGGGGCACGTCGCCGGGGCTGAACATGCTCTATGTCCACCTCAACAGGCTCATCAAGCGCGAAGACCTGAACATGATCTATGTCATCGGCCCGGGCCATGGCGGACCGTCCCTCGTCGCGCACGCCTATCTCGAAGGAACCTACAGCGAAGTCTATCCGAACATCGGTCAGGACACGGAGGGCATGCAGCGGCTGTTCAAGCAGTTCAGCTTTCCCGGCGGGATCCCGAGCCATGTCGCGCCGGAAACGCCCGGCAGCATCCATGAGGGCGGAGAACTGGGATATGCCCTCAGCCACGCCTATGGCGCCGCCTTCGACAACCCGGACCTGATCGTGACCTGCATCGTCGGCGACGGCGAGGCCGAGACCGGCCCGCTTGCGACGGGATGGCAGGGAAACAAGTTCCTGAACCCGGCTCGGGACGGCTGCGTGCTGCCCATCCTCCACCTCAACGGCTACAAGATCGCGAACCCCTGCTTCCTCGCCCGTATCCCGCGGGACGAACTGCGGAAATTCTTCGAGGGTATGGGCTACGCGCCCTTGTTCGTCGAAGGCAGGGAGCCTGCCGACGTCCATCAGCAACTGGCCGAAGCGCTCGATACCGCCTCCGCGTCGATCAAGCGCATCTGGGCGGAGGCACGCGAGGACGGCAAGGTGACGCGCCCGGCCTGGCCGATGATCGTCTTTCGCACGCCCAAGGGATGGACGTGCCCCGCCGAAATCGACGGCAAGAAATGCGAGGACTATTGGCGCTCGCACCAGGTCCCGATGGGCGAGATGGACAAGCCGGAGCATATCCGGATTCTCGAAGGGTGGATGAAGAGCTACCGGCCCGAGGAATTGTTCGACGATAGCGGCTGCCTCAAGCCCGAAATTGCTTCCCTCGCCCCGACCGGCCATCGCCGCATGAGCGACAACCCCCATGCCAATGGCGGCCTTCTGCTACGCGATCTCCGCATGCCCGACTTTCGCGACTACGCAGTCAGCGTACCGAGCCCCGGCGAAACCATCGCCGAGTCGGCTCGTGTCATGGGCAGGTTCCTCCGGGACGTCATGGCGGCCAATCTCGAGACCGGAAACTTCCGGCTGTTCAGCCCTGACGAGAACAACTCGAACCGCTGGCAGGACGTGCTGGAGGTCACCAGCCGATGCTACATGGCGGAGATCTATCCGGAGGATGACCACCTGGCGCCGGATGGCCGCATCATGGAAGTGCTGAGCGAACACCAGTGCCAGGGATGGCTCGAGGGGTATCTGCTGACGGGACGGCACGGCTTCTTCTCCTGCTATGAAGCCTTCATCCACATAATCGACTCGATGTTCAACCAGCATGCCAAATGGCTGAAGGTGTGCAATCACATCCCGTGGCGCCGGCCGATCGCCTCGCTGAACTATTTCCTCAGTTCCCATGTCTGGCGGCAGGACCACAACGGCTTCAGCCATCAGGACCCGGGTTTTATCGACCACGTCGTCAACAAGAAGGCGGAGGTGATCCGGGTCTATCTGCCGCCCGACGCGAACACGCTTCTGTCCGTGACCGACCACTGCCTGCGCAGCCGCAACTACGTCAATGTCGTGGTGGCCGGCAAACAGCCGGCCCCGCAATGGCTGACCATGGACCAGGCCGTCAAGCATTGTTCGGCGGGGCTCGGCATCTGGGACTGGGCGAGCAACGACAAGGGCTCCGAGCCTGACGTTGTCATGGCCTGCTGCGGCGACGTTCCGACGCTCGAGACCCTGGCCGCGGTGGAACTGATCCGCAAGCACCTGCCTGAACTGAAGGTACGGGTCATCAATGTCGTGAACCTGATGAAGCTGCAGCCCGCCGACGAGCACCCTCACGGCTTGTCGGACCGCGACTTCGACGCCCTGTTCACCAAGGACAAGCCGATCATCTTCGCTTTCCACGGCTATCCCTGGCTGATCCATCGATTGACCTATCGACGGACCAACCACAACAACCTCCATGTGCGCGGCTACAAGGAAGAAGGAACCACGACGACGCCCTTCGACATGGTCGTGCTGAACGAGCTCGATCGTTTCCATCTGGTGGAGGACGTGATCGACCGCCTGCCCCAGCTCGGGGCGCGGGCGGCCTACTTCAAGCAGGCCATCCACGACAAGCTGATCGATCACAGGCAATACATCGAGAAACACGGCGACGACATGCCTGACATCAGCGGCTGGAGATGGGGGCTGGGGAGCGCCGCCGGATCGTATGCGGCAACCTCGACCGAGGGAGACAATCTCTGAAGGGATTTTGACGCGGTCGACCAAGGCATTGGCCGATGTAAGGTGGAGGCTTCCCGGGACCCGATGCGCAGACCTCTGTCGGTAGAAATCGACCTGGACCAGGCTCCGACCGATGCGGAACTGGGCCGGCTGCAATTCACGACGTTGCTTTACTATCTGCACGAGACGAACCCCGACAACGGCCTGGTTCGCGACAAGACGGAGCCGAATGCTCCGGTCAGCATCGCCGCGCTCGGCATGGCCCTGGCGACGATCCCCGTCGTGGTGGAACGCGGTGTCATCATCCGCGAATTTGCGGCCAAGATAACCCGCAAGCGGTTGCGTTATCTGCTGGAATGTCCTCAGGGACCGGAGCCCGACGCCTCAGGTTACAAGGGCTTCTTCTATCATTTTCTGGATATCGAAACCGGCCGTCGCGTCTGGCAATGCGAACTGTCCACCATCGACTCGGCGTTCCTGTTCGCTGGCGCCCTGACGGTGGCGACCTATTTCGATCGCGACACCGCGGACGAAGCGGAAATCCGGCAGATCGCCAACTCTCTCTATGAGAGGGCCGACTGGAACTGGGCCCGCAACGGCGAGGCGACCCTGACCCATGGCTGGCGGCCCGAGAACGGGTTCATCCCCTATCGCTGGCGCGGATATGACGAGGGCCTGCTGCTGTACATTCTCGGCCTGGGCTCTCCCAGCCACCCGCTGCCGCCGGAGAGCTATGTGGCCTATACCTCCAGCTACCAATGGAGGAAAATCTACGACCGCGAACTCCTCTACTGCGGCCCTCTCTTCACCCACCAGCTTTCGCATATGTGGGTCGATTTCAGGGGAATCCGGGATGCATTCATGCGCGAGCGTCAGTCGGACTATTTCGAAAACAGTCGCCAGGCCACGTTCGTGCAGCAGGAATATGCCGTTCGCAATCCCAGGGAGTTCGTCGGCTACGGGGAACACTGCTGGGGGTTCACCGCCAGCGATGGTCCCGGGTGGTGCAAGCGGACCATTGACGGCGTAGAGCGCGAGTTTTTCGACTACATCGCCCGCGGAGTTCCTTACGGGCCCGATGACGGGACCGTGTCGCCATGGGTCGTTCTCGCGTCGTTGCCGTTCGCTCCTGAGATAGTCATCCCGACCGTCCGGCATTTTTCCGTGATGCCTCTCGGCGCGCACCGGCTCTACGGGTTCAAGCCCTCCTTCAACCGGACTTTCGAAGTGGAAGGCAGTCCCACCGGATGGTGGGTGAGCCCCTATCATTTCGGGATCGATCAGGGCCCGGTCGTCCTCATGATCGAGAACTACCGGACAGGCTTCCTGTGGAACATCATGCGCCGCTGCCAACCAATGCTGAGGGGTTTGCGTCAGGCCGGGTTCTCGGGCGGTTGGCTGTAAATTGCACCAGCCCTCCCCGTCCAAGAGTACGCAGCGTTCCGATCGAGTTTCAGCCGTCACGGCTGGCGCGGCCGCGCGGCTTTCGCCGTTCACCTCCTGCGTCCCCAGGGCACCGTGCGCCGGTAGGCCCTGCGGGTCAAAGGGACTTTTTCAGCCACTTCGAAAGGACGCCGACAATACCCTCGCGAAACAGCAGCACACCGAGGACGAAAATCACACCCTGCATCACGGTGACCCATGCTCCGAGATTGGCAAAATAGTTCTGCATGGTGATGACGATTGCAGCGCCCAGCATCGGCCCGAACACCGTGCCCATGCCGCCCAGCAGCGTCATCAGCACGACCTCCCCCGACATGCCCCAGTAAACGTCGGTCAGCGACGCGAGTTGCACCACTATTGCCTTTGTAGCGCCCGCCAGCCCGGCGAGCGTGG
This sequence comes from Mesorhizobium sp. L-8-10, assembly GCF_016756635.1. Lineage (NCBI taxonomy): Bacteria > Pseudomonadati > Pseudomonadota > Alphaproteobacteria > Hyphomicrobiales > Phyllobacteriaceae > Mesorhizobium > Mesorhizobium sp. L-8-10. Next base: position 4,825,960 of record NZ_AP023263.1, on the reverse strand, counting down.
CCGAAAGCACGAATACGGCGAGCTTGTAGTGATTGGCGCGGTAGCCGAGCGAGATCGCCCTCGGCTCGTTGTCCCGGATCGCCTTCAATACCTGGCCGAAGGGTGAGTGGATGATGCGATAGATCAGGAGCACGCCGAACATGAAAATGGCCGCGACGACATAATAGAGCGTCGTCGCGTCGGAGAGGTCGAGAATGCCGAACAGATGGCCTCGGGGCACGGCCTGGATACCATCTTCCCCGCCGGTGAACGGCGCCTGCAGCGCGAAGAAATAGACCATCTGAGCAAACGCCAGGGTGACCATCGCGAAATAGATGCCCTGCCGGCGAATGGCGAGCGATCCGAAGAGCGCGCCGAGCACGGCGGCAGCGGCAACGCCCGAGACGATGGCCAGTTCGGGCGGAAGCCCCCAGACCTTGGCCGCGTGCGCCGACACATAGCTCGCCATGCCGAAATAGGCGGCATGGCCGAAGGAGAGCAATCCGCCGTAACCCAGCAGCAGGTTGAACGCCGACGCAAACAGAGCGAAGCACAGGAGCTTCATCAGGAAGAACGGATAAAGCACCAGCGGAGCGATCACGAGAAGGACAGCCAGTCCGATAAAGATCGCCTTGTGGTGACGCTTGCTGTCGCCGGCATGATCGGCAAGGGCGGCCCCGACGCCGACCGGTTCAGCTTCGACGCTCATCTCACGCCTCCCGACCGAACAGGCCGGCCGGCTTAACGAGAAGCACGATGGCCATGATGATGAAGATGACCGTCGAGGCCGCTTCCGGATAGAACACCTTGGTCAGGCCCTCGATCAGGCCGAGCGCGAAGCCGGTGACGATGGCGCCGAGGATCGACCCCATGCCGCCGATGACGACCACGGCAAACACGACGATTATGAGGTTGGAGCCCATCATCGGATTGACAGCGTAGATGGGAGCGGCCAGCACGCCGGCGAAACCCGCGAGCGCGACGCCGAAACCATAGGTGAGCGTGACGAGCAGCGGCACATTGATACCGAATGCCTGCACCAGGGTCGGGTTCTCGGTGGCGGCGCGAAGATAGGCGCCGAGCCTGGTCTTTTCGATGACGAACCAGGTGGCAAGGCAGACGGTGAGCGAGGCGACGACCACCCAGCCGCGATAGAGCGGCAAGAACATGAAGCCTAGATTGACGCCGCCGGAAAGCTGCGGAGGGAGGGAATAGGCCATGCCCGACACACCATATGCGTTGCGGAACAGTCCCTCGATGATCAGCGCCAGCCCGAAGGTCAGCAGCAGTCCGTAAAGATGATCGAGCTTGTGCAGGCGCGAGATCATCGTTCGCTCCAGCACGATGCCGACGGCGCCGACGATCAGCGGTGAAAGGATCAGCGCCGGCCAGTAGCCTATGCCGAGATAGGTGAGCAGCATCCAGCCGACGAACGCGCCCATCATGTATTGCGCGCCGTGGGTGAAGTTGATGATGTTGAGAAGACCGAAGATAACCGCCAGCCCAAGGCTGAGCGTCGCGTAGAACGCACCGTTGATGAAACCGAGGAGCAACTGGCCGTAGAGCGCTGCCATCGGGATACCGAATATTTCCGCCATCGGACCTTGCTCCGGGAGACCTCAGATCGGCACAGGGGCGCTCCTGCTGGAACGCGCCCTGCCACACCGGGGCGCCGGGGAGCGCGTGCTTCCCGGCGCGCCTGGCGTCTTACTTCACCAGACTGCAGCCGCCGTCGGCGAGCGGACGGAAGGCTTCCGCTGCAGGAATGGTGGCGACGGTCTTGTAGAGATCCCAGTCGCCCTTCGATTCTTCGGGCTTCTTGACCTCGAACAGGTACATGTCGTGCACGTGACGGCCGTCGGCACGGATCTGTCCCTTGCCGAACAGCGGATCCTCCGACGGGGTCTCCTTCATCTTGGCCATGACGGCAGCTGTGTCCTTGCTCTTGGTCGCTTCGACCGCCTTCAGATAATGGAGCACCGAGGCGTAGACGCCGGCGTGAACCATGGTCGGCATGGCGCCGCCATGCCTCTCGGCGAAGCGCTTGGAGAAGTCACGCGTGCCGTCGTTCTGGTCCCAGTAGAAGGCTTCGGTCATCACCAGCCCCTGGGCCGTGGCGAGGCCGAGACCCTTGACGTCGGTCGCGAAGGTCAGCAGGCCGGCGAGTTTCTGGCCGCCCTGCACGATGCCGAACTCGGCCGCCTGCTTGATGGCGTTGGTCGTATCGGCGCCGGCATTGGCCAGGCCGATGACCTTGGCGCCCGATCCCTGGGCCTGCAGCAGGAAAGACGAGAAGTCCTGGCCCGGGAAAGGATGGCGGACCGCGCCGAGCACCTTGCCGCCTGCCTTTTCGACGACGGCGGAGGTGTCGCGCTCAAGGGCATGACCGAAGGCATAGTCGGCGGTCAGGAAGAACCATGTGTCTCCACCCGCCTTGACCATCGCGCTCCCGGTACCATTGGCGAGTGCCCAGGTGTCGTAGGTCCAGTGGACGGTGTTGGGCGAGCATGCCTTGCCGGTGAGGTCGGACGAGCCGGCTCCGGAGTTCAGCATGATCTTGTTCTTTTCCTTGGTGATCTCGCTGACGGCGAGCGCCACCGACGAGGTCGGCACGTCGAGGACGACGTCCACGCCGTCCTGGTCGTACCATTGCCGGACGATGCTCGAACCAATATCGGGCTTGTTCTGGTGATCGGCGGAAACCACCTCGACGGCGATGCCCTTTTCGGCCGCCTTGAAGTCCTCGGCCGCCATTTTCGCGGCGACCACCGAGCCTTCGCCTGCCAGGTCGGCATAGAGGCCGGAACGGTCGTTCAGCACGCCGAGCTTGACGCTGATCTGGTCTTGCGCCAGCGCGCTGCCTGTCATCAACGCGGCTGTCGCCACCGCCAGGACAAGTTTCTGCACCTTCATTGACTCTCACTCCCTGTGTGTTGGTCGAATTGTGCGGGTCGAAATCGTCAGACGCCGAGATAGCGATGAAGCTTGTCCATGCTTGCATCGAGATCCGCGTTGGCGATCTCGTCCACGACGCGCCCCTGCTCGACGACGTAGTGACGGTCGGCGACCGTGGCGGCGGCGTGGAAGTTCTGCTCCACCAGAACGATGGTGAAGCCCATCGACTTGAGCTTCCGGATCATGAGGCCGATCTGCTGCACGATGACCGGGGCAAGTCCTTCGGTTGGCTCGTCGAGCAGCAGAAGGCGCGCGCCGGTCCGCAAGATCCGGCCGATGGCCAGCATCTGCTGCTCGCCCCCGGAAAGCTTGGTGCCCTGGCTGTGCAACCGCTCCTTCAGATTGGGGAAAAGCTCGAAGATCTGCTCCAGCGTGAAACCGCCGGGCGCGACCACCGGCGGCAGCAACAGGTTCTCCTCCACATCCAGGCTCGAGAAGATGCCACGCTCCTCCGGGCACCACGCAATGCCTTTCTTCGCGATATGCCGGGAACCGACGCCGATCAATTCCTCATTGCGGAAGCGGACCGAACCCTTTTTCTTGTCGATGACGCCCATGATCGCCTTGAGCGTCGTCGTCTTGCCGGCGCCGTTGCGGCCGAGCAGCGTGACCACCTCGCCGGGGCGGACATCGAAACTCATGCCGTGCAGCACATGCGATTCGCCATACCAGGCATGCAGGTCGCGGACCGTGAGCAATGTCGAGGCCTCCGCGCCGGGCATCGGCCGATCCGTCGCGGGATCAAGCATGTCCGACTCCGATATAGGCTTCGAGCACGCGCGGATCCTTCGATACCGTGGGATAGTCGCCTTCGGCGAGCACCTTGCCGCGGGCGAGCACCGTGATGTAGTCGGACAGGGTCGAGACGACAGAAAGATTGTGCTCCACCATCAGGACTGTGCGGTCCTTCGAGACCCTGCGGATGAGTTGACTGATGCGGTCGACGTCCTCGGCGGTCATGCCGGCCATGGGCTCATCGAGCAGCATCATTTCGGGGTCGAGCGCCAGCGTGGTGGCAATTTCGAGCGCGCGCTTGCGACCGTAGGACAATTCGCCGGCCGCGATATCCTCGAATTCGGCAAGGCCCACGGCATCGACCAGTTCACGGGCCCGGCCGTTCATACCGTTCAGCGCCCGCTCCGATCGCCAGAAATGAAAGGAATCGTTTCTCGATCGCTGCAATGCTATCCGGACGTTTTCCAGCACGCTCATATGCGGGAACACGGCCGATATCTGGAAGGAGCGGATCAGGCCGAGACGCGCGATGTCCGCCGGCTTGCGCGCGGTTATGTCCTGCCCCTTATAGACGATGGTTCCTCGGGTCGGGCTCAGAAACTTGGTCAGCAGATTGAAGCAGGTAGTCTTGCCGGCGCCGTTGGGACCGATGAGGGCGTGGATCGTGCCGCGCCGAACCTTCAGGTTGACGCCGTCTACGGCAAGGAAACCCTTGAATTCCTTCGACAGGCCGTTAGCCGACAGGATGATGTCCTCACCCATGGCATCCTCCCATTTGCCCTGCGCTGCCGGATCTTGGCGTCCAATTGCCGGAAAGAGTAGCGGCCGGAAGTGAGCGAGTCAAACTAATTCACTGGCAAGCATTTTAGTTCACGGTTATGAACTACCCAAGCTTGGAAGATATACACAAGCCTGGGAGGAATGCCTTTGAGGGTAAGGCAAATCGACAAGGTGCTGGATCTGTTCGAGGTCTACGCGCGAGAAAAGACGTCTCTCACGCTGACGGCCCTGTCCAAGGCCCTGGGAATTCCCAAGTCGAGCACGTTCAATGTGATCGAGACCCTGGTGGCCAGGGGCTTCCTGTACGAAACGAAGCCGAGGGGCGGCTACTATCCGACGGCACGGCTGCTCGACCTGTCGCGTTCGATGATGGAGGGCGACCCGTTGGTCCAGCGCGTCCACGGCGAACTTGCGGCTCTGGCCGCCGTCACCGGCGAGACGGCTGTATTGTCGGTGCGCGATCAACTCGACGTCGTGTATGTCGATGTCGTGGAGTCGACCGCCCCGATCCGCTACTTCGCCAAGGTCGGAGAGCGGCGCGCCATCCACACGACGTCGAGCGGCAAGGCCATCCTGACGGCTTACGACACGAAAGAACGCGAAGACATCCTGCGTTCGTTAAGCTATGCGCCCATCCAGCCTGCGACCAAGATGAACGCCGGAGAGCTCGCCGAAGATCTGGACCGGTCCATCGAGCGCGGCTGGTGCGAGGACCGGTCGGAATCGACACCGGACGTCATGGGCCTGGGCGTTCCGATCCGCAGCGGCGACCGCCGCTTCGGCCTTGCACTGGCAGGTCCGCTCTACCGTATGCAAGGCAATCTCGACACATTGGTAGGGCATCTGCTGGCGGCTGCCGAACGGGTCGAGAATCTGATCAGAAGCTGAAGCGTGTTCTTCTGGAAATAATGCTGCGCCATATCCGAGCGGGATCGAACCCGGAGGGTTCGCAAGGGCGACCGCCCGCCCGCCGGCCAGACCGCCCCATCGGAGCGGTGAGCGAAGCGAACTCGCGTGAGATCAAGAAATGGTGCGGGGCGAAGGATCAAACCCGGAGGGGTTCGCAAGGGCGACCGCCCGTCGGCCGGCCAGGCCGCCCCATCGGAGCGGTGAGCGAAGCGAACTCGCGTGAGATCAAGAAATGGTGCGGGGCGAAGGGTCAAACCCGGAGGGTTCGCAAGGGCGACCGCCCGTCGGCCGGCCAGGCCGCCCCATCGGAGCGGTGAGCGCAGCGAACTCGCGTGAGATCAAGAAATGGTGCGGGGCGAAGGATCGAACCCGGAGGGTTCGCAAGGGCGACCGCCCGTCGGCCGGCCAGGCCGCCCCATCGGAGCGGTGAGCGCAGCGAACTCGCGTGAGATCAAGAAATGGTGCCCCCGGACGGACTCGAACCGCCGACCCCCTGATTACAAATCAGGTGCTCTACCAACTGAGCTACAAGGGCATCGGCGCACCGGTTAGCACATCCGTCGCGCCAGTAAAGTCAATTGTGCGGCGCGCGCCGCTCAATCGCGTTCGATGGCCTCGATGGAAGGGATATCTGCCAGCCACCCCACGGCCGAGCGGCACCAGATCTGGCGCTTCGGCACGAGTTCGGCACGCTGGCGCATCGTGCCGGTGCGAAGCCCGAGTATCTTCGACCCCTCGCCCACCGATGTCGCGTAGATCGCCGAGCCGCACTCGCCGCAGAAGGCCTGCGCCCGCTTCCTGCCGCTTTCGGCGGTCTTCACATAGATCTTCGGCGTGCCGGATTTCAGGTGGAAATCGGCTTCCGGCGCCGGCACGTTTACCCGGAAAGCCGTGCCGGAGAGTTGCTGGCAATCCGTGCAGTGGCAGATGGACACCTTGTCGGGATCGATCTCGGCCTCGTAGCTTATGCGGCCGCAATGGCAGGAACCGTCGATCTTCATGATATTCACCTCATGGGGTCGACTTTAGACCCGTACGGCCGCAGCGCAATCCGGTTTCTTCGAGAGCGCGGCCTTTGCACGAACAGCGCCCGCATGCTACCCGGCAGACGCCCGATCACGCCGGGCCCGGGAGGAACGATGCACAAAGCCGCGCCGATTTTCGCCTTCGTCTCTTCCGATGCCCCCGACGCACACGAGGCGGCCGAGCGGCTCGCCGGCCGCTACGGCCAGGCGAGCGTGGAGGATGCCGAGACGATCGTCGCGCTCGGCGGCGACGGCTTCCTGCTGCAGACGCTGCGTGAGACCATGGGCTCGGGCAAGAAGGTCTATGGCATGAATCGCGGGACCATCGGCTTCCTGATGAACGAATTCAGCGAAGATGGCCTCTGCGAGCGTATCGCTGCGGCCGTGGCCGAAACCATCCGGCCGCTGGAGATGCAGACGGTGGATGCCGCCGGCCGCACCGCCACCGCACTCGCCATCAACGAGGTGTCGCTCTTCCGCCAATCCTACCAGGCCGCGAAGGTCCGTATCGCGATCGACGGCAAGGTGCGGCTCGAGGAACTGATCTGCGACGGCGTGATGGTGGCGACACCAGCCGGATCCACCGCCTATAACCTCTCCGCGCACGGCCCCATCCTGCCGCTCGACGCGCCGCTGCTGGCGCTGACCGCGGTCAGCCCGTTCCGGCCACGCCGCTGGCGCGGCGCGCTGCTCCCGAACAAGGCGACCGTCCGCTTCGACATTCTGGAAGGGGAGAAGCGCCCGGTGAACGCGGTTGCCGACCACACCGAAGTGAAATCCGTCGTCGAAGTGACGGTGACGGAAGCGCGCGACGCCACGGCGACACTGCTTTTCGACGCCGGACATTCCTGGAGCGAGCGTATCCTCGCCGAGCAGTTCCGCTACTGACGCCAGCTTCGACCGATCCGTGCTTCGTCGACGAGACGAGCGTGTCCGCGTGACGATGGGATCCGCCGGGTGATGAAGCCGGACGGCACGCTCATGGTTTTCGCTGGTCCCCCTTTGACGGTCGGTGGCCGTTTCGCCGGGCCCGAACCGGACGCCCGTTCATGCTCGACGGCACCTATTTCGGCTGCGAACCTTTCGAAGGTGCGGACGAACATGGCGGCCTGGCCATGCAGTTTGCCTGGTGGTCTCAACCCCTGCAGGCGGCGCTGGAGGCGGCCGGGCTTGCGATCACGGCATTGCGTGAGCCCATTCCCGATCCAGTGAAAGGAGACCGCCTGGACCGGTGGGCACACCTCCCGCTGTCCTTGTGGTTCAACGCCCGCATCCTGGCATGACCTTTCGCCGCACCCGGGGCGCAGCGTGCGTCATTGAAAATCCGCAAGCCGGGATTAAGTATAAGCGGTCGCCGATGACGCACCTGCTTCAGGTTGTGTTGACAAATCGCTAACTTCTCCGTATCGCGTTGCGCAACAGGCAGACGCGCAGCGTTTGCGGAGACGGCCCCGGCGGGCCCTCCCAACCAGCCAAAGATACCAGACACTTGTCCTCAGACGATCAGACCGCGCAAGAAGCGTTGACCTTTGCAAGCCTCGGCCTTTCGCCGAAGGTGCTTTCCGCCGTCACCGACGCAGGCTACCAGCAGCCGACGCCGATCCAGGCTGGCGCCATCCCGCATGCCCTGCAGGGCAAGGATGTTCTGGGCATCGCCCAGACCGGCACGGGCAAGACGGCGTCCTTCGTGCTGCCGATGCTGACCCGCCTCGAAAAGGGCCGGGCAAGGGCGCGCATGCCGCGTACGCTGATCCTCGAGCCGACGCGCGAACTCGCCGCGCAGGTCGAGGAGAACTTCGTCAAATACGGCAAGAACCATCGTCTCAACATGGCGCTGCTGATCGGCGGCGTTTCCTTCGACGAACAGGACCGCAAGCTCGAGCGCGGCGCCGATGTGCTGATCGCGACGCCCGGCCGCCTGCTCGACCATTTCGAGCGCGGCAAGCTGCTGCTCACCGGGGTCGAGATCCTTGTCATCGACGAGGCGGACCGCATGCTCGATATGGGGTTCATCCCCGACATCGAGCGCATCTGCAAGCTCATCCCCTTCACCCGCCAGACGCTGTTCTTCTCGGCGACCATGCCGCCCGAGATCACCAAGCTCACCGAACAGTTCCTGCACGCGCCGGTCCGCGTCGAAGTGGCGAAGGCCGCGACCACCGCCACCAACATCACCCAGCACCTCGTGAAATCGGGCTCCAAGCCCTGGGACAAGCGCGAGGTTCTGCGCAATCTGATCCGCGCCGAGGAAGACGGGCTCAAGAACGCGATCATCTTCTGCAACCGCAAGGTCGAGGTCTCCGAACTCTTCCGGTCGCTGGTTAAGTACGACTTCGATGCCGGCGCGCTGCATGGCGACATGGATCAACGCGCGCGCATGACGATGCTTTCGAATTTTCGCGACGGCAAGCTGAAGCTGCTCGTCGCTTCCGATGTCGCCGCGCGCGGACTCGACATTCCAGATGTCAGCCACGTCTTCAATTTCGACGTACCGATCCATGCCGAGGACTATGTCCACCGTATCGGCCGCACCGGCCGCGCCGGGCGCTCCGGCAAGTCGTTCACCATCGCCACGCGCTCCGACGTCAAATATCTGGACGCCATCGAGCGGCTGATCGGCAAGAACATCGACTGGCTCGACGGCGATCTGTCGACCCTGGTGGTGAGCGAGAGCGACGACGACGGCCCGCGCCGGGGCCGAGGCGCATCGCGCCGCAGTGGCCGCAAGGACGAGGTCGAGCGCAAACCGCGTGGCGGAAAGCGTGCCCATGCCGGCTCCGCCGCCGAGCAGCCCGATGTGGTGCCGCATGAAGCGGTCGAGGAGCGCCGCGTCCGCAAGGACGCGATTCGCGCCGACAATGCCGACCGCAAGGGCAAGCCGGAACATCGTCGAGACGATCGTGCGCGCCGCCACCGGGACGATGACGACGTCAACACGGTCGTCGGCTTCGGCGACGACGTGCCGGCTTTCATGAAGGTTGCAGCCAAGGTTTAGCCGCCACGGCCGAATCCTGCATGACGCTCCGAGGCAAGCGCCAGCGCGCCTCTATTTCCCCGCCCTCACCCCGGCCTCATAGGCCTTGCGCGCCCAGGGTTTCATCTCGTCGGGATCATCCATCGCGCCGTCGGGCACGCTCCAGTAAGGCATGGCGACCAGCTTGCCGTGCCACGAGCCGGTATAGGTCCACTGGGTGCAGCCCGCCGCGATGAAATCCGGCTCGGTTTCGCCATCCGCCTTCAGGCGCAGCTCGCCGCGGATCTCGACAGCGATGATCACGCCGTTGTGGTAGATGCCCTTGCCTCCGAACATTCTCCTGATCTGGATCGGCCCCAGGCCGGAAAAAAGATCGAGCAAAGCGTCATTGTCCATCGGGGTTCATCCGGTGATTGTCCTGGGGTGATTGTCCTGGCCGGCGCATCTTTCCAAAATCGGAACGATTTTGGAAAGCACGAAACGTCGACAAGATGAGCACCCGCTGCGTGCCCGAAATGGACGCGCCACACTCACACGTGGCAGTGTGCATCGCGCCATCATTGGAGGAAAGCGCCGATGCTGCTGAATGGATCCTGCCACTGCGGGGCGGTCCGCTTCTCCGTGGAGAGCCACACCCCAGTCCCCTACCAGCTCTGCTACTGCTCGATCTGCCGGAAGCAGCAGGGCGGCGGCGGATTCGCGATCAATCTCGGCGCCGATGCCGATACGCTGAAGATCGAGGGAGAGCGTCACCTCGGCGTGTATCGGGCGCGGATCGAGGACGATGAGCGGCCGCATTGCGAGGTCTCGACCGGCGAGCGCAACTTCTGCCGGAAATGCGGGGCCGCACTCTGGCTCTACGATCCGACGTGGCCGGAGCTGGTGCATCCGTTCGCGTCGGCGATCGACAGCGAATTGCCGAAAGCGCCCGAACGCGTCCATCTTATGCTGAAGTACAAGGCGTCCTGGGTCGAGCCCGATATCGCCGACGGCGACCGGACCTTCGAGCTCTATCCCGAGGAATCGATCGCCGATTGGCACCGGCAGCGCGGACTATGGGTGGACTGAGGTCGCTTCAGGCGGCGGTCGCAGCGGCCCGCGCCTCGGCGAGGGCCTTGAGGTCCGCCGGCTTCAGCTCGACCGATTCGCCGCAGCCGCAAGCGGAACTCTGGTTCGGGTTGCGGAAAGTGAAGCCGGTGCGCAGCGTGGTCGTCTCGAAATCCATCTCGGTGCCGAGCAGGAAAAGTGCGGCCTCCGGCGCCACATAGACATGGACGCCGTCTCGCTCGATATGGTCGTCCTTCGGGTTCGGCTCGGTCACGAGATCGATCGTGTATTCCATGCCGGCGCAGCCGCCCTTCTTGACCCCGACGCGGATGCCATGCGCGTTGTCGCGATCCGCCACGATCTCGCGCACGCGGTCCGCAGCCCTTTCAGTCAGGCTCATGACGGCGAAACGTCCCATCTCATTCTCCACGCTCGCGCGGGTTCAAGGCCCGCGGAAACAGTCTCACCCAAAATATCGACGGTCAATATCGACCGTCGGGAGCGCGCGACTGCGCGCCGCGCCCGTTGGCCCGAAAAGCCACGCGATCCAGATGGATCGCGCCGGCAATTGAGGCCCGCAGCCATAAGATGGTGAAGATTCGGGCGCTATGCAACCCGCCCGCCGATACTCTCAATACCATCCGACGGCGACCTGCGCCTCTTCCGACATGCGATCCGGCGTCCAGGGCGGGTCGAACACCATGTTGACCTCGACGTCGGACACGCCTTCCACGGCGCTCACTGCATTCTGCACCCAGCCAGGCATCTCGCCCGCCACGGGGCAGCCGGGCGCCGTCAGCGTCATGTCGATCCTGACCGTGCGGTCATCCTCGATGTCGACCTTGTAGACGAGGCCGAGCTCGTAGATGTCGGCCGGGATCTCGGGATCGTAGACCGTCTTCAGCGCCGAGACGATATCGTCGGTCAGCCGCGCCAGTTCGTCGGCGGGAATGGCCGATGCCGAGAATACGCCCTTGGCTGGAGCCTCGGTCCCCGTGGTCTCTGTAGCAGCGTCTTCCATCATGCTCACCCGAAGAATTTCCGCGCCTTCTCAAGCGCTTCGGCCAGGATGTCGACTTCGGCCCTGGTATTGTACATGCCGAACGATGCCCTGCATGTGGAGGTGACGCCGAAGCGTTTCAACAGCGGCTGGGCGCAATGGGTGCCGGCGCGCACGGCCACGCCGGCCCGGTCGATCACCATCGACACGTCATGGGCGTGGATGCCCTGCAATTCGAAGGAGACGATGGCGCCCTTGCCGGGCGCGTCGCCGAAGATGCGCAACGAATTGATCGCGCGCAGCCGCTCATGCGCATAGTTCTTCAGGTCCGCCTCGTGCGCGGCGATGCGCTCGCGGCCGACCGTCTCCATATAGCCCAGCGCGGCTCCGAGCCCGATCGCCTGGACGATCGGCGGCGTGCCGGCCTCGAAGCGATGCGGCGGATCGTTGTAGGTGACGTTGTCCTCGGTCACCTCCAGGATCATCTCGCCGCCGCCGTGGAAGGGGCGCATGGCCTCCAGCATGTCGCGGCGGCCGTAGAGCACCCCGATGCCGGACGGACCGTAGACCTTGTGGCCGGTGAAGACGAAGAAGTCGCAGCCCAGATCCTGCACGTCGATCGGCATGTGGACGGCGCTCTGGCTGCCGTCGACCAGCACCGGGATGCCGCGCTCATGCGCGATACGGCAGATCTCCTTGATCGGCGTCACCGTGCCCAATGCGTTCGACATGTGGGTTATGGCGACCAGCCTGGTCTTCGGCGTCAGCCGTTTCTCGAATTCCTCGATATGGAAGGCGCCGAGATCGTCGACCGGCACCCACACCAGCTTGGCGCCCTGGCGCTCGCGGATGAAATGCCAAGGCACGATGTTGGAGTGATGCTCCATGATCGAGATGACGATCTCGTCGCCCTCGCCAAGGCGTGGCATGCCCCAGCCATAGGCAACGGCGTTGATCGCCGAGGTGGTGTTCGACGTGAAGACGATCTCCTCGGTGCTTCCGGCGTTGAGAAAGCGCCGCACCGTCTCGCGCGCCTTTTCATAGGCGTCGGTCGCCGCATTGGACAGGAAATGCAGCCCGCGATGGACGTTCGCATATTCCTGGCCGTAGGCATGGCTGATCGCGTCGAGCACGGCCTGCGGCTTCTGCGCTGAGGCGCCGCTGTCCAGATAGACGAGCGGCTTGCCGTAGACCTCGCGCGACAGGATCGGAAAGTCGCGGCGGATCGCTTCGACGTCGTAGAACTCCGCAGCCTTGCCAGGCGCATTCATGGCATCACCCGTGTGTCGCAAACCAGTCGCCGAGCCGCTCTTCGAGCGCATCCACGACCTCTTCCTCTTCGAGCCCCTCGATGACCTCCGCGAGGAATGCCCGGACCAGCAGCCCCCGTGCCGTCTTCTCGTCGATGCCGCGCGCCATCAGGTAGAAGAGATGGTTGTGGTCGATCTCGGTGACGGTCGCACCGTGGCCGCAGGCGACGTCGTCGGCGAAGATCTCGAGCTCCGGCTTGGTGGAGAACTCGCCGTCGTCGGAAAGCAGCAGCGTGTTGCATGCCATCCTTGCGTCGGTCTTCTGCGCATGCTGGAAGACGTTGATGCGCCCCTGGAACACGCCGCGCGCCTTGCCCGTGACGACATTGCGGATCACCTCGGTCGACGCCGTATGCGGAACCGCATGGTCGAGCACCATGGTCACGTCGGTGTGGGTGTCTCCAGCCAGAAGGTTGATGCCGCGCAGCGTGAACACCCCGCCCTCGCCCGCTGCCGTGACGCGGATCTCCTGGCGCACCAGCTTGCCGCCGGCATTCATCACGAACAAGGTGAGCTTTGCATTCTTGCCGATCTCGGCATTGAACTGGCCGAGATGCGTCGCGCCATCAGGCTGGTCCTGCACGATCAGATAGAGCACCTCGGCATCGTCGCCGACCAGCAGATGGCCGACGGAGGAGACGAAGGCCTCGCCCGTGCCGGTCTGGCGCTCGACGATTGTCGCCCTGGCGCCGGCGCCGACCCGCACCGGCAGGCGCACATGGGTCTGCCCGCCGGCCTGGACGTTCTGCAGCTCCAGCGGTTTCTCGAGCGCGGCGCCGGCAGCAATGTCGACGAAATAGCCGTCGGCGACAAAGGCGGCGTTCACCGCACCGATCGCGTCGTCGCTTCCGCTGAGCTCCAGAGCCGGCGCGAAACTGCCGTCGGTCAGCTTGTCCTCGAGACGGGTGACGCTCACCCCTTCGATGTCAGGCGTCTTCGCAGCGGCGACGCCGTTGAGCACGGCAAGGACCGTCGAGCCTTCGAGCACGGGAGCCTGGGCAGCCGCCTTGGCCGTGAGGTCGTGCGCAGGCACGGTCGTCAGCATCCGGCGGAAATCGGTGTAGTGCCAGGATTCGACGCGTCGCGTCGGCAGGCCGGCCTTGACCGCCTCGATCGCGGCGTCGCGCTTCACCATGACGGCGCCGTCGCCGGGCAGCAGCGACAGCCGCTCGTCGAAGGCGCTGACGAGCGCCGCCTCGGCGGCCGTGCGCTGGGGTTGGGTATGCATGTTCATGATCGTCACCCTAGGCCGCCTCGCCGATGATGCCGGCATAGCCGTTCGCCTCGAGTTCGAGCGCCAGCGACTTGTCGCCCGACTTGATGACCTGCCCGCGATAAAGCACGTGGACCGTGTCGGGCACGATGTGTTCGAGCAGGCGCTGATAGTGGGTGATGACCACGATCGAGCGGTCGGGCGAGCGCAGCGAGTTGACGCCATCCGCCACGACCTTCAGCGCGTCGATGTCGAGGCCGGAATCCGTCTCGTCGAGCACGCAGAGCTGCGGCTCCAGCAGCTTCATCTGCAGGATCTCGGCGCGTTTCTTCTCGCCGCCCGAGAAGCCGACATTGAGCGGCCGCTTCAGCATGGCCACGTCCATGTCGAGCGAGCCGGCAGCCTCCTTCACCTTCTTCAGGAGCTCAGGCACCTTCAGCGGTTCCTCGCCGCGGGCCTTGCGCAGCGAGTTGAGCGCCACCTTCAGGAACTCCATGGTCGCGACGCCGGGTATCTCCATCGGATACTGGAAGGCGAGGAAGATGCCCGCCGCGGCGCGCTCGGCCGGATCCATCTCCAGGATCGACTGGCCGTCGTACAGAATGTCGCCTTCCGTCACCTCGTAATCCTCCCGCCCGGCGAGGATGTAGGACAGCGTCGACTTGCCCGATCCGTTCGGGCCCATGATGGCGGCCACCTCGCCGTCCTTCACCGTGAGGTTCAGCCCGCGGATGATCTCGGTTCCATCCTCGACGATGCGGGCATGAAGGTTCTTGATCTCAAGCATGATGTTTTCCGTCTGTTCGTTCCGGCGCGCTGCCGCGCCTGCATGTTCGATGTCGCCGGCTGATCGCCGGGCTGTCGTCGGGTCGGGAAGCGCCTAGCCGACGCTTCCTTCCAGGCTGATACCGATAAGTTTCTGCGCCTCGACGGCGAACTCCATGGGCAGTTCCTGGATGACTTCCTTGACGAAGCCGTTGACGATCAGCGCGATCGCCTCTTCCTCGGGGATGCCGCGTTGCATGACGTAGAACTTCTGATCCTCGGAGATCTTCGACGTCGTCGCCTCGTGCTCGAACTTGGCGGTCGAGTTCTTGGCTTCCATGTAGGGCACGGTATGCGCGCCGCACTGGTCGCCGATCAGCAGCGAATCGCAGTTGGTGAAGTTGCGGGCGTTTTCTGCCTTGCGGTGCGCCGAGACCTGCCCGCGATAGGTGTTCTGCGAGAAGCCGGCGGCGATGCCCTTGGAGATGATGCGGCTCGACGTGTTCTTGCCGAGATGGATCATCTTGGTGCCGCTGTCCACCTGCTGGTAGCCGTTGGACACGGCGATCGAATAGAACTCGCCGCGGGAATTGTCGCCGCGCAGGATGCAGCTCGGATATTTCCAGGTGATGGCCGAACCGGTCTCGACCTGCGTCCACGAGATCTTGGAATTCCTGCCCCTGCAGTCGCCGCGCTTGGTGACGAAATTGTACACGCCGCCCTTGCCCTGCGCGTCGCCCGGATACCAGTTCTGCACGGTCGAATATTTGATCTCGGCGTCGTCGAGCGCGATCAGTTCGACCACGGCCGCGTGAAGCTGGTTCTCGTCGCGCTGCGGCGCAGTGCACCCTTCCAGATAGGAGACGTAGGCACCTTCCTCCGCGATGATCAGCGTGCGCTCGAACTGGCCGGTGTTGCGCTCGTTGATGCGGAAATAGGTGGAGAGCTCCATCGGGCAGCGCACCCCCTTCGGCACGAAGACGAAGGAGCCGTCGGTGAAGACGGCCGAATTCAGCGTCGCATAGAAGTTGTCGGTGGTCGGCACGACGGAGCCGAGATACTTCCTCACCAGTTCCGGATGCTCGCGGATCGCCTCGGAGATCGAGCAGAAGATGACGCCCGCCTTGGCCAGTTCCTCCTTGAAGGTGGTCACGACCGAGATCGAATCGAGCACGGCGTCCACCGCGACGCGGCCCGACTTGTAGACATTGTCGTTGGCCTCCTCGAACTCGTCGGCCGCCGGCTTCTGGACGCCGGCCAGGATCTCCTGCTCCTTCAGCGGGATGCCGAGCTTCTCATAGACCTTGAGGATCTCCGGATCGACCTCGTCGAGCGAGCGCGGGCCGCTCTGGTTCTTCGGCGCGGCGTAGTAGTAGATGTCCTGGAAATCGATCCTGGGATATTCGACGCGTGCCCAGGTCGGCTCCTCGAGCGTCAGCCAGCGGCGATATGCGCCAAGGCGCCATTCGAGCATCCAGTCCGGCTCGTTCTTCTTGGCGGAAATGAAGCGGATGATGTCTTCGCTGAGCCCCTTGGGGGCCTTTTCCATCTCGATCTGAGACTCGAATCCATATTTGTACTGGTCCACATCGATCTTGCGGACCTGCTCGATCGTCTCCTGCACGGCAGGCATCAGCGTTCTCCATCCATGCCGGGGTCAAGGCCCGGCCGTTTTCAAACTATGGCACCGCAGGGCGGCGTAGTTCGCATATAGTGCCTTGCGGACGGGAATTCACCCGCAAACCGCCGCTGCGGCCCGCAAAGCGTCGAAATGTCCGGTCGACGACCGGAAGTCCTCCTGGCCGTCAGGCTGCCCTGACCCTCTCCGCGCGCCGCGCCAGGATCGCGGCCAGCGCGGTTCCGAAAAGCGCGACGTCCTCCTCCGTCGTCGAGAGCCCGATCGACACCCTGAGCGCACCCGCATTGTCGCCTCGCCCCATGGCCCTCAGCACATGGCTGGGCCCCACCTTGCCGGAGGAGCAGGCCGAGCCGGCCGACAGCGCCACGCCGGCAAGGTCGAAGGCGATCTGCGCGGTCTCGGCCTTCAGCCCGGGAACCGCGAAGAAGCTCGTATTGGGCAGGCGCTCCGCGCCGCGGCCGAAGATCTCGATGCCGGCATCGCCTTCCGCCAGCAATGCCTCGATCGCGTCGCGAAGGGCCCGCACCTCGTCCATGCGCGGCAGCCCCGCCAGCGCTTCGCGGGCGGCCGCGCCGAAGCCGGCGATCGCGGGCAGGTTTTCCGTTCCGGCCCTGTGCCCATTCTCCTGCCCTCCGCCGACGACCAGCGGCTTCGGCATCATCAGGTCGGAGGCAGCGACGATCGCGCCCGCGCCCTTGGGGCCGCCGATCTTGTGCGAGGACAAGATGAGATAATCCACGCAAGTCTCTGCGATATCGAGAGGAATTCGCCCGACAGCCTGAACCGCGTCGATCACCGACACGCCGCCTGCCGCCTTCGTCATTTCCGCGATGCGGCGGAAGGGCTGGATCACCCCGGTCTCGTTGTTCGCGGCGTGGATTGCCACCAGCGGCAGGCCGGCGGTGCGGTCATGGCGCGCGAGGGCCGCTTCGAGCGCGGCAAGATCGACCACGCCATCCCCGTCGACGCCGATCGTCTCGACCTGATCCGCGGCGAAGCGGCCGCCGCAAAGGATGCAGGGATGATCGGCGGCCGAAACATAAAGCCGCGACAGGCGCACGGCGCCACGCCCCATCTGCCAGTCTGATGTCAGCAGCGTCGAGGCCGCCTCGGTGGCCCCTGACGTGAACACCACATGCTCGGGCCTGGCCGCGACCACGGCCGCGACATCGCGCCGCGCATCCTCGACGATCCGCCGCGCCGCCCTGCCCTCGCTATGCACCGACGACGGATTGGCTGCTATGGCGAGCGCCTCGACCACGGCAGCCTTCGCGGCGCCGCAAAGCGGCGCGCTGGCATTGTGGTCGAGATAGGCGCGTTCCGCAGCCATTTTCCGTCTTTTTGCCCTGTCAACTCGCCTGCGCGGGCCGGAAAGCGTTATTTCCTTGATATTCCAAGGTCAGCCGTCCTATTTACCCGCTTCGTAGGGATGGCTTCCATCCCCCAGTTTTGAACAATTCTAAACTAGCTTCTATGGAGCCGTCTGCGTCTCGTCAAGGCCGCACCGAGAGATGTTCTCGGGTGATCCCGCGCAGCGTTCCGCCCAAGTGGAGTACCCATGCCCGAGGTCATTTTCGCAGGTCCGGCAGGCCGTCTTGAAGGCCGCTACCAGCCTTCCAAGGAAAAGAGCGCGCCGATCGCTATCATCCTTCACCCTCACCCGCAATTCGGCGGGACGATGAACAACAAGATCGTCTACGACCTCTTCTACATGTTCCAGAAGCGCGACTTCACCACGCTGCGCTTCAATTTCCGCGGCATCGGCCGCAGCCAGGGCGAGTTCGACCATGGCACCGGCGAATTGTCGGATGCCGCCGCCGCGCTGGACTGGGTCCAGTCGCTGCATCCTGATTCCAAGAGCTGCTGGGTCGCGGGCTACTCCTTCGGCGCCTGGATCGGCATGCAACTCCTGATGCGCCGCCCCGAGATCGAGGGCTTCATCTCGATCGCGCCGCAGCCCAACACCTACGACTTCTCGTTCCTGGCGCCCTGCCCTTCATCCGGCCTGATCATCCATGGCGACAGCGACAAGGTGGCGCCGCCCAAGGACGTGCAGGGACTGGTCGACAAGCTGCATACGCAGAAGGGCATCACCATAACGCAGAAGACGCTTCCCGGCGCCAATCACTTCTTCGCCAACCACAGCGAACTTCTGATCGAGGAATGCGCGGACTATCTGGATCGCCGTCTCGCCGGCGAACTGGCGGATCCGCGGCCGAAGCGCCTGAGATAGAAGTCGGCAATGTAGCAGCCTGCTCGTATCGTCGAGGCACGGCTGGACGTCCTTCATCCGCAGCCTTCCGCCGTCGGCTCAGGGCGAAACACCGGAGGTCACCCGGGCCGGAAACGCTTCCGGCCCGTCGTCGCGACGGGCCGGTGACCGGATCGGGCGGCGCCGAAGGCGCTTCCCGACAGAGGCTCGTACCTTATTTGGCCTTGAGGAAGTCGGCTACTTCGAGCAGCACGAATTCGTTGTCGTCGGCCTTGTCGATGGCACGGCCGGCCGAGAACGGCAGGTTGTTGTCGTTGCCCACGACGATGTGGCTGTCGTCGACCACGTCGACATTCTCGATGGTCACGAAGGGCATGTCATAGAAGCCGTCGCCGCCGCCCTGGCGCTTCTTGCCATCGGGATCGGCGATCGCGAGCAGATCGATATGGCCGATCTTGCGCACTGCCTTGCCGGCATTCTCCTCGGTCATCTCGATCTTGTAGATCCGCTTCACCTTGGATCCCCTGGCGAAGCAGTCCGGCTTCGGATTGGCGGCGTCGGCGCAAGCCTTGCCGGCCACCCCTGCACCGTTGTCGCGCTCGATCACTAGGGCGGTGGTGGCATCGATCATGTTGAAGTCGCCGATCGCCTCGCCGCCGTCGGCCAGCGGATAGAGCCAACTGCGCCCGGTCCAGGCCTTGCCGGCCACGTCGAACTCGACGATGCGCAGCGCAGTCTTGCCGTCCACCTGTTCGACGGCGCCGTCGGCCATATAGCGCGGACCTTCCAGCAGCCCGTAGAGTTTGCTGCCGTCCTTCGACATTGCGAGCCCCTCGTAACCGCCCGAGCGCTTCAGGTTGAAGGCCGGAATCTTGGCGGTCGGATTGGCCGGCAGCGTCAGCGCCGGATGGTCGGGTGAACGAACCGGCTCGCCGTCGACGACGGTCTCGAAGACATCGGTCAGCTTGCCGTCGGTGTCGAACTTCAGGAGATACGGACCGAATTCCTCGCCGACCCAGAAACCGTCGGCCACCGGCTGGATGGATTCGACGTCGAAATCGGCGCCGGTGAGGAAGCGGTTCTCGCTGCCTTCCAGCACGATCGGGAATGGCGCCTTCTTCTCGGGATCGGTGAGGAACACGGTCCTGACGCGTTCGACCGAGCCGGCGTTCCAGTCGAATTTCAACAGATGCAGCATCAGCGCGGCGTCGGACGAGTTCATCTTGCTGCCGAAGCCGTTGTCAGAGAGCGACCAGAAGGTCCCGTCACCGTTGGACTTGATACCGGAGAAGCCCTGCACCGGCTGTCCGTCGAAGGGCAGCGAAAGCCCGGTCGGGCGCACGCCGTCCTTGCCCGGAACGGTGCCGAGGCCCTCGGCGCGGCGACGATCCGGCGTAGTGAACTTGCCGGAGGCCTGCAGATGTCCGGGTGCGTTCTCCGGCGCCTTGATGATCGTGTTCGCCGGCAGGATGGCGTGGCCGACCAGCTTGGCGTTGAACTGCTGGTCGTCGGCCGTTGCGGCAGTCGTCAGAGCGATGACGGCAGCCGCCGAGAGAAGAGAGCGTCGCATGGGAAACCCGTTTCAAGAGGGATCGAACGGCCGCTAGCTATGGTGGCTCGATGTCTGCCGGGTGACGCTTCGATGAAACTTTGATGATGGGGAACACGAGCCCCGGGCGCAGATGTCGGGCGCATGGGACGGGCCGGATTTGCTGTCGCCCCGCCGCGTCGGCGATGGGGAGCAAAAGGAGATACTGCAAGGGGCTGAAAACAAGTGTCGGCGAAACTGTCGATGCTTCTGGAAACGCCCACCGGGCCGGTCGCAACTGGGTGATAATCCGCGGTTGAAGGGCGAAGTTCATTGGTCGACATAGTTGTCGCTTCATGTCACCCTTCGTTTGCCTAGAATCACCCGAATGCTTAAGGGGACAGTTCATGCACAGCTTCGAGGTCTACAAGGATAAGAAGGGTGAGTTCCGCTTCCGTTTCCGTGCAGGGAATGGGGAGCCCATGTTTGCGTCCGAAGGCTACAAGACGAAGGCGTCGGCGATGAAGTCGATCGACTCCATCAAGAAGAACGCGGCCGAGGCGGAAGTGAAGGACCTGAGCGTCGCCCCGAAGGCCGCGCCGGCCAAGGCCGCCAAGGCGGCGGGCAAGAAGCCCGCGGCAAAGGCGGCGGCAAAGGCCAAGCCGGTCGCCAAGGCTGCCGCAGCCAAGGCGGCACCGGCGGCCAAGACGGCCAAGGCCGCGGCGCCCAAGCCCAAGGCGGCTGCCAAACCGGCTGCCGCGCCCAAGGCGAAGAAGGCAGCGAAGTAACCAGGCCGACTGGGCAATATCTCCGAAGTACTCCGGCTCCTTCGCGACGCCGATCCCGAAGATCATCATCGCTTCCTGGGAATGTGGCAGGTCGTCAGAGCCGTGGGCCGGAGTACGGCTGGCAGCACCCTCGCCTCTGGATTGCCGGATGCCTATCGTGGGCAGAGCAGGTGTCTTGTGTTCGCGGGAGCATGCGCTGCCGAAGACCACTTCGGCTTTCGGGTGAGGATTTGCCGTCGGTCGACAGGCTCGACCGGTGGAGCGCGTGAACGCGTGGCACACGCCTGGCGCGAAAGCCACGCGAGCCGGATAGGTACCGCCGTCGACTGCGAACAGCCGGTTGCGCCGGCATTTACGTTGCATGGATGCGTCATCGTCCGTGCCCGCTTGTATCAACCAGGTGCCGCGACTTCCGGCTAAGGCTTTGCCGTCACGCCCCCCGGCGCGGGCTCGCGGCATCCGGTCGTCGTGGGGAAGGTGAGCGGCAGCCCCTTCGTCGAGCGGACCGCCAGATAGGCCCAGGCTTCCGCCTCCATCGAATCGCCGTTCAGGCCGGCATCCTCGGCGAGGATGACCTCGGCATGTTTCGCCTTGTTTCCAAGGTCGGCCATGATGTGCGGGTTCTTGCGTCCGCCGCCGCAGACGATCCAGAGCTTGGGCGCTTCCGGCATGTGCTCCGCCGATTTGAGGATGGCTTCGGCCGACAGCGCGGCGAGCGTCCTTGCTCCGTCCGCCAGTTCCAGCCCCTCGGCTTCGTCGAGCGTGAAGTCGTTGCGGTCAAGGGATTTCGGCCCCGCTCTTTCGAAGAACGGGTTGCCGAGATAGCGCTCGATGACCGCCGCAACGGTGCCGCCCTCGCTGGCGATCACGCCGTCGGCGTCGAATGGCACCCCCCCTTCACGTGCCACCCATTGGTCGATCAGCGCATTGCCCGGCCCGCTGTCGAAGGCGATGGGGTCACCGCGGCGGCCCACATAGGTCACGTTGGAGATGCCTCCGATATTGACGAAGACGACCGGAGAGCGGGAGGAGAATGGCGCGGGCAGCGCCCGGGCAACGGCTGCGTGATAAGCCGGCACAAGCGGCGCGCCCTGCCCGCCCAACTCCATGTCGTTCGCCCGCATGTCGTAGACGACGGGCAAGCCCGTCTTCTTCGCCAGCAGTTCGCCGTCGCCGAGTTGGACGGTGACGCCCATCTGCGGGCGGTGAAGAACCGTCTGGCCGTGGAAACCGATGATGTCTGGCCGTCCCCAGCCTGACGCCCCGTTTCGAAGGAACGCCTCGATCGCCTCCGCGTGCCTCAGCGTGATCTCCTTCTCGAGCGCAGCCAGACCGCCCGGCCGGTCTTCGCGGCGGACGATTGCCCGAGCCTCGTCGAGCGCCCCTTCCACCCGACGACGAAATCCCCCCTCGTAAGGCACGAACATGGCGGGGCCGCGTTCGACCTTGTTCTCTCCATCGGTCCGCAGCATCGCAAGATCGATACCGTCCATCGATGTGCCGCTCATCAGTCCGATCGCGCAGAATTCAGCCATTTCGCCCGCCGTCCTTGTGATTCCTTGGCTGCGGATGCTAAAGGCGCGCCAGCCGTTATGCCATGCGAGCGGCGCAGCAGACGATCATCCGCCGAGAGACCGAACCATGTCCGCCTTCAAGTCCAACTTCCTGCGCACGCTTTCGGAGCGCGGCTTCATCCACCAGATTTCGGATGAGACCGGCCTCGACGACCTTTTCGCCAAGGAGACCGTGACTGCCTATATCGGCTTCGACGCGACGGCCAGGAGCCTCCATGCCGGCTCCCTGATCCAGATCATGATGCTGCACTGGATGCAGAAGACCGGGCATCGCCCGATCGCGCTCATGGGCGGCGGTACCTCGATGATCGGCGACCCGTCCTTCAAGGACGAGGCGCGCCGGCTGCTCACGCCGGCTGACATCGACGCCAACCTGGCAGGCATCCGGCGCAACTTCGAACCCTACCTTGCCTTCGGCGATGGGCCGCGCGACGCTCTGATGGTCAACAATGCCGACTGGCTGATGTCGATCAACTACGTCAACTTCCTGCGCGATGTGGGCCGTCACTTCTCCGTCAACCGGATGTTGTCCTTCGATTCCGTCAAGCTGCGGCTTGACAGGGAGCAGTCGCTCTCGTTCCTCGAATTCAACTACATGATCTTGCAGGCCTACGACTTCGTCGAGCTCAACAAGCGCCATGGCTGCCGGCTGCAGATGGGCGGCTCCGACCAGTGGGGCAACATCGTCAACGGCCTTGATCTCGGCCATCGCATGGGGACGCCGCAACTCTTCGCACTGACCTCGCCGCTGCTCACCACCTCGTCCGGCGCGAAGATGGGCAAGACCGCGTCCGGCGCGGTCTGGCTCGATCCTGAAATGCTGAGCCCTTACGAGTTCTGGCAGTACTGGCGCAACACCGAGGACGCCGATGTCGGCCGTTTCCTCAAGCTCTACACTACATTGCCGATGGACGAGATCGCCAGGCTGCAGGCCCTCGGCGGCGCCGAGATCAACGAGGCGAAGAAGACGCTCGCCACCGAGATCACCGCCTTGCTGCATGGACGGCAGGCCGCGGAGCAGGCTGCGGAGACGGCGCGCAAGACCTTCGAGGAAGGGGCTCTTGCCGAGAGCCTGCCGACGGTCGAGGTGCCAGCGGCCTCGCTCGAAGCCGGTGCGGGAATCCTGTCGCTTTTCGTGACCGCCGGGCTGGCCGGATCCAACGGCGAGGCCCGGCGCCAGATCCAGGGCGGCGGCGTGCGTCTCAACGACCAGCCGGTTTCCGACGACCGCCGCATGGTCACGTCAGCCGACCTCACCCCGGAAGGTGTCGTCAAGCTGTCGCTCGGCAAGAAGAAACACGTCCTCGTCCGTCCGGTCTGATAGCGGACGCTGGAGGCTATCGCTCCAACGCCTCGGATCAGCCGTCAGCGGAACTCGAATATCGAGCGGAATATTCCCGGCGCGATCACCGACAGCGGATTGATCTGCAGCGTCGGCGAATTGGCGTCGCCCGACAGGCGGAATGTCACGCCGATAAGCCCGCGGTCGCGGCCGTTTCCGAGGATCTGTCCGACCAGCGGAATTTCGCCGAAGATCCGGTTCAGCCCGTAGGCCGGCATGAACGTGCCGGTCATGTTCATCTTGCTGGCCTTGTCATAGAGCGTTCCCTGGAACATCAGGCCGATCAGCGGCCCGCGCAGCATGCCCCGGTCGAGCACGAGGCTGCCCGGCGCCTTGTCGATCACCGCGAAGCCGCGTTCGAATTTCACGCGCGAAGTGTCGATATTGTGCTTCACCGCCTGGTTGAGGCTGCGATCGTCCCCGGGCGGCGTGGTCGCCACGATCGACGCGAGCCTCGGCTCGTCGACCACCCAGAAATCCGTGGCGTCGATCTGGCCGCGCATTGGACCGTCCGCTTCGCCCGCCAGCGCCAGCCGGATCGTCCCGCCCTCCATATGCTGGTAGATGTCGAGGAAACGCAGCACCGCGCCTGCATCGGCCGAATGCATCTCCATCGTCCGGCGGCTGCCGTCGGTGCCGTTGCTCACCGTGACCGTCTTGCCTCCCGACGTGCCGGCCGACACCTTCAAGGCGATGACGCGGCTGCCCTGGCCCGCATAATCGAGCTTTACGTCGGAGAACCGTTCGCCATGGAACCCGATGAGCGACTTGACGTCGGCGGTCACGGACACGGATGACGACCCCGAAGCCGCCTCGGTGCCTTTTGCATCGGAGGTGAATTGCCTGACGAGGGAACGGGCATCGAGTGCCTTGCCCCTGACGTCGACCTGGTAGCCCTTGCCGTTGCGTTTGATCGTGACGCGCACGTCGTCGCCACGATTGAGTTGGGCCGTGTCGAAACGCGCGGACGACAATTCTCCTCCGTTGAGCACGATCTCGCCGGCTATGGCGAACGACTTTCCGCCCAGCTTGAAATCCGAAAGCGTCGTCGTTCCGCCGGTGCTCCGCATCCGGAAGCTCGCTTCGGCGGCGACGCCGGGGCCCTTGCTCCATCCGGCCCAGGGGATGTCGAGCCTGGCGCCGGTCAGGTCCGCCTCGATGTGCCTATCGGCATTGTCGGATCCGGAACTGAACGCGAGCTTGACCGGACCGCTGACCAGCGTCGAGAGGCCCGGAGCGAGCTTCTCGCGCGCCTTGTCATCGAGGGTGATCGTGATGTCGCGCGCGCGGCCTACGTCGCTGCCGCCGATCGGCTCCACGATGTCGATGTCGGCCGGCGCGCCATTGAGTTTGGCCTTGGCGTCGATCACGGCCTTCGTCGGATCGATGGTGATGGTTCCGTCGGCCTCGGTCGCCAACTGTCCGTCGAAGGCGCGCGTCAGCGCGAGATTCTTGAAATCCAGCGCGACGATCCAATCGAGCTTCTCGCCTTGCGCGGCCTTGCTCAGAGGGATGTCCGCCTTCACATTGCCGGATACTTCGCCGGAGAATTCGTCCGCCGTCATGCCGATGCGACGCATGGCATCGATCGGCTCGTAGGAGGCCAGTTCGGCCACCGCTTGCGCGTCGCCGGCGACATTCATGTCGAGCGCCCCGATGACCTTGGGGACATTGGCTTTGCGGATCGTCAGCGTGCCGTTGCTCGCGGCGACCGTGCGTCCGCTCGGAAGGTAGACGGTTCCCGAAGAAAGCGCGATGTCGACTTCGTTGCCGCGGAAATCTATGGTGCCGACGGCGTCGCGCATCGGCGGCACGCGGCCCGTGAGGTCGAAGCGGGTGCCTGCGATACGGAACTGGCCGGAAATCTCGTCGCCCGACAGCGGCACGCCGTTGCCGATCCGACCGGGTGGAACGCGGAACTGGAGCCGGCCGTCCGAGACATGGCCGCCGAACAGATTGCCGAGCGCCCATCGCCGCGCCGGCGCTGCCGCGACCCATGGCCAGAGTTGCTTGACGTGGGACGCCGGCATATTCGGCAGGGTTAGCGCCAGGAACATGCCCGGAGACTTGCCCGGGACGAAATCGAAGGCCGCCGTGCCCAGCATCTCGCCACCCTGGGTGCGTACGCCAATGTCCTTGACCTCGAGGTGTCGGGCAGCCGCGTCGTAGGTCCCGCCCAGCCGGGCGACGAGGCTGAGCGACGGCTCGGGCGAATCCGGCGGTGCGAGCGTCGAGCCGTCGCTCACCAGTTCGTAGCGATAGACGGGAGCCTCCGCAGGATCGGAACGCGGCTTGGGTCCGACCGCGCCGTGGAACTGGAAATGCGAGCGCCCGGAGATGAGGGTCGCGCGCTCGATCTCGAGCTTGCCGGAGCCGGAGATCATCGTCGCGGCCATTGTGAGGCTGGCGTCGAGGCTGTGGTTGCGCGGGTCGATGCGGACGACGGAATCACCCACCGTGAGTGCAACGGCCAGGCGCGAGGCCTCGCCGCCGGTTCCTTCCGCCCCGGTGATCTTCATCCCGACATCACCGATGGCGGTTTCGCGCGGCGCCTGCTGGGCATCCCGTGGCGCAGACGGTGCAGGCACGCCGGGTCCGGGGGAAGACACGGTGAAATCGAGCGCGTCGACCCTGCGTGTTGCCTTGTCGCGGCTGGCCGTTCCTTCCATGGCGATCTCGCGGCCGTCCACGGCCAGTTCGGCCGACAGGACGAGCCCGCCGGTGAGCGATTGGTGCAGAGAGGCCCGGGCTATTTCCAGGCGACGCAGGCTCCCGGTGTCGGGAAACGCGACCGTGATGTTGTCGAGTTCGATGCTGCGCGTCGAGCCCGCTCCAAAAACGTCGAGCGCGCGATGTACGCCTGCGAATACCACATCCACCAGTCGATCGGGATCGAGCAGGCCATCCTTGTTGGCGAGGGGGGCCATCCAGTCCGCACCGTCGCCCGCAGGCATGGCTGCGGCGGCAATCGTCGCGTCGGCGATCCTGGCATTGCCGAGCTTGAGCTCGCCGCTCAGCAGCGGCAATACCCTGATGCCGAAACGCACGCTTCCCGCTTCGATGATGTCGGCCTTGCCGGTTCCAGGCACCGCGAAGCGGACGTCATCCATTTCGACGGCGAGGAAGCGCGAACTGTCGAAGGAGAGCCTGGCCGGCCCGAGCGTCGCCACCACGTCGACACCGAGCAGCCGCTCGACCGCCGCCTCCGCCTCGCCGCGCAAGCTGTCCGAGCTGATGCCCGATATGCCGACGAAATAGATGGCACCGACCACGAAGGCGATCATTGCGACGACGGCGGCAAGCGCGCCCGCGCAGAAGCCTAGCGCCTGCCTGTGCAGCGGTCGCCTGGGCGTCCAGAAATCCTGACCGATGGCGGATGGAAAAGTATGCAGGCCCGTGATGTCTTCACGCCGGAACCGCACCTTTTCGTGCCTTTGAAGCTCTTGCTCCAACCAATCTCCTGCCAACCTGCCGTGGACGAATCCGCCGCCCTATTATAACTGCATGACTTCGCGCGTAACCCAAGAGCGAGATTGTCATGCCTGAATTGAAGACGGGCCAGAAGGCACCCTCATTCGAGCTGCTTCGTGACGGCGGCGGCACCCTGAAACTCTCAGATTTTGGCGGAAAAGCGGTCGTCCTCTATTTCTATCCGCAGGACGACACCGAAACCTGCACCGCGGAAGCGATCGAGTTCTCGAAAGCGCGGTCCGATTTCGAGAGGGCCGGCGCCGTCATCGTCGGCGTCTCGCCCGACAGTGTGCGAAAGCACGACAGG
Organism: Mesorhizobium sp. L-8-10; assembly: GCF_016756635.1. NCBI lineage: Bacteria > Pseudomonadati > Pseudomonadota > Alphaproteobacteria > Hyphomicrobiales > Phyllobacteriaceae > Mesorhizobium > Mesorhizobium sp. L-8-10. The sequence continues at coordinate 4,798,407 of NZ_AP023263.1, read as the reverse complement.
TTCAAGACAAAGCACAAGCTCACCGTCGATCTCGGCGCCGACGAGGAGCGCAAGGCCATCGAGCCCTATGGCGTCTGGGCCGAGAAGACGATGTTCGGACGCAAATATATGGGTGTGGTGCGCAGCACCTTCCTCATCGCGCCTGACGGCACCATCGCGCGCATCTGGCGCAATGTCAGGCTGCGCGGCCATGTGGAAGAGGTTCTGGCCGCCGTCAAAGCGCTCTGACGCCGGCGCAAGCCGGCGGCGACGCCGCCAGGCTGGAATATCGCCGCCCGGATCGTATGGAACCACTTCCTTGAAGGCTTCACTGGGAGCGCGGTCGTCATCCCCTTCCGAAAGCCCGATCAACAAGGCGCCAGGGGCGCCGATTTTTGCAGTGAGCCCGGGGGCGGCGCTAGACTCTGGCCCCCGGAACCTCGCTCATCGCTGGTTGATCGGTCCTGCGCGTGCCATAGTCGTCGTCCTCCACTTACGCCGCATCCGCCCGGAGCCGGGCCAGTTCCGCATTGAAGAGATGCGTGTTGATGCGCTTCATGAAAGCGTAAATCGCGTCGAGCGGCTGCAGGATGGTCTCGGGATGCTTCGCCACCCAGCGCTTCCCCGATTCCCGCGAAGCGAAGAAGAAGTTGAAATGGCAGGCGGTTGCCATGATCCGTGCCGCCGACGTGGCATCCCACGCTTCCGGGCGGCGTATGGACACCGCGACGTCCTTCGGCTCCACGGCCTCGATGCGGTCGAGCGACACCGTGAGGCGGACCAACGCGCCCGTTTCGGGATCCCGCGTCTCGACCGCGACGGTTCCGCGGAGAAGTTCCGGGTAAAGCAACGTATCCGGCGCGCACCACGCCCACAATCTGCGTCCATTGATCGTTAGCTGGTGATGCGTAGGCCTCACCGAGAGCCCGTAGAAGCCCTGGATTCGGCCGTCGTCGCCTTTGTGGATGAACGGGCTCAGTGCCGAGTCTGTCACGAGCGCCTCTGCCATCTCGAACGGCGTGCCGAGCGCCTGCGCGACCTGAGCGATGGCCACGGGCTCGCCCCCGGCCAACTCCTGAAGAAGCACGAGGCCGACCCGCTGTCCCTCGCGGGAAAACGACGGGAAGTGGCTGCATGCCGCCTCCCACAGATCGTCCGCAGTTATGATCTCGTTCCGTGTCATGAGGTTGTCTCCTGTTCTGGACGCACCCCGGCAAGCGAGCCGTCCGGGCAATCCACCGGCCTCGGGATGACCGTCGGCCTGGTGACCGGCGGTCCGGCGAGCTTGCAATCGCGGTGCATCGCCTCGCGTGGCTGGGATCCAACCGCAGTGGTGGCGACCCGTCTTGAAGCGGATTAACACCTACATCCTCGGCCACCGTGGAGGCTCGAAGAAGCGCGAGCGGAACACGCCCGGCGACATGCCGACCAGGCGCCGAAACGTGTTGGTGAAATGGCTCTGGTCGGCAAAGCCGGCATCGAGAGCGATCTCGGAGAGCGGATCCGGCGAAGCCGCGAGACGATGGCAGCCGAACTCGACGCGTCGCTGGCGGATGTAGTGGCCGATCGTACATCCGAAGCGTCGCCGGAACTCGCGGGCAAGGTGTACGTGGTGGACACCGGCTGCGCGCGCCAGGCTCTCCAGCGTGTGGTGCCGATGGAACTCGTCGTGGATCTGCTCCTGCACGCGTTCCAGCCAGGGCGGTGGTGCGCCCCGCGCTTCGAGACCAGGACGCTCGGAGAGTTCAGAGAGGAGTGCGACAAGCGTATGCGCAACCGAGGCAGGCGACAGATCGTCTGCCAGTTCCATCTCCCGGCGCAGTTGAAAGGCGAGCCAGTGTGGCGGCGCCCGGCGTGCCGTGCTCAAGCGCTCGACATCAAGGGTGGTGTCGCACGCGTTCCGGAGCAGCGCCGGGTCGATAGCCGCCGTCAGGCAGTGGCTGCCTTCGTGCGAGATGTGAGCGGCATATGCCTGACCGGCCGGAAGGAAGATGAGTGATGCCGGACCGGAGTTGAGCCGCCTTCGCCCCCAGTCCACCTGGTAGCTCCCGTCGAGCGTGAGGCACAGCCCCAGCCATTGGAGCGGTTCGACCGGAACGGTGGTGGCCGCACAATAAGCGGCCTCGCGAACCGCAAATCCCGGTCCGTCGAGGGCGTTCAGCGACCGCGCACAGCCGTGGCCGTTCAGGTCGCCGGACCAACGGTCTAGCCGGCGCAGCACGAAAGCCTCGCCACGTCCTTCTCGAAGGCCAGGGCGGCGAGTTTGAGGCCCTCGACAGTGGTCAGATACGGAAAGATCATATTGGCGAGATCGTCGACGGTGAGGCCCTGCCGGATCGCCAGTGCGGCCGTCTGAATGCTGTCCGCCCCCTCTGGCGCAAGCACATGCGCGCCGAGCAGCCGGCCGCTGCCGGCGTCGGCGACGAGCTTGATAAGCCCGCGGGTGTCGCGGGCGGCGAGCCCGCGCGGCACCTGGTCGAGACCGATCGTCGAGACACGGACGGCATGCCCGGCCGCGCGCGCTGCGGCCTCAGTCAACCCGACGCTCGCCACCTGAGGATCGGTGAAGACGATGGCCGGCATGGCGTTGTTGTCGTAGCGGAGGCTGTCGCCGTTGAGGGCGTTCTTTGCCGCAAGCTTGGCGCCATAGGCGGCCATATAGACGAACTGGTCCCGGCCAGTGACGTCGCCGGCAGCATAGATGCCGGACTTGGACGTGCGCATGCGGTCGTCGACGATGATACCGCCCTGCGGCGAGAGAGCGATCCCGTGCTCGGCGAGGCCAAGGCCTTCGATGTTGGGTGAGCGGCCGGTGGCGATCAGCACCTGATCGGCGTCGATCGTCGCCTCCCGGCCGTCCCGTGCGACCGTGAGGGAAACGCCGTTCTCCGTCTTGCGGATCGCGCGGTACGCGATCCCCGAGACGACATTAATACCCTCGTCGGCGAAATACCGCGCCAGCGCGGCGCTAATCTCGGGCTCGGCCTGCGGCAGCAGGCGGGACCGACAGCCGAGTGTCACCTTGACGCCGGCGCGAGCGAACAGCTGGGCGAGCTCCGCCCCGACATAGCCGCCGCCGATGACGATCAGCGATCGGGGCAACTCCCCGAGGTCGAGCGCCGACGTGCTGGTGAGATACGGCACGGTCTCGATGCCGGGGATGGCGGGAACCGCCGGCCGCGCACCGGTCGCGATGATGATCTTGCCGGCGGGAATGCGTGTGCCGTTCACCCCGACACCGCCATCGACGAGGCGGGCCGGCCCTTCGCGGTAGCCGATGCCGTTGTAGGCCGGCAGCAGGTGCACATACTTGGCCTGACGCAGCTCGGAAACAAGCGCGTCCTTCTGCCGAACGGTTCCCCGCCAGTCGTTCAGGTCGGCCTCGGCCGTGATACCGGCGAAACGTGCCGCGGCCCGAGCATTGTGCAGCGTCTCGGCGGCGCGGATCAGCGTCTTCGAGGGCACGCAGCCGATATTGACGCAGGTACCGCCGATGGTGCCGCTGCCGATCAGCGCCACCTGGGCGCCCTGATCTGCGGCCGTGATCGCGGCGGAGAAGCCGGCGGAGCCGGCGCCGATCACCACAAGGTCGTAGGAGCCATGGTTTCGGCCATTCGGCAGCGTCGCGGGTTCGGAAGCCGTTACGTTGTCGTGAGAAAAAGAGGATGCACAACAATCGTTCATGGCTTCAGGCTCTCCTCGTGAATCTCTTACTCGCAGCAGGCGGCTTGGCTGTGGCGCCGGTAAAGGTCCCAGGCGATGAGCCCGAGGCTCACGGCCGTCGGAAGCGCCATCCAATCAGCACGGGCAAGCCAGGCGCTCGGACCGACAAGCGGTGGAAGCACGACAAGGACCAGCTTCGCGCAGCAGATCTCAGCGACCGAGCCGCTGGCAATGCCGGTGCGGATCAGGTCACGGTCATTCATGTCAGCTGCCTTGCTGCTGCGTCGGGCGTGCCGGATAGCCGGAATTCATGCTGGCTGCGGCGATGGCATCAGGGGTCGTCTTGGCATCGTCGAAGGTCACGGTCGCGGTCTTCGCCTCGAACGAGACGGCCACCTTCGTCACTCCGGGGACCGCCGCCATCGAGGTCTTCACGATGTAGGGGCAGGAGGCGCAGGTCATGTTGTCGACGGCGAAGGTGACGGTGCGCTCGGCAGCGAAGGCGGACGGCGCGGCCGCTACCGACGCGATCAAGGCAAGAGCATGCAAACTCTTTTTCATAGGGGGCTCCCTGGTCTCAGGCACCGAGCAGACGCGGTGCGACATAGTCGAAGGCAAAGGCGGCCGCGACGAGGGCCGCCGCAAACCACAGCGCGACTTGCACGAGGCGATTGCGGGCCGGGCGCACGCAGGCGCCATCGGCGCAGGCCCGCCGCGGCTTCCAGTAGACGAGATACAAACCGTAGCCGAGAATGCCCGCCGTTCCGGCGACGAAGAAGGGCTTGTAGGGTGCGAGCGCCGTCAGATTGGCGATCCAGGCGCCGCCGATGCCGATGCTGAACAGGACGAGCGGGATAACGCAGCAGGACGAGGCCGCGATCGCACCGACAATGCCGCCGACGGCAACCAGGCGCTGCCGTGTGACCTCGTCCCGCCCCGTCGCGGGCGCGTCGGTGGTTGTCATAGTCGCCATTCCGGGTCTCGATGTATCCATGTCCGATCTCGCTTTCCTTGCCGAAATCCTGTCCGTGCCGTACCATGCGGTCTGTAGCAACTACAGGGTCAAGAGGGATTTCGCGAATGGATGATCACGCCGTGGTGAAGGGCCTGCGCCGGGCCGAGCTCGCCCGGCGGACGGGCTGCAATCTGGAGACCGTGCGCTATTACGAGAAGATTGGCCTACTGCCGGAGCCGCCGCGCACGGCGGCCGGTTATCGGAGCTACGACACGGGGCACGAGCGACGCTTGCGCTTCGTGCTGCGGGCGCGCGAGCTCGGCTTCTCCATCGACGAAGTCCGCGAGTTGCTGCGTCTCGTCGATGAGCGCGATCAGCCTTGCGCGGAAGCGCGCACCCTGGCCGCCGACCACCTCGCGGACGTTTGCGCGAAGATTGCCGATCTCAAGCGCATGGAGAGGGTGCTCGAGGAAATGGTCGCGCAATGCGACGACGGCGCGCGACCGGAGTGTCCACTCATCGAGGCGCTGTTCCAGGAGCAGTCGGCAATCTCGCGCGAAAGGCCGCGTCGGCCCGGCCTTCATGGATGAACTGGCAAATTGCATGCGGCCGAGCACGCGCGCCACTTGCAACCGTGTGATCGCTCCGGCGCGGTCGCGGGCTCCCTGCCCGCGACCGGCATGAACCACCGGGGGGTTCCTACCGCTTGCGCTTGAGCGCCTCGGCGAAAGCCGCACCGAAGGCACCTTGTTGCTGCTCTCTCCCGCGGCCCCCGTCGGAGCGCTGCGGTGGCCGGCCAGGCGACATGCGCGGCTGCGACCTGTCGCCTCTCTGTTCCGGCCTGCCCGCCCCGCCGTCATCGTGCTTGCGCATCGTGAGGCCGATGCGCTTGCGCTTGATGTCGACCTCGACGACGCGCACCTTCACGACGTCGCCGGCCTTCACCACCTCATGCGCATCCCTGACGAACCTGTCAGCGAGTTGCGAGACATGGACGAGCCCGTCCTGGTGCACGCCGATGTCGACGAAGGCGCCGAAGGCCGCGACATTGGTGACCGTGCCCTCCAGGACCATGCCCGGTTTCAGATCCTTGATGTCGTCGACCCCCTCGGCGAAGGTCGCGGTCTTGAATTCCGGCCGCGGGTCGCGCCCGGGCTTGTCCAACTCGGCGATTATGTCGCGCACGGTCGGCAGTCCGAAGCGATCGTCGACGAAAAGGCGCGGATCGAGCCCCTTGAGCGCGGCACTGTCTCCCATCAGCGAGCGGACGTCGCGGCCGCAGGCGGCGACGATCTTCTTGGCGACGCCGTAGGCCTCCGGGTGCACCGCTGAAGCATCGAGCGGCTCGCTGCCGTTCGGGATGCGCAGGAATCCGGCGCATTGCTCGAAGGTGCGCTGGCCGAGCCGGCTCACCTTCAGCAGTTCCTGGCGGCTGGCGAAGGGTCCGGTCGCATCGCGATGCGCCACGATCGCCTCGGCGAGCGACGCGCCGAGGCCCGAGACGCGAGCGAGCAGCGCGGCCGAAGCCGTGTTGAGATCGACGCCCACCGCGTTCACGGCGTCCTCGACGACGCCCTCCAGCGAACGGCCGAGGCGATACTGGTCGACATCGTGCTGGTACTGGCCTACTCCGATCGACTTCGGTTCGATCTTCACCAGCTCGGCGAGCGGGTCCTGGAGCCGGCGCGCGATGGATACGGCGCCGCGCAGCGACACGTCGAGATTCGGGAATTCGGCCGCCGCCGTCTCCGAGGCGGAATAGACGGACGCACCGGCCTCACTGACAATCACCTTCAACGGCTTCGGCGACGGCATTTGCGACAGCATGTCGGCGACCAGCCGCTCCGTCTCGCGACTGCCGGTGCCGTTCCCGATCGCGATCAGTTCGATCCTGTGCTTGACGATCAGGGTCGCCAGCTCGGCCTGGGTGCCGCGAACGTCGTTTCGCGGCGGAAATGGATAGACCGTGGTAGTGTCGAGCAGCTTGCCCGTCTGGTCGACGACAGCGACTTTCACGCCGGCGCGGATTCCGGGATCGAGACCCATCGTGGCGCGGGAGCCGGCGGGTGCCGCCAGCAGCAGGTCCTTCAGGTTGCGCGCGAAAACCCGGATCGCCTCGTCCTCGGCGCGTTCGCGCAATTCGCGCATGAGATCGAGGGACAGTGACAGCGTGAGCTTCACCCGCCAGGTCCAGCCGACCACCTCGGCCAGCCATTCGTCGCCGGCGCCCTGCTTGCCGATCGCATAGGTCTCGCGGATCATCCGCTCCACCGGCTTGACCGCCGAGGCGTCGTCGGCGTCGACCTCGATGTCGAGCGTCAGCACGTCCTCGTTGCGGCCGCGCAGCATCGCCAGCGCGCGGTGGCTCGGCACCGTTGCCCAGCGCTCGACATGGTCGAAATAGTCGGAGAACTTGGCGCCCGCCTCCTGCTTGCCGTCGATCACCCTGGCGCGCAGAAAGGCCTTGTCCTTCATGTAGTTGCGAAGGCGACCGAGCAACTCGGCGTTCTCGGCGAAGGATTCGGCAATGATATCGCGCGCGCCGTCGAGCGCTGTCTTCACATCCGGCACGTCGTCGGTGAGATAGCCGGCGGCCAGTTCGGCCGGCACCGCGCTGCGGTCTGCGAGGATTGCTTCGGCCAGCGGCCCGAGGCCGCGCTCGCGGGCGATCTCGGCGCGCGTGCGGCGCTTCGGCTTGTAAGGCAGATAGATGTCCTCGAGCTCCGACTTGGTCGCCACCGCTGCGATTTTCTCGGCAAGCTCGTCGGTCAGCTTGCCCTGGCCGCGGATCGATTCGAGGATCGTGTCCCGCCGGGCGTCGAGCTCGCGCATATAGATCAGCCGCTCGGCGAGCAGTCGCAACTGGCTGTCGTCGAGCCCGCCGGTCACCTCCTTGCGGTAGCGCGCGATGAAGGGCACGGTCGCGCCTTCATCGAGGAGGCCGATCGCCGCGGCGGCCTGGTCGGGCTTCGCGCCGATCTCGCCGGCAATCAGCGCGGCGATGCGTTTGATATCTGCTGCCATGTCGGTCCCACGTTCCACAATCGGGCGGCGACCATAGGTTCAATCGCGCAAAAATGCCATTTGTGGGGAGGTGCGCCGGAATCTCCCTCCACAGGAAAGCGCTCCTCGTCCGTCCTCGAGCGCAAGACGATGTTTCCAAGCCGGAACCATGGCCTACCTTCGGCGTTTGGCTTGGGCATAGGGTCTGGAGCCCGAAGCTGTTTCAGGGACGATTCCCTTGCCTGAACAATGAGATAGCGCGGCCGCGTCGTCAGTCGATGCGCCCGCGGGATGATATCTTTGACCGAGGAGAAACCCATGTTTCGTTCGATCCTGCTCTGGATGCTCGGCATCCCGATTCCAATCATCATTCTGCTCTGGCTGTTCCTCGACTGACGACCTGAAAATCGAAGCCCGTCCGGAAGGGCGGGCTTCCCCGCCTCACGGGATCGCTTCGCGGCTGCGTTTGGCCTCCGGCCGAAAAGCCTTTGTTAACCCTAACAATGTGTAATCGACGCGCTGTCACCGCAACGATTGAGAAGCGTCGAGTCCCGTGAAAGCCCCAGGTCAGTCAGCCGTCTTCGGCAAGCGCAAGGAGCCGCACACCGTCATCATCGCGCATGGCGACGTGATCAGGCACTTCACCGTCAGGCCCTGGGTCGCCGCCCTTGCCGGTTCCGTGCTTTCCGCTGCCGCCATCGGCTATCTGCTGGCGACATCCTATCTGGTGCTGCGCGACGATCTGATCGGCGCGGCCGCGGCGCGCCAGGCGCGCATGCAGCAGGCCTACGAGGACAGGATCTCCTCGCTTCGTGCCCAGGTCGACCGCATCACCAGCCGCCAGTTGCTCGACCAGCAGGTGATGGAGAACAAGGTATCGGAGCTGCTGGAGCGTCAGACGCAGCTCAGCCAGCGGCACGGCCGCATCGGCCCGATCCTGGAACGCGCCAGGTCCATGGGCAAGGATGCGTCCCCTCCGGTGCCTTCCGACAAGCCCGATCTTCGAGCCACGCTCGATGCGCCTGACGCCCTCGCCTATGCCGCCGCTGCAACGACCGCGCCGTCGCCTTTCGCGCTGTGGTCGCCGCGCACCGGATCGGCAAACGACAGTTCCGCCGCCGACCATGCCGACCGGCTGTTCGTGGCCATAAACCAGTCGCTGCGCGCCATCGAAAGCGAGCAGCTCGCCCGCATCACCTCGCTCGCGCAAGATGCTTCACAGACCGCCGATACCATCGCCGAAGCGCTCGAAAGCGCGGGCCTGCCGGTCGATTCCGAATATGGCAAGCAGGGCGTGGGCGGTCCCCTGATCGCGGCCGGCAGCGCGACCATGTTCGACACCAGGGTGAAGGAGCTGGACGAGGCGCTCGACCATCTCGACGCGATGAAGAAGGAAGCCCGGCGCTTCCCGCTCGCCAACCCGGCACCCGGCCAGGGCGTGTCGAGCGGCTTCGGCGTGCGCCGCGATCCGATCATCGGCATGCCGGCCATGCATTCGGGGCTGGATTTCCGCGCCCCTGCTGGAGCGCCGGCGCGGGCGACCGCGCCCGGCACGGTGGTCAAGGCGGGTTGGAACGGCGGATATGGCCGCATGGTCGAGATCGACCACGGCAGCGGTTTCTCGACACGCTACGCGCATCTGTCCAAGGTGCGCGTCAAGGTCGGTCAGGCGATGGCGACCGGCGACATTGTCGGCGACGTCGGCTCGAGCGGCCGCTCCACCGGTCCGCATCTCCACTACGAGATCCGCAAGGATGGCGACGCGCTCGATCCGGTCCGCTTCCTGAAGACCGGCCGAAAGCTCGGCCGGTACCTCTGATACTCGACCGGCTTCCGACCATACCGATCGTCGATGAAATCGACCGTTGGAGTGCGCGACCGCGTGGTCCGCGCCAGTCAGAGCGCCGCACGTCCACTTGGACGCGAGAAGGATGCTCTGCTACTATTAGGTGCCGCATCGTGCTTTCCGAAAATCGACTACGATTTTCGGGCCGATCCGGTGGCGTGAAAGCCAGGCGGTCTGGAGGGCAGCGCCGACGACTGAGGCCGGGTGGATGCCGCAGCATCCACCCCACTGGATGTATCAATATCCAGTCCGTTGATATCAGTCGATGTCGGCGATCGGCTGTCCGGCGCCGCCCTCGATGCGCTGCGACAGCGACGCTTCCATGAAGGAATCGAGATCACCGTCGAGCACGTCCTGCGGGCTGGTGCTTTCCACGCCGGTGCGCAGGTCCTTCACGAGCTGATAGGGCTGCAGCACATAGGAACGGATCTGGTGGCCCCAGCCGATGTCGGTCTTGGAGGCCGCCTCGGCATTGGCCTTCTCCTCGCGTTTCTGCAGTTCCAGCTCGTAGAGGCGCGCACGCAGCATCGACCAGGCCGTGGCCCGGTTCTTGTGCTGTGAGCGTTCCTGTTGGCAGGCCACCACGATGCCGGTTGCAAGATGCGTGATGCGCACCGCCGAATCGGTCGTGTTGACGTGCTGGCCGCCGGCGCCCGACGCCCGATAGGTATCTATCCGGACATCCGCTTCGGAGACAGCGATATCGATCGTGTCGTCGATGACCGGATAGACCCAGACGCTGGCGAAGGATGTATGCCGCCGCGCATTGCTGTCGTAGGGCGAAATGCGGACGAGGCGATGCACGCCCGATTCCGTCTTCAGCCAGCCATAGGCGTTGTGACCCTTGACGAGCAGCGTGGCCGACTTGATGCCTGCCTCTTCGCCGTCATGGATCTCCAGCAGTTCGACCTTGAAGCCGCGCCGCTCGGCCCAGCGCGTATACATGCGCATCAGCATCGAGGCCCAGTCCTGGCTCTCCGTGCCGCCGGCGCCGGCATGCACTTCGAGATAGGTGTCGTTGGCGTCGGCCTCGCCCGACAGCAGCGTCTCGATCTGGCGCGCCTTGATCTCGCCGGACAGGGAACGGATCGCCGCTTCCGCCTCGGCGACGACGCCGGAATCGCCCTCTTCCTCGCCGAGCTCGATCAGGCCGATATTGTCTTCGAGCGCCTGGCCGAGCCCGCCAATCGCCTTGATGCCGTCATCGAGCTGCTGACGCTCGCGCATCAGCTTCTGCGCTTCCTGGGGATCGTTCCAGAGGCTGGGGTCCTCGGCGCGATTGTTCAGATAGTCCAGTCTCTTGATTGCCTGGTCCCAGTCAAAGATGCCTCCTCAGCAGGCTTATGGCCTGCTTGATCTCGTCGACCAGGATTTGGGTTTCCGTACGCATAGCGTGCCCGTTCTTGGTTTTGTCCCTGCGTCGTGCAACCCGAATCGCCGACACCCCGGATCGGGGCTTCAGCAAAGTCGGGCAGGACGCGACGCCGGGGCCGTTGAAGTGGCGCGGACCATAGGGATGGGTCCGCCGCCTGTAAAGCGAAATGGGCGGACGGCGTTCATCCGCCCATCGCGATACGGTTTCATCGTCGGCACGCTCCGGCCACGGCAATAGTCTGGTCAGACGGCGGATGCCTGCTCCAGGGCGGCAATGTCGATCTTCTTCATCTGGAGCATGGCCTGCATGACCCGGCTGGCTTTCTCGCGATCCGGATTGCCGAGCAACCGCGGCAAGGCCGTCGGCACGATCTGCCAGGACAGCCCGAACTTGTCCTTGAGCCACCCGCATTGCTGGATCTGCCCGCCTTCTGAAAGGCGGTCCCAGAAGTAGTCGACCTCCTCTTGGTCGTCGCAACTGACATTGAACGACACGGCTTCATTGAACTTGTGGAACGCACCGCCGTTCAGCGCCGTGAATTCCAGGCCTTCGAGTTCGAACGACGCCGTCAGCACGCTGCCGGCCGGCCCGGGGCCGCCCTCGCCGTAACGGCTGACATTGCCGACTTTCGCGTTCCTGAAGATCGATGTGTAGAACTTCATCGCCTCCTCGGCCTGACCGTCGAACCACAAGAACGGAGTAATTTTCTGCATGTCACCTCTCCCGATGGTGGATGTCTTGCTGCGCGCGGCGCGCGGACCTCAATTCACCGAGGCGCCGACAGCCTATTCGATAACCAATGAGTTCTAAAACCAAATGGTTATGCAATAAGGACAAGCAGCCGTCAAGCGCGGGCATGCACGGCGAGCGCCTGGCGCACACAAAAACAGCGCCGGCAGAGCGGCGCTGTTTTCGATTGTCACAGCGAAAGTGCGAAGGGACCTGCGATAAAGTTCGAGACGCCTGCTAATAGAGCCCGCCGCCGGAATTGTCGCGGATAGCCTTGGCGGCCTGCGGCGAAAGCGCCTCGCCGGAACCGTTCGAGCCGTCCTCGCCCATGCCGATGACCCAGTAGCTGTCCGCGGGACCAGTGCCCGGCTTGAAGGCTTCCATGATCGTGCCTTGAGCACCTTCGGCAGCCTGCATGCCGGTCTTGCGGTTGATCGCGATCATCTTCATGCCGTCTGGCACCTTGAAGTCCACGATAGGCGTGTCCTTGAGCGCCTCGCCCATGAATTCCTTGAAGATCGGCGCAGCGAGGCCGCCGCCCGTCGAGCCCTTGCCGAGCCCTTGCGGCTTGTCGTAGCCCATATAGAGGCCGACGACGAGGTTCGGCGTGTAGCCGATGAACCAGGCGTCCTTCTCATCGTTGGTCGTTCCGGTCTTGCCGGCCATCGGGCGCCCGAGCTCCGACACCGTCACCGCCGTGCCTCGGGTGACCACGCCTTCCATCATCGAGGTGATCTGATATGCGGTCATCGGATCGAGCACCTGCTCGGCATTGTCGATCAGCTCCGGCTCGGGCTGGTTCTCCCAGCTCGTCGCCACGCAGCCTTCACAGCCGCGCTCGTCATGCTTGAACACTGTCTTGCCATAGCGGTCCTGGATGCGGTCTATGAGCGACGGCTTGATCTGCCGGCCGCCATTGGCCATCACCGCATAGGCCGAAACCATGCGCATGACCGTCGTCTCGCCCGATCCCAGCGACATGGCGATGACAGGGCTCAACTTGTCATAGACGCCGAAGCGCTCCGCATATTCGGCCACGAGCTTCATGCCCATGTCGTTTGCCAGCCGCACCGTCATCAGGTTACGCGAGCGCTCGATTCCCATGCGCAGCGTCGACGGGCCGGCGGCCTTTCCGTCATAGTTCTTCGGCGACCAGACAGTCGTGCCGACCGTGATCGTGATCGGACCATCCATGATCACCGAGGCAGGCGTGTAGCCATTGTCGAGCGCGGCCGCGTAGACGATCGGCTTGAACGAGGAGCCCGGCTGGCGATAGGCCTGTGTCGCGCGGTTGAATTCCGATTCCGCGAAGGAGAAGCCGCCGACCATGGCCAGAACGCGGCCCGTATGCGGGTCCATCGCCACCATGCCGCCCGACACCTCCGGCGGCTGCCGCAGTTCGTAAGCCGAGCCGGAATCGCCCTTCTTCTCGACGAAGACGACGTCGCCGGGCTTCAGCACTTCGGCCGGCGACTTGGCCTTCACGCGCTTGCCGTCGACGAGGTGGCGCATGGCCCAGCTCATGTCGGCCTCGGCGATGGTGCCGGTCTCGCGCGCCGGTTCGAGCGCGCCCGACACCTCACGCTTGGGCTGCAGGCCGACCGTGACACCTTCGCCGGAACTCTCCAGCACTACGGCCAGACGCCATTCCGGCACGTCGTCCAGGCCCTTGACCTTGCCCAGGGCCTCGCCCCAGTCGCCCGATATGTCGATCTTCTCTTTCGGGCCCCGATAGCCGCGCAGCCTGTCGAACTTGATCAGGCCGTTCTGCAGCGACTTGCGCGCCATGAGCTGCAGCTTCGGGTCGAGCGTGGTGCGCACCGAAAGCCCGCCTTCGTAGAGCGCGTTCTCGCCATAGCGGGCGATGATCTCGCGGCGAACCTCCTCGGTGAAATATTCGCCGGCGAACAGGTACGTGCCCTTGCGGCGCGGCGATACGCCGAGCGGCTCGGCTTTGGCCTTGTCGCCTTCGGCGCGCTCGACATAGCCATTCTCGACCATCTGGTCGATGACCCAGTTGCGGCGCTCGATGGCGCGCTCCGTGTGGCGGAACGGATGATAGTTCGACGGCGCCTTGGGCAGCGCGGCGAGATAGGCGACCTCGGCGACGGTCAGTTCGTTGACCGACTTGTCGAAATAGGTGAGCGCGGCACCTGCGATGCCGTAGGCGCCCATGCCGAAATTGATCTCGTTGAGATAAAGCTCGAGGATGCGGTCCTTCGAATAGGCCTGCTCGATGCGGAAGGCCAGGATCATCTCGCGGATCTTGCGGTCGACCGTCTGGTCCGACGACAGCAGGAAGTTCTTGGCGACCTGCTGGGTGATGGTCGAGGCGCCGACCGGCCGGCGGCCCGATCCGAGATTCTGGAAATTGGTGACGACGGCACGGGCAAGCCCGGTCACGTCGATGCCGGGATGGTTGTAGAAATTCTTGTCCTCGGCGGAAAGGAACGCGGCCTTGACGCGGTCCGGCACCGCCTGGATCGGCAGATAGAGCCGCCTCTCGCGCGCGAATTCGCCCATCAGCGCACCGTCCGAGGCGTGGACGCGCGTGGTCACCGGCGGCTCATACTTGGCCAGCACCTCGTAGTCCGGCAAATCCTTGGTCAAGCCGCCGACATAGATGCCTACGCCAGCCGCGGCGACCAGCGCCAGCATCACGCCGATGCCGAAGAAATATCCGATGAGACGTATCATGCCCGCTCCACCTTCCAGAGCCCGTCCAAAGTCGCGACAGACTCCCGGACCACGACGGCCTGGAAGAATCCGTTCGCAGCCGATCTGCGCCGTAACCGCCCCGGTCCGTGGTGGTCAACTCTTGTCGCGCCGTTGTGGGCAAAATGCGGCAGCTTCAAGAAACCCCATCGGTTGACGTCGATTATATGACGGACTGTGACGCCGCTGCAACGTTTTGCCACTCGCGGCGGTTGTCGCCGCGCCGGTCAGCCGCCCGCACCCATCTTGGCTTCGGCGAAGAGCGAGACCGCCGACATGATGCCGTCGACGGCTTTGCCGCGCCACGCGGCGTCGCGAAGCTGCTTTTCGTCCTGCGGGTTGGAGAGATAGCCGAGCTCGACCAGCACGGAGGGCACGTCGGGCGCCTTCAGCACCCGGAAGCCGGCGGAACGGTGCGGATTGTTGATCATCTCGATGTTGCCGGACAGTTCACCGACCAGCGAGCGCGCGAAACGGATGGAGAAATTGTGGGTCTCGCGCCGGATGAGATCGACCAATATGTCGGAGACCTCGTGATCCTGCTCCTCGATGGAGATTCCGGCGAGTTGGTCGGAAAGGTTCTCGCGATCCGCCAGGGCCTGCGCCTCGGCGTCCGAGGCCTTGTCGGAAACGGTGTAGACCGTGGCGCCGCGGATTCCCTTCAGGCGAATCGTATCGGCATGGATCGAGATCAGCAGGTCGGCCTCGTACTGCCGGGCGATGCGCACGCGCTCGTCGAGCCGAAGGAAGTCATCCTTCTCCCGCGTCATGTAGACGTCATAGCGGCCCGTTGCCGCGAGCTTGGCCCTCAACTCGAGCGCGAAGGCCAGCGTGATGGTCTTCTCGACCGTTCCGTTCGGCCCCTCCGCGCCGCCGTCGATGCCGCCGTGGCCGGGGTCGACGACAACCGTGAAGCGTTTGCCCTGCCTCGCCTCGGCGGTGCCCAGCCGGTCGCCCTTCGGCGCGGAATGAGTCGAGCCGGTGGTCTCCACCTGCGCGGCGAGCGCCTCCTCGAAACGCCTCTCCGAACTTGCCACGATGTCGGCGACGAGGCGGTAGCCCGGCTCGTTCTCATTGCGGACGACATCGAGCTTCTCGACCTCGAACGGTCCCTTGCTGGTCAGAATGAGCCGCGACCTGCCCTCGCCGATCAGGCCGTAACGCACACCCTTGATCAGGCCGCGCGCCTTCAGTTCGCGCGGCTCGATCGCGAAATTCGTCTCGGGCAGGTCGATGACCAGGCGATGCGGTCCGCGAAGGAGGAACCAGTTCGGCTCCGGCTCGCGATCGAAGCGGACCACCAGGCGCATGCGCGCCGCATCCCCCGCCATCTTGTATTCGGTCGCCCCCAACGGCTCGGCGGTCGCGACGGTCGACGCCGATGCGACGAGCCATGCGGCCAAGGCGAGCGAAAGAAACGCGCGCAGCGACCGGGCGATCGCCATGCCGCACCCTCTCGCCGCCCATCTACCCATGAAGCCTTACCGTCCCCGCTGGAATCCGTACCATACCCGTTCGCCCGTCCCGGCACGAAGCATCACCCCGACTGGTAGACGCTTATGGTTAATCAAGCCTTTCGACACGACGTGCCGTTGCGGAACTCCCCTAGCCGGCATCGAAATCCGGGGTTGCCATGATCCGCTCCAAATCATAAAAGCGACACCGGATCATCGCAATGCCCGGGACCGGGTTCTTCCGGCCGCTTCGGCAGCTCAGGCCCGGGAAAATCGGTTCCGACCGCTCGCGGCGGAGCAAAGGCGGATCCGTCGAGTTTCTTCAGGGCCGATGCCGAGGCGGACGCCCTGATGCAGGAAAAACGGCCGGGACGGCACGTCCCGCGCCGGCTCTGGCAAGAGCATAATAGCTGGTCCGGTTTCCGGGCCTGGTTCAAATGGTTCCGCTAGGCGGCAGGATGGCGTTAGACGCAACTGTGGACAAGACCGGGAAATCCCGCGCCATGCCGGCGGCGGCCCGCTTGTCTGTCGCGTCAAGCCCGTTGCCTGCGGATCGCACATTATCCGGCATCGCCGCCCCGACAGGTTCAAGGCAGGGTTTTCGCGCCCGCAAGCCTCGGCTGACGGCTGCCGGGGAGACAAGACATAATGCCCAACAAAATGCTAATAGACGCCTCCCACCCGGAGGAAACGCGGGTCGTCGTCGTTCGCGGTAACCGCATCGAAGAATTCGATTTCGAATCCCAGGACAAGAAACAACTCAAGGGGAATATCTATCTCGCCCGCGTGACGCGGGTCGAACCGTCCCTTCAGGCCGCCTTCGTCGAATATGGCGGGAACCGCCACGGCTTCCTGGCCTTCAGCGAAATCCATCCCGATTACTATCAGATCCCGGTCGCCGACCGGCAGGCGCTGTTGCGCGCCGAGGCCGAAGCCGACGATGCCGACGACGAGGAGGACGCCGAAGGCGACGACCGTTCCGATCGCGGTCGCAACCGGCGTCGCCGCCGCGGCGGACGTCATCGCGGTCGCGACCAGGAGCGTCGCGACGCCGCCGAGGCGTCCGATGAAGCTGAAGCCCAGGCGGTCGCGGACACCGAGGGCGACGGCGACGCCGAGGCGAACGATCCCGTCCCGGCGGAGAGCGAGCAGCCTGCCTTGGTGGACGATCAGCCCGCCGCAACGCAAGACGCCCCCGCCGACCATGCCGAAGCGCCGACCGGGGACAGTACGGCCGTTGACGCCGGCGACGGCGAAGCTGCGCCGGCGTCCGGCGAGGTGACGTCGATCGCCGCCTCCATCGAGGCCGACGTCGTTTCCGAGCCGGTCGCCGTGTCCGAGGCGCCCGACGCCAACGAGGATCGCGGCACCGTCGAGGAGATCAGCGGCGCGCAAGGCGACGAGAGCGAGGTCGAATCCGTCGGCGCGGAGGACGCGCTGGAGGAGATCCGCAATCGTCGCAAGCCGATGCGGCGCCACTACAAGATCCAGGAAGTGATCAAGCGCCGCCAGATCCTGCTGGTGCAGGTGGTCAAGGAAGAGCGCGGCAACAAGGGCGCGGCCCTCACCACCTATCTGTCGCTCGCCGGACGCTATTCGGTGCTGATGCCGAATACCGCGCGCGGCGGCGGCATCTCCCGCAAGATCACCAACGCCCAGGACCGCAAGCGCCTGAAGGAGGTCGTGCAGGACCTCGACGTGCCGGAAGGCATGGGCGTCATCCTGCGAACGGCGGGAGAAAGCCGTACCAAGGCCGAGATCAAGCGCGACTACGAATATCTCATGCGGCTGTGGGAGAATGTCCGCAGCCTGACGCTCGAGTCGACTGCCCCTGCCCTCGTCTATGAGGAAGGCAGCCTGATCAAGCGTTCGGTGCGCGACCTCTACAACAAGGACATCGACGAGATCCTCGTCTCCGGCGAGGAAGGCTACCGCGAAGCCAAGGACTTCATGCGGATGCTGATGCCCAGCCACGCCAAGGTGGTTCAGCCGTTCCGCGACACCACGCCGATCTTCGCGCGCAGCGGCATCGAGGCGCAGCTCGACCGGATGCTGCAGCCTCAGGTGACGCTGAAATCCGGCGGCTACATCATCATCAACCAGACCGAGGCTCTCGTCTCGATCGACGTCAACTCCGGGCGCTCGACCAGGGAGCATTCGATCGAGGACACCGCGCTCCAGACCAATCTGGAGGCGGCGGAGGAAGTCGCCCGGCAACTGCGCCTGCGCGACCTGGCCGGCCTCATCGTGATCGATTTCATCGACATGGAGGAGAACCGGAACAACCGGGCGGTCGAGAAGAAGCTCAAGGATTGCCTGAAGAACGACCGGGCCCGCATCCAGGTCGGGCGCATCTCGCATTTCGGCCTTCTCGAGATGTCGCGCCAGCGCATCCGCGCGAGCGTGCTGGAATCGACGATGAAGCCCTGTCCGCATTGCGGCGGCACGGGACATGTCCGTTCGGACTCCTCGACCGCGCTGCTCGTCGTGCGCGCCATCGAGGAATTCCTGCTCAAGGATTCGCGCCACCACATCACGGTGCGCACGCCCATGGCGACCGCGCTCTATGTGCTCAACCACAAGCGTTCCATGCTGGTCGATCTCGAGCGGCGTTTTGGCCTGACGATCACCCTCGAAGCGGACGATTCGGTCGCCTCGCAGCACTATGCGATCTTCCGCGGAGCGGTGGCGGAGAAGTCCGCCGTCACCGAGGCGCTGCCGGCGCAACTCGCCTATGTCGAGCCGGAAGAGCCTGAAGAGGAGATCGTCGAGGAGGAGGACGTCGAGGAGACGGCCGCCGCTGAGCAGCCGTCCCATGGCGAACGCCGCGAAGACGGCGACCGCAAGCGGCGCAAGCGCCGGCGGCGGCGCGGCAAGGATCGCGACCGTGACGCGAGCGATGAGCACAGGCGCGCCACCGACGCGGAAAGTGTCGCCGCCACGTCCGAAAGCCCCGAGGACGGCGACGTCGAAGACGTCGAGGGCGAGGAGACGGTGGCAGCCGAGGCCGACGGCGCAGCCGATCGCAAGAAGCGCCGGCGCGGCCGGCGCGGTGGACGACGCCATCGCCAGGAGGACGGCGAGCCGACTGCCGCGACGGAGGCCGCCGAGGGCGAGGTGCCTGAAACGTCCGAGCCCGTCGTAGAGGCCGTTGAAGCCGACGCCGCCGAGTTGGCGGCCGAATCCGCCCCTCCTGCCGAGAGCGTCGCTGAAGCCGCGGCCGAGGCTGTCGAGACCCCCGCCGAACCCGTCGCCGAGGCGGTCGCGGAACCCGAAAAGCCGAAGCGGAAGCCGCGCAAGTCGGCCAAGGCCAAGAAGGCGGAAGCCGAAGCCGCCGCGGCGGCCGAGGCCGAAGCAGCGGCTGGGGCGACCGCGGCCGAGACGGCTCCGGCGGAAGCGGTTGCGGAGGAGCCGGTTGCGGAGGAGCCGGCGCCCGAGCCCGCGAAGCGGCGGACCCGAGCCACGCGGCGCAAGCCCGAGGCCGAAGCCGCGCCTGCCGAAGCCGTCGTGGTTTCCTCCACCGTCGCCGAAGTTGCCGAGATTCCTGCCGAGGAAGCAAAGCCGAAGAAGGCCGGCTGGTGGCAGCGCAAGGGCTTCTTCTGAGCCGAGTCATCCTGAAAGGGACAGAAAAAGCCGGGGTTTGCCCCGGCTTTTTCATGTCCTGCCGACACCCTGCCCTGTAGATCCGGCGCCTACCTGCCGAGCCAGCGGCCGATCCGGTCCAGGGCGGCCGCCATGTCTTCGCTGCTGCCGGCATAGGAGAAACGCATGTAGCGCTGGCCGGCAAACGGGTCGAAGTCGCGGCCTGGCGTGGCGGCGACATGGGCCTCGGCCAGCATGCGCCGCGCGAAATCCATGCTGTCGTTGGTGAGCCCGGAGACATCGCAGAAGGCGTAGAACGCGCCGTCCATGGGCGCGGCGATGCGAAAGCCCAGTTCCGGCAGCCGGCGCATCAGCAACGCACGGTTGACCTCGTAGCGCGCCTTGACCAGATCGAGGGCGTCGCTCACCGAGAACGCCTCGATCGCCGCGAGTTGGGAAAGCTCCGGCGCGGAAATGTAGAGGCTCTGCTGGATGCGCTCGACCGGACGCACCAGGGCGTCCGGCAACACCATCCAGCCGACGCGCCACCCGGTCATGCAGTAATATTTCGAGAAGGAGTTGATCACGACGGCATCGGTCGAGAGTTCCAGCGCCGTGACGTCGGGCGCCGAATAGGCCAGCCGGTGATAGATCTCGTCCGAGATCACCGAAATACCGAGCCGCTCGGCCGTCTCGATCAGTTCGGCCAGGGCATCGTGCGGAATGATCGCGCCCGTCGGATTGGCGGGGCTTGCGAACAACACGCCCTTGACGGGCTTCTGCCGGTGCGCGGCCGCCAGATGGTCGGCCGTCAGATAGCCGGCGCCGCCGAGCTCGATCTCGACGATCTCCACGCCGAGGGCGGCCAGTATATTGCGATAGGCAGGGTAGCCCGGCGCAGCGACCGCCACCCGGTCGCCGACGTCGAACATGGCGAGGAAGGCCAGGTTGAAGGCTGCCGAAGAGCCCGTCGTCACGACCACGCGCTCGGGCGCGACGGTAACGCCATAGTGATCCAGATAATGCGCGGCGATCGCCTCGCGCAGGCCGGCGAGCCCGAGCGCATCCGTGTAGCCGATGCGGCCGTCCACCAGCGCCCGCCGCGCCGCCTCGCGCACCGGCTCCGGCACGGGGTCGGAGGGCTGGCCGACAGCCATGGAGATCACCGGATGTCCCAGGCTTTTCAGCCGGTTGGCCTCGGCCAGGACGTCCATGGCGTGAAACGGCTCGACGTCGCCGCGCCTCGATATCGATACAGCCATGGATGTAAAGCCTTCCCGCGCGAACCGGTCTCAACTGTGGCCGCACAAATGCCCGATTGCTGTGCGGATCACAAGTTCATGTTGCCTCCGCCTTTTCATTGCATCCATGGTGGGCTACCAGTGCGGCCAGCCATGCAGACACGATCGCCTCTTTCGGCAAAGCTCGCCCGCTGCGGACGCGGCCTGACGGCCGGCCTCGTGGCGTTGTGCCTCGCCGTCTCCACCGCCGGCCAGGCGCTCGCACAGAGCCTGCCCGTGGTGCGCGACGCGGAGATCGAGGCGCTGGTCCGCGACTATGCGCGCCCGATCCTGAAGGCGGCAGGGCTCGGCAGCTCCAACATCAACATCGTCCTGGTCAATGATCAGAGCTTCAACGCCTTCGTCGCCGGTCGCCGCATGTTCATCAACACCGGGGCGTTGGTGACCTCCGAGACGCCGAACGAGATCATCGGCGTCATCGCCCACGAAGCGGGCCACATCGCCGGCGGACATCAGGAGCGGCTGCGCCAGCAGCTCGCCCGCGCCCAGACCATGGCAATCGTCGCCACGCTGCTCGGCATGGGTGCAGCCGTGGCCGGCGCGGCCGGCGGCGTCGGCGGCGTCGCTCAGGCCGGCGGCGGCCTCGCCATGGGCGGCGCAGAAATGGCGCGGCGCGGGCTGCTGGGCTATCAGCGCACCGAGGAGGTCACGGCCGACCGTTCCGCGCTCGATTATCTCGAGGCGACCGGGCAGTCGGCCAGGGGCATGCTGATCACCTTCAAGCGTTTCGCCAGCGCGCTGTCCCTTTCGGGCGCGCGTGTCGATCCCTATCAGGTCAGCCATCCGATGCCGCGCGAGCGCATCGCCAACCTGCAGACACTGGCCGAGGCCAGCCCCTATTTCAACAAGACGGATCCCGAGGCGCTGCAGCTTCGCCACGACATGATGCGTGTGAAGATAGCCGTCTATACGCAGGGCCAGGGGGCGGCCGCGCGCATTTTCCGCAAGGGCAGCGGCGGGCTCGCCGCGCAATATGGCGACGCCATCGCGACCTATCTCTACGGAAATCCCAGGAGCGCGCTCCAGAAGGCGGACGCGCTGGTCAAGGCGAACCCGAAGAACCCCTATTTCCACGAGCTGCGCGGCGACATACTGGTCAAGGCGAACCGTCCGGCCGAAGCGGCGCAGGCCTATGCAAGCGCCGTCAAGCTCGACCCGGCGAAATCCGGCATCCTGCGGGTCGCCTATGGCCAGGCCCTGCTCGCCACCGGCAAGCAGGATTCCATCGAAAAGGCGGTCGACGAGATCAACAGGGGCCTCGAGCGCGACCGTGAGAACATCAGCGCCTATCGTTACCTCGCCCAGGCCTACGGCCAGCTCGGCCAGGTCGCGGAGGCGGAACTCGCCACGGCCGAAGGCTATTTCTACAGCGGCGTCTACAAGGAGGCGAAGGTTTTCGCCGCCCGCGCCCAGATGAAGATGAAGCGCGGATCGCCGGCCTGGGTGCGCGCGCAGGACATCATCAATTACAAGCAGCCCGGCAAGAAGAAAGGCTGACCGCGCGGACGCGGTCGCCATTCTCCGGCAGGAACAAGGACGAACTGACATGACAAGGGCGATAGTGTTGGGAGCGAGCGGCATCGCGCTCGCTTTCGCCATGCTGGCATCGGGCTACGTCGCCGGCCGGCCGCAACCTGCCTATGCCGAGGACAAGCCGCAGGCCACCGCCGGCGCGCTCGACCGCAAAGAGGTCGAGCTGATCGTGCGCAACTATCTGCTCGAGAACCCCGAGATCCTGCTCGAGGTGCAGCAGGCGCTCGAGACCAAGCAGCAGGAAGAGCAGCGCATCGCACAGCTCGGCATCATCAAGCAGTCGAAGGACGAGATCTTCAACTCCCCGCATGACGGCGTGGTCGGCAACCCGAACGGCAAGGTCACGATCGTCGAGTTCTACGACTACAATTGCGGCTTCTGCAAACGCGCCATCGAGGACATGCATGCGCTCACCGCGCAGGATCCCGAACTGCGCTTCGTGCTGAAGGAGTTCCCGATCCTCGGCCCGGATTCGCAGAAGGCGCATATGGTCTCGCAGGCCTTCCTGAAGCTGATGCCGGAGAAATACGGCGAGTTCCACGACAAGCTCCTTGGCAGCCCCGGCCGCGCCGACGAGGCGAGCGCCGTCAAGCTCGCCGTCTCGCTCGGCGCGGACGAGGCCAAGCTGCGCGACATGATGCAGGATCCGGCCATCGGGCAGGCCTTCGCCGGCACATACGAGCTGGCCAACAAGCTGGCGATTACGGGAACGCCGTCTTACGTCGTCGGCAACGAGGTGGTTTTCGGCGCGCTGGGCCAGGCTGTCCTCGCCGAGAAGATCGCCGCCGCCAAGGCCTGCCTGGGCGACGCAAGCTGCTGAAACCAGCCGAATCGAGACTTGTGGACGGTGGAAGAAGGCGCTTGCGCTCTTTGCGCGGTCGCCTATGCCCATTATAGAGGATTGCGCACGCCGGCCGGGCCGGCGTGGAAAGGCCTGCATCTTGAAGACAGTCTACGTTCTCAACGGTCCGAACCTCAACATGCTCGGCAAACGCGAGCCCGGCATCTATGGCGGCAAGGATCTCGCGGCGATCGAGGAAGACTGCAGGAAGGCCGGCGCATCACTCGGGCTGGAGGTCGTCTGCCGTCAGTCCAATCATGAAGGCGACCTGGTCGACTGGATCCAGGAGGCCGGCGAGAAAGCCGTCGGCATCGTGATCAACCCCGGCGCCTACAGCCACACCTCCATCGCCATTCACGACGCGATCCGCGCCGTTTCGCCGCTGCCCGTGGCGGAAGTCCATCTCTCCAACATCCACGCCCGCGAGGCGTTCCGGCACAAATCCATGATCTCCCCCGTCGCTGCGGGGATGATCTGCGGCTTCGGGCCGCTCGGATACACGCTGGCGCTGCAGGCGCTCGCAGCCCGGCTCTGAGCCGCGGCCCGAACCAACAAGGAACCTAGGCACGATGTCGCTCAAGAAATCCGGCGTTGACCAGCAGCTCATCCGCGATCTGGCAGGCATACTGAACGACACCAACCTGACCGAGATCGAGGTCGAGCTGGGCGATCTCAAGGTGAGGGTATCGCGCCAGGCGCAGGCCGTGAACGCGGTCGCCACCCCCGCGCCGGTCGTCGCCGCCGTGGCGCCGCAGGCCGCGCTGGCGGCTGGTGCCGCGCCGACGGTAGCTGCCGCCGACGCGGCCAAGAACGCCGTCACCTCGCCCATGGTCGGCACCGCCTACGCCGCGCCTTCGCCCGATGCCAAGCCCTTCATCGAGCTTGGCCAGAAGGTCAGGGAAGGACAGACGCTGCTGATCATCGAAGCGATGAAGACAATGAACCAGATCCCCTCGCCCCGTTCCGGCACCGTGACGGCCATCCTGTTCGAGGACGCGCAGCCGGTCGAATATGGCGAGCCGCTGGTCGTCATCGAATAAGCTTCGAGGTCCACGCCCCGTGTTCCAGAAAATCCTCATCGCCAATCGCGGCGAAATCGCCCTCAGGGTGCTGCGCGCCGCCAAGGAGCTCGGCATCCGGACGGTCGTGGTCCATTCCACGGCCGACGCCGACGCCATGCATGTGAGGCTGGCCGACGAAAGCGTCTGCATCGGCCCGCCGCCCTCGCGCGATTCGTATCTCAACATCCACCAGATCGTGGCCGCCTGCGAAATCACGGGGGCGGACGCCGTGCATCCCGGCTACGGCTTCCTGTCGGAAAATGCCAAATTCGCCGACATACTGGCCGCCCACAAGATCACCTTCATTGGACCTTCGGGTGACCATATCCGCATCATGGGCGACAAGATCGAGGCCAAGCGCACGGCCAAGCGCCTCGGCATCCCCGTGGTTCCGGGCTCGGACGGCGCGGTCAGTGACGACCGCGAGGCTTTCCGCATTGCCTCGGAGATCGGCTTTCCCGTCATCATCAAGGCCTCGGCCGGCGGCGGCGGGCGTGGCATGAAGGTCGCCCGTTCGGCCGAAGACCTGCCGGTCGCGTTGGCCACGGCACGTTCGGAGGCGGGTGCGGCCTTCGGCGACGACGCCGTCTACATCGAGAAGTATCTCGAGAAGCCGCGCCATATCGAGGTGCAGATCGTCGGCGACGGCGCGGGCAAGGCGATCCACCTCGGGGAGCGCGACTGCTCGCTGCAGCGTCGGCACCAGAAGGTCTGGGAAGAGGCGAACTCTCCGGCCCTCAATGCCGAGGAGCGTTCGCGCATCGGCGACATCTGCTCGAAGGCGATCGCCGATCTTGGCTACTCCGGCGCCGGCACGATCGAGTTCCTCTATGAGAACGGCGAGTTCTACTTCATCGAGATGAACACCCGCCTGCAGGTCGAACATCCGGTGACGGAAGCGATCACAGGCATCGATCTCGTCCACGAGCAGATCCGCGTCGCCTCGGGCGGCGGCCTTTCGACGCGGCAGGAGGACATCAAATTCGCCGGCCATGCCATCGAATGCCGCATCAACGCCGAGGATGCGCGCACCTTCACCCCCTCGCCCGGCACGATCACGCATTTCCACACCCCCGGCGGGCTCGGCATCCGCGTCGATTCCGGCGCCTATTCCGGCTATCGCATCCCGCCCTACTATGACAGCCTGATCGGCAAGCTGATCGTGCATGGCCGAAATCGCGTCGAATGCATGATGCGGCTGCGCCGAGCGCTCGACGAATTCGTGGTCGACGGCGTGAAGACCACGCTGCCGCTGTTCCGCGATCTCGTCGGCAATATCGACATCGCCAATGGCGACTACGACATTCATTGGCTTGAGAAGCATCTCGCGGAGACGGCCGCCGCAGCCTGAAGCATGTCTCCCGAAAGCGGGAACCGGTTTCGGGACAAAGAAATGCGTCGGTTCAAGAACCTGCCGCGTGTCGCGCGGATCCTTTTTCGCACGACAAGCGGCAGCAAAACGAGATTGACATTCGCTCCCGGGCAACCGTGGCGCGAATGTCCGGATTTGAAGCGCGAAATCATATAGTTTCCGGCGGTCCCTTGATTCCGACATTCGCTCGAACCGGCTGTATCGATGGGGTGCAAATGCTAGAATTGTTCCACTAGCTTGCTCTCCAAGGGTCGAGAGCCATGACACGCCCCTACGCGCCCGGATATCGCATCCCGCCGGACCTTCTCTTGAAGGCCTACGCGTCCGGCGTCTTCCCGATGGCGGAAAGCGCGGCTGATCCGGAAGTGTTCTGGGTCCGTCCCGAAACGCGTGGCATCATCCCGTTCGACGGCTTCCACGTGCCGAAGAGCCTCGCCAAAACCATGCGCAAGACGCCGTTCGAAGTCACGTTCGACTACGATTTCGAAGCCACGATAGACGGTTGCGCCGAACGGCGCGCGGAACGGCGCAGCACCTGGATCAACGCGCCGATCCGTGAAGCCTATGTGGAACTCCACCGGCGCGGACACTGCCATTCCGTGGAGGCCTGGCGAGACGGACATCTCGTCGGCGGTCTCTATGGCGTCAGGCTCGGGCGGGCCTTCTTCGGCGAAAGCATGTTCTCACGGGAGCGCGACGCCTCCAAAGTGTGCCTCGTGCGTCTTGTCGAGCATTTGCGTGCGCGAGGCTTCGCTTTGCTCGACACGCAATTCACCACCGAACATCTCAAGCGTTTCGGCGCCGTCGACGTGCCGCGCGCCAGATACGAGAAGATGCTGGCCGAAGCCCTCAAGGGCGAGGCTTTCTTCTAGCCGGACGGCGTTCCGAGCGGCGTCTGCTGGTGGAACATCATCCTCCAATTGCCGCCGCGACGGACATAGCCCGTGCTGACCAGCGCGGCATAGTCCTCACCATCTGCGCGCGTCGCCCTCGCCTGGTAGGTCAGCATGGCGACATCGTTGCACGGCTGAAGCATTCCCTTCAGGTCGATTTCCAGGACCTTCCAGCGATTGCCGTCCTTGGCGGTGTCGGCGAGAACCTTGTTGCCCATCACCCCTGCCATCTCGGGCGAGAAGGCAACGAGACATTCCGAATCGGTGTTCTCTTCGAAGAAAGCAGCGTCTCCGGTCCAGAAGGCTCTTTCGAGGACAAGCAGTTCGTCTATGTCGGCCGTCACCACGATCTCCTGCCGCAGGGAAAGGATGTCGGGGGACCGATGTGGCTCGAGAAATGTTCCGAGCGGCTCAGGCCAATGGTTGAAGGACCGGATGTTGCATACGATCGCGCGCCGCGCCTGCCGGCGCGAAAGCCAGGCGTTCCAAGGGTCGCGCGGCCTGGAGTGTCGACATCCAGGCCGACCGGCGATCAGTTCGTCTTCGCGGCTTCCGGCGGCGGAACGTCGGACTTCCGCTTGCAGGCCTTCAGCCACACGTCGTAGACGGCATGCTCCACCGCGTTGAGGCCAGGGCTCTCGGCGAACATCCAGCCCGTGAAGATGCGCCGGATCTTACGGTCGAGGGTGATCTCGTCGACTTCGACGAAGGAATCGGTCTTGGGTTCTTCGGCCTCGGGCCGCGAATAGCACACACGCGGCGTCACTTGAAGCGCGCCGAACTGAACCGTCTCGTCGATATAGACGTCGAAGGTGATGATACGGCCGGTGATCTTGTCGATGCCGGCGAACTCGGCCACGGGGTTCTTGACACGCTCCTCGGTCCGGGTTGCCGGGGCCGTGGGCTCGGCTGCGGGCTCCTCGGCCCGACCACCAGATACTGCCGCGAGCGTCGTTGCAAGCAACGCGATCGCAGCGGTTTTCATTCGGGAGCTCTTCGCTGTCGGTCTGGAGATCGTCATTCGGGAAACCGCTGCGCATCGGGAGCGCACGCGCCGGGAACCGGCACGGCACTGATCGTGAATCGGGTTACGCGGCAAATGTGGCGACAAAAGTCCATTGCCGCCGATGGTCCCGAAAGGCGCGCCACTCAGCTGCCGGGCGTCCAGGCATCGTAGTCGCCGGTCACCTGCGGCCTGTGCTGGTTGCCCAGCACCGACCCCTTGGGCCGGTAAGCCGCGGCGGTTCCGGTGAGGTTCGGCCGATGCGCCTTCTGCCACTCGCGCGGCTTGTAGTTTTCCTTCCACGGCGCCGTGTCGACACGATGATGGATCCAGCCGTGCCAGCCTGGCGGGATCGCGGAGGCTTCCGAATAGCCGTTATAGATGACCCAGCGCCGGGTCCGGCCTTCCGAATCCGTGCCGCCCTCGTAATAGACGTTACCGAACTCGTCTTCGCCCACGCGCTTGCCGTGGCGCCAGGTATGGAAACGCGTATTGAGCGTTTCGCCATTCCACCATGTGAACAACTGAAGCAGGAATTTCTTCATCGGGATCCTCGTCGCCGGTCGTCACCGGCTATGCGCCTTATGGCGTCAGCCGCGCCCGCTGGCAAGGGTGGAGGCCGAGATTGGCGCGGCCTCGTCACGATTATCGCGCTACGACAGCGTCATCTTGAAGCCGGCGTGGCTCTGGTCGAAACCGAGCCGCCTGTAGAAGCGATGAGCGGCCTCGCGCTTGTTGCTCGAGGTGAGTTGGACAAACCTGACGCCCGCTTCCCGGCCCCGCTCGATGGCGAAGGCGATCATTGCCGCGCCGATGCCCCGACCGCGCGAGTCGGCGCGCGTCTGGACCGCCTCGACGGTCAGATTGGTCGCGCCCCGCGCCGTCATGGTGGTGATCAGGGTCGTCTGGAAGGTGCCCACCACCTCGCCTTCGAGTTCCGCCACGTAAAGCGCATCGTTGGGGCTCTGCGAAATCTTGCGGAAAGCCGCTTCATAATCGGGCAACACTGCGGGGTCCGTGGTGTCGCCGTGCCCGCCAATGGCATCGCCGGCGAAAAGCGCCGCCAGCGCGGCAATGTCGCGCGCTTCCGCGTGCCGGATGACAAGACCTCCCACAAACTCTTCTGGCATGGCCTCCGCAGTCCTTGGCTGGAGTCTGTCTGTCACCGCCGGAACCGGCGACCAGCGGGCGCCGGAAATGCTGATCCGCGATCTCCCGGCTCCGGTGCTCGCTTTCGCCTCCCCGGCGCGCGTTCGCCTACGCGGCCGTCAAGCCCCCGGCGCGCTCGATGAAGGCGACGACGTCGTCCACCCCCTGCCGGCGCAGCATGTCGGTAAACACATAGGGCTTGTCGTTGCGCTGGATCCTGGTGTCGCGGTCCATCACGTCGAGATCGGCGCCGACATAGGGCGCAAGGTCCTTCTTGTTGATGATGAGAAGGTCGGAACGGGTTATGCCCGGCCCGCCTTTGCGCGGAATTTTTTCTCCCTGGCAGACCGAGATCACATAGATCGTCAGGTCGGCGAGATCGGGCGAGAATGTCGCCGCCAGATTATCGCCGCCGGATTCGATGAAGACGATGTCGAGGTCGGGATGGCGCCTCGTCATTTCGCTGATGGCCTGCAGATTGATCGTGGCATCCTCGCGGATGGCCGTATGCGGGCAACCGCCGGTTTCGACACCCATGATGCGGTCTTCCGACAAGGCCTGAAGCCGGTTGAGAATGAGCGCGTCTTCCTTGGTGTAGATGTCGTTGGTGACGACCGCGACCGAATAGCGGTCCCGCATCGCCTTGCACAGCATTTCGGTGACCGTCGTCTTGCCGGAGCCGACCGGTCCGCCGATGCCGACGCGAAGCGGCCCGTTGGGTGATGTCATGGACGAACTCCTGTCAGCCGTGGTGATGATGATCGGGCGCATTCGAATGGGAATGATCGTCATGGTGGCGATGGCCGCGGCCATGATCGTGCCCTTCGTTGCCGTGAGCGTGCGAATGGCCGTGATAGGCGCCCCGCACTGGCTGGAACGGCTCGACGATTTCCGTTACCCGGGCGCCCAGCCCCTCCAGCATCGCCTTGATGACATGGTCGCGCAGGATGACGACACGATATTCCTCGATCTGCGTCGGCAGGTGCCGGTTGCCGAGATGCCAGGCGAGTTCCATCAGATGCAACCGGCTGTCGCTCCTGATCTCGTAGAGCTGTTCTTCCGCCGCGAGGATCTCCACCATGCGCCCGTCGTCGAGCACAAGCACGTCGCCGTGGTGAAACGCAATCGCCTCGGGCAGATCGACCAGAATCTCCTGCCCGTCGCGGAGCGTCAACACCTTGCGACGCAGATGCCGCTCGTCATGCGCCAGTGTGACGGCATCGAAGGGCTCACCACCATGGCGGCCGGCATGATGATGGGAAACAACGCGAAGCATTATCAACTCCTGTGGAATCGACCGGCGGGCAAGTGCGCGCGTCGAAGGGGCCGACTATAGCCGGCCGGCTGCATCTTCCAAGGGACCCGTCGTTGCATCATACGGAATCTGCCTCCGCCTCGCGCTCGGCGTCGACGTCGTCCGCCCGCCTTCATGTCGCTGACTGCGTCGTCGCCAGGCAATGGCTTGACTGGCATGCGACGAGCGGACAATGCAGATGAGACACGCAATCGGGGCTGGAGACGCAATGGACACACAGGGCCCGGGCGACACGACGTTCCCGCTCCACCTGCTCCGCCTGGCGAGCCCAGGCCTCCCTGTGGGCGGTTTCTCCTATTCGCGCGGCCTGGAGGCCGCCGTGCGGCATGGCTGGGTGAATTCGGAAGCGAGCGCGCGGGAGTGGATTCACGGCACGCTCGAACACGCCTTTGCCGTGCTCGATGCGCCGCTGTTCCTTCGCATGATGGCGGCCCTGGCTGCGGACGATCGGGACGCCTTCCTGCGCAGCAACGCCTGGCTCGCGGCGAGTCGCGAAAGCCGCGAGATTCAGGCCGAGGACCGGCTGATGGGCGATGCCTTGCTCCGCCTGCTGAGCAGTCTGGAGATCGGAGCGGCGAACCGGTTCGGTGACTGCACGCTCTCTTATCCTGCCGCCTTCGCGATAGCGGCGCACCATTGGCGCATTGTCCCCCGGCAGGCGCTGAGGGGCCTTATGTGGGCCATGACCGAAGGCCAGGTTTCGGCTGCCATTCGGCTGGTTCCGCTCGGCCAGACGTCGGGTCAGCGGATCCTGATCGATGCCGTCGACCTGATCGAGCGTAGCGCCCGGCAGGCCGAACGGCTGGGAGACGACGAGATCGGCAACACGGCGATCGGCCTCGCCATGGCCAGCGCCTGGCATGAGGAGCAATACAGCAGGCTATTCCGATCCTGAGGGACATCCCTCCGGTCGCCCGCAATGCATCCCGAGATCATGCAAGGCACAACCGGCACGACAACCGAACTTGTCCCACACGACGGGCGCCTGTACAGTGAAAGCCTTCCAAATGCGTGGTTACTCAGCCTCGTTTCTACCGAACGGAGACCAAGTCGGCATGCAGGCGCCGTCGTTGACAAGACACCTGCAGCGCGAATTG
This sequence comes from Mesorhizobium sp. L-8-10, assembly GCF_016756635.1. Taxonomy (NCBI): domain Bacteria; kingdom Pseudomonadati; phylum Pseudomonadota; class Alphaproteobacteria; order Hyphomicrobiales; family Phyllobacteriaceae; genus Mesorhizobium; species Mesorhizobium sp. L-8-10. The sequence continues at coordinate 4,767,541 of NZ_AP023263.1, read as the reverse complement.
GACGAGGACGCAGCGCAGCCCCTTTCCCTCGACGGCGGCTCGGAACGCCGCTGGCGGGCCGAACTCGAGCTGTGGTTCGCGCCGGCGGGCGGACAGACGCGGCTGCTTCGCCGGCGTCACTCCGGGCCGCTGATGGTGCAGCGGCCGTTCCATCCGGAAAGCGACGGGACCTGCCACGTCTATCTGCTGCATCCTCCTGGCGGCGTGGCGGGCGGAGACAGCCTGGAACTGACGTTCCATCTGGCCGAAGGCGCGCGCGTCGTGCTGACCACGCCGGGCGCGACCAAGTTCTACAGGAGCGTTGCCGGCAAGGGCTCCCAACGCAGCTTCATCGATGTCGAAGCCGGAGCCGTCTGCGAATATCTGCCGCAGGAAGCCATCATGTTCGACGGCGCAAGCGCCGACGTCGGCACTTGCGTCACGATCGCCGAGACGGGGACCTATGTCGGCTGGGACTTTACCTGCCTCGGCCGCCCCGCGGCCAGGGAGCGCTTCCGTTCGGGAGGAATCACGCAGCGTGTCGAGATCCGCCGGAACGGCAAGCCGATATGGATCGAGCGGTTCTGCCTGCCGGGCGACTCGCCTCTCCAGGGAGCGGCCTTTGCGCTTGCCGGGCATCCGGTGTTCGGCACCATGGTCTATGCCGGCCCGCTGAGGGACGGGCTGGCGGAACTGGCGCGGCGGGCCGCGGGAGATATGGCCGGTTGCCTCTTTTCCGCGAGCCAGCTCGACGATGTCGTCGTCTGCCGTTACCTCGGCCCGCATGCCGAGCAAGGCAAGATACTCTTCGCCCGCGTCTGGGATGCGCTGAGGACCGCGCTTCAGTCGAAACCTGCCTCGGCGCCCCGCATATGGGCGACATGACATTCTTTGAAGGGAACCTGCAATGGAACTTTTGCCACGCGAGAAGGACAAGCTTCTGCTTTTCACCGCGGCTTTGCTGGCCGAGCGCCGCAAGGCACGCGGCGTGAGGCTGAACTATCCCGAAGCGGTCGCCTACATTTCCGCGGCCATATTGGAGGGCGCGCGCGACGGAAAAAATGTCGCCGAACTCATGTCCTACGGGTCGACGCTGCTGACGCGCGAGGACGTGATGGATGGCGTCCCTGAAATGATCCACGACATTCAGGTGGAAGCGACCTTTCCCGACGGCACCAAGCTGGTGACTGTCCACAATCCGATACCGTAAGGAGGCTGACATGATTCCGGGTGAATTCTTCATAGAGGAAGGCACTATCGAGTTGAATGCCGGCCGCGACGTCCGCAAGATCGCCGTGTCGAATTCCGGCGACCGGCCCATCCAGGTCGGTTCCCACTATCATTTCTTCGAGACCAACGAAGCGCTGGTCTTCGACCGCGCGCAGGCGAAGGGCTATCGGCTGAATGTCCCGGCGGGCACCGCCGTCCGCTTCGAACCAGGCCAGCAGCGCACCGTCGAACTCGTCGCCTTGGCCGGCGAGCGCGCCGTCTACGGCTTCGCCGCGAAGGTCATGGGCAAACTGGAGGGCTGAGCGATGGCAACGATCACACGCAGGGCATACGCAGATCTCTACGGCCCGACCAAGGGCGACAGGATTCGGCTGGCCGACACCGAATTGCTGATCGAGATCGAGGACGATCGCACGACCTATGGCGACGAAGTCACCTTCGGCGGCGGCAAGGTCATCCGCGACGGCATGGGGCAGAGCCAGCGGCCGGCGTCCGAGGTCGTCGACCTGGTGATAACCAACGCCGTCATCCTCGACCATTGGGGCATCGTGAAGGCCGATGTCGGCATCAAGAACGGCCGCATCGCCGGCATCGGCAAATCAGGCAATCCCGACATCCAGCCGAATGTCGATATCGCCATCGGCCCGGCGACGGACGTGATTGCAGGCGAAGGCAAGATACTCACAGCCGGCGCCATCGACACCCACATCCATTTGATCTGCCCCCAGCAGGCAGAGGAGGCGCTGGCGAACGGGATAACGACACTGGTCGGCGGAGGAACCGGGCCGTCGGTCGGAACGCTGGCGACTACCGTCACGCCGGGGCCCTGGAACATCCATCGCATGCTCGAAGCGCTGGAGGACCTGCCCGTCAATGTCGGACTTCTGGGCAAGGGCAACGCCAGTCTGCCCGAGCCGCTGCACGAGCAGGTTCGCGCCGGCGTCATGGGCCTGAAGCTGCATGAGGACTGGGGCACGACGCCGGCGGCAATCGACAACTGCCTGACCGTCGCCGATATCGAGGACATCCAGGTCGCCATCCACACCGACACTCTCAACGAGAGCGGTTTCGTCAAGGACACGTTCGCGGCGATGAAAGGCCGGGCGATCCACAGCTTCCATACCGAGGGCGCCGGCGGCGGCCACGCTCCCGACATCATCACCGCCTGCGGCCAGGAGAACATCCTGCCGGCTTCGACCAATCCGACACGGCCCTATACTGTCAACACGATCGACGAGCATCTCGATATGCTCATGGTGTGCCATCACCTCAGCCCGCAGATTCCGGAGGACGTCGCCTTCGCCGAATCCCGCATCCGCCGGGAGACCATCGCCGCGGAGGACATCCTGCATGATCTCGGCGCCTTCAGCATCATGTCGTCGGATTCGCAGGCGATGGGCCGTATCGGCGAGACCACGCTGCGTTGCTGGCAAACCGCGCACAAGATGAAAGTGCAGCGCGGGCCGCTCGCCGAAGACAGCGAACGCAACGATAATTTCCGCGCCAAGCGCTACGTCGCGAAATACACGATCAACCCGGCGCTCGCCCATGGCTTCGCCCACGAGATCGGCTCGATCGCGGTGGGCAAGCGGGCCGACCTTGTCTTGTGGAAGCCGGCCTTCTTCGGCGTGAAGCCGTCCCTGGCCCTGCTCGGCGGCATGATCGCAATGGCCCCGATGGGCGATCCCAACGCCTCCATCTCGACGCCGCAGCCGGTTCACTACCGGCCGATGTTCGGAGTGCTCGGCAGGGCGCGGAAGTCCACCGGCGTGACCTTCGTCTCGCAGGCCGCGATCGACGACGGGATCGGCGAAAAGCTGCGGCTCGAAAAGGCGCTGGTGGCTGTCCGCGGCACCCGGTCGGTGCGCAAGAAAGACATGATCCACAACCATCTGACGCCGAAGATCGAAGTCGATCCCCAGAACTACCAGGTTAGGGTCGACGGACAGATCATAACCTGCGAGCCGGCAAAGGTCCTGCCGATGGCGCAGCGCTATTTCCTGTTCTGAGGGCTCGGTGGCACAGGAGCTTCCGGCTGCACCGCCGACGTGATCCGCGTCCGGGCCGGCTCATCGCCGGCACGGACGGCCGTTCACCAGGAAAAGATGCCCATCGGCCCGTCGAGCCTTCCTCAGGCAGCCATGGCCAGCCATAGCCCGCTGAGGGCGGCGACGCCACCGAGGGCGCGGGCGATCGCGCGGCCCTTCTCTCCGCCGAACAGACGTCCGAACTGCAGGCCGAACCCGATACCGATGGCATGAAGCAAGGCGGTCGACAGCGCAAAGCCCATGCCGAACGAAATCGCGCCGGCCGCACCCAGTTCACCGCCATGGGCGTGGCCATGAAAGAATGCGAAGAACCCTACCAGCACCATGCCGGCCAAGATCGGCACCTGCAGAGCAACGGCAGCGAGCAGGCCGATGACCACCACGGAGGCCAGGATCACAGGCTCGACGAAGGGCAGCGGCATTCCGGCGAGGGCTGCAGCGAAACCGACGATCATCGTGCCGACGAAGGCAGAGGGGATCGGCCACAGCGCCGGCTTCCGGCCTGTCTTTGAACCAAGCAGCGCCGCCCACAGGCCCACCGCAATCATGGCCAGTATATGATCAGGGCCGAAGAGCGGATGCGAGACGCCGGCCAGCAGCGAACCGTGCTCGTCCGGATTGAGATGGGCAAACGCGGGGGCAACCGATACGGTCAGCGTCAGCGCTGCAATTAGAAGTTTGTTCAGCATGTCAGTTGTCCCTCTACCAGAATTGTCGATACGCTCTCGGACGCCTCGCCGCCCAATCGAATGTACTGGAAGGCATGAACAATCGTCGCCGTCGGTCGGCGCGATGGCGCACTTCCGACGTTGCCCCGCGTGATGTCCGCCAGAAAGTATCGACCATGCATCTGGGCCGAACCTGGTCACAGCACGCTTGGCTGATCGAGCCAAAGCCTGTGGTTGCAATCGGGCTGTACCGTAACAAGCTTCGATTCGGCTGGGAAGGGCTGCTCCCCATAAAGCCCTGATTCGGCTTCATATAAATCGGCGGCGCCGAAGGCAGGGGCCGCCGATCGCCAATCGCCTGGGGCGCGACCCTCATCTATCTGGCTATGCTGCGCTGGATTTTCTCGCGGAAAGTTCGACACAGTGAAATACTGGACGATGCAACTACCCGTTTCTCGAGGAGCAGCGTCATGCAGGACCATGTTTACAAGTTGGTCGATCTCGTCGGCACATCGCCTGTCAGCATAGAGGAGGCCATCCAGAACGCGATTTCCAGGGCAAATGAGACGATCCGTGGCCTGCGATGGTTCGAGGTGGTCCAGACTCGCGGCCACGTCGAAGACGGAAAGATCGCCCACTATCAGGTTGTGCTAAGGGTCGCCTTCACCTTGGAAGCCGCCGACGCATAAGATGTGCCTTCCAATTCTGTCGGGGCCATAGTCTCAGGAGATCGGCCACGAAGGTAAGGGCCAGGAAGCGTTCGCCATTGACGGTGGCTTTCTGGATCAGCGCAGCCGCCGACCCGCCGGCAGCGGTCGGTCTCGGTCAGCCGAGCGGTCGTTCCATGACCACCGACGTTTCGCCTCCGCCGGGGCTTGGCGCGCTTCCCTTCTCGACAAAGCCGCAGGCCTTGTAAAATGCGACGGCGCGGTCGTTTTCCTGCTCCACCTCGAGGCGGATCAGGCGGGCTTCGGGAAAGCTGTCGATCACCTCATCGAGCAACAGGCCGCCGATGCCACGCCCCTGATGGCGCGGCAGGACATAGAGTTGCAGCAGCGTCACGATTGCGCCCTCGCCGTCGGCGGAGGCAAAGGCCATGCCGCCGATCTCGGTTCCGTCGTCGGCAACCAGGAATTCCGAGCGCGGCTTTGTCAACCGCACCTTCAGTGCGTCGATCGAATGCCAGCGATCGGTGATCTCGGCGACGCGCTCGGCCCCGTAGATCCGGTCATAGGTCGCATGCCATGTTTCGACCAGCAGGGCGCGGATCGATGCCAGATCACGCTCGCTTGCTGTACGGATGAACATCGGCATCCACGCGCGAAAAGCCGCGCCCCTATTCCTCTATGCCGAGCTTGGCCTTCACCAGCGCGTTGACTGCCTGCGGATTGGCCTTGCCGCCCGTCGCCTTCATCACCTGCCCTACGAACCAGCCGGCAAGCGTCGGCTTGGCGCGCGCCTGCTCGGCCTTGTCGGGGTTGGCGGCGATCGTCTCGTCCACCGCCTTTTCGATCGCCCCGGTATCGGTCACCTGCTTCATGCCACGGTGTTCGACGATCTGCCGGGGGTCGCCGCCCTCGTTCCAGACGATCTCGAACAGGTCCTTGGCGATCTTGCCCGAAATCGTTCCTTCCTTGATCAGATCGATCACCGCACCGATCTGATCTGGAGAAACTGGTGCGTTTTCAATATCCTTGCCGGCTTTGTTCAAGGCGCCGAGCAGATCGTTGATCACCCAGTTGGCCGCAGCCTTGCCGTCGCGGCCGGCAGCGACCTTTTCGAAATAGTCGGCAATCGCCTTCTCCGAAACGAGCACCGAGGCGTCGTAGGCCGACAGGCCGAGCGCGTTGCAGAACCGCGCCTTCTTGTCATCAGGCAGTTCGGGCAGATGTCCGGCGAGCGCGTCGACATAGGCCTGGTCGAATTCAAGCGGCAAGAGATCCGGATCCGGGAAATAGCGATAGTCATGCGCTTCCTCCTTCGAGCGCATGGACCGGGTTTCGCCCTTGTTAGGGTCGAACAGCCGCGTCTCCTGGTCGATTTTGCCGCCGTCCTCGAGCACGGCGATCTGGCGGCGCGCCTCGTATTCGATGGCCTGGCCGACGAAGCGTATCGAATTGACGTTCTTGATCTCGCAGCGCGTGCCGAAGGGCTCGCCCGGCCGGCGGACGGACACGTTGACGTCCGCGCGCATGGAGCCTTCGTCCATGTTTCCGTCGCAGGTCCCGAGATAGCGCACGATGGTCCGCAGCTTGGTGAGATAGGCCTTCGCCTCCTCCGAGGAGCGCATGTCGGGCTTCGACACGATCTCCATCAGGGCAACGCCCGAGCGGTTGAGGTCGACATAGGACAATGTCGGATGCTGGTCGTGCATCGACTTGCCGGCGTCCTGCTCCAGGTGAAGCCTTTCGATGCCGACCTCGATGTCCTCGAAATTGCCCTTGGAGTCGGGGCCGACGGAAACGGTGACCGTACCTTCGCCGACGATCGGCTGCTTGTACTGCGAGATCTGATAGCCCTGGGGCAGGTCCGGATAGAAATAGTTCTTCCGGTCGAAGACGGACTTCAGGTTGATCTGGGCCTTCAGTCCGAGGCCTGTGCGGATCGCCTGACGCACGCATTCCTCGTTGATGACGGGCAGCATGCCGGGCATGGCCGCGTCGACAAGGCTGACATTGGCATTGGGCGCTGCGCCGAACGAGGTCGAGGCGCCGGAGAACAGCTTGGCCTCCGAGGTCACCTGGGCATGGACCTCCATGCCGATGATGACCTCCCAGTCGCCGGTGGCGCCTGGGACCAGACGCTTGGGGTCGGGCATGCGGGTGTCGATGATGGTCATGAAAGCCCTGTCGTCGTTCGCTGGCGCCCGAGGGACGCCATGGGCGTCGGGAGCAGCCGGGATAGATTGGCCTTCGCTAGTGCAATCCGGCTGGTGAGGCAAGGGAGAAGGCCGCTTCCCGACGCAGGCACTTGCCGGTCCGGTGCGCGCCGATCGCAATCGCCCGCGTGCGATAGTGTCTGCCGTCTGGTCATTACCGTCCGGTTCGGATATGTGCTGCCGCGTCGCCGATGGAGTGTGAATGTCCAACTCGTCTGAGTCCCGCTGAGGCCCTGGCCCATTTCAGGCGCCAGGGCATGAAAACCGAAGCCGCCGCGCCGGACCGCCGGTCGCGGTCCTTTGCATTGGCCCCCGGGGCCAGGTTTTCACGGACTCCACGACATGGATATTTCGCGCAGCGAACAGCGCATCCTCCACCTGCTCGCGCAGGGTGGGCGCATCGAAATCGAAAAGACCGAAGACAAGGGTATCGCGGCCCTCAGATGCCTGACACGCGACGGCTGGGCCTTTGCCGGCCTTGACCTGGAATTGTTCAGGAAACTGAAGCGCAAGAAGGCCGTCGCCTCGTCGAATGGCGGACCCTACCGCATCACGCGACGCGGGCTCGAGCTCGTCCGCTCCGAACAGAGCAACCGCTGAAGCAGGTTCCGGAAAGGTGTTCCGCGATTTGCCGACAGAAATCTGCGGCGAAGAAGAAGCCAAGCAGGCCAAGAGTGGGCGGAGCCACGCAAGCCTGCTTGGTCATTGTCGCGCCTCGTCGGGCCTTACGCCCGGCGAGGCTCTCGCGGCGCTCCAACCGCTCATGCCGTCGCGATATAGGTTCGAATCTCCTCTGCCTCGCGCTCGACATCCTCGATACGCCGCTTCACCACGTCGCCGATCGATATGATGCCGTCGAGGCGCCCATCCTTTTCCACGGGCAGGTGTCTGAAGCGGCCACGCGTCATGATCTCCATGACCTCGTTCACCGTGTGATTCTCGTTGCAGATCTTCACCTTGGCCGTCATGCCGGAACGCACCGGGTGGTCTAGAGCCTCCGCGCCATCCTTGGCGATGACCCGCACGATATCGCGCTCGGAGAGGATGCCGACGATCTTTCCGTCGACATTGGTGATGACGAGAGCGCCGATACGGCGATCGGCCAGGATGCCGATGGCCTCCGAGAGTTTCGCATTGGGACCGATCGTGAGAACATCGTGGCCCTTCTGCTCCAGAATTGCCTTCACCGTCATGACTTCCTCCAAGCGTTCCTGCCGCGCGACACCCTTGCGGGATTTCCGATCCAAGCCCGATCCTATGGTGCGCTTGACCTTGCGGCATTTCAAGACCGCCGTTCCGCGCACTGCGTCGCGAGCTTTGCAATGTAGGCGCACGCGAGGCGTCAGAAGCGTCGGCCTGCGCCGACGAAGAAGCCGATCCCGAAGAAGCCGGCCGCGAAACCGCCTATATGCGCTTCCCAGGCGATGCGATCGTCCACGCCGGGTGCGAAGCCGATGAGCCCGGTCGCCAGGTTCATGACCATCCACACCGCAAGGAAGGTCACGACGGTGCGCGAGCGAAACACGTCGGCGATCGGCAGCAGGGGCCCGTCGAAAGACGATCTGCCCGTCGCCCTGCTGGCCCGGAAGCCGAACCGCGCGGCCGCGCCCATCATGCCCGAGATCGCGCCCGAAGCTCCGACCAAAGGCGCCTGGTCGAGCGGGTGCAGCACATAATGCAGCCCCACCGCCGCGAACCCGGTCACGATCCAGAACAGGAGGAAGCTCGGATTGCCGAGCCGATTCGCCAGCGGCGTGCCGAAAGCTGCGAGCCAGATCATGTTGACGGCCAGATGGGCGAACGAACCGTGCAGGAACGCATAGGTGACTGGCGAGGTGAAAGCATAGACCTCGAGTGCGTACCTGCCCGAATAGCGGATCGGAATGAAGGCGCCGCGCACCAGCAGCTCGAAATATTGCCTGTCCGTCAGAACGTAGGTCTGTACGAGAAAGACGGCAGTGCACGTGGCGATCAACAGCACGATGATCCCAGGCATGTTGAACACCGGCTCGCGCGGCGCGTTGCCAGTGAAGCCGCTAGGGTGTTCCGTCTCTTGGTTCATCAACCCCCGCTCGGTCGCATCGCAGCTTTAGAGCATGTCTTGTCCCGAAAGGGAGAACGGGCTTCGGGACAAGACATGCGAAAGACCAAAGACCTAAAGCGCGCAAAGCGAATCTGAAAGATCGCGACGCGCTTTAGACCATTTCACGTCGCTGTAGAACCGTTCGGTGCAGCGGCGAATCGCGCAGGATGGAAAGGCCGCCCGAGATCTCCCTCGAGCGGCCTGGCCGAGCCCCCATGCTCACCCCTGAGCAGCCTGGTCACCTGATCGGCCCGAACCTTGCGTAGCGCGCAAGTAGGCGCCGGCAACCTTTTTGTATCCGAGCCGCTTTTCCACCTTTGCGCAATCTTGCGAGGCACCTCGGTTGCGGCTCGGAACGACCGTCCCTTGTGGCGATCGGACCATCTCACGGCCCAGCCACATCGGCAACGGAAACCAATTGTTAACCCTAACGACCCCGCCCCGTGAATAAAGGTTAACGGGCAGTGGCATGCAACCTGCTGTGCAACGCATGAAGGTTGTCGGAGGGCGCGAATCTGTTCGCCGATGGCACAACAAGACGGCAGGACACGGGGAGCACCAGGCATGAGGCAGGACGGATCCATCGAGTTGTTCCATTACTGGAACGCGTTGCGCAGCGGCCGCCCGGCGCCGAAGCGCACCGAGATCGAGCCGTCCGACATCCGGTCGCTGCTCGCCGACACGTTCATCCTCGAGAAGGACACTCGCGGCGAGGCGATCTTCCGCCTCGCCGGCACCAGGCTCTGCGCCATCTATGGGCGCGAGCTCAAGGGGTTCGCCTTCTCCTCGCTGTGGAAGGAGAAAGACCAGCGGCTGATCGCCCGCCTCGCCTTCAGTGCGTTCAACATGAAGTCGGTGGTCGTCATCACCTTTTCGGGCGTAAGCCGCGGCCGGCGGACCAATCCGTTCGAGCTTCTGCTTCTGCCTCTCGACGGCGGCTCCGAAAGCCCACGCTGCATGGGCATCATCTCGGCTGCGGCCCGGCCCTTCTGGCTGGGCGCCGACCCGGTGCGGGAGGCACAGATCGAGGCGGTACGCGTCGTCGACCCCGACCGCGAGCCGGTCTTCCTGCGCAACCGGTCGCCGATCTCGGTTCCGGGCCTCGTCCCCAGCGTTTCGTCCCTTCGGCAGAGCGGCATCGCGCCCGGCTCCGGGCGGAGGATCCGCCATCTCGTGGTGCTCGACGGCGGGCGCGAAGGCTGAAGATATCCTTGCCCGAGGCGTCTCGGGCTTACGGCTTGTTAACTCGTTTTCACGTAGTTTTTTCCTGCACTTGCGCGTCTTCGCGCGAGGCGGAATGAACAGGTCGAGGCATGTGATGAGGGCAGCGGCGGTGGATCAGACGCCGTCCAGGATGGAACGACGCAATTTTCAGCGCGTGCGCGTGAAGATCTACGGACGTTTCATGCTGGAGGACCGCAGCGAACATCCATGCCAGGTGATCGACATGTCGCCCGGCAATGCCGCTTTGCGCGCCGATCGGCGGGGCGAACCCGGCGAGAAGGTGATCGCCTATCTAGACCATATCGGCCGCATCGAAGGCGTGGTCACCCGTGTCCTAGACGACGGCTTCGCCATGACCGTCATCGCCTCAGACCGCAAGAGGGACAAGCTCGCGGCGCAACTCACCTGGCTTGCCAACAAGCATGAGCTCGACCTGCCCGAGGACCGCCGCCACGAGCGCGTGGCGCCACGCAACCCGCTGAGCACGCTTCAGCTTTCCGATGGACGCCGGTATCCGTGCCGCATCATCGACCTGTCGCTATCCGGCGCTGCGGTGGAAATCGAGGTCAAGCCGGCGCTCGGGGTGCAGGTCACGCTCGGAACGATGCGCGGCCGCGTGGTACGCCATTTCGAGGACGGTGTCGCGATCGAGTTCGCAATCATACAGCGCCCGGAAACGCTCGATTCGGAATTCAACGGACGCGGCGGCTGACGGCTCGAACTTCCGGAGGTCGGCCCGTCGCGCCTTCGGCGATCGGCCGCGCTCCATCGAAACCAGAGCTCGATACGGTCGGCCCACATCGCGTGGATTGCCGACACGCAGGCTCCTCACCTCAACCGTCATTCTCGGGCCTGGGCGCGGAGCGAAGCGACGTGCCAAATGACCCCAAATCCGTGCCGTTACTGCGATGCAGGCGCTCGCCATTCTTAGGCCTGAGCACGGCGCAGCGCCGTGCGAGGAGACCCGAGAATGACGATTGGAGGGCGCGCGCTCCGGCTAGGCGTAAGCGTCGGAGATACGGAGCTCGCTGGACGCCGGCCTCCCCACCATCGTCATTCTCGGGCCAGCAGGCGAGCGGAGCGAGCCGAAGGTGACCCGAGAATCCATGCCGTGAGATCACGGCCGGGCGCTGCGGTGCAGGACAAAGGCCCTTCAAACATGCCTTGTCCGAATCGTTGGCGGCCTCATCGCCGTTACGGCATGGATTCTCGGGGCGCCTCGCACGTCGCTGCGCGCCGTGCTCAGGCCCGAGAATGACGATGGAGGGTGCGCGCTCCGGCTAGCCGTAAGCGTCGGAGATACGCTGAACGGCGACCTCCCCACCATCGTCATTCTCGGGTCCGCAGGCGAGCGCAGCGAAGCCGGAGGTGACCCGAGAATCCATGCCGTGACGGCGATGCAGGCTGCAACGGCACAAGGTCGACATTGCACCGGGCCCGGGAAACCTCGAGAGCTGCCAACCGTCGCCAACCCCGAGCTATGGTTAACGGTTCCCTGGAAATCTAGTAACGATTTTATACTTGAATAACACAAACAATTCGCAAGTTCGTTTCAAAATAGTTTCGAGCTAAAGGCTCAATTTATTCAATATCTGCTTCCGCATTTTGCGTCAAATAAATCCGCTCCTGTCATTGTGCTCTCAAACGGGGAGACGCCGAAATGACAGGGATTGCGAAGAAGATGTGGCTGCTTGCTGTCGCCCTGCCTCTGGCGGGATGGTCGGCGACGGCCTCGGCAGGCAACTCCATGCCCACAGGCGGGCGCGCGACGCAGCCCGTCGGCCACTACGAATTCTGCCAGCGCGAACCGCAGCAATGCCGGCAGGTCACTGCCAGGCATGCGCCGGTCGAGTTGAGCAGGAAGCTCTGGGCGGCCATGGTCGAGGTCAACGACCAGGTCAATGCGCAGGTTTCCCCACGCACCGATATGGAAATGTGGGGGCGCGAGGAGTTCTGGTCCTATCCGGACGGTTTCGGCGACTGCGAGGACTATGTGCTGGAGAAGCGGCGCGAGTTGATGAAGCTCGGCATCCCCGCCGGGGACCTCCTGATCACAGTGGTGCGCCAGCCCAATGGCGACGGCCACGCGGTGCTCACGGTCCGCACCGGCCAGGGCGATTATGTGCTCGACAATCTCGAGCCTCGGGTACTCGCCTGGAGCGACACGGAATACACCTATCTGAAGCGCCAGTCGGATCGAAACTCGGGTGCCTGGGTCACGATCAATGACGGCCGCGCCATCGCGGTCGGCAGCGTGGCGTCGCGATAAAGCATGTCTCCCGAAAGTGGGTACCGGTTTCGGGATAAAGACATGCGTCAAATCAGAGACCTAGAGCGTGTTGCGTAGATCCGTTTTCACGCAACGCGCTTTAGGAAGAGACAACCCGGTCGAGTCCCCACCCTCCCCGTCCCCAAAGACCGGGTTCAGGAGCCGGCCCAAGTCCCTGGGCCGGCTCCGCCTATACAGGGCCGTGGCGGCACGCTCGGCTGAATCAAATCTTGCTGACCCACCGGGTCGACAATTGACTCCCGCGTGGAGATCGCTGATTTCTTGACAACTATCTTCACTTTGCCGGGACTATGCCTGCCGACGATGGCGACACGTCGGGCCGAACGGTGGATTCGGTCCCCTCGGATTCGGCCTCGTCCTGCAAAATTCCTGCTTTTAACAGGACGAAGCGGAATGCGACCTCGGTTTCAGAGCACCTTCAAACCTTTGCGGAAGCGTCGGGCGTTGGCGACATAGCCCTCGGCCGAGGCGCGCAGCCCGGCCATCGCCCCATCGTCGAGCGTGCGCGCCACCTTGGCCGGCACGCCCATGATCAACGAATTGTCAGGAAACACCTTGCCCTCGGTGACCAGCGCGCCGGCGCCCACCAGCGAGTTCTTTCCGATCCTGGCGCCGTTGAGCACGATCGCGCCCATGCCGATCAGGCTGTTGTCGCCGATGGTGCAGCCATGCAGCATCGCACGATGGCCGATCGTGCAGCCGCTGCCGATCGTCAGCGGGTAGCCGAGATCCGTATGCATGACGGTATGTTCCTGGACGTTGCTGCCCGAGCCGATGGCGATGCGTTCGTTGTCGCCGCGGATCACGACGCCGAACCAGATGCCCACGTCCCGTCCGATCTCAACGTTTCCGATGACCGTGGCGTCTGGGGCGATCCAGTTGCTGGCCTCGTCGTCGAAAACGGGGCGCACCCCGTCCAGTTCATAAAGAGGCATGTCTTCTCCCTGGCGCCGCGGCGCCCGCTGTTTCCCATTCCGATGAAGGCCGGCCTGTCGGCTCGCGATCCCGACCCGCCTTACCTTAAGCATGTCTCCCGAAACTGTGCAGCGGTTTCGGGAAAAAGACTGCGTCTACCAGGAACCTGAGGCGTGTCGCGTGAGAGGACGAGCGTTTGCGATCCCGTTCCCGCTTCCGAGACGCGGTCCCCGAATGACAAGACCTTTGGCCGCAGACCATGGAAGCCGATCTTTACCGGCCATTTACCATACCGGCCCAATGTCACTGGACGGGAAATGATGGGCAGCCTGCCTCGTCCCTGCGTGACTGGAAACTATCGGATGAGACCAACCGCAACCCTCGACCAAGCGGAAGTGAAACTGCTCGATTCGGCCTTCATGTTGCGCATCTTCTACGGCTTCGCCGTGCTGGCCTTGCTGTCGCTCGCCATAAGTGTCGGCGGCAAATGGTTCGGCCAGTCGATCGCCATGGCCGGTCACACAGACGACGTGACGGTCCATGAGATCGTGATCGGCAACGACGTGATCGCGGCGCCGGCCAATGCCATCCGCTTCGAGCGCGCCCGCCGCGACGGTGTGACAGAGCGTCTCGACCTCTATCTCCACTGGCCCGACATGCGCGGCTATTCTCCGAAGCTGCGCGACGATTTCAACCATGCCGGCGGAGCCCGGCGCATCCTGTTTCTCACCTTCGAACAGCGGATGATGTCGCGGGACATGAGCGGCCGCTTCGAGCCGATCTACCGATCGCTCATCGAGCCGACCGGCGAAGCCGCGCAGGGCGGCGTCATGCTCTATGAGTTCAAGCAGGATTCCGGCTATCTGAACGAAGTCCTGGCGGTGGCGCCCTCGTCGGGTGCCGCTCCCTTCGTCGCCCGCTGCCTCGTTGGCCCAAGCGCCGAAGAATCGCTGGCGCCCTGCGAACGCGACATCCATATCGGCGGCAATCTTAGCCTTACCTACCGTTTTCCGCGGGAACTCCTGCAAGGCTGGCGGGCGCTGGATGCCGCCGTGCTTGCCACGGCCAGGAACTTAATCAGGACCAGCCGTTAGAGCATGTCTCCCGAAAGCGGGAATCCGTTTCGGGACAAAGACATGCGTACGAACAATCACCTAACGCGCGTAAAGCGAGTCTGAAGATCGCGACGCGCTTTAACGCCGCCGCCGCGGCAGCCTCGCGCATCGGCCCGACGATCGTGTCCGATCCTCGGAAAGCACGATGCGCGGATCGGGCGCATTTGCGCCGGCAGGATCATCCGAGGTCGATGTCGAGGATCGCCATCGAGAAATTGTAGTCGCCGTCGTCCTCGTCCTTGAAGACGATGCCCAGGAACTCGTCGCCGATATAGACCTCCGCCGAATCGTCCTTGCGGGGGCGCGCCTTAACCTGGAGCTTGGGGTTGTGGAAAGTGCTCTTGAAATAGGCGTCGAGCTTCTTGATTTCTTCCGGCTTCACGATGGTTCTCCGGTCACGGATACGGGTTCGCTTGGAAGCCGCTTCTGGCATGGCATGCGTGGCGATGTAAAGGCAATGATCGCGGCAGCGATATGCCGCAAAGCGCCCTCTCCCGCCGGAATGCGCCCGGATCCACCCGGAGCGTGGCGGGACAAGGCCGACCGCAGTCAGATGTCGAAGCTGACGACGTGGTCCATGGTCTGCGCCGGCAGGAGTTGGTCCATCTGGCGCGACGGCTGGTCGCAGCCGGTTTCGCCGACGACCCTGGCCGGCACACCGGCCACCGTCTTGTTGTGCGGTACCGGCGAGAGCACCACGGAGCCAGCCGCGATCTTGGCGCAATGGCCGACCTCGATATTGCCGAGGATCTTGGCGCCCGCGCCGATCAGCACCCCGTAGCGGATCTTCGGATGGCGGTCGCCGCCGGACTTGCCCGTGCCGCCGAGCGTCACGCCGTGGAGGATCGAAACGTTGTCCTCGATGACCGCGGTCTCGCCGACGACCAGTCCGGTCGCATGGTCGATGAAGATGCCCTTTCCCATCCTGGAGGCAGGGTTGATGTCGGTCTGGAAGACTGCCGATGAGCGGCTCTGCAGATAGAGCGCGAAATCCCTGCGGCCCTGGTTCCAGAGCCAATGCGCCAGCCGGTGGGTCTGGATCGCATGGAAGCCCTTGAAGTAGAGCACCGGCATCAGGAACCGGTCGCAGGCGGGGTCGCGGTCGTAGTAGGCCTGGATGTCGACGCGCACGATCGAGCTCCAGTCCGGATTGTCCTTGAGCATCGACTTGAAGGTGTGCTGGATCAGATCGGCGCTGATGTCCTGGTGATCGAGCCGCTGCGCGATGCGATGGATGACGGCGTCCTCGAGCGTATCGTGATTGAGAATGGTCGCGTAGAGGAAGGCCGCCAGGAGCGGGTCCCGTTCGACCGCTTCCTGCGCCTCGTCGCGAATCGAGCGCCAGATGGGGTCGACCGGCTGCACATGTCCGCCGCGTGCGATGCTGATCGAATTCATGATGCGCTCTCCATAGAGGCGGTTCCTGTCAGCTTTCCCGCCGATCATAGGCCAGGACGCGAGGCTATTGAATTCTATTTTCCTTGATGCTGTGTCAAATGGTTTTGGTTCGTCAGAATTCAAGCCAGCATGGAAGCCGAAGCCTTGATCACCGAATTCGCCTCAGGCGTCGCCACCCTCACCTTCGATCGCCCCGAAAAGAAGAACGCCATCACCTATGCGATGTGGCAGGACCTGGCGCGCCACGTGAGCGCGATCGGCGCGGACCACGCAACGCGGGCCATCGTGCTTCGCGGCCAGGGAAGCGATTTCTCGGCCGGCGCCGATATCGGCGAGTTCGCGACGTTGCGGGCCGGCGGCGCGGGCGCCCGCGCCTATGAGGCGGCGAATTCTGCCGCCTTCGCCGCCATACGCGAGGCGCGGGTGCCCGTCATCGCGGCGATCCGCGGCATCTGCTTCGGTGGCGGCTTCGGCATTGCGGCCGCTTGCGACATCAGGCTCGCCGCTCCCGACGCGCAATTCTCAGTCCCCGCCGGGCGACTGGGCCTTGCCTATCCGCATGACGCCATGGCCGATATCGTTAACGCGGTCGGCCCGCAGATGGCGAAATATCTGACATTCTCCGCCGCACGCATCGATGCCGAGGCGGCCCTGGCGACCGGCTTCCTGCTGGAGATCGTCAGCGCCGGCCGTCTCGATGCTCGCGTCGCCGAACTCGCGGAGGCCATCGCCGCAAACGCGCCGCTTTCGGTGCGGGCCTCCAAGGCGGCCATCGCCGCCGCGCTTTCCGGCAGGCCGGAGGACACCGAACTGGCGCGACGCATGGGTGACGCCACGTTCGAAAGCAGCGACTATGCCGAAGGTCGCGCGGCCTTCGCCGAGCGGCGGCGCCCCGTGTTCAGGGGAGAATGATGGCCGTGCCGCTGATGGACGAGGCACTGAAGGCGGAACTTCGCGCGCTCTACCGCCGCGCCGATCGTCACTACCATGGGCTTGGCCATATAGATGAGCTGCTGCGATTGGCCGGCGACCATCGCGCCGCGCTCGCCGATCCCGAGGCCGTGGAAGCCGCCATATGGTTCCACGACGCGATCTATGACAGCCGCCGCAACGACAATGAAGAGAAGAGCGCCGCGCTGGCCGCCGACCGCCTGGCCGACAGGACCGATGCGCAACGGCTGCGGCGCATCACCGACATGATCGAGGCCACGGCCAGGCACGTGGTCCCGGATATCGCCGACGAGGCAGCGCGCGGGGACGCTGCTCTTTTCCTCGATATGGACCTGGCGATCCTCGGTGCTCAAGCCGAAATCTTCGATGCTTATGAGCGCGCGATCCGGCTCGAATATGCCTGGGTCGACGACACAGCCTGGCGGGCAGGACGCGGCGCCGTGCTGAGGTCCTTCCTGTCGCGGCCCCGCATCTTCCACACCGAGCTGTTCCGCCAAAGCCACGAGGCGCGGGCGCGCGATAACCTGTCGCGCTCGTTGGCAGCACTGGCGATCCGTGAAGCGTGACCCAGATGCTGGTCGAGGTCCATCAGGATCCAAACCCGTCCGGAGCCGACGACGTCACCGCGGGGCTGTTGGCGCATCCGATCGAGAACGCCGGAGACTGGCCGCGCGGGCCCCTGACTCTCTTGTTGAGGGATGGCCCCTGACTCTCTTGTTGAGGGATGATGCAGGAGTGGTCCGCGGCGGCATCAGGGCCATGATCGCTTTGTGCTGGCTTCAGGTGGACCATTTCTGGATCGAAGAAGCCCTCCGCGGCCAGGGACATGGCAGCAGGCTCCTGGCGCGCGCCGAGATCGAGGCGCGAGCCCATGGCGCCATCGGCTCCCATCTCACGACGTCGACGTTCCAGGCGATCGGCTTCTATGAAAAGCACGGCTACCGGGAGATCGGGCGTCTTCGCGATCGTCCGCCGGGGCAGGATCGGGTGTGGATAGCGAAACGGTGGGGTTGACGGCGTGAGCGTCGTCCAGGACGGGAAACGTCGCGCCGAGGCAGGTTTCGGAAAATGTCCCACAGTCTTCCGGCAAAACCTGCGGCAGGAAAAGTGCCCAAGTGGGCGAAGCAGCGCGAGCCTGCTTAGGCAGCCTTTGCCGACTTCAGCAGCGCCAGCACCACGCCACCGGCGGCAATGACCGCCGAGCCGATCACGCTGCCCATTGTCGGCACCTCCTGGAAGAAGGCGAAGCCGATCAGCCCGGCGAAGATCAGCCACGTATAGTCGACCGGACCGAGCACCGACACATCCGCCATGCGATAGCCGCGGATGATGAAATATTGCGCCGTGATGCCGACCGGGCCGAGCAGCAGCAAGGGCAGGTTGTCCGCGAAATCAGTTGATCGCCAACTGAGCACCGCGGGAACGGCCAGAAGCAGAATGCCGAAGAAGTTGACGTGCAGCAGCACGGTCAAGGGCTGGTCGGAGCGGCTGAGCGTCTTGATCAATATGCCTTCGAGCGCCAGCAGGATCGCGCCTGCGAATGCGATGGCGGCCGGCCACAGATAGGCGACATCGAAGGTGCGGAAAGCGCCGCGCGAGCCCATCACGACCGCCGCACCCGCCGTGCACAGCACGATGCCGGCCCAGTGCTGCGCAGTGATGCGCTCGCCGAGGAACCACACGCCGAGCCCGACCATGAAGATCACGTAAAGCAGCCCGATCGCCGTGGCGTCGACGATCGGCATGTTGGCGGAAGCGTGGATGAGCGCCACGCCGCCATAGGCCCCGACCAGGGCGCGCAGGAAATGCGAAGCGGGCCGCGCGCTCCGGAACTGTGAGAGCCCACCACCGGTCGCCGCCATCGCGGCGAGCAGTGTCGCAGAGCCGCCGATGTAGCGCAGGAACAGGATTTGCAGCGTCGACGCTGCATCGCCCGCGAATTTTCCCGAGGCGAAGATCAGCGAAAAAACCGCCGTGCCGGCCGTCACCCAGAGGATTGCCTCAAGATTTTGCGAGCGGGACATGGAGGCCACCAGACTTTCCAAGTGAGAGCAGCGATATCCATTCTCCGTTTCACCCCTTATGATCAAACCAGAAATATTAGTCGTGCATGAGGAATATTGATGCAGGAACGGCGACCCTCCCTTAATGCCGTGCGCGTGTTCGCTGTCGCGGCGCGGCGCCGGAGCATCGCTGCCGCCGCGGCCGATCTCGGCGTCACACCGGGCGCCGTCAGCCATCAGATAAAGGCGCTCGAGGCGGATCTGGGCGTTGCTCTCTTCGAGCGTCGGAATAACGCGATTGTTCCGACCGAGGCCGGAAGGCGCTTCTTCGACGAGGTCGAGCCGGCGCTCGCCATCATCGCCCGCGCCGCGCAATCCCTCACCCGGGACGCTGACGAAGTGGTGGTCAGGGCATCGGTCTCGCTGGCGGTGCGCTGGTTGATCCCGGCGCTCGAAGCCTTCAAGCAGCGCAACCCAATGGCCCGCATCCACGTCGAGACCAGCCATGAAGGGCGGTTGCGCGCCGGTGCCGGCGCCGACATCACGATCACCTATTGTCGGTCGGGCGACGGCGAAACCCCGGGCGAATTCCTGATGGCCGACTTGAGCCGGCCCCTTCTTTCTCCGGCGCTGCTGGCCACCTGCGGCTATGAAAGCCTTGCCGATATTGCCAGGGTGCCGGCCCTCAAGGCCACCACCGACAATTGGGACTGGAGTTTGTGGGCTCTCGCTTTCGGCATCCAACGCGGCGCGATCCGTATCGCGCATGCCTTCGACACGGACGACGCGGCGATCCACGCGGCGACCGCCGGCCTCGGCATGACGCTTGCGCCACCATTGCTGACCGCCAAGGAGCTTGCTGCGGGCTCGCTGGTCGAACTGCCGGGTGCGCAGCAACTTCAGTTCGGCGAGTTCAGGCTGCTCCGCTCCGGCCAGGGTCGGGCGCTCGCCGAACGCCTGGCGAACTGGCTTGTCGAGGAAGCCGCGGCGGCGTGAGGAACGCCTGCATGAGGCGATTTCGGAACGTCATTGATACGGAGCGCATTTCTTGAGATAATATTCCCAGTGCGTCCGGAATCCCGGTGAGGAGTTCGGCGCGAACGCACCAGTCCTCACGGGATATTCGAGTTACGCTCGAATGTAGCCTGAGAGGAGTTTCGTCATGGCAACAACACCCCCCAACAGAATGAGCCCCGGTGCGCTCATGGAACATCGGCGATGGGAAGACATAGTGTCGATGGTCCTCGGCCTAGTCATCATGGTGTCCCCCCTGTTCAGCTTTTTCGGCGACACGGGAGGCAACGCGACGGTGACCGGCATGACGGCTTTGGTGGGCGCGGCGATCATCGTGCTCAGCGGCCTCGAGCAGTTGTGGCTGCGCCGCTGGGAGGAAATCCTGCTGTTCATCGCCGGTATATGGATGGTGATCCAGCCCTTCGTGCTGAATTACGGCGGAACGCTTCGCACCTGGCATATCGTGCTGGGCGGCGTTGTCGCGCTGCTGGCGCTGCTGGAGATATGGCAGGACCGCAACCGCGCACTTGAAGCGTGATCACGGACGGGGGCACGCATTGCGGCGTGTCGCGTGAAGGGTTTCATGCGACACGCTGTAGGCCTTGATCCGGCACATGTCCCTTTCCCGAAACCGCTGCATGCTTTCGGGAGACGCGTTTGGGAACACCGCCATGAGGCGGCGTTCCGTCGCTCAAGCAGCTTCGCGGTCTGTCAGGAACTCCAGGACCGCGTGCGAAAAGATGTCGTTCTTGTCGCCCGCCACCATATGCCCGGCCCCGCCGACATCGACATAGGATGCAGTGGGAGCAAGACTGACGAACTCCTGCGCATGGGCCTCCTGTACCAGTTCGGACTGCACGCCGCGCACTAGAAGAACCGGCAAGGTGAGCTTCGGCAGGGCGGCGGTCAACTCCGCCATCAACTCGCGTGAATTGCGGTTGATGTTCTGCTCGCTGGTCATGAAACCCGGATCCCAGTGCCAGAAGTAGCGGCCGTCCGCGGTTCGGCGAAGGTTCTTCTTCAACCCGTCGAGGGATGTCGGCTTCTCACGGTGCGGCAGGTAACGCGCGATCGCGTCGGCAGCCTCCTCGAGCGAGGCGAACCCCTCGTCGCGGCGCTCGCCCATGAAGCCCTGGATCTTTGCGACGCCGTCGGGGTCCATCCGTGGGATCACGTCGACCAGCACGAGCGAGTCGAGCATCGGCCCCTGCCTCACCTCTGCCGCGAGCGCCGAAAGACCCCCGAGCGACGCGCCTACCACCGAGGGTGCGGCATGGAACCGTTTGGCCATCTGGCGAACCACGGCTGCCGCATCCTCGGCAAAATGCTGGAAGGTGTAGTTGCCGCTCCCTACCCAGTCACTTTCACCGTGGCCGCGCTGGTCGACCGTGACCGCCCGCATGCCGGCGGCGGCGACCCGCTTGGCCGTCTTGTCCCAGGCCCGGCGCGTCTGGCCGCCGCCGTGGAAGAAAAGCACCGGATGGCCGCGCCCGTCCCAGAAATCGCCTCTCAGCCTGTTGCCTTCGGCACCAATGAAGTCGATCGCGTGCGGTCCGGTCAAGGCGGCCTCCGGAAGTTGGTTTGCTATATTTATTTATGGATCGTCGCCGCTGGCAAGGCGAAGCCTTCCTACAGCGGATGTTCCTGCAGGAACTCCAGGACGCGTTTCTTGAAGACGCGGTCGCCGACCGACAGCATGTGGTCGCGGCCTTCGATCGAAAAGGCGACGGCATTGGGCATCAGCGCCGCCAGATCTTCGGGCGAGCCGCCGATGTCGTCCGTAGTACCGACGGCGACCAGGGTCGGCTGGGTGATGCGGGCCATGTCCGCCTCGCTCAACAGTTCGCGCGACGTGGCGATGCAGGCGGCCAGCGCCTGGCGATCGCTTCTGGTCTGGTCGGCGAAGGCACGGAACATTCTTCCGCGTTGATGTGTGATCTCGGCCGGGGTCGCAGCCATCAGCGCATCGGCGATGGGGTCCCAGTCCCCGACGCCGTCCACCATGCCGATGCCCAGGCCGCCGAACACAAGCGTGGCGACCATGGCCGGTTCGCGCAAAGCCAGGAAGGCGGCGATGCGTGCGCCCATCGAATAACCCATCACATGAGCACGGCTCAATCCGAGATGACCCAGCAAGGCCGCGGCGTCGCTCGCCATCCTGCCTGGATAGTAGGCGTCGGGGTCGTAGCTCTTGGACGAGGCGCCATGGCCTCGATTGTCGAAGGCGATTGCCCGATAGCCGGCTTCGGTCAGGGTCTTGATCCAGCCCGGTGACACCCAGTTCACGATATGGCTGGATGCGAAACCGTGAATGAGGAGGACAGGATCGCCTGTCCCCTGGTCGATATAGGCGAGGTCGAATCCATCGTGGGTGAAGAGTTGCATGTTGTCGCCCTCCCCTCCGGCGTCAGCCGGGATTGCCCCGATTGGCGACCGCGTCGATCGCGGGGTGACGGAGCCGGTCGCCGTCCCTGATCCCCGCCTTGTCGGCGATGCCTGCCTTGACTTCAAGCACGAAGCGGACCGGTGTGCCGGGCGAGATCACCGCGGTCGAAAACGGCTCTCCGCGCATGACGGCGCGTACTCGCCCGTCCTGGCCGATAAAGATGAGGTCGAGGGGCATCGGCGTGTTCTTCATCCAGAAGCCGACCTCCCTCGTGTCCTCGAACACGAACAGCATGCCGTGATCATCGTCCATCCGCTGACGGAACATCAGGCCCTGCTCGCGCTCGCCCATATCGTCGGCGATCTCGATGTCGAAGCGCCGCTCGCCGGCGCTCGTCTCGGCTATCAGGGGCGTGGGGTCGACAGGCAGGGTCATCGCCTGCCCTTCGGCCGCGGCCGGCGAGTGCGACGCGATGCAAAGCGTCGATGCCGCGATCACGGCAACCAGAGCAGCACCGATAAGCCAGGACAAACGAAACATGCGGCCCCCTTGCGGTATGGCGCTGCCGATATCGTCCTCGACCACGCGCCGTCAAGTCCGCGACCAGCCGCGCCTGGCCGAAACCGATATCGGTTTCGGCGAGGCGCGATGTATCGATTTCAAGGTTTTGACCTGTCCTTGCATACGCAAAGGACGGGTGGCGCCCTACCGCATCAACCGGAAGACCTTACTCGATTTTCCGAAAGCACGACGCGTGGATTCAAAGTGACAGGGCATCCTTTGCGCGTCCGAATGGACGCGCGGCGCCCTAAATTTAGTGGGAGATGGAGAGCGTGCCCATGTCGGGGTGAACTTCGGCGGCCATGAGACCCTTGTCACCTCGTCCGAAACGAACCAGCACTACCTGGCCGGGTCGCAACTCGGTGATGCCGTAACGCCGTAACGTCTCCATATGGACGAAGATGTCCTCGGTTCCCTCGCCCCTGGTCAGAAAACCGAAGCCCTTGGTGCGGTTGAACCACTTGACGAGTGCGCGCTCCAGCCCGCTCTCGGGCGCAACCGCCACATGGGTGCGCACCTGCTGCTCGGCTGGGTGGACCGCGGTCGAGCTGTCCATGGAGATGACACGGAAGGCCTGCATGCCACGGTCGCCGCGGCGCACGAGGCAGACCACGCGGGCACCTTCGAGCGCCGTCTGGAAACCGTCGCGGCGCAGGCAGGTGACATGGAGAAGCACGTCACCCATGCCCGGCTGGTCCGGCAGGATGAAGCCGAATCCCTTGGCGACGTCGAACCACTTGATGGCGCCGGAGATCTCGATCAGCCCGGCGGACTCGCCGCCTTCGTCGCGGGTCAGCGCGTCCGCCTTGGCCGCACCGAGCCCCGTGAAAGAGGCTTTTTCCCCCATCCGAACGCACCCTTTCCTAGTTGACGCTGTCGCTGATTCCTGATTGCGAGAATAGCACTGCGTATTCGGCCGAGTGCAAGGGCCACAACGGCTTTTTTCACCTTTTCAAACCGGAGATTCCAGCCTCGGATAACCTTCGCGACCATCAAGCCGCAGGAACGCGATCATGAGCGGTTGCCGCTCGCCGCTTTCGCGCCCTATGTTCGAATGATCTCGAATCCAAACCCGCAGGAAAGACTCATGCGTTATCTGCACACGATGGTCCGCGTAACGGATGTCGATGCCTCGCTCGACTTCTATTGCAACAAGCTCGGCCTGGAGGAAGTCCGCCGCATGGATAATGAGCGTGGACGCTTCACGCTGATCTTCCTCGCTGCGCCCAAGGACAAGGGCGCATCGGCCGCCAACCGGGCGCCCGAACTCGAGCTCACCTATAACTGGGATCCGGAGGCCTATACGGGCGGGCGCAATTTCGGCCACCTCGCCTACAAGGTCGACAACATCTATGAGACCTGCCAGCGCCTGATGGATCTCGGCGTCACCATCAATCGGCCGCCGCGCGACGGCCACATGGCCTTCGTCAAGTCGCCCGACAACATCTCGATCGAGCTGCTGCAGGAAGGCGAGGCCCTGCCCGTCCAGGAGCCTTGGGCGTCGATGGCCAATACGGGGACCTGGTAACCGGCCCTCGCGGCCGCCGGACGCGGGCATCGGGTGAGCCCGTCCCGCATCCTTGCCGGCTTGCGCTTCCCCGGAGGCGTGTTAACAGACTTTGCCGGGCTGACGGAGGAGACACCCATGAAGGACGTGCTGAAGGAATTGGAACGCCGTCGGGAGGTCGCCCGCTCCGGCGGCGGCGAGGCGCGGATCGACGCGCAGCATGGTCGCGGCAAGCTTACAGCCCGGGAACGCATCGAGATCTTTCTCGACGAAGGGTCGTTCGAGGAGTTCGACATGTATGTCGAGCACCGGTCCACCGATTTCGGCATGGAGAAGTCCAAGGTCGCCGGCGACGGCATCGTCACCGGCTGGGGCACGGTCAACGGCCGTCCCGTCTTCCTCTTCGCCAAGGATTTCACCGTGTTCGGCGGGTCTCTTTCGGAAGCCCATGCCGAGAAGGTGATGAAAGTGCAGGACATGGCGCTGCGCAACCGGGCGCCGATCATCGGCCTCTACGACGCAGGCGGCGCCCGTATCCAGGAAGGCGTCGCCGCGCTGGGCGGCTACGCCGAGATATTCCAGCGCAATGTGCTCGCCTCGGGCGTCATTCCGCAGATTTCGGTGATCATGGGGCCCTGCGCCGGCGGTGACGTCTATTCGCCTGCGATGACCGACTTCATCTTCATGGTGCGCGACACCTCCTATATGTTCGTCACCGGGCCCGACGTGGTGAAGACGGTCACCAACGAGACGGTGACGGCCGAGCAGCTCGGCGGCGCTTCGGTCCACACGACCAAGTCCTCCATCGCCGACGGCGCCTATGACAACGATGTCGAAGCGCTGCTGCAGATGCGTCTGCTCGTCGACTTCCTGCCGGCGTCGAACACGTCGGAACTGCCGGAGATCGAGTGCTACCAGTCCGTCACCGAGCCCGACATGTCGCTCGACCGGCTTATTCCCGACAATGCCAACAAGCCTTACGATATCAAGGAACTGATCCTGAAGACCGTCGACGAAGGCGATTTCTTCGAGATCCAGCCCTCCTTCGCGAAGAACATCGTCACCGGTTTCGGCCGCGTTGAAGGCCGTACGGTCGGCTTCGTCGCCAACCAGCCCATGGTGCTGGCCGGTGTGCTGGATTCCGACGCCTCGCGGAAGGCGGCGCGCTTCGTGCGCTTCTGCGATTGCTTCAGCATTCCGATCGTCACCTTCGTCGACGTGCCCGGTTTCCTGCCCGGCACGGCGCAGGAATATGGCGGGCTGATCAAGCACGGCGCGAAACTGCTCTTCGCCTACGCCGAAGCGACCGTCCCGAAGGTCACGGTGATCACCCGCAAGGCCTTCGGCGGCGCCTATGACGTCATGGCCTCGAAGCATCTGCGCGGCGACATCAACTACGCCTGGCCGACGGCGCAGATCGCCGTGATGGGCGCCAAGGGTGCGGTTGAGATCATCTACCGCAAGGACATCGGCGACGCCGAGAAGATCGCCAGGCACACCAAGGCCTATGAGGACCGTTTCCTGTCGCCTTTCGTGGCCGCCGAGCGCGGTTATGTCGACGAGGTGATCATGCCGCACTCGACCCGCCGCCGCGTGGCGCGCGCACTGCGGCTGCTGCGGAACAAGAACCTCGAAAACCCCTGGAAGAAGCACGACAACATCCCGCTTTAGTTGGGCACGCTCCCCCTGCCTCGCCGGCAAGCGGAGCATCGTCGCCGTCGCCCGAACATGTCGCTCGGGCGACGGCGACCAAGTGCGACCGAAGGCGCCCCGCCACCAATTTGTGAATTGCCTCCTCCGGAAAAAAGCTGGACTTCTCCTGATCTTGGAGTAACGCTTTCCTAACCAAGAAAGGGGGCTGGGCCACGATCCTGAAGAGGAATGGAGGCCATCATGAAGCACCAGAGCCTAGAGCAGCTCAGAACCATCGCCGAAGTAAGCCCCGACGATCTTCGCCCCGCGCTCACGCGGAGCGAGCGTCTGCAACGCTGGGCCGAACTGCTCGAGAGACAAAGGGACCGGCGTCTTGCCACGCTTCACGGCACCGAATATCAGCCGCCGGACAGACGCGCGGAAATGCGCAGCGCCGACTCGCCGCTCACCATTGCCTTCGAGGACCCGATCCTCAGGGCCGACGGCCTCGGCAACGACACCTATGGCGAAGCCAAGCGCTATTTCGAGCTCTCTGACTGGCAGTTGCACGAGATCGTCTGCTATTGCCATCTCGGCGAGACGATGAGCGCCGGAAGCGCGGCAAAGCGCGTCCGTTCCGCGATGAACGCTGGACGCGGCGGGCTCTTTGCACGCCTGCGCGAGGCCTTCGGGGGCTAGGCCCCGACGCCCGTTATCTCGCTTTGCGGTCCGCCGAGGCCGGCGGACCGAAGGAATTCCGTCATGACCCGCCGAACGGTCAGGACAATCTCAGCACACGGTTGAACTCATCGAGATCGACATAGAAGACTTTCGTGATCTCGGTGAGGAGATCGTCGCGGCGCACACCGCGCGATTCCAATATGTCCACCGCTGTCTGGATGTCGACACGTTCGGTCAGGCGACGCTTTTCGCAGTCGTCCAGCACTGCATGCATCGGGCAACCTCACCGTTGCGGGTGGGACTCGAGGATTAACGATCATCGGGTACATTGGCCTGCGCAGCATCCATGCTGCGGTCGACGCGCCGGCACGACCGGCCCCGCATAGGAGCCCCCACACGAGACGCCCCCGATCCGATTTCGAAAGCGTCGCGATACACATCGCAACGCCTGATCGGAGTGGCGACTCGAACCTCTATCCAAATGATATCATTGTGATGCAGGGTTGCACGGCGAAACTGTCACACAGTCAGCATTTTCCTGACCTCGGGACTGTCGAGATCCCGCGCCGGTCCCCTGTGGACGACGACACCGCGATCCATGATGTAGATCTCGTCGGCCAGCTCGCGACAGAAATCGAGATACTGCTCCACGAGCAGGACTGCGATGCCGGCCTTGTCGCGCAGATAGCGGATCGCCCTGCCGATATCCTTGATGATCGAGGGCTGGATGCCTTCGGTCGGCTCGTCAAGAATGAGCAGCTTCGGCCGCATGACCAGCGCCCGCCCGATCGCCAGTTGCTGCTGTTGTCCGCCCGACAGGTCCCCGCCGCGCCGCGCCAGCATCTGCTCCAGCACGGGAAAGAGCTCGAACACTTCGCCGGGTATGGTTCGATCGGCACGTTTGAGCGGCGCGAAGCCGGTCTCGAGGTTCTCCCGGACGCTCAGCAGCGGAAAGATCTCGCGCCCCTGCGGCACGAATGCGATGCCCGACCGGGCGCGATCGTACGCCGCGCTCCGGTCGAGCGCCTTCCCCTCGAAGGCTACCCTTCCCGATGTCAGCCGGTGATGGCCGACGATCGATCTCATCAAACTCGTCTTTCCGACCCCGTTGCGGCCGAGCACGCAGGTGATCCTGCCCGCGCCGGCGGTCAGCGAGACGCCCCGCAATGCCTGGGCCGCGCCATAGTGAAGCGTGGCGTCCACGACCTCCAGCATGGTCAGCGCCCCCGCCCGACGATCCGCGGGCGGCCCGCCATCCTGTCACCGAACGGCCGCGGCATGGAGGACCGCGTATTCGGCGGCAGGAGGCGGGCCGTCCCCAGCGCTGTGCGGCTTGCCGCTCCTCCCGGGCCGCCGAAGCACGTCGAAGCCATTCGCCGGATCATCCGTTATCTCCCCAGATAGACTTCGACGACGCGTTCGTCGGCCGAGACGAAGTCGAGCGAGCCTTCCGACAGCACCGCTCCCTCATGCAGGCATGTGACCTTCACGCCGAGCTCGCGCACGAAATGCATGTCGTGCTCGACGACGATCACCGAATGGGTCCTGGCGATGTCCCTCAAGAGGCGCGCCGTCTCCTCGGTCTCGGCATCGGTCATGCCGGCCACGGGCTCGTCGACCAGGAGGAGTTTCGGATCCTGGGCGAGCAGCATGCCGATCTCCAGCCACTGCTTCTGCCCATGCGAGAGGCTCGCCGCCATTTCGTGCCGCTTCGGCTCCAGCCGGATCGTCGCAAGGATCTCGTCGATCCGACGATCCTCCGCCCCGGAGCGTCGATGGAACAGCGCCCGAAGGATCGAGCGCTGCCCTTTCAGGGCAAGCAGCAGATTGTCTTCGACCGTATGGCTCTCGAAGACCGTCGGCTTCTGGAACTTCCGGCCGATACCCATCATGGCGATGTCGGCCTCGTCGTGTTGCGTAAGGTCGACGTCGCCGTTGAAGAAGACCTCGCCCTCATCAGGGCGCGTCTTGCCCGTGACGATATCCATCATCGTCGTCTTGCCGGCGCCGTTGGGTCCGATGATGGCGCGCATCTCTCCCTTGTCGAGAACGAGCGACAGGTTGTTGATGGCGCGAAAACCGTCGAAGGAGACGGAGACGCCGTCGAGATAGAGGATGGTGTTCCCTTTGTCCTGCGTCACCTGCTGTGTCATCTGTCACTCCGCCGGCTGCGCTTCGGCCGCTTCGTCGGCCAGCGGTTTCGTCCCGCGTCGGGAGATGCCGGCCCGCCACGCGTCCCACAGGCCGAGAACACCCTTCGGCAGGAAAAGCGTAACGGCGATGAAGAGGCCGCCCAGGGCGAAAAGCCAGAACTCGGGCAGAGCACTGGTGAAATAGGACTTGCCCGAATTGACCAGAAGCGCGCCGACGATCGGGCCGACGATCGTTCCGCGCCCCCCGACGGCGGTCCAGATCACCACCTCGATCGAATTGGCGGGGTCGAACTCGCCGGGATTGATGATCCCGACCTGCGGCACGTAGAGCGCGCCGGCGATCCCGGCCATGGCTGCCGAGACGGTGAAGGCGAACAGCTTCACATTCTCCGCCCTCCAGCCGAGGAACCGGGTGCGGCTCTCCGCGTCGCGCACGGCGACCAGCAGCTTGCCGTATTTCGAACGGACGATCAGCCAGGTGACGGCCACACCCAGCGCCAAAGCCAGAGCGCTGGCCGCGAACAACGCGGAACGCGTCGTATCTGCCTGAACGCTGTAGCCGAGTATGTCCTTGAAATCGGTCAACCCGTTGTTGCCGCCGAACCCCATGTCGTTCCGGAAGAAGGCAAGCAGCAGCGCATAGGTCATCGCCTGGGTGATGATCGACAGGTAGACGCCGGTGACCCGGCTGCGGAAGGCGAACCATCCGAATATGAAGGCGAGCAGTCCGGGCACCGCAACGGCCATTGCCGCCGCAAACCAGAACTGATCGAAGCCATGCCAGTACCAGGGCAGTTCCTTCCAATTGAGGAACACCATGAAATCGGGCAGGTCCGGATTTCCGTAGACGCCGCGGCTGCCGATCTGGCGCATCAGATACATGCCCATCGCGTAGCCGCCGAGCGCGAAGAAGGCGCCATGGCCAAGCGACAGGATGCCGGCATATCCCCATACCAGATCGAGCGAGAGGGCCAGCAGGGCATAGCAGAGATACTTGCCCGTCAATGCCACGAAGTAGCTGGAAACGTGCAACGGATTGTCCGGCGGCACGGCGGTGTTGAGCACCGGGACGACAACGGCGGCGGCGACCAGCAGCGCGATCGTGACCGCGATGCGGCGGTCGGCGCCCGATGAGAAGAAACCGGCCGTGATCATGCCTCCACCGCCCTGCCCTTCAGCGCGAACAGGCCGCGCGGGCGTTTCTGAATGAACAGGATGATGAGCACCAGGACGAGGATCTTGCCCAATACGGCGCCGGCGAACGGCTCGAGGAACTTGTTGAGGATGCCGAGCGACATCGCCCCGACAAGCGTGCCCCAAAGATTGCCGACGCCGCCGAAGACGACGACCATGAAACTGTCGATGATGTAGCCCTGGCCGAGATTGGGCGAGACGTTGTCGATCTGGCTGAGCGCCACGCCGGCAATGCCGGCAATGCCGGATCCGAGCGCGAAGGTCAGCGCGTCGATCAGGGGGGTGCGGATGCCCATGGACGCGGCCATGCGGCGGTTGGCCGTCACGGCGCGCATCTGCAGCCCCCATCGTGTGCGCTTCATCAGGTAAAGCAGGACCGCGAACACGGCGAGCGCAAAGATCACTATCCAGAAGCGGTTCCAGGTAATCGACATCTGCCCGATGTCGAAGCCGCCCGACATCCAGGACGGGTTGCCGACCTCCCGGTTGGTCGGTCCGAAAAGGGAACGCACCGCCTGCTGGAGGATCAGCGATACGCCCCAGGTCGCCAGCAGGGTTTCGAGGGGACGACCGTAAAGGAAACGGATGATGCCGCGTTCGATAGCCAGCCCGACGCCGCCGGCGACGAGGAAGGCAAGCGGCAGCGCGATCGCCAGCGACCAGTCGAAGAGGCCGGGAAAGGAGGTGCGGATGACATTCTGCACGACGAAGGTCGTGTAGGCGCCGAGCATCACCATCTCGCCATGCGCCATGTTGATGACGCCCATGACGCCGAAGGTGATTGCGAGCCCGATCGCGGCGAGCAGCAGCACCGAACCGAGCGCGATTCCGTACCAGACATTCTGCAGCGCCGCCCACAAGGCCAGCCGGCTCTCTATGCCGCGGATCGCCGAGGCGGCGGTTTCGCGCAACGAGCCCTCGGTCGCGGCCTCAAAAGCGGTGAGAAGGGACAGGGCGTCCCGGTCGCCACGCGCACCGATCCGGGCAACGGCGGCGAACTTGTCGGCGTCGGGCAGCGTGGAGACGAGCACGGCGGCCGCGCGTGCCTGTTCCAGGGCGGTCCTGACGCTCGCGACCTGTTCTGCCGCTATCGCCGCGTCGAGGGACGGGATCGCGGCAGGATCGGGGCTCCTGAACATGGTTGCGGCGGCAGCCAGTCGCCGTGCGGGATCGGCCGAGCCCAGCGTGAGAGCGCCGAGTGCGTCGCGGATCGTACGGCGAAGAGCGTTGTTGATCTTGATTTTGGCGACCTCCGCCTTGCCGGCCTCGCCGACCGTCTCCCCGGTCAACGGATCGAGCAGTTCGACAGCCGCCCCCTTCTCCTTGCCGATGAACACGCCGCCATCCGCCTTGCGAAAGTAAAGGGCGCCATCGGCAAGCGATGCCAGGGAGCGCTCGACCTTCGCGTCGCCCGTCGCGGCGAGTTCCAGCACGACCGCCTCGGTCGCCTGGAAGTTCCGGACGCCGGCGAATTTTGAGATGGCGGTCCGGAGTTCGGCCTCGCCGGCATTGGCCGGAACGAAGGCCGAGGCGAGGACGAACGCGACGAGGCCGAGAAGGCGCAGGATCATCGGTCGAAAACCATTGGGTTCAGGTCGCTTCGTCGGGTCTGCGGGCAGGAAACGCCCGAAGACCCGGATGATGGTTGCGTCAGTTCACGCCCTTTCCGCCGCATTTGCCGGTGGCGACGTTGAAGTTTCCGCACGACAGCGGTGCCCGCCAGTCGGCGATGAGGCTCTTGGAGTCGGGCAGATAGTCGGACCATTCGTCGCCGACGACGAGGCCGGCCGTTTCCCAGACCGTCTGGAACTGGCCGTCCGCCTGGATCTCGCCGATCAGAACCGGCTTGGTGATGTGATGGTTCGGCATCATGGTCGAATAGCCGCCGGAGAGGTTCGGCACCGAAACGCCGACGATGGAGTCGATGACGGCATCCGGATCCGTCGAGCCCGCCTTTTCGACGGCCTTCACCCACATGTTGAAGCCGATGAGATGAGCTTCCATCGGGTCATTGGTTACGCGTTTGTCGTTCTTGGTGAAGGCTTTCCAGGCCTCGATGAAGGCCTCGTTTTCGGTCGTATCGACCGACTGGAAATAGTTCCAGGCTGCGAGATGGCCGACGAGCGGCGCCGTGTCCAGGCCGGCGAGTTCCTCCTCGCCGACCGAAAAGGCCACGACCGGAATGTCCTCGGCCTTGATGCCCTGATTGGCGAGTTCCTTGTAGAACGGCACATTGGCGTCGCCGTTGATGGTCGAGACCACCGCGGTCTTCTTGCCGGCCGAGCCGAAATTCTTGATGTCGGTGACGATGGTCTGCCAGTCCGAATGGCCGAACGGCGTGTAGTTCACCATGATGTCCTCGGGCTTCACACCCTTGGACTGGAGATAGGCTTCCAGGATCTTGTTGGTGGTCTGCGGATAGACATAGTCCGTTCCCGCCAGCACCCAGCGTTCGACGCCTTCCTCGTTCATCAGATAATCGACGGCCGGAATGGCCTGCTGGTTCGGCGCAGCGCCCGTGTAGAAGACGTTCCGCTGGCTCTCCTCCCCTTCATACTGCACAGGATAGAAGAGCAGGCTGTTCAGTTCCTCGAAAACCGGCAGCACCGATTTGCGCGAGACCGAGGTCCAGCAGCCGAACACCGCGGCAACCTTGTCGTTCTCGATCAATCCGCGGGCCTTTTCCGCGAAGAGCGGCCAATCGGACGCAGGATCCACCACGACCGCCTCGAGCTTCTTGCCGAGCACCCCTCCCTTCTTGTTCTGCTCGTCGATGAGGAACAGCATCGTGTCCTTGAGCGTGGTCTCCGAGATCGCCATCGTGCCCGACAGCGAGTGGAGTATGCCCACCTTGATCGTGTCTTCCTGCGCCAAGGCAGGCACGGAAACAAGCATGCCTGCGCCGAACACGGCGGCCGACAGCATCTTTGTGGCCGACAGGAACTTACCCCTCATTATGACACCTCCTGATGATTGTTGTTTGGGTCGCAATAGGCAAAGCAACCGTCGTGCCAGTCCGCGACGCAGCGCTAAAATCACAGGGGAATGCTTGGGAACCCAAGCGGTTACGCCACGCGCCCTCGGGAGGCGGACGCGGGATGTCTGCCCCGCCACGCCAGGCACTGAGGAATATTTACGCAACGCAACACAAGGTGGCGAATTTTTAGGCAAAAGTTGCAGGAGCCAACAAAACAGGCAGAACTGCACACCCCTCCGGCAAGTCAGGCGTTCGACAGGGCGGAGAATTTCCCGGTGTCGGCCTCACGCCCGGACGGCTCTTTGCCAGCCTCACGCTTTCAGCGCGGGCGCGGTCGCAACAACGTCGAGCGCCAGTCTGGCCATGCCGGCAAACAGAGCCTGGCGTTCCGAAAGAAGCGTCTCTTCGCCGGTCGCCATATTGTCGACGACAGTGCAGATCGACAGCGCTCTCGCGCCGAACTGGGCGGCCAGCGTATAGAGGGAGCTCGTTTCCATGTCGACGGCGAGAACGCCGTGCCGCCGCAGCGTCGCAAAACGTTCCATGCCGTCCGGATGATAAAAGACATCGCTGGAAACCGTGGGCCCCACCGTATGGGCCAGCCCCTTCGCGCGGGCGATCTCCGAGGCGAGGCTCAGCAATCCGACGTCTGCGGCAGGCGCGTAGTCGAACCGTCCGAAAATCTGCCGGTTGATGCCGCCGTCGCTGCTGGCCGATTGCGAAAGGACAATGCTGCGCACGGGAAGTCGGGCATCAAGGCCGCCACAGGTGCCTACCCGGATCAGGGTCCTGGCGCCATAGACGCTCAGGAGTTCATGGACATAGATCGAGAGCGACGGATGCCCCATGCCGGTCGTCTGCAGGCTCACCCGGATGCCCTGATAGACGCCCGTAAAACCGAGCGCGCCGCGAATGCGGTTCACGCAACGCACGTCAGACAGAAAGGTCGAGGCGATCCACTCGGCTCGATCGGGGTCGCCGGGCAACAGCACCGCCTCGGCATAGTCGCCCTTTTCGGCACTGTTGTGTGGCGTCATCGCGCACCCTCAAGGCAGCCCCCACCGTCTCGACATCCATCGAAGAGCATATTGTGGACGAATGCAACGACGTACCGAGCTTCCGTCCCGCGGGAAGAGCGCGACAGCGGATCAGTTGCCGTCGATCATGTCCTTCACCACGGTGGCGAGCTGCTTCAGGGAGAACGGCTTTGGCAGGAAGCCGAAATGTGCGTCCTGGGGCAGGTTCTTGGCGAAAGCGTCTTCGGCATAGCCCGAGACGAAGACGAACTTGATGCCCGGCTGGATCTTTCGCAATTCGCCGAGCAATGTCGGCCCGTCCATTTCGGGCATGACCACATCGGAGACCACGATGTCGACCTTGCCGTCGAGCTCCTTGAAGATCTCCAGCGCCTCCACGCCCGACGACGCCTCGTGCACCGTGTAGCCACGCGACGTGAGCGCCCGCACCCCGCCCATGCGCACCGCGTCCTCGTCTTCGACCAGCAGCACAGTGGCCGAACCGGAAAGATCCTTGGGCGCATCCGACGGCCGCGGGGTCTGCTGGGCGGGCTCGGCCGAAGGCGGACTTTTCTGTTCGGTGATCCTGAAGTCCTGGATCGCCGGCACCGGCTTCTGCTCCACGACGTGCCGCGGCAGGAAGATGCGGAACACCGTGCCCTTACCCACCTCGCTATCGCAGTAGATGAAGCCGCCGGTCTGCTTGATGATGCCATAGACCATAGAAAGGCCGAGACCGGTCCCCTTGCCGACCTCCTTGGTCGTGAAGAACGGCTCGAAGATCTTCTTGAGCACCGCCGGCTCGATGCCGGTGCCGCTGTCCTCGACCTCGACCAGCACATATTCCGCAGGCGTCAGCTCGCGATAGCTGTAGGCCCGGGTGTCTTCGAGCTTCAGGTTCTTGGTACGGATCGACAGTTCGCCGCCCGTCGGCATGGCGTCACGCGCATTGACGACCAGATTGACGATGACCTGCTCGAACTGGCCGATATCGGCTTTCACCGGCCAGAGGTCGCGGCCATGGTCGACCTTCAGCCGGATCTCGTTGCCGACGAGCCGCGCCAGCAGCATGCGCAGATCCGCCAGCACGTCGGTGAGGTTGAGCACCTCCGGACGCAGCGTCTGCTTGCGCGAGAATGCCAGCAGCTGGCGCACCAGCGAGGCGGCGCGGTTGGCATTCTGCTTGATGTTCATGATATCGGGGAAGGACGGGTCCGACGGTCGGTGGTTGGCCAGAAGCAGATCGGACGCCATGATGATGGCGGTCAGCACATTGTTGAAGTCATGGGCGATGCCGCCGGCGAGCTGCCCCACGGCCTGCATCTTCTGGCTCTGCGCCATCTGGCTCTCGAGCGCCTTCTGCTCGGTCGTCTCCACCGCATAGACGATTGCCGCTTCCTCAGCCCCCTCGCCGCCGGTCCCGTCGGCCACCGCATTGACGTAGAAGCGCATGTGACGCTCCTCATTGTCGGGCAGCACGGTGTCGATCGGGGCGATGTCGGCCTGCCGCTGTCTGGCGCGTTCGATCGCCGCGGCGAACATCTCGCGGTCGCGCTCGTGGATCACCGTGTCGAGGCGCACCCGGCGGTCGACCGCGTCGCGGTCGACGACGCTCGAGAACAGCGACAGGAACGGCGCGTTGGTGCGCAGGATGCGGCCCTGTGCGTCGACGCCGGCGATCGCCATCGGCGTGGAGTTGAAGAAACGGGTGAAGCGGACCTCGGACGCACGCAGATCCGCCGAGGAATCCTCGCCCTGGGTGCGGTTGAGCACGATCGTACGCGTAGGGCCGGGCGACCCGTCGCGTGTCGCGGTCACGCGATGCATGAAACGAACCGGAAGCGCCTCGCCGGTCGAGGTCGCGAGGTCGAGGTCGACCACGGCGTTGCGTGTAGTCCCGGGATCGGCCTTGACCGACCGGACCAGCGCCATGCCGTCGCCGGCAATGATCTCGTGCAACGTCATCGCGCCGGGCGTGAAAGAGGCGAGATCGATGCCCAGCCATTCGGCGAGCGTCGCATTGAGATAGGTGATGCGGCCCTCCTGATCGGCGGCGAAGAAGCCGGCGGGCGCGTGGTCGAGATGGTCGATCGCCTTCTGCAGGTCGAGGAAGAAGCGTTCCTGCTCGGCGCGTTCCTTCGAGACGTCGGCGAGTTGCCAGGCCATCAGCGGCTGGCGCTGGCCCGGCACGCTGAAGGTGCGCGCCCGCACCCTGTACCAGCGCGCGCCGGGTTCGGCACCCGGGCGGATCGCCTGGCGCAGTCGGAACTCGCCGTCGCCGGTCTGCCCGTCGCGCAGGCCGGAAGCGATCGAGTAGATGGTGGCCGACGCCTCGGGAACATCCGACAACAGGCCTTCGACCGTCTTGACGTCGGCAGCCGACGTGGCGCCGGTCATGTCGGCATAGGCCCGGTTGGCATAGATGATGCGACCCTTCGTGTCGGTGACGATGAGTCCCTGCGCCATGGAGTCGACAAAAGCCTTGGACAGCTCGTCCGTTGTCGAGCGCGGCGCGATCTGGACGAAGCCGATCGCAGTGGCGAAAAGGTAGCCGACGCCGATCATGGCCAGCACGCCCAGAAGGCCGAGCAGGAAAGGATCGCCAAGGCGCTCGCGGAAGATAGCGAAGACGAAAGCCGCGCCGGTAAGCACGATGATGAAAACGATCAGCCTGGTTATCGCGCCGGGGCGCATGTTCTGGTCGACGATCGGGACCGGATAGAACTCGTTTCGGGTTTCCCTGGTCATTCGTCCCTTGCCCGTGATGGCGACGGCGGCGATCTTCCCCTGATTCCAGCCGCTCTCCGCCCTTCCGCTTGGATCATATTCTCCCGGCCCGGAAAAGGCCCAGCGGGTTTTTCTCACACGATCGGGGCCGGCCGAAAGGCGCAGCGGCCGGTTGCTCGTCGCTTTCGCCCAAAACGGACTTGCAATGCCAGCCCCGCATTTCCCATACTTCCGATATCAGCGTCGGATCGACCGAACCGGGAATGCACGAACCAACTTGCGGTCGGCAGCGTGCGCGGTCTAGTGTCGCGCGCTTCAACGATCCTTGGCGGGAGGTAGAGCGATGCCGGAATGGCTGCAGAGCATTGCGGGCCCAGATTATGCTGCGGCCGTGCTGTGGACGATCGGTGCACTCATCTTGCTCGTCGTGGTGCTGGTCATCATCCGGCTGATCCGCAGCATGACTTTCGGAACTTTCGTGGCGGGCGGCCGCAACCGCAAGACGCGGCTGGCGGTCATGGACGCGACGGCGGTCGACAGCCACAGGCGACTGGTGCTGGTGCGCCGCGACGACGTCGAGCATCTGATCCTGATTGGCGGGCCGACCGATGTCGTGGTCGAGCAGAACATCAGGCTTGGCCAGACGAGACGACCGGCCCTCACCGGCGAGGCGGTGCAGCAGGATTCCGCACCGCGGCCCCAACGCCCCGGCGAACAATCCCGGCCAGCCGAGCCGCAGCGCATGCAACAGGCCCAGCAGCGCATACCGGTGCCGCCGCTTCGCGAACAGCGGCCGCAGCCTCGTCCGCCGGAGCGCGAGGCTGCCCCCCAGCAGCCTCAGCGGGCTGCGCAGCCTCAGCCTGCGCCGCAACCGGCCGTTCAGCCGCAACGCATGGCGCAGCCCATGCGAACGAACCCGTCTGCGCCACCACCCGCCGGCCGCGACGACCATCTGCCGCGCGACCTGCAGGGCTCGGCGCCTCCGCGGGCCAACCCGGCAGACGACATCGACAGGGCGCTTCTGGACGAACTCTCGTCGTCCCTGGACGACGAGCCGCAGCCTTCCGGCAAGGCTGGGCCCGTGTCGCTCGAAGACGAGATGAACAAGCTGCTCGGCGAGTTGTCGAACGGCAAACGCTGACCTCAGGAGCGATCGAGCGCCGGCCCGACATAGCGGGCGCGCGGACGGATGAGCCGCCCTGTCGAGGCCTGCTCCATGGCATGGGCGAGCCAGCCCGCCATACGCGCGGCGGCGAACATCTGGATCGGGGCATCCCTCGGAAGATCGTAGGTGCAGGCGACCGCCACCGTCGCGAAATCGATGTCCGGCCGGATGCCGGTCGCATCGACGGCTTCGCTCGACAACTCCTCCAGCAGGTCGGGCAAGGGCAATTGCGCAAGCAGCGCCGCCGCGCGCGGATCGATATCCGGATAAAGCGGATGACCGAATCCCGGCAACGCATCGCCACGCGCCAGCCTTTCGCGCACGGCCCGGCGGGGCCCCTTGAAGGCGGCCTCGTCGACAAGCGCGCGGACACGACGCGTCGCGCCGCCATGCGAGGGCCCGAGAAGCGCGGCGAAACCCGACAACGCGGCCGCGGCGAGCGGCGCGCCAGTGGACGCTGCAACGCGCGCGGCAAATGCCGACGCATTGAGCTCGTGATCGGCCATGAGCACCAGCGCCATCCTCATGGCCCTCTCGGCAGCCGGATCCCGGTTCCATCTGCGGGCAAAGCCGGCGGCGATATCGGCCCCGGCCGAAAGCTCGGCCCCGAGCGCCGCAGCGACGGAGCGGAGCAGTTTCGCCGATTCCTCCAGCAACGAAACCGCCGCCCTGCCGCGGGTGGGATCCGACCGGCAGGCGGCTGCGGCCAGCATTGACATGGCGGCCTCGATCGGCGGCAGGTCGACGTCGAAGCCCAACGGCTCGCCGACCTCGGGCAGTTCCGCGACATCCCACAACAGCGCCGCCGCTGCCTCCAGTGTCGCCGTGCGGGCGAGCACGACCGCATCGCGCCCGCGATAGTAGAGGCGTCCGCCCGCGACCGATGAGATCGAAGTGGGCAGGATGGCGTCGCCCCATGAGATGGCGCCTTCGGCAACCTCGGCAGCTCCCCTGCCGCGCCGCCTGTGCTTCACCAGCCCTTCGACCTCGGACCGCGAATAGAGGCTGCGCCGCGGATCCGCGGGATCCGGCAAAGCGGTCAGCAGCTTGCGGCTGACATAGGCGTAAAGCGTCTGCGGCTTGACCCCGAGCAGCCGCAGCGTCTCGTCGCGATCTATCCAGGCAGACATATTGATTATCTTGATCAAGATTGACTGGAGATGATTGACATATCACATCGAGTGAAACTGCGAAGGAGAAAGTTCATGCAGGGTCTCGATGAAGTGATCGCCGCCGAAACCGTTCTCTCGGATGTCGACGGCCTGAACGGACGATTGACCATACGCGGCAGACCCGTGGAGCAACTCGCCCGAAGCGCTGGCGCGGAAGAGGCGGCGCATCTTCTGCTGGACGGTTTCTTTCCGGACCTTTCCGATGTGGAAACGCTCTCC
Organism: Mesorhizobium sp. L-8-10; assembly: GCF_016756635.1. Taxonomy (NCBI): domain Bacteria; kingdom Pseudomonadati; phylum Pseudomonadota; class Alphaproteobacteria; order Hyphomicrobiales; family Phyllobacteriaceae; genus Mesorhizobium; species Mesorhizobium sp. L-8-10. Next base: position 4,728,355 of record NZ_AP023263.1, on the reverse strand, counting down.
CGCTCGATCGGCGACGCCCGTGTCGAGGTCTTCGACCGACTCGCGCCGCAACTGGCCGCCCTTGCGGCGCTGCCGCCGGTCGATGCGTTGCGCGCCGGCCTCTCGTTTGTCGCGGACGGCGATGATCTCATTACCGCGCATCGGCTTCTGGCCACGCCTGTCGTGCTGACGCCAGCCATCATAAGGCTGCGCCGCGGTCTCGCGCCGATCGGGCCGACTGCCGACGCCGGTCAGGCGGCCGACATGTTGCGCATGCTTTCCGGCGAGGAAACATCGGATGAGGCAAGGCGCGCGCTCGACGCGTATCTGGTGACGGTCTGCGATCACGGCCTCAACGCATCGACTTTCACCGCGCGTATCGTCGCCTCCACCCGTGTGGGGCTGGTCTCGGCCGCGGTCGCGGCGCTCAGCGCTTTGAAGGGTCCGCTTCATGGCGGCGCTCCGGGGCCGGTGCTCGACATGCTGGAGGCAATCGGCGAACCCGATGCCGCCGAAGCCTGGCTCGGTGAGGCGCTGGCGCGCGGAGAAAGACTGATGGGTTTCGGCCACCGCATCTACAAAGTGCGTGATCCGCGCGCCGACGCGCTCAAGGCCGCCCTACGGGCGCTCGGCCGCGCCCGCTCCGGAGCGAGCCGACTCGCGCTCGCCGAAGCCGTCGAGCAGGCGGCGCTCAATATCCTGCGCCGCGAGAAGCCGGGCCGTTCGCTGGAAACAAATGTGGAGTTCTATACGGCGGTCCTGCTCGACGCGCTGGGTTTTCCCGCCGACAGCTTCACCTGCATCTTCGCCGCCGGCCGTATGCCCGGCTGGATCGCCCATTCCCGCGAGCAGGAACTGACGGGACGCCTGATCCGCCCCCAGTCGCGCTATGTCGGCCCAGCGCCGAAACAGGCAGCCTGAAAGACGGCCTGAAAAAACCGGAGTGGGTGGCCGATGGCCGCCCCTTCACTTCCAATACGACGATCTTCACGGCGTCCGCTTGCGCCGAATCTGCCGATCAGTCGTCGCGATAGACCTTCTCGCGCCGCTCATGGCGTTCCTGGGCCTCGATGGACAAGGTCGCGATCGGCCTTGCGTCGAGCCGCTTCAGCGCAATCGGTTCCCCGGTCTCCTCGCAATAGCCGTAAGTGCCCTCGTCGATACGCTGCAGCGCGGCATCGATCTTGGCAATCAGCTTGCGTTGCCTGTCCCTGGCGCGCAGTTCAATGGCGCGATCCGTCTCGGATGACGCCCTGTCAGCCAGATCGGGATGGTTGGCATTTTCCTGCTGCAGGATTTCGAGGGTTTCCCGCGCCTCGCGGAGGATATCGTTCTTCCAGGAAACGAGCTTGGCTCTGAAGTAGGACTTTTGCCGTTCGTTCATGAACGGCTCGTCTTCTGAGGGTACGTAATCGGCATCAACGAGTTCGTTCATTTCGACTCACCCACAACCCTTTGATGGGCGCCTATATATTCGGCGACCACAGACGGCACAAGATCAAACGGCCACACCTTCGTGCAAATGTCCGCGAGCGCGGAAGACCATATCGCGGTGGCTCGTACATCGTCTGCACGGCGAGCGATACCCCTGGGGTGATCGACATCTAGGACGTTCTGCCTATCCTCTCCCCGCCAGTTGCGCGCGCCGCGCGGCCGGACTACATCCTTCGCATTGCCTTCTGGACATTCCGTCCACCGTCCACGGCAAAATGAGAGGACCCATCCGGATGAGCCGGCTTTTCCTGCTGCGACATGCGAAGGCCGGCTGGGCGGAACCGGGAATGCGCGACTTCGACCGCCCCCTTGACGCCGCGGGACAGGGTCACGCGGAGGCCACCGGGATTGCCATGCGCAACGGCGGCTATGTGCCTGAACTGGTGATCTGCTCCACCGCGCGCCGGGCTCGCCAGACGCTGGAAGGGGTCATCAAGAGCCTGCGGACCGGGCGCATCGTCTACACTGACGGCCTCTACAACACCGACGCCGCAGGCTATGTCGACATCATCCGTGACGCGCCTGCAGTCGGCTCGATCCTCGTCGTCGGCCACAACCCGATGACGGAAGACGTGGCCCTCGCCCTTTCCGGCGACGGCGTCGAAGAGGCAAGGCACGCGATGGTTGCCGGCTTTCCGACATCGGCGCTGGCCGTCATCCGTTTTCCCGGCGCTTTTGCCCAGGCAGCGCCGGGCAGAGGCTATCTCGAGACCTTCCTGACGCCGGCCGACCTCTGAGCGCGGCCGCCGGTTCCAAAGCCGGGCCGGGTCGCCTATATCGGGGGCGTTTGCGGGGCAAGAGACGACCGATTTGGCGACATCGCTGACGACAATCACCGACGAGGCGATGATCGCACTCGATACGTTGTCCGGGCGCGCGGCCGGCCTGTTCTCGCCGTCGCTGCGGCTCGGCGTAACCGGCCTTTCCCGGGCAGGAAAGACGGTGTTCATCACCGCGTTCGTCCACAACCTCATCCATGGCGGGCGCCTGCCGCTCTTCGAGGCGCAAAAATCCGGGCGCATCGCACGCGCCTTTCTGGAGCAGCAGCCCGACGACGCCGTGCCGCGCTTCCAGTACGAGGACCATGTCGACGCGCTGGTTTCGAGCCGGGTCTGGCCGGATTCGACGCGCGCCATTTCCGAGCTTCGGCTGACCATCGAGTATGAATCCGCTTCCGGCTGGGGCCGGCTCTTCTCGCGCGGCAGACTATCGGTCGACATCGTCGACTATCCCGGAGAATGGCTGCTCGACCTGCCGCTTCTCGGCAAGGACTATGCCGAGTTCTCCGCCGACGCGTTCCATCTCGCCAGCCTCCCAGTCCGCGCCGACCTCTCGGAGGAATGGCGTGCGCTCGCGGCCGCGGCCGACCCTCGCGCCGACGCCGACGAAATGACTGCGCGCCGGCTGGCCGAGAGCTTCGCCAGCTACCTCAGGGCCTGCAAGGGCGACAGCCGGGCCTTGTCGACCCTGCCGCCCGGCCGGTTCCTGATGCCCGGCGATCTGGACGGCTCGCCGGCGCTCACCTTCGCTCCGCTGCCCGATCTCGGCGAAAAGCGGGCCAAGCCCGGCTCGCTGCATGCGATGATGGAACGCCGCTACGAGGCCTACAAGACGCATGTGGTGAAGCCGTTCTTCCGCGAGCACATCACCAGGCTTGACCGGCAGATCGTTCTGATCGACGCCATGCAGGCCCTGAATGCCGGATCGGCTGCGGTAACCGATCTCGAGCGCGCCGTCACCGAAATCCTCTCCTGCTTCCGGCCCGGGCGCGGCAGCCTCTTCACCGACCTCTTCTCACGGCGCATCGACAGGATCCTGATCGCCGCCACCAAGGCCGACCACATCCATCACGAAAGCCACGATCGCCTGCAGGCGATCGTGCGGCGTCTGGCCGACCGCGCTGTGGCACGCGCGGACCTTACCGGCGCCGAGGTCGATGTCCTGGCCATGGCGGCGGTGCGCGCCACGCGCGAAGGCACCGTCAGGCAGGGCCGCGAAACACTGCCCGTCATCATCGGGACGCCTCTGGCAGGCGAGACGATCAACGGCGAATCCTTCGACGGCACGACGGAGACCGCGATCTTCCCCGGCGACCTTCCGGACAAGCCGGGTTCCGTGTTTGCGGCGGCCGCGTCCGGCGGGTCGCACGACGCCGAGCATCCGACAATCCGGTTCGTCCGCTTCCGGCCGCCCAAGCTCGAACGCACCACAGATGGCGTAACGCTTTCCTTGCCGCACATCCGGCTCGACCGCGCGCTGCAGTTCCTAATCGGAGACCGACTGTCATGAAGGAGCCAAGACGACCGGCCGCCTTCCGGCTCGATCCGGAACCCCGGCATGGCGAGAAGGACGACGCGACGACCAAGCCCCATTCGGCGCCGCGCAAGCCGCGCGCAGTGAAGGATGTCGCTGTCGTGCTGCCGGCCGAAACCGACATCTTCGACGAACCCGATCTGGTGGCGAGCACGCCGCCGCCGGCCACGGCGCCGAAACGGCGCTCGCGTATCGGCGCCATTTTCCTGGGCGCGGCCGGCGTTCTGGTGACGCTGGCCATCGGACTTTGGACTGATCGCCTGATCCGCGACCTTTTCATGCGCGCGGACTGGCTGGGCTGGCTGGCGGTCGGCACGGCAGCGGTCGCGGGAGCGGCTCTGCTGATCATCCTGATGCGCGAAATACTGGGACTGGCGCGTCTCGCCTCGGTGGAGAAGCTGCGCAGCCGCGCCGCCGACGCCGCCGCCCGCAACGATCCCAAACTGGCGAGAAGCGTCGTTTCCGAACTCGCGACGCTGGTCTCGGCGAAACCCGAGACCGCGGCGGGGCGGCGTGCGGTGGCAGACCTCGGGGACGAAATCATCGACGGCAGCGACCTCATCCGCATTGCCGAAGCCGAGATCCTGGCGCCGCTCGATGCGCAGGCCAAGATCCTCGTGCTCGACGCCGCCAAGCGTGTTTCCCTGGTCACCGCCATCAGCCCCCGGGCCCTTGTCGATGTCGCCTATGTCGTGTTCGAGGCCGGCCGGCTGATCCGGCGGCTTGCCGAGCTCTACGGCGGACGTCCCGGGACCCTGGGTTTCTTCCGGTTGACGCGCAGCGTGCTAGCCCATCTGGCGGTGACCGGCTCGATGGCGGTCGGCGACAGCTTCGTCCAGCAGATCGTCGGGCACGGCCTCGCCGCCAAGCTGTCGGCCAAGCTCGGCGAAGGCGTGGTCAACGGCATGATGACGGCGCGCATCGGCCTGGCAGCCATGGAAACGGCACGGCCGCTGCCCTTCCTGGGTGTCGCTCGGCCCGGCCTCGGCGACTTCCTGGCCGCCCTGGCCTCATTCTCCAAACGCAAGGAGGAAACGGGCGGGCAGAGCTGATCCGCTCGGTGCCCGGCCGACCCCGCATGCACGTTGTGGATTGAATCGGCGGCCGGAGACAGGTAGACGAAGCGTTAACCAATCATGTTCATGGTTCAGTCAGGTAATTGTTCCCCCCGTCCCGACGTAGCCAGGTGTTCCTTGATGAAACGCGCTATCCTGCCCGCCTTCCTGCCGCTCGCGACTGCTTCGGCCGTTGTCGGCCTTACCGCGCCCGCCGAGGCCAATGAGCGCGACAAGAAGTTCTTCCAGCAGGTTGAAGGCGAGTGGGTCGGTCCCGGCGAGATCGTCGCGGGCAAATACAAGGGCACCAAATTCACCTGTTCGTTCACCGGCTCCACGCCCGAGGCATCGGTCGGCATGACGCTGGACGGAAGCTGCCGGGTGGGCGTGTTCACCCAGAAGATGTCGGCGACGGTGGAGCGCAAGGGCAGTGGCTATCGCGGAACCTTCATGGACGGCGCCGCCGGCAAGGGGCTGGACGTCGTCTCCGGCAATGTCGACGGCCGCCGGGTGGTGCTCGGCCTCAACCGTGCCGCGCTGAAGGGCGCCATGATCGCCAGGCTCTCCGACGACGATGCCATGACGGTGACCGTCTCGGTTCGTGTCGAGAAGCAGATGGTGCCCGTCATCGGCATGAATCTGAAGCGCGTCGACGGCGCGGCGGTTGGCTCCGTCGCCCAGAAATAGCCGCCCCTGGCGTCCATCCGCCCCGGTCAGGACTTTGCCTTGCCCGTGCCCATGCCGGGCCGGATGATACGAACCACGTTACGGATCACTTCCTCGTGGATGTCGGCCTGTTTCTCGATGTTGAAATGACCGATGTTCTGCGCCTCTGAGTAGTCCTTATTGTCGAGAGCCCCGTGGAAACCGGCGGCGCCGACGAGTTTCTCGCCCCAGCCGTGGGTGGCGAAATAATAGTTGGCCACCTTCTCCACATTGCCGGGAACCGGCTCGGGTGCGGTCGCCGCAAAGGTGACCAGGTACTGGACCTCGATGTTGCGCGCGCGAAGCCGTTCTGCGATCAGTATGGCAGCGTTGGCGCCCAGCGAATGGCCGATAAGGACGACGGGCTTGCGGCCATGACGCTTCTGGTTCGCGATGATGGTCGACGCCGCCGATTCCCAGGCGCCATGGCCGATAACCTTCACGTCGATGCCATGCTCGACGAGCTTCGCTCCAAGCTCGTCGAGGCCACGCGAGAATATGTCGGCGAAGCCGCGCAGCAGATAGATATCGCCCGCATGAACCTGCTTCGCCGCGGCGCCCGCATACGCGGCCGGTCTGTTGACCTGCGCCGGCCTGCCTTCGGCATCGGCGCCGGCGGCGACAGCCACTGCGGCCAGCACGCCCAATACCAGCCTCACGGAAACCCGAAAGGGTATCGCTGTCACGATCGATCAAGCCCCGCCCAAGAATCTGGGGCGCTTACTGCATAAACATTGCTGCGAAGTCGAGCAGCCCGCCTGCAACCCACGCGATCGTGATCAGAAGACCCGTGGTATAACGCGTCCGGTCCGTGCCGCGTACTTGTCATAATCCGCGCCGAACGTTCGTCGCATAAGCTCCTCCTCGCGGCCGACGCGATAGAAATAGAGGAGTCCGACTCCCACGAGACCGGCAAACCCGGCAGCGAAGTTCGGGATCAGGAAAGCCTGCGCGATCGCCCAAAGCCAGAACGACGAATACATGGGGTGGCGGACATATCTGTAGAGCCCGTCGGTGACCAACTGGTGCCTTTCGCGGATTTCGAGCGTCACCGACCAGTTCTTGCCGAGCTGCCGATGGCTGACATGGAACATCACGAGGCAAAGAACCAGCAGCGCCGTGCCGATCCAGCCCATCCAGGGACGGAAGGTATAGTCCGCGGCAGCAGGGAAGCCTGTGGCCATATAGATCACCGGGATAAGCGCGAGGCCGACGCCGGCGGCCACCAGCACGATCCGGTCTCCCAGGGAGCGGCCGTCGCTGACAACGGCGATCCTGCGCGATCGCCGCTGATGAGGCCACCGTATGGCGAACCAGGCGATCAGGCCGGCAATCCAGACCGCGTGGGCGAAAGTCTGCGTCATATCGTGCCCTCCTCGGAGAGACCCGCGCCGACGATGCTCTTCTCGGCACGGACCCGCAGGGACACCGGGCCGCAACAGACCATGAAGAAGTCGTAGAAATAGCGCTTGGTGTTGCCGAAAATGTACTGGTAATGCACGCGGAAGAAATTGCGCTTGATGCGCTTGTAGGTCGCGTCCTCCAGCATGTCACGCATACGAACCTGCCGCACGAGCGGAAACGGCAGGTTCTCGCCGGCCCGGCGCGGGCTGAGCTCCATCAATGCTACCGGATCGGTCTTGTAGAAATTGATGACGTCCGTGAGGCACTGGATCTCGACCCAGTCGATCCGACCGTCGTCGACCAGCGTCTGCACCTTCCGTCGGAAGGCGCCAGCCGCCGGATGAAGTCCGATCTTGAGAGCCGTCGAGCCTAGTGTCAGCACGCACACGCGCGCCTTGCGACGTGCCAGAAGCCGGTCGGCGGCAAGCGCGTGGCCAGCCACGTCCAGGATCAGAGCGCCGCCGGTGCTGTGGCCGACCAGCAGGATCTCGTCATAGTCGAACTGCACGGCCTGTGCCGCGATCAAGTCGCCGCAACGCCGGAGCTGCGCATCGGCGTCCGGCCGCCGACCGCGCAGATAGTCGCGCGAGAAGGACCACAGATCCATGAGGTGCGTGATCGACCAGCGCCTGCCCAGCGTGGCGAGCAGACCGAAGAAAACGATGAGCCCGGCGGCCGCGCCGAGCGGCAACGCGCCCGGCATTCCGTTCCGTACCAGCCACCGGCCGACAAACGTCCCGGCGGCCGCGAAGACGACGAGCATGAAGAAGGGGTAGAGCATGTAGAGGCCGAAGCGCCAGCTCGCCGCGAAGAGCCGAAACAGCGTGCCGCTCGCGACATAGTCGGCGAACATCACCAGATATTTCCACAGGCGCTTCGGCAGCGGCGTGGCGAAGTCTCCCAGCACGATCCTGTCGAGCACGAAAAAACTGAAGTCCGTCTCGGTCGCCCAGTTGCCGGCGCTGGTCCGGATTGCAACGCGGCCAACTTCGCCGTCCGGAGATAGTTCGACGGGGGAGATGGAGGTCGACACGCCCCAGATCCTGTTGGAGCGCGCGATCTCCTTGTCGAGCCGGCCGAAGAAGGATTCAGCCGTCTTCGGGTCGTATCCGCCGATGAAGAAGACGGCACGCCGGGTAATCCTGTCAGTCATGGCAATTCGGGATCATCGACTTCGCGATCGCGCGAGGAGCGGAGCTCGACGCAGCGCCGCCGCTTCTACCCGGGCCGCTCACCGGCTTGCAAGCATCGAACGGCGCCCGTTGAAGGATTGCGGTCATGGGAACACTGGCAGGGTAGTCAGGTTGCCTTTGCTCATTCCGCTGCTCATAGTCTATGACGAAGCGCCCGCACACGGCGTATCATAGATGGAGATTACCTGAGCATGGCAGCCGAAGCGACCGGAAACGATCTGGTTCATGTTGTCGCGCTGCTCGGCGCCGCGGTCGTCGTCGTGCCGATCTTCAGGCGCCTTGGCCTGGGCTCTATCCTCGGCTACCTCGCCGCCGGACTGCTGATCGGCCCGTTCGGCCTCAAGATCTTCTCCGATCCCGCGGCGATCCTCCATGTCGCGGAGCTGGGCGTGGTCATGTTCCTGTTCATCATAGGGCTCGAAATGCGGCCTTCGCGGCTATGGAGCCTGCGTGCCGAGATCTTTGGCCTCGGTGCGTTCCAGGTCGGCCTGTGTGCCGCGATGCTTACCCTGCTCGGACTCGCCGGCGGTTTTCCGGCAGCCGTGTCCTTCGTCGCCGGCGCCGGCTTCGTGCTGACCTCCACGGCGATCGTCATGCAGTCGCTCGAGGAGCGCGGCGACATGTCTTCGCCGCGCGGTCAGCGCATGGTTGCGATCCTGTTGCTGGAAGATCTGGCGATCGTGCCCCTGCTGGCCGCGGTCGCGTTCCTTGCTCCAGCCACCGGCGGGGAAGAAACCGGTCTTGCGGCGCGCTTCACCTCGATCGCAATTGGAGTCGGCTCCATCGTCGGCCTCGTCGTCGCCGGCCGCTACCTGCTCAATCCCCTTTTCCGGGTCCTCGCCGATTCGCGCGCCCGCGAGGTGATGACGGCTGCCGCCCTGCTGGTGGTGCTCGGCTCCGCGCTCGCCCTCCAGCTCGGCGGCCTGTCGATGGCAATGGGCGCCTTCCTCGCTGGCGTGCTGCTCTCCGAGTCGACCTTCCGCCACCAGCTCGAGGCCGACATCGAGCCGTTCCGCGGCATCCTGCTCGGCCTCTTCTTCCTGGCGGTGGGCATGTCGCTCGACCTCAGCGTCGTCGCCAGCAACTGGCAGCTCGTTGCGGTCTATGTCGTGGCCTACATGGTCGTGAAGGCGCTTGGCATCTATGCGGTGGCGCGCATCCTGCGGTCGAACCATCGCGAGGCGCTCGAACGCGCGGTGATGATGGCACAAGGCGGAGAATTCGCCTTCGTGCTCTACTCCTCCGCCATGAGCGCCGGCATCATCGACGGCGAGGCGAATGCCGTGCTCACCGCGATCATCATCATTTCGATGGTGCTGACGCCGCTGGCGCTGCTCATGCTTCGACTGCTGACACCGGCCGAAAAAGTGTCGCTCGACGGCGTCGACATGGTCGAGGAACTGAACGGCTCCGTGCTCGTCATCGGCTTCGGCCGTTTCGGCCAGATCGCCAGCCAGCCGCTGCTTCTCAACGGCGTCGATGTCTCGATCATCGACAACGATGTCGAGATGATCCAGGCAGCGGCGAATTTCGGCTTCAAGGTCTATTATGGCGACGGCACGCGCCTCGACATCCTGCATGCCGCCGGCGCCGGGCGGGCGCGCGCCGTGCTCGTCTGCGTCGACAAGGGCGACATCGCCGTCCGCATCACCGAACTGATCAAATCTGAATATCCGCTCGTGCCGGTCCTCGTCCGCGCCTTCGACCGAGGCATCGCACTGCAGCTCGTCAGCGCCGGAGCGGACTATCAGCTCCGCGAGACCTTTGAATCCGCCCTCGTCTTCGGCCAGCGGACGCTCGAAACGCTGGGGGTCGACACCGAAGAGGCGGCCGATCTCATCGCCGACGTGCGCCGCCGCGACGAGGGGCGTTTCGAGGCGCAGCTCACCGGCGGGCTGCAGGCGGGCCGCGGCTTCATGAAGGGCAATATGCCGGTGCCGGTGCCCACCCCGCTGACCCCGCCGCGCCAGACCGGCCGTGCGATGAACGAGGAGACCGCCGCCGTGCTGGACGAGGCGGCGAAGGCCGGCGCCTCATCGGTGTGATGCCAACGGCAATGCCGTTGGCATCGGGCGCGCACCTACGGCCTGCAGTCTCGCGTGTAGAAGGATTCACGCGACACGCTGCAGGTTTGATTTTGGGCATGTCTTTTCCCCGAAACCGCTACACACTTTCGGGAGACATGCTTTATGCCTTCCACCAGTCGTTTCCGGCTAGCAGCCTTTCGATGCCGGTCCGGTCGATGGTCGCGGCCCGTTCGGCGGCCTGGCTTCCGGCAATCATCAGACCTGGTGCGATCTCGGCCAGCGGCACCAGCACGAAGGCGCGCTCGCCCATGCGCGGATGGGGGAGCTCCAGCCCGGGCTCATGCAGTTCGACCTCACCGAAGACCAGGAGATCGATATCGACGATGCGCGGCCCCCAGCGCTCCTTGCGGACCCGCTTCAACGCCCGCTCTGCGGCCAGGCAGAGATCGAGCAAACCGTGCGGCGTCCGGCGCGTCGCGATCTCGGCGGCGCTGTTGAGGAAGTCGGGCTGGTCGAGCTTGCCCCAGGGTGGCGTGCGGTAAAGGGAGGAGACGGTGACCACGCGGGTCAGCGGATCCTCGTCCAGCATGCGCAAGGCAGCCCCCATCGACTTCGCGGGATCGCCAAGATTGCCGCCGAGACTGAGAAAGGCGCGCTGCTCACTCGGGCCAGGCAACGGTCACCTCGACATGGTCGAGCACGCCCGGGACCGGCGCGTTCGGCTTGCGCACGGTGATCTCCGCGCGCTTGATCTGTGGGAAGCGATCGACCAGGGCCTTGGCGACATCAAGCGCCAGTGCCTCGATCAGGAAGCGGCGTTCGCCGGTGACGATCTTCTCGATCACACCGAAGGCCACGCCATAATCCACGGTGCCGGCGATCAGATCCTCCTCCAGCGCGCGTCCGGGATCCACCGCCAGCACAGCGTCGACATAAAAACGCTGCCCCAGCTTTTCTTCCTCGTCATGCAGGCCATGGCGGGCAAAGAACGCGCAGTTCTTCATGCGGATCACATACATGGCTTCAGCATTCCGTCGGGTTCGAGGTGTCCTGGGCGGCGAGGATAGCATCCGCGACAGCGAGAGCGTCCACATTGGTTGCGACATCGTGGACGCGGAAAAGCGCAGCGCCCTTCAGCCGCAATATGGCGCTGGTCGCCGCCGTGCCGACGTCGCGGCGCTCCGCCTCGCGGCCGGTAATGGCACCGACGAAGCGCTTGCGCGAGGTTCCCGCCAGGAGAGGAAAGCCGAGCGCGTGGAGTTCCTCGAAGCGGGCTATCAGCGCGACGTTCTCCTCGGTTGTCTCCTTGCCGAAGCCGAAGCCCGGGTCGAGCACGATCCTGTCGTGGGCGACGCCGGCAGCGCCGGCGATCTCGAGCGACCTTCGCAGGAAGTGGAACTGGTCAGCGATGACATCGGCGCATCTCTCGCGGTTGCGCGACGTGTGCATGATCACCAGGCCGGCGCCGGTCTCGACAGCGACCCTGGCGATGCCGGGCTCACGCTGCAGGCCCCAGACGTCGTTCACGATATGCGCACCGGCCGCGACGGCGCGACGAGCGGTCTCTTCGCGATATGTATCGACGGAAACCAGCATGCCACTCCCGGCGAGAGCTTCGATCACGGGAAGGATACGCGCCTGTTCTTCGGCCGCCGAAACGGCCGCGGCGCCTGGCCGCGTCGATTCTCCGCCGACATCGACGATCGCCGCGCCCTCCGCCGCCATGCGTTCAGCCTGCGCCAGCGCTGCCTCGGCCGCAACGAAACGCCCCCCGTCGGAGAAGCTGTCCGGCGTCACGTTCAATATCCCCATGACCAGCGCCTTTGCGCCGATGTCGATGTGGCGTCCATGCGCCAGATGCCAACGTATCGTCTTCATGGGCCGATCCGGTTTCGGCGCCTTGTGCGGTCGGCGTATCCGAAATGCAACGGCCTTTTCATATTCGGGCGCAATATTGCGCATCCGTCCCATATTGGCGCATTTGCCGTTGCGCGTCATGGCCGGGTCGAGCAAGGTGGAGTTCGAGGTGTCCATGAAAACAGCTTTTCTCGCCGCCGGCTTCCTGGGCCTGGCCCTTTTTCCGGCGCAGGGCGCTTCCATCGCAAAGAGCTACAGCTACTTCACGATCGGCGGCAGCACGCTGGAAGAGATCGAGAACGAGCTGAGCGTACGCGGTCCACAGGTCAAGAGCACCGGCCGTCGCCATCCGGGCGCCACCCAGATGGAGTTCACCTCGCGCATCACCTATGCCACCGACCAGAAGGGCCGCTGTTCGGTGAACGACGCCAAGGTGACCGTCCGCGCCAAGATGATCTTGCCGCGCTGGAAGCAGCGCGGCAAGGCGGAGCGCGATGTACGCCTCATCTGGGACACGTTGTCGTCCGACATCAAGCGGCACGAGGAAAGCCATGTCGTCATCGCCAAGAACCATGCGCGCGACATGGAGGAGCAATTGAAGCAGATCGGGCGGCAGAAGGACTGCGCAACCGCCCAAGCGAAGGCGCAGGCCGTGTCGAGCAGGGTGCTGGCCAAACACGACGCCGCCCAGGACCGCTTCGACAGGATCGAAGGCATGAATTTCGAGAACCGGATCCTGTCTCTGCTGAAGTACCGGATGGAGCAGATCCGCGCGAGCCAGAAACGGCAATAGCGCCGCGAAGGAGCTTGCCCCGCAGGCGGGGTCCTGTGACGTTGGGTTCAGGCCACTCCCAGCTTCTTCTGCAGGCTGGTCGACGACGTCGTGTATTGGAAGACGATCCGCTCGCCGGGGCTGACGATCCGCTTCGCCGCCTGCGCCATCAGCGCCGCTTCGTGGAAGCCCGACAGGATCAGCTTCAGCTTGCCCGGATACCAGTTGATGTCGCCGATGGCGAAGATGCCGGGCACCGAGGTCTGGAACTTCTCGGTATCGACCGGGATCTGGTTCTCGTGCAGGTTCAAGCCCCAATCCGCGATCGGCCCCAGTTTCATGGTGAGGCCGAAGAACGGAAGCAGCCGCGTGCACGGGACTTCGACATCGCCGCCCGGTCCCTTGACCGTCGCGGAGCGCAGCAGCCCGTCATTGCCGGCAAGGGCCGTCACCTGCCCCACCTGGAAATCGAGCTGCTTCATCTCCTGCAGCGCGTACATCTTGTTGACGCTGTCGGGCGCAGCGCGGAATTCCGGCCGCCTGTGGACGAGCGTCACGCTCCTTGCGACCGGCTGCAGGTTGAGCGTCCAGTCCAAAGCGGAATCGCCGCCGCCGACGATGACAAGGTCGTGTCCGCGGAACTCCTCCATGCGGCGCACCGAATAGAAGACGCTCCTGCCCTCATAGGCCTCGATGCCGGGTATGGGCGGCCGCTTCGGCTGGAACGAGCCGCCGCCGGCGGCGATCACCACCACCTTCGCCTCGAACACCTCGTCCTCGTCGGTGGTGACGCGAAAGCTGCCGTCGTCGAGTTGCGCCAGCCCGGAGACCATGCGGTTGAAGGTGAACTCCGGGTGGAACGGAGCGATCTGTTCCATGAGCTTGTCGACCAGCCCCTGGGCCGAGATCGAGGGATAGCCCGGGATGTCGTAGATGGGCTTTTCCGGATAGAGCTCCGCGCACTGTCCGCCGGGCCGGTCGAGAATGTCGATGAGATGACATTTCATGTCGAACAGGCCGAGTTCGAACACGGCGAACAGGGCCACCGGTCCCGCACCGATGATCAGGATGTCGGTCTTCTTGGGCGAGCTCATGCGTCCTCCAGGAGGCTCCGGAAGCCGGCCCGGAGCGTGCAGGCCGGGTCACCCGGCGCGAGGTGCTAACCTTGCCGTTCGGGAATGCGCACGACAAGACCGTCGAGCTCGTCGCGCACCTTGATCTGACACGACAGCCGCGAATTCGGCCGAACGTCGTAGGCGAAATCGAGCATGTCCTCTTCCATCGCCTCGGGTTCGCCGACGACCTCGGACCAGGCTTCGTCGACATAGACGTGGCAGGTCGCGCAGGCACAGGCGCCGCCGCATTCGGCCTCGATCCCCGGGACGGCGTTGCGGATGGCGTTTTCCATGACCGTCGACCCGTTCTCCGCCTCGACCTCGAACTGCGTGCCGTCAAAGGCGATATAGGTAAGCTTGGTCATCAGCCGGTCCCGCATGGAAGAAACCATGCCGAGATAATGACTCCCGCACGCATGTCAACTGCGGCCAAAAAGCGGCATCGAAGCGCCATGCGCCTCGCTTGGACGTACAACGAATGCTCGCCGCTATCCAGTCGTGGATCGTCGATCCCCAGGGAAGGTCCGTCAGCGGCTGATGGAGGCGATGAAGTCGCGCGCTTCCTCGATCAAGGCGGAGAGATGTCTGACCGCACCGCTATCGTCGGGCTGCGTCTCGATCCTGCCCACACAGTCGGCGATTGCGAAGGCGCCGACGCCTCGCGCCGCGCCCTTCAAGGCATGCGCCAGGCGGAGCCGCTCCACGGGGCTCGCCGCTCCCAGTTGATCGCAAACGGAGACCGCCTGCTGGACGAAGAGATCGAGGACCTCGCGCTCGATCTCGCGATCCCCCAGCGTCTGCCGTGAAAGGTGTGCCAAATCGATCGGACGCGTACAGGCCTTGCGGGACGACTCGCCGCCCGGCCGGCCGAACGCCGCCGTTCCGTCTCCACCGAGAGTCATCGGGGCACCCCCCAATCAATGGTTGATATCATTGCTCAAACTAGGGCGTTCTTGTGGACAACGGGTTAATGTTTGTCGGTTATTGAAAGCGCCAGAAAGCGGCGAAAAAGCGCCGGTTCCTACGGGGCCGTTAACCTTATGTTTAAACTTTTAAGCATGTGGTGGTTTGCGTGTTCCCTTTACCGGCCTGTGCCACTACGATACGGCAGGACCATAGTGAGCCACATGTGCGGACCGAAAACAGCCGGAAAACGGCGGCTGCGCACAGCGAGTACAGGGTAACGGCGGCATGGCGCAGAAACCGACGACCACGAAGAACCTCGATCAGGAGGTCGCCAGGGAACTCGAGAAGGCTCTGGATCTCGATCTATCCGAGGACAGCGGCGACCTCGACATAGCCGCCTCCATGGAAGACCTCGAGGCGCAAATTTCAGCCGCCGCCGACGAACTCGCCCGCGAGAGCCGCAACGGCAAGCAGACCGTCTCCGCAGCTTCCGGGCAGACCTCCGCTCCCGCCGCGCAGCAGAGCGCGGCGAAGGCTCCCACGGCGAAGGCCGGGGCGAAGCCGGCTGAGCAATCCACGATGCCGAAGGCCGCGCCGCTTCCGCAGAGCCAGCCGACATCCGCCCAGGCGGCCCCGACACAGTCGGCGATCGCACAGCCGGCGGGCCTGGCCCCGGCCAATGACGACCGCCAGAAGGACTATCGCACGCTGCTGCACGGCATGAACCGTCGTGCCTCGCGCACTGTCTACTGGATCGTCGCCCTGCTCACCGCCGGCTGGCTCGGCCTCGGCGCCGCGATCGGCCACAAGCTGCTCGGCCCCGAGATCTGGCAGATCCGTTCGATCGAGCAGGTCGCGGACCGCCCCTATCTCATCGTGCTGCTCGTGGCCATGCTGGTGCCGCTGATCGTGTTCTGGGCCTTCGCCCTGATGATCCGCCGCGCCCAGGAAATGCGCCTTGCCGCGCAGTCGATGACGGAAGTGGCCTTCCGCCTCGCCGAACCGGAAAGCATGGCGCAGGACCGCATCATGACGGTCGGCCAGGCCGTGCGCCGTGAGGTCGCCGCCATGGGCGAAGGCATTGAGCGCACCATTGCGCGCGCCGTCGAGCTGGAGACGCTCGTCCACACCGAGGTCAACGAGCTCGAACGCGCCTATTCCCAGAACGAGGTTCGCATCCGCTCGCTCGTCGACGGGCTCGGCTCCGAGCGCGACGCCGTCGTAAGCCACGCCGAGCGCGTCCGTTCGTCGATCAGCGGCGCGCACGAGACGCTGCGCGAGGAGATCAGCTCCGCGAGCGAAACCATTCGCGACAGCATCCTTTCCGCTTCGACCAAACTGTCGATGACGATCACCAATTCCGGCGACACGCTGATCGACCGGATCAACGAAAGCGGCGCGTCGCTCTATGAATCGATCGACACGCGCATGGACACGATCGCGAACCGCATCAGCACATCAGGCGAGGCATTCGCCAGCCTGCTCGATACGCGGATCGCACGCCTGACCCAGACCACCGACGACGCCACGCGCTCGCTTTCCGACATGCTCGACGAACGCACCAGCGGCATGGTGTCCCTGCTCGGCGGGGCGACCAAGTCGCTGAATTCCGAGTTCGAGGCGCGGCTGCAGGGCATCGAGCGCACGCTGGCCGAACGCGGTCAGGCGCTGATCACCGAGTTCCAGACCCGCGCCGAGGCGCTCGATACCGGAACGCAGAAGCTGAACGCAGCGCTCGAAGCGCGCGCGCGGCAGATCAACGAGACGCTCGTGGAGCGCGCTCGCGAGATTTCCGACGTCTACTCCAACAGCAAGCAGACGCTGTTCTCGATGATCGACGAAGGCAAGGCCCGCATCGGCGCCGAGATGGCCGATATCGTCATGTCGACGTCGACCATGTTGGAGGCGCGGGCCACCGACTTCACCGGCCGCCTCGAAGCGGCCCGTCAGGGAGTATCGAAGGCTTTCGACGCCGACATCCAGAAGCTGGCCGAGGCTCGCTCCGGTCTCGGCGAGGCGATCGAGGAGCAGACGCGCCGGATCGGCGAGAGCCGCGAGCGCATGGCCGCCGCCCTGCAGGCCGACCTTCAGAAATTCGCCGATGGCCGCGCCACGATCGACGCCGCTGTGGGCTTCCAGATCCAGAAGCTGTCGGAGGGGCGCAACCTCCTTACCCGGGCGCTGGAAGACGACTTGCGCAAGATCAACGAGCAGCGCTCTGCCATCGACGCATCCCTCGGCGAGCAGCTCGAACGCCTGGAACAGGGCCGCGGCAACCTCGCCCGGGTGCTGCAGGACGACTTGAACAAACTGTCGCAATCTCGTGCCCACCTTGACGAAATGGTCGCCGGTCATGTCGGCAAGCTGACCGAGGGGCGCAACATGCTGGCCAGCGCCCTCGAAGCCGATCTCGAGAAGCTCGCCGAGAGCCGCTCCGGCATCGACGGTATCGTCGCCGGCCAGGTCGAGAAGCTCGCCGAGGGTCGCGACATCCTGAAACGCGCCCTCGAAGCGGACCTGAACAAGCTCGCAGACACCCGCGCCGAGATCGACGGCATCGTCACGGCCCAGGTCGGCAAGCTGGCCGAGGGCCGCAACATGCTGAAGCAGGCGCTGGAGGAGGATCTCCACAAGATCGCCGAAAGCCGCGCCGGCATCGACGGGCTGGTCACCGGCCAGGTCGAGAAGCTGGCGCAGGGGCGCGACATCCTCACCCGCGCGCTTGAAGCCGACCTCGTCAAGCTCGCCGACGCCCGCGGCGAGATCGACGGCCTCGTCACCGCCCAGGTCGCCAAGATCGCCGAGGGCCGCGACCTTCTCAAGCGCGCATTGGAGGACGATCTCGGCAAGATCGCCGAAAGCCGCGCCAGCATCGACGGAATCGTCGCCGGGCAGGTCGAGAAGCTGGCGCAGGGGCGCGACATCCTCACACGCGCCCTCGAGGCCGACCTGGCGAAGCTCGCCGACACCCGCACCGAGATCGATGGTCTGGTCGCCGCCCAGGTCGGCAAGATCGCCGAGGGCCGTGACGTGCTGAGGCAGGCGCTGGAGGAAGATCTCCGCAAGATCGCCGAGAGCCGCGCCGGCATCGACGACGTCGTCACCGGCCAGGTCGAGAAGCTGGCCGAGGGCCGGGACATCCTGCGCCGCGCACTCGAGGCCGATCTCGCCAAGCTCGCCGACACGCGCGCCGAGATCGACGGCATCGTCGCCGCGCAGGTCGGCAAGCTTGCCGAAGGCCGCGAGGTGCTCACCCGCGCGCTGCAGGATGACCTGCGGCAGATCGCCGAGAGCCGCACCAGCATCGACGACATCGTGACGGGGGAACTCGAAAGGCTGAACCAGGGTCGCGATATCCTCAAGCAGGCGCTCGAGGAGGACCTCCAGAAGATCGCCGAGAGCCGCGCCGGCATCGACGGCATCGTCGCCGGCCAGGTCGAGAAGCTTGCCGAGGGCCGCGACATCCTGCGCCGCGCGCTTGAGGTCGACCTCAACAAGCTCGCCGACGTCCGCACCGAGATCGACGGCCTCGTCGCCGCCCAGGTCGGCAGGATCGCCGAGGGACGGAACGTACTGAGCCGTGCGCTGGCAGACGATCTGCAGAAGATCGCCGACACCCGCACCGACCTCGACGACCTCGTCACCGCCCAGCTCGGCAAGATCGCTGAGGGGCGCGACGTGCTCACCCGTGCGCTGCAGGACGACCTGCGACAGATCGCCGAGAGCCGCACCAGCATCGACGACATCGTCACCGGGCAGCTCGAGCGGCTGAACGAAGGCCGCGATTTGCTCAAGCGAGCGCTGGAAGAAGATCTCCAGAAGATCGCCGAGACGCGGGCCGGCATCGACGGCATCGTCTCGGGCCAGGTCGAGAAGCTCGCGGAAGGCCGTGACATCCTGCGTCGCGCGCTCGAGGCGGACCTCAACAAGCTCGCAGGCGTCCGCGCCGAGATCGACGGTCTTGTCGCCTCCCAGGTCGGCAAGATCGCCGAGGGACGCGACGTTCTCAGCCGCGCGCTGGAGGACGATCTGCAGAAGATCGCCGAGAGTCGCGCGAGCATCGACGACATCGTCGCCGGCCAGGTCGAAAAACTCGCCGAAGGCCGCGATCTCCTCACAAGGGCGCTCGAGGCGGACCTGCGCAAGCTCTCCGACAGCCGCTCCGAGATCGACGGCCTTGTCGCCGCCCAGGTCGAGAGGCTGGCGGAAGGCCGCGACATTCTCACCAGGGCCCTGGAGGACGATCTCGGCAAGATCGCCGAGAGCCGCGCCGGCATCGACGGACTTGTCACAGGCCAGGTGGAGAAGCTGGCCGAAGGCCGCGACATCCTTCGCCGCGCGCTGGAAGCGGATCTGCAGAAGATCGCCGGGGCCCGCTCCGAGATCGACGAGGTCATCGCCGGCCATGTCGGGAAGCTGGCCGAGGGCCGCAGCCTTCTCGCCAGGGCGCTGGACGAAGATCTCGGCCGGCTGGCCGAGACCCGCCGGGACATGGACGCCACCCTGTCGCAGCATATCGAGACGATCGCCGACAGGCGCAGCCTGATCACCGACGCGATCGCCGCCGATGTCGACAAGATCGAGGAGGCGTTCCGTCGCCAGACGGGCGTCATCGAGGAGCGCACCGGCACGATGGAACGTGCGCTTGCCACGGGCATAGACAATGTTCGCGGCGTCCTGGAACGCAGCGCGGTGGTGGTTGCCGGAGCACTGCGCGAGAAGGTCCTGGAAGTGACTGCGGCCCTCAACGAAGAAGCGGGCAAGGCCTTCACCGACGCCGATCGCCGGATCGCCGAGCGTGCCGCCCAGACCTCCGAGGAACTGCTCGAAAGGGCCGGCGACATTGCCCGGGCCTTCGAGGATGCGGATCGGCGCCTCGCGGCTCGCGCCACCGAGACATCGGACAACCTGATCGCCCGCGTCGAGGAGACCGCGGGTCTGCTGTCGATGCGCGCCGGGGACATGGCCCGCGTCTTCGACGATGCCGACCAGAAGCTCGTGGCCCGCACCGCCGAATCCGCTTCGGCTCTCGCGGCCCGCGCCGGCGACATACTGCGCAACTTCGACGAGGCCGACCAGAAGCTCGGCCTGCGCATCGGCGAGTCCGCCGAGGCCCTGGCCGCCCGCGCGGCCGAGCTCGGCCGCATCTTCGACGCGGCCGACGAGCGGCTCGCGGCCCGCGTCGCCGAAAGCGCCTCGACCCTCAGCAGCCAGGCCGGCGACGTCGTCCGGCGCTTCGAGGAAGCCGACCAGAGGCTTGGAGAGCGTGCCGCGGCCACCGCCGACGCGCTCGCCGGTCGTGCCGGCGAAATCGGCCGCCTCTTCGACAATGCAGACCAGCAGATCGCCGCCCGCGTCGAGCAGACTGCGGAAGCCCTCTCCGGTCGCGCCGCCGAGATCAGCCGTGTCTTCGAGAGCGCGGACGAGCGCATCGCCGCCCGCATCAACGAGACGGCGGCATCGCTCGGCGGACGCGCCGTCGAGATCGGTCGTGTCTTCGCCGCCGCCGACGACAAGATCGCAGCGCGCGTCGAGCAGACGGCCGAGGCGCTCTCCGGCCGTGCCGCGGAATTCGGCAAGGTCTTCGAGCAGGCCGACGAGAGGCTGGCGGCGCGGGTCGCGGCCTCCGCCGAGAGTCTGGTCGCTCGCGCCGACGATGTCGGCCAGGTGTTCGACAGGGCCGATCGTCAGATCGCCTCGCGTGTCGAGCAGACGGCCGCAGCACTCTCCGGTCGTGCAGCCGAGATCGGACAGGTCTTCGAGCAGGCCGACGAGCGCATCGCGGCACGCGTCAACGAGACGGCGGCTTCGCTTGCCGGCCGTGCGATCGAGATCGGCCGGGTCTTCGAGACGGCCGACCGCGAGCTCGCGGCGCGCGTCAGCGAGAGTGCCGCCACGATCGGCGCCCACGCCGCTGACGTCGCCAATGTCTTCGCCGACAACGAGCAGCGTATCGCCACTCACGCAAGGCAGGCCGCGGCGGATCTCGATGCGCGTGCCCAGTCGATCGAGGACGCTCTCGCCGGAGCCGGCGAACGGCTCGCCGCGAGCGCCGATGCCACGGCCGCCCGCGTTGGCCAGCGCATGGCGGCAGCGGAAGAGCGGCTCGCCCAGGGCGCCTCGCTGGTCGGGCAGAAGCTCGGCGAGCAGGTCTCGGCCGCCGAGACCCAGCTCATGGCGCGCGCCGACGTGATCGCCGAAACCTTCACCAAGGTCGGCCAGCACATCGGCCAGAGCACCAACGAGGCCGCGCGCACCATCGGCGCCAACACCCGCGAGCTCAATGCCATGCTGGCGGCACGCTCGGCCGAGATCACCAAGATCCTCGACGAGACGGCCCGCCCGCTGGTCGACCGCTTCGCCCAGAGCGGCGGCGAACTCCAGCGCAGCATGGAGGAGGTCACCGACAAGGCGACCGAGCGACTGAGGGCGGAGAATGCCACGCTGGTCAACGCGCTCGCCAACCGCACGGCCGAGACACTGTCGGCCGTCGATGGCGCCCGCTCGGGCCTGGCCAAGGGCGTATCCGACCTCATCGACCGCCTCAGCGCGTCCAGCCGCCAGCTGAGCGAGCTGATCGAGCTGGCCTCCGAGAACCTCACCGGTATCGACGAGCGTCTCACCACCAGCACGCGCAGCTTCGCAACAACCACGGAGCGGGCGGCGCAAACCTTCGCGAGCTCGGCACGGCTGGTCGATTCCAACACGCAGCGCCTCACGGAGCTGTCGTCGAACACGCTCAAGGAAGTGGCTTCCATCGCAACGCGCTTCGACGAGCACAGCCGCCTCCTTGCGAGCGCCTCTGATCTTCTGACCTCGGCGCAGTCCAATCTTGAGCACACCCTCGAGCGCCAGACGACGCTGGAGGATCTGGCCGTGGGGCTGGTCAAGAAGTCGGAGGACCTGGAGAAGGTGATGAAGTCGTTCGAAGGCCTCGTCGGCCAGGCGCTGGACAAGGCCGAGGGGCGGACCGTGGCGTCGGCCGACAAGATCCGGGCTACCATCGCCGAAGTCGTCGAAGCCGCCACGCAGCGCTTCGCCGATGCGACCGAGGACATGCGTAGGACCGCCGGCACGATCCGCACCGAGCTCGAACAGACCCGCGCGGAACTCAAGCGCGGCGTCATCGACATGCCGGTCGAGGCCAAGGAGTCGACCACCGCGATCCGCCGCGCCGTGACCGAGCAGATCAATGCTCTCAAGGAACTGTCCGATATCGTCGCGCGCTCCGGCCGCACGACCGATGTCGGCGATCGCAGCCTCAGCCGCGCTGCGCCTGCTCCCACGGCTCCGGCGGCTCGCGCGCCCGAGCCGCCGCGGCGTGCCCAGCCGGCTCCGGCGGCGGCACCCGAGCGGCGCACGCTCGACCCGGACCGTTCCGCAGCCCGACCGCGTGAGGGCGCGCAGCAGAGCGGCTGGGTGAGCGACCTGCTGCGCGGCGCTTCCCGCGACGAAAGCGGGGCTGCCGCGGCGACGACCGTGGCCGAGACGACGCCCCGCGCCGCGCCGGCGCAGCGCTCGCCGCTCCATGTGGTGGAATCGCTGAACTCTCTGTCTGTCGACATCGCCCGCGCGATCGATCACGAAGCCTCGATTGAACTGTGGGATCGCTACCGCCGCGGCGAGCGCGACGTCTTCACCCGTCGCCTCTACACGCTGAAGGGCCAGCAGACCTTCGACGACATCCGCCGCAAGTACCAGTCGGAGGCGGAGTTCCGCGCCGCCGTGGACCGCTATTGCGACGATTTCGAGAAGCTCCTGCGTGACGTCGCCCGCAACGATCGCGACAACATCATGACGCAGACCTATCTCACCTCCGACACGGGCAAGGTCTATACCATGCTCGCGCATGCGAGCGGGCGGCTTCGGTAGCCGGCAGCGAACGGATCGCGAAGCGAACGGCGGACAGGCTCCCTGTCCGCCGTTCGCTTTTCAGCAATGAGAATTGACGATGGTCGCGGCCTGAGGATTGCGGTGCCGGCCGCAGCCCACACCAGAACTCAAGCGCCCTGCGACCAGACAGGTCGGCTCGCAAAGCACCTGAAGATGGCAGGACTTTCTTATGCGGGATTGTTCGCCATCAGGGTGTTCCAGCCGGCTCGTGCCCAGGGCGCCGCGCGTACCTTGGAAACGCAAGGGACCCCTCTGATATCTTGACGTCGCGCACCGGAGTGAAGTGACACACCGGCAGTACAAGCTGTGGACAGTCACCCGGTCCTACATCACCGTAACCGACCAGCTCACGATCTCGGACGCCGCCTTGCCAAAGGCACGGTCGAGCGCAGCGATATAGGCATCGTTGCCTGTGCCGGAGACGGGCGAACTTGCCTTGAAGGTCCTGGCCGCCCGGACCACGCCGTTGCGGTCGTTGAGGATCTTCACGAAGAGCTCGACGGTGGCAGTGTCGCCGCCGCCGAGACGTATCTCGAACTCGCGAATCTCGACCAGCACCTGGAAGTCGATCGCCAGCCCCTCGCCCGGCCGACCGACGCCGGCGAACGCGCCTGACCGCTGAACCGATTCGGCGAGCCGCGCCTGCACGATCTTCGGCAGGCGGTCCGCCCACTGCGCACCCTTGAGATACTGGATGACACCAGGCCCGGATCTGATGACGATGTTCTGTCCGTCGATCGCCTTGAGCGCCGATGGCTCGGCGATGAGCACCTGCGTGCGGCGCTTGGCATGGTGGGCTTCGGCAGACGGAGAAGTCAACTCATAGGTGTCGAGCGGTGCCGGCCCGCCTCCGGGCAGCAGCGCGCAGCCCGGCAGCAGCATCGCCAGGACGAAGACACTCGAAACGAGAGCTGTTGGCTGCTTCACCCGCCGCCCCGCCACCCCCTTCGCGGCAGGTCCCTGTTGAATTCGTTCGATAATGCGTGTTTGGGGCGTGAGCACGCCAATGTCAACGCCGGGCTCGCCCGTCATACTGGCGTACCGTCCCATCGCCGCCAGTCAGGATACGCTGCGGGTTGCGCTCCAGGTCGCTGATCGCCTGCTCGATGCGGCCGACGGCGCGGCGGCTGTCGACAACAAGCGCCTCGACGTCGCGCAATCCCTGGCCCGAAAACCGCGCCAAGCCTTCCGTTATCGTGCCGAGTCGGGCGTTGAGCGTCTCGGCAACCTTGCGGAATTCCTTCAGCGTGGCGCTCGCATCGGCCATGACGCCTTGCGCCTCGCCCGAGCCGAGCAGCGAATCGACCTTGGCCAGCACGCCGTCGACACGCACGGAAGCCTGGTTGAGGCGTTGCGCCAGTTCGCCCGCATCGGTGATGATTCGATCGATGTCGTCCGCCCGGTCGCCGAATTTGCTCGTGACCTTGGCCACGTCCTCGACCACCTTGCGGGCGTTCTGGCTGGCATTGCCGATGTCGGCCAGCGCGGTTTTCACCGTCTCACGGTCGACCTCATCGAGGATGCCGTTGACCTTGGCGATGGTCTCGTTGGCGCCCTGGGTGAATTCGTTGACCGATTTCACGGTCGTTTGAACCCCTCGCATCAGGTCGTCGAGGTCGTCGCCGGTAGACTTGAGTCGCTTGGTGAAGTCGTCGACATTGGCGACGATCGACGCCACCTTGTCGCGATCGACCGATTTCAGCAGATCCTCGGCAGCCTTCAGCGTGCCGTCGAGCTTGCCCGATACACCGGACAGCTCACCCGAGAGTTTCGACACGCTGTCGAGGAAAGCGCCGACCCCGTCCGAATTGCGGGCAAGCGCCTCGGAGAACTTCTGGGCGTTGTCGATGGTCGCCGTCAGCGGGCCGCGGGCATCCCGCACGAAGCCTTCGAGGCCGGAGAGCACGTTGTCGGCACGGGTAAAGATATCCTGGGCGGTTTCCAGCAGATTCGTCACGGCGGAGGGATTTGCGGTGATCTCGGCAATCTCCCCGCGCGCTTCTGCTTCGGCCAGCAGATTCGGCTCATCCGGACTCGCGCCCTTCAGGTCGACATTTGCCTGGCCGGTGAGGCCGGCAATGCCGATGTCGGCACGGGTCGACCTGGTGATCGGCGTCAGCCGGTCGATCTCGGCGTCGGCGACCGCCTCCGTCGGCTTGTTGACGTCGAGATAGACCCGCTGGATGTCGCCCACCTTCACGCCGTTGAAGAGCACGGCACTGCCGCGTCCCAGGCCGGACGCCGAACCGGGGATACGAATGCGCAAGGTCGCAGTCTCACCGCGTTCACCGATGCCCTGCTGCCAATAGACGAAAGCAAAGGCGGCAAGCACGGCCAGGATCGTGAAGATGCCGACGATGACGTAGTTCGCTCTCGTTTCCATCTAGCCTCGTGCCTCGCGATCGATCTGCCGCGCGCGCTTTCCGCGGAAGTAGGATTTCACCCAGGGCTCCTCGCTGGCCAGCATGTCGTCGATCGTTCCCTCGACGAGCACCTTCTTCTTGCCGAGCACCGCGATTCGGTCGCAGACCGAGAACAGGCTGTCGAGATCGTGCGTCACCATATAGACAGTCAGCCCCATCGTGTCCCGCAGTTTCGCCACCAGCTCGTCGAAATCGGCTGCGCCGATCGGGTCCAGGCCCGACGTCGGCTCGTCCAGGAACACGATGTCGGGATCGAGCGCCAGCGCGCGGGCCAGCGCCGCTCGCTTGACCATCCCGCCTGACAATTGTGATGGAAACTTTGCGCCGGAATCGCGCGGCAGGCCGACGAGTTCGAGCTTCAGCAAGGCGAGTTCGTCCATCAGTTTCTGCGACAGGTCGAGATATTCGCGCATCGGCACCTGGATGTTCTCCAGCACGGTGAGCGACGAGAACAGCGCGCCCTGCTGGAAGAGCACGCCCAGCCGCATGTCGATACGCAGCCGCTCGGCATCGTCGGCCTTGTCGACATCGACACCGAAAAGCCGGATCGAGCCCGACCGCTTCTTCATCAGGCCGAGAACGGTGCGCAGCAGCACCGATTTTCCCGCGCCGGAGGCACCGACGAAGCCAAGGATCTCGCCGCGATAGACGTCGAGGCACAGCCTCTCAAGCACCAGATTATCGCCGAAGCCGACGGTGACGTCGCGTGCCGAGAGGATCACTTCGGGCTCTTCGGCATTCGCCGCCCCCTGGCCGTTCGAAGTCTTTGATGCCACTCGCCCGCCCCGCTCAGAGATTGACCGCCGCGTAGAACATGGCGAACAGGCCGTCGACGACGATCACCACGAAGATAGCCTTCACCACCGAGGCGGTCACCCGCCGGCCGAGTGACTCGGCGCTGCCGCCCACCTTGAGGCCTTCGACCGAGGCTATGATGCCGATGATCATGGCCATGAACGGCGCCTTGATGAGACCGGCCGATATGGTGCCGAGGTCGATGCCGACGCGCAGCCGGTCGATGAAGGCGCCAGGGGTGATCCCCGAATAGATCCACGCGATCCAGATGGCGCCTGCCAGAGCCGCGAAATTGGCGAGAACCGTCAGGCAAGGCAACGCCACGACCAGCGCAACCAGCCGTGGAAACACGAGCACGCCGATCGGATTGAGCCCGATCACCTTCAGTGCGTCGACCTCTTCGCGCATCTTCATCGACCCGATCTCGGCCGTGATCGCGCTGCCCGACCGGCCGGCAATCATGATCGCCGTCATCAGCACGCCGAGTTCGCGCAACACCAGAATGCCGACCAGGTCGACGACGAAAATCTCGGCACCGAAATAGCGGAGCTGGAAGGCGCCCTGCTGCGCAACGATCGCGCCGACGATGAAGGACATCAGGAAGACGACCGGGATCGCGCCGACGCCCATGCGATCGATCTGATTGAAGATGGCGGCCATGTTGACGGCGTGGCCGCGGCCGAGCTTCATCTGGGCGCCGTGGATGGTGGCGCCGAGAATGTTCATGGAGGCAAGGAAGTCGTCGCGGAATTCGTAGACGCCGCGGCCGATCGCCTCGGGCAGGCGCAGCAGGAACGGCGCTCCCGCCTCGCCGATCGGCTTGTCACGATTGTCGCCTGTCTCGCCAACGGCTTCGAGCAGTATGCGCGCCGACGCGCTCTGCCCCGAAAGCGTCACCTTGGCGCCCCTCGCGGAATGGGCGGTCGCCATGCGGTCGATCAGCCACGCCCCCGCTGTGTCGATCCTGCCGACATCGGAGAGGTCAAGCGTCACCGACTGCAGATTGTCCCGCTCTTCCAGCGTCCGCATCTGCTCGTCGATCTCGCTCACCCGTCGCGTGGTCCAGTTGCCTGAGAGCCGACAGATGAGAACGCCGCCCTCCTCGCTCGCAGAGATCGCGGGGCGGACCCCACGTTCCTGTTCCGCCCTGCTGCTTGCTTCCTTGTCGCCGTTGGTCAACATGGCGTCTGTCTTAGACGTTCGTTTCCAGCCTGTCACTTTGCGTGACGCAGCTAAGCAGGTTTCGGAAAGGTGTCCTACGGTTTTCCCACGAAAGACCTGCGACAAGAAGAGGCCAGGCAGGTGAAGCGTGGGCGAAGCCACTCAAGCCTGCAAATACGAGGAAGAACGATGGCACGCAGCCTCTCCGTCGAGCCCGAACGCTTTCCCATTGCCGGAAGCTTCACCATCTCACGCGGCTCGAAGACGGAAGCCGAGGTGCTAACCTGCACCATCGGCGAGGCAGGTGTAACCGGCCGGGGCGAATGCGTGCCCTACCGGCGCTACGGCGAGACCATGGAGAGCGTGCGTGAGGCGATCGAGGCCCAGCGCAGCGCCATCGAAGGCGGGATCGACCGGGTCGGGCTCCGCGAAGCGCTCGCGCCGGGAGCCGCGCGCAACGCGATCGACTGCGCGCTTTGGGACCTGGAGGCCAAGCTCTCCGGCGAGCCGGCCTGGAAGACCGTCTGCCCGACGACACCCAGGCCGCTGGTCACCGCCTACACCCTGTCTCTCGCGGAGCCCGCAGCCATGGCCGCGCAGGCCAGCGCCAATGCCGGGCGGCCATTGCTGAAGGTCAAGATCGGCGGCGACGGCGACATCGAGCGCATCCGCGCGATCGTGGAAGCAGCGCCGCGCAGCAGGATCATTCTCGACGCCAATGAAGGCTGGACCGCAAAGAACATCGAGCGCAACCTCGCGGCGTCCGCGGAACTGGGTGTCGCCCTGATCGAGCAACCCCTGCCGGCCGGCGAGGACGCGATCCTGGCATCCATCCCCCACCCGGTGCCGCTCTGCGCCGACGAGAGCGTGCATGCGGCGAAGGACCTCGCGGCGTTGCGCGGCCGCTACGAGGCGGTCAACATCGAGCTCGACAAGGCCGGCGGCCTGACCGAGGCGCTGGCGCTGCGCGACCAGGCCCGCAGGCTCGGCTTCTCGATCATGGTCGGCTGCATGGTCGGCACCTCGCTCGCCATGGCACCGGCCGTGCTGCTCGCGCAGGATGCCGACTTCGTCGATCTCGACGGCCCCTTGCTGCTCGCCCGGGACCGTGCGCCCGGCCTGGTCTATCGGGGATCCCTCGTCTCGCCGCCCGAGGCCGAACTTTGGGGATGACCTGACGCCGCCGACAGGCGCGCCAGCAGGACGAGGCCGGCGCCGCCCGCTGCCACAACGGCCATGACAAAAAAACCGCCGGCGCCGAAGCGGTCATAGAGCGGCCCTGAAAGCAGCGTGAACAGCGCCATGAAGATGCCGTTGGCGAAGTAGGCAATGCCCTGCGCAGCTCCCGTTCGTTCCTCCGGCACGGCCTCGGCAATCAGCTTCTGCACGCCGATGATGACGATGCCCGTCGAGAAGGCATGCATTGCCTGCACGACGAAAAAGCCGAGAACTCCCGCTCCCACGGGCCAGACAACGGGAAAGACCAGCCAACGCAGGATCGCGAAGAGGCCGGCAATCATCAGCAGGGCCGCGGCCGAGCGCCGGCCGAAAACCCGTGTGAAGGTGGCGAAGATGAACACCTCGGCGATCACGCCCGACGCCCAAAGCAGGCCGATCAGCGTATCGGAAAGACCAAGCGACTTCCAATAGATGGAGACGAAGCCGTAGAAGAAGGCGTGGCTTGCGACGATCAGCCCAGCTCCGCCGGCGAGCAAGAGGAATCGCCGGTCGAGAAGCGCCGAGCCGGCGCCGCGCATGCCGCTCGCCGAAAGCGGCGAAGCGAGTCGGGGCCGGCCGAGACGGGGCGCGAAGAGGCTCGCGGCAAGCCCGATGGCGAGACTGACGGCCATTAGCAGCGGCACGATCGCCGCTCCGCTCCAGCCAAGGACGACGCCGCCGGCAAGATTGGCGCAAAGGAAGGAAATCGAGCCCCACACCCGCATGCTCGTGTAGTTCGATCCGAAACGACGAACTCCCGACAGAGCGAGCGAATCGGCGAGCGGCGAGTGCGGCGTCCAGACCACCGAAAGCGCCAGCGAGATACCGAGAACGAGGACGTAGCTCGGTTCGAGGAAGTAGCCGCAGCTGAGCGTCAGCGTCGCGGCGGCGAGCACAATGAGCACATTGGCCCTGTCCTTGGCCCTGTCGGCGAAAGCGGTGATCAGTGGTGTGGTGAAGACACGCAGGAACATCGGCGCCGACAGGATCACCGCGATCTGCTCGGGACCGAAGTCCTTCAATTCGAGCCAGAGCGGGAAGTAGGGCAGATGCAACCCTTGCGGGATGAACAGGAAGGCGAAGATGGCCGCGATCCGCAGCTCGAAATGGCGCGGCTTGACGAGTTGTTCGGGCGAAAGTGGCGGGAGCGATGACAACAAGGCGGTCCGGGAGATGGCCGGCCGAAGGGCGAGTCGCCAGCACGACATCGTCGATACCACGCCGGCTGCCGGAGCGGAACGTCTGGCCCAATCGGATCGCCGCGCTGATTTCGCCTCGGGAGGCTCGCATGGATGCCTGCGCAAGCGCCGGCGGCTGGGCTCAGGCGGCAGCCGCCTTGGCGTCGATCACGACGGGCACGAAGCGGCCGGCGGCAGGCTGTGCAGCCGTCTCCGTCCAGCGCAGGATCTCCATCGTCCCGTCGAAATGTTCGACGACGGCCGTGCAACTCTCCACCCAGTCGCCGGTGTTGATGTAGCGGATGCCGGCGATGTCCTCCATTGCGGCGTGGTGGATATGCCCGCAGATGACGCCGTCGACCTCGGCGTTCTTCGCCTGCTCGGCGACGATGGTCTGGAAGGCGCTGATGAAATTGACAGCCCGCTTGACCGTCACCTTCGCCCAGGAAGAGAAGGACCAGTAGGGCATGCCGAACAGGCGGCGGAAACGGCCGACGATGCGGTTGACGATGATGGCGAGGTCATAGGCCTTGTCGCCGAGATAGGCGAGCCAGCGGACATTGTGGACGATGGTATCGAACTGGTCGCCATGGATCACGAGGTAGCGGCGTCCGTCCGCCGCGACATGTATCGCCTGGTCGGCAACCTCGATGCCGCCGAAATGCACGCCCTGGAAGTCGCGCAGGAACTCGTCGTGATTGCCGGCGATGTAGACCATCCTGGCGCCCTTGCGCGCCTTGCGCAGCAGCTTCTGCACGACATCGTTGTGCGATTGCGGCCAGTGCCAGGAACGGCGCAGGCGCCAGCCGTCCACGATGTCGCCGACCAGATAGATCGTCTCCGCCTCATGATCGCGCAGAAAGTCGAGGAGGAAATCGGCCTTGGCGATTTTCGATCCGAGATGGAGGTCGGAAATGAAGAGCGTGCGCACCTTGCGCGGGGTTTCGCCGTGCATTGGCTGATCCGAACCGTTGTTTCAGTGTGGCTATGCCCCGATTCATGCAACAGGCGTATGACGGTTGCGGTTCGGTGAGCCCGCAGGATAGGTTCCGCTTTTTTGGGAAAGGACACGCCATGGATCTTGGTATCAAGGGCAAGAAGGCCATCGTCTGCGCTTCGAGCAAGGGCCTCGGCCGCGGCTGCGCGGCCGCACTCGCCGAGGCGGGCTGCGACCTCGTCGTCAACGGCCGTGACGCCGGCAGGCTCGCGGCCACGGCCGCCGACTTGCGCGGCCGCTACGGCGTTATCGTGACGGAGGTCGTCGGCGACGTCGCCCTGCCTGAGGTGCAGAACGCCCTGCTCGCCGCCTGTCCGTCGCCGGATATCCTCGTCAACAACAATGGCGGCCCGCCGCGTCGCGATTTCCACGATCTGGACCGCCAGGCGATTCTCGACGGCGTCGTCAAGAACATGGTCACCCCCATCGAACTGATCCAGGCCGTCATCGACGGCATGGTGCAGCGCGGCTTCGGGCGCATCGTCAACATCACCTCGCTGTCGGTCTATGTGCCGATCCCGGGCCTCGACGTCTCCTCTGGCGCGCGCGCTGGCCTCACCTCGTTTCTGGCGGGTATCGCCCGCACGGTTGCGGCAAGCAATGTAACGATCAACAATCTCCTGCCCGGCAAGCTCGACACTGACCGCCTGCGCGGCGCCTTCGGTTCCGAAATGCCACAAGGGGAGCGCATCGCGCGACTGAGCGCCGACATTCCCGCGAAACGCTTGGGAACGCCGGAGGAATTCGGCCAGATCTGCGCCTTCTTCTGCTCGGTCCATGCCGGTTATCTGACGGGGCAGAACATTCCCGTCGACGGAGGCTCCTATGTGAGCGCTTTCTGACCGCGCCGACCGGCAGGATCCGCGGCGGGCACGCCAGCGCGCCGGCGCGAAGCCGGCGCGGGATGTGTGCTCGTGTCGCCCCCTTCGCGAAGCGCTCGCGAATCCGGCGGTGTATGGCTAATACTGACAAGGACAAGAACGGGACGGGTGGCCGCGATGAACGACGACGCCAAGAAACAGCAACGGTCGGACCTCGACGAGGCCGCGCTCTACTTCCACAAATATCCCATCCCCGGAAAGCTGGAGATCCAGGCGACGAAGCCGCTCGGCAACCAGCGCGACCTTGCGCTCGCCTATTCGCCGGGAGTCGCCGCCCCATGCCTGGAAATCCGCGACGATCCCGCACGTGCGGCCGATTATACCGGACGCGCCAATCTGGTCGCCGTGATCTCCAACGGCTCCGCCGTGCTGGGGCTGGGCAATATCGGTCCGCTGGCCTCCAAGCCCGTCATGGAAGGCAAGGCCGTGCTGTTCAAGAAGTTCGCCGGCATCGATGTGTTCGACATTGAAATCGACGCGCCCGAGATCGGCCGCATGGTCGAGACGGTGGCAGCCCTGGAACCCACCTTCGGCGGCATCAATCTGGAGGACATCAAGGCGCCCGAGTGCTTCGAGGTCGAGGAACAGCTCAAGGCCCGCATGGGCATTCCCGTCTTCCACGACGACCAGCACGGCACCGCGATCATCGTCGCGGCCGCTGTGCTGAATGCGCTCGAACTGGCCGGCAAGAAGATCGACAGCGTCAAGATCGTGACATCGGGGGCAGGTGCTGCCGCGCTTGCCTGCCTCAACCTGCTGGTCTCGCTCGGCGCAAGACACGAGAACATCTGGGTCACCGACCGCTTCGGCGTCGCCTGGAAGGGACGCGTCGAGGAGATGGACCGGTGGAAGGAGCCCTACGTCAAGGACACCGATGCCCGCACTCTGGCCGACGTCATCGGGGGCGCGGACGTCTTCCTCGGGCTTTCCGCCGCCGGCGTCCTCAAGCCCGAACTTCTGCAGCACATGGCAGAAAAGCCGTTGATCCTGGCGCTGGCCAATCCCGTTCCCGAGATCATGCCGGAGGAGGCGCGCGCGGCGCGGCCCGACGCTATGATCTGTACCGGCCGTTCGGACTTCCCGAATCAGGTCAACAACGTGCTGTGCTTCCCCTACATCTTCCGCGGCGCTCTCGACTGCGGCGCGAGCGCCATCAACGAGGAGATGAAGATGGCCGCCGTCCGCGCCATCGCCGCCCTCGCCCGTGAGGAACCGTCCGACGTCGCCGCCCGCGCCTACACGGCCGAGACGCCGACCTTCGGTCCCAATTTCCTGATCCCCTCGCCTTTCGATCCGCGTCTCATCCTCAGGATCGCCCCCGCCGTGGCGAGGGCAGCCTGCGAAAGCGGCGTGGCGACCCGGCCGATCGAGGATTGGCCGGCCTATCTCGACCGTCTCAACAGATTCGTTTTCCGCTCCGGCCTGGTCATGAAGCCCGTCTTCTCGACGGCCAAGGCGGCAAGCGCCAAGCGCGTCATTTATGCCGACGGCGAGGACGAGCGTGTGCTGCGCGCCGCGCAGGTGGTGCTCGAGGAAGGCATCGCCGAGCCGATCCTGATCGGCCGTCCGCATGTCATCGAGGTGCGACTGAAGCGCTACGGGCTCAAGATCCGGCCCGGCATCGATTTCAGCCTGATCAACCCCGAGGACGATCCGCGCTATCGCGACTATGTCGACCTTCTTATCCACCAGGCGGGCCGGCGCGGCGTCACGCTGGAAGCGGCCCGCACGCAGGTCCGCACCGACACCGGCGTGATCGCGGCGATCGCGGTGAAGCGCGGCGACGCCGATGCCATGATCTGCGGCCTGGAGGGCCGCTTCGAGCGACATCTCAGGAACGTCACGCTGATCATCGGCCCGCGGCCGGGCATCAGCGACCGCGACCTGTCCACCTTGTCCATGCTGATCTCCCAGCGCGGCGTGATCTTCCTGACCGACACCTACGTGACGGTCGACCCGACCGCCGAGGAGATCGCTGAGATGACCGTCCTGGCCGCCGAGGAGATCAGCCGTTTCGGCATAGAACCGAAGGCTGCGCTGTTGTCGCATTCGAATTTCGGGTCGCGCGACACATCGAGCGCCAAGAAGATGCGCGAGGCCTCCGAGATCCTGAAACGCATCGCGCCGGGTCTCCAGGGCGATGGCGAGATGCATGGAGACGCGGCCCTGTCCGAGACGCTGCGCCATCGCGCATATCCGCATTCGACCCTGAAAGGGGAAGCCAACCTGCTCGTCTTCCCCAATCTCGACGCCGCCAACATCACCTTGACGACCGTGAAGAGCATGATGGACGCGCTTCATGTCGGACCGATCCTGCTCGGCACCGACAAGCCGGCGCATATTCTGACGCCGTCGGTCACCTCCCGCGGCATCGTCAACATGACGGCGCTTGCGGTCGTGGAAGCGTCCCACAAGGCGCAGGCTCTGCTCAAGGCCGATTGAACGTGGCGCGGTCGCGCAAAGGCAGGATGCGCGACCTGGTGATTGTCTCGACCGGAGGGCGAATGTCGGCGGCTTGGACAGCAGCGGGGCGGATCGGCGCGGTGCTATGCGCATCGCTGCTGCTGATAGCGCCGCAGCTCGAACCCGCAGCAGCGGCAAGCCGCGTCTGTCGTCAGCTCGAAGCCGAACTGGCCGCGGCCCGCGGCGGTATCAAACAGGGCCTCCATCGAAAATACGACCGCGCCGTCGCAGCGCAGGCGGAGCAGATCGCGATAGCAAGGCGTCAGGCGCGCGCCGCCGGCTGCGGCTTTCGCATCCTCGGCGCCAGCGCTGCCTGCAACGCTCTCGACGACAGGATCGGCCGGATGGAGAGCAATCTCTCCACCTTGCGGCGCAAGCGGGCGCAACTGGCCCCGGGGACGCCTCGGCGCACCCGGCTGCGCATCCTGGCGGAGCTCGACGCCAACGGTTGCCGCCGGCCCAGGCCGATGGCAAGGTCAGCCCCACCGGCCGAGGAACGGCCTGGCGAGAGCACCGCGCCACCCGACGCCAATGAGGGAACAGACAGTGTCGCTGCCGGTCCCGAAGGCGAATTCCGCACGGTCTGCGTCAGGACCTGCGACGGTTATTTCTTCCCGATGTCGAACGCGTCGAGGTGGTCCGACTTCCAGCGCGACCAGAAGAATTGCGAAGCCGCCTGCCCCGGCGCTGAAATGCGGCTTTACCGGCAAGGCGCGGGTGCCGAAGGCATGATGTCGACCGTCACCGGCGAAGCCTACACGGCTCTGCCGAATGCCTTTCTCTACAAGGTCGAAGGCATGCCGCGCCCGGCAGGATGCGGCTGCGGCGCGGCGAATGATCCCTCTACTACCGCCGGTGGGCCGGCGGCGGCGGAAAAGACCGGCGGCTCCATAATAACGCTCGGGACCGAGAGCCCTCCGGAAAGCGAAGAGAAAGAACCTGCCGTGCCGGTCCAATCAACGCCGGCGGCCCCGCCGCAAGCCGAGGCCCGGCCGATGGACGACCGCAAGGTCAGGCTCGTCGGGCCAACGTTCCTTCCCGCCCCAGAAGCGGCAATAGATCTGCGAGCTCCGGCCCCGAGGCAAGCCCGGTAAGCGCGAGCCGGAGCGGCATGAACAGCGCCTTGCCCTTGCGTCCGGTCGCCTCACGCACCGCGTCGGTCCAGGTCTTCCACGTCGTCCGGTCCCAGGGCTCGTCGGGCAGCAGGTCGAAAGCCTGGCGGACGAAGGTGCGATCCGCTTCCGACAGGTCGGGCTGGTGGATGAGCCCTTCCTTCACGATTCGCCACCAGACCACCCCCTCGGCCAGCGTGTCGAGATTGCCTCGTACGGTGGTCCAGAAGGGCTCGGCGTCGTCGCCGGAGATGCCGAGCGCTGCGAGCCGCTCGCGCACGGCCTCGAAAGCCATGTGGTGCAGCAGCGCCTTGTTGAGAAGCTGGAGCTCGGCGGGATCGAATTTCGCCGCCGATTTCGACGTCTTGGCCGGATCGAAGCGATCGGCGAGTTCCGCCATCGTCGGCACGGCCGCGACATTCTCGGAGGTACCGACCAGCACCGCGAGCGACGCCAGCGCCATCGGTTCGATGCCCGACTCCCGCAGGCTTGCCACCGAGAGCGCGCCGCTGCGCTTCGACAGGCCCTCGCCCGTCGTGGTCGTCAGCAGGTTGTGATGGCCGAACACGGGCGGCTCGGACCCAAGCGCCCTGGACAGCGCGATCTGGACACCCGTATTGGTCACGTGGTCGTCGCCCCGGATGACATGGGTGACACCGAAATCGATGTCGTCGACGACGGACGGCAAGGTGTAGAGGTAGGTGCCGTCCTCGCGCCGCAGCACCGGATCGGAGAGCGATGCGAGGTCCACGGTTTCCTCGCCCCGGATCAGGTCGTTCCAATGCACCTCGGTGCGCCGGGTCTCGAACGGGTCGGTGTCGAAATTGGGCAGCAGGAAGCGCCAATACGGCCTGCGTCCATCGCGCTCGAAAGCTTCCTTCTCCTCCGTGGTCAGATTGAGCGCCTCACGCCCGTAGACCGGCGGCAGGCCGCGCGTGCGCCTTATCTTGCGGCGCAGGTCGAGTTCCTCGGCCGTCTCGTAGCAGGGATAAAGCACTCCCGCCGCCTTCAGCCGCTCGATGGCGGCATCGTAGATATCGAAGCGTCGGGATTGATATTCGATGACATCGGGGAAGATGCCCAGCCAATGCAGGTCGTAGAGGATCGCATTGGCATATTCCTGCTTCGACCTTTCGACGTCGGTGTCGTCGAAACGCTGGATGAAGCGGCCGCGATGTTTCATCGCGAAGAGCCAGTTGAACAGAGCCGTGCGGCTGTTGCCGATATGGATGTGACCCGTCGGCGACGGGGCGAAACGGACGGTGACTGTCATGAACGGGGCGTAGCGAATGGCTCCCCTCTTGGCAAGGTGGTGCGCCCCCGCACCAATCGACAGATAGCCGATTACCGTGGCCATGAGAAGGCGGCCGGGCCAGGGGCGACCCGGCCTTGCCCGGCGGCGTCACGCCAGGCCCTTGGTCAGTTCCAGCGCCTGCCGTTCGAACAGCCGCCGATAGATGCCGTCGGGAATGCGGATCAGCGCCTGATGGTCGCCTTCCTCGGCGATCCTGCCGCGATCGAACACCAGCAGCCGGTCGAGCGCCCGCACGGTGGACAGGCGGTGCGCGATGACCAGCGTGGTGCGTCCAACCATCAGGCGCTCCATCGCCTTCTGGATCAACACCTCCGATTCCGAATCGAGACTCGATGTCGCCTCGTCGAGAATCAGGATCGGCGCATCGGCCAGGAAAGCACGGGCGATGGCCACACGCTGGCGCTCGCCGCCGGAGAGCTTCACGCCGCGCTCGCCGACGAGCGTCCCGTAACCCTTCGGCAGTCTGGCGATGAAGTCGTGTGCGCTCGCCAGGCGGGCCGCCCGCTCGATATCCGCCTGGGTCGCATCCGGCCGGGCATAGGCGATGTTCTCGGCAAGCGAGCGGTGAAACAGGATCGGCTCCTGCTGGACGATGGCGATCTGCCGGCGCAGAGACGACTGTGCGACGGCGGCAATGTCCTGTCCGTCGATCAGGATGCGCCCGCCGCTGACATCGTAGAGCCGCTGGATGAGCTTCACGAAGGTCGTTTTCCCGGATCCCGAATGCCCGACCAGGCCTACCCGCTCGCCCGCCTTGATGGTGACGGAGAAATCCTCGTAGAGCGGCGCGAGATGGTTGCCGTAGTGGAAGGTGACGTTGCTGAACTCGATGTGTCCGTGGCCGATGGCGATCGGTCCGGCACCGGGCCTGTCCTCGATGCCCAGATCCTGCCCCTGGATATCGACGAGTTCCTCCATGTCGTTCACCGAACGCTGGAGGTTGCGCACATGCATGCCGACATCGCGCAGATAGCCTTGCAGCACGAAGAACGACGTCAAGACGAAGGCGATGTCGCCGGCGCTCGCCTCTCCCCTCGACCACAGGAGCAGGGCGAAGCCTATCACGGCGATACGCAGGACGAGCAGGGTCGCGCCCTGCACCGTTCCGTTGATGGTGCCGCGCCGCCAGGTGCGCCGGGTGCGGTCGCTCCACTTGTCGACGACCGCCGCCAGGCGTTCATCCTCGCGTTGCTCGGCACCGAACGCCTTCACCACGGCGTTGCAGCTCACGGCATCGGCAAGGGCGCCGCCGAGCCGCGTGTCCCAGCGATTGGCGAGGCTCGCGGCGGGCGCCACATAGGCGAGCGACAGGGCCACGGTGAGGACGATGTAGACGAGCGAGCCGGCAGCGACGATGACGCCCATCATCGGCCAGTACCAGCCGAGCAGCAGGGTCGAGCCCACCAGCATCACCAGCGACGGAAACAGGGCGATCAGCAGGGTATCGTTGAGGAGATCCAATGCCCACATGCCCCGCGTCACCTTGCGCACGGTCGAGCCGGCGAAGGCATTGGCATGCCAGTCGGTCGAGAAGCGCTGGACGCGGTGGAACGCGTCGGCGGCAATGTCGGACATCATCTTCAGCGTCAGGTCGATGATAAGCTGGAAGGAGATGTAGCGCATGACGATCGCCCCGAGTGCGAGCGCGACGAGCATGACGAAGGCGGCGAGCGCCGCATTCCAGGCGGCCGCGTCGCTCGCCGCGCCGCCAGCCACGGCGTCGACCAGCCGGCCCGAATAGAGCGGCGTCAGCACGTCGGCCAGTGTCGCCAGGAGCACGGCGAGCGCGATCACCACGAGGCGACCGGGCTGGCCGCGCCAATGCGCCGCGGTGAAACCAAAAACATTCCGGAATGCGCCACCGCGCATGTCGATACGAAAACGAGCCATGATTTTTGCGGGTGCGGCAAAGCACCCGATCCCACTATGATGTCTGAATGAAATGCCGCGCAGAGGACCTGATCGTCACTCGAATGGCGGAAGGCGAACGAGGATGGCGCCAGGCCGAGACCTGGCGGTGACCGGGGGAGGCAAAAGCCTAGTTCATGGCGCGTCCTTGCCCGACGCGGTCGATGACCGGTCGGTACGGCGCCGAGGAACTACGCTTCGCGGCCTCGTGTAGAGATGTCAAATCCTGGCATTCGTGCCCTCCCGTAAGGGATTCGCGGGAGGCTGCTTATAGGCGAGACGATCCGCCTCGCCAAGCCGACGCGAAGAGAAAAGCGTCGTTGGACCAATGATGCGGCCAGGTTGCAACATTCGGGAGCGACCTGAGAGCGACCTGCGCCGGTTGTTGCGCCGGGAACCGGCTATGCTAGGCTCGAACCGGCGCCGACAACGAACGGGGCTGCTCATGCGCCAGGATGGCTTCGACCGATTTTACTACGAGAAGGTAGGGCTTGGCGAAGGCTGCGGCTGCGCCGAACACGTGACACGCATCCGAGATCTGGATGCGCTTGCGGCAAAAGCCAACGCCTTCGCCAGCCGGCAACAGGCACGTCCGCGCCTGCTGCCGTGGTTGGGCCGGCTGCTGTTCCGCAGCCGGAACATGCTGAAGGGACGGTCCCCGGCTGAGCACAAGGAACCCGTGGAACGGGTTCCCCCAGAGCTCTCTTGAAGTCCCGCAACGCGGGTTTTCTTGTCTTGCGGCCGACCTGGCTCAGCGCGGACCACACAACGGGAAATCCGCAGACGTCGCCGTTCCCCACCCGCAGCGTCGCGAACCGGATCTGCGCCCCCTCGCCGTTGCCGCCAGCATCACAGAACAGAGCACCGGCGGCCGCGCCAGCCATGACCGATGCAAGGCTGTTCCCGGGGGCGACGCCATTTCACGAACGAATGAAACGAGCACAGGCAGGCCCGCACGAACCCGGTTCCCGGAACGGCGACTGCAAGCTCACCCGCCGTCGCGGAACCGGTTCGTGATGGGATACCTTCGATCGCGGCCGAAGTTCTTCTTGGTGATCTTCACGCCCGGCGCCGCCTGACGTCGTTTGTATTCGGCGACATAAAGCAGGTGCTCGACACGCGATACCGTCGCCTTGTCGTGACCGCGCCTGACGATGTCCTCGACCCCCATCTCGTGCTCGACCAGGCATTCGAGGATGTCGTCGAGAACCGGATAGGGCGGAAGCGAATCCTGGTCGGTCTGGTTCGGCCGAAGCTCCGCCGACGGCGCCTTGTCGATGATGTTCCGCGGGATCACCTCGCCGGACGGCCCCAGCGCCCCGGGGGGAACGTGGGTGTTGCGCCAGCGCGCCAGTCCGTAGACCTGCATCTTGTAGAGGTCCTTGATCGGATTGAAGCCGCCGTTCATGTCGCCGTAGAGCGTGGCGTAGCCGACCGACATCTCGCTCTTGTTGCCCGTGGTCACAACCATGGAACCGAACTTGTTGGAGATCGCCATCAGGATCGTGCCGCGGACGCGGCTCTGCAGGTTCTCCTCGGTGATGCCTTCCTTGGTTCCTTCGAAGAGCTGCGTCAGCGCATGCGCAAATCCGTCGACCGGTTCGAAGATGGGGACGATGTCGTAGCGGCAGCCGAGGGCGCGGGCGCAATCCTCGGCATCCCTGAAAGAATCGGCCGACGTATAGCGGTAGGGCATCATCACGGCGCGCACCCGCTCCTCGCCGAGCGCATCGACGGCGATGGCGGCGCAGAGTGCGGAATCAATGCCGCCGGACATGCCGAGCACGACGTTCTTGAAGCCGTTCTTGTTGACGTAGTCGCGGAAGCCCAGCATGCAGGCGCGGTAGTCGGCCTCCTCCGTGTCGGGGATCTTCGACATCGGCCCGTCGGTGCACACCCAGCCGTCCTCGCCGTTCGGGACACCGGCCGCGTCCCTTCCCCGCTTCCACGTCGTCAAGACGACGGCCGCCTCGAACTGGCTCATCTGGAAGGCAAGCGACTTGTCCGCTCCGATGGCGAAGGACGCTCCGTCGAACACGAGCTCGTCCTGGCCACCGAGTTGATTAGCGTAGAGCATGGGCAGGCCGCTCTCGATCACCTGGCGGATGACGATCTGATGGCGGATGTCGACCTTGTTCCTGTAGTAGGGCGAACCGTTTGGAACGAGCAGGATTTCCGCCCCGCTCTCGGCAAGGGTTTCGCAGACGCCGAGCTCGCCCCAGATATCCTCGCAGATCGGAATGCCGAGCCGGACTCCGCGATAATTCACCGGTCCAGGCATGTCCGGCCCTGCCTGGAAGACACGCTTCTCGTCGAACTCGCCGTAGTTCGGCAGATCGACCTTGAGACGCTCGGCAATGATCTTGCCGCCATCGGCAACGATGACGGCGTTATGAATGCCGCTCTTGCGCTTCAGCGGCGTCCCGATGATGACGCCGGGGCCACCGTCCGCTGTATCGTCCGCGAACTCCTGCGCAGCCGTCTCGCAAGCTGCGAGGAAGGCGGGCTTCAGCACCAGATCCTCCGGCGGGTATCCGGCGATGAAGAGCTCCGTGTAGAGCACGAGGTCGGCGCCCTGCCGGGCAGCGTCGGCGCGAGCCTCGCGCGCCTTGGCGAGATTGCCGGCGACGTCGCCGACGATTGGGTTCAGCTGGGCGACGGCAATGCGGAGGATGTCGGGCTTCTTGGTCATGCAACCCGTGTAGCGTGCCGACAAGCGAGCGGCAATGCCGATCGATCAGGCCTATTCGCCCATATATTGGCGAAGCGACTCGGCCGAATGGTTCTCGCCGATCGACATGGCCAGGATGCGCGACAGATGCGCGTATGGCAGCCCGGTCTCCGCCTTCCAGGCATTCATCTGCTCCTGGACGCGCGCAAGGTCACGCTTCGAGCTTGGACTTTCGGCGATGTCGAGGCCGGAATCGCGCAACGCCGCGGCCATGTCGGCGGACAGGATGAACGTATCCCACCCCACCCAGCGCAGGAAATATTGCCCGGTATTGCCGCCGAGGCGGCTGCCGTGCTTGCCGAGATAGTCCATCAGTCCGACCTGGTCGCCGGCCGGCCATGACGCCAGAAACCTGCCGAAGCCGCCATGCTCCCGCGAGACGCGCTCGACGAAGGCGGCATTCTCCTTCACGGATTTGATCTTCTGCGGATTGCGCACGATGCGGCTGTCGCCGGTAAGCTCGTGCCAGAAATCGTCGGGCTGGAACAGCAGCCGTTTGGGCTCGAAGCCGAGGAAGGCCTCTTCGAAACCCGGCCATTTCTGCTCGATCACCCGCCAGACGAATCCGGCGGCGAAAACACGCTCCGCCATGGTCGATAGAATGCGATCGTCGGACACAGCCGCAACCTTGGCATTGTCGAACTTTGGCCCGAGCAACGACGCCAACACCTTCTCTCCGCCCTTGCGGTCCGCCGCGCGGGCGCGAATCCTGGCAAAACCGGACATGACGACGCTCCTTCCCCACCTTTCCCCGCGCCGCCCTTGTCGCGGCGCCGATCTCATTTTCCTATAAGGAATCGCGGCTGCCAAGCAGGCACGGCGAGAAGGAGGCGATGATGAAAGTAAGCGTGGCCGATCTGGCGAAGCGTTGGCTGAGCCGCACACCCGAAGCGCTCAACGAGAGCGAGCAGCGCGTGCTCCGGAGCGCCGTCGAACGAAAACCCGTGTCACGCAACGTCAATGAAAGTCTGGCCGAAGCCAGAAGCCACGGCGAGCGCGTCGCCGACTGGATCGCCCGGTTCGGCGGCTCATGGAACTTCATCCTCGGCTTCATGGCCTTCCTGATCGCGTGGACGGCAGCCAATGCCTGGCTTCTCGGGCAGGATCGGTTCGATCCCTACCCGTTCGTTTTCCTCAACCTCGTCCTGTCGATGATCGCCGCGTTTCAAGCGCCTGTCATCATGATGTCGCAGAACCGCCAGGCCGAGCGGGATCGCCTCGACGCCGCCCACGACTACGAGGTCAACCTCAAGGCCGAGATCGAAATCATGGCGCTGCATGAGAAGCTCGACGCCCTGCACCATAGCGAGTTGATTGCCATGCGCGAGGACGTCGACCGGATCGCGGCCTGCGTTGCCCGTATCGAAGCGCGGCTGGGCTCCGGACCGACCGCCGCATGACCGACACGATCCACTTGCTGGTCGAGAGATACGGGCTCATCGCCATCTTCCTCGGTTGCCTGGCGGAGGGCGAGAGCGCGGCGATCCTTGGCGGCTTCTTCGCCCATCAGCATGTCTTCGCGGCATCGAACGCTTTCGGCGCGGCCTTCCTCGGCGCCTTTATCGGCGACACGCTGTTCTTCCTCGCCGGGCGGCGTTTCTCGGATCATGCCTGGGTGGTCCGGCTGCGCGGCAAGCCAGGTTTCAGCCATGCCTATGCCCTGGTGCGCGCGCACCCGGCGCTCTATGTCCTGGGCAACCGCTTCGTCTACGGTTTCCGCTTGGTCGGCGGCGTCGCAGCCGGTCTCTCGGGCATTGCGGTGTCGAAATTCGTGCTCCTCAACGCTCTGTCGGCGCTGGTCTGGGCAGCCGCCTTCACCGGCTTGGGATATGTTTTCGGCTTGGGCGCCGAGCAGATTTTCGGCGCGGCCCTTGCCAAGCACGAAAAACTGCTGGCGGGGCTCGGCATCGGCCTCGCGTCAAGCTTTGCCGGGTGGTATCTGGCGCACCGCCTCGTCAGGCGACATCGCGACTGAACGGGCTGTCTCAGAGCGGCGGCCGCACCGCCAAGATCGGTGCTGCCGCTCTATCCGTCTGTTGTCGCATCGGGTTCATCCGAAACCGAGACTACAGCGTGTTGCGTGCAAACGGATTCACGCAACGCTGTAGGTCTTTGATTTGACGTATGTCTTTCTCCCGAAAACCGGTACCCGCTTTCGGGAGACATGCTTTGGCTTTCGCATGCCCTTGTCTAGACTGACAGCCCGACGAAACGCTCGACCAGGGCGATGCCCCAGACCCCGAGCGCGATCACGATCGAGATCAGCACCGCCAGCGAGCCGCAGTCCTTGGCAAGCTGGATATCGATGTTGAACTCGCGGCTGATGGCATCGCAGGTCGCCTCTATGCCGGTGTTCAGCACTTCGACCATGATCAGCAGCAGGATCGATCCGATCAGCAGAGCGAAGCCGCGCCAGCTGTCGGCGATGAACCAGCCGAGCGGCAGCGCAAGGACCAGCAGGGCGATCTCCTGCTGGAACGCCTTCTCGGTGCGGATCAGCTTGCCGAATGCCCGCACCGAGTTCTGAAATGCCTTGATCAGCCGCTCCATGAAGACAGGATCCCTTGCCGCGCAGTCGGAAGGCGATCCGTTTACCGCAAATGCTGCCCAGTGGAACAGATGGTAATCGCCTAACGGAACAGATAGGAATCGAAGGCGAAGAAACCCATCTGCTTCGAGGCGTGCACGCGCTCCGCCTTGCCACCGTCACCCGCCGCGCCATAAGCGAAGAAGATCGGCATCAGGTGTTCGTCGGTGGGGTGGTTCTCCGCAGGGAACGGCGCCAGTTCCTTCCAACGCAGGATCGCATCCTTGTCGCCGGCGGCGAATTTCCCGGCGAACCAGCCGGTGAAGGCGTCGACCTTGCCGGCGAGCACCGGATCGACCGCAGCGCCGTTGCGCATTATCGAGAAGAAAGCGCGCAGATTGTGCGTGATGTGTCCCGAGCCGACGAGCAATATGCCTTCGTCGCGCAAGCCAGCCAGCGCCGTGCCGAGAGCGTAGTGCCAGGCGGCATCGCGTTTCGGATCGATGGAAACCTGTACGACAGGAATGTCGGCATCGGGAAAGGCGAGAAGCAACGGCGTCCAGGTGCCGTGGTCATAGCCGCGCTTCTCATAGGTGTGCGGTGAAAGGCCTGCCTTCTCCAGCCTCTTGAACACCCGCTCGGCGAGAGCGGGATCGCCCTTGGCCGGATAGATCATCTTGTAAAGTTCCGGCGCGAAACCACCGAAATCGTAGATCATGCAGGGATTAGGATCAGTGACGACGGCGACGCCGTCCGTCTCGAAATGCGCCGAGACGATGACGATGGCCTTCGGCTTCGCCGGCAGCAACTCGGACAAGGTCCGAAGGTATTCACGCGCCGGACTGTCGTCGGTGACGATGTTCGGGCCGCCATGGGAAATGAAGAGCGTCGGCATCGCGGTCATGGGCTTTCTCCTTGA
This sequence comes from Mesorhizobium sp. L-8-10, assembly GCF_016756635.1. NCBI lineage: Bacteria > Pseudomonadati > Pseudomonadota > Alphaproteobacteria > Hyphomicrobiales > Phyllobacteriaceae > Mesorhizobium > Mesorhizobium sp. L-8-10. The sequence continues at coordinate 4,684,014 of NZ_AP023263.1, read as the reverse complement.
CCATGATATAGCGCCGGCGCGCAGTGTCCGGCAGGCAAGGTTTTCTCGACGCAGCGTTCAACAGGGGAGAACGCGCCCGAGAGACACGTTCAATCTCCGGCGACTGTGATTGCAGGTGTCGAGCGCTCGAATTGCGGCAGGTTGTCGTCGATCGAATAATAGTCGCCCCTGTCGGCGACGAAGATGTGGTAGCCGGGCGTCAGGCCGGAAGGCTGGTCGAACGAGCCAGCAAGAATCGACACATGGTCCCGCTCATCGTGCTTCCAGAAAAGTGCCGATCCGCACGTCCGGCAGAAACCCCGCCTCGCATCGTTGGAAGCGGCATACCAGGTCAGGTTGTCTTCGCCGGTGATGTCGATGTCGGCGTCGGCCACATCGGTGGCCGCATAATAGAGGCCACTCTGCCTGCGGCATTGCGAGCAGTGGCAATAGACGACTTCGCGCAAGGCGCCCTTCGTCTCGTAACGCACCGCGCCGCACAGGCAGCCGCCCGAATGGGTCTTGGTCATCGTCGTCTCCTCCGGCTTGTCGCACCGGCCAGCAAACCAGAGTTTCAAGACGGATGGTCGCGAGATCGCGACCGGACGGAACTGCGATTGCGACCGCAGCTTGATGAACAGGCGCGTCCCCCATATCCCTGACGCGAGAAACGCCTCTCAATCTATGAGAGCGGAAACGCTCCGCGTGGTTGCCGGACGCGGGACCGATGAAGATTTGCCGACCAATGAAATCGGCCTGCGCCCTCTGTATTAGGGGGTTCTCGGTAGCGCTGCCGAAGCAAGCTCTTTGCAACCGATATTTACGGAAACTTCAACCAACTGTGCCAAAGATGCACACAGAGAGATACGATACGCATGGCCGCTCATCCTGAAGTGGATGCACGGTCCTACTGTATCGGCTCGAGAATCGGCATCGGTTTTCTGAAGGCACGATGCGTGGATCAAGAGCGACAGGGCATCCCTGCGCTTCCACAGGGCTGCGCGGTGTTCCAGTGCGGTATGCACGTCGGAGGGAGTTGGAACGGCACGATGCAACCGACGACTGTCCAGGACAACGGTCAAGCGGCGACCGACATAGCTACCACCATCGCCACCACGATGCGGCAAATGGGTGTTGTCGGCTTACCCCGGAACTACGAAATCTTCTACGAGGCGATGACCGGCTCCAATCCGGAGCTCGCACTGGAATTCGTGTCACTCGCCAAGCGCCCGTCGCAGGCGGATCTCGATCGCATCGGACGCAGATATTTCGCCCAGAGCCACGGCCAGGGCATCGTGGAGAACGCCCGTGAGGTGATCGCCCGCGAACTCGAGGAGGTCGCGAGCCTGTTGCGCAGCGAGCAGAACCAGATCCGGAAATATGGCAGCATCCTCGGCGAGACATCGAGCGGGCTGGACAATCGCAGTGCGCTGAGCCGCGAGCTCCTACAGAAGATCGTCGGCGTGATGGCGACCGCCACCAGCTCGACGATCGAGCATGGGAGGCAAGTCGCCGCGACCCTCGGCGAAAAGACGAGCGAGCTCGAGAACGTCAAGTCCAAGCTCGAAGAATACAAACGCCTGGCCGATACCGATCCGCTCACCCATATCTGGAACCGGCGTGCCTTCGACAAGGAGATCGCCCGCGTCTACGACGACAAGAAGAGCATCGCCTTCAGCGCGCTGATCCTGGCCGATATCGACCGATTCAAGGAGATCAACGATCGCTATGGCCATCCCGTCGGCGACAGGATCATACAGAAGGTCGCCGGCATCTTCCGGTCGGGCATCCGCGACGACATGTTCGTGGCGCGCACCGGCGGCGAGGAGTTCGCGCTGATCGTCACCGGCAGCGGCGAGGAGACTATGGCCCAGATCGCCGACCGGATCCGTATCGCGATCGAACAGGCGACCTTTGCCAACCCCCAGACCGGCGTGAACTACGGCCGGATCACCATTTCGATGGGCGTTTGCATGGCGAGCGATGCCGATGGTGCCGACGACCTCTACGCCAAGGCCGACCGCGCGCTCTATGCCTCGAAGATCGCCGGCCGCAACCGCGTGACGAAGTTCTCCGCCATTCCGGACACCCGCCCCGGAAAGAGCTGGCTGCTTTACCGGAAGGACTGAAGCCGTCGGCGGACGCCCCAAAGTGCGCCACGATCTTTCAGATTCGTTTTGCGCGCTTCAGGACTCGATTTCTTGCGCATGTCTTTGTCCCGAAACCGGTTCCCGCTTCCGGGAGACATGCTTCAAGCAAAGGGCCGCGGTTTTGCCGCGACCCGTGGTGTTTGGCGACTGCCTGTTCCCTTAATTGTTGACGGCCTGCTTGTGCGGCACGCCGGCATGGCTCTTGCGGAGCAGATCGGAAACCAGGAAAGCGAGTTCGATCGCCTGGTCGGCATTGAGGCGCGGGTCGCAATGCGTGTGGTAGCGATCCTGAAGCTCCTCGGCCGTGATGGCGCGGGCGCCGCCGGTACATTCTGTGACGTTCTTGCCGGTCATTTCGACATGGATGCCGCCGGGATGCGTGCCCTCTGCGCGATGGATGTCGAAGAAGGACTGCACTTCCTTGAGGATGCGCTCGAAGGGACGCGTCTTGTAGCCGGCCGCCGTGATGGTGTTGCCATGCATCGGATCGCAGGACCACACGACCTTGCGGCCTTCGCGCTTCACCGCCCGGATAAGCTTCGGCAGGTGGTCTTCGACCTTGTCGTAGCCGAAACGTGCGATCAGCGTGAGGCGACCCGGCTCGTTCTCCGGATTGAGCAGGTCGATCAGCTGCAGCAGGCCTTCGGCGGTCATCGACGGGCCACACTTCAGGCCGAGCGGGTTCTTGATGCCGCGGCAGTATTCGACATGCGCGTGATCGGGCTGGCGCGTCCGGTCGCCGATCCAGATCATGTGGCCCGACGTCGCATACCAGTCGCCCGAGGTGGAATCGACGCGGGTGAGCGCCTCCTCATAGCCGAGCAGCAACGCTTCATGGCTGGTGTAGAAATCCGTCTCGCGCAGCGCGAAGTTGGTCTCGGACGTGATGCCGACCGCACGCATGAAATCAATCGTCTCGGTGATGCGGTTGGCGAGCGCCTCGTAGCGGTCGCCCTGCGGGCTGTCGGCGACGAAGCCCAGCATCCAGCGATGGACGTTCTCGAGGCTCGCATAGCCGCCCTGGGCGAAAGCGCGCAGCAGGTTCAACGTGGCGGCCGACTGCCGATACGCCATTTCCTGGCGCGCCGGATCGGGCACCCGCGACTTCTCGTCGAACTCGATGCCGTTGATGATGTCGCCGCGATAGGACGGCAGCGTGACGTCACCCTTGGTCTCGGAGCCCGAGGAACGCGGCTTGGCGAACTGCCCGGCGACACGGCCGACCTTCACCACCGGCTGCGAGCCGGCGAAGGTGAGCACGACGGCCATCTGCAGGAACACGCGGAAGAAGTCGCGAATATTGTCGGCACCGTGCTCGGCGAAGCTCTCGGCGCAGTCGCCGCCCTGCAACAGGAAAGACTCGCCTTCCGCGACGCTCGCCAGTTGCTTCTTCAGCTTGCGCGCCTCGCCTGCAAAAACCAGCGGCGGAAAGGTCGCCAGACGAGCCTCGGCCTCGGCCAGAGCGACCGGATCCGGATAGGCCGGCACCTGCTGGATAGGCTTTGCTCTCCAGGAATTCGGCGACCATTTCGTCATGACAGCACCCAAAGCTCTTCTTTCCGGGCATCTATTGCCGGCCAGACCCGTTCTACGGAAACGCGGCTCCTTACACGAAGCCGGCCACCTATTCTAGCCCGCATTTGAGTGTGAGGCGAATGGCGCATGCGCGCCCGCAGCGGTCGACAAGAGCGCTCGAACAACGGCGGATGTCTGTGCCGCAGACAATTTTTCTTACGATAAGGTCAAGATTTCAGGACGATTCCGTATGGCTTCGCTCTTGACTTTGACGCTAACGTCAATGGTAGCTTTTCTCGGCTCCCTAACGAAAGGTGCAGCCGATGTCAGACGAAGCCACCATTTCTTCCCGGAATGCCGCCAGATCCGCAGTCTCGGCCCATGCGCCCGGCAGCGACATGAGCCGCTGCGACCTCTCGTTCCTCGCCGACGATGGATTTCCGCTCAAGGGCACGCTGTTCGAGGGCAGCGGCACCAGGCCGCTCGTGCTGATCTCATCGGCGACCGCGGTCCCCCGCGGTCTCTATGCCGGCTTTGCCGAAGCGGTCGTCAGGGCCGGCGCACGCGCCGCGCTCATCTACGACTATCGCGGCACGGGAGGCTCGCCGCGCCCTGCCGGCTGGAAGAAGCGTATCGGCATGAAGGACTGGGCGCTGCTCGATCTGCCGGCCGCCGCGCGGGCACTGGATGCCGTGTCGCCCGACCACCCGATGGTCGGGGTCGGCCAGTCCTATGGCGGCCAGGCCCTGGGCCTGTCGGGGATTCCAGGGCGCTTCCTGCGCTACGGCATGGTGGCCACCATGTCCGGCTACTGGCGCGGCCTGGACGACCGCCTCGCCGGGCCGCGCATGTTCCTGGTCGGCGTGCCGGCCTCGCTGCTCTTTCGCGACATGCCGCGCCGGCTGGGCGTCGGCGAGCCGATCCCCGGTTCGGTCTTCCGCGACTGGGCGCGCTGGTGCCGCATGCCGGACTATTTCTTCGACGACCCGAGCCTACCCGAGACGGCGCGCTATCGCGACGTCAGGACGCCGATCCTGGCTATCGGCCTCACCGACGACCCCTGGGGCACGAGACGCGCCGTCCGGGCGCTGATGCGGCACTACGAAAACGCGCATGTCGAGGAGCGCTGGCTGTCGCCGAGCGACGGCGGCGGACAGAAGATCGGCCATCTCGGCTTCTTCCGCTCCCGCTTCGCCGAAACGCTATGGCCGCAGTTCGCCGCCTGGCTGCTGGACGGCACACCCATGACGATAGGGACGACATCGGACGCTCAGGCATAGATCGCATCGCCCAAGGCGTCGGGGAACGAGCCCGACATTCCCGCCGTGGCTGTGTTCGCAAAGGCGGCCATGGTCAACCCGGCCGCCCGCCGACAAACCAGGAATGACCGTAGGTGCCGCCCCGAAGCCACTTCCCTGCCGATTGAAGGGCGTCGCTGCGACCGGGTCTCGCAGAAAAACCGGGAGCCCGGGCGCCGTCTCGCTCACCGACGACGTTGCCGGTGAGCAGGGACGCCCCTACCCCACGCGCTCACCGTTGCGGATGCTGTGGCTCGGTTTGTACATGGTCACCAACTCTTCCGCAGCCGTTGGGTGAAGCGCCATCGTGCGGTCGAAATCCTGCTTGCCGAGGCGCGCCTTGACGGCGATGCCGAGCAACTGGGCCATCTCCCCGGCGTCGGGGCCGAGCACATGGGCACCAAGCACGCGGTCCGTTGCGCGATCGACCACGAGCTTCATCATCATCCTTTCGTCGCGGCCGGCCAGGATATTGCGCATTGGCCTGAACGCAGCGCGGTAGATGTCGATCTCCTCGAAACGGGTACTCGCCTCGTCTTCGGAAAGCCCGACGGTGCCGATCTCCGGCTGCGAGAAAACGGCCGTGGCGATCGTGTCGTGGTCGGGCCTGGTCGGATTGTTCTTGAATGCCGTCTCCACGAAGCACATCGCCTCGTGAATGGCGACCGGCGTGAGTTGAACCCTGTTGGTGACGTCGCCAATGGCCCAGATGTTCTCGACGTTGGTCCGCGAAAAGTCGTCGACGACGATCTCTCCCATCTTGCCGGTTTCGACGCCGGCCTTTTCCAGACCGACATTTTCAGTGTTGGGGATGCGGCCGAGCGCCAGCATCGCCTGGTCCACCACCAGGCGCTCGCCATTGGACAAGTGCACGTCGAGGCGCCCGTCGTCGCGCCGGTCGACTGCCTCGCCGACGGTATGGCACAAAATGCGGATGCCCTTCTTCTCCATGGTCTCGTGAAGGCCACGCCTGAGATCCATGTCGAAGCGGCTGAGGATCTCCCGGCCTCGATAGACCAGCGTGGTCTCGACGCCGAGACCGTGGAAGATGTTCGCGAACTCCACGGCAATGTAACCGCCGCCGGCAATCATGATGGCCCCGGGCAGTTCCGGCAGGTCGAAGGCCTCGTTGGAGAAGATGCAGTGCTCATGGCCGGGAAGGGCGAGATGTGGATTGGGACGCCCGCCGGTGGTGATCATGATCTGATCGGCCGTCACGGTGCGGTCCTCCGCCTCGATGCGGATCGTATGCGCATCGACCAGCGTGGCGCGCGACTGGAAGACCTGCCCGCCGGATCCTTCCACGCCCTTTCTGTAGAGGCCCTCAAGCCTGGCGATCTCCTTGTCCTTGTTGGCGACCAGCGTCTGCCAGTCGAACCGCGCCTCCGGTACGGTCCAGCCATAGCCTGCCGCATCGGCGAAATGCTCCGGGAACTGCGAGGCGTAGACATAGAGCTTCTTCGGCACGCATCCGCGGATCACGCAGGTGCCGCCAAAACGGAACTCCTCGGCGATCGCGACACGCTTGCCGAGGCCGGCGGAAATACGTGCGGCGCGCACGCCGCCCGAACCGCCGCCGATGACGAAGAGATCGTAGTCGTAGCTGCCCATCGATGCGGTCCCTCTATTCTGCGCGAACAGACAGGTAGAGGTGACGACGCCAAAAGAAAAGCCCGGCTGCGAACCGGGCTCGTTTCTGCCGGGGTTTTCGCCTGCCGCATGGGCCCAGGGGAATCGTATCCGACCTTCGGAAGGCCGATGCGCCGATAGCAGCGCTGGAGCGTCCTTTGGCGCGTGGAGGCGGACGCGATGCGCTCCAGGCCGAAGTCAGTTGGCGTTGTTCTGCGCCGGTGCGGCCTGGGCCTCAGGGGCGGGAGAAAGCGGCTGTGCCTGCGCGCCCGGAGCCTTGCTCAGGACCTCGCCGACGGACTGGGCGAGATCGCGGGCAACGCCGCGCTGCCAGATTTCCGCGGCCTGCATGACCTGGCGCATCACGATCGCGCCGTCGGCCAGGAGCTTCTTGCCGGCGCCCGAATTGTAGAACGTCGAGATCGTATTGAGATCCTCCTCCGAGAAAGTGCGAGCATAGGCCATGGCCGCCTCCTTCTCGAGATCGGCGCGGCGTCCGGCCAGCCACAGCGTCTTTTCGTCCACCGTCTGCAGGATGAGCTGCTGCCGATCCGGGTTCTTCTGGATCAGCTCCGCCTTCAGCGCGGCCGCGGCCTGCGGCAGGATCGAGTCGAACTGATCCGTGACATTGATCGAATCAACCGCGGCGCGGGCCGCCTTGAGGTGCGATTCGGAGATGTCCTGTGCGGCGGCGGGAAGAGCGCACGCCAGGACCGCGGCGGAAACAAAGGCAACGGAAAGACAGCGGGCACGATCGGCCAAGGTCATGACGAATAAAACTCCCTATTGGCGGGTGGCTTGCAGGGTCTCGATGCCGCTCTTTCCCGCGACGATCGCCGCAGTCGCCATCCCGAGAAACAATCCGTGTTCGACCACGCCGGGGATGGCGTGAAGCGCGAATGACAGGGCTCTTGTATCCGGAATGCGGCCAAAAGATGCATCGAGGATCAAATGTCCGCCGTCAGTAACAAAAGGCGCGCCATCCGTCATGCGCAATGTGAGCGAGCCGGCAAGACCGAGGCCGTTGGCGGATTTGGCGATGGCGATGGTCGTGGCCTTCAGGCCAAACTTGTTGACCTCGATCGGTAGCGGAAACGCGCCCAACGCGTCGACAAGCTTGGAGCGGTCGGCGATGACGATCATCCTGGCAGAGGCAGCCGCCACGATCTTCTCGCGCAGCAGCGCGCCGCCGCCGCCCTTGATGAGCGACAAGGCCGGGTCGATCTCGTCGGCGCCGTCAACCGTCAGGTCGAGTTCGGGCGTCTCATCGAGAGTCGACAGAGTGATGCCGAGTTCGCCGCAGAGCTTCGCGGTGCGCTCCGATGTCGGCACGCCTGATATCGTCATGCCGCCGGCGACCTTCTCGGCGAGCAGCCTGACGAACTCTTCGGCGGTCGAGCCGGTGCCGATGCCGAGCTTCATGCCGTCGCTCACATGCTCAAGCGCCGCGCGTGCGGCTTCTATCTTCAGCGCCTTCGCATCCATCGAATTGACCGCATGCCCCTGTTCCCGCTGCGGCTCCTATCACTTTTGTCCGGAAGGGCAAAGGTTTTATAGGCAGGAGCGCGCCGCGCTCTTGCGGGCGGGCGAGCAACCACGCTATCGGCGGTCCCGACAGCAAGGAAGATCGCATGACCCGGCCAATCATCGTTTTCGATCTCGACGGCACGCTCGTCGACACCGCACCCGACCTGCTCGACAGCCTCAACCACAGCCTTGTTGCAGGCGGGCTCGCCGCAGCGGAGGCCGCCGCCCTCTACGGCTTCGTCGGCCATGGCGGCAAGGTGATGATCGAGAAGGCGTTTGCCGCGCAGAACCGGCCGCTCGCGGGCGCCGAGCACGACCGTCTCTACGATCTTTTCGTCGAGCACTACAGCAACAACATGCCGGGCAAGTCGCAGCCCTACCGCGGCGCCGTCGCCGCGCTCGACCGCTTCGCCGATGCCGGCTACCTGCTCGCCGTCTGCACCAACAAGTTCGAGATGATGGCGGTGCGGCTGCTGACGGAACTGGGCATCGCGCACCGCTTCGCCTTCATCGCCGGCCAGGATACCTTCCCGTTCCGCAAGCCGGATCCGCGCCATCTCATCGAGACAATCGCGCGTGCGGACGGCGACTGCGACCATGCTCTGATGGTCGGCGATTCGCGCACCGACATCGACACGGCAAAGGCGGCCGGCATTCCTGTCGTCGCCGTCGATTTCGGCTATACCGACCGCCATGTTCGCGAATTCGAGCCGTCGACGATCATCTCCAGTTTCGACGAGCTCACGCTGCAGCTTGCCGAAAAGCTGATCGCCGTAAGCCGGGGATAGACCCTATCGGACCTGGGGAAAAATGACGGCAAGTCGTCCTTGACTTGCCCCGGCATGACCCCTTATATCGCGGCTCGCTTGGCCCCTCTGGCCATTGGCGGGCGATTAGCTCAGCGGGAGAGCACACCCTTCACACGGGTGGGGTCGCAGGTTCAATCCCTGCATCGCCCACCATCCAAGCCAGCGAGGCCAGGGCTTGGGTGGAAAGCGCCGAGCAGGCGCAGAGGAATGTTTCCTGAGCCAGGCGCTTCCGGTTCCGGATTGTAGACCGGCTTCGACGCGATTGCCTTTCGATCCCGGCCGAGCCGCCGGTACCATCGGACTCGGCCATGACGAACTTGGCAACATCGGCGACATCTTGGTGAATGGCCTCCCCTGGGCCAGCCCGCAGCTTTGCGCTCCGACCCCATGCGGATTCGAGCCGCACGAATTGCCTGGCCGGCAACCCCCCTAACGCCTCGAGACGCCCGCGCCCCCGGTGAAGGGACCGAGGACGCGGGACAATGCGGGGAAGCCCCGGATCACCGGGTTGGGGAAAGCGGAGATGTGAGGGCTTCCACTCTTCAGATACGATTGCTCAACCCGCGATGTTTCATACAACTTGAAAGAAAAGACCAAGATCCATCCTCGCGGAACGTCGCATGAGGGCGGATCGCCCTACGCCTTGCTCCCTGCAGGGTGCTCATGGCCAAAAGCAGCCCTGCCCTCCTCCGAAAGACGTATCAGGCGCTCCTTCGACCGTTGTAGGCCAGCCCACCATCAGCGCCCGTTTCGCTCCCTATTGGGCCGGACCGTATGCGGTGCGGCCCGTGCTAGCCTTTCCAACGGGCCGAGCCGTCAGTGTCGGTCAGCATGTTGAATTCACTTGGCAGCTTGGCGCATGTCGGCCGGAGATTACGCCACCACAGTGACGGGCAACCAGAACGTCGACGCCCTGCTTTTCGGAACGCGCTGGAGCAGCACCAGCCTCACCTATACCTTTCCAATCTCGGCCTCCTACTACCCCGCCTCCTATGAGTGCGAGCCCGGCCATTTCGACACGCGAACGGCGCACTTCCTGCCCGTCACGCCACAGCTCGCGGACGCCTTTCGCGCGGCCACCCGCCAGTATGAGGCGGTTTCCCGCCTGACTTTCACCGAAGTCGGGAGCAGCGTTCAGGCCGACCTGACCGCGGCCAGGGCGGCGATCGACTTCACGGCCGACGCGCGTTTCCCGACCTGGGCGAACGAGGGCGACATCTGGTTCAACGCGACGGACTACGACCGCCCCACCCGCAGCAATTTCGCCTGGGTGACGGTCCTTCACGAGATCGGCCACACGCTCGGCCTCAAGCACGGTCATCAGAACAATCACGGCCTGACCCACCAGGCCCTGACACCGGACCGGGATTCGATGGAATTCTCCGTCATGACCTACCGTTCTCACGTCGAGGGCGGCACGGGCAGCTACACCAACGAGTCCTCCGGCTATGCGCAGACGCTGATGATGTACGACATAGCGGCCATCCAGCATCTCTACGGCGCGAACTTCATCACCCGCGCAGGCAACGATGTCTATCGCTTTTCGCCGAACACGGGCGAGATGTTCATCAACGGCGTTGGCCAGGGCGGACCTGGTTCCAACCGGATCTTCCGGACGATCTGGGACGGCAACGGCATCGACACCTATGACTTCTCGAACTATTCGGCCGGCATGCGGATCAGCCTCACGCCCGGCGGCTGGTCGCTGTTCTCCGCATGGCAGCGCGCAGATCTCGGCGACGGCAGTTTCGCACGGGCCAATATCTACAACGCGCTTCAATTCGGCACCGACCAACGATCGCTGATCGAGAATGCCATCGGCGGCGCCGGCAGCGATACGATATCGGGCAATCAGGCCGCCAATACTCTGCAAGGCAACGCCGGCAACGATGCGCTGATCGGCCAGGGAGGCAACGACAGGCTCTACGGAGGCAACGGCAACGACGTGCTGCGCGGCGATTTCCTGCCGTCCAAACTCGGCTTCGGGACGGGGTATGTGACGCTGGCGGCAGGAACAGCGAACAACAGCCTGCAGACCGCAAGAGACCTGACCGGCAATTTCACGCTGACGCCCGATCCCGACATCGCCGACGCCACCAATGTGCCGCACACAAGCGTCAACGCGACCGGCAACGGCCGCGCGGCATTCTATCGGATCGAGCTGACGGAGGGCATGACGGTCACCCTCGACATAGACCACGCCGTGGGTTTCGACAGCTACGTCCAGATGAGGAACGCCGCCGGTGTTCCGCTCAGCGGCAATGACGACAATGGCGTGAGCGATCCCGGCTCGAAACCGTATGCGGGCCGCACCCAGGACTCCCGGCTTGCCTTCACCGTTCCCGGCACCGGCACCTACTACGTCGCCGTGGGGACCTTCGACGGCGCCACCGGCGGCTTCGCCGCCTCTGTCCCGGCCGGGGCCACCTACGCGCTGAACATCTCCGTGGCAATGCTCGGCCATGTCGGCAACGACCTTCTTTTCGGCGGCGCGGGCAACGACCAGCTCCATGGCGACGCAGGCAACGACCTGTTGGTGGGCGGCGCCGGGGCAGATCGCCTCTATGGCGGCACCGGCATCGACACGGCCTCCTATTACGCCGCGGCGGGCGGCGTGACCGTCAGCCTGGCCAGCCCGGCGACGAACGCGGGCGAAGCCAAGGGTGACCTCAACTCCTCGATCGAGAATCTGTCGGGCTCGGCCTATGGCGACCGGCTTTTCGGTAATGCCGCAGCCAATGCGCTCGACGGCTCGGGCGGCAACGACCTGCTGACCGGAGGCGCCGGGGCCGACCGTCTGGTTGGCGGGGCAGGCCGCGACACCGCGAGCTATGCGACTTCGGCTTCGGGTGTCTGGGTGAGCCTGACGACGCGTCTCGGCTCGACCGGGGACGCGAAGGGCGACACGCTGGCCGGCATTGAAAACCTGATCGGCTCCGGCCACGCCGACCGGCTGGCCGGCGACGCCGGAAACAATGTCCTGCGCAGCTACCGCGGCGCCGACCACCTTTGGGGAGGAAGCGGCAACGACGTTCTTTTTGGCGGCGCCGACAACGATACGCTCAGCGGTGGCTCCGGGGCGGATCAATTCGTCTTCGACACCTTTCCGAACGCCCTGAGCAACACGGACAGGATCACCGATTTCTATGTGCCAAGCGACACGATCCGGCTGGAGAACGCAGTCTTCCCCGCGTTGAGGACGACGGGGCTTCTACCGGCGGCGCAGTTCTTCAAGAGCAATGCCGGAGTGGCGCATGACGCAGACGACCGCATCATCTACGATATCGACAGCGGCGCGCTGTTCTACGACGCCAATGGTTCGGCCGCGGGCGGCGCGATCCTGTTCGCCAGGGTCGGCACCCATCTCGCCCTCACCCATGCGGATTTCTTCGTGATCTGAGAGCGGTCGCGGAGAGCCGCGTCGCGCTCAGGTACTCGGCCGGCGCACCGCGTCGGTCTTGTCGATCGCGGTCTGGAGACGCGCGTCACGGTCATAGATGTCGGCGAAATACTCGACGTTCCCGGATGGATCAGGCCAGGCCGTGAAATAGGCGACATAGACCGGAATCTTGCGCATGACCTTCTCGGTTGAATGGCCTTGTCCCAGCTTCTGCACCACGTGATCGACCGTGGTGCCGAGCACGGCGGCGGCCATCCCGCGCGGATCCTGAAGCCTGACGCAGCCATGGCTGAACGCCCTGACGTCGCGGCGGAAGAGATCCTTCGACGGCGTGTCGTGCATGTAGATCGCGTGCTTGTTGGGGAAGAGGATCTTCAGTTCGCCCAGCGCATTCGCCTCGCTCGGCGCCTGGCGCACGTTGAACGGCACCCGTGCCCCGTAGGCGCCCCAATTGATCGACGACGACGGGATTCGGCGTCCCTTGGAATCCGTCACTTCATAACCGGCCCGGTCAAGATAACCCGGATCGCGGCGCAAGCGGGGCAGCATCTCGTTGACGATGATCGATTGCGGCACGCCCCAATAGGGATTGTAGTCCACCTGCTCGATCTCGTCGAAGAAGAAGCTGGTCTGGTTGGTCGGCTTGCCGATGACGGTGCGCGTCAGCAGCTTCGTTTCCCCGCCTTCGACATAGCTCGCCGTGAAGGCCGGCTGGTTGATGAAGACGCGCGGGCTGCCGAGATCCGAAGGCAGCCAGCGCAGCCGCTCCAGCGCGATGAGCACCTTGTCCATGCGGTCCGCCTTCGAGGTCCCGACCAGCGCCGCGACGGTGCGCGGGCCGATCACCCCGTCGGGCTTCAGCCCGACCTTCTCCTGCGCGGCCCGGATCACCGGAACCAGTTCCTCGGAATAGGTTTCGCTGCCGCCCAGCCTTGCGAGCACTTCGCCGAAGTCGGCGCCGGTTTCGTCGTCGAGTCCGCGCGCGATCACGCCGAGCAGCTTCGGCAGGTCGAGGCTGGACCCGCCGGGTTTCAGCAGCAGCTTGGGGTCGACGACCACCTCGTTCTCGGCACTGGCGCGCAAGGCTTCGAGCTCGACCCGCAATGCCTGGTATTCGGCGTTCTGCGGATGCCGGGATTCCAGATAGGTGCGCACCTCGGAGGTGCGGGACAGCGTCTTCAGCACACCGGCCGGATCGAACGGTTTGGCGGGAAAGTCGTGATATCCGGACAACCGGTTCGGATCGATGCGGCCGCCTTGCGCGTCGCGCGCATAGCGAAGCACGCGCGCAGACAGAGCCATCTCGAAACGGATCAGCTCGGCCAGCCGCGCACCCTGGTTCTCCAGGGACATGTTGGCGGGCGGGACAACGATCGAATATTCGTCCGCCGCCAGACCGAAACTGCCGGCATCGCTCAAGGTACGAACGGCCTCGACGGCACGCGCGTTCAGATCGAGCCCCGACACCCAGATGAAGTCGGGATTTTGCGCGTAGTAGGCGACCAGCGCCCCGGCGATGTCCTTCTCGGCGGCCAGGTCGAATCCCTCGAGGCCGGCGACCGCCTCACGAAACGAGGCGCCGACTAGGATCGGCTCGAGGCCGGCCGGCTGCGGTGCGGCGAGCAGCGGCGAGAAGTCGACCTTCACAAGCGGATCGACCTTGTAGTCGTAATACGAAGGACCCGAGATCTTCGGAACCGCACGCCGCGCCGTCGGCCTGGGCTTGGAGGGCGCCGGCGGCAACCCGCCCTGGCGCGGGCGCTCCCGCAGACCGCCCCCAAACAGCCTTTCGAAGAAGTTCTGGGCGCTCGCCTGTGGAACGCCGGCGACGAGCACCGCCGAAAGCGCCACGAAAGGAAGCAGGGCTGCTTTCCTGCCGAAGAGTCTCATCGATCACCCCATCCAGCCGGGAAATCCGCTGCCTTGGCCGCATTACGGAGATGATTCCGCTGTGCGGCGAGACGTGATCATACCGATACAACTTGGCATCGTTAAGATTGTGTGAATTTGGACCCTGCCAGCCGGGCGCACACAGGTTTGTGACCGCCGCGCCGACATGCGGCGCGGTCGGCCCTTGCATCCCACCGCTCAGTTCACGAGCGCGAGCTTCTGCTTTCGTTCCACGAAGCCGACCGCCTGCGTCACGACCTCGGGATCGTAGAGAATGCGGCGATGACCGAGCCCGCGCGCCCAGTAGAGCTTCACATGGTCGCCCGCCGCGGCCAATGCCTTGGCGTCGTCGGCCGGTACTTCACGATCATCGGGCGCATGGATCACCAAGGTGGGGATCGGCATCGACGCGAGTTGCGCGGCGCCGACGAAATCCTCGAGCGGCCGGCCGGCGACGCGCTCGACCTGGGCCGCGACCGCGACCTGCGAGCGCGGCCCGAGATTGAGGAAGCGTCCGAAATCCTCGAACAGCGCAGGCATCGAACTCGGCGCCGATATCAGCACCAGCCGGGACGCCGGGATCGGTTCGATGCCAGCGACCGAACCCACCGCTGAATTGAGGGCAACGGCCCCGCCGAAAGAGTGACCGACGACGCCCGCGAATGGTCCGAACCATTCGGCGGCGACGCGCACCGCATCGACGGCGATGGCCATGTTGAGCCGGCGTCCCGACGAGTGCCCGTGCCCCGGCAGGTCGAGCGCGATGACGCGATAGCCGGCGTCGCGGAACCCTTCGATCAGCGACTTCATATGTTCCGTGCGCGAACGCCACCCATGGACGACCAGCACGGTGCCCACGGGGCGACTTCCCGTCGCCGGCTTGAACTCGAACGCCATGACCATGCCGCTCCTGGCGGTGAGGCGGTGGCGCCTGGCATCGGCCATGAAGCGCACCGCCTGGTCGACGGCGCGCCGCTCGCCCGCCGAGAGCGATTTCGGGTTGGGCGTGCGGCAGAAAAGCTCGAAGGCGGCGCGCCCGGTGAGGCCTGGTGCAACGTGCTCCGCGACCCCAAATGCACTGCGGATGACCTTCACGGCGAATGATGGCATAGTGAGAATCCACAAAATGGTTCAAACATGAACATATTAGTTCAATCATGAACAATAAGCAAGACCTGCCCTGGGACAATCCGCGATTCCGCAACTGGATCGCGCTGGTGCGCGCCGAAAAGGCGGTGGTGCGCGCCCTGACGAAGGCCCTGGCCCCGCTCGACCTGAAGATCGGCCAGCTCGACGTGCTCATGAATCTCTACCGACACCCGGGCATGTCGCAGCACGACGTCGCCCGCCGTCTGCTGGTCGGCCGCTCGAACATCACCATGTTGCTGCCGCAGCTCGAAACCCAGGGCCTGCTGCGCCGCGAGAGCGACCCCAAGGACAAGCGCATCATGCGCCTCTATCTGACCGACACCGGTGAGACGCTGCTGATGAAGGCGCTGAGGATCTATTCGACGCTGATCGAACGGGTGATGGCGCAATCGAGCCCGAGCGAATGCGACACGATGGGCGAGCAGATGCGGCGCATCGAGGAGATGCTGAAGGCGGACGACTGATCCATTCGTGGATATCCGATCAGGCGGCCGCTCCAGCGGCCTGCCGCCTGCCGCGGGGCGCCCTGCCCGCGCCGGTCCGGCGCCGCGCGAAGGCGAGCACGCACACGCCCAGCCCGATGGCCAGCACCCACCAGCTCGGCCGGATCTGGAAGGCGAAGTGCAGATTGGCCTCGAGCACCCGAAGCGGCGGCACGCCCGTCGCCAGGCCATACCAGGCGAATTCCGCAGCGGCGGTGCCGACGGCGGCCAGCGCGGCGACGGCGGCGAGCACCAGCGGATTGGCCATCGGGAAACCCCGCCAATGGGCGATGCGATAGAGCATCAGCAGGATGAAGATGCCCGACATCAGGGTCGCCTGGTAGACGTCGGCCTTGGTCTGCATGAAGAAATGGACAGCGCCCAGTACACCGATCGCATAGACGGCGCTGTGCAGCCGATTCCAGTTGCGGCCAAGCCGCTTGATCATTGCGTCGGTCGAAGTGAGGCCGAGAGCCACCAGTCCGAGCAGCGCGACGAAACCGATCGTCAGATAGAGCCTGAGCGCAATCTCGCCGGCAACACGCCAGAGGTCCCATTTCTGGTCGATCACATAGAGCAGCAGGTGTGCAAGAATATAGAACAGGGCCGCAAGGCCCAACATGCGCCGCACCACGATCAGCTTCGGCCAGTCGGCGATGCGCCGCAGCGGCGTGACGGCCAGCGACAGAAGCAGGAAGCGGATCGCCCAGTCGCCGGTTTCGTGAATGGCGACGGTGAGCGGTCGCGGCCCGAGCAGCCGCGCTTCCCAGGACCACCATATCATAGCGGCCGGCACCAGCGTCCCCACGAAGACGACGGCCTTCAGCGGCGAGAACCGCCCTGCGCGGTCGGTCCAGGGCATCATGGAAGAGTGCTTAGCGAGCATAATGCGATGATATACGCCCGCAACCCGGCGATGTTGCAGCCCCTCCCGATCACGTGTCGGTGAGTTGACGTGCCCTCGAACGTGATGTGTTCACCACATCGAGTTCTTTGCCCGCTCCGGCCATTCCTTGTCGTAAGTCTCTCCGTCGATGCGATGACGGCTGGTGACGGCGAGGATCTCTCCCGGCGTCGGCAGGCTCGCGGGATCGACATGGCGCTCGTGGTTCCACAGTTCGGAGCGATGGATGGCGCGGGCGCATTGAAAGTAGACGGTCTCGACCGCGATGACGGTGACGGACCGCGCCGGCTTTCCCTCAACCGTGAAGGAAGCGCAAAGTTCGGGATCGATCGAAATCTCCGCGCGGCCGTTGACACGCAACGTCGTGCCCGAACCCGGAACCAGGAACAGCAGCCCGACGCGCGGATCGCGGAGGATGTTCCTCAGCGAATCGGCCCGGTTGTTGCCGCGCCGGTCGGGCATCATCAGCGTCCTGTCGTCATGGATGCGCACGAAGCCGGCCTTGTCGCCACGCGGCGAGCAGTCGAGCCCTTCCGGTCCGCTCGTCGCCAGCGACACGAAGGGCGAAGACTCGATGAAGGCCGCGTATTCGGGGATGATATGGTCGAGCTCCTTGACCAGCGAGGTTTCGCCGGGCCGTCCGTAGAGCGCTTCCAGTTGTTCGATCGTGGTGATGGTGTTCATGGATCCTTCCAGCCGATGTCAGCCTCATTCACCCATTTCATGAAGCTTTTGCGACAAGACCAGACGATGTCGCCGATATCAGTCGCGTGAGAGGCCTTTCTCGGCGAGTTCGTCGAGATAAGCTTGCCAGCGCTGCGCCTTCTCGTGACCGAGTTGATGCAGATAGTTCCAGGTGAAGATGCCCGTGTCGTGGAAGTCGTCGAAAGTGATGCGCACGGCATAGTTGCCGACGGGCTCGATCTTCAGGATGGCGACGTTCTTCTTTCCCGGAACCGTGACGCGCTGCTCCGGCGAATGTCCCTGCACTTCCGCCGAGGGCGAAAGCACCCTGAGCATCTCGGCGGACAGCTCGAACGGAGCGTGGGCGGGGAACGTAACCTTGAGCAGCCTCCGGTCCTTCGAGACGCGAAGTTCGGTCGGGGCGGTCATGGACGTCTCCTCTGCGCTTGCGATGTCGTTCCTACGCTGCTTCACGACGTTGCGGAAGCGAGGATTTTTCGGCGGAATCCGATATATTGCGTTCGATACAGCGGAAAAGCTAGGCAATGGCTGACCCGCGGACTTGAAGCGCGGCGTGGAATTTACGACATTGCGGGTAACAAGTGCCCAAGGGGCCAGCCAGGACGGACGCGACGCATGGGCTTTCACGACACGATGATCGATCCGTTCGGCAGGGCGATCAACTATCTGCGTGTGTCGGTCACCGACCGCTGCGATTTCCGCTGCACATACTGCATGGCCGAGGACATGGCCTTCCTGCCGAAGAAGGACCTGCTGACGCTGGAAGAACTCGACCGGCTGTGCACCGTCTTCATCGAGAAGGGCGTCAGGAAGCTGCGCCTGACCGGCGGCGAGCCGCTCGTGCGCAAGAACATCATGCACCTGGTCCGCCAGCTCTCGCGGCATCTGGCCAGCGGCGCGCTCGACGAGTTGACGCTCACCACCAACGGCTCGCAGCTTTCGCGATTCGCCGCCGAGCTCGCCGATTGCGGCGTGAGGCGCATCAATGTGTCGCTCGACACGCTCGACGCGGACAAATTCCACGCGGTGACGCGTTGGGGCAACCTCGCCAAGGTGCTCGAAGGTATCGACGCGGCCCTTGCGGCCGGGCTGAAGGTCAAGCTCAACGCCGTCGCACTGAAGAGCTTCAACGATGCCGAGCTTCCCGACCTCATGCGCTGGGCGCATGGCCGCGGCATGGACCTGACGGTGATCGAGACCATGCCGATGGGCGAGATCGACGTCGACCGCACCGACCAGTACCTGCCGCTGTCGCTGCTGCGGGCCGACCTCGAGCGGCAGTTCACGCTGACCGACATCCCCTACAAGACCGGGGGTCCCGCCCGCTATGTCGAGGTCGTGGAAACCGGCGGCAGGCTCGGCTTCATCACGCCGATGACCCACAATTTCTGCGAGAGCTGCAACCGCGTGCGGCTGACTTGCACAGGCACGCTCTATATGTGCCTCGGCCAGGAGGACGCCGCGGACCTGAGGGGCCCGTTACGGTCGTCCGAAGGCAACGAGCTCGTCTCGGCGGCCATCGACGAGGCGATCGGGCGCAAGCCGAAGGGCCATGATTTCGTCATAGACAGGCGCACGCGCCGGCCGGCGGTTTCCCGTCATATGAGCGTGACCGGCGGCTAGCCGGCGAGAAGGCCCCTATGGCTGACGGCCGCGTTCCTCGCGGCGGATCTCAGCAACCGCCGACCCCTTCACCTATTGGAATCCAAGGTTCGGCACCACGGCGACTTTTCCCGATGAGGTGTTTTCTTGCGCACTGGAGCCGCCGGCCAACGGCGACGGGCAAAGCCGGCGCGCCGCTGACGGCGCCATGCTGGCCATCTACGGCAGCTCCAACGTGATGGACTGTTCACCGGAGGACCTCGCTGCATCGAGGCTCAGGCGCGACGTGGCGCGCTTCGAACTCACCTATCGCCCGGTGAATGACAACCGGGTCCTGTTTCCGGCTACGAAGGCGACATGATCTTTTACGAGCGCGATGAGATACGGAAGGACGGCGACCTGGATGTCATAGACGGTCTGCGTAGCGTCTATCCGAAGGCCGGACGCGCCATTTGCGACAAGCTCGCTGCGTCGATCGCCGCGACGCTGTCCGGACCCTGAGTTTCGGCCAGCCTGCTGCGGCCTTCCATCGCGACCACTGGCCCATGCGATAGACATTGCGGTTTCCGCCTCGGCTGCTACACGCAGTTGTAAAAACGATCTTCCGGAAACGCCCTTGCCTCTTTCCCCCAATCTCAGCGCCGCCGTCTTCATGTCGATCTCGATGGCCGGTTTCACAATGAACGATGCCATCACCAAGGCGGTGTCGCATTCGATGAACATGGGCCAGGTGATGTTGCTGCGCGGCATCTTCGCGACGTTGCTGGTCGGCCTGATCGCCTGGCACCAAGGCGCGTTGCGTGCGCCCGGCGCGGTGTTGCATCCCATGATCCTGCTGCGGGTGGCCAGCGAGGTGGGCGCGACCGTGTGCTTTCTGATCGCGCTCGCGCATCTGCCGATCGCCAACGTCTCCGCCATCCTGCAGGCCCTGCCGCTGGCGGTCACCATGGGAGCCGCCCTCGTCTTCGACGAGCCCGTGGGCTGGCGTCGCTGGCTGGCGATTTCGGCCGGTTTCCTCGGCGTCATGATTGTCGTTCGGCCCGGCGTCGACGGCTTCAACGTCTACGCCCTGATGGCGCTCGCCAGCGTCTTCTTCTGCACCGTCCGCGACCTCGCGACAAGGCGGATCCCCAACGAGATCCCGACCTTTCTCGTCTCGACAGCGACTGCCGCTTCGGTTGCGATCACGGGCGTGGTGATCGTGCAGCCGATGGGCGGATGGACGCCGCCGGATGCATGGAGCGTCGGGCTGTTGGCGGGGGCGGCGGTGCTGCTCGTCATCGGCTACCAGTTCATCATCAAGGCGATGCGGACGGGCGACATCTCCTTCATCGCGCCGTTCCGCTACACGGCGCTGCTGTGGTCGATCGGACTTGGCTTCGTCGTATTCGGCGACGTGCCGGATGCCGCGATGATCACGGGCGCCTCCATCGTCATCGGCTCCGGCCTCTATGCACTCTATCGCGAGCGCTTCGTGGGCAAGCAGCGCCCGGCCGCCGAAAGCACCGGCCCGGCCATGGCGCCGGACGGAATGTAGGCGGGGACCCGTGGCGACAGACCAGTCGCGATCCAGGAAGCAGACCATACGCAGTGGCGCGGGTGGGCTCTGATGGCGCGTCTCTATTTCGATCGCTTTTCCCCGCCACATATGACGACGCTGATCGTGGCAACAGCCACGGGCGCGTTGACCATGAACGTCTTCCTGCCCTCCCTGCCCGGCATGGCGGAGTATTTCCAGGCCGACTACAAGGTGGTGCAACTCGCAATCTCGCTCTACCTCGCGGCCACCGCCTTTCTGCAGCTCTTCATCGGGCCCGCTTCCGACCGCTTCGGCCGCCGCCCGGTGATGCTCGCCTGCTTCGCCGTCTTCATCACGGGCACCGTCGCGGCGCTGTTCGCGCCGACGATCGAGCTCTTCCTGGCCTGCCGCCTTGCCCAGGCGTTCTCGGCCGCCGGCATGGTGCTCTCGCGCGCCGTCGTGCGCGACACGGTCGGCGCGGGCGACGCGGCGAGCATGATCGGCTACGTCACAATGGGCATGGCGCTGGTTCCGATGGTGGCGCCGATGCTGGGTGGGTTCCTGGACGAGATCTATGGCTGGAAGGCGAGCTTCGTTCTGACGCTCGCCTTCGGCATCGCGGCCATGACCATCATCTATTTCGACCTCGGCGAGACCGTGGCCAGTCGCACGGCCAGCATTACCGCACAGTTCCGCGCCTTCCCCATGCTCCTGCGCTCGCGCCTGTTCTGGGGCTACACGGCGACGGCAACGCTGGCGTCCGGCGCCTTTTTCGCCTTCGTCGGCGGAGGCCCCTATGTCGCAACCGAAATCCTCGGCCTGTCGCCGTCCGGCTACGGCATCTATTTCGGCATCATCTCGTGCGGATACATCGTCGGCAATTTCCTGTCCGGCCGCCTGTCGCGCCGGCTCGGCATCAATCGCATGATGCTTATCGGAAATGTCGTGGCCACCGCGGGCGCCGCGCTGGCGCTCGTCCTCTTCGCGGCCGGGCTCGAGCATGCTCTCTCTCTGTTCGGGCCCGCAATTTTCCTGGGGCTCGGCAACGGTCTCACCTTGCCGAACGCAAATGCCGGCATCGTCAGCGCGCGTCCGGACCTGGCCGGCTCCGCCTCGGGCCTCGGCGGCGCGATCCAGATCGGCGGCGGCGCCCTTTTGTCGGTGCTGGCCGGCATGCTGCTGTCGCCGAGCAGCGGTCCCTACCCGTTGCTCGCGATCATGCTTGTTTCCGCCTTTGCCGCCGCGTTCGCGACGCTCTATGTCATGCGTGTCGGAGTTGGCGACACATGAGCACCGAAAGGATCGCGGGCATACTCCTGGCCGGCGGGAAGTCTTCCCGCATGGGCGGCGGCGACAAGAGCCTGCGGCTGCTCGGCCGCCGGTCGATGCTCGCCCGCGCTGCCTCCCGCCTCGCGCCGCAGGTCGCGGCACTGGCGCTCAACGCGAATGGCGACCCGGCCCGTTTCGCCGGCTTTGACCTGCCCGTCATCGCCGACACGCTGCCCGGGCATCCCGGTCCGCTGGCCGGAATCCTCGCCGGAATGGAATGGGCCGCGGCCACGCCGAACCGCACCCATCTGGTCAGTGTCGCCTGCGACACGCCCTTCTTCCCCGCCGACCTCGTTAGCCGGCTCGTCGAAGCCGCGGACGGCAGGCCCGAACGTATTGCGGTCGCGGCATCGGGCGGCCGGCGCCATCCGGTCTTCGGTCTATGGCCGCTGGCGCTGCGCCCTGCCCTTCGCTATTTCATGGAGGAAGGCGCGACCTACAGGGTTTCGGACTTCGTCGAGCGGCAGGATTTCGCGCTCGCCGACTTCCCGATGCTGACGCTCGTGCAGGGAATGGTCGACCCGTTCTTCAACGTGAACACCGAGATCGACCTGATGATAGCCGAACGCATCGGCGCGGGGCTTCCGACATGACGCTGCGCATCTTCGGCATCGCCGGCTGGAAAAATTCCGGCAAGACCACGCTGACAGAGAGACTTGTGGGCGAACTCACGCGGCGCGGCCGCAAGGTGTCGACGGTCAAGCACGCCCACCACGCCTTCGACATCGACAAGGAAGGCACCGACAGCTACCGCCACCGCCAGGCCGGCGCCGCGGAAGTCGCCATCGTGTCCGGCAACCGCTGGGCCCTGATGCACGAGCTTCGCGACGAAGCGGAGCCGACGCTCGACGCCATCCTCGCCCGGCTTGCGCCCTGCGATATCGTGCTGGTCGAGGGTTACAAGCGCGAAGCCCACCCCAAGATCGAGACACGGAGGCTGGCGGCAAAGGACACAAGGCCGCTGGCACCGGACGATCGCAGCATATTGGCGGTCGCAGCCGACCATGCTGTCGAGCGCGCCGCGGTGCCGGTTTTCCACATCGACGACATTGTCGCAATCGCCGATTTCATCGAGTTGCAGACCGGCCTGACCTGATCCGCTCGCTCTGGTGAGCGCACGGGGCCGGCGCCGGCGACGCAAATCGCGTCCAGGCACGACGGTTTTTGCGGTTGCTTTTTCTTGAAGAACAATGGGAATATCGCCGCGATGGGCGGCCGGAATGCCGGGGCCCAGCCGGGAAACTGTGGGATTTCCCGGCTATCAAGAACAGAGAGGAACAACATGCGTATCTCCAAGCGTTTCGCTCTTGCAGTCTCGGCTGCCGCGTTCGCGCTGTCGGTCGGTGCCGCGGGCGCTCAGGAAAAGGTGCTCAAGATCGGCACGGAAGGCGCCTACCCGCCCTTCAACAACCTGACCGCGGACGGCAAGCTGGAAGGCTTCGACATCGACATCGCCAACGCGCTTTGCGAGGAGATGAAGGTCAAGTGCGAGTTCGTAACGCAGGATTGGGACGGCATCATTCCGGCGCTTCAGGCGGGCAAGTTCGATGCCATTATCGCCTCGATGTCGATCACCGACGAACGCAAGGAGAAGGTCGACTTCACCAACAAATACTACAATACGCCGCCGGCGATCGCGGCGCCGAAGGACACCACCATCAAGGGCGTGACCAAGGAGGACCTCGCGGGGAAAACGATCGGCGTGCAAGGCGGCACCACCCATTTCAACTACTCGGAAAAGACTTACACCGACAGCACCATCAAGCCCTATCCGACCGCCCAGGAATACCAGCTCGACCTCGCCAACGGCCGTATCGACGCAGTCAACGACGACGTAACCGTCATAGAGCAGTGGCTGAGTTCGCCCGAAGGCGAGTGCTGCAGGCTGGTCGGCACGGTCACCCCGGTGGATGAAATCCACGGCGAAGGCGCCGGGATCGCCGTGCGCAAGGGCGAAACCGATCTCGTCAAGCAGTTCAACGCAGCGATCGATGCCATTCGCGCCAATGGCAAGTACAAGGCGATCAACGACAAGTACTTCGTCTACGACGCTTATGGCAGCTAACCGGTACGCTCTGTCCGGTTGATATCGTGAGCGGGGCGGCGGGATATCCCGCCGTTTCCGCAACTGACGCCCGCGACCGAAGCGCGGAGAACAGGGCCATATGGACGGCGCGCTGACACTGCTCAGCTTTGGGCCGGAAGGCTGGGGCGACGATATCGCCTGGGGCGTTCTGGTGACGGTCTCGCTCGCGCTGGCCACCTTGCCGCCCGGCCTGCTTGTCGGTTTCCTCGCGGCGCTCGCCAAGCAGTCGCGTGAGCCTTCGCTCCGGCTGGCGGGCAACATCTACACGACGATTTTCCGCGGCCTGCCCGACCTGCTGACCCTGTTCCTGGTGTTTTACGGCGCGCAGATCGGCATCCAGACCGTGATGCGTCTGTTCAATCCGGCCGCCGTCATCGAGATCAACAGCTTCGTCGCCGGCATGATCGCTCTCGGCGTGGTGTTCTCCTCCTACGCCAGCGAGACCTTCCTCTCGGCCTTCCGCGCCATTCCGCGCGGCCAGTATGAAGGCGGCTACGCGATCGGCCTCACCAATACCCAGACCATGCGGCTGGTCATCCTTCCGCAATTGATCCGCATCGCGCTGCCGGGCCTCGGCAATCTCTGGATGATATTGCTGAAGGACACGGCGCTCGTCTCCGTCATCGGTCTTTCCGACATCCTGCGTCAGACAGGCATAGCGGCCCGCGTCACCAAGGAGGCTTTCCTCTTCTTCGGCGTCGCGACGCTTCTCTACCTCGTCCTCGCCATTCTCTCCTCCATCGCGCTCCGGCGCATCGAAATGAAGGTCGGAAGCGAGGTCCGCCGATGAGCAGCGCGACGATGGACGAAACCACCACCGTCGACCGCCCACCGCCTCCCGCGCGCGGCTGGCCGCGCGAGCGTGTCATCGGCCATGTGCTGATGGGGCTTTGGATCGCCTTCGGGCTCGGCTTGGCCTTCTATCTGTTCATGGCCTGGAACCCCGACCTGTTCCATCGTTATGCCGGCAACTACATGTCGGGTCTCGGCGTGACCCTGTCGCTGGTGTCGATCTCGGTCGTGCTGGGCGCCGCGCTTTCGGTGCCGATCGCCTATGCCCGCATGTCGAAGAACCGTCTGCTCTCCGCGCTCGCCTACGCCTATGTCTATTTCTTCCGCGGTACACCGCTGCTCGCCCAGACCTTTCTGGTCTATTACGGGCTCGGCTCGTTCCGGCCGCAACTCGAAGCGGTGGGATTGTGGGCCTTCTTCCGCGAGGCCTGGTATTGCGCGATCTTCGCTTTCACGCTCAACACCGCCGCCTATCAGGCCGAGATCCTGCGCGGCGCTGTCCAAAGCGTCCCGAGAGGGCAGTGGGAAGGGGCGGCCGCTCTCGGCCTGCACCGGTTCCAGATCCTGCGCAAGATCATCCTGCCGCAGGCGCTGATCGTGGCGTTGCGGCCCTATGGCAACGAGATCATCCTGATGATCAAGGGCTCGGCGATCGTGGCGATCATTACCGTCTACGATCTGATGGGGGAGACACGGCGCGCCTATGCCCGCAGCTTCGACTTCCAGACCTATCTGTGGGCAGCAGTATTGTATCTCGTCATCGTCGAGGCCCTGCGCAATGCGATCGAATGGGCCGAACAAAGGCTGACGCGCCACCTGCACTATCTTCACGGCTGATTGGGCAATGCGTTGTCTGGTGCCCGCAATTTGCTTGCTTCAACGTTGCAACCATGGCTTGTCGAGGAAGCACATGCGCCATCCCTTTCGTGCGAGCGGCGCCGGAATATCCCCGAGGCGGGCGCGGGGTATCCTGGAATGGGTCGACCGGTTCGACGATCGCCGGCCGCCGCAGCCTGGCGGCAACACTCCACCGGCAGGAGGCGAGGCAATCCGTATCCCATGCAGGCAGAACGAGCGATGGCCGCATAGCTCAAACGAAACAGCGTTCGGCATTCCAGGCGCGGTCCGGTACGATCGATGGTATGCTCGACAATCACGTGCCGATCGCGCCACCTTCATCGTCGGAGCGCGTGACATCGATGAGATCGTCCCGCGCCTGGTGAGGCAAACGATGCCACGCTCGCGGCATCACGTTGAGGGAGTAGTTCTAGCATGACGGGTTTGGCACGGAAGACCCGGACTGCCGGTCGAGCAATCAGCATGAACCGTGCGAATTGGGAGCAAGCAGGAGCAAGCACATGAAAAGAACAATCGGACTCGGTGTCGCGGCAGCGCTGTTTGGAATGTTTTCCGTCAGCACCGCGTCGGCGCAGCAGCAATTCGTCACGATCGGCACGGGCGGCGTCACCGGCGTTTATTATGCTGCTGGCGGCGCGATCTGCCGGCTGCTGAACAAGGACCGCAAGACCCATGGCATCCGCTGCTCAGTCGAATCGACCGGCGGTTCGGCATTCAACGTCAACACGATCAAGGAAGGCGAACTCGACTTCGGCATGGCCCAGTCGGATGTGCAGTACAACGCCTTCAAGGGCGAGGAATCCTTCAAGGAGGGCGGCGCCCATGCCGATTTGCGTGCCGTCTTCTCGGTTCACCCCGAGCCGTTCACGGTGCTCGCCCACCCCAATGCCGGCGTAACCAAGTTCGAGGACTTCAAGGGCAAGCGTTTCAACGTCGGCAATCCCGGTTCCGGCACACGCGCCTCGATGGAGCGTCTGCTCGGCGCCATGAACTGGACGCTGGCGGATTTCTCTCTGGCCTCCGAGCTGAAAGCCGACGAGCACGGCCCGGCACTTTGCGACGGCAAGATCGACGGTTTCTTCTATGGTGTCGGCCACCCGTCGGCGAACATACAGGATCCGACCACAACCTGCGGCGCGAAACTCATCCCGCTAACCGGCGAGGCCGTCGACAAGCTCGTGGCCGACAATCCCTACTATGCGCGGGCGACCATTCCGGGCGGCCTCTACAACGCCAATCCGGACGATACCCAGACTTTCGGCGTGCTCGCCACCCTGGTCACGTCGGCCAATGTCCCCGAGGAGAGCGTTTACCAACTCGTCAAGGCGGTCTTCGACAACTTCGACGAGTTCAAGTCGCTACACCCGGCGTTCGCCAATCTCGACCCGGCAAAGATGGTCAAGGACGGCCTGTCGGCGCCGCTGCATCCGGGCGCCGAACGCTACTACAAGGAGAAAGGCTGGCTTCAGTAAGCCGGCGCCACTACCCGCCGGCGGGTTCGAAAGGAAGCCGCCGGCGAAAATCGCAAGAGCAACGGGAGGGTGTCGTGAGCAAAGTCAAGGAAGCACCGTCCGATATCGATGTCGAACAGCTCGTCGCCGAGGCGGATACCGGAGGGCGGCACGCCGCCGGTGTGACCGGGCAGATCCTGCTGTGGGTCGCGGTCGCCTGGTCGCTGTTCCAACTCTGGTATGCCTCGCCGCTCCCCTTCGTTTTCGGCTTTGGCGTCCTGAACGACACCGAGGCTCGTGCGATCCACCTCGGCTTCGCGCTATTCCTCACTTTTGTTGCTTATCCGGCACTGAAGTCGTCCTCCCGCGACAAGGTGCCGGTCCTGGACTGGATCCTCGCGCTCGCCGGCGCTTTTGCCGGCGCTTACCTGTTCCTCTTCTACGATCAACTGGCGAACCGGCCCGGCCAGCCGACGATGCTTGATCTCGTCACCGGCACAGTTGGCATTCTGCTGCTGCTGGAGGCGACGCGCCGCTCGCTTGGCCTGCCGATGGTCGTCGTCGCCTGCGTGTTCATCTTCTACACCTTCGCCGGCCGCTATATGCCGGAAGTCATCCAGCATCGCGGCGCATCGCTGGTGAAGTTCCTCAATCATCAATGGCTGACCACCGAGGGTGTGTTCGGTATCGCGCTTGGCGTTTCGACCAGCTTCGTTTTCCTGTTCGTGCTGTTTGGCACGCTTCTGGAAAAGGCAGGAGCCGGCAACTGGATGATGCAGATCTCCATTGCCCTGCTCGGTCATATGCGAGGCGGCCCGGCAAAGGTTGCCGTCGTATCCTCCGCACTCAACGGCGTGGTCTCCGGCTCCTCGGTTTCCAATGTAGTCTCGGGCGGCATCTTCACCATCCCGCTGATGAAGCGCACCGGCCTGACAGGTGTCAAAGCGGGCGCGATAGAGGCGTCTGCCTCGATCAACGGCCAGATCATGCCACCGGTCATGGGTGCAGCGGCCTTCCTGATGGTCGAGTATGTCGGCATACCGTATTCCGCAATCGTGATGCACGCGCTGCTGCCGGCGGTACTCTCCTATATCGCGCTGCTCTACATCGTGCATCTGGAAGCGATCAAAATCGACTCGAAGCCGATCGCCTCGCAGCCGTTCCCGGCGCGCGAGAGGATGCTGCGCTGGGGCCTTGGACTCTCAGGCACCATACTCACGTTGTGCATCCTCTATTACGGCATCCTCGCCGTCCAGGCGGCATTCGGTTCCGCGGCACCAGCTTTGCTGGCGATTGTGGGCGCTGTGCTCTATGCCGCGTCGATCTGGTTCTCGTCGCGCTATCCGGACCTCGCGATCGATGATCCCGACACGCCGATCCTGCATCTTCCGCGCGCCTGGGAGGTTACGCGAACCGGGTTGGATTTCCTCATTCCCATCGTCGTGCTGCTGTGGTGCCTGATGGTCGAGCAGTTGTCACCCGGTCTGTCCGCCTTCTGGGCGACGGTATCGATCCTCGGCATCGTCGCCACTCGCCGACCGCTGATGGCGATATTCCGCAACGAGAATCTCGGCACGGCGTCCCGCGCTGCCGCTGCCGATCTCATCGACGGTCTGTCGCTTGGCGCACGCAACATGATCGGCATTGGTGTCGCAACAGCCACCGCGGGCATCGTGGTTGGAACCATTACGCTCACCGGACTTGGCCTGATGATGACCGAACTGGTCGAGTTCATCTCGGGCGGCAACGTCATCCTGATGCTGGTCCTGGTAGCTGCGATCAGTCTCATCCTCGGCATGGGTATTCCGACCACTGCCAACTACATCCTCGTTGCCACATTGATGGCACCGGTGGTGGTCGATCTCGGCGCCCAGTCCGGTCTCGCCATCCCTTTGATCGCGGTCCACCTCTTCGTCTTCTATTTCGGCATCATGGCCGACATCACGCCGCCGGTCGGGCTCGCCGCCTTCGCGGCGGCAGCAATCTCCAAGGAAGACCCGATTGCCACGGCTTTCCAGGGCGCGTTCTACTCGCTCAGAACCGCAATCCTGCCGTTCGTCTTCATCTTCAATCCGACCATGCTTCTGATCGGCGTCGAAGGCTGGTGGCATCTCATATGGGCGTCGACGATCTCGCTTGCAGCAATCCTGCTTTTCTCCGCCGCGACGATGAACTGGTTCGTGACCAGGAGCCGCCTGTGGGAAAGCGCGGTGCTGCTTCTCATCACCTTCACGCTGTTCCGGCCCGACTGGTGGGTCAATCAGTTCGCGCCACCTTATGAGGAAAGACCTGCAAGCGAGTTTCTGACAATGGTTGGCGAGGCACCCGAAGGATCGCGGCTGAACTTTGTCGTCGAAGGTATCGACTTGATGGGAGAGGACGTGCGCAAGACGGTGAATATTCCGCTTCGCACGCCCGGCGAGCCGCTCGAGCGGCTTCGCTCGATAGGCCTGACGATCCTCCCGTCCGGTGAGACGCTCACAATCACAAATGTCGCCTTCGGCTCATATGCCAAGCGCATTGGCCTCGACGTCGGCTACAATGTCACGGCCGTCCTGAGGAGAGCAGAACAGCCTTCGACACTCATTCCGATCGGATTGGCGCTCTTGGCCACGGCGGCGATTGCCGGCCTGCAATATGCACGGGTCAGATCGAAGCCCGAAAAGATGGAAACTCCCACCGCCTGACTCTCTCCGGCAATTGAGTGATCAATTCCTGAGGAAGCAGTCGGGTCAGAAGCGGCCACCCTTTCCCGATCGGCCTCAGACGATCGGGACTGTCCAGGTCATTTCGCCAACCAGTTCGGCAGCCATAGCGTGATCTCGGGCCACAGAACGACCATTGCCAGAGCGGCAAGCTGCAGCAGCACGAAGGGGATGATGCCGCGATAGATGGTCGAGATCGATACTCCGTCCGGCGCAATGCCGCGCAGGTAAAAGAGCGCGTAACCGAAGGGCGGTGTCAGGAACGACGTCTGCAGGTTGACGGACAGTGCGATGGCGAACCAGATCAGCGTGTGCTCCGGTGTCAGGCCGAAATTGAGCTTGGCAACAATTGGCGCGACGATGGGCACGACGACCAGGGTGATTTCCACCCATTCGAGGAAAAAGCCCAGAACGAACACGACAAGCATGATGGTGAGCAGGACCGCATGGGGATTGTCGCCGTGCAGGGCAAGGGCATCGACAATCATCTGATCGCCGCCGAGCTTGCGGAAGATGACGCTGAAGATGGTGGCGCCGATCATCACGAAGATGATCATAGCCGTCGTCTTGGTGGTGTCGCGCAGGGCTTCGGCGAGGAAGGACAAGCTGAGATTGCCCGAGATCAGCGCCAGGAGCGTCGCTCCGGCCGCGCCGATCGCCGCCGATTCCGTCGGCGTTGCGATGCCCGTGACGATCGTTCCGAGCACGGCCGCGATCAATGCCACGGGCGCCAGAAGATCACGCGTCAGCGCCAGCGCGACGCGCAGCAAGGGCTCGCCAACATTCTCCGCTTTCGCCACCGGCATGCGATGCGGCTGGAAGACCGCGATGACGATCAGATATGTGAGATAGAGCCCGCCCAGCAGCAATCCCGGACCGACAGCTCCCATGAACAGGTCGCCCACCGAGACCCGCATCTGATCGCCGAGCACGATAAGCATCACGCTCGGGGGAATGAGAATGCCGAGCGTGCCGCTCGAAGCGATAAGCCCCGTCGATATCCGGGCGTCGTAGCCGTTCTTCAGCATGGTGGGCAGCGCCATCATGCCCATCAGCACCACCGAGGCTCCGATGATGCCGGTGGATGCGGCCATCACGACGCCGATGATGGCCACGGCGAAGGCATAGCCACCCGGCAATCCGCGAAATACCGAGGCAAGCGAACGCAGGAGCCGCTGCGCGACACCGGACCGTTCCAGCATCAGCCCCATGAAGACGAAGAGCGGTATGGCGATCAGCAGCCAGTTGGTCAGGATGCCCGAGTAGATGCGCGAAACGCCGAGGGACAGGAACAGCATCGGCACTTCGGCCAGCAGGGCGAAGATCAGGCCGATACCGGCCAGGACGAAGGCGACAGGGTAGCCGGTGAAGATGCCGGCCATCAGACCGACCAGCATCACGATGGGCCAGAAATAGGCGTCGGTCATCGGGTGGCGCCATCGCTTGTCGTGGAGAAACCGGCGAGTTCGAGTGCCGTCGCGATCACGCGCAGGAGGGCATAAAGTCCGAGCAAGGCGAATGCCGCCGGGATTGCGGCCTTGATCGCCCACCGATCGATCAAGCCGCCATAGGTCGAGGCTTCTCCGGATATCAAAGCCTTCTCAGCGAAACCATAACCGTACCAGGCGATGATCGCGCAGAAGGGCAGGAGGAAGAAGAGATCGCCGAACAGTCGGATCGCGAGCCGCGCCCGCTCGGATAGAGCGGAGGAGAATACGTCAACCGAGACATGGCTGTTGTCACGCAGGGCGTAGACGCCACCGAAGAGCACGATCAGCGCGAAGATGTGCCATTGCAGATCCAGAAGCGAGTTGACGGTCAGTGCCTTTCCAAACAGCGGTACGGCCTCGCCCCAATCGGCAAGGACATTGATACCGAGCTGTGCGGCCAGGACCGTCAGGCAGACGCTCAAGATCAGCGGCAGGATCAGCCAGCCGACGACTTGTCCTGGCAAGGTGCAAAGGGTTTGCAGCCGATGAAGGATACGGGTCATGAGCGCACTTTCAGGGAACGATCTTTCGCGCTGGCGCCGGTAGGCCGGAGCGCGTCCGGCGCCTTATCGGCCGGGACGCGCGACGTAAACCCCTCGCTTCCTGGGGTAAGGGGCTAGTTGTGAGGGATGGCCTGCAGGCGCTCCCACTCGCCGACGCGGTCCATATAGGCAGTCAGCGATTCATGCGCTTCCTTGAAGATCGGGTCCTTCTCGCCCTCTTCCTGCAAGACGCGCTGGGCCTCGTCGCGGATCGCCATCAGGACCTCGTCGGGAAAACGGCGGACGTTGACGCCTGCTTCGCGGATGGTGGCGATCGCCTCAGCCTGGGCATTGAGCTGGTCGCCCAGATTGTAGGCTATGTTGGCCTTGCACGCCTCGACCATGATCTGCTGAGTGCCCTCGTCGAAGCTGTTCCACACATCCATGTTGATGATGATGGAGTCCCAGCTCGAGGGCTGGTGCCAGCCCGGGAAGTAGTAGTTTTTCACCACCTTCTGGAAACCGAAGCCGAGGTCGAGCTGCGGGGCGGAGAATTCGGTGGCGTCGATGCGGCCGGTTTCGAGAGACACGAAGATCTCGCCGGCCGGCACGAGCTGCGTATTGGCGCCGAGCCCGGCCAGCGTCTTGCCTCCGAGACCGGCAATTCGCATGTTGAGACCCTTGAAATCCTCGACGGAATTTATCTCCTTGCTGAACCAGCCGCCCGCCTCGGGCACCACCAGATGGCAAGGAATGACCTTCACCCCGTGCGGGTCATAGGCCTTCTGGATGATCTCCAGGCCGCCGCCTTCGAACATCCAGGCAAGAGCCACGTCGGGGCTCGGACCGAAGGGCATGGACCCGATCAGGTTGGCGACCGGGATGGTCTCGGCCCAGTAGCCGATCCAGTCGAAACCCATCGGGATGGCGCCTGAAGATACTGCGCCAAACACTTCGAAGGGCGGCACGAAATCGCCGGCGCCGTGAACTTTGATCTCCACCTTGCCGCCGGTCATCAGTTTAACGCGCTCGGCCCATTTGACGGGGCTCGGCCCGATGGACGGCACCTGCAGGCCGAAGACGCTTTGCAGATCGAAGCTCTCGGCAATGGCCGGAGCGCTTGTGGAAAGCATGGTCGCCGCAAGGGCCGCGGCGACAAGCCGATTCTTCATGAGGTCCTCCCCTGATGGCACCCGTAGCGGGCGCAATTCATCCTCCCGGCACCGTGGTAGTGCCAGTTCCTGCAAACGGGACAGAAATCGCTCCCGCCCGGCTTGCTCATCTCGAACATTAATTATAATCAAACGGATTAGCAATAGCCTAATTCTGGAGGTGGAGGATGTTCGGGATCGCAGGATCCGTCGCCGTCGTGACCGGCGCGGGGCAAGGCAATGGCCGCGCCATCGCACTCGGCCTGGCACAGGCGGGCGTTCGCCTGGCGCTGTGCGACGCGAATGGCGAGACGGTCGAAGAATCGGCGGCGATTATTCACAGAGAGGGCGGCGAGGCGCTTGCCCTGAAGGTCGACGTGTCCGATCGGACCGCCTGCCGCAATTTCGCGACCAGGGTCCGTCAGGACTTGGGCGAGACTGCCATCCTCGTCAACAATGCGGGCATCATCCGTCGCCACGGGCTCGACGATCCGGATTTCGACGATCACTGGGAAGCGACCTTCCGGGTCAATGTCGATGGCACGAAGAACATGGTGCAGGCCTTCGTTCCGCAACTCGAAAAGACGCGGGGACGCATTATTAATCTGGCTTCCATCATGTCGCAGGTCGCCGGGCCGGGCATTCCGGCCTATGTGGCGAGCAAGGGTGCGGTGGCGCAATTCACCAAGGCGCTGGCGCATGATCTCGCGTCGCGGGGTATCCGCGTCAACGCGATCGCGCCCGGCGTCATCGACACGCCGATGACAGAGGCGACGCGTGGGAACGAGGCGGCTATCGGCCGCTTCATGGCCCACACGCCGCTCGGCCGGACCGGCCGGCCGGAAGAGCTGGTCGGCCCAGTCCTCTTCCTCGCCTCGAACATGTCGAGCTATGTGACCGGCGCCATCCTGCCGGTCGATGGCGGCTATCTCGCCGCCTGATTTCTTCTCGAGACCTTGGGATCATCCGCGATGAAAAAGCACGTTTGCGACGTTTTGGTGGTTGGCTCCGGTGCCGGCGGACTCTCGAGCGCAGTGTCGGCCGCCCACCGCAACCTCGACGTTCTGGTCGTCGAGAAGGAACCCGTATTCGGCGGCACCACGGCGCGTTCCGGCGGCTGGATGTGGATCCCCTGCAATGGCCCGGCAAAACGCGCCGGCGTCGAGGACAGCCCGGAGAAGGCCCGTGTCTACCTGCAACACGAGACCGGCGACCAATTCGATGCCGCGCGCGTCGACGCATTCCTCGAAGCCGGCCCGAAGGCGGTCGAGTTCTTCGAGGAAAGCACAGCGCTGAAATTCGATCTCGGCCCGACCTTTGCCGATTACCATCCCGACGCGCCGGGCGGCATGCCGGGCGGCCGCTCCATCGTTGCCCGCCCCTTCGACGGGCGCGAATTGAGAGATGAGATTCGTCGTCTGCGTCCGCCGCTTTCCGAAATCACTTTCCTTGGGATGATGATCGGTTCCGGCAAGGAGCTCTTGCATTTCTTCAACGTCACCCGATCGCCCGTCTCCGCCTTCTATGTCGGCAAGCTTTTCCTGAAGTTTCTGCGCGACATGGCCCTTCATGGTCGGCCGATGCGACTGATGAACGGCAATGCGCTGGTGGCCCGCCTCGCCAAGTCCTGCTTCGACAAGAATGTGCCGATCTGGACCAGCGCGGCGGTGCGTGAGCTCCTGCGCGACAAGAGCGGGCAGGTCACGGGCGCTATCGTCGATACGAAGGAAGGCGTCGTCGAAGTCTCAGCCAGGAAGGGCGTGGTGCTGGCCGCAGGCGGCTTTCCACAGGACCCCGTCCGCCGCAAGGCACTCTTTCCGCATGCGCCCGCCGGCTATGAGCATGTGTCGCCGGCCCCGCCCGGAAACACCGGCGACGGACTGCGACTGGGCGAAGCGGCCGGTGCGCATGTCGATGAAACGCTGCCGAACTCCGCGGCGTGGGTTCCCGTGTCACGTCCTCCGCGCAGCGACGGCACGCTCGGTGTCTTCCCGCATTTCGTCGACCGCTCCAAGCCCGGCGTCATAGCCGTAACCCGCTCGGGCAAGCGCTTCGTCAACGAGGCGAATTCCTACCATGATTTCTGTCAGGCCATGGTCAGGACCTGCCGCGAAGAAGGCCAGGAGATCTGCGCCTTCTTCGTCGCCGACCACAAGACAATGCGCAAATACGGGCTCGGCTACGTCAAGCCGGCCCCTGTCCCTTTCCGCCAGCATATCCGCTCCGGCTATCTGATGGAAGGCACGACACTGACCGAGCTTGCCGGCAAGATCGGCGCTGATGCAGCCGAGCTCGAGCAAACGGTGGCGCGCTTCAACGCGCATGCGCGAAATGGGGAGGATCCCGAATTCCACAAGGGGTCGACGGCGTATAACCGGTCGCTCGGAGATCCGGAACATAAGCCGAACCCTTGTGTTGCGCCGGTGGAGGACGGGCCGTTCTACGCCGTCAGGCTCGTGGTTGGCGACCTCGGTACCTTTGCCGGCCTCAAATGCGATGAATATGCCCGCGTGCTGGATGAAGCCGGCAAGCCAATTCGGGGGCTCTATGCGGCCGGCAACGACGCGGCATCCATCATGGGCGGCAATTATCCCGGTGGCGGCATCACGCTCGGACCGGCGATCACATTCGGCTACATCGCCGCGCGCCACATGTCCGGCGCCAACTCGTGAGCGAGTCGACCATAGTCGCCGACACGGCGCTCCCGAGGGGGCGCCTCGTCAGGGGCGTTCTCATCGGGCTGTCGGCGGCACTGATGTGGGCGATCTACAACATTGGCGTGGATATCGGCCGGGCCGAAGGTTTCACCAGCGCCGATCTGGCCATGCTGCGCTATGCGGTGGCTGCGGCGATGCTGACGCCGCTTCTCATGCTCCGCAAGGGCAGAGCCCCGACCGGACTGACGCTCAGGCGCGTGATCCTGCTCAGCATTGCGATCGGCCCTCCCTTTGCCTTCATCTTCAACACCGGTTATGGCCTGGCGCCTCTGGCGCATGCGGTGGTTATCTCGCCGGGAGTGACCATGCTCGTGGCAAATTTCCTGCCGGTTCTGCTCGACGGGACGCGGCTGCCGCCGCATCGCAAGGCGGGCATCGCCGTCCTGATCCTCGGTCTCATTGCGATCGCCGCCGACCGGCCGGCATCCCCAGCGGCAGGCGCAAATGTGATTCTCGGCGATCTTTGCTTCGTCGGATCGGGCACATTGTGGGGAGCGTTTACCTATTTGCTCGGCCGTTGGCGCCTGCCGGCCGTGGAAACCACGGGAGCCGTCTCGCTGGTGACAGCGATCTCCTTCCTGCCCTTCTATCTCCTGCTGTTCGAGCCGGCCGATCTGCCCTTGCCACTGTGGGTCGAGCAAGCGTTCTATCAGGGCGTCCTGGGCGGCTGTCTGGCAATCGTTGCCTTTGCGGCCACCATTTCGCTGATAGGGTCGGGATTGGCCGCTCTTTTTCCGGCGCTGGTGCCGCCGCTTGCCGTGCTGCTTGCCATTCCCATCACCGGCCAATGGCCGAACGGTGCTCAGCTTCTCGGGGTTGCCGTCGCCACGGCTGGGCTGGTCGTGTCGCTTGACATACTGTCGCGCTATCTCAGGCGTCTTCGAGATGGCCGAGATCGCGTGACAGGCCCGCGGTGAATTCCATCAGCCGTGTCACGCAGGGGCCTTCCTCCGACAAGTCTATGAAATTGGTGGGTCCAATCACCGTTACCACGAGCTGGACCGTTCCAGTGTGGTCGAAGACGGGCGCGGCCACCGCGCTGACGCCGGGGATCGGAGCATCCCTGGTGATCGAATAGCCCTGCCTGGCGACCGTTGCCACTTCGCTTCGAAAGGTCTCCTCGCTCACATTGGGGATGGCGTAGAGAGAAGGCTCCCCTCCTTCCAGTTCTGCGCGCACGAGAGGATCCGTTATCTTTCCCGGCAGGAAGGCGGCGAAGGCCTTGCCCGTCGCCGTCATTGTCACCATGAAGGTTCCGCCTACGGCCACGTTGGAGTGGATGCGGGCCTCCGATTCCTGCAAGTAGACGATAGTCGGCCCGTGCAGACCCCAGACGCTGATCGTCACCATCAGTCTGAGTTCTTCGACGAGTTCGGGCAGGCGGCGGATGGTTTCGCGATAGGCGTTCTGATTGCGCAGGCGCGTGAGGCCAAGATGCAGCGCAAACGGGCCAAGCTGATATTGCCCGGTCTCCGTTTGCTCCACCATGTTGATGTTGCGGAAGCTGACCAGATAGGGATGGAGCTGTGCGGCCGCCATGCCGAGTGTTTCGGCGAGGTCGCGCAGCTTCAGAGGTCCACCGGCTCGCGCCAGTGCCATCAGGATCGCGCCGCCCGTCTCGATGGACTGTACACCGCGCGGTGCACGCGGTTTTGGGGACATGGTCTCGCTCGCCAAAACATATCCTCGAATCGTTTGTTGCCGCGATTGCAATTACTATCCGCAACCAGCGCACGTGTCTCGCGCAGGCGATTCTGCGCAGGCTCCATCCGGCCAGGCGACCTGCCGCTGGCGCCGAACCGCATCGTATACGCCAGACGGTTCTTTGACGGCGTGAGGCTCGGGGAAGCGAGGTTCCCCCAGCAGATACGTGCGCGGCAACACGCAAAGGAGAGCGATCTGGCTGAATCCTCCCGGTGCGATGAAGGTCGCGCCGCCCGTGGAGATTCTGCGGAGGTGGTCAACTTTTTCGTGAATGTCGGTCTGACCGTTGGCGCCCGGATGGGTTCCACAGCCATAATGTCGTTATCGTCTCGCTCGACGAACAGGGACGAACGGTAATCTTAGGTGGAGAGCCCCGGCTCGGAGGGTTGGCTCAAGACAATCCGGAAGGATCGAGGTCACCCTGATGAATGGCGAAAAAGCGCCACATCTCCGTCACAAAAATATCGGGCTGCTCGAATGCGAGAAAGTGGCCGCCGCGGGGAGCTACTCCATACCTTCGAATGTCTCTGAAGACGCGCTCAAGCCAGCGCCGGGGCGGCGCGATGACATTGTCCGATGGCCCGAACAGGAAGCCTGACGGCACCTCGATCCATCGGCCGGCTTCAACGCGTCTGGCGGTGCCGTCCACCAGGCTGACGTAGAGCCAGTTCGGCACATTGATGCCAGCGAGCCAATACATCATCACGTTGGCGATCAGGTGATCCAGATCGAAGGGCGGAGGCTTGTCCGATCCACACTGCGTCCAGGCTTGGAAACGCTGAAGGATCCAGGCGGCGAGTCCGATTGGGGAGTCGGTAAGGCCGTAGGCGAGTGTTTGCGGCTCGTTCCCTTGAACGTCCCAATAGCCGAAGTTGCCGCGCTTGTAGGCGTCATTGCGCGCCAACCAGTCGAGTTCCTCGCTCGTCAACGTGTCCAAACCATGGTTGGGCGGCGTGGAATGGCCGCCGCCGAGACCTTGGCTGTTGTGGTGGAGTGCAACCAATCGCTCTGGGAAGTCGAGCGCAATCCAGGAGCCGATTATCGCGCCCCAGTCGCCGCCCTGAAGCACATAGCGGTCCATGCACAGCACTTCGGTCATAAGCAATGCAATGCGCCGCGCGATCTCGCGTGGCGGAACGGGGATGTCGAACCCTTCCGAAAAGCCGAAGCCTGGCAAGCTCGGCACGATTACGGTGAAGGCATCTTCCTCCCTGCCGCCAAAGCGCTCCGGATGCACCAACTGGTCGATCACACCGAGGAATTCCAGCATCGACCCTGGCCACCCATGGAGCAGGAGCAGCGGCAGCGGGTTTTCTCCGGAACCCGGTTCGACGATAAAATGAATCAGTTTGCCTTCGACCAACACCTGGTAGCCGGCATAGGCGTTGATGCGCCGCTCCCATGTGCGCCAATCGTGGCGCTCGAGCCAATGGCGCTGGACGGCCTGCATATAGCCCAGATCCGCGCCATAGGCCCATGGCCGAGCATTGGCCTGATTGGGCCAGCGTGTTGCCTCGAGCCGCCGCCTCAGGTCGCCGAGAACGGATTCGGGTACCGCGACCTTGAACCGGGGAAGGTGCAAAAGGTCCAAGGCCTCGTGCTCACCAATGGGTCAGACCGCCATCGACGGCGACGGTCTGTCCGGTGATGAACTCCGCCGCCTGTGTCGACAGGAACATGACGAGACCGACGAGATCCATCGGCACTTCTTCACGCGGAATGCACTGGCTGGCAATCAGCCGCGCTTTGCCTTCTTCGGTGACAGTCTCGCGTGGGATCTCCGTGAAGGTGCCGCCCGGTTGCACCGCATTGACCGTAATGCCGTCAGCCCCAAGTTCCCGGGCCATCGCATTCGTCATGCCGATCAGCGCCGACTTGGAGGTCACGTAGTGCAGGTAGTTCTTGATGCCAAGGGGCACCGAGCCCGACGTGATGTTGATGATGCGCCCCCATTTCGCGGTGCGCATTGCCGGCAGCACCGCGCGGGAAGCAAGGAAGCAACCGGTGATGTTGACCTTCAGCACCGTATCCCACTCCTCCAGTGGAATCTGGTCGAAAGGCCGCATCTTCAGCCCGGAAAAGATGCCAGCATTGTTGACGAGGACGTCTATGCGACCAAACGCCCTGAGAACGGCCTCGACCATGATCTCGACCGACTTTACGTCGGAGATATCCGTAGCGATGGCGAGCGCCTTGCCGCCCTGCCCCTCGATTTCCGCTTGCACGGCCTTCGCCTTCGTCTCGTTGAGTTCCGCTATGATAGGAACGGCGCCCGCTGCGGCGAATTGGAGCGCATATTCGCGTCCGATACCCTGGCCGGCACCGGTTATGATGACCACGCGTCCGGTCACGTCGAAGTTGCGGCCGCGTGCGATCGCCTGCAGACCGGTCGAGATTGCATGCTGGTTCACATGATCCTCCATTACGTGTCAGGTGTAGATTTCTGGATCGGAGTCCATTGGCACAAGCGCCCCTGTTCCGAACCAAGAAGAACGTCCTCGAAAACGGCCCTCACCGGTAGGCCGACAGCGGGTTCCACGCCCTCGCCGTCAACCAGGTTGCCGATCAGCAGCGGTCCTTCCACGGTCTCGACGCTGACGACGGTGTACGGGACGGGGATGTCGGGGAAGTAAGCCCGGTGGAACGTCGTCCACGTCACCACCCGTCCGCGGCCCGAGAGCAGCCGCCACTCGGTCTCCTCCGCAAGACATTGCGGGCAAGCTGGCCCCGGAGGATAGCGCAGACAACCGCAGCGGCTGCAGGCCTGCACGCGCAGTTCATCATTCGCTGCAAACTGCCAATATGGCCGGTCATACTGCCCGATCCGAGGCTGCGGCCGTTTCACGCTCATCGCGATGCCTCCGCGCGATAGATGATGGACGCGGTCTTGCCGGCCACGTCGGAGACGTACTGCGCGTGCCTGGCACCTTCGACTTGACGTCGACCTGCCGCGCCTCGCAACTGGCGCACGGCCTCCGCCTGATGGTTCCAGCCCTGCATGTAGCTTTCACAAAGCATGCCGCCCGAAGTATTGGTGGGCAGGCCGCCGCCCGGTCCGATGCCGGTTTCAGCGATGAAGCGGGCCGCTTCCCCGATTGGACAAAAACCGAAACCTTCCAGTGCGACCGGGACATGGATACTGAAGCTGTCGTAGACCTGCAGCACGTCGATGTCGCGAGGACCGATGCCAGCCATGCGATAGACCTGCGCAGCGGTCTGCGCATGGCCGCTGTGATAGAAGTCAAGCAAGCGGGGGCGCAGGCTGGCGGCGTCGCGGTGAAGGTCGCTGGCGCCGATGCCAACAACGGAAACGAGCGGCACGGCCAGTCGTTTCGCCCGTTCCCTGCTGGTGACAATCAGCGCCACTCCACCGTCGTTGACGAGGCAATAGTCCGGGCGCCGCAGCGGCTCGCAGATGATCTTGCCGGAAAGATAGTCGCCGATGCCGAGAGGTTCGGTCAGGATGGCGTTGTCGTTGAGCCGAGCAAAATCGCGCTCTGCTATTGCTATGGTGCCGAGATCGGCCGGACGAAACCCGGTCTCGGCCATGTAGCGGTTCGCCATCATGGCGTAGAGCGCGCCCTGCGAGGTCAACCCCCACGGGGCATAATAGACATAGGCCTGGAAACGCTCGCCTCCCATGGCGTTGGGTCCGCCATATTGTGTCGACGCCGAGCGCTGATTGTTGCCGTAGACGAGGGCAACACATTCGGCGAGGCCGACGTTGATGGCGAGTGTCGCCTGGATGATGGCGTTCACCGCATCGGCCTGCACCGTGAAGCGGGTGTCCAGCCCCAGGACTTCACCCGTACGCTCCATGGCAAGCGTTGGCCCGACCACCAAGCCGTCGATGTCATCCTTGCTTAGACCGCTGTCGACCAGCGCCCGCGCAAAGGCGCGTGCGGCCAGCGCATAGGAATCGGGCGAGTCCGAAGCCGGCTTGAAATGATAATCTGCGCGATAATCCGTTTCGCCTATACCGACGAGACAGGCTTCTCCCGACAAACGATCGAGGCGTGTGTAATCGGGCATGGCGGTCAGGCCCTCAGCGTCAAGGGTGTCTTTGACGCAGGCAGACCGAGTTCGTGCGCCAGTTCGACGTGGACAAAACCAAGCCGAGGCATGGCTGAGCGCACTTCCGCGGGCGTCGACAACAGCTTGAGCGGCGATCCGAGCACCAGCCATTCGTTGTTGTCCGCCGTCGGCACGGTCTTGAGCAGGCCGCGTGCGGCCGTCTGCGGATTTTCCATCACATCCTTTACGGAAAGGATGGGCGCGGCTGCGCGCCCCAGGCCGCGGGCCTTCTCGACGAGTTCGGCGGCCGACAGCGTCGAGGCGGACGGCACAAGCGACACGTCGCCTTCGATCGCGACAAGCCGGTCGGATGCTGCCACTATCACCGGCGGCGCGCCGGCTTGCCCATTCCAGCACGCCTGCGTCGCCCAGGCCGAACAGTCCTGCATGGCGATGTCGAGGTGGACAGCCGTGCCGCCCGTTTCTCGGGCGAAGAGCGCGGCCAGCGTACCAGCCAGGCCGAACTGGCCGCCGAGCTGATCCGAGATAGAGATGCCAGCCTTCATCGGCACGCCGTCGACTTGTGTCGCCGCCATGGCGCCCGACATGCCCTGAATAACCGTATCCAACGCAGGCCTGCCAGGGTAGACGCTGTCATAGCCGAAGCCATTGACGGAACAATAAACGATGGAGGGGTATCGCTGCTGCACCTCTTGCGCGCCGAAGCCCAGCTTGTGAAGCGAACCAGGCTTGAGGTTCTCCATCACCACATCGGCGGTTCCGAGCAAGGTCCAGAGTGTTTCGCGATCGCTGGGCTGCTTCAGGTCCAGCACGATGCCGCGCTTGTCGCTGTTGCTCAAGGCGTAGACATAGGCCTCGCCATCGGCGCGCAGCGGCGCGTTGATACGGTTGGTGTCGCCCGTTGGCGGCTCGACCTTGATGACGTCGGCCCCCAGCGCCCCAAGCTGACGGCAGGCCAGGGGTGCCACCGTATTCATGCCGATTTCGATGATGCGGACTCCTTCGAGCGGGCGGCCGGAAAGGCGAACGTCCCCCGTGACGCGCTTGACAGCTCCGGTATCCGTGCCGGCGCGCTCAAGGCACCACGAACGGTCGGCATCGGGCATCGGAACCGGCTTGGCGACCGGCACGTCCGCTCCAGTCGCGCGGATCGGATTGCCGGGGATCCGCAGCTTGAGCCCCGTCAGGGGGTCCGACGCTTCGAGCACCATCCTGCGATGGACGAGATTGGGCTCTGTGGCGATGGCGTCCAGCGGCAAGATCGGGCCGCAGGGGATACCTTGCGCCGAGACAAGCTCGATGCAGCGTACGGCCGTCAGGCCCGCGACCCAGGCACCGACATGCGCGTCAAGCAGATCCACATTATCAACCCGCGCCGACGGGGTTCGGAACGCAGGCGCATCGACGAGCGCGGGCCGGTCCATCACCGTGCAAAGCTTGCGCCACTGCACATTCGTGGGTCCGCAGATGAGAACCCAACCGTCCAGTGCCCTGAACGCGTTCCAGGTTGCGAGAGCGGGGTGGCGGTTCCCGGCGCGTGTCGCGTGGCGGTCGACAAGCACGAGGGGAATGAAGGTCAGCAGTGCGTTCACGCCAACGTCGTAGAGCGCCATGTCGATCCGCTGGCCGATCCCGGTCCGCAGTCGCACCAGCGTTGCAGCCATAATCGCGGCAAGTCCGTAGACGGCCGTCTCCATGTCGATGAACGGCGCTCCGGTGAAGGTCGGCAGCCCGTCGGGACGGCCGGTGGTGTCCGCAATGGCCGCCATGGCCTGCACCAGCGCCTCCGAATGCGCGGTGCCAGCGAGCGGCCCGCTGTGGCCATAGGCCGTCAGGTCGCAGAGAATCTGGCGCTCCGGACGTGCTCGGCTCCAGATTTCAGAATCAAGCGCGTTCGCGTCGGACGAGAGCAGAACCACATCCGCCGCATCGACCAGCCTAAACAAAACCACGCGGTCTCCCGCGTCCCGGCTGTCCACGAACAGACTGCGCTTGCCGGCCGCCGCCAGTGCCCGCTCCGGCCGCGGCCCCGCCTTATCTTCGACCAGCACCACCTCGGCGCCAAGATCGGCCATCAGGGAGCCGCATGCGGTCGCGGCAAGACGCGTTCCGATCTCGACAACGACAAGGCCTTCGAGCAAGCGCGAGCCTGCGGTTCGACTGGACATCCTCATTCTCCAAAGCGTCTGGGAACGGGCGGCTAGTGGCCGCGGTACTTCTTGCTGTGGAAGTCGGGCTGGCGCTTTTCGCGTAGCGCCGCGCCGCCTTCCTTGGCCTCCTCCGTGCCGAAGTAGAGGGCCAGAGCCGAGAAGGCCAAGTGACCGATGCCGCGAATGTTCTCGCTGTCGGCGTTGAATGAGCGCTTGGCGATGGCAATGGCCGTTGGGCTCTTCTCGTTGATTTCGTCGCACCAACGCTCCACCTCGGCGTCGAGGTCGGCATCCGGCACCACGGCGTTGATCAGCCCCATCTCGAAGGCTTCGCGGGCCGAATAGCGCCTGCACAGGTACCAAAACTCTCGGGCGCGCTTCTCACCGATGGTGCGGGCGAGATAGGCGGTGCCAAATCCAGCGTCCACCGACCCCACCTTGGGACCGACCTGCCCGAAACTGGCGCTCTCGCTGGCGATTGCGAGATCGCACAGCGTGACGAGAACGTTGCCGGAGCCAACGGCATAGCCGCGCACCTTCGCGATAACCGGCTTCGGCACATCGCGGATTATCGTCTGCAACTCCTCGACCCCATTACCGAGAATGCCGATGCCGCTGTCGACGCGGTCGGCCTTCTTTTCCTGCTTGTCGCCGCCGATGGCGAAAGCACGATCGCCTGCACCTGTCAGCACGATGGCGTTGATGTCGCGGTCCCATCCGGCGCGGCGGATCGCGTCGGTTACCTCGTAGTAGGTGTTGCGCGTGAAGGCGTTCAATCGATGCGGCCGGTTGAAAGTGATGGTCGCGGTCCGGTTCTTCACGTCGTACAGGATGTCCGAATATTCACCGCAGTCCATGCGTCCCTCCCAGCCTGAGCGCCTTTGCTTGATCCATAATGTCCGGACATATAGCATGAGTCCTTCAGACGCAAGCGGCTTTTTCGGAATGGGTGGAAGAATTGATGCTTGCCCGCCAACCACAATGTTCGTACATATCGTCGATCAGCGGAG
This sequence comes from Mesorhizobium sp. L-8-10, assembly GCF_016756635.1. Classification (NCBI taxonomy): domain Bacteria; kingdom Pseudomonadati; phylum Pseudomonadota; class Alphaproteobacteria; order Hyphomicrobiales; family Phyllobacteriaceae; genus Mesorhizobium; species Mesorhizobium sp. L-8-10. The sequence goes on along the minus strand of NZ_AP023263.1, from coordinate 4,639,496 downwards.
GAACAGATGAAGCGCTATAGGCTGGACGGTTCGGGCAGCATCGAGGGACTAACGTTGGAAGAGGCGGAACGCCCTTGCCCCGGCCGGCATGATGTATTGGTCAGGATGCGGGCGGCATCGCTCAACTATCTCGATCTCAAGATCCTGCACGGACACTTCCCGGCGAAGACCGCCGGGCTGGTGCCGCTCTCCGATGGTGCCGGCGAAGTGGTGGAACTCGGAGAAGACGTCACCCGCCTTGCAGTGGGCGATCGCGTCGCCAGCACATTCCTGCCCCACTGGATCGCGGGTCCGCTGCCGGCGGACGCTCGAAAGGTCCAGCCTGGAGCTACCATCGACGGGATGCTTTCCGAATACGTCGTCTTCCCGGAGGAAGCCTTGGTCAAGGCTCCGGCAGGGCTCACCTATGAAGAAGTATCCACCTTGCCTTGCGCTGCTCTGACCGCCTGGCAGCTCTTCACCGGCGCGCGCCCTCTCCTTCCGGGAGAGACGGTCCTGGTCCAAGGCAGCGGCGGCGTATCGTTATTCGCCCTACAGTTCGCCAAGCTCGCCGGGGCGCGGGTGGTGGCCACAACCTCGAGCGCCGATAAGGCCGCCCGATTGAAGGCGCTCGGCGCCGACATCGTCATCAACTACCGCGATATGCCGACATGGGGACAGGCTGTCCGGGTGGAAACCGGCGGGATCGGAGCCGACCACATTGTCGAGATCGGCGAGGCGGACACCCTGGAACAGTCGATCACCGCAGCAGCGGTCAATGCCCAGATCAATCTCGTCGGCAGGCCGGTTGGCGCGCCGCCCATCGACCCTGCAACCTTGATGCGCGCCATCGCTACCTACCGCAGGATCAGCGTCGGCAGCCGCACAGAATTCGAGGCGATGAACCGAGCAATCGAAGTGCATGGCCTTAGCCCGGTGATCGACCGCGTCTTTGACTTCGGTCAGGCACCCGACGCGTTCGCCACCTTCGGCAAGCGTGGTCATTTCGGCAAGATCGTCATTCGCATTTGACCGGGCGCATCTGACCGGGCGACTGCTCCATGGCAGGCCAAAAAAAACGAGACTAAATGTCCGAATATTTTGATACAGCATCATCTCGGAGGAAACGATGGTGTGGAAGGGCAGGACTGGTACGCGACGGGATTTTCTCGGGGCCGGTGCGATATACGCCGCCGGTTTGACGGCGACCATGAACCGCGCTGGGGTGGCGCTGGCCGGCGACCAAGCAACAGCAGGAACGAACGGAGAAAAAATGTCAGAAGCCAGCGAGGTCACGTTGCAGATCACGTCGCATTCCGATCTCCAACCCTGGACACGTTTCAGGCTCGGCGATGCGTCCGTCACCGTCGTCAGCGACGGGCGCATCGCCATTGGCGATCCGAAAAAGTGGTTTCTCGGACTGAAGGACGGCGACCTGGAACAATCGCTTCGTGACAACTTCCTGTCGGAGACAGATACGTCGCTGGCGCAAAACATCATGATCGTCGACATCGGCGGGCGACGGGTGATGTTCGACACCGGCACCGGCGGATCGCCCCTGATCGGCCCGACCGCCGGCCATCTGCGCGCCAATTTGGACAGCGCCGCGATCGACCCGGCGAGCGTCACCGACATCATCTTGACCCACGGCCATCCGGATCACCTTCTGGGATTGGTGAATGCCGCCGGCAAACCGGTTTTCGAGAAGGCGCAGGTCTACATTTCCGAAATCGACCATGAGATGATCGTCGGCGAGCCAAACCCAAATGACCCATTTGCACCGGAGTTGAAGCGCCAGATAACGGCCGTCGCCGACCGCATCGTCATGATCGGCAATGGCGAAGAAGTCATACCCGGCATTCGCGCGATCGCTGCCCCCGGGCACACCCTAGGACACATGATCTTTGCTATCGAATCTGCCGGCAGGACATTGCTGAACACGGCCGACCTTGGCCATCACCAGGCGGTTTTCACACGTCACCCCGAAGTCAACTTCGTAGCGGACGCGGATCCGGCGATGATGGTCGCGACACGCAAACGCCTGTACGACATCATCGCCACCGACCGGCTCGGCTTTCTCAGCTATCACTTTCCTTTCCCGGGCATCGGCCACCTTGCCAGGGCTGGCAGCAGCTACATCTACATTCCCGCCAGCCTCGACACCGTCTGACCCGCTGCATACCACCGCCGGTGGTGCCGTCATCTCCCTGCCTCGGACGCTTGTTCTCTTCACCGAACCTTTGTATGTACATTTGGTCAAAAGGGGGAAAGGCATGGCGGCAACTACCACGGCCAAACGCAGGCCGATTCATCGCGAGATCGCAGACGAGCTTCGGCAGCGGATCGCCGCCGACGTCTACCATGGCGCTGAGCTGCCGCGCGAACTGTCGCTTATGGAAGAGTTCGGCGTCAGCCGCCACACGATCCGTACGGCTCTGCAGCATCTCGTCAACGACGGCATCATCGAGCGCCGCGCCGGCTCCGGCACCAAAGTCACGGAACGCGCCAAGGGCGGCATCTGGGCAGCAGGCAGCCTGAGCAACCTGATCGGCGAGTTCACGCCCGACCAATATCTGACGCTGAGCATCCGCGAGGAGGCGATTGAGAATTTTCCGCAGGCAGCTGCGCTCTTCGGGCTTGAGCCGGGCTCCCGCATCTTTCACGTGCTGCGCATCCTGATGCTCAACGACCTACCTTACGCATTCGTGAATATTTTCGCGCTGAACGAGGCCGCCAAGCGGGTTCCCGAGTCAGAACTCGGCGTCAAACCATTGGTGAATCTGATCGAGCAGTATGCGAAGGTACGGCCGGCGCGCGTGCGCCAGATCGCCTCCGCCAGTTCGGCAGACGACCAGGCGGCGCGGCAACTCGGCATCAAGGCCGGTTCGGCGGTGCTCCATCTCCAGCGCACCTATTTTGACAGCGACGGGCGGCCATTTCTGCATGTCGACCTTCTTTGCCGTCCCGACCGCTATCAGCATGTGATGGATTTCGTGCATGAGACGCCGGGCAAGCCGGCCTGACGTCACCTTGCGATACCTGCGACGTGCTTGCGCGCAGCATCCATCAAGGCGTCGCGCTCGTCAGGGTGTGCAATTGAGATCATAGCCTTGACGCGCTGTTCGATCGACTTGCCCCGCAGTTCGGCGATGCCGAATTCGGTGGCAATGATATCCGCATCCGACCGCGGCACCGTCACCACCGCCGACTCGATGCGGGCAACGATGCGGCTTGTGCCCTTGGCCGTGCGGGCCGGCAAACCCATGATGGAACGTCCGCCTTCGGCGGCCAGCGCCCCCCGAACAAAGTCGAGCTGGCCGCCAATGGTGCCGAGATAGTGACGCCCGGCCACCTCCGATCCGACCTGACCGGTAAGATCGACTTCAACAGCGGAATTGACCGAAACGAAGCCCTTCAGACCCGCCAGCACTGAATGATCATGTGTCCGGTCGACGGGCTCGACCAGCAGATCGGGGTTGCCATCGGCAAAATCGCTTAGTCTCCGTGTGCCGGCCAGCGCATTCGTGACGGTGCGGCCGCGATCGAGCGTCTTGGTCGAGTTGTCGAGCACGCCGCTTTCGATCAGCGGAACGATTGCGTCGCCCACCACGCCGCTGTGCAGACCCAGCCTGCGGCGGTCGCCGAGAGCGGCAAGCAAGGCGTTGGGGACCGTGCCGATGCCGACCTGTAGGATTGCCCCATCGGCGATGAAACGGGCAATGTTCGCAGCGACCGCGCTGTCAGTTTCGTCGGGCGTTGAAGAGGGCAGTTCGACCAGAGGCTCTTGATCTCGAACGACAATGTCGTAGTCGGAAAGATCCGGACGGCGCGTCGAGGCGGTTCTGGGTGCCCAGTCGTTGATCGCTGCGATACGCATACGCGCCCGCGCAAGCGCGTGCTGGGCGTAGCTGTTCGCCGCGCCGTAGCTGTGCAAACCGTCATGGTCAGGCCGGCTGACCTGCATCAACACCACATCGACGCGGATCGCGCCGGAATCCAGCAGCGCCGGCAACTGCGACAGATGGCAGGGAATGACGTTCATCTTTTCTGCCCGGCAAAGCGCACGATTCGAGCCGACGGCGCCCATGCCATAGACGGTCACGAAATCGGTATGCACCGGAAGGACGGTGGCCGAATAACTCCCCCCCAGGAAGACGTTGAAGGGCCCGATCTCGTAGCGCTGCGCCATGAGCCTGCGTATCAACGACGTCGGTTCGGCAATTCCTTGCGACCACATGACGGTGTCGCCCGGTCGCACGAGCTGGGTGAAATCGATATCGGCGACGTCGATTTCGCAACGAGCATCGAGAAGACCTGCCAATCCACCCATCACGCGACCCTCGCATGGCGTGGGGCATGCCCGGCGAGGGCGTCGCCGATGTTGGCGAAGATGGCGGTCATTTCGTCCAGGACGCCCCTGCGGGAACCGCCGGCCATGTGCGGCGTGAGGACGACGTTCGCCAAGGACGCCAACCGGTCTCCCGGACCGCGGGGCTCGCGAGTGTGCACATCTAGTCCGGCGCCGGCAATGCGTCCCTCGACCAACGCGTCATAGAGATGATCCTCGTCAACCAGCAAGCCGCGTGCAATGTTGATCAAAAATGCGGTCGGCTTCATCGAGGCAAGCTCGCTTACGCCGATCAGTGGTCGGCCGTCCGGCAGTGGCGGCACGTGCACGGACACAAAATCCGCGCTGCGCAGCAGGTCTGTGAACGGCACCTGCTGGATGCCAGCGTCGGCATGTTGGGTCGGATCCAGTGTCTTGCGGTCGGCACAGATGATGCGCATGCCGAAGCCGCTCGCCCGCCGCGCCAGCAATTGGCCGATCTCGCCATATCCGGCAATGCCCAAGGTCCTGCCGGCAAGGAGCGAGAGGCCGCCAATATTGGCCCAATTGTAGTATTCCTTGCCGGGCACGCCCACGGCGGGACCACCGGCGCGAACCGCTCGATCACAGTCGAGAAGCCGTCGGGACAGGGCCAGCATCAGCAGCATCGCATGCTCAGCCACGTGGACCAGCGTCGGCCGCGGCAGGCAGGAAACGGCGATGCCGCGTTCGCGCGTAGCCTGCAAATCGATCGGATGGCTGGAGGCACCGATCCGCTGGATGAATTTAAGCCTGGGCGCACGCGCCAGCACGCCGGCATCTATGCGCCCGCGTCTAAAAACAAGCACTTCGGCATCCCGCAGTGCTGCCTCGTCGCCGAAAGAGGCAACACGCAGGCGATGTGCTTCGCGGAGCGGCGCACCGGCACCGGCAAGCTCCGCCTCATCCACCACCTCGGGCAAAAAGAAGTCGCGTACATATGTCCGGTCTTCATCCCCGTCCCAAGCAAGCAGGCTACGACCCAGACGCACCACGTGGTCCGGGTCGAGGAAGGATATTCCGATCGGGCGGACGGTATGCATTCGGCGTTTCTCCCGAAATCATCTGTTGTAAATGTACGGACATTACAGTATGAGATTTCTTCGACGACGGCAAGCGTGGCCACGCGCGGCCGGCCCGGCAAGCCAGCAAACGGAGGAAAGATCGTGGACACAATCGACAGGCGCGGCGCCCAGCAACAGGAGATCGAGAGCTTTGAGTTGCTCATGGCCGGCACGTCACGCGGTGCGGCCAGCGGGCAGGTCTTCGAGCGCGTGAACCCCGCCGATGGCTCGGTGGCCGGCATCTTTTCCAATGCCACGGCCGAGGACGCCCAGACCGCTATTGCTGCGGCCCGCAAAGCCTTCGACGCGGGCAGCTGGCCACAGGCGCCGGCACGCGCGCGTTACGAGGTCCTGAGCCGGACGGCCACACTCATCGAGAAGAATGCCAATGCCTTGGCCATGCGCATGGTGCTGGAGTCGGGCAAGCCGCTACGCACCGCCCTCGGCGAGGTCCAGGGCGCAATCAAGACCTTCCAGTATTATGCCGGCCAGGCGCTGGCCCTCGAAGGGTCGGCAATCAGTGACCGGGTGCCGGATGCACTCGGCCTGATCTTGCACGAACCTGTTGGCGTCGCCGGCTTTATCACCCCCTGGAATTTCCCGCTTCTCAACCCCGCCTGCAAGATCGCTCCGGCGCTCGCTGCCGGCTGCACGGTGGTCATCAAACCTTCGCATCTGTGCCCCGGCCCTGCCGTGCTTCTAGTCCGCTACCTGCACGAGGCCGGCCTGCCCGACGGCGCCTGCAACATCGTGACGTCAGACATCGAGCGTGGCGGCGTGGTCGGGCAAGCGTTGGCCGCCTCGCCGTTGGTGGACAAGATCGCCTTCACCGGCTCTACCACCACCGGCCGCGCCGTGATGCGCACCGCATCCGATACCAACAAGAAGGTTGCGCTCGAGCTTGGCGGCAAGTCGGCCAACATCGTATTCGACGACGCGCCCTTCGACATGGCTGCGCAGACCGCCATCAGCGCTTTCTGCTACAATAGTGGACAGCAGTGCTCCGCCGGCACGCGTCTGCTTGTCCAGCGCGCCATTCACGAAAAGTTTGTCGAGGCGATCGTAGCCGAGGCGGGCAAGCAGGTCGTCGGCAATCCGAGCGACATGGCAACCACCATGGGCCCGCTGGTCAACAACGAGCAATACCGCCGCGTTCTGTCCTATATCGACATCGGCTCCCAACATGGCCGCCTCGTCGCCGGTGGGAAGCCGAGCGACGTCGCCACCACGGGCGGCTTCTTTGTCGAGCCGACCATTTTCGACGGCGTCTCGAACGACGCCCGAATCGCCCAGGAGGAGATTTTCGGACCGGTTCTTTCCGTGATCCCGTTCGACACGGAACAGGACGCCATCCGCCTCGCCAATGAGAGCCGCTATGGTCTTGCCGGTGGAGTGTGGAGCAAGTCGATCGATACCGCCATCCGGGTAGTGAAGGCGGTGCGCACCGGCAAGATGTTCGTCAACAGCTACAACTCGGCCGGCATCGATGACATGCCACATGGCGGCTATAAGGACAGCGGGGTTGGCCGTGAATTCGGCCGCGAAGGGCTGCGAGAATTCCAGCAGCTGAAGACCGTGCAAATCAAGCTCTGCGCGTAGGAGCACGCCAGGATAGGGTCAACGACCGGAACGCCACCGGGTGGAGAATGCGGCTTTCACGTCAGGAATGGGAGGACTGCCGGCATGGTGCCGATCGTCGAATTCGACAGGGTTTCAAAGATCTTTTTCAAGGGCAACGCCCAGATACACGCCCTTCAGAACGTTTCGCTTCAGGTCCGGCCGGGTGAATTGCTGGCCGTCGTGGGCCCAAGCGGATGCGGCAAGTCAACGCTACTGAACTTGACGGCTGGGCTAATGCAGCCGGGCACGGGCGAAGTGCGTTACGATGGCAACGCCGTTAACACGGTCAACACCCAGGTCGCATACGTCACGCAGAAGGATAATCTGCTGCCGTGGCGCACAGTCGAATCCAATGTCGGCCTGCCGCTGGAGGTTGGGCGATACCGCGATATGTCAGCCGCGCAGAAGCGCGAGCGGATCACGCGCTACATCACGATGGTCGGGCTGTTAGGCTTCGAGAACCATTTCCCGGCCGAACTTTCCGGTGGCATGCGCAAGCGCGCGCAGCTTGCCCGCTCGCTGGTTTACGAGCCGGACACGCTGCTGATGGACGAACCTTTCGGCGCGCTCGACGCGCAACTCAAGCTGACGCTGCAGGCCGAGTTGCTCAAGACTTGGGAAGGCTCCGGCAAGACACTGATTTTCGTGACGCACGACATCACCGAAGCGATCTCGCTTGCTGACAGGGTCATCGTCATGTCCTCGCGGCCGGGAACGATCCGCAGCATCGCGGATATCAAGCTCCCGCGTCCCCGCGACGTGTTCCACGTGCGCTTCTCACCGGAATTCGGGGAGTACTTCGAGACGCTGTGGGCGGCCCTCAAGGAAGACATGAAGAACGGAACGGAGTTGCACTGATGTCCAGCACCATGGAAAGTGCCATGACCCGACCAATCGTGGAAAAAGCCTCAGACGACGTGTTCGCGGTCGACCCCAGCATCAAGGCGCGCAGGCGCGAGAACATGCTCGTGACGGCGCTGCGGGTCGGCTTGTTCGTGGTTGTCCTGGGTGCCTGGGAGTTTGCCAGCGGGACGATCATCAGCTCGTTCTGGGTGAGCAGTCCGACCCAGATCTTTCTCGCTTTCATAGAGATGATGAAAAGCGGCGCCCTGCCCCGCGCGGTTTTCGCTACCACCCTCGTGGCTGCGGCCGGCTTCGCGCTCGGCATCCTCATCGGCATCGGGCTGGGCGTGCTGTTCGGCATCAACCGTGTCGTTGCCCGCGTGCTCGATCCGTATCTGACAGGGCTCTATTCCCTGCCGCGTGTCGCGCTGGTCCCTCTCTTCATCCTCTGGTTCGGCCTCGGCTTCGAAATGAAAGTGATCTTCACGGCGCTGCTTGTGTTTTTCCCGATCTTCATGAACACACTTGCCGGTATCCGAGACGTGGACGACGATCTGATCGACGTCATCCGGGTCATGGGCGCCTCGCGCCGGGACACGATCCTCAAGGTGCTGGTGCCGTCGGCCCTGGCCTGGGTCTTCGCCGGCCTGCGAATATCGGTCCCTTTCGCGCTGATCGGAGCGGTGGTGGCCGAAATGTTCTCGTCCAGCCAAGGTCTCGGCTATGTGATTTCGAACACGGCCAATCAGTTCGACACGGCAGGCCTTTTCGCTGCGCTGGCGGTCACGACCCTGCTTGGCTTGGCCCTCGACTGGCTGGTGGCGCTGGTTGAACGGCGTGTTCTGCGCTGGCAGCACAAACGTCATTAAAATGTTCGAACATTATATGCGACCGGCGAGCAACGAAACGTCAGAACGAGAGAATTCTCGGGTGCGGAATGATTGACAAAGTCATAAATGTTCGTACATTTATGACTGCGAATTAGAACAAGCTTCCAAGGGAGGAACAGCATGACTGAGACCTTTCAACTTTCGCGCCGACACATGTTGCAGCTCGGCGCCGCCGCTGGCGTGATGGCCGGTTCATCGACGCTCGGCGTGACCCGGCTGCTCGCAGCCGGATCGGAGAAGGTGAAGATCATTCACGCTTCGCCTGCCACGCTGCTCGTCTGGTCCATCTCTTATCTCGCGGAGGACATGGGCTACTATAAGGAGGAAGGCCTCGCAGTTGAACGCCTCGGCCTCGGCGGTGGCCCCGCCGCGATGACGGCGCTGCTTGCCGGCGAAGGCACGATGAACGTATCGGCGCCGGGCGAGTGCCTCGCGGCCAATGCGCGCGGCCAACGGATCAAGATCATCCAGGCTTACACCCGCAGCGATCCCTATACGATTTCGGTGACCAAGGCCTTTGCGGACGCAAATGGCATCACGGCGGCAAGCCCGCGCGAGCAGCGCGAGAAGGCGCTGACCGCTATGAAAGGCAAGCGCATCGGTATCACCGCGCCGGGCAGCAACACCGATCTGGTCGTTCGCATGGCGCTTCAGCAGGTCGGGCTCGATCCCACGAGCGATGTGACGATCGTGCCTGCCGGTTCGATCGTGAATATCATGTCGGCTTTGTCCCAGGGCGGGCTGGATGGTGGCGCGTTGCTGGCGCCTTTTACGGAGCAGGCCGGCGTCGAATTCGAAGCTGTCCCGCTTCTGGCAATCGCGGCGGGCGAGATCCCGCAGGCCGGGCGCCTGCAGGGCCAGGTGCTCGAGGCGCGGCCGGAGGATCTGGAAGCCAAGCGTGACCTTTTCGCCGCCTTCATACGCGCAGACCTGCGTGCCCTAAAATTTCTCCAGGAAGATCCGGACGGGGCAAGGGCCAAGCTGCGCCAGACCCGGTTCCCCAAGATCGCCGATGCCATCTGGCCGGACGTCTGGGCCAGCGCTCTGCCCATATTCGCCTCCCCTTACGTGGCCAGGGACTCTATCCAAGCATGGCTTGAGACCGGGACGATCGGTGGCAATCCGGACCCCAACACATTCCCTTATGACGAAATCATCGACATGAGCCTCGTCGACGAGGGGCTTCAGAAACTCGGTTGGTCGCCGAAGAGCTGACGAGACCTGCACCGTCGCGCCAATCCAGGCGCGGCGGGTTCCTTGTTTGCTACCCGCGAGCGCTGCACCGGAGGTTGCCATGACAGACGTGTCGGTCACGTCTCTCCTTGATCGGGACGCCATTCGCGGCCTGATGGACCACTATTGCCTCGCCCTGTTCGCGGCCGATGCCAGGCTGCTGCATGCGCTCTACTGGCCGGGCGCGCACGAGGAGCATGGCGACTACAGGGGCACCGCCGAAGGTTTCGTCGAGCAGTTGGCGCCCAACTTGCGGCAGCGCATCAGCACCGTGGCCTGCCTGGCCTATCGCACCATCGACTTCGTTTCTTCGACCGAAGCAGAAGCCCACGGCTTCGGCCACATTACCGTCGTGTCGGGTCCGAGCGAAGCCCGCACGAGCGCACTGCTCGCAACCCGCTACGACGACTTGGTCGAAAAGCGTGACGGCGAGTGGCGTATCCGCCAGCGCACGGCGAGCTTGATCTTCAAGCGCGAACTTTAGGACTTGCCAGCATCGTTGTTGGGCGTGCTCCGCAGACGAGCCAGGTGCAACGGGCTTACAGAAGCTTCCGCAGTTCCGTCTTCAGCACCTTGCCGTAATTGTTCTTGGGCAGGCTTCCAAGCCAGACGTAGCGTTTTGGTCTCTTGAACCGCGCGAGCCCGGACAGGCAATGCTCATCCAGCGCTTCATCGTTTGGCTCGCAATCTGGCTTGGCCACAACGAAGGCCACGACTAACTCGCCCCACTCGGCATCCTCCTGCCCGACGACCGCGACTTCCGATACCGACGGATGCGTCAGCAGGATTTCCTCGACCTCTCTTGGATAGACGTTGGAGCCGCCCGAAATAATCACGTCCTTTGATCGGTCGGTAAGGGTCAGATAGCCCTCCGCATCCAATCGGCCGATATCGCCGGTGTGCAGCCATCCGTTACGGACAGTCGAAGCCGATGCTTCCGGGTTGTTCCAATAGCCGGCCATGACCGTTGGCCCACTGACGACAATCTCTCCGTCTTGGCCGGGCGCGAGGGTGCGTCCCGTGCTGTCAACCACACGGACGTCGACCGGACTGTGGGCGCGCCCGACAGAGGCCAGACGCGCTCGTTCCCGCGGATCCTCGGACAGTTTGTGATCGGCCCGGGGCAACGCCGTGATCGTCATCGGCGATTCGCCCTGGCCATAGATCTGCACGAACTTGTCGCCGAAGACCGCGATCGCGCGCTCGATGTCCGCCTGATACATGGGGCCGCCGCCATAGACGACGGTCTTCAAGCCTTCGCCCTGGCTCTTGCTTGCTTCGGCCGCATCGACCAGGCGGCGAACCATTGTCGGCGCCGCGAACATCGAGGCGGTTCCAACATGCTTCGCAATCGACAGGATCTCGTCTGCATCGAACCCGCCGCTCAAGGGCACGCAGTGTCTGGCTGCCTTGCGGACATGGATGAAATTATAGAGCCCGGCACCGTGCGAGAGCGGCGCGGCATAGAGCGCAGTGTCACCTTCATCGACGGCATCGACGTCGGCGCAATAGGCAAGCGACATCGCGACCAGGTTTTCATGGGTCAGCATCGCCCCCTTAGGGCGCCCTGTCGTGCCGGAGGTGTAGAACAGCCAGGCCAGATCCGACGATCGCCGTTCTTGAGGGCAGCTCAAATCGCCCGATGCCAAGGGCGATGAGAATTCTTGGTCTTCGATCGACAAAATCTGTGCACCCGCCCGGATTTCGGCCCGCAGGACCTCGGCATGATCTTCGTCGACAAAAACGAGTCTTGCACCGGAATCGGCAACGATCCAGGCCGCTTCCCGGGCATGAAGCTTCGCGTTGATCGGAACGACAATGCCGCCGATCCACCACGCAGCATAGAGGCATTCCAGATATTCCGTGCGGTTCGTCATGAACAAGGCGACCCGGTCACCCGCACCAAGCCCATGCTGCTGCGACAATGTCCGAGCAATGTGCGCTGCACGCCGGGCAAATTGATCGTAGGTCGCGACGACCTCTGCGCCACGCATCAGCGCCGCCTTTATGGGATGACGCTTGGCGCTTGAAAACAGCCAGTTCGCTATGTTCATTACGAGAATCCCTATTGAATTCTAAATGTTCGTACATTGTGAATAAGCAGGGATCAATAGAAGACTGAGTACGATACGAGGCCGATTCGCCGGCTACGCTTCGGCTTCCCGATCCAGCGGTCCGATTCAGCGCTCTGTTCAAGCCTCTCATGTCACCCGCTTTGGAGCGCCGCGCATCATTTGAACGTACAAAGAGCGCTCCATCGCTCGAGCCAACCTGTTGTCTGCCTTCCAAGCGCAATGTCCGACCTTCCAGTTGACGCGGTCGCGGCCCCGGAAGGCTTGCTTAACCATTCCGTCGCCTGAGATCCGCGCGTTTACACGGGCTTCAGGCTTTCTCCCCTAACGCTGCGGCATCGCCTGCTCGCCCGGAAAGCCCGTATGCCCGTCGCTCTCGATCTCGACACGCTGCTGGTCAGCTCGATGCTCGTTACTACGGCATGCGGAATGCTGTTCCTGTTCGAGGCCTTTCATCGCCGCGATGCGATCCCGTCCCGCTGGTGGGGCGTGGGTTTCCTGTGCACCACCGCCGCGCCGGTCTTCTACATCGCCTCGTCCGGAGTGCCGGAACTCCTGTGGCTGGTGGTGGCTGTCGGCAACGGCATCGTCATAACGGGCATTTCCATGATCTGGGTGGGCGCCCAGGCCTTCAACGGCCGCAGGCCGACCGTGGGGCTGGCCCTGCTCGGCCCCTTGCTGGTGACGGCGGCCGCCCTTTTCGACAGGAGCGAGCCAGAGGCCTGGCGCGGCGGCATCGTATTCCTTGTCATGTTCGCCGCCTATTGCTTTGCGACCGGCGTCGAATTCTGGAACCAGACGGGTTTCCGTTATCGCAACGCCGCCGTGCTTTCCGGCGCCAGCACCTTTCTCGGCTTCTTCTATGCGGGCCGCGCGATCGCGCTCTGGATCTGCGGACCCGAGGATCCCTTCTTCCGCAGCTTTTTCGGTCCGGAGATCGCGACCCTGGTCGTGATGTTCATGATCCTGATCTCCAGCTTCAGCCTGATCGCCATCGGCAAGGAGCAGTTCGAGATCGCCCTGCAGCGGGCGGCTACGCGCGACGCCCTCACCGATACGCTCAACCGGCACGAATTCATGCGTAAGGCCGAACTGGAGCTTCGTCGACTGGAAGGCACGGGCACCCCGGCGAGCCTGCTGCTTGTCGACCTCGATGTCTTCAAGAAGATCAACGACACGCATGGACATCCCGCGGGCGATCGCGTGCTGGTGCATTTTGCCGAGACGGCCAGGGCGGCGCTGGGACCCAAGGACCTTCTCTGCCGCTACGGCGGCGAGGAGTTCGTCATCCTCCTCCCCGGACAGACGGCGCGGCAGGCCCGCGTCGTCGCCGAGACCATCCGGACACGTTTCGCCGATGCCGCCCTGGTCACCGACAAGGGTACGGTCCGGCCGACCGCGAGCGCCGGGCTCTCTTCCGCCGAACCCGGCGAATACGATCTGGAAAGGCTGATCGCTCAAGCAGACGATGCGCTCTATCGCGCCAAGGCTGCCGGCCGCAACAGGGTGGGCGCCCCGGCCAAGGCGGCCTGATCCAGGCTCCGTCGGGCTACTTTTCGCGGCTTGACGAATTCCGCCTATCGCATAGACCTGTCGCGGTGTCGTTGCGAGCGTCGCGCGTCCATCGGATGCGCAACGTCGCTTTCACTTTCAATCGACGCATCGTCCTTCCGAAATCGAAGCAGGGTTTTCGGAGCGATGCGGCAGGGAGATGCTATGGCTTCGGTTGCATTCATCGGTCTCGGCGTCATGGGTTATCCGATGGCGGGCCACCTGAAGAACAAGGGCAGCCACGACGTGACGGTCTACAACCGCACGACCGCGCGCGCCCGCAAATGGGCCGACGAATTCGGCGGCGACTCTGCGGCAACGCCGCGCGAGGCGGCAGTGGGCAAGGATTTCGTCTTCGCCTGCGTCGGCAATGACGACGACCTGCGCGAAGTGACGGTCGGTCCCGACGGGGCCTTCCACGGCATGAGGGAAGGCTCGGTCTTCATCGACAACACGACCGCTTCGGCGGAAGTCGCCCGCGAACTCGCGGAGAAAGCCGCGGCTGGCGGCTTCGGCTTCCTCGACGCCCCGGTTTCCGGCGGCCAGGCAGGAGCGGAAAATGGCGCGCTCACCGTGATGGTCGGCGGCGCGGAGCGGGATTTCGACAAGGCCAGGCCCGTTATCGAGGCTTACGCACGCATGGTGGGACTTATGGGGCCGGCCGGCGCCGGGCAGCTTACCAAGATGATCAACCAGATCTGCATTGCCGGGCTGGTCCAGGGCCTGGCGGAAGGCATCCATTTCGGCAAGAAGGCCGGTCTCGACATCGAGAAGGTGATCGAGGTGATCTCCAAAGGCGCCGCCGGCTCCTGGCAGATGGAGAACCGCCACAAGACCATGAACGCAGGCAAGTATGATTTCGGATTCGCGGTCGACTGGATGCGCAAGGATCTAGGCATCTGTCTTGACGAGGCCGACCGCAACGGCGCGAAACTGCCAGTGACGGCGCTGGTCGATCAGTTCTACAAGGACATCCAGGAAATGGGCGGCAAGCGCTGGGATACGTCCGCACTGCTCGCCCGCCTCGAGAAATAGAGTTGTCCATCCCCTCGCCCGACTGGACGGCCGACGACGTCGTCGCGCATCTGAAGGCGCTCGGCTCGGCTGAGAACCGCGCCGGCATGGCACGGTTCGGCATCACCACGGATAAGGCGTTCGGCGTCGGGCATACGGTTCTCAATCCGCTGGCCAGGAAGGTGAAGACGGACCACCTCCGCGCGCAGTCACTCTGGGCAACCGGCTATCGCGAGGCGCGCATCCTCGCCGGCCTGACCGGCGACCCCAAGAAGATGACGATCGACGAGTGCCGGCGCTGGGCGGCCGATTTCGATTCCTGGGACGTCGTCGACGGTGTGTCGGCTCTGTTCGTTGAGACACCGTTCTGGCGAGAGTTGATCGATGAGTTCGCCGAGGACGATCGGGAGTTCGTGCGGCGCGCCGCCTTCGCCATGCTGGCGTGGAGCGCGGTTCACCTGAAGAAGGAGCCCGACACAACGTTCGTCGCCCTTCTGCCGCTGGTCGAACGACATTCGGGCGATGCCAGGAACTTCGTGAAGAAAGCCGTGAACTGGGCGCTCCGGCAGATCGGCAAGCGCTCGATGACCCTCTACCGCCCTGCGCTCGCCTTGTCGGAAAAGCTCGCGGAATCCGACGACAAAACGGCGCGCTGGATCGGCAAGGACGCCGTCAGGGAACTGACCGATCCGAAGACGCTGGACCGCCTTGCGAAGAAAGGCCGGTGACCGGGCGGTCGTTGATTTGGCGCATTTTTGTCCCGAAGGCGGTTCCCGCTTTCGGGAGAAATGCTTTGGCCACGGCACGTAGTCGGGCTCAAGCCGCGCTTGCGCCGCTCTCCTTGTCGAGAATGATATAGTCCAGCGGCATCTCGGTCGTGTATTTGATCTGCTCCATCGCGAAGGAAGAAGACACGTCCCGGATTTCGATCTTGGCGATGAGACGCTTGTAGAACGCGTCATAGGCGGCGATGTCGGGCACCACCACGCGCAGCAGATAGTCGACGTCGCCGCTCATACGGTAGAATTCGACGACTTCGGGGAAGTCCTGGATGACTTCGGAGAAACGGCGCAACCACTCATGGCTGTGCGAATTCGTGCGGATTGCGACGAAGACGGTGACGCGGACATTGATCCTCTCGGGATCGAGAACAGCCACACGCCGCTTGATGACGCCCTCTTCCTCCAGCTTCTGGATCCGGCGCCAGCAGGGCGTCGTCGACAGCCCGACCTTCTTGGCGATGTCTGCGACGGCGAGTGTCGCGTCCTCCTGAAGCAGGCGGAGGATCTTGCGGTCGAGGCGGTCCATTTCGGGCTCCCGTTGGAATGGGTTTGCATAATGATCGCGCATGCGGCGCATCGCAAGAAAGGAATTCTCCGGAATGGCGGATTTGAAGGGAGAGCGTTCTGCTAGCAGCCATCGAGGCGACGGCGAATTTCTGCCCGCAGAAAAGGCAGCAGATCCATTTCGAACCAGGGATTTCGCTTCAGCCAGCCCGTATTGCGCCATGAAGGGTGGGGCAGCGCCAGAACGCGCGGTGCCGACGGGGTGTCGAAGAGCGCCCGCCAGTTCATGACCGTTTCGGTGAGCGATCGGGCGCGGGATGCGCCTATATGCCAGTCATGGGCATAAAGGCCGATCGCGACGACCAGATCGATCCGGGGCATCGCGGCCAATAATGGCACGCGCCAGGCGGGAGCGCATTCCTTTCGCGGCGGCAGGTCCGCGCCGCGCGCATCCTGGCCGGGAAAGCAGAACCCCATCGGCAGGATGGCGAAGTTCGAGGGGTCATAGAACTCCTCGCGCGAGACGTCCAGCCAGTCCCGCAACCGGTCGCCCGAGGCATCGTTGAACGGGATGCCGGTCGCGTGAACCTTGGTCCCCGGCGCCTGCCCCGCGATCAGGATGCGCGCCGCGTCGGAGGCAACCAGCACCGGACGCGGCTCGTGCGGCAGCGGCTTGCCCCGTGGCTGGTCGCGACATATGCGGCACGCCCGTACTGCCTTCGCCAGACTGGCAAGGGGGTCCTGCAAGCCTGCTTCCTCACGCAGCCGCGCTCGGCCGCGCGCCGACCGCGCGATACCAGCGAATGACATTGGCGAGTTCGTCCGGCACCTGGATGCGGGCCGGTTTCATGAAGTCGACGGCGATCATCCCTGTGATGTCGGCGACCGAATAGTCGTCGCCGGCGACGAATTCGCGGCTCGCCAACTCGCCATCGAGCAGGCGAAGGAACTCCAGTGCCTTCGGCTTGTTGGCCTCGCCCCATTCGGGAATCTGCGGTTTCTCCCATTCCTTCATGGCGGGGTGGATGTGTCGGAAGGCCTGAGCCACGGCCATCATCAAGTTGAGCTCCATTCGGCGCTGCCACATCTCGACTTTCGCCTTGCCAAGCGCGCCGCGTCCGAACAATGCCGGCTCTGGATGAAGTTCCTCGAAATAGCGGCAGATTGCGATGGATTCGGTGATGATCGTGCCGTCGTCAAGCTCCAATACGGGGAGGCGGCGCAACGGGTTGCGCGAGGCAACCGCCTCTTCCCGATGCCCCATGGCATTCATGTCGATCGGCACAAGCGGCACTTCGATGCCCTTTTCCGCCAGGAAGATGCGCACGCGGCGCGGATTGGGCGCCTTGCCGCCGTCGAAGAGCTTCATCTCGGTCCTCCGCTCTGTTCCACGTCATCGGACCCTATAGACCCCAGCAAGCTATTTGAAGCCTGCCGAGACCGGAGCGCTGGTTTTTGCGCCGCCGGGAACGTTCGGCCGCGTCGCGCGTTTCTGCGCTGCCGCCACCAGCGACAAAACCGAGGGGGCGTCCCGTGGCAGACCCAGCCAAACTGGTGTTCATGATCGATGTCGACAACACGTTGCTCGACAATGACCGCTTCTTTGCCGAACTGACGGCGCGGCTCGACCGGCTCTTCGGGGAGGCCGAGTGCCAGCGCTACTGGCGCCTTTACGAGAACAGGCGCGAGACGCTTGGTTATGCGGACTATCTCGGCGCACTGCAGGATTTCCGCCTTGAGAACAACGACGAGGCCGCTCTCCTGCAGGCATCCGAATTCATGCTCGACTATCCCTTCGCCGATCTGCTCTATCCCGACGCGCTCGCCGTGGTCGATCATCTCGGCCGGATGGGCACCACCATCGTCCTGTCCGACGGCGACATCGTGTTCCAGCCGCGCAAGATCAGGCGGTCCGGCCTGTGGGACGCCTTCGGCGGGCGCGTGCTTGTCTATGTCCACAAAGAGCGCATGCTCGACGATATCGAACGTCGTTTTCCAGCCACCCGTTATGTCATGGTGGACGACAAGGCACGGCTTCTGGCCGCCATGAAGCTTCAACTCGGCGACAGGCTCACCACGATCTTCCCGCGCCAGGGTCACTACGCCCTCGATTCCGTAGTGGCCGATGTTGCTCCCGCTCCTGATGTTGCCGTCCGGCATATCGGCGAGCTGCTCGGCTTCTCGGTTCAGGACCTCAATCTCTCCAAGGCAGGCGTATGAGCATGGCTGTCAGTCCCCTCGCCGGCAAGCCGGCACCGAAATCGCTGCTCGTCGATGTCCCCGCCCTCGTCGCCGCCTATGCCGCACTCCGTCCCGACCCCGGGATAGCAGGTCAGCGCGTCGCCTTTGGCACGTCGGGCCATCGCGGCAGTTCCTTCGAACGCAGCTTCAACGAATGGCATGTGCTGGCGATCACCCAGGCGATCTGCGACTACCGCGCGGGAAAAGGCATAACGGGTCCCCTGTTCATCGGCATAGACACCCACGCGCTGTCGTCGCCCGCATTCGAGAGCGCTCTGGAGGTGCTGGCGGCCAACGGCGTGGAGACGATGATCGCCAGGGGCGGCGAATTCACGCCGACGCCGGCCGTGTCGCATGCGATCCTGACCTATAATCGCGGCCGCGCCTCGGGCCTTGCCGACGGCATCGTGGTTACGCCGTCGCACAATCCGCCCGACAATGGCGGCTTCAAATACAATCCGTCCAATGGCGGTCCGGCCGATGTCGACATCACGAGCTGGATCCAGGACCGCGCCAATGCGTTGATCGAGGGCGGCCTCAAGGATGTCCGACGCATCCCCTTCGACCGGGCGCGCCACGCCGCCACCACCCAAGAGCACGACTATCTCGACGCCTATGTCGCCGACCTCGGAGCCGTGGTCGACTTCGATGCGATCCGGTCGTCCGGCATCCGCATGGCGGTCGACCCTCTCGGCGGCGCCGGCGTCCATTACTGGGCGCCGATCGCGGAACGTTATCGCCTGCCGCTCGACATCGTGAGCGAGGAAGTCGATCCGACCTTCGGCTTCATGACCGTCGATTGGGATGGCAAGATCCGCATGGACCCGTCGTCGTCCTATGCCATGCAGAGGCTGATCGGCCTGAAAGACCGCTATGACGTCGCCTTTGCCTGCGACACTGATCATGACCGACACGGGATCGTCGCGCGGTCGGCCGGCCTGCTGCCGCCGAACCACTATCTGTCCGTCCTCGTCGACTATCTGTTCCGGCAGCGTCCGGGTTGGAGCGCCGCCGCTGCCGTCGGCAAGACCCTGGTCAGCACGGCGCTCATCGACCGCGTCGCGACCCGGCTGGGCCGCCGGCTCCATGAAGTCCCGGTGGGCTTCAAGTGGTTCGTCGACGGCCTGTTCGACGGCACGCTGGGTTTCGGCGGCGAGGAAAGCGCCGGGGCGTCATTCCTGCGCCGGGACGGCACGGTCTGGACCACCGACAAGGACGGCATCGCGCCGGCCCTGCTGTCGGCGGAAATCACCGCACGCACCGGCCGCGACCCCGGTGCGCTCTACAGGGACATCACGGCCGAGCTCGGCGAGCCGACCGCCGATAGGGTCGAGGCGCCGGCGAGCGCCTCCGAGAAGGCGAGGCTGGCGAGGCTTTCACCGAAGCAGGTGCCCGGCACTGAGCTCGCCGGCGAGAAGATCGAGGCCGTGCTCGACCACGCGCCTGGCAATGGCGCGCCGATCGGCGGCATCAAGGTCACCGCCCCCAACGGCTGGTTTGCTGCGCGTCCCTCGGGCACCGAGGATATCTACAAGATCTACGCCGAGAGTTTCCGCGGCAAGGCGCATCTGAAGTCGATCCTGGATGAGGCCGAGGGCATCGTGAACCGCGCCCTCGCAGCGTCGTGAGACAGCTCGTCAGCGTTTCGGCCGCGCTGCGGTCAGGGGCCTCCAGGCCCGGTTGCCGTCGCGGGCAAGAAGCTCGTCGGCCGATGCCGGACCGTCGCTGCCCGAGGCATAACCTTCGACCGGCGTTCCCTTTTCCGTCCAGTCGTCGAGCACTGGCTGCACGACCCGCCAGGCCTGCTCGACCATGTCGGCGCGCATGAACAGCGTTGCGTCACCGATCATCACGTCGTAGATGAGCGTCTCGTATCCGACATTGGCCTCCTTCGGGAACCAGTCTTCATAGCGGAAGTCCATCCTCACGGCAGCGAGATCGACCGTCTGACCGGGGCGCTTGACCTCGAACTGTAACGAGATCCCCTCCTCCGGGGCGATGTTCAGAACCAGCCAGTTGGGCTGCAGTGCCTCGACGGGGGTATTCTGGAAAGCCGCGTAGGGAGCCTGCTTGAAGCGGATGGCGATCTCGGTGAGGCGCCGCGACATGTGCTTGCCTGTGCGCAGGTAAAAAGGCACGCCTGCCCATCGCCAGTTGTCGATATCGAGACGCATGGCAACAAAGGTTTCGACATTCGAATCCGCGGCGACATTGGGCTCGTTGCGGTAGTTGTTTGCCGGCTTATCAAGGACGGTCCCCGCCCGGTACTGGCCACGAACTGCCTTGTCGGCCCGGGCCGGCGGCATCCCCGCGAACAGCTCCGCTTTCTTGTTGCGGATCGAGCCCGCGTCGAAGCCTCCCGGCGGCTCCATCGCTACCATCGACAACAGCGTGAAGACATGGTTCGGCACCATGTCCCGCAGGGCGCCGGTGGCTTCGTAGAAGCTGCCGCGCCGCTCGACGCCGACGGTCTCCGCTGCGGTGATCTGGACGTGATCGATCCGGTCACGGTTCCAGATCGGCTCGAACAGCCCGTTGGCAAAGCGGAAGGCCATGATGCTCTGGACTGTGTCCTTGCCCAGGAAGTGGTCGATCCGGAAGATCTGCTCCTCGCGCAGCGTGCGCAGGATGCGCCTGTTGAGGTCGCGCGCCGAGTCCAGGGAATGGCCGAAGGGCTTCTCGATCACCACGCGCCGCCAGCCCTGCCGCTTGCCGTCGACGGTTGAATTCTCGTCGGTGAGTTTCGCCTTGCCGAGGCCTTCCACGACCGGGTCGAAAAGCTGGCTGGCTACGGCGAGATAGAAGACCGCATTGCCTTCGGTGCCGCGCGCCGCATCCGCCTCGGCGAGCGCGTCCCGGATCCTGCCGAAAACGTCGGGTCCCGTGATGTCGCCACGGACATAGGACATGGTTCCCGCCAGCCGGTCCCAGGCGGCCGGGTCGATCTGCTCGCCATCAAACCCGGTCCCGGGGTCGCAGATGATGCTCTTCAGCATGTCGAGCAGGCTGTCGCGCCAGCTTTGCGCCGAAGCTTCGGCCCGGTCCACGCCGATCAGGGCGAAGTTCTGCGGCAGCAGATTGGTCCGCGACAGATTGTAGAGGGCCGGCACCATCAGGCGCTTGGTCAGGTCTCCGCCGGCGCCGAAGATGACCATGGCGCAAGGCGGCGCCGACGGAGGCAATGGTGCGTGGTTGTCCATCCCATCACTCCGCTGTTTTCGGGTCGGACGGCTCCTTGCCCTCGACATGGCCGCCGAATCCGAGGCGCATGGCCGACAGCAGCTTTTCCCCGAATGTGTGTTGCCTGCGCGAGCGGAAGCGGGCGAAGAGCGCGGTCGCGAGGGAATCGGCCGGAACCGCCTCCTCCAGCGCAGCCTCGATCGTCCACCGCCCCTCCCCGGAATCCTGGACGAAGCCGGAGAAACCGTCGAGTTGCGGGTCCCTGGCCAGCGCCGCCGCGCCGAGGTCGAGCAGCCAGGACGAGACCACGCTGCCGCGCCGCCAGACCTCGGCGATGTCGGCCAGGTTCAGGGAAAATCGTTGATCGGCCGGCAGGTCGGTGGAGTCCTTGTTGCGCAGTATGTCGAAGCCCTCGGCATAGGCCTGCATCAGTCCATATTCGATGCCGTTGTGCACCATCTTGACGAAATGGCCGGCCCCGCAAGGTCCGGCATGGATGTAGCCGCGCTCGGCACGCGGATCGCTCGCCTCGCGACCGGGCGTGCGCGGTATGTCGCCCAGTCCCGGCGCCAGCGCCACGAAGATCGGATCGAGGTGATCGACCGTTTGCGTCTCTCCGCCGATCATCATGCAATAGCCGCGCTCAGCGCCCCATATTCCGCCCGAAGTGCCGCAATCCACGTAGCGGACGCCGTTGCCGGCCAAAGCCTTGGCCCGCCGGATGTCGTCCTTGTAGAAGGTGTTGCCGCCATCGATGACGATGTCGTCCGCACCCAGGAGGTCGCCCAACCGGGCGATCGTCTCTTCGGTGATGCGCCCCGCCGGCAACATCACCCATACGGCGCGCGGCCGTTCGTCCAGCGCCTTCACCAACTCGTCGAGGGAGCCCACGGCCTGAGCGCCCTCCTTGGCCAGCGCCTCGCGCGGCCCTGCATTGGTGTCGAACACCACGCAACGATGTCCGGCCCGCATCAGGCGACGGCTGATATTGCCGCCCATGCGGCCCAATCCGACAACTCCGATCTGCATTCGCTTCTATCCCTGTCAGACGATACGCCGGCCACGTCGCATGCGTTCCTTCGGCCGGCTCCCATGGTCACTGCCGCGGCGGAACCTGAACCATTCGGCGCCGCGGCGATGGAAAAATGGGCGGGCTCTTGCCGACACCGCTCCTTGGCGGCACCCTGCCCGCAATCGATGTAGGCCAGGGCGCGACCCTGTCACTGGGCACCCCGGCCGCAGGATCGTCGCACAGGGAACACGGTCAAACAACATGAAGCTGCCGGACGATGTCGAACTCCGCGTGCTCCAGCACGAGACTTTCCGCTATTTCCTGCACGAAGCCAGCCCGGTGAACGGGCTGATCGCCGACAAGACGGAACCCGGCTGGCCGGCGAGCATAGCCGCAACCGGCTTGGCGCTCGCCGCCTATCCAATCGGCGTCGATCGCAGCTTCATCTCGCGGGACGAAGCCATCGAGCCGACGCTCAAGGTGCTCCGCTTCTTCTGGACGAGCCCGCAGGGAACGGAGCCGGACGCGACCGGCTATCGCGGCTTCTTTTATCATTTCCTCGACATGCAGACCGGCCGGCGGGCGTGGGATTGCGAGGTGTCGACCATCGATACGACCTTCCTGCTGGCCGGCGCTCTCACAGCCAGGATCTTCTTCGACCGGGATACCGACGAGGAACAGGAGATCCGGGCGCTCGCCGAGGCGCTCTACAAACGCGCCGACTGGCAGTGGGCACAGAACGGCGGCGAGACGGTATCACATGGCTGGCGGCCGGAAACCGGTTTCATCCCCTACCGCTGGGAGGGCTATGACGAGGCACTGCTGCTCTACGTTATGGGACTGGGTTCACCGACCTTCCCCTTGCCGCAAAGCAGCTACGCCGCCTGGTGCTCGACCTATGAGTGGAAGGAGTGCCAGGGCATCGAGTTCCTCTATGCCGGCCCGCTCTTCACGCATCAGCTCTCGCATATCTGGATCGATTTCCGCGGCATCCAGGACTACTATATGCGCGAGAAGGACATCGACTATTTCGAAAACAGCCGGCGCGCGACCTTCGTCCAGCAGCGATATGCAATCGACAACCCGCTCGGCTTTGCGCACTACGGGTCCTGCTGCTGGGGCATCACGGCAAGCGATGGGCCGGGCCCCGTGACGCTGAAGATCGACGGCATCACGCGTGAGTTCCAGGACTATGTCGGACGCGGAGTGCCCTACGGCCCTGACGACGGCACGATCGCACCCTGGGTGGTCGTCGCCTCCGTGCCCTTCGCTCCTGAAATCGTTCTGCCGACGGTGGACCACTTCATCCATGAGGTGAAGCTCAAGAGCCAGAACCCTTATGGCTTCAAGGCGTCTTTCAATCCCACCTTCCCCGACAAGTCGGGCAGCCCCTATGGCTGGATATCGCCATGGCACTACGGGCTGAACCAGGGCCCGATCGTGCTGATGATCGAGAACTATCGCACCGGCCTGCTGTGGGAGTGGATGCGGAGCTGCCCCTATCTGACAGCCGGATTGCGGCGCGCCGGCTTTCGCGGCGGATGGCTGGACGAGCAGCACGAGGACGACCGAACCGGATAAAGTGCGTCCGCCTCACAACAGGCCGAGCAAGGCCCGCAGCCAGTTGAACGCCGCGCCCAGCCTGTCGTGCTCACCCTCGATCATGCCGCCATGGGTCTCGCGCCAATCGCGCGGGCGGTCGAACTCGCCGGCCCAAAGTCCGAGCCTGCCGGCACGCGCGGCGTCCTCCTCGTCAAGATAGCCGCCATACGCTATCGCCCACCCGGCAGCGACCTGTTCCTTGTTCAGGTCCACCGCGCCGGCGCTGCATTGGCCGAGCAGGCGGCCATAGCGGTCGCGCTCCCAGCCCTCACAGGTGACGGCCCTGCCTGATATCAGCCTGGACAGCGCCTCGCGGGAACGCCGACCGCAGGGATATCCGGTGCCGTCACGCATGCAGGTCTGATTGTATTCGGGCGCATCGATCCCACGCAATCGCACCCGCTCAGTGCCCAAGGTCAGCGTGTCGCCGTCATTCACCACCGCGGCACCGGCGGCCTGCCTGGTCTCCACGCGATCGAGGCGGGACGCGACGACCGCGAGCATGCCCAGGATGGCGAAGGTCAGCGCATAGTCGAGCAGCTTGCGCAGGCGACTGCGGCGCGCGCGTGCATAGGGGACGCGCCTGCGGCCGTATCGGTATCGGTTCATATGGCAAAGGGAACCTTAATCATTGCGGACTAGCCTGCCGGAGTAACCGGGATTGTACGCAAATAGAAACCCCGATGCCGTTGCTGCGAACGAACACGGCTGACAAATTCATTGTGGACCGCAGGAAAACCCATCGCAACAGCGATGTGTCGCGCGCGGTGAAGCACACTCGTGACCGTCTTTCCCAACGTTCCGGCAGCCCGGCCTTCGATCGCGAGCTGTTGAAGCTGCACGCCAGGGCGATCGTCACCGGCGCCTCGGCGATTCCGTTGCTGGTGCTGGTCATCGCCGCGGCCGGGCTGCTCGGCGGCATGGGCGGCACGATCCTGAGCTGGGCCCTGGTCACTGTTACCTGCTACACCGGCATAGCCCTCTTTGCCCGCAGCATCGACAAGGCCGATACCGCACGGATCGAGCTTGCGGCCACGAAGCGCAACTTCCTCATCCTGCATTCTTTGTCGGGCCTGTGCTGGGCCTATCTCGCCTCGCTCGGCTGCGGTGAATGCCAGGTCGAGCAATTCCCGGTCATCAAGGCGGTCGTGCTTCTGCTGGCCATGGCGGCGACCGCGATCATCGCCTCGTCGCTGCGCGGCGCCCTCGTCGCCACTTTCGCAGCGCCGGTCATCGTCTACGGGGTCGTCGGCGCGCGCTACTGGATGCCCGTCGAGGCGACGATGATCGGCCTGCTTGCCATATCGCTGCCCTTCTTCGCCTATGTCGCGGGTCACCTCAACCGTTCGGCCCTGATGCTCCTGTCATTCCGGCGGGAGAAGGACGGGCTGATCGCCGAACTCGAAACGGCCAAGTCGATGTCGGACGAGGCACGGCGGCGCGCCGAGGAGGCCAATCTGGCCAAATCGCGTTTCCTCGCCTCGATGAGCCATGAGTTGCGCACGCCGCTCAACGCCATCCTCGGCTTCTCCGAGGTCATGTCGAACGAGGTCTTGGGGCAGATCCAGAACACCACATACAAGGAATATGCGCGCGACATCCACGATTCCGGCCGGCATCTGCTCGATCTGATCAATGAGATTCTCGACCTGTCGCGCATCGAGGCCGGCCGCTACCAGCTCAACGAGGAGCCGGTCAGCCTGCTCGACGTCGTGGAGGAATGCTGCCACCTGATGGAACTCAGGGCCAGGAACAAGGATCTGCGGATCGTGCAGCAGTTCGAGGCCTCCCTGCCGAGGCTCTTCGCCGACGAGCGCGCCATCCGCCAGATCGCGCTGAACCTCATCTCGAACGCCGTGAAGTTCACGCCGGCCGGCGGCGAGATCGTGGTGAAGGTCGGCTGGACGGCCGGCGGCGGCCAGTATGTATCGGTTGCGGACGACGGGCCCGGCATCCCCCCCGACGAGATCCCCGTTGTGCTTTCCGCTTTCGGTCAGGGCTCCATCGCCATCAAGAGCGCCGAACAGGGAACCGGCCTGGGCCTGCCGATCGTCCAGGGACTGCTCGCCATGCATGGCGGCGAATTCCAGCTGAACTCCAAGCTTCGCGAGGGCACTGAGGCGATCGCGATCTTCCCGAGGGGCCGGGTGATGGAAGACATGCCCGCCTTGCCGACATTGCCGCTTCGGGCAGTGGCCTCAGGCGGACGGCGGCGCTGACCGCCTGCCGATCCGCCAACTATCTGCGAAAATCAGAGCGTCGCCGCCATGCCGGAATGCACAAGCGCCGCGGCCTTGACGATACCGACCGCGAGGCCTGCCCCCGTCGCTTCCCCATGCGCCAGCTTCAAGTCCAGCACCGGATCGAGTCCGAGCCGCTCGATCACCTTGGCATGGCCCGGTTCGGTCGAGACATGAGCGACGAGGCAATGGTCGAGCGCGGCGGGGTTGACTGCGTGGAGCACGGCAGCCGCGGCGAGCGCGGCGAAGCCGTCGAGCACGATCGCCACCTTCTGCATGCGCGCAGCCAGGATGGCGCCGGCGATGGCGGCGAATTCGCGCCCGCCGACGCGGCGCAGCACCTCGAACGGGTCCTTCAGGTTCCGGCCGTGCAGTGCCAATGCGGCATCCACCGCCGCGGCCTTGCGGGCAATCATGTCGGGACCGGCACCGGAGCCAGGCCCGACCCAATCCTTGCCGGCGCCGCCATAGAGGGCAGCGAGCATTGCCGCCGCCACGGTCGAATTGCCGACGCCGAGGTCGCCGATGGCAATCAGATCGGCGCCGCCGGCGATCGCCTCCATGCCGAAGGCCATGGTCGCCGCACAGCCGCGCTCGTCGAGGGCCGCCTCCTGCGTGATATCGGCCGTGGGCAGGTGCAAAGCGAGGTCGAAGACCTTCAGCCCGAGATCATAGGCCACGCAGATCTGGTTGATCGCGGCGCCGCCGGCCGCGCACAACTCCACCATTTCGGCCGTGGCGTCCTGTTGCCGAGGCGAGATGTTGCGCCGCGCGACGCCGTGGTTGCCGGCGAAGATCGCGACCAGCGGACGCGTCACCGCGGGCGGACGGCCGGACCAGGCGGCCAGCCACTCCGCAATCTCCTCGATCCGGCCGAGCGAGCCGGCGGGCTTGCGCATCTGCTGGAACTGCGTTCGCACCTTGGCGGCGGCCGCCTCATCGCGGGCGGGAAGCTCTCGCGTGAGGTTGCGAAAATCGTCGAAGGGAAGTCCGGTCGTCATCTCGTCCATGCCTGATCGTCGCGACGGGCATAGCGGCGTTTGCCGCGCCGCACAATCGTCCTTTTGCCCTCGCGAATGAGTGGTGCAAAAACGCCGCTGTCGGACGCAAACGCATGGGCTTGCATTGCCTTTTTCGGCGCACCATGTGGGATAGACGAAACGGAACCTCCTCCTTGTCTATCGAATCGCCCTGCATCCTCGTCTGCTCGATCGACATGAAGACCGGCTATTGTTTCGGCTGCGGCCGCACCCGCGACGAGATATCGGGCTGGATCGGCATGACGCCGGAAGCGCGGCGCGAGATCATGGCGACGCTGCCGGCCCGGCTCGACATGGTCGAAAGGCGGCCGCGGCGCGAGACGCGGCGAGCGCGGATGGCGCGTGAACGCGGGGCTGCCGAATGACCGGACAGCTTTTCTGGATCGGAATGGCGGCGATTGGCGGCGCGCTGATCCTGTTGCTCCTCAGCAGCGACACGGGCGATTCCTTTGGCAGTGGCGACGATCTCGCCCGCTTTCTCTATCTGGGCATATGGGGCACGGTGATCGCCGCGGCCATCCTCGGCTCCGGCATGCGGCTCGGCTATGTCGCGCGTAGCCTGGCCTTGTGGATGCTGGTCGCGCTGATTCTGGTCGCCGGCTACCAGTATCGTTACGAATTGCAGGATATTGCAAACCGCGTGACCGCCGGCCTCGTACCGGGCAGCCCGCTCTCCATCGGCGACGACGGCAGCACCGTCATGCTGGAGAAAGCCCCCAACGGGCATTTCCAGGCCCGCATCGAGGTGAACGGCGTGCCCGTGCGGACGATCGTCGATACCGGCGCCACCGCCACGGTGCTCACTGCCGCCGATGCCCGCGCTGCCGGCTATGATCCGGAAGCGCTGAGCTATACGATCCGCGTCTCGACCGCCAATGGCACGGCCCGCGCGGCGCGCGTCACTGCCGACGAGATCACGCTCGGAACGATCAGCCGCAGGAACGTGCCTGTGCTGGTGGCCGATGGCGGCATGCTCGACCAGAGCCTGCTCGGCATGAACTTCATCGGCACTCTGTCGGGCTTCGACGTACGCGGCGACCGCATGATCCTGCGGGACTGACCGTCCAGATCGATTTCAGCAAGTGCGCAGCGGTCCTGCGTACAAGCAAAGGGCGCGAGCATTTCCAGGACTGGGAAAAGGGCGGAATTGATCTACGCGGCGACGCGCCTGTCGTAGATGTGGTCGACGACGCCCCAGGCCTTTGCTTCCTCGGCCGTCATGAAGTGGTCGCGGTCGAGCGTGCGCTCGACTTCCTCGATGCTGCGCCCGCAATGCCTGGCATAGATCTCGTTCAGGCGCCGCTTGGTCTTGATGACGTCCTCGGCGTGCCGTTCGATGTCGGACGCCTGGCCCTGGAAACCGCCTGACGGCTGATGCAGCATGATGCTGGAGTTCGGCAGAGCGATCCGCCGGCCGGGCGTTCCCGCCATCAGGAGGAACGACCCCATCGATCGTGCCGTTCCCATGCAGACCGTCGAAACCGGACAAGTGATGTACTGCATCGTGTCGTAGATCGCGAAGCCGCTGGTCACCACCCCGCCAGGCGAGTTGATGTAGAGCGCAATCTCCTTCGTCGGATTGTCCGATTCCAGCGAAAGAAGCTGGGCGCAGACCAACGCAGAGACATTATCGTCGATCGGCCCGTTCAGGAACACGATGCGCTCGCGCAACAGCCTGGAAAAGATGTCGAAGGCGCGCTCGCCTCTGCTCGACTGCTCGACCACCATGGGCACGAGATTGGAGATTGCGTTCATGGAGGACCTTCCTGTCAGGCGGCGCGCGGCAAACGCGGCCGCAGGTTCGTGTTCGCGGCCGACAGCGTCAGGACAGGCCTCCGGACTGCCGGCATTTCCATGCCCGAATGGGTGATGCGAAGACGCGTCCCCCCAACCGCGCGGCAAAGCTCGAAGGTGACCGTCGACGTCAGGGACTTTTCACGCGCCTCCTCGTCCCGCCAACTGTAGCTCAGCCGCCGGAAGGGCTCGGCCTCGAGCACCTCGCATTCGATCGGGGCCCCGCCTTCGTCATCCTGCCGGAACGCAAAACGGGTGCCGGGACGAGCCTCGATGTCGTTCGGCATCAGCCACGCCGCGAGAAGCTCGGGCACCGTTAGAGCGCGCCACACTTTCTCCGGCGGATGAGGCAGGTCGCATTCCGTCACCAAGGACACCTCGTCACCTGCAACCTCGTTACGTTCTTCGGTCATTGATCCATATCCTTCAGCACGTCCCTCAGTTTCTCGACACGTTCGGGCCAGAACAGGCGGTAACGCTCCATCCAGGCCAGCAGCGGCCTCATTCCGTCCGGCTCCAGCCGGTAGTAGGTGTTGCGGCCGTCCCGCCGCTCGACCACCAGCCCGGCCCGCTTCAAGGATGCCAGATGCTGCGAGACCGCCGGTTGCGATATCGCGAAACCCGCCTTCAGTTCACCCACGCTCATCTCAGCGCCAGTCAGTCGCTCGAAGACGGCGCGGCGGGTGGGATCGGCCAGGGCCTTGAAGATTTCCGTTTCCAGCATGGCCAACCTATAAGCGAACGCTTATCAGTTGGCAAGCCCTGTCGATAGGATAGCCCTGCCGGTCGCTGCCCCCTCCACCAGCGAAAGCCAAGGGCCGAACCCGGCTCGAACCTGCGCAAGGGACAGGCCGAGGCGCGCGTTCCCCACGCGGCCGCGCGCCCAAGCCGCGCTGGGCTGCGACCCGAACGACCCCAGGGTTGGTAGCTTGTCAAGGGACTTTCGAAAGCCCACGCCGATCGTCAGGCGGCGACTTCGGCGGTCTCCAGCGACACGGCCTCGAAAGCGCGGAACAGGACATCCGGCCCCGCCCCTGGCCGCGTTGCATCCGTGGAAAGGATCTGACGGAACCGACGGGCGCCGGGAAAGCCGTTGAACAGGCCGGTCATGTGGCGCGTCACATGCGCCAGGCGTCCGCCATGCGCGATGTGGCGCGCGGCGTAGTCGGCCATGGCATCGATGATGCCGGCCAAATCCGCCCGGCCGTCGTCCCCCCAAAGCAGGGCATCGGCATTCGCCAGCACGCCGGGCGTATGGTAGGCGGCGCGCCCGAGCATCACGCCGTCGACATGTTCCAGATGGCGTACGGTCTCATCCAATGACTGAATACCGCCGTTTATACCAATGAGACGATTCGGATATTCCTGCTTCAGCCGATAGACGCGGGGATAGTCGAGCGGCGGGATGTCGCGGTTCTCCTTGGGGCTCAGCCCTTCCAGCCAGGCCTTGCGCGCATGCACCCACAAGGCGTCGGCGCCGGCCGCGAAGACCGTCCGGGCCATCTCGCCCAGTGCTGTCTCCGTGTCCTGCTCATCGACGCCCAGCCGGCATTTCACCGTGACGGGAATGGCCGCCACCCCTTTCATGGCGGCCACGCAGGCGCCGACCAGGTCCGGCGTGCGCATCAGGCAGGCACCGAAGGTACCGGATTGGACACGGTCCGAGGGGCATCCGACATTCAGGTTGATCTCGTCATAGCCGAGGTCCTTGCCGATCCGCGCCGCCTCGGCCAGCTTCTTCGGATCCGACCCGCCGAGCTGCAGCGCCACGGGATGCTCCACGGCGTCGAAGCCCAGCAGGCGCTCGCGATCGCCATGGATGACGGCGTCGGCGACCACCATCTCGGTATAGAGCAGCGCGCGCCGGGTCAGTTGGCGATGGAAGAACCGGCAATGACGGTCCGTCCAATCCATCATCGGGGCGACGGCGAGTTGTATACGAGACATGCTGTTTTTATTTAGCCTTCTGATTCAAGTCCGCCCAATCGAGTTCCTTCGAATAGGAATTTGGAGATTGTACTCGTTTGTTTTCAATCACTTAGGTACCACTTCTCAATATGGGCTCATTTGCACGCGCCGATGGGGCTCGGGTACAGCCTTGCTGTACCCTAAAGGGCGACGCTCTTCCACCGTTTGCCCCCGCCGCCCTGACCCGGAGCTGATTGCCGATCATGCCTGGACTCTTACGGAAGGCACGCCTGGTTCGACAGAGCCCACCAGTCGGGCAGACGGGTAGCCTGCAGCGACGATCTTCTCGACCAGAGCTGCCGCGCTGCGGCGCTCGCAGGCGACCAGCAACCCGCCCGAAGTTTGTGGGTCGGTGAGAAGATGGCGCCGCCACTCCGGCATGTCTTGAGGCAGGCGTACCGCATCGCCGTAGCTCGCCCAGTTGCGCCGCGATGCGCCGGTGATGAAACCCCGTTCCGCAAGTGACGCCGCGTGCTCAAAGACGGGGACGTCGCGGTCGCGGATGACGAGAGCGCAGCCGGAGCCGCGCGCCATCTCAAGGGCATGCCCGAGCAGGCCGAACCCGGTCACATCGGTGATCGCATGCACGCTCGCGTCCGCGCCGAGATCCGATCCGATCCGGTTGAGAAGCGTCGTCGAGGTTATCATCTCGGCATAGCCGCCGGGCGCAAGCGCCTCTCTCTTGATGGCTGCGGAATAGATGCCGACTCCGAGCCCTTTGGTCAGAATCAGGGTATCGCCCGCCCTGGCGCCGGAATTGCGCCGGACGTCATCGGGCCGGCATGTGCCGACTACGGCCAGGCCGTAGATCGGCTCTGGCGAATCGATCGAATGGCCGCCGGCGACAGGGATTCCGGCCTCGGCGCAGACGGTTCGCCCACCCCTCAAGATTTCCCTGACCAGGGGCGTCGGCAACTTGTCCATCGGCATGCCGAGGATTGCGAGAGCCATGATCGGCCGGCCGCCCATGGCGTAGACGTCGGAGATTGCGTTCGTCGCTGCGATCCGCCCGAAATCGTAGGGGTCGTCCACCATCGGCATGAAGAAATCAGTGGTCGCGATCACGCATGTCGCATCGTCGATCTGCCAGACGGCCGCATCGTCACCGGTCTCGATACCGACAAGGAGCTGCCGGAAGGGATTGGCCTCGGTTTGATCGACGAGAAGCTGCTGCAGGACAGACGGCGCCAGCTTGCAACCACAGCCGCCGCCATGCGCAAGGCTGGTTAGACGGACAGGCGCTTCGGTCATTTCAGTCGCAACTGCTGTTGCCATGGCGAGGCCTCCTTGACTGGCGCAGAGCAGACACGCCGGACACGCAGCGCCAGCGTCGGGCGAGGGCCGGCGGTCTTTCGGTTGCGGTCGGATAGGAGAGATCAAATGCGCCGACGGCGGCATGAGTCGTCAGGCGATACGCGGTGCGGAACCAGCGGCAGGACACGTTTCCCACAGCCGAGCACGTGCCGCTGTCCGTCGTTAGAAATGCGCCCCGCCACGCGGGAGCCGATGCCAACACCACGTCGCACAGTAGGCTCACCCTCGGACATCGGTCAATCGCGTTCCCGGGCACGAAAATATGAATTTGCCAGTCAATAATACCGTAAGAAACCCGGAGATCGCCGTGAAAAAGCAGGTGAAAGCCATTTTGCCGACTTCGACGCGCTTCCTACCTTCATTTGTTTGACATTGAGGCAATTAGGCTCACAATGGCGTTTGTATCCCTTGGTTCGGGACGCCCTAGCGGGCATCGAATTCAGGAGGAATTCCAGATGAATGTAGAACTCTCACGGCGCGCGTTCCTGCAGTCGGCAGGCGCGAGTCTCGCCGGGACTACGCTTGGAGCTTTCGGCTTCGGCGATATCGAGGCCGCGCATGCGGCGGCGATACGGCCGTTCAAGCTCGCGAACACCACGGAAACACGCAACACCTGCCCGTACTGCTCGGTGGCTTGCGGCGTAATCCTGTATTCGAAAGGCGACCTCAGGAAGGGCGACCAGGCCGAGATCACGCATATCGAGGGCGACACGGACCACCCGACCAATCGCGGCACCTTGTGTCCCAAGGGCTCGGCCCTGCTCGGCTTTGTCAAGGCTCCGACCCGCCTGCAGCACCCCATGGTCCGGAAGCCGGGATCGGACAAGTTCGAGCAGATCTCCTGGGAAGACGCGCTCGACCGCATGGCCCGCCTGATGAAGGACGATCGCGACCAGAACTTCATCGCGACGAACGATGACGGCGTGACAGTCAACCGGTGGCTGACCACCGGTTTCCTCGCCGCGTCGGCGACGACCAACGAAACCGCGTTCGTGACCTACAAGGTGGTCCGCGGCGCGGGCATGCTGGTGTTCGATAACCAGGCACGTGTCTGACACGGCCCGACGGTGGCGAGTCTCGCCCCAACATTCGGCCGTGGAGCAATGACGAATTCCTGGACAGACATCAGGAACACGGATCTCGTTGTCATCATGGGCGGCAATGCCGCAGAAGCGCATCCTTGCGGCTTCAAATGGGTCACGGAGGCGAAGGCCAACCGCGGCGCCAAGCTGATCGTTGTCGACCCGCGATTCACGCGCTCGGCCGCGGTTTCGGACCTCTATGCGCCGATCCGCCAGGGAACGGACATCGCCTTCCTGCTTGGACTGATCAACTACTGCATCCAGAACGACAAGGTGCAGTGGGACTATGTGAAGGCGTTCACCAACGCCAGCTATGTCGTCAAGGAGGGCTTCACATACCAGGACGGCCTTTTCTCGGGCTATGACGAGGCCAAACGCGACTACGACAAGTCCAGTTGGGACTACGAGATCGGACCCGATGGTTTCGCCGTCGTCGACGATACTCTGGCGAACCCCCGCTGCGTGTGGAACCTGCTCAAGAACCATGTCGCGGTCTATACGCCGGAAATGGTCGAACGCATCTGCGGCACACCGAAAGACAGGTTCCTGAAGGTAGCCGGGATGGTCGCGGAGTGCTCTTCGCCGACCAAGGCGATGACCTCGATGTACGCGCTCGGCTGGACGCAGCATTCGAAGGGCTCGCAGAACATCCGCGCCATGGCGATGCTGCAGCTTGTGCTCGGCAATATCGGCATTCGCGGCGGCGGCATGAATGCGCTGCGCGGCCACTCCAATATCCAGGGGCTGACCGACGTCGGGCTGATGTCGAACTTGCTGCCCGGCTACCTGACGCTGCCCACGCAGAAGGAGCCGGACTTCGCCGCCTATATGTCGACCCGCGGCTTCAAGCCGCTGCGGCCGAACCAGATGAGCTACTGGCAGAACTACAGGAAGTTCTTCGTCAGCTTCCAGAAGTCGATGTGGGGTGAGGCTGCGACGGCGGAGAATGACTTTGCCTACGACTACCTGCCCAAGCTCGACCTGCCGGGCTACGACGTCCTGCGCGCGTTCGACATGATGCACCAGGGCAAGATCAACGGATATATCTGCCAGGGCTTCAACCCTCTGCAATCGGGTCCGAACAAGAAGAAATTGATCGAGGCCCTTTCTAAGCTCAAGTTCCTCGTCATCATGGATCCGCTGGACACGGAGACGGGACGGTTCTGGGAGAACCACGGGCCGTACAACGACGTCGATCCGTCGCAAGTTCAGACGGAAGTTATCCAGCTTCCGTCCACCTGCTTCGCCGAGGACGAAGGTTCGCTCACTAACTCCGGACGTTGGCTGCAGTGGCACTGGCCGGGCGGGACGCCTCCCGGCGAGGCGAGGACGGACAATTGGATCATGGCGCAGATTTACCTGCGCCTGAAGGACCTCTACGCGAAGGAAGGGG
Source organism: Mesorhizobium sp. L-8-10 (assembly GCF_016756635.1). Classification (NCBI taxonomy): domain Bacteria; kingdom Pseudomonadati; phylum Pseudomonadota; class Alphaproteobacteria; order Hyphomicrobiales; family Phyllobacteriaceae; genus Mesorhizobium; species Mesorhizobium sp. L-8-10. Next base: position 4,604,712 of record NZ_AP023263.1, on the reverse strand, counting down.
GCGCATTCCCCGATCCGATCGCGAACCTCAGCTGGCCGTATGCCGATCCGGGAGATCCGCAGGCCGAGGAAATCGCTCAGGAGATCAACGGCAGGGCGTTGGCCAAGGTAACCGACACGGCCGATCCGACAAAGGTGCTGGCCGAGGCCGGGAAACTGCTGCCAGGCTTTGCCGCGCTCCGCGACGACGGCTCCACATCCTGCGGCTGCTGGATTTATTCCGGCTGCTTCAACGAAAACGGCAACAACATGGCCCGGCGGGATACGACCGATCCAGACGAGACCGGCGCTTATCCGAAATGGGCCTTCTCCTGGCCCGCCAACCGCCGCATCCTGTACAACAGGGCTTCGGCGGACCTAAGCGGCAAGGCCTGGGATTCCAGCCGCAAGGTGATCGAGTGGGACGGTGCGAAATGGACGGGCTACGACGTCCCGGACATCGCGCCGACGGCCAAGCCCAACGAGGTCGGTCCGTTCATCATGAATCCCGAGGGCGTCTCGCGCCTCTTTACCCGCGGCATGATGCGCGACGGGCCGTTCCCGGCGCATTACGAACCGTTCGAGTCGCCGATCGCGAACCCGGTCGCTCCAAAAATCCGTGGCAATCCGGCGGCCAGAGTGTTCAAGGACGATTTTGCGCAGTTCGCCGACCCGGGCTCGGATGAGTTCCCCTATGCCGCGACCTCCTACCGCCTGACCGAGCATTTCCACTTCTGGACCAAGCACGTCATCGTCAATGCAGTGATGCAGCCGGAGTTCTTCGTGGAGATCTCGGAACAGCTCGCTGCCGAAAAGGGCATCACCAAGGGCGGCTGGGTACGCGTCTGGTCGAAGCGCGGTTCCGTCACCGCGAAAGCGGTGGTGACCAAGCGGATCAGGCCGCTCATCTGCGATGGCAAGACCGTCCATATTGTCGGCATTCCGCTGCATTGGGGGTTTACCGGAGCGGCGAAGAAGGGCTTCGGCCCAAACATGCTGACACCTTATGTCGGCGACGCCAACATAGAGACGCCGGAATACAAGGCGTTCCTCGTCAACATAGAGCCCGCTCCAGGGCCGGTGGCATAGGAGGAGCAAGCGATGTTCCCTCCCCTTCCCAATCCTTCGACCACGGACACGGCGCCGCGCTTTTCCGACAAGGACCTCATCCGCCGCTCCGCTTCGACCGTCCCTGCTCCCGATCAGCAACTGACGGAAGTCGCCAAGCTCATCGATGTCTCGAAATGCATCGGCTGCAAGGCGTGCCAAACGGCCTGCATCGAGTGGAACGACACGCATCCGGAGGTCGGCTTCAATGCCGGCCTCTATGAGAATCCGCCCGACCTGACGCCCGACATGTTCACGCTGATGCGCTTCAGCGAGTGGGAAAACCCCGAGACGAACGAGCTCGAATGGCTAATACGCAAGGACGGCTGCATGCACTGCGCCGATCCAGGCTGCCTCAAGGCCTGCCCGGCGCCGGGTGCGATAGTGCAGTATTCGAACGGTATCGTTGATTTCGTCCATGAGAACTGCATCGGCTGCGGCTACTGCATCAAGGGTTGCCCGTTCAACATCCCGCGTATCTCCCGCGTGGACCATACGGCATACAAATGCACGCTCTGCTCGGACCGCATCGCAGTCGGCCAAGGCCCGGCCTGTGCCAAGGCCTGCCCGACGCAGGCGATCGTCTTCGGCACAAAGGAAGAGATGAAGCAGCATGCCGAAGGCCGCATCAAGGATCTGAAGTCGCGCGGCTATGCCAATGCCGGCCTCTACGACCCGCCGGGCGTCGGCGGGACCCATGTGATGTACGTGCTGCACCACGCCGATCAGCCGGAGCTTTATTCCGGCCTGCCGAAGGAGCCGAGGATCAGTCCGCTGGTCGAGGCTTGGAAAGGCATCACCAAATATGCCGGCCTGACTGTGATCGGCGTCGCGGCCGGCGTCGGCCTGCTCCACCATTTGGTCATGGGGCCGAACAGAGTCTCCGACACCGATGAGGAGCACGCCGAAGAACTGACGGAAGGCGACGGCCATGGCCGCGTATGACGTACACCGGGGCGATGCGGTTCATCCCGGCAAGCCGGTGACGGTCGACCGTTACACGGTCGGCGCCCGGATCAACCACTGGATCACCGCGACGAGCCTGGTGCTTCTCGCCATCTCCGGCTTGTCGATGTTCCACCCGAGCCTCTTCTTCCTCAGCGGGCTGTTCGGCGGCGGACCTTGGGTGCGTTTCCTGCATCCGTGGATCGGCGTCGTTCTCTTCTTCGGTTTCCTCGGACTTTTCATCCGGTTCTGGAAGGCGAACCTGTGGAAACGCGAGGACGGCACCTGGCTCGCTCGGGTCCGGGACGTGCTCGCGGCTCATGACGAGAACCTTCCTGAGGTCGGCAAGTACAACGCCGGGCAGAAATTCGTGTTCTGGGCGATGTCGATCCTGATCATCGTCCTGATCACGAGCGGCCTCGTGATATGGGAGCAATACTTCTCCGCTTACACCACGCTCGGCCAGCAGCGATGGGCGCTGCTCATCCACTCGATCGCCGCGGTGATGGCCATTGGCGTGTGGATCATCCACGTCTACGCGGCCATCTGGGTGCGCGGCACGATCCGCGCCATGACGCGCGGCTGGGTGACCGGTGGTTGGGCTTGGCGGCATCATCGCAAATGGTTGAGGGAACTCGTCACGATGAGATCGGGCGAGGGATCAGGATCGGGATCGAAACCCGCCGAATAGAGCGGGCACTGGCGGGATGACTTTCCCGCCCTAGTTTGTGTTTGCGCATGATCTTGTGCGCCGGTCAGGCAACCACGTGGCCCGTGCGGTTCGTGAGGTTTGAAATGCCAAGACAAATCACTCCGGCCGGTTCCGACCCCACCGCGATCGGCGAAGTCTCCGCTCCTCCCTTTGTCCGTCTCCCCGAGCCTGCGCTTCAATTTTCTCGCCGCGCGCAGCGGTTGAACGCGCTGGCGGCAAGCCATGACCTCGGCCCATATCTTCGCTTTGTTGCTGCCCTCGCCAAGGCCCAGCACGACATCCAGGCAGGCTTGCCTGAGCCTCAGATGCCGGATGCGCAGGCGCGCGAGCGTGCGCGTGCCTTCGCAATGCCGCCACTCGACCGCAATAGCCTTGCGCCCGACGCTGCCGTCGAAACGCTCGACCGCCTTGTCGCCGCGGCCTCGGCAATCTGCAAGCCGGCTTCGGCGGCTGATGCGCTCGAGCGCTTGAAGCAGGCCTCTCCCCCAAAGCGTGACAGCATGGTGCACAACGTGCTCGCCGATGCGTTGCCGATGGATACGCTGGCCGATCACGTCTATGTCGCGGCCGCCCTGCAGGTTCACTTCGCTCGTCTCGCTGCTCGCCTTGATGCCTCCGAACTGGTTCCCATCGCCGATGGGGCGTGCCCGGCCTGCGGCGGGCCGCCGGTATCCTCGATCATCGTCGGCTGGCAGGGCTCTCACGGAGCGCGGTTCTGCGCGTGCTCGCTTTGCGGGACGCTGTGGAATCATGTGCGCATCAAATGCACGCTTTGCGGCTCCACCAAGGGCATCGGCTACCAGGAAATCGAGAGCGGGCCGGGCACGGTGAAAGCTGAAACCTGCGATTCTTGCGGGTGCTATGTGAAGATCCTGCATCAGCACAAGGATCCCGCTCTCGACCCGGTCGCCGACGACGTGGCGACGCTTGGCCTCGACCTGCTCGTTCGCGAGGGCGGCTATCGCCGTGGATCGTTCAACCCCTTCCTGATCGGCTACTGATGGTGCGATGACCGGTTTGCCTTCCAGCCGCCTGCGCAATCTCCCGTCAGTCGATCGTGTGCTGAAGACACCGCTTGCCGCGGCGGCTGTCCAGCGCTTCGGGCCGCAAGCCACGACGCACGCCATCCGCGAAGCGCTTGACAAGGCCCGCGCCGCCTGTCGCGTCGGGGCAGCGGCGTCGGAGGCGGGCGATCTTGCCGCCGACGCGCTCGCCCGCCTCAAAGCTGTAGAGCGCTCGTCGCTGCGCCCCGTCTTCAACTTGACCGGGACAGTACTGCACACCAATCTTGGGCGGGCGCTCGTTGCGGACGAGGCGATGGAAGCGGCGCGTGCCGCAGCGCTCGGAGCAGTGGCGCTCGAGTTCGACGTCGAGACGGGCAAACGCGGCGAACGGGATGATCATCTGCGCGCGCTCGTCTGCGAGCTGACCGGAGCCGAGGATGCGACGGTGGTGAACAACAATGCGGCCGCCGTGCTGCTGGTGCTCAACACGCTGGCGCTCGGCCGCGAGGCGATCGTATCGCGTGGCGAGTTGATCGAGATCGGCGGTTCTTTCCGGATGCCGGACATCATGACCCGCGCGGGTGCGAAGCTCATTGAAGTCGGCACGACCAACCGCACGCATGCCAAGGACTATTCGGTAGCCATCGGCCCGGCGACCGGCCTCGTTCTCAAGGTCCACACGTCGAACTATCGCGTCGAGGGCTTCACGGCGGAGGTTTCGGCACACGAACTTTCTTCGATCGCGAAGGCGGGCGGTGTGCCTCTCGTCCACGATCTCGGCTCCGGCACGCTCGTCGACCTCTCCCTATATGGCCTGGCGCATGAGTCGACCGTACGCGAGGCAATCGCCGATGGCGCCGACCTCGTCACCTTCTCCGGCGACAAGCTGCTCGGTGGGCCGCAGGCGGGCTTCATCGTCGGCAGAAAGGACCTGCTCGCTGAGATCGGCCGGAATCCGATGAAGCGGGCGCTCCGCATCGACAAGCTTCGGCTCGCGGCCCTGGAGGCGACACTGAAGCTCTATCGCAACCCTGACCGATTGGCAGAGCGGCTTCCGACGCTGAAGCTGCTGGCGCGACCGGCCGTCGACATTGCCGCCCAGGCGGCACGCCTCGCTCCTGTGGTCGCCAATGCCTTGGGCTACGCATTTGCGGTCGATGTAGTGGAGTGCAGGAGCCAGATCGGGTCAGGTGCCCTGCCCCTCGAAACCCTACCCAGCGCCGGGCTCGCTCTCCACCCGTTATCGGGCAGCGGCCAGGCGCTGGAGGCGCTTGCGGCCAGGCTGCGAGCGCTGGCCGTCCCGGTGGTCGGACGGATCGAAAAACGGGCGCTGGTTCTCGACCTGCGCTGCCTCGAAGACGAGGCCGGCTTTGCGGCCAATCTGGCGGGCCTCTCTCCGCGAGATGTCGATGCGATTGCTTGACCGTCCTCGCAGGCCCGCCCAGATATCGGTGGCAGAGCAACTGGCCACCGCCCTTGAGGCCGCCGCGCGGCGTGACTATGCGACGGCTCTCGGCATATGGGAGCCGCTGGCCCGTGCCGGGGTGGCCCGCGCCCAGACCAACATTGGTGCCTGCTTCGCCGGGGGGCTCGGTGTCGAGCGTGACCCGGAACTTGCTTTCCGCTGGCTCGCACCGGCTGCGGAGGCGGGCGATGCCGTCGGGCGGCGTAACCTCGCGTCGCTCTATTTCCGCGGCGAGGGCGTGGCGCAGGACTACGGTCGTGCCGCCGAGCTCTATCGGGCAGCCGCTGAGCAGGGCGATGGACCGGCGCAGGACATGTTGAGCTGGATGTTGCTCGAGGGCGAAGTGATCGAGCCCGACGTCGTCGAAGCGCGGCGCTGGGCGATAGCGGCCGCCGGCCAAGGCATCGCGTCGGCCATGACCCGCGTCGGCATGCTCTACCACAACGCGCTCGGCGTGCCGCGCGACGCTGGCGAGGCGGTCCGTTGGTGGCGGCGGGCCGCGACTGGTGGGGACGCGGACGGTCAGGCGATGCTCGGAGCAGCTTGCTATCTGGGCGCCGGCGTGCCGGCTGATGCCGTCGAAGCCTATGCCTGGCTGCTGCGCGCACAGGCGCGCGGCAGCGCTCTTGCGAACCGGTACATGGCGGCGGCGCACGCTACCCTCAACGCAGAGCAAATCGCCGAGGCCCAACGCCGCGCTGCGGCGCCGCTGCCAGAGATTGCACCATGATCGTCGGCACGGCGGGGCACGTCGACCACGGCAAGACAGCGCTGGTGCAGGCGCTGACCGGCGTCGACACCGACCGCCTGCGGGAAGAGAAGGCCCGCGGGATGACGATCGATCTCGGCTTCGCCTATCTTCCGGTGCCGGGCGGGGACATTGTCGGCTTCATCGACGTCCCGGGGCACGAGCGTTTCGTGCATACCATGCTCGCCGGCGCCAGCGGCATCGACTTTGTGCTGCTCGTCGTGGCTGCCGACGATGGCGTCATGCCGCAGACACGCGAGCATCTGGCTATCGTCGATCTCCTCGGCATCAGGCGGGGGCTGGTCGTGCTGTCGAAGTCCGATCTGGCTGGGCCAGCGCAGCGCGCCGCCATTGCGGCGGACATTCGCGCCGCGCTCGCGGACACCGCGCTCGCGGAGGCCGAGATGATCCATGCCTCGACCGTCACCGGCGAGGGCGTTGACGACATCCGACATCGGCTGTTCGAGGAGGCGGCGCGCAGTGCCGGCCGCGAGGCTTCGGGCCGCTTCAGGCTGGCGGTGGATCGCTGTTTCACGCTGCAGGGCATCGGCACGGTCGTCACCGGCACGGTCCTATCGGGCTCAGTCGGCATTGGCGACAATGTCGTGGTGAGCCCATCGGGACTGAATGCGCGGGTCCGCTCGATTCATGCGCAGAACCGAGCGGCCGAGCGCGGCAAGGCGGGAGACCGCTGCGCCCTCAACCTCGCCGGCGACGACATCAGCAAGGAGGCGATCGAGCGCGGAGACGTGGTGCTCGACCCGGAACTTCATGCGCCGACGGGCAGGATCGATGCCGGATTGCGTGTCCTGGCAAGAGAGCTCAGGCCGATCGGCCAATGGTTCCCGGTGTGGCTCCATCACGCCGCGGCCGAAGTAGGAGCCAGGATCGTACTCCTCGGCGACGATCCGATCCCACCGGGCGGCGCGGCCAAGGTTCAACTGGTCCTGGACAGCCCGATCGCCGCTGCAGCCGGCGACGCCTATGTCGTGCGCGACACCTCGGCGCAGCGGACCATCGGCGGCGGACGCTTTATCGATTTGAGGGCGCGGAGCCGGAAGCGCCGGGCACCGGAGCGGCTGGCTTGGCTCGAAGCGTATGCGATCCCGGCGCCTGAAGAGGCTGCTAGCGCGCTTCTTGAGGCGCCGCCGTACTATCTGGATCTCAGTTCCTTCGCGCGCGACCGGGTGCTCACCGCTCGCGAAACGGAAAGCCTGGTCGATCGCCTGGGCCTCGTCAGTATTCCCCTAGGCGCGACGCTCTTCGTGCTATCACCCATGCGCTGGGCACATTTCAAACGCGAGCTCACCGCAAAGCTGGAGACATTTCACGCCGACAACCCGGATTTGCCGGGCATCGGCATGGAAAGGCTACGTCTCCAGCTCGAGCCGCACCTTCCGGCACCGGCATTTGCCGCCGCCCTTCGCGGTCTCGCGCGCATGGGCCAGCTTGCCCTTGAGGGTGCCTGGGTGCGGCTTCCGGGTCATGAGGTCCGTCTCGCGCCGAACGAAGAGGCCCTGTGGCATGAGGTCGAACGGATGCTCGACGGCCCTGGGCGTTTCCACCCGCCGAGAGTGCGTGACATCGCCGGAATGCTGGCCAGGCCGGAAACGGAAATCCGCCGGCTTCTGAAGCTCACCGGCCGCATTGGGAAAGTGCACGAGGTCGCCCATGACCACTTCTTCCTGCGTTCGACATTGGCCGAGATCGTCGAGATTGTTCGCGACCTGGCGATGACACAGCCGGGCGGACAGTTCAACGCTGCCCGGTTTCGAGACCGCGCGGGCAGCGGACGCAAGGTCGCCATCCACATTCTCGAATTCCTGGACCGGCATGGCGTCACGATACGGCGCGGCGATCTCAGGCGCGTCAACAGGCACCGGCTGGACCTGTTTCACTGCCCGGCCGATAATGAACCGACGACGGTGGAAGCTTCTGGAGGAGCATCGTCCCCGGTGGGGCGTCCGGACTTCAAATCCGGGAGGGGCCGTGAGCCGGTCCTTGGTGGGTTCGACTCCCACTCTCTTCCGCCATCTTCGTGAAGGCGATCGACGATGGCGCGCTTTCTGCTTGAACTGAAGACGGCCGCCGAAGCCGCCAAGGTCGCCGAGGGAAGCTTCCGGCGGGAAGCCGCCAAGCAGATTGCGGCGCTCGAGCAGGCACGCGCATTCGCCTTCAGGCGGCTCAATATCATGCAGGCCGTCGCCCAGGCCATGGCATCGGCCGACAGCGAGGAGGTCGCCGTGGCAAGCGCGTTCGCCGCCTTGCGCATGCGCCTCGGCTGGAACTCCGACAGCGAGGCGCGCTCGCAGGTGATCACGCATTTCGGCTCGGTCGCGCTGGCGATGTTCCGGGCACAAGCGGGCGACGACAAAGCCACGGAGGATGTCCACGAGGCACTCGCGAGTTTCGAGCAGTGGTATGCCGAAACCCGAGGAGCGCCGTTCTGGATGCTGTTCGAACACCAGATGCCGGACACGCCGTTGGTGGACTTTTGACCGCGGGGATTATCGGGGCCGGTGATCGGCAGCCACAAGAGAGCGACGATCCGGCAACCCCACCGGTGCTGCAGCTGGAACGCAAGCAACTTGGACTTGACAACTGATTTCCATGCACTTTTTCGGGCCAGTCAGTCCGCCCAGTCCATCACGGGGGCAGTGGCCTTCATGATCGCGCTGCCGATCGGGTCTGTCGCAGCCGAGCTCTCGATTTCGAACGCCGTAGAGCTCCGAAACAGATATCTCGCACTGTGAGGTGTCAGCCTCCCTGCTCCGGACCGTTGCGACGTCCATCTCCCGAGAATAGCGGCGAGATCACTCATCGGGCCTTCGGCGCCACATAGAGTTCACGCAGCCGCCCCGCCAAGGCGAGCACACGCTCGTCCAGGCGGAAGTCGCATCAGGCACAACTGCCAATAACGTGCGACCGAAAGACCCTTCATCGAGAGAGCCGCACGTTCGATCGCATGCAGGCCGCAGCGGCATGGCCGGAAAAGCGTGAGACCCAACGTGCGAACCCTGTGCCAGAGCCGGCTCGGGAAATTTGAACAAGGGTTATAAGTGGAATTTCTGCCTGGACACGGCATAGAAGCCGGGAACAGGAGAGACCATGACGAGACGACCCCGCCGAAACCACAGCGCCAAGCAATGGAAGGACCAGCTCCTGGAGGGTGCATCGGGCGTATTTGGCGGCGAGGCGAAGGCCGAGCCGGCTGCGAGCGTGGACGTCAAGACGCTGCACGCCAAGATCGGCGAACTGACGCTGGAGAACGATTTTTTAGAGGGAGCGCTCAGCAAGGCCGGGTTGCTGAGCGCAAGGAAATGATTGACCGCAAGCACGCCCTTTCCCTGACCCGCCAGGCCCGTGTGCTGGGGATCAGCCGTGGCAGCGTCTACTACCTGCCGCGGCCCGTCTGCGCCGTCGATCTTGCCCTGATGCGCCGCATCGACGAACTGCATCTCGACTACCCGTTCGCGGGAAGCCGGATGTTGCAGGGGCTCTTGAGGATGGAGGGCCATTGCGTCGGCCGGCGTCATGTCGCCACGCTGATGACGAAGATGGGCATCGAGGCGCTCTATCGTCGTCCCAACACCTCAAAGCCGGCGCCGGGGCACACGGTCTATCCCTATCTCCTGCGCAACCTGCCCGTCACCCGGCCCAACCAGGTGTGGGCGATGGACATCACCTATGTCCCGATGGCACGCGGCTTCGTCTATCTGGCCGCCGTCGTCGACTGGTTCAGCCGTCGCGTCTTGTCGTGGCGGCTGTCGATCACGCTGGAGACGGCGTTTTGCGTCGAAGCCGTCGAGGAGGCGCTGACCCGATACGGAAAGCCCGACATCTTCAACACCGACCAGGGCAGCCAATTCACCGCCCGCGACTTCATCACGGTGCTCAAGAACGCCGGCATCGCCATTTCCATGGACGGCAAGGGCGCCTGGCGGGACAACGTCTTCGTCGAGCGGCTATGGCGGAGCATCAAATACGAGGAGGTCTATCTGCATGCCTATGCCAACGTGCCGGAGGCGCGGGCGGCCATCGGCCGCTATCTGACCTTCTACAATGCCAGACGGCCTCATTCATCGCTTGACCGGCGCACCCCGGATCAGGCCTACTTCAACACGCCGCAGCCAATCCCGGCCGCGGCATGACAGAGGCGGAAATCCACTTAAGAAACCCCGCCAAACTGTTCAGACAAACTGAGCCACCTCTGCCCTCGAGCGGAAGAAGGCCCATCGGCATGCCAGAAGGAGGTGGCCGAACCGACCGTCTGGCTCTGCTCGCCGTCCGTATCTTTCATTACCGGCGCCGGCATGTGGAGTCATCCGAAGGCCACATCCAGAAACATCATGGCCGCCAGTCCTATGGTCAGGCCGAGCGTCGCCTGCTTCTCGTAGCCGTGCTGGTGCGTCTCGGGAATGATTTCGTGGCTGATGACGTAGATCATCGCACCAGCCGCGAACGTTAGCGCCCAGGGCAACGCCAGATGGGAAAGGCTGACGCCCCAGGCGCCCAGCAGTCCAGCCATCGGCTCTATCAGGCGAGTGAGGCTCGCAACGCCGAACGCGCGAATTCGCGAGTTGCCGACCGACAACAGCGCCATGGCCACGGCCAACCCCTCGGGCGCGTTCTGGAGCCCTATGCCGATCGCGAGAGTCGTACCGGCCGTCATGTCGCCGCCGCCGAAACCGACGCCCACGGCGAGCCCTTCCGGCGCATTGTGGATGGCAATCGCCAGCACGAACAGCCAGATACGCGCGAGTTCGGTGGCAACGGGACCTTGTCGTCCTTGGAAGAAATGCTCGTGCGGTATCCATTCGTTGAGCGCGGCCATCGTGCCGGCACCGATCAGGACGCCGGCGACCGCCACCGCGGCCGGCAGCGTATTGCCGCCGAAAACTCCGCTGGCCTGCTCTATCCCTGGAATGATGAGGGAGAAGAACGAGGCAGCCAGCATCACGCCGGCCGCGAAACCGAGCAGCGTGTCGTTCCAGCGTGTGTCGACCGGACGGCCGAAAAGTGCGGGAAGCGCTCCCACCGATGTCATGAGTCCGGCCAGCAGGCTGGCAACAGTGCCGATGACGATAAGGTTCTCCGATATCACGTGAGTAGCAGCCAGTTGCAGACGAATACTGTGGTGCCGGGTTAAGAACAGTCGTCTCTTTCGCCGTCTTCGACATTGTGCATGATCAAGATGGCCCGCACTGATGCCGGCTGGGCCCTCCACCTGAAATCTTGGCTATTGGCTCCGACGGCGCCGGTCATCCGGTTCAGTTCGCACCTTCGGTTTCGATGTGAAGGACGGTCCCGCAATGCTTGCAATGCACCGCATCGGGGTCATGTCGAATGAGCCCGCATGCGGGGCACCTATGCCACACCTTGGCAGGGCGGAACAGTACCTGGGCCAGACGAAGGAACAACGTCACGCCTACGATCATGATCGCCACGGAGATCATGCGACCCGTCGTTCCCTCCAGCGTGATGTCGCCAAAGCCGGTCGTGGTGAGGGCGGTAACGGTGAAGTACAGCGCGTCGGCATAGTTGCCGATTTGGGCGTTTTGCCGATGCTGGGTCTCGAACACCACCCCGGTCATGACGAACAAGAAGACGCACAGATTGGCCAGAGCGACCAAGGCATCCTCGTTGCGACGGAAATAGACGAAGTCGTGCCGCAGCCTGGCCAAAATCTGGTAGGTGTGGAGCAGGCGGACCGTACGCAGGATGCGCAGGAAACCAAGGCCCTCGCCAGCGACTGGCGCGAGGAACGAGAAGATCGCCGCAAGGTCGGCGATTGAAACCGGATTGAAGAGATCGCGAAAACGGTTGCGGCTTATGAACAGCCTCGCCAGGAAGTCCGCCAGGATGACTGTCCCGAAAACCGGACCCAGTACCTCTATGACGAGCGCATTCGGCAGGAACGAGGTGGATCACGAATGTCACCGTCAGCAGATCGAAAGCCAGGAGCGCGTAGCGGAAAATATGGGCACCGTGCGTGCTGCCCTCGTAGAGGGCCACCAGGTCAGCCTTGAGATTGCCAATCTTCAAACAGCGCCCTCCACCAACGGGCTCGAGCTGCAGCCAGTGCACGTGGCGCGAGGTACAACGATATCGGCCGCACCGTGCCTGCGGCTTGACGTCAATCAAAGCACTCTTCTTGCGGACGCAACCGCAGGCTTTCTTTACAGAGCATGGCGGCAACAGGCGCGCAAGCTCCGCCGACGGCCGATCTCCGCCAAGGCGAGCCCCCCGGCGTGATCCGAGGAATCGTGGGTGGGTCCGCAGCGTTCCATCTCAGCGCGGACTGCCGGCCACGGTCGAGACGTAGTGTGCGACCGCATCGATCTCTTCCTTCGAGAGATCCTCATAAGCCGGCATCGCGCCGACACCCTCGACGACGGCTTTGCGCACGCGCTCCTGGTCCGGGCGAAGCTGGTCGAGAGGTGGCCCGATCTGCCTGTCCGAGCCGGCGTCGGCAAGCTCGTGGCAGAGCGCGCAGGCAGGTTGGGCGGTCTCCAGAAATACCTGGCGCCCGAGCGCGAGGCGCGTCTCGTCGGCGGCCGCCGCCCCGGCGGAAACCAGGAGCATGGGACTGGCGGCAAGCAGGACAGCGGCGGCAAGGCGCATAAAGGGATCTCCGGTGAGGAAGAGGCCCGTCCGCGGGCCGCCGACGGGCAGGATGGTCAGCTGACGGCGACTTCCACGCCGTGGTCGCGCCAGCCATTGTGGTTGTAGCCGGAATTGTTGGGCTCGGGCTCCTCGGGCTGGACATTGCCTTCGCTGTCGGTCGCGCGGCTGACGATGAGATGCGTGCCAGGCTGGAGGTCGGTGGAGAGAGCAAAGCTGCGCCAGGCATAGCGGCCGAGATCGGGACCTATGAACTCGGCCTTCTGCCAGTTCTTGCCGCCGTCGGTGGAAACCTCGACGGACTGGACGGGATTGATGCCGCCGAACGCGAAGCCCGTGACCTGGACCGCGCCGGCGCGCGCAACGTCGAGCGGGGCGGTGACGAAGGATTTGACCGGCATCGCCCAGACCGAGGGATGCTGAGGACCTGCCTTCTCGCCTACCGGGAGGAGCCGGTAGCGGCTTTGCTGGATGCGTGCGTCGCTCTCCTGCGCGGTCAGGGCCAGGCGCTTGAGGTATTTGACATTGTTCACGCCGGTATAGCCCGGCACGATCATGCGCAGCGGCCCGCCATGGGCAAGCGAGACGGGCTCGCCGTTCAGGTCCCAGGCCAGAAGGACCGTGTCGAGCACGTCGATCGGCACCGAACGCTCGACGACCACGTCGCGCTCCTTGAGGTCCGCCGGTATGGTCTCACCGCCTGTGCCGGTGATGAACTTCATGCCTTCGGCCGGCCCGCCAAGCGCATCGACGACCTTGCGCAGGGGCACGCCTGTCCAGATCACGTTGCCGGCCGCGCCGACCTTCCATTGCGTGCCGCTCGGGTTATGGTCGAAGAAGGCTCGGCCGTTGCCCGAGCACTGCAGGACCATGGCCACGGTGTCGAGGCCCATCGACTTGAGCTGGCCGACGGTGAGCGCGCGCGGTTCCGCCACCCCTTCGATGGATACTTCCCAGGCATCGCGGTCCGCGACGATCGAAGCATCGGGCGGGCTGACATTGTTGCGGATGTAGAGCTTGTCCTCCGGCGTGATCAGGCTGGTACCGAAGGCATCGCGGCGCGTCTCGATCGTGTTGTTGCTGTGCACGATGAGCGCGTCTGGCTTCTTGAAGCTGACATAGTCCGGCAAGGGCTTGTCCTGCGCCGAAACAGTCACTCCGGACACGGCAAGGCCGGTTGCAGCAGCCGTACCCGCAAGCAGATAGCGGCGCCTGAGATCGATTTTCTCGGTCATGCATTCCTCCCATTGGCCGCCGCTGCATGTGCTGACGGCGTCGTCCGGCAAGTGCCGGATGACAGAGGAGACGGCGACGACGGCGGCGATATTCCGTGCCCTGGCGAAAAATGTCAGGCGCGGCAGGGCTGCCGGGCCGTGCTCAGTGATGCGATGAGGTCGTCCATCGCGGGCTCGGACAGCGCCGGACCCAAGGTGCGCAGACTACCCGCGATCGTGGCAAAACGCACGGGATCCATGTCGCGCGCGACCACGATGAACATCGTTCGGCCCGACTGCCAGCGCGCGACATGGAGGGCGCCTTTCTGATGGATGTCGAGCGCATTGGTAGCGTCGTCTCGCAACCCGGCGCCGAACTCGAACAAGCTCATCCGGCAGCCGCGCTCGCCCACGAAACGGCTATGCAGGGCGAGCATTCCTTCTTCGAGCTCCACCCGCTCCTTCAGCACCAGCCGAAGGCCGGTAGCCGAGAGCAGCCGGTCGGCCGGCGCCGCGGAGGTCGGCTTCGGCCGCAGGGGCGGCAGCGCCGTTTCCAGCCACCGGTCGTGCAGGGCGACCGCCGCAGCAAGGTCGGTCATCGTTCGGGGAGTCCTCGTCCGATCGATGAACCAGTAGCCGCCCGCGAGCAAGGCGAGCGCAAGGCCGGCGGCGGCCGCAACACGCTTGAGGTCGGGTAGCCTCCGAGGCGGAAACGGCGACGGCATGTCGGGCACGAGCAACTGAACGGGGGGCGGCACGCTGTCGGCAATGGCCGCCCGCAGCGACTGCAGCCGAGCGATTGCCTGCGCGACCGACGGATCGCGCGCCGCCAGCATAGCGAGGCGTGCCGCCTCGGCTGCGTCGAGTTCGCCGTCGACATAAGCGCTCAGCTTGTCGAAGGTAACGCTCTCGCTCATCGTTCAGCACTTCTCCCGGCCGACGGGTGCATGGTCACGTTCTCTTCCGACAGGATCCGGCACAAGACCTGGCGCGCCCGGCTCACCCGGCTCATGATCGTGCCGCGCGGCACGCCCAGCATCTCGGCGGCCTCGTCATAGCTGAAGCCGCCGACGTCGACGAGGGTCAGGACGTCGCGGTGGTGCGGACCGAGCATGGCGAAAGCCTGCCGCACGGCAAGCTGGTTCACGATGACGGTCTCGAGCGATGCCGGCATGAAGGTTTCGACGGCACAATGATCTTCGAGCGGGTCAACTTCCGGCTGGCGGCTCTGCATGCGCAGGCGGTCGATCCAGCGGTTGCGCATGATGGTGAAGAGCCAGGCACGGAAGGGACGCTCGCCGTCCGGAATGGCGGGACTCGCGATGGCCCGCAGGAGGGTGTCCTGGTAGAGATCGGCGGCCGCCTCGGCATCGGCCGCAAGCGCACGCGCATAGCCGTAGAGACGGCTTGCGATCGGCCGGAGGCGGTCATCGAAGCTCTGCGCTCGCCGGGTCATCGGCTCTCCGCAACAGCAGGTACGACCTGTATGGTATGACATGTGTCCGAAGGCCAGCGACGGGCGAATATCCGCACCCGATGGGGAAGCAACATGCTGCTTCGGCTTGATCCAACCTGCGAGGCGAGATCGCACCAAGGACGCCGTCATCACCTCGGAACCAGCCAATGGTCGAGCGAAACCCGACCCGGTCCCCACGCCATTAATCCAAGTGCCATTGCCGCCCACGTGACATGGATTGGCCAGCCGTCCGGCACCGTGAACTGTATGATTATGGTCATGATCAGAAGCCCGAACGCGGCAAGGCGCGTCGCAAGGCCAAGGACCAGGAGAATTGGCAACAAAATCTCGGCCGAACCGGAAGCGAATGCCATGGCCGCAGGTGCGGGAAAGGCATAGGGACCGCCCGGCAGGTGCAGCTTGAACTCGGAGCTGAACAGGAACACTGCGGTGTCGCTCAATTGCAGGAACCCATCCCACTTGTTGACGCCTGACCGCCAGAACGGGATCGCGAGACCGACACGCAGGAAAATCTGCGTGACCGAAGGCTGGGCAACGGCGCGAATGATGGCGTTTGCCCTCTCGACGAGATTGATGATCCGTCGTCTCCACGTGCCGACGGCGAATTCGGGCCAAGGTGCCATCGATGTCATCCTCCCTGCCCGACTGCGCTGAACACGCCCGCCTTCAGCATTCCGGCGATATTGGCGGAAAGGTCGAAGTCCGGGCTATCGCCAAGGGCTGCGGCAGCGGCCGCGCCGAGCCGCTCGCCCGCAATAAGGTGCGTGAGAAAGACTGCGCCGCCGGGTGGCAGTCGCCTGACGGCGACCTCAAGGCGTGGTCTGGTCACGAGCGCGTCCTCCGGTTCGGAGGCTTCTATGCGGCCGACGGGATCGCTGCTCCGGTTTGCCACGAAAATCGTAACCGCCGGAAAGCGCGAACGCGTGACCCGCGCCGCGGGATGCGGCGTTAGAACAGCATCGGCCAACCGCTCCGAAGGAACGGAAGCGAGCGCCTGGGGCGCCAGTGGCTCGGCATCGGCGGCATGATAGGCATCGAGCCATGCCCGTTCGATACGAGCGACATCGGCCAACCACGGCAGCGATTGCGCGTGTTCGTAACGTTCTATGAAATCGGGAAAATCATGGCCGTATTCGAACAGGAGCGGCGAGACCGGCGGAGTGGCGCGAACGTGGAACCGCGCCATGGCACGAAAGAAATCTTCCCCGGTAATGCGCTGCGTCGCCGGGAACGTAGCCGCCAGCGCGTCGATGAGGCTGACGGTAACATTGTTGCGATAGACGTTGTAACGCTTGATCGCTGCCTTGCCGTTCGGCCCGGCGACCGCTGCCGGTGTCGCGCGGCCGGGGTCGAGCAGTGCCGGGGCAAAGGTATCCGCATATGAAGGCCAGTGCGCGGGATCCTGGTTGCGGCGCTCAGCGGGAAGCACGGATCTTCTCCTGCGCAAAACCATGCGCGTGGCGGTCGAGGATTGTCTGCGCGGCCGCCGCTTCGGCCCTCAGTACCGGCCATTCCGGGATTTTGCTGTCCCATTCGATGAGCGTCGGCCTGGGCCCGCATCGATCAACCACAATTTCATAGAGCTTCCAGACCGCATCGGCGACCGGAGCGTCATGGCTGTCTATCAGCAGAAGGTCGCCCTCGTCGTCTGCCTGCCGGGCATGTCCTGCCAGGTGTATCTCGCCGACGTGGCCGAGCGGGAAACCGGCGAGATAAGCCAGCGCCGAGTAGCCATGATTGGTCGCCGAAACGAAGACATTGTTGACGTCGAGGAGAAGGCCGCAGCCCGTTCTGCGCACCACCTCACGGATAAAGCCTGTCTCGGTCATCGTCGACTCGGGGAAGACGACATAGGTCGACGGATTCTCCAGCAGGATCGGGCGACCGATCGCCTCCTGCACTTCGTCGATGTGATTGGCGACGCGGGCGAGTGTGGCCTCCGTGTAGGGCAGCGGCAGCAGATCGTTGAAGAATGTCGTGCCGTGAGTCGACCATGCAAGGTGCTCCGAAACAAGCGCCGGCTCGTAGCGGTCGACGAGCGCCTTGAACCGTGCGAGGTGGGCCTGGTCTATCGGCTGCGGTCCTCCGATCGACATGCAGACGCCGTGGAGCGAGACGGGATGGTCGCGACGTATCTGCGTCAGGGCATCGTGCGGCGGCCCGCCGGCCCCCATGTAGTTCTCGGCGTGAACCTCGAAGAAGCCTTCCTGTTTCCCCGCGGCGACGATCGCCGGAAGATGTTCGTGCTTGAAGCTGGTACCGGCCAGGCCGGCAAGCGGATGGGCCGGAAAGCGCAAGGTTGGCGCAGCTCCTGGCGCGCGGTCGTTGACCGGTTCGTTCATCTTTGCCTCCTCCGCTTTCCGGCACGCCAAGCAGGTTTGCATAGCCTCGCCCACGCTTCACCTGCCCAGGCTCTTCTCTTGCCGCAGGTTCTTGTCGGAAAACCGTGGGACACTTTTCCGAAACCTGCTGGTGCGGCTTACGACGGAAGGTCGCGTGTCAGCGGTTCTGTCGAGCCACTGCGGTCTCCCGGCACCTTGATGTTGGCGCAGGTTCCGCCTTGGACGAATGCCCAGGCGTTACCCTGGAAATCGACGGTCGACGTACCCTGGCAGGTCGTGCCGGGTCCTGCCGCACAGTCGTTCGCGCCGGCAAGGGAAATGCCGTAGCACTTCTCCTTGCCCGCTGCCATCGCCGCCTTTCCTTCGTCCTCGGTCAATGGTCCGGCACTCGCCAGTGACGCGAGCGCGGTTGCGACGGCGCCGGCCAGAACCGATGCGCTTACGTTCGATCTCATGGACATGACTTCATCCTCCGATTGGGGTTTCGCACGCTGATCGTGGCGCACGCGACGAATAATTCGGTCGAGGCGACCCGCCTGTTACGCCGTCGCGGCGCACGGTTTCGTGATCTCGGTCAGGTTCCGCCGAACGCCTCGACTGCAACCTTCGACCATCGGCCGTCGAACTAATGAAAAGCGGGCCTTGCGTCGGAGACGGGCGTGGTTCGGGCGCTGGTCCGGATGTCGGGCGCCTCGCAACGGGGCGCATGACCGCGTGGCCCAATCCCGTCGAAGCGGAAGACAAGCCGTCGGCGAGGCCGCCCCGTCTGTTTTCCCATGATCGCAGCGGTCGGCGCAGTGCCCGCACTGGCAATGGTCACGATGCTTCACAAAGGTGCGCCGCTCGCCCCGCGAGTGACCGTCCTGCTGGGCGCGCTGGCAGCCGCCGCTCTGGGAAACTTCGGGCTGCGCCTGTTCCATCCCCAGGATGCCAGTCTCATGGTGCTTGTCTGGCAGTTCGGAAGCGTGGTGCTCCTGTCCATGCTCGCAGGTTGGAATGGCCGCCGGATCCTCGCCTGGCGGCACCTGGGCTTCGCGTGAGCCCGCGCCCACAGCGCGCGCTGTCGTCGCCGGCAACGGCTCATCCGGGAGTTGGGGGTGCGTTTTTCCCAATCCGGATCGCTGCACGGTGGCTGCGCGGCGGCGTAACATTCCATCCGTGGAAAGCGAACTAGTCGAGAGCTCCGCGATCATGCGCGGACAGAGCGGCGAAACGAGGAGACGCGACCTTGAGGCTGATCTGCATTCTCCTTTTTCTCCTCGTCGTGGCCTTCCCGATCGGGCGAGCGGCCGGCCAGGACATCCCAGTCGGTTCCTTTTCGCGAGGTTCGCTCGCGGAGTGGAGCAGCCGCTCCTTCAAGGGCGAGACGAAGTACGAGCTGGTCGAGGATGCCGACCTGCGAAGCGTCGTCCTCGCGGCGGAAGCGAATGCGGCGGCTTCGGGTCGCTACCGCAAGATCCGCATCGATCTGACAAAGACGCCATTCCTCAACTGGTCGTGGAAAGTGACCGGCATTTTCTCAGGTATCGATGAAAGGCAGAAGTCGGGCGACGACTTCCCCGCGCGTATCTTCGTCGTCGTTGAACGCGGTCTGCTCGGAGCCCGGTCTCTCGCCCTCAACTATGTCTGGGCGAGCCAACACGGTACAGGAAGTGCGTGGCCAAGCCCTTACTCGGCACAGGTTCGCCTGATTGCGGTCGACAGCGGACAAAAAGGACTCGGCTCGTGGGTCGGATACAAGCGGGACGTTCGAGACGACCTCAGGAGATTCTTCGGCGCGGAGATCCGCGAGATCGATGCTGTTGCGATCATGACGGATGCTGATGATCACAAGGGGCACACGCGGACGTTCTATGGAGACATCTGGTTCAGTCCGGAATGATGAGCGTCTTCCGCCATTTGGCCGGGCGGCAGAGCGGTCTGACGGAGCGAGACGAACGGCTCTCCGACGGAGCAGCGGATGCGGGTAAGAGTCAGCGTTGCCATTTCGGTTTTCCTGCTGTGCTGCATTGCCGTCAGCGCGATTGCGGTGGATGCCCTGTGGCGGCGAACAGCCGACAGCAACAGTCGCCTTCTCGTTGCGACCCTCGACCACCAGATCACCGAAACAGTGCGCAACGAAGTGGCGGGACGCATCGCCAGCGCGGAAGCGGCGTTCGGCGCGGTTCGCACGATCTTCCTGCAGAACGTCATCAAGACGAGAGAGGCCGACAAGCGCGAATTCGTGTTCCTTTCCCAACTGCAGGCGCAGCCCTCGCTGTCGTGGGTCGCCTTCGGATGGCCCGATTCGACCTTCTTCGCGTCCCACAAGCTTGGCGACGGCGAACTGGAGATGATGGAGATCTACCTCAAGGACGGCGCGTGGACCCGGCGCGTCGACCGCTACAAGGTCGTGCCTGGCGACATCGAGTTCTACCAGAGGAATTTCGAGCCGACCGATTACTTCGTCACCGACCATGCCTGGTATCAACAGGCGATCAAGGCTGATGCACCTGCATGGTTCATCATCGCCGAGCACCCAGTGGCAACACGTGCAGCGGCCGCCTTCGCCGGCCCCATCGACGTCTACTACAAGCGTCAGGGCGTGCTCGCCACGATAGTCGAAATCGATCGCCTCTCACGCTTCCTCGGCTCCCTTTCGGTCGCCCGCACCGGAGCCGCCTTCATCCTGTCTTCCGGGGGCGATATCGTAGCCGGCCCCGACGGGGCGGCGGACGAGGTGCACGGCGCCGATCTTGGCGGTCATCCGCTCTTCGGGATCGCGCGCGAACTGGGGCAGCGCCTCGCGAGCGGCGCGGCGGCCAGCGAGGCCATCAGGGTGCGCATTGTCGATCAGGGTGTATCCTACAACGTTACCGCAACCCCGCTCGACTTCCTCGATTGGCACGTTGCGGTCATCATTCCGGAAGCCGAGTTTCTCGCCGAGATCGACCGGACCACCGCCCGACTGGCCTTTACCCTGCTCGCGCTGGTTCTGGCGGCCGGCGGCGTGTCGGTGTTGATTGCGCAACGTCTTCTGGCCGAGCCGCTTCGCGCGGTCGCGGAGGATCTGCGCGCCGTCGAGAACTTCCAACTCGACCAGATTTCAAGACGCCGATCGTGGCTGGTCGAGTTCGACAAGCTTTCCACGGCATTGGTTCACATGGCGACGGGACTGAGCGCATTCGCGAAATACATCCCCACCGACCTTGTGCGCACGCTTGTGACGGAGGGAATGGAAGCAAGACCCGGCGGAGAAATGAGGCCTCTCACCATTCTCTTCGCCGACGTCGCAGGATTCACCGGGATGTCCGAGCGGCTCGGCAAGGACATCGTACCGGTGATCAGCGGCTACCTGGATCTCGCCTCGCAGGCGATTGAAGCCGAGGCCGGCACCATAGACAAGTTCATCGGCGATGCCGTCATGGCCTTCTGGGGCGCACCACGGAGAAGGAACGACCACGCCACGGCCGCCTGCAGGGCGGCGTTGAGGATCTCGCGGGCTTTGAGAGACACCGGCCCGAGAGACGACGCCGGCAACGCGCTCACCGTGCGCATCGGGCTCAACAGCGGGGTCGCGCTCGTCGGCAATATCGGCTCCGCCACGCGTCTGAACTATACCGCCGTCGGTGACGCGGTAAACGTCGCAAGTCGGCTCGAAACCGCAAACAAGCTCTACGGGACAAGCATCATAATGGGAGAGGAGGCCCGCAAGGCCGCTGGTGCCGACATCATCGTGCGCGAACTCGATCGCATCGCCGTTTACGGCCGCGAAGGCGGAATCGCGATCTTCGAGCTCATCGCCATGGCCGGGGAGGAGCGGCCGTCATGGATCGGATCGTACGAAAGCGGCCTGCATTTCTACAGGACGAGAAGGTGGCGCGACGCAGAGAGCAAGTTCGAGGAGACGGTGGCGGCGCGCGGCGACGATCCTCCGTCCCGCTGGATGATCGCGCGCTGCCGTTTGCTTCAGCGGCAAGATCCGGATGACGACTGGCAGCCGATTACCGTGATGGAATCCAAATAGGTGTTGAGTCGGCTTCGGTTGCGGTTGCAGCGGATTCCGCTGCCTGTAAGGGTGCCGCCGCCATATGCGGACACTGGAGACGATCCGGCGCCACGATTCCAAGGTCGGTCCCCGCGCGGCGGGCGCGGCGTTCTCCACGGCGTGAGGGTGGGCATGAGCTGACCCGGGCAAGCACGACCCGTCCGATCACAGCGACCGGTGCCCTTCGGCCAGGGCGACGGCTGATCTGGCGATGCTGCGCAGACGCTCCTCGTGACCGCCCGCGCGGGCCAGCACACGCAGAGCCATGACAGCGGACAGCATCAGTCTTGCCGTCGACCGTTCACTGCCCGAGGCTCGACGCGGTCCGGCGGCGGAAAGCCGGTTCAGAGCGCGACAGAAACCATCTTCGATTTCCCGCAGGCAGTCCTCGATCAAGGCGGCAAGCTCGGTATCCCAAGGTGCGACCTCCATCGCCGAGTTGATGAGGAGACAGCCCCGACGATCATTGAGCGAGGCCTCCACCAGATCGTCGAAGAAGGCCTGGATTCCCCTGATCGGATCCTCGCACGCGTCGAGCTCCGCGATCCGACGCCGCGCGTAGGCGTCTATGTAGGCCTCCAGACAATCCCGGAACAAGGACCGCTTGTCTCCAAAGGCGTTGTAGAGGCTGGCACCGGTGATCGACATTGCACCGGCAAGATCCCGCACGGATGTCGCCTCGTATCCCCGGCGCCAGAACTGGTCCATCGCCGCTGCCAGCGCCGCCGGCTGATCAAATTCCCGTGGTCGCCCCATTTTATTCCCTCCTGAGCCGCGCGGGGCCGCGGCGCCTCTTGCCAACGCGGTCGAGCTATGCATGTTTTATATCTATCGCTCTAAAATCACAACCTGTGCCGTCCCGCGCGGGTTCGAAAGGACGCATGCAATGACCGCCCCATTTCCTCACCTTCTTCCCCGCCAGTCCGTACCGGAGCTTCAGGTGCCGATTGTCGGAGGACGCACCTACGACATTCGCAAAGAGACGCCGGCGGCGTTCTCGCTGGTCTTGTTCTACCGTGGGTTCCATTGTCCGATCTGCAGGACCCAGCTCAAGGATCTGGACGCCAAGATCGGCGAGTTCGAGAGCCGAGGCGTGTCTGTCGTTGCAATCTCGACGGACGTCGAGGAGCGCGCCGTCATGACGAGTCTCGACTGGCAATTGCCTCACCTTCGCATCGGCTACGGCCTGTCCCTGGCGACGGCGCGCGAATGGGGCCTCTACATTTCCCGCAGTCGCGGCAAGACGTCGCTGGGAATAGAAGAGCCGGATCTGTTCTCGGAGCCGGCGCTCTATCTGGTGCGGCCGGATGGCACGCTCTACTTCGGCAGCGTCCAGACCATGCCGTTTGCGCGTCCCCATTTCTCCGACATTCTCGGAGCGATCGACTATGTCTTGAAGACCGACTATCCGGCGCGCGGCGAGGTCGAAGCAACCTTTGAGCCCGCCGAAGCGAAATAGAGCACAAAGCAGTCCGGCGCCGCAGGTGGCGTCCCGTGTAAAGGAAGTTGCTTGCATCATACATGGAGGGGGAGACGATCTCCGCGAGATCGACCGTGGCCCGGAAGAAGTCGGTTCGCGGTCATTCCCGTTTCCATTGCTGCGCGACTTCGCCTCCGACGCCGGCGGTCGGCCGAGATGCCGAAACGGTTACGCAGCCGCGCCTTGGGCTTGATCGCGCGACCGCGGGGCTCGCGGAGCAAGCATGAACAACGGCCAGCGCTTGGTGTCGCAAGCTGTCGTAGGACCAGACGCTACGCAGTTCACGATTTCGTCAGGTGGATGCGACAGACTTGCCTGTCCGGAACGGGTACTCTCCTGTTCGGATGCGAGGGGCACTCTATGCGCAGGTTTCGTTGCGCAATGGACGGCGTAACGTCTCAAGGAGGAAACGATGTTCCAGATGCTCGCAATCCCGATAGCGACCATGGTCATCGTCTTGTCGGGTGGCTCCGTGACCCGCGCCCAGGACGCCGACTGGATCGTGAAGGAGAGTGCGGCCGACTTTGCTGCCACCGTACAGGTCCTGCAGGCCGAGATCGAAAAGCGCGGCGCGACCGTCGTCGCGACGGTCGATCACGCCGCGGCGGCCAGAAAGAGTGGTCTCGAGTTGCCTCCGACAACAGTGATCATATTCGGTAATCCGGCGCTGGGCACGCCGCTGATGCAAAAGCGGCAGACGGCGGGGATCGACCTGCCCTTGCGTGTCCTGGTGTGGGCGGATGCAGGCGGCAAGGTGCAGGTCGGCTACTGGCTGCCATCGCGGATCACCGATGCCCACGAGATCGGAAATGCGGACGAGGTGATGGACAAGATTGCGGCTGCCCTCAGTGCGATCACGGATGCCGCGGTCGCTCGATGAACGGGAACTTGTGCATCCAGGGCCGCGAACTCGCGTGTTATGGAGAAAGTTCGTGCCGGAACTGTCACAAGCGTGCTCTCGATGCCTACGCTCCCCGGACCTGGCACTTGCGACCGGAATAGCAGAAGCCAGATTGTCATCGACCCGGCGAGACACGAATCTCTGGTTTCGCTTTCACCACGACAGGGCCAGCGTGCCGTCCTTTCTCAAGCGCATACGCTGGCCGAAGCGTTGGCACTCCCGGTCCAGAGTCCTGCCGAGCCAGGCAGCATCGTCATCGGACGCACGGACGAGTCGGAACTTGTGCAGCCGGAGGGGGACCAACTCCATGCCGAGCAACCGGTGATCGCGATCGTCGACATCAAGGAAATACGCGACCGTCAAATCCGGGCGAAACTCTTCGTGCCCGCCGATGCCCTCATAGTCGTTTATGAAGTCCCCGCATCCGTAAAGGATCGGCCTCTGGGCGTAGATCTCGATCGCCAGTGGATGATGCGACGAGTGCCCATGAATGACGTCGACCCTGGCGCTATCGATCAGATCGCGGGCGAAACGCCGGTGTCGCATCGACACGTCGAAGCCCCAGTTCGGTCCCCAATGGATGGAGGCAAGGACCAGATCTCCCGGCCGTCTGTATTCGTCGATGCTTCTGATCACGCTTGCGACCGCGTCTTCGCTGAAGTTCGCAAGGAAGTTCACGCCCGCCCGGTCCTCTCCGGCCGCCCAACCGGTGGGAATACCGCTCGACGGGCAGCCGAAGGCAAAGACGAGCAGCCGCCTTCCCGAGGCTCGTTCGAGGACCGCGGGCCGTGCGGCGGCGTGCGCATCCCTGCCGGCGCCGGCCACCGCGATCCCGGCCCGCTGCAGCGCGAGCAAGGTGTCGTCGAGGCTGCCCGGTCCCCAGTCCCGGATGTGGTTGTTGGCAAGGACGCAGCAGTCGATGTCGGCGGCGGCGATGCAGCCGACATTGTCGGGATGCATTCGGTAGTTGATCCCCTTCGCTTCCGGGATTCCATCGGCCGTGATGCTGGTTTCGAGATTGATGATCCTGAAGTCCGGCTCGCGCCGCTCGATCTCGGTGAGCGCATCGCCCCAGATGTAGTCGAACGGCACCGCCCTCGGAATCTCGCCGGACAAGCGTTCCGCGAGATCGACATAGCCGCGAGCCGAACGAATATGCGGTTCGTACAGCGCTGGATCGGATGGTCGCGGCATGATCTGATCGATACCGCGGCCGGTCATCACGTCCCCGCTCAGGAAAAGCCTCATCGGCTGCACCTCTTTCTCGGCCTCCTGGCCCGGCACGGCGCGCTCAGGCTCCCCGAGCCGCACTTGCCGGGCAACGTCGGCGCAAGCCATCCGCCGGATCAATCCACGGGGGCGTCGGCGACCTGGAGATTGTCCCAGACGCGCACCGCGCCAGGCGCGTTTTCGGCAGCGACGCGAACCGCTTCGCGCACCTGCTCGGTCGTCACCCTTCCGTTCAGGGTCACAACGCCGTCTCGCACCAGGATGTCGATGGTCGAGCCGGGCGCCCACGCCTTGCCGGCGATCTCGTCGATGACGCTCTGGCGGATGGCAAGGTCATCGATAACCGGCTGCGGAGTTTCGCCTGCCAGGCGCACCAGGGCGGATAACAGATTGGCGCGGCTTACGATGCCGACCACCTGACCTTCACGCACGACGGGCAGGCGCCTTACCTGGCGCGCTTCCATCAGTTCGACAATCTGCCGCACGTCCGTATCCGGTCCGACGCTCGCCGCGTTGCGGCTCATCACATCTTCCACTTTACGTCCATGTTCGCGCGCGTATTGACGCGCCAGTTCGTCGGTATCCAGCCAGAAGTCGAGCCATCGCCGGCCTGCGGTTCCGGTCTCCGGGCGCCGCAGCAAATCAGCCTCGGTGATGATACCGACCAGATTGCCCCGCGCGTCAACGACCGGCAGACCGCTGACCCCGTGCTCGACCATCACACGCGCCGCATAGCCGACCGTGCTGTCGGGGCGCACGGTGATCGCCCCGACCGTCATGATGTCGCTGGCTTTCATCTTGCCTTCTCCGCTTCTGCCGCAGCTTCGGCCGCCGCGATCTTGTGCTTCACCGCGATGAAGCTGTCGGGGCTGACCGAAATCGAATCGATACCGCATTCAACGAGAAACGCCGCGAACTCGGGATGATCGCTCGGCGCCTGGCCGCACAGGCCGATTTTTGCGCCAGCCGTTCGGGCGGCGGTGATGACATTGGCGATCATCCACTTCACCGCCTCGTCCTGTTCGTCGAACAGGCTGGCCAGTTCGGCCGAGTCGCGATCGACGCCAAGGGTCAGTTGCGTAAGATCGTTCGAGCCGATCGAGAAACCATCGAAGCGTTTCGCAAATTCCGCAGCGAGGATCACATTGGATGGCACTTCGCACATCACGAAGATCTGGAGCCCGTCCTCCCCGCGCCGCAGCCCATTCTCTGCCATGACGTCAAGCACACGGTCGGCTTCGCGGATCGATCGGCAGAAGGGGATCATGACCACGACGTTGCTGAAACCCATTTCGTTACGCAGGCGCCGCAGGGCACGGCATTCGAGCGCGAAGCCGTCCCGGTAGCGCGGCGAGTAGTAGCGGGCGGCGCCTCGGAACCCGATCATCGGGTTCTCTTCCGTCGGCTCGAACTCCGCGCCCCCGATCAATCCCGCATATTCGTTGGTCTTGAAATCGCTCATGCGCACGATCACCGGTTTCGGGTATAGCGCCGCCGCGATACGCCCAAGCCCGCGCGCAAGCCCATCGACGAAGTATTCCGTCTTGTCCGGAAAACCGGCGGTAAGCGTCGCGATCTCGCGCTTTGCCGCCTCGTCCTTGAGCCGATCGAAGCGCGCGAGCGCCATCGGATGGACGCGGATGTGGTTGCCGACGACGAACTCCATTCGGGCGAGGCCGACGCCGTCCGCGGGAAGGCGCCACCACCGCAGTGCCGCGGACGGGTTTCCCAGGTTCAGCATGAGCTCGGTGCGCGTGGTCGGCAGGTTGTTCACATCGACCACATCGGTCTCGAAGGCGGCCTCCCCTTCATAGACGAATCCCTGATCTCCTTCCGCGCAGGAGACCGTAACGTCCTGTTCGTCGTGCAGTCGCTCGGTGGCGTTCCCCGTGCCGACGATCGCCGGCAGTCCAAGCTCCCGGCTGACGATGGCGGCGTGCGAGGTACGGCCGCCATGATCCGTCACGATCGCCGCCGCCCTTTTCATGACAGGCACCCAGTCCGGGTCGGTCATCCGGGTAACGAGGATTGCACCGTCTTCGAAGCCTTCGATGTCGCCGGGATCCTCCACCAGGCAGACACGGCCGGCAACGATGGCATCGCCGATGGCAAGCCCGCTGGCCAGCCTGCGACCTGCCTTGGTAATCCTGTAAGACTTGAAAGCCGCGGCCTCGCGGCGCGATTGGACGGTTTCCGGACGCGCCTGGACGATGAAGATTTCGCCCGTCTCGCCGTCCTTGGCCCATTCGACGTCCATCGGGCATCCGTAGTGCGCCTCGATGGTGGCAGCCGATCTGGCGAGCGCCAGGATTTCCGCATCCTCGAGCACAAAGGCCACGCGCTCGGCTTGCGACGTCGGTACGTTGCGGGTCGGCTTCTCGCCAGCTGCGTAGATCAGCTTCTGCAACTTGCTGCCGCGCTTCTTGCCGACGATCGGCACGAGGGCAGGATTGGAGATGAGCGGCTTGAAAACCTGGTATTCATCGGGATCGACGATGCCCTGGACGACGTTCTCCCCCAATCCCCAGCTGGCATCGATCAGGACGAGGTCCTTGAAACCGGTCTCCGTGTCGATGGAGAACATGACGCCCGAGCCACCGAGATCGGAACGGATCATGAGCTGAATTCCTATCGACAGGGCAACGCTCATATGGTCGAACCCCTTCGCATTCCGATAGCTGATGGCGCGGTCGGTGAAGAGGGAAGCGTAGCAGCCGCGGCACGCCTTAAGCAGCGCTTCTTCGCCGCGAATGTTCAGGAAGGTCTCTTGCTGGCCGGCGAAGCTGGCGTCGGGCAGATCCTCGGCCGTCGCGCTGGACCGGACCGCGACATCTGCCTGCGGCCGCCCGCTCCGCCGACAAAGCTCCCGATAGGCGAGAGCGATCTCGTTCGCCAGGTCCTCCGGCCAGTCGGCACGCAGGAAAAGCTCTCGGATCGCTTTGCCCGCTTCGGCAAGAGCAAGCTTGCCTCGGTCCAATTCGCCAAGGAGATCCTGAATCCGCTGCTTCAGGCCGTTGGCTCTCACGAACGTCCAATAGGCCTCGGCGTCCACGGCGAAGCCAGGGGGAACACGAATGCCCTTTGGCGCAAGCTGCCTCACCATCTCACCGAGAGAAGCGTTCTTGCCGCCGACACGCCCGACATCACCTCGCCCGATCTCCTCGAACCAGACCGTCGACCTACCGGATCTTGAGGCCATTCAATTCATCCTTGCTGTTCAGAGCCAGTGTTGCCGATCCGAGGTTCGGCAACCTTGATCCCCGTCAAACTGGAGGTGCATTCGGTCAGACAAGCCGAAAGAGAGACGGTGCCGGCGACCTTCGATTGGTCAAGGCAGCCGAAGAAAGCGAGGTGGCTGCGCGACCAGCTTCGATGGCGATGACACCCATCGGTCGATGGCGGCGGAAGTGGCCTGCCCTGGCTCGGGCAAGGCACAGGGAAGCATCGGATGGACAGGAAATGGAACTACCATATCGACAGGGGACAGACCTTCAGTATCGACTATTGCCGCACTGCTTGTCCGACTCTGGCTGCCGGAGACAATTGTCTCCTGAGCGGCAGGCATCCCGGGGAATCCCGCCGGAGGCGAAGCTCAGCCACCGCGAGGCGTCATGGCTCGATGAAGCTGGAAAGCGCACGCGCCCGCCGCGCTTGGCGAAGCTTGCCGAGCGCCCTGGCCTCGATCTGACGGATCCTCTCGCGCGTGACGCCGAACACCTTGCCGACCTCTTCCAGAGTGTGCTCGGACGAGTCGCCTATGCCGAACCGCATCTGAAGGATGCGCTGCTCGCGCGGGGTGAGCTCGCCGAGAGCCAGAGCGATCGATTCCCGGAGCGCGCTGGCCTCGGCCGCCTCGTGAGGATTGACCGCATCGCGCGCTTCGATCAGGTCTCCAAGTGTCGCGTCGCCATCCTCGCCCACCGGAAGGTCGAGCGAAGTGGGCTCCTGCACCAACGTCAGAGCCCGCTCGACATGCTCCAGAGAAAGGCCGGTACGGCTAGCGATCTCCGCCGCTTCGGCATCCCGCCCATCGCGCTGTTGGACGATACGGCGCTCCCGCAGGACCTTTCCGGCCGTCTCGGCCATGTGCACCGGCACCCGGATCGTGCGGCCCTTGTCGGTAATCGCTCGGGCAATCGACTGGCGGATCCACCAGACGGCATAGGTGGAGACCTTCACACCGCGGCGATAGTTGTACTTCTCGACGGCGTGCATGAGGCCGAGATTGCCCTCCTGGATCAGGTCGAGGAGCTCCAGCGAGGTTCGACGCTGGTATCTGCGGGCGGTCGAAACCACGAGGGGCAGCTGCGACCGCACCATCCGTTCGCGCTCCGCCCTTAGCTCGCGCCAAGCCCTTCCGGCTTCAGCGGCAGCACGCCGGAACTCCGCATGCGGCAGTCCCACGCGCCTCTCGACGGCCGCAAATTCCTCGCGCAGCTGGACTATTCCGTGCTCGATTCCTCGCACGGGCGACCCGAGGTCGAATTTCTGCTCAGCGAGCAAATCAACCATTTGCCGACGTCCAATTCCGGCGGTCGCGGCGAGCGTCGCGAGCTTCATCTCCACGGCACGAAGGGCCCTGCTTCCTTCGTCCACCATCTCCATGAGGGCAGACACCCGGTCCGCCCGCAGCGGAAGAGCGGCGGCTTCGGCGAAGCTCGACAGCAAATCGATCAGCCGGGCAAGCACCTCGGCATCGTCGCCATTGGCGGAAGCGCGCTCCTGTCCGAGCGCTGCGATCTCACCGGCAATGACGGCAAGACGGTCGAGAAGAGATCCAAGGTCACTTTCCGGCTCCGCCTCTACCGGTGAAACCTGCTCGCCGTAGGTCGTAGCAGCTGTGCCGCGCAGCGACCCGGCGGTGTCGCCCTCGGATGCTCCAGGCTCGTCGGGATCCGCAGTCTCTTCGGCTCTTGCGGAAGGCAGCTCGAAGACATCGGTCGCGCGAAGGCGGCCCTCACGAATGCTCTCGATCCACTCGGCAATGCATTCGACAACCGCCGGAATACCGCACACCCGCGCCACCAGCGTATTCTGCGCCGCTTCGATGCGCTTCGCCAACGCCACCTCTTCCTCTCGCGAAAGCGGTGCGCTTGCGCCCATGTCCCTCAGATAGGCGCGCACCGGGTCACGCGAAAGCACCGCCTCTCGTCCCGATTCACGCCCTTTGCCGGCAGGCCGAGGGGCTTGCGTCTCCCTGAGGCCATGGACTACCTCGTCCAGACGCGGCTCGAGACTGGCTTCGTCCAAGCCTACAGCCTCGCGCAAGGCCGCGTCTCCAGCGGCGGCAGGCTCCTGTAGTTCCGCGGCAAGACCGGGACCATTCTCAAGCTCAATCGTGATATCCTGCCCGGTCATGCCGAGCCGAGGGTGTAGCGGATAGTTCATGGACCTACATTCGTGTCGGGGCGCGCCGATCGGGATTGACCAAACGAGGATCGAAATCCGCTGATCCGCTTCGACTTTGTCGAGGCGGCTTGGTGCCTGCGGAATCGGATCGCCTTTCTGAGCCCGGCCTCACCGGCGGCCAATTTTGTGGCTCAGATGGGGACAAGGCGGCAAGAAATCAATGATTTGGCGGGGGCTGCGACCAAAGTGCCATCACCCGGGCAGCTTCGCTGTTCATTCCGGCTCGAACACGAAGTGTCGGGTTTCGACGGCTTTACCACGGCCGGCATGCTATTTCCGGCCGCAGCCGCTTCAGAGACACCGGGAGATTCACAAAAAGGTCCGGCTCGCTGCCACGAGCCGGCAAGATGGCAAGCAACGGGCTCCTTGGGGGTCTAGGCAGTAGGGAAGCCCGCCTCAAACCAAAACACGGAGAGAGTTCACCGGTTCCATTGGCAATATCAAATAAAAGCGAGTACGGCATCGCATTGAACGGCCTGCCGACGCAGGGCCGAGGTCGAAGCGCTACTTCCGCCCAGGCCGCAGCTTTTCCAGCCATCCCGTCAGGCCGGTCGGCCAGGCGATCACGAACAGCGCCAGCAGCAGGCCGAGCCCGATATTGCGATAGTCGGAGAACTCCTTCATGCCCTCATCGGCGACCATCAGCAGAGCCGCGCCGAGCAGCGGACCCCATATCGATCCCAGCCCGCCGATCACGATCATGGCGATCAGGAAGAGAAGCAGCGAGAAGGAAAAGACGGTCGGCCCGACCACGCGGAAATGCACGGCATAGAAGCCGCCCGCGATGCCGGTGAAGAAGGCCGAGACGCCGAAAATCCAGAGCTGGTATTTGAACCGGCTGATGCCGCGCGACACGGCATAGCCGGGATTGTCGCGCAGCGCGCGGAAGGCCAGCCCGAGCGGGCCGCGGATGACGGTGATCGAGAACGCCACTGCAATCGTGAGCAGCGCCAGCGCCACGAAATAGTGCGCCATATACCACTTGGACGGGAACAAGGCCCGCAGGCCGATGTCGCCGAACTGGCCGATGCCCCTCACCCCGCCGAACAGCGGCATGCAGCCGCCCGTCGAGGTGAAGCACTCGGTGTCGTTGACGATGAGGACGTAAAGCACCTGCGCGATGGCCAGGGTCAGCAGCGCGACATAGGGCCCGCGCAGGCGCAGGCAGGCAAGGCCGATCAGCATGCTGGCCGCGACGGCGGCCAGCCCGCCGATCGGGATCGCCGCCAGCATCGGCACCTTCCAGTAGAAACCGAGCATCGCGGTCGCATAGGCGCCGACGGCGAAGAGCGCCATCTGCGCCAGCGAGAAGATGCCGCCGACGCCGAGCACCAGGTTCCACTGGACGACGACGATCGCCCATACGAAGAACAGCGTCGACTGGGTGACGATGTAGCGGCCCGGAACGAGGAACGGCACCGTGATCGCCACGGCCAGGGCGACGAAGCCGATCAGCAGGTCACGACGCAGCGGCATCATAGGCGCACCACCTGCTGGCGTCCGAACAGCCCGTAGGGCCGCCAGATCAGGACCAGGATCACGAGGAGGAGAAGCGTGGCGAAGCTCCAGCGCACGCCGAGCAGATATTGCGTGGCGGCTTCGAGCAGCCCGAGCGCAACCGCTGCGACGACCGCGCCATAGACGTTGCCGAGCCCGGCAACGATGCAGATGATGAAGGCCTTCAGCATCGGGTCGCCGCCCATGACGGGCGTAAGCGTGGCGATCGAGCTGATCATGACGCCCGAGACGGCGGCGAGCGCGCCTGAGAGCGCCAGCACCTGCGCATAGACACGGCCGACGCGCACGCCCATGAGTTGGGCCGCGTCGCGGTTCATGGAGGTCGCACGGATGGCACGGCCCATGCGGGTCCGCTGCAGCATGAACGCGACCGCCGCCATCAAAGCCAGCGCCACGCCCAGGATGAAGAGGTTCTGCAGGGGGACGTGCACGTTGCCGACGACCACATGGCCGGCGACGGCCAAAGGCTGCGGGATCGGATAGGGCCCGAACGCCTTCAGCATCAGGTTCTCGATGACGGCGCCGATGCCGATCGTGGCGATGAAGATGTTGGTCTCGAAATTCTCGGCCCTGAGCAGCGGCAAGGCCGCGCCGAGATAGATGAGCAGGCCGGCGAGCGCGCAGACGAGCGCGGCTGCGATCAGGGCGAACGCCGGATGGAAGCCGGCATGGGTGATCGCCGCGTAGCAGATATAGCCGCCGAGCGTCAGCAGCGCGCCATGCGCCATGTTGAGCATGTTGAGCGAGCCGTAGACCAATGAGAGGCCGACGGTCGCGACCGCATACATGGCGCCGAGCGTCAGTCCGGAAGCGACGATCTGGATCAGGACATCCATCGATCAGACTAAGCCCCCAGATAGGTTTCGATGATTTCGGGACGGGCCATCAACTCCGCGCCGACGCCCGACCAGGCGAAACGGCCATTGTCGAGCAGGTGGATGCTGTCGGCCTGGTCGGCGATGCGCTGGGCGTTCTCCTCGACCAGGAGGATCGTGCGGCCTTGCTGCCTGAGATCGAAGATCACTTCGTAGATCTGGTCGATCACGATCGGCGCAAGGCCGAGCGACGGCTCGTCAAGCATCAGTATGTCGCCGCCGGCCATAAGGCCGCGTCCAATGCCGCACATGCGCCGCTCGCCGCCGGACAGGGTTCCCGCGATCTGGTTGCGACGGTCCTTCAGCCTCGGCAGGAGCGAAAAGACGAAATCGAGCCGCTCGTCGATCCCGCCCGATGCCGCCTTGCGATAGGCGCCCATCAGCAGGTTCTCGTTCACGGTCATCGCCGGGAAGAGCAGGTCTCCTTGCGGAACATGGATCAAGCCGCGCTCGACGATCTCATCGGGCCGGTGGCCATCGATCCTCGCGCCGCGATGGAGGATGGTGCCGGAAGACGGCGGCACCAGACCCGATATCGTCTTGAGCAGGGTGCTCTTGCCGTGGCCGTTCGGGCCGATGATGGCGGTCAACTCGCCATCCGCGACCACGAGATCGATCGCCTGAAGCACCGAGCGGCCTTGATAGCCGGAACTCGCCTTTTCGATCCGGAGCGCCGGTTCAGACATGATCGGCTCTTTCCATGAATGCCTTCAATCGCTCCGATGCGCCCTCGCCGAGATAGACATCGACCACGGTGCGGTCGTTCACCAGCTGGGCCGGCAGTCCTTCGAAGATCTTCTCGCCGTGGTGCATGATCATCACCCGATCGGAGAGTTGCACGAGGAAACGCATGACGTGCTCGATCAGGATGATGGTCACGCCGGACGCCTTGATGGCGCGGACGGCCGCCATCACCTGGTCCACCTCCTTGGCGGTGAGGCCGCCCACCGGTTCGTCCATCAGAAGCAGCCGCGGCCTGGTGGCGATCGCCGTCGCCATCATCAGGAGCTTGCGATCGAGCACCGGCAGCCTCGAGGTGACGACGTCGGCCTTGTCGGCGATGCCGAGCATGCCGAGCGCGCCCTCGGCGGCGTCGCGCGTCTCGCGCCCGACCCTCAAGCTCGGCACCGCACGACTATCGCGCCCGAAATAGGCGCCGACCAGCACGTTCTCGCGCACCGTCATGCTGTCGAAGCCGGCATTGAGCTGAAAGGTCCTGGCGACCCCGGCATGGCAGATCCGTTCCGGCGCCAGGCGGGTGATGTCCTGCCCGTCGAGCAGGATGGTGCCTGCCGTCGCCGGGTTCAGCCCGGAGATGACCTCGAACAGCGTCGTCTTTCCGGCGCCGTTCGGCCCGCCGATGCCGAGGATCTCGCCCTCCCCGACATCGAAGCTGAGGTCGCGCACAGCCGCCAGCGCGCCGAACGACTTGCCGACGCCCTTGCATGACAGGAGCGGAATCGCCGCTGCAGCAGACGTCATGCCGGCGTCACGCCTTGATCCACGGCGGCAGCATGAATTTGGTCGTGCCGTAAGGCGCCGGAGCGATCAGCCCGGGTCCCTTGGTGTAGTCATGGATCTGCAGGAACTGGTGCGGCATGCCGAGCGAAGAATCGTTCACCTGGGTCGGATAGGTGAAGGCGGCATTTTCCAGCGGCATGAAGCGCGTCGTGCCCGTCACGCCGCGGAAGATCATGGAACTCATGCGCGCCGCCACCTTGCGGTTCTGCTCAGCATTGCCGGGCTCGCCGCTTCCGCCGGCGAGGGCAGCAGCCGTCGCCCAGACATAGGCGCCGTCATAGGGCTGCGCACCGGAATTGTGCCCGGCATTGGCTCCGAACTTCTCCTTGTAACGCTTCTCGAATGCGGTGCCGATCTCGTCCTGGAGGGCGCCGACCAGCGTCGCGTAGATGATGCCGTTGGCGGCTTCCTTTGCGATGTCGCGGAAAGCGGGGATCGACGGGCCGTACTGCATGTAGATGAGGCTCGGCGTCGGATTGGGCGCGAACTGCACACAGAACTGGCCGAGGTCGGCCGGCAGGAAGTGGGTGATACAGATGACGGCCGGCGGGTCCTGCCGGATCTTGGCGAGTGTCGGCCCCCATTCCGAGGCGGGCACGCTGACGGTCTCGAACAGGCTGATCTCCCAGCCGTAGCTGCCGGCCTGCTCCTTGACGGCGTTGGCGATGTTGGAGGCGTAGACGCCGGCGGACAGGATGACCGCCATCTTGTTGTTGTGGCGCTTCCAGTCGCCCGAGTCTTCGAGACCCTGGAGGAACTTCAGAAAGCCGGGCCCATACCAGTATTCGGCCGGGTCGCCCTGAAAGGAGCCCCAGTAGCGGTCGGGGTTGGACTTTACCAGGTCGTTGTGGCCGATCGTGGTGTCGTAGTGGACGTAGATGATGCCGTTGTCGGCGGCCACTTCCTGGATGGCCGCGCCCGAGCCGATATTGTAGCCGTTGAGGATCGCGTGGACGCCGTAGCGATCGACCAGGCGTTGGGCCGCCTGCACATTGGTCGCGTCGCCCATCTGCGCCGTGTCCTCGAAGGAAGGTTCGAGCGGCCGCCCCAATATGCCGCCAAGGGCATTGATCTCCTCGCAGGCAAGCGTGAGGCCGTTCTTGAACTCGATGCCGTCGGGCGCGGCGAAATCCGTGGTCGGTCCGCACTGGCCTACCGGGATCGGATCGCCCTCGGCGCGCGCCTCGTCGTTCATGGTGAACAGCATGGCGGGCATGCCGGTGAGCGTGGCCGCAGTGGCGAGGCTGCCCTTGATCAGGAAATTGCGGCGGGAGCCCGCGATGACGTTGGGTGTCTGCAGTTTCGAATCGCGTTTCATCTCTTTGTTCCCCTTGCTTTGTTTATGTTTGTAACGAGTTTGGCCGCCTCGTCGATCACCGCGAGCTGATGCGGTTCCGCCGCCATTCCGCCCCAGGCTGCCATGAGCTTGTCCCAGGGGTCCTCGACCCCCGTCCGGTGCCCGGACAGCTCCTCGATCACAGCCAGGCCGCAATAGGGTACATACATTTCGGAGTAGCCGCCCTCATGGGTCATCACGAGCCGACCGCCGCACAGTTCACGCGCCGCATCGAGCAGCATCCGGGCCAGCACACGGTATCCGCTGGAGTTCATCTGCATGCGCCCCATCGGATCGACACCCGAAGCATCGAAGCCCGAGGGGACCACGATCAGCTCCGGCCCGAAGCGTTCGAGCGCCGGCAGGACAACCCTTTCGAATGCGACCTGGTAAGCACCTGGCCCGGAGCCCGACGGCAAGGGCACATTGATGTTGTAACCGTTGCCTTCGCCTTCCCCGTTCTCGCTCACCGCTCCTGAATTCGCCGGGAAGAGATTGTTCTGATGGATCGAGATGGTGAGCACGCTCGGGTCGTCATAAAACACCGCCTGCGCGCCGTTGCCGTGATGGACGTCCCAGTCCACCGTCGCGATCCGTTTGATGCCGTGCACCTTCTGGGCATGCCGGATGGCGATCGCGGCATTGGAGAAAAGGCAGAAGCCCATTCCGACATCTGATGTCGCGTGGTGGCCCGGCGGGCGGATGAGCGCATAGGCGTTGTCGACCTTGCCCTCGATGACGGCATCCATCGCCACGATGGCGCCGCCGGCCGCGAGCAGCGCGATCTCGTAACTGCCTGCGCCGAGCGGCGTGAGCGAACTCGCGTCCCCATAGCCGCGTTCGCTGATCTCCCTGATCTTTTCGATATGCGCTGCCGTATGGACCCGGGCCAGTTCCTCGACGGTTGCCGGGCGTGGCTTGATCGGAACCAGATGGTCGAGGATGCCGCTGACTTCGAGCAGATTACGCAGCCGCCGCTTGGTTTCGGGGTTCTCGGCATGGGTGCCGGGCTGCACCGTCAGGCTCGGCGGGAAGACCTGTGCCCAGTTCCATGTGTTGTGCCACAGATAGAGTTCGTGGAAGACGAAACCGGTCGCCATCGCGTCCCTTCACGCAACAATGCCAATGGAGGGGAGGATTGCGCTGATAGCGGCCCTTGTCCCGCCACCTTCGGGTAACGGGTGGCTTTTTTTGCCCCACCCGCCCGGGTAATTGGTGCCAACGTCATCGACCGTTGGTACGAGCCCGGGCAGCCGGCGGTCCTGTAAAAAACTGGAAATTTACAGGACGGGCCTGTTATTCCGGCATGCCGTCGAAAGTAGGGTGACGGGGCAATGCTTGCGGCAGTTGCGCCGCCCTCGCCTGGCTGCCGACACCTCGCGAAGGATCGGAGAAAACCGCCCGCCGAGACGGCTGGCCTCGTTCTGCCGGAGGTATCCCTCGGCACGGCCGGAGTCGGTGGACGCAGTTCATCACGTTGAAAGCAGGCGTCAAAAATTCACGGTAGTGGCGCCGGTGTCAAGGGTGGTCAGCAAGAATTGATCGACGCCGTACAGTGCCATTGGCATGAGCACTCAGCCTGCGAAGGGCCGCTCGACGGAACCGTCGAGGCCGATTTCCCTCAGCTTGAGGGCCGCCTCGGTGCGGTTCGACACGCCGAGCTTGCCGAAGATGTTCTTCAGGTGCCACTTCACGGTGTCGGGCGCCATAGAGAGCGACTGCGCCAGTTGACGATTGCTGTAGGCGCGCATCAGCAGGGCGGCGACCTCCGTCTCCTTGCTGCTCAAGGCCCGCTTCGCAGGCGCCTGCCCAACGGCTGCCGGGCGGATGCGGTCGCCCGAGGCGCGGGAGAGTTCGCGCAGCAACCTGTCGACGAAGTTCGCCGTCTCCGAACTGCGCCTCCATGCCCGAATGCGCCCACGGGCGAATTCGAGCACCTGGCGCATCGGATAGCCTTCGTCGATCAGCGACCGCATCGCGTTCTGCGGCAACGCCAGGGTGACCGTGTCGACCGTTGCTGCCAGCGCGAGCAGCGTCTCCCCGGCTGAATGGGCGGCAATGGCGACGAGCGCCCTCACCTGCATCAGACCGCGGAGGCGCCCATCCTGACGCATGCGCTCGGCGACGCGGTCCAATATGGCGATGGCGTTCACGGGTTTTCCCTCCGCGATCAGTACACGAGCGGCGCCGATATGGGCATACTCCTCAAGCGGATGGATCGGAAGGCTGCTGCGTTCGCCGGAGGGTTCTATGCCGCGCGAGCGCAAGGCGAGCCTTGCCGCGCGCACGTCGCCGCGCAGAAGCAACAGCCGCACCCGCTCGTTGAGCGCGCTTGCCGTCAGCCGCCGGTACCGCTTCTCGATGCCGAGCCTTTCGGCTCGTTCCAGGAAGACGATCGCCTCGTCCTGGCGACCATGCGCGGCGGCCAGTCGCGCGAGGTGCAACTTGCAGGCCATCTCGTGAACGACGAGACCGCATTCCTCGATGATCTGGCGATGCTGGAACAGAAGTCTTTCAGCGCGCAGCAGATCGTTCCACTCATAAGCGAGCTCGACCTGGAAGATCGCCGTCATCGCTTCCGCGTAGGAGCCGGAGCCGAGACGCTCGCGCGCGAGCCGGCAGGCCCGGTCCAGGAACTCGTCCGCTGCCGCGAGATTGCCGGCGGCTATCTCCACCAGTCCGAGCAGCAGGTCGGAATAGACGATCCCGAAAACCGAATTGCTCGCACCGTGATAGTCGCGGGCCTTCAGGCTGAAAAGCCGCGCCGCATCAAGCTCGCCGAGCGAATAGTGGCAGAACGCCCCGATATTGGCGAGCGTGCCGCGCGAGAAAGCCTCCTCCTCGGGATAGTCCTGGAGCCAGCCCGCCGCGAGCCGGCTCGCCGCCCGCGACCGGTCCGAAGCGCTGATCACACCTGCGGTGAGCGTGCGCAACTCCGCCTTCAGTGAACGGATGGTCGAGCGGTCGAGCGCGCCTTCGTCGGCGAGGCGACGGATCAGATCCTTGGCCTGCTTGAGCATGCGCGCGGCCTGGCGCGGACGGCTCATATGGAACTGCGCCCAGACGCGGGCGAGCAGCAATCTCGGCCGCGTTTCCACAAGACTGCCCGGCAGCTGGTTGAGCCACTCCGTGACCCGCGGGATATGGCCCTGCATGATCAGCGGCATGGCGCATTTTTCCACGAGGCCGGCAGCGAGATCGTTGTCGCCGCTGGCGAGCGCATGGCCGACGGCGTCCGAGACATGTCCGTTCTCGGCGAGCCAGTCGGCGGCACACCGGTGCAGGGCCGCGCGCCGCTCCGGCGGCCAGACCGCCAGCTTGTCGCGGAGGAACTCGCCGAAAAGATGATGGTAGCGGAACCAGTGGCCGAAGGAGTCCAGCGCGATGAGAAACAGGTTCGAGCGCTCGACCCCGGCAAGGGCCGCCCTGCCATCGATCTCCGGGCAGACGGCCTCGGCGAGACCGAGGCAAAAGCGATCGAGGATCGAGGTCCTCAGCAGGAACTCCTGGATCTCGGTCGATTGCCGCGCCAGCACGTCATGCGCCAGGAAGGTCGCGACGTCGCGCTGGCTGCCAGAGAAGTCGGCGATGAAGGCTTCCTTCGAGCCCTCATGAGCGAGCGCGAGGGATGCGAGTTGCAAGCCGGCCGGCCAGCCCTCGGTCTTGTGATGCAGCGCGACGACAGCCGAGATGTTCAGATCGAGGCCGCAGACGCCGGTCAGATAGTCTTCCGTCTCTTCGAGCGAGAACCGCAGGTCGGCGTCTCCGAGACTGAGCACATGCCCCTTCATCTTCATATTGGAGAGTTCGAGAGGCAGGTCGCCGCGCGTCGCGAGCACGATACGCAATGCGGGCGGCGCATAGGCGACGAGCGCGTTGAGGAAGGAGGCGATTTCAGTCGAGACAATCAGATGGGCGTCGTCGAGCACGAGGAAGATCGGCGTCGATGCGCGCGACAGGTGATTGATGATGCCGGTGAGTATGGAATCGACCGGCGTGACCGGGCTGGAATCGATCAGCGCCTCCGCATTCTCGATGAGCGTCGGGTCGACGCGCTGCAAGGCGGCGGCGAGGTATTTGAGGAAGCGGGCAAGATCGTTGTCAGGGGGGTCGATCGAGAGCCATGCAACGCGCGAAGCGTTGTGGCCCGCTGCCCATTGAGCCAGCAGCGTCGACTTGCCGAAACCCGCCGGGGAAGAGACGATCGCCAGCTTACCTGCCGTCGCCGCGTCGAGCATGCGCAGCAGCCGGGGGCGGTTGACCAGGACATCGCGCAGATGCGGCGGCTGCAGCTTGGTGGTGATCATGACCGGCGGACGCCCGTAAGCCGGCGCAACCGGCCTATCAAACAGTCGCGAAGGTTACGGTCCGTCGGCATGGCTCCCCAGTCGATCTTCCGCATCGGCCCGAAAATCGGAATCGATTTTCGATGCGCAACTCAATAGTGGCAGAGCACCCTTTGCCGCGCGTCCGAAAGGACGCGCGGCGCTCTGGCGAGATTGGCTTCCTCGGGAACCACTATAGGTCGATCCTGGCGGCTCCGACAGCCGGTTGATCACGCCCGTCGGGCGTTGCGGCCAGCCGTGATCAGCACCACCGCCGCGACGGCCACGAAGGAGGCCATCAGGATCGCGCCGGAGAGCGCATAGATCGTCGGCGATGCGCCGGAGTTCATCTTGCCGAACATGTCGAGCGGAAGCGTGTTCTGCCGCCCGACCAGATAGTAGGCGCGACTGTATTCGTTGAGCGACAGCAGAAAACTGAAGATGAAGGCGCCGGCGAGTCCGGGCCGGATGAGCGGCAGGATGATGTCCCAGAGGCGACGGAACCAGGACGCTCCGAGGTCCGCGGCGGCCATGAGATAGGACTTGCGAACCACGCCGAGCGACGTCAGCACAACGGTGAAGGCGAAGGGCAGAGCCCACAGAAGATGCGCAGCGGCTACCGTGCCCCAGAACGGCTTCACGCCGATCCGCCCGAACACCGCCGACAGGGCAAGACCCTGAACCACGCCCGGTACGAACATCGAGAAGATGACGAACAGGAACCATTGCGACCGCAGCCGGCGCATCTCGAGATAGGCGAGCGCCGCGAGCAGCGCCACCACCACCGAGATGGCAGCCGTCAGCGTCGCGACGACGAGAGACTCCCTCAAGGCTCCGAGCAGGCGGCCGTCCTTGGCCAAGGCCACATACCATTTGACGCTGAGATCCGCCGGTCCCGGGAACGCCGGCTGGAGGTTCTGGTTGAAGGAAATCGCCAGCATGTAGAACGGCGGCAGGTAGATGATCGCCAGCGCCGCCAGCATGGCGCCGAGCGCGATCGAGCGTGGCCCCCTGCTTTCAAACCTCGTCACCATGAGAAGTCCTCGAACAGCCGGGAAAAGCCCAGAAAGCGGTTGCCGAGATAGAGCACCGCCCCCAGGAAGACGAGAACGACGCTCGATATGGCGAAGGCCAGCGGGAAATTCACCACGCGCATCACATCGTTGATCATGATCGATATCATCGAGGCGGCGGCCCCGCCGAGCATCTGGACCTCGGTCGAGGAACCCAGCGCCATCACGAAGACGAACAGGAAACCGGCGAAGGAGCCTGCCTTGGTCAGCGGCAGCAGAACGTGCCGCAGCGTGTGACCGAAGCCCGCACCGAGATCCATGCTGGCCTGCAGCAGCGACGGCTCCACCTTGCGCATCGACAGGAGCAGCGGGAAGATCACGAAGGGCAGATAGGAAGCGACGAGCCCAACCATCACGGCGAAATTCGAGAACAGCAGCCAATCCAGCGGCTGGCCGATCAAACCGCTCGCCATCAGAAACTCGTTGATGGGGCCGCGACGTCCGAGCACCAGGCGCCACGAGAAGGCGCGGATCAGATAGGAGGTGAAGAAGGGGATGGTGAACAGCGCCATCAGCACCATTGCCGCGCGCGGGCGCGCACAGAAATGGATGTAGTAGGCGGCCGGATAGCCGATCAGCAAACAGATCAAGGCGGCGAGCGCCGCCTTGATCGTGCTGCCGACAAGCACTGTCCAGCGGCCGGCGTCGAGGATCTGCCCGTAGGCGGCGAGCGAGAAGTCTGGTGTCATCCAGTAGGTCTGGGGATCCCAACTCCAGAAGCTCCACAGGATGACCAGGCCCAGCGGGACCAGGCAAAGGCCGGCGATCGCCACGACCGCCGGCAGCGCCAGCAGCGTCGCCCGCGAGATCAGCTTCGGGCTCGTCGTCACGACCGCCTCCCCGCTCAGGCGTTTCTCAGCTTCTGCCACCACTCCTCGTAAAGCTGGAAGTTGTCGGGCCGGGTGTTCTGCCAATAGACCTTGCCCGAGAACTTGGCCTTCACGTGATCGGCAACGCCCTTCACCTCCTCTGCCTTGAACTCGTCCGGATGGGCTTCGGCATAGGCAACGTTGTTGTCGGTGGGCACGACATAGCCGCGCATCTTGCCGAGCACGCAGCCATAATAGCCGGCGAGCAGCCAGTCGGCGAAACGATGGGCGGCGTCGCCCAGCCCGCGTTCCACGGCGCCCTTCATCAGGATCGTGTTGTTGCCCCAGCCTTCATAGCCTTCCTTGGGTGCAGCATATTTGGCGTTGATGCCGCGCTCCTGCGCCGCCTTCACGATCGGTTCCCAGCCGGTCATCGCCCAGACCTCCTCGTCGGCGACAAGCTGGACGCCCTGTTCCCACCCGCTCCAGAAGGTCCGGAACTGGCCGTCGCGCTTGTGCTTGATCAGGAACTCCATGACCAAGCCGAGCTCGCTCTCGGTCAGGTTGCCCGGTTCCACGATCGGCGCATTCTCCGATTCCTTGAGATACATCGCCGTGAAGACGGCCGAGTTGATCCAGGCATCCTCCATGCCGACCTTGCCCTTCAGCTTCGGGTCGAAGATCACGCCGTAGCTGTCGATCTCGCCCACCCTGTCCGGCAGATAGATCATGGAATCGGCGTTCAGCACGGACGGCAGGCCATACTGTTTACCCTCGTGATAAAGGTATGGGATCTGCTTGGCGAAGTCCCATACCTTGGCGTAGTTCGGTATCCTGGAGACATCCCAGGGGGCAATGGCGCCCTGCTTGGCCAGTTCCTTCTCCGCTCCGCCCTGCAGGCCTCCGATGTCGTAGAGATCGTTGCCGTTGCCCGCGACGAGCTTGGCCACCACCGGACCGGGATCGTTGCCATTGTCCGTGAACACGGTGCTCAGCCCCGTGTCGCTGGCCAGCCTCGACCAGTTTTCACCGATGTCGAGCGTGCCGCTCGCCCAGAAGGCAAGTTCCTCATCGGCCGCTGCGGCGAGACGCGGGAAACCGGTAGTGCCGGCGAGTCCAAGCGCGGCTCCGGCCCCCATCAGTTTCAGCAGGCTGCGCCGTTCCATATTGGATTGAAGGAATGACCTGTTCTGCCTGATATGCATTGTCTTTCTCCTTTCTGTTCCACCTCGTTATCTTTTTGTCCTGCGCGATCAGCCGGTCAGAAGCAGCGGCGCGCCGGGCAGGAAGCGAACCCCGACCTCTTCGCCCGGTAGCGGGAGTTCCGCCGACATATGGGCGATCGTAACCTCCTGACCGTCCGGGAAGGCGGCATGCACGTCGTGATGAAGGCCGCGATAGCGGACCGCCGAGACCGTGAGGCGCATCGTTTCAGCGGCCTCCGAGCCCTTGGGAACGAGGGTAAGCTGATCCGGGCGGAAGACGATCACGGCGTCCGAAGCAGCCGGCGGTGACTCCTGCGCCACGACCGGCACCGGCACACCGCCAACCACCGCGCTCAGCACGGGGCCTCGCCGCTCGACGGCCTGCGGGCGCAGCATGCATTCCATGCCCATGAAACGCGCGACGAAGCTGTTTGCCGGGCGATCGAAGAACTGCGTGGGTGTCCCGACCTGCACGACCTTTCCGGCGCGCATGACCGCCATGCGGTCGGACAGCGATAGCGCCTCGTCCTGATTGTGAGTGACCAGGATGAAGGTCGCGCCCGTGCGTTCGTGCAGCCGGCCGAACTCGTCGCGCATCTGGCGGCGCAGATTCTCGTCGAGGCCGGTCAGCGGCTCATCGAGCAGCAGCACGCCGGGCTCCATCACCAGCGAACGGGCGAGAGCGACGCGCTGACGCTGGCCACCGGAGAGCTTGTTGACATCCCGATCCTCGAAGCCTGCGAGACCAACCAGCGAAAGCACCGCGGCGACACGCCTGGCAATCTCATCGCGCGGGCGCTTGATGACCTTCAACCCGTAGGCCACATTCTGTCCGACATTCATGTGCGGGAACAGTGCGAGGTCCTGGAACACAGTCTTCGAGGGGCGGCGGTTCGCCGGCATCGCGGTCATGTCGGCGCCGTCGAACAACACCTTGCCGCCATCGGGCATGTCGAAGCCGGAGATCATGCGCAGCAGCGTGCTCTTCCCCGAACCGGAAGGCCCGAGCAGGGTGAAGAACTCGCCGGCCTTGATATCGAGAGACACATCGTCCAGCGCCGCAATATCCCCGAAACGCCGCGTCAGATTCCTGATTGAGATCGCGATCGCCACAGGCCTATTCCGCTTCCCTGATGACGAGCAGGCCGGCGGGCTGCATCCGCAGCACCTGGCCGGGCAGGATGAGCGTGGTGGTCGTCGCCTCCTCGACCACAAGCGGGCCCGCCATTTCGACGTCGATCGGAAGCCGTTCCCGATCGACAAGCCGACATTCGACCCAACCCTCGGCTTCGTCGAAGAACACTTTGCGTGCACCCGTGGTGGCACCTTCGAGGCTGCGGCCCTCTCCGGGGAGCCGCGCCAGGCCGACGACATTGGCGACCAGTTCGGCATGGAGATGCACATTGGTGAGCTCGACCGGCGTGCCGGGCAGCGAGAAGGTAAAGGCAGTCTCATGCGCGGCATGAAAAGCCTCCAGGAAACGACCGGTCGCCCAACCCGGCTCGAAGTCGGCGGCAACCGAATGCTCCTGCCCCTTGTAACGAGCTTCCAGCCGGCAGGTCAGCGACAGGCGCC
This sequence comes from Mesorhizobium sp. L-8-10, assembly GCF_016756635.1. Classification (NCBI taxonomy): domain Bacteria; kingdom Pseudomonadati; phylum Pseudomonadota; class Alphaproteobacteria; order Hyphomicrobiales; family Phyllobacteriaceae; genus Mesorhizobium; species Mesorhizobium sp. L-8-10. Next base: position 4,559,812 of record NZ_AP023263.1, on the reverse strand, counting down.
CGCGACCGGTCACACCGAAATGGCGTAGCGCCTCGTCGATGAGCTCATCGAATATGCCTGACACCGTCTCCATGACGGCGTCGTTCGCCTCGCCGAAATGCGTGCGCCTTATGTCGACGCTCGGATAGGCGGCCAGCATGCCCCAGGCCGAGAAGATACCGGGAAAGACCGGGATCACGGTCGACCGGACGTGCAGCTCTCGGCCGAGCTTTGAGGCAAACATCGGCCCGGCCCCGCCGCTCACCACGAAGGACAACTCGCGCGGATCATGGCCACGCTGCACGGTGACGAGCTTCAGCGCATCGATCATGCCTGCCTCGGCGATGCGTACGACCGCAAGGGCAGCGCCTTCGATGCTCGTTCCAAGCGCGCTCGCGATCGGTTCGAATGCGACCCGCGCGGCATCGAGGTCGAGCTGCATCTGGCCGTTGGCGAAATTGACGGGATCGAGAATGCCGATCACCAGCTTGGCGTCGGTCACGGTCGGCTGGCTGCCACCTCGGCCGTAGCAGGCCGGTCCGGGCTCCGAGCCTGCGCTTCGGGGGCCGACATGGAGGCGGCCGCCTTCGTCCAGCCAGGCGATCGAACCGCCGCCGGCGCCGATCTCGACGATGTCGACGACGGGCACCTGGACCGGATAGCCGGGCCATATCCGGGTCTTGTCGAGATTGTATTGCGGCGCGAGCTGGGGGCGGCCGTCACGGATCAGCGAGCATTTGGCCGTGGTGCCGCCGACGTCGAGATAGAGCACATCGCCCTCACCGAGTTCCCTGCCGACGCGGACCGCGCCGGCCACGCCTCCGGAGGGACCCGACTCCACCAGCGTCAGCGGGCTCGCGGCGGCCTGGTCGAAAGTCGCCACTCCGCCGTTCGACTGCATGGCGAAATAATCGCAGACGATACCCTCCTCAGCCAGCGAGCGTTCGAGACCGCTGAAGTAGCGCCGGATGATCGGCTCGACATAGGCGTTGAGCACCGCCGTGTTGCTGCGCTCATATTCCCGCCACTGCCGCGATACCCTGTAGCTCGGCGTGATCGCCACCTCGGGCAGCATCGCTGCGAGGATTTCGGCGCAACGCTCCTCATGCGTCGGGTTGACGTAGCTGTGCAGAAACATCACCGCGACTGCCTCGATGCCTGCCTCCTTGCAGTGCCGCGCCGCCTCGCGCACATCCGCTTCGTCCAGTTCGGTCAGGATCTCGCCGGCCGCGTTCATCCGCTCGGTCACCTCGAAGCGGAAGCGCCGAGGCACATAGGGTTCGGGAGATCGCGCCTGGAGGTTGTAGAGATCCGGCCGGTTGCCGCGACCGATCTCCAGAACATCGCGGAAGCCGCGCGTCGTCAGCAGTGCCGTCTTGACGCCCTTGCGTTCGGTGATTGCGTTGATGACGGTTGTCCCGCCATGGACAAAGAAGCTTGTCGCTGCAGGCTCCAGGGCTTCTCGGCTCGCTGCCTGCCGGATGCAGTCGATGACGCCGCGCGACTGGTCGTCGGGCGTTGTCAGCGACTTGCCTATGATCACCCGCCCCTTGGCCTCGTCATAAGCCACAAGGTCGGTGAACGTCCCGCCGACATCGGTGGCGAGCCGGGTCTTCGTGGCGGTCTCCATCACACAACTGCCTCCGTTTCGATGCCGTAGACGGCGCGCGCCGCCTCCTGGCTGATCAGCCCGTCGGCGATGTCGGCCAGTACGCATTCCGTCTTGCGGTCGTCGGGATTGCCCCATCCTCCGCCGCCGCCGCTGATCACCCGAACAGTGTCGCCGCGCTTGATGTCGAGCCCGGGGTGGTGATGGATCCTGAGCACGCCGCCGTTCTCGGCCGACACGACCTCAACCCCATTGCAGCTTCCCGGACTGCCGCCGTCTGCCCCCCATGGCGGCGTGACATTGCGGCTGATGCCACAGTAGATCGACGCCTCTTCGCACAGGACCTGATACTCCCTGACAAGCCCGTAGCCTCCGCGGAACCTTCCCGCGCCGGTGCCGCCCTCGGTATTGAAGCCGTAGCGGGTGATCAGAAGCGGCAGCCTGGCCTCGAGCAGCTCGACCGAGTGGTTGTATGTGTCACCGTCGGTCAACGAGATGAGACCGCTCGCGCCGTCGCGGGACGGCGTCGCACCCCAGCCGCCATGCTGCGGCTCGATGTGGACAAAGAGTTCGTTGTTCGCGGTGCGGCCCGAGAGATAGAGCACGGCCAGGCTGGTATAGGATCCGGCGGAGAAGACCTCGGGCTTCAGCGGGGCAAGCGCCCTCCAAATGAGTTCCGAAGCATGAACCGACCCCTCGTAGTACCACCCCGTCGGCGACGGTTTGCCGGCGCTGAACACCGTGCCATCGGGCACGACGACCTCAAGTGGCCGGAACCAGCCTTCGTTTGAGGGCGAATGCGGCGAGACGAGTGCCTTGAAGACGGTCTTGACCGCAGATTCCAGCGCCCCGCGCGAGCAATTGAACGGACCGGCTACGGAGGGCGAGCTACCCGTGAAATCAGCGATGACCGATGAACCGCGGATGGTCACCTTGATCCGAATCGGTACCGGCTTGTCGGAAATGCCGTCGCCATCGATCACATCCTCGGCTTCGTACTCGCCGTCCGGCAGGGCCTCGATGACCTTGCGGCTCTTGCGCTCGCTGGAAGCGATGATCTCCTCGAAGATGTCGGCGAGCGTGTCCTCGCCATATTTGCCCGCCATTGCCTGAAGGCTGCGCTCGGCGATGCGCACCGTCGCCACCTGGGCGCGCAGGTCGCCCATCGCGAGATCGGGCAGCCGTAAATTTTCCAGGATGATGCGGACGATGTCGTCGTTCAGCCGATCCCGACGGGCAAGCCGCACGCCGGGAATGCGCATTCCCTCCTCGAAAACCGATGTGGCGTTGATCGGAATGCTGCCCGGCACGGCTCCTCCGACGTCGAGCCAATGCGCCACGTTTATCGCCCAGGCGATCATGCGGCCGCCCGAATAGACAGGCTTGATGATGGCGAAGTCGTTGGGGTGGGTTCCGCCGCTGAACGGATCGTTGATCACGAAGACGTCGCCCGGCTCCATGTCGTCCCGGAAGCGATCGGCGATGGCACGGACCTGCCGTGCAAAGGTTCCGGTGAAGAGCGTGATGCCGTTCGACTGGGCGACCAGATCGCCGTTCGGAGCGCAGATGCCGCAGGCAAAATCGAGAACCTCGTAGACGATCGGGCTCATACTGCTGCGTGTCATCACCACGCCCATCTCGTCGACGGTGGCGAGCAACTTGCCCACCACGATCTCCGCCGTCACCGGATCGATCGCGGGTTTCGATGTCCGTGTCGCGTCCATGGAGCGGCCTTCCCTTCAATCCTTCACACGCCCAGCCTACACGGCAGGTGCCCAGGCGATAGCCGATCAGAAGGGTAGCTACAGGCTCGGCAGCTCCCTACCCCGACGGGTAGGCCCATGGGCAGCAGACGCCTGGACGGGACCGATGCTCAGCCGTCGATGAGGCCGAGTTCCCGCGCTGCGGCCAATGCACCGATGCGGTTGGAGCGGTCGAGCTTGCGGAAGACATTCTTGAGGTGGAACTTGATCGTGTTGTCCGAAATGGCGAGTGCGCGTGCGATTTCCTTGTTGGAAAGGCCGGTGGCGACGAGCTTCAGCACGGAGACTTCGCGTTCGGTGAAATCCTGGCTCGGCGCCCCCGCCGCAGCTTGCCGTTGAGCCGGCCCCAGCAGGGCGGCCAGCTTCTCGCGCTGGATCGGCGGCAGGGCCGGGCTTGCGCGGCGTAGTTCCAGGAAGGCTGCGACGCCGTCCCCCTCCTCGACGAAGGAGGTGTGCGTCCTTTCCACGAACGGCGTCAGCAAGACCTCATCGAGCAGCGCACCGGCTTCGCCCTCCCGGCCCACCGCGAGCAAGAACCGAATCCTCAGCATCGACAGCCTGACATGACGCAACGGCGGCATGGCACCCGTCTGGTTTGCGGCGAGTCGATCGAGATAATGAAGCGCAGCACGGTAGTCGCCTTCGGCGTGATGGATGCGCGCCCAGAGCATGGCCGGTACATTGCCGCGCAGCCGCCGCGTGAGATCGTTGCGTGTCCGGTCGGCAGCCGAGACTTCGTCCAGCCCATGTGCCCGCGCAAAAGCCCGCGCCTCGCGCGGCATGCCCGAGTGGGCGAGCAGGAAGACACGTTCGCGCTCGACGAGCCGCGCCAGGCGTCCATAATTCCGCTGCTGCGCGACCATCGCAGCATGGTCGAGTGCCCGGTGCGCGTCGGACAGGCGGTTCCCGAGCAGATGGATGCGAAGCTGGGCAAGGTAACCGGCGGCAAGGATATCGAACCAGCAGTCGCCCTCCTCCAACTGCGGCAAGAACTCCGACAGCGAACCGGCCGCTTCCGCGAACGTTCCCTCCTCGACAAGCGCCTCGGCATCGAGCACCCGCGCCATGGCCTCGAGGTCGGATCCGTCCCCGAGCAGTTGCCGGGCCGACTCGGCCATTTGCGCATAGGCGGCTCGCGCCGCATCGATCTCGATCCGGAAAAGATGCGCCTGCCCCATATGGGTATGGAGATGTGCCGCACCGAAGAAGGCACCGGCCCGGCGGAACTCGGCGACCGCAGAGGCGCCGTGCTCCAGCGCCCGTCCGAACTCGCCGAACTGAAGACAGAGGAAGCACAAGAGATTCAGCGTCAGTGCACTTTGCGTGTTGTCTCGCGCCAACAAGTCGAGGTCAGCCGCGAGTTGGTCAAACTCGGCCCGGCTCGCCTCGATGTCGGCATAGAGCGCCAGGAGTTGCCCGATCAGCCGGAACTCGCGCTGAAGGGCGGCATCCTTTTCGGGGATCGTCCTGCCGGCATTCTCGAAGGCGCGACGGCAGGCAGCAAGGTCGCCATTCTTGGCGAGCAGAACCGCATTGCCGAGCAGCGTCCGCGGGAATGCCCCATGCTCCTCCTCAGGCAGGCTCGCGAGGGCGGCGGGAAGCACGCGACGGATACCGCCCGCGCCGGAATAGACGAGCCGCCAGCCCCCTGCCCGCTCCAGCATCTCGACCGCGACGGTCGGGGCCTCCGCCGCGAGCGCGTGGGAGACCGCCGCTTCGATATTGCCCTTGCGCTCGAACCAGCGCGCGGCGGTGAGCAGAATCGCGCCGGGCTCCGCGCCTTCGGCGCAGGGCTGCGACAGCAGGAAATCCTGGAATACCGGATGGAAGCGCAACCAGCGGCGCTCATGGTCGAGGGCGACGAATGGCACGCCCGCGCATTCGAGGCGCGTCACACGCGTCGTGAAGCCGTCGGTCCCGGTGAGGTGATCGGCGAGTTCGGCATCGAACCGGTTGAGCGGGGCGAGCCGCATGAGAAAATCGAGATCGCCCGGCGACAGCTTCGCTGTCAGCCGCTCGGCCAGATAGTGCGCCACGTCTTCCTGCTTGCCGCCGAAATCGGCGAGCGGGTCGGCTCCGTCGGCATTCTGCTCGGCTATGCGGCCGGCCATCCTCACGGCCACGGCCCAGCCCTCGGTCTTGCGGAAGATCTGCGCGATGTCGATGGGCCGAGGGCCATGGGGGATCATGGAGAAGAGCTCGGCGATTTCTTCTTCCGACATCAGGAGGTCGCGCGCATTGAAGCTTCGCAACTGGCCGTCGAGCCAGAGGTCGCCCACCGGTATCGATGGTCGCATGCGCGACGACACCACCAGGCAATGTCCGGTCAGCGGGCCGACACGCAGCAATTCGCCAAGCAAGTCGTTGGCGTCCTTCGATTCGGCGAGGTGATAGTCGTCGAGCAAGAAAACCGTGCGTCTCGGCAACAGGCGCACGCGTTCGGCGAAGAGCCGCGTGAGATCACCGATCGAGGAGGCGTCAAGCGGCGAAACCGCCCCGTCTCCGGCGTCCTCACAGGCGGCGGCCGCAAGCTTCCCGATGAAGGCGCCGAGGTCGCGGTCATCCTCCTCGAGCTGTATCCAGCGCACGAGGCCCCCGCTATCCGACCGCTGCAGCGCCCACTGTGCGCACAGGCTCGTCTTCCCATAGCCTGCAGGCGCATGGACGAAGACGGCGCGGCCGGCAGCGGCCTCGTCGAAGCGTTTCCACAACGCTTGGCGAGGGACGAGACGGTCCCCCGGGTTCGGGATGCTGGTCGTCATGTCTTCAAGTGTTCCCGGCTGGATCAGCCTATGTCAATGGCGGAGCCGGCAAAGTCTGACAAAGAAGGAACGCCTTCGCAATCGTCCGAACGACCGACGTCGGAACTGGCTGGCTGTCAGCGGCTGGCGGTCGTCCTCGGAACAAAGATCGAGATCGCCCTGGGATGTACCTTGAAATGCGCGGGGGTCGACGTCACGATCTCGCCGTCGGCGTTCACCGGCATCGGCTTCCTTGTCTTGACGTCGAACTCCACGCAGCGCGCGGTCCGCACCTCGCTCCAGGCGCCATGCCTGCCGGACCGGAAGGATCGCAGCATCAGTGCCAGCTTCCACAGATTCGTCATTTCGAGGCTGTAGAGATCGAGGTGACCGTCGTCGATCTCGGCGGTCTCTTCGACGACGTTGCCGCCCCCATAGTGGCGGCCGTTGCCCACCGCGACCTGGAAGGTCCTGACGTCGATGACCATGCCCTTCTCGACGATGCGGGCCGGGAACGGCCTCGCTCTGGCCAGCACTTTCATCGCCGCCAGCGCATAGCCCAGCCTGCCGAAACGCTTCTTGAGCAACGGATCGAGGCCTTGAGCGAGCTTCGAGGAGAGCCCGATGCTCGCAACGTTGAAGAAGGCATGGCCGTTGACCGTGCCGACGTCGATCCGCCGCGTCTTTCCCCCGACAATGACATCGGCCGCATCCACCAGGCCCAGCGGTATCTCGAGCGTACGGGCAAGGTCGTTGGCGGTGCCCATCGGTATGATCCCCATGGGCAGTCTGCTCTCGATCGCCGCCAACGCCGCTGAAGACACCGAGCCGTCGCCGCCGCACACGATCACCAGATCGGCCATGTGGCGCAGACGCACGATATCGCGGGCGATCTCCGGAAGCGCCTCGAACGGCTCGACCGTCACCGCCAGCCCGCCGCCGCCAAGCCGTTCGATGACGGGATCGATCGCTTCCCGGCCGCGTCGGGCCTTGGGATTGACGAGCAGCAGCGCTCGCCTCTTGGTGGATTTGTTCATTCCAGGTTCAGCCGAAAAACAGACCCACGGCAGACAGGTCGACATTGCACCGCAACCGGTCGGAGGCGGGCCGAAAGATTATTTGCGATGGCGACCGAAGTTTGTCGCGGAACGCGAAAAGCATGTCGCGACCAATATCCTTTGTGCAAACTCGTTCCGATCTCGCCAAAGCCGGCTTTGTCAGCCTCGTGGCCGGAGCCTCGGCAATGCCTGTATCCAGCCCCACACCGGGAGTTCCCTCGGACACGAACACGCCGTCATGCGAGGGCGAGTCACGTCCAAGGCAAGTTTTTCCATGGCAAGACAAGAAAATCGGCGAAATGATGACGAACAGGAGCGCATTTTCAGCAAAAAGTTACGAAAAATCAAGAGTTTCGGCTTGTATATCTCCTCTCTGGAATTTATCTACGGACGAGGCCGGATTGCAGCGGGGACGATCTGCCATCATCGGCAAACCAGAGTGCGCCGCGGGTGCGCGGCCGCGTTTCGACGACAGTTCTGAACGATGCTCACAAAAAAAGGCAAATACGGTCTCAAGGCCCTCGTCCACCTTTCGCATCTTCCTGCAGGACAGCTCGCCTTCGTCAACGATATCGCTGTCGCCAATAACATACCGAAGAAGTTCCTCGACGCCATTCTGGGCGAATTGCGCAACGCCGGCTTCGTCCATAGCCGCAAGGGCAAGGACGGCGGCTACCGCCTGGCGCGGCCTGCGACGGAGATCAAGATCGGCCATGTGGTGCGTGTCCTCGACGGACCGCTGGCGCCGCTGCCATGCGCCAGCCGCACCCGATACCAGCAATGTGAAGACTGCGACGAGGCGACATGCCAGGTCCGACACATGATGTTGGAAGTGCGCCAGGCCATCGCCGAGGTGCTCGACAATCGCAGCCTCGCGACGATGCGCGACAGCGCCAACGACGACGTCGCTATGGCGTTGACGTACCAGAGCTGAGCCTCCACTCCTTGCAGGCGTGGCTCGCCGTCCCCGACATCCGCTACCAAAGCGCGGATGTCGCGAAGCATCTCGCCGGATGATCGGGCTTCTCGGGCGCCGCGCCTGATGGCATCATGCCAACAATCGACGATATCGACCGTTGGAGCGAAAACCATGCGGCCCGGACGGGCTGCGCCGGGGATTGAGGTCGCGTGGATGCGCGAGCATCCACGCCGCCCGGATGTACCAACATCCAGTGTCGTTGATATTACGCCAGCGTGTAGGCGGTCTTCACGGTCGTGTAGAATTCGGCGGCGTAGCGGCCCTGCTCCCGGGGCCCGTAGCTGGAGCCCTTTCGGCCGCCGAACGGCACGTGGAAATCGACGCCCGCCGTCGGCAGGTTGACCATCACCATGCCGGCCTGAGCATTGCGCTTGTAGTGCGTGGCAAACTTCAGGCTGGTCGTGCATATGCCTGACGACAGGCCGAATGGCGTATCGTTGGCGATATCAAGGGCTTCCTCATAGTCCTTCACCCTGATGGCGCTCGCCACCGGGCCGAAGATCTCCTCGCGCGAAATGCGCATCTGGTTGCTCGCCTCGGTGAACAGGGCCGGCTGCAGATAGAAGCCGGGCGTCTCGCGGTTGAGGCGCTCGCCGCCGAAGACCAGATTGGCTCCCTCGTCGCGGCCGATCGCGACGTATTTTTCGTCCTGTTCGAGCTGGGACTGGTCGACGACGGGCCCGATATGCGTGCCCTGTTTCAGGGCATTGTCGATGACAAGGCTCCTCAGCTTCTCGGTGACGGCCGAGACGAAACGGTCGTGGATGCCTTCGGTCACGACCAGTCGGGACGACGCCGTGCAGCGCTGGCCGGTCGAGAAGAAAGCCCCATTCACCGCGCAGTCGACCGCGATGCCGAGGTCGGCGTCGTCGAGCACGACGAGCGGGTTCTTGCCGCCCATTTCAAGCTGGACCTTGCGCATGTGCTCCAGAGAAGCCGCCGCCACGCGTTTTCCCGTGCCGACCGAGCCGGTGAAGGTGATGGCATCGACGTCAGGGCTGTCCAGGATGGCCTGGCCGACGACCGAGCCTCTGCCCATGACGAGGTTCAGCACGCCCTTGGGCAAACCGGCGCGGTGGAGGATATCGACGATCGCCCAGGAACAGCCCGGCACGAGGTCGGCCGGCTTGAAGACGACGGTGTTGCCGTAGCAGAGTGCCGGCGCGATCTTCCAGGCGGGGATCGCGATCGGGAAATTCCACGGCGTGATGATGCCGACGACGCCGACCGCCTCGCGCGTTACCTCGACGCCGATACCGGGCCGGACGCTCGGGATCGCCTCGCCGGAAAGCCTCAGCGCCTCGCCGGCGAAGAAGTCGAATATCTGGGCTGCCCTGACCGTCTCGCCGATGCCCTCGGCCAGCGTCTTGCCTTCCTCGCGCGAGAGCAGCCGTCCGATCTCCTCCTTGCGTGCTGTGATCTCGTCGGCCGCCTTGCGAAGCACCGCATGGCGTTCGATCAGACCCGACCGCGACCACGCTGGAAACGCCGCCTTGGCGGCTGCGATCGCCGCTTCGGCATCGGCTTTGGTCGCGCGCGCATAATTGCCGACCACGTCGTTCGTATCGGACGGATTGATGTTGGGAACGGCGTCGCCGCCCACCCATTCGCCGGCAATCAGGTTGCGGTGCAGTTCGGTCATCGGTCTATCCACTTCGCGTCAGATGAGTTGAGCCTTGGCGAGGTCTCTCATGAGATGGCTCGCGCCATAGGTCCAATGCGGGCAGTCGGGCGAAAGCCTTACGCGGTTGACGAGGCTGCCAAGCTTTTCCGTCGAGATCGTGACGATATCGCCGACCTTGTGCGTGAAACCCTTGCCCGCCTCTCCGCGATCCTTGGAAGGAACGAACATCGTGCCGAGATAGAGCGCGATGCCGTCGGGGTATTGATGGTGAGGTCCCATCGCCGCTGCGACCAGCTCCTCCGGCGAGCGGCTGATCTCGGCCATCGAGCTCGCTCCCTCGAGCGAGAACCCGTCCTCGCCTTCGACCTTCAGGTGGACCTTGGCCCGCTTCACGTCGTCTATGGTGAAACCGGCGTCGAAAAGGCGGACGAACGGCCCTAGAGCGGCCGAGGCGTTGTTGTCCTTCGCCTTGCCGAGCAGCAGGGCCGAGCGTCCCTCGACATCGCGCAGATTGACGTCGTTGCCGAGGGCGGCGCCCACGATGCGCCCCTTGCTCGACGCGATCACGGCGATCTCGGGCTCCGGATTGTTCCAGGTCGAGATCGGATGCAGCCCGACATCCGCGCCGAAGCCGACCGAGGCCATGGGCTGACATTTGGTGAAGATCTCGGCGTCGGGGCCGATGCCGACTTCGAGATATTGCGACCAGACCCCACGCGCGATGAGCTTCTCCTTGCAGGCCATCGCCTCGGCCGAGCCGGGCTTCAGCTTGGAAAGATCGTCGCCGATCAGGCTGGCGATATCGGCGCGAATGGCGTCCGCCTTTTCGGCCGAGCCGCGCGCCTGCTCCTCGATCACGCGCTCCAGCAGGCTGACGACGAAGGTGACGCCGGAGGCCTTCACAGCCTGAAGATCGACAGGCGAAAGCAGCCAGGGCTTGGCCACGTCCCGGCCGGTCTCGAAACTGTTGGCGCAGACATCTTCCAGGCTGCCGATGGTCTTGCCCGCGGCATCCCGCACGAAGCCGGCTGGATCATCCATCTCGCAGACGTCGCGCACGGTCGGCGCCTGCCTGGACGTGATGTCCATGACCATCCCATTCCGAACGGTCACCACGAGCGGATGGGGCGCGCCGGGCGATTTGACCCGACCAAGGAAGATGCCCTCGCCGGGCAGGCCTGCTGTATCAGTCACGTTCTTTCCATCCCTCAGCGCCGCCTGAACACCGCGGCGCGTTTTTCCTTGAACGCCGCCCTTCCCTCCCGGGCGTCCTCAGTCGCAAAGCAGATCGTCTGCAGGTCACGCTCATATTCGATCGCCTTTTCCGGCGGCATCGTATGGGCGGCCTTCAGATTGAGCTTCGCGGTCTCGGCGGCGATCGGCGCGCGGCTCGCAATTGTTTGAGCGATTTCGCGCGCCCGCGCAAGCAGTTGCTCACGCGGAACCACATCGCTGACGAGCCCCCAGGCCAGCGCCTTGTCGGCGCGTATCGGGTCACCCGTCATGATCATCAGCGCCGCGTTGGACATGCCGGCCGAATGCGCGAGATGCATGGCCATGCCGCCGCCGCCGATCCAGCCGAGCTTGATCTCGGGCGCGGCGAACTGCGCGTTCTCGGAGGCGATGCGGATGTCGCAGGACATGGCCGTCTCCAGCCCCCCGCCGAAGCAGTAGCCGTTCACCGCAGCGATCGACGGCTTCAGCAGAGCGCGGATGGCATCGCAATAGTCCGGCCTGTTGCGGAACTGCCATGGCGTCTCGTAGGTGTCGAGTTCGCCTATGTCGGAGCCGGCGCAGAACGCCTTCTCGCCCGCGCCGGTCAGGATCACGCAGCGGATCGTCTCGCTGTCGTTGCATTGCTTCACCGCCGCCACGATCGCGTCGGCCATCTCGGGCGTGACCGCATTGAGCTTCTGCGGCCGGTTGAGGGTGATGACGGCGATAGCACCGTCGACTTCGAACAGCACATCCTGGGTCATGATGAAGCTCCTACCTCTCGCCGCCGCTCGGCCGGCTGGCGCGATAAAGTGTCTGCAACTCCGCCACAACCGTGCCGGCCGGCCGCCCGATGTCGAAGGCCTCCCGCAAAAGCGCGGAGGCCTTGGTCTGGAAGGCGATGTAGCCCGCGTGACGGGGCCGAACGTAAGCGGCCTCCAGCGTATCGGCCGTGTTGCGATAGAAATCGCCCCAGCGCCGGTTGACGGCTTCGTCGGCCCAGGCCGAGCGGCGGCTCGGCTGACCGTCATGCGACGGGATGAAACCGCTCTGAGCCTCGTCTCCCATTAGCCACAGAAGGTGATCGATCAGTTCCGGCGTCACCGGGCAGCGCCTGGAAATGCCGATCCCGGTGCCGCCGAGCGTCGATCCAGGCTGCCCGCCCGTCGTCATCCGCGGCGCATTCGTGAAGCGGATCGCCTTGCCCTCCACCGGCGCCGCATAGTTCACATAGCCGTAGATCAGCGGGCAGAGCTCGACGTCGTCATGCGTCGACATATGGCCGAGAATGCCGATCGGGTTCTTGTCCCTCACGGAAGCCGGGCTGCGCACGGCCAGCTCGGCCAGAAGCTCGAAAGCCTCTCGGCCCGTACCCGGCGAGACGAGCAGATCGGGATCGTCCACCGCCGGCGGCTCGCCGAGGGCAGCCGCGAGCGACAGATAGCTCAGGATTGCGTGCGGCCCCGCCATCGACAGCGCGACCTTTCCCGTCTGCTGCGACCGCGCGACGACCTCGGCCCAGCCTTGGGGGGACGGCCCTTCCAGCAGGTCGCCCCGGCCCGCCATCACTTGGGTCGCGGCGTCAAGCGGCAGGGCCCAGTGCCGGCCGCCATAACGATAGCTCGACAGGCAGGGGCCGATCGTCGCCGCCTCCAGCTCCGCGATCCTGTCCGCTCCGAACACGGTCTCCAGCGGCTGAAGGCAATCCGCCTCCACGGCTTCGCCGACATGCGGGTGATCGAGCACGACGAGATCGTAGCGCGCGCAGAGATCGGCGATCGGATGGGATTCGAAGCCCTCCAGCGGCTGCCTGTCCCAGACGATCGACAGACCGTCGCGCGCCGGATCGAGCCTGGCCGCAGCCGCGGCCAAGGCATTGTATCCCCGGGGATGATCCCAGGTGAGCGCCCTGTAGGATTGCATGGTCAGTGCCTTCCGGTACTGATCGCGCCGGCCTGCTCCAAGCGGTCGATCGTGGCGTCGTCATATCCTGCCTCGGCCAGGACCTCGCGTGTGTGCTCGCCGGCGAGCGGGGCGCCGCGCGCGACCTTGGACGGGGTCTTCGAGAACCGGATCGGGAAGCCCGGCGTCTTCACGCGTCCCTCGGTCGGATGCTCGTATTCGACGAAGGTCCCGTTGTGCTTCACCTGCGGATCGTCGACCAGTTCCCGGTAGCCATAGACGGGCCCCGCCCAGAGATCCGCTTCAGCGAAAAGTCTCAGCCATTCCGCGCTGGTCTTGCCCTTCAGCCTGTCGCGCGTCCTGGCGAAAATCTCGTCGCGGCGCGACCAACTGTCCGCCTCGTCGTCCATCGCGGCGAAACTCGGCTCGCCGATCACTTCGCCGAGCTTCTTCAACGGCGGAAAGGCAACGACGATATAGCCGTCGCTCGTGGCGAAGGCGCCGTAGGGCGCACGGATGAAGACATGCGCATGCGGCTCGTCCGAGCGCTTCTGCTCCTTGCCGCCGACGGTGAAGACGGAGAGTTCCTGCATCTGGATCGTGGCGATGGCGTCGAGCATGTTGACTTCGACCAACTGGCCTTCGCCCGTCCGCTCCCGATGGAAGAGTGCCGCCAGCGCTCCCTCGAAGGCCGTATATGCGGTGATCGCGTCGACGAGATATTGGCCGGCCGCATTCGGTGCCTCGCCCGCACGTCCCGCCGAGAGCATCGCGCCCGACATGGCCTGCAGAAGGAGGTCCTGGCCGGGCCTGTTCACATAAGGCCCGGTCTCGCCGTAGCCGGACATCGAGACATAGACCAGGCGCGGATTGATTTTCGAGAGCGTCTCGTAATCCACGCCCAGACGCTTGGCGACGCCCGGCCGATAGTTCTGCAGGAACACATCTGCCGTCTTCACCAGGTCGAGCAGGACCTTTTTGCCTTCCTCCGCCTTGAGATCGACCGCCAGCGAGCGCTTGTTGCGGTTGAGCGAGAGGAAGGAGACGTTGACCTTGTTGCCGCGGGCGCCGCCGGCCGACACATGGCGCTGCCATTCGCCCGTCACCGGCTCGACTTTCACCACGTCGGCGCCGAGATCGCCCAAGCGCTGCGCCGCGAAAGGCCCCGCCATCGCGATCGAGCAATCGAGCACGCGGATGCCGCTCAGGATTCCCATGTCAGTTTTCCCTGTCTTTCCTGTCAGTGCATGACCCAGCCGCCGTCGACATTCAGCGTCTGGCCCGTGATGAATCCGGATTCCTCCGAAGCGAAGAACATCAGCGCATTGGCGATGTCGCGCGGATTGCCGCGTCGCTTCAGCGCCTGGTGCTCGAGCACGAAGCGCGTATAGCCCTCTGGGTCCGGGTGGATCTTTTCCGCGTCGGTCGGGAAGGCGCCGGGCGCGATTGCGTTGACCGTCACGCCGTATTGGCCGAATTCCCTCGCCCAGGCACGCGTCAGCCCGATCAGCGCTCCCTTGGACTGGACATAAGGCGCCAGCAGCGCCCAGCCGCCATAGGCAGTCACCGACGAGACGTTGACGATGCGGCCCCAGCCCTGTGCGCGCATATGGGGCAGTGCCGCCTGCACGCAAACGATGGCTGCGTCGACATTGACACGCTGGACGGCCTGGAAATCCTCGATCGTGTAATCCTCGAAAGGTCGCGACGGATAGATCGCGGCGTTGTTGATGACGATGTCAAAGCCGCCGACCTCGCCAGACTTCGTGTCGAGCCGGCTGCGCAGATCGGTGAGATCGGAAAGATCGGCCTCGCACATCGAAAGACCCGAGAGCTTCTCGCGGCCGGCCTGCTCCAGCAGGTTCTCGATCTTGCGATGATCGTTGTCGATCGCCACTACCCTCGCGCCCGCCCGCAGGAACTGCAGCGTCGTTTCGGTGCCGAGGCCGCCGGCCGCGCCCGTATAGAGGATCGTCCGGCCGGCGACGGACATGGCAGATCTATCCTTGCGTTCCGGCATGCTCACGAACGACCTCCGATCGGCAGGTGCTTGCCCGAGGGTTCCGGAAAATCCTCGGCCGGCTGCTCGGCCAGAGCCGCTATGCGCTTGCCCCTCGCGGCGATCTCGTCCGCATCGGCAAGGACCCGGAAGGTCGTGTCGTAGGCGCGTTCCTCACCATGCTCGAGCCAGATCAGTTCGCCGCGGTCGCGCGCCGCCTTGTGGCCGAGCACGTGGTGGGTCGATGGCTCGATGCCGAGAGCGTACTGGCCGGCCTGCAGGTTCTGCCACTCGAACATGCAGGGGAACTGGTCCTTGCGGGTGACCACTTCGAAGCCGATGCCGAGCGCGTCGTTGACGACGGCGACCGGAACCTCGCCGGCAGCGTCCGCGGCGAGCTCATGCTGCCAGACCTGCTCGTGGAAATTCATCCGCGGGGCCGGAAGGGTGCGGTAGCCGACTTCCTGTTTTCGGTAGTCGGCGCCCGCATGCGCCGCCCACACCACGTCCTTGATCGGCGCAAGGTAGCGCGATCCCTCGGCGACCACGGGATGGCCGACGTTGATGTGATAGCAGTACATATGCGGCGTGCGGTAGAAGCCGCGATTGACCACCCGGTCCGACAGCTTGATCTCGTTGGAGCCGACCTTGGCCTCGATGCGGCGGATCAGGTGCAGATCCTCGCCGAACACCGTGCCCTGGCTCACCACGCCCTCGCACCAGAGCGTGCAATCGTCGCCGTCCCATGTCTCGCCATAGCCGGTCAGGCGTGCGGGCAAGGTGCCGATGCGGCCGTGGATGGAATGGCTGACGGATTTGCGCGGCCCATAGACATAATGGTCGGCCGGCTCGTCATACATGAACAATATGTGGTCGAGGCCGCAGGTCACCATCAGCCCGGAGAAGGACCGAAGCCAGGCGAGCCCGCCCTCGCCTTCATATTCGGCAAGGCCCGGATGCTTGAAACCCGCAGGCGAATGCCAGCCCACGGCCAGGCCGCGATATTCGCAGTCGGCGATATCGAGGGCACGGTCGACGAGCACCGTGAAGCGCAGGCCCGTTCCGGTGCGGAATTCCAGCATGCGGATGCCGCGCTCGACGCCGTCTCCCAGCGTCATCAGCCGCACGCCGGCGAATTGCGACAGCGATCCGGCGGTGGCGGCAAGGTCGCGGCGCGAGCGCCGCGTTCCATAGAGTTCAACCATATCAGACTTCCTGCGACTTCCCTCAGTTTGCCTTGGCGCTGGCTCTCAATGCGGAGACATCGGCGCCGGTGATGATGCTTTCCACGGTCAGCAGGTCGGTCTCGGCCACCACCAGCTCGGCGGTCACCTCGCCACGCCGCATGACGATGATGCGGTCGGCCACCTGGAAGACGTGGTGCAGATTGTGGGTGATGAAGACCGGTCGGACGCGCCGCCATGCGAGAGCAGATAGAATACCTTCTTGTCCTGCGCTTCAGCCGGCGCGGCGAGCGCCGCGCCGAACACCAGGGCCGCGGCGGCGGATAGTGCCAGTCTGTACATCCTTCTTCCTCCTCATGCCTCTGAGCAGAGAGGCGGCAGGCCTCTCCCGTGCTCCCGCCGACCCCGGCGGGAGATCTGCCTGATTGCCTGGTGAAGATCGCCGGTCGGCTACATCGGGAAGATCAGAGCCCGTTCGCCCTGAACTTTCCGTCCAGGAACTTCTTCGCCCTCGGCACGTCGTCTTCCGCCAGATGCTCGATGATGACAGGGATGTTCGGATGCTTCTCGGCGAGCCGCTTCAGATAGAGGTCGTAGTTCAGGGAACCGAGCCCCGGCGCCGGCAGTTCGATCTCGCCGACACCGCGGAAGGTGTGGCTCTCGAGCGCCTCGGCGTCGCCGATATCGGCATGCTTCTCGCTCTTGTCATCGCCCGAGCGCTTCACGTCCTTGGCATGCGCTATCCTTATCTTGTCGGTCAGCGTGTCGAAGACCTGGTTCAGGATCTGGTCCATCCTGTCGATGTTGTGGGTCTCGAAATAGTTGGTCGGATCCATCAGCAGGCCGAGGCCGGGATGGTCGACCTGCGCGAACATCCGCACCGTTTCCTCGACGGAGCCGACGACATTGTTCACATAGGTTTCGAGCAGGAACACGGCCCCGTGGTCGTAGGCCGTCTGCGCAAGGTCCGCGATGACCTTCCGGCACTCCTCGAAGCCCTCCTCCGTCTTGTTCTTCGGATGATGAACCCAGTCTGACTCGGTGTTGAAGGTGCCCGTCTCCGAGATCACATAGGGCGAGCCGAATTCGCGGGCGTTGCGGATGATCTCCTTGAGATAGCCCACCCGCTTCTCACGTTCGGCCTTGTCGGGGTGGATGATGTTCGTATAGCCCGAGATGCAGCAGATCGGCAGGTTGTGGTCGCGGAAAGTGTCGCGTACCTTCCTGGCCTTGTCCTTGGTGATCTGGCCCGCGGACAGGTCGAGGTCCTTGAAGTGCAGGTCGAGTTGCACGGTGTTGAAGCCGAGCCCGCGGATCTTGCTCGCGGTCTCCTCCAGCCCATACGGGAAATATCCCGTGAAAATTCCGGCTTGCATCATGATGGAATGTCCTCCCTGCGGGTTCAGTCGATAGAGATTTCGGAAAGCTTGACGGCGCGGCGCTGGTCGATCGAGCGGTAGCCCGCTTCGATAAGCGCCATGGTCTTGACGTTGTCGGCGACGGAGAGCGCCGGCGGCGTGCCCGATTTCAGGGCATATTGAAGCTGCTCCATCACGCCGATGAAGGCGTGCGGGAACCACATCGTTTCCCATTTCGGCGAGACCCATTCGCCGCCGGTGGTCTTGGCGGAGGCGTAGCTCAGCGTCGAGGCCGCACCCGTCGGCCAGCCGATGGTTCCCTTGGCCACGCCTTCGGTTCCCTCGACCCGCCAGTCGATATGCTGGTCGTCGCGATAACCTTCCCGGCGCGGCCCCGACCATACATCTTCGAGCGAAACCGCCATCACGCCTGACGGAAACCTCAGGGTCGATACGGTGATGCCGTCGTGATGGTCGAAGGCCGTGCGCGGATCCTTGCGTGCCAGCGTCGTGATTTCATCGGGGTCGCCGAACAGGAAGCGTAGCGCGTCCAGATGGTGCACGCTCATATTGGACAATGTCAGCCGGTCGTAGCCCGCCAGGAACGACTGCCAATGCGGAATGGCATGCATGTCGATCTGGGCAAAGACGATGTCCCCGAGCGCGCCGCTGTCGATCACCTGCTTCAAGACACGCATCGACTGGTCGTAGCGCATGTTCTGGTTGACCGAGAGGATCTTGCCGGCTCGCGCAGCCTCGTCGCGCAACTCGATCGCATCCTTCAGCGACAGCGCCTGCGGCTTCTGGGCGAGGATCGCCTTGATGTGGCTCTGCTTGAGCGCATGGCGGATGAGCGCCGGCTGCTGGTCCGGCGGAAAGGCGAGGTCGACGATCTCGACATTCTTGTCTTCGATCAGTTGTTCAGGGGTTTCGTGAACCGTCCGGATGTCCCAGCGCTGCGCGACCTTTTCGGCGTTCGCCCGGGTACGCGAGGCGATTGCGACGACGGGAAAGCCGGCCTCGTTGTAGGCCGCGAGATGACACTCGGCCATGATCATGCCGGCGCCGATGCAGCCGATCCTGAATTCCCTGGCACGAACCGCCACATCCGGCTCGAAAGCACCCGCCATCGCGTCCTCCCTTGTCATTGCGTCATTCATCTTGCGAGGGCTCCTCCGCCCTGTGCGAAACAGTGAATCCGTCCGGGGTCGCAGAAGAGCGCGACTTCGGCTTCCGGCCTGATGTCCGGCTGGCCGCGCATCAGGGCGCGCAGCCGCGACTGCCCGGCATCCAGCGTGACCACCGTGTAGCCGCCCAGCGGCTCGACCTCGAACACCTTCGCCGGCCGGCCGGCCTTGCCCTCGCCCCAGGGCTCGACCTTCAGGTTCTCCGGCCTGATGCCGATCTCGGCAGTGCCGGCCGGAACGCTGCCGGCCGGCAGGCGGATGGCGCCGTGGGCCGCCTCCAGCCCCGCCTCGGTGTGCCTGCCGGCCAGGATGTTCATCACGGGCGAGCCCAGTAGCCTGGCGACGTAGACGCTGGCCGGGCTGTCATAGATTTCAGACGGAGCGCCGACCTGCCTGATCGCGCCGTTATCGAGGATCGCCATGCGATCTGCGACCGACATCGCCTCCTCCTGGTCATGCGTCACATAGATCAGCGTCTTGCCGAGGTCGCGCTGGATGCGCTTCAGCTCGACCCGCGTCTCCTCGCGCAGCCGGGCGTCGAGCGCCGAGATCGGATCGTCCATGAGATAGGCGGCGGGATCGCGCACCAGGGCGCGAGCGATCGCGACGCGCTGCCGTTCGCCGCCCGAGAGCTGTGCCGGCGGCTTGTGGAGTATGTGGCCGATATGGAGCTTCGCCGAAACGTCGGCGAGGCGCCTGTCGATCTCGGCGTGCGCGACCTTGCGCTCGACCAGCGGAAAACAGACATTCTCGCGCGCCGTCATATGCGGGAACAGCGCCAGGTTCTGGAACACCATGGCTACGTTGCGCCCGGCCGGCGAGACCTTGTTGACCGGGCGCCCTCCGATGAGGATCTCGCCGCTGTCGGGCGTCTCCAGCCCCAGGATGAGCCGCAGGATGGTCGATTTCCCCGACAAAGGCGGTCCGAAGAAGCAAAAGAACTCGTTGTCCTCGACGGTGAAGGACGCATCGTCGACGGCGAGCGTGTCGCCATAGCGTTTCGTCACGTGTCGGAATGCGATCTCGGCCATCGTCTCACCCTGCCCTGATCGCGGCGCCGCTGGCCGCATCGAAGATGCGCACCGAGTTCTGGTTCGGCGCGAGGGCCACGACGTCGCCGACGGCCAGCACGACGTCATTGTCGAAGACCGCCTTCACCGCCGTCTCGCCTTCGCCGAAATGGACGATGGTCCGTGCTCCGATGCGCTCGATGAAGGTCGCCGGCATGCGGAGTCCAGGCCCCCCGTCCGAGATCGCCACCTGCTCGGGACGGAAACCGTAGATCACCTCCCCGCTGTGGCGGCGCAGGCCGGCGGCGAGCGCGTCGGGCAAGGGCGACGTCGCTCCAAGCTGTCCGAGATCGACGACCAGGCCGCGATCGCTTTCGGCCGACCTCCCTTTAAGGAGATTCATCCCGGGTGCGCCGATGAAACGCGCCACGAAGACATTCGCGGGATCGTTGTAGACCTCAAGCGGTGTCCCCACCTGCTGCAGCACGCCATGATCCATGACCGCGATCCGATCGGCCATGGTCATGGCTTCGAGCTGGTCGTGCGTGACATAGACCATGGTCTGCCGGAACTGCCGTTGCAGATGCTTCAGCTCCGTGCGCATCACGGCACGGAAGGCGGCGTCGACATTGGACAGCGGCTCGTCCAGGAGGAAGATCGCCGGCTCCATGATGGCCGAGCGGCCGATCGCCACCCGCTGCAATATGTTGACCGACAGCCGGTCGGCCTTGCGGTCGAGCAGCGGCGTCAGTTGCAGGAGCTCCGCGATCGCTCCGACCCGTCGTTCGAGCTCCGGCTTCGGCGTGCCGCGCATCCTGAGGCCATAGGCGAGGTTCTGCCACACACTCATATGCGTGAAGATCGCGTAATTCTGGAAGACGAAGCCGACGCCGCGGCGTCCCATCGGCACGCCGGCCATGTCACGGTCGCCGAACAGGATGCGCCCATCAGTGGAATCCTCCATGCCGGCGATCATGTTCATGGTCGTCGACTTGCCGCAGCCCGAGGGGCCGAGCAGCGCCATGAATTCGCCATCCGCTATCGTGAGGTCCATGGTCTTCAGCGCAGTGAAGTCGCCGAACTTCTTGACCAGGTTCTGCAGGTGGATCGCACTCATGTCAGGCCTCCCGTGCTGCGGCCATGCGTTTCATGGCGAAAACCGCGGCGACGGACAGCACGATCAAAATGGCGAGCGCGATGGCCGCGACATAGCCCCAGATCAGGTCCTGCGTGGTGATCTTGTAGATGTAGACCGAGATGGTCTCGGTGGCGACGCCGGGGCCGCCCCCTGTCATTATGTAGAGCGTGTCAAAGATCTTGAAGTTCTCGATGACCCGGATGGCCAGCGCGATGACGATGATCGTCTTCATCTTCGGCAGCACGATGCTGGTGAAGCGTTGCCAGGCATTGGCGCCGAGCAGTGTCGCGGCCTTGATCTGATCCTCGGGCACGCCGACGAGGCCGGCGAGCAGGATGAGGAACATCAGCGGCGTCCACTGCCAGATATCGGCGATCATGACCGCGACCAGCGCCAGCGTCGGGTCCGACAGCCACGCCACCGTGACAGGCATGCCGGTCAGCGAGGACAGGATGTCGTTCAGCGGGCCGCCCGACTGGAACAGCATGAAGAACATGTAACCGGCGACCGCGGGCACCACCATCATCGGCATGAGCATGATCGAATAGAACAGGCGCTTGCCCGGAAAGCTGTCCATGAACAGCGTCGCCAGCGCCAGCCCGAGCAGGAACTCCGCAGGCACGCAGACGAGCATGACGATCGCGGTGCGCCACAGCGCGCTCCAGAAGCGCCCATCCGCAGCGAGGTCGGTATAGTTGGCGAGGCCGTTCCACAGCTCCCAGGCGTTCCACCACCCGGTACCCGACAGCGGCGACCAGTCGGTCATGCTGATATAGAGCTGCATCAGGAGCGGAAACACCGAGATGAACAGCACCAGGATCTGCGCCGGCAGTGTGAGCCGGAAGCCCAGGCGCGCGGCTTCGAGGTCGACGGAAGGCTGTTCCATCGTCTTGTCGGGGGCATCCACGCGGCGCTCCTCCACCAGGTTTGCCGCACTCATTGCTTCAGCGCTCCGAAGGTCAGGCCACGCACGAGGTGACGCTGGATGGCGATGCCCAAGACCACCGGCGGCACGGCGGCGATCAGTCCGAGCGCGGCCTTGGCGCCATAGAGCTGCCCGGTCATCGAGGATGACAGCGAAGCCATGTAGACGGGGATCGTCACCCATTCGCGTGTCGTCAGGAGCAGCGCGATCAGATAGTCCGACCAGTTGAGAATGAAGACGAAGAGCGCCGCGCTCGCCAGGGGCGCACGCATCATCGGCAGCGTGATACGGGTGAAGACACGCAGGCGCGAGCACCCCTCCACGAGCGCCGCCTCCTCTATCTCGCGCGGCATGTCGTCGAAGAAGGTCTTCATCAGCCAGAAGGCGAAGGGCAGCGTGACGATGCCGTAGATCAGCGCCAGGCCCCACCAGCTATCCATGAAATTCAGGAAGGACCACATGATCATGACCGGGATCATCACGGCCATGGGCGGGAAGAGACGGAGCTGGATGAGGGCCAGCGGCAGGTTCCCGCCGGCGCCGAAACGCGACAGGCCGTAGGCCGCCGCCGTGCCCGCAGACATGGCGATAGCAGTGCCGAAAACCGCAGAGAGCAGCGAGGAAATGATCGGCTTCATCGCGGTGCGGTCGAGCGCGACGATCAGGTTGCTCGTCGATTCGCCGAAGATGAAGCGGAAATTGTCGAGTGTCGGCTGCTTCGGCCACCAGGTGAGGTCGGCACCCGCGGCCGACCATTCCGCGATCGGCTTGAAAGCCATCGAAACCATCCACAGGATGGGCACGAGCGTAACCGCCAGCGCCGCAAGGATGGCGGCGTAGCGGAAGATCTCGAAGGGGACTGAACGCTTCATCTCGGCTGTTTCATAGCAATGGTGCTGGCATGGGACGAACGGCATCGATCACCCCTGCCCTTCCCACGGAGGAAGGGCAGGAACGCATCGCTGTCAGCCGACCGGATCGACCACCGTCGGCCACGCGGCCTTGTTGGCTTTGATCGCCTCGAGCAGCTTGTCCTCGCCGGTGCGCCGGGCGATCTTCTGCCATTCGGCCTCTGTGTCGGCCATCGCCTGCTCCGGCGTCTTGGCCTTGGTCAGAGCGGCGACGAGGTTCTCGTCGAGCGCGTTGTGGAAAGCGGTCGCACCCGGATAGTTGATGGTCGGCACGGTGCGGGCCACCGTCTCGCGCACCACGTCCATGTGGTAGGCGTGATAGGTCTGGCGCACCAGCGGGTCGGAGAAGTCCGACAGCCGGAACGGATCGAAATAGCCGCCGGGATTGGCCGTCATCCAGGCATAGATGCGGCTCGACCCGAGCCATTGCAGGAACAGATAGCAGGCCTCCGGGTGCTTGCTCTGCGACGAGACCGATGCCGACAGATTCAGCCACAGCACCGAGCGGCTGATCCGATTGCCGTCGACGTCGCGGCCGGGCGGCAGCATGGAGCCGATCTTGCCGGTCACCTTGGACCCGGCATTGCCGGGATTGTCGAGGAACTTCGGCAGGTTTGAGAAGGCGCAGGTCATCGCCGCGCCGCCATTGGCGAAGTTGCCATACTGCTCCGGCCAGCCCCAGGAGATGGCATCCGGAGAATGGTGCGAGAGCGAGGCGACATATTCTGATGTCGCCGCCACGCCGGCCTCCGAATTGATCAGCGGCTTGCCGGAATCGTCGAACAGGAACTGGTTGGGCGAGCCCATCGACACATAGCGCTGGTACCAGTTGGTGTAGCCCCAACCCTGGTTGCGCAGGTCGGTCGAGCCGAAGAGGCCCTTGTCCGGCCGATGGAAGAAGGCCGCGACCTCGTCGAGCTGCTTCCATGTCCTGGGCGGCGCCAACTCGTAGCCGTATTTGTCGGCGAAAGCGTTCTTCTCCGCCTCATCGCCGAACAGGTCGGTGCGGTAGACCCAGACCTGGAAGTCGCCATCGAGCGACACGCCATAGGTCGAGCCGCGATACTGGTTGAGCAGCGAGACACCCTTGGCACCGCCCACATAGCCGCGCTCCGGGTCGTCCCATTCCGGTTTGTGCTCGGCCACGAAGTCGTCGAGATTGACGATGCCGCCGGTTTCGGCGAGGTCGCCGAGACGGTTCCACTCGACCGCATAGATGTCGTAAGCCCCACCCTTGGTGGAGATGTCCTGCATCGTCTTGGTGAATTCCTGGCCGTTCGGCACGCCGACGATCTCGAGCGGGATGCCGGTCTCCTTTTCCCAAAGCTCCTTGATGGAGGGGGCGCCAGCCGGGAACGGCTGGGTGAGCTGACCGATCGAGCCGTCCGACAGACCGAGCACGATCCTGGCAGGCGCATTGCCCGCGCCCTTCATCGCCTTCACTGCCTCGATGGCACGGCCTTCCGGCGTGTTCGGGCCATACTGATAACGCTCCGCGCCGTCGAAACCGGTCGGGCCGCCGATCATGCCTTCGGCCAGCGCGTCGGCCGCATAGGCGCGGCCAGGACGAATGAGTCTCGGCGCAATGCCGACTGCCGCAACCAGGGCGGCAGCTTTTCCTCCCGACGCCAGCAATCGGCGCCGCGACATGCGGATCAAATCGGACATCTGCAATCCTCCCTTGGCCGCTTTCCTCCGGCAGCCCTTCAGCATGATGGATATTGACGACCAATCTGATGGCTGTCAACATCATTTCAAATCAGAATAGGTCATTCTTCATCAAAGTAAAGGAAAAGTCGTGAGAATTCAGGGCGATACGCTCCCTTCGCTGCGCGTTTTTGATGTGATTTTCAGGCAATTTGCGGTGACCGGCGGCGGTGACGGAGCGAATTCGGGGCCGCCTGGCTTGCATCGCCGCCTCACGCGGATACATCATTTCACATCAGAATCGGTGAGCCTGCCAATCGAAGCTGCCGCTTTCGTTCAGCCCGGCACGCAGCCTGAGCGAGGCGCCGCCGGGCCGGCGCCGGAGAGAAGGTGACACAACGTGCGATCCACTCTGATCGACATTGCGCGTGAGGCAGGCGTCTCCGCCGCCACGGTTGACCGGGTGCTCAACAACCGCGCGGGCGTGCGAAGCCGCACGCGCGAGATCGTGATCGAGACCGCCCAGCGTCTCGGCTACATTTCGGACGGATCGACCCCGGTCCAGCCGGCCGCGAGCGCGCCGGTGCGTCTGGATTTCGTGCTGCCGATGGGCACCAACACCTTCATCAAGATGCTGCACCAGCAATTGGAGATCCAGGGCGCGGCGCGTCCCGATCTCGATGTCCGCATCGTCACGATCGAGGGCTTCAACCCCGATACGCTGGCGCGCACCCTTCACGAGCTTCGTGGCCAGACGCGAGGTATCGGCGTGATCGCACTCGACCACCCGACAGTGCGCGAGGCGATCCGCGCCTTGTCGGCGAGCGGCGTCAAGGTGGTGACGCTGGCGTCCGACATCCTTCACGTGCCGCGTATCGCCTATGTCGGCATCGACAACCGCCAGGCAGGCCGGCTCGCCGGCTACATCCTCGGCCGCTTCCTCGGCACGTCTGCACCGAAGAAGGTCGCGCTCTTCGCGGGTTCCCTCTCCTATCGCGGCCACGAGGAACGCGAGATGGGCTTCCGTCACATCCTCGCCGAGGAGTTCCCCAACCTCCAGATCGTCGAATTGCGCGAGATGCTCGACGATCGCGAAAAGGCCTTCGCCGAGGCCTCCGCCCTGCTCGACCGGCATGGCGACCTGGCCGGCATCTACAATATCGGCGCCGGCAACCAGGGCATCGCACGCGCACTGAAGCAGCGCGGCCTGAGCGTTGTCTTCGTCGGGCATGAGGCGACGGAAGGCAACAAGGCGCTGCTGCTCGACGGCACGCTCGACGCCGTCATCGACCAGAACCCGCGCGTCGAGGCGCGCGAGGCGCTGAACATCCTTGCCCAGAGCGTGCGCGGCCTCGACTACGATTCCCACGCGCCGCGCCTTCAGATCGTCTTCAGGGAGAACATCCCGGAAAACTGACATCGGCGGCCGGTCACGGCATGTCGAACACGTCCTTGGTGGCGAACAGCGCGGCCGACCAGTTGGTCGGCCGTTCGATCATGCGGTGGACGCGCGGCGGCTCGGTACCGCTGTGCAGCTTCCTGATCTTCGCTCCCACAACGTCGTCGGCATGGGTGGTGCGCTGGTTGTGGCGCCGATACTCAACCCAGGTCGGCAGGTGATAGCTCTCCATCCAGGATTCCGGATTCTCGAGGTCGCGCGACAGCGCCCAGTTACGCGCCCCGTTGCGCCGGCGCACGCGGCTCCGTTCGGCCATGGCGTCGAGGAACGCCTTCGTGTCCTCGGTCCGGATGACGTATTCGATCATGATCAGTATCGGACCGCTGCGCGGCTTGAGGTCGAGCGCCAGGCTCGGCTCCTGCCAGCGGTTCAGCGGATCGAGATTGAGGGCCGTCTCCTCCGGCAGCGGGACCAGGAAGCCGATCGCAGAACCGGCAAGCAACAGTCCCGCGGAAACCAGCAGCGCCACCTGCGCCCCCTGGTTCTCTGCCGTGACGCCCCAGATCCAGCTGCCGAACGCCATGCCGCCGAAGGTCGCCGTCTGGTAGATCGCCAGCGCACGGCCAACGACCCAGCGCGGCGTCGAAAGCTGCACCGTGACGTTGAACAAGGACAGCGCCAGCACCCAGCAGGCGCCGCCCATCATCAGGGCAATACCCGTCAGCCAGGGACTTGGGCTAAGGGCAGCGATCACCGCGCATGAAGCGAAGCCGAGAAAGGCGCCGCGCACGATCGCCTCGGCCTGGGAGCGCCGACGCAGGCGCGCGCTGAGCAGCGCGCCGCCGATGGCGCCGACGCCGAAGCAGCCGAGCATCAGGCCGTAGACCAGCGGTCCGCCGCGAAGCAGGTCGCGCGCCACCAGCGGGAGCAGAGCGAGAATCGAGATTGCCGCCAGGCCGAACAGGAAACTGCGCAGCAGGACCTTCTCGATATTCGGCGACATGGCGACGTAGCGCAGCCCCGCGCCCATCGCAGCGCCCAGCGATTCGCGCGGCAGTGCCGACGCCGGGACGGCCGGCTTCCAGCGGGCCAGCACACCGATCAGGGCGAAATAGCTGAGCGTGTTGACAGCGAAGGCCGCTGCGGCCCCCGCCGCAGCCACGATCGCGCCGCCGATCGCGGGGCCGACGCTGCGGGTGAGGTTGAAGTTGACGCTGTTGAGGGCAACGGCTGCCGGGAGGTCGGCACGCGGGACGATGTCGCCGACCGAGGCCTGCCACGACGGGTTGTTGAGCGCCGTTCCGCAGCCGATCAGGAAGGTGAAAGCCAGCAACGCCCATGGCGAAAGCAGCTCGAGATGGGCGGTCACGGTCAGTACGGCAGACACGAGCAGCATGAAGAGCTGCGCGACGATCATCACCTTGCGCCGGTTGAAATTGTCGGCGATCGCGCCCGACGCCAGCGAGAACATCATGATCGGCAGTGCCGTCGACGCCTGGACCAGGGCCACCATGTCGGCCTCGGCCGTCAGCGAGGTCATCAGCCAGGCGGCGCCCACCGCCTGGATCAGACCGCCGAAATTCGAGGCCAGGCTCGCGAACCAGATCGCGCGGAAGGTCCCGTACTGAAAGGGAGCGAGCGGCGATCCCGGATCGTTGTTGTTGTTCTCGATCATCTCTTGGACGACTGCGGCGGTTGAGTCCTTCTCGAATCTTAGACCATGATCGCGCCCGGTTGCATCGTTGTGTCTGGCATCGCCTGGGCCAATGGAGGCAAGATTTGCCCGATCCAGCACGACGACACTTCCGGGTAGAGCGGTTCGCCCGCGCGCGTCGGTCTTCTTGGAGGTAGAGGCGCGAATGCAGGCGAAGGTAAGGCCGCGTGAGCCTTTCGCCCCCTGTCCCGGGCCGGGCCGTGATGCTACATGGGCGGCCGAATTCACGGGATGGATCGGGAATGACGGATCAGAAACAGCCCCTGCCCCTTATCGAGGTCTGCGTCGAAGGGATCGACGGGCTGATCGCCGCGCAAGAGGCCGGGGCGGATCGGGTCGAGCTCTGCGCCAGCCTGCTCGAAGGCGGCATCACGCCGAGCTTCGGCACCGTCAGGGAGGCTCTCGCGCTGGCCTCGGTGCCTTTCCATGTGATCGTGCGGCCGCGCGGCGGGGATTTCCTCTATTCGGAAGCGGAATACCGCTCGATGCTGGCCGACGTGGAGGCGTTGCGCGACCTCGGCGTGGCCGGTGTCGTCGTCGGCTGCCTCAGCGCCGACGGCACGATCGACGAGGAGCGCATGGCCGAACTGGCGCGCCGCGCCGGGCCGCTCAACGTCACCTGCCATCGCGCCTTCGACATGACGCGCGACCCCGCCGAAGCGTTGGAAGCGCTGATCCGGTGCGGCATCGGGCGCGTGCTCACGAGCGGCCAGCGCGACACGGCCGTCGAAGGAGCAGCCCTGCTCTCCGAACTCGTCGTTCAGGCGGCCGGCCGCATCATCATCCTCGGCTGCGGAGACCTCGACCCGTCGAACATCGCCACGGTGCGCAAACAGACCGGGCTGGCCGAGATGCACTTCGCGGCGCTCCGCGACGTGCCGAGCACCATGACCTATCGCAATCCTGACGTCGGCATGGGCGGTACGGATCTCGACCGGGAATACAGGAACACGCTGACCGACCCCGCCCTCGTGGCGGCGACGATCGCAGCAGCCAGGGCAGCTTGACCAATGCAGACCACATCGATCCTTCCCGTCGTACCGGCCGACGAGCCGGCGATCCTGGCGCTGAACAACGAGCATGCGGCCGAACTGTCATGGCTCGAGCCGGAGCGGCTCTCCTTTCTCCTCGGCCAGGCCTTCCATGCGCGGCGCATCGGTGCGCTCGAAGCGTTCCTCATGGCCTTCGACCAGGACGCTTCCTATGACAGCCCGAACTATCTCTGGTTCCGGCAACGCTATGAGCGTTTCGTCTATGTCGACCGCATCGTCGTGGCTAACGCCGCACGCGGCCGCGGCCATGCCAGACGGCTCTATCTCGACCTCTTCGATCGAGCCGCCGCGAACGGCCACACGATCGTCACCTGCGAGGTGAACGCCGACCCGCCCAATCCGGCGTCGGATGCCTTTCACGCCGCGCTCGGTTTCCGTGAGGTCGGCGACGCCACGATCCATGGCGGCGCCAAGACGGTCCGCTATTTTGTCCGCGAGATCGGATCGGTGAAGGGTGAAATGGTGAATAGTGAATGGTGAATGGGAGAAAGGGCCCTCAGCGCCTTCTTCTTCCATTCACCATTTTACCATTCACCATTCACCATTTCACCCGTTCGCTGCCGCCACTGCGCGCCTGGCCATCACGCCGATGAGATTGGCGCGATATTCGGGCGACGCATGGATATCGCCCATCAGGTTCTTCGCGGGGATCTTGATCCCGTCGAGGGCGGCTGCATCGAACTTCTTGGCCAGCGCCGCTTCGACCTCCTTCGAGCGGAAGACGCCATCGTCACCGGCGCCGGTGACGGCCGCGCGCACGCCTTCCTTGTTCTTGGCGACGAACACGCCGGTCATGGCGTAGCGTGACGCCGGGTTCGGGAACTTGGCGTAGCCGGCCTTGGCCGGCGCCGTGAAGGTCACCGCCGTCACCACTTCGTCCTCCTTGAGAGCCGTCTCGAACAGACCCTTGAAGAACTTGTCGGCAGGCAATTGTCGCTTGTTGGTAACGATGGTGGCGCCAAGCGCCAGCAAGGCGGCCGGATAGTCGGCGGCCGGATCGTTGTTGGCGATCGAGCCGCCGATCGTGCCGCGATGGCGCACATGCGGGTCGCCGATATGGCTGGCGAGATGCGTCAGCGCCGGGCACACCTTCTGCAGCTTCGGGTCGCCGGCGACCTCGGCATGGGTCGTCGTCGCGCCGATGGTCACGGTCTTGCCCGAAACCTTGACGCCCTTGAGTTCCTTGATGTGATTGAGATCGACGACGTCCGACGGCGAGGCGAGCCGTGTCTTCATCGCCGGGATGAGCGTCATGCCGCCGGACAGGAACTTGCCGTCGCCGGCCTTCACCTTCTTGACTGCGTCCGCGACCGAGGTGGCGCGGTGGTAGTTGACTGAGTACATGGGACATCTCCCTCGATGTGAATGGTGAATAGTGAATGGTGAATGGTTCCGATCACCGGAAACCGTCGTGAATGGGAACGGGCGGAAACAGCCATTCACCATTCACTATTCACCATTCACTGCCTTCAATGCTTCGTCGTCGCCTTCAGCGCCGCCCAGACTTTCTGCGGCGAGGCCGGCATGGTCAGGTCGTTGTTGCCGATGGCGTCGGTGATGGCGTTCATGACGGCGGGCGGAGAACCGATGGCACCAGCTTCGCCGCAGCCCTTGATACCGAGCGGATTGCCCGGGCAGGCCGTCTCCGTCGTCGACACCTTGAAGGACGGCAGGTCGGAGGCGCGCGGCATGGTGTAGTCCATGTAGCTCGCCGTGATCAGCTGGCCCGTCGACGGGTCGTAGTGACACCCTTCCAGCAGCGCCTGGCCGACGCCCTGGGCGATGCCGCCATGGACCTGCCCTTCGACGATCATCGGATTGATGATCTTGCCGAAATCGTCGGAGGCGACGAACTGCACGATTTCGGTTGTTCCGGTCTCGGGGTCGATCTCGACCTCGCAGATGTAGCAGCCGGCCGGGAAGGTGAAGTTGGTCGGGTCGTAGAACGCCCCCTCCTTCAGGCCGGGCTCCATTCCGGACGGCAGATTGTGCGCGGTGTAGGCGGCGAGGGCCATCTGGAACCACGGCACGTTCTTGTCGGTGCCGGCGACCTTGAGCGCTCCGTTCTCGATCACGATGTCGCCCTCGTCGGCCTCCATCAGATGGGCGGCGATCTTCTTGGCCTTGGCCTCGACCTTGTCCAGCGCCTTGACGATCGCCGACATGCCGACTGCGCCGGAGCGCGAGCCGTAGGTGCCCATGCCCATCTGCACCTTGTCGGTGTCGCCATGGACGATCGACACGCTGTCGATCGGCACGCCGAACCGGTCGGCGACGAGCTGGGCGAAGGTCGTCTCGTGACCCTGGCCGTGGCTGTGCGAGCCTGTGAGCACCTCTATGGTGCCGACGGCGTTGACGCGCACCTCGGCCGATTCCCATAAGCCGACGCCGGCGCCGAGCGAGCCGACCGCGGCCGAAGGCGCAATGCCGCAGGCCTCGATATAGCAGCTCATGCCGATGCCACGCAGCTTGCCGCGCTTGGCCGCCTCGGCCTTGCGCTTCGCGAAGCCCTGATAGTCGGCCGCCTTCATCGCCGCGTCGAGCGAAGCGCCGTAGTCGCCGGCGTCATAGGCCATGATGACGGGGGTCTGATAGGGGAACGACGTGATGAAGTTCTTCCGCCTGAGTTCGGCCGGCGACATGCCGAGCTCGCGCGCGGCCGTCTCGATGACGCGTTCCAGCACATAGGTCGCCTCCGGCCGTCCTGCCCCGCGATAGGCGTCGACCGGCGCCGTGTTGGTGTAGACCGCACGCACATTGGCATGGATCGCCGGGATCACATACTGGCCCGACAGCAGGGTCGCGTAGAGATAGGTCGGCACGGCCGACGAGAACAGCGACATATAGGCGCCGAAATTGGCGATCGTGTCGACCTTCAGCGCCGTCATCTTGTTGTCCTTGTCGAAGGCGAGCTGCACCTCCGTGACATGGTCGCGGCCATGCGCGTCGGTCATGAAGCTCTCGGTGCGGTCGGCCACCCACTTCACCGGCACGCCCGTCTTCTTCGAAGCCCACAGGCAGACGATCTCTTCCGGATAGATGTAGATCTTCGAGCCGAAACCACCGCCGACATCGGGCGCGATCACGCGCAGCTTGTTCTCGGGCGCGACATTGTAGAAGGCGCTCATGACGAGCCGCGCGACATGCGGGTTCTGCGACGTCGTCCAGCAGGTATAGTGGTCTTCCGCCTTGTCGTAGTGTCCGAGCGCCGCGCGCGGCTCCATCGCATTCGGCACCAGCCGGTTGTTGACGATGTGCATCTTCGTCACGTGGGCGGCGTTGGCGATTGCCGCGTCGACCGCCTTGGAGTCGCCGATCTCCCAATCATAGATCAGGTTGCCGTCGGCTTCGGGATGAAGCTGAGGCGCGCCTGGTTTCAACGCCGCGACGGCGTCGGTGACGGCCTTCTTTTCCTTATAGGTGACCTCGACGGCCTCGGCCGCGTCGCGGGCCTGGCCCTTGGTTTCGGCGACAACGATCGCCACGGCGTCGCCGACATAGCGGGCCCGGTCCACCGCCAGCGGCGACCATGCGCCCATCTTCATGGGCGAGCCGTCCTTGGAATGGATCATCCAGCCGCAGATCAGATTGCCGATGCCGTCGGTCTTCAGCTCCTTGCCGGTCAGGACGCCGATGACGCCGGGCATGGCCTGCGCCTTCTTGACGTCGATCTTCTTGATGTCGGCATGCGCATAGGGGCTGCGCACGAATGCCGCGTGCTTCATTCCCGGCACGACCATGTCGTCGACATAGCGGCCGGCGCCGGTGATGAAGCGCTTGTCCTCTTTACGCGCCACCCGGGCGCCGATGCCTTCCATTCCCATCAGAGTTCTCCTCCAGAACAGTTTGGTGAATGGTGAAGGTGGTGAATGGTGAATGGTCGCAGCCGCGAACGCCCGCCCTACCATTCACCATTCACCATTCACCATTCACGCGGCGTCACGCCGCCTTTGCGCTCTTCTTGCCGCCCTTGGCCATCGCCTTCGACGCTGCGAGGATGGCCTTGACGATGTTGTGGTAGCCCGTGCAGCGGCAGATATTGCCCTCGAGTTCGGCCCTGACGGTCGCCTCGTCCAGTCCGTCGGGGTAGCGACGGATCATGTCGGTCGCCGCCATGATCATGCCTGGCGTACAGAAACCGCACTGCAGGCCGTGATGCTCCTTGAAGGCCGCCTGGACGGGATGCAATTCGGCGCCGTTGGCGAGGCCCTCGATTGTCACCACCGTGGAGCCCGAGGCCTGCGCGGCGAGCATGGTGCAGGATTTCACCGCCTTGCCGTCGACATGGACCACGCAGGCGCCGCACTGCGAGGTGTCGCAGCCGACATGGGTACCCGTCAGCCCGACATGCTCGCGCAGGAAATGGACCAGCAGGGTCCTGTCTTCGACTGTTCTGGTGACGTTTCGCCCATTCACGGAAATCGTAACTTCAGACATCAAATACTCCTCCTCCCGGATACCGGCAGCATGAAACCATTTCTCCCGCCCGGACCCTGAAAAACGGCTGCGGTCCGGATTGAGGCAGCCTAGCCGAAATCAGTCCGATCATGAAAGAATGCCGGGAGGGAAAATAGGCGTATATTATACTTTCGGTCGCAACCGCGGGTCGCCTTCTCGCCTCCTTCACCAGCGCAAAACCCGACGCCTGCGCGAATTCGAGGCAGGCCATTGTCAAATCAGGCGCGCCGGATGAAGATGGCCGCCGCGCGACGGGGAAAGAACGCCGCGCCATGCGTTGGGAGGAGACAGCGCTGACCATTTCGCGCACCACCTATGGCTGCGGGCTCACCGTGCTCGCCACAGGCGCGGCTGACGTCGCGGGTTTCGCCAAAGCGATCGGCGAGGCGTCGGCAACCATCGATGCCGGGTTTGCGCTTCTGTTCTTTTCCCAATCGCTGATTGGTGCGGCCGAAATCGCCGAGGCCCTACCCTTGCATGCGCCGGGCCTCGCCTTCGCCGGATGCTCCACCGCCGGCGAGATCACGCCGCAGGGCCTCGAGGAAGGCCAGGCCGTGGCGATCCTGTTCCCGCAAGCTGCCTTCACGGTCGCGGCGACCATGGTGAAGCATGTATCCTCGTCCAGCATGGACGTGATCGCCGGCGAGGTCGAACGCCTGAAGCGCCAGCTCTGCGGCCGCGATGCCGCCCGCCGCGGGCATGTCTTTGCGCTCTGCTTCATCGACGGCCTGTCCTACGCCGAGGAGGCCGTGACTTCGGCCATCCATTGGGGGCTCGACGACATCCCGCTGCTCGGTGCCTCGGCGGGCGACGACCTCAAATTCGAGACGACCAGCCTGATTGCCAATGGGGAGGTCGATTCGGACTGCGCGGTCATCACGCTGGTCGCCACCGACATCCCCTTCCAGGTCTTCAAGACCGAGAATTTCGTTCCCACTGACGACAAACTGGTCGTCACCGCATCCGATCCGGACCATCGCACCGTCCGCGAGTTCAATGCCGGGCCGGCCGCCGAGGAATATGCCGCCGCAATCGGGCTCGACGCGAAGTCGCTGACGCCCATGAGCTTCGCCTCGCATCCCGTGGTCGTGCGCGTCGGCGGCGAATATTATTGCCGCTCGATCCAGAAGGTTCATCCCGACGGCTCGCTCTCCTTCTTCTGCGCAATAGACGATGGCATCGTGCTCACCATCGCCCAGCCCAAGGGCATGGTGGAATCGACACGCGCCGCGATGAAGTCGGTCAGCGAGAATCTCGGGGGGACCGATGTCATCCTGGGTTTCGATTGCGTGCTGCGGCGGCTCGACGCCCGGAACCGCCAGGTGTTCCGCGATATTTCCGAACTCTACCGCAACAACAACGTGGTCGGCTTCGGCACCTATGGCGAGCAGTACCGCTCGATGCATCTGAACCAGACCTTCACCGGCATCGCCTTCGGGCATCGCCGGGCGGCAGAGTAGGAAGCTCCCGCGGCACGATGGGCGTCTCCGACATCAACGACGTCGAAAGGCTGAAACGCATCAACGAAGCGTTGATGTCGCGCGTCGAGCGCTCGATGGACCAGCAGGGCAACGCCTTCTCGCTGTTCCAGACCGCGATCAACCTCGAGAACCGCATCAGGACGCGGACCGAGGAACTGCGCGCGACCCTGCGCCGGCTGGAGCAGTCGAATGTCGATCTCGTCGCGGCGAAGGAGAGCGCCGAGCAGGCCAACATCTCCAAGACCCGCTTCCTGGCGGCGGCGAGCCACGACGTGCTGCAGCCTCTCAATGCCGCGCACCTGTCGATCTCGGCCCTGGCCGACCTGCAGACCACCGAGGAGGGCCGCAAGCTGGTACGGCAGGTCGAGCGCTCGCTCGACACGATGGACGACCTGCTCCGGACGCTGCTCGACATTTCCAGGCTCGATGCCGGGGTGGTCAGCCCCGACATAGGCGACGTCGCGCTCGAGCCGCTGTTCGTCGCGCTGACGTCGGATTTCCAGCCTCTCGCCGACAAGAAGGGATTGCGGCTGCGCTTCCGCCCGACCAGCGCCGTCGTCCGCTCCGACCGGACCCTCCTGCGGCGAATCCTCCAGAACATCATATCCAACGCAATCCGCTACACGCGCCAGGGCGGCGTGCTGGTCGGCGTGCGGCTGCGCGGGTCGACCATACGGATCGACATCGCCGACACCGGGTGCGGCATCGCCGAGCATGAGCGCGAGGCGGTGTTCGAGGAGTTCCATCGCGGCGTGATGCCCCGCCATCGCGACCTCTCGGCCGGCGGCCTCGGGCTCGGCCTGTCGATCGTGCGGCGCATGGTTGGCGCGTTGGGCCACCGGCTTACCTTCACGTCGCAGGTCGGGCGCGGCACGGTGTTCCGGTTGGAGGTCCCGCCCGGAGCAGCGGCGATGGCGGAGACCCCGGCCACGGCGGAGCCCGACAGGCCACGCGGATACGGTCTGTTCGGTACCAAGGTTCTGCTCGTCGAGGACGACGACGCCGTCCTGGAAGCCACCAAGGCGCTGCTGCAGCGCTGGCAATGCGAGGTCCGAACCGCCACCTCGACCGATAGCGCCCTCGATGCGCTGGGCGACACGGAATGGGTGCCTGATATCATCATCGCCGATCAACATCTCGACCACGGCGATTTCGGCACGGAGACCATCAATGAGGCGCGCGCCTATCTGCAGCGAGCCGTGCCGGCGCTCGTCGTAACGGCGGACGCGTCCGAGGAACTGCAACTCGCCACCAGGGGCCTGAGCATCGAACTGATGCGCAAGCCCGTCAAGCCTGCGCAACTGCGTGCGCTGCTGGCCCATCTGCTCGCCTGAGCAGACCCATCCAGGCGACCTCATGACAGTTGCCGGCGCGGCTCGCCGGGACCACTTGCTTTCGCGCTACCGCATCGGCCCGAAAGTCGTAATCGACTTTCGGAAAGCACGATGCGGCCACTTTGAAGTAGCAGAGCGTCCTTTGCGCGTCCAAGTGGACGCGCGGCGCTCTGGCGGGCGTGGGCCACTCGGTCGCGCTCCAACGATCGATATCATCGGCCGTTGGTATCTTGTTCAATCCTGTTCAGGTTGCTATCTTTGCTCTCATTGAGAGCATTGGAGGCATGTCAATGGCCGGCAATTTGCATGTCCGTAACCTCGACGACGAACTGATCGCGAAACTCAAGATTCGCGCCGCCCGCCATGGCCGGTCTGCAGAAGCCGAACATCGCGAGATTCTAAGGCAGGCGCTTGCAGCTGAGGTCGACCCTACATTCGACGATCTGGCCGCTCAATTGCGCAAGCTCACAGCCTCCCGCAAACAGACCCCTTCGGAGGTGCTGCTGCGCGAAGGACGTGATGAACGGTGATGGAAACACTCATCATCGACGCCAGCATTGCGGTCAAATGGGTTGTGGAGGAAGACGGGACGGAAGCGGCGATCGCAATGCGATCAAGATTCCGCTTTGCCGCACCTGATTTGCTTGTCGCTGAGTGTTCAAATATTCTCTGGAAGAAAGTCCAGCGCGGCAATCTGACGAAAGAGGAAGCTGTCATGGCTGGCCGCCTCCTCGAACGTTCGGACGTCGAATTGCTTCCAATGCGGGGCATTTTGGAGCAGGCAACTACACTCGCCATCGAACTTGACCATCCGGCATACGATTGCGTCTATTTGGCACTCGCTCATCAGCGGCAACAGCGGTTCGTGACAGCTGATCAACGGCTGTTGCGGGTAATCGCCAGCAAAGCATCCGACAATCTGGCAGAGCTCTGCATCGCACTTGATCAAGTCCACGGCGAGAGCCGCTGAACCTATCTGCCCACGCGGATCTGATCGTTCCAACGTTCCCGATCCAGTGCAAGACGCTCGAAACCGGCGGGCCATTTGCCTGCGAATCCAGCGGCAAGTAGATGCCTGCCTTCCAAATACCGAGCTAAAGAACCAGCTATCGCTCAGAACGCGGCCGTGTCCCGGAACAGATCCGCATTGTCGAGCTTCGACACCTCGATCACGGCCTGGGTGCGGCTATAGACGTTGAGCTTGCGCAGGATCTCGGAGACATGCGCCTTCACGGTCGTCTCCCCGACCTGCAGCTCATAGGCGATCTGCTTGTTGAGCATGCCCTGCTTCAGCATGTGCAGCACACGCAGTTGCTGCGGCGTCAGTTTGGACAGCCGCCGCACCATTTCGGCGCGGTCGGACCTGTCGGCGTCGGGCGCCTGGCCATCATAGTTCTCCGGCACGTAGATGGCGCCTTCCATGACGTCACGGATCGCCTGGGCGAGTTCGTCCTTGCGCACGGATTTCGGGATGAAGCCCGCAGCCCCGTAGGACAGCGCCTCGGATATGATGCGCGGTTCCTCATGGCCCGAGACGACCACGACGGGAAGCCGCGGATGGCGGGTGCGCAACTGCAGCAGGCCTTCGAAACCCTGCACGCCGGGCATGCTGAGATCGAGCAGCGCAAGGTCGAAGGGTATCGGGCTGCCGAGCAGATCGAGCGCCTCCTCGACGCTGCGCGCCTCGACCGTATCGACGTCGGGGTAGGCCATGCGCACGGCGCTGTGCAGCGCCTCCCGGAACAGCGGGTGGTCGTCGATAATCAGGAAACGAACCGTTTCGCCGCCCATGGCTGCAACCTCTGCACTTCGTCCCGAAGGGCCCCCGGCGCCTCTATCGGCCCCATGCGGGTCGGGCTTCCGGGCCTCATCCATGCCGCTTGTCCGGCGAGCTTAACCGACGCGGCTGGGCGCGCTAATTGGCCAATAGTACAGTTTCCGTGATTGTCGCGCCCGCCCCGCAACATATCGCATCGAGCCTGGGGGTGACCACATCTTTCCACGGTCTTGCGAGATGAACGGGCAACCGCGCCACGGCTGCACCGGTCACGTCGATGCAGCACCGCTGCAGTCTTCCTGGCCTCGCGCGCGGCGGCACGCGGCAAGACGGTCGTGACAGATGCGTCAGGGCTTCACCCAGGCGCCGTTCCTGGCCGATGATTTCACGCAAGCCTCGACGAAGGCCACGCCTTCGACGCCGTCCTGGACGGTCGGATAGATGACCTCCTTGGGAACCCTGCCGCCCTTCTTGCGCGCCGCACGGATGGCGCGGGCAGCCTCCGCATAGATGTTGGCGAAACCTTCGAGATAGCCTTCCGGATGGCCCGACGGCACACGGGTCACGCGACCGGCGGCCGGTCCGGCGCCCGCGCCGGCGCGCGTGATCAACTGCTTCGGCTGGCCGAACGGCGTGAACCATAGATAATTGGGATCGGCCTGCACCCATTCGAGGCCGCCCTTGCTGCCATAGACGCGCAGCTTCAACCCGTTCTCATGACCGACAGCCACCTGGCTCGCCCAGATCATGCCCTTGGCGCCCTTGCCGCTGCCCTTCGCCGCCGGCTTGAAGCGCAGCATCACATGGGCGTTGTCGTCGAGCTGGCGCCCCGGCACGAAGGCATCGAGATCGGCCGCAAGGCTGTCGAGCTCGAGCCCTGTCACGAACCGCAGCAGATTGTAGGCGTGGGTGCCGATGTCGCCCGTCGAGCCGCCCGCGCCCGATCGCTTGGGGTCCGTTCGCCAGGCTGCCTGTTTCTGGCCGGTCGCCTCGAGGTTCTCCGTCAGCCAATCCTGCGGATATTCCGCCTGGACGACACGGATCTCGCCGAGCTGGCCTTTCTGGACCATCTCGCGCGCCTGCCGCACCATCGGATAACCGGTGTAGTTGTGGGTGAGCACGAAGAGCTTGCCGCTCTTCTCGACAAGGGCGGCGAGCTTTTTCGCGTCGGCGAGCGTCGAGGTCAGCGGCTTGTCGCAGATGACATGGATGCCGGCCTCCAGGAAGGCCTTGGCCGCCGGCCAGTGCATGTGGTTCGGCGTGACGATCGCCACCGCCTCGATGCCGTCGGGGCGCTTCGCCTCGGCCTTCGCCATTTCCTGGAAGGAGCCATAGCTGCGGGCCGGGTCGAGCCCGAGTTCGGCGGCAGACGCCCTGGCCCGCTCGGGATCAGACGACAGCGCGCCGGCGACCAGTTCGAACTCGCCGTCCATGCGCGCGGCGATGCGATGCACACCGCCGATGAAGGCGCCTTGACCTCCGCCCACCATGCCGTAGCGGATCGGTCCTTGCGCGCGTTCCGCCCTGCCCTCGATCGCCATGCCAGTTTCCTCCTCTCCGTTTGTTCTCGCCGCTTCCGCTCGCTCCGTCAGATTCCCATCATCGCCCGCAGCAGCTTCTTGTCCGTCTTGCCGCCGGCGAAGTCGTCGAAGGCCCGCTCCGTCACCCTGATGATGTGGCTCTGGATGAAGGGTGCGCCCTCGGCGGCGCCGTCTTCCGGGTGCTTCAGGCAGCATTCCCATTCCAGGACCGCCCAGGAATCGTAGTCATATTGGGCGAGCTTGGAGAAGATGCCGGTGAAATCGACTTGGCCGTCGCCGAGCGAACGGAACCGGCCTGCCCGGTTCACCCAGCCCTGATAGCCGGAATAGACGCCTTGCCGCCCATCGGGGTTGAACTCGGCATCCTTCACATGGAAGGCCTTGATGCGCTCGTGATAGATATCGATGAAGGCGAGATAGTCGAGCTGCTGCAGCAGGAAGTGCGAGGGGTCATAGTTGATGTTGGCCCTGGCGTGGCCGCCGACCGCGTCGAGGAACATCTCGAATGTCGCGCCGTCGAACACGTCCTCGCCCGGGTGAAGCTCATAACCGATGTCCACGCCAGCGTCTTCATAAGCGTCGAGGATCGGTTTCCACCGCTTGCCGAGCTCGCCGAACGCCTCCTCGATCAGCCCCGCGGGGCGCTGCGGCCACGGATAGAGGTAGGGGAAAGCCAGCGCGCCGGAGAATGAGACGGATGCCGTCAGCCCGAGATTCCGCGACGCCTTGGCGCCGAGCTTCATCTGGTCGACCGCCCATTTCTGCCGGGCCTTGGGATTGTTGTGCACCGAGGCGGGCGCGAAACCGTCATACTGGCTGTCATAGGCCGGATGGGTGGCGACGAGTTGGCCCTGGAGATGGGTCGACAACTCCGTGACCTCGACGCCGTTTTCGGCGCAGATGCCCTTGACCTCGTCGCAATAGGTTTTGGAAGAGGCCGCCTTGGCCAGATCGAACAGCCGCCCGTCCCAGGTCGGGATCTGCACGCCCTTGTAGCCGAGGTCGCCGGCCCATTTGGTGATGCTCTTCAGCGAGTTGAACGGGGCGGCGTCGCCAGCGAACTGCGCGAGAAATATGCCGGGGCCCTTCATTGTCCTGGGCATGACTGTCCTCCCTCCTTGCTCGGAAATCGCGTTGCGCAATCGATTACATTTCCCGAAGCATTCGACAACCGGTCACCGACGACTGTCCCAAGCAACGGGACGTTTCGCGCCGGCCCCTTCACCAGGTTCGCGATGCGGAGCCCGGGCGCTCGTCGACAGGCGTGTCGCAGAAATCAACCAGGCACCGGTTGCTTCGGAAGGAGGAGCCGGCGGCCCACCCGCCGCCGGCTCCTCCTCACCCCCGGCATCGCAGTCCGCCTGCCGGAGCGTCGGCGGCAACGAACCCTCTCCATTTCTGGTAATACCAAATTTGCGAAAACCGTCAAGGGGAGCAGAATTGCGCGGCTTCGGGTCGGGTCAACTCGGAAGGAAAAATTTTATAAGTGATTTCAAAGCGATAAATTGATCGCGGAGACCTCTGATGCGACTTCTTGCGGCTTCCCCGGAAATGGGCTAGAAAACGATCCGCACCCAATTGGTCTAACCAGTTTGAGGAGAAGGCTGGACTGACCTGGGGAGGAAGCCGGCACGCCCTCACTGGACGCGTTGGCGGCAGTGAATTCTGGGAAGAGGAAAGGCCATGCATCTTTCGACGCACAACTGGATGCGCGCGGAGCCGCTCGAGACGACGCTCCGGAGGATCAAGAAGTTCGGCTACGAGAGCATCGAGATCTCGGGCGAACCGACGCAATACGACACCACGGAGACCCGCCGCCTGCTCAAGGAGCACGGCATCCGCTGCTGGGGCGCGGTCACGCTGACGCTCGGTGAGCGCAACCTCGCCGCCAAGGACGAGGGCCAGCGCGCCCGTTCCGTCGACTACGTCAAGAGCGTGCTGACCATGGTCAGCGAACTGGACGGCGAGATCGTCACGCTGGTGCCGGCCACCGTGGGCAAGGTCGTGCCCGACGGCACCGAGGCCGAGGAATGGAAGTGGGTGGTGGACGCCACACGGGAATGCTTCGCCCACGCCAGGAAGGTCGGCGTGAGGATCGCGGTGGAGCCGCTCAATCGTTTTGAGACCTATCTGTTCAACCGCGCCGCGCAGGCCCTGGCGCTCGCCGATGCTATCAGCCCCGAATGCGGCGTCTGCCTCGACGCCTTCCATCTCAACATCGAGGAAGAGGACATGTATGAGGCGATCCGGCTCGCCGGGAAACGCCTCTTCGACTTCCATGTCGCCGACAACAACCGATTCGCCTGCGGACTCGGCCAACTCGATTGGGCCAGGATCGTCGGCACGCTCAAGGAGATCGGTTATGACGGCGCCCTCACCAACGAGTTCGTCGCGCCGGTCGACCGCACGCCGGCCGCCAAATACAAGAACATGGTGGAGCGCAACCCGGTCGACATCTCGCCCGAGCAGTTGAAGTTCATCCAGGACCACGGCTCCAGCGTGCTCACCGAGGAGTTCTATTCCGACCAGATGCGCATCACGGCTGAGACGATCCTGCCGCTGATCGGCAAGCAGCATCTGATGAGCAAGTAGAGACGGCCCGGATTGGTTGGGACAGGGATCCTTCTCTTCCGGGCAATCCCCGGCAAAACCGTGAAGCGCTTGGCGTCCGGAACAGCTCTGGAGGGGAAGGGCAAGGGTGAGCATGCGC
Organism: Mesorhizobium sp. L-8-10; assembly: GCF_016756635.1. Classification (NCBI taxonomy): domain Bacteria; kingdom Pseudomonadati; phylum Pseudomonadota; class Alphaproteobacteria; order Hyphomicrobiales; family Phyllobacteriaceae; genus Mesorhizobium; species Mesorhizobium sp. L-8-10. The sequence continues at coordinate 4,518,117 of NZ_AP023263.1, read as the reverse complement.
ATCGGCCGAGTTGAAGCCTGGTGGGTCCGGATACCCATCGAGAAGAGCCGCCAGCATCGCAGCGACTTCGGTCGGATCGCGACCTTCGACGCCGCGATCCTGCGCATCGAGACGGCGGACGGCATCGTCGGCTGGGGCGAGGGCAAGAACGCGGCCGGCAGCGCCGGCAGCTACGGCGCCCTCGTCCATATGCTGAACCACGAGATCGGGCCGCAGCTCATCGGCCGCGACCCGCGCGACATCGCCGTCATCTGGGAGATGCTCTACAACGGCGTGCGCCACGAAAGCGCGGCCTTGACTGGCCATTCCATGCCGCAACTCGCGCGGCGCGGCCTGACGACGGCAGCCATCAGCGCGGTAGACATTGCGCTATGGGACATCTTCGGCAAGTTGTTGGGCGAGCCTGTGTGGCGCCTGCTCGGCGGCAGGAAGCGGGATCGCCTGCCGGCCTATGCCTCGGGGGGCTGGGCGAGCGCCGAGACGATCGGTGCGCAGCTGCGATCCTATATCGACGAGGGCGGCTTCAAGGCGGTGAAGATGCGCGTCGGCGCCATGGACGGCGCACCCAATATCTCCGCCGCGCGCGTGCAGGCCGCGCGAGAGGCGCTGGGCCCCGATATAGAAATCATGGTCGATGCCCACGGCACCTATACGGTCGCCGAGGCCAAGCGCTTCGCGCATCTGGTGGCCGACTGCGATCTGGCCTGGTTCGAGGAGCCCGTCATCGCCGACGACAAGCCCGGCATGGCCGAGTTGCGCGCCTCGACCTCGATCCCCATCGCTACCGGCGAGAGCGAGGCCACGCGCTTCGCTTTCCGCGACCTCGCCGTGCTGAAGGCCGCCGACATCTTCCAGCCGGACCCCGCCTTTTGCGGCGGCATCAGCGAGGCTGTCAGAATCGCAACCCTGGCCAGCGCGTTCAACCTGCGCTTCGCGCCGCATCTGTGGGCGGGCGCGCCCTGCTTCCATGCGGGGCTGCATGTCTGCGCGGCGGCGGCGTCGAGCTTCGTCATCGAATATTCGCTCGGCGCCAACCCGATGATCCACGACCTGATCGAGGAAACGATTGACTTGAAGGAGGGTATGATCGCAATACCCGACCGCCCCGGCCTCGGTTTCACGATCTCCGAGAGCTTCCTGGAGGCCCATATCGTAAAGCCCTGACGATGACTGAAAAGAACCTGCTCGCCGAACTCGCGTCCCACCTGTTTTCCTGCTCGGACGAGCATACCGGCCGCACGCCTTCCGAGCGCGAGCTGGCCGAGCATTTTTCGGTCAGCCGCGGCCAGATCCGCGAGGCGCTCGCCATATTGGAGGCCATGCGCATCGTCGAGCGGCGCGCGAAATCGGGCATCTACCTGACCCGGCACCAGGCGAGCGTGGAGGCTCTGGCGCTGTTCGCCAGGGCCGGTCTGCCGCTCGATCCCGTGCAGATCTACGAGGCCGTCGAGCTGCGCAAGATCCATGAGATCAAGGCCGCCGAACTTGCCTGCAGCCGGGCGACGGAGGAGAATTATGAAAGGCTGCGCGAGATCCTTCGGGAGTCCGAGGAGAAGATCGCCGCCGGCGAATCGATCCACAAGCAAGACAAGGAATTCCACCTGGAGATCGTGCGCGCCACGAAGAACAGCGTCTTCCACCAGGTCTGCAGCCTCTATTATGTAATGGGCGAGGGTCGCCTTCCGATCTATTTCAGCGACCCGGAGCGCAGCCGCCGCTCTCATGCCGACCATCTCCAGATCTTCGATGCGCTGCTGCGCCGCGACGGCAACCTGGCCCAGGCGCTGATGAGCGCGCATCTGCAGGGTGCGGAAAGCTATTGGAAAGGCCTGATCGAGAGCCGCGAGGCCGACGAAGCCGAAGCCTCGCGGCTACAGGATGCGTAAACGGGCGAAAATACTCTCGACACATACGCTCCATCCGCGGGCGACGGCGATGCTGACCGGCGCCGGCGACCTGGTGGTTGCTTCCGCACTCGACCCGCAGACCCTGATCCGCGAAGCATCCGACGTCGACATCGTGATCGTGCGCGCGCCTCTTCCCGCGGCCCTGTTCGCTGCCGCGACCGGCTTGCGGGCAGCCATCCGGCACGGCGCGGGGCTCGACATGATCCCGGTCGAGGCAGCGACGGAGGCGGGCGTGCTGGTCGCCAATGTGCCGGGTGTGAACGCACGCTCCGTGGCGGAGCACGTCTTTTTCGTGACGCTCGCGTTGCTCAGGCGCTTCCGCGTGATGGACACCGATCTTCGGGGCCGAGGCTGGCTCGCCGGCCGCGCCCATTCCGACCACACCAACGAGCTGGCGGGCCGCACGATGGGCATCGTCGGCCTGGGCAATGTCGGCCGCAACGTCATGCGCATCGCCCGCGACGGTTTCGGGCTGCGTGTCGCCGCCGCCAGCCGCAGCTCTCCGAGAGATCTGCCCGACGACGTCACGGTCCTCGGTATCGACGAACTCGTCGCGGAAAGCGATGTCCTCGTGCTCTGCTGCCCGCTGACCCCGGAGACGACCGGGCTGCTCGACCGTGACCGGATCGGCCGGATGAAGGCTGATGCTCTCGTCGTCAATGTCGCGCGCGGTGCCGTCATCGAGGACGCCGCGCTGATCGCATCCCTGCGCGAAGGCCGCATCGGCGGGGCAGCACTCGATGTTTTCGCGACGCAGCCTTTGCCGGCCGACCATCCCTATTTCTCTTTCCCGAATGTGATCGTCACGCCGCACATGGCAGGCATCACCGAGGAAAGCATGATGCGCATGGGAACGGGCGCGGCCGGCGAGGCGATCCGCGTTCTGTCCGGCCGGTTGCCGGTCAATCTGCGCAATCCGGACGCCTTGGAGCGCTACCGCAGGCGATTTCCCTCTCCGGCCTGAATGCTCGCGCGTCGACGCCTCGTCGCTCGCGCGAAAAAACTTCAACGCCCTTGTCGATTTCTGCGCTCCCCGCTCGACGTTCTCTCAGCACGAGGCAAAAGATGGGCGAAGCCCAGCGGAATTCGTGCCGGACATGAAGAAGCGAAGAGGAGACAGAGATGCGTGTGATGGTCATCATCAAGGCGGACAAGGATTCCGAGGCCGGCGTCATGCCGGGCGAAGACGTCCTGACGGCCATGGGCAATTTCAACGAGGAACTGGTCAAGGCCGGCATCATGCTCGCCGCCGAAGGGCTGCATCCGAGTGTGCGAGGCAAGCGCATCCACCTCGGTGCGAGCAGCCCCAAGGTGATCGACGGCCCGTTCGCGGAAACCAAGGAGCTGATCGCCGGCTTCTGGCTGTGGAAGGTCAAGTCGATGGAAGAAGCCGTGGATTGGGCCAAGCGTATTCCCAATCCGCGCCGCGCCGAAGCGACCATCGAGATCCGCCAGGTGGGCGAGGACGACGATTTCGGCGAAGCTTTCACGCCCGAATTGCGCGAGCAGGAGGCAAGGCTGCGCGCCGAGGCCGAACAGAACGCCCGCAAGGGCTGACGCCGCCGGACCAAGCAAGGAGACGAGACATGCGCTTCATGATGCTGATGATCCCCAAGGGATATGAGACCGCGGCTCCGGGCACTGTGCCCGATGACGTCGAACGCGTCGACGCCATGATGAAATACAATGAGGAACTGCATAAGGCCGGCGTCCTGCTCGCGCTGGACGGGTTACACCCGCCGTCCATGGGCGCGCGCGTATCGTTTGCAGGCGGCACGCCCAAGGTGACGGACGGTCCCTACAGCGAGGCCAAGGAAGTGGTCGGCGGCTACTGGATCATCCAGGCGAAATCGCGCGAGGAGGCCATCGAATGGGCCAAACGCTGCCCCGGGGCCGACAACGAGGTCATCGAGGTCCGCCAGGTGCACGAGCTGTCCGACTATCCGGAGGACGTGCAAGCCGTCGCGAGCGGGCTGACGGCGATGCAGGCGCCTTCGCAGCGGTGAAGCCGGGAGGGAGGAACCGATGCGCTTCATGATCTACCGTCCGGCCGACCTTGCGAAAGCCGGAGGCCGGCGTGCCGCCCCGCGATCGGGGCGGCAAGACGGCCTTAAGTTCTCTCCCATAGGCTTCGCACGGGCCGCAAGAGGCGGGCGGGGCGAATGGACGAGCGGCAGCGGACTTTCAAGATTGTCCTAATCGGGCTCTGCATCGCCCATTTCCTGGCCTTCTACGCATCAAGATACGCCGAGACGGCAGGCATCACCGGCCTGCTCTATCCCAACGGAACACCTGTCGGCGGCGACTTCATCAATCTGTGGGCGGCGGGCCGGCTCGTCCTGTCCGGCGCCTTTTCGGACATATATGACGTGGACCGGTTCATGGCCTATGAGCGCGGCTTCACGGGCGCCGCCATCGGCGTGCGTCTCTGGGCGTATCCGCCGCATTCGCTGCTCTTCGCCTGGCCGCTCGGCCTTTTCGGTTTCTATGCAGCTTTGGCGCTCTGGTCGGTGGCGGGCCTGGCCGTGCTCCATGTCGGCGCCCGCCGCTTCGGATTTGACAGGCTCGAGACCGCCGCCATCCTGATGTCGCCCGCGACCGTGCTCAATCTCTATTCCGGCCAGAGCGGCAGCCTGGCGACCGGCCTCCTGCTTGTCGCGCTCTCGCCACGCAAGGGGGGCGGAGCCCTGTCGGCCGGCGCCGCGGCGCTCCTTACGATCAAGCCGCAGGCCGGCTTCCTGCTGCCCCTGCTGTGGGCCTTCCAGCGGCGATGGCTCCTCATTATTTGCACCGCGCTCGCCGCCATCGCCCTGACTGCCATCGCGACCGCGTTCTTCGGTCTCGACGTCTGGCGCGGCTACCTGTCCGACACGCTGCCCGCCCTCAGCCATCTCGAGCGCGAAGGCAGCGGCCCCTTCACGACGATGATCCCCTCGCTGTTCATGGCGCTGCGCATCGTCACAGACGATGCCGACCTCGCTTCCGCCGGGCATCTGGCCTTCGCCCTGTCGGTTGCCCTGGTGCTCGTCCTAAGGCTTCGACAGACGGACGATCCCGTGAGGCAGAGCTCGCTTTTGCTTATCGCAACCGTGTTGATGACGCCTTATATCCACAACTACGATCTGGCTATTCTGGCCTGCGGTACGTTGCTGGTGGCGCGTCGCGCAGACGTGACCGCCGCCTCTCCCCTCCTGGTCCGCACCCTTGTGGTGACCGCCTGGCTCCTGCCCCAGCTCGTGGTGACATTCAACGTTCTGGGCCTGCCGGTCTCGCCGCTGCTCGTCCTGCCCCTGCTGTTCCTTGCATAGACTCCCGGACCGGACGAGCGACCGCCGCCGCCTGCCGCACGGGTTGCGCCGGCGCCGTAGAATGCTCTAATCGGCCTCATGACGGCCGACATCAATCGCACCATAGACGCGGTCTGGAGGATCGAGCAGGCGAAGCTGATCGCCGGGCTCGCCCGCATCGTGCGCGATGTGGGGCTCGCCGAGGAACTCGCGCAGGATGCGCTGGTCTCTGCGCTGGCGCAGTGGCCGCGGCAGGGCATTCCCCGCAACCCAGGCGCATGGCTCATGGCCGCCGCCAGGAACCGCGCGTTCGACCATCTTCGCCGCAAGAAGATGCTCGCGCGCAAGCACGAGCAGATCGCGCAGGAACTCGAGGACGAACAGGCAGCGACACCGGATTTCGACGCCGCGCTCGACGACCATATCGGTGACAATCTGCTCAGCCTGATCTTCACCGCCTGCCATCCGCTGCTCTCGCCAGAGGCCCGGGCAGCGCTGACCTTGCGCCTCATGGGCGGGCTGACCACCGACGAGATCGCCAGGGCGTTTCTCATCTCGGAGCCCACGGTCGCCCAGCGTATCGTGCGCGCCAAGCGTACGCTTGCCGATGCCGGCGTGCCCTTCGAGGTGCCGCGTGGGGCGGAGCTCGCCGGGCGGCTGTCATCGGTGCTCGAAGTGATCTACCTCATCTTCAACGAGGGCTACGCAGCCACGGCGGGTGACGATTGGATAAGGCCACAGCTCAGCGAAGAGGCGCTTAGGCTGGGCCGCATTTTGGCCGAGCTTGCGCCTGGGGAAGCCGAGGTCCACGGCCTTGTCGCGCTCATGGAGATCCAGGCCTCGCGTTTTGCCGCGCGCACCGGCCCGGCGGGCGAGCCGGTGCTGCTGCTCGACCAGAACCGCGCGCGCTGGGACCAGTTGCTCATCCGTCGTGGTCTCGCAGCCCTCGCCCGCGCCGAGGCGCACGGCGGCGTGCGCGGCCCCTATCTGCTCCAGGCCGAGATCGCCGCGTGCCACGCGCGGGCCCGCACCGCAGCCGAGACCGACTGGCACAGGATCGCGGCCCTCTACGCGGCACTGGTGCAGATCGTGCCCTCACCCGTGGTCGAGCTCAATCGCGCCGTCGCCATCGGCATGGCCTTCGGTCCGGCAGCCGGGCTTGAAATCGCCGATACGCTGGCCGAGGAACCCTCGCTGAAATCCTACCATCTCCTGCCCAGCGTGCGCGGCGACCTGCTGTTCAAGATGGGGCGGCTGGCCGCGGCCAAGGTCGAGTTCGAACGCGCCGCTGCGATGACCCGCAACGCGCGCGAGCGCGCGCTGCTCCTGGAGCGTGCGGCCGCCTGCGGATAGGCGCGCTCCGAGGCAATTGCGGTCGAGACTGTCCCGGCATTGCTGAAACCGGTCAGCGGCTGCCTGTGTGGGAACCGCAAAAGTGGCTCCGGCAAAGGAGCACGGCCGTTCGCGAATGGAGAGTCAATTGCCAAGTTGGCGCGACTCGCAGGATTGCCCGGTCACAGGCGCATGCGAATGCGACGCCCTTCCGCCATGCTGCCTACAATGCGGTCGGCACTTCCAGCGGACTTCCAGGAACAGTGTTGACATCGCCCATTACATCCAGCGACTCTTGCAACCGTCCAGGCAGCGCGCGAAAGCTCCACCCGTTCGCAATGGCGATGGGCAGCGATGTCGCGGCGGGAAATGTGCGGCTCAAGGGAGGAACACATGGCCGAGAGAATTCTCGTCCTGCTCGGAACGAAGAAAGGCGTCTTCATCGCCGAGAGCGATGCCGATCGCAGATCTTGGAACCTGCGCGGCCCGTTCTGCGAGCATTGGCCGATGAACCATGTGGTGGGCGACCCCGAGACCGGCACGATCTATGGCGGCGGTGGCAACGAATGGTTCGGCCCGGCTGTCTGGAAATCCGATGATTTCGGGGAGAGTTGGACCCATTCCAGCGCCGGCCTCGCATACGAAGCCGGTGTGGAGCCGGTGAAGGCGGTGTGGAGCCTGCACAGGCACAATGGCAGCCTCCTGGCCGGCGTGCAGCCGGCCGGCCTGTTCCGCAGCGACGACGGCGGCGAGAACTGGCGACATCTCGAAGGCCTGCAGAAGCATCCGTCGCGGCCCGAATGGACCCCGGGCGGCGCCGGCCTGATCCTTCATTCCCTGGTGGTCGACCCCGAGGACGAAGACCGCATCTGGATCGGCATCTCGGCAGCCGGCGTGTTCCACACGCAGGACGGCGGCAAGACCTGGGAGCCGCGCAATCGCGGAACCAGGGCCGACTTCCTGCCCGAAGGCCAGAACTATCCCGAATTCGGCCAGTGCGTGCACAATCTGGTCATGGCCCCGGGTGGTTCCGGCCGCCTCTATCAGCAGAACCATTGCGGCATGTATCGCAGCGACGACGGCGGTGCATCATGGCGCAGCATCGAGAAAGGCCTGCCCTCGACCTTCGGCTTTCCCGCGGCCACCCACCCGCGCGATCCCGACACGGTCTTTCTTCTGCCGCTCAACGGGGATACGGCAGGCCGCTACGTGCCCGACGCAAAAGGCGCGGTGTGGCGCAGCCGGGACGGCGGCGAGACATGGCAGGATCTGCGCAAGGGCCTGCCCCAGAAGAACGCCTATTTCGGCGTGTTGCGGCAAGCCATGGCAACCGACCGCCTCGACCCGGCCGGGGTCTATTTCGGCACCAGTTCGGGAGCATTGTTCGTGAGCGCGGACGAAGGCGAGAGCTGGACGGCCGTGGCCGAGCATCTTCCGACGGTGCTTTCGGTGGAAACTCTTGTTCTCGACCAATGAATTGCCGCCCGGATCCGCGCCGATGAGGAGCGAACAGATACCAGACGCTGCGCCGGCGGTGGTGGCGCGCCTGCCCGGGCTGCTCGTCGATCTCTTTCCGGGCGCTCCGCGCCGGGTCGAGGTGACAGCGGAGACCGTCGGGCAAATGATCGAGGCGCTCGACGCCCGCTGGCCCGGCATGCGCGACCGGCTCTGCGATTCGCGGCCGGCGATCCGCAAGCATATCAACGTCTTCGTCGACGGAGAGCGTGCGACGCTCGAAACCAGGCTTCCCCCGGGACAGGAGGTTTTCATCCTCACGGCGATAAGCGGTGGTTAGCCCGGGATCACGATACGAAGCTTGGACATCGCCGACCACCTGACCCAGACGATTTGGTGGGCTCGGCAACGGCCCTGCCCTACCAGAGACGAACTGTGGACGACTGCCCGTGGGTGCCTCGCGTCACCGGGACCGAACAGCCTCATCGCTGGAGATGCCGGCACGCCTTTCGCCGAAGATCGCCCTTTCCAGGGGCACGGCCAGTGAATCGGCATAAGAAACGGCGAGATGCTGGCGGTCGCGATATGTGAGCTTGCCGTCGATCACAGCCGGACAGTTGCTGTCGTCACAAAGCATTTCAGATGTATCGACATAGCGCACCCCGTTCACGCCGGCGACCGCGGCTTTCTCGGTTTCGTGGATCCCCTGGTCCAGCGCTTCTGCACGGGGCGTATCGCAGGCCGAGGACGGCCTTCCCTGCCACAGGGCGCGTGCGACGCATTTGCCGAGATCCGTCTTGTGGAGCGGCACGTCGCGCAACAGCACCACCGCGGTGCCGGCCTGACGCAGCGTACCGAGCGAGGATTTGACGCCTTCGGCCCAGATCTCCTGGTCGACCGGATGATAGAACTGCGTCTCGACGGCGTTCTGCGCATAATGCTGCGAGAACTGCGAGACGACGACGATCGCCGGCTTGAGCGAGACGATTTCCCGCATGGCCCGCTCGCGCCAGCGATCGCATTCGTCGAATTTCCGCTTCAGGCTCGCACTCCACACCGGAACCCTGGCCATGGGACAGGCACCCTTCAGATAGGCGACCAGCCGCCAACCTCTATCCTTCGCGATCCTGGCGAGGGGCGTCGACCAATGGTCGGCGTGGGAATCGCCGAACAACACCATGGTTCTGTCGGATCGGGCGGCGCCCAGATCGCAGGGAAAGGGTTCGTCGGTCTCCAGCCTCGCCACGCAGGAATCATCTGCTTCGCGCGCCACCGATTTCCGCTCCGCGCTTTCACGAACGAAACGCTGCCGATCGTCGACGTTGCGGCCGGAGAGATCCGCGCTTCCATAGGCGACCGTGACCCCTATGGCCGTGAGCAGGGCGGCAAAGCCGAGCGACCGGCCGCTCCCGGCGGACAGCCATGGGCTGTGGCGTACCGGATTCTCGACCAGACGGTAACTCAGGGCCGAAAGCGCTACTGTCAGCGCCAGACAGGCGAAACGGTCGACGGCCGTCAGGTCCGGTTTGAGGATCGTCGCATAGACGATCACCGGCCAGTGCCAGAGGTAGAGAGAATAGGAAATCTTGCCCACCCATTGGAAAAGGGTATTGCCCAGAAGACCAGCGCCCCCCGCTGGGCTGCGCCGCGCTGTGCCCAGCAGCACCAGGACCGTTCCGGCGACGGGCAGCAAGGCCGCGAAGCCGGGAAAGGCTCCGTCTTCCGTCAGGGTCAGGTATGCGGTTACGATCAGGGCGAGGCCCACCCAGGTGAGCGCGGGCGAGAAACGGAAGCCTTCCGCCCAGCGCTGCGTAACCGCGAGTGAGGCAATACCGCCAGCGGCGAATTCCCAGGCCCTGAACGGCGAGAAATAGAAAGCCCAGGGCTGGGCCACCTCGGTGAACCAGGCGCAGAGACCGAATGAGGTAGCGCCGACGATGACCATGAGGGCTGCGGTGCCACGCAGCCCGGGCCGCAACCAGGCAAAGAACAGGAGAAGCGCCGGCCAGGCCAGATAGAACTGCTCCTCGACCGACAGCGACCAGAAATGCAGGAAGGGATTGTCGGCGACATCGGGCGCGAAATAGTCGAACGACCATCGGATCAGCCAAAGGTTGATCACATAGGCCGAGGCGAACAGGGCGCCCTTCGAATAGAGCTGATGCTCGGACGGCGCAAGGATGAAATAGCCCACAGCCAGCGTTGTCAGGATGACCAGCAGCGAAGCGGGAAGCAGGCGGCGCGCACGGCGGGCATAGAAGCGCCAGAGATCGACCGTGCCCCGCTCGGCGATCTCCCGCTGAAGATGGCTGGTGATCAGATAACCTGAGATGACGAAGAAGATATCGACGCCTGCGAAGCCGCCGGAGAGCTCGGTCAGGCCGAAATGGAAAGCCACGACGCCGGTGACTGCGATCGCGCGCAGCCCCTCGATCTCGGGCCGGAACGATTGCGGGGCAGTCAGGTCTTTCAATGTTCATCGCTCCGGCTTTTGGCCAGAAGCGCTGAACCAGAAGTCTGGAACGGCGCTCCAACTTGTTGTTCATGCACCGGAATTGGCCGAAGAGCGGTCTCGGCCCGGTACTTCGCAGAGCTCCGGGGAGCGGCGGGCAGGTTTGCTGCAAACGCCGGCGCGCGCAATGCAACAAGTTTGATGCAGCGCAACATCAAGTGAGCGGCGAGCCCCCGCCCCCGCATCGACAGGCAATGCGGGGACGCCATGAAGCATCGTCGACGAAGACCTCAGCCCATGCCGATCTTGCGGAACCGATCGACCTCGACGCTCGGCTCGAAATCCTCGAGCTCGAACATCTGGCGGATCTCGATGCTGCCGTCCGCCGTGCCCGGATTGGGGAAGCGGCTGGCCCATTCGAAGGCCTCCTCCCTGGAGCCCACCTTGATGATCGTATAGCCGGCGATCAGTTCCTTGGTTTCCGCGAACGGCCCGTCGATCGTCTTGCGCTTGCCGCCGGACCATTGGATGCGCCAGCCCCTGGCGCTCGGATGAAGACCGTTGCCGTCGACGAGCACGCCGGCCTTCGCCATCTCCTCGTGATATTCCGCCATGGCGTCGAACACCTCCTGCGGCGGCATGACGCCCGCCTCGGAATCCTTGCTCGCCTTCACGATGATCATTTATCGCATTGCCGATCTCCCTTACGTTTTGGAACCGCCCCGGACAGGGGGGCTACCGGGACGTCGAGCCGGTAGGGGAAGAATCGACATTTGCCGCCCAACTTTCTGGCGAATCTCAGCCGAGGCGGCGCTACCGACTCTGACGACCGGCGAAGCACCGGATCGACATCTCGACAAGAATCTTTTTTCGGGAACGCCAGCCGCGGCTCAGGCGCGGTGGCGCAGGCTGACCCCGGTGCCACGATCGAACAGAACCACCTTGTCCTGGTTCCAGGCAAAACGGACCGCGTCCTCTATGGCGACCTTCACATTGGCCGGCACGGTAGCCCGCAGCGTGGCGTCACCCACACGCAGCGTCACGATCTTCTCCACGCCGTGGTTCTCGACGTCGTGGACAAACCCCTCCACCGGCGCGCCGGCCTCGATAAGGATATCCTCCGGCCGGATGCCGAAGGTCAGCGGCCTGTCGTCGGCAGGCGCTGCGCTGGCCTTGCCGGCATAGGGCAGTTCGAAGGCGACGGGCGCAACCACCGCGCGCCCCCCGGTGAGCCGGCCGTCGAGCAAATTCATCGGCGGCGAGCCGACGAAGCTCGCCACGAAGGTATCGCGCGGGTTGGTATAGATTTCCTGCGGCGTCCCGGTCTGGACGAGGCGGCCATGGTTGAGCACGCCAACCTTGTCGCCCATCGACATGGCCTCGATCTGGTCATGGGTGACGAACAGGAAGGTCGCTCCGAGGTTCATCTGGAGGTTCTTCAGTTCGGTGCGCAACGCTTCGCGCAGCTTGGCATCGAGCGCCGACAGCGGCTCGTCCATGAGGAAAACCCGCGGCTTCCTGACAATCGCCCGGCCGATCGACACGCGCTGCATCTCGCCGCCCGACAGCCTGTCGGTCTTGCGGTCCAGGAGATGCTCGATGCGCAGCGTTCTTGCGGCGCGGGCGACGCGTTCGGCGATCTCGGCATCGGGCACCCGGCGGATCTTCGACTTCAGGGGGAATTCGAGGTTCTGGCGAACGGTGTATCGGGGATAGAGTGAATATTGCTGCAGCACCAGCGCAACATCGCGTTCGGCCGCGCCCCAGCCGCCGACATCGATGCCGTCGATGAAGATATTGCCTTCGGTCGGCTCCTCCAGTCCGGCTATCAGACGGAGCGTGGTCGTCTTGCCGGCGCCGGTTTCGCCCAGAAGCACGAAGAACTCGCCGTCGGCTATGTCGAGATCGAGCCTGGCCAGTGCCGTGTGCGAGCCAAACTTCTTGGTGACCTTTCGTAGTTCGATATTGGCCATGGTCAGAACGCCTTCGCGATAATTCCTGCCGTCAGTTGACCCCTCATCCGACCTCGCTTCGCGAGGCCACCTTCTCCCACAAGGGGAGAAGGCCGGCGCCTGGCCCTGCCGGCTCCGCAAGTCACCCGACATTGACTATTGGCCGAGAAGCAGGCTGCAAGCGTTCCCTTCTCCCCCTGTGGGAGAAGGTGGCCTCGCGAAGCGAGGTCGGATGAGGGGTAAGCCGTCACAACCTCACCCCAAGTGAATTGCCGCTTTCCTTGTCGAAGAAATGCGCCTGTGAGGGATCGATGCGGGCGAAGACGCGGTCGCCCGCACGGGCGACGTAGCCGCTGCGCGTGCGCGCCCGCAGCATCTGGTCGCCCACCTTGAGGTCTACGATGTCGTAGGCCCCGAGCGGTTCGATGATGTGCGCCTCGACCGGCAGAAAGCCTTCTCGCGCCTCATGGTCGACCAGCACGCCTTCCGGCCGGATGCCGAGCGACACTCCGCCTGATGCGGCCTTGCCGTTGAGCTTGCCCAGGAGCTCGCGCGGAAACGCAAACCCTTCGGGCTCGCCGGCGACGATGACGCGCGCAGAGCCACCCGACTCCGAAACGGTCGCGTCGGCAACATTCATCACGGGACTGCCGACGAACCCCGCGACGAACAGATTGGCCGGGCGCGAATAGACTTCTTCCGGCGATCCGATCTGCTGCAGCACGCCTTCATGCATGATGACGATCCGGTCGGCGAGCGCCATGGCCTCGATCTGGTCGTGGGTGACGTAGATCGTGGTCGAGCCCTGCTTCAGGTGCAGGCGTTTGATTTCGGTGCGCATCTCCTCGCGCAGCTTGGCGTCGAGGGCTCCGATCGGCTCGTCCATGAGCATCGCCTTCGGCCGGCGGACCAGCGCGCGGCCGATCGCCACCCGCTGCATGTCGCCGCCCGACAGCGCCGACGGCTTCCGGTCGAGCAGGTTCGTGATGCGCAGCACCTTGGCGATCTCGCGCACTTCCTTGTCGACCTCCGCACGGTTCATGCGCGTCGCGCGCAGCGGGAAGGCGATGTTCTCGTAGACGGTCATGTGCGGATAGAGCGAGAAGGACTGGAACACCATTGCGATGTCCCGGTCCGAGCATTTGAGATGCTGCACCGCCTGGCCGTCGATGAGGATGTCGCCCTCATCGATCGTCTCAAGCCCCGCGATGGCGCGCAGCGTCGTCGTCTTGCCGCAACCCGACTGGCCGAGCAGCACAATGAACTCGTTGTCCTCGATCTTGAGGTCGAGGTTCTTGATGACCTGGACGGCGCCGAAGTATTTCTGGACGCCGCGAAGCTCGATCTGGGTCATGAGTTGCCCCCATGCCGGCGGCCCTCATGGTGGTCGGAGACGTCGAAGACGCCGTCGATGCTTTCCTTGTCGCTCTGCGGTTTGCCGAACCAGCCGGTGAACAGAAAGGTCAGAAGTCCGATCAGGATTATGGTCACTCCGTAGCGGTGGAGGAAGAGGTTCCAGGGCTGGCAGAGCGCGACGATGCCGAGCACCATCACGATCTCCGCGATACGCTGAAGCTTGGCGCTGCTGATCATTTGCGGATCGCTCCGAAGGACATGCCGCGCAGCAGGTGGTTGCGAAGCAGGAAAGTGAAGATCGCGACCGGCAGCAGGAAGAGGAACGTACCGGCGGCGATCACCGTCCAGTCCGGCAGGCCCGAGCCGACCTGGCTGGGGATGAAGGGCGGCGCGGTCTGGGCGCGGCGGTTGGTCATGATCAGCGCGAAGGCGTATTCGTTCCACGCGGTGATGAAGCAGAAGACGGCGGTGGCCGCGATGCCGGTTGCGGCTTCGGGAATGACGATCTTGAAGAATGCCTCCATGCGCGTGTAGCCGTCCACGAGTGCTGCTTCCTCATACTCCTTCGGGATCTCGTCGATGAAGCCCTTCATCAGCCAGACCGAGAAGGAGAGGTTGAACGCCGTATAGAGGATGATCAGGCCCCAATGCGTGTCGTTGAGGCCAACGGCGCGATACATCAAGAACATCGGGATCGCCACCACAACGGGCGGCAGCATGCGCGTCGACAATATGAAGAAAAGCAGATCCGCCTCGCCCTTCACCCGGAAGCGGGAGAAACCGTAGGCGGTGATCGTGCCCATGGACACGGCGAGAACGGTCGAGGTGATGGCGATGATTAGCGAGTTCATGAAGCGGCTCGGATAGGCCGACCACTGAACATTGCCTTTGCCGTCGCGCACGACCTTCTCGCCGCCGTCGAACACCATGCGTTCCCACCACGGCGCCGCTGCGTATTCCTCGGGCGTCGGCGGCGCGCGCAGTTGCGAGCGCTTGGTGAAGAGTTTTACGAAGGGCGACACTTCCGGCGTGAAGACGATCGTCGGCGGAATGGTTGTCGACAGGTTGCGCGGTTTGAACGACGTCGACACGATCCAGTAGATCGGCGCGAGAAAGATCAGCGTGATAACGACGACCGCGACGACGGCGACACGGTTCAGCGCCCTTTCGCCGGATGTCTTGACGGCGGCCATCTCAGCGTTCCTTCACCTTGTTGAGGTACTTCACGTAGATGTTGGTGATCGCCAGGATCATGATCAGCACGATGTAGGCAAGCGCGCAGGAGCGCCCCGTCTGCCATTCCTGGAAGGCCATCTTGTAGAGCCGGATCGAGATCACCTCCGTGGTCGGCTGGCTGGTCAGGATGTAGGCGAGGTCAAAGGTCTTGAACGCCTCCATGGTGCGAAAGATGATCGCGATCATCAGGATCGGCGCGACCAGCGGCAGCGTGATGCGGAAGAAGGTGTAGAAAGTGCCGGCGCGGTCGATTGCCGCGGCCTCGTAGAGGTGCTTCGGCACGGCCGAGAGCCCCGCGAGGGACAGGAGCATCACAAAGGGCGACCACATCCATATGTCGGTGATGGCCACCGCATAGAGCGCCATGTCGGGGTTGGACAGCCACTCGAACGTGCCAAGCCCCAGTACGTGGTTGATTATGCCGAAGGACGGGTCGTAGAGCAGCTTCCAGAACAGGCCGACCACGGCCATGGAGAGCATCATCGGCAAGAGAAGCAGCGTGGTGATCAGACCCTTGAAGGGGATGTCGCGGTTGAGGAGCAGCGCCACGCCGAAGCCGACGATCACCTGGCCGACGACCGAGACGATGACGTATTTCGCAGTGATGGCGAAGTTCGACCAGATGAAGGGGTCGTTGAGCAGCTCGCGATAGTTCTGCAACCCGACGAAATTCGCGGCCGCCGGAGACGAGGCGCGGAAGTCGGTGAAGGAATAGCCGAGCGAATACATCAGCGGGAAGATGTTGAAGACGATCAGGAAGAGGATCGTCGGGATGATGAAGAGATTGCGGATCGTGATGTCGCTCAAGCCGCGGGAGGCGGCGCGCGATTTCGGATCCAGCGTTGCTATGACTGCGGTGGCCAAGGCCGGTTCCTTTCCCGTACTCTGATTCTCGACCGCTGAAAAAAGATCGGAGGGGACGGGCGCGCCCCCTCCGATCTCAGACCGCGCCTACTGCATGCGGTTGTACTTCTTGAAAGTGGCGTTCCAGTCGGCGGCGAGCGCGTCGAGCGTTTCCTTCGCCGTGCCCTGGTTGCCGGTGACGTACGGATAGACCCGCTGGTTCATCTGGATCAGCAGCTCCGCATATTCCGGCGTCGCCCAGAAGTCCTTCACCTTGAACATGGTGTCGTAGAAGGCCTTGTTGTACGGCGTCGCGTTCTGGAACTCGGCGCTCTCGAGCACCGCCTTGTTGCAGGTGTAGCCGCCGAGCTCGGCCCACTTCTTCTGCGTCTCGTCCTTGACGAACCATTCGAGGAACTTGAAGGCCTCTTCCTGGTTCTCCGAATAGCTCACGATCGAGATGCCCTGTCCGCCAAGCGCGGCAAACTGGTCGCCGTTCGGCCCGGCCGGATTGGCGAAGAAGCCGGTGTTCTTGGCGTTCGGGTTCGACGCCTCGTTCACCAGCGCCGGGAAGAACGCGAAGTAGTTCATGCTCATCGCGGCCAGGTTTTCGGTGATCGCCTGGTTGTCCTCGATGAAGAAGCTCTTGGCCCAGCCCGGAGGCGTGAAGCCGTAGAGTTCCTTGTAGAGCTCGAGCGCCTTGACGTTCTGCTCGGAGTTGATGATGCCGTCGACCTTGTAGGTCGCGTAATCGCCAAGCTCGCCACCATAGGAGAAGATGGCGTTCTCGACGCCCATCACCAGCGCATCATAGGAGTTGTCGGTGTAGATGGCGATGCCGTAGCGTTTTTCGTCCGGACGGTGGAAGAACTCGGCGATGTCACGCAATTGCTTGAAATCCTTCGGCGGAGCGAGGTCGTAGCCATATTTGGCCTTGAACGCCTCCATCTCCTTCGGATCTTCGAACCAGTCCTTGCGATAGGACCAGCCGACGGCGTCGCCCTCGGCAGGCACGGACCAGTATTTGCCGGAGGCGGCCGGATATTCGGCATAATATTTGACGGTGGCGGGCGCCATCGTCTCGGTCAGCTTGTGCTCGGCGAAGAACTGGCTGAGGTCGACATAGTGGCCGGCCTCCGAGGCGGCGCCGATCCATTGCGAGTCGCCGACGACCATATCGTAGGCACTGCCCCTGGCGTTGAATTCGGTGAAGGCCTTCGTCTGGAAGTCCGACCACGGCGTGGTCTCGACCGTGACCTTGACCCCGGTCTCCTTCTCATACTCGTTGGCGAGTTCCTGCAGGTAGTTGGCGGGATCCCATTCCGCCCAGAAGATGGTGAGTTCCTGCGCGAACGCGGACGTTCCGCAGGCAAGCGTGAACCCGATACCGGCAAGCATGCCGGTTATTGACCTGTGCATGATGACTTCCTCCCGTTTGCGCTTACCCTTCCTCGTCGTCCGCGCCCCGCGAGCAGGTCGCGGCGATTGCCTGCATGAGCAGACCTTCAACCATCCGGACGCCGGTCTCCTCCCCTGCGCTCCCCGAACGGTCCAGCCCTGAACAGGCGCCAGCGCACCCGCTTGGACTGCATTCTTTCCGTCTCAATCTGGTATTACCAATTGCCGATATCGGTCAAGCTGTTTTCTTGCCACTCCCGGTCACAACACGATCCACGCCCTATGGACAACCCGTTCATTTGCGTAGTCTCGCATTTGCGAGATTGTGTAATCGTTTGCAGGCAAAGAACAGCTTTTGGGGTCACGCCGCCCAGTCCGCAGAATTGGTCCTACCAGTTTGGACGCCATAGCCTGGCCTTACGAGCGATCTTCGGGCCAGGCCGCCTGCGCAGCGACGGCGCGGACGAGCGCCGTCGCTGCCCATTCGGTTATTGACCGCGTTTCCTCGACATCAACGCCCCAGATATCCTTCAGCACCACCAACGCCTCGATGCCGAACAGCAGCGACAAAGCCTTGGCGAGCCGGTCGAAAGCCGCCTCGGGCACCTGCCCGCGCAGCGGCGCGATGGCGTCGCGCAGCAGATCGATACGGTGGCCGCGCGTGAAGGGCGGCTCCGGTCCGAACGTTCCGGCCTGCCGGGCGGCCCATTGATCGAGCGAGAGCTTCAGCGCGGCCCGGAAGGTCGCCTCGAAGGCATCTATGCGCGGCATGGCGCTGCCGAACAGGTCGCGTGTCCGCTTCTCGGCGTCGAACGAATCCGAGCGCCATTCGAGTATGGGGCCGAGGGCCTCATCGACGACCGCATGGACCAGCGCGGCCTGGGTGGGAAAATAGCGATAGGCCGTCGCGCGCGACACTTGCGCGGCCTCCGCCACCTCGGTGACGGAGGGGATGGCCCCACCCTGCATCAACCGCGTCGCCGTCTCCAGCATCAACCGCCGCGTCCTGGCGCGCGGCCCACGCTCGACGGCATCGGCGAGACCCTGTTCTTGACGTGAGACATCCATGTCAATACGATACTATCGTCTCATTTCGATTGCAACATCTGCGCACCGGCATTCGAGACGCGAACGTGGACGGGCAGGAGGGCGGGGACCTCATGAAGCGCATCTATGTCGTCGGCACGGCCGACACGAAGGGCGAGGAACTGGCCTTCCTGTCGGATGCCATCGTCGCGGCGGGCGGCCATGTCATGCGCGTGGACGTCGGCACCCGGCCACCGGCAACCGATGTCGACATCCCCGCATCGGAAGTCGCCGCCTGCCATCCGGACGGCGCCGACGCTGCGCTTGGTGCGGATGATCGCGGCGACGCCGTCGCGGCGATGACCATCGCATTCTCACGCTTCATCTCGGCGCGGGAGGATATCGCAGGCGTGATCGGCATCGGCGGCGGCGGCGGCACGTCGATCATCACCGCCGGCATGCGCGGCCTGCCGCTCGGCCTGCCGAAGGTGATGGTCTCGACGCTCGCTTCCGGCAACGTCGCGCCCTTCGTCGACGTTTCCGACATCGTCATGGTGCCTTCGGTGACCGACATGGCCGGCCTCAACCGCCTCTCGCGCATCATCCTGCACAACGCGGCGCAGATGATTTCGGGCATGGCCCTGCGCCCTGCCCCGCGTGCCGAAGGCAAGCCGGCATTGGGCCTCACCATGTTCGGCGTGACGACGCCCTGCGTCACGGCGATCGTCGCGACGCTGCGCGAACGTTATGACTGCCTGGTCTTCCATGCCACCGGCACGGGCGGACGCGCCATGGAGAAACTTGCCGACAGCGGTCTGCTTCAGGGGATCATCGACATCACGACCACCGAAGTCTGCGACCTCTTGCTGGGCGGTGTGCTGCCGGCGACCGAGGACCGCTTCGGTGCCGTCGCCCACCGTCGGCTTCCTTATGTCGGCTCCGTCGGCGCCCTCGACATGGTGAATTTCTGGGCGCGCTCGACCGTACCGGAACGCTACCGCGACAGGCTCTTCCACCAGCACAATCCGAACGTGACCCTCATGCGCACGACCGCTGAGGAATGCCGTGTCATCGGCGCCTGGATCGGGCGGAAGCTGAACGCCTGCGACGGACCGGTGCGCTTCCTTCTCCCGGAGAAGGGCGTGTCGGCCCTCGATATCGAAGGCGGAGCCTTCTTCGATCCCGATGCGGACGCCGCCCTCTTCGCCGCGATCGAGGAAACGGTCGTCCACACCGGCGACCGCCGCGTCCTTCGCTTGCCGCTCCACATCAACGATCCCGCCTTCGCGGCCGCCGCCGCAGAGGCCTTCCGCGCCATTTCAGGAGAATGAGACCCCGATGCCGGCAATCCCACGCAAGAAGATCCTCGAGAAGTTTCGCAAGATGATCGCCGACGGCGTGCCGATCGTCGGGGGCGGCGCCGGCACCGGCCTTTCCGCCAAGGCCGAGGAGGCAGGAGGCATCGACCTCATCATCATCTACAATTCCGGCCGCTACCGTATGGCGGGTCGCGGCTCGGCGGCGGGCCTGCTCGCCTACGGCAACGCCAACGAGATCGTGAAGGAGATGGCGGTCGAAGTGCTGCCGGTGGTGAAGAAGACGCCGGTCCTGGCAGGCGTCAACGGCACCGATCCTTTCGTGCTGATGCCGCGCTTCCTCGCCGAATTGAAGGACATGGGCTTCTCCGGCGTCCAGAACTTCCCGACCATCGGCCTTTTCGACGGGACCATGCGGGTGAGTTTCGAGGAGACCGGCATGGGCTTCGGCCTCGAGGTCGACATGATCGCGGCAGCCCACGATCTGGACCTCTTGACCACGCCCTATGTCTTCAATCCCGACGAAGCCAGGGCGATGACCAAGGCCGGCGCGGACATCGTCGTGGCGCATATGGGCGTCACGACCGGCGGCTCGATCGGCGCCACCAGCGCCAAATCGCTCGACGATTGCGTGAAGGAGATCGACGCGATCGCCGAGGCCGCGCGTTCGATCCGCAAGGACGTGATCATGCTGTGCCACGGCGGTCCGATCTCGATGCCCGACGACGCGCGCTACATCCTCGAGCGGTCGGAAGGCTTGCACGGTTTCTACGGCGCCTCCAGCATGGAGCGCCTGCCGGCCGAAGCCGCGATCGCCAGACAGACCGCGGATTTCAAGGCAATCGCGCTTGGCGGCGCCGACGCCAAGCCGAAAAGCAAGAAGGGATGAGACGATGAGCGACGCAGACAGGATGTTCCGCTACCCGAAGGAGGTGGACACCTTCGCCTTCGATTGGGGCCGGCTGGCGCTGACGGTCGCGCCCGAAGTCAACGGGGCCGAACGCTTTTCCGGCGGCGTGGTCGATCTCGCCGTAGGCCAGGGCCATTCGCGCCACAACCATCCCGGCGCGGAAGAGATCATCTTCGTGATCTCGGGGACCGGCGAGCAGATGGTCGAGGACGAAGCCGGGAACCCGGTGGTCAGAAAAGTCGGGCCGGGCTGCACGATCTATGTGCCAGAGAGCCGCTACCACTCCACCCTCAACACCGGCGACGGGCCGATGCAGCTATTCGTCGTCTATTCTCCGGCCGGGCCGGAACTGGCCCTGCGCGAGCTTCCCGACTTCCGGCTGGTGCCACCGGCGGGCTGAAGCAGGCTTCCACCGAATGGACGGGCGGCGCCCTACGGCGCCACGATGGGCTGCGCCTTGAGTTGCGGCTCCTCGACGGCGACACCGGCGAACAGGCTGCCCTCCTCGAACCAGCTTCGCGGCGCCGGCGCCCCCCACAGCGTCTGGCGCTGCGGGTCCTTCAGGTCCCACTTGATCGGTTCGTGGTCGGGATCGACGGTGAGATAGTCCGAACAATAGATCTCGATGCGGTGGCCGTCGGGATCGCGCACATAAAGGAAAAAGGCGTTCGAGATGCCGTGCCGGCCCGGCCCGCGCTCGATATTTGCGAGATAGCCCGTCGTCGACATCAGGTCGAGCAGGTCGATGATGTTGAGCGGCGTCGGCACCCAGAAGGCGACATGGTGGAGCCGGGGGCCGCGGCCGTTGGTGAAGGCCATGTCGTGCACGCCGCCCTTGCGGTGCATCCAGGCCGCCCACAGCTTCTTCGTTTCCTCGTCCTCGGTATATTCCGTCACCCGGAAGCCGATCTCGTTGTAGAAGGCGACGGAGGCATCGACGCTGGTCGAATAGCAGTTGAAATGGTCTATCCTGAGCGGCTTGACGCCGCGATAGAGCCTGTATTGCTGGTGGATCGTCGGCAGCCGCTCCATTGTCGCGTAGAATTCCAGCGGAATCCCGTGCGGATCCCGTGTCCTCAGCGTACGGTCCTGCCAGGGTCGCTCTATCCATTCGGCCGGCAGGCCCTTACCTTCGAAGAAGGCCTTCGCCCGATCGAGGTCCTCCTCGGAGAACACCTTGAAGCCGAGCACATCGGCAACGGGCTCGATGCCGCGCTTCAATACGATGCAGTGATGATTGCGCTCTTCCATCGCCCGCAGCGTGACGATGTCGCCGTCCTCATGCGTCACCTGCAGACCGAGCGTATCGGCATAGAACGCCTTGCTCGCCGCAAGGTCGGTGACGGCATATTCCACATGCGACAGTCGCACGATGTTGAACGGCGGATAGAGATTGCATTTCGGCAGCGGCATCGACGTCCTCCCAGTCCGATCCATGTCCCTCGGGGACACTAACGGCTCAGCGTTCCTCGCCCTTGATCCGGATCAAGCCGATCCAGCCCCGTCATCCGCCCAGCCTGGCGATGGCGTGCGGAGCCGTGGCGAAGGCGATGTTCTTGGTTTCCATATAGAAGTCGAAGGACCAGTCGCCGCCGTCCCGGCCGATACCGGAGTTCTTCACGCCGCCGAACGGTGTCGGAAGGTGGCGGACATTCTCCGAATTCACCCAGATCATGCCGGCCTCGAGCTGTTCGGTGAAGCGAAGGGCGCGGGTGACATCGGATGTCCAGAGATAGCCGGTCAGGCCATAGTCGACGTCGTTGGCCAGCGCCAGCGCCTCGGCCTCGTCCTCGAACGGAATGGCGGTGAGCACCGGTCCGAAGATCTCCTCCTGCGTGATGCGCATCGAATTCGTGGCATTGGTGAAAAGCGTCGGCTTCACGTAACAGCCGCCGCCCGGGCCTTGCGCTTTCTCGCCGCCGGTGGCGATCGTGGCGCCTTCCTGCCGGGCGAGGTCGAAATAGGACAGCACTTTCTTTTCGTGCACGGGATGGATCAGCGGGCCGATCGTGGTCTCCGGATCGAGCGGATGGCCGATCCTGATGCGCGCCGCCTTCTCCGCGACTTTCCTGGTGAAGGCCTCGTAGATGTCGGCTTCGACCAGCAGCCGCGACGAGGAGGTGCAACGCTCGCCGTTCAGCGAATAGATCATGAAGACGGCGGCGTCGGCGGCGCGTTCGAGATCGGCATCTGCGAACACGATGACCGGGTTCTTGCCGCCGAGCTCGAAATGCACGCGTTTCAGCGTGTCGGCGCCCTGCTTCATGATCAGCGAGCCGGTGCGGCTTTCGCCGACGAAACCGATCGCCTTGATGTCAGGGTGCTCCGTCAGCGCCTTGCCCGCGTCCTCGCCGAGCCCGTTGACGAGGTTCCACACACCCTTCGGCAGACCGGCCTCTTCCGCGATCTCGGCAAGCAGGCTGGCCGTCAGCGGCGAAAATTCCGCCGGCTTGTGGACGACGGTGCATCCGGCGGCCAGCGCCGGCGCGATCTTCCAGGTCGACAGCATGAAGGGCGTGTTCCACGGGGTGATGATGCCGACCGGACCGATCGGCACGCGCGTGGTGATGTTGAGCTGGTTCGGGGCCCTGAGCGCCTTGCCGTCGCGGGCTTCCGGCGCGCGATCGGCGAAGAAACGGAAATTCTCCGCGCCGCGCAGCGCGGCCTTCGCCATGAATTTCAACGCCTGGCCGGTGTCCATGCATTCGACGAAGGCGATCTCCTCTGCCCGTGCCTCGATCGCGTCGGCGAGTCTGTGCAGCAGTCTCTTGCGAGCCTCGCCCGGCATCGCCGCCCAGGCCGGAAACGCCGCCTTGGCGGCCTTGGCCGCGCGGTCGATATCGGCCGCCTTGCCATGGGCCACACTGGCAAGCGGCTGGAGGTCGATCGGCGAGATGGTCTCGAAGGTCGTGCCGTCCGCCGCGGGCACGGCTTCGCCGCCGATGCGGTTGAGCACGCCCTCGGCGCGGAACCGCGCCAGCCAGGCCTTGGCCTTGCCGAGGTTTTCGTCGAGCGTTGACATGGTCTTCCCCCTATTTGCCGCGCAGACGCGGATGGATGGCGTTCTTTTTCCAGCTGAAATCCGGATCGATCTCGCGGATCTCGAAGGACAGCGCGAAATGCGGCGTCTCGAAGAGCGGCGCAAGGAAACTCTCGACGGCAGCGAAGACCGCATCGCCCAGCTTCTTTTTCACCTCGATCGCCCGGCCTGCGGCGAGCCGGAGCGACAGGTCGACGAAGCCGTTTTCCGGCAGCCTGTCGGCGATGGCATAGGCCTCGCAGCGCAGTGCGCGAACACGGATCGCGCCGAGCTCGAACACGTCAGCATCGATTGCCGCATCGAGGATCGCATCGCACAGACCCTTGATATCGACCTTGCCGTCGAGATTGGCCGAGTATTCGACGATGAAATGCGGCATGGGCTCCTCCCCGCGGCTTCGCGACATCGCTCGTTTTCGACGTTGCAACCATGTTATTAACGTGTTAACTAGATCGATGTCAAGCAGCTGTGCATGACATGGAGATCGAGGGAAGCGGAGGAGAGCCATGCTGAAACTGGACAAGGACTTTCTCAAAGGCTCGATCCCGCCATTGGTGACGCCGTTCCGGAACGGCGCGGTCGACTACGACGCCTATGCCGGCCTGGTCGAGTTCCAGCGCCGCGAGGGCTCGCACGGCATCCTCGTCAACGGCACCACGTCGGAGCCGTCGTCGCTGACCGTCGAGGAGCGCAATCGCATCGTCGACGTCGCCGTGGAAGCCGCCGCCGGCAAGACCACGGTCGTGGTTGCCACCGGTTCTCAGAGCTATGCGGAGACCGCGGCTCTAACCAGGCATGCGGCCGGCAAGAAGGGCGTCGATGCGCTGCTGATCGTGACGCCTTATTATTCCCGCCCGCCGCAGCGCGGTCTCGTCGAATACTACCGGCAGCTCAACGCCCTGCACGACAAGCCGTGGATGATCTACCATATTCCGGGGCGCGCGGCGGTGGACGTGAAGGTGGAGACGGCGAAGGAGATCGACAACACCTGTCCGACCTTTGTCGGCATGAAGCATGCATCGCTCGATCTCGCCTATGTGTCGGACCTGTTCGAGGAGATCGACGAGGATCTGCGCGTCTTCGTCGGGCTGGAGGAGCTGTCGTTTCCCATGATGGCGGTCGGCGCCTGCGGGCTGATGAATGCGGTCGGCAATCTGCGTCCGAAACCGCTCGCCGAGATGTGCGAGGCGGTTTGGGCCGGCGACCTGTTCAAGGCGCGCGACCTTCACCGCAAGCTCTTCGAGATCAACAAGGCGGTGTTCTACGACATCAATCCGATACCGATGAAATATATGATGAAGCGGCTGGGCATCATGCCTGAGAACGAGCACCGGCTGCCGCTGGTGCCGGCGACACCGGAGCTCGAAAAGCGGCTCGACGGCGTACTTGCCAGGACGGGACTTGTCTGATGCGGTTGCTGACCTTTCTTGCTTATGGAATGGCCAAGGCGGGTGCGGTGAAGGACGGCGGCATCGTCGACCTTTCCCGGCATTTCGAGGGGCGAAGCGTCAGGCAGATCATCGAGGACGGGCTGCTCGACGATGTCCGCGCCATTGTCGCCACTGCCGCGCCCGACGTGCCGCTTGAAGGGCAGGCCCTCGACCTGCCGATCGCCGATCCCGGCAAGATCTTCTGCGTCGGCGTCAACTACGTGAACCGCAACGAGGAATACAAGGACGGATCGGAAGCGCCGAAATACCCATCACTCTTCATGCGCACTCCGCTTTCCTTCGTGCCGCATGGCGAGGCCATGGTCATCCCTCGCGAATCCGAGCAGCTCGACTATGAGGGCGAGATCGTGCTCGTCATCGGCAAGCCCGGTCGTCGCATTGCCCGGGCCGAAGCGATTGCTCATGTCGCCGGCCTCACCATCATGAACGAAGGATCGGTCCGCGACTGGATCCGGCACGGCAAGTTCAACGTCACCCAGGGCAAGAATTTCGACCGGTCCGGCGGGCTGGGCCCCTGGATCGAAACCGACCTGTCCGGCATCGACGTCTGCGACATGCGGATCGAGACCCGGGTGAACGGCGAGCTCCGCCAGAGCGACACGACTGCGTCCATGGCCTTCTCATTCGCGCGCATCGTCGAATATGTCTCGACCTTCACCACGCTCATGCCGGGAGACCTGATCGCCACCGGCACGCCGACGGGTGCCGGCGCCCGCTTCGACCCGCCGAAATGGCTGAGGCAGGGCGACGTCGTCGAAGTGGAGGTCGAAGGCGTCGGCACGCTGCGCAACACTGTGGCGGCCGAGGCCTGAACCGCACGAACGCCTTGCAGCGCATCGCAATACGGTGAAAGGTGCGCGCCATGGATTCTCGACAGAAGCAGACCCGCCAAGCGCTTCCTGAGGACACGCTGCTGCCGCGCGACACGCGCCGCTCGCTGCCGATCGCGTTGCTGCGCGCGCGCGAGGCGGTGATGGGCCGCTTCCGGCCGATGCTCGCCGCCCATGACGTGACCGAGCAGCAATGGCGCGTGATCCGCGTGCTCGGCGAAACCAGCCCGCTCGACGCGACCGAGGTGGCCGACCGCGCCTGCGTGCTGGCGCCGAGCCTCACCCGCATCATCAAGGCGCTGGAGGATCGCGCGCTGATCACCCGGGAGCGCGATGCCAGCGACGGCCGGCGCGCCTTGCTGGCGATCGCGCCCGCCGGGGTGGCCCTGCTGCGCGAAGTGACGCCGGAGAGCCGCGCCATCTATGCCGATCTCGAGGCCCGCTACGGCGCCAAGCAGATCGAGCGCCTGCTCGACATGCTGGACGAACTGGCCAATATCGCGCCGTAGCCCGCCTGCTCCCCCAAACCGGCAACCGAAATTCAGGACCTTCGAATGACCGAATTTGTCGTCGCTCCGCCCCCTGTTCCTTCCGTAGCGGTTTCGGGATCGGCGGAACGCTTTCCCGTGCGGCGCATCTTCTGCGTCGGCAGGAACTATGCCGCCCACGCCCGCGAGATGGGCAACGACCCCGATCGCGAGCCGCCTTTCTTCTTCGCCAAGCCTGCCGATGCCGTGGTCGACAGCGGTGTCGAGATTCCATATCCGCCGCTGACGGAAAATCTGCATCACGAGATCGAGCTTGTCGTGGCGATCGGCAGGGGCGGCTTCCGAATCTCCCGCGCGTCCGCCTTCGACCATGTCTGGGGTTATGCCGTCGGCATTGACCTCACCCGTCGCGACTTGCAGGACGAAGCCAAGGCGCTGAGGCGTCCATGGGACTGGTCGAAAGGCTTCGATCGTTCCGCGCCATGCGGCCCCCTCACCCGCGCCGCGCAGTGGCGCACGCCGGACAAGGGACGGATCTGGCTGGCGGTCGACGGCGAGACCAGGCAGGATGCCGACCTCGCCGAGCTTATCTGGCCGGTCGAAGACATCGTCGCGATCTGCAGCGAAGGCATGGAGCTTCAGCCAGGCGACCTGATCTTCACCGGCACCCCCGCCGGCGTCGGCGCGATCAAGCCCGGCCAGCGCGCGACCGGCGGTATCGACGGGCTGGAAGGGATAGACATCCGGGTCGGCAGCACACCTTCGTGAGCGTGGTCCGCCAAGTCAGCTACGAGATGGCAACCTTCCGACCCATCATTCTTGTGCGCGAAGCGGGAACCGGCAGCGGTTGGCCCGCCCCGTCCTCCAATCCGCCTGCCGGCACCTTCTTCTCGCGGCTCGGGATACGCCACGTCACGGGAGTACCCCTCATCCGACCTCGCTTCGCGAGGCCACCTTCTCCCACAAGGGGAGAAGGGAACGCAGTTGTGTTCGTCAAGTTCAGCAAAACGGGCCATGGTGGCGCCCTGCAGTGGCGCCTCGGCCAACCGTCAACGTCGGTGATTTGCAGAGCCGTCGAAGCAAGGCCCCAGCCTTCTCCCCTTGTGGGAGAAGGTGGCCTCGCCCGCAGGGCGAGGTCGGATGAGGGGTATTCCGTAGCCGCAAGCGAGAAAAAACCCATCGCAAGGCCCCGGCCCGGGCGCTCACACAGCCAGCCCCGAAGGGTTACTCCCTCAGAAATGCCTCGATCATCTCCGCCGACTGCTTCGGCTTGGTGACGAGGAACAGATGCCCGTCGTCGAGCAGTTCGAGGCGTGAATTCGGGATCATGCCGTGCAGCATCCTGGCATTGATGACCGGCACCAGAGGGTCGTCGGTGCCAGCCAGGATGAGCGTCGGCTGCCGCAGCAGCCACAGGAACGGCAGGCTGGTCCAGCCGCTCATGGCAAAGAGCTGCAGCATATAGCCATATTGGGTGGCGCCTTTCATGGCGGCGGCGTGCCGCGCGATCAGCGTCGGGTCCTTGCGGAAGTCGCCGCCATAGATCTCTGCCGCGATCGAGCGCATATAGCCGGGATCGGTGTAACGGCGCGGGCTCGCCATCTTCATCAGCACCTTCGGCGCGCCGGGTACCATGGTGACGCCGGGCGCGGTCGCGGCCAGGATGAGCTTCCGGCACACGCCAGGATATTGATAGGCGAATTGCTGGGCGAGCCCGCCACCCCAGGAGACACCCGACACGTCGACCTGCTCGTAGCCGAGGATCTCCACCAGTCGCTTGGCCATGCGCGCGAGTGTCGATGGCCGGTACGGCAAGGCCGGCTTGGGCGAGCCGCCGACCCCGGGCACGTCGAAGATGATGCCCGATGTATCGTCGAGGGCGTTCATGAACGGTTCGGCGAGTTCCAGATTGGCGCCGATGCCGTTGAACATCAGAAGCGGCGGGCGATCCGCCGTGCCCTGCCGGATGCCGGTGCGCAGCAATTGCCCATCGACGTCGAAGACCTTGATCTCCATCGGAGCGCTCTCGGCCCTCCTTCGCTTTGCGGATGCTCTCATCTGTCCCCTGCCCCTTTTTGTGCTATTTGTGCCGCCCCTCATCCGCCTGCCCGTCCTCCGCAGCTGCAGCGCAGCTGCTGCGGAGGACGGGCAGGCGGATGAGGGGCAGCGCAAAGATTGAGTCAGCTCACGCCTCGAAGATATACGTCCCGGGCGCAGCACCGAGCGGCTTGTGCTTCTTGCTGCCTGGAGTCTTGGGCGCCCCGATCTCGTCGCCCGATCTAGCCTTCAGGAATTCGGCCCAGTCCAGCCACCAGCTCCCCTCATGCTTGGTGGCCCCCGCCGCCCAGGCATCCGCATCCTTCTCCTTGGTGACGCCCTTGACGTACCAGGCCTTCGGATTGCC
This sequence comes from Mesorhizobium sp. L-8-10, assembly GCF_016756635.1. Taxonomy (NCBI): domain Bacteria; kingdom Pseudomonadati; phylum Pseudomonadota; class Alphaproteobacteria; order Hyphomicrobiales; family Phyllobacteriaceae; genus Mesorhizobium; species Mesorhizobium sp. L-8-10. Next base: position 4,489,434 of record NZ_AP023263.1, on the reverse strand, counting down.
GGGCGGATTGAGCAGGCTCTGCAGATGTCCGGAATTCGACAGGATGAAAGTGGTCTTGTCGCCATAGATACGAGCCGTCTGGTAGACGGCCTTCCACGGCGTGATGTGGTCGGTCGTGCCGCCGATGACATAGGTCTCGTGCTTGACCTTGCGCATGTCGATCGGGACGCCGTTGATCGACAGCTTGCCGGGGTTCATGAACGGGTTGGTGAAGATCAGGTCGAGGAAATCGCCGTGCAGCCGCGCCGGCAGGCGCGTGGTGTCGGCGTTCCAGAACAGCACGTCGAAGGCCGGCGGCTGGTTGCCGAGCAGATAGTTGTTCACCCAGTAGTTCCAGATCAGGTCGTTCGGGCGCATCCAGGCGAACATCTTGGCCATGTCCTGCCCGTCGAGGATGCCGCGCGCCTTGGACATCTGCTTGGCCGCCATGACACTTTCGGGCGTGACCAGCGCGGCGAAGTCGTTGTCGGTGGCGGCCATAGTGTCGAGTACGCAGACCGCCAGGATGACCGCATTGACCTTCTTGAGATCCTGCGCGGCAAGCCAGGCGACATAGGTCGACAGCGTGATGCCACCCGAGCAGGAGCCCATGATGTTGACCGTGTCGGAACCGGTGATCTCGCGCGCCGCGTCGCAGGCCTCGTCGAGTGCCGCAATATAGGTGTCCAACCCCCAGTCGCGTTGCTCCGGCGTCGGATTGCGCCAGGACACGCAATAGGGCTGCAGGCCATTCGCGAGCAGGAACTTGATCATGCTCTTGTCGGGCGAGAGATCGACCGAATAATATTTGTTGATCTGCGGCGGCACCACCAGCAGCGGCCGCTGATAGACCTTCTCCGTCGTCGCCGTATAGTGGACGAGTTCCAGCACCTCGTTGCGGAACACCACCGTGCCCGGCGTGTTGGCGAGGTTCTCGCCGACCTTGAATTTGGAGACGTCCACGGACGAGGGCAGGCCGCCGTTCTTCGTCATGTCGTCGAGGAAGTTCCTGAGGCCGTTGAGCGCGCTCTTGCCGCCGCTGTCGACGAAGGCCTTCACTGCCGTCGGATTGAGAAGTGGGTTGTTGGACGGCGCCATGGTGTCGACGAAGATCGATGTCATGAGGCGGGCGCGCGCCGCATCCTTCTCAGGCAGATCCGTCTTCTCGACGAGGTCGGTGACGGCCTTGCCCCAGGCGACATAGGACTGCATCAGCGCCTTGTGGATGCCGCTCGTCTTCCAGGCGGGATCGGCGAAGCGGCGGTCCTTCGGATCCGCGGCGATGTCGGACTGCCCGCCGACGATCTTGCCGAACTCGGTTGCGAAGGACATCCATTGCTGGGCGACGAGTTGCGGATGGCTGGCGAGCGCCTTCATCACCGTTCCCGCCGCCGCCACCAGATCCTGGCTGCGCACGCCGATCAGCGGATTGAGCGCCAGCGTGTTCTCCGCGGAATTCTCCGCGATGTCATCGGCGATGGTCCGCCCTTCGTTCTTCGGCGCCTTGGCCATTGCAGTCCTCCCTTTCCTGCCGCCGTCCGCTCCAAGACCCGATCAGGACTTTGGCGGAGGCGCGGCGACGAGCATGGCCAGCGTCTCGGCGATCAGCGCCGGCTTTTCCTCGCCCTCGATCTCGACGACGTTGTTGGCTTTCATCAGGAACTGCCCGGGTCCCTTCTCGTCGAAGGAAACCAGCGTCGAACGCATGCGCACCCGCGCGCCGGCCTTGACAGGGGTGAGGAACCGGACCTTGTCGAGCCCGTAGTTGAAGGCGGCCGCCGTGCCCTCCGGCAGCGCGCCGATCTCGTAACTCATCGCGGCGACGAGCGAGAGGGTGAGATAGCCATGCGCGACAGGCGCTCGAAACGGGCTTTCGCGCTTCGCGCGCTCCACGTCGATGTGGATCCACTGCTTGTCGCGTGTCGTCTCGGCGAACTGGTTGATCATCTCCTGGTCGACCGTGATCCAGGAGGAGACGCCAAGTTCCTTGCCGATCATCGTCGGCATGGTCGCGAAAGTCAGTGGCGTGTCGGTCATATGCGATCCTCGTGACGGGTCAGGCGGACTTCTTCATGACCTCGTCGCGCAACTCGCGGCGAAGAATCTTGCCGACATTGGTGCGCGGAAGGTCGGTGCGGAACTCGATATGCTTCGGCTTCTTGTAGCCCGTGAGGTTCTTGGCGCAATACTCCTGCAGCACCTCCTTGGTGAGCGTCGGGTCCCGCTTCACCACGAACACCATCACGGCCTCGCCCGAATTCTTGTCGGGCACGCCAACCACGGCACATTCCTGCACGCCGGGATGGCTGGCAACCACGTCCTCGATCTCGTTCGGGTATACGTTGAAGCCCGACACCAGGATCATGTCCTTCTTGCGGTCCACGATCTTGACGTAACCACGGTCGTCCATGATGCCGACGTCGCCGGATTTGAAGAAACCGTCCGGGGTCATCACCTTGGCCGTCTCGTCGGGGCGTTGCCAGTAGCCGGCCATCACCTGAGGACCCTTGATCGAAATCTCGCCGGGCGCGCCATGCGGCACATCGTTGCCGTCGTCGTCGAGCAGGCGGATCTCCACATTGGGCAGCGGCAGTCCGATCGTGCCGGTGAAAGCGTCGTTATCGGTCGGGTTGCAGGCGATGCCCGCCGACGTCTCGGAGAGGCCATAACCTTCGACGATCGGGCAGCCCGTCACTTCCAGCCACTTCCGGGCCACGGCCTCCTGAACGGCCATGGCCCCGCCATTGGCGATCCGCAATTGCGAGAAATCGAGCCTGGCGAAATCCGGATTGCTGGCCAGCGCATTGAACAGCGTGTTGACGCCGGGGATCAGGTGGAAGCGGTACTTGGCCATTTCCTTGACCATGCCGGGGATATCGCGCGGATTGGGAATCAGAATGTTGACCCCGCCGGCGCGCATGGCCAGTAGCCCGCAGCTGATGAAGGCGAAAACGTGATAGAGCGGCAGCGCGCAGATGAAGGTGAGCTGGCCGGAGGTCGGCTTTCGCTTGATGCCCGGCTGCATCCACGCCTCGGAAGCGAGCAGGTTGGCGATGATGGTGCGGTGAAGCAGCGTGGCGCCCTTGGCGACACCGGTGGTTCCGCCGGTATACTGCAGCACGGCGACGTCGTCCGGCTGGAGATCGGGCGCGTCGAGCGGCTTGTGACGGCCCGTCGCCAGCGCCGCCTTGAGGCTGACCGACCCCGGCAGCGACCAGGCCGGCACGGCCTTCTTCACCCTGCGCACGACGAAGTTGGTGACGGTCCCCTTCGCGAAGCCCAAGAGGTCGCCGACGCTGGAGACGACGACGTGCTTGATCGAGGTGTTGCGGATGACCTGCTGAAGGGTCGCCGCGAAATTCTCCAGGATGATGATCGCCAGCGCGCCGGAATCCCTGAGCTGGTGCTCCAGCTCCCGCGGCGTGTAGAGCGGATTGACGTTGACGGCGATGAAGCCCGCCCTCAGCACAGCCGCGATGGCCACCGGATATTGCAGCAGGTTCGGCATCATCAACGCAACGCGGTCGCCCTTCTTGAGGCCGAGCCCTTGCAGATAGGCCGCAAGATCGCGTGACATCAGGTCGATATCACCATAGGTGACCGACTTGTCCATGCAGATATAGGCCTTGTCGTCCTTGAAGCGCGCGAAGCTCTCTTCGAACAGTGCAGCGACGGACGGATAGTAGTCGAAATTGACCTCGGCCGGAACACCGGCCGGGTAGTGCTTGAGCCACAAGCGCTCCATGGCTTCCCCTCCCGAGGAATGTTTTTGCTCAATCTAGACGCGACCACAGCGGTTGAAAAGCAGCAACCGGCCATTGAACGTCCTGATCGTATTCCCCGGATGCTTACCCAGCGGAAAGCCATGCCAAGTCATCGCTCCGCTTGCCTTTGCAACGAATCCGGCAAATGATCACATGTGGAGCTCTTCGTGGCCGTTCGACTTCATCGTCGGCAATTGCGGCGCGTATTTCGCAAGACGGCGCTGACCGGGAACCGAGGAGCGGGAGGAACCCGATGAAACAGCTGACGGGCATCGACGCTTCGTTTCTCTATATGGAAACGCCCGAGATGCCGATGCATGTGGCGGGCCTCCACATCTATGAACCGCCGGCGGAACTGCCGGGTTCGTTCTTCCATCATTTCCGGGATTTCTTCCTGTCGCGCATGCATCTGGCGCCGGTCTTCGAGAAGAAGCTGGCCCGAACCGTGCTCGAACTCGACCATCCCGGCTGGGTCGACGCCGGCGAGATGGACCTCGACTATCACATCAAGCGCGCGACGCTGCCGGCCCCGGGCAGCTTCGCCCAACTCGAGCAGATGGTCGGCGAACTGCATGCCGTGCCGCTGGACCGCAGCCGTCCTCTCTGGCAGATCACAGTGATCGATGGGCTCGGCGACGGCAACGTCGCCGTCTATTCGAAGATGCACCATGCGGCGATCGACGGCGGCGCCGGCATGGCGATCGCGGCCGCCCTGTTCGACATGTCGCCCGAGCCGCGCAAGGTGAAACCGCCCGAGCCGAAGAAGCCCACGAGAAAGCCGACGATAGAGGAACGCGCCATCCTCGGCATCAACGATGCCGTGCAGAACGTCATGCGCCAGCAACTGAAGGCGATGGAGGCGATCCCCCAGATGCTCGGCACGGTCACAGACATGCTCCTGCCGAAGAAGAGTGAAAGCGGGGGCGGGCTGCCCGGCATTCCCGACGTGCTAGCCCCGAAGACCCCGTTCAACGTGACGATCACCAGCCAGCGCTCCTTCGCGGCGCGCGAAATGTCGCTGACCGACGCCAAATTCGTGGCCAAGGCGACGGGCGCCAAGATCAACGACGTGGTGATGGCGATCTGCGCCGGCGCGCTTCGACCCTATCTTTCGGAACGGAAAGCGCTGCCGAAGCGGCCGCTCGTCGCCTTCGTGCCGATCTCGCTGCGGAAGCCGGGCGATGCCGAAGCCAGCAACCAGGTCTTCGGCATGCTATGCCCGATCGCCACGGAGATCGCCGATCCGCTGGAACGACTGCAGGCGATCCGCCGCACCGCTGGCGATTCCAAGGCGCTGGCCGGCACGGTTAAGGACGTCTCGCCCAAGGACTATACGCTGCTCGGGGCGCCGATCCTGCTGCCCGGTCTCGCCCAGCTCTATGGCCGCATCGGCCTTGCCGACGTCATGCCGTCGACCACCAATCTGACCATCTCCAACGTGGCCGGGCCACCCTTTCCCCTCTATTGCGCCGGCGCCAGGATCCTTGCGCTCTATCCCGTCTCGATCCCCGTGCACGGGATAGCGCTCAACATCACGGTGCAGAGCTACCTCGACAAGCTCGATTTCGGCATCACCGCCGACAAGCGGGCGGTTCCCGACGCCGCGAAGCTCGCGGATCTGCTCGTCGCAGCGCTCGCCGAGCTGAAGTCGGCCGTCGAGACCATGCCGAAACCCGTGCAGAACTGAGCCGACGATGACATCGCGACATCTGCCCGAACCACGAACGAAGCCCCATATGTGACGCGTGAACGGAACCCGCCGGCCGTCCATCCAGGGCGACCGCACGACCCGACAGGAGCTGGAATGACAGCGCATGCGCATCCCCTGAAACCGCCGTCGCGGCTGCTGTTCGCGCTGGAGTTGCGGACATTGCCCGAACTCGGCAGCTTTGTCGCGTCGTTGCCGCTGCTCACGGCCATGACGCCCGGCGGTGACGGTCACCCCGTGCTGGTCCTGCCCGGGCTCGTCACGAGCGACCGTTCGACGGTGCCGCTGCGCGGTTTCCTCAAGTCCAAGGGCTATGCCGCACATGGTTGGAACCTCGGCCGCAACTACGGTCCCCTGCCCGGCATCGAACGCAGGATGGTAGACCGCGTGAAGGAACTCGCCGACGTCAGTGGCGGCAAGGTGAGCATCGTCGGCTGGAGCCTCGGCGGCATCTATGCGCGGCAGCTGGCGAAGATGATGCCGGAACTGGTGCGCGGCGTGATCACGCTGGGCAGCCCGTTCAACGGCGATCCGCGCGCCACCAATGCGTGGCGGCTCTATGAGTTCACCTCCGGCCACAAGGTCGACGACCGCGAGCGTCACATGGGCGGCGCCATCTCGGAATCGCCGCCGGTACCGAGCACCGCGATCTACAGCCGCACCGACGGCATCTGCGCCTGGCAGAGTTGCCTGGAGAACGAGCTGCCGCATACCGAGAGCATCGAGGTGGAGGCGAGCCATTGCGGTCTCGGCCATCACCCGGCGGCAGTCTTTGCCATCTGCGACCGGCTGGCGCAGAAGGACGGTGAATGGAAGCCTTTCGATCGGAGCGGCTGGCGCAGCCTGTTCTTCCCGGATCCGAAACGGAAATAGATTCGCCGGGATCGAACTCCTGACGGAAAGGTGTCAGGAGCAGGACTATAGGATCGCGCCGACCCGTTCTTGGGGAGGCCGCCGTGACCATTGCCATCGACGAGATCGCACCTGACGTCTACCGGATCGCCAGCTTCGAGCCGCGATTCGGCTTCACCTTCAACCAGTATCTCATGCGCGACGAAGAGCCCCTGCTCTATCACACGGGTTTTCGGCGGGCCTTCCCGGACACGCGTGACGCCGTCGCCCGACTGATCGATCCTGCAACCATACGCTGGATCGGTTATTCGCATTTCGAGCCCGACGAATGCGGCGCCCTCAACGAATGGCTGGCGCTCGCCCCGCAGGCGACGCCGGTCACCGGCACGGTCGGTGCGTCGGTTGTGCTCGAGGACTATGCCGACCGGCCGGCAAGGTCCCTGAAGGACGACGAGATCCTGCTTACCGGGCGGCATGCATTCCGTTTCCTGTCGACCCCGCATCTCCCCCATGGATGGGATGCCAGCCTGCTTTTCGACGAGACCGACCGAACGCTGTTCTGTTCCGACCTGTTCCTCCATGGCGGCGAGGTGTCGGCCTTGACCGAGAGCGACATCGTCGGGCCGGCGCGCGCGATGATGGTGGCCTCCCTCGCCGGGCCTTTCGCGCATGGCCTCGTGTGGGCGCCGCATACGCAGAAGCTGTTCGCGCGCCTGGCCGGGCTGGAGCCCCAGACCTTGGCGCTCATGCACGGCTCTGCCTTCCGCGGGAACGGCGCCGCAGCGCTGGTCGACCTCGGCACAGCGATCCGCGAGCTTTTCGGTGGCGGTGGTACCGACACTTAACGCGACAAGTTCTCCTTGCCCAGTTCGCTCGCCTTGATCAGCCCCAGCAGCGCCAGCGTTATGTCGAACTCGCCGATGATGTTGCGGATGACCTCGCGCACGCCGGTCTCGCCCGCGATCGCGAGCAGCACCGGCAGGCCTTCCGCCGCTGCGGCGATATCGGGCAGCGCGTCGAGTGTCGCGATCTCGCCGTCGACCTGACGCCCGCCATGGTTCGACACCACGATACCGTCGACGCCATGCTCCCGCGCGAGCCTTGCGTCGTCGGCATGGCACAGGCCCTTGAGCAGGATCGGCAGGCTGGTCATGTCGCGCAACCTGGCGATATCGGTCCAGTTGAGATCGGGTCGCGAATAGGTCGCGGTGAAATGCGCGACCGCCGCGCGCATCTGGCTTATCGTCAGGCCGAATTCCTTGCCCTTGCGGCGCAGGCTGAGCGCGGCCCCTATGACACCCAGGCCGCGCGGCCGGATGCCGGTGTCGGGTGGAGATGCCGGGATTTTCGAAAGGAATACCGGATCGCTGAGATACTGGCCGATCCCCAGCCCCCGCAGGAACGGCAGATAGGCCATGTCGAGATCGCGCGGCCGCCAGCCGAGCAGCGTCGTGTCGAGCGTCACCACGATCGCCTCGCAACCGGCCTTCTCGGCCCGGGCCACGATCGAGCGGACGAAATCGTCGTCGCTCGACCAATAGAGCTGGAACCAGCGCGGCGCAGCGGCCATCGCCGCCGCGGTCTTCTCCAGCGGCACCGACGCCTGGTTGGAGAAGACATAGCCGATGCCTTCGGCGGCCGCGGCCCGCGCGACGGCGAGATCAGCCTCGGGATGTACCATCTCCAGCACGCCGACCGGCGCGAGCAGGATGGGCGCGCGGTGACGGCGGCCGAACAGGGTGACGGAGATGTCGCGGGTTGCCACGTCGCGCAGCACGCGCGGTACGAGCGCATGGCGCTCGAAGGCTGCGCGGTTCGCCCGCATCGTGACTTCGCAGCCGCCGCCGCCGATTATATAGGCGGCGGCCTGCGGGGACATGGCCTGGCGGGCGTTCGCCTCAAGCGCGTCCGGTGCGACCGGCACCGACGGGCGTGCGCCACCGACGCCGGTGACATAAATCTCCATTTGCCGCAGGCGGCCGGGCGCGACCGCCGGCTTCTCATTGGCTGTCATGTCTGCCCCTCCCCAGACGATGCCGTGCCTCTCTCGAAGCAATGCCGGGGCTACTTCCGCTTCTCGTAGCTGTCGCGGATCTCTTCCATGGACTCCTGGATGCGCTTGCGCAGGATCTCGATGGATTCGGTGCCGGATTTCTTGACGATCTCGGCGACTTCGCCGGCATTCTTCACGGCGGCTTCGAAGGATTTCCGGGCGAAATCCGCCTGCTTGGCCATCATCTCCTGCGGATTGCCGGGGATACGATAGCTCTGCGCCATGTCGGTGACCTCGCGCAGTGTGTCTTGCAGCATCTCCCGCTGCTTGGCCATCAGCGAGCTGGCGCCGGATGCCGTGGCGGAAGCCGATTTCTGCAGCGCTTCGAGGTTCTTGCGGTGATGCTCAAGCACCCGCTCGATGTCCATGCTGGGAAGCTTCAGGTCCTGGCCGAGCTTCGCGAACATGTCGATGAAGGACTCCGATTCCGGTTTATTCGCCATGCCTTCCTCCTTGGCGCCGGCACTATCCGCATGCCGGTCATTCCTCAAAGATAGAAGATTGGCGGGGCCGGTCAATTCGCGACGACGAGAAGTTCCGCAGCATAGAGCAGAAGCCCGGCCAGCCCGCCGATGATCATGCCGTTGAAACGGATATATTGCAGGTCCTTGCCGATATTCATCTCGATCAGCCGGGTGAGCTGGGCCAGGTCCCATCGCTTCACCTGATCCGCGATGAAGGTCGAGACGCCGCTCTTCTGTGTCTCGATGAAGGAGGAAAGCGCCACGACGAAACCGCGGTTCATATCGGCCCTGATTTGCGGGTCGGTCGCCAGATGCCGGCCGACTTCAACGAACATGTCGGCGAGATGGTCGCGGATGCGCGACTGTTCCGATGAGGCATCCTGCTCGATGAACTGCCGCAGGCTGCCCCACATCTCCTGGGCGAGGTCGGCGAGTTCGGGCCTCGCCAGGAAGTCGCGCTTCAGCCGCTCGGCGCGCCTGGCATACTCCTTCGAATGGCGCAACCGGTCGATGAACTTCATGACGAAGCGGTCGAACTCCTCGCGCATCGGATGGTTCTTGTCCTTCCTCACCTCCTCCAGCAGCGTGCCGGCCGATGCGACGATCTTCTTCAGGAGATAGGCGTCCGCTCGGAACAGGTTGAACAGGGTCGGCAGTTCCTCGCGGATCTTGTCGCGCATGGCGGCCAGCGCCTGCTCGTCCGAAAGGAGGCGGCCGACGACCTTGGTCAGTTCGTCGAACAGCTTCTGGTGCCGGCGCTCGTCGGTGAAGGCCGAGAGCAACTCGGCCGCCAGCGGCGCGACCTTGATCTTCTCGACCTGCTCGAGCACCCGCTCTCCGACGAAACCCCGCAGGCCCGACTCCTCGATCGACGCCAGCATCTGCGGCACCAGTCGGGCAACGAAGCGCGACAGCCCTGCTGCCCGCGAACGATCGGACAACCAATCCGCCACCAGGGCGGCGAAGTCGACCTCGTTGAGTTTTTCGCGCACGGGGCCGGGCGACAGGAAGTTGGTCTCGATGAAATGGCCGAGATTGTCGGCAATGCGGTTCTGGTTTTCCGGAATGATCGCTGTGTGCGGGATCGGCAGCCCGAGCGGACGCTTGAACAGCGCAACCACCGCATACCAGTCCGCCAGGCCACCGATGGACGCTGCTTCGGCGAAGGCCGCGACGAAACCGAGCAGCGGATAACGATGCTGGAAGGACTTGGCGATCAGGAAGATCGTGACGCATAGCACCAAAGCGGCGGTGGCTATGAATTTCGTACGGCGCAGCGCCGCCAGCTTCTCGGCCTCCGGTACGAACATTGCCCCGGTGAGTTTCGGTGATGGATTGGCTTTCGGCATAAGCTGTCCAGTCCTGAAGCCTCATTGAGGGGAGATGGCGACCACCCGCCGCGTTCCCATAGCGCATGTGCGCCTCCGGCCGCCCTGTTTTCAAGCCGACCGCCTCCGGCACGGCCCTCTGCTTATCGCAATGTCGTGATTGCTTCTCTCCCTGTCGTTTCACGGCTCAGCCGAAATTCGTGCTATGGCTATGCGCATGTGGAAACCTGTCCTGATCTTGATTGTCATTCTCGCCGGATGCCAGTCGGTTGGCGGAAGCGGGGCCGATCGCGCCGACGGGGCGCAGGCGGGGTCGTATGACAGGCTCGCGGCCGCCGGACGAGGCGATCCATATCTGGCCTGGCAACGGGGGATTGGTGGCCGTTAAGGCGGCACCTACCCAGAAGCGGACGCTCACGGATCTTATCCAGCGCCTTTGTGAAGGCCAGTTCCGATTTTCGGGCTGTTGCCGACTTGATTCAGCGCGCCCCGTGCCGGACCGTCTATCGCGGCCACGGCCACGCACAAAGCCTGCCCTCTGCCCGCTCCGGAGTAGGCCAACCACTCCTTCAATGCAGAAATAGCCGCTTTTTATCAATCGCTTGCAGGTCATATTGCGGCGCAACAAGAATTTATGTTGCAATGCACAAAATCAGCCTCTATATGATCGCCATGCCCCGGGCCGAAGTCGGACGGGGTCCACCATGGCTCCCAACTGAGGATGGAGAAACCCCGATGACCAAGACCACTGCCAAGACCACTGCCGCCCCCGCTTCCGGCTATGTCGCCTCGATCCAGGACGCGATCGACAACGTCCAGTCGAAGCTCGAAATTCCTGCCGCCGCCCGCGATTTCGTGAAGCGCACCGCCTCTTCCGCCAAGGAGCGCGCGGAAAGCGTGCATTCGGGTGCGGCCAATGCGACCGACACCGCCGAGAAGTTCGCGACATCGATCGTCGGCGGCTATGCCAATCTGACCCGTGGCCTGCTCGACATGACGCTCGCCAATGTCCAGCACACGCTGACCACCGTCGAGAAGATCGCCGCTGCCAAGTCGGTCAACGAGGCCGTCCAGCTCCAGGCCGATTTCGTCCGCGAGAACGCCCGCGCCAATTTCGAGCGCATCCGGGGCGCCGCCGAGACCGCCCGCACCACGGTGACCGAAGGTGCGCAGGCCGTGCAGGCCGAGTTCTCGAAGTTCTACGGCAAGAAGGCCGCCTGACCGGCCCGGCATCACCGGCTCCAGTACAAGCGTACCTCAATGGCGCCGCGCAAGCGGCGCCTTTTTATTTCCGGCCGCATGCCGACTTTGCCGCATCGTCGAAAAAGGGTGCCAAAGGCTTCACCGCACAACGTAAGCGATCGCCAGCAACAAAAAGGCAAGCATGGCGAAAAAGGCCCGGGCCACATGCGAATATTCCCAACGATCACGCAGCTTCCGCCAATCCTGGGCGCTTTCCTCGTCGCGCGCGCCGAATGAGAAGAAGCCGACTCCGAACCTGCTGAGATCGCTGTCCTTCAGCCAGAAATTATTCACCGGATGCGTCAGAATCCAGTACAGCGCATGCATGACGAGCATGGCGAGGAACGCGCAGAATACCAGCCAGAAGCCCGGTGATCCTGCCCACAAGATGGTGAGTATGAAGGTCGCCGCCAATCCACCCGCTTCGCCCACCCCGCCGGCGACAGTGAAGCCCGGGTAATAGATCGGCTGCACGGCCAGATATTCCTCTTTCGCCAGGCGCAGCTTGCCCGGCAATTCCATCGCATGTGCAAGCACGCTCGCCAAGGCGACGGCAACCAGCAGGAGCGTCAGGACTTGAAAGGCCTCGAACATCGTCCTTCCCACGTGGACGGCGGCAGCGGCCAAACGAGGGTGCTCGGGGATTGGTTCCAAGCTTGCTTCAGGTCGAAAATTCAATCGGCGCGATCGGTCTATGACTTGATCATCTGGCCGACGAACACACTACGATGAGCCCGCCGGCTGAGCCGCGGCCTCCGCCGCAAGTTGCGTCCACAGCGGCAGATAATGCTGCTCGGCCGGAGCAAGCTCGATCACGCCGACCGTCTCGCCGGCGTCGAAGGACAGCTTCGCGTCGAAGCGACGAGCAAGTGCCTTCATCGCCTCGTTCTGCGGGTGGGTCGTGACCAAAAGCTTGGTGTAGCCGAGCGCGTGCGCATGGGCGATCAGCCGTGCGAACAGGCGGCCGCCAATGCCGCGGCGCTGCAATTCACGCTCGACGCTGAAGGCGATTTCGCCCGTCGGCGGCACCAGTCCGGGACGCTCGTGCAACTCGGCCGCGCCGAGAACCTTGTCGTCCTCGACATAGCCGATCACCGTCGTGCCGTCGTGGAAGCTGCGCGCCGCATAGCCTGAAACGAAACTGTCGTCGGTGAAGCCGTTGAATCGGTCGCGCCTGCTGACGGTGTCGAGCCGCAGCAAGTGATCCTGGAAGCGCTGAAGGTCCGAAGGCCTGAGTTGCCGGATGATCCCGTTGGGGGCAACGGCATGGTGCGCGCTCTGTTGCATCTGTCGTACTCCTCGTGGGTTCCTCCCCGAGTCTACGACTCTCGATGCCGCATATATTGTGCACCGCAACATCGATTGCAACGGTGTCGTAACGTCAGCCTTGTCAAGACGCCGAACCGATGCTGATGAGCAACATCCCGACACGACGCCTGCCGGGCGGCACGACGCTTTCGCCCGCCGCGCCGGTCCTCCGTCAGTTGCCCGCCCAGACATCGAGCACGTAGCGGCTCGTCCGGCTCATCTCGTCCGTCCAGGCGTCCGCCGCCTCGACGTCGACGTCCTTCTCCTCGGCATAGATGCGCGCCAGTGCGCGCTTCACATCCGGCTCCATGCGGCTCCCGTCGCCGCAGACATAGATATGGGCGCCGGCCTCGATCAGCCGCCACACGGTGGTCCGTTCCTTCCACAGCAGGTCCTGGACATAGGTCTTTTCGCCGGCGAGCCTCGAAAAGGCGACATGGAGGTCGGCGAGGCCCTGCGCGGCCATTGCCTCCAGTTCCCCGCGATAGAGGAAATCCTGGTCGGGGTGGCGGCAGCCGAAGAACAGCATGGCCGGCCCGAGCGTCGTGCCGGCGGCCTTCAACGCAGCCCTCTCCTGAAGGAAAGCGCGGAACGGCGCGAGCCCCGTTCCCGGCCCGATCATGATGACGGGCCTCGCCGGATCGTCCGGGAGGCGGAAGCCGGCCTTGGTTTCCTTGACGGTGGCATGGATGACGGCACCCTCGCCCTTGTCGACGAGATGGTTCGAACAGACGCCCTTGTAGATGCCGCTTCCGGACCGCGCCGGCCCCTCGACCACGCCGACGGTAATGGCGCAACGTCCTTGAGCCGCAGACGGCGACGACGAGATCGAATAATAGCGCGGCGCCATCAACGGCAGCATTTCGAGATAGAGCCCGAAGGGCAGTTCGCAGGCCGGGAACTCCTCGAGCAGGTCGAGGACGGATTTGCGTTTCACGAAGACCTCGCTCCGATAGGCTTCCGCCCCTTCGGCCGCGAGCGCCTGCAGCTTCGGTCTGGTCACCGGGCATCGCGTGTGCTCGGCCATCGTCTCGACCTGTTTGCGGGTGGCGACATGCTGCAGCTCGACATAGTCCGACAGGATGCGGCGCAGCGGCACCGGCCCGTCGGCCGGAAACGGCGCATGCCGCCCGCCCGTGGTAGCCAGGCGAATCTGCGTATCAGGGCCAAAGCCGAAACGCCGCTCGACCCGCTCGACGAGTTCCCGAGCGTTGACGGGAACCACGCAGAGATGATCGCCCGGGCGGTAGATCATCCCCTCGGGCAGCGCCACTTCGATGTGGCGCGTCGAACGGCCCGACGCCGCGCTGTCCTGCAGTTCGCGATTGGCGAGCACGGTCATCTCCCGGGCGCCCGCCTGTCCGACGGCCGGATTGACGGGAGCGCCTTGCACGATCTCCACCTGATAGAGCGGTTCGGCCTTGGTCTGTTCGGAAAAGTCGACGTCCAGTTCCAGGGCTTTGCCAAGCCGTGGCCATAAATCCTTGAACCAGGATTGGAAATGGCCGTCGAGATCCTCGCGGGCGTCGGCCTCGCCGCGCGGTATCACCCGGCGGCCGCCGAGCGCCTCCAGCCTTTCGTCGATGAAGCGCGGCGTGGCCTGGAAGGTCGAGGCCCAGTCGCGGTTGCCGCAGCCGAAGACCAGGTAGTTCACGCCAGCGGCAGCACCGGGCCCGGCTTCGTCGAGCCATTTCACGAAAAGCGTCGCATTGTCGGGCGGCGCACCGTTGTAGGAGGCGCTGGCGATGATCACGGCGCCCTCTTTCGGCAAGGCCCCGACGTGGGAATCGAGATCGGCAAAGGTGGTGTCGAAACCGTTGAGCTCGGCCGATTGCGCGACCGTACGGGCCAGTTCCTCCGTGGTGCCCAGATTGGAGCCGAACAGGATCGTCGCCCTGGTGCCATGGCTCGGCCGCTTTGCGCTCACGACCTGAGCCTGCTTGTCGCCCTGGTCGGCAAGTACTGCCCCCGGCACGAAGGCACTGTGTGTGCGGCCCGGCCTCGGCTTCACCTTGATGCGGAAGCCGTCCGGCTTGATCGACAGCGACTCCTTGATCTTGAGCTGGTATTTCAGATGGTCGAAGAGCTGGAAGCGCTGCAGGATCATGCCGAGCACCAGCGTCGCCTCCTGCATGGCGAACTGGCGGCCGATGCAGGCGCGCTGGCCGTTTCCCCACGGCTTGAAGGCATGCGCCGGACGCGCCGCCTCGGCCTCCCGCGAGAAATTATCGGGGTTGAACTTCTCCGGCTCCGGGCCCCAGACGGACGGATCGCGGTGCAGCATCAGAGTGAGCAACGTGACGAACGTGCCCTTCCTCAGGCTGTAGCGGCCCCCGATCACCTCGTTCTCATAGGGGTAGAGGCCGATCGCCGGCGCGGTCGGCCAGAGCCGCAGCGCCTCGTTCAGGATCTGCTGCACATAGGTGAGTTGGTTGACCTGCTGGAACGTCGGCATGGCCGCCAGATCGCTGCCGAGCACGCGGTCGGCCTCCTCATAGGCCCTGGCCAGCACGTCGGGATTGTTGACCAGGAAATAGAGCGTGAAGGACAGGAGGCCGGAGGTCGTCTCGTGCCCTGCGATCAGGAAGGTGATGATCTGGTAGCGGATATTCTCGTCGGACAAGCTCTCGCCGGTCTGCTTGTCGACGCCTGCCAGCATGAAGTTGAGAAGGTCTTTCTGCGCCTGGTCGCCGCCGCCGCGCCGCCGCTCGCGGATGATGTCGTCGACGAGCTTGCTCATGAAGGAGACGTCTTCCCTGAGCTGCCTGAGCCGCCGCTTCAGCACGACCTTCTCGAAAGGCAGGCCCCGCTGAACCATGCAGGTTTCCAGCGTGCGGGTGAGCGCGTCGATGAAGGGATGGTAGTCGCGCCGGTAGAAGGAATTGAAGCGGTAGTCGAAGCCGCAGACCCCGATCGTATCCAGCGCCAGCGCCGTCATGTCGTGGACCACGTCGATCTCGTCGTCGGCGTTGAGCCGCTCCCATTTCAGGCAAAGCTGGCCGGCAATATCCTGCATCAGCGGCAGGTATCCGGCCATCGCCCGCTGCGCGAAGGTCGGCAACAGGATGTTGTGCGCCTTGCTCCAGTTCGGCTCCGCCGTGTCGCTCGTGAACAGCCCGTCGCCGGCCGCGGCGCGGATGCGGCGCAGCGAGCCGCGCACGGCCTTGTCGAACCGCTTCTCGTCGCAGATCTCCTCGACCAGCGACGCGCCCGACACCACGACAAGTGGCGTGCCCATCATGTTCAGCTTGAAGATCGGACCATGCTCGCGGGTGAGCTGCATCAGGCTCTGCAGCGGCGTATCGCTGTCGACCGTCAGCATGTTGCCGACGACGGGCCTGCCGGGCGGATTGGGAATCGGATGAAGCAGGTCCTGCGCCAAGCTCTTGTTTCCCCTTATTGCCGGACGAGCCGGGTGTTTTCCCGCATTTAATCGCAGGTTGAGAGAGGAACGCAAGCAACGCGACGCACGGCTGGCAGATGCCGTACGGTCAGAACTCGAAGCGGGGCGAGGAACGGCTGAGCACGCCGAAGACCGGACTGCACGGCCAAGCGGCGTCGAGCTCGGCCGCAAGCGCCGTCATGAGTGCAGGAACATCCGCCGGAGCTTCGACATGCATGGCCTCGGCCACGATCAGGACCGACGTCGCGCCGTCACGCACGGCCGAATGACCGCTCTGGCGGTTGGTCCAGCGCCGTGCATGCGCCCTGCCGGCTTCATCCGCGAAAATGACCTCGCCCGGCTAATCTCCTGGCCCATACCTCGCCGGTCGGATGGGAACATATCGCCTTCTGCCGACTGGGGTCGGCCGAGCCGCTTAACGCCAGTTATTCGACCCTTGCCGGCTGTCGGAAGGTAGGGCCGCAAGGTCCGCATCCGGCTGGTCAGCGGGCATTGCACGAAATGGGGCGTGGGCAAGCCTTTGGAGCTCTGTCTCGGACGAGGTAGGGCTTGCCATCTCTTCCGGCATATAGCTATCCCTATTCAGCCAGCGCCGCGTACAACGTTTGCGCGGTGGCGTTGAAGATGAGTTGGCCTTCGACGCGAACCTTGAGTTCGCGCGCGCCCTTCTCGCACTCCCAGTATATTGGCCGTCATACCGAGGTCAGGGGCACAAGGGTCAAGCGGTAAGTCAGGCAATCCAGCGGGCGAGAACTTGAACCGTTTCCCCCGCGAACAAAGCCATGTTCGGCAGCCGTTGCTGTTCGCATTTCCCGTTCCTCCGTCGAGTCCTCGTGGATGTCATCAGCAGTCGGCTTGATCCGGAACCACAGTGCCTGCGTACGACAGGCCGGCTAGTTCGACTTGCCGAGAGCTTTCAGGATAAAGCGAATCTGCTCGCGCAGGCCTGCTTCGGTGTCTTCGCCGTGTTGTACGCAGTGCTCGATCAGAATCGGATGGAGGAACGGCACGAACGCGGTCTTGACCGCACGCGCCGCTTCCGCGGGATCTTCGACCTCGAACTCGCTCGCTTCGATGCCCTCGCGGATGATCGCCTCGAAGATCGTTACCATCCGCTCGATATGCGCCTTGATGATCGCCCAGTTCTCCTGCATGGCGGCAACAACCAGGTCGTGCATGCGCTTTTCCTTGACCAATATCATCTTGTTGCGGTCGTGGACGGCGGTCAGGAGCCGGTCGAGTTTCTCCGAGGCTGATACATTCGTGTGCGTGATCGCAAAGGCGATCTCAGCGACCTCGTTAACGATTCGCCAGCAGATGGCCCCGTTGATCGTGTCCCGGGAGGGAAAGAAACGGTAGACATTTGCCGTGCTCATGCCGAGTTCGGAGGCGATGTCGGCCACCGACGTCTTATGGTGGCCGACACGGCGAAAGTGCTCCTCCGCCACCTCCAGGATACGTGCGCGCACCTCGTCGGGATCAGTTCGCGTTCGGACCGGACGATTCATGAATGTCTCCAGATCTGATGAATCGGATCTGCCTGGCTCGCCCCGGGCGATCACATGCAAACGGTAAGGTCGTGCGGCTGGCCCCCCGTATGTTCACGCAAAGCCAGCGGGCGAGAACTTGACCCGTCTCCTCCGACAACAGAGCCCTATTCAGCAGCCATTGCTAATCGCAGTTCCGGTTCCTCCGTCGAAGCCTCATGGATCTCATCAGCAGTCGGCTTGATCCGGAACCACGCGGCATAGAGCGCGGGAAGGAAGAGCAGGATCAGCACGGTTCCGACCGCCGTGCCGCCGATCAGCGTATAGGCCATCGATCCCCAGAAGACGGAGTGTGTGAGGGGGATGAAGGCCAGCACGGCGGCAAGCGCGGTGAGTACCACGGGTCGTGCGCGTTGCACCGTGGCCTCGATGACGGCGTGATAGTCGTCGAGGCCGGCGGCACGGTTCTCGTTGATCTGCTCGGTCAGGATCAGCGTGTTGCGCATCAGGATACCGGCCAGTCCGATCAGCCCCAGAATGGCGTTGAAACCGAAGGGCTGGTTGAAGGCGATGAGCGTCGGCACGACGCCGATGAGGCCAAGCGGCGCCGTCAGCAAGACCATGGTCATCGTCGAGAAGGATCGCACCTGCAGCATGATGACGATCAGCGTGGCGGCGATCATGAGCGGGAAGACCTTGCCCAGAGCAGTATTGGCCTTTTCGGCCTCCTCGATCGATCCGCCCAGTTCGATGCGATAGCCGGCTGGCAGCGATGCGATCAGCGGCTGAAGGGCCGTCATGATCTCCTTGGAGACCTCCGGAGGCTGAGTCGCCTCATTGATATCCGAGCGGATCGTGATGACGGGCGTGCGATCGCGGCGCTTCAGGATCGGCTCTTCCAGACGGATTTCCGCATGGCCGATCTGGTCGAGCGGAACCTGCCGGCCGTTCCGACTCATCAGTGAGAAATCCGCCAGACGCGCCGGATCCAGCCGCTCAGCCCCGGCGCTACGCGCCACGACGGGGACATTGCGGATGTCCTCGCGGACCTGCGTGACAGGGATGCCGGTGAGCAGGAACTGGAGTTGCTGGGCCACCTCCGCCGGCGAGAGGCCGATGAGGTTCAACCGGTCCTGGTCCGGGACGAAGCGGAGCACGGGCGTGCGATTGCCCCAATCGCGGTTGGCCTGCCGTACGTCCGGGACGCTGCGCATAATGTCGAGGGCCTCCTCGGAAATCCTGTACAATTGCGCGGGATCGGGTCCCGTGACCCGAAACTCGACCGGGAACGGCGTGTAGGGGCCGAACACAAGCTGGGTGGCGCGCACATCGGCCTCGGGGGCCAACCCCCGTGACACCGCCTCCCGAAGCCGGTGCTTCAACGCCTCGCGCGCCTCCGCGTCCGGTGTCAGCACGACGATCTTGGCGAAGGCGGAATCGGGCAGTTCCGGCGCCATCGCGAAGAAGAAGCGGGGCGCGCCCTGGCCGACATAGCTCGTGACGATCTCGGCCTCGGGCTGCTCGTCGAGCCAGTGTTCGAGCTTCTCGACCGTGGCCGTCGTCGTCTCGATGCTGGTGCCTTCCGGCAGGCGAACCTCCACCAGCACTTCGGGGCGGTCGGATGTCGGGAAGAACTGCTGCTTGACGGCGCCCATACCGATGACGGAAAGCGCGAAAGCGATGCCGACGATACCGCTGGTTACGAACTTGTGGTGCACGGCGAAGGCGATGAGCCGTCTGAGGCGCCGATAGTTCGGTGTGTCGTAGATCGCGTGGTGGCCGCCTTCGACCGGTTTGATCTCGGGCAGCATCTTGACGCCGAGATAGGGCGTGAAGATCACCGCGACGACCCAGGAGACGATGAGGGCGAACCCAACGATCCAGAAGATGTTGCCGGCATACTCACCGGCCGTCGAGCGCGCGAAGCCAACCGGCAGGAAGCCGGCGATCGTCACCAGCGTTCCCGAAAGCATCGGCGCCGCGGTGTGGCTCCACGCATAGGCCGCCGCCTTGATGCGGTCCATGCCCTCTTCCATCTTCACCACCATCACCTCGATGGCGATGATGGCGTCGTCCACGAGAAGGCCGAGCGCCAGGATGAGGGCGCCGAGCGTGATGCGGTCGAAGAACCGGTCGGTTTGCAGCATGATGAGGAAGACGAACGCAAGCGTCAGGGGAACGGCGGCCGCGACGACGATGCCGACGCGCCAACCCATGCTGATCAGGGCGATCAGCAGCACCACGCCGAGCGCCATGGCGAACTTCATCATGAACTCGTCGACCGCATGCGTGATGTTGACGGCCTGATCGGTCACCTTGTCGAGCGTCATCCCGAGCGGCAGCGTCTCACCGATGGCCGCGGTCCTTTCCTCCAGCGCCTTGCCGAGCGCGAGACCGTCCCAGCCCTCCTGCATGACCGCGGCAAGCATGATGGTGGGCTCACCCTGGCGCCGGATGAGATAGGTGGGGGGATCCTCGTAGCCGCGACGGACCTCGGCGATGTCGGAGAGCTTCAGCGTCCTCCCCTGAGCGACAATCGGCGTGTCGGCGATCGCCTGGACGCTGTCATAAGCGCCGTCGACCCGGATGAAGACCTGCGGTCCCTTCGTGTCGATGGAGCCCGCCGGCGTGACGGTGTTCTGCCGCTGCAGGGCGGCAACGATATCCAGTGCCGACACGCCCAGCGTTGCCAGCCTGGCATAGGAAAACTCGACGAAGATCTGCTCGGGACGCTCGCCGAGGATGTTGATCTTCTTGACGCCGGGCACGTGCAGCAGGTCCTGGCGGATCACCTCGGCCTGCCTGGCCAGTTCGCGCATCGGCATGCCCTTGGCCTTGAGGGCGTAGAGGGCGAAGCTCACATCCGAATATTCGTCGTTGACGAAGGGGCCGTAGACGCCGGACGGCAGGTTGCGGGCTTCGTCTCCGAGCTTCTTGCGGGCCTGGTAGAACTCCTCCTCAACGGCGGATGGCGGCGTGTCGTCCCTCAGCGTAACCGTCATATATGCGTAGCCCGGCCGTGTGGTCGTCTCCACCCGGTCGTACCAGGTCAGTTCCTGAAGCCGCTTTTCCAGCGGTTCGGCGACGAGGTCCTGCATCTCGCGCGCGGTCGCGCCCGGCCACGCCGTCGTGACGGTCAGGGTCTTGATGGTGAAGTTGGGATCCTCCGCCCGCCCGAGCATGACGAAGGCGTAGGCGCCGGCGGCCACCAGCAGGAGGATGAAGAACAAGGTGACGGCGCGTTCGCGAACGGCGATCGCGGAAAGATTGAGGTTCATAAGCTGCCTCCGCTTTCAGACGCAGTCCTGACGCGAGCGCCCTCCTGCAGGAGATGAGCGCCGAGCGAAACAATCGGATCACCAGAGCTTAGTCCGGAGATCACTGCGGTTTCGCTGGTCACACGAACAAGCTTGACGGGCCGAAAGTGTACGGTCGAGGCGGCGCTGTCCAAAATCCAGACGCCAGTCTTCTTGCCATCATCGAGCACGGCTCCCAGCGGCACCTGGACTTCCGGCTGACCAGCCTGGCTTGCAAGCCGAATGGTTACCGTTGCGCCGAGTGGTGCTGCCGCGGCCTCACCGTCGAGCACATAGCGGGCCTCATAGGTACGGGTCTGGGCATCGGCGGAATCCGATAACTGCCGAAGATGCGCCGTATAGCGACGCCCATCGCCGCCATATACGCTGGCCTCGGCCACCGAGCCGATCGCCGGGCGGATCGTTTCGGGAAGCGCGACCACCGCTTCGCGGGAGCCGGTCTGGGCAAGCCGGACCACTGTCTGGCCGGCAGAGACGACCTGCCCCGGCTCGCCAAGCGTTTCGATCACCGTTCCGTCTGCGTCCGCCACCAGGACCGCGTAGGTCGCCTCATTCTCGGCGACCCGTGCCTCGGCGTCGAAAGCGGCGAGTTGCGCCTTGGCCGTATCCAACGCAGCCTTCGCCTGCTCGTAGCGCTGTCGGGGGACCCATCCATCTTTGAGCAAACTGGCGTATCGCCGTTCATCCGGTTCTGCCTGAGCGACCATTGCACGCGCTGCGGCAACTGCATTGCGCTTCGCTGTTAGCGCAAGGCGAAGGTCGGCGTCGTCGATCCGCATCAGCGGCTGACCGGCTTTGACCTGCTGACCGGCATTCACAAGCCGTTCCACGATCTTGCCGGGGACGCGAAAACCGAGATCGCTCTGCACCCTGGCGCCTATGATGCCCGTGAAGCCGCGTTCGGCCCTGGTCACCCGCGCTGGCGTTACCAGTCTGACGATCGGCGGCTGCTGCCTCGGGTCGCTCGCAGCGGAGGCTCCCTGGGTGGGAATGGCAAGTGTGACGAACGCTGCCGTCCCGGACACCGCGGCCAGGATGCTGGCTAAAACCACTAGATTCCTCTTTTTCATGCCCGTCGCCTCGCATCAAAAATAGATTGCACTCGAACTCTATACCCGATATAGAAGGTGAGCGCAATCTAAAAAAAAGGAGATCGACGATGCGCGTGAGTCGCATTCAGGCCGCGGAGAACCGTGAAACCGTAATCAATGTGGCAAGCCGCCTTTTTCGGGAGCACGGCTTTGACGGCATCGGCCTCAAGGATCTGATGAAGGGTGCCGGGCTGACCCAAGGCGCCTTTTACAAGCAGTTCGCGTCAAAGGAGGACTTGGCGGCACAAGCGTCCAGGCGGGCGATGGAGAGCGCCACCCACCGATGGTCGGTCGCCGCCGCTGCCAACCCGCAGAACCCGCTCGGTGCGGTGATCGCGTTCTACCTCAGCATGGGGCATCGCGCAGAAAGGATGGATGGCTGCCCGGTCGTGGCGCTCGGCTCGGATGCTGCCAGACAGAGCGTTGACGTGAAGGCGTCGTTCGAAGCTGGGATCAGGGAATACCTCGAGATGCTCGACAGCTGGGTCGGCGAGGCCGACGGCAAGAAGCCCGGCGGCAAAGCCATGGCCATTCTCTCGACTATGGTCGGTGCGGTCGTCCTCTCTCGGGCCGTCAACGACGAGCGGCTGTCGAAGCAGTTCCTACGAGCGGCCGCCGAGAGTGTGCTGACGGAGTCGTCTGCGAACAAGGCGCAGCGAGGACCGCGCCAATGACGATGTCGCCGGCCGGATCGCGCACGCGCGGCAACAGAGGACACCCTTTCAGATGATTGTTTCGAAATTGCAGCGGTTGTCTTCACAGACGACTTGGCGCCGTTGGCTAGAGAAACTTCGGCAATTTGAGGAGGCCATGGACATGACCGAACTCGAATTCCTTGAAAGGCGGGTCAGGAGTCTCGAAGCGCAAGTCTCTGAGTTGCGCGCGCAGGTCAGGAAGCCGTGATGTCCATACTTTCGATCACGAACTCCTCGTCTGCCCAGCGCCGTCTGACTGGGGGCATCCTATTCCTGCTCGCCGGGCTGGCTGCGCTCGGCGCACTTGCCACCAACATTATCCTTCCTTCGTTTCCACGGATCGGCACCAGCCTTGGCGTTTCTTCCCAAGGACTCGGCCTGACGTTGAGTAGCTTCTTCGTTGCCTTCGCGTTCGGGCAGCTTCTGGTCGGCCCGCTTTCGGATCGCTTCGGCCGCAAATGGCTGGTGCTGGGCGGGCTAGCGATCTTTGTCGCCGGAAGCGTCCTTTGTGCCGCCGCCGACAACCTGACCTTCCTGATCCTTGGCCGGGTCATTCAGGCGCTCGGGGCTTGTGCCGCCTCGGTCCTGTCGCGCGCCATCGCTCGCGATCTATTCGATGGCGAAGCGCTCGCGCGGGCTCTTGCGCTGACCATGATCGCGATGGCCGCCGCGCCGGGCTTTTCGCCTCTACTCGGAAGCGCGCTCGACAGCCTGTTCGGTTGGCGGATCACCTTCCTCGTCGTCGCAGTGTTCGGCGTGGCGCTCGCGCTGCACTATTCGACGAGCGTCGGCGAAACTCACCCGGTCGACAGAAGGGCGTCCCTCGCGGCTTCGGACGTCGCATCCGCATATGGTCGCCTGGTCGTCGACCAGCGCTTTCTTCTTCCCGCTCTTTCAGTGAGCCTCGTCATTGGCGGGCTTTACACCTTCTTTGCTGCGGCGCCCGCCGTCCTGATGAGCGAACTGGGCCTTACCTCCTTCCAACTCGGACTATCCTTCGCGACGACAGTTCTGATCGTCTTTGCGGCTGGGTTTCTCGCGCCACGCCTGGCTCATCGCTGGGGTCAGCGTACCGCCGGCACGGTCGGCCTCTTCATTGCGCTTGCTGGCGGCCTCATTATGTTCGCGTTTGCCGCGGCGCCGGCCTTCATGCCCTTCACCCTGGCCATCGCGCTGTATCTTCTCGGTATGGGATTGATCAACCCGCTGGGTACCGCAATCGCGCTTCACCCCTTTGGACGGCAGGCCGGGCTGGCATCCGCGCTGCTCGGCTTCCTCCAGATGGGCTGCGCGGCCATCGGCGCGTCGTTCGCAAGCGTCCTGCCTCTTCAGCCGTCTGCTTCTCTTGCTGTCATCCTGACCACGGCCTCGGTGCTTGCCCTTCTGGTCTTTCTCCCTGTCGCGCTGCGCCAGCCTAAGGCGGAGATGGCGACGCCGGCGGCGCACCCGAACTGATTGGAGAATAGATGCGACGGATTGTTGTTACAGGCATGGGCGCAGTCACGCCCCTCGCTGCAAATGTCGAAGCGTCCTGGTCGCGTCTCCTGGCTGGCCGCTCGGGCATCCGGAGGCTTTCGGATGACGTGGTGGGAGACCTGCCGGCGAAGGTTGGCGGGGTGGTTCCCTCCTTGGAAGAAGACCGCGACGCCGGCTTCGATCCGAATACCGTCTTTGCGCCGAAGGACCAGCGCAAGGCGGACCGCTTCATCCTCTTCGGGCTCGCGGCGGCAGAAGAGGCGCTTGCGCAGGCAAAATGGGTGCCCGTCTCGGAGGCGGATCGCTTGCGCACAGCCACGATCATCGCCTCGGGCATCGGCGGCTTTCCCGCCATAACCGAGGCCGTACGCACAGTGGACACGCGCGGCGTCCGCCGTCTATCGCCGTTCACGATACCGTCCTTCCTGGTGAACCTTGCGGCGGGCCACGTCTCGATCCGCTACGGGTTGAAAGGTCCGCTCGGCGCACCTGTGACAGCATGTGCGGCCGGCATCCAGGCGATCGGCGACGCGGCTCGTCTTATCCGCGCCGATGAAGCCGACATCGCGGTGTGCGGCGGAACGGAAGCATGCATGAATATCGTCAGTCTAGGCGGTTTTGCCGCGGCACGATCTCTTTCCACGGGGTTCAATGAGGCACCTGATCAGGCCTCGCGACCCTTCGACATGTCGCGGGACGGCTTCGTCATGGGCGAAGGCGCCGGCATCCTGGTCATCGAGGAATTGGGCCACGCGCTGGCGCGCGGCGTAAAACCACTCGCTGAACTCGTCGGCTACGGCACGACAGCGGACGCCCACCACGTCACTTCCGGTCCCGAGGACGGCGACGGTGCCCGCCGGGCCATGGAGATCGCGATCGCCCAAGCCGGCATTTCGCCGCGTGAGATCCGCCACCTCAATGCGCACGCAACTTCCACGCCAGTGGGCGATCTCGGGGAAATCGCGGCGATCAAAGGGGTCTTCGGCATCGATTCCACAGTCGCAGTCAGCGCAACGAAGTCGGCGACCGGACACCTGCTCGGAGCCGCCGGCGGGCTTGGAGCCATCTTCGCAATACTGGCGCTCAGGGATCAGGTGGCGCCACCCACTCTCAATCTGAGCGCTCCCGATCCGGCAGGCGACGGGATCGACTTCGTCCCGAACCAGGCTCGGCCGATGGAGATGGAGTACGCGATCGCCAATGGCTTCGGTTTCGGAGGGGTCAATGCCAGCGCGTTGTTCCGATGCTGGACGGACGGGCTGGCCGATGCCGGCACCGGAGAACCCCGTGACTGATGCCTTGCCTCGGACCGCTCCTGTCTTCAATCCAGCCGGACCTGTGGCGGACGAACGGATACGACAGCGCCAGCGGCTCGGCCTCATGCTCGCCCGTGCCGAACGCGAGGGCGCCAGGCTGCAATACTGGGCGCGCTCGGCGGCGCTCGCGGCCGTCGGTCTCTTCTTCATTCTCTTCGCCGAGTGGAACGCGGCCCTCGCTTTCACGCTCTCAGGCCTGGTTGTCTTTTACCTGCTCGGCTTCTGCCATTACGGGCTGGTGAAGCGGCGGCTCAATCCACCGTGGCTGAGCTTCGTGGTTGGCACACTCGACATCGTGCTGCTCATTTTCCTGATCGTCGGCACAAATCCGTTTGAAGAAACCGAGATGCCGCTGGCGATGCAACTGCGCGAGGGCTCGTTCGCTTATCTCCTGATCTTCGTTTGCCTCGCCGCGCTCACGCTGTCGCCGCGCCTCGCGCTCTGGGTTGGCGTTTCCGCAGCGGCCTCGTGGAGTGCGGCGGTCGTTTGGGTGGTCGCGCAACCGGAGACGCTCGTCGGCGATGCGCGCATGATAGACATGCCGGTCGCCGAGCGGCTCCAGCTCTATTTCGATCCGAGTTTCGTCGACGTCATCGAGCAGAGCACGACCGTCGTGCTCATTCTGATCATCACCGGCATCATCGCCGCGGTCGTGTCGCGCTCGCGGCGGTTGGCGGAGGACTACATCGCGGCCGAGCGGGCGCGGATCAACCTGGCGCGACATTTCTCACCCAACGTCGTCGACGAGCTGGCGTCGACCGACGAACCGTTCGGGCCGGTCCGACGCCAGGAGGTTGCAGTCCTGTTTGCCGACATTGTCGGCTTCACTGCCTATTCGGAGGACCATCCGGCCGAGGAAGTCTTTGCATTGTTGAGGGAGTTCCATCGGCGCATGGAGCAGGTAGTGTTCGATCACGGCGGCACGGTCGACAATTACATCGGCGACTGCATCATGGCGACGTTCGGCGTGCCGCAGCCGGCTGATGACGACGTCGTGAGGGCGCTGCGCTGCGCGCGGGCGATGAGCGCTTCGGTGCGGCAATGGAACGCGCGCCGCGCCGCAGTCGGTCTCGATTCCGTCGACGTGCGGATCGGCTGCCAATACGGGCCGGTCGTGCTCGGCGCCGTCGGCAGCGAGCGCAAGCTGTCGATCGCGGTCGTCGGCGACACCTGCAACGTCGCGAGCAGGCTGCAGGCGCTCTGTCGCGAACTCGACGCGGAGATCTGTTTCGGCAGCGACCTCATCGATGCGGTGCGCAGCATGGGAAACGAGGGAGACGAAAGTGCGCTTGACGGCATTGTCGGCCGCGGTGCGGTGACCGTGCGCGGTCGCGACGAGCCGGTCCATGTCTGGGTTGTTCCTCGGTCCGATCAGGGATGGCGCGGCTTACGCTCGCTTCGTGGAAAGGGTGGCGCAGCGGTTGTCCCGGGCAGTCCAGCGCTTGCGATCGCGACTCCCGTCTGATCCTTCCCGAGGCGTACATCGCCTTGATTTGTAAAGTTCCTTGCATTTCCCGGCAAGGCTGACGCTGCGCAAATCTTGATGGGGACTGGCAATGACCGCCGCCCCGAACATCCTTGAACTAAGGACAGTCCGCGTACTGACTGCTTCGAGCGTCGAGGCTTGATTGTGTAGTTCCATTCAGGATGGAACCAACGCGATGCCCTCCGAAAAGGTCGGTAGGTTTCGCCGCCCGTGGCACGGCGAACCTGTAGGCTGCCGGCGACCCGGGCGATATCGAAGACGGCAATGGGGATAGCGAAAGCAAGCGAAGCAGCGTTGCGGAGGTCGATCAGCGGATGGATGCGCGGCAGCGATCGCTCCTAGCGGAAGCGCCGCAACAACACCTCAAACGCGCATCGATATTGGGTCGGCTTCAGCCCCGTGCGGGAAAAGGCGCGCCGCCAGGCCTGCATCTCGGGGAACTCACCCTCGGAACGGGATGCGATCCGGTTCTCCGCGATGTCGTTGAACCGTTCGATCGCGGCCTCGACGGCCCCTTCCCTGGTAATACCTTCGGCTCGAAGAGCGCCCGGAACGAGTCGGGAAAATCCTCCCAGATGTCGTCGGCATGATGGAAAAGCATGATCCTACCTCGTCTGTGACGACATATCGGGCCGCGTAGCCCTCATCCGTCGCCGGGCCTGGAAGAAACCGGAAAGTCCGGTCGCAAGAACTGCGGCGAGCACGCAACCGACACCGAACATTTCCACCGGCCCCACGGGCTCGCTCAACAGGAGCGCCGCGAGAAACAGCGCCGAAACCGGCGCCAGCGCGGTGAACAGCGAGGCCTCGGCGCCGCTCACCCGAGCAGCTCCGGCATACCAGAAAAGAAAGCCGCCGACGGTCGGAACCAGCGCGTAATAGATGACCGCCCACACAGCCCCGGTGGTCATGGTGATCGCCCAGGGCACCTCCAGACAGGCGGCGACAGCCGCCGTCGCCAGTCCAATCATCGTCATGATGGATGACAGGACAAGCGGCGAGATATCGGTGCGCAGCCGCTTGTTGAGCAGGATGAAGAGGCCCTCGCATACTACCGCCGCCAGGATCAGGACGTTGCCGAACCAATCGCCGCCCTCTCCGCTTCGGACCGTGATGGCGAGCACACCGGCGGCCGCCAGTCCGATCCCCAGCAGCAGGGAGCGTCGGGGACGCTCGCCGAGCACGAGGATGGCGATGGCGGCGGACACGATGGGCAGCGTGCCGATGATGACGCCGGCATGCGCCGCGGAGGTGAAGCGGAGCCCCGAGATCAGCAAGGTGGTATAACCGACGCTTCCGGCCGCAGCCTGCAGGAAGAGAAGCCCCCAATCGCGTCGTGTGAGCTTCGGCCACCATGACGCGGTGAGTCGCATCAGGACCAGGAAGAACGGCAGGGCGATGACGAAACGCAATGCGGTGGCCGTGAAAGGCGGCAAACCGGACGCGATCACCTTGCTCGCGACGACGGTGCTGCCGACCAGCACCATCGCCAGCGAAAGATAGAGATAACCCTCGACCTGCTTCCGCATGAATCGCCGCCTGCTGTTGTCGGAGGCGAAACAAGAGCCCGGCTGACCGGGCGGCGTCTTGAACGGAATTGCAGGCGAGCCGTGTCAGGTCACCGCGTCGGCGTAGACCCCCGGAGAAATGCCGAAGCTGCGCACGAACAGCCGTGTCATGTGGCTCTGGTCGGCAAAGCCGCCGGCTGCGGCGGCCTCGGCGAGCGGCATGCCGCCCGCGATCAGGCTTCGGGCGAGATCGATGCGCCGCTGCATGATATATGCATGCGGCGTGCGGCCCGTAGCCCGCGCGAAACCGCGCAGGACCTGGAACCGGCTGAGACCGCTTTCCCTCGCGAGATCGGCAAGAGTGACCGGCATCGCCGGTGCATCGTCGATGAGCGCACGCGCCCGGCGGATCGCCATCGGCACCGCCCGCGCTGGCTCGCTCATTTCCCCACCGATGAGCCCCGCCAGCAAAGAAAGCAGCAACTCGTCGCAGCGGATCTGCGATGCTCCATCGTCAGGACCCGTCGCCGCTGCGAAGAGGCGCAGGAAAATGTTGGCCGTCGTCCGGCTCGTAATCGCGGGATGATGAAACTCCCGGGTGCCATGAGCGCCGTCGGCGATATCGTCCGCCGCGCCCTGGATCATGGCCGGCTCGAAATAGAGCATGCTCCAGGCCCGGCCATCGTCTCCGATCGGCATGCCGTCATGCACCTCGCCCGGGTTGACCGTGATCGTGTCACCGGGCCCGGCCTCGACCATGCCCCTGCCGCTGAAGGATCGCTGGGCGCCGCGATGGACGACGCCGATGCCATAGTGCTGATGCGAATGCCTGGGAAAGCTGTGGCGCGTCTCCGCGACGATGGCCTCGACCCCGCGCATCCCGCAGCGGATCATCCTGAAGCCTTTCGCCATGTCCTTCCGATCGTGCCGTCCCCTGCGTCGCGCATCGAGAATAGATCGTCCGGCATCGAAGCGGAAGGCATCGGCCACGACACGCTATCTGTCGATAGGTCCCAGCCGCTCGAGGCAGGAACGAAGCATATGGCTGGCGCGGCGGATCTCATCGTCGCTGACGACATGGGCACGGTCCTCATAGATCACCGTGTCGACCATCGCCCCGAAACCCGAAAGGACTGCCGCCGTCTCCCGCACGCGCCAGGCGGGCACCCAGTCGTCGTTCTCGCTTCCCGTGAGCAGAACCGGCACGCCCGGTATGCGCTTCGGCGAACGCCACGTCGTACCGGGTGGCCCGATCAGGCCGCCGGTAAAGAACACTCCGGCCGCGTAGGGTGCCGGACGCAGCATCAGAGTCTGGACTGCGAGGCAAGCGCCTTGCGAGAAGCCGCATATAACCAACCGTTCGACCGGGAAGCCGACCATGCCTACCCTGTCGATCAGCGCATCGATTGCAGAGAGCGCCCTGCCGAGGTCAGGCTGGTTGTCCTCCAGCGGCTCCAGGAAACGGCGGGGATACCAGCTGCCTGCCGGCGCCTCGGGGCAGTAGTAGCGTACACCATCGATGGCCAGAGCTTCTCCAAGATTGGCCATTTCCTCAGGCGTTCGGCCACGACCATGGATCATCACTGCCGCGAGGCGCGCCTCGGACACGGTCGCGCCCGTTTCGAGAACAGGAACCATCGGCTGGTCTCCCGGCGACCCGCGCCGCGCGTCCGGACGGACGCACGGCCGTCGAAGGCCACCCTGGCTACTGGGCCATCGCGCCTTGCGGCACCTTGATCGTTTCGAGTTGCGCTTCGATCTCGGCACGCCGCGGCTCGAACCAGGGTGGCAACAGCAGCTTCTCGCCGAGATGTTCCTTCGGCTCGTCGATGGCGAAGCCGATGTCGCAGGTGGCCACTTCGCACAAGATCCCACCCGGCGAGCGGCAGTAGATCGAGTGGAAGTAGTTGCGGTCCTTGATCTCCGACACGTCGGTGTAGCCGAGCCCTTCGAGATGGAGCTTCACCTCCATCTGCTCCTTTTCCGTCGGCACGGCGAAGGCGACATGGTGGACGATGCCGGGCGCAAACTGCCAGGAGCCCTGCTTCTGGTCGGGCACATGGACCAGATCGACCGTCTTCTGGGCACCGCCCTCATTGATCCGATAGCGGTGATAATTGCCGTCGATGCCGACTTTCTCGAGCCCCAGGCCTTCGGTCAGGAACCGGTCCTGTTCCTCGATGTCGCGCACCGACATGGCCACCGAATGGAAGCCGCGCACGGCCGCGTCGGCCTTGATGTCCTTGGTCGTCCAGCCCTTCGTCTTGTCGTCCTTATCCTCGATCATCTCGAAATCGAGGCCGGCGGGATGCCGGAAATGCAGGGTCTTCTGCCCGAACCGCTCGCCTTCCCCGACGATCTCGGTGTTGTGGCGCTTGAGATGATCCTTCCAGAACGGGATCGAGCCGTGCGGGACGGAATAGCCCGTCGTGTTGATCTGGCCCGAGCCCCGGCGTCCGCTTATCCCCATGCGCGAGAATGGAAAGGTGGTCGAGACCGATCCGATCTCGGCATCGGCATTGGCGTAATAGAGATGGTAGAAGGAGACGGTGCCGTCGAACAGGATCGTCTGCTTGATCATCCGCTGACCGACGACCTGGGTGAAGAAGTCGATGTCCTCCTGCGCGCCCCAGACGCCGCTGGTGACGTGATGCAAACCGTTTACCCGTGCTGCCATGACAATCCTCCCGTGAAAAACGCGGCCGCGACGACCAGAGTGACCAGCGCTCCCGTCGCCGCCCGAAAATTCTGATACGATCGGTACATTATCGAACCATGACCGCGTCCCGCAAGCCCTTCGAGGCGAGATTCGATTGTGCAACGCAGCAGGACGAAAGTCGGATACCGAGCGCCGAAGAAAGGCAGAGCATCGACCGGAGGCAAACGAAGCTCTTTGCATTCTTCCTCCAAAACAATAGCTTATTACCGAATTTGGAATCATCGCGTCAGAACTGGCCGCCTCCAGCCCGTCCTTCCTGTCTGGAAAGTCCGTCAGATATCCGTCGGCGCGGCCTCCAATTAAGCACCGATCGATACAAAACATCTGCTTGAACGGACTCCGCCAAGGGGCTATGACAGCAGTCGAACGGATCTGGAGCCGGCACAATGGCGCGCCCGAAGGAATTCGACCGGGAAAAGGTGCTCGATCGCGCGACGCGGCTGTTCTGGGAGCGCGGCTTCGGCGGCACGTCGATCAGCGACCTCGAGGCCGCGATGGGCATCGGCCGCACGTCGATCTATGCCGCCTTCGGCGCAAAGGAAGACCTGTTCATGG
Organism: Mesorhizobium sp. L-8-10; assembly: GCF_016756635.1. NCBI lineage: Bacteria > Pseudomonadati > Pseudomonadota > Alphaproteobacteria > Hyphomicrobiales > Phyllobacteriaceae > Mesorhizobium > Mesorhizobium sp. L-8-10. Next base: position 4,457,683 of record NZ_AP023263.1, on the reverse strand, counting down.
CCGCAATCGACCATTACGACGCGACCTATTCCATCAAGCTGCGCAACGCCTTGAATGCCGGCCTGCCCGTCCGCCAGGCGATCGAACGCTATTTCGAGGAGCTGATGATCGCCTTCGGCGACCCCGATTTGCCGCTCGGCTGCCTGGTCACCAATGTGGCGGTCGAGGGCGACCGGGGCACCACGCGCATGGGCCGTCGCATCGCGGCTTCCATCACACGCGCCGAGGACACGTTCTATCGCATGCTGCGCCAGGCGCAGGTCGAGGGAGCGATCGACCCCCGCGCCGACGTCCGCGCCATCGGCCGCTACCTCGTCGCCTCGACCCACGGCCTGTCTGCGTTGGCCAAGGCCAATTCGGACCTCAATGCCCTGCGCGACGTGGTGGCGGTCATCATGGCGTCGGTCGACACCATGTTTGCCGGCGGCAGCGCGGCGAACGCCAACAAGCCCAGGGCGGCGAACGCCTGACCGACGCCCTGCCTATCGAGCGCAGGCCGGACAAGCCGACGGCGCCCTATGCGGCCCTCGACAGAACGAAGTCGCATTGCGCCTGCCAGAACGGCTGCGAGAACCCGTACTTCGTCATCGCTTCCCTGTCGTCGTTGCGGACGAAGTCCACGATCAGGCTCTCCTTCACGCCGAACACCGCATCGCTGGTCAGATAGGGATCCCCCGGCACGAAATAGTGGGTCGTGATCGGCGAGAACCCCTTGGCGCCGACGATGAAGTGGATATGCGCCGGCCGATAGGGGTGGCGCCCGAGGGCCGCGAGCATCTTGCCCACCGGGCCGTCGTCCGGGATCGGATAGAACTTCGGCTTCGCCGAACGGAACCAGTAGCGCCCGTCCGCATCCGTCGTGAAGATGCCGCGCAGATTCATGTCGGGCTGGATGCCCTTCTGCTGGACGTCGTAGAAGCCCTCGTCATTGGCCTGCCAGACGTCGAGCAGGGCGCCGGCGATCGGCCTGCCCTCCGTATCCGCAACGCGCCCCGTCACAACCATCGGCTCGCCTTTGCCGTCGAGGCAGATATTCGCGCCGTTCTCGATATAGGGCGCCCCCTCCACATGGAACGGCCCCAGGACCGTGGTCTCGGTGGCGCCGGAAGGCTTGCGGTTGTTGATCGTCTCGACCAGCATCGAGACGCCGAGCGTGTCGGAGAGCAGGATGAACTCCTGCCGCCAGTCCGTGCACATATGGCCGGTATCGGTCAGGAACCTGATCCCGGCCATCCACTCCTCATTGGTCGGCTCCACTTCCTTGATGAAGCCGTGCAGATGCTTGATGAGCGAGGTCATCACCCTATAGAGGCGCGGATCGACCTTGTCCGGGTCCATCCGGGCGATCACGGCTTCTTCGGATCTCTCCTCGGAGAAATAGACGGTCTTTTCCGACATGGATTTTCCTTTCCGATAGTCAGGCTGCTTCCTTGACGGCTTTCCCAGTGTTTTTCGCCGCCCTTCCGAGCAGCGCTTCGAGTACCCGGGCGAGCTCGCCCTTCGGATCGGCGGCGCGTTTCTTCGAACGCCAGGCGACGTGGTGGTCGGGTCGCACGAGCAGGCAGCCGGCGTCGCTCACCTCGCGGGCGCGCGCCCAGTCTCCATAGGGATCCTCGATCTCCCGACCCGGTCCGACGACGACGACGCGGATATCGAGTTTCAGCTCCGCCCCGACCTGATTGGCCGCCTCGACCCAGCCCTCACCGCCGATTCCGGTCATGAGCGTGAACCGGCCATGACCGCACAGATCGAGCGAGGAGAGTTTCTGCGTCCCCTTCTCCAGCCAGACATGGGGCAGACGCGCACCGGGAAAGGTCGTGGGCTCGTAACAGAGCTCGGCGTCGCCCTTGAAGCCGGGATCCTTCGAACCGTCCGGCACGACGGCGACGGAAGCGTAGCGCTGGTTCATCTCGACGCCGTGACAGTCGAATTCATAGACCTTGCTGGCGATCGCTTCGCGCAGCTTCCTGCGCTGTTCCTCGCCGGCTGCGCTGTTTTTCTTGCGCGCCTCCATATTGGCCTTCATCTGCTCGGGATCCTTGGTATCGAGCAGGCCGAGGGCCTGGAAGATCGGGCCGAACTCCTCGATCGATTTGTTGGCGCGGTCGACGATCTGCTTGCCGATCGGCGCGCGTTCCTGCTGGTAGCTGTCGAGCAGCGAGGGCGCGGCCTCACCCTTCACCACCATCGCCATCTTCCATGCGAGGTTGAAGGCGTCCTGGATCGAAGTGTTGGAGCCGAGCCCGTTGGACGGCGGATGCCGATGGGTCGCGTCGCCCATGCAGAACACCCGGCCCTTGGAATAGTCGAGCGCATGCATGTGGTTGACGGTCCAGGTCGAGACCGACTTGATCTCGATCGGGATCGTGTCGTCACCGATCAGCGAATAGGCGACGCTCTTGGCGAAGGCATCATCGACCTCGGGCGCGGGCTGGTTGATGTCGTAGCCCCAGACGATCAGCCATTCGTCCCACGGACGCACCATGCGCACGAGGCCCATGCCGATACCGCCGACATTCGAACCCGGCTGCATCACCCAGTAGAGCACGCTCGGACGGTGGGCGACGTAGCGGGACAGGTCGCCCTTGAAGATGATGTTCATCGAGCCGGCGACGCCCATCTTGCCGTTCATCCTGAGGCCGGCATCCTTGGCCACCTGCGAATTGCCGCCGTCGGCGCCGATCAGATATTTCGAGCGGATCTCATATTCCTCGCCGGTCACGCGGTCGCGGACGAGCGAGGTCACGCCGGTCCTGTCCTGCTTGTGCGACAGATATTCAGTGGACAACCTGGCCCGCGTGCCGCGTGCGCAGGCGGCGCCGAACACGATCGGCTCCAGGAAATTCTGCGGCAGGTCCATCATCCGCGTCGGGCTCGCCAGCTGGTGCCGTGCCGCGCTCATCGGATGGGTGCCCCAGGTGCGCAGGCGGCCGAGTTCCTCGCCGGCAAGGCTGGTGCAGAACACGTTGTCGCCCATCAACTCCTGCGGCGCGCCATAGAGCTTGGCATCCTGCTCGAGATCGAGGTCCCGCAGCACTTCCAGGGCGCGCTGGTTGGTTATGTGCGCGCGCGGAGTGTCGGACAGCCAGCGATATTTCGTCACCAGCACGTTGGACACGCCATAGGTGGACAGAAGCGCGGCCATGGTCGAGCCGGCCGGGCCGGAGCCGACCACGAGGACATCGGTTTCGATCATCATTTTCCTCCTGCGATTTCGGATCGGGTGAGCATTTCGAACCGGCGGCGAACCGGAAAGAGGTGAAGGTCGTATCTGTCGGCCAGCGTTCCCCAGAGGCCCTTGGGGAAGAACATCATGACGACGATGGCGAGCGCGCCGAGCAGCATCAGGTACCAGGGCCCGAAGCCGGCAAGCTGATCCTGCAGAGCGAAGAAGACGACCACGCCGACGATCGGTCCCTCGATCGAGCCGATGCCGCCGATGACGACGATGAAGATCACCATCGCGGTCCAGTCGAGCACGGAGAAGGCAGCGTCGGGCGAGATGCGCGCCGTCTGCAGGTAGATCAGCGCGCCGGTCATGCCGGTGCCGAAGGCACAGAGCATATAGACCCAGAGCTTGGTGCGCATGGCGTCGACGCCGACGCTGGAAGCGGCCGGCTCGCTGTCGCGGATGGCAGCGAGCGCCAGTCCCGCGCGCGACCGCAACACGCGGTAGATCAGGAGGACGGTGAAGACCGCCAGCACCAGGGCCAGCCAATAGGTGACGACGTCGCGCGCGGCGGCAGAGCGCAGGTCCAGCCAGTCGGCGACATGCACCACCAGGAAGGAATCATTGGTGGCGCTGCGCGGCAGCGAGGTTCCGGTCCCTCCTCCGAGCGCCTTGTACTGGGCGGCGAGCAGCCGGAAAACTTCCGCCACGACCCAGGTGCCGATCGCGAAATAGGGTCCGCGCAGGCGGAATACCACGAAGGCGGTCGGCATGGCGACAACAGCCGAAACGAGGCCCGCGAGCAGGATGGACAGGACCGGGTCGAGGCCGGGCAGGATGACGAAGGCAAACATCAGGTAAGCGCCAAGGCCGACAAATGCCTGCTGGCCGACCGAAACGAGACCGGCGAAACCGGCGAGCAGGTTCCAGTACTGGGCAAGGCACAGCATGGTCAGCACGAAGAACAGGTCCTGGATGAGCGCGCGCCCGGCCAGGAAGGGTACGGCGAACAGGAACGCCAGGAAGGCAGCGCCGAGAATTGCGGCAATGCGCGAGGCCCTGGTCTGGGTCGCGATGCGATAGCGGCGGGACGCCGGGGCGGTGACCTGTCGAGCCTGTCCTGCGAGGGTTTCAGCCATGGTCCGCCTCAATCGCTGGCGCGCGGAAACAGGCCGCGCGGCCGGATGATCAGCACGGAGAGGAAGGCGAGATGCCCGGCCAGTATCTGCCATTCAGGGTTGATCGCGGCGCCTGCCGTCTGCGCGAGGCCGATGACGATGCCGCCGGCAAGCGTTCCCCACAGGCTGCCGAGCCCGCCGATGATGACGGCCTCGAAGGCGAAGATCAGCCGCGCCGGCCCGATGGTCGGATCGAAATTGGCGCGGATGCCGAGGAACAGACCGGCAAGGGCCGCCACCGCGAGCGCGATGCCCATGGCAACGGCAAAGAGCTTCCTGTTGTCGATGCCCATGAGCTGGGCGACCGTGGGGTCGTCTGAGACGGCGCGGAACGCCCGGCCGAGCGCGGTGCGGTAGAAGAGCTGGTTGAGCGCCACGATGGCGAGAACTGCCGCGGCCAGCGTGGCAAGCGGCATGAGGCCGATGGCGATGCCGCCGCCAAGCGGAAGCGACGCGGTTTCCAGGTCGCCCGCAGAGAGCCGGCGGGAGTCGGCGGAGAACGCTTCGAGCAGGCCGTTCTGGATGATGATCGACAGGCCGAAGGTCATGAGCAGCGGCGGCAATATGTCGGCGCCGATCGCCTTGTTCAGGATGACGGTCTGGAGCACGTAGCCGAGGGCGAACATCAGCGGCAGCGCCAGGAGAGCGGCAAGCGGCAGCGGCAGGCCGAGAAAGGCCACCAGCGCCATGATCAGGAAAGCGGCGAGCACGATCAGGTCGCCATGGGCCAGGTTGACCAGGCGCATGACGCCGAAGATCAGCGACAGGCCGGCCGCGAACAGCGCATAGAGCCCGCCGAGCAGGATACCCTGGATCACGACGTCGAGAGCGGCCGTCATGAGCGCCTCGCCGGAATGCGGACGAACCGCGCGTCGGAGGTACCCCCCTCTGGCCTGCCGGCCATCTCCCCCTCAAGGGGGGAGATTGGCAGCGTCGATGCAGGTGGCATTCCTGCAGCATCGCGGATTGGCGAAAGCGCAGGCGATAGACAATCTCCCCCCTTGAGGGGGAGATGGCCGGCAGGCCAGAGGGGGGTAGGGGCGACGAGTTCCCTGTTCATGTGCCCTCTCCCTCAGTGCCCGAAATAGGCTGCATGGATCTCCTCCCGCGACAGCGCGTCCGGCGCGCCGGAGAGCGTCATGCGTCCTTCCGAGAAGCAATAGACGCGGTCGCACATCTTCATGGCCTGGACGATGTCCTGCTCGACCACGACGATTGCCGTGCCTTCCGCCTTGACGGCGGGAAGTGCGGCATAGATGTCGCGGATCACCACCGGCGCGAGGCCCAGCGAGATCTCGTCGCAGAGCAAGAGCCGCGGGTTGGACATCAGCGCCCGGCCGATCGCCACCATCTGCTGCTGGCCGCCCGACAGAGCGGTCGAGGGGCTGTTGCGCCGCTCCCCCAGGATCGGAAACAGTTCGTAGAGCGTCCTGAGGTTCCACCTGCCCGAGCCGGAACGTCCATAGGCGCCGATCAGCAAATTCTCCTCGACGCTCAGCGAGGGAAACAGCTTGCGGCCCTCCGGCACCATGGCGATGCCTCGCTTCATGATGTCCGATGCCGGCAGTCCACCGATCGCCTCTCCGTCGAAACGGATCGCCTCCCGCGGAGCGTGAAGCAGTCCCGTGACGGCCTTGAGGAAGGTCGACTTGCCCGCACCGTTGGCGCCGATGATGGCAACCGTCTCCCCTGCCCCGGCTGCGGCCGATATGCCGAACAGAGCCTGGAAATCGCCATAGAAGGCGTCGAGTTTCTCGACGGAAAGCAGCGTCATCGCACCCTCACACCGGCGAGCCCAGATAGATCTCGCGCACCTCTGGGGAGGCAAGCACGGCCTTGGGATCGCCTTCGGCGATGACCCGGCCGAAATTCAGCACGACCAGCCGTCCGACCACGGCCACCAGCGCGTGCACGATATGCTCGATCCACACGATCGTGCGGCCGCCCTTGTGGATGGCCCGGATCGTCTCGACCAGTTCCTGGCACTCGCCTTCGGTAAGCCCGCCGGCGATCTCGTCCAGGAGCAGCAGGCGCGGATTGGTGGCGAGTGCGCGGGCCATTTCGAGCCGCTTACGATCGAGCAGCGGCAGCCCGCCGCTCACGCGGTTCGCCTTCGGCGCCAGGCCGGTCAGTTCGAGAATCTCGCCGATCGTGTCGACCACCTCGGCCTCGCGCTTGTCCTGGCCGAAACACGCCGCCACCAGCAGGTTCTCCGCCACCGTCAGCTTCTCGAAGGGATGCGGCACCTGATGCGAGCGGCAGATGCCGGAGAGGCAGCGTTTCTGCGGCGGCATCCTGGTAATGTCCTGGCCGTCCAGCGCGATCGTTCCGCCGTTCGGTGCGATCGCGCCGGTGATCAGGGCGAACAGCGTCGTCTTGCCGGCGCCGTTCGGTCCGATGATGCCGAGCGCCTCGCCCTCCGCCACCGACAGCGAGACGCCATCGGTCACGACAAGCGAGCCGTAGGATTTCTGCAGGCTGTCGATCGTAAGCAGCATCGGCGTCTCGGCGTTGCAAGAGACCACCCGACCTCGGCGGCCGGGCGGCTTCGGTCGGTCAGGCGATGGCTTCCATCTTGCCCGCGACGGGGATTTCTGGAGCCGTCTGGTTGTCGACGATCACGATGTCGTATTTGCCATCATCCTTGAGACGCCACTGGCCGCCGACCAGCGGGGTCTTGGAAAGGTTGGACCGCGCGAAAGGCGGGACATTCTCCTGACCGAACTTGATCGGACCTGTGATGGTCTGCAGGTCGACCGTGGAGATCGATTCGACCAATGCATCCGTATCCGTGGGATCGGCGGAGCGCTTCAGCACGTCCACGGCGAATTCGAGCAGCGAATGGATGAAGCCGATGGGCTGCGTCCACTGCCGGCCGGTGGCCTCGGTGAAACCGGCCGCAAGATCGGCCGCGGACTGGCCGTTCAGCGAGGACTTGAACGGGTGGCTCGGCGACCACCACACTTCCGACGACAGGTTGTTGCCGGTCTTGCCGAGGGCCTCCACGGCGACCGGGAAGAGGATGCACTTGCCGACACTCACCGCCTTCGGCCTGAAGCCCTTCTGGTTGGCCTGGGTCCAGAATGTGGTGAAGTCGGGCGGCAGCACCACACCGGTCACGATCTCGACATTGCCGCCCTGGAAGGCCGTGATCTGCGCCGAGAAATCGTCGGTCAGGTTCTGGTATCGGCCGGGATCGATCAACGTGAAGCCCTGCTCGGCCAACACCGGCGGAAAACCGACATTGGGGTCGCCCCAGGCGTTTCCGTCTCCGTCATTGGGGAAGAGCCCGCCGACCACCTTGTTGGTCTCGAGCTGGTTCCACATGTTGGTGAAGACGGCGATCACGTCCTCCAGGCCCCAGAAATAGTGGAACGTATATTTGAACGGCTGCCAGCTCGCCGGATCGCCCGGATTGCCCTGGCGCCCGATGAACCAGGGCTGCCACGGCGCCATGGTCGAAATGCACGGCACTTCCTCGATCTCGCACTGGGTCGAGACCGGATTGGTGGTCTCGGGCGTCGAGGCGACAAGCATCAGGTCGATCTCGTCATCGACGATCAGTTCCTTGGCCACTTCGGCCGCGCGGTTGGGATTGGATTGCGAATCCTTGACGATAACTTCGACGGCGTAGTTGGTGCCGTTGATGTCTAGCCCGTTCTTCACGATCTCGCGGAACTGGCCGAGGATGAACTGGTCGGCCTCGGCGAAGGCGGCAAGCGGCCCCGTCTGCGGGCTGACATAACCAAGCTTGATCGTCTCGGCCGCCCTGATATGCGGCGCGAACAGCGGCGCCATCGCCACGCCCGCGCCGGCCGCGGCCGTCGTCTTGATGAATTGACGCCGGCTGAGCCGGCCTGGTCTGCTGAGCGACATGTTCTCCTCCCAAGAAAAAGCCGGAACCGGCCGGCCCCCGTCATTTCCTCACGCGGCCGGCACCGACGGCTCCTCCCCGGCCCACGCCCGCGCGATCAAGGCCCGGATCCCGTCGCGCTCCAACGGTCGCGGGTTCCAGTATGGATTGGCGAGCGCGAGATCGGTGGCCCTGTCGATGCCGCTTTCCGGCATGCCGATATCGCGGAGCGCCCGCCGTGCCCCGACCTTGCCGGCGAGGTCGAACAGGCCGCCGGGGGCATCGGCCACGCCGAGCGCGACAGCGACCGTGGCGGCGGCCTTTGGCACGGCCGGCCCATTGTAGGCGAGCGCGTGCGGCAGCACGATCGTATGCGTCTCGGCATGCGGCAGGTCGAATGTGCCGCCGATCGTGTGGCAGAGCTTGTGATGCAGTGCCATGCCCACCGCGCCCAGGCACGCGCCGGCCAAGAACGCGCCATATTGCGCGTCGGATCGAGCCGCGCGATCTCCCGGATCGAGCGCGATGCCCGGCAAGGCGCGGCCGAGCGCGGCGATGCCCTGCTCGGCCAGCATGGCGATGATCGGATTCGCCTCCTGCGCATAGAGTGCCTCGACACAGTGAGCGATGGCGTTGATCCCGGAGGTGCCGGAAAGTTCCGCCGGCAGCGTCATCGTCAGCCCGACGTCATAGATCACCACCTCCGGCAGGACCTTCATCGACTTCTGCGTTGTCTTCACGCCATCGCGGGTCTCGCCCAGGATCGGCGTCATCTCGGAGCCGGCATAGGTGGTCGGGACGGCGACCTGCGGCAGATCGGTTCGCAAGGCGATCGCCTTGGCCAGCCCGATGGTCGAGCCTCCACCAAGCGCCACGAGACAATCGACGCCGCGCTCGCGCACCACCTCGAGGGCCTGCTCGGTGACGTCGACGGGCGTGTGCATCACGGCCCCAGCATAGAGGGACGGGTCGTGCGCGGAAAGGTTTGCCGCCAATGCCCGTCCGTCCGCGGCCTGATGCGGGGTGGTGATGACGAGCACGCGCCTCGCTCCGAGCCGGGTCAGCTCGTCGCCCACACGCGCCAGAGCCCCGTCGCCGAACACGACGCGGGCGGGCATTCCCGTATAGACGAAATTCTCCATCCCTGGTCGCTCCTTGTTCGCATAGCGAACGATATCATTCGAAAAGTATGAGCCGGAAAACTCCTGTGTCAAGCCGATAGGCTCGGATTGACTGACCCGAGCGATGATGACAGGATGAACTACGCGACGATACCGTTCGCTTTTCGAACAGACTGTCTACGGAGCCGCATTATGGACGCCCAGGCCAAGGCGCCGCAGCGCAACGAAGCCGACGACCGCGAGATCGTGGCCGGCCTGGTGCATGGCATCGCCGTTCTGCAGGCGCTTCAGAAGAAGCCGAGGCTGACCCAGTCCGAACTGAGCGCGGCGACCGGGCTGACACGCGCCACGGCAAGGCGCAGCCTGATCACCCTCGCCTCCCTCGGTTATGTCGATGCGACCGACGGCATCTACCGGCTCACGCCGAAGGTGCTCGAATTCGCCACCGGGTATCTCAACTCCAACGACGGCTGGATCGCCATCGCCACGCCCTATCTCGAAATCTTGCGCAACCGCGTCGAGGAAAATGTCTCGGCGGTGGTGCTCGACCGTACCGATGTCGTCTATGTCGCTTCCTTCGCGGCCGATACCGTGATGTCCATCAATGTGCGCATCGGCGGACGCAAGCCCGCCTATTGCACCGCCATGGGCCGCGTCCTGCTCGCCGGCATGCCGGAGGACTGCGCGCGCGACGTGCTCGAAAAGAGCAGCATCCAGCAGAAGACGGGAAACACCCTCGTCACGATCGACGACCTCATGGCGGAGGTCCGCAAGGTTCGCGAGCAGGGCTACGCCGTCATCGATCAGGAACTGGAGCCTGGCCTCGTCGCGGTCGCGGTGCCCGTGAAGAACCTTCGCGGCGCCACGATCGCGGCACTGAACATCTGCGGTCACACGATGCACACCTCGCTCGACAAGCTGACGTCGTTGTGCCTGCCCGAGGCATTGAAGACCGCCAGGCAGATCGCCACCCGACTGCCCTGAATCGCCTCGAGCCCTGCCGGTCGCGCACGCCGACTCACCTATCCTCGCCGATTCCCGGCCGGCACGGCCCGCGCATGGAAGCGTGCTCATCCCTGCGTTGCGAGGCATGCCGACCTCGCCTTAAACATGACAAAAAACTTCAGGTTAATTGCATTGTTGTCTGGAATTGTTCTAAGGTGTAGGCCATATTCGAGGGGATCGAGAGTCCTCGCAAAGGAACCGTCATGCGGCTGACCCGGCAGACCAACTACGCCATTCGCATCCTGATGTATTGCGCGGCCAACAGCGAGCGGCTGAGCCGCATTCCGGAGATCGCCAGCGCCTATTCGGTGTCGGAACTGTTCCTGTTCAAGATCCTGCAGCCGCTCGTCGAGAACGGCCTCGTCGAGACCGTACGCGGTCGCAACGGCGGTGTCCGGCTCGGCCGCCCGGCCGACAAGATCAACCTGTTCGACGTGGTGCGCGTAACCGAGGAAAGTTTCGCCATGGCGGAATGCTTCGAGAGCGACGCGGCCGAATGCCCGCTGGTCGACAGTTGCGCCCTCAATGCGGCGCTGCGCGAGGCGCTTGGCGCCTTCTTCGCTGTGCTGGAACGCCACACCATCGCCGACCTGGTGAAAGCCAGGTCGAATGTCCGCTCTCTGCTTGGCATCGACCTCCTGGAACCCCGCGCCCTGGCGGGGTGACGCGCCTTCCCCCGGCTTTCCAAGTCTCATGCCGCGAGGGACCGGGACGCCTCGTTCTTCTGCGACCGCCGTTTGGAGCTCCGCGTGAGCTCCCCCGATGTTGCCCATCTCACCGCGCGGACCTCCGGCCCGACGACTTTGCGCGCCGCGCGGCGGCAGCCGGCTTCGCCTCCACCGGCCTGCGCTTCTGGCCGACCGGGCCTGGCGCGCCCTCCTACCCGACCCGGACCGGAACGCGTGCTCACGCCGAGCGGCCGCGCGCAGACATCGTCGACCGGAACTCATACGATTGGCGGCCCCATCGCTATTCCTCGCTTCGAAGCATCTGCCCCCTAGCACCGTCATCCGACAGATGGCATCATCCGCTTCGGTTGCATCTTCCTTGCCCTGACGGGCGGGATCTTCAAAAGCGGAGGGGGGCCTGATGCCGCTTTACACACATGATCAGAGTCCGGTCGGACAAAAGGCATGCGGCGCGTCCTGCATCCTTTGCGCGGCCAATGAACTGGGCGTCCGCAACGGTCCGATCACGGATCCGGACGCGGCGGCCATGTGGCAGCGCATCTGGAAAGGCCCTCAGGACGAATCGCTGATATCGCGCGTCGCCAGCGAGCTCGCCCGGCTGCGCCTGACGGCCGTGATCATTCAGGACAAGTCCAAGACCAGCAGCCTGCGTCAGGGGCAGCTCAGTTCCGTCTTCGAGCCGGCCTATCAGGCCTTCAAGGCCGACGTGAAGAATGTTGTCACCTGGGACAAGCGTCCCGGTCCCAATGCTTTCCTGGACAGCGATTTCGACAGCTTTGCCAGGGTGATGCTGGTTGTCTCGCTGGCCAACGGCCTGACCCATTGGGTGCTCGCCCGCCGCTACAACGGTGCGATCCAGGTGATGAATCCCGACGGCGGCACCGACACGGTCGAGCAGAATCTCGTGAACTGGATGAACGGCCCGCCGGTACCCCGGACGATCGGCAATGTCGACTATGTCTTTACCGGCATCGCGCTCTCAGTAACGCGGACCCCACGCTAAGCATGCCTCCCGAAAGCATGCAGCGGTTTGGGAAAAAAGACATGCGCCAATCAAGAACCTACGGCGTGACGCGTGAATCCGGACGCGTCACGCTGTAGATGCTACGCGTTTGCGGCTCAACTTGCCCTAGAGCGCCGCCGATTGCGGCAGGACGAAGGGCATGTTGCCCTGCGGCAGCGCGCCCACCTTCAGCCGGCAGTCGAAGACGCGCGAGATCAGTTCGTCGCTGAGCACCTCGCTCGGCGCGCCGGCCGCTGCGAGGCGGCCCCGATGCATGACGAAGACCCGGTCGGCATACATGGCCGTGAGATTAAGGTCGTGAAGGATCGCCACGACGCCGCCTCCCCGCCGCGCGAATTCGCGTGCGATGTTCATGATGATGAGCTGGTGCTTGATGTCGAGGCTCGAGACCGGCTCGTCGAGGAACAGATAGCGCGGCCGTCCCTCCAGCACCGGCGCCCACACCTGGCACAGCACCCGGGCAAGCTGCACGCGCTGCTGCTCGCCGCCCGAGAGCTCCTGGTAGAAACGTCCGCCGAAGCCGTCGAGGTCGACGCGCGCCAAAGCGCGCTCGGGCAGCCTCTCCTGCTCGCCCGCCAGCGCGCCGGAGCGCCCGCCGAGAAGACCGAGCTTCACCACCTCGCGCACGGTGAAGGGGAATGACAGGGCCGTGGCCTGCGGAAGCACGGCGCGCATGGCGGCCGCCTCCCACGGCTTCAGCGTCGAAAGCTCGCGCCTGTTGAGGCTGATCGAGCCGCGATAGGGCAGATCGCCTGATAGCGCACGCAGGAAGGTCGTCTTGCCCGAACCGTTCGGACCGACGATCGCCGCCATTTCGCCCGGCCGCATCTCGAAATCCACGTCGGAAACGATGCGCTTCCCGCCGATGGTGACCCCGACATCCCGGGCTTCGATCATGCTAGACCCCTTACAAATCGAGGACACCGCGCTTGCGCAACAGGATCCACAGGAAGAACGGCGCGCCCACGGCCGCCGTCACGATGCTGATCGGCAGTTCGGCGGGCGCAACGACGGTGCGGCTCACGGCATCGGCCATAAGCAGCAGGCAGGCGCCGAGCAGCGCCGAGGCCGGCAGGAGATAGCGGTTGTCCGGCCCGATGGAGAGGCGCAGCAGATGCGGCACCACGATGCCGACGAAGCTGATGCCGCCGCTGACGGCGACCGAAGCGCCGACCGCTGCGGCGACGGCGACGATCGCCACATATTTCATCCGCTGCACTGGAATGCCGAGATGGTTGGCGGTCGCCTCGCCGAGCGCCAGGGCGTTGAGGCCGCGCGCCAGGAAGGGCGTCGCGGCGAGCGCCAGGACGATCACCGGTCCGACTGCGGCCACCTTCACCCAGGTCGCGCCGGCGAGCGAGCCCAGTTGCCAGAAGGTCACGTCGCGCAGCTGGCGATCGTCGGCGATGAAGATCAAGAGCCCCATCAGGGCGCTGGCGAAAGCGGCGAGCGCGATGCCGGCGAGCAGCATGGTTGCGACCGAAGTCTGGCCGCGCCGCGTCGAGATCCTGTAGAGCAGGAGCGTTACGGCGAGCCCGCCGAGGAAAGCCGCGAGCGGCAGGGCATAGATGCCGAGCAGCGCGGTGGCCGGAGCAAGCAGGGTGGGACCGAAGACGATCACCGCGACCGCCGCCAGCGCCGAGCCCGTGGAGATGCCGACCAGCCCAGGATCGGCGAGCGGGTTGCGGAACAGGCCCTGCATCACCGTCCCGGATACGGCCAGTGCCGCGCCCACCAGCGCGCCAAGTGCCACACGCGGCATGCGGATATCCTGTATGATGATGCGGTCACGCTCCGAGAGCGCGCCGGCATCGGCGGAAGACAGCCAGCCGCGGATCACGCCCCAGGCGGAGGCGTCCGAAGCGCCTGCCGCGAGGCTGAAGAGGACGGTGACGACGAGCGCCACGGAAAGCAGCAGGACAGCGATCCTGCCGTGAAGACTGCGGTCACCTTGCATGATGCCGGTGGCTTCGGCGCGGAGCGCCCTGGCTGCGGACATGTCGAGCATACTTACCTGAACCCTTTCCCATCGGGTTGCCCCGCCCGGCCGATGCGATCCCGTGAAGGACCATAGCCCATTAGTCGCGCGAATCGCGTTGCCATCCCGTGCTTGGCTGATCCCGCCACAAGTCGCCCGGCCGCGTGATCGACAAGGCTGAAGAAGCCCTAGTCGGTCGCCTTGTCGCCGTAGAATGCCTTGGCGAGATCACGCACGGCGCCGGCCGTACGGGGGCCGAATCCCAGCAGATAGGAGGCATCCATGCGGATCAGCGCCTTGGCCTGGCCGGCAGGCGTCGGCGCGATCGCGGGATGGGAGACGACCTCGTCGACACCCCTGTCGTGCTCGCCGCCCCGCGTCATCATCAGGATCACGTCGGGTTTTGCCGTAACGACCGCCTCGTCCGAAGCCTGCTTGTAGCCTTCGAAGTCGCCCATCACGTTGACCGCCCCGGCCATCTTGATGATGCCGTCCGCGGCGGTGCCGTGACCGGCCGCGAGGATCTTGCCGCCCTGCAGGCTGAGGACGAACAACACGCGCTTGCGTTCGGCCACGTCGGCCGTCAGCTCCTGGGCCGATTTGATGTCCTTGTCCACCAAGGAAGCCAGCTCTTTGGCCTTGCCTTCGGCCCCGATCGCCATGCCGACAATGCGTATCTTTTCTAGAATCCCGTCATGGTCGAAGCGGTCGGGCACATTCACCATCTCCGCGCTCGCCTTCGCAAGCACGTCGACCGCCTCGCGCGGGCCGCTGCCTTCAAGCATCAGGATCGCGCTCGGATTGACCGACAGCACACCTTCCGGCGAAAGCTGGCGCATGTAGCCGACGTCGGGCAGCGCGAGCGCTGCCTCCGGATAGAGACTCGTCGAGTCGCGGGCGACGAGGCGTTTCTCCTCGCCCAGCGCATAGACGATCTCGGTGATCGAGCCGCCGATCGCAACCACCCGCGAGGGGTCGGAGAACCCACCCTCGATCTCGTTGGCATCAACCGGAACGGCGCAGAATCCTATGGCCGCGACCAACGCGGCGCCCAGAAACGCGCCGGAACTTGTCACGCTACGCATCCGGCCCTCCTCACGCTGCCGAGGACTGCGGCACGCGCGGCAGGTTCTCGGCGATGAAGCGCCAGTCACCGCGCTCCGCCTCGCCCTCGTGACGGGCGCCGAAGAACTGGATGACCATCTCGCCGGCTGCGTCATACGCCTCGATGGAGGTGACGTGACCGTCCTTGGTCGGCTTGCGGACGACCCAGGCCTGGCGGATGTGATCCATGCGCAGATGCAGGTGGAAGGTCTTGTCCATCACATTGAGCCAGGGACCCATCGGCTGGACGTTCTGCAACGGCCCCTTGTGGATCTGGATGCATCCGCGATTGCCGACGAAGCACATGATCGGGATCTGTTCCTGCACGGAGTGGCTGAACATGGCCGAAACCGCGTCGGCGTCGAGCAGCCAGGCATAGTCCTGCCCCACCATGTCGAGCGCCTGGAGGCGCGTCAGGT
Organism: Mesorhizobium sp. L-8-10; assembly: GCF_016756635.1. Lineage (NCBI taxonomy): Bacteria > Pseudomonadati > Pseudomonadota > Alphaproteobacteria > Hyphomicrobiales > Phyllobacteriaceae > Mesorhizobium > Mesorhizobium sp. L-8-10. The sequence continues at coordinate 4,442,143 of NZ_AP023263.1, read as the reverse complement.
TGAGTGCCTTCAGCATGCCGAAGAACTGGTGGGTGTCCGTGAGACGGCTCCAGCGGTCGCGCAGTTCCTCCATGCTGGCGACCGCGCCGGCCGGCGCGGCGTCGATGGCGACTTCCATCGCCTTCACGGCCACCTTCTGCGACTGGTCCGCGATCGCCAGCCTGGACACCAGGTTCTGGTAGGCATAAAGGTTCGAACCCGGCCTGAGATGCACCTTGTGCACCGCCTCGCCCTGCGCGTCGAAGAACTGCAGGCTGCGGCGGATCTCGTCGCCGTCCCGCTTCTCGACCGCGAAGCCATGCGCCCACACCTTGGGGAAGATGCGCAGGTCGATCTGCTCGCCCAGTACCATGGCGCTGTGCGCGCCGGTCACCACCTTGTCGTAGGTGCCGATCTTCTCGTGAACGGCGCTTTCGTTGCGGGTCAGAGCCATGACCTCGCCGACCGCTTCCAGGCCGGTGAGCAGTTCGTTGGCGTCGGGAGAGACGCGCAGCGCGCCCTCCCCGCACCATGCCGCAACGAATTCGGCTTCCGAGATGCCAAGCTGCCTGGCAAGGTCGCGCTCGCGCATCTTCGGGTTGTCGGCGCGCGCCTGGCGGATCGCCGGCGCGTCGGGTCTCACTGCGGCATTCATTCGGTCCTACCTACTTGTTGAGGATGAGCTTGCCCTGACGGGTGATCTTCAGCCGGTACATCGCGCCGCGATGATCGATGCTGATCTCGTGATCGCCATGGAACAGCGATTCGCTGGTGACCGTCCTGACGGCCACGGGGCGGATGGGGGCCGGCCGCTCGGCTTGCGGCGTACGATACTGCCCGAAACGGAAATTCGCAGGATTGTGGCTGTTCACGGTCGTGCTTCCTTTTCCAAGTCCGGTCAAACGTCCCCGCCGGTGGCTGATCCGGCATTCAATTCTTGACACTAATTATCAGGTTTAATACGGAGCGCAATACCGGACTGCTTCAGTCAACATATTGGCGGTCGGAAAGAACGAATGTCGTGCGAGCCAGCGTCAGCGAGCCAGCATGGAGAACAACGACAAGGAGTTGGACTCATGGGGCTGGTGGTTTTGGGGCATGAGATGAAGCGAAGGGCCGGCGCACGGACGGCGCTTCTACTCGCAGGCGTGGCGACGATCGCCCTGGGATCGGCGCAGGCTCACGCTCAGGAGACCAGCCAGCCGCAAGCCGACCAGGCGCAGCAGACCGCCCAGCCCCTTCCGGACGACACGGGGGCAACGGTGCTCGATACCATCACTGTCGTCAGCCGTACCGGCGAGACGGCCATCGAAACCATGGCGTCAGTCAGCCAGGTCAGCGGCGAGCAGCTCGAGCGGCGCATGGCGACGACGCCGCAGGACGTGTTTTTCGGCGTTCCCGGTATCTCCGTCCAGACGGATGCCAAGCGCGCGGCCTCCAGCGTCAACATCCGCGGCTTGCAGGATTTCGGGCGTGTGGCTGTCATCGTCGACGGCGCGCGGCAGAATTTCCAGCGCTCGGGTCACGGCACCCAGAGCCTTGTCTTCATCGATCCGGAATTGATCCAACAGGTCGACGTCATCAGAGGCCCCATCGCCAACACTTACGGCTCCGGCGCGATCGGCGGTGTGGTGTTCTTCGAGACAAAGGACGCGGAAGACTTCCTCCGCGACGGCGAGACCTACGCGGCGTCGGTCACGGGCCTCTATGATACCAACGCTTCCGGCTGGACCACCAGCGCGACCGGCGCCTACAAGTTCAACGAGGCGGCCGACGTCATCGCCAACATCGTCTGGCGCGACTATGGCGACTACGAGGACGGCGGCGGCGACAGGGTCGTGGGCACCGGCTTCGACCTGCTCAGCGGCATGATCAAGAGCACGATCCGCCCGACGGAGAACAGCGAGTTGAAGCTCGGCTGGGTCGGCGTCGGCGAGAGCTGGTCGGAAGGCATCGGCACTTCCGACCTCGACCTCAACCAGAACACCTTCACGGCTCGCTACAACATCACCGACGACGCCAGGAGTTGGCTCGACCTGCACGTCAACGTCTCCTACAACGGCGCGGATCTCGACCAGACCTATCGGAGGAGCATAACCCAGTTCGATCCGGACACCGGCCGGCCGATCGTCATCCCCGCCGGCTCGCTCACGACCTACGACCTCGGCACCTGGGGCCTCGATATCTGGAACACATCGCGCTTCGAGACCGGCGAGGTCTCGCACGAACTGACCTATGGCGGAGACTGGGTGTCCGACGACGTGGTCACCACCAGCCCGATCGGCGGCAGCGACTTCTACACCCCGTCGGGCAAGCGCACCGTCTGGGGCGCCTACATCCAGGAAAAGCTCACCTATGACTGGCTCCAGGTCATCGGCGCCCTGCGCTACGACGGCTACAGCCTCGACGACGACTCCCAGGAGACCTCGGGCAACCGGCTTTCGCCGCGCCTGACCGTGGGCGTATCGCCGTTCGAGGCGTTGAGCGGACTGCAATTCTACGGCACCTATGCGGAGGGCTACCGCTCGCCCAGCATCAGCGAAACGCTGATCGGCGGCATGCATCCGAGCGGCGTCACATTCCCCTTCCTGCCCAACCCGAATCTGAAGCCCGAAACGGGCAAGACGTGGGAGTTTGGTGTCAACTACAGCCAGGACGGGTTGATCTGGAGCGACGACACGCTGCGCCTCAAGGCCGCCTACTACAACAACGACGTCGACAACTATATCGGCGGCACGACGCTCTCCGCCTTCGATCCGACCAGCGGCTGCCCGCTGCGTCCGGACCTTCTCGGCACGCCCGGCTACATCCCGATCTGCTTCCAGTACCAGAACTTCGCGGAAGCCAAGATCAACGGCTTCGAGTTCGAGGCCTTCTACGACGCCGGGCGCTATTTCGGTGGCCTGTCGGCCTCGATCATCGACGGCTACACCATCGAGCAGGGCGAGCGCGAGGATCTCCTGACGATCCCGGCTTCGCAGGTGACCGCCCAGCTCGGCATGCGCGTGCTCGAAAACGCGCTGAGCTTCGGCGGCGAGGTCCAGTACAACGCTCCGCCCAAGGGCGCGACGTTCGCCGACGACTACACGTTGGTCAACCTCTTCGCCAGCTATCAGGCGACCGAGAATCTTCGCCTCGACTTCCGCGCCGACAATCTGCTCGACGTCAAATACGCCAACCCGCTCAATGCGACGACCACATCCGTCATCTATGAGCAGGGCCTGACGCTGAAGCTCGGCGCAACCATGCGTTTCGGAGGATGATTCGATGATCGGTACAACATGGCTTCGTTTCCTGGCCATCCTTGCGACGCCTTTCGCCGCGGCGGCGCAGGCGCAGGAAGCGGCAAAGCCCGCGCTCCAGCTGGAGCTCAATGCCGTGCAGCCCTCCGACAAGGGCTGCCGGTTCACCTTTGTCGTCAACAACGGCCTCGGCGTCGATCTCACGCGTGTCGCCTACGAACTCGCGCTGTTTGACGATGCAGGTTCGGTCGACCGCCTCACCGTGCTCGCCTTCAAGGAGATGCCTGCCGGCAAGACCAAGGTCAGCCGGTTCGACATAGCGGGCGTCGATTGCGGCAAGGTCGGCCGGGTGCTCATCAACGAGGCCACCGAATGCGCCGGTTCGGGCATCGAGCCGGCCGCCTGCATGCGCGACCTGAAGACGTCGACCAGGACGTCCGTCGGCTTCGGCCTCTGATTCCAAGGGAAAGATAGATATGATCCTCACCGGGCTCCATGCGCTCGCCGCGGACCGCGGCGACGGGCTGCGGCCGGAACTGCTGGCCCTGCTCGCCGCGCGCCAAGGCGACCGCTCCGGGGGCGGCGTGGTCGTCGAACTGGCCAGCCGCCGCGGTGATGCATTCACGCAATCGGGCCCGCACCCGCGTGGCCTGCGCGATGCACCACTGCCGAAGGGCGTGGTGCGCTTTCCGGTTCGAACGAAACGTTAGATCAAGGGAAAGGAACCCGATGTATATCGCGATGAACCGCTTCAAGGTCCAGAACGGCTCCGAACAGGCATTCGAGGATGTCTGGAAGAACCGGGATTCCACGCTCTCCGAGATGAAGGGATTCCGAGAGTTCCACCTGCTGCGCGGCCCGGTCAACGAGCAGGAAGGCTATACGCTGTTTGCCTCGCATGCCGTCTGGGACAGCTACGAGGACTTCACCGCCTGGACCAAGTCGGAGAACTTCCGCGCCGCGCACAAGAATGCCGGCCAGAACAAGGTCCTCTATCTCGGCCACCCGCAATTCGAGGGCTTTTCGGTGGTCGAGGGAGCGTGAGGCGGAGCGACAACCACGGGCAGAGGCGTGGGTAGGCCGACGGCGCTTCAGAGGCTTGCGTTCCGCACGATATGATGTTTGCCTCTGACTGCAATTTGATGGCACCGCGCGAGGAAGAAAGGTTGATGGATTGCCGATCATATTGAGGCAAGGTCCCTACAAGCGTTTCTTCTATTCCAACGAGGGCAGCCCGCGAGAACCTGCCCATATCCATGTGAGGGCAGGCTCGAAGGAGGCAAAGTTTTGGCTCGAGCCCGATGTGGCCCTGGCCGATAACAACGGCTTTCATGCAAAGGAACTGAAGTCTATTATCGGGATCGTTAGCGCTGCCCGGCAGCAGATCGTGGATGCATGGAATGTCTATTTCGGCAACTGACGTACGTTTCGATGAGCATACGATGTGGGTCGAGTTGAGCGACGGCCGTACCATCGGTGTACCACTCGCGTGGTTTCCACGCCTCGTTAACGCCGCCCCCAAAACGCTGCGTGAAGTCGAAATCAGTCCGCTAGGCCTCCATTGGGAGGCACTAGACGAAGACATATCAATCGCCGGTCTCCTCGCCGGACGAGGAGATCAGACGATCAAACGAAAAAGAGTGGCGTAAGCGGCAAGCCGGAACCCTTGGTCTCCAGACTGCAGTTTGCGATGAACCATGGCAGGTTCGCTCATGCCGCCGCCAGCAGGCTGGCATTGCCGCCCGCAGCGGTGGTGTCGACGCAGACGGCGCGCTCATGCGCATAGGCCGCCGGATAGATGACCTCGCTCACCAGCGGCACGATCGGCCCCTTGCGTGTCGCGAGCGCCTGGCGCAGCGGCTTCAGCGTCGCGGCATCGGCGGAACAGGCCACGGCGTCGATCGCAACTCCGCCGAGGCTGTCGGGTGACACAACACCGTCGATCACGGCGAGAGGCAGGCCTTTTCCGGTGAGCGCCTGCAGCGCCACAGGCGCACCCGGCGCCACAGCCAGCACCGCATTGCCGGCGGCAAGCGCCTGGATCACCTGCGCCAGCAGCGTGTCGGCATCGGGCCCCAGGCACAGGACCTTGCCGCGCGGCAGCAGCGACAGCGTGTTGGCTTCTCCGGTCGGCCCGGGAAGATCGGCCTGGCCGTATTCCACTGCAGCCGCGGCGGCGATCGCCTCGGCGCCCTTCCCGCGCAGATGCTTGCGCAGGATGGCGATGCGGTCGGCGCGTGCCGCCCAGCCGCCGAGTGCCGCATCCGGCATATGCTCGGCGAGCGTCGTCGCCGCGGCCGGCTTGCCGGCTGTCGCCGCTGGGTTACCGGCCATAGGCCCGCCAGCCGCCTCAGAAGCCTTGCGGAAGCGGCGCAGATAATGCGGCCCGCCCGCCTTCGGTCCGGTGCCGGAAAGCCCTTCGCCGCCGAATGGCTGGGACCCGACCACCGCGCCGATCTGATTGCGATTCACATAGATGTTGCCCGCATGGATGCGATCCACCACGTGCTGCACCCTTCCCTCGATGCGGGTGTGCAATCCGAAAGTCAGGCCGTAACCCTTGCGGTTGACGGCGGCGACCACCTGGTCGATCTCGTCGGCGTCGAAACTCGCGACATGCAGGACGGGCCCGAAGATCTCGCGCTCCATCTCGCCTATGCCCTTCACCTTGAGCACATGCGGAGCGATGAAACGCCCCTCGCCTGGAACCTCGCCCTTGGCGATGAGCTTGCCTTGTTCCTCCATCGACCGGCAGTAATCGCCGATCGACTGCTTGGCCTCGTCGTCGATGACGGGTCCGACATCGGTGGCAATGGACCGCGGGTCGCCGATCGTCAGGGCCTCCATGGCCCCGCGCAGCATTTCCAGCATCTTCTTCTCGACATCCTTCTGGACGTACAGCACGCGCAGCGCCGAGCAGCGCTGGCCCGCGCTCTGGAAGGACGATGCCAGGATGTCGCGCACCGCCTGCTCGGGCAGCGCGGTGGAATCGACAATCATAGCATTGAGCCCGCCGGTCTCGGCGATCAGCATGGCGTCTGGGGCGGCCGTCGCCGCTAGCTGGCTCTCGATCAGCTTCGCCACTTCCGTGGAACCCGTGAAACAGACGCCCGCGATCCGCGGGTCGGCCGTCAGCGGCGCGCCGACGGACGGGCCGTCGCCGGGCAGCAACTGCAGCACGTCTTCCGGGATGCCTGCCTCGCGCAGCAACGCCACCGCGCGGGCCGCGATCAGCGGCGTCTGCTCCGCCGGCTTGGCGATGACGGCATTGCCGGTCACGAGTGCGGCGGCGATCTGGCCGGTGAAGATCGCGAGCGGGAAGTTCCAGGGCGAGATGCAGGCGATGACCCCGCGCGCCTGCGTGCCGGCCTCGGCCTTGCCGGCCTCGGCGGCGTAGTAGCGCAGGAAGTCGACAGCCTCGCGCACCTCGGCGACGCCGTCGGCGAGCGTCTTGCCCGCCTCGCGCGTCGCCAGCGCGAAGAACTCGACGGCACTGGCCTCGTAGAGGTCGGCGGCACGGCGCAGGATCGCGGCACGCTCGGTGACCGGACGCGCCGCCCAGGCCGGCTGCGCTTCGGCTGCGAAGCGCACAGCAACGGCCACTTGCTCGGCGCTGGCTTCGTGGACCGTGCCCACCACTTCGCTCGGCTTTGCGGGGTTGACGATCTTGCGGCTGCGGCCATAGCCGGCCGCGCGCGTCATCGGCTTGGCCGTCCAGCGGTCCCCGCCGGCAAAGGCGGCGCGTCCGGCGTCGATCTTTTCCAGCGTGAGGGGATCGGTGATGTCCCAGCCCTTGGAATTGCGCCTGCCGGCGCCGAAGATCGCCAGCGGCGCCGGGATCGACGGATTGGCGGCCGGTCCCTGCGTGGCGACCGTCTCGAAGGGATCGCGGGCAATCTCCTCGGCGTTGACCTCCTCGTCGACGATCTGGTGCACGAAGGACGAGTTGGCGCCGTTCTCCAGCAGCCGGCGCACAAGGTAGGCGAGAAGGTCCGAATGCGCGCCGACCGGGGCATAGATACGACAGCGCGTACCTTCCGCCTGGCGCACGGTCTCGTGCAGCGCCTCGCCCATGCCGTGCAGCCGCTGGAACTCGAAACAGTCGCGGTCGGGCGCCATGGCCAGCACCGCCGCCACGGTATGCGCGTTGTGCGTCGCGAACTGCGGATAGATCCGGTCGGTCAGCGACAGGAGCTTTCGAGCATTGGCGATGTAGGATACGTCGGTATTGGACTTGCGGGTGAAGACCGGATAGCCCGGCAGCCCCATCGTCTGAGCGCGCTTGATCTCGGTGTCCCAGTATGCGCCCTTCACGAGGCGCACCATGATCCTGCGGTCGAGCCGCTCGGCCAGCGCATGGAGCCAGTCGATGACGAACGCCGTGCGTGGCCCGTAGGCCTGGACGACGACGCCGAAGCCATCCCAGCCGGCAAGTTCCGGCGACGACAGCACCCGCTCGATGACGTCGAGCGACAGGTCGAGCCGGTCGGCCTCCTCGGCGTCGATATTGAGCCCCATGCGAGCATCGCGGGCAGCGATCGCGAGGGACAGGAGCCGCTCCGACATCACCGGCAGCATGGTCTCCCGCTGGGAAACTTCGTAGCGGGGATGTATCGCCGACAGCTTGACCGAGATGCCGGGGTTGCGGCGGATATCGCTGCCGCTGCCGAGGCTCTCGAGCGCGGCGATGGCGTCCGTATAGGCCTTCAGATAGCGCAGCGCGTCGGCCTCGGTGCGGGCCGCCTCGCCCAGCATGTCGTAGGAATAAAGATAACCCCTGGATGTCATGGGACGGCCGCGCTTGACCGCCTCGGCGATGGTGCGGCCGAGCACGAACTGCTCGCCCATCTCGCGCATGGCGGCGGCGACCGCCGTGCGGATGACGGGCTCGCCGAGCCGCCGCACCATGGCGCGCAGCGTGCCTTCGATGCCGCCCTCGCCTTCGTCCAGCACCTTGCCGGTAAGCATCAGAGCCCAGGTCGAGGCGTTGACGAAGATCGAGCTCGACCCACCCGAATGCGCCGACCAGTCATGCGGGGCGATCTTGTCGCGGATCAGGTCGTCCATAGTCTCGGTGTCGGGCACCCTGAGCAGCGCCTCTGCCAGGCACATCAGCGCCACACCTTCCTTGGTGGAGAGACCATAGGCCTTGAGGAAGACCTCCATGAGGCGGGGATCGGACGAAGCCCGCACCGCACGTACGAGATCGGCCGCACGCGCCGAGATCGCCGCGCGGTCGGCTTCCGACAGCGCCGCCGCCTTCACCAGCCGCGCAATCGCCTCCGCCTCGTCAGGCAGGTAGTTGCCCCTGATTTCGGCACGAATGGCGTCGAGCGCTGGCATGGCATACCCCGTCGGTTGCGAGAGTGATCTGGAATGTCCCCGGTGGCAAGCCGGAGACTGGCGGCCTCTATAGCATGGTCGCTTTTTCCGGATGGTCTGAAGAAATGGAACTGAAGGACCTTTTGGTCTATAATTTTGGCATCAGCCGATAGATTTGGACTGCAGATTTGACAAACTCAGATCAATTGGACCGCATTGACCGGAACATACTGGCGGCTCTGGCAGCCGATGGCCGGCTTTCCATGGCCGAGCTCGCGGCGAAAGTCGGCCTTTCCAAGACCCCGGTGCATGCAAGAGTCAGGCGGCTGGAGGCGGAGGGCTATATCCGCGGATATTCGGCCGTCATCGACCGCGAGCGCATGGGCGAAGGTCATGTCGCCTTCGTGCAGGTCAAGCTCTCGGACACGCGATCGGCGGCTCTCGACGCCTTCAACCGGGCCGTCCGGGGCGTGACCGAGATCGAGCAGTGCCACATGATGGCGGCGAGCTTCGACTATCTCCTGAAGATCCGCACCCGCGACATCGCCGCCTATCGCAAAGTGCTCGGTGAGCGGATATCGGCCCTGCCCCATGTGGCTCAGACCTCGACCTTCGTGGCGATGGAAACCGTCAAGGACAGGTAGGCGGTCTATTGCGACAGCGTTCCCAGGAACCCGATCAGCGCCGAGACCTCGCGGTCGGAAAGCTTCAGCGGCGCAAGTTCAGAGTGGCCGGAAACGCTTTTCGGCGCCTGGACATAATGTTCGACAACCTCTTTCAGCGAGCCGAACTGGCCGGAATGCATATAGGGCGGACGGTCGGACGCGCCGCGTAGCGACGGTGTCTTGAAGGCGCGGACCTGTTCGGGGCTGTCCTTCACCATGAAGCGCAGTTCGCGGCACTCCTCCGGCCTGGCGTCGCTATAGCGGCCGAGGCAGTTGAAGGGATCGGCGAGAACCTGCCGCGCGCCGGCCTCCCGTCCGGTTTCGTCCGGCAGGCCCGCCACCGGCGGCACGCCGGTATTGTGGAAGTGGTCGTCCGTGAATCGCGGCCCGTTGTGGCAGGTGACGCAGTTCGCCCTGCCGATGAACAGCCTGAGCCCGTAGATCTCCTCATCCGTGAGCGCCGCATCGCCTTCCGGCTGCCGACCCGCCCTGATCGCGTCGGCGAAGCGGTCGAAACGCGTGGGCTCGTGGACGATGCTGCGCTCGAAGGCGGCGATCGCCTTACCGAGATTGACGAAAACCTGATCGACATCCGCGCGCTGCCCGTCGCTCATCGCCGCCCAGGCGGCCTTTTCCGCCTCCGAGCCGAGCGGCCCGGCGCTGACCGGCATGCCGGAAAGGTCGGGCAGCGGCCCGAAGACATGTTCGTAACGATCGCGGAGCGTGTCCTTCACGACATGCGCGTAGAAGGCGCGTGTGCCGCCATGCTCGCGCGGATCCTCCATCGGCGTCAGCGCCTGGGCCCAAAGGCTGTCGCGGCGGCCGTCCCAGAACAGGAAGGGCGCGCGCGCCACGCCGGCGAGCGGCATCGAGCGGCGGTTGGTCATGGCGAGCCCCACCGACCGCGGCTTGTCGTCCTGGAACTGACGGTCGATCAGATGACAGGTCGCACAGGCCACGCTGCCGTCGCGGCTGAGCCGCTGCTCGAAGAACAGCGTCGCGCCGAATGCGGCGGCGCGCGGCAGATCGGCATAGCGATTGCTGGGATCAGGAGGCAGCGGCGGCAGGGCGGAAAGCGACAGCGACGCGACCGTCGCCTTCTCTGCCTCGGTCAGTCCTTCGGGCTGGCATCCGGCGACCGCCGTCGCCAGAACGAGTGAGACTATTGTGAAACGCCGCTTCATCGCCCCTACAATACGAGGTTGCCTACAATACAAGGTTGAACGTCACGCTGTCGTCGCCCGGTGACGCCGAGATCGCGAATTTTAGCTCCCACCAGCCGCTCATGTTGAAGCGCACGCCTTCGACCCTGTAGCGTCCATCCCCGAGATAGGCCGTGACCTCGGGAGACGTCGGCAGCCCGTGACCGTGCTGCGGCATGCCGCCGCCGACCGTGATATGCGCACCCTCGACTGGCTTGCCGTCAGGCGTGGCCAGCGTCAGCACCAGCGCCTGGAGGGGGCCCCGTTGCACCGGTTCGATCTCCGGGGCCATCGCCACCGAATAGAGGCCCATGGCGCTTGGCTTCGAACGCGAGAGATCGAGTTCGGCCGGCGGCCTGACCAGGAAATGCATCGCCGCCCAGCCGGCCAGGCCGACGGCGACGAGGGCGATCGCGATCAGCACCGCTCGGCGCAACTTCATGCTAATGCTCCGTGTTCACGGTCCCGAACGGTATCGGGAAAAAGTTGACGTACCGGAACAGGGCGAATCCGGTTCGGCCATGGCCAGCCGATGTGCGGCAGTGTAGAGCGGAACGCTCAATCGGGGAGAAAAAATCCATGGCGGGACGCGGCGTGGCGTCGATCGGCGAATGCATGCTGGAGCTTTCCGGCACGCGCGGCGACGAATGGCGGATGGGCTTTGCCGGCGATACCTTCAACACGCTATGGACCCTGCGCGCGCTGACCGCGTCCGACATGCCGGCCGACTATGTGACCGCCTTCGGCGACGATCCCTTCTCGCGCGACCAGATCGCCTTCTTCCGCGAAAACGGCATCGGGACCGCGGCCAGTCCTGTCATCCCGGACGCGCGGCCCGGCCTCTACGCCATCAAGCTCAAGGGCGCGGAACGGTCCTTCACCTACTGGCGCTCCGATTCGGCAGCGCGCCGCCTCGCCGACGACCCGGATTCATTGGCAAAAAGCCTGGAAAACCGGGCACTTGTCTACTTTTCCGGAATCACTTTGGCAATTCTCGAAGCGCCGGCGCGCAAGGTGCTCGTCGAAACGATCGCCACAGCACGCAAGGCCGGCAGCCTCGTCGCCTTCGACCCCAACTATCGGCCTCGCCTGTGGCAGGACGCGGCCACCGCGCGCGCGGCGATCGCCGAAGCGCTCGCGGTCACCGATATCGCACTGCCCACTTTCCCCGACGAGCAGGCGCTATGTGGCGACGCCTCGCCGGAGGCGACCGCATTGCGGCTGCAGGGCGCGGGCGTGAAGGAGGTCGTCGTCAAGAATGGCGAGGAGCCCGCCTTGGTCGCGTCCGGCCGCATGATGGAATCCGTTCCGGCCATTACCGCCGTCGCCATCGACACGACGGGCGCCGGCGACAGCTTCAACGGCGGCTATCTCGCCGCACGACTGGCCGGCTTCGAGCCCTCCGAATCTGCGCGCCATGGCCATGCGGTGGCCTGCGCCGTCGTCCAGGTTCGCGGCGCGCTCGCTCCCTTCGAGGTGCTGAAGGAAGCCTTCGAGGTTTAGATATCACCAGTTCCGGACTCTGACCGCCGCGCCGGGTCACCCCAGCCTCAAGCGATATTCCGTCGTCTGCCTATAGATCTCGCCCGGCCACAGCACCGCTTGCGGAAAATAGGAACGATTGGGCGAATCGGGCCAGATCTGCGGTTCGAGCGCGAGGCCCGCATAGGCCCCATAACTGCGCCCGCCATGCCCCTTCGCCCCGGGCGCCAGCTTGTGGCCGGAATAGAACTGGACGCCCGGCTCGGTCGTCCACACTTCCATTTCGAGGCCCGATTCCGCGCCCTGCACCCAGGCCGCCTGGTGGAGCGGACCGCGGCTCGCCGCGAGGCAGAAATTGTGGTCGTACGCCATCTGCTGGCCACCGCTCTCCAGGCGGATCGGCCGGGCATGGCGGAAATCGAACGGCGTACCCTCGACGGGCTGCACCACGCCGGTCGGGATCAACTCGTCGTCGACCGGCAGATAGGCTCCGGCCGGCAGCATCAGCCTGTGGTCGAGGATGCCGGAAGCCCCGCCGTCATCGAGATTGAAGTAGGAATGGTGTGCGAGATTGCACAGCGTCGGCTCCTCGCATGTCGCGCTGAGCTCGATCGACAGCGTGCCGGGGATCCTCAGCCGATAGGTGCAGCTCACGTCGAGCGCACCGGGGAAGCCCATGTCGCCGTCGGGCGAATGGAGTGTCAGGGTGACGAAGTCGGGGCCATGCAGCGCGACCTGCCAGACACGCTTCCCGAAGCTTTCCTTCCCGCCATGCAGCGTGTGCTTGCCGAGGAAGTTCCGGTCCGTCTGGCAGCGCCTGCCTGATATGATGAAACGGCCGTCCTTGATGCGGTTGGCGTAGCGTCCGGCGATCGCCCCCATATAGGGCGAATGGGCGGGATAGTCGTCGAACTTCTCGAAGCCAAGGACCAGCGGCGGCTCATGGCCCGCAAGCCGCAGGTCCTGCAGCACGGCGCCCCAGTTCATGACGGCGGCGGTGAGGCCGCCGCCCGAGATCGTGAAACGATGGACGGCCTCGCCCTCGCCGGTCGTGCCGAAGCGTTCGCCGTCCATCTCTGTCGGGCCGCCTAGAGGCCGAGCCCGCCGATGCAGACATATTTGGTATCGAGATAGTCCTCGATGCCCTGATGTCCGCCTTCGCGGCCCAGACCGGATTCCTTCACGCCGCCGAACGGCGCCTCGACAGTGGTGATCAGGCCCTCATTGACGCCGACCATGCCGTATTTGAGGCCTTCCATGACCCGGAAGGCGCGGCCGAGATCGCCCGTATAGAAATAGCAGGCCAGACCATATTCGGTGTCGTTGGCGAGCCGCACCGCCTCTTCCTCGGTCTCGAACTTGAAGACCGGGGCGACCGGACCAAAGATCTCTTCCTTCATGAAGCGCATCTTGGTAGTTGCATCGGCGATCACGGTCGGCTCGTAGAAGGAGCCGCCAAGCGCGTGGCGCTTGCCGCCGGCGACCACGCGGCCGCCCTTGGCCTTGGCGTCGGCGACAAACTCCTCGACCTTCTCCACCGCCTTGTCGTCGATGAGCGGCCCCTGCTGGACACCGTCGTCGAGACCGGAGCCGATCTTCAGCTTCTGCGAGGCTTCGGCGAACTTCTCGACGAATTCGTCATAGACGCCCGCCTGCACGAAGAAGCGGTTGGTGCAGACGCAGGTCTGGCCCGAATTGCGGTATTTCGCCACCATCGCGCCCTCGACGGCGCGGTTGATGTCGGCGTCGTCGAAGACCAGGAACGGCGCATTGCCGCCGAGTTCCATCGACACCTTCTTGACCGTTGAGGAAGCCTTCTGCATCAACAGCTTGCCGACCTCGGTCGAGCCCGTGAAAGTGATCTTCTTGACCAGCGGATTGGTGCACAGTTCGTCGCCGATCTCGCCCGCCGAACCGGTCACGACATTGACGACACCCTTGGGGAAGCCGGCCTCTTCGGCGAGCGCTCCCCAGGCGAGGCCCGAATAGGGCGTCTGCGAGGCGGGTTTCACAACGACCGTGCAGCCGGCGGCGAGCGCCGGGCCGATCTTGCGCGACAGCATCGACGACGGGAAGTTCCAGGGCGTGATGGCCGCGACGACGCCGGTAGGCTCCTTCGTCACGAGGATGCGGCGGTCGGCCCAGGGCGACGGCACGACATCGCCATAGGCGCGACGGCCCTCCTCGGCGAACCACAGAACATAGGCGGCCGAGATGGCGACCTCTCCCTTGGCTTCGGTCAGCGACTTGCCCTGCTCCATGGTCAGCAGTTCGCCCAGCGTCTGCTGGTTATCCATGATCGCGTCGTGCAGCTTGCGCAGCAGCTTGTGGCGCTCGAGCACGGAGGTTTTCTTCCAGGTCTGGAAGGCGGCGTCGGCCGCCTCGATGGCGCGCCGCGTCTCGACCTTGCCTGATTTCGGCACGGTGCCGAGCTTGAGGCCGGTGGCCGGGTTGATCACATCGACGGTGGCGCCCGAATCGGCCTGCACCCATTCGCCATTGATCAGGTTGGCCTGCCGCATGAAGGGGCTGGTTTTCTGGAGCATGGTTCCGTCTCCCGTCGGCGCCCCGGGGGCGCCGGTCTCTGTTCCGTTGTCAAAAGCCTGGCCGACCGCTTGGTTCCATGCGGTCATTCCGCAGGGCCGAGGCTATTGAATGGTCTTACCCCAGCGCATGACGCAGGATCAATCGCAATGCGGTGGCATAACCCATTGGCACAACGAAAAGTCCCGCCTAGCCGAACACCATCTGGGCGATTGAAAGCCAGAGCGCGGTCGTCGCCACCGCGGCAGCCGTGGCGATTGTCATCTGGTTGGAGGCCAAGGCCTGGCCGGTTCCGAACTGGATGGCGATCAGATAGGAGTTGACGCCGGAAGGCAGCGCCGCCGTCGCGACCGCCACCTTGGCCGCGAGCGGCGGCAGGCCGAGCAGCCAGGCCATGAGCAGCGTGACGGCCGGCATCAGGAACAGTTTCAGGACCGACAGGGCGAGCGCCGGCCGCACATTGCCCGATATGCCGAACTTCAAGAGCCCGAGCCCCATGGCGAAAAGCGCGATCGGCCCCGCTATGCCGGCGAGCGCGTCGACCAGCCTCAGCGCGAAGCCCGGCAGGGGCAGTCCGATGAGCCGCCACGCCAGACCGGCGAGAATGCCGATGACCAGCGGATTGACGAAGAGCTTGCGCAGGAACGACTTGACCAGCGCCGTGGGCTTCACCGGCTTGCCCTTCTCGCTGCCGAACAGGCCGAAGAGGATGATCGAGGCCGCCATCATGACGGGCAGATGCACAGAAACGATCAGCGACAGTATCTCCACGCCCTGCTCTCCGAAGACGCCGAGCGTGAAGGGAATGCCGAGCAGCACTGTGTTGGAGAATGCCGCGGCGACCCCGCCGACGACGCCGGTCGCGCCGTCGCGGCCGAACAAACGCGTCGTCGTCAGATGCCCCGCGGCCCATGCGACTGCCGCGGCCGTGAAATAGGTCGCCCACAGCGCCCATGGAGCCGCGCCGTGGAAGTCGGCCGAAACCATGGTGCGGAACAGGAGCAGCGGAACCGCGACGCCGACCGCGAATTCCGACAGCGCGTCACCCGTCTCGGCCTTGAGATAGCCCGACCACCCGGCGAGATAGCCGAGCGCGACGAGCCCGAAGACGAAGATGACGGTTTCGGTCGATGAGGACATCGCGCCCTGATAGGCGAGCGGGGTACGAACCGCAATCTTGGCGGGTCGAAAGATCGGAGGAGGCGACTGGTGGCGATCGGCCCGCCGCATGCGATGGCCCATGCCGGCAGGTCCGAGCCTTCCGACTTGAGGAAGATCCTTTAAACAACTGCTGTTACATGCGATTTCGGGCGTCTACTCTAGGGACCGTTATCACGAGGCGATGTCTCTGATCACACTGGGACGGCTTACCGGCGGTTAATGTATTCAGCGGTAGGATCAATCCATGTAGTGGAGCACAGGTGACGGAGATGGGTGATCCAGCGGGCCAATCGGAATTCGGTGCCCATCGGCCCATTTCCGACCGCGGTCATCCCCCGGAGTCCACGCTCTATTCGCTCCTCGCCCGTCTGCGTCTGGCCCTGACGAGCCCCTTCAATGCCCGTACCGTTTGGCGATTGCATCGGCAGATCGAGTATCAATCCGGCTTGCTCCGACAAGCGGAAGCCGCAATCGCAGGCGCCGAGATTTTCGAGCGGGCTTCCGTCGCCGCGCGAATGGGCTTCTGGCAGTGCGAATTGCCCAGCGAACGATTGACGTGGAGCGACGGAACCTACGACCTCTTCGGCCTTCAGCGTCGCAGTGGTATCGTGCGCAGCGAGATCCTGAAAGGCTATTCCGAAGAATCGCTTGCTCGCCTGGGGCGAGTCCGTGGCAATGCCATAGAAGCGGGTTCGGGCTTCGGGCTTGATGCCGAAATCCGGATTCCCGAAGTCGGAACGCGTTGGATCAGAGTATCCGCCACCGTCGAGCGTCGAAACGGCGAACCGATCCGGCTCTTCGGTATCAAACAGGAGAGCGCTTTTCAAAAGTCCCAACTCTATGATTCAATAGAGAAAAGTTAGGATTGATTCGGCTATGTCTCGTCGTAACTTGGCGCAACCTTCACTCGCCGATGCATTGGTGCGTGACGTGAGCAGGGGTAACAAGTTTCTGGAAGAAGTGCAGAAGTTGATCGATTGGTCGGCTTTCGAGGTGCTGTTCCGGGAAATCCATAACGATGCTCTGGGGGCGCCCGGCTACCCGCCGATAGCAATGTTCAAGATTGCGCTCTTGCAGCAATGGTACGGCCTGTCCGATCCGGCGGCGGAAGAAGCGGTGGCCGACCGGCTGTCGTTCCGCCGCTTCTGTGGGTTTCCGCTCGATCAAAAGACACCGGACCACATGTCGATCTGGCGCTTCCGCCAGAGGCTGGTCGAACTGGCGCTTCAAGATAAGCTGCTTGCCGAATTGAACCGGCAGTTGGAAGGGCGCGGTCTTCTGGTAAGGCGCGGCACGCTGGTTGACGCCACCATCATCTCGGCGGCGGTGGCCAGGCCCGACTACGAGAAGGGCCAGGTGTCGGCGCGCGATCCGGATGCAGGCTTCACGCACAAGCACGGCAAGACCTATTTCGGCTACAAGGCCCATCTCGCCGGCGACGCGGAGAGCGGGCTGATACGCCAGGCGGAGATGAGCTCGGCCGATCTGCATGACAGCCAGATGGGCGCTGTGCTCATTCAAGGTGACGAAGAGGCCTATTACGCCGACAAGGCCTATGACAGTCAGGCGCTGCGCGACGAACTGGCGGATCGAGGCATCAAGGACCGGATTGCCTACAAGGCCAAGCGGGGCAAGCAGCAGCCGAATTGGCAGAAGTGGATGAACAAGGTCGCCGCCAGCGTGCGGGCCGGCATCGAGCGGACCAACGCGACGATGAAGAACTGGTACGGCATGGCCCGGGTTCGCTATCTCGGCCTGGCGCGCAACCACTGCCATCTGCAGCTTGTCGCCTGCGCGATAAATGCCAAACGGGCGCTCGTTCTCGTCAAGGCCGGCACGGCCTGAGGGGAAGGCTGCGTCCAAAATCAGGAAATCGAGGGCAAAATCGGGAGCAAGTGAGCAGAAACTGAGCCGATAGGCTGGAGAAAGTTGCGCGGATCGGCGGCGACGGGCCGCTGATGCCCGCCACATACGGGCGAAGAACGTCTAAGGGCGGGACGCCCCAACTTTAGAAAAGCACTCCAGGACATTACCGAAGAAAAGAAACAACTCGAACGAATAGAGTATCTCGCGGGGCACGATGTGATGACCGGGCTTGCCAATCGCGCCCAGTTCGAAGCCCGAATCGCTGAAATCTGTCAATCCGGGGGAACAGGTGGCGTGCTGATGCTCATCGACCTCGATGGCTTCAAGAAGGTCAACGATACTCTCGGGCATGCTATCGGCGACGAATGTCTGATCGAGATTGCCCGGCGACTCTCAGCGGTGTGCCAGTCCGCCGAGTTGGTTGCTCGTATTGGCGGTGATGAGTTCGCTGTGCTCTTCGGCCCAGGCGCCAGCCTGCAAAAAGTCGAAGGGATCGCCCGGCGCATTGTTCGTGTTGCCGAGGAGCCCATGAAATGCTCCGGCCGCGTTTTCCGGGTCGGTGCATCTCTTGGCTATGCTTTCGCAGAACAGGAAACGCCGACGGCCGTATTCACGAGAGCCGACCGTGCGCTCTACGCAGCAAAAGCAACTGGCCGCCGCACTTTTTCAGGACCTCAGCGGGCGCCTGATCGATGTCTTCCGTAGGAGTCACGCGCATACGCGCGGCCCGTCGTGGTGGTGAGAAGGGCGCTCCTCGATGACAACGCTGGCGGCATGAAACCGACTGCCAGACTCTCGCGCGGTGATCCGCACACCCAAAGGGCTACAATTGCCAATTTAGCGACGCAGGATTTTTCGAGAGGCAACGAAGAGATGCGGCTTCTGTCACCCATGGAGGTCGGCGATCTACTGGCCGGGGACCTACGGGCCTTTGGCGGGCCAACGACGAGTGAACCGGTTGCTGGCCGGGTCAGGGCCGACCAGATCAGCATCGTGCTTCGCAACACACTATTCGCCATGCTCGCGAACATCGTCAACGCAGCCGTCCTTGTCATGGCGCTTTGGAACTCGCCGGACCGGACTCGAGCAATTTTCTGGGCAATCGGCATCTTCGCGGCTGCCGGTTTCATAGGCATTCGAGCATGGTCGTCGTATCAGGTCGTCAAGCCAAGGACAGTCTCTCGCCGTACAACGCAAAACCTGGTCCGAAACGCCTGCCTCCTCGGCATGTGGTGGGGAGCAGTGCCGGTTCTGTTTTTCCACGATGCAGCAAGCAACAACCAGGTCATTATCATCTGCCTCGTCGCGGGGATGATCTCGGGAGGCGCCGCGATGTTTTCGACGATTCCGATAGCGGCCATCGCCTACACACTGCCTATCTTTGCCGGCTCCGCGTTTGCGATCGCGCGGGCGGGAGATACCGTTAGCGTCGCGGTGGCAATCCTGATGGTGAGCTACGCCGCGACGCTGTTTCGAGCGGTGCTTGGTCACGCATTCGAGTTCACGCGGCGGTCCATTCTGCAGGTGGAAAGCGAACATGCCATCCGCCGAGACCTTCTGACGAGCCTGTCGAACCGCCTCGGTTTCAACGAACTGCTCGACAAAGCGTTGATAGACGCGAGGCAGTATGGCCAGAATTTCGCGCTGCTTTTCGTCGGCTTCAACAATTTCAACGATGTGAGCAACCATTTTGGTCGCGCAATAGCGGATGCAATTCTGGTTGAGATTGCGGCAAGGCTGCGCAAGGAAACGCGTGAGAGCGATAGCGTGGCCAGATTGGAGGGCGATGAATTTGCGATAATCAAAGCCCGGGACGTCAGGCCAGATCAACTGATGTCGCTAGCGGGCCAGATCATCGAATCAACACGCCAGGCTTTTCTGGTCGAAGGGCGCGAGATCTACTGTAGCGCCAGCATTGGCATCGCGCTGGCGCCGTCTGACGGCCTCGACGCCGACCGGCTCCTCAGGAGCGCCGACAGCGCGCTGGGCAGGGCCAAGAAGGTTGCGGCTGGCTCTATTCAGTTCTTCAGTCCAGATGACGACGACGCGGCTGCGAGGCGCCAAGCGCTTGAACGCGATTTGCGATCTCCGCTGTCCGACGGCCAGCTCTCGATGGTGTTTCAGCCGTTTCTCGACCTCGACCGTGATCGAATCCAGGGCTTCGAAGCCCTCATGCGATGGCAACATCCAATCCACGGCGCCATCTCTCCAGCCGAGTTCATCCCCATCGCTGAGGAGACCGGACTGATCCACTCCATCGGGCAATGGGCCATCCGGACGGCTTGTGAAGGCGCTGTTCAGTGGCCTGATGACGTGCGAGTTTCCGTCAACCTGTCGGTCGTACAACTGAGAGACAAGGCATTGTTGAACTCCATTCTGGAGACACTGGCCGACGTTGGGCTGGAGCCACGACGATTTGAGGTCGAGATCACGGAATCGGTTCTCATTTCCGATTTTCAAGAAGCCCAGGCGTTTCTGGAATCCCTGAGTTCTCTATCTGTAACGGTCGCCTTGGACGACTTCGGCACCGGGTACTCATCGCTCACCTACCTTCGCAAACTGCCGCTTTCCCGCCTCAAGATCGACCGGTCCTTTGTCCAGGACCTGCTGACCGATACGGACAGTGCAGCGATCGTCAGATCACTGATCGGGCTGGCGCATGAGCTGCGCATAGGTGTGACAGCCGAGGGCGTCGAGACGCCGGATCAGCTCGATTATCTGCGCCGGATCGGATGCAACGAAGCTCAAGGTTATTTGATCGGTAAGCCCATCCCCAAGGAAGACATCCCGGCGATGTTGCAAGGGCGTTCGCTCAGATGGGGTTGATGTCGGAAGCGAAAGTTACCGCCAGCGGAGTGCTAGCGGGGCGTCGCATGGGCGGAACTCCCTACTTGGCCGCGGACCGAAGTTGCGCCAGATGGCGCCGGAAGATCGCCAACGCGGACATCAAGTCACTTTGCTGACCGCCCCCATAGTGCCAGGTCCAGTATCTCGACCGCGCTTCTGCAGTTCAGACAACCCCAGCCAAGTCGAAAAGCGCATCAGCCATACGCGGCACACAATGCCAAGAGCCCCTCGACTTGTCTTTCTCCCCCGTTTCGCGTCCCTATAGGGCCCGTCAACGAAAGGAATCGAATGTTCCGAGTTGCTGCCGCGCTGATCCTGCTGGTTTTGGCCACCGCCGCCGAGGCTACGGAAGCCGGTTGGGCGCTCCTTCGCGACGGCGGTCATGTCGTGCTGCTGCGCCACGCCATGACGGCGGGCTCCGCCGATCCGGCCAAGGTCGATCTCGACGACTGCAGGAGCCAGCGCAACCTTTCCGAGCGCGGCAGGCAGCAGGCCCGCAAGATGGGCGCTTTGTTCGCCGCCCGCGCGGCCGGGATAGAACTTGCACTGGCGAGCCGCTATTGCCGTACGATGGAAACGGCACGGCTCGCCTTCGGCGAGCGACCCACCGAGGCCTTCGAGGCCTTGGACGTCCCGTCGTCCGACCCGACAGAGGCTGAGGCACAGAAGGCCGCGGTGATGAAGGAGATCAGCGGCTTCCGCGGCTCCGGCAACATGGTGATGGTCACCCATCTGGAGAACATCACCGCCCTGACCGGTCAGTCCGCCCGTGAGGGCGAGGCGCTGATCGTACGTCCGGACGGCGAGACCCTTCATGTGCTCGGCCGCATCGTCTTCAACTGACCCCTGCTCCGCCGCGCGTATCCGACGCCTTGCCGGCCGGACCGCGACTGTTGCAACGCAACAAGGCGACGTACCGGAAGGCTGGGGTTCAACCCGCTTCGGCGTCGCCTGGCTGTTCGCGCGTGGCAACTTCGCCCTTTTCCTGCCGGAAAAAACCGATTAGAGAGCCGAGCAAATCATGAAGACTATTCCCCCGATTGCAGAGGGACGCATCGTGCCATCCACATTCGACCGAGTTGCCAAGATCATATCCGATACGAGCGAGATCGACATCGACACGATCACGCCGGAAAGCCACACGATTGACGATCTGGGCATCGACAGCCTTGATTTTCTCGATATCGTCTTTGCCATCGACAAGGAGTTCGGCATCAAGGTGCCGCTCGAGAAATGGACGCAGAGCGTCAATGACGGCAAGGTTCCGACCGAGGAGTATTTCCTGATGAAGAACCTCTGCGCCAAGATCGACGAACTGGTGGCCGCGAAGGCTGCCTGATCGCAGGCGACAGAGCCCTTCATGAGCAGCACCCACGACGTCGTCATCACCGGCATCGGCCTCGTCTCCTCGCTGGGCGAAGGTGTCGATGCGCATTGGGACAGGCTTTCTGCCGAAGGCGCCGCTCCGGTGCTCGACGCGGAGCGTTTCGCGCCCTACACGATTCATCCGCTGCCCGTCATCGACTGGAGCCTGCAGATCGCCAAGCGCGGCGACCAGCGCCAGATGGAAACCTGGCAGCGGCTGGGCACCTATGCGGCCGGCCTCGCGCTTGACGATGCAGGCATCAAGGGCGACGAAGCGCTCTGCTCGACCATGGACATGATCGTCGCGGCCGCCGGCGGAGAGCGCGACGAGCAGGTGGACGCGGCGATCCTCGCGGCCTCGGAAACGCGCGACGACACCGAGGTGCTGATCAACGAGAAGCTTACCACCGAGCTCCGGCCCACGCTGTTCCTGGCGCAGCTCTCGAACCTCCTGGCGGGCAACATCTCCATCGTTCACAAGGTGACGGGGTCCTCGCGCACCTTCATGGGCGAGGAAGGCGCCGGCGTCGCGGCGATCGAGACGGCGGCCGCCCGCATCCGTTCCGGCCAATCGAGCCATGCGCTCGTCGGCGGGGCGTTCCAGACCGAGCACCCCGACATGTTGCTCGGCTACGAGTTCCGCGGTTTCCTGCATCGCGCGCCCTGGAAGCCCCTGTGGCAGCGGTCGGGAACGGAAGGCGGCGGCGTCGTGACCGGCTCTGGCGCGGCCTTCCTCGTTCTGGAATCGCGCGAACATGCCGAGCGGCGCGGACGCAAGATCTATGCGACCCTGGCGACGACGATCTCTGACAGGGTTAGGCGCCGGTCGACCGATCTTGCCGCGGCGATCGGTGCGATGCTCGACAAGGCGGGGCTGCCTGCCGGCCCTCTGCTCGCACTTTCCGGTGCGTCGGGCGCGCATGAAGCGACCGCGGCAGAGAAAGCGGCATTCGCCGCACGCCCTGATATCGCCGCACGCGGCTTCAGCAATCTCACCGGCCATCTCAAGGAAGCGCAGTTCCCGTTCGCGGTCGCCTTGGCTGCCCTGACAATCGACCGCGGTTCTGCCTATCCCGCATTCGATGCGCAGACCGAGCCGGCA
Source organism: Mesorhizobium sp. L-8-10 (assembly GCF_016756635.1). Lineage (NCBI taxonomy): Bacteria > Pseudomonadati > Pseudomonadota > Alphaproteobacteria > Hyphomicrobiales > Phyllobacteriaceae > Mesorhizobium > Mesorhizobium sp. L-8-10. The sequence goes on along the minus strand of NZ_AP023263.1, from coordinate 4,419,366 downwards.
TTCGATGGCGTGCCCGAGGCGGCGCTTGCGACCGCGGTCGGCTTTTTCCACTTCGAGGGCATGGCGCTGCTTACAGCGCCGCGTTGACAGGAAGCGAGGTCGTCCATGGCGAACATGACGGACCATATGGGGCGCAAGGTCGTCGCCGTGACCGGCATCGGCGTGGTCACGTCGCTCGGCGCCGGCAAGAAGGACAATTGGGATGCGCTGACCTCGGGCCGTTCCGGCATCCACGCCATCACCCGGTTCCCGGTCGACCATCTCAATACGCGGATCGCCGGTACCGTCGACTTCCTGCCGGCGAGCAACGGCGGCGCCAGCGCGTTGACCTATGAGCTCGCGGCACTGACGGCGGAAGAGGCGCTCGCCGAGGCGCAGCTCGGCACATCCGATTTCGGCGGCCCCCTGTTTCTTGCTTCGCCGCCGGTCGAGCTGAGCTGGAAGGACCGTTTCAGCCTCTATCATTCCGGTAACGGTACCACAGGCTACGACCGTCTGCTCGAGGTCGCCCGCGGCCTCAACTCGACCGAGGTCTTCGATTCGGTGCAGTTCGGTACGATCGCCGAGCGATTGTCGGACCGTTTCGGCACGCGCGGCCTGCCGATCACGCTGTCCACGGCCTGCGCCTCGGGCGCCACCGCCATCCAGCTCGGTGTCGAGGCGATCCGCCGGGGCGAATGCGACCGGGCGCTCGCGATCGGCACCGACGGCTCGGCGACAGCCGAGGCGTTGATCCGTTTCTCCTTGCTGTCGGCCCTGTCGACCAACAACGAGGTGCCGGAAAAGGCGTCCAAACCCTTCTCGCGTGACCGCGACGGATTCGTGCTGGCCGAGGGGTCGGCTGCGCTTGTCCTGGAATCGCTGGAAAGCGCGCTGGCGCGCGGCGCCACGGTTCTCGGCATCATGCGCGGCTGCGGCGAGCGCGCCGACGATTTCCACCGCACCCGGTCCAAGCCCGATGGGTCCCCGGCAATCGCGGCGGTCCGGGCAGCGCTCGCCGATGCCGGCCTCGCCGAGGACGAGATCGACTATGTCAACGCCCACGGTACTTCGACGCCAGAGAACGACAAGATGGAGCATTTGTCGCTGGCGACCGTGTTCGGCGAACGGATGCGCTCCATTCCGATCTCGTCCAACAAGTCGATGATCGGCCATACGCTGTCGGCGGCGGGCGCGATCGAGGCAGCCTTCTCCTTCATGACGATGCGCGAAGGCGTCATCCCGCCGACCATCAACTACGACAATCCCGACCCCGCGATCGAGCTCGACGTCGTGCCCAACGTCAAGCGTTCGGCCGAGGTGCGCACGGTGATCTCGAATTCCTTCGGCTTCGGCGGGCAGAACGCCTGCCTTGTCATGGCTCGCGAACCGGTCTAGAGCATCGGACCCGAAAGTGGGTACCGGTTTCGGGATAAATCCGATGCTCAAACAAACAGATGGAGCGGCAGCACCGATCCTCTCGGTGCGTCCGCCGCTCTAGGCCACCATTCCTTCGCACATAGCCGTATTATCCGACCCGGAGCTTCGCCATGCGCGCATTGCAGTTGATCGAGGACCGCAGGCTCGAAGCCGTGGACTTAGCCCCCCCGCCTCCGCCCGCACTCGGCGAGGTCACGGTGCGCATCAAGGCCGTGGCGCTCAACCATATCGACGTCTGGGGCTGGCGGGGCATGGCCTTCGCCAAGCGCAAGCTGCCGCTGGTGATCGGCGCGGAGGCCTCGGGCGAGGTCGAGACCGTCGGCCAGGGCGTGTCCGGCCTGCTGCCGGGACAGCTCGTCTCGATCTATGGCGCACGCACCTGCGGCCTCTGCCGAGCCTGTCGCGAAGGTCGCGACAATCTGTGCGAACATGTTGCCGGCGTTCACGGCTTCCATCTCGACGGCTTCGCGCAGGAACTGATCAATCTGCCGGCGCGGCTCCTGGTACCCGCCCCTCCCGGGGTCGACGCGATCGGCGCTGCAGTCGCGCCGGTGACCTTCGGCACGGTCGAGCACATGCTGTTCGACAATGCCCATCTCGAACCCGGAGAAACTGTGCTTGTTCATGCCGGCGGCTCCGGCATAGGCACGGCCGCCATCCAGCTCGCCAAGCGCATGGGCTGCACGGTCATCACCACGGTCGGCTCAAACGACAAGATCGCCAAGGCCCAGGCGCTGGGCGCCGACCATGTGATCAACTATCGCGAGGACCGGTTCGAAGGCGTCGTGCGCAAGCTCACCCGCAAGAAGGGCGTCGATGTGGTGTTCGAGCATGTCGGCGCGGATACCTGGGCAGGTTCCATGCTGTCGCTGAAGCGCGGCGGACGGCTGGTGACCTGCGGCTCGACGTCTGGCGTGTCGACCTCGATCAATCTGATGCAGCTCTTCCAGCAGCAGCTCAAGCTCCTGGGCTCGTTCGGCTGCCGCATGGAGAACATGGCGAACGCCATGCAGAAGATGGCGGCCGGGCTGGTGCGGCCGGTCATCGACACCGAGGTGGATTTCGATTCCATCGACGCGGCGCTGAAACGCATGGAAGGCCGTGACGTCTTCGGCAAGATCATCCTTCGCGTCGCCTGAGATAACGACTAGATGAGGCCCCTGACGATCCGCATCCTTCAGCGGTTGAGATTGCTCAATCACTGGATGGTCGCCCAGCTCGCCCGCTTCGGCCTGGCCGTATTGAAGCGGTTGCCCGCGGACAAGGCGCTCAACTTCGCCGATCGCTTCGCGCGCCGGGTCGGCCCGTGGTTCGGCCGCCATCGCGTCGCGCTGAACAATCTGCGGCAGGCCTACCCCGAAAAGAGCGAGGAAGACATCCAGCAGATCGCCTCCGACATGTGGGGCAACATGGCGCGGCTCGCGGCCGAATATATCTTCATCGAGCAGCTTTTCGACTTCGTGCCGTTCAAGGAACCGCCCGGCCGGATCGAGGTTTCGGGCATCGAGATCTTCGAGCGCATCGCGGCGGAGAACAGGCCGCACATCATCTTCACCGGCCATATCGGGAATTTCGAGTTGTTGCCTGTGGCGGCGGCCACCTTCGGCCTGAAGGTGACCGCGATGTTCCGGGCGCCCAACAACCCCTTCATCGCCGACTATGTTTCGGAGACGCGCAAGTCGGCGATGGGCGACCTGCTCGCCTCCCGCGCCGGCGCCGCGCTCGCTCTGGCCCGTATCCTGGATGCCGGCGGCAATGTCGGCGTCCTCGTCGACCAGAAATTCGCGCATGGTGTGCCCACCACCTTCTTCGGCCGCAAATGCGAGACCAGCCCGCTGGTGCCCAAGCTCGCCCGCCAGTTCGATTGCGACGTCTACCCGGCCCATTGCATGCGGCTGCCCGGCAACCGCTTCCGCCTCGTGCTCGACGAAAAGCTCGATCTGCCGCGCGACGAGACGGGTCAGGTGGACGTAAGCCGGACCACGCAGCTTCTCAACGACGTGGTGGAGAGCTGGGTCCGCGAGAACCCCGGCCAGTGGATGTGGTTCCACAAGCGTTGGAACATGGCCGGTCCCAAGCGCAGGCCGGCCCCGCGATCAGCCTGAAGGAGCTCGCCCGAAAGCGTGCGGCAGTTTCGGGAAAAAGACGAGCATGCAGCGCTCAGCCGCCGTAGTAGTTCATCACGGCGTGGCGAGCGCTTGCGAAGAACAGCCAACGTTCGACAAGCACCCCGGCGAGAAAGGAGATCGCGGCGGCACTGGAGAGCGCAATGGCGACGCCCCCTCCCGTCACAATCCCCAGAATAAGAAACAACGCCGGCGCGAACCCGCCGAGTGCAAGCGCGAGGCGCCGCAGCTTGGCGGCATGTTTGCGGGCGACGCGAAAACCCATCTCGCGCGTCAGATAGTTCTCGTTGACGTGCGGCCGCTCGAACAGATGCACGCGGCCGATGAAGCCCAGCCCCGTGGCGCTTTCCGGCGTCGACAACGGCGTCAGCCCATCGAGGCGCCGCCACCATAGGATCTTGGCGACCCAGGCCGCAACGAGGAGAACCAGCGCGGCCGCAAGCATCGGCACGGCCATCGATCCGCCTGCTACCGCGAAGACACCGGCCAGCATTGCCCCTCCGGCCGCGGCGAACAGCAGATAACACGCCGGCGTCAGGGGCGTGTGCCAGGCATCGACCGACTTCAGCGAGGCATAGATCATGGCCGTGCAGTAGACCGTGCCCGCCGACAGCAGCGAGCCCAGCAGGCCATGGAACCAGAAGTAGCGTCCCTCGAACACCGACGCCCAGGCCGACCATACCAGCGGCACGAAGGTCAGGATCGACATCACCCCTTCGCGTGACAGCCAGCTCGACCGCCATTGCGAGAAGGCCCGCCAGGCGCGCTGCGGATTTCCGAGATGCAGTGTCGACGACGAAAGCCCCGCGGCGATCAGCAGAAGCGCAAGGATATGGGCAATGCCCGTCGAGGTCGCGGCCGGGTCGAGCAGGCCGAGCCCGAGCACTGCCGCCAGCCCGTAGCCGAGGCCTGAAAACGTGGTGAAGACGATGATGGAGGGTGCGGGATGCATGGCTAACCGGCTGACGAGAGGAAAGAATGCCGGCTGGCGTCGCGTTCCTTCGCGCCCCCCTCTGTCCTGCTGGACATCTCCCCCACAAGGGGGGAGATCGGCTGTCTCCGGCCTCTCGCCCATCCAGGAGCGTTGCAGATTGGCGAAAGCCGGGCGGCCGGCCGATCTCCCCCCTTGTGGGGGAGATGTCCGGCAGGACAGAGGGGGGCAACGTAGAGCGCCGTACTGAAATGCATGATCGCCATCAAATCCGGTCCAGCACGCCGTCGAGCCATGCGAAGAAACCCTTCGCGCTCTCGGTGTTCTCGGCGAGCGGCAGCGAAGAGGCGCTGGCGGCGAGTGGCTTGCGTGGCCGCGGCGGCAGGTACTTGTTGACCGGTCTCGTTCCCTGCTCCGGCATCAGATCCATGCCGCCGCGCTCGCGGACCATGACGGAGACGGCCGAGGCAGGGTCACCGAGATCGCCGAAATGGCGGGCATTGGCCGGACACGTACGAACGCAGGAAGGAATCCGGTCCACCTCCGCCAGCGTCTCGTTGTAGATCCGGTCGACGCAGAGCGTGCATTTTTTCATCACGCCGGCAGCCAGGTCCATCTCGCGGGCGCCATAGGGGCAGGCCCAGGCGCAGAGCCCGCAGCCGATGCACTTGTCCTCGTCCACCAGCACGATGCCGTCGGCATCGCGTTTATAGGACGCGCCCGTCGGGCACACGGTCACGCAGGGCGCGTCTTCGCAATGAAGGCAGGATTTGGGGAAATGCACGATGCGGGCCTGCCCCGCTTCTCCAACGATCTCGCCGCCTTCGGGCACCACTTCGAAACTGTGGACACGATTGAGCCAGGCGCCCGAGACATCGACGCCGTAAGGATGCTGGTCGGATAGCGCGCTGCCATAGCCACCGGTGTTCCACTCCTTGCAGGACACGACGCAGGCATGGCAGCCGACACAGACGTCGAGGTCGATGACCAGCCCGAGCTTCCTCGGCGATCGCGCGGCCGGCAGGCTGGTCATTCGGCCCACTCCTGCCCGTAGCGCAATTCGTTCGGCCGGTTTCCGAGATCAGGCTCCGACAGTTCGGGCAGATGCGGCTCGCTTATTTCGGCCGGCTCGGCCTTCTCGATCCGCACGCGCAGGTCGTACCAGGCCGCCTGACCGGTGACCGGGTCGGAATTCGACCAGCGCTGGCCGTCGCCTTTCGGCGGCAACAGCTCATGGATGAGATGGTTCACCAGGAAGCCCTTGCGCGCTTCCGGCACGTCGCGGTCCAGAGCCCAGGCGCCCGAGCGCTTGCCGATCGCATTCCAGGTCCACATCGTGTCGCGATTGACCGCGTCGCTGCGCGCGATCTCGACCTTGATGCGCCCGTGATGCGAGATCACCCAGGCCCAGTCTCCGTCCTTCAGGCCATGCGCCTCGCAGATCGCTCCGGGCACATAGAGCACGTTGCGGGTGTGTATCTGGCGCAGCCAGGCGTTCATGGACCCCCAGGAGTGATACATCGCCGCCGGCCGCTGCGTGATCGCGTGATAGGGAAAATCCCCCTCGCCCAATGCGGCCTCCTCCAGCGGGCGGTACCATTCGGGGAGCGCATGGAAGGCGCCGAGGATACGCTGCCGGTATGCCTCCGGCGCCAAGGGCGCGCGAAGCCCTTCGGCGGACAGGCGGAATTTCTGCAGCGTCTCGGAATAGAGCTGGAAGGTTACGGGCTGCGGCTTGTCGAAGAAGCCCATGCTGACGGCGAAGTCCTGGTACGCCTGGTTGGCGTGCTTGAAGAACTGCGCCTCGAGCGGGATATGCACGGAGAAGAACGACCCGTTCTCGATGTAGCGCTTCAACTGGTCCGGATTGGCCGCCCCGCGCCCCGCACGGTCGCCCTTGACGCCCCGGAACCCCGCCAGCGGACCGATGCCGGGGCGCCGCTCGTGGCGGACGATATAATCGGCATAGTCGGCATAGATCGCCTTGCCCCTGCTGTCGACGAAGCCCGGCAGTCTCAGCCGTACGCCGAGATCGAGCAGCACCGTCTGGAAGCCGCGAACGTCGCGATCGGGCTCGACGACCGGCCAGCGGATCGCATCCTGCACGGCATCGGGCTCCGAGATCGGCCGGTCGAGCAGCGAGATGCAGTCGTGCCGCTCCAGATAGGTCGTGTCGGGCAGGACGAGGTCGGCATAGGCGACCATCTCCGAGGCATAGGCGTCGGAATAGATGATCCTCGGGATGCGATATTCATCCGTCTCAGGATCCTTGTCCTCCAGCATCCGGATCACGCCCGCCGTGTTCATCGACGAGTTCCAGGCCATGTTGGCCATGTAGAGGAACAGCACGTCCACCGGATAGGGATCGCCGGCATGGGCGTTGGCGATTACCATATGCATGAGGCCATGGGCCGAGACCGGCGCATCCCAGGAAAAGGCCTTGTCGATGCGGGTCGGCTTGCCCTCGACGTCGACGAGCAGGTCTTCCGGCCCGCGTGGAAAGCCGAGATGCGGCCCCGACAGCGGCTTGTTCGAGCCGAAATGCTCGGCCTTGCCATGCGGGGTCGGATGGGCCTCGAGGGGCTTCGGATAAGGCGGCTCGAAACGGAACCCGCCAGGACAGTCGACGGCGCCGATCAGCACCTGCAGCACGTGAAGCGCGCGTGCCGTCTGGAACCCGTTCGAATGCGCCGAGATGCCGCGCATGGCGTGGAAGGAGACCGGACGGCCCACGAAGGTTTCGTGATGGACGCCATGCACGTCGGTCCACGACTGGTCGACGGTGATCGTCTCCTCGAAGGCCACGCGCGCGATCTCGGCGGCCAGTCCGCGAATGGTCTCGGCCGCGACGCCCGTCTCGGCCGCGACGGCCTCCGGCGCATATCTGGGATCGAGATACTTCTCGGCGAGCAACTGGAACGACGGCACCGCGAAGCGGCCATCCTCGAACCGGTAGCGTCCCGACAAGGCGGAATGCGCCCCTTTGGTGCCATGCGGGACGATCCTTTCCGTCACGGTCTCGTAGACCAGCGCCCTGCCCGCGGTGTCGCGTGCGAACAGGCCGTGCTCTTCCGTGCCGGGAGCGTCGATCACCAGCCAGGGCGCATTCGAATAGCGGACGAGATAGTCCACATCGATCCTGCGGGCCCGCAGCAGTTCATGAACAATCGCGAGGATCAGCAGTCCGTCGGTTCCCGGCCTTATCCCGACCCAGTTGTCGGCCACGGCGGAGTAGCCGGTGCGCACCGGATTGACCGAGACGAAACGCGCGCCGCGCTGCTTGAGCTTCGAGATGCCGATCTTGATCGGGTTGGAATCATGATCCTCCGCGACGCCGAACAGCACGAAGAGGCGGGTCCGGTCCCAATCGGGCGCGCCGAATTCCCAGAAGGCTCCGCCGATGGTCATGATGCCGGCTGCCGCCATATTGACCGAGCAGAAGCCGCCATGAGCGGCATAGTTGGGGGTACCGAACTGCTGCGCCCAGAAGCCCGTCAGCGACTGCGACTGGTCGCGGCCCGTGAAGAAGGCGAGCTTCTTCGGGTCGGACTGGCGCACCTCGCCCAGCCAGGTCGTGGCGAGCGACAGCGCCTCTTCCCAGGAGATCTCCTCGAACGTGCCCGAGCCGCGCGGGCCGGTCCGCAGCAGCGGCGCGCGCAGCCGCGCGGGCGCGTAGTGCTGCATGATGCCGGCGGAACCCTTGGCACAGAGCACGCCGCGGTTCACGGGATGATCGCGATTGCCTTCGATATAGCGGATCTTGCCGTCCTTGATATGGACGTCGATGCCGCAACGGCATGCACACATGTAGCACGTGGTCTTGCGCACTTCGTCGCCTACCGGCTTGGACAGCGCCACGCGCGAGTCGGTATCCATCTGCGATGCTCCCTGCGCCCGAGTCCTACAGAGCGGACCCGCGAAAGGAAATGGCCGAAGGCGTCAATCCACGCCGCTGCACCCCAACGTGTCGACATGAGCGCCGGCGGCCGGCCGGCACCCTTGCGCGGAGATCGTCAGTTCGACACGATGATGCGTGTGTTGCCCGGCCCGAACTCCTTGACCAGCGCGTAGAAGCGCGCCGCGTTCTGCGTGTCGAGCCTGACGCAGCCATGCGAGGCGGGCGATCCGAGCCGCGACACGGCATTGGTCCCGTGGATGGCATAGCCGCCATGGTAGAACACCGAATAGGGCATCGGCGAATTGTCGTATTTGCGCGAGCGCCACATCTTGTGGAGCCGGGTCGGCCGCCAGGTGCCGCGCGGCGTGACATACCCCTTGCGAGCCGTCGAAACGCGCCAGGTATGGATGATGCGGCCATGTTTCGTGACGGTCATGGTCTGTGTCGAAACATTGATCCTGGCGACGAGACCCGCCGAGTAGGCTTCCGTCGAAATTCCAGAAAAGGCCAGAGCAGCCGCCATGAATAGTATCTTGTACATTCAAATGAACCTTTCTTCCCAAGCTTTTCGTCCATTTCGGAAGAAGCGGCAAAAATCTCTACACGGGGTAAATATTCTGTGGCGAATACGCAACAATAACGATTGAACCGCCCGGAAGTTGCGCCATTGCGTCGGGAGACTTTGCGCCACGGAGCAACCGAGGATTGCGCCATCGCGGCGACTTCCATTGACAGGGTGGAGGACAGGCATAGTCTCCGATCACGCCCCTGGAAGACAGCGAGGCTGTTCCGGTCGGCGCGGCGTGATCACCATGCGAGGTACTGCCGGAAAGGATCAAAATGCAACATGATGGAGCACTTGCCGGCCTGAGCCGGCGTCAGTTGCTGTCGCTGATCGGGCTGACGGCTGGCACCGCCGCCATGTATCAGGCGATGTCCAGCCTCGGGCTCGCGCAGGAGTCGGGCTACAAGGGACCGGTCAAGCTCGAAGGGGACCCGAAGGGTGCCTCGGTGCTGATCCTCGGTGCCGGCCTTGCGGGCATGACGGCCGCCCTTGAGTTGCGCCAGGCCGGCTACAAGGTGCAGATCCTTGAATACAACGAGCGCGCCGGCGGCCGGAACTGGACCTTGCGCGGCGGCGACACCTATACCGAACTGGGCGGTGCGACCCAGAAGTGCGAATTCGACGAAGGCCTCTACATCAATCCGGGCCCTTGGCGCATTCCGTATCACCACAACGGGCTGCTTGCCTATTGTCGGCGGCTCGGCGTGACCCTGGAGCCCTTCCAGCAACTCAACCACAACGCCTTTCTGCATTCCAGCAAGGCCTTTGGCGGCAAGCCGCAGCGCGTCCGCGAGATCAAGACGGACTTCCGGGGCCACGTATCCGAGCTTCTGGCCAAAGTGACCCAGAAGGGCGCACTCGAAGGAGACGTGACCAGGCAGGACCAGGAGATGCTGCTGGAGGCGCTGCGCTCCTGGGGTGCCCTCGACAAGGATTACGCCTACAGGGAAAGCCTGCATACGGCGGAGTTTCGCGGTTTTGCGAAAGACCCTGGCGGCGGCCTGGGCGCGGCGCCCGTGCCCGGCAAGCCGATCGCGCTTGCCGACATATTGAGCTCCGGGCTCTGGGACAGCCTGGCCAATTTCGCGCTCTACGAATTCCAGACCACCATGTTCCAGCCGGTCGGCGGCATCGACATGATCGGCAAGGCCTTTGCCAGGGAGGTCGGCGACCTCATCCAGTATGGCGCCAAGGTCACCAGGATCGCGCAGGACGACAAGGGCGTCACGGTGACCTACGAGGAGACCAGGAACCCCGGCTCGACCAAGCAGGCAAGTGCCGACTGGTGCGTGTGCACGATCCCGCTGAGCATCCTCAGCCAGATCGAGATCAACGTGTCGGCGCCGATGCAGGCGGCGATAGAGGCCGTGCCCTATGTGTCTTCGGTCAAGGTCGGCCTCCAGTTCAAGCGCCGCTTCTGGGAAGAGGACGATCTGATCTTCGGGGGCGTCAGCTACACGGACCTGCCGATCACCCAGATCTCCTATCCCAGCACCGGTTTCAACAAGGGCGGCAAGGGCGTTCTGCTCGGCTGCTACACTTGGAACGGGCCGAATTCCTACGAATTCACGTCCATGGCGCCGGAAGAGCGGGTCAAGCGCGCGGTGGAATACGGTTCCCAGATCCACCCCCAGTACAAGGACGAGTTCGAGAACGGCATCGCGGTAGCTTGGCACCGATCGCCCTTCACGCTCGGCTGCGCCGGCGACTGGACGGACGAGGCACGCAAGGAGCACTACGACAATCTCTGCCAGATCGACGGGCGCATCGTGCTCGCGGGCGAGCACGCTTCCTACATACCGGCCTGGATGGAAGGCGCGATCCTGTCGTCGCTCGACGCCATAACCCGCCTGCACCAGCGTGTCGTCTCGGGTTGACGCCGTGTCGACGCGATTTTCCGCGACTCAGACAGCGAGGGATGTCATGACCCAGCACACTTCCGCACGCATAGGCCTTGCCTTGGCGTTCGCGGCCTGCGCCGGCTCCGGCGCCTTGGCAGATTCGGCCGGCGTCACCGTCAGCCAGGGCGACAAGTTCAGCCAGCAGACCGGAGAGGCACTTTATGCCAATGTCTGCACGGCATGCCATATGGACCAGGCGCAGGGCGCGGTGGGTGCCGGCAAATATCCGGCGCTCGCCAAGAATGAGAACCTGGAGGCCGGCGGATACCCGGTCTATGTGATCCTGCATGGGTTGAAAGGCATGCCGCCCGTTGGCCAGATGATGAGCGACGAGCAGGTCGCCGCCGTGGTCAACTATGTCAGGACCCATTTCGGCAACGACTACACGGACGAGGTGTCGGCGCAGGACGTTGCCGACGCCCGGTAGAGGCGACAGGATCCGGCGTGCCGGTTTCCCCTCACTCATCGATAGAAGGAGCATGCAACATGAAGAATTCGCGGATCGCCGCCGCCACGCTGGCTGCCGGCCTTTTTGCCGCCAGCGGCGCACTGGCCGACGAGGTCGTGCGCCACAGGATCCCGAACTCCGATTTCCCGATCGCGCAGGCGGTCGAGGTCCCGGCCGGGAAGACGACCGTCTATGTCAGCGGCGCGGTGCCGACCGCAATCGACGAAAAGGCCGACAAGAACAGCGTGGCGGCCTATGGCGACACCAGAACACAGACCGAGACCGTGCTGAAGGCGATCGACAGGACACTCCAGGGGCTCGGCTTGACGATGGGCGACGTCGTCAAGATGCAGGTCTTCCTGGTCGGCGATCCCGCCAAGGGCGGCAAGATGGATTTCGCGGGTTTCATGGAGGGTTATGTCAAGTTCTTCGGAACCAAGGAACAACCGAACCTGCCCTCACGATCGGCTATGCAGGTGGCGGGGCTTGTCAATCCCGGCTTTCTGGTCGAGATAGAGGTAACGGCCGTCCGGCCCTGACGAAGCTGAAGTGCCCGTGCCCTGAATGCGCAGGCGCCAGGCTCTCACCAGCCGCAATGGAATCCGCGCAAGGCGCCGCCGGCCGCGCCTCGCCGCAAGGTTTTTGGAATGTACGACAAGCTCTTCGAAACGATTGACGGCCAGGTAGACGACCTGGTCGAGCTCACGGCCGACCTCATCCGCTTTCCGACCGTGAACCCTCCGGGCGAAGCCTACACGCCCTGCGCCGAATACATCGGAGAACGCCTGAGGAAGCAGGGCTTCGGCGTGGAGTTCGTCCGTGGAGAAGGCACGCCCGGCGACACCGATCGCTATCCGCGCACCAATGTCGTGGCCCGCTTCGACGGACGCGGACCCGGACCGACGGTGCATTTCAACTCGCATATCGACGTGGTCGAGGCCGGAGAAGGCTGGACCGTCGATCCCTTTGGCGGCGTGGTCAGGGACGGCCGGGTCTATGGCCGCGGCGCCTGCGACATGAAGGGCGGCCTCGCCGCCTCGATCATCGCGGCCGAGGCCTTCATTCGTGTCAATCCCGATTTCTCCGGTGCCATCGAAATCTCGGGAACCGTGGACGAGGAATCGGGCGGCTTCGGCGGCGTCGCCTATCTTGCCGGCAAGGGCTATTTCTCGAAGCCGCGTGTCGATCACGTCATCATCCCCGAGCCGCTCAACAAGGATCGCATCTGCCTCGGCCATCGCGGCGTGTGGTGGGCGGAGATCGAGACCAAGGGCGAGATCGCGCATGGCTCGATGCCCTTCCTCGGCGACAACGCCGTGCGCCATATGGGCGCCGTGCTCGCGGCCTTCGAAGCGGAACTGTTCCCGGCCCTCGACCGCAAGCACACCCGGATGCCCGTGGTGCCTGAAGGCGCGCGGCGCTCGACCATGAACATCAACTCGATTCATGGCGGGCAGACCGAGGATTTCCGGCCGGGCCTCCCCTCGCCCAATGTGCCGGACTGGTGCCGGCTCACCATCGACCGTCGGTTCCTGCTCGAGGAGGACATCGCCGAGGTGAAGGGCGAGGTCACGTCGATCCTCGAACGTCTGAAGCGTGAGCGGCCAAAATTCGACTACAAGCTGCGCGACCTGATGGAGGTCCAGCCGACCATGACGGAGCGCGACGCGCCGGTCGTCACCGCGGTGGCGCAAGGCATCCGCGAAATCTTCGACCGCGAGCCAGACTATGTGATCTCCCCTGGCACCTACGATCAGAAACACGTCGCCCGCATCGGCCACATCTATGACTGCATCGCCTACGGGCCTGGCATCCTGGACCTGGCGCACCGTCCCGACGAATGGGTCGGCATCACCGACATGGTCGAATCGGCCAAGGTCATGGCGATCGGCCTCGACGTCCTGCTACGCGGCGGCGCCGGTTCCAGGCCGCGGTGATCGAGCGGCTCGCCCGGCGCGGCGAAACGGAAAGCGATTTCACCGGGGCCGTGGGCAGCGCAACAATGTCGATTTACTCCGGCCGAAATTCCGGCTTCAATCGCGCCCATTCATTCTTGGGGAGTAGGTTATGAAAAGTTGGAAGACCATTCTCGCGGCGACCGCCCTGGCGCTCGCATCGAGCACGGCGGCCCTCGCCGCGCGCACCGATCTCGTGCTCGGCATTCCGCTGGAGCCGCCGCATCTCGACCCGACGGCAGGTGCTGCCGCGGCAATCGACGAGGTACTCTACGCGAACGTCTTCGAAGGCCTGACCCGAATCGGCTCCAAGGGCGAAGTGCTGCCGGCGCTGGCGGAAAGCTGGACCATCTCGGACGACGGCAAGGTCTACACCTTCAAGCTTCGCACCGGGGTGAAGTTCCATGACGGCAGCGACTTCAACGCAGAGGACGTGACGTTCTCGCTCGACCGGGCACGGGCCGACAATTCGACAAACGCGCAAAAGGCCCTGTTCGCGGCGATCGACACGGTCGAGGTCGTCGACCCCGCGACGGTGAAGGTCACACTCAAGCAGCCGCAAGGCTCCTTCCTTTACAATATGGGCTGGGGTGACGCGGTGATCGTCGCGTCGGAATCGGCCGAGACCAACAAGGACAAGCCTGTCGGCACCGGTCCGTTCAAGTTCGACAACTGGGCCAAGGGCTCCGCGATCACCCTGGTCAGGAACCCCGACTACTGGGGTGAACCGGTGGCGCTGGAGAAGGCCGAGTTCCGGATCGTTCCCGACGCGGCCGCCGCCATTCCCGCGCTGCTTTCCGGCGACGTCCAGGCCTTCCCGAATGTCGGGGTGGGCGACGCGCTGCCGCAGATCCAGGCCGATCCGCGCTTCAAGGTGGTCATCGGCGCGACCGAAGGCGAAACCATCCTGTCGACGAACAACAAGAAGCCGCCCTTCGACAATCTGAAGGTCCGTCAGGCGATCGCCCATGCCCTCGACCGCAAGGCGATCATGGACGCTGCATCCTCCGGCCTGGGCACGCCGATCGGTTCGCATTTCTCCCCGGCCAATGCCGCCTATGTCGACCTCACCAGCACCTATCCTCACGACGTCGCCAAGGCCAAGGAACTGATGAAGGAGGCCGGCCTCGAGAACGGCGTCAAGGCGACCCTCAAGCTGCCGCCGGTCGCCTATGCCCGCGACGGCGGACAGGTGATCGCCTCGGAACTGCGCGAGATCGGCATCGATCTCGAGATCATCCCCGTGGAATGGGCGGACTGGCTGAGCCAAGTCTTCAAGAACAAGGACTACGACTTGACGATCGTCTCGCACACCGAGCCGAACGACATCGGTATCTATTCCCGCAAGGACTATTACTTCAACTATGACAACCCCGCCTTCGACAAGGTGATCGAAGAACTCGATCTGACCTCGGACGAGGCCAAGCGGATGGAACTCTATAAGCAGGCGCAGAAGATCCTGGCCGACGATGCGGTCAACGGCTTCCTGTTCGAACTGCCCAAGATCGGCATATGGGATGCCAAGCTGGAAGGGCTCTGGGAGAACTCGCCCATCCAGGCCAACGACCTTACCAAGGTGAAATGGGTCGACTGACGTCTCTTGGTAAGCATGCGAAACTACCTTTCTCCGGTCTGCCGGCCGTCTCCCCCGATCCGGGGGAGACGCGCGCACATATTCGCCTGTCGGATGAGGAGCTCTTTCCCAGGCGTCGGCGCCGCCCCTCATCTGCCTGCCGGCACCTTCTCCCCGCAATGCGGGGAGAAGACCGCCTGCCGCAGTGACGGCGTTCAATCTGCTATGCTGACGATTGGCGAAGCCCGTGGCGACATCGATCTTCTCCCCGCAATGCGGTTATGGGACGCACACATCGCGAAAGTACCCCTCATCCGACCTCGCCCTTTGGGGCGAGGCCACCTTCTCCCACAAGGGGAGAAGGTTGGAGCCTGGCTTGGCCGGCCCTTCAAATCGTCAACTTATGCGATTAGCTGCGACGTTGCGGGAGCCTTCCCTTCTCCCCTTGTGGGAGAAGGTGGCCGCGCGAAAGCGCGGTCGGATGAGGGGTACTTTCGCGACGTGTGCTGCCGTAGCGCAATGCGCGGAGAGGGTGTCGGCAGGCGGATGACGGGCCCAGCTCGGCGTTGCCGAGTCCGTTATCTCACTGAAGCAAAACGAATTTCAGCGCTACTTTCACGGCACGGGCAGTGCCGGCGCGGCAAGAAGAGCCTCTCGCCCTGCCCGCACGGAAGAGGTCAGGCAGGCCGAACAGCACTCTTCGGCGCCGTCGTGCCACCGACCCTTCGGCGCGAACTATGACCGCCTACATCCTCAAACGCCTCGGCATCGGCGTTGCCACACTTCTGGTGGCTTCGCTCGTCGTCTTCGCCGTTCTCGAGATCCTACCCGGCGATCCTGCCCAGCTGATGCTGGGCATGAACGCGACGCCGGACGCCGTCGAGGCGCTGCGCCAGCAGACGGGCCTCGACCAGCCGCTGGCGGTTCGCTACCTGAGCTGGCTCGGCGGCATGCTGACGCTCGATCTCGGCCGTTCCTACACTTATTCGGTGCCTGTCATCGACCTGGTCGCGGAACGGGCCGTCGTGTCCCTGCCGCTTGCGGTGATCTCGCTTTTCCTGTCGACGGCGATCGCCATTCCGGTCGGCATCTTCTCGGCCTCACGGCGAGGAAAGGCGGCGGACGCCGTCGCCATGGGAACGGCGCAGCTCGGCGTGGCGATCCCCAATTTCTGGTTCGCGCTGCTGCTGATCTATCTCTTCGCCGTGTGGCTGCGCCTAGTACCGGCCGGCGGCTTCCCGGGCTGGAGCGCGGGCGTCTGGCCGGCCCTGAAGGCGCTCGTCCTGCCGGCGGTGGCGTTGGCCCTGCCGCAGGCCGCCATCCTCGCTCGGGTGACGCGCTCCGCCCTGCTCGAGGTGCTGAACGAGGACTATATCCGCACCGCGCGCGCCAAGGGCATGCCGCGCCGCTACGTGCTGTGGCGCCATGCGTTGCGCAACGCGATGATACCCGTGCTGACCATAATGGGCTTGCAATTTGCCTTCCTGCTCGCCGGCACGATCATCATCGAGAACGTCTTCTATCTGCCGGGCCTCGGGCGGCTGGTCTTCCAGGCGATCACCCAGCGCGACCTCATCGTCGTCGAAAGCGTGGTCATGCTCCTCGTCGCGGCAGTCATCCTGGTGAATTTCCTCGTCGATCTCTCCTACGCCGTGATCGACCCCAGGCTGAGGACCCGGCAATGACCGACCCTGCATCTGCCGTGAAGGGGGACAGTTTCCTGTCCAAGGCCCTGGCGAGCCGTTCCCTCGTGATCGGTCTTTTCATCACCCTTGCCATCGCCCTGATGGCGCTGGTCTCCTTCTTCTGGGTTCCCTATGACGTGACGGTGCTTCCGGTCGCGGACCGGATGAAGCCGCCCTCGTCCGCGCATCTTCTGGGCACCGACCACTTCGGCCGCGATATCCTGTCCATGATCATGGTCGGATCGCGCAATTCGATCGCCGTAGCCCTCGTCGCGGTCGGCATCGGCATGGGGGTCGGCGTGCCGCTCGGCTGCTGGGCTGCGGCCCGCGGCGGTCTGGTCGATGAGGTGCTGATGCGGTTCAACGACCTGGTCTTCGCCTTCCCCGCCTTGCTCTCGGCAATCATGATCACCGCCATCTTCGGGCCCGGCGCCATCAACGCGATCATCGCCATCGGCATCTTCAACATCCCCGTCTTCGCCCGGGTCGCCCGTGCCGGCGCATTGGCGATCTGGCCGCGCGAGTTCATCCTGGCCGCCCGCGCCGCGGGCAAGGGCAGCGCGCTCATCACGATCGAGCACATCCTGCCCAACATCGCGACAATGCTGCTCGTCCAGGGCACCATCCAGTTCGCGCTCGGCATCCTGGCGGAAGCCGGTCTTTCCTATGTCGGCCTCGGCGCCCAGCCGCCCATGCCGAGTTGGGGACGTATGCTGTTCGACGCGCAGACGCGCATGATGGTTGCACCCTATCTCGCCATCTTTCCCGGCATGGCCATCGTCGTGACGGTGCTCGGCCTCAACCTGCTCGGCGACGGCCTCAGCGACGTTCTCGACCCCAAGCTGAGGCGCGAACGGTGAGCCTGCTCGACATACGCAACCTGACGGTCGACATCGCCGGCATTCCGGTGCTGAAGGGCATCGACCTGTCGATCGAACCCGGCGAGGTGATGGGGCTCGTCGGCGAATCCGGCTCCGGCAAGTCGATGACGGCGCTGACCGTCATGCGCCTCCTGCCTCGGTCTGCGCGCGCCGCAGGACGCGTCGTCTTCGACGGCATCGACCTGCTCACGGCAACCGAGGACCAGATGTGCGCGCTGCGCGGCAACGAGATCGGCATGGTCTTCCAGGAGCCGATGACTGCGCTCAATCCCGTCAAGACGATCGGCGAGCAAGTCGCCGAAGGGATACGCTGGCACACGGGCGCCAGTCGCGGCGATGCCGAGGACAGGGCTCGCAGGATTCTCGACCGGGTCGGCCTGCCGGAAGCGAAGTTCCCCCTCTCCCGCTATCCGCATGAGCTTTCCGGCGGCCAGCGGCAGCGTGTCGTCATCGCGATAGCCTGCGCGCTGAAGCCGAAGCTGCTGATCGCCGACGAGCCGACCACCGCGCTCGACGTGGTCCTCCAGAAGCAGATCCTCGAACTGCTGCGCGACCTGGTCGACGAGGCCAGGATGGGGCTTCTGCTCATCTCGCACGACCTCGCCGTCGTCACCGACATGTCCGACCGCGTTACCATCATGCGCCACGGCGAGGTGATGGAGTCCGGCGAGACCGCGCCGACACTCTCCGGACAGGCCCATCCCTATACGCGCCAACTGGCGCTTGCCTCGGTACATGTTCCGGCACGCCCCAAGGTCCATTCCAGCAGCGGGTCCACGGGCCGGCTGCTCGAACTCAGCGACGTGACGCGCGACTATCCGGGCCGGAGAGTCTCGCTGTTCAAATCAGGCGCACCGGTGCGGGCGGTGAACGGCGTGTCCTTCTCTCTGGCCGAAGGCCAGTCGACAGCTCTGGTCGGGCGCTCGGGCTGCGGAAAGTCGACGCTCGCGCGGATGATCCTCGCTCTCGACAAGCCGACGGGCGGCAGCATCCGCTTCATGGGCGCTGACCTCGCAGGCAGGACCGAGGCCGAGCTGAAGCCGGCACGGCGCAACATGCAGGTCGTCTTCCAGGACCCTTACGGTTCCTTCGACCCGCGCCACAAGGTGGAACGCCTGGTCGCGGAGCCCCTGCATCTGCTCGAGCAGAAGCCGTCACCGGCCGAGCGGCGCGAGCGGGTGGCGGCCGCACTTCACGAGGTCGGGCTCTCGCCGCGCGACATGGACAAGTACCCGCACGAATTCTCGGGCGGCCAGCGCCAGCGCATCTCGATCGCGCGCGCCATCATCACGCGCCCCAAGCTGGTGGTGGCGGACGAGCCGGTTTCGGCGCTCGACGTCTCGATCCGCGCCCAGGTCCTCGACCTCTTCGCCGACCTCAACCAGCGGCTGGGCGTCGCCTACCTGTTCATCACCCACGATCTCACCGTCGCGCGCGCCATCACCGACGACGTCATGGTTATGGACGAAGGCCAGATCGTGGAGGCGGGCAAGACCACGCAGGTGCTCGACAATCCGCAGTCGCAGGCGGCCAGGGACCTGGTCGACGCCGCGCCCGACCTGCACCGGGCCATCGCGCGGAAGCTGCAGGAACAGGGATGAGCGAATAGCCAATGGCCAAAAGCGAAAGAACCCGAACTGCCGTCCGCGCACCTTTTCCCTGTTCGCTACTCGCTATTCGCTATTTGCTCGCTGCTGGCTTCACGACATCGACCGGGCTGAGGCCCAGCATTTCGAGCGTACGGCGGAGCAGACGCACTTCGTTCTCCGCAAGCTGCTGGTCGGCCTTGGCGATGTCGGCCATGTGCTGCGCCAGGAGCCGTCGCCGATCGTCATCCAGGTCCTGGAACATCGCAACGGCCTGGGAGCCGTTCGTCTCGTATCCGAACTCGTTAAGGTAATCGATCACCGAGTCCATGCTCGCTTCCGGGATGCCGAAGGAGTCACGGCAGATCCGCCGCAGCGTCTCCATTTCGGCATCGCTGACGGAACCATCGGCGAGGATCATGCGGAAGAGGAGCAGAAGTTCGGCGGAGAGCACGGGATCGTCGGCCACCTTGCGTACGCCCGGGTCACCCTCGAAAAGCGAACGGATCCTGGCCAACATTCCCTGAGACATGTTTGTGTCACTCCACAGACCGGAAAGCCGGAACCTATAGCATCGGACCGGGGAGCGGAACGGTTTTTCGGAAGGCTGCTATCGCGAAATCGGCCTTGCGAAAGGAGCCTGCCTGTGGTCGAAGCACAAAGGCTCACCGCTGGCCATCCGCCCCGAAATGTTCGATCTCTCGACTGAACTCGTCCTCCTGCTTGCGATTGCCGCTTTCGGCGCCGGCTTCATCGATTCCATCGCGGGCGGCGGCGGGCTGATCACGGTTCCGGCCCTCATGCTCGCCGGCTTCAGCCCGGTCGAGGCGCTGGGCACCAACAAGCTTCAGGGGTTGTTCGGGACCGGCTCCGCCACGATCGCCTACGCCTCCAAGGGGCATGTGGACCTGAGAAAGCAGCTTCCGTCGGCGTTTCTTTCGGTCGTCGGCAGCGCGGCTGGTGCGCTGCTGGCGACGGTGCTGCCCGGCGATCTCCTGCGCCTCGCGCTGCCCTTCATGCTGATCGCGATTGCTCTCTATTTCGCGCTGAAGCCGAACATGAACGACGTCGACCGGGCCGAGCGCCTGTCGCCCCTTCTGTTCGGCCTGCTCATCGTCCCTGCGATCGGCTTCTATGACGGGTTGTTCGGCCCCGGCGCCGGCTCCTTCTTCATGCTCGCCTTCGTGTCGCTCGCCGGTTACGGCGTGCTCAAGGCAACTGCTCACACCAAGCTGCTGAATTTCGCTTCCAACCTCGGCGGCTTCGCCGCCTTCGCTGCGGCCGGGGTGATCTCGTGGAAGATCGGGCTGATGATGGGACTGTGCCAGTTCCTCGGCGCGCGCGTCGGCGCCGGCCTGGCGATGCGGATCGGCGCCAGGCTGATCAAGCCGCTGCTCGTACTCACCTGTATCGCCCTGGCCGTGAAGCTTCTCGCCGATCCGACCCACCCGCTGCGGCTGCTGATCGGCGTTTGAGCCTGCGGCCGAAATCTGACGACTGAGTGGGATTATCCGTCCCGAGCGGCCACGGTCTCAGGCGAGGTCCGTGTGGGCAAAGTCGTCGCCCTTATAGAGCAGCGAGACATTGAGCGACTTGGCACAGGCGTAGGCAAAGCAATCGCCGAAATTGAGATCCGCGACATGACCGACGGCTTTGCCGTATGTCGCGCTGGCGTCCAATGCTCTCCTGCCGATCTCACCCGATATCGACACCTCCTCAGCCTCGAGATCCTCTACGAACGCATCGATGGCCGCTTGCGCCTGTTTCAGCAGCGTCGGCGACGGTCGCGCAATGGATCCCTTCGCCGTCGCCTTCAGGCGTGCAAGCGCCACGGTCGCCTCGAACTTCACCAGCGGGGAAACGAAGAACCGCCCGCCGGCCGCAGCCAGTCGCTTCTCGATCTCCTCGTGCCCCGGCTCGCGTCCCAGGATCGCGACGACGACCGACGCATCGACGAACATCACGCGTCGCCCCACATCTCGTCGGTAAAGTGCTTCATGTCGAAGCTGGGATCGCCGGGTCCCATGACATCGGCGAGCGCCTTTGAACGAGCGAGACGGTCCCTTAGCGGGAGTGCGCTTCGTGCTCGCGCGAGTTGGTCCCTCAAGGCTTGGCGAACTGCTTCGGTCTTGGTGGGTGCGTGTGTCAGCCTGCGAACCTCCTCGGCCAATGCATCGACTTCCGCGTCCCTGATGAACAGCGCCATGGATATCTCCTTCGTATATCCATATATCACATGGAGGATATACGGTCCATGTCATCTGCCTGCCTCTTCCTCATGGCGCCATTCGGTCCTATCCTCGTCGAACATCGAGGCGCGAGGATCTGATGTCGTCGGCATCGAGACCATCGACGGAAAGCCGGGCCTCCACCAGCCCTTTCCAGCTCGAACGGAGAACCCCGCCCGCGCTCGACGGCATGGTCGAGCGTTTGATCGGATACCGGGAGCACGGCCAAGCCATCACAGGCAACGTCGAGACGGCCACGCTGGTGGTACCCCTGGTCATCAGTTTCGGGGAAGCCTTTGAGATCGGTCTCGGCCGCAAGCCCGGCCCCGGCGATCGTTATGGCAGCTTTGCGGCCGGTCTCTATGCGGGTCCCGTGGTGATCACGTCGACTGGCGCCGCCGAATGCATTCAGATCGACTTCACGCCGCTTGGCGCCTGGCGTTTCTTCGGCCTGCCGATGAGCGAACTCGCCGCCCGGATGGTGGCTCTCGACGATCTCGGCGACGAGGATATGAGGCGCCTGCGCCAACGGCTATGGGAAGAGCGCGACTGGCAGCGTCGGCTCGATCTCGCCGAGAGCTACGTCATTGAAAGGATCCGAGGCGCGCGGCAAGCCGATCCGGCCCTTCATTGGGCCTATCAGCGCATGCTCGCCTGCCGGGGTGACCTCCGCATCGCCGATGTCGCGCGAAAGCTCGACTGGAGCCGCAAACACCTGTCGCAGCGGTTCCAGGCGCAACTTGGCCTTCCGCCCAAGGTGATCGCCCGCATGATCCGCTTCCAGGCGGCGCTCGCGATGGCACGGTGCGAGGGCGAAGTCGACTGGGCCGACATTGCCGCGGCCTGCGGCTACGCCGACCAGGCGCATCTGACGCGTGACTTCTCCGAATTCGCCGGCGCCAGCCCGTCCCGGTGGCGGGCCCGGTCCGCCTGAGCGCGGTTACAATTCTTCAAGACGGCGGGCCGGGTTCTTGCGACCATTCAGGCCGACGAAACCGCCGGCATGAGGAGAGAAGTCATGACCGAAGCCCCGCGCATTTTCGCGACCTTTCGCTACCGCGATCCAGCGCGAATGATCGACTGGCTGGTGGAAGCCTTCGGCTTCACCTTGCGTGTGAAATACGGTGAAGGCGACGACGTCCACCATGCCGAACTCGCCTTCGGGTCTTCGATGATCATGGTCGGCCACACGCGCGAGGATGAATATGGCGCGATCGTCGGCCCGCCCGGCGAGAATGGCGGCAAGTCGGTCTACATCGCCGTCGATGACGCCGACGCGCTCTATGCGCGCGCCAGGGCGGCAGGCGCGAAGATCGAGCAGGAACTGAACAACAAGGATTATGGCAGCAGGGATTTCATCTGCCGCGACCCGGAAGGCAATGTCTGGTCGTTCGGCACCTACTGGCCGAAGGCTGGGGACCCAGCCTGAGCCCTACCGAGCCGCGGCGAAGAGCGCGTCGCAGTCGAGATGCCTTTCGAGATGCTCGGCAATGGCGTCGAGCGCATCCTCGACTGCGGCCCTGTAATCGATGCCGCCATCGGCCACGCCCAGGCTGGCCAGATAGCGGCGGCGAAACGTGTCGGCGCCGAACAGCCCATGGAGATAGGTACCGAAGACCTTGCCGTCGACCGATGTGGCGCCGTCCTCGACACCGTCGATGACGGCCGTCGGGCGCAGGCAATCCGGGCCGACGGTGCGGCCGAGGTGGATTTCGTAGCCTTCGAGCGCGGTATTGAAACGGGCCGAGCGCGCGGTGGCGTTGCGCACCGTCTTCTCGGGTTCCATGACGGTCTCGACATCGAGCAGGCCGAGGCCCGGTGCTTCCGTGACCTTGCCCTCGATTCCATCAGGGTCGCGCACGACGCGGCCGAGCATCTGATACCCGCCGCAGATGCCGACCACATGGCCGCCGCGACGGCGATGCTCGGCAAGATCGCGATCCCAGCCGTTCTCGCGGAAACGGATCAGGTCGCCGATCGTCGATTTCGAGCCGGGGATGACGACGAGCCCGGCATCGTCAGGCAGCCGGCTGCCCGGCGGCACGAACACGACCTCGACCCGTGGCTCGGCCTTCAGCGGATCGAGATCGTCGAAATTGGCGATCCTGTCGAGCATCGGCACGGCCACCTTCAACGCCCTTTGCTCGCCCGAGGCCAACCTCTCGAGCACCACCGAATCCTCCGACGGCAGCAGCGCCGCCTCCTTGAGCCAGGGTACGACGCCGAAACACGGCCATCCCGTCAACTTCCCGATCGCGGCAAGGCCGCTGTCGAACAGGGTCACGTCTCCACGGAACTTGTTGATGAGATAGCCCACGATCATCCGCCGGTCGGCTTCCGGAAGGATCAGATGCGTTCCCGCGATCGAGGCGATGACGCCGCCGCGATCGATGTCTCCGACCAGCACGACGGGACAGTCCGCGCGTGTGGCAAAACCCATATTGGCGATGTCGCGGTCGCGCAGATTGATCTCGGCCGGCGAGCCCGCGCCCTCGACGATGACGAGGTCGGCGCCCTCGCCCACCTTGCGCCAGGAGTCGAGCACCGCATCCATCAGCTTCGGTTTCAGATGCTGATAGTCGCGGGCCCGTGCCTGGCCGAAGACCTTGCCCTGGACGACGACCTGCGCGCCGATGTCGCTTTGCGGCTTGAGCAGCACGGGGTTCATGTGGATCGAGGGCGCAACGCCGGAGGCGATCGCCTGCAGCCATTGCGCGCGACCGATCTCACCCCCGCCGCTTTCGCCGGGAATGTCGGCCACCGCCGCGTTGTTCGACATGTTCTGCGGTTTGAACGGCCGCACACGCAATCCCCGCCTGCGCGCCGCACGGCAAAGTCCGGCCACCAGGACGGTCTTGCCGACATCCGACCCCGTGCCTTGCAGCATGATCGCCTTGGCCATCGCGCCTTCTCTTTCAGTTGCTGACGACGGGCTTCTGGGCCAGGGGGCCGGCCCGCCAGAGATAGAGAGCGAGCAGCGGCTCCGCCCTCGTACGCATCGCATGATTCACGTTGGAGGGATGATGGATCACCTCGCCAGCGCCCCTCGGCAGGTAGTCGCCCGTTTCCTTGCGCCATTCAGTCCCGCCGGTGAGTGGAACATAGATCTCCTCCGCTACATGGTGATGGTCGGGATAAACCACTTCCGGGCCGAGAATCAGAAAGCCTGCTGCGACGTTCTCATTGGCGAAATGGCCCCGCGTGCCAAAAAGCTCCAGCCAGCCGTAACGATCGACGAAATGCTGGCCGAAGTCGGCAGCCGTGTAGGTCTGCTGCCAAAGCAGCGCTTGCCGGTGCTCCGCCAGGAAGCGGACAAGCCGCAGTGCTTCGGGCCGTGCGATCTCCGCGACACGATCGAGATAGCCGAGGCAGGCAAGCGTTCCGGGCTCCACGGCGCGCGCCGCCATGTCCCAGTTGATCTCGCTCACATAGCTCGCCAGCGGCTCGGCCGGGAGGGTTCCGAGATACTCCCGGAACAGTTGCAACAGGGTCTGGGGGATCGTCGTCGCCATCATCCGTATCTTCGCACAACCGCTCCGCAGCGGGTCGGATTGCGCTGCGGCATCATTGCTCTAGATTGCGTCATACGAAAAGCAAGACCTGCCGGGGAGGCCGCCATGGACGCAGCGATCGAAGCGACCGCCGGACAATTCGAGCTCAACGAGGATCAGCGCGCCATTCAGGAGATGGCGGAGGCCTTCGCCGCCGACCGGGTGGCCCCCAATGCGCTCGAGTGGGACCGCAAGAAGCATTTCCCCGCGGATGTGATCCGCGAGACCGGCCCGCTGGGCCTCGGGGGAATCTATATCCGCGACGACGTCGGGGGCTCCGCGCTCGGAAGGCTCGACGCAGTCCTGATATTCGAAGCACTTTCCAGGGCCTGCCCCGCCTTCGCCTCCTTCATCTCGATCCACAACATGGCAGCATGGATGATCGACAGCTTCGGCAATGACGAGCAGCGCCATCGCTTCCTTCCCAAGCTGACCTCCATGGAATGGCTGGCATCCTATTGCCTGACCGAGCCGGGATCGGGATCCGACGCCGCGGCGCTGAAGACGCGCGCGATCCGCAGCGGCGGCAACGGCAGCGACTATGTACTGAACGGCGCCAAGCAGTTCATCTCCGGCGCCGGCGACAGCGACGTCTATGTGACCATGGTGCGCACCGGCGAGGACGGACCGAAGGGCATCTCGACCCTCGTCATCCCGAAGGACGCGCCCGGCCTTTCCTTCGGCGCGGTCGAGAACAAGATGGGCTGGCACATGCAGCCGACCCGTCAGGTCATCTTCGAGGACTGCAAGGTTCCGGCCGAGAACCTGCTCACCGGCGAAGGTTCGGGCTTCCGCATCGCCATGGCCGGCCTCGACGGCGGCCGGCTCAACATCGCGGCCTGCTCGCTGGGTGGAGCGCAATCCGCGCTCGACAAAGCGCTCGCCTATGCCGGCGAACGGTCGGCCTTCGGGCAGAAGATCAACCAGTTCCAGTCGCTGCAGTTCAAGCTCGCCGACATGGAGACCGGGCTGCAGGCCGCCCGCGTGCTTCTTTACACCGCGGCCTCGAAGCTCGACCGCAAGACGCATGACGCCTCGAAATGGTCGGCCATGGCAAAGCGCTTCGTCACCGACACCGGCTTCGACGTCGCCAACGACGCCCTGCAGATCCACGGCGGCTACGGCTACCTGCACGACTACGGCATCGAGAAGTTGGTTCGCGACCTTCGCGTCCACCAGATCCTCGAAGGCACCAACGAGATCATGCGCGTCATCATCGCGCGCCATCTGATCGCCCGCTGAGGCGGCGAGGAATCCGGAGAACAGACATGACCACGATCGCTTTCATCGGCCTCGGCAATATGGGCAACCCCATGGCCGCCAATCTGGTCAAGGCCGGGCACACCGTGCAAGGCTTCGACCTCTTGCCGGAGAACCTCACCGTGGCGCGCGAGCATGGCGTGACCGTGATGGCGAACGCCGCGGCCGCCGTGAAGCATGCGGAGGTGGTGATCACCATGCTGCCGGCCGGCAAGCATGTGCTGTCGGTTTATGAGGACATCGCCGCCGGGGCCCCGGCGGGCACTCTGTTCATCGACTGTTCGACGATCGACGTCGAATCGGCCCGCAAGGCACACGCGATTGCCGCCAGGCACAAGCTGCTCTCGATCGACGCGCCGGTCTCCGGCGGAACGGGCGGAGCCGCGGCCGGCACCCTGACCTTCATGGCCGGCGGCTCCAAGGAGGCCTTCGCCAAGGCCGAGCCGGTGTTGAAGCCGATGGCGGGGCGCGTCGTCTATTGCGGCGACGCCGGCGCCGGCCAGGCGGCGAAGATCTGCAACAACATGATCCTCGGGATTTCCATGATCGGCGTCGGCGAGGCCTTCGTGCTCGCCGAGAAGCTCGGCCTCTCCCATCAGGCGCTCTACGACGTGGCCTCCACCTCGTCTGGCCAGTGCTGGTCGCTGACCAGCTACTGCCCGGTGCCGGGGCCCGTGCCCAACTCCCCCGCCAACCGCGACTACAAACCCGGCTTCGCCGCCGCCCTGATGTTGAAGGATCTGAAACTCTCCCAGGAAGCCGCGCAGGCATCCGGCGCGATCACACCGCTCGGCGCGGAAGCGACCCAGCTTTATGCCCTGTTCAACGCCGCGGGCCATGGCGGAACCGATTTCTCCGGCATCATCCGCTTCCTGCGGGGTGACGCATCGTAAGCTTGCGAAGACAGGCTTCCGAGCAAAAAAGCCACAAATTTAGAATTGCTTAAGGTCTCGATAACCGCGCGGTAACGATGTTCCTGTAGAACGGATGACGAGGCGGCGATCGCAACCGCCCCCGCTCCGGATCAGGTCTCGCGTACCGGAGCCGTATCATTGCCGAGTGAGTATGCGTCGGCCTTGCGTTGTTTGGCGAAGCCGTGCTTCCCCGATGGGGCAGCGCGGTTTTCGCGTTTTGGGGCCCACACCTCGACCTGGCGTCTGAAGGCCATCTGGCGGAACTGGCAACTCTGATTAGGTCATGTACTCATAATTTTGATGGCGTGGCGCATCGATGTTGGAGTTGCTGCTCAGCAATGAAATGACGCGACGGATCAATAGGAGGCCGCATTCGAAGGAATACCGCCCGCTATTCTCGGGAAATGCAAGCTCATCCAATTGGTTCTCAATTCGGAGGCCGCATATATCTCGTTGACACTAATCGTCCCTGGGCCCACGATTCGCCACGCACTGTGCAGATTGCAGACGCCGGCCACTTTTGGGGCGCGACGATGTCGCTGTCCGGGACCCATCGTAGTCTGCCGCGCGTGCTGCGACTTACGCAACAGGAGACGCACATGAGCGCTACGGGCTCCGTCCCAACATCGACTTTCATGGCGGGCGACGGCAGCGGTTACGAACGCCAAATGGGGCGCTGGAGCCGCAGACTGGCACCATTGTTCGTCGACTTCGCCGGCATCAGCGAGGGCGAACATGTCCTTGATGTTGGCTGCGGCACCGGGAGCTTGGCGTTCACACTCTCCCAGAACCCAAACGTGAGAAACATCAGTGCGATCGACTATTCGCCGATCTATGTCGAATATGCCAAGCGCCTCAACAAGGATCCTCGCGTTCAGTTTCAAGTTGGCGACGCGTGCGCGCTGCCATTCGAGGATGCCACCTTCGATCACTGCGCGTCGCTCTTGGTTCTGGCCTTCATTCCTCGAGCGGACCTCGCCGTGCGCGAGATGCGACGCGTGACTCGGCCCGGTGGAACCGTTGCTGGTTCAATGTGGGATGCTCGAGGTGGATTGATAATGTCTCGCATATTCTGGGATACCGCTGCGATGCTTGATCAACGGGCCGTCGAGCGCCGGGCAAGGGCTTACTCGCGGCCAATGACGCGACCTGGCGATCTCGCGCGCGCCTGGCGGGATGCCGGCTTCCGGGACACAAGCGACGCCATGATCACCATTCGAATGGATTTCGCCGACTTCGAAGATTTCTGGACGCCGATGGAAGGCAAAGACGGGCCGTTCGCTGAATATGTCAGCACACTATCGATTGAAGGAAGAAGCAAACTGCGAGATGCGGTCAGATTAGCGTACCTCGATGGCGAAAATGACGGCGCTCGCTCCTATGCCGCCACTGCGTGGGTCGTCAAAGGTCGGGTGCCTGAGCAATAGCCCCGGCTAGCCTCTCCCCTGACTCGGGTGCCTCTGTTCAGCTTGCGTCGCCGCCGACAGGCGAATTTTCCAGGAACTCTCAATGGATCCCGACGTGCTCGGCAACACGGCCAAGGACACCGTGAAATACTGCGCGGAGAGCCAGGAGATGAGCGTTGTCAACGCCACCAAGGAAGTGACAGCGCAGCAACGCTACCCACGCGGCTCGAACTGTGGATCGACCGGCGGGCGCAGCCCGTTCGCCAGCCGGTTGGTCTGGTTCGCCATGCCGACGACGGCGAGCAGTTCCATGAGTTGGGCCTCGCTCATGCCCTTGGCCCGCGCAGAGGCCGTATGCGAATAGATGCAGTATTCGCAGCCATTGGTCGCGGACACCGCGATATAGAGCATCTCCTTGACCAGAGGATCGAGCGCGCCTGGCGCCATCACCTGCTTCAGGTCCTCCCATGTACGCCTGAGCAAGGCCGGGTCATGGGCGAGGACCTTCCAGAAATTGTTGATCCAGTCGACCTTGCGCGTCCGCATGATGTCGTCATAGACGGCTCTGACCTCGTCGCTCGCCGCTTCATATTCGATCGGCGGGACAACAGGTTTTCCGGTCATGGTCGCCTCCTCTGTCGGCGGAACATCGCGGGGTCGCGGCAGATCGCGACGAGCCTTCCCATGTTAACGTTTCCCACCAACCAATCCACGTCGCGGCTTGCGCGGCGGCGCGTACCCTTCCGCGTCTGGGCGTGAGGTCGTCTTCCCGACGTTCCCACCATTGTACGACGTACCGTCGGGCCTCGGGTACCCGTTCCAACGTCGCCACCGCGAAATTTCCGTGACGACGTTGCTGACGTTCAGACCGCGGCGAACAGCCTCCTTGCGGGCCTGATCATTCGTGACATTGCGCCCCAATTCATCGAACATGATCCAGGCTGCGTGACATAACCCGCCAACCGATGGCGACTTGATCCCATTCTGTTCTTTTGCGACGTGATATTTTGGCATCAAGATTTCCTTTCATGTTGCTTCATCGCGTTATTGGCATGAAACACATATCCGTCTGGATCAATGAAATAACACTCCTAGGCGACTCGTCCTTTTGGCGTCCTTGCTCTTCTTGTCAAGCACGCCGACCACATTCGTCCGCACACCCCAAGGCGCCCTTCTTTTCGATCCGGAAATACATCTGGGCGGAGACGCTGAAGGGTGAGGAAAAGGGCGCAATCATCGCTCGCCTGATCTCGCAAGGCTTCACCGCCAATTCGGTGTGCAAGCGCGTTGCCGACACCTCCGCCGGGGCACGAAGAATCCTGCTGGAGCGGGACGATCCGATCGGCTTTCCGGTCATGGTCGCCTCCTCTGACATCGCAGGCCGAAGGGCAGGACACCGGCGTGCCCTGCCCCTCGCCAATCATTTCGAGCGGAAGAGATCGGCCTTGGCCAGATCGAGCGCCTTGCGGATGCGTTCACAGGCGAGATCGATCGTGTCGCGTGTCCAGATCAGCGGCGGGGACATGATCATGGTATCGCCCGTGGCGCGCAGCATCATGCCGTTGGCGATGGCGTGATCGCGCACCACGACCGCGGCACTGCCCGACGGCTCGAAGCGGTCCTTGGTCGCCTTGTCCTTGACGATCTCGATGGCGCCCATGAGACCGATCGCACGGACCTCGCCGACGATGTCGTGGTCGCCAAGATGCTCCTGCAGCGCCTTGGCGAAATAGGGACCGGTGTCGTTCTTGACGCGTTCGACCAGGCCTTCGCGCTGGATGATCTCGATGTTCTCCAACCCCACCGCGCAGGCCACGGGATGCCCCGAATAGGTGTAGCCGTGATAGAACTCGCCGCCCTTCTCGACCAGTGTGGCGGCGATACGATCGCCGACCAGCAGCGCCGACAGGGGCTGGTACCCTGAGGTCAGCGCCTTGGCCGTGGTGATGGTATCGGGCTCGAGGCCGAAGGTCTGCGCGGCGAACCACTCGCCGGTACGTCCGTAACCGGTGATCACCTCGTCCAGCATCAAAAGCACGTCGTATTTGCGGCAGATGCGCTGGACTTCCGGCCAATAGCTCGCAGGCGGTATCTTGACGCCGCCCGCCCCCATGATCGGCTCGCCGATGAAGGCCGCGACATTGTCGGCGCCCGCCTCGAGGATTGCATCCTCGACGGCCTTGGCCGCACGCAGCCCGAAATCGTGGTCGTTCTCACCCGGCAACGCGAGTTCATAGGCGTAGGGCATCATGACATGCACGATGTTCGGCACGGCGCCGCCAAGCTGCTCGTGCATGCCGCCCATGCCGCCCAGCGACGCGCCGGCGATTGTCGAGCCGTGATAGGCCATGTTGCGCGAGATGATGCGGTTCTTCTGCGGCTTGCCTTGCAGTGCCCAGAAGTGGCGCACCAGGCGCAAGGCCGTATCGTTGGCCTCGGACCCTGACGAGCCGTAGAATACCTGGTTGATGTTGTCAGGCGCGAGCTCGGCGATCTTCTTTGCCAGCAGCACCGGCGTCGGCGTCGTGCAGCGGAAGAAGGAGTTGTAGAACGGCAGCTCCTTCATCTGCCTGTAGGCCGCTTCGGCCAGCTCGTTGCGGCCGTAGCCGACATTGACGCACCACAGGCCCGCCATGCCGTCGAGGATCTCGTTGCCTTCCGAATCGTAGATATACGGTCCGTCGGCGTGGGTGATCATGCGGGATCCCGCCGCGCGCAGGTCCTTGTGGTCGGTGAAGGGATGGAGATGATGCGCGGCGTCGATCGCCTGCAACTGCTTCAGCGAATAATTCTGATAGGTCATGGATTTAGCCTCTTCTCTTGAATCGGTCCGGCAGCGTTGCCGGGATGGATCCTCAGAAAAGAGCGGGCGGCGAGTAGCCGATGCGGGCGCACAGCCGCAACAGCTCCGCATGCCGTGTGCGCGGAGACGGCGTTACGGCGGTGCCTGGCGTGCGGAGATGGGCGTCGAAGGCGCTCATGAGCGCACACTAGCCGAGACTGGTTCGATGCTTCAAGCCGTTACCGGCCCCACGCGCTCCGGCGCCCGGCCTGAAGCAGGGCGAGAACGAAACAGAATGAGCCTAGAGTCAGCGGTAACCCCTGAGTTCCTACGATGTCCATGACGGCACCAGTAACAGGCGGACCGGCGATGCCGCCCACGCCCCAGAACAGCGCAAAGGCCGCATTGCCGGCGATCAGCATCGGCCCGCTGAACCTGTTCGCCAGCTCGATCAGCGCCATCGTATAGATGCCGAAAGATATGGCTCCCAACACGAAGGCGAGCGGCCATATCAGCGGGGTCGCAAACAGGAAAGGCAGCAGCAGGCAGCCGAGCGTCGACCCGGTTGCGCAGAGTGCGAGCCCCTTCGCGGGCCCGAGCCGTTCGGCGACCATGCCAAGCGGAACCTGCAGGGCGATGTTGCCGGCGACGAAGACGGCGAGCAGCGTGGCGGTCGCCGCCTCGGTATTGCCGTAGCTGCGCGCATAGACCGACGTCAACGACAACAGGGATTGCTCGAAGGCAGCAGCGACGGTCACGGCGAGGAGAAGCAGCGCCGCGAGCGGAATGAAGCGAGCGAGCGAGGCGTCGCCGTCGGCGTCGTGGAGCTCCGGCAGGCGCGGCAAGACCGCTCCGAGACAGAAGGTGCAGAGACCGAAGGCTGCGATGCCGACGAGGAACGGCGTCCAGCCTTGTGTTCCGGCAATCGACAGGATCAGCGGGCCGGTGGCGAAGCCGGCGGAGACGACCGCGGTGTAGGCGCCCATGATCCGGCCGCGGCTGGACGGCGGCGCCAGCATGAGCATCCAGGTCTCGCTGATCACATAGAGCGGATTGATCGAGAAGCCGAGCAGGAAACGCAGCGGGAACCAGAGCCAGACATCCCGCGTCCAGCCGATCAGGGCCAGCAGCGTCGCGCCCAGGAAAGCACAGACGAGCGCCGTACGCGCTGCCCCGAAACGCCGCACCAGCGACGGGATGACCGGCGCCGACACGATGAAGCCGAGCGGTGTCATGGCTGCCGACAGCCCGATCAGGCTCGATGACGCGCCCTGCCGCTCAAGGATGAAGCTGAGCAAAGGATAGCTGAGGCCCTGCGCGATCGCGAACACGGAAACCGTCGCGATGACACCGGTGAGCGCCGGCCATGGTGTCTTTTCCGCGACGCCCAAATCCTGTCTCCCTCAGACGCCGCACGCACCAGACGAGCAGAGCCGCAGGGCATCAATGCCACGCCGCGAAGGCGCCTCCTTGGGACAGGAAGAGCAATCGATCCCTCGAGCAGGGGGCGCTGCCTCGTCGGCGAACCTGCAGCCCGCTCGATGTCGCTTCCTTCGCGCTAGTAGTCGTAGCTTCCGTACCCGGGCGTCTAGCCCCGGTCCATTATGCCGGCGAAACATGCTTTGCCACGAGGAATTTCCATGACCGCCGCGCTCCACCCGGCCGAACCGGTTCTCGCCACCGATCGTGGTCGCCGCGGCGGACGTGCCGGCAAACGCGCCGTCGGCTCCGCCCCCTTTGAGCAGCCGCCGTTCCGCCAGCTCCGGATGCCCTTCCCGCCGACGAGACTGATCTCCGACGACGAGCTCGAATCGATCCATCTGGCGTCGCTGCGCGTGCTCGAGGAGATCGGTGTCGACGTGCTTCACGATGAAGCCCGCCGCATCATGAAGCAGCATGGCGCCGACGTGCGCGAAGGCAGCGAGCGGGTCCGCTTCGACAGCGAGATGATCCTGGAGCTCATCGCGCACTGCCCGCCGCAGTTCACCATGCATGCGCGCAACCCGACGCATAACGTCACATTCGGTGGCGACAATGTGATCTTTTCGATGATGGCGTCGGCGCCGAATTGTTCCGACATCGACCGTGGGCGTCGTCCCGGCAACCAGGAGGACTACAGGAACTTCCTGCGGCTTGCGCAAATGCACAACATCCTGAACTGCACCGGCGGCTATCCGGTCGAGCCGATCGACATCCATCCGTCTGTGCGACATCTCGAGTGCATCCGCGATCTGGCGCTGCTCACGGACAAGGTCTTCCACATCTACTCGCTCGGCAAGGAGCGCAATCTCGACGGCATCGAGATCACCCGTATCGCCCGCGGCGTGTCGCGCAAGCAGCTCATGGATGAGCCGTCGGTCTTCACCATCATCAACACCAATTCGCCGCTCAAGCTCGACATCCCGATGATGGAAGGCATCATCCAGATGTCGTCCATGGGTCAGGTGGTGATCGTCACGCCCTTCACATTGTCCGGCGCGATGGCGCCCGTGACCGTCGCCGGCGCGCTGGTGCAGCAGAATGCCGAGGCGCTGGCTGGCATCTCGTTCACGCAGATGGTGCGCAAGGGCGCGCCGGTCGGCTATGGCGGTTTCACCTCCAACGTCGACATGAAATCCGGCGCGCCCGCCTTCGGCACGCCAGAATATATGAAGGCGCAGCTCGTCGGCGGTCAGCTGGCGCGGCGCTACAACATACCCTACCGCACTTCCAACACCTGCGCGGCCAACACGGTCGACGCGCAGGCCGCCTATGAAAGCGTGTTCTCGCTTTGGGGCGCCATCCAGGGCGGCGGCAATCTGATGATGCACGGTGCCGGATGGCTGGAAGGCGGGCTGCGCTGTTCCTACGAGAAGACGATCCTAGACATCGACCTCCTGCAGATGGTGGCGGAGTTCCTGACGCCGCTCGATCTGTCGGAGGATGCGCTGGCCGTCGAGGCCATCCGCGCCGTCGGTCCCGGCGGCCACTTCTTCGGAACGCCGCACACCCAGTCGCGCTACAAGACCGCCTTCTATTCCCCGATCCTCTCGGACTGGCGCAACTTCGAGACCTGGAGCGAGGCCGGCGCGCCCACGGCATTGGAGCGCGCCAACCGCGTCTGGAAGGAGAGGCTCGCCTCCTACGAGGAGCCTTACATCGATCCGGCCATCCGCGAGGAGATCAACGCCTTCGTGGAGAAACGTAAGGCCGAGGGCGGCGCGCCGACCGATTTTTGAGCTAGACTTTGTCCGGACCGACTTGGCATCCGCACATCGGAGATTTGGTCGTGAGCATAGACAAGGAAGAACTGCGCAAGATTGTGCGCGAAGAGCTGAAGGCCGTCTTCGCCGAGACGCGGCTCAAGCTCGACATCGGCGATATGGTCGCACAGATCGGACAGAGCCCGACCAGCCTGGCCATTCGGGAATATCTCGACGCGGAGTACCGGTTCGTGGAGACGATACGGGAACGCAGCCGCCGTGCGGCCCGGGACACCTACGACTTCATCGACA
The DNA here is from genome assembly GCF_016756635.1 of Mesorhizobium sp. L-8-10. Classification (NCBI taxonomy): domain Bacteria; kingdom Pseudomonadati; phylum Pseudomonadota; class Alphaproteobacteria; order Hyphomicrobiales; family Phyllobacteriaceae; genus Mesorhizobium; species Mesorhizobium sp. L-8-10. The sequence goes on along the minus strand of NZ_AP023263.1, from coordinate 4,384,763 downwards.
AGGAGATGCGGCACGCGCTTTGGCAAAGGGACCAGTTCCGGGTCCTAGAGGCGCGCAAGGACGAAATCTCCCCGACGGCGGACACGCTCGTCGTCGACCTCGGCGTCTTCAAGGGCGGTTCCACCCGTGCCCTCGCGAAAATTTTCCCGAAGCATACGATCCATGGGTTCGACTCTTTCGAGGGTCTACCGGAGGATTGGTCCCACTCGATGAAAGGGGCCTTCGGCTGGCTGAAGGGCCTGCCCGAAATGCCGGCGAATGTCCGTCTCTACAAAGGCTGGTTCGACGACACGCTGCCCGTTTGGGCGAAAGAGCATGAAGGCGAGATCATATCTCTTCTTCGCGTCGACTGCGACCTGTACAGCTCGACAAAGACCATATTCGAGACGCTTGGCCACATGCTACGAAAAGGTTCATGGATCTGCTTCGACGAACTTATCGGATACTATGGATGGCAGGAGCATGAGCATAAGGCATTCATGGAATTCATAGAGAAGACAGACTTCAAATATGAATATGTCGCCTTCGGCCTGACATACACCATAGCAAGGCTCCTGTAGTCGACCGGTCTACCACAGGGATGGCACTGAAATGATCCTCACAGACCTCGATCGTTGGCCGGACCACGTCAGCCGCCTCGCCGCGTCGACGGCGCTATCCCTCCCCTTGCCGGGGCGAACCATCCATGCGGCGGCTCGCTCCCACGCTCCCTTCCGAGGCCGCCCGGCACGCGGTTCCGATCAATCCCGGGTCGAGACCCCATGAACCGCCGCCTCATCAACGCACCGGACGCGCCGCAGGCACAGGGCGGCTACGCCCAGGCCGTCGAAACGATTGGGGCAACGCGCATCCTGCACATCAGCGGCCAGATCCCAGTTGCGCCGGACGGTACCGTCCCCACCGATTTCGCCAGCCAGGCCCGGCTCGCCTGGGCCAATATCGAGGCGCAGCTTCGCGCCGCCGACATGACGCTCGACAACCTGGTCAAGGTCACCACCTTCCTGGCGGACCGTCGCCACGGCGTCGAATATCGTCAGATACGCAACGAGATCCTGGCCGGCCGCAGGATCGCCCTCACGGTCGTGATCGCCGGGATTTTCGACGAGGCCTGGCTGATCGAAATCGAAGCCATCGCGGCAGCCTGACTCGTCCCTCCTTTCATCGATACATTACGGAACCGGAACCAACTGTTATGAGATCCCACGCAAAAGCGGTTGTCATCGGCGGCGGCGTCGTCGGCTGCTCGGTGCTCTATCACCTGGCCAGGGCCGGCTGGAGCGACGTCATGCTGATCGAGCGCTCGGAGCTGACGTCGGGCTCGTCTTGGCACGCCGCCGGCGGCTTCCACACGCTGAACGGCGACCCCAACGTCGCCAAGCTGCAGGCCTACACGGTCCAGCTCTACAAGGAGCTTGAGGAGCTTTCCGGCCAGTCCTGCTCGCTGCACCTCACCGGCGGCATCATGATGGCCGATACGCCGGAGCGCATGGACTTCCTGCGGCTTGCCCACGCCAAGGGCCGCTATCTCGGCATGGACACCGAGCTCATCACCCCGTCGGAAGCCAAGGCGATGTTCCCGCTGATGGACGAGACCAATTTCGTCGGCGCCATGTGGGACCCCGTCGAGGGCCATCTCGATCCGTCGGGCACCACCCATGCCTATGCCAGGGCAGCCCAGAAACTCGGCGCCGAGATCGTCTTGCGCAACCGGGTCGTCGAGCTGACGCAAGAGCCCGACGGCACGTGGAATGTGGTGACCGAAAAGGGCACGGTGAAAGCCGAGCATGTGGTGAACTGCGGCGGCCTGTGGGCACGCGAAGTCGGCCGCATGGTCGGCGTCGAGCTGCCTCTGCTCGCCATGGAGCACATGTATCTGCTGACCGAGCCGATGAAGGAGGTCGAGGATTTCAACAGGGCGACCGGGCGCGAGATGGTCGGCGTGCTCGACTTCAAGGGTGAGATCTATACGAGGCAGGAGCGCAACGGCATCCTGCTCGGTACCTATGAGAAGGCCTGCAAGCCCTGGTCGCCGGTCGACACTCCTTGGGACTTCGGCCATGAGCTGCTGATCCCCGACCTCGACCGCATCGCGCCCTCGCTCGAGATCGGCTTCAAGCATTTCCCGGGGATCGAGAAGGCCGGCATCAAGCAGATCATCAACGGCCCGTTCACCTTCGCGCCCGACGGCAACCCGCTGGTCGGCCCGGTGCAGGGGCTGACGAACTTCTGGTGCGCATGCGCGGTCATGGCCGGCTTCTCCCAGGGCGGCGGCGTGGGTCTCGCGCTCTCGAACTGGATGGTCAACGGCGATCCCGGCTTCGACGTCTGGGGCATGGACGTTGCGCGCTTCGGCGAGTGGGCGACCCTGCGCTACACTAATGCCAAGGTGCGCGAGAACTATTCGCGTCGCTTTTCGATCCGCTTCCCCAATGAGGAACTGCCCGCCGCACGGCCGGCGCAGTCGACGCCGCTCTATGACACGATGGTCGCGCAGAACGCGGTTATGGGCGACAGCTGGGGCCTGGAGACGCCGCTTTGGTTCGCGCCCAAGGGCACGGAAGCGAAAGACATCGTCTCCTATCACCGCTCCAACGATTTCGAGCATATCGGCAACGAGGTGCGCGCCACGCGCGAGCGCGTCGGCGTCACCGAAATCGCCAACTTCGCCAAATATGAAGTGGCCGGTCCGGGTGCTGAAGACTTCCTGAACCGGCTGATGACCAACCGCATGCCGAGGAAGGGTCGCATCGTGCTGACGCCGATGCTCAACGAATTCGGCAAGCTCATCGGCGACTTCACCATTGCCAAGACCGGCAACGAGAAATTCATGATCTGGGGCTCCTCGGCCGCGCAGAAATACCATATGCGCTGGTTCGAGAAGCATCTTCCGAAGGACGGCTCGGTGCATATCCACCGCTTCGACCAGACGCTGGTCGGCCTGTCGATCGCCGGACCGAAAAGCCAGGCATTGCTGCAGAAGCTGGTCGACGAGGATGTTTCGTCGGCGGCCTTCCGCTTCATGGACTTCCGCGAGATGGCGGTGGGCGGCGCTCCCTGCATGGTCAACCGCATCACCTATACCGGCGATCTCGGCTACGAGATCTGGATGCAGCCGGCCTACCAGCGTCTCGTCTACCAGGCGATCAAGACGGCCGGCGAGGAATTCGGCATCGTCGATTTCGGAATGCGCGCGCTTCTGTCGATGCGCCTGGAGAAGAATTTCCCGACCTGGTTCCGGGAACTCCGGCCCATCTACGGCCCCTTCGAAGGCTCGATGGACCGCTTCATCAAGCTGGAGAAGAACGACTTCATCGGCCGCGAGGTGGCGGCCCGGGAGAAGGCCGACGGACCCAAGCTGCGCCGCGTGTCGCTGATCGTCGAGGCTGCGGATGCCGACGTCATGGGCGACGAGCCGATCTGGGCCAAGGTCGGCGACAAGGATTTCGGCACCGTCGAGAAGCCGCATGGCTACGGCGCGCCGCGCTTCGATGCGACCGGCAAGGAAGTGCGCGGCTCGGCTGCGGCCAGCGGAGCCTCGGCGGTTCGCGGCATCGCGGACGGCGATTGGCGCGTGGTCGGCTGGGTGACGTCCGGCGGGTATGCGCACTATGTCGGCAAGTCGCTGGCGCAGGGTTATGTGCCAGCCGCGCTCGCCGAGGACGAAAGCGAAGAACTGTTCGAGATCGAGATCCTCGGCCATCGCCGGCGGGCGCGCATCAATGCGGAACCGCTGTTCGATCCGGCCGGCGAGAAGATGCGGGGATAGAGGGAGCGGCGGCGAACGGCCATGGCAGTGCTTCATACCCCCCTCTGGCCTGCCGGCCATCTCCCCCTCAAGGGGGGAGATTGGCAGTTGCGACGCTGGAAACTTTCCTGCAGCGCTGCCTATGTGTGCAGGCAGTGGCGACAGCTAATCTCCCCCCTTGAGGGCTACGACATTCACACATCGTGGGGGGCGAGTTGCGGTGTCGGCGAAAGTCTGACTCCCTGTTGCTGTGATTCGGCTGATGGAGAGGCAGATGGACCTTGGTTTTGGGGAGTTCGGAGACGCTCGCCTGAAAGATGCGGGGTTTTTTTGCATGAGCGGCTGGTGTCGGCGGGTGGCTGGGGGAGCAGCGTGCGCGCGCTGGGCGGCGGCCGCTCCGGCGAGATGCGGATCACGCGCTTTCTGCACAACCCGAAGGTGACGGTCGGCGCGATGCTGGAGACGGCCTCGGCCCGCACGTGCTTGCAAGTTGGTGGCCGTCATGTGCTGGCGATCCAGGACACGACGTCTGTTCGGGTGGACGAAAAAGGCATCGGCCTGTCCGTGCACCCGCTGATTGCCGCGGATGCGACCAGCGGCTTTGTGTTGGGCCTTGTCGATGCGTTCTTTCTGGATCGCCGCGGTGGTGTGAAGGCGACGCGCACCAAACGGGACTTCGCGGACAAGGACAGCCGGCGCTGGCTCGACGGCGCCGAAAGCGCGCGCCGGCTGTGGGACGCCGGCGCGACCTGCGTGACGGTCGTCGAGGACCGCGAGGGGGACATTTACGAGTGCTTCGCCTTCAAGCCGGACCATGTCGAGAAGCTGGTACGGGCCGCGCAGGACCGGCTTCTGGCCGACGAGACCCATCTGTTTGCCGCCGCAGAGAGCTGGCCCGAAGCCGGGCAGATGACGGTCGCGTTGCCGGCCATTCCGGGCCGCAAGGCCCGCACGGCCACTCTCGGCGTGCGCTTCGGCCGTGTCGAGATCGCAAGGCCCAGGAACCGCAAAGCCCAGGCGGGAACCCGGGTGCTGCCGAAGACCGTCACGCTCAGCATGGTCGATGCCCGCGAAATCGATCCGCCGCACGGCCAGGAGCCGGCGCATTGGCGGCTGCTCACAACACATCAGGTCACCGATCTGGCCGATGCACGGCGCATCATCGGCTTTTATCGTCTGCGCTGGACCATCGAGCAGCTGTTTCGGACCACCAAGACAAAGGGCTTTGACATCGAGGCGCTTCGCCAGCAGGAGGGCGGGCCGCTGGAAAAGCTCGTAACAGCAACCCTCATCGCCGCCGTCACGGTGATGCAACTCGTTGCCGAGCGCGACGGCAAGCTCGAGCGGCCGCTCAGCGACGCCTTCGATCCCGACGACCAACCGGTGCTCGAACGCGTCAGCCACAGCCTTGAGGGAAAGACCCAGAAGCAGAAAAACCCCCATCCCAAAGGCACATTGGCCTTCGCTGCCTGGGTCTTCGCACGGCTCGGTGGATGGACCGGATATTACGGAAAGCCCGGCCCCATCGTCATGCTCAGAGGCCTCACCAAATTCCACGCAATCAAGCATGGCTGGACCCTCCGAGATGTGTGAATCTCGTAGCCTTGAGGGGGAGATGGCCGGCAGGCCAGAGGGGGGTACTGGCGGCAGGGCGCTTCCATGAACGACGCCCCGCGCTCGACCTTCGGCCGCCACCGCAAGATCATGCCTTTCGAGCCGGGCTCGATCGAGGCGCTTCGGCAGGCCTCGCGCGACAAGGCTGCGGGGCTCAACCAGCACGTCCTGGGCTACGGCGCCGTTGCGGAAGCCGAATGGCGCGCCGCCGGTATCGCCGCGCCCGATCTGCCAGCGATGCGCCGCTATCGGCTCGAACGCATCCGGGCTGAACTCAGGCGGCGCGACTATGCCGGCGCCCTGCTCTACGATCCGATCAACATCCGCTACGCCACCGACGCCACCAACATGCAGTCCTGGGTGGCGCATAATCCGACGCGGCATTGTTTCGTCGCCACGGACGGCCCGGTGGTGCTGTTCGACTATTTTTCGTGCGAGCATCTCTCCGATCACACAGGTGTGGTCGACGAGGTTCGCCCGGCCGTCCCATGGCTTTTTCTCTATGGCGGCGAACTTACTCATAAGCGTGTCCGACGCTGGGCAGGCGGCATCGCCGATCTCGTGAAGGAGCATGGCGGCGGTAACAGGCGCCTCGCGGTCGACCATCTCGACCCCGAGGGCGTATCCGAGCTCGCGCGCCTGGGCATCGCGATCGGCAATGGCGAGGCGGTGATGGAGAGTGCCCGGCTGATCAAATCGCCCGACGAGCTGCTCGCCATGCGCCGCGCCATCGTTGCGTGCGAAGCGGCCATGGCCGAGATGGAAGCCGCATTGCGGCCAGGCATATCGGAGAACGAGCTTTGGGCCGAGCTTCACCGCGGCAACATCGCCCGCGGCGGCGAATGGATCGAGACACGCCTGTTGTCCTCCGGCCCTCGGACCAATCCGTGGTTCCAGGAATGCTCGTCGCGGATCATCGAGGCGGGCGACCTCGTCGCCTTCGATACCGACCTGATCGGGCCCTACGGTTTCTGCGCCGATCTCTCGCGGACCTGGCTCTGCGGCGACGTCGGCCCGACGCAGGAGCAGCGTGATCTCTTCCGCATCGCAGCCGTTCAGATCGCCCAGAACACGGAACTGATGAAGCCGGGCACGACGTTCCGCGACCTGGCCGAGCGTTCGCGCGTTCCGCCACCTGACTGCTTCGCGACACGCTACGGCGTGCTCTACCATGGCGTCGGCCTTGCCGATGAATATCCGACTTTGCCGCATGCGGCCGACTGGACCGACGACACGCCCGATGGCGTGCTCGAGCCGGGCATGGTGCTCTGCGTCGAAAGCTATATCGGCCGGCTCGGCGGACACGAGGGCGTGAAGCTCGAGGAGCAGGTGCTCATCACTGAAAACGGCAACGAGAAGCTGTCGGCCTACCCGCTCGACCCGCGGCTCATGTCTGACTGAGCTTCGCTCATATCAAGACTGAGCTCGCTCATGTCAGCCTGAGGCTCTGCTTCAACGCAGCCACGACATCAGGCGGCGTCGACCTCGACGTGATCAGGGGCAGGCCCTTGCGCCTGCCCGTCCAGCCCACCACTTCGACGTCGGCGGCGCGCGGCTCATGGCGGAGCGCCATGTCCCAACTCCGGCAGTCGATGGCGCAGACGTCGGCCCGGCCGTCGGCGACGGCCACGATCGAGGCACGATGGGCACCAGTCGCGATGCGCTCCGAGAAGATGTCCAGGCTCTCGCCCGATGCCCCGAGATCGCGGGTGAGTGCGATGATCCCCGACATGGAATCATTGCCATTGTAGGCGAGCCGCTTTCCACGCATGAGATCGAGCGGGATGGACGGCTGGCCATCGGCCGGCGCCGGCATTCTCGGCCCGGCTCCCCGCAGCATCAGAATCGCGCTTGAATAGAGGGCACCCTGCCCGCCTTCCATATTGCCATAGCTCGGTTGGCCGAGGACAGCGACGTGGTCCTGCAGCCCGAGTTCCATCGGCCCCCAGCAGGTCTGGGTGAAGAGCAGTCGTGGATGCAGCCAGAGCGCATGGAAATCGAGTTCATCAGGCGGCAAGGTTGCGGGATCGGGCGCGAGCGGGTTCCCGTTCGCGTCGCGGATGCCGCCCGGCACGGGAGGAAGGTCGGCGTTGCGCCGAACCAGAGGTTCCGGCGCCGCGATTCCGGCCTCGCGGAACGCCGCGCGGAGCCGCGCCCACTCGGCATCCGTTTCGTGCCGGGTCTCGGGCCATTCATACATGGGAAGCGCGACGACGAACTCGTTCATGGCAGGATATCAATCGGCCCGCGGGCAGATGGCAAGAGAAGCGACCTGCCGGAGGGAGGCGCCCTCACTCCTTCGGCGGCTCGGCCGGCACCGGCGCAGTGCCGGCGCCGTGTACCGTGCGCGCCCTGATGCGCGGCTTGAAGGCCCGCCCCGTCTCGGGCGCTCGCCGCAGCATCGGGTGCACGACGGGTTCCTTGGCGCGGAAGGCATAGTCCTTCAGCAGCGCGAGATAGCTGGGGACGACATAGCCCTTGTTGCGGGCGATCCATTCCTCCCGCCTTTCGCGGAACAGCCGGGGCAGGTCGTACCAGGCCGCTGTCGGGTTCTTGTGATGGACGAAATGCAGATTGTTGTTGAGGAACAGGACGGACAGCGGCGAGCGCTCGACGATGATGGTGCGACCCTCGGGATGCTCGGACCATTGATGCTCGGCGTAGGTGCGGATCGAAATAAGCGACTGGCCGATCCACACCGGCACCAGCACATAGAGCCAGAGCGGTATGCCGAAGCCGAAGACGATCACTGGCACGACGAGCGCGAGCCCGACGCAGTGCAGCAGCAAGGCCTGGCGTACGGCGCGGTCGCCCTCGACGGCCAGCTTGAAGTCGCCGATGACGAAGCCGATGCTCGACAACCAGGGTCCGACCAGGAATCGCCCGACCATGGTATTGTTTGCCCTGAGCAGCTGCTTCATCGTCTTCGGGAGGTCGTGATGCTGCCAGAGCGCCCTGTAATAGCTCTCGGGATCGTCGAACGGGTCGGTCAGCCTTTCGTCGGCATGGTGACGCAGATGCAGGTTCTTGAAGCGTCGGAACGGCCAGACCAGACCGATCGGCAGGAAGACGAAGGCCTCGTTGACGCGCGCATCGCGGGTGGGATGCCCGTGCACGATTTCGTGCATCAGCGACGACTGCAGCGTCAACGTCAGCGTGAGCGCGATGAGGGCGATGATCGGATGGTGCGGCCAGACCAGGAAACCCGTTGCGGCCCAGGTGCCGTAGCAACCCACGACCAACAAGACTGTCGGCCATTCTATCGTCGGCGCCCGCCGTCTGCCTGCTTCGCCCATGCCCTTGGTGATCGCGCTAAACTGCTGGAATCATTGGTTACTGACAGCATGGTGTCAGGAGCTTTCGTTGCGTGCAATGCGACAATGCGCATAAAATGTTTATATTGCGCTGCTTGGAATACAGATGTTGTGTGTTGTAAACACTTGGGAGGATTCCGATGCTCCTCCTTAGTCGGTATTCCGACCAATCCCGGTATTTTTTTCCTGGAGGCGAGCACACGTGGACAAGCGCGATCTTTCAAGTGTCTTCCGTGAGAGACTCAAGACCCTCATCCAGCGCGCCGGCGTCAATCAGTCCGCCTTCGCGGCCGAGGTCGGCATAGACCGGTCGGCCCTGTCCCAGCTCCTCTCAGGCACCTCGACCCGCCTGCCCCGGGCCGAGACGCTGCTCAACATAGCTTCCGAGCACAAGGTCTCGCTCGACTGGCTGCTCGGCCTCAGCCAGGACGAAGGCCTGACCGGCGAGATCAGGGAAAGCCTCGAGATCGAGGAGGCCTCCGGCGGCTTCGAGCGTACGCTCATCGCCAAGTGGCATGCGGAGGCTGCGGGCACCAAGATCCGCTATGTGCCGGCCGGCATCCCTGACCTTCTGAGAACCGATGCGCTGATCGACTATGAGGCAGGCATTTCGAACAAGAGCCGCGAGGCCCAACTCGGCGAGACGCAATACCGCATCGACTACAGCCGCCGGCCCGAGACCGACATGGAAGTATGCATGCCGCGCCACACGCTCGATATCTTCGCGCGCGGCCTCGGCGTGTGGGACCGCTTTCCAGCCGATCTCCGCGCCGAACAACTCGCTCACATGGCCCGGCTGCTGGACGATCTCTATCCGAGCTTCCGCCTCTATCTCTATGACGGGCGCATGCGCTATTCGATCCCCTATACGATCTTCGGGTCACTGCGTGCCGCCATTTATGTCGGCGACATGTATCTCGTGCTGAACGCCACGCAGCCGATCCATACGCTGACCAGGCATTTCGACAATCTGATCCGCGCTGCCGACGTCAACGCGCATGAGGCTGCGTCCTTCGCCGCTTCATTGGCCGTGACCCGCTGAACCGTCGTTTTCCCAACCCTGGACATTGACTACATATAAAGACTTCTTTATATGCTTATCTCAGTTTGAGCTAAGGCAATCTCCCGATGAACAATCCAATCGATGCGCTCCTTGCGGAAAAGGGCGTGCTTCTGGCCGACGGCGCAACCGGCACCAACCTCTTCGCCATGGGCCTGGAGGCCGGCGAGGCGCCCGAGCTCTGGAACGAGGCGGCGCCCGAGAAGATCGCCGCCCTGCACCAGGGTTTCGTAGACGCCGGAGCCGACATCATCCTCACCAACTCTTTCGGCGGCACCCGCCACCGGCTGAAGCTGCACCATGCGCAGGATCGCGTGCACGAGCTCAACAAGCGTGCGGCCGAAATCGCCCGTTCGGTGGCCGACAAGGCAGGCCGCAGGGTCATCGTGGCCGGCTCCGTCGGCCCAACCGGTGAACTGCTGGTGCCGCTCGGCGCGTTGACCTACGAAGAGGCTGTCGAGGCCTTCGCCGAGCAGATCGAAGGGCTCAAGGCCGGCGGCGCCGAGGTCGCCTGGATCGAGACCATGTCCGCGCCGGATGAAATCCGCGCTGCGGCGGAAGCCGCGATCCGCGTCGGCCTGCCCTACACCTATACCGGTTCCTTCGACACCGCCGGCCGCACCATGATGGGCCTGCTGCCCAAGGACATCCACGGCGTGGCGGAAGGCCTTTCGGCCGCCCCGATCGGCGTCGGCGCCAATTGCGGCGTGGGCGCGGCCGACATCCTGGCTTCGCTGCTCGACATGACGGCTGCCAAGCCGGAGGCGACCGTCATCGTCAAGGGCAATTGCGGCATCCCGGAATTCCGTGGATCCGAGATCCACTATTCCGGCACCCCCGAACTGATGTCGGACTATGTGCGCCTCGCGGTCGACGGCGGCGCCAGGATCATCGGCGGCTGCTGCGGCACGTCTTTCGCGCATCTGGCAGCGATGCGCCACGCGCTCGACGCCCATACCAAGGCGAGCCGCCCCACCCTCGAAACAATCGTGGAATACATCGGACCGTTGCGCAACAAGACGGCAGCAGACGGTGGCGAACCACGCCGCGAGCGTCGCCGCGCAAGGGCCTGACCCTCAGCCTTCGTGGCGCAGCTCCGTTGCGGAAGCCTGCCCCGGCGACTTGTTCTTCATCCCTAAACAATTGAGCGGCGACGGACCAGGTTCGTCGCCGCTCTGCTTTCTGGCCGCAGGAACCTCGCCGTATCAGCGATTTCCGCCTGACAGTGCCGAAGCGAGCCTCGCCAGCGACAGGAACTCCGCGCGATAGCCATAGGGGTCGGAACCGCGCGCGGCGCCGGCCAATTCAATGATGCGCTCCCAGGACATCGACGCGAGCTGATCGGCATCGCGCAACTTCTGGCCGAAGGCGGCGACCGCGACCGAGAAGCGCTGGTCGACGCCGGCCGCATCGAAGGATGCTACCGCGTCGGCATCCGTCACCGGGGTCGTGATCAGCTTGCTTATATCGCCGTCGGGCGCCTTGTATCGGATCTTCACGAAGGCATATTCGTCCGCGTTCCGGATGCCGCCCGGATTGGCGGTCGACGCCGCGCCATAGCGCAGGTCGTCCACTATCTGCGGCGCTCCCTTCGGCGTGATCTCGTAGATGGCGGTGACCGAATGGCCCGAACCGATCTCACCGGCGTCGACGCGGTCGTTGTTGAATTCCTCGCGGTTCAACGCCCGCGTTTCGTAGCCGATGAGCCGGTACTCCGAGACCTTGGCCGGATTGAACTCGACCTGGATCTTCACATCCTTGGCGATCGGGAAGAGCGTCGAGCCGGCCTCCTGCACGAGCACCTTCTCTGCTTCGGCAAGCGTATCGACATAAGCCGCCGTTCCGTTACCGTTCTGGGCGATCGCCTGCATCATCTGGTCGTTGAGGTTGCCGCGCCCGAAACCGAACACCGACAGGAAGACGCCCGACTTGCGTTTCTCCTCGATCAGCCGCTTGAGCTCCATGTCGTCGCTTTGTCCGACATTGAAGTCGCCGTCGGTCGCCAGCATGACCCGGTTGACGCCGCCCTTCACGAATGACTGCTCGGCGAGCCGGTAGGCTTCCTTGATGCCCGCTTCTCCTGCCGTCGATCCGCCGGGGCGGAGATCGTCGATCGCTGCCAGGATCCTTTCGCGCTCCGACGCTTTGGTCGGCGCCAGCACGGTCCCGGCCTCGCCCGCATAGGTGACGATCGACACCGTGTCATTGGGCTGGAGCTTGCCGACCAGGAGGCGGAAAGCCGACTGCAGCAGCGGAAGCTTGTCGGGCTCCTCCATCGAGCCCGACACGTCGATGAGGAAGACGAGATTGGCCTTCGGCCGCTCGACCGGTTTCACGTCGTAGCCCTTGATCGCCACATGCATGAGCCTGCTGTGTTCGTTCCAGGGCGTGGGCATGATGGAGACCGTCGTGTTGAACGGCGTCGAGGCGTCCTCGGGGCCGTTCCAGTCGTAGGGGAAATAGTTGATCATCTCCTCGACGCGGATGCTGTCGGGGTCCGGCAGGATTCCCTCCTTCAGCGAACGCCGCGCGAAGGAATAGGAGGCGGTGTCGACATCGATGGAGAAGGTCGAAACCGGATCCTCCGCCGCCGAATGGATCGGGTTGGACTTGAACGCCTCGAACCGGTCGCGGCCCTGCGCTTTCGGCGACGGCATATCGGGCGCGGGCGCGATCTCGCGGACGGCCATCTTTCCTACCGCCGTGCTGGGCGCGAACAAGGCTCGATTGCCGCTCTGAACCACGGGCGCCGACGCCAGAGTATCGGCCGGCGCGGCCTCCTGGTTCGCCATCTCCGCCGGACCTGCCTCGGGCTTCGACGGCGCCGGCAGTTCGGCGACCGCTTGCCTGCTCTCCGCATCGAGATCACGCTTCACCTGGGCGGGCCGGGCGAGCGCCTGTTCCCGGGGTTCCGACGTGGTCTGCTCGGCCACATCCGCCGGCACGAAGGGGCTCTCTTTCAAGATATGGAAGGCCGCATAGCCGGCGATCGGCAACGCCACGAGACCGGCGATTGCTGGTGTCGCAACCAATTTCTTCTGCATCATCTCTCTCCAGAGCTTGCTTGCTCGCTCGATGAGACGAAGCTTCGCGGCCGATCCTTGGGCCGCCTCCGAACTATTCTGGTTGCCGTCATAGGCGGCAAGCGCCGCCTCAAGCGCCTGCGCACGCGCCTTCGCCTCGGGCGTCGGCACGGAGATCGTGCGCAGCAGATCGAGTTCGTTGTCGTTGACCATGGTCACTCTTCCCCGGCATGGCGCATCAGCACCTTCAGCCGCTTCTTCGCTTCATGGACGTGCCAGGACACCGTCGTTTCCGCGCAGGCCATCACATCGGCCGCGGCCGAGTGGCTGAGGCCTTCGCCATAGACCAGCAGCACGGCATCGCGCTGCTTGTCGGGAAGCTGCCGGACCGCCGCCCAGAGCCGCTCGGCCGCGCTGTCCGGCACGGGCGCGATCTCGCCGGAGATCAATGCGTGAACACCGAAGGCTTCAGCCTTCAACGCCTCGCGCACCGTCTTGCGCCTCATGTCGCGAGCGGCGTTCAAGGTCATGGCGTAGAGCCATGTCGTGAACGCGCCCTCTCCCTTGAAGGTCCTGATCGCCTTGCCGAGCCGCACGCAGACCTCCTGCGCGATGTCCTCGGCGTCGGTGCTGTTGCCGCACCATCGCCAGGCGACGCGATGGATAAAGTCGTAGTGCCTTTCGACGAGTTCGCCGAAAGCCTGCCTGTCTCCCTCGCGCGCCAAACCGACCAGATCGGCATCGGACGCGCTGCCTTCGTCCAGCATCGTCGCCATCATTTGCCTGTTGGACGAAAGCTTGTCGTCATTCCTTGGGCGCTCGGTCAAAAAAGTCCGTTCCGTGATGTCGGCGTGGGCGCCCACCTCGCCGGCCAACCATTTGCGGCGCCGGACGCTGCGTCCTCACGAAAGCGACCGGCATGTCCGGCGTCGGCGGCTACTTCGCGGGGAGCGTCTCGGCGAAAAGTGTCGTCAATCGTTTCCAGTGCCTTTCGGCCCCCGCCGTGTCGAAGACGCCATGGTCCGGAACCGCCCAGCCATGGCGCATGCCGACGTAGTTCTCGATGATATGGTCGACCTCGGCGCGGCGCAGCGCTTCGGCGAGCTTCGCCGACTGTTCGGGCGGAAAGCTCTGGTCGACGCCGGCGACCCCGACATAAACCCGCGCCTTGATCTTCGCCGCATTGTTCGCCGGGCTGTCAGGCGCGTCGGTCGCGAGATTGCCGCCATGGAAGCTCGCCGCGGCAACGATGCGATCGGGATGGGCGGCGGCCGCATTGAGCGCACGCCCTCCACCCATGCAGTAACCGACCGCGCCCAGCCGTCCGTGCGCGCCTGCGTCGGTGAGCGCGGCGATGAAGTGAGCGGTATCGGCCTGGGTCATGGCCTGCGTCGTCCCGCCGATCAGCGCCATCAGTTCAGCCCGCTTCTTGTCGTCGCCGAACGCGGTCCTGGCATCGAAGGGGCCATAGGCCCCGAAGCGGTAGAAGAGGTCGGGCACGAGCACCAGACAACCCTCGCCCGCCAGCCGCTCCGCCATTGCGTCGAGCGCGGGGCGCGGGCCGAAGGCATCCATGTAGAGGATGACTCCGGCCCCGTTTGTCGCCTGGCCGAACAGGACGCCTTTCGCCACGCCGTCCCCGGTCCTGATTTCGATGTCCTTCCTGGTCATTGCGGGCTCCCTCGACTCTCCACTGCGGTCTTGTCGCCTGTCGACGGCAGGCGGGGCAAGCACAAGGTGCATCCTTGCGATTGTCGTCGTCTCAGCAATGGTAAATTTTCTATAAATGCCGCGATCTCGACGCAGCAACGCCACATTCGCGCGGCAGAACCCTCGACTGGCGGGGTGTGAGACAACGGTCTTGCGTGGAGAGTAAGTTGAAGAGCCCGTTCACAGGGGAAGCGGCCCGGCCCTATCACGAAGATGCGGCGCGCCGGAGCAAGCCCACCGAAAAAAGCCAGCCCCCTCGGAAGCAACGCCTTATCCTGAGCGCGACCGGGATGGCGGCACTCGCCGGCCTCGGCGCCCTGGCCGCGTTGTTCACTGCGCCGTTCGCCGATCCGCCCGCTGCCGCCGGTGACATCCGCGCTGCGGCCGTGCCCGCGGCGATGGCCGCCGAGGATACAAGCCCGGAGGCCGCAGCGCCCCGGCCACCAGCAGCGGGCCCCCAGCGCGACGCGCGCATGGCGTCCAACACCACGGCATCGGGCCAGGTAGCCCGGGCCGGGCTGGCAGCGATCTCATCCGACGTCGAAGCGCTGGAGGGGAACGACCCACGCTGGGCGAAGACCTTGACCCCGGCACACGATCCGATTCCGGCCGCCTCCGGCGCACAGGTCGGCGAAGCGCTCGCCCCCACGGTTCCAGCTGCATCCGCCGTCCAGGCCGCACTGGCCATGCAGCCAGGTGGTGAAAATACGGCGACGCTCGTCTCTCCACCCGCGGCTCAACCGCTGCCGGAAGCGCCGGTCACGCCTGAAGTCCCGGACGAGACCCGGACCGCAGCGATCACTCCAGACGAGCCGGCTGCCGAGGCGCGGCCGGCACCAAGGAAAGCCCCTGCCGGCGCCGCCGCGACCGGTGCTGCGCCGTCTAGCACAGCCGTCGTCACCAGCGCGGTGAAGATGCGCGCCCGCGCAGCCAACGGCGCCACCGTGGTCGCGGTCATCCCCGACAATGCCTCCGTCGGGATCGTCGCCTGCAAGGCCTGGTGCGAGGTCGTCTACAAGGGCCGGCGCGGCTTCGTCTACAAGGGCTTCGTCGGCCAGCCAAGCGCCCAGGCGCAGCCCCAGAAATCGGCGGAGAACAAGCCGAAGATCGTGGCGCCCACCCGGACCGATCCCAACAGAGGCGGGCGCTAGAATTCTTCGGCTGCCCCTGCGAAGGCGGCCATGTGTAAGGCCTGGAGCTCCGCCGGGTAACGATGGCCCTGTCCGTGCGGGCACGCGTTGCGATCGAGGCAGCCCCCGGTCAAGCAAGCGTTGCCGGAAGGCGATCTGACGTGACGAAGACAGTCGCCATAAGCGAAACCGGCTTCGGAATGGGCATCGACCGGGCAGGACCTAAGGCAAGGTTTTCCGACACATAGATCGCAAAGATGAATCGGATTGCGAGGTGCCTCGATCGCGACCTCGACGTCGAACAGCAGCGCCCCGCGATAGGCGTGCCACAGTCCATAGTCCGGGTGCATGAGGATTCCGAGCGGTGACGGCTTCAGCCCCTCGGCGCGCATCGCCCATTGCTGGAACGGCAGATAGGGGCGGTCCGACGGAAGCACCGCCCGCGCACCGAAGAACTCTGCGACCGCGCCTATGGCCTCACGGCTCCAGCTGTCGAGCGGGTCGGCAATCTCTCGTGACCGGCTCTGCCGCCAGCGCAGGAAATGCGGCCAATGGGTTGCCCCGGCCTGGCCGACGAGCAGCACCGCGGTCGCCGGCGCGCCTGATAGCCCCTGCGGCCTGGCTTCGTCTTCGCCGAACACGAAGCCACCGCGCAGAATGAGGCCGTGGCCGGAAAGCGCCGAGGCGATTTCACCCGGCAGGCCCTCGCCGGTCCCTCCCCACTCGGACAAGGCTATCGCCCTCCCCGGTCGGAGAACGCACTCCGCCAGACTTCCTTATGGATGATCGCGGCCACTTTAGCCCGGCCTGACACGGGCTCCCTTCACGTGAAGGCGTCGGGCATGGACTCCTTTTTCCTGGCGATGAAGTCCTTCAGCCCATCGTCGATACCCTGGTCGAGCGCCGGCGCCTCGTAGCTTTCGAGCCAGCGGCGGGCGAGTTCGTTGGCGCGCTGCGGTGCCGTCTTTTCCCCCTCCGCCAGCCATTGCTCGTAGGAATTGTTGTCGGCGATGCTGGAGCGGTAGAAGGCCGTCTGGAAATTGGCCTGGGTGTGGTCGCAGCCGAGGAAATGGCTGCCCGGGCCGACCTGCCGGATGGCGTCCATCGCCTGGCCGTTTTCCGAGAGGTCCACGCCCTCGGCGAATTTCTGCTGCATGCCGAGCTGATCGATGTCCATCATGAACTTCTCGTAGCAGGATGCGAGCCCTCCCTCGAGCCAGCCGGCGGCGTGCAGCACGAAATTCGTGCCCGCGAGGATGGTGGAGTTCAGCGTGTTGGCGCTCTCATAGGCGGCCTGCGCGTCCGGAACCTTGGATGCGCAAAGCGAGCCGCCGGTGCGGAACGGCAGGCCGAGGCGCCGGGCGAGCTGCGCGGCGCCATAGGAAACCAGCGACGGCTCAGGCGTGCCGAAGGTCGGCGCACCCGATTGCATCGAGATCGAGGATGCAAAAGTGCCGAACAGAACCGGCGCACCCGGCCGTATCAACTGGGTGAAGGCCGCGCCCGCCAGCACCTCGGCCAACACTTGCGTCAGAGTGCCTGCCACGGTGACCGGGCTCATGGCGCCGGCCAGGATGAAGGGCGTGATGATCGTCGCCTGGTTGTTGCGGGCATAGACCTTAGCCGCGCCGAGCATGGTTTCGTCGAAGACCATCGGCGAGTTGGCGTTGATCAGGTTGATAATGACGGTATTTTCCTCGACGAATTTCTCGCCGAACAGGATCTTCGCCATCGCCACGGTGTCTTCCGCCCGCTCCGGCGCCGTGACCGACCCCATGAACGGCTTGTCGGAATAGCGCATATGCGAATAGACCATGTCGAGATGGCGCTTGTTCACCGGCACGTCGACCGGCTCGCACAAGGTGCCGCCCGAGTGATGGATCGACGGCGCCATGTAGGCGAGCTTTACGAAATTGCGGAAATCCTCGATCGTGGCATAGCGGCGATTGCCGTCGAGATCGCGCACGAAGGGAGGGCCGTAGACCGGCGCGAACACGGTCGCGTTGCCGCCGATCTGCACCGAACGCTCGGCGTTGCGGGCATGCTGCGTGAAGACGGACGGCGCGCTCTTCAGCAACGATCGCGGCAGGCCGCGCGGGAAATGCACACGCTCGCCCTTCACATCGGCGCCGGCCTCCTTCCAAAGGGCAAGGGCCTCGGCATCGTCACGAAACTCGATGCCGATCTCTTCGAGCACGGTGTCGGCGTTTTTCTCGATCAGGGCGAGCCCGTCCTCGTCGAGCACCTCGTAGACCTTGACCTTGCGACGGATATAGGTGAGCGACTGGCCCGGCCCGCCACCCGAACGGGCCGCGCGCCGCGCAGCAGCGCCGCCGCGATCGCCTCTGCCGCGCCTGCCGCCCGTGGCTTCCTGATCGGCTGCCGACTTCTGTTCCATCGTCGTATTCCCTAGAAAACATGGCTTGGCCGATGCCCGCGGCCACTGCCGGGATCGTAGTCATGCACCCTAGATGAAACGGCCCGCCAGCGCCAAGCCGTGTCGCAAAATCGACAAGAAAACCACTGGCTTCCCCGTCGGCCTTCCGGTCGCTTTCGTTTTGCAGGAAGTCGCAAATCAGCTATGGCGACGAACGGCTTGCGAATAGATATTGGGTCGAGACCTTACGTTTACTTCGTCCTTCAAAGCGGCACCGAGGAGCCCTTCATGTCCGACGACGAGATCATCCTGTCCGAGCTGTCCGACGACGAGCTTGTCCAGCAGATGCATGACGACCTCTATGACGGCCTGAAGGAAGAGATCGAGGAAGGCACGCAGATCCTGCTCGATCGCGGCTGGTTGCCCTACAAGGTGCTGACCGAGGCGCTGGTCGAAGGCATGCGCATCGTCGGCGAGGACTTTCGCGACGGCATCCTGTTCGTCCCCGAAGTGCTCCTGTCGGCCAACGCCATGAAGGCGGGCATGGCCATCCTGCGTCCGCTGCTTGCCGCCACCGGCGCACCCAAGCAGGGCAAGCTGGTGATCGGCACCGTGAAGGGCGACATCCACGACATCGGCAAGAACCTCGTCGGCATGATGATGGAAGGGGCCGGCTTCGACGTGATCGACCTCGGCATCAACAACCCGGTCGAGAACTACCTGAACGCCATCGAGGAGCACCAGCCCGACATCATCGGCATGTCGGCGCTGCTCACCACGACCATGCCCTATATGAAGGTCGTGATCGATACGATGAAGGAAAAGGGCATTCGCGACGACTACATCGTGCTGGTGGGCGGCGCGCCGCTCAACGAGGAGTTCGGCAGGGCCGTCGGCGCCGACGCCTATTGCCGCGACGCCGCAGTTGCGGTGGAAACAGCCAAGGACTTCGTCAATCGCAAGCATAATCTGCGCGCTTCGGCCTGACTTTGAAACCAAGCGGCGTGCGTTCCGTCAGACGCGCGCCGCTAGGAATTGTCGAACGAGGCGCGGTGCCCCGATGCCGCACTTGGACTTGATCGCACTCTGCTACTCGACTGAATCCGCGACCGCGTCTGCAGTAGCCCTGACATCCTTACCGATACCGCGAACCGTGTTCGCGCAGGATGAAAGCGCCAATGCCGAGACGATCACGGCGATCGGGACAAGTCTGGACAGTCTCATCATCGGTTCTCCTCGCGAATATGCTCAGATTGAGAAATGCGGCAGTACGAAAGTAGTTCGATGAAGGCAAGCGGCAAAGGCATGGCGCGCAGATCGGGAGACCTGCGCGTCATTGCCTGCGGCATGATTGCCCGCGAGGTTTTGGCGGTTAAGGAGAAGCTCGGCCTCGACCATCTCGATCTCAAATGCCTGCCGGCCGAACTGCACTATTATCCGGACCGGATTCCGGCGGCCATGGAGACGGCGATAGCCGAAGCCAGGGCCGAGGGGTTCCAGCATGTCTTTGTTGGCTACGGCGATTGCGGTACCGGCGGGCTGCTCGATCGCGTCCTGGAAAAGCATGGCGTGGAACGGATTGCCGGCCCCCATTGCTTCGCCTTCTATCAGGGCCTCGCCGCCTTCGAGGCACAGGGCGATGCCGATATGCTGGTCTTCTATATGACCGACTTCCTGTGCCGGCAGTTCGAGGCGTTCTTCATCAAGCCGCTAGGGCTCGACCGGCATCCGGAACTCGCGAAGGACTATTTCGGCAACTACGAAAAGCTGGTCTTTCTCGCGCAGACGGACGACCCCGATCTCGACAAGGTGGCGGAAGATGCGGCAAAGATGCTGGGCCTCGCTTATGAGCGCAGGTCGACGGGCTATGGCGATCTGACCAGGGCGCTCGACCGGGCCGCCACCGCGGTGAGGTGACGAGCGAGGGGCCGACGGCCTTTTCGTCAGCCCAACGCCCGGAGGCAAAGCATGGATTTCCGAACCCGCCTGTTCGCCGCGCTGCTGGCATTCGTCCCCTTGCCCGCGGCCGCCGACGGCGTCGTCGACAAGATCATGACCGCGGCCGACAAGACCCGGCTCGCCGGTTACGAGGCGGCCCGCACCAAGGCCATCGCCGAGGCGAAGGCCGGCGGCGGCGCACAAGACGTGGCCGTTCTCGACCAGATACTGGCGAAGCCCCCAATCTCCTTCTCGGATTTCGATATGACCGGGAACTGGCAGTGCCGCACAGTCAAGGTCGGCGGGCTCGGCGCGCTGGTGATCTATGGTTGGTTCAAGTGCAAGGTGACCGACGACGGCTCCGGCTGGATGCTGGAGAAGCTGACGGGCTCGCAACGCACCAAGGGGCGCTTCTATACCGAAAGCGACACGCGTCTCATCTATCTCGGCTCCTTCTACGTGGCCGGAGACCCCGCCAAACCCTATGGGAGCGGCCGTGAGAGCGATCAGGTCGGCTATGCCGTCCGCACCGGCCCGAGCGAATGGCGCATCGAACTGCCCCTGCCGGAATATGAATCCACGCTCGATGTGCTGGAGTTCAGGCGCTGACCCGTCATCAAGGTTTAACCGGCCGCGCGCATAGTGAGGCTAGCAGGCATCGCGTGGGAAATCGGGGCTGGGGCAGCACTGCATGAGGCAGGAGATCGCCGGACATGAAGGCGACGGGATAGGCGCGCCGCGACGGCGTCGACCTCGACGCCTGTCGCAGATCTTCGAAAAGATCGCCCGCGAGGCTGAAGGTCGCGTGTCTCTGGCGAGCATCCGCGACGGCCTCGGCGACCGCAGCTTCGCGGCCCTGCTGGTGCTTTTCGCCGCCTTCAACATGATCCCGCTGCCGCCCGGCGCTTCGGCCGTGCTCGGCCTGCCCATGGTCATCGTGGCCGCGCAGATGACGCTGGGCAGCCGGCGGGCCTGGTTGCCCGGCTTCGTGATGAACCGATCGATCTCGGCCGAGCAGTTCCGCACGGTCATCGACTGGGCGGTGCCACGGCTGGTGCGGCTGGAAGATGTGATCCGCCCTCGCTACTGGCCGTTCTGGCGGCGCCGCGGCGAGCGTGTCGTCGGCTTCGTCGCGCTCATAATGGCGATCGTGGTGACGCTGCCGATCCCGTTCGGCAACTGGCTGCCGGCCTGCACCACCGCGCTGCTCGGCCTCTCTTTGGTCGAGCGCGACGGCATCCTGCTCGCGATCGGCGGCGCGGTCGGCATCGCCGCGCTCGCGGTGACCTTCTTCGTGGTCGGCGCCGCGGGCGTCGCCACCCACGCCGCGCTCGGCTGGATGTTCTAGCCCGACCATCGGCTCGCCTCGCCACCAGACTTCGGAACGCCGCAGGATTTGCCTTTTGCGATACTGTCGCGCGTCGCTTTTGAATGCACCCGCGTCGTCCGATGAGAAGCGGGCCATGGCCCGTTGCGGCAATGCTCCGACAAACAGCGAAACGAGCAGCAAATGGCCGATCTCATTGTCGTCTACTGGCGTGATATCCCCGCCCAGGTCATCGTGAAGAAGGGCCGGCAGAGCGCCAAGCGCGAACTGCCGCTGCGATTCACCGAGGCGATCGACATGTGCGCCATGCGCACCGGCGCCGGCGATACCGACGCCTATCTCGCCGAATGGCGCAAGGCCGACCCCGTGCCTGTCGGCGACGATCTCGAAGCGGAGGCGGAGAAGGCCTTTCAGGCGCTCGATGCGAAATACGACCGGGAGCGGCTGGTCGCCCTGGTCAAGGCAGGCGGCAAGGAAGATGTCTGATACCCAGCCGATGGTGACCCAGGCGACGCTCGTCAAGAAGGCGGCGCCCAAATCCGACTACAAGCCGGCTGACGTCTCGCCGCAGAGGCGCGTGCAGCGCCGCTACACGATGCGGCTCTGGTCCGTGCGGCATTCGCGATTGCTCGAATGGTTCTACGGCCACTTCGCCGACATGTTCCTGCTGCTCCATCCCTTGTGGAAGGGCATCGGTTATGCGCGCGTCGAAGGACCGGTGACGTTCGTCGAGAAGCGGGTCAAAGGCCTGATGTTCGACTGCCGCATGTGCGGCCAATGCGTGCTCTCCTCGACCGGCATGTCCTGCCCGATGAACTGCCCGAAGCAGTTGCGCAACGGCCCCTGCGGCGGTGTGCGGGCCAATGGCAATTGCGAGGTCGAGCCCGACATGCCCTGCGTTTGGGTGAAGGCCTGGGAAGGGTCGCGCAACATGGTCCATGGCGACAACATCCTCGCAGTGCAGAAGCCGGTCGACCAGTCACTGCGCGAGACCTCGGCCTGGCTGCGCGTCACCGCGCTCGCCGCCGCGGAAAAGGACAAGGCCAGGACCGCGGCATGATCGAGAAACGCCCTCCCCAGCGCGACGAGAATCCGGAAGGCATACACCTGCCGCTTGAACCCTTGCCCGGCCATTCCTCGCGCGGCCGGCTGGAACGGGTGCTGCGTCGCGGCGAGTTCGCGGTCACGACCGAGCTCAACCCGCCGGACAGCGCCGACCCGGAAGACGTCTACAACCGCGCCAGGATCTTCGACGGCTGGGTCGACGGCATCAACGCGGTCGACGCCTCGGGCGCCAACTGCCACATGTCGTCGGTAGGCATCTGCGCCCTGCTGACCCGCATGGGTTATGCGCCGATCATGCAGATCGCCTGCCGCGACAAGAACCGCATCGCCATACAGGGCGACGTGCTGGGCGCGGCAGCCATGGGCGTGGGCAACATATTGTGCCTGACCGGCGACGGCGTGCAGGCAGGCGACCAGCCCGGGGCGAAACCCGTCTTCGACCTCGACTGCATGTCGCTGCTGGAGACCGTCCGTATCATGCGCGACAACGGCAAATTCCTGTCGGGCCGCAAGTTGACCACGCCGCCCCAGCTTTTCCTCGGCGCCGCCATCAACCCCTTCGCGCCGCCTTACGATTTCCGGCCTTACCGGCTGGGCAAAAAGATCGCCGCCGGCGCACAGTTCGTACAGAGCCAGTACTGCTTCGACGTGCCGATGTTCCGCGAATACATGAAGCGCGTGCGCGACCTCGGTTATGCCGAGAAGTGCTTCATCCTGGTCGGCGTCGGCCCGCTGGCATCGGCCAGAACCGCCCGCTGGATCCGCTCCAACGTGCCGGGCATCCACATCCCCGATGCGGTGGTCGAGCGGCTCGAAGGCGCGCAGGACCAGAAGAAGGAAGGCAAGAAGCTGGCGATCGACATCATCAACGAGGTGAAGGAGATCCAGGGCGTTTCCGGCATCCATGTGATGGCCTACCGCCAGGAGGAATATGTCGCCGAGATCGTCGACGAATCGGGCGTGCTGAAAGGGCGAAGGCCCTGGAAGCGCGAACCGCGCAGCGACGACCATGTGGTCGCCCAGCGGCTCGACCACATCCTGCATGACAACGTTACCGAGTCCCAGATCGACATGGTGAAGACCGCGCATTGAGTGAGTGTCAGGCGGCGCAGCTTGCTTGATAGGGCCCAGACAACGATATAAAGAAATCTTTATATCCCACGGAGAGGATAATGACCCGTACCATCGTCGCCTCGGCGACCAAGGAAATCATCATCGGTTTCGACCAGCCGTTCTGCGTCATCGGCGAGCGCATCAACCCGACCGGCCGCAAGAAGCTGGCGGCCGAGATGGTGGCAGGCAATTTCGACACGGTCCGCAAGGACGCGCTGGAGCAGGCAGCAGCCGGCGCCACCATGCTCGACGTCAATGCCGGCGTGACCGCCGTGGACCCCAACGCGACCGAGCCGGCGCTGCTCGTCCGGACGCTGGAGATCGTCCAGGGACTCGTCGACCTGCCGCTGTCGATCGACAGCTCGGTGACAGCCGCCATCGAGGCCGCGCTGAAGGTCGCCAAGGGCCGGCCCCTGGTGAACTCCGTCACCGGCGAGGAGGAGAAGCTCGAAGCGATCCTGCCGCTGGTCAGGAAATACAACGTGCCCGTCGTGGCGATCTCCAATGACGAGACCGGCATCTCTATGGACCCGGACGTACGTTTCGCCGTGGCCAAGAAGATCGTCGAGCGGGCCGCCGACCATGGCATCCCGGCGCATGACGTGGTGGTCGATCCGCTTGTGATGCCCATCGGCGCGCTGGGCGACGCCGGCCGCCAGGTCTTCGCGCTGCTTCGCCGCCTGCGCGAGGAACTGAAGGTCAACACCACCTGCGGCCTGTCCAACATCTCCTTCGGCCTGCCGCACCGCCATGGCATCAACGCGGCCTTCATCCCCATGGTGATCGGCGCCGGCATGACCAGCGCCATCATGAATCCCTGCCGCCCCCAGGAAATGGAAGCAGTGCGCGGCGCCAACGTCCTGGCCGGCACGGACGAGCACTGCACGACCTGGATCAAGACCTACAAGGACTACAAACCGGCCGAAGGCGGCCATGCAGCCCCTGCCCCGGTCGCGGTCAACACGCCCGGCGACGCCGCCGCCGGCAACGGCGGACGGCGCCGCGGCGGCCGCGAGGCGCGGCTGGCGAGAGGGTAGATGAAGTGGTGCGTCCTTCGAGGCTCGCTTTGCTCGCTCCTCAGGATGAGGACGGAAGGCGCACTGCGTCCGCTACTTGGAGAACTCGGCCCGTCCGAACAGTCAGGACGACGGTAGGGTTGCTCCCAACATCTAGGGTTGGCGGATCCAAAATGCCGGGCCGCAACTTCCCTCATCCTGAGGAGCGAGCGAAGCGAGCCTCGAAGGACCCACCACCTTATTTGCTGAACAGCCTAAGGGGCCTTGGCGACAAGGTAGCCACGACGAGAAAGCTCCGGCAGAGATTCGTAGGCAAGCGCGATAAGCGCTTCTTTCTTGCGTCGCGACCATCCCTTCAGCTGCTGCTCACGCGCGATCGCATCGGTGATGCGGTCGTAGGTTTCCGTGAACACGAGCTCAACGGGGCGCCGCCTCGTGGTGTAGCCGTCGATAGGCAGGTTGTTGTGTTCCCAAACGCGTGCCTCGACAGCCTGCTTGGTCGACCCGACATAGTAGGAATCGTCAGCGCAGCGGAGAATGTAGACGGTCATCTCAAACGGCATCAGGCTCCCCCCTTGGAAACTCGCCCAGCTTCCAGGAGAAATTCTGCCACGAGCACGCATCGAATGACAACGTGTCGGCGTTTCAACGATCTGGTGCGTCCTTCGAGGCTCGCTTCGCTCGCACCTCAGGATGAGGACGGTCGGCACACTGCACTCCCCCATCCTGAGATGGGATCAAGAAGCGCACACCTTCCTCATCCTGAGGTGCGAGCGAAGCGAGCCTCGAAGGACGCACTCCCGTACCCTCGGCCAAAAAAAGCGAGCCAATCTCCTCGCCTTGAGGACAAAATAAAACGCGCCGACCTTCCTCACCTTGAGGAGCGAGCGAAGCGAGCCTCGAAGGAGGCACCAAATTGAACCCTCCCCCCAACATCACCGACCCGCTCGTCCTGTTCATGCCGTCAGGCAAGCGCGGGCGGTTCCCGAGAGGCACGCCCATCCTCGACGCGGCACGTTCCCTCGGCGTCTATGTCGAGAGCGTGTGCGGCGGGCGCGCCACCTGCGGACGTTGCCAGATCGAGGTGCAGCAAGGCAATTTCGCCAAGCACAAGATCGTCTCCTCGCTCGAGCACATATCTCCCAAGGGAGCAAAGGAAGAGCGTTACGAGCGCGTCCGCGGCCTGCCGGAAGGCCGCCGCCTCTCCTGCTCGGCGACGGTCGAGGGCGATCTTGTCGTCGACGTGCCGCAGGACACGGTCATCAACGCCCAGGTCGTGCGCAAGGCGGCGACCGACCGCGTGATCGAGCGCAACGCCGCCGTCCAGCTCTGCTATGTCGAAGTGGACGAGCCGGACATGCACAAGCCGCTCGGCGATCTCGACCGGCTGAAGGCAATGCTGGAGAAGGACTGGGGCTGGAAGGACCTGCTGATCGCCCCGCACCTGATCCCGCAGGTACAGTCGATCCTGCGCAAGGGCAATTGGGGCGTCACCGCTGCCATCCATCGCGATATGGACACCTCCCGCCCCTTCATTATCGGCCTGTTCCCGGGGCTGAAGAACGAAGCTTACGGCATAGCCTGCGACATCGGATCGACCACGATCGCGATGCATCTGGTGTCGTTGCTCTCAGGGCGCATCGCGGCCTCCTCCGGCACGTCGAACCCGCAGATCCGCTTCGGCGAAGACCTGATGAGCCGCGTGTCCTATGTGATGATGAACCCGGACGGCCGCGAGGCCATGACCAAGGCGGTGCGCGAGGCGGTCAACACGCTGATCGGCAAGGTCTGCGCGGAAGGCGACGTCAATCGCGAAGACATCTTCGACTGTGTCTTCGTCGCCAATCCGATCATGCACCATCTGTTCCTCGGCATCGACCCGACCGAACTCGGCCAGGCTCCCTTCGCGCTCGCCGTCTCGGGCTCGCTGCAGTACTGGGCGCATGAGGTGGATATTGCCGTCAATCG
The DNA here is from genome assembly GCF_016756635.1 of Mesorhizobium sp. L-8-10. Taxonomy (NCBI): domain Bacteria; kingdom Pseudomonadati; phylum Pseudomonadota; class Alphaproteobacteria; order Hyphomicrobiales; family Phyllobacteriaceae; genus Mesorhizobium; species Mesorhizobium sp. L-8-10. The sequence goes on along the minus strand of NZ_AP023263.1, from coordinate 4,358,363 downwards.
CGGCGCGCGCCTCTACATGCTCCCGTGCATCGCCGGTCATGTCGGCGCCGACGCGGCCGGCGCGACGCTGTCGGAAGGCCCATATCGCCAGGACAAGATGATGCTGCTGGTCGACGTCGGCACCAATGCCGAAATCGTGCTCGGCAACAGCACGCGCGTGGTGGCGGCCTCCTCGCCGACCGGACCCGCCTTCGAAGGCGCGGAGATCTCCTCCGGCCAGCGCGCTGCCCCCGGCGCGATCGAGCGCGTGCGCATCGATCCCGAGACGCTGGAGCCGAAGTTCCGGGTCATCGGCGTCGACAAGTGGTCCGACGAGGAAGGCTTCGAGGCCGCTGCCGCCGCGACAGGCGTCACCGGCATCTGCGGTTCCGCCATCATCGAGGTCGTCGCCGAGATGTATCTCACCGGGATCATCTCCGAAGACGGCGTCGTCGACGGCGCGCTCGCCGAAAGAAGCCCACGCATCATCCAGAACGGCCGCACCTTCTCCTACCTGCTTCGCGACGGCGAACCGCGCATCACGGTCACGCAGAACGACGTTCGCGCCATCCAGCTTGCCAAAGCAGCGCTCTATGCCGGCGTGAAGCTCTTGATGGAAAAACAGGGCATCGATCACGTCGACATCATCCGCTTCGCCGGCGCATTCGGTTCGTTCATCGATCCGAAATATGCGATGGTTCTCGGCCTGATCCCCGACTGCGATCTTTCGGACGTGAAGGCGGTCGGCAATGCGGCCGGCACCGGGGCGCTCATGGCGCTGCTCAACCGCAACCATCGCCGCGAGATCGAGACGGAAGTCGCGCGCATCGAGAAGATCGAGACGGCGCTCGAACCCAACTTCCAGCAACTCTTCGTCAACGCCATGGCGCTGCCGAACAAGGTCGATCCATTCCCGAAGCTCACCGAGCAGGTGAAGCTTCCGCTACGCAAGGCGGCAACCGAGACGGGCGAGCCCGGCGACGGAGCGCCGCGCCGGCGCTCGCGCGAAGAACGGGCGGCGCGGCGCAGAGGTTGACGGCACCCAGCGAGGCTTGGAGTTCCGCGATGGCGGCGCGCCAATGTTTCAGCCCGGTAACAGAAACGGCCAAGGTTGGTGCCCTGCCGCAATCGTCCGGATACACGGCCGCCCCATCATCGTGACAGAAAGCTGTTTCCTCGAACTGGCTAATTCTCGACCTCAGCGTCCGTGGGCACCATGGCGGGGGCTGCCATTGGGCAGGGCGCTCGGCGCCACCGGAGACCAATCCGGTGGCGCTGCTTGCCGGAGGGGCTAGCCATCCGCCGGGGGGCGGTTGACTTTCCCGACAGGTCAGTCAGGCTCGGCGATCCCGCCACAGCCGCAGATCCCGCGCCGATGGAACAAACTGCATGCCGAGCCTGAAAAGCCATTTCGTCGCCTTCATCCTCAAGCACAGCCGCAAGAAAGCCTTCACCAGCCCCGAAGGGCTGCATCGCTGGATAGCCCGTTCGCGCCGGACGCAGGACCATCGGCCCCCGCCGAAGATCGCGGCCCGGATCACCACGACATGCCGCGAGGTCCAAGGGTTCCCGGTCTACGAGGTTACCCCGAAGACGTTTGGCGACATGCGGATTCTCTACCTTCACGGCGGCGCCTATGTCTTTGAAATCACGAAATTTCACTGGGCTCTGATCGCCGAGATGGCCGAGAGGCTCGGGGCGCGGATCACGGTTCCCGTCTACCCGCTGGCGCCCGAGCATGATTTTCACGCCATGTTCGGCATGGTCGGCGAAGTCTATCGCGGCATGCTCGACGAGACGCCGGAAAACGACATCGTCTTCATGGGAGATTCGGCAGGCGGCAACATGGCCGTGGTGTTGACCATGATGGCGGTTCGGGAGGGCTTGCCGGCGCCCGCCCGTCATGTGCTGATCTCGCCCGGCCTTGACATGACGCTCGCCAACCCCGCCGTGCACGCGGTCGAGCGCATCGATCCGTGGCTGGGGATACCAGGCGGGCTCGAGGCGGTCCGCCTCTACAGTGCCGGCATCGAGCGGACGGACTGGCGCATCAGTCCGCTCTACGGCGACCTGTCAGTGTTGCCCAGGACGCTGCTTTTCACCGGGACGCGCGACATCCTCAATCCGGACAGCCTTATCTTCGCCGAGCGTGCGCGCGCCGCCGGCATCGATGTGGATCTCGTTTCGGAGCCCGGCATGATCCATGTCTGGCCGCTGATCGACATGCCCGAAGCCCGCCGCGCGCGCGACCGCATGGTCACCTTCCTTGGCGATATCGGCGGGGCCGGAAAGTCGACGCCGGCCCCGGTCAGAACCGCCCCGTCTCCCTGAACACCTCGAACGCGGCACGGATGTGGTCCGCGGCGGCCTTGACCGGGGGGATGGCGTCGGGCGCGACGATCATGGCAAGGCTGTAGGTGCCGATGTCGGGCATGCCGTCCTTGGGCGTGAGTTCGACCATCTCGGAGCCGAGGAAGGATTTCGGCAGCGGCGCGACCGCGAGATCGGCCAAGATGGCGGCGCGTTGCCCGGCCGTGTGGGCGCTCATATAGGCGACCCGATAGTTGCGCCCTTCCCGCCCGAGCGCCTCCAGCGCACCGGCGCGCCAGGCGCAGCCTTCTTCCCACAGCGAAACCGGAAGCGGCTCGCGCAGATGCGCACAGCCGCCCTTCGCGCCGGCCCAGACGATCGGCTCCGTGAGCAGGATCTCCGTCCCCTCCATGCTCACCTTGAAGGAGTTGGTGAGCAGCGTGATGTCGAGCGTGCGGTCGTCCATGCGGCGGCGCAGGTTGCTGCTCTGGTCGATGACGACATCCACCGCGATCGAAGGATGCGACTGCGCAAAGCGCTTAAGCACGTGCGGCAGGACCCGCTCGCCATAATCGTCGGGAGAACCTAGCCGAACCACGCCGGTGATGTCGGGCACTATGAATTTCGACACCGCCTCGCGGTTGATGGCCAGCATGCGCCGGGCATAGCCGAGCAACATCTCGCCTTCGGTCGTCAGCGAGACCGAGCGTGCGTCGCGCGAGAAGACCGCGCGCCCAAGGATGTCCTCCAGCTTCTTGATCTGCATGGAGACAGCCGACGGCGTGCGGAACACGGCGTTGGCTGCCGAGGTAAAGCTGCCGGTTTCGGCGATGGCGACGAATGTGCGCAGCACATCCAGGTCGAGCAGCGGCAGAGGATGGTTCAGTGGCGCGGTCATCACGGACACTCTTCAATTTTCTTGATTGAGACGATCATTTCATTTCGATTGATTGAACATCAATCCGGAGGGATAGTCAAGCTGCGGACGGACAGATGGCCCGCCCGCCGGACAGAGGAGAAAGGACATGTCGATCTATTCAGCATTGAGCCGCTTCGCCGAGGAGTGGCGCGTGGCCCGCGCCGAGGCGCGTACCTATCGCATCATCGGATCGCTCCCGCTCGAGGTGCAGAAGGACATCGGCTGGCCGGACAGTCCCCGCACACGCAACTATCCGTTGACGCTCGGCTCCTGGGCCGGAGACAAGTGAGGTGAACATGCGTCGAGCGGGGCGCCTGCCGGGTTGCAACCCTCCGGCAGGCGCATCTTTTCGCAGATGCGGAACGCCCGAAGCTATGCATTTGTCGCATGACGCGTTTGAGTGCGTCGCATATCAGGTCAGATTCGAAACTAATCCGTTGTCACAGCTGTGATATTTCCCGCCGGAAGCGCCTGCGCGACGCCAGCTATGTCGCTTTTCATATCAAGCGCTTCGCTTTTTGCGCGTTGTTTGCGTCGCACAATCCCTATATCCGCGTCATCAACGAGCTGCCCCACTCCAGAACGCGAAGGCACCCCGTGTAAACGACTGCATGGAGCTGTGTCATGAAACTGTTTTCCCGCATTTTCGCCGCCCGCCGCCGGACCAACCTGACCACCGAGCTTGAGCGGCAGCGCCTGGGCAACACCATGCCCGGCCAGACGGCGGCGATCGCCGGCGCACGGCTCGGAGTCTTCGTCGGCTGACCACCAGCGCGCTCGACCCGGCGCGCTCGACAACGAAGCGCCGCGCGTCCACCTGGACGCGTAACGGTCGCCTCCGTCACTGTTGGTTGATCCGCGCAACGTGCCTCGGAAGATCGAGCATGGCTTCCGGGTCGATGCGGTAGCCCGGCGCCAGGCGGGCGCGCGAACACCCGCAATGATAGACGACACCGTTCCGGCACCACCGGGACGGTGTCCTGGTTTTCGGCTTTGGGCTCCTCTCTGGTCCCAAAGCGGCATCTGTCGCAAATATTGCTCGGCGGAGCCCATGCAGAGCGTTGACAACAATGTGCTTTCCTGATGACGCTTTGCTGATCGCGACATCAGGTTCGCGTCATGAACGGTGTGTGGAGGCTCCGTGAACGCCATCAAGCATCCGATCAAGAGATCGCTGGTCTTTTTCCTCGTCCCCGATTTCACCATGGTCGCCTTCGCGACGGCGCTCGAGCCGCTGCGCATCGCAAATCGCATGCTGGGCTACGAAGCCTATCGGTGGCGTCTGGCCAGCACCGACGGGAAGTCTGTACCTGCCTCCAACGGCGTGCTCTGCGCGGTCAACACCTCGCTCGAGGAGGAACGCCGCAAGATGGCCGGGCCTGACCGTCCCTCCATGGTCATCGTCTGCAGCGGCATAAATGTCGAAACCTATCACAACAAGTCGGCCTTCGCCTGGCTGCGCGAGGAGTATAACCGCGGCGTGGCGATCGGCGGCCTGTGCACGGGCGCCCATGTGCTGGCGGCGGCGGGACTTCTGTCCAACAAGCGCTGCGCCATCCATTGGGAGAACCTTCCGGGCTTTTCCGAGGCCTACCCGAAAGTGAACGTCTTTGCCGACCTGTTCGAGGTCGACCAGAACATCTATACCTGCGCCGGCGGTACGGCCGCCCTCGACATGATGCTGAAACTGATCGGCGACGACTTCGACGATGGACTGGTCAATCGCGTTTGCGAGCAGGTGCTGACCGATCGCGTGCGCAGCCCGACGGACCGTCAGCGGCTGCCGCTCCGGGCACGCCTCGGCGTTCAGAACGCCAAGGTGCTGAGCATCATCGAACTCATGGAGGGCAACCTCGCCGAGCCGCTATCGCTCATCGAGATCGCGGACGACGTCGGTCTCTCCCGCCGCCAGATCGAGAGGCTCTTCCGTCAGGAGATGGGTCGCTCGCCGGCGCGCTATTATCTCGAGATCCGGCTCGACCGGGCGCGTCACCTGTTGATCCAGTCGTCGTTGCCCGTCGTGGAAGTGGCGGTCGCCTGTGGCTTCGTCTCGGCGTCGCATTTCTCGAAATGCTACCGGGAACTCTATTCCCGCTCGCCCCAGCAGGAGCGCGTCGATCGCAAGCAGTTGCTTGCCGCGTGAAGTGAGGGCCGCAACGATATGCGTCTGAAACCAGAGGCGCCTCATTCATTGCAGGGGCGGCCTACCGCGAATCCCACATGCCCGAGCGATCGCGCCAGAGCTTCTCGCCGACCATGCAGTCATAGGAAGACCTCGCATCCGCAAGGATAACGGGCGGGTGCGCGGCTACCTCGCCGGCCTGACGCTGCCAGGCAGGACCAGCAAGCTCCAGCACGAGCTTGCGGCGCACCGCCTCGGGGAACTGCGACCAGCCGTTGACCGGGATCATGAAGGCGCCCGGCCCGCCGATCACGCAATCATTGTAGTAGCGGTCGAGGTCCGCGACGTCATAGGCGCTGATCAAGCCGCTGTTGGTCATCAGCGGCAGGCCGTTGATGACGATCCCCTGCGCAACCACCGTGTCTCGGACGAGGTCCACGGGAGCGCCCTGGTTGTTCGGTCCATCGCCGGAGATGTCGATGACGCGCTTGGCGCCCTGGAACGGGCTTTCGGCGAAGAGGTCGGAACCGAACTCCAGAGCACTGGAGATCGAGGTACGGCGTGCGCTGTTCGGCGGCGTCGCCGACAGCTTGGCCGCGACAGCCTCGGCATCATCGCGCGTTTCGATGATCGTCCAGGGTACCACGACACGCTGGGTGGTCGTGCCCGCCCACTCGAAATAGGTTACGGCGATCCTGCCGTTCATGCCTTGCCTGATGGCATCGAGCACGTGCTTGTCGGTGAGGGCAGCCGCATAGCCTTCGCGCTGGATCTCGAGTTCCCCCGGAGACATCGACAGCGAAACGTCGACGGCAAGAACGAGTTCGACGTCGACCGGCTCCGCCGCAATGGCCTGCTCCAATGCAAGGCCAGTGAGCGCGAGCGCTGCGCAGGTCAGTGTCCGCCATGGGCGAAGCAACGTCGACATCAGGGCAGTATAGGTGAGGGATTGCCTGAAGAAAGAAAGCCAACCCGTGAAAAGGCCGGCTTCATCTTCACTTTTCCGCGACCTGCCGGGTCGAGGGATGGAGCGGGGCCTGACCCCAATCCCGAGCCGGCAGCCCTCAGCTCCGCGGCTTCAGGTTGTCCGGATCGTAGAGCGGTTTGTAGCCGATCGCCACCACCTCCACCGGATAGGTCTCTGCGAAATACTCCACGGCGAGCTTGCGGCCTTCCTGGCAATAGGCCCAGGGCAGATAGGCGAGCGCGATGTTCTTGCCGATGGTCGGACCATAGGCGACCGACGTCGTGAAGGAGCGGCGGCCAAGTTCGTCGACAAGTGTGGCGCCCGTCTCCGGGTCCATCACCGGCATCGTGCCGACCGGATAGCGCGCGACGTCCCTGGAATCGATATTGTCCGTCATGACGAGCGTGCAAAGCATGGCGGGCTGGTGGGTCCGGGCACGGTACTCCAGATGCTTCGCCTTGCCGCGGAAATCGGCTTCCTTCACCTTCGGCCGCGCGAGATCCGCCTCGAAGAGATTGTACTCGGTCAGGAGATCGGCGTTCTGGAGGCGCAGGCTCTTCTCCATGCGACGGCTGTTGGCGTAGGTCTCGACGCCGAAGGCCATCACGCCGGTCGACCGCAGCGCGTCCCACACGGCCAGCCCGTCCTCATAGGCCATGTGCAGTTCCCAGCCCTGCTCTCCGACATAGGAGATGCGGAAGGCCGTCACGTCCTTGCCGGCGATCCGGACATGCTTGATCGCCGCAAAGGGGAAATTCTCCGGCGAGAGGCCGTCCGGATCCTCCACGACCTTCTGCAGCGTCCGGCGGGCATTCGGCCCCCAGATGCCCACCGTAACGTTCTTCTCGGTCACGTCGGTCACCGTCACGTCGAAGCCTTTGTCGGTGGCAACCCGGCGCATATAGTTGAAGTCGCGCGGACCGGCATCGGCGCCGTCGATCACGCGGCAGCGGTCGGCCATGCGGATGACCGTCAGGTCGGCGCGCACCATGCCCTCGTCGTCGAGGAAATGGGTGTAGATGCCCTTGCCGATCATGGCGTCGCCGCCGATCCTGGCCGCGCACAGCCACTCCATCAGCGCCACGTGATCCGGGCCCTCGACATCGTAGATGGCAAAATGCGACAGGTTCACGATGCCGCAATCCTCGCTCATGGCGAGATGCTCGGCATTCGAGACGCGCCAGAAATGGCGGTTGTCCCACTCGTTCTCGCGCTTCGGAACGCGGTTCCCGTATTTCTCCAAAAGATGCTCGTTGGCGGCGTAACCATGGGCGCGCTCCCAGCCGCCCAGTTCCATGAAATAGCCGCCGAGTTCCTTCTCGCGTTCCCAGAAGGGCGAGCGACGCACGTCACGGCCGGTCGCATAGGGCTCGCGCGGATGGACCGCCGGGTTGTAGACCTTCTGCGCCGCCTCGCCGCAGCGTCCTACTATGAAGGTCTCCTCCATCTGGTGCGGATAGAAGCGCGCATAGTCTATGCGTGCATGGTCGATCGGCGTCCGGCCGTCGGTCATCCAGTCGGCGACGAGCTTGCCCATGCCGGGGCCGTCCTTGACCCAGATGGCGACGGCGTACCAGAGCCCCCTCACCTTCTGGCTTTCGCCGATAGAGGGGCCGCCATCGGCCGTCACCTGCAGCAGCCCGTTGAAGGAGTGGCTTTCATTGTAGCCCAACTCGCCCAGGATCGGCGTGAGTTCCATGGCGCGTTCGAGCGGCGCCATGATCTGCTCCATGTCGAGATCGCGCTGCGAGGGCGACAGGCGGGCCTGATCCTTTTCCAGGAGATCGCGCGGATGGCACAGGCGCGGATTGGTCTCCTCGTAATAGCCCCATTCGATCTGTCCGCCCTCGGCGGTCCTGGGATCGCCGGTGTCGCGCATATAGGCCGAGTTGCCCTGGTCGCGCAGCAGCGGCCAGCCGATCTCCTTGCCGGTGCCGGCGAATTCGTCATACGGCCCGAAGAAGGTGAGCGGATGGTCGACCGGCATGACCGGCAGGTCCTCGCCGGCCATTTCGGCGATCAGGCGTCCCCAGAGGCCGGCACAGACCACGACATGGTCAGCCACGATGGTGCCGCGATCCGTCACCACGCCCTTGATGCGGTCGTCCTCGATGAGGAGGGATTTGGCGGGCGTGTTGGCGAAGGCCTTCAACTTGCCGGCGGCCTCGGCCTGGTCGACCAGCTTGCCGGCGACGGTCTGCGAGCGCGGGATCACGAGGCCCGCATCCGGGTCCCAAAGGCCGCCCTGAACGAGGTTCTCCTCGATCAGCGGGAACTTTTCCTTGATCTCGGCAGGTTCGATCAGCCGGGCCCGTGTACCGAATGCCTTCGCCGAACCGACCTTGCGCCGGATCTCCTCCATGCGGTCGTCGTCGCTGACGCGGGCGACTTCGAGACCGCCGACGCGCGCGTAATGGCCCATCTTCTCGTAGAAATCGATGGAGTAAAGCGTCGTCCAGCACGACAGGAAATCATGGCTGGTCGTGTAGCAGAAGTCGGAAGCATGTGCCGTCGAACCGATGTCGGTCGGTATGCCCGATTTGTCGATGCCGACGATTTCGTCCCATCCGCGCTCGATGAGGTGATGGGCGACCGATGCGCCCACGATGCCGCCCAGTCCGACGATGACGACCTTCGCCTTTTCCGGAAACCCTGCCATAAGACGCGACTCCGCGATGATGTTGCCGGCGGACTATAGGTCGGGGCGGCGGCGCGACTGCAGCCTGTTTGCGACATCGCCAAAAAACCGCGCGACCAAAATCATGTCGGCTGCCCGCCAGAGGGTCAAGCGCGGGCCGCGGCAATGTCGAAACGCGGCTTCCACATGGTGGCCAGCACCACCGCCATGGCGGCGATGGACACGAAGTAAAAGCGGTCGTCAGGCAAGGGAAAGCTGGCGAACTTGCCGAGCGTGCCGATGACGAGCGCGAAGACCAGTGCATTGGCGCGCTCGGTGCCCGTCCTTCCAACGCGATTGAGCAGAGCCCAGGCCGCGATCAGCAGCGCGAAGATCGCCGGCCAGTCATTTTCCATGATCGCCACCAGCACGCCGCGTGTATAGCCGCGCATGATGGCGCCGAACGAAAAGTCCGGATGGAAGTTCGTCATCGAGTTCTGGACCTCGACGCAGGAGAAGTAGAAATGCGCCCACCATCCCGGGTGGCTGCCGAACCTGGACATGGCCACGCAGGCCACCAGCCCGACGACGAAGGTCACCAGGAGCGGAAGGACACGCCAGCCGAAGGCGATGGCCGTCAGAAGAAGGGCGAAGGCGAGCACGATGTTGTCCGGCCGGATCAGGACGGAGACAAGGAGGACGACGCAGGCCGCTATATCGCGCTTGCTCGCGAAGAGCAGAATGGCGAGCAGCGAGACGAATGACACCAGCATGTCGGGAACGACGGCCGTTGTCATGTGGGCATAGCCGGCGAGCATCAGGACCGGCGCCAGAAGGAAGGCCCCCTGCAGGGCATCGTCGCGGCCGAGCAGCCACAGGCACAGCGCGCCGAGCGCGAGCGACGGCAATATGCTCAGCAGCATCGACGCCTTGACCAGACCGGTCAGCGGCTCAAGAGCCTCGATGAGTGCGACATAGGCGACCTTCACCCGATACATCGATAGCTGCGACTGGAAGTCGGCCGGATTCTCCCATTGATGCTTGTTGTAGGGGGTGCCGTATTGGAGGTGGTAGAGCTGGGACTGGCTCGCCCCCTCCGAGACGCGCTTCCAGGTCTCGGCATGCAACTCCGCCGGATCGGGGTGGCGGTCCTCGAGTGCGGCGGCGACATAGGCCACCATGTCCCAATTGTAGTCGGGGCGCACGAGCGCATAGGCCGAGACCAGCAGGCAGATCGCGGCGAAGAACACGACGGCCAGGCGATCCAGCAGAACCTTGCTGCCCGCGGCCCGCATCAGGAGCCTTGCGGGCATTGTTCCCAAAGCCCAGCCGATCGCCGTGCGTTCGATGGCCGTCATGGACAAGTTCCCTTCCCTGTGCCCCTGCCCGACCGGGCCGTCACTTCACCTGGCTTTTCACGAAATCCTTGACGATGGCGACGATGCCGCGCGACAGCAGGCTGTCGAGTGCGTCAGCGAAACGGTCGACATGCTCGTTCCCGCAGATCAGCGGCGGCTCAAGGCGGATGACGTTGCGGTTGTATTCGGTGAAGGCGACAAGCACGTCGTAGTCGCGCAAGAGCAACGCTCCGACGAAACCCGACAGCGACCCCTTGAGCTTGTCGTCGAGCACGCTGACGACAGGCCGCAGCACCATCGGCAGGGTCTGCGAGAAGTCGTGGAATTCCAGCCCGACCATCAGGCCCTTGCCGCGCACATCCTTGATGATCGTCGGATACCTGGCCTTGAGCGCCTTGAGCCTGTCGAGCAGATGGTCGCCGACGGATGCGGCATTGTCGATCAGGCCATCGTCATAGAGGACATTGAGCGCTTCGATGGCCGTGATCGCGGCCTCGCCGATGCCACCGAAGGTCGCGGCCGCGTGGACCATGGCGGTCTTCGGCGTGCCATAGGCCTTCATGTAGACATCGCGGCTGGCTATCATCGCCCCGACCGCGGCCTTGCCGCCGCCGAGCGACTTGGCAAGGGCCGTCACGTCGGGCACCACGCCGTAATGCTCGAAGGCATAGAAGCACCCCGTCCGGCCATAGCCGCACTGGACCTCGTCGGCCACCCAGAGGACGCCGTAGCGGTCGCAGAGCCCGCGCAGCTTGCGCCAATAGTCCGTCTCGGCCTGGATGATGCCGCCGCCGCCCTGGATGGTCTCCAGCACGATCACGCCGATGGCCGGGTCCGATCGGAAGGCGTTCTCGACCGCTTCGATGTCCCCGAAGGGCACGCGCACCGTGTTGTCGACCAGCCTGAATTCGCCGCGATAGAGTTGACCGTCGGTGATCGACAGAACGCCCTTGGTCTTGCCGTGGAAGGAATTCTCGGCATAGACGATCTTCGGCCGCTTCGGCCCGGCGGCACGCTCGGCCACCTTGATCGCCGCCTCCATCGCCTCGGACCCCGTCGAACCGAGAAACACCATGTCGAGCTCGCCCGGCGAGCAGGCGGCGAGATTGTGCGAGAGGGCCGCCGCATATTGCGACATGAAGGCGATCGCGATCTCGTGCCGCTTCTCCTCCTGGAACCTGCGGCGCGCCTCGAGAATCCTCGGGTGGTTGTGGCCGAAGGCGAGCGAACCGAATCCGCCGAAGAAGTCGAGGATCGCCCGCCCGTTCTGGTCGTAATAGTACATCCCCTCGGCGCGCTCGATCTTCACCTTATGGAAGCCCAGCAGCTTCATGAAATGGAGCTGGCCGGGATTGATGTGCGCCTTGAAGAGATCGGTGATGCGGGCAACGTCGAGGTTCTTCGCCTGTTCGACGGTGATCAGGTGGGGTTTCGGCGTGCCGTTGCTGGCAAGTTCGCCGGCGCGGTCGCCGCCATCAGCGGTTTTGGTCAAGGCGTTCATCACTCGCTCCTGTCTCACTCCGCCGCAACCCGGCTCTCCGAGGAGGCCCGGCCATCCCTGACGGCGCGGTATTCACTGTAGGCGGCGATCAGCATGTCCTCGTCGCGATAGCGCGGGGCCCAGCCGAGCTCGCGTTCGGCCTTCGATACGTCGAGCACACACATCTCGTCGGCGATCAGATACTGCTCCGGATCCATGATCGGCATGTTCAGGAGGTCGAGCAGGTCGAGCGTGCGCTTCACCGCCCAAGCCGGCGTCGGCAGGAGGACCGACTTCGACCCGGCATGCCTGACGAGGTCGCCGAGCAGCTTGCGGACCGGCGGCGGATTGAGCGATCCCAGATTATAGGCCTGGTTGGGCACGCCTGCCTTCCATGCGAGGCGTGCCGCCTCGGCGCAATCGAACACCGAGATGAACTGATAGGGGTTGCGACCCGAGCCGATCATCGGCACCGGCAGGTTCCAGTCGATCAGCTTGAACAGCTTCGCCAAAATGCCGAGGCGTCCGGGACCGATGATCAGCCGCGGCCGGAACAGGGAAATGCTCATGCCGCGCTCGCGCCACTGGGCCGCAAGTTCCTCGGTCTTGAGCTTGGACAGTCCGTATTCGCCGAGCGGCGCGGCAGGGTGATCCTCCGTCTGCGGCCAGGCATAAGTGTGGCCGTAGATCATGTCGGTCGTATAGTGGACGAGCTTGCCGGCGCCGGCCTTGTCCATGGCCTGGATGATGTTCTCCGTGCCGCGGAAATTGACCGGCCAGAAGAAATCGTGACGCTTGGCGCGAACCTGGATCGGCGAAAGCATCTTGGCCGAAAGGTTGTAGACCATGTCGTCGGGCCCGATGCCGACCGCCGCGACCGAGGCCGGATCGGTCACGTCGCATTGGACGAAACGCGCCGGCCGGTAGTGCGGCAGTTCGCTCCTGACGATGTCTGCGACGATCACCTCTTCGCCGTCGGCGAGAAGCAGAGGCACGAGATGGCGGCCGACGAAACCGTCGCCGCCGAAGATCACATGTTTCATTGGACGATCTCGCTTGTCTGGACCGGCTTGGAGGGATCGGCTTCAGGTGCGGCATGGCTGCGTCCGCTCTGGGCGATCAGCACCGTCCCGACGCAGATGAAGCCAATGCCGGCGATGCGGTAGGCGTTGAGGTCCTCTCTGAACACGAAATAGGCGAAGACGGCCACCGCCACATAGGCAAGGCTGAGGAAGGGATAGGCGAAGGAGAGTTCGACCTTCGACAGCACATAGAGATGCGAAGCCATCGACACGACGAAGGTGAGGAGGCCTGCGAACACCCATGGACTGAATACGATCTGCAGCAGCCGCAGTACCGGATTGGCGCCCTCGAAGGAAATCGGCCCAAGCGTGATCATGCCCTGCTTCAGCATGAGCTGCGCGGCGGCATTGGTCATGACCGTGAAGAGGATGAAGGGTATGTATTTCATGCGTCACCTGTCCTGACCAGTACTAACACCAATGTCGAAACATTTCGTGAATAGACGAAATAAAAAGCAAATTCAGTCTGTTAGTTCTTCCTTTGAAACTTCTTCCGAAACGCCCTCAGGCGGCTGCCGCCGCCCCGCCCGGAGCGGCCGGCAGCCTCAGCGCCGTGCGCGCCCAGAAGGCCGAAAGGAAGACGGGGTCTCTCAACCTCTCCAACTCGCGCCAGTTCGGAAACGAGGCCGCGAAGGTCGTCGCAGCCATGCGTGCATCCTTGTAGGGATTGACCGCCCCACCCGCGCCGACGGTGATGCGGTCGAGTTCGGAAAGCAGCGCCAAGGTCGACGCGCCGTGATTGGGAAAGTCGAGCGTGAGCGTGTAGCCCGGCCGCGGAAACGAAATCAGCCCGGGCGAGCGCATGTCGCCGAACCGCTTGAGCACGGTCAGGAATGAGCCCTGCCCGGCCGTGCGCGCGGCTTCCAGCATCCGTGGGATCGCTTCGCGCGCCGCCTCGAACGGGATCACGCTCTGGTGCTGGAACAGGCCTCGCGGCCCGTAGAGACGGTTCCAGTTGCCGAGGCTGTCGAGCGGGAAGAAGAACGCCCGATAGCCGCTGCGCCGCGGCTCGGCCGACGCGCCCTTTCTCCAGCGATAGGCGGCATTGAAGACGGACAGGAACGGACGATTGAGCACATTGACCGGAACTCGGAACGGGATCGAAAGGCGCGGCGCTGACAGGTGTGCCGCGCGACCTCCCTCCATGCGGTGATTTCCCGTCATCATGAGACCGCGACCCGCATGACGGCCCGATGCGAGTTGGTCGACCCAGGCGACGGCATATTCATTGGCCTGGTCCGCGGCTTGAGCGAGATCGAAATACTCGCCGAGGTCGCGGAATGGCGTCACCTGCTCGGTTACGTCGAGCGAAGGCACCCGCATGAGCCGGATCACGGCGGAGAGGATCAGGCCGGTCAGTCCCATGCCGCCGATGGTGGCGGCGAAGAGCGGAGAGTTTTCGGTGGCCGAGCAGGCATGCACGCGCCCGTCGGACCGCAGCAGCCGCAGCGAGCGCACATGGCGGCCGAAGCTGCCGCGGCGGTGATGGTTCTTGCCATGGATGTCGTTGGCGATGGCGCCGCCCAGCGTGACGAATTGGGTGCCGGGCACCACCGCCGGAAAGAAGCCGTGCGGCGCCGCTGCAGCGATGATGTCGCAAAGCAGCGTCCCGGTTTCCGCCTCCATCAGCCCCGTCTCGGGATCGAAGGACAGGATGCGGTTCATGCCGCGCATGTCGACGACGGTTCCGGAATCTGCCTGGCAGCTGTCGCCGTAGCTGCGCCCGTTGCCATAGGCGAGAAAGGAGCGCCGACGCATGTCTGCCGCCTTCAGGCCGGCAATCGCCTCTTCGGGAAGGATCGCGGCACGCGCCGGCGGGGTCGCCAGGCCGAAGCTCTGGAAGGCGCTCATGGCACGTTGCTCGCGACCACAAGCAGGATCGCACCGATGCCGGCGACCAGCTGGCTCCGCCAGTCGCTGATGATGAAGACGACGGGATCGTCATGCATTTCATCCCGCCGCGCCAGGATCCAGACACGCATGGTCAGATAGAGCACGATCGGGGCCAGCGGCCAGATCATCCAGGGATGTGGGTAGAGATCGCGTACAGCGGCGCTGTCGATATAGAGCGCCAGCACCAGCGCGGAGGAGAAGGCGGCCCCCATCCCCGCCTGCGCGATGATCTCCTGGTCCTCGGTGCGGTAGCCGCGGCCGGCGATCCGCTCCTTGGCGGGCAACGGCGTCGAACGCAGCTCGACGTAGCGCTTCACCAGCGCGAGCGACAGGAAGAAGAAGATCGAGAAGGCGAGCAGCCAGAACGACACTTCGGTGCCGGTCGCGGCGGCGCCTGCAAGGATGCGCGTCGTATAGAGGCCGGCCAGCGCGAGCACGTCTATCAGCAGCATGCGCTTGACCGCCAGCGAATAGGCCGTCGTGCCAACGAGATACGCGGCGAGCGCCGCCCAGAACAACGGCGGCAGGAACGCCGCGGTGAACAAGCCGACCGCCAGCAGCACGGCCATGGAAACAAGCCCGAACCGCATCGACAGAAGCCCGCTGGCGAACGGCCGGCTGCGCTTGGTCGCGTGGCGGCGATCCAGCGTCAGGTCGAAAAAGTCGTTGACGATGTAGACGGCCGACGCGCAGGCGCTGAAGGAGACGAAGGCCAGCAGGCAGGCCAACAGCATGTTCAGGTTCAGATATTCGTGCGCCAGCACCATCGGCACGGCGATCAGGCTGTTCTTGAGCCATTGATGGGCGCGCAGCATTTTTGCGACGGTCCGCAAGGTCGGCTTCGGCGTCTCCAGGAGCTCGCAGCGGTGCATCGCCTGCCAGCGCGCGGCTTGGCGGTCCGGCGCGACGACGATCGCCTCGCGCGCGGCATCGAACACCTTCAGGTCGTGACGGCTGTTGCCGACATAGTCGAAACCGCCGTCGCCATAGGCTGCGGTGAGCACGGCGCGCTTTCGCCCGGCGGTGACGTTCTCCCGGCCTTCGGTGGCGATCACGGTATCGAAAAGGCCGAGATGGGCGGCGATGGCGTCGGCGAACTTACGGGGGGTTCCGGTGGCGAGCACGATGCTGCGGCCGGCATCCCGTTCGCTGCGCAGCCGGTCGAGCACCGCAGGCCGATATGGCAGCACGGTAGCGTCGATATCGACACGGGCGGCAATCTCCAGCTTCAGCCGCGCCGGCCCGCCGGTCGCGATCCACACCGGCACCATGAACAGAAAAAGCGGATTGCGCCTGATAAGCAGGAACAGGCCTTCCCACAGAAGATCGGTAGCAATCAGCGTGCCGTCGAGGTCGACGGCCAGAGGCACCGCATTCCCGTCCGATCGCACGTCCATCGCCGTCGTTCCGCCGTCTCCCGCATTGTCTGCGGGGTGACCCATAACGGACGAGCACGCTACCGACCGTTAATCCCCCGCATCCGGCAGAGCCACTCTAGCCTGTTTTCAACCTGAAGGTTAACCGGTGATTGCAGGGTATACACAAAGGCCGGGTTTGAGACCCGGCCTTTGCTTCATGCTCGCACAGAGGACGTCTACTTGATCCTGGCAGCCCCGCCGGAGATCTCGATGGTCTCCGACCCCGTCAGCGCTTCGCGGTCGCCATTGGGCATGGTGACGAAGCAGCCGTTCGGGCAGAACTCGACGGTCTGACCGGCAGGCAGTGCAAGCTCGGTCTTGTTGCCGCCTTCGGTGACGACCAGGGTACGCGGCTCCGAGTCGAGATTGACTGCGCTCGCAGCCATCCCGTGGCCGTCCATCGCAAGGAGCGCGGCGAACGCGAGACAGTATTTCTTCATTGCGATACCGGTGTTACCACCGCCTCTGTTGCACTGAGAAGGGCCTTCGGCCTTCTTTCGTGGGACCTTATAGGACTTCCATCCTGAACGGCAACTGAATGCGCCGTTCAGGCGCGGTTTCGCCGGAATTGGCGGATCGTGCCCCGCCGATCGGGAAGCCTCAATGGGGATCGGGCTTCCGGACCCTGCCCTTTCGTTTCGGGGCTGCCCTCTCGGCCTCCCTGGCGGCGGCGGCCCGGTGCTTCTCCATGAGATCCGCATCCGCCCGGTCGTCGTCGGTGGGCCAGGCCTCGGTCGCCTGCTCGGAAGCGGCAGCCCTGACGAGGAGTTCCCGGTGAGGATAAGGAATGGTGATCCTCTCGCGCTCGAACGCGTCCACAATCGCGAAGCGGATATCGTTCTGCACGCTCACACCGTTGAGGATGTCGGACAGGAAGACACGAACCTCGAAGTCGAGCGAGGATTCGCCGAAGTTCACGAAAGCCACGGCGGGTTCAGGATTCTTGAGCGCCATCGGATGGTTGCGAGCTATCTCCAGGAGGAGGCTGTGGACCTTCCTCGGATCGGAACCGTAGGCCACCCCGACCCTGACTTCGATGCGCCCGAGCTTGTTCTTGTGCGTCCAGTTGCCGACCGCGGCATTGATCAGCTCGGAGTTCGGCAGGATGACGGTCTGGCGCTGGAACGTCTCGATCTCGGTGGCGCGAACGCTGATTTTCTTGACCGTGCCCGTGACGGCGCCCGCCACGATCCAGTCACCGACCTTGAACGGACGCTCGGCCAGCAGGATCAGGCCCGACACGAAATTGGAGACGACGTTCTGGAGGCCGAAGCCGATGCCGAGGGAGAGCGCACCGGCGACCAGCGCCAGATTGGAAAGGTCGATGCCGGCGGCCGAAACGCCGATCAATGCCGCGAGCGCGACGCCGGCATAGCCGACGGCGGTGCGAATGGAGTTGCGGACGCCGGCATCGAGCTTGCCGCGTGCCATGACCGAACCGTCGAGCCAGCCCTGGAACCAGCGGGTAACGAAATAGCCCAGCACGAAGACGATGATGCCGGTGAGGATGCCGGTCAACGAAAAGGAGAAGGAGCCGATCTTGATCTCGGTCGCGAACCTGTAGATCCAGGCGGTGATGTCGCCCGGCTGGAACCCCCAGAGAAAAAGGATCAGTGGCAGGCCGATGATGAGCACGAGGATGTTGACCGCGATGCTGACGACGAGCCCGAGTTGGTCGAGCGTGGTCTCGTCGAGCTTGAAGACCTCGCCGAGACGCTGACCCATCTTCGTATTGGCGAAGGCGCCTTCGTCGGACATCGCGCGCGACGACAGGAAGCCGAGATACATGGTCGCCAGCACCGCGCCGGTGATGACGATCTGAGCCGACATGAAGCGCGCCAGCCCGATATAACCGAGCAGTGCCGCGATGATCGTGGCGCCGCCCAGAAGGAACAGGGTGAAACGCAACAGCGGATGCCAGCGCCGTGGCCGGCCATCGTCGCCGGAAGCAGGCCTCACCATCCCAATGAAGATGACCAGCAGGCCGGTAAGTACCGTCGAGATAAGACTCTCGCCGACCGTCAACGCCAGAGGCGAACTCAGCACCTGGTAGACCTGGCTGAGGAATGCGTCGACGCCGGTGAAAAGCGCGGTGGCGAAGACCAGCCAATGGAGCAGCCGCGCCGCCCCGGTGTCCACGTCGATCAGCCGCCAGTTCGGCAGCTTGGGCGATAGCACCGCATCGCCCAGGCGATGGACGAAGAACACGATCCCGATGACGCTGAAAAGCGAGGCCATGATCGTGGCGATATCGGGCCGCAACACACCGAAATACTGATAGAGCAGATAGGTCGTTGCCAGGAACACGCTCACGGCCGCGGTCGGAACCAGTGTCGACCAGAAGGCCACGGACAGGCGGCTGAGATAAGACGGCTCCTCCACCAGAGGGTCGGCATCGAAGAGATCGCCGAACAGCCGCCGCCCGCCGACCAGCAGCACCACAGCAGCCACCAAGGCGAAGAAGGTTGCGGCGAGCACCGACTGCAGCTTGAACTGCACGACGAAACGAAGCCACGACGATACGGTCCGATAGAAGGTGGCCATCTCGGAATAGGCGGCACCGACGACTTCTCCCAGCAACTCGTAGCCGACGTCATAGCGTTTGGTCAGAAGGCTCTGGAACAGCTCCCGGCGGATTTCGGCGATATTGTTGATCAGGCCGGTAACGCGGATCGACATGCTCTCCGCATTGCCCAGCAACACGTTGATCTCGGCCTTGTCCGCCACCAGTGACTTTCGCTCCGACGCGACCGCCTCCGGTTCGGGCGGCTGCCCCTCCGCCGGCGCCGGGCCGAGCTGCTCGAGCCGGGCATTGATCTCAGCGAGGCGCGGACGAAAGGCGACGCCGCTCGCCAGCAATTGGCGCGACAGCTCCTCGAGCCCGGTCCTGATCTCGACGAGATTCGCGTCGTCCTGCGAATTGGCGCCGATCTTCTTTTCGAGCGCGTCGATCCTGGCCCCGAGTTGGCCGACGACCTGCTGCTGCTCGGCGAGCAGTCCGTTTCCCGGGCCGCTGCCGTTCTGTGCGCCAGCAAGCGTGGCCCAAAGTACGGCCAGAAGCAGGATCAGGGGGACGGCGAAGCGCCGGAAGGACAGGATCGGCATGGGGTTCTGCAGGCTGTGCCCTCTGCGTGACGGTTGAATCCGCGCCCTTGATAAAGATGCCCGCAGTCAGGGGCAAGCCACGCCTCCCGGAAGACAAGGCGCAACGGCAACGCCGGCCTCGGGAGTCGGCCCTGCGAAAGGGCGTGGCGCAATCCTTGCCTTGGTCCGTCGGCCGCCCCGATAGTGTGCGCCGGAATCAGCAACGGATCACAACTGCCAATGGCGGAATATTCGGCCCTTTCGCTCTTCAGGAACGCTCTTGGCGGCAATCGCGACTGGAAACCGGCATGGCGCAAGCCGGAGCCGAAACCCGCCTATGAAGTCGTCGTCATCGGCGGCGGCGGACACGGCCTGTCCACCGCCTATTATCTCGCCAAAGAACACGGCATCACCGACGTGGCGGTCATCGAGAAGGGCTATCTCGGCTCGGGCAATGTCGGCCGCAACACGACGGCCGTGCGCTCCAACTACCTCCTGCCCGCCAACACCCGCTTCTACGAGCATTCGATGAAGCAGTGGGAGACGTTGTCCCACGAACTCAACTACAATGTGATGTTTTCGCAGCGCGGCGTGCTCAACCTCGCCCATTCGCCCGCCCAGCTCGACGACTATGCCCGCCGCGGCAACGCCATGCGCCATGACGGCATCGATGCCGAGCTGATGAGCCCCGCCCAGCTCGCGCGGGAGGTACCCGGCCTCGACCTGTCGGCCTCGGCGCGCTTCCCGGTGGTGGGAGGCCTCATGCAGCGGCGTGCCGGCACGGCCCGGCACGACGCGGTGGCATGGGGTTATGCGCGCGGCGCCGACCGGCGCGGCGTCGACATCGTCGAGAACTGCGAGGTGACCGGCTTCCTGCGCGACGGCGACCGCATCACCGGCGTGACCACCACGCGCGGCGAGATCAGGGCGAGGAAGGTTGCGGTCGCGGTCGCCGGCAGCACCGGGCATGTCATGCGGCTCGCCGGCATCGAAAGGCTGCCGATCGAGAGCCATGTGCTCCAGGCCTTCGTGTCGGAATCGCTGAAGCCCTTCCTGAACACCGTCATCACCTTCGGCATGGGCCATTTCTACATGTCGCAATCCGACAAGGGCGGCCTCGTCTATGGCGGCGACATCGACGGCTACAACTCCTACGCGCAGCGCGGCAACCTGCCGATTGTCGAGGAGGTGATGAGCGAGATGCTGGCGCTGTTCCCGAGCCTCGCCGGCGTGCGGGTGCTGCGTTCATGGGGCGGCGTCTGCGACATGTCCATGGACGGCTCGCCGATCATCACGACGGGGCCGCTGCCGGGCATGTATCTCAATTGCGGCTGGTGCTATGGCGGCTTCAAGGCAACGCCCGCCTCAGGCTTCGCCTTCGCCTGGACGATCGCGCGCGACGAACCGCACGAGATCAATGCGGCCTTCACGCTGGACCGTTTCCATCGCGGCCTCGTCATCGACGACAAGGGCCAGGGCGCGACGCCCAGATTGCATTAGACAATGAGAATGATCCTCTCCACGTCCCCCTTTCCCGCGGAGCGCAAACCATGCTGATCCGCTGCCCCTATTGCGGCTCGCGCGACGTCTCGGAATTCACTTACCAGGGCGACGGCAACCGCACCCGCCCCGATCCGGCATCGACGGATCAGGCCGCATGGAACGCCTATGTCTACGACCGGCTCAACCCGGCCGGCGAGCATCATGAGATCTGGCAGCACTCGGGCGGCTGCCGGGCCCATCTCGCCGTCACCCGCAACACGCTGACGCACAAGATTTCCGATGTCGCGATGGCGCGCGACCTGCGCGAAGCCGGAGCGAAGCCATGAGCGCACGCCGCATCGACGCGGGCCGGCGCATCGACCGCAGCCGCACCATCCGCTTCACCTTCGACGGCCATCCCTATACCGGCCACCCCGGCGACACGCTGGCGTCCGCTCTGCTCGCCAACCGGGTCTCGCTGTTCGGCCGATCGTTCAAATACCACCGGCCGCGCGGCGTGATCGCCGCCGGCGTCGACGAGCCCAACGCGCTGGTGACAGTGCTGCGCGACGACGTGCGCGAGCCGAACATCCCGGCGACAATGCTGGAGATCCATGACGGCCTCACCGTCGTCAGTCAGAACCGCTTTCCGTCGCTCGGCCTCGACATCGGCGCCGTCAACCAGGTGGCCGGCAATCTTTTTTCCGCGGGGTTCTACTACAAGACCTTCATGGGCCCGGCGATCGGCCCGCTGAGAGGCACGCGCTTCTGGATGTTCTGCGAATACTTCATCCGGCGCGCGGCAGGCCTCGGCCGGGCGGGGCTGGCGAAGGATCCATCGCGCTATGAACGCATGAATGCCTTTTGCGACGTTCTGGTCGTCGGCTCCGGGCCCGCCGGCCTCATGGCGGCGAAGGCCGCCGCCGACCAGGGCAGGCAGGTGGTGCTGACCGAACTCGATGCGCGCTTCGGCGGCTCCGCCAACTGGTCGGGCGAGACGATCGGCGGCGCCGGCGCGGCCGATTGGGCCGAGGCGATGACGCGCGACCTTGCCGGACGCGGCAATGTCCGGCTGCTGCCGCGCACGACGGCCTGGGGCTACTACGACGACAACACGATCGCCGCGCTCGAACGCGTCACCGACCACAAGGCCGCGCCCGCCGAGGGCGAGCCGCGCCATCGCCACTGGACGATCCGCGCCGGCGCCGTGGTGCTGGCGACAGGCGCCTTCGAGCGCCCGCTGGTGTTTCCGGGCAATGACAGGCCGGGCGTCATGTTGGCCGACGCGGCCGTCCGCTATGCGGTCGAGTTCGGCGTGCTGCCCGGCGCGAGGATCGCGATCCTCACCAACAACGACAGCGCCTACCGCGCGGCCGCCGCGCTCGCACGCGCGGGGGCGACCATCGTCGCGATCGCCGACGTGAGGGCCGACATCTCGGCAGCCGCACACGAACTTGCCGCCGAGACGGGCGCGGAGATCTTGACCGGCCATGCCGTCGTCGCCACCGAGGGCAAGGCGCTGGCAGCCATCAAGGTCCAGAAATTCGATGCCGCCACGCGAGCCTTGTCGGGCGATCCGCGCAGCATCGCGGCCGACCTGCTCGCCGTTTCCGGCGGCTGGTCGCCGGCCATCCACCTCGCCAGCCAGGCCGGCGCGCGGCCGGCCTGGCATGACGGCTTGCAGGCCTTCCTGCCGCCGAAACCAACGCAGCGCTGGTTCGGCGCGGGCGGCTTCAACGGCAGCTTTTCGACGTCCCGGGCGATCGAGGAAGGCCGGGACGCCGGCCTCGCCGCTTCGGGCGCGACCATCGGCAACGGACGGCTGCCCGATGTCGGCGAGACCGAGATCGACCATCACCCCGCCCCCGTCTTCGAGATCAGGGCCAAGGGCAAGGCCTTCGTCGACCTCCAGCACGACGTGACGGCGGAGGACGTGCGGCTCGCGCATCGCGAAGGTTTCGTCTCGGTCGAACATCTCAAGCGCTACACCACGCTCGGCATGGCGACCGACCAGGGAAAGACCTCCAGCGTACCCGGCCTCGCCATCATGGCCGAGGCGCTCGGCAAGCTCGTGCCCGAAGTGGGCACCACGCGCTTCCGCCCCCCCTTCGCACCGGTTTCGATCGGCGCGCTCGCGGCGGAGCGCTACGGCGACCTGAAGCCCGAGCGGCTGACGCCGATGCACGACTGGCATGCCGAAAACGGCGCGACGCTCTATTCGGCCGGCCTCTGGTTCCGTCCGCAGATCTACGGGCTGCCCGGCGAGACGGTCGAGCAGGCCTATGTGCGCGAGGCGAAGGCCGTGCGCGATCATGTCGGCATGGTCGACGTCTCGACCCTCGGCAAGATCGCGGTCAAGGGACCGGATGCGGCAACCTTTCTCGACCGGATCTACACCAACCTCTTCTCCACGCTCGCCGTCGGCAAGGCGCGCTACGGACTGATGCTGCGCGAGGACGGCTTCGCCTTCGACGACGGCACGACGTGGCGGCTCGGCCAGAACGACTTCCTGATGACCACGACCACCGCCAATGCCGGCAAGGTCATGCAGCATCTGGAGTATTTCCTCGACGTGATCTGGCCGGAGCTGAGAGTCTCCGTCACCTCCGTCACCGACGAATGGGCCGGCACGGCGATCGCCGGCCCGAATGCGCGCAAGGTCCTGGAAGCCTGCGTCACCGGCACGGCCGTCGACAATGCCACCCTGCCCTTCATGGGCATCGTGCATGGCGAGATCGCCGGCGTGCCGGTCATGATCTGCCGCCTCTCCTTCTCCGGCGAACTCGCCTATGAGGTCTATTGCGGCGCCGGCTTCGGCACCCATGTGTGGGAAGCCCTGCTGGAAGCCGGCGCCCCGTTCGGCATCCTGCCCTATGGGCTCGAGGCGCTCGGCACGTTGCGCATCGAGAAGGGCCATGTCACGGGGGCGGAGATCGACGGCCGCACCACGGCGCGCGATCTCCATCTCGACTGGATGCTGTCGAAGAAGAAACCCTTCATCGGCTCGGCCATGATGGACCGCGAAGGGCTTGTCGCGGCCGACCGCCTGCAACTCGTCGGTCTCGTGGCGCTGGACGATCGGGCGCTCAATGGCGGCGCACATGTCGTCGAAGAACTCGACCGGGCGCGCGCCCATGGTTCGATCGGCCACATCACGGCTGCCTGCTATTCGCCGGCCCTGGGCAAGCATGTTGCGCTGGCGCTGGTGGCGAGGGGCAAGGCGCGCCACGGTACCCGCGCCTTCGTTTCCGACCCGCTGCGCGACCGCTTCGGCCCGGTGGAGATCGTCAGCCATCATTTCTTCGATCCCGAAGGGAGCCGCATGCATGGTTGAGCCGGTTTCTCCGCTGCTCCCCGTCTGGAAGCCCGGGCCGCACGGTCGCCTCGCCGAGAGCGCGGGCGTCGTCCTCACCGAGACGAGGCCCGGCTCGATCGCCGAGGTCACCGCATGGCCGGGCAAGGAAGCCTCCGTGGTCGGCGCTATCCGCTCGGCGACCGGGCTCGCATTGCCGGAGGGCGCGGGCGCCGGCGTGGCGGAGGAAACGAAGGCGGCCTTCGCCGTCGCGCCCCGCCGCTTCCTGGTGGTCGATCAGGCCGCCGGTGCAGAGACGGCCCTCGCCAGGCTGATTGGCGACGAAGACGGCGCCGTGACCGCCCTCTCGCACGGGCGCACGGC
This sequence comes from Mesorhizobium sp. L-8-10, assembly GCF_016756635.1. NCBI lineage: Bacteria > Pseudomonadati > Pseudomonadota > Alphaproteobacteria > Hyphomicrobiales > Phyllobacteriaceae > Mesorhizobium > Mesorhizobium sp. L-8-10. The sequence continues at coordinate 4,333,976 of NZ_AP023263.1, read as the reverse complement.
GATCCGGATTTCGGGCGCCCGTGCCGAATGGGTGCTGGCGAAATTCTTCGCGATCGATTTCTCGCCGGCCGCCTTTCCGGTCGGTGCGGGCCGATCGACCGCGCATCACGACGTCTTCGCCCAGATTCAGCGCACGGCGCCGGAGCAGTTCGACCTCTATGTGTTCCGCTCCTTCGCCAGGAGCTTCTGGACGGCGCTCTGCCACGGCGCTGCCGAAGTCGGCTACGAGGTGCGATAGCGCCGCCCGCCTGCATCTACCGGTCCACCCTTCGCAGCTGCAGCGCAACTGCTGTGGCGCCCGTCACGGATTTGCGCGAAGCGGGCACGCGGTGAACCTGCAGTGCATGAAGAGACCTCACCGGCAGGCGATCCGCTTCTTCTGGAGCGCTAACCTCGCTCGGGGTCGACCATATCGAGGAAGCGCGTCACGACATCCTCGCCCGCCACCGGCTCGCTGCCGACCATCACCGCCACCGAGAAGGCGATCAGCGACGACACCGGATTGTGGCTGCTGGCCCCTGCCCTCAGGTTCATCACCAATGTCGGGCACAGGAACAGCGCAAGCCGGATCACCTCGCGCCAGTCGGGCGACAGCAGCCCGCGCTCGGAAAGTGTGGCAAGCAGCGGCCGCCAGAAGGTCCCGGCCTTCACCTCGAGCAAGGCCAGGCGGATGCGGCTCGGCTGCCAGTCGGTGACGATGTCGAGCACGCCGTCGGCGAATGTCGCGTCCGCGCGATAGCGCGTCGCGGCCTCGGCCGGATCGTAGAGCCAGAGCGGATGGGCGAAGATGTTGTGGAATGTCGCCTTGATCTCGGCGAGAAGCGTCGGCACGTGGCTGCCGGCGAAGGCCGGATCGAAGAAGGCAAGCGACGGCGCGCCGCCCCCTTCCACGTACCAGACATTGGCGTTGTGGGCGTCGCCATGGGCGGTCACGCCGCCTGCATCCGCCAGGCGATCGGGCCGCAGCCGCTCTGCCGCCGCGGCGAACAGCTCGCCGATCGTCCTGCGGTAGCGCACGCCGTTGATGACGACTGCCGCCCGGCTGAAAGCCTCCCAATCGAGCTCGACGCCGGGAAACCGGAAGCTCCGCCCGACATAGAAGTCGGCGAAACGCCCGCCCGGCAGCGCGCCGCTTTTCGGGTCGATCAGCCGTTCGTAGAACAGGCGATGGATCGGCTCGGCCGCGACTTCGGCCGCGTCAACGGGATGGAGCGTCTTGCGACAGACTTCGAGCAGCGCCTCGTTGAGCTTCCGTTCGGCCGCAAGCGCCCGCGCCTCGGCCACTTCATCGGGCGCGAGATCGAGGCGGCGCAGGACATCGGAGAAGCGCGGATCGGTGCGGCGGCGATAGATCAGGATCTGCTCGCCAGGCAGCGCCGACATATGGACGGGATTGTCGACCGGCAGTCCGGCTTTGGCCAGGATGTCGGCGCGGTAATATTCGCCGCTCATCGCCTCCTCGCCCTCTTCCTGATGGAACTTGAAGAAGAAGGCTTCATCACCCGTCCGGAAGAAGCCGTTGAGCGAATTCAGGCTGTAGCGGTCGCGATTGATCTCTACTCGTTCGGCCTCGATGCCGAAGAGGTCGCGCAGCAATTCCGCCAGCGCGCGGGCGGCGGCATCGCGATCCTCGGCTGCCAGCCGGCGGATCTCGGCGGTCCTGCTTTGCGTGACGGTCACGTCTGTCCCTTTCCGATGCCCCGACGAAGAGCCGGCATAGAGGGAGTCGGCGGTCATGGCTACGGGCGGCGCATCCTCACACGCCGCCCGCAGGCTTGATGTCAGGCCGCGACCGCCACCCGGCGGGAGCGTATACCTGCCACGATCATCAGCCCCGCCAGCAGGAGAATGAAGCTGCTCGCGGTGAAGACGCCGATGCCGCCGCTGGTGTCGAAGATCGCGCCGCCTGCCGCAGCGCCCAGCGCAATCGCGAACTGGATCGCCGCGACGAGCAGACCGCCAGCGCTTTCCGCCTGGTCGGGCACCGTGCGGGTGAGCCAGGTCGACCATGCCACCGGCACGGCGCCGAAGGCCATGCCCCAGATCGCCACCATCACCGCGCCTGCCGCGGGCTCGCTGCCCACCGTCACCAGGCCGAGACCCAGAAGGCCCATCAGCAGCGGCATCGACAGCAGCGTCATCCGCAGGCTGTGCTCCAGCAGGGGACCGGCCAGGAGCGTGCCGAGGAAATTGGCGATGCCGAAGCCGAGCAGGATGCCCGAGACGCCGCCGATGCCGACGCCGGTCACGGTTTCCAGGAAGGGACGCACATAGGTGAAGAAGGCGAAATGCCCGGTGAAGATCAGCATGGCCGCAAGCATGCCGAGCGCGATCCCGGGTCGCGCCAGCACCTCGCCCAGCGTGCGCAGGCCCGCCTGCCCCGTCGGCGCGATCCTGGGAAGCGTCGCGAACTGCACTGCCAGCGCGACGCCGGCCAGGACAGCGGTGAGCAGGAAGACGCTTCGCCAGCCGATCACCTCGCCGAGATAGCTGCCGACCGGCGCGGCCAGGATCGTGGCGGCGGAAACGCCGCTGAACATGATCGACAGGGCCCGTGGCACCAGCGCCTCGGGCACGAGGCGCATGGTCACAGCCGCCGACATCGCCCAGAAGCCGCCGAGCGCGGCGCCGAGCAGCACACGACCGATGAGGAGCAGCGGCAGCGATGGCGCGAGCGCGACCAGCAGGTTCGAAATGATCAGCATCGCGGAAAAGGCGAGCAGCACGACACGCCTGTCCAGATCCCCGATCGCGGCCGGGATCAGCAGGCTCGCCGCCAGCGCCACCAGCGCCGTCGCCGTGACGGCCTGACCCGCCAGTCCTTCGGTGATACCGAGATCGGCCGCCATCGGCGTCAGCAGGCTGGCCGGCAGGAACTCCGCCGTCACCAGCCCGAACACGCCGAGCGTCATCGCAATGACGGCGTCCCAGGCGGGCTTGTCCCGAGCCGGCATATCTCGGATGGACCTGTCTCGGGCCGGCTTGTCTCGGGCTGGGGCCGCCTCCGCCGGTGGTAATGGTTCGCTCATCGTCTGTCCTTTCAAGGGAGCTGTGCTGCAATGCAGCAGAATTAGGATGGACATTCCGGACGCACCATGTCACTAGATCCGGAATGCTTGATCGAAAGTCCGAAACCGGCACGCAGCCATCCGCCCGGCAAGTTCTGCCGGATCTCGTCAGCGAGCTCTTGATGGGGATGCGCCTGGTCGGCGGCAACTATCGCCGCATCCAGCTCTCCGCCCCCTTCGGCGTCCGCTTCGGCACTGTGGAAGGACGGGCGCAGTTCCATTTCGTCGCGCGAGGGCCCGTGCTGTTGCGCCGCAAGGACGGCGGCGTCCATGTCATGGATACCGGCGATGCCGTGCTCCTGCCGCGCGGCGGCCTGCACGACCTCATCTCAGACCGCGACCTGCCCTGCCGCGACGTCTCCACCTACGAGGCGGCGCTGCTTTGCCAGAGCGTCAGCGAGATCAAGGATTGCAACGGCTGCCGCTCGACCGACGTGATCGTCTTCAGCGGCTGCATGGATTTCGATCTCGGCGGCATGCACCCGCTGGTCGCCCTGATGCCCGAGGTGATGTTCGTGGGCACGCTGATGGAGCGTTATCCCGAGATCCTGCCGATGCTGGAGGCGATGGAGCGCGAGGCGCGCGACGCCCGTGCCGGCTTTGCCGGCATATTGGCGCGGCTCGCCGACGTCGTCTCGGCCTTCATCGTGCGCGGCTGGGTGGAATGCGGTTGCGGCGACGCCACCGGATGGGTGGAAGCGCTGCGCGACCCGCGCCTCGGCCGCGTGATCGCCGCCCTCCATCGCGATCCCGGCCGCAACTGGACGCTGGCCGACCTCGCTGCCGAAATGGGCAGCTCACGTTCCGTCTTCGCCGAGCGCTTCCTGGCGGTGACGGGCATGACGCCGGTGCGCTACCTGACCGAACTGCGCATGCGGCTCGCCTCGCAATGGATCGGCCGCGACCGGATGCCGATCGAGACCGCCGCCCACCGCCTCGGCTACGGCTCCCAGGCCGCCTTCAGCCGCGCCTTCAAGCGCGTGATCGGCAGCCCGCCTGGCGTAGTGAGGGGTGGCGGGGCTTCGGCGGACGTCTGATAGCTCCGCACGGAGGAAAAGGCGAGTTGGTGCGTCCTTCGAGGCTCGCTGCGCTCGCACCTCAGGATGAGGAACGTAGTGCCAGCCTCCCTCGTCCCGAGGTGCGCAGCGCCAACGCTCTTCAGCCTTGGCGCCGGCCTCCCTCGTATCTGCCGGCTCCTGTTCTTCGGCCGGGGATAACCGAGCAGCCGGCTGTCCTGTTAAAAACTGGAAATTTACAGGACGGGCCTGTTATTCAGGCATGCCGTCGAAGGCAGGGTGACGGGGCAATGCTTGCGGCGCTCGCGCCGCCCTCGCCGGCCTGCCGACATCTCGCGAAGGATCGGAGAGGACCGCCTGCCGGGAGGGCTCGCCTCGTTGTGCGGATATGTACTTCCACCAGCGCGTCGTGTGAAGAAGGATTCCATAGTACACGACAGAGTGAATGATGACCCCGTTTGGGGGTGGCGCGCTGCCCTACCTTCGTCATTCTCGGGCCCGAGCCTACGCGAAGCGTGGGCGAGGAGACCCGAGAATCCATGCCGTGAAAATCGCGGTTGACTGCTTCGATGCAGAATATGTGCTGGGCTTGGGCGGATGGATCGGGGAGCCATCCTCTTCCTCGACCGTCTGCGGCCTTCGGATCGGTCACGGAATGGATCCACGGATCGGTGCGCCCTCCGCTTCGCTGCGTGCGCTCGTCCGTGGATGACGAAGCGGATATGTTGCCGCTGATCACCCGCGACCGCTGCGTCGTGTATTGTGGAAAGATTCACGCGACACCCTGCAGGTTTTTGATTTGGTGCATGCCTCTTTTTCCCGAAACCGCTGCACACTTTCGGGAGATATGCTCAGGCGACTCGGCCGGAGCCGGCGGACGCAATTCATCACGTTGAAAGCAGGCGTCAAAAATTCACTGTGGCGGCGCCGGTGTCAACGGTGGTCAGCAAGGATTGATCGACTGCAGAGATGTGCGCCTGCCATCCATGACATGAATTCCTGCTGATCGAGCACCCGTGCCGAGATGCCGTATCAGCGGGTCGATCCATACGCCCGCCTGCCCGCCCCTTTTTCAGCGAAGGGCGGGCAGGCCTGGCTTCAAGGCCGGATGTTGTGGTTGACCCGGAAGAGATTGGCCGGGTCGTATTCGCGCTTGACCGCGACGAGCCGGTCGTAGTTGTCGCCGTAGGCGGCACGCAGGCGTGCTTCGCCCTCGTCATCCATCATGAAGTTGACATAGGCGCCGCCATGCGGATTGTGCTTGTGCACCGCGGCCCAATAGTCGCTCGCCCAGCGTTTGAGCTCGGGCGCCTTCTTCGGATCGGGATCGATGCCGGCGATCACCATGGACCAGCGCGCGCCCCGGGCGCCCCAGGCGGTGGCATCGGAAGCCACGTCCTGGACCGCCCCGTCGATTGGGTAGAGATGCATCAGCGACAGCTCGCTGGGGCTCTTCGCGCCGTGCTCGACATGGGCGGCGATCGCCGCATCGGAGAGTTCGTCGACATAGTCGCCCTTCCAGTGCCATTGCAGCCCCTTCGGTAGTAGCGGATCGAACAGGCCCTGCAGATCGACGAAAGGCATCTGCATCATCCCGTCCATCAGCGGCGCCGGCAGCGCGTCGCGCGCCGGCTTCATCGCCCGCATGCCCTCCTCTTCCGTGCCGTTGTAGCAACTGATCAGCGCGCAGATGCGCCTGCCCCAGATCTCGCGCGGGAACGGATCGCAGGACGGCACGGTCTTGATGCCGAAGAACATGCCCAGTTCCCGCGGCGCGCCGGGCAGGAAGTCGCGATACCAGCGCATGACCTCGGCGGCATCGGCGATGTCGTAGAAGATCGGCCCGGCATAGACGTCCTTCGCCGGGTGCGCCCGGAAGAAAAAGGCCGTCACGACGCCGAAATTGCCGCCGCCGCCGCGCAGCGCCCAGAACAGGTCCGGATGCTTGTCCTTGCTCGCCGTCACGACGCTGCCGTCGGCCAGCACGACCTCGGCGGCGAGCAGGTTGTCGATGGTGAGGCCGTGCTTGCGCGTGAGATGACCTGTGCCGCCGCCCAGCGTCAGCCCTGCCACGCCGGTGGTCGAGACGAGGCCTGCCGGCACAGCCAGCCCATGGGCGCTGGTGGCGCGATCAACCTCGCTTTGCGTGCAGCCGGCTTCGGCACGAACCGTACGGGTATGCGGGTCGACGTCGACCCGCTTCATCGGCGACATGTCGATGACCATGCCACCGTCGCAACCGCCGAAGCCCGGACCGCTGTGGCCGCCGCCGCGAATGGCGACGAGCAGGTTCCACTGCCGGGCATGATTGACGGCTGCGACGACGTCTTCGACCTCGGCGCAAGGGACGATCCAGCGCGGCCGCTTGTCGATCGCGGCATTGTAGAGCGCGCGCGCCTCGTCATAGGCCGGATGGTTTTCGCCGATGAGGCCCGCCCGGAGCCGCCCGGGGAAGTCGTGTGGGGTCATTGCCTTCTGCATCTTGATCTCTCAGGTTCGGAGCAAGTCATATCGGCGCCGCAGCGCAGACGAGCACAACGTCCCGCGCCCTGGATATTTGCTGATCGCCGGTTGAATCTGCCGCATCCATGCGGCTGTGCTTGTCTTACACCGGTTTCTTTTCAGGTGTTTTTCTGAAGCGGCGTGGGAGTGTTTCGATTGTTTCAGGGGTGAGCAGGGGCGCAAATTGTAGCGGATCGGGTGGGAACTCCGATGCCGGGTGCGCGGGGGGCAAAGGGGGCGCCCCGATCCATCGCGATCCTGGCCGGAACTGAAGCTGGCCAACCTCGCCGCCAGGATGGCAGCGCACCTCCCCGAGCGGTTTCTGCCCGCACCCCAACCCGAGACCGGACTTCTGCGACGATTTCGATCCGGCGAGTCGCGAGATCAAGCAGGAACGTAGGTCAACCTGATCACATCCTCGCCAATCCGATCATTGGTCATAAGGCGGAGCGGCGGCCGGGGGCCGGCGAAATACGGCTTGCCGTGACCAAGCACGACGGGGTGCAGGTAGATTCGATACTCATCGATCAAGCCAAGTTCGGTGAGGCTTTGCGCCAAGTCCGGGCCAGCAACTTCGATCTCCCCGTCGCGCTCGACCTTCAGCGCGCGAATCGCGCCCTCCAGATCACCCTCAACAAGCCTGGCGTTGGGGCCGACCGACTTCAACGAGCGCGAGACGACCCATTTCGGCTGGTTGCGCCACGCCGCCGCGAAGGCGTGATGTTCTGCATCCCATTCAGCATGATCGTCATCCCAGTAGCGCATGATCTCGTAGATTTTGCGACCGTACAGGCTGCCCGCCTGGCCCTGAGCCTCCTCGATGAAGTGACGGAAGAGCGTGGGGCTCGGCGCGAACGCCATATGGTCGACGTAGCCGTCCAGGGACTGGTTCATTCCGAACACGAGCTTGGCCATGCCTTTTTTCTCCTCCCAAGCGCCGCGCGACCGGGGCGCAATGCAAAATGGTCTGCGCCAGGGCGCAGTTGGATTTGATATGTACTCCCCCCACCCAGCAAGCGCCGGCGTGATGCCTCATGCGGTGCGGGGTCGCCACGGCTCGTGCTCGTGCGCGAGCCAGACCAGCTCGGGTTCCAGCGCGTGCACCCGCAGCTGGCCTTCGGTGTGCGGCTCGTCGAGCTCGCCAAACCAGACCGCCACGTCGCCGCCAACGACGACCGGGCGCCCGCCAGTCTCGACGACGACGACCTGCATGCCGGCTGTGTGGCCCGGCGCCGGGACAAGCCGGAGCCCGGGAAGCAGTTCGAGTTCGCCGTCGACCGGCACATACCGCACGCCGGGCGCATCGACCCACTCGCGAATGGTGTACTCGTCCTCGCTGCGCGCGTCGTCGAGCTCCCGACGCTGGACGTAGATCGGCTTGTCGCCGAAGAGGTGGTTGCCGCCGCAATGGTCGGCGTGCAGGTGTGTGTTGACGACGATGTCGATGCCGGCAAGGTCGAAGTCCTGCCTGCTCAGTGGATGGAGGCGGGGATCGAGGTCGGCCACCGCCGGGTGCAGCTCCGTCATGCCGGTGTCGACCAGTACGCGCGCATCGGGGTGGTCAATGACGTGCACGTAGACCGGCATCCGCCCGCCCTCGACAAGCAGGTCGGCAACGAGGATTGGCGTGATGGTGATCGAGGCGGGGGCGTTCATCTTCTCATCTCCGTCAACATTTGCACGCTGCTTGCCAGGTCGCGCATGTCCTCGATGAAGTGGCGGAAGAACGTGGGACTCGGCTCAAACGCCATATGGTCGACTTAGCCGCCCACGGACTGGTTCATTTCGAACACGAGCTTGGCCAGGCCACTTCCTTTCCTCACGCGGCATATCCGCGGCTCTGATTGCGTTATGCAAGCAGTTTCAAGTTAGATCGATTGATCTTAAATTGCAATCGGTTTTTGGAGTGCGCATGAATGACCACGCCCGGGCTGCCAGATCAATCCGACTCTCGATGCCCTGGGGGAGCGCCGGAGCCTGATCGTCATCCGCGACCTGATATGAAGCCGACAAGACCGGGTTGCTGAAAGCCGAAGCGGTCCGGCCGCATCAACCCGGCCGCTTCCTGGCGGGGGTCGCGCCATCGCCGACACCGGCCGCATATCGAAATCCCCACAGCCGCTGCCCGTGGCCCGCGGGTTCCTTCCTCGGGGACTTTCGTACGCCTGCCGGCGCCCGAAACTCTTCACGTCAGCGGATTGGCAGCTTTCGGGATGTCGTTCCGCTCCGATCCCCACGTCAGCATCAACCGCAGTCCTGCTGCGGGGCCTCTGAACTCGGATATCAGGTTTCTGTATTCCGTAGCAGTGGTGTACCCTTCCTGACGAGATGTCACTGAACCCGCTTGAAACAATTCGTGCCGCGCGGGCTGCTTACGACAGGGGTGCCTGGGCAGACGCGGTCGAATTGTTCCTGAATGCGGACGCCGAGTCGGAGCTCGGGACCGACGACCTCGAGGCACTGGTCTGGGCTGCGGGGATTTCGGCGCAGGATCGGGTCATGCTCGACGGGCTGGAGCGGCTTTACGCGCAATTCTCCGCCAACGAGAACCACGAGGAAAGCGCACGCACGGCATTCTGGTGCGGATTGCGGAACATGCTGATCGGAGAGGTCGGACTGGGATCCGGCTGGCTTCAGCGCGCAGCCAAACATGCCGAACAGACCGCGCCTGATTGCGTGCAACGCGGGTATCTGCTCCTTCCTCAAGTCTACATGCACCGGGGAAAAGGCGACTACGAAGCGGCGATCGAACTTGCAGACAATGCAATCGCCATCGGAGAGAAAGGAGACGATCCCGACCTGATCGCCATGGCTGGCAGCCTCAAGGGCGGAATCCTTTTTCGGCTCGGACGCATCGACGAGGGGTATGTCCCGATAGACGAGGCAATGCTGCTCGCCAACGGCCGACGGCTTTCGCCGGTGGTATGCGGCGTGGTCTATTGCGAGATCGTTGCCTCCTGCTGCCGTGTTCTCGAGATGGTGCGCGCGCGCGAATGGACCTCGATCCTCACCGACTGGTGCCGGCGCAATCCCCAGGCCAGGGCCTTCAACGGCGTCTGCCAGGTGCACCGGGCCGAGGTGTTCCAACTCGAGGGCCACTGGGCAGAAGCCTTCGAGGAGGCGGAGCGCGCCGGTGACGGCCTGAGTGGCACGACCGAGCACACCGCGATGGCCAATGCCGCCTACCGGCGCGGGGAGATCCTGCGCCTGCGCGGCGAGTTCGACAAATCCGATGCCGAGTATCGCCTGGCCGGTGAAATCGGGGTGGACCCGCAGCCCGGACTGGCGCTGCTGCGCCTTGCACAGGGCCGGCGCGAGGAGGCGATTGCCGGGATTCGGCGCGCTTTAGAAACGGCCGGCGACATGCCCCGCAAGGTGGCACTGCTGCCCGCGGGCATCGAGATATTCATCGCCTGCGGCGACCTGGACGCCGCCGAACGGCTGTGCGGCGAAATGTCGGACATCGCGGAGCGCTTCGGCACGGAAATCCTCGCCCGCGTGGCCGATCAGGGACACGCCTCGCTGGCGCTGGCGCGCGGTCAGTTCGGCGACGCGGTCCCCCCGCTCACCCGAGCCCGGCGCTACTGGTCGGAATTCGGCGCGCCCTATCTCGTTGCGCGTCTGCGCGTCGACATCGGGCGTGCCTGCGCGGAGCTCGGCGACACCGAAAGCGCCGAAAGGGAGTTCGACGCAGCCGAGAATATTTTCGAGGAGCTCGGCGCGGCGCCCGATCTGGCGCGAATTCTCGAGTTGCGGGCCGGTTCCACGGCGGCGGGAGCCGACAATCTGACGGCGCGCGAGCGGCAGGTGCTGGCGCTGGTCGCCGACGGCGGCACGAACCGCGAGATCGCCAGGCAACTCAGGCTCAGCCCCAAGACAGTGAACCGCCATGTCGAGAACATTTTCAACAAGCTCGGGGTTTCCTCGCGCGCCGCCGCCGTTGCCAAGGGCTTGCAGACCGGCTCGATTGACGCGCGGCGGAATGGGTAGAACACCCCATTCCTGAAAGATGCGGCATGGGTCATACGAACGATGAAAGCCGCGTGTCCAGAGGACTAGGCTCGTCTCCGCAACGACCACAGGAGAAGAGCCATGGCCGACACACGCACATCCGACAGGGCCCGCACCGGCCGCCACCCCGCCGACCTGGTGGAAACGGGGAATCTGCTCAGAACCCAACCGGACACATTCCCGGCGGCATCGCTCCGGCAACCGGCCGAAGCCAGGCCCGAACGTCACGACGTCGTGGTGATCGGCGCCGGCCAGGCGGGACTGTCCGTCAGCTATCACCTCAAGCGGAGAGGCATCGACCATGTCATCCTTGAGGGTGCGCCCCGCGTCGGCGACGTCTGGCGCAACCGCTGGGACTCGCTGCGCCTCTTCACGCCGGCGAAGTTCGACTCGCTCGACGGCTATCGTTTCCCGGCGCACAAGGACACCTTTCCCACCAAGGACGAGATGGCGGATTACCTCGAAGCATATGCCGCGAAATTCGACCTGCCGGTGCGCGTGAACGAGCCGGTCAGGCGGCTGCACAAGGCGAACGGCCGCTTCCGCCTGGAAACCAAGGACCGCGTTTGTGAGGCGGACCGCGTGGTTGTCGCGGCGGCAAGCTATCAGAAGCCGCGCCTGCCGGCCTTGGCCAACGATCTGGACCCGCAGGTTTTCCAGATGCACTCGCACGAATACCGTAACCCCGCCCAGCTTCCGAACGGCCCGGTGCTGCTGGTCGGCGCCGGCAACTCGGGCGCCGAGATCGCAATGGACCTGGCCAAGACGCACAAGGTCTATTTGTCCGGACGTGACGTCGGCCACATTCCGTTCGATCCCGTCGGCTTCCTTGGACGAAAACTGCTGGTTCGCCTCGTCATTCGCGGACTGTTTCATCGCATTCTGACGATGCGGACGCCGATGGGGCGCAAGTTCCGCTCCAGGATGCACGGTCACGGCATGCCGCTGATCCGGACACGGCCGGGTCAGCTGAAGCGCGCCGGGGTGCGGCGGATCGGGAAAATCGCCCGGATCAGAGACGGCAAGGCGGTCGCCGACGACGGCGCAGAAGTCGCTTTTGCGAGCGTGATCTGGTGCACCGGCTTCGATCCCGGCTTCGACTGGATCGACCTGCCGGTCCTGGACGGGCGCGGCGACCCTCGCCACCGGTTCGGCAAATCAACCGACGTGGCTGGGCTGTATTTCGCCGGGCTTCATTTCCAATATGCAGTGTCCTCGCCGTTGGTCTCAGGCGTCGGGCGCGACGCCCGCCGTGTCGTGGGCTGGATTGACGCTGCAAGAAATGGCTGATGCCGCGCCTCCCGGAGTCCCCGCTGAAACAAGCGTGGGCGATGGCGGCCACGATCGCGCGCCAGCGCCGCAAGCGCTTCCACCCCTCGCAAGTCGCGAACAGCCGGCTCCGCCCCCGCGCATTCAAAGGTGAAAGACATGGAATCGATCGATCAGGCTCTGTTCAACTTCAGCCCAAGGGCCGGGCTGGCCGTCGCTGTCATGGTTGGTTTTCTGGTCTTTGCCGTGGCGCTGGACCTGACCTGGGACCAGTTCCGCAGGGTTCTCAAGAGCCCCAGGGCGCCCGGCGTCGGACTGGCTGCCCAGTACCTCGTCCTGCCGGCGGCCGCCTCCGGCATCGGCATGCTGATGGCGGCGACGCCAAGCATCGCGCTCGGCTTGCTGCTCGTGTCCTGCTGTCCCGCCGGGGCGCTGTCGAACTACCTGACCGGAGTGGCGCGAGGGAGCGTGGCCACCTCGGTCAGCATGACGGCGATCTCCACATTGTTCAGCATCGTCGTCACACCCCTCTTGTTCGCGTTCTGGGCCTCGATGAACCCCGAGACCCGGGCGATGATCGAACGGATCGAAATCGAGCCGGTACGGGTGGTCATGGTGCTGCTCATCATGCTGATTGTCCCGGTCGCGGCGGGCATGATCATCCGCGCCAAGAGTCCCGCGACCACCGACAATATCCGGCATTGGGTACGCCGCATCGCCGGTCTTGTATTCGCCGTCGTTGTGGCGATTCTGCTGCTGGGCAACATGAGCGTCCTCGGCAGCTTCGCCAGCATCGCGCTCCCCCCGGTTCTCGTCACCTTCACCGTTGCCGTCTTGTTGGGCTGGGGTCTCGCTCGTGCTTCGGGCCTTGTGGCCGCCGACCGTCGGGCAGTCACCCTCGAAGTCGCGTTCCAGAACGTCGCGCTCGCGATCGGCCTGGCCGTCGCGTTCTTCCCCGAGCTGGCTGGCGTCGCAATCACGTCCATTCTCTGGGGCGTCGTCCACCTCACGGTAGGCTTTGCCATCGCGGCGATGTGGATGCGCATGCCCGTCGCCGACAATCCGCAGGCGGCGGAATGATCGCCCCCCGGTGTCGAAGAGGCCCAGAATACGGACGACAGCAGCTTCCGCACGAAGCTGTGGGGCGGGAATCTAGGCAACGAGTTCAGGATCGAGGGCGAGACCGATCGAGTTCGCTGGTCCGCGCATGGCCCCGCGGTCACCGCCTCGGAAGACTGTTCATTGCGCCCGAGCAGCCTGCGTCCGGGTGACTGACGCGGGCTGATTGCCAGCGCCTGTTCGGCGCGGCAGTGCAGACGCCGCGGCTCAGCAACTGACAAACGACCGCTTTGGGGATCGTCAGGTACGCGCCGGAATGACCGCTATTGGCGCGAAGCCGACATTTCGAATCGGCGGCGCGAACTTCTGCTTCCAGGCTCACAACGAGCCCTTTTCCCAATTCGGCTTGGCTGGCCGAAATGCCGAGTCGATATCCGTCCACGTTGTCAGCCGCGACCGCCGAGATGGCCAGCCAGCCCCCGCCCCCTAAGCCCCGACCAGCACCTTCAACCGATCCAGCGCCGCAGCCAGCCCCTTCAACGATACCGACAAGGCCACGTCCTTCTGGTCGAGGCTCTTGACGGTGACCTTGAGCGTCGTGCCTGCGCGCAGCGGCGCGGCAGCCTTGGCGTCGAAGCTGAGGGGCACAAGGCAGCCGGCGGGCAGGCAGGTGGAGAAAGGCAGCGGCTTGCCGGCTGCACCATCGTCGACCTGAAGCGTTGCGCCGGCGGCGAGTTGCAGGCCGAAGGGCAGGACGAGATTGCCCGCGACGCCACCCTCCTGCCCCTTGCCCAATTCGATCGCCAGCAAGCGCTGCCCGTTCTGCTGCGACTGCTGATGGGAAACCGCGCAGACCGGCTTCGGCGTCGCCTGGCAGGAGAGCTCCCAATCCTCATAGGTTTCCTTCAGCGAGGAGGCACCGCCCGGCAGGCCGGCTTCCTGGGCTACGGCCGACGCGCAAAGCGCCATGAGGGCGGCAGCGGTCACCGCACAAATCCTTGATGAACCCGACATCGGCCATAACCCCCTTTGTCGTGGAGCGCCGCGCGTGCCTTCGACGCGATAATGACGCCCTATCCGTTTGAAACGACGCGTCGGCCCGAAAACCGATGCCGATCTTCGGGCCGACGCATCTGCAACAATTGCCCGACCGCGATGCCGCAGGCAAGCGTTCCGATCCGGCAAGGCTGTGGAGACAGGGCCGGACCGGAGAGAAGGCATCATGCCAACGGCATTCCAGGGCATCTCAAACTCCGAGGGCGCGACGTCGAGGAGCGATTTTTGTGGCGTTTGCGCCGCTCCTCATCTGCCTGCCCGTCCTCCGCAGCAGCTGCGCTGCAGCTGCGGAGGGTGGACCGGCATCTCTCCCCGTGAAGGACGGGGAGAAGACAGAAGGCCGCAGCCGCTGACCCAATCGCCGGCGCGGCCCCTCCGGGCCGCTTGGCTTTCGCGCTACCGCATCGGCCCGAAATCGTACTCGGAAAGCACGGGCGTGGATCGCGCGGTCGCGCTCCAACGGTCGATGTTGCGGCCGTTGGCATCAGAAGTGGAAACCGACCCGCGCGCTGGCGGTCTGGCTCAGATAGGAATCACCGATGTCGGCGGTATATCCGGCCTTCACGTCGAAGCGGTTGCCGCTGTAGAGCTGCAGGCCGAGGTCGATCCGGCCGAGCACCTCCGGCGCCTCCAGGAAATCGGTGAAGGTTCCGCTGTCGACGGTTTCGTTGACGAAGCGGCCGTCGATCGTGCGGTTGTTGTCCGGCAGGTAGCTGACGCCGAAGGCGGCGTAGGGCCTGAGCGTCGTCTGCGGGTCCAGATCGACACGGCCGCCGAACTCCACCATCATCGAAAGCGCGACATTGGTCCTGCTGCTGCTGCCGAGATCCAGCGCATAGAGGGGAGAGCCCGTTTCCTGCACTCCCGGCATATGCGAATAGACCACGTCGAGATCGCCATAGGGCCGGATGTACCAGTCGTCGAAGGTGAACTGGTAGGCGGCGCGCAGCCGCGCGCCGGCGAGCAGGATGCTGGGATCGCTCTCCAGCGGCGCGATGAATGCAGGCAGATTGACCTGGCGGCTGACATCGTACGAGCCTTGGGCCAGCGCCACCGAACCGGCGAACAGCCAGGGGCCGGCCGTGTGCTTCAGCGCGATGGAGCCGTCGAAGGTCTGGCCGTCGCCGAAGGAGCCGCCATCCATCGTCGCCGAGGTGGTTCCATAGGCGAAGGAGCCGCCGAGAAACCAGTCTGGCGCAACCTCGTACTGGCCGCCGATGCGGTAGCTGGTGGTCGTGACGTCATAGCCCTGAACTTCGCCCGTCGCGTCCTGATCGCTCCAGCGGCCGGAGACGCTCAGCCAGAGGCAGGTGTCTTCCTCGAGCTGCACCTTCTGGTCGACGAAGACCGGGCAACTCATCGACGAGCCGAGAATGGTGCCCGCCGAATTGGCCAGGGCCATTGCCTGCGCATAGATATCCTTGCTCGAATATTCGTCGAGGGCGGCCGCATAGTCCTGCGCTCCATCGATGTGGGACAGGGTGGCGAAATGCCTGGCGAAGGCGGGGTCGGCGGCGTCCCACTTCCGGCCGAAGTGATCGGCGAGCGTCGCCTGGCTGGCGGTCAGGGAAACCCCGTCCGCCTTGAAGTTCGCGTGCGGCGTGATGACCAGTTGGTTGCCGGATTGCGCGGCATCCCACCGGAACAGCAGCGAATCCAATGCGTCGGCCGTGGTGTCGAGATCTCCTGATGTCGCCACGGCGAGCGAGCCGGGCAGAAGGGTCACCGCCGTCGGCACGACGAGGCCGTCGATGGAGGCGTAACCGTCGACCTTGAGGTGGCTGGCGGTGGCGTTGAGGGAATCGACGGTCACGCCGAGCCGGCCGTCACCGGTCTGGATGAAATCGCCGGTGACACTGGTGACACGCAGCTCGCCCGGCATCCCGACATTCACGGTGCCGCTGTTGCGAAGCGTTCCATCCATCACGGCGCCGGCGTGATAGGTACCGCGATTGTGCATGGTCACCGAGGGTCCGGACGCCGCCTTCAGGGCGAAGGCGGCGCTCGTGGCCGCGGAGACGGCACCCGAATCGGTCGAGCCATAGATCGAGCCGGTGATCGTGCCCTTGTTGGCAATGGTCACTGTCCCAGAAGCTGTCCCGGAAGTGGCCATGACGGCCGTGCCATCCGTTCCGTCCACTGTGGTGACAGTCCCGCTTACGGTGAGCTCATTGGACGAGCCGCCATCGAACCAAATGCCGGCGGCGCCGGCGCCACTCCCGCCGGTTACGGTGCCATCCACCTTGACGATGATCTGCCCGTTCGTCCCGTAACCCTGGCTTTGCGCGAAAACGCCGATGCCGTTCTCACCGGTAGCCGACACCGTGCTACCCACGTCCACCCACGCTGTGACGGCACCGCCGCTCCCGCAAGTTCCGATACAGACCTCGCGATAAGCTGCGTTGGAGGAGCCGGCAAACATCGAGTCGTCGTCGATGACCAGCCCGCCGCCGCCGCCGATCGACTGCGCCAGGATGCCGACCGCGCCTGCGCCGCTCACGGCAACGCTGCCACCGCCGCCGGCATAGACGTATACGAGGTCTCCGCCGCTTCCGCTTCCCTGATTCAGGCCCAGGTTGACCCCGTCCCAGGAGGTCGTCAGCGCAGGACTATCGTTGCTCGCATCCGCCACGCGAACGAGACCGCCGCCGCCGCCGATCGACTGCGCGACAATGCCATGCGCCGCGATACCATTGGTGACGACTGTGACGTTGGTGGCGAAGACTTGTACGGTTCCGCCGTCACCGCTCCCCGCCGTGCTGCCGAGTTCTGTCGTCACGGTCCCCGCGCTCGGCTGAACGGTCACGAGGCCGCCGCCGCCGCCGATCGACTGCGCCAGGATGCCGAAGGCGAAATCGCCGCCCGTCGAGATGTCGAGCGTGTTGTCGACGCTGAAGTAATTCTCCTCGAGCGTCACGTCGCCGCCGTCGCCACCCACGGCCGAACTGCCGCCCGCGGTAAGGGACAGCATCTGGTCGGACATCAGGAACGAGGGAATGAAGAGGCTGCTGCCCGCGCCCGCGATGCCGCCGCCGCCGCCGACCGATTGCAGGACGATGCCGTCGGCCGCGTCGCCCGTGGTGGTGATATGGGTGCCGCCGGCGTTTCCGTAATTCAGCGTCACCAACTGACCGTCGCCGCCCCCGCCGCCGCTGCCGCCATCGGAACCGCCCACGGACATCAGGCCCGCCGCACTGTCGGAGCCGTCGGCGCCCATCCCGCCGCCGCCGCCGATGCTCTGCGCGACCACTGCCGCCGCCGCGTAGCCGGCGGTGCCGATGGCCGTATCGCCCTCACTCAGATTGACGGTCACCTGGCCGCCGTCACCACCGGCGCCACCGCTGCCCCCCAGGGCCACGTCGGCGTTGATGGTGATCTCGGGGATCCCGCCCGTGCCGCTTGCGGCGGCAGTGCCGCCCTTGCCACCACCGCCGCCGATCGACTGCGCAACGATGCCGTTGGCCCAGTCGCCGGCCGTCGCGATGGCCGCGGAAAGGTCGACAGAAACGGTGCCGCCGATGCCGCCAGCGCCGCCCGAGCCGCCTATCGTAAGCGAGAAAGTGGCGTCGACCGTCGGAAGGGATTGATCATCGCCGCTGAAATAGTTCTTAAGGAAGCCGGCAACCTCGCTCGTCCCCTCGCGCGCAGCAAGGCCGGGAACGATCGGATTGTCTGCCGACGCATCGGCACCGGCCGAGCCGCTGAGCCCGCCGCCGCCGCCAATCGACTGCGCCAGCACGCCGGTCGCGTCGCCGCCATGGGTCGCGATGGGGGCCGCCACGGTGACCGAAACGTTGTCGCCTGCGCCGCCGCCAGCGCCGGTGGTGCCCATCTCGATGTTCAGGCTGGGCTTGTAGTCCTGGCCGCCTGCCGTGAAGCTCTGGGCAACGCTGAGGGAGCCACCCTGGGATGAGCCGCCACCGCCACCGACCGACAGCGCCGCAATGCCGATTGCGCCCGAGCCATAGGTCGTGATGCCGTTTCCGGCAAAGAGATAGGCATCCACCTCGTCGCCATCGCCGCCGCTCCCACCGCTCGAGCCCTGGACAACGCCGATTGACGTGCTGGTGCCGGTGCCGAAGGACTGCGTATTGCCGCTGCCATAACCGGCATCGCCGCCGCCGCCGCCGATCGATTGCGCCGTCACGCCGTTCGCATAGTCGCCATAGGTGACGATGGTGGTCGCGGCACTGCCGGCCGGATCCTGCGAGGGGGTACCATCCGACGCGATCGTGCCACCGAGCACCACCAGCACCTCACCGCCATTGCCGGCGACGCCGCCATCGCCACCCGTCGCGAAGGTTGCCGTGACGGCGAGCGACGTGGCGTTCTCGGGCGTGTAGTCATATCCAATCACGGTGGCGAGCGCAGAGGCATTGCCACCGACGCCACCGCCGCCGCCGACGCTCTGCACCAGCACGGCCGTGGAGCCCTGGCCGCTGGTGGCGATCGCGCTGCCGTCCGACAGGGCGAACTGAGCCGTCCCGCCAACGCCGCCGCCGCCGCCCGTCCCGCCGACCGCAGAGCCCGCGGCAACACCGACCTGGACATCCTCCGACACCGGAATCGCAAGCGCGACCGCCTCCGCCAGCGCCGAGCCGCCGAACCCGCCGCCGCCGCCGATGCTCTGCACCACGACGCCGTAGCTGTTGACCGGAAGCGTGTTGCAGTACGACGACGAGGTGCAGGAACCTTGTCCCGTCGCGATCAGGCTGCCGCCCGAAACGGTAGCTGCCGCCGTGTAGGCGCGGCCGCCGTCGCCGCCGCTGCCGCCGACCGAGATCGCGTACGCGACGCCCGGGCCAACCGCGCCGGACAACGCCTGGCCGCCGACGCCGCCACCGCCACCGATCGACTGCACCAAAAGGCCGGCCGACGTCGACCCGCTGGTCACGATCGTCGTTCCGTCAGCGCTGATCGTGGCATCGCCGCCGACGCCGCCGCTGCCGCCGCTGCCGCCGATGGCGACCGTCTTGAAGAGCCCGTCGCTGCTGGCGTTGCCGGCGTTGCCGCCGCCGCCGCCGATCGACTGCATTAGGACGGCCGCCGAGGCGTCGCCCTCCGTGACGATCTGCGTGCCAGTGCCGAGCGTTGCCGTGACCGTCCCGCCGTCGCCGCCGGCGCCGCCGCTGCCGCCCACGCTGACCAAGATGCTCGAGGCACCGCCGCCGTCACCGCCGCCACCGCCGATGGACTGGCCCATTACCCCGGTCGCGGAGATGCCGGTCGTCAGGATGCTGCCGCCGTCCGACGTGAAGGTGACGCTGTTGCCGTCGGCAGCAAGCGGATTGGTGTCGGCGTTGCCGCCGACCGAGTCGAACAGGCCGCTGGCCTGTCCGCCGGCACCGCCGCTGCCGCCGATCGATTGCAGCAGGATGCCCTGCGCATTCGATCCACTGGTGGCGATCGAGCCGCTGTTCGTCACACTGACGGCGCCGACGCTACCACCGGCACCGCCTGTCCCGCCGCCGCTGTGAAAGATGGACCACACAGAGCCCCCTGTTCCGCCCGCGCCCGCGAGCGATTGAGCAAGGATGCCGCGGGCAGTCGCTCCGGCCGTGGTGATCGCGCCGTCGTTCTCCACAGTCACGTTGCCACCGGCACCGCCGGAGCCACCGTCGCCGCCGGTGCTGGTGTCCTCGCCGTTGGCGGTGCCGGCATTGCCGCCGGCACCGGCGACGCTCTGTGCCAGGATTCCAATCGAATCGGCACCCTGCGTGGTGATCGATGAGGCGCTGTCGAGCGTAACCGTCACGGCGCCGCCGTTGCCGCCGTTGCCGCCTCCTCCGCCCTTCGCGCTGTTACTGCCGGTGACCGAGCCTCCCTCCGCGCCTGTCCCTCCGATGGACTGAGCGACGATGCCTGGCGAAGAGGTAGCCCCGTTTGTGGCAATCGAGGCGGCCGTCAGCGCGATAGTGATGTCGCCGGCCGATCCGCCGGAACCTGCGATGCCGCCGCTGTTCGTGCCACCGGATCCGGCATGAAAGAAGCCGCCCAACCCTCCGTTGCCGCCGAGGCTGGCGACATTAATACCGGGCGAGCTGTCGCCCGCCGTCGTAACCGTGACGAGGTTCTGCCCGGTGCCGCCAAGCGTGACGGTGGCCTGCCCGTAGACCACGCCGCCATTGCCGCCATTGCCGGCGTCCTGGTCGTTTGAGAGGGCATTGTCGGAGCCGCCGTTACCGCCGTCGCCACCCAACAGGAACATCTGGATCGCTGCGGACTGATCGCCAGTGGTCGATACCGTGACCGGCTGCGACTGCGCACCGACCGTGATGGAGCCTGCGCCGAGGACATGCCCGGCATAGCCGGCGTTTTCCTCGCCATGAGTATCGCTGTATTCGCAGTCCTTGCCGTCCTGGCAGCCGCCGGCCCCGCCGGCACCGGATTGGAGCAGCGCGAAGATGCCGGGCAGCAGGTCGCCGGTGGTAACCACACTCGCATCCGTGACCGATATCTGGGCAGGCCCGCCGGCCGCCGCGCCGTTGCCGCCGCTGTAGTGCTTGCCGCCAGCTCCCGCTGCGCCGTCGCCGCCGATGACCGCCGCCAGGACGCCGGCGCTGTACGGCGCACTGGAGCTTGGCGGCGTGTCGCTCACATTGACGGTAACATCGCCGCCCTCAGTGAGCGTGACCGACGCCGAACCGCCGCTGCCGCCGGTACCGCCGGCGCCGTCGTCGTTGCTGCCACCATTGCCGCCCTGGGAAAGCGCCTGGAGACCGTAGACGCCGTTGTTGATGCTCCCGACATCCTGCCAGGTCCAGGTGACGTCCACCGCCGCCGAGTTGACGATCGAGGCCGTGCCCGCGGACCCGCCCTGTTCGCTGGGGCCAGCGTCGCCACCGAGCGAAACCGCCTGGATGCCGGCAAAACCCTGCTGCCCGGACATCGTGGCGGTGATCGCGCCGCTGTTGGTGACCGCCGCACCGGTGGAGGCTCCAAGCGATGTGCCTCCCTGGTCCGTTGCCCGGATGGCGGCGCCGCCCCATGCCTGAACACCCGAAAGGTTCATGTCGATCGCGGCGGAGTTTGTGAGGGTGACACCGCTCTCGGAGGAGCCGCCGACATCGGCCGCCTGCAGCACGTAGATGCCGAAAATATAGTTGTCGACCCCCGTCGCAGTGCCCGGTGTAAGGCCGATCGCACCCTGATTGGAGATGGTCATTCCGTAGGTGTCGCCGTTGCTGACCTGCCCTAAGAAGACCCCATTGGCAGTAGCTGACAAGGCAGCGATGCCCCAGGCCCCGGCGGGTTCCGATGACGATATTATGTTTATGCCGCCCAAATTCGTGACGGTCATGCTCTGCTTTTGAATGACGCTGTCAAACGGTTCAACGACGCTGACCGGGGAGGTATAGGTTCCCGCTGGTATGTTGCAGCCATAGACGTTGTTCTGGACGCTGCAGTAGTTTTCCTGCGCCAGGGTCTGGCCGGGAAGCGCGAACCAGGCCGCGGTGCCGAGCAGGCCGGTGACCAGGCTCCCCAGAACCGCGGACTGCCGTCCAGCCGTCGCCGGCCGGCCGGCCTGCACGGGCCTTGCCGCTCCGGGATCGCACCTTTCGTTGGATGCCGTTCTGGAACGCGCCTCCGCTTTCCGCCGCAACGGCGATCCGGTTGTCGAGCGGCAATACGAGCTGCGCTTCATCATTTGCTCACGTCCCATTGGTCCGGCTCAGCAACGCGTGTTCCTTGTGCCGGGTAGCGGACAAGAAACTGCCGCCTCCGGTTGCAAAGGAGCATTGCGTTCGCAGCGCCCATTCGTAAGATCGCTTCAACCGAATGGATAAGGGTATCCACCATTCGAGGTAGGCCAAATTGACCGGAAGGTAGATGACAGTTCTCCAGCCGCCTATTACCCCGAAGGGTAAGATCGCCGACGAAGCGCTCAGCCAGGAGATCATCCGTCTCTATGAAAACGAGCCTGATCTGCGCGAACTGCCGCGGCTGCTGTTCGACGGCGTCGGCCGGCTCGTCGACGCCGAGGTCGTCGCCTATGCCGAATTCCATCCCCCGAGTCGCGACCTCCGCGCCCTGGTCTCGGTGGGCGATGATCCCGAGGCGAGAGCAAGGAGCATGGCGGCCTTCAGCCGCCATGCGCACACGCATCCTTTCTGGCAGGGCGATCCCGGCTTCTTCGGCGAGAAGGCGCTGCGCGAATCGGATTTCTTCGACGAGGAGACCTATCTCGGCCTGCCCATGGCCAGGGAAGTGTTCCTGCCCTCAGGCGCGCGCCGCATCATCTCGATCGTGATCGAGAACGAGGGCTATGTGGTCAGGCTGTCCGGCTACCGGCTATTGGGCCGGCCGGCCTTCAGCGACGAGGAGCGTGACCGTCTCGAAGCATTCCGCCCGCATATCCTGCGTGCCTACCGGCATGCCCAGCAACGGACCCTTGCGAAACTCAAGCCGGGCGATCGCCTGCGCTTTGCGTTTCCCGAATTGACGGGCCGGCAGGTCGAGGTCGCAGCGTGGCTTGCGGAGGGAAAGTCGAACGAGGATATAGCGGCGATCCTCGATGTCGGCATCGACACCGTCAAGGCGCATGTCAAGGCGCTCTACAGCAAGCTGGGCGCGGAGGGCCGGCTGGCAGTGGCCGTCATTGCCCATACCATCCCGCCCTTTACCCGGCTTCCGCCGCTGTGGAAACTGACGACGGAGGCATGGGGCACGCGGCCGAAGGCCGAGCAGCCTGCGGAATGAGACTGTGAGACGGATGATTTGCTCGGAGTTATGGCAGCGAGATCGGCGTCCCCGACGACCTCGAAGCCGTGTTGTCCCTACCACGAGAGTAACGCCAAAAAACTTTTCGCTTCAGTTGGATAAGGGATTCGGCGACGCCGCGAAAAGCCCCTCATCCGCCTGCCCGTCCTCCGCAGCAGCTGCTGCGGAGGACGGGCAGGCGGATGAGGGGCAGCGCGGCGGCGTCCGGCGACGATACCCTGCGCTTCCTACGCGCCATCGGTTCAACAATCATCGGATGGCGTCTTAAGCTCAGCTACGTGCAATCCGGGCGCCTCAATCCAGCGCCATGACCCTTCGCCGGCAGTCCGCCATGCGCCGGACGACCATCCGGACCGGGAGCGGTCGAACTCATACCGTCGCTTTCAGGAAATCCAACGCGGCAACGGTGCGCTTGGGATCGATCTCGTAGGTTTCGGCCGTCACGATCCTCCGCTCGACGAAAGGATCGGCGGAGATGCGCGCGTCGTGATCCTCCCGGCTTTCTCCCTGGGCGAGAATGGCGCCTCCGGCGGCAGGCTGCAGCGAGCCGACGCAGAGAAACGCACCATCGGCAAAGCCCTGCGCTATCCAGTCATTGTGCGCCGCCATGAATTCTGGCGCGGCAGCGCGATTCTCCGCAAATTTCAGGAAGGTGACAAACATGGGCGCTCCTTGGTCAGTTGGATGAGGAAATATCCGGCAACGTCGCCAGCCAATGCTCGATGCCGGCCACCTCGCTGCGGATGAAGGTTTCGTCGCGGAAAGCCGTAGCCATGACCGCCACCCCTTGCGACCTCGACAAGAGATGCAGCGCCAGCGCCTCCGCCCTGTCACCGGCACCAAGCGCCTGGAATTGCCCGGCGAGCCAATCGCGGAACAGCCCGAAGATATCGGAAGCACGGTCCTGTGCTGCATGATCGAGCTTGGCGAGTTCGGAACAGAGGGTGCCGACCGGGCAGCCAAAGGCCATGATCTTCGCCTGGTTGGCGATCAGCATATGGGCGAAGCTCAGGATGCGCTCGCGCGGCCCGTCGCCATCGGCCTCCCAGCCGTCGAGCATGGCGCGCGTGCATTCCATGCGACGCACGATCACCGCATCCAGTATGTCATCCTTGGTCTTGAAATGATGATAGAAATTGCCGCGCGAAATGCCCACGGCGGCCGCGATGTCGGCAAAGGACGTGGCCTCGAAGCCGCCTTCGTAAAAGAGTGCGTCCGCCTTTTCGACGATCAGTTCGCGAGTGGATGGCGCCGGCATGTCAGGTCAATTGTCCCCAGCATTCCGCTTTGACGATTTGTCTTTACGCAATTCCGGACGCAAGACCGCTGCGCGCTCTTGCTGGAATTGCCCCTGGATGGCGGAACACCACTAGGACAATTGACCTAGTTTGTCAAAGCCTCGCATTGGCGCTGCCCTGCTGGCCGCATTTCCGGCTACGCCGGAACCACGCCTGGCGCGTTTGCGCAATTCGCTTCAAGCGCCAGCTTAAGGGCCGCCGCGGGTTCGCGAGCACTCCGCTATCGACGAGGCTCACAAAGGGCTGGGCCTGTCGCCATCCGGCCGGCACCTGCGAGGGAACATCACACGGGTAACGCTTCAATCGAACGCCATGACTTGCGCCGGCAGGCCCGCATGCGCCGCCCTGACGAAACTGTCGAGCGCGTCGATCGCCGAGGATTGCGGCAGCGTCTCGCCCTGCAATTCGGGCGGCACCTGCCAGCCCGGCGGAATGCCCTGCATATTGGGCAGCTCATGGGCGATGCCCTTGTGGCAGTCTATGCAGGTCGCCTTTCCCGTCAGCAGGTAGCGCGTATGGATCTCGGCCGCGCGCTCGGTCTGGCGCGTGAGGTCCATGGCCACCGACGAGTGGCAGTTGCGGCATTCGAGGCTGTCATTGGCCTTCAGCCGCGCCCATTCGTGCTGGGCGAGCTCCAGCCGCTTGTCCAGGAATTTGCGGCGGGTATCGATGGTGCCGAAGATCTTGCCCCAGACCTCCTTGGACGCCTGCATCTTTCGGGCGATCTTGTCGGTCCAGTCGTGGGGCACGTGGCAATCGGGGCATGAGGCGCGAACGCCGGAACGATTGGCGAAATGTATGGTGTGGGTGAGCTCCTGATAGACGTTGTCACGCATCTCGTGGCATGACGTGCAGAACGCCTCGGTGTTGGTGACCTCCAGCGCGGTGTTGAAAGCGCCCCAGAACATCACGCCGCCGACGAACCCTCCGAGCGTCAGGAAGCCGAGGCTCAGCGTCGCGGCCGGCGTGCTTATGATGCGCCAGGCCCAGAGCAACCACTTCTTCAATCGCTGCATGGGCCTACTCGCTGCCGGCGGGCTTCACGCCCAGTTCGCTCATGTCCTTGAAGCGGTTCTCGACCAGGGGCTGGACCTGCGCCTGAGGCACATGGCACTCGGTGCAGAAATACCGGCGCGGCGAGACGTCGGCGAGCATCTGGCCGTCCCGCGTCATGAAATGCGTGACGCTGATCATCGGCGCGCCCGAACTCTGCGTGAATTCGCGCTTGTGGCAGGACAGGCAGCGATTGGTGTTGACCGATAGCTGGTAACCTTCGATCGAATGCGGGATGACCGGTGGCTGTTCGGGATAGGCACGCATCTGGCGCACATCGTCGGTGACCCATTTCGGAACCGACGGCGCGGGTATCTCTTCCATCGGCGACGGCGGACCGACGAGTTCGGGCGAGGTCTTCGCCGCCATCTGGGCAAGCGCCGTGGTGCCAGCGCAAAACAGGGTGAGCAGGACAAGCGCGGGAACGGTGCGCCGCAAGGTCATGCGACCGGAACGATCTTGACTGCGCATTTCTTGAAATCCGTCTGCTTGGAGATGGGGTCAGTGGCGTCGAGCGTGACCTTGTTGATCAACTGGCTGGCGTCGAACCAGGGCACGAAGATCACGCCGCTCGGCATGCGATTGCGGCCGCGCGTCTCGATGCGCGACCGGATTTCGCCGCGCCGCGAAATGACACGCACCTCCGCCCCCTGGTTGATGCCGCGCTTGCGGGCGTCGTCGGCATTCATGAAGCAGCGCGCGCCCGGGAAGGCCCGGTAGAGCTCGGGCACGCGCAGCGTCATCGAACCCGAATGCCAATGTTCGAGCACCCGGCCGGTAACCAGCCACAGGTCGAACTCGCTGTCGGGGGATTCGGCAGGCGGTTCATAGGGCACGGCGAGGACGACCGCTTTCCCGTCCGGGCGCCCATAGAATTTGACGCCCTCCCCCGCCTTCACATAGGGATCCAACCCTTCCCGGTAACGCCAAAGCGTCTCCTTGCCGTCGACCACCGGCCATCTGAGGCCGCGCACCTCATGGTAGGTGTCGTATGGCGCGAGGTCGTGGCCATGGCCGCGCCCGAAGGCGGCATATTCCTCGAACAACCCTTTCTGGATGTAGAAGCCGAACTCCGTCGCTTCGTTGTTGGGATAGTCGGGATCGATCTCGCTGCGCGGGAACTTGTCGACAGTGCCGTTGCGATAGAGCACGTCGAAGAGCGTCTTGCCGCGATAGGCCGGATTGGCGTCGAGGATCTCCTTCGGCCACACCTCGTCCGTGGTGAAGTGTTTGGAGAACTCGGTGAGCTGCCAGAGGTCGGAACGGGCCTCGCCGGGCGCCTGCACCAGCTGGTGCCAGACATGGGTGCGGCGCTCGGCGTTGCCATAGGCGCCCTCCTTCTCGACCCACATCGCCGCCGGAAGGATGATATCGGCCGACATGCCGGTGACCGTCGGATAGGCGTCGGAGACGACGACGAAATTGTCCGGGTTGCGATAACCGGGATAAGCCTCGTTGCTGCTGTTGGGCGATGCCTGGATGTTGTTGTTGACCTGCACCCAGTAGAAGTTGAGCTTGCCGTCCTTCAGCATCCGGTCCTGCTCGACCGCATGGAACCCGGGCTTCTCGGGCAAGAGCCCGGCCGGCAGCTTCCAGATCTCCTCGGCATGCTTGCGGTGCTCCGGATTGGTCACCACCATGTCGGCGGGCAGGCGATGCGCGAAGGTTCCCACCTCCCGCGCCGTGCCGCAAGCCGACGGCTGACCGGTCAGCGAGAACGGGCTGTTGCCGGGCTCCGAGATTTTCCCGGTCAGGAGGTGGATGTTGTAGACCATGTGGTTGGCCCAGACGCCGCGCACATGCTGGTTGAAGCCCATCGTCCAGAGCGACATGACCTTGCGCGCCGGATCGGCGTAGAGCTCGGCGAGTTCCTCCAGGAACCCCTTCTCGACACCGCTGAGCTCGGCGACCTTCTCGAGCGTATATTCCGACACAAGCGCCTTGAACGCCTCGAAGTCGATCGGCTCCATCCTAGCGGCGTTGGCCGCGCCCTTTGCGGAGGTCTCGCGCGGGTCCTCCGCTCTCAGGCCGTAGCCGATGTCGGTCTCGCCGCGCATGAACACGGTATGGTTCCTGACGAAGTCCTCGTTGACCCGGCCCGTGGCGATGATGTGGTTGGCGATGTAGTTGAGGATCGCAAGGTCGGTGCCGGGCCTGAACACGACGGGAATGTCGGCGAGGTCCATGCTGCGGTGGGTGAAGGTCGACAGCACCGCAACCTTGACATGCTCATGCCCGAGCCGGCGGTCGGCCAGCCGCGTCCACAGGATCGGATGCATCTCGGCCATGTTCGAGCCCCACAGCACGAAGGCATCGGCGTGCTCGTGCGCATGAAGGCGTAGGCGGCCGAGGCCATGCAATGGCGCGCATTGGGATCGAGATTGTTGGAGCGGAAGCCGGCCCGCATCAGCTTGGTCGCGGCGTAACCCTCGAAGATCGTCCATTGGCCGGAGCCGAACATGCCCACGGCCGTCGGCCCCTTCTCCTTCAGCACCTTCTTGACCCGCTCGGCCATCAGGCCGAAGGCCTCGTCCCAGCTCACCGGCTCGAACTCGCCGTCCTTGTCGTAGACGCCGTCGCGCTTGCGCATCAGCGGCGTGGTCAGACGGTCCGCGCCATACATGATCTTGGAGAGGAAGTACCCTTTCACGCAGTTGAGACCGCGGTTGACCTCGGCCTGCGTGTCGCCGTGAGTGGCGACCACCTGGCCGTCCTTCACACCCACCATCACGCCGCAGCCGGTGCCGCAGAACCGGCACGGCGCCTTGGACCATTTTATCTCGAGGGCACTCACCCCGCCGGGGATCGGCTGGGCGGAAGCCGGCAGGGCAATGCCTGCCGTCGCAGCCGCGACGGCGGCCGCCTGCGCCTTCAACAATTCGCGCCGGTTCAACTCTGCCGTCATGGCCCGGAGCCCTCCAATTCCTCGATATGTTCGAAAACCATGTTGGCCGCGACCACCCCGTCGAGGGCGCCGAGAGCCGTGAGTTGCGCGCCGAGTTCTCCGGCGCTCTCGCCTTCCATGACGACCACGATGCGGTTGTTGCCCTGCGCCCGGATTTCCGGGCCGTTCATGCCGACGATCGCCTCGGCCACCTCATCGAGACGGCCGGGCATGACGGATATCACGGCGCTCGATATGTGATGATAGCGGCGGCCGTCAGCCATGGCCGGCCTCACGGGATCCTGGCGCGACCGCGATCGCCCGGACGGGGCATGTCGCGATGCAGGCGCCGCAGCCGGTACAGCTGTCCTCCGCCAGTACGGGCACGAAAGGCCCGCCGACACGGGGTCGGAAAGAGATCGCCGCCTCAGGACACGCGTCGCGGCAGCTCATGCAGGACACGCCGTTGCGGGCAAGGCAGGTGTCGGAGACGGCAACGACGTGCGTGAACGCAGGCTTTGCGGCGCGGTCGAACACGGGCTCGGGACATGCCTCGGCGCAGTCGCCGCAGAACAGGCATTCACCGGCGGAGAAATCGAGCGACGGCCTGCCGTCGCGCATCAGGATGACCCCGGTCGGACACGCGCCCGCACAAGCGCCGCACCCGCTGCAGGCAGCCGTCCAGCCCTCGACCACCCCGGGCGGCGCTATGTCAGGCACCGGCTGCGCGGCGCGGCCGGTAAGGAATGACCTGCGGCTGATGCTGGCCGGATGCGCCATCGGCTCAGCTTCCCGGAGGTCCGGGCGGCCCGAAGACCAATTGCCACATCCAGACAAGGAAACCGTAGCCGCCGACGACACCGACCGCGACGACCGGCCAGATTCCGAACGCCAGGACGAGAAAAGCGATAAGTTCCCTACGGCGTGTCGAAGCGTCCGGCTTTGCAGCAACGGAACTTCCCTCGTCCTGGGTCATGATCCCCTCATGTGCCTTGGACACGCAAATCATACTCGCAATGGCGAGGTTACTCTAACCGATCGGCTTTGCAACTCTGCGACAGCATTGAACCTGTTCCTCGCCGTGTCGCTGGCGAGCATGCAGCCATGACGCGACGACCTTGCCGGACCGCTCCTGGCACCGGTTGCCCTGCACATCGCGCTGGCGGTCTGTTTACGATTCTTGTCTGGCTTCCGCGTGATCGAGCCGCGACTGCAACGCTGCTGCCGTGCCGGCCGGCTCGTCGGGGTCGGTCCTGGCGCCCGTCGACGGCTACGGCCAGAATCACGGCGGTCACGCAGCGCCAAGACGCATTGGGCACCCCATATCGTGCCCCTTGCCGATGTTCTTCATCAACATCGCGAGTGCCTTCCTATTCAGCTTGTTGCTCGATCTCGTATAGAATAAGGTAAAATTTTCACAATCGTCTAAATAGACTTTCAAAGAAATCTAAGTATGGCGTATATTTTCGCACAGACAGTCTTTCGACAGCGGCGTGCAAACAGGAGGAGACGGATATGCAACCCGAGAACGGTTTTGTCCGGCATGTCGGCGTGGCGTGCGGTTGCGACAGCTGCTCGACAGCGCAAGGCGGTGCCGAGAAGGATGGCGCGCTGTCCCGGCGCGGCTTTCTGGCCAGCGCGGTCGGCGGCACGGCCGCGGTGCTGGCTGGCGCCACAGTCTCCACCACCCGGCCGGCCTTGGCCCAGAGCACGTTGACGCCGGACGCTGCGCTCAAGGAGCTGATGGACGGCAACCAACGCTATGTCGGCGGTCAGCTCCAGTCGCTCAATGAGGACCTGTCGATCCTGAAGGCAAAAACGGCCGAGAAGCAGGAGCCCTTTGCCGCCCTGCTGTCCTGCGCGGATTCCCGGGTGCCGGTGGAGTTCGTCTTCGACCAGAGCATCGGCCGTCTCTTTGTGGTGCGTGTGGCCGGGAACATCACCACACCGGAGATCACGGCGAGCCTGGAATATGGTGTCGCCGTTCTGGGCACCAAAGTGATCATGGTGATGGGGCACAGCAATTGCGGCGCGGTGAAAGCAACCATCGAAGGCAAGGCCGTGCCAGGCCAGATCGGCGCCCTCTACGCCCCCATCTGGCCAGCCGTGAACGCCGCAGGCCCAGACCTCGATGCCGCCATCGACGCCAATGCTCGGATCCAGGCGACACTGCTCAGCGAAGCTTCCCCGATCCTCGCCGCGGCAATCAAGGAGGGAAAGCTGAAGGTCGTGGCCGCCCGCTATGACATAGCGACTGGCAAGGTCACATTGCTATGAATCGCGACAACTGTCGGCTTGCAGGAATCTCCTCCTGCCGGCGGGTGACGACAACCGCCCCTCACCCCAGCATGCCGGGCGCGTAGCGGCTGCCGAGCGAGTAGCGGCTGCCGGCATAGATGAACTTGTTGACCGTCGCGACCGCCGCGCCCGACCAGGTGCGGCGGTGGAGAAGCAGGCAGGGTTCGCCCGCCGCGATCGCCAGATGGCCGGCGGTGGCATCGTCGGCGGCGACGGCCGAGATCACATGCTCGACCTCGGTCAGCGGCATCGCCCGGGTCAGATAGTCGTAGGTGGTGGTCGCCTGCACGAAATCCTGCCGGTGATAGTCGGGCGCAAGGTCGGCATTGACGAAGCGCTCCTCGAGCAGAACGGGGACGTCGTTCTCGCAGTGGACGACGATCGAATGGGAGATCGGGCGGCTCCCGTCGAATTCGAAAGCCGCGATCAACCCGGCCGACGGCTCGGCAATCTTCTCAATGAGCACGACCTTCGCCGAATAACGGCTGCCGCGCGCACGGATCTCGTCGGCAATGTCGATGATCTCGATCAGCGCCGATTGCGGCTTGGGCGGCGCGACGAAGGTGCCAACGCCCTGGATGCGCAGGAGATAGCCCTCGGACGTCAGTTCGCGCAGAGCGCGGTTGACCGTCATGCGCGAGACGCCGAGCGCGGTGACCAACTCGTTTTCTGAAGGCAGCCGCTGGTCCTTCGACCATTCGCCGCTGCCGATGTTCTTCAAGACATAGTCCTTGACCTGCTCGTAGAGCGGGCTCGCCGCCTCCGGCAGGCCGTTGGCGGGTCGTCTCGGCCGGTCGTCCATGGTCATTCGGGCCCTCCGATGCGGACGATCGTCTTCAGGCCCCTGCTCTCTCCGGCGATCAGCCGCTGATAGGCTTCCGGTATGTCTTCGATGCCGATCTCGCGATCGATCAGCGGACGCAGCACCGGCGCCAGCGGGCCGAGCATCGCGACGGCCTCGGGCAGTTCGTCCTGGAAGACGTGGCAGCCGAGCAAGGCGATCTCGCGCTCGACCAGCAAATTGGGGTCGAGGTCGAGCCGGCCGTGCGCGATGCCGACGAGCGCGAGCGACCCGCCGCCCGCGATCAGGTCGAGCAGCGTGGTGACCACACCGACGCTTCCCGTGGCGTCGATCGCGTGAAGAAGCGCCTTGCCGGACAATGCCTTGCCGATCGGAGCGGCGTCGAGGTCCACGATCGTTGCGTCCGTCGCCTCGGCCACCCTGGCGGCACGCTCCCGGTTGCGGTCGGCGACCAGCAGGGGCCCCTCATGCAATCGAGAGAGCAGCACCGCCGCCAGGCCGCCGATCGGCCCGCAGCCGGCCACCAGCACCGGTTCGCCTTTGCTGGGAGCGAGGCGGCGCACGGCGTGCAGCGCCACCGCCAGCGGCTCGGCCATCGCGGCAACGGCCGGATCGAGGCCGGGATCGTGCCGCAGCACGAGACGCGCCGGCAATTCGACCTCCTCCGCGAAACCGCCGTCGCAGACCTCGCCGACGAAACCGAGCTTCGCGCAGACATTCCGGCGGCCGCCCCGGCATGCCGGGCAAACGCCGCACCAGAAGCGGGAATCGGCGACGACGGTATCGCCTATCGCGAGATCGGTGACACCGGGGGCGAGCGCCGCGACGACGCCGGCGAATTCGTGGCCGGCAACGCTGGGCGCACGGCTGATCCATTGGCCCGTACGGAAATTGTGAATGTCGGAACCGCAGATACCGGCTGCCGTCACACGCAGGCGCACATTGCCGGGCTCGGGTTCGCCCGGGGCCGGGATATGCTCGACGCGCAGATCGCCCGCCGCATGGAGACGCGCGGCTTTCATGGGGAGGTTTCCTGGTGACTATGGTTGAGGTGGAAGCGGAGGGTACCCCTCATCCGTCCGCGCTTCGCGCGGCCACCTTCTCCCACAAGGGGAGAAGGGAACGCCCGCAGCAAGGCCTCGGCCAATCGCCGACGGTGGTGATTTGCAGGGCCGGCGAAGCCAGGCTCCGGCCTTCTCCCCTTGTGGGAAAAGGTGGCCTCGCGAAGCGAGGTCGGATGAGGGGTAAGATGGCGCCGGTTGCCCCGATCTGGGCACCCATCCAGCAACGGCGGCGACCAACACCCGGAACGCAACGCCCAGCCCACCCGAGACACCTGCCTTGTCCTCCCACCCGACCGTCGCGCCATCGCCCCCTCACCTCCCCAGATACGCATCCCGCACCGGCGACACCGCGTGTTCGTGGGAAGAGAACCCCTCATAACGCGCCAGCGTATGGGCGTGCCGCGCAAACTCCGGATAGGCGGATGCCGTCACATAGCCGATCGAGGAGCGCTTGACGAAGTCGGTGACCGACAGCGGCCCGTAGGTCCGCGCCCAGCGGCTGGTCGGCAGCACCGCGTTCGGCCCGAGACCGAAATTGCCGATGGCGACAGGCGTGTGCGGGCCCATCAGGATCTCGGCGGCTTCGGTGATGCGGCCGAGATGAGCGAAGGGATCGGTCGAGAGGATCTCCAGATGCTCCGGCGCATAGTCGTTGACGAAGCGATAGCTCTCCTCCAGCGACGGCGTCAGCACGATGCCGCCGAACTTGCCGGTCAGGACCGCCGTCGAGAAGGCCACGCGCTGCTCGGTCATGCGCGCCCAGTGTTCGGGCAGAGCCGCGAGCGCCTCCTCGGCGACACGCCTGACGTGGGTGACCAGATAGGCGGATGAATCCGGCCCGTGCTCGGCCTCGATCAAAAGGTCGAGCGCGGCAAGGCCGCCATGGACGCTGTCGTCGGCGAAGATGATCGCCTCGGAGGGGCCGGCCGGAAGGCCCGGATCGATCACGCCGGACAGCAGCCGCTTGGCCGCCACCACCCAAGGGCTGCCGGGGCCGACGATCTTGAGCGCAGGCTTCACCGTCTCGGTGCCATAGGCGACGGCGGCGACGGCCTGGGCGCCGCCGCATTTATAGACGGTCTCGACCCCGGCAAGACGCGCGGCGACCAGCGTCGCGGCATCGACCGTCCCGTCGGGTGCGGGCGGCGTGACGATGGCGATATCAGGGACGCCGGCCACCACGGCCGGCACCGCGGTCATCATCGTCACCGAGGGAAAGGCGCCCTTGCCGCGCGGAATATAGAGCGCGACGGAGCGGATCGGCGTGAAGCGGTCGCCGGCGAAGGCGCCGGGCCGCATCTCCTTCAGCCACATGGCTTCCGGCTTCTGCTCCTCGTGGAAACGCCTGATATTGTCGATGCCGAAGCGGATGGCCTCGATCACTTGCGCGTCGACCGCCTTGAAGGCGGCGTCGAACTCGGCCGGCGTCGCCTTCAGGCCGCCCGCCTTCAGGTCGGCCTTGTCGAGTTCGCGGCCGAAGCGCACGAGTGCGGCGTCGCCTTCGCTGCGCACGGCCTCGATGATCGGCCCGACCTTCTCGATGAAGCCGGAAAGGTCGGTCTCGGAGCGTTTCAGAAGGGTGGCGCGTTGGCCCTCATCCAGCTTTTCGAGTTCATGGAACGATACGTCTGCCATGGGAGGCTCCTTTCCGCCCGGCCGCGGCGGACACGCGGCCGTCATTTCGATTTGAGGAAGATGTCGAGGCCGACCAGCCGGTCGAGCAGGAAGATCGCCGCCGCGGCGGAGGCGATGAAGACGACAGAGATCGCGGCGAGGTCGGGCGTGATGATCGACCGGATGGAGTTGTAGATCTGGACCGGCAGGGTGACAATGCGCGCGTCGACCAGGAGCAGGCTGACCAGGAATTCGTTGAGCGCCAGGATGAACATCAGCAGCGACCCGCTGATGACGCCGGGCATGACCGCCGGCAGCGTGACCGAGAAGAAGGTCTGCAAGGGCGGCGCTCCGCAATTGGCGGCGGCGAGCTCGAGATCGGGATCCAATGCCGAGGCGCTCGCCGTGACCGCCCAGATCATGAAGGGCAGGTTGATGACGCAGCAGGCGATGCCGACGGGCCAGAGCTGGCCGAGCACGCCGGCATTGCCGAACACCAGCATCAGGCCGATGCCCGAGCCGATCAACGGAATGGTGAAGGGAAGCAGGAGGTAGATCTGGAACGTCTTTTCGAAGCGGACCGCATATTTGGCGAGCGCGATGCCGGCCAGCGTGCCGACGGGGATCGCGACGATGGTGCAGACGGAAGCCACGAACAGTGTGCGCAGGAAGGCGTCGCGCAGATCGGTCGCCTGCGAGATCGCCGCATACCATTTCAGCGAGAACCCCTCGGGCGGGAAGGTGATGATGTTGCCTGCGGTGAAGGACGCGCCCAGCACGACGATGGTCGGCGCTGAGAGCGTGATCAGCGCGATCGCGACGAATATCCAGAGCGTGACGGTCTTGCTCAACGGGGCGTTCATCGGCGCGCCCTCCCCATGGCCAGCGTGCCGGCGCCGAAGAGCGTGAAGACCAGCCCGACCACCAGCGAACCGAGCGCCACCAGCATCAATGTCAGCGTGGCGCCGAGCCCCTGGTCGGAGGTGCGGAAGAACTGGTCGTAGATGGCGTTGGCGATGAAGTCCTGCGAGCCGCCGCCGAGGATGGCGGGGACGGCGAAGTCGGTGAGCGACAGCGTCACCACCACGAGCCCGGCACCGACGAAGCCAGGCCGCGCGAGCGGCAGCACGACATGGATGAAGGTTTTCACCCAGTTGGCGCCGAGCGAACCGGCCGCCGCCTCCAGTTCCTCCGGGATCGCCGTCAATGCCGGGGCGAGCATCAGCACGGCGAAGGGCAGCATGTACTGGACGAGGCCGAACAGCACGGCAGGATAGTTGTAGATCAGCCGCATCGGAGGAATGCCGACAAGCCCGAGGGCTTCGTTGACCATGCCCTGGTTGCCGAGGATGATCAGCCAGCCATAGGCGCGCACCACCTGGCCGATGAAGAAGGGCAGGAAGAGCGCGATGAGCAGGAATTTGCGCAGGCCGGGCGACGGCGTTCGCACCATCAGATAGGCATAGGGAAAAGCAAAGATCAGCGTCACTACCGTGACGATCACGGCGGCCATGAGGCTGCGGCCGGCGACGGCGGTGAAGAGCGGCTCCGACAGGGCCCTGCGATAATTGGCGAGCGAATAGTCCTCGGAGAAGAGGAAGGTCGTGGTGTCGAGCGTGCGCAGGCTGGCGTCGCCGATCTGGAAGAGGCCGAGCACGAGCAGGCCGACGAGAAGCACAGCCGGCGCGAGCAAGAGGTAAGGAACGGCCCCCTTGAAGGTGCCCGGCCAGATGAAGGCCGCGAAGCTCTCAAGCGCGTCCATGACGCGCCAGGTCAGGGGATAGGCAGTTCTGGCCGCACGCATGCCGAATTCCCGAGGTGCAAGGTCGATGACGGAGGGGCCGCCGCGGGCGGCGGCCCCTTTGCGATGGATCAGCCCTGCATGATGGCCTTGAATTTGGAGAACCAGTCGCTCTCGTTTTCGACCTGGATCTTCGAGGAGATGCGGATGAGGTGCTCGAAGTCCTCGGGCTTGGTCGGATAAGAGGGGTCGCCGACGAGGTCGGCCGGCGGCGTCAGCCCCGGCACCACGCCAGGCAGGCCGAGGCCGTCGAGCCAGACCTGCTGCGCTTCCTTCGTCAGTGCGTGATTGATGTATTGCTTGGCCCAGAACAACTCGTTCTCGGGAAGGCCCTTCGGGATCCACAACCCGTCCGTGTCGAACTTGGCGCCCTCCTCCGGCACGACCCATCTGATGTCGATGCCGTTCTTGCGCGCTTCGCGGGCGTTGGTCGAGATGGTGCAGGCCGCGTCGATCTCGCCCTTCTGGAACCAGGTGGTGAAATCCGGATCCTCGCCGAGCAGCGGCTGCTGCTCCTTCATCTTGGCGATGAAATCCCAGGCCGGCTGCATGTTGGCGGGAATGTCCTCGAGCTTGCCGCCGCCGGCCACCTGCGCCGGGAAATGGAAGCCGATGCCGTCATTGTAGAAGGCCAGCCGCCCCTTGAATTTCGGGTCGAGCAGGTCCTTCCAGGATTTCGGCGCGCCGTCCGGGAAGGCCTCGGGACGGTAGGCCAGCACATAGACATAGCCGTAGGTGTTGACGATCGGAAAGCCGTCGAGCCCGACCGGCTTGGCGAGATCGGTGACATTGGCGAGGTTGGGCAGATCGGACAGGTCCTCGGTGACGCCGCGCAGCGCCGATTTGGTGGCGTTGGTGGTGGTGTCCCAGTTGATGTGGATCGGGGGCACGCGCTTCTGCGCGACGGCGGCCCAGACCTTGGGCTGGATCTCATTGTCCTCGGTGAGGTCGTGACGGATGGCGATGCCGGTTTCCTTGGTGAAGCTGTCGGAGACCCCTGCCTTGAGGCTGTCGACCCAGCTTCCGCCCCAGGCGCGCACGATCAGTTCCTTCGGCTTTTCCGGCTCGGCGGCGTAGCCGCGCGAAACACCGAGCGCCGACAGGCCGGCGGCTCCTCCGAACGCGGCCGCTGCTTGCAGGAAGCTGCGGCGATCGAGTGACGGCATCGGGAATTTCGGGCCCTTCATCGTGATTCTCCTCTGGTTGGTCTCGGCTAGTTGTTGAAAATAAAAACATCCCGGGCGTTCCAGCCGACGAACACCCTGGCGCCGATGTCATGTTGCGTATGCCCCGCCGGGTCGTGATCGAAGACCCTCAGCACGTCGCCATCAAGCGCCGGCACGGCGATCTCATAGACGACGCGCTCGCCTTCGAAGATCGCGTCGGTCACCTCGCCGGCGAGCACGGTGGCGAGACCCGCCAGACGGCTCTCGTCCCCTGCAATGCGGATCTGCTCGGCACGGATCGCGCCCGATGCCTCCCGCCCTTCGACCGGCGGAGCGCGCCCGTCGCCGACCACCCCTGAAATCTCGACACCGCGGCTGGCCATCGAGACCGCGCCGCCGGAAACGGTGTCGACGATGCCCGGGATAAAATTGGTGACGCCGATGAAATTGGCGACGAAGGCGTTGCTCGGCTGGCGATAGGTCACGGCCGGCTGCGCCTTCTGCTGGATTTCGCCCTGATCCATGACGATGATCTCGTCGGAGACGACGAGCGCCTCGCGCTGATCGTGGGTGACGTTGATTGTGGTGACGCCGAGCTCGCGCTGGATACGCCGGAATTCCAGCTGCATTTCCTCGCGCAGCTTGCGGTCGAGGGCCGCGAGCGGTTCGTCGAGCAGCAGGAGATCTGGCTCGAAGACCAGGGCGCGGGCGATGGCGACGCGCTGCTGCTGGCCGCCGGAAAGTTCGTGGATGCGGCGGCCGCCATAGCCGCCGAGCTTCACGAGGTCGAGATAGCGGTCCACGCGCTCCGGAATGGCACGGGCATCCTGGCGGCGCATCCTCAGCGGAAAGGCGACGTTCTCCGCCGCCGTCATATGCGGGAACAGCGCCAGCTTCTGGAACACCATGCCGATCGAGCGCTTGTGCGGCGGCACCGCGCTGACCGCCTGGCCGTTGATGAAGATCTCGCCGGCGGAGGGTTTCTGGAAGCCGGCGATCATGCGCAGCAGGGTCGTCTTGCCGGAACCGGACGGGCCGAGGATGGTCAGGAAACGGCCCCTCGGCAGGTCGAAGGAGGCGTCCTTCACCGCATGGAAACCGTTGAACTCCATGCCGACGCCGCGTGCGGACACCGCTACGTCATGTGTGGAAACCGCCCGGTCACGTGCCGCGACCACCACGTCGCGCGCCGTGCCCGTCGCGTCGGGCTCGCCAGCACGTTCCATTGAGGCGGCAACCCTGGAAGCATCCGGCATTCGTTTCCCCTCGCCGACCATCGGGCGATGCCCTCGTTTCCAAACAGATCAGATCGAGGCGAGATAGCCGCCATCGATCGGAATGCAATGGCCGGTCACATAGGACGACGCCGCGCTCGCCAGGAAGACCACCGCACCGCCGATATCCTCCATGGCGCCGAAGCGGCGCTGCGGGATCTTGGCCAGCATGGTCTGCTGCCATTCGGGATCGCGGTAGAAGGCGTCGGTCATGCCGGTGTGGAAATAGCCGGGCGCGATCGCATTCACGCGGATGCCGTGCTGGGCCCACTCGGCGGCGAGCGCCCTCGTCATGCCCATCAGTCCCGATTTCGACGAGCCATAGGGCGTGGCGGTGGGAATGCCGACATAGGAGGTGAGCGAGCAGAGATTGATGATGGCGCCGCCCTGGCCGGCTTCCGTCATGCGCCGCGCGGCGGCCTGGGCGCAGAAGAAGGCGCCCTTGAGGTTGGTCGAGACGACCCGATCCCACAGACCTTCGTCGACATCGAGCGAGGGGCGGACCTCCTCATGTCCGGCATTGTTGACGAGTATGTCGAGCCCGCCCAGCGCCTCGGCGCAGGCTGCGATCACGACGCCGCAGCGTGCGGTATCGGTGACGTCGAGCGCCGCGGTCACCGCCTTGCGACCCAACGCCGTCAGGCGCGACACGGTCTCATTGAGCGTGCCCTCGTCACGGGCGGTGATCGCCACGTCGGCGCCTGCGCCGGCGAGCGCCTCGGCGATCGCCTGGCCGATGCCGCGGTTGCCGCCCGTCACCAGCGCCTTGCGGCCCGTCAGATCGAAGATGGACGGCGCTGTCATGCCGGCGTCCCCCAATGGCTGCGCTTGGCCGCCGGAACGCGGCCGGCAGAGACTGGAACATGTTTGCCGGCAGTTGTCTATACATCCCTATACAATTTCGGATTCCGGAAGGACGGAGCCTCTGGACGATCAGCGGGGGGCTGGCCGACGAGGTTCCCGGTAAAACACCATGCCGGCGTGATGAAGCACGCCGTCGCGGAAATCGCCATCGGCGGTGAAGCCGGTGTCGTCGGCATATTCGATATGGTCGCCCTCCAGCCAGTAGCGCCCCCGATAGGAGCTTTTCCATTTGCCGCGTGTCTCCTCGTAGCGTCCATCGGGCAACAACTCGTGACGGACCTGGCCGTCCGCCGTCACCCAGACGCCGACATGGGAACGGACTTTCGCGTGCAAGCCCGTTCGGCCCGTCTCCTGGATTGAACGGGAAGCGCCGCGGTCCGTATCCGGACCGACGGCGAACGCAGCCACGGTGATGAACGCCGCGACGAAAGCGATCCAAGGCATCGCCCTCGCTGCCAGGGACGGAAAACGTCCGGGCATATTACTAACCGTTCATCGTCCGCTTGGGATCGGTGCGTCCGCGCAGCACGCGTTCGATCGCGGAAAGCACGGCCCGCGCGGAACGGCGGCGTGGTGTCGGGGCGCTCGGAACGACACGCCTGACGATTTGGGTTGGATAGAGATTCATGATGTCGCTCCCATGTTGGAGCCGCCTCTGGGACCGGCTCGATTGGAACGAGGCGACAATGCCTCGCCAAGGTCCGGGAGCGGTAGACCAGACCTCCGGGATGATTGCACAAAAATCCGAAAGATGCAGATTGACCGTTGTCTGGGACGGCACCTTGCATATCTGACGGACAAGGGCGGAACCCCAGGGGTGACGCCGACATCCGGTCGGAGAAAACGATATGCAGCAGATCGCGGAACTCGCCCAGATCATCGATCAATGGACCGAAGGGGACGGCGTCACTCCGACGGCGGTCCCGCGCCTCTCGATGGCCCGCGCATCCAAGATCACCGAGCCGATGCACGGCATGCACCAGCCTGCCTTCTGCGTGATCGCGCAGGGCAGAAAGCAGGTTATGGTCGGCGATCGCGTCTATGTCTATGGACCCTCGCATCATCTTGTGGTGACGGTCGATGTGCCCGTCGTCGGCCAGGTGATCGAGGCCAGTCCCGAAGAGCCCTATCTCAGCCTCAAGCTCGAACTCGATACTTCCATCGTTGCGGAACTGATGCTCGCCATGGGCATGTCCGACGAGGCCGCACGACCGGAACGTCTCTGCATGGCGCTGAATCCGACTGCGCCGGAGCTGATCGACGCCGTGCTGCGGCTAGCACGATTGCTCGATAGTCCACGCGACATCGCGGTGCTGGCGCCGATGGCGGAACGCGAGATCCTCTACCGCCTGCTTCTTGGCGATCAGGCGGCCCTGCTGCGGCAGATCGCGACCGGTGACAGCAGCACGAGACAGGTCAGCCGCGCGATCGGCTGGATCAAGCAGAATTTCAAGAAGCCGTTCAGCATCGAGGCCGTGGCGATGGAGGCACGCATGAGCACGTCGTCGCTGCACGCGCATTTCAAGGACGTTACCGGCTTGAGCCCGCTGCAGTACCAGAAGCAACTCCGGCTCCAGGAAGCAAGGCGACTGATTCTCAGCCAGTCGCTCGATGCCGCCATTGCCGGTCATTCCGTCGGCTATGACAGCCCTTCCCAGTTCAGCCGGGAATACAGCCGACTGTTCGGAGCCCCGCCGCTGAAGGACATCCAGCGGCTGAGGCAATCACCCGAACGCTACGCGGAGGGGTGAGCGTCCGCTCGCCTTCCGACAGCCGCCGGGCCTAAGGGATTCCGAAAAATAAGCGAAACGACGCCATGAGGGACCGTCTGGATCGCATGCTCTTCCGAGTTTCCCAAGTTGGCCCGGCATTCGTCGCGGCGACGCTTGGCCGGAACCGCTCAGGCGTTGGCGCCGCCGTCGATCGTGAACTCGGCTCCGGTGATGCCGCCCGCTTCCGCGCCGGACAGATAGGCGACCATGGCGGCGACGTCGCCGGTATCGCCGAAATGCGGGATCGCCATCAGTGAGCGCTGGCCATCCGCCATCGGGCCGCGGGCCGGGTTCATCTCGGTATCCGTCGGGCCGGGATGGATCACGTTGACGGTTATCCCCCGGGAGCCCAGATCCCGCGCCAGCCCTTTCGTCATGCCGATCAGCGCGGCCTTGCTCAGCGAATAGAGGCTCAAGCCGGGGCCTGGCACGCGCACGGCGAGGTTGCTGCCGATCGAGACGATGCGGCCGCCCTTTCCCATATGCCGGGCCGCCGCCCGTGCCGCGAGGAACGGCGCACGCAGATTGACGGCAACCGTTTCCTCGAAGTCCGCCCGTGTCAGTTCATCGATCGGACCGACCTGGAAGACACCGGCATTGTTGACCAGGATATCGAGCCGGCCGAGCCTCTCGACCGTCGTCGCGACTGCGGCCTCGACGGCGTCGGCGTCGAGATTGTCCGCCTTGATCGCCAGGCCGCGCCGGCCGGCGGCCTCGATGTCGCCCACCACCTGCCCGGCCCGCTCCGGCGAGCGCGCATAGGTGATCGCCACATCGGCGCCCTCGGTCGCCAACCGATGCGCAGTCGCCGCGCCGATGCCGCGGCTGCCGCCGGTCACAAGGGCCACTTTTCCGTCCAGACGAGACATGTCCATCTCCATTTATGTATCGGTTGATACATATTTCATGACAGCCTTGTCGGATGGGGTCAACAGGTTTATTTATCAGTCACTACAAAAAAGAGAGAGCCATGGCGGAAAGAGGCAGGCCGCGAAGCTTCGACCGGGATATGGCGCTGCGGCGCGCGATGGAAGTGTTCTGGGCGAAAGGATACGACAACACGTCGCTGGCGGATCTGACGGCGGCGATGGGCATCAATGCGCCCAGCCTCTATGCGGCCTTCGGCTCAAAAGAGGAACTTTTCAACGAGGCGGTCGTGCTCTACGGCAAGACCGAAGGCACGGAGATCTGGGACGCCCTCACCGTGGCGCCGACGGCCAGGGAGGCGATATCGGGCTATCTGCACGCGACCGCCATGTCCTTCACGCAACCGGGCAAGCCGCAAGGCTGCCTGATCGTGCTCGGCGCCCTCCACATGTCAGGCAGCAATGCCGGCATCTGCGACGCGCTGAAGCGCATCCGCTCCGAGAACGTCGAGAGCTTGCGGGAAAGGCTCGACAAGGCGATCGCGGCAGGCGAACTGCCAGACGGGATCGACAGCGCCGCGGTGGCGCAGTTCTACGCGACGGTGCAGCAGGGCATGTCGATCCAGGCACGCGACGGCGCGAGCCGCGATATGCTCGATGCCGTTGCCGACGGCGCCATGGCCGCCTGGGACCGGCTCACTTCAGGAACTTGACCCACTCTTCCTGGGGCGCCCGCTCCGTGCGGAAATTGTTCTCGGGCTTGGAGGTGTCCTCATAGCCGAGCGCCATGCCGCACACCAGGATCTCCTCCTCGGCCATGCCGAGCACGGGGCGGATCTGGTTGTGATAGGGCGCGAAGGCAGCCTGCGGGCAGGTGTGCAGGCCCCTGCCCCGCGCGGCGATCATTATGTTTTCGAGGAACATGCCGAGATCGATCCAGGATCCCTGGTTCAGCCGGCGGTCGATGGTGAAGATCATGCCGACCGGCGCGTCGAAAAACAGGAAGTTCCGGTCGTGCTGCTCGCGCATCCGGTCGACCTCGCGCCGGCCGATGCCGAGGGAGGAATAAAGGCCGAAACCGACGGAGCGCCGGCGCGTCAGATAGGGCTCGAAGAACTGGTCGGGATAATATTTGTACTCATCCCAGGCTGCCTTTTCGGCCCGGATGCCCGAATTGAGGATCGCGTCGGAGATCTGGTCCTTGACCTGCCCCGTCGTCACGTAGACCCGCCACGGCTGCATGTTGGTGCCCGAGGGCGCGCGCGACGCCACATCCAGAATGTCGCGAATCATCGCTTCGTCGACAGGGTCCGGCAGGAAGGCGCGCACCGACCGCCGCGACGTGATCGCTTCATCGACGATCGCCGTCTCATCAGGGATTTCGTTCTTTCTGTCCGGTGCCAGCATGGGCGGCGACTTTCCTCGGTCCGAGCCTGACATGGCTTTCGGCGGGCGAGCATTTGCATAAGCCGCTTTCGTCCCGCAAGCAAATCTTGCGCGACTCCATGAAATTCTGCTTGAAATTTTCACGAAACTGTCACAGATGAAATTCTATTCGTGTTTTTCATGGGACATGACGTGGCAGCCGACGCCATCCGGATCGATCATGAAGAGGCCCCGTCGGGCGCGATGCTGGCGGGCGACATCCGCGCATTGCGCAAGGCGCGCGGCCTGACGCTTTCGAAGATCGCGCTCAGGCTCGGCCGGTCGGTGGGATGGGTCAGCCAGGTGGAGCGCGGCCTCTCGGTGCCTTCCCTCGGCGACCTGCGCGCCTTCGCCGATCTTTTCGCGGTGCCCGTCAGCCTGTTCTTCGGCCACGAGGTTGCGAACGAGGCGGAACGCGGCGCGGTCGTTCGGGCCGGACGCCGCCGCTCGCTCGGCACGAGCGAATCCGGCCTGGTGGAAGAACT
The DNA here is from genome assembly GCF_016756635.1 of Mesorhizobium sp. L-8-10. Taxonomy (NCBI): domain Bacteria; kingdom Pseudomonadati; phylum Pseudomonadota; class Alphaproteobacteria; order Hyphomicrobiales; family Phyllobacteriaceae; genus Mesorhizobium; species Mesorhizobium sp. L-8-10. The sequence goes on along the minus strand of NZ_AP023263.1, from coordinate 4,290,608 downwards.
GCTCTCGCCGGATCTCGGCGGCAGTTTCGAATTGCTGCGCTCGGTGTTCGCGCCTGGCGCCGAACTGACGGAACCTGCCAACCGCCCCACCGAGGAGGCCGGCTACGTCGTTTCGGGACATTTCGACATCGAGATCGCGGGGACCTGGCATCGGCTGTCGGAAGGCGACAGCTTCCGATTCAGCGGCAAACCCTTCCGCTGGCGCAACCCCGGCGCGGAGCCGGCGGTCGTCATCTGGGTCGTATCGCCGCCGGTGTACTGAGAACAGGCGGCGCCGCCCGGCGGCGACGCAACGGGAGGAGGACATCATGGCCGGTTTGCCCGCCACAGCACGCGTGGTGATCATCGGCGGCGGCGCCGTCGGCGTCTCGTCGCTCTACCATCTGGCCAAGGCGGGCTGGACCGACTGCGTGCTTCTGGAGAAGAACGAACTCACCTCGGGCTCGACCTGGCATGCGGCCGGCAATGTGCCGACCTTCTCCTCATCGTGGTCGCTCATGAACATGCAACGCTATTCGGCCGAGCTCTATCGCGGGCTGGCACAGGCGGTCGACTATCCGATGAACTATCACGTCACCGGCTCGATCCGCCTCGCCCACACGGCGGAGCGGATGCAGGAATTCGAGCGCGTCGGGGGCATGGGCCGCTATCAGGGCATGGCGATCGACGTGATTGGGGTGGACGAGATCCGGCCGCGCTATCCCTTCATCGAGACGCATGACCTGAAGGGCGCGCTTTACGATCCGAGCGACGGCGACATCGACCCCGCCCAGCTCACCCAGGCGCTCGCCAAGGGCGCCCGCGACATGGGCGCCCGCATCGTGCGCTTCTGTCCGGTGACGGCGGTGAGACGCGACCGCGACGAGTGGGTCGTCACGACGCCGCAAGGCGAAATACGCTGCGAATATGTGGTCAATGCCGCAGGCTACCGCGCCGCCGAAGTCGGCAGGATGTTCGGCCGCGACGTACCCATGATGGTGATGAGCCATCAATACATCCTGTTCGACGAGATTCCCGAGCTCGCGGCCTGGACCCGCGAGAGCGGCCGGAAGCTGCCGCTGCTGCGCGACGTCGACACCTCATACTATCTGCGCCAGGAAAAGAACGGCATGAATCTCGGCCCCTATGAGCGCAACTGCCGCGCCCATTGGGCCGACCCCGGCGATCCGATGCCGGACGATTTCTCCTTCCAGCTCTTCCCCGACGATCTGGAGCGGCTGGAGCATTATCTCGCCGACGCCGCCGCGCGCGTCCCGATCCTCGGCACGGCCGGCCTGTCGAAGGTGATCAACGGGCCGATCCCCTACGCGCCCGACGGCAATCCCCTGATCGGCCCGATGCCCGGCGTGCCCAACGCCTTCGAAGCCTGCGTCTTCACCTTCGGCATCGCCCAGGCCGGCGGCGCCGGCAAGGTGCTGGCCGAGTGGGTGACCGAGGGCCGCACGGAATGGGACATGTGGAGCTGCGATCCGCGCCGCTTCACAGGCTTCGCCTCGGCCAAGGACTATGCGGTGGCCAAGGGCATGGAGGTCTATGGCCACGAATATGCGATCCATTTCCCGCGCCACGCCTGGCCGGCCGGCCGGAACCGGAAACTGTCGCCGATCCATGACCGCATCGCCGCACTTAACGCCCAGTTCAACGCCTATAACGGCTGGGAGCGCGCCACCTGGTATGCGCATTCCGGCGACGACGTCTCGGAAGCCTCGATCCAGACCTTCGCCCGCTCCGGTCCGTGGGAGAAGCGTATCCGCGAGGAATGCCTCGCGGTGCGCGACGCCGCCGGCATCCTCGACCTCCCGGGTTTTTCACGGTTCCGGCTGCAGGGCGACGGCGCGCGCGACTGGCTCTCCACCATGATCACCGGCGTCGTGCCGAAGCCAGGCCGCATCGGCCTCGGCTATTTCGCCGACGACCTGGGACGCATTGTCACCGAAATGTCGATCATGGCGGCCGACGAGGACTTCTTCTTCCTGATCACGGCCGCGGTCGCCGAATGGCACGATTTCGAATGGCTGAAGAACCATTTGCCCGAGGGCTCCGCGATCACGCTGGAGAATGCCACCGAAGCCTTCGCCTGCCAGATCCTGTCGGGGCCGAAATCGCGCGACATACTGGCCGAGGTGAGCGAGGCCGACCTGGCTCGGCCCTGGCTGTCGCACCAGTCAGTGCAGATTTCGGGGCGCTGGTGCCAGCTCGTGCGTATCTCCTTCGCCGGCGAGTTGGGCTGGGAAATCCACAGCAAGGTCGGTGACACCGCCGCGATATTCGACGCGGTCTGGGCGGCCGGGCAGAAACACGGGTTGAAGCCCTTCGGCATGTTCGCGCTCGACGCGCTGCGCCTGGAAAAGGGCTACCGCGCATGGAAACAGGACCTTTCGACCGACTACACGGTTCTGCAGGGCGGGCTCGACCGCTTCGTGAGGTGGGACAAACCCGCCTTCAAGGGCAAGGCGGCGCTGCTCAACGAAAGGCAGCAGGGCGTCGCAAAACGTTTCGTCACGCTGTTGGTCGAAGCCGGCGACTACGACGCGCCCTATATGTCGACGCTCTGGCACGATGGAAAAGTGGTCGGAGAGACGACATCGGGCGGCTGGGGTTACCGCATCGACCGCTCGATTGCGCTCGGCATGCTGCGCGCCGACCTGGCGACGCCGGGAACGGCAGTCGAAGTCGAGATCTTCGGCGTGCGCCATCCGGCGATCGTCCAGGAGGACAAGCCGCTGTGGGACCCGGAGAATCGGAGGCTGAGAAGCTGAGATGTTGTCGCGCGCTGGAGCACCCCTTGTATGAGGAAATCCTGCTATGGATGAGGAGTTGGCTCTGCAGGGGTGGCCACCCCTGCAGAGCCGGTCGATTGTCGGATCGGAAACCCCTGAGCCGTTGCTGGCTGAGGATGAGCGTGATCGCAGTCGACTTTCTTCATCGGACCCGGATGGTTGCTTGAACACCCTGGTTCGCATTAACGCAAGGTTGGGTCGACGAAGATGAACGATACTAGCATGAAATGCGCCGGTGTGGATGTCTCCAAGGCCAAGCTCGACGTTGCCGTTTTCGACGGGCAGCGTTTTGTGGAGACCAACGACGCCGCCGGCCACCGCCGGCTGGCGGCGCGGCTGACGGCGGCCGGGGTCGAACGGGTCGGCATGGAGGCGAGCGGCAACTACGAAGCCGCCGTCAGAGCGGCGCTCGAAGTGGTGGGCTTCGCGGTCAAGGTCTTCGATCCGCGTCAGGTCCACGGCTATCGCATCTTTCGCGGTCGCCGTGCCAAGAATGATGCGATCGATGCCCATCTGATCCTCGCCGCCACGGCGGCGCTGGGCAGCGGCGGCGCGGCGGCCGATCCGCGGCTGGCGGCCTTTCAGGAGCACATGACGCTGATCGACGCCCTCACCGACGACATTGCCCGGCACGAGACCCGGCGTGACCGCTTCAGCGATCCGGCGCATCGGCGCTACCTCGAGGCCGAGATCCGGCGGTTGAGCAAGCGCAAGTCCAAGGAGCTCGCCAAGCTCATTGCAAAGGTGAAGGCCCATGCCGATCTGGCCAAGCGGTTCGCCCTGCTGCTGAGCATCCCCGGCCTGGGCGAGATCACCGCCCTGGTCTTCGTCGTGCGCATGCCTGAACTCGGCCGCTTGAGCCGAGCCGAGGCGGCGGCGCTCGTCGGCGTGGCCCCCTTCGACCACGACAGTGGAACCCATGCCGGACAGCGCCGCATCGCGGGTGGACGCCGGCGGCTGCGCAAGGCCGTCTACATGGCGGCCTTCTCGGCCGCCAACCACTGGAACCCGATCCTCGTGGCCTTCAGGAAACGCCTGGTCGACGCGGGCAAGACCTACAAACAGGCGATCGTCGCTTGCGCCAGAAAGCTGGTCCACATGGCCAACGCTGTCCTCGCCAGAGGAACGCCGTGGAACCCTCAAAATGCCAGCGCCTGAATCATGGTTGCTCATCCGACCGCGCTTGCGCGCGGCCACCTTCTCCCACAAGGGGAGAAGGGAACGCCGGCGGCAACGTCTCGGTCAATCACAAACACTGGCGACTTGCAGCGGCGGCTAAGCTGGGCTCCAGCCTTCTCCCCTTGTGGGAGAAGGTGGCCTCGCCCGCAAGGGCGAGGTCGGATGAGGGGTAAGCCGCCGCCCACGAACTCCACCCATCAGGAACATCAACATGCCTCGCCTCTCCTCCCGCATCACCGGCATCATTCCTTCCGGCAAGGACGGATGGGAAGTGCATTTCACTGCCATGACGCGCAGGCATGCCGGCGAGGACATCATCATGCTGTCGGTCGGCGACCATGATTTCTCGACGCCGCAAGAGACCGTCGAGGCGTGTGTGAGCGCCCTGCATGGTGGCTTCCATCACTATACGCAGCTTCCCGGAATACCCGAGCTGCGCGTGGCCATGGCCAAGGTTTCGACCCAAGCCACCGGGGTCGCGACCACGCCAGCCGAGGTCATCGCCACGCCGGGCGGTCAGGCCGCCCTCTACGCCGCGGTACAGGCCGTGCTCGATCCCGGCGACCACGCCATCGTGGTCGCGCCCTACTACGCGACCTATCCCGGCACGTTCCGTGCCGCCGGCGCGGGCTACACCGTTGTCGAGACGCGCGCCGAAGACGGCTTCCAGCCCGATGCCGCCGCGATCGAACGGGCGCTCCGGCCCGATAGCCGCGCGATCCTGATCAATACGCCCAACAACCCGACCGGCGCCGTCTATTCGAAAGCGTCGCTGGAGGACATCGCAGCTCTCTGCCGCGAGCGCGACCTCTGGCTTCTGTCGGACGAGGTCTATTGGACGCTGGGCAGCGGCGAGCATGTCTCGCCGCGCGCCCTGCCCGGCATGGCCAAGCGCACACTGGTCATCAACTCCATGTCGAAGAGCCACGGCATGACCGGCTGGCGCATCGGCTGGCTGACCGCGCCGAAGGACGTGATCCGGCAACTGATCGACCTCAATCTCGTCACGACCTACGGCCTCACCGACTTCGTCTCCCACGCCGCGGCCGAGGCGCTGGAGAAGGAATACGGCGTCAGGGAGATCGCGGAGCGTTATGCCGCGCGCCGACTGATCCTGCTCGATGCGATCCTGGGCATGAACGACGTCGTGGTGCGCGGCTCCGAAGGGGGCATGTATGTCATGCTCGACATCCGCGCGATCGAACCCGACTGCGAGAAATTCGCCTTCGCCCTGCTGGACGCGGAGAAGGTCAGCGTCATGCCCGGCGCCAGCTTCGGCGAGGCGGCCGCCGGCCATATCCGCCTCAGCCTCTGCCAGCCCGACGCCATCCTCGAGGAAGCCGTGACGCGTCTGCGCCGCTTCGTTTCGCAATACAGGAGCAAGGCCGCATGAGTTCGCTACCCGCCAAGGCGCGCGCCGTCGTCATCGGCGGTGGCGTTTCGGGCTGTTCCGTCGCCTATCACCTGGCGAAGCTCGGCTGGAGCGACATCGTGCTGCTCGAGCGCAAGCAACTCACGTCGGGCACGACCTGGCACGCCGCCGGGCTGATCGGCCAGTTGCGCGCCTCCCAGAACATGACGCGGCTCGCGAAATACTCCGCCGACCTCTATGTGCAGCTGGAAGCCGAGACCGGCGTCGCCACCGGCATGCGCCAGGTCGGCTCGATCACCGTGGCGCTGACGGAGGAGCGCAAGCACGAGATCTACCGGCAAGCCTCGCTGGCGCGCGCCTTCGACGTCGATGTCCGCGAGATCTCGCCGGCCGAGGTGAAGCAGATGTATCCGCATCTCAACACCTCCGATGTCGTCGGCGCCGTGCATCTGCCGCTCGACGGCCAATGCGATCCCGCCAACATCGCCATGGCGCTCGCCAAGGGCGCCCGGCAGCGCGGCGCCCGCATCGTCGAGAATGTGAAAGTGACGAAGGTCCACGCCGCCAAGGGGCGTGTCACCGGGGTATCCTGGGAGAAGGACGGCGAACGGGGGACGATCGACAGCGACATCGTCGTCAACTGTGCCGGCATGTGGGCACGCGAGCTTGCCGCCTCGAGCGGCGTGACCGTGCCGCTGCACGCTTGCGAGCATTTCTATCTGGTCACCGAGCCGATCCCCGGCCTCAGCCGGCTGCCGGTGCTGCGTGTGCCCGACGAATGCGCCTACTACAAGGAGGACGCCGGCAAGATGATGCTCGGCGCCTTCGAGCCGGTCGCCAAACCCTGGGGCACGGCCGGCATCCCGGAGGACTTCTGTTTCGACCAGTTGCCGGAGGATTTCGCGCATTTCGAGCCGATCCTGGAAAAGGGCGTCAATCGCATGCCCATGCTCGGCACGGCCGGCATCCACACATTCTTCAACGGCCCGGAGAGCTTCACGCCGGACGACCGCTATTATCTCGGCGAGGCGCCCGAACTCGGCGGCTACTGGGTCGCGGCCGGCTACAATTCGATCGGCATCGTCTCGTCGGGCGGCGCCGGCATGGCGCTGGCGCAATGGATAAACGACGGCGAAGCGCCCTTCGACCTCTGGGAGGTGGATATCCGCCGCGCCCAGCCCTTCCAGAAGAACCGCCGCTACCTGAAGGAGCGCGTCTCCGAGACGCTCGGCCTTCTCTATGCCGACCACTTCCCATATCGCCAGGTCGTGACCTCGCGCGGCGTGCGGCGCTCGCCCCTGCATGAGCACCTCAAGGCGCGCGGCGCCGTCTTCGGCGAGGTTGCCGGCTGGGAGCGCGCCAACTGGTTCGCCCGCGACGGACAGGAGCGGGAATACCGCTATTCCTGGAAACGCCAGAACTGGTTCGACAACCAGCGAGACGAGCACCTCGCCGTCCGCAACGGCGTCGGCCTCTTCGACATGACCTCCTTCGGCAAGATCAGGGTGGAAGGCCGCGATGCGGCGGCGTTCCTGCAGAAGCTCTGCGCCAACGATGTGGACGTCGCTCCCGGCCGCATCGTCTACACCCAGATGCTCAACGCCAAAGGCGGTATCGAAAGCGACCTCACCGTCGCCCGGCTTTCGGATACCGCCTTCCTGCTGGTGGTGCCCGGGGCGACGCTCCAGCGCGACCTCGCCTGGCTGCGCCGGCATCTCGGCGACGAATTCGTCGTGGTCACCGACGTGACGGCTGCCGAAAGCGTTCTTTGCCTGATGGGGCCGCGGTCTCGCGGCTTGATTCAAAAGGTGAGCCCGAACGATTTCTCCAATGAGAACAATCCGTTCGGAACGTTTCAGGAAGTCGAGATCGGGATGGGGCTGGCCCGGGCCCACCGCGTCACCTATGTCGGCGAACTGGGCTGGGAGCTCTATGTGCCGACCGACCAGGCGGCCCATGTCTTCGAGGCGATCGAGGACGCCGGCGCCGGGACGGGGCTGAGACTCTGCGGCCTGCACACGCTGGACTCCTGCCGCATCGAAAAGGCGTTCCGCCATTTCGGACACGACATCACCGAAGAGGACCATGTCCTGGAAGCCGGCCTCGGCTTTGCCGTGAAGCCATCCAAGGGCGACTTCATCGGCCGCGACGCGGTGCTGCGGAAAAAAGAGGCAGGGCTTTCACGCCGGCTCGTCCAGTTCCGCCTCGCAGATCCCGAGCCCCTGCTCTTCCACAATGAGGCGATCGTGCGCGACGGCAGGATCGTCGGCACGATCACATCGGGCAATTACGGCCACCATCTCGGCGGCGCCATCGGGCTCGGTTATGTGCCCTGCGCCGGCGAGACCGAGGCGGATGTGCTCGCGTCGTCCTACGAGATCGAGATCGCCGGCGAGCGCTTCGCCGCCGAAGCCGCACTCAAGCCGCTTTACGATCCGAAGGCGGAACGCGTGCGTATGTAGCCTCTATGCGAGATAGTCTGCCAGCCTGGCCTTGCGGATGTCCCTGAGCAGCCGGATGAAACCGTCGGCCTGGAACTCCGCCGTCAGCCTGCCCTTCTCGGCGGTCGCGACCGAAGCATCGCCGACCACGCCATGCGGGTTGAGATCGGACGCGATCCAGGCGAAGGCGTGGGTTCCGGTATGGCGCAGAAGCTCGAAATCCTGTTCGGCGCGCGCCACACCCGAAATGAAATTCTCGGCCTTGGTCATGTCGACGAGATCGGGCCGGAAATGCAGCATCAGCGAGGTTTCGACGTCCCCGCCGTGAATGCCGTGGCGATCCTCCAGCTCGGGATACATGCCGGCCGGCCGGCCGAAGCGCTGCCAGCTCGTCTTCACCGCCATCATGGAAAAGCGCACGCGCAACTCGCGCGTGACGATGCCCATGATCTCCTCGTTACCGCCATGCGAATTGACCACGACCAGCTTGCGCAGACCGGCGCGCGCGATCGAGACGCCAAGCTCGGTCCAGGCATCGATCAACGTCGTCGCCGGCAGGGTAAGCGTGCCGGCGGCATGGAGATGCTCGTTGGACTTTCCGACCGCCTGTACCGGCAGGATGCGGACGTCGAGATCGTCGGGCAGCCGCGCGATGACGGTTTCCAGCATGCCGTTCATGATCGTGGTGTCGGTCGAAACCGGCAGATGCGGCCCGTGCTGCTCGATCGCGGCGACGGGCAGCACCGCGATCGTCGCCTCCGGATCGATCGAGGCATATTCGGTCGTCCGGAAATCGCCCCACCAGACCCGTCTTCTGTTCTCTGTCACCTCTGCCTCGCCTGATTTGCCAGCGTTATGTTGTCCATAGTTCAGACCGGCGCCTTTTGTAAGGTCGCTGGCGCGTTGCCGCCACCGCTTGCCACACTAGATAGCAGCCAAGATCGATGCGTTCCGGAGGCAAGGATGCTGACCATATGGCTCGGCGTGCTTCTTGTGATTGCCGGCCTGCTCTATCTTGCCAGGCAGAGCATCTGGCGGGGCCGGATGAGCGATCCGACGACATCCCAGGTGGAATCTCGAAGCCCCACGCTCGAGCCGGCGCGGCGCGGGGTGAGATTCCTCGGCCTGGGGACGAACTGGCCAGGCCTGGCCATGATGGTTGTGGGCGCAATCCTTCTGCTATCCCAAGCCATTCTCTGATCCGCAGAAGGTGGTTGTGCGCAGCGCCTGCCCGCTGTGGACAGCGGCCCAAAAAATGGGCACGATGCTTTTCGGGCAGCGGCATGACCCGTCCGGCCACACCACCCGCCGACGGCCCGGCCGACGGTTCCAAGAGTGCGAGCCGATGGCATGCGATTTGCTTCTTGGTTCTCCAGTGTCGGACCCGGCGAAGAGCACGGGCAACAAGAGGTGGTGTCGATGAACAGGAACTTCAGCATCTCCGTCGCGACGGCCGCGTTGGTGGCGGCGTCGGCCTTCGGCGCGGCGGCCGCCGAAAAGGTCACCTACATGACCAACTGGTTCGCGCAGGCCGAGCACGGCGGCTACTATCAGGCCGTGGCAGACGGGACCTATGCGGCCTGCGGCCTCGACGTCACCATCACGCAGGGCGGCCCCCAGGTCACCGGCCGACCGCTGCTTATGGCCGGCAAGATCGACTTCTACATGGGCGGCAACCTGCTGCAGGCCTTCGACGCCGTGCAGCAGAACATTCCGCTGAGGATCGTCGCCGCCTCGTTCCAGAAGGAGCCCCAGGTGGTGATGTCGCACCCCGGCCAGGGCCTCGACAAATGGGAGGACCTGAAGAACGCAGAACAGTTCATCATCGGCGATGAAGGATTCCAGAGCTTCTTCCAGTGGATGATCACTGACTTCGGCTTCGATGCAGCCAAGCGCATTCCTTACGTCTACAACCCGGCACCCTTCATCGCCAATCCGAAGTCGATCCAGCAAGGCTACGTCACGTCGGAGCCTTTCGCCGTCGAAAAAGAGGGCGGCTTCAAGCCGAACATTTTCCTGCTCGCGGATTACGGCTTCGGCACCTATGCCACCACCATCGAGACGATGCAGAAGACGATCGACGAGCGGCCTGACGTGGTGAAGTGCTTCGTCGATGGCTCGGCCAAGGGCTGGTACAACTACCTCTACAGCGACAACAAGGCCGCCAACGAAATGATCAAGAAGGACAATCCCGATATCACCGACGAGCAGATCGCCTTCTCGATCATGCAGATGAAAGAGTTCGGCATCGTCGATTCCGGCGATGCGGAAAAACTCGGCATCGGCGCGATGACCGACGAGCACATCAAGAGCTTCTACGACACGATGGTGAAGGCCAAGGTCGTTCCCGAAGGGCTCGACATCAAGAAGGCCTACACGCTGGAGTTCGTGAACAAGGGCGTCGGGCTGGAGCTGAAGAAGTAAGGCCGGCCAATCCGGAATGCTTCAGGAGCAGGCATCGCCAATGGCGGCGGATACCGAGAGCGGCGCGCCGCTGCTGTTGCTGCGCGCCGTCGGCAAGACCTTCTCCAATGGCGTGAAGGCCCTTGCCGATGTCGACCTTACGATCCGGGAGGGCGACTTCCTGAGCCTCGTCGGACCGTCGGGTTGCGGCAAGTCGACGGCGTTGCGCATCATCGCCGGCCTGTCGATGCCCACATCGGGCACGCTTCAATGGCACAAGGTTCCGGGAGACGACCGCGTGGGCTTCGTCTTCCAGGAACCGACGCTGCTGCCCTGGGCGAGCGTGTTCGACAATGTCTGGCTGCCGCTCCGCCTGCGCGGCGTCTCGCGCCGCCAGGCCGATCATGCCGTGCGGATGATGCTGGAGCGCGTTCATCTCGCCGGCTTCGAGCACGCCGTGCCACGCGAACTCTCCGGCGGAATGAAGATGCGCGTCTCGATCGCCCGCGCTCTGATCACCAAGCCGCGGGTCCTCCTGATGGACGAGCCCTTCGCGGCGCTCGACGAAATCACCCGCTTCAAGCTGAACGACGACCTCCTGGAATTGTGGCAGGAGGAGCGCTTCACAGCGGTCTTCGTCACCCACAGCGTGTTCGAGAGCGTCTTTTTGTCGAACCGCATCGTTGTGATGGCGGCCCGCCCCGGACGCGTCCACAAGGAGCTTGCGGTCACGGCTCCCTATCCGCGGAGCGAAGCCTTCCGGACGTCGGCCGACTATGCGGCGCTATGCCGCCGGGCATCCGGCATGCTGGCGGAAGCGATCGATGCGGGGACGCGGCGATGACGGCTCTGGAAGAGAATGCGCGGCCGCAGATGCTCGACGCGGAGGAGGCGCGCCGCGTCCGCAACGCGCGGCTGGAGCGGGTCGGCCGCTGGCTGTTGCCGCTGGTCATCATGATCGTGGCGATCTGGCTATGGGACCGCATCTGCGTCTGGAACGAGATCCCGCAATATATCCTGCCTCGCCCCGGCGTGGTGCTCCAGACGCTCAGGACCGACGCCCCCCTGCTGTTCTCGTCGCTGCTCGTCACGCTGAAGATCACCTTCCTCAGCCTCGCATTGGCGGTCGTCGGCGGCGTCGGCCTGGCCGTGCTTTTCGCGCAGTCCAAATGGGTGGAGATGTCGTTCTTCCCCTTCGCGGTCGTGCTCCAGGTCACGCCCATCGTGGCGATCTTTCCGCTGATCAACATCTATGTCGACAACCAGACGGCCAAGCTGCTGCTGTGCGCCTGGATCGTCGCCTTCTTCCCGATCCTGTCGAACACGACGCTCGGCCTGAATTCGGTCGACCGCAACCTGCGCGACCTGTTCCAGCTCAACGGCGCGACGCGCTGGCAGCAACTGCGCCTGCTGCGCCTGCCAGCGGCCATGCCCTATTTCCTCGGCGGACTGAAGATCGCCGGCGGCCTGTCGCTGATCGGCGCCGTGGTGGCCGAGTTCGTCGCCGGCGCAAGCGGCCAGTCGTCGGGCCTTGCCTCGCGCATCATCGAGGCCGGCTACCGGCTGAACGCCCCGCGCCTCTTCGCCGCGCTGATCCTCATCTCGCTCACCGGCATCCTGATCTTCCTCGTGCTTAGCCTGGTCTCGCATCTTATCCTCAGGCGCTGGCACGAAAGCGCGTTGAAGCAGGAGCGGTAGGGTGGAGGTTTGTCGAAGCCTTGCCGCGCTTTCCGACGAGACTCTCGATCGTCGCGAGAGACCCCTGCCATGAAAGCAGCGCTGAAATCCGTTTTGCTTCAATCGGAAGGCAGTCGGCGACGCCGCGAAGTGCCCCTCATCCGCCTGCCGGCACCTTCTCCCCGCATCGCGGGGAGAAGACCGATGTCGCCACCGGCTTCGCCAATCGTCAGCGTTGCAGGCCGAGCGCCGTCATCGCGGCACGTGGTCTTCTCCCCGTCCTTCACGGGGAGAAGATGCCGGCAGGCAGATGAGGGGCGGCACCGGGTGTCAATTTGGCGCCAATGGTCGCAAGCATGAAGGACTGGAATGACTGATATCGAACTTCCCGCATCCGGCGCCTATGTGCTCGCCGGCGCACGTGTCCACGCCTCGCTCACGCCGGGCCTGAGGGCCGATTTCGATTCCGACGGTTTCGCCCTTGTCGACATCGGCGTAGCTGCAGGGAAGATAGCGGGAATTACAGCCGCGCGTCATCGGGCACCGGAGCCCGGCACCCTCGACCTCAACGGCCGCATCGTGCTGCCGGCTTTCGTCGACTGCCACACCCATCTCGACAAGGGCCATATCTGGGCCCGCAGCCCCAATCCGGACGGCTCCTTTCCCGGCGCCCTCTCCGCCGTCGGCACCGACCGTGCCGCACGCTGGAATGCCGACGACGTCGCCCGACGCATGGAGTTCTCGCTGCGTTGCGCCTATGCCCACGGCACAAGGGCGATCAGGACGCATCTCGACAGCAGCCCGCCCCAGGATGCGATCTCCTGGCCGGTGTTCGAGACCATGCGCGAGCGCTGGAAAGGCAGGATCGAATTGCAGGCGTCCTGCCTGTTCGGCATCGATGCCATCCGCGACGAGGCCTGGTTCGACACAATGGTCAAGCGGGTCGCGGCGGCAGGCGGGGTGCTCGGCGCGGTGACCTATATGGTCCCGGACCTCGACGAGCTTCTCGACCGCATCTTCCGCGCCGCGATCGAACATGGACTCGATCTCGACTTCCATGCCGACGAGACCGACGACGTCTCCGCCGTCTCGCTGCGCAAGATCGCCGAAGCGTCGCTGTGGAGCGGCTTTGAGGGCAAGGTCCTGGTCGGCCATTGCTGCTCGCTCGCCCGCCAGCCCGACAGGGAGGTGGCCGACACGCTCGCCAAGGTGGCCAAGGCCGGCCTCTCTGTCGTGTCGCTGCCGATGTGCAATCTCTATCTCCAGGACCGCCGCCCGGACCTGACCACGCCACGCTGGCGCGGGGTCACTCTGCTGCACGAAATGAAGGCGCACGGCATTCCCGTCGCCGTCGCCTCGGACAACACACGCGATCCCTTCTACGCCTATGGCGATCTCGACATGCTCGAGGTGTACCGCATGGCGACCCGCATCCTGCATTTCGACCATCCGGTCGCCGACTGGCCGAAAGCGGTGGCCGAGACGCCCGGCGACATCATGCGGTTACAGAGCCCCGGAACACTCGGCGCCGGTGCGGCGGCCGACTTCGTCGTCTTTCGCGGACGAAGCTGGACGGAACTGCTGTCGCGCCCCGAATCGGATCGGCTCGTCGTGCGCGGCGGCAAGGCGATCGATACGAGGCTGCCGGACTATTCGGAACTGGATGAACTGATGGCATGACGATCGATCTCGCCACACTGAAACGGGACCTCGACGGGCTGAAGATCGAGGACAACCCCAAGATCGTCCAGCAGAAAAGCCGCGACTTCTACTGGTACAGCCCGGTGCTGAAGCGCCAGCTCGACCATGTCACGGCCGATATCGTCGTGTCGCCGCGAAACGAGGCCGAGGTGGTGCGCGTCCTGGCGACCTGCCACCGGCTCGGCATCCCAGTCACCCCGCGCGGCACCGGCACGGGCAATTACGGCCAGGCGATGCCGCTGTCCGGCGGCGTCGTATTGAGCCTCGCCGAGATGAACGCAGTCACCGCGATCGCACCCGGCCGCGTCGTCTGCGGCCCCGGAGCCGTGCTCGCCGATATCGATCGCGCCACGCGCGCGCATTCGGGCCAGGAATTGCGGCTACATCCCTCGACCTACAACACAGCCTCGATCGGCGGTTTCATCGCCGGCGGCTCCGGCGGCGTCGGATCGATCAATTTCGGCGGCTTGCGCGATTTCGGCAATGTGCTGCGGCTGCGCGTCGTCACCATGGAAGCCGAACCGCGCGTGCTCGAACTCACCGGCGAAGATCTGCACAAGGTGACCCATGCCTACGGCACCAACGGCATCATCACGGAGGTGGAGATGCCGCTGACATCAGCCTATGACTGGGTGGACGTCGTCGTGGGCTTCGACAGCTTCATGGACGCGGCCCGCTACGGCAACGCGCTGGCCTGCCAGGACGGGCTCCTGACCAAGCTGATCACGCCGATCGCGGCCCCCGTTCCATGGCTCTATTTCAAGCGGCACCAGAAATTCCTGCGCGAGGGCCAGAGCATCTGCCTGGTCATGGTCGCGCCGCATTCTCTCGACGCCTTCCTGGCCTTCACCCGCCGCGAAGGCGGCGAGATCGCCTACAACGCCGCGACCATGGAGGCGGAAGACAGGAAGGGCCTTCCGCCTGCATTCGAGCTCGCCTGGAACCATACGACGTTGCGGGCACTGCGCGTCGATCCCTCCATCACCTATCTGCAATCGCTCTACCCCTTCCCGAACCATCTGGCGCTGGTCGAGAAGATGGACGCCATGTTTCCCGGCGAGGTCTTTTCGCATCTCGAATTCGTGCGCTTCGACGGCAACATCACCTGCTTCGGCCTTCCGCTGGTGCGTTTCACGACCGAAGAACGCCTGGACGAGATCGTGCGCCTCCATGAGGAGAACGGCTGCCCGATCTTCAACCCGCACCGCTACACGCTCGAGGAAGGCGGGATGAAGCAGACCGACGACATCCAGCTCGCCTTCAAGCAGGAAGCCGATCCGCAGGGCCTGCTCAACCCCGGCAAGATGATCGCCTGGGAGGACCCTGCCTACGACTACCGGTCAAGCAAGACCTTCCTGTTCAGGGGTTTGCAGAAGGTCGGCTGAATGCGCGGGTGCCGAACTCCAGCACGATATGATCGCGCAGCTTCGCGGTGGGACGCATGAATGTCCTCGTTCTTTATGCCCATCCGGTCGAGACCAGCTTCAACGCGGCACTCCATCGGCTGATCGTCGAGCGGCTGATCGCCAGGGGCCATACAGTCGACGACTGCGACCTTTATGCCGAGGATTTCGATCCGCGCCTCACCCGCGCCGAGCGGATCGCCTATCACGACGTGCCCGGCAATATCGAGACGGTGCGGACCTATGTGGAGAGGCTGCGCTGGGCACAGGCGCTGGTGCTTTGCTTTCCCGTCTGGAACTACGGCTATCCCGCGATCCTGAAGGGCTTCCTCGACCGCGTCTTCCTGCCCGGCGTTTCCTTTGTGCTGGTCGACGGCAAGGCCAGGCCATCGCTCCACAACATACGCAAGGCCGTCGCGGTGACCACCTATGGCGGCGACAGGCTCCGGGCCTGGCTGATGGGTGACCCGCCGCGCAAGCTGATAAGGCGGCTCCTGCGCGCCACGGTGCGGCCAGGCGCGCCGGTTTCCTACCTCGCGCATTATTCGATGAACCTTTCCACCGACGAATCGCGGCGCAGATTCATGGACAAAGTCGCGGCCGAGATGGACACGTTCTGATGCGCGTCCTGGTGGTCTATTGCCATCCGGTGCCGGAGAGCTTCTGTGCTGCCATACGCGACACGGCGATCGAGGCCATCGTCCAGAAGGGATGCGAGGCGCGGGTCATCGACCTTTACGCCGAAAAATTCGATCCGGTGATGCCCGTCGACGAACGCCGCAGCTACAACGAGTGCGCTCCGAAGGACCCGGCGCTCGAGGCTCACATCGCTCATCTCGCCTGGGCGGAAGCCATACTCTTCATCTATCCGACCTGGTGGTACGGCCTGCCCGCCATGCTGAAGGGCTGGCTGGACCGCGTCTGGGCCAAGGATGTCGCCTTCGCCATGGGCGACAGCCGCCGCAGGATCACACCGCTGATGGGACATATCCGCAAGCTGGGCGTCATCACCACTTGCGGGGCGCCGCGCTGGTGGTCGTTCGTGATCGGTCAGCCGGGTCGAGAGACCTTGCTGCGCGGTATGCGCGCGCTCTGCGCCTGGCGCTGCAAGACGCTCTACACGGCGCATTACATGATGGACAGCTCGACCCCGGAAAGCCGCGCGGCCTTCCTCGCGAAGGTCCGGAGAAAGCTCGCGCGGTTCTAAGCAGACATTCCTTGGCAAGCCAACGAATGGTCTGCTTAGGCCTTTGTTTTGTCGCAGATTCTTGTCGGAAAACCGTGGGACACTTTTCCGGAATCTGCTTTAGACCGATGCGACGGCTGCCGCGAGTTCCGGCGCCAGATCTCCGCTCGGCAGCACCTCGACCTTCGCCAGCCCCAGCCATCCAGCCATGCCGCGAAGCTCTGTTGCGAGTGCCTCCGCGACATGCGCTCCCGCCTGTTCTTCGCGATGCGCCGCCGCCACCTTGAGCACGCCCTCCTGCCGGTCGGCCTTGAGATCGACGCGGGCGGCGATCGTATCGCCGAGCAGGAAAGGCAGCACGTAATAGCCATGGACCCGCTTGTGCACGGGCGTGTAGATCTCGATCCGGTAACGGAAACCGAAAAGGCGTTCGGCCCTCGACCGCTCCCACACCACAGGATCGAAAGGCGACAGAAGCGCCTGCGCCTCGATCCGTCGGGGCATCCGAGCCTCGCGATGCAGGAATGCCTGCTGGCTCCAGCCGTCGACCTTCACCGGCAGCAGGTCGCCCGCTTCGACCAGTTCGGGAAGCCGCGCCTTCACGTCCTCGGGCGGCAGGCGGAAATAGTCGCGCAGGTCAGTCGCCGTGGCGATGCCAAGGGCGCGCGCGGAAACGCGTAGCAGTTCACGTACGGCATCTTCGGCCGACGGCGTCGGCTGCGCCAGGACTGCGGCCGGCAACACCCGTTCCGGCACGTCATAGACGCGCTCGAAGCTGGCGCGGCGTTCGGCCGTGGTCACCCGGCCGGTCCAGAACAGCCATTCCAGCGCATGCTTGGCCTCGCTCCAGCCCCACCAGCCGCCCTGCCCCCGTTGTCCGTCGAAGTCGGAAGCCGCGACCGGCCCGCGCGCCACGATCTCCTTGTGGATGCCATCGATATAGTCGGCTCGCTCCCGTCCGTAGCGGACGAGCCCGCCATAGACCCGCTCGCCGCGCGCGGCACGCTCCATGCGCCAGCGCATCAGCGGTTGCAGTTCGATCGGCAGGAGCGAGGCCTCGTGCGCCCAATATTCGAACATCATGCGCTTGCGGCCGCGCGCATTGTCGTCGATGAGGCCGAGCGGGTATGCCCCGAGTCGCGAATAGAGCGGCATATAATGCGCCCGCACCAGCACGTTGACCGAATCCATCTGCAGCAGGCCGTTGTGGGCGAGGAAGCGCTTGAGATGTCGCCGGTCGATCGGACCTGCCGGGCGGCGTTCCCCGAATCCCTGCGCCGCCAATGCCGTGCGGCGCGCCATGGCCAGAGAGAGCTTTTCCTTCATTCCGTCCCGATCCTTCGCGCCGGTTCCCCGACTACGTCCACTACACGACAGAGGTAACGGGGCAATGGCCGTGCCAGCAAGATGCCCAGGCGTCCGTCACAGCAAGACGACGCCGCTTCTCCTGACACTGTCCTGTCAGGATCGCCGCATTTGCTCCCAAGCGTCCGAGATCATCGCGTCGGTTGACAGGCAAGATCAGCTCTTCCATAGCTTCGCCGTCAATGTTCTCAGGGCGGGGTGGAAGTCCCCACCGGCGGTAAGGGCTTCTCGCCCGAGCCCGCGAGCGCCTTCCGGGCCTCGGAAGGGTCAGCAGATCCGGTGCGATTCCGGAGCCGACGGTTACAGTCCGGATGGAAGAGAACGAGCGGGACTACGGTCGCCTGTCGGCGGCTGCGCTTCCGTATCGTGCGTCCTGATTCTGGTTCGAAACGGAAGGAAGGACCCATGAATCAGCAATCCCCCAAAGACTTCGCTGGAAGCCGCGTCGCCGTCATCCGCGCCCGATGGCATGCCGACATCGTCGATCAGTGCGTCACGGCCTTTGCCTCGGACGTCGCGACGCTGTCATCAGGACGCCTTGCGGTCGACATCTTCGACGTGCCCGGCGCCTATGAGATTCCGCTGCATGCCAGGACGCTTGCCGGGACCGGCCGTTATGCCGCGATCCTCGGCTGCGCCTTCGTCGTCAATGGCGGCATATACCGGCACGAATTCGTGGCGCAGGCGGTGCTGGACGGCATGATGTCGGTGCAACTCGCGACAGGCGTTCCGGTGCTGTCGGCCGTTCTCACGCCGCACAACTATCACGACGGCGCGGAGCATCACCGCTTCTTCTTCGAGCATTTCACGGTGAAGGGGAAGGAAGCGGCACGGGCGTGCGTGGAGATCCTCGCGGCGCGGGAGAAAATTGCAGCTTAGCGAATAGCGAATAGCGAGTAGCGAATAGGGATCAAGAAGTGCCGAGGAGACCACCTCCCCTTTCTTCCCTATTCGCTATTGGCTATTCGCTATTCGCTATCGCGTTAACCGCTGCCAATCCGTTCAGAACACAACGAAATCCGCATTGGTGAGGGCGAGGTTCGGCGCCAGCGTCGCGAAGTGGACGGCACCGCCGGAGCCATTGCCGTTGGCGTCGTAGAACAGTTTTCCCGTATCGGTCTCGTAGATGATCCGGTCGTCGGCGTCGTGGGCGAGCCCGGTCGTACTCTTCCAGAATTTGGCGGCGGCCAGCGTACCCAGCGTCGCCCCCAGCCCCGGCATCACCGCATTGTCGAGCCGGATCGTGTCGGCCGTGACGTTGAAATCGGTGATGCGGTCGACATTGGTTGCGGCATTGAGCGCTGTGTCGAACACGAAATTGTCGAAGCCGGCACCACCGGCCAAGGTATCGTTGCCGGCGCCCCCCTTCAGCCAGTCATGGCCGCCATAGCCGGCCAGGACGTCGTTGCCGGCAAGGCCGTTGAGACCGTTGTTGCCATTGTTGCCGTTGATGCGTTGACCGAGTTCATTGCCCGTGAGGTGGATCGCGCCGGTGCCTGCCAGCAGTGTCGTAGCAAGCGTTTCGATATGCTGGCCGGAAGCCAGGACGTAGTTGACCGCGCTGTAGACAGTGTCGGTGCCGCCGCCCGCCTCCTCGATCGTCCTGTCGCCGATATTGTCGACATAATAGACATCGTTCCCCGCCTCACCCGCCATCCGGTCGGCTCCGCCGCCGCCATGGATGACGTCGTTTCGCACCGAGCCGGTCAAATGGCTGACGTCGGCAGTGCCGAAGAGCGTGATTCGGTCGGTCGCGTCGTTCCAGCCTGAAAACAGCACCGTCGAGAGATCGAGCAGATTGCCCTTCACGATCACCGCATCGCTGCCGGCGCCGCCCGTCACCCGCTCGATCCCAGAGCCGCCAATCTGATCTCCCTTGAACGTGACGGACGAGTTGCCGGACGCGAACTGCAGCCGCTCCAGTCCGGAAAGCGTGACTGCGGAAAAGCCGATCGCGCCGGTGTTGAAAAGCTGGATCGTGTCGTTGACGCCCCCTGCCCCGAGGACAACCTCGCCCGACGCCGCGTCGGCCCCTGAGAAGTAGCGAAAGTAGTCGTCCCCATTGCCGCCGATCAGGGAATCGGCGCCCCCGCCGCCGGTCACGATCATATCGTTGAAGGCGGCGCTTGCATCGACCGTGTCGACCTGACTGCCGCCGACATAGACGATCGAACCGACCAGATCGGTGCCGGTCATGTTTCCGACCTGCAGGCTGTTCGAACCGCTGCCGGCATTGAGCACGAGCAGTTCGACATCGTCGAGGTCCATGGTGACGGCGGCAACATCGCGGAACAGTCGCGCGCGACCGCCATTGGCGCTGAGAGTGAAGTTCTCGGTCGCCGCGGAGCCGTTGAACTCGAGCGTATCGGTCTGCCCCTGGCCTTCGATCGTGTCGCTGCCGTCGCCGGGATTCCAGATCGCGCGATCGGATCCGGCGCCAAGGAAAATGATGTCGTTGCCCGCACTGCCCGTGACCACGTCGTTGCCGGCGCTCCCGAGCAGGACGTCTGTAGCCGCGCTGCCGATGACGGTATCGTTGCCGAGACCAGCATCGATAGTCAGGCTTGCCAGGGTAGTGCCCAATCCTGCGGCGGAAATCGTGTCGTTGCCGCCGCCGCCATTGACGACCAGCCTGTCGAAGGCATCTGCCGCGCTGACGGCAGCCGTCCACGGAAGGCCGGCGATGGCGATGCTACCGCCGACTCCTGAGATCGTGATGGAATTGCTGGTGTCGGTCCCGTTGAAGACGACGATATCGGCCACCGCGTCGCCGCTGCCGGAACCGAGCACGCCTTCCAGATTGATCACGACCTGCGTGACATCCGTTCCGGAGAGGTCGCCGACAGTGATCGAGTCGGTTCCGCCAAAGGCGTGAAACACGACCTTCTCCATGGCGTCGACATCCAGGGTGACGCTGCCCACATCGCGGCTAAGCCGGAGGTGGCCGGCATTGCTGGAAAGCGCCACTATTTCGCTGGCGTTGCTGGCAAAGAAGTCCAACGTGTCGAAACCGGCGCCGCCGTCAATTGTGTCGCTGCCGTCACCCGGGTTCCACAGAGCCGTGTCGTTGCCGTCGCCAAGCCGAATGATGTCATTGCCCTGCTGGCCGGCGACCGTATCGTTGCCGCCGCCGGAATCGATGGTGTCCGCGCCCGCGCCGGCGTTGATGATGTCATTGGCATTGCTTGGCTTGGTTCCCGCCGGAACCACAACCACGCCTGATGTGACCAGACCTGGTGTAATGGTGTCGTCGCCGGTCGTGCCGGTAAAAGTTGCCATCCTCGTCCTCCTTTTTTCGACGGCTCATGAAGAACTCACATAGAGACTTTCAAGGTCGGCACCGTCATGGAAAGACGATCTCGGCGCAGAGACTATTGTCTCTTCAACCCCCACGGCCCACGGCAAGAAAGATCACCAGCCGAAAAGGTGCCACAGAAAGTAGATTGTCTCAATGACCACAATCTCCGGCAGTGGCAGCGCCGGGTCAAACGTCGCAGTTCTGTTTCGGAAGAAATGAAAAAGCCCGCTGCCGGGAGGAGGAGGCAGCGGGCTTTGATCTCAAATGCGGCATGGGAGGAGGTATGCCGCATTCGGCGTCGGACATCCGGGAGGAGGAGTAGATGACCGACAGACATTTATTTAGGCCGGGCCATCCGATGTTGCAATGCACAATTTTTCATATCGCGCTTGCGCAATTGCTGGACCACCCGCACGCCCGGCCAGGACCAATTTGCCCTCGGCCGATCGAACCCGGAGGGTTCGCAAGGGCGACCGCCCGTCAGCCGGTCAGGCCGCCCCATCGGAACTGCGAGCGTTGAGAACCGGCGCGAGATCAAGAAATGGTGTGCCTGAGCGGCATGGAAAACGAAAAAGCCCGCTGCCGGGAGGAGGAGGCAGCGGGCTCTGATTTCAAATGCGGCATGGGAGGAGGTATGCCGCATTCGGCGTCGGACATCCGGGAGGAGGAGTAGATGACCGACAGGGGTGTATTTAGCCCGGGCCATTCGATGTTGCAATGCACAATTTTTCATATCGCGCTTGCGTGATTGCTGGACCACCCGCACGCTGCCGCCAGGACCAATTTGCCCTCAGCCGATCGAACCCGGAGGGTCGCAAGGGCGACCGCCCGTCGGCCGGTCAGACCGCCCCATCGGAACTGAGAGCGAAGCGAACCGGCGTGAGATCAAGAAATGGTGAGCCTGAGCGGCAAAGGAAAACGAAAAAGCCCGCTGCCGGGAGGAGGAGGCAGCGGGCTTTGATTTCAAATGCGGCGTGGGAGGAGGTACGCCGCATTCGGCGTCGGACATCCGGGAGGAGGAGTAGATGACCGACAGGTTCAGATTTAGTTCGGGCCATCCGATATTGCAACGCACAATTTTTCATATCGCCTTTGCGAAGATGGCGGATCGGGCAAGGCGCCCCTTCCCGCGCGGCCCTTTATGCCCACATTGGCAATGCTCGTCGCGGTGCGCTACGGACTTGCCAGTACGAATCAAGCGGCATTGGAATCGGCATGGGCAAGACACTCGCCTCCTTCGCCTTCGTGGCCGTCATGGCCGCCCTGCTCATGGCACTCAGCCTGGCGGTGTCGCGGCACGGCTATCCGTTCGGCGCCATAGGCGTGAAGCGGCTGGATATGATCGCCGATGCCGGCACGTTCCTGCCGCTGGCGGCGGTCTACTTCCTGGCCGCGCTGCTCATGATGCTCCTGCCGATCCGGGCTGCCGGCTTCGTCTTCACCGCTGCGGAGGCGATCCACTGGACCGCCTTGGTTCTGTTCGCGACCATCGTCGGCGGCCTGGCCGCGCGCTGGGCCTTCGGCCAGGGCGACGCCTTGTGGGCGCTGTGGAACTGGCGCTTCCTGTTCGTCGCGGCGATCGTCGGCTGCCACCTTGCGATGGACGATTTCCGGCGCAATGTCCTGCTGCGCAGCCTGTTCGTGGTCGTCTTTGCAGGGGCAACGCTTGCCTGCCTGTTCTGGTCGTTTACGATCTGACGACCGTCACAGCTCCACGTATCGGTAAGGACGCGGGGCGAAGCAGCGTTCAAAGGATCGCGATCGGCGTATCTCACAATTTCTGAGCACAACCGGTCGTCCGGAATGTGAGGGAGTTCCCTTATTTCAGAACGTCCACGCGACCGACGTTGATGTAAAGCTCCCGGAAATCGCGGTCGATCCTGCCGGTCAGCCGTACAGGGGTCTTGGATGTAACCCTGCGGTCCCGCCATCGAAGCCGCTCGACTTTGACGCGTATCTCCCCGGTTGCGTCGCGAAACAGGTAATAGCGATCGCGCAGGTGCTTGACGACGAAACCCTTCACGGTGACATCCTGCCCTCGGCGCGCCGTCAGGGCTTGTTCAACCGTAGTGATTTGCTGGGAAATGCTCGGCCCCGCGAACTGCGCGGATGCGCTGCTCGCCAGCAAAGCCGACAGGAAGAACATCACGAGAATTTTTTTCATTGCCGATGCTCCAAAGCCCGCAATCCCATACCGCCAAAAGATGAGCAGGCAGCATCTATACAACAGCGGATTGCCGGTTCAGTGTCTAGCATTCGATTCGCTATCGAGGGAAGGCGATCGTGACCACCGCGGAACTCATCTTTCTATTCCTGCAGTTCACGATACCGACGGCGATTGCGAACTATGTCGCCCACCTATGGCTCAAGAAGAGCAGCGGCGACGCTCTCCTTGCCTATGTGATCGGCGGAGCGGTGGCAGCCGTGGTATATGTGGCGATGAGCATGTATTGGAACTCCCTCAGCGCAGGCGGCCAGCCATGATGCGGCTTGATTTCAGACGCCTTCTTCTAAGCAGCGTTTACGGCTGTATCATTGCCGTGGTGGCCGCCTGGGTCGGCTATATGCTCGACGGCCAGTATTCGCTCATGGCCATCATTGGCGGTGCCGCGTATGGCCTGACAGTTGCCTTCGTCGTGGAAGGCGGCGGGCGCCCCAGGGCACCAACCGCCCGCGGGTGAACGCAGCTGCTTCATCCTCTTCGGATGGATCGTCCTGAATTGCCGCGACGCGTCGACCTTCATCGCGTCCCTGGAGAACCACCGGGCGCGCATCCACTGCAACAACAACTCGACCGCCCCGGGGACGCCTACCGTATGAGCAACGTGTGGCAGACGATCTTCTGGGACTGGGAGCCAATCGGCCTGCGCTAACTACGTGTTCGCCTACCCAATTCACTATGAGAGGCAAGAAGAAAATGCTGTGACGTATCGTTCGACACGGTTGCGAAAATCGCAACAAGGGGCCACTGTGCTGAGAACGGGAGGTGGTTGCAGCCACCTCCCGCCCTTCCGGGGAGCCAACTGGTACGCGAGGGCCTGCCGCCTAGAGTCGTTGTTGGCGACGCGGCGGGTCCTCATCTAGCACCAAGGAACTTACATCAGAGCAGAGAGCGCTGCGCCGCGCATTCACGGGAAACGTGCTCCTGTCCACAACTAGTTCTGTTCCTGGTGCGTTCTCTTTGGCGGGCTACAACCAGTTCTTCCGACCCATCGGCGGCGCTTTGACGCCTTCACATCGCAATTGGTCGCTGCCTGATTCGAAACGCTTACGGTTTCCGTGACGCATGTCGCGGTGGCGCGGACAGGCACCGTTCGTCTTATGCGGTTTGCAAAGCCCACATGCCGCGATCCGCGGGCGCTTTCGCTTGTGATGCACTCGAACCTCCGAAAGTCGGTGCGCCCCGATGGCGCACGCGCATCCGCGGAAGGTGGAGGAAGAGGAACGCCATGGGCTAGACTAGCGAGACGGGGTTGCGGTGGGGTCAAGGTTGAGGCGAGGTCAATCTAAGCGCCCGTGCATTTTGCGATGCGTTGGGCGTTCTGGATCGCGATGACCTCGCCCTTATGCTGCGCGACCACGCCTTCCTTGTCGGCGCCGGACAGGCTGCTCATGGGAACGCCGATCAGGAAGACACCTACAGCATCTCCGATGACGGCTTGGCGCTGCTGCGCTTCGGCCGCCGCCAACGCAGTCGATGACTTCTGCTTCTCGGCGGCGAGGTGGCGGTAAGTCAGCCCGGAATAGGCATCACCGGCATCGTCATCGGCGTATTGCTTTCCGGGTTCTTGGCGCATCCGACAAGTGCCGCAGCTACGACACCAAACTTAACAATCCTGAGTTTCATGGAAGCCACCCTACACCCGGAGAGATTAAATCAAATCAAACGACCGGTTGAACTGTCGAGAGGGCATCACCGGCAAGCTAGAGAGCCCTACCATTGATGATGTTGGACTGGATTTCACAAGGCGTGGCGACTCGCCATCGGAGCCACCAACTCAACTACCAGCCCTTGAAAAGATTGGTGGGTGTGCACAGGATCGAACTGTGGACCCGCTGATTAAGAGTCAGCTGCTCTACCAACTGAGCTACACACCCACGGCCGCTTTGAAACGGCGAATGGCGGGCATATAGCCATAGCCGTCCGGCCTGTCTAGCCACGACGTGCTGTTTTTTCACAAGGCGCCGAACAGCGCTTCACACGAACAGGCTGCCCTCCGCTGTCCTGACGGCGTTGCCGCCGATGCGCGCCGCGGCGATGCCGCCGCCCTCGATGTCGAGTTCCAGCCGGATGCGCGAGGGGCGCCCCATCTCGATGCCTTGTTCGATCCAGTAGCGCGCCGGCCCGTCCACCGGCCGGTCGAAATGATGGATCACGCCCGCAAAGGCCGCGGCCGCGGAACCGGTCGCCGGGTCCTCGTAGCCGGGACTGCCCGGTACGAACATGCGGGCATGGAACGCACTGTCCTTCCCCACCGTCTCACGCGTGTAGACATAGGCGCAGGCCGGCGCGCCATTGTCGCGGGTGGGCGCGAGGTCGAGCCAGGCGCTGCCGTCGAGGACCGCGCGGCCGGCCGCCGCGAGAGAGGCGACCGGCACGGTGATGTAGGGCACGCCGCCGGACCAGAGGCCGACGCGGTGATTCTCGAAGCCGATCTCCTGCGAATCGAGGCCGAGTGCCGCTCCGATCGCATCGGGCTCGGCCGAAAGCGGCAACTGCTCCGGCAGGCGGGGCAGGTCGAACTCGGCAAAGGCCGGGCCGCCATCCTGTTTCACCGCGCAACGGATCGGCCCGACCTTCTCCTCCAGCACCAGGATGCCTGTACCGCGCTCTCCCGCCTCGGCAGCCGCTTCGGCGAGTGCGATCGCCGTCCCGACGGTCGGATGGCCGGCGAAGGGCATCTCGTAGTGCGGGGTGAATATCCTGACATTGGCCCGGTGTCGCGGATTGACAGGCGGCAGGACGAAGCTTGTCTCGGAAAGGTTGAACTCTCCCGCGATGCGCTGCATAGCCGCATCGTCCAGCCCCTCGGCTTCAAACACCACGGCAAGAGGGTTTCCGGCCAGCACCTTGTCGGTGAAAACGTCGTAGACCGCGTATCTGCGCTTCGGCATCGTGATTTCTCCTTCGCCCCCATCATGCCGCAAAGAGAACATGGGCGAAATTTAATTTGAATTCGGCTGCGTCAGACATGATGTGTCCCTTATAGGGATTCTATTGAGCGCTTGGGGAGGTCCACAATGGACCAGGTCGTCAATCGCCCGCGCACAGAGAGCGTCGCGGCCATGGAGGCGGCGCTCGGGCTCGACCACAAAGGGCGCGGGCGCAAGCACCGTCGCTTGTGGCACTGGCTGGCCGCCGGCGTGCTGGTCGTTGGCGCCGCCTATGGCGGTTATCACTATTTCGGCAGGCCCTCGCCGGTGCCGGCCTTCGCAACAGTGCCTGCCGAGCGCGGCAGCCTCACCGTCGAGGTCTCGGCCACCGGCACGCTCCAGCCCCTCACCCAGGTCGACATTTCGAGCGAACTGTCGGGTGTCGTCCGCTCGGTGGCCGTCAACGAGAATCAACGGGTGAGCAAAGGCGACGTGCTCGCCGCACTCGATACGACCCGCCTCGCCGCCCAGGTCGAGCGTGGCGAGGCCTCGGTCAAGGCGGCCGAAGCCAAAGTCACGGACGCGAAGACGACGCTGCAGGAGACCGAGCAGGCCTTCGTCAGGACGAACCAGCTCACCGGACGCGGCATGGCCACCACCCAGGCCCTCGACGCGGCGACCGCGGCACGCGACCGCGCGGCGAGCGCCGTCGCCAGCGCCGAGGCCAATCTCGCCATTGCCGTGGCCGAGCTGAAACTGCAGCAGGCCGACCTCGCCAAGAGCACGATCTACGCACCGATCGACGGTGTCGTCCTGACCCGCTCGGTCGATCCCGGCCAGACCGTCGCTTCGTCGCTGCAGGCGCCGGTGCTCTTCGTCATCGCCGCCGATCTCGCGAAGATGGAGCTGAAGGCTGCCATCGACGAGGCCGACATCGGCACGGTGAAACCGGGCCAGACGGCGAGCTTCACCGTCGACGCCTTCCCCGGCCGCATCTTCGACGCCGACATCCGCGACATCGCCTATGCCTCCGTGACCACCGAGGGCGTGGTGACCTATGACGCGCGGCTCGATGTCGACAATGAGGAGTTGCTCCTGCGTCCGGGCATGACCGCGACCGTCTCCGTGGTCACCAAACAGGCGAACGACGTCATCACCGTGCCGAGCGCCGCCTTCCGCTATCGCCCGCCCGTGACCGAGCGCCGCTCCGGCTGGAGCCTGCAAAACCTTTTCATGCCGCGCATGCCGCGCGGCATGGGCCAGCGCCAGCGCGACACCGCGCCGGCAGGGATGCGCACGCTTTACGTCCTGGAGGACGGACAGCCCAAGCCAGTGCGGGTCAAGACCGGCTCGACCGACGGCGAACTGACCGAGATCGTTTCGGGTCTCGAAGCCGGCGATCCCGTCATCACCGGCAACACGCCGGCAGCCGCTGCACGCTGATGCCGGCCGCCGCGGAGCCGCTCGTCACCTTCGACAAGGTCTGGAAGACCTATGGCGACGGTGAAGCCAGGGTCCAGGCGCTTGCCGGCGTCGACCTTGCCATCGGGCGCGGGGAGTTCGTCGCCATCATGGGGCCGTCCGGATCCGGCAAGTCGACGGCCATGAACATCATCGGCTGCCTCGACACACCGACGGCGGGCCGTCACGGCTTCCTGGGCATCGACGCGGGGCGGCTGGATCGCGGCCGCCGCGCCACGCTGCGCAACCTGCACATCGGCTTCGTCTTCCAGGGCTACAATCTACTTGCGCGCACGACGGCGGTCGAGAATGTCGAGCTGCCGCTGATCTATCGCGGGGTCGGCGCCGCCGAGCGCCGGTCGCGCGCCCTGGAGGCGCTGGCCCAGGTCGGGCTTTCCGGCCGCGCCGATCACACGCCGGCGGAACTTTCCGGCGGCCAGCAGCAGCGTGTCGCGATCGCCCGCGCGATCGTGACGAAGCCCACCCTGCTCGTCGCGGACGAGCCGACCGGCAATCTCGACACGGCCCGCAGCCATGAGATCATGGACCTGCTGACGGGTCTCAACCGAGATCTCGGCCTGACTGTGGTGATGGTCACCCATGAGCCCGACATCGCCGCCTATGCCGGGCGCACCGTCGGCTTCCTGGACGGACATGTCGAATCCGATACCGCCGACAGCGAGGCGGCCTGATGCTTTACGAGACCGTCAAGCTCGCCCTCGGTTCGGTCAGGCGCAATGTGCTGCGCTCGATCCTGACGCTGCTCGGCATCGTCATCGGCGTGGCGGCGGTCATCGCCATGATCACCATCGGCAGCGGCACGACCGAGAAGGTGAAGTCGGATATCTCCAAGCTCGGCAGCAACCTGCTCGTCGTGCGCGCCGGGCGGCCGCCGCAGCCCGGCTCGCCGCCGGAGCGCGCCATCCGTGCGCTGGACGAGAAGGATGTCGCAGCGCTTGCGCATGGGTTGGAAGGGGCCCGCGCCGTTTCGGCGGCGTCGCAGAAGACGGTGCGCGTCGTCTACGGCACGGAAAGCCTTTCGGTCTCCGTCACCGGCACCGACCTCGATTATTTCGACGCGCGGGACTGGACGGTGGCCTCCGGCCGCGCCTTCACCGAATCCGAGGTCCGTGGCGGAACGGGCCTGTGCCTGCTCGGCGAAACCGTGCGCCGGCAGTTCTTCGGCGCGGGCGACCCGGAAGGCATGACGATCCGGGTCGGCAAGATGAGCTGCAAGGTCATCGGGCTTCTGGGACCGAAAGGCTTCTCCGGATTCGGCCAGGACCAGGACAATGTGGTGCTGATGCCGCTGACGGCTTTCCAGCGCCGCGTCGCCGGCAACCGCGACATCGAGACGATCTATGTCTCGGCCGACGAGGCCACGCCCACGAGCATGCTGCAGGACCGCGTGGAGGACATATTGCGGGACTCGCGGCGCATCGCGCCCGACCGGGAAGACGATTTCTCGGTGCGCGACATGACCCAGGTCGCAGACGCCATGGCGAGCGCGACCGGCGTGATGACCGGCATGCTGGGCGCCGTCGCTGCCGTCAGCCTCCTGGTCGGCGGCATCGGCATCATGAACATCATGCTCGTCTCGGTCACCGAACGCACGCGCGAGATCGGGATCAGGCTGGCCATCGGCGCCCATGAAAGGCACATCCTCGTCCAGTTCCTGGTCGAAGCGACGGTGCTGTCGCTGTTCGGCGGCCTCATCGGCATCGCGCTCGGCCTCCTCATCGCCGGCCTCGCGAGCTGGACGCTGACGATCCCGTTCAGCCCGAGCCTTGCCGTGATCCTGCTCGCGGTCGGCTTCTCCGCCCTCATCGGCATGGTGTTCGGCTTCTTCCCGGCGCTGCGCGGCGCGCGCCTCGACCCGATCGAGGCGCTGCGTCACGAATAGTACCAGCGGTCGACAGGATCGACCGCTGGAGCGCGCGACCGCGTGGCCCACGCCCGTCAGAGCGCCGCGCGTCCACTTGCACGCGGAAAGGACGCTCCGCCACTATTAGGAGGCGCATCGTGCTTTCCGAACCGAAGGTCAGCGCAGCAAAAATCGAGTACGATTTTCGGGCCGATGCGGCAGCGCGAAAGCCAAGCGGGCCGGATGCGCCGCGCCGACGATCGAGGCCGGGTGGGTGCGCAGCATCCGCCCACTGGATATGTCAGGCGGGTTTCAGGGTCCGCGCCACCAGGTGCTTGACCGTCAGCCCCTGGACGATGATCGAGAAGAGCACCACGCCATAGGTCACGGCCAGAATGGTCGGCTTGGCCTCGCTGTCGGGCAAGGACAAGGCGAGCGCGACCGAGACGCCTCCGCGCAGGCCGCCCCATGTCAGGATGGGGATCGCCCCGGCCGCGAATTTCTGCCGGAACGACAGAAGCGAAATCGGCACCGTCACGGAAACCAGCCTGCCGAACAGGACGATCGGAATTGCCGCCAGGACCAGGAGGAGATGGCCGCCCTGGAAATGCAGCACCAGAACCTCGAGGCCGATCAGCAGGAAGAGCACCGAGTTGAGGATCTCGTCGATCACTTCCCAGAAGGCGAACAGATGGTCCTTCGCCTTCATGCTTATCCCACCTCCTGCGCGGCTGCCGATCAGCAGGCCAGCGACGACCACCGCGATCGGTCCCGACATGCCGTAACGCAGACAGACGGCATAGGTCGCGACACAGACGCCGAGCGAGATCAGGATCTCGACGATACGGTCGTTTATCGCAGCCATGGCGCGGCAGGCGATCCAGCCTGTGGCGAGGCCGAACAGCGCCGCGCCCGGAGCCTGCTCCGCCAGGACTTCCGACACGGTGTCGAAGCTGAGGTCCTGCGGAACCTGGTCCGGCGAACCGAGCGCGAACGCCAGCAGCGCGCTGAAGGCCACGACGGCCACGCCGTCGTTGAACAGGGATTCACCTGCGATCTTGGCTTCGATCGATTCGGGCACGTCGGCGGATTTGAGCAGGCTGAGTACGGCCACCGGGTCCGTAGGCGAGATCAGCGCCCCGAAGACCAGGGCCCAGGGCATCGAGAGTTGGAAACCGAGTGCCCGGGCGGCCAGCCAAAGGCAGACGGCGATCACGACGGTCGAGATGACGACCCCGATGCTCGCCATCAGCGCGATCGCCCACTTCTGGTTCTTCAGCGGGCGCAGGTCGACATGCAATGCTCCGGCGAAGAGCAGGAAGGCGAGCATGCCGTCCATGATGGTCGAGTAGAAGTCGATGCTGCCGATGGCATGGGTCATCCGCGCTCCGATCCCGAGATCCGGCAGGAGGCGGTGCATGCCCAGAAGGAATATCGACGAGGCTAGCCCCATCAGCAGCAGACCGATCGTATGCGGCAGCTTGAAGAAGCGCAGATTGATCCAGCCGAAAATGGCGGACAATGTGAGCAGGAGGGCTGCAATCTCGAAAATCGAAACCATGGGCGTCGTCGGGCTCGCGTGGGACGGGGACGCAACGCTGCCGCTGCGCCCAAAGCATGTATCCCGAAAGCAGCGCTTTCGGGGAAAAGACATGCGCCAAATCAAGAACCTACAGCGTGTCGCGTAAACGTGAACCCTTTTTCACGCGACATGCTGGAGGGCATGCGCCGCTGCCCAGATCAGGACACTGGCTCCTCGCCCCGCATGAGAGGGCGGCCATGCCGCGCTGTCTGGCGGCGGCCGGCCGGTGCGGCCGAAACCACGACCCCGGCGACGGCGCAAGCCTGCGAAACGGAGCATATCGTGTAGGAAACGGGCATTCCACACTCCGGCATTCTGGTGGAGGCGCGATCTTGCCGCCGCGAAAGCGGTGGCAATGTGAAGGCGTTAGCCGGAATGCGGATTGGCGAAATGCCAGGCGACCAGCGGCACCATATGGGGCGAAAGCCCGGCGGGCAGGTCCGTGGCATTGCGTATGATCACCGGTCCCTCGATCTCCGGTTCCGCTTCGGTCGCTACGAATTCACGGATCTGAGCGGCCAGGGTCTCGGCTTCATAGTCGAGGAAGTAGCGCCGGAAGATCACCGTGCCGCTTTCGAGCGAGATGAAATAATGCTGGTCCTCGCGTCGGGCGCCGTCGATCGAAAGCCCTGTTTCCTCACTGAGTTCACGCGCCATGTTGAAGTGAAGATCGACCTTGCCTTCCGGAAAATCCTTGGGCTCGAACGAACCCGCGGCGAAATAGACGCTGCCGGGGCTCGCGGTGTGAGCGCCCATGCGGATCGCCACCAGCGCATTGTCGGCGGCGACCAGCATGGCATGGGCAAAGGCGTGCTGCGCCGTGTCGATCGAGCGGCGGCGGCGCCAGTGCATGAAGGTGGCGAAGCGGATCGCATGGCATTTGCCGACCATGCGCCGTCCCGAATAGGACAGGGATGAAAGCAGGACCATCGTGCCGTCGAACAGTGCCGGATTGGCGGCGACCTCGGTCCGCCAGTTATCCTCGATGGCATCGAGGTTCTGCGCCTCGTAAGGATGCGGCTCGGCGTCGAGGCGCACATCGACGGCGTCGACGGGCAGGATCGCGTCCATGGGAATGTCGAACATGAGAAGACCCCGTTGTCAGGCGATGTCGAGGGTGACGGCGACCGGGCAATGATCCGAGGCCTTGGGACGATCCCAGCCGGCGCGTGGATAACGCTCCACTTCCTGCCCCGGAGGAAAGACGGTGCGCCAGGGCTGGCCGCCGCGGACGATGTCGGGAACCGCAGCCTCGTTCCGTCGCGCCATCGCGGGCGACAGGAGGATGTAGTCGAGCTGGCACAGATGCCGCTCCTGCGGGCCGCGTGTGTGGTAGAGCGTCCAGCGGTCGATCTCGGGGCGCCGTTCCACCACATTCTCGCAGAACCCGTCGGCCAGGAGCACATCCAGGCATGACCGGGTTTCGTTCACCACATCGAAGCGATGGCCGGAATAGGCATCGCCGCCGATCACGACACGCTGCCGATAGTCGTTCAAGTCGCCACAGATCATCCAGCGCTTGCCGGCGGCATGATCCCTGCCGAACCGGTTCTCGATTATCCTGCGCACGGCCGTCGCCTCGGCGACGCGGATCGGCATGGTGGCCTCGCGTCCCGGCACGCCGTCGCGCGGCCCTCCCATGGACTTGAAGTGCACGGCATAGATCGTCAGAGGCGCGCCGCCGACCCGCAGGTCGATCTCCAGGCAATCGCGGCGGAAGATGCGTTCATAGGCCTCGTTGCCCAGTGCCGCGAGCTCGGGCGTGTGCAGGCCGAACTCCTCGTAGGTGACGTGCGCATGGCTGGTCATGCGCACGAACTCGATCGGTTGGCCGTGGGCGGTCTCTTCGCGCATCATCACGGCGACGTCGATGCCGCGGCTGTCATTTCCGGTCGAGACATATTTGTAGCGATAGCCCTGCCCCACCATCTTGAAGAGGTAGCCATATTCGAAGGCGTTCAGGGCCTCGAGATTGTCGACCTCCTGAAGGCAGACGAAGTCGGCGCGGGTTTCCGCGATGGCGAGCGCCGTCAATTGCCTGGTATCGTCGGTGTGGGCTATGGCGCGCGCCTGTTCGAGCTGCTTGTATTCGGCCTCGTTCCTGATCTCGAACAGCGACAGCGTCCTGTCCTGATTGAGCTGGTTGCGAAAGCCCGAGAAATCGAACCGGCGCATGAGGTTTTCGACATTGAAGGTGGCGAGGCGCAAGGACATGGCGGCGAAGCTTTGCCTGCAACCGGCGCCAAATGCAATGCATGTGGCCCGCGCCTGCAACCCGTCCGTTCATTGGACGTTCACTGAAGGGTTCATATCATGCCTTGATGAGGGTGCATCGTCGCCTTCCGACACACGCGTTTCAGCGCGAGGAGACGGAACATGAAACGGATCTTGTCGCGTCTTGCCCTTCTGGGCATGGTCGCGGCCGGCACGCTCGGCGCCGGCGTGTCGACATCCTGGAGTTGCGCGCCGGGCAGCACGGACTGCTCCATGACCGAGAACGGATGGCGCGGGGATTGGTCCGGCCGGCCTGATGTCGGCGGCGGACGCCCCGACCGGGGACCGGGTCCGGGCGCGGGCCGACCAGATTGGAGACCGGACCCGGGCGGCGGCAGACCCGATTGGAGACCGGATCCGCGCCCCGGCCGGCGACATGAGTGGAAGCAGGACAATCGTCCTGGCCGGCCCGACTGGCGCCCGGACCGCGGCCACGTTCCGCGCTACGACCGGCATCGCCGGCCCGGGGATGATTCCGGCCGCTGGCGCGAACGCGAGTGGCGGCGCGACGATTGGCGCTACCAGCCGAACGTCGGCGTGTATTTCGACTACTATGTCGACCGCTGGCCCGGCTACGACGACGGCTATTATCAAGACCCCCGGCCGCGCTATCGGATAAGAATGTCCCAGGCGCATATCGAATGGTGTTCCGCGCGATATAGGACCTATCGCGTCTCCGACAACAGCTTCGCGCCGACGCGGCACACGCGCCGCCAGTGCATCTCGCCCTACCGCTGATTCGTCGGTCGACGAGACCGGCCGTTGGAGCCCGCGACTGCATGGGATCCGACGACGTGCAAATCCCGGCGCCGACCCCTGCCGGAGCCGCGCTCGTTTCGGTCTCGAACAAAGTCTTTACCAGTCGCGCCGCATGGTGACGGCGGCGGGTCGCTGCAGCTTGCGGTTGGCCGGGGAGAAAGGACCGATGACCGCTCCGGTGGAAAACGAAAGCAGGCGCGAACACAGGCAGCGTGTCCTCAAGGGCGCCTCGATCCTCAACGGGATCTCGTTCTCCGAAGTCAAGTGCACGGTGCGTAACCAGCACGCCAACGGAGCCGAGCTACGGGTGCCGGTCGACGCCCGGGTGCCGCAGGAGTTCCTGCTCTATGTGCCGGTCGACGGGACCGGCTACAAATGCGCGCTGCGCTGGCGCAAGGCTGACCGCGTCGGCGTCAAGTTCCTGGGCACCGAGCCCAAGCCGCACTGGCATTACGGGTAATGGTCCAGCAGCGGACGGATGCTGCGCGGGTCTGCGGCAGCTATGTGCTGCCTTTCCAAGGCAGCACATAGTAGCCGGGGCCGCAAGGAAAGTCCGCGCCGCCACGCCCGAAGGGCGGCAGGGCGGCGCGCCAGATCCTAAGCAGACTTTCGTTGGCAAGCCAACGAATCGCCTGCTTAGATTCCTGTTTTGCCGCAGTCTCTCGCCGCAAAACCGCGGAACACTTTTGCGGAACCTGCTTAGTTCTTGGCCTTGTCGACCAGCTTGTTCTTGGCGATCCACGGCATCATGCCGCGCAGCTTCTCGCCGACCTGCTCGATCTGGTGGCTGTCGTTCAGGCGGCGGATGCCCTTGAAGCGGGCGAGGCCCGAACGGTATTCCTGCATCCATTCCGAGGTGAACTTGCCCGTCTGGATGTCCTTCAGCACGCGCTTCATCTCGGCCTTGGTCTCGGCGGTGATGATGCGCGGGCCGGAGACATATTCGCCCCATTCGGCGGTGTTCGAGATCGAGTAGTTCATATTGGCGATGCCGCCCTCATAGATGAGGTCGACGATCAGCTTCACCTCGTGCAAGCACTCGAAATAGGCCATCTCGGGCGCGTAGCCGGCTTCCACCAGCGTCTCGAAGCCGGCGCGGATCAGCTCGACGAGGCCGCCGCAGAGCACGACCTGCTCGCCGAACAGGTCGGTCTCGCATTCCTCGCGGAAGTTCGTCTCGATGATGCCGGAACGGCCGCCGCCGACGCCGCAGGCGTAGGAGAGCGCGAGGTCGAGCGCATTGCCGGACGGGTCCTGGTTGACCGCGACAAGGCACGGCACGCCGCCGCCCTTCTGGTACTCGCCGCGCACGGTGTGGCCCGGGCCCTTCGGCGCGACCATCAGCACGTCGACGGTGGCCTTCGGCTCGATCAGGCCGAAATGGACGTTGAGGCCGTGGGCGAAGGCGATCGCCGCGCCGTCACGGATGTTGGGGGCAATCTCGTTCTTGTAGATGTCGGCCTGCAGCTCGTCGGGCGTGGCCATCATCATCAGGTCGGCCCATTTCGCGGCATCCGCGACCGACAGCACCTTGAGTCCGTCGGCTTCGACCTTCTTGGCGGTCGGCGAACCGGCCTTGAGACCGATTGCGATCTCCTTCACGCCGGAATCCTTGAGGTTCAGCGCATGCGCCCGGCCCTGGCTGCCATAGCCGATGATGGCGACCTTCTTGCCCTTGATGAGATTGAGATCGGCGTCGCGATCG
The DNA here is from genome assembly GCF_016756635.1 of Mesorhizobium sp. L-8-10. Classification (NCBI taxonomy): domain Bacteria; kingdom Pseudomonadati; phylum Pseudomonadota; class Alphaproteobacteria; order Hyphomicrobiales; family Phyllobacteriaceae; genus Mesorhizobium; species Mesorhizobium sp. L-8-10. The sequence goes on along the minus strand of NZ_AP023263.1, from coordinate 4,255,064 downwards.
TAATAGACACGCATCCTGATGTTCCTTCCTTGATGATCAGAGGCCGGTGTCCGCCGGCCCTTCTTTTGCTCCGCAAAGAGCGAGGAACTGCTTCGTCGCAAGGGCCGCGTCGCGACCGATCTCCGCCGCAGTCATCTTCAGCCGGTCGCCGAGAAGCAACCGGATCTGCACGTCCCGGGCGACGAGCCCGAAGAATGTGCGGAATGCCGTTTCGGTATCCTCGAAGCGGAGCAGGCCCGCCTCGCGCCCCGCTTCCAGCACGGGTTTCAGCCGCCGCCCCATGGCCAGGCGGCCATTTTCGAGCACGATCGCGCCGAGATTGGTTCGCCCGGAGCCGGCATGGCTGACGGCAAGCCTGTTGAGCGCGATCGACGTCTCGCTCGAAATGACCGACAGCCAGCCCGCCGCGAACTGTTCCAGGCTGACGGTCAGCGACGCGAGATCTATTCGCGACCGGTCGAGCGGCGGCACGCGCACCTTCGAGGCCTGCCACTGCACGGTCGCCGTCAGCAGTCCGTCGCGGTCGCCGAACCATTTGTAGAGCGTCTCCTTGGAGCAGCTGGCGCGCCTGGCGACCGCCGCCATGGTGACGCCGTCGCCTTCCTCGACCATGACGGCGAGGGTGGCGTCGAGCACGTCCTGCTGGCGCGCCGACAGTTCCATCCCTTGCCCTTCCAGAACCGTCTGCACGGCTGCCCATCCGATCTGCGACGTTGGCCAGCACGGCGCCTTGTTGCCGTACCGTACGTTACGGTTCGGTAATGACGCAATTTCGCGCCGCATGCAAGGAGTTCCGACAAAATTGCCGGTCGTCAGTCTACCGCTTTCGCGGCCGAGCTCGCCGGCATCGGTCCCACCCTTGCCGGTATCAAGGCTTCCCGGCGGCCGGCTCCGGGTCTTCGTGTTCCGCTACCGTGTGGGGATCCTGTCGCGGGCGGATCACGTTATTCGGGCTTTGCAGATCCAGACGCCTGCCCTCCCATGATAGCCGCAGCCTGCCAGTCACCTCCGACGCCTGCTCAGTTCCGACGGCGAACATGCCGGAACCCATGTTGGAGCGCGGCTTGCGCAACCGTCGCCGCGATTCCGCTCATTCTGCATGATTGTGGTCCGCCGCCCTCAGCGCCTGCACGCTGACGGCAGCCACGAGGCCGGTCAGCACAATTCCGGCGAAGCCGATCACCAATGCCAACAGCCGCGCGGAGAGATGTTGCGGCGCAAAGTCGCCATAGCCGATGGTAAGTCCGGTGACGAAGGTGAAGTAGAGAGATTCATCGATCCGCCAATTCTCTATGCGGCCGATGATGAGCCCGCATCCGACCATGGTCAGGAGGATTCCCGAGATGATCGGCCATACCACGCGGATCTGCCTTACGAGAGCAAAGAAGAACATGCGCCGCATCTGCCTTGACCCGGACCTGTTGCCTGCTTCTTCCGGCACACACTTTCCCTTTCTCCGGTCCAGCGACAAATCCGCCGTCGTAAGTTCGACCGCTTTGCCGTCGAAGGCGGCACCGCCGCCATCTGCTGCATCTCCAAGTCGTTGATGGCGAAACTCATCCTCGAGAAGGGTGACACCATAGCGCTCGGCATGCCGATCTTCACGCTCTATATCGAACTCGCCGAGCTCGAATCGACCCGGCGACCCTGAGGAAGCTCGCCGGGTCCCGAGCGAGAAGCGTACCGACCTCATTCTCCTCACCGAAGACATCCACGACACTTGTTCCGGGCTTCAGGTCGCTGATGGCGGAGAGCCACACAATACCATCGGCGCCAGTCCTACCCGAAGTATCTCAGCCTTGGGGGCCGTTGAAACCTGGGGAGCTCGGGAACAATCGGGCCAATATGTCTGTCGCCTGCGGCTGTCTGGAGACGTCTAGAGCTCGCATTTGGAGTAAGTCACGAAGACCTCGGGGAAATCGGACACGAAACGCTTGAACTTGGTGGCGTCGATCGGCTGGAAGGATACCGACATGTCGCTGAACATGACCGCGTCGACGCAGCTCATATAGGCCGAGAAATATTCTTTCTCCTCCCGGATTCGCTCCACGCTGCAGGTCGCCATCGGCCCCATGATCTTGTTGCCTCTGATGATGAGCCCGGTCGTGAGCGACGATCCGCGATCCTTGAATTCGATCGTGCCGTCCACTTTCTTGAATGTATCTGCGCAATTGGTGCCGCCTGTGATCCATGCGCCCTGCAAGGCGTCCAACTGGCCCGCGACCGCCTGCTCGACGGCGCCGAAGGAAAGCATCAAGAATGCTGCCGCACGCGCGAACCGATTCATGGTCATCACCTCTGCTGTGAGTTGTTCTCCGCCTATCCTTACGTCAACCCGGCCTCAAGGCAACGTCCGGTTCCGGACAATCCTAACAGCCACGGTTAACAAAAAAGCCGGCACGCTCAGGAACTCAACCGGGCAGGCTCCGCCGATTGCGATATCGATGGATGTCCCCGGCCGGGCGGCGGTTCAGATCGCCACCTGCGTCCCGATCTCGACCACGCGGCCGGTCGGTATCTGGAAATACTCTGTCGCATCGGCGGCCGTGCGGGCCAGGCCGATGAACAGCCGGTCCTGCCAGGCCGGCATGCCCGAGTTCGGCGCGGATTTGAGCGAGCGCCGCGACAGGAAGAAGGAGGTGGTCATGATGTCGAATTTCCAGCCCTGTTTGCGGCAGATCGCCAGCGCACTGGGGATATGCGGCTGCTCCATATAGCCGAAGGTCAGCGTCACCCGCATGAACAGGTCGTTGATCGGCTCCATCTTGACCCGTTCGTTATCAGGCACTTTCGGCTGTTGCGCCGTCACGACGGAGAGGATGACGTTGTGCTCATGCAGCACCTTGTAGTGCTTCAGCGAATGCATCAGCGCGGTCGGCGCGCTGAACGGGTCGCTGGTGAGGAAGACGGCAGTTCCGGGCACCAGTTGCGGCGGTTTCTTGGTCATCTGGGCCGCGAGGAAGTCGAGGGGGATCTCGTTCTTGCGGGTCTTGTCGAACAGCATGCGGGAGCCGCGCACCCAGGTGGCCATGACGAGGCCCATGGCGCCGGCCACCGCGATCGAGACCCAGCCGCCTTCCATCACCTTCACGGCATTGGCCAGGAAGAAGCCGGTGTCGATGCTGGCGAACAGGGCGGTCAGCGCGATCGCCAAAGGCAGCTTCCATTTCCACAGGCGCACCATGACCACGAAAAGCAGGGCCGTCGTCACCAGCATCTCGCCGGTGACCGAGATGCCATAGGCGGCTGCCAGCGCGCTGGACTCGCCGAAACCGACCACGAGCAGCATGACGCCGAGCGCGAGCAGGAAGTTGACGCGCGGCATGTAGATCTGCCCCTGCTGCGTCTCGGATGTGTGCTGGATCTCGATGCGCGGCAGGATGTTCAATTGCACCGCCTGGCGTGTCAGCGAATAGGCGCCCGAAATCACCGCCTGGCTGGCGATGACGGTCGCGGCGGTGGCAAGCCCCACCATCGGCAGCAACGCCCAGCCCGGCAGCATCTCGAAGAACGGATTCTGCGGGGTCCCGCCATGCGACAGGACGAACGCACCCTGCCCGAAATAATTGAGCAGCAGGCTCGGAAAGACGATCATGATCCAGGCGAGCACGATCGGGCGCCGGCCGAAATGGCCGAGGTCGACATAGAGCGCCTCGGCGCCGGTCACCGCCAGGAAAACCGCCCCGATCGTGACAAACGCTATCTCCGGCTGGGCAGACAGATAGGCCACGGCATAGAAAGGATTGACCGCCAGCAGGATCGACGGGTCGTCGAAGATGTGCAGAAGGCCGAAACCGCCGAGCGCAAGGAACCATACAGCCGTCACCGGGCCGAAGACGGAGGCGACGCTCGCCGTGCCGAAACGCTGGACGCCGAAAAGCACGGCCAGGATGACGAGCGTGATCGGCACGACATAGGGGTCGAAGGTCGGCGTGACGACCTTCAGGCCCTCCACCGCCGACAGAACCGAAATCGCCGGCGTGATGATGGCGTCGCCGAAGAAAAGCGCCGCGCCGCAGATGCCGATCCCCAGAATCGCCGCCGGCCGTGTGACGAAGCTGCCGCGCGCCAGCGCCATCAGCGACAGGGTGCCGCCCTCGCCCTTGTTGTCGGCGCGCAGCACGAAGACGACATATTTGATGGTGACGATCACCGTCAGCGCCCAGACGATCAATGAAAGCACGCCGAATATCTCTGCCCGCGTGGCCACATTGCCGACGGAAGACACATGGAGCGCCTCGCGGAACGCGTAGATCGGGCTGGTGCCGATGTCGCCGAACACCACCCCCAGTGCTCCGAGCATCAGGATGCTGAGGTTCTGATGCGTATGGTCGTCGACCGCCTTCGACTTCGCCGCAACCTGGCTGGTCGCTTCAGCCTGGCCGCCTGCTCCGGCTTCCGCCATGGAAAACCTACTCCACAATCAAAGGACGGCGTCCGACGGGAGCGCCGCGCGCCCTCCTGGGCGCGCATAGTCGCTCGACCACACCTGGCTTGCGCATCGTGCCTTCCGAAATCGGTCCGATTTCCGGGCCGATGCGGTAGTCCCGTTGCGCGGCAAAAGCAAGCCCGGCCGCCGCGCGGGCCTCGACCACGCCATGCGTATTCGGCAGGTCTAGGGAGAATAGTTCTCGGGAGGACCTCGGCAAGCCTGTCGTCAGCGGGCGGTGGTCCCGCCTGAGAGGCAATTGAGGCGCAACTCGCGTGGCGAGCAGCCGAAGCGCGCCCGGAAGGCGCGGCTGAAATGGGCAGCGTCGTTGAAGCCCCAGCCGAAAGCCAGTTCGCTGACGCTGCGGGCGGCGAGCGAGGGATCGCAGAGGTCGCGCTTCACACTGTCCAGGCGCTGCGACCAGATCCAGTTGGTGATCGTTTCCGGCTCTCCGGCGAAGACCCGATGCACGGTGCTCGCGGACAGGCGCAGATGGGCGGCGATCTCCGCCGCCGAAAGGCGCGGGTCGCGCAGCCGTTGCCGGGCATAGGCCTTTATCTGCTCGCGGTGAAAGGCGGTGAGGCCGGACACCGGAGGCTCGCTGGCGCCCGGCAGCGAGCACAGACCCGCGATCAATATGTGTTCCACACTTTCGGCGACTGCCGCGACGGATGCCGGCTCGAGCGTTTCGATGTCGGCCGCGAGCGACCGGATCATGCTGATCATCAGGTGCCCCGCCCCGCGGCTGCCGGAGACGACCTGCGCCGTCAATGCCTCCGCGCGCTTGAGCCTGGAGCGAAGGCCGGGCCCGGGCAGGCGCAGCACATATTGCTGGAAGTCGCCCTCGAAGATCAGTTCGTAGGGCCGGGTGGAATCGTAAAGCGTGAAATCGCCGGGGCTGAGCGTCGCCGCCCGGCCGTCCTGGACCAGCGTCCCCTGCCCCGCCGTCTGGATGCTGACCAGGAAGAAGTCCTCGACCGCATGCGAGATCTTGGCCGGGGTGCGCTTCACCCGCTGCGTGGTCGAGGTGACGCGCGACAGGCCGAGCGTCGCGAGTTGCTCGACCGCGATCTCGCCGTGGAACGGCCTCCCGTCGCGAGGGCCTTCGCAATCGAGCTGGACGTAGGTATCGCAGACGGCATCGATCCAGTAGGACAGCCGCTCCACGGCCTTGAGCTCTTCGGTGGACCATACCTTGGTCATTGCGTCAGGCTAGCACTCGGCCCCGCCATGTCCATCGGAATCGGCAGGCTGCGATCCCCAGTCAAGAATGGCGCGCCGATCGGACAAGCGACCATTCGCCGGGCGCCTATAATTCCGCCATGGAGGCGATATCGCCATCACAGGAGGAGCAAGCATGTCCATCGTTCACCCCAAATTCCGTGCAGCGGCCGTCCAGGCGGCGCCTGTCTTCCTCGACCTCGATGCGACGGTCGACAAGACGGAAGCCTTGATCGCGGAAGCGGCGCGCGGCGGCGCCGAACTCGTCGCTTTCCCCGAGACGTGGATCCCCGGTTATCCCTGGTTCGTCTGGCTGGACGCCCCCGCGTGGAGCATGCAGTTCATCCAGCGCTATCATGACAATTCGCTGGTCTACGGCTCGCCGCAGGCCGAGCGCATCGCCAAGGCGGCCAGGGACAACGGCATCATGGTCGTGCTGGGGCACAGCGAGAAGCAGGGTGGCAGCCTCTATATGGGCCAGTGGATCATCGATGCCGACGGCAGGACAATCGCGATGCGCCGCAAGCTCAAGCCCACCCATGTCGAGCGCACCGTGTTCGGCGAGGGCGACGGTTCCGACCTGTCGGTCTTCGACACAAGGCTCGGCCGGGTCGGCGCGCTGTGCTGCTGGGAGCACCTCCAGCCCCTCTCGAAATACGCCATGTATGCGCAGAACGAGCAGGTTCATATCGCCGCCTGGCCGAGCTTCTCGCTCTATCGCGGCGGCGCCTATGCGCTCGGCCACGAGGTCAACAATGCGGCGAGCCGCATCTATGCGGTCGAAGGCTCCTGCTTCGTGCTCGCTCCCTGCAACACCGTGTCGAAGGAAATGGTCGAGCTGATGTGCACCGACGACACGAAACGGGCCCTGCTCCAGGCGGGCGGCGGTTTCGCCCGGATCTATGCGCCAGATGGCCAGTTGATGCACGAACCGCTGCCGGAGGACGCCGAGGGCCTCGTCTATGCCGACATCGATCTCGGCATGATCTCGCTCGCCAAGGCGGCGGCCGATCCGGCGGGCCACTATTCGCGGCCGGACGTGACGCGCCTGCTGCTCGACAAGACGCCGGGCGACCGGGTCGTGTCGAAACGGAGGGCGGCGGCGGAGGTGACGCGCGACGGGGAGGAAGCGGCTTCCGCTCCGGCCATGCGCGCGGACGTCATCGCCCTCATCGGCCAGGATGACGAGGCCGCGTGATGGAAGCGGCCATTCCCCAACATCTCAGGGTGGTGCGTTCGCACCATCCCGGCGTGGCACGAACACGCCACCCAAGGGTGCGTGACGATTATCAACCGCCCTACCCGTCTTACGTCGCGCGTCACAAGCCGGACGTGAAGCGCGTGGTCATGGCCTATTTCGGCCTCCAGTCCCGGACGATCGACGACGACGTCGTGAGAGTGCCGCTCGCGGCCATCGCCGAAGCTTTCAGTGCCGAGGACGGTCCCGGCCATTGGGACCGCGCCTCCTATATCGATGAAGCCAACTTCCCGACCGTCGTCTCGATCGCATATTGGGACGATCCGCATCGCTTCGATCGCTGGTTCGCGCGCCACGGCGTGAACTGGGCCGGCAGCGAAAGACCGGACACCCCGCTCGGCTTCTTCACCGAAGTGCTCCGGCCATCGATCGACCGATACGCGACGCTGTTCTCGTCGACCGGCCGGCCGGAAGGCGTCGGCGCACTGGCGGATGGGCTCAGCGGCATGGTGCGGGAACATGCCTATTGGGGCGGCATGCGCGACCGCATCCCGCTGTCCCAGACCGACGACATGGCGCCTCGCGGGGCTCCGCGCGTCGACGGCTCCAAGAAGCATCGGCGGGTGACGCCGCATCGGAACATCTGCCTGATCCGCTCCGGCCAGGACTGGACCGACACGGATGACGAAGAGCGGCGCCTCTACCTGCAGGATGTCGAGCCGGTGCTGCGCGCCGGCATGGATTTCCTGCGTGACGAGGGCCTGGCATGCGGCTGCTTCGCCAACCGCTATATGCAGGTTCTGGCGTCCGACGGACGGCCAGTGGAAAAGAGCTTCGGCATGAGTTGGTGGCACAGCCTCGACGCGCTCGAACGCTGGTCGGAATCGCATCCGACCCATGTGGCCATCTTCGGCGCAGCGATGAAATATCTGTCACGGCTCGGCCCTGCGGCCAAGCTCAGGCTCTACCATGAGGTGACGGTCGCGGCAGAGGAGGAGCAGTTCTTCGAATATTTCAACTGCCACCCGAGCACGGGGATGCTGCGCTCGGCAAACTGAGAGCTGGGGCGGCTTCGCCGACACGATCGGCTCGCCGCCCCGCTTTTCCCATTACCAGCCGCAGGCCTTCAGGAACCGGCCGACCGTCCCGGCCATGCCATATTCCAGAGCGTCGGCGGTCAGGCCATGGCCGATCGAGACTTCGGCCAGATGGGGGATGCGCCTGGCGAGCGCCGGCAGGTTGGCGACCGTCAGATCGTGCCCGGCATTGACGTCCAGCCCCGCAGCCCTCGCGGCCTCGGCTGTTTTTCCGAGCTTTTCCAGCTCCCTGGCGGCCTTTGCTGAATCGTCGTGGAAGCTTCCGTAGGGACCCGTATAGAGCTCGATGCGGTCGGCGCCGGTGTCCCGCGCGGCCGCGACGCCGTCCGGATCGGGGTCGGAGAACAGCGAGACCCGGAAGCCGCCCTTCTTCAGGCGCTTCACGACCGGCGTGAGGAACGCCGACAATTTCTTGAAATCCCAACCATGGTCCGAGGTCGCCTGTGCCGGGTCGTCGGGCACCAGCGTCACCTGGTCGGGCTGGTTCTTCTCGACCAGGCGCAGGAAATCCTCGGTCGGATAGCCTTCGATGTTGAATTCGGCGGTCGGGAATTCGTCGTCGATCAGCGCGCGGATTTCGGGCAGGTCCGAATGGCGCGTGTGACGTTCGTCGGGCCGCGGATGCACGGTCAGGCCATGAGCTCCGGCCGAAAGCGCGATGCGGCCGAGCCCGGTGACGCTCGGCCATGGCAGGTCGCGCCGGTTTCTCAGCATGGCGATCGCGTTGAGATTGACGGAAAGCTTGGCGGGCATGAAATTCCCTCGTCGTCGGCATTGCGCGGGCAAGCTATAATGGCTTCTTCGGGAACAGACAGGGAATTTCTGTGTTCCAGAGAAATTCCCTCGAGTTCCCCTTCGGAAAGGTCCGGCCATGCAGACGACGGAGCCCCTGCCCTCCATTCGCCGCATCGATACCGATCGCCCCGACCTCTGCGCACTCGAAGTCGTCGGGCATTTCACGGCCGCAGATCTCGAGAACGCCTACGGTCTGCTCGAGGCCGCCTATGAGGAGCACGAGAAGATCGATCTTCTCGTGCGGCTCTCGCAATATGAGGGGTTCGACTGGGGCGCCGCCTTCGATCAGTCGACGATCCGCGGCAAGACCAAGGCGCTGCGCCGCATCCGCAAATATGCCGTCGTCGGCGGACCCGCCTGGATACGCATCGTGCTCGGCATATTCGGGCCGCTGACGCCGGTCCAGACGCGCCATTTCGACACTGACGCCGGGGCCTGGGAGTGGATCGGCGGCCAGCCCCTGGATCGCTGATCAGCGCACCACGGTCAGCCGGTTCGCGGCGCGGGTGATCGCCGTGTAGAGCCAGCGCTGACGTGTCTCCTTGAAAGCATAGCTCTCGTCGAACAGCACCACATTGTCCCACTGCGAGCCCTGTGCCTTGTGCACGGTGAGCGCGTATCCGTAGTCGAAATCGTCGTAGCGCTTCCTGGTGCTCCACGGTATCTCGCCGTCGGGGTCTTCGAAGGCCGCCTTCAGCAGCTTGATCTTGGCGACGCCGCGGTCCGGATCGTCCTCCTCGGGAGAAACCAGCAGATTGATGCCCGGCTTCACCGTCTCGCGCGACGACGTCATCACCTTCCACAATGACCCGTTGAGCAGGCCCTTGCTGGGGTCGTTCCTCAGGCAGACCAGCTTGTCGCCCGCCTGCGGATAGTCCGCGGTGAAGCCTTTCAATTCGCGCAGGCGGTGATTGTAGCGCCGCCGCGTGCGATTGACGCCGACCAGCACCTGATCGGCGGCCAGCACCAGATCCTGATTGACCTGCTCGCGGCTGATGACCTGCGCGGTGCCGTAGTCGCCGTGCATGAATTCGCGGCCTTCGCGAACGTCGAGCGCCAGCCGGATGATCGGATTGTCGCGCGCCTGCCGGTGGATCTCGGTCAGCAGAAAATCCGGCTCGTGCTCGGTGAAGAAGCCGCCGCCCGAGATCGGCGGCAACTGGCCGGGATCGCCGAGCACAAGGATCGGGGTGCCGAAGGACTGGAGGTCGCGACCGAGCGGCTCGTCCACCATGGAGCATTCGTCGATGATGATCAGCTTGGCCTTGGCCACCGGGCTCTGCCGGTTGAGCGTGAAGGTCGGCGACATCGAGGTCTTGCCGGTCGCCTCGTCCTCGACGGCCTCCTCGCCGCGCGGCCGATAGATCAGCGAGTGGATGGTGCGGGCGTTGGTGGCGCCCTTCGATCGCAGAACCTGCGCGGCCTTGCCGGTGAAGGCCGCGAACTGCACCTGGCCGTCGACATGTTCGGCGAAATGCCGCGCGAGCGTCGTCTTGCCCGTTCCCGCATAACCGAACAGGCGGAAGATCTGGGGGCGGCCGGATTTCAGCCAGCGCGCCACCGCCTTCAGCGCGTCGTCCTGCTGAGGAGAGAATTCCATCGCACCGACAGACAGGATTCTCGCTCAAAGGGCAAGAGCCACGACACCCCTCGATCGCCAGTCACGACCCCGGCAGTTTGGGCGCCTTCGCCAGGAAATCGAACATTCCCTGCCGCGAGGCGCGTGCATCGCCCGAGGCATTGCCGCCGATCGGCCGCGGCTGCCGACCGTTGCCTAGTGGATCGACACCGCGTCGAGGCGGCTGAGCTTGTCGGGGTTGCGCATGATGAAGATGTCGGTCGCCTTGCCTTCTTCATCATAGGCGAAACTCACTGTCGCCGCGGTCGCGCCGCCCAGGCGGAGCACGATGCCGCGGCCGCCGTTGATGTCGGCGATCGTCCAGTCGTACGCGGCCCAGAAGTCATGCAGCCGCTCCGTCGCGAACGCGACCACCGCCGCCCTGCCGATCAGCGTGCCTGAGACCGTCGGCACCTTGCCGCCGCCGTCGGCGCTGAGCCGGATATCGTCGGAGAGCAGCATTGCGAGTTTTCCAGGAACACCTTCCGTGATGGCCGCCTGGAAGGCGGCAAGCAGTTCCTCCTGGCGGTCGACCGGCGTCGCATGCCGTACCTTGGCCTGGTCGATGCTGGCCTTGGCGCGCGATACGAGCTTTCGGCCAGCGGCCTCCTGGATGCCGAGCGTTTCGGCGATCTCCGGATAGGAAACGTCGAAGATCTCGTGCAGGAGATAGGCCGCGCGTTCCTTCGGCGTCAGCCGTTCCAGCATCAGCAGGAATGCGGTGGCAAGCGACCCCGCGAGGTCGAGTCTTGCATCGGCTTCGTTGTCGATCGGCGTATGGATCGGTTCCGGCAGCCAGGCGCCGACATAGTCGACGCGGCTGCGATGGGCGGAACGCAGAAGGTCGAGGCAACGCCGGGTGCAGATCGTCGTCAGCCATGACGCCGGGTTCTGGATCGCGGACCGGTCGGCCAGCCGCCATTTGACATAGCTGTCCTGCACCGCGTCCTCGGCATCGGCTCGCGAGCCGAGAATGCGATAGGCCAGCCCGAGCAGCCTTGGCCGGGCCTCCTCGAATATGCCGTCCTCGTCACGAGGGTCTGTTGCGGGCCCTGTCGCCTTGCTGTGCATCATCTTTCGCGCCCTTCGCGTCAGTCAGTTCGACCAGATGACGATCGGGCCCTTCGGTCTGTGACACCGGGACCGGAGTTTTTGCAGATTCCGGACGGCGGCATCACCCATTGGCGATCATACATCGGCGGATCGGCCTCCACGGAACCGCGGAAGACGGCATTGTCAGGTCTGCGCCGACGGGCGACGGACAGGGCCGCGGCGCTTCTCCATCGCGCCCCGAATGAAATGAGGTCATGCCGTGGGTGTGGAGGCAGGAAAGAGCAACTTCAGCCGCGCAACGGCTTCGGCCGCGATGGACCGGAACTCGCCGCCCGACGGCCGCGCGCCGCGATCGCCGAGCAGTATCCTGATCTGCCTGTCGCCGACCAACAATCCGTAGAAGGACTTGAAGACGAAAGCGGCATCCGCGGCTCCGATGCCGCCGGCCGCCTGCAGCCTCGCGATCAGTTGGGCAAAGAGCGGCGCAGTGCGGCCACGTCCCTGCTCGAGCAGGAGTTGGCCGAGCTCGCCCGTCGCGTCCGCCATGGCGGCCTTGTTGATCGCCGCGGAGGCGTCACCGGTCAGGAGATCCAACAGGGCGGCGCCGGCATCGACAAGTGTTCGTTCGGGATCGCCGACGCTGGCGAGTTCGCGGCCGAGCATCTCGTTGACCGAGCGCGACTGCTCCGAGATCAGCGCTTTCAATATGCCGGCGCGGCTACCGAACAACGCATAGAGCGTCGACTTGGAGCACCGCGCCTCGGCGGCCAGCGCCGCCGTCGACAAACCAGCCACGCCGTCCCTTTTGAGGATGTCGAGCACCGCAACAAGAATTTCGCGCCGTCTGAGGTCGTCACTCTCCATGGCAAAGCCCTCCGAAACCGCGAGCGCGGCACCCGCCAGCGATAGTCGCCGATGCTTAGCTCAACGGGGGTTGCGAGACAAGGTACTACGTGGTACTCAACCAGTACCAACCGGTACTCATTATCGTTTTCAACGTGGAGGTACGGATAATATGACGACACCTGCCTTGCCCGCTGGCTCCCCGGACTTCGCCATACCGTATCGCTCCAGCGTGCTGGCGGCGATTTCGCTGCTGCTGACCGGCGCGATCTTCGGCTTCTTTTATGCCTATTCGGTCTCGGTGATGTGGGGTCTCGACGCATCGGACGGCTCCTCGGCCATCGCGGCCATGCAAGGCATAAACCGCGTCGTGCGCAATGCCGCCTTCGCACCGGCCTTCTTCGGCGCTCCGCTCCTGCTTCTGCTGACGGCCGGGTCGGCCTTGCGCGCAAGCCGGCGCGGCGCATCCGCCGCCTTCGCGCTCGCCGCCCTCGCCTATCTCATGGGCGCGTTCCTGCCGACCTATTTCGTCAACATCCCGATGAACCAGGCGCTCGCTTCACTCGCCACGCCCGCCGAAAGCGGCGAGGCTGCCCTGGCATGGCACGCCTATTCCGATCCCTGGACATTGTGGAACCATATCAGGACCGCCGCCAGCGGCGTGGCATTGCTGGCGGCCGGTTCAGGAATTCTTCTACTCGGACGGCGGAACTGACATCGCCGCGCCCTCGGGATCGTTCTCGAGCAGGATGGGCTTGCCGTGTGGTGTCGCATGGGCGGCGCGCTGCCACGCAGCGGCCAGCGTCTCTACGTGATGCGGCGACGCCAGACTCTTGGCGGCGAGGAGCGCCTCCAGCGCACGCAGCCAGCAATCGTAATAGTCGCTGCCGTCGGCCGCGACGCCGGGCTTCTTCAGTTGCGACGACAATGTGTCGGCCCATTCACCCCAGGAAAAAAGCCCCTTCTCATGAAGGGCCAGCACCATGGCGAAGGCCTCGGCCTGCCAGGGCTCGGCAAAGACCGGATCATCGAGATCAGGCGAGACCCTCGCTGCGGCATCAGGCCGGCTCAAGATAGCTCTCCCAGGCGTCGATCGAGACGCTCAGCGTGGGATCGCAACCCTCGCCCCAGATCTCTCCGGCATCGAAGACCACAGTATAGACCCATTGCGGGTTCTCGCCCTTGCCATGCGCATTGCCGTCGGGGAAAACGAAACCGTCCCGCACCGCCTCGACAACGCCCAGCTTGGCGCGCGCATAGCGTGGCAGCCGCGTGTGTCCTTCAGGATGGAAGTTCCGCGTACGCACACGGTCTCCGGCCTTGAAGCGGGCCGGTACGCCCACGGGCCGGTCGCACGGGCCGCCCTTGGCCAGCACGGCCGGCACGTCCGATGCCTTCAAGATACGCTTCGGGCGCGCGCCTTCAGCCAACGATCGGCCCTCGGCCAGTTCCTGCGCGGTCAAGAAGCCGTGGCGCTGCAGCAGCACCTCCAGCGCCTTGATCCAGATCTCGTAATAGCTGGACGAATAATAGTCTGCGGGACGCAGGCTTTCGCGCGCATGCCTGCTCTCGTCGATCGTCCAGGCGCCCATGGCGCCGGCCGAGAGCGTCACGCCGAGCGCGCGCTTCTCCCAGGCCGCGTGGAAGAGCGGCTCGTCCTTCTCGGGTGCGACCGGGCCGAAGCCCATCTGTCCGCCGAGGTCATGAGGTCCGTTCATACCGCCGCAGGCTCCCGTGCCAGTCCGGTGCCGATCATCGAATCGCGCGTCACCAAGTCCGCGAGTTCCGCTTCGCCGAGCCCTTCCGTGCCCGATGGCCGCAGCGGCACCACCAGGTAGCGCAGTTCAGCCGTCGAATCCCATACCCGGATCTTCATGTCGGCGGGCAGTGTCAGCCCGAACTCGGCAAGCACCCCGCGCGGGTCGAGCACCGCGCGGCTGCGATAGGGCGGCGCCTTGTACCAGACCGGCGGCAGGCCGAGCACCGACCACGGATAGCAGGAGCAGAGCGTGCAGACGACGAGGTTGTGCGTGTCGGAGGAATTGAACACCGCCTGCATATGCTCGCCCTGTCGCCCTGTGAAACCGAGCGAGGCGATCGCCGCGGTCGCATCGCGCTTCAGCCAGTCGGCGAAATCAGGGTCGGTCCAGGCCCTGGCGACGACCTTGGCGCCGTTGCGCGGCCCGACCCTGGTTTCGTAGGTTTCCACGATGGCGTCGATCGCCGCGGGATCGATCAGGCCTTTGGCGACAAGGATCGTCTCCAGCGCCCGAACCCGGGCAGCCATGGGATCGAGTTCGTTGTCGTGGTCGTGATGATGATCGTGGGACATGCCGGCGAGATTAGGCCCTGCCCTCGAAAGCGGCAAGGCTCAGCTCAGCATGGGCCACAAGGTGACCGCGAGCAGCAGGCCCATGCCGATATTGAACCATTTCAGGCACGCCGGATCGGCCAGGAAGCCGCGCATTGCCGAACCGAATGCGGCCCAGGTCGAAACGCTCGGCAGGTTCACGGCGGCGAAGGCGAAGGCCACGATCAGCATCGATGACAGCGGTGCCTCGGGCTGGGTGTAGACGGCCATGCCGGTCAGCGCGATCATCCAGGCCTTGGGATTGACCCATTGGAAAGCCGCCGCCTCCAGGAAGCTCATCGGCCGCGCCTTCTCGCCCTTGCCGTCGCTGAGCGAGCGCGACATGGCGATGCGCCAGGCGAGATAGAGCAGATAGGCACCGCCCGCGATCTTCAGCGCGAGATGAAGCGCGGGATAGGTCGACAGCAACGCGCCAAGGCCGAGTCCGATCGCCAGGAGCAGCACAAGGAACCCTGCGCCGATCCCCAGCATATGCGGCACAGTGCGCTGGAAACCGAAATTCACGCCGGAGGCGAGCAGCATGAAATTGTTGGGGCCCGGCGTGACCGAGGTCACGAAGGCATAGACCAACAGGGCAAGAAAAGCTTCCGACGGCATTGCAGGCGCGTTTCCCAGGAAATGTTATGACAGCGACATTGACCTATATTGTCTGGAAGTCACGCCTATTGTTGTCCCTGTGACAATTTCGGGCGGCGGACGGGGGCCCCGCAAGCGGCCGCCCTGCTGCTGCCTGAAGCGCGTCGCGATCTTTCAGATCAGCTCTACGCGCTTCAGGTGCTTGTTCTTACGCATGTCCCGAAAACCGGTCCCCAGTTTCGGGAGACATGCATTACATTCCCTGCGGGCCGCGGTTCATGGCGGCGACGCCGGTGCGGCAGATCTCGACCAGGCCGAGCGGCTTCATGATGTTGATGAACTGATCGATCTTGGATCCCTTGCCGGTGATCTCGAAGATGAAATGCTCGGTGTTGGCGTCGATCACCTTGGCGCGGAAGGCTTCGGCAAGCCGCAGCGCTTCGACGCGGGCGTCGCCGGTACCGGTGACCTTGACGAGGGCAAGTTCGCGCTCCAGCGGCGTGCCGTTGCCCAGTTCATCCGCCAGCACGGTCAGGTCGACCACCCGATGCACGGGAACGATGCGTTCCAGCTGGTGCTTGATCTGCTCGAGCACATGGGCCGTCCCGCTGGTCACTATGGTGATGCGCGACAAATGTTTCTCGTGTTCGGTCTCCGAGACGGTCAGGCTTTCGATATTGTAGCCGCGGCCGGAGAACAGGCCGATCACCCGGGCAAGGACGCCCGGTTCGTTGTCCACCAGCACCGATAGCGTGTGCTGTTCCGGCTTCTCGGTCTCCTTGGCGATGAAATAGGCGGAGCCGGTGGGTTGAAGTTGGGCGTTCATCTGACTTTGCCTTATCTGATGCAGTTCGAACCGTGGCTACGGTTTCCTGACGGGGGTTGCGCCGGCGATCTTCCGGGAACGCCGAATGAATTCTTCGTCATAGGTAAGCATGGCATCACAGCCTTTGGCCGAATGAAGGTGCAACGCATCGGCGAAATCCAGGCCCTCTTTATGCGCGACGACCACATCCGCCATCCTGCGCTTGTTCTCGAACGTGGTAGACGGCACGGAAAGCAGCCCCGCGAACAGCGCGTTGATTTCCTCCCGGGAGAGCTTCAGGCGACTTCGCAGAACCCACTCCGTCTCGAGAAGCACCGAGTCCGGAACATAGATCTCGTTGGCGATCATGCATCGTCGGGATTCCGCTGCCTGCTCGGATCCGTCGTCGACCAGTGCCCGCGCGAGAACATTCGTGTCAACGGCGAGTGGCATCAAACCGCCTTGCCGCTTCCGTCACGAGCGTCTCCTCTATCTCGCCGTCCGTCGGAAAAGGTCGGTCGATCCTGATACGCAGTTTCAGGAACTCTTCCATGGTCATCGGCGGGAAGCGCGGATCCAACGCTTCCACGGCCTTCAGCGTCACGCCCTTGCCTGATTCCACGAACTCCAACTCCGTTCCTTCGGACCAGCCATGGGCGAGCCGTATCGATTTCGGCACCACGATCTGGCCTTTACTCGACATTCGCGCCCGGGCGCTCATACTCTTTTCTCCAAGAAGTAAGACGCGGTAAGATGTAACACTCACCGCGCTTTGCTTCAACGCGTCCTCACACCAGTTCCCTGCCCTTGGCGTCGATGGCGTTAGCGACCGCTTCGTCGGTCGCCTCGTCGGGAAGGAGCATCTCGTTATGCGCCTTGCCCGACGGGATCATCGGGAAGCAGTTGGCGAGATTGGCCACGCGGCAATCGAAGATGACGGGTTTCTTCACCGAGATCATCTCGCGGATCGCATCGTCGAGTTCATCAGGCTTCTCGCAGCGAATGCCGTGACCGCCATAGGCCTCCGCCAGCTTCACGAAATCAGGCAGGGCCTCGGTATAGGAATGCGACAGGCGGTTGCCGTGCAGGAGCTGCTGCCACTGCCTGACCATGCCCATATACTGGTTGTTGAGGATGAAGATCTTTATCGGCGCCTCGTACTGCACCGCCGAGCTCATCTCCTGCATGGTCATCAGCACCGACGCGTCGCCGGCGATGTCGACGACGAGCGCATCCGGATGCGCGATCTGCACCCCGAGTGCAGCCGGCAGGCCATAGCCCATCGTGCCGAGCCCGCCCGAGGTCATCCAGCGGTTCGGCTTCTCGAAGCCGTAGTGCTGGGCAGCCCACATCTGGTGCTGGCCGACCTCGGTCGTGATATAGGTGTCCATGTCCTTGGTCAGCGCGTAGAGGCGCTGGATGGCATACTGGGGCATGATCACGTCGTCATTGGGCTTGTAGGCCAGCGAGTCGCGGGCCCGCCACCTGGCGATCTGCTCCCACCAGGGATGAAGCGCTTTCTTGTCGGCGCGTCCGGAGGCGCGCCACAGCCGGACCAGATCCTCGAGCACATGGCCGACATCGCCCAGGATCGGTATGTCGACGCGCACATTCTTGTTGAGCGAGGACGGATCGATGTCGATGTGGATCTTCTTCGAGTCCGGCGAGAAGGCGTTGAGCCGGCCCGTGATGCGGTCGTCGAAGCGCGCGCCGATGCAGATCATGACGTCGCAGTCGTGCATGGCCATGTTGGCTTCATAGGTGCCGTGCATCCCCAGCATGCCGAGCCAGTTCTTGCCCGAAGCCGGATAGGCGCCGAGGCCCATCAGGGTGGAGGTGATGGGGAAGCCGGTCAGTTCGACCAGTTCGCGCAGCAGATGGCTGGCCTCGGGCCCCGAATTGACGACGCCGCCGCCCGAATAGATGATCGGCTGCCTCGCTTCGGCCATCAGCGCGACCGCGGCCTTGATCTTGTCCAGGTCGCCCTGGACCTTCGGCTGGTAGCTGGTGCGAGGCGCCGTCTGCGGCGACACATAGATGCCCTTGGCGAACTGGACGTCCTTCGGGATGTCGACCACGACCGGGCCGGGCCGGCCCGTCGTCGCGACATGGAAGGCCTCGTGCAGGACGGCGGCCAGCTCGTTGACGTCCCTCACCAGCCAGTTGTGCTTCGTGCAAGGGCGGGTGATGCCCACAGTGTCGCATTCCTGGAACGCGTCGGAGCCGATCAGCGTGGTCGGCACCTGGCCTGTGATGCAGACCAGCGGGATCGAATCCATCAGCGCGTCCTGCAACGGCGTGACAGCGTTGGTGGCGCCGGGGCCCGAAGTCACCAGCATGACGCCAGCCTTGCCGGTCGAGCGGGCATATCCCTCGGCGGCGTGTCCGGCGCCCTGCTCGTGGCGGACGAGGATATGCTGCACGTCCTCCTGCTGGAAGAGCTCGTCATAGATCGGAAGGACGGCTCCGCCCGGATAGCCGAAGATGTGCTCGACGCCGTTGTCCTTCAGCGCCTGCACCACCATTTCGGCGCCCGTCATCTCGCGCCGCTCGCTCGTTGCGTTGATCATCTTTCCGGTCCCGTCTTTCCTTCGCTATCCGCGACTTGCTGCTCGTCAGTGATGATGTTTGGGTAATAAAAAAAGGCCCCCGAGGGAGCCTGCTTTCTGCGCATGGTCGGCTGTCGCCCGGCGGCTACACCGCCTTGCCCATGCGCCTTCCTACGAGAATGAGTACCGTTTTCATGGGCGCGGAGACTACGCGGGTCCCCCGTGCGGTGTCAACGGAAGAATCACCATTGAAGCGCCTCGGGGATTGTTCCAAACAGCACCGTCAACTCCGGTACGTCCAGATGGCTACGCTGCATCTCGGCAAAAACAGTCGGATGCGGCATAGCTTTGAGCCCCTTGATCAAAGTATCGAGTTCCACTGCGCCAGCTCCGCCGTCGCGCTTGTGACGATATTCGAAAAGCCGCGCTCTATATGAACCGTAAGCCGTTCGTCGCGCTTCCAGGAGCACGTCGCGGTTGAGATCAAGGAGATCGAGCGTAAAATCCGCGCGGGCTCGATTTGTCGCGTCGAGGTTCTCCTTCGGAAGCAGGACGAACGTATCGATCAAATCCAGATCGAACAGAAGTGCGGGATTGTCGATTCGCGGATTGATGAGACCGGGTCTTCCTGAGATCGGCGGTACAACCGGTCCACCCGACCTGCGGGTGACCTCAATGAGTGAGCCGTTCGAGCCGAACACCGCATATCTGTTGTTCTTCGGCCCGTTGCATGGTCCGCAGGCATAGACATAGTTGTCCCACACGAAAACGAACTCGGGATAGAGATCCTTGGGCGCTATATGCTCAACCTCGTCCGCAACCGAGTCTTCGCAATAGACACAACGTCTCGCTCCAGAGCACATCGCTGTCAGAGCCGCTTTCACTTTCTGAAAAGTTGCGTTGGTCCTCGTGTTCCGTTGCTTGAATTTGGCCTTTGCTGCGTCCACTCTTTCAGAATAGGTCGGCTTCGCGTCGATCTCCGCCTGCCATGTTCTCAACCTTGCGCTGGCCGCGGCATCCGGCATGGTCGTCGGGAGGAGCAACATCGGCGGCTATGCCTCGTCCGCGACCTTCGCAGAGGTGGAAGGCAGCATTGCGCGAAGCTTCTCGAGCTTGGACCGCTCTTCCCGCTCGAGATCCTGATTGAGGCTTTTACGATTCAGGCGTGCAAGTTCGACCAGCATTTCCTTGGAGGTGGCGGATCGGGTGACGCCCACGCCAAAATACTGCGTACCAAACGCGTCCAGGATCGATCCGTAGATCAGCTTGTTGAGATCGTCGCCGGTAATGCGGCCGGCAACTTCGGCGGTTCCAGGTGTCGGCAGGCGCCATACCGAGCCCTTGGCGGCCGCTTGGCAGATGATTGGGCTATGAGTAGTCACGAAAAACTGGAGTTGGGGGAATCGTTCAACAAACCATTGGCCTATTCGTTTCTGCCATGCCGGATGGAGATGTGCGTCAATCTCGTCAACTGCGACGACGCCCGGCAGGTCGATCTTTCCGGCGGCCTCGTCGATGTGATCGAGAACAGTTTGGGCGCCATACTGGAGCGTCATTTGACGTAGCAGTTCGAATGTCAGGCTAAGGATCGAACGGTAGCCGTCACTCATCTGATCGACACCGATTGCATTGCCGTCTCCGTCACGGAGGAGCACCCGCTCGGAGGTGATCTCTTGGATTCTAGCACCATGCGGTAGAAAATCCGTGGAGTTCGCAAAGCTGATGACCGCGTTTTTCAGCTTTCCTTCAAACCCAGCCGGGCTCTCGAGCGAACGGACGTGAAGCTGCTGCAGCCATCGGAGGGCTTCCGTCAGAGCGACATCTTCGCCGAATGCCGACAGATGGGCAGCAGCCTTCGGGTTGGACGAAAACACCCTCTCCAAGGCTGAGTCGCCACCGGAAAATCGCCGGAATGGCCCAAATGATGCGGCGAACCACCCGCTTGCATTGGCCCAGACCGTTCTGTTGATGGTACTGGCTTTCGAAAAGATCGGCGGACTCGCCGGGCGCGTGCCAGTCTCCGATTCAAATGGTGGCACATTCTCGTCACCCGCCTCGATTGCTACTGAAGCTTTGATCGAGGCTCCGATTGCTGGTTTCGACGCCTTTATGCCAGTGAGCCGAATGTCGATGCCATCCGCCTGGAAATCAGCTTCAATACCTCCTCGCGACTGTCCGTGCTGAAGCCAGTTCGACCAATTCTGACGCAAGGCTGGCGCATCGAGGGGGCCGATTGCGGACAAGGCGATCGACCTTATGACGCTGGACTTTCCGGAGCCGTTGTCTCCGAGGATCACATGCCATCCAGTTCGCTCGCCTTGGCCGAGCTTGATTTCGAAATCGGTAATGGAGCGGATGTTGCGTATTCGCAGGCGTGAGATGTGCATTTCAATAACCTACTCGAAGCGGTAGGGCACCATCTTAGGAGAACGTACCTTCCGAAAACAGTGGTATCGGCAGATTGCCTCCCACCACGGATGCGACGGCAATCGACCCGCCTCCTGCATATGCGATCGCCCTATACCTCCGATAACCTTCTGAAAAAGCTGCAAACTATCGTCGGGAATGACGTGGAGCGCGATCTCTGCCGATATTCTTGCCGGCGGGATGCAAAAGCCCAAGCGGACCCGGCCGTGGCCGCAACGATCAACGAACAGACCAGTGGAGGAAATTCGATGCTCGAAAAGGCACCCAGCGAGAAACTGTCGGACGTGCTCGCGACATTCGGCGATGCGCTCGCCGCCAATGACATCGAGACGGCGGTCGGACTGTTCCAAGAAGACTGCTACTGGCGCGACCTTGTGGCCTTCACCTGGAACATCAAGACCATGGAAGGCCGCGACCAGATTCGCGACATGCTGAAATCGCAGCTCGCCGCGACCAGGCCTGGCGGCTGGGCCATGGCCGAAGGCGAGGAGGCGACCGAAAGCAACGGCATCATCGAAGGCTGGATCAGCTTCGAGACATCAGTCGCGCGCGGCTTCGGCCATATCCGGCTCAAGGACGGCCGCATCTGGACGCTGCTCACCACCATGGCGGAATTGAAGGGCCATGAAGAGAAAGCGGGCTTCGACCGGCCGATGGGCGCCAAGCACGGCTCGGGAAAGAACCGCAAGACCTGGAAGGAAGAACGCGAGCAGGAGGCCGCCGAACTCGGCTTCGCCACTCAACCCTATTGCGTCATTGTCGGCGGCGGCCAGGGCGGCATCGCGCTCGGTGCGCGGCTCAGGCAGCTCGGCGTTCCCACAATAATCGTCGAGAAGAACGAGCGGGCGGGCGACAGCTGGCGCAAGCGCTACAAGTCGCTCTGCCTGCATGACCCCGTCTGGTACGACCATCTGCCTTACATCGATTTCCCCAAGAACTGGCCGGTATTCTCGCCGAAGGACAAGATCGGCGACTGGCTGGAAATGTACGCCAAGGTCATGGAGCTGAACTACTGGACGTCGACCGAGGCCAGGAGCGCAACCTATGACGACGAGAAGAAGGAATGGACGGTCGTCGTGCGGCGCGACGGCAAGGACATCGTGCTGAAGCCCAGGCAGCTCGTGCTCGCCACCGGCATGTCCGGGCGGCCGAACATGCCGAAGATCAAGGGAATGGAGACCTTCAAGGGCGATCAGCACCACTCTTCCCGCCACCCGGGGCCTGATGCCTATGCCGGCAAGAAGGCTGTCGTCATCGGTTCCAACAACTCCGCCCACGACATCTGCGCGGCACTCTGGGAGGCCGGCGCCGACGTCACCATGGTTCAGCGCTCCACGACGCATATCGTGCGCTCCGATACGCTGATGGAGATCGGGCTCGGCGCGCTCTATTCAGAGCAGGCCGTGCGCAGCGGCATGACCACCGCGAAGGCCGATCTGATCTTCGCCTCGATCCCCTACCGCATCCTGCACGAATTCCAGATTCCGCTCTACCAGCAGATGAAGGAGCGCGACGCGGCCTTCTATGACGGATTGGAAAAGGCCGGCTTCATGCTGGACTGGGGCGACGACGGGTCGGGCCTGTTCATGAAATATCTGCGGCGCGGCTCCGGCTACTATATCGATGTCGGCGCCTCGCAGCTCGTCATCGACGGGCAGATCAAGCTGAAAAGTGGCTCCGACGTCGAAGAGATCAAGGAGCATTCGGTCCTGCTGAACGACGGCACGGAACTGCCGGCCGATCTCATCGTCTACGCCACCGGCTACGGCTCGATGAACGGCTGGGCAGCGGAGCTGATCTCCAAGGAGGTGGCCGACAAGGTCGGCAAATGCTGGGGCCTCGGTTCGGCCACGACCAAGGATCCCGGACCATGGGAAGGTGAACAGCGCAATATGTGGAAGCCGACCCGGCAGGAGGCGCTGTGGTTCCACGGCGGCAACCTGCACCAGTCGCGTCACTATTCGCAGTTCCTGTCCCTGCAGTTGAAGGCGCGCCAGGAGGGCATTCCGACACCGGTCTACGCCCTGCAGGAAGTTCACCACCAGGGCTGACGAAAGCCTGCCGGCGGGTGGGGAGACCACCGTCGTTTTCAGCAGATGCCCGTCACAACCGGGCATTGAAAGGGGGCGGCCCGGCCGCCCTTCTTGCTGGCCGGAGGCCTCTCCTCGGTCTGCCCCCGCAGGTAGTCAATACCTTGTCAATTCTCCCATGTTCACAGATAGTAACAATCGGGACAAATCGGCAATGAGAGGGGGACATGAAAATCCCGTCGCTTACACCCTTCATGATTGCGATCCCGTTACTTTGTTTTGCTGGACTAGGTCCGGCATTTTCCTCCTGCGGCATAGAAAACGCACCGCGCGGCATCAGCCTGAGCGAGGAAAGCTGCAAATCCTGGCCCAATGCCGAAATCCCTGAGACAGGCGACTACTACGCGGCACTGCAGTTCAGCTTCGAGCTTCTGGACAATCCGCAATCCTCGGCGAACTCGAAGGGGTTCCTGCAAGCTGTCAGCAACGTGTTCACGGCAGCCGATACCGACGAGGTCATGCTCACGATCAAGCCCAAGCTCGGCGGGACCTTCACCACGGAGGTGCCGGTCTACAGCTACAAGCTCGACGGGAAGGCTCGAACGGGGTCGCTGGATGCACGCTACGACTTCGCCACGCCCTATGTCCGCTACGACCAGGATGCCCTGGGTTTCAAGATCGTGCTGCGCGGCGGCTCGAAGGTGAAGACCGACGTCGGCGGCGTGCTGACGCGCCTGACCCCGTTGCTCGGCGCCGCTGGTGCATCCCCTCTCCTGTCTGCGGCCTCGAAGGGCGCGATCGATGCCGGGGCGGCAATCGTCGACGAACTGCTGACCAGCATGTATTCGGCCTTCGACAAGGACGAGGTCGAATTCGAGATGGCGTCCGAAACCTCGGCGGGTGCCGTGGAGCGGACGATCCTCATGAGTTCGCCGGGCAATCCCGCGCAAAAGATCGGGCGTCTCGTGGTCAGGCTGAAGCTGAAACGATCGTTGCGCGGCACCCCGGCCATGCTGCCGAATGACAACCTGTCGAAAGCGACCACGAATTTCAGTCCAGGGCAGAACCTGATCGGCTTTCCGCTGCCGTCGATCGACTCCCGGGACCGGACCATCCTTTCGGGCCTGACCTCGGAGGAAGTCGGCCTCAAGGCGGTCGCCACGGTGCAGTTGCAGGACGAGCCCGGGGACGATCTTCGCTCGGCTTGCTCCGACCTGAAAGCCTCGAGCTATTCGCGTTTCGGTCTCAACAACGTCGACAGCCTGCGCCTGCTCTACGAGTTGCTCGATCGCGGCAACCGCCGGGCTGCCCTCGTGGAAGACGCCCCGGATTGCTTCGGGCGGGAGGACTGGGCCCTGATAAAGGGGCACACCGTCTTCGAGGTGGAAGAGCGGCCTTCGCGGGCAGATAAGCCGAGCGACGATACGCTCAATTATTTCGCGACCGCCCTGCGTTCCGGCTTCGCCGCCAACCCGATCTACGCCGCCCAACTCGCCGACAGTGTGGAAATCTCAGGGACCGCCGCGGTCGAGGGCCTGGGCGGGGAATGCGATGCGGACGAACTCGACAAGCCAACCGCGCTCGTCTGTCTCGACAAACTCAAGGTCAATCGCTGGGAACGCGACGACCTGCCCAGCGGACGGACGAGCATACTCGTCACAACAAGAGCGCAGATTACCGAGGCCATCGGATACGAGCGCGAACGGCGCATCGCCGGCGCGAATTTGACATCGGGCGCGCCGGACGCCGACCTCGCCAGGGACAGAGCCGTCGCAAGGGCCGCGACCGAACATGTCGACCACGCTATCCGAATTACGCTCTATGTCGACGACAAGAAAAAGATCAACCGCATCAAGCTCGAAAAGGAGACGAAAGAGGAAATCGGGACCAATGTGCTCTCCCGGATTGCCCTCTCCTGCTGGGCGAACGGTCCGAACGAGACCACGGCATTCTGCATGAGGAACAATATCGGCTACGAAGCACCCGGGACCATCTAACCGGACGTATCTTTGCTGCGCCGTCGCCTGGCCCGGATCTGTGCGGCCCGGTCGCCGTCCTCGGCCTGCAGATGCCTGCCCCGTTCGAGGATCTCAAGCGTGTATTCCTCATAGGTCAGCCCCAGCCGTTCGGCCTTCGACAGCCGCATCAGCGCCACCTCCCGGCTCGGCGCCTTCCAGGCGTTATTGTGCGCCTTGCGCCAGACCAGGAATTTGTAGGCATCGCCCTTGCCCCAGGGCGGCCCGGCATAATCGTCGAGCGGGGGGCCGCCATTGTGGCCGCGTTTCGGTCGTCCCCTCACGCTCCGCGGCTCCGAACCAGGGCGACCAGATAGACGGCACGCTCGGGCCCCGGCGCATGGAACACGCAATCCGAGGGCGCACCGAGCGCAAGGCAGTCGCCCGCCTCCATGGCATGGACCACATCGCCTTCCGTGAAATCCAGCCTGCCCTCGATCAGCCAGACCTGCTGCCGAATGAAGGCATAGGATGCGGCCGGAAAGCCCACTTTGGCGCCGGCAGGCAGTTCCACCTTGACGAGTTCGAGCGGCATGTCGGTCGGCGGCGAAAGATGACGGCGAACATAGCCGGTCTCGGGGTCGACCCAGACCGGTTGCCCGCTCATGCGGGCGAGCCCGCCCGCCCCCTGTTCGGCCCGGGCGATCAAAGCCGACAATGTCATGCCGAAAGCCGAGGCGATCCGCACGAGCAGCGTGGCCGTCGGGCTTGCCGCGCCGCGCTCGATCGCGCTCAGCATCGCCTTCGACACGCCCGATTTCTCGCCGAGTTCGGCAAGAGACCAGCCGCGCGCCGTGCGCTCCAGCCTGATGCGGCGGGCGATGCCTTCCGAAAGATCGTCTTCTATATTGGACATTCGAACATCATAGAAGATGCCATGCGCCTGCCAAGGGCGGATCGATAGAAATCGACAAATGGCCTTAACCGGCACGTGACCATCTCCCCACACCGGCCCTTAACGCCGGCGTCCTAATGTCGCTGCCTTGGGAAGGGCGGGGATGGCGATTGATGTATGTCGACCGGAATGCGGCGGGCGAAACGACGCCGCAGGAACGCCGCGACGAAGCCCAACCGGACAGCCGGGTCCTGGGGCGCGTGGTCCAATGCGACGGCGCACGCGCCACGATCGCGGCCTTCGCCGACGGCAGCGACGGCGCCGTCACCGGATTGTGGACCGTCGGCCGGCTGATCTCCATCAGTCTCGGCTCGGCACGAACCGTCGGCCTCGTCTATTCGATCGCCAAGGCCGAGAGGGTCTGGAACGTGGACCGGCAGAACGCGATCGAAGTGAGCGTCGAACTGATCGGCGAGGTACGCGACACCCCGCCGGCGAGCACGCCCGTCTTCGACCGCGGCATCACCGTCTATCCCCATATCGGCGCGATCTCTCACCGCATCCGTTCCCGGGATCTCCAGGCGATCTACGACCTCGCCGGCCGCCAGGCGATCAGGATCGGGTCCCTGTCGCAGGACGACAAGATCGATGCCTGCATCGCCATCGACGATACGCTGAACAGGCACTTCGCGGTCGTCGGCACCACCGGCGTCGGGAAGTCGACCGCCGTTTCGCTGCTGCTGCGCAAGGCACTCGTTGCACGGCCCGACCTGCGCGTCCTCATTCTCGACCCGCACAACGAATTCGCACCCTCCCTCGCCGATCATGCGGTGCGCATCGACGCTGCCTCGCTCGATCTGCCCTTCTGGCTGTTCCGCCTCGAGGAACTGACGGAGGTGCTGTTTCGCGGACGCGAAGCCGCGGCCGAGGAAGTGGACCTGCTGCGCGACCTGATCCCGATCGCGAAGAACCACTACAGGAACCCCGGTTCCGGCATCTACATCAAGCGGGGCGCCGACGCGCTGACCGCGGACACGCCCGTGCCCTACAGGATGGCCGACCTGCTGCGACTGATCGACGAGCGCATGGGCCTGCTTGAGACCAAGAACGACCGGCCGATCTATCGTTCCTTGAAGACCCGCATCGAGGCCGCTGTCAGCGATCCGCGCTATCGCTTCATGTTCAACTCGCGACTGATCGAGGACACGATCCACGAGACTGTCGGCAAGATCTTCCGGGTGCCGCATCATGGCCGCCCGGTGACGTGCTTCGAGATGGCGGGGCTGCCCTCCGAGGTGGTCAATTCCGTGTGCTCGGTGCTCGCCCGCCTCGCCTTCGACCTCGCCTTGTGGAGCGAGGGCCGGCTGCGCCTTCTCATGCTGTGCGAGGAGGCGCACCGCTATATGCCGGCCGACCCGCGAATGGGCTTCGCACCCACCCGCCACGCCTTGTCGCGCATCGCCAAGGAAGGCCGCAAATATGGCTGCTATCTGGGCGTCGTCACCCAGCGCCCCGGGGAACTCGACCCGACCGTGCTATCGCAATGTTCGACGGTTTTCGCCATGCGTCTCGCCAACGAGCAGGACCAGGCGATCATCCGCTCGGCGATCGCCGACTCGTCCGCCTCCACCCTGTCGTTCCTGTCCTCGATGGGCCAGCGCGAGGCGATCGCCTTCGGCGAAGGGGTGGCCACGACGATGCGGCTGAAATTCGAGAAGCTCGACCCCGCCTTCATACCCGGCTCGGCCGGCAAACGTGACGAGAAGGAACCCGCCGAGGACGGGGAGATCGATCTCGCAGGGATCGTCGACCGGCTTCGCAACGTGTCGAAGGCCTCCCAATCCTTATCGATATCGGGCGAACCGGTCAGCCCGCTGCGCCAGGCGGGGGAGCCCGCGCCCGAACCGCGTCAGCCGGGCCAGTCCGACGAACGGCCGCCGGCCGCAACGCGCGAGGATGACCCACTCGATCTTGGTTACGGTCTCAGGCCGGGAACTTTCGGCATGCGTCCGCAAAGAAGCTGAATCGGATGATGGCGACCATCGATGCGGTCATTCACGCCACAGGGTGTCTCGACCGAAGCCTTCGGCTTGACATGGAGCCGGCAGCGTCCCGCCCGGAACGGGAAGGAACGTCCGGCGATCATCCCCTCACCACGGACTATGCGCAGATCCGGTTGCGGCCGAGGCGCTTGGCCTCATAGAGCAGCTTGTCGGCGCGGCGATAGAAACCCTCGGCCGTCTCCTCGCCGTCCCACACCGCAAGGCCCATGCTGGTCGTGATCCTCAGCCGTACATTGCCGGACAGAACCGCCATGCCGGCGATCGCCTTCCTGATGCGCTCGGCAAGCTTGGCGAGCTGATCGGTGTCCATGTTGGGCGCCACGACCGCGAACTCCTCGCCGCCGACCCTGGCGACGACGTCGTGGTAACGTGTCAGGTCCTTCAGGCAGCCTGCCACGGCGCGCAGCACCTCGTCGCCCACGTCATGGCCATGCGTATCGTTCACCTGCTTGAAATGGTCGAGATCGAGAACCATCAGCCCGACAGGCCGGTCGATGCGGCGGAACTCCGCGATGTATTCGCGCAGCGCATCGTCGAAATAGCGGCGGTTGTGCATGCCCGTCAGGCTGTCGGTCAGGGCCGCATGCTGCAGCGTTTCCGAGCGCTGGCTGAGCGTCATCGTCATTTCCCGCAGCTTGCCCTCTTCCTTCACCTGTGTGCGGATCAGCGGGTAGATGAAGAAGATGCCGAAGAACAGGGCCGTAGCGAGCAGTACACCGGTAGCGAAAAGCAGCTTCTCCAACTGGCCTATCCCCGTGGCGGCCCGCGTATCGGACACGGTGACCGCCGTGGTCTCCAGCACGCCATAGGCCTGGAACGTCACGACGCCCGCCGCGAGGATCACGACGATGAAGACGAAGAACGCTGATTCCGCTTTGTGCAAGCGCATTTGCCGACCCCGGAAACGGGGGTCGTTATCGCACCATCGGGCTTACGTGAAGTTAACTTGAGCGATCACGAGGCGTTTCTTCGCCGAACCGCCATCACCGATTGCGGCCGGCTCGATCACCTAAGGGCGATACGCTGCCACTCCGGCCCGAGCTGATGGCGGAACCACGTCGCCTGGCGCTTGGCATATTGCCTCGTGGCGATCTTGGCGCGTTCGATCGCTTCGGTCATGCCGATCCTGCCGTCGAGCGCCGCCTCGAGTTCGCGGAAACCGATGGCCTTGGTCGCCGGCAGGGCCGGATCGAGTTTCAGGGCCGAAAGCTCGGCGACTTCGGCCAGGGCACCCGCATCGATCATCCTGTCGAAACGCTGCTCGATGCGCGCGACGAGGAAGGCGCGCTCGGGCTCGATCAGGAAGAATCGAGCGCTCGCCCGGTCGATCAGCGGCTTGCCGCGTTCGGCCTGCCAGGTGAGGATCGAACGGCCCGAGGCTTGCAGCACTTCGAGCGCGCGCACCAGCCGCTGCCCGTCGCTCGGCCGGATGACCGCGGCCGCCCCGGGGTCCTCCTGGCGCAGGATGCGATGAAGCCGCTCCGCCCCCCTCTCATTCAGCTCCCAGCGCCATCGGTCACGAATGTTCTTCGGAATGTCGGGCATCTCCGACAGGCCTTCGACAAGGGCCCGGAAATAGAGGCCGGTGCCGCCGACGAAGACCGGAACCCGTCCTGCCAGCACGCCGTCCTCATTGAGCCTCATCACGTCGCGCAGCCAGGCCCCGGTCGAATAGGCGCGACTCGGATGAATATGGCCATAGAGCTCATGCCGCGCACGGGCTAGCTCGGCCGCACCCGGTCGCGCCGTCAGGACGTTCAGGATGGAATAGCCCTGCATGGAATCGGCGTTGACGACGATGCCGCCTTCGCGCTCGGCGAAGTCGAGCGCCATGGCGGACTTGCCGCTCGCGGTGGGCCCGGCTATCAGGATCGCGTTTTCAACAAGGCCTTCGGCCTCTTCCGCCGCGGATCGTTCCATGCCTCTCGTCGCCACCTTGATCGCCCGTCCGGAACGCCGTTCCCTGTCCCTCGCCCTTGCGAATAGGGCCACCGCTGCCGCCGGCGCAAGCGCAATCGACTGGCTGGACGAGGCTGTCGCCTGTGACCTGGCACTTCCGGACGACGCGGTGGCGACGGATGTCGAGCGTCGCCTGCGCGACAGCCTGGCCGGCGAGCAGGTCGACATCGTCGTGCAGGATATCGCCACGCGCCGCAAGAAGATCCTGATCGCCGACATGGACTCTACCATGATCGACCAGGAATGCATCGACGAACTGGCCGACGAAATCGGCATCAAGGACCATGTGGCGGCGATCACAGCCCGCTCGATGAATGGCGAAATCGCATTCGAGCCGGCATTGCGCGAACGTGTCGCATTGCTGAAAGGGCTTGACGCGACGGTCGTCGATACGATCATCGCCAAACGCATCACGCTTGCGTCGGGCGGGCGCGCTCTGGTTGCCACCATGCGCGCCGCCGGCGGCTGGACGGCGCTGGTCTCGGGAGGCTTCGACGTCTTCACCTCCCGCATCGGTGCCATGCTCGGCTTCGACGAGAACCGGGCCAACCGGCTGATCGAGGCCGACGGAAAGCTGAGCGGCACCGTCGCGGAGCCGATCCTCGGCCGGGCCGCGAAGGCCCAGGCGTTGCAGGAGATCTCCGGCAGGCTCGGCCTGACGCCGGCCGACGCCATCGCCGTCGGCGACGGCGCCAACGATCTCGACATGATCCGCATGGCCGGCGCGGGCGTCGCGCTGCATGCGAAACCCGCAGTCGCGGCGGAGGCTCGCATCCGCATCGATCACGGCGATCTCACCGCCCTGCTCTACATGCAGGGGTACCGTCGCGGCGAGTTCGCGACTTGACGCCGCTCCGCACCGAACGGCTCATCCTGCGCAACTGGGAGGAGCGCGACCGCCCGCTCTTCCATCGGATCAACTCCGACGAGCGCGTGATGGAATTCTTCCCGTTCCGCCGCGACCGGGCGCAGTCGGACGCCTTGTTCGATGGTTTGCGCGACGGCATTGCCCGACGTGGTTTCGGCTTCGCCGCCGTCGAGATCGACATGACGGGGGAGTGCATCGGCTTCGTCGGTCTCCACCCCGCCGAGTATCTGGAGCCGTTCCTGCCGAAAGACACGATCGAGATCGGCTGGCGCCTCGCGCCGGAGTTCTGGGGAAAAGGCTACGTCACCGAAGCGGCAGAGACGCATCTCGCGCACGGCTTCGAGGTGTTCGGCTTCGACGAGATCGTGTCCTTTGCCGTGACGGGCAACGGCCGCTCGACCGCCATCATGGAACGTATCGGCATGCGCCGTGACGCGGCGGGCGACTTCGATCATCCCCGCGTCCCCCACACCCATCCGCATCTCAAGCGGCACGTGCTTTATCGGCTTGCCCGCGCCGATTGGGAGGATAGAAAAAGGGCGGCCGGATAGCCTCAGATGCGGTGGATCAGTGCTCTCCCGCAAACGGCAATTCGTCCCCCTCCTCGGGCTTCGAGGACGGCACTCTTTCGAGGACGGCGGAGAAATCATCGCCTGACCTCGAACCCGCCCGCTTTCGCAGAAAGTCTGCCGCGGTCTCGACTGCTCCGACCTTCTGGGCGACCGCCGACGCGATCCACTGATTCAGCGAAACGCCATCGGCCTTCGCGAGCCTCACAGCCGCTTCCTTCACCGAAAGTGGAAGCTTGAGCGGATATGTTGCCTTGCTCATGGTCGAAACCTTTCCAGAAGGACCGCCGGCGTCACAACTCGCACATCGAAGCGTTCTGCCGCAGTCAAGAAATCCCGACGATTGTGCGTCGCTAAAGCGTAGGCACGGCCATTGATCGCTGCTTCGAGCACCATCTCGTCCTTGGGATCCGTCAATTGCGGACGCCAGAGATAGTGGACATCGACAGGCTCTGCCAACGCCGCGAAGCCCGACATCAGGCGCTCCAACTCGCCATCCGACAGCCCGTGAGCCAAGCGGTGGTTGGGACGCCTGATCACATCCTCATACTCAGGGAATAGCGCCGTGGTCACCAACGGCCGCAAACGCCGGCGTGCAACCAATGACAGCACAGCAAAAGACGCACATCCTATGGGATGTTCAAACGACGCGTCGTCGCAAGTTCGACGGCGCTCAGTCCATGCGGATCGTGACGAAGCGCAGCTCGCCGGTCTTCGAGGCCAG
Organism: Mesorhizobium sp. L-8-10; assembly: GCF_016756635.1. Classification (NCBI taxonomy): domain Bacteria; kingdom Pseudomonadati; phylum Pseudomonadota; class Alphaproteobacteria; order Hyphomicrobiales; family Phyllobacteriaceae; genus Mesorhizobium; species Mesorhizobium sp. L-8-10. The sequence continues at coordinate 4,223,019 of NZ_AP023263.1, read as the reverse complement.
CATCAGCAGCGCGTTCTTGCGCCCCTGATCCTTCAGCGCCTTGATGCGGTCCAGCACTTCCTGCGGCGAGGAAACCGATTCCTGGGCGATCTCGGTGATCACTTCGCCCGCCGATATTCCGCGTTCGGCCGCCGGCGAATCCTTGGCGACTTCGGTGATCACGACGCCGGAGACATCCGCGCCGATGTCGAAATTGGCGCGCGTATCGTCGTCGAGCTCGGCGATCGTCATGCCGAGCACCGACGCGGCCGAGACCGCCTCCGGCGTGTCCTGCTGGGGCTGTTCCCCTTCAGCGCCGGCGAGCTTCTCGCCGTCTTCGAGCCGTCCAAGCGTGACCTTGACCGTCTGCTCCACGCCCTTGCGGATGATGACGACGTCGACCGCCTTGCCGACCGGGCTGTCGGCCACGACGCGCGGCAGGTCGCGCATCTCCCGAACGTCCTTGCCGTCGAAGGTGACGATCACGTCGCCCGGCTGGATCACGCCGTTGTCGACCGGTCCGCCCTTGATGACGCCCGCGACGAGCGCGCCCTTTGGCGACTGCATGCCGAGGCTCTCGGCGATCTCGTCCGTCACCGGCTGGATACGCACGCCGAGCCAGCCGCGACGGGTCTCGCCGAACTGCCGCAACTGGTCGACGACGCCGATCGCGAGCTTCGAGGGGATCGAGAAGCCGATGCCGATCGAGCCCCCCGAAGGCGAGATGATGGCCGTGTTGATGCCGATAACCTCGCCGTCCATGTTGAACAGCGGACCGCCCGAATTGCCGCGGTTGATGGCGGCGTCGGTCTGGATGAAATCGTCATAGGGTCCGGACTGGATGTCGCGGTTGCGGGCAGACACGATGCCGACGGTCACGGTGCCGCCCAGCCCGAACGGGTTTCCGACCGCCATCACCCAGTCGCCGATCCGCATCCTGTCGGAATCGCCGAACTTGACCGCCGTCAGCTTCTTGAGCTTCGGATCGACCTTGAGCACCGCGATATCCGTCTTGGTGTCCTTGCCGACGAGCTCGGCCTTGAGCTTCGAACCGTCGGAGAAGTTGACCTCGATCTCGTCCGCGTCGGCGATGACATGGTTGTTGGTGACGACGATTCCTTGCTCGGCATCCACGACGAAGCCCGAGCCCAGCGACTGCACCTTCTGCGAGTTCGGACCCCGGCCCTGGCCCTCGCGGTCCTTGTTGAAGAAGTCGTCGAAGAATTCCTGGAACGGCGAGCCGGGCGGAAGTTGCGGCGCCGGGACGGCGCCCTCGCCTTCGGAGCCCTTGACGGTCTGCGACGTCGAGATGTTGACCACCGCTTCGAGCAGCCCGGCAGCCAGGTCGGCAACCGAATCGGGTCCCTTCGCCTCGGCCACGCCCACGAAGTTTGGCGCCGCGGTGGCGCCGACGAAGAGCACGGCAGCCGCCGCGAGCATCGTCTTGCGCAGGGCAGGCAAAAGGGTGCTTGGTCTCATCAGCTGTCTCCCGGCTCTGCTGGAAAGTCCCGGCCCCGCAACCGGGCCACCGGCGCCTTGTCCTTTGAAAATAGGGCTTGTTTGCGGCCTTTGCTATCGCGGAAGGAAAAAACCTTCGTTACCCGCGAACGAGCCAGACGATCCCGACGCCCGCCGCGATCGCCACCAGGCCGCCGATCCGAAGCACATGTTCCGGTGTCGCCAGCACTTCCGTCGCGAGCCTCCGGGCGAGGCCCGGAAAGCCTCCATAGACGAGGCCCTCGACGACGAGCACCAGGCCTATGGCGGCCAGGAAGTCGGCCACAGGGCGCCTTACTGGCTGGCGCCCGCGGCCTGGCCGGAAGCGGCAGGCGCCGTGCCGGGCGCTGCCGGGGCGGCCGGCGCCGAGTTGCCGAAGAAGCGGAAGAATTCCGAATTGGGCGACAGCACCATGGTTGTGCTGTTCGGGTCGAGCGACTGGATATAGGCGTTCATCGACCGGTAGAATTCGAAGAACTCCGGATCCCGCTGGAAGGCGTCGGCGAAGATCGCGTTGCGTTGCGCCTCGCCCTCGCCGCGCAGGATCTCCGATTCCCTGCGGGCTTCGGCGACGGTCTCCACCACTTCGCGGTCGGCGCGGGCGCGGATGCGCTGCGCCGCCTCGCGGCCACGGGCACGCAGCCTTTCGGCCTCTGCGAGACGTTCGGCCTTCATGCGGTCGAATGTCTGCTGCGAAACCTCTGCTGTGAGATCGGTCCGGCGGATGCGCACGTCTTCGATCTCGAGACCGAGCGAGGTCGCATCGGGCCTCAACTGGTCGCGCACCTCGCGCATCATCGAGGCGCGCTCCTCCGAGAGCGCCGCCTCGAAGCCGCGCAGGCCGTAGACGCGCCGGAGGGCGGCGTCGAGTCGGGTCCGCAGACGCTGCTCCGCGAGCAGCACCTGGCCCGAAACCGCGGCCCGGAAGCGCCGCGGGTCCGAGATGCGGAAGGCGACGAAGGCATCGACCTCGTAGAACTTGCCGCCCGAGACCTGGACGCGGATGTCGTCTAGGTCGAAGCGCATGACGCGATCCTCGATGATCTGCACATTGTCGGCCTCGAAGAAGCCGAAAGGCGCCTTGAAATAGATGCCGGGCTCGGTCTTCACATCGACGATCTCTCCGAACCGCAGCACGATGGCCTGCTCGCGCTCGTTGACCACGAAGATCGACGAATAGACGAGGAAGAGGATGACGGCGGCGATGACGCCGATGACGGGGAGACGGTTGGACATCACTTGTTCTCTTCAGCCGGCGCGGCGCGCTTCTGCAGTTCGGGCAGCGGCAGATAGGGTATGACGCCCTGCCCGTTCTTCTCGTCGACGATGACCTTGTTGGACCCCTTCAGCACGCGCTCCATAGTCTCCAGGAACAGCCGCTTGCGGGTCACGTCGGGCGCCTTGGCATATTCGTCGTAGACGGAGATGAAGCGCTGCGCCTCACCTTCGGCTTCCTGGACGACGCGGTTCTTGTAGGCGGCGGCCTCTTCACGGATCTGGGCCGCCTCGCCGCGAGCCTGACCGAGCCGCTGGTTGGAATACTGGTTGGATTCCTCGACGAAGCGATCCTCGTCCTGCTCTGCGCGCTGCACTTCGTCGAAGGCGTCGGCCACTTCGCGCGGCGGCGCCGCGTCTTCGATCGAGATCGCGTTGATGGTCAGTCCAGCGCCATAGGTATCGAGCGTCTGCTGGATGATGCCGAGCACCGCATCTGCGATGCCCTGGCGGTCGTCGCGGAAGATGTCCTGCGCCGGACGGCGGCCGACCGCCTCACGCATCGCGCTTTCGGCAACCTGGCGCACCATGTCGTCGGGCTGGGCGACATTGAACAGATAGGCCTTCGGATCGGAGACCTGGTAAGCGACGGAGAATTTCACGTCGACGATGTTCTGGTCGCCGGACAGCATCAGTCCGGACGAACTGCTGCCGCGCGCCTCGCCGATATTGATGAGTTTCTCGGCGGTGTTGGCCTTTTCGACGGTCTCGATCGGCCACCAATGGAAGTGAAGACCCGGTTCGGACAACTCCTGCTTGGGCTTGCCGAAGCGCAGCTCGACGGCGAGTTCATCGGGCTGGACAGTGTAGATCGACTGGAAAAGCCAGAATGCGACAAGCGCCAGGCCGATCAGGCCGATTACCGCGGGGTTCATCCCCCCGCCGCCCGGCAAGGCCCGCTTCAGCCGGTCCTGGCCGCGGCGGATGATATCCTCGAGGTCGGGCGGCGATCCGTGCGGTCCGCCGGGGCCGCGGGGTCCCTGCCCCCATGGGCCGCCATTGCCGCCGCCGCCCCAAGGGCCGCCGCCACCGCCGCTCTGATTGTTCCAGGGCATGAAATTCCTTTCGGTCTCGAAATGCCGCGCGGGCCTTGCGGCCGCGCCCATTTCTTTATTCTTAGCACTCTATAGGGATGGACCGCAGCGCTTTCAACGCAGCCGCCCTGCCCGTGTGCCGTTTTGGCTTCATTTGTATGAACCTGCCGCCCTCAATGCATGGTTCGCCGGCGATCGTAAACAGCATAGCGTGTCGCATGGCTGTCCTTCTCGCCGGCCGGATGATCCTCGCTGTGGACGAGTTCCCATTCGGCGGGGTCGATGGCCGGGAAGCGGGTATCGCCGCCGACGCTCGCGAGCACATGTGTCACATAGAGCCGGTCTGCCAGCGGCAGCGCCTGCCGATAGACCTCGCCGCCTCCCAGGATGCAGATTTCATCTGCTCCGGGCATATTCCGGCCCCGCTCCCGCGCCAGCTCGAGCGCATCGTCCAGCGCCGCCACGACCTCTGCCCCGTCGGCCTGGAAGCCGGGAGCCCGCGTGAGCACGATGTTCAGACGCCCGGGCAACGGCCGGCGCGGAAAGCTCTCCCAGGTCTTGCGACCCATGACGACCGGCTTTCCCATCGTCATTTCCTTGAATCGCTTCATGTCCGACGACAGGCGCCACGGCAGCCCGTTGTCGCGTCCGATGACATGGTTCTCGGCAATCGCCACATGGATGACGATTTTCATCAGCCGCCGCTCTCCGGTTTCGATGCACCCGGCTTCGCCGGTGCCGGCGATTGCGCCTCTCGCCCGGCACCGCCTGCTTCGCCTTCACCCATGCCGACGGGCGAGAGGATCAGTATGTCGAGATCACGCTCGGGATAGAAATCTTCGGCCGTCATCTCGAAGGTGGTCGGTCCGGTCTTCCTGACGTTGCGGCCGCAGAAGCTGACCAGGTTCTTCGGATCGCCCTTGTCGACCGTCAGCTTGAAGGCGCCGATCGTGCCGTTCGCCCAGTTGCCGCCCGTCGTCAGTATGTAGGCGATCCGGTTCTCCATGAGGTGCGCATAGCCGTCCGACGATCTCCTGGCCGCCTTCAGCACGGCGTTCTCGAAGCTCTTGTCGAAGCAATATCTATGCTTGTACTCGGCATAGCTATCGCCCTCGAACCTGCCGTCGACGAGGAAGCTGAGATCGGTTGTGGCGCCCACGCTCGGCCGGTAACTGTGCTGGACCGTGACCTCGCCGTTGGCGGGAAACATCGCGCGCCACCAATAGGTCGTCTTCAACTGCCAGAAGGGCGTGCGCACGCGCTTCCAGCCCGAGCCGTCGTCATACTCGTCGATGACGATCATGCCGCGCTCCTGCCATTTGTCGGCGACCTCCTGCGGCAGGGCTGCGAGCGCCTTCAGGACGGCTTCCCCGTAAGGATAGAGCGGAACGCCGCGCGCCCGCAGTTCCTCGGAGATGTCGATGCCGAGCGCGAAGGCCTTCTGCTCCAGTTCCGGCGCTACCGCATTGCCGTCGACGGTCACCGCGAAATCGAGGAAATTGTCCTTCTCGTCGTCGGGGATCGACGTCATGCGATAGGGATTGCCCTCGATGTCAGGCATCGGAAACGCCACGATCGTTTCGATGTCCTTGTCGGAACTGTTGCGGAAGACATAGTCGACGGTGACATTGTCGAGCGAGATCGACAGGTCCTCCCGCTCCATGGCGATGACGTCGCTGCGCGACAGGATCAGGCCGCCGGTTCCGAGTTCGGCGGTAGAATCGTTGGCCAGCGCCGGCAACGGCATGGCGAGCGCGACGAGAAGCGTTAGGCGACGCAACTTTCTTCCTCCAGGCAATGGCTCTTGTCGTCGGGAGCAGGACTCTCGAGCCGCATGGGGCGGCGAAGATTCCCTTATACCGAGATCACCGCGCGGATTGTGGCGTCGGCCTCGTCGTCGTCAAGCCGGAAATCCGCAAACCCTGAACGTAAACACACCGACCACTTCAGCGTCGATCCGAATCGTCGGCAGCCTCCTTGGGCTCGCGGCCCGGTTGCTCCTGCCCCGGCTCTCGCCGAGCGCGACGCCGGTCGTCCCCAGTCACGAAACCCACTCGGTTTGATCTCTCTCAAGGAACTCCCGTGAGAGTCCGTTTCGAAACTCATGACGTGCGTGCCAATCGGCGGATGAGCAACATGGCGGAAGCGGCGTAGAGGAAGGCGGCTGCGGAATCGATGGTCGCCTCGAAGTCCTTTGCGAGCCGCCTGTTGCGGTTGATCCATGCGAAGAAGCGCTCGACCACCCATCGGCGCGGCAGGACGACGAAGCCGACTTGATCCGGCTGCTTCTTGACGATTTCGACAAGGATGTTCGTGGCTGTTGTCACACGCTCATGATTGTATCCGCCATCGGCCCAGACGTGCTTGATGAAGGGGAATAGCGGGCGCGACACCTGCAGCAGCGGTCCGCCGCCGTCACGATCCTGAATGTTGGCCGGATGCGGTTCGACAAGCAGCGCCCGTCCGTCGGTGTCGACCAGCGCGTGGCGCTTGCGGCCGTTGATCTTCTTGCCGGCATCATAGCCGCGCGGCCCGCCGGCCTCGGTGGTTTTGACGCTCTGGCTGTCGATGATCGCCGCCGATGGGCTGGCGTCGCGGCCAACGCGTTCGCGATCCGCCATGACCAGGGCGTGATTGATCTTCTCGAACACCGAGCCGTCGCGAAAGGCCGCAAACCAGCGATAGACGGTCGGCCAGGGTGGAAAATCCGATGGCAGCAGTCGCCAGGCGATGCCACCGCGCAGCACGTAGAAAATCGCGTTGATGATCTCCCGCATGGGCCAGGCGCGAGACCGCCCGGTCTTTCGCGCGGCGGGAAGATAGGGCTCGATCAGCAGCCACTCCTTATCGGTCAAATCGGTCTGGTAACGCGCCGCGGGACGGCTATGCTGTTCACGGGTGGTCGGGGTCCACATGACAATCTCCAGGAAGCTCGCAACTCCTTGGAATCATCTGAACCTCGGTCACTCAACCCCTTCCGAAACGGCCTCTGAGAGCGGCACTATTCTCTACAAGAACAGTTGGGGATGGCCCAAAACCCTGGAAGCAGGCGCTACTTGGCCGCAGCAGAGACGCAAGCAATCGGGGCATTGCGCGTAACAGTGTCGGACGCATCAGCCTGGGCCGCGTAAATCATGAGCAGCCTTGACGCAGAACAATGACACGCTGGCGCAAAACAAGCCATTGATCCATCCGTTGCATTGCACGAGGCGAGCCATGCTTCCCAACCTTCGCTATAGTGGAATTCACTTGGGCCTGCAGTCAAACCACGCAACGGATCACAAGATCGCAATCAGAGCCAGCCGCCAGGATCTCACGCCCTTCGTCTGGTTCGACCTCGGAGAAATCGTCGATTCAGGCGACACCAACCAGATACTCCTAGCGCCCAGGATCGAGCGTTGCCAGCATCTCGTGACCGGTCACTATGGCTGATAACCACACAGGCACGGCAGCCGTCGGCACGAGCAGGTTCTCCGGCCCGAACACAATCGATCGGCTGGTCGTTTCAGTCCCGATCGGCCGCGCGGACGAGAAGGCAGGCGCATTCAGGGAACGCGCCCTGCGCGAGCCGCACGACTGCTACGACGCAGCAATGATAGTCGACGGCCAAGGCCGTTATGTCGGAGCCGCGGCGATGCGCGACATCGCGGCCACATCCCCGGACACCATGCTGTCGGCGCTGATTCGGCCCGCCTGGCCGACCGTCCCGCCCGCCGAGGATCAGGAGCGGGCCGCAGAGATCGCAACGCGCGCCGCCGCAGCCGTCTTGCCGGTCGTCGGCGCAGAAGCCGTGCTGCGCGGCGGCGTGCCAGCGGTGAAGCTGCTGCAGGTTCTCACGCGCGAGCACCACGAGGACCTTCACCGGCTGGCCGGCATTGTGAAGGAAAGCTCCGCGGCCGTGCACGCCCTCGAGGATCCGCCGCTCAGCCGCGTGTCGCGGCGATTGCCATGGCTTGTCGTAGGCCTGGGGCTCAGCAGCATCACCGCGTTGCTGATGACCCGCTTCGAACAATTCCTCGAGGCGGATATCGTGGTGGCGACGTTTCTGCCTTCCCTCGTCTACCTCGCCGACGCGATAGGTACCCAGACGGAAGCGATCGCGGTGCGTGGACTGGCAACGCGACGCAATAGCCTGCCGGTCCTTCTCCTGAACGAACTGGCCACCGGCCTTTTGATCGGCACGATCCTGGGTGCTTTGGCCCTGGTCGGTATCTGGCTGGTCTACAACGATGCCAGCCTGGCTCTGGGAGCCGGCATTTCCCTGGCCGCCGCGGGCACGATCGCGAGTTCAACGGGGCTGCTGCTGCCTTGGCTGTTGTCGCGCCTCGGTATCGATCCCGCTTTCGGCTCCGGTCCTGTGGGTACCGTCATCCAGGACGCCCTGTCGATCCTGATCTATCTCGCCGTGATGACGTTGCTGCGGTGAAGTGGCCGCTGGCGTAGCTGTGGCGGAATGCGACCGCCGTCACCGCTTCTTGATCTCGGCGGCTCGCCCCGCGCGCGGACGACGCGGGTGGAGACTGGCGTGATTGGGCCATTCGTTGGCAAGGCAAAAATGACATCTCCTTGATGCCGAACTTGATCCGGCTCAAAGCGTACTTGCCTTGGATAGCCAAAATGAAAAGATGTCCAGCAACCGCGATGAGCGGATCGGCAGTCGGCCTTCGACGGCGGATAATTGCCCGACGCATATGACAGGCGCGTCACTATGCCGATGGACGACCAGTCCGCGCGCAACTGTACCAAACCGAGGGAGGCAAACGATGTGGATCAGGGATTTGTCAGCGCTCGAATGCTCCAAGATTCTCGCGTCAGAAAGGCTTGCCCATCTCGCCTGCGTGGACGGCAGGCAGCCTTACCTCGTGCCGATCTATTTCGTCTACTCGGACCACCATCTCTACTCATTCTCGATGCCGGGCCACAAGATCGATTGCATGCGCTCCAACCCTCACATCTGCCTGCAAGTCGACGAGCGCGGCCAAGGCCCGGGATGGAAAAGCGTCATAGTTCAGGGCCGCTATCAGGAGTTGGATGTCTCCCCGGAACTTGTACGGGAGCGGGAACATGCCTGGTCTCTGCTCAGCAAGCATCCATTCTGGTGGGAGCCGGGCAGCCTGAAACCGATCGGGCAGGCCGTTCCCCGCTCCGCTGACCATTACGAGCACATCTACTTCCGTGTCCTGATCGACAGCGTCACTGGCCGAGAGGCCAAGGACCCGGGAACGCAAGTGCCGTAACGGGCCGGGCCTCCAAGCAAAGCCACGATTCATATGCCCATCGTCGGGCAGCCGGACGATTGTCAAAAACGTCCGGCCGGCTCGCACGCGGCATTCTCGATCGACCCGCGCCACCTTCGTCAAGGTTCGGATTAGACCAAAAGAACGGTTGGGAATCGTCGGCACGGCGTAGTATGACGTGGCCGGGTCGGCTGGGTCCCGGAGGCACCGTTGCGCCCAAGGCAGGTTTCGGAAAAGCGTCCCACCGTTTTCCGAACCTGCGTCAGGAGAAGAGGCTGAGCAGGTGAAGCGTGGGCGAGCACGTGGGGCCGCTTTGGGTCAGGCCATGCCCGGAAGCGAAGATACCGGACTGAGAGGACACTTTCTGAAGGCCGTGATTTCATCCCGCTTCGACGGGGCTGCGGGATATTTGCTTGCGGCCGCAATGGTGGTGCCTGTCTTTGTCGTCAGGCTCTTGCTGATTCCCGCGCTCGGAAACACCGCGGTTTTCATTCTCTTCGTCCCGGTCATTCTCGTTTCGGCGATCGCAGGTGGCATTGGTCCCGGCATCTTCGCATTGGTGCTCTCTCTCGCCGGCACCATCTACATCGTGGATGCCGCGCAGGCGATGTGGATCCAGGCTCTCGTCTTCGCGCTGGTCGGCCTGATGATCGCGTGGATAGGCGAGATGCTGCACCGGGCACGCCGCGCCGTCGGCAAGACCGAGGCTGCTCTGAAAGCGCGAGAAGCCCATCTCCGTTCGATTCTTGACACCGTCCCGGATGCAACGGTGGTGATTGACGACGGCGGCATCATCACATCCTTCAGCGCCGCGGCCGTCCGACAGTTCGGCTTTACGGAAGCGGAAGCGATCGGCCGGAATGTGAACCTGTTGATGCCGGAGCCCTACCACAGCGAGCACGACGGCTACATCCAGCGATATCTGACGACCGACGAGAAGCGCATCATTGGTGTCGACCGCGTGGTGGTCGGGCGCAGGAAGGACGGCTCGACCTTTCCGATGAAGCTGTCGGTCGGCGAAATGAGGTCGGGCGACCGGAAATTCTTCACTGGCTTCATCCGCGACCTCACCGAAAGGGAGGAAAGCGCAGCGAGGCTGCAAGAGATACAGGACGAACTGGCGCGGCTTGCCCGCCTCAACGAACTTGGCGAAATGGCATCGACCCTGGCCCACGAGCTCAACCAGCCGCTCGCAGCCATCGCCAACTATTCGCAGGGCTGCGCTCGTTTCCTGGCGCAACTCGACGGGCCTGCGGCCAACCGGATCAGGGAAGCGCTCGAGGAGACTGCGAAACAGTCGCTCCGCGCCGGCGGCATCATTCGCCATCTGCGCGAGTTCGTAACTCGCGGCGAGACGGAGAAATCAGCGGAAGATCTGCGCAAACTGATTGAAGAAGCCGGTGCGCTGGCGCTTGTCGGCGCCCGCGAGCAAGGCGTGAGGTCGGTCTTCGATTTTGCGCCCGACACCGGCGAAGTCCTCGTGGATCGCATTCAGGTGCAGCAAGTCCTGATCAACCTCATGCGCAACGCCATGGAGGCCATGCGAGAAAGCGAGCGGCGTGAGCTGTCGGTGCGCACGGCCTCCGACCGTGACGGGTTTGTGGCTGTGGAGATCGCGGATACAGGTCCGGGGATCCCCGAGGACATAGCGACACGCCTGTTCCAGCCCTTCGTCACCAGCAAGGCGAGCGGTATGGGCATCGGCCTGTCGATCTCCAAGCGGATCGTGGAAGCGCATGGCGGCAGCATAACTTTGGAGCGCAACGGCAAAGGTGGGGCGACATTCCGCTTCTTATTGCCTACGGCAACGCAAGAGGCAGCAGATGCAGATCCATGAATATGTCGTCCACGTCGTCGACGACGAGGAGCCGGTCCGCAAATCGCTCGCATTCCTTTTGACTATGGCCGGCTTCACGGTTCGCGTGCACGACTCCGCTTCCAGTTTTCTTGTCGCGGCGCCGACCATCGGAAAGGCCTGTCTCGTCACCGATCTGAGAATGCCCGATATCAGCGGCGTCGAACTGCTCGCCAAGCTCAACGAGATCGGCGTCGCTATTCCGGCGATCGTCATCACCGGCCACGGCGATGTCCCGATGGCGGTCGCGGCCATGAAGGCCGGCGCGAGCGATTTCATCGAAAAGCCTTTTGAAGACGTCGTTCTGATTGAAGCCATCAAGCGAGCGGCGAGCCGCCTCGACACCGTCACCGAGATGGAGGACGTGTCGGCGATCCGCTCGCGCCTCGGCCAACTGTCGGAGCGGGAGCGCCAGGTCCTCGCCGCCGTGGTGGCCGGACTCCCGAACAAGACGATCGCCTATGATCTGAACATCAGTCCCCGAACGGTCGAAGTCCATCGCGCCAACATCATGTCCAAGATGCGTGCCGGCAGTTTGCCTGAGCTGGTGCGTATGGCGATTGCCCTGGAGCTTGCAGACAAGGAAAATCCGGTAAGCCGGGGCCGTAGCGGCGGCTCGCGCGCGTGACCTGAGCGATGAGAGGGGTGAGCCAAATCACGATGAACTGGCTTTGATCTGCCGCAATGCGCCAGGTTCCCGAATATGCGACGCAGGATGGCCGAGGCGAAACGGTGCCCGGCGGAGATCCAGCGTGGCCAGATCCGAGATTGTAATCACCGCTGCTCCCGATGACGGCTTGCGACGCTCTCTTGAATTCGCGCTCGAGAGCAGTGGCTTCCGGGTCGACGCACATTCATATGCGACCGACGCCTTTGCATCCCGATACGCACGGCGCGCCGCTTGCGCCGTCATCGATGATCGGGCCGTGGATTGGAAGATTGCCCCAGGGCAATTCTTGATCTTTGCCAGGCCGGTCATACTGCTTGTGAGCCTGTTCCGGGCCGCTCCTGAACTGCAGAAGGTGACACTCGTGACGAAGCCGTTCCTCGGTGGGCCGCTCATCGAGGCGGTGCGGAACGCCATCACCGCAGCGGACTGACGGCTCTACGTGGTTTCCCCTAGGGATATGACCGAATTTCGCGATCATCGGATCTGCGCAATTCTCGCCTCAGCAGCTGGAGGTGATCATGTCGGTCTTCGAATTGTCCCGGAATTCAGTCCATCCGCAGGGGGCGGCGTTTGCCCGCGACTTCGGTGTGATGAACATGCCCAGCCTTTTCCCGGCCGGCGCCGAAATCTACGCCCAGGGCGAGAAAAGCGGCAATCTCTACAAGGTCGAGTTCGGAGCAGTCCGCATATACCGCTTGCTCGCGGACGGCCGCCGGCAGATTTCGGCTTTCCACCTCCCCGGCGAAGTCTTCGGTTTCGAGGCGGATAGGACGCACCATTTCTTTGCGGATGCCGTCGGCGCCACCGGCATCAGTATCTTGCGTGCGAATGCCTCGGGCGGCGATGCCGCGAGCGAACTGCTGCCCTTGGCGCTTCTGAGCCTGGTCCGGGCCCAGGAGCATCTGCTCGTGCTGGGCCGCCAGAATGCGACGGAACGGATCGCCGCCTTCCTGACGGATATGTCCGCGCGACAAGGAGGCCTGCGACAGATCGATCTGCCCATGTCCCGCGCGGACATCGCCGACTATCTCGGCTTGACCATCGAGACGGTCTCCCGCGTGTTCTCCAAACTCAAGCAGAGAGGCATCATCAAGCTGGCGAGCTTACGCAGAATCGAGATCGCCAGGTGGCAGACCCTGCACGAAATGGCGGCTTGACAGCGTCGAGTTTTGGAGGCGGTTGCGTTGCTTCCGACCAGGGGATGATGTGGCACCCGATTTCGACGGCACCCTTCAATCATGACCTGCAGCTGGCCGTCATGGATTGGGATGGCCCCCACGCCCTCGTGTTCCCCTGCAAGCGCGTGCTGACCGGATGGGTCAAATCGGACTCCAACGAGCGGGTGGACGTGTCACCCACCCATTGGCGCATGTGGGGGCATCATCCGATCCACTCCGCGTGACCTGCCCCCCCGTCGCGGTTGCCGTGTTTCGTCACGGCTCGCACACTGCTGAAAACACCCCAGCGCATCGCATAACGGCAATCGTCCTCGTCCGGCAGCGTGTCACTGTCGTCAGTTCGACAGCAGCCGGTGCATCGATCCGGCCGACAGCATGGAGCGCGTCACGCCGCCGAACGCCCATTCCAGAAGCCTGCTGTGGCCATAGCCGCCCGCAACGACGACATCCGCTCCGATCTCCCCGGCTTTCGCTATGAGAACCTCAGCGATCTTCGCCCCATCGGGCTCCAGTATCTGCGAGCTCGCCCTCACGCCGTGCCTCATCAGGAAACGGACCACATCCGCGGCGCCCTCCCGTACGGCCGGCTGATCTCCTTCGGCAATGGCGGCCACGGTGACCTCCTTGGCGTGCGTCAGGAAAGGCATCGCATCAGCCACTGCGCGACGCGATTCACGTGCATCCTTCCAGGCGATGAGAATCCGTTCGCCGCGCAAGGGGCGCAGATCGTCCGCCGCGAACAGGACCGGCCGTCCCACCGACAGGATTAGCGCACCCGCGTCGATCGTCCGGTGGAAATCGCCCCCCGCCTCGGCCGCCGGAGTTCCGGTTACCACCAGGTCGGCGGCGCGGGCATGCAAGGCCAAAGTCCGCGTAGGGTCGTCCAGCTCGGTGCGCCATGAGGCGCGCTCATTGTTGCCTGAAAAGGCCAGGAATTCCTCCTTGAGCACCTTCAGACGATCCTCGATCTCGCGCCTTCGCTGACGCAACAGCTCCCGCGTCACAAGACCGTTTTCATCCGGGGGTACGAGCGCGCGCGCTTCGACCGCGACGACGGCAATCAAATCCGCCTCGAATTTTCCTGCGAGTTCCCGGGCGAAGCTCAAGCGCGGTGTCGCTGGAGAATCCACGTCGAGCTGCACCATGATGGTGGTGATGGTCATTTCTCTTCTCCGTCAGGCTCGGACGACAGATCAGCATGGGTGCGGCATCTCGGCCTTGACCCGCGTCAAGCTTTCTTCGCGACCTCGTCGAGGTCCTTTTGTTGCCTTGCATCCCGCACCGCCGCGATCACCTGGTCGTCGGTGAGTTGGGGAAAGTGCTGGTAATGAAACCCAAGCGCACGGAAGTGTGCCGGCTGGCGCAGGCAAATGACCCTGTCGGCTTCGCGCGCGAGTTCGGCGATCGTGTCGGGAGGGGCCACCGGAAGCGCCACGACGATCTCGCGCGGCGATCGCCGCCGGAGCGCACGGATCGCCACTTTCATCGTGGTTCCCGTGGCGGCCCCGTCATCGACGAGAATGGCCGTCTTGCCCGAGACCGACTTTGCTTGCCGCCCGCTGCGATAGGTCAACCGGCGCCGCTCCAATTCGGGGCGCTCGCGGTTGACCAGAAGCCGAAGCTCGGAATCGTCCAGCCCGTATGCTTCGATGATCTCGCGATTGAGCACGATATCGGGTGGACTGCCGTCGACGATGGCCGCGACTGCCAGTTCGGAATTGTCGGGCGCACCCACCTTGCGCACGATGACAAGGTCGAGCGGCGCCTTCAGGGTCCGCGCCACCTCCGCCGCAACCGGCACACCGCCCCTTGGCAAGGCGAGCACGATAGGCTCAGCCAAGCCCAACCTTGCCACTTCGTTCGCCAGTTCGCGCCCGGCCTCCCGTCGATCGTGGAACATCGCGTCAATCCGCCGGCCACAGCTCACGCAGGGCTTTCTTCATCGAGTTCCTGACCTGCACGATTTCGCCATGCGAGACATGCCGATCGAGCAGTCGAAAGACTGCCGCGATGGCCATGTCCGGATCGTTCAACGGATCGCCCGAGAAGGCGTCCTGGATACGCGCAACGAAGTCGTCCTTGTGGCGCTGCCAGACAGGTGTCTCCGCCGGCTTCCACCCCTCGAAATAGATGCCCCTTATGAGTACGGGCAACTGGGCGGCGAGATCGGTCATTTCCTCCGGGGAGAGCCAGTCGCGCAGCGCATGAAGAACCGCGCGGAGAAGATGATATGCGTGTCGATCGTTGCAGTTCAGATCTTCGGCCAGTTCATTGACCCATTGCTGGGCCTGCTGCGATGCCTGGGTGAAGCCTGCGATTGAAGTGCCCATGGCAATTCTCCTCGGCATGGAGTTGGCTGTTCACCGGAGGGTTCATGTGGTTCCGGTTGACCTGCTCGTCGGTGCGTCGCCTGCCGACGCACCGACGAGGCGAGAGCGCTCAAGGGGCAGCCTTGACCGCGATCTTCTTTTCGGCCTTCTTCGCCTCGGCCGTCTTGGGCAGCTTCACGGTCAGCACGCCCTTTGCGAAGTTCGCCTCGATCCTGTCGGCGTCGATGCCTTCGGGCAATTGGAAGCTTCGCTGAAACGAACCGTAGCGCCGCTCGGACAGATAATAGTCCTTTTGCCTATCTTCCTTCTGCTCGCTCTTCTCGCCCTTGATCGTCAGCGTGTGGTTGGAGAGCTTGATCTCGACGTTCTTCTCGTCAAGCCCGGGAAGCTCCGCTGTGATCTCGTAGGCGTCGTCCCTCTCGACAAGGTCCATCGCCGGTGCGACCTGCCATGGCGCATGAGATATCCGGGGCCTGAAAACCCTGGAAGGAAGGCGCCAATCGAAGGGACGAAAATCGTCGAACAGGTGGTCGATTTCTCGACGGAGGCTGTCGAACGGATTCCAGTCTCCGGCTTCCGCCGGCGCGGAAGACTTCTTGACGGGCAATTTGCCAGCTTCGGCCATGATGCAACTCCTTGGCGTTGTTGAATGAAGCTTTCAGATGCCGCCGCCTCCGATCTTCCACCTTGAACCGGAGGCTGCCGGACCCGCTCGCCGGAAGTCACCGTTGATCCGGCGCTTCGCTTCGGCAAGATCGCGCCTTGAAACGGATCGTTGCACAGCCTGGCCTGATCCAACTCGATCCAGCGAGGACTTCAGAAAAGCCCTTTCGATGTCATCCGGCTTTGACGCGGATCAAACCGGGCGAATGTTCCGCTCAAAGATGCTTCCCTTCGTAGTCGGCACACGAAAGACCGAGGACGTCGAGACCGGCCAAGAGGTGATCGGACAGCAGCGGATTCCCGCAGAGATATTCGACCGTATGGTCGTTGTGGGCGTCGGCGGCCTGTTTTCGCACGATCGGCCATTCGGTTGCCCGATAGTCGTCCCGCCCGAGCCACATCAGCGTGACCAGATCGATCTGCTCGTCGACAGAGAGGTCGGATATGAGGGACGACAGTTCTTCCTGAACGGGGTCGTCATCATGATCCTGCAGCACGGCGACGTCGTGATCGTCTGTCGGATTAGACCCCGGATCCGGTTCGGTGACGGCCTCCTTCGCGTCGAACTCACGTGCTTTCATGACAATGAAGCACACCGTTTCGACCGGAATTGCCAGTTCCGGGACTCTGTTCTCCTCACTTCCGATTCCACGTTTCATTGGGATCCTTCCTTTCCATTCCTGTTCGTCGAAACCGGACGCTGGCTACGTCACGAAACCGGCCGACGCTCACGAGATCGGTCTTTTTTGCCGGGCGCAGCCACCGCCCCATGGGCGGCTTCGGAACCGATCCTGCAGGCACCCGGCAGCGCCCCATGGCGGCGCATATGCGGGTCAGGCTAGCCGACTATTGTCGGCCGTCTTTGACGCGTATCAAGGTGATGTCCGGTCGTTGGCTGAATTACTGTGGCGCGGTCGATTTCGAAGGGGCCGCTCCCGAGGAGCCAGCACCTATGCCATGCGACGCACCTGTCATGGGAAAGGCGATGGGCGTGCCGGCTTCCATCGCGTCCGGATCATCTTGTTGCTCGTCCCCTCAGGGGCAGCAGACATCTGCGGTTCCGGGCGATTCAGACCCAATAGCCGACGGCGGACGGATACCGATGATCGATCTGGCGGCAAAGGTGCGTTTTCTGAGCGAGCCCAAAGCATACCCACACGCGACGGCGAGCGTCGACGTGCGGGAAACGCACATGTCCTGGGTGTTCCTGACCGATGACCGCGTATACAAGCTCAAGAAGCCCGTCAAATATCCGTTCCTCGATTTCAGCACGCTCTGGCGCCGGCGCTTTTTCTGCGAGGAGGAATTGCGGCTGAACAGGAGGCTTGCCGGCAGCACCTATTGTTCGGTCGTCGCGCTGCGATGCGAAGGGCCGGACCGTCTCAACCTGACGGGGCAAGGCAGCGTCATCGACTGGCTCGTCGAGATGAAAAGGCTGCCGCAGGCCGACCTGCTGGACGCCAGGCTGCGCCAGGGAAACGTGACGGAGGCTGATGTCCGAAGGATCGGGCAACTGCTGGGCGACTTCTATTCGGCCTGCCCCCCTGAAATCGTGGACGGCCCCCTCTACGCAAAGCATCTGATCGAGGAGCAGGCCGTCAACCGCGCCATTCTGGGACGGCCGGAACTCGGCATGGCGAACGTCGCTCTGCCTGTGCTCGACAGGGTGGATCAGGCACTCGAAAGAGCTCTTCCACGGATCGAAAGGCGCATCTCAGAAGGGCGGATCGTCGAGGGGCACGGCGATCTTCGGCCTGAACATGTCTTCATCGGCGAGCCGATACAGATCATCGATGCCCTCGAATTCAGCCGCCCGATGCGGATCGTCGATCCCTATGATGAAATCAACTATCTCGGCCTGGAATGCGCAGTGCTGGGAGCTTTCTGGGTACGGCCGATCCTCCTCCACACGCTCGAGGCGCGGCTCGGCGGTCGACCGGACGATGAGACGCTTGCCGTCTACGGCGGCTTTCGCGCTCTGCTCAGGGCGCGACTCTGCATGGCGCATCTTCTCGACGCGCACGTAGCCACCCCCGGCAAGTGGAAGCCGCTCGCCCTCGCATATGTCGAGAGGGCCAAGGGCGAACTCAACTCTCCATGCCGACCAAGTCCGCGATAGACCGGGATCCATGGAGCCGCGCTATCGCCTCGGCGACCAACGCGCCGCAGGGCACAAGCTCGATCCTGCCTTGCCGGACGGCGGCTTCGTCCGATGCCGAAGCCAGGCTGTCCGTCACGACGACCTTGTCGATGGCGCCGTCGGCAAACAACGTCTCCGAACCCTTGCCGAACAGGCCGTGGGTGGCAACGGCGTACACCGCCTTCGCGCCGCGCTCACGGCATGCCCGGGCAGCCCTGAGCATCGTACCACCTGTGCTGATCATGTCGTCGACGAGGAAAACCACCTTGCCGTCCACATCGCCCGCGAACAGATCGCCCGTGACGACGCCACGGCTCCGATGCTTTTCCATGAAGCCGAAGCCGGTTGCGCTTCCTGAGGTCGCCTCATAGCTTTCCTTCAGCAACCCAGCGCGCTTCACCCCTCCCCCGTCGGGGGAAAAAATCACGACAGGAGCATCGCCTGCGAGCTCGCGAACGGCAGTACAGAAAGGCCTGCGCGCATCGAGATGAACCGTGCGGCACCGGAATGCGTTCTGAAAAGCCGCAAGGTTGTGCACTTCGAGGGTGACCAGACAATCCGTGCGCATGGCTTCGAACAATTGTGCCAAGTAGCGCATCGTTACCGGATCTCGCGACTTCGTCTGCCTGTCCTTGCGGGCGTAGGCGAGATAGGGCGCCACCGCGGTGACCCGCGCGGCTCCATTTTCGCGACACGTGGCTATGAAGAACAGAAGTTTCAGAAGCTTGTCGTTGGCCGACGCGTCGGCTCCGCCCGCAAGGCTGTGAAGGACATAAACGTCCTGGCCACGCACGCTGACCAAGGGCCGCGCCTTGTGCTCGCCGTCCTCGAAGTCGCGCTCCTCATGCGGATCGACGCCGACGCCCAGCGCCTGTGCGACCGAGAAGCCCAGGCGGTCCGTTCCCTTCAACGCAAAGAAACGCATGTTCGCCTCCGTATGGAAGGATGCCCACGAGCGTGGATCCCCGCGTCCGCCGACCGATCGGTCGCTATACGCCCGAGGCCCATGCCCTTGACTACATCGCCATCTCAGGCATGACCGGCTGCGCGGGCCGCTGCTCCGGTATCTCTGTCATGGTCGCCTCGGTCAGCAGCAGCGTGCTCGCCACCGACACCGCGTTTTCGAGCGCAATTCGAACGACCTTGGTTGGATCGATGATGCCGGCCTCGACCAGATCGACATATTGCTTGCGCCCTGCATCGAAACCGTAATTGTCCTTTCCTTCGAGCATTCTGGCGACCACCACTCCGCCGTCGACCGCCGAATTCTCCGCGATCTGGCGGACAGGCAGTTCAAGCGCGCGCTTCAGGATTTGCACGCCCGTCCGCTCGTCGCCTTCGCACATTTGCTCCTCCGCCTCCACGGGTCCGATGCAGCGCAGCAGCGCGAGCCCTCCGCCGGGCACGACGCCTTCCGCAACGGCCGCCTTGGAGGCGCTTATCGCGTCGTCGAGCGCTTCCTTCTTCGACTTCATTTCGGCTTCCGTCGGAGCGCCGACCTTGATGACGGCGACACCGCCGGACAGTTTCGCAAGCCTCTCCTGCAGCTTTTCGCGATCGTAATCGCTGGTCGTATCCTCGATCTCACGACGGATCTGCTCGATGCGGCCCTTGATCGCCTTGCTCTCCCCTCCGCCTCCGACGATGATCGTGCGGTCCTTGTCGGAAACGACCCTCTTGGCGCGGCCGAGTTGGTCGATGGCCACATTCTCCAGCTTGATGCCAAGCTCTTCGGAAATCACCTGCGACCCTGTCAGCACCGCTATGTCCTGAAGCATGGCCTTGCGACGGTCGCCGAAGCCCGGCGCCTTGACCGCGCAATTCTTCAGCGTGCCGCGGATGTGGTTCACGATGAGCGTGGCCAGTGCTTCGCCCTCCACGTCCTCCGCGACGACGAGCAGCGGCTGGCCGGATTTGGCGACGGCTTCCAGGAGCCTTATCAGGTCGTTGAGGGACAGGATCTTGCGGTCGACGATCAGTACCAGGGGATCTTCGAGCACCGCCTCCATCTTTTCCGCATCCGCCGCGAAATAGGGCGAGACGAAGCCGCGATCGAACTCCATGCCTTCCACGACGTCGAGAACTGTCTCCGTGGACTTCGATTCCTCGACGGTTATGACGCCCTCGCCGCCGACCTTCTCCATCGCCGCACCGACCAGTTCGCCGATCACAGTATCGTTATGCGCCGAGATCGTCGCGACCTGCTCCTTCTCTCGCCGCGTCTCGACCGGCTTGGATATCGCCTTCAATGCCTCGACAGCGCGTTTTGTCGCCCGGTCAAGGCCGCGCTTGATATCGATTGCGCTCGCGCCGGCAACGACATTGCGCACCCCATCGGCGAAGATCGCGTGAGCGAGAATTGTCGAAGTGCTGGTTCCGTCGCCGACCATCTCGCCGGTCTTTTCCGCGGCCTGCCTCAGCATGCGGGCTCCAAGGTTCTCCTCCGGATCCTTGAGGTCGAACTCCTTGGCGATGGTGACACCGTCGTTGCAGACGATCGGCGCTCCCCACTTCTTTTCGATGAGCACCGATTTCGAACGCGGACCTAGCGTCACGCGAACTGCGTCGGCAAGCTGCGTCGTGCCCCGCAGGATCTTCTCGCGAGCCTCGGAACGGAACAAGACCTGTTTGTGAGCCATGGCATGAGCCTCCTCGGTCAAGAGGCTCCTAGCGCAACCGAGCAACCGGTTTCCTTGATGCCGGTCAAATTGTCGGAGAGCGGGATCATGTCGGCGACCATGGGACGCAACGAGGCTTGGAGATTTCCCGCTGGTATTCGCTGCCTGAGGCTTCCAAATCGCTTTGACGACCTCCCGGCGCGGCTTCGACGCCGCATGGTCGAGGCGCGCCCTGCAGGCTGGAGCGTCCTGCAAGGCGCCAGGCCTTCCCCCTGCGGACGAAGACCAGACAGCCAGCCACCCCGCGGAGTAGACACCGAGGGTGACGACTGTGCCCCACAAGCCGATGTCTCGGCCAGTGCCATGGACCGCAATCGCATCCAAGGCCCGCCCCAGGATGCATCCCGCGCCATAGGCTTAACGAGTATTCAGTGCGTCTTCGGCGCTCACATTGACGCAGATCAAAGCAAGAAAAGCATCATCGGACACGATTACTTTCTACGAGAACCTGTCCACGAGAGGAGTGATCGAAGATGCACGATCAGCGCTGGCAGGATCGAATAATCCTCGTCGCGGGGTTGTGGTCGATCTCATCAAGCTGGCTGCTCGGGGCAGCCGTGCCGCATGGCGCTTCGGCGAACGCGATAACGTGGAATTTTCTGCTCGGCGGAGCGGCCGCTGTCACACTGAGCCTTGCGGCGTCGGCATCGTTTCAGGTTGGGCGGAAGTGGCGAACGTCATGCTTGGCGCATGGCTCATCGCATCACCATGGGGTCCTGGAGTTCGCAGCCGCTGATGTCGCCAACTGGAGCGCAGTCCTTTCAGGGGCTATGATCGCACTTCTTGCAGCGTGGCGGGCGCTGTGGGCTCTGGAGGAAGCAGGAAACATCTGAGTGCCTCGGAGGAACGTACTGCAGGCACCGTCGGGAACCACGTCATGCCGACCAGGATACGAATGTTGTACCCCGCTTGCGTTATCATGCCGGAAGGCGTCGAGATGCTGCGTCGTGTCTGCAACTCGCTTTGCGGAGACCAAGGCATTGAAGTGGATTCCGGCGAAGCTGCCAGGATCGCCCGGCATGCGATCAAGCTCTACGCGAACGGCCTGGCCGACGAGAGCGAACTGCTTCAGGCGATGAAGAACTGGTTGCGAGGCCGCACCAACCCCCTCCTGAGGCGCCCGGGCTCCACTTCTCACGCTTCGGCCTCGGTCGGCGTATGGTCGTCGCCGTCCGATGGCAGGTGACCAGTTGGGTCCGCTCGGGGATTGCAGCAGCGTCGGCTTCCGGGTGGTGTGCCCACCAGCCAAGGCGCACCCTCATCGGCCTGTCGAGGTCGCTCGATCACGGCCGCTTTGATGCTTGTTGGCCCGAACCTTGGGCGCGCGGCCAGCGAGCGGCCGTGGCTCGGGCGGAACAAATCGTTGACCCTGTCTTGATCAGGCTGACGCATCCACGTGAACTCAATCACCGGCGCGCCGCACCACGCCGCTTGGCGCCAAAGGGCACGAGCGACGCAGCCGCGCCTCCAACGGTCGATCTCATCGACCGCTGTTATGGTCCGATCCTCAAGATCAAAACCGACCTTCGCGGCCCCCGCCCGCAGGTTCGCCCGGAGTTTCAGGCAGCAACCGTCGCCGCGGCTCTGTCTTCCGCAGCACGCTCGGCTTCCTTGCTCACATCCTTGGCCGTTTCGGTGGCAAGCCTCGCGCCGATCGACGCGATCCTTCCAGCTTCGGCAGCATAGTCGGAGCTGGCGTTCTGCATGAAAGCAGCGACGATATCGACCGAGTCCTCGGACTTGGCGCTTCCGGCAAGGTCAGCCAGGAGTTTCACGTCCTCCTCATAGCGGCGCTTGAGGAAAGTGAGAGCCTCGATCTGATACTGCATTGCCGCCTTGAGGCCATGAAGCTGCAGGCGCACAGCCGCCTGATAGAATCTCTGCCCGCTCGTGACGAAAGGCAGTGCCGCAACGGGAACAGGCGGCTGATCGGATTTCCAAGGCATGGTAGCTCCTTTCTTTGACAGCGCGAAAGCGACCTCAAAACTCTAGCGGCGCGGCGTTCATGTACTTTGATCTGCATCAAGACATGTCGTCTTGCCCGACAGAGAGCGGCGGCGTCTTGATCTCTGCAGCGAAGCTTCGTCGCGATCATTGACCGACGTCAAAGCGGGGCTGGCGGCGGGAGCGCATGATGACCGCGATCCGCACCAGCAAGGAGACATGCGATGAAAGCTCTCGTCTATGGAGGCCCGGGCAAGAAGTCTCTCGAAGAGCGTCCCGTCCCTGAGATCGTCGCTCCGACCGACGCCCTCGTGAAGGTGACGAGGACCACCATCTGCGGCACCGATCTCCACATCCTGAAGGGCGATGTGCCGAGCTGCACCCCGGGTCGCGTCCTGGGCCATGAAGGCGTGGGCGTCGTGGAGGAGACAGGCGCCGGCGTGACCGAGTTCAAGAAGGGCGATCGTGTGCTGATCTCCTGCATATCGTCCTGCGGCAAATGCGAGCATTGCCGCAAGGGCATGTATTCGCATTGCTCGACCGGCGGCTGGATTCTCGGCAACACGATCGATGGAACCCAGGCGGAATTCGTCCGCATCCCGCATGCCGACACCAGTCTCTACCACATCCCGGACGGCGCCGACGAAGAAGCACTGGTCATGCTGAGCGACATCCTGCCGACCGGCTTCGAGTGCGGGGTGCTCAATGGCAGGGTGCAGCCTGGCGGCACGGTGGCTGTCGTCGGCTCCGGACCGATCGGTCTCGCGGCGCTTCTGACGGCACAGTTCTATTCTCCCTCCCAGATCATCATGATCGATCTCGATCAGAACCGCCTCGAAGTGGCGCGCCGTTTCGGCGCAACGGCGACGGTCAATGGTAGCGGAGACGACGCAGCGGACCAGGTGCTGGCGTTGACCGGCGGGCGCGGCGTCGATACCGCCATCGAAGCCGTCGGCATTCCGGCGACTTTCGAACTCTGCGAAGACATTGTCGCCCCGGGCGGCGTCATTGCCAATGTCGGCGTCCACGGCGTGAAGGCCGATCTCCATTTGGAGAAGCTCTGGTCGCACAATATCGGGATCACCACGCGTCTGGTCGATACCGTCAGTACGCCGATGTTGCTGAAGACCGTACAGTCCGGGAAGATCGATCCGAAAAAGCTGATCACGCACCGGTTCGCGCTCGATCGGATCGTCGACGCCTATGAAACGTTCGGGAGCGCAGCGAGCACTCACGCCCTGAAGGTCATCATCGAGACTCCAGCCGCGAATGGCCACGCCACGCGATCAGTCGGACAGGCCACAACCGGGAAGCCGGACAGTACCGTGGCAGCCGACAAATGGAGCTGCGATCTGGTGACCCGCTCCGGGCTTGTTCTTCACGTTCGCCCGGTTCGCGCCGACGACGAAGAGGCGCTTTCGGATTTCTTCACGCATGTGACGCCCCGGGACCTGCGCTTTCGTTTCCTTGGCGGCGTGAGGGAGGTCAGCCACGAGCGTCTCGTCGCCATGACCCACGTCGATCACCGGCTGACGGAGAATTTCCTCGCATGCGTCGATGGCGGAGAGACCATCGTTGCGACCGCGATGCTGGCCTGCGAGCCTACTTTCGAGAAGGGCGAGGTGGCGATCTCGGTCCGCTCCGACTACAAGCACAAGGGTGTCGCATGGGAGTTGCTCCGCCATCTCGCCCGTTATGCGGAGGCCCGAGGCCTCAAGGCACTTGAAGCCATTGAGAGCCGCGAGAACCATGAGGCCATCGAGCTTGAGCGCGAGCAGGGATTTGTCGCTGAATATTACCCCGACGACCCGACGCTCGTCCTGATCCGGAAGGAGTTTCACAGGAACTGACCCTGCCGGGCGCTGAGCCGGAGAATGCTGCGATGCTGACACATCGGGCTAAGGTCCAAAGGCGTCCGCGCACTGGACTACGCAACCGGGAACTGAACATAGGGCGGCGCACTCATCGATGCAGTTCGATTGCGTTGACCTGGGTGAGGTCCGCCCCGGTTACGGTGGGTGCGGCATGTAATCGGACCAACAGATTCCTGCAGAAGGCACCGCGCGCATGATGTTGCCGGAAACCCCGCACGCCTTGCCGGCGGCCGAGTTGCTTCGGCGGCTGCTTGTGTCCAGCGCCGATGGACTGTCGGACGACGAGATCTGCAAGCGGCGTAGGCGTTTTGGATCGAACACGATCTCCTCGCGGCGCGCCGCCAGTGTGATGCGCCTGCTGCTGCACCAGTTCACGAGTCCGGTCGTCTATCTCCTGGGTGGCGCGGCGGGGCTCGCCTTCTATTTCGGCGAATTGGAAGAAGGCGGCGCCATCGTCGTGGTACTCGCCATCAACGCCCTGATCGGCTTCGTGACCGAATTGAAGGCGGCACGGTCCATTGAGGCTTTGCGTGCGCTCGGCGCGCGCACCGCCCGCGTCCGACGGGAGGGGCGCGTTCGTCTCGTGCCGGCCGAGGACCTGGTTCCAGGCGACATCGCCATTTTGGACGCGGGCGACGCGGTGTCGGCCGACATGCGCCTGATCGAGTCCTCGCGTCTTTCGGCGGACGAGTCGACGCTGACCGGCGAGTCGGTCACCGTCGACAAACAGACGCACCCGGTCAGCGCGGACGCCCGTCTCAGCGATCGCGCGTCGATGCTGTTCAAGGGCACTTCCGTCACGCGCGGCAGCGGCATCGGCGTCGTCGTGGCGACCGGCCTCGCGACGGAACTTGGCCAGGTCACGCGGCTCGTCCTTGAAGCCGATCCGGGCAGCTCGCCGCTCGAACGCAAGCTCGCCCGCCTGTCGGCGCAGCTCGTCTGGGTGACGCTCGTCGTCGCGGCCGTGATCGGCACTATCGGTCTCGTGGGTGGTCAAGACCCTTTCCTCATGGTCGAGGCGGCTATTGCACTCGCCGTGGCAGCGATCCCCGAGGGGCTCCCGATCGTTGCGACGCTGGCGCTCGCCCGCGGGATGTGGCGCATGGCGCGGCAGAATGCGCTGATCGAGCGCTTGTCCGCAGTCGAGACGCTCGGGGCCACCACCGTGATTCTCACCGACAAGACCGGCACGCTGACCGAAAACCGGATGACTGTACGGCGGCTCTGCACTGCCTCCGGCGAGATCGAAGTGGAGACAAGGTCGCCGAAGGCCGGCGAGCATCCGCGGCTCGCGGACGACCGGCAGGCGGTCGTGTTGCTGCGCATCGCCGTCCTGTGCAGCGACGCCCATCTCGACCGCGCGGACGAAGATGGCAGTGGCGACCCGATGGAAATCGCGCTCTTGCGCGCCGGGCTGCACGCGGGCTTGAGACGGACAGCGCTGCTCCACGAGCATCGCATCACGCTCAAGCATGCCTTTGACCCCGCGACCAAGATGATGGCCACGGTGCATGAGAGCGGGAACGGCTTCCTGATCGCGGTGAAGGGAGCGCCGGAAGCAGTGCTTGCAGCCGCGACGCGGGTGATGGTCGAGCACGGCGCGGTGGCGCTCGATGACGCCATGCGAGCCGAGTGGCTCGCCCGCGCCGAGCACTTCGGCCATCATGGCCTGCGCGTGCTCGCCTGCGCAATGAGGTTGGACACGCAGGCAAACAGCGCGCCATACGAAGGGCTGGTCCTGATCGGCCTCATCGGCCTGGAGGATCCGGCGCGTGCCGACGTGCCACGCGCGATCCGGGATTGCCGCCGGGCGGGAATCCGCGTCGTGATGGTCACCGGCGACCATCCGGTGACGGCGCGGAGCATCGGTCGCGCCGTCGGACTGGGAGACAACGCTGCGAATGTCGTGGAGGGCGAGAAGATCGCGCATCTCGTCGAGGCCGGACAGCCCGCGCTGCGCGATGTCGGTATCTTCGCCCGGGTGAGCCCGGCCGAGAAGCTCGCGCTCGTCAGGGCCTATCAGGCCGCAGGCGAAATCGTCGCCATGACCGGGGACGGGTCAACGACGCACCGGCCTTGCGGCAGGCCGACATCGGCGTGGCAATGGGCCTGCGTGGCACCGATGTGGCGCGCGAAGCAGCCGCCATGATCCTGCTCGACGACGCATTTCCCACCATTGTCAGGGCGATCCGCGAAGGCCGCCTGATTTTCGGCAATATCCGCCGTTTTGTGGTCTACCTCTTGTCCTGCAATCTCAGCGAGGTGATGGTCGTCGGCTTGGCTGTGCTGTGGGCGCTCCCGCTGCCGCTTCTGCCGCTGCAGATTCTCTATCTCAATCTCGTTACCGACGTGTTCCCGGCCTTCGCGCTGGCGATGGGCGAAGGCGAAGCCGGCATCCTGGAGCGTTCGCCGCGCGATCCGAAAGAACCCATCCTCGGGCGTCGGCAATGGCTCACGATCATCCTGCATGGCGTCACACTGACCGTTGGCACGTTCGGGGCGCTGGCCGCGGCGCGCCTGCTTGACCTCGACGCGTCGCAGTCGGTGACGGTCACCTTCCTCACCCTCGCCTTCGCACAGCTCTGGCACGCGCTGAACATGCGCCACATGCGATCGGGGCTCATCGTCAACGAAGTCACGCGCAACGGCTGGCTATGGGGCGCGCTCGCGCTCTGCGCAGGGCTGCTCGCGACGCCGCCCTATCTGCCCCCTGCCGCGCAGCTGCTGCATCTTGCCCCGCTCACCGCCGACATGTGGTCGGTCGTTCTGGCATGCAGTCTGGCGCCGCTGGTCGTGGCGCAGGCAACCATGGCTGTCATCGGCCGCCGTCATAAGAGGCAGCGATGACTGCGACTTTTCTGCCTTGGCTGAAGTTTGCCGTGTGCGTAGTCCTGATCGGCCTTGCCGGCCCGGCGCTCATACGCAACGGAGACGTCATCGCGCGGCTGACCGGCCTGTCTCGATCATGGATCGGCCTTGTGCTGATCGCGACCGCAACGTCCTTGCCCGAACTGATCACAGGGGTGAGCGCCGTCATTGCCGTGGATGCACCCAACATCGCCGTCGGCGACGCGCTCGGCAGTTGCGTGTTCAACCTCATGATGCTGGTGCTCCTCGACATTCTGAGCCGCGAGGAGCCGATGTATCGCCGCATCGACCAGGGCCACATCCTGACGGCCGGCTTCGGAGTGATATTGATCGGCGCGGCCGGCGCTTTCCTGCTGCTCAGCCAGAATGCGCTCAGCTTCCAGTTCCTGCACGTCAGCGGCTATACCCCGTTCATCATCGTGATCTATCTCGTCGCGGTGCGCGCGGCCTTCGTCTATGAGCGCCGCACCCGGTCTCCATCGGCGCTCGCCAAGGCCGAAGGCAGCATTTCCCTGCGCAATGCGGCATTGGGCTACTTGGCTGCCGCGAGCGTGATCGTCGTCGCCGGCACCTGGCTCCCCTTCGTCGGGAGAGAAATTGCCGAGGTGATGGGCTGGAGGACGACCTTCGTCGGCACACTGCTGATTGCAGGAGCGACCTCGGTGCCGGAACTCGTGGTGACGGTGAGCGCGCTCAGGCTCGGCGCCGTCGACATGGCCATCGGCAGCCTGCTCGGCAGCAATTTGTTCGACATCCTCATCCTGGCGATCGATGATATCGCCTATGGCAAAGGTCCGTTGCTTCGCGCTGTCTCACCCGCGCACGCCATTACCGCATTTGCCGCAACGATCATGTCCGGCATCTTCATCGTCGCCATGCTCTTCAGGCCGGAGACGCGCCTTGGTGGGACGATCGGCTGGGTCAGCCTGTCGCTGCTCATCGTCTATCTGTTCAGCTCATATGCTATCTATCTGCTGGGACACTGAGCAAAGTATCGGTGCGGCGGCGCCGATCCATTGGCGCTGCCGTCGCCCGAGCGACCGTCAGTGATAGACGAACAGGGCGCAGGGTGGCTCCTCCAGCAATTGTGTGCTGGTCGAACCGAACAGACGCTCTCGCAGGCCGCGGTGCCCGTGAACGCCCATCACCAACGTGCCGACCTTGCGGTCGGCCGCCTCGATTCTCAGCACTTCGGCTGGATGCGCACGTGTGGCGATCGAGACAAGTTCGACGCTGCAGCCACGGCCACGCAGGTAGCGCTCCGCGCCGACGGGAATTCGCTCTGCCGCCGCCTTGTCGGCACCGATGGTAACGAGGTGCACACGATGCTGCGACCAGAGGCCGAGCAGCATGAAGAGCTGCACCGCACGCATCGCGGGCAGGCTCCCGTCGTAGGCGATCATGATGTCGCCATCGCCGCGGTCCTCGTCGCCACAGGCGATCAGCGGACGCGGCGTCATCCAGCTCAGCTTGGCGAGCATGTCAGGCAGACGCTCACGTATGCTGCCTCGAAATGCCGTATCATGGCCTGTCACCAGCAGATCGCTGCTTTCCGCGGCGATCTGAAGCGCGCCGAGCGGATCGCCATGGAAGTCCAGCCATTCGAAAGGCAGGTCGTTGGCCTTGCACTCCTTCTCGTAGACGTCGCGCAGCCGGGCACAGGTGTCCTTCGCCTGCGCTTTCAACGTCTCTTCCATCTGCATTCTGTAGGCCGTCGCGCCGATACGTCCGATCATCGGCGCCTCGATGAACGCCAGATCGATACCCGCGATCCCCGCCAGCTCCGCATGTTCCGCCCGCGCCAGGCGGAACGCGTATTGCCGCGCGGCGGCCGATGCGCTCGTTTCGCCAAGTAGGACCAGGATGCGCTTGAGCACGAGACCTCTCGAATACAAAGGTGAGAAGACTTTATCAGATGCCATTATCCTCAACTAGGAGGATTGCCGCTTGATCGAAATCAAGCCGTGCCAAGGCGGGGTCATGCGATTTGAGGTTGACCATGTCCTGGCGATGCGAGGCCGGCAGATCCTCCTGTAGCGCGAGAGATGCTGCCGCCTGTCACCTCTGCCCTCTCACGCGAGGCCGATTGGGATCGCCTGCGGTCCCTGCCGCGGCCGGCACGCCGTTCAGCCCTGCTTTCGGCGTTCGCGCAGCAGCCAGGTCACCATCGCGCCCTTGCCCTTGATGTCGAGGGGACCGACCTCGTCCAGAACGAACTTGTCCTCGAGCAGTTCGTAGCTTTCTCGCGACACCTGGATCTGGCCCTGCGGCGCGGTCGTTTCCATGCGGGAGGCCACGTTCACCGCGTCACCCCACAAGTCGTAGAACATCCTGCTCGTTCCGATCACGCCAGCCACTACAGGGCCTGACGCCATTCCAATGCGGATGGCCACCGGCTGACCTTGCGAGTCGGGCAGCGTCATGGCCATGTCGCGCATCGCGATCGCGAAATCCGCCAAAACTTCGGCATGATCCGGACGCGATCGCGGAACGCCGCTTACGACCATGTAGGCGTCGCCGCTGGTCTTGACCTTCTCGAGGCCATGGGAGGCAACAAGCCGGTCGAATTCACCGAACACGCGGCCGAGACACTCGGCGAGATGCTCGGGCGAAACCTCGCTCGCTCGCGCGGTGAAACCTGCCATATCGGCAAACAGGACCGACGCCTCATCATATCTGTCGACGAGAATGGCGCCGGGTGCGAGCTTCAGCCGCTCTGCGACGGACTCCGGAAGGACGCTGGTGAGCAGGGATTCGCTACGCTCGTATTCGCGCTCGGCTGCCGCCTCGGCGCGAGCCGCGTCGCGGATTGCGTAGAGGACTATCGCAAACAGGATCGCCGAGCTGCCGACGACATTGGCCACAAGGCTGATCGATGTATGCTCTGTCGAACGAATTCCGGGGTCGGCCGGCACAAACAATTCGAGAACAATGATGAGCACGGCCGCCAGTACCGTCAGCGCTGCGCTGATCGCCAGATGATCGAGGCCCAGGATCAGGACCATGATCGCCGCCGCGACCAGATATTGCATCGGCATCCCGGTATCGGTGCCGACCATGCTGCAGATCGTGAAGATGATTGCGTAGCCGACGACCGCAAAGGCCAACGGCCCGACGAGCGGGCCAAAGCGATGCAACAGCGGTATCAGCGCCAACAAGGCCGCCGCGATCACATAGGCCATGCCGACCTTCCAGGTTCCCGCCGATGCAGCGAGAAATTCGCCCGCCGCGAAGCCGGCCATCAACGTCGCGGCCATCCATGTTGCGATGTTGAGGACGCGAAGCCGCCGCGCGACCTTGGGAGGGAAGCCGCTGGTGCCGTAACCTATTCCCGGCATATATCGCAGCGGGAACCGGCGTCGCCCGAGCGCTGACCGGGCCGGA
The DNA here is from genome assembly GCF_016756635.1 of Mesorhizobium sp. L-8-10. Taxonomy (NCBI): domain Bacteria; kingdom Pseudomonadati; phylum Pseudomonadota; class Alphaproteobacteria; order Hyphomicrobiales; family Phyllobacteriaceae; genus Mesorhizobium; species Mesorhizobium sp. L-8-10. The sequence goes on along the minus strand of NZ_AP023263.1, from coordinate 4,192,413 downwards.
CGGGGAGGATCGGCAACGCCGGCGCCGCGGCCGTCTTGCGCCATCATCGATCTCGCCCTGGCTTGGGCGGGCAGAAGGCAGAATGCAGCGCTTCGACGACGGTCAGCACCTCCGGCCGGGTGATACGATAGAAGACGGCCGTACCCTCCCGCCGCGCCTCGACCAGCCCGTCGGCGCGCAAGCGCATCAATTGCTGCGACATCGGCACCTGCTCGATGTCCAGTTCCTGACGCAGCTCGCCGACCGATTTCTCTTCCCGGCCGAGAGCGCAAAGCACCAGCAGCCGCTGCGGATGCGAGAGGCTGCGCAGCAGTTCGGCAGCCTTTCCTGAAGCCGGGATCATTTCTTTTACATTCATGTTCTTGAATTTATAATCTTTGAATGTTAGATGCAAGGGCGAGATGGCGGCCGACCGGCAGCTGGTTGCGCCAGATCAAAGCCGAAGAGCCGCCGGACAGGCATTCTATCCGCAATGCCAAAGGAGGAAACGCCCATGTCGCATGTCGTCGTTCTTGGTGCCGGCCTTGGCGGCACGATCATGGCCTTCGAAATGAAAGAGAAGTTGCGCCGCGAGGACCAACTGACGGTCGTCAATCTCGGGACGGTCTATTCGTTCGTCCCGTCCAACCCTTGGGTGGCCGTCGGATGGCGAGAACGCGAGAACGTCACGGTCGATCTCAGCGCGGTACTCGCCGGCCGCGGCATCGGGTTCAGACCCGAAGGCGCGCGGCGCGTCCATCCGAAGGAGAACCGCATCGAGCTGAACGGCGGCTCCTTCCTCGACTACGATTACCTCATCATTGCCACCGGACCCGATCTTGCCTTCGACGAAGTCCCCGGCCTTGGGCCTGATGGCTTCACCCAGTCCATCTGTCAGATCGACCACGCCATCGCAGCGAAAGCGAGTTTCGACGCGCTGGTCCAAAAGCCCGGTCCCGTCGTCGTCGGCGCGATCCAGGGCGCCTCGTGCTTCGGCCCCGCCTATGAGTTCGCCTTCATCCTCGATACGGCGCTTCGCCGCGCCAGGAAGCGCGACCAGGTGCCAATGACCTTCGTCACGCCGGAGCCCTATATCGGGCACCTGGGACTGGACGGAGTGGGCGACACCAAAGGCCTGCTCGAGAGCGCCATGCGCGAGCGGCACATCAATTGGATCACCAACGCCAGGGTCACCAGGGTCGACGCCGGCAAGATGTTCGCCGAGGAGGTCGGCGATGACGGCTCGCTCAAGACCAGCCACGAGTTGCCCTTCGCCTATTCCATGATGCTGCCGGCATTCCGCGGGGTTCCTGCCGTTGCCGGGGTCGAGGGCCTGACCAATCCGCGCGGGTTCATCGCAATCAACAAGCATCAGCGCAATCCCGCCTTCCCGAACGTGTTCGCGATCGGCGTCTGTGTTGCCATCCCGCCGGTCGGCAAGACGCCGTTGCCGGTCGGCGTGCCGAAGACCGGTCTCATGATCGAATCCATGGTGACGGCGGTGGCGGCGAACATCGGCGCACTGCTCAGGGGAGCCGAGCCGAACGCGGTCGCGACCTGGAACGCCGTCTGCCTGGCGGATTTCGGCGACGAGGGAATTGCCTTCGTCGCGCAGCCGCAGATCCCTCCCCGCAACGTCAACTGGTCGTCGCGCGGCAAGTGGGTGCATGCCGCCAAGGTCGGCTTCGAAAGGTACTTCCTCCACAAGGTCCGGCAGGGCAAGGCCGAGACCTTCTATGAAAGGCTGATGCTGGATGTGCTCGGCATCAGGAAACTCAAGGACATCCACCCGGAACCGGCCGAATAGCCGGCAAAACGTCTCGAAAGGAGTACAACAATGACAATCGATCGTGCCGTACTGATGTTTGCGGGCCTCGTCGTCCTGGTCTCGCTGGCGCTCGGATACTACGTTTCCCCGTACTGGTTCCTGCTGACAGCCTTTGCCGGGCTGAACATGATCCAGGCATCGATGACGGGCTTCTGCCCCGCAGCCCTGATGTTCAAGAAACTCGGCTGCAAGTCCGGCGTCGCATTCGAATGACCGGCACCAACCAACACTGACCCTAAACGAAACGACCGGGCCGACCTCGGCCCGGCGCGGCCCTTCACGAGCAGCATTCATGTCGCAGTCGAGATCATTGATTTCAGCAGCAATACTGGCCGCCGCCAGCATCGGCCTTGCGCCGGCTTCGGCTGCGGAATTCGTCGTCAGGACGACGACGGTCACGGAGATGAAAGCCGTCTTCGGTCAGGTCGAGAGCAGAACGGTCGTGCCGGCGCGTGCGCGCATCGGCGGCACCATCCGGGAGATCCGGGTCAGTGAGGGCGACGAGGTCAGGGAAGGCGATGTCATCGCCGTCGTGGTCGACGACAAGATCGCGCTGGAACTGCAGGCTGCCGAAGCTCAGATCAAGGCGTTGCAATCCCAGCTCGAGAACGCGAAGACCGAAGTCTCCCGTGTCGAGCGACTGGTCTCCCAGGGCATTGCCACGCAAAGCAGCCGCGACGCGGTGCAGATGCAGATGGAGGTCGTGACGAACCAGGTTGCGGCCGCGGAGGCGACCAGGGCGGTGATCGAGCAGCGCGCCCGCGAAGGCGAAACCCTCGCGCCAGCCTCGGGCCGCGTGCTCACCGTGCCCGTCACGCCCGGGTCTGTCATCCTGGCAGGCGAGGAGATCGCGCGGATCGCGACCGGCCCGTACTATCTGCGCCTGTCGCTGCCCGAGCGCCATGCCGCGGAGATCGTCGAGGGCGATACGGTCCTCGTCAGCGAACGCAGCGTGGCAAAGGCCGCCGATGCGCCTGCGGCGCCACGCCCGGGCAGGGTCGCGAAAGTCTATCCCGAGATCGCCAGCGGCCGCGTGATTGCCGATGTCGAGGTGGCCGGCATCGGCAGCTATTTCGTCAACGAGCGCACGCTCGTCTCGATCCCGGTCGGCAAGCGCTCCGTGCTGGCCGTGCCGCCGCAGGCGGTAAGGACGGTGCATGGCGTCGACTATATCCGCATAGCGACGGCTGGCGGTGAGATGGATGTCGCCGTCGTGCTCGGCGAAACCTTCGCTTCCGACGGGACCATGGTGGAGATCCTGAGCGGCCTGCGTGACGGCGACAAGGTCATCCTGCCATGAAGCTCGGAATGGCCGGCGCACTGACGCGCACCTTCATCGCATCGCCGCTTACGCCGCTCTTCCTGCTCGCCGCGCTCGCCCTGGGCCTCGTGGCTCTGCTTACGCTGCCGCGCGAAGAGGAGCCCCAAATCTCGGTTCCGATGGTCGACATCCACGTCAGCGCCGATGGTCTCAAGGCCGAGGATGCGGTCAAGCTCGTCACCGAGCCGCTCGAGACGATCATCAAGAGCATCGACGGCGTCGAGCATGTCTATTCGCAGACGCAGGACGACGGCGCCGTTGTCACGGCGCGCTTCGAGGTCGGGACGAGCGCGGACGCCGCGATCCTGAGGGTCCACGACAAGGTGCGCGCCAACATGGACCGCATCCCCGTCGGCGTTCCCGAGCCGCTGATCGTCGGCCGCGGCATTGACGATGTCGCGATCGTGGTGCTGACGCTGTCGCCGGCTCCGGGCGCCGCTGCGCGGTGGACGGCCAACGACCTGACAAGGCTCGCGCGCGAGCTTCAGGTCGAGGTGTCCAAGCTGCCTGATATCGGCCTGACCTACATCGTCGGCGAGCAGCCGGAGGAGATCCGGGTCGAGCCCGATCCGGAGCGGCTTTCGCTCTATGGCATCACGCTTCAGCAGCTGTCTTCGAAGATCGAGGGCGCCAACAGGTCGTTCCAGATCGGTCTGGTCCGGGAAAATGCGGAGCAGCGGACGGCCGTCGCAGGGCAGACACTGCAGACGCTGACCGAAATCAGCAACCTCCTCCTGACCGCAAGGGACGGGCGGCCCGTCTATGTGCGCGATGTGGCGAAGGTGATCCTCGCCACGGAGCCGATCGAAACCCGCGTCACGGAAGTCCGCAGGACCGGGGAGGCACTTGAACGCGTTCCCGCCGTCTCGCTGGCGATCGCCAAGCGACCCGGGACCAACGCCGTCGTCATCGCCGAGAGCATCATCCACCGCATCGAGCAGGTGCGCGGGCAGATCTTTCCCGAGGACGTCGAGATGTCGGTAACGCGCGACTACGGCGAGACCGCCAACGAGAAGGCGAACGAGCTGCTTTTCCACCTCGGCCTTGCAACCGTCTCGATCGTCGTCCTGGTCGCCTTCGCCATCGGCTGGCGCGATGCGCTGGTCGTTGCGGTCGTCATCCCGACGACCATCCTGCTCACGCTCTTTGCCGCGCGCGTCATGGGCTACACGCTCAATCGCGTGAGCCTGTTCGCCCTGATCTTCTCGATCGGCATCCTCGTCGACGATGCAATCGTCGTAATCGAGAACATCGCCCGCCATTGGGCGATGCGTGACGGCCGTTCGCGCGCGAGCGCGGCCGTCGAAGCAGTTGCAGAGGTCGGCAATCCGACGATCGTGGCAACGCTGACGGTCGTGGCCGCCCTTCTTCCGATGCTGTTCGTCTCGGGCATGATGGGCCCGTATATGAGCCCGATCCCGGCGAATGCCTCCGCGGCGATGCTGTTTTCCTTCTTCGTCGCCGTCATTCTTACGCCGTGGCTAATGATGAAGTTCGGCCGACGGGAAGCTTCGGCGCACGGCCATGGCGATGCGCGCGGCGGCTGGCTCGGACGCGCCTACGTCGCCGTCGCCCGCCCGATCCTCAAATCGAAAGCAAGGGCCTGGGGCTTCCTGCTGATCGTCGGCGTGGCGACGATCGCTTCACTGGCGCTTTTCTACACCAAGGACGTGACGGTCAAGCTGCTGCCCTTCGACAACAAGGCAGAGCTTCAGGTCGTCGTGGATCTGCCGGAGGGATCGTCCGTCGAGGCAACCGATCGCGCCCTGCAGTCGATAGTCGACCGGCTTGCGCCGGTTCCGGAAGTCGTCTCGTTCCAGACCTACGCAGGCACGGCCTCGCCGTTCAACTTCAACGGCCTGGTCCGTCACTATTATCTGCGCAATTCGCCTGACGTCGGCGACGTGCAGGTTAACCTGTTGCCGAAAGGCGGGCGCGACCGCAACAGCCACGACATTGCACTCGATATCCGCGCGCGCTTGAAGGGCCTCGACCTTCCGGTTGGAACTGCGCTCAAGGTGGTCGAACCGCCACCCGGGCCGCCTGTCCTGGGAACGCTGCTCGCCGAGGTCTACGGGCCCGATCCGGAGACCCGCCGGGCGGTGGCGGCAGAGGTGCGCAAGACGTTCGAGAGCGTACCCTTCATCGTCGATGTCGACGACACGTTCGGTAGTCCGGCCGAGCGCGTGCGCCTGGCCATCGACCAGGACAATCTGGAATATTACCGCGTCGAGCAGTCCGATCTCTACGACACGCTCGGCGCACTCTATGGCGGCGTCAGGGTGGGCTACTCGCACCGCGGCGGCGGCCGCCAGCCGATCCCGATCCGCATCGCGCTCGGCAAAAGCGAGAAGGTCGTGGACGAGCGGACGCTTGCGACACCCGTTCCCGCCAATGCCCTGCCCGGAGGACGCGACGTGGTCGAGCTCGGCGACGTGGTCAACGTCTCGCGCGAACCGGCCTCCTTTCCCATCTTCCGGCATAACGGCCGTCCGGCCGAGATGGTAATGGCCGAGCTTGCAGGCGCGTTCGAGGCCCCGATCTACGGCATGCTTGCGGTGACCGACGCGATCGACAAAGCGGATTGGGGGGCTGTGCCGAAGCCGGCGATCGCGCTGCACGGGCAGCCCGAGGATGAGTCGCAGCCGACGCTGCTGTGGGACGGCGAATGGGAAGTCACCTGGGTGACGTTCCGCGACATGGGAGCCGCTTTCATGGTCGCCATCCTCGGCATCTATGTGCTGGTCGTGGCGCAGTTCCGCTCCTTCAGGCTGCCGCTCGTCATCCTGACACCGATCCCGCTCACCTTCATCGGAATCATGCTCGGACACTGGCTGTTCGGCGCGCCGTTCACCGCCACCTCGATGATCGGCTTCATCGCACTCGCCGGCATCATTGTGCGCAATTCGATCCTGCTCGTCGATTTCATCCGGCACGCGGCGCGCCCGGACCAGCCACTGATCGACGTCCTGCTCGAAGCGGGAGCAATCAGGTTCAAGCCCATCCTCCTCACCGCGATTGCCGCCATGATCGGTGCAGCCGTGATCCTCACGGACCCGATCTTCCAGGGGCTGGCCATTTCACTGCTGTTCGGGCTTGCCTCCTCGACCGCGCTGACCGTGCTGGTCATCCCGGCGATCTACGTCGTCCTGCGAGGCGGGCGCCAGGACAGCGGCGAGATGAAGACGACGAAGCATGCGACACCGCCTTCATCCGGGCACGTGGCGCAATCCGAATTCGAGCCGGCCTGACGGAAACGCGCTCATCGGGTCTGAAGGCTCCCGATATAGGCGATGATGGCCTCGATTTGCGCTGGCGTGGCGATGAACTCCGGCATATCCGGATGTCCGGTCGATATGCCTTCCCCCAGTGCTTCTTCCAGCGCTCCGAGCGGATAGCGCCCGGACAAGGTGCGAAAAGCCGGAGCGGCCGCGTGCCGGCTGGCATCGGCCGTGCCCACGGCATGGCATCGGGCGCAATTGGCTTCGACCAGAGCCCTGCCATAGGCGATGCTTTCCTGCTCCGCAGCCGCGGCCGAACCCGCTGCAAAGACTGTGAGCACCAATGCCTTGAAGAAACTCATCATTCTCTTTCCTTCGCTTGAGGCATCGCTGTCCAGGTGAACGAGCCGATGGAGTAAGGGTGCGGCCATCCTATCGGCCCCTCGTACCCGATCTCGGAAGCGCGATACGTAGACAAGGGGGGATGTAGCGCGCCCTTTGCGAATGAACGCACGGCGTTCGAGGACTACCGCGCCATCAGGATCGGCATGGGCGTATCCTGAAGCATCGATCTGGTCACGCCTCCGAACACACGCTCCCGAAGACGCGAATGGCCGTAGCCACCCATGACCAGGAGTTCGGCAGAGGTGTCGACCGCGTGTCGACGCAGCACCTCTTCAACCTTCTGCCCCATGCTTGGAATACGGTCCACGACGACCTTCACTCCGTGGCGGATCAGGAATGCCGCGATGTCACCTCCCGGCTCTCCTCCGCCACGTTCCTCTGTCACGGGATCGACCATGACGACATGGACCTGCTGCGCGCCCTCGAGAATTCCGATCGCCTCATGAACGGCACGAGACGCCTCGAGGCTGGAATTCCAGGCCACGACGACCCGTTTCGGCCGAAGCGTGGGGCGGGACCCCGAGGGCGCCAGGAGCAACGGGCGCCCGGACGAAAACAAGACACCCTCGATCACCTTTGACTTGAGCAGGTCTCCGGCAAGCAGCTCCGGCCCCGCAACGACCAGATCCGCAGAGAGGGCGCTTCTTCCGATCGCCTCATCGGCAAAGGTGACTTCCGAATATTTGCTCTCCATGTCCGCCGAGGGGACATTGTCGGCGCGAAAGCTTCGTACGGCTGAGAGGCGCTCGTCGAGCCGGACTGTGTCGGCCCGGCGCTCCTCGAGCCAGGCGTCGGACACCATCGCTGCGTATTCGCCAATTGGCGGGGGAGCTGCGAGACCGATGATCAGAAATGAGAGATGGGCATCGACCTGCCGGCACAGTTCGGCGGCGACGATGAGGTCGGCCTCGCCATGGTTGACGCCTGTAACACTCAGGATGACCTTGAAAGTCATGACACTTGCCCCTGACCGATTGACGGAAGCTTCCTGGACTTGTCGCAGCTGGGCCCGGCGATCTCCTTGCGCTGAATCAAAAAGGGCGCCGGCACCACCCGAAGATTCCTGCGGCCACCTCTTTCTTCGGCGCGATGCGCGCCATGCGTCATGAGTTTGATGACGATCAATTCGTACCGCCTCGGAAAAGCGCAGACTGTTCCAAGGTCGGGAAAGGACAGGTCCGTGTGGATTCGCTCTCTCAGCACGCCTGAATGCATCTGCCTGCTGGCCGCAAATCGATTTGCTCATATCGCATGTGCAAAGGACGACTTGCCGTATGTCGTTCCGCTCTACTACGCCTACGCCGATGACCACATCTATGCATTCTCCGCGCCGGGCAAGAAGATGGAAATCATGCGAGCCAATCCGCAGGTCTCGATACTGGTGGAAGAGAGAGGCCGCGGGCGTGAGTGGCAGCGCGTGATCGCTGATGGCCGCTTCGAGGAATTGCCGGATCGGATCGGCCACAAGAGGGAGCGCGACTATGCGTGGTCACTCTTGAGCCAACATGCAGACTGGTGGGAATCCGGCGCCCTGAAACCCATCCCGTCTGCTTCGGGCTTTCCCGAGATCTTCTTTCGCATCCGGGTCACCCATCTCTCGGGGCGTAGGGCGAAAGACGAGGCGACGGGTGAGTAGGAAATTCGCCGCAAGCCGATTGACCCGTCGAAGCAGGCGGCCCGGGCGTCCCCTGTTCTGGTTCGAAGTTATCGAGCGAGGAGGTTACCCATGAAGATGCGACGTGTTCTGGCTACGATTGCTGTGCTTTCTCTCGCGCAGAACCGTGTTCTGGCGCAGGAGATGAGCTATGGCGAGACGGAGTTTCTGGCCTCCTGCGCCGTGTGCCACGGCGAAGACGGCAAGGGGCACGGACCGCTCGCGCCCGAACTGGTGAGGCAGCCTGCCGATCTCACCCGCCTGAGCGATCGCAACGGCGGGGATTTTCCTTACAATCGTGTCTTTGCCGTGATTGACGGCCGATACACCGTTCCCGGTCACGGCAATCGAGAAATGCCGGTCTGGGGTCGGCAATTTCTCGAGCAGGATGTCAAGATGTACGGTCCGAGCGGTGGAGAGATCCTGACAACCGAACGAATTCATGAGCTTACCGGATACGTCCAGTCGATCCAGCGCTGATAGAGGCGAGTTTGCCCGAAGCGGCGATTTGCGGCCGGCTCGGATGGATCTGGATGACCGTATCCTTGAACGGAACACGTCGTCCACGCCGATGCCCGCCGGCTGCGTCACACCGCGATCGGCGCTCGGATAGTGGCATCGGCGATGTAGTCGTCCAGCCGGAAATCCTCGAACCGGAACGCAAAGAGGTCGGTCACTTCCGGATTGATCCACATCGTCGGCAGCGACTTGGGTTCACGTCTCAGTTGCTCCCGAGCCTGGTCGAAATGATTGTGGTAGATATGGGCATCACCCAGCGTATGGACGAAGTCTCCCGCCTTCAGCCCTGTCACCTGCGCCACCATCATCGTGAGCAGGGCATAAGAGGCGATGTTGAACGGCACGCCGAGGAAAATGTCGGCCGAGCGCTGGTACAGTTGGCAGGAGAGCCTGCCGTCGGCGACATAGAACTGAAACAGGCAATGGCACGGCGGCAGAGCCATCGCGTCGACCTCGGCGGGATTCCAGGCCGAGACGATGAGACGCCGTGAATCCGGATTCCGGCGTATCTGATTGATCAGGTTCGCCATCTGATCGATGGCGCGGCCGTCGGGTGCGGGCCATGACCGCCACTGGGCGCCGTAGACGGGTCCGAGATCGCCGTTCTCGTCGGCCCATTCGTCCCAGATGGTGACGCCGTTGTCGTTGAGATATTTGATGTTGGTGTCGCCCGCCAGGAACCATAGCAGTTCATGGATGATCGACTTCAGATGCAGCTTCTTGGTGGTCGTCACCGGGAATCCGCGCCCGATGTCGAAGCGCATCTGGTAACCGAACACCGAACGTGTACCTGTGCCGGTGCGGTCGCTTCGGTCGACTCCATCGTCGAGGACATGCCTCAGGAGGTCAAGATATTGGCGCATGGGCTTTCGATCGACTCGGGGAACTCTATCAATCTTACCGGAGGCAAGGTCCGAGGGCGAGGCCGAACCGGCGGCTGTGGCGGCGCCTTCGTTACAATCGCCTTGGCATCGGCCGCGCCTTGTCGTCATCGGTGAATCGAACCATTTCCGGGCTTTCAATTTCCGCCCGTCCTTCCTATATTCGATCTGTCAGCTTGACTGACTATGGCGATAAACGGCCGATGAAATAAGCCATTCGGACCCGGGGGCGGTACCCGGCGCCTCCACCAAAAACCGCCGATCCCTATGGAAGGGCGGCTTTTGCTGGGGGCGAAACAGGATCGACGAGGGTGTAAAGATCGGACTTTTGCCCGGCATTGTACCACCGTTATCGGGCTAATCTTATAGTTGCCAACGACAACTATGCTGAGGCACGTCTCGCTGCTTAATGCGGCGCGATAGTCTCGAATCAAGCCCTGCGGGTTAGCACCTTCAGGCGGGGTCCGGAGGCACCTGGCAACAGAAGCCTCCACTTCCCCCCTTTCCGACATCCCTTTTTTCCGACATCGCTCCGCACGCGCGAAAGCATGTCTCCCGAAAGTGTTGAGCGGTTTCGCGGAAAAGACATGCGACAAATCAAGAACCTCCGACGTGTCGCGTGAACCTTTTTTGACGCGACACGCTGGAGCCGAAGATACCGCTCGCGCGCACCTATGGCGTGTCCGTATGGCTATCCCCATTCATGCGAGGTGTCCGAGGCATGACTGCCCATTTCAATCGCTTTTTTGTGCTGACCGGCGGACCCGGTTCCGGGAAGAGCACGTCGCTCGCAGGTCTCGTCGCAGCCGGCCATTCCGGTTCGGTCGAGGCCGGGCGCGGCGTCATCCAGGACCAGGCGACCATCGACGGTCCGGCCCTCCCCTGGAACGATCCAGCCCTGTTCTCCGAACTGATGCTGTCCTGGGAAATGCGTTCCTATCACATGGCCGAGGCCGGGCCGGGCATCACATTCTTCGACCGCGGCATCCCCGACATCATCGGCTATCTCAGGCTGTGCGGCCTGCCGGTGCCGGCCCATGTCGCGCGCGCTGCGGAAACCTTCCGCTACAACCGCAAGGTCTTTGTCTTTCCGCCCTGGCCCGAGATCTTCGTCCAGGACCGCGAGCGCAAGCAGACGCTCGACGAAGCCGAACGGACTTTCCATGCCGTCGCCGGCGCCTATGCCGCTTGCGGCTACGAACTGGTCGAGGTGCCTCGCCTATCCGTCGAGGAACGGGTGCGTTTCATCATGGCTGCGGCGGAACCGGACCCATCGGCAGCGGCCGGCGATCTCATCGATGGCGAGGTCGTTCTGAAATACGACCTCTGAACCAAGGGCTGCACTGGCACCGCCACGTGAAGCCCGCTTCCGGTCTTGGGCTGGCCGACCGATCGACGTCTTGCTCCAGAAGCGCCGCGTATCCGGATGGACACGCGGCGCTTCTTGTCTGGTGCCGGACGTTTCCCCTACGCGGCGCCGGGACGCTGCGCGGTCTGCCGGATGATCACTCGGCCGGCGCGGCGGCCACGGCACGGCCGCGCCCCAGCGTCGCCTGGGTCAGGCCGAAGGCGATTGATGCGCAGGCCGCGATGCCGACAATCATCGGCAGCGACGTTCCATCGAAGAACAGTCCGACGATCGCCATCGCCACGGCGCCGGTGGCGAACTGCAGCGTGCCCATCAGTGCGGAAGCCGTGCCGGCGATCGCGCCATGCTCTTCGAGCGCCAGCACGGCGGTTGTCGGGATCACCAGGCCGAGGAAGCCGTAACCCACGAACAGCATAACGGCCATGACGTCGAGACGGTCGATGCCGGAGACGGTCAGACCGAGCAAGGTCAGCATCACGATCGTGTATCCGCAGACTGCTACACGCACCACGCGCCGCAGCCCGAAGCGATCGGCGAGCATGCCGGTCAGCTGCGACATGCCGATGAAGGCCACCGCGTTGATCGAGAAGGCGACGCTGTACTCCGACGGCGTCAGGCCGTAGCGCTCGATCAGGATGAAGGACGAGCTTGCCAGATAGACGAAGAAACTGGCGATGCCGAAGGCGCCGATGAAGGTGAGACCGAGGAAGTTGCGGTCCGTCATGAGGAAGCGGTAGCCGGCGAGCGCGCCGCCGATGCTGCTTTCGACACGGGCTTCGGCCGGGCGCGTCTCCTGGAGCGTGGTGGCGAGCATGACGATCGCGACCAGCGCGGCGCCCGTCACGAACCAGAAGACGGCGCGCCAGCCGAAGGCCTCGATGACCAGGCTGCCGCCGAGCGGCGCCAGGATCGGCGACACGCTGAACACCAGCATCAGCAGCGACATCAGCCTCGCCGCTTCGTTGCCGGTGTGCAGGTCGCGCACGATGGCGCGCGGGACGACCATGCCCGCGGCCGCCCCCAGACCCTGGACGAAACGCGCGGCGATCAGCCATTCGATGGTCGGCGCGAACGCCGAGCCGATGCCGCCCACGGCGAAGAGCACGAGGCTGAAATAGAGCGGCGCCTTGCGACCGAGCATGTCGGAGAGCGGCCCGACCAGGATCTGTGCCGCTCCCATCGACAGGAAGAAGGCGAGAAGGCTCAGTTGCACCGCGCTGGTGCTGGCGCCGAGATCCTGGCCGATGGACGGGAGGGCCGGGAGATACATGTCGATGGCAAAGGGTCCGATCGCGGACAAAAGGCCGAGCACAACCGCCAGGCGGAGGAATCTGGGTGACATGACTTGTTTCTTTCGGGTCGAATAGCCAGGTGAGGCGTCGGCGGGATGAACCGCCCGCTGGAAGCGACGCTCCGCGAACCCACCCGTTCCTCCGGCCGGACGATTTGGTAGAGCGACGTCAATATTTTTAGACAGTCTTGTCCAAATCGTCAATCACAGCTATATAAATTTTCATGACAGCTGCCATCGCTCCTGACATTTCCGCGCCCCGCAGCCATTCCGCGAAACGCTTGTCGATCATCGAGGCGGCCGCCCGCGTCTTCTGTCAGGAGGGCTTCAGCGGATCCAACATCGACCTCATCGCGGCCGAAGCCGGCGTGTCGCGCCAGACCGTGTACAACCATCATGGCGACAAGGAAAAACTCTTCGTCGCGGTGGTGCGCGAGATCACGGAGCGGGCCAATGCGGGCTTCTTCGAGACCTTGTCGACCTTTCCGGACCACCCCTCGGACCTGCATGCCGAACTGACGGCCTTCGCCGTTCGCATCAACAAGAACTGCCTCTGCAACGACGACGGCAAGTTCCTTCGCAAGCTGTTGCAAGGCGAAGCCGCCGGTCACCCCGAACTCTTCACGACATGGCGCGAGAACGGCCCTGCCAAGCTGCAGGCGGCACTCGCCGCGCGTTTTGCCCGCCTCGCGCTCACCGGCCATCTCGACATCGACGACCCCGATCTCGCGGCGCGCCAGTTCCTGGCGCTTGGCCATGCCGACCTGCAGATGTCTATGATGCTCGGCATCGCGCCGACCGACGAAGAACACCTCAAGGCCGCCACGAATGCCGTGACCACTTTTCTGCGCGCCTTCGGCCGCAAGCCCGCGCCGACGGGAGCCAGGCCGGCTCTCGGCTCAAGATGAGCTGCGAGCAGCCTACCTGAAGATGAAGACTCGGCTGGGAAGTTTTCACGTCACGAGCATCCCCTCGTCGCGTTGCAGATCGCGACCATCGTTCCGACAATGCTCGCCAGGGCCCAGTTCGAATTGTGGCAAATAGCGTGATGGTTTCGTCAGCCTCCACCTCATCCAGTCCATCACCAGCAGCTGTATCTTGCCGTTGCTGGCCGGCGCGTCGCTGAAGATCTCGCTTTCGCCGCCATCCTCGCCGTGGACTTCTGGAACTGTCTCTAGCGTTTGGCGGGCGGCTTCATCGGCGTGCCGATCCTCATTGCCTTCATGGTCTACTGCGCACGGGAGCCTTCGGCTGGCGGCGCGGCTGTCCGCAGGCGCCGCCTTGAAGACCGACGGCAGCACCGATTTGCCTGCCCCCTGACCGGGCCGGACGCTACGCGGTTTGCGTGGAAGGCGACCAGGCGTGGATCAGCCAGGCCAACCCGTGGGAAACAAGATCGACCCCGAGCAGGAGCCCGAGCACCCAGACGCTGGTCGCCGGCCATCCTGTGACGACGATGATGCCGGCCAGAATGCCGAACATTCCTGAAACGAGCATCAGCCAGCCGCCCTCGCTCCAGTGCCTGAAGGCGACGACTATCCGCACGATGCCCGACGCCAGGAACACCAGCCCGAGGGCAAAGGTGAGGATCAAGGCACCCGATATGGGCTGTCTCACCACCATCCACCCGAAGATGACGTAGAGAACTCCTAGCACGAGCTGCCAAATGAAACCGCCCCACCCCTTGGTCCAGAACGCATGGACGATTTCGAATGCGCCGACGACGATCGCCGTGAATCCGATGAACAGCGTGCTGACCAGCGTCGCGAACGCGATGTCGCCGAGCACGACTATGCCCCCCAGGAGCAGAACGATCCCGAGCAGGACGCGAAGCCAGGTGGGCGGCTCGTGGAGAGCCGCGGACGTTCCAGAATCGTAGGTGGTCATGTCTTGCTCCTCGCGGTTGAAATCTGGATCTTGCTCCGGCCGCCAAGGTGCGGCGGTTACGTCATCGGCGGCTCCAGTTCGGCTTGCGATCGTCGCGTCGCCCATTCCACGACGCGCTCGATGACGGCGAACAAGGTCGGGATGATGAACAGGCCGATTGTCGTGGCCCCAACCATGCCGCCGAAGATGGCGACGCCCACCGACCGACCGGCGCCGGCTCCGGCGCCGGTCGCAACAGCGAGCGGCAGGATGCCGAAGATGAAGGACACCGCCGTCATCATCACGGCGCGGAAGCGCTGTTCGGCGCCGAGCCGTGCCGCCTCGGCGATCGATCGCCCCTCCTCGTGGCGTTCCTTGGCGAATTCGACGATCAGGATGGCGTTCTTCGAGGCGAGCCCGATCAGCAGCACGATGGCGATCTGGGCGTAGAGGCTGTTCTGCAGACCGAAGAGCATGAGCGCCGCCGTCGCGCCCAACAGGGCAGCGCCGAGCGACAGGATGACGGCGATCGGCAGCGTCCAGCTTTCGTACAGCGCCACCAGGAACAGATAGGCGAACAGAAAGGCCAGTCCGAAGATGATCGGCTCCTGCCCCCTGCCGCGCCGTTCCTGGAACGACAGGCCGGACCATTCGTAGCCGAAGCCGGTCGGCAGCGCCTCTGCGGCCACGCGCTCTATCGCGTCCATGGCCGCTCCCGAGCTGCCGCCCGGCGCGGCCTGCCCGTTGATCTGGGCGGCGACCGATAGGTTGTAGCGGGAGATGATGAAGGGGGCGAGAACGACGCTCGTCGACAGGACGGTCCTCAGGGGCACCATCGCGCCCGTGCGGCTGCGTACATGCAGATTGAGGATGTCCTCCGCATCGGCGCGATGCTCGGCGTCGGCTTGAAGGTTGACCTGGAAGACCCTGCCCTGCAGCGTGAAATCGTTGACGTAGCGGGAGCCGAAGCTGGCGCCGATCGTCGAATAGATGTCGGCGACGCTTACCCCAAGCGCCTCGGCGCGCGTGCGGTCGACATCGACATAGATCTGCGGCACATCGGCGCTGAAGGTCGTCGCCACGCCGCCGATCTCCGGCTGCTGGTTCACCTCCGAGACGAAGGCGCGCACCACCTGCGCGATCTCTTCGGGCCGTTGCCCCTGCAGCGCCTGCAGCCGCAGGTCGAGTCCACCCACCGCGCCGATGCCGGAAATGGCCGGCGGCGCAAAGACCGAGACATTGGCGCCCGGGATGGTGGAGAACTGCGCCCTCAGCTTTGCAAGGATGGCGTTGAGCTGCAACTCGGGAGTCGCGCGCTGGTCCCAGGGATCCAGCGCCGCTACCACCATCGCGCCGTTTGGAGTGGAGGTTCCCTGCAGGATGCTGAAACCGGCGATGGAGATGACGTTCTCGACTCCCTCCGTCTCCGACAGCGCATGCTCGACCTCGTTGACGATCGCCCGCGTGCGATCGAGCGAGGCGGCGTCGGGAAGCTGGATGTCGAGGAACAGCGCGCCTTGGTCTTCGTCGGGGAGAAAGGTAGACGGCAGGCGCGCGAACAGCAGGAAGGCGCCGAGGAAGCAGGCAGCGAGCGCAGCGAGAGGTATGTACCACACTCGCACAAGGAACGCGACCACGCGGCCGTAGCCGTCGCGCGTCGCATTGAGAGCGCGCGTGAACCAGGCGAGCGGACCGCGCCGGTACCCGCCCAGTCCTGGCTTCAGCAGGATCGCGCTAAGCGCCGGACTGAGCGTCAGTGCGACGATGGACGAGAGGACCAGCGCTGCCGAGAGCGTGACCGCGAACTGGCGATAGAGTTGGCCGTTTATACCGGGCAGGAACGCCGTCGGCGTCACGACGGCCAGCAGCACCAGCGTCGTCGAAACGATCGGACCCGTGATCTGCCCCATTGCCCTGCGCGTGGCGGTCGCCGTGTCGATCCCGGGATTGTCCTCGATCACGTGCCTGACGTTCTCTACGACGAGGATCGCGTCGTCGACCACCAATCCGATCGCCAGCACCAGCGCCAGCAGCGAGATCGTGTTGATCGAGTAGCCGAACACCAGCAGGACCGCCATCGTGCCGAGCATCGAGACCGGCATGGCCAGCGCCGAAACCAGCATGGATCGCCAGTCCTGCAGGAACAGGAAGGTGATCGCGAGCACGATGAGGAAGGCCTCGACGAGGATGCGGACGATCAGCCCGAGGCTCGCCCGCACGAAACGCGTCGCGTCGTAGACGACCTGGTATTGGAGGCCGGGCGGGAATCTGGCCGACAGGCGCTGCAGTTCTGCCTGCACCGCATTCGCGGTCTGGATGGCATTGGCCCCTGGTGCCTGGTTTATCTGCAGCATCGCAGCATCGTGTCCGCCGAAGCGCGCGCTGGAGGCATAGTTCCGCGCGCCAAGCTCGATGCGGCCGACGTTGCGCAGCCGCACGATCGCGCCAGCCTCGCCTGTGCGGATGACGATGTCGCCGAATTGCTCCGCGGTTAGGAGCCTGCCCTGAGCCACGAGCGTGAATTGCAGTTTGGTGCCTTCCTGTGCCGGCGGTGCGCCGGCCTGGCCGAGCGATGCCTGTATGTTCTGTTGCTGGATGGCGCTCGCTATGTCGTCTGCCGTGATGCCCAGTGCATCCATGCGTGTCGGATCAAGCCAGACGCGCATGGAATACTCGGACGCCCCCACCACCGACGCCTGGCCGACGCCGGCAACGCGCGAGAGGGCATCGACGATTGTCGTGGCGGTGAAGTTGGTGATCTCGAGCGCGTCGAGCTTGTCGTCGGGGGAGTAGAAGGCGATGCCGAGCACGAAATCGGGCGACCGCGATCGCACCGATACGCCTTGCTGGGTGACCGCAGCCGGCAACTGCGCGATCGCCAGTTGCGCCCTGTTCTGCACGCTGACCTGCGCAATGTCCGGATCCGTGCCGACCTCGAAGGTCACGGACAGCGAGTATTGCCCGGCGTTCGAGCTGGTCGACGACATGTACATCATATTGTCGACGCCGTTGATTGCCGTCTCCAGGGGCCCGCCGACGACGTCGGCAATCACATCCGCGCTTGCGCCGGGATAGGTGGCCGAGACCGTGACGGTCGGCGGGGTGATCTGCGGGTACTGCTGTACCGGCAGACCGAAGATGGCGATCGCGCCGGCGATCGAGATGACAATCGACACGACGATCGCCAGCCGGGTGCGGGTAATGAAGAGATCGGAGATCATGTGCCGCCGCCGACGGGCTGGCCCTCGCTGGGCTGCACCGTCATGCCGTCGGCCAAGCGCTGAATTCCCTGGACGACCACCTGCTCGCCGCCGTCGAGGCCTGTGGTGACCGCCCAGCCGTTGCCGACGCGCGCTCCCGTGGCAATGCGCTGTTGCGAAACGGTGTTGTCCTTGGTCAGCAGATAGACGAAACGCCCGTCGCGATCCTGCAGCACCGCCGTCTGCGGCACAACGGGCATGCTGGGCGCATCCTTCTCCCCGACGAACAGGGTGACGAATTGTCCCGGGATGAGGATGCGATTGGGGTTGGGGAATACGGCCCGGGCCGCGACGGTTCCCGTCTGTGGATCGACCTCGTGTTCGACGAATTCGATGCGGCCGGGCTGATCGTAGTCCGTCCCATTCGCAAGCCGCAGCGAAAGCTTGAGCACGTCCGGATCGAAAGTGGTGCCGCCGGCCTCCTCTTGCCGAACCGTCACGAGCAGACCCTCGGTCATGGCGAAGGCGACGCGGATCGGGTCGAGGCTGACGATGCGTGCCAGCGAACCGGAATCCGGTCGGACCAGGTTGCCCACGGTGAAGGTCGCGCGACCGATGCTGCCGGAGATCGGCGCTGCGATGCGGGCATATGACAGGTTGAGCTCGGCGGTGTTCAGCGTCGCCTCGGCAACCTCTACATCCGCCGCCGCGACATCGAATGCCGCCTGGGAATCGTCGAGCACTGCCTGTGAGACCGTGTTGCGGGCGAACAGATCCCGATTGCGCATCAAGGTCCGTTCGGCCGACTTCCGCGTGGCCTCGGCGCGCGCCACTTGCGCCCGTGCCGAGGCGACCAGCGCGTCGAGTTCGTTCGGCTCGATCTCGAACAGCGTGTCCCCGGCCTTGACCTCCTGCCCGTCCTGGAAGGCCACCCTCTGCAAGAAGCCGGTGACGCGCGCCCTGATGTCCACGGTCTCGATCGCCTCGACCCGGCCGGTGAACCGCGCGGGACTGTTGACCTGCTGCATTTCGACCTTCTCGACGATGACCGCCGGAGGCGGACCAGCCTGCCCCGCGCCCAGTTGCTGGGCGAGTGAGATCGAGACAATGCAAGCGGCCGCGACAGCTGCGAGGCAGGCCATCGCCAGGCGCATGCGAGAAGCTCGCCTGATCATCGCCGCACTCCGATAGAGCCATATGGCGGCGGCCTGTCGCGCAATGTCTTCATGGCCGTGCCTTGCGCATGGTGAGAGCAATGGCGACGTAGGCGCCGCCGGCGACAAGGAGCGAAATGCCGGCGATCGTACCTGGCGTGTAGATGCTGGTGTGGGGCAGCTTCAGGGCGAGCGCTGCGCTCGCCGCCAGTGCAACCAGACCCGAGATGGCGAACCAGTGCCAGCCGTCCTGGTTGCGTACGACCACCGCGAGCGCGATCTGCAGAATGCCCTGGACCAGAAATACCAGGGCGATCAGGAGAGTGATTGCGAGTGCGCCTTTCAGAGGGTTGAAGAAGATCAGGATGCCGCCGACGACCTCAACCACGCCGGTCAGCTCCTGCCAGACGAAGCCGCTCCATTCCTTGACCTGCAATGACTTGACCATCTTGACGACGCCCGCGAGGGCAAGGACCGCGCCGAGCACCACGCTCGCCGCCAATGTCGAGATCGCGGGAAGCGCGACGGCCAGTGCCCCTGCCACGATCAGAACGATGCCCAAGGAGAGGAACAGTCGCCACCGCGAATGCAGGGATTGTGCCCGACGCTCGTAGTCGACGCCTTCAATGGAAGCCTCACTCACTGGCCCGGTGGGAACTCGTGGCATGGGCGGCGCCTTTTCCTCGGATCGTCGTGGTCCGCGCCCCTAGTAGTCGACCGCATCGCGGATGATCGGACAGGTCATGCAGTGGCCGCCGCCGCGCCCGCGTCCGAGTTCCGCTCCGGTAATGGTAATCACTTCGATACCGGCCTTGCGCAGCAACGTGTTGGTGTAGGTGTTGCGGTCATATGCAAGCACGACGCCGGGTGAGAGGCAGACGAGGTTGGCGCCGCTGTCCCATTGCGTGCGCTCGCGCACGTAAGCGTTGCCGCCGGTCTCGACCACCCGCATCTCCTTGAGGCCGAGCGCGTCGCGTACCGTTTCGACGAAGGAGCGACTGTCCTTGTGCAGTTCGATCGAGCCCGGCTTGTCACCCGGCCGGTAGGAGAACGCCTCGATGCTGTTGACGATGTCGGGATAGATCAGCACGCAGTCGCGGTCCGCGAAGGTGAACACTGTGTCGAGATGCATCGCCGCGCGCAGCTTCGGCATCGCGGCGACGATGACCCGATCCGCCGCGCCTTTCTCGAAGAGGGTTGCGGCGAGTTGGCTGATCGCCTGCCGCGACGTGCGCTCGCTCATGCCGATCAGCACATTGCCTTTGCCGATCGGCATGACGTCGCCGCCTTCGAGCGTGGCAAGGCCCCAGTCCTTTGCAGGATCGCCCCACCAGACGTTGACCTTGCCGGCGAAATCGGGATGGAACTTGTAGATGGCGGTGGCGAGGATCGTCTCCTCGTGCCGCGCCGGCCAGTAGAGCGGGTTGAGCGTAACGCCGCCATAGATCCAGCAAGTGGTGTCACGCGTATAGATCGTATTGGGCAGCGGCGGCAGAAGATATTCGGCCACGCCAGCGGCGTCACGGATCAGTTCCAGCATCTCGCCGCCGATATGCTCTGGGAATTCATGGGTCGACAGCCCACCCAGCAGGGTCTCGGCGAGCTCGCGGTTGGACAGGCCTTCGAGATAGCTGCGGATTTCGTTGACGAGTTCCAACCCGACCTGGTTCGGCACAACCTGATTGTCGAGTATCCATTGCTTCGCCTCTGGTACGGCCACGGTCTCGGCAAGCAGGTTGTGCATCTCCACCACTTCGACGCCGCGGTCACGCATCTTGGTCATGAAGTCGAAGTGGTCGCGCTTGGCGACATCGACCCACAGCACGTCGTCGAACAGAAGCGCGTCGCAATTGGTCGGCGTGAGCCGCTGATGTGCGCGGCCCGGCGCGCAGACCATGACCTTGCGCAGCTGGCCGACCTCGGAATGAACGCCGAATTCGGTTTCTGTGGCCATCGTCGATACCTCCTAGGTCGGGTGTGAACTCACAATTCGCCGGGCACAACGCAGATCGATCGCCTGGCGCATACGGAAAGTGCCGCGATGATGGCCATCAGATCTGCACCACGCCTGTGGCGAGCAACACGATCCCGATCACCGCAAAAGCCAGGACGAGCAAGAAGGTGACGAGCCCCGCCGTGGTGAACACCTGCGCCTTCTGTTCCCGCCTCGCGATGAAGTAGAGTACCGTCGCCGGCGCCAGCAGGATGCAGGCAAGGAAGACGAACGTGTATCCGGCGGCCCATATGAGGAACAGCGTGTAGACCGTTGAGACGACTGCGATCGCCAGCTCTCGCGTCCGGATGCCCGACGACGTGTTCGTGTATCCGTCCCGCTGCCATGCGATCTTGACCGCGTAAGCACTGGCAAGCGCGAACGGCGCGAGCGAAAGCGCGGCGGTCAGGTCGAGGGTGAAGTCGAGGGCGTTTTCCGCGAACTGCACGGCAAAAAGGATCGCGGACACCAGGACCGACGTCCAGAAAACGGCGTGCTCGGGAACTTCCTGACTGTTGAGCTTGGCAAAGTAGCCGGGCAAGTCGTCGTCCTTCGCCGCTGCGTACACGACATCGGCCGCCAGGAGTTGCCAGGCCAGGTAGGCGCCGAGTACCGACACGATGAGCCCGACGCGGATGAACGCCCCGCCCCATGGCCCAACCGCGGACTCGAGGACCCCGCCGACGGACGGCTGTGACAGCGCCGCGATCTCCGCCTTCGGAAGGATGCCGTATGAGAGGATGGAGATGGACGCGAAAAGAGCGAGCACCCCCAGGAACCCCAGCACAGTCGCGGTGCCGACGTCCTCGCGCCGCTGGGCGTATCGCGAGTAGACGCTCGCGCCCTCGATGCCCAGGAACACGAACACCGTGATGAGCATCGTGCCCTGCACCTGCAGGAACAGCGATTCTCCGCCGGGCAGGTCGTAGCCACCGGTGAGGTTGCCGACGAAAACCTCGCCATTGAAGAAGAAGATCACGAGCACGAGGAAGAGTGCAAGAGGAACAAGCTTCGCGACTGTTACTATGTAGTTGATCCACGCGGCTTCCTTGACGCCGCGGCGGATGAAGAAGTAGTACCCCCAGACCGCAGCCACGGAAACGAAGAAAGCCGGCCAGGTGTCGCCCGTTCCGAACACCTCCGCGAGCTGGGGAAACAGCTGCGAAATGGTGGTCATTATCAGCACCCAGTAGAAGGCGTTCCCTGCGCATGCGGAGGCCCAGAAACCGATGGCGGAGAGGAAACCCGGATAGATGCCGAACCCGGCGCGCGCATAGACGTAGACCCCGTTGTCGAGATCGGGCTTGCGGACTGCGAGCGTTTGGAAGACGAACGCGAGTGCCAGCATGCCAGTGCCGGCGATCGCCCACGCGATGAGAGCGCCATAGACCCCGGTCTGGGTCGCGAAACGCGCCGGGAGCTGAAACACGCCGGCGCCGACCATCGAACCAACGACCATCGCGGCCAGCGCCGGAAGGCTCAGCTTGTCCTCGCCGCCTTGGGCTGTCGCAGCGGGCGAGCCGTGGGCTGTGTCAGTGGCCATCGATCGGTTCTCCCAATGTTGGATTTCCCAGGCACGAATACAGTTGGGACAAGACGCTGGGCTCGATGTCGCGATGCTCCCGGGCAGGCAACCGGAAGACCCGTTTCAGCATGGAGAAGCCGCCGCTGGCGATGCACCAGGCGATTGTGGAGCGGAACCGGCCGATCGCGAGGCCGAAAGGATGGGGTAGTGCAAATTTGCCGGCGCCCGCCATGGAGCCGACAACCATCATGGAGAAACGGAGAAGTTTCTGCTCGCTTTGGGTCGTCATCGCGCCGACCCAGCTTGAGTCATCATGTCATAGCTCCACGAAGTAAGGCTTCCGTGACAACAGCTTACCTCGCGACGTATGGCTTGATCTTGCCGTTTTAGTCCGCCGCACCGAGGCACCTTATGCCGATGCTCGGGAAAAGAAATTAGCACTGAATCCCGACGCTTTGCGCTGCGTCTCTATTTGGGGTCGAGTCCCCTCTGGCGCCGGGCGCTGGACCGCCTTCCATGCCGCAACTCGACCCGCACAGGTTGTGCACCCTGTGCCGAACCTGCGCTTACAGCAAGCGCATGGGTGTCGGCATTGCGAGCTTCACGCTTGCAGCCGGCGCAACAGAACTCCCAGCCGGTCGACTGGCGCAACGCGCTCCAGATCGGAAGCGGATCTGTTCGACGGGTTCCTCTTGCCGGTCGCCCGCACGTCCCGGGGGCTGTACCCAAACTCACGCCTGAAAGCCCGGCTGAATTCTGCAGAGTCCGTGAAGCCGCGCTCCTCGGCAATATCGAGGATACGCCGAGTGTCCCCGGGATCCGCAAGCGCAGCATGGGCGTCGAGCAACCGGCGGCGCTGGATATAGTGCACGACCCCGCCATAAGGCTCGAACAGGCGATAGAGGCGCGAACGGGATATGCCCAATTCGCGCTGCACGCTGGCTACGTCGAGATCGCCAGAGACCATGTTGGCTTGCACGAAGCGACGCGCACGGTCGAGAAGCACATTGGCGATCGTGTCGTCAGCTTCAGCAAGATGATCGGCGGACGGTGCAGTGCAGGCGAGGATCATCGCCCTCGTCGCGGTTATCAGCCTGGGCACGTCCCGAACATCCAGTGACGGAAGACAGCGGGCGATTTGGCCCATGTAGCCGGCGAGAAGCCGGGCCATCGCATCGTCGCGTGCCGCGAACTCGGCTGCTTCCAGCAGGTGGGTCATGCCGCGGAAGAAATCGCGCGGCACGAGCAACTGCAGCACTTCGCTGTCGGTGATACGCCCTTCGAAAACCTTCCCGAGCGGGTGTATCTGAAGCGATCCGGGATGCCCGTCGAATGTTTGCAAAGGGGTGATCGTTCTTGAACTGCCTTTCAGCAGCAGGCTGATCACCCAATGATCGATCGGGTCACGACGTTCGCGTCGCGCCAAGCTCGCGAACCCCAAGGCATCAGTCCTGACACGCGAGAACGCCAGACTGCCGAGGTCCCAGAGCAACTGGTCCCCGGCAAAGGCGACGTCGAGACCGTCCGGTTGAACAAGATCAATCATAGGTGCGTAGCTGGCCCGCCAAGCCATGAACCGTTCCTCGGCAGGAAGGTCCAGTGTCGTGAATTCGAAGGCGGACACCGGACGCGCCTTGGGAACCGGCGGCATGGTTACCCGGTTTGCTACCCGCCTGGCCTCAGGGTCCACCTTGGCCGAGAACAGCGCCCCGGCCGAGTCAGCCTTCACTGCGGCGTTGCCGCTCGACGACAGCCCACGTAGCGACATCTGCTCCTCGCAAGACAGAGTCGCCCCCCGCATCCATCTTGGTTTCTATAAAATATAGGCAGATATATTCAAGCCCTCGCGTCGCTGCTTGAAATCCGAACACTTCGCATGAGCGATTTCTTAATGATGCTGGCAGTTTCCGGCGCTGGTGCTGCCGACGCTTGCGAACGAATTGCTTATGCCGGATGCCCGGCACGAGCGAGAGCTCGCCGTCAATTGTGCCATGGCTCTGTTGCTGGTCTTCGCCGTCTCGACACAAGTGTTGTCGCGCAGCGCAAGATTCCGTCGGGAGCGTCGGCGCCGTCCCTGTTTGGTCGATAGGGCTGGTATGGCGAGGCGCCTCACGTTGACCGCCGTGGCGGTCGTCCCCACGCTATCGGTTCGGGTGGTGACCTGGTCTGCGTGGACGGGCGGGCCCACATTGTCGACGGTGCCGTGCCGATTGAACTCGCTGTCCTCGTTGCGGTCGCAGTAAGCTTCCGGTGGTTTGGTCAGCGGCAGCGCCCCGGATGCATTGGACGGAACCCCCTCGCATTCGCCAGGCACGCATTATCGAAAGTGAGCGAAAGGTTGGCGCGCCGCGCGCAGACAGGCGCGAATTCGCGAGGACAGGCGGCTGGGCGGCCGGCAATCGGCGGCGGGCCTGCACGGCACTGTCCCCGATACACGACCTCGAAGCCCGACGTCCGGGCCAGGCAGGCATTTGTGAAAGTCCGCCGCTGTCCGCCGCGCCGGGCACAGACCGGAGCGAACTCACGTGTGCAGACCGGCGAACGCGCAGGAACCGGACGCTGATCCACGACGACCGTACATGCCGTCGCTGCTGCGACAACGACCAGGAGAGCGAGGAACAAATATGCGCCGGTCGGCATTGCGTCACTCCTGCCCCCGGAGTTTGCTATCGGCCTCTCACGATGGCCTTGACGAAACCCGCCAGCAGGATCAGGAAAAGGCCTCCGAAAAATCCGGCCACTCCGGCTCCGATCAGCACAGCGGGCGTCAACCCGTTTGCAGGGTGGCCGATGAGGCGCCCGACGCCGGGAATGCGCGGGGAAGGCCACACAAAGAGCAGGCCGCCAATGCCGCCGATCGCACCATCGGCCACCCAGCCCCAGCTGAAGCCGCGGACCCGACGGCCCAGCGCGATTCCGGCGGCAGCGCCGCAAAGGAATTCGATGACCAGCAGAATACCGCCCGCTAGCCCTGGCATGGTCGCCAACATTGCACACGGTCTCCTGAACTCTTTGGTCCGGACTTCTTCAGCTTTGGCTTCGGTCGGATAGACGATGACAAGGACATGAACACCACCCTGTCGGGGCCCGCCGTCGACAATGTGCCCGCCTGTCGGACGCGGTTACTCTATCCTTCAACCAGTCGGATGAAATTAGCTCAGAATCCTGCTGGTGTGCTCCGTGTCTCTTTCGGGAAAATGACGAACTGCCCTCTACCCAGCCGGTAAGGTCGCAGGTGTGGTGAGGCAACCGGTCGGGGTCGATCCTGACGGCGCAATGCTTGTTTCGGCCAGCCAAGCGGATTTCGGAAAACTGTCCCGCGGTTTTCCGACAAGAAGCCTGCGGCAAGGGAAGAGCCCAGCCATGTGAAGCGTGGGCGAAGCCACGCAAGCGCGCTTGGAGGCTTACCTCCGAGAAAGCTCACGCTATATCCGGTTTACGGCGGCCTTGCGCTTGATTACACCTAGGCTGTTCGATTCAGGGAAACCGGGTCACCCATGGCCGAAGACCACATCCGCTACGACATTCTCGCCCAGGAGGCTCTGCGCGGCGTCATGCGCAAGGTTCTGGCCGAAGTGGCGCGCACCGGCCTCCCCGGCAACCATCATTTCTTCATCACCTTCCTGACCGGCGCTCCTGGCGTGCGCATCTCGACGCGCCTGCGCGAACGCTACCCCGAGCAGATGACCATTGTGCTCCAGTTCCAGTACTGGGACCTGAAGGTCACCGACACGGGCTTCGAAGTCGGCCTGTCCTTCTCCGACATTCCGGAGAAGCTGGAGATTCCCTTCTCGGCGGTGCGCGGCTTCTACGATCCTTCCGTGAACTTCGAACTCGAATTCGACGTCAAGCCGGAGGCCGTTGCCGAGGCCCCGACCGAGCCGCCGGCGGCGCTGAAGAAATCCGAACCGGCCAAGGCTCCGGCGTCGACCTCGAAGAAGGGCGAGCAGCGCAAGAAAGACGACAGCAAGCAGGCCGAAAAAGAGCCGGCTGACACGGCGACCAAGGGTGCCGACGTCGTCTCGCTCGACGCTTTCCGGAAGAAGTAGCGGGCCCCGATGGCCGAGATCGTCAATCTTCGCATGGCGCGCAAGAGGAAGACGCGCGACGAGAAGGAACGGCTCGCGCAACAGAACCGTCAGCTGCATGGACGCTCGAAAGCCGAGAAGCTGCGGTCCGAAACGGAAGCCGGGAGATCGTCCGCTTTCCTCGACGGTCATCGTCTCGCGCGCAAGGACGAAGACACGCACGGGTGAGTGACGCCGCATGAGCCTCGTCAAGAAGCGCTCGGTGACGATCCGCGGCCATCGCACGAGCTATTCGCTCGAACGGCCCTTCCATGAGGACCTCGTTTCCATCGCCGCCGAACGGGGCGTGACGCTGGCCGCCCTCGTCGCCGAGGTCGACGCCGCCCGCCCCCGCGACGCCAATCTGTCCTCGATGCTGCGCATCCACGTCCTGGAATGGGCGAAACGCGCGAAGTGATCTCACTCGCCGACAGCCGCCTCGCCGGTCGGAAAGCCTTTTGATTGCAGTTGGATAAGGGGTTCGGCCACGCGCGAACCGCCCCTCATCCGCCTGCCCGTCCTCCGCAGCAGCTGCGGAGGGTGGACCGCCACCTTCTCCCCGTAAACGGCTACGGCATGCACATATTCCCTGCGGGCCAAGACGTTGCTTACGGCCACCGGGTCGCCTGCTTGCCCGTGCCTTGTGGCCCTTGCACCCGGGTGACCCCTCATCCGACCTCGCTTCGCGAGGCCACCTTCTCCCACAAGGGGAGAAGGTCGGAGCCTGGCTTTGTCGGCTCTGCAAATCGTCAACGTCGACGATTGGCCGGAGCGCTCCTGCAAGCCTTGCCTTCTCCCCTTGTGGGAGAAGGTGGCCTCGCGAAGCGAGGTCGGATGAGGGGCATTTCGCGGCGTTGCCGAATCCCTTATCCGACTGAAGCAAAACAGATTTCGGCGCTACTTTCATGGCAGGGCGGCGCAACGACCGCAGGAAGGGCCTCTCATTCCGCGCCCTGCAGCGAGCGCAGGAAATCGTCGATCGAGGACGGGTTGATACGACCGGCCCCGCCACCGTCCTCGATAGCCGGCAGGGGTGCCCGCTCGATCTCCGGCTTTTTCGCCTCGGCCTCGTGCTGCGCCCGCTCCTGCTCGGCCATCCTTATGGCCTCCGCGGCCCTTTCCTCGAAGGCCTTCTGGCGTGCAACTTCATCGGCGCGGGCCTTGGCTTCGGCCGCAGCCTTCGCCTCGGCGTCCGCTCTTGCCCTGGCTTCCGCTTCCGCCTTCCGGCGGGCCTCTTCTTCCGCCTTCCGGCGCGCCTCCTCCTCGGCCCGCTTGCGTGCCTCTTCCTCCGCTCGCCGCTTTTCCTCGACGAGACGGTCGCGCTCGGACTGTAGCGCGGCGTAGTAACGGACTTCCCGACGCAGCCTCTGGCGCTCGAGCAACTGGGCTTGCATGGCCTCGACGCGGGCCTGCTCGATCTCCAGCGCGCGCTGCGTCAGGAACTGTGTGAGGGGGGTCAGATCCAGGCGCCCTTGCGCTGTCTGGAGGGGCCCTTCGATCGCATAGCCGACGACCGGCTCGGATCCCGCCAGGGCCTCATCCCCCGGCGCATAGGCGATCTGCCCCGTCGCCGAAACGGTACCGGTATTGGCGTCGGCCTTGAGCTCTGCCGTGAGGGACACGCCCTGCCCGGCGAGCGTCAATGGCGGCGCCCGCAGGATACCGCTGGCCACGGTGAAGGCGATCTCACCGCCGTCCGCCTGGAAGGTGCCGTCTCCAACGATATCAGGCGCGAAGGCGGCGATGTCGGTCGCGCCGATTTCGCGGCCGACCGCGTCGGCCGCGCGGATGAGAGCCGCAAACGCATTAGGATTGACGCCTGGAACGGTCGTGCCGCCGAACGTCACGGTGCCCGAACCGGAGAGCGCCGCGACCATGGCCTCGACGGACTTGCCGCTGGCCGACAAGGTGGCTGTGACATCACCTTTGCCGGCAAGGCCACTGCCGTCGAGCAGCGCGGCGAGATCGGCGCCGGTCAGCTTCATCTGCCCCGAAAACAGGGCGGTGCCGCCATTGTTCTTCAGTTCGCCAAGGCCGCTGAGCACGCCGCCATAGGCCTTGGCGTCGAAATTGGAGACATGCAGGCCTTCCATGTCGAGCCGCGCCGTGGCCGACACATCCGCGGCCGTGCCGAACATTCCGGCCGAGACCGACCCGGCCTTGATGTCGAGCTCGGCGGTGAAGGGCGTCGCCACCTTGTTGCGGAACGCCACGTCGGGCCAGGCGCCGCCGGCACCCTGGATGGACGCCTCGCCGAGCACCGTCGCCACAGCCGGCCACAGGTCGAGGACCTCGGCGGACACCGTGCCGGTGAGATGCGGAACGCCGTCCCTGACGGCCGCGGCGACATCGCCGGAAAGGCGACCCTCGCCCACCGTCCCGCTCAAGCCGGACATGCGCAAGGTGCCGTCGCCGAAGGACGCCTTCGCGGCCAGTTCGACGGGCAGGCCCAGCCCCATGCCGGGCAGCATCATGCCGCTCGTCATCAGCCAGGGCTCGATATCGGTGGCCTCCAGTGTGACGTCGCCCGCCCCCTTCATCTGGCCCTCGGCCATGCGCAGACTGCCGTTGAAGGCGGCCGACATATCCGTGGCCGCGAAATCGAAAGACGTCTCCAGTCCTTTCTCCAGCGTACCCTTGGCGGTGAGCGTGGCTTCGCCGCCGCCGACGGCGCCGAGCGGCAATACGGGCAGGCCGTGGAGCGCCATCAGGGCTTCCGCATTGTCGTTCCTGGCCGAGAAGGAGATCGACAGCGGAGCGGCCGGGTCGATGTCGAGCGCCGTGCCGCCGGCGAGCATCCCCGAAGCGGCGAGGGAAAACGTGCTGCCGCCGGCATCTCCGTTGGCGCTGACGGCGAAGCCTGAAGTCCCGTCGCCATTGGGCGCGGCGGTTCCCACAAGGTCGATCTGCGTATCCTCCAACAGCCCAGGATAGGCGGCCGCGCGCTCGGCCAGAGCGGAGAACAGGAGATTGCCGGGATACTGGCCCGAGACGAGCTTCAAGAGCGGCGTGAGGTCTACGGCGACGATCGACGCGTCGAGCCGGCCGGAAGGATTGCTCGCGATATCCCGCAGCGTACCGGTGGCGCTTACCGTGGAACCCTCCAGCCCGCCGATCGACAGCCTGTCGATCTCGAGCTGCTCGCCGCGCAGGCGCAGTGCGGCATCCACCGTCTCTGCCGTCAATCCACCGGCGGAGACTGGGCCGGCCTTGATCGCCAGGTCGAGATTGCGCGCGGCGAGTTCGGTCAGGCCCCTGCCGCTGACGAACAGCGAGGCGAAGGCGGTCATGCCGTCTATGTCGAGCGCGTCTCCTTCGAGCTTCAGCGCCATCGACGGCTCGGCATCCTGAGGCTGCCGGCTGTCGACCTCGCCGCGAAACCTGGCCTTGCCGAGGATGAGCTCGAGGTCGTGGAAAGCCTGTCGTTCGCGGGTGAGATCGACGCTCGCCTTGAAGCCTGCCGCCGGCAGGCGGCGGATCGCCTCGTCGACGTCGCGCGACAGCCAGGCGGCGAAGCCCGAGGGCTGACCGACGGCGAGCAGCAGCGAGCCCTGGAAGCCGAAATCCTTCGGCGTGCGCAGGAGCCCGCTGGCCTCCAGCGTCGTGCGGCCCGGAAGCGCGGCCGACAGTGCCTTGATGTTCCAGCCCTCGGAAGCCGGTTCGGCCGCGATCCTCACATCGCGGACTGTCGTATCGCCCGCCACGACCGCCGGCAGCGCCAAGTCCACCGTGCCCGGAATGCCCGGCCTCGGCAGGCCCGCCAGCATGCGCTCCAATCCGGCCAGTCGCGTCGCCAGCGTGGCGCCGCTCGCCTTGCCGGGCTCGGCGACCGTTTCGTCGAAGCGGACCTGCGCGCCATGCGCCTCGATCTCGAAATGCGGCGCGGTGCCGAGATCGACCAGACCGGTTCCATCCGCCGTATAGGGATTGTCCAGCGGGCCGGTCTCGAATCGGAACTGCTCGACATCCAGCCGCTGATGGTCGACTGCGAATTTGCCGCTCAGCCGGTAAGGCGGCGGCTCGCGCCCCGATGTCTCCTGCTGTTTGAAGCTCGCGCCATCCGTGCCGCGTAATTGCGTCGTCGCGGCGTCGCCACGTGAATCGACCTTGGCATCGACCTTGAAGGCGCCGGCATAAAGAGCCGCGCCATCCTCCAGCCTGACGTCGCCGTCCATCTCCACCGCCAGCGGATAGATGGCCGGATCGGCGCGGACGCGCAGGCGCATGGCCCTGGTCTCATCGAGCTTGCCCGTGGAGATCTCAACTCTCGTCTCCATGCCGTCGAGCCGCAGCGAGCCTGCGGCCCGCCATGGGCCGGCAAGCGATCGGGCCGAGATGACGGTGTTGATGTCGGACAGCACATGGTCGCGGCCGCCGGCCGCATGCCGGAGCGTTACTTCGCCCTCGGTGACAGTCAGCTTCTCCACCGCGATCTGCCCGGGATCGAAGGGCGAGGACGGCCGCATCGCCCAGTCGACGACGCCGTCGGCGCCGATGCCGATGGTGGCCTTTGGCCGCACCAGGCGCATGTCGAAGATCAGGAACTCGCCGCGCATCAAGGGGGCGAGTTCGGCATCCATGGAGAAGGTCTCGACCGTCATGGCGGGCGTGCCGTCGGGCCCCCCGGCTACCGACACATCGGAAAAGGTCACCGACGGAAACGGCAGCAGGCGAGCCTTGGCCGCACCTTCGACCGTTACCTTGCGGCCGAGGATCGCGCTCGCCTCACGCTCGAAGCTCGACCGGTACGACGTCCAGTCGATGAGATACGGCCCCACCAGCGCCGCTGTCAGCGCCAGCACGATCAATCCACCGACGAGCACAAAAAGCCGTGCCAGCACCCTACTCTCGCAATCGCTTGCCACTTGGAACGAACATGCCGTTCGCGTTCCTACACTCTATCCGCTTCGCCATGTCCATAAAGTGGCAATTGCGCGCATTCCAGACGATCGAGGTGCTTCAGCTCGACTATCCAATCCAGGGAAATACCGGAAAACAACCGCTTCGCACTGCATCGCCCCTCACCGTCCTGCCGGGCCCGGTCCCCGCTGCTTCGCAGCGTCCCGTCTTTCGCTGGCCTTTGATCGTGCCACAGGAACGATGAATCCGCTCCGCGAACCGGCTCCTCACCTCCGTAAGCGGGGAGATAGCCAATCGGGTCTGCGGCAGAGTTCAAGCGCCACATTCGCCAATCGCCGAGGTTTTCCGATTGGCGAAATCAGAGCGGCCGGCCTCTCTCTCCCCGCGTGCGGGGAGAGATGTCCGGCAGGACAGTGAGGGGCAGCACCGCACCTCCTACGCCAGCTCTACGGTCGAAACGATTCGACACCGCCTAAGCCATCAGCGGGCGTCGCGTTTCGCCTGAGCCACCTGCGCGGCCTTGCGTTGCCGACCCCGCTCCATCGGCCGGATCAGGCTGGCGGCTTTTTCGTTGGCGGCCGCCCGCATGCCCCGATGGGCATGACGGGTGTTGAACTCCGGGCCACGCTGCGGCGCCTTGGCCTTGACGGCGAGCGCCTTGTGCGCATTGTCGACCAGCGCCATGCTCGCGGCGAGCTGGCGCCGCCGCCCGGCCTCTGCGTTGAGGCGCCGCACGGCCATGGCAAGAACGGAGAGCTTCGCTTGCGAGCCCGCATCCGACCTGGAAGCCGCCGCGCCCTTCGGCCCGCTCTTGCCGCGCATTTCGCGCCGGCGCCGATGCGCCTCCGACTGCGCCTTGTCGCGCCGTTCGCGCACCAGCTTCACCAGATCGGCAAGTTCGGCGTCCGAAAGCGCCTGGACTGCCGGCTGATGCGACTTATCGACCAGCTCTCGCTCTCCCGCATCCAGCGCGCGGGCCTCCTCCTTGCGGGACATCGCCATGCCGTTTCCTCCTCCAGCCCACCCGACCTGGCAGTCGCGCGCGACTCTCAGGCCAAAAAAAGCCTGGGTCAAGGCGGCGGCGCCCGGCCCAGGGCCGCGACGGGCCAGTGGTGAAAACGTGGCGCCTGGTGACGGTCAGACTCCTGCATTTGGCGGGAAGCTGCTCTTCGTCTCATCCATGGGAACTACCATGGAGCGCCACGCGTGGTGGCTGCCCTACCGATCGCCGAATGAAGTGTTGGGCCAAGCGGATGGTCAGCGTTCAAGTTGGATCGGCTTGAAAGCTGACCAGCGCGTTCGCAAATCGGCATGTCAGGGTCGGCTCCAATCGAAGACCGCACGCCTCAACCATTCGTCGGGAAAGAATGTTGCTCGCCGATACGAGCTCATAGATATGGCTCGCTCCGCGTTGACCGGACAAGCGAACGCTCTCGGCGCTGAAGGTTGCAAGGCTGCCCGGACAGGGCCGGGGCGCCTCGGAGAACCCTTCGTCCGAAACCAACCACTCAGCCACGATCAGCCCGTGAGGCGTGCACGAAACAACGTGCAGCCGTCCAGGCGCGACCTGGTGATATCCCGGAATCCAGCCTGGGTCATCCACGCGCGATATTGACCTTCAGTGTACGACTCGCCGTGGCGATAGAGGTTCAAGAAGGTGAGATTCAGAAAGACACCCTCAGGCGGGCCCAGGCGATCGTCATCGACGACACCCGATCCCGCAATTGCGATCTCGCCTCCGGGTGTGAGGCAACGCGCCGCGTTCAAGATCGACCTGCGCGCCTGATCCGGCGAAAGGACCTGGACGACGGCCTTCAGGATCGCCAGATCGTGCCGACCGATCGATGGCGCGACAGTTATGTCCCCCTCTTCGACAACCACGTCGTCGGCACCGTATTCTGACAGGATAGCTGGCGCGACCGCTGCGACCGCCGGGAGTTCCATCAGCGTCGCCGCGATCTGCGGCCGCCGTTCGCGAAGTCCGACGAGAATGGTCCCGGGGCCCCCACCGATGTCGATCACCGAACCGATCGCCGAGAGGTCTATCTCCCGGGCCAGATGTCGGCCGAAAGTCACCCCGCCCGGTGCGAGCATGCGGCTGAAGGCCGCCGCGGACTCGGGCCCCGCCTCGGAAAAGTCGTGCAGCGCAGCCGGCCGGTTCTGTCGCAGCGACTCAGCGGTCAGCAGATCGGCTCCCCAGAGCTCGCGCAGGAGCGCATGATCGCCGCCGCGATAGGTCGGCTTGGACGCGTCGAGGAAGGCCGACGCTTCGGCTCCGTTGCGAAATTGACCATCCTTGACTTCGAGGAGACCGATGCTGGCGAGCGCGTAGAGGAGTCGCGACAGACGATCGGGCTCGACTTTGAGCGCGGCCCCAAGGCTGTCCGCAGTCACTGTGCTGCCGCCGATCCGGGTGAAGATGCCAAGGTCCACCCCGGCGCGAAGCGCCAAAGCGGAGGGCACCGCTGCGATCAGGTTGTCGATCCGATTGGAATCCACCATGTCACATCTGCCCTTCAGCGATCCAGGACCGACTTGAAGCAGTTCGGGATCGGAGTGTCGTCATGGCGCGATCCTACTGCAGTGAGATGGCCGGAGCCCTACAGATACAGCCCGGCTTGGCTGTAACAGATAGCTCCGCAGCGCATCTGTATCACATCGGATGGTATCGCGTGTGGCTGTGCGGGGAGGCGCAAAGCGGTCAACCGTGACCCTGCGCGCTTGTTTCGCGCCAGCGCATCCTTTCAAATTCTCCTCTCCGGTCCCGCGACGGGGCGGACCCTGGCTGCGCGAACCAGGCATCGGGTTTCCACCACTATGCCGGCATGGGCAGGATCTTCCCCGGGTTCATGATGCCGTCGGGATCGAGGGCCAGCTTGACGGCGCGCATGACCTCGACGGCCGCGCCATGCTCGCGCTCGAGAAAGGCCATCTTGCCCTGGCCGATCCCGTGCTCGCCGGTGCAGGTTCCATCCATGCCGATCGCACGCAGGTTGAGCCGCGCCACGAACTCCTCGGCCCGCGCGATCTCGCGCGGATCATTGACGTCCATGAGCACGAGCACGTGGAAGTTGCCGTCGCCGACATGACCGACGATCGGGGCGACCAGGCCCGTGGCGGCGATGTCGGCTTCCGTCTCGGCGATGCACTCGGCAAGCCGCGAGATCGGAACGCAGACATCGGTCGACAGGCCCTTGGCGCCCGGCCGCAATGTCTGCGACGCCCAATAGGCGTCGTGCCGCGCCTTCCACAGTTTTGCCCTCTCTTCCGCCACCGTCGTCCACAGGAACGGGCCGCCGCCATGCTCGGCGGCGATCTCGCCGAAACTCTCGGCCTGCTCCTTCACCCCGGCCTCGCTGCCGTGGAACTCCACGAACAGGCAGGGGCTCTCGGGATAGTCGAGCTTGGAATAGGTCTTCATCGCCCTCATCTGCAAGGCATTGACCAGTTCGATGCGCGCCACCGGTATGCCCATCTGGATGGTCATGATCACCGCATTGCAGGCGGCCTCGACGCTGGGAAAGGGACAGACGCCGCCGGAGATCGCCTGCGGAATGCCGTAGAGCTTCAAGGTCAGCGTGGTGATGACGCCGAGCGTGCCTTCCGAACCGACCAGAAGGCGCGTCAGATCGTAGCCGGCCGAGGATTTGCGGGCACGCCGGCCCGTGGCGATCTCGCTGCCGCCGGCCATAACAGCGGTCAGGGCCAGCACGTTTTCGCGCATCGTCCCATAGCGTACCGCATTGGTGCCCGAGGCCCGCGTGGCCGCCATGCCGCCAAGCGTAGCATTCGCGCCGGGATCGATCGGGAAGAACAGGCCGGTGTCGCGCAGATGCTGGTTCAGCGCCTCGCGTGTCACACCTGCCTCGACCGTGCAGTCGAGATCCTCGGCATTGACCGACAGGATACGGTTCAGCCCCGACAAGTCGATCGAGATGCCGCCGCCCGGTGCATTCACATGTCCCTCGAGCGAGGTGCCGACGCCGAACGGGATCACCGGCACGCGGTGGGCGGCGCAGATGCGAACGACCTCCTGCACCTCGCCGGCCGATTGCGCGAAGGCGACCCCGTCAGGCGCCTGCGTCGGTATGTAGGTCGTCGTGTGGCCATGCTGCTCGCGCATGGCCTGCCCGGTCTGGAAGCGCTCGCCGAGCCGCTGCTTGAGGATACCGAGCACGGCCGCAATGCCCTCCTCGTTGCGCGCGACAGCCCTGAGGTCGCTGAGAGCCATGGTTTCCTCCGCGTTTGGACCAGTGGCGGTCCTTATGAAGCTGTATTGACCCGGTTACCGCATCGGCCCGGGAATCGGAATCGATTTTCGCCGGGTTCGAGGCGTAGCGCATCCGC
This sequence comes from Mesorhizobium sp. L-8-10, assembly GCF_016756635.1. Lineage (NCBI taxonomy): Bacteria > Pseudomonadati > Pseudomonadota > Alphaproteobacteria > Hyphomicrobiales > Phyllobacteriaceae > Mesorhizobium > Mesorhizobium sp. L-8-10. The sequence continues at coordinate 4,156,933 of NZ_AP023263.1, read as the reverse complement.
CGGAAGATCGTACTCGATTTTCCGAAAGCGCGATGTGCAGATTTGACAGAGCGTCCTTCGTGCGTCCGAAAGGACGCGCTGCGCTCCAGGTGTGCTAGAGCGTGTTTTGCGCTTCAGGAATCGCGCGGCACTCTGTAGCCCGCTCAAGTTCATCTGCACCATGCCGAGAGGAATTTCATGACCCAGCCCGCCCCTTTCGTTTCCCGTGTCATGGAGGTCGAGAAGGACTGGATCGACTACAACGGCCATATGAACATGGCCTATTACAATGTGCTGTTCGACCGTTGCTCGGACGAAGCCTTCGACGCGATGGGCCTCGGCGCGGACTATGCGCGGGACCGCAAGCTGACCATCTACACGGCCGAGGTCCATGTCTGCTACGTTCAGGAACTGCATCTGGCCGACAGGGTGACCGTCACCTGGCAATTGCTCGACCATGACGAGAAAAGGCTGCGTGCCTACCAGGAAATCCGCCATGTCGACGGCTGGCTTGCCGCGACCTCCGAAACGCTGTCGCTACATATCGACATGGCAGGCCCCAAGGTCGCGCCCTTCCCCGCCGACATCCAGCCGAGGGTCGAGGCGATGCGCGCCGCCCATGCCGGCTTGCCGATGCCGGAACGGGCCGGCCGCTCGATCGCGATCAAGCGCAGGACCGCCTAGGCATGCCCCCCGAAAGGGTTTAGCGGTTCCGCGCAAAAAAGAGATGCGCTACCCAGGAACCTACGACCTTCGCGTGGAACCCTCCTTCACGCGACACTCTGCGAGTATCTGCCCTCAAGCAAAGTGTGGAGCGGCCACGCCGCGCGGGTACTTGATCGTGACAGCGATCGCGGGACAAGATCGGACCATCAGTTCACTGCGGGCATCGGGGCGCCGGGGTGAGGAACCGTGACGACGACAGACATTCATGCGACCGCCGAGAAGCTGGCCGCGGATCCTCGACTGACCGACGATGACCTGCGGCACACGCTGCAGAACATCGATGGCGAGATCTCGCGTATCGTCTCCGTCAGAAAGCCGATCCCCATCGACATCCTGCGCTGGCGCCGTGTCGTCAAGCACGCCCGATCGAAGCGCCTGGGAATGTGATTCGAAGGCGTCGGGCGTGATCTCATCGATCGGGGTCCTCCCCGATATCTGGCAGGCGCGGCGGGACGGGTGACGATTGCACGATGGCCGTGTTGGTCATCGCATAAGGGATGATCCGGTCGATTACCGCTTCCAGATCGCCGACGGAACGCACATGGACGCGGGCGACGAAACAGTCCTCGCCGGTCACGCGATCGCAGCTTACCACCTGCGGAATGGCCTTGATGATCTCGCTCACCCGGGCCAACTCGCCCGGGACCGGCCGGATCCTCAGCCATGCCGACAGCCGCAGGCCGAAGGCCGCCGGATCGATCCGGATCGTGTAGCCCTCGATCGTCCCATTGTCCTGGAGCCGCCTGATCCGCTCCGAAACGCTGGGGGCCGACATGCCCACGGCCCGCGCGATCTCGGCGACGCTCGTTCGGGCATCGTCGGCCAGGATTCGCAGGATACGCGTATCGACCCCGTCGTGACCGGTATTTTCGCTTCGAAGGCGATTTGCCATTTCGACCTCCGTATCGACGCCAACATCAGTTTTTCACCATAGCATTATCCATATAATTCGAGCAAACAGCCTGCGATACTTGGGTTCAGGAATACAACAGGAATGCCCGTTTCTCGAACAGCAGGCAGTTGGCAATCCGCTCCGCCGCGGACACTGCCTCGTGGAGGCTCCCATGCAGGCAGCAACCGGCACCGCTTCGCGCCTGGCGCAATCCGTTCCGCCGCAGCTCTGGTTCGGCATCAGCGCCGTCTTCCACTATCTGGGCCCCGCCTTCGCGGTGCTCCTCTTCCCGTCCATCGGCGTGCTGGGCGTCGCCTGGCTGCGCATCGCGACGGCAGCAGCCGCCTTCGCCCCCTTCACCCGGCCGTGGCGGACATTCGCCGTGGCCGACATTGAGACGCGACTGCTGCTCGTCGCCTTCGGCGCCTGCCTTGCCCTGATGAACTGCTCCTTCTATCTCGCCCTCGAACGCCTGCCGATGTCCCTGGTCGCCGCGATCGAATTCGTCGGCACGATCGCGCTGGCCCTGGCCGGGCTGCGCACAGGGCGCAACCTCCTTGCGCTCGTCATGGCCGTTGTCGGCACCTTCTGCCTGTTGGACCCGCAATGGGCGAGCGATCCGGCCGGCTTGTTCTGGGCATTGCTGAACGGCGTGCTGTTCGTGGGTTATGTCGTGCTCGGCCACCGCCTTGCCCACCGGGGCGCGGGCGGCGGCATTGCCGGGCTCGGGGCGGCGATGGCCATCGCCTTGCTGTTCGTCCTGCCTTTCGGCCTGCGCGAGGCGACCACCGCCCTCACCTCGCCGATCCTGCTCGGTGCGGCGATCGGCGTCGGCATCTGCTCGTCGGTCATCCCCTACATCTGCGACCAGATGGCCATGGCCCGGCTGCCGCGTGCGAGTTTTGCGCTGATGCTGGCGCTGTTGCCGCTCAGCGCCACATTGATCGGCATCATTGTCCTGCGGCAGTTTCCCGACATGCGCGACGTGCTCGGCATTGCGCTGGTGGTCTCGGGCGTTGCCCTGCACAGGCCGCCGCCCGACCCGCCCGGCTGAAGCAACGGGCCGTCGCGAGACGCGGCGCAGCCGGCATGATCAAGTCGCGAGACTCAGCTTGTTGCTCTCCGCCAGACGGTCACGACGCCATCCGCGAGGCCGGTGACCGGATCGCTCTCGGGCAGGCCGACCCTCCCGATCTCGGCGGCGATCCGCTTGTCGTCCAGTTCTCCGGACCTTACGATGTTGCCCTGCTGTCCCGGCGGATAACCACCCGCCATCAGGAAATCGTCCGTGGCCTGGATCTTCCTGTGGCCGACCCCGGCGGGAACCACCGCCACATCGCCCCGCTCGACGTCGATCACGATCCCTGCATCGCCGCCAAAACCGATGCGCGCCCGACCGCCGACACAGCCCAGCACTTCATGGCCGTGCGTATGGAAATGCCAGAAGGGGTAGACCGTATAGACCCATGTGCCGCTCCAGCCGTTGCGGCGGTAGAGGGCGCATGCCGGCCCCCCTTCGCGCGCCGCGCCGGGCAGGCGGTCCTTCCATATCACAAGCGGCAACGAGCTGTTCGGTATGCCGCCGTCCGCTTCGAACACACGTATCAACGATGGCGCCATCTATGCCAGCTTCTCCTTGAAGAAGGCGATCGTGCGGCTCCAGGCGAGATCGGCCGCCTCTTCATTGTAGCGCGCTTCGGATGTCTCGTTGTTGAAGGCGTGCTGGACGCCCTCATACATGAAGATCTGATACTCCTTGCCTTCGGCATCCAGTTCCTTCCGGAAGTCGGGGATGCCGGCATTGATGCGCTCGTCCAGCCCGGCATAGTGCAGGAGAAGAGGCGCGCTGATCCTGGCGATCTCGGCAGCGTCTTTCGGCTGCATTCCGTAATAGGCGACGGCCGCATCGAGATCGGGGGCTGCAACGGCCAGCGCATTCACCGTGCCGCCGCCCCAGCAGAAGCCGACCGCGCCGACCTTGCCGTTCGAGGCGGCATCGCCCTTCAGGAAAGCGACGGTGGCGACGCCGTCCGCGACGACCCGGGCCATATCGAGCTGATTGAAGAGGTCGCGCGCCTTGTCGTCGTCGGCGGGCGTGCCGCCCAGCGGCGACATGAAGTCGGGTGCGAGCACGAGGAACCCTTCGAGCGCGATGCGTCGCGCGACGTCGCGAATGTGGGGATTGAGGCCGCGATTCTCATGCACCACGATGACGGCGGGCAGCTTTCCGGCCGCATCGGCCTGCCGCACCAGATAGCCTTTCATCTCGCCGGAACTACCGGGATAGGTGACGTCTTCGCCTTTGAGACGATTGTCGTCCTCCGCCACCATGGCCGCATGCGCCGGATCTGCGGCGAGCAGCGGCGCGATTGCTGCCGCCGCCGCGGCGGAGCCGGCAAGCTTGGTCAGCGTTTCCATGAAACGGCGGCGGTCGAGAGTCACATGGGTGAATTCGTCATAGGCGTCGATCATCGCCTGGGTGATGATTGGCATGGCGTTCCCTTTCCGCACTTGAAGACCGGAAAGTTAGAGCCCTCGCCTCACCCATCCAATCAAGCCTTGGTGAAGGCCGGCGCCGACCGATGGCCCCGCCGGACCGTAGCTCGGGGAACCGCTATCGCGCAGATAGGCTGCGCCTCGGCAGGTTCTGGGGAAATGCAATCCTCGTCAAAGGTCCTGAGCGCCCCAAAATCGCAGGACGCCTCATAATGGATGGAGCGCCCTAAGCCGAGGCTGCCTCCAGGGCAGCGACCACAAAGGCGATCAACAGCAATGCAAGGACCAGCAACGAGGCGCTCTGCCCGGCCTGCAACCGAAAACCATTGCCGCTCAGATGAGCCGCCAATACCAGCATGTCCATTGCACTCTCCCGTGGACGCGTTGTTTCGTGCCTTGGTCGATCCGGCAGCCGGGCAATCGACATCAGGGCGACGGAATTTTCGTCGTGCTCTCTCGTCGGGAATTTTTTCCCGGCGCTTGTCGAATCCGGGCTTCCACGCACGACCATCAGCGTCGACAATCCCGCGGAGCCATAGGAGCGCGAAATGAAATATCTCTGCCTTGTCTATTTCGAAGCGAAGGATCTTCAGGCGCTAAGCCCGAGCGAGGATGCCACGCTCACGCGCGACTCGCTGGCCTATGACCAGGAACTCGACAAGGCCGGCCACCTCATCCTCGCCCATGCGCTCGAGCCGGTCTCCACGGCGACCACGGTGCGGGTCCGCGACGGCAGGATGTCGACGACGGACGGCCCCTTCGCCGAAACCAAGGAGATCCTGGGCGGCTTCATCCTGATCGAAGCGAAAGACCTCGACCAGGCAATCCACATCGCCGCCGGAATACCGCTGGCCAAGCTCGGCAGCATCGAGGTACGGCCAATCATGGATCTCTGAGGGCGCGATGGAGCCCCCCGCCGAACCGATGCGCGAGACCATCGAGGCCGTGTATCGCTCGGAATCACGGCGCGTGCTCGCGACCTTGATCCGTCTCCTCGGCGATTTCGATCTCGCCGAGGAGGCCCTGCATGACGCCTTCGTTGCGGCGGCAAGGCAATGGCCGCGCGACGGCCTTCCCGGCAATCCGTGCAGCTGGCTGATCTCGGCGGGCAGGTTCGGCGCGATCGACCGCCTGCGCCGGCGCAGCCGTTTCGACGCCTCGCTGACCGAACTCGCCCTGCGCCTGGAACAGGACATGGCCGCGTCTCCGGACGAGCAGGAAGACATAGAGGACGACCGGCTGAGGCTGATCTTCACCTGCTGCCACCCCGCGATCGGGCCGGATGCCCAGGTCGCGCTGACGCTGCGCGAAATCTGCGGCCTCACGACGGAAGAGATCGCCCGGGCGTTCCTCGCCACGCCCCCGGCGATCGCCCAGCGCATCGTGCGGGCGAAGGCCAAGATCCGCGACGCCCGCATTCCCTATGAGGTGCCGGATCGCAACGAGCTGCCAGGCCGGCTGGAGACCGTGCTGCACGTCGTCTATCTCGTCTTCAACGAAGGCTATTCGGCGTCGTCGGGCGAAATCCTGACCCGCCATGACCTCAGCGACGAGGCGATCCGCCTCGGGCGGCTTGTCGTGGAGGTTCTGCCCGAACCGGAGGCGATCGGACTGCTCGCCCTGATGCTGCTTCACGAATCGCGGCGCGCAGCCCGCACGTCGCCGTCCGGTGAGATCGTTCTCTTCGCCGACCAGGACCGCTCGCTCTGGAACAAGGGCCAGATCGCCGAAGGCACACGGCTGGCGGAGCGGACGCTGTCCTTGGGACGTTTCGGTCCCTACTGCATCCAGGCGGCGATCGCCGCAAAGCACGCCAGCGCGATCCATGCAGATGCGACCGACTGGCACGCGATCGCAAGCCTCTACGACCTTTTGCTCAAGGCCGAACCGTCGCCGGTCGTCGAGCTCAACCGTGCCGTGGCGGTCGCCATGCGCGACGGGCCAGAGGCCGGCATCGCCCTCATCGACGCCATCCTGGCGCGCGGCGATCTCGATCGGTACCACCTGGCCCATTCCGCGAGAGCCGACCTCTTGAGGCGCCTCGGCCGCAATGATGAAGCACGAACGGCCTATGAGCGGGCCTTGTCGCTCGCGACCCAGGAACCGGAACGACGCTTCCTGCGGAAGAGGATCGAGGAAACGAGCGGCGCACAGCAAAGCTGACGGTCTCTTCCCCTGTTCGCTATCGGCTACTCGCTATTCGCTTGGTTTCACCAAAACTCCGGCACCGTGATCGCCTGGTCCTGCTTGCTGTGCAGCAGCGAGGCGAACCGGCTCTGGTGATAAAGCAAGGGCTGGCCGAATTTGCCGGCGTCGATGTGGAAGAGTTGGCCGACGAAGAGCGTGTGATCGCCGCATTCGTGCTCGGCCACGACATCGGCGGCCATATGCGCCAGCGCGTCCCGCAGCATGGGCAGGCCGTGGATCCAGCCCAGATCGATGATGGCCCTCGGGCTGGGACGGCCCGAGAAATGGATGGCCACCTCGCTCTGGTGATGGGCCAGCACATTGACCACGAAGCGTCGCGTTTCGCTGATGAGCCCATGCATGCGGGCGCGCTTGGCGATGGAGACGACACAGAGCGGCGGCTCGAGCGAGCCGGACATGAAGGCGTTGGCCGTCATGCCGCGCATCTCGCCGGCGTGGATCGTCGATATGACGGCAACGCCGGTGGCGAACTGGCCCATGACCCGTCGGAATTCGAGCGGGTCGATGTGGACCGGAACCTGCTGGGGTTCGTCGCCCTCGACGCTCATCGTCACTTGGCGCCCTGGCGAACGTGATAGCTCAGTTCACCGGGATCGGTGAGATCGGGAACGCGCCAGCCGTCGAGGTCGTATTCGGCCATGCATTGCTCGGCGAAGCCCCGGAACCTGTCGGCATTGCCAGACGCCTGGGCCCCGAAGAGGCAATAGCGGCGGATCTCCTCGGTCGAGCCGCTGTAGTTGATCTCGTAGAGCTCGTGACGGCCGCCGAATTCCGTCGACAGCGTGTCCCACAGGAGCTTCATCAGCTTCACCCGATCTTCGGCCTTGTAGCCGTTCGAGCCGCGCAGGTAGCGGTCGAGATAGGGTCGAAGCTCCGGGTTCTTGAAATCGAGCGCGTGGCTGTTGAGATAGATCAGCCCGGAAGCGACCGTCTGCTCGATGATGTACTTTATCTTCGAATAGACGATCGTCGCGATGACCTGATAGGCGTTGCCGGCGTCCATGTTTGGCAGGATGTAGTCGCCGATCCAGGGTCTGGGATCGCGCACCATGGCATCCGAGAGCGACCAGAACAGATTGCGCCAGGCGATCACCTCTCCGACATTGGCCTGGACGCCGCGATAGTCCTTGGTGCCGGCCGCCTCGACCGCCTTGAGCAGCAGGCCGGAGATGAAGTCGAGCTTGACGGCCAGCCGGGTGCAGCCATGCACCACGAAGCGCGGCAGGAAGCCGGTCCTCGGGAAGAAATTGTTGGCCTTCTCGATATCGCCGAAAACGAAGACGTTCTCCCAGGGGACCAGCACCTTGTCCATGATGAACACGGCATCGTTCTCGTCGAGCCGGCTGGACAGGGGATAGTCGAACGGGCTGCCCATCACGGTGGACGTCATCTCGTAGGAGGTCCGACAGATGAACTTCACCCCGGGCGCGTTGGTCGGCACCATGAAGACCAGCGCGTAATCCTTGTCCTGCAGCGGGATCAGCCCGTGATGGGCCACGAAGGTGTAGTTGGAAAGCACCGAGTTGGTCGCCACGACCTTCGCGCCGGAGACGATGATGCCGGCGTCGGTCTCGTTCTCCACATGCGCGCAGACATCGGCCACCTCGTTGGGCGGCCGGTCGCGGTCGACGGGCGGATGGATGATGGCGTGGTTGATGTATGGCACCCGCTCCTGGCAGAAGCGGTACCAGTTGCGGGCATTGTCCTGATAGGGATCGTAGAATTCGGCATTGGCGCCGAGCGTGGCGAGGAACGAGGCCTTGTAGTCGGGCGCGCGGCCGAGCCAGCCATAGGTGAGCTTCGCCCATTCGGCGATGGCGCTGCGCCCCTGCAGCAGCTCCGCTGCCGTCTTCGGCGCCTTGAAATAGGCATGGGTCATGCCGCCATTGCCGGTATCGGTCGGCAGCAGGATCTTGTCCTTCACCTTCTCGTCGCCAAGCGCGTCATAGAGCCTGGCCACCATGCGCGCCGTGTTGCGGAACGCCGGATGCGTGGTGACGTCCTTGACCCGCTCGCCATAGATATAGACTTCGCGGCCGTCACGCAGTTCTTCGAGATATTCCGCCCCGCTCATCGGCGAGAGGCCCTGGAGGCGGCCGGTCGTCTTGGGATGGGCCGCGAAGGCTTCGGCGTCGTCACGATTGCGTGGGGTATCCATTCGATCCTCCCTGCAATTCGATCGCCGGATCGATGTCCGACCCGCAGAGAGTACGAAGTCCGCTTTCCGCTGACAAGCGTGTGCCAGAGGCTGCGCTTACTGTCCGGTCTGGCCGTGACTGGTCAGGATGCGCAGGATCTGGACCTCCTTCGGGAGCTCGATCAGGAACTCGGCGTCGCGCGGCAGATGATGGATTTCTGTCGGATCACCGCCGGTGAAGCGCGCCATGGCCTCGACGCTTTCCCAATAGGAAATGGTGACGAACTCGCTTTCGTCGGCGCGATCCTCGCGGAAGTTCTGGACGCCGAGCGCCTTCTCCATCAGCGGCGTGATGCCGGTCTCCCGGAGATGGGGCTCATAGGCGTCGGCCATCTCGCGCCTCGTGCGGCCGCGCCAGATGCGGGCGATAGTCGGCTTCGGGCTGTCGTCGTGCATTGCGGCCTCCTTCCGGTGCAACCCCGTCGAATGTGGGCCGGTCGGCAGGGCCGTCAATGCCTATGACACCGGCGCGGGGAAGCCTCCTGACAGAACGCTATTGCGACAGCACGACGATGGCGTCGATCTCCACCAGCCAGTCGGGCAGACCAAGACACGCCACCCCGATATAGGTGCTCGCACAGAGCGGCCAGTCTTCGCCGAAAATGTCGCGGCCGGCGCCGAAGATGTCCTCGATCCGTGCCGGCGAGTGGTCCACGACATGGATCCGCATCTGCAATATGTCGGCAGGCGTGGCTCCGATCGCCTCCAACGCATGACGTATGTTGAGGAAGCACTGGCGCGCCTGCCCTGCATGGCTGCCCTGAGCGACCAGGGCGCCTTCGCTGTCGATCGCAACCTGGCCGGAGATCGCAGCGAAACGCGCGCCGGCAGGCGACACTGCAATCTGGGAGTAGAGATCCATGACGGGCGGCGCCATGGTGGAAGGGTTGAAACGCTGCATGAGGATTCCTTTCCTCTTGAAACTTCTTTGGAATTGTTCGTCTCAGGCCGCCGAGGCGAGATAGCCGTCGGGACGGATCAGCATGGCCGAGTAGCCCGCGAACAACTCATCCTTGGCGGACGCGCGAAGACCACGGACGTCCTGCTCGCCGAGCCAGTCTTGACGCGGTGCGGCCGCTCCCTCCGCCAGTGACAGATGCAGCCATTTGCCGTCGGCCAAGAAGCTGTGCAGTCCGGCCAGTTCTCCTTCATTGGTCGTCAACTCGACATCGGGAACGCGACTCCCGGGGTACAGCCGCCCGTCCGTCTCGATCCGTCCCACAGCCTCGTCGTAGGCGACGTCGAAGCCGGAGAGTTCTCCGGCAAGGAGTCGGTTCACGGCCGGTATCTTGAGCAGCCCCTCCATGGTGGAACGCAGTGCCTGACCGGAAGGGCTGAAGGCGCTCACCAGGGCTGTCTGGGAGAGCGTGTTGGCGTAAAGCCGCTCGCCGATCGGGCGCCGTTCGCCCTCATAACTGTCGAGCAGGCCTTCGGGGGCTGCGCCCTTGACGACGGCCGCAAGCTTCCAGCCCAGATTCATGGCATCCTGGATGCCGACATTCATGCCCTGGCCGCCTGCGGGCATGTGGATGTGAGCGGCATCGCCGGCCAGCAACACCCTGCCCTTGCGATAGGTCCGCGCCAGCCGTGTCTCGTCGGTGAAGCGGGACAGCCATATGGCATCGGCCGCGCCAAAGTCGCTTCCCAAAATCTTGCGAGCCGAGGCCGACAATTCGTCGAGAGTCAACGGCTCCTTCTGCGCGACCGCGCTTCTGTCGGGGTCGAGAAGGACGATGCGGTGATGGACCCCGTCACCGAGCGGCGCAATCATGGCGCAGCCGTGCGGATTGACCGATGAGATGACCGGTTTCGGCAAGGCCTCGCCGAGCACCACATCGCCGAGGACGAGCGTCTGAGTGGCCGGATAGCCTTCGAATGGAATGCCGGTCTCCCGCCGCACGATGCTACGCGCGCCATCCGCGCCGACGACGTAGGATGCCGAAAGCCTGATGCTGCCTTCCTTTCCCTCGGCGGATACGACCACATCTGCCCCGGCGTCCTCGAGACCCACGGCCGTCCAACCGCGCATGATATGGACACCAAGCTCGCGCGCCCGCTCCTCGAGCATGGCCTCGGTGGTGACTTGGGGGATGAACAGGGTGAAAGGATAGCGGCTGCGGAACGGCGAGAAATCGAGCCTGGTGTCGAGAACGCCATAATGTCCCGTTGGAATGGGCCTGCCGGAGCCGAGGAACCGCGCCTCCAGCCCCCGCAGCGCGAACACTTCCAGGGTCCGCCCATGAATAGTCAGGGCTCGCGATTGGCGCGCCGGCTCGTCACGTCGGTCGAGCAGAGCCACGTCTACGCCGGCAAGCTTCAATTCGCATGCGAGCCAGAGCCCGACAGGGCCCGCACCCACGATGACGACATCATGTTCGTTCTTCATGTCACCCTTCCATTGTCGTGATGTCTTCGATCCCGCGTGCGAGTTCGCCGGGCTGCGTGAACATGACCATGTGGCCAGTCTCGATATCGCCACGGCGCCAGCCCTCCCGCTCAGCCTTGTCCGCCGTCGCCGCGAAGATCGGAAAGTCCGTGCATCTGATGTAGTGCCGGTCGATCGCCGCCAGCCGCGCCATGTCCTCACGGAACGGCGTGGAATGGGTCCGGATCGGCATGGGGCGGCTCCTGGCGTCGTGACGCCTCGCCTGCGGTCCGTCCGGCAGGCCGATGGCGGAAGCCGGCAAGGGCATCATCTGCCAGGGTGCCGTCGGGTTGAGCAGCGGTTCGGTGATGGCGCTGATTTCGGGATGCAGGTCGAAGATGGAGCGTCCTGTCTCGGCAAGAAAGCCGTCGACAATGACGAGAGATCGGATCCTTTCCGGGATACGACAGGCGACCGCGCTGGCGACGAGCCCGCCATAGCTGTGCCCGACGAGAACGATGTTGGAGGCATCGGCGAATTCGATCGTCTGGACGATGTCCTCTGCATGGAGTTCATGATCGATGCCCTCATGGATCAGATGCGCGCGATCGCCGAGGCCCGTAAGCGTGGGCGCCAGGATGCGCCTGCCTGCGCCGGTCAGGCTTGCGACGACCTCGTCCCAGACCCATCCCCCTCCCCAGGAACCGTGGACGAGCACGATTGTCGTGTCGGATTTCCCTGTCATTTTCTTCCCCTCCTCAAAGATCCAGCACCAGCGTCGCGCTTGAACATCCCGAAACGCAGGGCGTCAGGAATTGCAGCCGTTCGGCAGTCTTCATGACTAGGTCACGATGAACCGGCACGCCGTCCAGGAACCGTGTCCTGCAATCGAGGCATACGCCGGCCTCGCAGGACGCGGGCATCTCGATGCCGGCTCGCCGCAACGCATCCAGCATGGTCTGCCCCTCGGGAACCTCTATCCTTCGACCGGTTCTGGCGAGTTCGAGCGAATAGGCGGCGCCTGTTGTCGCATCGGTCGGACCGAAGCGCTCGACATGGAGCCTGTCCTGCGGCAGCAAGGCCCCGGCGGTCTCCTGAACCGCATGGATGAGGGATATGGGACCACAACAATAGACGTGAGCTTCCGGCGCAGCCGCGTTCAGGACGTCGGGCAGATCGATCCGGTCCGGATCCCTTTCCCGGCTGAAATAGTGCGTCAGCCTTCCGCTTTCCGCGAGGGGCTGGAGCTGCTTCAGGAAAGGCGTGTTCGCCCTGGACCGCGAGGAGAAATGCAACTCGAAGTCGCCTCCAGCCCGTTCGATCTCGGGGATCATCGACAGGAAAGGCGTAATGCCGATACCTCCGGCAATCATCACATGCCTTCGGGTTGCGGCGAGCCCGAAATGATTGCGCGGCAGCGAGACCGGCAGAATGGTTCCCACCGCGACGTCGCGATGAAGGCACAAAGAGCCCCCGCGCCCGCCATCCTCGCGCCGCACGGCGATCCGGTAGCGATCGGCCTCGGCAGGGTCGCCGACGAGCGAATACTGGCGTACCGCCCCATTCGGCAGATGGACGTCGATATGGGAACCCGCAGTGAAGGGCGGCAGCCTCCACCCGTCAGGATCGGACAGCTCGATCGCGACGACATCGTCACAGACCGCTTCCATGCCGACGACCTTGGTCGTGACCCTGTGGATCAGCTTGGTCACCGCGCTCACACCGGCATGATGGCATCGCCCAGGCGAACGCGACCGCCTTGGAGAATGCGCGCGTGCAGGCCCGAACGATTGAGCAGGAGCGTGAAAATCTCCTGCCCCGCTATCTGCTCGATATGACGGCACGGCGTGCTCAGCCTGGTTCCTTCCAGGACCGCACCACCGATCCTGAACCTGCGACCGACCAGGTGGTTGAGGGGGACATCGCGCGTCGTCACGTTGCGGCGATGGTCGGCGGCGCCGAGCGTCACCTGATGGTCGCGTAGGAGTGCTTCCAGCGTTTCGGCCTCGAAAAGCGTCACCTGCCGCCCCTCTTCCGGACGGTCGGAATAGAAGCCTTCTCCTGTCGCGTAACGATCGCCTTCCACGCCCTTGCCCGCGATCAGCAACAGCTCCCCCGCCGCCTTCATCGGAAGGAAGGAGCGCGGCGCAAGATGAAGGGCATCCACATGCCCCGACCAGACCGTCATCGCGATTGCCCTCCTCTCGTGCCGACATCCAAGGCCGACTTCAGTCCGGCCCGTTGCCGCCGGTCACCGTCAAGACAACTTAGTTGTCCAATGGGCAACTTCGTAGCAAGACACGATCGAACACGCAAGTCCTCTGCCGGCAAATCTCGTTTGAACCTTTGCTTTCGATGCCGCGTCGACGGTCGCGGCTGAAACTGCTATCTCTGCCTGTGCCCCAAGGGACAACAGCGACAACAGAGCTATTCGAATTGAACAAGCAGGAAGCTACCCGAACCGAGGAGACCGTCGGCTACGGTTTCCAGGCGCGCGCCTTGCGCATCAGCCGGAACATCACGCTAGATCAGTTGGCGGCGCAGACCGGGTTGAGCAAGGGGCACCTCTCGCGATTCGAGCGGGGTCAGAAATCGCTCTCGGTCGCGGCCCTGATCAGGCTGGCGGCCGCCCTCGACACGTCAGTGTCGTCGCTTCTGGGCGAGACCCTGGACGAGGAGGCACTCCACGTGGTGCGGCGTCAGGACCGGAAAATGCACACGGCTCCGGCCGAAGACGGCGGCTATCTCTACGCCATGCTGAGCCGTCCCTCGGAAAATCGCGCAGTGAGTGCATTCCTGGTCGAGGTCGCCGCCGAGGCGGAACGTCCGAGTGAAGCCAATCATTCGGGAGAGGAGATCTTTTTGGTGCTCAGCGGCGAGGTGGAGATCCGCGTCGCGGATCGCACTGTAATTCTCGGCGAGGGGGACTATCTCCAATTCCCTGGCCGTCTCACCCATGTCATCAAGGGTCGGGAAGCCTTAAGCCGCGTGTTCGTCGTCGTGATCGGCGGTTGAAAGGCTGCCGCGGCAGCCTTTTTCTGATCACCCCGAGGGCCGTCGCTCCGCCCGTTCGCCCCGTGCCTGCATGCGCGTGATCACCCGGCGCATCATGTCGAGAAACTGCTCACGCTCGGCCTGTGTCAGGTCACCGAGCGCCGCCGCGTTCTGTGCGCGCGCCGCCGCTATCGCCTCGGCCTCGATCCGGCGCGCCTTCGGCGTCAGGCGAATGAGCTTCATGCGGGCATCCCCCTGATGCGGCGCGCGGGTGATCAGCCCGTCGCGCTCCATGCGCGCCAGCGTGTTGGCGATCGTTGCCTGCTCGACATCCAGCCGCTCGACGAGGTCGCGCTGGCTCAACCCGTCCTCGCGCCAGAGTTCGATCAGCAGCATGAACTGCGCGGGCGCCAAGCCGAGAGGCCTGATCCGATCCTGCAGCCCGAGTGCGAACAGCCGCGCCATGTGGTTGGCGAGATACCCCGCCGATCCGCTCTTTTCGAAAACCATGCGTCACCTTGATTTAAATAGCATACTATGCAATAGTATATAGCATGCTATTGAATGGAGCTTGCCATGAAACTGCACCATCTCCATGCCTTGGCGGGCATGCTCGCCTTCTTCCTGATCGCAACTTTCTGGCTGGGAACGGCCGCGACCGAACTCTCGGGCTCGACCGCGGCAATCGCCTGGGTCAAGTCCGCCATCCTGTCGGGCATGGTCGTCCTCATCCCGGCCCTTGTCGCGACCGGCGCCAGCGGTTTTTCGCTCGGTCGCGGCATGCGCCTTCCCGCGGTCGTCGCCAAGAAACGGCGCATGCCGTTCATAGCAGGCAATGGCCTCCTGATCCTGCTGCCGTCGGCCATCTTCCTTGCAACCAAGGCGGAAGCCGGCGCCTTCGATACGGCCTTCTATCTCGTTCAGGGACTGGAGCTCGTCGCCGGCGCGACCAATCTCGTTCTGATCGGGTTGAACATCCGTGACGGCTTGGCGATCTCCCGCCGCCGCCACGCCTCTGCGCCTAGATCGAAAGCCGCCGTTCGGTCATCGATTTCAGGCTGAAGAAAGCCAGTGCCAGCGCTGCGATCACGTGCCACAGAACCCGCGCATCGAGCATGTTGCCGATCGCGGCGCCGAAGCCCAGCACCAGCCCCGCCCAGGCGAGGCTGGCCACGAGGCAGATCAACGCCAGCACGCGGTCGCCGCGCCGCTCGCGGCGCAACAGATTGAGCACGGCGATCAGCGCAGCAGCCAGGCTTCCCGACAGCGACCAGACGAAAATCTCGGTGCCGGGCTGATAGCCGGTTATCGTTCCGTAGCCATGGAGCACAGCCCCTATCAGCAGCAGGAGCGCAAAGATCCCGTCCAATGCCTTCGCCATTGTCGTCTCACCTTCACAACCGCATATCCTAGCCGCCGCCTGGAAAGGGTGACAACGCCGTCCGGCCGTGCCAATAGAGCGCCGCGCGCGCCTTGAGCTGCATGGACGATGCGCATCGTGCTCGCGGAATCGATGCCGATTTCGAGCCGATGCGATAGCATGCATGGCGGTCGCTGTCGGATTTTCCGGACGCGTCGCCTGACGATACCAGAAGGAACCATATGCCGGAATTCGTGACCGAAACCGTCCTGAAGCGGGATCTCTTTTCGGAGACTCGCAAGGGGCACTTTGCCGGCGCTGCGCAGGAGAAGATCATCCGGCGCGTGGTGACGGCGGCCCCCTTCTGGTCGCGGCCTCTCGGCTGGGTGCTGGCGCGCCGCGAGATCGCCGCGCTGCGTGCCGTAAAGGGCGTCATCGGCACGCCGCAGATCATCTCGGTCGACAAGGACGGCCTGTTCCGCCACTGGAGCGAAGGCACGCCTTTGCATCTCGGCCGTCCGAAGGACGCTGCCTGGTATCGTGACGCGCACCGGCTGCTGCGCGCGCTGCGGCGCCAGGGCATTACCCACAACGACCTCGCCAAGCCGCAGAACTGGCTGATGACGCCGGAGGGGCTTGCTGCCGTGATCGATTTCCAGCTCGCTTCGCGGCATCGCCGGCGCGGCCCGCTCTATCGCATCATGGCCTATGAGGACTTCCGGCATCTGCTGAAGCAGAAGCGGGCCTTTGCACCGCATCTTCTTTCGCCCACGGGCGCCCGGCTTCTCGCGCGGCGCTCCCTGCCCTCGCGCATCTGGATGGCGACAGGCAAGAAGGTCTACAACCTGGTCACGCGCGGCCTCTTCCGCTGGTCGGACGGCGAAGGCACCCATGACCGCATCGAGCATGAAGGGCCGGAGATCGTGGAGGCCCTGCTTGCGCATCCGGGCGTCGGCGACGTTGCGCTCGCCACCTTCCCGCTGCCCAAGAAAGGCGTCGGCATCTATGCCTTCGCCGAGGCGAAGGAGGGCATGCCGCTTTCGGCGCTGGACGGTATCGGCCTCGACACCTCCGCGCGCCCCGACCATCTCCAGCCGGTCGCCCGCCTGCCGCGCGCGACCGACGGGGCGATCCGGCTGGACATCCTGCAGCTGATCGCCATGAACCAGATGACCGAGCTCGACTCGCTGGTTGCCGGGAATGACGAGCTAAGCGGGATCGCCCATGCAATTGCCGCCCGCCGGCTCAACTTTTCCGATCGCCGCATCGCGAAGGCCGAGCCGAAAAACTGACTGCGCCGCCGCATCGGCACGAGATCCGGCGCGATGTTCGGGAAGTGCGACGATGGACTATGCCCCGTCGGCGACCTCCAGGAACCTGATCCTGTTCCCGAAAGGGTCGATGACCTGGCATTCGAGGCCCCATTCCTGCCGTTCGAGGCCCGGCCGGTTGTAGCGGTAGTTCTTGGCGACGAGCCCCTTCTGCAATGCCTCGTCGAAGATGCGGAAGATCGGCGCCGGCGGCTCGAACCGCACCGGTTCCGCAGGCGCGCGGAGCGCATCCGCTCCGATCTTCGCCGACAGTATGTTCCAGCTGTCCAGGCCGAACTGGCGGGCGACGATCTCCAGAGCCTCGCTATGCTGGATATCGTGCCCCCTTGCGGCAAGTGCGTCGCGCATGGCTTTCGCCATGGCTTTTGCATCACGGAATGTGCGCATGACAATGGTTCCTTCGTTGCGGCGAAGCATGCCTGTCAGTGCCCGCATTGCTGAAGCCTTCGCCGTTCGAAAGAAGCCGGACGACAGGACGTCGATGCATTCGCCATGCCCCTTGCGGGACGCGGGCTGCCGGCTGCATCGGGCCGATGGCGAGACTACAGTGCCTGCCTGGAAACCGGAAGGGACTTCGGCAGCCCCCGCGTCGGTCCTTCGGGTCAGGGCCACGGCACCCCGTCGGGCTGCGACGGCCCTCAGCGGTCGGAAGGACGATCCCGCCTCCGGTCGAGAAACCTGCGCACCGTCTCCAGTGGGGGGATCGCTTCGGTCAGCAGCTCCGCCGACACGCCTTCGACAAGCGCCGCGAGTTCCGGCGCCAGAGCGGCGATGGCCCTGTCCCGCGCGGCAAGTCCCTCGGCGGTGAGGGATACGAGCTTCGAGCGGCCATCCCTGTCGTCAGGGCGGACCGCGACGAAGTTCTTGCGGATGAGATGGCCGAGCGTATTGGTCATCGCACCCTTGGTTAGCTGCATCGCATTGGCCAGGCGCAGCGGCGTCCACTCGCCGCCGAGCCGCGCAAGATGATTGAGCACCACGAATTGCGGCATGGTCATGCCTTCAGGCATGGCCTTTTCGAAGGCTGTGCCGGCAAGCTGCGCGATGATGCCGATCTCGGTCAGGAAACGGAAAGCCTCTTCGAGTGCTCCGCCCTTTTCGGTCATGCGCTCCTGATCCGTGTATCGAGCGGCCAGCGCGGCGCGGCCTTGACATCGGGACCATAACCGAGGCGAACGAACATTTGCAGCGTCTCGGCTTCGGCAATCCCCAGTTCGTCGCGCAATCGCAAGAAATTGGGCCGCATCTCGGAATATTCCTGGAGCGCCTGGCTGAACGGCTGCATCGCGATGCCCAGCCCCGTCGCGGCGAGATTGAGCCTGACATAATCGCGGCCGGCTGCAATCTGGTCGGCCCTGCCGTTGCCGGGAGTGGCCTGCCAGAGAAAGGCCATGGCGCTGTCGAAATTCGGCTTCAACACCGTCTCCTGCTGCTGCGAGACGCTCGACGAGGGATCGAGCATCGCTTCGCGCGACAGCATGCCGGCGATGGCGAGCCCCTCGAGCAGCGGCCCCGACAAGTCGATCCCGTCCGGATTGGCTTCGATCTCGGCCCGCCCGATCCGCATGATGTCGACGCTTTCCTTCAGCGTATGCGGCGTGGCAAGTTCGACCTGCATCGCGGCCCAGGCCATGTCCCGCAGCGTTTGCACCTTCGCCGGCTCGTGGGCATGGGCGACACGCCCGCTGCGCGCCGCCCCGGCAATCGCAGCGAGCGTTTCGGCCGGCACCGGCCGTGACATGTCGTACGCTTCCTTGTTGGACCGCCTGGCCGTGACGTGCCGGAAAAGCGGATCGCCTTCGATCGAGGCATCCTTAACGAACGCAATCCGGGCGACCGGCCGCGCATCGAGCCGCGGCTGCGGCTCGCCGTCGGGGAAAAGCGTGACGTCGGTGCGGTGGCCGGTTTGCGCCGCCGCCATCGCCAGGAGTTCGATGAAGGCTCCAAGGCCTATGGTGATCTGCCGGTCGAACGGATCGGTAAACGGCAGCCTTCGGTCCAGTTCGCAATAGAGCGTGACCTGGCCCGGCGAGCCGAGATCCGCCAGCCACGGCTGCCGGTTGTGCGGATTGGGCGCCAAGAGAGCGTAGGATAACGCATGACGGCGCGGATCGCTTTCACCGCGCCCGGCCGCTTCCCAGGGAATCCTTGCTTTCTTCGGGTCTCGCGTCGCCGCCCAGAGACCTCCCCCGGCCGCCGCGAGCACAATGCCGCCGCCAACCAGTTTCAAGATGTTTCGCCGCGTCGCCATGTCATCCTCCATATAGTTTAACATTCAACCATATAGTTCAACGTTAAATCATATTCAAGGGCGGCGTCGCGAGCATGTGCCGCGGGGCGGTTCGTGGGCGTTCGCTACGGCGCGGTCGCTGTTCGTGGCCCGCGCCATTGGCCCCGAAAGCTGGCCGTCCTGTCAGGGACAGGCTTCAGGCTGCTGGCCTTTCCCGGCCGAATCACTACATTCGGGGGCATGTCAGGCTTTCCGGACGATCTGCCCTTCTTCGACGAGGAGGCACCTCCGCCGCGCGGCGAACCTTCGCACGCGCCCGCGCCACCACGCCCGCAGGGAAGCGGCATCGCCGCCCGCGCAATGGCCGCCCGTCAAGGCGGCATGCCGGACTATCTGAAAGGCCTCAATCCGGAGCAGCGGCTGGCCGTCGAGACGACCGAAGGGCCGGTTCTCGTTTTGGCCGGCGCCGGCACGGGCAAGACGCGGGTGCTCACCACCCGCATCGCCCACATCCTCGCCACCGGCAAGGCCTTTCCCTCGCAGATCCTGGCCGTCACCTTCACCAACAAGGCCGCCCGCGAGATGAAGGAGCGGATAGGCCTGCTGGTCGGCACGGCCATCGAAGGCATGCCCTGGCTGGGCACCTTCCACTCGATCGGCGTGAAGCTCTTGCGCCGCCATGCCGAGCTTGCCGGCCTGCGCTCGGACTTCACCATCCTCGACACCGACGACCAGATCCGGCTGATGAAGCAGTTGATCCAGGCCGAAGGCCTCGATGACAAGCGCTGGCCGGCGCGCACCTTCGCCCAGATGGTCGACGGCTGGAAGAACAAGGGCTACGGACCGGCCGACATTCCCGAAGGCGACGCCAGGGCCTTCGCCAACGGCAAGGGGCGCGAGCTCTTCAAGGCCTATCAGGACCGCCTGCAGACGCTGAACGCCTGCGACTTCGGCGACCTCCTGTGCCACCCGATCCGCGTCTTCCGCCAGCACCCCGACGTGCTGAAGGAGTACCATAGAAAGTTCCGCTACATCCTGGTCGACGAGTATCAGGACACCAACACGGCGCAATATATGTGGCTCCGGCTCCTGGCGCAGCGTCCCGGAACCCAGCGCAGCCGTGCAAGCCCTGAACAAGCGGCCGGGCCAGCGCCGTCAGGCGCGGAACGGCTCGTGAGCGAAACCCACTCCGCCGCAGGCCGAGCAGCGGCCAACGGGCCGCCCGAGCTCATGCGAGGCCCCCGCGGAGGGCCAGCGCCGTCAGGCGCGGAACGGCCCGTGAGCGAAACCCACTCCGCCGCAGGCCGAGCAGCGGCCAACGGGCCGCCCGAGCTCATGCGAGGCCCCGGCGGAGGGCCAGCGCCGTCAGGCGCGGAACGGCCCGTGAGCGAAAACAAGATCAACATCTGCTGCGTCGGCGACGACGATCAGTCCATCTATGGCTGGCGCGGCGCCGAGGTCGACAACATACTGCGTTTCGAGAAGGATTTCCCGGGCGCCACCGTCATCCGGCTGGAGCGCAATTACCGCTCGACCGCCCATATCCTCGGGGCCGCTTCCCATCTCATCGCCCACAATGAAGGCCGTCTCGGCAAGACGCTCTTCACCGAGCGCGCCGACCCCGACGACGCCAGGGTGGTGGTCCACGCCGCCTGGGATTCGGAAGAAGAGGCCCGCGCCGTGGGTGAGGAGATCGAACGTCTCCAGCGCGACGAGCACCCGTTGAACGACATGGCGATCCTGGTGCGCGCCTCCTTCCAGATGCGCGAGTTCGAGGACCGTTTCGTGACGCTCGGCCTCAACTACCGCGTGATCGGCGGCCCGCGCTTCTACGAGCGGCTGGAGATCCGCGATGCGATGGCCTTCTTCCGGGTGGTCGCACAGCCGGCTGATGATCTCGCCTTCGAGCGTATCGTCAACGTGCCGAAACGTGGCCTGGGCGAAGCGACCATCCGCCAGATCCACGACACCGCCCGCATGCTCGGCGTGCCGATGCTGGAGGCCGCGGGGAAGCTTGCCGAAAGCGACGAGCTGAAGCCGAAGCCGCGCGCGGCGCTGCGTGAGGTCGCCGCGAACTTCGCCCGCTGGCGCGACCGGCTCGACACCACCCCGCATACCGAGCTCGCCGAGACGATCCTGGAGGAGTCCGGCTACACCGACATGTGGAAGAACGACCGCTCGGCGGAGGCCCCAGGCCGGCTGGAGAACCTCAAGGAGCTCATCCGCTCCATGGAGGAATATGAATCGCTGCGCTCCTTCCTGGAGCATGTGGCACTGGTCATGGACGCCGAGCAGAACGAGGAACTCGACGCCGTCTCCATCATGACGCTCCATTCGGCCAAGGGTCTCGAATTCGAGACGGTCTTCCTTCCCGGCTGGGAGGAAGGGCTCTTCCCGCATCAGCGGGCGCTCGACGAGGGCGGCCGCTCGGGGCTGGAGGAAGAACGTCGGCTGGCCTATGTCGGCGTCACCCGCGCCAAGAAGAACCTGCATATCTGGTTTGTCTCCAACCGCCGCATCCACGGGCTCTGGCAATCGACCATCCCATCGCGCTTCCTCGACGAATTGCCGGAAGCCCATGTCGAAGTGGCCGAGACCGGAAGCTCCTATGGGGGCTACGGTATCGGTTATGGAGACGGCGGGCGCCATGGCGGCGGCCGGCAGAACCCCTATGGCGCATCGCGCTTCGACAATGTCGGCGGCGGCGCCTTCTCGAACAGCTATGCGACCCCGGGCTGGCAGCGCGCCCAGCAGAACCGCACCGAGGCGACCGACCGCAACTGGGGCACGCGCTCCGGCCATCAGGTCGAGCGCATCGGCTATGGCGAGGTCGATTCCGGCTACGGCGCCGGCCGCGGCTCGGTGAAGGGCCGCACCATCGAGGGCGAGTTGGTGGCGAAATCGGTCGCCGACACCCCCTCCCCGTTCAAGGTCGGCGACCGCGTCTTCCACCAGAAGTTCGGCAATGGCAACGTCGCTTCGATCGACGGCAACAAGCTCACCATCGACTTCGACAAGGCCGGCCAGAAGAAAGTGCTCGACGGGTTTGTGAAGGGGGTTTGACCAGTTTCCGACGGCGACGTACCGCGCCCGCCGATCCTCGGAACGGCGGGTGCTCGTTGAGCCGGAACCCTGCTGCGCTACGGCCGACCTACATGCTCGGTGGGACACGACCCTCCATGGTCGGCGGCGTATCCGCTCACACACGACGTCAGGAATGGCGATACTGAGGAGGCACCCAGGTGCCGGAGTCGACCCGATGAATCGGTTCCATCGGTGGCTATTGGCGGCTGATTTCGCGACATTGCCGTAGGACTCGGCAATCACCGGGTCAGTCCAGGCGAGTGACGTGCGAACACACGAAGCGGCTTGATTCTCAGGGACTTGGCCCGCGGGCTTTCGAATGTTAAGAAGAAGAACCTTTATGCTGGCTGACTTCTGGGCAGGCAGGCATGAGCAATGGCAAGATCACGCGCCGCGGGCTGATTCTCACCGGCCTGGCCCTGATGATGGGTGGCTGCACGGTATTGCAGCAGGCGCCATTGCTGTCCGCATACGCACCAAAACGCGGACCGGATCCTCGCTACCGCAGGCGGCGCGTGCCCTATTCGGGAAGCGAGCCGGCCGGAACGATCGTGATCGACACGTCGGAATACTACCTCTACCACGTTGAGGGGCGCGGATCGGCGACACGCTACGGAGTAGGCGTCGGCGAGCAAGGCCGTACCCTCAAGGGCACCGCATCCATCGGGCGCAAGGCGGAGTGGCCCTCCTGGACGCCAACCGCCAATATGATGAGGCGAAAGCCGCGCCTGGTGAAATATGCGGGCGGCGTACCCGGCGGCCTGAACAACCCGCTCGGCGCTCGCGCCCTTTATCTTTATCGCGGCGGCCGCGACACCATGTTCCGGCTGCACGGCACGAACGAACCATGGACAATTGGCCACGCGGTGTCGAGCGGCTGCGTCCGCTTGACGAATGACGACATCGTTCACCTCTACGGCCGCACGCCGGTGGGCACGAGAGTGTTGATAATTTAGGGGGGCATTGTATTCGCCGCGGCGGCGGCCGGTGCGCATCAGGCGCATCGCCGCCGATATGTAGTATTGCCGAAATATTTCTGGAATTAACCATGTTTTATATATAATTTGCCTTCGGAGCGTTTCGCGCTATTGTAGAATCGCAGCTTCGATAATCTGTTTCACCATCAGGGGAAAGGATTGCGCGATGATTAGAATTCTGGTCGCTGTATTTACCTCGGTAGCCGTCGCCAGCCTTGGAGGTTGCGCGGGAATCGGCAAGGGCAAAGGGAAGGCCCCGCCGCCCGTCGCAGCGCCGGCAGAGCCCGTGATCAAGTAGGATCGATCTTCGGCCGGCACGACGGAGGGCCGTGGCTGATGCCTGACCACGATTTGTGTTCCTCGCAGTTCAGAAATCGGAGTTCAGAGATGGGGTAACGGTGGCAAGTTGTCGTCTGTTCTTGACGGCTTTGTTCTCGCTGGCAATCGGCGCGTGCCAGATGGGCGGGGGGTCAGCCTCGGCGACGCCAGGTCTGTCCGACCGCGGCGCGAAAACATTGCTGCGGCCAGAAAGCGGGCCGCGGCATCAACTCGTGGCTGCTTCGTCCAAAGGCAAGGGCAATCGCTACTTCATCGAGTTCCGCTCTCGATATGCCCTCAGCTATGGCCATTCCTATGTGGTGTTCGGCCGAATGAGCCCTTCCGGCAAGATGATCAATCCGGAAGTCGCCGGGCTCCATCCCGCCTCGGATAGCGTGATCCCCTATATGCTGGGTCACATCATCCCCGTTCCGGCCGAAACCGGCTGGAGCGACGGCGATCTGGAAGACGAATACAGGTCGGCATACTGGCGTGTCATGTTGACCGAGCGCGAATACAATACTGCGGTCGCAAAGATCCGAAAGATCCAGGGGCGGTCGCACTTCTGGCACGCGGGAGTCTACAACTGCAACGCTTTCGTTGCGAGTATCGCACGCTCCATGGGGTATAAGACACCCAGCATCTATCTCATGCCACAAGACTTCATGACGAAGCTTCGCAAGATGAATGGCGGGCCGAATGCGATTGGCACCACCGGCCCGCCAGGCTAAGCATGCCTTCCGAAAGTGCAGCGGTTGCGGGAAACGGCATGCGCTAATCAGGAACCTGGAACGTCGCGCGAATTTTTCTTCGCGCGACGTTCTGCATTCGATAAAATCGACCGATTGAGCGCGCGACCGGGCGCAGCCTGTTGGCGCCAAGTCGAGCAGCCCGGAGGGGCCACGCCGGCGATTGAGGTAAGGTGGATGCCTCAGCACCCATGCCCGCTGGTACAACCTGTAGACCGTCCCATCCTCTTAAAGCACCGGTCGCCACCAGCCGCCACAATCGCTATATCAGGGGCAAGCTGGAGGCTTTGAAATGACCCCGGAATCTGCCATCCCTGCCCTCGCCTATGGCAATGTCGCCGTGATCACCGGCGCGGCGAGCGGCATCGGCTTTGCCGTGGCCCGCAAATTCGCGAGCATGGGCTTGCGTGTCGTCATAGCAGACCGGGAAAGCCCGGTTCTTCACAGCGCTTTGGCGGAATTGGTGGCAATAGCTTTGGGCGGCCCCGAGGACGTCATCGCAATACCTTGCGACGTCTCCAGGCCCGAGGATCTCGATCGCCTCGCCGACCAGGCGAATACCCAGTTCGGCGACGTCTCCTTCGTGATGAACAATGCCGGTGTCGGCAGCAATCCCGGCAAGCCCTGGGAGAACCTCGAGGACTGGAAGGCACTGGTCGAGATCAATTTCTGGGGCGTCGTCCACGGCGTGCAGGCCTTCGCGCCCGGCATGCTGTCAAGCGGCAAGCCCGGCCTCATCGTCAACACCGGCTCGAAGCAGGGAATAACCACGCCGCCGGGCAATCTCGCCTACAACGTCTCGAAATCGGCGGTGCGGACCTACACGGAAGGCCTCGCCCATGCATTGCGCAACGAGCCAGGCTCGAAGGTCGCCGCACACCTTCTGATCCCCGGCTTCACCTTCACCGGCATGACCACGGGCGCTAGACAAAAGCCGGCCGGGGCGTGGACGCCCGATCAGGTTGTGAGTTTCATGCTGACGAGCCTCGCCCGCAACGACTTCTACATATTGTGCCCCGACAACGAAACCGACCGCTCAACCGACGAGCGGCGCATGGCCTGGGCGATCGGCGACATCATCGAGAACCGTCCCGCGCTGTCACGCTGGCATCCGGATTACAGCCAGGCTTTCGCTGACTATCTGAAGAAGAAATAGCCGACGGAGCAGAAGGTCGGCTGACTATCGGCGCCTCCAAAGCACGATCACAGTGGGCCGATGCCCGGGTAAGCTGGGCACCGCCTTCCTTGACAAACCGCCTGGCCGATCGAACCCCGTCGAGCTGCGCGCCTCTCCTGCCGAATCGCCTCGCCTCGAGGAAACGGGGTGGGTTTCACATCCGGTCGGATATGGCTCTAGCTCCTTGGTGCTTCCTGTGCGCCTTTGACCCCCAGCGCGATCGCAATCAACGCAGCACCTTCCATGATCAGTTCGATCGCGACGAAGAGACCAATGACCCAGCCCCATGACCGGACCCACTCCAGTTGGCCTTCTGGCGTGGCGAGTGCTTCCGCGCCCGGCGGGACAACCGTTCCATAGATCACGAAGCCGAGAACGATGGAGACCAACCCCGACAACAAGACCGCAATCCACGCGCTTCCGTGCCCACGAACCTGAAACGCCATCACGATACGAATGATGCCTGTTACGACCAGTGAAACGGCAAGGAAAAGTGTCAGCCAGAATGCGGAAGCGACCGGCGTGACGATCAGCAGGATGCCAGCCGCCACGTAGATGATTCCGATGATCACGTGCCACGCGACACTCTTCCATTCCCTGTGATGGAACCCGTCCAGCACCTGCGCAATCCCGCCAATGATCGCGAAAGCACCCAGCCAGAACATTGCCACAAGGGTCAGCTGGTAGGTCATGCCAAGCCCGATGACACCCAGCACTACCATGAGAATGCCAAGGGCCAGCAACCAGCCCCATCTTACGCCCATGTCAGCCAACCTGTTGCCTGTGGCCCCAGCCATTGGATTTGTCGCCATGACGAACCTCCTCTCTCAATTGTCGCTGGTATGAAGACTCTGCAGTCCCCCGACTTCAAGACTTCGATCGGGGATAATGATTACTGTGATGCCTTCTTTGCAATAGCCGAAATGTGTGACAGCGCACTCGCCGCATGTGCGCTGTCACTCGGAGCGAAGCGGTTGATCGAATTCGTCGCCACACCTTGAACGGTGGAATGCCCCTCGTTCGCCTTGTCGGGAGACATGCGACTTCCTGCGCCGACTGGCTGCCAAAACCTGCTTGAAGGGTCTGCGCATGCCACCGGATGTTCCACGCCCGTTGGCGCGGAAACCAAGCGGCCACGATGGGCCGCGCCGGCGACCGAGGGCGGGCGGATGCGGCAGCAGCATCGAACTCATTGCATGCGTCAGCGTCCACGCTCGGTGGATGTGCGAAGCGCTTTGGTATTACGCCTTTTCCGACTGCCTGGCCTGTTTCTTCTTCCGTTCGTCATGCCGGCGAGCCGCATCTTCGCATTTCTTGCGAAACGCCTCGACTTCGCTCTCGGTCAAATGCTCGATGCCGATGAACTGATCGTGGCCCCTGCCCACCCTGATCAGTTCGTCCAGCTTGGCCTGGATGGCCGCGCCGTCGCGATTCTGGGTGTTCTGGATGAGGAACACCATCAGGAAGGTCACGATCGTCGTCCCGGTGTTGATGATCAACTGCCAGGTATCCGAGAAGTCGAACAGCGGCCCGGTGACGGCCCATATGGCGACGATGCCGCAGCACAGGACGAAGGTCGTCGGCATGCCCGCGGCATGTGCGACCCGGTTCGCTGCCTTGGTGAAGATCGCTTCCGCAGACATGGCCGACCTCGCCACCCTCGAGGATTGCCGCCGAGGACATGGTTGAAACCGTGCCGGAAACGCAGTTGCGGTCTCGCGGGTTCCGCAGGGACGCTCCTCCCGCGAAACCGTCGGTATCCGAACGTCAGCCGTCGCGGCCCTCCCAACGGTCGAGGAAATCCTCGATCGCCAGGTTCTGCATGTCGGGAATGGCTTCGAAAAGCCGTTCGGACGGCCAGTCCCACCAGGCGAGCCGATCGATCCGGGCGGCGACCTCGGGGTCGAAACGAAGCCGCAAGCGTTGCGCCGGCATGCCAGCCACGATCTCATAGGCACCGACGTCGCGCGTGACGACCGCATTCGCGCCGATGACGGCCCCGTTGGCGATTGTAACGCCGGGCAGGATCACCGCGCCATGGCCGATCCAGACGTCATGGCCGATCAAGACCTTCTTCGCCCGCCGCCTGTCCCGAAATCCCTGATCGACGCCGAGAAAGCGGAAATATTCATTGGGGCGGTAGCTCAGCTTGTGAGTGGTCAGCCGTTCCAGCGGATGCTCCAGCGCGTTGATGCGGCTGTTCGCGGCAATGGAGCAGAACTTGCCGATCGTCGTGTAGATAGCCTCGGCATGCCGCTCGAAATAGCTGTAGTCGCCGACCGACACCTCGCGCAGCACAACGCGCTCGCCGATCGCCGAATAGCGGCCGAGCCGGCAGGATTTCAGCTCGGCGGTCGGGTGGATGCGCGGTTCCGGATCGGTGAAGCGGAGATCGGCGGTCATGGCGGCGCTTTACGCCGGCCGCGACGCCGCCGCAAGCTTAGGAGACATCGGAAAATAATCGCTTCGCTTTGCGCCCCTCACTGTCCTGCCGGACGACCGGCCGGGTCCCCGCTGCTTCGCAGCGTCCCGGCGTTCGCTGGCCTTTCATCGTGCCACTGGCACGATGAATTCGCTCCGCGAACCGGGTGCTCACCCCCGCAAGCGGGGAGAGAGCCGATCGTGTCTACGTTTTTGCCAATCGCCGAGGTTTCCGATTGGCGAAATCCGAGCGCCCGGCCTCTCTCTCCCCGCTCGCGGGGAGAGATGTCCGGCAGGACAGTGAGGGGCAAGCCAGGGGCGGCAGCACCGCACCGCCTTCGCCAGATTTTTGGTCGAAGCAATTCGGTTAATTTTAGACGCCGCCTTACTTGGGCTTGCCCTTCGCCCAGACGACCTGCTGGCCGTAGAGCGGCACGGTCGACATCGACATCTTGGCCGAGCCGTCCTGCACCTGGCGGGAATGCGCCAGGTAAATCAGCGTGTCGTTGGTCTTGTCGTATATGCGGTTCACCACCTGCTTTTTCCAGATCAGGCTGATGCCCTGCTTGAACACTTCCTCGCCCTCTTCGCCGAGCGCGATGTCGTGGATGGTGATCGGTCCGGTCTGCCGGCATGAGATCGCGGTGTCGGACGGATCCTCGAACCAGTTGCCCTTCTGCAGCCGGTCGATCACGCCGCGATCGAAATAGGAGACATGGCATGTGACGCCATCGACGCCGGGGTCCTTGATCGCCTCGACGATTATGTCGTTGCCGAGCCAGTCGACGCCCACCTCGCCGACCTGCTGGGCCGCGGCAGGCCAGGCGGCGGCCGCGCAGCCGACGAGAAAGCCAAGGGCAATACGGCGCATCCATATCTCCTTCGGGATGATTCTGCCCTCTCACTTGGGGCGAGCTTCTATCCCTTGCAAGCAGGGTGGCATATTCCAGCGTCAAGTTGGCATCTTTTGCAGGCAGGCCTGCCGCGCTATCTTGTTGGCATGAAGGCACAGGCCCGCATAACCACGCTGTCGCTGACGAAGATCGGTCTCGGTCTCGCCGTGCTCGCGGCCGTTTCTGGGGTCGCATTCGCCTCCTGGCTCGACAAGGGCGCGGCGATGTTCATGGCCATGGCAGAGGCCGGGCTGGCCTGGTGCTTCTGACGACCTGACCGCCCACAGCCTGGAACCCTTTTCATGATGCGCTTTATCCTCGTCGGAATTCTCGTTGTGATGGCGGCCGTTGTCGGCCTCATGACCTTCCAGTGGTACCGGGTCCAGCACTCCGGCGAGGCCTTCGGCGCCCCCTTTACGCTGGTCGATCAGAGCGGGCAGCCGATCACCGAGGCGGCCCTCCGTGGCGGCCAGCCTTCCGCCGTCTTCTTCGGCTTTACCCATTGCCCTGAAGTGTGCCCGACTACGCTGTTCGAACTCGACGGCTGGCTGAAGAAGCTCGGCGACGACGGCAAGGACATCCGCGCTTACTTCGTTTCGGTCGACCCGGAGCGCGACACGCCCGAAATCATGAATGCTTATGTCGGCAACGTCTCCGACCGGATCGTCGGCATCACGGGATCACCCGACGAGATCGCAGCCATGACCAAGTCCTTCGGCATCTACTCCCGCAAGGTGGAGACGGAGGGCGGAGACTATACGATGGATCACACGGCGTCCGTGCTGCTGCTGGGCCGCACAGGAGATTTCTTCGGCACCATTGCCTATGGCGAAAGTGCCGACGCCGCCATCGCCAAGCTCAGGCGGCTGGCCAAGGAAGGCTGAGCCCGGAAGACGTCGGTGGCGAACAGGGAGCGCAGGATCCTGATCGTCGGAGCCGGTCCGGTCGGACTGGCGGCGGCGATCGAATTCACGCGTCGCGGCTATCGCCCCCGTATCGTCGACATGGCGCCCGGCCCGCCGCCCATCGCCGAAAGCCGCGCTTTGGCGATCAATGTCCGAAGCCTGGACCTGCTCGAGCCGGCGGGCGTCACCGCGCGCATTCTGGCGGAAGCCGTGCAGGTCAGAGAGATGCGCATGTTCGCGAATGAACGCGCGCTGCTGACGGTCGACACTACGCAGGTCAATGGCAGGTTTCAGGGCATGCACGTCCTGCCTCAAGGTCGCACCCAGCGTATCCTCCTCGAGCAGTTCTCCCAATTCGGCATGAAGCCCGAATGGAGCACGGCTTTTCAGGGCCTGTCGGGCCAGGGCGATAACCGGAAGGCGCTGCTGAAATTGTCCGACGGGGCGGGCGTGGAGGTGGGTTTCGACATGCTCGTGGGCGCGGACGGCGCCCATTCGCTGGTCCGCAAGGCAGCGGGCCTGGAGTTTCCGGGCAATGCCCTCGCCGAAACCTTCCACCTCGTCGACTATCGCTACGCGAACGAAATCGACACTTCCTTCATAGAGGCGCATTTCTATGGTCCGGGCGTCATGGGCAGGTTGCCCGTCGATAGCAGAACGCTGCGGTTCGTCTCGACGCTAGCCGACTTCCGCGATCGCATCCATCACCCGGCACGGATCGAGGAGATTCCGTGGGAGGCGGAGTTCCGCGTGTCCTTCCGCCATGTCGACCCGATGGCGCGCGCCGGTGTCTTCCTGTGCGGCGATGCCGCCCATATCCATTCGCCGATCGGCGGGCGCGGCATGAATCTCGGCTTCGAAGACGCCTGCTGGCTGGCCTGGCTGGTTTCGGAGGGGCGTGAGGCCGAATATTCCGACCTCAGGCTGCCGGCCGTTCGGCGTGTCCTTGCGGAGACCCGTCGCAACACGGGAATGGCATTGATGCGCAATCCTGTTGCGCTCGCCGCCAGGAACGTGTTGATGCCGATGCTGGGGGGCCTGCCGTGGCTGCGCCGCCAAGGCGTGCGTGGCGCGCTTGGCCTCGATACGCCATCCCCGCCCTGGCTCGCCTGATCCGGAAACCGATATTCATGCCGCAAACCCGCCTTCACATCGCCTCCAGCCGCGCCGAAGCGGATCGCATCTATGCAGCCCTGGAAGCAGCCTTCGAGGAGGACGGCTATCCCCTCGCCCTGGTCGAGATCGACGAGGCCGAGGATGTGCACGAAGTCTCGCTCTACACCGACGGCGATGCCGACGAGGTCGAGGCGCGCATGCGCACGGCCGTGGGGGATGTCGCATTTGCGCGCGAGACGCTGGCCGACATCGACTGGGTCGCACGTTCGCTCGAGGGACTGAAGCCGGTTCGGGCTGGACGCTTCTTCGTCCACGGCGCGCATGACCGTTCCCGACGCCGGATCGGCGACCTGGCGATCGAGATCGAGGCGGGACTCGCTTTCGGCACCGGCCATCACGGCACGACGTCTGGCTGCCTCGACATGATCACCACGGTCGTACGGCGCGAGAGACCGCGCAACGCGCTCGATCTCGGCACGGGCAGCGCCGTGCTCGCGATCGCGCTGGCAAAGCTCTCGCACATTCCCATCCTGGCGACCGACATCGACCCGGTGGCGACAAGGGTTGCCGCCGAAAATATCAGGCTGAACGGCGTCTCCGCCCTTGTTGAAACCGCGACCGCGACCGGCTTCCACCACCCGATCTTTGCCCGCCGAGCGCCTTTTGATCTGATCGTCGCCAACATACTGGCACGGCCGCTGATGCGGCTGGCACCCGAAATGGCAGCCCATACAGCGCCGGGCGGCGCGCTGATTCTCTCCGGCATATTGGAGCGGCAGCGCGACGCCGTGCTCGCCGCCTATTGCGGACAGAAGTTCCGGCATGTGCGCACCCTGCCCCGCGAGGGCTGGGTGACGCTGCATCTCAAACGCTGACAGCCGGATCAGCTGCCGAAATCGGACCCGACGCTCCGGCCGATCTTAGTACACCAGCGAATGCGGACGCTTGCGCAGTTCGGCGCGGCTGTAGCCGTGGGCCTTCAGCGTCTCGTCGTCGAGCATCAGAAGGGCGCCTGCGACATAGCGGTCGGCCTGCTTCTCGCGGGCGGCGATGAAGGCGGAAAAGGCACTACGGAAGAAGCTTTTCGAGGTGGTCATGGTTCTGTTTCCCTGGCGAGTGACCCACTCCTCCACAACCAGAAGCTAGGCGTCCTTCCCCCGTCGGAGAAGGTCGGAAGTCGCATGGCACCCATTCGTTTTTGCGTGTGCGAAGACGATATGCTGCAATGCAAAATCAACACTGTCCTCCCGTGACCGTAATGGCTGGACCCCATAGCGCGGCGTTGCCAGTCCGCTTCACGCCGGCTACCGTTGGTCGGGAAAGTCGCCGATAGATTGGCCTTGGGAATGCGTGGCAAAAAGATGTTCCAAAGTTTCGAGTCCGAGAGTGATCCGTCCAAGGGTGCGGAACATATTGCCCTGTTGCGGAAATGGCTGAACGAGAGGGGCCTTACCGGTTTTGTGGTGCCACGCGCCGACGAGTACCAGGGAGAATATGTTCCACCGCGCTCGGAACGGTTGCGCTGGCTGACCGGTTTTGCCGGCTCCGCCGGTGTGGTGCTGGTGCTGATGGACCGCGCCCTCATCTTCGTCGACGGGCGCTATACGCTGCAGGTCCGCGACCAGGTCGATACGGCAGTGTTCACGCCGGTGAATCTGGTTGAAACGCCGCCGGATGCCTGGGTCAAGGCCAATCTCGGCAAGGGGGCGAGGATCGGCTTCGATCCCTGGCTGCACACGATTTCCGAGGCGCACGACTGGCGCGCCGCCGCCGAAAAGAGCGGCGCGGAGATGGTGGCGGTCGAAAAGAACCCTATCGATGAACTCTGGGCCGACCAGCCGGCGGCACCGCTTCGGCCGGTCGAGATCCAGCCGATCGAATTCGCCGGCGAGCTGGCAAAGGACAAGCTGGCGCGTCTCGCGGGCGTGCTCGCCAGGGAGGGCGCGACCCATTGCGTGCTCACCGACCCGTCCTCGCTCGCCTGGGCCTTCAACATCCGCGGCAGCGACGTGCCGCACACACCCCTGGCGCTGGGTTTCGCGGTGATTGCGGCGGAAGGGCCGCATCTCCTCTTCATGGACAAGCGCAAGCTGCCGATCGAACCGGAAGCCTATCTGACCCAGCTTGCCGATCTGCGCGCACCCGGGACCCTGGAGGCCGAGATTGCCGCGCTTGCCGCAAAGGGCGCCAGGATCGCGCTCGATCCGAAGCTTGCGGCCGAGCGCCTGCGTACTCTCGTGGAGGAAAACGGCGGCAAGGTTCTGCAACTGGCCGACCCGGCTCGCCTGCCGCGCGCCACGAAGAACGAGGCGGAGATCGCCGGCACCCGCGCGGCGCACCGTCGCGACGGCGCGGCGGTGGTGAAGTTCCTGGCCTGGCTCGATGCGCAGCCGACCGGATCGGTCGACGAGATCACCGCCGTGACCAGGCTGGAGGAAGCCCGCCGGCAGACCGGCGAAGAGACGCAGCGCCCGTTGCGCGACGTCTCCTTCGACACCATCTCGGGCGCCGGCCCCAATGGCGCGATCATCCACTACTGTGTCTCGCACGCGACCAACCGCAAGCTCGGCGACGGCGAACTGTTCCTTCTGGATTCGGGCGCCCAGTATCAGGATGGCACCACCGACATCACGCGCACCGTGGCGATCGGCCGGCCGACCGACGAGATGCGCGAGCGCGCCACCATCGTGCTGAAAGGCATGATCGGCATTTCGATGCTGCGCTATCCCAAGGGCACGCGTGGCTGCGACATCGATGTCGTCGCCAGGATCGCACACTGGAAAGCAGGGGTCGACTATGCTCATGGCACGGGCCACGGCGTCGGCTCCTATCTATCGGTGCATGAGGGACCGCAGCGCATCGCCAAGGCGGGCACCGAAAAGCTGCTCGAAGGCATGATCCTGTCGAACGAGCCTGGCTATTACAAGGCAGGCGCCTACGGCATCCGCATGGAGAATCTCATCCTGGTCACGCCGGCGGAACCCATCGAAGGCGGCGACATCGCCATGTACGGCTTCGAGACCCTGACACTGGCGCCTTTCGATCGCCGGCTGATCGTGGCGGCCCTGCTCAGTTCCGAGGAACGCGCGTGGCTCGATGCCTATCATGCCCGCGTTCTGGCCGAGATCGGTCCAATGGTCGGCGGCGATGTGCTGAAATGGCTGGAAGCCGCCACCGCCCCGATCGATCAATGAGGCGCATCTATGCGTTCCGCAATCGCTTCCTGTTTGCGGTGAATGCGATCATCATCGCGAGCAACTCATACCCGACGATCGACAAGATCGACCGTTGGACCGTGGCTGCATGGCCCAAGCGCCCCCGATGCGCCGCGCCGGCAATTGAGGTCGCATCGATGCGTCGGCATGCGCCGCCTGGACGCCTCGGCATCCAGACCAGTTGCATTACTCGACATTGGCCGTGATGCCGGTGGCCGGCGAGGTGGCATCCTCTGCCTCCGGCGGGGAAAAACGGAAATACTTCTCTTCGGCAACGGCATTGAGGAGAAACAGGTTGGCCACAGCCGGCGACATCCGCATATCGGGGAAATAGGTCGTGAAGAGGCTAAGCGCCTCACTCCGATGAGAGAAGAATTCGAAGACCCGGCGCTGCACGAACTGCACGAGGTCGGGATCGGCCTTGCTGATCAGCAGGGCATAAGGTTCATACGTTACGTAGGGGTGCTCCTTTTCGATTTCCGACGTCGGGCAACCGTGCTGTTGTGTCCAGGCGGCCAGCTTGCTGAGGACTATCTCGCGGTCGCCGAAATAGGCGAACTGGTAGCCGAGCGGCGACTGTGACTTCCTGCAGAACGTCTTCATCAGCTCGGAGTGACTTTCCATGACGCAGAACCGATACTTCGGCCCAGAGCCGGGTTCCACCCCTTCCGGTGGCGTGCCGTCAGGCCCCGGGCAGTCGAGCGTCTTCTTCGCCGGGGCGTTGCAGTCCTGATCCTTTCCTCCGTCGCGCCTGACGCCGAACAGGTCGATCTGGCAAGCCCACCGCGCCACCACGGAAGCCGTCGTATCGGCGACATAGGCAAGATAGGCGTCGCTCCCTGTCTGGCGGGTCCGCCTGAGGAGATAGGTGACCCCTGAGGCAAAGACGATCGGTGAAAAGATCCCATTCGCGCGCGTGTCGGGGTCGGAGAACCGCAAGGTCACGGGATCGCAGAAGATGTCGACCTTCTGATCGTCGTCCGCGAGATTCGGATCGTAGGGTCGGTCGTCCTTCGATATGCGAAGCCGGTCGAACCGGTCCCGTGCGTCGACAGGGACAGACACGACGGTGTAGTCGCTGCCCTCGAATATCTTGTAGCAAAGCTGGGCCATATACCCCTTGAACTGCCCGTCCCCGTTGACACCAAGACGATAGGAGAACGGCTCGGCGTCGGTGCGAAAGCCGGCCACGATCACCTTCCTGCCTTCCGGGGCCTGCGCATCCACCGGCTGCGCAAAGGCCGAAGAACCGAAAACCATCATCAGGGCGATCACGGCCAGGCCGCTGGCCGTCAGACCGGGCACGACGCTTGGCGTCGGCACCGTCTCGTCCTTGCCGCCGGACCGTGCCGGCCGCACAAAGACGCCGGCGGCGAGCAACGCGATGACAACGTAGACAATCAGGTCGGTGGCATTGTAGTGCCGGAAACAGCCCGCGGGGCTGGTCACCAGGTCGAGCAGAAACACAGTGTCTTCGGAGCAGGCGACAGGCGACCAATACGCCAGGTGCGCGGCCATCCAGGCCAGGACCAGCACTGCGCTGATCACACCGAAGAGCAGGGTCGGCACCTCCCGGTTCCTCGCATTAGCCGCCACACTGTCGGCCGCGCAGACGACGACCAGTGTAAAGAACGCCGCCGCGCCCGCCTGTGAGAGAAAATAGGCTATGGCCGGCTGCTTGCCGCCGAACAGCAATTCGCGGAAATGGGCGGGGTTCTCCGCGATCACCGCCATCCATAGAAGAGTGAGCAGGCTCAGCCCCACCAGGGCGACGAAAGCCGCGAGCACCACGACCGCCAGCACTCGTCGCATCAATTGACCCGACATGCGCGCCAGCCGGATAGGCTGCCAGTCATCCTTGGACTGAAGATAGTGTCTCCAGAAGAACACCGCGAGCAAAGGCAGCCAGAAGATTGCCGCGATCCGCAGCGTCTCCAGCCCCGCCGTGACGAGAACCGTCAGAACCGTCCGATCTACCGCCGTCAGCAGCGAGTGCAGTCCGGCCGCCGTGACCGCGGCATAGATGAGGAATACCGGAAACAGCAGCATCAGGACGCCGACATCGGGCCCAGGAGGTGCCTTTTCATCCGGAAAAGTCCGCTGCATCACCGCGCTGAAATCACGGTCCCGGATGTTCTGATAGGCTTTGTCTCTTTCAGCGTAGATCGTGAAGATCGCGGCGAACTCGTCCCTGAGCCGTTCCATTTGCTGGATCGTCGCCGTCAGCTTCGTCTCCAAACGACGCTGGTGCTTGCCAAGCGAAACGTCCTCCCGCTCCGTTTTTTCCCGCTCACGGGCGTGTCCGGCCTTGTCGTAATCGGTCTCCAGTATTTCACTGAAGTCCTGCAAGGCGACCTCAGCCTCCGCTATCACCTCCACTTCGAGGCGTTTCAGGTCCTCCCGGACGCTTCCGGCCGGCCAGGCTTTCTCATCCCGGATCAGCTTCAGAAGAAGCTCGAGTTCTTCATGGATCACCATGACGCGCCTGACCAGGTCGGTCGCTTCGATGTGTCGCTCCGCCCAGGCGGGCAGTCGCGCCGCCTCGGCCGAGACGCGTGCCGAGACCATGCTCTCCAGCTTGGCGAGCAGGCTGCGCGTATTGTCCCTGATCTTCACCGGGATGCCGACCCATTGATGCGCCTTCTGCCTCAGCCAGGTCTCGACGATCTCCAGTGGCCTGATAAGCGGCGCAAATCCCGCAAGTGCCAGCGCGAGCGTCAGAGGCC
This sequence comes from Mesorhizobium sp. L-8-10, assembly GCF_016756635.1. Taxonomy (NCBI): domain Bacteria; kingdom Pseudomonadati; phylum Pseudomonadota; class Alphaproteobacteria; order Hyphomicrobiales; family Phyllobacteriaceae; genus Mesorhizobium; species Mesorhizobium sp. L-8-10. Next base: position 4,120,574 of record NZ_AP023263.1, on the reverse strand, counting down.
ATTGTTCGCTGCGAAGCGCTGCGTTGTCCACTTCGACCTGGAGCCCCGCCATGGGTATCGATCCCACGGCCCTGAGAATCAGCCCGCCGAAGAACGTCATGGCGAAATAGGCCGCGATCAGCGTGCCCGCGTAGTAGGCATAGGCCCGTCGCATCGGACCGGGGCCACGCAATTGCGGCGGCGCCAGTTCGCGAAGCACCCGGTAGTCGAAAGACGATGGGTCAAAGGTCCGCTGCCGGAAGCGCTGCCTGGCGAAGAACGCGATGACACAGACCCCGAAAACGAAGGCCAGTATGAAACCCCATTCGAGCCGGATGCCCATGAACGGCAGGAGAGGCCGTTGCTCGGGCCTGAGCAGGTCGAAGTTCCACAGCGTCGTTGGAACCCCGTTGGGCCAGACGTTCTTGAAGGCTCCTTCCATTGCATCCTCCCGCGGCGGAGTGCAAAGGCCTCAGTCGCTCAGCATTTCTGGACCTTTGGATCACAAGGGCCGGCTGAATATGCCGGCGCAGTACCACCAACATGGGACGCCAAGGAAACGAGTATCAACGCAAGCAGCAAGGACGCACGCATGGCTCAAACCCCAGAACTACCCGTTCAACAACAATATCACAAAATTCGAATCCTTGCCAGCATCCGGCCTTTAAAGGCAGGCCCGCGGTGCTGAACTTGAATTTAGATGAAAATTTTACCTTTTGGACGGTCCGGATTCTATCGGATTTCTTTCTGAATTTCCGATAGCAGCCCCTGGGAACCGGCTCTCGACAGCCGGCAACCCAGGCTCAGGGCAGGAAATGCCTGAGCGCGATCAGAACCGCGGCGCCGGTCAGGAACATCGGCATCATGCCGGCCCAGACCAGCGAGACGGCGCCGGCGACGACGAGCGCGATGATCTCCGCAGGGCCACCCTCCACGGCGGCGGGTGCCACCAGCGTCGTCAGCACGGCCGCGGGGACCGCGTTCAACGCCGCCTCGACGCGTGGATGGACGCGTTCGAAACGCGACAGCACCAGATGCCCGCCGGCCCGCGTGAGATAAGTGAGCACCGCGCCCGCCAGAATGATCCATACGGTGGTGCTCATAGGCTGGACTCCATGTCGCCGTCCGGTTTCGGCATGGGCTTGTCGAGAGGCGCCATGATCGCGGCAAGCACGATGCCCGCCGCCGCGCCGATCGAGACGTGCCAGGGCGACCCGACCAGCTTGTGGGCGAGGACCGAGGCGATGCCGCTCACGACCACGATCGGCAACCAGAGCGGTCGTTTGCGGAACCCCATGACGATGCCCAGGAAGTAGATCGGCAGCAGGAAGTCGATACCGAACGCATGGGCATCGGGAAGCAGCCGCCCAAAGACCGCGCCGAGGGCCGATTCCACCACCCAGAAGAAGTAGAGCGGCAGAGCCATGCCCATGTACCAGGTGAAGCCGGCGACCTCGCCTTTCTCGCCCTTGCGCTCGGCTTCTGCATATTGCGGATCCGTCAGGAAAAAGAAGCCGATCGCCTTCTGAAAGGAGCTCCAATGCGCGATCCGCCGCCCAATCCCCGCCGAATAGAGCACATGCCTGAAATTGACGGCGAAGATCGAGAACACAACCAGCCATGCGGGGATATTCTGGCCGAACAGCTCGATGCCGACCATCTGGCTGGCGCCGCCGAAGATCGTCGCGCTCATCATGGTCGCCTCGACGACCGTCAGGCCGTTGTCGACGGCAAGCGCGCCATAAAGGACGGCAAAAGGCGCAGAAGCGATGACAACAGGCATTCCGAGCTTGGCGCCGTCCCAGAATTCACTCGTGCCGGACCGTGTCCGGATTGCTTCGACAGTCATCGGTTTTCCCTGAAGAGGCCGACTGATTAGGCCGCGTGGTTCTTGCTGTCACATGATTTCGCTTGAGCCAGGGATCGCGCCCTCTCGGCTCCCGCGTTGACGATTGTCCGTCATGCGTCGGACCTCGCTTCCGTTCCCTCGATTACAGATTTTGCGAGGGGCATGGCCGCAGCGAGCAGGATACCGGCCAGCGCGCCGATCGAAACATGCCATGGCGAGCCGACGATCCGGTAGGCGACGACAGAGGCGACCGCGCTCGCCAGCACCACGGGCAGCCATAGCGTCCGCTTGCGAAACCCCATGACGAGCCCGAGGAAATAGATGGGAAGCAGGAAGTCGAGGCCGAGCGCATGGCTGTCGGCGATAAGACCGCCGAAATAGGCTCCTGCTCCGGTTTCGGCGACCCAGAACAGCCACCATGGGACGCCAATGCCGAGATACCATGCAAAGCTCAGTCGCTTGTCATTTCCAAGGCGGCGTTCGGCCTCGGCGAATTGCGGATCCGTGAGGAGGAAGAAGGCGATCGCTTTCTCTACCAGAGGCCAATCGCGGATCTGCCGGCCGAAAGCGGCGGAATAGAGCACATGCCTGAAGTTGACGGCAAATATGGAGAGCACGACCAGCCAGGGCGCGACCTTCTGGCCGAACAGGTCGATGCCCACCATCTGGCTGGCGCCGCCGTAGACGAGCGCGCTCATCAGCATGGCTTCGGCCGCGGAGAAGCCATTGTCGACGGCCAGCGCGCCGAACAGCAGCCCGAAAGGGGCCACAGCGACAATGATGGGAACGCCTGCGCGGGCGCCGGCCAGGAACTCGCTCCTGAGGGCTTCCATTCGGAGTGTCGATTTCAGCATGATGTATCCGGGAAAGACTAGGTGGACCCGCCTGCCCTGTCACACGAATTCCCTTGAGGATGCTATCAGCAAAAATGATCGGCCCTGTTCAGAGGCTTGGTCCCACTCTCTCGAACCACTGGTTTTCGTCGATCACTTCGATGCCTAGTTCCGTCGCCTGCTTGAGCTTGGAACCGGCGCCCGGGCCGGCCACGACGAGGTCGGTCTTTTTCGACACCGATCCGGCGACCTTGGCGCCCAGCCGCTCCGCCATGGCCTTGGCCTCGTCGCGCGACATGCGCTCCAGCGCGCCGGTGAAGACAACCGTCTTGCCGCTGACAGGTGAAGACACATCACCGACGCGCTCCTCGTCGAGCACCGTCACCTCGGCCAGCAGCGCGTCGACTGCGTCAAGATTATGCTGCTCGCCGAAGAACTCGACGACGGCCTCGGCCACGGTCGCCCCGATACCGTTGACCCCGTTGATCTCCTGCCAGGCGACGTTGCCCTTGTCGCCTTTCTCCACCGGGATCTCGGCCGACTTGCCGGCTTCGACCAGTGCGGCGAAACTCACGAAATGACGCGCAAGCCGCTTGGCGTTGGTCTCGCCGATGTGACGGATGCCGAGCGCGTAGAGGAAACGCGAGAACTCGATGTTACGGCGCTCGTCGATCGCCGCGAACAGCTTGCGCACCGAGACGGTGCCGAAACCGTCGACATTTTCGAGCTTGGTCAGCGAATTTTCCTGCCGCGCCTTCAGGGTGAAGATGTCGGCGGGGGCGCGAACCGATAGCGCCGGATCCTCGGAACTGAAGAAGAACTCGATCTGCTTTTCGCCGAGCCCCTCGATGTCGAAGGCGTTGCGCGACACGAAATGTCTGAGCCGCTCGACGGCCTGGGCCGGGCAGATCAGGCCGCCCGTGCAGCGCCGCACCGCCTCGCCGTCTTCACGCACCGCATGGCTGTCGCAGGCCGGACAACGGTCGGGAAAGACATAGGGCCGGGATTCGGCTGGCCGCTTTTCCGGGACGATGTCGAGAATCTGCGGAATGACGTCGCCGGCCCGCTGGACGATCACGGTGTCGCCGACGCGGATATCGCGTCCCTCGCGGATCGGCAGGCCGTTATTGCCGATGCCCCTTATATAGTCCTCATTGTGCAGCGTCGCGTTGGTGACGACCACACCGCCGACGGTCACCGGTTCCAGCCGTGCCACCGGCGTCAGGGCTCCGGTGCGGCCGACCTGGATGTCTATGCCGGTGAGCACCGTCATGGCCTTCTCGGCAGCGAATTTGTGCGCCGTCGCCCAGCGCGGGCTGCGTGAGCGGAATCCGAGCCGCTCCTGCAGGTCGAGCCGGTCGACCTTGTAGACGACGCCGTCGATGTCGTAAGGGATCTCGGCGCGCTCGGCCTCGATGGCGTGGTAGCGGGCAAGGAGCTCTTCGACCGACCCGCAACGGGCCATCCTGTCGTTGATGCGGAACCCCCAGTCGCCGAAGCGACTGACCACGTCATACTGGGTCTTGCCCAGGGGCTCGCTCGTCTCGCCCCAGGCATAGGCGAAAAAGCGCAACGGTCTCGACCTGGTGATCTCGGGATCGAGCTGGCGCAGGCTTCCGGCGGCCGAGTTGCGCGGATTGGCGAAGACGCGGCCGGTCTCGGCCATGCGCTGGTTGAGTTCCATGAAGTCGTCGCGACGCATATAGACCTCGCCCCGCACCTCGACGACATCGGGGGCGTCGGACGGCAGGCGCTCGGGAATCTCCTTGATGGTGCGGATGTTGGCGGTGACGTTTTCACCTGTCGTGCCGTCGCCGCGCGTCGCCGCCGTCACCAGCCGGCCGCGCTCGTAGCGCAGCGACATCGACAGGCCGTCGATCTTGGGCTCGGCGGTGAAGACCAGCTCGTGGTCGGGAGGATAGGCGAGAAAGCGCCGCACGCTGGCGACGAAATCGCGCACATCGTCATCGGAGAAGACGTTGTCCAGCGACAGCATCGGCCGCGCATGCACGACCTGGCTGAAGGTCGCCGCCGGTGCGGCTCCCACCTTCTGCGACGGCGAATCGCCACGCACCAGTACGGGAAAGCGCGCTTCGATTTCCGCATTGCGAATCCGCAGCGCATCATAGTCGGCGTCGGAGATCACCGGGGCGTCTTCGCGGTGGTAGTGCCGATCATGTTCGGCGATCTCGGCGGCGAGTCGGGCGAGTTCTTCGGCCGCCTCTTCGGGCGTGAGTTGATCGACGGGCTTCAGCGCGAGGCTCATAGGGCGAATCCGGAAATGGCGGTCGTCGGAACGGACTATGATCGCCGGTCGCGACAGGATTCAAGAGGCGGCGAGATAGCTCCTGCCACTCACTCGGCGGCAGCCGTGTTCTCGCGCAGCAGGCGGTCGGCGGCGGCACGCGCTTCGTCGGTGATGGTGGCGCCGGCCAGCATGCGCGCGATCTCCTCCTGGCGGGCGCCGCGGTCCATCTCGGCCACCCCGGTCGCTACCTTGTCGGCGCCACCTGACTTCGAGATCAGGTAGTGCGTATGGGCACGGGCCGCGACCTGCGGCGCATGGGTGACCGACAGCACCTGGACGCGTTGCGACAGCCTGGCGAGGCGCTGGCCGATGGCATCCGCGACGGCGCCGCCGACGCCAGTGTCGATCTCGTCGAAGACCAGCGTCGGGGCGGAGCCGCGATCGGCGAGCGCCACCTTCAGCGCCAGAAGGAAACGCGAGAGCTCGCCGCCGGAAGCGACCTTCATCATCGGACCGGGCCGCGTGCCGGGATTTGTCCGCACCCAGAACTCGATCTGGTCGATCCCCTCCTCCGCGCGGTTCTCGGCATCGCTGGTGAATTCGACGATGAACTCCGCGCGTTCGAGCTTCAGGGCGGGAAGCTCCGCCATCACGGCGCGCGCCAGCACCACCGCCGCGGCCTTGCGCTTCTCGGAGAGACGCGCGGCGAGTTCGTCATAGACGTCGCGCGCAGTGGCGGCCTGCTTCTCCATGACATGCAGCCGCTCTTCGCCCGCATCGAGATCGGCAAGGTCGGCGGCCATGGTGTCGCGCAACCGCGCCAGATTGTCGACCGGCACGGAGTGCTTGCGCGCTGCCGCGCGCAGCGCGAACAGCCGCTCCTCGGTCCGCTCGAGCTTCTGCGGGTCGTACTCGGTGGCGCGCAGCGCGGCGGCCACGCTCGACTGCGCGGCATCGAGGGCGATCAGCGCATCGTCGAGGGCCTTGAGCGCATCGTCGAGCAGCCCCGGCGCCTCGCCGGCCTTGCGCTGCAGGCGCCGCATGAGGCTGGCGAGCAGCGGCGACGGCGCCGACGACCCGGACAAGACCTCATTGGCGTCGTTGATGTCGGCAGCGATCTTTTCCGCCCGCATCATGGCGGCGCGGCTCTCGGCAAGTTCGGTCTCTTCGCCCGGCTGCGGATCGAGCTTCGACAGTTCGGCGAGCGAGGCACGCAGATAGTCGGCCTCGCGCGCCGCCGCCTCGACCCTGGCGCGGTGCTTCTTCAGCTCCTGCTCGGCCGAACGCCAGCTCCGCCAGGCTTCCGCCGTGATCGCGGCATCGCCGGCATGGCCGCCGAAGGCATCGAGCAATTCGCGATGCGCCCCGGCGTCGACCAGGGCGCGGTCGTCGTGCTGGCCGTGGATCTCGACCAGGGCCCGGCCGACATCGCGCATCAGCGAGACGCTCGATGCCTGGTCATTGACGAAGACACGGGTGCGGCCGTCCGACGTCTGCACCCGGCGCAGGATGATGTCGCCGTCGTCGTCGATCGCGTTCTGAGACAGCAGGCTGCGCGCCGGATGGTTGCGCGGCACATCGAACACCGCCGTCACCTGGCCCTGCGTGGCGCCGTGGCGCACCAGCGAGGCATCGCCGCGGGCGCCGAGCGCCAGCGACAGCGAATCGAGGAGGATCGACTTGCCGGCGCCCGTCTCGCCGGTCAACACCGAAAGGCCGGCGGAAAAATCGATATCCAGCCGTTCGATCAGGACGATATCGCGGATCGACAGATGCGCCAGCATCGACGAGGTCGAATCAGGTCACGTGCCGAGGATCAGCGACCCGGCCTTGGATATCCACGAGCCCGCATTCTCACGCGGCTCCAGGCCGCCGCTCTGCAGGAGCTTGTAGGAATCGGCGTACCACTGGCTGTCCGGGAAGTTATGGCCGAGCACGGCGGCGGCGGTCTGCGCCTCCGAAGTCAGGCCCATGGCGTAGTAGGCTTCGGTCAGGCGCGCCAGCGCCTCCTCGACATGGCGTGTGTTCGGGTACTGCTCGACCACGTAGCGGAAGCGCTTGATCGAGGCGAGATATTCGCGGCGCTCCAGATAGTAGCGCCCGATCTGCATCTCCTTGCCGGCGAGCTGGTCGCGGGCGAAGCGGATCTTGGCCTTGGCGTCGTCGACATATTCGGATTCGGGCCAGCGGTTGACGACCTCTTCCATCGCCTCGATGGCGCGGCGCGACTCTTTCTGGTCCTGGGTGACGTCGCGAATCTGACGGAAGTAGGAAAGCCCGACGATGTACTGCGCATAGGCAGCGTCCGGGGTCGACGGATAGAGCTGGACGTAACGCTTGCCGGCGTTGATCGCCTCGTCATAATTGCCCTGCCGGTACTCGGCGAAAGCGCCCATCACCATCGATTTGCGGGCGAATTCCGAATAGGGGTGCTGACGGTCGACCGCGTCGAACTTCTTCGTGGCTTCCTTCAGACGCCCGGCTTCGAGATTGGCGAGGCCCTGGTTGTAGAGCGCGTCAGCCGGCTCGGTCCGCTCGACATAAGTGGCCAGATCGATGTCCGGTTCGCTCATGCAGCCCGCGGAGAAAAGCGGCAGCACGAGCACCGGCAGCGCACGCAGCGCCCACCGACGCGACTTGGCGGCATTGGCAAAAAACATAGTCGGTTTCCGCCCCTCCGGCGTCATCGAAAATCGCTAGCGTGTGGCAGCCATTAATCATACCCACCACGGCACGGCAACGCTATCAGCCCGCAATGGCGCTATTTTGTGGCGATGGCCGCCACATTCGTCACAAGCCTCGCAAAGTCGCGGCATTGTTGCCGGAACGACACGGGCCACGGGGCCCGTCACATCGCGAATCAGTGCGACGACGGCAGATGCGCCGATGCGCCGAGCCGCGAGCGCTCGCGCCCGGAACCTTCCACGATCTGATACGCCGAATGATCGGCCAGCAGCCGGCGCAGCGCCGTCGCGTTCAGCTTGTGGCCGCCGCGATAGGAGCGGAAGCAGCCGATGAAGCGGGAGCCAGCGAGCGCCAGATCGCCGACGGCGTCAAGCGTCTTGTGGCGCACGAACTCGTCGGGATAACGCAGGCCTTCCATGTTGATGACGCGGTGATCGTCGCCGATGACCACGGAATTCTCGAGCGACGAGCCGAGCGCGTAGCCTGCGGCCCACAGCCGCTCGACATCCTTCATGAAGCCGAAGGTGCGCGCGCGAGCGATCTCGCGGCGGAAGGTCTCTGCATCGAGATCGATCGCCAGTGCCTGGCGCCCGATCGCCGGGGTCTCGAAATCGATCTCCACCTCGAATCGCGTGCCCTCATAGGGCCGGAACTCTGCCCAGGAGCCGCCATTGTCGAGACGGACCGGCTTGAGGATGCGGATATAACGGCGCTTGGCCGAAAGCCGCTCGATCCCGGCCTGTTCCAAGGCGTCAACGAAGAGGGCCGCGCTGCCGTCGAGGATCGGCACCTCGCGCCCGTCTATGTCGATCGCCACATTGTCGATGCCGAGGCCGAGCAGCGTCGCCATCAGATGCTCGACGGTCGCCACATGGGCGCCTGCGAGATCGCCGAGCACGGTGGCGAGATCGGTCGCTGCGACTTCCGCGATCAGCGCACGGATGTCGACGGCACCGTTCGGACCCTGGCAGTGGAAGACGATACCGGTATCGGCGTCGGCCGGGCTGAAATGGATCGAGACGGACTTGCCGCTATGGACGCCTATGCCCGAGAGGGACACACGCGATTTGATCGTAGTCTGATGGTCGTACAAGTCGGCCCCCATTGCCCGTCCGGCTGAAACCCGGATCGTCGGGCGACGTCGGCTGTCAGGCTTTGATGTCTGCCGGCAGGACCTCTTCCCCAATACCCGCCACCGGCATTTTTACTTTCGTGCGGAAGATAGTCGCCGCCCGGAACCCCGCCAAATCACGGTTTCTTACTCCTTGTTACGGCGGCAACAACAGGCCGGAACGGGTCAAGCCGATGTTTTTTCTGGATTTTCAAAAGAACACGGGCGGACGCCGATGCACCCGCCCGTTAATCGTCATGGCCGTTCTGTGACCGTTCAGTTCGCTTGCCGGCGCAGGAAGGCCGGGATCTCGAGCTGATCGTCCTCCTGGGCCGCGCGCGGCTGAGGGGTGAGTCGCCCGTGCTCGTCGAGCTGGCCGCGGCGCGGCGCATAGATCTGCGCGTCCTGCGGGGCGAGACGGCGGGCCTCCGGAGCCGGCTGGCGCAGCTTCGGCTCGCGCGGCTGGGCGGGCTGCAGGCGGGCAGGCTCCTCCTCGCGGCGGGTGAGGCCGTTGGTGAGACGCTTCAGCAGCCCCATCGGACCGCGATCCTCCGGCTCGGCCGGCCGCGGTGCCTGGGCGGCCGCGACCTCGGCCTTCACCATCGGCGGGAAGTCCTCGACGCGCGGCATGCGGGGCGCGGGCGCCGGCGCGGGAGCTTCGCGCTGCTGCATGACCGGAGCCGGCTGAGCCGGAGCGGGCTGCGGCTGCACATGCTGGACCGGGGCGGCGGGCGCCTGGAACAGCTTGCTCTGCGGACGGAAGTCGTCGGCCGGCTGCGGCGCGACGCGCGGCTGGGCCATCTCGGCGGCGTTGGTTTCGGCCATGCGGATCGCCTCGGCGACCGGATCGGCGGCGCGTGGCTCCATGCGGGCTTCCTGGACGATCGGCTGCTGCGCCGGGCGCGGATCGGCGGGACGCTGCTGCTGTGTCGGCTTCGGCTGCTGACGGATCTGGATCGGCTGCGGCACGATATCGGCCAGCGCCTTGTCGATGCCGGTGGCGACGACCGAGACGCGGATCACGCCGTCGAGTTCCTCGTCGAAGGTGGCGCCGAGGATGATGTTGGCGTCCTGGTCGACCTCCTCGCGGATGCGGGTCGCGGCCTCGTCCACCTCGAACAGGGTCAGGTCACGGCCGCCGGTGATCGAGATCAGCAGGCCCTTGGCGCCCTTCATCGAGGTCTCGTCGAGCAGCGGATTGGCGATCGCCGCTTCGGCGGCGGCCATGGCGCGGCCCTCGCCCGAGGCTTCGCCGGTGCCCATCATCGCCTTGCCCATCTCGCGCATCACCGAACGGACGTCGGCGAAGTCGAGGTTGATGAGGCCTTCCTTGACCATCAGGTCGGTGATGCAGGCGACGCCCGAATAGAGCACCTGGTCGGCCATGGCGAAGGCGTCGGCGAAGGTGGTCTTGTCGTTGGCGATGCGGAAGAGGTTCTGGTTAGGGATGACGATCAGCGTGTCGACCGCCTTCATTAGTTCCTCGATGCCGGCATCAGCCGTCTTCATGCGGCGCTGGCCTTCGAAGTGGAAGGGCTTGGTGACCACGCCGACGGTGAGGATGCCTTTCTCGCGCGCCGCGCGGGCCACGACCGGTGCAGCACCCGTGCCGGTGCCGCCGCCCATGCCCGCGGTGACGAAGCACATATGGGTGTTGGACAGGTGGTCCATGATCTCGTCGATGCATTCCTCGGCAGCCGCGCGGCCGACCTCGGGCTGGGAGCCCGCGCCGAGACCTTCGGTGACATGCGCGCCGAGCTGGATCAGACGCTCGGCCTTCGACATGGTGAGGGCCTGAGCATCGGTATTGGCCACCACGAACTCGACGCCACGCAGCCCCGCCGTGATCATGTTGTTCACGGCATTGCCCCCGCCGCCGCCGACACCGAACACGGTGATGCGCGGCTTGAGCTCGGTGATATCCGGCTTCTGCAGATTGATCGTCATTGTCCTCGTCCTTTGCCTTTCCCTGCCGCTGCGCCGCTGCGGCCGCCTAATCTAGAAACTGTCCTTGAACCACTGACTCACGCGCTGGAACCGTCCCCCGGTGCCCGTCATGCGCATCCGGAAACCACCCTTGGCCTGGTTGGTCTCGAACGCAGCGACCTGCGGATAGATGAGCAGTCCCACGACCGCCGAGAATGCCGGCCCTTTGGCCGCCTCGGGCAGTCCGGCCACGCCGAGCGGCCGGCCGATACGAACGTTGCGGCCGAGGATGCGGCGCGCCGCCTCCGGCAGGCCGGCGAGTTGCGCGGCACCGCCCGTCAGCACGACACGGCGGCCGACCGCGCTGCCGAAGCCGGATGCCGCCAGCCTGTCGCGAACGATCTCGAGCGTCTCTTCGGTTCGGGCGCGGATGATGCGCGTCATGACCGAACGCGGTATCTGCAGCGGCACATCGGCATCCTCGCCGATCGGCTGCACGGTAACGACGTCGCGGTCGTCGGCGCTGCCGGGCAGGGCCGAGCCGTGCATGACCTTCAGCCGCTCGGCATCCTCCAGCCGGGTCGACAGGCCGCGCGCCAGGTCCATGGTCACATGGCTGCCGCCGAGCGGGACGGAATCGGCATGCACGAACTTGCCGTCGGAGAAGACCGACATGGTGGTGGTGCCGCCGCCCATGTCGATGCAGGCAGCGCCCATTTCGAGCTCGTCGTCGATCAGCGAGGCGAGGCCCGACGCATAGGGCGTGGCGACCAGCCGCTCGACCGACAGATGCGAGCGGTTGACGCAGAGCTCCAGGTTGCGCAGCGGCGCGGCGTCGGCGGTGAGCACATGCATGTCGACGCCGAGCGTGTCGCCGATCATGCCGCTCGGATCGCGCACGCCGCGCTCGCCGTCGAGCGAGAAGCCGGTGGCCAGCGAATGGACGACGTCGCGCTCGGATTTCAGCGCCTGCCTGGCGCCGGCGCCGAGCACGCGGGCAATGTCGCCGGCATCGGCCTCATGGCCGCCGAGATTGATGGTGGCCGAGAAGGTCTCGCTCTTCATGCGGCCGGCGGTGAGATTGACGATGAGCGAATCGACCGTGAGCCCGGCCATGCGCTCCGCCGCGTCGACCGCCAGCCGGATCGCCTGCTCGGCGCGGTCGAGTTCGATGATCACGCCGGATTTCACGCCCTGCGACTTCTGGTGGCCGATGCCGATGACCTGGGCGCGATGCGTGCGCCCCTTGAGCACCTGGCTGCCGTCCTGCGGCTTGAGCCTGGCGACGACGCAGCACACCTTGCTCGACCCGACATCGAGCACGGTGACCACGCCGGAGCGGCGCGAGGCATTGTTGGCCGTACCGCCGAGCCAGCTCATATCCTCTTCTCCGACCTGGCCTTGCGCCCCTTCGTCATGGCGGCGACCGCTTCGGCCCGGCGCTCGGCGGCTTCGGGCGTGAGCTGGACGACGACGCGATCGGAGAAGCGCAGGTCGACCGCGGCGATGTCGCGCGACAACAGCGCGTTGTCGCGATCCATGGCCAGAAGCTCGTTGATCGCCTCGTCCTCGCCATGCTCGGGCAGCTTCACGGTGACGCCGTTCTCGAGCCTGAGATCCCAGCGCCGCTCGGCGACGCGGATATAGCCCTTCACGCGCGCCGCGAGTTCGGGATAGGCCTTCACCTTCTTGACGAATTCCTGGCCGGCCTCGGCCGCGCCCTGCCCGATCACCAGCGGCAGCGCCATGTGGCGGCCGCCGTTGAAAGGCGCGATCACCCGGCCCGACGCCTCGACGACCGCAAGCTCGCGGCCATGCTGCCAGATGGCGAAAGGCTTGCGCTCCTCGATCTGAACTTCGAGCGCATTCGGATAGACCTTGCGCACCGAGGCGACCTCGACCCAGGGCAGCGAGGCGACCCGCGCCCGCGCCGCCTCGGCGTCGAAGCCGATCAACGAAGTCCAGCCGTCGAGCTCCAGCCGCTCGAGGATGTCGATCTCGGAGGTCTCGCGATGGCCGGTCACGCGCACCTGGTCGACGGCGAAGCCGGTGCGGGCCGTGACCGACTGCACCAGCTCGGGCATGCGGCCGCCCATATAGGCGCCGTAGAGCCCCGTCGCGGCGAAGAAGGCGGCGGTCATGATTGTGGCGGAGTAGCGCGGCGGCGTGATGTCGCCCTCGGTCAGGCGCGCGAAAAGGCGGGCCGGCCGGCGCAACAGCCGCGGCAGCACGTAACCTTCCGCCGAATAGGAGAAACCGAACAGGCCGGAGCGCGTGCCGCCCGCCCGATTCCGTCCTGACCTCAACGCAGACAAGAAGCGTCCTCCACCATCCAACTCAAAAGCTCGCCAAACGAATGTCCCGCCTGCTCGGCGATTTCAGGCACCAGCGACGTGGGCGTCATTCCCGGCTGCGTGTTGACCTCCAGCCAGATGAGCTCGCCATTCTCCGAATGACGGTCGTCGTAGCGGAAGTCCGACCGGGAGACGCCCCGGCAACCGATCGCTTGGTGTGCCTTGAGCGCCAGTGTCTGTATTTTTTGGTAAATATTCGGTGAAACTTTTGCGGGGCATTCGTGTTTTGATCCGCCCGCGACATATTTCGAGTCGTAATCGTAGAAGGAATGCCCCACCGGAACGATCTCGGTGACACCGAGCGCGACATCGCCCATCACCGCGCAGGTCAGTTCGCGGCCCGCCACGAACCGCTCCACCATAACGGTCGCCCCGTGACGCCAATCCGGCGAGGAGACGATCTGCGGCGGATGCGACTGATCCTCCTTGACGATGACGACGCCGAAGCTCGACCCCTCATTGACCGGCTTCACCACGTAAGGCGGCCTCATCGGGTGTTTACCCGATATCGAGAACCGGTCGACGACAACAGATTCGGCAACCGGAATGCCGGCGGCCTTCGCGACCTTCTTGGCTTGCTCCTTGTCCATGGCAAGCGCCGAGGCGAGCACGCCGGAATGCGTGTAGGGAATGGCGAGATATTCGAGGACGCCCTGGATCGTGCCGTCCTCGCCGAACGGACCATGCAGGGCATTGAAGGCGACGTCGGGCTTGAGCTCAGACAGGATCCGACCGACATCACGATCGACATCGACACGCGTGACCCGATAGCCCTCGGCCTCGAGCGCATCGGCGCAGGCCTTGCCCGAGGAAAGCGACACAGGCCGCTCGGAGGAAAATCCCCCCATCAGCACGGCCACGTGTTTCTTGTTCATGCCCCGTCATCCCCTGCGGCACGCTTCACCACGGTTTCCATGGATTGAGTCCGAGTCCTCCGGTGACCACCCCTCGCCGGACTGGACGCGGCCGCCGCGTCGAAACGACTCAAATCAGGAAACGCTGAAGTCCAAGGAATCAGAGACTGGATTCGCTGGCAAGCCTTTATGATTCCGCGTGATTCACTTTTTGGGTTTATTTGGACAAAGAGTGACCGGTGGGCGTGGGAGCACCCCTCATCCGACCGCGCTTCGCGCGGCCACCTTCTCCCACCACAAGGGGAGAAGGCCGGAGCCTGGCATTGCCGCCTCCGAAGAACCGGCCACGTCGGCGATCGGCGGAAGCGTTGCATCGCGCTCTCGCTTCTTCGGCGAGCCCGGGAAAGGCTCCAAGCAGTCGAATCGTAGACGGCGTTCGAACCAACGATTACAAACATGACCGTCATCCAGGTGCCGGCCATTCTCTCGCCATGCCGCATCAGCCCGTATCATCGAGAAATCGCCGCTTTGCGAGAGCCATGCGGCGCGCGCCGACCGATGCGGAGGAGAAGCTCTGGGCTGAATTGCGCGACCGGCGGCTCGACCGGATCAAGTTTCGCAGGCAGTTGCCTATCGGGAACTACATCGCCGACTTCGTCTGCCTCGACGCGAAACTCCTCATCGAGATCGACGGCAGCCAGCATGGGGAGTCGCAATACGACCGGGTGCGGGACGCCGAATTGAAGTCCAGAGGCTTTCGCGTGCTCCGCTTCTGGAACGATGACGTGCTGCGCGACCTGGATGCTGTTTGCGACACGATCATTGCTTATGTGCGGGACCAGAGCCTCGAGCCTTGGCGGTGAGATGCTGCGCGGCAACGCGAAGGTCAGCCCGCGGCCGACCCCTCATCCGACCTCGCTTCGCGAGGCCACCTTCTCCCACAAGGGGAGAAGGCTGGAGCCTGGCTTTGCCGTCGCTGCAAATCGCCAACGTTCGTGATTGGCCGAGATGTTGCCGCAGGCGCTCCCTTCTCCCACAAGGGGAGAAGGCCGGAGCGTGGCTTTGCCGTCGCTGCAAATCGCCAACGTTCGTGATTGGCCGAGATGTTGCCGCAGGCGCTCCCTTCTCCCACAAGGGGAGAAGGCCGGAGCCTGGCTTTGCCGTCGCTGCAAATCGCCAACGTTCGTGATTGGCCGAGATGTTGCCGCAGGCGTTCCCTTCTCCCGCAAGGGGAGAAGGCCGGAGCCTGGCTTTGCCGGCTCTGCAAATCATCGACGTTTCCGATTGGCCGGGGCCTTGCTGCAGGCGTTCCCTTCTCTCCTTGTGGGAGAAGGTGGCCTCGCCCGCGAGGGCGAGGTCGGATGAGGGGTAATTTTGAAGTGCGCCAGCCCTCGGAGATATCCGCTTTGCGAACAACCAGTCCGTTTCGCGAAGCAAAATGGCCGTGCGGCGCGGCGGCGATTGACAAGGCGGCGCGGCTGCGGGATTCGGCAGCTTGGTGAGGAAAGATCTGCTGTTGGACGACCATCTTCTCATACTCGATGTCGGCTCCTCGGCCCTGAAGGCGGTGATGTTCGACCGGTCCGGCGCCGTCGTGGCGGCGGGTTCGGCGGCGATCGCGACGCGCGGGGCCGGCCGCTCGGTGGAGCAGGATGTCGGGGACTGGTGGCAGGCGGCGCGGTCGGCGCTGGATGCCCTGCCGGCGCGCGAAACCATCGGCGCGGTGGCGCTCACCGGCTCCATGCAGAACCTCATCGCACTGGCCGAGGACGGAACGCCGGCCGGTCCGGCCATCCTTTACTCCGACCGCCGGCTCGATGCGGACGAGGTGGCGGCGCTGGGCGCCAAGTTGCCGGCCGACTATGCGGCCCGCACCGGCAACAAGCTCGACCCCGCGCACACGATCCTGAAGCTTTTGCGGCTCGACCGCTACCTGCCTGGATCTGCCGGCAGCGAGCGTCTCCTGTTCGGCGCCAAGGATGCGGTGATCCAGCGCATGACGGGGCGTTTCGTCGTCGACCCGACCACGGCGACGACGACGGGGCTCTTCAATATCCGCGACGGCGGCTGGGATGCGGATCTCGTCGCGGCCTCCGGCGTCGCGGCCGAACGCCTGCCCGACATCCTGCCGGCCAATGCCGTGGCCGGGGAGCTCGGCGCGGCGGCCGCGGCGGAGCTCGGACTGCGCGCCGGCATCCCCGTCTATAACGGCGCGGGCGACGGGGCCGCCGCGACCTGGGGCGCCTTCGCCGACCGGCCAGCTTCGGCCTATGTCTATCTCGGCACCACCGGCTGGGTGGCGGCGACAATGGCGCTCCGGGAAGCGAACCCGCCGCGCGACATCTACACGCTGGCCGACCCCATCCACGCCGACCGCGCCATTCTGATCTCGCCCTTCCTCAATGCCGGCTCCGCGCTCGAATGGCTTTCAGGCGTGACGGCGCTGCCGGTCGAGACGCTGCTGGAGCAGGCGGAGACGGAACATTCCGCACCGCTGTTCCTGCCCTATCTCGCCGGCGAGCGCGCGCCCTTCGACGACCAGGCGGTGCGCGGCGCCTTTCTCGGCCTCGACCGCAACCACCGGCCCGGCGCGTTGTGTCGCTCGGTGCTGGAAGGCATCGCCTTTGCCGTGCGCCACAATCTGGAGATGGCCGGCCTGCCGCCCTCGCCGCTGACCGTGATCGGCGGGGGCGCCAAGAGCCCGCTCTTGCGCCAGATGCTGGCCGACAGCCTCAGCCGCGCCGTGAGCTGGCCGCCGGCGAGCCGCGAAGTGCCGGCGCTCGGCGTCTATCGTATGGTGGCGCCGGAGCTCGGCTTCGCGCCGGTGGAACAGCATCTCGAGGCCGAGACGATCACGCCCCACCACGCCGAGCGCGCCGAGCGGCGCTACCGGGCCTATCTCGACGCCGCGGAATTCGCCCGCGGCCTCTCGCAGGCGCTCTCATGACATCTGGAGGAGAAGAAATGACAAAGACAATTCTGGCCGGCCTCGTCGCTACTCTCTTGACTACAGTAGCCCATGCCGAGGACGTGGCGGTGCTGACCCCCTATATCAGCTCGGTCGCCACCAACGAGATGGTCGAGACCTTCAAGACCGATGCCGAGGCCAAGGGCTGGTCGGTCAATGTGGTCGACACGCGCGGCGACTTCCAGCAGCTCGCCAGCCGTGTCGAGGACGTAACCAATGCCGGCGTCAAGGCGATCGTGCTGGTGAGCGTCGACCCCAACCAGATCGCCGACCAGGTGGCCGCGGCGGCTGAGAAGAAGATCCCGGTCTTCGCGCTGGACGGGGCGCTGGCTCCCGGGGTGACCGCCAACATCACCACCGACAATTTCGCGCTGGGCACAATCCTTTCCGACTATCTGTTCAAGCAGCTCGGCAACAAGGGCAACATCGTGAAATTCTTCCATTCGGCGCATCCCGGCGTGCGCCAGCGGGAGCTCGCGCTCGACAAGGCGCTGGCCGTCAGCCCCGACATCAAGGTGATCGCCGAGCATTATGTGCAGGTGCCCGGCCCGATCGACAATGCGCGGCTCGCCATGGAGACCTTCATCCGCCAGCATGGCGACCAGATCGACGGCGTGTGGGCCGCCTGGGACGAGCCGGCGATCGGCGCCCTGCTCGCCCAGCAGAGCGATGCGCCCGACGCCAAGATGGTGATCGCAGGCATCGACGGGAACCCGCAGGCGGTCGACCTGATCAAGCAGTGCAGCAACCTCGTCGCCACCGTGCGCCAGGATTTTCCGGGCATTGCGCGGGCGGCGGTGACGGAGATCGGCAATGTGATCGACGGCAAGCCGGTGAGCAAGCAGGAGATCTTTGTGGAGGCGACGGTGATCGATCGGAAGAGTCTTGGGGTGACTTGCGGGCAGTAGGTTGGAGGTGTTGAAGGTGAGCGCGACGTCCTCTCCCCCCTTGAGGGGGAGATGGGGGCAAAGCCCCCAGAGGGGGTTCGTGCGGCAGTGCTCGACCTCCAAACCAACGTCGAGCACTGCCGCAGCACCCCCCTCTGGCCGCTTTGCGGCCATCTCCCCCTCAAGGGGGGAGAGGGCGTTGTGCCATGCTCGACATCCGTGACCTCTCCAAGAGTTTCGGCGGCGTGGCCGCGCTGGACGGCGTTGCGCTGTCGGTCGCGGCGGGGCGGGTGCATGCGCTGCTCGGCGAGAACGGGGCCGGCAAGTCGACGCTGCTCAAATGCCTGTCGGGCGCGTTGAGGCCCGATCGCGGCGAGATGCGGCTCTCGGGCGAGAGCTTCGAACCGGCGAGCCCGCGCGATGCGGAAGCCGCCGGCCTGCGCTTCGTGCACCAGGAGCTGAATCTCGTGCCCGGCTTCACGGCTTACGAGAATGCCTTTGTCGGACGGCGCTACCCCAGGCGGTTCGGGCTGATCGACCGCAGGGCGATGCGGGCCCGGATGCGCGCGGTGCGCGACCGGCTCGGCCTCGACCTGCCGCTCGACGTGCCGGTGCGGCGGCTTTCGCTCAGCCAGCGCCAGCTGGTCGAGATCCTGCGTGCGCTGATGGACGACGCCAGGCTGCTGGTGCTCGACGAGCCGACGGCTTCGCTGAGCGAGGCGGAAGCCGCGACGCTGCGCGGCGTGGTGCGCAGCCTCGCCAAAGCGGGCTGTGCGGTCGTCTTCGTCTCGCACCGCATGGACGAGGTGTTCGAGCTGGCCGAGGATTTCACCGTGCTCAGGAACGGCCGGACCGTCGGCCAGGGCCGGCTCGCCGACACCGACCGCGACGGCATCGTGGCGATGATGGCGGGATCCGCCCTTTCGCATGAGCGCCCGGCGACGCCGCCCGCCGCGAGCGGGCCGGCCGTGCTGCGGCTCGACGGTTTCGCCGCCGGTCCGGGCCGCAGACGGATCGACCTCGGCGTCTCGGCCGGCGAGATCGTCGGGCTCTACGGCATCATCGGCGCCGGCCGTTCGAGCCTGCTGAAATCGATCTGGGGCGCCAGCCCCGAGGCGGTCGGCTCGATCACGCTCGCCGGCAAGCGGCTGCCGCCTTCCGGCATCGCCGAACGCATCGCGGCCGGCGTCGCCTTCGCCCCGGAGGATAGGCGCAGCACCGGGCTGATCATGGCCCATTCGGTGCTGGACAATGCGGTGCTGCCCAACCTTGCCAGCCATCGCGCCGTGCATTCGCTGCCCGTGCTTTCCCCGGGCTCGATGCGTCGCGGCGCCGAGGCGATGCTGGCGGCGACGGGGGTGAAATTCGGCCGGCTGTCGGACCGCATCGCCACGCTTTCCGGCGGCAACCAGCAGAAGGTGCTGATCGGCCGCTGGCTTTCCGACACGACGCGGCTGCTGCTGCTGGACGAACCGACGCGCGGGGTCGACGTGCGTTCCAAGGCGGAGATCCATGCGCTCTGCCGGGGGCTCGCCGCGAGAGGCACGCCGGTCGTTTTCGCCACTTCGGATATCGAGGAGCTGTTCATGCTGGCCGGCCGTATCGTGGTGCTGGCGCATGGGGCGGTGGTGCTGGATGCCCCTGCCGAGACGCTCGGCCGGCAGGACGTGCTGGCGGCGACGTTCAGCGAGGCGGGCGGGTGATGGGGATGCGGTTTGTGGCTGCCGGGATCGGGCGTCGGCGCCTGGGGCACCCCTCATCCGACTTCGCTTCGCGAAGCCACCTTCTCCCACAAGGGGAGAAGGGAAGGCTGCCGCAGCGTTTCTGCCAAACGTCAACGTTGGTGATTTGCAGGGCCGCCGAAGCCAGGCTCCTCCTTCTCCCCTTGTGGGAGAAGGTGGCCGCGCGAAGCGTGGTCGGATGAGGGGTACTTTCAGCAGCGCTTCCACAATGCATACACATCCAACCCACCCGGGAGGAAAACCAGCTTGGCCCTGACGACACGTTTCGGAACGCTTTTCGGGCTGATTGCGATCGTGGCGCTGTTTTCGGCGCTGTCGCCGGCGGGGTTTGCGCAATATTCCAACCTCATCAACATCACCCAGCAGATGTCGCTGCTGGCGATCGTGGCGCTGGGGGCGACCTATGTGATGGCGCTGGCGGAGTTCGATCTTTCGGTGGGCGCGGTGGTTTCCTGGGCCGGCATATTGGCGGTGACCCTGTTCGGCGCCGGCTGGGGCCTGCCGGCGACCGTCATCGTCACGCTTGCCTCCTCCTTTCTCATCGGCGGCGTGAGCGGCTTCATGGTGGCGCGCTTCCGCATGCCGAGCTTCATCGTGACGCTGGCCGTCGGCACCATCGTCGGCGGCGCCACCTTCTGGCTGAGCAACGGCGCGACCTTGTTCTCCGGCATCCCCGTGCCTTTCCGCGATCTCGGCCGCGGCTCGCTCGCCGGCATTCCGGTGCTGACGCTGTGGGCGCTGGCGATGGCGGCGCTTACCGTCTTCGTGCTCGACCATACCGAGCTCGGCCGGCGCATCCATGCGATCGGCGGCAACCGCGAGGCGGCGCGGCTGACCGGCGTGCCCATCATCCCCAACACGGCATGGGCCTTCGCGCTCTGCACGCTGTTCGCCGGGATCGCCGGGCTGCTGCTGACGGCGCGGCTGGGCAGCGCGCATCCGACCGGTGGCACCGGTTTTCTCTTGCAGGCCTATGCGGCGGCGTTCCTGGGCATGACGGCGTTTCGGAATGGGGAGGCAAACGCGCTGGGGACGGTGCTGGGTGCTGCGATCATCGCCGTGGCGGCGAACGGGCTGACGATCCTCGGGGTGCCGAATTATCTGCAGGATATCTTCACGGGGATGATCATCATCGCGGCGGTGCTGGTGCGGAATGTGGGGCGGGGTGGGGAGTGATATTCTCGCGGTAGTCGGTTAGCTCGGCGCGCTGCAGACCCCTCATCCGACCTCGCTTCGCGAGGCCACCTTCTGCCACAAGGGGAGAAGGGAACGCCCTGCGGGAACGCTTCCGCCAGTCGTCAACGTTGGCGATTTACAGAAGCGACAATGCCAAGCTCCGACCTTCTCCCCTTGTGGGAGAAGGTGGCCTCGCCCGCGAGGGCGAGGTCGGATGAGGGGTAACTTCCGCCCCACCCTCACCCTTCCGCCGCCGCCTTGGCCTTCTTCCGCGCCGGTGCCCGGCGGCGGGCGCGGGTGGGGAGCTTCAGGGGGACGGCGGGGGTGTCGGAGAGGGCGCCGGTGACGGCGTCGAGCATGCCTTGGGCGACGAAGTCGGCGTTGATGACGCCGGCCATTTCGACCAGCGCCTTGTTGTCGGAAGTACCGGCGTCGGACCAGTAGACGATGCCGACGCGCAGGCCGCGCCTTGCGCGTTTCAGGCGGCGCACGAGGAAGCGGGCGTGGTTCATGGAATCCATGTTGAGGAAGCCGATGACGATGGTGTCGACCTCCTTCAGGTCGAGGCTGCGGATGTTGCCCGGCTCGATCTCGGCGAAGCTCAGCCGCGACACGGTCGCGCCCTGCACTTCGAGCACCTGCGCCAGCATGGCGGCAGCGGCGTCGTCGAGCTCGCCGCGGCCGCCGGCGCAGCACACCGTCATGCCGGTGCCGTCGGGCAACTCCGCCTCCTCGGCAAGCCCGTTGTCCTCGTCGTCGGCCTCCTCCTCGTCGGCCTCTTCGCGGACGATGTCTTCGAGATTGGCGACCATGGTGAGCGCGCTCGACGCCATGCGCCGCCGCTCGGCCTCGGTCATCACCCCCCTCGCCCGGTCGTGCTCGCCGAGCAGCAGCGCGGGCACCGCCACGGTGCGGTAGAAATCGACGAGATAGCCTTCCTCCAGGAAATCCTCGGCATGGTCGGTGGCCTCGTCGGGGTCGCCGGCGAGCAGGCGCTGGTAGAGGCGCGCATGGGGCTCCAGCACCGGCTCGTTGCCGAACAGCACGTCGAGGAACTCGAACTGCGGCACATGCCTGCCCAGCACCACGAGGCAGACGGTGAGCGGCGTCGACAGCACCAGCCCGAGCGGCCCCCACAGCCAGGTCCAGAAGATGGCGGCGACGATGATGGCGAGCGGCGAGAGACCGGTGCGCGAGCCGTAGACATAGGGCTCGACGACATTGTTGATGACGAGTTCCATGACGATGAAGAGTGCGGCCGTCCACAGCACCAGCGACCAGCCCGGCGCCACGGCCACCGCCAGGAACAGCGGCAGCAGCATGGCGATGACGGGGCCGATGAAGGGCACGAAACGCAGCACCAGCGCCAGCAGCCCCCAGAGCGGCGCGTTGGGAATGCCGAGCAGCCAGAGCCCGATGGCGACGGGGATGGCATAGGCGGTGTTCACGAGGAGCTGCGCCAGGAGATATTGCCCGACCCGGCCTCCGGCATCCTCCAGCGCCTGGGTGGTTCGGTGGAGGTCGCCATAACCGACCAGCCGGATGAAGCGGTCGCGCAGGTCCTCCCGTTCGAGCAGCATGAAGATGACGACGACGATGATGAGGCCGGTGGTGGCGAGCGGCCCGAAGAGTGGGGTGAGCATGCTGAGCAGCACGTCGAGCGGCTTCTGGCGCGAGACGATCTCGACCGGCAGCGGCTCGCGCTCGGCCTCGCCGGTCGCGGCGGGCTGCTCCTCGGCCTCGATCTCCCGGCCGACACGCTCGATGACGCCGGTGAGCCTGTCGACGATGCCGCCCGAGGCGCCGGTATCCTTGAGCGTGCGGACCTTGGTGAGGATGTTGGACTGGTAGAGCGTGATGTTGTGCGCGAGCTCGGTGACCTGCACGGCCAGCACGAAGCTGAACAGCGCCACCGCCGCGAAGGCCGAAAAGACGCTGGCGACGACGGCGGCGATGCGGGGGATGCCGAACCGTCTCAGCCAGGCGACGACGGGCGCCAGCGCGAAGGTGAGCAGCAGCGCGACGGCGAGCGGCAGGAAGACTTCCCGGCCGAAATAGAGCGCGGCGATGACGGCGGCCGTTGCCGCGATGGTGGGCAGCGACATGCGCGTGGGCGGCGCTGCCAGAACATCGGCGAAAGGCGGGTCAGTGTCGCGACGATCGGCCACCTAGCTTGTCTCCGGCATCGGCGGGATTTGATCGTTCGGCTTTGTCGGGCACAAGGGGAAAAACCTCTCCATCCGCGCCTTCAACTCGCGCCGTGGGGACAAGTTCCGCACCGTCTTCGCCGTCGCGCGCCGCCTGCCGCCTGCGTTGACGTGAACAGCCTCCGCCCAGGCTCACGGAGCGGAGCACGCAAGCCCCTCCCGCGAAGCGGAATCTACAACCATGACGCGATCAGGCGCCGCAAGATCGCCGCGGGGCACGAAACCCCCTCGTCCTGTAAAGAACTGGATTTTTGCAGGACGAAGCCTGTTCCCGCCGCAGCCCGGAAATACAACCTATGGGAGCATTTCGCCCTCTGCAGCCAGGGCTTGGCGACGGCACCGCCTATGGCCGGCGAAGCTCCAGCGTTTCGCCGTCGGCCGGGATCAGCAGCTTCGAGGCTGGAACGCCCCTCGCCTCGGCGGCCCGGCGCAGATCGTCCCTCGTGACGGTGGCATGGTCGAGCGCCTCCATATGGGTGGCGACGACGGTTCCGCCAAAGCTCTCGCAGACCGCGACCGTCTGATCGGCATCCATGACGATGAGATCGCCGTTCCAGCGGGCGCCGCAGGAATGGGTGACGACGATATCGGGTTTCGTATCGCGGATGGTCTTTTCGACGGGCGGATAAAGCACGGTGTCGCCGGCCCAATAGACGGAGGGCTCGCCCTCGGCCTCGAGGCTGAAGCCGATGACCGGCCCCATGAGCTCGACCACCGGCCCGAGGCCGTGGCTGCCGTCGCGGCGCGTCAGCGTGATGCCGTTCCATTCGGCGCGGTCGGTGAGCGGCGTGACATCGGTGAACCCCGCCTCGCGGATCTTGCCCTTGTCGCCCGGCTGGCAGAAGAGCGGCAGGTGTTTCGGCACGCGCTCTTTGGCGACCGCGTCGAAATGATCCTGGTGCAGATGCGAGACGACAACCAGCTCGACGCCCTCGAGGATCTCGTCGATGCCGACCGGCAGCTCGACCATCGGGTTGGGCGAGCGGCCGGTAAAGGACGGCAGGCTGTGCTTTGGCGCAAGATAGGGATCGATCAGGATAGTGCGGCCGGCATAATCGAGCTTGAGAGTCGCGTTGCGGAAGAGCTGGAGTTTCATGGGAGTATCCGGAGATTTTGTCTGGGGAGATCGGAAGCGATCGTCACGGCAAATTCAAGCACCGATTACCTATAGGCGTCCCGCCTCGATGAGAGCGGAAGGCACGGACTTCGAAGCATGGGATGAGACGTCAGAAAATCGGATGAAAATGAGGGGACGTCAATGCGATCGAAGGTGGGTTATGAAGAAGTGATCGGTCGCCACGGGGTAGACGTATTCCATTCGGAAAGGCGCAGGGTAACAAACACGAGTCGGCCGCCATTGAATGCCTGGACTGTACACCGCGAATTCTCACCATAGGAGCATGTATTTAGATGAAACTAAGCTGGTCGGACGCAACCGCCCCCCAATGGAACCGCGCCGCTTCAACGTTGAGAGCAGCTAGTTCAGCTGCTAACACTGCCCACTAGACGTTCCGATTCAACCACTGATACCTGTGGGTATCAGATCCAAAGAAGTGCGCCGACAAGGGAGCGCGGCCAATGACGAAGACATTTTTCGACGGACGCAAAGTCTTCGATGCAGAAGATCTCCGCGGACCACGAGTCTATTCGACCGACCTTGCACCAAGTCTCTACAACGATGAAGATAGCATTCTCGTGACAGCCCGCGCATTGAAGATCAAGATTATTGCAAAGGGGCTTGTAACGTTAAACTGTGCTCACCTTGTCTCGCCATTGGCTGTTCGTTTATTTGAAAAGCATCCAGACCTATTTAAGGGTGAGGCTATTCTGCCTGCGTTCCGAACGGATAAGTCCGCATTGGCAGACTACGTCGAGGATATTGAGAGCTTTGAAAAAGCTGGGATCGGAAAGTCCCAGCTCGAGGAACATATCGCCCGGGTAGGAGAAGGCGTCCGCCGCGTCATGCCTTGGGAGCTAGCCGATGTTGGTGACCGTTTTCGAGAACTCATCGTGACAGGCCTTTCGAACGAGAGGTCTACTATCTCGCAAGAGCTGGACCGCCAGCATGGATATTCCCAGGGCGAAAGGGATCGCCTTGCTAAAGAGATAGCTGGCTTGAATTTTGGGGCTTCCGTCCACCTCAGAGATTATATTGCGCAGCTATCACCAGGCGTAAGGGCGCCCCTCAACCGTTTCAGCACTGCCTGTTACCATATGGTTGGCACCAGCGTAGTTCGGTGCGAAACAGGTATGGACCTCAATCCACTTTCTCACTTCAAAATGGAGGATGTTCTTCTCGCGGGACAGAGAGAGGAGCCCGAAAGCCTAACGGAGGAGGCGGTATTCCTGGATCTCTTCCTGGCGACTGCCTTGGACACTGTTCAATCCGCCGCATTCCCATCGCAGATCATTGATTCGCTCTCATTCGAGCATGCACATGCGCTAAGCAAAGCGCTCCGAGAAATCGGTTTCCAAGAAAAATACGACCAGATCATTCAGAGCTACCTGGATACCGCGGCGAAGACTGATAAGCGCGAAGCCCTTGAGAGTATTGATCCGGTTGCCATCAGCACCGCGGCATCGGAACTTGCCAGAGCTTTTGAGGTGGCAATCGTAGCAGAACTTCCGAACTATATGACTAAGGAAGCAACTGACGCAAAAGGCGAACTCTACCGGGCAGGAACCGATCTCGGGCGAGACCTCTTAGGGTTCGTTCCTTTCGTCGGGCAGGTCGTCTCGACGGCAGGGATACTAGTCAGCGGCTACAAACTGACGTCTGCGGCCGCAAGCGTGTATGATGCGAAAACTGCGCTCGCGGAGGCGCACACGCGAAGGAACCAAAGAATCCGTGCTGCCATCGACGGGTTGAAGGTTGGGGCGAGCAAAAAGGCCGAGCTACTCAGCGGCGTGGCTGCACTTTCTGACGTCCACACAGCCACAATTTCGAGGGCCTAACGCTGTTCAGTCATACCCCCGCTGCGCGAATGGAGGTACCTGATCCGTCAAGCCGAGCGTTAGAGTGGCCCACGCGACGAACTGGTTATAGTAGGCCGCCACCTCGCCGGAATCGATTTGCTCGTCTTTGGTTTCGTCTATCGGAGACAAGCCACATTCGATCTCGAAGCGGCGCCTGAACGAAGGCGATCGCCAGGCGCGATCCACAGCGACCCGCCAACTGCCGTTGAACGCCGGTCGCGACTTCTTGGTCTCATCGCTGCGTACGTGCATTCGACAACTCCGTTCCTGTTTTGATCTAAGGAAACAGGAGCCTTTTGTCAATCTTCCTCATGCCACCTTTCTCAGAGCGCGTGTACTCCTCACAGTGATCATGTGTATCTCGTCCGGTCGAGCGCCGCTGCGGCGCGCGATGACTCTACCGCCGAGTTTGGGCGACAGCGGTCGGACGACTTTTTGAAATCGGTGCTGAAATCGCGGACACTAGTCCCTGACTACGCTAACCGCTGAATAATCCTGTCCACTAGTGACTTTGCTGCGACTCTGTTTGCTGAGCACTCATAGATCAGGTTGAACATTTGTCGGTACGCCTCGCGCTTATCCTCCGCGATCATATCCAGCGGATCTATCGTGGCGCTACCACCGACCCGAGCGAGTTCAGCCTCGACGAGGGCGACCGTCGCTGACATCTCATCATGGAGACCCTCATCGATAGCGTCCGCATCCATTGCCTTGCGCATCCGGCCAATCGCTTGGCCCACGCGGCCTATTTCGGCGGCCCGTGCTCGGTCGGACGTGGCGCCCTGTTCGATGATCGCCAACCGCTCGGCTGCATCCTTCCTTGCGAGCTCGAATGCGCGCAACTTCGAACGAAGCATCGAACTTGTGCGGCAGCGTCGAGCGACATCGCGCCCGATCGGGGAGAGTTGATTCACGAGGTTCGCGTAGTGGGCGTTCGTCTCGAATTGATCTCGACGGCCATTGGGTACGATGCGCCGATCGAATATGTGCACCTCGCCGACCGCCCAGGAGTTGAACCTGCTTTCCGGGAAGATCTGCTCGAGGATCGTATGGTCCCCGACCTGAATGTTGCCCACCCGGACGCGCACGCCCTTGACTAGCGCTGAAGCGGGGATCGCCCCCTTGTAGTCGTGGTGTGCGAACCAGCCGAGCCCAGCGAGGCCGCCGTGCATACCGGGCAACTCGATCAGGGTGAGTTCGCCAATCTCGGTGGCACTCGCGCCAAGGTTGACCACGTCGCGATGCGGGCGAGTGATTGGCGCTCCTCCATCGATCGTCACCTCCAGCTCGCCAAGCGGCCCGGCAGCGCGCAGTGCATCCGCAATCGCGGCAGCGTGACGGAACTCGCTGGCGAACGGCACTGGTGCAACCTGCGCGAGGTAGGACTCGACGGCGTCGGGCGCGAGGAGACGGTCGCCGCGCTGGCGCACGATCCGTCCGATTTCGACCTCGAAAAAGCGGCTCGGCTCGTCACGGGCGGGCACCGCCCGAACGTCGACGACCGCCGCCACGACGGCCGCGAGATCACCTGAATCAGAGTCGGCAAGCGCAGCACGCAGGCGACGGCCGTCCCAGGTCACCTCCGTGACGACGTCCTCGCCCTGCGCGCGACTGCGGAACGACAGATACTGGGCGTAGCCGAGCGCGGCAAGGCGACCCACGCCGCGGAAGCCTCGCGCTTCGGTGCCGCGTTTGCTGCTGCCGCCAAGAGCAAGCAGGCGGTCAACGACCTCAGCTCGCGGGATCGCAACGCCATTGTCGCGGATTCGGACAATACGCGAGCCCTGGTCCAGGGTGATCTCGACGCGGCCGGGCTCATCGTTGGCGAGCAGTCCTCGACGCCGCGCGTCGTCGATCGAGTCCGCCGCATTCTGGAGATACTCGCGATATGCCGTCAGCGGCTCCACGTACATCGCGGACGAGACGAGTTCGAGGAGATCCTTGCCCACACGGATATCGTGGGCGGTCGGGTTTTCGCTATTGTGGGCCATGTCACGTATTCTCAGGCGGCGACCGAGGGCAAGACGACGTCGAAAGCCTCGGAAGTATCTTCATAGTCGAGGCCTGCATCCTCGACGCGCTCGTCCTCGGCCAGTCCACGGTTGACCTCCTCGGCGGCGGACGCGCGCTTGCTCTGCCAGACCGCGACCCACTCCTCCTTCGGCCGCGGCACGTAGAATGGAAGGATATCTCGTAGCGCGCCCGAATCCACGTCGTCGCGCAGAGTGCGGAAATGCCTCGGGTCGCACGAGGAGAGGAGCGCGAGCAACTCGGCTCGGTCGGTTTCGGTCAAGCGATCGTACGCCCGCTGATACTCGTCAAACTCGGCGCGACCCGGACCGCTCTCGTACCAGTCGCGATTGAAAATTATGTCGTGCGGCATCGACAAGATGCGCTCGTAGTGGGCGAAAGTGTCGCCGAACGCGCGCTTGAAAAATTGGGGTTCGCCGCTGACGACGCCATGCGTCGCCTGTAATATGATCTGCATCGAGCGCAGTTGGAAACGCGTCCACCTCTCGCCGATGTGCCCACGGTCGGGCCGGTCGGTGGGCTGAAAGCGCATTGGGAATGACCAGATGCGGACGCCTAGCTCTTCGTTCAGCGCAACGTTGAGGCGCATCCGCTCGAATAGGTCCTCCGGACCGTCATGGAAGTTGTAGAGCATATAGTTCGAGAGCTCGTAGAGCCCAAACTCGTGCGCGTACCTAACCGCCTGCTCGTACGGCTTGCGGAGGCCGAGGTGGTCGAAGGCGATGCGGAGTGGCCTGAGCGCAATCGAGGAGAGCTCGCGCAGATACATCGGATCCTTGCACAGGATTCTAGCGTCGACGCCCTGGTTGAAGTCGACGCGTCGCTGCACGGGCACCCGCTGCCCGGGGCGAAGAAGCTTTGCGCCTGGGGTGAAACCCAAGTCGCGAATCTCCGCTATGATCTCCTTGAAACGCAGCGAGGCGACCACGTTGTTGTCCATGAGGATCAGATCCTTGCGGGGACCGTAGAGCTCGTCGATCGCTTGGACGACGTCGGTGAGTGAGTCGGTATCGCGCTGCATTCCCTCGAGCTTGGGCACACCGCAGAAGTGGCACTTCCGAATGCAGCCGCGCGAGGTGTATGCGAAGTAGGCATCACGAACGGGGTAGCGGTAGTCGACTTGGTCAAGGATCGAGTAGTCGGGGATCAGGTCCTCGATAGGCCTGCCCAAGACGTCGTCTGAATAGAGCTCTTCGGCGAAGTCGTCGAGCTGTAGCGCCTTCGCCGGAGGCTCGGTCAGGAGCCCCTTGATGAAGCGGATGCCATGCCAGCGCCGCTCGTCCAGGAACCGCTGATGCATCAGTGAGGCGGCAATACCTCCGACGAAAACCTTATCGGCCTGCCCGTTGGCTACTTGGAGCGCGAAGTCGATCGTCTCGGCGATCTTGGGATACTCGAACGAGAACAGGGTCGTGACGTAGATGCGGTCCCACGCCTCGTTCATCACAGACTGGTCGCGCCCCTTGATGAAGCGCACACGGTCTCGCTTGCCGCGAGGGCCGTGATACTGCGCGATCTTCATAAGTCCGAGCGGCGGATACTTGTTCTTGTAGTCCGGCTCCACGAGCAGGATGTTGCGATCAGCCATGGGCCACCTTCAGGTGAGGACGCCGCCGGAGCTGGCGCAGGATGTCGGCGGCTCGGCGGGCACCACCTTCGCCGCCGAGCCCAGCGAGCGGGCCATCGCTGCTCCAGTCAAATGCGAGATCGCCCATGATCGACGCGAAGTAGGCAGCATCACAGCGCGCCCCTGCCGGCGCCTCGAGCACCGCGTCGGCGGCGACTTCGGTCAGCGCGTAGACGCCGATACCTTTCGTGACAAGGCTCTTGCGCGGCTTCGAGAACGCCTCAGGCATGACGAGCGCCACAGCACACCAGAAGTCATGGGCAACGCGGGCAACTTCTTCGGCGGAACGCGGCCGAAGGCGCCTAAAGAGGATGCGACATGCCTTCTGCATCGTACGCAGCGAGGCGCGACGCTCGAGTCCAGAGACTTGGCTGCCGCCAAGGTCGAGCCGATTGTACCATGGCGAGGTCGGCTCGTTCTTGAGATGCAGCGCCACCAGGAGCTCGGGACGCTCGCTAGCCAGATCGGCGCAAAGCTGCGCATCATGGAAGTCGAGCAGGCTATTGGAGAGTCCCTTCGCCTTCCCGTTGATGATGCCGAAGATCTCCATCTCCTCGCGCTCGGAGAGTCCGATGAATGCCATGAAGGGCAGCTGAACATCGAGATCGGACAAGTGGCCGAGACGGTGCTGGCAATCAACCTGCGCCAGCGGTCGCGCCCTAAGACTTAGGTGTAACGTTGCCGCACCATCACGACCCTCAAGCCGCCAGCCGTCGCGGTCGTGGCCGCGGAGGTTGAAGGTGAGCGGGATCGTGGAACTGCCAGGCTCCTGAACGTAGCGCCTGAAGTCGAGGCTGTGCCGGGAGTTGAGTCGGCGCTGGTAGCCCCGCCCAGAGGCCTCGTCGAGAACGTCAGCAAAGCTGCACGCGTGCAGCACACGCGCGGAGGCAAAACCTAGCAACACAGGCCTGTCGAGCGATCGTCCGCGAATGCACGGCAGCGTCGTCATGTGATTCATCAGCACTCCCATGCTGCCGAATCTGCAGCGTAGGAATGCAAATAGCAATAATTTGGTCTGCTGTCGATCCCACTTGGCGCTCGGTTCGTCGCATTTGCTGTCAGTCGATCTCGAGCTTCTTCTTTTCTACCAACTCCTTAAGTTTCTTAGATTTCTTCTCAATTTCCTTCAGCTCGTACTGTATGCCGTCGCGGATTACCTTAGGCGCCTCGAGTATGTCGTCCTCGGTCGTGCTCTCGACAAGCCACTTGCGAAAACGCCTCAGACGATTGAGAGCATGATGCTCGCCGCCGGCGGTCACGGCGTGCTCATGCGCCTCTGCGAAGTCGTACTGGCCGGTCATGTAACGTCTGAGTATCTTGGGCTGGCCCGAGCAGATGACCGGCAGCTTGTCCCGCAGGTCCATAGCCTTGCCCATGCGTCCAGACTGGATTTCGCCGACGATGAACTGGTCAAATCCAGCGACCTCCTCGCGGGCCTTCTTGATTTTACGAGACTTAAGAAATTCGTCGTAATAGCTCCAGTGCGCCGGGTCCTGATCCCCGCTCTCGATCATGAACTCGTAGACTGCGATAAGGTGCTTCGCCTCCTCGCGGGTGATGCCCAGCTCTGGCGCAGCGACCTGCAGGTCGATGTTTTGCTGATTGAAGCGCCGATAGATGAAGCCGGCCTTCTCGTAGGGCGCCCAGTCCTTCTTCCCTTTCACGTGGTACTGGGCGAGCAGCGCGAAGACGAGATGCTCCTCGATGTCGTCGGGAAGAAGCATGCAGGTCGCCTTCGCCCATTTGATCGGGTCCTCCGTCGCAAGATGGCGATACGCCGCGAGACGACTGTTCCCCTCAAGTACGACCATGTCACCCAGTCGCACGATTAGCGGGTCGATAAGGCCACCGTTGGAGCGGATGTCTTGCACGAGCTGTCGGACATGCTCCAGACCCTGCAGACGCTCAAGGATTTCAGTCTGCGACGGCTTCTTGCCGTCGGCGTAAACGATCGAGTAGATGCGAGGGTTCTCGGGATAGAAGTTCAACTCCTTCACCGGAATGTCGCGCGTGACGGTCGGCACTTCCTTCCCGCGCAATCGCATCATCCCAGCGTAGCCATCCGTTCTCATCAACACTATCCCCCCAATACCTGCTGCACGATCCGGCCGAAGTCATAATCAGCCGCGGACTCGTACTCCCATTGATCAACGTCGGATTGCACAAGCTGCGCGGCCAGCCGCTTTGCGCTAAGCAGCGCGTCGACCCAATCATCGATCGTGCCCTCACTGACGAGGTTCCAGACGTAACAGGTACGCTGCTGCGAGATGCGGTGAATACGGTCCTGCGCCTGCAAATAGTCGTCGAGACTGAACCCGCGGTCGTAGAATACGGCGTGGTTTGCTACGGTAAGTGTCAGGCCTTCCTTGGCCGAGCCTGGTGTAGCGATCAGAACACGGCACGAGGGGTCCGTTTTAAAGCGTCCGACTGCCTCGTTGCGGCCCTCAATGTCGACCTTACCATGAACCTTGACTGGCGAGTAACGCTCAAGTTGGCGCTCGAGCCAGTCGGCGTTATCTATGAAGTTCGTCCAGACGATAGCCTTACCATCGTCGGCGCTGGTCGCTTCAGCGAGCAGTTGATCGAGCACAGGAAGCTTGCCAGGTGTTTCTCCATATGACTCATCGATCAGCCGCGGATTAGAAGCGACCTGGACAAGTCGGAGGAGTCGCTTAAGGATAGATTCTGCGTCGTCCTCGATGAGACGGCCGCCTACCACCACTTCGGTGCGGAGCGACCGCGCAATCTCGTCGTAGATCTCGCGCTGGCGAGGTGCGAGCTCGACGGGCACGTTCTTGATGACCTTCTCAGGCAGCTCGATCCCCGCGCTCGCCTTTGTCTCGCGCACTGAGAATGGCGCTATCCGCCCAAACACGCCGCTGGCTGCTCGCTCGAACGATTTCCGCTTGCCATCGTCCGCCCAGAGGTCGTTCGTTAGGTCAAGGTCCGCCTTGAACGCCTCGAAATCCATGCCGAGGGCCCCTCCACGGTCGAGGAAGTAGATCTGAGACCAGATATCGTATGGCCGGTTAGCCACGGGCGTACCTGTCATGATGACCCGCCTGACGAATGATGGGCCAAGACGATGCAGCACCTTCGAAATTTCGGTTTCGGGATTCTTGATCTTGTGGGCCTCGTCGAGGATCACGCCCACGCGGCGGGTGCGCAGATAGAGCGCGAGCCGCCGCTCCTCGGTTTTCAGCACTTCGTAGTGCGCGAGGAGGACGGGAGAGGACGAATTTAGCGCAAAGAAGTTTGACGAGTGGTTCTGGTCAAGGATCAGGGGGCGAAGGTGCCAGTGGAGACGCATCTCCTCGGACCAGTTAGCGATCAGACCGCGTTTCGTAACGAACAGGATTGCGTCGACAACGTCCGCCTTCAACCATTCTAGCGCGAGATCGATGCCAATCTTGGTCTTGCCGAGCCCCTGTTCGTGGAAGAGCGCGGCGTACTCCATGCCCTTTACAGCCTCGACCGCCTGCAGCTGGTATGTGAATCCGCTGTGGACGGCCGCAAGATTCAGGCGCTCGTTTCGCCTCATACGGAGTCTGCCGTCAGACAAGCGTGACCACCTCCGTAGCCACCCCAGCATGCCGCTCCAACCGCAGGCGTGATAGCAGTTGGCGCCCGCGCGCCACTGATAGCGGCGGGACGCAGAGGTAAAACCAGCCCGATGGCTGAAGCGATAGATGGTCGAGAAACGCAACGATTTGCGCGTGCGACCTTGAGCGCTCAAGGTCTGGCGCCGTCTTTGCCTCGCCAAGGACCTCAAATGTAGCAGGCAGGTCGGACGCGAATAGGTCGGGACAGTACCCGTTGACGCGATGCGGCCTGTCCCTGCCGTAGCGATCGTGGTCCACTAACATCAACAATCCGCGCTCAGTCGCGTGGCGCTCGCGCACCTGTCGCTCGAGACGTTCAACGAGCCGGATATGGAGTGTTGATTCACCAGACACCTATTTGTCGAGTTCTGCGAGGAAAGTGGTTAGGGATTCCTGCGCATCGATCAGGTAGCGCAGCATGTCGTCATCGGGATCTGCTCGCAGCCGCTGTATTTCAGCCCAGGGAAGACTCTCGATCTTCTCGGTCAACACACGAGCTAGCTGCGCCACGCTCGCCTCCCGTAGCGTCGAGTTCACCTCGGGCTTCTCGAGCACGTCAAGCGCAGCCTTGAGCCCCTTCTTCACGAAGACCTCTCTTGCTTTCTTGTCGCCCAACACCCGAGGCAGCTGGCGGACGCCCGCAAGCCCCTTGATTCGCTCGTCCTTGATCCACTTCGCGAAATCGTCGAGCGTGAAACCGGACTTAAGGATGGCGGTCCGGACCTTGTTGCTCTGAAGCTCGACGAAGCCGCTGAATCTCTGCGTGAGGTAGGGCTCCTCAGGCTCGTGCAGTTTGCGGAAGTGGTTCTCCATGTCGGCGTAGGCATTGATCGAGCGCTGCACATCGCGCCGGTCACCACCGCACAAATCCACCAGGCGATCCAGCGGCATCATGTGCTTGTAGTGCAGCTCCCACTGGTACTTGGCCTTCGAGTAGGCGTCCCAGGCGCGAGGTCCTACCAAGTGGGCCTGCAGCCGTATCGCATCAACCTCGAAACCCTCAAGGTTCTCGTGGACAATGGCCGGGATGCGGGACCAGTCACCTTCCACGCCATTGCTCTTGAAGTCGCGATAGATCCATAGACGTGTGTTGCCTTCGATGCACACTAAGCGGCCGTCGGCAAGTCGGTTGACGATAATCGGCTGCATGATCCCCTTGTTCGCAAGGATCGAGTTACGCAGCTTCTCCGGCGAAGTCGCGCCCATGCCGTCCTCACTAGTGTCGGCCGCTACGTCCAAGGCCAACGCGACGCGGTCGTCTGTGAGTTCGCCCTCGTAGTCCTCTAGGAACCGCCGGATGCGCGGGTTTTCGCGGTCCAATTCAACCAGATTTACCGGCAGATTCTGTTGCTTACCTTCCATTTCGCTCCCCAGGCCTACACTAAAGTTAGCGTTCCCTTTCGATTAGACGAACGGTGGCCCGGCGAGATTGTAACTGTCAAGCGACGGCACGGTGCGGTGGCACGTCAAAAGCGTCGTGGACGCCTGCGTGTCGGCGCGATTGTGAAGGACAGGGCCCGGTGGACGGTTAGGTCGGCCAACAATTTCGCTAGACGCATGCGCTTGCCGGGACCCTCGGGTACAGCCCATAGGGGGTCACCTTCATTACACGCTAAGACTTGGCCGAAAGTGTCGCCGACATTTCTTGGCGACAGTTGCTCCGGCTGCATGTGCGGAAGATCCACAACATCGCGCGCTCTGACCACCTCGATCCCGTCAGGCCCATAGAGCCAGACGTACGACCATGGTGAAATCTCTAGCATCCCTTCGCATTGCCTCCGAAGATCATTCCTGTCCTTCGTAGGCCTTCCCAACGCCTTCCATTTTGATTGGACGAAGAACCCTTTTGAAAATCCATTTGTTTCGAGAACATTAACGCCGACGTACAGGTCGACACCCGTTTTGTGTTCCAGGGCGCCGGCACCTTTGTCGGGGAACTCTTGCGTGGTAATCGATACCCAATCCCCGAGAACGTCCAAGCCGTTCAACTGGCTGCGCTCTAACCCCTCGGCGAGACGAGACGTCAACTGGTGCTCTTGCGTCAGCGCTCCAAAGTGATCCTTTGACAATGCGTCAGCGGTACTTCGCAATGCGGCTGCGATCATGTCGCGTGCAAGCTTGTCCAACTCTGTCCCCCAACTCGTTGGTTAGGAGATATCCACTTACGGTTGCGGTCGGTCAAGTGTTGTAGCGACCGACTGGTCCTGTGGTTGAAGGAGTTGAAAAAGACGCATGTCAGCTATGCAGAAGTCAGTTCCAGTGGAAACGCTGGCTCAGAAGTCGACGATGGTAGATCGTTTTGACGTTCACCGCGTCCAGCCTAATGGTGATTCGAAACCAGAAAACACCTTCAGCTCACAGCTACTGCGCTCCGAACACGAATCCTTTTGGCCGATGCCCCCTACAACAACTGCCCCAAAAACTCCTGCACCTCGTGCCCCGGCTTGAACTGGCCGATGCGCTTGATCTCCCAGTGCAGGCGGATGCCTGAATTCTCCAGCACCCGCGCCCGCACGGTTTCGCCCAGGAATTCTAAGTCGTAGCCGGTGGCGTTGCCGGTGTTGATCATGAAGTTGCAGTGCATGGGCGACATCTGGGCGCCGCCGATCATCAGGCCGCGGCAGCCGGCCTTGTCGATCTCCTTCCAGGCCGAGCTGCCCTCGGGGTTCTTGAAGGTGGAGCCGCCGGTCTTTTCGCGGATGGGCTGCACCGTCTCGCGGTGGTGCTGCACGGCATCCATGGCCGCCTTGATCGCGTCCTTGTCTTCCCTGTAGCCCTCGAAGACCGCCGAGGTGAAGATGAGCCCGGCAGGCGCGGCCGTATGGCGGTAGGCGTAGCCCATGTCGGCATTGGAGAGGGTGTGGAGATTGCCCGTGCGGTCGAGCGCGCGCACCGCGACCACGCGCTCGCGCGTCTCGACGCCATTGGCGCCGGCATTCATGCGCAGGGCGCCGCCGATGCCGCCGGGAATGCCGTGGTAGAAATGGAAGCCGCCGATGCCGGCCTCGTGGGCGAGCGCGGCGACGCGCTTGTCGGGCGTCGCCGCCCCTGCCCTGATGCGGGTCTCGGAGATCGCCTCGGCCTCGCCGAAGCCTTTGGCCGAGAGGCGGATGACGAAGCCGGGAATGCCGCCCTCGCGCACCAGGAGGTTGGAGCCGATGCCGACCGTGGTGAGCGGGATCTCTTCCGGCACGGCGCGCAGGAAGGAAGCAAGATCCTCCTCGTCGGCCGGCTGGAACAGGACCTCGGCCCGGCCGCCGGCGCGGAACCAGGTGATCTTCTCCATCTCGGCATTGGGCGTGAGGCGGCCGCGGATGCCGGAGAGCTTGTCGCCCAGCCTTGCAAGAAGCTCTTCGCCGCGCGTCATGACTCGAGTTCCCTGGGGAGCGCATAGGCCCATTGGGTGATGTTGCCGGCGCCGAGGAAGACGACGAAATCGCCTGATTTGGCGAGGTTGCGGACGATCGGAGCGATCGCCGCGGGGCCTTCGAGATAACGCGCGTCGCGATGGCCGCCGGCGCGGATGCGCGCGACCAGCGCTTCGGAAGTGACGCCCTCGATCGGGTCCTCGCCGGCCGCATAGACCGGCGCGACCATGACGGTGTCGGCATCGTTGAAGCAGGCAGCGAAATCGCCGAAGAGATCGTTAAGGCGCGAGTAGCGGTGCGGCTGGGCAATGGCGATGACGCGGCCTTTGGCGGAATCGCGCGCCGCCTTCAGCACCGCCTTGATCTCGACGGGATGGTGGCCGTAGTCGTCGAAGATCTCGACGCCGTTCCAGGAGCCGGTGTGGGTGAAGCGCCGCTTGACGCCGCCGAAGGCGCCGAGACCCCGCTTGATCGCCTCGTCCGATATGCCGAGCTCATGGGCGACCGCGATCGCCGCCGTGGCGTTGGAGACGTTGTGGCGGCCGGGCATGGGGAGCCTGAGATCGCGGATCGCGGCCTGGGCGCCGGTCTTGCGGTCGCGGAAGACGACGTCGAACAGGGAGGCGGCGCCGTCGAAGCGGTGGTTCTCGAAACGCACATCGGCCTGGGCGTTCTCGCCATAGGTGATGACGCGGCGGTCCTCGATGCGCGACACAAGCGCCTGGACTTCCGGATGGTCGGTGCACATGACGCCGAAGCCGTAGAAGGGCACGTTCTCGACGAAATCGCGGAAGGCCTCGCGGACATTGTCGAAAGAGCCGTAGTGGTCGAGATGCTCGGGGTCGATATTGGTGACGACGGCGATATCGGCCGGCAGCTTGAGGAAGGTGCCGTCGCTCTCGTCGGCCTCCACCACCATCCATTCGCCGTCGCCCATGCGCGCATTGGTGCCATAGGCGTTGATGATGCCGCCATTGACGACGGTCGGGTCGAGGCCGCCGGCATCGAACAGGGTCGCCACCATGGAGGTGGTGGTGGTCTTGCCGTGGGTGCCGCCGATGGCGACGGCGTTGCGGAAGCGCATCAGTTCGGCCAGCATCTCGGCGCGGCGCACGACGGGCAGCAGCTTTTCGCGCGCGGCGGCGAGCTCGGGATTGGTCTTCCTGATGGCGGTCGAGACCACCACCACCTCGGCATCGCCGAGATTTTCGGGCCTGTGGCCGACGAAACATTCGATGCCCTTGTCGCGCAGGCGCTGGACATTGGCGCTCTCGGCCTGGTCGGAGCCCTGGACCTTATAGCCCAGATTGTGCAGCACCTCGGCGATACCGCTCATGCCGATGCCGCCGATGCCGATGAAGTGGACGAGGCCGATGGTCTGCGGCATCTTCATGTCCGCACCCCCTTCTTGAATTCTTCCATGGTCTGACCAGAGGCAATAGCCTCTGCGAGGTCGGCGAGCAACCGGGTCGCGCCCGGCTTGCCGGCCGAGCAGGCGGCGGCGGCCATGGTGGAGAGGCGCTCGGGTGCGGCCATCAGGCCGCCGATGAGGGCGGCGAGGCGTTCGGTGTCGAGGGTCGGCTGCTGATGCACTTCCGCGCCGCCAGCCGCGGCGAGGGTGGCGGCATTGGCGGCCTGATCGTGGTCGAGCGCATGGGGATAAGGCACGAGCAGCGCGGGGCGGCCGATGACGGCGATCTCGGAGACGGTCGAGGCGCCGGAGCGCGAGACGACGAGATGGGCGGCGGCGATGCGCTCGGCCATGTCGCGGAAGAAGGGGGAGATTTCGGCGCAGATGCCGAGTTCGGCATAGGCGTTGCGTACCTTGGCTTCGTCCTCGGAGCGGGCCTGCTGGGTGACGACCAGGCGGCGGCGGTCGGATTCGGGCAAGGCGGCGATGGCCGGCGGGATGGCGTCGGAGAAGAACTGGGCGCCCTGACTGCCGCCGAAGACGAGCAGGCGGAAGGGGTCGGTCGTTGCGGGGGCTGCGTAAGGGGTTTTGGAGGCTTCGATGACGGCGGGGCGGACGGGATTGCCGGTTACCACCGTCTTGGCGGCATAGGGGCCGGAGGCATCGGAGAGGAAGCCGCCGGCGATGGCTTTCACCTTGGCGGCGAGCGCCTTGTTGGCGCGGCCCATGACGGCGTTCTGCTCATGCAGCATGGAAGGCACGCCGCGGCGCGTGGCGGCGTAAAGCGGCGGCAGCGTCGGATAGCCGCCGAAGCCGATGACGGCGGCGGGTTTTATCCTGGCGATGAGGCCGGAGGCCTGGCGCACGCCGCGCCAGATGATCCAGAAGGCCTTGATGACGGCGATGGGGTTCTTCGCGCCGATGGTCGAGGAGGCGATCGGGTGGACGGCATCGGCCGGGAATGTGCCGGCGTAGCGGCCGGCGCGGTCGTCGGTGGCCAGATGCACCGACCAGCCGCGCGCGGCAAGCTCATGCGCCAGCGCCTCGGCCGGAAAGACATGGCCGCCGGTACCGCCGGCGGCGAGCAGGATGGTGCCCTTGGTCATCAGGGGGCCTTGGGGGTGCTGGTGGCTGGGAGGGTGGCGGGATGGGAGCGTGGGTTACCCCTCGAGCCTCGCTTCGCGAGGTTACCCCTCATCCGACCTCGCTTCGCGAGGCCACCTTCTCCCACAAGGGGAGAAGGGGGGAGCTTGGCATGTGCGGCTATGCAAGTCGCCGACGTCGACGATTGGCGGAAGCGCTGCTGCAGGCTCCCCCTTCTCCCCTTGTGGGAGAAGGTGGCCTCGCGAAGCGAGGTCGGATGAGGGGTACTTTCAGCCTCGGCCCTGCCCGTTATCCGTCCGCGCGGAGCGCAGCCACCACGGGTCCCCACCCGTCCTTCGGCCCCCACAAGGGGAGAAGGGGGAGCCAAGTTTCGGCGGCCTTGCAAATCGCAGACGTTGGTGATCTGCCGGGACGGCAATGCAAATCTCCCCCTTCTCCCCTTGTGGGAGAAGGTGGCCGCGCGAAGCGCGGTCGGATGAGGGGTAACCTGGATCAACGTCTGCAACCAGAAACACCCCTACTCCGCCGCCACGGCGCGGGCGGCGCGGCGGGCGAAGGCGAGCTGGGTGCGTTTTTCGGGGCGCTTGCGGGTGAGCGCGAGCACCATGCCCATGGCGATGGCGATGGCGATGAGGGAGGAGCCGCCATAGGAGATGAAGGGCAGCGTCATGCCCTTGGCCGGCATCAGCTGCAGGTTCACGCCCATGTTGATGACGGACTGGAAGCCGAAATTGACCACCAGGCCGGCGACCGCGTAGCGGGTGAAATCGTCATGTTCCTTCAACGCCGTGTTCAGCCCGCGCAGCACGACGAAGGCGAAGAGGCCCATGATGAGGAAGCAGAGCACGATGCCGAACTCCTCGCCGGCGACGGCGAAGACGAAGTCGGCATGGCTGTCGGGGATGATGCGCTTGACGGTGCCCTCGCCAGGGCCGACGCCGAACCAGCCGCCATTGATGACCGCCTCGCGGCCCATGTCGACCTGGAAAGTGTCGCCCTCGCCGGTGATGAAGCGGTCGATGCGGCCGGCGACATGCGGGAACATCGTATAGGCGGCGAAGCCGCCGGCCACACCCAGGCTGCCGAGCACGATGATCCAGAGCCAGGGCAGGCCGGCCATGAAGAACATGACGCCCCAGGTGCCGAGCACCAGCAGCGTCTGGCCGAAATCGGGCTGGGCGACGAGAAGGGCCAGCACCAGGCCGAGCAGGATCATGGCGAAGAGGTTGCCGGGGATGTCGGGCTGGCGCTGATGCTCGGCGAAGAGCCAGGCGCAGATGATGACGAAGGCGGGCTTCAGGAATTCCGAGGGCTGGACGGAGAGGCCGGCGATCGACACCCAGCGGCGGGCGCCCTTCACCTCGACGCCGATATAGAGCACGGCGACCATGAGGAGGAGCGATATGCCGAGCATGACGATGGCCAGCCGTCGGATCTGGCGGGCGTCGAGGAAGGAGACCGACAGCAGCGCGAAGAGCGCCGGGACCATGAAGACGATCTGGCGCGTGGCGAAATGGAAGCTGCCGAGGCCGATGCGCTCGGCCACCGCCGGGCTCGCGGCGAAGGAGAGCACGATGCCCAGCCCCATCAGCGACAGGAAGGCGGCGAGGAACCAGCGGTCGATCGTCCACCACCAGGTGGCGACCGGGCTGCGGTCGAGACGGCTAGCCTGCATGTGCCATGCTCCATGGGGCTGGGGTGGTGGATGAGGCTGCGGAAGGGTACCCCTCATCCGACCTCGCTTCGCGAGGCCACATTCTCCCACAAGGGGAGAAGGGAGAGCCGGCAGCGGCGTTGCGGCCAATCGTTGACGTCGGGTGATTGGCGGGGCCAGGAAAGAAGGGCTGCACGGTAGCTGCGGCAAGACGGCGACGCGAGAGACTTGCGGAGCCGTACCCCTCATCCGACCTCGCCCTAGCGGGCGAGGCCACCTTCTCCCACAAGGGGAGAAGGGAAGGCCCTGCAACAGCGCTTCGGCCACACACCGACGTCGGGTGATTGGCAGAGCCGGGAAAGAAGGGCTGCACGGTAGCCGCGGCAAGACGGCGACGCGAGAGACTTGCGGAGGCGCACCCCTCATCCGGCCTCGCCCTGGCGGGCGCGGCCACCTTCTCCCACAAGGGGAGAAGGGAACGCATTGCAGCAGCGTTTCCGCCAGTCGTCATCGTTGGTGACTTGCAGGACCGCCAAAGCCAGGCGCCTGCCTTCTCCCCTTGTGGGAGAAGGTGGCCGCGCGAAGCGCGGTCGGATGAGGGGTGCGTCTCCGCAATCGGCGACCGCGGCGATGCGGGGTAAGTGGCGGGACGCACTAGCCGGCTCCTCCGATGGGTTTGACCCCTTCGATAGCAAACACGGCTTGCCTGAAGGCTTCGCCGCGGATCTCGAAATTCTTGAACTGGTCGAAGCTGGCGCAGGCGGGGGAGAGCAGCACCACGGCTTCGCCGCTCTCGTCGAGGGCTGCCTCGCGGGCGGCGTGGTCGACCGCGGCGGCGAGCGTGCCGGAGATCTCGTAGGGCACCGCCTCGCCGAGCGTGGCGGAGAAGGCGGGCGCGGCTTCGCCGATCAGATAGGCCTTGGCGATGCGCGGGAAGAAGGAGCGCAGGGGCTCGATGCCGCCTTCCTTGGGCAGGCCGCCGGCGATCCAGTAGATGCGCGGGAAGCTCGACAAAGCCGGTGCGGCGGCATCGGCGTTGGTGGCCTTGGAATCGTTGACGAAGAGCACGTTGCCCTTGCGGCCGACCTGCTCCATGCGGTGCTCGAGGCCCGGGAAGCTTTCGAGCCCCGACTGGATCTCGCCGAGCTCCAGCCCGACCTTCAGGCAGGCCGCGACCGCGGCGAGCGCGTTCTGCGCATTGTGCTGGCCGCGCAGCGAGCCGATGCCTTCGAGGAAACCGATGCGCTCGTAGCGGCCGTGCACGGCCTCCATCAGATTGGTGCCGTCGGCGAAATAGCCGTCGGTCAGCGGCAGGCGCTTGGAGATGCGAACAACCTCCTTGCCGGCGCGTTCGAGCCGGTCGGCGATCTGCGCGCAATAGATGTCGTCGACGCCGACGATTGCCGCGTCGCTGCCGGCCACCAGCCGCTCCTTGATGGAAGCGTAGTGCTGCATGGTGCCGTGGCGGTCGAGATGGTCCGGCGTGAGGTTGAGCAGGATGCCGGCGGTCGGGTTGACCGAGGGCGAAAGTTCGATCTGGTAGGAGGAGCACTCCACCACATAGAAGCGGTCCGCCTCGGGCGGATCGAGCGTCATCACGGCGCGGCCGATATTGCCGCCCATCTGGGTGTCGCGGCCGGCGGAGCGCAGGATATGGGCGGCAAGCGCGGTGGTGGTGGACTTGCCGTTGGTGCCGGTGACGGCGATGAAGGGTGCGGCCGGCGCGCGCGCCATGCGCTCGCGGGCGAAAAGCTCGACATCCCCGATGATCTCGACGCCGGCACCGCGCGCGAGCTCGACCGTCCAGTGCGGCTTGGGATGGGTGAGCGGCACGCCCGGCGACAGAACGAAGGAGGCGAAACGGGACCAGTCGGCGCCGCGCAAATCGGCGACGCCGATGCCGGCATCGGCGGCCCTGGCCACACTTTCGGGATTGTCGTCCCAGGCGAGCACGTCGGCGCCGCCCTCCTTCAGCGCGAGCGCGGTGGCGATGCCCGAGCCGCCGAGCCCGAAGAGGGCGACCCGTCTTCCTTTCAGAGTCTCAGCCCACATTTCTCACACTCGATGTAGCCTGCGTTGCTCTTTCGGCGAGGGAGATACGGCGTCGGACGGCGACGAAGCGTATAGCGACATACGGTCGAGCCGTCCGACGCCGTAGATGCCCGCCGAAAGGCAACCCGAAGGGCCGGTTGAAGAAGCCGACAGGATGCGTCGCCGCGCTTGCGCGATGGCCCGCATCGCGTCTGCGCGCGGCTCCTGCCCCGTCGGCTTCTTGAACCGGCGCAGGCCACATCGAGTGTGAGAAATGCGGGCTATCCGGGATCATCCGCCCCTCAGCGCAGCTTGAGCGTGGACAGCCCGATCAGGGCGAGGATGACGGCC
Source organism: Mesorhizobium sp. L-8-10 (assembly GCF_016756635.1). Classification (NCBI taxonomy): domain Bacteria; kingdom Pseudomonadati; phylum Pseudomonadota; class Alphaproteobacteria; order Hyphomicrobiales; family Phyllobacteriaceae; genus Mesorhizobium; species Mesorhizobium sp. L-8-10. The sequence goes on along the minus strand of NZ_AP023263.1, from coordinate 4,077,600 downwards.
ACGATCCAGAAGCGGATCACGACCTGGCTCTCCGTCCAGCCGAGTTTTTCGAAATGGTGATGGATCGGCGCCATGAGGAACACGCGCTTGCCGGTCATCTTGAAGACGGCCACCTGGATGATCACCGACAGCGCCTCCATCACGAACAGGCCGCCGACGATCGCCATGACGATCTCGTGCTTGGCGGCAACCGCGACGGTGCCGATCAACCCGCCGAGCGCCAGCGAACCCGTGTCGCCCATGAATATAGCGGCCGGCGGGGCGTTGAACCACAAAAAGCCGAGGCCGGCGCCGATGACGGCGCCGAGCACCACTGCAAGCTCGCCGGTGCCGGGAACGAAGTGGATCTGCAGATATTCGGCGAAGACCGCGTTGCCCGAGAGATAGGCGATGACGCCGAAGGAGGCCGCCGCGATCATGATCGGGACGATGGCGAGGCCGTCGAGGCCGTCGGTGAGGTTGACCGCATTGCCGGCCCCGACCACCACGAAGGCGGCGAAGGGCACGAAGAACCAGCCGAGATTGATCAGGAAATCCTTGAAGAAAGGAAAGGTGAGCGAGGAGGAGAAGGGCTCCTGGCCGGCCTGCATGATGGCCCAGGCGGCGATGCCGGCGATGACGAATTCGATGCCGAGCCGCGCCTTGCCCGACAGGCCGAGATGCGACTGCTTGGTGACCTTGAGATAGTCGTCATAGAGCCCGATCGCGCCGAAGCCGAGGGTGACGAGCAGCACCACCCAGACATATACGCTGGAGAGGTTCGTCCACAGGAGCGAGGAGCCGATGATGCCGGATAGAATCATCAGGCCGCCCATGGTGGGCGTGCCGGCCTTCTTGAAATGGGTCTGCGGGCCGTCGGCGCGGATCGGCTGGCCCTTGCCCTGGCGGATGCGCAGCGAATTGATGATGGCAGGCCCGAAGATGAAGACGATGAGCGCCGAGGTGATCAGCGCGCCGCCGGTGCGGAAGGTGATGTAGCGGAAGACGTTGAAGGCGGAGACATGGTCCGCGAAGGCGACGAGCAGCGTCAGCATATGGTGTTTGTCCCCTCGCGCGCGGTCATGCCGGCGTCGACTGCCCGGACGCGGCCGGGAATTTGGTGATGAGCGCATCGACCAGCTTCGAGAAGCCGATGCCCTTCGACGATTTGACCATGACCGTGTCGCCGGGCTTCAGCGCCTCGATCAGCACCGGCTTCAATTCCTCGGCCCCTGCCCGGTATTCGGCCCGGTATTTCTCCGGCAGGGCTCCGGCGAGCGCCTTCATCTCGGGTCCGGCGAGGAAGACCAGGTCGGTGCTGGTTTCGCCAAGCACGTCGGCCAGCGCGGTGTGCAGCTTCGCCGAATGGGCGCCGAGTTCCAGCATGTCGCCGAGGACCGCGATACGACGGCCCTCGCCCTGCACCGGGGTCGCGTCGAGCAGCGCGATCGCGGCGCGCATCGAGGCCGGATTGGCGTTGTAGCTCTCGTCGATGAGGACGATGTCGCCCTCGGGGTGGTGGAGCAGATGGCGCCGGCCGCGGCCGCTCTCGGCCTTCAGGTCGGCGAGCGCGGCGGTGATCGCCGCAAGGTCGGCGCCTGCCAGATACGAAGCGCCGAGCACGGCCAGCGCGTTCTGCACCATATGGCGGCCGGGCACGCCGACGGTTGCGGCCAGTTCCTCGGCGCCGATGCGCACCGATATGGTCGAGCTCTCCGCATGCAGCTTGCAGGCGAGCAGGCGGATATCGGCCCTGGCGTTCTCGCCGAAGCTTACGATCTTCTCGACGCCCCGGGCGCGGGCGAGCTTCGCCAGCAGCTTGAAGCGGCTGTCGTCGCGGTTGAGCAGCGCGACGCCGCCCGGTTCCAGCCCTTCGAAGATCTCGGCCTTGGCCTCGGCGATCTCGTCGAGGCCGGAGAAATGGCCGAGATGGGCGGCCGCGATCAGCGTGACGACGGCGATATCGGGCCGGACGAGCTTCGCCAGGGGCCGGATCTCGCCGGGATGGTTCATGCCGATCTCGAAGACCGCGTAATCGCAATCCTGCGGCAATCTTGCCAGCGTCAGCGGGACGCCCCAGTGGTTGTTGAAGGACTTGTCGGACGCATGCACCTTGCCGACGGCCGAGAGCACGTGGCGCAGCGCCTCCTTGGTGCTGGTCTTGCCGGCCGATCCGGTGACGGCGATGATCTTTGCCCGGGAGCGCTCGCGCGCTGCGGCACCCGTCTTTTCGAGCGCGGTGAGAACGTCGGGCACCACGATCATCGGCGCGGTCAGCCGGCCGAGCGCCGGCAGCTTTGCTTCGGCGACGACCAGCACGCCCGCGCCCGCCTTGACGGCGGCGGTGGCATAGTCGTGGCCGTCGAGCGTCTCGCCCTTGATGGCGAAGAAGGCGTCGCCCGGCTGCAAGGTGCGCGTATCGATGGAAATGCCGCCGATGCCTGCCGGCATCTGGCCGACCGGCCGGCCGCCGGTGGCGGCGAGAAAGGCCTGTCCGGTCCACAGATGGGTCACGATGCGCGCTCCCGAAGTGCTGCCCGCACCTCCTCATGATCGGAGAAGGGGAAGGTCTCGGCGCCGATCGTCTGGCCTTCCTCGTGGCCCTTGCCGGCGACGACGAGCGTGTCGCCCGCATGGAGCATGGCCACCGCCTTGCGGATCGCCTCGCGGCGGTCGGCGATCTCGACGGCGCCGGGGGCGGCGGCAAGGATCGCGGCGCGGATCTCGGCGGGAACCTCCGAGCGCGGATTGTCGTCGGTGACGATCGTCACGTCGGCGAGCCGGGTGGCGATCTCGCCCATGATCGGCCGCTTGCCGCGGTCGCGGTCGCCGCCGCAGCCGAAGACGACGACGACGCGGCCGGTGGTGAAGGGCCGCACGGCGGCAAGCACATTCTCCAGCGCGTCGGGCTTGTGCGCATAGTCGACATAGACCGGGGCGCCCTCTTCAGTGGTGCCGACCAGTTCCAGCCGACCCGAGGCGCCCTTCAGCTTCTCCAGTGCCGCCAGCGCCTTGCCCGTCTCCGTGCCGGTCGCGATGGCGAGGCCGGCCGCGACCAGCGCATTGGCGATCTGGAAATCGCCGGCGAGCGGCAGGTCGACCTCATGGATGACGCCGCCCGCCTCGACCTCGGCGCGCTGGCGGAAGCGCTCGTGCTCGACCCGCTTCAGCTGCAGGAAGTCGCCATGGCGGCCGACGGTGAGCACGTCGAGGCCGGCGGCGCGAGCCGCGGCAATCGTCGGGGCCGACCAGGGATCGTCGGCGAAGATAACGGCCGGCGCGCCCTTCGGCAGCAGCGCCTCGAACAGCCGGAGCTTGGCCTTGTGGTAGTGCTCGACCGTCGGATGATAGTCCATATGGTCGCGGCCGAGATTGGTGAAGGCGCCGGCGGCGAGCCTGACGCCGTCGAGGCGGTGCTGGTCGAGGCCGTGGCTGGAGGCTTCCATCACCGCATGGGTGACGCCGGCCTCGGCGAGTTCCTTCAAGAGCCTGTGGAGGCCGACCGGATCGGGCGTGGTGAGGGCGCCGTAATCGTTGCGGCCGGGCGCGATGACGCCTGTCGTGCCGATGCTGGCGGCGGCGTGCCCCGCCTGCTCCCAGACCTGCCTGACGAAGGAGGCGACCGAGGTCTTGCCGCTGGTGCCGGTGACGGCGACCATGGTTTCAGGCTGCCGGCCGAAGAAACGGGCGGCGGCGAGCGCCAGCGCCAGGCGCGGGTCGTCGACCTCGATGAGCGGAACGGAGGGCTTGTGGCGGACGGCGCCTTTCGCCGCCACGATCGCCGCGGCGCCGCGCCTTTCGGCATCTTCGGCGAAGCTCGCGCCGTCGGCCCTGGTGCCGGGAACGGCGACGAACAGCGTGCCCTTGCCGACCTCGCGGGAGTCCGACGAAACGCCAGTGATCTCTATGCCGCCGGCGGCGCCTCCGTCAGCAGGCAGTATACCGGCAAATTGGTGTAGTTCCATCGAGTTCCAGTCGTCTAGCCAGGGGCAGCCCCGCCGCGCGCCTTGCGGGAATCACTCAGTACGAAACGAGCAACGGCTTACTTTCTTGGCCAAATTCAGGCTTCACGCCAAGCATCGGCGCAGAGCGGCGAATAATATTGGCAACGATCGGCGCGGCATTCATGCCTGCCGTGGCCGGCATTCCGGGCTTCTCCGGCTTCGGTTCGTCGATGACGCTGAGCACGATATATTGCGGATCGTCCATCGGGAACGCGGCGACAAAGGCGTTGAAGCGGACCGTCGACGAATAGCGGCCATTCACAACCTTTTCCGCGGTACCCGTCTTACCCCCGACGCGATAGCCCGGCACGGTTGCGCGCTTGCCGGAGCCGCCAGGAGCCGTCGCGTTCAGCAGATAGAGATACCGCATGTCCGCCGACGTCTTGTCATCCACCACCTTGGTCGCGCCGGCTATTGCCTCTTCGGCCGTCCTTGGCAGGAAAGTCGGATTCATCAGGTAGCCGCCGTTCATCAGTGCGGCCGCACCGACGGCGGTCTGCATCGGCGTGGTCGAGAAACCATGTCCGAACGCCGCCGTGATCGAATGCACCTTCTTCCAGACCTTGGGCTCCGTCGGCTTCGCAACCTCCGGCAGTTCGGTCTTCATGCGGTCAAGCAAACCCATGCGGTGCAGGAATTCCCGATGCCCCTCGATGCCGACGACGTCGGCCTCGCGCGCCGATCCGATGTTGGAGGAATAGATGAACACCTCGGGCACGGTGAGCACCCTGCCCTTGCCGTGGAAGTCGCGGATCGTCTGGCGGCCGATGGTGATGGGCCGCGTCGCGTCGAAGCGGCTTTCGAGCGTGACCTTGCCGGAATCGAGCGCCATGGCGGTGGTGAAGCTCTTGATGGTCGAGCCCATCTCGTAGAGGCCGGCCGACATGCGGTTCAGGCGATCCTTCTCATGGGCGTTGTAGGGGTTGTTGGGGTCGTAGTCCGGCACCGAGGCCATGGCCACGACTTCACCGGTCTTGACGTTAAGGACCACCGCACCGGCCGCGATCGAATGGTATTTCTCCATGGCGCGGCTGACCTCGTCATGGACGATATGCTGCACGCGGATGTCGACCGACAGCTTCACCGGCTGCAGGTCCGACGCAACCGCGAGGCCGGAAGCCTGGAGGTCGGCCAGGCCCTGGTCGTCGATATATTTCTCCAGGCCGGAAATGCCCTGGTTGTCGATATTGGTGAGGCCGAGGATGTGCGAGGCGGTGGCGCCGCCCGGATAGAAGCGGCGCTTCTCTGTGCGGAAGCCGATGCCGGGGATGCCGAGCTGCATGATATCGTTCTGCTGCTTCGGCGTGAGCTGGCGCTTCAGCCAGACGAAGCCGGTGCCGCTCTTCAGCTTGTGATAGGTCTGCTCGACCTCGATGTCGGGCAGCACGGTCGACAGCTTCTCGATCACCTCGTCGGCATCGACGATGCGGCGCGGCTCGGCGAAGAGCGAGGCTGTCTTGATGTCGGTGGCCAGCACCTCGCCGTTGCGGTCGACGATGTCGGGCCGCGAGGCGGTGACGCGCGAGCCAGGGCCGCCGCTACCCTCGGGATCCTGCAGGCCGAGATAGACCAGCCTGCCGCCGATGGCGCCGTAGAGCGAGAAGAACACGGCCATGGTCATCAGCACGCGGTTGCGCGTGCGCCCGCCGGTCGCCTTGCGGGCGCCTTCGACCACGATCGAGGCGGACTTGTCCTCGCTAACCGCAGACCCCCGTTTCCAAGGCATCAGTTTCATTGGACGATGCCTCCGGTGACGGTGCGGTCCTGGCCGCTGTCGGCCATGCCGCCGAGACGCTGGCTGGACAGGTCCTCGATCTCCACCGGCTTGGCCGGCAGGTCTTCCAGCCCGACGATCTGATGCGCTTCGACCGGCTGCAAGGCGAGTTCGCCCTGGTAGAGCTCGGACAGCCGCTGCAGGCGAGCGGGCTGGGTGAGCAGGCTCCAGTCGGCCTTGAGCAGGTCGATCGTGTCCTCCTCATAGCGGATCTGCCGCTCGAGGCGTTTCACCTCCGACAGCCAGCTCTCGGCCTGATGCTTGGTGTTGTAGGTGAAGGCCGCGGCCGAGACCATAACGGCGATGAGCACGATGTCGCTGGTGCGGAACATTTCACCTTTCCCCTGGCATGCGGATCTCGGGCAGATTGGGCAGGCCGAAATCGGAAAGATCGGCGGCGCGGGCCGGTGCGGCGCTGCGAACGGCCGAGCGCAGCCGCGCCGAGCGGGCGCGCGGATTGGCGGCCACTTCCGCCTCGGAGGGAACGACCGGCTTGCGGGCTTTCTCGAAGGTCGGCACCACGGCTTGCGTCTCCGGCAGGTAACGCGAGCCGGCGGGGCTGCTCGAACGATCGGCGAGGAAGCGCTTGACGATGCGGTCTTCCAGCGAATGGAAGGTGACGACGGCCAGCCGCCCGCCGGGCTTCAGCGCGCGCTCGGCCGCGAGCAGCGCCCGCGCCAGCTCGCCGAGCTCGTCATTGACGAAGATGCGCAGCGCCTGGAAGACGCGTGTGGCGGGATGGATCTTGTCCTTGGGATTGCGGCCGATGAAGGTCTCGATCGCGTCGGCAAGCTCCAGCGTGCGGGCGAAGGGTTTCGTCTCGCGCCTTTTCTCGATCATGCGGGCGATGCGCCCGGCATGCCGCTCCTCGCCGAGGAAACCGAAGATGCGGGCGAGGTCGCCCGCCTTGAAGCGGTTGACCACGTCGGCAGCGCTCGGGCCCGCCTGGGCCATGCGCATGTCGAGCGGCCCGTCGGCGCGAAAGGAAAAGCCGCGCTCGGCCTGGTCGAGCTGCATGGAAGAGACGCCGATGTCGAGCACGACGCCGTCGACGGCCTCGACGTGCTGGTCGAGCTCCGAGAACGGCGCCTCGACGAGCCGCAGCTTACCGCCGGCTTCGGCCTCCAGGGCGCGGCCGGTCGCGACGGCGTCGGGGTCGCGGTCGATCGCGACGACACCGGCGCCGCGGGCGATGAGCGCCCTGGTGTAGCCGCCGGCGCCGAAAGTGCCGTCGACGATGACGGCGCCGTCGACCGGCTCAAGCGCGGCGACCACTTCGTCGAGCAGGACCGGAATGTGGCGAGCCGGTCCGCCGGCGGCATCGGGATCCGAGCCGTGACCCGCCATCATTCCGCCGCCCCCGCCTGACGCGACCGGGTTGCGGCCGCCTGGCGCAGCGACAGCAGCCTGGCGCGCACCTCCTTCGAATGCGCCCTCAGCCGCGCCGGCTCCCAGATCTGGAAGAAATGGCCGCGGCCGACGAAGGCCACCTCCGTCGTGATGCCGGTGTGGTCGCGCAGGAATTCGCTCACGCCGATCCGGCCGTCCTGGTCGAGTTTCAGGAAGGTCCCGTCCCCGTGACAGAAGAAGGACATGTCGTCCGCCGTCTGCAGGAAGGGATCCTCCAGCGCGATGCGCGCCTCGTAGCGGTCGAGCAGGTCGAGGCCGCCGACATCGAGCGCCGGCACCTCCAGCGCGCGCAATGCATAGAGCTCCTGATAGCCGCGCTTCTGCAGCACGGAACGGAAATGCGCCGGCACGGAGACCCGCCCCTTGGCGTCGATCCTGTTCACAGCATTGGACAGAAATCGGTCCATCACCCGATGCAGCCGCTCTCGCAGCCGCGCCCCTCGTATCAAGGCCTTCCGCGCCGCCCCGGCGCGGTCCCTTCAGCCAGCAAAATCCTCCGTGCCGGGGATAAGCAGCCATATGCCGGACAGCCGCCGCGGCTGCCGGTCTGGCGAACGCTTCACCCCTTACCGAAACGAAGTCTTGAATGGGTTCATGGGATATCATGGGGTGATATGGGCGTCAACGGGAACAAGCTACACGGACTGGCCGGAGGCAGCTATTGCGGGCCGCTTCCCGGGTAATCGGCATTTATCGGCCATTAAGCCTAACAGATGGTTTATGAGGGCTTTTTTCGGCTACGGCCGGCGGGTGGCGCTCCGCCATGATCAGGCGGGGAGCGTGCTTGCCGAAATCGATTTCGGATTTCGGGCCGATGCGCTAGACCGGCCCCGACATCCCCCTGCCCATCGAAAGCCCTGCCCATGTCCGATACCAACCAGTCCCGCGCGGCCAGCCTCGCCCATCTGAGGGGCGAGACCCTGGCCAAGGGCGAGCCCGTGGCGCTGCCGCTGACCATGGCCTCGATGTTCCATCTGCCCGGCGACCCCGCAGGGTTCAGCCAGTACGGCCGCTTCAACAACCCGACCTGGGATGCGGTGGAGAAGATGCTCGGCCATCTCGAAGGCGCGACCGCGCTCGGCTTTCCCTCAGGGATGGCCGCGACTTCGGCGGTGTTCTTCGCACTTCTGAAGAGCGGCGACAGGATCCTGCTGCCGAGCGACGGCTATTACACGACACGCATGCTGGCCGAGCGTTTCCTGAAGCCGCTCGGCATCGGCGCCGACACGCGGCCGACCTCGTCCTTCCTCGAGGGCAGCTTCGCCGGCTACCGGCTGGTCTTCGTCGAGACGCCGGCCAATCCGAGCCTCGACATCTGCGACATGGCGGCGGTCGCCGCGGCCGCCCATGCCGAAGGTGCGATCGTGGTGGCCGACAACACGACGATGACGCCCTACGGCCAGCGGCCGCTCGACCTCGGCGCCGACATCGTCGTGGCGGCGGACACCAAGGCGCCGAATGGACATTCCGACGCGCTGTTCGGCCACGTCGCCAGCCGCGACGACAAGATCGTGGCGGCGGTGGCGGACTGGCGCAAGCTGGCGGGCGGCATTCCCGGCCCGTTCGAGGCCTGGCTGGTCCATCGCGGCCTCGAAACGCTGGAGCTGCGTTTCGACAGAATGTGCGGCTCGGCCGAGATTTTGGCGCGCCGTCTGGCCGGCCACAAGGTGGTGCGGTCGGTGCGTTTTCCCGGGCTGGAGACGGACCCGTCGCACAATCTGGCGCGGGCCCAGATGGAGCGCTTCGGCTTCCTGATCGGCCTGACGCTGGGAACGGAGGCGAAGGCCGAGGCCTTCATCGATGGCTGCGCGCTGATCCAGCCGGCAACCTCCTTCGGCGGCGTGCATACGTCGGCCGAGCGCCGCGCGCGCTGGGGCGACGCCGTCGCGCCGGGATTCGTCAGGCTTTCGGTGGGATGCGAGCCGGTCGAGGAACTGTGGAAAGCAATCGAGGCGTCGCTCGACGGGCTGGGCTGAGGCTCGATCGGCTCAGGTCAGGGCATCCTCGCCCGACAGGTCAAAGTCTTCGGCGGCAATGTCGCGCCGGCCGTGCATGACGCGCAGAATGACGACCGTCCGGTCGTCCACGTGATAGAAGGTGACGTATTGGCCGACGACCAGATGACGGAGATTCGGCAGCACGTCGTCTCTTGTCGAGCCGGAGAAAGGCTGCGTCGCGAGCAGTTCGAGCCGCCGCGTGACATCCATGATCAACTTCACGGAAGCGCGGGATTGAATTCGGCGATGTAGTCCGCGATCGCCTCCAGATCCGCTTCCGCCTGCGGAGAAAACCGATAGCTCACTGCCCCTTCGACCGCGCTGCCCGCGCCTCATATTTTGCGCGCAGACGCACCATGACCATCGGTCCGTCGTTGGACGGCCCGCTGTCGATCCCTTCCTGGATGAGCGCCCGCAATTCCTCCAGCGTATAGCCGAACAGGTCGCGCCGTTCCTTCCAGTCGCGCAAGGCCTCGCGGATGACCTCGCTGGCCGAGGCATATTCGCCGGCGGCCACGGCCGCATCAACCGCCGTGGCAAGTTCGGGCGAAAGGGTGATGCTGCGCTTGTCGACATTGGCGGTCATGGCGATCTCCTTTGCGGCGATGGTACGATTTAATCGCACCAAACGCAACGGCCAAGAACCTGCGAGGCTGCAGCCTCCCAGGATCAAGTGCCGCGCGAACAGACGCCCGCAACTTGCTGAACAGGAGAAAAAAGTGCCAGCCGGCCTGTAAGCCGGGTTCTGTATGGCCCCGGCACCTTGCGGCACCGGAACGTGGCGGCCATTCATCTTGTGCGCATGTCGCCATGCGCCTCACGCAACCCACCCGGATGGCAGGCAGGAAACCGCCCCGAGGGTCGCCCCTCACGCCATCCCTATTCGGTTTTGCTCCCGGTGGGGTTTGCCGTGCCGCTCCTGTTGCCAGTCGCGCGGTGGGCTCTTACCCCACCCTTTCACCCTTGCCCCGCCGATGCTCCGGCTCGCCCGGCGCCGGAAAATCAGCGCTGAGCCGGAAGATGGGCGGGGCGGTTTGCTTTCTGTGGCACTTTCCCTGGGGTCGCCCCCGCCGGATGTTATCCGGCACCGTGTTTCCATGGAGCCCGGACTTTCCTCACCTGATACCTTTCGGCGATTGCAGGTGCGGCCGCCCGGCCAGCTGGCGCCCCGTATAAAGGGGTTCGCCGGGAAAAATGCAAATGAAAAGCCGGGAGGACGCCGCAAAATCCCCGCTTCGCGGATATTCGGGCACGCCCTGCGCGATCAGCTTCCGCCGAGCTGGCGCTTCACTTTCGAGCAATAGGCGGCCGATACCGGGTTCATCCGCTTGGCGGCGTGGCCGGCATTGTATTTCAGAATGGTCTGGCAGGTCGCGCCGCCGCCGAGTTCATGCGCCATTCCCAGATATTTCATGCCGTATTTGATGTTGGTCTCGGGATTGAAGAGATCCTTGACCGAACCGCTGTAGCCCATCATGCGCGCCGTCGCCGGCTTGATCTGCATCAGCCCGACCTCGCCAGCGCTGCCGCGGGCGTCGACGCGGTAGTTGCTTTCGACGGTGATCACCGCATGGGCAAGCGACACCGGCACCCCGTAGGAGGAAGCGTAGCGGCTGATGATGGCGTGAAACGGCCCATCGGCGGCGGCCGGCTTGCCGGCGTCCTTTTTTGAGCCTGCGGCAAGGGCGGCCGCGATCTTCTGCCTGTCCTGATTGTCTGCCGGAGCGTTCAGGCCGGCATCCTTTTTCGGCCGCGCGGCGGAAGCGGTCGCGCTCGCCCGCCTGGTCTCCTTGCGGGCGGGCGCGGCGGCCGCGACCTTCTTTGTCGGCTTGCGGGCGCTTTCCTGCTTGCTGGCCTGCTTGCTGGCCTGCTTGCGGGCCGTCGCCTTCGGGTCCGGCTTGACCCGCCCCGCGATCGAGCCCGTTTTCATCTTGTCGACCTCCTCGTCGAGGCCCGCAACCGGCGCGACGGGATAGGTGTGGAACTCCCGACCGATACTGACTGTTATGGTCTTCTTCGAGCTGTCCTTCGGCTTCGGCTTGGCGGCTTCCGGCCGGGCAAGGGTCGGTGCCTCCTGCGCATCGGCAGCAAACGTCATCATGCCGGCAGCGAAGGCTGCCGCGGCAACAGTCAGGTTTCTCATAAAAGTTTCGGTCTCTGTCTGGCTCCGCCGATCGTCCGGCGGATGGTTGATCTTGAGGCCCGCCCGTCAGGACCGGCCTTTCTTTTCCCCCGGACGACACACAAATTCGATCCGGCACAGACTGCCTGTCGCAATCGAAATAGGGTCAACAATGGCAGGAAAAGTCACTTTGGGTGACAGGTTGTAACCTTGGTCGGATTCGCGCCTTTCCAGAGGAGAACCTCGACAAAAAGCTTACGTTAGGTAATCCGAATAGGGGATAGCAGGCCTCGGCAATAGCCACCGATCGTTAGATCTATGACATCGGCCCAATGATCTAAATCAATCCGGGGAAACGCGATGCGTAGCTTTGGGTGCGCGGCCTTCTACTGTCGGATGGATCGACATTGTCGTCGGAAGGCATGGTTGGCTTCGAAGCAGCCGGCTCCATGACGCGTCCAAAGGACGCACTGCCCCTATGCAAGCGATCCCGGCAGCGAAGCCAGCAGGCGATGCAGGGTCTCGACCGTCGAGCGATCGGCTACGCCGTCGATCCGCGCGGGACGAAAATGACGCTGGAACGCCTCGACCACCGTCTTCGTCAACGTATCGAACTCGCCCGAGATCCCGATGCCATAGCCGTAGAGCGCCAGCATGGACTGCAGCGCCTCGACCGGCTCGCCACGATCGCCTGACGTCAGGAACCGGCCGCCGCCGATCGGCGCGGGCTCGACCAGATGGCCGACACCGGCTGCGAACAGGGTCGGCCAGGGGAACTTCTCGCCGGGATCGATCTTGCGGCCGGGTGACACGTCGGAATGGGCAAGCACCCGTTCAGGCCTGATGTCGTGGCGATCGATGATGCCGCGGCAAAGGTCGATGACGCTGGCGATCTGGCAGTCGGGGAAATCGGGATACCCGAAGGCATGGCCCGGATTGACGATCTCGATGCCGATCGAACTGGAATTGATGTCGGCGCGGCCACGCCACGACGCCTTGCCCGCATGCCACGCACGGTCGCTCTCGCGCACCATCTGCACGATGTGACCGTCCTCCTCGACGAGGTAATGAGCGGAGACGTCGCTGACGGGATCGCACAGCCAGGCGACGGCGGAATCGCCTGTCTGCATGCCGGTATAGTGGAGAAGGATGATGTCGGGCCGGACGCAGTCGCGACGCGGGCCGAAATTCGGCGATACCCTGACTTCGGCCCGATCGTGGTCCGGAAGGAATCCGGTCATACGTGCCTCAGCCCCTTCTCGATCAGTTCGTAGGCGGCGTTGATGGCGGCGATGCGCGTCGTGGCGATGGCGACGAATTCCTGCGGCAGGCCGCGCGCGATCAGCCGGTCGGGGTGGTTCTCCGCGACCAGCTTGCGGTAGCGCTTGCGCACCTCGTCGAAAGGCTGCCCGCGCTCGACCCCCAGCACGACATAGGGATCGGCGTCGCCGAGTTCGACATGGCGGGCGAGGATGGCCTGATATCGCGCTTCGTCGATCTGGAAGATCTGCGCGATGCGATGCAGGAAGCGCCCTTCCCGCTCGTGCAGTACCCCGTCGGCCTTGGCGATGAAGAACAGTCCGTCGAGGATGTCGGTCAGCATGCCGCAGTTCGGGCGGCCGGAGCCGCAAAGGCCGGCAATGCGCTCGGCATAGGACTCGAAGCCGGCGACATCCTGCTTGGCCAGGTCGAAGAGACGGGCCACATTGCGGGCCTCCTCTGCCGGCATGGTGAATATCTTGCGGAATGCGTGCACTTCGTCCTGGGTGACGATGCCGTCGGCCTTGGCCATCTTGGCCGACAGCGCGATCATGGCCACCGAAAAGGCCACCTTGCGGCGCAGTTCGGGGTCGCCGACGAAAATGGTGCGCAAGGCGTCGACCACATCCGCCGCGCCCGACCGGGTCGAGGACGAAATGCGTGTCACGAACTCGCCGAGGCGGAACCAGATCGACATGGCGGCTTCATAAGGCCTTAAGCCGGAAATGGCGAGGCGGTTCATCGCCGCGGCGAAGGGTTTTCCGGCTTTGTCCCGCGGCATCCGCCGATCCGTGCCGGCGAACGGTCAGGACGGCGAGCCGAGACCGGGCCGCCCGGCGGTCGGCCGGGCGCAATTTCCCGGCCGAAGCCCCCGAGAAATGCCGGGGGCCGCTCCGGCGGCGCAGCCGGCTACTGGACGCCGAGCGCCTGCCTGGCGGCTGCCTCGGCCTGATCGCCGATCTGCTTGATCAAGTCCTCGCTCTGGCCGGCGGCCTTGGCGGCGGCTTCGGCATTGGCGCGGGACGCAGCGATCGCCTGCTGTTTCTGCTCGTCCGTCATCGTGGCCGCCTGCTCCTGCAGCGCCTTCTGCGCGTCCTGCAAGACCTGGTCGGCACCCGGCGCCGGTTTGGTCGCCTGGTCGGTCGTCGTGGTCGTCGACGGCGCCGATTCGGCCGGAGCCGTCGCAGCGGGCTGCTCGCTCTTGACCGGAGCGCTTTCGCTCTTCTGCTCGCTCTCGCCGCAGGCGGCCAGCGCCAGCATGGACAAGCCAGCCAGCGGGATAAGAAGCAACTTTTTCATGGGTCCCTCGTCTTGCCTCCAAAAACCCCCGCCGTTCGCCGCTACATAGGCCAATTACGGCAAAGTTGCGTCGGCAAGGCGACATACCCCATGGTTGTCGAAGCAGGAAGAGGAGCGGCCGGCATCTCTACCGACCGCCCCGCCAGCGGAAACGTCTTGGGATCTAGATCGGCAGGCGCGCCGACGAAATCGGCGCGGCCGCCTTGTTTGTCGGGCCGATGCCCGGTCAGTTCGCCGGGGCAGGCTCGGCCGGCGCCGGATTCTCCGCAGGTGCGGGCTCCGTCGGGGCAGCGGCGGGAGGCGTGGCCTGCTCTTCGGCCGGCGGCGTGGTGCTCTGGGTGGTGGTGGTGTCGGTATTGTCGCTGCATGCCGCCACCGCAAGCAGGCCGGCCGCGCAAATCGAACCGAGGACAAGTTTTCTCATGCTTCTCTCCTTTGGGAACGACACCCGGTCGACCGGGCGGTTCGGGTGTGAAATGCATGTCCCCGCTTTTCGGTTGCGTCACTTACGCTAACCGGAATTAACATTCTGTCATAAGGGTTTGGCTCCCCGCCGGACTTATCCTATAGGCTTGAGCCGGCATGTCTCTCGGGAAGGAGGACCGACGGTGAAATCCGCGAAATGGGACTTCTGGATCGACCGTGGCGGGACCTTCACCGATGTCATCGGGCGAGATCCCGAGGGCCGGCTCCATCCGCGAAAGCTGCTGTCGGAGAATCCCGAAGCCTATCGCGATGCCGCGATCCAGGGCATTCGCGATCTGCTCGGCCTGGCACCCGGCGAGCCGGTCCCGCCGCGGCGCGTCGGCGAGGTCAAGATGGGCACCACGGTCGCCACCAATGCGCTTTTGGAACGCAAGGGCGACCGGGTGCTGCTGCTCGTCAGCAGAGGTTTCCGCGATGCCCTGCGCATCGCCTATCAGGCCCGACCCGACATCTTCGCCAAGGAGATCGTGCTGCCCGAGCAACTCTACGAGCGTGTGGTCGAGGTCGACGAGCGGGTGCGCGCCGACGGCTGCGTGGAGCGGCTGCTCGACATCGCCGCGTTGCAGCCGGCACTGGAGGCGGCGACGACCGACGGCATCGAAGCCGTCGCCATCGTCTTCATGCATTCCTGGAAATATCCCGAACATGAACAGGCCGTGGCGAGGGCCTGCCGCAAGATGGGCTTCGCCCAGGTCTCGGTCAGCCACGAAGTCTCGCCGCTGGTGAAGCTGGTCGGCCGCGGCGACACCACCGTCGTCGACGCCTATCTGTCCCCGATCCTGTCGCGCTATGTGCGAGAGGTGACGGGGGAATTGGGAGTTGTCCCACCCCCTGAAGGGGAGATCGCTGCGAGGCAGCTGGAGGGCGAAGGCGGAGACGGCGTCGGGCGCAAGAGCATGTCGAGCACTGCCGGGCTGACCCCACCCGGCGGCTTCGCCGCCACCCTCCCCTCAAGGGGGAGGGAGGCGCCTCGCCTGATGTTCATGATGTCTTCAGGCGGCCTGACCGCGGCCGGCATGATCCAGGGCAAGGACGCGCTTCTGTCCGGGCCGGCCGGCGGCGTGGTCGGCATGGTCGAGACCGCAAGGCTCGCCGGCTTCGGCAAGGTGATCGGCTTCGACATGGGCGGCACCTCGACCGATGTCGCCCATTACGACGGCGACTATGAGCGCGCCTTCGACACCGAGGTCGCGGGCGTGCGCGTGCGGGCGCCGATGATGCGCATCCACACCGTGGCGGCCGGCGGCGGCTCGATACTCCATTTCGAGGCCGGCCGCTTCCGCGTCGGCCCGGATTCTGCCGGCGCCAATCCCGGTCCTGCCTGCTACCGACGCGGCGGCCCGCTCGCCGTCACGGACGCCAATGTCATGCTGGGCAAGCTGCAGCCGGATTTCTTCCCCTCGATCTTCGGCCCCGCGCAGGACCAGCCGCTCGACGACGCCGTGGTGCGCCAGACATTCGAGGAGCTCGCCCGCGAGATCGGCGACGGCCGCAGTCCTGAAGCCGTCGCGGAAGGGTTCGTGACGATCGCGGTCGAGAACATGGCCAATGCCGTCAAGAAGATCTCCGTGCAGCGCGGCTACGACGTGACCGAATATCTGCTCAACTGCTTCGGCGGCGCCGGCGGCCAGCATGCCTGTCTCGTCGCCGACGCGCTCGGCATGGAGGCCGTGCTCATCCATCCCTTCTCCGGCCTGCTTTCGGCTTACGGCATCGGGCTCGCCGCCGTCTTCGCCTCGCGCCAGCAGGCCCTGCTGAAGCCGCTCGACGAAAGCTCGCTCGAGGCCATCGACGAGCTCGTCGGGACGTTGCGGCAGGGGGTCTTCGACGACCTGGCAAGCCAGGGCATCGATGCTGCCGATATCGCCTGGCGGCCGGTGCTGCACATCCGCTACGACGGGACGGACACCGCACTGCCGGTCGATTTCAAGGACGCCACGATCGCCGATGCCCGCCTCGCCTTCGAGGCCGCCCACCGCGCCCAGTTCGGCTTCGTCTACGACGGCAAGCCGATGGTGGTCGAGGCGATCGGCGTCGAGGGGGTGGACCGGCGCGAGACCGGACGCGACGAGCGCGACTTGCCGACGAGCGAAGAGCGGCCCGAGCCGGCCGAAACCCGGAAGCTGTTCTGCGACGGCGGCTGGCACGAGGCCGGCATCTTCCACCGCGCCGCCTTGAGACCCGGACAGAAGCTCGCCGGACCGGGGCTGGTGATCGAGGCGCATCAGACGATCGTCGTCGAGCCGGGCTGGCAGGCAGAGATCACCGCCAAGGACCATGTGCTGATGCGGCGGATCGAAGCCAGGCGCAACCGGGCGGCCCTCGGCACCGACGCCGACCCCGTGATGCTGGAGGTTTTCAACAACCTCTTCATGTCGATCGCCGAGCAGATGGGCGTGACGCTGCAGAACACGGCCTATTCGGTCAACATCAAGGAGCGCCTGGATTTCTCCTGCGCCGTGTTCGACCGCAACGGCGCTCTTGTCGCCAATGCCCCGCATATGCCGGTGCATCTGGGCTCGATGGACCGTTCCGTCGAGACGATCATCCGATTGAACGCGGGCGGCATCAGCCCCGGCGACGTCTTTGCCCTCAATGCGCCCTACAATGGCGGAACTCATCTGCCCGACATCACGGTGGTGACGCCGGTCTTCGACGATGCCGGCACGAATGTGCTGTTCTACACGGCCTCGCGCGGACATCATGCCGATATCGGCGGCACCGCACCGGGCTCGATGACGCCGCTCGCGACCACGGTCGACGAGGAAGGCGTGCTGTTCGACAATTTCCGGCTGGTCGAGCGCGGTCGCTTCCGCGAAGCCGAACTCGAAGCACTGCTCACCGATCATCGCTATCCCGCCCGCAATCCCCGCCAGAACGTCGCCGACCTCAAGGCGCAGATCGCAGCCAACGAGAAAGGCGCGGCCGAGTTGAGGAAGATGGTGGCGCATTTCGGCCTCGACACGGTCGAGGCCTATATGAGCCATGTCCAGGACAATGCGGCCGAAAGCGTCCGGCGCGTTCTCGAACGCCTGCCCGACAGGTCCCGCTACGAATATCCGACCGATACCGGCCAGGTGATCAAGGTCGAGATCACGGTCGACCGGGACAGGCGCGAGGCGACGGTCGACTTCACGGGCACCTCGCAGGTCGAGAAGAACAACTTCAATGCGCCCGAACCGGTCGCCCGCGCAGCCGTGCTTTATGCCTTCCGGGTCATGGTCGAGGGCCAGATACCCATGAATGCCGGCTGCCTGCGGCCTATCCGGATCGTGATCCCCGAAGGCTGCATGCTGAAGCCGGCCTATCCGGCCGCGGTGGTGGCGGGCAATGTCGAGACCTCGCAGCACGTGACCAATGCGCTGTTCGGCGCGATGGGGGCGCTGGCCAATGCGCAGGGCACGATGAACAACCTGACCTTCGGCAACGACAGATACCAGTATTACGAGACCATCTGCTCCGGCTCGCCCGCCGGCCGCATGAATGACGGGCGCGGCTTCGCCGGCACATCCGGTGTCCACACCCACATGACCAATTCACGGCTGACCGATCCGGAAATCCTGGAACTGCGTTTCCCCGTGCTGCTCGAGGATTTTTATATCCGCGCCGGCTCCGGCGGCAAGGGTCGGTGGGACGCGGGCGACGGCACCCGCCGCACGATCCGCTTCCTGGAAAGGATGGAATGCGCGATCCTGTCGTCGCACCGATCGCACCCGCCGCGCGGACTGGACGGCGGCGGCGACGGCGAAACAGGCTCGACCGAGGTCCGCCGCAAGGACGGTTCGGTCGAAAGGCTGAGGGCCTGCGACCAGACCGTGCTGGAGGCGGGCGAGGCCGTCATCGTGACGACACCGACGGCCGGAGGTTTCGGCAAGAAGTAGCCCGCCACTTCAGTCCCTGAGTGGGCTCCGAGTTTACGCCGCCGTTCGCCACCTCGAACTGGGCGATGGTGTCCTGAAGCTGGCGGTCGAGAACGACGCGATCCGTCACCACGACCGCAGTGCGAAAATCGGTTGGTCGGACGGATCGTGCAGAGTCACCAACCGATGCGCCGTCGCGGGCATGGGCAAGCATCTTCAGAACGGCGTCGATCTGATGGGAACGCGGGAAGATCAGCGCTCCCTTGCCGTTGGTGCTGTCGAGGTGGAGAAATCGCCCGATGATATCGAGAAGGATATCGCGGGAGAAATCGCCAGTCCTCATGGTGCGCCCCAGGGGCAGTGTTCTCGTTATTCAGCGGCTTCCCTGATCGCCCTCACGATCCATTCATTCAGGCTCTTGCCCGCCGCCGCCGCCGCAATGACTGCCGCGGCATGATCGTCAGGATCGAGGCGGACATTGAACCTTCCGGAGAATTTCCGGCGCGGTTCGATTCCCTTTTCCCGGCACATTTCGAGATAGACGGTCAATGACTTACTGCCTTCCTCGATCAGAGCGTGGACGCTTTCAGCATAAAAGTCGGCACCGCCATTCAGGCCGACAAACTCGCCGCGCAGCATCTGAATCTCGGGGTCAAAGGCGATAACCGCCTTTTCGCCATTGATTTCGATTACGTTGTTCATGGCCTTACTCCGTGTTCGTCCAGCCACTTCCGAATGCTGGCGACCGCGCCTTTATCCGTATCCGGCGAAGGATGGGGGCGGTGGAAGACGCGCACTTCGCCAAACAGGAAGACACCTATGCGCGATCCCTCCCGCTCGCTGACTTCTGCTCCGAGGGCGACAAACAGCGCCTCGATATCGGTCCAGCGAATAGCTCCGCTGACGGGCCGAGCGAAGATGGATTCGAGCGTGGCCCTGTGACGCTTTTTCATCGAAATCCAGTATCATCATATAGTACCATTTCCAAGGGCGAATTCTAGCCTCGACGCGGAGCCACCCAGGAGTTTGGTCCCAACAATTCATCGAACAGGTCGCCAAACTATTGCTCGAGCACCCCGGCTTCCGTGACCGGAACGGGATAGGGTCAGTCATCGGTGACGGTCCATGTGGAGAGGTCGTGCTTGGGCGAGCGGCCAATCGGGACATGGTATCCCAACAGTTCTTCAAGTTGCTCCGATGCGGTCGGCGGCCTGATGCGGCGGGCGCGAGGCGCTGCACCCGCTCCGTCGTCGTCAGCGCGATCAGACGTCATCGAAGTCGAACTCGGTCTTCGGACGCCATCCGACAGGGTTGGCGACCCATGGGTTGATGTCGGATTCTTTCCATCCCGTGCCGTTGGTGCTGATTTTGAGCTGGGCCGGGAACGTGCCCTCCGCGATCTTGCGGTAGATGGTGAAGCGGGAGAGCATGGCAGGTCGAGCGCAGCAGGCGCACGCGGCATCCGATCGAACTCGGCGGCCTCGTCGTCAAGGCAGAGGTCGTGGACCTAACCGGCGACGACCGCGCGATCATCTACGGTGCCCTGCTCTGGATGGCCGACAAGCTCCGAAGAACACCACTATCGGTCGCGGCCCGGTGGCCGACAGGGCCTGTCACGCGCCTGTCATGGCCCCGCGATACCCGCTTGCGCCAACGCAACAGGGGAATCGCTTCCAATGACCGACCTCTCCGGGGATATCGGCCTAGAGCAAGGGCGACTGCGCAAGAACCGCCGGCTCGGCAAGGCGATCTACCAGAATCGGGCCCTGTCCAAGGATGGCCTGTCGGAACGCCTCTTCGCCTTGCTGTTCTCCGGCCTCGTCTACCCCCAGATCTGGGAAGACCCCGACGTCGACATGGAAGCGATGCAACTGGCGGAAGGCCACCGCATCGTCACGATCGCGTCGGGCGGCTGCAACGTGCTCGCCTATCTTACCCGGTCGCCGGCGCAGATCGACGCGGTGGACCTGAACACGGCCCATGTGGCGCTGAACCGGATGAAGCTGACGGCAGTGCGCCACCTGCCCGCCCACGCCGACCTTTTCCGCTTCTTCGGCGAGGCGGGACACCCGGCCAACACGGCCGCCTATGACCGTTTCGTCGCGCCGCATCTCGATGCGCGTTCGCGGGCCTATTGGGAGCGCCGCAACTGGCTCGGCAAGCGGCGCATCACCGTGTTCCGCAAGAATTTCTACCGGACCGGCCTGCTCGGCCTGTTCATCGCCCTCGGCCACAGGGTGGCGAAGCTGCATGGCGTCGATCCCGCGGCCATCATGGAGGCGCGGTCGCTGCACGACCAGCGGCGCTTCTTCGAAGAGGAACTGAAGCCGATCTTCCGCAAGCCGCTGCTGCGTCGCGCGACATCGCTGAAGGCATCGCTGTTCGGCCTCGGCATTCCGCCGGCACAATACGATTCCCTCATCACATCGGGCGACGGCACCATGGCCAGCGTGCTTTCGGCCCGCCTGGAAAAGCTCGCCTGCCATTTTCCGCTGCGCGAGAACTACTTCGCCTGGCAGGCTTTCGCGCGCCGTTACCCGAAGCCGGGAGAAGCCGCCCTGCCCGCCTATCTCGAGCAGGGCAACCACGCCGTCATCAAGCGCAACGCCGACCGTGTCGCCATTCACAATGTAAACTTCACCGAACTCCTGAGCCGCAAGCCTGCCGGTTCCGTCAACCGCTACGTGCTGCTCGACGCCCAGGACTGGATGAACGATGCGCAGCTCAACGCACTGTGGACCGAGATCACCCGCACCGCCGCCCCCGGCGCGCGCGTCATCTTCCGGACCGCCGCGGAGCCGTCGCTGCTGCCCGGGCGGGTCTCGGAAAGCATCCTCGGCCGTTGGCGCTACGAGGAAGAGCAGTCACGGGAACTGGCAGCGCGCGACCGCTCGGCCATCTATGGCGGCTTCCATCTCTATGTGCTGAAAGACCAATGACCGCTGCCGGAAGCCACGCCGCGCTCATGGACGGCGTCTATCGCCGCCAGCGCCATATCTACGACGCCACCCGCAAATACTACCTTCTGGGTCGCGACAGCATGATCGCCGGGCTAAGGGCGCCCGACGGCGGCACCGTACTGGAACTCGGCTGCGGCACTGGTCGCAATCTCGTTCTCGCCGCACGCCGTTACCCCAAAGCGCGTTTCTTCGGGCTGGACATCTCCACAGCCATGCTCGAAACGGCAGCCCGCGCCGTCGCGCAGGACGGCGCCGGCCCGCGTGTGAAGCTCGCCCAGGGCGACGCCACCGCCTTCAATGCGCAGGCCCTGTTCGGTGAAGCCGGCTTCGACCGCGTCTTCGTCTCCTATTCGCTATCCATGATCCCCGGCTGGGAAAAAACGATCGCCGCAGCGCTGGCCGTGCTGAAGCCCGGCGGATCGCTCCATATCGTCGACTTCGGCCGGCAGGAGCGCCTGCCGGCCTGGTTCAAGCGCCTGCTGCGCGCCTGGCTCGCCAAATTCCACGTCACACCGCGTGACGCGATGGCCGAAGTCCTGGAATCGGAATCCCGGAAAGCGCACGCAAGCCTTTCATTTCGCTCGCTATTCCGGGGCTACGCAGTCCACGCCGTCGTGACGCGACCGGCCTGAGTCTCGCGGCATTGCGGGCCTGGCGCCATGGCGCCGCCTATTGGACGGCCTTCACCAAGGCCGCGACAAGCGCCTGCGCCTTGTATCCGAGCTTCGAAGGCGTCAGCCCGAGCCGCACCACGACCAGCTTCCGCGACGGAATGACGGCGACCGACTGGCCGTCATGGCCGAGGAACCAGTAGGCATCGGACGGAAGGTCGAAGCCCTTGTCGGGGTTCTCGCCGGCAGGAGTGCCGGCATCCGACCCGTGAAGCCAGACCTGGCCACGCCCATATTCGCCCTTCGAGGCTGGCACCGCCTCGCGCATCCAGGATACGAAGCCCGGCGGAAGGATCTCCGTGCCGTTCCAGACGCCGTCCTGCAGCATGAACTGGCCGAAACGCGCCCAATCGCGCGCGGTGGCGTAGAGATAGGACGAGCCGACGAAAGTGCCGCGCGCATCGGTCTCCAGCACGGCGCTGGACATACCGATCGGATCGAACAGCGCCTGCTTCGGCCAGGCCAGCGCCTTGTCCGGCTCGCCCAGCGCGTTCTGCCAGATCCTGGAGAGCATCACCGTGGTGCCGCTCGAATAGCTCCATACCTTGGCGACATCGCCGTCGAGCGGCTTGGCGGAAGCGAAACCGGCCATGTCGGGCTCCAAATAGAGCATCCGGGTGACGTCGGCGACGTCGCCATAGTCCTCATTGAAGGCAAGCCCGCTCGACATCGCCATCAGGTCGGCGAGGCTGATCGCGGCGCGGCCATCCGCCTTCCAGTCCGGAAAGAGGTCCTTGTGCTCGACGGAGATCATCCCGGCCTTGACCAGCGTGCCGACGACCGCGGCCGTCACCGATTTGGTCATCGACCAGCCGAGCAGCGGCGTCTTCGTTGAAAAACCCTCGCCGTAACGCTCGCCGACGATGCGTCCGTTATAGACCACGACCACCGCGCGCATGCCGGCACCGGTCAGGGCCGGATCGTCAAGCACCGTGGCGATATCAGGGTCCTGTGACGGCTCGACGGCGTCGCCCTCCGGCCAGATGCCCGCGCTCTCCGGCAGGGCGTCGCCGAGCGAAGGCGGAACCGGCACGGCGGCGAGGTCGCCATCCGGCACGTCGGTACAGCCAAAACCGTCGCGTGCCACCGCCACGGCCCTGCCGAAGACGCCGAACAGGCCGGCGGTCACCGTCCTGGCATCGGCATCCACCGAGACGCGCATGAACCTGAGGATGGGATGGCCGGGCGCCTGCACGTCGAGCGCCAGGACCTGCCCCGCATCGCGGCCGACGATGAAGACGTTGGAACAGACGATCTTGGCCGAGTATCCGGACGCGACGCGGATCAGGGCGGGCGGCGCGAAATAGAGCCAACCGGCCAGGACGGCCAGGACGACGACCACGAGCACGACCAGCCATTTGACGATTTTCAACGCGATCCGCACCTTCCCCTCCTCGTGCTTCGCATTTCGGCCATGGATTTGCCGCGATTTGTCGGGCAAGGTTTATCACCTTTCGAGGGTGATCAACCGAAAATCAACCTTGATGGTTGATGAAGGGGGACTGCCGGTTCGCAGCGTGGGGCTGCGGGCCGTTCCAGTTCAGAACTGACCCGAGCTCGGCCGGCGCCATCGCCGGTGGAATGCGAGTGCCGCGCGTCCCGCATGACGACCGAGTCCGGCCCTACAGCATGTCGCGCGAAAAAGGCTTCACGCGACATGATGTAGTTCCTGATTTTGCGCATGTCTTATCCCGAAGCCGCCGCACACTTTCGGGAGACATGCATTAAGGAGCAGCGATGCGTCGTCTCGCCGTCTTGATCTCGAGTGCGCTGGCCTTGATGGCGCCGCTCGCCGCCTGCACCGCGATCGACTACGATCTGGTTCCCTCGGCCAGCGTCAAGACGACCACCGAAAGCCTATCGCGAACGTCGTCGGCCGGCATGGTCGCGGTGCGCGCCCCGCGCTTCGACGACAACGATCCGCACGACTGGAATGGCCGCACGCCCTGGCACTACGAGGTGCATGGCACCGACGTCTCCAAATACCAGCGATCCGTCGACTGGGGGCTGGCCCGGAAGAGCGGCGTCTCCTTCGCCTTCATCAAGGCGACCGAGGGCGGCGACCGTCTCGACGACAAGTTCGCCGACCACTGGAACGGCGCCAGGCTCGCGGGCGTCCCTCGTGCCGCATATCATTTCTTCTATTTCTGCCGGCCCGCCGCGGAGCAAGCCGCCTGGTTCATCCGCAATGTGCCGCGCGACCGCTCCGCGATGCCGCCTGTCCTCGACATGGAGTGGAATCCCGACTCGCCGACCTGCAAGCTGCGTCCCGATGCGGCGACGGTGCGCCGCGAGATGCGGGTGTTCCTCACTGCGGTGGAGAAGCACTACGGCAAGAAGCCGATCATCTATACCTCGATCGACTTCTTCGACGACAACGGCCTCGCCGCGTTCCGCGACTACCCTTACTGGCTCCGTTCCGTCGCGGGCCATCCCACCGAACGATACGGAAGCCATCCCTTCTCGTTCTGGCAATATACCGGAACAGGCGTCATCCCCGGCATCAAGGGCAATGCCGACATCAATGTCTTCAACGGCAATGTCGCCGCCTGGAGGAAATGGCTGAAGGCCCACGCGTCGTGAGGGGCACGTCGCCGATCAGCTTTTCGTGATCGGCATTCGGCGCCTTGCGGCGTTACGGCTTTTTGCAACGTCAGGGGATTGTGCTACGGCCCGCCCCAATTTGGATGTTTTGCCTGCTTTTGGCCATGTCATTGCGGCAGGAGCGGCGCAGTCAAATCGGAGAGAGCAGATGGTCCTGCCGAGAACGTTGTTTGCGGCCCTTGCCGCCTTTTGTGTGTCTGCGCCTGCGTTGGCGCAGGAATGCGGTGGCGATTTCGAAGCCTGGAAATCGGCGGTGGCCGAGCAGGCGCGCCAGGCCGGCGTCGGCGAACTCGGCCTTTCGGCCCTCGCCAATGCCAGGATCGATCCCGAAGTGCTGAAGCGCGACCGCGCCCAGGGTGTCTTCTCGCAGACTTTCGCCGAATTCTCCGGGCGTATGATCAACAGCTACCGGCTGAAGAACGGCGCTGCCAACCTGAAGAAATATGCCGACATATTCGCCCGGGCCGAGCAGGAATTCGGCGTGCCCGGCGCAGTGACGACCGCCTTCTGGGCGCTGGAGACGGATTTCGGCGCGGTGCAGGGCGATTTCGGCACGCTGAACGCGCTGGTCACGCTGGCTCACGACTGCCGTCGCCCGCAGCTTTTCCAGCCGCAGGTGGTGCCGCTCCTCACCCTGATCGATCGCGGCATCCTCCCCGCCGACACCAAGGGAGCCTGGGCCGGCGAGATCGGCCAGACGCAGATCCTGCCTTCCGACTATCTGGCGCGCGGCGTCGATGGTGACGGGGACGGCAAGGTGGATTTGCGCGGCAGCGCGCCCGACGTGATCATGACGACCGCCAACAAGCTTCTGCATCGCGGGTGGAAGCGCGGCGAGCCCTGGCTCCAGGAGGTCCGCGTGCCCGACGAGATGCCCTGGGAAGAAACCGGCCGCACCAACAAGCTGCCGCTGTCGCAATGGGCGAGTTGGGGCGTCACCAATCCGGACGGCAGCGCGCTCGAGGACGAGGGCCTCAAGGCCGGCCTCGTGCTGCCGATGGGACGCAAGGGCCCTGCCTTCCTTACCTACGACAACTACGACATCTATCTCGAGTGGAACCAGTCCTTCACCTACACCCTGACCGCGGCTCACCTCGCCTCGCGGCTCGCCGGCGCCCCGGCCTTCGACCGCCGCAATCCCGAGGAAGGCCTGCCGCCCGAGGCCATGAAGGTGCTGCAGCGCAAACTCGAGGACAAGGGCTACGATGTCGGCAAGGTCGACGGCATCCTGGGCATCAACACCCGCGAGGCCGTAAGGCAGGAACAGATGCGCCTCGGCTTCCCGGTCGACGGCTGGCCGACGCCGGCGCTGTTGGCGAATATATGAAGGAAGCGAATAGCGAGTAGCCAATAGCGAATAGGGGAAAGAAGAGGCGGAAAGGTTTTGCCGCAGGGCAATACCTTGATTTATCTCGCTATTCGCTATTCGCTACTCGCTATTCGCTCCTTCCCTCATTCCGCCGCCATCGTCTCCAAACTGGCAAACCCC
This sequence comes from Mesorhizobium sp. L-8-10, assembly GCF_016756635.1. Taxonomy (NCBI): domain Bacteria; kingdom Pseudomonadati; phylum Pseudomonadota; class Alphaproteobacteria; order Hyphomicrobiales; family Phyllobacteriaceae; genus Mesorhizobium; species Mesorhizobium sp. L-8-10. The sequence continues at coordinate 4,051,685 of NZ_AP023263.1, read as the reverse complement.
TGCGGCGCCTCGCCCTCCTCGAACGGCGTGGTGACCTCGACGAAAGTGTCGGGGTAGAAGCCGTTGAAACGCGTCCTGAGCGACAGCGAATAGGCTCCGATGTGGCCGATCTCGATCCAGTCTCCGGTGTCGACCGTCTCCGGCAGCCAGAACGGCCGTGACAAGATGTCGACGGAATCGCAGGTGGCACCGCAGACCTTGAACGGGACGATGGACTTCTCGTTCCCGTTGCGGGAGCGGATGGCCGGGTCGGGGATGAAGCGCGCCGGAAGCGTCAGCTTGCCAGTCCAACTGTCGGACAGCGACGCCCAGATGCCGTCATTGATGTAGAGCCGGCGCCCCTTCCTCAGCAGCACGCGCACGATGAGCGAGAAGGCCCGCGCCACGATCACACGGCCGGGCTCGGCGACCAGCGGGATGTCATCGAACTGGTATTCCCTGAGGTCGCCGCGCAGCCGCGACATGATCTGGCCGAGCGAAGGCATATCCGGCTTGCGGCTGTTGGGATCACGGCCGTATGCGGCGGGAAAGCCGCCGCCGACGTCGAGGCCGGCCAGCGGAAAGCCGACACGGTTGCGAACCCAGTCGGCCGAGGCCAGCGCGCGCTCATAGGTATCAGGGTCCTCGATCTGGCTGCCGACATGGAAGCACAGCCCGACCTTGTAGCCGGTCTTCTCCAGCCTCCGGGCGAGCTCGACCGCATAGGCCGGCCCTGCCCCGAATTTCTTGGAAAGCTCGTAGGCCGCCGACCCCTTGGTCTGGATGCGGACGAACACGGTCAGCGCCCCGGGATCGATATCGAGCGCACGCACGACCCTCGTGAGCTTGGTGATCTCGTCCTCGTGGTCGATCGAAATGACACGAATTCCGTATTTCTCGAGCGCCAGACGGATGTCGGACTGCGCCTTGACCGGATGCATGTAGAGCATCTCCGCATCGGACGAGACCGCGCGCACGGCCGCGAACTCGCCCGGCGACGCGACGTCGAAAGCGGTCACGCCGGCCTCGACCAGCGCCTTCAGGACGATCTGCTCGCCATTGGTCTTCACGGCATAGGCGGTCTTCCCCGGGAACATGTCCATGAAGTTGCGTGCATCGGCCTTCAGCACCTCGGGCCGGAAGCAGTAGACCGGATCGTCCGGGCGCAGGGCGAGCGCGGCATCCCGCGCATTCTCGAATTGCTGCATCGGCACTCCTCGCATGGCCGCTGATAAATAGAGCAACCCGATCGCCAAGGAAACGAATTCCCGTAGGGCAGCCCTTTGCCGGTTTTGCATGTGTTGAAGCAAGGCATTGTGACAGATGGCGGAAATCGGGTGGCCGCTTGCTGGCACGCATCATAGGGCTGGTGTTCAATGCCCTATCGGGAGAGCGTCGATGTCCGCAGTCCAGACCAGCCGGCCGGTTTCCAGGACGATGTCGTCCAGGGACTGGACGATGCTGCTGCTCCTCGGCGCGATCTGGGGCGGCTCCTTCTTCTTCGCCCGCATCGCGGTCGCCGAGATCAACCCGCTGACGCTGGTGCTGTTCAGGGTGGCGATCGCGGCCGCCGCGCTCCACGTCTATCTCGCCGCGCGCGGTATCTCCTTCCGATCGGCCTTCCCGCTTGCCGGTGGCTTCGTGCTGCTCGCCACGCTCAACAATGTGATCCCCTTCTCGCTGATCTTCGCCGGCCAGACGGAGCTCGGAGCCGGGCTCGCCTCGGTGCTCAACGCGACCACGCCCTTCTGGACCGCGCTCATCGCCCATATGCTCACGGTCGACGAGAAACTCACCTGGAACAAGATCGCCGGCATCATGCTCGGTATCGCGGGCACGGCCGTGATGATCGGTCCGGGCCTTCTTGCCGGGCTCGGCGGCCCAGTCTGGGCGAAATTCGCGCTGGTCGGCGCCTCGCTCTCCTATGCGCTTGCGTTGATGGTCGCCAGGCGGTTCAAGGGCGTGCCGCCTGCGGTCGTCGCCACCGCCCAACTGACGGCCTCGACCGCCATCATGATCCCGGTCGTTTTGCTGGTGAACGGGCCCGACGGCCTGTTCGCGGCCAGCGCCCATGTCTGGGCCGCGGTCTTCGCGCTCGCCCTGCTTTCCACGGCTTTCGCCTATATCCTCTATTTCAACCTGGTCGCTTCGGCCGGCGCGACCAATGCATCGCTGGTCACGCTGATCGTTCCGGCCAGTGCCATCCTGCTCGGCGCCGTGTTCCTCGGCGAGCGTCTCGAAGCCTTCGAACTGGCCGGCATCGTTCTGATCGGCCTCGGCCTCGTGACCATCGATGGGAGGCTACTGCCGAAGCGGTAGGCCTATCTCCGGACGGCGGATCGGCCCGACAGAGCCTCGTGGAAAAATTTTCCCCAAATGCCCTGAAATCACCATTTTCACGAGCGATAACAACGATTAATAGCCGCAGCGAGGTCGGAATTTCCACATTCCTGCCGCATTGCAGCACATTTTTCGCTTGCCTGTTGCACAAAGTCCCCTAGATTCCGCCTCGTACTTCTGTTGAGGAGGCTATGGCATGGGACTGACACGGCCAATCAATGCACTGATGATTTGTGCTGCGTTCGCTTTTATCGGGGCCCTGATAATGGGCGTATTACCGTAAAGCCTGACAACCTCTCGCAGGAAACCCAATCAAAGGGCCGGACGAAAGTCCGGCCCTTTCACTTACCAATGAGCCTCAGTCGCCGGCGCGGCCCATCCGGGCCGCTTGGCTTTCGCGCCAACGGGCGCGGCGCGCAGTCGCGCGCTCCAATGGTCGATCTTATCGACCATTGGTACTCAAGTCAGGCGGCGGCCGGCGCGGCCCGCTTCACGGCCAGATCCCCGCGGATACCGATCATGTGGCAGATCGCGAAGGCGAGATCGGCACGGTTCATCGTGTAGAAATGGAAATCGGTGACGCCGCGCTCGACCAGGTCGAGCACCTGCTCGGCGGCGACGGCAGCGGCGACAAGGGCATGTGTCTGCGGGTCCTTGTCCAGCCCATCGAAGCGCTCGGCCAGCCAATCCGGAACATGCGCGCCGCAGCGTGAGGAGAAGTTGGCGACCTGGCCGAAATTGTGCACCGGCAGGATGCCGGGCACGATCGGGATGTAGATGCCGGCGCGGCGCGCCCGCTCGACGTAACGCTCATAAAGATCATTGTCGAAGAAGAACTGGGTGATGGCACGCGTCGCGCCATTGTCCACCTTGCGCTTCAGCATCTCGATGTCGGTGGCGAAGTCGGGGCTTTCCGGATGCTTCTCCGGATAGGCCGAGACCGAAATGTCGAAATCATCGACCCGCTTCAGCGCAGCGACCAGTTCCGCGCCATTGGCATAACCGCCCGGATAGGGCCGGTAGGCCGCACCCACGCCTTCGGACGGGTCGCCGCGCAGGGCGACGAAACGCTTCACCCCCATCGCCGCGAACTCGCCGATGACTCCGTCGACCGCATCTTGGTCGGCATCGACACAGGTCAGATGCGCGGCCGGCAGCAGGCCGGTTTCGTTGAGGATGCGCCGGACCGTCCGGATCGTACGCTCGCGCGTCGAGCCGCCTGCGCCATAGGTCACCGACACGAAATGCGGGTTCAGCGGCGCCAGCCTGGTCACGGTATCCCAGAGCCGGGCCTCCATCTCGTCGCTCTTCGGCGGGAAGAACTCGAACGACACCCGGATCTTGCCGCCGATATCAGGACGGCGGGAGAAACGGAACTGGTTCATCAGGCGGTTTCCTTTTCCGGCTGGGTTTTGGCGGCGGGATCGGCGATCAGCATGCGGCGGTCGCGACCGAGCCACAGCTTGACGGTCAGCTTGGCGTCGGTGCCGTCATGCGGCACGAAGTCCTGGGTCTCCTCGAGCTCGAGCCCGGCTTCGGCGAACCATTCCGCGATCTGCCTGTCGGAGAAGCCCAGCCGCTGATGGGCGTGCTCGTCGCGCAGGAATTCCAGCGCATGCGGCGCGAAATCGACGATGACGAGACGGCCGGCGGGCCTGAGCAGCTTCGCCGCCTCGCGGATGGCCTGTTGGGGGTCGTCCAGATAATGCAGCACCTGATGCATGGTGACGAGGTCATAGGCGTCACGCTCCACCGGGGGCGCGTAGATGTCGCCATGGCGCACCTGGGCATTGGCGACGCCGCCCTTGTCGAGATTGGCGCGGGCGACGGCCAGCATCTCGCGCGACAGGTCGATGCCGACGCCGCGCCGGTAGAGCGGCGCGAACAGCTCCAGCAGGCGCCCAGTGCCGGTGCCGAGATCGAGCATCGCCTGGAAGGGCTGCTTGCCGACGAGCTTCTTCAGCGCCGCCTCCACCGCGCCATCGGGCGCATGGAGCGAGCGTATCTCGTCCCAGCTCGCCGCATTGGCGCTGAAATATTCCGCGGCGCGCTCCTGGCGCCGGCGCTTCACCGCCGACAGGCGCTCCAGATCGCGCGCGACCTGCGGGTCGCCGTTATCGACGCGCGACACGACGCCGTTTACGAAGTCACGTGCCAGTTCCGTATCGGAGAGGCGGAAGAACGCCCACGAGCCCTCCTGGTAGCGGCCGATCAGGCCGGCTTCGAGCAGGAGCTTCAGGTGGCGCGACACACGCGGCTGCGACTGGCTGAGGATGTCGGTGAGGTCCGACACGGTGAGGTCGCCGCGCGACAGGAGCACGAGAATCCGCAGGCGGCTGGATTCGGCCGCCGCCTTCAATATATCAACCATGGTGTCGAGCGCGACTTGCTGGACTGGGGCCATGCTAAGCTCCAAGAAAGATATAAACATATCTTTATGTGCAATCCGGGCGTTTGGCAACATGAAGATGTCGCTGGCGGACAAGAAAATGGCGCTACCTTATCACGAGCAGACCTTCGGCCCCCGCGAGGGCGAGGTGCCGCTGGCCGAGGATCCGGCGGCGATGGCGGGGGACGGCCATGTCGTCTTCATCGGGAAGATCCGCTCGCCCTGGCGGACGCGGGAGGAATGTCCCAAGAACATGGCCGCGGCGCGCAGCACCGGACAGGCGGCCAGGGTCGAGATCGACGCCCCCTTCCGGCCCGGGCTGGAAGGTCTCGACCGGGCCAGCCATGTGGTCATCCTCTCCTGGCTGCACCACGGCCCGCGAAACCTGATCGTGCAGAAGCCGCGCCACGCCGCTGCGGCCAGCGGCGTCTTCGCGCTGCGCTCGCCGGCGCGACCGAACCCGGTCGGCCTGCACATCGCCCGCCTGCTGTCGATCGACGTGGCCACCGGCGTTATCGAGATCGACGCGATCGATGTGCTCGACGCAACGCCGGTGATCGACCTGAAGCCCTATCTGCCCTCGATCGACGCTTTTCCCGGGGCGACTCGCGCCGAGGCGACACGGAGAAGCGCCGGCGAATGACCGCTCCGACCAACCGCCGCCGCGCCATCGACAAGGCGCTGACAGCGCTGCTTCCGATGGCGCCCTATGCCGATACCGAGAAGATCCGCGGCGAGGCGGGCGCCAAGCACATGAAGACGCTGCCGGCGTCGATCGCGGTCTGGCTGGCGACCGTCGCCCATATCCGCCACGCCCATACCGACTACGAGAAGCTGCTGGCCGAAGGCTACGATCGCGATTCCGCGCGTTTTTTCGTCGTCGACCAGATCAACGACTGGCTGACCCGATGGCGCGCGACACGGCTGCTCGATCCCGACGACGAGGATATCTGAGGGTCCTTCGAGGCCCGCTTGCTCGAACCTCAGGATGAGGGAGGTCGGCGCTACCAACCGGACTCAGGCTCGTTCGAGGGAAGACGATGCTTGTCGCGAGGCTCGCTTCGGCCGCACTCTTGGGGATAGGAAGGTTGGGCACTGCGTCCCTATTGCGAAAGTAGCGCCGAAAGCCGTTTTGCTTCAGTCGGGTAAGGGATTCGGCGACGCCGCGAAAGGCCCCTCATCCGGCTGCCGCCGGACGCCATTCTGGATGAAAGTACCGCGTGTCTTCGTACCCCTCTCTGTCCTGCCGGACATCTCCCCCACAAGGGGGGGGAGACCGGCCGGCCGCTTGGATTTCGCCAATCGTCAACGTCGCAAGACGAGTGCCATCATCGATGACAGCCAGTCTCCCCCTTGTGGGGGAGATGTCCGGCAGGACAGAGAGGGGTATCTGGCCAAGCCGTATCCGACTGAAATCAAAAAGCTTTCCGCCCTACTTTCATGGCAGGGGCGTTTCACAGAGGTCGACGAAATCCGTTCGCTGCGATCAGACGCACACTTTCAATCCCGATGGCGCTCGCGCTGGGCGGTGTCTCATCTCGAGGCGCTGATGCAGCGAGCCTCGAAGGGCTACCCCCGATAGGTCCACTGCTCCGGAATACGCACCGACATTTCCTCGCCGTCGGCGATGCGGCCGGGCTTCTCGACCCAGGCGACGAGGCCGCGCAGGCGTTTCGCCGCTTTCGGGAAAAGCAGCGCGCCGGCTTCGATGTCGGCCATGCCGGCGTGCTCGGCGACCGAACGTCCGGCGACGCGGCACGGCCCGTTCTGCGCATCGACCTTCAGCGTCACGCCGCCCTTGAAGAACATCATCGTGCCCGAAGGCAGCATCGACAGGCGGGGGATCCCATCGACGACGAGATTGGCGCCGATCCATTCGGGACGAATGCCGGCGATACCCATGCGTTCGGCGACAAGCGCCAGTTCGTCGGCGGCCACGATCGAGAGCTGCCTTTCGTTGCGCATCTCCGTGCCGCGCGGATACCAGGGTTCGCGCCCGCCCGAGCGCCTGGTATGGCCGGCATGGAAATCGCCCTCGATGCCTTCGAAGCCGAGGTCAAGCTGATCGACCGCGCGCGTCTCGAAATGATCTTCGGGCGCGATGAAGACGCCGGCGACCCTGGCGGAGAGCTTGCGGGCCGGCAGTATTTCCGGGTCGTCCTGGCGGATGGGCAGATCGAGCATGATGGTTCCTTTCAACTCGCCGCAAGATGGCGAGGAACGGCGAGCCGGTCCATCCAAAACGCCTGAACCACCCATGCGCACCGCTGATGGATAAGAGCGCCTTCGCCTGCGTCACATCATCCTGAGCAGCGCGCTGCCGATCGAATAGCCCGCGCCAAAGGCGCAGAGCAGCCCGTAGTCGCCCGGCTTCATATCCCTGTGGTTTTCCTCGAGCGCAATCACCGCCCCGGCCGCGGCGGTGTTGCCCAGGCGCTCCAGCACCATTGGCGCGCGGTCGTGGCCGACCTCGTGGCCGAAAGCCAGCTTGAGGATCATGGCGTTCATGCGGGCATTGGCCTGATGCAGCCAGAAGCGGCGCACGTCGTGCGGCGTGAGGCCATGATCGGCCAGGAAGCCCACGATAAAGCGGTGGCCGGCCACGGTGACTTCCTTGAACACCTTGTTGCCGACCTGCTTGATCATATTGCCTTCCATCTGGACGGCGGACGTGTCGTCCTGGCCATCGCGCAGCAGAAAGCCGAAATTGGTGCGGATGTTGTTGGAGAACTGCGTCCAGCCGCGCGTGTCGAGCACCTCGAAGCGCCCGGGCCTGGTCTCGTCGTCGCCGATCGGCTCCAGGATGACGGCAGTCGAAGCGTCGCCGAAGATGAAATGGGTCTGGCGGTCGCGGAAGTTGAGATGGCCGGTGATGATCTCGGGCGTCACCACCATCACCCGCTTCTGCGCGCCGGTGCGCACCAGGTTGTAGGCGACATGCAGGCCGGCCGCCGCGGACGAGCAGCCGAGCCCCATGTCGAAAGCGGCTCCGGGAATGCCGAGCGCGTTCTGGATCTCGATTGATATCGCCGGATAGGGCCGCTGATGGTGCGAGGCCGCGCAGATCACCATGTCGATGTCGCCGGGTTCCAGCCCGGCATCATCGAGCGCGCGGCGCGCCGAGGCGACGCCGAACTCCGCCATGACCGAGAGCTGGTCGTCGTCCCGCGACGGGATGCGCGGCGCCATCCGGTCGGGATCGAGAATGCCGTCGGCCACCAGGACGTGGCGTTTCTTCACGCCGGACGCATATTCGATGAAGGCCGTGTCGGACTTTTGCAGCAAAGGCTCGCCCGCGGCCTCACGCCTGGGATTCTCCTTGTCCACCCAGGCGTTGAAGCTCTCGACCAATTGCTCGTTGGTGATCGAGGCCTCGGGAATGACCACGCCGATGCCGCTGATGATGACACGCTTCATACATCCGTCCAGTCCGCGCATCGCTGACGGCGAAGCGCAACATCATGCCCTGTCGGGCTTTTTGCACTGCAGCGGGTTTATGCCAATTTTTCGCCGCTGCAAAGACGCCCCAAGACAAGGCGCGAGGTCACCAGGCGCAGATTCTTGTGCCAGTCCCGGGATTGTTCCAGCAGGCGCCGTCGTCGCGGCTGCCCACATATTTGCCCGGCAATGCGACGCTGCCGCCGCCGAAATCCGCATAGCCGAAGGCGAATCCGGGCTGATCCATCTCGAGCGTGTAGGTGGGATGGCCCGGCGCACGGATGCGGAAGCTTCCGGCGCGATCCAGGCTGCGGAAATCGCAATTGAAATAGCCGTCGTCGGTGGTGAAGCAGCGGGCGGGCTTGGCCGACGCCGCCGAGGCTCCCATCAGAATCACCGCCGCGGCCATCGCCGCTGCCCGGCACGCCCCGGTCCGAGGATACATATGCCCGCCCCTTCCCCTCGCCCGAACCGGGCGTTCCTGTCTACGCTTTCGTCGCGACGATGAACAGGCGGGGGAATCGCAGGAGCACTTTTCCGTCCGCCGCCGGCGGATAGGCTTCCGCGATGCGGGCCTGATAGGCGGCGAGAAAGGTTGCCTGCTCGTCCGGATCGAGCGGGTCGAGGAACGGCTTCAGGCCCGTCGACTTCACCCATTCGACGATGGCCGCGGCGTCGGCCAGCGGATGGTTGTAGATCGTGTGCCAGATATCGAGCCGCCCCGACAATCCTGAAAGAAGGTCGTAGTAGCGGCCGACCGGCGGCAGCGGATCGCGTGCCGCGCCTGCCATCCTGGCGGCGAAGGGCATGGAAGCGGCCGTCTCGCGCATCAGCCGATGCGTGGGTTCGGTCAGATTGTCCGGCATCTGCACCGCCAGCGCGCCACCAGGCGCCAGGAAATCCGTCAGCCGGGCGAGCAGCGCCGGATGCTCCGGCAGCCACTGGAACACCGCATTGGCGAAGATGACGTCGAGCGGCCCGGCCGGTCGCCATGAGGCCGCATCCGCCAGTTCGAACGACACGCAGGGCAGCCGCCGGCGCGCCTTCTCGATCATGTCGGGCGAGGTATCGATCCCGGACAGCTCGGCATCGGGCCAGCGCGCGGCGAGGAGCTCGGTCGAATTGCCGGGGCCGCAGCCGATATCGACGACGCGGCGGGGATTTTCGTGCGGTATCCGCGCGAGCAGATCCCGCGCCGGGCGCGTGCGCTCGTCCTCGAATTTGAGGTAGAGCGCGGCCGACCAGTCGGGGCGCTTCGGGGCCGGGTCCGTCATCTCACTACCTCCCCGGCCCTCGCCGAAATCAGCGCCTCAGCGCGTCAGCCTCTTATATGTCATCCGATGCGGGTTGACGCTCTCGGGCCCGAGGCGCCGGATCTTGTCCTGCTCGTAGTCCTCGAAGTTGCCCTCGAACCACTCGACATGGCTGTCGCCCTCGAAGGCAAGGATGTGGGTGGCCAGGCGGTCCAGGAACATGCGGTCGTGCGAGATGATGACCGCGCAGCCGGCGAAATTCTCCAGCGCATCCTCCAGCGCGCTCAGCGTCTCGGTGTCGAGATCATTGGTCGGCTCGTCGAGCAGGAGAACGTTGCCGCCTGTGCGCAGCATCTTGGCGAGGTGCACGCGGTTGCGCTGGCCGCCCGACAGGTTGCCGACCTTCTGCTGCTGGTCGCCGCCGCGGAAGTTGAAGGACGAGCAATAGGCGCGGGTGTTGGCGTCGTGCTTGCCGAGCTTGACGACTTCCGCGCCGCCCGAGATTTCCTCCCAGACGGTCTTGTTGGGGTCGAGCGCGTCGCGGCTCTGGTCGACATAACCGAGCTTCACGGTCTCGCCTACCCGGATGGAGCCGTTCTCCGGCTTCTCCTGCCCGGTGATCATCTTGAACAGCGTCGTCTTGCCGGCGCCGTTCGGGCCGATCACGCCGACGATGCCGCCGGGCGGCAGCTTGAAGCTCAGATCCTCGACCAGCAGGCGGTCGCCGAATCCCTTGGTGAGGCCCTCGACCTCGATGACGACATTGCCCAGCCGCTCGCCATGCGGGATGACGATCTGGGTGTCCGTCGGCCGGCGGCGATCGGCCGCCTCCAGCAGATCCTCGAACGCCTTGATGCGGGCCTTGGACTTGGACTGGCGCGCCTTGGGGCTGGACGCGATCCACTCGCGCTCGCGGGAAATCGCCTTCTGGCGCGCATCGTCCTCGCGGCCTTCCTGGCGCAGGCGCTTGGCCTTGGCGTCGAGATAGGCTGTGTAGTTGCCCTCATAGGGAATGCCGCGGCCGCGGTCGAGTTCCAGGATCCAGCCGGTGACGTTGTCGAGGAAGTAGCGGTCGTGGGTGATGATCAGCACGGCGCCGGGATACTGGCGCAGGTGCTTTTCCAGCCAGGCCGTCGTCTCGGCGTCGAGATGGTTGGTGGGTTCGTCGAGGAGCAGGAGGTTCGGCTCCTCCAGCAGCAGCCGGCAAAGCGCCACGCGCCGCCGCTCGCCGCCCGAGAGGTTGGCGACGCCGGCATCCCTGGGCGGACAGCCGAGCGCTTCCATCGCCATCTCGACCTGCTGCTCGAGATCCCAAAGGTTGAGCCGGTCCATGTCGTCCTGGAGATGGGCCGCCTCTTCCGCCGTCTCGTCGGAATAGTTCATCATCAGTTCGTTGTAGCGCTCGATGATGGCCGTCTTCCTTGCCACGCCCTGCATGACGTTGCCGAACACATCGAGCGTCGGATCGAGGATCGGCTCCTGGGGCAGATAGCCGACGGTCGCCCCTTCGGCGAGCCAGGCTTCGCCCGTGAATTCCCTGTCGAGCCCGGCCATGATCTTGAGCACGGTCGACTTGCCGGCGCCGTTCGGGCCGAGGATGCCGATCTTGGCGTCGGGATAAAAGGAAAGATGGACATTCTCCAGCACCTTCTTGGTGCCATAGGCCTTGCTGAGGCCCGACATGTGATAAATGAACTGGCGTGCCACGCGCGCTTTTCCTGTCGGTTGCTGTCGGAAGTTGGCCGCTATGTAGGCGATGCGGCCGCGAACGGCAATCCGGATTGTTGAACGGGGCCGGCAGCATCGGTTGCCCGCAATGTTCGCAAGCTCACTCCACCACCTCGTCCAGCAGCCATTGCCCGATCGGCCAGGTCGCGGAAAAATGCTTCAAAGCAAGCTCCGCAAACCCCGCCGTCGTCGCTTCCGCGGCGGGCAATTCCAGTCCGGCGTGCAGGCCCTCATGGAGAAAGAACCGCGCCCTTTCATGCGTGGCGTCGTAACCGCGCGGCACGCTCTTCCTGCTCGCCTCGCCGATGTCGTAAGGCCCGGCCGCCGTGACTTTCTCGATCGCCGCCACGAGCGCTCGCCCTGACGACTCGGCAAGCACCGCCTGGCGGAAGCACTCCAGCATCGCCCCCTCGAACATATGCATGCCGCTGCCGAGAAAGACCGTTTGCGGCGTCAGCCTGAGATAGAAGCCTGGACAATCCCAGCCCTTCTTCCCGCCATGCCAGAACCAGATGTCGAGGTGGTTCTTGTAGGGCCGCTTGTCCCTGGAAAAACGTATGTCGCGGTTGATGCGCGAAAGCGAGCCGTTGACCCTGGCTTCATACTGCACGCCCGGCGAGATCGCCCTCAGCCTCGGCCCCACCGCCTCGACGAAGTCGCGCCCTGCCGCGACATAGGAGGCTTCATAGAGATCGCGGTTCGTCTCGAACCATTGCTTGTCGTTGTTGCGGTCGATGCCGGCAAGAAATCTCAGCGTCTCCGCCGGAAATGCTGAAAAACGGTCGCCGCCCATGAGCGTGTTTCCTTCTTTGGCGCTTGCCGATCCTATCAGCATAGGTCGACAACGGGCGACCCCGACCCGATCGCCGAGGCCGGGTGCAGGCGAAACCGACGATTAACCCTTTCACGTCAAACCTGATGGATCGGAAACATGTCGGGGGACACGGGGCTTGACGAACAGTCTCCTGCTGATTGCGGAAGCGATCCTCTATTTCAGCCTGATGGTCATGCTGTTCCGCCTCAGGGGCCGGATCGGCATCGGCGTCTTCATGTGCGCGCTCGGCGTGATGCACTTCCTGGAGACCTATCTGGCCAGCGTATTCTACGTCGCGCTGCCCTTCGGCATGCTGTCACCGGGGTCGACGGTGATGTTCTCCGGCAAGCTGGCGATGCTGCTCCTGCTCTACATCAAGGAAGACGCGACCACGGTACGCCAGCCGATCTACGGCCTGCTGCTGGGCAATGCGCTGATGATCGGGCTGGTGCTGCTGCTGCGCCTGCACGAACTGGCGCCGCTGCCGGACGGGCGGGTTCCCGACATAGGCTTCGTCGACCAGATGGGCTGGCTGATGGTCTGGGGCACGACGCTGCTCTTCGTCGACGCCATTTTGATGATCCTGCTCTACGAGAGGCTCGGCCGCAAGCTGCGCGGATCGCCCCTGGCGCGCGTCGCGATCGCGCTCTGCTGCGTGCTGACCTTCGACCAGCTCGGTTTCTTCACCGCGCTGCATTTCGTGACGGGCGCTCCGCTCGAGGTCCTGGTCGGCGGATGGATCGCCAAGATGGCCGCCAGCCTGATCTTCAGCGTCATGCTTTTCGCCTATCTCAGATGGTTCGAGAAAGACGAAGCGTCGGCGCCGCGCGGCCTCGCCGACATTTTCCAGGCGCTCACCTATCGCGAACGCTACGAGGCGCTGGTCGAGCATGTCGGCCGCGACGGCCTGACCGGGCTCCTGCATCGCGGCCGGTTCGAGAGCGACGGCGAGCAGGCGGTGGCCGCCAGCCTGCGGACCGGCAGGCCCCTGAGCCTGGTGCTCATCGACGTCGACCACTTCAAGTCGATCAACGACCGGTTCGGCCATGCCGAGGGCGACCGGGTGCTGCGGTCGATGGCCATGCTGCTGGTCGGGCTGGCAGACGCAGGCGACCGGGTCTTCCGGATCGGCGGCGAGGAATTCGCCATATTGTGCCGCGGCCCGCACAGTCTCGCGCGGCTGCTTGGCGAGAACATCCGACAGGCGATGAAGGATCTTCCCACCGCCGACGGTGTCCTGCTTTCCGTCAGCGGCGGCGTCGCCACGGTCGACGGTTCAACGCGTAGCCTGTCCGATCTCTTCGAACTCGCAGACCGGCAGCTCTATGCGGCGAAATCAGGCGGCCGCGACCGCATGGTCGGCGATGGAGCCCTTCATGTCGTCGAGCGGATGGGTTCGCGACCGGCGAAGACAGGACGCTAAAGCGCGTCGCGATCTTATGCATGTCCTTGTCCCGAAACCGGTTCCCGCTTTCGGGAGACATGCTTTGAGCGCATCTTGACGCCGACGGCCGGACGCGGAACAGTCCGTCCGGGGCGGAACAGGCCGCCCGCGGGGGGAGACATTCATGGGCTTCAGCGGAAAGCGCCTGCTCGCGTCGCCGACCGGCGCGTCGCTCAACCTATACACCCGCTACGCCGAGGAACCGCCGCGCGCGGCGATCCAGGTCAACCACGGGCTTGCCGAGCATGCGGCGCGCTATGCGCGCTTCGCGGACAGGATGGCTGGACGCGGCTATCACGTCTATGCGCATGACCATCGCGGGCACGGAGAAACGGGAGCGGGCGACGCGCCGCTCGGCCGTTTCGCCGGGGCCGGCGGGGTCGCCAAGGTGATCGCCGACGTCGGCGCCGTGCACGACCTGATCGCATCCGAGCATCCCGGCCTTCCCGTCATCGTCTTCGGCCATTCCATGGGCGGCCTGATCGCGCTCAATTTCGTGCTTCGCCATACGGCCCGCGCCCATGCCGCCGCCATCTGGAACGCCAATTTCTCTGCCGGAGCGCTCGGCCGCCTGGCACAGGCGCTGCTCGCCTGGGAAACTCTCCGTCTCGGCTCGGACGTGCCGTCCCGCCTGTTGCCGAAACTCACCTTCCAGGACTGGGCCGGGAAGGTCCCGGGCCGGCGGACGGAATTCGACTGGCTGTCGCGCGATCCGGCCGAGGTCGACGCCTATGTCGCCGACCCGCTCTGCGGCTGGGACGCATCGGTCTCGATGTGGCGCGACGTCTTCGGGCTGGTCTTCCACTGCGCCGACGACCGCAGCTTCTCCGGCGTCGCGAAGGCCTTTCCGTTCAACCTGGTGGGCGGCGAGAATGACCCGGCCACGAATGGCGGCAAGGCCGTCGAACAGCTCGCCCGGCGTTTGCAGCGGATGGGTTTTTCGAATCTGAGAACAAAGGTTTATCCGGAAACCCGGCACGAATCCCTGAACGAGGTGAACCGGGACATGATCACCGATGCCTTCGCCGATTGGGCGGACGAGGTGACGAAGCGCTGAGGGGGCATATGACGGGCCCCAATCGCCGGCGCGGCCCTTCCGGGCCGCCTGGCTTTCGCGCCAACGGGCGTGGGCCACGCAGTCGCGCGCTCCAGCGGTCGATTTCGTCGACCGCTGGTACCAGAAGCCGAGGATCCGCAGGCCTGGTCCACGCCATTTGCGGTGACAGCCAGCCGCGCTTTCTGCTAGTCACGGCGAGTTTTTGAGAAGCTCGGGCGAGATCATGGCTGAACCCCCCTTGAAAGGCATCCGCGTCATCGAACTGGCCCGCATCCTGGCCGGGCCCTGGGCGGGGCAGCTTCTGGCCGATCTCGGTTGCGACGTCATCAAGGTCGAGAACCCGGAAGGCGGCGACGACACCCGCAAATGGGGACCGCCCTTCGTCAGGAGCCACGACGGCGAGAACCTTTCGGCGGCCTATTATCATTCCTGCAACCGGGGCAAGCGCTCGATCGCCATCGACTTCTCGACCCCCGAGGGCGCCGAGACGGTGCGCAGGCTGGTGGCGACAGCCGACGTGCTCATCGAGAACTTCAAGGTGGGCGGGCTCAGGAAATACGGGCTCGACTATGCCAGCCTGAAGGCCGTCAACCCCCGCCTCGTCTATTGCTCCGTCACCGGCTTCGGCCAGGACGGGCCCTATGCGCCCCGCGCCGGCTATGACTTCATCATCCAGGGCATGGCCGGCATGATGTCGATCACGGGCGAGCCGGGCCGCGAGCCGCAGAAGGCCGGCGTCGCGATCTCGGACATCTTCACCGGCCTCTATTCCGTCATCGCCATCCAGGCCGCGCTGCGCCACGCCGAGCACACCGGCCAGGGCCAGCATATCGACATGGCGCTGCTCGACACGCAGATGTCCGTGCTCGGCAACCAGAACCTCAACTATCTGGTATCCGGCGTGTCGCCGGTGCAGATGGGCAACGCCCACATGAACATCGCGCCCTATGAGGTGCTGCCGGTAAAGGACGGCCACATCATCCTGGCGGTCGGCAATGACGGGCAGTTCCAGCGCTTCTGCCAGATCGTCGGCCTGACCGGCCTTCCCGACGACCCCGACTTCGCGACCAATCCCGCCCGCGTCAGCAACCGTGCGCGGCTGCGCGAGCGCATCATCGCCAGCCTGGAACGGCTCGAGCGCGCTCCGTTGCTCGCCGAACTCGAAAAGGCCGGCGTTCCCGCAAGCCCGATCAATACGATCGGCCAGGCTTTCGCCGACCCGCACGCGATCGCGCGCGGCATACGCCTCGACCTCGACGACGGCCACGGCAACAAGCTGCCTTCGGTGCGCGCGCCGATGGTGATGTCCGAGACCCCCCTGGTTTACGAGCGGCCCTCGCCGCGGCTTGGCGAGCACACGGCCGAAATCCTTGCCGAACTGGAGAAAACCGGATCATGAAGACCGGCGGACAGCTCATCGTCCAAGCGCTCGAGGCCAACGGCGTCGACCGCATCTATTGCGTGCCGGGCGAAAGCTATCTCGCCGTGCTCGACGCTTTGCACGACTCGAGGATCAAGACCATCGTCTGCCGCCAGGAAGGGGGTGCGGCGATGATGGCCGACTGCCACGGCAAACTGACAGGCCGGCCCGGCATCTGCTTCGTCACGCGCGGCCCCGGCGCCACCAACGCCTCGGCCGGCATCCATATCGCGATGCAGGATTCCACCCCGCTGATCATGTTCATCGGCCAGGTGGCGAGCCACGCCAGGGAGCGCGAGGCTTTCCAGGAGGTCGATTACCGGGCCTTTTTCGGCGACATCGCCAAATGGGCGACCGAAATCGACGACGCGGCCCGCATTCCCGAGATCGTGACCCGCGCCTTCGCGGTCGCGACATCGGGGCGGCCCGGCCCGGTCGTCATCTCGCTGCCCGAGGACATGCTGACCGCACTCGCCGATGCGCCCGACGCGCTGCCTTTCACGCCGGTCGAGACATCGCCGGGCGAGGCGGAGATGGCGAGGCTGGAAGAACTGCTCGCCAAGGCGAAGCGGCCCATCGCCATCCTCGGCGGCAGCCGCTGGAGCGCCGCTTCCGTCGCCGCCTTCCGCGAAGCTGCCGAGCGCTGGACGCTGCCTGTCGGCTGCTCGTTCCGGCGCCAGATGCTGTTCGACCATCTCCATCCGAACTATGCCGGCGACATCGGCATCGGCCCCAATCCGAAGCTTGCCAACTACGTCAAGCAGGCCGACCTGGTGCTCCTGGTCGGCGGGCGTTTCGGCGAGATGCCGTCGTCCGACTACAGCCTGCTGAAGAGCCCCTACCCCGACCAGACGCTGGTGCATGTCCACGCCGATTCCGACGAACTCGGCCGCGTCTATCGCCCTTCCCTGGCGATCAACGCCTCGCCGGAAGCGTTCGCCCATGCCTTCGCGCGGACGCGGCCCGGCAGCCGGCCGGCCTGGTCGGACGAGACCGCCCGGCTCCATGCCGCCTATCTCGAATGGTCGACGCCGCCAGAGACCGGCCCGGGCCCCGTGCAGATGGGGCCGATCATGAGCTATCTGGAGACCGTGCTTCCCGATGACGCCATCATCGCCAACGGCGCCGGCAACTACGCGACCTGGATCCACCGCTTCCATCGCTTCCGACGCTTCGGCACGCAGGCCGCGCCGACCTCCGGCTCGATGGGCTACGGCACGCCGGGAGCGGTCGCGGCCAAGGACCTCTTCCCCGACCGCCAGGTGATCGCCTTCGCCGGCGACGGCTGCTTCCTGATGAACGGCCAGGAGTTTGCGACGGCCGTGCAATACGACCTCGCAATCGTCGTGATCGTCGTCAACAACGGCATCTATGGCACGATCCGCATGCATCAGGAGCGCGAATATCCAGGCCGGGTGGTCGCCACCGACCTGAAGAACCCCGACTTCGCCGCCCTTGCCCGCGCCTATGGCGGACATGGCGAGACGGTGGACAAGACCGCCGATTTCGCGCCGGCCTTCGAACGGGCGCGGGCCAGCGGCAGGCCGGCGATCGTCGAGATCAGGCTCGATCCGGAGGCGATCACCCCGACGCGCACGCTCACCGACATCAGGGAGAAGCGCTGACGTAACCGTTATCCTCAGGGCCTAGCGAGATGAGCACCGGCGGTAGCCTCACCGGAACTTCAGTGTTATGGAGGCCGCGATCGTCAGGAACCACCCTATGAACGCAGCGACTACGCCTGCCATCTCCATCGTCATCCCCTGCAAGAACGAAGCCGCCAACCTGTCCTTTCTCCTGGACGAGGTGGATGCGGCCCTTGCCGGGCGCGACTTCGAGGTGGTCGTGGTGGACGACGGCTCGACCGACGGCACCGGCGAAGCCCTGAAGAAGCGCGTCGAGGCGGGTGCGGCGCATCTCAGGCACATCCGCCACGATCGCTCGGCCGGCCAGAGCGCGGCCGTTCGGTCGGGCGTCTTCGCCGCGCGCGGCGCGATCGTCGTGACCATGGACGGCGACGGGCAGAACGACCCCGTCTACCTGCCGAAGCTCGCCGATGCATTGAAGGTCGCGGGTCCATCCGCCGGCATTGCAGCCGGTCAGCGGCTTAAGCGCACCGACACCAAGCTGAAGCAGTTCTCCTCGCGCTTCGCCAACAATCTGCGCGAGGCGATCCTGCGCGACGGCACCCGCGATTCCGGTTGCGGGCTGAAGGCGGTGCATACCGACCTCTTCCGCCAGTTGCCCTATTTCGACGGCTGGCACCGCTATCTGCCGGCGCTTGTCCTGCGCGAGGGATACGGCGTCGTTCACATCGACGTGGTGGACCGCCAGCGCCGTCACGGCAAATCCAACTACGGCATCCTCGATCGGGGTCTGCGCGGCGCGCTCGACCTGTTCGGCGTCTGGTGGCTGCGCCGTCGCCGCAAGGTCGTGCCGACCGCAACGGAGATCCGGCCATGATGGATACGGCCACCCACCTTCTGACCTGGCTGCACACCGTCTTCATCGAGCAGTTCGACGCCTGGGTGCTGCTCGGTTTCCTGGCGCAGGGCATGTTCACCATGCGCTTCGTGGTGCAGTGGATCGCCTCGGAGCGCGCCAAGCGTTCGGTCGTGCCGATCGCCTTCTGGTTCTTCTCGCTGGGCGGCGGCTTCCTGCTGTTCATCTACGCGGTCAGCCGCCAGGATCCGGTGTTCATCGCCGGGCAAGGGCTCGGCCTGTTCGTCTATATCCGCAATCTCTGGCTGATCGCCAACGAGCATCGCTCGGCGATGACGAAGACGGACTGACCCTTGGCGGCGGGCGCGATCGACCACGGGGCAGCCTCCGGCAAGGGCCGGCTTTCGGCCCTGCTTTGCCTGCTGCTCGCGGTATTCTGCCTGTTCGCCTTCGTGCCCGGTATCGCGGCGCTGCCGCCGACCGACCGCGACGAATCGCGCTTCATCCAGTCGTCGAAACAGATGGTCGAAAGCGGCGACTTCGTCGACATCCGCCTGCAGGACGAGCCGCGCTACAAGAAACCGGCCGGTATCTACTGGCTGCAATCGGCCGCCGTGCTCGCCAGCGGCCGGGGCGCGGATGCGCCGGTCTGGGTCTACCGCATTGTGTCGGTCGCCGGCGCGACGCTTTCCGTCCTGGCGCTGGCCTGGCTCGGCGCGCGCATGTTCGGCAATTCGGCCGGACTGATCGCCGGCTTCGGGCTCGCCGGCCTGCTGATGCTCGCCTTCGAGGCGCGCATCGCCAAGACCGACGCGACCCTTCTGGCGGCGGTGCTTTTCGCCCAAGGCGCGCTCGCCCATCTCTATCTCTGCCATAAGGAGGGCCGCACATCGGGCGTGGCCGCCTGGGTGTTCTGGATCGCGCAAGGCGCCGGCATCCTGATCAAGGGGCCGATCGCTCCGGCGATCAGCGCGCTGACGGTCGCGGCGGTCGTCATCCTAGACAAGGACCGTGCCTGGTTGAAAACGCTGAGGGCGGGCCCGGGCGTGCTGATCGCCCTGCTGGTCGCCGCTCCCTGGCTCGGCCTCATCACCTGGAAGAGCGGCGCCGCCTTCTGGCAGGAGGCAATCGGCCGCGACTTCCTGGGCAAGATCGGCTCGGGCCAGGAATCGCACGGCGCCCCGCCCGGCTATTATTTCCTGCTGTTCTCGCTCACCTTCTGGCCCTTCGCCGTTCCGGCGGTCAATGGCGGCCTCAATGCGCTCAACCGCTTCCGCACCGATCCGCGCCTGCTCTTCTGCCTCGCCTGGTACCTGCCTTATTGGATCGTGGTCGAGGTCATGCCCACCAAGCTGCCGCACTATATGCTGCCTGCCTACCCGGCGCTGCTCCTGCTGATGGCCTGGGCGCTGACCGACGGCAGCGCGACGCCGGCTACCCTGCGACGGTGGCAGCTCTGGCTATACCGCGCCACGGTCTTCGGCGCGGTGCTCGTCACTTTGCTGCTGGCGGCGGTGGCCGTCGCGGCCGTGCCTTACGTGGTTGGCACGATCTCGTGGTGGGGAATCCTTGCCGCACTTCTCATCCTCGTCACCGGCTGGCTCGCCTCCGGCATCCGACCGGCTCTTCCGCCGCTGCAGCGCACGGTTCTGGCGGCTGCCGGTGCAGCCGTCTCCATGGGCCTGCTCGCCGGCCTCGTCGCGCCGGCGCTGAAGCCGATCTGGCTGAGCCCCGAGATCGCCACGCAATTCAAGGCGGTGAAGCCCTGTCCAGACTCGCGCCTGATCTCGGCCGGCTATCACGAGCCGAGCCTTGTCTTCCTGGCAGGCACCCGGACGATGCTCACCGACGGCGCCACCGCAGCGGCCGAGCTCGGCAAGGACGCCTGCGCCGTTGCGCTCATCGCCGACGACCAGCTCGAAGCTTTCGACGGCGCGTTGGCGGAAGGCATATCGAGCATCGAGGAGCTTGGCCGCGTGGAGGGAGTGAACTATTCCAAGGGCCACGAACGCATCCTGACCTTCTTCGGCAAGGCCCGCTAGAGCCAGTCAAAAGCCGCGATACGAGATGCCAATGAAAGTCCTGCTCACCGGCGCCGCCGGCTTCATCGGTTACCACACCGCCCGCCGGCTTCTCGAACGCGGCGACAGCGTGGTCGGCCTCGACAATGTCAACGACTATTATGCAATCGGCCTGAAGCAGGCGCGGCTGGCCGCGCTCGAACCATTTTCGGGCTTCCGTTTCGCGCGGGCCGACATCGCCGATCCCGCCGCCCTGGCAGCCCACGCCGAGGGCAACTTCGACGCGATCATCCACCTCGCGGCGCAGGCTGGCGTCCGGTATTCCGTCGAGAACCCTTACGCTTATGTCCACTCCAACGTGACCGGCCAGGTGGCGATCTTCGAGCTGGCGGCCAAGCTCGGCGGTCTGCCCGTCGTCTATGCCAGCTCGTCCTCGGTCTACGGCGCCAACGAAAAAGTGCCGTTCTCGGAGAGCGACCGCACCGACCATCCTGTATCGGTCTATGCCGCGACCAAGCGCGCCGGCGAGTTGCTCGCCCATGCCTACCGGGAAACGCGAGGGATTGCCGCCACGGGCCTGCGCTTCTTCACGGTCTATGGGCGTTACGGCCGGCCCGACATGGCGCCCTGGCTGTTCACCGAGGCGATCCTCAAGGGCGAGACGATCTCGGTCTTCAACAATGGCGAAATGGAGCGCGACTTCACCCATGTCTCCGACATCGCCGCCGGCGTCGTCGCGGCCGCCGACCGGATCGTTGCGAACCCAGCCGAAACGGCGCTGGTCTACAATCTCGGCAACAACAACCCGGTGAAGCTGATGGAATTCATCGCCGCGATCGAGCGCGCCGCGGGCCGCAAGGCCAGGATGGAGATGAAGCCGAAACCGGCCGGCGACGTGCTGCGCACCTATGCCGACATCGCGCTCGCCGAACGCGACCTCGGCTTCCGGCCTGTCACGAGGCTGGACGAAGGCATCGCCGATTTCGTCGAGTGGTTCCGGGGGTATAACGGCTGAGGGTGCCGGATGTTGGAGGATTGCGGCTGGCCCCTCCCATGAAAGTAGCGTTGAGATCCGTTTGTTTCAGTCAGATAAGATAACGGCCACGCCGGGCTGAGCCCCTGCCATAAAAATAGGGCCGAAATCCTTTTGATTGCAGTCGGATTTGGCTTAGCCAGATACCCCTCTCTGTCCACCTGATATCTCCCCCACAAGGCTACGACATTCACACATCGTGGGGGGCGAGTTGCGGTGTCGGCGAAAGTCTGACTCCCTGTTGCTGTGATTCGGCTGATGGAGAGGCAGATGGACCTTGGTTTTGGGGAGTTCGGAGACGCTCGCCTGAAAGATGCGGGGTTTTTTTGCATGAGCGGCTGGTGTCGGCGGGTGGCTGGGGGAGCAGCGTGCGCGCGCTGGGCGGCGGCCGCTCCGGCGAGATGCGGATCACGCGCTTTCTGCACAACCCGAAGGTGACGGTCGGCGCGATGCTGGAGACGGCCTCGGCCCGCACGTGCTTGCAAGTTGGTGGCCGTCATGTGCTGGCGATCCAGGACACGACGTCTGTTCGGGTGGACGAAAAAGGCATCGGCCTGTCCGTGCACCCGCTGATTGCCGCGGATGCGACCAGCGGCTTTGTGTTGGGCCTTGTCGATGCGTTCTTTCTGGATCGCCGCGGTGGTGTGAAGGCGACGCGCACCAAACGGGACTTCGCGGACAAGGACAGCCGGCGCTGGCTCGACGGCGCCGAAAGCGCGCGCCGGCTGTGGGACGCCGGCGCGACCTGCGTGACGGTCGTCGAGGACCGCGAGGGGGACATTTACGAGTGCTTCGCCTTCAAGCCGGACCATGTCGAGAAGCTGGTACGGGCCGCGCAGGACCGGCTTCTGGCCGACGAGACCCATCTGTTTGCCGCCGCAGAGAGCTGGCCCGAAGCCGGGCAGATGACGGTCGCGTTGCCGGCCATTCCGGGCCGCAAGGCCCGCACGGCCACTCTCGGCGTGCGCTTCGGCCGTGTCGAGATCGCAAGGCCCAGGAACCGCAAAGCCCAGGCGGGAACCCGGGTGCTGCCGAAGACCGTCACGCTCAGCATGGTCGATGCCCGCGAAATCGATCCGCCGCACGGCCAGGAGCCGGCGCATTGGCGGCTGCTCACAACACATCAGGTCACCGATCTGGCCGATGCACGGCGCATCATCGGCTTTTATCGTCTGCGCTGGACCATCGAGCAGCTGTTTCGGACCACCAAGACAAAGGGCTTTGACATCGAGGCGCTTCGCCAGCAGGAGGGCGGGCCGCTGGAAAAGCTCGTAACAGCAACCCTCATCGCCGCCGTCACGGTGATGCAACTCGTTGCCGAGCGCGACGGCAAGCTCGAGCGGCCGCTCAGCGACGCCTTCGATCCCGACGACCAACCGGTGCTCGAACGCGTCAGCCACAGCCTTGAGGGAAAGACCCAGAAGCAGAAAAACCCCCATCCCAAAGGCACATTGGCCTTCGCTGCCTGGGTCTTCGCACGGCTCGGTGGATGGACCGGATATTACGGAAAGCCCGGCCCCATCGTCATGCTCAGAGGCCTCACCAAATTCCACGCAATCAAGCATGGCTGGACCCTCCGAGATGTGTGAATCTCGTAGCCCACAAGGGGGGAGACTGGCTGTCATCGATGACGGCACTCGCCCTGCAACGTCGACGATTGGCGAAATCCAAGCGGCCGGCCAGTCTCCCCCTTGTGGGGGAGATATCAGGTGGACAGAGAGGGGAGCGAAGACACGCGGCACTTTCATCCAAGATGGCGCCCGACGCCGGCCGGTAGTCTCATCCGGCTGCCGCCACCTTCTCCCAAAGGTTGCGACCCCGGCCTCAGCCGCTCCGCTCAGCGCTTGCCTT
The DNA here is from genome assembly GCF_016756635.1 of Mesorhizobium sp. L-8-10. Classification (NCBI taxonomy): domain Bacteria; kingdom Pseudomonadati; phylum Pseudomonadota; class Alphaproteobacteria; order Hyphomicrobiales; family Phyllobacteriaceae; genus Mesorhizobium; species Mesorhizobium sp. L-8-10. The sequence goes on along the minus strand of NZ_AP023263.1, from coordinate 4,028,476 downwards.
TGTCGGCGACGAACTCGATCGACGGAAGGAGCGCGGCAGCCGTGCGGAGCGCCGCGCCTGTTGCCACCACCATCTGCGGCAGAAGCATCCATTCCAGCGTCCAGGCCGCGCCCGACCGCTCGTTCTCATGGACCAGCGACTGGTGCATGCCAGAGACCAGCGTGGCGTTGAACCGCGCCAGCGCGACCAGCACCTCGGCGCCGACGGGATTGACCTTGTGCGGCATCGCCGACGAGCCGCCGCCCGAGGCGAGCCTGATCTGGCCGACCTCGCTTTGCGCCATCAGCGCGATGTCCTGCCCCATCTTGCCGAGGCTGCCGGAGAGAAGCGACAGGAAGGAAGCGAGTTCGGCAAATCCGTCGCGCTCGGAATGACGCGCCCTCGACAGGGCACGAAGGCCGAGCCACACGGCCACCTCCTCGGCGACCTCCGCTCCCTTGTCTCCGAGTTTTTCCAGCGTTCCGGCGGCGCCACCAAAATGCAGTACGCCGACCTGGTCGCGTATCGCGACGAGCCGGCTGCGGTGGCGGACCAGCGGATCGCGCCAGCTCTCGATCATGCGCGATGCCGTCACCGGGATCGCAGCCTGCATGCGGGTATGAGCCATGACAGGCACCTTGCCCTGCCTGTCATCCAGCCCGGCCAAGGCCTCGATCAGCCCGTCGATCCTGTCGGCAAGAATGTCGAGAGCGGGCAGCAGCCGCAGCACGAGACCGGTATCGATCGCATCCTGGCTGGTGGCGCCGAAATGCACATGTGCCCCGTGCGGCTGCCCGACCGCCTGTCGCAATTGTCGAACCAGTTCGGGTACGACGACGCCGTCACGCGCGGTCTCTTCCGCCAGCCTGGGGAGATCAGGCTCGAAGGCGACCAGCGCATCGGCGATCGCCCTGCCCGCGGCAACCGGAATGACACCCTCGGCTGCCTCGCCCTCCGCCAGCGCCGTCTCGAAACGCACCAGCGCCGCGATCTCCGCCTCGATAGAAAACTGCCTGGCGACCTCATCGTCACCGAGAAGGCCGGACAGGAAGGGATGCTCGAACGGAGTAATTGCCATCAGAATCCGTCAGATATCGAAAAAGACCGTTTCCTTGTCGCCCTGGAGATGGATGTCGAAGACATAGGCGTCGTCCTTCAGCGGCGCGATCAGGGTCGGCACGCGCACCTTGTGCTCGATGCGCTGCAGCACCGGATCCTCGGCATTGGCCTTCTCCTCGTCGCCGAAATACATGCGGGTATGGAGGCCGAGATTGATGCCGCGCGCCACGATCCAGAAGGTGACATGCGGGGCCATAGGCCGGCCGTCGCGGAAGGGCACCCGGCCGGGCTTGATCGTCTTGAACACGAACTCGCCGGTGTCCATGTCGGAGGCGCAACGCCCCCAACCGGTGAAGTTCGGATCCGCCGTGCCGCGCATCTCGGATGGGCTGTTGTAGAGCCCGTCGGCATCGGCCTGCCAGATCTCGATCAGCGAATCCTTCAGCGGCGTGCCGGAGCCGTCGATGACACGCGACCGGATGGTGATCCGCTCGCCCTTGGTCTTGTCGTTGACGAGGCTGGCGCCGAGATCGGCGTCGTAGACGCCACCAATGCCACAGAAATTCGGGGTGAGCCCGATATGGACATAGGGTCCGGCCGTCTGGGATGCCGTTTCCTTGAGGCGGTTGAGCGATTGCACCATCAGTTCCCCTCCAGCCGGTTCTCGAACAGCGTCGAACGGCGGCCGCGCAGCACGATATCGAACTTGTAGGCCCGCGCATCCATGGGAATGGTCGCTTCCATGTCGAGCGGCGCGATCAGCGCCTCGATAGCCTCGCGGCTCGGTATGGTGCGCACGATCGGGCACTTCCAGATCAGCGGGTCGCCCTCGAAATACATCTGCGTGATCAGCCGCTGCGCGAAACCGTGGCCGAAGATCGAGAAATGGATATGGGCCGGGCGCCAGTCGTTGACGCCGTTCGGCCAGGGATAGGGGCCGGGCTTGATGGTGCGGAACGTGTATGAGCCGTCCTCGCCGGTTATGGTGCGGCCGCAGCCACCGAAATTGGGGTCGAGCGGCGCGAAATACTGGTCCTTCTTGTGGCGGTAGCGCCCGCCGGCATTGGCCTGCCAGAATTCGAGGAGCGCGCCCGGCACGCCCTTGCCGCGCTCGTCCAGAACCCGGCCGTAGACGATGATGCGTTCGCCGATGGCGCTTTCGCCCGGCCTGGCGAAATTGTGGATCAGATCGTCGTCCAGTTCGCCCAGCATATTGTGGCCGAAGACCGGGCCGGTGATCTCGCTGATCGTGTTGTCGAGCGAGAGCAGCGCCTTTTGCGGAGAGCGCAGGACGGAGGTCTTGTACCATGGCGTATAGGCCGGCGGATGCCAGTCGCGGTCGCGCTGGAAGAAGGAACCCGTTTCGGGCCGCTGGTTGGACATGATTTCCCTCCCGTCAGCTACTCGACGTCGATCTCAACGACCGCCGGCACTCTCGTCCGCCACCTCGGCGAGCGCCTGCCTGGCGACCTTTATCGCATGATTGGCCGCCGGCACACCGGCATAGATTGCCACATGAAGCAGCGCCTCGCGAATATCATCCGGCGTCGCACCGGTATTGGCGGTCGCCCGCACATGCATCGCCACCTCGTCATGGTGGCCGAGTGCCGCCAGAAGCGCGATCGTCACCATCGAGCGCTCGCGTTTGGTCCAGTTGGGCCGAGACCAGACATGGCCCCATGCCGCCTCGGTGATCAGATCCTGGAAAGGCTCGTCGAACGCGGTCTTCGCGGCCTGCGCCCTATCGACGTGGGCCGCACCCAGAACCGCCCGGCGGGTCTCCATCCCCTCGCGGTAGCGTTCCGATTTTCCTGCCTCGTCCATCCGTCTTCTCCTCGTCGTGCAGCCGAGTGAAACACGCTGCATCAGTTAAGAAAAATACTGTTTTTCGCGATATTCATAATCATTGTGGTATGATTTTCCGTCATGCAAATCAAAATTCGTCATATCTCGACCTTCCTCGAAGTGGCGCGCACCGTCAGTGTCGGCAAGGCGGCGGCAGTGCTCAACGTGTCGCAGCCGGCGGTCACCCGTACGATCCGGGAGCTGGAAGAGGCGCTCGGCTCCGCGCTGGTCGAGCCCGACGGCCGCGGCATAAGGCTGACCGCGGCCGGCGAGGAGTTCCGTCGGCACGCCGGCCTCGGCATGGCGGCCCTGCGCCAGGGCGTCGATACGCTGAGACGGGGCGCGGCCAGCCTTTCCCCGCCCTTGCGGGTCGGCGCCTTGCCGACGGTGTCGGCCCGCATCATGCCGAAGGCGGCCCGCAGGTTCCTCGAACAGTCGCCGGACGGGCGGCTGAAGATCGTCACCGGCGAGAACGCCGTGCTGCTCCAGCAACTGGCCGGCGGCGAGCTCGACCTCGTCGTCGGCCGGCTGGCCGCGCCGGAAAGCATGATCGGCCTCACCTTCGAGCATCTCTACTCCGAGCAGGTGCTGTTCGTCGTGCGGCCCGGTCATCCATTGCTGGCACGCGACCCGTTCGACCTCGCGAAGCTTTCGCGTTTCACCGTGCTGATGCCGACGGCGGCTTCCGTCATCCGACCCTTCGTCGACCGCTTCCTGATAGCCCACGGCCTGCCCGAGGCAGGCGCGCGGATCGAAAGCGTCTCGGATTCCTTCGGCCGCGCCTTCGTGCGCGAGAGCGACGCGGTGTGGATCATCTCCGAAGGGGTGGTTGCCAACGATGTCGCGGCCGGACATCTCGCCGTGCTGCCCATCGACACCTCGGAGACGCGTGGCGCCGTCGGCCTCACGATGCGCGCCGATGCCGAGCGCCCCTTGCCGCTGGCGATGCTGATCAAGGCGATCCGGGCGGCCTGTCCTCCCACAGGACCGGCGGGCGTTCAGTAGGGCAGGCCCACATAATTCTCCGCGAGCGCCGTCGATGCGGCGCGCGAATGGAAGAGGTAGTCGAGCTCGGCCTCCTGGATCTTCTGGCCGAAGGCGCCGGTCTCAGGGAATTTGTGCAGCGTGCTCGTCATCCACCAGGAAAAGCGCTCCGCCTTCCAGACGCGCGCCAAAGCCTTCTGCGAATAGGCGTCCATGCCGGCGGACGAACGATCTGCATAGAACTCGCGCAGGCCGTCGAAGAGGTAACGCACGTCGCTGGCCGCCAGGTTGAGACCCTTGGCGCCGGTCGGCGGCACGATATGGCCGGCATCACCCACCAGGAACAGGCGCCCGAAGCGCAGCGGCTCGGCGACGAAGGAGCGCAGCGGCGCGATCGACTTCTCGATCGACGGGCCCGTCGTCATCTGCTCGGCCGTCGCGGCCGGCAGCCGCGCCCTGATCTCGTCCCAGAAACGGTCGTCGGACCAATCGTCCACCTTGTCGTCGAGCGAGCATTGCACATAGTAGCGGCTGCGCGTGTGGGAACGCATGGAGCAGAGCGCGAAGCCGCGCGGATGGTTGGCATAGATCAGCTCTTCGCCGACCGGCGGCACCTCGGCGATGATGCCCAGCCAGCCGAACGGATAGGCACGCTCGTAGAGTTTGATTGCCGTCTCCGGCACCGATTTGCGCGAAATCCCGTGATAGCCGTCGCAGCCGGCGATGAAGTCGCAGTCTATGCGGAACGTCGCCCCGTCCTTCTTGTAGGTCACATAGGGCCGTTCGCTGTCGAAACCGTGCGGGGCGACATCGGCCGCTTCATAAACCGTCGCGCCGCCGGTGGCCGCGCGCTTGTCCATCAGGTCGTGGGTTACCTCGGTCTGGCCGTAGATCATGACGCGCTTGCCGCCGGTCAGCCCGAACAGGTCGACCCGGTGGCGGCGGCCGTCGAAGGCCATGTCGAAACCGTCATGCGGCAGGCCCTCGCGACGCATTCGCTCGCCGGCGCCGGCCTCGTCGAGCATGGCGGTCGTGCCTTCCTCGAGCACGCCGGCGCGGATGCGCGCGAGAACATGCTCCTGTGACGAACGCTCCAGGATAATGTTGTCGATGCCGTCATTGGTAAGCAGTTGGCCGAGCAGCAGCCCCGACGGACCGGAGCCTATGATGACGACCTGAGTGCGCATTTTATCCTCCCGGCGAGCAGTCTTGTGCGCCAAGCGGCGCTTCATCCGGCCTCAGGATGCGCTTCCACCGCCGTGCCGCCAATAGACATTCCCGGCACTCTCTTGCACAATCCGATCATCGAACCGGACCAGGCCCTTGAGAAGCAGCATCCCGACATTCCGCCTCTACGGCGAATCCCGCAACGAAACCGCCGGTCTGTGGCTGCACTGCGAGACGATTCCGGAGAGAAGCCGGCTGCATGGCTGGGAGATCCGTCCTCACCGCCATGAGACCTTCTTCCAGGTTTTGCACATTTCGAGCGGCTCGGGCGAAGCCTTGGTCAATGGCCGCTACCGGCCGTTCGAGCATTCCACGGCGATCTTCGTCCCGCCCGGGGAGGTGCACGGCTTCCGTTTCTCGAGGGACATCGAGGGTTTTGTCCTCACCGCGCTGAGCGACCGCCTGACGGCACCGATGCGCTCCAGCACCGCGATCACGGCTTTCGCGGACAAGGCGCGCCTCATCCGGCTCGCCTCCGATGCGGCACCAGCCCGCGACGTCGTCGACACCATCGCACGCATCCACGCCGAGCTCGACGGCCATCGGGCCGGCCGCATGGTGCTGCTCGAGGCACTGGTCGCCGGGCTGATCGTAGCGCTCATGCGGGCCGACGGGCCGGCACTGGCGCGCGAACATCCCAACGAACGCGACGCCAGCCGGATCGCCGCGCTCTATGATCTCGTCGCCGCGCATTTCCGCGAGCGTCGCCCGGTGAGCTTTTATGCCGCGGAGCTCGGCCTGTCGGAGGCTCATCTCAACCGCATCTGCCGGGCCGGAACCGGCGGCAGCGTGCAGGCGCTCGTCAATGCACGCCTTGTCGAGGCCGCGACCCGCGACCTGATCTTCACGCCGACACCGGTGCAGGGCATCGCCTACAGCCTCGGCTTCTCGGACCCGGCCTATTTCAACCGCTTCTTCCGCAAGCAGACCGGCAGGACGCCCGGAGCGCTCCGTGCGTCGGAGCGCCCTGCCCTGGCTGCTACATAGCTTTCTCGACCTGTCCGCGGATTTCGCCGCCCTGGTGCGCGGCAGTATGGATGTTGAGGTAGTATCTTCCGGCCAGCAGATCGGCCGCCTGCGCATCGGTCAGCGTCGCCTCGCCCTTGATCGGGCTGGCGAGATCGCCCTGCAGCGGGACGGCGACATCGGCATTCGCGCCCTTGTCGGCCGGTCCATGGAAATGCGCGGCCGCCGCCGGGCCGCTCAGGCCCGAATAATCGACCGTCCAGTCGAGCTTCTTCGTCTCCGTGTCGAACGTCAGTTCGGCCATGCCCTTGCCGTCGGTCTCAACGGGAGGCGACTCCTGGGCGCCGTCGAGCATCGCGGCGAGCTTGACGCTTTCCGCCAGGAGCGGCGACGAAACGAGCAGCAGGGCCGAGACGGCCATGCCGGCCACCACGGGCATGCGAGAGAAGGGATGCATGAGATCCTCCACGATTGCGCCGGAAACCTCCGGCCGGGCGCGGCAAGACGCCGCTACCATGCAACGAACGGCTGAGCATCCGAAATGTTTCCTGTATCCGCTCCAACGCGAAAGGGGCGGTCGCCCGCCCCTTCCCTTGCGCTTCGGTTTCGGATCGCGTCCGACGCGTTGCGGCTACTTCAGCGCCTTGTCGGTGACCTCATACGTGAAGGCGCCTTCCGGCTCCTTGCTGATGACAGGATCCGAGCCGCCCTTCAGCAGGGTGGCGACGGTGCGCTTGTAGTCGGCGTCGTCGAGCGCGCCGTTCGACCCGGCGGTCAGCTTGGCGATCTCACCCATCATGCGCTTCTGGTGCTCTTCCGTCTGGGCGCCGGTCGCGTCGTTGTCGAGCACGATCATGGCCGCTTCGTCCGGGTTCTGCTCCGCATATTTCCAGCCCTTCATCGAGGCGCGGACGAAGCGCACCATCTTGTCGACGAAGGCAGGGTCCTTGAGCTTGTCCTCCAGAACATAGATGCCGTCTTCGAGGGTCGCGACGCCCTGGTCCTCATACTTGAAGGTGATGAGGTCCTCCGGCTTGATGCCGGCATCGATGACCTGCCAGTACTCGTTATAGGTCATGGTCGAGATGCAGTCGGCCTGCTTCTGCAGCAGCGGGTCGACGTTGAAGCCCTGCTTCAGCACGGTCACGCCGTCGGGACCGCCGTCGGTCTTGATGCCGAGCGTGCTCATCCAGGACAGGAACGGATATTCGTTGCCGAAGAACCAGACGCCCAGCGTCTTGCCCTTGAAGTCCTCGGGCTTGGTGATGCCTGTGTCCTTGCGGCAGGTGAGCATCATGCCCGAGGACTTGAACGGCTGGGCGATGTTGACGAGCGGCACGCCCTTTTCGCGGGTGGCGAGCGCCGAGGGCATCCAGTCGATGATGACATCGGCGCCACCGCCGGCCAGCACCTGGGGCGGAGCGATGTCGGGGCCGCCCGGCTTGATTTCGACGTCGAGATTCTCCTCCTCGTAGAACCCCTTCTCCTGGGCGACGTAGTAGCCGGCGAACTGGGCCTGCGTGACCCATTTCAGCTGCAGCGTGACCTTGTCGGCCGCAAGCGCCTGGATCGCCGCGAGCGACATCGCGCCGGCCAGCAGTGAGACGATCATTTTCTTCATTCTTCCCGTTCCCTCTGAAGTTCGCCTATCCACCACGGACAGACGGATGCCAGAACGTCGCCGCCCGTTCGATCAGGGCGACCACGCCATAGAAGACAGAACCCGCAAGTGCTGCAACCGCGATTTCCGCCCACACCATGTCGATATTCATCCTGCCCACTTCCGTCGAGATGCGGAAGCCCATGCCGACGATCGGGGTGCCGAAGAACTCGGCGACGATGGCGCCGATAAGGGCGAGCGTCGAATTGATCTTCAGGGCGTTGAAGATGAAGGGGGCTGCGGCCGGCAGCCGCAGTTTGACGAGGGTCTGCCAGTAGCCGGCGGCGTAGGTGCGCATGAGATCGCGCTCCATGGCGCTTGCCGCGGCAAGCCCCTGCACCGTGTTGACCAGCATGGGGAAGAAGGTCATCACCACGACGACGGCCGCCTTGGACGGCCAGTCGAAGCCGAACCACATGACGAGGATCGGCGCGATGCCGATGACGGGCAGCGCCGACACGAAATTGCCGAGCGGCAGCAGGCCGCGCTGCAGGAAGGGCGAGCGGTCGATCAGGATCGCCACGATGAAACCGGAGCCGCAGCCCAGCACATAGCCGATCAGCACCGCCTTGAGGAATGTCTGGCGGAAATCGGCGGCCAGCACCGGAAGCGAGGTGAGGATGCGTTGCCAGATCATCGAGGGCGGCGGCAGGAGCACCGAAGGGATGTTGAAACCCCGCACGATGCCCTCCCACAGCACCAGGATGGTGACGCCGAAGAGAAGCGGCACGGCAAGCCGCGTCGCCCGCGCGACGAGGCGGTTTTGCGGCTCGAGCCGGACCAGCCATTCATTGACCGCCCAGGCGGCGATCCAGAAAGCCAGCGCGCCGAAGACGATTTCGGTTCTCATGCCATGCCCATGCGCTTGAGGACCAGCCGGTGCAGCAGGCCGACGATCGACACCAGTACCGCCGCGATCGCCGCGGCGGCGAAAAGCGCGGCCCAGATCTGCACCGTCTGCCCATAGTAGGAGCCGGCGAGCAGCCGCGCACCGAGCCCCGCGACCGCACCGGTCGGCAGTTCGCCGACAATGGCGCCAACGAGGCTGATCGCCACCGCGACCTTCATCGAGGTGAAGAGGTATGGCATGGAACTCGGCCAGCGCAGTTTCCAGAAGGTCTGGCTGCGGCTGGCACTATAGGTGTGCATCAGGTCGAGTTGGATCGGCTCGGGGCTGCGCAGCCCCTTCACCATTCCGACGACGACGGGGAAGAAGGACAGATAGGTCGAGATCAGCGCCTTGGGCACAAGGCCCGAAAGGCCGATGGCGTTCAGCACCACGATGATCATCGGCGCGATCGCAAGGATCGGAATGGTCTGGCTGGCGATGATCCAGGGCATCACCGACCGGTCCATCGCCCGGTTATGCACGATGAAGACCGCAAGCACGATGCCGAGCAGGGTGCCCATGGCGAAACCGAGCAAGGTGGAGGAGAGCGTCACCCAGCCGTGATAGACGAGGCTGCGCTTGGAAGTCGGCGCGGTCTGAACAGTGGTCTTCCAAAGCTCCTCGACCACCTGCAGCGGCGACGGCAGCACCGGCCGATCCTGGTGCAGCGTGTCGCGCACCAGCCCGGCCATGGTCCATTGCGTGCCGTCTTTCTGGTAGACGTCGAGCTGCCAGGGCGCGTTGAGATAGACGGCGAAGCCGTACCAGAGCACCACCAGCGCCGCGACGACGATGAGCACGGGGCCGGTGTGGCCGGCAAGAATGCGCGACGCCAGCGATGGGGTGCGGGCATCGGCAGATGCTGAGACGTCTGAGATCGTCACCATCCCCCTCACCCGACCTCCGCGGAGCCTGTCCTCGGGCTTGCCGGAGGCAAGACCCGTGGGCTCCGGCCACCCTCTCCCCGCTGGGGAGAGGAAGGAGTTTCGTTCTGCTGCGTCTCCGGATTGGCGCGTGCAGCTTTTGTGTGCTGTCGAGGGCGACCGGCTTGGGCCTCCTCTCCCCTCGGGGAGAGGGTGGCCGGAGCCCACGGGTCTTGCCTCCGGCAAGCCCGAGGACAGGCTCCGCGGAGGTCGGGTGAGGGGGACCGCGCAAGCCGATCCTCCAATGCGGCAAGTATTGTATCCAGCACCGCTCTCTGTTCGCGAAGGACCTCGTGATTCCAGAATCGCAGAACGGAATAGCCGTGAGCGTTCAGGAATCGTGTCCGGATATCGTCGCGAGCCGACTCGGAATGCTGTCCGCCGTCGAGTTCGATCACCAACAGCCTCTCGCGGCACACGAAATCGACGAAATACCGTCCGATCGGGATCTGCCGCGAAAACTTGTATCCGTTCAGTCTTCGACTTCGCAACTCGCCCCAGAGCCGATATTCCGGCTCGGTATCGTCCTGGCGCAATTGTCGGGCGCGTACGGTTGCACCATCTCGCCTCTTGGTAACATGGTCGGCCACGGGCATCATTCCTCGTACGAATGCCCCGCTCTCAGCCCGTCGCGCACGCGGGCTGCGATCGCCAGGAATTCCGGCGTCTCGCGGATGTCGAGCGGGCGTTCGGGCGGCAGCGTCGATTCGATGACGTCGGTGACCCGGCCCGGCCGCGGGGACATCACCACGATGCGCGTCGACAGATAGACCGCTTCGGGGATGGAGTGGGTCACGAAGCAGATCGTCTTGTTCGTGCGGGCCCAGAGCGCCAGCAGGTGCTCGTTCAGATGGTCGCGCACGATCTCGTCGAGCGCGCCGAAGGGTTCGTCCATCAGAAGCAGGTCGGCGTCGAATGCCAGCGCCCGCGCGATCGAGGCGCGCTGCTGCATGCCGCCGGAAAGCTGCCAGGGATATTTGTTCTCGAAGCCGGCCAGATTGACCATTTCCAGCGTGCTCTTGATGCGGGCCTTCTGCTCCACCCGGGGGATGCCCATGATCTCGAGCGGCAGGGCGACGTTGCGCTCGATGGTGCGCCATGGATAAAGCGCGGCCGCCTGGAACACATAACCATAGGCCCGCCTCTCGCGCGCCTGTTCGGGCGACATGCCGTTCACCGAGATCGTGCCCGATGTCGGCTTCTCCAGATCCGCGATCACCCGCAGGAAGGTGGTCTTGCCGCAGCCCGACGGGCCGATGAAGGAAACGAATTCGCCCTTGCGGATCGTCAGATCGACGTCCGCCAGGGCCTGGACCGGCCCGTCGCTGGTCCTGAACGTCAGGCCGAGCCCGCGGGCGGCGACCACATCCGGGCCGTTGCCGGTGGCTGTCCCGGACTGGGGCTTCGTCCTGCCCGCCATTGCGGTATCGCTATTGGGCATGTCGGTGCTTCCGGTTATTGTGCGGTCCTTGCGGAACCGGGATCAGGGATGAACTGATATGTCCTCCACCGCCAAGCCGAGCTGCAGCGTCGTTCGCGCGCGCCACAGCTATGACGGCAAGCAGGGGCTCAGCTACTTCGAAGGCATCGCGACCGAGACGGTCGGCTCCACCGGCCTTTGCATGCATGTCGTGACGATTCCTCCCGGCGCCCGGGCCAAGGCGCATCTGCACGAAGCCCATGAATCGGCAGTCTATGTGCTCTCCGGCGAAGCCCGCACCTGGTATGGCGAGCGGCTGGAGCAGTTTGCGGACATGAAGGCCGGCGACATGATGTATATTCCAGCCGGCGTGCCGCATCTGCCTGCGAACCTTTCCGACGCGCCCTGCACGGCCGTCATCGCCCGCACCGACCCGCGCGAGCAGGAAAGCGTGGTGCTGCTGCCCGAACTCGACGCCTTGGCGCGGTAGACGAACCATTCGGAACCGATCGTTCAGGAGCATGGCTTCACCTCGCCCCACAGACCGCCGTTGCCGTCGGAGATGGTCAATGCCGACGGATCATCCGCGCTGGGACCGACACTGAGCATGCGCACAACCTTACCCTCGTGCCCTTCCTCGTCGCAGAGGCCTGTCAGCACGCGCGATCCGTCCTTCGCGGGAAGCGACTGCACGAACTCGCAGGAACTGGCATAGGCGTCGATGCCGTCGGGCCGCAACAGCAGGAAGTCGTCGGTGTCGACCTGCTCGCCGCGCCCGACCTTGCAGCCGTTCTCGTTGCCATAGGGCATCTTTGCGATGTCCAGCCCCTGTGCCACCGACGCGGCGACAATCCCTGCGTTGAGGCACGCCGCCGCGATCGCCGCGAAAGCTGCCGCCCGCATTCAAACCCCCGTTGCGGGAATGCCTGTCCGTTCGACCTTGCGCGGCGCCACGAGTTCCTTCCAGGTCGACAGCGCCCGGTTCACCGCGCCATGCGGCTCACGCGCGACGAATTCGCCATGACCGGGTCTGGTCTTCACAGCGGCCTCCTCGATCGCGAGTTCGCCGCGCGAGAACACGAAGCGCGGCAGGCCGGTCACCTCGAAGCCCTCGAAGACATTGTAATCGATGACAGACTGCTGCTTCCCGGCCGAGATCGTCTTCTTGCGCTTCGGGTCCCAGACGATGAGATCAGCGTCGGCGCCTTCGACGATCGCTCCCTTCCTCGGATACATGTTGAGGATCTTGGCGATGTTGGTCGACGTGACCGCGACGAACTCGTTCATGGTCAGGCGGCCGGTATTGACGCCCCTTGTCCACAGCACCGGCAGCCGGTCCTCCAGCCCGCCCGTGCCGTTGGGGATCTTGGTGAAGTCACCGACGCCGAAGCGCTTCTGCTCGGTGGTGAAGGCGCAATGATCGGTGGCGACGACCTGGAGCGACCCGGCCTGCAGGCCGGCCCACAGCGAATCCTGATGCAGCCTGTTGCGGAAGGGCGGGCTCATCACGCGCCGCGCCGCATGGTCCCAGTCCTTGTTGAAATATTCGGTCTCGTCGAGGGTAAGGTGCTGGACCAGCGGCTCGCCAAAGACGCGCATGCCCTTCTGGCGGGCCCGGCGGATCGCTTCATGCGACTGCTCGCAGGAGACATGCACGACATAAAGCGGCGCGCCCGCCATGTCGGCGATCATGATGGCGCGGTTGGTCGCCTCGCCCTCCACCTCCGGCGGACGCGAATAGGCATGCGCCTCGGGCCCGTTATTGCCTTCGGCCAGCAGCTTCTGCTGGAGCTGGGCGACGACGTCGCCGTTCTCGGCATGGACGAGCGGCAGGGCGCCGAGGGCCGCGCACCGCTGGAACGACGAATACATCTCGTCGTCATTAACCATCAGCGCGCCCTTGTAGGCCATGAAATGCTTGAACGAGGTGATGCCCTTGTCGACGACGTCGGCCATCTCGTTGAACACCTGCTCGCCCCACCAGGTGATCGCCATGTGGAAGGAGTAGTCGCAGGACGCCTTCGACGTCTTGTTGTCCCACATTGTGAGTGCCTCGAGCAGCGACTGGCCGGGCGACGGCAGGCAGAAGTCGACGACCATGGTCGTGCCGCCCGACAGCGCCGCACGGGTGCCGCTTTCGAAATCGTCGGCCGAATAGGTGCCCATGAAGGGCATTTCGAGATGGGTGTGGGGGTCGATGCCCCCCGGCATCACATAGCAGCCGGTAGCGTCGAACTCATGGTCGGCATGCAGATCGTGGCCGATGCCGACGATCTTGCCGTGCTGGATGAGCACGTCGGCCTTCCACGTCCGGTCGGCGGTGACGATGGTGCCGTTCCTGATGACTTTGGTCATTTATTCGTTCCCTTGTTTCGTCGCGATTTTGGCTTCGCGTTGAATTGGTTCGGTGGCTTCGGATCACTCCACGATTTCGGCTGTCTCCACCACGGCATGGAACAGGACGTCGGCGCCGGCGGCCGCCCATTCCTTGGAAATCTCCTCGGCCTCGTTGTGCGACAAGCCGTCGACGCAAGGGCACATGATCATCGACGTCGGCGCGACGCGGTTGACCCAGCAGGCGTCGTGGCCGGCACCGGCGATGATGTCGCGATGCGAATAGCCGAGCCTAATGGCCGCGTCGCGGACCGCCTTCACGCAATCCTTGTCGAAGGTGACGGGGTCGAAATGGCCGACCTGTTCGATCTCATACTCGATGTCGAGCGCCTCGCAGATCGTGTCGACGCCTTCGCGGATGCGGGCATCCATCGCGTCGAGCACTTCCTTCTCCGGCGACCGGACGTCGATGGTGAAGACCGTCTTTCCCGCGATGATGTTGCGCGAGTTGGGATAGACCTCCATATGGCCGATCGCGCCGACCGCATCGGGCTGGTAGTCCATCGCGACCTCGTGCACGAGTTCGGTGACGCGGGCCATGCCCAGTCCGGCGTTGCGCCGCTTCGGCATCGGCGTCGAGCCGGTATGGCTCTCCTTACCGGTCAGCGTGACCTGCAGCCATTTGAGGCCCTGGCCATGGGTGACGACGCCGATGTCGATGCCCTCGTCCTCGAGGATCGGGCCCTGCTCGATATGCAGTTCGAAATAGGCCTTCATCTTGCGGGCGCCAACCGGCTCGTCGCCCTTCCAGCCGATACGCACGAGCTCGTCGCCAAAGCGCTTGCCCTTGGCGTCCTTACGGTCATAGGCCCAGTCGAGTTCGTGGATGCCGGCGAAGACGCCTGAGGCCAGCATGGGCGGCGCGAAGCGGGTGCCTTCCTCGTTCGTCCAGTTGGTGACCACGATCGGGTGCTTTGTCCGGATGCCGAGATCGTTGAGCGAGCGGACGACCTCCAGCCCACCCAGCACACCCAGCACGCCGTCATATTTGCCGCCGGTCGGCTGCGTATCGAGATGGCTTCCGACGTAGACCGGCAAGGCCTCCGGATCGGTACCTTCCCGGCGCGCGAACATGGTGCCCATCTGGTCGACGCCCATCTCGAGGCCCGCCGCCTCGCACCATTTCCTGAAGAGGCTGCGGCCCTCGCCGTCCTCGTCGGTCAATGTCTGGCGATTGTTGCCGCCGGCAACGCCGGGGCCGATCTTCGCCATTTCCATCAGCGAATCCCACAAACGGTCTGAATTGATTCGCAGATTCTTGCCGGGGGCGGTCATGTGCAGTCCTCTCATTCAATGTCCATGCGGGATGCCGGCGGTTCCCGACGCCGTCATCCCGTTCGAGCCGAAGCCCTGTCGCATCCCGCCGAGGATCGCGCGATCCAAGCTCGATGCGTCGTTTCAAAATCCTAGGCGTCTCTACGCCCGAGGGGACGCATGACGCCCTATTCGATCAGCCTCAGCACCTCGCGCACATGGTCGATCAGTTCGTTGATCTGGCCCTTGGTGATGATCAGCGGCGGCGACAGCGCGATGATGTCGCCGGTGGTGCGGATCAGCGCGCCGCGCTCGAAGGCCTTCACGAAGGCGGAGAAGGCACGCTTGGTCGGCTGGCCGGCGATCGGCTGCAGCTCGATCGCGCCGATCAGGCCGATGTTCCTGATGTCGATGACATGCGGCTCGCCCTTCAGCGAATGCAGCGCCTCTTCCCAATAGGGCGCGAGTTCCGCGCCGCGTGTGAGCAGCCCTTCTTCCTTGTAGGTGTCGAGCGTGCCGAGCGCCGCCGCGCAGGCGATCGGATTGCCCGAATAGGTGTAGCCGTGGAAGAACTCGATCAGATGTTCCGGCCCGTTCATGAAGGCGTCGTGGATCTCCTTCTTCACGAAGACTGCGCCCATCGGGATGACGCCGTTGGAGACGCCCTTGGCGGTGGTGATGATGTCGGGGGTGACGCCGAAATAGTCGGCCGCGAACGGCGTGCCGAGACGGCCGAAGCCGGTGATGACTTCGTCGAAGATCAAGAGGATGCCGTGCTTGTCGCAGATCTCCCGCAGCCGCTTGAGATAGCCCTTCGGCGGGATGAGCACACCGGTCGAACCGGCCACCGGCTCGACGATGACGGCCGCGACGGTCGAGGCGTCGTGCAACGCGATGATACGCTCCAGATCGTTGGCGAGTTCGACGCCGTGCTCAGGCTCGCCACGGGTGTAGGCGTTCTTCTCGGGCAGGTGGGTGTGGGGCAGATGGTCGACGCCGGTGAGCAGCGTGCCGAACATCTTGCGGTTGCTGACGATGCCGCCGACGGAAATGCCGCCGAAATTGACGCCGTGATAACCGCGCTCGCGGCCGATCAGGCGGAAACGCGAGCCGTCGCCCTTCGCGCGATGATAGGCGATCGCCATCTTGAGCGCGGTGTCGACCGATTCGGAGCCGGAATTGGTGAAGAAGACGTGGTCCATGCCGGCGGGCGCGACGTCGACAAGGCGATTCGCCAGCTCGAATACGATCGGATGGCCCATCTGGAAGGCCGGCGCGTAATCGAGTTCACCGGCCTGGTTGCGGATCGCCTCGGTGATCCTGGGCCGGCAATGGCCGGCATTGACGCACCAAAGACCGGCCGTGCCGTCGAGGATCTGGCGGCCGTCGCTGGCCGTGTAGTGCATGTCCTTGGCACCGACCAGCATGCGCGGCGCCTGCTTGAATTGCCTGTTTGCCGTGAAGGGCATCCAGAATGCACTGAGATCGTTCGGCGTGACTGTCAGCCGGTTGGACATGACCAAGCTTTCCTTTCGGTTCTCTCGTTTCGGTGCGGCCAACGCTTGGTCTTCGGCGCAGTTTCTGCTACGCAATTTTTGACCGGTTGGACAAAGGTTAACACCGCTGCATGGGCGGTCAAGGGAATAGTACCGGAAATGCCGGATAGAAGGCGCGCTCCACAGTCGGCGAGAAACTGGTCCAGTGCATTGGGCCACAGAACCCCGGCAAGACACGGCGCCACGAGAGAGAGGTGACGATGGACGCCCCCACACCGCGGCGCCGGACCCGCATCCAGCAGGAGAAGCGGGAACTGATCCTGGAGGCAGCGCTCGAGGTGTTTTCCGCGCATGGCTTCCGCGGCGCCACGATCGACCAGATCGCCGACGCGGCCGGCATGTCGAAGCCCAACCTGCTCTACTATTTCCGCAATAAGGAAGACATCCACGAGACGCTGCTCGAGCGCCTGCTCGAGACGTGGCTGGCGCCGCTGCGCGAGCTCGACGATATCGGCGACCCGATGACGGAGCTCAGGAGCTACATCCGCCGCAAGCTGGAGATGGCCCGCGACTTTCCGCGCGAAAGCCGGCTGTTCGCCAACGAGATCATCCAGGGCGCCCCGCGCATCGGGCCGATGCTGGAAGGCGAGTTGCGCAGCCTTGTCGACGAGAAGGCCGAGGTGATCAAGGGGTGGATGCGGGCCGGCAAGATCGCACGCACCGATCCCTGGCATCTCATCTTCTCGATCTGGGCAACGACCCAGCATTATGCCGATTTCGACACCCAGGTGCGCGCCGTGCTCGGCCCCGACCGCGGCGGCGACGGCCGCTTCGAGGACGCCGCACGATTTCTGGAGCAGCTTTTCGTCGAGGGCCTCAAGCCGAAGGCGAACTGACCGTCGCGCCGGTGGTCCCTTTTCGGCGCGCTTCTAAGCAGACATTCCTTGGCAAGCCAACGAATGGTCTGCTTAGGCCTTTGTTTTGTCGCAGATTCTTGTCGGAAAACCGTGGGACACTTTTCCGGAATCTGCTTAGGCCGTGAATTCCCCAAGTGAAGCCGGCCGTCGGCATTCCAATCAACGAGGCGATGGATCGCGGACCTCGCTCCACGGTCGTATTGACATTGTAGATACGTCTGATCATATTGCAGCGCATGTCAAAAGTTCGCGCATCAACCTCGCAAAGGCATGGAACTGCGACCATTGCGGTTGCGGAGCGGACATCGGCTGCCGACACGAAAGGCAGCATCAACCTTCGGATCGAGGCTGCCACCCGCCAACTCATCGACGATGCGGCGGCGGTGCTGGGCAAGACGCGCACCGAATTCATGATCGAAAGCGCCCGACGGCAGGCCATCGACGTGCTGCTCGACCAGCGACTGTTCATGCTGGACTCCGATCGCTACGACGCTTTCATGCACGCCCTCGACAATCCCCCGGCACCGGGACCGAAACTACAGTCGCTGCTGCGCCGGGTTCCGGCATGGCAGAACTAGCGCCGGAACGCCTCGAAGCTGGTCTTTCGCCTCCCGTTCCTCTTACCGACGACCACGATCTTTCGAGTTTCGATTGCGGCGAACCGGCGCTGAACGACTGGCTGCGCCTCCGGGCCTCGAAGAATGAAAGTCGGTTCCCGCGCACCTATGTCGTTTGCGAAAGCAATCGGGTTGTCGCCTGTTTCTGCATCTCGGCCGCGGCGGTGGAGCGCGCGGCGGCACCCGGCAAGGTGCGGCACAACGCGCCGGATACGATGCCTGTCTCGGTGATCGGGCGATTGGCGGTGAGCCGCAGCCATGCGGGCAAGGGCCTCGGCGCGGACCTGCTTTCCGACGCGCTGCGCCGGATCGCGCTGGCGTCGCAGATCATGGGTATCGGAGCGGTTCTGGTCCATGCCAAGGACGATGCGGCGAAGCGCTTCTATCTACGCTGCGCGGAGTTCATCGAATATCCCGAAGACAGTCGCACACTGTTCCTGCCTATCGAAACGGTGGTTGCGGCCTTCGGCCAGGCTCAGGACTCATTGATTGGAGCCGGAAGATGACCGTTGCGGCGATGCAGATCGCCGATCTTCAATCTGATTTGCAGCCCCTTGGAAATCCCTCCGATTCAAGACAAGATCATCCCGTTCCAGCTTTGGGGAGACTCCGATGGAAGGCCACGAGCCGTTCTTACGCGAGGCGATCGCGCTCTCGAAATCCGCAATGGAACGCGGCGACGAACCGTTTGGCTCGGTGCTGGTGAAGGACGGCGAAGTGATCCTGCGCGCCGAAAACAGCGTCTTCACCGGCCACGATATGACGAACCACGCCGAGATGAACCTGATCAAACTGGCGGCGCAGCACTACGACCCTGCTTTTCTCGCTGACTGCACGCTCTACACAAGCACGGAGCCGTGCGCGATGTGCTCCGGGGCGATTTACTGGTCGGGCATCGGGCGTATGGTGTTTGCGTGCTCCGAAGCGCGGCTTGGCGAGATCGCCGGGATCGGGTTGAACGTGCCGAGCCGGGCGGTGTTGCAAACCGGCGCGCGCATCGTCACTGTGGTTGGCCCGAACCTCGAAGACGAAGCGGCCGAAGTACATCAGGAATTCTGGCCGAAGCATCTGGGCAAGGCTTAGCCCGGAGTCGAGAGACGCCATGGGTGAAGCCGAGCGATCGGCATAGAGGCGTGGAGATTGTCTCCATGCCCCTATTTCACGTCAACACGCTCGGCCCCAGGCTGGCACCTTGCTTCCCTACTCGGCCGCCACCTTCGCCATCGGGTTGTTGGGGTGCGTGGTCCAGTTGGCGTAGACCGACGAGACCTGCTGGCCCGTGCGCTTGTCGAGCGCGCCGGCAGCGAGCGGCTCCATGGTGATGCAGCCTTCCACCGGGCAGACATTGACGCAGAGATTGCAGCCGACGCACTCTTCCTCGATCACCTCGAAATGGCGCTGGCCATTGACGAGGCTGGTGATCGCCTGGTGGGACGTGTCCTCGCAGGCGATGTGGCAGCGGCCGCATTTGATGCAGGCGTCCTGGTCGATGCGCGCCTTGGCGACATAGTTGAGGTTGAGATACTGCCAGTCGGATACGTTGGGCGTTGCGCGGCCGACGACGTCGTCGAGCGAGGCATGGCCCTTGGCGTCCATCCAGTTCTTCAGCCCCTCGATCATCTCCTCGACGATCTTGAAGCCGTAGGTCATGGCCGCGGTGCAGACCTGCACATTGCCGGCGCCGAGCGCCAGGAACTCGGCCGCGTCGCGCCATGTGGTGACGCCGCCGATGCCCGAGATCGGCAGGCCGCGGGTTTCGGGATCGCGCGCGATCTCGGCGACCATGTTGAGCGCGATCGGCTTCACGGCCGGTCCGCAATAGCCGCCATGGCTGCCCTTGCCGTCGATCGACGGCTCCGGCGAGAAGGTGTCGAGATCGACCGCGGTGATGGAGTTGATCGTGTTGATCAGCGACACCGCGTCGGTGCCGCCGGCCTTTGCGGCCCGTGCCGGACGCCGGATATCGGTGATGTTCGGCGTCAGCTTGGTGATGACGGGCATGCGGGTGTTGGCCTTGCACCAGCGCACCACCATCTCGATATATTCCGGCACCTGGCCGACCGCCGAGCCCATGCCGCGCTCCGACATGCCGTGCGGACAGCCGAAATTGAGCTCGATTCCGTCGGCTTCGGTCTCTTCTACGACCGGCAGGATCGCCTTCCAGCTTTCCTCCACGCAGGGCACCATGAGCGAGACGACGAGCGCGCGGTCCGGCCAGTCCTTCTTGACCTGCTTGATCTCGCGCAGATTGGTCTGCAACTCGCGGTCGGTGATGAGCTCTATGTTGTTGAGGCCGAGCAGGCGGCGGTCGGCGCCCCAGATCGCGCCGTAGCGCGGACCGTTGACGTTGACGACAGGCGGCCCCTCCTCGCCAAGTGTCTTCCAGACCACGCCGCCCCAGCCCGCCTTGAAGGCGCGCACGACGTTGTAGGCCTTGTCGGTGGGCGGCGCAGACGCCAGCCAGAAGGGGTTCGGAGACTTGATGCCGACGAAGTTGTTGCGGATATCAGCCATGATCATGCCCTCCCGTTCGCGGTGAGCGCGCGGTGGATGGATTCGGCCGCGTCGCGTCCCTGCGCGACCGCCGAGACGGTCAGGTCGTCGCCGCCGACGATGCAGTCGCCGCCGGCCCAGACCTTGGCCAGCGAGGTGCGCCCCTCCTCGTCGACCTTGATGCGGCCGCCTTCGAGCCCGATGCTGGCGCCGCTGCCGTTCAGCGCCGCCGGCTCGAAGCTCTGGCCGATCGCCTTGAACACCTGATCGGCCAGCAGCGTGACCGTCTCGCCGGTGCCGCCGAGCTTGCCGTCCTTCAGGGCAGTATATTCGAGCTCGATTGCCGCGACCTTGCCACCTTCCGAAACCACCCGCTTCGGCTGCAGCCAGTGCCGGATGCCGACGCCGTTGGCGGCGGCCAGGTCCTGCTCGAATTCCGAGGCGTTCATATGTTCCTTGCCGCGGCGGTAGCAGATCGTCACCTCCTCGGCGCCGAGCAGCTTGGACTGCACGGCCGCATCAATCGCGGTCATGCCGCCGCCGATCACCACCACGCGGCGGCCGACCGGCAGGCTGCCCAGATCCGCGGCCTGGCGCAGCTCGGCGATGAACTCGACGGCATTCTCGACGCCTTCGGCATCCTCGCCCTCTGCGCGCAGCGCGTTGACCCCTGCGAGGCCGATCCCAAGGAACACCGCGTCGAAAGCGGCCGTCAGCTCGGAAAGGTGGATGTCGCGGCCGAGCGCCCTGCCATGCTCGATCTCGATGCCGCCGATCGCCGTGACATAGTCGACCTCGGCCTGCGCAAAGTCGTCGGTGCTCTTGTAGGCGGCGATGCCGTATTCGTTGAGGCCGCCGGATTTTGGCCGCGACTCGAAGATGGTGACCTCGTGCCCGTAGCGCGCCAGGCGGTGCGCGGCGGCGAGGCCCGCCGGCCCGGCGCCGACAATTGCGACCTTGCGTCCGGTCGCCGCGGCCCGTTCGTAGAACTGCTTGTGCTGCCGCATCGCCGTATCGGTGGCGTAGCGCTGCAGGCGGCCGATCTGCACCGGCTTGCCCTCCGCCGTCTCGCGAACGCAGACTTCCTCGCACAAGGTCTCGGTCGGGCAGACGCGGGCGCACATGCCGCCGAGGATGTTCTGGTCGAAGATGGTCTTGGCCGAGCCGATCGGGTTGCCGGTCGCGATCTGCCGGATGAACATCGGGATATCGATCGATGTCGGGCAGGCCTGCATGCAGGGCGCATCGTAGCAGAAATAGCAGCGATCCGCCTCGACCAGCGCCTCGTGAGCGTCGAGCGGCGGGTGCAGGTCGGAGAAGTTGTCGGCGTATTGGGCCGGCGCCAGCCGTCCCGCCGCAATGCCGTGTTTGAAGAGTCCTTCCGCCATTGTCGGTATTCCCCATTTATCGGTTTTGACGCGAGGTTAGCACGTTCTGTTTTTTTATCAATCGGTCAAATTTCTTCGGAGCGAGATAAGTGACGGAAAATACTTGATTATTCAGATCATGTTTTGCCCGCGAGGTGGCATCGGAAGGTGGAGACCTATCGGGGATCCTGCGGCGGCATGGCCGATTTCCGGCGCGATTTCAGCGGATTATCGGCAAACTCCGAATCGTCTCGACAGCATTTGACAGCAGCTCGTGGAAGCGATTGGCGGCGCCTCGCCGGGCAGTTCGCCCCACTGGCACTGCCCCGTACGACGAGGCCGACGCCGGCGAATCCCGACGCGGACTGGTGGGAAACACATGGCGCACGATCGGGAAGACCCAGCCGCTGCCGGATGGGTCTTTTGCCTGACGCGGAATTCAGTTCATCGCCGCAAGGGCAATGTCGATATCAGGCGTGACGAAGCGGTCACCCCGCGACAAGAATGCGCACAGCGACATTGCCAGGCCGGCGGCCTATCGCGGCGCGAGCCTCTCAAGGTCACTGAGCCGCTTGAGCGCGGCCTGCTGCTGCAGCCAGCCGTAATTTATGCCGCCTGCGTTCAGAGAGCTTCCCGTCTGGAACGGATACTGATCGAAGTCCTGGAAGAACTCCTTGATCTTGCCTTGTATGGGCACCAGCAGCCATATGTTCCGAGCCAGGAAGTCGAGGGCGCCGCCGCCCTCTTCGAGACCACGCTCGTAGGGGTCCATCCGCAGGTTGGTGATCAATGCCCAGCTCGGCACCTCGCGCGTCGCCGTCGCGATATTGCCATGGCTCGCGGTCGCAAAGCTCAGCTTCCAATCGTTCCAGCGTATCGCGTTCAGATTGCCGCCCTGGTCGAAATAGTAGACTGCGTCGCGCGGAGGCTGCTCGGCCTCTCCCTTCAGGAGCCCGGTGAGATCGAAGCCGTCGAGATGCACCTTGAAGCTCTTTGTCCCCGCCTGGAAGCCCTGCTTCATCTGCTCCTTGATGTCGGGAATGCCGGCTGCCGCCGCGAACGTCGGCAGCCAGTCCATGAGTGTCACAGGTTCGTTGATCTGCGTGCCCGGTTTCACCACGCCCGGCCAGCGCACCATCATGGGAATACGCATGCCGCCTTCCCATGTCGTTCCCTTTTCGCTGCGGAACGGGGTCATTGCACCGTCCGGCCAGAGCGCGATCTCGGCCCCGTTGTCCGTCGTGTAGATCACGATCGTATCCTCGGCGATGCCGAGATCATCGAGTTTCTTCAGGAGTTGCCCCACATGCCCATCGTGTTCGGCCATGCCGTCGGCGTGGATGCCCATGCCCGTCTTGCCCATTGAATCCGGCTTCAAATGGGTGAACACGTGCATGCGGGTTGAGTTGAACCAGACGAAAAAGGGCTTCTCGGCCTGGTGCTGGCGATCGATGAAATCCACGGCAGCGGCCAGGAACTCCTCGTCGACCGTCTCCATGCGTTTCGTGTTGAGCGGTCCAGTATCCTCGATCTGGCCGTCCGCACTGGATTTGATGACACCGCGCGGGCCAAATTTCTCACGAAACTCTGGGTCCTTGGGATAAAAATAGCCCTCCGGCTCCTCCTCCGCGTTGAGGTGATAAAGGTTTCCGAAGAACTCGTCGAAGCCGTGATTGGTCGGCAGGTGTTCGTCGCGATCGCCCAGGTGGTTCTTGCCGAATTGTCCGGTTGCGTATCCCTTGGTCTTCAGGACGTCGGCGATGGTGGGCATCCAGTCCTGAATGCCGTGCGGATCGCCGGGCATACCGATCGTGAGCAGTCCGGTACGGAAAGGCTCCTGTCCCAGGATGAAGGAAGCCCGCCCGGCAGTGCAACTTTGCTGTCCGTAGGAATCGGTGAAGATCGCACCTTCGGCAGCGATGCGATCGATATTGGGCGTGCGGTAGCCCATCAAACCCATGGTGTAGGCGCTGATCTGCGGAATGCCTATGTCGTCGCCGAAGATCACCAGGATGTTGGGCATCTTGCCGCTGGGGGCGGCAGCCTGCTGCTGGGCACGCGCCCTGTCGACCGCCGTGGTCGACGCCACAAGCGAGGCCGCCGCGAGCGCGGTGCCCCCGAGCAACATGCTCCGGCGGTTCAGTTCGAGCTGAGCCGTCTCCTGCTCGCCGGCGGGAATTTCGGGATGACTAAGCTGGTTCATCGCTTGCTCCTTCAGGTGCGCATGTTTGCTGGTCATCGTGCCCGCACGTCGAAGAGCTCGCGCGGCAATTGAGGAAGTCTGCGCGCCGATTGTCATGGTTTGGGACGGCCCTATCAAGTTGGCCCAAGGGTCAACATGAAGCGAATGATGAAGCCCGTCCGAAACTGTATGGGGACGAGCAGCGGGGTGTTTCAGCCGCAACGGGTTCCTCTTGCTATGACCGCGGCGATCCCAGTTCTTTCAACCGTTCGGCGGCAAGACGGATCATCTCGCGCCTATCGGATCAACTTGATGGGACACGATCGGCCGTCACGGCTCCCCTGCCCCGATCTCATCCCTGCGGCGCGCGACATAGGCTTCGAGCGCCTCGCGGATGGCGGGGTCCATCGGCGGCTGCCGGTATTCTTCGAGCGCCTTCTTCCAGAGGCCGGTGGCGCGAGCCGTGGCATCGAGCGCGCCCGCCTCGGTCCAGGCTTCGTGATTCTGCCAGTTGGAAAGCAGCGGGCGGTAGAAGGCGTCGGCGTAACGGGAGAGCGTATGCGCGTCGCCGAAGAAGTGCCCGCCCGGCGGCACGCGGGCGAGCGCATCGAGCGCCAGTTCGTTTTCGTCGACCGCGATCGGTTGGAGAAATTCCATCATGTGCTGGATCATCTCCACGTCGATGACGAGCTTCTCGAAGGAGGCCGTCAGCCCGCCCTCCTGCCAGCCGGCGGCGTGATAGACGATATTGCCGTGGCCGAGGACGGCTCCCCAAAACGCCATCATCGTCTCGTAAGCGCCCTGTGCGTCGGCTGCGTTGGAAGCCGAGCCCGGCGTCGTGCGATAGGGCAGCCGGTAGCGGCGCGCGAGCTGGCCGGATGCGACGTTGGCCTTGGCGTTCTCCGGCGTGCCGAAAGCCGGCGCGCCGGTGCGCATGTCGACATTGGACGTGAAGGCGCCGTAGATGACAGGAGCGCCGCGGCGGACAAGCTGGGTGAGCACGATGCCGAACAACGCCTCGGCATTCTGCTGGGTGAGCGCGCCGGCGAGCGTCACCGGGCTCATCGCCCCCATCAGCGTGAAGGGCGTCACGCAGACCGGCTGGCCGGCCTCGCTCATCGCCATCAAGCCGTCGAGCATCGCCTCGTCGAAGCGGCGCGGCGAATTGACCGAGATGATGGTGGCCACCGCCGGATCATCGCGCAAAGCCTCCGGTTCGAGCCCGCGGGCGATCGCCGCCATATGGATGCCGTCGCGGGCCCTGCCCGCGCCGATCGCCGAGACGTGGAACGCCTTGTCGGTGAGCGTCAGGTTGGAAAGATAGGTGTCGAGATGGCGCGTATTGGCCGGCAGTTCGACCGGCGCGCAGACCTGGTTGCCGAGCATGGTGATGCAGTTGAAATGCTGGGCGAGCCGGACGAGGTCGTCATAGTCGCGCTTGTTGCCGGAGCGGCGGCCGCGCTCGCGGTCGTGCACATTGGGCGGACCGGCGACCAGCGTGAAATTGACGACGTCGCCGCCGACATGGACGGCATGCGCCGGATTGCGCGGGGTGAGCGTGAAGCTTTGCGGCGCCGACGCCAGCGCCTCGGCGGCAAGACCCCGATCGAGCCGCACCACCCGCGACGACCGGTCGACATCGGCCCCGGCCTTGGCCAGGCGGTCAAGCGCCGATGCGTTCATCACCTCGATGCCGAGATCCTCCAGGATATGAAGCGATGCGAGATGGATGGCCTCGACCTGGTCGTCGGAGAGCAGCGCCATCGGCGGGTAGGGATTGCGCACGATCCGCGGCGGCAGCTGCGGGATCGTTTCCCCCGCCCTCCTTTGCATACGCTCGGCGCTGCGTCTGCTGCGGTCCATGCCGGCATCGAAGCACCGCAGTCGTCCGTGCGTTGTCGGAATTTCGTCACCACAAGCGCTTTATTTCAGCTCAAACGCCAGACGGACATGGAATGATCCCGATCGCCAGCCCGATGCATGACGCGCAAGGGTACCGACTTGCCGCCGCCAAGGGTTTTCGAGCAGCCCTGCCGGCATGGTCGCTGCGCCAATGCAGGCTTCTTCGCCATCGGAGAATCCGTACAGCCCCCAATCCTCGGGAAGCAGGACTCCGCTGTGGGACAAGTCGGGCCTTCCCTTGACAACGTCCCCACCACCGCACCAACCTGACAAAGTTGAAGTTGGGAGTTTCCGAGTGGCGCGCAAGCTGAAATCGCCGATGCCTGGGAGGCTGCCCCGAAAAAAACTGACGCTTCCGACCTCCTGGCCAGCAGCCGGAGATGGCGAGACCGCAAGTCCAGCCATCGTCGCCGCGCCATCGTCGGCCGAGGCCAGGGGCTCGTCATGACAATCAGACGTATGCGCGGCGGGCTGCGGGGTAACCTGCCACCGCGGTTCTCCGACCGGAAGGATGCCGCCTGATGGAACACGAAGCAGCGATCAACCCCGCGGCGCCCCACCACCTGCCGTTCTTCATCGCGGCACCCGGGCAGGCCGACGTGCTTTTCGTGGCGACGGGCATCGCGGTGCTGCTCGCCGTGGTCGGTATCGGCATCTTCTACTTCAAGCTCCATGCGCTTCCCGAGCAGATGGCGCATCGCGGCCAGAAGGTGCAGTTCGAGATCGTCGCGGTGCTGGCGCTCATCGCGCTCTTCACCCACAACCATGCGTTCTGGATCGCCGCACTGCTGCTCGCCCTCGTCCCGCTGCCTGATTTTTCGACCCCGCTGAACTCGATGGCCCAGTCGCTGGGGCGGATGGCCGGGCGCCGCGAGCCTGACGCGCCGGCGCAAGCCGACGAACCCGCCGTTCCGGCGGCCGCAGCGGCCGAGCCACTGCCGCTCGAGCAGAAGAGGGCCTGAGCCATGCTGGAACTGTTCCTCTGTTCGATACTGACGATCCTGCCGGACTTCCTCTACCGCCGCTTCGTGCAGGGCAAGCGGCTCGGCCGCGAGATCACCTTGTTCTCCGTCTGGTATGAACTGCGCTGGGGGATCACCCTTTGCCTGATCCTGACCGTCAGCCTGATCACCACGATCTTCTACTTCCATCCCTCCACCAAGGCCGCCACCTCCATCTTCCGCACCGTCACCATCCTGCCGGAGACCAACGGCCGCGTGGCGGAAACCTTTGTCGAGATCAATCAGAAGGTGGCAAAGGACCAGCCCCTCTTCCGGCTGGACAGCACCGCGCAGGAGGCGGCCGTCGAGACCGCCAAGCGCCGGATCGCCGAGATCGACGCCACCATGGTCGTCGCCCGGTCGCAGCTCAAGGAAGCGGACGGCCGGATCGCCCAGGCGCGCGGGGTTCTGCGGCAGGCGCAGGACGAGTACGATACCCGCGCCGAACTGTTCCGGCGCAATCCCAACGCCATCCCCGAGCGCGAAGTCGAGCAGGCGCTGGTCAGGGTCGACACCCAGCAGGGCGTGGTGGACGCGGCAATGGCTTCCCGCGAGGCCATCGTGTCGCAGATCGACTTCCAGCTCCCCGCCCAGAAGGCCAGCGCCGAGGCCGCGCTGCACCAGGCGCGGGTCGACCTCGAAAAGACCCTCGTCGTCGCCGGCACCGACGGCATTGTCCAGCAGTTCGCGCTCAGGCCGGGCGATGTCGTCAACCCGATGCTCCGGCCCGCCGGCATCCTGGTGCCCGAGCGCAAGGTCACCGGCCTCATCGCCGGTTTCGGGCAGATCGAGGCGCAGGTGATAAGGCCCGGGATGGTCGGCGAGGTCGCCTGCATCGCCAAGCCCTGGACCATTGTCCCGATGGTGGTGACGGAGGTTCAGCACGTCATCGCCAGCGGCCAGATCCGTCCGACCGATCAGCTCGTCGACGTCGGGCAAATGGCGCGCCCCGGAACGATCACCGTCATCATGCAGCCGCTTTTTGCGGGCCAGCTCGACGATCTGCCCCAGGGCAGCAGCTGCATCGCCAACGCCTATACCAGCAACCACGACGCGCTGCAGGACCCCGACATCGGCGCCTTCCGCGCCTTCGTGCTCCACGCGATCGACGCCACCGGCGTGGTGCATGCGATGATCCTGCGGATGCAGGCGCTGCTTCTGCCGATCCAGACTCTGGTCCTGGGCGGGCACTGATCGCAGCAACAGGGGCATCCTGTCGGAACGGACGCGCATCGGCTGGCAAAGAAGCGATTGCGCTGCACGCTCATTCGCCGGGACGGGCTCGCGTCGAAATCACCATCCGCGCGAATGCGCCCGTGCAGGGCGCACGCACAAAAGGCCCACCCCTTTCAGGATGGGCCTGTTGCCTGAGGCGGAACTCAATACATGGCCGCGTTGCCACTCTCGCCGACAGGGATGAACAGAGCGTTACCGCACGGGGCCGAATTGGAAGGAAACGGCAATTTTCGCCAACGTCCAGGCGAGACGGGGCAGTTGATGGAGGGCGAGGCCCGGCTGGACACCCAGGCCGCCCGGATGTCACCTGCCGCCCCTTCCGCTTCCACCGTCCTTCCACCCCTCCCACCGCGGCGGGAGGCGTGGGGCCGAATCGTTAACGGATGTCTAAAGACTCCCTTTAAGTTTTTCGCCTAGACCTCGCCCAATGCGTGGGGCGAGTTTTAGTAAAATTGTACCGGTCATATCACTGCTTGCGCTGTCGGCCTGCGCAACGCCGCCGCGCCACATCAACGACATCTGCGCCGTTTTCGACCAGCGCGACGGCTGGTTCGACAACTGGCAGCGGGCGGCCAAGCGCGCCGAACGCAAATATGGCATCCCCACCCATGTGCTGATGGCGACGGTGCGCAAGGAATCGGGCTTCAAGGCCAACGCCCGGCCGCCACGCACGAAGCTCTTCGGCTTTATTCCCTGGAAACGCCAGTCGAGCGCCTACGGCTACTCGCAGGCCCTGAACGGCACCTGGGCGCAGTACAAGCGCGAGACAGGCAGTTTCGCCGCGCGCCGCAACGACTTTGGCGACGCCGTGGATTTCGTCGGCTGGTACCATTCCAAGACCGTCGACGCCTACGGCGTATCGCGCAACGACACCTATCGGCTCTATCTCGCCTACTATTCCGGATGGGGCGCCTACAAGCGCGGCAAATGGGACGCCGGCGTGCAGCGCTACGCACGCGACACCGAAAAAATGGCGCAGCGCTACGCCACACAACTGCGCCGCTGCGGCTCCTGAAGAAGTTTGGCCGGAACGGAACCGGCGGAGCGAAGCTGGAGGTCAGCCGCGTGGGCGGCCTTACGGCTGCTGCCTGATCACTTGCCTGCTTCGGTGCCTGGCGACGCGAGGCTCTCCCCCGTCGCAGGTCCGACCAGCGCCTCGACGTGACGGGCGTAGTTTTGCCTGGTGTTCTGATCGACGATTGCCGCCGGAGCGGCGACAACCAGGCCCGCGGCGGTTCCGACCGTATGTGCAGCCCCCGCGGTCGCAGACACGATCGTGTCCCCGAGCCCCAGCCGATTGTCGGTCAATGTCTGGCCGGTCGAGAGGCGGGTACCGATCAGTTGGACGATCTCGGGCGACTCCGCGAACTTGCTGTGATGCAGATCGTCGCCCGCCTTGATTTTTGTGAGGTCCAGGACCGTAATGTCGTTCGCTGCGAGTTCTTCCCTGTACGGCGGCTGTTCCGGATCGACAGCTCCCAACCTGGAGACATTGCCCCAGACGCGCCGGGAAACGGCCAATGCGCGATCGTCACGCGACACAAAGAGCGTGAAATGAGGTCGCCGCTCGCCCATGTCGGCAATCTGTGAACGAAAGACGTCGACGTCCACGTCAGGCGCCGCCAGCATGACATTCTTGAATTTGGCCGGCAGCCCGTCGTTGCGGATGGCCATCTGGCGCAAGGATTCGAGCGCAAGCCAGTTGCCCATGGAATGGGCGAGGATCGAGACCTCTTTTACCTCCGGATCGCGTGCCAGATACTGGAACAGCTGCTCGACCGCATTGCGGGTGTAGTTCGTGCTTTCGCGGTCATAGCCGTAGGCGAGCAGGCTGCCGCGCGATGGCCATGTCGCGAGCACGGGGACGGTGCGCGCATTCGAATCGTGAACGATCTGAGCGAAGCGAAAGACGGCATCCTCGAACTGGTTGTTGAATCCATGGATGAAGACGAGAACGCTGCGATCCGGGCTCTTGTGCACGGCGGCGTTCAGCCACTTCTCGGCCGTCTCCCGATTGATCTGCTCGGCTTTGACCGCCGCAAAATCCGTCGCCGGGTTCGGCGGAAGCCGGCGCGGCCAGGCGACCTCACCGACCTTGCGAACGCTGCTGGGAGGAATCGATACGGTGATCTCGGCAAAGGCCGGTTCGAGCGCACGCTCGCCGCTGAACATTTCGCCGGGGTTTTCGGAACGATCGCGCATGGTCGTGACAAGCATCTCGACCTGGCTGGCCGACGGCGAAGCCGCCACGGGTTGCAGCACGCCTGTCGGGCGGCTGGCGCACGCCGCCAGCAGGGCAGTGGACAAGGCTGCAATCGCCAGCGCGCCGAACACGCCTCGCCGAAAATGACCCATTGTCGGGCGGACGGCTGAATTGCACTCCATATGGACACACGCCCTTTCCCGAAATACGCGCACGTCCCCCTGTACACGGAACGGTCGTAGGAACGCCAATGCCCCGATTCTGAATTTCGCGATACCGACCTCGGAGCGAATTTCAGAACAAAAGGGGCATCGGCAAACTATCGATTCCAAGTGTCAGTTTGATTTCGAAGTTCGCCTCCGAGCTCGATATCAAATCATGCGAACTTCGAAATCACGACACTAGAAGTTGATCGTCAGTCCTGCGATCGGGCCCTGCTCCACCGCGTCGAACAGGAAGTCGTCGCTGCTGTAGTTCACGCCCAGCGCACGGTAGCCGAGGGTCGCCGAGAACCTCTCGTTGATGTTGTAGCCTATCGCCGCCGCGACATCCCAGTCGATATCGGCACCGCCGGCGCCGACCAGCCCCCAGCCCGTGGCATAGAATTTGGGGGTGAAGGCGTAGTTGCCGCGAATACCGACCAGCCCGTCGACCCAGGTCGCCCCGTCGCTGCGCGTCACCCCGTCGAGGAATGCGCCGCTGAACGAGATATCGGTGTCGACCGACCAGA
This sequence comes from Mesorhizobium sp. L-8-10, assembly GCF_016756635.1. Lineage (NCBI taxonomy): Bacteria > Pseudomonadati > Pseudomonadota > Alphaproteobacteria > Hyphomicrobiales > Phyllobacteriaceae > Mesorhizobium > Mesorhizobium sp. L-8-10. The sequence goes on along the minus strand of NZ_AP023263.1, from coordinate 3,997,732 downwards.
CCCGCATGCCGGCGACGACATCCAGCCGGCCCGTCGGACCTTCCAGCACGGAATAGCCCGCGCCGGCCAGCCCCGCGAAAGTCGAGGCCTCCACATTGACGCTGGTCGCCAGGATGCCGCGCGGCGTCGCACGGCCGGAGGAAAGCTGCGTGTAGATCAGATCGCCGAACAGGCTGAATCGCCCCTTGCGTGCCTCACCCATCAGCATCGCGGCAAAATCAAGATTGTCGAGGATGTCGCTGAAGCTCGCGTTCATGTCGACGACAGGCAGACCGAACTGGGAGGTCTCGCCGGAGAGACCCGCTGCCCAGAAATAGGGCGTGACCGAAAATGTCCATCCGCTCTCGGCAGCGGGCGGCGTTTCGGGGGTCAAATCAGCGCCAGCCGCCGGGATCGCCCAGAGAAAACCACAGACAAGGAAGGCCTTTTTCAGACTCTTCATAACAATTCCTTCTCAAGAAAATCATGAATCACGTCATCATTAGATCTAATACATAACTATCGCAATTTCATCACAAACTCCGTCAATCCCTGCCAACAGCATGATGGTCATATTCGTTGAGCGCAATCCTGACTTCGCGTCCGAGCGTGATAAGCGCGACCGATAGCAGAAGAAGGGAAAGCGTGAACAGCCCGAAACGAAACTCGCGACCACACCAAGTAGGAAGAACGGGGCGATCGCGTATGAGATCACCTGAGAAATCTGGTCGGGGGACGGAGCACTGAACCGGTCATTCAGCACGGCGGGTGACTACTTCCGTTGCAAAAGGGCCTAGAGCATTTCCGCTTTTCTCCGAATCGCGGAAATGCTCTATCTTCTTGTTTCTACGCAATTCCGGACGCAAGACTGCTTCACACTTTTGCTGGAATTGCTCTAGCTTTTTCCGCCTTGCGCACCGCACTATCCCCTGAACCTGGGCCTCAGTAGCAGGGCGGATACGGGTAGAAGCCGCACGCGGGCCGCACGTAGGGATGATAGTACGGGTGATAGTAGTAGGGAGCCGCCACCGCAGCGGCGCCGGCAGCCGCACCGGCGTACCAGGCTCCGCGATATGCCGCCCGTCGTGCCGCTCCGGCGAAGGAAAGCGGTGTGAAGGGCATGCCGATGATGTCGATGAACGTCGAGGCAGGACCATCGCCGCCGTCAAGGCTCCCCTCCAGAACGTCGACGTCGAAAGTCAGCGTCTCGCCCTCCAGTTTCGGTGTCTTGAGCGTGACGACGGCGTCCAGGACGGAACTGCCGTCCTTGCTGAGAACCGACACGGTCGCGTTCGGAGGGTCCTTGGCAAAGCTGTCGCTGCCGACAGCCCACTCCTCGAGGAGATGGGCCGTAAGCACATGGCCCGCGGCGCGCACCGGACGGTCGGCGAACATGATGGAATTCGGCGACACGCCCGACAGAACGAGCTTGCCGCCGGCAAGACTCGCTCCCTTGGAGTTGAGCACGATCAGGGCCGGCTCGATCTTGGGTTTCGCGGCGCCGATCGATTTCGTCGCAGGGGCAGAAATAGCGTCCTGCGCGAGTGCGGTGCCGCCCGATAACGCGATTCCGGCAACCGCCGTCACCGCGAGCATCATGGTTCTGATTGCCATGGGTCTGTTCTCCTTCAATTGAATGGGCGGCACTTCTTCACTCCTCTGACGAGAGCGCCACGCGTCGATCAGGCGCGTGGCACCCTCTGATCTCGGCATCAGCAAGGTGCCGCAAAAGCAAGCCTATGCCGGGATCAGTCGGCTACCTCCACCGGCGGGATCGTCCAGGTTCCGTCGATGATCGATGGATCGTTCTCGTTCGGCCAGTACAATCTCATCATGAGGAAGAACTTGCCCGCCGGCGCGGGCAGCCAGTTCGCTTCCTTGTCGGCGCCCGGAGACACGTTCTGCAGATAGAGATCCAGCGATCCGTCGGCGTTGTATTTCAGATCCTGACGAGGGCTGATCGAGTAGCGGTTGATGGGGTTCGCAACGAAGAAGAAGTTTTCGTCATACATGGTGATGGACCAGAAGCCCGAGACCGGCGGCGTCTGGCCTTTCGGGAAATGGATGACGTAGTTCCTCCGGCCGTCATAGGAGCGGCGATGGGCATCCTTCTCCGACGTCGGATAGACCGCATCCTGAGGGCGGTTGGCGCCGAGCCCGATGGCAGTTATCAGAGCCCGCATGAGATAGTCGGTTCCGTACAGCCCTGTCTTCGTCGTGAAGGCCCAGCCGTTGATATCCTTCACCTGGCTGTTGATCTTGAACTGCAGCATGATCCGGTCGAAGCCGATCGTCGGCACACGTTTGTGGAAGTCGGCCCTCAGCTTGCTGGCGTCGAAATCCTGGCCCGCGACAAGCCCGATCCGCGCGAAGCGCTCCAGCGCGGGTGCGTCCGCGTCGGACGGCGGATTTGCCTTCATCAGTTCGGCAAGGAGCGTGAAATATTCGACCGCGTCCATCCGATTGACCTGGTCGCGCACGGCGGTCTTCATGTCGATCGACGGATCGACCTTGCCGGGCGGAGGCGTGTAGTCCTTGCCGTAGGCACTGAGCGGCACCAGCTTGAACTCGTCCTGAAGGGCATGCACCGCCGCGTAATCTTCGGGCGTACCCGTGCAGTAGATGCGGCCCAGCAACCAGACAATGTTGGTCGGAGATTCGTATCGGGTCACGCCTTCAGGGAGCGTTCCGGTCCAGCCGGGGCCCGTGATGGCATAGGTCTGGGCGCCGGTTCCCGTCGTGCGCTTGCCCGGCACCTGGAAGACATTCGTCCATCCATCGAGCATCGGCAGAAGGAAATACCGCCCTTTCATATCAGGCACGCTGAGCACATAGGGCTCCTTGCCGACATCGAAAAAGGCGGTCGTGTAGAGCGTGTCGGCATTCGGCGCCGTCACGTCCCTGAACGAAGCGTCGGGATATTGGCGCAACTTGATGATATGCCCCATCGGGGCGCGGGTACCGACAGCCTCGGCGACATTCGTCATGACGCGGCGGGTCATCTCCATCGTCACCAGCGGATAGCCATAGATATATGCGTCGGTGGCTATCCAGAATTCTTCCAGGTCCTCGCCGATATGCAGGGCTCCATCGCCCAAGTCCGCACGCGCAAGGGAAATCGACGACGCGCTGGCAAGCAAGCTCAGGCCAGCAAAAGTCAGAGTTCGACGGGTAATGTTCATCTTTGATCTCCGGGAGGGAAACACCGGTTGCACCCTGCTGTGCCGGGGACCACCTGAGGAGGTATCTTACCGTACGTTACATGAAATAAGCGTGCCCAGGATAGCCCCGGCATGACCCGCAAAAGCCCGCCCCCAGGGCGATCATCCGCCTGCAAGGGCAGCAGGTTTCGGCATAGCAGCCGGTTGCACAGCCGAGGCCTGCAGCAAGCAGCCGGAGCAATCGGCGTCATCGAGGGGGAACGATATGTGATCGGGTGACCGCCTGCTGCTCCTGCAGAGCAGCATCAACCTCGCGCGCCAATCGCTCCACCAGGTCCTGCCACTCGGCCTTCCTCGCAGCACGGATCGGCAACGGCAACTGGTCGACCCTGGAAAGCGCAGCCTCCGCTTCCGCCAGTTCCTCGCACATGTCCCGGAAATTCTGATCCGCCACGATCATTCGGCGGATGGTCAGCTCAAGTTCAGGAAACCGGCGAAGTGCCGCCGACAAGGCTGCCCGACTGCTTTCCGGTACAATCTTCATCTCGCGATCCGTTGATTGACCATTAAAATCGCGGACACTTGCAGGGGCCAGCAACGATATGTAATTTACATGGACAATCATGTAACTTATGAAGAAATGCGGATTCGATCCGCGAGCATGGCAGACGGGGGAAGTCTTGTGATCCGCGCGGAAACTACCCCCGGAGGAGAAAGCGACGTATCGGTCGAGAACTGTCGCGAGCAACTCGAACGTATCCTGAACAGCGCAGAGTTTGACGCGACCGATCGCGAACGTCGGTTTCTCACCTATGTCGTCGATGAAACCCTGGCGGGACGCAGCAGCCGCATCAAGGCCTATTCGATTGCAGTCGAAGTGTTTGGCCGCGACGCTTCCTTCGACCCGCAGGCGGACCCGATCGTCCGTGTCGAAGCCGGCCACCTCCGCAGGGCGATCGAACGATATTATCTGACCGCGGGGCAGGCTGATCCCATACTCATCACCATTCCGAAGGGCGGCTACGTCCCGAATTTCTCGCTGCGTTCGATTCCCGATCCCGTCGCCGAAGAGCCGGCCGCGACGCCCGCTCGCGCACAGATGGAGCGGCGGTGGCGAGACCATCCGTCGATTGCCCTGGCCGCAGCGATATTCGTCGCGGCCGCGATCGTGCTGGCCTGGCTGGGTTATTCGTCCCGGCTCGGTCCAAGCAAGCCGGAAGTCCCGCGGTTGCTGGTGGAGTGGTTCGACGATCTGACCGGAACGGATGAGTCCGCCGCCCTTGCCCGCGGGCTCACGCAAGAGGTCATCAGCCACCTCTCCAAGTTCAAGGACATCGTCGTTGTCCAGTCGCCGGCCTCGGCGACGCTGCCGCAGGTACGATATGTGCTTGCGGGAAGCGTGGACCTGTCTGCCGATAGGTTCCGTTTTCGGGTCCGCATGCTCAACAGAGCGGACGGCTCCGTGCTTTGGGCGCAAAGCTACGACGGAGCGACAACGGTACCCGGTCTTCTGAAAGCCCAGGCCGACGTCGCCCAGAACGTGGCAACGAGCCTGGCGCAGTCCTATGGCGTCATCTTTCAGGCGGACGCCCGGCTCGTCGTCCCCAACCCTCCTGACAACTGGGCCGCATATTCCTGCACGCTTTCCTACTATGCCTACCGGGCCAACTTCGATCCGGCGGCTCGTTCATCGGTGCGCTCCTGTCTCGAGAAGGCAGTCGAGCGCTTTCCCAACTACGCGACGGGCTGGGCGCTTCTATCGCAGACATACATCGACGATGTCCGGTTCCGTTATCCGTTCGATCCCGCCTGGTCGCCGGCGTCACTGGATCGGGCGCTTGCCGCCGCCCGGCGGGCCGTGGAGCTGGAACCGCTCAGTATCCGGGGTCTGCAGGCGCAGATGTTCGCACTCTATTTCAGAAGGGAGTTCGATGCGGCGCGCCGCATAGGCAGCCGCGCTATGGCGATCAACCCGAACGACACCGAACTCATGGGCGAGTACGGCTATCGGCTGGCATTGTCTGGAAACTGGAACGAAGGGTGCGCACTGGTCGCAGAGGCGCGTGAGCGCAATCCAGGGCCTCTTTCGTATTATGAGGTTGGACTGGCCCTTTGCTCGTATTTCAGCGGCGACCACCAGCAGGCCGCAGTGTGGATCAGGAAAGCAGACGTTTCAGGCAACGCACTCTATCACGCGATTGCAGCTGCGATATTTGCGGAAGGAGGTCTCAAGGCCGACGCCGAACGCGAACGGGCCTGGCTCGTTGAGCATGAGCCCGATCTGGTGAGGAATCTCGCCGAAGAGACTTCGTTACGGTTTGCCCGGTCTGAAGATGTCGAGATGTTTCTCGGATCTCTGAAGAAGGCAGGGCTGGAATTCCCCGGCGTAGTCTCCGCAATCGCACATTGATACAGCGCCGATTGGCTCTGTGGGATACAGTTATTTACCTTCACAACAGAGGGGACGACGGGTCATCTGAACCACAACCAGCAATCGGAGAGAGAGATGACGACCAGACGACACCTCCTGCTGGCGGCCATGGCCGCCACCGCGGCGGCAACGGTCAGGCCGAGCCAGGCCGAGGCGGCCGATGACATGGCCGACTTCCTGTTCGTCCAGACGGCGGACGCAATGACATTCGACAAGGCGTCGAGCAAGCTGACGCTGAAGGATGTGGGCGCGACGACGCTGTTCTTCTCCGATCGCCCTGACCGCATTGCCGGAAACATGGATACGGCAGCGTTCATCCCGTTCTGGAGCACGGGCAAGGACAGCTTCCTTTCCGACCCGCCGAATGCCGACCTGTCGATCCTCGAAGGCAGCGAACTCACACAGGTCGTCGTCGTACTCGAGAACCCGGAGTTGAGCGGCAACGATCTGACCTACACGGTAAAGGTTGTCGGCGGCGAGATGCCCGAGATGGGCTCCGAGGTATCCGTCTTCATCGACATCATCGGCATGCCACGGACACCGCTGTCCTATGCTGGCGTGGCACGGCGCGGCTACCGCCGGGCATTCCTGTACTAGGAGAAAACGAAGGAGCGTCAATCCGTGCGAGTGCCAAGCCTCCTCATTCCCGCCCTGCTTGTTTGCACCACCGCTTCGGCGCAAGACGATGCTCAGGACCTTGCCAAGAAACTGTCCAACCCGGTCGCCTCGCTGATCAGTGTACCGTTCCAGTTCAACTACGACAGTGGCTACGGGCCGAACGACGGCGACAAAGCCTACGTCAATGTGCAGCCTGTCGTCCCGATCACGCTCAATGACGAGTGGAACCTTATTTCCCGGACCATCCTGCCGATCGCCTGGCAGAACGACATAGCAGGACCGTCCGGCGACCAATTCGGGCTCGGCGACACCACCCAGAGCCTGTTCTTGTCGCCTGCCAAACCGACCGAGTACGGCATCATCTGGGGTGCCGGTCCGGTCATCCTGTTGCCTACCGCAACCGACGATCTGCTCGGAGGTGGAAAATGGGGCGCGGGGCCGACGGCGGTCGTCCTTACCCAGCGTGGGCCATGGACCGTTGGCGCGCTCGCAAACCACATCTGGTCATTCGCCGGCGACGACGATCGCAGCGCTATCAACTCCACCTTCCTGCAGCCCTTCGTCGCATACTCGACCAAGGACGCCTGGACTTTCACGCTCAACACCGAGAGCACCTACGACTGGGAAACGGACCAATGGTCGGTTCCGATCAACTTCCAGGTGGCGAAGCTTGTCAAGATCGAGAAGCAGCCAGTCAGCCTGTTCGCCGGACTTCGCTACTGGGCCGAGAGCCCCGAAGGCGGGCCTGACGGCATTGGTGTGCGGGCAGGCGTCACGCTGCTGTTCCCGAAGAGATGAGACGAGAGGAACGGGCCATGAAGCCAATCCATTGCCTTCTCGCCACGTTGATGACGATGTTAGCCAGAGTTATCCGTCACCCGCCGCCGAGTCCGATGCCGATGGTTCGACCACGGTCTGGTTCGCGCCTGAGCAGCCATGGGGCGTCCCGCGCGGCAACTGGATCCAGACCGACCCGAAGTAGGGCAGGTTCACGATCCTGCGACTCTACAGCCCGCTCGAGCCCTTCTTCGCCAAGGAATGGCGGCCGAGCGAGATTGAACTGGTCAGGCGGTAACTAGATCCGCCAGCTTGGACTTGCGATCGATGAGAACACCAAAGGAGGTACCAACCATGCATAGGTTGCGCGGAAAAACTGCGTTGCTTGCTTCCGTTGCCACCCTGCTTGTTCTGGGCTCCGCCCACGCCCAGGAGAGGCAGGCATATTTTGGCGAGACCCATGTCCATACGAGCTGGTCGTTCGACGCCTATATCTTCGGCAATACACTTACCGGTCCAGCGGACGCTTTAGCCTACGCCAAGGGGCAGCCGATCAAGCATCCGCTCGGCTACGACATCAAGATCGAGACGCCGCTGGACTGGATGGGTGTGACCGACCATTCCGAATATGTCGGTACGGTACGCCTTGCCAACGAGCCGGGCTCCGCAATCGCCAAGCTGCCGATCGCCCAGAAGCTCATCGTCCGCAAGCCGGAGGACGTCCAGCGCATCTATCTCTGGCTCGGCTCGACCATCACCGAGAACAAACCGATCAAGGAATTGATCTCTCCAGAGGTGGCCGGAACCGTCTGGAAGGAGAACGTCGCCATAGCGGACAAGGCCAACGAGCCGGGCAAGTTCACGGCGTTCTGCTCGTACGAATGGACCTCGACGCCGAACAACCGGAACATGCACCGGAATATCTTCTTCCGCGACTGCGCCAAGGTCCCGGAATTGCCGTACAGCTCCATCGATTCCGACAAACCATCGGATCTGTGGGCCTGGATGGACCAGCAACGCGAAGCCGGCAACGAGCTGCTTGCCATCTCGCATAATGCCAATCTGTCGGACGGACACATGTTCCCGACCGATATCGACGAGAAGGGGCGTCCGATCGACGCGGCTTGGGCGGCGTCGCGCGACCGCAACGAACGACTGACGGAAGTCAAGCAGATCAAGGGTGCCTCCGAAACGCACCCGACGCTTTCACCGAACGACGAATTCGCCAATTTCGAGATCCTCACCTACCTGCTTGGTGATCCGGCAGGGCGGTTCCCGCATGTTGCGGGCAGCTATGTCAGGCAGGCGCTGAAGGACGGCCTGTCGATGGCCGAGGCGCGTGGCTACAACCCCTACAAAATGGGCTTCGTCGGCGGTTCCGACTCTCACAACACAGGCGTTCCGTATCGTCAGACGAACTTCTTCGGCGGCCACGGCAAGGCCGACGGCGATGTGAAGCAACGGATGTCGGGTTTTGTATTCGCCGGGCTCGACGTCCGGCTCGAAAACCCGGCCGGCCTGACCGGAGTGTGGGCCGACGAGAATACGCGCGAATCCCTGTTCGACGCGATGCAGCGCAAGGAAACCTTCGCCACCAGCGGCCCGCGCATCAAGCTCCGCTTCTTCGGCGGGCCCGACTGGGCCAACGTCGCCAACGAAGCGGATTGGGTCAAGACGGCCTATGCGGGAGGCGTGCCGATGGGCAGCGACCTTGCGCCGCTGCCCGGCGGTCGGGCGCCGTCCTTCATTGCCTGGGCTGTCAAGGACCCGACCTCGGGCAATCTCGACCGCATCCAGATCGTGAAGGGCTGGACGAAGCACGGCCAGAGCTTCGAGAAGGTCTTCGATGTCGCCTGGGCGGGCAATCGCACGCCCGACCCCTTCAGCGGGCAGGTCCCGCCGATCGGATCGACCGTCAACCTGGTCAACGCGACCTATACCAACACCATCGGCGCGGTTGAGCTTAAAGGCGTCTGGACCGATCCCGAGTTCGATCCGAGCCTGGACGCATTCTACTATGTCAGGGCTCTCGAAATCCCGACCCCGCGCTGGACGACCATCCAGGCCGCGGAGCTGGGCGTCGCGCCGCCCGACAATGTGGCGGCGACGATCCAGGAGCGGGCATGGAGTTCGCCGATCTGGTACGCGCCGACCAGGGAGATACGCGAGGCGGCGGCCAAGGGCATGACCGTGGCCGACCTCAGGCAGCAGGGTGCCACGGCTCTCGACGATGCAGCCTTGAAAGACCTTATCGTCGGCAAGACCACCTGGGTAAGAAACACCCCGACAGGCGAGGTCTTCAGCATCTCCTGGACCACGTCGGGCCAACGGCTCATCAACAATGTGGGCGGATCGCTGCCTCAGCCGAGCGAAGTCGGCGACGTTCTGCATGGCGGCCTGCTGGGCAGCGGAACCGCTTACGAGATCAAGGACGGCGCCATCGTGACCACCATCGACAACACGCCGTACGAGGTGAGGGTCTACAAGCACGGCGACAAATACGTTGCCGCTCGCAGCAACGAGTTCGGCTTTGCCAACTACGAGGTGGTGGCGATGCCGCAGGTTCTCGACCCGCTGGATCAGCAGAAGTCGCCGTTCTGAGGCACCACGAAAGCCGGCCGCCGGAAGAAACTATCCGGCGGCCGGGCTGGTTCCTGATGGAGGGAGACCAATGTCGGCGAGATTGCCGTTCTGGGCAGCGTGGTCGCGGCTGATGGTTGGCATTGCGTTGCTGCTTGCTCTTGGCAGCCAGGCCCATGCCTGTCGCGTGTGCCTATCGGGCATCACGATCACGCCGGGACAGAGGCTGGACTCGGCCGCGGACGCCGTGCTCGCCGTTCCGCTGGCCAATGAAGGGCAGTTCCGTGTCATCGAGGTGATCAAGGGACATGCGACAACGGACGAGACGATAGCGCAGCCCGGCCTGTCGGCTACGAAGGCCGAGCCGACGATGTCCCTGGACGGACCGGTGCTTCGCCAGGAGCCCTCATCGGTATCCAGCGGGAAACCGTTGCTGCTCGTCCGGGACAAACTGTCTGAAGAATGGGCCAGCATCGGTGCGATCGACGCTGACCATGCTGATTGGCTCCGACAGTTTGTCGCCACCAACCGCGGTGGGAAGAGCCGCCCGACGAAAAACTGGCAGCAAATTGCATCAATGGGGTCGTATCTCACGGATGCCGAATGGGGTGAGCGTCTCGCCGTCGTCGCGCCCTATCTCGAAGATACCGACGCACTGGCCGCTGAGATCGCATATGGCGAACTCTCGAGGGCCCCCTATGCTGCCATCCGGACGCTCGAGCCTCGGCTCGACGCCACGAAAATAGCAACGTGGATCGTGGATCCCCGACTGGCTTCCAGGCTTCCGGCATACACGCTGCTGATCGGCATTGCCGGTGGCCCCGATGACGCCAACGCACTCGAGCAGCGCATCGCCGCGGCTCGGAGTGCGCGGGATGCTACGAACCTCGCGGCCATGTTGGCGGCGGATATCGAATTGCGCGGGCCGAGCCGGATCGAATGGCTCGAGCAGACATACTTTGCCGACCGCACGCGAACGCTGCCGGAGATCGAGGCCGCCCTGCTGGCGCTCAGCGTCCATGGGCAAGCGGACGCTTCCGTGCCGCGGGGAAGGGTCGTGGAGGCTTATCGCCAGTTCATTCGGGTGCGAAGACCAATGGCAGGCTTTGTGGCCATGGAACTGGCCGACTGGGAGGCATGGGAGGCTACCGCCGACTATGTCGAAATTATCCGCTCCAAGGGGGTGAAAGACCCGGCAGGAGAGTTCGCTATCCTCCACTATCTCCGTCAAAGCCCGGCAACGACGGCGGAAGCCGCGTCGCTGCCGTCCACCAGTCAACCGGAATAGGTGCACGCATGAGGCTGCTTCCGATCACGCCGAAAATCGGCCCGGAACGTGCGGGGGAAGCTGTCGCCGTGTCCAGCAGGTGGCAACGGCTCCTGCATGAACCGCTCGTCCACTTTCTCGTGGTGGGCGCCGTCCTGTTCGGTGCCTATCAATTCACCAACGACGAGCCGGACACAGCAGCCGATCCGCAGAAAATCGTGCTGACCGAGGACGATATCCGCCAGCTCGCCGTGAGTTGGCTGGCGCAGGGGCGGCCAGCCCCCACAATGGACCAGTTGCGCAGCCTCGTGGATCAGAAGGTTACCGAAGAGATCCTGTTCCGCGAAGCGGTGGCCATGGGCCTCGACCGGGACGATCAGATCATCAAGAGACGGCTTGCGCAGAAGATGGATTTCGTGGCGGCGGACCTGGCGGCAATCGACGAGCCGACCAAGGCCGAACTCGCGGACTGGTTTTCGAAGAACTCGGAACGCTTTGCGCTGCCTCCGCATCTGAATTTCCGGCACATATATTTCTCGCCGGACAAGCACGGCGGCGGTGCGCGTGAAGCGGCGGCAGCGGCACTCGGTCTCGTCGCCGGCAAACTTCCGGATTCGCCCGAGGTCGCTTCGAGTGGCGACCCGTTCATGTTCAGGACCTACTATGGGGACAGCACCCCTGAGCAGGTCGCGAAGGAGTTCGGCCCCGCCTTTGCCGAGGCGCTCTTCCAGCTCGAGGCGAAAACATGGCAGGGGCCGGTCCAATCCGGCTATGGCTGGCATCTGGTGTGGATCGATTCCGTGGAGCCCGGTCGCGTTCCGGCTTTCGAAGAGGTCGAGATCAACGTCAAGTCCGCCTGGCTCGACGATCGCTATCGCGAGGTCAAGCGGGCGGCGCTCGAGGAGATGCGGTCACGTTACGAAGTGATCGTTCCGCGTCTCGAGGACACAGACCTGCTGAATCTGCCCGGGCCAAAGGCTGCGAGCGCCCCGGCAGAAGCCCTCTCGCAATGACCACGCAGCGGATGGGCACGCACATAGGGCATTTCCGCTTTCCTCCGAGTCGCGGAAATGCTCTATGTTATTGTTTTTACGCAATTCCGGACGCAAAAGCGCTGCGCACTTTTGCTGGAATTGCTCTAAGCTGGCGCTTCCTGATTGGCGCCCTTGTCTGGACCATCAGCCTCGTTGCGACCGCAGCCGCACACGAGATACGTCCGGCTTACCTGCAAATCGACCAGACGGGGGCCCAGCACTATAATGTGCTTTGGCGCACGCCTCTGCTTTCAGGCGCGCGCCTGCCGGTCGCCCTGCAGTTTCCCGGTGATGTGCGCAATTTCAGGGAACCCGCCGAACGGCAGTTTCCGGACTCTCTTGTCGAGCGCCGTATTATCGAGACCTCCGACGGCCTGGCCGGCAAGCGTATCGAATTCAGGGGCCTGCAGGCGACGATCACGGACGTCATCGTTCGCGTCAAGATGCTCGACGGTTCGGTGACCACCACGCTCGTGCATCCCTCGCAGCCCTGGATCGACATCGAGATCGCAGCCGGGGCCCTTCAGGTCGCAAAGACTTTCGTGATGCAGGGCATCGACCACATCCTGTTCGGTTTCGACCATTTGCTGTTCGTGCTTGCACTGCTCCTGATCGCTCGCGACCTGCGCGCCCTGTTCTTCACGGTGACGGCCTTCACGCTGGCGCACTCGATCACCCTGTCGCTGGCCACCCTGGGGTTCGTCAACGTTCCGATGCCGCCGGTCGAGGCGGCGATCGCGCTCAGCATTCTTTTGCTTGCCGGCGAGATCCTTCGCATCCGGAATGGTCGCCCCAGCCTCACCGCGCAGCGTCCATGGGTGGTCGCCTTCGCTTTCGGGCTGCTTCACGGCCTCGGCTTTGCCGGTGCGCTCTCCCAACTGTCGCTTCCGCCGGGAGACATCCCGCTGGCGCTCCTGTTTTTCAACATCGGCGTCGAGATCGGCCAGTTGCTGTTCATTGCGGTGATCCTGGCGGTCGTGGCGTCGGCCAGGGTTCTCAGGTTCCCGCCCCTGCTCGGCCGCTCCGCATTCGCGATCACGACCTACGCGATCGGAATTGTCGCATCGTTCTGGTTCATCGAGCGTGTAGCGGGGTTCCTGGCCTGACTGACCAACATTTGCCGCCCGGAGCTTTGCTGCAACCACTTTCAATGGGATTCCGGGTGCCTGCCCCGTTTTCGGCGGCGGAAACCCGGATCGCAAAAGGGAGGAATTCGAGTTGAAAATCGGTATCAACCGGGCATTGGCCCCCCTTTGCGGCTTGGCGGCGCTCATGATGACAGGCCCCGTATTGGCCCACACGGAGACGGGACATGCGAGCGGATTCCTCAGCGGTTTTTTCCATCCGCTCTTCGGGCCCGATCATGTCGTCGCCATGGTCGCGGTCGGGCTTTGGGGAGCTTTTCTTCGAGCGCCGGCAATCTGGCTCCTGCCGATCGTCTTCCCCCTGGTGATGGCCTTGGGCGGCGCACTCGGGATAGCGCAGATCGAAGTGCCTGCCGTGGAAACCGGGATCGCACTCTCCGCGGTGATACTCGGGCTATGTGTGGTCTTTGCGTTCAAGCCGCCGCTTTGGGTGGCGGCGATCATCGTCGGTGCGTTCGCGATATTCCACGGGCACGCGCATGGGGCCGAGATGCCCGATGCTGCGGATGCAATGTCCTACGCGCTCGGCTTCGTGATCGCCACCGGCTTGCTTCACCTGTGCGGCATTGCTTTCGGTGCGCTGGCGCGGTGGCCTTCGGGGACCGTTCTCGTGCGAAGCGCAGGCGGACTGATCGCCGTGGCGGGCGGCGCGTTTCTGAGCGGCGGCGTGTGATGAAGCGAAGCGCTGCCGCTTGGCTTTGCGCAATCGCGATCCTATCTGCAACGACACCGGTGCGCGCCCATGCGCCTTTGGACGGGGTCGGTGATTTCTACGCCGGCCTGCTTCACCCGATCATCGTGCCGACGGAACTGCTCGCGATCGCGGCGATCGGACTGTTGCTCGGCTTCTGCGGCTTCAAGCATTGCCACTACGGCATACCGGCGCTGTGCGGCGGGCTCATTCTGGGCCTCGCCATGGGTTTCATCGATGTAGCCGAGGGAGCAGGTAGCGGCCTTCTGGTTGGCATAGCGCTTGTTGCGGCGGCGACGGTGACGGCGGGCATCGGCTTGCCCGTGGCCGTGGCAGCGGTGCTCGCGCTTGTCGGCGGATTTGCAGTCGGACTGGACGCGCAGCCGGAGACGCAATCGTTTCCCATGGCGTTCCTCACCGGCACCGCGACGGTTTTGAGCGGAACGGTCGTGGGGCTGGTCGTAGCTGCCGTCGTTCTCAGCCGGGATAAGTTCTGGCAGGAGGTGGCAGTGCGCGTGGCAGGATCCTGGCTCACGGCCAGCGGCATGCTGTACTTCTCCTGGCGGTTGGTGGGGCCATCCGGGTGAAATGCTTCCGCCAGCCGAAGCCAGCAACCCATAGCCTGCCATTTGCGCCTCATGGGGTTTCCGATCGAGGCGCCGTTCAGCGGATGGACCGGCCTGGAATGCCAGCCGCTTCACAGGGCAGCCTGGATGTCGAGACATCCGGTGCTTCTCAATCGCGATCGATACTACAGACAGTTCAGGCGGATCACCGATCCGCAATGCTTGGTATAAGATGATCTGATGTGGCGTCATAAGGTCGGGAGGAGGCCCCGTGGCGAGATACTATACACGCGCGACAAGCCTGAGCGGCTTCAGGGAAGTCGCCGCCGAGCGCGGCGCCGACTTGACCGCCGCCATGCGTGCAGTCGGCCTCGACCCTGGCCTTCTGAGCCGCCCGGACGAGCAGGTCGACATCGCCGCATTCTGCGAACTCGCCGAGCGCTGCGCAGACGACTGGGAACTGCCCGACCTCTGGCTGCGGCTCGCACCTTATCAGCATCTGGAGATCCTCGGCCCGGTGGCGCTCCTGACGCGCATGGAAAGCGACCTGCGCGGCGCGCTGACAGCGATCATCGACAACCTTGTCATACACTCGAACAGCCTCGTCTGCGCGCTCGAGGAGGAAGAAGACATCGCTGCGATGGTGCTCGACCTGCATCCGGTCACCGGTCCGGCCAGGCAGTATTTGCTGGGCTCGCTGGCGGTGACCAAGAACGTGGTCGAGCAGGCGGCCGGGACGCGGGTCGACTTTCTGGAGGCGAGCTTCCGCGAGGAGGAAAGAGGCTCCCGCGGTGCTGCCGAGAGCTGGTTCGGCTGCCCGGTTCGCTTCGGCGCCGAGCGCAATGCACTTTACTTCGACCGGGCTGTGCTCGACCGGCGCCTCGAACGGAGCGACACCGCCTATCACGCAATCATACGACGCTATCTGGCCACTGCCCGCCACGAGGTCTCCGGCCAGCCCGGCGACGCGGTGCGCGCCGAGATCGCGCGGCAGATGGAACTGGGGACCTGCACGCTCGAAAACGTCGCCCGCCGCCTCCGCCTCGAGCCCCGCAGCCTGCAGCGGCGGCTGAAGGCTGAGCGCCTCGTCTTCCGCGACCTCGTCGACGAATGGCGCCGAGCCCGGGCGCTGTCGCTCGTCACCCGTACCAGGCTCCCCCTCTCGCAGGTCTCGGAAGCTGTGGGCTACGCCGACCAGAGCGTGTTCACGCGCGCCTTCCAGCGCTGGTACGGCGACTCGCCCCTCGTCTATCGACATCACGACAGCGACCGGCCGGCCGTTTGACGCGGCACCGTGGTCGTACGACCATGGCGGCCACGCGACGTGTCAGGCGAACTCGTAGCCTTCGAGGCCGGCCGCCCGGTGGCGCCGGTCGAAGTCGGTGTGGCTGCCCGGCCAGGTGAGGCGGTTGCGACCGCTGGCGTCGAGATACCAGGACGCGCAGCCGCCCCGGTTCCAGACCATGCCCTCGACGCGGGCATCGAGCTCGGCGGTAAGCTCGTTATAGGCGTCGAGCCTCGGCTCGATCGCGTCGATGCCCCGGCCCCAGGCCTCGGTCAGTACGCGGGTGAAGTGCTCGACCGAGCTCTCGATCATCAGCAGTGCGGAAATCCAGCCCGATCCAGTGCGCGGTCCGTGGACCAGGAAGAAGTTCGGGAAGCCTGGGACGGTGCCCCCGAAATAGGCGCCGATCGACCCGTCGATCGCGGTCCACGCGTCTCGCAGCGACCTGCCGTCGCGGCCTCGCACCGGCAGTGCCATCAGCGCCTCGTTGACGTGGAAACCGGTGCCGAAGACGATGACGTCGGCCGGGATCTCGGTGCCGTCGCGCAGCACCACGCGGTCGGCGCGGACCTCTGCAACGCCCGCAGTCTCAACCGCGATGTTCGACCGGGCCAGCGCCTGGTACCAGTCATCCGAGATGAGGACGCGCTTGCAGCCGATCTCGTAGTCGGGCACCAGCTTGGCGCGGAGTACCGGGTCCTTGATCGACCTATCGATATTGCCGAGTGCTTGCTTCGTCGCCGCCTTCCGCAGATGCCCGGCGCCGGTGAATATCCCCTTTTTCAGCTCCACATCGAGATAATAATGTACGGTCCGGCGCAGCGCCCGAAGGCCGGGCAGGTTGCGGTAGGCCCAGCGCAGCCAGTCGGGGATCGTCCGGTCGTGACGTGGAACCACGTAAGGCGCCGACCGCTGGATGACCGCTACCTTCCCCGCGACCTTGGCGATCTCGGGAACGAACTGGATGGCGCTCGCGCCAGTGCCGATGACGACCACGCGCTTGCCCGAGAGATCCACGTCGTGACGCCATTCGGCGGAATGGAACGCTGTGCCGGCAAAGCTGTCGAGGCCGGGAATTTCAGGCAGCTTGACCTGATGCAAAGGCCCGGTGGCCGAGGCAAGCGCCCGCGCGACGAAGAGGTCGCCTTCCGCGGTGCGCACCTTCCAGCGACGGGACCCGGCGTCCCAGTCGGCCGATGTCATGGTCTTGCCGAAAAGGGTCCGCTCGTAGAGCCCCTCCTCGCGTGCGATCCGCTGCGCATAGGCGAAGATCTCGGCGCCGGGCGAGTAGGTACGCGACCAGTCGCAGCTAGGATTGCGGCGGAACGAATAAAGGTGCGAAGGGATATCACAGGCAACGCCGGGGTAGGTGTTCTCGCGCCAGCAGCCGCCGAAGTCGTCGCCCTTTTCGATGATAAGGACATCATCGATACCGCGGCGCCTGGCCTCGATCGCGGCAAGCATGCCGGCGAAGCCGGCGCCGACGACGAGCAGGTCGACCTCCCGGGTTGGGGCAGCTGTGCCGCGAAGGGCTTCGGCAAAGGTCTCGTGCTTCATCTGTCGCGGCTCCTGTACCTGACCGGGGTAGCCATCGCCTCCCCCTGGATCGGCATGCCACTTCCAGCGCCCCGCTTCCTTGCAGCGCATGCATATTTTTTGATTTCAGGCGACAACAGGCGGATCGGTCGAGGAAATCGATGAGGAGTTTCGATCCGGGTGCTGTGCTGCCGCGTGCGCACGACCGACTGGAGATGGAAGTTCGGCCATGCCCTCGACTTGCTGTTCGTGGCGTCATGGGTTTGGAGCGCCGCGCACAAGACACCGGAAAGATGGCGCAAGGCCACACCGCACCGCTGCGCCGTTGCGGCTTCTGAGCATGTCCGGCCGGGAGTGTCGACCGGCAAGGATCGGGCAGCGATTTGTCGCTGCTTATTCTCCCTTCGGTGTAGCTTGCGTTCCGCGATGCGTGGCGCCGCGGCCGCCACTTCCGCTGCCGGCCTGCGCCGCGTGAAGCCTGCCGTAGCGGCTGCCCTTTTGCTCGAGCAACTCGGCGTGGCTGCCGCGCTCGACGATCCGGCCCTCGTCGACAACGAAAATACGGTCGGCATTGGCGATCGTCGCCAGCCTGTGCGCGATCACCAGGGTGGTCCGCCCTTGCGCCAGTTCGGAAAGCGCCTGCTGGATCGCTCGTTCGGTCTCGGTGTCGAGTGCCGACGTGGCCTCGTCGAGGATCAGGATCGGCGGGTTCTTCAGGAAGATTCGCGCTATGGCCAGTCGCTGCTTCTGGCCGCCCGAGAGCTTCACGCCGCGTTCGCCTATCGGGGTATCGAGGCCCGCAGGCAGGCCGGCAATCACGCCCTCGAGCCTCGCGCGACGCGCTGCGTCGACGATTTCCGCATCCGTCGCATCCAGGCGGCCATAGGCGATGTTATCGCGGATCGTTCCCGCGAACAGGAAAACGTCCTGCTGCACGATGCCGATGTTCGAGCGCAGAGATTTGAGCGACATATCCCTGATATCGATGCCGTCGATCATGATCGCACCGCCGGCAATTTCATAGAAACGCGGCAGCAGCGAGCAGATCGTCGTCTTGCCTGCTCCGGAAGGACCGACAAAAGCGACCGTCTCGCCTGCGTGGATCGAAAGGTCCAGGCAGTCGAAAACCGGCCTGTCTGGTCGGTAGCCGAAGCGCACGTCGCGGTACTCGATCTCGCCACGCAGTCGTCCCACGTCGACTGCGCCCTTCCGGTCGGCGATGTCGGGCTGCGTGTCGAGGAAACGCGTGTAGCGCTGGAAGCCTGCAATGCCCTTCGGATAGGTTTCGATGACGGAGTTGATCTTTTCGAGCGGCCGGAAGAACAGGCCGACGAGCAAAAGGAAACCGACGAAGCCGCCAGCCGAAAGCTCGCCACGCACGACGAACCAGGCTCCCGCCAGCATGACGACCACCTGCACGAAACGCATCGAGAGGTAGGACAGCGACATGGAAAGCGCCATCACCCTGTAGGCGTCGAGCTTGGTCCTGAAATATCCCGCATTGCTTTCGGCAAACAGCCGCCGCTCATGATCCTCGTTGGCGAAGGCCTGCACGACGCGGATGCCGCCGACATTCTCCTCGATGCGGGCGTTGAAATCCGCCACCCTTCCATAGATCGCGTGCCAGGTTGCGGTCATCTGCGTTCCGTAGCGCGTCGTGACATAGGCCGTCGGCGGCACGACGAGCGCTGTCATCAGAGCGAGCGGCACATGAACCCACAGCATCAGCGCGAAGGCTCCGATCAGTGTCATCACCGCGATGAACAGGTCTTCCGGCCCGTGATGGGCCACCTCGCCAATCTCCTCCAGATCCTTTGTGAGTCCCGCCACCAGGTGCCCTGTTTTCCTGTTGTCGAAGAAACCGAAGGAAAGCTTCTGGAGATGATCGAAGGCCTTCCTGCGCATCTCGGTCTCGATCTTGATGCCGAGCATGTGGCCCCAATAGGTGACGATCACCTGCAGGCCCGCATTGAGCAGGTAGATGACGAGAAGTCCCGTTGCGGCGAGCGCGATGATACCCAGCTGGCCGGTCGGCAGGAGTTTGTCGATGAACATCGTGACCGCGACGGGAAAGGCCAGCTCAAGGAGTCCTGCCGCCACGGCGCTGGAGAAATCCAGCACGAAGAGGGCGCGATGCGGACGGTAATAGGAAGCGAAGCGCTTCAGAAGCTCACCCATGTCGACGCGCACCCATCCTCGCCTGAACGACCTGTTTGCAGCCGTCGTTTAGACGCAAAAACTCGCGTTGCAAGCACAATGGCTTGGAATCGTTCCAACTTGTGATTGCTGCCGCCATCCAGCGGCGTAAAACATGTACGGAAAACTCGACTTAAATCAATGGCGCCGGACGCAGACGCCTCCACGCTCATTCGTCGGGGCGGCCTTCCGGGCGGCGCCCAATATTGACTGGAAGCGCTTCGACCAAGATCTGGCGAGATGCGGTGCTGCCGCCTCTTGGTTGCCCCTCACTGTCGGACATCTCTCCCCGCTAGCGGGGAGAGAGAGGCTGGCCGCTCGGATTTCGCCAATCGG
The DNA here is from genome assembly GCF_016756635.1 of Mesorhizobium sp. L-8-10. Classification (NCBI taxonomy): domain Bacteria; kingdom Pseudomonadati; phylum Pseudomonadota; class Alphaproteobacteria; order Hyphomicrobiales; family Phyllobacteriaceae; genus Mesorhizobium; species Mesorhizobium sp. L-8-10. The sequence continues at coordinate 3,978,130 of NZ_AP023263.1, read as the reverse complement.
AAAACTCGGCGATTGGCGAAGGCGTAGACCCATCGGCTCTCTCCCTGCTTGCGGGGTGAGCAGCCGGTTCGCGGAGCGAATTCGTCGTGCCTGTGGCACGATGAAAGGCCAGCGAACGCCGGGACGCTGCGAAGCAGCGGGACCCGGCCGGGCGTCCGGCAGGACAGTGAGGAGTAATCCAATGCGAAGCGGCTTTTTCCGAAGTTTCCTTAGGGCCGAAGGCCTCCTAACGCGGCTTCTTGCCGAACACCTTCACATATTCGGCCTCGCCGCCCTTGGCGAGCGCCTTGGCCTGGCGCACCCAATCGTCGCGCTCGATGCGGCCGTGGAAATTGAGATGGGCATCGACCCAGGCGCGCTCGACTTTCTTCCAGGCGGCGATCTGGGCATAGGTGTAGATGCCGAGCCCGTTGAGCGTCTGCTCGATCTTCGGGCCGACGCCGGCGATGAGCTTGAGATCGTCCGGGCGCGCCGGCCTGCTTATCCCGGCCGGCCGACCTTTCTCGTCGGCACCGTTCGGCTTCCGCGCCTTTGCCTGATCGCGTCGGGCGGGTGCGGCGCGAGACCCGGCTTTCGTCGGAGCCGGCTGCAGCTCGGCGAAGGCTGCCGGCCTCCCCTCGAAGGCGGAGGGGACATCGGCGTCGTCGGCCTGCCGGCCCTCGCCCACTTGCAGGGGCATCTGGGGCGCGACCTGCGACGGCGCATGCTCGGACACGCCGCCGCTGTCGTCCGCCGCCTCCCGCATTTCGTCGCGCCGCACACGCGCGGATGCCTTGCGTTCCTCGATCGCCTCCTCGTCCGCATCGGCTTCGGCGCTGGCGGTCTTGCCATGCGGGCGTTGAGGCGGTTCGCCGACGAAGCCCGGGCCTGAGCCAGGCCGGGAATCCTTTGGCTCTATGTCATGCGCCTCGGCATCGGCCGGCTTGTCGAAGCTGATCACCGGCTCCATGCCCGCGAGAATCTCGTCTGACAGCCAGCACAGGCTGCGATGGCCCGCGCCGAGGTCACGCAACGGCGGAACCTCGGTCTCGCAGAGATTATCCGGCACGAGGTGCTTGTAGCGGCAGCGGGTCTGAAACGGGCAACCGGTCGGCGGGTTCATCGCCGAGGGAATGTCGCCCTCCAGTACGATGTGTTTCTTGACCACGCTCGTATCGGCGATCGGGATCGCCGATAGCAGCGCCTCGGTGTAGGGATGATAGGGCGGCGAGAAGACCTGGTCCGTGGTGCCCTGCTCCACGATGTGGCCGAGATACATGACGACGACGCGATCGGCGATGTAGCGCACGACCGACAGGTCGTGGCTGATGAACAGCATCGTCGTCTTGTTCTGGCGCTGGATGTCCATCAGCAGTTCGGTGACCGCAGCCTGGACAGACACGTCGAGCGCCGAGACCGGTTCGTCGGCGACCACGACCTTGGCCTGGCCGGCGAAGGCGCGGGCCACGCCGATGCGCTGCTTCTGCCCGCCCGACAACTGGCGCGGCATGCGTTCGGCGAAGGCGCGCGGAAGCTTGACCAGGTCGAGCAGTTCGAACATGCGCTGCTTGCGCTCGGCCACCGTCCGGCCGATCTTGAACTTCTCCAGCGTACGAATGATCTGCGAACCCACCGAGTGGCTGGGATTGAGCGTGTCGAAAGGATTCTGGAACACCATCTGGATCGACGAGATGGTCTGGACGTCGCGCATCTCGATCCCGGTCGACTCGATGTTCTTGTTGCCGAGCGAAACGCTGCCGGAGCTCGCCGTCTCCAGGCCGAGCAGCACCTTGGCCAGGGTCGACTTCCCGCATCCGGATTCGCCGACGATCGCCACGGTCTCGGATTCGCGCGCCTCGAAGCTGATCGCCTCGTTCGCCTTGACCACACGGCCTTCGCCGCCGCCGAAGATCTCGTTGGCCGCGACCCGGTAGTATTTCTTGAGGTCGTCGATCCTGAGCACCGGTGCGCCGGGCTTGACCGGTTCGCTCTTCTTCTGGGCGCCCTCCGGCAGCACGCTCCAGTCGATTTCGTTGAAACGCACGCAGCGGCTGAAATGGTCGGTGTGGCCCTCGACCGGTATCATGGGGATTTCGGCCGCATTGCAGACGCCCTCGACGAAATGCTGGCAGCGCGGGCCGAAATTGCATCCCTTCGGCCGCTCATGCGGCAGCGGCAGCTGGCCGGGAATGGCGATCAGCGGGCGCGAATTCTTGTCGGCGCCGGGTAGCGGGATCGAGCGGAACAGGCCCTGCGTATAGGGGTGGCGCATGCGGTCGAAAACATCCTCGACCGACCCGGTCTCCACCGCCTCGCCGGAATACATGACGGTGATGCGGTTGCAGGTCTCCAGGATCAGGCCGAGATTGTGCGACACGAAGATCATCGACGTGCCGAACTTCTCGCCGAGCCCCTTCACCAGTTCGACGATGCCGGCTTCCACCGTCACGTCGAGCGCCGTCGTCGGCTCGTCGAGCAGCAGCAGGGACGGTTTCGACAACAACGCCATGGCGATGACGATACGCTGCTGCTGGCCGCCGGAGAGCTGATGCGGATAGGAGCGCATCATGCGCTCGGGGTCTGGCAGCTTCACCGCGCGCACCATTTCCAGCGCCCTGACGTAGGCCTCCTCCTTGGAGGTCTTGTCGTGCAGGATCGGCACTTCCATGAGCTGCCGGCCGATCTTCATCGCCGGGTTGAGGCTGGCCATGGGCTCCTGGTAGATCATGGCGATCTCATTGCCGCGGACGGAGCGCAGCTCCTCGTCGGTCATGTCGCCCATGTCCTTGCCCTTGAACCTGATGCGGCCGCCGACGATCTTCCCGACATTCGACAGGTCGCGCATGATGCCGAGCGACACTGTCGACTTGCCGCAGCCGGATTCGCCGACGATGCCCATCGCTTCGCCCGGCATCACCGAGCAGGAGAAATCCATCACCGCCGGGATTTCGCCGCGCCGCGTGAAGAAGGAGATGGAGAGATTCTCGATTTCGAGAATGGGCCCCTGGATGTTCGTGGCTTTGACGGCTTCGTTCATCTGGTCGCCCTCCCCATTGGGAAAGAAGTACCCCCCTCTGGCCTGCCGGCCATCTCCCCCTCAAGGGGGGAGATTGCGCTCTCGCGGACGATTTCGCCAATCACCGGCATTGCGGAGTGATCAGCCTCGTCGAAGCTGCCAATCTCCCCCCTTGAGGGGGAGATGGCCGGCAGGCCAGAGGGGGGTAAACTGTAGAGCACCATCGCCTCCTCAATCCTTCAGCGATTGCTCGCGCAGCGCGTCGGCGAGCAGGTTGAGCCCCAGCACGAAGGACATCAGCGCAAAGGTCGGCGGCAGCGCGGGATGGATGACCGAGCGCAGCAGGCGGCTCGCATCCTTGATCGCGGTGCCCCAATCGGGGCTTTCGGGCGCCAGGCCAAGGCCGAAATAGCCCAAAGTGCCGAGCAGGATCGTCGTGTAGCCGATCCTGAGGCAGGCGTCGACGATCAGCGGGCCGCGGGCATTGGGCAGGATTTCCCAGAGCATGATGTACCAGGGGGACTCGCCGCGGGTCTGGCCGGCCGCGACATAGTCGCGGGTCTTGATGTCCATGGTGAGCCCGCGCACGATGCGGAACACACCGGGGCTGGAGGCAAAGACCACCGCCACGAAGATGTTCAGCTCGTTTGGATCGATCGAGATTATCCCGAGCGGGTCGGCGTCGAAGACGAGGCCGAGATAGACCCATCCGCCGATGAGCACGGTCAGCGCCAGCTGAAGCGCCAGAAGCTGCGGCCGGCTCTTGAAGCGGGTGTAGAAGAACACCGTGAAGAAGATGATCGGGAACAGGAAGAAGAAGGCCGCCAGGCCGCGCGGTATCGACCAGCCGATGCCCAGGGTCCGGCCGAGCCAGGTATCGAAGCTGAGCTCGCGGATCTCCGGCGTCACCAGAAGGTAGAACAGGAGGATGACGGGGAAGGCCAGCACCAGATTGGCCAGGAACGACAGGATCGTGTCGGTCCTGCCGCCGTAGTAGCCCGCGGGCAGGCCGAGCACGATGCCGACCATCAGCGCGAAGGCGGTCGCGGCCGGCGCGATGACCAGGACGATGCGGCTGCCGAAGACCATGCGGCTGAACACGTCGCGCGCCAGCTTGTCGCCGCCGAACAGATAGACCTGCCCGGAACCGGGCTCGATCGCCCCCGGCAGCGCATCCTTCATGATCGGCACCTGGGACAGCGGGTCGAACGGCGCGATCCGCGCGGAGAACGCCGCGGTGAACAGCCAGAACAGGCAGATGACGACGCCCGCTATGCCCACGCCGCTGTCGAAGAGCTGGCCGTAGAGTCCGAGCCGCTTCTTGAAGCGGATGCTCGCGCCGAGCACGATCGCCAGGGACAGCCAGACCGGCCAGAAGCGAAAGAGAACGCCGAGGACGATTTCGAAGGCACCGACATATTCGACTTGCATCATGCGCTCCCGGCCTGTCAGCGCACTCTGATGCGCGGGTTGAGATAGGCGTAGCCTATGTCGGAGATGAGCTGGGTGAACAGCACGACGAAGACCGACACCAGCGCGCAGCCAAGCAGGAGGTCGATGTCGTTGTTGCCCGCCGCCTCGACGAGCGTGAAGCCGAAGCCCTGGTAGCGGAACATCGTTTCGACGATGACGACGCCCGTCAGCAGCCAGGGAAATTGCAGCATGATGACGGTGAAGGGGGCGATCAGGGCGTTGCGCAGCGCATGCTTGACAACCACCCCGCCGAAGGACAGCCCTTTGAGGCGGGCGGTGCGGATATATTGCTGCGTCATCACCTCCACCATGGAGGCGCGCGTCATGCGCGCGATGTAGCCGATGCCGTAGATGGCCATGGTCATGACCGGCAAGGTGAAGTTGAAGAAGGTGACCCCTTGCGACGCCGAGGCGGCCGAGCCGTTGAGCCAGCCCAGCCAGGATGCGAAGATGACCGTGAAGATGATGCCGGACACATATTCCGGCGTTGCCGTCGTGGTGATCGAGGCGACGGAAAGCGTACGGTCGGTGCGCGACCCTTCGCGCATTCCCGCCAGGATACCGACCAGCAGCGCAATGGGCACCATCGTGACCATCACCCAGAACATCAGTATGCCAGTCGCGCCGAGTGCCGGGAACAGCTTCGCGGCGACCGTCGTCTTGAACTTGGTCGAGCAACCGAAATCGCCCTGCAGCACGCCGGAAAAGGTGGGAACCGAAGGTTCGGCGCAGAAGCGGAAGCGCGGCACCGCCTCGCCGGTCGCCGGGTCGATGTTGGGCAGCTTCGGCGTCACGCCTATCCACTGGCCGTAGCGCACGAAGAAGTTCTGGCGGTAGCCGTTGCGCTGCAGCCAGCGCTCCAGATCCTCCGATGTCGCACGCATCTCGGTCTGGCTGATGGCGAGCTTCTTCAGGTTCGGCTCGAGATTGATCAGGAAGAACACGACGAAAGTCAGGCACAGCATGGTCAGTGCCATGGTCCCGAGGCGGCGCAAGATGAAAGCGAGCATCAATCCCCTGCCGTTCTGAAGGTTGGGGCCGAAGCCGGGACGCCTTTGAGGTCATTGAATCGATTCAACGACCGGCCGGAACGCTCCAGCGATTCAGGAAACGAGGGAGGGGCCCGAGGCCCCTCCCCGCGATGCGACGGCTAGGCGTCGAGCCAGACCTTTCCGTAGTCGTGCTCGAAGGTCGGATGCATGCCGTGGTTCTTCACCGCCGCCATGTGATGATTATAGAGCTTGCGCCAGTAGGGCTGGATGATGATGCCCGAATCCTGCAGGACCTGCTCGATCTCCTGCATCATGGCTTTGCGCTTGGTCGCGTCGGCCACGGCGAGCGCGGCGTTCAGCTTGGCATCCCAATCCGGATTGGACCAGGCGGTCTCGTTCCAGGCTTCGCCGGTGCGGTAGCCCAGCGCGAGGACCTGCACGCCGAGCGGGCGCATGTTCCAGTTGGTCATCGAATAGGGATATTTCGTCCAGTCGTTCCAGAAGGTCGAGCCCGGCAGGACGGTGCGCTTGACCTTGATCCCGGCATCACGCAGTTGGGCGGCGATCGCATCGCCGGTGTTCTTGTGCCAGTCCTCGTCGACCGTGATCAGCTCGTGCTCGAAGTCGGCCTGGCCGGCTTCCGCCATCATCGCCTTGGCCTTGGCCGCATCGCGGGCGATCTTGGGCAGCTCGAAATATTCAGGATGGATCGGAGCGACATGGTGGTTCTCGGCAGGCACGCCGGCATTGCCGTAGCCGAGCTGGAGAACGACGGCGTTGTCGACCGCGAGCTGCAGTGCGTTGCGCACCTTCTGGTCGTCATAGGGCTTGTTGGTGACGTTGGTGCGCGCAACGATGGTAGCCGCCGTCACTGCCTCCGACTTCACCAGGTCGAGTCCATCGAGAATGGACACATAGTCGGCCGAGGTTTCGAAGTTCGAGTGAATTTCGCCCGCCTCGAAGGCGCTGACCATCGCTGCGGGGTCGGTGCCGTAGTCGATGAACTCGATGCCGTCCAGATAGACGTCGCCGTTCCACCATTTGCCGTCCTCGCGGCGCTTGTAGACGACCTTCTGGCCGACGTCGTAGGAGACGAGCTCGAACGGGCCCGTGCCGATCGGGCATGCGGCGAAGTCGCCGCCCTTTTCGTCGAACGACCTGTGCACGACGAGGCCGGGATAGTCGCAAAGATTCGGGATCATCGAGATGTCGGACTTGGTGAGCTTGAGCTTCACCGTCATGTCGTCGACCTTCTCGACGGCGCCCTCGCGCATCTTGCCGGTGGCATCGTCGACCAGCGTGCCCATGCGCGCGGTCATGGAATTGCCTTCGGCCGACTTGTCGCACCAGCGTGTGAAGTTGAACATGACGTCGTCGGCATTGAAGGGGTCGCCGTTGTTCCAGGTCGCGCCCTTGCGGACATGGAGCACATATTCGGTCGCGTCGTCATTGACCTCCCAGCTCTCGAGCAGGTAGGGCTCGAACGTATATTCCCTTGTGTATTTCACCAGCGGCTCGATCGCCTGGCGCTCGGCATTGGCGATCTCCGACCAGTCGGCCTTGCGCGGGTCCTTGGGGTCCTTGATCCACATGGCGACCTTGAGGATGCCGCCCTTCTTGGGCGTTTCCTGTGCCGCTGCCGGCGTCGGCCCGTCAAGCCCAAGCAGCCCGTAGGCGAAGGCCGTCGATGCGCCGAAAGCACTGGCGATCGCCAGGAATTCGCGCCGGTCGACGCCGCCCTTCTTCGCCTCTTCCGCGAGTTCCAGGACGTGGTCCGGAACGCGGTCCCCATTGCTTTTGTAGAAGGTCATGACTTGCTCCCATTTATTGGCGTTCTGCCTGATACCATCCCGCATCACAGCCATGATGTCAAAAACGGCCGAGTGGAGAGATCCCATCCGCAAATCTGCACCTTCGGGAACGATACGGTTCGCGCGAATACGACAAAGTTGACGCAAAAATTGCATTGCGCCGCAGATTCGCCAAAATCTCGGGGAGGCGGCGAGAGTGACACGACAAGACGTCAGCGCACAGCGCCAGGCTGTCCGGCCCGTAAGGCCAGCCTCGCTGAAGTGCCATTCCTGCAAGCGGTCATGCGGCTCCGGCGACGCCCGGCAAATCGCTGAAATTCAATATTCCCGTTCGAAGAAGATGCCGCCCTTTGCGGCGCCGGTCTCGGAAGCTTCGCCACGCAGCCTGATCCCACGGCCGACGTCGAGGTCGATCGCGGCCTTGCCCGACCCCGCCTTGTCACCCTTCTCGAGCGTCAGATAAGTTCGGTCGTTCAGATATTTGCCTGCCGAAACGGCAGTATTGCCCTGTGCGTCGGTCTTCAGGTCGAGATCATCGACGCCGAGCCGGCCGCGCAGGTTCTCGAGCAGCGACGTCGGTCCTCCGACACCGGCGAGTTGCGCCGCGGCCTCCGCGAGCTGGGCGATCTGCAGCGGCGACAGATGCGACATCGAACGTCCGAAGATCAACCGCGCCAGCACCTCGTCCTGGGGCAGAGCGGGCACCGAAGAAAAGCCGAACTCCGGGTCGGTCGCCGGCCCGGTGACGGTGACCGTGACGGTGGCGTCGCCGGTGTCCGAATCGGCCGCCATGTCGAGTGTGGGTATCAGCGAACCGGCAAAGCCGAGATTGCCGCGGGTGAAATTCAAACGCCTGGCCAGAATGGACAGACGGCCGCGCCGCATCTCGAACTGGCCCACCGCCTGCGGCGCATCGGAGAAGCCGGTGAGCCTTAGCGAACCGCCGAGTTCGGCGTCCACTCCACGTCCCTGGACGAAGATCTGTTGCGGTGCGTTGATCGTGAGATCGAGGGCGATCCGGCCGGTGCCCCCGGTTCCGCTCGCCTGCGCCGGCTGGATGGCCCGCTGCTGCTGGATGACGGCCTTGGGCGCATACCTGTGCTGGACGTCGAGCGTCGACAGCGAGGCCGGCAGCCTCTGGGGAACGGTGATGACCGTACGGCCGAGATCGATCGTGCCCGAAACGACCGGCGTGCCCACGAGCGAGCCTTTGAGGGCGAGGTCGCCATTGACGGTCGTGGTCACGATCCTGCCGTCGGTGTAGCGGGCGTCGACGATCCTCAGAGAGAGATCGGCGGGAAAGCCCCTGGCCGGGTCGATGCCGACGGTGCCGCGGGCGGACAAGGTTCCGCCGGTGGAGATGTTGCCGGTGAGGCTGCGCAGCGTGGCGACCCCGCTGCCCAGCGAGACGTCGGCAGCCAGATTGTTGACGGCGATGCCCGATGCCGAATCGACGAAACGTCCGCCCGAGGCCCGTACCGTGCCGCTGATGGCAGGCGACGTCGCCGGCCCGCGTATCTGCAAGTCGACGTCGGCATCGCCGGAGAGCGACATGCCCAACGGGGACAGCCGCCTGGAAAGGATGGCAAAGGGCACGCGCCCGGAGAAATCGAGGCTGAGCGAGGGAGTGCCCGCCGTTCCCACCGTACCGCCGCCCTTGATGGCGAGGCCCGACGCCTCGCCGATATCGGCTTCGAATTTCAGCGCCGAACCGGCGAAGGTGCCGGTCGATGTGACGGAGAGCGGGCCGAGGCCCGCGGCGCTGGTCTGCGCGGTGCCGGCATTCACCCAACGCAACGAATAGCCGACCTCCGGCCTGGATGTCTGGCCGGAGACCCGCGCGGTTCCGGAAATGGTGCCGATGGCGTTGAGCCCGGGCGAGAAGGTGTTGGCCGCCGCCGCCGGCAGCCCCGCAAGCTGAACGTCGAGCGCCAGCGCCTGTCCGACCGAACCCGAGACGATGACGTTGCCGCCGGCAACCGCCAGCGCAAGCCTGTCGAGCGTCGTCTCACCGCTCTTGATCACAACGGTAGCGGCCTTGGCGAGGCCTATCTTCATGCTGTTGACCGTCGCCTCGCCCGAGGCAAGCTCGATCACTGTCTCGCCGTTCTGGATCTTGAAGCGGCCGGCCGCCTTCGCCGGCATCGCATTGACGGTTGCGCCACCCGAAAACCCGGTCCAGACGCCATCGCGGGTAAGCGTGACGTCGGCATTGCCGACGCTCGTGCCGCCGGAGACGATCGTGCCGGCACGCACCCTGCCCGATACCGCCGGCGCGGCGAGATAGTCGGTCACGGTCGCCTCGACCGAGACGGCCTTTGCGGAGAGATCGCCGCGTGACAGCGCAGCGGTCGTCAGGTCGACGACGATCTCGGGAACACCGCCGGCCCTGAGGAAGCGGATCCTGCCTTTGATGTCCCCCTTGGCCTCCTCGAACGCCAAGGCGGCGAGCGGCCCGACATCGGGGATGAGGACGTCGACGGCGCCTTCCGGCACGAAGGCGTCGTCAAGCACGAGGTCGCCGGTGATGCGGTTCTGGCCGAGCACGAGCGACAAGCCGCCGACCTCGCGGCGCCCCTCGGTCGTCTTCAACACGGCCGAGCCGTTGAGCGGCTGGCCGGCGACATTGCCTTTCAACGACACATTCGCCGACGGATTGGCGAAATCGGCAGCACCCGACGCCGTCAGTTCCAGCCCGGTGATCTCGCGACCCGCCGCCTGGATCCTGTCGCTGGTGACGGTGAGCGACAGGTCTGGCGCGTTGGGCCTGCCCCTGGCGTTCACGGAGAAGGCGATGTCGCCCGCTGTGCCCTCGGCGACCTGGCCGACATTGGAGAAGACGCCCTTCAGCGCGGCCTCGATATTGTCCGCCGCGAGAATAGCATTGCCGTCGACCGCGAGGTCGCCCGAGACCAGCTTGACGGGATCGGCCGTCAGCATGCCGGCAGCGTCACGTTTGACGGTGGCCGTCAGCGTGACGCGCTCGCCGAGCGCCGGGGCAGCGGCGGCCGGCAATGCCGACGCGGCGGCATCTGCCTCGATGTTGAGGGCGAGCGCGAAATCCGGGCGCGAAACAGTGCCGGCGGCCCTTGCCGTCAGGGCCTGTCCGGTCAGCGAGGCTGAGCCGATCGTGATCGCTGTTTCGGAAAGCTGGGCTTCGGCTGCAAGCTTCAACTGTCCGGCAACCAACGGCGCCAATGCCGCGCCGGCAGGAGTGGCGCTGCCGATGGTGACATCGGCGGCAAGCGGTCCGCTCGCGGTCGTCACGTCGAATCCGTCGGAATGCAGCGTCGCCTCGATGTCGCGCAACTCGTTGCCCTGTACCGCGACGCGATCGAGCGATGCTTCGACGTCGAGCATCGGCTGTTTGCCCGGACCGAAGATGCGAATATTGGCAGCGCTGAGAGATACCGACGCCGCCTGTTCGCCCGTTCCAAAGGCAAGCGGGACAGGGCCGGCAACGGCCTCGGCCTGGACGGCGAGGTCGTTGGCGCCCTCCGGATTGAGCGAACCTGCCGCGGTGACGTGGACGGCCGGAGACTGGATCGTCGCGTGCTCGATGTTCACCGATCCGGCCGCAGCCAGCAATGCCGCGATATCGAAATCCGTCCTTCCGGCCAGCAGCGGTCGCACGACATCAGGCGCAAAGCGCTCGAACTGGCCGTCGCCTTTGACGGTGATCCGCCGGCCGCCATCGGCCAGCGCATGATGGGCCGAAAGGCCGGTGACCGGGGCGCCATCGATTGCCACCGTTCCTTCGCCCTGCCAGTCGGCAACAGGCCCGGAGCCCGAGACGGTGATGTCGAAGACGGGCGATCCGGCGAGCATCAGCGCTTTCGCGATCGTGCCGCCTTCCGGTGCCGTCGCGCGCAAGGTGAGATCGAGCCGGTCGCCGCTGAGGCCGGCCGTGGCGGCGACATCATGCGCGGCAACCGATCCGGACACGACGGACCCTGCACGCAGCCGGCCCGAGATCGCGGGCTCGGCGAGATAGTCGGAAACGGTCGCGCCTAAGGCGACGCCCTCGGCGACGAGATCGGCGCGCGACAGCGACGGCGACGCCGTTTCAAGCACGATCTCGGGGACCCCGTCATTGCGGGCGAAGCGGATCTTGCCCTGGATCTCGCCCTTGGCCTCCTCGCCGGCGAGGGCAGCGAGCGTTCCGACATCAGGCACAGTGAGATCGAGCGTGCCCTCCGGCAGGAAATCGTCGCCGAGCAGCAGATTGCCGGACAGGCGGGCGTCGCCGAGCGCCAACGTCAGCCCGTCCACCGACCGACGTCCATCCGTCGTCCTGATCGTGGCTGTTGCGTTGAGCGTCTGGCCGGCGAAGTCGCCCTTCAGAGCGACATCCGCCGTCGGATTGGCGAGGTCGACCTTGCCCGACGCCGTGATATCCAGCCCGGTGATCTCGCGCCCGGCGGCCGCGATCTTGTCGCTGGTGAGGCCGAGCGCGACATCGGGAGCATTGCGGTCGCCCTTGGCCGTCATCGAGAACTCGACCGCACCGGTAGCACGGTCGGCCAACGGGGCAATGTCGGCAAGGCTGCCCTTCAACGCTGCATCGACGGTGTTGCCTGCAAGGCTCGCATTGCCGCCCATGGCGAGGCCGCCGGAGTTCAATTGCAGTGCCTCCACCGACAAATCGCCGGCCGCATCGCGCTTGACCGTCGCGGACAAGGCGACCCTCTCGCCCAGAGCCGGCCGCGCGGGCGGAGGCAGTGCCGAAGCGGCGACATCAGCGGCCAGAGCGATGGAGAGTGCAAAATCGGGGCGGCTGATCTCGCCCGAGAACCTGGAAGCGACGACATCGTTGGCCAGGGTGCCGGCAATGGCGCCGATGGCCGTCTCGCTCAGCTCAGCCGTCAGGTTGGCCTTGAGTTGCCCCGCGAGCAGCGGCGCCAGTGCGGGGATGTCGCTGACGGCCGATCCAGCGGAGAGATCAACCGCCACAGGGCCGCTGCGACGGGCAACGTCGAAGCCATCGGAGTGGATCACAGCCTCGATGTTGCGAAGTTCCATGCCTTGCGCGGCAAGCCGCTCGAGAGATGCGGTGACGTCGACATTCGGCTTGTCACCGGGGCCGAGCACCCGCACGCTCGCGTTTGAGAGGGCCACCGAAGCTGCGCCGAAATCGAGCGCGACCGGCCCTGCGACGGTGAGCGCAAAATCGCTCGCGCCCTGAGGGTCGATCGTACCCTTGGCGCTCGCGCGTATGGCGGCCGATTGAAGATCGGCCCGCTCGACTTCGATGCGGCCCGTCGTTCCGAGGAGCCCGGAGATGTCGAAGTCGGCCTTGCCGGAGAGCAGCGGCCGCAACGACTGCGGCAGGAAGCGCTCGAACTGGCCGTCGCCCCTGACTGCGATCCGGTTGCCGCCTTCGACCGCCTGTCGCGAGCCGGAAAGGGTGGTCACCACGGCACCGTCGACCGAGAAGGTCCCGCTGCCCGACCAGTCGTCGATCGGGCCGCTACCCGACACGAGGATCTGCACCGGCGGGGCGCCGGGCAGTTGCAGGAGATTGGCGATGATCCCGCCCGCCGGTTCGGAGCCGCGGATGGCGACGCTGAGCCGCTGCTCCGACGGGACGAAGTGGATCGAGGCGTCGAGGTCGCCGCCGACCCCGTCGATGCGTTTGACCCGCAGTTCGGTCCCGATGTTCAATGGATCGGCGAGCGCCTGCAGCGAGCCTTCCGCAGAGAGCTGCGCGACCGCGCCGGCGATCTCTTCCCCAAGTGCGATGTCGGGGAGATCGATATTGTCGATGGCCACCGAAACCGGGAGGCCGCCTCCACCGCCGCCACCGCCCTTGTTCTGCGAGCGCGGCAGACGCGCCACTTCGAGCCGCTGGGCGAAAATGCGTTCCGCGTTGAAGGTCCAGGAAATGAGCGCCAGCGGCGACCAGTCGATCTCGGCTCCGCGTATGACGAGCCATGGGCCCTCGGCATCCTCAATCACGACATGCTCGACCCTGAGATCGCCGCTCCAAATGCCGCCGATACCGCCGATCCGGACCTTCATGTCGTCGGTGGAGGCCATCGTCGAGACGAGCGCGGCGAGATTCTCGCGGCCCTTGGCGGTGAGCGTAAGGGCCGCGACCGCACCCACGGCCAGGGCAAGCACGGCCAGAAACACGTAAGACAGGATGCGGAGCATTCGTCTGAGGACGGTCATGTCAGAACGCCTGGCCGATACCGGCATAGATGCCGAAGTCCGGATCGCCCGGATCGGGATTGAGCGGCACTGCCGCGTCGATACGCAGCGGTCCGAAAGGCGTTAGATAGCGCAATCCCAGGCCTGCACCAAACTTGACGTCCGAGAAGCTGGGAAACTCGTTCTCCGATACGGTGCCGGCGTCGATAAACGGGACGATGCCGATCGTTTCGGTGACGCCGATGCGCATCTCGAGCGAAGCCTCCGCGAGGGAGCGGCCACCGATCGGGTCGCCGGCGGCGTCCTTCGGGCCGATGCCCTGATAGGCATAGCCCCTGACCGAGCCGCCGCCGCCGGCGTAGAAGCGGCGGTCTGCCGGAATGTCGGCAAGATCGGCGCCGACGATCGACCCCAAAGCGGCGCGCGTGGCGAAGATGAAGCGCTCGGCATCGTCGATCGCGCGGTAGGCGGAACCCTCGGCCTTCATCTTCACGAAGGTGTTGCTGTTCAGGATATCGTAGGTCGGCTCGACATAGGCGAGCGCCCTGAAGCCGCGCCTGGCGTCGAGCGGGTTGTCCCGGTTGTCGAACACATATTGAAGCGGGGTGCTGACCAGAAGATAGGTCTGGCCTTCCGGGTTCAGCGGATCTTCCACATCTTCCCACTCCACCGCCAGTTCTGCCGACAGCGACTGCCTCTTCGACAACTCATATTGAACGCCGGTACTGGCCCGGGTCGAGAACCGGTCATACGCGTCGGGATTCTCATAGACAGTCTTCACATTGGCGAAGAACTTCGAGTCCGGACCGATCACGCCCGGCTTCTCGAACAGGATCGCGGCATTGTAGTTCAGCTGCTTCAAGCCGCTATTGTCGCCGTAGCCGCCGCCGGCGCCGATGCGGCCGATCGAACCTTCGATGCGCAGCTTCTCCGCGTGACCGAACAGGTTGCGATGGGCCCAGTAGCCTTCGAGGCCAAGACCGTCGGTCGTGGAGTAGGAAGCGCCGCCGCCGAAGACGCGCCGCTTGCGTTCGCTGACCTGGAGGTGGAGCGGAAGCGAGCCGTCGGAAGCGAGCGCGTCGGCCTCGGTCAGATTGACGCTGGAGAAGACGCCGAGATTGAGAAGGCGCTCGCGCGCCTCGTCCATCTCGTCGGGCGAGTAGGTCCTGCCGGGTTCGAGCCCGACCATATAGGCCGTGAAGGCGGGATCCATGTATTCGGTGCCATCGACCGTGGTCTCGCCATAGGTCGCGATCGGACCGGCCGCGACGGAAAGCGTAACGTCGAGGGTCTGCGTCCTGTGGTCCGCGACGATCTCGCGCCCGGTTACCCGGGCCAGCGGCCGCCCCTCCTCGCGAAGCGCCCTGACGATGTCGGCTTCCGCCTTGAGGATCACGCCTGAACCGGCTGGACCGCCGGCGATAAGGCCGAATCGCGCCGGCGCAAGATCGGCCGCGTCGCCCTTCAAGGCAACGTCGCCGAGCGTGAAGACAGCGCCTGGGTCGACGACGATCGTGACCGGGACCGGTTCCCCGGTGAACACGGCGTCGGGCGCGATGTCGTCGAGCGGCTGGCCGGCGATCGAAATTCTCACGACTCCGTCGTAGCGCGCCTGCCGGTAGAGCGCCGCGATCAGCAACTCGCGTTCCGATCGTGCCCGTGACAACAGGCCGAGCGAGCCCGAAACCGGACGCTCCTGCCCGGCCACCAGTTCGGAGGCCTTCTCGAGCGTTTCCTGCAATTCCTTGTCGCCATCCGAGACCGTGAGCGTCACGGTATAGCGCAGCGGATCGGCGATATCGGCATCCTCTTCTTCGGAGGAGCCCCACAGCTTGAATCCGAAGAGTTCGAACGCGCCGGCCGGATGAGCCGCGATCGGCAGTGCGGCGCAGGCAAACAATGCCGTAGCCACGGCGCGCGCCAGGACGCGGCCGCTCCGACAGCCCCCCCGCAAACGCTGCTTACTCGACTCCATCATTCACAGGCTAGACGCGAAAACCTAAAATTGTTTTGACCTTATGAAGCACTCGTAAAGCAGCCACAATCGAATCGTCAGAAATAGCAAGTCGGGTGCAGGACACTCCTCCTTGCACTGATGAAAGATTGCGTGAACCCTTGTATTCTGGGGACAGCGTCATCGTCCAGTCACACGCGGCGGGGAACCGGTTGGAGCGGCGGGACCGGTTCGTGTTGACCGCCCGGGATAGGAGAGTGCCCCCGGCCGAAGCACAGCGCCCACGGGTTGTCGCGCGCGGGCGTCTCGCGCGTTGACAAGCAGCGGGCAAGGTTGCTGATGTGCCGCTGGGACGATCGATGGAGGTCATATCGCAATGCGTAAGGTCCACAGGTTCTCGGCACTGATCTTCCTGATCCTCGCCTTCGTCGCCCCCGCCTTCGCGGCAAGCGATGGCCGCTCGATCGTCACCACCGACGGCAGCGACTATTTCGGCTTCGACCTCAGGACCGAGCAGAACGTCACGCTCGACGGCTGCAAGGCCATCTGTCTCGCCGATTCGGCCTGCCGGGCCTTTACCTACAATACCAGAGCCCAGTGGTGCTTCCTCAAATCCGACTACAACCAGCTGAAACCGTTCAACGGCGCGGTTGCCGGCAAGGTGGTGAGCCTCGCGTCCGATCCCGATATCGGCGCGCCGGCCGAGCCCGCTTTCCTGCCCTCCTGGCTCGTCGAGGAAAGCAGGCAGTTCCGCCAATCGCTGACCGGCGAGGCGACAGGGACCGAAGGGCTGGCCGGGCTGACCGCCGCCGCACGGCAGAGCATTCAGTCAGGCGATCCACGCGGCGCCGTGGCACAGTTCAAGGCGGCGCTTGCGATCGCCCCGGACGATCCGGCCTTGTGGAACGAGCTGGCAAGGGCCGCCCTCGCCATCAGCCCGAGCAGCTATTCCGAGCGGGTGGAGCTTCAGCGTGTCGCCACATCCGCCGCCTATGACGGCTATCTTGTCTCCCGCACGGCCGCCGCCCGCGCGGACACGCTCGCCGCGCTCGCGGCCGGCCTCGACCGGCGCGAGCTCTTCCGCCCGGCGCTGCAGGCCTATGAGGCGAGCCTTTCCCTGGCGAATTCGCCGGCGGTCCGGGCCGCCTACGAGGATCTCAAGGCGACCAAGGGCTTCCGCGTGGTCGACCACTCCATCGATACCGACAGCGCCTCGCCGCGGGTCTGCGCCCAGTTCTCGGAGGATCTGGTGAAGGTCGGCACGGATTATTCGACCTTCGTGACGGTCGACGGCGCCGCGCCCAAGGGCATCGAGGCCAAGGAACGCCAGATCTGCGTGGAGGGCCTGGCCCACGGCCAGCACTACCGCGTCGCTTTCCGCACCGGCCTGCCGGCAGCGATCGGCGCGGTCCTGGAAGCGCCCGTCCTGCTCGACGTCTATGTCCAGGATCGGCCGCCTTCGGCCCGCTTCACCGGCGACAGCTTCGTGCTGCCCGCAACCGCCCGCCGCGGTATCCCCATCGTCACGGTCAATCTGGACGTGGCCGACGTCAAGCTTTACCGCATCGGCGACCGTTCGCTGGCGCAGCTTCTGTCCGGCTACCAGTTCCTGCGCCAGCTCGACGGCTACGACCTGACGAACATCGCCGAACAACTGGGAGCACCCGTGTGGGAGGGCAAGCTCGACATCGCCAACGAGCTCAACAAGGAAGTCGTCACCTCCTTCCCCGTCGATGAGGCGCTGCCGCAGCGCAAGCCCGGCGTCTATGTGCTGACGGCCGCGCCGGTCGACGACCGTCGCGACGAGTGGGAATCGCGCGCCACGCAGTGGTTCGTCGTCTCCGACATCGGCCTGTCGACCTATACGGGCGAGGACGGGCTCCATGTCTTCGCCCGCTCGCTGGGCAGCGCCAGGCCCCTCGCCGGCGTCGATCTGACCCTGCTCGCCAAGAACAACGAGGTGCTGGGCACCGGCAGGACCGATGCGGAAGGCCGCGTCACCTTCACGCCGGGCCTCGTGCGCGGAGAAGGCGGCATGGTGCCGGCCGTGCTGATGGCCGACAATGGCGGTAACGACTTCGTCTTCCTCGACATGACGCGGGCCGGCTTCGACCTGTCCGACCGCGGTGTCGAAGGGCGGCCCGCGCCGGGCGCGCTCGACGTCTATGCCTGGACCGAACGCGGCATCTATCGCGCCGGCGAGACCGTCCATGTGGCGGCACTCGCCCGTGACGACGCCGCCAAGGCGGTCGAGAACCTGCCGCTCACCTTCATCTTCACCCGCCCCGACGGCGTCGAGGACCGGCGCATCGTCAGCGACGGCGCCGCCGTCGGCGGCCATGCCGTCGATCTCGCCCTTTCCGGGAACGCGATGCGCGGCACCTGGCAGGCGAGTATCCACACCGATCCCAAGCAGCCGGCCGTGGCGCAGATGATGTTCCTGGTCGAGGACTTCGTGCCGGACCGCATCGAATTCGACATGACTGCCGACCGCGACGAGATCGCCGCCGGCGAGACCGCCAATGTGACGGTGGACGGACGGTTCCTCTACGGCGCCCCCGCCGCCGGCCTGCCGCTCGAAGGCGAGGTGACGCTGTCCACGGAGCGCGAGTGGCCGCGCTACAAGGGCTATGTCTTCGGCCTTGCTGACGAGCAGGAAGGCGAGGCGACCCGTATTCCGCTCTCCGACCTGCCCGACGTCGGCGACGACGGCAAGGCGGAGTTCCCGATCGTCCTCGACCAGTTGCCGTCGACCACCCGGCTCTTGAACGCCGAGGTGACGGTGCGGATGCGCGAGAGCGGCGGCCGCGCGGTCGAACGCAAGCTCGATCTCCGCGTCAGGCCACAGGGCGACAAGATCGGCATCCAGCCGCAATTCGAGGGCGAGGTGCCGATGGGCGGCACCGCCGGCTTCAAGGTCATCGCCGTCGACAATGCCGGCAACCGCAAGGCCGAAACGGGCCTGGCCTGGTCGCTC
Organism: Mesorhizobium sp. L-8-10; assembly: GCF_016756635.1. NCBI lineage: Bacteria > Pseudomonadati > Pseudomonadota > Alphaproteobacteria > Hyphomicrobiales > Phyllobacteriaceae > Mesorhizobium > Mesorhizobium sp. L-8-10. The sequence goes on along the minus strand of NZ_AP023263.1, from coordinate 3,959,775 downwards.
CTCAAGGTCGAACGGAACTATCAATGGTACCGCAGCAACAACTCGTGGAACTATGAGCCGGTGACCTTCACCAAGGCCATCGCCTCCGGCACGATCGACGCATCGGCCACGGCCGAAGCCGAGATCAGGATGCCGGTGGACTGGGGCCGCTACCGGCTCGAGGTCGAAAGCTCCGGTCCGAGCGGGCCCGCCAGCAGCTATGAATTCGATGCCGGCTGGTATGTCGCCGCGAGTTCGACCGAAACGCCCGATGGGCTGGAGATCGCCCTCGACAAGCCGGTCTATGCCGCCGGCGACGTCGCCAAGCTGCAGGTCTCGCCGCGCTTCGCCGGCGAGCTGCTGGTGACCGTGGGCTCCGAGAAGCTGCTCGCCAGCGTATCGGCCAGCATTCCGGAAGGCGGCGCGACCATCGACATCCCCGTCGGCGACGGCTGGGGCGCCGGCGCCTATGTGACGGCCACGCTCTATCGTCCGGGTGAAGCGATCGAGACCCGTATGCCGGCCCGCGCCATCGGCGTGAAATGGCTGAAGGTCGATCCCGGCGCGCGCAAGCTCGGTGTCGCGCTGGCCACTGTCGAGAAGACCGAACCGCGCAGGCCCCTGGAGATACCGGTGGCGGTGACCGGCGCGGCACCCGGCAGTGACGCCTATGTGACGGTCGCGGCCGTCGACGTCGGCATCCTCAACCTCACCAACTACAAGACGCCGGATCCGGAAGCCTGGTTCTTCGGCCAGCGCATGCTCGGCATCGAGATCCGCGACCTCTACGGGCGTCTGATCGACGGCTCGCTGGGCGCGGCCGGTCGGCTCCGCACCGGCGGCGACGGCGCCCAGATGGCGACCGAGGGCAGCCCGCCCACGCAGAAGCTGGTCGCCTTCTTCTCCGGCCCGGTGAAGCTCGACGCGGAGGGCAAGGCCACGATCGCCTTCGACATTCCGCAGTTCAACGGCACCGTGCGGGTGATGACCGTCGCCTGGACAAAGGACGCCGTCGGCCATGCCACGTCAGACGTCGTGGTGCGCGACCCGATCGTGATCACCGCCGGCCTGCCCCGCTTCATGGCGCCCGGCGACGAGGCCCAACTCACGCTCGACATCGCCAATACCGATGCTCCCGCCGGCGACTACACCGTGACTGTCGAAGGCAACGACCGGCTGGATGTCGCGCTCGGCGGCGATCTCGGCACGCTCGCTCTCGAACCCGGCAAGCGCCAGACACTGACGATACCACTGACGGCCCAACAGGTCGGCGAGGCCGGGGTTACGATCCGGCTGGCCAATGCCGCGGGCCAGACCGTGGAACAGGCGCTGTCGCTGCCGGTCCGTCCGGCCGCGATGCCGGTGACCACGCGCTCGCTGATCGGGATCGCGCGCAACGGCGGCAAGCTGACCATCGACCGCGAAGTGCTGGCGGCCAGCCTGCTCGACGGGGCGACGGTGAGCGTCGGCGTATCGCCGGCGGCGGCCTTCGACGTCGCCTCCATGCTGATGACGCTCGATCGTTACCCCTATGGCTGCGCCGAGCAGACCACGAGCCGCGCGTTGCCGCTGCTTTATGTGAACGAGCTTTCGGCCGGATTCGTCATGACCGAGGACCCGGATCTGAAGAGCCGGATCCAGGACGCGATCTACCGGGTCCTCAACTACCAGTCCAGTTCCGGCAGCTTCGGCCTCTGGGGCCCGGGCTCGGGCGACCTGTGGCTCGATGCCTATGTGACGGATTTCCTGACCAGGGCGCGGGAAAAGGGCTACGACGTGCCTGATCAGGCGATGCTGCAGGCCGTGAGCAACCTGCAGAATTCGCTTGGCTACGACCTCGATCTGGAAGGCCGCGGCAGCGAGATCGGCTATTCGCTCTATGTGCTCGCCCGCAACAAGAAAGCTTCGGTCGGTGATCTGCGTTATTATGCCGATACCAGGATCGAGGCCTTCTCGAGCCCGATGGCCGTAGCGCATCTGGCGGCGAGCCTCGCGCTCTACGGCGACGCGCAACGCGCCGAGCGCGCCTTCCAGGCGGCGCTGACGCTGGCGAAAAGCACGGCCGAATACGACTATTACCGGTCCGACTACGGCTCGAAGCTTCGCGACGGCGCCGCCATGCTGGCGCTCGCCGCCGAGAGCAGCCCGATGCCATCGTCGATCGCGGAAATGGTCGAGTATGTCTCGGCCGAGCGCGGCAAGGCGCGTTGGACGAGCACCCAGGACAACGCCTGGATGCTGCTCGCCGCACGGGCGCTCGTCGCCGGCAATGACGCGATCCGGCTGGAAGTGAACGGGGCTCCGCATTCGGGGAGCTATTCGACGCGGGTGACGGGCGAGGAACTCGTCGCCGAGCCGATCAGCATCGCCAATCCCGGCAACACGCCGATGGAGGCTGTGCTCACCACCATGGCCGTGCCGCTTCAGCCGCTGCCTGCCGGCGGCGACGGCTTCACAATCGAGCGCACCTACTACACGCTCGACGGCGCCGAGGCCAATGTCATGGAGGCGAAGCAGAACGAGCGCTACGTCGTGGTGCTGAAAATCGCGCAGCTCAACAACTGGGCCTCGCGGGTGCTGATCAACGACCTGCTGCCGGCCGGCTTCGAGATCGACAATCCCGGCCTGGTGTCGAGCGCGCAACTCGACAATTTCGGCTGGCTGCCGCAGACCGAGGCCGCCCATCTGGAGTTCCGCGACGACCGCTTCATCGCGGCATTCAACCGGGGCCAGGGCGATAATTCCGAGGTCACGGTCGCCTATGTCGTGCGTGCGGTGACGCCGGGCGTCTTCGCCCATCCGGCGGCGACGGTGGAAGATATGTACCGTCCCGAATTCGCGGCCCGCACGGCAACCGGCATGATGGAGGTGAAGGCGCAGTAGGATGTTTGGCTTGATGCGGCGGGGCGTACCCCTCATCCGACCGCGCTTCGCGCGGCCACCTTCTCCCACAAGGGGAGAAGGCAGGAGCCTGACCTTGCCGGCTCTGCAAGCTACCAGCTAGGATGCTTCGAAGAGATGCAGCGGGACGTACCCCTCATCCGACCTCGCTTCGCGAGGCCACCTTCTCCCACAAGGGGAGAAGGCGGGAACCTGGCGTTGCCGGCTCTGCAAGCCACCAGCGTTGACGATTGGCCGAGACCTTACTGCAGGCGTCCCCTTCTCCCCTTGTGGCAGGCCGTGTGAGAACTGGACGGAGGCATAGCGTTGTGAGTGGTTTGGAAGCTGAGGCACGAGTTCACGCCCCCCTATGCTTGCGAGGACAGCAGGGTCTGGAGCAGCGCCGGCACACCCAGAATGTTCACCACCCGCTTCAGATTGTAGCCCAGGACGCTGAGCGCCAACTCGGACCTGGCCTTTTTCAGCCCGCGGACCAGGAACCGGGGATGGCCCATCATCCATTTGATGGTGCCGTAAGGGTGTTCGACCAGCATGCGCCGCTGCGCCATCCACTCGGGGTCGCTGATGGCGCGCCGGTGCATCGCCTCGCGCGCATCTTCATGGAAGTGGCGGATGATGGTGCGCTTGGCGGCCTGCGTGCACTTCGGCTTCAAGGCACAGTCCGCACAGGCCTTGGTCCCGTACTTCTTCTTCTGTTCCGTCCACGAGGTCTCCCGGTGGGTGAGCGTTTCGCCGGCCGGGCAGCGCCAGCTGTCGCTCTCGGCGTCGTAGCTGAACTGGTCGCGGGTGAAGTACTCTTTGCCTTCCGGGTTGACGGTTTCGGCCCGCGGCACGATGGCGGTGATGCCGTCGTCCTCGCAGCGCTGGCCGTGCTCGCCGTTCGAATAGCCGGCATCGGCCACCACCGCTACCTTGTCACCGTCCACGGCTTCGCGGCCGGCCACCGCCATCGGGTGGAGCTGGCACTGGTCGTTGCCGTCATTGGTCAGGTCGAAGGCAACCACCAGCTTGTGTTTTGCGTCGACCACGGTCTGCGCGTTGTAGGCCACCTGATGGCCGTGCCGAGCCGTGCGCATCAGCTTGGCCTCGGGCTCGGTGCGAACCCACTGGCTCAACCCGCGTCCGGTCAAAGCCTCGGCCTGCTGCTGGATCTGCTCGCGGCGCGCCCGCAAGGCCGCCACCGCCGCCGCAACGTCCACGCCATCCGTCTGCGCCGCGCGCTCGTCCCGGTCGGCTTCGTCCATCTGCGCAAGATAGGCGGCAATCTTGCGGTCCACGGCCGCCGTCGCCTTCTCCAGTTCCTTGGCCGTCACCACCTGCTTGCGGCTCGCCACCGCATCGATCTTGGTCCCGTCGATCGCAAGCAACGTGCCGCCGACCAGCGCCTGCTCCCGGCAGAAGCGCACGAAGGCCCGGCACACCCCAACGATCGCTTCCGGATGATCCTTGCGGAAATCCGCAATCGTCTTGAAGGCCGGCGCCGCGCGATGGGTGAGCCACATCACTTCAATGTTGCGCCGCGCTTCCGCCGCAAGCCGGCGGCTCGACCGCACCTGGTTCTGGTAGCCGTACACATAAAGCTTCAACAAATCGCCCGGATCGTAGGGTGGCCGGCCCGTGGCCTCGGGAACAACCTTGGAGAAACCGAGCTGCGCCAGATCGAGGCTGTCGACGAAGGCATCGATGACCCGCACCGGATGATCGGCACCGACCGCCTCGTCCAAGGTTTCCGGGAACAAGCTCGTTTGCTCCCGCGACTGGCCTGTCATATGCGCCATTTCGGCCTCGTCTCAAACTGCCAAAAATCCGGCAAATCACTGCTTTGGATCAACAATTTGAATCCGATCCAGGTTGATTTGGGAAGCCCAAGATGCTCCTCGACACATCCAAAAAACCAATGCCCGAGTTTTCACACGGCCTGGTGGGAGAAGGTGGCCTCGCGAAGCGAGGTCGGATGAGGGGTGTCGGGCGCCCACCGGCCTTGCGACGGCTCGCCATCGCCACCGCATCGGTCGCCGTCCTGGCGACCTCGGTGGCGGGCGGTCTCGCATGGCTCGACCATGCCTTCCCGCCGCCGATCCCCGCCCGGCTCACCGTCTCGCCCGAGGTCGTCGACCGCGACGGCGCGCTGCTGAGGGCCTTCGCCACGCCAGACGGACGCTGGCGGCTCGCCGTCGATCTCGATCATGTCGACAAGCAGTTCGTCGACATGCTTGTCGCCTATGAGGACAAGCGCTTCTGGACGCATTCCGGCGTCGACCCGCTGGCGCTCTTGCGTGCCGCCGGCCAGTTCGCCGGCAGCGGCCGCATCGTCTCGGGCGGCTCCACCTTGTCGATGCAGCTCGCCCGGCTGATGGAGCCGCGCGAAAGCCGGTCCTTCGGCGCAAAGTTCAAACAGATCTTCCGCGCCGCCCAGATCGAGCGGCGGCTGTCCAAGCGCGAGATCCTCGAGCGATACCTGACGCTCGCGCCCTATGGCGGCAACCTCGAAGGCATCCGCGCGGCCTCGCTCGCCTATTTCGGCAAGGAGCCACGCCGGCTGACCGTCTCGGAAGCCGCGGTACTGGTGGCGCTGCCGCAACTGCCCGAACGACGCCGGCCCGACCGCAACCCGCAAGGCGCCCACAAGGCGCGCGAGCGCGTGCTCGCCCGCATGGTGAGCGCCGGCCTCATCGGCGAGGCCGAGGCGGGCCGGGCCAGCGCCGAGGAACTGACGGCGATCCGCCGCCCCCTTCCCGCGCTCGCGGCCCACGCCGCCGAGACGGCACTGCGCAACGCGCCGTCGCAGACCCGCCACGAACTCACCATCCGCAAGCGCGTACAACAAGGCCTCGAGACGGTGGCGCGCCAGGCTGCCGCCAAGCTGGGGCCGCGACTTTCGGTAGCCATGGTGCTGGCCGATGCGCGCACCGGCGAGATCCTCGCCGAAGTCGGCTCCGCCGACTTCTTCGATGCCCGCCGCTCAGGCTGGATCGACATGACGCGGTCCGTGCGCTCGCCGGGCTCGACGCTTAAGCCTTTCATCTACGGCCTGGCGATCGAGGAAGGCCTGGTCGCCCAGGAGACGCTGATCGAGGATCGGCCCGCCAACTTCGCGGGCTACCGGCCGAAAAACTTCGACATGAGCTACCAGGGCGACGTCAGCGTCCGCCAGGCCCTTCAGCTTTCACTCAACGTGCCTGCCGTCCGTCTGCTCGACGCAGTCGGTCCGGCTCGGCTCACCGCCCGTTTCCGGCAGGCGGGCGTCACGCCGCAACTGCCGCCCGGCGAAGCGCCCGGCCTGGCCATCGCGCTCGGCGGCGTCGGCGTCTCGCTCCGCGACCTGGTCCAGCTCTATACCGGCCTCGCCAATGCCGGTCGGGCTCGTGCCCTGCGCGACGGAAGCGAGCGGCCCGGCACGCCGCCTGCCGCAGGCGGCACCGTGCTCAGCGACGCCGCGACCTGGCAGGTCGCCGATATGCTGGCTGGCGTAAAGCCGCCGGAAGGCTCGGCGCCGCGCGGCCTCGCCTACAAGACCGGCACCAGTTACGGCTACCGCGACGCCTGGTCGATCGGTTTCGATGGCCGCTACGTGCTGGGCGTCTGGGTCGGCAGGCCGGATGCCGGCGCCGTGCCCGGCCTGTCGGGCTACGTCTCAGCCGCTCCAATCCTGTTCGAGGCCTTCGCCAGGTCGGGCCTTGCCGCCGTGCCCCTGCCGCGCGCGCCGGCCGGCACCTTCAAGCCGAGGCGCCACGAATTGCCGGTGACGATGGAACGTTTCGCTGCCACGGAAGACGGGTTGATTGCCGCGAAGCCGACCGAGCCGGCGCCACAGATCGTCTTTCCCCCGGACGGCGCGCGCGTCGATCTCGGCGCCTCAGGCGCCGAGACCTCGCCGCTGGTCCTGAAACTTCAGGGCGGGCGCGCGCCCTTCCGCTGGCTCGCCAACGGCAAGCCGCTGGCCGAGGTCGTGCGCCGCCGCACCGCGACCTGGGTGCCCGACGGCGCCGGGACCTCGGTGCTGACTGTTATCGACGCAGCCGGCAGGGCAGCCAGCGTGAAGGTCTTCGTCGAATAATGCCGTTCCCCTATCCCGGATGCTGCGCATGGTGACTTGACGTCGTCCCAATCATGTATCATTAAAAGTTACATGAGAACCGACGGCAGGCTTTCCGCAGTCCTTCATGCCTTGCTCCACATGGCCGACCATGGCGGCCCCATGACCTCGGCCGAGCTCGCACGCTGCATGAACACCAACCCGGTCGTGGTGCGCCGCACGATGGCCGGACTGCGCGAGGCAGGCCTGGTAGCGTCCGAGAAAGGTCATGGCGGCGGCTGGGTGATCGCCTGCGATCTCTCCGCAGTGACCTTGAAGGACATCTATGACGCCCTGGGCGCGCCGACGATCCTGGCGATGGGGGTTGAGCTCGAACACCGCACCTGCCTCGTCGAGCAGGCGGTCAACCACTCGCTGAACGACGCCTTCCGTGAAGCGGAAGCATTTCTCATCGGCCGGCTCGCCGATGTCACGCTGGCCAGGCTCGCCGAAGAATTCCAGGCGCGCGCGGCCCGGTACCGGAACCATGACAAAGAGGCACATGATGTATGAAGCCATCGTCGTCGGCGGCAGCTATGCCGGCATGTCCGCAGCACTGCAGCTCGCCCGCGCGCGACGCAGGATCCTGGTGGTCGACCAGGGCCGCCGGCGCAACCGCTTCGCCAAGACATCGCACGGCTTCCTCGGACAGGACGGGCGCGCGCCCGATGCGATCGCAGCCGACGCCCGTGCGCAATTGACGGCCTATCCGACCGTCGAATGGATCGACGCATGCGCCGAGCGCGGCGCGCGGACCGAGAAAGGCTTCTCGGTTACCTTGGAGAATGGAGACACCCACGATGCAAGACGGCTGGTGCTCGCCACCGGGGTCGTCGACAGCCTGCCCGACATTCCGGGGCTTGCGGAACGCTGGGGCCGAAGCGTGTTCCATTGTCCCTATTGCCATGGCTATGAGCTCGGCAACGGCCGCATCGGCGTGCTGGCTGTGTCCTCATTGTCGATGCATCACGCCTTTATGCTGCCGGACTGGGGAAGCACGACCTTGTTCCTGAACGGCGCATTTGTCCCCGACGCAGATCAGCGCGCTCAACTGGATCGCCGCGGGGTTGCGATCGAGGAATGCGCGGTGGAGAAGATCACCGGCGAAGCCGACGTCGTCCTGACGGACGGCCGCGTCGTCAAGCTCGACGGGCTGTTCACAATGCCGCGCACGAGCATGGCCAGTCCGCTCGCCGAGCAGCTCGGCTGCGCCTTCGAAGAGGGGCCGATGGGACCTTTCCTGCGGACCGACACCGTCAAGGAAACCACGGTGCCTGGCGTGTTCGCCTGCGGCGATGCGGCGCGCGCCGCGGGGTCGGTCGCGCTCGCCGTCGGCGACGGCGCGATGGCGGGAGCCGCTACCCATCAGTCGCTCATGTTCCGCGCCTCCTGAGGGGAGCGCTTCAAGGCGTGATAAGCGTCAGCGACGGAAAATAGGTGCGGTAGCGACCAATGTCGCGGGCCAGTAGCGGTAACTCGCTGACCGCGGCGTGGGCACCGATGAAGAGGTCCGGCAGTACCCCGGTGCGCGATCCACCCGATTTGCGATACTGGGTGAATGCCTTCCCGGCGAGGAACAGCGCCGGCCGCGGCATCGGCGCGATCGCACCGCCTCGACAAATTCATCGACGTCCTCGATCCGGCTGTAGCGAACGGAAATCTCCGCATAGATGATATCGTTGATCAGCAACGGTCCACGCAGCGAGGCGGCCTCGAGTTGCGCGATCGACCACTCCGCCCACTGCGGATCGTCGGTGACGAGGTCGAGCAGGACATTGGCATCGACGAGCGTCACGTCTCACCGCGCGTCAGTGCCATGATCGCGTCGGTATCGAGCCCCTTGCCGGCATGACCACGCAGTCTGGCAAAGCGACTCGCCGGGCGTTCCTCATCCGCACGAACCAACACCACGCTGCCGTCGGCGGCGCGGCGGAAATCCACCTTGCTGCCCGGTGCGATCCCCAACAGGTCGCGCACCGGCTTGGGAATGGTCACCTGACCTTTTGCGGTCACGGTCGCGGTCATCGCACCCTCGGTAAGGACTGTTCACAGCAAGGTATTACCGGCGACGAATGGATGCAAGCAGGCGAGTGCCCTGCCCGACGTTTGGACCGCTGGAAGCTCTATGACGGGCAGGAATATGCCGATGAAGCGCGTCGGTTCTGGGATCTTTCTTCCGGGACAAGCTCTGTGGCGCGCAGCCTGCGAAGGCCGTAGCGGCGGAACAAGGGCGTTCGCCGCCGAGCGAAGCGGCAATCAGCGCCCGTCTGCTCGAGGGGGCGTCGGCTAGCGGTCAATTCCGACGCTTGATACTAGAACCGTAAGGCTTGCTCAGAGTGGAGAGCCGAAGTTCCCGTTCGCGATTTCAACGGGCAGGATGCGCCATCTGCGGACGTTCGTCAGGATCCGGACCAATGGTCGCTATGCATCTTAGCTGTCCCTGGCTCCACCCACAACCGCCTGCACCAGCGCGCCATGAGCATGTCTCTCGGACAATCCGATGCGAACCATCCGGCCCCAGACAGCATGCATTGGACCCCGCACAGAAGCTGTGGCCCATTGCCGCTGCCGGCAAACAATCAGCTGGCCAGGCCAGCCTTCCGCAGGCCGTCCACAATGCGCTCGAAATCGGCAGGGTTCTTGTAAGGGAGAACTTTGCGCCTGTGCTCCAGGGAATAATCGGGATTGATCCGGAACACTTCCTCCCACTCACCGCGCGCCTCCGCGAAGCGGCCCAAGTGACCATAGCTCGCCGCCAGTAGCACCCGCGAGACGTCGGTGGCTGGATTGCGGACGAGCCGCCGCTTCAGTATGACGACGGCCTCCTCGTACCTGCCCAGCTGAAACATCGCCTGCGCGTAGAAATGCAGGATCATGTCCGGGTAATAGGGATTCAGGGCCATTGCCCGCTCGAAACAGGCGAGCGCCTCGGCCGACCTGCCAGCATAGTGCAGCGCGTTGCCGAGATTCTCGTATCCCTCGACAAGATTGGGAGCAAGCGCGATCACGCGTTCGGCCTCGCGGATGGCCACGTCATGCTGTCGCAAGTGCACGTTGACCACACCGAGCGCCCAATGGGCATAGGGATATTGATCGTCGAGCGCCACCGCCCGCGTCGCAGCCTCAATCGCCAGTTCAAGCGATCTCGACGGCGATTGGCTCCACTGGCTGACGTAGGCCAGTCCATGTGTGACGGCGAGGAACGCGTAGGCCGGAGCGAATTTCGGGTCGAGCTCGATGGCGCGTTGCAACAGCTCCCGGCCTTGGGCGTTGTGCTCTCTCGTCAACCGCCACATGTGTTCACGGCCCCGCAGGAAGCAGTCATACGCTTCCAGGTTTTCGGTCTGCTCCGCAGCCAGCCGCTGCTGGTCGCCCTCTCTCAGGTTGAGCGCGAGCGCGCCGACAATCTGCTGCGTCACGTCGTCCTGTACGGCAAAGATGTCGGTCAGGTCGCGATCGAAACGCTCCGCCCACAGATGGCCGCCCGATGTCGCGTCGATCAGCTGTGCGGTGATCCTCACCCTGCTGCCCGATTTACGGACACTTCCCTCCAGCACGTAGCGCACGCCGAGGTCGCGGCCCACTTCTTGGACGTTCACGTTCCGGCCCTTGAAGGTGAACGACGAGTTGCGGGCGATGACGAACAGCTGCGACAGCTTCGACAGAGCCGTGATGATGTCTTCGGAGATGCCATCGGCGAAGTATTCTTGCTCGGCATCGCCGCTCATGTTGGCGAAGGGCAGCACGGCAATCGAGAGCACCGGCGGTGATGGAGCTAGCACGCGACCAGGGGCGGCATCGGCGGTCACTGTTGAGTTTGCCTGTGCGGCGACGCCGACCTGGAGCGAATAAATCCGAATCGGCTCGGCGATGTTCTTGAGCCGTGTGTTGCCGAGATCGGTGACGGAGAGATCGAGCCTCGCCTTGACTTGGCGGTAGGCATCTTCCGACAAGCAAATGGACCCAGGCGCCGCAACGCCCTCCAGACGCGAAGCGATGTTGACACCATCGCCCATCAGGTCGCCGTCGCTTTCTTCGACTACATCCCCAAGATGGATGCCGATCCGGAACTCGATGCGACGGTCCTGCGACACTCCAGCATTGCGCTCGACCATGCCGTTCTGAACCTCGATAGCGCAGCGGACGGCGTCCACCACGCTGCGGAATTCGACCAATGCCCCATCGCCTGTGCGCTTGACTACGCGCCCATGATGCACGGCGATGGTGGGATCGATCAGGTCGCTGCGCAATGCCCGCAGCCGCGCCAAGGTACGATCTTCATCAACACCGGCTAGTCGGCTGAATCCGACCACGTCTGCGGCAAGGACTGCGGCTAACTTGCGATTCTCGCCCATCGGGCGTCCCTCCTCATATCCAAGATAGCAGGAAGAAAGAGGGCAAGGGGAATTTTCGATTCTACTCAAGGCGCCTTTTGGATGGAATAGCCGCTGACCATCGTCGGCCGGCAAGGAAGCCATGCAGCATGCCTGGCAAGGACTGCCCCATCGCGCGTTTCGGACGTCCGCTGCCGTCACACCGCACGTCCGCTCGGGTCAGTACTTCCCCTTCCATTTCTTGAGCGGAACGGCAGAGAAGGGTCGGAACAGATCTTCCGCACCGGGTGCCAAGCGTCAGATCTTCACCACCAGGTCGACCCAAGAGCCGTGGCCAGCACCAGATAGCGGCCGATCTTGGCCACTGCGACCAGTAGCAGGAAGCTCCAGAGCGGCTCCCGCAACACGCCGGCGGCGACCGTCAGCGGATCGCCGATGATCGGGAGCCAGCTCAGGAGCAGCGTCCATCGGCCATAGCGCTGGTACCACGATGACGCCCGGTCGAGGCTCGCCGCCCGGACCGGGAACCATGGCCGGTCGCGGAAGCGATCGATGCCGCGCCCGAGCAGCCAATTGATGACGGATCCCAGCACATTCCCGATGCTCGCGACGGTGATCAGCAAGACGGGCGAATAGGCTTCAGCGAGAAGCAACGCCGCCAGCGCCGCTTCGGACTGGGCTGGAAGGATCGTCGCCGCCAGCAATGCGGCCAGGAACAGCCCGCCATAGGCGGCAAGCTCACCCATGGCACTAACGCCCTCTGCGGCTTTTCATGCTGCGATGCTCGATCCCGAGGTCAGTGCTCGCTCTCGCAGAGATCGTGATTGGCCAGCGCCCGGATCACATAACAATCCCTGACGGAACCCGAATGGCAGTGCGAGGAGATCCTCTCCAGTTCCTGCTCCAAGCGCTTCAGCTTCGCGATGCGGTCGCGCACCGCCTGGAGTTGCTCGGCCGCGATGCGGTCGGCCTGCTCGCAGGGGCGTTCGGGATGGGCGCTGAGCTCAAGCAGTTCACGAATGGACTCGATGGTGAGGCCAAGATCGCGCGCATGCTTTATGAAGGAGAGCCGGTCCCGCTCGGCCGTGCCGTAGCGCCGCTGGTTGCCCTCCGAGCGTTCGGCCTGCGCCATCAGCCCCATCTGTTCGTAATAGCGGATGGTCGGAACCTTGACCCCTGTTTTGCGCGACAGATCGCCGATGGTGAACATTCCGATGCTCCGCCCAAATCTCCAGTGACTATAGCTATATTTAGGCGCCGGCGCCGTCAGCCGCAACCGGGATTTGACGCGGCCTCGATCATGTATCGGCCGCCCTGCCCGGCTTGAACCTCATGCCGCTGGAGGTGTTGGCCACAGGCGACGAGTCGATGATGGAAGAGATGGAAATCCTTGATCCTGAAACACTGATGCTGGTGACCGGCTCGGCTCCGGCCAAGATCGCCACCGCACGCATTATCCGATGCGAGACGGCATATCGGTGGAACTGCTCTTCGATCGCCAAGGTCGTCTTTCCGGCATGATCGACCTGCATGAGAGTCGCGAGGTGATTCTGCAGAAGATCCGGCGTGTTATTGCCGCACCGGCAGCAACAAAAACTTAACTATGGTGACCGAGGATCGCCACGATGCTATGTGGTTCGTGTGCTCCCGCGTGGAGCAGCTCGGTCTATGCCCGAATCGATCAAGGTTCTGACGTGTTTCGAAAATCCCTCCAACTCGCAGCTCTCCTCGCTCTCGGCTTGACGGCTGCAGGCTGCGTGTCGTCGGTGCTCGATGTCGACACGAAGGCGCTGCAGCCGATCCCGGCCAAGCTGACGGCGACCATGAACGCCAAGTCGATGTCGCCGTCGAGCCCGATAGTCGTGCGCATCTTCAAGCAGGAGAGCGAGCTCGAAATCTGGAAACGCGACCGCACCGGCCGCTTCGCGCTGCTCAAGACCTATCCGATGTGCCGCTGGTCGGGGAAGCTCGGACCCAAGACCCGCAACGGCGACCGACAGGCGCCCGAAGGCTTCTATCATGTCTCGGTGCAGAATCTCAATCCGAGGTCGCAATACTACCTGTCGTTCAATCTGGGCTATCCGAACAAGCTGGAAGCAGCGCTCGGTTACAGCGGCGAGGCGCTGATGGTCCATGGCGCCTGTTCCTCGTCCGGCTGCTACGCACTCACCGATGACGGCGTCGCCGAGATCTATGCCGTGGTTCGCGAGGCCTTGAGAGGTGGGCAGACCACCTTCCAGGTGCAGGCCTATCCGTTCAGGATGACACCGGAGAACATGGCCCGGAACCGGAATGACCCCAACTATGCCTTCTGGACCAACATCAAACAGGGCTACGACACCTTCGAGGTAACGCGCCGGCAGCCGAAGGTCTCCTATTGCGGGCGGCAGTATGTCTTCGACGCCGAGTTCGAAGGCGGCGAGCCGACGGACCCGCTTGCGGCCTGCCCGCCGAACACCAAGCCCCAGGACCCGGCAGTCGCGGCACGCAGCAACGCGGACAGGCACGCCGTCGATACGCTGCTCGCGAGCGGCACCGTGCTTCGCGCCCATGCCTATTCGGACGGCGGCATGCATCCGTCGTTCCGCAAGCTGCTCGAGCGCAACGGTCCGAAAAGCCTGGCCAAGAGGACGTCCAGGACTTCCGTGCCGATCAGCCGTCCGGACGCCGCGCTGGCCGATCCGCACAGCACCGACGACTGACCGTCGCCGCGGCGCGGGACATCGGCGGATGCACCCCTCGCCTCGCTCCCGACCAGTGGTCGCGCAACCGGTCGGCGCGTTGCGATGAAGCTGATTGGCGTGGTGGAGAGAGCCGGCCAGGCCGCCCCGCCGCCGGCTTTCATCCGGCGCGCACGGTGGGGCGTCAAATAGAGGGGTCAGAGCGGCCGGACGTTTTCCATGAGCCGCGCCCCGTGGATTACGGCGACAACGCGGATCAGATCAGGCCGCACCGTATAGCTCGCGGTCATATTCGGGAACACGCCGCCTTTGCGTCGCTCCCCTCATCCACCATTTCTGCCCTCGCGTCAGGTGTGACGATGTAAACGCTGCAGCCCGAAAGAACGGACGCCGCCCTCAAAATCCTGTCTGTCTAACCGTGACCGCGCCAGGCGAGAAGCCGCATGGCGTTGGCGGTGACCAGCACGGTCGCACCCGTGTCGGCCAGGATCGCGGGCCACAGCCCCGTGATGCCGATGACCGTCGTGACCAGGAACACCGCCTTCAGTCCGAGCGCCATCGTGATGTTCTGCCAGATGTTCGACATCGTCGCGCGCGACAAGGCCACCATGCCGGCGACGTCGGCGACGCGGCCGTGGAGCACGGCGGCGTCGGCGGTCTCCAGCGCGACATCCGTCCCGCCGCCCATGGCGATACCGACATCGGCTGCCGCCAGGGCCGGTGCGTCATTGATGCCGTCCCCGACTTTGGCGATGATCGCACCGGTCGCACGCAACTCTCCAACGATGCGCTGCTTGTCCTGCGGCATGAGCTCGGCCTTCGGCTCCAGGCCCAGCCCCTCGGCGATCGCAGCCGCGGTGCGTCGGTTGTCACCGGTGAGCATGACCGCGCCGACGCCCAATGCGGCGAGCGCTTGGATGCCGGCCTTCGCATCCTCGCGCGGTTCGTCGCGCATGGCGATCAGGCCGGCGACGGCGCCATCGGCGAGGAGCACGGATACGGTCTTGCCCTGATCGTTCAGCTCCGTGATCGTCGCGCGCAGGCTGTCGGCCAGGGCGATACGCTTTTCGGCGGCTTGCGGCGAGCCGAGGAAAAGGCTGACGGCGCCCGACTTCCCTTCCACACCCTCTCCTCCGATGGCACGCACATCGGCCGCCGCCGTCACCGGGATGCCGCGCTGCCTGGCTTCGGCCAGGATGGCGACAGCCAGCGGATGCGAGGAGCCGATTTCGAGATCGGCGGCGAGCTTCAGGGTTTCGACCTGTGAACGCCCGGCCCCGACGATGTCGGTGACCTTCGGTCGTCCGGCAGTCAATGTGCCAGTCTTGTCGAAGGCGACCTTGGTGACCTTGCCCAGGGTTTCGAGCACCGCGCCGCCCTTCATCAGCATGCCGCGCCGCGCCCCGGCCGAAAGGCTCGCCGCGATGGCCGCCGGGGTCGAGATGACCAATGCGCAAGGGCAGCCGATCAGCAGGATCGCCAGGCCCTTGTAGATCCACTCGCCCCAGTCGCCCGACAAGGCGAGCGGCGGCACGATGGCGACGAGCAGCGCGACGAGCATCACTCCGGGCGTATAATATTTCGAGAAGCTGTCGATGAAGCGTTCCGTCGGCGCCTTCGATTCCTGTGCCTGCTCGACGAGCTGAATGATGCGGGCGATCGTGTTGTCTTGAGCTGCCGCCGTCACCCGCACCCGGATCGCGGCATCCTGGTTGATCGTGCCGGCATAGACCTGATCTTCCGGTCGCTTCTTGTTCGGCACCGACTCGCCGGTGACAGGCGCCTCGTCGATCGAGGTCTCGCCCGACAGGATGATCCCGTCGGCCGGCACCCGGTCGCCCGGTCGCACCAGGATGGTCGCGCCCACGGCGAGACCGTCCGCCGGCACTTCCGTGACCTTGCCGCCGTTCTCGACGAAGGCCGTCTTGGGCACCAGCGTGGCGAGCGCCTTGATGCTGGCGCGGGCCCGGCCGGCGGCCACGCCTTCCAGGAGTTCGCCGACCAGGAACAGGAACACGACGGCGGCGGCTTCCTCGCCGGCATTGATGACGACGGCGCCGACCGCCGCGACCGTCATCAGCGTCTCGATCGTGAAGGGCATGCCGTTCAACGCGGCGACGACGGCGCGCCGGGCAATCGGGATGAGCCCTACCGCCATGGCCGCGATATAGGCCCAGGGCTCCGTCGCCGGATAGAGTTTGGCGAGGAGATAGGCCGCGCCGAGCGCGATGCCGCAGGCGATCGTCAGCCTGGCTTTCGACGAAGTCCACCATGCCCCTTCCGTACTGTCGTGATCGTGGCCGTAGGGGCCGGCCGTCGCGGCAGCTTCGGCCGCGATGGCCGGCCCATGACCGTCGCCGGGGTGGTGTGCATCTCCATCGCCATGGTCTTGTGCATGCCCGCAGCACTGGTCGTGATCATGATGTGCGGCTTGCTGCGCCGGGCGCACCGGCGACGAGTCGGGCCTTATGCCATAGCCAAGGCTGGCGACGCGGCGCCTGATCTCCTCGAGGTCGGCGCCGCCATCATGTTCGACCACCATCGTGCCGGCTGTGACGGATACGGAAACCTCGCTGACGCCGGATGTCCGGCGCGTTGCCTTGTCGATCTTGGCGGCGCAGCTCGCGCAATCCATTCCGTCTACGCGGAATCGGGTCCTTTGGGCGGCATCGGCCATGACGGAAAGCTCTCCTGGCAGGTCAGATTTCCGCAGCCTAATTCCTCTAGCAACTAGAGCTACAAGAGGGAAAATCGCAATCGGGGAAGAGACGTCAGGCCGCCTCGGGAAACAGCTTCCACTTGCGCGGCCGGAAGGCGATGCGGCTCTTCTGAGCGACCGGATGGTCGACCGGCAGCTCGATCTCGACCTTCCGGCGCTCGCCGCCCACCTCCAGTTCGACCCGCCGGGTCGCCGCGAAACGGTGGCTGGTGGCCACAGTACCCGCGATGCAGCCGCTGCATCCCTCGACGAGTTCGATATCGTGCGGGCGGAAACAGAGCAGCGCCTCACCGTCGGGGGAACCGGTTGCCGGAAGTCCGATCGGACGATCGGCAATCCATACGTCCCCGCCCTCCAACCGCACGGGCAGCAAGCTCGAATCCCCGATAAAGCTATAGACAAAGGGCGAATTGGGCGTGTCGTAGACGTCGTCCGCCGTGCCGACCTGCTCGATCGCCCCCTGGCTCATGACGACCACGCGATCGGCAAGTTCCAGCGCCTCCTCCTGATCATGGGTGACGAAGACGGTCGTATGGCCGGTGCGGTCGTGCAAATCGCGCAGCCAGCGGCGGAGGTCGCGTCGCACCTGTGCGTCGAGCGCGCCGAAGGGCTCGTCGAGCAGCAGCACACGTGGTTCGATGGCCAGCGCCCGCGCCAGAGCCACGCGCTGGCGCTGGCCGCCCGAAAGCTGGGCCGGGTAGCGCCTTGCCAACCCGGAAAGCTGCACGAGGTCGAGAAGTTCGAGGGCGCGGCGGCGGATCGCCGCGTCTGTGGGGCGACCGTGCTTGCGCACCTTCAGGCCAAAGCCGATGTTTTCGGCCACCGTCATGTGGCGGAACAGGGCGTAGTGCTGGAAGACGAACCCGACATTGCGCTCCTGCACCGTCTTTCGCGAGGCGTCCTCCTCGCCGAAGAAGACAGCCCCGCTTGTCGGACGCTCGAGGCCTGCAATCAACCGCAGCAATGTCGTCTTTCCGGAGCCCGAAGGCCCGAGCAGCGCGATCAGTTCGCCCGAACGGATGTCGAGCGAGACATCGTGAAGCGCCGGGAAGCGATCGAATTCCTTGCGTACATTGACGACGCGAACTTCCATGTGGCGGATTACCCTTGATCAGTGGCCGCGTTTTCCGGCGATGGCGTCGCCGTAGCGCATTTCAAGCAGCGTCTTCAGCGCCAGCGTGACCAACGCCAGCCCGGCGAGCAACGATGCGACGGCGAAGGCGCCGGCGGCATTGTATTCGTTGTAGAGGATCTCGACATGCAGCGGCATGGTGTTGGTGAGACCGCGTATGTGGCCCGAAACGACCGATACCGCCCCGAATTCGCCCATGGCGCGCGCGTTGCACAGGAGCACGCCGTAGAGCAGGCCCCATTTGATGTTGGGCAGCGTCACGTGCCGGAAGGTCTGCCAGCCGCTGGCGCCCAGCGACAGCGCTGCCTCCTCGTCGCCCGTTCCCTGCTCCTGCATCAGCGGGATCAACTCGCGCGCAACGAAGGGAAAGGTGACGAAAACCGTGGCGAGCACGATGCCGGGCACGGCGAACAGGATCTCGATGCCATGCGTCTTGAGCCAGGGCCCGAGCGTGCTGCCCGCACCGAAGAGCAGCACGTAGACCAGACCGGAAATGACCGGTGAGACCGAGAACGGCAGGTCGATCAGGGTGATGAGGAAGGCTTTGCCCTTGAACTCGAACTTGGCGATCGCCCAGGCTGCGGCCACGCCGAAGACGAGGTTGAGCGGCACCGAGATCGCCGCGACCAGCAGGGTGAGCCGGATGGCGGAACGTGTGTCGCTGTCGGACAGCGCCTCCAGGAAGGTGCCCGCACCTTTGCTGAAGGCTTCGACGAACACGACGATCAGCGGCAGCACAAGGAAGACGCCGAGGAAGAGGAAAGCGGCGAGCATCAGCGCCAGGCGCGCCCGCAGGCTCTCGGTGACGGGCGACGCGTTCTCCGCCGCTTCCGGTTCGTAGTAGCCGCGAAGGTCAGCCATAACGCCTGCGGCTCCACGCTTGAAGGAGATTGATCACCAGGAGCATGGCGAAGGCGATAACCAGCATGATCGCAGCAACGGCCGTCGCACCGGCATAGTCGTATTCCTCCAGCCTGATAACGATCAGCAGCGGCGCGATCTCCGACACGTAGGGCAGGTTTCCGGCAATGAAGATGACGGAGCCGTATTCGCCTACAGCGCGGGCGAAGGCGAGTGCGAAGCCGGTGATGACGGCCGGGGCGAGTCCGGGCGCCAGCACGCGCCTGATCGTCTGGAACCGGCCGGCGCCGAGCGTGGCGGCCGCCTCCTCGACCTCCTTGTCGATCTCCTCCATGACCGGCTGCACCGTGCGCACCACGAAGGGCAGCCCGATGAAGATCAGCGCGACCACGATGCCGAGCGGCGTGTAGGCCACCTTTATGCCGAGCGGCGCCAGCAGCGACCCGATCCAGCCATTGGGTGCGTAGAGCGTGGTGAGCGCGATGCCGGCCACCGCAGTCGGCAGGGCGAAGGGCAGGTCGACCATCGCGTCGACGATGCGCCGGCCGGGAAAACGGTAGCGCACCAGGACCCAGGCCACGATCGTGCCGAAAACGACATTGACGGCCGCCGCGATCAGCGACGCGCCGAAGCTGATCTGGAGCGCCTTCAGCGTGCGCTCGTCGGTGGCGATGGCCAGGAAGTCGGCAGGCCCTAGCGAGGCGGAGCGCCAGGCGAGTCCCGAGAGCGGGATGAGGATGACGAGCGTGAGGTAGACGAGCGCGAAACCGAGCGCCAGTCCGAAACCCGGAATGACGCTCGGCGTCCTGAACCGCCATCTCGCGGCCGAAGCGGGAACCGTAGTCATTGGCACCTAGCCTACCTGGCCGGCTTGTAGATCTGGTCGAAGATCCCGCCCTCACCGAAATGATAGGGCTGCGACTTCTTCCATCCGCCGAAGATCGGGTCGTCGATCGACACCAGCTTGATCTCGGGCAGCTTCTGCAGTTCCTCGGCTGGAACAAGCTCGGGTCTGGACGGGCGGTAGTGGTGCCTTGCGGCGAGCCGCTGGCCTTGCTCCGAATAGAGATATTCGAGATAGGCCTGCGCCACCTTACGGGTACCCTTGGCATCGACATTGCCGTCGACCAGCGCCACCGGCGGTTCGGCCAGGATCGAGGTGGGCGGGATGACGACGTCGAAATTGTCAGCGCCGAACTCGTCGAGCGCGAGATAGGCCTCGTTCTCCCAGGCCAGCAGCACGTCACCCAGGCCGCGCTGGGCGAAGGTCACGGTCGAGCCGCGCGCCCCGGTGTCGAGCACGGGCACATGCGCAAAGAGTGTCCCGATATAGTCCTTGATCCTGGCCTCGTCGCCGCCGAACTGCGTGTTTGCCCAAGCCCAGGCCGCCAGATAGTTCCAGCGGGCTCCGCCGGAGGTCTTGGGGTTGGGCGTGATGACCCGAACCCCGTCCTTTACCAGGTCGCCCCAATCCCTGATGTCCTTGGGATTGCCCTTGCGGACGAGAAAGATGATGGTCGATGTGTAGGGCGAGGAATTGTTCGGCAGCCTCCCGCGCCAGTCGGAAGCTATCTTCTGCGAGTTTTCGGCAATGGCGTTGATGTCGCTTTCGAGCGCCAGCGTCACGACATCGGCATCGAGCCCGTCGATCACGGCCCGCGCCTGCTTGCCGGAGCCGCCGTGGGAGGTCCGGATGGTGACCGTCTCGCCCGTCTCGGCCTTCCATCTCTCGGCGAAGGCAGCGTTGAATTCCTTGTAGAGCTCACGTGTCGGATCATAGGACACGTTCAGCAGCGTAGCATCGGCGAGGGCCGAGCCGAGTACGCCCATTTGGACCGCGCCGGCAAGCAGGCCCGCAAGGATCGGTCGGGAACGAAGCTGGATCATGTGTGCCTCCGCTGACTATTCCCCATACTCTATCGATTTTATAGAAATACGGAGCTGCGACCGTTCCATTGTTGGATGGCAGGACGCAAAATCCTTTCGCCGGGGTACGGCGTACGGGATTCCCGTTCTGCCCTGGCATGGCCGCCTGGATGCGCTGGCACAATGCCGCTGCGCTCCGGTCTACGCCTGGCATAGCCGCAATAGGGCCGTGCCGCGATGGACGAGGGCCATGCCGCGCGATCACAATGCGGCGTCGCGGTTCCGCTCCCCGGCGCGGATGCGGCAAGGATTTCCAGCTTCCGGGCGGAGCCGGCAATGGCGTGCTTGGCCCAGCCCGTCTCGGGCGCATAGTGATTGACAGAACGGCAATTGGCGCCGGCCCGCCACGTGGCGGGGCGAATTGAAGGAGATGACGCCATGCGGGAAAAAGGACTTTCGCGGCGCCGGCTTCTCCGAGGAACGGCGGTGCTGCTCGCTTCGACCGCCTTGCCCCGCATCGCCTTCGCGCAGCAGCCGAAGATCGGCGGACGGCTGGTCGTCGCGGCCGATTCGGAGCCGCGCAACCTCAACCCCGCGGTCGTCGCCTCGAACGGTGTCTTCTTCATATCGAGCAAGATCGTCGAGCCGCTGGCAGAAGCTTCCTTCGACGGCACGGATGGGCTGGAGGGCCGGCTCGCCACTGCCTGGGAAGAAACAGCCGACGGCCTGTCGGTCACCTTCCGACTGCGCGAGGGCGTCAAATGGCACGACGGCGAGCCGTTCACCTCGGCCGACGTCGCCTTCTCGGCGCTGCAACTGTGGAAACCCGTGCAGAATCTCGGCCGCGTCGTCTTCAAGGATCTCGAGGCCGTCGACACGCCCGATGCGCACACCGCGGTCTTCCGCTTTTCCAGGCCGACGCCGTTCCAGCTCATCAGGAATGCGCTGCCGGCGCTGACCAGCGTGGTGCCGAAACATGTCTATGAAGGCACGGACATCGCGGCGAACCCCGCCAACACCGCGCCGGTCGGCACCGGCCCCTACAAATTCGCCGAGCACAAGACCGGCGAATATTACCGGCTGGAGCGCAACCCCGACTATTGGAACGCCGGCGAACCCCGTCTCGACGAGATCGTCTATCGTGTCCTGCCGGACCGGGCGGCGGCGGCCGGAGCGCTCGAGGCCGAGGAAATCCACCTCGCCGCCTTCTCGGCCGTTCCGCTCGCCGATCTCGCCCGCATCTCCAAGGTGCCCGGCATCGAGGTAATCACCAGGGGATACGAGGCTCTCACCTACCAGCTCGTCGTCGAGATCAACCACCGGCGCAAGGAACTCGCCGACCTCAAGGTGCGGCAGGCGATCGCCCACGCCATCGACAGGGACTTCGTGGTGAAGACGATCTTCCTCGGCTACGCCAGCGCGTCCACCGGGCCGGTGCCGCGCAACGACAAGCAGTTCCATACGTCCGACGTGCCGACCTACGCCTTCGATCCGGCCAAGGCCGACGCCCTGCTGGACGAGGCCGGCTACAAGCGAGGGGCCGATGGCAAGCGCTTCGGCCTGAAGCTGCTGCCGGCGCCCTACTTCAACGAAACCAGGCAGTTCGGCGACTATCTTCGCCAGGCACTGGCGGTGATCGGCATCGACGCGCAACTCGTCAACAACGACGCGGCCGCGCATCAGAAGGCTGTCTACACAGACCACGCTTTCGATCTCGCCGTGGCCCCGCCGGTCTTCCGTGGCGATCCGGCGATCTCGACGACGATCCTGGTGCAGAGCGGCATCCCCGACGGCGTGCCCTTCTCCAACCAGGGCGGCTACGCCAATGCCGAACTCGACCGCATCATTGCCGAAGCGGCGCAGACATTGGACCCCGAGGCGCGCATCGCACTCTATCGGGATTTCCAGCGCAAGGTGGCCGAAGACCTGCCGCTCATCAACGTAGCGGAATGGGGGTTCGTCACGGTGGCGCGGGATTCGGTTCACAACATCTCCAACAATCCGCGTTGGGCCGTATCGAACTGGGCGGACACCTGGCTCGAAACGTGACATTGTCGCGTTGCGAAGCAGCCGGGCTTCGGAACAATGACAGTGAAACACGCACGCCACAGCATCCGCCTCGATCGTGCCGGTAGTCCAGCTCTCGATGGGGCAGATGGCCGATTAGCTGGACGGTCTCCAGCAACGTCATGAACCGTGCCTTCATCCTCATCCGGCGGCGTCTGGTCGCCGCCGTGCCGGTGCTGCTGATCGTCGTGGTCGGCGCCTTCCTCCTGCTCGAGGCGTCGCCGGGCGACGCAGTCGACGCCTATGTGGTCTCGATCGGCGGCGATGCCGGCCTCGTCCAGGAGTTGCGCCGACAATGGGGGCTCGATCAATCCGCCACGGCACGCTTCACGACCTATCTCCAGGCGCTCGCCCAGGGCGATCTCGGGTGGTCGGTCACCTTCGCGCGGCCCATCCGGGATGTGATCGTGGAGAGGTTGCCGACCACCTTCCTGCTGATGGGCAGCGCCACGGCGCTTTCCTTCGGCCTCGGCTCGCTGCTCGGTATCGTCGCCGGCGCCCGGCCGGGCTCGGTCCGCGACCGTGCCTTGTCGATCGGCTCGTTGGCGCTCTACGCGGTGCCGGGTTTCTGGCTGGGCCTGGTGCTGATCGTCGTGTTCTCCGTGCAGCTTCGCTGGCTGCCGCTCGGCGGCATCGAGACCATCGCCTCGGGCAAGACCGGCCTCGACCGTGCCCTGGACATCGCGCGCCACCTGCTGCTGCCGGTCGCGGCCCTCGGCTTCATCTACCTCGCGCTCTATCTGCGTATGATGCGGGCCGGAATGGCCGAAGTCTGGCGCATGGATTTCGTGCTCGCCGCCAGGGCGCGAGGCATCCCGCGCCGGCGCATCGCAATGCGTCACGTCGCGCGTAACGCCCTTCTGCCTGTCGTCACCATGCTCGGGCTGCAGTCGGCCAGCATGCTCGGCGGCAGCGTCGTCATCGAAAGTGTCTTCTCGGTGCCCGGCCTCGGCCGTCTGGCGCAGGAAGCGGTCGCATCCCGCGATACGCCGCTGCTGCTCGGCATCATCCTGGTCAGCGCCGTGCTGGTGATCGTCGTCAATCTCGCCGTCGACATCGCCTATGCCCTGCTCGACCCGCGCGTCGGCTCGAACAGAGGATCGACATGAAGGCGCTGCGAATGCTCGGCAGCCCCGAAGGGATCGCCGGTCTGCTGATCCTGGTCGTCCTGGCCGGCGCCGCGCTGGCCGCGCCCTATTTCTTCCCACGCGATCCGCTGTCGATTGCCGGCCCGGCATTGCTGCAGCCTTTCCAGGACCCCGCCCATTTTCTCGGCACCGACAGGCTGGGCAGGGATGTGCTCGCCGGATTGATGCACGGCGCGCGCACCTCGCTCGCCGTCAGCCTCGCCGCCGCGGCCGCCTCACTTGCGATCGGCGCGATCGTCGGCACGCTGGCGGGCTTCTCCGGCGGGCTGATCGACGAGGCGCTGATGCGGCTCACCGACGCCTTCCAGACGGTCCCTGGCTTTTTGCTGGCGCTCGCCTTCGTCAGTGTCGCCGGCCCCTCGCTCGGCGTCGTTGCGACGGCCATCGCGCTCAGTGCCTGGACCGGGCCGGCGCGCATCGCGCGGGCGGAGGTCCTGTCCATCCGCGAGCGCGATTTCGTCGCGGCGAGCCGGGTCGTCGGCATGCATCCCCTCGAGATCGCTTTTCGCGAGGTGCTGCCCAACGCCCTGCCGCCGGTGCTGGCGCTTTCCTCGGTCATCGTGGCGGGCGCCATCCTCACCGAGGCCGCCCTCTCCTTCCTCGGGCTTGGCGACCCGAACCGGGTGACCTGGGGCGCCATGATCGCGGAAGGCCGGACCGTGCTGCGTTCCGCGCCCTATCTGTCGATCATCCCCGGCATTGCCCTCGTGCTGGCCGTGCTCGGCGTCTATCTGTTCGGGGAAGGCGTGGTCGAGGCCTCCGCGGCAAAGCGGAGACATGCCTGATGTCGTTGCTGGCGGTCGCCAATCTCACCGTGTCCTACCGGCGCGCCGACAGGGCCGCTACCGCGCTTGGCGGTGTCGGCCTCGACGTCGCCGCGGGCGAGCGGCTCGCCGTCATCGGCGAAAGCGGCTCGGGCAAGAGCACACTCGCGCTGGCTGTCGCCGGCCTGCTGCCGCAGCAGGCGCTGGTCTCCGGCCGCATCCTATGGCCAGCCTTGGACACTCCGCCCGTGGCAGGCAAGGATTTCGGCATCGTCTTCCAGGACCCGTCGGCCAGCCTCGACCCCGTGCTCACCATCGGCGAACAGGTGGCGGAGGTCGTGCACGCCCATCTGGGCCTCGGCTGGAGAGCTTCCCTTCGGCGTGCCGCCGAACTGATCGACCAGGTGAAGCTGCCGGATCCGGCGACGCTGCTGAGAACCTTTCCGCATCAGCTCTCCGGCGGGCAGAAGCAGCGGGTGGCGATCGCCGCGGCGATCGCGGCGAAGCCGAAACTTCTCATCGCGGACGAGGCGACCAGTGCCCTCGACACGATCGTGCAGGCGGAGATCGTCGCGTTGATCCGCGACATCGTCGCGGCGGAGGAAATGTCGCTGCTCTTCATCACCCATGACATCGCGCTCGCCTCCGGCCTCGCGGATCGCATCATGGTGCTGCGCGGCGGCCGCGTGGTGGAGGCAGGCGCCACGCGCGATATCCTGTCGGCACCTGGCGACCCCTATACCAGGGCGTTGATCGAGGCCCATGTCGAGACGCCATGGCGATATCAGGCGGGGGCGGACGCGTGACCGAACCGCTGCTCGCGATCTCAGGCCTGAGCAGGTCGTTCCTGCGCGGCGGACGCCGCTTCGACGCAGTCGCCGGCGCAGATCTCATCGTCGGCCGCGGCGAGACGCTGGCGCTCGTCGGGCCGTCCGGCAGCGGCAAGTCGACGCTCGCCCGGATGGTGCTGCGGCTGATCGAGCCCGACCGCGGCACGATACGTTTCGAAGGGACAGATCTCCTGGCTCTCGGCGGGCGAAGCCTGCGAGCGGCGCGGGCCAGGCTCCAGATGGTGTTCCAGGATCCGCATTCCGCGTTCAATCCGCGCGCCACGGTCGGTCGTGTGCTGGCTGACCCGCTGCGTATCCACCGTATCGCCGGCAGGGCCGAGCGCGCTTATGCGATCGCGGCGCTGCTCGACCGCGTCGGGCTCCCCTCGGATTTCGCCCGGCGCCCGATCCACGAAATGTCCGGCGGCCAGCGCCAGCGCGTGGCGATCGCCCGGGCGCTCGCCACGAAGCCTGCGCTCATCGTCCTCGACGAGGCGGTCTCCGCCCTCGACGTCGCCACGCGCCGGCAGATCCTGGCCTTGCTCATCGACATACAGGAACGCGATCGCACCGCTTATCTGTTCGTGACCCACGACCTCGCTGCGGTGCGCATGATCGCCCACCGGATCGCAGTGATGGATGCCGGCGCCATTGTCGAAACCGGCCCGGCGCGCCAGGTGGTGACGGAACCGCGCTCGCCGACGGCGCAGGCGCTGGTCGCCGCGGCGCCGCGTCTCGCCGTGCCGGCAGAGGAGGAAACCGTGCCATGAAAGGCGACCGCGCCGAGGTCCTGTCGCGTGAGCTCGACGCCGCGTTCCGCAACCGTGCCGACCTCTACCGACTGTTCTATGACGAGCTCGCGGCGACCCTCGGCCCGGATGAAGCCGAGGCGCTGATGATCCGCGTCATCGAAAGACGCGGCCGCGAGGTCGCCGAAGCGGCGTTCCGCGGCTTCGGGCCGAACGATGCCCGCGCGATCGGCGAAGCCTTCCTCGCAGCCAGCCCGGACGGCGGACGCATGTATCCGACCGACGTCGAACGCGACGAAAGACACATCGCCTTCCGTGTCAGGAGATGCCCGCTGAAGGATGCCTGGGTCGAGGCCGGGATCGATGGCGAGCGGCTCGCGACGCTGTGCCGGATCGCCGGCGCTTTCGACCGAGGCCTCTTCGAGGCGACGGGCGTGCGCTTCGAGAACGTCACCTGGACACCGGGCCACGGCCCCGGCTGCTGCCACATCCGCCTGGGCGACAGGGAGGGCTGACGCCCTGCCCGGTCAGCCCAGGATGCCGACGTCGCGCAGCCCCTGCGTAAGATGCTCGAACTGGTCGGGATCCTTGTACGGAAGGATCTGCCGCAGCCGCTCGATGGAGAAGCCCGGATTGACCTCGTGCGTTTCCTTCCAGTAACGCCGTGCCTCTTCCGCCTGGCCGGTAAGGCCATAGAGGCAGGCAAGATAGAAGCGTGTCATGTCCGAGTGCGGCGCCAGCGACAGGCGGCGCTTGAAGGCGATCTCGGCCTCGTCGTAGCGGCCGAGCGCCAACAGGGCCCGGCCAAGGAAATGCAGGGACAGATCGAACTGCGGGTCGAGCCGATGCGCCCGCCGGTAGAGGGCGGCGGCCTCCTCATGGCGCCCCTGGAAATCCCTGACATTGCCGAGCGACGTATAGGCGTCCGCCAGGTTCGGGCCGAGTGCGACGCCGCGCTCGGCGGCCTTTTCCGCCTCCTCCCAGTTCCTGGCCCAGGTATGGGCGATGGCGAGGGCAATATGGGCCTGCGGCTCGCTCTCGTCCGTCTCGATCGCCTTGAGGGCAAGCTCGCGCGCCTTCACCAGATGTTCTTCGGTCGCATTGTTCCACTGGTTGACATATTCGGCGAAATATATGACCGACAGCCGCCCGTAGGCGAGAGCCACGCCGGGATCCATCGCGATCACGCGCTCCAGGATGGACTTCGCCTCGGCCGCAGCCTCCGGCCGAAGCTGCAAGGCTACCTGGCGGGAGCGCACGAGCAGGTCGTAGACCTCAGGGGCGATCTTGCCCAGGCTTCCGCGTCGGGCCTCCTCGCCGGCAGTCAGCTTCACCTCCAGCGCCGTGACGATGGTGCGCGTCACCTCGTCCTGCACGGCGAAGATGTCCTCAAGGTCGCGATCGTAACGTTCGGCCCACAGGTGGCCGCCCGTGGTGCCATCGATCATCTGCGCGTTGATGCGGATCCGGTTGGCCGCCCGGCGCACGCTGCCTTCAAGCACGTAGCGAACCCCGAGTTCCTGACTCACCTTGCGAATGTCACGCACCAAACCCTTGTAGGCAAACGAGGAATTTCGCGCGATGACG
This sequence comes from Mesorhizobium sp. L-8-10, assembly GCF_016756635.1. Lineage (NCBI taxonomy): Bacteria > Pseudomonadati > Pseudomonadota > Alphaproteobacteria > Hyphomicrobiales > Phyllobacteriaceae > Mesorhizobium > Mesorhizobium sp. L-8-10. The sequence goes on along the minus strand of NZ_AP023263.1, from coordinate 3,932,082 downwards.
AACAGCCCCGAGACCTTGGACAGATCGGTGATGATGTCTTCGGTGATCCCGTCGGCGAAGTAACCCTGGTCGGGATCTCCCGACATGTTGTCGAAGGGAAGGACGGCGATCGACGGCCTGCTGCTCGGCACGGGCTGCGGCGCCGCGCCGGCGATCGCCGCGTCGGCGCCCTCCATGTCGGGTGACCATGTCCAGACGCGGAGCGCCCTCTCGATGTTCTTGAGCTCGCGGATTCCGCCGTCGATGAAACTTACCTTGATGCGGCCATGCACATGCTCGTGAACCCCGTCCGAAATGGCGATGCCGCCAGGATCCGCGACGCCCTCGATGCGCGACGCGACATTGACGCCGTCGCCATAAAGGTCGTCGCCTTCCACGACCACGTCGCCCAGATGGATGCCGACGCGTATCACCATGCGCCGTTCGCCGGGTCCCGCATCATTGGCGGCTGACATCGCCTTCTGCAATTCCACCCCGCACTCGACCGCGCCGACCGTGCTGCCGAACTCTGCCAGTATGGCGTCGCCGATGGTCTTGAAGATGCGGCCGCCATAGCGCACGACGAGCGGCTCGACGACCTCGGCCCACCGGCGTTTCAGTTCCGCCAAGGTGCCCGCCTCGTCCCGCTCGATGAGCCGGCTGTAACCGACGACGTCGGCCGCGAGGATGGCGACGAGGCGGCGTTGAATGCGATCGGTGTTCATATGCCTATTGTCCGGCTAAGCCACCGACACACTTAGTGATGCATCGGCTTCAAGTCCAATCAAGGCTGGGTGTGACGAGCCCCTTGAGGCAAAAAAAGAGCGCTTGACAAACTTTTGCCGCAACCAATTGCCTTTCAAGCGGTTTTAGCCGATGGCTGCGCCGAGCCCGTCACGGCGATCGCTGTATCACGGAAAATTGCTTCATGAACGTTCAGACCGCCCCTGATCGCCTGCAGCCAAGCCTCGAACCGCTGCCGGCGCAGGCCGACGATCCCATCCGTGCGACGTTCATGCCCGAGGAACAGCTTCGAAGACTCGGCGAGGCCCTGGCGCGTGGCGAACTCGCCAAGGTCGCAGGCCCCGAAGCCTTCGATTTCCCGACGCGTGTGCGGGACAATTCCGGGAAGATCCTCGAAGTCTACCGGGCCATGAACGACGCCCAGGCCCGCGGCGAAACCGTGACGCCAGCTGCCCAGTGGCTGCTCGACAATTTCTACGTGGTCGAGGAAACGGTCTTTCAGATCAAGCGCGATGTTCCGCGCCGCTTCTACCGTCAGCTTCCGACCGTCACCCTGCCCAACGGGGTCACCGCGCCGCGGGCGCTGGCGATTGCCTGGCTCTACGTTGCCCATTGCGACAGCGCCGTCTCCGCACAGAGTTTCGAGGCCATCGTCCAGGGCTTCCAGTCGGTCGAGCCGCTGCGCATCGGCGAACTGTGGGCCCTTCCCTCGCTGCTGCGTTTCGTGCTGATCGAGAACCTGCGCCGCCTGGCGCTGCGTGTCGGCCGCTCGCGCGAGATGCGGCGCATCGCCAACGAACTCGCCGACCGCGTCCTGAGCGCAGGCCCCGACGAGGATCGCACCGACATATTGCCGGGCTTCGCCCAGCATGCACGCGACACGACCTTTGCGACCCAGCTTCTCTATCGGCTGCGCGACGGCTCGCAGAATGCCGGCAACGCTCTCGCCTGGCTGGAGAACGAGCTCGAGCGGTCGGGTTCCGACGCCGAGGAAATCATCCTCGGCGAGCACCAGACGCTGTCCAGCGGCAATGTCACGACCGGCAACATCATCCGCGGGCTGCGGCTGATCAACGACATCGACTGGACCGTCTGGTTCGAAGGCATCAGCCGGGTCGACACGCTGCTGCGCGAGGGCACCGACTTCGCCAGCCTCGACTTCCCGTCACGCGACCAGTACCGCACCGCCATCGAGGAGATGGCGCGGCGCTCCGGTCTCAGCGAATATGAAGTCGCCACACGGGCCATCCAATTGGCACGGCAGTCTGCGCCGACGGCAGAGGACATCGCCTCGCCGGCCGCCGATGTCGGTTTCTTCCTGGTCGGCCCGCGGCGGCTGGAGCTGGAGCAGGTGCTCGGCTACCGCCCGACTTTCGGCAAGAAGCTGCTGCGCTCGTTCCGCAGGACCGGATGGACCGGCATCGTCGGGCCTGTCCTGGTCATGACGCTGCTGCTTCTGACCTGGGCGGGTCTTGCGCTCGCCAGCGCCGGCATCCCGTCCTGGGCCGTGGGCATCCTGCTGGTCCTCTTCGCCGTGCCGGCGAGCGAAGGCGCCCTTGCCTTCTTCAACACGATCGTCCTGCAGTTCCTGAAGCCGACCAGCCTGATCGGCTACGAATTCAAGGAAGGCGTTCCGTCGAGCGCACGCACGCTGGTGGTGGTGCCGTCGCTGATCTCCTCGCGCGACGATGTCGAGGAGAGCCTGCGCAACATGGAAGTGCACTACCTCGCCAACATGAAGGGCGACCTGCATTTCGCGCTCCTCTCCGACTGGCCCGACAGCCAGGAGGAGCAGAGCCAGGCCGACATGGATCTGCTCGACTACGCCCATGACTGTGTGGCCGAGCTCAACCAGCGCTATCCCGAGAACGGACCACGCTTCCACCTCCTGCACCGCCGCCGCCTCTACAACGAAGGCGAGAAGTGCTGGATGGGCTGGGAGCGCAAGCGCGGCAAGCTGCACGAACTCGACCTCCTGCTGCGCGGCGACAGCGACACGACCTTCATGCCCTCCGACACGCCGCTGCCCGAGGGCATCGTCTATGTCATGACCATGGACGCCGACACGCGCATGACGCGCGACGCGGTGGCGCGCCTGGTCGGCAAGCTCTGCCACCCGCTCAACCGGCCGGTCATCGATCCCGCCTCCGGCCGCGTCGTCTCGGGCTACGCCATCCTGCAGCCGCGCGTGACGCCGTCGCTGACGACCGGCGACGAGGCCTCCTTCTTCCAGCGCATATTCTCGGCCAATCGCGGCATGGACCCTTATGTCTTCGCCGTGTCCGACCTCTATCAGGACGTGTTCGGCGAAGGCACCTTCACTGGCAAGGGCCTCTACCAGGTGGACGCCATGGAAAGCGCGCTCCAGGGCAGGATCCCCGAAAACGCGGTGCTGAGCCACGACCTGCTCGAAGGCTCCTTCGCCCGCGCCGCCCTCGTCACCGACGTCGAGCTGGTCGAGGACTATCCGACCCGCTACGCGGTCGACGCGTCGCGCCAACATCGCTGGGCGCGCGGCGACTGGCAGCTCCTGCCCTTCATCGTCGACCCGGCATCGGGCGTGCCGGGCCTGTCGCGCTGGAAGATGGTCGACAATCTGCGTCGATCGCTGACGCCGATCTTCTGGACACTGGCCTCGATCGCCGGATGGACCTTCCTGCCCTTTACGCTCGCGGCGCAGTGGCAGGCTCTGCTCATCGTCAGCCTGTTCATGGCGCCGAGCTTCGAGATCGTGAACTCGCTCATCCCCGACGGGCGCGAGACCACGCCGAAGGCGCATCTGAGCTCCTTCCTCTACGAATTCGCCCATGGCTCGGCCCAGGTGGCGCTGCGCATCGTGCTGATGGCGCATTCGGCCTGGATGATGGGCGACGCGATCGTGCGCACGCTCTACCGGCTGTTCGTGACCCGGCAGAACCTGCTGGAATGGCGAACCGCCTCGCAGGCCCAGAAAAACGGGGCCAACACGCTCGGCAACTATTACCGCCTCATGAGCGGCAGTCCGCTGATCGCGCTGATCGGCCTGGCCGTGCCTGTCATCGCCGATTCCACCGGCGCCTTCGTCGCCTTCATCTTCGCCGTGTTCTGGGCCGGCGCGCCGGCCTTCGCCTGGTTCATCAGCCGTTCGGCCGAGACCGAGGACCGCCTGCATGTCTCGCGCAGCGACCGCGACGTGCTGCGCGGGATCGCCCGCCGCACCTGGCTGTATTTCGAGACATTCGTCACCGAGGAGCAGCATTGGCTGCCGCCGGACAACTATCAGGAGACGCCCTACCCCGTCGTCGCGGCGCGCACCTCGCCGACCAATATCGGCGTCTACCTGCTTTCCATCATCTCGGCGCGCGACTTCGGCTGGATCAGCCTCGCCAACACCATCGAGCGCCTCGATCAGACCCTTTCGGTGCTGGAGAGGATGGACCGGGACCGCGGCCATCTCTACAACTGGTATGATACGAAGACCCTGCATCCGCTCTACCCCCGCTACATATCGGCGGTCGACAGCGGCAACCTCGCCGGCCACCTCGTCGCGGTGGCGGCCGCCTGCAACGAATGGGCAATGGCGCCCGCCGCCTATCTGCAGGGCGATTTCGACGGCATGCTCGACACCGTCGCCATCCTGGAAGAAACGCTCGATGCGCTGCCCGACGACCGGCGCCAGATCCGTCCGCTGAGGCAGAGGCTGCGAGACCGCATTTCCGGCATGAAGCGGGCCGTCGGCATCATCCGCAACGAGCCCGAGACCGCGGCCATCCGCACCATCAACCTTGCAGTACTGTCGGGCGACATCCGCAAGCTGGCCTCGGCCATTCATGGCGAAACCCGCTCCAAGGTTTCAGAGCAGCTCGCCTTATGGGCGAGCAAGCTCGAAATGACCTGCGAGTTCCATGTCAGCGACGCCCATACCGACGAGAAGGGCGTCGAGACGCTGCGCCTCAGGCTACGCGACATCTACGACCGTGCGCGGCTCTTCGCCTTCCAGATGGACTTCTCCTTCCTGCTCAGGAAGGAACGCAAGCTGCTGTCGATCGGATACCGCGTCGACGAGCGCCAGCTCGACGAGAGCTGCTATGACCTTCTCGCCTCCGAGGCCCGGTTGACCAGCCTGTTCGCCATCGCCAAGGGCGACATCTCGACCGAGCACTGGTTCCGTCTCGGCCGGCCGGTCGCCGAGATCGGCTTCCGCGGTGCGCTGATCTCCTGGTCCGGCTCGATGTTCGAATATCTGATGCCGCCGCTGGTGATGAAGGAGCCGCATGGCGGCATCCTCAACCAGACCAACAACCTGATCATCCGCAAGCAGATCAGCTACGGCCGCTCGAAAGGCATTCCCTGGGGCATTTCGGAAGCCGCCTATAATGCGCGCGACCGCGAGATGACCTATCAGTACACCAATTTCGGCGTTCCCGGCCTGGGCCTGAAGCGCGGGCTGGCGCGAAACACGGTCATCGCTCCCTACGCGACGCTGCTCGCTTCGCAGTACATGCCCAGCCAGGCAGTCGATAATCTGGAGCGGCTGCGGGCGATCGGCGCGCTCGGCGCCTATGGCTTCCACGACGCGGTCGACTTCACCCCGACCCGCGTGCCGGAGGGCCAGAACCACGCCGTCGTCTACAACTACATGGCCCACCACCAGGGCATGTCGATCGTGGCGGTGGCCAATGTCGTGTTCGAAGGGCGCATGCGCGACCGCTTCCACAGCGACCCCGTCATCGAGGCGGCGGAACTTTTGCTGCAGGAGAAGGCGCCGCGCGACATCCCCGTCACCTTCATCGGCACGGAAGCGGCGCAGCAGGCCGCGGCCGAAGTGAAGGAGGAATATCCGGACACCCGCATCATCCTCAATCCCGCCCATGCGCTGCGCGCCACCAACCTCCTGTCGAACGGCCACTATTCGCTGATGGTGACGGCGACGGGCTCCGGCTACAGCCGCTTCAACGACCTGGCCGTGACGCGGTGGCAGGCCGATCCGGTCGAGGACCAGGCCGGCTGCTACCTGTTCCTCACCGATGTGGATACCGGCACGTGGTGGTCGGCGACGGCGGAGCCCAGGCGTGCTCCCGAGGAGGTCGCGCAGACGCTGTTCACCGACGACAAGGCGAACTTCATCAAGGCGGTGGGCAAGCTGCGCACGGAAGTGGAGTGCATCGTCATCTCTGAAGGCAACGGGGAAGGCCGCCGTATCAGCATCATCAATGACGACACGGCCGACCGCCACCTCGACGTGACCTCCTACGGCGAGATCGTGATCGGGTCGGAAGCCTCCGACAATGCGCATCCCGCCTTCTCCAAGATGTTCGTCGAGACCGAGATCGGCCGGCAGAACACGACCATCTACGCCACGCGGCGCAAATACGGAGCCGGCGACCCTGATATCGCGCTCGCCCACTTCGTCTCCGGCAGCGCCATACTGTCGCGCGAGACCGAGGCGGAGACGGACCGCCGCGCCTTCATCGGTCGGGGCCGGACCATAGCCGACGCGGCCGCCTTCGACCGCGACGCCAAGCTCGCCGGCAACGAGGGCTTCGTGCTCGACCCCATAATGGCTCTGCGCTGCCGGGTCCGCGTTCCGGCCGGCAAGAAGGTCTCGCTGACCTTCTGGACGGTGGTCGCGCCGAACCGCGCCGAAATCGACGAGGTGATCGGGCGGCTCGACCATCCCGAGAGTTTCCAGCGGCAGGCGATGCTCGCCTGGACCCGCTCTCAGGTGCAGACGCGCCATATCGGATTGAGCCTCGCCGACGCCGCCAATGTCCAGAAGCTGGCGCGCTACCTGATCTATCCGAGCCCGTCCATGCGCATGCCCGCGGAGGCGATTGCCTCGGGCCTCGGACGCCAGTCGGCGCTGTGGCCGATGGCGATATCGGGCGACTATCCGATCTTCGTCCTGAGGATCGGCGATGTCGCCGATCTCGAGATCATCGCCGCGACGCTGCGCATGCAGGAATATATGCGCGCCCGCGGCGTGCTCGCCGACCTCGTGATCGTCAACGAACAGGCGGCGTCCTACGTGCAGGACCTGCAGCAGGCGATCGAGTCGCTGTGCGAGAACAGCCGCCTGCGCGGCAAGGAACTCGGCCCGCGCCAGCACATCTTCGCCGTGCGCCGCGATCTCATGGACGAGAACTCGTACCGCACCTTGCTCGGCGTCGCCCGCATCGTGCTGCATACACGCAACGGCACGGTCTTCGACCAGATCGAGCGCGCCGAAACGGCAGAGATCCAGGCCCGCCCGCCGGTGCATCTTGCCGCGCCGACAGCCGCCGCGGACGAGGTCGCCGAACCGGCGCCGAGCCGGCCTGTCCGGAACGCCGACGGCAACGGACTTACGCACTGGAACGGCTTTGGGGGCTTCGACGAGAACGGCCGCGACTATGTCGTGCGGCTCGCCGGTGACAGCGTCACGCCCCACCCCTGGATCAACATCATCTCGAACGCGAATTTCGGCTTCCACAGTTCGGCCGAAGGCGCGTCCTTCACCTGGAGCCGCAACAGCCGCGATTTCCAGCTCACTCCGTGGACGAACGACCCGGTCGTCAACCGCCCGGGAGAGGCGGTCTATATCTTCGACCTGGACGACAGCAGCGTCTTCTCGCCGATGGCAGCGGTCGTCCGCGATGCTTCGGCGCTCTACGAGGCACGGCACGGCCAGGGCTTCAGCACCTTCAGCACCAGGCACGGGACGCTGGCGGCCGAGTTGACCCAGGTCGTCGACGCGAACGACCCGGTGAAGGTTTCGCGGCTGACCATCCGCAACCAGGGGTCGGCGCCGGCGCGGCTGCGCGTCTACGCCTATGCGGAATGGGTGCTCGGCACCAACCGCGCCAAATGCGCACCGACGATCATCCCGGCGCTCGACGAGGCAACGGGCGCGCTTCTGGCGCGCAACGCCTACAGCCTCGATTTCGGCGAGAGGACGGCCTTCCTGGCAAGCGACGCACCGGCGCAGTCCTTCACCACGGACCGGCTCGAATTCGTCGGCGTCCACGGAACCGTCCAGGCTCCCGAGACGGTGATTTCAGGAAGCGCCCTCGCCGGCACGGTGGAGCCCGGCCGCGACCCCTGCGCGGCACTTGCCCGCGACATCGAGATTCCGGCGGGCGGCGAGGCGCACCTGCTGTGGCTGCTCGGCGACGCGGCTTCCGCCGCGGAGGCGTCGAGCCTGGTCGCGCGGCACCGCGCGATCCCCTTCGAACACCGCCTGGCCGAGAACGCCAAAGCCTGGGACGGCTTTCTCGGGACGTTGCAGGTCGAGACGCCCGACGAGGCTCTCAACGCCATGGTGAACTACTGGCTGCCCTACCAGGCCTTCGCCTGCCGCATCCGGGCGCGTTCCGCCTTCTACCAGGCAAGCGGCGCCTTCGGCTTCCGCGACCAGTTGCAGGATACGCTCGCGCTGCTGCTCCACGATCCGTCGCTGGCGCGCACGCAGCTGCTGAACGCCGCCGGACGGCAGTTCCCCGAGGGCGACGTCCAGCACTGGTGGCTGCCGAGGACGGGGGCTGGCGTCCGTACGACGATATCGGACGACGTGGTGTGGCTCGCCTATGGCGTGCACCGCTACATCAAGGTGACGGGTGACGAGGCGATCCTGGACGAGGAACTCGACTTCATCAAGGGAGAGCCGCTCAAGGAAGGCGAGCACGACGCCTTCTTCACGCCGGAAGTTTTGAAGACCAAGGCCAGCCTCTACGAGCACTGCGCCCGTGGCCTCGACCTTGCGGTCGTCCGCACCGGGGCGAACGGCCTGCCGCTGATCCTCGGCGGCGACTGGAACGACGGCATGAACCGGGTCGGCGCCGGCGGGCGCGGCGAGAGCGTCTGGCTGGGATGGTTCCTGCTGAAGGCGCTGGCCGACTTCGCGCCGATCGCACGCGGACGGAAGGACGAGCTTCGCGCGGCACGCTGGCAAAAGCACGAGAAGGCCCTGAAGAAGGCACTGGAGGCCGCAGCCTGGGATGGCCAGTGGTACCGCCGCGCCACCTATGACGACGGCAGCTGGCTCGGCTCGTCGTCGTCGGACGAATGCCGGATCGACTCCATCGCCCAGTCGTGGAGCGTGCTGTCCGGTCACGGCGATCCGGCGCGATCACGCACCGCTCTGGAAGCCGCCAGCAAGATGCTGATCGATCCCGAACTCAAGATCGCCAAGCTGTTCACTCCGCCCTTCGCGCACACGCAGAGGGATCCCGGCTACATCAAGAGCTATCCGCCCGGCGTCCGCGAGAATGGCGGCCAGTACACCCATGCCGCGACCTGGCTTGTCCTGGCGCTCGCCCAAAGCGGCCATTCCGACGACGCCTACCGTCTGTTCCAGATGCTCAATCCCGTCAACCACGCGCTCGACGAGGTCGAGGCCGAGCGCTACCGGGTCGAGCCCTATGTGGTCGCGGCCGATATCTATGCCGGCGACGGCAAGGCCGGACGCGGCGGCTGGACCTGGTACACCGGCTCGGCCGGATGGCTCTACCGAGCCGCCGTCGAGGGCATCCTCGGCATCCGCAGGGAAGGCGACCGGCTGCATGTCGAGCCCTCCCTCCCCTCCGGCTGGGACGGTTTTTCGGCGACGCTGAAGCTCGGTGCTTCGATCTGTCGCATCCAGGTGTCACGAGAGGCCGGCAAGAGCTCTCCGGCCGTCTCGATCGATGGAAAACGGGTCAAGGAGATCGTGGTCGACGGTCGGAAGGGCGAGAAACATATACTTGTGACAGTACCCGCATAGGTAGCGCAACTTGTGACTGCCGTAATCTTGGGCGCTGGTCACGCTTTCGCCTTATCATCGTCATTTTTGTTTAATTTCAAAACGTTATCCGATCACGGCAGATTAATGCGCGAATCCAACTTTTGTCCTGCGATCGGGAACGGAACCGGGTAACCGGCATTGTGCTGCCTGACGCAACTGCGTATGCGTTGTAATTGGTGCGATGCACAAAAAGATCTGACGGGGTAGCGGCGTGTCGTTGCTGGAAATCTACTGGAGAGCGTTGCGTTATCTTACAGCCGAAAGGCGCAAGGTAGGGTTGATCTGCGCAGCGAATGTCAGCCTGGCGATCATCGCCATCGCCGAGCCGGTCCTGTTCGGGCGGATCATCGATGCGATCACCGAAAAGAGCGACGTGGTCCAGACCATGGCGCTATGGGCGGGCCTCGGCGTCTTCAGCATCATCGCCTATGTCCTTGTGGCGCGCGGCGCAGACAGGCTCGCGCATCTGACAAGGGCTCGTGTGCTCTCCCAGTCCTTCGAGAAAGTCATCACGATGCCGCTTTCCTGGCATCACCAGCGCGGCACCTCCAATGCGCTTCACACGCTGCTGCGCGCCGTCGACGCGCTGTTCAGCCTGTGGCTCGAATTCATGCGCCTTCACCTCTCGACCGCGGTCGCCCTGCTGCTGCTCATTCCGACCGCGCTGACGCTCGACCTGCGCATGTCGATGGTGCTTCTGGTGCTCGGCTGCTTCTACGTCGCCATCGACCAGTTGGTGATGCGCAAGACCAAGGTCGGCCAGGCCTCTGTCGAGAGGCACTATCACCGCGTTTTCGCCCATGTCAGCGACTCCGTCAGCAACGTATCCGTGCTGCAGAGCTACAATCGCATCACTGAAGAGACCAAGGCCCTGGAGCAATATACAAGCGACCTGCTCAAGGCCCAGTTCCCCGTGCTGGACTGGTGGGCGCTGGCGAGCGCGCTGCATCGCCTGGCCTCGACCATCTCGATGATGGTGGTGCTGCTGATCGGAGCCTATCTGGTGATGCGCGGCGAGATGCGCATCGGCGACGTCGTGGCCTTCACCGGCTTCGCCACGCTGATGATCGGCCGGCTCGATCAGGTGACAGCTTTCGTCAACCAGGTCTTCGAAGCCGGAGCGAAGCTCGAGGACTTTTATCGGCTCGAGGACGCGGTAGCCGATCGGAAGGAGCCCGATGGCCTGCGCGAAATCGAACGCCTCACCGGCCATGTCCGTTTCGAGGACGTGAATTTCTCCTTCCCCAATTCGACGGTCGGCGTCAGGGACATATCCTTCGATGTACCGGCCGGCCAGACGGTGGCGATCGTGGGCCCGACCGGTGCCGGCAAGACCACGCTGATCAACCTGCTGCAGCGGGTCTACGATCCCAACAGCGGCCGCATCCTGGTCGATGGCATGGACACCCGCACCATCACCCGCCGATCGCTGCGCCACTCGGTGGCGACCGTGTTCCAGGACGCCGGCCTGTTCAACCGCTCGATCGAGGAGAACATCCGCATCGGCCGCACCGATGCCTCCTATGACGATGTGCACGCCGCCGCCAGCGCCGCAGCCGCCCAGGACTTCATCCTGGCCAAGAGCGAAGGCTACGACACCCAGGTCGGCGAGCGCGGCGGACAGCTCTCGGGCGGCGAGCGCCAGCGCATCGCGATCGCGCGCGCCATCCTGAAGGATGCGCCGATCCTCGTGCTCGACGAGGCGACCAGCGCGCTCGACGTTGAAACCGAGGCCCGCGTGAAGGAAGCGATCGATCGGCTGCGGGCAAACCGCACGACCTTCATCATAGCGCACCGCCTCTCGACCGTCCGCGACGCCGACCTCATCATCTTCATGGACAATGGCCACATCGTCGAGAAGGGCGGTTTCGCCGAACTTTCGGCGAGCAACGGACGCTTCGCCGGGCTGCTCCGCGCCGGCGGCCTGCTCACCGATGACGAGGTCCGCCGCGTCGCCCATATCGCGATCAAGGAAGTGGCCTAGGAGGGGCCCCGGGGGCGGCTCGCCGCTGGGCCGCCTCTCAATCCGCCTCCAAAATCACGTAATTGTTTCAGTCATTTACCGGAAATCACCGGATAACGATATATTTAGCCGTACAAATTGTCGCAACCAGAAATTTTCGTCAAAAAAGCGCCCCCCTTCATATCCTTTTTCGCGTGTCGCGCGTTAATAGTGACACGCGCATGACAGCCTGATGACGGCTGCATGACAGTTGGTCGGCGTATCAGAGGTATCGAATTGGCCAGGCCCATCGTGAAAATCCGCGCCTTGAAGGGCGCACCCTGGCAGGAATCGATCACCGACAGTTGGCTGCTGCGCGTCGCGGCCTCGGCACTGCTTTCCGTCACCGTTGCCGCGGCGCTCGTCTTCGCGGTCGAGTTCATGGCGCGTGGCTCGCTTCAGTCGACATTGACCTTCTTCGGCGACGCGAGTCGTCCAGGTTGGACGACGGTCCTGCTCTTCCTGCTGGTGATGCTCGGGCTCGATGCCCTGCTCGGGCGACGCTACCAGTCGCTGCTGGTGATGGGGCCGGCGCTATTGCTGCTCGCCTGGATCGGCCAGCAGAAGATCCACTATCTCGGCGATCCGCTCTATCCGACCGACTTCCTCTATTACCGCCAGATCATCGAGTTGATGCCGCTCCTGGTGCGAGAGCGGCCGCTGACCGGCCTCGCCATGGCCGCGGGCTCCCTGATGGCCCTCGGCATGTTCGTCTTCGCCTGGCGCTTCTGGTGCGCCCGTTTCCCGGTGCTACCGCTCAACAGCCGGCTGATGCGGGTCGCTCTGGCGGCGCCGACGCTGGCGTTCTTCGCGTCGATCATGGACTACGCAACCTTCTCATGGACGCGGGACCGGCTGCAGATCATCCCCGTCATGTGGGATCAGCGCGAGAACTACTCGGTCAACGGCTTCACGCTCGCCTTCGCTCTCAACGTGCCGATGGCCCATGTCCCCGCCCCGGCCGGCTATTCGCCGCAGGCAATCGACCGCATCGGCGCGGCGCCACGCGGACCGGCCATGCTGCCGAAGGAAAAGCCCGACGTCATCATCGTGATGAGCGAGTCCTTCTGGGATCCGAAGCGCCTGCCCGGCGTGAAGATCTGGCCCGACCCGATCCCCACCACGCGCGCCATGCTGTCGGGCCATGTCTTCTCGCCTGAATTCGGCGGCATGACCGCCAATGTCGAGTTCGAGGCGCTGACCGGCTTCTCGAACGCCTTCCTGCCCTATGGCAGCATTCCGTATCAGCAATATGTGCGCGCGCCGGTGCCGTCGCTGGCCACCTTCTTCCGCGGCCAGGGTTATCAGACCACGGCGATCCATCCCTATACATCATGGTTCTGGAACCGCGGCGCGGTCTATGACGCCTTCGGCTTCGACCGGTTCCTGTCCGAGGACAACATGCTGCCGCTCGCCAAACGCGGGCCGCTCGCCTCGGACGCCGCACTCACCGAGGAGATCATCCGCCGGGCCGACGCCACCGACCGGCCGTTTTTCTTCTTCGCGGTCAGCCTGCAGAGCCACGGTCCCTACGAGCCGCACCGCTATGCCGATGTGAGCCACAGCGTCGTGGCGCCCGGCCTCAGCCGCAAGACCAGCGAATCCATCCTCACCTTTGCCGAGGGCGCTTCCGACGCCGACAAGGGGCTGGCCCGGCTGATCCAGTGGGCCGAGTTGCGCGAGCGGCCGACCGTGATCGCGCTGTTCGGCGACCATCTGCCGCCGCTCGGCCCTGCCTATGTCGAGACCGGCTTCATGAAGGATCTCGTGGCACCGCGCAAAGGTCCGGCGAAGGACATGGCGCGGACGCACGAGACCCCGCTGGTGATCTGGTCGAACCGGACCGGCAAGGTGAAGAAGCTCGGTACGATCAGCCCGGCCTTCGTTCCCATGCAGGTGCTGAAAGCCGCCGGCATCCAGCACCCCTACTACACCGACTTCCTGGGCGAGTTGCACGAGCGCTACCGCGTGATCGACCGCAACATGCTGCTAAAGCCGGACGGCAAGGCGGTTCCGGACTGGGCTCGCGCCAGGCAGATCGATCCTCTCGTCAGCGACTACCGGCTGCTGCAGTACGACATGATGTTCGGCACGCAGCGAGGCGCGAAGCGTTTCTTCCCGGAGGCGCGCGGCAATCTCGTCGCCGGTGGCGGCGGCTATTTCTGAGCAAAGCTCTTCAGGGCAGTTCACCGCCGCGTTCGCACAGGGCCTGAAAGGCATAGTCATAGGCGGCGTGAATGTGGTCGGCCGGATAACGGACGATGCCGAGCCTCTCGTAGAAGGCCTGCGCCGACACGTTGTCGACATCGACGGCGAGCCGCAGATAGGTCCCGCCCTGTTCTCGCGTCAGCGAGGCGAGCCGGCGGATGAGCCTTTCGCCGATATTGCGCCCGCGAAAGCGCGGCTCCACGAACAAGTCCTGGACATAGACGCCCGATGTGCCGCGCCAGGTCGAAAAGCTCGGGAAATACAGGCACATCCCCGCGAATTCCCCGCCGATCTCCGCGATCAGCCCGGAAAAGGCCTTATGTGGTCCGAGACCGTGGCGCCGCAAATCCTCCGGCGCGCTGCCGATGCGGTCGGCCACTCCGCCGGCCATCTTGACGATCGCCGCGTGAACGGCTTCGGCATCGTCGGGCACGGCGGGACGGATGATGATGGGGTCGGGACCTGACAAGCTGTTCGCCGCCATGCGGATACCTTTCGCCATGCGCGCGGAACGCCCACGCACACAACGATAAGCATCGCCCGGCACCCATGCGCAAGCTCCGCCGCCGGGCGTCCGGCATCCTAGGTCGATGGGTCGACCGCGACGATCGTCACCGCGACCATATAGCTTGCCGGTCTCGCGGAAACCACGGCCGCGTCGCCCGGTTCCAGCATCACGACGTCGCCGCGATCGAGCGAGGTCTTCTCGCCGGCGAAGGTGACCTGGAGTCCCTTGCCGTCGACAATGAGAAGCGTCACTTCGTCGGCCGCCGGAAGCGACAGCTTTCGGCCGACCTTGACGAACTCCACGGCGCTCTCGAACGCGCCGCGTCGCGTCATCACATTGAGGTCGGTGACCGGGCCTGCGATCAGGGTCGCCTCGGTCGGCACGTCGGCCGGAAAGGCCAACGGCTCGTCGCCGCGGGTCATGCCGAACGGCAGTCTCCCCTCGACCTGCAGGACGATGCCGTTCCCCTCCAAGATCGAGAGCGACCGGTCGACGCCGTGAAAGGTCGAGAACGGACCGTTCTGCTCGACGCGGGCGGTGCTCACCCGCCACAGGAAATCGTCGAGCCCGGCATCCGGCGGAAACACCGCGATCTCCGTCGTTACCCCGCCGCCGTTCTTCCACGGCATCGTCTTGTGGTCGGCGACGCGCAGGATACGCATCGGTCAGGTCCTCCGTCTCGTGAAAGATCCGATCCTTGGGCCCCGCCCTTCCGGACGAGCCGCATCGGTGCTCTTCCGTCGGGCCTGCGGCGTGCCGCGTGAACAGGGATCCACGCGACACTGCAGGTCTTGATTGAGCGCATGTCCTCTTTCCCGAGACCGCTGCACAGTGTCGGGAGGGACGGTTCAGCCGAGGATGCCGGGCAGGTTCAGCCCGTGCTCGCGCGCGCAGTCGATGGCAATGTCGTAGCCGGCATCGGCATGACGCATCACGCCGGTGGCGGGGTCGTTCCAGAGCACCCGTTCCAGTCGCCGCGCGGCTTCGGCCGTGCCGTCGCAGACGACGACCATGCCCGAATGCTGCGAGTAGCCCATGCCGACGCCGCCGCCGTGATGCAGCGAAACCCAGGTCGCGCCCGACGCGGTGTTGAGCAGGGCGTTGAGCAGCGGCCAGTCGGACACCGCGTCCGAGCCGTCCTTCATGGCCTCGGTCTCGCGATTGGGCGAGGCGACGGAGCCGGAGTCCAGATGGTCGCGGCCGATCACGACCGGCGCCTTCAGTTCGCCCCTGGCCACCATCTCGTTGAAGGCGAGGCCGAGCCGGTGGCGATCGCCGAGGCCGACCCAGCAGATGCGCGCTGGCAGGCCCTGGAACTTGATGCGCTTCTGCGCCATGTCCAGCCAGTTGTGGAGGTGACGGTTGCCCGGCGTCAGCTCCTTGACCTTGGCGTCGGTGCGGAAGATGTCCTCGGGGTCGCCGGATAGAGCCGCCCAGCGGAACGGACCGATGCCGCGGCAGAACAGCGGACGGATATAGGCCGGCACGAAACCTGGGAAGTCGAATGCGTCGTCGACGCCTTCGTCCTTCGCCATCTGGCGGATATTGTTGCCGTAGTCGACGGTCGGCACGCCCATGCGATGGAAGTCGAGCATGGCCTTCACATGGGTCGCCATGGACGAACGAGCCGCCTTCTCGACGGCCTTGGGGTCACGCTCGCGCTTCTCCTCCCATTCCGCCACTGTCCAGCCTTTGGGCAGATAGCCGTTGACGGGGTCATGCGCGGAGGTCTGGTCGGTGACGGCATCAGGGCGGATGCCGCGCCGCACCAGTTCCGGGAAGATGTCGGCCGCATTGCCGAGCAGCGCGACGGACACGGCCTTCTTCTCCCTGACCGAGCGGTCGATGATGGCGAGCGCCTCGTCGAGATCCTTGGCCTCGACATCGACATAGCCGGTCTTCAGGCGCATCTCGATGCGGCTCGGCTGGCATTCGACGGCAAGGCAGGACGCGCCGGCCATGGTCGCGGCGAGCGGCTGTGCGCCGCCCATGCCGCCGAGGCCGGCGGTCAGGATCCAGCGGCCGGACAGGTCGCCGCCATAGTGCTGGCGGCCGAGTTCCACGAAGGTCTCGTAGGTGCCCTGAACGATGCCCTGCGAGCCGATATAGATCCACGAGCCGGCCGTCATCTGGCCGTACATCATGAGGCCCTTCTTATCGAGGGCGTTGAAGTGGTCCCAGGTCGCCCAATGCGGCACGAGATTGGAATTCGCGAGCAGCACCCGCGGCGCGTCGGCATGGGTGCGGAAGACGCCGACCGGCTTGCCGGACTGCACCAGCAGTGTCTCGTCGTTTTCGAGCGTCTTGAGCGCACCGACGATGCGATCGAAGCTCTCCCAGTCGCGGGCAGCGCGGCCGATGCCGCCATAGACCACCAGTTCGCCCGGCTTTTCGGCGACGCCCGGATCGAGATTGTTCATCAGCATGCGCAGCGGCGCTTCCGTCAGCCAGCTCTTGGCCGAAAGCTCGGTGCCGTGCGGGGCACGGATCACGCGGGCGTTGTCGATGCGGGTATGTCGGGTCATCAGGATTTCCTTCCGGCAGAGGCTGTCGCCCAGCGCAGCGCGGTTTCGAGGATGTCGGTAAGCCAGCGGCGGATCGGCGCCGCAAAATCAGGATCGTAGGGCACCGGCCAGGTCTGCGGTGTTCCCTTGCCTTCCGGCTCGCGCAGATAGCCGCGATTGGCCAGTTCCATCTGCAGCGCATGGACGCCGTCGGCCGGTCGGCCGTGATGTCGCGTGATCCAGCCGCCCTTGAAGCGCCCGTCGACCACAAAGCTCTCGCCGCTCGCGGCGAGGATGTCGACCACGCGGTCCCGCAGTTCGGGATCGGTGCTCGCGCCGCTATTGGTGCCGAGATTGAAGACGGGCAGCCTGCCCTCGAACAGCCGCGGCAGTACGGAGCGGATGGAATGGCAGTCGTACAGAACCACCGATGGATGGCTCTTGCGCAACCGTGCAAGTTCGTCGCGCAGTGCGGCGTGATAGGGATCGAAATAGCGCTCGCGCCGTTCGGCGATCTCCTCGGCGCGGGGTTCCTCGTCCGGCCTGTAGAGCGGATCGCCGTCGAAGGTGTCGGTCGGGCAAAGCGTCGTGGTGGCCTGGCCGGGATAAAGCGAGACGCCGGATGGGTCGCGGTTGACGTCGATCACGGTGCGCGAAATCGCGGTGTGGACAACGGTCGCGCCGAGGCCGGCGGCGAAGTCGTAGAGACGGTCGATCCACCAGTCGGCATCGCGGCGCCCGAGCCATGGCGAGACGAGCCGGTCTTCGAGACCGGCGAGATCGGTCCCGGTGTGCGGAATGCTGACGAGAAGCGGCGCCTCGCCTCGGGTAACCGTGAGCCAGGAGGGGGTGGTCATTGGGGGGCTCCCTGGCTCGCCTGAGACGAGGACGTTAAGACGATTGACGCTCGGCCCCGCCCCTCATCCGCCTGCCGGCACCTTCTCCCCGCAAGCGGGGAGAAGGCCGATGTCTTCAATGATTTCGCCAATCGTTGAGGCCGCAGAACGAGCGCTGTCATCGCGGCAGGCGGTCTTCTCCCCGCTTGCGGGGAGAAGGTGGCGGCAGCCGGATGAGGGGCAATGCCGCGCGTGCCGGATGTGGCGATCGCCATCACGCCACGCTCCCCGAGATCGTCGGCAGATCGACGCCGCCGGACGCTTCAACGACCGCGCCGTTTCGCACCAGCGCGATCGCCTTCTCCATGTCGGGATGGAAATGGCGGTCGTCGTCGAGATGCGGGACCTGCGCGCGCAGTAGGGTGCGCACGGCTTCCAGCGGCGCGCTCGACGCCAGCGGCTTGTGGAAGTCGCAGCCCTGCGCGGCCGCCAGAAGCTCGATGCCGAGTACGGCCGCGGCATTCTCGGCCATGCCGATGAGCCGGCGCGCTCCGTGGGCAGCCATGGAGACATGGTCTTCCTGATTGGCCGAGGTCGGAATGGAATCGACGCTCGCCGGATAGGCTTTCTGCTTGTTCTCCGACACCAGCGCGGCGGCCGTCACCTGCGGGATCATGAAACCCGAATTCAGGCCCGGCTTGGGCGTGAGGAAGGCCGGCATGCCCGACAGCGCGGGGTCGACCAGCATGGCGATGCGGCGTTCCGCCAGCGACCCGATCTCGCAGACGGCCAGCGCGATCATGTCGGCGGCGAAGGCCACCGGCTCGGCATGAAAATTCCCGCCCGACAGCGCGGTGTCGTCCTCGGCGAAGATCAGCGGATTGTCGGTGACGCCGTTCGCCTCGGTCTGAAGCATCTCGGCTGCCTTGCGCAACACGTCGAGGGCTGCTCCCATCACCTGCGGCTGGCAGCGCAGGCAGTATGGGTCCTGCACGCGCTCATCCCCGACCCGATGCGATTCGCGGATCGCGCTGCCGGCCATCAGCTTGCGCAGGGCATCGGCGGTCTCGATCTGGCCGCGATGCCTGCGCAGGAGATGGATGCGCGGGTCGAACGGCGCATCCGACCCTCGCGCCGCGTCGGTGGACAAGGCGCCTGTGACCAGCGCCGATTTGAAGAGCAGTTCGGCCTCGAACAGGCCCGCCAGCGCATAGGCTGCGGAGAACTGCGTGCCGTTGAGCAGCGCCAGCCCTTCCTTGGCATGCAGCGTCACCGGCTCGAGCCCGGCCGCGACGAAGGCGACCTTGGCCGGCACGATGCCGTGCGGCGTGTGGCAGTCGCCGACGCCGATCATCGCCGCCGTCATATGAGAAAGCGGGGCCAGATCGCCCGACGCGCCGACCGAGCCCTGGGCGGGCACCACGGGAACGACATTGGCCGCCAGCATCGCTTCCAGCAGATCGACGGTCTCCTGGCGCACGCCGGAAGCGCCCTGGGCGAGGCTCCCGAGCTTCAGCGCCATCATCAGCCGCGTCACGGCGATCGGCATCGCCTCGCCGACGCCTGCGGCGTGGGACAGCACGATGTTCTTCTGCAGCACTTCGAGATCATGGGCGGGGATGCGCACGCTGGCCAGCTTGCCGAAGCCGGTATTGATACCGTAGACGGGCTCGCCCTTCGCCACGATGCGCGCGACGGCGGCGGCACTTGCGGCGATCTTCGGCCGGCAGGCCGGGTCGAGCTTCAGCGTCGCACCGCGATAGATCTCCCGCCAGTCGGCAAGCGTGGCGTTTCCGGGATTCAGCACAAGTTCGGTCACAAGCCTCTCCAGATGCGAGCGTGAAGCGGGTTGAAGCCCATGCGGTAGACGAGTTCGGCCGGGCGTTCGACGTCCCAGACGGCAAGATCGGCCCATTTTCCGGGTTCGAGCGTCCCGGTCTCGGCGGACAGGCCAAGCGCGCGGGCGGCCTCGCGCGTGGCGCCCGCCAGGCATTCCTCGACCGTCATGCCGAACAGCGTCGCGGCCATGTTCATGGTGAGCAGCAGCGAGGTGAGCGGCGACGTGCCGGGATTGCAGTCGGTCGCGACCGCCATCTTCACGCCATGCCGGCGGAAGAGATGGATCGCGGGCTTCTTCGTCTCACGGATGAAATAGTAGGCGCCGGGCAGGATGACCGCCACGGTCCCTGCCCTCGCCATGGCCTGGGCGCCTTCCTCGTCGGTGTATTCGAGGTGGTCGGCCGACAGCGCGCCGAAACGAGCCGCCAGCGCTGCGCCGCCGAGGTTCGAAAGCTGGTCGGCGTGGAGCTTGACCGGCAGGCCGAGCGCCACGGCAGCTTCGAAGACGCGCGCGATCTGTTCCGGCGAGAAGGCGATCCCTTCGCAGAAACCGTCGACGGCGTCGGCAAGGCCGAGCGAGGCGATCTTCGGCAGCATCTCCCCGGCCACCTTGGCGATGTAGGCGTCGCGGCCGCCGCCGGCTTCCGGCGGCAGGGCATGGGCGCCGAGGAAGGTGGTGCGCACGCCGACCGGCCGCACCTCGCCCAGGCGACGCGCGGCCTTCAGCGATTTCATCTCGCTGTCGAGTTCGAGGCCGTAGCCGGACTTGATCTCGATCGTGGTGACGCCCTCCGCGATCAGCGCGTCGAGCCGTGGCAGGGTTTGATCGACGAGATCGTCCTCGCTCGCTGCGCGCAGCGCCCTGACGGACGAGACGATGCCGCCGCCGGCCTTGGCCACCTCTTCATAGGTGGCGCCGGCCAGACGCATCTCAAATTCGTTGGCGCGATTGCCGGCATGGACCAGATGTGTGTGGCAGTCGATCAGGCCGGGCGTGATCCAGCGGCCGTCGCAATCGACGACATCGGCGCCGGCAGCGAAGCCGGAAGGAACGTCGGCTTCAGGCCCCGCATGGACGATGCGGCCGTCGACGGCTGCCACCGCGCCTTTCTCGACAAGGCCAAGCCCTTCCCGGCCTTCGGCAAGCGTCGCGAGCCTTGCGTTGCGCCAGAGCCGCGCTTTCCCCTGTCGTGCTGGTTGCCGGTCGGCCATCTTGCCTCCATTCGATGGTTCTTCATTATGTATATACATATTGGAGGGAAAGGCAAGCCCGATAAGGGCATCGCGGACGCCGATTGCATGAGCGCCACGCCCTGCCCTATCGGCAAAGGGAACTCTTCATTTCGGACCCCACCCTCTGATGTTGCCCTCGGAGAATATCGGCGCCCGGGCGGAGGCGATCGATTATCCCGTCGGCATGTGCCGGATGGGGACCACCGACAAGGCCGTCGTCGATCCCAGGCCGAGGGTCCGCGGCGGGGAAGGTCTGCGGGTGGTGACGCCCTCGATCATGCCGAACCTGATTGGCGGCAACACCGATGCCCCAACCATCCTGATCGCCGAAAAGGCCGCGGACATGATCCGCGCCGCGGCCTGAAGTTCTCACTCGGCAGCCTGGCCGACGCGTTCGATCCTGGCACTGGCCGCGAGCGCCTTCGTTGCGTCAACGGTTTCCTGGGCGACGTACCAGTAGCGGTCCTTGAGCTCGATGTTGAAGAGCACGCCTTGCGGAAAGCTGCATTCGGCCATCAGTTGCTGCCAGGGAATGTCGCCCCAGCCGACCGGCAAGTGCAGGTCGCCGTGGCCATAAGCCAGCCGCTCGCCCTCGGTGAACATCCAGATATCGTCCTGGCGACCGAAGCTGTCGTGGATGTGAAGGTGTTGCGCGAAAGGCGCGAGGGCCATGACCTCCTCGACGAAATCGCCGCGGCGGCCGTCGAAGTCGAGCTTGAGATAGGCATGACTGAAGTCGAGCGTCGCCTTGACGTTCGGATGGCCGATGCCTTGGAGTTCCGCAGCGAGGCGTGACGGCGACGAGGCATACACCTTGCCCTCGAAGCCTGCGAACAGGGTCTCCACGCAGAGCGTCAGCCCGTGCTGGCGGGCCACCTCGCCCGCCCTGGCGAGCCATTCGCGCTGGCGGCCATAGGCAGCTTCGATGCCGTCGCCCTGCTGGGTGCGGATGAGGCCCGAATGGACAACATAGTTGCCTGCCCCGACTTCGGCCGCGACCTCGAGCGAGGCTTCGAGCACCTCCATGTGGCGAGGCAGGCGCCAGGGCTCGTCCATGAAGTTGATCGCGAGCGGGCCATGGACGGAATAGACCACGTCGCGGCCGGCGCAGGCGCGCTTCAGCGCCTCAAGTTGCGGCTTGCGGATGCGCCCGCCGATGACGATGTCCATGTCGTATGTCGGTAGTTCGATGGCCTCCACGCCGAGCGCTTCGATCATGTCGAGCTCGGCGGCGAAATCGGAAAGGTCGTTCGCGCGTTTATGTGCGGAGATGCCGGTGCCGGTTGGGCCATTGGCGAGCATGGTGTCCGTCCTTTGAGGAAGAATAGAGACGCGGGCGCGTGAATCGAGCCTGCGGCGACGAACCTTGCCGCCCGAGCATGTCAGCCATCTGACGGGACGGTGACGTTTGGCTGAAGGCAGCGGTGAATATCGCGGTGGCGTCGACGAACCGACGCCGCCTGCGTTTTCCGACACATGCCGCTCGACATGCGCCGGCAAATGTCATTGAATCGTCATGAAAGCTCACGCTGGAATGAAGATTCGCTTCATGATCAGGACTTTGCTTACTTCGCGCTGGCGGCTCGCCTTGCTGGCCGGCCTGTGGACAATACCCGCAGTCGCCGCCGACCTCACTCCGGGCGAGATCCGCGACGAACTGGTCGGCCGGTCGATCACCTGGTGGGAGGACGGTGGCTGGTTCACCGGGCAGCTCATGTTCATGCCCGATGGAAGGGCCGAAATCACGGTCGACCGGCCGAGCGTGGCAGGCGACAGCGGGCGCTGGACCATCAAGGGCGGCGAAATCTGCACCGAGTGGGGCGACATCCGGTCCGGCATCGAGAAATGCTATTCGGTCCGGCGTAACGCGACCGGGCAGTTCGTCACGAGCGGCGGCAACGTCTTCCAGATCCGCGAAACCGGCGTCTAGTCTCTCGCTGCCGACCCTGGGCGGCTCCAGGGCGACCAATTTCCTGAACGCCGGAAGCGTCGCGCCGGCTGAGCGGTCACTCTGGGCACGCTGCCTCGATCGCTCCTTCCACACATGGAGAGTGCGATGGCGCTTTCGTTCGCGAACAGCTTTGGATTGTCGTCATTCTGTCACCGGACCACAACGTGACTGTCACCCGATCTCTCTAGGGGAGGCCCCTAGCGGGCGTCGTGCTCGCGCCATCTTCCTCTAGGAGAGACGAATGAAACGATTGATCCTGCTCGCGACGGCGGCCACCGCCATCGCCACGGGCGCCGGCGCGGCCGAGCGCACCAAGTTCGAATTCTGGTACGGCCTGACGGGCGACCTCGGCGAGGTGATTGCCAAGCAGTGCCAGCTCTTCAACGAGAGCCAGGACAAGTATGAGGCGGTCTGCACCGGCCAGGGCGGCTACGACAAGGCCGAGCAGAACACGATCGCCGCCTACCGCGCCAAGCAGCATCCGACCATCGTGCAGATCTACGATGCCGGCACGGTGAACTTCATGCTCTCCGGCGCGATCTACCCCGCCAACAAGTTCGCCCAGGATCACGGCATCGACGTCGACTGGAAGGGCTATTTCCCCGGGATCGCCAACTATTACGCGACCTCCTCGGGTGACATGTGGTCGTTCCCCTACAATTCCTCGACCGCCGTGTTCTACTGGAACAAGGACGCCTGGTCGAAGATCGGCAAGACCGAAGCGCCGAAGACCTGGGCCGAGTTCGGCGAGGACCTGAAGGCGCTGAAGGCGGCCGGCGTCGAATGCGGCTTTGCGCTCGACTTCGACACCTGGATGAACCTCGAGCAGTTCTCCGCCATCAACAACATTCCCATTGCGAGCCTCGACAACGGCTATGGCGGCCTGGGCGCCGAACTGGTCTTCAACAAGACCGCCTTCGTCGACCACATGAAGGATTTCAAGGCCTGGCTCGACGCCGGCTATGCCAAGATCCAGACTAGCCAGGTCGGCAAGAACCTCATCCAGTCCTTCGCTGACGGCTCCTGCGCGTCGACGACCTCGTCGATCGCCAACCACGGCACGGTCAAGAACACCCAGGTCGCCGACCTGAAGTGGGACGTCGCCGCCCTGCCCGCGATCGATGCTGCCAAGCGTACCAACTCGATCGTCGGCGGCGCCTCGCTGTGGATCATGGAAGGCAAGTCCAAGGAAGAATACGAAGCCGCCGCGGCCTTCATGAAATACATCACCGCGCCCGACACCGGCGAAAAGTACATCGCCGAGAACACCGGCTACATCCCGGTGACCACCAAGGGCTTCGAGCTGCTCAAGTCCGAAGGCTTCTACAACGATCCGAAGCGTGCCGGCCGCGAGGTCGCCATCGCCTCGCTGACGGCTTCCGAGGTCGGTCCGCTGTCGCGCGGCATCCGGCTCGGCAATTTCACCTCGATCCGCTCCGAGATCCGCGCCGAACTCGAGGCCGCCTTCACCGGCCAGAAGGACGTGCAGGCGGCACTCGACGCCGCCGTCGAACGCGGCAACCAGATCCTGCGCCGCTACGAGCAGACCTACAAGGGCGCCGCGCTGCCCTGATCGTCGCCTCCTCTCTCCGGACGCCGCCTGCCTGGCGGCGTCCGCTTCATATTTGTCCGGGGCCTCGGCTTTTGTCCGAAGCCTGGCTCCGGAGCGAGTTGCAAGGAGTCACCGCTTGGAAAAGCGCGCAACCTTCTCGAATCTGTGGCTGGCCGCGGCTTTCATCGCGCCGCAGATGATCCTGATCTTCGTCTTCTTCTATTGGCCGTCCGGCGAGGCGCTGTATTGGGCGCTGACGCTGGAGCCGCCATTCGGCGGCTCGAACGAATGGGTCGGCCTGCTCAATTTCCAGACGGTGTTCGCGGACCCGAAATACTGGGGCTCGGTGCGCGTGTCGCTCGCCTTCGCCTTCTTCGCGACGACGCTGTCGCTGGCCATCGCGGCCATGCTGGCGCTGTTCGTCGACCGCAGGCTGCCGGGCCACCAGGTCTACAAATTCACCTTCTTCCTGCCCTACGCGCTCGCCGCGCCCGCCGTCGGCCTGGCCTTCCGCTTCATCTTCTCGCCCGACGCGGGTTTCGTCTCCGCCATCAACCGCATCTTCCCGGGCCTCTGGAACCCCGCACTCGACGGCTACGATGCGCTCGCCCTGATCGTGATGGCGCAGGCCTGGACGATGGTCGGCTACAACTTCATCTTCTTCCTCGCCGCGCTGCAGTCGATCCCGCGCACCGTGACCGAGGCAGGCGCCATGGACGGCGCCGGCGTGACGCGCCGCATGTGGGACATCCAGCTGCCGCTGATCGCGCCGACACTGTTCTTCCTGATCGTCATCAACATCACCGACAGTTTCGTGAACTCCTTCGGCATCGTCGACATCACCACCGGCGGCGGCCCTGCCCGGGCGACCGACCTTATGGTCTACAAGATCTATTCCGACGGTTTCCAGGGCAAGGACTATTCGCTGGCCGCAGCGCAATCCATCGTGCTGATGGGCCTGATCATCCTCCTGACCTTCATCCAGTTCCGCTACGTCGAGCGGCGCGTCCACTATAGCTGAGGGCAGAGCGAGATGATCGAACGTACCCCCATCCTCGACTTCCTCACCCACACGCTGCTGGTGTTCAGCCTTGCCGCGCTGCTCATCCCCATCTGGATCGTCTTCGTTGCCGCCACACACGACTTCCACACCGTGAACCAGGTGCCGATGCCGCTGCTGCCCGGCTCGCATTTCCTGGAGAACATCGCGGCCGCCTGGGAGAAGGGCAATTTCGGACGGGTGATGCTGAACTCGCTGATCGTCGCCGGCGGCGTCACCATCGGCAAGATCGTCATCGCGGCGCTGTCGGCCTTCTCGATCGTCTATTTCAGCTACCGGCTGCGCTTGGTGATGTTCTGGCTGATCTTCATCACGCTGATGCTGCCGCTGGAAGTGCGCATCGTGCCGACCTATGCGGTGGCTGCCGACGCTTTGCGCCCGTTCCAGTCAATGCTCGACTTTGTCGGAATCGGCATCGACCTGCCGCAGTGGAACCTGCTCAACTCCTATTCCGGGCTGATCCTGCCGCTGATCGCAACCGCGACGGGCACCTTCCTCTACCGCCAGTTCTTCCTGACCGTTCCGGACGAGCTGACCGAAGCGGCCAAGATGGACGGCGCCGGCGCGGTGCGCTTCTTCCTCGAAGTGCTGATGCCGCTGTCGAAGACCAACATGGCCGCGCTCGCGACCATCATGTTCGTGTGGTCGTGGAACCAGTATCTGTGGCCGCTGCTCGTCGTCACCGACCAGCAGAATTTCGCTACCGCGACGATGCAGTTGCAGAAGGTCGTTCCCGGCCCGCTGTTCGGCGAGCCGCCGGTCTGGAACGTGGCCATGGCGGCCAACTTGATCGTGCTGACCCCGCCGGTGCTCGTCACCATCCTGCTGCAGCGCTGGTTCGTGCGCGGCCTGATCCAGACCGACAAGTAACGGAGCTATCCAATGGCCGATATCGCCCTTCGCGACGTCCGCAAGACCTACGGCAAGACCGAGGTCGTCCACGGCGTCAATCTCGACATCGCCCATGGCGAACTGGTCGTCATTCTCGGCCCCTCAGGCTGCGGCAAGTCGACCCTGCTGCGAATGGTGGCCGGCCTGGAAGGCATCACCGCCGGCGAGATCGCCATCGGCGGCAAGGTGGTGAACCGGATGGAGCCGCGCGAGCGCGGATGCGCCATGGTGTTCCAGAACTATGCGCTCTATCCGCATATGACCGTGGCCGAAAACATCGGCTATGCGATGAAGATCGCCGGCATGCCGAAGGCGGAACGCAAGGAGAAGGTCGGCAAGGTGGCCGCCTCGCTCGGTCTCTCAGAATTCCTCGACCGCAAGCCGGGGCAGCTATCGGGCGGGCAGCGCCAGCGTGTCGCCATGGGCCGCGCCATGATCCGCGAGCCGAAGGTGTTCCTCTATGACGAGCCGCTGTCCAACCTCGACGCGCGGCTGAGGGTGGCGATGCGCGTCGAGATCCGCAAGCTGCACCAGCGGCTCGGAACGACGACGCTGTTCGTGACCCACGACCAGGTCGAGGCGATGACGCTCGCCGACCGGATCGTGGTCATGAACAAGGGCGTGGTCGAGCAGGTCGGCAGCCCGACCGATGTCTATCAACGGCCGGAAACGACCTATGTCGCGGGTTTCATCGGCACGCCCGGCTTGAACCTGCTGCCTGCCGTTGCCGATGTCGACGCCGGCATCGTCACGTTGCGGGACGGCCAGCGCCTCGCCTATGATCGCGGCCGCTGGCCCGATATCGGCCATGGGCCGGTGACGATCGGCTTCCGTGCCGAAGCGGTCAGCCTCGCGCCGAACGGCCTCTCCGGACGCTTCGACTTCGCCGAGGAATTGGGGGCGGCGCAGCTCATCCACGGCACCTTCGCCGGCGAGACCGTCGTTGCCCATCTCTCCGGCAGCAATCACTTCTCGCCGGGCGACCCGCTGTCGTTCCGGGTCGCCCCCCTCCGACGTCCAGTTGTTCGACGCCGAGACCGGCCATCGCCTCGCCGGCGAAGTCAGACCGGCGGCCGAGACCAGGAAGGCGACTCCGATCCTGGTGAAGGCGTGACCGGCTGCGCAAAAACGGTCGGCCCGCGACGGTGGCGGGACCGGCCGTCTGCACGCCCGACTTGAGCATGTAGTAGGGAATGCGCCCGGCCTGGGCGGGTGTCGTAAGCGGGGGCTTGGGCCGCACGGTGGCCGGGCGCTTGCCGCGGGTGGGACCTCGGCCATGTGAAGATAGCATAGCGCCCGATTTCCGATATCGCCCGAACGGGCAGAGATCGATTTAGCCGATACCGGCTATCTGGAACGCCGCGCAAGCCTCGGAAACGCAAAACCACTTGGACGGAACGAAGAGCTCGGCACCATGCCGTCTTCTTGCGCCCCAGCGTCCTACATCATCCGCGGCGGCGCGAAAAAGCAAACCCAGCGCCATTCAAGAGTAGAGGCGTTTTCGTTGAACAGCGCGCTTTCGCAAATATGGAAGCGAAAATCCGGCGAACTCTGCACGCGAGCGGCAGGCACTCTCCAATACCGCGGCAGATAGACATAGCTGCCGTCAGCCAGCTCACGGACGTCGCCGTCTTCTATTGCGCGGCAATCCATGTCGCCGCAGCAGCCTATCCGCGTCACCGGATCGACCTTGCCGGTGTACCAGTCATGTGCGGCAGCCGGACAGATCGGGAGGGCCAAAAGTATCGCCAACAGTCGGACATGCATCTTGCCCTCCCATTTGTCTGATAATTAGAGATATCAGATGCGCGACTGCAGAAAACAGACAGCAAAAGGAAGCCGGTCAGACTGTCCATTGTTGTTAGCCCCACCACAAGCCGGGAGCGCGCTTCGTGCCGATCTTGACGCTTGGTGAGAAGGGGATGCGTTTCTACGGCCAGGCAGCGAACGAGGCAGACCCCGGCGCCGGCGCGCTTGCGAACGCGCTCTTGCGGAAGGCGCCCGGGGTCTGGCCGGTCAGCCGACGAAAGAACCTGTTGAAGTAGGCGGGGTCACGGAAGCCGAGGCTGTAGCCGACCTGCTCGACGGACATGTCGGTCTGTTCCAGGCGGGTGCGGGCCTCTTCGATGAGGCGCGCATGGATGATGGCGAGCGGCGTTTGGCCCGCGAGGCGCATGCAGGCTTCGTGCAGATGGCTGCGTGTGACGTTGAGGCTGCGCGCATAGTCCTCGACCCCGAGCCCTTCGCGGAAATGCAGTTCGACAAGCTGGCGGAAGCGCTGGATCGTCGTCGCGCCACCTCCATGGGCGACCGCTGCTCCACGGCTTCGCCAAAGATGCAAAAGGATCACGCCGAGATGGAAGCCGGTGATGGCGTTCGCCCCAGGCTGCTGGACACGCACCTCGCGGACGATGCCTGCAAAACTCGTCCACAACTCGTCGATGACAGGCAACACGTCCTCGGCCGTGGCGATGACGAGCTGGTCCATCATGGCGCGCATGTCGGCGGCGAGCACGCTGTCGCCCACCGTGCGCCAGACGAATTCCTCGGCTGCTGAAAAGGTGAAACCGCTCGATCCGGCGTCCATCCTCACCACGCCGTTCGTTGGAAGCGGGATCCAGACGACGGCCGGTCCCATGAGTTCCATCGACTCTCCATCCTCGGGGACCAGGCTGGCGACGCCGTCGGCCACGAAAAAGCACAGGCAGTCGCTTCTGCCGGCATGGGCAATCGACCAGCTGCGATGCGAAAATCCCGGATCGACGCGTGCCGCGCTGACCAAGGCGCCCTGCCTTGCGGGTTGCCGCCGCGCCCGGCCGGCTTCTGCGTTCACTCCTCTCGCCTCCAAGCCGCTATTCCTCCGCTTTTGGCGACAGAAGTACAAGAGGTTTCCAGAAAAGTACATTGTTAAGGAGCCGATATGCGACTTTACTCAGCTCAAGGCGGGCCGAGACCGCCGCAGGGAGGAGATCAGGAAATGACCGCCGAGGCAGCGCCACGGGCGCTCCGGCTTTTCCCCGGAGCTCATCGCGGTGTCGGAGAGAAACCGGCCGCCTTCGTTCCAGAATACGGCCAGC
This sequence comes from Mesorhizobium sp. L-8-10, assembly GCF_016756635.1. Lineage (NCBI taxonomy): Bacteria > Pseudomonadati > Pseudomonadota > Alphaproteobacteria > Hyphomicrobiales > Phyllobacteriaceae > Mesorhizobium > Mesorhizobium sp. L-8-10. Next base: position 3,902,958 of record NZ_AP023263.1, on the reverse strand, counting down.
ATGCCCCCGCTCCGTTCCGCGCCGCGATCCAGGCGGCGAATGCGGCGGCGGCCGCCTTTCCCGCCTGGTCGGCACTCGGTCCCGGCGAGCGCCGCATGCGCCTGCTGAAGGCCGCCGACGCGCTGGAAGCGCGTCGCGAACTCTTCGGCGCCGCCATGGCAGACGAGATCGGCGCGACCAAAGGCTGGACCGAATTCAACATCGCGCTTGGTGTCGAGATGCTGCGCGAAGCCGCGGCGACGACATCAGACGTCACCGGTTCCCTGCTTCCCTCCGATCGGCCAGGCATGCTGGCGATGGCGATCCGCCAGCCGGTCGGCGTCGTGCTCGGCATCGCGCCCTGGAACGTGCCTGTCGTGCTCGGGGTTCGCGCGCTCGCCATGCCGCTGGCCTGCGGCAACACCGTCGTGCTCAAGGCGTCCGAGATCTGCCCCAGGACCCACCGGCTGCTCGGCGAGGTGCTCGGTGAGGCCGGGCTCGGCGACGGCATTGTTTCGGTCGTCACCAACGAGGTCGAGGACGCCTCGGCGGTCGTGGAGACGTTGATCGCGCATCCCGCGGTCCGGCGGGTGAATTTCACGGGCTCGACGCGGGTCGGCCGAATGGTGGCCGAACTCAGCGCCAGGCATTTGAAGCCGGCTCTGCTCGAGCTCGGCGGCAAGGCGCCCCTGCTCGTGCTCGACGACGCCGATCTCGACGAGGCGGTGAAGGCCGCCTGCTACGGCGCCTTCTTGAACCAGGGCCAGATCTGCATGTCGACCGAGCGCGTGATCGTCGACGAGTCGGTCGCCGATGTCTTCGTCGACAAGCTCGTTCGCAGGGCCTCGCGCCTGCTGGCCGGTCACCCGCCCGACAGCGACGCCCCGCTCGGCCCGCTCGTCGGCCACGACGCCGTCGGCCGCATCGGCGGGCTGGTCAAGGATGCAGTCGCCAAGGGCGGCCGGATCGTCGCCGGCGGGCGTGTCGACGGAACGCTGATGGATGCGACCGTCATTGATCACGTGACATCGGCGATGCGCATCTATGACGAGGAATGCTTCGGGCCGGTCCTGCCGGTCATCCGGGTGCACGGGGACGAGGAAGCCATCCGCGTCGCCAACGACACCGAATATGCGCTGTCCTCTGCGGTCTTCACCCGCGACCTGCAGCGTGGGCTCGCCGTGGCACAGCGCGTCGAGGCGGGCATCTGCCACATCAACGGAGCGACCGTCCATGACGAGCCGCATATGCCTTTCGGCGGCATGAAGGCTTCCGGCTACGGCCGTTTCGGCGGTCGCTTCGCGATCGAGGAATTCACCGAACTGCGCTGGATCACGGCATCCACGAAGCCGGTCGACTACTCGATCTAGAAAGCATGGCCGGCCTCGGGCCGGCTCGAAGGGGAATGGGGGAGTGCCTCGGCGCTCCGTAACAAGGGAGAAGATCATGACGAAAGACAGGAACGGCAAGGCGGGGAGGATGACCCGGCGCGATTTCATCGGGGCGACGGCGGCCACGGGTCTGGCCCTGACCGTCGGGCAACGTGCGTTCGCCCAGTCGGGCGACAGCTTGAAGGTCGGCTTCATCAGCCCGCGCACCGGAGCGCTGGCCGGCTTCGGCGAAACCGACGGCTATGTGCTGGACCATGTGCGCAAGGCGATCGAGGCCGGCATTGATCTGGGTGGCAAGAAATTCAGCGTCGAGATTCTCGACCAGGATACGCAGTCCGATCCTTCACGCGCCAGTCAGCTCGCCAAGAGCCTGATCAACGACAGCCAGGTCGACCTGATGCTGGCGGTCTCGACGCCCGAAACCATCAATCCGGTCGCGGATGCCTGCGAAGCGGCCGGCGTGCCGTGCCTTTCGACCGTCATGCCCTGGGAAGCCTGGTATTTCGGCCGGGGCGCCAAGCCGGGCCAGCCGTCGCCGTTCAAATGGACCTACCATTTCGGCTTCGGCGTGAACGAGTTCTTCAAGGCCTATGCGTCGCAATGGAAGCTGATCGAGACCAACAAGAAGGTCGGCGTGATGTATCCCAACGACGCGGACGGCAACGCCATCCGCGCCAATCTCGCGCCGCTGCTGGCCAAGGAAGGCTTCACCATCGTCGATCCGGGCGCCTATGAGACCGGCACCACCGACTTCTCCTCGCAGATAGCGCTGTTCAAGCAGGAAGGCGTCGAGATCTTCAACAGCTTCCCCATCCCGCCAGACTTCGCCGCCTTCTGGCGCCAGGCGGCCCAGCAGGGCCTGACGCGCCAGATCAAGATCGCCCAGATCGCCAAGACCGGCCTCTTCCCGTCGGGCGTCGAGGCGCTCGGCGACCTCGGCTTCAACCTCGCCAGCGCCGCCTATTGGCACAAGGCCTTCCCGTACAAGTCGAGCCTCACCGGCATCACCGGAACCGAGCTCGCCAACGGCTACGAAGCGGCAAGCGGCAAGCAGTGGACGCAGCAGCTCGGCGCGACGCTTTCGCTGTTCGATGCCGGCTTCGAGGCGCTGAAAACCGCTACCGACGCCAAGAGCAAGGAAGCCGTGGCCAAGGCGATCTCGACCTTGAAGACCGTCACCATCGCCGGCGCGGTCGATTTCACCGCGGGGCCTGTGCCCAACGTTTCGCCCGGACCGATCATCGGCACGCAGTGGGTCAAGGCGCCGGAAGGCTCCAAATTCCCGCTCGACTACGTGATCACCGAGAATGCCACCGACACCAATGTCCCGGTGTCGGCGAAGCTGATCCCCTACAACGGTTGATCGGGGACAGGATCGCGTCGTGGCGATGACATCAGTGCTTTCCGCCACGGGGATCCACAAGCGCTTCGGCGCGCTTGTGGTCCTCGACGGCGTCGACTTCAGCGTCGATGCCGACAAGGCCGTCGGCATCGTCGGTCCCAATGGCGCCGGCAAGACCACGCTGCTCAGCATACTTTCCGGCGCCCAGGCGCCCAATGCCGGGACGATCAGCTTCCGCGGCACTGATGTGACGGCAATGAGCGCGCCGCAACGCTGCCGCCTTGGGCTGGTGCGCACCCATCAGGTTCCCCAACCCTTCAGCGGCATGACCACTTTCGAGAACGTCTATGTCGCGGCCTCCCATGGCGGCGCCGTCTCGCGCGACGAAGCCTATGAGCGCTCGATCGACTCGCTGCGCCTGTGCGGCATGCTCAAGCTCTCCAACCGGCCGGCCGAGACGCTCGGCCTGCTCGACCGCAAGCGGCTCGAACTTGCCCGGGCGCTCGCGACCAATCCGACACTGCTGCTGCTCGACGAGATCGGCGGCGGCCTGACCGACGCCGAGGCCAACGAACTGGTCGGAACCATCCTCGAATTGAAGCGTCGCGGCATCGGCATCGTCTGGATCGAACACATCGTCCATATCCTGGTTCAGGTCGCCCAGAGGCTGATCTGCATGGATGCCGGGAAGATCATCGCGGACGGCGATCCCGATGCGGTCATGTCCAACCCTGATGTGGTCAAGGCCTATCTCGGCGGAGGTGTCCAATGAGCCTCCTGTCCGTCACCGATCTCGACGTCCGCCACGGCCTGCTGCCAGCGGTGCGCGGCATCACCCTCGAGGTCGCCAAGGGAGAGACGCTCGCCCTTATCGGCGCCAATGGCTCAGGCAAGACGACGCTGCTGCGCGCCATAGCAGGCGCACACATACCCGCAGCCGGCAGCATCAGCTTTGCCGGACAGGACGTGACAAGCCTGCCGTCACACCGGCGCGTCGGGCTCGGCATCGCGCTCGTGCCGGAGGGCCGGCGCCTGTTCGCCCAGATGACCGTCGAGGAGAATCTCCTGCTCGGCCGCACCGCCGGTCGCCCCGGCGACTGGACGGTCGATGCCGTGATGGAAGCCTTTCCGAACCTCAAGCCCCGCCGTCATGCAAGGACGGGCACGCTTTCGGGTGGAGAACAGCAGGCGACCGCGATCGGGCGCGCTTTGATGAGCAACCCCGACATGCTGCTTCTCGACGAGGTGTCGCTCGGCCTGTCGCCGCTGGTGGTCGATCGCGTCTATGCCTCGCTGCAGGGGCTGCTTTCGTCCGGAACCACGATCGTGCTCGTCGAGCAGGACCTCGACCGCGCCATGCGCGTATCCGACCGTGTCGTCTGCATGCTGGAGGGGTGTGTCGTTCTGGAAAGCCCGGCCAGGGACGTGACGCGCGAGCAGGTCACGCAAGCCTATTTCGGCCTCCACAAACTGAAAAAGACGGGCACCGCCCCATGATCCTCAACCAGATCGTCCAGGGCGTGCTGCTCGGCGGCTACTACGCGCTGATCGCCTGCGGCCTGTCCTTCATGTTCAGCGTCATGCGCATCATCAATCTGGCGCATGGCAGCCTCGCGGTGCTGGCCGCCTACGCCTTGTTCGTGCTCGCCGAACGCTTCGGGCTCTCGCCCTTCGCCGGGCTCCTGGTCGTCCTGCCCGGCATGGCTGTCATCGGCTTCCTGCTGCAGCGCCTCGTGCTCGAACGCAGCAGCAGGGCCGGCCAGCTCGTGCCGATCCTCGCGACCTTCGGGCTCGCCATCGTGCTCGACAATCTGATGTTCGAGCAGTTCGGCGCCGACACGCGTTCGCTTGCGCCCTATATCGGCTCGCTTTCCTACGATTCCTGGGCGCTCACAAGCACGATCTATGTCGGCAAGCTCGCGGTCCTGACCTTTGCCGCGGCGGTCGCGGTGCTCGGCGCGCTGCAGCTTTTCCTGAGCTACACCCCGCTCGGCCGTGCGATCCGGGCGACATCGGAGGATCCCGACACGTCGGGCCTTGTCGGCATCGACGCGCGCAGGGTGAACGCCATCGCGGCGGCCATCGCCATGATGACGGTCGGCCTTGCGGGTGCTGCCCTCGGCATGCGGGCGACCTTCGACCCCTATGCCGGCGCGCCGCAGCTTCTCTTCGCCTTCGAAGCGGCCGTCATCGGCGGCGCGGGCTCGGTCTGGGGAACGCTTGCCGGCGGGATCATCCTCGGCCTCGCCCAGTCGCTCGGAGCGCAGATCGATCCGAAAGGCTTCCTGATCGCGGGCCATGCCGTTTTCCTGGCCGTACTCTTCGCCCGGCTCTTCATTCCCGGCCTCGGCTTCGGGTTCCGCATCCGCTCTCTCTTCAGGCGCGCGTCATGAACGGCATAACCATCGAGCGCTGGACGCTCTCCTCGAAGATCGCCGTGGGCGGCGTGCTGGCCCTGCTCGTGCTGCTTGCCTTCGCGCCTGAGTTCCTCCGTCCCGGCCTCGTCGACCGGCTCACCACGCTGTTCATCTACGTCATCCTGGCTGCGATGTGGAACGCGCTCGCCGGTTATGGCGGCCTCGTCTCCGTTGGTCAGCAGGTGTTCTTCGGGCTCGGCGCGTATCTCTCGATCCGGCTCGCCGATGGCGGCTTCAGCGTCTATCCCTCGCTCGTCGCGGCCGCGCTGCTGGTCGGCCTGTTCGCGCTTCCGCTCTCCTTCCTCATGCTGCGGCTGAAGGGCGGCGAATTCGCCATCGGCATGTGGGTGGTCTCGGCGCTCACCCATCTCTGCGTCAATCTCGACCCGCTGATCCAGGGCGAGACCGGGACGTCGCTGATTGCCCTCAACACCTTCGATGCTTCCGCGCGACGGGCCTACACCTACTGGATGGCGCTCGGCGCCATGACCGCTCTTCTCGGCCTGCTGTTCCTCTTGCTCAGGAGCAGACTCGGCGCGGCGATCCAGGCGATCCGCGACAATGAGGGCGCGGCGGCCTCCGTCGGCGTCCGCGTGCTTTCCACCAAGCGGGTCATCTTCATCCTGGCAGCGGCCGGTGCCGGCATGGCGGGCGCCCTCTGGCTCGCCACGGCGCTGACCTTCCAGCCGAAGACCTATTTCAGCGTCCAGTGGACGGCCTACATGATCTTCATGGTGCTGGTCGGCGGCATCGGCCGGTTCGAGGGAGCCATCCTCGGCGCCATCCTCTTTTTCCTGATCGAGACATGGTTCGGCGGCGCGGGCGTCTGGTACCTCGTCGGTCTCGGAGCCGTGGCACTGCTGTTCTCGCTGCTCCTGCCACGCGGCATCTGGGGTTGGGTCGAGGACCGCTTCGGCCTGCGACTGCTGCCGGTCGGCTATCAGGTGCGGTTCTCCGCAGACGACCCTCCCGGGCATCCGGCAGCCGGCCTCGTCGCCGGCCCGGGCGTGGCGACACGAGGCTGACAATCCAACCGGCGCTTACCGCCGATCCCAAGGAGACAAGGACAATGTTGTTTGGAAAGACTTTGCTCATCACGGGCGTTTCGTCCGGCATCGGCGCACGCACCGCCGAGTTCGCCGGACAACTGGGTGCCGACGTGATCGGCGTCGATGTCCGCGAGCCCTCCCTCGCCTCCATGGCCTTCATCAAAGGCGACCTCTCGTCGAAATCAGGTGTGGACGAGATCGTCGCGCAACTGCCGAAACGGTTCGACGCGCTGTGCAATGTCGCCGGCCTGTCCGGAGCAACCGGAGCGGTCGGCACGCTGTCCGTCAATTTCTACGGCCTGCGGGCGCTGTCCGAAGCCGTCGCGCCGAGGCTGCGTGAGGGCGGCGCGATCGTCAACGTCGCCTCGATCGCGGGTTACGGCTGGCGCGCCAACCAGAACCGGGCGCTGTCGATGATCAATGTCGAGGGCTTCCCCGATGTCGCCGAGGTCGTCGCGGGCCACGCGATCCAGGACAGCGAGTCCTACCCGGTCTCCAAGGAGCTTCTGCTTCTATGGACCTTCCGCGCCGCGCATCTCGAGCGCTTCAAGAGCCGCGGCATCAGGGTCAATGCGGTGAGCCCGGGACCCGTCGAAACCCCGATCCTGAAGCAGTTCCGGGCCGTGCTTGGCGACAGCCGCGTCGATAGCGACATCAGCGCCGTCGGCCGGGCGGGAACGCCGGCAGACATCGCGCCGGTGATCCTGTTCCTCTGCTCCGACGGCGCGCGCTGGATCAACGGCGCCAACATCGCAGCCGACGGTGGACTGGAGGCCGCCGTGAACGCGCAGGTCCTCGGTTTCTGAAAAGCAAATCCGGCAGTCACCCAAATCTGGCAGTCACAAGGAAACAGTCATGGATATCCAACTTCTGATCGACGGCGCCGAACAGGGCGCATCCGGCGGCGCCACTTACGAGCGCAACGACCCCTTCACCGGCAAGGTGGCAACCCGTGCCGCTGCCGCAACGGCCGAGGACGCCGTGGCCGCCGTCGAAGCCGCCTCGGCCGCTTTCCCGGCATGGTCGAAGACGGGCCCGGGCGAACGCCGGGCCCTGCTCTTGAAAGCTGCCGACGTCATGGCGTCGAAGGTCGCCGAATTCACGAAGCTGATGCTCGAAGAGACGGGCGCCACCGCGCCCTGGGCCGGCTTCAACGTCATGCTCGCCTCCAACATGCTGCGCGAAGCGGCCTCCATGACCACGCAGATCTCCGGCGAGGTCATCCCCTCCGACAAGCCCGGCACGCTCGCCATGGCGATCCGGCAGCCCGCCGGCGTCTGCCTCGGCATCGCGCCGTGGAACGCGCCGGTCATTCTCGGCACGCGCGCGGTCGCCATGCCGATCGCCTGCGGCAACACCGTGGTGCTCAAGGCGTCGGAGCTATGCCCCGGCACGCATCGGCTGATCGGCCAGGTCCTGGTCGAGGCCGGCCTGCCCAAGGGCGTGATCAATGTGGTGACCAACGATCCGGCCGATGCGCCCGAGATCGTCGAGACCCTCATTGCGCATCCCGCCGTGAAGCGCGTCAACTTCACCGGCTCCACCGGGGTGGGCAGGATCATCGGCGAGCTTGCCGGCCGGCATCTCAAGCCGGCCTTGCTGGAGCTCGGCGGCAAGGCTCCGCTGGTGGTGCTCGACGACGCCGACATCGACGGGGCGGTCAACGCCGCGGTGTTCGGCGCCTTCATGCACCAGGGCCAGATCTGCATGTCGACTGAACGCCTGATTGTCGACGAGAAGATCGCCGACCACTTCGTCGAGAAGCTGGCGGCGCGAGCCGCCAGCCTGCCCGCGGGCGACCCGCGCGGCCATGTCGTGCTGGGTTCCCTGATCAGCGAGAAGTCGGCGAAGAAGATGGAAGAGCTGATAACCGATGCCGTCTCGAAGGGCGCGACGCTGGCGGCGGGCGGCAGGCGCACCGGCAGCGTGGTGGAGGCGACGGTACTCGACCGCGTGACATCTGATATGCGCGTCTATTCCGAGGAGTCCTTCGGGCCGGTGAAGCCGGTGATCCGGGTGAAGGGCGAGGACGAAGCGATCCGGGTCGCCAACGACACCGAATACGGCCTCTCCGCCGCGGTCTTCAGCAAGGACGTCCAGAGGGCGCTGGCCGTCGCCGCCAGGATCGAATCCGGCATCTGCCACATCAACGGCCCAACCGTGCACGACGAGGCGCAGATGCCCTTCGGCGGCATCAAGGGTTCGGGCTATGGCCGCTTCGGCGGCAAGGCGGCGATCGCCGAATTCACCGATCTCCGCTGGGTGACGATCGAGGATTCGGGCCAGCACTATCCGTTCTGAGCCGCCGCTTCTCGCCTTGACCCCATCAAAACGGGGCAAACCGACCCACCCCTTTTTTATTCTCGGCGCGAGATGGTCGTATCGACAGACCATCTCAGCTCTTGCGACAGAGCCTCATCGCACGACAGCCGGAGCCGTGAACGTATAGCCAACGCCATAGACCACCTTTATCGGCACGTGCATGTTGGTCTGCTCGCCGATCTTCCGGCGAAGGCGACTGACGACGGCGTCCAGATGCCGGTTGTCGAAATGGGCTCTGGGACGGGCAATCGTCTCTACCAACTCTTCGCGTTCACAAATGCCACCGCCATGTTTGCACAGCGCGGTCACGAGCGCGAACTCGGTCGCAGTCAATTTGAGCGAGCGCTGGTTCGGCGCGGTGAGCGTCCAATTTCGGCTATCCAGGACCCACCTGTCTCCGGCGCCATCCGCCATTTCTGCTTGATCACCTGTTCGCCGCAACAAGCTACGGATCGCCGCTTCGATCTCCCTCAAGGTACTGTGCTTGACGAGATAGATGTCAGCGCCGCTTTCGAAGCCCCGGATGCGGTCGTCACTGTCGCCGAGAGCTGTAAGCATGACGATGCCGCAGCGATGGGCCTCGCGGATTTCACTGGCCAACTCGAATCCATTGCCGTCCGGCAATCCGACATCAAGGATGATGACGTCGGGCAGTTCATCATTTGCCAATGCACGGCGCAGGGCCTCTGCCGTCGCAACTCCTTCGGCGGTGAAGCCGCAGAGGCCCAGGAAATCGACCAGGTCCTTGCGCAGCCGCTGTTCGTCCTCGACGATCAAAACGCGCGTCAAGTCATAGTCTCCTCTAACAGAGCATGCTCCGGCGCAGGCCTCAGCAAGGGCACGCGCGCCACGGCGGTCGTTCCACCACCTTCGTTGGAGAGCAAGCCCAATGTACCGCCATGATAGGCCAGCAGCTTACGGGAAGAGTACAGGCCAAGCCCGGTTCCACTCCCGGCCTTGGTGTTGGAGGCACGGAAGAAGCGGCGTCCAATCTTGTGCAATTCGGCTTTCGGTATGCCGATACCGCGGTCTCGTACCTGGATAACGATGAAGCCGCCGGCGGACCGGGCATCAATGTGAACGGGCTGATCCTCGGGCGAGTATTTGAGGGCGTTGTCGACGAGGTTGATGACGACGGTTGCCAGCATATCGGGATCGGCAAAAAGCGAGGTCGCCTCACCCTCCGTCCTGAAATGCAGGCGCTCACCTCGCCCGGTGATCTCGAAGTGCAACTGCACGTCCGCAATGACAGGTGCGATCTGCATCGATTCTGGTCGAAAGACATTGTCGCGGTCGTTTGTCATGAAGCGTTCGATCAGGGAGAACAGCCGGTCGAGTGCCTCACCAATGCCGGTGAGCCGTTCCTTCGTCGCGTCTCGCGATCTGTCGCCGACAAGGCTGATCATGTCGACGGCGTTGCGGATTACCGCCAGAGGGGTTCGGAACTCGTGACTGACAATGCGCATGAAGTCGGCCTGCTCTTCGCGAAGGGCACGTTCAGCCTCGAGGCTGGCATTCAATTGGTTTTCCAGCCTCCGACGTTCCAGCACTTCCCGCGACAAAGCTTCGTTCTTCTCGCGCAGGGCCGCAGAAAGTCGTGAACTGACCATGAAGAGAAGGCAGGCGAACAACGCGATCAGAAACAGAATGCCCTGCAACAGATACCAGGCGTTGCGATTGTTGAGGATCGCGATGTCCTGAGGGGCGCCCGGAAACCAGAACTCGATCGCGCTATGAACTATGCTGGCTGCCATGTACTCGCCCAATACCGCGATTGTGATCCATCGCAAGAGCCGGGGCTGTGTCCGGTCGCGCAGCAAGGTCACCGACATGACTGACATCATGATCACCGTGAAGAGGGTCGATGTATGGATGCGGACGGCGAGATTGCTCGGATCGACGGCAACCACGACGCTCCAGGCCAGGATCTGAAAGATCAGCAATGAAACACCGATCCAGGTGTAACGCGGTTGCCCGAGGAAGCGCGCCAGCCCTTCGGCAAGCAGGACCAGACCGAGCTTGATGACCGTATTGTGGAGCACGATGGACCATGCCGCAGGCTGCTCGCCCCTCAAGATCATCAAGAGCAGCCCTATGGCGATGGCCGCAAAGCCCGCTGCGAGAAACTTGAGCTCGTAAAGATGACGCCAAGCCAACCAGACAAAAATCCAGACTACCGCCTGCAAACTTGCGGTTGCCAGATCGACGACCAGGACTGTCTTGAGGTCGAGCATCGCTGAGCATTTGCACAGCGCTCCCGTTGGCGCAAGCCGCATAACCGCACAGCATTGTTGTCAGCAAAAAAGCGAAACCTAAGTAAAATAAAAGCAACGTCAGAATCTGTCAGAATTGTTGAGAATTGTTCTTTCGAAGATTTGGGCGCCCTTGATTCGAAAATCCGCGGGGCGGCCCGTGTCGAGCGGCGACATGCAAGGTTCTGTCAGAATTGAATAGTTTTGTTCGGTAGAATCCCAGGTGCCTTTTGCCTATCGTTCGCACCCATCGTGACCTTGCATTCTTTGGTTGCAGGAGGGCCGAGTCGAGGCTTTCGCGCGCGAATTGCGGCGAAGCTGGACTCGCTTTCTTCGATTTGGGGGGCTCATCGCATGAAGCATTCCGCGCGCACCGGGAAGGCCGCCGCCTCGCCCCTGGTCGATAGTCGTTCTCCGCTCGCGGACATGCGTTGTCTTCAGGAGCCTCCCAAGGCTGGAGCGGATGGCGACAACACAAGCACATCCACGGGCGGCGGCCGACCAACCTGTCTCCCCAACCCGAACCCATCGCATATACTGATCGTGTTGGCCCTGGGCCTGGGCGGCGCGGCCGTAGCTGGTCATGCGCATGCGGGCTGCGTCGCAGATCCAAACCAGACAATTGGCCAGGTCGACTATGGATATACATGGTCCGCCTGTTGGGGCGACAGTGGTGTCGATCACAACGATGAGAAGAACGGTGACCCCGGAGCGAACATAACGATCAACACCCAAGCCTCGTACACGGCCGGCGCAAGCCTCCCTTACACCATGCCGTGGGACTCCGTCGGCGGCGTCATCATGACATACACAATGGGCGGCGCCGGCGTCGACGAGGGAAGCGCTGGCGCCGGGGGTTCCGTGACGATCACCAGTCACGGCCCCATAACCCTGACCACCTCGACGGATCCAGGTTCGATCGGCAGCTTGATTTCGGCAACGAGTTTCGGCGGCTCGGGGGATTCGGACAACGACAACTACAAATCCAACGGCGGGGCTGGCGCGCCGGGCGGCGCGATAACGATCACCAACTACGGGGCACTGACCGTAGAGTCGCTCAACTCAAATACAGCCAGAGGCATGGCCGGCATCTCTGCCGTGAGCAGGGGCGGCAGCGGCGGCGCACAGAACAGCGGCGCGGCGGGCGACCAGGTGGGCGGCGCCGGCGGCAACGGCGGCACCATCAGAATCGTCAACACCGGACAGGTGAATCTCGGCAGCGGGACCAACCCGCTGAGCGGACTGGACTATGTCTGGGGCCTCGCCGCCGAATCCACCGGCCAGCAGGGTGGCCACGACAACGGCGCGGGCGGCGGCGGCAGCTCGATCGATATCACGAACGGTTCGTCCGGCAATGCATCCACCGGCGCGATCGGTGTATACGCGAACGACGCCGGCAGCGCGCGCGGCATCTATGCGCTGAGCCAGGGCAGCGACGGCACCGCTTCTAATGACCCGTCCGACAATGGCGGCGCCGGCGCAGACGGCGACCAGATCAATATCAGCACATATTCCGATATTACCGTGGTTGCCACCGGCGCCGGTGCGAACGGACTGTCCGGCGGCATCGTTGCAGTCAGTCAGGGCGGTAATGGCGGCGCCGGCACGGGGTCAACGACCGGAGGCCGCGGTGGGAACGGCTCTGCCTTCACCTCGACCCTGACCCTCCAGTCAGGCGCCACGGTTTCGACCCAGGGCGACTATGTCGTCGGCATAGCTGCGCTGGCTCAAGGCGGGCGTGGTGGCGACGGCGCAAACGGCGAGAAGAATAGCTCGGGCGGTAGAGGCGGTGCCGTCGGCGAGATTCAGATGAACGTCTACGGTGCCATCGAGACCGACGGCAGCCAGGCCTACGGCGTGCTGGGCGGGAGTGTCGGCGGCCTGGGCGGCAATGGCGGCGACGACACGGCCGTTGTCGGCACAAGCGGCGGCGGCGGCTACGGTGGTGATGCCGGCTCCGTCGGCGCGTATATGACTGGTGGCTCCAGGATAACGACAGTCGGGGATATTTCGGCTGCGGTCACCTTGCATTCGATCGGCGGCGGCGGCGGCACGGGCGGCAACTTCACCGACGTGCTTGGCGGTGGCGCCGGCAATGGCGGCAATGGCGGCAGTGGCAACACGGCTACCATCAACAATGCTGGCGGAACGATCGACACCTCGGGTGACCATTCCTACGGCATCCTGGTGCAGTCGATCGGCGGCAGCGGCGGCACCGGCGGTATCGCCGCCGGCTTGACGCTCGAACTTGGCGGCGATGGCGGCGACGGCGGTTCTGCCGGGACGGCCAGTGTCCAGAATACGGGCGCGATCACCACATCAGGCTATTCGGCGCATGGCATCATCGCGCAGTCGATCAGCGGCGGCGGCGGCGCTGCCGGCATGGCGGGCGGCATTCTGTCGATCGGCGGCACCGGCGGCACCGCCGGCTACGCCGGTAATGCCGAGGTCCGGAACTCGGGCGCCATCAGTACCGGCGGCGACGCGGCGATCGGCGTCATGGCCCAATCGATCGGTGGCGGCGGCGGTTCGGGCGCCGGCGCGGCGGGCATAGCGACCGTCGGAGGCTCGGGCGGCGCCGGCGGCTACGGCACACATGCCAGCGTCTGGCTCACCGGCGGCTCGATCACCACGCAGGGCGAGATGGCGCATGCGATCATGGCGCAATCGATCGGCGGCGGCGGCGGCAATGGCGGCAATGTGATCGACATGTCGGTCGGGGTTCCGGCGCTGGGCGTCGGCGGCAGTGCCACAATCGGCGGTAGCGGCGGGTGGGTCTGCGTCAGCAATGAAAGTTCCAGCAACGATTGCTCCGCAGGCTCTGACGCGCCGCAGGCCGTGACCATTGCGACCGCGGGCTCTGGTGCGGTCGGCATACTCGCGCAGTCGGTCGGCGGCGGCGGCGGCAATGGCGGCAACGCTACGGGCGGCGATGCCGGGCTCGGCAGCTTCCAGGTTGGCGGCGGCGGTGGCGGCGGCGGCTACGCAAATACCGTGAATGTCGGCTTCCAGGACCTTACCCTCACGACCCAGGGCTCGCACGCAGCGGGTATCGTGGCGCAGTCGGTCGGCGGCGGCGGCGGCACCGGCGGGTCCGCCAGTTCCTACTCCGCCGGTATCGGCTTCACGGCGTCGGTGGCGGTGGGCGGCACCGGTGGTTCCGGCGGCGCCGGCGGCTCCGTTCTCGTGAACCTGTCGGACAGCATCATCAGCACCGGCCAGGACGGCGGCGACGTGACCGACGCGATCGGCGTGCTGGCGCAATCGATCAGCGGCGGTGGGGGCAGTGGCGGCTCCTCGGTTGCCGACGCGCTCACCGTGGCGGTACCGACCGGCGAAGACGTCTCCCTTGCGATGAGCGTCTCCACGGCGGTTGGCGGTAGCGGTGGATCATCCCATGCCGCCGGCGCGGTGTCGCTGACCCTAGACGGCAGCACCGCGGTCTCCACGAAAGGCGCTTCGTCGCATGGGCTCGTGGCGCAATCGATCGGCGGCGGCGGCGGCAATGGCGGCAGCGCGTCGTCGATGGCAGCGACCGCCGGCATAGAAGACACGGTCAGCGCCGACATCGGCGTCTCGGTCGGCGGTTCGGGCGGCGGCGGCGGCAATGGCGGTACCGTCACGGTCGCGCTCAACGACAGCGCCTCGGTGACGACGGCCGACGACTATGCCAATGCGATCGTGGCGCAGTCGATCGGCGGCGGCGGCGGCAATGGCGGCGTCGGCAGCGTCAACAGCAAGCAGATCGGCGGCGGCTTCGACCTGGCGGCAACGGTCGGGGTTGGCGGCTCGGGCAGCGGCGGCGCCAGCGGCGGGACCGCGAATGTCAGCCTCGACGACGGCACCAGCCTGCAGACCAGCGGGACCGGCGCGCGCGGCCTGCTCGTCCAGTCCATCGGCGGCGGCGGCGGCACGTCGCAGGGCGTCAGCGTCGGGCTGTCGGCCAGCGACAGCCTGCCCGGCGGCGGCGAGGAAGCCGAAGAGGAACCCGGCGAGGAGGGCAGCGGCGCGTTCTCCGCGTCCGTCGGCGTTTCCGTCGGCCGCAGCGGCGGCAGTGGCGGTTCGGCCGGCGCGGTCAACGTCACCACGGCAGGCAGGATCGTCACCTCCGGGGCGGATGCGGACGGGGTGCTTGCGCAGTCGGTCGGCGGTGGCGGTGGGCTGGGCGGCTCGGTGGGGCAGGCCACTTCCGAAGATTCCGAGCCGCTCGACGACGATGGTGACAGCGATTGCTCCAGCGACGACGGCGATGGTGAATCCGGCTACTGCTTCAACGTCAGTGTCGGCGCTACCATCGATGACGGCGGCACCGGCGGCACGGCCGCCAATGGCAATACGGTCACGCTGACCCATGCCGGCCACATCAGCACCACAGGCGACTGGGCCGACGGCATCGTCGCCCAATCGATCGGTGGCGGCGGTGGTGCCGGCGGCACCTCCACCGCGTCCGGCAGCCAGGCGACGGCCAACATCACCGTGGGCGTCGGCGGCCGCGGCGGTGCGGGCGGCAATGGCGGCAATGTCGACGTCACCTTCGACGACAATGGCGACGGCAACGCGATCAACACCAAGGGTTACAGTGCCTATGGCCTCCTGATGCAGTCGATCGGTGGCGGGGGCGGCCAGGGTGGCGACGGCTCCGACCAGGCGGCCGGCAAGATCACCGTCGGCGGCGGCATGGGCGGCAGCGGCGGTGCGGGCGGCAATGGCGGCACTGTGACCACCAACGGGTGGATCAACCTGTCGACATCAGGCGACGATGCGCACGGCATCGTCGCCCAGTCGATCGGCGGCGGCGGAGGCGTCGGCGGTGCGGGAAGCAGCGCAGCCGCCGAGGACGACGAGAGCCACGCGATCGACCTCGTGGTCGGCGGCAGCGGTGGCGTCGGCGGCAGCGGCGGCGCGGTCGACCTCCGCATCGGCACCGATCTCAACACCTATGGCGCGCGGGCGTTCGGCCTCGTCGCCCAGTCGATCGGCGGCGGCGGCGGCATCGGCGGCGCCGGCGAGGCCGACAGCATCGGCTCGATCGTGGTGGGCGGCTCGGGCGGCGGCGCAATTAACGGCGGCGCCGTCACGGTCGATCTGACCTACCAAAGCACGATCCATACGCGTGGCATCGCTGCCCATGGCATCGTGGCCCAATCGATCGGCGGCGGCGGCGGCATTGGCGGCACCGCCTCGGGCGCGCCGCTCTCCTTCCAGGGCAACAGCCCCGGCAGCTACGGCGACGGCGGCGACGTCTCCGTCACGGTAGACGGCAACGTCACCACGGACGGCGACTACGCCTTTGGAGTCCTGGCCCAGTCGATCGGCGGCGGGGGCGGTTTCGGCGGCAACGCGACCAGTGCATTCATCGGCTCCAACGGCAACCTCTCGTCGAACGGCAAGAGCGGCGATGTGACGGTCACCCTCGATGCCGGATGGAGTATACAAGCGACCGGCGAAGGCTCGATCGGCATATTCGCGCAGAGCGACGCAGGGACGAACAACAACGGCGCAGTCAACGTCACTGTCAGTGGTTCCGTCACCGGCGGCTCGGGCGACAATGGCGCCGGTGTCTGGGTTTCGGGCAGGCAGGATAACGTGCTGACCGTCGATGCCGGAGGCAGCGTCGCGGCCGCTTCGAGGATAGCCGTTCAATATGCCGCCGGCAGATCGTCGCCCGCCGGCAGCACCTTGACCGTGCACAACTCCGGCACGATCAGCGGCAGCGTGAAAGGGGCGAACACCGCCAGCAAAGCCGTGTCCGGCGACATGTCCGCCGATGGCAATATGCCGCTGGCGGCCCGCTTTGGCCATGATATGGCCGTCTCCGTCGTCAACGGGACAGGCGGCCTGCTGACGGACGCGGAGATCTACGAGGCTGACGTGGTCAGTCATGGCCGGCTGGCGGTCGGGGATTCGGGCGGCGTCGATGCCACCAGGATCACTGGCGACCTCACGCAGGGCTCGGGCGGCGTGCTGGCGATCAACGCCGACTTCGCCGGCTCCCGCATCGATCGCCTGGCCATCGACGGGGACGCCACACTCGCCGGCAAGTTCGCGGTGAGCGCCGAGAGCGTACTGCCCGGCATCAGTCTGCCTTTCCTCACCGCCGGAGGCACCCTGGATCATTCGCTGAGCGACCAGTCGTCCATCTTCGACTATGCCGTCACCCAGGCCGGAAACAGCCTGTCGCTCTCGGCCGAGACGGCCCACTTTGCCGAACCCGGTTTCGCGCTGAGCGAAGACCAGGACAACGTCGCCGGCCACCTGCAGGAGATCTGGGACGCTGGAGGCGGCTCCTTCGGCACGCTGTTCGGGACGCTCGGCTCTCTGGCCGACAACGATGCCGACAGCTACGGAGCCGCCCTGTCCGACATGTCGCCCGGCGTCTCCGGCGCGGCTGCGGCCGGCAGCGTCGTCATGACACAGCAGCACCTCGATCTGCTGCTGAGCTGTCCTATGTTTGCGGCCGGCACCTCGTTCCTGATCGAGACGGAGTGTGCATGGAGCCAGGCCGGCGCCCAGACGCTCGACCAGAAGGCCTCGGGCGGCGTATCGGGCTTCGACACCACGACCTACTCGATGCAGGCGGGTGCCCAGTTCGAGGTGTCGCCGAACTGGTTCGTCGGTCTCGCCGGCGGCTATGATCGCAGTTCCATTCGCGGCGACGATGGCCGGGTCAACGCCGACGGCGACATCCTCTATGCCGGCGTCTCGGTGAAGCGCCAGACCGGCCCATGGCTGCTGTCGGGTGCCGTCGCCGGCAGCTACGGTTGGTACGACAACACGCGCACGATCCGGATTCCGGGCTTCGCCGGCCAGGCCGAGGGCGATCCGAATATCTACAATGTCAGCGCCCGGATGCGCGCAGCCTATACCTTTGCTCAGGACCGGTACTATATGCGGCCGCTGGTGGATCTCGACCTGATCTACACGCATGCCGACGGCTATCGCGAAACGGGTACCGGCGCGCTCGATCTCCTGGTCGACGGTTCCGGGCAGTGGAGCTTCCATGCGACCCCGGCGGTCGAGGTCGGCGCGCGTGTGGAGGTGAGCGAGACGACCGTCATGCGGGCCTTTGCTGCCGCCGGCGTAAGCTTCGGCAGCGCCGACAGCTGGGACACGACCGCACGGCTGGCAGCTGCGCCGGCCGGGGTCGGCCTGTTCGACAGCGAAGTGCCTCTTGCCAATGTCGTGGGCCGCCTGACCGCCGGTGTCGACCTCGCGAACGACAACGGTTTCGGTTTGCGCCTGAACTATCAGGGGTCGTTCTCCGACACCTATACCAGCCATGGCGGCTCGCTGCGCCTGAGTTACAAGTTCTAGCAGGGATCTCGAGCCGACGCCTGTCTCGGCGTCTTGTCACCAATCAACACAGCAAGACCCTGGCTGATTTCGATCGCCTCATGAAAGCGTGATATGAAGACCTGCAGTCTGTTTTTGCCGTTGAGCCTGCTTCTTTCTTGCCCGTCGATAGCCGCAGACCTCTACGTACCGATGACACCCGAGGCCAAGCCGATCGAGGCGAACGGCTGGACGTTCACGGTCGCGCCATACTTCTGGATGGCCGGGCTGTCCGGCGACCTGGCGCAATTCGGCGCTCCGACCGTCAGCATCGATCGTAGCTTCAGCGACATCCTCGATGACCTGGACTTCGGCGCAATGGCAATCGGCGAAGCCCGCTACGGGAGGGTCAGCCTCATCGGCGATGTCATGTACACCAGGATCTCCTCCGGCAGAGGCACTCCTCGAGGTGTCGCGGCGCACAGCGCGGACATATCGTCGGAGACCTTCACGGGATTGTTCGGCGCCGGCTACTCCGTCGTCGACCGTGCCGACATGCGCCTCGATATCGTCGGGGGCATCAGGGTCTGGTCGGTCGATACCGAAATCAGCCTCGATGGCGGCGTTCTGGACGGAGCTTCCTTCAGCGATGGAGCGACCTGGGTAGACGGTATGGCCGGAATACGTGGCCACTATTCGATCGACCCGAAGGTCTACCTGGCAGGCTGGGGCCTCATAGGGGGCGGAGCGGCCGATGTCGACTGGGACGTTGCCGGAGTCCTTGGTTATCGCCTCAACGACAGCCTTTCCGCACTGCTGGGCTACCGTGCCCTCGGAGTCGACTACAGCAACGACCGCGGCTTTGTCTTCGACGTCGTGCAGCAAGGACCGATCATCGGGCTTTCGATGCATTTCTAGGAATTCATATTCCGCTGCACCTCTCGTTTGTCGGCCGCGGTCGCCAAACACGATTTCCCGATGCAACGCCTCCTACCGCTCCGTGCTCCGCCCGAAATCGCAAGGGATGTGAGCCTCCGCCGACAGTGCCAAACGAGGAACACACTATGAAGACAGCCAGAAAGCTATGGATCAGCCTATCGTCCGCCACGATGATGATGGTGGGCGCACCGGCAATCGCGCAGCAGCAGGAGCCGCCCAACATCGTCGTCATCATGGGCGACGACATCGGCATGTGGAATATCGGCGCCTACCACCGGGGAATGATGGCGGGCAAGACGCCAAACATCGATCGGCTTGCCTCGGAAGGCATGCTGTTCACCGATTACTACGCCGAAGCGAGTTGCACGGCGGGTCGCGCGGCCTTCATCACCGGGGAACTGCCGGTCCGCACGGGCATGACGACCGTCGGCCAGGCCGGGGCGCCTGTCGGCCTTCCGGCAGAGGCTGTTACGATCGCCGCTGCGCTCAAGGACATGGGCTACACAACCGGACAGTTTGGAAAAAACCACCTTGGCGACAAGAACGAGTTCCTTCCGACCGTGCACGGCTTCGACGAATTCTATGGCTATCTCTACCACCTCGATGCGATGGAAGATCCCTGCCAGCCCACCTATCCGCAGGAAATGAGATCGCAAGTCGGCCCACGCAACATGGTTCACTCCTGGGCGGCCGATGTCGACGACCCGGCTGTCGATCCACGCTGGGGCAAGGTCGGCAAGCAAAAAATCGAAGATGCCGGCGAGTTGTGCCCCGAACGCATGGAAACCGTCGACGACGAGATCCTCGACAACGCGCTCAAGTTCATCGACAAGGCCGAGGCTGACGACAAGCCGTTCTTCGTCTGGCTGAACCCGACCCGCATGCATATCGTGACACATCTGTCACCCAAATACGAAGCCACGCGCAATTCGCAAAACGGCTGGTCGATCCAGGAAGCCGGGATGGCGCAACTCGACGACATGGTCGGCTCCGTGATGGAGAAGTTGAATGCCATCGGCGAGGCCGACAATACGATCGTCGTCTTCACGACCGACAACGGCACCGAACTCTTCACATGGCCGGACGGCGGGATGACACCATTCGCACAGAACAAGGGGACGGTCATGGAAGGCGGCTTCCGCGTGCCGGCGATCGTTCGCTGGCCGGGCAAGGTGCCGGCAGGCAAGGTCGAGAACGGCATCATCTCCGGCCTCGACTGGTTCCCGACATTGCTGGGGGCTGCAGGAAACGCGAACGTCGTCGAAGAACTCAAGCAGGGCAAGCAGATCGGAGGCACGACTTACAAGGTCCATCTCGACGGCTACAACCAGCTGGACATGATCACCGGCAAGGGACCGTCAAACCGGCGAGAAGTCTGGTATTTCGCCGAGAGCCAACTGGGTGCGGTGCGTATCGGCGACTACAAGTATCGATTCATCGACCAGCCCCAGGGCTGGTTGGGCGGCAGAACCACGGTTTCCGCGCCATACCTGACCAATCTTCGCCTCGATCCGTTCGAACGTGCCGGATGGCCCGACAGCGGGACCAAGGAAGGCTCCCTGCAATATTTCGACTGGTTCAAGTACGAATTCTGGCGCTTTGTCTTTGTCCAGGAGGAGGTGGTCAGGCTGGCCAAGTCCGCCATCGAGTTTCCGCCGATGCAGAAAGGTGCGAGCTTCAACCTCGAATCGATAAAGGCAAAAATCGCCGAGGCTCAGGCGGCCATGGCCAAGTAGCAGGCAAAAGACTTCATTGCGGGCGGCCACGGCCGCCCGCTCCACGCGCATAGTGTGAATTGTCAAATTGCGGCATAGCGCTCGACCGCCCGGTGCAGCATGAACACCATCAACACCTTCATTGCCAGGACGATCCGGTGGTTTCTCATCGTCTTCGGCCTGGTTACATCAGCGACATTGCCATTCGCGGTCGACATCCACTTGCTGACGCCGATGCTCGGCGGGCTGGTCGATTATACGCCCTCCAGCGTACCTGCCTTGCGGCATTGGGGGATCATGATCTTCGGGATCGGTGTGCTGATGGTTGTCGCCGGCTTGCGCCCGTGGCTGCGGTTCGAGACCATGTTGTTCAGCAAGGTAGAGAAGGCCTTTATGGTCTATCTCTTCCTCGCCAATCAAGACCAGCCTTGGGCAGCCGGTTATTTCTTCGCGTTCATCGTCGACGCAGTCATCGTCGCGTATGGCGTTCTTTACTTCGTCAGCGGTCAAGGCCGGCCGAGCACCTGGGTAATGGCGGACAACGCCGCAGTTCCGGGAGCAAGTCGCCCGGTCGTCAGGTGAGGCGCGGCTACAGAGTGTCGCGTGAATCCATCCACGGTACACGACGGGAGCGGTCGCGGGTGATCAGCGGCAACATATCCGCTTCGTCATCCACGGACGAGCGCACGCAGAGAAGCGGAGGGCGCACCGATCCGTGGATCCATGCCGTGACCGACCCGAAGGCCGCAGACGGTCGAGGAAGAGGATGGCACCCCGATCCACTCGCCCAGGCCCGCTCTGCACCGAAGCAGTCGTCCGCGATTTCACGGCACGGATTCTCGGGTCACCTGCGGCTCGCTGCGCTCGCCTCCGGGCCCGAGAATGACGAAGATCGGGCGGCGCTGTTGCTGGGCAACGCATGACTGACATAAGCCTTGCTTCCGTGGACGACTGCCGGCTTGTCACATCACCAGCACCAGCGAGCCGGTCGTACGCCGTTGCTCGAGGTCCCGATGCGCGTCCGCCGCCCGGGCGAGGTCGTATCGGGTCGGAGGCTCGACATGGACGACACCCTGCCGAAGTGCCGCGAAGAACCGGTTCACATGCGGGCCGAGCTTTTCGGGCGTGTCGGTGTAGTGCCCGTAATTGGGGCGCGACACGGTGATCGATTTCGACGAGAAACGGCCGAGGTCCCAGTCGCCGACGGGGCCCGACGCCTGGCCGAAACTCACAAGATGGCCGCATATGGCGAGCGCGGCGATCGAGCCGGAGAAGGTGTCGGCACCCACGGCGTCAAAGACGATATCGGCCCCTCGCCCGCCCGATATGCGCATCACGGCATCGGCGAAGTCCTCGCGCCCGCGAACGATGCTGTGGTGGGCCCCCAGCCGTTCGGCGATGCGGGCCTTGTCGTCGCTCGACACGGCCGCGATGACAGTCGCACCGAGATGCCTTGCCCATTGCACGAGAAGCTGGCCGACGCCGCCCGCCGCCGCATGGACGAGCACGATGTCGCCCGGCCGCACCTGGCAGACATCGTGCAGGAGGAAGCTTGCCGTCACCCCCTTCAGCAGCCCGGCGGCCGCGACATCGTCGGATATGTCGGGAGACAGATGCACCAGGAGATCGGGCACCATGTTGCGGCGCTCGCAATAGGCGCCGACGGGCGGGCAGGCGTAGGCCACCCGGTCGCCGACGGCATAGCCTTCGACGGCGGCGCCAACGGCTTCGATGACGCCTGCGGCCTCCATGCCAGGGGTGCCCGGTGGCCGGATCAGGTCGAAATAACCGGTGCGGCAATAGACGTCGATGAAGTTGACGCCGATCCTGCTGTGGCGGATGCGGACCTCGTTCTCCGCAGGTGCGGGAAGACCGATCTCCCGCATCTCCAGCACGTCGGGTCCGCCGTAGCGGTCCATGACGATCGCCCTGGTTCGTTCCGATCCCATCTGCGGCCGCGCCAACGGCACCGTCGGCGCGGGCCTCGTTTCAATGGGGCGCGGCGCGGCAGCGGGAAGCTCGGCGCTTCGCGGCCCACCGCCGAACAGCCGCCGGATCGCCGCGAAACCGGCCTGGTAGATATCTTCGGTCACCAGCTTCACCAGTTCGGCTCGGCGCTGCGCCGGCGGCTCGAATTCCGATTGCCACTCCCAGAAGGTCCGGTCTCCGTCCGTCACGGGCTTCAGTCGGATCGAGGCGACATAGCCCATCAAGGGCAGCGGCGCTTCGAGCAGGCAATAGGTCAGCGAGCGTTTCTCGTCCGAGAGCGAAAGCAGTTGCTCGCGCAGTTCGCCGCCGTCGGCCAGCCGGAAATGCCGGACGGCGCCGACGGCATCGACCGGGTCGCCGTTTTCTATCGCGCTCGCCGCAATCGCGGGATGCCAGCGCTCATGGCCGTTGAAATCGCGCAGGACGCGCCAGACTTCATCGACCGGCGCATCGATGACGGTACTCTGCCGGACCTTTACCATCGAACAAGCACCATCGATCGGGATCAGCGACCGAAACGCTGCTTGAGCGCGTTGAAACCCGACTGGAACACGCCTGCGCCGATCTGGCGGACCAGCGCATCCTCCCGCTCGGGCGCGCATTCGAATTCGGCCTGCCACTCGGCGAAGGTCACATTGCCGTCCGTGACCGGCGTCAGCGACAAAGTCGCGACGTAGTCCGTCACGCCCATCGGACTTTCCAGGATCGCATAGGTGCAGGACAGGTCGTAGTCGGAAAGCGCCAGCAGCCGCTCCCTGATGCGTCCGCCGTCCTTCAGCGCGAAATTGCGGATGCAGCCGACCTGGTCGGCCTTCGCATTCTGCTCGATGCGGCTCTCCGTCACGAAGGGCGTCCAATCGGGCAGGCCATTGAAATCGCGCACAACCTTCCACACCTCGGCCGCCGGCGCGCCGATGATGGTCGAGACATAGACTTTCGGCATCTTCCGGTCAGGCCCCGTCAGTGATCGTGATCGTCGTCGTCACGGTCGTCCCTGCCATTCGAGCTTTTTCCGCCCTTCTTGTCTCGGGACAGGCTGGCGATATCCTTGGCGTCGCGCAGCACGTCGGTCATCCTGCCGAGCGACCCGCCTTCGATGCCGATCTCCTTCATGAGGTTGTCGATCATCGGCGCCTGCACACGATAACGAAGCGCGGAATCGATCACCTCGTCGGTGACGTTGCGGCTGCCGCCGACGCCATTGCCCATGCCGTCGACATGGAGGATCTTGATGCCGTCGATCTTCTCCATCGGCTTCACGCTTTCGCGCACGATGCCTTCCAGGCGGTCGAGCAGCTTGCCGCGCAGGCGTCCGGCGCGTGCGTCGTCCGACAAAAGGTTCTCCGCCTCGTTGAGCTGGCGCTGGCCGGCGGCATCGACCTCGTAACGCTGCGCGGCCGCAAGAGCGCGGATCTTCTCGGCATCGGCGGAAGCCGTCGCGGCGATCTTCTGGGCCTCCGCCAGGCTCTTGGCCGCCTTCATCTCGGCCTCGGCAGCCGCCGTCACGCGCAGCGCCTCGCGTTCGGCCTCGCGCTGCGCGGCGATCAGCTCGGTCAGCTTGCGGCGCTCCGCGATCTCGCGCTCGCGCGCGGTGAAGGCCTGCTCCTCGGCCTGGATCGCCTTGGCGCGGACGGCCTCCGCAGCGGCAAGAGCGGCCGAGCGTTCCTGCGTCTTCTTGGCGATGTCGATCGCCTTCTGGATTTCCGCGATCTCGACCTTCTGGTCGCGGTCGACGGCGAGCTGGCGCAGGTCGCGCTCCTTGATGAGTTTGGCCTCCTCGATGCCGCGCTCCGTGGTGATCCTCGCCCGCTCGACCTCCTCCGCGGCAGCGATCTCGGCCTCCTCGAAGGCCTGGCGCTTGGCGATCTGGAGAGCTTCGAGATGACGCTCGCGGGACAGCCGCACCTCATCGAGAGCGCGTTCCTGGGCGATGCGCTCGGCCTCGGTCTGTTGCTGCGCGACGATTTCGGCACGCCGCTTTTCGGCTTCGGCCCGCGTGACGTCGAGCGCCTTTTCGGCCAGCGCGACCTGCCGCTCCAGTTCCACCAGCTCGAGCGCCTTGCGCCGCTGGATCTCCAACTCGCTCTGCGCCCGCTCGCGTTCGATGCGGGCCTTCTCCAGTTCCAGTTCGAGCGCGATCTGCTCGCGCTCGGTCTTCTCGCGCGTCTTCAGCTCCGCCTCGTCGAGCGCACGCCGGCGCGCGATCTCTCGGCGCTGCGTCTCCTCCTCGGTCTTGATGCGCTCCTCGGTGATGGCGCGCTCCTGCGCGAGCCGTGACTTCTCCACCGCCTCGCGGGCGACGAGCTGCGCCTGCTCCGCCTCCTGATCCCGCACGGCACGCTCGCGGGCCAATTCGGCACGCTGCGCGGCGCGCCGCGTCTCGACCTCGCGCTCCTGCTCCAGTCGCGCATATTCGCTCTCGCGGTCGATCTCCAGCACCTTGCGGTGGGTATCGAGGTTCTGGTTGCGGATGTCGACCAGGGTGCGTTGCTCGATCTCGTTGCGCATCCTGCGGCGGCTTTCGATCGACTCCGTCAGCTGGGTAAGGCCTTCCGCGTCGAACGCATTGGACGGGTCGAAGAATTCGAGGCTTGTCTGGTCGAGATCGACGATCGCCACGCTTTCGAGCTCGAGCCCGTTTGCGGCGAGCGACTGCGACCCGATCTCGCGCACCTTGGAGGCGTAGTCGCCGCGCAGCTCGTGCATTTCCTCGAGCGTCATCTGGGCGGCCACGGTGCGCATGGCGGCAGCGAACTTGCCTTCGAGCAGCTCGCGCAGCCCGCCCTCCTGGAGTGTGCGGCGGCCGAGCGTCTGCGCCGCGGCGGCCACCAGCGCACGGTCGGCGCCGACCCGCACGAAGAACTCGGCAACAAGATCGACGCGCATGCGGTTCCTGGTGATCAGCGCGGTCTGGTCCTCGCGCCGCACCTCGATGCGCATCACGTTCATGTTGACCGGCGTGATCTCGTGCAGGACCGGAATGACGAAGGCGCCGCCGTTGACGACCACCTTCTCGCCGAGGAAGCCGGTGCGGACGAAGGCCGTCTCCTTGGTCGAGCGGCGATAGAGCCATCGCAGGACATAGACGGCGATCACCACGACGACGGCTGCGATGATGAGCCACAACAAGAATGTACCGAAAGCCTGCGCGGCCATTTTCATTCCTCCCCAACGGTCGCTATGCGGCGACCGGTCTCATTTCCAAAGGTCCATTCGCGAGTCGCGGATCGAGCGACGGACACGGACGTCGTGCCCTTAGCGAAGTACCCCTCATCCGACCTCGCTTCGCGAGGCCACCTTCTCCCACAAGGGGAGAAGGCCGGAGCCCAGTTTGGGCGCCGCCGCAAATCGCCAACGTTCGCAATTGGCCGAAACCTTGCTGCAGGCGTTCCCTTCTCCCCTTGTGGGAGAAGGTGGCCGCGCGAAGCGCGGTCGGATTAGGGGTACTTCGGCGGCTACGATCCAGGTGCGACCAGGGCCCGGTCCTGTAAAATACTGGATTTTTACAGGACGAGGCCAGTTTCCGGATATCGCGCCTTTCGGCGTGATCGGATCGGCGCGGCCGTGGCAAAGCCTGCCCAGCGGGACGCGGGGCGCAAGACCTCAACAGTGAAACGATGCGTCGGAAAATCGCCGATGCCGGCGGCCACGTCAATCGGGGACGCCGGGGGGACATCAAGAATTGATCGGGCACGACAGATGTGCCGGCATCCATGCCGCGACCGCCCGTCCAATCACCAAGGCGTCCCATCACGCCCGCCTCTGCAGCTTCGGCGCGATCGCCCGGAAGGCTTCGACCACCGCCTCGACGAAAGGCGCATCGTTGATGTTCGCGCCGACGCGTTCCACACGGCGTTGCGGCGTTCCCCGCACCGTCTTCTCGATGGCCTCGAACAGCGCGTTGTCCGCCTCCGGGTCGTGGAAGGCCTTGCCGGTTGCGTCGAGCATCGAAACGCCGCGCTCGGGCAGGAGAAAGCGCACCGGGCCGTTCATCTGGTTGAGCCGCCCGCCGATCCATTCCCCGAAAGCTCGGTTCTCGTCGCGCGTGGTGCGCATCAGCGTGACGTTCGGATTGTGGATCACGAATTTCCTGTTGCGGAATTTCTCCGGTACCGTGTCGCGCGGGCCGAAATTGACCATGTCGAGCGCGCCGACAGAACCGACATAGGGCAGCCCGGTGCGGATCGGCGCGCCGAAGCGGTCCTGATCGGCCGGGAAGACGCCGCCGACGATCATGTCGGCGACCTCGGTCGTGGTCAGGTCGAGGAAGCCGGAGAGCAGGCGGGAATCGCCGAGGCTTTCCATCGAGCGGCCGCCGATTCCGGTGGCGTGGAATACCAGGCAGTCATAGTCCGCCTCGAGCCGCCCGGTTACGGCCTGGACCGCCGGGGTGGTGACGCCGAACATGGTGATCCCGAGGGCCGGACGGGCGAGCTTGCGCCTTGCCTCCCAGGCCTCGGCGCTCGGCAACTGGGCGACCATGCCGGCCATGGCGTGGGCGGCGTTGCCGAGCACCTGCTCGGTGATCGAGTTCAGCCCCTGCACGTCGGCGACCGAATGGAACATCATGATGTCGGCGGGGCCGACATATTTCGCGACGTCTCCGGCCGCGACCGTCGAGACCATGATCTTGGGGATGCCGACCGGCAGCGCGCGCATGCCTGCCGTCGCCAGCGTCGTGCCGCCCGAGCCGCCGGCGGAAATGATGCCGCCGATGCGCGGCTCGCGCTCGATCCAGCGGGCGAAGGCTTCCGCCATGGCCGCGACCGAGCGCCCGCGATCACCCGACATGACTTCCGACGGCCCGCGCGGATGCATGCCGGCGACCTGGACTGCGGGCACATCGGCGCTCACGGGCCGGCCCGAGGTGGAAAGATCGACGGTGCGTACCGGAATCCCGAGCGCCCTCAGCCGGTCGGCGACGAAGCGCAGTTCCCTGGCCTTGGTGTCGAAGGTGCCGGCGACGATCACCGTGCGCCCGATGCGCTCTGCGAAGGGCATGGCGAAGATCTTCTTCGCATCGTCGGCCGGCGCCGATTTCTCGACGGCGGCCTGGCGCATCTCGGTGACAGGCACATTCCATCGGTTGGGCAGTTCCGTGACGGGCCGATAGACGCTGCTCGCCGTCGGCGTCTCAGCAGCCTCGGACGGGCGTCGATCGATGCGATAGACCTCGGCGAGCTGCTCCCTGGCCTGCGCGGCCACGTCAGGCGTCACCGCCTCTTCATCCGAGTGCCGGCCGACGCCGAGGAGCCGCTGCTGCAGGCTACGGTCGGCGGCGAGCGCGCGCGCCTCCATGATCCGGTTGATCCGGCCATTGACCATGATCGCCACATGGTCCGAAACTGATGTCGCCACCCCGATATTCTGCTCGATGACAAGGATCGCCATCTCGCCTTCCTCGGCGAGCGTGACGAGCATCTTCTCGACCTGGTCGACGATGACGGGCGCCAGCCCTTCGGTCGGCTCGTCCATGACCAGGAGCTTCGGATCGCTGAGCAGCGCCCGCGAGATGGCAAGCATCTGCTGCTCTCCGCCGGAGAGCTGGGAGCCGCCGTTGTCGCGGCGCTCGGCGAGCCTCGGGAATGTCTGGTAGACGCGCTCGACGGTCCACGCAGCGTCGCGTCTGACCCCGGCCGCCAGCCGCAGATGCTCGTCGACGGTGAGGCTCGGCCAGACGCGCCGCCCCTGCGGCACGTAGCCGACCCCGAGGCGATGGATCTCATGCGGCTCGAGCGTCGAGATCTCACGGCCGTTGACTCGGATCGAGCCCGACCGGGCGCGCTTCAGGCCAGTGATCGTGTTGCAGAGCGTCGTCTTGCCCATGCCATTGCGGCCGACCACAGAGAGCACGCCGCTTTCCAGCGTCAGCGACACGCCCTGTATGGCGTGGCTCTCGCCGTAATAGACATGCAGGTCGTCGATCCTGAGGACGGCCTTTCCGGAGCGCTCAGCCATGCCTGCCTCCGAGATAGATCTGCTGCACCTCGGCGTCGGCCTCGATCTCAGCCGGCGTGCCTTCCTTGAAGAGCCGCCCGTTGTGCATCATCGAGACATATTCGGAGACCCGCAGCGCGACATCAAGGTCATGCTCGATGATGATGTATCCGATATGCCTGGGCAACGCGTTCAGAATGGCGACGAGGTCGCGCCGCTCGGTCGGCGAGAGACCGGCGGCCGGCTCGTCGAAGAGGATGAAGCGCGGCGCGCCGGCGAGCGCCAGAGCGATCTCGAGCTGGCGCTGCTGGCCGTGGCTGAGCGTAGCGACCGGCGTATCGCGGTCGCCGTCGAGATGGACTGCGCCCAGGATCGATTCCGCCTGGACCATGTTGACGTCGGCCGCGTTCGGCCGCAGCAGCGAGAAACGCCGCCGCGACACGCCGCGGCAGGCGAGGAAGACACTGTCCAGGACGCTCAGCCCGTTGAAGAGCTGCGAGATCTGGTAGGTCCGGCGCAACCCGCGCCGGATGCGCTCATGTGGCGGGAGGTCGGTGATGTCCTCGCCGAAGAAGCGGATGCGCCCCGCCGTCGGCAGGAAGTCGCCCGTGATGGCGTTGAACAGCGTCGTCTTGCCGGCGCCGTTCGAACCGAGGACCGCGCGCCGCTCGCCGGCCGCGATCCTCATGTCGATGCCGGAGAGCGCCACCAGGGCGCCGAAATGCCGCGCGACGCCGTCGAGCTCCAGCGCATGGGCGCCGGTGCCTTGCAGGCGGGATGCGACGGCATTGTCGGTCACGGTGCCACCCTCCAGGCGACGCTTCTTACGGGCAGGACGGGTTATCGCGCCCGACGACGCCGAGCTTCAGGAACTCGTCCTCGGCGATGCCGAGCGTCTGGTTGACCTGCGGCACCACCTTGACCAGCTTGTTGTAGAGGTTGCCGTCGGAGCCCTCCGACACTTCGGTCAGATAGATGTCGGCGATCGCCTGCCGGTTCTTATCGAGCGACACCTTGCCGGTCGGCGTGTCGAAGGAGAGCTTGGACAGCGCCTCCCTAAGCTTGGCTCCATCGTCGGACAGATCGGCCTTGACCTCCTCCAGGCCGAGCAGCGTCGCCTTCATGTTGACATAGTAGCCATGGGCGAAGAGCGACGGCGACGGGAAGGCGTCGGCCTGCTTCTTGTAGGCCTCGACGAAGGCCTTCCATTCCGGCGTGTCGTTGGTGTCGGCGATCGGGCCGGCCGACGGCGTGCCGACGACCACCTCGCGGATCTTGCCCTTCGAGGTGAGCACCGTCTGGTCGACGGTGATCGAGCCGCCGATCAAGGGCGCGGTGCCGCCGGCCTGCTGGTACTGGGTCAGGAAATTGACGCCGTCGGCGCCGCCGAGCGCCACATAGATCGCGTCGACGTCGTCGGGTATCGCGGCAATGACGGAGGAATAGTCCTTGTTGCCGATCGGCACCCAGGATTTCGACGGCACCGTGCCGCCGGCCTTGCAGAACTCGGCCATGAAGCCGAACACCTGCGTATAGGGGAAGGAATAGTCTTCGGCGACCGTCGCCACCTTCTTGTAGCCCTTCTCGTTGAAGGCATAGGTGCCGAGGCCCGCCATCCATTGCGCGCCGTCGGTCGAGAAGCGGAAGAAGTTCGGCGCCGGATCGCGCAACGTCGTGTCCTGGGCGGCCGAGGTGCCGTTAATGAAGGCCACGCCCGGCTGGGTCTTGGCATAGTCCTTGACGGCGATGCCTTCGTCTCCGGAGAGCGGTCCGACGAGCACCTTCACGCCGTCCTGCTCGACCAGCTTGCGCGCGGCGCGCACCGCGCTGTCGGGCGAGGCATCCGACGAGCCCTTGACCACTTCGATCTTCTTGCCGGCGACGGTGCCGCCAACCTCGTCGATCGCGGTCATGGCGCCGCGCATGCTGTCCTCGCCCAGCACGGTGAAGGGGCCCTCGAATGTCGCCAGCACACCAATCTTGATGGTGTCGTCCTGCGCGAGCGCCTGCGACGGCGCGGTGAGCCCGCTCGCCAGCGCCAATGCCAGCAATGTACGCCTGTGGATCCTCATTGATACCTCCCTTGTCTTCCTGGCCTTGTTTCCTGGATCGGTTGCTTCAGCCGCCCTCTCCTCACGGGTTCGGGCGCAAGGACTCCTGGGCCAGATGTGGTCTGATCCTCCCCCACAGTCCCAGCAGGCCATCCGGCGAGACGAAGACGATCGCCAGGAAGACGAGGCCGATGAGCGTGTTGAAACGCTCGGCCCCGACGATGTCGATGGCGAAGGTCTGCATCAGGACGACGACGAGCGCCCCCAGGAACGGCCCGACCGGATGGCGCATCCCGCCGATGACGGCGATGATCAGGACATTGATGGCGGCGGCGACATTGATGGTGCCCGGCGAGATGCGTCCGTTGAACCAGACGAGCAGCACGCCGGCGAGGCCGGCGATGATGCCGGCATAGAAATAGGCGACGACCTTGTGCGCGGTGACGTTGAAACCGATGGCGCGCATGCGGCGGGGATTGTCGCGCAGCGCCTGCAGCGTCAGGCCGAAGGTGGACCGCGAGCCGTAGAGCACCGCCGCATAGGTAAGCGCCGAGACGCCGAGGCACAGATAGTAGAAGGGCAGCGGGTTGCGCCAATAGACGCCCCAGAACTCCGGCGCGCGGATGCCGGCGTAGCCGGGAAAGCCGTTGAACAGGGAATAGTTCTGGTTGGTGAAATAGAAGAAGGCGGTGGCGATCGCCAGCGTGATCATGATCGTATAGATGCCTTCGGTCCGGTTCGAGATCACCCCGATCAGCGCCGAGGCGATACCCGCCAGCAGCGTCGCGAAGGGAACGACGATCCAGAACGGCCAGCCGAAGCCGTGCACGCCCGAGTTGTTGAGGCCAAGGATGGCGACCGCATAGCCGGCGACCCCGGCCACCGAGATCTGCGCCAGACTGACCATGCCGCCATAGCCGGCGAGCATCACCAGCGACAGCGCGATCATGCCCAGGATCAGCGAATAGGCCCCGATCTGCGTCAGGAAGAAGTCGGATGCCACCGCCGGATAGAGCGCCAGAAGCGCGAGGAGCACGACATTGCCCGCGCCGATGCGGTCGACGAAGGTGACGATCGCACGCGGGCTGTCGCTGGTCACCAGAACGCTCATCGCGCTTTCCCCATGATGCCTTGCGGACGCAGCGCCAGCACCACCACCATGATGACGAAGGTGAGCACGATGCCGTAGGTCGGGAAATAGACAAGACCGATCTGCTCGGCGAGGCCGATCAGCAGGGCGCCGATGGCGGCGCCGGTGATCGAGCCCATGCCTCCCACGATCACCACGACCAGCGAGGCGAGAAGATAGCGCACGTCCTCGCCGGGCGCGACCGAAAGCGCCGAGCCGCCGACTACGCCGGCAAAGCCCGCGAGCCCCGCTCCTATCGCGAAGACGATGGCGAAGACGGCATGCACGTTGACGCCCGAGGCGGACAGCATGGCCCGATCGTCTACGCCGGCGCGGATCATCATGCCGACCCGCGTCCGGTTGAGCATGAGCCAGAGGCCGACCCCGATGACGATGGCGACCCCGAGCACGACCAGCCTGTAGAACGGGTAGCGCATGAACACCGCCTCGCCGCTCGATTTCACCGCCGTCACGATCGGCATGGTGACGGCGCCGTCGAGCCAAGGCGGCGTGACGATCTGGTAGGTCGTGCCGGTCCACACCGCCAGCATCAGGTCGGCCGCGACGATCGAGATGCCGATCGTCACCAGCGTCTGGCGAAGATCATCGCCCTCAAGCCTGCGGAATACGAGGATCTGCATGACGAGGCCGATCAGCGCCAGCACGACGAAGCCCGCGGCGACGCCGAGCAGCCAATAACCGGTGCGCGTCGCGACCTCGTAGCCGATATAGGCGCCCAGCAGATAGAGCGAGCCGTGGGCGAGGTTCACATTGCGCATCAGGCCGAACACCAGGGTGAAGCCGCTCGCCACCAGGAAATAGAGGCCGGCGAGCGTGATGCCGTTGAACACGGCGCTGACGAAGGCCTTCTTCGAGATCAGCACGGCGTTCAGCCAGTCGGGCCAGGCTGCGAAGAACAGCCATGCCACCAGCGCGGCCACGACCAGCCAGAACAGGCCCCAGGCCTGCCGTCTCGTCATGCCGCCGCCTGACAGGTCGGCTGTCGCGCCTGGCCGATCCAGAAGGCTCATGCGGTCAGCCTGCGGCGCTGCTCGTTCATGCGCGGCGCCTTGTGGAACTTGCCGTCCTTCATGATGGCCAGGATGCGGTTTTTGTCTTGCAGGATACGCACGTCGGCGATCGGATCGCCGTCGACCAGCAGCAGGTCGGCCAGATAGCCTTCCTTGACCAGGCCGAGCTCGTCGGCCATGCCCATGATCTGGCCGCCATATTTGGTCGCCGCCTGGATCGCCTCCATCGGCGAGAAACCGAGCATCTCGACGAAGGTCTGGATATCCTTGGCGTTGGTGCCCTGCGGCGTCCAGGCGAAGCCGTAGTCTCCGCCGATGCAGATGCGGATGCCGCGGCGGTGCATCTTCTTCATCGTATCGATGCACATTTCGAGCTCGCGCTCATATTCGAGAGCCACCGCCGAACCGGGCTTGATGCCCCACGGCTCCGCATAGCGCGCCGTGTTGATGAGCCAAGCGATGCCGGGTGCCACGAAATGCCTGTCCTTCGCGGCTTCGAGCATGTCGAGCGCCTCCTCGTCAGCGAAGGAAGCATGGTAGATGTTCTGGATGCCGTGGCGGATGCACTGCTTGACCGAACCCGACGAACGGGCATGGGCCGACAGCACCTTGTTGCGGCAGCGCGCCTCCTGGGCGGCCATCGCGACCTCCTCCTCCGACATCGGCGTCTCTTCCGCGCCCATGCCGGTGAGCGCCTCGCCCGACAGATTGAGCTTGATGGAATCGACGCCGTATTTGATGAGCTGGCGCACGGTGCGCCGGATCTCCTCGGGTCCCGACACGACGAGCCCGAGGTTCAACCCCTCATGCGGGATATGCGAGGGCGCGGCGTCGCCGAGGCCGCCAACCGTCGTGATCTCCGGCCCGGCCGCCAGATAGCGGGGCCCGGGAAACCGGCCCTGGTTGATGAACTTCTTGGCAACGACGTCGAGTCGCGGCTTGGCGGCGGCGGCCCCTCGGCCCGCGGTGAAGCCCGCATCCAGCACCAGCTTGGCCATCTCCATGGTCACCAGCATGTGCTCCTCGAGCTCCATCATCTGGATCGGGTCGATGCCAGGCGCATTGTTCCAGGAGAGATGGAGATGGGCGTCGATCATGCCGGGCATCAGCGTGGCGCCCATGCCGTCGATGACGGTCGCCCCGCCCGACGTCGACCCGGTCGAGCCGCCGAAGCGCGACGAGCCGCGTGTGATCTGCTTGATCCGGTTGCCCTGGACCAGCACCTCGCCCGTATAGGGATAGTCGCCGGTCGCGTCGAGCACGCGCACATTCGTGAAGAGTATGTTGCCGCCGCCGTTGCCGTTCCAGCCGCCGCCCCAGATATCGTCCGCCATCTCTACCTCCCGTAGTGGCTAGGGCGTTCTCCCGCCGCCCCGACCGGGATCGACCTCCATCGATCGCGGCCTAATCCTATCCTCGCCGATCGACCTCTCTGAGGAACTCCGCCAGCTTTCGATTGCTTGCCTGCGGGTTCTCTATCGTCGCCCAGTGGCCGCAGCGGTCGATCGAGGAGAATACGGCTCCCTTGATCCTGTCGGCAAGCGCCTGGGCGACGCTTGCCGGATTGACCATGTCGGCGTCGCCGGTGACCAGCATCGCCGGCGCCGCGATGCGGCTGATATCGACGGCCTCGGCCTTTGACAGCGCCTCGCAATGGCGCGCATAGGCCTCCGGATCCTGGCGGGTGATCGATTCCCGCACGAAGGCGACCGCCGCCGGGGCCGTCTCGCGTGTATGGGCCGAAAGCGCGCCGGCCACGATCTGGTCGGCTATGTCGGCGATGCCGCCGGAACGGGCGAGCCTTGCCCTGTTGAGCAGGGCCTCGCGCGTCGGAGCCGCCGGCTCGGCGAGGGCCCCGAAGAGTGACAGCGATGCCACCAGCCCCGGTTCACCCACGGCGATGCGCTGGCACACCATCGTTCCCATGGAATGACCGATGAAATGGGCGCGGGCAACGCCGAGCCCATGCATCGCGCGGATCACGGCATCGCTGAGCGTCTCCAGCGTCACGGCATCGAGCGGCCGCGGCGATCGGCCTGCTCCCGGAAGGTCGAGGCGCACCACGCGATAGCCGCCGAGCACGGCAAGCTGAGGCTGGAACATGTTCATCGTGCCGCCCAGGCCGTGGATCATCACCACGGGAAAGCCTTCCCCGCTGACTTCGGCGACGACCTGGCCGACCGTGACGGCGGTCATTGCGCACGCTCCACGAAACGGTTCTCCAGCGCACCGATGCCGTCGATCTCGACCCGCACCACGTCGCCGGCCTTCAGATATTTGGGCGGATCGAAACCGATGCCAACGCCGACCGGCGTACCGGTCGCGATGATGTCGCCCGGCTTCAGCGTAATGCCCTGCGAGAGCGTCGCGATGATGGTCGGAATGTCGAAAATGAGCAACGATATCCTGGAATCCTGCCTGAGGTCGTCATTGACGAAGCAGCGGATCGCGGCGCTCTCCAGGTCGAATTCGTCCCTGGTCACCGCCCATGGGCCCATCGGACAGAACGTGTCCTGCGATTTGCCGATCAGCCACTGGCTGTAGCGGCCCTGGAGATCACGCGCGGTCACGTCGTTGACGATGGTATAGCCCCAGACATGCTCGAAGGCATTTTCCGGGGCGATGCCCCGCCCCTCCTTGCCGATGATGACGGCGAGCTCGGCCTCGTAGTCGATCGCCGTGGAAACCGATGCGTCCATCAGCACGGCCGCACCGGTCGGCACCACGGTTTCGGGTACTTTCGAGAAGATGATCGGGTGCTTCGGCACGGCGCCCGCGCCGGCGCTGGAATCGAAACCGCTGCGCGCGAATTCATGCGCGTGCTCATGGTAGTTCTTGCCCACGCAGAAGATGTTGCGCCGGGGTCGCGGCACCGGAGCCTCGAGTTCGACGCGGTCCAGCGGCACGGGCGACAGGGTGGGCGGCAGGCCCGCACCGTTGCGATCGATCAAGGCAAGCACGCCGGAAGCGGCGCTCTCCACCGGGAGATCGAAAGGCGCGACGGTCCGACTTTCCAGATCGACGAGGCCGACGCGGCGCTCGCCCGCAATCGAAAAGGTCGCCACCCTCATTCACGCTCTCCATGAACCAATTTTGAACCAATTCTGGCTTCTTTTGAAGCAAGCTAGCGGCGATTGGTTTATCTCGCAAGCGGTTTCTTTGCTGGTCCGACCAATTTTCCGAGGCCGTTTCGTTGCAGGGCACCGAGTTTACAGGACTCCCATCCTCGATATGGAGATGGACCAAACTCGGCCGGGCGGCTATAGATGGCTCAATATCGGATCAGATAAAGGTGCAGAGCGTGCCCAGGCTCGTCGCCAACGACATCGCCGCCGCCCTCAAGAGGCGCATCGCCGCCGGCGAGTGGGAAAATGGCCGGATGCCCCCCGAACGCGATCTCGCCGGTGAGTTCGGCGTGGCGCGAAACACGGTCCGACGCGCCGTCGGCATGCTGGAAGAGGACGGCACCGTGGTGCGCCATGTCGGCCGCGGCACCTTTCTGGCGGCCGCCAATAGCGACAGCCTCGCAGCGGCCGTGATGCGGATGGAAGGGACGAGCCCGGCCGACATGATGGAGATCCGCCAGCTCCTCGAGCCCGCCGCGGCCTCCTTTGCCGCCACCAATGCCAGCGCCGGCGAGCTCAATGCCGTGCGCGAAGCGCATCGCGCCGCGATCGAGGCGGACGACATGCCGATCTTCGAGCAGTGGGATGCGGAGTTTCACCACAGGATCTTCGCCTGTTCCCGCAACGAGTTCCTGAAGGAGATCCACAATGTCATGCGCATCCTGCGCAACCAGTCGCCCTGGTTCGAGATGAAGAAGCGTTCCTTTTCCGAAGAACGCCGCCAGACCTATTGCCGCGAGCACCAGGCCGTCCTGGACGCCCTCTTCGGCCGCGATCCCGAAGGCGCGCGCCAGGCCATGCTGGCGCATCTGCAGACCGTGGCGCGCAACCTGCTGGGGCGGTAGCTACCGCTCGGTGTTTCTCTTGCTCGTCACTTGCATCGCCCGCTACCCTTATCGTAGCGACAACGTATCGAGCAGGCTGGCCTCCCAAGCGAGCCCGCGGTCAAAGCCGGCAACAATGCAAGCCTTTGAACAGCTGCAAAATCAGACTGTTCCGTGCTAGACTATAGTTTAGACTTTGTTTGCATTGGGGCACCTGCGCCCAACAATGGCAACTGGCTGCAATCTAGTCAGTCCCGATGCGGTTTCCACTCCGAGACCTACTCCTCGCGCGTGTCAAACTCCGCCCGTGCCTTTTCGATCGTCGGACGGTACTCGATGGCCCAGTTGCTGAGGACCCGAAGAGGTTCGATCAGCGAACGCCCCGCGTCGGTGAGGGCATATTCCACCTTGGGCGGAATGGTGGGGTAGGCGGCGCGCGACACGAGCCCGTCGCGCTCTAGGCTGCGGAGCGTCAATGTCAGCATGCGGTGGGACACGCCGCCGATCTCGCGCATCATCTGGTTGAACCTGAGCGGCCCGCACGCCAGGACGCCGACCACCATGATGGTCCACTTGTCGCCGATTCGATCGAGAATCTGGCCGAGCGCGCGGCACTCGTTATGGTCGTGGCCCTCGGGCATATTCGTCGTCTGCATGGCGGCGGTTTTCATCGGCAGCTCCGTCCCGGGTACTGGGTAGGCACATCCGTGTGCGTGGCGCACTTCCATGTGCATTCTTGTGCCGATACCCGATATCGATCATATCGTCACGTACATTTTGTTCGTTAACAGGAAGGACGGCGGCATGAAGATCGGAATCAGCGGGGCAAGCGGGAAACTCGGCGCAGCCACCATCGAGGAACTGGGCGCGCGCGGAGGCGGTCACCAGATCGTCGCGATTTCGCGTTCGCCGGAAAAAGCGGGCGGCTCGGTCGAGGCGCGCAAGGGCGATTACGACCAGCCC
This sequence comes from Mesorhizobium sp. L-8-10, assembly GCF_016756635.1. Taxonomy (NCBI): domain Bacteria; kingdom Pseudomonadati; phylum Pseudomonadota; class Alphaproteobacteria; order Hyphomicrobiales; family Phyllobacteriaceae; genus Mesorhizobium; species Mesorhizobium sp. L-8-10. The sequence goes on along the minus strand of NZ_AP023263.1, from coordinate 3,865,231 downwards.
GACACGCTTGCCGACGCCTATGCCGGACTCGACCGCCTGGTGCTCATCCCGAGCGCGGACCTTCGTCCAGGGGTGCGCGGCGCGCAGTTCAAGTCGGCCATCGATGCGGCGGTGAAGGCGGGCGTGCAGCACATCTTCCTGCTGTCGGCGGCAGGCACGCGCGAAGCCACCGTGCCTGCGCTTGGCGAATCCTACTGGACGGGCGAGCAATACCTGATCAGGACGGCCCCGCACTGGACGATCCTACGCATGAACTACTACACCCAGTCCATGATCGACGAGATCATGATGTCCCAGGGCCAGGGCATGCTGGCAGGACTCGGCAAGGACCGCGTCGCTTACGTCTCGCGCAACGATGTCGCCGCCGCAACGGCAGGAGCGGTCCTGGGCGAGGGCCATGCAGGCGCGATCTACAATCTCACCGGACCGGAGGCGCTGACGGGACAGGATATTGCGGCGATCGCCTCGGATGCGCTCGGCAAGCCCATCGCCTTCGCCGCCATCTCCGAGGACCAGCTGCGCGGCGGATTGGGCCAGGCCGGGCTGCCGGATTTCGTCCTCGATGCCATCGTCGACATCAAGAAGACCTTCGTCGAAGGGTATTTCGATGTCCTGACCCATGACGTCGAACGGCTCTCGGGCCGTGCTCCCGTTTCCTTCCGTGACGTGCTCGCGGCAACGAAGCCCTGAGGAGGACCGCGACCATGGCCCGCAAATACGTCTACTGGATCAGCACCGCGCTTCTTTCGGCGCTCTACCTCACATCGGCTGCCTTTTACATCACCCAGGGCGACACGGTGCGCCAGCTTCTCGGCCAGCTCGGCTTTCCCGGTTTTCTCGTGCCGCTCCTGATCGCGGCCAAGCTCCTGGGCGTCGCCGCGATCCTGGCGCGGGTCAGCGTAGCGCTTTCCGACCTTGCCTATTCCGGCATGTTGTTTCACCTGCTCCTGGCCCTGTCGGCACATCTGAACGCGTCCGACTACGGCGGGTCCGTTCCGGCACTCGTGGGGCTGGTGGCGCTGGTCGTTTCCTTCGTGACCCAGAACACCGCGCGGGCGAAGTCTTCGCCCTATGCCCCCTCGCATTCACCGCTTCAGGCGGCGAGCGCCTGAGATGCGACTCGGAATCTACACCTTCGGCGATCTGCGCCCCGATCCCGTCACGGGCACAATCGTCAACGGGCGGGAGCGCATGGCGCAGATGCTGGAGATGGCGAGGCTTGCCGACGAGGCGGGCCTCGACCTGATCGGCGTCGGCGAGCATCACGGGCTCGATTACGTGAACTCCGCCACTGCGGCCCAGATCGCTGCCATGGCGGCGGTGACCAGGCGCATCCGCCTCACGAGCGCCACCACCCTGATCGCCACCGCCGATCCAGTACGCACCTTCCAGGAGTTCGCTACCGCAGACCTCGTGTCGAAGAGACGGGTCGAGATCATCGTTGGACGCGGTGCCTTCAACGACAATTATTCGCTTTTCGGCTTTGACATGGCCGACTACGACGCGTTGTTCATGGAGAAGCTCGATCTTCTCGACAAGCTGAACAGGTCGGACCATGTGACATAGAGTGGCCACTTCAGCCCGCCCCTGGTCGATGCGCCGATCGCGCCGCGACCCGCCCAACCGCGCCTGCCGATCCGGGTCGGTGCCGTTTCCGCGCAGACCGCCGCGCGGGCAGGACGCCTCGGCTATCCCCTGGCCATGCCCATGCTCGACGGCTCGATCGACAGTTATGGCCAGACGGCCCGGCACTACCGTTCGGCATGGCAAGACTGCGGCCGGACTGACACCGGTCAGCCCGAGATCGTGGTCTTCGGGCATGCCCATGTTTCAGATGCGGAGGATGCGATGGCGGCCTTCTATCCCTACTACTCCGCCTATCTCAGGCCCTTGTTCAACGGACAGATGCGGGAAGCAACTTATCGTGCCTGGTGGTCACCCCTAGGTTCGTTCGTCGCGGGCAGCGCACAGCAGGTGGTCGACAAGCTCGCCGCCTTGCATGCTGCGACAGGCTGCAGTCTGTTCGCGGGGCAGATCGACATCGGGGCGCAACCGTTCGCCCAGGTCATGCGCGGCATCGAGCTAATGGCCAAGAAGGTAGCTCCGGCCCTGCGCCAGCTATGACGCGGGCTTCGGGACGGCAGAGCAGATGCGGTTTTGACGAGGCGAGCAAGGTCCAGCGCGCTAGCCTATAATCAAGCTGGATTTCACAAACGGATTTAATGCATTAGTCCAACTCTGGTAGTTTTGCTGCCTAATGCCGCTAAGACTGAGCGCGGCACCAAAGCTAGCCCCTGGCGGGCAATCCCGCCGAGCTCCATCAGGCCCTCAAAATGTCAACCAGGCCCCTCCCCCGGCCAGGCCAAGTGCCGACCAGGCTTTCCGGCTACAAGATCCGCGTGACCGTGACGCTCCAGAAGATTGCTTAGGATCGGTCTCGTTGAAGCAAGTCTTTTCCTTAAGCCGCTGCCGCTTTCGAGAGAGATAGTTATCTCCCCGCCCTGTTGCTCGGCCATGCCGGGGCGTCGCCGGCATAACGATAGGTGCCGGAATGTCGTAGCGAGGCGCGCCTGTGGATCTCGGCGAAGTAGGGCTCGAACGGCGCGTTCAGTTCCTCGATCCCGGCATGCTGCGCCAGATAGGCCGGCACCCTCTCCCGGATCTCGGCCAGCACCGCAGCCTCGTCGACCCGCGTCAGCCTGCCGTCGCGCATGACGGTCTCGCCGTTCACCATCACCAGCTCGATCGACGAGCCGTTCTCGCAATAGACGAGGTGTTTGGCGATGTCGTTGAGCGGCGTGAAGGGATAGGCCCCGAGATCGAGCATTACGAGGTCCGCGGCCTTGCCCGGTTCGAGCGAGCCGGTCACCTCCTCCAGCAAGGCGCTGCGCGCGCCGCCGAGCGTCGCCGCCTGCAGGATCTCCGCCGCCGACAGCCATTGCTCGTAATTGGGCCCCGTCGCGCTGTGGAGAAGTGCCGCGACCCGCATGACATCGAAGATGCGGGCGGTGTCGTTGGACGACACGCCGTCGGTTCCGAGCGCCAGCGTCACGCCGGCATCCATCAGCCGCCGAACCGGGGCGACACCGGCGCCGAGCTTCTGGTTGGCGATGGCGTTGTGGGCAACCGAGCAGCCGGCGGCGCCCATCAGCGCCATGTCCTCGTCATCCACCCAGACGGAATGGGCGATCGTCGTATTGCGCCCCAGCACACCGAGGTCGGCCAGATAGCGGACAAGGCTCTTGTCGTAGAGCTCCGGCCCGGTCACCGCCTGGGTGATGGTCTCCAGCACATGGGTATGGAACGGCAGGTTCCTGTCGTTCGCCAGTTCGTAGCAGGCGGTCAGCAGATCGGGCGTGCAGCGTTGCGGCGCCGATGGCGCGATCATGAATTTCAGCCGTCCCGCCCGGCCATCGAAAGCCCCGATGGCCGCGAGGCAATAGTCGATGTAGGCCGAAGCGGTAATCGGAGGGCCGAAGGCAAGCCTGGCCTGCAGCTCGGCCGGCATCACCTCGCGGGCATAGGGCAAGGCATCGAGCGTGTGGATGTTCATGACGCCACTCGACACATTGGCGCGGATGCCGGCGTCCTCGTAAGCCCGGAACACGGTTCCGAGGCGATCGAGTTCGTGGGCTGGCGGATCGAAGAAGCAGTCCGACAGCATGGTGACGCCGTTGCGCAGCGATTCCATCGCCAGCAGCAGGGAGCGCAGATAAAGCAGCCGAGGCTCGATCACCGGTCCCATCAGCAGCGGGTAGGCATAGAGCAGCCAGACTTCCAGCGGCATCTTCTCGTAGCGCCCGCGGAAGAAGGTCTCGCTCGAATGGGTGTGGGCGTTGACGAGCCCGGGCATGACAAGCTTGCCCGCACCCTCGATGACCGTCGCATCCGGCGCGGCGACAAGCCCTCGCCCGATCGCCTTGATGAGCGTCCCCTCGACCAGGACGTCGCCCTCGAACGGCACCGCGCCGTTCGCGGCGTCCATGGTGATGACAGTGGCGTTGCGGATCAGGATTTCGGTCATGGCAGGCGTCCAAGGCATTCGAGCAGCAGACTATAATAGGCCTCGTCGTCGCCGTCGCGGACGTAGAAGACATTTTTCGGCCGATCGGTGATGCCCCACCAGTCGGCGACGGTCATGCCTGATGTCAGCGGGCTCGACGTCTCGACCATGACGCTGACCTGCCGGCCATGGAAAAGCTCGGGACGGAGCATGAAGGCGGGAACACAGGGGCCATGGAGCGGCGCGCCGTCCCAGCCATATTTCCTGAGATCGAAGGCTTCGGAGAACTCCAGCATCTCGGCCGTGGCGATGCCGCAGCGGTTGCCGAGCGCACGCATCGCGGCGAGCCGCGCGGGCGTCGAACGCATCCGGTGCGTGACGTCGAGCGGCAGAAGGGTGATCGGCACGCCCGACCGCAGCACCACATCGGCGGCTTCAGGGTCGACATAGACATTGAACTCTGCCGTCGGGGTGATGTTGCCGACCTCGAAATAGGCGCCCGCCATGGCGAAGATGGCGGCGATCCTCTCCGCAATGTCCGGCGCCTGGACCAGCGCCATGGCCAGGTTCGTCAGCGGCGACAGCGAGCAGATGGTGATCTCGCCGGGTTCGGCGGCGCGCAGTGTCTCGATGATGAAATCGACGCCGTGCCTCTCCGACGCGCTGATCTTCGGCTCGGGCAGATCTGGTCCGTCGAGACCGGTCGGGCCATGCACGTGCTCGGCCATGACGAGATCGCGCCGTATCGGGCGCGGGCAGCCGGCAAAGACGGGGATGTCGGACCGACCGGCGAGCTCGAGCAGCTTGAGGCAGTTCCTGGTCGTGTGGGCAAGGTCGATGTTGCCGGCCGTCGCCACCAAGCCCAGCACCTCGAAAGCCTCGGGCGCGCCGAGCATCATCAGGATGGCGGCGGCCTGGTCCTGCCCGGGATCGGTCAGCACGATCAGCTTGCGTCTTTCCGACATGGTCAATAGTCCCTCAGTTCCGCATTGACCGCGGCCGCTTTGGCTCCGCCCCGCAGCTTGCCCGAGACCCAGACGCCGAAGACCGTCGCGAGATAGGGCAGAGCGAGCAGGAGATCGTGGGGAACACGATCGCCGAAGACGAGTTGCGCCCGGATGCCGATCGCCCCGACAACAGCGAAGAACAGCGCCGCAAGAGCGGCTCCGAACGGATGAGCGCCTCCGAAGATCACCGCTGCAAAGGCCATGAAGCCGCGCCCGGCCGTCATGTTCTGGGCGAAGATCTGCAGGCTGCCCGCCGCAAGCTCGGCGCCGCCGATGGCGCAGAGCACGCCACCGATGGCGAGCGCGGCAAGACGCATGCGCGCGGGATCGACCCCGACGCCGCGCGCGGCGAAAGGATGCTCGCCCGAGGCGGCGAGTTGCAGGCCGAAGCGGGTGCGCCGCAACAGCACCCACATTGCGAACACCACGAAAGGCATCAGCAGCACGAAGACCGAGAGCACGCCGTAGGGCCCGAAGGCCGGGCCGAGGCGCGGCAGGCCGAAGGGCGCATTCACCGCAGCCTGGCTGCCGAAGATCGACTGAACGGCAAGCGCCGTGCCGCCGATGCCGAGGCCGGTGAGGCCGAGGCCCGCGATGATCGGGTTCGCCCGCAGCTTCTCGACGACGAACCAGAGCAGGATCGATCCGAGCACGCACAGTATGATCGCGATCAGCAGAGCGAGCGGAACCGAGCCGGTCAGCATGATGCCGACGATCGTTGCGCAGGCGCCCGTGATCATCAGCCCCTCGAGGCCGAGATGCCAGACCCCTGCCCTCTGAGCGATCACGCCCGCCATGGTGACATAGATCAGCGGCGTGCCGGAACGCAGGATGGCGACGATGACCTCGTTCATGCCGACCGTCTCCCCAGGCCGAGAAGCCGGTCGACGAGACGCGACCTGGCGGTGATGAATAGCGCGATGGAGGCGTTGATGATGTCGATCGCCGCGGCCGGCAGCCCGGCCATGATCGGCAGGTAGAGCGCGGCCGACGCCAGTCCTCCGAAGAAGAAGGCGACGAAGGCGGTGCCGATGACCGAAAAATTGGCGACCAGCGCGATGAGGATGGCTGTAAAGCCGTGCGCCGGCAGGAAGCCGCCGGCCAGCCGGCCATTGGGGCCCATCAGCTCGATCGTGCCGGCCAGCCCCGCCAGCGCCCCGCTGATCAGGAAGCTCGACAGGCCGAGGCTCCATAATCTCGCGCCCTGCCACTGCACCATGGTCGCGTTGCGCCCGGCAAGGCTCGTCAGAACGCCGAAGGCCGTGCGGTTGACGAGCAGCCAGGCGCCGATGCCGACGACGAGCGCGATGCCGATGATCGTCGGAGAAAGCCCCAGCGAGTTGCTGATACGGTAGGCCGCGTCGAGCGGCCGGCTCGAGGCCTGCTGACCCGACCCCGACGGATCCTTGAGCGGTCCTGCCGTCACATAGACCAGGAGCAGGCCCGCCAGGAAGTTGCCCATCAGCGTGGTGATCACCTCGTCTGTGCCGGAGCGCAGGCGCAGCAGGCCCGGCCACAGGGCCCACAACGCGCCCCCAGCCATGCCCGCCGCGAAGCAGGCGGGAATGACGATCACGGCCGGGGCCCCGTTCAGCCATTCGGCGGCAAAGGCAGCGAAGATCGCGCCGACATAGAACTGGCCCTGCGCGCCGATGTTGAAGTAGCCGGCGCGGAACGAGATGGCCACGCCGACCGCGGTGATGAACAGCGGCAGCGCCCAGCGCAGGCTTTGCCCGACGGCTCCGGAGCGCAGGAACGCGCCCTCCGCGATCGACTGGAACATCAGCGGTGCCGAATAGCCGGCGAAAGTGAAGATGACGCCGCAAAGGGCGAGCGCCACGACGATGAAGAACAGTGCGCGCAGCACCATGCCGAGCTTGTCGTTCATCGCCCCACTCCCGTCATGGCGGCGCCGACCGCGCCGATCGAATAGGGCGGCGCGAAGGAACCGGCGACACGCCCCGAGAGCATGACGACCACCCGGTCGCAAATGTCGAAAAGCTCATCGAGGTCGGACGAGATGAGCAGCACGCCGCAACCGCGCGCGCTGGCTTCGCGCAGCGACTGCCAGACAAAGGCCGTCGCGCCGATGTCGAGGCCGCGGGTCGGCTGCGCCGCAATGATCAGCACGGCATCGTCGTCCATCTCGCGCGCAAGGATGACCTTCTGCGCGTTGCCGCCGGAGAGCGAGCCGGCCCTCTGCGCGACATTGGCGTAGCGCACGCTCCAGGACTTGAGGGCGGCATCGCAACGCTTGCGCAGCTTCGCCGGGCTGATGGCCGCAAGCAGTGGCGACAACATCAGTTCCCGCGCCGACCAGTTCTCCCACAGCGAGCTCGACAGGCTGAGCCCCTCGGTGTTGCGCTCGAAGGGGATGACACGCAGACCGGCCGCACGGCGCGCCGAAAGCGACGCCGCGGTGACATCCATCCCGCCGATCGCCAGACTTCCGGACGCCAGTTCGGCAAGGCTCGCTATGGCCCGGACCAGCGTCCGCTGGCCATTGCCTTCGACGCCTGCGACACCGACGATCTCCCCCGGACGGATGGACAGTGCGATGTCCTGAAGTGCGGGTCCCTCGCTGTCCGGATGGGTCGAGACGCCGGAGAGTTCCAGCACCGGAGTGCCGGTGGCCTTGGCATGGGCGGCATGCACAGTTACCGGCTTGGCGCCGGTCATGGCTTCGCGGTCGGCGGGCGCCAGGGATCTGGCGGCCGCATTGCCGATGATCATCTCGGCGAGGCCGGACGGCTCCACTCCCGCGCATGGAATCGGCCCTTCCACAAGCCGGCCCGCACGGAGCACGGTGACGGTATCGGCCACCGCGAGGACCTCGCGTATCTTGTGGAGGATCAGGATGACGGTCACGCCGCGTGCCTTGAGGCGGCGGACCCGTTCGAACAGCTTTTCGATGCCGGCCGGCGACAGCACGGCGGTCGGCTCGTCGAGGATGAGGACGCGCGCATCCGTCACCAGGGCCCGGGCGATCTCGACACCCTGCTGGGTTTCGACCGGCAGGTCGCGGATCCGCCTGCGAGGCTCGACCTTCACGTCGACGCTGTCGAGATGCTCCTTCCAGCGCCGCTCCAGCGCGGCGCGACCGAACAGGCCTGGATGGCCGGACGCGCCGAATTCCATCGCCTCGGCGACGGTGAAGGAGGGCGGCAGCGCGAAACTCTGATGCACGAGCTCGACGCCGGCCTGCCTCGCCTCCTTGACGCTGCCCGTGCGAACGGCGCGGCCGTCGATCGTCACCGCGCCGGTGTCCGGGGTGACGAGGCCGGCCGCGACGCGGGCGAAGGTGGTCTTGCCCGCGCCATTCTGGCCGACGACGGCATGGATCATGCCACGGGCGAAACCGACCGTGACGCCGGAGAGCGCCGTGACCTCGCCATAGGTCACGGTCACGTCGCGGCATTCGAGGGCATGGGCCTCGTTCATGGACGGCGCGCCCCGGTTTCGCTCAGAGGGTGGTGTTGAACGGCACCTCGAGCGAGCCGTCGAGGATGCCGGCCCTGGCTTTCTCGATGGCCGGCCAGACCTCCTTGGCCTTCGCCACCAGCTCAGCCGGGCCCTGCTCCTGGTAGAGCGGCGACAGCACGAAATCGATCACCCCGGTACCGAGCCCGGTCTTGATGTGGCTGCCGCCCTTCCAGTCCGGACCGAGCGCCTTGCTCACCTCGTTATAGAGCGACACGCCGAAATCGAGGCTGACGATGCCGATCACCGATTTGGGGCCGAGAGGATATTGCGCGGCGTCGAGCGCGCTGACCATGCGGCCTTCCTTCTCGTTGGCGGCGTTGATGATGCCGCCGTCGGTCGCCGCGGAATCGGTCTGGATATAGTCGATGCCGTCGTTGAACATCTGCGTGGCGATCTCCTGACCCTTGGCGGGGTCCTGGAAGGAGCCGGCGAAGGCAGCGGTCACCGTCGCATCCGGCCGCACCGACTGGGCGCCGGCCTTCACCGCGTTGAAGTCGGCATTGATCGGCGGGATCGAGATGCCGCCGATGAAGCCGATCTTGCCCGACTTGCTCATATGGGCGGCGAAGATGCCCGACAGGTAGCAGCCGAGATAGTAGTCGTAGCTGACGGTGACGACATTCGGGATGGCCGGCTCGATCGGATCGCCGAACAGCTGGATCCATTTGGTGTCGGGATAGGACGGGGCCAGTGCCTTGAACGCCTCGCCGACCTCGTTGAAGGTCGACACGATGACGGCCGCGCCGTTGTCGGCCAGCGTGCGGAAGATGGTCTCGTAGGTCGCGGGGTCCTGCGCGTAGACGGCCCGGTATTCGAAGCCCTGCTCCTCGGAAAGCTGCTTCAACTTGCCGATCATGGAATCGACCGGGCCGTTGTCGCCAGCTGCCTGGGTATGGACCAGCGCGACAAGGCCCCCTGCCGCGAAGGCCTTGAAGGAGAGCGAGCTCACAGCAAGCCCAAGCGCTGCCGCGCCGGCAGCCGACTTCAGGAAGCCGCGGCGGTCCATCGAAATCTGGTTCCTGCCGTGATGATGGTCTGTCGTCATGTCTTTGTTCCCTTGGTTGTTGCCGGTCCCATTCCGGCCTTTCGTCGCTCGATCGCGGCCGGAGCACCGCCGATCGTCCTCCGATTCCCTGTCGTGCTCAGGCGCCCGGAGAAAAAGACGCCGGATTCATGATCATCACGTCCTGGCTCTCGATCGCGCCGAGCGCCCAGACCTCGCCGATGAATTTCTGCCAGTCGGGATCGGCATACATGGCCGACCGTCGCGCCTCGCGATCGGCGAGGCTGTCATAGCCCCACATCAGCACGGTGGTGTGCAGCCGGCCGATCTCGGAGACGTAGAGTCCGAGGAAGCGGTTCAGATGCCGCTTCTGGATGGGTAGGCCCTCGGCCTCGTATTTCGCCATCCAGGCCGGCACCATGCCGGGGCGGAACGTATAGGTGCGGTGCTCGACGATCATTAGAGCCTCTCAGGCGGTTTCGAGGATGAAGTCGGCGGCACGCTCGCCGATCATGATGGCAGGCGCATTGGTGTTGCCGCTGGAGATGATCGGCATGATGGAGGCGTCGGCGACCCTGAGGCCTTCGACCCCGCGTACCTTGAGCCGTGTGTCGACGACGGCCATCGGGTCGTTGCCCATCTTGCAGGTGCCGACCGGATGGAAGGTGGTCATGGCGGTGGCCCGCAACCACTCGACGAGCTCCGCGTCGCTCATACGTTCCGGCCCGGGCGCCAGTTCCTTGCCGCGATAGGGATCGAAGGCTTTCTGCCCGATGACCTCGCGCGTCATGCGGATGCCCGCGATCATGGTGCGGCGGTCGAATTCGGTCTCCAGATAATTGGCCTGGATCTTCGGCGCTTGGGACGGGTCGGCCGAGCGCAAGGTGATCTCGCCCCGGCTTTCCGGATTGACCGGACCGACGCGCAGCGTGAAGCCGTGATTGGCCTCCACCGCCACCTTCTTGCGGAACGGATTGGGGAAATGAAGATTGGCCGTCTTCTCCAGCGCCGGCATGAAATGCACCTGGATATCAGGCGCCACCAGATCGGCCCGGGACTTCAAGAAGGCGCCGGCCTCATAAGGAAACGTGGTTGCGACGCCGCGCCCGAACAGCGTCCCCTCGATGATCGACCAGATCAGCCGGTCGGCCCTCAGATCGCTATAGAGCGTGACCGGCTTGGTGCATTCGTAGACCATCACGCAGTCGACATGGTCCTGGAGATTCTTGCCGACGCCGGGCAGGTCGGCGACCGTGGAGATGCCATGGCCGGCGAGCTCGTCGGCCGGACCGATGCCCGAGAGCATCAAGAGTTGCGGCGAGTTCACCGTTCCGGCGCACACCACGACTTCCCGGGTCGCCCGCACGGATCGCACCGCGCCACCCTGCTGGAACTCGACGCCGACGGCACGCCCGTTCTCGATCAGGATGCGACGCGTGAGCGCTCTTGTCTCGACAGTCAGGTTCGGGCGGGAGAGCACCGGACGCAGGAAGGCGTAGGACGTCGACCAGCGCTTGCCCTTCCTGATCGTGAAATCGAACTTGCCGAAGCCTTCCTGATCCTCGCCGTTGAAGTCGTCGTTCAGCCGATAACCGGCCTCACTGCCGGCCTGCGCAAAGACGTCGTGCAGCGGGTTGGTGCTGCGGGCGCGGCACACGGTCAGCTCGCCCTCGGAGCCGTGATAGCCGTCCTTGCGCTGGATGTGCCCTTCGGATCGACGGAAGGCCGGCAGCACCTCGTCATAGGACCAGCCGGGCAGGCCGAGCTGAGCCCATCGGTCGTAGTCGTGGCGGTTACCGCGCACATAGATCATGCCGTTGATGGTCGACGATCCGCCGAGCGCCTTGCCGCGCGGCCAGTAGAGCGAGCGACCGTTGAGATGCGGCTCGGGCTCGGTGTGATAATGCCAGTTGTAGATCCCTGACTGGAACAGCTTGCCCATCAGCATGGGCAGGCGGAAGAGCGGATTGTTGTCCTTGCCGCCCGCTTCCAGCAGCAGGACCTTGTTCGCCGGATCGGCCGACAGCCGGTTGGCGAGCACGCAGCCCGCCGAGCCGGCGCCGACGACGATGAAGTCGTAGGTTTCCGACGTCATTGCTTCACCACGCGACGGGCTCGGCGCCCATCGCCTCCAGATGCCGGTTCGAGACGAGGAACGGGTTTTCCAGCGACAGCACGGCATCAGCGCGCGCGGGATGCTCGCGCAGCACGGCGGCCATCGGCGCCGTGGGCTCGGCAACGCCGGCGAGCCTCAGGTTGTCGATCGCCGCGTCGCCGAAGCCGATGAAGACGATTGCGCGTCCACTGGCAGCCAGATGGGTCAGCACCCTCTGGATCAGCGGCTGCCACAGCGGCAGATGTCCGCGCGCCTGGTGCGGGTCGACCTCGACCCTGAAGCGCGACAGGGTGAGCGAAGAGTTGAGCAGCAGCACACCCTGCGAGACCCAGCGGTCGGCAAGTTCATCAGGCGCTTCCAGCCCGATCTTCCCGTTCTCGATATCCGCCAGCGTCGTCGGCCAGTCATCGAAGGAACGGGCATAGGTCGGATTGCCTGATCGGGCCGCGCAGATCTGCTGGGTAAAGGCCCGCACGCTCTTCGAGAACATCTTGTCGAGCTCCCGCCAGGCCGCGACATTGCCGGCCTCGAAGGCGCGGCCGGTCGAGAAATCCGGCGCCGGATAAGGGTCCTGGCCGAGGATCACGCAGCGCACCGCCTGCGGCTCTATGCCATCGAAGGCCCGCAGCATGTGCGCACCCTTGGGGGCGCCGGGAAATGTCCTGTCGCGGCGGACCGGGAAGATCGGCTCCCATGGCTCGACCTCGAGCGCCGGATCGATCGCGTCGAAGCCGAGAGCGACGTCGGCCAGCATCGGCCGCCAGGCAGGCGGGACATCCGCCTGCCATCCCGACAGCGTCTCCCGCATCGCATCGACCAGCTTGACCGGCATTGCTCTCCTCCCGCGCTCCTCCAACGCCCTTAGGTTAGGCAAAACCTGACCAAAGTGTCAACTTCCTGAAATCACTTTCTTGACCAAAACGTCAAGTTTTTCTATAGCCGGTTCGTGCCTCGTGGAACGGGGCCTGGAGTAGGGTCTTGATTTGACGCATGTCCTTTTCCCGAAACCGCTACGCACTTTCGGGAGACATGCTTTATGGATGCGACCGTGGCGCCCGGGGACATCATGCGCGCCATGATCCGGACGATGGTCGGGGGAGCGGAAACGGAAATGGCAGCGGTCGCGGACGCCGGGACGAAAGGCAGGAAGAACCCGGAGGAGCGCATCAGGGCGCGCAACGAGGCGAAGATCCTGAAGGCGGCGGTCGAGCTGTTCTCCCGAAAGGGCTTCGACGGTACGCGCATCGCCGAAATCGCCGAGGCTTCCGAGCTGCCCAAGGCCAATGTCTACTACTATTTCTCCACCAAGGAGGAGATCTACACCAGGCTGATCGAGAGCGTTCTCGAAGGCTGGGACAAGGCGCTGGAACATATACAGCCCGACAGCGAGCCGCGGGAGGCGCTTACCGCCTATGTCGCCGCAAAGCTCGATTATTCACGCCAGCATGCGGCCGAATCCCGCTTCTTCGCCAATGAGATGATGCGCGGCGGCACGTTCCTGACCCGCAAGCAGAAGCACCACATGCAGGAGATCACGCGCGACCGCGCGGCGGTTGTCGAAGGCTGGATCCGGGCCGGCAAGATGGCGCCGGTCGATCCGCGCCATTTCTTCATCCTTCTGTGGTCGGCGACCCAGTTCTACGGCGACTTCGAGGCGATCGCCGCTCCCGTGCTCGACAAGTCGCGCCTGACCAAGGCCGATTTCGCCGAGGCCGCGGACACCATCACCAAGACGATCCTGGCCGGCTGCCTGGCGTGACGCGGGCGAGCGCTTCGTTTCTCGGACGCAGCGCTTGGGTGCGGCGCGGGTTTACCCCTCATCCGACCGCGCTTCGCGCGGCCACCTTCTCCCACAAGGGGAGAAGGTTGGAGCCTGGCTTGGCCGGCTCTGCAAGCTGTCAACGTTCGCGATTGGCCGAGACGCTGCTGAGGTGTTCCCTTCTCCCCTTGTGGGAGAAGGTGGCCTCGCCCGCAAGGGCGAGGTCGGATGAGGGGTTCTGCCGCAACAGGGCATCCACACACGCGGCCACATCGTCCTGCCAGCGTGGCGGCTTGATGCCGAAGACCGCACTCAGCCGCGTGGTGTCCAGCCGGGAATTGGCCGGCCTCGCCGCCGCCGTCTTGTAGTCGGCGGTGGTGATCCGCCGGACACGGGCCGAGGGGCCGCCGCGTTTTGCCGATTGCGCGAATATCTCCTCGGCAAAACCTGCCCAATCCGTCGCGCCGTCGGCCACGAGATGGAAGACGCCGCGCCAACTCGCGCCGGCCGGATCGGCAAGGACGTGTCTGACGACGGCGGCAACGGCGCGCGCAAGGAAGGCAGCGCTGGTCGGCGTGCCGTGCTGGTCGCCGACGACACCGATCTCGTCGCGCTCCCGCGCCAGCCGCAGCATGGTCTTCAGGAAGTTCCGCCCATCGGGACTGTAGACCCAGGCCGTGCGCAGGATGACATGGGCTGGATTCGCGTCGGCCACGGCCTGCTCACCGGCCAGTTTCGAACGCCCATAGACACTGACCGGGCCGGTTTCGTCGGTCTCACGATAGGGGTCGGGCTTGTCGCCGGGAAAAACATAGTCGGTCGAGAAGTGGATGACAGGGCAGCCCTGCTCCGCCGCGGCGGTTGCAACATTCGCCGCGCCGTCACGATTGACAGCGAAAGCGGTGGCGACATCCGTCTCGGCCTTGTCGACCTCGGTATAAGCAGCCGTGTTGACGACGATTGCGGGCCGGACGGCGGCGAAGGCCCGCGCCACGGAAGCGCGGTCGGCGATGTCGAGTTCGGGCCGTCCGAGGGTCACGATCTCGAGATCGGGCGCCTCGAGACAAGCGAGCGCAAGCGCCACCTGCCCCGTCTTGCCGGTGACCAGCACCCTCGCCCGCGCGGTCACGCCGCCTGTCCGACAAAGACGAAGCCGGTGTCGACATCCCTCAGACGCGGCGCGCTACGGTCCTTGTCGGAGATCTGGAGGTCGGACACGGGCAATGGCCAGTCGATCCCGATATCGGGATCGTCGAAACGGACGGAACGGTCGTGATCGGGGGAATAGTAGTCGGTCACCTTGTAGATGACCTCGGTGTCGGGCTCGAGCGTCATGAAGCCGTGGGCGAAGCCTTTCGGCACGAAGATCTGGTTCCAGTCCCTCGATGATACCGTCAGCCCCACCCAGCGGCCGAAGCTCGGCGAGCCTTGCCTTATGTCGACGGCAACATCGAAGATCGCGCCGCGCGCGACGCGGACGAGCTTTGCCTGGGCGCGCGGCGGCAGTTGGAAATGCAAGCCGCGGACTGTCCCCGGCGCTACCGAGAGCGAGTGGTTGTCCTGCACGAAGGCTTCCGTCACCGCCTGCTCGAACGACCGCACGCTAAACGTCTCCGAGAAGAAGCCGCGATGGTCGCCGAATTTGCGCGGTACGATCTCGAGGACTCCGTCGAGCCCCAATGGGCGTATCTCCATCGGTCCGTCTCCCGCTCCTCTGGCCCGAAACGGCCGATCGTTCCGAGCGAGGCCGTTCAGGGGAACCATGATATCGAAATTCCGCGGCGGCGAGGAATAGGCCGAACTACATCCAAAAGGATAGGACATGCCGGTATGAGGTGTCGCCCTTGGAACGAAGCCGCCAACGGCAGCCTTCTCACGGCCGCGACCGGTCAGTCCGATGCGTGCAGATCGGAACCGTGGCGTTCCGCTCTCTTCCTGAAGGCACTCAGCCCCATCGAGCCGAGCTTGCGCAGGACCACGGCCGCGCCCTGCAACAACTTTTTGAAAGCCGCCTTCGTCGGCTTGGGCTGGTCGAGATAGTAGCTCGAATAGCGGTCGAGGAAGCGTTCGGAACTTCCGAAGGAGCCGTATTTCGAGAGCTTCCGGTAATCGGCCTTGTTGAGGATCAGGCCAAGCGTCTTGGCGCCGATCTGCGGCTCGGCCTGCAGCGTCGTGCGCACCAGCGCGCGCGGCGTGGCGCCCCATTCGGCCACCACGATGAAGCCGTCCGCCAGCGGCTCGAACGCCTTGGCATCGACCACCGGACCAAGCGGCGGCAGGTCCACGACAATATAGTCGAAGATCCTCTGGGCGCTCTGTATGAAGGCCTTCATGCCTTTCGAGGCCAACAGTTCGCTCGTGTGGGCGAACTGGCTGTGGACCACCGCCGGCATCATTGCCAGCTTGGTGTCGGGGTCGATCTTCAGGAGTGACTGCCAAGTGTATCGGCCGAGGATGGCGTCCACCAGCCCGTATTGCGGCAGGCTCGGCAGCCCGCGGCTCAAGCTCGGATTGCGCAGATCCCCGTCGACCAGCAGGGTCCTTGATCCATTGGCCGCGAGCAGGCCCGCGAAATTCGCCGCCACCGTCGACTTGCCCTCGCCGGGCAGCACCGACACCACGGCGATGACCTTGCAGCCCGCGCCCTGGAGGACGACGTCGCCGGCGATCTTGGCGCTGCGCAGCGTCTCGGCGAAGGCCGAAGCCGGCGAATCGATCACCGCGCGGCGTCGCCCGGTAAAGATCCTGCCCTGGCCGTCGTCTTCGACCGTCTCGTCGTCGTCCTGTTCTTCTGCCTCCTTGCCGCGCCGCCCGCCGCCGAGGACAGGCAGATAACCGAGGAACTTGATGCCGAGTTCGCTCCGGACGTCGTCGCCCAGGCGGAAGAAGCGCTCCCTGAACTCGTTGAGCGCGCCGAACACGCCACCCATCATGATCCCCAGGACCATGGACAGGGCCAGCACGATCGATGTTCGCGGGCTCGACGGCGACCGCGGGAAGCCGGGCTCCGAGATCACCCGCACCTTGGTGATCGGGAAGGATTGCTGCTGCGCAGCCTCCTGATAGCGCGCCAGGAAGTTCTGGTAGAGCGTGCTGAGCGCCGCCGCCTTCTGCTCGAGCTCCCGCAACTGCACCATCGACTGGCTTGCCGAACTGGTCTTGCCGGTGAGCTGATCGACATTTTCGCGCAACGACATCTCTCGCGAACGGGCAACCTCATAGTCGTTGCGAAAGCTGGAGGCGAGCTGCTCCAGTTCCCGGAACATCTGCCGGGAGATGTCCTGCTGCTCCCTTCGCAGCGCCACGGCCTGCTGGTGGTCCGCGCCGAAATTCGCGGTGATCTCGCGCTCGCGCTTCGTCACCTGGAGGTAGCGTGTCTTCAGCTTGCCGATGACCGAATCGCCGGGCTGGTCGGAGGAGATCGCCGCGTTCTCGACCGCCTCCTCGGGCCCGCTTTCGGTGATGGCCTGGTATTGCTGGTATTTCGCCAGAGCGCGAGCGGTGTCGGCCTGGGCGATGATAAGCTGCCCGTTGAGGTCGGAGAGCTGCTGTTCCGAGATCAACTCGCCGCGTGTCGCGGTGAGACCGTTCTCGGCCCTGAAGCGCTCGGCGGCCAGGGCCGCCGCCTTGGAGTTGGTCTCGAGTTCGTCGAGCCTGCCCTTCAGCCACAGCGTGGTACGTTCCGTGGCGTCGAAATTCGCGTCGAGCTGGTCGGAAAGATAGGCATCGGCATAGGCCTGCGTGATACGCCGCGCCAGCTCGGGATCGTTGGACCGGTAGGAAAGATTGATGACGTAACTGCGGCCGGCGCGTTCGACCCAGAGATTGCGCTGCAGCAGTTGCGCGGCGTAGTCGCGCTTGCCGTCGGTTGCAGGCTGGCTGGGTTGTCCGCCTTCCCCGACCGGATCGCTCGGGCGGAACACGGCCAGCAACGAGCGGATCGTACCGACGATCCGTCCGGCAAGCGAGGGCGGCGGCGACATGAACTGCTCGTTTGCCGTCAGCCTCTCCTTGTCGACGACGACCAGAGCCAGCCGGGTCGACTTCAGGATTTCGATCTGGCTGAGGATCGCGGCATCCGTTTGCATGTTGATCGGCGTCGCGGAGACCTCGTCGACGATCTTGTTCAGGCCCTCGTCGAGCAGGATGCGTGCCGAGGCCGTGTACATCGGCGGCGTGGTCTGCAGATAGATGATACCCAGCATGACGCCGATGCCCGCGCAGATCGCGACCACCCTGGCTTGGCGGATGGCGACAGCCAGCAGCCTTTCCAGATCGATGAACTTGTCATCGTCCCGAGCCGGCGCCGCCGCAAGGCTCTCATTCAACAGATAATCGACTTTGTTCATGCACTCGCCAGTCGCCCTCGCCCCGTCCCGGAGCGGCGGAAGCGCGCCCGCGCTGCCGCTCTACTTGTCTGCCTGAGCACCCGTCCGTTCCGAACCGGCCCGGCGTCCGGTGCTCTGGAGCGCCGTGCATCCACTGGATGCGGCCGGCGCCCCATCCACTTGATCCGCCCTTCAGCCATTCGAACAGCTGATGTGGGAGATAATGTGTTCGCAGCCGCGGAAGGCTTTCGCAACTGCGAACGAACTCCCCTTCAGGCCGCGTCGACCTTGACGTCGTGATAGGACACAAGCTCGCGGATCGGATCGAGCACGCTGTCGCGGATGTCGGCGCGGGCGAGCGCGAAGGCGACATTTGCCTGGATGAAGCCTTCCTTGGAGCCACAGTCGAACATCCTGCCATCGAAGGGCTGGGCATGGAACGGCTGGCTCTCGGCGAGGCGCACCATGGCATCGGTGAGCTGGATCTCGTTGCCGGCCCCACGTTCCTGTTTGCCAAGCAGATCGAAGATCTCCGGCTGGAGGATGTAGCGGCCGTTGATATAGTAGTTCGACGGAGCGCTGGAGGGCGCCGGCTTCTCCACCATGGCATTGATCTTGAAGCCGGTGCCGGCCGCCGGCCCTTTGCCGACGATGCCGTATTTGTTCGTCTCCAGCGGGTCGCATTGCTCGACCGCGATCACGTTTCCGCCGACGCTGTCATAGAGGTCCATGGCGCCGGCCAGGCAGCCGCGCTTGCCGTAGGAGACCATATCGGGAAGCAGCAGCGCGAAGGGCTCGTCGCCGACGATGTCGCGGGCGCACCACACGGCATGGCCGAGGCCGTGCGGCGCCTGCTGGCGCGTGAAGCTGGTCGCGCCGGGCGCGGGCAACAGCCGGTCGAGCGCCGCGCGCTGCTCGTGCTTGCCCGACATGGCCAGCGTTTCGAGCAATTCGGGCTGCGCGTCGAAATAGTCCTCGATGATCGCCTTGTTGCGCCCGGTCACGAAAACGATGTGCTCGATGCCGGCCTCGCGCGCCTCATCCACGGCATATTGCACGACCGGCCGGTCGACGATCGTCAACATCTCTTTCGGCATGGCCTTGGTCGCCGGCAGGAACCGCGTACCCAGGCCTGCCACCGGAATGACCGCTTTTCTGACTTTGCGCATCGAGAAGATCCTTATGCTGATACTGATACTTCGGGATGATCGCCCGCCCCTTCGAAGAGGCGGGAAGACGTGTGCTAGAATGCCCGCTCGGTCAGCCGGTGGAGACCGAGCCGCTTGGCGATGGGCATGCGAAGATGGCCGACCGCCACCGGGTTGCGGAAAGCGGCGCCGAGCGCCTTGAGCGGCGAGCGCTCCTTGATATGCCGTACAAGCGACAGGAATGCGGCAGCGTCGCGCAGGTTCCGCTCGCGCCGCCTGAAAGCCGCGAGGCCGGCCCCTTCCAGGCGGTGCGCGCGGGCAAAGACGGCATCGGCCGCGATCATGGCCTCGACGTGGTGCAGTTCCAGAACCCGCGAGATGGAGCCCTCGGTGACATGATAGATGTAGCCCGGCTTGGGCTCGATCACGCATCTGCCGCTGGCAAGTGCCGCCGCGAGCAGCAGGTAGTCCTCTCCGATGCGCAGCGTCTCGTCATAGCGCAGTCCGTTCTCCTCCAGGAAACGGCGCTCGAAGGCCGGCTTCACGTAGCCGTAGTTGAAGGTCGACTTGAACACCATGTTGCCGTCGATGAAGGCGGCGAGCGACAGTTCGGGTGTCCGCGACAGGGCTGCCGGAGCGAACATCGTACGGCGGCGCTCGCCGGCCCGGGCGATTTCGAGATTGTCGACCGCGATCGAGGCGCCCGTCTTTTCGGCGCGTCCGATCATGCGAGCCATCCGGTCCGGAAGGACGGCATCGTCGGCGTCGAGGATCGCGACCCAGCGCCCCTTCGCCGCCTCCAGTCCGGCGTTGCGCGCGCCGCCGGGCCCTCGGTTTTCCGCCAGCGGCAGCAGGCGCACGCGCTCGTCCCCGATGCCCTTCACGACGTCGCGGGTGAAGTCGGTCGAACAGTCGTCGACCACAACCACTTCGACGCTCACGCCTTCCTGTGCGAGCGCGCTGCGGATGGCACGATCGATCGTGAGATCGGCATTGAAGGCCGCTATGACGAAGCTGACGTCAGGTTCCAATTCCCGCTCCTTGCTCGGGGGCAGTTCCGCCATATTGTTGAAGCTCCCGGACACCGGCGAGACCGCCCACGACGCCGACATGCATGATCCCGCGCAGCGCGTAGCGGTTGCGGCGAGCCGCCGAGAAGGCCGACAAGGCGGCGGCCAGGAAGCAGTAGCCTGCCTTGGCGCCGGCGAGCGCCATGTTCCTGGCGGCGGCCGCGGGGCCCTGTCCGGCGAGGAGATGGCCATGGGTCTGGCCCGCCCGGAACCGACGCCGGGCCAGCCACGAGAGCCGCGCCCGACCGGGCGGCACGATCTCGCGGACCCAGGCTTCCGGCGCGTAGGCGATCCTGCCGCCGGCCGCATGCAGCCGGGTGAAATATTCGGTGTCCTCGCCGCCGGAGCGCCCACGCGCCAGGCTGAAACGGCGACCGGCGACGCGCGGCGACGAGCGCCGCAGCAGGACGTTGCATGTATAGCCGGTGCGGATCTCGCCGCGCACCCAGACCGGCAGCGTCGAATGGAAGTCCCCTTCGCGCATCCAGCGCGGTGCGCCGGCGAGGTAGCGCGCCTCGACCGGCCCCAGCACGGCGTCCGCGCCGCTCGTCGCCGCCATGGCGACCAGTTCGGCCAGCCATTGCGGCGACGCAGTCTCATCGTCGTCGATGAAGGCCAGCATGTCGCCGGCTCCGGCGTCGAGACAGGCATTGCGGGCGATCGAGATGTTGGCTTCAGGGCAATGCACATAATGCACCGGGAACGGCATCTCCGGTTCCAGCCTGGCGACCAGTTCGCGTGCGCTCGGCGTGACGTCGTTGTCGGCGACGATGATCCGCACCCGCCAGTCCGGCCGGACCTCGAGCGCAGCAAGCGAGCGCAAAGCATCGGCAAGCTCCGGCCTGCGGAACGTGCAGACGCCGATGTCGATCCGCAGCTCCGCAGGTTTGTTGCGGGACGCCGTCATCGACCCGCCCGCTCCGGCTTGCGGGAGGAAAGCAGTTGCTGCCAGAAACCGAGCGACCACGCCAGATGCATGACCATCGCCGAGAAGCCGGCCAGCATTCCGTCGGGATTGCGTTGTGCGATCGCCATCAGCGCTCCATAGCCAAGACAGATCATCGCCCAGAGCGACGCGGGCACGATCGCCGACCAATGCAGAAAGGCCAGCGAGGTTCCCGCCACGACCGGAAAAACCATCAGCGGCAACATCTGCCTGACCTTCGGGACCATCCCGTGCTTGAGCATGTTGCGCGCCCTGCCCCGGCCATAACCGACATATTGCCGGAACAGCCCCGACACCGAAGCGCGCGGGTAATAGGTCATGATTGTCTTGCCGGTCAGCCAGATCCGGAACCCGGCCTGCCGCAGCCGATAGTCGAGTTCGGCATCCTCATTGTGGGTGAAGGTCTCGTCATAGCCGCCGACCGAACGGAAGGCGGCGACCCGCATGAGGGCATGATGCCCGTGATCGGTCCATGCGCCATCGGATGCGCCGTGCCGGTGCGGCGACCCGCCATTGCCGAGCCTCGAATTCTGCGCGGCCGCGACCGCCCTCTGGAAGAAGCCGAAGCCCTTGGTCGCCATGGCGACGACCACCGAATCGGCGCCGGTGCGGACAGCCTCCTCGACCAGACGGTCGCAATAGTCGTCGGGATAGGCGCCATGCGCATCGATGCGGATGAGATAGTCGCAACCCTCGCCATGCCGTTCGACAGCGAGGTTCACGGCCGCGCTCTGGATGCGTTTCGGATTGGCGAGCAGAACGACGCGGGCGTCCTGCGCCGCCTTTTCCTCGACGATGCGCTGCGTGCCGTCCGTGCTTCCGCCATCCGCCACGACGATCTTCGCGCCGATCCTTTCGGTAGCAGGAGTGAACTGACCGAGCAGTCCGCCGATATGCGCCGCCTCGTTGAGGCACGGCACCACGATCAGGATTTCAGGCGTGTTCTCTTCCGCTGTCCCCATCTCGTTTCCGTCTTTCATCAAGCCGCCGCCTCGATTGCGGCGCCATCGGTGCGAAGGGCTGCCAGCGCGCGCAGCTTTCCTACAAGCACGCGGCAATCGTCGATACCGTAGATCCAGGTCGCGGGATCAATTGATGTGACACGCTGTTTCAGGGTGGCGTAGCCCACCTCGTCCATCGACCCGAGCATGGCCCGGAGCGCATCGGTCGCCGCCTCAGAGAGGAGCAGGCCGCACCCACGCG
Organism: Mesorhizobium sp. L-8-10; assembly: GCF_016756635.1. NCBI lineage: Bacteria > Pseudomonadati > Pseudomonadota > Alphaproteobacteria > Hyphomicrobiales > Phyllobacteriaceae > Mesorhizobium > Mesorhizobium sp. L-8-10. The sequence goes on along the minus strand of NZ_AP023263.1, from coordinate 3,843,165 downwards.
CCTCGAGGAACTTGCCGGTTTCGGTCCCGCGCATGGCGATCGGCACACCGCCGTGACGGCAGCCTTCATAGAGGCGGTTGGGCAGCAGCCACTTCGAATTCTGCCCCTCCTCGAAGAAGTCGATCGCCCAGACGAAATGCACGTCGCCATAGATGGCCGGCAGGTCGTCGGGGTTCCGATAAGGGCCGAGGAAAGAGAGATAAGGCTCGCTCGCGACATAGCCGTCGAAATCGGCGAATTCGCCATAGGCGGGCCGGCCGCGCAGTATCACCTCCACTTCACCGCCCATGGAGCGCGAGAAGGCCGACAGCAGTTCGAGAGACTGCCGGCAGCGCAGCGCGCCGAACCAGCCGATCCTCCAGGGCGGGCCGGCGCGGCGCGGCGCGGGGGGCGTTTCGGCACCGGCCGGGCCGGCGAGTTCCAGCACCTTGTTTTCCACGAGTTCGATCGGAACCCCTGGATCGAGGACCCGGCTCAAATGTTCCTCGACGAAGGCCGGAGAACTGGTCACCAGCATGGCGACATCACGGCTGAAGAACCGCTCCGCGCCGCGCATTGCCACACCGACCGCATCGGACCGCAGCAAGAGACGATGGATATCGAGGCACTCGTAGACGACAGGCACAGCCCCACCGAAGATGGAGACCGCCCGCCTGGCGAGCGCCAGCATTTCGAGGTTCCGCGCAACGATGACGTCAGGCCGTCCGACGGCGCCGAGGGCAGAACCTATTGCCGTGGCGGCCCGGACGACCGCGCCCAGCCGCTGGCCGAACCTGCCGTCGCGGGTAACTCCCAGTTCGATCGGCACCAGCCCTTCGATTGACGTCACCGGCTTCCCGCGGCGAAAGCCCGCCAGCGTGACGTCCGCCCCGCCGGCCTGCAACATCTTCACCCTGCGGTTCACCGCCGGATCGGAAAGGTCGTGGACAAGGTAGAGGACACGCAGCATCGACAGACCGCAGCTATCGCGACGCAGGCACCGGGGTCACCGGTGACGCCGCTCTATCTCTCTGTTCAAGCATCGGTTTCCCTGGATTCGGTAACCGATGCCTCAGCCTTCCCCTCCCGGAAGCTAGTTCACGCTCTATTGCGTCGCAACAACTCTGTTGCGGTGCAGCATAGCCTCTCGATCAAGTTTTGCAACGCGACGAAAGACAAAAGCGAGCGCTGGCTATTCCAGCTTGCAGGCCACCGATCCCGGGAACTGGCAGGGCTCGCCGAGACCGGTGAAGGCGACGCGGTCGATCTCCATGGTCAAGGGCTCGCCGGGGTCGCTGAAGGGACCGAGCCATTCGGTGAAGGTGTCGCTGCCCCACAGGCTGAGGAAGATCTTGGACGGGTGGCTGGGCACCTTCGCCGGATCGTCGAGGGTGTGGACAAGCTCGCCATCGATATACCAGCGGATCCTGTCCTTCTCCCAGACGAAGGCATAATCGTGGAACTCCTTGTCGGCGCCTCCCGGCACGGGAACGAGTTTCTCGTTGTTGCCCTTGGCCGCGACATAGCTGTTGAGCTGCACCTTTGAAGGGTCCCTGGTCAGAACCTCGAAGTCGATCTCGTCATGCGGCTGCTTGTCGACCGGCCCGATGAAGCTGAAGAAAGCGGCGTTGAGCCCCGAACCCGCCGGGGTCCGGAACCGGGCCTCGTAGATTCCGTATCCGAAGCGCTGTTTCGTCTGCACCTCGCCGCAGACATAGTCGCGATCCTTGAAAGTGTGCTTGGTGAAGCCGAGCGACAGGACACCGTCGGCCACCTTCACCTGGTTCTTCGACCAGGTGCAATTCTGGTGCTTCCCGTTGGCCCAGCCGTCCGAGACATACCAGCGGGCGGAGCCGAGCCTGTCGAAATTGTCGACGAAGGACTGTGGCGCGTCCTGGGCGAAGGCGGACCCCGTCATGCACCACAACAGTGCCTGGCCGGCGAGCGCGCCCGATAGCCAGCAAGATTTGAGGCACGGCGAGGAGAACGACAATGGCATCGGCTTCGCTCCGATCTGGCTGCGTCCTCCCAACACAGCGGGTTGGCGCCCCGCAGGCCCGGTTCGGGCGATCCGCGGCGGCTTAAGGCAATCCGTCATTCGGCCTTTGCAGACCCTCCGGCATCGATGCCGTTGGCGTCGACGAACTGCTGGACGAACTGGCGGCATTCCTCCATGAACAGCATCTGCCTGTTCAGGAACGCGATCCGACGCTCGCAGGCGCGAAGCGTCTCGGTGAGCGTTGCGATCCGCTCCGAATCGCCCGAGGGGGAGGCTTCATTATCCATAGCCTCGACCAGGAAAGCGGCGTCGGCCGCCACCGTTCCGTACCGTTTCTCGAAGCCGGACTTCTCGCGATCCATTTCGCCCGACACTTCGGCGATCACATCCCGGATACGCTGGAATCGTGCCGCGTCGGTCTGCTGGTCGCGCTCGGCACTTCTGGTCTTGAACCCGAAGACGGATCTCATCGCGAGGCCCTCGCTGCGTGTCCTGCCGCCCCGCAGCCCCTGAGGACCGCTCCCAACCCCGGTCGGGGCCTGCTGCGACAATGGCCCCTCACTTTGTCGGCAATGAGGGCAGCATGGATCGCGTCATGCTTTCTGGCAAGACACCCATGTGAACCCGGTCCCGGGCAGGCTGCGGTCATGCGGGCTCGCCCTCCAGCAGATAGCGAACCGTCCTGACTGGAGACTGCGGCTCGCGCAGGCCGTCGAGCTTGTCGCGGGCGATGCCCGAAGCGATCGCCGGCAGGTCGCCGGGATGGCGCAAGCCATGGGCGGCCGCACCCCGAAGCCCGCGACCGGCCTTCACATCGAGGAAGCGGCGCAGTCGATATTTGTCTCGCACGTGACGTTCGTGGCTGCGCAACTGTCTCGTCGCATCCGCCGCCAGCCCCGGCAGCGCGAGAAGCGACAGGTCGGCATCGGCGAGCCGCTTCAGATCTTCGGTCCGATGACGGCCGCTGAGCGAATCGGCCCGCACCGTGGCGCCGTAGCCGCAGGTGTCGACGAGCTTGAACCGCGCGCCGGCGGCGAGCGCCCGCACGTAGAGCTCATAGTCCTCGCCGAGCCGCAGCCGCTCGTCATAGCGGAGGCCGGCCGCATCCAGGAATTCACGCCGAATCACCGGCTTCAGGAAACCCAGTTCGCCGCGTTGCCGGCCGCGTTTGGAGATATTGCCGGCCACGAATTCGGCGAGACCGAGGAATCTGGGGTTCGGACGGAAAGCCGGAACCTGCGGCTCGCCTGCCCCATCGGCGACGAAAGCAATATTGTCGGCCACGAGATCCCAGTCCCGGGCGGCCAGCAGCCGGCCGAAACGGCCGCCGATGAAGAAATCGTCAGCGTCGAGAATGCTGAGGAAGGGCGACCTCGACCGCGCGAAGGCCGCGTTCCTGGCGCCAGCAGGCCCGCGGTTCTGATCGAATCGGATGACCGACAGCCTGCCGCTGCCGTCGTCGGCCTGCGATACGACCTCGGATGTGCCGTCGGTCGAGGCATCGTCGACCACGACAACCTCGCCCACCTCGGGCTCCCGCAGCGCCGACGCGATCGCCGCGGCGATGGTGCCCGCGGCGTTCCGGGCGGCGATGACGACGCATATTGGACGCTCGGTCATGTCAAAGCTCCGCGGGCAATTTGCTGCAGCTGCGAAGGAAAAGATGCATCACGAAGCGCCGGCCGTAAAGTCGTGGTCCAGACATGCCGCTTAAATCAGTCATTCGGCCCAGCGAATTCAAGGCGGGAGCGATTCACGAAATATGTTGTAATGTTTTCCTCGAATAACGTGATGAAATATTTTGTGACCTACCTCGAAAGGCGCATACAGAAGCACCGAAGGGGCGGCAGCGCCTGCATCCGGCGCATCGCCCATGCTTTGTGCATACCGATATTTCGGAACTGCTTCATCAATCGCCGATGGCGCAGTCTTGCACGCTTGGCGACACCACGCTAGGGTCTGTTGCAATGCAGCAAAAGGGAAGCACATTAATGACCGCGCGGCAGAGCAGGCCTGTTGGCGTGGCGGCGCCGCAGGACATGACTCCCCAGGCGGGCGCTGGTTCCCGTATAGTAGTACCCTGCAACCAGCCTCCTTTCCGGTGACGATACCGGGTAAGGCTACGCCCGACGCTTTCTGAAGGAATAGCTGCTCCATGAATATCACGGTCTTCGGTATCGGCTATGTCGGCCTGGTCCAGGCGGCAGTGCTGGCGGATGTCGGGCATGACGTCGTCTGCGTCGATGTCGACGCGGAAAAGGTCGAGCGCCTCAAGCAGGGCATCATCCCCATCTACGAGCCGGGCCTCGAAAGCCTGGTCAGCGAGAACTACGCCGCCGGGCGGCTGACCTTCACCGTCGATGCCGCCGCCGCCGTGGCGCGCAGCGATATCCAACTGATCGCCGTCGGCACGCCGCCGAACGAGGACGGCTCGGCAGACCTGAAATATGTGCTGGCCGTCGCCGAGACGATCGCCCAGCATATGGACCGGCCGCAGATCGTGGTCAGCAAGTCGACCGTTCCCGTCGGAACCTGCGACAAGATCAAGGCAAGGATCGGCGACGTGCTGGCCAGCCGCGGTCGCCAGGGCCTCGCCTATCATGTCGTCTCCAATCCCGAATTCCTGAAGGAAGGCTCGGCGGTCGCCGACTGCATGCGGCCGGACCGCATCATCGTCGGCACGGACAGCGCGGAAGCCGAGGAGGTCATGCGCGAGCTCTATGCTCCGTTCAACCGCAACCATGAGAAGATCATCGTCATGGATGTCCGCAGCGCGGAGCTGACCAAATATGCCGCCAACTGCATCCTGGCGACCAAGATCAGCTTCATGAACGAGATGGCCAACCTGGCCGAGCAGCTCGGCGCCGACATCGAAGAGATTCGCCGTGGCATCGGCAGCGATCCCCGGATCGGCTACCACTTCATCTATCCCGGCCTCGGCTATGGCGGCTCCTGCTTCCCCAAGGACGTCCGCGCGCTGATCAGGACCGCGGAGGACATCGGCTTCGACGCCAAGGTGCTGAAGGCGGTCGAACTGCGCAACGAGGACCAGAAGTCGGCGCTGTTCGAAAAGGTGATCCGCTTTTTCGGGAAGAACCTCAAAGGCAAGACCTTCGCCCTGTGGGGCCTCGCCTTCAAGCCGAATACCGACGACATGCGCGAGGCGCCGTCGCGGGTCCTGATGGAAGCCCTTTGGGCGGCGGGCGCGCGCGTCCAGGCCTACGACCCCGAAGCCATGCAGGAATGCCAGCGGATCTACGGCCAGCGCGACGACCTGCTTCTGTGCGGCACAAAGGAAGCCGCGCTGCGGGGCGCCGACGCGCTGTTGATCGCCACCGAGTGGAAGAATTTCCGCGCGCCCTCTTTCGAGCTCGTCCGTCAGTCTCTGTCGACACCCGTCATCTTCGACGGCCGCAATCTCTATGACCCCGATGTCGTTGCCCGAAACGGCCTTCGCTACGAGAGCATCGGGCGTGCCGCCTCGGAACGGGCCGCTCTCAAGGCGACCCGCGGGGCCAAAGCAGGCTAGGCAGGGTTCGGAAAAGTGTCCCACGGTTTTCCGACAAGAACCTGCGGCAAAAAGAAGAAGCTAAGCGGGTGAAGCGTGGGCGAAGCCACGCCAGCCTGCTTGGCGCCCTGTCGGACTGCGGGGCGGCGGCCCACTGAAACGCGAAGGCATCGGGCCGATGCCGCGCACGACAAGATGGAACGGCGGCTCCGAACCTCCCAATCGGACGGCCGCAGCCCACAGGAGACCGGCATGAAGATACTGTTCGCGGGTGGGAACGGGTACTATCCGGAATTTCACGGCGGCGTGCAGTCGAGCACGCATCATCTCGTGACGCAGTTGCGCAATGACGGCCACGACGCGAGCGTGCTCGCCGCCTTGTTCGGCGACGGCGTCTTCGGCATCAAGGCGCGGCTGAAGATGAAGATCTTCCGCGAGCGCGCCGTCATCGACAACTTCCCGGGCTACCCGGTCGTCCGCGCCTGGTTTCCATGGGAGGCGGTTCCCTTCGCGGTCTCGCGGTTGAGGCCCGACGTGGCGGTCGTGCAATGCCACAAGTCGGTGCCGCTCGGCAAAGCGCTGCAGGATGCCGGAGTGCCTGTCGTGATCTATCTTCGGAACGTCGAGTTCCATGAACTCGGCGGCGACCTCTCCGAACTCGGCCCCGCTCACTACATCGCCAATTCGCAGTTCACCGCCCGAAGCTACAAGAACCGCTTCGGCATCGATTCCACCGTCATCCCGCCGACCATCGACCCGGGCCTCTACGCAACGCCCACGACGGGCGAACTCGTCACCTTCATCAATCCTTACAACGAGAAGGGCTTCGAACTGGCGGTGCAGATCGCCGAGCGGTGCCCCGAGATCCCGTTCCTGTTCCAGGAGAGCTGGAAACTCGCCAAGGAGCATCGCGCCGAGATCGAGGCCAGGATTGCGCCGTTCGGCAACGTCGCGCTCGAGGACCGGACAAGCGACATGAAGACGGTCTATGGCCGTACCAGGATCCTGCTGGCGCCGAGCAAATGGGAAGAAGCCTGGGGACGCGTCGCCTCCGAGGCGCACTGCAGCGGCATCCCGGTGCTGGGCTCGACCCGTGGCGGGCTGCCCGAGGCTGTCGGGGCCGGTGGCGTCACGCTGGACTATGATGCGCCCGTGGACGACTGGGTGCGGGAGCTGAAGCGCATGTGGACCGACGACGCCTACTATGCCCGCCTCTCCGCCGATGCCCTCCAGTTCTCCAAGCGGCCTGAACTGCATCCGAGCCGCCAGTTCACGGCGTTCCTCGACGTGCTGGAAAGAGCGGCCGACCGTTCGAAGGCGCTCGCGGCCTGATCTCCATGCGTGTCGGTTTTGTCGTCGGCAAGTTTCCGTCACTGTCGGAAACCTTCGTCATCAGCCAGATGGCCGGTCTTATGCGACGCGGCTTCGAGGTCGAGGTTGTCTGCAACGGTGTTGCCGGCGACGCTCATGTTGACCGCAGCCAGGAACCACTGGCCACGCTGATGGCGAATACGCGGGACTGGTGGGGGCCGGCGGCCCGGCTGCGGCCGGCCATGCCGCGCCTGCCCGCGCAACTCCGCGACAAGGTCTCGACGGCCCTGGACGCGACCTTTGCAAGGCACCTCAATGGCTGCGACGTGGTCGTCGCCCATTTCGGCCACAATGGCGCGCGTGTGGCGCGGCTGAAGAAACGGGGCGTGCTGAAGCCACCCCTCGTCACCGTCTTCCATGGCTACGACGTCGGTGTGCCGATCCGCGAAGCAGGCTTGTCGCGCTATTCCGACCTGTTCAGCCACGGCGCGCTCTGCCTGACGGTGAACGACTTCTTCCGCCGCGTGCTGATCGAGGCGGGGGCCCCCGACGCCGGCGTTGCCGTGCACCATATGGGCATCGACATCGCCGCGATTCCCTATCGTTGGAGATCGTGGCAGGGAATGCCCCTGGAGTTGATAACCGTGTGCCGGTTGGCCGAGAAGAAAGGCGTCGAGTTCGCGCTGCGCGCCCTCGCCCGGCTGGCCAGGGATCCGGCCATCCATTGGCGCTATACAATCATCGGCGACGGCCCGCTGCGCGCGGAACTGGAGCGTCTCGCTGCGGAGCTGGGCATTTCAGCACGCGTCTCTTTCCTGGGCAGCCTTCCTCACGGCGACGTGAAGCAGTGGCTGCGGCGTTCCCATGGCTTCGTCCTGCCCAGCGTCACCGCCGGCAACGGCGACATAGAGGGGATACCGGTGGCCCTGATGGAAGCGATGGCCGCAGGCCTCACCGTGGTGAGCACCCGGCATTCGGGAATTCCAGAGCTCGTCGAAGACGGGAAGACCGGTTTCCTCGCGCCCGAACGCGATGTCGAAACACTCGCGGAGAGGCTTGGATGGGTCGCGAGCAATCCGGAGGCTTGCGAGCGGATCGCCGCGGCGGCCAGGACAAAGGTCGAAGCCGACTTCAACGCTGAGACGCTGGATGAGGAATTTGCCGGCATCCTCACGCGGCTCGCCGGAGCGAGGCTTGCCGCATGAATGCCGCACCCGGCCAGTTCGGGCGGATCGCGCTGCGCGGCGGGCTGCTGACCGGCGGGGCGCAGGGTATCAAGATCGCCGTCCAGTTCCTGTCCGTCGTCGTTCTCGCGCGCCTGCTTGCGCCGGAAGATTTCGGCCTGGTCGCATCGGTCGGGCCGGTCGTGGCCTTTGTCGGCCTGTTCCAGAATCTCGGCCTGCAGCAGGCCGTCATCCAGCGCAGCGAGATCAGCCAGCGGCAGCTCAACCACGTGTTCTGGGTGAGCGCGCTTGTCGGCCTGTGCTGCAGCCTGGCAGTTGCCGCCCTGGCCCCGGCCGTCGCGGTCTTCTATGGCGATGCGCGCATGACCGGTATCACGCTTGCCGCGGCTGCCCCCCTGCTGCTCGGCAGCCTCGCTGCCCTGCCGCTCGCCCTGATGAACCGGCGGCTGAAATTCGGTCAACTTGCGCTCAACGACGTGGTTACCGCCGTTGCGGGCCTGGCCGCGACCGTCGCGGCCGCCCTGGCGGGGCTGGGCTACTGGTCCCTTGTGATCGGACCGGCGGTATCGGCGCTGGTGGCTCTGGCCGCCGCGTGGCGCGTGGCGCGATGGCGGCCGGGCAAACCCTCCTTCAGGATCGACCGGGAGATTCTTTCCTTCGGCGCCAATCTGACCGGCTTCAATCTGGTCAACTTCTTCGCCCGCAATCTCGACACCATCCTGATCGGAAAATTCTCGGGCGCGACCGAACTCGGCTACTACGACCGCGCCTACAAGCTGATGCTGTTTCCACTTCAGAACATCAGCCAGCCGCTGACACGCCTGATGATACCGCTGATGAGCCGCATCCAGGACGACAAGCAGCGCTTTCGCAGCATCTATATGGATACCAACTGGCTGCTCGCGGCCGTCACTGCGCCGGGCGTCGCCGCGCTGACCATGACCTCTTCTCAGGTCGTCAGCCTGCTCTTTGGCGAACGCTGGCTCGCCGTCGCCCCGATCTTCGCCTGGCTCGGCATCGCCAGCCTTACACAGCCGATCTCGAACACGACGGGCTGGATCTTCATTTGCCAGGGCAAGACCGGCACGATGTTTCGTTGGGGCGTATATTCTTCGGCCGTGGCCGTCGCCGCCTTCATCGTGGGCATGCGCTGGGGAGCGGTCGGCGTCGCCGCCGCCTATGCGATCAGCGGTTATATCCTGCGCATTCCAGTGCTCGCGGTGCTGTTGCATCGCGTCGGGCCGGTTACAGCCGGCGACTTCCTGATCGTGCAGGCGCTCTTCATCGCCGCCGCGCTGGTTTCCTGGGGCATTTTCAGCTCGCTGCCCGCCCAGATGACATCGGGTTCGGACATGGTCGCCGTCGCAGTGGCGATCGTGCTCAACTACGCCGTGACGCTCCTGCTGATGCTTCTGCTGCCGCAGGCACGCAAGGCGCTTGCAAACGCGTTCGGAAGAATCGCGGGGGGCGTCAGGTGAACCGTCGACGACCCACCCACCCGGGACTACGGATAACGCGACCGCAGAAAGTCGGTGAGATGCCGAATTCGTCCGAAAAAGCTTTCGGTCTCGGGCAGTCGCGCAGGCTCACCGCCGCGGATTTCCGTGTCTTCCCGTTCCGGCTTGCGGCCTTCGCGTGCCACGAGGAACAGCACAACCAGAAAATAGCCGAGTTGCAGCAGGACGGCACAGATAAGAGTCTGGACAAGCGTCCTTCCGATCGACCCCGTGGCAACATAGGTCGATATCGCAAAGACCACCAGCACGGAAAACATTCCAATCAGGAAACGTGGCAAAGACATTCATGGCCGCCCCATCGGCCAAAGCTCGCAATGAGCCCCAAACCTAGACAACAATTCACTCCCCATTACGTCAGCAGTCTCGCCTCGGGGTGCGTTTCTACTGGCGCAACTCCCGGCGTCCGCAGCTTCCGAGAAGCATAACAGACGAGACTTGAGGATATATTAAGTGGTGTATCGAGGCAAGGCGCGAGCCGGGTCGCACGGCGGGGCGAGGCTGCCTGCGACGGTTGAAAGCGCTCATGGGCACACGTTGGATCAGAACGCGCATAAGACCTTGCATGGAACATTTTTGTGACGGCCACGATCAAATATCCCGCCCGTGGCGAAAGACAATTTGATTCCACACTTGAGGAGAATTGGTCCATGCTGCATCACCTCCAAGTTTGCAAACTTCACAAGAACAACCTGCTATAAAATGCGTCATTTCAGACAATGATTGTGCACGGGCTGGCGAAATGCCAGTCATTTCTGAAGCAAACGATGTTCAACCTGCAAAAAAGACTCTATGTTGCAATGCACAATTTTTCTGGTACCGTGACCGCAATCTTTGATTTGCCTTTTGGAGCAGCGTCATGAGAAATGCCGCGAAGTGGGCGAGTTCGGACACGTTGCGATCCGCTGCCGAAACGCCGCCGATCGGCGGACTGGTGAAGCGTGGTTTCGACATACTGGCGGCGACCACGGGACTGTTTCTGCTCAGCCCGCTGTTCGTGCTGCTGGCCCTGCTCGTGAAACTGTCCGATGGAGGCTCCATCTTCTACGGCCATCGCCGAATCGGGCGTGGCGGTCGCGTCTTTCGCTGCCTGAAGTTCCGTACGATGGTCCCGAACGGCGACGAGGTGCTCGCCGCACATTTTGCCAGCAATCCCGAGAGCCGCGAGGAATGGCGGGCCACCCGCAAGCTCAAGAACGATCCGCGCGTGACGCGGGTCGGCCAGGTACTGCGCAAACTCAGCCTCGACGAACTGCCGCAGATCATCAATATCCTGCAGGGCGACATGAGCATCGTCGGTCCGCGTCCGGTCGTGAAGGACGAGCTCGACATCTACGGCTCCTGCGCAGTCTTCTATCTGAAGTCGCGACCCGGCCTGACCGGCCTGTGGCAGATCAGCGGCCGTAACGACGTATCCTATGACAGCCGTGTCGCGCTCGACCGCCACTATGTCGAGAACTGGTCGTTTTCCGCCGATCTCCTGATCATCATGAAGACGATCCCCGCGGTCTGCTCGTCGCGGGGAAGCTATTGAGCCGTGGACCGCGCGTCGCGGCTCGCATGAGATCGGCGCGCTGAAGGCCGCCTGATCCGCGAACAGCAAAGGGCAGTCCGAGAATGACCAATCCTTTCCCCTGCAGGCGCGGGAGCCTGAAACAGTCCGACGCCGCCGCACAGGCCATCCGCGCCGTTCTGTCCCGCCTCCTGTGTGTGCTCCTGGTTCTGGGCGGTGTCGCGTCGGCGGCCCGTGCCGACGACTACCGCCTCGGCCCGATGGATCGGCTGCGGATCAAGGTCGTCGAGTGGCAGACGGCGGAAGGGAACTTCAGGGACTGGTCCGCCGTCAGCGGCGACTACACCGTGGGCCCTTCCGGCGCATTGTCCCTGCCCTTCATCGGCGAGGCCGAGGCCAGCGGCAAGACGACGGCCGAGATCGCGGCCATGATCGGCGAGAAGCTGCAGCAGAAATTCGGACTGCTCGACCGGCCGGAAGCCTCCGTGGAACTGGCGGAGTATCGCCCCTTCTTCATATCGGGCGACGTGGAGGCCCCCGGCAAATATCCCTATGCGCCTGACCTCACCGTGCTGAAGGCGGTCAGCATTGCCGGCGGCATCCGTCGCGGATCCGAAAACGGACAACGCGCCGAGCGCGATTTCATCAACGCCCAAGGCAATCATGCGGTGCTCATCGATCAGCGCAACCGGTTGATCGCCAAACGTGCCCGGCTTCAGGCCGAGGCCACCGACCAGGTCGACATCAAGCTGCCCAGCGAGTTGAAGGAGCGCCCCGAACTCGCCCGGCTGCTGACGGACGAAAGCAACGTCATGGCGACACGCGCCCAGACCCTGAAGCTCCAGCTCTCCGCACTGGGCGACCTCAAGAATCTGCTGACCAGCGAGATCGAGGCGCTCTCCAAGAAGACGGTTTCGCAGACGCGGCAGCTGGAACTGGCCAAGAGCGAACTGGCCGATGTCGGCGGCCTCGCCGACAAGGGGCTCGTCGTGAACACGCGCGTCTCCGGACTGGAGCGCTCGGTCGCCGAGATCGAGAGCAGGTTGCTCGACATCGGAACCTCGTCGCTGCGCGCGAAGCAGGACATCAACAAGGCGACCCAGGACGAGATCACCCTGCGCAACGACCGCACCGCCGAGATCGCTGCCGAACTTCAATCCGTGGATGCCGACCTGGAGGCCGCGAATCTCAAGATCGCCATGTACTCCAACCTGATGGCCGAGGCCCTATCGATCGCACCCGATGCCAGCGCAGGAGCCGAAGCGCCTCCGCCGCAATTCGTCATCCTGCGCTCCTCCGACGGCGAGGCCAAGGAGATCGACGCGGACGAGACGACACCCGTCCTGCCCGGCGACGTCGTCAAGGTGAAGATACTGCCGCCGCCCAGCCAGTAGGGCGCCGCAGGCGCCCCGCCCGGTCCGGCAGGCGGACAAACGAACAGGCCATCAGGAAGCGATCGTTGAAGATATCGAAGGCGATGCTCATCGACCCTGCGTCTAACCACTGGTTCGGCGCGGTGGCCGTATCGGTTTCCGTCGTCGTCTTCGCCTATTCCTTCCGTTACGGCCAGGTCAGCATCCTGCTCTATTATGCGATGTGGCTGCCGCTCATCCTGATCGATTACCGGACGGTGCTCGGGAATTACCTGAAATTCTCCTGGATCGTCGCTTTCGGCCTTTTCGCCTGCCTCAGCGTGTTCTGGTCCGACGCACCCGGCGCGACTGCGCGGGCCAGCGTGCAATATGCTTCACACATAGTCTGCGCGCTGATCGCGGCGCGCCTCATCGCCTCCCGCACCCTGCTCGTCGGCCTGATCTCGGGGACCTCGGTGGTCCTGCTGCTGTCCTTCGCCTTCGGCAATTTCGTTTATGACCCGCTCGACGGCAGCTACAGCTTTTCGGGCCTGTTCACATCGAAGAACCAGCTCGGCTTCTTCGCTTCGCTCGGCGTCTATGCCGCCTTCGCCTACGCCTTCATGTTTTCCACGGACCGAATTGCGAAGGCCGCGGCACTGCTGGCGGCGCTGTTCTGCCTTTACGGCCTGTTCGCCTCGCAATCGGCCACGGCCCTCATCGCCCTTTCGGTGACGCTGCTTGCCGTGATCGGGCTCGGCGCGACGCTGCTGCTGTCGCCCGGAACCCGCAAAGCCTTCTTCGCCTTCGGGCTCGTCCTGGCAGCCGTGCTTGCCGTCGCAGCCTTCGGCCTCGGCGCCGTCGACCTGGTTCTGGCCCTGTTCGGCAAGGACTCGACGCTGACCGGCCGCACCTATCTCTGGGCGGAAGGCTGGAGGGCCGCGCAGGACTCGCCCGTCGTCGGCCTCGGCTATCAGGCCTATTGGGTGCAGGGTTTCTCCGAGGCGGAGCGCCTGTGGCATGAATTCTACATCACCGCGCGCAGCGGCTTCCATTTCCACAACACCTATATCGAGGCGCTTGTCGAGCTCGGTTATGTCGGCTGCGTGCTGATCGGCTTCATCATACTGAGGACCTTGTCGGGGCTGCTCCGACATGTCGTGACGGACCGTTCCGGCGCGGAGGCGCTGATGCTGGCCGGCCTGGCGATCCTGCTCGTCATCCGTTCCTTCTTCGAGATCGACGTCATGCATCCCTACGCCATAGGTTCCTTCCTTCTCTACTATTCGGCAGGTCGACTCGCCGGCTGGCGGCGGGTGCCGGCCCGCCAGCCCCGCCCGGTCCCTGCCAGCATCGCATGGCGGCACCCGGCGTGACGGGAGCGGCCGACATGACTGGACCAATGCCCCGGCTCTACGGCATCCAGTATCTTCGCGCCGTCGCCGCGCTTGCCGTGGTCGTCTATCACGCGACCGACCGGACCGGTTCACGCTTCACCGTGGGCGCCGCCGGTGTCGACATCTTCTTCGTGATCAGCGGCTTCGTGATGTGGACCCTTGCCGAGACGAGGCCGACCACGCCGCTGCGCTTCTATCGCGACCGCACCCTGCGCGTCGCTCCGCTCTACTGGCTGGTGACGATGGTGATGGTCGCCGGCGCCCTGGCCGGGCTGTTCCCACGCGTCAGGCTCACCCTGGACCACGTGCTGGCGTCGCTTCTCTTCATCCCGCACCGCTCGCCGAGCAACGGCGAATTGTGGCCGCTGCTCGTCCAGGGCTGGACGCTCAATCTCGAAATGTTCTTCTATCTCATCTTCGGCCTTGTCCTTCTCCTGCCGCGGAGCCGGCGCTTCACTGCTCTCGCAGGCGCCCTCCTCATCCTGGTCGCGGCGGGCCTTGTCCTAGTGCCGAGCGATCCGGTGCTGTTCACCTACACCCGGCCGATCATGCTGGAATTCCTGTGCGGCGCAGCCCTTGGCCGGCTGTGGCTCACGCGCAGGCTGCCGGGCCGTTTCTTCGGCGGCGCAGCCGTGCTTGCCGCATCGGCCGGTTTCGCCTGGCTCGCTGTCTATCCCGGCATGATCCATGAATTCCTGTTCGGCCTGTTCGCCGTGCTTCTGGTGACGGGCGTGCTGACGCTGGAAAAAGGCGGTGCGGTCCGCCGTTTCCCCCTGCTCAACTATCTCGGGGACAGTTCCTATTCGATCTATCTCTGGCACGCCCTGGCGGTTTCGGTGGTCTTCAAGCTGGCCGCCATGCTGGCGTTCAGCCAGTTCGCGACGGCGGCAGCCGCCACGCTTGCAGGCACGTTGCTCGGCGTCCTCTCCTATGAGATTCTGGAAAAGCCGCTGATGGCGCTGACGAAAGGGAGACGCCCCGCCTCCAGCGCCGCACGCCCGGCAAGTGCGGAAGCGGCCTCCTAGAGCATTTTCGCTTTTCTCCGAATCGCGGAAATGCTCTATCTCTTTGTTTTCACGCAATTCCGGACGCAAGACCGCTGCGCACTTTTGCTGGAATTGCTCTAACCGTCAGGTCGAGATCACATGTCCCTTGCCGCGCCATATGCGCACGGCGGTGAGGCGCCCGGTATGGAAGGCCCCGGTGTCGATGTTCAGCTTCCGGCCTCGCGGCACGGCCGCCGCGACCGGCGTATGGCCATGGATCACCCACTGCTTCAGTCCGTGCGGATAGTCGAGGAAGTCCGACCTGATCTGGATCAGGTCGACATCCTTCTGCTCGTCGAGATCGATGCCCGGCCTTATGCCCGCATGGACGAAGATGAAGCGCTCTGTCTCGACCATGACAGGCAGGTCGCGCAGGAAACGCAGGTGCTGCGCCGGTATCAGCTTGCGGATCTCGGCGTCGACCTTCCCGGAGGATCGATAGGTCTGGCCGAGATAGTCGAGGTTGACGCCATATGAGGCGAGTGTCGCATCCGCCCCGAGCGACAACCAATCGGCCCGCGGGAGGCGGCCCTCGCAATAGTCGAGCAAGGCCACTTCGTGATTGCCGGTCAGGCAGATCCGCTCGAAGCCGGGCGGCGGAGGGGCGATCAGATGTTCCAGCACGCCCGACGACGCAGGGCCTCGGTCGACATAATCGCCGAGCATGACGATCACCTTGTGCCCGGAATGGAAGGCGGCATCCGCCTCGATCATCGCTTCAAGCGCCAACAGCTCGTCGTAACAGCCGTGGACGTCGCCCACGGCATAGACCAGCGTGCCTTCGAGGCTCAGCCTGAGCCGACGGCGCGCGGCGCTCGTTCGCCAGGCCCATGGTTTCAGAATGCTCATTTCAAGGCGCAATCATGCGCGCCGATCCGGCCGACTGGCCTCCGTGAGGTTCCGCCGGGGGCCGGCACGCGTTCCGAAGCATTCATTTCGCCAAATTGTTACAAGGGCGACGTTCTGGCAAGTCCGGACTGCCTTACGCCATAGCCAAGCCTGCATAAGGCTCGTCATGGCGCTGCCGATGATACCGCCCAGACCAACTGGCGGAAAGAAATGCGATGATCATATCCATCGAAATTACCCCTTCACCCAATCCTCAAACCGCAGCCCCTGCACACGTGAGAATTCGCGGGTGTTGTTCGTCACCAGCACACAATCAGCGGCCAGCGCATGACCTGCGATCATCGTATCATTGCCGCCTATGGGTGTTCCCTTGGCCGCCAAATCCTGCTTGATGCCTGTGGCGCGTTCCGCGGACGCCGCATCCCATGGCAGGATGGTGGAGAGACGGGTGACGAAAGCATCCACCAGCCGCGCATGACGAGGCGAGGCATTGCGGCCGACCGTGCCCAGCAGCATTTCGTAATAAGTGATGACCGAGATGACGATCTGGTGCTGGCTTTCCGCCGCGTTCTGCAAACGTGCAAGAACGGAGGCTGGACGTTCGCGCATGATGAATGAGCAAATATTGGTGTCGAGCATATAGATGGCCGGCATCAATGCTTCCCGTCATCATCAAGAGAGAACCGTCCCTCTTCGATCAGCTCGGGCCGTTCGTCGAGGAAATCCGCATCGCTAAGCGGTTCTTTCATGAACGATAGCCAGTCCGGCCGGACGGGACGCAGCAGTATCGTGTCGCCCTGCCGCTCAATGGTCAATTCGGTCACCCCCTGGAACTCAAAATCTTTGGGCAGACGGATCGCTTGGTTGCGGTTGTTGCGAAAGATGGACACGGTGCGGGTCATGGGGCGCCTCCATAGTGAGGTAAATATGGTAACATATGCCTTGCATATGTCAATTCCCGACCCTGCGCCGAAACCCGCTCAAGCGCCTCCGCGTCCCCCACGAGCACTTCATTTCTGCCGGAGGCGAGACGCACAAAGTTCTAAATGCGTCCAGGAACCCCAAGAGGATCGCCCTGTCACTCAAGCGCTCGGCCGAAATCAGCGAGAAGAGGAAGTCGGAGCCCTACCGGTCCGCGATGTCGATGCTGACCTTCTACGTCAACCGGGCGGGCAAGAACCTTCCTGCGGAGCGTAAGGCGCTGGAGCAGGCGAAGGGCGAGTTGCGCCATGCTTTCGGGCGTGACACGGAGTGAAGCGTCGGAGAGGCGGCTTTGGCGCCGCCGCCTCTTGCCTCGGATCCGAAATCGCCTCGCTTCAGCGGACGCCGGCCCGCAGAGGCTCTTGCGAGGCAGCCGCCACGGCCTCACCGCCGAGTTCGCGCTTGATGGCCGGGATGATCCGATCACCCCACAGCTCGATCTGACGCAGCATCGTCGCCTGATCGAAGTCGCCGAGTTGCGTCTGCAGCGCGATGTGGTTCGGCTTCAGGATACTGATCTCCTCGAGCAGCCGATCGATGACCTGGTTGACGCTGCCCACCGGAATGTTGGCGCGGATGGTCTCCAGGGAGAGGTCGTTCGGGCTCGGCTGCTCCGCCATCAGATAGCCGTCCGAGCTCTGCTGCCTGCGCTGGTGCAGGCTCTCCGACAGCCGGCGCTGGAACCGGGCGTTCTCGATATAGCTCGTGATGTCGGCATCGTTGTCGCTGGCGAAAGCGCAGCGGAGGAAGCCGATCTTGGTATCGGCAACGTCGCGCTTTTCCTGCGCCGCGGCCTGCTCGATCGTCCCGCGCAGCGACCTGATATCGTCGAGCCCGCCGAGCAGGGCCGTGACGAAGAGATTGTGGCCTTCCCGTATCGCGCGGCCCATGCTTCTCGTGCTGCCGGCCGCGAGCCAGATCGGCGGGATCGGACTCTGCACCGGACGCACGCTGATCGCCGTGGGAGGAACCCGTAGATACTGGCCCTCGAAGCTGAAGATGCGCTCACGCAGCCCCTTCTGCAGCACCTCCAGATATTCGTTGAAGACGGCTGGCGCTTCGTCGACATTGACGCCGAAGCGTTCGAATTCGAACTGCTGGTATCCCGACCCCACGCCGAGTTCGAGGCGGCCGTTGGACACGGTGTCGGCGAAGCCGACCTCGCCGAGCAGGCGATTGGGATGATAGAGCGGGAGTACACAGACCGCCGTTCCGAGCCTGATGGTGCTGGTCAGTCCCGCGCAATGCGCGACCATCATCAGCGGCGAAGGAACGAGGCTGTAATTGTTGAAATGATGCTCAGCATACCAGGCCGTATCGAAGCCGGCGGCTTCGGCCGCGATGGTCTGCTGGACCGAATTGGCGATGACGGTCCGGGACGACTGATGATAGCCCCGCTGCTGCGCGAGGATGAACACACCGAATTCCATTGGTCTTTTCCTGTCCGGGTTTCTGATGGGGCGATGCGGTCGTCAGGCCTCGCGCTCGACATGGGAACGGATCGACCGTGCCTCTTCGTCGATCCAGCCATATTTGCCGGCAGCCTCGACCATCTTCGCATAGCCGGCGAGCCAGGCGGCCCCGGCAGGCGCGCCGGGAAGAGCCGGCACGACGTCGATGCCGACCAGCGCGTTGTCGTCGTCGACGAATGTCACACCCTCGATGACCGGCCGCATCGAGGAAAAGGAGCCGCGCAGGAGCACCTTGAATTTGCGGAAATCCTCCGCTTCGGCGAGAGCAAGCCCGCCCTGGGAAGAGTACTGCACGATCATGCCGCGGCCTCCCGTGAGGTCACGTCGTCCTCGTCGTCTTCGCTGGCGTTGCCGGCATTGCCGAACGACGTCCAGCCGCCGTCGACATAGAGGATCGAGCCGTTGATGTAGGAAGCGTCCGCCGAGGCGAGGAAGAACGCCGCGTCGGCGATGTCCTCCGGCCTGCCGAGATCGCCCATGGGAATGCGGCGGCGTACCGCTTTGAGGTCGACGCGGCCCGAGGTCTCCAGCGATGCGACGCCAGGGGTGCGGATGTAGCCCGGCGCGACGGTCGCGAACCGGAAGCCCTTCGGCCCAAGTTCGGCCGCCATGCAACGCGTAAGGATGTCGATGCCCGCCTTGGAGGCGCCGTAGGCGTGGCGCGGCGCGAAAGGCAGGAAGGTGTTGATCGAACCGAGATTGATCACTACGCTACCCGCCGGCATCAGTTTGAGCGCCTCTCGGGCGCAGAGGAATGCGCCGGTCAGGTTGATGTCCAGCACCTGCTCGATGTGCTCCGGCTTCTGCTCGAACGCCGGCGTGAATGTGTCGGCGACGGCAGCGTTGTTGACGAGGAGGTCGACCTTGCCGAAGCGGTGCGCGATCTCTGCGAACAGCCCGACCACGCTCGCCTCGTCGGCCACGTCGACCGCCAGGCCGAGATGCGGGGCTCCGAGCTTTCCGGCCAGGGCCTGCGCGCCAGCCGCGTTCCGGTCAGCTATGACGACCGTGTCGCCCGCTGCGGCGAAGCGCGCGACAACGGCCGCACCGATGCCGTCCGCACCGCCGGTGACGACCACCATGCGCGGCGCGGTCGACGGCTCGGGCCGGGCGAACTCTTCCGCCGGCGCGCCGTCGACGGGCGGGTGCGCGTCGCCGGGCTGGTTGAAGGAGACCCAGCCGCCGTCGACGGCGAGCACCGAGCCGGTGACATAGCGGGCCTGGGGCGAGGCAAGGAAGCGCGCCGCGCGCGCAATCTCGTCCGGGCGGCACATGCGGCCCATTGGCACGCGGCGGCGGACCGCCGGGATGTCGGCCCTGCCGGTGCGTTCCAGCTCGGCCACCATCGGCGTGCGGACATAGCCCGGGGCGACGGCGCAAACGCGGATGCCGCGCGGCGCCCACTCGCAGGCGAGCGATTTGGTGAAGGAGATCAGCCCCGCCTTCGACGCGGAGTACGCGTTGCGGCGCGGATTGCCCAGCACGCCGGCGAGCGAGGCGATATTGACGATGGCGCCACCCGGCCGCATGCGCCGCGCCGCCTCGCGGGCCATCACGAACGGCCCGATCAGGTTGACCGAGAGCGTCTTGCGGAACAGTTCCGCCGAAGTCTCGACAGTCGGCGTCATGGTCGGGCCGAGCGCAGCGTTGTTGACGAGCACGTCCACGCGGTCGAACGCAGCGTCGACCTTCGCGAACAGGGCGAGCACGTCGCCTTCGCGCGACACATCGCATTCGACGCCGAGGTGGCCGCCGCCGAGCGACTTCGCCAGCTCGACGACCCCTGTGCCCGGCAGGTCGACCATCACTACCGTGTCGCCGTCCGCGGCGAGGATTTCCACGAGCGCGCGCCCGATACCACCGGCGGCGCCGGTCACGACGACAATGCGTGTTGCGTTGCCCATTTCAGATCCTCCCATCGGAAGCGTTTATCCGGCCG
This sequence comes from Mesorhizobium sp. L-8-10, assembly GCF_016756635.1. Classification (NCBI taxonomy): domain Bacteria; kingdom Pseudomonadati; phylum Pseudomonadota; class Alphaproteobacteria; order Hyphomicrobiales; family Phyllobacteriaceae; genus Mesorhizobium; species Mesorhizobium sp. L-8-10. The sequence goes on along the minus strand of NZ_AP023263.1, from coordinate 3,823,121 downwards.
ACTCGAGCCGACGGAAGGAGCCGTCGCGGTAAAGGAGCACGTCCATGTCGAGCGACGTCACGCCGACGACGCGGCCGAGATAGATGTGGTGGGTGCCGGACGACAATTGGCTTTCGACCCGGCAGTCGAAGCTCGCGACGGTTCCCTCAAGCACCGGCGCGCCGGTCTCCAGGCTGCCCCATGTACCTTCGACGAAGCGATCCTCCGGCGCCAACTTCGACGTGGAGAAGAGGCGCGCGATCCCGTGCTGCCCGTCCGTCAGGAAGTTGATCGCAAAGGCGCCGCTCTCCTGGATCAGCGGCTCGGCCGAAGCGCTCCGGTTGATGCAGACGAGCATGGTCGGCGGCGACGCGGCCACCGAGCAGACGGCGGTGGCTGTCAGGCCGTTGCGCAGCTTGCCCGATCGGGCGGTGACGATCGCGACCGACGCCGCGACCTGCCGCATGGCGATCTTGAACTCGGCCTCGCCGACGGCTTCGCTTCGGGCTGGGAAGGCGATCATCTCGACCATCAGTCGGTTGCGGTGGCGTTCGCCTTGGCCGAAAGCAGCGCATAGACCGGATCGTCCGGACGAGCGCAGCCGATAGGCTGACGGAGGCCGAAGCGGTCGACTTCCGTCTTGTCCGGGGGCGTCTGCTCCTCGACCCAGTCGTAGACCACGGTGCGGTCGGCGACGCGCCACTCGTCTCCGCGCTTCTCGAACCGATCGCAGTAGCGGCCGCAGAGCAGCACCTGGCGGATCACCCCTTCGCGGTCGGGCGCCCGCTGCAGCGCGGTGAAATAGGTCTCGACCGCGGCCTGCGCCGGGCCCTGGAATTCGATCAGGATGTTGGAGACCTGGTGGATGTTGCGCGGACCGGTCTTGAAGACGCCGAGCGCCATCTGGATGAAGCCCTCGGCGGAGCCGACATAGGCGCCGTGGCGGTCGTGCGCATCCGGCCAGTACGAGCTGCGCAGCGCCTCCTCGTCGGCGCGGTCGATGCCGCGGCAATAGCGGTAGAGGCAGTCGCGGATCGCCTCACGGTCGAGCAGTTCCTGCAGTTTCGCGCTTTCCATCTCAATGGCCCTCCACCACGGCACCGCGCGGCACGATCAGCGCGTCGAGCGCCACCACGCCCTTGCCCTTTTCCAGCACACGCACGGGATTGAGGTCGATGCTGTCGATCCGGTCCGCGTTGGCCGCGGCGAAGCGCGACAGCGCCGAAAGCATCTCGGCGAGCGCATCGACGTCGGCCGGCGGCGCGCCGCGCACGCCTTCCAGCATCGCGTAGCCGCGGATCTCGCGGATCATACGATGCGCCTCGACCGTGTCGAACGGCGCGACACGGAAGGTCACGTCCTTCAGCACCTCGACGAAGACGCCCCCCAGGCCGAACATGACAACGGGGCCGAAGACCGGGTCGCTCACGACGCCCGCGATCGTCTCGACGCCGCCGGCTACCATCGGCGCGACCATCACGCCGTCGATGCGCGCATCCGGCCGCTTCTCGGCGGCGCGGGCAAGGATGGCGGCGAAGCCGCCCTCCGCCTCGTCCGCGTCCTTCACGCCGACGATGACCCCGCCGATCTCGGTCTTGTGAGCGATGTCGGCCGAAACGACCTTGAGCACCTGCGGGTAGCCGACCGCATCGGCCGCGGCGCGGATGTCTCCGCCTGGCGGCACAAGCCGGTCCGAAGGGAAGGTGATGCCCGCCTCGGAGAGGATCTTCTTGGCGGCGAGTTCGCTCAACGCATCCGTCCCGAGATCGACGGGCGCCGGAAGGGGCGCCGTTGCGGCGGCCTTTCCGGCACGCTCGAAGCTCTCGCTAAAGTGCACCATCGCTCCGAGCGTCCTGATCAGCGCGAAACCGTCCTGCGCGACGATGAAGCCCTTGTCCTCATAGGTGCGCACGATCTCGTCCGGAGCTGTCATCGTCAGCGTCATGATCGTGTCGCGCGACGCCGTAGCCGCCGTCTCCAGCGCCTGCCGCAGCTTGCCGGAAAAGGTCGGGCTGGCCGGACCGCTGCCGAAGATGCCGGCGAAAAAGCCGTAGTCGCCTTTTTCCAGCATCGCCGAGATGAAGCTGGTCATCAGCGGCAGGTCGGTGACGGCCTGCGCCGTGGCGTCGACCGGATTGCGCGGCGAGGCATAGGGAAGCATCGCCTTCAGCTCTTCCTGCGCCTTCTCAGGCATCGGCTTGACGTCCAGGCCGGCGACCTCCGCGTCGTCGGCCATCTGGATGCCGAAGCCGCCGGACATGGTGAAGATGCCGAGCGAGTTGCTCTTGGGATAGACGCCGCGCGCGCAGGCCGCGACGATGTCCAGTTGCTCTGCCGTCGTCGAGGCGCGCCAGACACCGTACTGGCGAAACACGGCGTCGAAGATCGCGTCGGAACCGGCAAGTGCGGCGGTGTGCGAGCTCACCGCATGCGCGCCGACTTCGGAGCGCCCGACCTTCATGAAGACGATCGCCTTGCGGCGCTGGCGCGCCACCTCCAGCGCCTCGATGAAGGTGTCGCGGTCCTTGATGCCCTCGGCATAGGCCATGACGACGTTGATGTCGGGCTGCTCGACCGTCCAGCGCAGCGCCTCCCCCACGTCGATGTCGCACTCGTTGCCTGTGGTGATCAGGTGGCTCATGCCGAGACCGCGCAGGCGCGCGAGATACATGAGATGCGAACCATAGGCCCCGCTCTGCGAGACGATGCCGATCGGGCCGGGCTTCACGAGCCCCGTGTCGAGCATCGCCGAGAAGGTGCCGTAGAAGCCGATGGAGGAGTTGAACACGCCAAGGCAGTTCGGTCCCAGCAACCGCATTCCCGAGGCGCGGGCAACCGACACCATCTCGTCCTGTAGCGCCCGGCCTTCGTCGCCGGTCTCGGCGAACCCGGCGGTGAAGACGATCGCTGCCTTCGTGCCACGCTCGGCGCATTCGCGCACCGCCTGCACCGTGCCGGCCGCCGGAACAGCCAGGATCGCGACATCGGGCGTTTCGGGGAGCGCGCCGATGGAAGAATATGCCTTCAGCCCCTGCACCGTGTCGCGCCGGGGATTCACCGGATAGACAGCGCCGGCGAAGCCGCCCTCGCGCAGGTAGCGCAGGGGCCGCCCACCGATGCGGGTGACGTCGTCGGATGCGCCGACGAGCGCCACCGAGGACGGCGAAAGCAGCGCAGACAGAGATTCGGTGCGTGTGAGCATTCAGGCGGCTTCCGTCTTGTTGTTCTCGAGCGCGGATTGTCCGAAGTGCGCTTCCGCAATGCCGCGGGCGGCGAGGCCGTCGATCGCGAAGAGCTTGCCGCCGTCGGGATGTTTGGAGACGGCGCGGCCGGATCCGGAGTCCTTGATCGAGGTGACGAACAGCGTCGCCATGTCATCGCCACCGAAGGCGACCGAGGACGGCAGGTCGACGGGCGCATCGATCATCCGGTCCAACCGTCCATCGGGCGTGATGCGGGCGATCTTGCCGACCTGAACCAGGGTGGCCCATATGCAGCCGTCACTGTCGACGGTGGCGCCGTCCGGACCGGAATTCCACTGCGCCGTGTCGACGAGGATCGTCGGTTCACCGACGCCGTCGGCGCCATAGGGATAGGCGCGTATGGTGCGATCCAGGCTGTCGGCGAAATACATGGTCGCGCCGTCGGGGCTGAAGCAGAGCGCGTTGGAGATGCGGATGCCGTCGGCGAGACTGTCGCGGCGACCGGCGGCGTCGATGCGCCAGAGGATGCCGCGCGGATCGGCATGGATGCCCATCGAGCCGCACAGGAAACGCCCGTCGCGATCGGTCTTGCCGTCGTTGAAGCGCACCAGCGGATCGGCCGGCTCCGGCTTCAGGAGCGGCGCAAGCGAAGAATTGCCGAGATCCAGCGAAAAGATGCCATCGACCAGGCCGACGACGACGCAGTCTCCCAGGCCGAGCGCGACAGACCCGACCATAGACGGCGTCGACCATTCGCGGAACGACCCGGTTGCAGGTTCCCAGCGACGGACGAGGCGCGAGAAACCGTCGACCCAGTAAAGCCAGTTGTTGTCGGCGTCCCAGACCGGGCTCTCGCCCAGGAAGTCCGGCCGTTCGGATATACAGCGCACATCTAGGGTCATTTCGGTTCGCTCTCGTCCCCGCGGTGGCGGGGGCTACAGCGTGCTGCGTGAAGAAGAACTCACGCAACACGCTGCAGGTCTTTGATTTGACGCATGTCTTTGTCCCGAAACCGGTACCCACTTTCGGGAGACATGCGTTAGTGCCCCCGCCCGAGCCCTGGGAGGCTTTTACTGCGTCTTCAGTAGCGGGCAGGTGCTCTCGCTCGCCGGCCGCCACACGTCGTCGGCGGGAATCGTCGCCGTGACGGTGTAGTAGTCGTAGGGCTGCTTGACGTCCGCCGGCGCCTTCACGGTCACCGCATACATCGGACGCATCACCTGGCCGTCGGCGCGGATCTTGACGTCCTTCATCTGGAAATCGTTGATCGGCATCTCGTGCATCTTGGCGACGACCTTCTCGCCGTCGTCGGTGCCTGCTTCCTTGACCGACTTCAGGTAGTGCGTGATCGCGCTGTAGGTGCCCGACATGGTCTCGTTCGGAACACGGTCGCGGAAGCGCTTCTTGAACTTGTCGGCAAAGGCGCGCGTCTCGTCGCTCACGTCCCAGTAGCCCGGGGTGACCAGCGACATGCCCTTGACGGCTTCGAGGCCGATGCCGTGGACCTGGTTGATCTGCAGGCCAAGCGCGACAACCTGCTGGCCGCTGGCCTGGATGCCGAACTCCTGCGCCTGCTTCACGGCGTTGGCGAAGTCGGCGCCCGAATTCGCCAGAACGATCACCTTCGCGCCGCTCGCCTGTGCCTGGAGCAGGTACGACGAGAAATCGTTCGTGTTCAACGGGTGCAGCACCGAACCCAGCACCTTGCCGCCGCCCTCTTCGATGAACTTCGTCGCGTCGGCCTGCCACTGCTTGCCGAAGGTGTAGTCGACGGTGATGAAGTAGAAGGAGTCGTTGCCGGCTGCCAGCATCGACTTGATCACGCCCTTGGCGAGCGAATAGGTGTCGAGTACCCACTGCGTGCCCATCGGGGAGCAGGCGTCGTTGGTGAGGCTGGAGGACGCGGTGCCGGCGAGCATATAGGGCTTCTTCTTGTCTGCCATAATCTTCTGGATGGCGATGGCGATGGACGAGGCGGAGCCGCCGACGATCGCATCGACGCCTTCCTCGTCCACCCATTTCTGCGCGATCGCCACGCCGATGTCGGGCTTGTTCTGGTCGTCGGCAATGACCAGCTCGATCTTCTTGCCATCAACCTCGCCGCCGAAGTCCTCGATGGCCATCCTGGCGGCCTCGACAGCGCCCGGGCCGCCATTGTCCGCATAGGGTCCGGACTGGTCGTTCATCACGCCGATCTTGATGATGTCGCCCGAAACCTGGGCGAACGCGGCCGACGTCGACAGGATCGTCGCGCCCGCCAAGATTGCGCTGATCACAGCGCTTCGCTTCGAAATGCTCATTTCATCTCCTCCGTTGCTCGCGGGATTTTCTCGATTGTCCGCGAGGCTGTTGCACTACCCTGCGACCGTCGCCGGCCCGTTCACGAGAAAGCGAAAGTCATTGCGCCATCGACGAGCATCATGTCGCCGCTGACCCAGCTGGATTCGTCGCTGGCGAGGAACACCGCCGCGTTGGCGATATCAGCCGGCTCGCCGAGGCGTCCGAGCGGCACCTTCTGGCGCCGGCGTTCCCATCCAGCCTCGTCGACGACGAGATTCGCTCCGTCCGTGCGTGTGGAGCCTGGAGCGATCGCATTGACGCGGATGTTCATCGGGCCGAACTCCGCGGCACCCGAGCGCGTCGCGGCCTGCACGGCCGCCTTGACGGCGCTGTACATGATGCCGTGCCGCATCGCGATGAGTGCTGCCGGCGAAGCGATGTTGACGATCGCTCCGCCGCCCGCCTCCTGCATCTGCGGCACGACCGCCTGGTAGCCCCAGATCACGCCCTTGAATCCGACGTCGATCATGCGGCCGATCGTAGCCTCGTCCTGCTCCAGCAGCGAGCCGTAGCGGTTCCACATCGCGTTGTTGACCAGGATGGTCGTCGGGCCGAAAGCCTCCTTCAGCTTCGCGGCCGCAGCGAACAGGTCGTCCCGCTTCGCGACGTTGCCGACGATCGGGATCGCCTTGCCGCCCGCGGCATTGACCGCATCCGCCGCCTCGCCGGAGACCTCCGGCTTGAGGTCGAGCACACCGACGGCCGCGCCCTCTCGGGCGAACGCCTCGCTGATTGCCCGGCCGATGCCCCGGCCGCCGCCGGTCACCAGCGCCACACGCCCTTCGAGCCTGCGCAGTCCCGTCACCTGTTCCACTCCTGTCGCGTACGCATTCATCCTGCCTTCGCCGCCTTGGCGAATGTCTCGCGCGATGCCATCGGGATCGCGCCACCCCGCGTCGGGTCGGCATAGGTCCCGCCGGCCGACGCGTAGTCCTTGCCTGACCGACGCTCGAGCACGATGCCGATCGATTCCACCTTCGGGACCTCGTCGAGCGCGAGTTCGGCTGTGCGCGGCTTGCGCGCGAGAGCCCTTTCGATGAAAGGCGCGAGTTCCTCGGCCTTGCGGGCGACGCGTTCGTCCTCGCGCTCCTTCAACTCGGGCATCACCTCGCGGGCGAACAGCTCGATCGCCTCGCAGATATGCTCGTGCCGGTTCATGCCGGACTGCTGGATGAAGATCATCTGGTCGATGCCGACATCGGCGTAGGCCCTCAGGTGCTCGCGCACGCTCTTCGGCGTGCCGATCGAACCCGAACCCGGCGTCTCCTTCATGTCGTCCTTGATCGTCTGGAAGCGCTTCCAGAGGTTGGTGACGCCCGGCTTGTGCTCGCCATAGACCGCGTAATGCGCGATCGAGTAACCGAAGAAGCGGAAGCCATCGAGGCCGCGCCGGATCGCCTCGTCGCGATTCTCGTGCACCATCATGCCGTTGAGGGTTGCGAAGTTGGCGTTGACCGAATGGCCGATCGGCACGCACTCGTCCGACTTGATGATGGCATAGTATTCGTCGCGCCACTGCCTGGCCTGCGAGGCTTCGACGAAGCCGAAGACCAGTGCGCCGACCCCATGCCGTGCCGCGCGCAGGATGCTCTCGCGGCGCGAGCATGCCATCCAGATCGGCGGGTGCGGCTTTTGCAATGGCTTCGGCACGACGTTTCGCACGGGCATAGAGAAGAACTGGCCCTCGAAGCCGGGGTAAGGGCGCATCGCCATCATGTTGGCGGTCTGCTCGACACCCTCCCGCCACATCGCGGTCTTCTGCGCCGGCTCGATGCCGAAGCCCTGCATTTCCATCAGCGAGCCGGATTCGCCGGTGCCCCATTCGACGCGACCATTCGAGATCAGGTCCAGCGTCGCAAGGCGTTCGGCAACACGCGCCGGATGGTTGTAGCGTGGCGAGGACAGGCAGATGCCGTGGCCGATGCGCACGTTCTTCGTGCGCTGCGACACCGCGCCGAGGAAGACTTCGGGCGCCGAAGAATGGGAATACTCCTCGAGGAAATGGTGCTCGACTTCCCAGATGTGGTCGAAGCCGAGACGGTCGGCGAGTTCGATCTGGTCGAGCGCGTCGTTGAAGAGCTTCTGCTCGCAGCCTTCAGTCCAAGGCTGAGGCAACTGATGTTCGTAGAAAAGGCCGAGCTTCATCTTTCCTCCTTCCCGCCGGCTTTCGCCGGGTCACCTCAGGTGCTGTTCGGGAACAAGCCCGCGGCAATTCCTCCCTGCCGGACTTGACGGTGAGTACCTTGTCATGCGCTATCGGCGCGTGCCACAAACATTTGTACGTGTGGCGCAGTTTCACATCCCTGAAGTTCGCCAGGCGGAGCCAGGAGCCGGGAATGCAGTCCGCACAGGTCAAGTCCGCGTCTCGCGCGATCGAGATTCTCGAGTATTTCACAGGGGTTAGGCAACCACGCTCGATGTCGGAAATCGCTCTCGCGCTGGGCTATCCGCAATCGAGCGCCACGGTCCTGCTCAAGACGCTGGTCACGCTGGGCTACCTCAACTTCGACCGCCGCGAGCGGGTTTACTTCCCGACACCGAAGGTGACGTCGCTCGGAGACTGGGTGCCGCGCGCGTTGTTCGGGTCGGGTCGCGTCCTGGACGCCATGCGCGACGTTCACGCCGCAACAGGCGAAGGCGTCGGCATCAGCACCAAGAACGACGTCTACCTGCAATATGTGCAGAACATGCAGTCGGTCCATGCGCTGCGCTTCGTGATCCCGGAGGGCACGCTGCGGCCGCTGACCCAGTCCGGCATCGGCTGGACGCTGATGTCGACGCTTCCCGACGACAAGATCGACAATATCGTGCGGCGCGCCAACATCGCCTCAGAGAAGTCGATGCGGGTGACGGTTCCATCGATCCTGGAGAGGGTGCGGGAGATCAGGCAGAAGGGCTACTGCTATTCGCAGGACGTTCCGTTCGTCGGCGGCGCCACGCTCTCGATGCTGCTGCCGGTGAAGATCCAGAACCAGGCGGCGGTGCTGTTCCTCGGCGGGGCGAAGGAGCGTTTCCTGGAGCACCACGACCGTTACCTCGCGGTGCTCCAGCGCGCGGTCAAGTCGGTCAAGCCGGCCGATCCGTTCGAAGAGCCGATCGACATCGAATTCTGACGGCGCGTCTTAGCCGCGGGCTTCGACCGCCTTTGTCTCTCCGGTCACCGGCCGCTCTGGCGCCGCCGGGCGACGGGCGAGATAACGCCGCAGCGCCGACAGTTCCCCGACGATACCGCGCCGGAAGAAAACGATGACCGCCAGCAGGATCGCGCCCTGTGAGATCAACGCCCATTCGCCGAACCCGGCGAGATAGTCGTTCAGAAGAATGATGCCGGCCGCGCCGAACACCGGGCCCACGAGCGTGCCGAGGCCTCCGAGCAGCGTCATCAGGATGACCTCGCCCGAGACCGGCCATGAGGCGTCGGTCAGCGTCGCGAACTGGTAGACCGTGGCCTTCATGCCGCCTGCGATACCCGCCATCGACGCGGAGATGATGAAGGAAACCAGCTTGACCTTCTCCGGGTCGAAGCCGAGCGACTCGACCCGGGGCTGGTTGTCGCGAACGGCCTTCAGCACTTCGCCGTAGGGGGAATGCACCACGCGGTAGTAGACGAAGACGCACAGCGCCGTAATCGCCAGCACCACGTAGTAGAAGGTCAGGTTCGAGCCGATGTCGATCACGCCGAACAGATCGTTGCGCGGGATTGCCTGCATGCCGTCCTCGCCGCCGGTGAACGGCGCCTGCAGCAAGATGAAATAGATGAACTGCGAGAAGGCGAGCGTGATCATCGCGAACTGGATACCCTGCCGCTTCATCGTCAGGTAACCGATCACCGTCCCCAGGAGGCCGGCCGCCAACCCTCCGGCCAGGATCGCGAACTCGGTCGACAGGGCCGTCGTCTTCAGGACGTAGCCGGTGACATAGGCCGCGCCGCCGAAGAACATCGCATGGCCGAAGCAGAGCAGGCCGGTATAGCCGAGCAGCAGGTTGAACGAGCACGCGAAGACGATGAAGCACATGATCGTCATCAGCGTCACCGAGTAAAAGTAGAAAGGCGCCGCGATCGCCAGGGCGGCGACGATCGCCAGGAGGAGCAAGCGCTGCATCAGACCGACTCCTTGCTGGCGAAGATACCCGAGGGGCGCAGGTAGAGCGCGACAATCATGAACAGGAAGATCACGACGCTGGCAGCCTCCGGATAGAAGACCTTGGTCAGGCCTTCGACCACGCCGAGCATGTATCCGGTGACGGCCGCGCCGATGATCGAGCCCATGCCGCCGATGACGACGACTGCGAAGACGACGATCATCAGGCTGGATCCCATCGAGGGAGAGACCTGATAGATCGGCGCGGCAAGCACGCCGGACAACCCCGCCAGGCCGACGCCGAAACCGTAGGTCAGCGTCATCATCTTGGGCACGTTGATGCCGAAGGTCTCGACGATCTGCGGCTTCTCGTTGGCGGCGCGCAGGTAGGCGCCGAGCTTGGTGTGCTCGATGAGGAGCCAGGTTCCGACGCAGGTCACGATCGAGAAGACGACCACCCAGAGCCGGTAATACGGCAGGAACATGAAGCCGAGATTGATGCCGCCCGGGATCGGGTTCTCGTAGGGCAGCCCGGTCGAGCCGTACCGATAGCGGACCAGGCCCTCCACGATCAGCGCGACGGCATAGGTGGCGAGCAGGCCGTAGAGGTGGTCGAGGTTCTGCAGCGGGCGCAGCAGCAGTCGCTCCATGACCATGCCGGTGACAGCCACGGCCACGGGCGCGATGATCAGCGCAGGCCAGTAGCCGAGGCCGAGATAGGTGAGCAGGAGCCAGGCGACGAAGGCGCCGAGCATGTACTGCGCACCGTGGGTGAAGTTCACGACGTTCATCAGGCCGAAGATGATGGCAAGACCCATCGACAGCATCGCGTAGAACGAGCCGTTGATCAGGCCGAGCAGGATCTGGCCGAACAGGAGCTGAGTGCTGATACCTTCGAACATCGTCGTCAGACTCCGAGGTAGGTTTTGACGCGGCCCATCTCGGCGGCGAGTTCGTCATTGGTGAGGATGTCGACCACCTTGCCGTTCTCCACGACGACATGCCGGTCCGCGACCTGGCGCGCAAAGCGGAGGTTCTGCTCGACCAGCATGATGGTGAACCCCTGCGCCTTCAGGCGCTGGATAGTCTCGCCGATCTCCTTTACCACCACCGGCGCGAGGCCTTCGCTCGGCTCGTCCAGCAGCAGGAGCCGCGAGCCGGTGCGCAGGATGCGGGCAATGGCGAGCATCTGCTGCTCGCCGCCCGAAAGCTTCGTCCCCTGGCTGCCCGCCCGCGCCTTGAGGTTGGGGAAGGTCGCGTAGAGCTGCTCGTCGGTCATGCCGCCCGCGCGCAGCACCGGCGGCAGGAACAGGTTCTCGCGCACCGAAAGCGAGGAGAAGATCGCGCGCTCCTCGGGACAGTAGCCGATGCCCAGCCGCGCAATCTCGAAGGTACGCTTGCCGACCAATTCCTGTCCTGAGAAGTTGATCGAGCCGGTGCGCTTGCGCACGATCCCCATGATCGACCGCAGCGTCGTCGTCTTGCCGGCGCCGTTGCGTCCGATAAGCGTCAGCAGTTCGCCCTCGCGCACGTCGAAGGTCATGCCGTGAAGCACCTTCGATTCGGCATACCAGGCGTTGAGGTCCTCGACCTTCAGCATCGCGTTGACCGAGACGGGCGCGGCCTTGGGCATTGCCAGGCTATTCATCGACGCCTCCCATATAGGCGGTCACGACGGCAGGATTGTTCGAGACCTCGGCATAGTTGCCCTCGGCCAGAATTTGGCCGTGCTGCAGAACGGTAATCCTGTCGCAGAGCGTCGACACGACCGACAGGTTGTGCTCGACGAGCAGCACGGTGCGGCCGACGGCGGCACTGCGGATCAGGTCGGTGATCGGCTCGACATCCTCGTGGCCCATGCCGGCTGTCGGTTCGTCGAGCAGCATCACGCGCGGTTCCAGCGCCAGCGTCGTCGCGATTTCCAGCGCGCGCTTCTTGCCGTAGGAGAGTTCGGCCGCGAGCGTGTCACGGCTGGCGCCGAGGCCAACCTGCTCCAGCAGGTCCTCGGCGCGGCGGTTGAGCGGCGCCACCGCCCGCAGCGACCGCCAGAAGTGGAAGGCCGTGCCGTAGGACGACTGCAGCGCGACGCGAACGTTCTCCAGTGCCGTGAGGTTCGGGAAGGTCGCCGAGATCTGGAACGAGCGCACGAGCCCGCGCCGCGCCACCTCGGAGGTGCGCAGCGCGGAGATGTCATGCCCATCGAAGAGGATGCGTCCCCCCGTTGGGACCAGCGTCTTGGTGAGCAGGTTGAAGCAGGTGGTCTTGCCGGCACCGTTCGGGCCGATCAGCGCGTGGATCGCCCCGCGCCGAACCGAGAGGTTGACGTCTTTCACGGCCGCGAAGCCGCCGAAGACTTTCGTCAGGCCACGGGCCTCGAGGACGTAGTCGGCCTTGGCAACGGCTTCGTCCCGCGGCAGGGCCGCTGCGGAAACGGTCATCTTTCCTCCCTTCCGTCTTGTGCCGCAGCGTGCGGCCGACGGTTGTCGTTCTGTTCAGCCCGGCAGTCCAAGCACGGCCTTGGAAAGGATGTTCCTCTGGATCTCGTTCGAGCCGCCGAAGATCGCCGGCGCGCGCGAATCGAGGAACAGGTTCATCGCATCGACCTGGTCGTTGCCCGCCTCGATGTCGTCGAAGTAGCGGGCGTCCTCGCCGGCAAGCGCGATCGTCTCCTCGGTGATGCGCTGGTAGAGCTCGGTGGTGAAGATCTTCAGGATCGAGACGTCCGCGCCCAGTTCTCCGCCCTCGCGCAGCACCTTGGCGAAACGCTCAAAGGCCGAGCCGAGGTCGTAGAGGTCGAGCCGGTGCCTGGCGTAGCGCGACAGGAAGGCCGGGTCGTTGAACGCGCCGCGCGCACCGGCCAGCTTCTCGAGGCGCTCGATCGCGATCTCCGGGCGCGTCGGCGCGCCGAGGAAGATGCGTTCGTGGCCGAGCACGGACTTCGCGACGTTCCAGCCCTGGTCCACCTCGCCGACGACGTTCTCGACAGGGACGCGGACATTGTCGAAGAAGACCTCGCAGAAGTCGGTCTCGCCGCGCAGGTTGGCGATCGGGCGCACCTTCACGCCTGGCGTGGTCATGTCGATAAGGAGCACGGTGATGCCCTTCTGGCGCACCTTCTCGTCGCGGCTGGTGCGCACCAGCGCGAAGATCCAGTTGGCGCAGTGCGCCAGCGTCGTCCATATCTTCTGGCCGTTGACGACGAAATGATCGCCGTCGCGCACCGCCGCGGTGCGCAGGCTGGCGAGGTCCGATCCCGAGTTCGGCTCGGAATAGCCCTGGCACCAGACGTGCTCGCCGGACAGGATCTTCGGCAGGTAGTACGCCTTCTGTTCCTCCGTGCCGAAGGCGAGCAGCAGCGGGCCGATCAGGCCGAGGCCGTGGTCCGGGATGCGCGGGCAGCCCAGCCGCCCCCACTCCTCGACATAGATCATGTGCTTGGCCGGGTTCAGCCCCATGCCGCCGTGTTCCACCGGCCAGACCGGCGACAGCCACCCCTCCTCGGCGAGCGCATGGTACCATACGGCAACCTCGTCGAAGAGCGGGCGCTGCTTGCGCATGAAGCGCAGCTCCGCCGGCAGACGACGCTCGACCAGATCGCGGAAGGCGGCGCGGAAGTCCTCGTCGGACAGCGCGTTCCAGTCCCTTGCCATCACAGCACGTCCTTGAACACGGCCGGTCGCTTCTCCATGAAGGCGCGCATCGCCTCCTTGGAATCCTCGTGGCGGGTCATCTCGACAGTCAGGTTCTGTTCGAAGCGGTAGCCATCGCGCAGCGGCATATGCTCGACCGTATTGATGGCGCGCTTGGCGAGGCTCAGCGCCTTCGGGCTCTTGGAGGCGATGGTGCGGGCCATCGTCATCGCTTCCTCCATCAACCGCTCAGGCGGCACGCAGGCCTCGATGATGCCGCGGCGGTAGAGTTCGGCGGCCGGAACTCGATAGCCGGTGAGGATCATACGCCTCGCCAGCGTCTTCGGGAAGAACGACATGGCGTGGCGGGCGCCGCCCATCAGGCCGATGTCGATCTCGGGCAAGCCGAACACGGCGGTCTCGGAAGCCAGCACGATATCCGCCGCGATCACCGGGCCGAGGCCCGCGCCGAGGGCGGCACCATTGACGGCGGTTATGACCGCCTTGTTGCACTCCATGATGCAGTTCGACACTTCGCGCGTGCGGCGCAGATGCCGATAGGTCTCGCCCTTGATGTCGCCGATGGCCTGGCGGTTCTTGATGTCGGCACCGGCCGAAAACACCTTGCCGCGGCCGGTGACGAGGATGCAGCGCACTTCCGGCGTGTCGTTCAACTCATCGAAGGCGTGGATCAGTTCCTCGGCGAATTCCTTCGAGTAGGCGTTGACCGGCGGGTTGTCGAGCGTGACGACGGCGACCTTGTCGGTGATCTCGACCTTGATGAGATTGTTTTTCACGAAATCCTCCCCGCGACCGCTCAGGCCGCGCGTTCCAGTTCGACGAATTCGAGGCGCAGCGCTTCCGGCTGGCCGAGCGTGGCGCTGAGCGCGATGGCCCTCTTGAGGTAGAGACCGATGTCGTGCTCGTCGGTGAAGCCCATCGCGCCGTGCAGGTGCACCGCGCGCCGGCAGATCGAGGTCGCCGCGTCGCCTCCGCGCGCCTTGGCGGCGAGCACCGCGAGCCGGGCTTCCTTGTCGTCGCCCTCGGACTGGCGCGTCACCGCATTGACGACGGAGGCGCAGGCGAACTCGGCGTCGCTCCACATGTCGACGAGGCGATGCTGGACAGCCTGGAAGCTCGCGATCGGCTTGCCGAACTGCACACGGTCCCTGGTGTAGGCGATGGTCATCTCGACAGCCTTGCTGGCGATGCCGGCGAGTTCGGCCGCAAGCGCGACGCGGGCATGGAGTACGGCGTTCTCGACAAGCGCGTCGAGGCTGCCGGCGCGGGCGAGCACGCGCTCGGCAGGAACGAAAACCCGGCCGAAGCGCAGCGCGCCGATGGTCGCGCCATCCACGCCCGCCTTCTGGTCGAGCGAGACGCCGGGCGCGGATGCCGGCACCGACACCAGCACCGCACCGTCGGCGAGCGGCGCCACGACCAGGAAATCGGTCGCGGACGCCGCCGCATCGACGAACTGCAGTCCTCCGTCGAGGGAAATGCCCGAGGCGTCTTCGGACGCCGTCAGCGGCCGTCCGGACGAATGCTGCGAAGGCTGGCGCCAGGCCGGCGAGATGCGCAGCGATCCGTCCGCAAGGCCGGCGGCAAGCCGGTCACGCTCTGCGGAGGAAGGCGCCTCGCGCAGCAGCACGGAGGCGAAGACCGAGCCGGCGGCGATGGGTTCGCAGATCAGCGCGCGGCCGAGAGCCTCGCTCAGCACCGCCTGCTCGGCGAAGCCAAGGCCAGCGCCGCCGAGATCTTCGGGAAGCAAAAGACCAGTCCAGCCGGCTTCAGCCATTGCGGCCCACAGCGCGGGATCGGTATCGCCCTGGCGTGCGCGCTTGGCGCGAAGAGATGCTGGCCCCGCATAGCGGGCGGACAACGTCTCGACGCTGTCCCGCAACATTGCGAGGGTACCATCCGGATCGTCGAAAAATGCGCGCGGCATCATTCCTCCCTAATGCGACCGGTCGTTGCCAAAGGATTATGCGAAGCGGCCCGGTGAAGCAATCACGCCAGAAGCGTGCAGAACACTTTCATGAATGTGAAGTCTGGTTGACCGGCAAGATGTGATCGCGGAACTGCTCCCGAAGTTTCGTCTTCTGCAGCTTGCCGGTCGCGGTGTGCGGCAGTTCCGAGACGAAGGCCACATCGTCCGGCAGCCACCATTTGGCGACCCGCTCGGAAAGAAAGCCGAGAATTTCCTCCCGACTGGGCGCGGTGCCGGGTTTCGGCACGATGATCAAGAACGGACGCTCCTGCCATTTCGAATGCGGCAGGCCGATGACGGCAGCTTCCTGCACGTCGGAATGCGCCACGGCGGCGTTTTCGAGGTCGATAGACGAGATCCATTCGCCGCCCGACTTGATGACGTCCTTCGACCGGTCGGTCAGCACGACGTAACCGTCCGCATCGATCTTGGCGACGTCGCCGGTCGGGAACCAGCCGTCCTCGTCCAGCATGTTGCCGCCGACACCCTTGAAATAGCCTGATGTGACCCAGGGGCCCCGCACGTAGAGGTCTCCGGCGACCGTGCCGTCCTGCGGCAGCGGGTTCCGGTTCTCGTCGACGATCTTCAACTCGACACCGTAGACGACGCGTCCCTGCCGCACCTGGACGTCGACCTGTTCCTTCTCCGGCAGGTCGCGATGCCTGGGCAGGAGGTTGCCGACAGTCGCCACGGGACTGGTCTCGCTCATGCCCCAGGCGTGGATGACGAAGGCACCGAGGCCGCGGAAACGTTCAATGATCGCACGCGGCGCCGCGGACCCGCCGACGACGACACGCTCCAGCCGCAGCGCCGAGGTATCGATGCCAGGCGTCGAATCGATGTGCTGGAAGAAGCCGAGCCAGACCGTCGGCACGCCGAGCGAGAAGGTGCACCGCTCCTCGGCGGCAAGATCGAACAGGCTCTTGCCGTCAAGCTTCGGGCCGGGCAGCACCAGCTTCGCTCCGCACATCGCCGCCGCATAGGGGATTCCCCAGGCATTGACGTGGAACAGCGGCACGACCAGGAGTACGCTGTCGGCACTCGAGAGCCGGAAGCCGTCCGCCGTGCACACCATGAAGGAATGCAGCAGCGTGGACCGATGGGAGTAGAGCACGCCCTTCGGATTGCCGGTTGTCCCTGACGTATAGCAGAGCGCCGACGCCGTCCGCTCGTCGAGGACGGGCCACTCGACCGTGTCCGGTTCCGGGGCGAGCAGGTCCTCATATGCAAGGACGCCGTCTACGTCGGGCGGCAAGTGACCGGCATCGGTGAGCGCGACGTAGCGCTCTACGGTTCGGAACTTCGACTGGAGCCCAGCGACCAGGCCGGAGAACGTGATGTCGAAGAAGAGCACGCGGTTCTCGGCATGGTTGACGATGTAGTCGACCTGCTCCGGGAAAAGACGCGGATTGACCGTGTTCAGGATCGCGCCGATGCCGGAGACGGCGAAATACAGCTCGACATGGCGGTGCGTGTTCCAGGCGAGCGAGGCCACGCGGTCGCCCGGCTTGACGCCCATGCTCTTCAGTGCGTTGGCCAGCTTCGCGATACGCTTCGACAGGTCGCGCCAGTTGGTGCGCACCGTCGGCCCCTCGCAGGTGCGGCTAACGATCTCGACGTCGGAATGGTAGCGCGCCGCGTGGTCGATCAGCGTCGAGATCAGCAGCGGGCGGTCCTGCATCAGGCCTAGCATTGGGTGCTCCTCATCACTCCATCACCGGCGCTCCCCCGGCGGGGCGGCAAAATCGAAGCCGATGCGCGCCACGTCAATTCACCACGCAAATGCGAAGGGAAGTTTCACCTATGTGAAAGTCCATTTGACGGCCCGGCCGCCTGATCCTTCAGCGGAACGAAAAACTCCAAGTCGACCTGTCGACGTTCAGCGGCCGGACTCGCCCACGCGCGTCCGTCTGCGAGGGTGAACGCGCGGTCAGGCAGCCGCGCTCTGCGCCGCGCGGTCGAAGACGAAGTTGGACGCCTTGTCCTGGGCGGCCGCCGCGCACAGTTCGCGATACTTCTGGAAACCGCCGATGAACATCGTCAAGCCCTGCGGCTTGCCCTTGACGTTGGCGCCCACCCACCAGGTGTTGGCCTTGCGGATCAGCGACTTCTCCGCCATCGACAGCACCAGCGCCATCCAGCCTTCCTCGGCCGAGACGGTCGGCTCTACCGTACGGATGCCGTTCGCCTCCATGAACGAGACCATTTCGGCGATCCAGTCGACGTCGTGCTCGGCGATTGTGACGAGGTTGGCGAGTGCGGCCGGTCCGTTGGGGCCGCTCGGCGCGAAGAGGTTCGGAAAGCCCTCCGCCATGAAGCCGAGATAGGAGCGCGGGCCGTTCTTCCATTTGTCCTTCAATGTGCGGCCGCCACGGCCGACCACGTCGAAAGCGAGCAGCGCGCCGGTCAGCGCGTCGTAGCCGGTCGCGAAGATCAGCATGTCGAGTTCGGTGTCGCCGCTCTCGGTGCGGACGCCCTTCTCTGTGATCCCGATGATCGGGTCCTTCGAGACGTCGACCAGATGCACGTTCGGCAGATTGTAGGTCTCGTAATACTCGGTATCGAGGCAGGGCCTGCGGGCGAAGATCGGATAGCCTCGCGGCTTGAGAGCCTCCGCGGTCTTCGGATCCTCGACAATCTGGCCGATCTTCTCGCGCACGAAGTCGGCGACCTGGTCATTGGCCTCCTGGTTGCTGAGCAGGTCGGCGAAGGAGCCGAGGAAGGTGTGGCCGCCATTGATCCAGGCCTGCTCCATCACCTCGCGACGCTGGGATGGCGGCAGGCTGAAGAAGGGGCGCGAGGTCGCCGGCCGCGTGCCGCCGGTGGGATTGTTGCGCATGGCCTCGCGCATCGCGCGGTAGTGCCGCTTCATCTCGGCGATGTAGTCGGGCTCGAGCACGTGATTGCGCATCGGCAGCGTGAAGCTCGGCGTGCGCTGGAAGACGAACAGTTCGCCTGCCTGCCTGCCCAGGGTCTGGATGATCTGGATGCCGGTCGAACCGGTGCCGATGACGCCGACGCGCTTGCCGGCGAAATCGACGGGTTCGTGCGGCCATTTCTGCGCGCGGAGCAGTGTGCCCTCGAACCGCTCGATTCCGGGAATTTCGGGATCCTTGGGCACCGAAAGCGGACCAGTCGCCATGATGCAATAGGGCGCTTCCAGCGTTTCGCCGGTGTCGATGATAGCACGCCAGACCTTGGCCTCCTCGTCCCAGGCGGCGCGCGTCACGCGCGTGTTGAACCTGTAGTGGCGTCGCAGGTCGAGCCGGTCCGCCACGAAATTGGCATAGGCGAGGATTTCGGGCTGTGCCGCGAACTGCTCGCTCCACGTCCATTCCTGCTCGATCTCCGGCGAGAAGCCGTAGCTGTAGTCGACGCTCATCAGGTCGCAGCGGGCGCCCGGATAGCGGTTCCAGTACCAGACCCCGCCGACGTCCCCGCCGGCCTCGATCGCGGCGACGTTCTTGCCCATCTCGCGGAACTTGTAGGTGGCGTACATCCCGGCGAAGCCGGCGCCGACGACGATGACGTCGACCCGGCACGCCCCGCTGCTCTTCGTAGCCCGATTGCCCTGAGTCATGCGAAACTCCTCCAGACCGCAACTGCCGCGATCCGGACCCTGGGTGCGTGCGCTCGGGCCCGACACCTGTCGGGCAGCAATGCGCTCTGCCGGCCGGCCACGCCGGGCGGCTGCCAACGCGCAATCGCGGAGCTGATCGTCCCAGGAACCGGTCTTGCGACCGCCTCTGCCAGGACCATCGAGCAGGTCGACCAGCGAGTCAATCGCATCGCGGATGCGAAGAGAAACTTCACAAATGTGAAACACACGGTGCCCGGTCGGACGCATGAATTTGGGGTCGCGCCCAAAGAACTTTCACATGGGTGAAGTTGGCAAGTCACCGTCGACTTGGTTTGCCGGGCGGGCGGTTTCGTGGTCACTCCGGGATAGCAACAACGGCAGGGAGGAAACGACGGAGATGAGCGCACTCTTCAGCCCCGGCAGGATCGGCAGCCTCGAGCTCGAAAACCGCATCGTCGTCTCGCCCATGTGCCAATACAGCGCCGTCGACGGCGTGGCGCAGCCATGGCATCTCATCCATGTCGGCGGCCTGATGATGTCGGGCGCCGGCCTCGTGATCGTCGAGGCGACGGCAGTGGAGGATATCGGCCGCGGCACGCATGGCTGCCTCGGGCTCTACCGCGACGATCAGGAAACCGCGCTCGCGAAGTTGCTCGACGAGGCAAGGAAGCTGTCCGGCGCCAGGATCGGCATTCAGCTCACCCATTGCGGCAGGAAGGCATCGACGCGCACTATCCCGGAACGCTGGAAGGGCGAGCCCCTGCCTGTGGAAGAGGGCGCCTGGACACCTGTTGCACCATCTCCCCTCGCCTTCGACGGGCATTGGCCGGTGCCGGAAGAGCTCGACGAGACGGGCATCGAACGCATCATCGGCGCCTTCGCAGCCTCCGCCCGGCGCGCCGCACAAGCGGGTTTCGATCTCGTCGAGATCCATGGCGCCCATGGCTATCTCATCCACAATTTCCTTTCGCCTCTGTCGAACAGGCGGTCTGACCGGTGGGGTGGCACGCGCGAGAACCGTATGCGCTTCGCTATCGGGATCGCTCGTGCCGTCCGGTCCGTCCTGCCGCCGGCTATTGCGCTCGGCTTCCGCATCAACAGCACGGACTGGCACCCCGACGGCTCCTCGCTCGAGGACGCGGTCGCGCTCGCGCAGGCGCTCGAAGACGTCGGTGTCGACTACGCGGTCATGTCTGCCGGAAACATCGCGCCTGGCATCTCGATCCCGCCGGCCGCACCCGGCCATCAGGTGTCCTTCGCAACCGAGATCAAGAAACGGACAGGACTGTCCGCCATGGCCGTCGGCATGATTGCCCAACCGCGGCAGGCGGAAGCCATCGTGGCGAATGGCGAAGCCGACTTCGTGGCCCTCGCCCGCCCCATGCTCGACAATCCGCGCTGGGGCCTGCACGCGGCCGCGGCGCTCGGCGCGGACATCCGCTACCCGCCGCAATATATCCGCGCCCGCCCCAACAACTGGCTGGGCTTCGGTTTCGTCCACCCGGAAGCGAGGCCGCCCGAGACATCCCTTCAGCTCGACCGTCCCCGAAGCGTGTCCTGGGATCGGCCCGCAGGCCGCACATAGCCCAGGGATAGCTGCTCGAAGCTGAAGGCCGCATATGGCCCAGGGCCTGTTGAGGTTCAGCGGAGGACGGCCTGCAGATGGCATCTTTCCGCGCTTCCGATGCCCGGTATCGACAGGTCGAGGGGGCGCGCGGGATGCACCCCGGGATCTCACGCGGCGCGCCGGAGAAATCCGTTGTCAAATCAGCAGGATCGGGCCGCAGGCGCACCATGCTCCTCAACATGAGAGGGGTCATGGCAAGAGGCCGACAACAAGCGTGGCAACCAGCAACAGGGCAAGCACGATGTTGGTGCGACGCGACGTGACCGGGTCGTAGAACAGCGCGGCCAGCGACACACCGATCGCCAGCCAGAAGACATGAATGAAGACAATCATTGCCGAGAGCACGACGATCTTGGCGGCCGCGTCCACGATCGGCGCCTGAGCGGCGAGACTCGCACCGGCAAAGACGGCCGCGATCGCCAGATAGGCCTTCGGGTTGGCAACGCCGAGCAGGAAGCCTCCGGCGAAGGACGGCGCAGGCGCATCGCGCTCCTGCCTTGCCAGCGGCGGCGCGGTCGCGATGCGAAATGCCAGATAGAGGATATAGGCGACAGACGCCGCGACCAGCAGCGGCAACAGGCGGGGCATCGACAGAAGCAGCGCCACGAAGCCTGCGGCAACGGCGAGAAGCACGGCGATCGTCCCGGCCACGAGCCCGGACATATAGGGAACCGACCGCCGGAACCCGTATGCGGCGCCGACGGCGGTCACGCTCACCGTCGAAGGTCCCGGGCTGCCCATCACCGCAAGCGCCGCCATGACCAGCGCCAGCAAGGACCGCCACAGTTCCGCGTCCCGGGCAAGCTCCGTCGCCATCGCCTTCTCCTCCCCAGGACCAGGGGTGAACGGTCACGGCTCATCAGGACAAAACTAGCGGAGGCGTATCCGGCGGTCTTGGACGATCGTGCAGTGGTTCGGCTGGCCCGTTGGCCGTGTAGAAGGCGATGCCGTGGGACCAACTCGTGGGAGACGCGTCGGGCAGCCGGACCGGCCTGCATCCTACATTGCCTTCCCTAAATTTAAACCAGTTGCATTACAGGATCAGTTAAGCTATGCCCTTATCTGCTTGCAAATTGCAACTGGATTCTTAGGAGGATGCGCATGGCCAGGTTGATCGTCTGGAATCTCGTGACCGTGGACGGCTATTTCGAAGGCGCCAAAAAGTGGGATCTCGACTTCCACAACCTCGCCTGGGGACCCGAACTGGAAAAACTGAGCGAAGAATTCGGCGACAATGCCGCGGCGCTCGTCTTCGGTCGGGTGACCTATGAGGGCATGGCCAACTACTGGAGATCGGCCGAGCCGGGCAAGGTCGCGACCTATATGAACGCGCTGCCGAAACTGGTCGCCTCGCGCACGCTGACATCGGTCGACTGGAACAACAGCCGGGTGACCGCCGACATCGTGCCGGAACTGAAGCGCCTGAAGGCCGAGCTGACGAAGGAGCTTTATGTCTTCGGCAGCGCCGACCTTACGCATTCCCTGCTGGAAGCCGGTTTGGTCGACGAGTTGATGATTTGCGTCGTGCCTGTGCTTCTGGGCGAGGGTACGCTGCTGTTCAAGCCAGGTCGGAAGACGGGGCTCGATCTCACCGAGACTCGTCGTCTGGGAAACGGCGCCATCATAAACAGCTACGCGGTGAAGCAGGCAGACTGAACTGCCGGATCGTCCACATGGCGCACGGAGCCGAAGGCCCCGTGCATCGGTAAGTGTGACAGCTCCGGGTCGGACACTGCCGTTTGCTGCCGGATTCCGAGCGTCAGGTCTTTATGCGCTCACCCTTATGATAAGCTTGCCGAAATTGCGCCCCTCGAGCAGCCCGATCAGCGCCTCCGGAGCATTCTCGAGCCCGTCGACGATGTCCTCGCGGTAGCGGACCTTGCCGGCGGCGATCCACCCGGCCATGTCGCGATAGAAGGCCGGGCGCTGGTCGACGAATTCCCTCTGGATGAAACCGCGGATCGTCAGGCTGCGGCTCAGCACTTCACGCATGACGGCCGGCAGGCGATCCGGCCGGCTGTCGTCGATGGCGTTGTATTGGGCGATAAGGCCGCAGACCGGTATTCGGGCAAAGTCGTTGAGCAGCGGGAAAACGGCGTCCCAGACCTGGCCACCGACATTCTCGAAATAGACGTCGATCCCATCAGGGCAGGCAGCCTTCAGTCTTTCCGGAAAATCCGGGGCGCGATGGTCCACGACCGCGTCGAAACCGAGTTCTTCCCGGACGAAGCGGCATTTGTCCTCGCCTCCGGCGATGCCGACCGCCCGCGCGCCCTTGATCCGGGCGATCTGGCCGACCGCCGAGCCCACGGCGCCGCTGGCGGCCGCGACCACGACGGTTTCGCCCGGCTGCGGCCGGCCGATCGTCAAGAGGCCGGCATAGGCCGTGAAGCCCGGCATGCCCATCACGCCGAGCGCGGTGGTCAGCGGTGCCGCGCCCGGATCGAGCCTGCGAAGACCCGTTCCATCCGACAGGGCCAAGCTCTGCCAACCGGAATGGGACAGGACGATTTCGCCTTCCGCGAAGTCCGGATTGCGCGACCGCACGACACGCGCAACCGTTCCGCCCTCCATCACGGCGTCGATCTCGACCGGCTTGGCATAGGACCTGCCGGCATTCATGCGCCCGCGCATATAGGGATCGAGCGACAGATACAGTATCTGCAGCAGGAGCTCGCCCTCGCCCGGCTCGGGAACCGCGGTCGTTTCCAGGCGGAAGTCGCCGGGCTTCGGTCGGCCGGTCGGCCGCGCCGCCAGGACGATGCGCCTGTTCGTTTGTGCAGACATAAGAACCTCCATTCGATCAAGTGCCCGGTCATGCGGAAAACCGGTTCCGAGGACGCGGAACTCCGAGATTGTCGCTCAGTATCGATTCTTCGCGTTCGCGACGGAAGATACCCCGTCGCTGAAGCGCGGAAACCTCCTTGTCGACGGAAATCGTCGCGGCCGGCGGGAACAATCGGGAGCATCACGGAAGCCGCCCGCCCCGCAGAAAACCGGCTGCGCCTCCCATCTGCCGGCAATGGTCCGCCCAGGGCCCGCTTGCCAAATCGCCGCCGTGCGCCGGATAGTCGCCCCGCGCTTTCCCATCCGCCTGACCGGAGCTTTTCATGACACAAACCTTCGACGCACTGTTCGAGAATGCTCGCTTCGCGGACGGCACTTCAGGCGCGATCGCCGTAGATGCGGGCCGGATTGCCGCGATCGGTGAGGCTGCAAGAGGCGCGACCGTTCGAACCGTCGTCGATCTCGGCGATACACTGGTCGTCCCCGGATTCGTCGAAGGACACATCCATCTCGACACCAGCTTCTACGGCGACGCATGGAAGCCGCACAAACCCTGCACGGCCGGTTTCGACGTCCATGAACGCGTCGAATTCCAGCGGCAGAACATGGCGACGGCGGCGCCGATGGATGAGCGCGCCCGCAGCCAGCTCGAGCTCTGCATCTCCCACGGCACGACGCATATGCGCAGCCACGTCATGGTCGACGGAACCGTCGGCCTCAAGCCGCTCGAAACGATCCTGGCCGTGCGCGAACAATATCGGGACGTGATCGACATCCAGCTCGTTGCCTTCCCCCAGAACGGCATCCTCGCCTGCCCCGGCACGGCCGAACTGCTCGACGCCGCTTTCGATCTCGGCTGCGACGCCATCGGCGGGCTCGACCCGGCATCCTTCGACCGCGACGTCAAAGGCCATCTCGATATTGTGTTCGGGATTGCCGAGAAGCGCGGCGTTCCGATAGACCTCCATCTGCATGACGGCCACCTGCTCGGCATCTTCCAGATCGAGGAGATCGCCGCGCGCACGCGCGCGCTCGGCATGGAAGGCAAGGTCGTCGTCAGCCATGCCTATGCCCTGGGCGATGTCTCCGCCGACATCCTGGCCAGAACTGCGGAGAAGCTCGCGACGACGGGAGTCGCCATCATGACCAATGCGCCGGGCGACCACCCCTTTCCGCCGGTGCTGGCGCTGCGCAAGGCCGGCGTCACCGTCTTCGGCGGCAGCGACAATATCCGGGATTCCTGGTGGCCCTATGGCGATGGCGACATGCTGGGCCGGGCCATGATGATCGGCTATCGCTCCGGTTTCTATACCGACGAGGAACTCGCGGCCGCCTTCGACGCCGTGACGGAAGCCGGCGCACGCGCGCTCGGTCTGGAAAGCTATGGATTGCGTGTCGGGGCTCCGGCCGATTTCGTCGCGCTCGACGCCGCCCATGTGCCGGAAGCCGTGGTCGCGGTTCCCGGTGGCCGCCGAGCCTTCAAGGCGGGCAGAGCCGTGACTACGGATGGCAAGCTGCTTCAGCGAACCACGCGCACAGCATGACGCCCATCACGGCCGCGAACCAATAGACCCCGGACGCTACACGCCGAGATACCGGTCCTGGAGCTCCGGCGTCAGCGCCTGCGGCGTTCCCTCGAAGACGGTCGTGCCTTTCTCCAGAACGAAGCAGCGATCCGCCACGGGCAACAGTTCGGCGAGCGTCTTGTCGACGACGAGGATCGACTGGCCGGCAGCCTTGAGGGTGCGGATCGCCGCCCAGATGTCCTTGCGGATGACGGGTGCCAGCCCCTCGGTGGCCTCGTCGAGGATGATGAGCCGCGGATTGGTCATCAAGGCACGACCCACTGCCAGCATCTGCTGCTCGCCGCCCGACAGCGTGCTGGCGAACTGGTCGCGCCGTTCACCGAGCCTCGGAAAGAGTTCCGTGACCCGGGCCTCGGTCCAGACGCCCTTGCGCGCGGCGGCGACCAGGTTCTCGTGCACGGTGAGATTCGGGAAACAGCGGCGGCCCTCCGGCACCAGGCCGATGCCGAGGCGGGCGATGCGGTGCGGCCGCATGCCGGCGATCTCGGATCCGCCGAAGGCGATCCGGCCTCCGCGCGGCCGGATGAGACCCAGCACGGAGCGGATCGTCGTCGTCTTGCCCATGCCGTTGCGGCCCATCAGGGCAACCACCTCGCCCTCGGCCACGGCGAGCGAGACCCCGAACAGCGCCTGCGAGGCGCCATAGAAGCTCTCAAGCCGGTCCACTTCGAGCAGGCTCACGCTTCTTCTCCCAGATAGGCCCGACGCACCTCGGCATCGCGGCGGATCTCGTCGACCGTCCCGGTCGCGATGACCCGTCCATAGACCAGCACCGAGATGCGGTCGGCCAGCGCAAAGACGGCGTCCATATCGTGCTCTACGAGCAGGATCGGCGCTTCGGCGCGCAGTCGGTCGAGAAAACCGGTGAGACGCTTCGATCCTTCAGGTCCCATGCCGGCCATCGGCTCGTCGAGCAGGAAGGCTTTTGGCCCCAGGGCAAGCGCGATGGCAATCTCAAGCTGGCGCTTTTCGCCGTGGGACAGTTCCGCGGACGGCAGCGACGCGCGGTCGGCAAGGCCCACACGTTCGAGCATGGCCATGGCCGGCTCGGTCAGCGAACGGTCCCGCATCACCGGCCGGAGAAAGCGGAAGGTTTTGCCCTGGCGTGCCTGCACCGCCAGCATCACGTTGCGCAGGGCGGAGAATTCGGGCGCCAGGGACGAGATCTGGAAGCTTCGCCCGAGCCCGAGCCGCGCCCGCTCGGCCACGTCGAGCGGGCCGACATCGCGGCCGAGGAAGGAGATGGTGCCGCCATCGGGCCGGATCGTGCCGGAGATCTGGTGGATAAGCGTCGACTTGCCGGCGCCGTTCGGGCCGATCAGCGCATGGATCTCGCCCGGCCGCAGCTCGAGGCTGACGCCATCCGTCGCCTTGAGAGCGCCGAAGGTCTTGGTGAGGTCGCGGATGGCAAGGATCGGCTCAGCCATGGCGCGCTTTCCCCGCGAGCAGGCCGACGATACCACCGCGCGCGAAGAGTACCACGGCGAGCAGGATCAGCCCGAGGAAGAACTGCCAGCGCTCGGTCATGCCGCCCAGCACGAATTCGAAAAGCACGAACAGCATCGCACCGGCAATCGGGCCGAAGAGTCGCGCCGTGCCGCCGAGGATGATCAGCACGATCAACTCGCCCGACATCTGCCAGGACAACATGGACGGACTGACGAAGCGGTTGAGATTGGCGAAGAGCACGCCCGCCACGCCGGTAATCGCAGCGGACATGACATAGGCGACGAGCCTTGTGTGGAACGGCTCGATGCCGACCGCTGCGAGCCGCGCCTCGTTCTGCCGTGCCGCCTGCAAAGCGGTGCCGAAGCGAGAGCCGCCGACAAGCGCGAACAGCACGAGGGTGACCGCCAGAACGGCGAAAGAAAGCAGGAAGAAGGTCAAGGGATCGGCCGTGTTCAGGCCGGGAAAGGCGCTGCGCAACGGCAGCGACAGGCCGTCCTCTCCACCATAGGCCGGCCAGGAGATGGCGAAATAGTAGATCATCTGCGCGAATGCGAGCGTGATCATGATGAAGTAGACGCCCGATGTACGCAGACTGATCACACCGGTCGCCAACGCCACGAGCGCGCAAACCACGATCGCGACCAGCCAGGCTACCCAGATCTGGTCGCTGGCTGGAATGCCCAGAAACAGCGGCTCGGCATTGAGAGCGTGCATGCCCAGTATGCCGGCGGCGTAGCCGCCGATGCCGAAGAAGGCGGCATGGCCGAAGGACACCAGCCCGCCGAGACCGAGGGCGAGATTGAGGCCGACGGCTGCGAGGGCGAGGATCGCCATGCGGGTCGCGAGCGTGATGTAGAACGGCTCGCCCAGCGCCTGCGCGGCGAATGGCAGGGCCAGCAGCAGGCCGGCAAGCGACCAGTTGACTATCGTTTCGCGGCGCATCGCAGTCATGCCGTCACCGCAAACAGGCCTTTCGGCCGGACCGCCAGGATCAACGCCATCACGACATAGATCAGCATCGAGGCGAGCGCGGCCCCGACCGTCGCTCCGTCCGACGGCCCGAGGAACAGGCTGAAGAGCTTCGGCAGGAGGAAGCGTCCCAGCGTGTCGATCAGCCCGACAAGGAGCGCCCCGACCAGCGCACCCTTGATCGAGCCGATGCCGCCGATAACGATCACCACGAAGGCGAGGATAAGCACCGGCTCGCCCATGCCGACCTGCACGGATTGCAGCGCGCCGACCAGAGCGCCAGCCAGGCCCGCCAGTGCCGCGCCCAGCGCGAAGACGATGGTGTAGAGGGTGCGGATGTCGACGCCAAGCGCGGCTATCATCTCGCGGTCGGATTCGCCGGCTCGGATGCGCATGCCGAGCCGCGTGCGCGCGATCAGCCAATAGAGCCCGACGGCGACGGCGATGCCGACGCCGATGATGGCGAGCCGGTACAGCGGATAGCTGAAGCCGCCCGGAAGCTCGACGGCACCCGAGAGCTGGGGCGGTATGTCGAGATAGAGTGGAAACGAGCCGAACAGCCAGCGCGTGCCTTCCGAGAAGATCAGGATCAACGCGAAGGTGGCCAGCACCTGGTCGAGATGATCCCGCTCATAGAGGCGGCGCACGACGAGAATCTCGACCAGCGCGCCGGCGGCGGCCGCCGCGGCGAGGCTCGCCGCCAGCCCGATCCAGAACGAGCCGGTCGCGGCAGCGACCGCCGCGCAGGCGAAGGCGCCGATCATGTAGAGCGAGCCATGGGCAAGATTGATCAGGCCCATGACGCCGAAGATGAGCGTCAGCCCGGCGGCCATCAGGAACAGCATGACGCCGAACTGCAGGCCGTTGAGCAACTGCTCCAGGAGAAGTGCGATCGACAAAATGGTTCCCGGTCTTAGAACTGACGTGCAGCTTGGCTGCTTTGGCGGCGGAGCGGACTCGGCGGCGGCGACCCCCCTCCCGACTACGGTGAGAGGGTAAGGCGATATCTCAGCGTTCCGCCGCCCCACCTGCCTGCCCGTCCTCCGCAGCAGTTGCGCAGCAGCTGCGGAGGGTGGACCGGCATCTTCTCCCGCAAGCGGGGAGAAGAGAGGCTGCCGCAATTACATCTTGCAGTCCTTGGCGTAGGCGTCCTGATGGTCTTCGAAGGCCGTGCCGACGATCTTGTTGGTAATGACGTCGCCGTCCTTGATCACCTCGCGGACATAGACGTCCTGGATCGGATGGTTGTTGTTGCCGAACTTGAAGTCGCCGCGGGTCGATTCGAAGCCGGCCTCCTTGAGCGCGGCACGGAACGCTTCGGCGTCCTTGACGCTCGCCTTGGAGGCGGCGGCGACGATGAGGTTCGCCGTGTCGAAGCCCTGGCTGGCGTAGAGCGAGGGGATGCGCCCGTACTTGGCCTTGAAGGTCTCCACGAACTTCTTGTTCGTCTCGTTGTCGAGGTCGGGCGACCATTGCGCGGTGTTCCTGACGCCGACGGCCGCATCTCCGATCGCGCCGAGCACATCCTGGTCGAAGGAGAAGCCCGGCCCGGTGACAGGAATCTTCACGCCCGACTGGGCATATTGCTTCATGAACGCGATGCCCATGCCCCCGGGCAGGAAGATGTAGACGGAATCGGCGCCGGAATCACGGATCTGCGCGATCTCGGCCGCGTAATCGGTCTGACCAAGCTTGGTGTAGAGCTCGCCGGCGAGATCGCCCTTGTAGAAGCGCTTGTAGCCGGTCAGGGCATCGGTGCCGGCCGGATAGTTGGGGGCCAGGATGAAGGACTTCTTGTAACCGGCCTGGTTCGCATAGGCGCCCATCGCCTCATGGAGATTGTCGTTCTGCCACGCGACGTTGAAATAGTTCTCGTTGCATTTGGCGCCGGCCAGTGCCGACGGCCCGGCATTCGGCGACAGATAGAACTTGCCCTGCGCAACCGCATTCGGCACCACGGCCATGGCGAGGTTCGACCAGATGATGCCGGTGAGGATGTCGACCTTGTCGCTCTGGATCATCTTGTCGGCGATCTGGACGGCCATTTCCGGCTTCTGGGCGTCGTCCTCTGTGACGACCTCGATCTCCTTGTTGCCCGACTGTTCGAGCGCCAGCATGAAGCCGTCGCGCACGTCGATGCCCAGGCCCGAACCGCCGCCCGACAGCGTCGTGATCATACCGATCTTGATCGGTTCGGCGAATGCCGCTCCCGACACGCCGATCGACAGGGCCATCAGGCTCGCCGTAAGAATTCTCTTCATCGTCTCGCTCCTCCCGTTGTTTTCTAGAGTTCGGTACGCACTTTCCAGAGTTCTGGGAAAAGTACAACCTCCAGCATCCGGCGGAGATAGGATACTCCCCCGGTTCCGCCCGTTCCCTTCTTGAGGCCGATGATCCGTTCGACCGTGGTGACGTGATTGAAGCGCCAGCGGCGGAAATAGTCCTCGAAATCGACCAGCTTCTCGGCCAGCTCGTAGAGCATCCAATGCCGCTCCGGCTCGGCATAGACGGCCTTCCATGCGGTGAGCACGGCCTCGTTCTCCTGCCGCGACCCGCGCCAGTCGGTGCGGGCGGCGTCGGGGCCGATGTCGAAACCCTGCCGCGCGAGCAGGCGCAGCGCCTCGTCATAGAGGCTCGGCCGCGCCAGGATCGCCTCCAGCTTCGCCGACGCCTCGGCGCGATCGGCATGCGGCTTCAGCATCGCCAGATTGCGGTTGCCGGCAAGAAACTCGATCGCCCGGTACTGCCAGGACTGGAAACCCGAGGACTGGCCGAGCGCGCCGCGAAACTTGGTGTATTCGCTGGGTGTCATCGTGCGCAGCACGTCCCAGGCGCTGTTCAGCTGTTCGAAGATCCGCGCCACGCGTGTCAGCATCTTGAAGGCCGGCTCCAGCCGGTCCTCGCGGATGGCGGCGCAGGCGGAGCCTGCCTCGTGGATGGCAAGCTTCATCCACAGTTCCGAGGTCTGGTGCTGGATGATGAACAGGAGCTCATCGGGCGAATCCGACAATGCCGATTGTGCCGCGAGAAGCTGGTCGAGATGCAGATAGTCGCTGTAGGACATGGGCGCAGCCACGGCCGTGCGGATGCCGTCCTCGCGTTCGTCGCGCGTCTCGGCCATGCTCAATGCCCCTCACGCAGGCGGAAACGCTGGATCTTGCCGGTTTGCGTCTTGGGCAACGCGTCGAGGAAGACGACCGAGCGCGGATATTTGTAAGGCGCAATCGTCGCCTTCACGTGATCCTGCAGGCGCTTGACCGTCGCGGCGTCGGCGGTGACGCCCTCGACCAGCACGACATGGGCTTCCACGATCTGGCCGCGCTGCTCGTCCGCCTTGCCGATGACGGCGCATTCGCGCACGTCGGCATGGGCGAGCAGCGCCGCTTCAACCTCGGGGCCGGCAATGTTGTAGCCGGCCGAGATGATCATGTCGTCGGAGCGGGCGGCGAAATGGAAGTAGCCGTCGGCATCCTGGACAAAGGAGTCCCCCGTCAGGTTCCAGCCGTCGCGGACATATTTCTCCTGGCGCTTATCGGCGAGATAGCGGCAGCCGGTCGGCCCTCGCACGGCAAGCCGCCCCACCTCGCCTCGCGGCACTTCGTTCATATCGGCGTCGACGATCCTGGCCTCGTAGCCGGTGACCGGCTTGCCCGTGGTCGCGGCGCGGGAGTCGCCCAAGCGGTTGGTGATGAAGATGTGCAGCATCTCGGTGGCGCCGATGCCGTCGAGGATCGGCTTGCCGGTCTTGCGGCACCAGTC
Source organism: Mesorhizobium sp. L-8-10 (assembly GCF_016756635.1). Lineage (NCBI taxonomy): Bacteria > Pseudomonadati > Pseudomonadota > Alphaproteobacteria > Hyphomicrobiales > Phyllobacteriaceae > Mesorhizobium > Mesorhizobium sp. L-8-10. The sequence goes on along the minus strand of NZ_AP023263.1, from coordinate 3,792,141 downwards.
CTCATAGACCGGCGCAGGCAAGGTCTCGCCGGCCGAGACGGCCAGGCGCAGCGAGGAGAGATCGGCGCCGTTTTCCATCGCCGCGAGCATGGCGCGATAGGCGGTGGGCGCGGTGAAGCAGATCGTCGCCTTGTAGGTCTCGATGATCTCGATCATGTTCGGCGGGGTGGCGCTTTCGAGAAGCGTCGCGGCCGCTCCGAAGCGCAGCGGGAAGATCGCCAGGCCGCCGAGGCCGAAGGTAAAGGCGAGAGGCGGCGATCCGACGAACACGTCTTCGGGCGTCACGCCGAGCACTTCCCGCGCATAGCCGTCGGCGACGATCAGCAGGTCGCGATGGAAATGCATCGTCGCCTTCGGCTCGCCTGTCGTGCCCGAGGTGAAGCCGAGCAGCGCGACGTCGTCGCGGCCGGTATTGACGGCGTCGAACTTCACCGACTTGTTGAGCGCGATGCGGTCGAGCTCGGCGTCGTGATTGGCCGTGCCGTCGAAGCCGACCACCTGCTTGAGGAAGCGGCTCTCCTTGGCGCAGGCGACCAGCTCGTCCTTGATGCGGGTGTCGCAGAGCGCCAGCGAGACCTGCGCCTTGTCGACGATCTGGCCGAGTTCCCGGGCGCGCAGCATGGGCATTGTGTTGACCACCACCGCGCCCGCCTTGGTGGCGGCCAGCCAGCAGGCGACCATGGCGGGATTGTTGGCGGAGCGGATCAGCACGCGATTTCCAGGCTTTACGCCATAATCCTCGACGAGAGCATGCGCCAGCCGGTTCGTCCAGTCCGCCAGTTCCTTGTAGGTGCGGCGGCGGCCGTTGCCGATCAGCGCCGTATTGTCGCCGAACCCTTTCGCGACCATGGCGTCGGTCAACTCGACCGCGGCATTGAGATGGTCGGGATAGTCGAAACCGTCGAGCAGGAAGTCCGGCCACTGCTCCGGCGGCGGCAGGTTGTCGCGCGCGAATGTGTCGATATGCGCTGTCGGTCCAAGCATGGTCGTGGCCTTACATCGGTCGCAGGCTGCCCGGCACGCACTGTACGCGGGCCGGCTGCCTGATCGGGTTGCGGCGAAGGGAGGTCGGCAAGCAGGCCGACAGCGGCCGCGCGCCGCAGCCGGCGCCCGCCGGCACAAGCGACGTGGCCGTGGAGACAGGTCGAACGAAACATGCGGCCATCGTCACGGCGAGACCTCCCTTCTCGACTGAGCCTACGAATGGATCGCATCTGCCGAAAACTATTTCAAGCATAAAGTTTCTGTGCGAGATTGACATTCATGTCGGGCGCGCGCCAGTTGCAGCCGGATAGAGGCACTATGTCTTTCTTCCCGAAACCGGTGCCCACTTTCGGGAAACATGCTTTGGGGAGGGATTGCCGATGATCTGTCGCCGGATCGAGGACTGGGACGACGCCTATACGAACGGCGCCCATATCGCCGGCGGCGAGCGCTGGCCGGCCGCCTGGGTCGAGCCCGCACGCGCCTTCCGGGAAGAACTCGCTTCGGCTGGCCGCGCCAGGCTGGACCTCGCCTATGGCAGCGGCGAGCGCAATCGTTTCGACCTCTTCCTGCCGGAGACCGAAACGAAAGGCCTAGTCGTCTTCGTCCATGGCGGCTACTGGCTGCGGCTCGACAAGAGCTTCTGGTCGCATCTGGCGGCAGGCCCGCTGGCACATGGCTACGCGGTCGCCATGCCGTCCTACACGCTCTGCCCTGATATCCGCATCTCAGGCATCGTAAGCGAGGTCGCCGCCGCGATCGGCGCGGCCGCCGCCATGATCAACGGTCCGCTGATGCTGACCGGCCACTCCGCCGGCGGCCATCTGGTCAGCCGTATGATCAGTGCGACCTCGCCGATCGCCGCGCCCGTGCAAGCGCGCATCCGGCATGTCGTTTCCATATCGGGCGTTCACGACCTGCGCCCGATCATGCGCACCGCGATGAACGGGGATCTGCGCATCGACGAGGCCGAAGCGCTGACCGAAAGCCCGGCGCTGCTGCGGCCGATGGACAATGCCCGCATCACCTGCTGGGTGGGCGGCGGCGAGCGCGCCGAGTTCATCCGCCAGAACGCGCTGCTCGCCAATGTCTGGACCGGGCTTGGTGCATCGACCGCCGCGGTGATCGAGCCTGACCGCCATCACTTCAGCATCATCGACGGCCTCGCCGACGCCGCGCATCCGCTGACGCACTGCCTGCTGGGGGATTGAGGAAGGCGCCAAGGTTTCCCCTCCCTCTTGAGGGGAGGGTGGACGCGAAGCGGCCGGGTGGGGTTCTCTCCTTTAAGCGCAAGGAGAGTTTTTTACGTCGCGCACGGCCGCAGCCACCCCCTCTGGCTGCTTCGCAGCCATCTCCCCCTCAAGGGGGGAGAAAGCTCCGCGAAGCGGACATCACCCGAGGATCGCGTCGGGCCCTGCCCCGCAGACGATCGCGCAGACCCGTTCGCCCGGCTTGACCGCCACCCGCCCCTCGCGCAACGCGGCGATCGCCGCCGCTCCGCTGAGATCGGCGGCGAGCCCCATCTCGAACCAGAGCCAGGCCGCGGCTTTCCTCATCTCCACATCGTCGACCAGGACGATCCCGTCGACGCGGTCGCGCACGATCTCGAAGATCGCGTCGTCGGACTTGGCGCAGGCCATGGTCGCCACCGAGGTGGTGATCTTGTCGAGACCGATGTTCTCGCCGGCTTCGATCGCGCGCAGCAGCACCGGGCAGCCTTCCGCCTCGATGCCGATCACCCTTGTCGCGGGCTTCAGCGCCTTGACCGCCGTGGCGACGCCGCTCGCCAGCCCGCCGCCGCCCATGGCGACCAGGATAACGTCGACATCGGGCATCTGGTCGAGGATCTCCATTCCGACCGTCCCCTGCCCCGCCACGACTTGAGGGTCGGCGAAAGGATGGAAGTATGCGGCACCAGTCCTCTCGGCGAAGCCGAGCGCGGCGACATTGGATTCGTGCCAGGCCGAACCGACGATCCTGACATCGGCTCCCCAGGCCTTGAGCTTCTCGATCTTGGCCGGCGTGGCGTTGGTGGGCAGGAAGATCGTCGCCGGCACGCCGGCCATCCATCCGGCGCGCGCCGTGGCGAGACCGTGATTGCCGCCCGAGGCGGTGACGATGCCCTTGGCGAGATCGTCCTTGGCGAGTGAGAGCAACCGGTTGGTCGCACCACGCGCCTTGAACGAGCCGGTGACCTGCAGCAGTTCGAGTTTCAAGGCCGCGTTGGCGTCGCCGAGCGGCGACATCAACGCCGTCGCGTCCATCATGGGCGTCCGCCTCACATGGCCATTGATGCGCTCCGCCGCCGCCCTGACGTCCTCGATGCCGATCACGCGATATCTCCTTCATAAGGCGCGGCCACCGTCACGCAGCAATTGCCGCTTACGACCCGGCCGGGCTGGCGGCGACCATAGACGATTCCATCGCAGGCGTATTCCAACACTTCGGGGGCGCGCGCCGGATCGCCGAGATTGTGGATGCGCCCGGCCGGCTCGCCCGCCCGGACGTTGGTCCCGAGCGGGTGGAAGGGTTCGAAGACGCCATCGCAGCCGGCGAGCACATAACCGTCCCGTCCCGGGATCTTGAGGATTCCTTGCGAGCCGGGCGCCTGCCCGCCGGCATGGACCGGAGGCGCCAGCACCCCGAAATGGCCGAGCACGTTGCGCACGCCGCGCCTGCATATCCCGAGCGCGTCGATCGAAACGGTGCCCGCCCCCGCCATTTCGGTGCCGACCGTGGTGAGCCCCGCGCGTACGGCTGTGGCAGTCGAGGTGCGCGGCTCCCCCAGATTGTCGATCACCACCGTCAGCGGAGCGCCGAAAGCGAGCACCGCGGCGATGTTGCGCCTGCGATGCTCCGGGTCCGGCGCCGGCTCGACGATGGCGCTCGGCAGGATGTTGAGAGACGAGCCGCCCGAGTGCAGATCGACGAATGCGTCGCCGAGCGGAAAGATCACGTCGCTGACATAGGCCGATATCTGTTGGGTGATGGTGCCGCCAGGATCTCCCGGGAAGGTCCGGTTGAGATTGAGCCCGTCCACGGGCGAGGTCCGCCGCCCGGCGAGCACCGCGGGAATATTGACCGCCGGCAGGACGATGATGCGCCCGCTGACCTTCCCGGGATCGAGCTCGCGGATCATCTCGCCGAGCGTGATCGGCCCTTCATATTCGTCGCCGTGGTTTCCGCCCTGCAGGATGACGGTCGGCCCGCTGCCGTTTGCGATCACCGCAAGAGGGATGCGAGTCGCGCCCCAGGCATCCTCATGCGGCGAATGCGGGATGTCGATGAAGCCGACCTGCTTGCCGGGCCGGTCGAAATCTATTGATGTATGGGCGGTGGATTTGCGAGCCATGGTCTCGGTCATCGGAAAGAGGAAAAAGGTCGGCAGCGGCCCCCGGCGCGCTTGGCGACGTCGGCGAGCGTCGGGCGTCGCTCCTTCGTCCTTTGCGTCATCGAAACACTGCTTTTCGCGTGAGAATACGCCCTTCAATAGCTGATGCGGCCCCTTTGTCGTCAAGCCTGCCTGGGGCGGAGCGGTGGAGGAACTTGGCCGACGGCGCAGGATTGCGATCTGCCGGGGATTTCACGTTCCGCGCCAGGATCGGCATAAATATGCGTTGGAATATTCTTTGGCCTGCAATTCGAGAGCGGCTGACGATCGGCAAGGTCGACGCTCACCCCTCATCCGACCGCGCTTCGCGCGGCCACCTTCTCCCACAAGGGGAGAAGGGAGCGCTGCCGCGGCGCTTGCGCCAATCGCCAGCGTCGATGATTTACGGGGGACGCCGAAGCCAGGCACCTGCCTTCTCCCCTTGTGGGAGAAGGTGGCCGCGCGAAGCGCGGTCGGATGAGGGGTCTGCGCGACGCATGCAGGAGAATGACCGAACGCTCTCGACCCACTGTCCCCGCGCATCCCGCCTTTACTCCACTGCGGAACAGTTATATGCTTTTGCAAATTTCGAGACACCTGCGCCAGCACGGTCGCAAGCGGCGGGAGGAGAAGCATGGCCGAACGTTCTTTTGCCAGGGAGGTCGAGGACCTCAAGCTGGGCGAAGGCGAGATCTTTCGCGGCGAGGGCATCCTGGCCATCACCAAGGCGCTGCTTCAATCCGGCGTCTCCTATGTCGGGGGCTATCAGGGATCGCCGATCTCGCATCTGATGGATGTTCTGGCCGACGCCAAGGACGTGCTCGACGATCTCGGGGTCCATTTCGAAAGCTCGGCCTCGGAAGCAGCCGCCGCGGCCATGCTGGCTGCCTCGATCAACTATCCGCTGCGTGGCGCGGTGACCTGGAAATCCACGGCGGGAACCAATGTCGCCTGCGACGCGCTGACCAATCTCGCCTCCAGCGGCGTCAAGGGCGGTGCGCTGATCATCCTGGGCGAGGATTTCGGCGAGGGCTCGTCGATCCCGCAGGAGCGCAGCCACGCTTTCGCCATGAAGTCGCAGATCTGGCTGCTCGACCCCCGCCCCAACCTGGAATCCATCGTCAAGGCCGTCGAGGACGGTTTCGAACTGTCCGAGGCGTCCAACACGCCCGTGATGCTCGAAGTGCGCATCCGCGCCTGCCACGTCCACGGCCAGTTCGTCGCCAAGGCGAACAGGCGACCGGATTTCACCATCGCCGAGGCGCTGGAGAATCCGGTGCGCGACGTCAATCGCATCGTGCTGCCGCCCGCCTCCTTCGGCCACGACAAGGAGAAGATAGAAAAACGCCGGCCGGCGGCGATCGATTTCATCAAGCAGCGCAAGCTCAACGAGCATTTCGGACCGCAGGACGGCGATGTCGGCATCATCCTCCAGGGCGGCATGTACAACACCGTGATCCGCGCGCTGCAGTTCCTGGGTCTGGCGGACGCCTATGGCGTCTCGGCCGTGCCGCTCTATGTGCTGAACGTCACCTATCCGCTGATCGACGACGAGGTGGCGGCCTTTTCGGCCGGCAAAAAAGCCGTGCTGATGGTCGAGGAAGGTCACCCCGACTATCTCGAGCAGGCGGTCAACACCATCCTGCGCCGCCGCGACGTCCACGCTGCCGTCTCCGGCAAGGACGTGCTGCCGATGGGCGGCGACTACACGGCCGCGGTTCTGATGAAAGGCATCGAATCCTTCCTGGTGACGCACCAGGCCGGCTTGCTCGGTAACCGCCCACCCCTGCCCTCGGCCGATCCAGTGCTCGCCGACCCCAAGGTCAAGGCGCTCGGCGACGTGGTGCCGGCGCGGCCGGCCGGCTTCTGCACCGGCTGCCCGGAGCGGCCGATCTTCGCAGCGATGAAGCTCGTCGAAAAGGAACTCGGCCAGCACCACATCTCCGCCGATATCGGCTGCCATCTCTTTTCGATCCTGCCGCCCTTCAACATCGGCGGCTCGACGATGGGCTACGGCCTCGGCCCTGCCTCGGCTTCCGCCTTCAACGTCAAGGCGGGCAAGAAGCCCATCTCGATCATGGGCGACGGCGGCTTCTGGCACAACGGCCTGTCGAGTTCGGTCGGCAATGCCGTCTACAACAAGCATGACGGCGTCATCATGGTCGTCGACAATTTCTACTCCTCGGCGACGGGCGGCCAGGACATCCTGTCCTCGCGCGCCGACAATCCCGAGCGATCGACCAACAACCCCATCTCCAGGGCGGTAAAAGGCGTCGGCGCCAAATGGGTGCGCGAGATCGACCGCACCTATGACGTCGCCAAGATGCGCGACACGCTCAAGGAAGCGCTCACTTCCAAGGAGGAAGGCCCCAAGGTCATCATCGCCTCGTCCGAATGCATGCTGAACAAGCAGCGCCGCGTGAAGCCGCAATTCTCCAAATCGGTCAAGGACGGCAAGCGCATGGTGCGCGAACGCTTCGGCGTCGACGAGGACGTATGTACCGGCGATCACGCCTGCATCCGGCTTTCGGGCTGCCCGTCGCTTTCGGTCAAACACACCACCGACCCGTTGAAGGACGACCCCGTGGCGGCGATCGACAACACCTGCGTCGGCTGCGGCAATTGCGGCGAGGTCTCGGAGGCGGCGGTCCTTTGCCCCTCCTTCTACCGCGCCGACATCGTCTACAACCCGACCGGATGGGATCGTTTCCTGGCCCGGATGCGAGGCGCCCTGATCGGCTTCCTGCAACGCCGGCGCGATCGCCGCCGCACCGTTTTCGCGTGAGTTCGGCCGTGAACCAGATTGCAGAGATCAAGAAGGCGCTCAACGCCGACAAGCCGATCGCGGTCGCGATCCTCGCCATGGGCGGCCAGGGCGGCGGCGTGCTCGCCGACTGGATCGTGGCGCTCGCGGAGAACGAAGGCTGGGTGGCGCAGTCGACATCGGTACCGGGCGTCGCCCAGCGAACCGGAGCCACGATCTACTATGTCGAGATGATGCGGCCGCGTGACGGCCACTTGCCCGTGCTGTCGCTGATGCCGACCCCGGGCGATGTCGACATCGTACTGGCGGCCGAATTCATGGAAGCCGGCCGCTCCATGATGCGCGGGCTGGTCACGCCCGACCGCACGACGCTGATCGCCTCGACCCACCGTTCCTATGCCGTCGGCGAGAAGGAGAAGCCGGGTGACGGCACCGGCGATCCCGAAACCGTAGTCGAGGCCTCAGGCGTTGCGGCCCGCCGCAGCATCGTCTTCGATATGCAGCAGCTTGCCGAAGAGAACGGCAGCGTGATCTCATCGGCGATGTTCGGCGCCCTGTGCGGCGCCGGCGTCCTGCCTTTCGGGCGCGCTGCATTCGAAGCCGCGATCAAGGCGGGCGGCAAGGGCGTCGAGGCGAGCCTTCGCACCTTCGACGCGGCTCTGAAGCGCGCGCAGGGCGGCAAGTCCGATCCGGTGCAGCGCACTCCACGCAAGGACCTGCCGGAGCCGCCGCGATCGGTGGGCGACGTCGGGCTCGATGCGCTGCTCGCACGGATCCATGCCTTTCCCGAGCCGCTGCGTCCGATGCTTTATGCCGGCCTGAAGCGGGTGGTCGATTTCCAGGATCCCGCCTATGGGAGCGAATATCTCGACCGCATGGAACGGCTGCTCCGGCTCGACCGCGCCGCCGGCGGCGAGAGCCGCGGCCTCGCCTTCACGCTCGCCGCGGCGAAATATGTCGCCGGCGCGATGGCTTATGACGACGTCATTCGTGTCGCCGACCTGAAGACCAGGGCGTCACGCTTCGATCGCGTGCGCCGGGAGATCGCGGCCACGGACCAGCAGCTCGTCTATACGACGGAATATATGCACCCGCGCATGGAAGAGGTCGTCGGCACGCTGCCGGTCGGGCTGGCCCGCTTCATCGAAAGCCGGCCGCGTCTCTTCGCGGCACTCGACCGCCGGATCAATAAGGGAAGGCGCGTGCGCACCGGCACCATCGGCTGGTTCGCGATGCTCTACACGCTCGCCGGGATGCGGCGGTTCCGCCGCCGGCTGATGCGCCATGCCCGCGAGATGGAACACATGGATGCCTGGCTCGGCACAGCCGAAGCCGTGCTTCCGACGAACTACGATCTCGCCGTCGAGGTCGTCGGCTGCCGCAGGCTGGTGAAAGGCTATTCGGACACCCACGCCCGCGGCCAGTCGAAATTCGACCGCGTCATGGGCATGGTGCCGGCGCTGCGCGAAAGGAGCGACGGCGCCGAGTGGTTGAAGCGCCTGCGCCAAGCGGCACTGCTCGACGAGGAAGGCAAGGCGCTGGACGGCGCGATCAGGACGGTGGAGACGCTTTAGGCCGGACGGTTGGGGCACCTGTTCATCCCCGGGGCTAGCGTGCGTCCATCGCAGAGGTACCCCTTGTATGAGGAAATCCTGCTATGGATGAGGAGTTGGCTCTGCAGGGGTGGCCACCCCTGCAGAGCCGGTCGATTGTCGGATCGGAAACCCCTGAGCCGTTGCTGGCTGAGGATGAGCGTGATCGCAGTCGACTTTCTTCATCGGACCCGGATGGTTGCTTGAACACCCTGGTTCGCATTAACGCAAGGTTGGGTCGACGAAGATGAACGATACTAGCATGAAATGCGCCGGTGTGGATGTCTCCAAGGCCAAGCTCGACGTTGCCGTTTTCGACGGGCAGCGTTTTGTGGAGACCAACGACGCCGCCGGCCACCGCCGGCTGGCGGCGCGGCTGACGGCGGCCGGGGTCGAACGGGTCGGCATGGAGGCGAGCGGCAACTACGAAGCCGCCGTCAGAGCGGCGCTCGAAGTGGTGGGCTTCGCGGTCAAGGTCTTCGATCCGCGTCAGGTCCACGGCTATCGCATCTTTCGCGGTCGCCGTGCCAAGAATGATGCGATCGATGCCCATCTGATCCTCGCCGCCACGGCGGCGCTGGGCAGCGGCGGCGCGGCGGCCGATCCGCGGCTGGCGGCCTTTCAGGAGCACATGACGCTGATCGACGCCCTCACCGACGACATTGCCCGGCACGAGACCCGGCGTGACCGCTTCAGCGATCCGGCGCATCGGCGCTACCTCGAGGCCGAGATCCGGCGGTTGAGCAAGCGCAAGTCCAAGGAGCTCGCCAAGCTCATTGCAAAGGTGAAGGCCCATGCCGATCTGGCCAAGCGGTTCGCCCTGCTGCTGAGCATCCCCGGCCTGGGCGAGATCACCGCCCTGGTCTTCGTCGTGCGCATGCCTGAACTCGGCCGCTTGAGCCGAGCCGAGGCGGCGGCGCTCGTCGGCGTGGCCCCCTTCGACCACGACAGTGGAACCCATGCCGGACAGCGCCGCATCGCGGGTGGACGCCGGCGGCTGCGCAAGGCCGTCTACATGGCGGCCTTCTCGGCCGCCAACCACTGGAACCCGATCCTCGTGGCCTTCAGGAAACGCCTGGTCGACGCGGGCAAGACCTACAAACAGGCGATCGTCGCTTGCGCCAGAAAGCTGGTCCACATGGCCAACGCTGTCCTCGCCAGAGGAACGCCGTGGAACCCTCAAAATGCCAGCGCCTGAATCATGGTTGCTCATCCGACCTCGCCCTGCGGGCGAGGCCACCTTCTCCCACAAGGGGAGAAGGCTGGAGCCTGGCTTAGCCGGCTCTGCAAATCACCAGCGTTGGCGATTGGCCGAGACCTTGCTGCGGGCGTTCCCTTCTCCCCTCACATGGGGGCCATGGAGGTCAAGGGGTTGATTTGGCGACGCATTGCTTGGCACGGAGCAGCCCCGGCGTCGTTCCGCCTTCGGTTGGCTGGAGCGCCGCGCGCAGATCGGCGCAGGACCGGCTGCAAGCCGCCGCGGAGCGGCTTGGTCTTGCGCTGGTCGAGCACGGCGCCACACTGCGGCGTGGCGGAGTGGAGGCCGTATCGCTGGCCCGGACCACCTTTGCCTCGGGCGGCTGAGGGGACCTGGTGTGGGCGCGCCCTCAGAACCTCACATACGGCCGCCCGGGCATTGCGCCATGCGCCGCGTTCGGGCGGTACCAAGATCTTGCATGCGCGAGGCACGGGGTTCGGCAGACGAAGCTCCCATCTTGTGAGCGGCATGTTGCAGCCAAGGGGAGAAGCGGGCCTCGTCCACCAGCATCGACGCGGGCTGATCAGGCCTGGTCGATATGGCAGTCGTTGCTCCCTTCAGGCCTTCAGCATGGCGCCCTCGGGGATTTCGCCGAAGCTGACGAAGCGCCAGATCGCGACGATCAGCTTGCGCGCCAGGGCGACGATGAAGACGCAGCGGTTTCGCTTGCCGTGCGTGCCTTCGGCGCAGCGGGTGAAGAACCATTGGCTCAAGGCGGATCGGCACTGATGACGCAGCCACAGCCAGGCGATCTCGATCATGGTTCTGCGGATGCGCTTGTTGCCGGCCTTCGAGATGCCTTGCTCATGCTCGACCTTGCCGCTGCGCCATGGCGTTGCGGCAAGGCCGGCAAAGGCGGCGAGCTGGCGTCGGTTGTCGAAGCTGCGGAAGAACGCCTCCAGCGCCAGCGTGGTGGCGCTGGAGGGACCGATGCCTTTGAGGGTGCTCAACTGGGCGGCAACCGGGTCGGCCGCCGCGCCCTTGAGCAGCTGGCGGCGCTCGGCTTTGATCTGGGCGAGTTGCGCCATGAGGAGCTCGATGCGATCGAGCGCGCGCATGAGCTCCCTCACGAGTTGCGCGCCCAGAGGGCGGCCGTCACCGGTGGTCAGCTTCGCCAGCGCAGCGCGGCGATTGCGCAGCAGCGGGTTGTAGCCGCGGATGCCCTGCGCCGCGAGCAGGCCACGAATGCGGTTGCTCTGACGGGTCCTCTCGCGCGTCAGCGTATCGTACTCGCGTCCCAGCCGGCGCTGGTCCTCTTGTTCGGGGCTCGGTGGCCGCACCATCGAACAGACGCGGGGTTCGCCCCGCAACCACGCCGCCAAGGTACGCCACAGGCTCTCACCGTCGAGCTTGTCGCTCTTGGCGCGCCGGCCGCGCCGCGGTACCGGGATCGAAGCGGCATCGACGACGTGGCTCCTGATGCCGGCGCGCTCCAGCAGCCGATGCAGCCAGAAACCGTCCAAACCGGCTTCCTGGATGGTGATGATCTCGACCGGGCCGCCCAGCCGCCGCTCGGCCTTGCCGCGCAGCCGGGCAAAAAGCCCCAGAAGCTGGTCCGCATCGCCCGCTCGAAGCGTGTGCCTGGACAGCTTCTCGGTGCCCGGCAGCAGCGAGGTGACCAGCCATCGCGACGTGCTCAGTTCCAAAGAGGCCAGGATTGCACCATGATGGCTACGGGTGGCGGTCGTCGATACGACACTCGGTTGGTCATGCGACATTGGTCATCTCCCCATGTTGCGTGGGTGGAAAAACCAATCCTGCTGCAAGATCACGCCGCCATCCACGCCCTCATAACATCTTGTGGGCCCTTGTGGGAGAAGGTGGCCTCGCCCGCAGGGCGAGGTCGGATGAGGGGTTCTTCGGAGGCAGCGACTTGGATGCGGCCAGCGAAGTGGCTCTCTCGCCGGACCCAACGTATGAGCAAGCAGGGGAATTCCAGCCGGCCACACCTGCCCTCACAGCTCGTGCTTGCGCACATTCTGCAGCATGCGATGAAGCGTCGCCACGAAGCGCGTGTAGTCCTCTTCGTCGATACCGTCGAAGAGCTGTTCGAAGCGGTCGTAGATCGATGGCCAGATCCTTGCCAGCGCTGCCCTGCCCTCCTCGGTGATCGAGACGTCGCGGATGCGCATGTCGTCGGAGCGCGGCTGGCGGCGCACCCAGCCCTGCTCCTCCATCGCATCCAGCGTGCGGCTGGTCGTCGACTGCTCGGTGACGGCATAGACCGACAATTCGTTGATGGTGAGGGTCGGCATGACCGACAGCACCGCCAGCACGCGCATATTCGTCGTGGTCATCTCGAAGGATTTCAGATCATCCGAGACATTGGCGTTCCACCGTGCCGTGACCCTGTTCAGGAGGTAGGGCGCGAACTGGTTGAGCCCGATCTCGCCGAGGCTCGGCAAACCGTCTCCGGCAGCCACCGCCCAACGCGACGCCTTTTTCGACTGCGTGTCATCGGCGCTCAAGCCAGCCTCCAGAGAATCTTGCCGTCCGACATCACGTGCCGGAGACTTCGCCACAGAGGTAGCAGATGCTTCCATGCTCCTGCAAGCTTTCCAGGACGAGCCCGCAGCGCGCGGTGCTAGCAACGAAAGCGAGAAAAGAATCAATCCGAATGCAGCAGTATCGGTCGTCACCGTACTGCGATCGGCCAAAATCGAGGGCACCGGCTGGACACGATCTATGCATTCAGGAATATGTATCCGAGATCAGGCAGGAGCTGACAATGCATGACGCGATCGTCATAGGCGCGGGGCACAATGGTCTTGCCGCCGCCATCCATCTTGCCGCGCGCGGCTGGAAGGTGGCCGTGGTCGAACAGGCGGCCGAGCCGGGCGGCGCCGTCAAGACCCGCGAAGTGACCCTACCGGGCTTCCGCCACGATCTGTGCGCCATGAACCTGTCGATGTTTGCCGGGTCCGCCTTCTTTGCCGCCTGGAAGGACGAGTTGATCGCCCACGGCCTCGAACTCGTGCCGGCACCCGACGCCTTCTGCTCGGCATTTCCGGACGGAAGCTGGCTGGGCGTCAGCGCCTCGCTCGACGAGACAGCCTCGCGGATCTCGGCGATCTCACCTCGGGATGCCGATGCGTGGCGTCGAATGGTCGCCGATTTCGGAGCGCAGGCGCCCCATCTCTTCGGCTTGCTCGGCGCCGAGATGCCGTCGCCGCAGACCGCGCGGACGGTCTGGAAGGCATGGCGCGCCATGGGCACGAGCGGCCTCCTCGACATCGGCCGCATGCTTCTTTCCACGCCGCGCGACTTCCTCGACGCCCATTTCGAAAGCGACAGGCTTAAGGCGATGATGGCGGCATGGGGGCTCCACCTCGATTTTGCGCCCGACACGGCCGGCGGCGCGCTTTTTCCCTATCTGGAATCGATGGCGAGCCAAGCCTTCGGCATGGTTATCGGCAAGGGCGGAGCCGACACCATCATCCGCTCCATGACCGCCCTGCTCCGCGCCAAGGGCGGCGAACTGTTGCTTGGCACGGCGGTCGACCGGATCGAGACCGACGGCGGCCGCGCCACGGGCGTGAGACTGTCGGACGGCAAGGTGCTCCGCGCCGGGAAGGCCGTCATCGCCAATGCGCATCCGAAGCTGGTCTTCGGCAAGCTCCTGCCAAGCGACCCGAAACGCGCTGCCTTCGACGCCCGCATCGCGGGCTTCCGCGCCGGCCCCGGCACCATGATGATCCATCTGGCGCTCGACCGCCTGCCGGACTGGAAGGCCGGTCCCGACCTCCACCGCTTTGCCTATGTGCATCTGGCGCCCGACATGGGCCTGATGGCGAGAACCTATGCCGAGGCGGCCGGGGGCCTGTTGCCGCGCGAACCGGTGCTGGTCGTCGGCCAGCCCACCGCCGCCGATCCTAGCCGCGCGCCCGAGGGCAAGCATGTGTTGTGGGTGCAGGTGCGCGTGCTTCCAGCCGACATCACCGGAGACGCCGCGGGGACCATCACGGCCCGCACCTGGGACGAAGCCAAGGACGCTTATGCCGAGCGGGTTCTGGACCTGCTCGAGACCTATGCGCCCGGCATCCGCTCGCACATCCTCGGGCGCTCCGTGTTCTCGCCGCTCGACCTCGAGCGCGAGAACCCGAACCTCATCGGCGGAGACAATCTTTCGGGCAGCCACCGCCTCGACCAGAATTTCCTGTTCCGCCCCGTCGCCGGCTGGTCGCGTTACCGCACCCCGGTGGAGAAGCTCTATCTCTGCGGCGCCTCGACCTGGCCCGGCGCCGGGACGGGCGCGGGATCCGGCTTCATGCTCGGGCGCCGGCTCGGCGGGAAGTAGGGACGAGCAAAGGTGGCGACGTTCATCGTTTGCGCCAAGACACCCCTCATCCGACCTCGCGGAGCCTGTCCTCGGGCTTGCCGGAGGCAAGACCCGTGGGCGAGGCCACCTTCTCCCACAGGGGGCCCACAGAGGGAGAAGGGAACGCTTGCGGCAAGGTCTCGGCCTATCGCAACCGTCGACGATTTGCAGAGCCGGTCAAACCGGGCTCCTGCCTTCTCCCCTTGTGGGAGAAGCTGGCCTCGCGAAGCGAGGTCGGATGAGGGGCTCTCTCGGCAATACGCTGAGGGGTTCTCTCGGCAATATGCCGATGAGTTGTCGGCGATGGCGCACCGCGCAAGCCCGAGAACAGGACGAGGCAGACCTACTTCAACGCCGATCCCAGCAGGAAACCCGAGCCGCCGCCGAGCCCGGGGCCGGGATGGGTCGAGGCGCCGATGTGATAGAGGCCGGGCACGTGGGTGCCGTGATTGACCGAACCCTTGAACGGCCGCCAGATGAAGAACTGGTCGAGGCCGCAATAGCCGCCATAGGGATCGCCGCCGACCAGATTGACATTGAGCGCTTCGAGATCGGCCGGTGAATAGCTGCGCCGCGCGAGCACCGTCTCGCGGAAACCTTCGATGTGATCTGTCAGGATCGCCTCGATGCGGTCGGCGAAGGCCTCGCGGGTCGCCGCGTCCCAGCGACCGTCCTCGGGCGTCGCGATGGTGCCGCCGGCATCGCCTTTCAGGTGACGCGGCGCTTCCGGCAGTTGCAGCCACAGGATCGCCTTGCCGTCGGGCGCGCGGCTCGGATCGAGCGCCGTCGGCTGGCCGACGCAGATCGTCGGCACCGCCGGTAGCACGGAACGTTCGGCCTCGTTGGCCGCGCGCGATACGCCGTCGAGGCCGGGTGTCAGATGGATCAGCGCAACCTTGTCGAGACCTGATGTCTTCCACCGTGGCGGCTGCGACAGGGCATAGTGGATCTGCATGTCGCCCTTGCCGTAGCGATAGGCGGCGACGCCGTCACTCACTTCGGACGGCATCGGTTTGCCGGCAAGCAGCCGGCCATAGAGCTGGTTCGGCGTCACCGAGCAGATGACACCCTTGCCGGCGCTCAAGGTCGTTCCGTCAGCGAGACGCACGCCGTCGGCCCTGCCGGCGCCGTCGAGTGTGACCGCCTCGACATCGGCCTCGGTCCTGACGCTGCCGCCCTGGTCTTCGATCAGCCTGACGAAGGCGCCGGCGAGGTTGCGGACACCGCCCTTGACGATCGGGCAGCCCGCCGCCTCCACGGCGAAGGCAATCACCTTGGCCATTTGGGCGGAATAGGCGCTCTCGGGGCCGAGACCGGTATGCAGGACCCACGGCGCCCAGAGCGCCTGGGTCACCTCGGACCGATAGGTTGTTTCCAGATGCGCCCGCGCCGTCTCGAGCGCCTCACCGAAGAACGAGGCAAGTGCACGCGGACCGCGTCGCCACGTCTCCTTGAGCACGGTCTTGAACATGCCGCCCGACCACAAGGAACCGCCGAGCAAGGAAAAGATGAAAGGCGCATTGGCGCCCATCCCATCCATGACCTTGGCGAAGCGGGCGCCCTCGCCTGCCGCGAGCCCGTCCAGCATGGCAAGGTTGCGCGCCCTGTCGGTCGAGAAGACCGCCGCCCGGCCGTCCGGCATGAGAACGGCCGTCGGCGTATCCGTGCCTGCGATCTCGAGGCCGCGGGCGTGCAGATCCCTGCCGAGTGCGGCATAGGCCGGAGACAGGAGGAAGAGCACGACCGTCGTCGCCATGACGTCGTGGACGAAGCCCGGCTGGGTGATCTCCTCGGTGCGCAGGCAGCCGCCGACGCGGTCGCTGCGCTCCACCACCAGCACCTTGCGTCCCTTTCGGCCGAGCATGGCCGCCGCGACCAGCGCGTTGATGCCGCTGCCCACGACGATATAGTCGGCGTCGCTCATGGCCGTGTCTCCGCTTTGTCGGGGAAGGCCGGCGGCATCAGATCAGACGCCGCCGGAAACGGCGCTCTCAGGCCGGAACCAGCGCCAGCGCGCGGACCGGGGAACCGGTGCCGTTGACGAACTTCAGCGGCGCCGCGATGAGGATCGCGCCCTTGGGCGGCAGCTTGTCGAGATTGACCAGCGAGGCGAGGCCGTAGCGATTGGCCTTGTGCATCAGATTGTGCGCCGGGAACGGCGGGTTCATGCCCCCGGCCGAGCCGGCGTCGGTGCCGACCGTCTCGGTGCCCCAGCCGATCGCGCCCTGGGCAATGATGTATTCGATGGCTTCGGCGGTCGGCCCGGGCGAGTGCGGACCGTTCTCGTCGGCATTGAGGAAGGTCTCGGTCGAGCCGTTGCGCTTGTACCAGTCGGAACGCAGGAGCACCCAGCTTCCCGGCTCGATACGGCCGTGCCTGGCCTCCCAGGCCTTCACATGGTCGGGCGTCA
The DNA here is from genome assembly GCF_016756635.1 of Mesorhizobium sp. L-8-10. Taxonomy (NCBI): domain Bacteria; kingdom Pseudomonadati; phylum Pseudomonadota; class Alphaproteobacteria; order Hyphomicrobiales; family Phyllobacteriaceae; genus Mesorhizobium; species Mesorhizobium sp. L-8-10. Next base: position 3,775,445 of record NZ_AP023263.1, on the reverse strand, counting down.
GCAGGAAGTCGTGATTGGCGGCCGTCTCCTGGGAGATATCGATGACGTTGACGGGCGCGACGAAATTCTTGACCGGGATCGTGTCGGTCGTGCCGTCGGCATAGTCCTTGCCGGTGATCCAGTGGACGGGCGCATCGAAATGCGTGCCGCTATGTTCGCCAAGTTCGAGCCAGTTCCACGACCAGAACGGGCCGTCCTGGTCGTAATGCGAGATGCTGTGGACCTTCACCGGCGGGGTGTTCTTGCCGATCTGGGGCGGCAGATAGATCAGCGGCGTTTCGGGACCGAGCGGGGCCGACAGGTCGACGACGGTAATCTGCCCGGAGAGCAGCGCTGAAGCGATGTTCGAAAGCGCGGATGTTGCAGTCATGGTTCTTCCCCTGTTGAAACGATGGGCCGAGTCGCCTCGGCCTCAGGAAACCGGGTTTGCGGGTAATGGGCGCGAGCACGGCCAAAAGCCGCGGTCCGGCGGCTGCGGACTCGACGACGTCTTCGGATGGATCAGGCTTGCCGGCTGCACGTCGCGCTCTTGTTCCTCGGTCCCGAGCATCGATCTGCAATGTTTAGTTTAGACCTAAAATATTATCAAGCATGAAACGGCGTACCCGTCCGAAAACCGCATTCTGCGGCATCGCGCCTGCGAAGGCGAGAATAATCTTCGATTGCATATAATCGGTTCGGGCTAAGGCGCGCCTGGGCGCTGGCGACGCCGGTGTCGGTGTCGGACGGGCACTCACGATCCGCCGTCCCGGCCGGAACGCCGGAACGAGCCGGTAAGCCGCCCCGCCTCAGGCTGCGAGCGCCCGGTAGCCGCCACGCCAGTAAGTGAGCGCGCCGCCGGAATCCCTCGTCCCCACCGCGGCAACAGAGCCGATCACGATCGAATGCGAGCCGCGGTCGATCATCTCGTCGAGCCGGCAGTCGAACACTGCGACGGCATCCTCGAGCAGCGAAGCGCCCGTCGCCAGCGTGATCCAGTCTGCGCCCTCGTAGCGGTCGGCGCCCTTGATGCCGCCGAAGCCCGAGAAGCGCTCCGCCACCTGCTGGTGCTGCGGTCCGAGCGAACTCACGCCGAAATGCCCGAAGCGCTCGATCAGCGGCCAGGTGGATGACGAACGGTTGACGCAGGCGATCACCTTGGGTGGATCCGCCGAAAGCGACACCATCGAGATGACGACCAGGCCGGAGCGGTCCCTTCCGGCGCCGGCGGTGATGACGCTGACATTGCCGACGAGGAGGCGCATGGCGGCGCGGAACGCCGCCGCGCCCTCGCTAGTCGACAGGTCGCGCAGCATGAGGCGCTCCGACATGATCACCTCCCCTCTGCGTCAGGCGGCCGCTTCGGCCGGGCGATGCGCTGGACGGATCCCCCGGGCTTCCAGGATCGGCAGGACGTTGTCGCGGAAATAAGGGAACTCCTCGGCATAGTCGACGAAGGACAGCGTCGTTCCGCGGAAGCCCGCCTCATGCAGGGAGATGATGCCTTCGGCGACCTGCTCCGGGGTGCCGGTCAGCGGGAAGCCGCCATGGCCTGCCGCCATGCGGTCGCGGATCAGCGCGAGCAGGTCATGCGGGAAGGAATGTGCATGGGCGAACTGCAGCCGCACCAGATTGTCGACCGCCTCCCAATCCGCATGGGTCTTGCCGGAATGTTCGAGATAGTCGCGCGCCTCCTTCTCGGTCGGACGGCACACGACATGCGAAAAGGTGAGAACCTCGACCGCCCTGCCCGCTTCCTTGCCCTGCTGCTTGAGTGCGGAAATCTCGTCCTTCGAACGCGCCAGGTCGATGGCCGGCGTGAACAGGAAGTCCGCGTTGCGCACGGCGAACTTCCGCCCCTGGTCGGAACCGGCAGCATTGAGGATGGGCAGCAGCGTGGACGGGCGCGGATCCCCGAGCACGTTCTTCAGCTTGAAATAGGTTCCGTCCCAGTCGAAGGCCTCCTCCCTGCTCCATAGCGCCCTGACGATGTCGAACCATTCCTGGGCGTAGCCGTAGCGGCTCTCATGATCGTCGGGCAGCGTGAGGCCGAGTGCTTCGTATTCCGGCTTGTTCCAGCCGGCCACGATGTTGAGGCCTACGCGGCCGTCGCTGATCTGGTCGATCGTCGCAAGCTGCTTGGCGACCACGACGGGGTGGTTGGCGGCCGTGTGGACCGTCGCGAACACGCAGATGTTGCGTGTCTTGGCCAGCAGGCCGGCCGCCCAGGTCATGGTTTCCAGGACGCCGCCGTGGAAATTGGTCTCGCCGCCGTAACCGATCCAGCGCGCGATCGGCAGCATGAAATCGATACCCGCATCGTCGAGCAACCGCGCCAGCCGCAGATTGTTGGCCCAGGAATTGTCCCAGCGCTCCGGCACCTTGGTCACGGTCATGCCGCCCGAGCAGTTGGATGCGAAGGTCCCGAGCAGGAACGTGTCGCGGTCGAACATGCGGTTGCGGGATGCGGTCATCGTGGTCTCCTCCCTTACGATGGAATTTATGATAGAAAGTCTATTTAAAAATCCATGTGGACGCAAGGGGGAGATGTGGCTCTATATGCCGGAGCATGAATCCCGGAACCGGCCGGAGGAGACCGATATGGCCAGACGCAACCAGCAGGAGGCAGCGCCCGGCAGTCTCGATCGCACCTGGCACCTGGCGCGCACCCCTCTGGAGATCGACGTTGCCGAACTCGAATATGCGTTGATGCGCTCCTTCGAGGCCTTCGGCCGCTGGCAGGCCGAATGCCTTGCCTCCGTCGTCGACTTCGCGGCGAGCGGCCCGGAGAACGCACTGCTCCACATCATCCGCATGAATGATCGGCCCAAGAGCATCCGGGACCTCGCCTACATGGCCAATCGCGAGGATATCCCGAATATCCAGTACAGCCTTCGCAAGCTCATAAAGGGCGGCATGGTCGAGCGCAGCGGCAGCGGTCGTTCGGGCGTGACCTACGAGGTGACCGATCTGGGACGCGACGTCACCGATCGCTATGCCGATGTGCGCGCCGCGCTGCTGATCGACGCTGTCCGGCATGTGCCGGAACTCGCCCAGCGCCTGGAGGACGCCGCACGCACGCTGGAGCTGATGACCGGCATCTATGCCCAGGCGGCGCGCAACGCCGCGACGCATCGCCGCCTGCCCGGCCTGTCCAGCGCGGTGACATCAGCCAAAAGGGTGAAACCGTAATCCGACGCATGAGGTAGTCGCGTCGACTTTCGAACGAGGGCACCCCCGACCGACCTTCGGCACGATCGTCGTCGACGCAACGAAAAAAGCATTCGTCTGCATATAAATGCCGCTTGGCAAAGCCGAGCAAAACATTTTAACATTGAAGCATCGCAAGATCGGCGGGCAGCCGGCGGTTCTGTCGGCGCTTGGCCGACGGCAGGGGAACCATGGAGATCGATATGACGACGCTCAACAGGCGCGAGGCTCTGGCCCTCGGTGCGGGGACATTTCTGGCGGGCATTCTGGCCGGACGGGGCGTGGCTTCGGCCGCGGTCGGCGATACGCTCACCATAGCCTTCAACGTGAACCTTCCCTCCTTCGATCCGACGGTCGGCCCCTCGGCGGTCAATCCGACGATCCAGGCGATCTACCAGTCGGTCTTCGACCAGTTCATCGGCCAGGCGCCCGACCTTTCGTTCAAGCCGGGCCTGCTTTCCGAGTGGGGCTGGAACGAGGACAAGACCAAGGTCTGGATGACGGTGCGCGAAGGCGTCACCTGGCACGACGGCTCACCCTTCACCGCGGAAGACGTGGTCTGGTCGCTGGATCGCGCGGCCAAGCAGGAGACCGGCAATCCGATCCAGTTCATCTGGTCGACCGCAGGCAACTACCAGATCGAGGGCAACAAGATCACCGGCGACGTGATCCGTTTCGAGCCGACCTATTTCAAATGGATGGCTTTCCTCACCGGCTATGTGCTGCCGAAGGCCTATTACGAGAAGGTTGGCGCGGAGGGCTTCGAGAAGAAACCGATCGGCACCGGCCCCTACATGTTCGACGCCTACGAGGGCAACGCGTTCCTGCGCCTGAAGGCCAATCCGAACTATTTCGGCGGCAAGCCGCCCTTCGAAACGGTCGTCTTCAAGTTCATCCCCGATGCGACCAGCCGCGTCGCCGAGATCGAGAGCGGCTCGTCCGACATCACGCTCGACATCCCCTATGAGGAGTTCGATCGGTTGAAATCGGCATCCGGCCTCGCCGGCGTCGCCACCCCGATCACCGACATCGGCATGATATTCATCAACAATGTCGATGTGATGCTGGACAAGAATGTGCGGCTCGCCGCCCATCACGCCATCGACAAGAAGGCGATCGTCGACCGTCTGCTGCGCGGCTACGGCGTGCCGATCGATACGCTGGAGGCGCCCGAATATGCCGCCTACGACGCTTCCATCGTGGTGGGCTACGATCCGGAAAAGGCCAAGGAGCTTCTGGCGGCGAGCGGCTATTCGACCGACAAGCCGGTGAAGTTCGCCATCCAGACGACGCGCGGCCTGAAGCCCAAGGACTACGAGATGATCCAGGCGATCGTCGGGATGTGGCGCAAGGTCGGCATCGAGGCCGAGATCGAGGTCTACGAGATCGCCAAGCATTACGAGTTGCGCGCCGCCGACCAGCTCGCTCCCGCGGCCTTCTACAACTGGGGCAATTCGATCGGCGACCCGACCACGTCGACCGGCTTCGCCATGTTCGGCCCGTCTCCGCATTCGGTGTGGAACACGGACGATCTCGACGGCATGATCGGGCCGCTCTGGGGCGAGAAGGATGAGGAAAAGCGTATCGCGGGCTGGAAGGCGGTGTCGAAATACATCGCCGAGAACGGCTATGTGATTCCGCTGCTGCAATATGTGCAGCCGATCGTCTACAAATCCGACCTGAAGGTCACACCGAGCGTGGCAGGATCGATGCAGCCGGTGCTCATCGGCAGGGCGTAACCCCTGCCGTAAGGTAGTGGCCGACACGAAGGTCAGAATTTTCGATGGCCATTGCCAGATTGTCTAGACGGGTTGCCATGGCGGCCGTGACGCTGTTCGGCGTCGGGCTGATCGTCTTCGTGCTGCTGCGCGTGGTGCCGGGCGACCCGATCGCCATGATGATCGCGCCGGGCGCCAGTCCGGCCGATATCGCCGCCATGCGCGCCCGCTACGGCCTCGACGAAAGCATCGGCATGCAGTTCGTGCTGTGGCTGAAGGGCATATTGTCGGGCGACTTCGGCACCTCGATCTCGTTGCGTCGCGACGTGCTCGGCCTCCTCGCCGAGCGGCTGCCGGCGACGCTTGAACTGGCGACGGCTGCGCTGCTCGTGGCGGTCCTTCTGGGCGGCAGCGTCGCCGTCATCGGCACGCGCTTTCGCCGGAGCGCCGGTGAAACCGTTGTCGACACGGTCAACGGCCTGTTCCTGGCGGTTCCGGATTTCGTCTGGGCGCTCGCACTCGTCCTCGTCTTCGGCGTCTTCTACCCGCTCTTCCCGCTTTCGGGCCGCGTCGATCCGCAATCGGCCTCGGACTTCGCCACCCGCTTCTATCTCCTCGAAAGCATCGTTACCTTGCGTTTCGACAAGGCTCTCGAAGTGGCTTCCCACATGGTGATGCCCACGCTCGCGCTTGCCCTGCCGCTCGCTGCCGTCATCACGCGCGTGCTCAAGGACGCATTGTCCGAAGCGATGGTCCAGGACTATGTCGCCCTCGCCCGTTTGAAGGGCATGTCCGAGTTGCGGCTGATCCTGCAGGAGGCGATGCGCAACGCCGTCGGCCCGACGCTCGCGCTGACCGGCGTGCAGTTCACCTTCCTGATCGGCGGAACCGTGATCGTCGAGCGCATCTTCTCCTATCCCGGTGTCGGCAACATGGCCATCGATGCCGTCATCAACCGCGACCTGCCGCTGATCCAGGGTTTGGTGCTGGTGTTCGGACTGATGTTCATCCTCATCAACATCCTGGTCGACCTCGCCGTGGTCGCGCTCAATCCGCGGCTGCGCCATGGCTGAGATCACCCTGACAGCGCCGCGCCGGTGGCGGATGCGAAACCTCCTCTTGGAGCCGAAGGTGCTGCTCGGCGGCGGCTTCATACTGCTTCTCATCGTTCTGGCGCTCTTCGCGCCCTGGATTGCGCCGAAGGATCCGCTCGAGCAGGATCTGATGCTGGGCACGCTGCCGCCCGCCGGCTTCGCCGGAGCCGAGCCGGGCTATTATCTCGGGACCGACGATCTCGGCCGGGACGTACTCTCCCGCGTGATCTACGGCAGCCGCATCGCGCTGACCGTTGCCTTCGTCGCGGCAAGCCTCGCCGCCATTCTCGGAACGGCGTTCGGCCTCGCCGCCGGCTGGTACGGCGGCTGGGTGGACACCATCGTGTCGCGGCTCGTCGACATATGGATGGCGTTCCCGCCGGTGCTGCTGTCGATCCTGCTCGTCGCCATACTGGGGTCGGGCGTCCATTCCGTGATCGCGGCGATCGTCATCATCGACTGGACGCGCTTTTGCCGCGTCGTGCGCGCCGAAACCATGGCGCAGGCGAGCATGGACTATGTAACGGCCGCGCGCACGATCGGCTTCCCCAGGCTCACCATATTGCTGCGCGAAATCCTGCCCAATGTCGCGCCTGTTCTCGTGGCGCTGGTCAGTCTGGAAATGGGCATCGCCGTGATCGTGGAGGCGATCCTGTCCTTCGTCGGCCTCTCGGTCTCGTCGGACACGCCGACCTGGGGCGGCATGATCGCGCAGGGCCGGCAGATCGTTCATCACGGCTGGTGGGTGCTCGCCTTCCCCCTGCTCATGCTCTTCGCCACCGTGCTGGCCTTCAACCAGTTCGGCGACGGGCTGCGCCGTGCCCTCGACCCGGTGATGCGGCGATGAGCGTTCTGTCCATCCGCGATCTCTCGGCCGTCAGCGACCGTGACGGCGGCGCGCCGATTCTGCGCGGGGTCTCGCTGGACCTCGCGGCCGGAGAGGTGCTCGGCCTCGTCGGCGAAAGCGGCGCCGGAAAATCGACCATCGCCAAGGCGGTGCTCGGCATGCTGCCGCGCGCGGTGCGCATCACGGGAGGCTCCGCCCTTTTCACGGGGCGGGACCTTCTTCGCCTCTCGCCGAACGATCTTCGCCAGATCACGGGCTCGGAGATAACGCTCATCCCGCAGGATCCGATGACGGCGCTCAATCCGGGTCGGCGCATCGAGAGCCAACTCACGCACGGGCTGCGGCTGAAGCGCGGCATGTCGGCCACGGCGGCGCGCGAACGCGGACTGGCGCTGCTCGAGGAGGTGCGCATCCGGGAACCGGAACGGGTCATGCGCAGCTTTCCGCACGAGCTGTCGGGCGGCATGCGCCAGCGCGTGCTGATCGCCGCCGCCTTCGCCATGGATCCGAAGCTCGTCGTCGCCGACGAGCCGACGACCGCGCTCGACGTGACCGTGCAGAAGCAGATCCTGCGTCTGATCCGCGCCATGCAGGCCAAGCACGGCACCAGCGTCATCTTCGTTACCCACGACCTCGGCGTGGTCGCGCAGATATGCGACCGCGTCACCCTGCTCTATGGCGGCATGGTCGTGGAGGCGGGCGCGACGGCCGAGATCATGGCGCGCCCGCAGCACCCCTATATGCAGGCGCTGCTCGCCGCCGGACCGCGTTACGACCGGCCCGACCGTGCGCTCGCACCGGTGCCGGAGAGCGTATTTGAGGGCCTGCGCGCGGAGCTGGCAGCGTTCGATCGCAGGGGCCCCCGCCATGTCTGACAAGCTTCTTGCCGCCTCCGGCATCGAGGTTGCCTACGGGACGGCCCGCAACATCAAGGTCCTGCATGGTGTCGACCTGACAATCGCCAAGGGCGAGACGGTTGGCATCGTCGGCGAGTCCGGATCAGGCAAGACGACGCTCGGCCGTGCCCTTTTGCGCCTGGTCGACGTGACGGCGGGCAGGATCGTGTTCGACGGCGGGGACATCACGCATATCAGCGAGGCAGCCATGCGCCCGCTGCGGCGGCGCATGCAGATGATCTTCCAGGATCCGATGTCGTCGCTCAACCCGCGCCACACGATCCGTCGCATCCTGACCGGCCCGCTGTTCCTTCATGGCCTCGCCACGGACAGGCGCGATGCCGAAAAGAAGGCGGCGCAGGTGGTCGAGCGCGTCGGCCTGCCGCTCGCCAGCCTGGACAGGAACCCGCACGAACTGTCGGGCGGCCAGCGTCAACACGTCGGCATCGCCCGTGCCGTGGTGATGCGGCCCGATTTCGTGCTCGCTGACGAGGTGGTCTCGGGGCTCGACGTCTCGACGCAGGCGCAGGTTCTTGCGCTGATCGGCGAGCTCAGTCGCGAAATGGGCCTCGCCGTCGCCTTCATCAGCCACGACCTGTCCGTCATCCGCGCCGTCTGCGATCGCGTCATGGTGCTGGAAGGCGGCAAGGTCGCCGAAGAAGGGCCCTGCGCCAGCGTCTTCGCGGTGCCGCGCTCGGACTATACGAAGGCATTGCTCAACGCGATCCCGCTGCCGGAACCCATGCCGGGCTGGTTGGAGCGTTGAGCACGCACTTTTCTCCCCCTTGAGGGGGAGATGGCTGCAAAGCAGCCAGAGGGGGTCCGTGCGGCAGCGCGCGACTGCGTCGAGTCCAGCGGAGAGAACCCCACCCGACGGCTTCGCCGCCACCCTCCCCTCAAGGGGGAGGGAAAGTAGCCCCTCAATCCGGCACGACGGCCGTGGCCTGGATCTCGACCAGCGCTTCGTCCTCGACCAGCCCGGAAACCTCGACGACGGCCATGGCCGGGAAGTGGCGTCCGATCGTGGCCTTGTAGGCGGCGCCGATCTCCTTGAGCGAGGCGGAGTATTTCTTCCGGTCGAGCACGTACCAGGTCATCGTCGTGATGTGTTCGGGGCCCGCGCCGGCTTCGCGCAGGATGGCCACGATGTTCTCCAGCGTCTGGCGCACCTGGCCCGGCAGGTCGTGCGCCTCGAACTTGCATTGTCCGGTCCAGCCGATCTGGCCGCCGACGAAGACGGTACGGCCGCGCGCCTCCATGCCGTTTGAATAGCCGACGGGCCTTGCCCAGTCGGCCGGCTGGAGCACACGGTGCGGCGTGCCGCCGGAGACATGTTCGGAGAGCTTCGTGACAGTCATGATCGTCCCGTTCAGTTCGAGAAGGCGGCGATGCCGGTGATGGCGCGGCCGAGGATCAAAGCGTGGATGTCGTGGGTTCCCTCATAGGTGTTGACCACTTCAAGGTTCACCAGATGGCGGGCGACGGGGAACTCGTCGGAAATGCCGTTGCCGCCCAGCATGTCGCGCGCGGTGCGGGCGATATCGAGCGCCTTGCCGCAGGAGTTCCGCTTGAGGATCGAGGTCAGCTCGACCGGCGGCGCGCCTTCGTCCTTCAGGCGGCCAAGCCGCAGGCAGCCTTGCAGGCCGAGCGCGATCTCGGTCGCCATGTCGGCGAGCTTTTTCTGGATCAGCTGGTTGGCAGCGAGCGGACGGCCGAACTGCTTGCGGTCGATGACATATTGCCGGGCCGTCTCGTAGCAGGATTCCGCTGCGCCGAGCGCGCCCCAGGCGATGCCGAAACGCGCCGAGTTGAGGCAGGTGAAGGGCCCCTTCAGCCCGGTCACGCCGGGAAGCATGTTCTCCCCGGGCACGAAGACGTCGTCCATGACGATCTGGCCGGTGATCGAGGCCCGCAGGCCCACCTTGCCGTGGATGGCCGGTGCCGACAGGCCTTTCCAGCCCTTTTCCAGGATGAAGCCGCGGATCAGCCCATCCTCCGTCTTGGCCCAGACGACGAAAACGTCGGCGATCGGCGCATTGGAGATCCAGGTCTTGGACCCGTTGAGCAGATAACCGCCGTCCACCTTGCGGGCGCGGGTCGCCATCGAGCCGGGATCCGAGCCGTGGTCCGGCTCGGTCAGGCCGAAGCAGCCGATCTTGGTTCCGGCGATCAGGCCGGGCAGGTATTTGCGCTTCTGCTCCTCGCTGCCGAAGGTGTAGATCGGCACGATGACCAGCGACGACTGCACGCTCATCATCGAGCGATAACCGCTGTCGATGCGTTCGATCTCGCGGGCGATCAGCCCATAGGAGACATAGTTCAGCCCGGCGCCGCCGTAATCTTCCGAAACCGTCGGCCCGAGCAGGCCGAGTTCGCCCATCTCCGCGAAGATCGAGGGATCCGTCTTCTCGTGGCGGAAGGCCTCCTGCACGCGCGGCGCCAGCCTGTCCTGGGCGTAGGCACGGGCCGTCTGGCGCACCATACGCTCTTCGTCGCTGAGCTGGGCGTCGAGCCCGAACGGATCGGCCCAGTCGAAGGCGCTTTTGTTGGAAGCATGCATGTTCATGGTCGTTCCTTATCCTAACGAGCGTGGATGCCAACGCATCCACGCGACCTCAATCGCCGGCGCGACTCCTCCGGGCCGCTTGGCTACTTCGGCACGCTTTTCAGCAATTCGCGGCCGATGATCAGCTTCTGGACCTCCGTCGCGCCTTCATAGATCCGCAGCGCGCGGATCTCGCGATAGAGGCGCTCGGTGATCTCGCCGACGCGCACGCCGCGGCCGCCGAAGAGCTGGAGCGCCTGGTCGATCACCCATTGCGCATTTTCGGTCGCCGTCATCTTGGCCATCGCGGCCTCCCGCGTGATCGGCAGCTTCTGCACGTCGCGCCGCCAGGCGGTCCGGCAGGTGAGCAGCGCGGCCGCATCGATCGCCGTCGCCATGTCGCCGAGCGTGCTCTGGGCTGTCGGCAGGTCGGCGAGCGTGGCGCCGAACATGGCGCGGCTGCGTGCATGGGCGAGCGCCTCATCGAGTGCGCGACGCGCGAAACCGATCGCCGCCGCCGCCACCGACGGGCGGAAAATGTCGAGCGTGCGCATCGCGATCTTGAAGCCCTCGCCCGGCGCGCCGAGCATCTGGGCCGCGGGGATGCGGCAGTTCTCGAAGCGAATGCGGGCAAGCGGATGCGGCGCGATGGTCTCAATGCGCTCGGCGACCGAGAATCCCGGCGTGTCGGCGAAGACGACGAAGGCCGAAATGCCGCGCGTGCCCGGCGCCTCGCCGGTGCGGGCAAACACCGTATAGACGTCGGCGATGCCGCCGTTGGAGATCCAGATCTTCTCGCCGTCGAGGACGAAGCTGTCGCCCTCTCGCCGCGCCGTCATGCTCATGGCGGCGACGTCGGACCCCGCATTTGGCTCCGACAGCGCGAAGGCCGAGATCAGTTCGCCCCGCGCGATGGCGGGCAGAATGCGCTGCCTGATCTCGTCGGACCCGGAAAGGCTGATGGCGCCGGTGCCGAGCCCCTGCATGGCGAAAGCGAAGTCGGCGAGGCCATCTGCATAGGCAAGCGTTTCGCGCACAAGGCAAAGCGAGCGGCTGTCGATCTCGTCCGAGACCCCGCCGAACGCCTTGGGCACGCAGTTACGCAGGATGCCCGCCGCGCCGAGTGCGGCGACCAGTTTCTTGCAGGCGGCATCGGCGTCGGCATGGTCGATCGTGCCAAGTCCGCCCCCCGCGATGAAGCGGTCGAGCTCGGTCGCGAGCGAGCGATGCGCCGCATCGAAGAAGGGCCATTCGAGATGGTCCCGAGTCGGGCAGCCGATAGCGATGGGATGATGCGCACCCATGGATCAGTCCCCCTGAAAATCGGGCTTCGACTTGGCGGCGAAAGCCTCGAACGCCCGACGGAAATCACCCGTCGCCATGCAGATGGCCTGGGCCTGGGCTTCCGATTCGATCAGTTCCTCGATGCCCATCGACCATTCCTGGTCGAGCATCTTCTTGGTCATGGTGTGAGCGAACCACGGTCCGTCCGCGATCATGCGGGCGAAGCGGTGCGCCTCGTCGTGCAGCGCGGCGCCGTCATGCAGCGCATTGTAGAAGCCCCAGGCATGGCCTTCAGTGGCCGTCATCACCCGTCCGGTGAACAGCAGCTCGGCCGCCCTGCCCTGGCCGATGATGCGCGGAAGGATGCCGCAGGCCCCCATGTCGGCGCCGGCGAGCCCGACGCGGGTGAACAGGAAGGCCGTCTTGGTATCGGGCGTGGCGAGGCGGTGGTCGGCGGCCATGGCCAGGATCGCGCCGGCGCCGGCGCAGATGCCGTCCACCGCCGCGATGACCGGCTGCGGGCAGGCGCGGATCTGCCGCACCAGGTCGCCGGTCATACGGGTGAAGGCGAGCAGGTCGGGCATCGCCATCTTGGTCAACGGTTCGATGATTTCGAACACGTCGCCGCCGGAGCAAAAATTGCCACCGGCGCCGGCGAGCACAACGGCTCGCACGTCGCTGGCCCTGGCCAGCGACCGGAACAGATCTCCGAGTTCCTCGTAGCTCTCGAAGGTCAGCGGGTTCTTCTTTTCCGGACGGTTGAGGGTGATCGTCGCGACGCGTCCGTCCTCGTCCGTCTCGAACAGGAAATGCCTGGCCTTGTGGCCCTTGAAGGGACGCTTCTTGTCCTGCATCGCATTGGTCATCCGGTGTCACCCCCGTGTTCTGGTGGCCGGGCGCCATTGTCTGGGCGTCCGGCGATGGCCCTGGTGGGCGCGGTTGCGTTAGTGGCCATCCGGTCCATACGCCTGGGCCGGAGAGCGCCTCAGTCGTTCGCCGAAGGCGGCAGGAACTCCACCTCGTGCTGTGCCGAGATCTTCACGACTTCTTCCGGGTCGCCGAGGTTGTGGAGCTTCTCGAAAAGCTGATCGAGCATGCGCGTGGGCGAGACCCAGAACAGCGCCCGCGTCGGCTTGTCCGACTTGTTGAAATAACCGTGCGGGATGCCGCGCGGCATGCGCACGAGATCGCCTGCCTGCGCCTTGACCCACTGGCCGTCGAGCTTGAGGTCCAGTTCTCCTTCCTGAACCAGGATGAACTCGTCCTGGGTGGGATGGATGTGCACAGGCACGAACTGCCCGGGCGCGCTGTTGGTCTCGAAGGCGAAGGTCGCCTCGCACAGCGCCTTCGGGAAATAGACCTGCCCCAGTATGTTCCAGCTCTTGCCGCTCAGGCCCGTGCCGCTGCGTGTGATGCCCTTTTCCAATGCAATCGTCATGCTTTCATTCCTCCCTGTCGAAGTTGCAGTTGCCCCTCACCCTTGCCCTCTACCCATGACGGAGAGAGGGGACCGCCACCGTTGCCGCTTCGTCCTTCTCCCCTCCTTCGGGAGACGTGCCGGCAGGCGGATGAGGGGCGTTCCGAAGCCTGCAAGCCTAGCCTCCCATGACCTCGCCTCCGGCGACCGGAATGGCCTGGCCGGTGATCGCCGTCGACCCCTCCGCGACCAGCCACATGACCGTGCTCGCGACCTCATCAGGCGTCACCAGCCGGCCCTGTGGATTGGCACGCGCCAAGCTGGCCCGCGCCTCGTCGCGGCTGCGGCCGGTCTTGTCGGTGATCGTATCGACGGCGCCGTCGAGTAAAGGCGTATCGGTGAAGCCGGGGCAGACCGCATTGACGGTCACGTCGGTCCGCGCGAGTTCCAGCGCCAGCGCCCGGGTCAGCCCGACCACGCCGTGCTTCGAGGCGCAATAGGCCGACACATAGGCATAGCCCGTGAGGCCGGCCGTGCTCGCGACGTTGACGACGCGGCCGCTTCCCGCCCGGCGGATCGAAGGCAGCAGCGCCTGTGTCACCAGGAACATGCCGGTGAGATTGATGCCGATGACGCGGTTCCAAAGGTCGAGACCGGTCTTCTCGAAGGGCGCGGACGGCGCCTCGCCCGCGCAATTGACGAGCACACCGACGTCACCGCCCCATGCCAGCGCCTTCGACACACCCGCTTCGACGGCTTTCGGATCGGTGACGTCGAACCCGCCGATGACGAGGCTGTCGCCGCCGGCCGCGGCGATCTCGCCTGCGACCGCCTCGAGCGGCCCGGCCCTACGGCCGGCGAGCGTCACGCGCATGCCGTCGGCGGCGAGCGCCAGCGCGATCGCCCGTCCGATGCCGCTGCCGGCTCCGGTTAAGAAGGCATGTCTCATCGCGCCGCCTTGGCCGCTTCGGCTGCCCTGATCAGGTTGTTTTCATACTGCGCCCGCGCCGAACGGTATTGCTTGGGCCAGGACTGGCCGGCAAAGCCGATCTTGGCGGCCTCATGCATGACGAAGGACGGGTCGGCCAGGTGCGGACGCGCCACCGCGCAAAGATCCGCCCGGCCCGCCGCGATGATCGAGTTGGCGTGGTCGGCCTCGGAGATCGCGCCGACGGCGATGGTCGGCACCTGGATCTCGTTGCGGATCTTGTCGGAGAACGGGGTCTGGAACAAGCGGCCGTAGACCGGCTTCTCCTCCTTCACCACCTGGCCCGACGAGCAGTCGATCAGGTCGGCGCCGGCTTCCTTGAACATCCTGGCGAAGATCGCAGCGTCCTCCGGCGTGTTGCCGCCCTCGAACCAGTCGTTGGTCGAAAGGCGCACCGAGATCGGCTTTTCCGCCGGCCAGACGGCACGGACGGCGTGGAACACTTCCAGCGGGAAGCGCGCCCGCGCCTCATGGTCGCCGCCATATTCGTCGTCGCGCAGATTGGTGAGCGGCGACAGGAAACTCGACAGCAGGTAGCCATGCGCGGCGTGGAGCTCGAGGATGTCGAAACCGATCTCGGCCGCCCGCTTTGCAGCGGCGACGAAGTCGGCAACCACGCGGTCCATGTCTTCCCGCGTCATCGCCTTCGGCACGTCCGAATGCTGAAGGTAGGGGATGGCCGAAGCCGAGAGCAGAGGCCAGCCTCCCTCGGTGACGGGCTGGTCGATGCCTTCCCAGGCGACCTTGGTCGCGCCCTTGCGCCCGGCATGCCCGATCTGGATGCCGATCTTGGCAGGCGTCTCCTGGTGAACGAAGTGGACGACGCGTTTCCAGGCCTCGGCCTGCTCGTCGTTCCAGAGGCCAAGGCAGCCCGGCGTGATGCGCGCGTCGGGCGACACGCAGGTCATCTCGGGGAAGATCAGCGCCGCGCCACCCATGGCGCGCGCGCCGAGATGGACGAGATGGAAATCGTTCGGCATGCCGTCGACGGCCGAATACATCGCCATCGGCGAGACCATGATGCGATTGTGCAGCGTCAGCTCGCGCACCTTGAACGGCGTGAACATCGGCGGTGGAACAGCTCCGTTGGAGGCCGGGTCCACGCCGGCCCGCTCGGCGAACCAGCGCTCGTAGCTTTCCAGCCAGTCCTTGTCGCGCAGGCGCAGGTTCTCGTGGCTGATACGCTGCGAGCGCGTCAGCATGGAGTACATGAACTGCTCGGGCTCGAGCGTGTCGGCATAACGGGTGCCGACGACCTCGAACCACTCCATGGCATTGCGTGCCGCATTCTGGATGCGCGCGACATCGACGCGGCGCACCTCTTCATAGGCGGCGAGCACATCGGGAATGTTCTTCACGTCGTGACCGGCGATATCGAACTGCCGGGTGAGCTCGATGGCGTCGTCGATCGCAAGCTTGGTGCCGGAGCCGATGGCGAAATGGGCGGTATGGGCGCTGTCCCCCATCAGCACGACGTGGCTGCGGCCGTTGAAATGGCTCCATTTCTCGCAGATCAGCCGGCCGAAATTCAGCCAGGCCGAGCCGCGCAGATGGCGCGCATTGGTCATCAGCTTGTGGCCGTCGAGCGTTTCGGCGAACAGCTTCTCGCAGAACGCGATCGACTGGTCCTGGTCCATCTCGTGGAGGCCATGCGCCTTGAAGACGTCTTCCGTCGTCTCGACGATGAAGGTCGAGGTGTCGGCGTCGAAACGATAGATATGGGCCTGGAACCAGCCGTGCTCCGTCTTGCGGAAGTCGAAGGTGAAGGCTTCGAAGGGCTTGTTGGTACCGAGCCAGACATAGCGGTTCGGCCTCACCACCATATCGGGGTTGAAAGCGTCGGCATACTTGGCGCGAATCCGGGAATTCACGCCGTCGGCCGCGATGATCAGGTCCGCATCGGCGAATTCCTCGTCGCTCTGGACTTCGTGTTCGAACACCAGCTCGACGCCGAGCTCGATGCAGCGTTCCTGCAGGATGTTCAGCATCTTCTTGCGGCCGATGCCGACGAAACCGTGGCCGGTGGTGCGGATCTTGCGGCCCTTGAACACCAGTTCGATATCGTCCCAGTGGTTGAAGGCGTCCTCGATCGCAACCGCCGTCTTCGGGTCCCACTGGCGCATCGACTGCATCGTGGCATCCGAGAAGACGACACCCCAGCCGAACGTGTCGAACGGCCGGTTGCGCTCGACCACGCGCACATGATGCTCGGGATGCCGGCTCTTCATCAGAAGCGCGAAATAAAGCCCCGCCGGGCCGCCTCCGATACAGACAATCCGCATGACCGCTCTCCCGTTTTGGCCGATGTCGACGCCGATGCCGGACCTGCGGCATCGAGCTTGCCCTAAGGGTGGACTCGATCCGGAGAAATTTCAAGCTTAAAGTTTTTTTGCCTCTCGAATCCTTTGACATTCATGGTGGAGCCGGCTTCTCACGGGCACGGATTCGGGTAACTTCGCTCGACGCCCGGCAGCTTGCCGCCGGGCCGAGGAGGAGGCGTGTGACATGACGGAGAGCCGAGAGGTCCTACACGAAAAGCGCGGCCGCGCAGGCTGGATCACCATCGATCGGGCGGCCAAACGCAATTCGATCAATGCCGCGGTCATGTCGGGCATCACTTCCGGCATCGAGCAATCATCGGCCGATCCCGACGTCAGGGCGATCGTGCTCACCGGCGCCGGCGACAAGGCATTTTGCGCCGGCGCCGATCTTTCCGGGGGGGCAGAGGCTTTCGGGCGCAGCTTCGCCGAGCCGAGCCAGCCTTTCGCCAACCTGCTGCGCGCGGCCCATGCCTGCCGCCTGCCCATCATCGCGCGTGTGAACGGGGCCTGCATGGCGGGCGGCATGGGCCTGCTTGCTATGTGCGACATGGCGGTCGCCGCCGATCATGCCATCTTCGGTCTGCCCGAGGTCAAGATCGGCGTCTTTCCCATGCAGGTCCTGTCCGTGCTGCAACAGCTCATCGCGCGGCGAGAT
Organism: Mesorhizobium sp. L-8-10; assembly: GCF_016756635.1. NCBI lineage: Bacteria > Pseudomonadati > Pseudomonadota > Alphaproteobacteria > Hyphomicrobiales > Phyllobacteriaceae > Mesorhizobium > Mesorhizobium sp. L-8-10. Next base: position 3,758,491 of record NZ_AP023263.1, on the reverse strand, counting down.
CTGATGGAGCTCTGCATCACCGGCGAGCCTGTCGATGCAGCAACTGCGTTGGCCATGCGTCTCGTCAACCATGTCGTGCCGGCGCAGGAACTCGATGCCAAGACGGATTGGCTGCTCGCCAGGATCTTCGACAAGTCGCCGACGGCAATCCGGCGCGGCAAATATGCGATGGCTGCGATCGCCGACATGAGCTTCGAGCAGGCGTTGAGCTTCACCGAGACGCAGATCGGCGTCACGGCGCTGACCGAGGACGCGGCCGAGGGCGTCGCTGCCTTCACCGAAAAACGCAGTCCGGTCTGGACGGGGAGATGACCATGGCCGGGAAGCTGGTCCGCATCGGCGGCGCGTCGGGTTTCTGGGGCGACAGCAGCCTCGGCGCGCTGCAACTCGCCCGCAGCGGCAAGGTCGACTATCTGGCGTTCGACTATCTCGCCGAGGTCACCATGTCGCTTCTGGTGCGGGCGCGAGAGAAGGACCCTGCACAGGGATATGCGACTGATTTCGTCGGCGTGGTGAAGATGCTGCTCGCCGACATCACGTCGCGCGGCATCCGCATCGTTGCCAATGCCGGCGGCGTGAACCCGCGCGCCTGCGCAGCCGCGTTGCGCGAGATCGCGGTGGCAGCCGGCTCCACACTCGAGATCGCCATCGTCGAGGGCGACGACGTCTCGGGCCTCGCCGATATGCTGCGGAGCGAAGGCACGACCGAGATGTTCTCCTGCGCGCCTTTTCCCGAAAGGATCCTCAGCGCCAACGCCTATCTCGGCGCCTCGCCGATTGCGGCGGCCCTCGGCAAGGGCGCCGATATCGTCGTCACCGGACGCGTCGCCGACAGCGCGCTGGCGCTCGGTATCTTGATGCACGAGTTCGGCTGGCGCGCCGACCAATGGGACAGGCTGGCCTCGGGAAGCCTCGTCGGCCACATCCTCGAATGCGGCGCGCAGGCGACGGGCGGCTTGCACACCGACTGGGAGACCGTGCCGGACTGGGCCAATATAGGTTATCCGATCGCCGAATGTGCCGGGGACGGCAGCTTCGTCGTCACCAAGCCCGACGGCACAGGCGGACTGGTGACGCCTGCCGTCATCGCCGAGCAGATGCTCTACGAGGTGGGCGACCCGACACGGTATGTGCTGCCCGACGTGACCGCGGACTTCTCCGAGGTGCGGATCGAGCAGGCCGGCCCGGACCGGGTCCGGGTCACGGGAGCTTCGGGGCAGCCTGCGCCCGCCGCCTACAAGGTCTCGGCCACGCATGTCGACGGATGGCGCGCCTTCGGCGCCTTGTCTGTCATCGGCATCGATGCCGACGGCAAGGCACGGCGGACGGCGGAAGCCATCCTGGAACGCACGCGCGACATCTTCCGCCAGCGCAACCTTGCCGACTACCGCCGGACGGACATCGAGATCCTGGGGGCGGAAGCCGTCTATGGCCCGCATTCACGCGCCGCCGGCGCCCGCGAGGTCGTGATGAAGCTGGGCGTCGAGCATGACGATCCGACCGCTCTCGGCATTTTCGCCCGCGAGATCGCGCCGGCGGCGACGAGCTTCGCGCCGGGAACCACGGGCTTCGCGGGCGGACGTCCGAAGCCGACGCCGATCGTCAGGCTGTTTTCCTTCCTGCTTGATAAGGACAGGCTACCGCCGCCCGAAGTGACAATCGGAACGGAGCATTTCGAGGTCCCGGTCGCTATCGCCATGAGCGGGGCGAAGACCGCCGAGCGCCCAGCTCCGGCCGTCGAGCCCTATGACGGCGAAACGGTTTTGGTTCCCCTTGTCCGGCTCGCCTTCGCGCGTTCCGGCGACAAGGGCGACTGCGCCAATATCGGCGTGATCCCGCGCGACCCGGCCTTCACGGCCGTGCTGCGGCGAGAGCTGACGGCCGAGCGCGTGCGGGACTATTTCGCGCATCTCGTCGACGGCCCCGTCCATCGTTTTGAGGTGCCCGGGGTCGGCGGATTCAATTTCCTGCTCGAGCGGGCACTCGCCGGAGGCGGCATGGCTAGCCTGCGCAACGACCCGCTCGGCAAGGGTTTCGCCCAGATGCTGCTCGACATGCCGGTCGCCGTTCCCGCCGACTTGGCGCGGGGGATCGCTAATCAGCCGGCCGACAGGCCCTGAGGGACCCCTTGTATGAGGAAATCCTGCTATGGATGAGGAGTTGGCTCTGCAGGGGTGGCCACCCCTGCAGAGCCAACCCATCAACAATAGCCCAATTCCCTCATACAAGGGGTACGGCAGTGCCTAAACACTTGTGGGAAAAGGCGGCGATAGCCGGAAACAAGGGTGCTCTCCCCGTCGTTCACGGGGAGAATATACCCTACGCCGCCAGCTGCTGCAGGTAGCGGTCGGCCTCCTCCGGCACGGCGAACCACGGGAACAGATCGGGCGGATTGTCGAAGCCGTTGGCGATCCGCCTGGCGAGCACCGGGAAAGCCTGCGCCGATCCCATGATGTTGAGCACATGGGGCGGCGGCGGCTGCAGCAGGGCGTTGGTCCAGCCGACGACGAACTGGGCATAGTTCCAGTAGCGATCGAAGGTCGCCTGCATGAAGGCCTCGTCGAAGGCCTTGTCGCCATGGGCGACGATGGCATCCATGTAGATCCGCGCGGCCTTCGAGGCGTTGTTGGAACCCTGCCCCGTGATCGGATCGTTGAGGCAGACCGCATCCGCCAGGCCGAGCACCACCTTGCCCGAGGGCAGCCGGCCGATCGGCTTGCGTACGGTGGGCGGAAAGGCGCCGGCCAGGATGCCGTTGGCGTCGGTCAGTTCGACCTTTTGGCAGCGTTCGGCCTCCCAGGGCAGGAAGGTGTCGAGGATCCATTTCGACCGCGCCAGATGCTCCTGCGGCGTGGCGACGTCCTTCCAGCAGTCCATCGGGCCGCCGGGAATGCCTTCCAGCACCATGATGTCGCAAGGGCCGCTGTTGGTCAGCGCCGGGAAGACGAAATACTCGCCCACGCCGGGGATCAGGTTGAAGTTCACGGCTGAATGGTCAGGCCGCGGCGTCATGCCATGGACATAGGTCAAAGCGAGCGCACGCTGCGGCTTGTCGTAGGGAGACTTGGCCGCGTCACGCTCGAACATCCTGGCGATGTCGCCCTTGCCGGCGGCCACGATGGTGAGGTCGGACGATGCGGCATAGGTCTCGAGGTCGGCGATCGTCGCCTCCTTGATCTCCAGCGTGCCGCCGCGCCGCTCGAGTTCCTTCATCCAGACCGGATATTTCGTGCGCTGGTCGACGCTCTGCGCCGGCCGCTCCAGCAAACCGTTCCAGTCGATGGTCTTGTGGCCGGGCTTATCGGGCGCCGGGACCACGAAGTTGATGGAATCGACTGTCGGGCACTCCTTGCCCCAGAAGTCGAGCCCGACATCGCGCTCGTTCTGCAGGGCGGCATCGAACATGCACTGGCTCGACATGACCTTGCCGGTGCGGATGTCCTCGGCCGTGCGGTTCTGAACGACCTTGACCTCATAGCCTTTCTGCAGGAGCCCGCAGGCAAGCTGAAGGCCGGCCTGGCCTCCGCCCAGAATCGTTATCTTGCGACTGCTCATCGTCATTCCCCTTGTTGGTTGTCTCACAGTGGCCTCAATCGTCGGCGCGGCCCATCCGGGCCGGCTAGAGCGCCGCGCGTCCGTTCGGACGCGCAAAGGACGCTCTGACACCTTAAGTCGACGCATCGTGCTTTCCGAAAATCGAGTGCGATTTTCGGGCCGATGCGGTAGCTTTCGCGCCAACGGGCGCGGCGCGCGTCGCGCGCTCCAACGGTCACAGACCGTTGGAACCCCTTCCTGGCCATGCCGCGCCAAGGCGGCGGCCGACTATTCCATCAGCAGCGGGATCGCCGGATCGATCCGCTCGGGACCGATCGCGGTGTAGCCGCCGTCCACCCTGATGTCGGTGCCGGTGATGAAGCTCGCGGCATCCGAGAGCAGGAAGGCGACCGCCTCCGCCACCTCGGACGGGTCGCCCGTGCGGCGCAGCAGATGGAAGGGTGCGGCGACGCCGTCGGTCTTTTCCCTGTTGTCGTTGCTGAGCTGCTTCATGATGTTGCTCCAGGTCCAGCCGGGAGAGACAGCGTTGACCCGGATTCCGTCGGGCGCCAGATCGAGCGCCTGGTTGCGGGTCAGTTGCAGGATCGCAGCCTTCGATACGGGATAGGCCCATCGCCCCACCTGGGCAACGCGCGCCGAGATCGAACAGAAATTGACGATCGCACCCTTGTTCTTGGCCAGATGTGGCCGGGCGGCCTGCATCAGCACGACCGAGCCGACGACATTGACGTCGAGGGCCTTCAGCCAGTCCGCCCGCGACGTTTCCGCGCCGTCGTCCAGATAGGTCGCCGCGACATTGACGAGGAAGTCGAGCCGGCCGTGGCGCTCCACGGTGGAGGCGACCAGGGCGTGGATGTCGTCGTCGCTCGTTATGTCGGTCCGGATGAAGCTCGCCTTGGGGCCGATGCCGCTTGCCACCCTCGCGCCGTCGGCCTCGTTGATGTCCGCGATCACGACATTGACGCCATACCCCGCGAGCACCGCCGCGCAGCTCTCGCCGATGAGCGTGGCGCCGCCCGAGATGATCGCGGTCTTTCCGTCCAGGCCCTTCATTTTTGAATCCTCCTTGATCGATGATATCGGCGGGCACCCCGCGCCACTCAGGCGGCAGAAAGCGACCGCGGAACCGAAGAAAAACCGCCGTCGAGATAGACAAGCGAATGCCCGTCGCCCGGCACGGTCTCGACCACCCGTCCGATCAGGATAATATGGGTGGTGTGATCGACGACCTTGTCGAGCCGGCATTCGAAGGAAACGAGCGCGCCTCCCACGATCGGTGCTCCGGTCGACCCCGCCCGCCAGTCGCCGATAGAGAACCGGTCCTCGGCGGCAAGGCTGGTCTGGCCGGCGAAGGTGCGCGCGATCGGCTCCTGGGCATGGGAAAGCACGTTGACGGCGAAAACGCCGGAATCGGGAACGAACTGTGCGACCCAGGTCTTGCGGTTGACGCAGGCGACCAGGGAGGGCGGCTCGGCCGACAGCGAGCAGACCGCCGTCGCCGTCAGCCCACGGCGCTCGCCGTCATTGCCCAGCGTGGTGATCACGCTCACCGCGCCGGCCACTTTGCGCATACCAGCAAGAAAGAGGTCGGATGTCATTCACTCCTCCATCGGTTCCCTGGCGGACACGTCGCCTGGCAATCGCTGCGAGGCTCGCGTTTCTTTTAGACTTCAATTACATTGAGAGTGAGGTGGACGGCCGTCGCCCGCAATCCAGATCGCGCGGCCACTATCCATATCGCGCAGTCTGAAGACCGAATGCGACCGTTGGGAGAAGGTTGCCTGCATGGACGCCGCTCAATCGATCCTGCCGCTCGAACGCCAGACGCTTGTCGACACATACTCGCCCGAGGAGGCGAGGCAGGAGATCGGGCGCATCTTCTGCCCGCATTTCCTGTCGCCTCACGACAGGCATGCCGCTGGCTTCCATGCCGTGCATCGCTCGTCGCGTCAGCGGGGGTATTCGCTCAACCTGGTGAGTTATGGCTGCGAGGTCGAGATCGACCCCGGCGAGCTTTCCAGCTTCTTCCTGCTCCAGATCCCGCTGTCGGGCTCGGCAACGGTCCGCTGCGGCAACGACACGGCGATCGCCAGCCCCGGCCATTTCGCCTCATTGCTGTCGCCGACGCTGCCTACCAGGATGATCTGGTCGGATGGCTGCCAGAAGCTCATCGTTCTGGTCGAGCGTGAGGCCATGCAGCGCCAGTGCCAGCAGATCGCCGGCCATCCTGTCGGCAAGGTAGAATTCGCCACGGGGATCGACATGACCAGCGCGGCCGGGCGGCTGCTGCTCGGCCATGTCAGGCTGATGATCGAGGCTGCGGAGAGCGACACAGGCGTGCTCGGCGACTATCTTTCACGGCTCGGCGAAAGCCTGGGTGCGCTGCTTCTGACCTCGTTTTCACATTCGCAGCGCGGCGCCCTCGACACGATCGCGCCACCCGCGGGATCGGCCGCGGTGGCGCGCGCCGAAGAGTGGATCAAGGACAATATCGACCGCTCCTTCGCCGTGGCCGACATCGCCGCGGCATCGGGCGTCAGCCTGCGCTCGCTTCAGGAGGGCGTACGGCGCGAGAGAGGCACCACGCTCACCCATATGATCGAGACCATTCGCCTGGAGCGCTTCCGCGCCGCCCTTCTCGACCCGGCCAACCACGGCTCGGTGACCGAGATCGCATGCATGGCCGGGATCGGCCATCTCGGCCGGGCCGCGGCCGCCTATCGCCTGCGCTACGGCGAGACGCCATCACAGACGCTGCGCCGGACACGGTGAAGTCGAGCAGACCTTGTTTGACCGTCTTGCGCGTCATCCATGCCGCCGGAGATTGGCCGGCCGAGGAGTAGCTTCTGGCCTATCCGCCTCGGCCCAGCTCGGTCCGGATGGAGCGCTTCAGCTTGGCGAGTTCCTTCATCAGCGCCGCGCTGTCGCGCGAGGAGAGCCCCGCGAACAGATTGCCGATCCAGTCGCCGTGCCGCGTCGCCATCTTGCGGAACTCGTCATGGCCGAAGGGCGTCAGCGAGATCACCTGCACCCGCCGGTCGGTGGGCGACGTCGTGCGCAGGATGTGGCCGCTCTGGACCAGCCGATCGACCAGCGAGGTGATGTTGCCGGCCGACACCATCATGCGCTTGGAGACCTCGCCCAGCACCATGCCTTCCGGCGCCTTCTCGAGCTGGGCGAGCAGGTCGAAGCGCGGCAAGGTGAAGTCGAATTCCTCTCGCAGGCGGCGGCGCACCTCCGTCTCGACCAGGGTCGCGCAGGTCAGCAGCCGCAGCCACAGGCGCAACTCGTCGCCATGGTCGCCCGGCGCCTCCAGCACCTTGGTTTCGCCGTCGAGCCACTGGTCGGCGCCGTCGTCATCAATGCTCAAGCCCAGTCTCCTCGCATTCTGGCTACCCTGCCCCGAAGCCTCGTGCCGAAGCGGCAATCGAGATCATCGGCCCCCAGAGCCGTAAAAAACCTTCAAGCTTGAAGTAGCTGGTTCCGCCGGAACATCAAGAGAAATCCCGAGGATATGCGCTCCCGACCCGAGCTTATTGACTTACATATTTGCGCCAGTTGTGCTCCTCGCGGAAACCGAGCATTTCCTTCACCTTGCGGTTCGAGAGCAGCGTCTCGAACTCGCCGAGTTCGCGCTTGACGGGCACGTCGGGATAGAAGCGCTCAAGCAGTTCCCGGGTCGGCAAGTCGGACGAACAATCGTCATTCGCGGCGTTGAATATCTGGAAGCCGAGCCCGTCCTTCTCGATCGCTCGATGCGTGATCTGGCCGAGGTCGCGCGCATCGATGTAGCTCCAGGCGATGCGCTTGCGGAAACCCGGATCGGCGAACCACTTCGGAAACAGGCCATATTCATGGGGCTCGATGACGTTGCCGATGCGCAGCGCATAGATGTCGAAGCCGGTGCGCAGCGCGAAGGCGCGCGCCGTCTGCTCGTTGACGACCTTGGAGAGCGCGTAGCTGTCCATAGGGTCGACGTCGTATTCCTCGTCGAGCGGAAAATAGCGGGGATCGCGGGGCTCGTTGGCAAAGACCAAGCCATATGTCGTCTCGCTCGACGCGATCACGATCTTGGGGATGCCGAGCTTCACCGCAGCCTCGATGACATTGTAGGTGCCGAGCGCGTTGATGCGGAACAGCTCGCTATCAGGTGTGATCATGATGCGCGGTATGGCGGCGAAATGCACCACGGCATCCGCTACCTGAGGTCGCAGCGATGAGTCGAACTCATGAAGTCCCATATTGCTGGACAAGGCGTTGAACACCTGCCCGCCATCGGTGATGTCGGTTATCAAGGTTCGGACCTTGGGATTGTCCAGGGGTTTGAGGTCCAGGTTGAGGACCTGGTGTCCCCGTTCGACCAGATACTGCACGACGTGACGGCCAGCCTTGCCGCTGCCACCGGTGAACATGATGCGCTTGGCCATTTCCACCTCCTTGCTTGTCTCTTTCGGCCGCCGATGCCGGCCTCCGGATGTGTTGCTCGTCGGACGTTACACGTTCTCGCCGCAGATCGCCGCAAGCATCGCGTCGGTCACCATGCGCGTGGTCGCGGTGCCACCCAGATCGGGGGGGTGACAGGACGGATCGGCGGTGACACGCTCCACGGCACGCATCAGGCGCGCGGCGGCCGCAGCCTCGCCGAAATGGTCGAGCATCAGGGCGGCGCTCCAGAAGGTCGCGACCGGATTGGCGATACCCTTGCCGACGATATCCATGGCCGACCCGTGGATCGGCTCGAACATCGAGGGAAAGCGGCGTTCGGGATCGAGATTGGCCGTCGGCGCGATGCCGAGCGACCCGGCGAGCGCGGCGGCCAGATCGGACAGGATGTCGGCATGCAGATTGGTGGCCACGATCGTGTCCAGCGTGGCCGGATGGAGCGTCATGCGCGCCGTCATCGCATCGACCAGCATCTTGTCCCAGGCGACATCCGGAAACTCGGCCGCGACCTCGGCCGCAATCTCGTCCCACATGACCATGCCATGGCGCTGGGCATTCGACTTGGTGACGACGGTCAGACGCTTGCGCGGCCGCGAACGGGCGAGGCCGAAGGCGAAACGCATGATGCGCGTGACGCCGGCGCGCGTGAAGATGGCCACTTCCGTGGCGACCTCTTCCGGCAGGCCGCGGTGAGAGCGGCCGCCCTGCCCGGCATACTCGCCCTCCGAATTCTCGCGGACGATCACCCAGTCGAGATCGTCCGAGCTGACCCCGCGCAGCGGGCCGACGATGCCGGGCAGCAGGCGCACCGGCCGCACATTGGCGTATTGGTCGAAGGACTGGCAGATCGCCAGCCGGAGCCCCCACAGGCTGACGTGATCCGGCACGTCGGGCGCGCCGACCGCGCCGAACAGGATGGCATCATGGCCCCGGATCCGGTCGAGACCATCCTTCGGCATCATCTCGCCATGACGACGATAATAGTCGCTGCCCCAGTCGAAATGATCGAAGGACAGCCGGAAACCGCCGTCGCGACCGGCCACCGCCTCGAGGACCTCGATGCCCGCCGTCACCACCTCCGTTCCGATCCCGTCGCCCGGAATGGCCGCGATCCGAAACTCCTCCATTTTCACTCCCAGTTACAAGGCGCCGTCGAACGGACGATTATCGACAGATATCGAGAATATTCCGAGCGGGATTCGTCAACCCTTCCAGTTGAGCCTGGAATGCGGCTGCGATGTCCTCGGGCCGGGCTGGCGGTGCCGCGGCAAAGGAGCGCTTTCTTGCAATTTTGCGTTGGGCGCTCGATGTCTATGGAAACTGGCCGCAACCGATTCTTGGCTCGGGGCGTCCCACCGGAGATTGGAAATGCGGAAACTGGCACTCTTGTCGTTGATCGTCGCCCTCGCCGGTTGCCAGGCGACGAGCGAGGCCAATATCGATCCGCAGTTGCAACCGGCCTTCAGGAGTGAGGTCGAAGCGCCCGGTGCCAATCCGTATCTGAAGTGGCAGCGTGGCTTCTGACGGCGTCGGACCAGACGGGACAGCTTCGGGCGGTGTCGCCGCCACGCGCAAAGATAAGCTCTAGGGTTCCGGGGCTCCGGCTCGAGTGCACGATTTTGCGTCGTGCCCTCACGGCTGGTTGCGCAGCTTGCCTTCCATGAGGTCCAGCACGGCATTCGCCGCATCGAGCACGTTTGTGCCCGGCCCGAAGACGGCCGCGACGCCATGGTCGGACAGGAAGTCGTAGTCGCGCCGCGGCACGACCCCACCGCAGACCACGATGATGTCTTCGGCTCCCTTGCCTTTCAGCGACTCGACGAGCTGCGGCAGCAGGGTCTTGTGGCCGGCGGCCAAAGAGGAGACGCCGATCACATGCACCTTGGCCGACATGGCCATCTCGGCCGCCTCGTCCGGCGTCTGGAACAGAGGCCCGGCCAACACCTCGAAGCCTATGTCGCCGAAGGCCGAGGCCACCACCTTGGCGCCGCGATCGTGACCGTCCTGACCGAGCTTGGCGACCATGATGCGCGGCGTTTCGCCGATCACCGCCGATATCCGCTCCAGGCGCGTCAGCAGCGTCTTGTATTCCGGTTCGTCGGCATAGGCCTCGCCATAGATGTCGCCGACGACCTCAGGCACGGTGGCATGGTCGCCGAAGGCGCGGCGCAGCGCGTCCGAGATCTCGCCGACGGACGCCCGCGCCCGTGACGCCTCGACGGCCGCCTCCAGGATGTTGCCCTGCCCGCTGCGCGCGACCGCCTCCAGCGACGCCAAGGCGGCTTCGACCCACTTCGGATCGCGCTGCCGACGTATCTTTTCCAGGCGCGCGACCTGCGCCTGGCGCACGGCGCTGTTGTCGATCTCCAGCGTGTCGATCGGGTCCTCCTGCTCGAGCCGGTATTTATTGACGCCGACGATCACTTCGTCGCCCTTGTCGATCGCGGCCTGCTTGCGCGTCGCCGCCTCCTCGATGAGCCGCTTGGGCAGGCCGGCGTCCACAGCCTTGGCCATGCCGCCCCGCTGTTCAACCTCCTCGATCAGCGCCCAGGCCTTGTCGGCCAGTTCCGCCGTGAGGCTCTCGACATAATAGGAGCCGGCCAGCGGATCGACCACCTTGGTCACGCCGGTCTCGTGCTGGAGGATGAGCTGGGTGTTGCGCGCGATGCGCGCGGAGAATTCCGTCGGCAGCGCGATCGCCTCGTCGAAGGAGTTCGTATGCAGCGACTGCGTTCCCCCAAGCGCGGCCGACATCGCCTCGAAGGCCGTGCGCACGATGTTGTTGTAGGGATCCTGCTCCTGGAGCGACACGCCCGACGTCTGGCAATGCGTGCGCAGCATCAGCGAGGACGGCTTCTTCGGGTTGAATTCCTTCATGATGCGCGTCCACAGAAGCCGCGCCGCGCGCAGCTTGGCCGCCTCCATGAAGAAGTTCATGCCGATCGCGAAGAAGAAGGAGAGCCGGCCGGCGAAGGCATCGACGTCGAGCCCCTTGTTCAGCGCGGCCCGGACATATTCGCGCCCGTCGGCGAGCGTGAAGGCGAGTTCCTGGACCAGCGTCGCCCCGGCTTCCTGCATATGATAGCCGGAGATGGAGATCGAATTGAACTTCGGCATCTCGCGCGCCGTATATTCGATGATATCGGCGATGATCCGCATCGAGGGCTCGGGCGGATAGATATAGGTGTTGCGGACCATGAACTCCTTCAGAATGTCGTTCTGGATGGTTCCGGAAAGCTGCGTGCGCGAAACGCCCTGCTCTTCGCCCGCCACGATGAAATTGGCCAGGATCGGGATCACCGCGCCGTTCATGGTCATCGAGACCGAGACCTTGTCGAGCGGGATGCCGTCGAACAGGATCTTCATGTCCTCCACGGAATCGATCGCCACGCCTGCCTTGCCGACGTCGCCGACCACGCGCGTGTGGTCGCTGTCATAGCCCCGATGCGTGGCGAGGTCGAAGGCCACCGACACGCCCTGCTGGCCCGCGGCGAGCGCCTTGCGATAGAAGGCGTTCGACGCTTCCGCCGTCGAGAACCCGGCATATTGCCGGATCGTCCAGGGCCGGCCGGCATACATGGTCGCCCGCGGCCCCCGGATGAAGGGATCGAAACCCGGCAAGGCGCCGAGATGGTCGATCGCGGCGATGTCGTCGGCCGTGTAGAGCGGCTTGACGTCGATGCCCTCGGGCGTCTTCCAGACCAGCGTGTCGGCCGAGGCGTTGATCTCGCGCTCCGCCAGGCCGCGCCATGCTTCGACGCTCTTGCGTGCCGTCGTCATCGTCGCCTCACTCGAATTCCATGATCAATTCGTCCACCGCGAGGCTGGCGCCCGCCTTCGCCGCGATCAGCCGCACCGTCGCGCGGCGTTCGGCGCGCAGCACGTTCTCCATCTTCATCGCCTCGACCGTCGCCAGCACCTGGCCGGCCTCGACCGTGTCGCCTGCGCTGACCGCGATCGAGGTGACGACCCCAGGCATCGGGCAGAGCAGCGAGCGCGACAGATCCGGCGGCAGCTTTTTCGGCATCAGCCGAGCGAGCGCCGCGACACGGTGACCGCGTACATGGACCACGAGGTCGACGCCGCGGCAGCGCAGCCGCCAGCCGCTGCCCGACGGCGCGACCTTGACGCCGACGACGGCGCCGTCGAGGTCGAAAGCGGCACGGGTGCGCCCGGGGAGCCAGTCGGAAGCGACTGATATCGCCCGGCCGCCTTCCGGTTCGACAATCGTCCGGCCGGCCTCCTCGCGCACCGAGACGGCAATCGAGCGGTCGGCCAGCGTGATCACCCGGTCATTGCCGATCTGACGGCGATGATTGTCCATCGCGCCCGATATCTGCACGTCACGCCGCTGGGTGACCCGGTCGATGAAGGCCGCGATGGCGGCCAGTTTTTCGGCCTGCTCGGTCGACGGCTCGACACCGGAGAAGCCGTCAGGGAATTCCTCCGCGATATAGGCCGTCGTCAGCCGGCCCGCACGGAAGCGTTCCTGCTCCATGACGGCCGAGAGGAACGGCAGGTTATGGCCGATGCCTTCCACCTCGAAATCATCGAGCGCGGCACCCATCGCCTCGATTGCCGTCGCCCGGTCGGGCGCCCAGGTGCACAGCTTGGCGATCATCGGATCGTAATACATCGAGATCTCGCCGCCCTCGAACACGCCCGTGTCGTTGCGCACGATCGTTCCGTCGTCGCATTTGCCCTCGACCGGCGGGCGGTAGCGCGTCAGCCGGCCGATCGACGGCAGGAAGTTGCGATAGGGATCCTCGGCATAGAGCCGGCTCTCGATCGCCCAGCCATTCAGCTTCACGTCGTCCTGGCTGTGGCGCAGGCGCTCGCCGGCCGCCACGCGGATCATTTCCTCCACGAGATCGAAGCCGGTGATCAGTTCCGTCACCGGGTGTTCGACCTGCAGGCGGGTGTTCATCTCGAGGAAGTAGAAGTTGCGGTCGCCGTCGACGATGAACTCGACCGTGCCGGCCGAGAAGTAGCCGACCGCCTTGCCCAGCGCGACAGCCTGCTCGCCCATCGCTTTTCGGGTCGCCGCATCCAGGAAAGGCGACGGCGCCTCCTCGATGACCTTCTGGTTGCGGCGCTGGATCGAACATTCCCGCTCGCCGAGATAGATCAGATTGCCGTGCTGGTCGCCCAGCAGCTGGATCTCGATGTGGCGCGGCTGGGTGACGAATTTCTCGATGAAGATCCGGTCGTCGCCGAAGGAGGATTTCGCTTCGTTCCTCGACGACTGAAATCCATCGCGCGCCTCCGCGTCGTTCCAGGCGATGCGCATGCCCTTGCCGCCGCCGCCGGCCGAAGCCTTGATCATGACGGGATAGCCTATCGAACGGGCGATCCTGACCGCTTCGTCGGCATCCTCGATCAACCCCATATGGCCGGGAACGGTGGAAACGCCGGCAGATGCGGCGATCTTCTTCGAGGTGATCTTGTCGCCCATCGCCTCGATCGCCACCGGCGGCGGGCCGATGAAGGTCACGCCCTCGACCTTGAGGGCTTCGGCGAAGTTGGGGTTCTCCGACAGGAAGCCGTAACCAGGGTGCACCGCGTCGGCGCCTGTCCGGCGGACCGCATCGATGATCTTCTGGATGACGATGTAGGACTGGCTCGACGGCGCGGGCCCGATATGCACGGCCTCGTCGGCCATTTTCACATGCAGCGCTTCGCGGTCGGCGTCGGAATAGACGGCGACCGTCTCGATGCCGAGTTTCCGCGCCGTCTTGATGACGCGGCAGGCGATCTCGCCGCGATTGGCGATCAGGATCTTCTTGAACATCAGGCGGCGCTCCCGCGCATGATCTCCATGAGTGGAACCAGGTTCCTAGACAAGGTCATGCGCCCTTTCATAGCGGTATGGTGTCGTGCTTCTTCCAGCGGGTCTCGACGGACTTGCCGCGTAACGCCGCGAAGGCCCGGGCGATGCGCTTGCGTGAGGAATGCGGCATGATGACCTCGTCGATGAAGCCGCGCTCGGCCGCCACGAACGGATTGGCAAAGCGCTCCTCATAATCCTTGGTCCGGTCGGCGATCCTGGCGGGGTCGTCCAGCTCCGAGCGGTAGAGGATCTCGGTCGCTCCCTTCGCGCCCATCACCGCGATCTCGGCCGTCGGCCAGGCATAGTTGATGTCGGCCCCGATATGCTTCGAGGCCATGACGTCATAGGCGCCGCCATAGGCCTTGCGGGTGATGAGCGTGACCATCGGCACGGTCGCCTCGCTATAGGCGAAGAGCAACTTGGCGCCGTGCTTGATGACGCCGCCATATTCCTGCGCCGTCCCCGGCAGGAAACCCGGCACGTCGACCAGCGTGAGCAACGGGATCGAGAAGGCGTCGCAGAAGCGCACGAAACGCGCCGCCTTGCGCGAGGAATCGATGTCGAGGCATCCGGCCAGCACCATCGGCTGGTTGGCGACGACTCCGACCGTCTGGCCCTCGATGCGCATGAAGCCGACGATGATGTTGCGGGCGAAGGCCTCCTGAATTTCGAAGAAATCGCCCTCGTCCGATATCGCCAGGATCAGCTCCTTCATGTCGTAGGGCTTGTTCGCGCTGTCGGGGATCAGCGTGTCGAGCCGCATCTCGATGCGGCCGGGATCGTCGTGGAATGGACGCGTCGGCGGCTGGTCGCGATTGCTGAGCGGCAGGAAGTCGAACAGCCTGCGAATGCCTTCCAGCGCCTCGATGTCGTTGTCGAACGCGCCGTCCGCCACCGAGGATTTCGCCGTATGCGTGCGTGCGCCGCCGAGTTCCTCCGCCGTCACGATCTCATTGGTGACGGTCTTCACCACATCGGGGCCGGTCACGAACATGTAGGAGCTGTCGCGCACCATGAAGATGAAATCAGTCATGGCGGGCGAATAGACCGCGCCGCCGGCGCAAGGGCCCATGATCACCGAGATCTGCGGTATGACGCCCGAAGCATCGACATTGCGCTTGAAGACGTCGGCATAGCCCGCGAGCGAAGCGACCCCTTCCTGGATGCGGGCGCCGCCGGAATCATTCAGCCCGATGACAGGCGCGCCGTTGCGCACGGCCATGTCCATGATCTTGCAGATCTTCTGGGCGTGCGTCTCCGACAGCGAACCGCCAAGTACGGTGAAGTCCTGCGAGAAGACATAGACGAGGCGGCCATTGATCGTGCCCCAGCCGGTGACCACGCCATCGCCGGCGATCTTCTGGCCAGCCATGCCGAAATCAGTCGCCCGATGGGTGACATACATGTCGAACTCTTCGAACGAGCCCTCGTCGAGCAGGACATCCAGCCGCTCGCGGGCGGTCAGCTTGCCTTTGGCGTGCTGGCCGTCGATGCGCTTCTGCCCGCCGCCGAGGCGCGCCGGGCTTCGAGCTGTTCGAGAACGGCGCGCATCAATTGGCGCCTCGCGCCGAGAGCCACTTCCAGGCGGCGGGGAAGGTGACGGCGGCGAGCAGCGCTTTGCAGATGTCGCCGGGAACGAAGGGATAGAGGCCGAAGGCGAGCACGGGCTTGTCGAAGCCGATGACCGCGCCCAGCCACAGCAGGCCCGGCACATAGATCACGGCGCCTGCGAGCAGCGCCGCGGCCATGGCACCCAGCGGCTTGCGGTCCCAGCCGCGCGAGGCCAGCCAGCCGCCGAGCAGCGCCGCCGGCAGGTAGCCTGCCAGATAGCCGCCGGTCGGTCCCATCATATAGGCGATGCCGATGCCTTTCTCGGGCGTTCCGGCGAAGACGGGAAGGCCCGCCGCGCCTTCTGCGAGATAGAGAAGCACCGCGGCGGCGGCCCGCCACGGCCCGAGCGCAAGACCCAGCCCGATGACGACGAAAGTCTGCATGGTCAGCGGCACGGGATAGAAGGGAACGGAAATCCGCGCCGACAGAGCGAGCAGCAGCGAGCCGACCATGACGGTCGCCGCATTCAGCGCGAAGCCGGTATCGCCGTCCCGGCGCGCGAGCGCATGAAACAGGGTCATTGTTCTCTCCTCTCGGGCCCCAATCGGCCAAAGCCCCTCTAAGCGCGGAGCGGTCGAGAAGAAAACATTTGAAGAGGTGCAAAAGCGTAGTGTAGAAATTTGAATGTTGCGAATTGCGAAATTGCGAACATGGCGACAGGCAAACTCTATATCGGCAGGCGGGTGCGCGAATTGCGTGAAGCCGGCAAGGCGACGCAGGCGGCCTTCGCCGAACGCCTCGGCATCTCGACCAGCTATCTCAACCAGATCGAGAACAACCAGCGGCCGGTCTCCGCCGCCGTGCTTTTGTCGCTCGCCGAGAAATTCCAGATCGACATCGCCTCGCTCTCCGCCGGCGACAGCGACCGGCTGCTTTCAGCGCTGAGCGAGACGCTCGCCGATCCGCTCTTCGCCCCTTATTCGCCGACCCTTCATGAGTTGAAGCTCGTCACGCAGAATGCGCCGGGCTTCGCGCATGCGCTGATCTCCTGTCACCAGGCCTATCGGCTGAACAGCGAGCAGCTCGCCAGCTTCGACGACCAGATGATCCGCACCAACAGCTTCTCGGAGCCGACGCCTTACGAGGAGGTGCGGGACTTCTTTCATTTCGTCGACAACTACGTGCATGAGCTGGATGTTTCCGCCGAGCGGCTCGCCGCCCGTCTCGACCTGCCCGAGCGCGATCCGGTCGCCGCGCTGGCGGAACATCTGGAGACACAGCACCGTGTCCGCCTGCTCAAGGCCGGACCGAACGAGGAGATCCTGAGGCGCTACGATCCGGCGGCGCGGGCACTGTTCCTCAGCCCCTATGCGCCGGCCGCCACACGCAGCTTCCAGATGGCCTTCCAGATCGCCGCGCTGGAACTCGAGGCCGAAATCGACGCGATCGCCCGGCGCGCCGAGTTCCGGACGCCGGAAGCGGTCGAGATATGCCGGATCGGCCTGCAGAACTATTTCGCCGGCGCGCTCACCTTGCCCTATCAGCCGTTCCTGGCCGCCGCCAGGGAACTGCGCCATGACCTCGAACTGCTCGCCGCGCGTTTCGGCGCGAGCCTCGAGCAGGTCGCGCACCGGCTCTCCACCTTGCAGCGCTCCGGCATGAAGGGCGTGCCGGTGTTCTTCGCCCGCATCGACCGGGCCGGCAACATCACCAAGCGCCACAGCGCGGCCCGGCTGCAATTCGCGCGCTACGGCGCGGCCTGCCCGCTTTGGAACGCGCACCAAGCCTTTGAGATGCCGGGCCGCATCATCCGCCAACTCGCGGAGACACCAGACGGGGTGCGCTATCTCAGCGTAGCGACGGAGATCGCCAAATCGGGCGGCGGCTTCAACGCGGTCCAGCGCCGATACGCCATCGCGCTCGGCTGCGAGATCTCCTATGCCGGCGACTTCGTCTATGCCGACGGCCTCGACCTGACCGCCCGCTCCGCCTTCGACCCGATCGGCATATCGTGCCGGATCTGCGAGCGCACCGATTGCGCCCAGCGCGCCGTGCCACCGCTCAAGCGCCGCCTGGCCGTGGACCACAACAGGCGCGGCATGCTGCCCTATGCGCTGATGTAGGCGGGGATGATCTCAAGCAAAAGCCCCCGGGGCTCGCGCCTCCGGGGGCTTTTGGCGTCGGGAACGCTCCGCCCCGCAGGCGTATCTCGTTCCCTCCGCGCCTCACGTCATTTCAGCTCGCCTCACATCATTTCAGTTCGAAAGTGACGCTGACCTGCACCTTGTAGGAATTCTCGCCCGCCTGGACCGGCGCCGCACCCGCGTCCTCGGCGCGCATCGCCTTGGCCATGTAAGGCATAGGCGGCGACGCAAAGGACATTTCCGAGATCTCCAGGATCTTGCCGAGCGAGACGCCGGCGGCTTCTGTCAGGGTGCGCGCCTTGGCGATCGCATCGGCGACGGCCTTCTTGCGGGCCTCGGTGATGACGGCCGCAGGGTCGTCGTTGGTGAAGGTGATGCCGCCGCCCTGGTTCACGCCGAGCGAGACGGATTTGTCGAGCACCTCGCCGGTCTTGGCGATGTCGCGCACGCGCACCGACAGCGTGTTGGAGACCTGATAGGCGGCGAGCTTCGCCTCCTGGGTGCCGTCCGGCTTGTTGGTGTAGTCGTAGCGCGGCATGATCTGGACGCCGGCCGTCTGCAGGTCCCGCTCCTCGATGCCGGCCGCCTTCATCGCCGCGATGACCGCGGCCATGGCGTCGTTGTTGGCGTCGAGCGCCTCACGCGCCGTGGCCGCCTCACGCATGACCGTGAGCGACAGGATCGCCATGTCGGGCGCCACCGCAGCCTCGCCTTCGCCGATCACCACCACGCGCGGCGGCGTGGGCGCTTCCGCTGCTCCCGCGACGGTCGGCAAGGCCATCGCTGCAGCGAGAGCGAGGGCGGACAATTTCATCGTCATTGTGGTCTCCATGTAACAAGCCCTGTCGGCAACCTCGGATAGTAGCCGATTATGTACCGATTGCGGCAACGTCTTGTGCGGACGGAAAAAAGCAACTAAGCCAAGCCGCGTGGGGCCTGTAGCTCAATGGTTAGAGCCGGCGGCTCATAACCGCTTGGTTGGGGGTTCGAGTCCCTCCGGGCCCACCATTACATGCGCATAACTATTTGATTTCGTTGCATTTTTTCTGGCGGGCTCACAACGTGGACTCGAACCCCCTGTGTGCGCCGAACGAGACGGTAGCCGATAGCTGGCAGTCGGGCCAATGATGAATTGGACGGATCGAGAGGGAAAAGATGAGCAATTTCAATACTTAAGCTAGTTGAAAAATGCAATGCGCGCCGCGCAGTACCGAATGCAGTACCGCTTCTGCTATCTGTTCGGCAACTAGCGAAGGTCGGGCGACGCTATTCGTACAGACCAACCTTCGCTGTTCACCAGAGTTCTCCTCCCCGAATCTCGTGACTGCGGTTCCCTCGAAAGGCGCGCTGAGGATCAATCTCGAGGTACGTCTGCGTGCCGTCGACTGCGGATCCAGGAGCCGGCACCCGGCGCAAAACTGCATGGCCCAGGGATTGCAATCGCAGCGCGGACTTCATCACGGGCTCGGTAGGGAGAGTTACAGTGCTTGCGAGATCACAACTCGCATACACGATTTGTTGTTGTATGCTTAGTCAGCCAACTCGGCCATTGCCCTGGCCTCCGAGGGCGTCTGGCCGTGAATCCTTTTGAAGATCCTCGTGAAATGCGAGGCGTTTTCGAAGCCGACGTCGAGCGCCACTTCTATCATCGGTGCTTTCGTTTGCGTAATCAGCAGCTTTGCATGCCCCATCCTGACACGGGCATAGGCCTGGGCAGGTGACATCCCGGCCTTCTCTTGGAACACTCGTTCGAGTTGCCGGCGTGACAGGCCGACCTTTGCCGCAAGAGCTTCGATCGTCAGCCCGCCGTCGAGGTTCTGTTCCATGTTGACGAGCGCGGCTTTGACGCGCGTATCCCGAAAATCCTCATAGAGTGGCCGCCGAGGCTGGACATGGAGCGGCGGACGCGCCCTGTCGATTTGCAGGACTTCCAGGGCATTGCGCTCTGCGTCCTTGCTGATGAAGCGACGCACAATCGATGCGGCCATGTCGGCCGCGCTGCTGCCTCCCGCGCACGAGCCACGCCTCCCCTCCAGATTGAAGATCCGGTTGGAACGGGCTGGATGATCGGGAAAGCGTTCCCGATAAATGCGTACGTGCAGCCAACTGACGCAAGCCTGATGGCGCTTCATCAAGCCTGCCTCCGCGAGGATAAATGAACCGGTGCAGAGGCCGATCAATGATACCTTGGCGGCAGCGGCCCTCTTCAGGTATTCGACGGTCTGGCGATCTATGGGCTCGTCGGCGTTCAAAAGTCCGCCAACCACGACAATGTAGTGAAACTGCCCAGGGTCGATCAGACCCGAGGTCGGCGCCACCGACACCCCGCAACTCGAGGTAATCAGGTTGCGAGTGCTGCCGAGCACCTGCCAATCGGCCGCCACGCGACCGGACCGGTCCAGCTCATCGCTGGCAAGCCGCAGCGTGTCCACAAACAGGGCGAATGCGGACAGCGTGAACGAGCGCGCCAGTATGAACCCGATCTTGAGCTTGTCCGGATGTGAAGGGTCCATGTAAACCTCCGCTGCGGCGCATGGCGATCGACTCTTACGCGGTGCCGGCAGACGCTTGCCGGCGTTGCAGCGCGCCCCGGGAGAGCCGGTCGAGCAGGATGGCGATGGCAACGATGGCTAACCCGGCCCGGAGACCCAAACCCATTTCCATGCGCGTCAACCCCCGCGTCACCTCGGCTCCGAGACCTCCCGCGCCTACGAGACCGGCCAGCACGACCATTGCCAGCGAGAGCAGAATGCATTGGTTGAGACCGACCAGAAGTGTGGGGGTGGCTGAAGGGATTTCGATCTTGAATAGAATCGATCGCGGCGAAGCCCCGGTCGCCCGGCCGAGTTCCAGGAGGTCCTTCGGCACCTGGTTGAAGGCCAGCGTCGTCAGGCGCAGCATCGGTGGAATGCCGTAGACGATCGTCGCGATGATCGCCGGGACGCGGCCCAAGCTGAAAATCATGACGGCGGGGATAAGATAGACCCACGGCGGCACCGTCTGCATGATGTCCAGTACGGGACGGATCGCGGCCTCGAACGTCCTGTAGCGAGACGCCAGGATACCGAGCGGGAAGGCGATCGAGACCGAGATGATCACCGCCACGGTCACCAGCGCCAGCGTCTGCATCGAGGGTATCCACAGCCCCACCAGCAGGCAGAACGCGAGCGCGATGGCGGTCACGGCCGCGACCCGGAAGCTGACAAAGAACGCCGCGAGAAGGACCGCCACGGCGATCAATGCATAGGACGGCGGGTACAGCAGAACTGTTTCAATGCCGCCCAAAACCGCCTCGATCAGCCTGGTCACCGCAGAGAAGAACGGATGGAAGTTGGTGTTCAACCAATCCACGGCGGGGGCGAGGTACGCACCCGGCGAAAAGTTGAGCAGGTCGGCGTTCATCTTGCGCCTCCCCTGGAGGGGCGCGCCACGCTCTGCGTGAACCTGTCGAGCACCATGGTCAGGATGACGATCGCGATGGCGGCGTTTATCGAGGTGGCGATGTCGAGCGTGCGTACGGCTCCGTAGATTGTCTCTCCGAGGCCTCCGGAACCGACGATGCCGGCGATGACAACCATGCCGAATGCCATCATGAGACTCTGGTTGATCCCCGCCATCACACTTGGGACGGCGAAAGGAAGCCTGATCTTGACGAACATCTGCCACGGCGTCAGGCCACTCGCCTGGCCCAGCTCGATGAATTCGCGCGGCGTCATCCGGATGCCCAGGGAGGTCAGGCGGATGGCAGGTGGCATCGCGACGATGAAGGTGGCCACGAGCGCGGTCGCAGGCCCATAGCCCAAAAGCGCGATCGCAGGCAGAAGGTAGATGTAGGGCGGCATGGTCTGGATCAGGTCGAGCACCGGTTCCAGCAATCGGTCGAGTGACCCGACGAAGCCCGCTACGATCCCGACGGGAATGCCGACGAGAAGCGCGAGGATGGTGGCGGTTATCACCAGGGCCAATGTGCTCATGGTTTCGGCCCAGAGCCCCATGACCGCGCAGAAGATCAAGGCGAGCCCGGCGAGGGCGCCCGCCAAAGCGTTGATCAATCGCCATCCGAGCAACGCCGCGATGACCGCGATGACGTAAAACGGTGCGAGCTGCAGCAACCACAGGACGCCGCCGTAGGTCCCTTCTAGCACGGACCTGACATATTCGAACAACCATTCGCCGTTGTCGCTGATCCAAACGAGCGCGTCGTCCGTCCAGGTATCGAAAGTGTCCGCAATGACTGAGGTGTCCATTTCGCTCCTCCCGAGCTATGCCGCAACGAGCTCTCCGGCGGGCTTCCCGGCAACACCGCGGAGCAAGCCACGGGTGGTGACGACGCCGACGACGGCACCGCTATCGACGACTGCGACAGCGTCGCGATCGGACTGCATGGTGAGGTCGATGAGCTCGCCAATGTCGGCCTCCGGCGAAGCCTGAAGAAGCGTATTCACGTCGCAGTGCGGCTGCGAGCTCTTGAATTCGGCAACGGGTCGCATCACCGATTGCGCCCTGACCAGGTGGATCCTGGATATGCCCGCCACGAAATCGGACACGTAATCGTCGGCAGGTTTGGCTACAATTTGCTCCGCCGTTCCGACTTGGACGATGACTCCGTCCTTCATGATTGCGATGCGGTCGCCGATGCGGATGGCTTCCTCGAGGTCATGAGTGATGAAGACGGCTGACTTGCCGAGCGACTTCGTCAGTTGGCGGAATTCGTCTTGCAGCTGGCGGCGGATCAGCGGATCGAGGGCGCTGAACGGCTCGTCCATGAGGATGATCTCAGGGTCGGCAGCAAGCGCCCGGGCAAGACCGACACGCTGCTGCATGCCGCCGGACAGTTCGGCTGGATACCTTGACGTCCAATCGGCAAGCCCGACCTTTTCGAGAGCCGCACGGGCCGTCTTGTTGCGCTCGTCTTTCGCGACGCCGCGCACCTCGAGACCGAAGGCGGCGTTTTCAAGAACCGTCCGGTGGGGGAGGAGCGCCACGCTCTGAAACACCATACCGATGTTGCGGGCGCGCATCTCGCGGAGTTCAGCGGCATTGAGCTTTGCGATCTCCCTGCCTTTCACCGTGATCTTGCCGAGGCTCGGTTCGACCAGACGGTTAAGGAGGCGGATCAGCGTCGACTTGCCGCTTCCCGAGAGGCCCATGACGCAGAAGATTTCGCCGCGGCGGACTTGGAGGCTCGCGTCTGAGACACCCACCACGCAGTCGAACTCCTGCAGTACCTGCTTCTTGGACAGCCCGCGTTCGGAGACGGCCTTGACGGCGGCCGGAGCACGACCGCCGAAAATCTTCCACACGGACTGGCAGTCGACCAACACCTCGTTGGAGTCATTCATCGTAGTGTTCATTGCGTTCCCCGTGAGCCGGCCTGACGCTGGCCTTCATGTTTTCGAAGTTCCGGAGCGGGCCGCCGACTGCGACGGCCCGCGGTTTCGGCAATTACTGGCTCTTGATGTTTTCCCAGCGCTTCAGGAGCTCGGCGTGGCTGTCGGTCCAGTCCTTGACGGCCTCGTCCATCGTCTTGCCGTCGCTGACCGCGCCGTTGATCGCGGTGATGTCGGCGAGAGGCACATAGACGCTGGCGATGACCTCGCGGGCATGCGGATACTCCGCCGAGAACCCCTTTTGGCCGATCCAGTAGTAGCTTTGGGCCGGCGGGAAGATACCCTTGGGGTCCTTGAGAAACTTGACCGGATACTTCTGCATCATCCAGGAGGGCTCCCAGACGGTGACCGCGATCCACTCCTGGCGGTCGACCGCCGACTTGAGGGCCGCTGTCATCGCGGCGGTGCTGCCTTCTACCAGTTGAAGCTTGAGGTCGTACGCTTTGACGGACTCCGCTGCATCGCGCATCAGGCCCGAACCGGGCTCGATGCCGACGATCTTGCCGCCGAACTTGTCGGCGTTCTCATTCAACTGCTCCAACGAGTCGATGGTCACGTAGTGCGGCACGGCAATCGCCTGATAGAGCCCATGCGAAACCGGAGAGATCTTCTCCAGACGGTTCTTGTTCTTGTCCCAGTAGTCGTGCGCCACGTAGTCGGTCTGTGAGGCGAGGATCTGGACGTCGCCCTTGCTGAGCGCTGCGTAGGCGATGCCCCACTCGGAAAACTCGGTCACCTCGACGATGTAGCCGGCGTCTTCGAGCACTTTCTTGGTGATGCCGGTGATAGGAGTGAGGTCCTCCCAGGACATCGTGCCCACGGTAATGGTCTTTTCCTCCGCGTGAGCGGACAGCATGGTCATGCCGACCATTGCGGCAGCGCAGAGCGCTTTCCAAAGTGGCTTCATAGCGTACTCCTCTTCCTTGTTACCCCTTGTCCTTCGAAGACCGCTTATTCAGCCCTCGAGATTTGCGCGCTTCCCGGTTTGGGTCTTCTGACCGGTACGCAATTCCTGCAAACGAACAACCGACGGATTGCTGGGCGGAGACAAAGGTTCGGCGGCGACGCGCCCGTCATCGGCTGTCCGTGTTTTCGAGGCTTCGGCTTCCGGTTTTAGTCCGTCGCTTGGCGCGACAGCCTACCGGGGGCCTTCCAAATGCTTTTGCAGCCGATGACGGCTTCTCGTGTCGTTTTCGGTCATGCGGCTCCTCCCTTGGCGGCATCAAGAGCACAAAAAATCATTGTAGACAAGATGTATTTTCTGAGACTACAAAGAGCGAGATGTTATCTGGGATGCTTCGGACGAGACATGGTCAGACGGGAGGCGTTCAGTGAGTGACGACAACAGGAGCAGAAAGGCGGCCTGTCTGGAGGATCTGCGGCGGCGGATCCTCACCCAGGAACTTGAGCCCGGCAGCTATCTCGACGAGACAAGGATCTCCGAAGCTTACCGGATTTCCCGCCCGCCGCTGCGCGAGGTCCTGCGCCAGCTCGCGGGCGACGGCCATGTGGTGCTTCACGAAAATCGCGGCGCGCAGGTCGCGCCGATGACGCACAAGACGCTCAGGAATTTCTTCGTCGCCGCACCGATGATCTATGCCGCCGTGACGCGGTTGGCCGCCGAAAACGCGAAACCAAACCAGATCAAGCGGCTCAAGGACACGCAGCTACTCTTTCGCGCTGCGATCCGGGATGGTGATACGGCCGAGCGCGCGTTGATGAACGAGCGCTTCCACGCGATCATCGGCGAGATGGCGGACAACGAATTCCTGACGCCGAGCCTGCGCCGCCTGCTGATCGACCACACCCGGATCGGCATGACCTTTTACAACCTTCGCAACAGAGCGCTAGCCGAGCAGCGCGCGGTCGCCGCCGACCAGCACGACCAGTTCATCGCGCTGATCGAGGCAGGCGACGCCGATGCGGCCGCCGACCTTGCTATCTCGCATTGGGAGCTGTCGCGCGCCGAGATCGAAAGTTTTGTCACGCCCGCAAGCATCCAGATCCCGCTGGGCCGCGCACCGGGTGTCCAGGAGCAGAGAGGAGCCTCATGAAGTTCGAGGGCATCTACACGCCCGTCATCACGCCTCATCGTGAGGACGGCAGCATCGATCGCGGCGCCTTCGCCGCGATGATCGAATACCTGATCGCTTCCGGCGTTCACGGCATTATCAACGGCGGCTCGACCGGCGAGTATTACGCCCAGTCGATGGACGAGCGCGTCGAAATGGCAAAGCTCGCCAAGCAGGTGATCGCGGGCCGAGTGCCGCTGATCGTCGGCACCGTCGCGATCCGCCTGGCGGACTCAATCATGATGGCCGAGACGGCGGCCAGCATCGGCGCAGACGCCATCCTCGTCGGCTCGCCGCCCTATGCAGTTCCAACAGAGCGTGAAAACGCGCTCAACGCACTCGCCATCGACCGGGCCGCCAACCTGCCGATCATGCTCTACAACTATCCAGGTCGGATGGGCATCAACATGGGCGAGGAGTTCCTCAACCGCGTCGGCCGCAGCCGCAACTTCCGCGCCATCAAGGAAAGCTCGGGCGACATCAACCGCGTGCACCTTCTGGCGCGCGACTATCCGCATGTCCAGATGTCCTGCGGCATGGACGATCAGGCGCTGGAATTCTTCGCCTGGGGCGCGCGCTCCTGGGTCTGCGGCGGGTCGAACTTCCTGCCCGCCGAGCATATCGCCCTGTGGAAGGCTTGCGCGGTCGAGGGCGATTTCGACAAAGGACGCCGGATCATGTCGGCGCTGACGCCGCTCATGCGCGTCCTCGAACAGGGCGGCAAGTTCATCCAGTGCATCAAGCACGGCTGCGAGATGAACGGTCTTTTCGCCGGCCCGCCGCGCCCGCCACTGAAGGCGTTGAACAAGGATGACAAGCGATCCCTCGAGCAGGTTGTGTGCGTCCTCAAGCGAACTGTCGCCGCCATTGATGCCGAAACCACGTCCGTACTGAGAGCTGCCGAATGACCGATCTTCTGACAACCGAGGAATACAAGGCCATCGCCGCCGGGCTGAACCTGCCGAACGCCGCCTTCATCGACGGCGCGTTCCGCCCCGCGGCCTCCGGCAAGACCTTCACCAGCGTCAATCCCGCTACCGGCGAGGTCCTGGCCGAGATCTCCGCCTGTGGTCAGGAGGATGTGGACTTCGCAGTATCGAAAGCCCGTGAAGCGTTCGAGGACGGCCGCTGGTCGAAGCTGCACCCTGCCGCGCGCAAGGACGTACTGATCCGCCTGTGCACGCTGATGAAGCGCAATGCGCGCGAGCTTGCCGTCATGGAAAGCCTCGACAGCGGCAAGACCATCTACGACTGTGAAACCGTGGATGTTCCTGAATCGATCCACTGCATCAAGTGGCACGCCGAACTGATCGACAAGATCTACGATCAGGTCTCCCCGGCCTCGGACAACCACATCGCCATGGTGGTGCGCGAACCCGTCGGCGTGGTGGGGCTGGTGGTGCCTTGGAACTTCCCGCTTCTGATGATGGCCTGGAAAATCGCTCCGGCGTTGGCGGCAGGTTGCTCGATCGTACTGAAACCGGCTGCCGAGACCACGCTGACCGCGCTTCGCGTGGCCGAACTGGCATCCGAGGCCGGTTTGCCGCGCGGCGTGCTGAACGTCGTTACCGGTAGCGGCGCGGAGGTGGGCGAGCCCATCGGGCGGCACATGGGTATCGACATGGTCTCCTTCACCGGTTCGACCGTCACCGGCAAGCGCTTCCTGACCTATTCTGCCGAATCGAACGCGAAGGAAGTCGTGCTCGAAATGGGCGGCAAGAACCCGGCCATCGTCATGGACGATGCCGAAAACCTCGACCGTGTCGCGGCGCATATCGTCAATGGCGCCTTCTGGAACATGGGCGAGAACTGCTCGGCCTCCTCGCGGCTTATCGTCCACAGGCAGGTGAAGAAGGCGCTGCTCGAACGCATCGCCCACCATGTCAAGGAGTGGAACGTCGGCGATCCGCTGGACCCCGAGATCCGGGTGGGCGCGCTGGTGAGCAAGGCCCATTACGACAAGGTCTGCTCCTATCTGGAAAAGGCCGAAAAGCTGATCCTTGGCGGCAAGACCCAAAAGGGCGCCTTCGTCGAGCCGACCGTGGTCGAGGTGACGGGCAACGATTCCGTGCTGGCCCGCGAAGAGATCTTCGGCCCGGTGCTGTCGGTGATCGAGGTCTCCGGCTTCGACGAGGCCATCGCGATCGCCAACGACACGGAATATGGCCTCTGCGCCTCGATCTACACCGCCAATGCCAAACGCGCCATTCGCGGCGCCCGCAGCCTGCGGGCGGGCACGGTCACCGTGAACAGCTTCGGCGAGGGCGATATCACGACGCCGTTCGGTGGCTTCAAGCAGTCGGGCTTTGGCGGGCGCGACAACTCTATCCATGCTCACGACCAATATACCCAGCTGAAGACCATCTGGATCGACCTCAGCGACAATGCGGATGAGGCCGTGGATTGAGCAGCTATTCCGCCAGACGGCTGCCGGTCCAACTGGGGCCGGCAGCCTGGAACGCCATACTCGGGCCACAGGCTGCGGCCCGACCACTCGAAAGTGACAAGACCGCTGATTTCGCGGTGGTCGGGGCCGGCTTTGCCGGGCTCTCGGCAGCCCGGCGGCTCACCCAATTGCAACCCGGTGCACGCATCGTTGTGCTCGAGGCCGGGCGGGTGGCTGAAGGCTCTGCCGGGCGCAATTCCGGCTTCATGATCGACCTTCCGCACGATCTGGCCTCGGACGATTACGCCGGCTCAGGCGATGACCGGGCGCTGATTGCCCTCAACCGTCAGGCCATCGCATTTGCCCGTGCCGCGGTCGAGGAATACGGTATCGACCCGAATTACTTCGATCCCGTGGGCAAGGTGAACGGCGCCGCCAGCCCGGCAGCGCGGGCTCACAACAAAAGCTATGCGCAACATCTCGCCTCGCTCGGCGAATGCAGCGAAGAGCTGGATCCCCAGCAGATGCATGAGTTGACGGGATCGCGCCACTATATCTCGGGCCTCTACACGCCGGGCACCGTGATGCTGCAACCCGCCGGCTATATCCGGGGCCTTGGCGCGGGACTGGCGGCGCGAGGCGTCGACATCTACGAAAACAGCCCCGTCACCGGCTTCGAGCGGCAGGGTGACAGCTGGCGTGTCAGAACGCACAATAGCAGCGTCAGCACCCCGCGCGTGATCCTGACCGTGAACGGCCATCTGGGAAGTTTCGGCTTCGAGCGCGGGCGGCTGATGCAGCTGTTCCTTTATGCAGTGATGACGCCTGAACTGGACCGTGCGGCGCTAGCCAGGCTGGGCGGCAAGCCCCGTTGGGGGATCACGCCGTCGGACCCGATGGGCACCACCGTTCGCCGGATCGACACCGGCCAGGGCGGCAACCGCATCGTGACCCGGACCTGCGCCACCTTGCGGCCGAATACCGTGCCGACCCGAGCCGATCTCGACAGAGCTGCGAAGGTCATGCAGCGCAAGTTCGACCAGCGCTTTTCGCAACTGGCGGGGATGCGGATGGAACATGCCTGGGCCGGCCTTCTCTGCCTCACCCTCAACGGCGTCGCCGTCATGCGCGAAATCGAAAAGGGCGTCTATTCCGGCTGCGTCTGCAATGGTCTGGGGACCACCCGCAGCACACTCACCGGCATCGGCGCGGCCGAGCTTGCCTGCGGGGTGAGCAGTGCCATAACGGAGCATTTCACCGCAGAGGCGCGCCCCACACGCCTTCCGCCACAACCGTTCCTGCGGATCGGCGCCAATGCAATCCTGCGCTGGAAGGAATGGCGCGCACAGGACGAGTAGCCCGGCGCATGCCTGCGGCCCATTGCGCCCATGATAGCGCGGGCCTGGAAGCCGATCGTGGCCAGGTAGATTCCGAAGGGGCTGCGCAACCGGTGCCTTAAAATCCGCGCTGCCAAGCCAGATAGGGATTGCCGCCGCCCTTCTGGGTGAGCATGTCCGATCCGGGAGGGTAATATCCTACGCCGGTTATCGGAGCGTTCGCTCCCAGGCAGCCGGAAAGAACAAGCAAGGATAATATCATTAACCAGCGGTACATTTATTCTTCCATGACATGCTGCTGCAGCAACGTGGCTACCGTCCGTGAGCTTGTCTCAATTGACCGAACCACGCAGCCTCCGTGTAGGAGTGAACAATGCGCGAGAGGCCGTCAAGGGCTACCGCTCCATCGGTGGTAAATCGCGCTTCGCTCACTGCCGCTTATGCCGAGATCGTCGCAGCACCCAGACGGCGACGTCACCGGCCTCGCGATACGAGGCGCAACTCGGTTCTCCGATCTCGGGCATGGCGTCGATCGGCATGATGGAGTGGCCGCGTAGCTTGGCGAGGCGCTCTGCCGTCGGGATGAACCAGGATGCTGCGGTGCCGGCGTGAGGCTCAACAACGATCTGTTCTGCAACAATTGATTCTGTCGATAGCGCCTTGCCGCTACCGCGCGCGCCCCCATCCTTGTCGATAAACGCCAAGTGTGATCTCTTCTCTCGGGCGCATGAACCTCGCGCCCTCTGGGGGGATAAATGAACAACCCGAAAGTAACCGCGGCGATCAGCGGAGCCGTAGCGCTCTATCTCGCGTTTTCGATCTTTGGCGCAAGCGAGGCGCCCAGTTCGGCCTTGAGCACCATGAACTGGGTATTTCTTGTTCTGGCTCTCATCGCGTGCGTCGGTTCCATCTACAAAATAACGAAGGGCGGCTAGTCCGGCAATCTTGGCGTCTATTCTGATGGAGAGTGGAATGGCTGCGCGTTCTGCTTTTGCTGCCCTTGTTGCGCTTGTGGTTTTCGGGGCGACCTATCACGCGATGGCAGACGAGAAAATCCTTCGGGCAATGTCATCATTGATTTCGGCGGCTCCACCATCACAACCATTGCCCGGCAATATGGTCAACGGCAGCCTGGTAGTTGAGAACCGGTCGGATGCATCATCGTTCGTGGGAGTGTTTGCTCCCGGACCCGGGCTGTGCATCGTTCGTCTGCACAGCATAAGGCAGTCACAAAACGACTGGGCGGAATCCGGCACCATTGCGTTTGATTTCACAAAGATCAAACAGGTGCGCTGGCTGTCCGACACGGACGACCTTGCATCCGCGCCATCGCGGTCAACGGATGCCCCCGAAGTGCGAACCGTCGCCATCGATGCAGAAACGCCGTGGCTCTGCCGCGATATCGTCTATCTTGCGACGGCCAAGCCGGCGTTCGCATCGACCTGTTACAAAAGCTGGACGGTTGCTGTACCGACGCCTGCAGACAGGACCGCTGCGGCTAACGCGATCGAACTCGTCGAGAAATCCTGTGTCGCCACAAAGCAATAGCGAGGCGGCTGCGCGGCTTCTTGCCGAGATTGGCCTTCTCCCCAATACGGTGCCGCGGCGGCACGGTGAAGACCCATGCCGCCGCGGAGCCCCCTTGCCCGACATCAGACATGGTGGGAAACCGGCCAGGCCGACTCGCGTTCCGATGTCATGACGCCGTCACGCGATCTCAGCCGATGATCGGGCAGCTCGGCGAACGGCCGAACGTTACCCGGATGCGTTCGCCGCGCGAGCGGCCGCGGACGGTGATGGAGTGGCGGTTCACGTCCTCCACACGGGCGCGGCGCACGCCCATGCGCTCTGCCTTCCACAGCGCGCGATCGGGTGAGCAGCGATGGGCCCGCCAATCGCGGCGTTCGCGCCATTCATGGCGTTCGCGCCAGCGGTCGTCGCGCCAGTCGCGATAGCCGTCGCGCACCTCGACGCCCACGCCGCCGCCACCGAAATTGAGATAGAGCCCATCCGCCTGGGCGGGAGCGGCGGCGATGGCTCCGAGGCCGATGGCGATACCGAGCGCGGCGATCTTGAGTTTGCTGAGCATTCTTCTCTCCTGTTGGCGGATCGTTCGGGTCTTCCGCCGAAGCGATGGCCGCAAGATGGCATTGCCTGGCTGAACGGTTCGGGAACCGGCCGTTCATCTGGCGTTCATTCAGTCGAGCGGCGGCCGGATCGGTCGCAGCAGGATTTATTGAGGAAACGGGATCGTCAGGCCCTGGAAAGCTGCGCCTTCCAGGCGGCGAGATCGCGATATTCGGTGATGCGGGACATCAGCCCGTCGTCGATCTCGAAAAAAACGCCGGCAAGCAACGAATAGGATTGGCCGTTCGCGTCGGGAAAACCTTGCCGCGTCGAGACATAGCTGCCGCGCAAGGTAAATTCGGCCGCGGCGCGTCCTCCGCCCGGCGCAATCATCACGACCAGATCCGACGCCTGTTCGCGAAAGTGCCGGGCCCTCATGCCGAGATACCAGCGGAACTTGTCCTTGCCGATCTCCCGCCCCTGTTCTTCGGCATCGTGGGTCAGATCGTCGGCGACACAGGCGAGCATGCCGTCGTGATCGCCTGCGTTGAAGGCGCGGAAGTAGCGTTCGATCAATGCCCTGGCGGAAGTCTCGCTCATCCCGGTTCTCCTGTCGCAGCGCCGATGGCGGCTATGGCTCGAACTCGAGCATGTGGTCGAAATAGTCTTCCGGCTCGGCCAGATCGCTCTCGCAGGCCGTGACGCGGCCGCGGACCGAAATGCCGGCCTGGTGCACCGTCTCCGGACTTCCCGAAACCAGCCTGTGCCACCAGTAGAGATCCCTGCCTTCCGCCACCAGCCGATAGGCGCAGGTGCTCGGCAGCCAGCTGATCGTGCGCACATTCTGAGGCGTCAGCCGAACGCAGTCGGCGACCTTCTTCAGACGGTTGGCGTAGTCGGTGCAGCGGCAGGCGCCCGAATCGAACAGCCGGCAGGCCACCGTCGTCCAATAGATCTCGCCGGTATCCTCGTCCTCGAGCTTCGAGAGACAGCATTTGCCGCAGCCGTCGCAGAGTGATTCCCATTCCGTCGGGGTCATCTGCTCCAGTGTCTTGGTTTTCCAGAACGGCGCTTCCATGACAAGGGTTTGGCGCTTGCCATCCCTGGGGTCAAGCCCTTTGCGCTCCTCACGGCGAGCCGAGGCTTTCCGCCGCAATAGAGCCGGGAATTTGCCCAGCAAAGGCCGTATTGCGGCCGGCCAGGAACCAATTTGCCGTGTTGATGGTTCCCCCGGCGAAGGGGCCAGGAGAAAGCCGATGAAACGACAAACCCGGATTCTGGCAAGCACGGCGATCAGTCTTCTGATGGCCGGCGAAGCCTTTAGCGCGAGCCTGGCGAGCGCCCGTCAGGTTTCCACCACCTCCGGAGATGTGATCCTGGCGCAAGCCGAGAATCCGTCCGAGCAGCGTCAGCGCAGAAAACAGCAAGCTGAAGAAGCGCCCGAGGGCCGGGCGCCCGCCGAGGCCGGTGCGTCGGAAGAACAGCGGCCGCGCAAGAAGCAGCAGGCCGAGGAAGCCCCCGCACGCAGGGCCCCGGCCCAGGCCGAGGCGCCCGAGGAACAGCGGCCGCGCAAGAAGCAGCAAGCCGAGGAAGCTCCCGCACGCAGGGCACCGGCACATGCCGAGGCGCCCGACGAACAGCGGCCGCGCAAGAAGCAGCAGGCCGAGCAAGCTCCCGCACGCAGGGCACCGGCACAAGCCGAGGCGCCCGACGAACAGCGGCCGCGCAAGAAGCAGCAAGCCGAGGAGGCGCCCGCACGCAGGGCCCCGGCCCAGGCCGAAGCACCCGAGGAACAGCGGCCGCGCAAGAAGCAGCAAGCCGAGGAAGCCCCCGCACGCAGGGCACCGGCACAGGCCGAGGCGCCCGAGGAACAGCGGCCGCGCAAGAAGCAGCGAGCCGAAGAAGCACCAGCACGCAGGGCACCGGCACAGGCCGAGGCGCCCGACGAACAGCGGCCGCGTCGGAAGGAGCAGGCTGAGGAGACCCCCGCACGCAGGGCGCCGGCCGAGGCCGAAGTGCCCGAAGAGCAGCGTCCGCGTCGGAAGGAGCAGGCCAAGGAAGCGCCCGAGCGACGCGCGCCCGCCGAGGCTGAAGGCCAGCCGGAGGAGGTCCGGCCGGGCCGGCCGCAGCGTGCCTTGAGGGAACAGGCGCCGGAAGAGGCGCCTGCCGGCGAGCCGCCCGTCAGCGTCGGCGCGGAACGGCCGCAGGGCGAGGCCCCCGTGCTCGACAGCCGGAAGCGCCCAGAACGTCCGCCTGAGGACGGCGAACGTGCGCGCGAGCAGCCCCCGGAAAGCCCGGCCGAAGCGGCTCGCCCAGGCGAACCCGAGCAACCGCAGCAGCGTGAGCGTCAGGTCCGACGCGCGCCCCCGGAACGGCAGATCGAGCCGCCGACCGACGACGA
This sequence comes from Mesorhizobium sp. L-8-10, assembly GCF_016756635.1. NCBI lineage: Bacteria > Pseudomonadati > Pseudomonadota > Alphaproteobacteria > Hyphomicrobiales > Phyllobacteriaceae > Mesorhizobium > Mesorhizobium sp. L-8-10. The sequence goes on along the minus strand of NZ_AP023263.1, from coordinate 3,725,315 downwards.
CGCAGCTCAGGCCGACATCCGCAGACCTGCCGAATTCGCGCCCGTCACCGAAGAGGAAGGCCGGCGCATCCGTCGGCGGCCGGAAGATCCGGTCCGGGAGCGGCCACGCGACGCGCGTGTGGTGCGCGAGATGGGCGACCGCGTGCTTCTCGAAGTCGACGACCAGATCTTCGTCGAGAGCAATGACCGGCCCCGGATCGCGCGCGACGCCCGCGAAGTCTATTACGAGGAACTGCCGAGAGGCAGGACCCGCGAGGTGATCGTGCGCCCCGACGGCACGCGCATCGTGACGATCCGCGACCGCTACGGCGACGTCATACGCCGATCGAGGATCGCTCAGGACGATCGCGAATATGTGCTCGTTTATGTGGAGGACGAATATTACGACCGCGTCGGCGAATGGCGCGATCCCGGTCTCGACTTGCCGCCGCTGGAACTCACGATCCCCGTGGAGGAATACATCCTCGACGCCGAATATGTGGAGGACCCCGAAGTCTACTACACTTTCCTCGAACAACCGCCGGTGGAGCGCGTGGAGCGCTATTATTCGATCGATGAGGTGAAACGTTCGGCGCGCATCCGCGACAAGGTCAGGCGCATCGATCTCGACACGATCACCTTCGACTTCGGCTCGGCCTCGATCCCCGAGAGCGAGATCACGCGGCTTGAAGGCGTGGCACAGGCGATGGAACGGCTGTTGCAGGAGAACCCTGCAGAAACCTTCCTGATCGAGGGGCACACCGACGCTGTCGGCTCGAACCTCGCCAATCTCGCTTTGTCGGACCGCCGGGCCGAAGCCGTCGCCGAGGCGCTCACCAACGTCTTTGCGATCCCGCCGGAGAATCTGGCGCCCCAGGGTTATGGCGAACAGTATCTGAAGGTGGACACGCAGGCACCGGAGCGTGAGAACCGCCGCGTCGCCATCCGCCGGATCACGCCGCTGGTGGCACCTGTCGCCAGCGCGCAATAAATGCCGTTTCGCCACGGAAGCGCCGCAGAGCGCTGCTAGGAGGCAGCTTCCCTGCCCCGTCCCCCGGCCCGGGGGATGGGCACTGGCCCGGCCGGTGTAGCCGCCGGCCGGGCTGCCTTTTTCCTTGCGTCGACCAGCCTTCCGCTGACATAGGGTGCGCGTCGCTCACCCGGAACCGATGCATGAAACGTCTCGAACTCCTGATCGAATCCATCATCCTCGCCTCGCGCTGGCTGCTGGTGGCCTTCTATCTCGGCCTGGGCCTCGCCTTGGCGGTCTATGCCGTCACCTTCGGCAAGAAGCTCTTCGAATTCACCACGTCGGCCTTCACGCTGGCCGATGCCGACACCATCCTGAAGATGCTCGGGCTGATCGACGCCGCGCTGGTGGCCAGCCTCGTCGTGATGGTGATCATCTCCGGCTACGAGAATTTCGTCAGCCGCTTCGATGAACACGAGGGGGAAGTCCACTGGCTCGGAACGATCGATGTCGGCTCGCTCAAGATCAAGGTCGCCTCGACGATCGTCGCCATCTCCTCGATCCACCTGCTCCAGGTCTTCCTCAACCACGCAAGCTTCACGACGACGCAGCTCATGTGGCTGACCATCATGCATCTGGCTTTTGTCGTGTCGGCACTGATGCTGGCCTATATCGACAGGCTGACCGGGCTTGCGAAGAGCGCCAAGAAGGGCTCGGCGGGACCAGACCTGTAGGGTGTCAAACGCGCCGCGGGAAACGATCCATTCACTCTTCCGTTCCCGCCTTTACGCGTCGGCGCTGCCTGAGACGGACACGCCGAATCCAGTCCGATGGGCCGCCCCTCGGGGCGAACCAAGTCGTTCTGCCTCGGGCTGACATTCGGGGCCGCCGGGCGCGCCCGGGACTTGCTCGACGGGCGAGCCGGCGCCGGCCCGCTACAGCGTGCTGCGTGAAAACGGAGGCTTCTGTGAGGTCCGCTCCCAGACCAGCGCGACCGTTGCGCCCGCGGACCTCACAGAAGCCTCCGGATTCACACAAACACGCTGCAGGTTTTTGATTTGACGCGTGTCTTTGTCCCGAAACCGGTACCCACTTTCGGGAGACATGCTTTAGCCGAATGCCTTCGCGACCTTCGTCGGCACCTTCTCGAACACCTCGTCGGGCACGAAGAAGTCGGCGCCGAGCGGGCCCTTCGCGTCGGGTGCATAGACGGAGAAGTCGGTTACACCGGCCTCGCGCAGCACCAGTTCGTCGATGAAGAAATTGCCCGTGCACTCCCGCGACGGCCTGGTGAGAACGGCATGGGCCGCATCGGCCATGATCTCGGGCAAACGGCTCATGGCCGCAAGGCCGGCGCCGCCGAGAAGGTTGCGCACGGCGGCCGTGTCGATAGCCGTCAGCGGCCACAACGAGTTGACGGCGATGCCGTCCTTGGCGAATTCCGCGCTCATGCCCAGCGTGCACATGGACATGCCGAACTTGGCCATCGTGTAGGCGACGTGGTTCTTGAACCATTTCGCTTCCATGTCGAGCGGCGGCGCCAGATTCAGGATGTGAGGGTTCTTCGCTAACTTCAGGTGCGGAATACACATTTTCGACACGAGGAATGTTCCGCGCGTGTTGATCTGATGCATGAGGTCGTAACGCTTCATGTCGGTTTCGAGCGTGCCGGTGAGCTGGATCGCGCTGGCATTGTTGATGCAGATGTCGATGCCGCCGAAGGTCTCGACGGTCTTGCTCACGGCCTCCGCCACCTGGCTCTCGTCGCGTATGTCGCAGATCACCGGGAGCGCCTTGCCGCCCGCCTTCTCGATCTCTTCCGCAGCGGTGTAGATCGTTCCGGGCAGCTTCGGATGCGGCTCCGCCGTCTTGGCCGCGATCGTCACATTGGCGCCGTCACGCGCGGCCCGCAACGCGATGGCGAGGCCGATGCCGCGCGAACCGCCTGAAATGAACAGCGTCTTGCCTTCGAGCGACATGGCAGCCTCCTCCTTCTCTTCCTGAACCGGCATCGATCCTCGCGCGACCGGCGGCCATGCGCAAGGGCGGTGCAAGATCATATGCCCGGGAACTTCGTTACACTCGCCGCGGAATTTGCGAGCTTGCCAGCCGCCACGCAAGACGCTCATCTGTCCGCATGGCGAACCCTTTGCAGATGCCGGAGGAACCATGTCCGAGCTCGACCTGCCCCTGGTGATCGGTGCACCCGCGCCGCGCTCGCTCGACCTCGTCTTCGGCGACGCGGCGCGTGAAAGGCTCCACCGGAACTACGCGGTCGTCGAGGCCGATCCGGCTGAAATCGGCGCTCTCGACCCACAGCACCTTGCCGCCTCGCGCTACATCATCGGGCAACCGCCCTTGTCCGCAGAAACGCTTGCCCGCATGACGTCGCTGCGCGCCATCTTCAACGTCGAGACAAACCTCCTCGACAACATGCCTTATGAAGTTCTCTTCCAGCGCGGCATCCATGTGCTGACGACAGGCGCGGTGTTCGCCGAACCGGTCGCCGAGCTCGGCCTCGCTCTCGCCCTCAGCCTGGCACGTGGCGTCGTCGATGCCGATATCGCCTTCAGGAAGGGCGAGGAACTCTGGGGCGGCGACGGCAACCGCAGGGCCCGGCTGCTCTCGGGTTCCGATATCGGCATCATCGGCTTCGGCGACCTCGGCAAGGCGCTGAACCGCCTGTTGTCGGGCTTCCGTGCCAATGTCAGGGTGTTCGATCCATGGCTGCCGCCGTCGCTGCTTGCCGAGCACGGCGTACGGCCGGCGTCGCTCGACGAGGTCCTGTCGCAAAGCGATTTCATCTTCGTGGTCGCATCGGTGACCAGCGACAACGAGGGCTTCCTCGGCGCCGAGGCCTTTGCGCGCATGCGCCGGGGTGCCGCCTTCATCCTGCTGAGCCGGGCCGGCGTGGTGGATTTCCCGGCGCTGCTGGCCGCCGTCGAGCACGGTCATATCCAGGCCGCGAGCGATGTCTTCCCCGAAGAGCCGCTTCCGCTCGACCACCCCGTGCGGGCAATGCCCGGCTTCCTGCGCTCCGCCCATCGCGCGGGCGCGCTCGACGTCGCGTTCAAGCGCATGGGCGACATGGTGCTGGAGGATATGGAACTGATGGACCGCGGCCTTCCGCCGATGCGCTGCAAGCGGGCCGAGCGCGAGACAGTGTCGCGCATGCGTTCCAGACCGGTCGACCGGAACTGACACGCGCCTGCCGCCAAGGGGAACGCAGGCCGTTGACCGAAGCCGGTGCCGTTGCTGATATGTGTTCTGTAATTGGAGACAGTCATGCGGATCGCCGTCATCGCCGACATCCACGGCAACATTCTCGCCCTCGAGGCGGTGCTCCACGATCTCGCCAGGCGTGGCGGTGCCGACCTCGTTGTCAATCTTGGCGACTGCGTCTCCGGTCCGCTCTGGCCTCGGGAAACAGCGGAAAGGCTGGAAAAGCTGGCCTTCCCGACCGTGCGTGGCAACCATGACCGTCGCGTCGCGTCCGATCCGCTTGCCGAGATGGGACCGTGGGACCGGTTTGCCCATGACCAGCTGACGCCGATGCAGCGCGCTGCACTTCTTGCCTTGCCGACGACCCTCGTCGTTGCGCCTGGTGTTCTGGCCTTCCATGCCCGGCCCGATCACGACGAGCGCTATCTCACCGAAGCGATCGAAGACGGACGGCTCGTGCGTGCGCCGCTCGCCGTGATCGGCAAGCGGCTGAAGCGCCTGGAGCCGGCACACCGCATTCTGCTGTGCGGCCACAGCCACCGGACGGAACTGCTGAAGCTGCCCGACGGTCCCGTCCTTTTCAATCCGGGCAGCGTCGGCTGTCCGGCCTATGACGACCCAGACGAGCCCGCCCATGTTTCCGAACAGGGCTCGCCGCATGCCCGCTACGGGCTCGTCGAAATAGAGGACGCCGACGACCGTTTCGAGGCGATCGCCGTTGCCTACGACCATGAAGCCGCCGCCCGCCGCGCGGAAGAAAGTGGGAGGCCGGAATGGGCGCACGGTCTCAGGACCGGATTCATGCCGGCGAAGGTGTAGCCGCGTCCTGCTACCCGCGCTGCTCGGTCCCCTGCCCCTTGGAGAAGTTTCCGACGGCCTGCCTCATGGCGCGCCAGACGCCTTCGTCATCGAGTTTCTGCAGCGGATAATAGGTCATGCTGAAGAAACTGATCGCCCCGACCTTGCGCCACCAGGCCGGTGCGCGCTCGACATCGAGGCTCACGCGATGATGAAGCTCGCCCCGGCCGAAACTGCCGTCTGCGAGATCCGCCCGTGCATATAAGGTGTGAAGCGGCGTGCCGTCGTCGGCCACCAGCACGGCGGCGGCGCCGAAGCGGCGGTCGCCCAGCTTCTCCCGCGCGGTGAAATCGAACTGGATGGTCCCCTGCCCGTCCTCATCGACGCGCATGAAGGCCGAGCCCTCCGCGTCTTTTCCGTAACGCCATCGGAAGGTGAACCTCTCCGGCCCTTGAACCGACTGCACGACATTGTTGTAGGGCGGAGGCAGCGACCGGAAGGCGACGAGATCGCCCGTGGCTTTCTCGATCTCCACGACCATGTGACGGGGATTGTCCCGGTCGGGATAGAGAAGCCAGGCCGCGGCCGGCCCTGCCGCGAGCATGTCGGCGGCGAACATAAGGGCACAGAACAGCGCGCTGCGCATGGGCAACCCATCCTTCGCTGGCAATCATCCCAGACAAGGAGCCTTGCTTCAAGCAACCGCGCGGCGATCACTCCGCCGGCGCGACGGCAACCGGCGAAGGACGGCTGACCCAGAGCATTACCAGCGCTGCCAGCGGGAAGGCGGCAGCCACGAGGCCCAGATCGGAGGGCGTCGCATATTCCAGGATGCGCCCGCCGACGACGGTGCCGAGCGCAATGCCGAAATAGAGCGCCGAGGCGTTGAGCGAGAGCGTCAGATGCGCGAGATCCGGCGCATAGCCGACGATGCGGCTCGCCTGGGCCGGCGGAAATGCCCAGCCGACAATTCCCCAGGGCACCATAAGGGCGATCAGAAGCGGCCCCGACACATCGTGCGGGAAGAGTTTGAGGACCAGCGCGAGCACGATGCAGATCGCCGTCGACATCAGCAGGGACAGAACCACCATGCGCGTCGCCCCGATGCGGTCGGCCACATAGCCGCTGGCCATGTTGCCGATGACCGCGCCGACGCCGAAGGCCAGCAACATGGCAGGCATCGCCAGACCGGGAAGGCCGGCACCGTCGATGGCGAGCGGCGCGAGATAGGAAATGATGGTGAAGCCGCCCGTCAGGTAAAGCAACGTGACGAGCAGCGACGGCAGGATGCCCGGGCGGCCGATGGCGGTCAGCCTTTCCCTGAGCGTGAGGCTGGTGCCCCGCACCCCGTGCGGCAGACGCATCCACAGGATCGCCGCGCAGGCGAAGCCCAGCAAGGCAATCGAAAGGAACGCACCTCGCCAGCCCCACAACGCGGCGATCAGCGAACCGGCCGGAGCCCCGAGCGCCACGGCGAAGGTCGTACCGCCGACGACCACGGCGATGGCCCGCGCGCGATGGTCCGGCCCGGCCAGCGCGACCGCCGTCGCCTGGGCGGTCGCAGCGAAGAGCCCGGCCGCCATTCCCATCAGGATCTGCGCGGCGAGCAGCGTCTCGAATGACGAGCTCAGCGCGGCGCCCGCATTGCCCGCGACGAAGAACAGCATCGTCACGGCCAGAACGCGCCGCCTGTCGATGGCTCCCGCGAGCGCCGAAAGGACCGGCGCGCCGACAGCGTAGGACAGCGAGAAGGCGGTGATGAGATAGCCGGCATGGGGAACGGAAATATGGGCGTCCCTGGCGATCGCCGGCAGCAGGCTCGAAAAGACGAAGCCCACCGTGCTCATCGCGAACGACCCGACCGCCAGCCAGACGAGGCGTCTGTCCATGGCACGCTCCTTAGTTCAATAATCATTGAACAATTGAACTTGATCGCCCGCCATGTCAATATGCCGTCGTCCGCCTCCCGACAGCCTCCTGTCAGCAGGAGCCGCTGTCGGAGGGGGCGCAGGTCTGTTGAGAGTACGAGCCATGTCGCTGCAGCATCCGACCATCGATCAGATCAGCCTGCCCAATGTGCTCGCCGTGCTTGGCGATGCGACGCGGCTGGCCGTCGTCCGCTATCTCGCGCGCAACGAAGACGTGCCGATGAATTGCGGCCAGTTCCTCGACTTCAGCTCGAAGACCAATCTCAGCTACCATCTCGCCAAGCTTCGCGAGGCCGGCATCACCCGCACCGAGATCGTCGGCACCAGCCGCCTCATCACCTTGCGGCGAGCCGAACTCGATCAGCGTTTTCCCGGACTGCTCGACAGCGTGATCGCGGCGGCGGACGACATCCCGATGCCTGCCCCCGAAATGGGCTAGCCAGCGGCCGTTCCGGGCGCGTCCGGCGCATAGCGTTCCAGCGTGCCTGTGAAGATCGCGGTCAGGGCGGCGACGGCCTCCTCGCGTGTGATACGGCCGGCAGCGGCATCCTGGGAAAGCATCTCCCCAGCCCCAAGCAGCCCGGCCAGGATCGCGTCGCCGTTGCTGTCGGGCAGGTCGAGATAGGGCGACAGCGCGCGTCGATACTCGGCCATATGGCCCTCCCGCAGCGACTGGCGATACTCGGCCATCTCCTCGGTGGCCGCGAGCGCGGCGAAGGCTGCACCTACCTCCGGCCCCATGGACAGCGCGCAGTCGAGATAGGCAGCGCTGAGGATGGCGACCACGTCGCGAAGCGAATTGCCGCCGGCAGCAAGTGCGGCGCGCTGCGCCTGCGTCTGCTCTTCGTCATAGACGCCGCAGAGCGCCATCAGCAGGCCCGCCCTTGTGCCGAAATGCTCATAGGCGATCGGCTTGCTGACGCCTGCCCGTTCGGCGAGACGGCCAAGCGTCAGGGAATCCGTCCCCTCCTCGCGCATGATCGAACGCGCGGTCTCCAGCAACTGCTCGCGACGATCGGCCTTCGCCAGCTTTTTCATCCTCGGTCCGCTCATCTGGAACGGTCTCTCATTTTTTTGAAGCGGCCGCTTGAACGCGGCAATCGCCAACACATATTACCATTAGTAACTTACTGACAGTAACTTACTCAAGTTAGGCGCCCTCAATATAGGAGAAAGCCGTGACAATTGAAGCCCGCGATCTCCACCTCATGGAACCGCGACATGTCCCGGCGATCCGGCGAGCGCCGAGCCCCTTTCAACCCCAACATCACTTTCGACAGGAGTCCTGAAATGACGACCAATAGACATAAGCCGGTGCTGATCATCGGCGGTTCGGGCATCGTCGGATCGACGGCCGCGAGGACACTGCGCCAGCTCTATCCCGAGTTGCCCATCACCATCGGCGGGCGCGACCTCGCCAAGGCAGAGGCTGTAGCGAAAGAAATCGGCAACGCCCGCGGTGCCGCCATCGATCTCGACCGCATTGATCTCGGCCTACCGGCCGGCGACTCTTTTGGCGCGGTCGTCCCCTTCCTGAAGGACGAGACCCTGAATTCCCTGAAATATGCACAGGCGACGGGAGCCGGTTACCTCAGCATCTCTTCGGGCGTCTTCGAGCTCGGGCCTGAGACCGCCTTCTATATCCACAAGCCCACGGCCGTGCCTGTCGTCATGGCAAGCAGCTGGCTCGCCGGCGTCGCGACCTTCCCGACGCTACGTTTCGCCAAGGAGTTCAGCCGCATCGACAGGATCGAGATCACCGCCGTGCTCGACGAGCAAGACATGGGCGGCCCGGCTGCTGCTGCCGATTTCGAGCGCCTGACCAGGACGGCGCCTCGGGCGCTCATCGTGAAGGACGGCAAGTTCGTCTGGGCGGCCGACGAGGACGCCTCGCGCACCGTCGTCACCGTCGACGGCGTGGAGACCAGGGCGATCGGCTATTCGCCTTTCGACGTGCTGAGCCTCGCGGCGGCGACCGATGCGAAGTCGATCCGCTTCGACCTGATCTATGGCGAGTCCGCCAACCGACGCCGGGGCGAGCATTTCTCGACGGAGACGATCATCGAGATCACAGGCGAGAACAAGGATGGAAGGACGGGATTGAGCCGCTACGAACTCGTCCATCCGCGCGGCCAGGCGCCGGTCACGGCCGTGGGCGTCACGCTCGGCATCGAGCGGCTGCTCGGACTCGACGGCAAGGCTCCGGCCGCTCCCGGCCTCTATCTTCCAGAGGTGCTGATCGACCCCGATCATGCGGTCAGGCGCTTCCAGGAGTTCGGCCTGCTCATTGCCGAGAAGTAGCATCCTTCCACGAAAGGCGGGCCCTGCATTGTCATGGCCCGCCGCCCCTTTCGGCGCCTACCGCCATCGCGCTGTCGCAGCGCAGGAAAATCGTCCGACTGGGGGTTACATCGCCCTTCGGCTTCCCCTATAAGGCGCGCCTAGCCAGAAGACAGAATCCCCTCTTGCGCACCGGCCGGGCAAGCCCGTCCCGGGTTTTCGCGCGAGGCCCGAACGGACGAGCGCAGACATGCCGAAACGCACCGATATCAAGTCGATCCTGATCATCGGGGCCGGTCCGATCGTGATCGGCCAGGCCTGCGAATTCGATTACTCCGGCACGCAGGCCTGCAAGGCGTTGAAGGCCGAGGGCTACCGGGTCATCCTGGTCAACTCCAACCCCGCCACGATCATGACCGATCCGGAGCTGGCCGACGCCACCTATATCGAGCCGATCACGCCAGAAGTCGTGGCCAAGATCATCGCCAAGGAACGTCCGGACGCGCTGCTGCCGACCATGGGCGGCCAGACCGCGCTCAACACGGCGCTGTCGCTCCGGCGCATGGGCGTGCTCGACCGCTACAATGTCGAGATGATCGGCGCCGACGCACACGCCATCGACAAGGCCGAGGACCGGGCGCTGTTCCGCGAGGCGATGCACAAGATCGGCCTGGAGACGCCGCGCTCCATGCTCGCCAACGCCACGGATGTGAAGGACGCCGACCGCAAGAAGCACGAGGCCGAGCGCGCCGCGCTGAAGGCGGAGAAGCCGGAAAATCTCGACGCCGCGCTCGACGCGCTGGAGACCCAGTGGAATCTCGGCGAAGGCGACCGCAAGCAGCGCTACATGTCGCATGCCATGGCCGTGGCCGCCCAGGCGCTCGACCATGTCGGACTGCCGGCGATCATCCGCCCCTCCTTCACGCTCGGCGGCACCGGCGGCGGCATCGCCTTCAACCGCTCCGAGTTCTTCGAGATCGTCGAGCGCGGGCTCGACGCCTCGCCGACGACCGAGGTGCTGATCGAGGAGAGCGTGCTTGGCTGGAAGGAATATGAGATGGAGGTCGTCCGCGACAAGGCGGACAACTGCATCATCATATGCTCGATCGAGAACATCGACCCGATGGGCGTGCATACGGGCGATTCCATCACCGTCGCCCCTGCCCTCACCCTGACGGACAAGGAATACCAGATCATGCGCAACGCCTCGATCGCGGTGCTGCGCGAGATCGGGGTGGAGACCGGCGGCTCGAACGTGCAGTTCGCGGTCAACCCCGACAACGGCCGCCTCGTCGTCATCGAGATGAATCCGCGCGTGTCGCGCTCTTCCGCGCTGGCCTCCAAGGCGACGGGCTTCCCCATCGCCAAGATCGCGGCCAAGCTGGCGGTCGGCTACACGCTCGACGAACTGGAGAACGACATCACCGGCGGCGCCACTCCGGCCTCCTTCGAGCCCTCGATCGACTATGTCGTCACCAAGATCCCGCGCTTCGCCTTCGAGAAGTTCCCCGGCGCCGAGCCGGTGCTGTCCACCGCCATGAAGTCGGTCGGCGAGGTCATGGCGATCGGCCGCACCTTCCAGGAATCGCTGCAGAAGGCGCTGCGCGGCCTGGAGACCGGCCTCACCGGCCTCGACGAGATCGAGATCCCCGGCCTCGGCCATGGCGAGGACAAGAACGCCATCCGTGCGGCCCTCGGCACGCCGACGCCGGACCGGCTGCGCATGGTCGCGCAGGCGATCCGCATGGGCACCTCGCTCGAAGAGGTCCATCAGATGTGCCGGATCGACCCCTGGTTCCTGGAGCAGATCGGCGGCATCATCGCCATGGAGGCCCGCATCCGCGAGCACGGCCTGCCCGAGGATGCGGCCAATCTGAGGATGCTGAAGGCGATGGGCTTCTCCGACGCGCGGCTCGCCTCGCTCACCGGCAAGGACGCCGAAGACGTCGTGAAGCTCCGCGCCGGGCTCGACGTCCATCCCGTCTACAAGCGCATCGACACCTGCGCGGCCGAGTTCGCCTCGCCGACCGCCTATATGTACTCGACCTACGAGGTGCCCTTCGCGGGCAGGCTGGCCGACGAGGCCAAGGTCTCGGACCGCAAGAAGGTCGTCATCCTCGGCGGCGGACCGAACCGTATCGGCCAGGGCATCGAGTTCGACTATTGCTGCTGCCATGCCGCCTTCGCGCTGCGCGAGGCGGACTATGAAGCCATCATGGTCAATTGCAATCCGGAGACCGTCTCCACCGACTACGACACCTCCGACAGGCTCTATTTCGAGCCGCTCACGGCGGAGGACGTGCTGGAGATCCTGCGGGCGGAACAGGCGGCCGGCACGCTGCACGGCGTCATCGTGCAGTTCGGCGGCCAGACCCCGCTGAAGCTCGCCGACGCGCTGGAGAAGGCCGGTATCCCGATCCTCGGCACCTCACCCGACGCGATCGACCTCGCCGAGGACCGCGACCGGTTCCAGAAGCTGCTGCAGAAGCTTTCGCTCACCCAGCCGAAGAACGGCATCGCCTATTCCGTCGAGCAGGCGCGGCTGGTGGCCGCCGAGCTGGGCTTCCCGCTGGTGGTGCGCCCCTCCTATGTGCTGGGCGGCCGCGCCATGCAGATCATCCACGACGAAAGCATGCTGCAGTCCTACCTGCTCGACACCGTGCCGGGCCTCGTGCCGGAGGACATCAAGCAGAAATACCCGAACGACAAGACTGGCCAGATCAACACGCTGCTCGGCAAGAACCCGCTTCTGTTCGACACCTATCTGTCGGGCGCCATCGAGGTCGACGTCGACTGCCTGTGCGACGGGAAGAACACCTATGTCTCCGGTATCATGGAACATATCGAGGAGGCCGGCATCCATTCCGGCGACAGCGCCTGCTCGCTGCCGGTCTATTCGCTCGACGACGGCCTCGTCGACGAACTCGAACGGCAGACGGCCGCGCTCGCCCGCGCGCTCCATGTCGGCGGCCTCATGAACGTGCAATATGCGATCAAGGACGGAACGATCTTCGTGCTCGAGGTCAATCCGCGCGCCAGCCGCACCGTGCCCTTCGTGGCCAAGACCATCGGCCGCCCGATCGCCAAGATCGCGGCCCGCATCATGGCCGGCGAGAGCCTCGACGAAGCCTTCGCCCACTACGGCGACAAGCCGAACCCGCGCGCGCCCGGCCATATCGCGGTCAAGGAAGCCGTGTTCCCCTTCGCCCGCTTCCCCGGCGTCGACATCCTGCTCGGCCCGGAGATGAAGTCGACCGGCGAGGTGATGGGCCTCGACCGCGATTTCGCGCTCGCCTTCGCCAAGAGCCAGCTCGGCGCCGGCGTCGACCTGCCGCGTTCCGGCACGCTGTTCGTCTCGGTGCGCGACGCCGACAAGGCGGGCGTGCTGCCGTCGGTCAAGCGTCTGGCAGGTCTCGGCTTCAGGATCCTCGCGACATCAGGGACGGCGCGTTTCCTCAAGGAGAACGGCGTCGAAGCGGAGAAGATCAACAAGGTGCTGGAGGGCCGTCCACACATCGAGGACGCGATCCGCAACCGCCAGGTCCAGATCGTCTTCAACACGACGGACGGCCAGAAGGCGGTGTCGGATTCCAAATCGCTGCGCCGCGCGACCCTGATGCAGAAGGTGCCCTATTACACGACGATGGCAGGTGCTGCCGCCGTGGCCGAAGCGATCGCCGCGCTCAAGGCGGGCAGCCTCGAGGTCAGGCCGCTGCAGGAATATGTGTAGGTGACAGAACGGCGCCAGGCACGGCGCCGCCACGGCTGGTTACGAACAGCCGCTTAAGTTACCGCCATGCACTCGATCTCCAGATCGAACTCCATCGGCCATGACGCCACCGGGACGAAGGTCCGTGCCGGCGGGTTTTCCGGGAAGTGCTTCGCATAGACGCGGTTGATGGCTCCATAGAAGCCGGCATTGGCGGCATAGATGCGAACCATGAGCACATTGTCGGGCGAGGTGCCGGCCGCGGCCAGGCAGTGCTTCAGTGCGATCAGCGATGCTTCTGTCTGGGCTTCGATGTCGCCCCGGACCAGCTTGCCGGTGGTGATGTCGAGCGGCGGAATTCCCGACACGAACACCAGCCCCGCCCCTTTCGTCACCAGCGACAGCGGCACCCCCATGGCACGGACGGCAGCCGAGAGCACCGGCACCTCGACGATTTCCTTTTTCATGGTGTTTGCCTCCCTTGCCGCTATTCGGCCGCCGGCACAGGGCAGCTCATGTCGCCCTCCTCGCAGGCGAGATAGGCTCTCAGCTGTTCGATGCGATCGTTGGTCAGCGTCGTCTTGCAGTTGGCGAAGACAAGGGGAAAGATGCTGCCTTGCGCCGCGCCCGATGTCTGGAAGGTGCATTCCGCGTCTCGGAATAGGATCCAGGCGCGCTGGGTCTCGACGAGCAGCCTCTTTGTGTCGGCGTCCTTGCCGAGCCGTCTCTGGATATCCCTGAAATCCGCATTGAGTTCGCGGTCCGCGGCTTCGAACACCTTCGCCGCGCACCGGTTGAGCTCCATCTGGCTGGAACTGTCGTTGCATTCCTGCGCCAGCGCCGTTCCCGACAGGAACGGAGCGGCCACCACTATCGAGGCGAGGGAAAGCCGCATCGTCTTCTCCCGTTTCGCGACTGGAGTCGCTCGGGGAACGAGCATAATGTTTCAGGTTGTGGAGCGGCAAGCCGGTAGCGAACAGTAAGCCCCGGACTGGAGACCATGAGCGAAGACGTCACATCAGGCCATGACGAGGAGATCGACCTGCGATGCCCGCAAGTGGTCGCGGACAACGCCGCCAGAGGGCTGGAACTGCGTGCACGGTTCAGGCGCGGTGGGACCGGAATCGGCGTGGCGCGGGCCGAGGAACTGAAGCGCCGCGCGAAGCTCTCGCCATCGACGATCCGGCGGATGGTCAGCTTCTTCGCCCGTCACGAGGTCGACAAGCGCGCGAAGAACTTCGGCAATGAGGACAATCCCTCGGCCGGCTATGTCGCCTGGCTGATGTGGGGCGGAGACGAAGGCCGCGCATGGGCGGTGGAATTGAAGAAAAGGATCGGCAACGCGCCTGATGTCTGACCGGTCGATGCTCGCTGGAACTGATCGGTCGCAGGCTCAGATCCTGCGCCGGCGGCGGTCGGTGCCGAGGCCGGTTTCGTCGAGCAGTCCCTTCCGTTTGGCGTCGTAATAGTAGCCGCGGGCATAATAGCGCACCGCGAGGTCGTGGTTGCCGTCTGCCACGAGGAACGCGCCGCGCAGATATTTGACCGCATATTTGAGATTGGTCTCGGCATCGAGCAGGCCGCGCGCCGTGCCCTGATAGCCCATGCCGCGGGCCGTGGCGTGCTTGATCTGCATCAGCCCCCAATGGCCGTTGTTGTGGGCTCCGGGGAAGAAATTGCTTTCGCGCTTCACGACGCGGCGGACGAGTTCCACCGGCACCTCGTAGAGCGCGGCATATTGCAGGATCAGTTGGTCGACCTCGCCGCGTCCTGGACCGGGCCCGTCTTCCGTCACAGTCTCCACCAACGAGGCGGTGACGACGGGCGCTGGGGCCGAGGCAGCCGCCGCTGCAGCAGGCGCCGCCGCCACAGCCGGAGCGGGGGCAATCGGGCTAGCCGCAGCGAGTGCGCTGGCCGAGGGTGTGGAGCCCGCATAGGATGCCGTCGCCACGGCCGGTTCGGCCAACGCCGACGTCTCGCCGGTCGCCGCCGCCAGTGCCGTAAGGGCGCTTCCGTCGGACAGAGACGGGATCACCTCGACCGTCTCGGGCAAAGCCAGATTGAAGGTCGAAGCGGTGTCGATGTTGCTCGACGTGGTGCAGCCCGAGACCAGCGCCGGCCCCAGCAGGAGCCCCGCCAAAAGCAGTCCCGGCATCTTTCGCTGCATCGATTGCAAGAGGCGTCTATCCCCGGTTGAGCCCGTCCGTTGAAGCATGTCTCCCGAAAGTGGGAACCGGTTTCGGGACAAAGACATGCGCAAGAACAAACAGCTAAAGCGCGTAAAGCGAATTTGAAAGATCGCGACGCGCTTTAGCTGTGCTTTAACCGACGCTGCCCGTTTCGGCAATCGGGCCCGACGCTCTTTCGCGACCGCAGGATGTTACCGCATCCGACCCCGGATTGGATCGCTGCTTCAGACGACGATCCGACCGCTCACCTGATATGGCTCATCTCATAGCATTTCAGTATCTGGCAGGCCCTGGTGTCGCTGGTCGGAACAAAGGCCGCCTTGGGGACTTCGGTCCCTTCGCAATAGCCGCCATGGTAGACATAGCGGTCATAAAGCGGCGGTCCGCCGGCGCGTCCGTAGCGCAATATGGCCGCGCCATCCTGCCGCAACACCGCCCGGACTTCCGCGCAGCTCATGGTCAGCGTGTTGTAGCGCGAGATCGCCCACGCATCGAACGACAATGTCGACAATGCCAGTGCCAGAACGATCGTCCCCCGCATCTCCACCTCCATCTCTCTGCCCGGCCATAGCCTGCCTCACATGACAGAACGCGTCGCATTTCCGCTTTCGTCCCCGCACGATCGACTTCGCCGTTCAACTCCGCGTGAGCAATCATTGGCCGGGAATGCAAGCCGGACGTGCTTATGTCGGCGGTTCAACGCCGCCATGGATAAAAGTCGTCATAGTCGATGTCCTTGCAAGAGAGCACCGGGCAGGAACGACTGTCACTGGCGGGAACCCAGGCTGCGGCCGCATATTCGTTGAAATCGCAATAGCCGTCATGGGCGACGTAGCGGTCATAGAGCGGCAGGCTGGGATTGCGCGCGGAACGGTAGCGCAGGATCACCGCACCTTCGCTGCGCACGACAGCCTGGATTCGCGCGCAGGTCATGCTCTGCGAGTTGTAACGCGAGATGGCGTGCGCCGGCACGGAAGCCATGCAGAGCGCGAGCGCCAATGAAACGGTTGCCTTCATCTTACTCTCCGACGGCGACGGACCGGGAAACTAGCACAAACGGCTGCGCCGAGCGATCGTCATGGTTGCGCCAGGGCCACCATCCGCGCGTCGACCCTCTCTCGAACCGGGCCCGCTCCAGGCCCGACATGCGGATGGACGACTTCGTCGGAAGAACGACCCGATGCTCCGGAATCTTCCCGTCGGTACGATTTCGATCGATCTCGCGGACAATCTCATCCCCGTCGAAAACAATCCGAAACAATCTTTGTCCGGCAACGGGGGCTTGCCGTGAGCGACAGACGCCACTATATGGGGCGTGTTGATATTTCGGCCGATCGATATAGGACCGCGATCTCCTCGCGTTTGCTGACGTCAATCTCCAAAATCTCGATACACCCGGTCAGGCATTTTGCCGGACCACTACCACGTAGCAAACGACAGGAAGACAAAGATGGCAACCGGAACGGTCAAGTGGTTCAACAGCACCAAGGGTTTCGGCTTCATTCAGCCCGACAATGGCGGCCCGGACGTTTTCGTCCATATCTCGGCCGTGCAGCGCGCCGGCATGACTGACCTCGCCGAAGGCCAGAAGATCAATTTCGAGATCGAGCAGGACCGCCGCACCGGCAAGTCCGCTGCTGGATCTCTCAGCAAGGCAGGCTGATCCTCGCGGCGCGCTTTCGGCGAGGGCCGGAAGCGTGCGGCAAGTCACGGATGTACTGGCGGCCGCGCGTCGAGCGCGCCGGAACAGACGAGAGACCAGGGCCAAGACAGCGGATTGCTGCGGCCGGGTCGCTCCGGTTCCGGGATCAGGCTACCGAGCGGAAGGCGGGCATTGTCCCGCCTTTTTTGATTCCCAGGATCTCGATTGTCGGGGCGTTTCATCGGGCACGCAAGGCACGCGACGAAGCTCCGCGCCAGGCCTGTGTCTCCCAGGAGCGATGCGGCCGGGAACCGACAAGCGATCGAAGCATGCCGGCGCAGCCGCTTCTCCAGTTCCCCGAACCGATATCGCCTTCCGCCCGATGGTTCCGGATGATCAGGGCAGCCAGTCGATCGTCACATGGCCGGGGTCCGCCCGCACCCGATCGAGCCAGGCGCCGACCGAAGGATAGGCCGACAGATCGAAGCCGCCCTTCCCCGCCTCATGCGTATAGGCATAAAGCGCGATATCGGCGACGCTCATCGCATCGCCCGCGAAGAAGCTGTTTTCGGCGAGGTGTTTTTCCATCACGCCAAGGGCCCGGTTGCCGCGTTCCAGCGTCAGCGCCAGGCGTTCGGGCGTCGCGTCCCGGGCACGCTCGGGAAACGTTATCAGCGCCTTGCGAACTGCGATATAGGGCTCGTGGCTGTACTGTTCGAAGAACAGCCACTGATAGGCGAGCCCCCGGTCATAAGGGTCCTGCGGCAGCAGGCGGCTTCCCTCGGCGAGATAGAGCAGGATCGCGTTCGATTCGGCCAGCAGCCTCCCGTCTTCGAGTTCGAGCAGCGGCACCATGCCGTTGGGATTCTTGGCGAGATAGTCGGCGGTCCTGGTACTGCCGTCGCGCG
Source organism: Mesorhizobium sp. L-8-10 (assembly GCF_016756635.1). Lineage (NCBI taxonomy): Bacteria > Pseudomonadati > Pseudomonadota > Alphaproteobacteria > Hyphomicrobiales > Phyllobacteriaceae > Mesorhizobium > Mesorhizobium sp. L-8-10. The sequence goes on along the minus strand of NZ_AP023263.1, from coordinate 3,707,690 downwards.
AACTCACCGCCACGTGCCGGAAGGGCTGGCCGAGTTTGGCCATCAGCAAACGCGGCTTGTAGCAGTTGCCGCTCTCCACCATGCCGTAGATCGTCTTCATGGCCGTCCCTCCGGTTGCCGAGGCACTATCGCCTTCGGCGGCGCGGCGATCCAACGATTAGTTTTTCGAGATCTATCAACGCCGCTTATGCTTGTTGTTCTTGCCGAACAGCGGGACCACCTTGCCCGATGTCCTCAGCAGCTTCTCGATCAGGAGCGGCGTCTCGTCGAAGGTCGACCCGGCGAGCGCCGGCGTCGAAAGCAGCGGTCCCTGCAAGAGATCCGCGCCGCCATCCAGCGCAATGCGCAACTGCGCCGGCGTTTCGATGCCGCTGACGAGCACCTGTGAACCCAGTTGCCGGAAAGTCGCGGCGATCGGCCCGAAGAGGCGCACCGTGCCTTCGTCCTCGCACAGGCGATGGAACCACGCCTCGTCGATCGTCACGATATCGGGTTTCACGAGGCCGATGCGCTCGAGTGTGGCATGGCCCGAGCCGAAATCTCCGACGGCAATGCGCAGGCCGGCCCGCCGCAGGCCCGTGGCGAGATCGAGCAGCGCCTCCCGGTCGAGCCAGACGGCGTCGTTGATCTCGCAGATGAGGCGGGCCGGATCGAGATCGATCTCTTCGAGCCGGCCCGGAAGCAGGGCCATCGGTCCCGGCCACCGGTCGACGTCGCCATCGGGGATCGGATCGGAGGTGAACAGAAGGTCCATCTCCGGCAGGCCGATATTGCGATGGTTGCGCAGCGAAAGCGTGCGCCCCAGGCGGTCGACGAAGGATCGGTCGGCCCTTGAGACGTCGGCCATGAAGGACGGCCATTCGGCACGCTCCCCTTCGAGGAAGGCGATCTGCGTTCCCTCGACGGCCACCGGGCGAAGATGGGCGGCGTCCCGTCTGAAGATAGGCTGGTAGGCGCATTTCAGGCGGTAGTCGCCCATCACGCCGAACTCGATGCCGATCTCGTCCGTGACAATGGCATCGTTGACGCTGACCGGGCGGGAGGCCTGGGCGTTCATGGCCTGGCCCTCCTCCGCTCGACCGTCCGGATGACACGTGCATCGCCGGCGGTCTTCTTCTGTCGGGTATGGGCAGGCCCGTTGCTGTACGACACTACTTTCAACTCCGGGCAAGGTCAGGCTACCCGGACAGAAATACAGAGGTCATTTTGACCCGCCGTTAAGTAGATACTTCAAATGCGATACAACTGCTTTTTATGCGAGCGGCCCTGAGATCGGCTGCCGAAGCACGCGACCGCATAGTCCCGTTCCGGCGATCGGGCCGCACGGATGGATGCCTGTAGCATCAGAGAAAAATGGGCACCGCTTTCGAATCCGGTGCTCGACAGACCGCTAAAGTGCAGTACTACCAATTCCGTCGATGCTGCCGCTCTGTCTATGAAGGGGAAACTGGGTTCGTCATTACCCGTTCCTTCGGAGCGTCTACCGACTTGGGCAGCCCATTTGACGACAGGCCACCCGACACACGCTGTCAATTCATGGCAACTCAGATGAAATACCGTTCGGCGCACAGGGGGAATTTCGCCGTCGGCTGGCATATTGGCAGCCGTCCACGGGCGATGCGCCTGCAACGGAAGAGGGGTGCGGACCCTTTGCTTCCCGGCCCTCAAATCACCTGGAAATCGGCATTGGTGAGTGTCAGGTTCGGCGCAAGCGTCGCGAAATTGATCGCGCCTCCCGAAGCACTGCCGTTGCTGTCGTAGAACAGTTTGCCGGTGTCGGTCTCGAAGATGATGCGGTCATTGGCATCCATAGCGAGCCCGGTCGTATTCTTCACGAAAGCGCTTGCGGCGAGCGTGCCGGCGGCCAACCCCTTGAAGACGGCGTTCTCCAGCACGATCGTGTCCCGCGGCACCGAGAAGTCGGTGATGCGGTCGACATTGGCGGCCGAGAGCGCGGTATCGAAGCGGAAGCTGTCATTGCCGGTCCCGCCGGTCAGCACGTCCCTGCCGAGGCCGCCATTGAGCGTGTTGTTGCCCGCATTGCCGACGATGGTGTTGGCAAGGCCGTTGCCGGTGCCGTTGATGTTGGCGGTTCCCAGCAAGGTCAGCTTCTCGATCGTGGCATAGTTGGCGAGGCTGCGCGAAATGGTCGAGGTGATGGCGTCGAGCGTGCCGCCAATGTCGACCACGACATCGGCACCGTTGGCGAGCACGTAGGTGTCGTTGCCGTCTCCACCATCCAGCCTGTCGTTGCCGGAGCCACCATCGAGCACGTCGTCGCCGGAGCCGCCATTGAGCGTGTCATTGCCGCCATGCCCGAACAGCACATCCGTGCCGCCGTTCCCCGACACAATATTGGCGCCGTTGTTGCCGCTGATCGTCTGGTCGAATTCGTTCCCGGTGAGCCGGATCGCCGCAACAGCCGTCAATAGGGAAGTGGCGAGCCTCTCGATGCTCTGGCCGGCAGCGAGCGTGTAGCTGGCAGACGCCAGCACCGTGTCGGCACCTTGGCCGGGAGTGTCGAAAATTTTGTGCGTGAGGCCATGATGATGGAAAGGAGAGAATCATCACATGGCTATCGAGAAAGAACTGCTGGATCAGCTGCTTGCCGGTCGTGATCCGAGGGATTTGTTTGCCAAGGACGGTCTGCTCGACGACCTGAAGAAGGCGCTTTCGGAGCGCATTCTGAACGCCGAGCTCGACGAGCACCTGGCGGACGAAGGTGCCGACGGCAACGCCAATCGCCGCAACGGGCATTCGAAGAAGACGGTGCTGACGGGGACGTCACAGATGACGCTGGCGATCCCGCGCGACCGGGCCGGCACCTTTGATCCGAAGCTGGTCGCCAAGTACCAGCGGCGGTTTCCCGACTTCGACGACAAGATCATCTCGATGTATGCGCGCGGCATGACGGTGCGCGAGATCCGCGGCCATCTGGAGGAGCTCTACGGCATCGAGGTCTCGCCGGACCTGATCTCGGCGGTCACCGACGCGGTGCTGGAGGAGGTCGCCGAATGGCAGAACCGGCCGCTGGACGCGGTCTATCCCGTCGTCTTCTTCGATGCCATTCGGGTCAAGATCCGCGACGAGGGCTTCGTGCGCAACAAGGCGGTCTACATCGCGCTCGGCATCCTGCCCGACGGCACCAAGGAGGTCATGGGCATCTGGATCGAACAGACCGAGGGCGCCAAGTTCTGGCTGCGCGTCATGAACGAGTTGAAGAACCGCGGCGTCGGCGACGTCCTGATCGCCGTCGTCGACGGGCTGAAGGGCTTTCCCGAGGCGATCAACGCCGTCTTTCCCCAGACCGTGGTGCAGACCTGCATTGTGCACCTGATCCGCCATTCCCTGGAGTTCGTGTCGTGGAAGGACCGCAAGGCGGTCGTGCCGGCGCTCAGGGCGATCTACCGGGCCATGGACGCCGAGGCCGGCCTGCAGGCCCTGGAGGCGTTCGAGGCCGGTCACTGGGGCCAGCGCTACCCGGCGATCGCCCAGGGCTGGCGGCGCAATTGGCAACAGGTCATTCCGTTCTTTGCTTTCCCTGAGGGCGTGCGCCGCATCATCTACACCACAAACGCCATCGAGGCGCTCAACTCCAAGCTGCGGCGCGCCGTCCGAACCCGGGGCCATTTCCCCAATGACGACGCCGCCATGAAGCTGCTATATCTGGTTCTGAACCACGCGGCCGAGGAATGGAAACGACCGCCGCGCGAGTGGTTCGAGGCCAAGACCCAATTCGCCATTGTCTTCGGCGAACGGTTCGTCGGTCGGTGACGAAAACGGGCCTCGCGCACAGAATTCCTGACAGTCCCCCTTGGCCCGCCGTCTCGAACACTTTGTCTGCGGCATGGTCGACACGGAAGACATCGCTGCCGACCCCACCATGCATCTGATCGATCCCTGTGCCCCCGATCAGCGTATCGTCGCCGGCATAGCCGTAGAGCACATCGTTGCCGCCATTGCCGTTGAGAATGTTGCGGCCGTTGTTGCCGACGATTTTCTGGCCTAGCTCGTTGCCGGCAAGGTTGATCGCGCCGGTGGCGCCCAAATTGGTTGTGGCGATGGTCTCGACATGTTGCCCCGCCGCCAGCGTATGGCTGACCGAGCAGTAGGCCGTGTCGTTGCCCTGTCCCGCGGCTTCGAACACCTTGTCTGCGGCGTTGTCGACATAGATCCGGTCGTCACCCAAGCCGCCGGACATCTGGTCGGCGCCATAGCCGCCGACGATCAGATCGGCTCCATCTCCGCCGTAGAGCAGGTCGTAGCCGATCTCTCCGCTGATGATGTCGTTGCCGTTGTCGCCGTGGATGATGTCGTTTCCATCTCCACCTGTGATTCTATCGTTCCCATCTCCAGCATGGAACGCGGTTCGTGAAACCCACCGCACCAACGAATAGCTTGAATAATCGGGCAGTCGAACTACGTCGTTCCCATTCCCACTATCGTATACGTTTTCTCCAGCATCGGCCGCCTTCTTTTGCATTTCGGACGGATTGTCCAAATTTACGATATTGTCGAAGTATGAGAAAATCCCGGGTTTTAACATCACTCGATAATTGCCGTCGGGATCTGAATTATCCTCCAAGGGAATGTCATTTTGTCTTATTGTAACGCTAAGGCCCGCATCGAGGGTCATTCGATGATAGACGTCTCGACCCATCCTGAAAAGAAAGCTCCCGTATTGTAGAGACGAATTGTGAGATGAATCTGGATAGCCAATACCAGCAACGAACGCACCGAAGACGCCTATGTAGATGACATCATTGGCGACATAACCATAATTTGCCAAATTTATAGTGTAAGATGATCCTTTTGGATTGATCGGTATCATTTAAATCCCCCACAAACACTCATTCAATAAGGATTCCGATGCACAACTCAATCGCGCAAGAGGTTATTGAGCTACCGAAAAATTGACTTTCAATAGCACACAATACGAATTCACATTCTTGCTAGCGACGCTTGAGGATCGCAGTAGAGCTGGCGTTGTTACCTTGCCATTTGTAGGAGACAGTCCCGTCGTCGCGTGGGCGCAGCGTAACACGCGCACCCTCGGCGTGCTGGATCATCACTTTGGTTGAAGTCACCGACGATGATTTGATGTTTGCCGCGGAGCCGTTGGATGTCCAGCTTACCACTTTGCCGTTTGAAATCTTGATCACGGTCGTCCGACCATTGGCGGCCTTGCCACTCCAGGTTCCGTCCCACGAAAAGCCTGTGGCGAAAGCTTGTGATGCAAAGGAAGCGGACGCAAGAACCACCATGCAGGCGGCCAACATATCGCGGCGATTGGGCATTCTGGTATTCCCCCGGAGCTGAGTTCGAACAGGAGGCGCCATCGGGCCACCTCCAACTCGACGGATAGTTCTGCGCGCGAGAACGTCTTCACCAATTTGGGTGACCGGGAGCGAATTGGACGCCGCTTGATCGCCATTCAGGATGGGAGACGAGCACGAATGAGTCCGACGGCTTCTGCGCCAGGCCTCAAGACCTCGCCTTCATCCGATGGATCAACCAATCGGAGGAATTGTCGCAATGGCTGCGACGAAGTCGGTTTGCCGGTTCATCCCCGACTTTGCCAATATCGCCTTCACGTGGCTGCGGACAGTCTCGGGGCTCAATGACAAGTGAAGCGCGGTGCCGGCGACGTCGCTGCCGGCCGCGAGCGAGCGGGCCACCCGCGCCTCCGCCGGGGAAAGGTCGAAAAGACCTTGGATCGTTTCGGCAGACGGCACCTGCTTTCGGTCGACCGGTGTGATGATCAGGAAAGAGGCTGCTCGTACGAAGATATCGCGTGCATCCCCTTTGACGGGCACGAGATGCACCACAGCCGCGGGTGCGCCCTCCCTTTGCGGGAGGGGAAATGAACGGCTGGCAGTTGCCGTTGAAATCGGAGAAAGGCGCAATTGCGCGAGCGCATTGGTCAGGAATGCGTTGGCCGGCGCGTATGCAAAGCGCAAATGATCGAAGGCCGCCACGGAAACCTGTGGTGCAAGCCCCTCGAGAAGCGCATTGCTTGCAATCACCTTGCCGTCGTTCGTCAGCACGGCAGATGGCAGGCCGGTCATCTGCAGGGCTTCTACGGCTGCGTTGATGCGCTCGAACTCCAGCCGGCTCGACAACAGTGCGGCTCGGGCGAGGTGAGGACGCAGCAGGTCGAGGAATTCGATTCCTTGCCGACTGACGGGCCCGCTGTCGCGTTTCTTTTCGACGGAGAAGACAAGATTGTCGCCACTCGGAACGTGAATGGCGGTTGCTGCCCCGAAGCCGTAGCCGCATGGCTGCATGAGGTCCGTATAGATGGGAAACCGGTTGTATTCCTCCTCGGTGAACTGGTCGGCCTCGTTCAGGAAGCCATGATGCTGCGCGGACAGCAGCCGCTCGGCGCGTGGGTTCCGGCTGGTCCAATCCTCGGCGAGGATGCGCTCGATCATGTCCATTATGCCCTGGGACGCCCGCCACCGCGTCGAAGCCGCGCGCGAATTGAACAAGACGGTGCCTTCGGCGCCGATCGACCGCGCCATGTCATGCAGCACCGAGTCCCAGATATTCGGCAGGAAGGCGGCTTCGTAAATGCTGTCGATCAAAGCGGCAGGAGATGCAAAAGACATGATTGGCAAAAATCCGGCGTGAATAGCGCAACAAATTCAATGCCAAAAAGGCATAGGAAGCAAGCCACGCAAATCAATGCCCGCTGTCCCCCGGTCCGGGCGTTTTCGCCAGCAGCGCGCATCATGCATTCATGGGGGTCGAACGGACTGCAAACGGCGGCGTGATGAAGCCATCGCGCGAATTCATGGATCCGCCCTTGCGGTTTGCCGGCCTATCGGACAATAGAGCGCGGTTGCGTCCTCCTGGATGCACAAAGGACGCTCTCACGTCGACGCATCGCGCTTTCCGAGCATCGAATTGATCTCGGGCCGATGCGGTAGATGCCCGCCGATCAGCGGCTATGCCTATTGGAGACAGACTGCCATGGCCTTCCTTGCCGATGCCCTTTCCCGCGTTAAGCCTTCCGCGACGATCGCGGTCACCCAGAAGGCGCGCGAGATGAAAGCGAAAGGCCGCGACGTCATCAGCCTCGGCGCCGGCGAGCCCGATTTCGACACGCCCGACAATGTGAAGGAAGCCGCGATCGCCGCCATCAAGCGGGGCGAGACCAAGTACCCGCCGGTTTCCGGCATCGTGCCGTTGCGCGAGGCCATCGCGCAGAAGTTCAAGCGCGAGAACAATCTCGACTACCGGCCGGAGCAGACCATCGTCGGCACCGGCGGCAAGCAGATCCTGTTCAACGCCTTCATGGCGACCCTCAACCCCGGCGACGAGGTGGTCGTGCCGACCCCCTACTGGGTGAGCTATCCCGAGATGGTGGCGCTGTGCGGCGGCACCGCCGTTTTCGCCGAGACGACGATCGACAACGGCTTCAAGCTGAAGCCCGAAGCGCTCGAGAAGGCGATCACCCCGCGCACCAAATGGCTTGTGATGAACTCGCCCTCGAACCCATCGGGCGCGGCCTACACCGCCGAAGAGCTGAAGGCGATCGCCGACGTGCTGTTGAAGCATCCGCATGTCTGGATTCTGACCGACGACATGTATGAGCACCTCACCTATGGCGACTTCGTCTTCAAGACGATCGCCGAGGTCGAACCGGCGCTCTACGAGCGCACGCTCACCATGAACGGCGTGTCCAAGGCCTATGCCATGACCGGCTGGCGCATCGGCTATGCCGCCGGACCGGTCGCGCTGATCAAGGCGATGGACATGATCCAGGGCCAGCAGACGTCGGGCGCCTGCACCATCGCGCAGTGGGCTTCGGTGGAAGCGCTCAACGGCCCCCAGGACTTCGTCAGGAAAAACAAGGCGATCTTCCAGGGTCGCCGCGACCTCGTCGTGTCGATGCTCAACCAGGCGCGCGGCATTTCCTGCCCCTCGCCCGAAGGCGCCTTCTACGTCTACCCGTCCTGCGCCGGCCTGATCGGCAAGAAGACGCCTGCTGGCAAAGTCATCGCCAATGACGAGACTTTCGTCGGCGAGTTGCTCGAAGCCGAAGGCGTGGCGGTCGTCCATGGCTCGGCCTTCGGCCTTGGGCCTAACTTCCGCATCTCCTACGCGACCTCGGAAGCCCTGCTCGAAGAGGCCTGCAATCGCATCCAGCGTTTCACCGCTTCGCTGTCGTAAGGTTCATCAACGCCGGCGTTTCCCTCCTGCCTGACGATTTGGGAAACGCCGGCAGCGTCACGGCATTTTCTTCTTCCTCGCCTATTCGTTCGGTCTCGAGCATCGGAAACGCAACCAGGGGATACAGGATGAAGACGCTCTTTGCGGCAGTAGCCGCTACCTTTCTCGGAGTTCAGGGCACCGGCGCGATGGCCCAAGACAATCGCATCGATCTCGTCCGGCCCGATGCACCGGAGCTTGCCGCCTTCGGCCCGGAAGACATCGGCGTGCGAACGATTGAAATCGTCAATCCAGGCCAGGTAGATATTCTCAAGGTGGAGGCCGGAAAACCCCTGCCCCGCTACGATCGCAAGCTGACCCTAGAAGTCTGGTATCCGGCCGACGTTCCCGACGGCACCGCGGCGAGCGACTATACGGATGTCCTCCTGCGTGACGGCAAGACGAAGGTGACTTTGCACGGGAAGGCGCTTCGCGACGCCGAGCCGAAAAAGGGCAGCGCCTATCCGCTGGTCATCATGTCCCACGGCTATCCCGGCAACCGCTTCCTGCTTTCCCATCTCGGCGAGAATCTGGCTAGCAAAGGCTACGTGGTGGCCTCCATCGACCATGCCGAATCCACCTATGACGACCAGCAGAAATTCGGATCGACGCTGGTCAACCGGCCGCTCGACCAGAAATCCGTGCTGGAGGAGATGGCGCGGCTGTCGACGAAAGGCGGTCATTTCCTTTCAGGCCTTGTCGATACCTCTAAGACCGCGGTCATCGGCTATTCCATGGGAGGCTACGGAGCCGTGATCACGGCAGGCGGTGGCGTCACCAAGGCCGCCACCGATTTCACATGGGGCGCGCCGGAAGGTACGCTTGAAATTCATCTTGCCGGCTCGGAGAGCCACGAACAGCTGATCGATCCTCGCATCAAGGCCGTTGTTGCCTTCGCGCCCTGGGGGATGGAGCGCGGCTTCTGGGACGAGGCCGGGCTCGCCGGCGTGCGCAAGCCGATCTTCTTCGTTGCTGGAAGCGTCGACGACGTGTCGGGCTACGAGAACGGCGTGAAGACGATCTTCGAGCAGAGCGTCAATGCCGACCGCTATCTGCTGACCTTCGAGAACGCCAACCACAATGCCGCAGCACCGATTCCGGCTCCGGCCGAATCCTGGAGCAAGGTCGACACGCTCGATTTCGTCCCGTTCGACCATTACGCAGATCCGGTCTGGGATACGGCGCGGATGAACAACATCGCACAGCATTTCGTGACCGCCTTCCTCGGCAAGGAGCTGAAAGGCGATGCCGGCATGTCGCCTTACCTCTCGCTCGTGGAGAACGCCGACGACGGTGTCTGGGCGGCCAACGAGGATGGTTCCTTCAAACCGGAACACACCTACTGGAAAGGCTTCCAGAAGCGCACGGCCAAGGGCCTGAGCCTGATGCACGAGGATGCTGCCGCCAAGTGACGGTCGCCGCCGGCCTCGCCGGCAGCGATCCTCGTCATGAGAGCATGTCGAAGCTTGCTGTGGCGGCCTGACGGCAGATCAGTTTCATGGCCATCGAATTGCGGCCTTGCCCTTGGCCGAAAGGCATGTGACGATGACCATGACAGCGGCATGACAGCCCAGTCGCGCGACGGCCGGAGGAGGCCGGCCGCCGCCTCAACGACAACGTCACGAGGAGGAGGCAGCTCACCATGGGAAATCGCGCCGGAGGACGACTGTCGGGACCGAAATGCATCGCCATTGTCGGTCCCTTCGCCAGCGGAAAGACCTCTCTTCTTGAAGCCATCCTGGCGCGCACGGGAGCGATCCCGCGCCAGGCGGCCGTTTCGTCCGGCACCACCGTCGGCGACTATTCTCCCGAGGCCCGGGCCCACGTCATGAGCGTCGAGGCGACGGTCGCCACGACGGAATTCATGGGCGACAGCCTCACCTTCATCGATTGCCCGGGCTCGATCGAATTCTCCTTCGAGGCCGAACCCGTGCTGGCCGCCTGCGACCTGGCCGTGGTCGTGGCCGAGGCCGACGAGAAGAAGATCCCCGCCCTGCAGCTCATCCTGCGCAAGCTCGACGAACTCGGCGTGCCGCGGCTCCTCTTCCTCAACAAGGTCGACAGGACCGAGGCCGGCGTGCGCGACACGCTGAAGCTCTTGCAGCCGGCGAGCACGACGCGGCTGCTGCTGCGGCAGATCCCGTTGCGCAAGGACGGCATCATAATCGGTTCGATCGATCTCGCGCTGGAGCGTGCCTACATCTACCGCGAATATGCCGAGAGCGAGGTGACCGACATACCGAGCGACGAGAAGGCGCGCGAGATCGAAGCACGCTTCTCGATGCTGGAGACGCTGGCCGACCATGACGACCAGTTGATGGAGAACCTGCTCGAAGAGATCGAACCGCCCCGTGACCAGGTCTTCGACGACCTCTCGGCCGACCTGCGCGACGGCTCGGTGACGCCTGTGCTGATCGGCACGGCCGAGAAAGGCAACGGTGTCCTGCGTCTGCTCAAAGCCATCCGGCACGATGCGCCCGATATCGAGGCGACCCGGCAGCGATTGGGGGCGCCCGCCGACGGCACGGTCGTCCAGGTCATGAAGACCATCCACACTCCCCATGGCGGCAAGCTCTCGGTTTCGCGTATCCTTTCCGGCTCGGTCGCCGACGGCGCCGAGCTCTGGCTGTCGGACGGCCGGACGGCCAAGGTGTCCGGCATCTACAGGATGTTCGGCAAGGATCAGACCAAACTGGCCTCTGCCAAGGCCGGCGACACCGTCGCCCTCGGCAAGCTCGACGACGTCAAGACGGGCCAGACGCTGAGTACGACCAAGGGCGGGATTCCGGCGCTGATCGAGATCGAACCGCCGCAGCCCGTCTTTGCCTTCGCGCTGCGGCCGAAGGAGCGCAAGGACGAGGTCAAGCTATCGGCGGCCATGCAGCGCCTCGGCGAGGAGGACCCGTCGCTTCGCCTTCACCACGAACAGGATTCGTCGGAGACGATCCTTTCCGGCCATGGCGAGATGCATCTGCGCGTCATCGTGGAGCGGCTGGAGGGCAAGAACCAGATCCCGGTCGAGGGCCATCCGCCTGCGGTGCCCTATCGGGAGACCATCCGCAAATCGATCACCCAGCGCGGCCGCCACAAGAAGCAGTCCGGCGGACACGGCCAGTTCGGCGACGTGGTGCTCGACATCAAGCCGCTGCCGCGCGGCGCCGGCTTCGAGTTCACCGACACGATCACCGGCGGCGTCGTGCCCAAGCAGTACATTCCATCCGTCGAGGCCGGCGTGCGCGACTATCTGAAGTCGGGTCCGCTCGGCTTTCCGGTGGTCGATGTCGCAGTGAACCTGGCGGACGGCTCCTATCACACAGTCGATTCGTCCGATATGGCGTTCCAGATGGCGGCCAAGCTCGCCATGAAGGAGGGCATGGCCGCCTGCTCGCCGGTCCTGCTCGAGCCTATCATGAAGGTAGAGATATTCACCCCCTCGGATGCCACAGCCAGGATCACCGCGCTCGTGCCGCAACGGCGCGGCCAGATACTGGGCTACGACGCGCGACCGGGCTGGCCGGGTTGGGACGTTGTGGAGGCGACCATGCCGCAATCCCAGATCGGCAACCTCATCATCGAGCTGCGATCGGCGACGGCGGGTGTGGCTACCTATGTCGCCCGTTTCGACCATATGGCCGAACTGACGGGTCGCTTGGCTGACGAGGTGATGAACTCGGGCGGAAAGGCGGCCTGAAAAAAGCTTTCCGGACCGGGAAACAAAGGAGCTGCCGCACGCGTATGTGAAGAGAGGCGAGCTTGCCCTCGCCTCTGCACGGGACCAGTGTGTGGTCCGGATATGCGAGGCTTGCAGATGGTTTTTGTTCATCGCCGCCCGTCCTGGGCGCTTCCGGAAAGACTGGCGACACCGGAGGACGCGTTCCTCAATCGCCGAGTTCTGCTCAAGGCAATGGGTTTCGGGCTGATGGCCGCGGGCGCGCTCGGTGGCGGGCTCGGCGAAAGCCTGGCCGAAGCGGCCGACCCGACGGCGGATCTCTACCCGGCAAAGAAGAACGAAGCCTACAAGCTCGACCGCAGCGTGACGCCCGAGGAGATCAACGCCAACTACAACAATTTCTACGAATTCGGCACCTACAAGGAGATCGCCCAGGAGGCCCAGTCGCTGGTGATCCGTCCCTGGGAGATCGAGATCGGCGGGTTGGTCGATGCGCCGATGACCATCGCTTTCGACGATCTCGTCCGAAAGTTCCCCTTGGAGACACGGCTCTACCGTCACCGCTGCGTGGAGGCCTGGTCGATGACGATCCCGTGGGCCGGCTTTGCGCTCAACAAGCTGGTCGCTGCCGTGAAGCCTCAGTCCGGTGCAAAATACGTCCGCTTCGAGACCTTCCTCGATCCGTCCATGGCAAGCGGCCAGAACAGCTTCCTCTATCCCTGGCCCTATGTCGAGGGCGTGACCATCGAGGAGGCTGCAAACGACCTGGCCTTCATCGTGACCGGCGCCTACGACAAGCCGCTGCTCAAGCAGTTCGGTGCGCCGATCCGGCTGGCACTGCCGTGGAAATACGGTTTCAAGTCGATCAAGTCGATCCGCAAGATCGACTTCGTCGCCGAACGGCCCGTCGGTCTCTGGGAGGCGATCCAGCCCAGCGAATATGGATTCTGGGCCAATGTGAACCCCGAGGTTCCGCACCCCCGCTGGAGCCAGGCGAACGAGCGTGTCTTGCACACGGGGGAGGTCGTGCCGACACAGATCTTCAACGGCTACGGCGCCGAGGTCGCCAACCTCTACAAGGGCATGGATCCGGCGACGCTCTATATGTGACGGGCGCTGCGCCGGCTTCCGAAGTTCACGAAGGCATCCGTCAGAACTGTCGGAGCGACCCTCGCCTGTCCCCTTTGCTCATCCCCCGTCCCCCTTGCTCATCCAATGAGCGCATGCCCTTCAGATCGAGAAAAGCGGCGCCCGGGGGGAGGTCCGGACGCCGCTTCTGCGGACCGTTCCGCGGGAGGCGGTACGGCAGGTCCGCCGCGACGGGCCGGCGCCTGAGATCGCCGGCGAAACTGAACGGACGCGGCGCTTGCCTGAGCCCGGAACGTCCCGTGATGCCCCCATCACTTGATGTCCCCACCGCGTCCTGTTCGCATTGATATGACGCTGCCAACGGATTCGTCAGGTTACCGGAGGTTACATGTGACCGTTACGCGGGCTGGAAACGTCGGGTTTTCCACCGGCGACCGACAATTCCGACCCGATATCCGGCGGCATGGGGCCTTCTCGTACAGCCGAATGCTGCGCGATATTCCGGGTCCGCACTGTTGCTGACGACACCGATGTAACCTGCGTTACGTCCCTGGAGAACGTGCCGAGCAAGTCCGCGGAGAAGGACCTGAAAATGCTCCCGCTGCGAATAGCATCGAGGACGACGCCTGATGCGGGCTGTTTGTCGCTGCGCGCGGAAACAAAAAAAAGCCGGATCACGAAGACCCGGCCAGTTTGTTGGAAGTGCCTGTTAAAGCAAAACCTCCAGAGGGGAACACTCACCGGGCGCCAATGGGAGGAGAAACGCGCCCAGGAGATGGCGCTTATATGGGCGCGACCTGCCCGGAAAACAAGCATGGAAAATGCAGGGCTGCCATGCAGGTTCCGGCCTTCGACCTCGAGCGAAGCCACGATCTCGGGATCGCGTCATCGGTCAAAGCCCCGCAGGGCACCCGGCTCGATCGAAGCGACGGTGGGAGGTCAGGCGGGAACCGAACAAGAAAAAAGCCGGATCGAAACGATCCGGCTAAGTGATGGAAGTGCCTGTTGAGGCGAAACCTCCAGAGGGGAACACTCACCGGGGCGCCAATGGGAGGAGAAACGCGCCCGGGAGATGGCGCCCATATGGGCTCTACCTGCCCGGAAAACAAGCATCGAATTTGCAAGGCTGCCATGCATGCCGGCCGGCTCGTCGAGCCGGAAGGCTGTCGGCCAACGGCTCCGGAACGCAACGGCCGCTACGGCTCATCCGGCGGCCACGGCGGGCGGCATCGACGCGGAAATGGAGCACGGAGAGGCCCATCGGGCTGGGACCCCCGCAAGAAAAAAGCCGGATCGAAACGATCCGGCCAAGTGATTGGAAGCGCCTAAAAAGGCAAAACCTCCAGAGGGGAACACTCGTGGGCGCCAATGGGAGGAGGAACGCGCCCAGGAGATGATTGATATATGGGCGCAGCCCGCGCGAAAAACAAGCACAAGTCCGGAAAGATCTTTGTACCAACGTCGCAGCCCTGCTTCGCGCGCCGGCGGACGCACGACATAGCGCCGGGCGCCGGGCAAGGCCAGACGGATCGCAGATTGCTGGAGACAAAAAAGCCGGATCGAAATGATCCGGCTAAGTTTGATTGGAAGCGCCTGTTAAGGCAAAACCTCCAGAGGGGAACACTCGTGGGCGCTAATGGGAGGAGGAACGCGCCCAGGAGATGATTGTTATATGTGCTGCAATTGCTCAAGAAACAAGCATGGAGTTTGCAAAGCACCCATGCAAAAAGGCCAAGCCTGTGGCCCAACCCAAGGTCGAAGTCAATAAGACCAGTTGCGCGCCTTGGCGATCACGAAATCCCGAAAGACATGCAGCTTGGCCTGGTTCTTCATCGCGTCCGGATAGCAGAAATAGGTGTCGAAGGACGGCACCTCGGTTTCGGGCAGGAGTTGCACGAGACCGGCATCCTTGTCGACGACGTAGTCCGGCAGCATGGCGATGCCGGCGCCACGCTTCACCGCGCGCTTGATCGACAGGATGTCGTTGATCTGCAAAGTCGCGACACGCTTGCCGCCCTCGAAATCGCCGACCGTCTCCAGCCAGTTCAACTCGCTGAGATGGGTCGGCACCGGCACGCCGAAGGTGACGATCCGGTGGTTCTTGAGATCGGCGATCGAATTCGGCTTGCCGTGCTTGTTGATGTAGGACGGCGACGCATAGAGATGAAAATGCACGGTGAACAGCCGGCGCTGAATCAGGTCCGGCTGTTGCGGCTGCCGCAGACGTATGGCGCAATCGGCCTGTCGCATGGTGAGGTCCAGTTCCTCATTGGCGAGGATGAGCTGGATCTGCATATCCGGATAATGGTCGAGGAATTCGTGCAGTCGCTCCGTCAGCCAGCCTGCGCCGAGGCCGACAGTGGTGGTGACACGCAGGATGCCGGATGGCCGGTCCTTGGCCTCGGTCAAGCGGCTCTTGATGTTCTCGAGCTTCATCAGCACATCGTGCGCCGTGCGGAACAGCATCTCCCCCTGTTCCGTCAGCACCAGGCCCCGGGCATGGCGATGGAACAGCGGCACGCCGACATCCTGCTCGAGCGCGCTCACCTGCCGCGAGATCGCGGATTGCGAGAGCTTCAGGGTTTCGGCCGCATGCGTGAAGGAGCCAGCCTCCGCCGCTGCGTGAAACACGCGTAGCTTGTCCCAGTCCAACGCCATGTGTTCCCCTTGTCTTTGCAGGCGTTTGATCTGCTATTCCGCGGCTTCCCGATGGAGTTCCATCTCGGCCAGATACTTTTCGGCTTCGAGCGCCGCCATGCAGCCCAGGCCCGCTGCCGTAACGGCCTGGCGATAGACGTCGTCGGTCACGTCGCCCGCGGCGAAGACGCCGGGCACATCGGTCCTGGTGGAATCGGGCGCGGTCCACAGATAGCCGTTCGGCTTCTGCTTCAGCTTGCCCGCGAACAGTTCGACCGCCGGCGCATGACCGATCGCCACGAAGACGCCGTCGATCGCCATTTCCGATCCGGCTCCCGTCTTGGCGTTGCGCAGTTTGATGCCGGTGACGGATGGCGGCAGGGGCAGCTTGCCCGGCTTGCCGGTGATCTCGTCGACCACGGTGTCCCACAGGACGGTGATGTTCTCCTTCTTGAAGAGCCGCTCCTGCAGGATGCGCTCGGCACGGAATTCCCCGCGCCGGTGGACGACCGTCACATGGCGCGCGAGGTTGGAGAGGTAGAGCGCCTCCTCGACGGCCGAATTGCCGCCGCCGACGACGACGACATCCTTGCCGCGATAGAAGAACCCGTCGCAGGTCGCGCAGGCCGACACGCCGAAGCCCATATAGGTCTGCTCGCTCGGAAGGCCGAGCCATTTCGCCTGCGCGCCCGTCGCTATGATCAGGGCATCACAGGTGTAGACGGTGCCGGAATCCGACGTCAGCCGGAACGGCCTGACGTCGAGATCGACCTCGGTGATCAGGTCGTTGACGATCTCGGTCCCGACATGCTGCGCCTGCTTGAGCATCTGCTCCATCAGCCACGGGCCCTGGATCGGATCGGCGAAACCCGGATAGTTCTCGACGTCGGTCGTGATCATCAGCTGGCCGCCCTGCTGCAGGCCGGCGACGAGGACCGGCTTCAGCATCGCTCGCGCCGCGTAGATGGCAGCCGTGTAGCCGGCGGGACCGGAACCGATGATCAGGACGGGCGCATGTTTGACGCTCATAGCGGTGCCTTCAAAAGAGGCGGGCGCAACACATCGCGCGCCCGCCGCAAACACAGACTTTCGCCGCCAATTTAGGTGTTGGCCCCTACCTGTTGCAAGGCGGCGGATTGTTCCTCCCCCGAAAGCTTGGGGTTCAAGCCCCTCTCCCGAGCCCCGCCGGACGCAGGCTACGCCGAAAAGCTGTGAAGTCGTAGGGCGAAAGCTGGTGCTTTCGGCGCATTCCGGTATTTATATTTCGTCAAAGCGACATATTGTTGCGCGATTCGTTCCGGAGCGACCTGACGACATGCCCTTGAAGGCCGATCTCGACGCCATCGACTGGAAGATTCTGCGGGAACTCCAGAACGAGGGCCGGGTCACCAATGTCGAATTGTCGCGGCGCGTCGGCATTTCGGCTCCGCCCTGCCTCAGGCGCGTGAAGCGCCTCGAGGATGCTGGTGTGATCCAGGGCTATCGCGCGCAGCTCAACGGCCCGGCGCTCGGCTTCGATGTCGTCGCATTCTGCCAGGTCGGGCTGCAGCACCAGTCGGAAGCCGATCTCAAGGCCTTCGCCGACCGCACCCGCAACTGGCCGATCGTGCGCCGGGCCTGGATGGTCTCGGGCGATTCGGACTTTCTCCTGCATTGCGTCGCCACCGATCTCGTGACGTTCCAGACCTTCGTCATCGAGGAACTGACCTCGGCGCCCAATGTCGACACGGTGCGCACCGCGCTCACCATCCGCCAGGTCAAGGATGAGGGGCCGGTGGCGATCGGCTAGCTGCGCACCGAAAGCCGCGAGACCCTTTCGATGAGCGCCGCCCAATCGGGATCGCTCAGCAGCGCACGGCAGGCGAAGCCCGGCATGCCCGAACAAGTCCCGCCGATCAGCCAACCTTCGCCGAGCCCCGCCCTACGCCCGGCCTTCATGTCCGAGGGCTTGTCGCCGACCACGACGGACCCGCCGAGGTCGAGGTCCAGTAGTTCGGCGGCCCTGAACAGCATGCCGGGATTGGGTTTGCGCATCGGATGATCGGCAACGTTGAGCGGCCGCTTGCCACGTTCGTGATAGGCGCAGGCCAGGACCATGGCGATGAAGCAGCCTTGTTCGGCCAGCAGGTCGAGCAGCCGGGCGTTGACGGCGGCGAAATCGTTCCAGTCGAGCAGCCCGCGTGCGATACCCGACTGGTTGGAGACGATGACCACGGGGATATGGGCCGTATTTGCGGCGCGAATGACGGGAACGATCGGCGACAGGAGCGCGATCTCGGCGGGATCGCGCGGATAGCCCGTATCGACATTGATCGTGCCGTCGCGATCGAGGAACAGCGCCGGCCGGCCGGCCGTCTCGGCGGGGACCGCCAGCGGCTGGACCCACAAGCCTCCATCCTCGAGATGGAGTTCGGCGTCAGCCATCGGCGAGCCGAGCTTCCACCGCCTCGCACAGATGATGGTAGAGACAGAGATGACCCTGCTGGATGACAGGCGTGAAGGTCGACGGCACGTTGAGCAGGATGTCGGAGAGGGCAGCCAGCTTGCCGCCCGTGGAACCGGTGAGCGAGACGACCGTCATGCCCATCGCCCTCGCCTGCTCCGCCGCAAGCAGCACATTCGTGGAATTGCCGCTGGTCGAGATGGCGATCAGCACACCGCCCGCGACGCCGTGGGCCTCGACCTGGCGCGAATAGACGGTGTCGAAGCCGTAGTCGTTGCCCCAGGCCGTCATCACGCCGACATTGGAGGGGAGCGCCAGCACATTGTAGGCCTTGCGCTCCTTGAGGAAGCGGCCGACCAATTCGCCGGCGATATGGATCGCATCGGCAGCCGAGCCGCCATTGCCGCAGACGAGCAGCGGCTTGCCCGCGCCGAGCCCGGCCACGATCGCCTCGACTGCGCGTTCCATCGCCGCCGACAACTCGCGGTCGTCGACCATGGCGACGATCGCCTCGGCAGAGCGCTTCAGATATTCGTTCAGGGAAGCCATTGATATCCTTACCTGGCGTTGGCGCCGGAGCCGTTGATCCGCTCGATCATGCCGGTGGTGCTCTTGCCGTCGACCAGCCTGGCGAGCACGACGCGCCCGCCCGCCGCCTGCACGATATCGGCGCCGACCACGGTGTCGATCGTGTAGTCCGCCCCTTTCACCAGTACATCGGGCATGAGCCTTTCGATCAGCCGGAGCGGCGTGTCCTCGTCGAAGACCACGACGAGATCGACGGCGGCGAGCGCCGAGAGCACGAAAGCACGGTCATGGGCGTTGTTCACCGGCCGCGCCTCGCCCTTCAGCCGGCGCACGGAATCATCGCTGTTGAGCCCGAGGATCAGCCGGTCGGCATTGGCGCGCGCCTGGCGGATCAGGGAGACGTGGCCTGCATGCAATATGTCGAAGCATCCATTGGTGAAGGCGATGCTGAGGCCCTCCCGCCGCCATGCGGCGACGATCTGCTCGGCCGTTTCGAGATCGACGACGGAGCGCTCCGTATGCGCGGTCGCATCGCTGCGGAACAGTGCCGCAACCAGTTCCTCCGCCGAGACACGGGCCGTGCCGCGCTTGCCGACGACGACGCCCGCGGCGGCGTTGGCCACCGTCGCGGCGGCGTGCCTGTCGAGGCCGGCCGCGAGCGACAGGGCAAAGGAGGCGATCACCGTGTCTCCGGCGCCCGACACGTCGAACACCTCGCGGGCCTGGGTCGGGATGTGGCGGGCATTGTCGGCGCTCACCACGCTCATGCCCTTCTCGCTGCGCGTCGCCAGCACGAAATCGAAGCCATGCGCGCCGATGAGTTGCCTTGCGGCATCGACCACCTCGTCGTCGTTGGCAACGGCACGGCCGACAGCCTCGCCGAGTTCCTTGCGGTTCGGCGATACTGCGGTCGCCCCCGCATAACGAGAGAAGTCGCGGCCCTTGGGATCGACGATAACGCGCTTGCCCGAGGCGCCGCACAGTCCGATCAGTTCGGCTGCCACACCGTCGAGCAGCATGCCCTTGCCGTAATCGGAAAGCAGGACGATGTCGCAGAGCGGCAGGTATTTGCGGAAACGCTCCACGAGCATCCGGCGTTCCTCCGCCGACAGCGGCCGGACTTCCTCTTCATCGAAACGAAGGACCTGCTGATTGAGCGCACTGAAGCGCGACTTGCAGGAGGTCATGCGCGCCGCATCCACGACGATCGCAGACGTGTCGACGCCCTGGTTCTCCAGCGTCGCGACGACGGCGCGGCCGGCCGCATCGTTGCCGATAGCGGCGATCGGCAGTGCGGTGCCGCCGAGCGATACGATGTTCGAGACGACATTGCCCGCCCCGCCCAGCGTCGAGGTTTCGCCACGCCCATGCAGGACCGGAATAGGCGCCTCCGGCGAGATGCGCTCGATGACGCCGTTGATGAAACGGTCGAGGATGAAATCGCCGACGACCAGGACCCTGACTTCACGGAACCTGTCGATGGCCGACAAGAGGCTGGCCGGGCTCTGCGCCGCGACCGACTGTTCATGCTCCACGGTCTTTGCCGAAGGATCGCTCATGCGCAGCCGATATACCGCAAAATCGGCCGACGCAACCGGGGCCAGTTGCAGCACGGCCCTTTGTCGACAGCGCCCCTCGGCTCGCCTATAAGCTCGCACCAACCAACGAGCGGCAGGAGAAGGCCATGATCGTGGTCACCGGCGGAGCGGGCATGATCGGCTCCAACATCGTGGCGGCGCTGAACGCGGCCGGCCGCACCGACATCGTCGCCGTCGACGACCTGACCGACGGCACGAAGTTCCGCAACCTCGCCGACCTCGCAATCTCGGACTATCTCGACAAGGATGAATTCCTGGCCCTGGTCGAGCGCGACGCGTTCGACAAGATCGACGTCGTCTTCCACCAGGGCGCCTGCTCCGCCACGACGGAATGGAACGGCAAGTTCATGATGGAGGTGAACTACGCCTACTCCAAGAAGCTCCTGCATTTCTGCCTCGGCCGGCGCGTGCCCTTCCTTTATGCCTCGTCGGCGGCCGTCTATGGCGGCAGCGCGGAATTCCGCGAGGAGCCGGAATTCGAGCGACCGCTCAATGTCTACGGCTATTCGAAGAAGCTGTTCGACGACTATGTCAGGGCCAGGGTCTTCCCGACCGAGCACTCGCCCGTGGTCGGCCTGCGCTATTTCAACGTCTACGGCCCGTGCGAGGCCCACAAGGGCGCGATGGCTTCGGTCGCGTTCCATCTTTTCAATCAGGTCGAGCGCGGCGAGGATCCGAAGCTCTTCGGCGCCTATGACGGCTACGGCCCGGGTGAGCAGAGCCGAGACTTCATCCATGTCGGCGACGTGGCCGACGTCAATCTGTGGCTCTGGCGGCGCGGCATCAGCGGCATCTTCAACTGCGGCACCGGCAGGGCCCAGCCCTTCCGCACCATCGCCGAGACCGTGATCGCATCGCTCGGGCGGGGGGAAATCGAATATGTCGACTTCCCCGACCATCTGAAGGGCCGTTACCAGAGCTTCACCCAGGCCGACATGTCCCGGCTGCGCGCGGCCGGCTACAATGGGACCTTCCGCGACCTCGAGACCGGCACCAGAGAATATGTCGAATGGCTGAAGGCCCATCCATCCTCGTGATCGGCCCGCGCTGGGTCGGCGACATGGTCATGGCCCAGACGCTGTTCATCGCGCTGAAAGAGCTTCATCCCGACGCCGCGATCGACGTCATGGCGCCGGCCTGGGCCGCCCCCCTGGTCGGGCGCATGCCCGAAGTGCGCGCCCGCATCGACGCGCCCTTTTCCCGCAACAAGCTCGAGCTTGGCCTGCGCTGGCGGACGGGCCGTGCTCTGAAGGGCCGTTACGACCAGGCCTTTGTCATGCAGGGCAGCTGGAAGTCGGCGCTGGTGCCGTTCTTCGCCGGCATTCCCCGCCGCACGGGCCACAGGCGCGAGATGCGCTACGGTCTCGTTAACGATATCGTTCCGCTTCCCGAAAGCCTGAAACGCAAGACGGCGGAGGCCTTCTTCGGCCTGGCCGGCGGCGGCAGCTTCCGCCCGCCCCGGCTGAGCGTGGATGCGACGAACCAGCGGGCGCAACTCGCCCGCCATGGCCTCACCAAGGGCAACTTCGCCGCGCTGATGCCGGGAGCGGAGTTCGGCCCCGCGAAACGCTGGCCGTCGGAGCAATATGCCGACTTCGCCCGCCGCCTCCTGGCGGAGGGCCTTCAGGTCGCCTTGTTCGGTTCGGCCAACGACCGGCCGGTGACGTCGGAGATCGCCGCCCTTGCGCCGGGCGCCGTCGACCTCGCCGGCAGCACACGCCTGGAGGATGCGATCGACCTCCTCGCGTCGGCACGCCTAGCCTTGTCGAACGATAGCGGCCTCATGCATGTCGCCGCCGCCGTCGGCACGCCTGTCGTCGCCGTCTACGGCTCGACCTCGCCGAAGAACACGCCGCCGCTCAGCGAACGGCGCGAGCTCGTCTGGCTGGGGCTCGACTGCTCGCCCTGCCACAAGCGGATCTGCCCGCTCGGCCATCTCGATTGCCTGAACAAGCTCGATGTCGACCGTGTGTTCGCCGCCGCGCAACGGCTGATGCAGGCATCGCCATGAGGGTGCTGATCGTCAAGACCTCGTCCATGGGCGACGTGATCCATACGTTCCCTTCGGTGACCGACGCGCTGCGGCACCGGCCCGACATCACCTTCGACTGGTGCGTGGAGGAGCCCTTCGCCGGCCTGGCGGCGCTGCATCCAGGCATCGAACGCATCCACAAGGTGGCGGTGCGTTCCTGGCGCAAGGCGCCGCTCTCCGCAGCCACCCGGGCGGCAGTGGGCAAGGTGCGGAAAGACATGCGCGCGCCCCGCTATGACCTCGTCATCGACGCGCAGGGGCTGCTGAAGAGCGTCTTCCTGGCAAAACTCGCCGGCGCGCCGATCGCCGGCTTCGACCGCAACAGCGCACGGGAGGGCCTGTCGGCGCTGTTCTATCGCGACCACTATGCGGTTGCCCGCGGCCTTCACGCGATCAGCCGCACGCGACTGCTGTTCGGCGCGGCCCTCGGCTACCAGCCCGACCTCTCCAGTATCGAGAACGGCATCGTGGCGCCGGTGGCGCAGACCCCGCCTTACGGTGCCCGCACGGCATTCCTGCTGCACGGCACTAGCTGGGAAAGCAAGAAATGGCCCTTGCCCGCATGGACCGAGACCGCCAAGGCACTCGTCGCACGCGGCTTCACGCCCGTCACGACTTGGTCGAACCCCGCCGAGCAGGCGGTCGCCGAAGGGATCGCCGATGCGGTTCCCGAAACCGTCGTCATCCCGCGCTCGCCGCTGACCGCGATCGCGGCCGAGATCGGCAGGGCCAGCCTGGTGATCGGCGCGGATACGGGGCTGATGCATCTCGCCAGCGCCTTCGGCGTGCCGACAATAGCCATATTCCTTGCGACCGAACCCGGCCTCACCGGCCCCGTCGGACCGTGTTCGGTCGCGCTGGCGGCAGAGACGCCTGGCGGCGGCGTCTCAGTCGGGCGCGTTCTGGCTGTCGCGGACCAATTGCTCGAACCACGGGTCTGATCGCGGTACCGGCACGGCCCTGCGCGAGATACGCCCCGACTGGTCGTCGCCATGACAAGGATGTCGCGCCGCCAGCCTGGCCGCGCTTGAAAATGAAATGACGACAAGGCCCGAATGCGCGATCATAACGCGATTTCCAGCAACCGGAGATACCAATGCCAGACGCTACCCTTGTTGGCGCTCCCGCCCTGGACCGCTACGGCGCCGTCACCCATGACGTGATCAACCAGCCCTTCGAACTGGCGGACTACAATCTCTTCAGCGCCGACGTGCCGCTGAAGGAGGCTGTCATACGGGAAGGCGCCGGATGGGCCGCGAACGATCTCGCTGATTTCGGCGCGCGGATCGGATCGGCGGAGTATCTGGAACTCGGCGCGCTCGCGAACAGGCATCTGCCCGAGTTCGATACCCATGACCGCTACGGCAGGCGTGTCGACCTCGTTCGATTCCATCCGGCCTATCATCGTCTCATGACGACTTCGATCGAGGAAGGCCTGCATTCCTCGCCATGGGAGGAACCTCGGCCGGGTGCCCATGTCGCACGCGCTGCCCGCTTCTTTATGCACAGCCAGGTCGAAGCCGGCCACGGCTGCCCCGTCACCATGACCTTCGCGGCGGTGCCCTGCCTGAGACGGCAGCCGGAACTCGCCCGGGACTGGCTCCCGAAGATGCTCGCCCGCATCTACGATCCCCGCAATGTTCCCGTCGAACAGAAGCAGGGCGTCACCATCGGCATGGCCATGACCGAGAAACAAGGTGGATCGGACGTTCGTGCCAACACCACGCGCGCCATTCCCGTCGGCGCCGGCGGGCCGGGCCAGGCTTACGAGCTCGTCGGCCACAAGTTCTTCGTTTCGGCTCCGATGTGCGATGCATTTCTCGTGCTCGCACAGACCGAAGGGGGCCTTTCGTGCTTCCTGGTACCGCGCTGGCGGCCTGATGGGACAAAGAACCCGCTGCAGGTGCTGAGGCTCAAGAAGAAAATGGGAAACGCCTCGAATGCCTCGAGCGAAACCGAATTGCGAGGCGCTCTGGGATGGATGGTTGGCGAAGAAGGCCGAGGCGTCGCCACCATCATCGAGATGGTTGCCATGACGCGCTTCGACTGCATGGTCGGTTCGTCGGCGGGCATGCGCATGGCGACGAGCCAGGCGATCGACCATTGCAGTCAGCGACATGCCTTCGGAAAGCGCCTGATCGACCAGCCGATGATGCGCAACGTTCTAGCCGACCTTGCTCTCGAAACGGAGGCCGCCATCGCACTCACCATGCGCATCGCGCGTGCCCTGGACGAGCCGTCGGACGCGCATGAGACCCAGTTGACCCGCCTTGGCACCGCCATTGGAAAATACTGGATCTGCAAGCGGAACCCCGCCCTGGCCTATGAGGCGATGGAGTGCATCGGCGGTTCGGGCGTCATGGAAGACAGTCCCATGCCGAGGCTCTTCCGCGAGTCACCGGTCAACGCTATCTGGGAAGGCTCGGGCAACGTGCAGTGCCTCGATGTTCTTCGCGCGATGCGCCGCACGCCCGAGACGGTCGACGCCTATTTCGCGGAAGTCGACCTCGCAAGGGGCGGCAGCAAGATACTGGACCGTCACATCGGCTCGCTGAGGACGGACCTGCGCGTCACCGACGACTTCGAGGAGCGAGGGCGCGATCTGGTGGATCGCCTGGCGACCGGCCTGCAGGCAAGCCTGCTGCTTCGGCACGCGCCGACGACAGTCGCGGAGGCCTTCTGCGCTTCCCGACTCGACAGCCATGGAGCGCACCAATATGGCGCGCTGCCGAAGGGGACCGACTTCGAGGCCATCATCGAACGGTCCAGGCCGAGGTAGTTACCGGCGCTATATTGACCCGGCTGACCCCGCGTGAAGCCGCCAGGCCGGCCCGGACTCCGTGGTCGCGGTTGATGTCCGGGAGGCGAAGCCTGTCCCCTGACGGTTTCTGACGCAGACATCGAACAGGCCCTGGCTCGATCATGAAGCGTCGCGTGTCAATTTGGACGCGCGCGGCGCTTCATTCTACGCAAACGGGTGTGGAAGGTGAGGCACCGGGGCGGCCCGAATGCGGTGCATGCACCCAACCTCGATCCCCGGCGCGCCCCGTCCGGGCAGCCTGGCTTTCGCACCGAAAGGCGAGGGCCACGCGCGCCAGCGGTCGATCTATCGGCCGCCGGTATCAGAAGAAATTGACCTGGACGATCTCGTAGCCGCGAGCGCCGCCAGGCGCATTCACCTCGATGGCGTCGCCGACTTCCTTGCCGATGAGCGCGCGGGCGATCGGCGAGGAAATGGAGATCCGTCCCGACTTCACGTCGGCTTCCTGGTCGCCCACGATCTGGTAGGTTTTCTCTTCCTCGGTGTCCTCGTCGACGAGCACCACGGTCGCGCCGAACTTCACCTTTTCGCCGGAGAGCTTGGACACGTCGATGACCTCGGCGCGCGCGATCAGGTCCTCGAGTTCGGCGACGCGGCCTTCGTTGAGGCTCTGGGCCTCCTTGGCGGCATGATACTCGGCATTCTCCGAGAGATCGCCATGCGAGCGCGCTTCCGAAATAGCTTCGATGATGCGCGGGCGTTCCTCCTGCTGACGCCAACGGAGCTCTTCCTTCAGCGTCTGGAAGCCGTTTGCGGTCATCGGGACCTTGTTCATTTCCAACCTCTTCTCCGGTTCGCCTTGCGGCCGAAACCCGGCCGCAAGGCAAAAAAGAAAACGGTCCGGCAGCCTCGGGCTAACGGAACCGTTTCACCTCATTCGCATATAATATAGCAATCGCCGAGACTTTTTCACGCTAAAAATCCGGTTACCGTTCCTCATCCCACAATCGCCGATTCTTCATCGCAGGGCCTTGCGGAGCGCGCGGGCATTGCGACAGTCGCAAGATTTTCTTCGGCCAGCCCCCGGATGGCAGCTATCGCACGGTCAGCGTCGAACAGATCGGGTACCGCGACCTTCGTCCCGTCGGCAAGCATGAAGACGAGCGTCCCGCGCCTCCTTGGCCGTATCGCCGGCCGCTGCGTGACGCGCATGCCCTTGATGAGCGCATAGGGAATGTCGACACCACGCGACGACGGGAAGCCGCGTTCGATCCGCACGGCGTCCCTGAGCAGCATCACCCTGGTGGTCAGGGCCCGCAGCAGGGCATGAACAGCGAGCGCCGGCACCATCGTCAGCATGGCCAGGCAGAGCCATGCCGGAACGGTTCCCCATTTCCCGGAGAACCCGAGCAGGACAAGCAGCGCGCAGGAACCGATCGCGATCACCAGCGTCGGCAGGAAGACCGCCAGGCGCGATGCACGGAAATCCTGCTTCTCTCCCTTTTCGGGATTGTCGTTGTCACCACGCATATCAGACGATTCATTCACCCGCTTGTGATCCAGCACGGACGCCTTTTACCGCCTGTGCTTGGTGCGGACCTTGCGCGATACGATCGCATACCTATGTCGGGATCATGCCGAAGATTCGTGCCCGCTTTGCCCTCGCCCTCGTTTCATGGACAGCACTCGGCGCCGCCGGCGCCATGGCTGATGAGCGCGCGATCGTCACGGACAGGGTGGCGGTGACGGCGTCGATCGTCGCCGACGGGCTGGAGCACCCCTGGGGTCTCGATTTCCTCCCCGACGGAAGCGCGATCGTCACCGAGCGGCCCGGACGCATGCGGCTTTGGACGGCCGGAGCACTTTCTGATCCGGTCGAGGGTGTACCCAAGGTCGCCGCCCGCGGTCAGGGAGGCCTTCTCGACGTGGCCGTGGCTCCCGACTTCGCCTCCTCCGAAACGATCTTCTTCAGTTTCTCTGAGCCGGGAAAAGGCGGCGCCGGCACCGCCGTGGCACGCGCGCGGCTTGCAAGGGACGGCGGCACGGCACGGCTGGAGGACGTGAGGACCATCTTCTCGATGGCCCGCAAGACCGGCAAGACGCAGCATTTTGGATCGCGGCTGGTGTTCGGACCCGACGGGACGTTGTTCATCACCACCGGCGACCGCGGACAAGGCGATCGGGCCCAGGATCCACGCGACAGCGCCGGTGCGGTGATAAGGATAAATACCGATGGATCCGTGCCGCCAGGCAATGCGTCTCCCGAGGGCGCCGAATGGCTGCCGGAACTCTGGTCGAAAGGCCATCGCAACATACAGGGTGCGGTCTTCGATCCGGTCTGGGACGGCCTCGTCACGGTCGAGCACGGCGCCAGGGGCGGCGATGAAGTGAATCGGCCGGAAGCCGGCAAGAACTACGGCTGGCCGGTGATCTCCTATGGCGTCAACTATTCCGGCACGAAGATCGGCATCGGCACCGAGGCCCCCGGCTACGAACAGCCGCTCTATTATTGGGATCCGTCCATCGCGCCGTCGGGGCTCGCGTCCTATCAAGGCGATATGTTCCCGGAATGGAAGGGCGACCTCCTCGTCGGATCGCTGAAGTTCGAACTCCTGGCTCGGCTTGACCGCAACGAAGCGGGCGAGATCGTCGGCGAGGAGCGTATGCTGAAAGAAGAGTTCGGCCGCATCCGGGACGTGGCCATTGCGCCCGATGGCGCGGTCTGGTTGCTGACCGACGAAGACGAAGGCGCGGTCGTGCGGTTGTCGCGGGGACGATAGGCGGTCGGTGCAACGCCCGGAGGCGTTCGGGTTACCGGTCGTGATTCATGGTCATCCTTCCGCCGGCACCCCGCGCCGGCCGGCGGAGAGGACGCCCACGCCCGGGGTCTGGCCCTGCCTCAGCCCCGCTTCCCGAACGCCGCGATCCTGTCGGCGAGTTCGGTATATTCCTTGCAGCCCTTGCCGCAGCGTTTCTCGATCTCCGTCAGTTGCCCAAGAGCGGCCTTGACATTGCCGAGCTGGAGATGGGCCTCGCCCAGATACTCCCGCGCCAGCGTGTAGTCCGGATTGACGCGCAGCG
Organism: Mesorhizobium sp. L-8-10; assembly: GCF_016756635.1. Lineage (NCBI taxonomy): Bacteria > Pseudomonadati > Pseudomonadota > Alphaproteobacteria > Hyphomicrobiales > Phyllobacteriaceae > Mesorhizobium > Mesorhizobium sp. L-8-10. Next base: position 3,679,634 of record NZ_AP023263.1, on the reverse strand, counting down.
CTTCCTCGTAATAGCCGAGGCCGACCAGCACGCGCCCCTGCATGCGGTGCGAATAGCCGAGATAGTTGAGGATCCGCGGGTCCGACTTCCCGGAGGCGAGGCTGAGCACGGCGATCGCTTCGCCGTAGCGCCCGGCCAGCGCGAACTCCCGTCCGGCGTCGTAGATGCTGTCGTCGTCGAGCTGCCCCTGCCTGGGGATGACGCATCTCTGCCTGCGAGTGTTCCAGACCTGGCCCTTCCTGCATTTCACGATGGTCGGCGAGTCGCCGCCGTTGCCGCCGCCGGAGCCTCCACCGGAACCTCCGCCGGAGCCACCTCCGCCGCCTCCATCGGAGCCACCTCCGCCTCCCCCGCCGCCCGCAGCATGGACCGGGACCGCCAGCAAAGGCAGTACGAGCAGCGCCGAGGCGAGGCGCTTGGCGAGTTTTCCGTGCATGGATCCCTCCTGGAAAGAGGTGCATGGAGACCCAAACGCTTGCCTGAAACCGATTATTCCCGCCCGCCGACACGACCACATCACATTTGAAGACGATCGGCCGGCCATGACCAGCGGCGGCCTATCCCCGAAAGATCAGCGCAGCGCCGCCGGCAATGAGGACGAAACCCAGTACATGGTTCCAGGTGATCGCCTCCCTCAGATAGAAAATTGAAAAGAGGACGAAGACGGCCAGCGTGATGACCTCCTGCATCGTCTTCAGTTCCGCAGCCGAATAGACCTGGTGCCCTATGCGATTGGCGGGTACGGCGAGCCAGTATTCGAAAAACGCTATGGCCCAGCTCAATATGACGGCCGCGTAGAGCGGCGCCATCTTGAACTTCAGATGGCCGTACCAGGCGAATGTCATGAAGACGTTCGAGGCAACAAGCAGAACGATCGGCAGGATCTTCGGCGAAAGCAGGGATGACATGGGAGGTTGTTCCAAGCGAGAGACGGCGCATTTGAGTCGATGCCGGCCTCCTGTCAATCGGTGTCCAAGCGAACATGCTGCTCCGGCGCCCGAAATGCGCTATGTTGCCGAGCGCGGACAAGGAGTTGGCCTGTGCATCGGCAATCCGAAAGGGAATGGGAGCTCGCCATCGGCCCTGATACCGTACGGCTGTTCATCCTGAAGGCCAAAGCCATCAGCGCCGCCCTGAACGACGACTACACCGACGGCAGCGAGCATGAGGTCGAGCTCGACGGCGACGCGCGCGAAAGCCACAACCACGATGGGCTCGCCGAAGAGGAGGAGGAGAACCTCACCGAAGAGGAGTTGCGGGAGCTGATCGACGATCTCAACATCGACGAGGCGGCCGAATTGGTGGCGCTCGCCTGGGTCGGGCGCGGAGATTTCGACGCGGCGGAATGGGTCGAGGCCGTGGCCGAGGCCCGACAGCGCGGCAACAAACGTACCTCCTCCTATCTGCTGGGGATGCCGATGCTCGCCGACTATCTGGAGGAAGGTCTGGAGGCGATCGGCGCCTGACGGTCCGACTCTCCAACCGGAGCCGGTAATTTCGCGTAATTCAAAGTGATGGCGCCGGTCGTTGATGTGGTTCGGCAGGACGCCATGTTGCCGATATGGCAACATTCCGAACGAAGGGCCTGAGTGCCGTCACGGCCCTTCTCGCCTTCTCCATCGAGGCCGGCGCTGTGACGCCAACGCTTCCACCGACCGCCCCCCGGCCGACGGCCTCGCCACGCCAGCCTGCCGAGATCACCAGGCCGCCGCGACCGGAACCAAGGCCTGACACGGGACCGAGGGAGGAGACGGCCTCCGAAGCGTCCAAGGCGCCTTCGCCGGAACCCCGTCCCGATCCCGGCACGTCTTCAGCGCGGGAGACGGGCGACACACCTCGCAGCAAAACTCCACCGGTCGCGACCGAGGAATTGGCCTGCCGTTCCCGGCTGCGCGCACGGGGCGTCGAGTTCACGGAACACGCCCCCGTCTCCGATCCAACTGGCTGCTCCGTTCCGCATCCCCTGACCGTGCGCTCCCTCGGCCCGGGCGTCGAGCTCAGCCCGGCAGCCGTCCTGAACTGTGCAACGGCCGAAGCGGCCGCGAAGCTCACTGCCGAAGTGATCGCGCCGGCCGCGAAATCTATCCTCGGGTCCGAACTCGTCGCGATCGGCAACAGTTCCGCCTATGTCTGCCGGCCACGCAACGGCACCACCAAGCTTTCCGAGCACGCATTCGGCAACGCGCTCGACATCGGCAGCTTCTCTCTCGCCGACGGCCGGTCGATCGCGGTCACGGCGACCAGCGCTCCCAAGGACGCGGATTTCCTGGCACGGGTGCGCATGACAGCCTGCGGCCCCTTCAAGACGGTGCTCGGCCCCGGCACAGACGCCGACCATGCACAGCACTTCCATCTCGACCTTGCACATCGCCGAAGCGGCGCGACGTATTGCCGGTAAGAATGAAAGAGATTTAGAACCACCGCCCGAAATATTTATCAAGAATAGGATAAGCCGTTTTCCTGAATTGATTGGAACGGCATCCGCCTGATCACTTGCCGAAAAATTTGGCAACTGAAAGCTTGGGAGTTGGATATGGCCGTTCCAACGATCACCGTCGAACGCGCGGATAGTCCGGAAAACGGAAGGCTTCGTTTCGCTGTCGCGTTGTCGGAATCATCGGTCGACGAGATCAGGATCGACTACAAAACCATTCCCGGCACCGCCAGCCCAACCGGCTCCGACTACTATGCGCGGTCGGGGACGCTCGTCATCGCGGCTGGAGAGAACGTCGGCTATATCGAAATCCAGACATACCATGACACCGCCGATGAAGTCGATGAATCGATCTGGCTCGATCTGTTCAACCCCACCAACGCGACCTTCGCCGGCGGCGAACCGACGGTGCGGGCTCTTGGCACCATGCTTGACGACGACGGGTCCGGGTCGAATCTTTCGCTTTTCGTATCGAGCCCCACCCTCGTCGAAGGCAATAACGGCCAGAAGGTCGCGGTGTTCGAAGTGCATCTTTCGCGGCCGAATGCGGGTGATCTCACCTTCGCCTACCGGACTGCCGACGGTTCCGCCAAGGCTGGAAGCGACTACATCGCCAAGGCCGGCTCCGTCACCTTCCTCGCCGGCGAAACGGTCAAGACGGTCGAAGTCCTGGTCAATGGCGACACGCTCGACGAACGAAGCGAGTTCTTCTCCCTCGTCGTGACACCAGACACCAATATCAAGAACGGAACCCTGGGCTCCACCGGTACCGGGACGATTCTGGACAACGATACCGGCACCGGCGCTTTGCCGGTCCTGTCGATCGAACCCGGCGAAATCACCGAAAATGGCGCCCTGCGTTACAAGGTGACATTGTCGTCACCTTCCGTCGATGAAGTCACTGTCGAATACAAGACGGTGACAGGAACCGCCAACGCGACCGGCTCGGACTATTATGCCCGTTCCGCCGCCCTCACGATCGCGGCCGGCGAGACCGTCGGCTACATCGAAATCCAGACCTATCACGACACGGCCGACGAAGTCGACGAATCGATCTGGCTCGACCTGTTCAACCCGGCGAATGCCGTCCTCGCCGGCGGGGAGCCGAGCCTGCGCGCGCTCGGAACCGTGCTTGACGACGACGGCACCGGTTCGAATCTCGGACTTTTCGTGTCGAGCCCGACGCTCGTTGAAGGCAACAGCGGCCAGAAGACGGCGGTCTTCGAGGTCCATCTGACCAGGCCGCACAGTGCCAACATGACGCTGGCCTACAGGACCGCCGATGGATCGGCGCTGGCCGGAAGCGACTATGTCGCCAAGACCGGCACCGTAACCTTCCTCGCCGGCCAAACGGTCGCAACCGTCGAAGTCCTGGTCAATGGCGACACGCTCGACGAACGAAGTGAGTGCTTCTCCCTCGTCGTCACACCAGACTCCAACATCAAGAACGGCACGCTCGGGTCTTCCGGCGTCGGCACGATTCTCGACAACGACACCGGCACCGGTTCCGTACCGGTTCTTTCGGTCGAGCCGGCCGAAATCACCGAAAACGGCGTCATGCGGTACAAGGTGACCCTATCAGCCGCTTCGACCCGCGAGATCTCCGTCGCCTACAAGACCGTTGCGGGAACCGGCCTGGCAACCGGTTCTGACTATTACGCTCGCAGTGGGACCCTGAAGATCGCAGCCGGCGAAACGGTCGGCTATGTGGAGATTCAAACCTATCATGACACCGTCGACGAAGTCGACGAATCGATGTGGCTCGAACTGTCCAATCCGACGAATGCCGTGCTCGCCGGCGGCGAGCCGACCCTGCGCACGCTCGGCACCATCCTCGATAATGACGGCACCGGCTCGAACCTCGCAATGTTCGTATCGAGTTCGACCATGGCGGAGGGCCAGAGCGGCCAGAAATACGCCGTCTTCGAGGTGCATCTGTCGCAGCCCCACACGGCCAACCTGACGCTCGCCTATACCACCTTGGACGGAACGGCCAAGGCCGGTTCAGACTACGTCGGCAAGAGCGGAACCATCACCTTCCTCGCTGGTCAGACCGTCGCTGCAATCCAGGTCGCGGTGAATGGCGATCGGGTGCTCGAAGGCACAGAAACCTTCTCGCTGCGCGTCACGCCCAACAGCGTCATCAAGAACGGGACCTTGGGTAGTGTCGGCACCGTCACCATCCTCAACGACGATACGATCCATGAAGTGATCTATGGCGGCCTAGGCAACGATACCCTGCGTGGCGGAACGGGCAACGACTATGTCTACGGCCTCGCAGGAAATGACAGGCTCTACGGTGACGATGGTAACGACGTTCTCATCGGCGGCCTCGGTGCCGACACGCTCATCGGCGCCGCGGGCAACGACACCTTTGTCCTGGAGAATGGAAGCGACGTCGTCAGCGATACATCCGGCATCGACACCATCACCTCCACCATCAGCCGCAACCTGGCAAGCTATGGGACGATCGAAAGGTTGACGCTGGTCGGTTCCTCCGCGATTTCCGGACTCGGCAACGCGCTGTCCAACGTGATTGCCGGCAGCACGGCCAACAACCTCCTTTACGGCTATGCGGGCAACGACGTCCTGAATGGCGGCAGCGGCGCGGACCGGATGTATGGCGGCCTCGGCAATGACCGCTTTTCTGTCGACAACGCTGGAGACAGGGTGTTCGAGGCCGCGAACCAGGGCACGGACGCTGTCTACACCTCGGTGAGCTACGCGCTCACGACCGGGCAGCATGTGGAAGCCCTTGCGACCACCTCCGCAGCAGGCGCTACCGCGCTAAACCTTACTGGCAACGAAATCGCCCAGACCATCACCGGCAATGCCGGAAACAACGTGATCAACGGTATGGGGGGTAATGACACGCTCACCGGCGGGCTTGGCAGCGACTATTTCGACTTCCGAACCACCCTCAATGCGGCCGCCAATGTCGATCGCGTCACGGATTTCAATGTTGCGGCCGATACGATTCGACTCGAGAACGCGGCAATGCCGGGGCTCGGGGCGATAGTAGGAACGCTCGCAGCCGGCAAGTTCTGGAAAAGCACGACCGGCCTGGCCCATGACGCGGGCGACCGGATCATCTACGAGACCGACACCGGTAAGCTCTTCTACGACGCCAACGGCTCCGCCGCGGGCGGGGCCACACACTTCGCCACTCTGGTGCCCAACCTCGCGCTGACCTACGCGGATTTCCAGGTGATCTGACCGGAGCGACAGCAACTGGACCATCGCCGGATTTCGGCCATAGCCGTAAACATCGCCGCTGAGCTTTCCTTTACCCTTCGCCGCTATCGTCCCGGGCGAAAGGGACGGATCGATGTCATCCTTCTTCGGCGACAGCCTCGCCGACGTCATCTACTTTCGTCGCTCCGGCCTCCGGGGGCGACACGCGGTGTTTGGAACAGCCCTGCTGGCGGCGGCCATGATGTCGGCCTGCAGCACCGACAATGTGCTTTCGCTGCGCCCGGAAGTCGATGTCGGCACCACCACCGCGTCCTTTGCGGCCGGCGCGGCGCACGACCTGGCTCCCGCCGCACTCCCTGACGCGCCGGCGCCGGCAGTCCCATCCGACGGGCTGGCCACGGCGACCCTGCCCGCCGAACCGGCACCCACGGAGATGGCGGCGGTCGCGCCGGCGGTACCGGCCCTGCCCGAAGCCCCGACCGAACCGATGGTCGCCGCCTACCCCCGCGTCGACAATCCGATCGAGGCGCTGCCGGAAATGTCGCCGGCCAAGCCAGAAATCATGCCGGCCGACGAGGTTTCATGCCGCAAGGAACTGGAGCGGCTGGGCGTGCAATATGTGGATCTTGCGCCGATCAATGATGGTGGGGCGTGCCGGATCGAGCACCCTGTGAAGGTCTCGGCGATCGGCAGGATCCAGATGAAGCCCGCCGCCAGCCTGCGCTGCGAGATGGCCGCCACCTTCGCCGCCTGGACGCGGAGGGAGTTGGCCCCCACGGCGCGCACCCGCTACTTCTCGGGCGTGAAGACCATCCACCAGGGGTCGAGCTACTCCTGCCGCAGGATCAGGGGCACGGGCGTGGCCTCCGAGCATTCGAAGGGCAACGCGCTCGATATCATGCGCATCGAGCTCAACAACGGCCGCGACATCGATGTGCGCAAACCCGGCTGGTTCGCTTTCCGCCAGCGGGGCTTCCTCAATTCGGTGCGGGCGGACGGGTGCGAATATTTCAACACGGTGCTCGGCCCGGGCTATGACTGGGACCACCGCAACCACTTCCATTTCGACATCAAGGCCCGTCGCAACGGCCGCGTCGCCTGCCGCTGATGCTTTGGCCATCGCATCCGCTGGTGCTTGAGGGCCGGAGACCGAGGCAAAACAGGCGCAATGGCGGCGGCGACCCCTGTTTCGCCGACGGCATCGCCAAGCTCGCCGTGTTGAGAGAGTAGCTTTCCCCTGCGGCACGATGGTCGCCTGGATCAGTCTTTTTGCTCTTCATCAGGCGGCGGACGCAATGCTATTGGGTCTGCCATGATTTATTTCGAAATCGGGACCGTCATCGTTCTCATCTTCCTGAACGGCCTGCTGGCGATGTCCGAGCTCGCCATCGTCTCCTCGAGGCCAGCCCGGCTGAAGGCCATGATCGAGCGGGACGTCGGTGGCGCCGCACGCGCGCTCGCGCTGGGCGAAAATCCGGGACGGTTCCTCTCGACCGTGCAGATCGGCATCACGCTGGTCGGCGTCCTCTCCGGCGCCTTCTCCGGCGCCACGCTCGGCGAACGCCTGTCTGCCCTGCTCATCCAGAACGGCATGGGCGTCGCTGCAGCCAGCGCGCTGGGCGTCGGCATCGTGGTGGCTGTGATAACCTACGGCTCGCTGATCATCGGCGAACTCGTCCCCAAGCAGCTCGCCCTGCGCAATCCCGAAGCCATCGCCGTGCGCGTGGCGCCGGCCATGACCCTGCTTGCGAGAGTGGCCGCGCCGATCGTCTGGCTGCTCGACATTTCCGGCCGCGCCGTGCTGTGGCTGATCGGCCAGCGCAAGGAAAGCGCCGACAAGGTCACGGACGAGGAAATCAAGATGCTGGTGGCGGAAGCCGAGCATCACGGCACGATCGAATCGGACGAGCGCCGCATGATCGCGGGCGTCATGCGGCTCGGCGATCGTGCGGTGCGCGCTGTCATGACGCCGCGCACCGAGGTCGACTGGCTCAATGTCGAGGCCGACGAGGCGACGACCCGCAAGCTCCTGATCGAAACCCAGCATTCGCGCCTCCCGGTGGGCGAGGGGTCGGTGGACGCCATGATCGGTGTCGTCCAGTCGCGCGAGCTCCTGGCCGCCGCGCTGTCGGGCCAGCCGTTCGAGCCGCGCAAATATGTGCGGTCCGCGCCGATCGTCCATGATCAGGCCGACGCGCTCGACGTCCTTGCCACGCTGAAGGAATCCGATGTCCCGGTAGCCTTGGTCCACGACGAATACGGACATTTCGAGGGTATCGTCACACCGGCCGACATTCTGGAAGCAATCACCGGCGTATTCCGGGCCGATCTCGACGAGGACGACACCGTCATGGTGCAGCGCGAAGACGGCTCCTGGCTGCTCGCCGGCTATATGCAGGCCGACGAGATGGCCGACCAGCTCGGCATCGACCTGCCTCACAACCGGGACTACGAGACCGTCGCCGGCTATGTGCTGTCGCACATGCATCATCTGCCGGCGACGGGTGAGTCGGTGGATGCACAGGGCTGGCGCTTCGAGGTGGTGGATCTCGACGGGCGACGCATCGACAAGGTGCTCGCATCGCGCCTCCCCGGCTCGCGCCGCGAAGCCCGCGGCTGACCCCGATGCTCCAAACCGTGTCTCTCGAAAGTCCGCTACGGTTTCGGGAATGAGGCATGCGCTAGATCAAGCACCTCCAGCGTGTCGCGTGAATCCTTGCTCGCCCGACACGCTGCAGGGTGGCCTGACGCCACCCCTGGACTTCCCGGCTGCTCAGGCGGCCTTGGCATCGGCCGTCGCGGCGTCCGCATCGCGTGCGGCTTTCAAAGCGTGGGCGAACCAGGAAACCTGGTCCAGCATATCGCCGGCAGCGGCACTGAGATGGCCGAATTCGGTGATGTTCTGGCCGCCCTTGATCGCGGCATAGTCGGCCCACACGATGTGGACGGCCGTCCGCACCGGGACCATCTGCAATTCGATGACGTTGAGGCGAAGCTGCTCGATCGCGCGGGCGCCGCCGACACCGCCATACCCGACGAAGCCCACCGCCTTCTTGTTCCACTCGGTATAGGCGTAGTCGAGTGCATTCTTCAGCGCCGCCGTCGGGCCGCGGCTATATTCGCCGGTGACGAATATGAAACCGTCGAATTCGGCGACCTTCTCCTGCCACTTTTGGGCGACTTCATTGGTGGACGGCACATAGAGCGAGGACGCGACCTCGTCGAAGAACGGCAGCGGATAGTCGCGCAAGTCGACCAGCTCAACCTCGATATCGGTGCGCTTGCCCGCAAGTTCGGCAATCCACGCGGCCGGCGTATCGGCGAAACGGGCCTCGCGCGTCGATCCGAGGATCACGGCGATTCTGGGTTTGGACATTGTTCTCTCCTTTCGAACCCTGGTATAGAATGGATACCGACGCTATCTAGGTGACTACGATAGGAACCCGCAAGGAGGCACCTTTTTGATACCAAGGCACCCGCACCGCTCCGAGGACTGCCGCGCGGTCAGCGAGATTCTTCAGCGTGTCGGCGACAAATGGACTGTCCTGGTCGTCGGCAAGCTGGGTGACGGCCCGATGCGTTTCAACGAACTGAGACAGGCGGTCGGCGGGATTTCGCAGAAGATGCTGACGACGACCTTGCGCGGACTGGAGCGCGACGGTTTCGTCACCCGAACCGTCTTTCCGACCATTCCGCCGCGTGTCGACTATGAACTCACCGATCTCGGCCGAGAGTTGCTCGTTCCGGTGAACGCTCTCGGCGAATGGGCGCGGCAGAATACCGCGCGCGTCAACGAAGCCCGCCGGCGTTTCGATGAAGTCCACACGCCGCAGCCTTCGCACGCGGCATAGGGGACAGGCTTTCGTGGATCAGGCTTCGGGTACGGGCGTCGGCTTGCCGCTGGCGTCGAGTCGAACCATGATGAAGTCGGCGTCGGTGACCTTCTCCATCAGGTCGGACAGGTAACGCTGGGCCCAGGCTTCGACCTTGAGCACCATCGACGTCCGGCCGACCCGTTCAATATGCGTGTAGATGCAAAGCGTGTCGCCGATCTTCATCGGCTTGGCGAAGGACATCTCCTTGACCGCGGCCGTGACCACCCTGCCTTTCGCCCGCTCGGCGGCGCGGATGCCGCAGGCGAGGTCCATCTGCGCCATCACCCAGCCGCCGAAGATGTCTCCGGCCGCATTCGCGTCGGCCGGCATGGCGAGCGTGCGCAGCGTCAATTCCCCCACCGGTTTGTCCAGCTCTGCTTCCATCTTCGCCCCTCTCGACGTCGTTACCTGTCCGTAGGACGGGCGCCGTGGCCCGTCAACGGCGCATCGATCTCGCGGTTGCATGGACATAACCCGTTGCAGGCCGTCTGCTCCACGACCGGCAGTCGCTTTTTTCACAAGCCATGCCGTAAGCCCGGACGCCGGGACGGCACGGGCAAGACTAGGCTCGCCCGATTCATCCGGCCGAGCAGTGTCCTGTCCATGCAGACTTACGATTTCATCATCGTCGGCTCCGGCTCCGCCGGCTCGGTCGTCGCCGAACGTCTTTCCGCAAGCGGACGTTTCTCGGTCCTCGTCCTGGAAGCGGGCGGCTCGGACCGCCGTTTCTTCGTCCAGATGCCGCTCGGCTACGGGAAGACCTTCTTCGACCCCGCCGTCAACTGGAACTACAAGGCCGAGCCGGACCCCGGCCTCGCCGGCAATGCCGACCACTGGCCGCGCGGCAAGCTTCTCGGCGGCTCGAGTTCGATCAATGCAATGGTCTGGGTCCGGGGCCAGCGCGAGGATTTCGACGGCTGGCGCGATGGCGGCAATCCCGGCTGGGGCTTTGACGACCTGCTGCCGATCTTCAAGGCGATCGAGGACAACGCGGCCGGCGAAGATGCCTGGCGCGGGCGCGGCGGTCCGGTCCATGTCACCGACAACAGCGATCGCGTCCATCCGCTCTGCCTTCGTTTCCTCAAGGCCGGCGAGGAACTGGGACTGCCCTTCAATCCGGATTTCAACGGAGCCACGCAGGACGGCGTCGGCGTCTACCAGATCACCACGAAGGACGGCCGCCGCATGTCGGCGGCGCGGGCCTTCCTGCGTCCGGCCATGAAACGCCCGAATGTGCGTGTCGAGACCAACGCGCTGGCGACCCGGATCCTCTTCGAGGGCAAACGCGCGGCCGGCATCGAATACCTCAAGGACGGCCGCACGCACACCGTCCGCGCCGGCCGGGAGGTAGTCTTGTGCGCCGGCTCGATCAACTCGCCGCAGCTTCTGCAGCTTTCCGGCGTCGGGCCGGCGGCTCTGCTGCGCGATCTCGGCATCGAGATCGTCCATGCCAATGAGCATGTCGGCGCCAATTTGCAGGACCATGTCGGCATCAACTACACCTACAAGGCAACGATGCCGACGCTCAACCAGATCCTGCGTCCCTGGTGGGGTAAGCTCCTGGTGGGCGTTCGCTATATCCTTCTGCGCGGGGGCCCGCTCTCGATGAGCATGAACCAGGGTGGCGGCTTTTTCCGCACCGATCCCTCGCGCAAGCGCGCCAACATGCAGCTCTATTTCCAGGCCTTCTCGACCGTCATCCCGAAAAGCGGCGAACGGCCGATCCTGTCGCCGGACCCCTGGCCGGGCTTCTCGATCGGCCTGTCCAATTGCCGGCCGACCAGCAGCGGCTCGATCATGATCCGCTCCAGCGATCCCCGCGCCTATCCGAAGATCGTCGCCAACGCCTTCTCGACTGAGGACGACGTCGCCGAAATGCTCGATGCCGTGAAGTTCCTGCGCCGCATGGCGGCTACCAAAGCCATGTCCGAAGTCATCGCCGAGGAGGTCCTGCCGGGACCGGCATGCAAGACGGATGACGAGCTGATCCTGGATTTCCGCAAGCGCAGCGGCACGGTCTACCACCCCGTCTCGACCTGCCGCATGGGGCCCGACCCGTCGCTCGCCGTCGTCGATCCGAAGCTCGAGGCGCATGGGCTCACCGGCCTGCGCATCGTCGATGCGTCTGTCTTTCCCGGCAACATCACCGGCAACACCAATGCCGCTTCGATCATGACCGGCTGGAAGGGGGCAGACCTCATCCTCGCCGATCACGCCTGAGCAGGATTCGGAAAAGTGTGCCACGGTTTTCCGAAAAAAAATCCTGCGGCAAGAGAAGTAGCCAAGCAGGTGAAGCGTGGCTGAAGCCACGCAAACCTGCTTGGTCCCGATACGTTTCGCGGAGGAACCATCCATGAAGATCACAGACATCAAGACCTTCGTCGTCGGCAATCCGCCGCCGGGCATCGGGGGACGCTATTTCATCTTCGTCAAGCTCACGACCGATGGCGGCGTGGTCGGTTATGGCGAGGCCTACAATGCTACCTTCGGCCCCGATGTGACGGCCAGGATGATCGAGGACTGCGCCGCCCGCTACCTTGTCGGCCGCGACCCGCATGACATCGAGACCTTCTTCCGGCGGGCCTATTCGTCGGGCTTCACGCAACGCCCCGACGTCTCCATGATGGGCTGCGTCTCGGCGCTGGAAATGGCTTGCTGGGACATTGTCGGCAAGGAAGCCGGCAAGCCCGTCTACAAGCTGCTCGGAGGTCAGGTCCACGAGACGCTGCGCTCCTACACCTATCTTTATCCCCACGCGGGCAGCGTCTTCACCAACGAGGTCGAGAACCCGGACAAGAACGTCTACAACGACCCCGACCTCGCCGCCGAATGTGCCGCACTTTATGTCGAGCAGGGCTTCAACGCCGTGAAGCTCGATCCAGCCGGCCCTTACACCGCCTTCGACGGCCATCAGCCCCGGCTGATCGACATCGACCTGTCGGCGCGCATGGTCAAGGCGATCCGCGAGGCCGTCGGCACCAAGGCAGACATACTGTTCGGCACGCATGGCCAGTTCACCGCATCGGGCGCGCTCCGCATGGCCCGCGCCATCGAGCCCTACGACCCGCTCTGGTTCGAGGAGCCGGTGCCGCCTGATATGCCGGAGGTAATGGCGGACGTGGCGCGCGGCACCTCGATCCCCATCGCGACGGGCGAGCGCCTCACCGGCAAATGGGAGTTCGCGCGCGTCATCGAGAACCGGGCCGCAACGATCCTCCAGCCCGACCTCGGACGTTCCGGCGGCATCCTCGAGACCAAGAAGATCGCCGCCATGGCCGAGGCCTACCACATCCAGGTGGCGCCGCACTGCTATTGCGGGCCGATCGTCGGCGCCGCGAACATCCAGCTCGCCGTCACGCTGCCGAACTTCCTGATCCTGGAATCGCTCAAGCAATGGGACGGATTCCACGAGAAACTGCTCAAGAAGAAGATCGAGTGGCAGGACGGCAACGTCATTCCCTCGAAGGAACCGGGCTTGGGCGTAGAGCTCGACGAAGCGGTGTGCGAGGCGCATCCCTGGAGCGGCAAGCCGCTGCATCTGGAAATGGCACCCGATCCGCTGTTTCCCTGAGGCGTCGCGATACACGCACGCTTTGGAATTCTCAAGGAATCCCAAAGCTTTATCGCGACATCCGGATTCTTTTCGGCAATCGGCTGAATCAGCGTCGCAAGGCGTTGATTCGGCGCCTCAGGCGGCTCGCTCAAACTGCCGTTCGATGCTGCCGCAACAAGTCCGTCACCCCGCCACCGCTCCTCCATCATTCCGGCCCAATCCCGCCCCGATCCGGGCCGACAAAACGGGCGAAGAAAACGAGGGGCATGTCATGATGAAATCCGCTGTTGTCGCGATGGCCATCATCGGCTGCGACTGCGACGCCAAGCTCTGCGAACTCATTCACGATCATCAGCCGGAATGGACGACGATGGAGGAATGCGAAACTGCGCTGAAGAGCCGTGCGGTACGTGGTGCCTTCGACTACCCGACCGTCATGGCGATATGCTCGAAGCTCGATCGCCCCGAACAAGCCGAGACGCAGGCAGCCGGCGCACCGGCAGCGGCAGATGCGGCGGAACCGGCCACCGTGACGTCGCACGACGGCATCCTGGCGCGCGCCTCCGACGGTTATCGCGTTGTGAAGGACGGGCTTGGCCGTGCGGCGGGCGGCACCCTCGAGCTGGCACGCGATACGACCGGCTGGGTGGTCGCCAGGATACCAACGGTCTTCTGACCGTATCCGCGGCCCGAACGGTTTGCTCAGGTCGAAGAGACCGGCCCATCCGAGCCGGTCTCTTCATTACTTTCGGAATCAGGAGGCCTTGTCGATCGCGGTGACGGCGCCCGTCGTGTCGTCGACGGTCAATCTGACCTTGGCGCCGGCGGCGAGGGAATCGAGCGAGGTCCCTTCCGGCGCGACGAAGCTCTTGCCGTCCTGGAGCGTGACGGTGCGCGTGGCCGGATCCACCGACTGCACCACGCCTTCGACGGTCGCCGCATAGGCCATGCCGATGAAGGCGAGCGAAGCGACGGTCGTTGCAAGGATTTTCTTCATCTCGAATACTCCCGTTCTGTTTGCCGTCCGCACGGTCCTGCTGATCCGTGAGGACACGACGGAGATAGGCCGCGCCAGCGCCTGCCACAAATCACATACGATGAACTTTTATAATAAAAACAATTACTTATTTTCGACATATTCTCCTCTACGGGAGCGGATCGAGGCGGAAGCAAGGCCAGCTTCGTCGAACGTGGGCATGTGTCGGCTCGGCGTCCCGCAGCACGGCCATGCCGGCGCCGAATTTCGGATGGCCGGCGATCACGAAAACGCACGCCGAAAGTTGCGGCGGACAAGAATTGTAAACGTGCGCGACAAGCGTAGGTTGACGCCATCCGCCCGCGCCAGCGCTTTGTCGCTATGATCCATCGACCGATTCGAGGAGCGGGACTCGAAAACGGGAGGAGAGGGAAGACATCCATGAGAGTTTCGGCTTCCGTGGCCGCGCGTCTGGGCGCGCTCCTGTTCGCGGCATGCGCGTTGTTGTCGTGCACCGTGGCCGTCCAGGAACCGATGCCGCCGCCGAGACCCGGTCCGCAACCCGGCTTCTGCACCAGGGAATATGCCCCTGTCTGCGGCGAGCGCCGCGGCGACCGCCAGACCTTCGCCAATGCCTGCCTGGCCGGACGGGCCGGATATCGTATCGTCAGCGGCGGCGAGTGCCGCGCCAATGGCGGACCGCGTCCCGGCATCTGCACACGCGAATACGCTCCCGTCTGCGCACGGCGCGGCGACCGTATCAGGACTTTCGCCAATGAATGCGAGGCGGCTGCAGCCGGCTACCGCGTGATCGCGAGCGGCGAATGCCGCGCTCCAGGCGGCGGCGCCATCGGTGGGGGCAACGGCGGCAACCGGGTCTGCACCGCCGAATATGTCCCGGTCTGCGCGCGGCGCGGCAGCAACGTCAGGACCTTCGGCAATCAATGCGAGGCGGACTCGGCCGGCTACCGCGTAGTCGCCCAAGGCCCCTGCTGAAACGGATGCGGCCGGCCGCGGAGCGGCCGGCCGGGCAGGAGTTCGGAAACGCTTCTACAGGACGAAGTCGCCGGCGAGCAGCGTATGCCTGCCCGACAGGACGATCTGGAATTCCGGAGTGGAGTCCGTGTCCGTATTCGCAGAGATGATCGTGTCGTTGCCGTACCAGCCATATTTGAGCTGGCCGGAATTGGTGAAGTTGCCGGTGCCGATCCACTGGAAGGCCTGGTTGCCGGCAACATTCGCCCGCGCGTCGATCAGCGAAAGATCGATGAAATCGTACCTGTAGTCGAAGTCGGTGATGCGGTCGCGATAGGCGTTCGGCGCGCTGTCGGTGACCGACTGGAAAACGAAGGCGTCCGCTCCGGCGCCGCCGGTCAGCACGTCGTAGCCGGCGCCGCCATAGAGATCGTCATTGCCGGTGCCGCCGTTCATTCGGTCGTTGCCGAGGCCGCCATGCAATATGTCGTTGCCGCCGGCACCGTACAGCGTATCGTTGTAGCGGGAGCCGAACATCATGTCGGAATAGTTGGTACCGGACTGGCTGCGGGCGCCTGAACTCGAATAGACGAAGTCGCTGGAGATCAACTGGCCGGCGGTAACGTCGGCGACAGTCAGATAGTGGTCGTAGCCGTTGTAGAAGGCGTTGAAATAGGCGTCACCATACTTGTCGGTCTTCAGGAAAGCCCTGAGCTGGCTGAAGTCGCTGATGCCCCAGGCCGAGACGTCGATCTTGTCATAGCCGAACTGGAAGTCGGCAATGAAATCGTCGCTGAGCCCAGTGGTACGCGCGCTCATGATGAACCAGTCGGCGCCCGTGCCTCCATAGAGATTGTTGACGCCGTTGCCGCCGAGGATGTCGTCATTGCCGGCCCCGCCATAGATCAGGTCGTTGCCGCCATAGCCATAGATGAGGTCGTCGCCGCCATAGCCGTAGATCGTATCGTTATACGCCGTTCCGTAGAGCGTCTCGGAATAGTTGGTGCCGCGAATGACGGGCATGAATATTCTCCTTTGTTTCCGGCGGCTTCCGGGTCCTGCCGATACCGGCGGAACTCTCGTCCCCGGGGTCGTCCCTGATGGCGCGGAACATGCGGCAGAACGGCTGAACGGGCGATGAATGGAAACGCAGGGTTGCGTTCAGGAAACTTGCTTTCGATTTGACGGCATTGCGTTCGGAGAGGATCATGGCGTTCCGAAGGCCGTCACATCGGCACCAGGACGAGGCGACGCCTTATCGGAGAAAAGACGATGAGAACCGTCGAGCAGACCGACTTTCCAGGCTCGAGCGTCGTCCGCCCGATCCGCTACGCGCCCGATGACGACGAACTCGAAGTGCGGTTGGTCAACGGCACCGCTTATCTCTATTTCGAGGTACCGTGGATCGTCGTCGACGCCTTCCGCGAGGCTCCCTCGCCCGGCCGCTTCTTCAACCAGGAGATCGTCAATCGCTACCGCTACAATCGGTTGCGCTGAACTTCCACTCACCGCCGCGGCAGCAATCACTCGCAGCCGACTTTGAGACCTTAGGGGCGACGGCTTGTCGGTCTTGCAGCAACGTGCCGCAAGGTTGGATTAATGCCCCGGCCGTCCCGATTTGCGCGACCGGCGCTGGCGCTGGCGTTCGTCGGCCGGATCCTCGTAGGAGCCGATGCCGGCACGCTCGCGCCGGACCGGACGCGCATCGTCCGCGGCCTTCGGCCTGGCGCCTTCGGCGGGCTTTTCCGTGCGCCGCACGGTCATCTCGTCGAGCGTGTTCTTGCGGAACAGGGAGCCCTCGCCGGGAATGCCGAAATCCGAGCCATGCGCTTCCTGGTGCGACTGCTTCTTGAACAGCGAGCGCGGGACGGCATTGGCTGGAACGGCCGCGTCGCCGCCCATCTCGTCGAGATCCGGCTTGCGGAACAGGCCGCCCTTGCCCGCCGGCTTCGCCATGTCGGTTCCCGGCCCCATATCGTCCAGCGACGGCTTGGCGAAGAGCGACTTGCGCCCGCCTTCCCCATCGTCGACCGTGCGGTGACGGGCGATCCCCTTGTTGTGCCTGCCCTTCTCGCGGCCGGAAACCGGGCTGATGCTCTCCGCCTCGCGCGCCAGCGGATCGTCGGAGACGGCGAGCTCGGCTTCCCGCAGGCGCTTGATCTCGTCGCGCACGCGGGCCGCCTCCTCGAAATCGAGATTGGCCGCGGCGTCGCGCATGCGCTTGTCGAGATATTCCAGATGCGCCCTGAGGTTGTTGCCCATGAGTGCGCCCTGGTTCTCGGCGAAGCCGGAGATGTCGGCGCGGACGTGGTCCTTCTCGTAGACCGAATCGAGAATGTCGGCGATACGCGACTTCACGCTTTCCGGCGTGATGCCGTTCTCCTCGTTCCAGACCATCTGCTTCTCGCGGCGGCGCTGTGTCTCGGCCATCGCGCGCTCCATCGAGCCCGTGACCTGATCGGCATAGAGCACGACGCGTCCGTCGACGTTGCGCGCCGCGCGGCCGATCGTCTGGATCAGCGAGGTTTCGGAGCGCAGGAAGCCTTCCTTGTCCGCGTCGAGGATGGCGACGAGACCGCATTCGGGGATGTCGAGGCCCTCGCGCAGCAGGTTGATGCCGACCAGCACGTCGAAGGCGCCAAGGCGCAGATCGCGTATGATCTCGATACGCTCCAGCGTCTCGACGTCGGAATGCATGTAGCGCACGCGCACGCCCTGCTCGTGCAGATATTCCGTCAGGTCCTCGGCCATGCGCTTGGTGAGCACAGTCACCAGCGAGCGATAGCCGGCGCGCGCCGTGTCCCGGATCTCGCCGAGCACGTCGTCGACCTGGCTCTTGGCCGGGCGCACCTCCACCGGCGGATCGATGAGGCCGGTCGGGCGGATGACCTGCTCGGCGAAGACGCCGCCGGCCTCATCCATTTCCCAGCCGCCCGGCGTCGCCGATACGGCGACGGTCAGCGGACGCATCGCATCCCATTCCTCGAAGCGCAGCGGCCGGTTGTCCATGCAGGACGGCAGCCTGAAGCCGTATTCGGCAAGCGTCGCCTTGCGCCGGAAGTCGCCGCGATACATGCCGCCGATCTGCGGCACGGTGACGTGGCTCTCGTCGATGAAGATCAGCGCGTTGTCCGGGATGTACTCGAACAAGGTCGGAGGCGGCTCGCCGGGCTGGCGGCCGGTGAGATAGCGCGAATAGTTCTCGATGCCGGCGCAGGATCCGGTCGCCTCCAGCATCTCCAGGTCAAAGCGGGTACGCTGCTCCAGCCGCTGCGCCTCGAGCAGCCGTCCGGCCCTCGTCAGTTCGTCGAGGCGGAACTTCAGTTCCTCGCGGATCGACTTGATCGCCTGGTTGAGCGTAGGCCGCGGCGTCACATAGTGCGAATTCGCATAGATCTTCACGCTCTTCAGAGCGCCCGTCTTCTGGCCGGTCAGCGGATCGAATTCCGTGATCGCCTCGATCTCGTCGCCGAACATGCTGATGCGCCAGGCGCGGTCTTCCAGGTGAGCCGGAAAGATCTCGATCGTGTCGCCGCGCACGCGGAACGAGCCGCGCACGAAATTGACCTCCTGGCGCTTGTACTGCTGGGCGACGAGATCGGCCAGGAGCTGGCGCTGGTCGAGCCGGTCGCCGACCTGCATCTGGAAGGTCATGGCGGTGTAGGTCTCGACCGAGCCGATACCGTAGATGCAGGACACCGAGGCGACGATGATCACGTCGTCGCGCTCGAGCAGCGAGCGCGTCGCCGAATGGCGCATGCGGTCGATCTGCTCGTTGATGGAGGATTCCTTCTCGATATAGGTGTCGGTGCGCGGAACGTAGGCCTCCGGCTGGTAATAGTCGTAGTAGGAGACGAAATACTCGACCGCATTGTCGGGAAAGAACTGCTTGAACTCGCCATAGAGCTGGGCGGCGAGCGTCTTGTTGGGCGCCAGGATCAGTGCGGGACGCTGCGTCTCCTCGATCACCTTGGCCATGGTGAAGGTCTTGCCGGAGCCGGTGACGCCGAGCAGCACCTGGGTACGGTCGGCCCGGCCGACGCCTTCGACGAGGTCGGCAATGGCCGTGGGCTGGTCGCCCGCCGGGGCGAATTCCGACTTCATCTCGATGCGGATGCCGCCTTCGGACTTCTCCGGCCGCTCGGGCCGGTGCGGCGTCCAGATCTTGCCGTTCTTGTGGAGCGGATTGCCGCTTTCGATCAGCCTGGAGAGCGCTGCGACAGTGGCGGTGACGCCGGAATTGGAGAGATGTTCGGCGTCTTCGAGCGAAATGTCGAGACCGGCGACCGGGTTGAGGCCGGCAGCCGCGCGTTCCTTGGCGCTCGCTGCACCGCCCATCGACGTGCCGCGGGCCGTCTTGGTCGGCGCCGCCGACCGCTCGGGAACCTTCTTGGCCGGCTTGGCGCTCTTGGCAGGCCGCGCGGCCTCGGCCTCGCGCGCGATCTGTTCGGCCCATTCGGACACCGATCCGGACAGGGGCGCACCGGAAAAGTCGGACTGCGGCGCCTCGGAGAATCCTCCCTCCTCCAGCGGCTCGGAGGCATCAAGGAAGTCGGTCAGCGGGCTGCGCCGCTTGCGGCCGCCGAAGCGGTCCTCATTCGCCGGAGGCGACTTTCTGTCGGGAGATTTGGCCATGTCAGGAATATGGGTGGAGTCCCGCAAAATGGAAAGTCCAATCACCATCGGGCCGCCCCGCGTCGCGGCGATGCTGACAATGCGCTGTCAGGAGGAGGCGGCAGCGCCTTGGAAGACACGATGCGCAAATTGATCGGCGCAAGGCATCCCTGCGAACGAGCGTGCAGCATTGCAGCATCCGAGCCTGGGCCTGACAGCCCGCCGGGCCGACAAGATGCGACTGACGGCATCGCGGTCCATGAGGCGAGGACCCACCACCCACGCCGAACGCTCCTCGGGGCGCGCTGCGAAAGCCGGAGCGACGCTGCGAAGCTTCTGGCGCGCCCTTCCGCAAACGATTAGAAGAGCGCGGTGTCGAGCAACTTTCCTCTCTCCTATCGTCTCTCCTGGCTGCCCCGTTTTCTGGTTCCGTCTCTCGGCGGCGACCGCAACGGGTTTTTGCCGGCGATGGGGGGATCGTCGCGGACACCACCGCCGGACGTGCGTCTCGTCTTCGTCGGTGACATCTCGGCCGTGGCGAGCGGCAAGTCGCCCGAAATCGACGAAAGCCTGCGCAAGACCATCTCCGCAGCCGATCTCGTGATCGGCAATTGCGAAAGCCCAATCGTGGCTCGCCCCCTCGCCCGGCTTGGCACCGCAGTCGGCACGCGCCACGCCATGACCCGGAGCTTTCTCGAACAGACGCTGGCCGCCGCGGCCATCGACCCGCACAGGCTGGTGCTGTCGCTCGCCAACAACCACGCGCTCGACCAGGGCGTCCCCGGCTTCGAGCAGACGCTGGAGACGCTCGACCGGCTTTGCGTCCGCACGATCGGAGCCGCACGGGATGGCTTCGTGCGGACCGTGCGGGCCGGTCCGGCGCGGATCGGCCTTGCCGCCTTCACCCAATGGCGCAACGAGACGGCCGATGCCTTTTCGGGCCGGGTGACGACCGCGGCGGATTTCAACCACGGCGGCTGGGCCGCGTTGCGCGAGGCCGAGGCCGACTTCGTCTGCGCCGTACCCCATTGGGACCGCGAGTTCCGGCATTTCCCGGAAGCCGCGACGCGAGAGACGGCGCGGCGGTTGGCGGCAAGCGGCGCCAGTCTCGTCGTCGGCGGCCATGCGCATGTGGTCCAGCCGGCGGAACGGATCGGCGAAACGCTGGTCGCATATTCCCTCGGCGATTTCCTCGGCACGGCATGGTGGTGGTGCCGTTGGCCGTTGCGGATCAGCGCGCTGCTGTCGGTCGGCATCAGCCTGGACAAGGCGGAGGCCGGCTCCCGGCGTGCCGGGATCGTGTCATGCGGCATGGTCCCCTTCCTCCGGTCACCGCGGGGTGGCCGCGAGGTGCTCGCACCGATCGACATGGCGCGCCGAAGTCTAGGGCGCCGTGCGGCCGACCGCTGGCGGACAATATTCGCACGACAGCAAGATTTACGCGCGGCGGCAAGTGACTGAATTCACGGACAGTCTTGCAACTATCACGCATCCGTGCAATAGAAGTGTCCCTCGGGCATTTGCTGACCCGGAGACTGGACGCTTTGGACGACCCTTTCCCCGATACTGTGAATATCTGACGGCCCCTCTTTGGCGGGGGGTTAAATCATGCGCAAAACGCCTGACCGCCAAGATCCACCGGTTCTCCCGTCTTCCAATATCGGGAAGGACCAAGCAACAATGGGTGAAGGAGTTCTCCCCCCAATGGCTCAGACCGGCACCGTGAAGTTCTTCAACGCAACCAAGGGTTATGGCTTCATCACGCCTGATGGCGGCGCGAAGGATGTATTCGTGCACATCTCGGCGATCGAAGCCTCCGGCCTGCGCACCCTGATCGACGGCCAGAAGGTCACCTTCGACGTCGAGCCGGACCGCATGGGCAAGGGCCCCAAGGCGGTCAATCTGCGCGCCGCCTGATTCGTCTGCAAGACTGCCATTCTTCGAAAGGCACGGCGATCCGCCGTGCCTTTTGCTTTTGAGGTGCATTACAGATAGTATCAGCCAACTTAGGGAATGCTCACCATACATAAGCCGGCGAATTGTCGATGCCCGATGGAGCTGTCGTGGCGTCAATGAGCCAAATTGAAAGTTTCACTTGCTCACGCCGGAAAAATGAAGGACAAAATTCTTGTTCGGGCATTTGCCGGCCCGGAGACCGGAATAGACTGCACTGGGTTCTGGCAACGCCGGAAGCCCAGGTGATCGCGGAACAAGAGGATCTTGGGAAGGTCCCGGCGCGAGAAACTGTTTCTGCTCCTCCAGTGAACGGCCGAGCCTGCGCGGGGATATTTCCCGCCAGACATGTCGATGATGGGACCAAAGGGAGTTTCCCATGCCGCAGACCGGCACTGTCAAGTTCTTCAACCATGCCAAAGGCTTCGGCTTCATCACGCCGGACGACGGAGCGAAGGACGTATTCGTACATATCTCGGCGGTGCAGGCCTCCGGCCTTCCCGGCCTCGAAGACGGGCAGAAAGTGACTTTCGATACCGAGCCGGACAAGCGCGGCAAGGGTCCGAAGGCGGTCAATCTCAGGATCGGCTGAGCCGGTCCACGACCATCGACGGCGGGGCTCCGGCCCCGGAAACAGGCATGGCAGGCGCGGTGTCGCAGCAATGCTGTCTGCGGAGCTTTTTCCTATCGATGCCGGCACGGAGCATCTGTGGATGTGCCGTCTCGTGGATGTGCCGTCTCCAGGAAAGCGGGCGCCTGATCGACGCCGCTTTGGTGTTCCTGGTCCAAGGTAGCCCTGCGGCCGACAACCATCGAACATCGGGGGATCTACTGCGTCGGAAATCGTACTCGATTTTCAGAAGGCACGATGCGCAGGTTGAAAGCGCCAGAGCGACCTTTGCGCATCCGAGCGGACGCCCGGCGCTCTGGTGCCAATGGGCTTTCGGTCCGACAGGCGTGGTTGGCAGTCGCTTCGGCGGTCGATCTCATCGACCGCCGGCACGGAGCACCCGAGTGCTTGCGTCCGATAACTTCATCCTTTCTCAAAATGCCACTTTCGGCAGGCACACAGCCGTCCGCCACGCCGTTCAGCCTCCGTTCATGCAAGGGGGCCTAGACGGGCAATCGACCGCCGACCTTCCCCGGGATCCGCGGCGTGAAGGAGACAGATGTGAACCGCTTCCTGAAAACTTCGATCCTCTCGGCGGCCATCGCCGCGACCACGCTGACCGCCCTGCCTGCCGCCCATAGCGGCGAGCGTTATTACCGCGAAGGCCATGTCGTTCGTCGCAACTCCGACGGCGATCTGCTTGCAGCAGGCGTACTCGGCCTGGCGGCCGGTGCTATCGTCGCGGGTGCTCTGGCGGATTCGGGCCCAAGGGGACCGGTCTACCGGGAGCGGATTTATAACGATCCTTATGTGGACGACGACTATTTCCCGCCGCGGCCAGGCGCCGAATATGAATATGCGCCGGAGGGCGCCGGCTATGGGACGGGGCGATATGCCTATGGTGGGCTCGAGCCGTGGAGCCCCGGCTGGTTCCGCTATTGCGAGGATCGCTATCGTTCCTTCAATCCGAGCACCGGCACCTTCGTCGGCTATGACGGCAGGCGGCATTTCTGCGAAGCCCGATAGGCGGTCTGAATGAAGGTTGAGCGCCGCATGGCGGCGCTCGCCGACCCTGGCGGCAGCCAATATTCGGGGCCGCATGGCATCGAACCCGAAGGCGGGTACCGGTTTCGGAATAAATCCGGCGCTGCGACGACGGCTAGGCAAAGTTCGGGCTAGGGCAGCACCGTCGGTGCGTCCGCCGTTTGGAAGCGCTCTATGTAAGGAACGGATTGCTCAACCGCTCTTCGCCGAAGCGGCCGCCCGGCCCATGGCCGCACAGGAAGCCGATATCGTCGCCGAGCGGCAGCAGCTTCTCCTTGATCGACCGGATCAGCGCGGCATGATCCCCGCCGGGCAGGTCGGTCCGACCGATCGAACCGCGGAACAGCACGTCGCCGACATGGGCGAACTTTGCAGCACGGTTGAAATAGACGACATGGCCCGGCGCATGACCGGGGCAATGCAGCACTTCAAAGTTGTGCTCGCCGAAGCCGACCGTCTCGCCCTCGGCGAGGAAGCGGTCGGGCACGCAATTGCGCACGGTGTCGGTGATACCGAAGCGCAGCGCCTGGTTTTCGAGATTGGCAAGCAGCGGACGATCGGCCTCATGCGGGCCGAGTATCTCCACCCCGAGCTTGTCCTTGAGCTCCATGGCGCCGCCTGCGTGATCGATATGGCCGTGGGTGATCCAGATCGCGGCGATCGAGAGCTTGTTGTCTTCGATCGCCTTCACGATCTCGGCGACATCGCCACCGGGATCGACGACCACGCCGGACCTGTCGTCCGTATCGAACAGGATCGTGCAATTCTGCTGGAAAGGGGTCACCGGGATTATCCCGGCGTTGAGCTGGCCCATCGCACTGCCTCATCTTCTCGGTCGCGGCTCACCGTGCCGCGCGTTGCTTCGGACACGCAAAGGGCGCCCATCGCTTCATGCTCGGCGCATCGTGCTTTTCCGAGGTCGAATTCCAAGTCCTCGGATCGTGCGCCAGGGCACACATAGTGGGGGCAGCCCCATCCGTCTACCCGTCCGGCGAGGTCGAGGCCCGGTACTCCGATCAAAGATCGATTGACGAACGGCAAATAACATATAACCTTTCAGTTATGGAATACTCGAGTTGTCTACATGATGCCGACTGACCGACTCAACGCGACATTCGCTGCGCTCGCCGATCCCACAAGGCGCGCGATCCTGGCACGGCTGGTCCTCGGCGAAGCGACCGTGATGGAACTTGCCGAGCCTTTCGCCATGAGTCAGCCCGCGATCTCGAAACACCTGAAGGTCCTGGAGAGTGCGGGGTTGGTCTCGCGCGGACGGGACGCGCAACGCCGGCCATGCCGCCTTGAGACGGCCCCGCTCGCAGAAGCGAACGGCTGGCTCGAGAACTACCGCGCCATCTGGGAGGGCAATTTCCATCGGCTCGACACCCTGCTCGACGTGCTGCAGGGCGATGCGGCAAGCAAGGGCGGTAGAGGCGTGGAATGAACAAACGGCCATTTGCCCGTCACGACGCCGTCCAACCGTGAGATCATCTGAAACAGATCTTCAACGCGCCCTGCACTTCCGCCCCCCGTCATGGCTGAACAGGGCTGGCTCGAGCACCGTCCTGTGAGCGTTGAGGGAAAACGCGCGACGGCGCTCTGCATGCTGGAAGAAAGTATGGACGCTGGCTACCGTCGTCTCGACGAGTTTCACGACGCAGCCAGCGGGGCGGAAGCAACGTCGAGCCTAATGGGGAAACGGGCGACCGGGAGGCCGCCCGCCACCCGGGAATGGCTGTCAGGCCTTGTTCATTGACTTCATCACGGCGCCGACGATCGCCGTCAGGATTGCGCCGCCGCCGGCCCCGCCGATGGCGTTCGTGAGAAGGCCGCCGAGCGCCCCGCCGGCCGCGCCGCCGGCAGCCGGATCGCCGGTCGTCGCGCCGCCGAGCAGGCTTCCGAGGATCGTGCCGCCGGCGACGCCGCCGACCGCACCGCTGATGATTTTCGGCAGCTGACTCATTGCCGCCTGCTGGATTGCCGCGCCTACAGCCTGGCCACCGATGATACCCGTGATGATCTGCACGATGATAGCAATAAGGGCACTACTGTCCATGTGACTTCCCTCCAGAGCAAACCGGGACTCGGTGAGCCCGGCATGCACAGTGAGACGCCGAATTAGACGAAAGTCAAATATGAGATCGCCGAAGTAAAACCGACCGCGACCGCCTCGCCTTGATGCGAGGCTTCCACAACGTCACCTGAAGCCGTTGACTGCTCCGACGGCCAGGATGCGGCCCGCCCCTGGCGGCGAGCCGCCCGAGACCGCTACTCGGCTGCGATCGCGTGCTTGGGCTGCACTTCGGCGGTATAGTCGTTCATCAGCGTCTTGGTGATTTCGCCCACCTCGAACCGGTACGGTCCGATCTCGGAAACGGGGGTCACCTCGGCCGCCGTGCCGGTGAGGAAGCATTGCTCGAAGCCTTCGAGTTCCTCCGGCTGGATCGCCCGCTCGACGACCGCGAAGCCGCGACGACGCGCCAGATCGATCACGGACCTGCGGGTGATGCCGTCGAGGAAGCAGTCCGGATCCGGCGTGTGGAGCTTGCCGTCCTTGACAAAGAAGATATTGGCGCCCGTCGCCTCGGCCACTCGGCCGCGCCAGTCGAACATCATGGCGTCGGCGTACCCTTTCGCCTCGGCGGCGTGCTTGGAAAGGGTACAGATCATGTAGAGGCCGGCGGCCTTCGCGCGCGACGGCGCCGTACGCGGATCGGGACGGCGGTATTCGGCGATGTCGAGGCGGATGCCCTTCAGCTTCTGCGCAGGGTCGAAATAGCTCGGCCACTGCCAGATCGCGATCGCGCAGTTGATCTTGTTGTTCTGGGCCGAAACGCCCATCTGCTCGCTGCCGCGCCAGGCGATCGGGCGCACATAGGCGTCCTTGAAGCCTTGCTTCTTAAGCAGTTCGCGGCAGGCCTCGTCGATCTCGGCCACGCTGTAGGGGATGGTGAAGCCCAGGATGCGCCCCGACTCGTGCAGGCGCTCGCTGTGCTCGGTCAGTTTGAAGATCTCGCCGCCATAGGCGCGCTCGCCCTCGAAGACGGCGCTGGCGTAGTGCAGCCCGTGCGTCAGCACGTGGATCTTGGCGTCGGCCCATTTGACGAACTGTCCGTTCATCCAGATGAAGCCGTCGAGTTGGTCGAAAGAAACGGATGCCATGACTTGCCTCCCGCGGGCCTGTGCCCGGACGTCGAGTGGTTTTCTGTCCGCGGCATTGCTGTGAATGTCTGCGGGTGAGCGTAGGCGGAACGCCGGGGAAAGGCAAATTCACGGAAATTCCTGAAGGAACCGATTTTCCTTGCCTTTTCGTTCAAAATCCGCCGAAAAGCTTGAATAAAATTACCATCCAACCCAAATTATGTCAACATCACTGACATAATTCCGGCAGGATCACGGAATCATTCCGGGTGCGGGAAACACATGGCCGAACGTATCGCCGCAAACGCCAAGCCGATCAGGACGGCGCTGACGCTGGAAGACGGCATCGACTTCACTGTCATCGAGCTGTTCTTCTTCGCCTATCGCGACTTCACGTCCGACCCGGACGTAATCCTGACCGACTACGGCTTCGGCCGCGCCCACCATCGGGTGCTGCATTTCGTCAACAGGCGTCCGGGACTGACGGTGGCTGAACTGCTCGAGGTGCTGCAGATCACCAAGCAGAGCCTCGCCAGGGTGCTGAAGCAGCTCATCGATACCGGCCACGTCATACAGGTGCAGGGCCCCCGCGACCGGCGCCAGCGCGAGCTCTATCCGACGGCCAAAGGTCGCACTTTGGCGCTGGCGCTCGCGCGGCCACAGTCACGCCGCATCCATCAGGCACTGGAGGGCGCAAACGCGGCCGACCGGGAAGCCGTCGAACGGTTCCTGAAGGCCATGGTGAACCCGGAACTCAGGGCGCAGATCGACAATCGGCCCGTCAAGTAGGATAGTTCAAGAGAGGGGAAAGACTATGGAGGCGATCCAGATGACCGACCCATCTTCCGTGCCGGACGACGACGCCCCGCATCTTCTGGTGGTCGACGACGACACGCGTATCCGCAATCTGCTGAAGCAGTATCTGACCGAGAACGGCTTCAGGGTAACGGTCGCGGGGACCGCCGTCGAAGCGCGGCGGCGGCTTGCCGGACTGGATTTCGACCTTGTCGTGCTCGATGTGATGATGCCTGGCGAAAGCGGTGTCGACCTGACGAGGTCGCTGCGCGGCGAGCGCGACGTGCCGATCCTGATGCTGACTGCGCTGTCCGAAACCGAAAGCCGCATCACCGGGCTCGAAGCAGGTGCCGACGACTATCTGCCCAAGCCGTTCGATCCGCGCGAACTGATCCTGAGGATCAGCAACATCCTGCGCCGCGGCGGGCCACAGGTCGTTCCGAAGGTAGAGCAGATCGTGTTTGGCCCCTACACGTTCCAGATCGCCAAACGCGAATTGAAGCGCGGCGGCGAAGCCTTGAGGCTGACGGACCGCGAACAGGAGATCCTGGCGATCTTCGCCGGCAGGGCCGGCGAGACCATCCCGCGCCACGAATTGGTGGCCGGCGAATCGGAGGTCGGCGAACGCACCATCGACGTCCAGATCAACCGGCTTCGCCGCAAGATCGAACGCGACCCCTCCAATCCTGTCTGGCTGCAGACTGTGCGCGGCATAGGGTATAGGTTGAGCGTCGAATGACGCAGGCCTTCGCGACCGCTCCGGGAAGCGGTCGGCGATCGGAAAGGACGAATGGCGACTTCGCAGATGACCCCGGCGGACAAGGGCCCGGCGCAGGCGGAACGCGTGACTGCGGCCCAGCGCCCAGTCGCCACATCGGGCGGTTCGTCCTGGAGCAGAAGGTCCGGTTTCCTGCCGAACAACTGGCGCCGGTTCTGGCGGCTGGTGTCGCGCTACATGCCCAAGCGGCTTTATGCGCGCTCGCTGATCATCGTCATCGCGCCGATGATCCTGTTGCAGTCGGTCATCGCCTTCATGTTCATGGAGCGTCACTGGCAGACGGTGACGCAGCGCCTGTCGCAGGCGGTGACCCGCGACATCGCCGCGATCATCGACATGATCGAGACCTATCCGCCCGGAGACAACTACGCCAGCGTCATCCGCATCGCCCAGGACCGGCTGTCGCTCAAGATCGACCTCTTGCCGCCGTCTCCCCTGCCCGCGCCCGGACCGAAGCCGTTCTTCTCCATTCTTGACCAGATCCTGAGCGAGGAGATCACCAAGCAGATAAACCGGCCGTTCTGGCTCGACACGGTCGGCAACTCCAACATCGTCGAGATCCGCATACAGCTCGACGACAAGGTGCTGCGGGTCTTCGCGCGGCGCAGCCAGGCCTATGCCTCGAACACACATATCTTCCTTCTGTGGATGGTAGGCACGTCGCTCGTCCTGCTGACCATCGCCATCCCTTTCCTGCGCAACCAGATCAAGCCGATCCTGCAGCTCACGGAAGCCGCCGAGAGCTTCGGCAAGGGACGCCCGACACCGAGCGACTTCAAGCCGCGCGGCGCCGAGGAAGTGCGCAGGGCCGGCATTGCCTTCCTGCAGATGCGCGAGCGCATCGAACGCCAGATCGAGCAACGCACGGCCATGCTCACCGGGGTCAGCCACGACCTTCGAACCATCCTCACCCGCTTCAAGCTGCAGCTCGCACTCGCCGGCAAGAAGCTCGACACCACGGCGCTCAACCAGGACATCGACGACATGCAGTCGATGCTGGAAGGCTATCTCGCCTTTGCGCGCGGCGAGGCCGCCGAGGACACCGGCCGCTTCGATCTCCAGACCTATTTCGACAAGCTTTCCGAGGAGGCGCGCCTCCGGAAACGCGGTCTCGCCACATCGATTGCGGGCAGACCCGAGGTGCAGGTGCGGCCCAATGCGTTTTCGCGCCTGCTCGGCAACGTGATCGGCAACGCTTTCCGCTACGCCCGCAATGTCAGGGTGAATGCGCTGCACACGCGCGGGGCGCTGACGGTGACCGTCGACGACGACGGCCCCGGCATTCCGTTCGATCGCCGCGAGGACGTCTTCAAGCCGTTCCTTCGCCTCGACGCTGCGCGCCAGGACGCCGGAGGCACGGGGCTCGGCCTGGCGATTGCTCGCGACATTGCCCGCAGTCATGGCGGCGACATCACGCTCGACGACAGCCCGATGGGCGGCTTGCGGGCGGTGATCAAGGTTCCAGCCTAGCTGCTCCTGTCGACGCGGTCGCCGCGCCGAGCAACCATGCGCGGAACGCGCCCATAGCTGGTGTGGGATTGCGCGATTTGAGCCGCGTCAGCCAGTACCGGCCCATCGATATCGACGTATCGAAAGGCCGCTGTAGCGTGCCGTCGGCGAGTTGGCGCGAGAACATCATCGGCGGTGCGAGCGCCACACCCTCCCCCTGCAGCGCCGCCTCGACCATGGTCAACGAGGAATCGAACACCGGTCCCCTGATGGTCGGGGCCGCCACGCCGGCCTCCTCGAACCAGGACGGCCATTCGTCCGCCCGGTAGGAACGCAGCAGCGTGTGGCGGACGAGATCGGCGGGGTCGCGCAGCGTCTCGGCGATTTCGGGAACGCACAGGGCCGACAGCGGCGCCGCGAACAGCGCCTCGGCCTCGGTGTCATGCCAGGCACCGTTGCCGAAGCGGACAGCGTAGTCCAGCCCTTCGGCGGCGAGATCGACCCGGTTGTTGTTGGTGGAAAGCCTGACATCCACGAAGGGGTGCCGCTCGCGGAAATCGCGCAGCCGCGGCAGCAGCCAGCCGACCGCGAAGGTGCCCACCGCGCCGACTTCGAGAACTTCCCTCACATGGCCGCCATGGAACTTCTCCATCATGTCCGCGATGCGGTCGAAGGAATCGCGCAGCGTCGGCAGCAGGGCCAGCCCTTCGTCGGTGATCAGCAGTCCACGCGGGAGACGCCGGAACAGCGTGACGCCGAGACGCTGCTCGAGCGACTTCACCTGATGGCTGACCGCAGCCTGGGTGACGCAAAGCTCGATGGCAGCGCGCGTGAAGCTCAGATGCCGCGCAGAGGCTTCGAAAGCACGCAAGGCAGTGAGAGGGAGATGCGGACGGACCATGGTTTCCCCAAGAGAAGGCCAAATTCGTTTCATGCCTGACCGCAAATATCATCGTTTGTCCGTATCAGCCATGCCACGTAGTCAGGGGACAGCGGAAATCACGGAGAGACGAAATGCGTGACAATGAACGCTTCATGCTCGGTCTGAGCCTGCTCGCCGCAAGCCTGTTGCTGGCGCTCGGCATGGGCGCCGCGCCTGCCGCTGGCCTGCTGCTCGAATGCACGCTCATCATCGATGCCTCGAGCGGCGAGGCATTGTCGCGCAAGGGAACATGCGACCAGGGTTTCGCGCCGGCATCGACGTTCAAGGTCCCGCTCGCTTTGATGGGTTTCGATTCCGGCGTCCTGAAGGATCCGAAGACGCCGAGCTGGGACTATCGGCCCGAATTCAACGCGAACAAGCGCCAGCAAAAAACTGTGAACCCGACGATCTGGCTCGAAGACTCGATCGTCTGGTATTCGCAGCAGATCACGCAGCAGATCGGCGAGGAACGTTTCGCCGACTATGTGGCCAAATTCAACTATGGCAACATGGACGTATCGGGTGATCCCGGCAAGAACAACGGCCTCACTCACTCGTGGCTTATGTCGTCCCTGAAGATCAGCCCCGTCGAACAGGTCCGCTTCATACGCGCCATGCTCGACCGGCAATTGGCTCTATCGGCCAAGGCCTATGACATGACGGAGACGATCATGCCGCGTTTCGCGATAGACGGCGGCTGGATCGTACACGGCAAGACCGGTAGCGGCCGGTTACGCGAAAAGAACGACGTGGACGGCAAAGTCCGGCCGGTGGGCTGGTTCGTCGGCTGGGCCAAAAAAGATGGCCGGCGCGTTGCCTTCGCGCGGCTGCAGATCGGCAACGGCAAGGCGGACAAGCGACCCGGCTTCCAGGCGCGGGAAGCGCTGTTCGAGGCGCTGTCGAAACTGGACCTCGATTGAGCCGGCGCTATATCAAATGGAGGATTGCAAGCCCCCGCCCGTTTCATCGCAGCGTCACGAAACTCTGCTCAAAGGCGCGCGAAACGACGGACGGCCGGCGATTCCAGGGGAAGGCGCCGGGAAATAGGGAAGACGCCCCTTGCGCATCCTGATGGTAACCGATGCCTGGCGGCCGCAGATCAACGGCGTCGTCCATACGCTGGAACGGCTGTCCGAGGTCCTGACAGGTTTCGGGGTCGAGACCCGTTTCCTGACGCCTCAGGGCTTCCGCACCTTGCCCCTGCCGACCTATCCCGACATCCGGCTCGCGCTGACGACGCCCGGCCACGTCGCCAGGCTGATCAGGGCTGAGCAGGCCGACCATGTCCACATCGTGACGGAAGGGCCGCTCGGCATCATGGCACGACGCTATTGCCTCGCCGAGGGCCGTCCCTTCACCACCAGCTACCACACGCGTTTCCCTGAATATCTGAGCGCGCGCCTTCCTGTTCCCGAGGACTGGGCCTATCGCTGGCTGCGCGACTTCCACAACTCCGGGCAAGGCACTTTGGTGGCCACGCAGTCGCTCGCCGACGATCTGGCCCGGCGCGGCTTCACCAAGCTGCGGCCTTGGACGCGCGGGGTCGACACCACTTTGTTCCGGCCCGACCGGCGCAAGGCGCTTGACTTCCCCGGGCCGGTCTTCCTCTGCGTCGGGCGCATCGCCGTCGAGAAGAACCTGCCGGCCTTTCTCGATCTCGACCTGCCGGGCAGCAAGGTGCTGGTCGGCGAAGGCCCCGAGCTTGCCAAGTTGCAGGCAAGATATCCGCAGGCGCACTTTCTCGGCCGCAAGCCCATCGACGAAATGGCCGACATTTATGCTTCGGCCGACGTCTTCGTCTTCCCCAGCCGCACCGACACATTCGGCAATGTTATCATCGAAGCGCTCGCCAGCGGCACGCCGGTCGCCGCCTATCCGGTCACCGGGCCGATCGACATCGTCGGCGACGGCAAGGGCGGGGCGGTATCGGAGGATCTGCGCCAAGCAGCGCTCGCCGCGCTGCATATCGATCGCGCCGAAGCCCGCGCCAAGGCGCAACGCTACAGTTGGACGGCCTGCGCCGAGATGTTTCTCGACACTGTCAGGGAAGCATTGAACGGACGTGTCCGCGTGGCCGCATGACGAAAGGCTCCATCATCTGAACAAGCGCGCCCCCAACGCGCGCCGTTCAGAACAGCCTGCCGCCGTCAGGCACCTTGCGCTCTATGGCGCCCAGCACCACGTCGCCGTCGCTGTCGGGAAAGCCGAGGGTGAGCACCTCGGACATGAATTTGCCGATCTGGCGCGGCGGAAAGTTGACGACGGCGAAGACCTGCCGCCCGACCAGCGTCTCTGGCGCGTAGTATTTGGTTATCTGCGCCGACGATTTCTTGATGCCGATCTCGGGTCCGAAGTCGATCTTCAGCTTGAACGCAGGCTTGCGGGCTTCGGGAAAAGGCTCGGCCTCCACGATCGTGCCGGCACGAATGTCGACGCGATCAAAATCGGCGAAGGTGATCTCGGGCCTTCTCGGCCCGCCGCCCGAACCCATCCGCAGTTCCTCAGGCGTTGCCGTAGGTTTCAAACAGCACGCCGGCCAAGGCATCGCGGGCCGACACGCCAGACCAGACGACGAACTGGAATGCCTGGAAATAGCATTCGCAGGCTTCCAGCGCGCTGGAAAGCAGAACCTCGACCTGCTGGCTGGTCGGCTCGACGCCGCCGGCGAGCAGCAGCGACTGGCGGAACATGATCGCGCCTTCCTGCTCCCAGAGGTCGAAATGGCCGAACAGCATCTGTTCGTTGATCAGCGACAGAAGCCGCAGGATTTCGAGCGTGCGGGCCTCCGGCACCTTGATGTCGAAGGCGCAGGCGAGATGAAGCGCCTCGAAATCCTCCATCCAGGAGAAGGAGACATGGTAGTCGGTCCAGCTTCCGGCAACCGAGATCGAGATCTCGTCGTCTCCTGTGCGCTCGAACGACCAGTCATTGGTGTTGGCGACCTGCTCGATCACGTCGACGGGATGTGCTTCGCGTACGACGTCGAGTTCAACGAGTTCCATTCAAATATCCTGTCGTTTCTGGGAGCGCCACCGCACGCTCCGCTGGAG
Source organism: Mesorhizobium sp. L-8-10 (assembly GCF_016756635.1). Lineage (NCBI taxonomy): Bacteria > Pseudomonadati > Pseudomonadota > Alphaproteobacteria > Hyphomicrobiales > Phyllobacteriaceae > Mesorhizobium > Mesorhizobium sp. L-8-10. The sequence goes on along the minus strand of NZ_AP023263.1, from coordinate 3,646,270 downwards.
GGCAGACGACAACTATCGAGCACACGAGCGGAAGAAGGGACGGTACGCTACTATTCCCCAGCCGGACCTCCCGCCGTCCGGCGCATGACCTGTTTCGAATCATGCAACAAATTCAGTCTATTGATGGAGAGTCGCGGCGCCAGCCCCTTTTTGCGCGAGAGGCCCCTGGGGGTGTGGATAGCCCCGCAAGGCGGATTCAGGCGGACGCCTTAAGCGATTCAGCGCAAAGCGTTTTTCGATTCAGCAGGCGATGTGGAAAAGTCCGAATTATTTTTTGGCGCGCGGCCTGGAAGCGGTCGTCGAAGCCGGTTTCGGGGCAGCGCCGCCGGCGAGCGCCGCGATCTGCGCCTCCAGCGCCTCGATGCGCGCGGCAAGCTTCTGGTTTTCGGCACGGGCCTTGGCGGCCATGTCGCGGGCAGCCTCGAACTCCTCGCGCTGGACGAGTTCCATCGAATTCAGAAACCGTTCGGCCTGGGACCGAAACGCGGTTTCCATCTCCCGGCGCACGCCTTGTGCGGCGCCGGCCGCATCCGTCACCAGCTTGGCGAATTCATCGAGAATGCGGTTCGGTCCGTTCGACATGGCTGATACCTCACGTGCTGGATTGGAGGTAATGGGCAAGGGCGACGAATGCAAGGCGTGAGCACGGCCCTGGGTAACTCTCCACCGGCTTGGCGGACGAAAAGACGCGCATGGATGGCTTACCGAAGTCCACCGCCAATAATAGTTATTAAGGATCAAACCATAAGGAGCCTGTCATGCTGATCAGCGCCGATCTCGGAGAACAGATCGAGGCATTCGTCTCGAAGATGGTCAGCAGCGGCCGCTACAACTCCAAGAGCGAGGTGCTGCGGGAAGGGGTACGCCTCATCCAGGAACGGGAGACCCGGCTCGCCGCGCTGAATGCGGCGCTCGAGCGCGGGCTCGCGGATGCCGAAGCCGGACGCGTGACGCCGGCAGAGGAGGTTTTCGACCGCCTGGAAGCCAAGTATCGCGCCATGGCACGAAACAGGGCGTGAGATGAGGGTTTTCCTCGCCCGGGCCGCCGAGGTCGAATTATAGGAGATCGGAGATCACATTGCTCTGTCGAATGCCGATCGGGCCATGAGCTTCGTTCAGGAACTTCGCGACAAATGCCTGGGCCTGGCCGAAATGCCGCTTGGCTTTCCGCGCCTCGCACAATGGCCAGCCCTCGATCCGAGGCGCCTTCACGGTATCCGTCCGCGAACAAACGTACCGCCTGTCAAGGCTCGCAGGCGCGATTCGACGCGGTTGGCGGTAAAGTATGTTCTTCTAGCTGCCTCTGCCCCGGCATTCGAAACGTGCCCGTCAATGACGGTAGCGGCGCAAGGCCAGGCAGCATCTGATCCGTTGGCCGTGGGTGCTAGCGCCACACCCTCGCTAGGCGGAAAGGTTGATTTGTGCTAGTATTGAATACTAGCGATCAAAGCATCGGGAGGATGCTATGAAAGAGCAGTTCTACATTGGTCTCTTCAGAGACATTGGCGCCTTGATGATTGTCTTCTGGTTTGGTGTGCCCGCGTCGGCGGAAGAGAAGACTACTCCGATTGCGCCACAATATGATCCAACGCAATACGGCCAAATCGTGCGTATGCTGCCATTGCAGATCCAGATCCCGATCATTGAGATGACGCCCATTAAGGGGGGCGCCGTCGCACTGGCAGTCACTTGTTCGGCGCAATGCACCTCTGGGCAAAAAGTGCTGCAGTGCAGCGCCTCGGGGGCTTCTGCCAACTGCATGAGCACGGGGACGATGGCCACCTGCGCCGACGGGACCAACACGACGACATGCGATTGCAACGCGGGTTCGTGCACGACTCGCTGATGCTGCGGCTGGTCGTGGTGAAAAACACAGCAAGCTGCGCGCCTTGACGTGGATACTCACCGAACTGCCGATCGATCTGCCCATCCGAAGCGGCATGCCGGTGACCAAAGACTTCATGAAGTTGCAGCCGGAGAAAAGTTCACGGCACGCCGAGAGCGTACCATTCGGGCGAAAATCACCCCCTCGATGGTACGCCGAGAGCGTATACATCTAATCTACCAGATACCTGTGCCGCAGACGCCGCCTTCGCAGCAGTGGCCACAGTGACCACCGCGCTTCTTGAAACAGGCCGCCCGTGCCCAGCCCATCCACAAGGCAAGGCGCGCGGCGGGCGGGATGAAAGGCACGGCTATAACGGACCGGGTGCGGATCCTGCCTCAAGACCGGCGTGCAGGGAAAATTCGGGGGCCTCCTCGCAGCCGCCCTGACGCGCTTTTGAGCCTTGCGGGCCAACCCAGTGGTGCTCATCCGGGAATAGGCGCGGTACTGTCGCTCAGCGTCCGCTAGACCTTGGGATAGCACCTCAAGGCTTTCGCTTCGGTGCTCCCGAGCGGCACGGTAATTTCCCGTTTGCCTATGATCTCCAGTCATTCCCCAGGAACCTTGCGCCGGTCATAGGCGTCGTGTGCACGGCAACTATCTGATCTTCTATCGCGCGAGCGGCGAGAACGTCGAGATTCTCCATGTCCTCCATGGCGCGATGGACTACGAACGCATTCTGTTCCCGGAAGATTGAACGCCGCGGGGCCCGCTGGCCGCCCTTGCGCCACCCCGCCGCCTTGACCCTGCCGGAACCCTGCCGCATGGTCCGCGCCGACTCCGACCGGGAGACGTCATGAGCGAATATCTGAGCCTGCCGCTTGCGGCCCTGCCCTTCCCGAACATCGATCCCGTCATCGTCCAGATCGGCCCCTTCGCCGTCCACTGGTACGGTGTCGCCTATATCGTCGGCATCCTGTTCGCATGGTGGTACGGCAAGCGTCTGGTGACCAATCCGAGATTGTGGGCGAACGGCACGCTCCCGATGAAGCCGACGGATCTCGACGACTTCGTCGTCTGGGCCGCGATCGGCGTCGTGCTCGGCGGCCGTATCGGCTATGTGCTGTTCTACGACTTCGCCCGCTACCTCGCAAATCCGCTCGACATCTTCGCGGTATGGCAGGGCGGCATGTCTTTCCATGGCGGCTTCACCGGCTGCACGCTGGCCATGATCCTGTTCGCCCGCTCGCGCGGGATCAGCGTCTGGACCATGTTCGACGTGATCGCCGCGGGCGTTCCTGTCGGCCTGGGGCTGGTCCGGATCACCAACTTCATCAATTCCGAGCTCTGGGGCAGGATCACGGATGTGCCCTGGGCCGTCGAGTTTCCCAATGGCGGGCCGTTCGCCCGCCACCCCAGCCAACTTTACGAAGCGGGGCTCGAAGGCCTGGCGCTGTTCGTGGTGCTGCGCATTCTCACTCACGGCCTGCTCAAGCTGAAGCAGCCCGGCTTCGTCGCCGGCGCCTTCGTCACCGGCTACGGCCTGTCGCGCATTTTCGTCGAGTTCTTCCGCGAGCCCGATGCCCAGATCGGCTACCTGCTCGGCGGATGGCTGACCATGGGCATGGTTCTGTCAGTGCCCATGGTGCTGATCGGGCTGTGGGCGATCGCACGGGCAAAACGTGCCGCTTCCCAGACCCGACCGGCATGACGCAACGATCGCTCAGGCGGCGCATTCTCGACCTCATCGAGGCACAGGGACCGCTTTCGGTCGCCGACTACATGACGCTCTGCCTCTACGACCGGAAAGAGGGGTACTATATGAGCCGCGAGCCGTTCGGCCGCGGCGGCGACTTCACGACCGCGCCGGAAGTGAGCCAGATGTTCGGCGAACTGGTCGGCGCCTGGATCGTATCGGCATGGCAGGCAGTGGACCGCCCCTCGCCCGCCATGATCGTCGAGATCGGCCCGGGTCGCGGAACCCTCATGAAGGATATGGAGCGGACGCTGCGCCGGATCGCGCCGCAACTGCACGAGGCCGCCCGGTTCGAGCTGATCGAGGTCAGCCCGCGCCTCGCCCGCATCCAGGCCGAGACGCTCGCGACTTCTTCGGGGCCGTTCGACTGGCACGATGACATCGATGCCCTGCCCAGCCTGCCGCTCTTCATCGTCGGCAACGAGCTCTTCGACGCCGTGCCGATCCGCCAGTATGTGCGCACCGAAAGCGGGTGGCGCGAACGCTGCGTCGGCGCCGACGGCAACGGAAATCTTGCGTTCCTGGCAGGGGCTGGCTCGCTCGACGCGTCGCTGCTTCCGGCAGCAGCGGCCGAAGCGGCGCCGGGGACGATCGTGGAAGTCGCTCCGTCACGGTCGGCACTGATGCAAAAGATCGCCGAACGCATCGCCGGCGACGGTGGTGCCGGTCTCTTCTTCGACTACGGGTATCTGGAGCCGGCCACGGGCGATTCCTTTCAGGCTCTCCGGCGACATGCCTTCACGGATCCGCTCGCCGAACCGGGCAAGGCCGATCTGACCGCCCATGTCGACTTCGCCGCCCTCGCCGATGCGGTGCGCGCGGCCGGCCTCGTCGCGGGGCTCGCAACCCAGGGAGGCTTCCTGCTTCGCATGGGACTGCTCGAACGCGCGGGCCGTCTCGGCGCCGATGCCGACGAAGCGGGACGCGAGCGGATTTCCGGCGAGGTCGAGCGGCTCGCCGGACCGGACCAGATGGGCTCGCTGTTCAAGGTGATGGCAGTCGCGCGACAGGAATTGTCGCTTCCGCCTTTTTCATCGCCGGATTGACACCGTCCCCGCGCCTGGCCCACTGTCCGCCCGCGAAGACGAGGGCGCGAGAGGGATGGCTTGACGAAATCGCTCCCGATGTGAACAAGGCGGCATATGCTGGATGTTTCGAAACCGGACCCGGTCCGATCACCCTTGCTCGATCAGGCGGCCGCCCGCGGCATCCGCCACGGCTATTTCACGCGCACAGGCGGGGTTTCCGAGGGCATCTATCGCGGCCTCAACACCGGAACCGGATCGGATGACGATCCGGGCAAGGTAGTCGAGAATCGCCGGCGCGTGGCGACCTGGATGGGTGTGGCGCCCGACTGCCTGCTCAGCGTCCATCAGGTCCATTCCCCTGATGTGATCGTCGTGCACGGGAAGTTTACCGGCGACCGACCCAAGGCAGACGCGCTCGTGACCAACCGGCCGGGGCTGGCGGTCTGCGCCTCGGCCGCCGATTGCGGGCCGGTGCTTTTCGCCGACGCCGACGCCCGCGTCGTCGGCGCGGCCCATGCCGGCTGGAAAGGCGCCTTGACCGGCGTGCTCGAGAACACGATTTCCGCGATGGAGCAGCTCGGCGCCAGGCGCGACCGGATCGTCGCCGTGCTTGGCCCGTCGATCAGCCAGGAAAACTACGAGGTCGGGCCGGAATTCGTCGCCCGCTTCGTCGAGGCCGATGCAGCAAACCGGCGATATTTCAGGCCGTCCGGACGCGACGATCACGCACTGTTCGACCTCAACACCTATAGCGTCGATCGCCTCGCGCGCGCGGGCGTGCTAGCGGCAATGCTCGGCCGCTGCACCTATGCCGAAGAGGACCTCTTCTATTCCTACCGGCGGGCCACACACCGCAAGGAAGCCGACTACGGGCGGCTGATTTCAGCGATAGTTCTGGAGGCCTGACGATGGCGTTGCATTTCGAACGAAGCGAGTATGACGCGCGACGCGATCGGCTGCTGATCGAGATGGCGGCCAAGAAGCTCGACGCGATCCTGCTATTCGCCCAGGAGAGCATGTACTGGCTGACCGGCTACGACACTTTCGGCTACTGCTTCTTCCAATGCCTGGTCGTCAAGCTCGACGGCTCGATGACGCTTCTGACCCGATCGGCCGATCTGCGCCAGGCGCGACATACCTCGATCCTCGACAACATCCTCGTCTGGACCGACCGCGACAACGTCAACCCGGCGATCGACCTGCGCAACCTGCTGAATGATCTCGGCCTGCTCGGCGCGCGCATCGGGGTCGAATACGATACGCATGGATTGACCGCCTATAACGGCCGGCGCGTCGACGAGCAGTTGCAGACCTTCGGCCAGATCGCCGATGCGTCCGGTATCGTCGGCCGGCTCCGGCTGTTCAAGAGTCCGGCCGAGATCCGCAAGGCCGAACGGGCCGCGGCACTTTCGGACGAGGCGCTCGACGCGGCACTGCCGCTGATCGTCCAGGGCGGCGACGAAGGCGCCATACTGGCCGCGATGCAGGGCGCCGTGCTGGCCGGCGGCGGCGACTATCCGGCCAACGAGTTCATCGTCGGATCCGGCCCCGACGCCCTTCTGGTCCGCTACAAATCCGGACGGCGCAAGCTCAGCAAGAACGATCAGCTCACGCTCGAATGGTCGGGGGTCTTTCACCGCTACCACGCGCCGATGATGCGCACGGTACTGACGGGCAAGGCCTCCAAGCGCCATCAGGAGCTGTTCGACGCGGCCAGGGACGCGCTGGTCATGGTCGAGAAGACCATGGTGCCGGGCAAGACGTTCGGCGACGTCTTCGACGCGCATGCCAGGGTCATGGAGGCGCATGAGCTGACCAGGCATCGCCTCAACGCCTGCGGCTATTCCGTCGGCGCGCGCTTCTCGCCGTCCTGGATGGATATGCCCATGTTCTATCAGGGCAATCCCGAGCCGATCGCCCCTGATATGACCTTGTTCGCCCATATGATCATCATGGATTCGGAGACCGAGACGGCCATGACGCTCGGCCGTACCTATCTCACCACCGAATCGGCGCCCAGGCCGCTGTCGCGCCATGATCTCGACTTGATCGTGCAGTGAAACCATAATGACCGGAAAAGGTGCGGCAGATAGTGGAGTTATGCGGGGAATGAGCCGGGCGCTCGCCACTTCCGTGACCGTGCTTTCAGCACTCATGCTCGCGGCCTGCACGACCTCGGATGTGCTCGAACCGTCGGCGATGGTCGGCAATCCGCCGACCGCCGCCTCCACCGCTCCGTCACCTGTCGCGCCGGGCGGTGAAACGGTCGCCGCAATCGACAGCTCGGCCAGGATCCAGTTCGCACCGATCGTCGGCTCGACGGTCGAAGCGGTCACACCCCTCACCGAGCGGCTGGCGACCCGGGCAAAGGAGCGCGGAATCGGGCTCGCGCGTTCCGATGAGCCGGGCGCCTCCTATGTGCTCAAGGGCTACCTGTCGGCCATCACCGAGGGCAAGGAGACGACCGTCATCTATGTCTGGGACGTGCTCGATACTTCGGGCAATCGCCTGCACCGCATCCAGGGCCAGCAGAAAGTGGCCGGCAGGGGCGAAGGCTGGGCCGCCGTGCCTGATACGACCATGCAGACGATCGCCGACGTCACCGTGGACCAGCTCGCGCTGTGGCTTGGAGGCCGCACCGGCTAGGCGAATCTTTGGATTTTGACGACGATTCATCGTCTCTCCGCTTGCAATGGCGGCGAAGAAAGCTAAAAGCCCCCACATCTAAGGGCGCCCCCATCGCCAGGGAAACTTCATGAAACTCTTCGCGGGCAATTCCAACCGGGTTCTGGCCGAAGCGGTTGCCCGGTATCTCAATATTCCGTTGGGGAAGGCGAGTGTGCGCCGCTTCGCCGATCAGGAGATCTTCGTCGAGATCCAGGAGAATGTGCGAGGAGAGGATGTCTTCATCCTGCAGTCGACATCCTTCCCGACCAATGACCACCTGATGGAACTGCTGATCATGATCGACGCCTTCATGCGCTCTTCGGCGCGGCGCATCACGGCGGTGATCCCCTATTTCGGCTATGCGCGGCAGGACCGTCGCGCATCGGGCCGCACGCCGATCTCCGCCAAGCTCGTCGCCAACATGATCACCCGTGCCGGCGCCAATCGCGTGCTGACGCTGGACCTGCATGCCGGCCAGATCCAGGGCTTCTTCGACATACCGACCGACAATCTGTTCTCCGTTCCGGTCATGGCGCGCGACGTGAAGGCCAAGTACCGGCAACTGTCCAACGTGATGGTGGTCTCGCCCGACGTCGGCGGCGTGGTACGTGCGCGCGCGCTCGCCAAGCGCGTCGACGCACAGCTCGCAATCGTCGACAAGCGCCGCGAGCGGCCGGGCGAGTCCGAGGTCATGAACGTCATCGGCGACGTCAAGGGCAAGGACTGCCTGCTTCTGGACGACATCGTCGACTCCGGCGGCACGCTGTGCAACGCAGCGGACGCTCTTCTGGAGAAGGGTGCCCGCAGCGTAACCGCCTACATCACCCACGGCGTGCTTTCTGGCGGCGCGGCCGCGCGCATCACCGGCTCGAAGCTTCAGGAACTGGTCATCACCGATTCCATCCAGCCGACCCAGGCGGTGGTGGACGCCCACAACATCCGCGTCATCTCGATCGCCGACCTCATCGGCGAAGCCATATCGCGCACGGCGACCGAAGAATCGGTGTCGAGCCTCTTCGACTGATATCGAAAGCCGACAAGATCGATCGTTGGAGCGCGGACGGGGAAGAAGACAGACGGCCGCAGCCGCTCACCCGATCTGCAAAGATATGTGCGTCCCATTGAGTGCCATTGGTATGACGCTTACCTGCCCGGCTCCTGTTTTTCGGCCGGCGATAGCCGAGCCCGGACAACTGGCGGTCCTGTAAAAAACTGGGAAATAACAGGACAGGCCTGTTATTTCGGTATGCCGTCGAGGGCGGGGTGACGGGGCAATGCTTGCGTCGCCCTCGCCTGGCTACTGACATCTCGCGAAGGCTCGGAGAAGACCCCCTGCCGAGACGGCTCGCCTCGTTATGCGGATATGTGCATCCTTCGGCGGCTCGGCCAGAGCCAGCGGACGCAATTCATCACGTTGAAAGCAAGCGTCAAAAATCCACTGTGGTGGCGCCGAAGTCAACGGTGGTCAGCAAGAATTGATCGGTTACAGCCGACCCTGCCGGCGGGACGCCGAGCTTGATGGGGCTGTCGATCTGCCTATCGTGCCTCTGCTCCCGGGGAGTTTCGGACAGGAACGCGAACCCGACGCGCGGAACGCTTTGTCAGGGACAGGAATCTCATACCAATGGCGCTTGAAGCGCATCGCGTCGAACCGGGTTCATGCGACGCGCTTCAAGCCCTTGTTTTGCGCATGTCGTTATCCCGAAACCGGTTCCCACTTTTGGGCGACATGCCTGATGCCATTGGTAATGAGGCCGCCTGGATGTGCAAACTTTGAGATCCATAAGGCCCCAGTCCTGGCTCTCAGCCGGCGGCCAGCGTCCAGATCATTCCGCCGGCGGCTGACGCCGCCAGAACACCGACCATGTTGGCGTGGAAGCGAATCAGCGCGAGGCCGGCGCCGAGCGCGATGGCAGCGCTCGCCATGTCGAATGTCCCGAAATCGAGCGTGGGAAAGCTCAGCGGCCCGGCCGAGATCGTCCCGACGCTGCCGAACAGGACGTGCAGCGCGAACCACAGCGCCAGGTTGGCGATGACGCCGACCACCGCGGCGGTGACGGCTGCGAGCGCGCCGGCAAGCCAGCGGACGTTGCGGACCGTCTCGACATAGGGCGCGCCGACGAAGATCCAGAGGAAACAGGGCACGAAGGTGAACCACAAGGTCACCGCCGCGCCGGCCAGCCCGCCGACGAGCGGCTCGAAACCGGAAAGGCGCGCCCCGCCGAGGAAGCCGACGAAGACCAGCACGAGGATAAGCGGGCCGGGGGTGGTCTCCGCGAGACCGAGCCCGGTAAGCATCTCGTCGGGCTGGAGCCAGTGATAGACGTCGACCGCCTGCTGCGCCACGTAAGCGAGGACGGCATAGGCGCCTCCGAATGTGACCGTGGCCATCTTGGTGAAGAACAGCGCTTCGGCGGCAAACACACCTCCTGGTCCCTGCAGGATCCAGAGCGCGGCAAGCGGTATCAGCCAGAGCCCCAGCCAGACGGCCGAGGTCGCTATCAGGCGGCGCGTGCCCGGCCGGGTCCATTCGGGCGCTTCGGCGATCAACCGGCGGCTCTCCTCCGCGTCATCGCTCACCTGCGCCCCGGTGGCCGATGGCAGGAGGGCACCGCACAAGGCGGCCGCGAAGATGATCAACGGAAACGGCAGCTTCAGGAAGGCGATAGCGACGAAGGCGGTGAAGGCGAGCGCCAGCATCGACCTGTTCCGCAAAGCCCGCTTCGAAACCCGGATCAGGGCCTCCAGCACGACGGCCAGCACCGCGGCCTTCAGCCCGAACAGGAAACCCTGCACGATCGAGACATGTCCGACCAGGAGATACCCGGCCGACATCGCGGTGATGACCAGGGCGCCCGGCAGCACGAAGAGCAGCCCCGCGGCCAGGCCGCCGCGCACGCCGTGCAGCAGCCAGCCCGAATAGGTGGCGAGTTGCATGGCCTCGGGGCCCGGCAGCAGCATGCAATAGTTGAGCGCATGCAGGAAGCGCGCTTCGTCGAGCCACCGTTTCTCGTCGACGAGGACGCGGTGCATGAGCGCGATCTGACCGGCGGGCCCACCGAAAGACAAGACGCCGATCCGGGCGAAGACCCGCACCACCTCGCCGAACGGGACCTGGGGCTGCGAAAGAACGGGAGCGTTCATGCCGCTTGCGCTCCCACCGGCCAGTTGTGGCGCTCCTTGACGGCATATCGACACCAGCCGTAAAGCGCGTCGTAGAGCAGCATGCCCTTTTCCAGTTGGGCGTGGTCGTTCTGCTCGATCGCGGATAGACCGAGCGACAGGGCAAGCAGACCGGCCGCCTGCGGCTCGAGGTCGAGACGCGCCGTATCCGCCCCGCGCACGATGCGCGCGAGATGCAGAAGCGAGGGATCGTCGAGACCGAACTCGGTGAGGAGCGTGTCGAAACTGCATGTCTCGCCGCGATGCGAGTAGTCGACCCCCTCCACGTCGAACGGAATGGCGCCCAGTTCGTCCGCCACGTCACGAACCCACTCGGGGGCCACGAAAAGAAAGGTGGCGAACGGATCGACGAAGCGTCGGATCAGCCACGGACAGGCGATACGATCGATCTTGGGTCTCTCACGGGTAACCCACACGCTGCCCGTCGGCCGAGACACGTCCACACCAGTGGCGCTCCTTCGCACCATCGGGCCGCCCGCCGCCGCAAAGGCTTCGATGCCGCCGTCGAGCACGGCTACCGCGGCGCCTGCCTGGTCGAGCCGGGCGGCGGCAAGAGCGCTGACATTGTGGCCGTGAGTACAGTAGACGACGAGCGACCTGTCCTGCGGCATCTGCCGGAACCAGTCATGCGACGCCATGTGGTCTCGCCAGACAGCTCCGGCGATGCGCTTCGGCGCCGCCTGGAAAGCGTCGGAACGACGCACGTCCACGACAACGGGGCAAGCTTCGGTCCCGATCAAGTCAATGAGTTGTTGGGGTGAAATCCTCTGCGGCATGGCAGCCTCCGCACAATAGCGAAGGCGGAACTTGGGCCACAGCCTGACGGGGAGTCCACCTATGCCCCCGATGCGATGACCTTACTGCAAAGGGGACATCCCATCAACTGGAACCTTGGGGCCGGATTTTGCTCTCGCCCTCGAGCTTCGCCATCTCGAAGCCGCACACGAGCGCCGGGCGCCTTGACGGGCTCAAAGGGGGCGCGTCGTGAACGCTTCGCGGATCGCGTCGGCCATACCGTCGACGGCCGCGCTTCTGGAAGCCCGGTTCCGGTGGAGCACGACATTGGAGGAATCGATGGCGCCGAAACCGTCCGCTGCCGTCAGTTCGCGGCAGCCGGGCGGGATGTTGCTGCGTGAGATCGGAGCGACGGCGAAACCCGCGGTGACGGCGAGCTTCAATCCGCCATTTGTCTCACTCTTGTAGGCGACGCGATAGGCAATGCCGCGCTCCTTCAGCGACTTGACGGCAAAGTCGCGGCACCAGCCGGAGTTGTTGTAGAGCGCCACCGGCAAAGGCCTTTCCTCATGAAGCTGATGCAACTCCGAGGTGACCCAGACAGTGGGATCAGTCATCAACACCTCCCCGTCCGAGAAGTCCTGCCACTCGAAGACCACGGCCAGATCGAGTTCGCCGTCCGCGACCGCGGCCATCTGAACCGACGAGGGCGCGTAGCGCACCGTGATCTCCACCTGGGGATGGCGCTTGGCAAAAGCGCCGAGGGCACGCGCCAGGATGGAGTTTCCGTATTCCTCCGGGATGCCGATGCGGACCGGACCGTCGAGCGGCGGCGCGTTGAGGGATGCCGCGGTCTCGTCCAGCAACGCCACGACGCGGCGCGCATAGGTCAGCAGATGATCGCCCTTGCGGGTCAGCGACACGCCCCGCGACCCGCGGTCGAAAAGCGGGTCGCCGACAGTCGCCTCCAGCCGCTTCATCTGCATGGAGATCGCCGATTGCGTGCGCCCGAGATGGTCGGCCGCGCGCGTGAAATTGCCGGCGTCGGCGATGGCCACGAATGTTCTGAGCAGATCGCTGTCGAACTGGGTCATGAGCGCACCGACCGACATGAAGAATTCTGATGGCAGACATCATTCCAATTCGTTTGAAAAATGTCAAAGGCGGCGCGATACAGCGCATGAACATCAGGGAATCACGGCAATGATGCGGGCTATCGACTGGGGCAGACGCAAGCGGAACCGGGAGCGGGACGACCGCTTGCTCAAGGACATGGGCCTAAGTCCGGAACAAGTCCTCGGGCCGGGCCGCGTTTTCTGGTCGGAATGGGAACGGCAGCGCGAGCCCTGGCTGCTTTGACGGATCGCGGAGACCTGGAAGTCTTCGCCAAGCCTCCTCACTCCCCCGCCGCAAGGTCTCGCGGCGGGATCTTTTTTGGCTGAAGCCGTGGAAAGCGCTGGCAGCGCCGAACTTGCGCTCCCCACCCTCTTCCGCTATAGAGCCGCCACCCGCGTAGACACCCTTGGAGGCAACGCGGCGGAAAGCCGCCTCATCCGGCGGCTTTCGACGTTTACGGTCGAGGCTCTCGCCTGCCGCAAACGCTCCAGACAACGCGAAAGGAAATGCCATGAGCGAAACCTACGAGCTCAAGGCCGAAGCGCGCGAACGGGTCGGTAAGGGGTCCGCCCGGGAAGTTCGCCGCAACGGTAAAGTGCCTGCAGTCATCTATGGCGACAAGCAGCCTCCCCTGGCGATCGCCCTCAGCTACAAGGACATCTTCTACAAGATCCACGGCGGCGGCTTCATGACCACCGTCACGACGATCGACGTCGACGGCAAGAAGATTCAGGTCCTGCCGAAGGACTATCAGCTGGATCCGGTCCGCGACTTCCCGATGCATGTCGACTTCCTGCGCGTCGGCAAGAACACGGCAGTCAATGTCGAGGTGCCCGTCCACTTCGTCAACGAGGACAAGTCGCCCGGCCTCAAGCGCGGCGGCGTGCTGAACGTCGTGCGCCACGAAGTCGAGTTCCATTGCCCGGCCAATGCGATCCCGGAATTCATCACCATCGATCTCACCGGCGCTGATATCGGCGATTCAATCCACATCTCGGCGGTCAAGCTGCCGGCCGGCGTGAAGCCGGTGATCACGGATCGCGACTTCACCATCGCCACCATTGCCGGTTCGGCTGCGATGAAGCCGGAAGCCGAGGCGGCGGAAGAGGCCCCGGAAGCCGAAGGCACCCAGGAATAGGTTTCGCCCCGGGAGGGCCGGCACCGTGCTTCTCTTTGCTGGTCTCGGCAATCCCGGCGCGAAATACGCCAACAACCGGCACAATGTCGGTTTCATGGTGGCGGACGCGATCGCCCGCCGCCATGGTTTCTCCCCCTGGTCGAAGAAGTTCCAGGGCGAGGTCGCCGAGGGCAAGCTCGGCGACGAGAAGGTCATCCTTCTGAAACCCCAGACCTTCATGAACCTTTCCGGCCAGGCGGTCGGCGAGGCGATGCGCTTCTACAAGCTGGAGCCTGCCGCCCTCACCGTGCTCTACGACGAGATCGACCTCGTCGCCGGAAAGATCAGGATCAAGACCGGCGGCGGCGCCGGCGGGCATAACGGCATCCGCTCGATCGACGCCCATGTCGGCAAGGACTATCGCCGGGTGCGCATCGGCGTCGGCCATCCCGGCGTCAAGGAGATGGTGCATGGCCATGTCCTGGGGGATTTCGCCAAGTCCGACAGTCAGTGGCTGGAGCCCCTGCTCGAAGCGGTGGCCGACCACGCCGCGCTTCTGGCCGAGGGCGACGACAACGGCTTCATGAACAAGGCGAGCCTTGCCGTCCAGGGTGCCGGCAGCAACGGCCCGGCCAAACCTGCTCCCAAGGCGCAGAGCCATATCCGGCAGGCGCGGCCGCAGCAGCCCGCGGCGAAGGTGCCTGAGACGGGCCCGATGGCCGCAATGCTGAAGAAGCTTCTGGGCAAGGATTGAAGGACTTCCGTCGTTCTGCGCGCGCGGCGCGCCAACAGGGGGTTGACGGCGATCGTGGCTATCGCCCATAGCCCGTGCAAGATTTCGACCTCCCCACAGGACTGGACAAAATGGGTTTCAAATGCGGCATCGTCGGCCTACCCAATGTCGGCAAGTCGACGCTCTTCAATGCGCTGACCAGGACGGCTGCGGCACAGGCGGCCAACTATCCCTTCTGCACGATCGAGCCGAACACCGGCGAGGTGGCGGTTCCCGACCCGCGCCTCGACAAGATCGCCGGCGTCGCCAAGTCGAAGGAGATCATCCCGACCCGCATCTCCTTCGTCGACATCGCCGGCCTTGTGCGCGGCGCCTCGAAGGGCGAAGGACTGGGCAACCAGTTCCTCGCCAACATCCGCGAGGTCGACGCGATCGTGCATGTGCTGCGCTGCTTCGAGGATGACGACATCACCCATGTCGAAGGACGCATCGACCCGGTCGCCGACGCCGAGACCGTCGAAACCGAGCTGATGCTGTCGGATCTCGAGAGCCTCGAGCGCCGCATCGTGCAGATCAGGAAGCGGGCGACGGGCAAGGACAAGGAAGCGACGACGGTCCTGCCGATCATGGAGAAGGCGCTGGAGCTGCTGCAGGCCGGCAAACCGGTGCGTCTCATGCTGGCTGATATCGCCGCGGAGGATCTGAAGATCCTGCAGGGCCTGAACCTGCTCACCTCCAAGCCGGTGCTTTACGTCTGCAACGTCGCCGAGGCTGATGCGGCAACCGGCAACACGCACACCAAGGCCGTCGAGGCGATGGCGGCGGCGCAAGGCGCCCGCACCGTCGTGATCTCGGCGGCGATCGAAGCCGAGGTCGCGCAGCTTCCCGACGACGAGGAGCACGAGTTCCTGGCCGCGCTCGGCCTCGAGGAGCCCGGCCTCGACCGGCTGATCCGCGCCGGCTATGAACTGCTGGACCTCATCACCTATTTCACCGCCGGTCCGAAGGAGACCCGCGCCTGGACCATCTCCAGGGGCACCAAGGCGCCGCAGGCGGCGGGCGTGATCCACACCGATTTCGAGCGCGGCTTCATCCGCGCCCAGACGATCGCCTACACCGATTTCGTGACGCTCGGCGGCGAAGTTGCGGCCAAGGAGGCCGGCAAGGCCCGCGACGAAGGCAAGGAATATGTCGTCCAGGACGGCGACGTCATGCTGTTCAAGTTCAACACCTGATTTGGGCCGTTACCGGGAAGTAGGCGGACGCCCATACGGGCGGGATGACGCGAAACGGCCGCGGGCATCACATTTCGAGGCTTCTCGGAAAGGGATTTCCCTAAACTCAGGGCGATCGCCCGGCCACCAATCGGAGCCATGAGCGCCCCATGGCTCCCGCTTCGTGAAAAGGCCGGGACTAGTCCCGGCCTTTCTTCTTCCCGCCGCTGGTACATCCGCAGTCGGCGCGAAGCGAATACGGGGAGTATGGAGCATCTGTCCGCGAACGCAAGCCCACCTTTTGCGTTAGGGTTTTGCGCTCCGGCAGGGATCATCGCGATCCGGCGTCCTACTCCGAGCCCGCCAGCCAGGCCTTCACCCGCTCGGGGTGATCTGCGATATACTTGTCGACGGCCTTTTCGTAGGAGGTCTCCTGCGCGTCGAACATCGCGGCTTCGAGCTCGTCGAGAGGCAGCTTCATGCGCGAGAGAAAGGCAGCGGCTTCAGGATTGTCTTCCTTGAAGCCCTTGCGCGCGAGAACGTCCACATGCTCGGCCGCACCCAGCGCGCCTTTCGGGTCCTCAATGTAGCGAAGCTTGTACTTCCCGAACATCCAGTGCGGGCTCCAGGCAGTTGCGACGAACCATTTTTCGGAACGCATGTCCCGGTCGACCGTCGTCAGCATGCCGGCTTCGCTGGAGATCTGAAGCTTGTAGTCGAGGCCGTAATCCTTGATGGCCGCTTCCGAGAGGCGGGTAAGGCCGGCGCCGGGATCGATGCCCTGAACCGTCGCGCCGAGCTTTTCCTTGACGTCGTCCTTCTTCAGATCCTCGATAGAGTTGACGGCGTCCTGCGGAATGTAGGCCGGCACGACCCAGCCGAGCTTCGCTCCCTCATAGACCGAACCCAGCGTCTCGGCCTTGTCCTCCACGCGCTTGAAGTAGTCGGCATGGGTCTGCGGCAGCCAGGCCATCATCATTGCGTCGAGATCGCCACGGCCGACACCCTGATAGAGCGGAGCGACGTCGGTCTGCACCAGTTCCACCGTGGTGCCGAGGTTATCCTCGATCAGCTTGGCGGCGAGCTTGGTGACGAACTCCGCGTCGGACCAGGCGGCCCATCCCAGCTTGATCGTCTTGGCGTTGTCCTGGGCAAATGCCGCCGTCGCGAAACCGGCGGCGATCGCCGCGGCCAAACCCAGCCGTGTCAGTTTTCTGAACATATTGTCTCCTTCTTGTGGATTGGGCTTATGGATTGGGAGTTCAAGCGGAGGGTGCCCCGCCGCTTGCCGTATCGGAGCGTTCGAGCGAAGCCGTGCCCGAATGTCCGCTTGCCTTGCGCAGCGCAAGGAAGCCTGGAAAACGCGCCCTGCCCTTGCCGAGGCTCTGCGTGATCCGGTCGAGGACCACGGCGAGCACGACGACCGCCAGCCCGCCTTCGAAGCCGGTCCCGACATCGAGGCGCTGGATGCCGGTGAGGACCGTGTTGCCGAGCCCGCCTGCACCGATCATCGATGCGATGACGACCATCGACAGCGACAGCATGATGGTCTGGTTGATGCCGGCCATGATCGAGGGCATGGCATTGGGCAGTTGCACCTTGAAGAGCAGCTGTCGCGAGGTGCATCCGAATGCCAGGCCCGCCTCGACGAACTCTGAATGGACCTGGCGGATGCCAAGATTGGTCAGTCTGACCACCGGCGGCATGGCGAAGATCACCGTCGCGATCGTGCCGGGCACCGCCCCCAATCCGAAGAACATCGCGGCCGGGATGAGATAGACGAAAGCCGGCATGGTTTGCATCAGGTCGAGCACGGGCCGCACGGCGGAGGCAACCGGCGCGCTGCGCGCCATCGCTATCCCGGTCGGAATGCCGATCACCACCGCAATCGCCGTCGCCGCAAGCACAAGTGACAGTGTCTCCATGGTCGCGGTCCACAGGCCCATATGGCGGATGAGCCAGAACGAAAGGAGCGTGAACAGCGCGAACTTCCAGCCGACGCGCCAGAGGGCGAGCAGAGTCAGAACGGCTATGCCCGCAACGGGAGGAACCGAAACCAAGAGATTCTGTATGCCGCCCGTAACGAAGCCGATCGCCGTCGCGATCGCATCGAGCGCCGGCATGTAATTGTCGAGGATATAGTCGACGGCGATATCGGCTCCGTGGCCGATGCTGAGATCGAAATCCATGATTTCTTCCGTTCGGTGCCGGCTCAACTCGCGCGGTCGAGCGTTTCCAGGAGCGACGACTTGCTGATGGAGCCGACATATCGATTGTCGTCGTCGATGACCGGAAGAGGCCATCGGCTTTCTGCGACGCGGCCGAGCACGTTCGACAGGGGTTCGTCGGCGGGAATGGGGACCACGTCCGGAAGAAAGGCGTCCCGACAGGGCTCGGCTGCTTTCGGCTGGCCGTTCCTGACGAGCGTCTCCCGGCTGACCATGCCGCGATATTTGCGGTCGCGGCCGACCACGACGGCGACTTGGCGATCGGATTGCCGCAATTGCTCGAGGGCGGTTGCGATCGAAACGCCCTGCCTGTCCACGATCGTCAGTTGGGTCTTGTGGGCGATATCGCCCGCCTTGAACACCTGGGAGACGTCCACATTGCGGAAGAACGAGCGTATGTAGTCGTTGGCCGGGTTGGTCACGATCTCGTCAGGCGTGCCGACCTGGACCACCTTGCCGTCCTGCATGATGCAGATGCGGTCGCCGATGCGCATTGCCTCGTCGAGATCATGACTGACAAAGATGATCGTGCGGCTGTGCTCGGCCTGCAGACGCATCAGTTCGTCCTGCATTTCGGTTCGGATCAGCGGGTCGAGCGCGGAAAAGGCTTCGTCCATGAGCAGGATCGTCGGCTCGCTCGCCAGCGCCCTTGCGAGCCCGACGCGCTGCTTCATTCCGCCCGACAGTTGCTCGGGTCGGCTCTGCGCATAGGAGCGCAGGCCGACCGCTTCGAGAGCAGCGAGCGCCTTGGCCATGCGCTCCGCTTCGCCCACGCCCGCCACCTCGAGCCCGAAGGCGGCATTGTTGAGCACATTGCGGTTCGGCAGAAGAGCGAAGGACTGAAAGACCATGCTCATGTCGCGCCGGCGCAATTCGATCAGTTCGCGCTTCGACATCCTGGTGATGTCGCGCCCGTCTACCTCGATCACGCCGGCGGTAGGCTCGATCAGTCGATTGAAAAGGCGCAGCAGCGTCGATTTGCCCGATCCCGACAGCCCCATGATCACGAAGATCTCGCCGTCCATGATATCGAAGCTGGCGTCGTCGACGCCGACCACGCAGCCGGTGGTTCGATGGATTTCCGGCTTTGCTTTGCCCGCCCTTGCCATGTCCAGCGCGACGCCGGGATGCGGGCCGAAGATCTTGAAGACGTGCCGTATGCTGAGTTTGACCCTTGAGAGGTCGGTATGGTGATTTTGTGTATCCAATAGCATTCCAAAGTCCACCGGTCGGTAGGACACGTCTCCTTCTCGAGATTTGGCCGCCTGCAGGATCCTGGCCGCCGGATGGGCGGCCGCGAGGAGGCGAATACAGCGTCGGGCTGCGCGTGGATTGCCGAAACGACGATTCGGCAAGAGGGTGTGCGTATAGTCGACGCATGAACGGATGTCCACCCGCCTGCAACTCTGGAGTGCCGCCGCCCGGCCTCGAAGGGTCCGAACACCCCCTGCCGGACCGGCTTCGGAACGGGCGCAGGTGTGGTTTCGCCGGCCCGGTGCAGACGGCAAGCCGTCGATGTTTCCGATGCGTTTTCAATCTGAACCGGCACCGGCCATGAGCGGAAGGCGAGATTGTCGAGCGCGGGCGAGGCCGGAAATCAAGTCTCACGGGTTGCCCTGCCAGATATGGCTGACTAAGATGCCGGCAGGGCGACCTTCGGATCACAATACCAATCCCGTCACGAGGCATTTTCGTCAAAGAGTATTATGTATTCATGAGCCTATGGCAGACATGTAGAAATTTAGACGGGATGCGATAAGCCAAATGGCAAGATCAGTTTGCGCCCATCTTTCCGGCAGGTTCGATCCGGCCTCTCGCATTCGGGCCGTTGCCGTCCCGCTCAATGCTTCAAGGCAACGCCGGCATGAGGGCCTCCCACCGATCGGCCATCGCATGTGGCGTACCTGCCGGCGGCGCGTGCCATGCGCAAGGTCAAGCGGCCCAACCCGAACGATCAATTTTTAGTTGCAAGGAGAACCGACCATGATGGCCCGCAAAGACGACGCCGATTTCGCCCAGGATGACACCCTCGGCGGACGCATCTCGCTCGCCCGTGAGGCAGCGCGGCTGACCATGGCCCAGGCTGCACGGCGCCTCGGCGTCCAGACCGCAAGCTGGAAGGCTTGGGAATGCGACCGGGCAGACCCGCGGTCAAACCGCCTTGCCATGATGGCGGGGCTTCTCGGCGTCAGTCCCTCCTGGTTGCTGACGGGAGTAGGCTCCGGCCCGGTGGAGCGGTCGTCCGACGAGGTGACGGACCTGCTTCGAGAACTCCGCGCCGCCTCCGCGGAGGCCGTATCGTCTCAACAGCGCGTCGAGATACTGCTGGCCAAGCTGGAGCACCATGGCCGCAGGCTGGCGGCCGGCACGATGTCCGCGGCCTGACCAGCGTCTCCGATCGCTGGCCGTTCGCCGTCGCAGCTTCCTCGATCGCCTGGGCCGGCCCCGTGTCGTCGCCGAATTCGGCGAGCCTCGGGCAATGCTCGGTTGATCCCCCGCCCCGCCGGGCTTGACGACTTCGGAAGGTCGCCTGGCTCCGGATCAGGAATGACCACCTCTTCATCCAAGTGAGAAGGCACAATCGTGAGGCTGCTACGTTCGCCGAATGGCAGCAGCGCACAAAAAAAGCCGGCTCGGCGCCGGCTTCTTGGCAGGGCCTGCGGACTGCAGGCGACTAAGACTGCTTGTTCAGCGTTGTCTTGTGGAACAGCCTGTAGAACGGGCACACCCCGAACAGGCCCGTCAACAGCGGGACGACACCGATCAACCCGAACCAGCGCAACGGCGCTTCGGGTGCGAGGAAGATCATGGCCAACAGAACAGCGCCCGCGGCTGCCCGCATAGCCCGGTCGCTCAGTCCAACATTTTGCTCAAACATGCGTATTCTCCGGCAAAGGCATTTAATCGGCTACGATTCGCCCCCCATCGATCGTCGCCACGCGCAAATGGGGTGGAGCCCTTCCAAACACAAGTGTCCGCGCGACCACCGCACGCATTTGTGAAAGATCCCTGACATTTGCTGACGCAAAGGGGGCCCGAAACCGCAGGCTTGACGCCTCCGGCGGCCGGGTCTAAGCGGCAGCTTCCAGGCCGCCGGAACTTCTTTGCCGGACACAATCCTGAAACAGGCGTCGCCTATGACGCGCCTCTTGTCGAAGGCAAGGGAGACCGCTCAATGATCAAGGCATTCGTCATCGATCAGGATCGCCTGCGGCTGGTCGACGGCATTTCCTCGGGCGGCAGCCCCGTGGTCTGGGTCGATCTCGTGAGCCCCACCAAGGAAGAAGAAGCTGACATCGAAGCCTGGATCGGCGTCGAGATCCCGACCCGCGAAGAGATGGAGGAGATCGAGATATCCAGCCGTCTCTACGTCGAGGACGGCGTTTACTTCATGACCGCGACCCTGCCCGCCTCCACCGAAGGCGACGAGCCCATCATCTCGCCCGTCACCTTCGTGCTGGCAGGCAACCGGCTGGTGACCATCCGCTATCATGAGCCCCGTGCCTTCCAGACCTTCCCGGTGCGGGCCGAAAAGGCCTCGATCGGCTGCACCAATGCCGAGACCATCCTGATCGGGCTCCTGGAGGCGATCGTGGATCGGCTGGCCGACGTGCTCGAGCGCGCCTCGCGCGACGTCGAAGCGTTGTCGAAGGATATCTTCAATCCGACCGAGACCAAGGCCTCGAAGCGCGATCGCAGCTTCCAGCTCCTGCTGAAGCAACTCGGGCGCAAGGAATCGCTCACCTCCAACATGCGCGACAGCCTGACCACGCTGCAACGTCTGTCGAGCTTCATGGCCCACGCCACCGGCCAGAGCAAGAGCAGCAAGGATGTCCGCGCCCGCGTCAAGACGTTGTCGCGCGACGTCGCCTCGCTCGCCGACCACTCCTCCTTCCTGTCGCAGAAGATCACCTTTCTGCTCGATGCCACGCTCGGGATGATCAATATCGAGCAGAACGCCATCATCAAGATCGTGTCCGTGGCCGCCGTCGTCTTCCTGCCGCCGACCCTGGTCGCCTCGATCTACGGCATGAACTTTGACGCCATGCCCGAGCTGAAATGGAACATCGGCTATCCGCTGGCTCTCGGCCTGATGGTGGTCTCGGCCGTGCTGCCCTTCTGGTATTTCCGCCGGCGCGGCTGGCTGTAGCATGCTCGCTCTCGGCCGACAAAGCGGCCTTGCATCGGCGGCGCGGGCTGTACATGGTATTCGTACAAGTTTGAACAGGATCTGACATGACCGCGAAGAAATGGGCCTTGGAGGACTTCGAGGAGGGCGGCACGATAGAGCTCGGCGCGAAGACGGTCACAGCGGAGGAGATCATCGAATTCGCCAGAGAGTTCGATGCGCAGCCGATGCATCTCGATGAAGAAGCGGGCAAGGCCAGCATCCTCGGTGGGCTTGCCGCCTCCGGGTGGCACACATGCTGCATGTTCATGCGCATGATGTGCGACGGCTTCCTGCTCGACTCGACGTCGCAAGGCTCGCCGGGACTGGATTATGTGCGCTGGAAGAAGCCGGTCCTGGCCGGAGACACGCTGACCGGCCGCAGCACGGTCATTGCCAAGCGAGGCTCGAAGTCGAAACCCGGCCTCGGCTTTGTGACCGTGCAGAGCGCGCTCATCAACCAGCGCGGCGATGTGGTCATGGAATTGCAGAACACCGGAATGTTCCTGGCACGGGAGACGGCCCGATGAGCGCGCTCGACGAGTTCTTCGGCATCGGCGTCACCACGACGCTCGGCTCCCACACATTCCAGGCCGAGGAGATCAAGGCCTTCGCCCGCAAATATGATCCGCAACCCTTCCACGTCGACGAGGAAGCCGCCAGGAGAAGCGTGTTCGGTGCGCTCTGCGCGTCGGGCTGGCACACGGCCGCAACCTGGATGAAGTATAATCTGAAGCTGCGCCAGGATACCGTGCCGGTCGCCTGGACCGGTCCGGGGCCGCGGCCGGAATTCGGCCCATCGCCCGGCTTCCGCGAGCTGAAATGGCTGAAGCCGGTCTTTGCCGGCGAGACGATCACCTTCACCCGCACCGGTATCGACCACCGGCCGATCGCTTCACGCCCCGGCTGGCGCATGCTCACCATTTTGTGCGAAGCTTTCGATACGCGCGGCGACAAGGTGATCGAGTTCACGAGCGCGATACTTGTGAAGACGGGCTGACCTTACGAGATACGATGCGCCTGCCTGATATCGGCAGGCGGCGAAGCAAAAAAATCGAGGCCGGTGTCCGATTGCGGCCCGCATCCCCGTCATTGGGCCGAGCGACGACGACGCGCTCGTTACCGAAAGGACAGGACGATGCATTACACGCTTCTCTTCTATCAGAGTGCCGACGAATTTTCCGCGCGGGCGGACCCCAAGAAACGCGAGGCATTCTGGGCGAGCTTCGTGCCTTATATGAAGGCGCTGCAGGACGCCGGGATCGTTGTCGCCGGCGCCGGCCTGCAGCCACCTGCCACCGCGACCAGCCTGCGCCCCAGGGAAGGCGCCCACCGTGTCCAGGACGGCCCGTTCGCCGACACCAAGGAACAGCTCGGCGGCTTCTTCATCATCGACGTGCCCGACATCGACACGGCGCTGAAATGGGCCGCGCGCTATCCGGCCGGACCGGAGGGCGGCGTCGAAGTCCGCCCCAATCTCCCGCGGACGGACCACGATCGGATGGCGGAGATAGCGGCCGGCTAAGGGCCGCCTCATGGTCGATGAAGCCCTGGCAAGGGTCGAGCGGGCGGCACGTGAATCCTATGGCCGCCTGCTCGCCTTCCTCGCAGCACGTTCGCGCGACATCGCCGCGGCCGAGGACGCTCTGTCCGACGCCTTCGGCGCGGCCCTGTCGACCTGGCCGCGCTCCGGCGTGCCCGACAAACCCGAGGCCTGGCTGCTGGTGGCGGCACGGCGACGGCTGATCGACGCCGCGCGCCGCCGTCAAGTCCACCGGCAGTCAGTGCCGGCATTGATCGCCGCGGCGGAAGAAGCGAGCGAACGCAGCGCCGGGCCGGATGGTCTGGGCGACGAGCGGCTGAAGCTGCTCTTCATCTCGGCGCATCCCGAGATCGATGCGGCATTGCGCACGCCCCTGATGCTGCAGACGATCCTGCGGCTCGACGCCACGCGGATCGCCTCCGCCTTCTGCGTGAGCCCGGCGGCGATGGCGCGCCGTCTGAGCCGGGCCAAGAACCGGATCCGCGGCGCGGGCATCCCCTTCGAGGTTCCGGCCCCGGACGAGCTCGCGCCGCGCCTCGACGCCGTGCTGGAGGCGATCTACGCGGCCTATGGCAGCGGCTGGGACGACGTCGCGGGCGACGATCCGCGCCGCAGCGGCCTGCCCGAGGAGGCGCTGCATCTCGGACGGCTGGTCGTCAGCCTGTTGCCGGACGAGCCGGAAGCACGCGGCCTGCTCGCGCTGATGCTCCATTGCGAGGCCCGGCGCGCCGCGCGGCGCGGGACCGACGGAGCCTTCGTGCCGCTCTCCGAACAGGATTGCAGTCTGTGGTCCCCTGCGCTCTGCGAGGAAGCCGAGCACGAACTCGCTTACGCTGCCGAGGCCGGGCGCATCGGTCGCTTCCAGCTCGAAGCGGCGATCCAGTCGGCGCATGCCCGGCGTGCCGTTACCGGCAGCACCGACTGGGAAGCCGTGGCGCTGCTCTATGAGGGACTGGTGCTGCTCGCGCCGACCCTCGGCGCGCAGGTCGGCCGCGCCGCGGCCATCGCCGAGGCGCGTGGCGCTCCGGCTGGCCTCGCCTTGCTCGAAAAGATCGATATCCAGGCGACCAGGAGCTACCAGCCCTATTGGGCGCTGGCTGCGCATCTTCACGCCCGGCTTGGCCACACCACGATGGCCGGCGAGGCCTATCAACGTGCGATCGGCCTTTGCGACGACGCAGCCATGCGCGCCTTCCTGCGGAGGCGCGCCGAGACGGTCATGAAGTGATCAATGCCCTTCGAACGCGACGAGGGTGCGGACGGGAACGCCGAGCGCCTCGAGCTTGGCACGGCCGCCGAGATCGGGCAGGTCGATAACGAAACAGGCGCTGACGATCTCCGCGCCCATCTGCCGCAGCAGCTTCGCCGCCCCTTCGGCCGTGCCGCCGGTCGCGATCAGGTCGTCGACCAGGATCACCCGTTCGCCCGGCTTCACCGCATCCTTGTGCATCTCCATCTCGTCCAGCCCGTATTCCAGGCTGTAGGCGACGCGCACGGTCTCGTGCGGCAGCTTGCCCTTCTTGCGGATCGGGATGAAGCCGGCCGAAAGCTGGTGCGCGATCGCGCCTCCGAGGATGAAGCCGCGCGCCTCGATGCCTGCGATCTTGTCGATCTTGGAGCCCGCCCATGGATGAACGAGTTCGTCCACTGCACGGCGGAAAGCACGCGCATCGCCGAGCAGCGTGGTTATGTCGCGGAACAGGATTCCCGGCTTCGGATAGTCCGGGATCGTGCGGATCGAGGTGAGCAGAGTGTCTTCGAGGGAAGATTTCATGTCAGAACGGTCCCGTTGCCGCACATACATGCCGGTTTCGCAGTCGAATGAAAAGGGCGCCGCCGGCGCCCTTTGGAAAGTCGCTGCGATCCAACTCAATGCGGTGTGGTAGCCCACACCTTGCGCTTGGTCAGGTAAACCAGCACGCCGAACAGGGCAAGGAAGATGATGACGCGGAAGCCGGTCTTCTTGCGCTCCTCGAGATGCGGCTCGGCGGCCCACATCAGGAAGGCCGAGACGTCGCGCGCATACTGGTCGACCGTCTCGGGCGTACCGTCCTCGTAGGTCACCTGGCCGTCCGAGAGCGGCTTGGCCATGGCCAGCGACTTGCCGGCGATGAAATACGGGTTGTAGTGCGTGCCCTCGGCAATTTCCATGCCGGCCGGCGGCTGCTCATCATAGCCGGTCAGCAGCGCATGGATATAGTCGGGACCGTTTTCGGCATACTGCGTGAAGATGTCGAAGACGAAGGTCGGGAAGCCGCGTTCGACACCGCGCGCCTTGGCGATCAGGGAGAAGTCGGGCGGGGCGGCGCCGTTGTTGGCGACCGCCGCAGCGACCGGATTCGGGAATGGCGACGGGAAGTGATCCGACGGGATAGCCGGGCGTTCGAACATCTCGCCGTCGGCATTCGGCCCGTCCTGCACGGTGTACTCGGCCGCGAAGGCGCTAACCTGGGCGGGCGAGTAGCCGAGCCCCTCCAGCGTGCGGAAGGCGACGAGATCCATCGAATGACAGGCGGAGCAGACTTCCTTGTAAATCTTCAGCCCGCGCTGCAACTGGCCCCTGTCATAGGTGCCGAACGGACCCGCGAAGGACCAGGTCTGCTCCACCGGCTTGTGGATCGGGAAGTGCGTCGGCTCGGCCGCGCTGTGGCCGGCCTCCTCTTCGGCCGCCCAGACACCAGCAGCGCCCGCAAGCACAACGCCCAGCACCGCCAATCCGCTGAGAATCTTCTTCATGAAAACTATCCTCTCAAAGATTCTCGGCAGATCAGCCTTTGGTTTCCGGCGAGGCGGCCACGCCGCTCGGAAGCGCCGTTGCGCCGTTCCCCTTCTTGGCAAGCACCGCTTCGGTGATCGAGTTGGGCAGCCTGCGCGGGGTTTCGATCAGGCCGAGGACCGGCATGATCACCAGGAAGAAGGCGAAATAGTAGAGGGTCGAAGCCTGGGCCATGATCACATAGGCGCCTTCCGCCGGACGCGAGCCGAGCCAGCCGAGGAAGATGGCGTTGGCGGCGAACAGCCAGAAGAACAGCTTGTACCAGGGGCGGTAGACCGCAGAGCGGACCTTCGATGTGTCGAGCCAGGGCACGACGAACAGCACCGCGATGGAGCCGAACATGGCCAGCACGCCGCCCAGCTTGGAATCGATCGGGCCGATGTTGAAGGTGATGGCGCGCAGGATCGCGTAGAACGGCAGGTAGTACCATTCGGGGACGATATGGGCCGGCGTCTTCAGCGGGTCGGCAACGATGTAGTTGTCGGGGTGGCCGAGATAGTTCGGCATATAGAAGACGAAGTAGGCGAACACGGCGAGGAACACGACCATCGCAAAGGCGTCCTTGGCGGTGGCATGCGGCGTGAACGGAACCGTGTCGGTCTTTGCCTTGACCTCGATGCCGGTCGGGTTGGTCTGACCGGTGACGTGCAGCGCCCAGACGTGCAGGACGACGACGCCGGCGATCATGAAGGGCAGCAGATAGTGCAGCGCAAAGAAGCGGTTGAGCGTCGGATTATCGACCGCGAAGCCGCCAAGCAGCAGTTGCTGGATCCAGTCGCCGACCAGCGGGATCGCGGTGAAGAACCCGGTGATGACGGTTGCACCCCAGAAGCTCATCTGGCCCCAGGGAAGCACATAGCCCATGAAGCCGGTCGCCATCATCAGCAGGTAGATGATGCAGCCCAGGATCCACAGCAGCTCGCGCGGCGCCTTGTAGGAACCGTAATAGAGCCCGCGGAAGATGTGGATGTAGACGGCAATGAAAAAGAAGGACGCGCCGTTGGAATGCAGGTAGCGCAGAAGCCAGCCCGAATTCACGTCGCGCATGATCTTCTCGACCGACTGGAAGGCGAGGCCCGTGTTTGCGGCATAGTGCATGGCCAGCACGACACCGGTGAGGATCTGCGCCACCAGCATGATCGAAAGGATGCCGCCGAAGGTGTAGGCGTAATTCAGGTTACGCGGCACCGGGTAGGCGACGAAGGAATCATACATCAGCCGCGGCAGCGGCATGCGTTCGTCGACCCAGCGGCCGATGCCGCTTGTCGGCTTGTAGGTCGAGTGTCCACCAGCCATGGAAATTCCCCCTTAGCCGATCCGGATCTTGGTGTCGGAAATGAATTGGAAAACGGGCACGGCCAAGTTCTCGGGCGCAGGGCCTTTGCGGATACGCCCCGCCGTGTCGTAGTGGGAGCCGTGGCACGGGCAGAACCAGCCGCCGAAATCGCCGGACTGGCCGAGAGGCACGCAACCGAGATGCGTGCAGACGCCGACCATGACGATCCAGTTCTCCCTGCCCTCGCCTGCCGACCGATCGATGTCGGTCGCCTCGGCGCCCGCCGGGATGTTGGCGTTGCGTGCCACCGGATCCTTCAGCTCGGCCATCGGCACGGCCTTGGCCGCCTCGATCTCTTCCGGCGTGCGGTTGCGGATGAACACCGGCCTGCCGCGCCATTTGGCGGTCAGCGACATGCCCGGCTGAAGCGCGGAGACGTCCACCTCGACAGAGGCGAGCGCGAGCGTCGAAGCGTCGGGGCGCATCTGGTCGATGAACGGCCATGCGACGGCGCCAGCGCCGACCGCACCGGCCATGCCGGTCGCAATATAGAGAAAATCGCGGCGGTTTGGCTCCGTCGTATCGTGTGCGCTCACGGGACTCTGATCCTTTTCCCTTATCTGCGCCGGCGGCTGAACCGATCCCCGCTCTTCCTGGCGCGCACCCGAAATCGCATGGCGACGGGCTAGCGACAGACCTCCGGCATTTGCGGCTGGTTTATGCGTGAAGAATGCGCTTGTCCAGACGGCAGTAGGCCTCAGGGCAGATTGTCGCGGCCCTGTGGATCAAGCCCGGAATCGGCCCGTCCCGGGGGAGCGGGAGGCGGCCGGCGACCACCGCGCGGCCCGTCGCTGCGACGGCCAGGACGGCCCGCCCGAGCCCTATTTCGCCCCGAGCCTCGCCAGCACTGCCCTGGGTATGTCGTATTCGCGAATCACGGCGTCGTGGCGCCGAAGGCCGCAGAGCTCGCGCTGGATGAAATAGGCGTGCACCGCTTCGGCGGCATCGCGCAGCAGCCCCGGACGAGCCTGGTCGTCGGCCGCGAGGACGCGCAGCCTCGCGAGCGTCTCCTCGACATGCCGGCCGGCCCGCCCGAGCGCCGAGGCCATCTCGCCGGCGATTTCGTGATGGAGGACGTCGAGCCCGCTCTGGAGGCCTGCCGAACCCGACTGGGCGCCTGGCGGTCGCAGCGACATCGCCCCTACTCCGCGGCCAGGCTCTCGGCCAGGAAGCCGCCGGACTGACGCTTCCAGAGCTGGGCATAGAGCCCGCCCTTGGCCAGCAGTTCCTCGTGGATGCCCTCCTCGACGATGCGGCCTTCGTCGATCACGACCACCCGGTCGAGCGCAGCGATGGTCGACAGCCGATGAGCGATCGCGATCACGGTCTTGCCTTCCATCAGCCGGTAGAGATTGTCCTGGATGGCTGCCTCCACCTCCGAATCCAGGGCAGATGTCGCTTCGTCGAGAATGAGGATCGGCGCGTCCTTCAGCATCATGCGTGCGATCGCGATGCGCTGGCGCTGGCCGCCCGAGAGCTTCACGCCGCGTTCGCCGACCTGGGCGTCATAGCCCTTGCGACCCTTGGGATCCTGCACGTCGACGATGAAGTCGTGCGCGGCGGCACGCCGGGCAGCTTCGACGATGTCGCCTTCCCGGGCGCCGGCCTTGCCGTAGCCGATATTGTCGCGGATCGAACGGTGCATCAGCATCGCATCCTGGCTGACAACGCCGAACTGGGCGCGCAGCGACGCCTGGGTGACGGAACGCACATCATGGCCGTCGATCAGGATGCGGCCCTTCTCGACGTCGAACAGGCGCAGCGCGAGATTGACGATGGTGGTCTTGCCGGCACCGGAAGGGCCGACCAATGCGACGCGCTCGCCCGGCCTGACATGGAGGTTGAGGTTCTCGATGATCCCGCCGCCCTTTTCGTAGTTGAACGAGACGTTCTCGAAGCGGATGTCGCCCTTGGCTCTTGGGAGCGCGACGGCGTCCGCCGCGTCGCGAATGGCGGGGCGGACGGATATCGTGCCCGTCGCGTCCTGGATCGTGCCGTAGTTGCGGATCAGGCCGTTGACGTTGAACATCATCCAGCCGGACATCTGGTTGAGCCGGAAGACCAATGCGAGCGCGGCCGCGATCGCCCCGGTCGAGATGTTGCCCTGCGTCCAGCTCCAGACAGCGATGGCGCCGATCGAACTCACCATGGTGCCGTTGAGCGCCGCCACGGCGGAGCGCACCGTGGTGACGGCGCGGGTGAGCCGGAAGACGGCGGCGATGAAGCTCTCCATCGCATCGCGGATGTAGGCGTGCTCACGCCTCCCGCTATCGAACAGCTTCACGGCAACGATGTTGGTGAAGGCGTCCACCAAGCGCCCGTTGAAGACGGAGCGCTGGTCGGCCGTCTCGCGCCCGGCGCGCCGCATGGTCGGCAACAGGAACCGCACGATCGCCACATAGCCGAGGAACCACAGGCCGACGACCAGCCCCATCAGCGGATCAAGCGAGACGAGGATGGTGATGGCCAGGACCACGAAGGTCAGGAACGACCACATGGTCTGCAGCACGTTGACGATGAAATCGCCGACGGCCTCGCCGCCCTGCATGATCTTGGTGGCGATGCGGCCGGCAAAGTCGTTCTGGTAGAAGGCGTAAGGCTGCTCGATGACGCGGCGGAACGACTGCCAGCGCACCATCGAATAGAAGCCCGGCACGATCACCTGCTGCTCGACCAGCGCGGAGGCGACCAGGACAAGGGTGCGCACGACCAGGACGAGCAGGAGCAGGCCCAGGAGTTGGGGCCAGTGATCTGCGAAGAGGCGCTCCGGGCTGGAGGAATCCATAAGATCGATCAGCCATCCGACCGACCAGTACATGGCGGCATCGACCGCGCCGGCCAGGCCGCCGACGATCAGCAGCAGGACGAAGGGTCCCCTCGCCTGGTTGGCGAAATAGAGGATGAATTGCCAGGCCGTGGCTGGCAGCACGTCGCGATCGGTGTCCTGAAAGGGATCGATCGCCCCTTCGAAGCGCCGCCAAAGGCTGTCCGGAAAATTGGGTTCGGTCATTCGCCCTGCCGTCTCACCGATGCGATAGTCGGGCCGGCCGCATCCGGCCCGACGACAAATATAGGGACGGTCGCGGCGAAAGCCCGTTCATTCCGCTGCCTGTCCCTCCATGGCCGCGGCGACGTCGCCGCCGCGCATGGCGGCGGCCCCGGCATGCGGCTCATCCTGGATGAGGAAGCCGCCGGACTGGCGCTGCCAGAGCTGTGCATAGAGCCCGCCTTTGGCGACGAGCGCATCATGCGTCCCCTCCTCGACGATCCGGCCATTGTCCATGACCACCAGACGATCCATCGCCGCGATGGTCGACAGCCGGTGCGCGATCGCGATCACCGTCTTGCCCTCCATGAGCCGATAGAGGTTCTCCTGGATGGCTGCCTCGACCTCCGAGTCGAGCGCCGACGTCGCCTCGTCGAGGATGAGGATCGGTGCATCCTTCAGCATCACGCGGGCGATCGCGATGCGCTGGCGCTGGCCGCCGGACAGCTTCACGCCGCGCTCGCCGACATGGGCGTCGAAGCCCTTGCGGTCCTTCGCATCGACGAGCCCGCCGATGAAGCCGATCGCCTCGGCCCGCCGCGCCGCCTCGACCATCATCGTCTCCGTGGCGTCGGGGCGTCCGTAGAGGATGTTGTCGCGCACCGAGCGGTGGAGCAGCGAGGTGTCCTGCGTGACCATGCCGATCTCGGCGCGCAACGAATCCTGGGTGACGCCCGCGATCTCCTGGCCGTCGATCAGGATGCGCCCGCCCTCGAGGTCGTAGAAGCGCAGCAACAGGTTGACGAGCGTCGACTTGCCGGCGCCCGAGCGGCCGACCAGGCCGACCTTCTCGCCCGGCCGCACGGTCAGCGACAGTTCCTCGATGACGCCCTTGCCCTTGCCGTAGTGGAAGCGGATGCGGTCGAACTCGATCTCGCCTTTCTTCACTGTGATCTCGCGGGCGCCGGGCTTGTCCTCGACGAGGCGCGGCAGCGAGATCGAGCCGATCCCGTCCTGAACCGTGCCGATATTCTCGAACAGTCCCGATATCTCCCACATGATCCATTGCGACATGCCCCAGAGCCGGAGCACCAGGCCGATGACCACCGCGACCGCGCCGATCGTGACGGCCTCATTGAGCCACAACCAGATCGACAGGCCCGCGACCGAGGTCAGGAGCAGCGAGTTCAGCAGATAGAGCGTGCCGTAGAGCCCGGTGACCAGCCGCATGGTACGGTAGACCGTATCCATGAAGATGCCCATGCCCTCCCTGGCATAGGAGGCCTCGCGGCGCGCATGGGAGAACAGCTTCACGGTCTGGATGTTGGTGTAGCTGTCGACCACCCGGCCCGTCATCACGGACCTGGCGTCGGCCTGTTCTTCGGAGACCTTGCCCAGCTTCGGGATGAAGTGGCGCATGAGCAGCACATAACCCACCAGCCAGACGGCGAGAGGCATCGCCAGCCGCCAGTCCGACGAGCCGACGATGAGCAGCATGCCGAGGAAATAGACCACCACATAGTTCAGGACGTCGATCAGCTTGATGACGCATTCGCGCACGGCGAGCGCGGTCTGCATCAGCTTGGTGGCGATGCGCCCCGCGAACTCGTCCTGATAGAAGCTCATCGACTGCCTGAGCAGGTAGCGGTGCACCTGCCAGCGAATGCGCATGGGATAGTTGCCCATGAGCGTCTGCTGGTTGACCATCGAATTGACGAACACCGTGGTCGGCAGCAGGACGAGCACGACAAAGGCCATGCCGGCCAGCTTCCAGCCTTCGGTCTGCAAAAAGGTCTCGCGGTTCTGTATCGACAGCCAGTCGACGATGGAGCCGAGAAAGCCGAACATCCAGACCTCGGCAAAGGCCACCACCGCCGTCAGCGTCGCCGATATGGCGATGAACGGCCACGCGCCCCTGGTATAGTGCAGGCAGAAGGCCACCAGCGTCCTGGGCGGCTCGACAGGTTCCTCGGACGGGAACGGGTCCAGCCTCTTCTCAAACCAGCGAAACATTTTCTCGCTCTTCCAACTTTCGAAACGTCATTTGTGTCCCGAGCGGGGACCGATCATAGGACTTCTTACCGGCGCCGGTCTCTGCGCCTTGCCGCCAGTCCCCGCTTTCGCCTGCGCCAAAGGGTCGAACGCATGAGGCTTCGCAAGCCTCAGATGTGGTGCCTGAGGCTTCGCGCCAAGGGCGGCCCTGAACGCTGCTGACAGGCCGGCGGCGGGCTTGGAAGCCCGGTGGATTCGCGCGGCGCGATAACCTGGACTTCAGCGGAAGAAACGGGTTCAGACGGGGCGACCGGGCCCTTCGGGAGATTGGCATGCATCGCGTGATTCCTTCGAGAACGGAAAAGACTTTCCGGCAGGAATCGGTGTGATGCTGACTGTCAGGAAGTGTGTCGAACCGAAACCGCCGTCAGGCAAGGCGCCCGTTGAAAAGGGCAGCCACTGCGCTACGCATCCGGAAGATTTCCATCGCTGCCTCCATCGGTTCGAGTTGACACTGGCGGCTATGTAGACGATTTCGCCTGAAATGGCCATGCCCTCGGCGCGGTTTTCCCAACCTGGCGGCGACCCTGTTGCCATTCCGCAACCCATAAGGACATCGCGCCCGTGACCGGCGGTTTTCGCATCGCGCTCTATCAGCCCGACATCGCAGGCAACACCGGCACGATCCTGAGGATGGGCGCCTGCCTCGGCATCGCAATCGACATCATCGAGCCTGCCGGCTTCGCCCTTTCCGACCGCGCCCTCAAGCGCGCCGGAATGGACTATCTCGAAATGACGACGCTTGTCAGGCATCTCGACTTTGCGCGCTTCGAGCAGTGGCGGCGCGCGGAAGGCCGCCGGCTGGTGCTTTTCTCGACGAAAGCCGACTTGCCCTACACCGAATTCGAGTTTGCCGACGGCGACATCCTGCTGTTCGGCCGCGAATCCGCCGGCGTGCCGGACCATGTCCATGACAGCGCCGATGCGCGACTGCTCATTCCGATGCGCGGCGGAGGCCGCAGCCTCAATCTCGCCGTCGCGGCTGCCATGGCCGCGGGCGAGGCGATGCGCCGAATCGGCTGACGCTGTTCCCGGCCGGCGTTGCCAACTGGTGAAGAGATGGAAGCGCAGCACAATGCCGTTCCCGAGCCGCGTGCGCCCCGCAAGTCCTGCCCAACCACGCATGAAGAACTCCTTCGCTTGCCTTCGAAGGAAGCCTTGCTAAAACCTCATGTTAAGTTGAGGTCAGGCGGAATCTGCCATGGCACGGGAATTGACGGTTGGCGAGGTCGCAGCGCGCAGCGGCGTCACCGTTTCGGCGCTCCATTTCTATGAGACGAGGGGGCTGATCGCGAGCAACCGCACGGCAGGCAATCAGCGGCGCTACGCGCGCGACGTACTGCGCCGCGTAGCCATCATCAAGGTCGCACAGGAGGTCGGCATCCCGCTCGCCGATATTGCCGCCGCCTTCGCATCGCTGCCGGAGGGCCGGACGCCGACACGCGGCGATTGGGGTCGGCTTTCCAGGCAATGGCGCGACGATCTCGATCGCCGCATCGCCCGGCTTCAGGGGTTGCGCGACGGGCTGACCGACTGCATCGGCTGCGGCTGCATGTCGATCGACCGCTGCCCGCTTCGCAATCCTCACGACCGGCTGGCGGCCGAGGGGCCGGGAGCGCGGCGGCTGGTTCGGTAAGGGTGGCTGTCGCCGCCTCAATCCGCTGCCGGCAGCCTCCGCATCGTGAACTCGATGACGTCGCCCGGTCGCTCGGACCAGCTTTCGATCTCGGTCCAGTAGGCCTGTTTCGGCCAGCGGTCGAACCATTCGCGCGCCTTGTCCCGCGCGGCGGAACGCGGCAACACGAAGGTCTCGCGCAGGAAACCGTCACGCGGCAGCCGCGTCTTTTCCGCGCGGGAGCGGTCAAGACGCTTCTTCAGCCCGTCTAGCGATGGTCTCCTGGGGGCGCCCAACAAAGAACTCCTTGACCCGATCCTTCAAGAGGATAGGGATCGCGGCCGGAAAAGACGAGTCTTTTGGCGCGCCGCCGCGTTCCGACGCGTGCCGACGCCAGCATCTGCAAGGAAAGATATGGAACGGCCCGAAATTCCGGCAGGGCTGCCGGCCGACATCGAAGACAAGAAGATACGGGCCAGGGCCTGGTTCGAAGAGTTGCGCGATCGCATCTGTTCCACATTCGAGACGCTGGAAGACGAGGTGGCGGGCCCCCTCGCCTCATGGTCGCCGGGGCGTTTCGAAAGAACCCCCTGGCAGCGCGAGGAAGGCAAGGGCGGCGGAGGCATCATGTCGATGATGCACGGCCGCGTCTTCGAGAAGGTCGGCGTCCACACTTCCACCGTCGATGGCGAGTTCTCCCCGGAGTTTCGCAAGCAGATGCCGGGCGCAGAGGAGGATCCGCGCTTCTGGGCGAGCGGCATCTCGCTCATCGCGCATCCATGGAACCCCAATGTGCCCGCCGTACACATGAACACGCGCATGGTGGCGACCTCGCGCTGGTGGTTCGGCGGCGGGGCCGACCTGACGCCCGTTCTCGACCGGCGGCGCGTCCAGACGGACCAGGATACGATCGACTTCCACCGGTCGATGCAGTTCGCATGCCAGAAGAACCCGGCCGTCGCCGACTACGAGAAGTTCAAGGCATGGTGCGACGAATATTTCTTCCTGCCGCATCGCAACGAGCCGCGCGGTATCGGCGGCATCTTCTTCGACTGGCAGCATTCGCCGCAGGACAAGGGCGGCTGGGACGCCGACCTTCGCTTCGCGCAGGATGTCGGCCGCTCCTTTCTCGTGGTTTATCAGCACCTCGTGCGCAAGAACTTCAACCAGAACTGGACCGACGCCGAGCGCGAGGAGCAACTGATCCGGCGGGGCCGCTATGTCGAGTTCAACCTGCTCTATGATCGCGGCACGATCTTCGGGCTGAAGACCGGCGGCAATGTCAATTCGATCCTGTCGAGCCTGCCGCCGGAAGTGCGCTGGCCGTAAGCCGAGAGTAAAGCGAGCCTCAGGACGGCTGGCGGCGGGCTCTCGCCGCCGGTAAGCTGCCCTGGCGCTCATCGCCAACGGCGCCGGATGCCGGACACGCGACATGGTCGTGGTCCGGCCTGCGGTGCACGCAATTCATTGGGAAAAGAACACGTGACGAGTTTCACCGGAACGGTCCCGGCACTGGCCGGAGCATTGGAAGCGCGTGGCTTCACCACGCTGACTTCGGTCCAGGCGGCGGTGCTCGCACCCGAAACCGAGGGCGCGGACCTGCTCGTCTCGGCTCAGACGGGCTCCGGCAAGACCGTCGCCTTCGGCATGGCGATCGCGCCTACGCTGCTCGGCGAAGCAGCCCAATTCGAAAGCGCCGGCGCCCCCCTCGCGCTGATCATCGCGCCGACGCGCGAGTTGGCGATCCAGGTCCGCCGCGAGCTCGAATGGCTCTACAGCGACACCGGCGCCCGCCTCGGTTCCTGCGTCGGCGGCATGGACATGCGCCAGGAAAGGCGCGCGCTCGAGCAAGGCGCCCATATCGTCGTCGGCACGCCCGGCCGCCTGCGCGACCACATCACGCGCGGCTCGCTCGACATATCGGAAATTCGCGCCGTGGTCCTCGACGAGGCCGACGAGATGCTGGACCTGGGCTTCCGGGAGGACCTCGAATTCATCCTGGCCGCGGCCCCGGCCGAGCGCCGCACGCTGCTGTTCTCGGCCACCGTTCCCAAGCCGATCGCCGCACTTGCAAAGCAATTCCAGCGCGATGCGCTGCGCGTCACGGTCTCCAGCGACGGCGGCCAGCACGACGACATCGAGTACCGCACGATGCCTGTCGCGCCCACCGAGCGAGAGAACGCCGTCGTCAACACGCTGCTGTTCTTCGACGCGCAGAATACGATCGTTTTCTGCTCGACCCGCGAAGCGGTCCGGCATCTGTCCAGCCGCCTCGCCAATCGCGGCTTCTCGGTCGTTTCGCTGTCGGGCGAATTGAGTCAGGCCGAACGCAGCAATGCTCTGCAGGCGATGCGGGACGGCCGGGCGCGCATCTGCGTTGCGACCGACGTCGCCGCGCGCGGCATCGACCTGCCCAATCTCGACCTCGTCGTCCATGCCGACCTGCCGACGAGCCCCGAGACCCTTCTACACCGGAGCGGACGCACCGGCCGTGCGGGCCGGAAGGGCATCTGCGTGCTGATCGTCCCGTTCCATCGGCGCGGCAGCGCCGCCCGCCTGCTGAAACTCGCGAAGCTCGAGGCAACGACCGAGCGGGCGCCGACGGCGGCCGAGATCGACGCGCGGATCCGTGAACGCATCCTCGCCGATCCGGCCCTCGATGCCGCGCCGGGCGAGGAAGAGGCGGATATGGTTCGGGAGCTTCTGGCCGCCTACGGCCCGGAGCGGATCGCCGCCGCCTGGCTGCGCCAGCAACTCGCATCGCGCCCCGCGGCGGAAGAACTGTCCGAAGGCCCGCCTTCCACCTTCGATCCTTCCAGGGGCGAGCGGCCCGACAAGCGCTTCACCGACGGCGTATGGTTCTCCGTCTCGGTCGGGCGCAAGCACCGCGCGGAGCCGCGCTGGCTCCTGCCACTGATCTGCAAGGCCGGACGCGTGACCAAGCGCGAGATCGGCTCGATCCGTATCCTCGATACGGAATCGCGTTTCGAGATCATCGCCGACAAGGCCGACGATTTCGCCAAGGCGGTCAAGCAGCATGGCACCGGCGAGAAGGGCGTCGTCATCCAGCGGGCCGAAGGCGGTGGCCCTGACGAGGCCGGCGGAATGCCTGGCAGGAAACCGCACCGCAAGGGAGCCTATCGTGCGAAATCCGGCATGCAGTCCGAAGGCCGGCGGGAGAAGCATTGGGACAAGCAGGCGAAGCCGAAGAAGCGGCCTGCGAAATCCTGATTCTGTCGAAGGAGTGAAGAATATCGCTGCGCGCCTCGCACCGGCCAGGGAAACCGAATCGGCAGAAGCAACCAAAATCCGAAACAGGTGTTATAATGATCCCGTAGCATCGGCATGTGCTGCGGGAGGATCGCTTGCGGCACATCGAGTACCGGTTCGATCGAGTGAGAAGAGGAGACACGCCATGAAGGAATTTCAATGCGGCTCGTTGGTGCCCGGCTGCGACTGGCACACCCGTCATGAGGAAGAGGCCGAGATCATGCGCCGTGTCGTCGAGCACCTTCGCGAGACCCATGGCGAGACCGTGATCCGGGAGACGATGATCGAGGCTATTCGCTCGCGCATCGAAAAGGTCCGCGACGCGGCCTGAATACGCCGACGTATCCGGCGCGGTCGTCGCCGGAGCGGCCGCGCCGATGGTGTCGTCGCTCGTGTTGTCGCGTGGAATCCGCCTTGCCGGTGCCCGGGTTCAAGCGCAACAGCGAAACGGCTGATCACAGAAGCTCGGCTGCGCGGGCGAGCAGCGCCGCGCGGTCGGACTTGAAGCCCGCTTCGATCCACTCCCGTTCCAGTTCGAGGAGCATGGTGCCCAGAGCCGGTCCCGATTGCACGCCGAGCGCCAGCAGATCGCTGCCCTTCAGCGGGAATTTCGGCTTCTCCCATTTGCCCGCGAAGCCGAGCAGGCGAGAGTAGCCGCCCGCCTCGACCAGCGCCTTGTCGTCCTGCAGGGCTCGCCAGCGCGCGGCAGCGAAGTCCAGGCGCAGCCTGTCGAGGAAACCTTGCTTGTCGCCGCGATAGAGCATCCTGGCGAGCACGCGCTCGC
Source organism: Mesorhizobium sp. L-8-10 (assembly GCF_016756635.1). Lineage (NCBI taxonomy): Bacteria > Pseudomonadati > Pseudomonadota > Alphaproteobacteria > Hyphomicrobiales > Phyllobacteriaceae > Mesorhizobium > Mesorhizobium sp. L-8-10. The sequence goes on along the minus strand of NZ_AP023263.1, from coordinate 3,608,138 downwards.
TCGACGACGGCTCCACCCCGGGCGTCGACGCCCAGGCGACGAGCCGCTCGGTTTCCGCCCTGGATAGTTTCAGCCGCGCCGCAAGACCGGCCGCACGGCCGGCGTCCGGCGGCAGCAGCGCCTCCAGCCGCAGCAGGGCATCGGGCGCCCAGCCGAGATCGGCGCCCGTCTTGACCAGGCCATGAATGGCGTCGATGCCCCATTTCTCCCCTTCCGGCAGCACCTTGCCGAGCACGCCGGACTGGCGCATCCACAACAGCGCGCGCGACGGATCCGGTGCGCCGAGCAGCTTCTTCATCTCCATCCAGACGCGCTCGGCCGAAAGCTGGTCGAGGCCGCCCTTCAGCCGTGCGCAGGCTTTCAGCCCGTCGGCGTCGGGCCGCCCGGTCCCGTACCAGGCGAAGAAGCGAAAGAAGCGCAGGATGCGCAGATAGTCCTCGCGGATGCGGGTTTCGGCGTCGCCGATGAAGCGAAGCGTGCGGCTTTCTATGTCGGCGACGCCCCCGACGAGGTCGATCACCCTGCCCTCGGCATCAGCGAACAGCGCATTGATGGTGAAGTCGCGCCGCTCGGCATCCTTCTTCCAGTCGCGCCCGAAGGTCACCTTGGCGCGGCGCCCGTCGGTTTCGATATCGGCCCGCAACGTCGTTACCTCGAAGGGCCGGCCGCCCGCGACGACGGTGATCGTGCCGTGCTCCGCTCCGGTGGGCACGGCCTTGAAGCCCGCGGCCTCGGCGCGCCGGGTCGTCTCGCCGGGTGTCGTCGTGGTTGCGATATCGATGTCGCTTACGGCCTCGCCGAGCAAAGTGTTGCGCACCGCGCCGCCCGCGACCCGTGCCTCCTCGCCACCTTGGCAGAGCACGCCGAGAAGCCGTTGCAGGTGCCCATCGGCCAGCCAGTCGGCCCTGTCCGCGATCGAGACTGCGGCGCTCATGCGTAGAGCCTTTCATAGAGCGTGCGGATGATCCCGGCCGTCACGCCCCATATGTTCCGCCCGTCATAGGGCATGGTGTAGAAGAAGCGCTCCTTGTTCTGCCAGACGCGGCTGTCGCGCGTGTGATTGGCCGGGTCCATCAGGAAGGACAGGGGAACTTCGAAGGCGTCGTCCACCTCGTCCGCGTTGATGTGGAGCCGGAAGCCCGGGCGGACCACGGAAAGCACCGGAGCGATGCGATAGCCGCTGCCCGAAACATAGTCCGGCATCCTGCCGATGATGTCGATGAAATGCCTGTCGAGGCCGATCTCCTCCTCGGTCTCACGCAGCGCCGCGTCTTCGGGCGAGGGATCGGTCGCGTCGATGCGCCCACCTGGAAAGGCGATCTGGCCGGAATGGCTCCTGAGCTTCTCGGCTCGCTTGGTCAGCAACACGGTGGCCCGGTCGCCGTGGTCGACGACCGGAATGAGGACCGCGGCATCACGCAGCGTGTCGCGCACGAACAGCGGCGCCGAGCCGGGGTTCCAGCGATGGTCGCCGTAGTCGGCGCCGGCATGCGGGCCTCGCTCCTGCGCGGCACGCATGCGGAAATCCCGGGTCGAAAAGGGCCTGGCGATTGCGTCCATGATCAGGCGCTCAGCTCTCGCAGCTTCTCAGCCGGCATGATCGGATAGATCCTGCCCCTGGAGCGCACCGCGAACATCAGCCGGCCGTCCACGGCGATCTCCTCCCCATGGCCGACGAGTTCGTACATGACCGGCCGGGCGACCAGCGCCTCGAGCCGGCCGCGTACCAGCACATAAGGCTTCAGCCCGCCGGTCGCGTCCTCGTCCACGAAGCGCAGCGGATGGTCGGGACCTGCCTCGACCACGTCGCCGACATTGGTCCGGAAGGTGATGACCTGATCGTCGCCGGCACCCGAGACGTTCATCTCGACGGCGACGAAGGGCGCATCGACCACCCGGATGCCGACCCTCTCGACAGGGGTGACAAGATAGGTCCTGCCGTCGGCATCCTTCCTCAGCACGGTCGAGAAGAGCTGGACCAGCGGCATGCGACCGATCGGCGTACCGAGATAGAACCAGGTTCCGTCTGCCCGGATTTCCATGTCGAGATCGCCGCAGAAGTCGGGATTCCAGCGTTCGACGGGAGGCAGTCCCTTGCCGGCGCGCGCCGCACGCGAAATCAGCGCCTCGAGGCCCTTGGTGTCGCCTGCGCCGGTCAAGCTCTCGTTACAAACGTTCGGTTCTGCTGTCATGGTCACGAAATAGTCACTGTTGTTGCGCTTGTCAGCCTTGATGAGAGATTTAAGTTCATCCGCTAGACGCCGCCAAGGTGCGAGTCGACGGACCGTTCCGCCATCTGGGGCCGGTGTTCTGGTGGAGCAGAGGGACCGACCCGCATGAGCGTCTTGATCAAGGAAACAGCGATCGCCGAACAGGACATGATCGCCGAGGCCGAGCGTGCTTTGGCCGACATCTCCAAGGTTCGCGACGGTGTCGGCCGTGTGATCTTCGGGCAGGAAAGCGTGATCGAGCGCGCGCTTGTCGCGTTGCTCGCCGGCGGACATGCGTTGCTGATGGGTGTGCCCGGCCTGGCCAAGACAAAACTGGTCGAGACGCTCGGCGTGGTGCTCGGGCTCGATTCCCGCCGCATCCAGTTCACGCCGGACCTGATGCCGTCGGACATTCTCGGCTCCGAGGTGCTCGAGCAGGACGAGAACGGCAGGCGCTCCTTCCGCTTCATCCCCGGCCCCATCTTCGCGCAGCTGCTGATGGCCGACGAGATCAACCGCGCAAGCCCGCGCACCCAGTCGGCGCTGCTGCAATCGATGCAGGAATACCATGTGACGGTGGCTGGCGCCCGCCACGACCTGCCCTCTCCCTTCCATGTGCTCGCCACGCAGAACCCGCTGGAACAGGAAGGCACCTACCCGCTGCCCGAGGCGCAACTCGATCGTTTCCTGATGCAGATCGACATCCTCTATCCCGACATCGAGGCGGAGCGCCGCATCCTGCTGGAGACCACGGGCGTCGAGGACGCCACGCCGCAGAACGTACTCGACCCGGCCAGGCTCAAGGCGATCCAGCTCCTGATCCGGCGCATGCCTGTGCCGGAAAGCGTGGTCGAGGCGATCCTGGCCCTGGTGCGCTCGGCGCGTCCGGGACAAGGCAATGCCGACACGGACAAGCATGTCGCCTGGGGTCCCGGGCCGCGCGCCAGTCAGGCGCTGACGCTCTGCGCCCGCGCCCGAGCGCTCTATGAGGGGCGTCTGGCGCCATCGGTTGACGACGTGCGCGCACTCGCCGAGCCGGTGCTTCAGCACCGCATGGCCCTGACCTTCGCGGCACGAGCCGAGGGCATGAATGTGCGCGACGTGATCGCCCGGCTGGTCAAGGCGCAAGGCTGAGCATGGCGCGGGTCGGCGAAGCAACCGCCCCCGTCGCGACGCGGGACGCGCTTGCCCGTGGTCGTACGCGTGCATCGCTGGTGCCCGATCTCCTTGTCGAGGCGCGCCGCATCGTCAACACCGTCATCGCCGGATGGCACGGTCGTCGCAAGCGCGGCATCGGCGAGAATTTCTGGCAGTTCCGTCCCTATGTCGAAGGCGAGGCGATCGCCCGCATCGACTGGCGCCGCTCGGCCCGGGACGACCATACCTATGTGCGCGACCGTGAATGGGAGGCGGCCCATACGGTCTGGCTGTGGGCCGACCCGTCGCCTTCGATGCTCTACAAATCGGCGGGCGCCGGGGTTTCCAAGGAATCGCGCGCCCTGGTGCTGATCCTCGCCATGGCCGAGCTGCTGTCGCGCAGCGGCGAGCGCATCGCATGGCCGGGCCTCAGCGATCCCTTCACCGCCCGCAACGGCGCCGAGCGGCTGGCGGCACTTCTCTCCCAGACGGCAGTGCTTCCCGCCCGGCCCGATCTCGGCACGATCCGCCGCTTCAGCGACATCGTGATCGCCAGCGATTTCCTCGACCCTGTCGAGGAGACCATGGTCTGGCTCGACGTGCTGGCGCGCCATGGCGTGCGCGCCCATCTGGTCGAGATCGCCGATCCGGCGGAAGAAACCTTCCCCTATGCCGGCCGCACCGAATTCACCGACCCTGAGACCGGTGAGAAACTGACCGCCGGCCGCGCCGAAAGATTCGGCGAGGAGTACCGCCTGCTTTATGCCGCGCGCCGGGAGGAGCTCGCCGGCTGGTGCAGGCGGCTCGGCTGGAGCTACACCGTCAACCACACCGACCGGCTGGCCTCCGACGCACTGGTGCGGCTCCATATGGCGATGACCGCCGACGGAGGTTACGCCACCGGAGTTCGCGCATGAGCTGGCTGCCGCTCTCCTTCGGCGCGCCGATGGTCCTTTGGGGCCTGCTCGCGCTGCCGGTGATCTGGTGGCTGCTGCGGCTGACGCCGCCCAGGCCGCAGGCGGAGATCTTTCCGCCGCTAAAGATCCTGGCACGCGTGCTCAAAAAGGAGGAGACACCCCACCAGAGCCCATGGTGGCTGACGCTTCTGCGCCTCCTGATGGCCGCGCTTGTCGTGCTGGCGCTTGCCGACCCGGTCTTCAACCCGCGCGAAAAGCTCCCCGCGAGCGGCCCCGCGCTGGCTCTCGTCATCGACAATGGCTGGGCGGCCGCCCCCGACTGGGACAAGCGGGTCGCAACCGCCGACCGCCTGATCGCCGATGCCGGCGGCAATGGCGACCCGGTGATTCTGGCCTTCACCGCCGAACGTCCCAATGCCGATATCGGTCCCTTCGACGCGCAAGCCGCGCGCGATCGTCTCCGCGCGGCAGCGCCTCGGCCCGTTCCCGTGGACCGCCCGGCCGTCTATGCGCGCGTCGCGGCCGTCCTGCGGGAACTGCCGGGTGCCAGCGTCGCGGTACTTTCCGACGGCCTGTCGGCGCCTGGCGACGAGCAGGCATTCCAGGGGCTTCTCGGCCACGACCCGGCGAGCCTGCTCTGGGGCGCGCCGGACAGGCTCGGAATGGTCGGCCTCACCGCCGCCGCCAACGAGGTCGACGGCTTCACGCTGACCGCCATCCGCGCGTCCGGCGACGCGGGACCACGGCAGGTGACATCGGGCGCCTTCGACGACAAGGGACGGCGCATCGCGGACGCGGCAATCATCTTCCGTCCGGGCGAGACGACAGCCACCGGCCGGATGACCGTTCCGTTCGAACTGCGCAACGATTTCGCGGCCGTCGCCATAGACGGCGAGCCACAGGCAGGCGCCGTGCGCGTGCTCGACGACAGCTCCAAGCGACGGCGCGTCGGACTTTTGTCGCAGGCCGAAGCGGACCAGGCACAGCCGCTTCTGTCGCCGCTCTATTACATCCGTCGCGCGCTGCAGCCTTTCGCCGACCTGATCGAGCCCACGAGCGCGGACCTCGCCGATGCGATCCCGCAATTGCTGGAGCAGAAGCCGGCCATGATCGTGATGGCCGATGTCGGTACGATCCCCGCAGGGGCGCGCGTGCAACTGGTCGACTGGGTGAAGGGCGGCGGCACGCTGGTCCGCTTCGCCGGATCGCGGCTCGCCGCGGCGGAGAATGACGAGGATCTGCTGCCGGTGCGACTGCGCCTCGGCGAACGCTCGCTCGGGGGCGCCTTGTCCTGGACCACGCCCCAGCCTGTCGCCGAATTTCCGCCGACCGGCCCTTTTGCCGACCTCTCTGCGCCGAGCGAGGTAACGGTGAGCCGCCAGATCCTGGCGGAGCCCACTCCCGACATTGTCGAGCGCACCTGGGCCAGTCTCGCCGACGGCACGCCGCTGGTTACCGGCGACCGTCGCGAGAAAGGCACCATCGTGCTCTTTCACGTGACCCCGGAAGCGACCTGGTCGAACCTGCCGATATCGGGCAGCTTCGTCGACATGCTGCGCCGCGTGGTGCAGCTTTCGCGCAACCAGGGGTCCGTCACGGCGGCGAGCGGGGAAGCTGCCGTGTCTCTGCCACCCTTCAGGATGATAGCCGCGGACGGCAGGCTGGTGCCGCCGACATCGGACGCCAAGCCGCTGCTTGCCGGTCCGGCTCCAGCCAGGGTGACGATCGAGAACCCCCCCGGCCTCTATGGCAGCGAAGAGGGCGTCGTCGCGCACAATCTGCTCGGCCCGGGCGCCGCCTTCGTGCCGATCGTTCGTCCCCAGGTCCCCGCGCCGGTGACGGAGCTGCGTTATGCCTTCGACGAATCGCGGGACATGAAGGGTCCGCTGATGGCGGCGGCACTTCTCCTGATGGTCCTCGATACGCTTGCCGTGCTCTGGATGGGAGGCATCCTCACCCGCCGTCCGAAACGGGCCGCCCGGACGGGCGCCTCGGCCGCGGCAACGCTGCTTGCGGCCTGTCTGGCGCTCGGCGGCGTCGACCATGCCCACGCCGACGACAGCAAGCCGAACGACATCGCGTCCATCGACGCTGTGTCGGTTACGCGGCTCGCCTATGTGCTCACCGGGGATCCCTCGGTCGACTCGACAAGCCGCGCCGGCCTTGCCGGTCTCACCCGCTTCCTGATCGAGAAGACGGCGCTGGAGCCGGGCGACCCGGCGGGCGTCGACATCTCCCGGGATGAGCTCGCCTTCTATCCGCTCCTCTATTGGCCGATCGACCCAGACGCCGCCATGCCCTCGGAAGCGACGATCGCGCGCATAGACGCCTACATGCAGCAGGGCGGCACCGTGCTGTTCGACACCCGCGACCAGTTCGCCTCGGGCCTCGACGGATCGGCGAGCCCCGCGACGCAGCGGCTGCGCGACATATTGGGCAATCTCAACGTCCCGCCGCTCGAGCCTGTCCCGCAGGATCACGTGCTGACGAAGTCGTTCTTCATCCTGCCCGAGTTCCCAGGCCGCTTCAACGGCAGCCCGCTTTGGGTGGAGGCTTCGTTCAACGCCAGCAACACCGAGAACCGGCCGGTGCGAACCGGCGACGGCGTGTCGCCGATAATGATCACTGCCAATGATTTCGCGGGCGCCTGGGCCATCGACGAGAACGGCGATCCGCTGCTGCCGACGGTGCCGGCCGACCCCATGCAGCGCATCTATGCGCTACGGGCAGGGGTCAACATCATGATGTACATGCTGACGGGCAACTACAAATCCGATCAGGTGCACGTTCCCGTGCTTCTCGAAAGGCTGGGGCAGTAGCATGAACTGGTCTCTCGCCGCCGAGCCGCTGCTGCCGCTGCCATGGCTCCTCGCCGTTCTGGCGCCCATCGCGCTGCTCGGACTGGTCGGCCTTTGGTATCGGCAGCGTGGCGCGCTGCTCCGACTTGCCGCGCTGGCCGCGCTCGCCGCGGCGCTCGTCAATCCCGTGCTGCTCGACGAGGAGCGCGAACCGCTCAAAAGCGTGGTGGCGCTGGTCGTCGACCGCAGCCAGAGCCAGGACATCGGCCAGCGCAACGCGCAGGCGGACGCCGCCGTGGCCGGGCTGCAGGAGCGGCTCGCCCGTTTCAAGCAGTTCGAGGTGCGCGTGGTCGAGGCCGGCAAGGCCGCCGCGGCCGAGGAGCGCACCGAGACTCGGCTCTTCGCCACGCTGGAGAGCGCGCTCCGTGACGTGCCGCCCTCACGTATAGGCGGCGCGGTGATGATCACCGACGGCCAGGTGCACGACGTGCCGGAGCCGGGCACGGGCGTGAACGCGCCGATCCATGCGCTGGTCACCGGGCAAGAGGGAGAATGGGACCGGCGGATCCGCCTGGAGAAGGCGCCGCGCTTCGGCATCGTCGGCAAGCCGCTCGAACTGACCTATCGCGTGATCGACAGCAGGGGCGAGCCCGGCACGGCTGAAGTGCGCGTCTCGATCAATGGCGAGCCGGTGTCGGTCGAGCACGCGGCGGTAGGCCGCGAAATGCCGCTCACCATCACCGTTCCGGGAGCCGGCCGCAACATCGTGGAATTGTCGATCGACGGCGCACCGGGCGAACTGACCGACGTCAACAACCGGGCGATCGCCCTGGTCGACGGCATACGCGAGAATCTGCGCGTGCTGCTGGTCTCCGGCGAGCCGCATGCCGGCGAACGAACCTGGCGCAACCTGCTCAAATCGGACGCGTCGGTCGATCTCGTCCATTTCACCATCCTGCGGCCGCCGGAGAAACAGGACGGCACGCCGATCAACGAGCTGTCTCTGATCGCCTTCCCGACCCGCGAACTGTTCGTCGAGAAGATCAACGACTTCGACCTGATCATCTTCGACCGCTACCAGCACCGCGACGTGCTGCCGATCCTCTATTACGACTACATCGCCGAATATGTCGAAAAGGGCGGCGCCCTCTTGATCGCCGCCGGTCCCGAATATGCCGGCGAGCAGTCGATCGCCCGCACGCCTCTGATCGCGGCCCTTCCGGGGTTGCCGACTGGCGACGTCGTCGAACAGGGTTTTTATCCCCGGCTGACCGACCTTGGAAAACGTCATCCCGTGACCCGGGGCCTCGAAGGTTCGGCGAGCGAGCCGCCGCTTTGGAGCCGATGGTTCCGCTTGATCGGCATCGATCAGCCGCAGGGCGAGACCGTCATGAAAGGTCCGGACGACAGGCCGCTGCTCATCCTGAACCGCAGGGGCGAAGGCCGCGTCGGCATGTTCCTGTCCGATCAGGGCTGGCTGTGGGCACGGGGTTTCGAAGGCGGCGGTCCCCATGTTCAGCTCTACAGGCGGATCGCCCATTGGCTGATGAAGGAGCCGGAGCTGGAGGAAGAGCGGCTGACCGCCAACGGTCGCGGCATGACGCTCGACATCAGCCGGCAGAGCATGAGCGACGATCCGGGCCAGGCGCGGGTGATAACGCCGTCGGGCAAGACGCTGGATGTGCCGCTGGCCGCCTCGACGCCAGGCCTCTTCACCGGCAGCGCCGAGACCGACGAGATCGGCCTCTACCAGATCGGCAATGGCGATCTCTCGACACTGGCGCATGTCGGACCGGTGAATGCCCCTGAATTCGCCGACATGGTGTCCACCGAAGACGCGCTGCGTCCCTTCGCCGAAGCCGTCGGCGCCGGCGTGCGGCGGCTCAATACCGGTTCAGGCACCAGCCTGCCCAACATCGTGCCCGTCAGGGGTGGAGAAGCGGCCGGCCGCGACTGGATCGGGTTCCGGACAACCGATGACAGCATCCTGAAGTCGGTCAGCCGGGTACCCCTCTTCGCCGACTTCTTCGGTCTCGGCCTCCTGCTGCTCGCACTCGGCGCCATGTGGTATCGCGAGGGGCGGTAAAGCGCTGTACCCGCCCCAAGCGTCCTTTGAGCAGGATCGGGGCTCTACGCCACTACTTTCATCTGGTCTTCGTGGTCGACCATGCCGGTCAGCGCGGCGACCGCGCCGGGCTGGATCTCGACCGCGAGCAGCCTGCCCAGATCCACCGGCCGCGGCATGGAAATCTGCCCCCGGGGTATGCGCTTGAAGCCGAGCGGACCGTAATAAGGCTCGTCGCCGACGAGCATGACGGCGGGAGCGCCCCACGCTTCGGCCGCCTCCAGCGCAATCTTCACCAGACGGCGGCCGATGCCGATGTTCTTGTAGGCCGGTTTCACCGCGAGCGGTCCCAGCATCAGCGCCCTGCCCTCTCCGGCCGCCACGCGCGTCATACGCACCGAGGCGATCACGGCCCCGTCATGCACGGCGACGAAAGAGAGTGCGCGCTCATGCGGGCCGCGTTCGCGGATCTTGTGGGCCGCGCGCACAAAACGTCCGGGCCCGAAGGCTTCCTCGTTGATGGCTTCGATTTCGAGGTCATGAGCCGGGGCTTCCGGCAGATACGTCACGTCGTCGGCAGTCATGGTCTTCTCGTCCGGTCGATCACGAATTGGATTGCCGCAAGGCGCGGCTATATGGTCAGCGGCTTAAGCGCTGGCGCCAATTCGTCGTCGTTCGATCCGGATCATGAAGAGAGGTGACATGGTGAGCCCCGCTAGCATCATTTTTTGACAACGTCCATGGGGTTACGCGAAACAAAATGCATCCGGGCATTTGACGCTCCGTCCACAGACAGGCATTGGCCTGTCGCGACGCGCTCCCTAAATCAGGCGGGAAGACGGAGAAGGACGAGACGATGGGACTGCTGGTCGACGGGAAATGGCATGACGTCTGGTACTCGACGAAGGAGACCGGCGGGAAATTCGAGCGCTCGCAATCGCAGTTCCGCAACTGGGTGACCCGTGACGGCACACCGGGACCGAGCGGCAGAGGCGGCTTCACGGCGGAGCCCGGTCGATATCATCTCTATGTCTCGCTCGCCTGCCCCTGGGCCCATCGCACGCTGATCCTGCGTAGATTGAAGAAGCTGGAGGAGATCATCTCCGTCTCAGTCGTCCATCACTTCCTCGGCAAGGATGGCTGGACCTTCCTTGCCGAGGACGGCGGAACAGGAGACCATCTCTACAGCCTGCCGTTCCTGCGCGACATCTATACCAGGGCCGACCCGCATTATTCGGGGCGGGTCACCGTGCCCGTGCTGTGGGACAAGAAACTGGGGACGATCGTCTCCAACGAATCGGCCGAGATCATCCGCATGCTGAACTCGGCGTTCGACGCCTGGGGCGACGCCGCAGTCGATTTTTATCCCGAAGCCCTGCGCGGCGAAATCGATGCCCTGAACGAGATGATCTATCCAGCCGTCAACAACGGCGTCTACCGGGCAGGCTTCGCGACCACCCAGGAAGCTTACGAAGAAGCCCATGACGAGTTGTTCGCCGCGCTCGACATGCTGGAGGAGCGCTTGTCGCGCCGGCGCTACCTGACCGGCGAACGGATCACCGAGGCCGACTGGCGCCTGTTCACCACCCTGGCGCGCTTCGACCCGGTCTATGTCGGCCACTTCAAATGCAATCTGCGCCGCATCGCCGACTATCCGAACCTGTCGAATTATCTGCGCGACCTCTACCAGGTGCCGGGCGTCGCCGGGACGGTAGACATCGAGCAGATCAAGAAGCACTATTACGGCAGCCACGAAACGATCAATCCGACCCGGATCATCCCCAAGGGCCCCGCAATCGACTATTCGGCGCCGCATGATCGAGCCCGGTTCAGAAAGGCTGCCTAAGCAGACATTCCTTGGCAAGCCAACGAATGGTTTGCTTAGGCCTTTGTTTTGTCGCAGATTCTTGTCGGAAAACCGTGGCACACTTTTCCGGAATCTGCTTAGTCGCAGCCGGCTCACCAGTACTTCGACACCTCTGCGCCTTCGAACACTTCCCGGATCCGGCGCAGCGTCGCAGGGGTGGTGGTATCAGGGAGGGCGTCGAGGGGAAAGAAGCGGGCCTCGGCGATCTCGGCATCGGGCAAACGTGGGCTTGTCTGCCGGAAGGCCGAGACCAGATAGAAGGCGACGTGATCACGCCGGCTGGAGCGGGCATTGAAATGGAGCGAACGGATCAGCGGCGGTCCCAGCAGTTCTATATTTCCCTCCTCCGAAAGCTCACGTACCAGCGCCTCCTCCGCCGTCTCGCCGACCTCGACGCCGCCGCCCGGCAATTGCCAGCCGGGCACATAGGTGTGACGGATCAGGAAGACCGAATTGGAGGCGGCGTCGTGGACGAGTCCGCGCGTCCCGAGAGTCATCGGCCGCCTCAACACAAAATAGAGATGGAAAAGCCTTGCCCTCAGGCCGGGCCAGCCGGTCTGGCGGAAGCGCGCCTCGTCGTCGTCCCCGCTCATGCGCCAGGCAGCCGGTTCAACTCCGACCGGTCCTGCTCTAAAGAGGAGCGATGTTCAGGCTTGCGCATCTTTCCGACGTCCATCTGGGGCCGCTACCCGATGTAGAATATCACCAGCTGGTCTCCAAGAGAGCGCTGGGCTATGTCAACTGGCACCGCAACCGCCGCCGCTTCCTCCACGACAGCGTGATCGATTCGATCGTAGCCGACATGAAGGCGGCCGAGCCCGACCACATCGCCGTCACCGGCGACCTCGTCAACCTGGCGCTCGACATCGAGATCGACATGGCGCGGCAGTGGCTGACCACACTCGGAGATCCGGAGCACGTCTCCGTGGTTCCCGGCAACCACGACGCCTATGTGCCTGGTGCGCTTGACAAGGTTTGCCGAGCCTGGGGACCCTGGATGACCGGCGACGGCGAGGCCATTCCGGCCGATCGGCGGGCTTTTCCCTATATGCGGGTGCGTGGCGACGTGGCATTGATCGGCGTCAGTTCGGCGCGCGCGACGGCACCGTTCATGGCCAACGGATTCTTCGGCGAGGGTCAGGCGCACAGGCTGGCCAAGCTGCTCGACCATGCGGCCGGACGCGGCCTGTTCCGCGTCGTCATGATCCATCACCCCCCGCTCAGGGGCGCGGTCTCCCAGTACAAGCGCCTTTTCGGCATCCGCCGGTTCCAGAACGTCATCCGCCGACACGGTGCCGAACTGGTGCTGCACGGCCATTCCCACCTGCCCTCAACCGGAGCGATCGTCGGGCCGGGCGAGCGTGAGGTACCGGTCATCGGCGTGGCCGCGGCGGGCCAGGCTCCAGGCGGCATCCATCCGGCCGCGCAGTTCAATATTCTCGAAATATCGGGCAAACCGGAGAGATGGTCGGTCAGGCTTGTCCGGCGCGGCTTGACCGGGATGGCCCTGCCCCCCTCGGAACTGTCGGCGGTCGATCTCTATCCCGCCCCGCATGAGGCGACCGAATCGGTCGGTCTCACCGAAAACTGAGCTTCGCTCAAAAGTCTGGCCAGAACGCCGCGAGCCTGTCCCTGAACAGAAGGGCGGCAACGACCAGACCGGCCAGGATGCCCGCGAGCACTGCGAGGAGACCCGAGCCGAAGCCCACGCGTTTCGAGCTCCCGGGCGCAGCTTCCGGCGCGACGCCGGTTTCGTCGGAAGCCGCGACGAGTACCGGCTCGACGCCGCCTTCCATCATGCGCTGGCGTTCGACCAAACGCTCCGCGATATAATGCGTGACCTTGTCCGCGACGGGCTTCATGTCGGTCGATTCGGCGAGCACGACCCGGCCGAGCCGCGTATCCCTCACGAAGCGATAGGTGCGGCGGTCACGCCCCATGGCGACATGGCTGACCGCGTCGATCCACAGCCGCGGCTGCAAGCCCGAGGAGATCACGAAATCGAAGGTCTCGACGTCGGCCGGCACGTCGGCGAAGACCGGATGCAGTTCCGCGGCGAGCAGTTCGAGCCGCGTGCGCTGAGCCTCCCGCATTTCGACGACGACGTCTTCGCAATCGGCGGCTGCGTTCTTCACCTCGCGGATGGCGTCGGAGAGCCTCCGCCCTTTGTCGGCGACTGTCGCCTTTTCGCCTGCTTCACTCATTCGCCCCAACCTCGCGGCTGATCTGGTGAAGGGTTAACATAGTGTTTCTCGCACCGGACGGAAAGCTCCGCTGGAGCCCTGCGCGTCCATTCGCCCTCTGCCACTTCGAAGCTGCGCATCGTGCTTTCCGATGCGACAGCCCGCAGCGCCGACGTGAGGGCGATCCGCCGCGGCCGGATCTCGACGTTCAGCGAAGCTGACGACGGATCAGCTCGGTGACGAGATCGGGAGCCTCCTCGATCAGCATATGCCCGGCGCCGGGAAGCCGGTGCAGGGCAAAAAGCGGCGGCAGGTCATTGGTCTGGTGGAACGGCAGTACGGGATCGAGCGCGCCCCAGGCGACCGCCACAGGCATGGTCAGGCCGGCAAGCGCGTCGCGCGGTATCGCCCCTTGCCTTCCGCGCCCGGCGATGATGCCGGCGATCTCGATCAGCTTCTCGATCTGCCCGGGGATAGCCCGCATCGCTGCGGCGGCATGCACCGAGGCCTCGGACGTGCTGCCCTCGAAGCCGCACATGGCGTCGAGGGCGTCCCGCAGCTCGGCCTCGCTGCGCGCAGAGGCGAGATGGAACAGCAGGCGCCGGTTGATCTCCGGACCGAAGCCGCCGGGCGCGAAGAGGCAGAGCGATGCGACCCGCGCCGGCTCCGCCAGGGCAACCAGGGTAGAGATCGCGCCGCCCATGGAATGTCCCGCCAGATGAGCACGCTCTATGCCCCGCCGCGACAGGTCTTCCAGCACGGCGCGCACCGCGGCCTTGACGGGCCCGGCGCCAGGCCAGCCGAGCGATGCGGCGTGTCCGGGCAGGTCGTAGGCGATCACACGCGCCTGGGCCGCCAGCCTGTCCTGCACCTCGGCCCATACCCGATGCGTGCCGGCGAAGCCGTGAAGCAGAACGACCGTCTCGGCGCCCGTGCCAGCTTCCCGCGCGAAAAGCTGATCCATGTGCATCTCCCCCGCCAAACCACGCATGTCATTGTCCCGAAAGTGTGGCGACTTCGGAAAGGGGCATGCGCCATGGACTATCTCTGGCCGGTTCAGTTCGCGCTGTCCAGACCCGCCGAGCGTAGCGCCTCGATCAGCTTTTCCGTCATATTCGCCGGATAGTTCGCCTTCTCGAACGCCGCACGCGGGTTCTTCGCGAAATCGGGATAGTTCTCGGCGAGTTCCTGGCGCATCGCTGCGACCTGCGCCACCTGGCCCGATTGCTGCGCGACGATGATACGTGCGGCCAGATAGTGCGATTTCCTGGTCGACAGGAGCACCTCGGTGGCACGCGCTGCCCGTTCCATATCGCCCAGCATGAACTCGCCGAGGAACAGCGCATAGTCCCACCAGCTCGGATGCGAGCTCGACGCTTCCACCGCCCGCTTCATGATCGGGCCACCGGTCGCGTAGTCGCCGGAGAAGATCAGCGCGTAGCCATAGGCCGCAGCCATGCTCAGATCGTAGGTGTTGAGTTCATAGGCCTTGCGCATCCAACGGATCGATTCGGCCGCATTGCCGCTGCGGCCGTTGAGGTAACCATAGGCGCGGTGCGCATAGGGGCTGGTCGGGCCAGCGAGCACGCCGCGATAGGCGAGGTCCATGCCCCTTTCGAGCGTTGCCTCGGGCGGATAGCCGTATCCGTCAGTGATCGTTTCCAGTTCGAGCGCCGCCATCTCAGAATAGATCAGGGGCGATTTGACGCCCTCGTCGAGCAGCCGTTTGAAGCAATCGAACGCGCCGCGGTGGCGAGCCGGCGTCTGGTCGAGATAGTAGTCGTCGTTGAGCAAAAGGCACTCGGTGAGGCCGGACTGCAGTCTCTTCTGCTCGATGAAGCCGTAGATGACGCCCGACACGGGCACGGCCGCGCTCATCATGTCGGCAATCTGATCGTCGAGCTCCTCGCGACCGCTGGTGGAGGGCGAGAACTGGCGGGACATCAGGACGGTGCCGCTGGCTGCATGCTGAAGCTCCACGACGACCGATCCGCCTGACGGCAGCGAGACCAGGCTGAAGATGAAATCCATGGATTCATCCGCCCTGCCGCCGGCGGCGCCATGGTCCCGCGCGATCAAGTCGATCGTATCGAAGCCTGACAACGCCGATCGGAGCGTCAGGGCCAGCTTGATCGCCTCCGGGTCCGAGGTGTTTGCCGAAATATGCGCGGATGGCAGGGTCTCCGGCGGATAGGCGGCCGTTATGCTGGCCGTCGACAAAGGGCTTTCGGGCGTAGCAGACCCAGTTTCCACGGGAACATGCAACGGCAGTGCCATGCGCACAACCACGAAGCCAAGCATGGCAATGACGGCGCCCATCGCCATCCAGAACAAACGGACCTGTTTGGCCAGTTGCGGCGAAAGCGCCGGAACCGGGAATGTCGGCTGATCGTGGACGGGTTCGAGCGGCGGCACAGCCGACGCCGCCTCCGGCTCGGCGGCCACCGGACCCGGGGCGGGCGACGCATCCGCCGGCCCGGTCTCGTTCGACAGCGGCCCCGCCTGAGCAGCTATGTAGCGATAGGCCGGGACATAGCTGCCGCGCGGGATGATCACACGCAACGGATCGCCCGCACCCTCCGACGCGTAGTACTGTTCGAGGAGGTCGCGCAGGCGGCCGGCCTGCACGCGCACGACCGCATCGGTCGACGGATCGAACTCCGCATCCTTGCCGAACACGTCGACGGCGATGGTGAAACCCTTGAGGCGTTCGGCCTCGCCGGCCTGCTCGCGATCGATCAGGTAACGCAGAAGGTCTCTGGCGCGTTCGGAACGTCCGAAGGTCTCGCTGCGAAGCACTCGCTCCAGCGTCTCGCGCACTGCGGGGGCGGCAGGCGTATCATATCGCAAGCGTCGGAACCTCGATATCCGCGCGGAAATAGGAGACGATCATAGCTTGACTACCAGATGGGATACAACCAAGACCGCCCGCTAAATCAGCGGGCGGCCCGGAAAACGTGTAGGAAGCTGGGGGAAAGGCGGCGCGTCGGCCCGAATATCAGGATCGATTTTCGGAAAGCACGATGCGCAAGCTATCATTGGCAGGGCTTCCTTCGCACGTCTGAAAGGACGCGCGGCGCACTGGAGCATTTCCGCTTTTCTTCGAATCGCCGAAATGCTCCAACTCTTTGCCGCTACGCAATTCCGGGCGCTAAACCGCTGCGCACTCTTGCTGGAATTGCCCTAGCGAAGGACGCGGTTGGCGGCCGAAACAACGGCCTCGAGCGAGGCCGCGACGATGTTGGTGTTGATACCCGCACCGAACAGCCGCCCGCCGGGATGCTCTACCTCCATATAGCAGATCGCCGCCGCATTCGAACCGCGCTGGATCGAGTGTTCGGAATAGTCGAACACCGACAGGGGAATCCCGATGTGGCGCGACAGCGCGTCGACGAAACCGTCGACCGGTCCCGTTCCCGATCCGGTCACGACCGTCTCGACGCCATTGTCGATGATCTTCGCCTCGATGATCCGCAGTCCCCTGCGCTCCGTATCCGGGAAGGTCTGGTGGTCTACGAACTTCAGCCGCGCGTCGGGCTGCTCGACATATTGCTCGACGAATCGTTCATGGATGCGCTTGGCCGGCACTTCCTTGCCCTCAGCGTCGGTGATCTGCTGGATGTCCTGGCTGAACTCGACCTGCAGGTTGCGCGGCAGGTTGAGACCGTAGTCGGCCTGCAGCACATAGGCGATGCCGCCCTTCCCCGACTGCGAGTTGATACGGATGATCGCCTCGTAGCTGCGGCCGACATCCTGCGGGTCGATCGGCAGATAGGGCACTTCCCATACCGACGTGTTGGCCTTCTTCAGAGCCTTCATGCCCTTGTTGATGGCGTCCTGGTGCGAACCGGAAAAGGCCGTATAGACCAGTTCGCCGACATAGGGGTGGCGCTCCGGAATCCGCAACTGGTTCGAATATTCGTAGACGTCCTTCATCCGGTTGATGTCGGAACAGTCGAGATCGGGGTCCACGCCCTGCGTGTACATGTTGAGCGCCAGTGTCACGATGTCGACATTGCCGGTACGCTCGCCATTGCCGAACAGGGTGCCCTCGACGCGGTCGGCGCCGGCCATCAGGCCCAGTTCGGTCGTCGCGATGCCCGTGCCGCGGTCGTTGTGCGGATGCAGCGAGATGATCAGGTTCTCGCGATTGTCGAGATGGCGGATCATCCATTCGATGCGGTCGGCATAGATGTTGGGCGTCGACATCTCGACAGTCGACGGCAGGTTGACGATGAGCTTGTTGTCCGGGGTGGGCTTCACGATCTCGGTGACCGCGTTGCAGATCTCCAGCGCCACTTCGAGCTCGGTGCCGGTGAAGCTCTCCGGCGAATATTGGAAGCGGTAGCCGCCGCCGGCCCTGGCCGCCATGTCGGTGATCATCTTGGCCGCGTCGGTGGCGATCGCCTTGATACCGGCCACGTCCTTCTCGAACACGACCCGGCGCTGCAACTCGCTGGTCGAATTGTAGAAATGCACGATGGGGGTCTTGGCGCCCTCGAGCGCCTCGAAGGTGCGGGTGATCAGTTCGGGACGACATTGCACCAGCACCTGCAGGTCGACGTCGTCGGGCACGTTGCCCTGTTCGATGCACCAGCGGGCGAAGTCGAAGTCGGTCTGGGAAGCCGAAGGGAAGCCGACCTCGATCTCCTTGAAGCCCATGTCGAGCAACAGGGCGAACATGCGCGCCTTGCGCTCGTGCCCCATCGGATCGATCAATGCCTGGTTGCCGTCGCGCAGATCGACGGAGCACCAGATCGGCGCCTTCCCGATGACCTTGTCGGGCCAAGTGCGGTCGGTGAGACCGACCTTGGGATAGGGCTGGTACTTGATTGCCGCCTGCGTCATGCGGCCCGCGGCGCGGATTTCGCTTCGTTCGTTCATCGTCTCGTCTCCGGGCGGCTCGCCTGACACTCGGCCTTCGGCTGGAGCGTCGCCTCTATCAGGATTCGTGCTTTGTGTCGTGGATGCAAGGAGCACAGACCGGCATCGATCGCCGGGTGCTCCTCGTCAACGAGCCCGGCGATCGCCGATAAGGCCGAGAAGAAGAAGCGTAGCGGAAAGGGCGCGCAGGGTCTCGCCCGCGAAGGCGGACGAACGGGAAGCCGAATTGGTCGGGCGCGTCTTCATGGGCGGCTTCTTACAGGAGCACGCCCAATGAGGCAAGGGTCCAGCCTCGCGGATCTTCGCGCCGCTCGGCTTGCGCGACGTGGTCGCAACGACCGGTTCGAGCTTCGGCACCTCGAAATGCAGAGGCAATCGGGGTCCGGAGCAAGCGCCTCAAGGGGGCGCGCCGCAACAGGTCGATGCTCTGCAGCGAGGATGCGGGCACGGCACTCATGGAGCCGCACCTGTCCTTTCTCGTCAGGAAACCTCAGCCGACATCCTCGGTGAGGTATTGCGCGGCGAACTCGGCGCTGGGCGGGATAGGCTTGATCACGTCGATCAGCACGCCGTTGGGGTCGGCCGTGAT
The DNA here is from genome assembly GCF_016756635.1 of Mesorhizobium sp. L-8-10. Classification (NCBI taxonomy): domain Bacteria; kingdom Pseudomonadati; phylum Pseudomonadota; class Alphaproteobacteria; order Hyphomicrobiales; family Phyllobacteriaceae; genus Mesorhizobium; species Mesorhizobium sp. L-8-10. The sequence continues at coordinate 3,589,488 of NZ_AP023263.1, read as the reverse complement.
GAAGTGGCGCTGGCCGAAAGGCTCGTCGCGCAGCGAAAGCAGGATGCGCAGGCCGGCCGCCTTGGCCCGCTCATAGACGGCGTCGGGATCGCGCACCTCGAAATTGATCAGCAGGCCCGAGGCCCGGCCACGACCGGCTTCCGGAATGGTCTCATGATCGCCCTGCACGATGCCGAGATTGACCTTCTTGTCCTCCGTCGAGCGCAGATGCACATACCAGTCGCTATCGAACAGGGCCTCGAAACTGAAATGCTCCTTGTAGAATGCCGCCGTGCCCGCAACGTCGCCTGTCATCAGCACGGGATAGTAGCTCGTCGTCTTCATGGCTTCCCTTCCTCCGTCGATCAACATACAGTCTGCATGTTTCTCTATCTAACATACAGGCTGCATGTATGCAAACGAAAACGACGAGACGAAGCAATCGCGAGCGCACCGAGACGACCCGCGCCGAACTGATCGCAGCGGCGCGCCGCCTGTTCATCGAAAAGGGCTATGCCGAGACGGCGACTCCCGACATCGTTGCGGAAGCGGGTCTGACGCGCGGCGCCCTCTATCACCATTTTCCCGACAAGAAGGGGCTGTTCCAGGCCGTCGTGGAGCGCGAGGCAGAAGCCGTCGAAAAGGAGATCGAGGACGCCTCGCCGGAGACGCTCGGCTCGCGCGATGCCTTGGTGAAGGGCGGCGAGGCCTTCCTTGCCGCAATGGCGCAACCCGGCCGCACGCGCCTGCTGCTGCTCGACGGACCGGCCGTGCTTGGCCGCACGGAGATGGATGCGATCGACGACCGCCATGCCACGCGCTCGCTCAAGGCGGGTCTCATCTTCGCCGTCCGCTCGGGCGACCTGTCGAAGCAGCTGCCGATCGACGCTCTGACCCGTCTTCTTTCGTCGGCCTTCGACCGCGCCGCGCTCGCCATCGACGCCGGCGCGGAACCGGCAGGTTACAAGGCCGGCCTCGCCGCCCTGATCGACGGAGTGCTCGCGCTGGAGTGACGGCGCCGCTGCACGCCCCTTATGTTTCCGGGGCAAAGTTGTTGACCACCGGAGCTTTCGCACCAAGATTGCAGCAGAGTGCATGAAACGCTTGCCGGAGGATGCATCGATGAGAACCGCATTCAAGCTGCTGTTCTATCTGATCGTCACCATCGCGATCATCATCGCCGGCGGCGCCTTCCTGCTGCCGTCGCAGGCGGTGGTCACGCGGTCGATCGAGATCGCCGCTCCGCCTGAAAAGGTCTTCGCGATCGTCTCCGACCTCAGGCGTTTGCCGGAATTCTCGCCCTGGCACGAACTCGATCCGAACACGAAATACAGCTACGAGGGCCCGGCGAGCGGCATTGGCCAGAAGATGAGCTGGACATCGGACAACAGGAATGTCGGCAGCGGCAGCCAGACGATCACCGAATACGAGCCGCCCCGGCATGTCGCTTCCGAGCTCGACTTCGGCCAGATGGGCAAGGCGCAGGCCTGGTGGGATCTCGCCCCCTCGACGACCGGAACCAGCGTGACCTGGGGCTTCCGGGGCAATCTCGACGGCATCGCCCAACGCTGGTTCGGGCTGATGTTCGATCGCTGGATCGGGGCCGACTATGACAAGGGCCTGGCCAAGCTGAAAACCGTCGCGGAGCAGCCCTGAGGCTCAACGCTCCCGAACCGGCTGGCGCAGCACCGTCTTGAGCTTGTCGGGTGCCGTCTTGCGCGGGTCGCCGAGATAGATCTCATGGTGACGGCCGCGCTCGGCCAATCCGTTGGCGGGCAGGAACTCTTCATGCAGCCGCTTGAGCACCGGCCCTTCGGCGTCGTAGGGGCCGACATGCATGATCTGGACAGACTTGCCTTCCTCCAGTTGCTCGACCCGCAAGCGTCCGAGCACAGGCAGCGCCTTCTTCTTCGCGGCCGCTTCCATGGCCCGTTCCACCGTCGCACGATCGAGGAAATCCGGGATCATGATCATCATGGTCCATGACCACTTCTCCTTCTGCCGCGTGACGAAGCTGGTCATGTCCTCGGCCCACCACAGGCCCTCGAGCGGCGGCACGACATAGTCGCGCGACTGCACGGCCTTGCTCATGAACTTCAGCGTGTAGGAGGCCGCATAAAGCGTCTCGACGGCCTCCGCATAGGCCGGGGCGGTGTTCGGATCGCCGCTGCCGTCGATCATGAAATAGGTGAGCGGCGGCACGTCGACGATCTCGAAGCGGTCGGCCGGCGGGTTATAGAGCGTCTTGAGGTGCTTGCGGAAATCGATCTTTTCCATCGTCCCCTCCAGGGTGTTTCGTGCGCGGTCGAGCCAGGCCCGCTCCGCCGCGATCATCGTCAGGCTGTAGTCGAATATCGCCTCGACGAAGGCGGGCAGCGGGGCCTGCGCCGCGCAGCGTTCCTCGACGAGGGACGCCGCATCGTCGAGGGCTGCGGCGCGGGCGGCGAGCGCGGCCCCGCCGCCCTCGGAGCCAAGCACGGGCCAATTGGCGAGGCCGAGAAGCAGCGCCGGATAGAGGCGCTCCGGCTCGGCGATCGCCCGCCTGGTCCGTTCGCCATGGAGGGCATGACCGGCCTGCGTCAGACGGAACGTCTTCGGCTCGCGCGGGCTGGCTGTCTTGCCGCCCGTGCGTTCGGCGAGGCCACGCTTTTCGAGTTTCTTCAGCAGGAAGTAGATCGAGGAGAATCCGATCTCGGTCCAGTCGCGCATGCCACGTTCTTCAATGGTGCGCTCGATCTCGTAACCATGGCGCGGCGCCTCGGCGAGAAGGCTCAGGATCGCGAACTCGGCATTGGTCAACGTATCGCTCATATTCTAGTGATAGAATAAACAGCTGCGCTTGTGAAGTCACCAAATCCGGCTCTGGCCGGGCCTTGCCGAATTGCCATTGCCTCCGCCATGATCGCTGATCCGCTGGGAGAAGACTCGATGTGGAGATCGATGGCGGCCGTCGCCGGCCTGTTGCTGCTTGCCCTGCCCGCCCATCCGCGCGAGCAGTCGGATGCTCCCGATATGGAAGTTCTCGGCTTCTCGCCCGACGGGCGATATTTCGCATGGGAGCAATATGGCTATGACATCGCCAGCGATGCCCTCGGTTCGGTGATCTTCGTCGTGGACCGCGAGACCAATCGGCAGGCGGAAGGTTTCCCGTTCGGCGTTCTGCCGGAAGAGCGCGACGGACAATATCCTGCCGAGGTGGGCGGATTCGATGTCGAACCGGACGATTTGGCCGCCCCCGACGGCCTGCCCGACATCGACAGGCTGCGGCGCCTCGTGCGGCAGCAGGCGGCATCGAGACTGGCCGCGCTGGAGATCGGCACTCCGGGCCGAAGACTGGCGGGTGTGCCTTTGACCCAGCGCTCTCCGCTCGACAAGAAGGACACCCCGCTGGTCTTCGTATTGCAATCGACATTGCCGAGCGCAATTCCCGACCAGCAGCTTTCTTTCACCCTTGAAGCGAAGCCCGACGCCGAGCCCGCAGACTGCGCCAACACGCCACCGCCGATGCGGGAAAAGGCGATAGAATTCGACGTCATCGCGACCCAGGCCTATCCGGAGGTGAAGGATGTCGGCCGCGCTGCGACGTCCTACGCCTTGCCGATGCAGGCTGAAACCTGCCACGCCGGCCTATGGATTTCCGACGTCATCGATCCACCGGGGGAAGCGGCCGGCAAGGTGGCGGTGCTCTTCCTTGCCGCGACCTGGTCGTCGGCGATCGACGCGGCCTCATGGCACGGATTGTTCATACCCCTGCCCGCCGCGACACTGCGATAACGGCCTACTGGCCGAACAGGCGCTCGCCCTGCTCGTCGATCATCTGCTGCCCCTTGCGGATCGAGACATCGACCGCGTCGTCCAGCGCGGCGAAACGGTCGGCTCGGATGAAGCGGTGCTCCTTGAGCACACCGCCGACCTCCTTGGAGATCACGCCGCAGGTTTGGAACTGGCCGCCCTCCTTGAAAGGCGTCGCCTTGATGAGGAACCCTTTGTGCTCGACCTCCTTGGCCGGAGCATCGGCGGAGGGAGTGGGCTCGTCTTCGGACGAACCCAGGCCAAACAGGCGTTTCAGGAAGGACATGGCGACCTCCAGCCGTGACGCTTCCCGGCCGTCATGGCCGGGAAAGATGCCTTCGTAACGGTCCTTCGGCGCTCCCGCAAGACTGCCGGAGTTTGCCCCGCCTGGTGTCGTCTGATCTCAGGCGAGCTTCGGATTCACGACACCCGGGCGGCCTGGACCGTCAGCGACGAAACAGAGCCTCGAGCGCGTCGGCGGCCTGCTCAAGAATCTCGAGCGCCTCGGTTCGCTTTTCAGGACCTGCGTCCAGCGCTTCCGCCAGCGCGGCCCGCAGCCGGCGCCGGACATGGCGCAGGCGTCGCAGGCCTTCCGGCATCTCGCGCTCGCGCGGATCGGGCCGATGCCCGTCGTCCTGCCAGTCGAACCACTCGCGGGCGCGCGCCATCTTGCGGCCGAAACGTTCGATCTCGTCGAGGACACGGTCGACCGTCGCCCGGCTTTCCGCCAGATGGTCGCGTCCTTCATCGGTGATCGAAAAGACCTTCTTGTTGCCTTCCGAGGCAGAGGTCGCGAAACCGGCCTCCTCAAGGAAGGTCAGGGTCGGATAGACGACGCCCGGGCTCGGGCTGTAGGCACCGCTGGATCGTTCCTCCAGGGCCTTGATGATGTCGTAGCCGTGGCGCGGCGCCTCGTCGAGCAGAGCAAGCGTGATCAGCCTGAGATCGCCGTCGCCGAGCATGCGTCCGGTACGGAACATGTCGCCGCGACCGCCGCGGCCGCCGCCTCGGAACCCGTGACCGAACGGCCCGAAGCCGCGGCCGCCGCGCCCCGCCATGAACCAGAAGGCGCGATTGCCACCATGGGAATGTCTGTGCATATGAACCTCACGTTGTTTCTTACGATATATCTTAAATGGACCAATGTCAGACCGATTTCAAGATATATCTTACGATAGATCTGGCTCGACGGAGCTGCGACGCGTGGCGATCGAAACTCGCCCTGGGGTCAGGGCACCTCTCCCTGCCGATACCGCAGGAGCACAATTCCCGAGCCGAGCCGCCTGCAATCCTCGAGCGCGAGCATCGACTGGACGCCGTCGGGAAACAGCCGCTTTCCGCGCCCGAGAACCGTCGGGTAGATCATGAGGCTGTAGGCGTCGACGAGACCCTGCCGCGCCAGCGCATGAACGAGCGCCGCGCTCCCATAAATGAGAACATCGCCTCCCGGCATCTCCTTGAGTTCCTTTACCTTCGCGACGACGTCGCCCGACAGCACCGTGGTATTGGCCCATTCGGCCTTGTGGAGTGAGTTCGAAACGACGAATTTCGGCATGGTATTGATGCGATCGGCAAAGCCGGTCTCGTCCTTGACCGCCGGCCAGACGGCGGCAAAACTGTCATAGGTCGTACGACCGAGAAGCAGCGCTTCGCTTCCGAACAGTTCGTCGTGCTTGAAGCGGTCGCCTTCCGGGCCCCGCTCGAAGGGGCCGGTCCAGTCGCCGAGGCCCGATGCCTCCATACCGACCGGATCCTGGATCACCCCGTCCAGCGACATGTATTGCGTGACGACGATTTTTCTCGGCACTGCCGTTTCCTCCACATGGCTCGTTGGCCGCGGTGCCCGCGTGGCATTCCACAGCTTTCGATGTCACGACGAAACAAGGTTGCCGGAATCGACACGCGGCAAGCGCCGGGCGTCGATGGTCGATCATGCGAGATGCAGCACCACTTCCCGCCGGTGCGGCGCGCTGCGGTGTTCGAACAGGTAGATGCCTTGCCAGGTTCCCAGTGCCAGGCCTCCATCCATGACCGGAATGGAAAGAGAAACCGCGGTCAACGCCGCCTTGATATGGGCCGGCATGTCGTCAGGCCCCTCGAACCGATGGACGAGATAGTCCATGGAAGGGTCGTCTGCTGGAGGCACCAGCCGCCGGAAGAACTGGTCGAGGTCGCTCCGCACATCGGGATCCGCATTCTCCTGGATCAACAGCGAGCATGAGGTGTGGCGCACCAAGAGGGTCAGCAGCCCCGCGCTCATGCCGGCTTCATCGACAAACCTGGTCGCCTTGTCCGTGAACTCATAGAGCCCGGGACCGGAAGTCTGGATGGTGACGATTGCCTGACGCATGACGAGCGGCCGTCCTTGTCGGGTTGAAATTGCGCTCCGTCGGCTGGCGACGGTACCGCGAGCCGTTTCGATCCGGCATCGTGTCGACGAATTCGAAGGCGTAGTTCCAGGGAGAAGGCGGCAGGTGGCCTGCCGCCTTCCGCGATCGCTCAGCCAAGCGAGTTGATGATCTCGCGATAGGCGGCCTCCGGAAACGCCTTCAACGTTCGGGTACGCACGTTTCCGGCCGTAGTAAGCGCCAGGACGAAACGCGCCATGACGGCATCGTCCGGTGCCTCGAGGACGGCCACCATGTCGCAATCGCCCATCGTCAGATAGAACTCCTTGAACGAACCGCCCATTTCCGAAAGCTGCTTCTTTGCCGCATCGAGCCGCTTCGGCGATTCGCGCACATTCTTCACGCCCTGCTCGGTCCAGTTGACAAGCATGATGTACGTCGTCACGTCACACCTCCCTCCGGCGCCGTGACGCGGGAGCGCCGCATGCGGGCGCCAGATCTGAATGCGGGCAACATCACCCACGCCGGGATCATGAACCCATGACGGCGGCGCGGCAAGGAACCGGAAGTTTCACCGGTAGGGGTTCATCGGGAGTTCTGACCGGATCGCGCATACGCGAGGCAGCAGCATCACGCTTTTTCGCAGGGCCGGCGTCAGCCGCGCCAGCCGAGGAAACGGTGTTCGACCAGGCCGATGAGCCAATTCATGACAAGTCCCATCATTGAGAGGATCGCCACGCCCGCGAACAGCCGTTCGAGATCGTAGAGGGCTCCCGCTTCGAGGATGTAGGAGCCCACTCCGAATTCGGCGCCGAGCATCTCGGCAGCCACCAGAAGGATGATGGCGATCGAGATCGACACACGCAGGCCCGAGAGGATCGCGGGAAAGGCGCCGGGCAGCACGATCTTGCGCACGATCGACCACCAGGAGAGCCCGAAGCTCTGCCCCATCCGGATCAGGCTTCTGTCGACATTGTCGACCGCACCATAGGTTGCCACCACGGTGGGGGTAAACGTGCCGAAGGCGATCAGCGCATATTTGGACGCCTCGTCGATGCCGAACCAGATGACGAAAAGCGGCAGCAAGGCGATCTTCGGGATCGGGAACAAGGCGGCGACGAGCGGCACGAGGCCGGCGCGGGCAAGACTGAAGAGGCCGATCATCACGCCGAGCGACACGCCGGCGGCGACGCCAATGAGGGCACCAACGAAAAGGCGTTGCAGCGAGGGCAGCAGATGCTTCCACAGAAGGCCGGTCTGGTAGAGCTGAACCAGGGTTTCCAGCACCGCGGAAGGGCGCGGCAGCGTCAGGCTGGATATGAAGCCGGAACGGGTCCCGATCTCGGCCAGGCCGATCAGGACGATGAAGACGGCAAGGCCGATACCGCGGACATGTTGCGGGGCAAAGCCGCGCCCACGGAACTCTACAGGACGAACCACGGCATCAGACATCGATCAGTTCCTGGTCGGCCGCGGCCGCTTCCTCGCGCATCAGTTCCCAAAGCTGCTTCTGCTTGGCTTCGAGCTTGGGATCGCCGAGCGCCCGCCGATCCAGTGGAAGGTCGATATCGACGATGTCGCGGATTCGCCCCGGGCGCCGAGACAGGACGACGATACGATGGCCAAGACGCACCGCTTCGGCGAGGTTGTGCGTGACATAGACGGCCGTGAAGGGTTGGCGGGTCCACAATGCAGCAAGATCGTCCATCAGGAGTTCGCGCGTCTGGCTGTCGAGTGCAGAGAGAGGCTCGTCCATCAGCATCACGGCAGGACGCACCGACAAGGCGCGAGCGATGGCAACGCGCTGTTTCATGCCGCCCGAGAGCTGTTTGGGCAATGCCGTGCGAAAGTCGGAAAGGCGGGTCCGCGCCAGCACGTCCGTCACGATACGGTCCATCTCGGCGTGGCCGAGGCGATGGTCTTCGAGGACGAGCCGGATGTTGCCTTCCACGGTGCGCCAGGGGAGCAGCGCGAAATGCTGGAACACATAGGTGAGCGGGTTGAGCGAATCCTTGTCGGGCTCGCCGACCTGGAGGACGGCCCCGGTGGTCGGGACTTCCAGACCGCCCAGGAAGCGCAGCAAGGTCGACTTGCCGCAGCCGGACGGTCCCACGAGGCAGACGATCTGGCCTTGCGGAATCTCAAGCGAGACGTCGCGCAATACTTCGACCGCTCCATAGGCGTGGCTGACTTTGTCGATCAGCAGATCCATGGGATCCTCCCGCGGAGGTCCGATGGCGGACCTCCGTCAAATCGAGACCTGTCGGTCGGGACGGCTCAGATCGTCTTCACGTAAGACGTGTCGAAGAGCATTTCGGACGTGATGTTGTCCTTGACCATGCCTTCCGACTTGAACCATTCGAGCTGTTCGGTCACCGACTTCAGCGAAAGGGCCAATCCCTTGTTGATGCGCATCGACCCATCGACAAGGTTGGCCCGGGCCTTCTCGAACGGCAGGTCGGACTGGACGTATTTGTGGCAGATCCGGGCGATGTCATCGACCTCGGCCGCGTCAGCCTTCTTGTCGACGAAGGCCAGATTGTAGTCGTCGACTGCCTTGGAGTAAGCGCGGATGAAAGCTTCCGTCTTTTCACGCTCATTGGCGGCGTTGTTCGTCGAGGTGAAGACGGTGGTGACCTGGTAGTCGGGCGCATAGTCGGAGACGAGGCCGATCTGCTTGGCTGAACCTTCGCCGATCATCTTCCTGGCGACGCTCGCCTGGATCGCCCAGGCGTCGATCTGGCCCGACGACAACGCGCCGACGATGGCGCCCACCTTCTGCATCGGCTTGAGCGTGATGTCCGAAAGCGGAATGTTGTTAGCCTCCGCGATCTTGTGCGCCATGAAATGAAAGGACGAACCGGCGGTGGTGATGCCGAAGGTCTTGCCCGCGAGTTCCTTCGGACTGGTGAGCCCGGCTTCGTAGGCTTTGTTGGAGGCGAGGATGATCGCGCCGACGAGCCCCTTCTCCTCGGTGAGCGCGCCGCCGATCACCTTGACGGCGCCCTTTTCGGCGAGACTGATCAGACCGCCGCTCATTGCGGTGACGCCATAGTCGGCATCGCCGGAGGCGATCGCCACCGCCATCGGCTGCGCCGCCTCGAAGAACTTCAATTCGACGTCCAGCCCCTCGTCCTTGTAGTAGCCGCGCTCATAGGCGATGAAGCTCGGAGCATGGCTCGCCAGGCGCATGACGCCGAGATTGACCTTGGAGGCGGCGTGAGCCGGCAACCCGAAACCGAACATGGTGCCGGCCGCGCCGAGACCGATGAGTGCCTGCCGGCGGTTCAATGAAAGCTTCTGCATTTCTCAGGGTTTCCTTCCCAGGTTTTGCCTCTTGGAGGGCTGCTTCAGATCTTGTTGCCATCTGCAGTGCGGCCGAACAACCGGTTCATCGGCCGGTCATGCCTTCAAAGCATGGAGATCGCAACCGCTTTCGGCCTCGGCGAGCCTGCTGCGCAGCGTCTCGATCAGTTTCCTGACATTGCCGGAACGCGGCCGTTTGCGATTCCGCAGGACCGAAATCTCGAACATTGAGCACCTTGGAGGCGCTGGTGATGGAGCGCGCGAGCACGACGGCGTGGAAGACCTCGATCTGACGCAGGCTGAGCGCAGGTCCGCCACCTTGTCCCGCCGTCTGCGCGCGCGTCGTCGCCATGATCAGTCGCGCCCGAGGAACACGTCGAGTTCGGCGAGAACTTCGTCGGCCGCACGCTCGGGAAGAAGGTGGCCTCCCGCAAGCCCGCGCCCGGAGACGTCGACCGCCCAATCCCTCCAGATGTCGAGTGGCACGCGTCCCGGTCCGAACGTCCTGCCCTCATGCCAGAGCACCAGCACCGGGCAGCGGATCCTGCGCCCCTGTTCCCGGTCCTCGATGTCGTGACGCTCGTCGATGCCGGCCGCGGCGCGATAGTCCTCGCACATGGCATGCCGGACGTCCGGATCGAGGAAGCAGCGCCGATATTCCGCCAGTGCCAACGGGTCGAGATGCTCGAGGCCTTCGGCCATCCTGGACAGCGTCAGGTCGAGGAAATAGGTCGGATCGGCCGACAGGAGACGCTCCGGCAGATCGAAAGGTTGCGCTAGCATGAACCAGTGAAAGGCACCCATGCCGAAATTCTTGGTCGCTCCCGACCACATGTCGAGCGTCGGCACCACTGCGAGCGAGGTGAGCGAGGTCACCGCCTCCGGACGATCGAGCGTCATGCGATAGGCGACGCGCGCGCCGCGGTCATGGCCGACGACGGCGTAGTGCTCATGCCCCAGCCCGACCATGAGTTCGTGCAACTGAGCGCCCATCCAGCGCTTGCTGCCGGCATCGGCGGGATCGCCGACGACCCGGCTATCGCCGTAGCCGGGGAGATCTACCGCCACGACCGTATGGCCTCGCGCGAGCGGGCCGGCGAGGCGGTGCCAGGCCGCCTTCGTCTCGGGATAGCCATGCAGCAGAAGGACCGGTCTGCCGGAACCGCCGGCGACCGCCGAAAGCCGCGCCTGCGACGTTTGAATGGTTTCTTGCCTGAAACCGGGGAACAGTCTTGCCGTGGCGTTCATCGAGGTCCGTCCCTGGGGCGGCACTTCAGGCCAACGGCGAAAAATCGGTCGGCTTCAGGATCGATGACTTCAGTTCGAGCAAGGCATCGAGCTCCTTGTTCCGGACGCTGAACTCGGCCCAGCGCGGGTCGGCCGCCATGCGGGTGCGCCGGGCTGCGCGGTCGTCCAGGCTTTCATAGGCCCATATGTGTACGACCTGGCTGGTTGTCCCGAATTCCGTGGTGAAGAACCCGACGAGCTTGCCGAGGTGCTCCTGCTGGACGGCGAGCGCATGGCTTTTGTAGAGCGCAAGCCAATCCGCCAATCTGGTCGGCTTCAGCGCGTAGGTTCTCATTTCGTAGATCATCGAGGCTCTTCCTGTTGCAGTCGTTTCATGCGGTCTACGGCATGGAGCGCCGCAATGTAACCGAAGGTGAGCGCCGGCCCCAAGGTGATGCCGGGCCCTGGATAGGTTCCATTCATGATGGAATTCATGTCGTTGCCTGCGGCATATAGGCCCGGTATCGGGTTTCCGCCCGCATCGAGCACGCGCGCCTGCGCATCCGTGCGGATGCCCCGCGCCGACCCGAGATCTCCGGTGACCAGCCTGACCGCATAGAAGGGCGGCTTCGCCAGCGGCGCCAGGCAGGGATTGGGCCGATGGTCGGGATCGCCCATCGAGCGGTTGTAGGAGTTGGTTCCCTTGCCGAAATCTGGATCCGCGCCATCAACGGCATTGGCGTTGTAGCGTTCGATCGTGCCACGCAAGGCGCCCTCTTCGGCACCGATCTTCGAAGCCAGCTCGCCGATGCTGCCCGCCTTGATCAGGTATCCCTGCCTCACGAGGGCGGCATTGGTGGCCGGTGCCGGGCGCGCGAGCCCCAGGCCATAGGCCGCGAGCGCGGCGGAATCGCAGATCAGGTGACAAGGCGAATTCACCTCGGGAGCGGCCAGCATGGCGAGCACGAAGCGATGGTATGAATCGGCCTCGTTGACGAACCGGCGACCGAGCCGGTTGATCGCGATCAGGCCTGGCTTGGCGCGATCGGTCACCAGATGCGGGAACTTCTCCTGCTGACCGCCAGGGAGCGTCAGCACCGAAACGGGTGCCCAATAGAAATTGGAGGCGAGTTCCTCGCCCATTGCAGCTCCGACCGACCCGGCCAGTTCGATACCGTCGCCGATATTGCCGGCCGGAGACATCGACCGGTGCAATACGTCGGTTCCGGAGCGCCACCGGCCGGCTTCTGCCGACGCGCCGAAGCCGCCCGTCGCAAAGACCACGCCTGCCCGCGCACGAACCCGCCGTTCTCCGCTTTCCGCTTCGACGACGATGCCGCAAACCCTGTTGCCATCCTCGATCAGGGCTTTGGTCTTGACGCCGAGCCGCAGGTCGATGCCCAGGTCGAAGGCGGATCGCGCCAGGCGGGCGATCAGCGCATTGCCCACGACGAGGCGCGTCCCGCGATTGTGGCGGATCCTGTCCTTCGCGTAGCGGGCCAACAGCTTCAGGCAATGGCAAAGCGACGTCCATGATCGGCGCGCGTTGAGGAAATGCTGGACGTCGCCCCGGTTCACCATCATGCCGCCGAAGAGCAGCATTCCTTTCGGCGGCTTGCGGAGTTCGCCGAAGTGCCTGCCGAGCCGGCTCCCGTCATATTCGAGCACTTCGAGCGCGCGCCCGCCATCCGAGGCCCCGGCAACCTCCATGTGGTAGTCGGGAGAAAACGGCCGGACCTTGAATCTGAGCTCAGACTTCTCTTCCAGGAAAGCGAGCGCTTCCCCGCCTCTCGCAAGGAAGGTTTCGACCAGCGGCCGGTCGATGGCGCTGCCGATCATATGGGTCAGATAGGTCGAAGCAGCCTCCAGCGAGGCGTCAAGCTTCGCCTCGGATGCCTGCCGGTTGCCAGGTATCCAGACAGTGCCGCCCGAGATCGCGGAGGCGCCGCCGAAGCTGTCCTCCTTTTCAACCACCAGCACCGAAAGGCCATGATGCGCCGCTGTGACGGCCGCAGCGAGGCCAGCGGCGCCGCTGCCGAGCACGATCAGGTCGACCGATGCCGGTATGTCGTCGTCCCTCTCCACGTCTCTTCCTCCCCGCGCCATCAGATGACGGCGCCCTGCCCTTCCAGCGTCTTGCGCAACAGGCCGATATCGGTCGCCGCATCCTCCGTTGCCAGCGCTGCGGAAACGCCGGCGGCATGGCCCGTGGCGAAGGCCGTGCCCATGACCCGGATCGAGCCATACGCTTTCGGGTCGCTGCCGATGACGCGCCCGGCAAGCCGCAGGTTGGAAATACCAGCCGCTTCGACAGCGCCTGCCCGCACATCGAAGAAGCCTTCGCCTCCGATGTCGACGAACCGGGCTCGCCCCGGCGCCTCATGCACTTCCATCGGCCAGGCGGCACGGCCTATGCCATCGGCATGCCGCCGGCCCTGGAGGGCGTCCTGTTCGGTCACGTCGGCGCGCGAGGCCGGCCTGCGCGTCTCGCGGATACCGATCTGCGGACCGGTGGATACGAGATAGGCCTGTTCGAATCCGGGGTGACGGCGCAGCACCTCGAGGTTCCGCCAGGCCAGTTCGCGCGCCTTGAACTCAACCTCCGTCAGGCTGTCGCCGGTGATCCCGTCAGTCTCAAGATCTATCGCCATCCACCACATGTCGCGGCTGAGCGGCAGCCGCGAGACGACGCCGCCATCGTCGCGGAGGATCGGCGTCGCCGCGGTCTTGTTGTGCTCGCGGATAAGTTCCGCCATGACCGCGCGATCGAGCGTGACACCCTCCGGAACGCCGCCGATCCTTATCGGGAAGGATGCAGCCTGGAGATGCGCCTGCGGTCCGCCCGGCTGGCTCAACGGCGCGCCGGAAAGCGCCGCAAGCGTCGCCTCGCCGCTGGCATCGACGAACGCAGCCGCTTCGACCGTGGTCGTACCGGAATGATCGACGAGGGTCACGGAACGGATGCGGCCGTCTTCGACCCGCGCCCCGACGACGCGGCTATGGAGTCGCACATCGACGGCGTTCTTGCGCGCCAACCGGTCGAAGGCGAGCTTGGTGGCCTCGGGATCGAGCATGATGATCCAGTAGCCGCTCTTCGAGATGACCGGCGCGATGTCGATGCCCAGCGCCCTGAGTTCCAGGAGCAGGTCCTGGCCAACGCCGCGTACCACCTGCCTGGCCGTTTCCCCACGCGCAAGGAAACCGCAATAGGCGAAAACCTGGGCGTTGGTCGCCGCGCCGCCCATGAAGCCGTAGCGCTCCACGAGCAGCGTCCTGGCACCGGTCCGGGCCGCTCCGACCGCCGCGGCAATCCCCCCGGCCCCGGCACCGACCACCACCACGTCATATGTCTGCATGGTCCTTGTCATGCCCTGTCGCGCATCCTGCCTGGCTCCATCACGCCCATGGCGGCGCCGAGCAGCGTCATTTGAGCCGTTGCCATCTGCGTGCCCGTCTGGATCGCCAGTCCTCTTGCACGGGCCGCTTCAAGGAACGGGGTGACCTCCGGCGACGTAACCACATCGGCCACCAGCGCCGAGCCGTGCAACTGTGCCAAAACCTCGTCGCCGAGCGGCAGCGGGTCGGCCGGCTTCATGCCGAGCGGCGTGGCGTTGACCACAAGGTCGAACCCGCCAGCCTCGATACCGGTATTCACATCGGTCGCGGGGAAGCGGTCTCGCAGCAGACCGGCAAGGCGCCATGCCCTCGCCGCATCGATGTCGTGGATCCTGACGATCGCCGCACCGGCTTCGCAAAGCGCATGCGCGATTGCGCCGCCAGCCCCGCCGGCACCCACGACCAGTGTGCGTTTGCCCGTGGGATCGAAGCCGCTTGCCCGGGCGGCGGCGAGAAACCCGATCCCGTCGACCATATCGCCTTTCAGCGTACCGTCCGGTTCCCGCCGGACAACATTGGCCGCGCCGAGCAGGGCCGCCCGCTCGCTGATCCTGTCGAGGCCCGCCGCCACCGACTGCTTGTGCGGAATTGTCACCACAAAGCCTTCAAGGTTTTTCCAGCGTCTGGCGAGCGACAGGAAGTCCGCGACCGCCTGCGGCGCGATGTCCATGGCGATCATCGCCACGTCGTCATCCGAATGGGCGAAAGCGGCGTTGAAATTCTCCGGCGATTTCACCTGAGCCACCGGTGAACCAATGATGGCGACGATGCGTGTGCTGCCACTGATCATTTCCGCATTTCCTTTACGGCCGCGCGGCCGCCTTCATGCCGGTGCGAAAATGACGATCAGCTCTCCCGCAAGCCAATAGAATATGCGAGGAAGGTCATAATCCGAAGTTATAGAGATTGCGATATTGCAGAGCGGAATTGATGGCGAAGCCAAAACTCAAGGAGAGGCAGATCGAAGTGTTCAGAGCGGTGATGGGAACCGGCTCATTGACGTCGGCTTCGCAGCAACTCGGGGTTTCCCAACCCAGCCTCAGCATGACGATCAGGCGCTTCGAAGATGAGATCGGGACAAGGCTCTTCGAGCGCATCGGCGGCCGCCTCGTGCCGACCGAGGAAGCCAAGCTCATCCTCGTGGAAGTCGAACGCGTCTACGGCCAGTTCGACCGTTTGTCGGAGGCGATCCACGCCATCGCCTCCGGCGACGCTTCGGTCTTTCGTTTCGGCACCACGCCGAGCATCGGCATGCGCCTTGTTCCCAAGGCCTTGAAACGCCTGAAGGAGCGCCACGGCGCCCGTACCTATTATTGCGATTTTCTGGCCCAGAAGGACATCAAGGACTATCTGCTCTTCGGCCAGGGTTCTTGCGTCACGACGATCGCGGAAGCCAACGATCCGACGCTGGAGACGACGGTCATTGCGACGGGCGGGCTCGTCTGCCTGATGCCGGGCAACCATCCGCTGGCGCATCACGCATCCGTCTCGCCAAGGATGCTCCGGGACGAGACATTGATTTCCTTTGCGCCGGAAACGACGCACGGCCGCTACATCGATGCCACCTATGCGCGGGCAGGCGTCGGCCGCAAGACCGACATTTTCGTACACTTCGTCGAAGCCGCGATCTCGTTCGTCTCGGAGAACATAGGGGTCTCGGTCATCGATAAGTTCTCGGCGATCGATTGCGAGCGGATGGGTCTCGTCGCAGTGCCCGTGGAGGACAGCGTCGACATCCCGGCCTATGTGCACTGGTACCGGTTCCGGCCGCGGCCGAAAGCGACCGACGAACTCATCGCCGCGCTCGTCGAAGTCGCCGGCAAATGACGGACGCGGCGCCTATTTCACCATGAATCTCGAACTGAAGGGCAGACTGGCCGCGCCGACCGCCTTCGGCGATATCTCGATGCCGCCCGCCAGCGCATGGATATCAGGCAGGGCCCGGCCGAGATCGTCGCATATGCCCTGGCAAACCGCCACAGGCGCATAGGACGACAACACGACCGTTCCGACGTCGACGAATTGCGAAAGGGCCTCGATCGACTGGGCGAGCTTTTCCCGGCAGTTCCGGCGCCAGCTTTCGAAGGCCTCGCCGTAGTCGGGCCATTGCGAATTGCGTTCCCATAAGGCGTCGGTCGGCTGCCGGCGCGCGGCGAGCATCTCCTCCAGGCTCAATATGCCGACGTCGAAGCTGACCTTCGAATTGCCGTGATAGATCTGGTGGTTGAGGATCAGCCGACTGTGGAGGCGCGCGCCGAGATAGAAGAACAGATAGTCGCTGAGAGGCTTGGCGACGCCGAACATGCTTTCGCCGCCGGCTGCCGCGGTGATGTCGTTCTGGACGAAGACCGGCAATCCTGCCTGATTCTCTATACGCGCCTGCAAGGCGGCGGGATCGAGCGACGTTCCGTTCCGCAGGTCTGCCCAGCTTTCGATGCCTTCGGGAATGGCCAGGCCGATCCCGGCGATGCGGCCATGCAGCGACGCGGGAAGATCCGCGACCGCCCGGCCGACAAGGTCGAGCAGATGCGCCTGGTCGTCATTGCCGATCATCTCGAGCGGCAGATGCCTGTGGAAGCGCACCTTGCCCACGAAATCGATCAGGACCACATCGACCTTGCGATAGCTGAAGCTGATCCCCACCGCATAGGCGCCCTCGGGATTGAGCGAGAGCGGGATCGTCGGCGGTCCGACGCGGCCGCGCTGCGCCTCGCCTTTCGCGACGAGCCCCTCCTGTTCGAGCGAGCGCACGATCACGGAAACCGTCTGGGCTGAAAGACCGGTCTTCTCGCCGATCTCCATCCTCGACGTGCCTTCGTTCTGCAGGAGCAGCGACAGCACCAGACGCTCATTGTAGCTGCGCACGCTGAGCGCGTTGAGGCCGCTCGCACGGTCGGCGATGCGTAAGGGATTCGGCGGGGCGAACCTCATGTCAGGCAAGGGCGCACCTCGCAAGTGGGGGAACCGGCTCGGCCGGTGCCGGCATCGGGAGCCCGTCCATTTCAGCCCTTCTCATGGGTCCAGCCGATCGCCTCGACTTCCTGAGCGAGTGCCATACCGAGCGCCCGATGCGCGTCGGCGTCCAGATGGAAGCCGTCGGCCGGGCTGCAGGTCACGACCGAGCCCGCGTCGAAGAAATGCACCTCCAGCGAGTCGGCGATGATCTCGAACTCCAGCGCCAGCCGGCGCGATTTCACCTGCCCGCCCGAGAAGACGGATTCCCACTCCTTGAGATCGTCGAGCATGGGCGGCGGCGAGACGATCATGATCTCGGGCACGGTGCCGCCGGGGCCCGGCGTGAGTTCCTTGATGTCGTGCACCAGGCAGCCGATCCCCATCGCCACCTCCGAGGGAGGCTGGTTGAATCTGACCTTGAGATCATTGGTGCCGAGCATGAGGATGACGAGATCGAGGCTCGCATGGCTCTGCAAGCAGGGCCGAAGATAGGTCCGCCCGTTCTTGTGGGCGCCTTCGATCGGGTCGTCGCGAACGGTCGTCCGGCCGCTCAGCCCCTCCTCGATCACATGCCAGCCCGCCCCCAGTTCGGAACGCAGGACGCCGGGCCAGCGCACATCCGGGCCGTAGCGATCCAGCGGCCCTTTCCCGGGCACTTGGCCGTGAGTGTTCGAATCCCCGAAGCAGAGAACCGATCGCATGAGTTTTCCAGTCTCGGATGGCGTTCAGCGTGACGGAACACAGGCTCGCGACGCGGCCTGAACCTTGTTGTCACCATGCAGAGCCCCATCCACGAGGGCAAGGCAATAAATAATCATTCAACATGACTAACTATTGACAGGCCGGTCAAGCCATGTTTTTTGAACGCTGGAGGATATGGAGGGTCCAGGCCGTCCGACAGCGCGACCATGATCGCTGCTGCACCGACGGGGCGGTCGGAGAGGAATCTAAAGCGTCATCGCCAAGCGCCTGCCCAGGTCGCCGTCATCGACGGAACGGCCCGGTCATTTGCGTGGCAACAACGAACTGGTTGCCGCATGCCGCTCCGAAAGAGCGTGTGCGGAAGGCCGTCTCGCGTCCCCCACTCGCCGGACGCGACCGGCACGGCAGGCGATCGGCCCGACATCGATGCCGATCGGAACAAGGGCAAACCGGTAGGAGGAAATCTCGAATGCTCGATATGCTGAGGAAGCTTGGTGTCGGAACGATCCTGGCGACGGCCCTATTCGCCGGCCCCGCCCTCGCCCAGGACGTCAATCTGATGGACGGCGTGCTGCCCCGACCGGGCGACGACCGCGTCGTCGAGGCCGGCGCCTTCAAGAAGGACGGCCCCTGGACGATCGGCATGAGCCATTTCGGCGTCAACGCCAACACCTGGACGGTGCAGATGGCGCATGAGGCGGAGGCCGCCGCCAAGCTCGACAACCGCATCAGCAAGTTCATCCTGCTCGACGCCAATGTCAGCCAGGCGAAGCAGGTCGCCGACATCGAGGATCTTATCGCCCAGAAGGTCGATGCGATCATCGTCACGCCGCTGACGCCGACCTCGGCCGACGCCGGGATCGAGAAGGCGGTCGCGGCGGGCATCCCCGTGATCGTCCATACCGGCCTGACCGAGACCGACAAATACACGGTGGACATCCAGGGCGGCGGCGAGCATTTCGGCAAGGTCATGGGCGACTGGCTCGTCAAGGAGCTCGGCGGCAAGGGCAATATCTGGGTGCTGCGCGGGCTTCCCGCCCATCCCGAGGACATCAACCGCTACAAGGGCCTGCTGCGGGCGCTCGAGGGCACCGAGGTCAAGATCATCGCCGAGGACGTCGGCGCCTGGCAGTATGACAACGGCAAGAAGGTCTGCGAAACCTTCTACCTGAACAATCCCGAGGTCGACGGCATCTGGTCTTCCGGCGCCGACATGACACGCGCCTGCGTCGACGTCTTCAAGCAGTTCGGCACCAAGATCCCGCCGATATCGGGCGAAGGCAACAACGGCTATTTCGGCATGTGGATCGCCGACGGCTTCCCGTCTGTCTCGCCCGAATACGGCCCAGAACAGGGAGCGGCCGGCGTCCGTGCCGCCGTCGCCCTGCTCGACGGCAAGTCGCTGAACAAGCGTTACGTATACGAGCCGGCGGGCTGGGATGTGGAGAAGGCCAAGAAGTTCTATCGGCCCGACCTCTCCGCCAATGTCTGGTTCCCGACCAGCCTCGGCGAGGAAGACCTGCAGAAATACTACGGCAACGAATAGCCGGGCGCAGCCGGCCGGGGCGAATTGTTCCGGCCGGCGACGCGGTCGCGATGTGTTCCGATGAACCAGGCGTTCCAAACCAGAAGCGGTGGCCCATTGGTCAGTCTGATCCAAATGTCCGGGGTGTCGAAAGCCTTCGGCAGCAGCGTCGCTCTCGACGACGTGTCCCTCGAGCTGTTCCCCGGCTCGGTGCACGCGCTGATGGGAGAGAACGGCGCCGGCAAGTCGACCTTGATGAAGATCCTGGCCGGCGTGGTCCAGCCGGACCGGGGCACGGTGCACCTCAATGGGCGTGAACTGAGGATCACAGGACCGCGCGAAGCTCTGGATGCCGGCATCTCCACAGTGTTCCAGGAACTGTCGCTCCTCCCGAACCTGACCATCGCCGAGAACATGTTCCTCGGCAGGGAGCCGACGACGGCCTTCGGTACCGTCGACGGCAGGCTCATGGAAAGGCGCGCCGGAAGCACGCTGAAAGAGCTTGGACTTGAACTCGATCCAGCGACGCTCGTCTCGGAGTTGACGATCGCCGAACGCCAGTTCGTCGAGATCGCGCGCGGCATCTTCGCAAATACGGCCGTCGTCATCCTCGACGAGCCGACCGCGGCGTTGAACTCCGCCGACGTCGAAACCCTCAACCGCCACATCCGCCGGCTCAAGGAGCAGGGCAAGGCGATCGTCTACATCTCGCACCGCATGGACGAGATCTTCGACATCTGCGACACGGTCACTGTCCTGAAGGATGGCCGCAAGGTCGCGACCCGGCCGATCCGCGAGGTGACGCCGCAATCGCTGGTCGCCCTGATGGTCGGCCGGGAGATCAAGGATCTGTTCCCCAGACGCGGGGCGCCGGGCGGCCAGCCCATCCTCACGCTCGAGGATCTCCGCCTCGCCCCGGATGCCGCTCCGATCGCTCTGACCCTCAGCAGGGGCGAGATCGTCGCGCTCGCAGGTCTCGAAGGGCAAGGGCAGCGTGAGATCCTCCGCTCCCTGATCGGCCGGCACCAGCCTCATGGGGGAACCCTCACGGTCAAGGGCGACCGTATCGACCTGCCGATGTCGCCATCCGGCGGGGTGAGGCAGATGCAGGCGATGGGCATGGGGTTCGTGCCCGAGGACCGCAAGGATGAAGGCCTCTTCCTCGGCCTGCCGCTGGCCCACAACATATCGATCGGCCTGCATACGGCCCAGCCGGACCTGTCGCTCGCCCGGCGTTATCAGAAGATCGTCGCGGGCACGCTCTCGCGCCTGGCCGTCAAGGCAGCCGGCCCCGGCGCGCCCGCCGGCTCGCTATCGGGCGGCAACCAGCAGAAGGTGCTGCTCGGCAGATATCTCGCATCCGGTGCCGACATCCTGCTCATCGAGGAGCCGACGCGCGGCG
Source organism: Mesorhizobium sp. L-8-10 (assembly GCF_016756635.1). NCBI lineage: Bacteria > Pseudomonadati > Pseudomonadota > Alphaproteobacteria > Hyphomicrobiales > Phyllobacteriaceae > Mesorhizobium > Mesorhizobium sp. L-8-10. The sequence goes on along the minus strand of NZ_AP023263.1, from coordinate 3,568,856 downwards.
TCGACATCGGCGCCAAGGCAGAGATCTACAGGCTGCTTCGCAACTTCGCCGATGACGGCGGCGCGATCCTGATTCTGTCGCGCGAAACGATCGAACTCATCGGCCTGTGCGACAGGATCCTCGTCGTCCATGGCAGGACGATCGTCGGCGACATGCCTGCCGGCGAGGCCACTGAACACAACATCCTCGACGCGGCGCTGATCGCATGACTTCGACACACCAAGATATCCGACCCGGGCGGACCGAGATGACGACGAACCTGCGCGCATTGCTGACCGGCCGGAATTCTCGGCAAGGCTTGTGGTTCATACCGTTGCTCATCGGTTGCCTCGGAAGCGCATGGCTCGCTGTCCGCACGGACGAGTTCCTCAACGCCCAGAACCTGCTCAACCTCGTTGCCCAGGCGACGCCGCTGATGATCGTCAGTCTCGGACAGATGATCGTGGTGCTGGTGCGCGGGCTCGACCTCTCCGTCGGCGCGGTGATCAGCCTGACAACCGCAATCCTGGCGCTCGACGCGCCCGCCTATGTGCTGCTGCCGGCGGTGTTCCTGGCCACCGGGCTGATCGGCTTCGTCAACGGCTTTGCCGTGGCGCGGCTCAATGTCCATCCGATTATCGCGACGCTGTCCATGATGATGATCGTCCAGGGTGTGACGATGTTGGTCCGCCCGGTGGCGGGCGGTACGATCCCTCCCCTCGTCATCCATCTCGTGACGGGGGAATTCCTGGGCGTCTATATGCCTGTCATCTGGTCCCTGGTCATCATCCTCGTCGGCTGGAAGCTGATCCACGGGTCGCGCTACGGGCTCCACCTCTTCGCGATCGGCGGAGCGGAGGACGTGGCGCGCTCCTTCGGCATCGCCGACAAACGCAGCATTCTTCTCGCCTATGTGGCGTGTTCCACATTCGGGGCTCTCGCCGGCCTGTTCCTGGCCGGCCGTATCGCCTCGGGCGATCCCAACATCGGCATGCCTTTCGCGCTCGATTCCGTCACGGCGGTGGCACTCGGCGGCACCCAACTCGCCGGCGGTGTCGGCAGCCTGCACGGCACCGTGATCGGCGCCTTTCTGATGGCGCTGCTCGCCAACGGCATGAATGTCGAAAACGTCTCGGCCTTCGTCCAGACCGCCGTGAAGGGCACCATCCTGCTGCTGGTCGTGGCGCTGCAGCCGCGCAAATTCATGGGGCTCTGAGGATGAGTGCAACAACCACCGGTCTTGTGCAACGGCTGACCCGGGTTCCGCCCGCCTATTTCGTCTTCGCGCTTTTGGTGCTGGTGCTGTGGGCGGCTCGGCCGCAACTGTTCAACCTCAATGTGATGGGCGTATTCGTCCGCCAGGTCGCTCCACTGGGCATTGTGGTTCTCGGCCAGCTTCTGGTCATGAATGTCCGCTCGATCGATCTTTCGGCCGGCGGCATCATCCTGCTGGTGAACTACTACATATCGTCGGAGATGTTCGGGAGTGCAGGCGCGCTCTGGCTGGTCGTGATCTCTCTGGCGACCGGGCTCGCCTTCGGCCTGTTCAACGGCCTGATGGTCGGCAAGCGCCGGGCCTCGGCCGTGATCGTGACGCTCGCCGTCAACATGATCCTGATCGGCATGGTCCAGTATCTCGCTAACGGCAAGCCGCCCGGCAACGTGCCCAGGATCTTCAACGACATCTACAACACCAGGCTGCTTGCGATACCGACTCCCATCGTCTTCTGGGCCGTGCTTTCGGCGCTGACGGCGTTCCTGTTGTCGCGCTTTGTCTTCGGTCGCTTCGTCGCGTCGATCGGTGAGAACCCCACCGCGGCCCATTTCTCCGGGGTGCCGGTCGAGCGCACGGTGATCCTGGCCCACGCTTTGTCCGGCCTGATGGCGGCGCTCGCGGGCCTTGTCCAAACGGCGTCGATAGCGGTGGGCAGCGTGCGCTTCGGCACGGATCTCGCGGTCAACGCCGTCGCCGCGACGATCCTCGGCGGTGTGATCTTCGGACGCGGGGACGGTGGAGTCTGGGGGCCGTTCTTCGGCGTCCTCTCCTTCGCGCTGCTCTTCGTCGTGATGACCACCTTCGGCGTCCAGGAGCCCGGCAAGCTCGTCGCGCAAGGGCTCATCATCCTGCTCGCCGCGATCTTCTACGGGCTGCGTCGGCAGAGCGCCTGACGAACAGGCCCAATTCCCAACTTCGAGGAGGACAATCATGACGGACAAGAAACGCATCATGTGCTTCGGCGATTCCCTGACCTGGGGCTGGATTCCAATCGCCGAGGGAGCGCCGACCTTGCGTTATCCGTTCGAGCAGCGCTGGACCGGCGTGATGGCGGCGGAACTCGGCAGCGGCTTCGAGATCATCGAGGAGGGGCTCAGTGCCCGCACCACCAGCCTCGACGATCCCGTCGACCCCAGGCTCAACGGGAGCGCCTACCTGCCCTCGGCCCTCGCCAGCCACCTGCCGCTCGATCTCGTGATTGTCATGCTCGGAACGAACGACACCAAGTCTTTCTTCCGCCGCACGCCCTATGAGATCGCCAACGGCATGTCGAAGCTGCTCGGTCAGATTGCTACCAGCGGCGGTGGGGTGGGAACGCCCTACCCCGCGCCGCGGGCCTTGGTGATCGCGCCGCCGCCGCTTACGCCGATGCCGCATCTCTGGTTCCATGGCATGTTCGAAGGCGGGCATGAAAAGACAAAGGAACTCGCGAAGCATTATCAGGCGCTCGCCTCTTTCTCTGGCGCGAGCTTCCTGAATGCGGGTGACTTCATCACCACCGACGGTGTCGATGGGATCCATTTCACGCCACGGAACAACGCCGATCTCGGACGCGCCGTTGCGAACAAGGTGAAGGCCATCTTCGCCGAGTGGCCGGCAAGCAGCGCCGCCTGAGGCGTTCGACCACCTTCGACGCCTCGTGCGATCGGAAGAGTGGCCCCGATTTTCAGACCGAAAGCGGGACGTGACAGAACGACGGCGTTTCGCACCACGTCCCGCGAGACGCAAATGCGGGGCCAAGCGGCATCTTGGCCCCGCATTTCATTTTGCAGGAATTTCTTCGGTGCGACCGGGAACGGTCGCACCGGCAGCAGACGTCAGCTGTCGAGGAAGCTGCGCAGCTTGCGCGACCGGCTCGGATGCTTGAGCTTGCGCAGTGCCTTCGCCTCGATCTGGCGGATACGCTCACGGGTGACCGAGAACTGCTGGCCGACCTCTTCGAGCGTATGGTCGGTGTTCATGCCGATGCCGAAACGCATGCGCAGCACACGTTCCTCGCGCGGCGTGAGCGAGGCGAGCACGCGCGTGGTCGTCTCGCGCAGATTCGCCTGGATCGCCGCGTCGATCGGCAGGATCGCCATCTTGTCCTCGATGAAGTCGCCCAGATGCGAATCCTCCTCGTCGCCGACCGGGGTCTCGAGCGAGATCGGCTCCTTCGCGATCTTGAGAACCTTGCGCACCTTCTCGAGCGGCATGGCCAGCTTTTCAGCGAGCTCTTCCGGGGTCGGCTCGCGGCCGATCTCATGCAGCATCTGCCGCGAGGTGCGGACGATCTTGTTGATCGTCTCGATCATGTGCACCGGGATGCGGATGGTGCGCGCCTGGTCGGCGATCGAACGGGTGATCGCCTGCCGGATCCACCAGGTGGCGTAGGTCGAGAATTTGTAGCCGCGACGGTACTCGAATTTGTCGACCGCCTTCATCAGGCCGATATTGCCTTCCTGGATCAGGTCGAGGAACTGCAGGCCGCGATTGGTGTATTTCTTGGCGATTGAGATGACGAGGCGCAGATTGGCCTCCACCATTTCCTTCTTTGCGATCGCAGCCTCGCGTTCGCCCTTCTGCACCTGGTTCACGATCTTGCGGAACTCGGCGATCGAGATCGCAGTCTCCGTCGCCAGATTCTGGATCTCGGAGCGCAGATCGCGGATCATGTCCTTCTCGTTGCGGGTGAATTCCTTCCATCCGCGCGAAGACAGATTCGCGATGCTCTTCGTCCAGTTCGGGTCGAGCTCGGAGCCCTGGTACTCCCTCAGGAACTCATCGCGGCGTACGCCGTAGCTCTCGGCCAGGCGCAGCAGCCTGCCCTCGTTCTGAACCAGACGCTTGTTGATATCGTAGAGCTGCTCGACGAGGGCCTCGATGCGCGCCTGGTTGAGCGACAGCGACTTGACCGCGGTGATGAGCTCGTCCTTGAGCTCCTTCAGGCGCCGGTCCTGGCTGGGCGACAGCGTGCCGGCAGCCGCGAGGCGGTTCTCGACCTGCTGGTCCTGCAGCTTGCGCAGCTTCTTGTAGGTGTCGGCGATGAGGTCGAGGGTCGCCATGACCTGTGGGCGGAGTTCCGCCTCCATGGCCGCCAGAGACAGGCTGGCCTCGTCCTCGTCTTCCTCCTCGTCCTCGACCCGGTTCTCGCCGCCGACATTGGTGATGTCGTCGTCCTCGCGCGACCGGCGGCCGGGGCGTTCCTCGGCCTTCGGCTTCTCGGCCTCTTCGGTGCGCTCGACCACGGGCGCCTGCTTGGCCTCGGGGCCGGCATAGGTCGCTTCGAGATCGATGATCTCGCGCAGCAGGATCTTCGCCTCGTTGAGTTCGTCGCGCCAGATGATGATCGCCTGGAAGGTTAGCGGGCTTTCGCACAGGCCCGCGATCATCGTCTCGCGCCCGGCCTCGATGCGCTTGGCGATGGCGATCTCGCCCTCGCGCGACAGGAGCTCCACCGAGCCCATCTCGCGCAGATACATGCGCACGGGGTCGTCGGTGCGATCCGTCGGCTCCTTCTTGGTAACGGTGGCGACCGCGGTTCCGGTCTGCTCGGCCAGTTCGTTGGCCTCCTCGTCGGAATCGCCCTCCGAGGCTTCCGCCTCTTCGCCGGCCTCGTCGTCCTCGACGACGTTGATGCCCATGTCGGAGAGCATGGCCATCGTGTCCTCGATCTGCTCGGAGGTCACTTCCTCCGAGGGCAGCACCGAGTTCAACTCGTCCATGGTCACATAGCCGCGCTTCTTGGCGGCCTTGATCATCTTCTTGACAGCATCGTCGGAGAGGTCGAGCAGAGGGCCGTCGGTAGCGCCCTCGCGTTCTGTTTCAACCTCTTCCTTTTCTTTTGTCGCCATGCTTTATCGTCTCCAAGCGGCCGGGAGCTGCGAGAACGGTATGGGTGTTCTCGGCCCGGGCAAATCAGATGCGTCTGGTGGTGCGTCGCGCCTTCGAAGCGCTTAGCCGACCTTGCGTTAAATCCCGATTAACCCTGCTATCTGGGGCGGATATGCGATCCGTCCAGATCGTAAAGCGTCCGTCCCGTTGATCTTCGGTGCGGGGCCACCCGCGTTAACTTTTCGAATCGTCCTGATTCCGTCATTCTGGCAGAAGGTCAAGCGCCTCTGGCATGATTCGCCCCAAAAAAGCGAATCAATTGAGTCAGGTACGGCCACCACGCCCCGACGAGATGCCGAAGCCCTCGATGAGCGCCTCGGTTGCCTGCACATCGCGAAACTGTGCCTGGATCTCGACAAGGTGACGGTAGTTTTCGTCCGTGGGGTCTGTCGCCAGCGCCACCTCGGCCGCCTTCAGCTCCCTATGTAGGGAGCGTGCGCTGCGGTGCAAGTGCAGCGCCTGGAAGAAGGCCTCGCGCGCGTCCTCGATCGCGGCGTCCTCAAGCGCCGGCCATTGGCGCGTCTTGCGCACCAGTTCGACCGATCGCTGCCAGCAGTCGGCGAGGCCCGCCCGTTCGAGCGCCTCGATCATCGCCGTTCGGTCGTGGGCGACGTCGTGCGCAACCGCGTCGATGACGGCCGAATGCAGCCGTCGCAGATCCGGATGGGCGAGGTCGAGCGTCTCGACCGCTTCAAATGAAAGGTCGATCAGTCCGGGGTGGTTGACGATCGACACGACGAGCACGGTCTCGCGCAGCGGCAGCACCTCGCCCGCCTTCTTGACGAGCGCCGACCGCGCCAGACTGTCGGACACGGTGAGCCGGCCGGACGATGTGCCGCGGTCCCATTGGCCACGCCGTCCGCCCTGTCCGCGGTCCTTCTCCCCGAACCGGCCGGGACGGCCGCCCCGCGAGCTGCCGAAGAAAGAGTGAACCCGATCGCGCATTTCCTGGCTGTAGTGGAAGCGCACGCTTTCGTCGCGGATCCTGGAGGTCAGTTCGCGCAACGTCTTTTCGAGCTCGGCCCGACGTTCGGGCGTCTCGAATACGCCGCCTGCGGTCTCGCGCTGCCAGAGCAGATCGGCCAAAGGCCGTGCCTCGGCCAGCACCGCGCGGAAAGGCTCGGGGCCGCCATTCCTGACGAGATCGTCGGGATCCTGGCCTTCCGGCAGAAGTGCGAAACGGACGCTGCGGCCGGGCTCGATCGCCGGCAAGGCAAGGTCGGCCGCCCGCCATGCCGCCTTCAGCCCCGCTTTGTCGCCGTCGAAGCACAGCACCGGTTCGCTTGCCATGCGCCAGAGGAGATCGAGCTGGTTCTCGGTAAGCGCGGTGCCGAGCGGGGCCACGACGTTCTCGAAGCCCGCCTGCGCCAGCGCGATGACGTCCATATAGCCTTCGACGGCGATCACCGTGCCGTCTTTCTGCATGGCCTTCCTGGCCCGCGCGAAATTGTAGAGCACATTGCCCTTGTGGAAGAGTTCCGTCTCGGGCGAGTTCAGATATTTGGCGGAGACCTCAGGCGACATCGCCCGGCCGCCGAAGGCGATGATCCGGCCGCGTGAATCCGGAATGGGGAACATGATCCGGTCGCGGAAGCGATCATAGGAGACCGGCACGTCCGGGCCGAAATAGGTAAGGCCGCAGGCCTCCATCTGCGCCTTTTCGACCCCCTTTCCCGCCAGGAACTCCTTCAGCGCATTGCGGCTGTCGAGCGCATAGCCCAGGCGGAACCCCTGCTGGGTCGCCGGCGTCAGCCCGCGATCGCGCAGATAGGCGCGGGCCTTGGCGCCGGCCGCCGACTGGAGTTGATCCTGGAAGAAGGAGGTCGCGAGCTCCATCACATCGTGAAGCGAGGCGCGCTCCTTGTCCCGCCGCTCCGCGTCCGGATCGCGTTCGGGCATCGGGACGCCGGCCATTTCGGCGATCCGCTCGACTGCCTCGGGAAAGCTCAGGCCGTCGAGTTCGGTCAGGAAGCGGAAATGGTCACCCGAAACCCCGCAGCCGAAACAATGGTAGCGGCCCTTGCGATCCTCGCAGTGGAAGCTCGGCGTCTTCTCGCCGTGAAAGGGACAGCACGCCCAATAGTCGCCACGCGGCGCATTGGTCTTCTTCCGGTCCCAGGCGACACGCTGTCCGACCACCGAGGAAATCGGCACGCGGTCGCGAATCTCGTCGAGGAAAGAAGGAGGAAAGCGCATGATGTCAGGCTCGTTTCAACCTGATATAGGCGTAGCTCGGACCGCAGACGACTCCTAACTCGGAGCTTGCCCAGTATTCACAGCCCAGTATTCACAGTCCGGCATATTCACAGGCTGGCCTCATGTGCCGAGCCGCTCGATCACGCCCGCGACCTGTTCGGCAGTCGTTGACACGCCGTCCAGACGCAGCACCGGGGCGGATTGCGCGGCCAGCCAGCGATTGTGCATGGCGAGGCTTCGGCCTTCGAAATGTGGTTCGTCATAGCGATCCGCCCATTCGAGGAAAGCGCGCGAATTCTCGTGCATGACGCCGCCGGGCTCGATCGCTGCGCCGTAGCGGTCGGCTTCCCGGGCCCGGAGCCGCGATATCCTCACATCGGCCGGGGTGTAGAGGAAGACGATAAGGTCGAAGCGCGGCATCAGCGGATCGCCCCAGCCGACTAGGGAGCCGGAGAGCACCCATTTGTCGCCCAGGAGCCGGTCGCCGAGCAGCGCGAGGCGTTCGGCGACCGGCCGCTTGTCGGTGAAGGGCGGTACGGTCGGCATCCAGTAGAAGTCGTCGACGTCGAACTGCGGCGCGCCGAGCCGCGCAGCGAGAGCCGCTCCGAGCGTCGTGACTCCCGATCCGGATGCTCCGGTGATGTGGATATGAGCCGTCATTTCAATCCCATGTCCCCGCTGCCGGCAGCCCATGATCGCAAGGCATCCTGCATCCATTTCCGACATCCGCCGTCGCCGGGCAACCGCCGAAGATCGCAGATTTTCATTATTCGGCTAATATAAACCAGGCTGAAGACTAACCGAGATTCGTGACAAGGAGGGCATTCGCGGCTTTCCGATGGCTTTTTCGATCCGAGATTGCTTCCCATGAGTGGATCGGTCGTCCTGCTGCATCTTGCCGGTGCCGTCGCCCTGCTTCTGTGGGCGACGCGCATGGTGCGCACCGGGGTCGAACGCGCTTATGGCGGTACGCTGCGCCGCAGGCTGCGCGCCACAATGAGCAATCCGCTGATGGCAGTTGCCACGGGTGCCGCACTCTCCATCGCCCTGCAGAGCTCGACGGCCGTAACGCTGCTCGTCGGCTCCTTCGCGGGGTCGGGCATCGTCAGCGGCATGTCCGGCCAGCTCGCGGTGCGCGGCGCCGAGATCGGCTCTTCGCTGGTGGTCAAGCTGCTCTCCTTCGACCTGAGCCTTCTGGTGCCGGTCTGCCTCGCGGCCGGCACGGCCATGTTCATGGCCACCGGGCGGCGCGCCTGGCGCCAGGCAGGCCGCATCCTCGTCGGCGTCGGCCTGCTCATCCTGTCGCTGGAGATGATCGGTGACGCGTCCGAGCCGCTGCGCGAAAGCCGGCTCCTTCCCGTCGTGATCGACTATCTGGCGGGAGATCCGGTCACCGCCTACATCCTCGCGGCGGTCATGACCTGGCTCTTCCATTCGAGCATCGCCGCGGTGCTGCTGTTCATGACGCTCGCCGCGCGCGGCTTCATCCCGCCGGAACTCGGCATCGTGCTGGTGCTGGGCGTCAATCTCGGCAGTTCCGTCATCGCCCCCCTGCTCACGCGCACCGCGCCGCCGGCAGTGCGTGTCGTTCCGGTCGGAAATCTCCTGATGCGCGGCGCCGGCTCGCTCGCGGCGCTCGTCCTGTTCCTTGCTTTCCGCCCGCCGGCCACATGGCTCGGCCCCGACGTACCCGATCAGATCGTACACGCCCATATCCTCTTCAATTGCCTTATCTTGCTGATCGGCATGCCGCTTGCCGGCCTGGTCTATCGCGCTTCCGAACGCATCGTCGCCCTCGGCGCACCGGCCGCGCCTGCGCCGGACCTCGGGGCGACCGAGATCAGCGCGCTGGACGAGGCCGCGCTCGAGGTCCCGAGCCAGGCGCTCGCCAACGCGACCCGCGAGGTGATCCGCGTCTGCGAGACCATCGAGATCATGCTCACGCATATCATGGAACTATACGAGAAGGCCGATCAGGAGACGATCAAGGCCCTCGCCGCTCTGGACGACCGCGTCGACAGGAAACACGCCCAGATCAAGCTCTATCTCGCCAGGGTGACGGCCCGCTCGCTTTCCGAGGACGAAGCGCTGCGCTGCCAGGAACTGCTCGGCGCCTGCGTCAAGCTCGAACAGGTCGGCGACATCATCGTGCGCAACATGCTCGTGCATGTGAAGAAAAAGCGTGACCGCAGGCTGGAGTTCACCGACGAGGGCTGGAGCGAACTCACGGCCTTCCATGCCTCGGTGCTTACCAATGCCCGCCTCGCCTTCAACCTCCTGGTCTCCCGCGACATGGAGACGGCGCGCCTTCTGGTGGAGGAGAAGGACCGCATGCGCGACCGCGAAAAGGCGGCGAGCCAGAGCCATTTCGCGCGACTGAGCGAGGGCACGGCCAGGAGCATCGAGACGAGCACGATCCATCTCGACACGATCCGTGACCTGAAGGAGATCAACTCGCTGCTCGCCTCGATGGCCTATCCCGTGCTGGAGGAGCACGGCCTGCTCAGCGGATCACGCCTCAAGGCGGACTGAATATCCATCTGGTCGAGCCGGGCACCTGGCCTGGCGGGATCAACTCGCTTGCCAAGGATAGGATGCTTCTGGAAACATCGGCACGACTTCCGGCTCGGCAGTTGCCTTCCTGAAACTTGCTCTGCCGTCATCCATTGCGCCGACTTCGATCGGAACACCGGCGGAATTCACTGCGAGAAGACCGACCAGATCGACCGGTGCCTCCACGACGTAGCCTTCCGCCTGATCCAGCGCCGTCGCCAGACGGCCGCGCAAGAACGATGCATTCCAGTCTGCCGGGATGCCCTTCACCGCAACGTAGTGTTCATCGGAGATCGACAGTCCCCTGCGACGCATTTCGTCGATGAGCCTCTGCGGAGAGAAATGAGGCGGCTTGCCTGCAGCGGCCAATACCAGCGGACCGATCGGGCACATCATCTCGGCAATGGCGACGATGTCGACAAAATCCCGTGCTTTGGTTCTGGTCGACGCCGCTACGATTTTGTTCACGGCGAGATCCGCTTGGTGGAGCCGCGCGCCCCACTCGTCGTCGCGGACAAGCGGGAAGAACCGCGTACGGGTCTCGCTCATCCATTGGATCAGTGTGGCTTCACGATCGCGCGACACTCTTGCTTCCACACAGCCGTAGATCTGAACGTCGACCGATACGCGGAAGCCCGCCTGCTGCAGAAGTGCGATGTCTGCATCCGCAACGAAGCCGATCTCTTCGTCCGTATCATGAAAGATGTCGATGTCGTCGGATTGGCGCGGCCAGTCCCGGTTGAGCACCACGCCGCCGGCTACGTAGCTCGATTCGGACCGATTCGATGCGATGCATCTCATCACGTCCTTCTGGATTGCCGTCAGTGCCATCGCTACTCCTCCAGGGCGTCGAGTATGCGGCGCCCCATGGCGAAAGCCCTGGCATCCCCACGCTCCATGAGTGCGCTGGCGATAACGGGCCCCCGCCGCTCTATGCCCGCCACCCGGTCGAGATCGATATTGTCCAACAGCCGCACACCATAAAGCGCGATCGCCTTGGCGCACATCTGCTCGAGGCGCTCCTTGCGTTCACGATGTTCGGCGCGCATTCGCGCGGCCTGTGCCACGATTTCCGCACGCTTCGAGGACGGAACGAGCACCTCTACGCGCTGAAGGTCGGAACCTCCTCCGGTCTCTCTGTACTTTCTCACACGATCGCGCGCCGCCATGGATGACCACCTCGGAATATCCATCAGCTAGGCGTATCCCGGTTACGTGTCAAGAGATCAGGGGACTTTCGATCTTCCGGACGTTGATCAAACCTGGCGCCATGATCCGCACTGCTCAATAGCGCCCGCGGATAAGCAGTGCCCGGGCGACGGCGGCGCGCCTTCCGGGATCGAATCCGGCCCACCCCCGAGCCCAGAAATCAGCTGCCTCGGGCGTGTCCAGATTCCACTGCCTTATGTCGACTGCCCGGTCGCCCATATCCACTGCCATGCGCAGGCCGCCCAGCGCCCGGTAGTGATCGACGAAATCGAACGCATCGAACCCGCCGCCCATCGCACCGCTTGCTGTATCGGTGTCGCGCGCGCGGGCGTTGCGCGACCAGCCTCGCGCCTGTCTCAGTTCCTGCGCGCGGGCGATGATGACCCGCAGCCGCGCCAGCTCGATCGGAACCGGTGCATGTGTCCGGTTGAGTGCGAGGATCTGGTTGTTCACATCCTTCAGTATGCGCCACAGCGAATAGCTGTCGAATGTTGCGCTACGCGCGATCTCCCCGGAAATCTTCTCGATATCTCTCGGCATTCTGGCGTGCCTCGGTTCAAGCTATTGGCCGCCCGCTTGGGGCACATATTACCAGCGCGCCCACCCTGCGGCGGTTAATGAAACCCTTAAGATTTTAGGGAGCTGGCTACCTCTTTGGGGGTAGATGGAAGGGGCTGTCCTCGTCAGTGGTGCGGAGCCGCTTGGCGACATAGACATGGCCGGCCGGCAGGTCCGGGCTGCGCAGAACGCCGTAGCCGATCGCACCATAGAAGCGGATCGCGTCGCCGTTGCGGGGGTTCACCTGAAGATGCAGTCCGGGCGAGCCGGCCGCCGCGAGGCGGCCCTCGAGAAAGGCCATGGCCCGGCGGCCGATCCCCTTGCCCCGCGCCGGCGGCAGAAGATCGATATGACCGTGTGAGGGGTAGGCTGCGAGCGACCCGGGCACGGTGAGGTCGGGATGATGGACGAGGCGCCGCGCCCGGTCGCTGCCACGCCAGCTTGCTGCATCGGGCCCGGGGTCGGCCGTTCGTCGTCGCAGTTCGGGATACCATTCATTGGCAAGGCGCGTGTTGAAGGCCGCGGTGTCGGCCGCCCCGAAGAGATAGCCCGAGACGCCGCCCGGACCGTCGATCACGAAGGCGAGGTCGGGCTCGAGGACCTGGTAGGGCACGGCATAGATCAGCCCCAGAAGTTCGGGATCGTCCTCGATCGCGGAGGCGTCCTTGCCTGCATCGCCGGTCTCCAGACAGATCCTGGCAAGCGCCGGATGGTCTTCGAGGGTAGCCCGCCGCAGGAAAAAACCGTCGACCAGGTCGAGCGTCATGGCGGAAGCAGCCGGAAATCCTTGCCCTCGGGCAAAAGCTGGCCGCCGTCGACGACGATGGTCGTGCCGGTGACGTAGCTCGCATCGTCGGAGGCAAGGAAGAGGAAGGCATTGGCGACGTCGCGAGGCGTGCCGAGACGGCCGAGCGGGATGGCGTCTTCCATGCTCTTCATGAAGGCCGGTCCCCGACGGAGCTCGATCGCCTCGGTCAGGATGTTGCCGGGCTCGACGCCATTGACCGTGATGCCGTAGCCCGCGAATTCGAGCGCGGCGGAGCGGATGAATCCGTTTATCCCCGCCTTGGTCGCCGAGTAGTGGCCATGGCCGGGACTGGAGACATGCGGGCCGGTGATCGACGAGGTGAAGAGCATGCGGCCGGAACGTTGCGCCTTCATGGGCCCGAGCGCGGCGCGCGCGGCATTGAAGCTGCCGCGCAGATTGACCGCCATGACGCGGTCCCAGTCGTCCGGGCTGGTGTTTTCGATCAGCTGCCAGGGATAGATGCCGGCATTCTGGACAATGACGTCGAGGCGGCCGTGACGCTCGATCGCCAGGGCCACGGCAGCCTCGGCGTCGGTCATCGCCGAGATGTCGGTGCGGCGAAAGGTAGCCCCCAGCTCGTCAGCCGTCCCCTGCCCCGCTTCGGCCTCGACGTCGCCAAGCACCAGCAGCGCCCCCTCCTCGGCGAAGCGCTGCGCAATGCCCTTGCCGATGCCGCGCGCGGCGCCGATGATCAATGCGACCTTGCCGCGAAGACGGTCCATTACGCCAGCCTCTGTCTTATGCCCTGCTTGAGCGTGTCGAGCAAAACGGCGGCCAGCACGAGCAAGCCGTGGATGACCTGGGTGAAATTGGCCGGAAGCCCCATCAGGTTGATCGCCGTGTTGATGGACGAGAGCAGCAGCACGCCCGCATAGACGCCGGGCAAGGCACCGACCCCGCCCTTCAGGCTGACGCCGCCGATCACGACCGCCGCGAAAGCGTTGAACAGCAGGCCGACGCCGAGATTGGCGGTGGCCCCCGAAGTACGGATCGCCAGCAGCCAGCCGGCGAGACCGGCGATCCCGCCGGCCAGGATGAAGGCCAGGATCAGGTTGCGCTTGACGCGGATACCGGCCCGGAACGTCGCCGTCTCGTTGCCGCCGATCATGATGAGATGGCGGCCGAACGGTGTCTTGGCCATGACCAGCGAGGAGACGACGAAGCACAGGATGGCGATCCATGCGGTGAGCGGCAGGCCCGCAAGCCTCTGGATGCCGAACCAGCGGATCGCCGGCGCGAGATCCTGCGCCGATCGGCCGCCCGACACGGCGAGCACGAGGCCGCGCACCCAGATGTAAGACGCCAGCGTGATGATGAAGGCGTTCATCCTCATGCCGACGATGAGATATCCGTTGAGCGAGCCGACGAGGCCGCCCACGACAACCGCGATCAGCAGCGAGACCGGGGCCGTCAGCCATTCCGGATGGAGCCGGACGCCCATGCCGATGCCGGCCGAGCAGAACAATATGCCCACCGTCATGGCCGCCAGCGCCGCGACGGACTCCACCGACAGGTCCATATTGCCGGTGACGATGACCAGGGCAAGCCCGATCGACATGACGCCGAGCACGCTCGACGCCTCGATGATGTTGGTGAAGATGCCGATCTGGAAAAAGTTCGGAACGAAGGCGGAGAAGGCCGCCAGCACGAACAGCAGCATGAACCAGACGAGGTTGTCGAGCACGAATTCCAGGATACGGCGGTTGCGTGACGTCATCGGCTGATCCCGAAGGAGAAAGGTGCTCCGGAGCACCGCAGGCCCCGGAGCATGCGAGACCCGGGCTACTCGACCGGCTTCACCATGTTGGTCGGCGGCTTCAGATTGCCCCAGAATGCGGGATTGTCGACGTTCTCCTTGGAGATCGCGGCGCCCGGGATCTTGATGTTCGGCCCCCAGGCCTCCTCGGTCACCACGCTCTTCAGCCCGAGCACGTCATATTCGCCGGGCTTGATCTCCTGCTTGTTGACCACCTTGTCCATGAACATGGCGACCGCCGCGGCCTGGGCGTAGAGCGGTTGCTCGACTTCGACGTTGAGCCAGCCCTTGCGGATCAGGTCGAGGCCGACGGGGGCGCCGTTCGAGCTCATCATCAGGATATCGCCCGGCTTCTTGCCGGCAGATTCCAGCGCAGCGACGGCGGCGACCGAGAGATGGGCCGCGTGGCTGAAGATCATGTCGATATCCGGGTTGGCGACGAGCTGGTCCGCGACGATCGTGCCGGCATTGCTGGCTTCCCATTGCATCGCCGGCACGGAGATGATGGCGACATCGGGATGGGCCTTCATCTTCTCCTCGAAACCCTTCTGGATGTCGAGCGTGTAGGGATCGCCGGGATCGCCCAGAACCTGCAGGATCTTGCCCTTCACGGCGCCGTTCCTGGCCGTCAGCAGCTTCTGCGTCTCCTCGGCCGCGACATGGCCGATCTCGATCGTGCCCGCGACCGAAGTGAAGTCGGAGGGCGTGGAGGTGATCTGGCGGTCGAACTCGACGACCGGAATGCCGGCCGCGCGGGCTGCCTCGATGGACGGCTTGAGCGCATTGAAATCGACCGCTGCCAGGATGATCGCCGCCGGCTTGAGGGTGATGACGTCGTTCATCTGGGTCTGCTGGGCGTCGGTCTTGTTGTCGGCATTGAGCGTCTTCATCTCGTAGCCGACCTGCTTCAGGAACATCTCCAGGGCGCTCACCGAGCCGGTCTGGAATTCGTCGAGCAGCGTCGGCACCAGATAGTAGACGGTGCCCTTGGTCTGGGCGAAGGCCGGCGCGAGCATCGCAAGGCCGAGTGCCACGATGCCGAACGCGGCCAGAAACAGTCGCTTCATATCGTTCCTCCCTGTTTTGCCGGATGCTCCTTTCGCCCCTCAGCCTCCCGGTCCGGCACCGGCAGGCGTTTCCCCGGTGATCATGTCGATCACCGCGTCGGGACTGGTATTGCTGCGCGCGACATCGCCCGCCACGATGCCTTGCCGGATCACCACGATCCGGTCGGCGACCTGGAAGGCCTGCTGCATGATGTGGGTGATGATGATGACGCCGATGCCCTGGCTGGCGACCTGGCGGATCATTTCGAGGCCGCGCCGCGTCTGTTCGACGCCCAGCGCCGCGAAGGGCTCGTCGAGCAGCACGAGCTTGCCGCCCCAATGCACAAAGCGGTTGAGCTCGATCGCCTGCCGCTGGCCGCCCGAGAGATGCTCTGCTTTGGTGCGCAGCGACGGGATGCGCGTGCCGGCATTGGCCAGCGCCGCCGCGACAACGGCTTCCATCGCGCGCTCGTCGAGCACGGGGACGCCGAGCACGTTGCGGGCGATCTCCCGGCCCATGAAGAAATTGGCGACCACATCGACATTGGTGCAGAGCGACAGGTCCTGATAGACGGTCTCAATGCCCGCCGCCTTGGCCTCAGCCGGAGTGCGCGCCAAAAACTCCCTGCCCTCGAACAGCATGCGCCCCGACGTCGGCTCCAGCCCGCCTGCGATGATCTTGACCAGCGTCGACTTGCCCGCGCCATTGTCGCCGAGCAGCGCCACCACCTCGCCTTTGGCTATGCTGAAGCTGATGCCCTTGAGGGCCTCGATCGCACCGTAGTTCTTGGTGATATTCTCCAGGGTCAGCAAGGGTTCGCTCATGCCGCCGCTCCCTTTTCGCGCGGCGCGGCATGCCTGGGCTCGGCGACCGTCTCGAACATCTGGCCGAAACGCGGCGACAGCACGCCCGTCACGGCAAGGGCGGCGGCGCCGCGCAGCACCGAGTTCGGCCCACTGGATGCCACGACGATGCGCGGGGTCGTGCGGTCCTTCCGCGCCGAAACCGTGTTGGGCAGATCCTGCACCGTGGCCGCCAGCTTTTCCAGGAGGTCGAGCGGCGCCAGGCCGCCCAGCACCACGACCTGCGGATCGAACAGATTTTCGATGGTGGCGACGGCATTGCGGAAGATCGGCCGAACCTGCGGCAGCCACTCGGCCTCGCCGCCTTGCCGGCGACCGAGCGCCTCCAGCGACAGATAGCGTTCCAGGCAGCCGCGATTGCCGCACGGGCAAGGTTCGCCGTCAGGCACGGCGGGGATGTGGCCGATCTCTCCGGCATTGCCCCAGGCGCCCCGCAGCACAGTTCCGTCATGGACCATGGCGCCTCCCAGCCCCACCCCGAAATAGAGGTAGTAGTAGTCCGAGAAGCGGGTACCCAGACCATAGAGCTGCTCGCCCAAGGCGGAAGCCGCCATGTCGGTCTCGATAAAGGCCGGCAGCCCGGTCTCGTCGGCAAGCCGCTCGCGCAGCGCGACATCCTGCCAGCCGGCCATTGTGGTCGGTCCGACGAAACTCATGGATTCGACGCCGAAGGGACCGGGCAAGGCCATGCCTACGCCGAGGATACGGCCGCCCGGTCGCAGGCCCGTCAACTCCGCCACCAGCCTGCCGATGAGTTCGAAAGCATGATCCGGCGTCGCGTTCGGCGCGTCGCGATGCCTGCTTTCGATCACCTCCCCGCTGAGATTGACCAGTGCCGCGTCCAGGCCCAACGGTGTCAGATGGATGCCGACGGCATAACCGCCTTCCGGATTGATGCGGAGTCGAGCCGGCGGCAGGCCGCGGCCGTTCGGCTCGTCGCGCAGCGACAGGATGTAGCCCTGCTCTTCGAGTTCGCGCACGATGGTCGACACGGTCTGCACGGTAAGTCCGACTTGCCGCGCGATGTCGGCCCGTTTGATCGGCGCATGGAGGCGGATGGATTCGAGCACGATGCGCCGGTTGAACGGTCGCGCGAACTCCTGGTTGGTCCCCCGCAGCGTCATGTCAACGCCCTCCAAGAGAGGAGAGCTTCGCACCGGCCAACTATTCGGTCAAATGGAATTCAAAAAGGCGGACGACATCGCGGCGGGGCCGGCAGAGGACCGACGATGCAGCCGCCGATATCGGGCAGGTCTTCCGCCCATTGGTCCGGTCAGCAATCAAGAACGATATCGCTGCCGGGAATTGCCTGGCATAGCAGGACCTGGCCGCGGGCCAGAAACGGCTCCTCGCCGGCGGGATAGCTCGCGCCTCCGCTGACGATGTGCTGCGTACAAGACTGGCATTCCCCGCTGCGGCAGGAATACTGGACCTCGATGCCGTTCGCGAGTGCGAGATCCAGCAATGACCCACTCTCCGGCTTCCAGGTCGCCTGCTTGCCCGAGCGGGCGAAAGTCACAGTGCAGGGTTCTCGGTCGGCCAGCGCTCCCGATAAACCGAAACCAGGACCCTCGCCTTTCTGCTCGAACGCTTCCATCCGGATGCTGTCCGGCGCCGCTCCCAGGCCGATCAGCCCTTGGCTCAGGGACGCCATGAAGGCGTCGGGGCCGCAGATGTAGAAGTCGGCATTGCTGATCGGGACATGCACGGCCAGCGCTTCGGCGTCCAGGCGGCCCTCATGGTGGCAAACGTCGCCGATCTCTGGCCGGGAATAGGCCGTCAGCAGTCTGATACCTGGATTGGCGTCTGCTATGCGGTGCGCTTCCTCTTCGAACAGGTGGTGTCTGGCATTGCGCGCTGCGTGAATGAACCAGACGTCGCGCCCGGTGGCCTCGCGAGCCAGATACTCGGCCATCGGCAGAAGCGGCGTGATCCCCACACCCGCGCTGATGAGCGCCACGGGACGAAACGGCGCGCTGTCAAAGACGAACTTTCCAGCCGGAGGGCCGAGAAGGACTTCGTCTCCAATCTCGACCTTGTCGTGAAGCAGGGCGGAAACCCCCTCGTCACCGACACGTCGCACCGAGATGCGCAGCGACTGTTCGTCCGGAACGGCAGAGATCGAATAGCAGCGACGCCGCGGCATCGGCTGATCGTCATGCGGCAGCGATACCGTTACATACTGTCCAGGTGCAGCATCTCCGACGGGCGCCCCATCGCGGGGCTTCAGCACGAAGGACATCACATCCGGGCTTTCCCGCCGGCGAGCCACGCAGGTGAAGGCACGTCGACCGCTCCAGGCCACGGGTCTGGAGTCCGTCCATATTCGCGACCGCGCAAAGGCCGCCGAGCAATGGAAGTAGATCTCCTCGGGCTGGACGCTCAGTCGGCGTTGTCCGTCCGGCTTCGATGCAACCTCACGATAGGCGCCGTTGAGGCGGATGTTGTCGGACCGGCCAGGCTCGGCTGCCAGAACGGCGAATTCGGCCGAATGCGGCGTCGCGGACGTGGCCGAACCCTCGTGCTGGAGGTCGAGCAGGAGGGACTGCGAGTTCGTGCCGGGATCGAGCCGAAGCGGCGATCCGCCCACCAGGTCGACGAGAATCTCGCCTGTATCGCTTGCATGCGCGAAGACGATGAACCGGGCCTCATCGATGAAACCCATGAAGCCCGGGCCAGGCGTGTTGTAGACCTTGTTCTGCACCAGCGGGCTCGGCGCGCCGTAGAAGTCTCGCAGGCCCGCCTCGGTGAGACGGCTTTCGGAGGCGGCGTCATAAAGAACCGGCTCGCGCCCGCCCTCAGCCTGCCATCGGCCGTCCCTGGCGTAGATATCGAGCACGTCCAGCGGAGGCTTCCTGTCGGCCGGATCGATCCAGAAGCCGCTCTTGGCGAAGGCTTTGCTTCGCACGAATTCCAACCGGGTCGGCGTCAGCACCATAACGCTCAGAGGACGGTTCTCGTCGGCGGGAAAGGCGCCGATGTCTTCCTCACTTCGCGACACGGTCGCGTGCGCGGCAATCCGCAGATACTCCTCGGAACGCCGGTTGAGCAGGACCAGCGCGACGTCGGGATTGCTCAGCACATTGCCGATCGTGTCCAGCCGGCGGTTGCCGACATAGTCGGGGAGCAGCAGGCTGCCATCCGCGCGCAATCGGAGCACCGAGGGCTGCCCACCGCGCGGAGAGACGTCCATCGCACCCTCAGCATTGCGTGAAGCAATGAAGAGCAGCGTGGATTTCCCGATAAAGGAGCGTGTGCGGTCGTCCATGCTTCGCGTCCTAGACGGCAGCGCCGGCGAGCGCACGGCGTTCGAAGAAGTCGCGGCCCGGAACCGCGTCCAGCAGTCGTCGCGTATAGTCCGCACGAGGCGTGTCGAAGAGTTGGGCCGCGGGCGCCTGCTCGACGATGCGGCCGTTCTGCATCACCACGATGCGGTCGGCGATCTCGCGCGCCACCCGCAGGTCATGGGTGATGAAGAGCATACTGAGCCCCATCTCGGATTTCAGGTCCGACAGCAGCGTCAGCACCTGCGCCTGGACGGAGACGTCGAGTGCGGAGACCGCCTCGTCGGCGATCAGGCAGACGGGGTCGAGCGCGAGTGCGCGGGCAATGCAGATCCGCTGCCTCTGGCCGCCGGAGAATTCGTGCGGGAAGCGGTTCAGCGCGTGGGCGCCAAGGCCTACCTTTTCAAGCCAGCGTGTTGCGGTCGACATTGCCTCCGCGCGTGATGCGCCGAACGCCATCGGCCCGCGGACAATGCTCTCCCCGATCTTCAATCGCGGATCGAGCGAGGCGTAGGGATCCTGGAAGACGATCTGCACCCTGCGCCGGAACTGGCGCAGCGCTTCGCCTTTCATCGCGCGAACCGGCGCGCCATCGAAGCTGATCGCGCCGCCGTCGGGTTCGATCAGGCGCAGGACCATCCGTGCGAGCGTCGACTTGCCCGAGCCGCTCTCGCCCACCACCGCCAGCGTGTCGCCACGCTTCAGGACAAGGTCGACGCCATCAGCCGCAACGACGCGCCGCGGCTTGGCGAAGAGGCTCTGGCGTGTGGCAAAGACCTTCTGCAACGCCTTGATTTCCAGGAGTGGCGTGCGCTGGTCCTGGGCCAGACGGATGGCGCCCCGGCCGGGCACAGCGTCGAGCAGGTCGCGGGTGTAGTCGGTCTGCGGTGTGTCGAGCACCGTGACAGCTGCGCCCTGTTCCACGACCTTGCCGTGACGCAGCACGACGACGCGGTCGGCAATGTCGGCGACGACACCGATGTCATGGGTAATGAAGAGCACCCCCATGTCGCGCTTCTCCTGGAGGCTGAGGATCAGGTCGAGGATCTGGCGCTGCGTGGTGACGTCGAGGGCCGTCGTCGGCTCGTCCGCGATCAGGAGTTCCGGATCGTTGGCGAGCGCCATGGCGATCATCACGCGCTGGCGCTGTCCGCCCGAAAGCTGGAACGGATAGGCCGAGACAATCGACGCCGGATCGGGCAGCCCGACCTGGCCGAACAGTTCGACCACGCGGGCGTCCACGTCGCCCTCGTCCGCCGGGCCATGGATCCGGATCGCCTCGCCGACCTGTCGCCCGACTTTTGCCAGCGGGTTCAACGCGGTCAGCGGCTCCTGAAAGATCATGGCGATCCGGCTGCCGCGCAGGGCGCGCATATCGC
Organism: Mesorhizobium sp. L-8-10; assembly: GCF_016756635.1. Classification (NCBI taxonomy): domain Bacteria; kingdom Pseudomonadati; phylum Pseudomonadota; class Alphaproteobacteria; order Hyphomicrobiales; family Phyllobacteriaceae; genus Mesorhizobium; species Mesorhizobium sp. L-8-10. Next base: position 3,548,075 of record NZ_AP023263.1, on the reverse strand, counting down.
GCGGCGGGAGGGAAAGCAGATCACGGCCGCCGAACCGGATCTCGCCCTGGAGCGCCTTGACCTTGGAGGGAAGGAGGCCGAGGACCGCGTGAGCCGTCATCGACTTGCCCGAGCCGCTTTCGCCCACGAGGCAGACGATCTCGTTACGATTGACCGTTAGGCTGATCCCGTCGATGGCATGGCTGCGGTCGGCGCCCTGTGGCAGGCCGAGAACGAGGTTCTCGATGGCAAGCAGAGGCGCGGTCATGCTCGGGATATCCTCGGGTTGAGCGTATCGTTCAGAGCCTCGCCGACCAGATTGATCGCGACCACGGTGAGCAGGATCGCGATGCCCGGAAAGACGCTCATCCACCACGCCTGGCGGATCACCGTGCGCCCTGCGCCGACCATGTAGCCCCAGCTCATGAAGTTGGGATCGCCGAGCCCCATGAAGGAGAGAGCCGCCTCGATCAGGATCGCCGCGGCGACCGTGAGCGAGCCCGCCACGATGATGGGCGAAACCGCGTTGGGCAGGACGTGGCGCAGGACGATCGAAATGGTGGACTGCCCCTGGCAGCGCGCCGCCTGGACGAATTCGCGCTGGGACACGGTCTTCACCTGGGCACGCGTCAGCCGCGACAAAGGCGGCCAGCTCACCAGTCCGATCGCCAGGATGATCGTGCCGATCGACGGGGTCAGGATGGCGACGAAGAGGATCGCGAGCACGAAGCTCGGGATGGTCTGGAAGATCTCGGTGAAGCGCACGATCGCGCTGTCGAGCACGCCGCCCGCATAGCCGGCGATGCAGCCGAGAAACACACCGATGCCGAGCGCGGTCAGCGTGGAGGCAAGGCCGATCAGGATCGAAACGCGGGCGCCGTGCGCGATTCCCGCCGCGATGTCGCGCCCGAGCGTGTCGCTGCCCAGAAGCATGCCGTTCTCGCCGGGCCGGCTGAATGGAGCGCCGCTCATCTCCCAGGGCGAGGCCGGATAGAGCAGCGGCGCCAGAACCGCGAGAAGGCAGACCAGGGTCAGGAGCAGTATCCCGACCAATCCGGCCGGGCGGCGCAGAAACGTGCACATGAAATCTTGCATTGCAAGCCTCCTATCGGCCTTTGATGCGCGGATCGATGAGCCGATGCAGAAGGTCGCTCAGCAGATTGGTTGCGATGACCAGGACCGACATGATGAGGAAGAGGCCCAGAAGAACGGGATAGTCCCGCGCCGTGACGGCATCGTAGGTGAGCCGCCCCAGGCCCGGCCAGGAGAAGACCGTTTCGACGACCACGGCGCCGCCGATCAGCGCCCCTGCCTGCATGCCGGCGAAGGTCACCACCGGCACGGCCGCGTTGCGCAGCATGTGGCGCGACAGGATCTGCGGCTCGCTCAGACCCTTGGCGCGCGCAGTGCGCACATGGTCCTCGTGCGAGACCTCGATCAGCGAAGACCGCATGAGGCGCGTGTAGACGGCCATATAGATGGCGGCCAGCGTGACCACCGGGAGGATCAGGTGGCGCGCGACGTCGAGCGCATATTCCAGCGGGCCGAAGCTCGAGGAGCGGATGCTCGTATAGCCGAAGGCCGGCAGCCATTCGAGCTGGATCGAGAAGACCAGCACCAGCATCAGACCGAGCCAGAACACCGGCGTCGCATAGAGCAGGAGCGACAGAAGCGAGATGGCGAGGTCCGACCACTTGCCCTGCCGCTGGCCTGCAAAAGCGCCGAACAGCACGCCGCCGATCAGGGAGAAGAAGAAGGCGGAAAGCGTCAGCAGAAGCGTCGGTCCGAGCCGCTCGAGGATGAGCTGGCTCACATCGGCGCGCTGGCGATAGGAATAGCCGAGATCGAACTGCAGGACCTTGCCGATATAAGTCCCGAGTTGCACCAGGAATGGCTGGTCCAGGCCATACTGGGCGCGGATATCAGCGATGAACTGCGCATCCGCGGCACCCGACTGGCCGGCGATGACGAGTGCCGGGTCACCCGGCGTCGAATGGATGAGAACGAAGTTGATCGTGGCGATGACGAGGATCGTGAAGACGATCCCGATGATCTTTGCCAACAAACGGGAAATGATCGACATCAGGCTTGTTTCGACGGTTCCAAACTAGCGCGCATTCGGTTGCGAAAATCCCAGCAGCTGGTCGAGGACGCCGAGGAACAGCCCGGCCCCGACCGGGATCAGTTCGTCCGGAAAATCGTAGTCGGGGTTGTGGACCATCGGCCGATCCAGGCCGGCACCGATGAAGAGGAGCGCCGACTTCGAACAGGATCCGAAAAGGCCGAAATCCTCCGCGCCCCGGATCGGCACATAGTCCGTCGCGCAGGAGAGGCTCATGCGGGCTGCGGCACTCTCGAAGACAGCGGCCGCCTCGGGATCGTTCACACAGGCCCGGAAGAAGTTGTGCGTCGAGTGGTTGAGGGTGAGACACTCTTCGGCGGCGACCGCGCGCACCATCTCCAGCACTTCCTCGACCAGCACCGGCATCCCGTCGCTTTCGGGCCTGCGAAGGGTCATGCGGATTTCGGCCGAGCCCGGGGTGATGCCGAAGACAGGCTTTCCCATCTGGACGCTCGTCAGCGTCACCCGGCGGAAGCCGGGCGCGACGGCATCGCCCGCCTCGAAGGTCTTCAAGGCGGTGATGATGCGGGCAACGGCTCCAGCCGGCGAAATGCCGGATTCGGGCATGGAGGCATGGGCGGTCTTGCCGACGAGTTCGATGCGCAGGCCCATCGATGCGCAAGTGATCTGGCCTGCGGCGACGGCAACATGGGCGAGTGGCAGGCCGGGCATGTTATGGATCGCGAAGGAGTGGTCCGGCGTGAGTTCGGTGAATTTCGGATCGGCGAGGACGGCCTCGGCGCCATGGGCCGTCTCTTCGGCAGGCTGGAAAAGCAGGACCGCCCTCCCCCGCGCGGGCCTGTGCCGGGCAAGATGCCGGGCGACGGCGGCCATCATCGTCATATGCCCGTCATGGCCGCACATATGCGCCTTCCCATCGTTGCGCGAGCGATAGGGAAGGTTCGAGATCTCGTGGATCTGGAGCGCGTCCAGCTCGCAGCGCAGCAGGACTGTCGGCCCCGCCTCGACACCCTCGTAGACCAGGGCGACACCGTGACCGCCGAGCTCCGTGACGACCTTGTCGGGCTTGGTGTCGGCCAGGAAGGAGACCACCTCGCGGGCGGTCTCGATCTCTTCGCCCGAGATTTCCGGAAACTGATGCAATTTATGTCGCCACGCCTGCAGAACGGCAATTTCCGCATTGTCGAAATACGAGGTCATGTCGGCTTTAGGCCTCCCTTGCCGCGGCGCTGGCCGCGCTGGATAGAAGAAGTGCGGGCCCGAGCCCGCTGCGAAGCGACGCGCCGGCACCCGTCCGGGCGCAGGCGCGTCTCCAGGGCGATCATGATGCGAAGTGGGTCGTGCCGAAGTTGGCGTTGACGCCCGTCGACGAGGTCACAAGATTCTTGAGCCGGTTGTCGTGGATCGTCGGATACTTCTGCTCGCACAGCCAGAGGACCGGCATTTCCTCGACGAGCAGTTGCTGGAGTTCCGTGTAGTAGGCCTGCCGTTTTTCCTCGTCGAGCTCCACGGCCGCCGCTTCGAAGAGCTCGTCCACCTTCGGGTTGGAATAGCCCGCAGTGTTGGAGAACATGACGCCCTTACGGATGTTGGAAGAGATGTAGGTGCGCGCCACGCCAAGCGCCGGATCGCCGTTCTGGTAGAGCTGGTTGCCGCTGATGTCGAATTCGCCGTTGCTCACGCTGGCGACCCAGCCAGCGAGATCGTTGCTCTGCAGCTCGACATTGATCCCCGCCGCACCGAAGGCCTGTCGGACATATTCCGCGATCCGCGTCCAAACCTCGCCCGCAGGCACCATCGTGAACTTCAGGGTGGCGCGCACCCCCCCGGCATCAGGCTTGAGGCCCATCTCGTCGAGCAGCGCGACCGCCTTCTCGACGGAATGCTCATAGGTCTTCACGTCGGAATCATAGTAGCGCATCGAAGACGCTATCGGCCCGGTGGCCGCGTTGGCAAGGCCGAAGAGGATGCGGTCGCGCACGAATTCGCGGTCGATCAGATGCATCAGCGCCTGGCGGAAGCGCTTGTCGTTCATCGGCGGACGGCGGCAGTTCAGCTCGATCCACACCATGGGCGAGAAGTATTCGTAGCCGTCGGTCGTCATCTCGAGATGCGACAGCGCGGACAGGCGCTCGACGTCGAAGGGCTCGATATCCTGCCACTGCGCCAGCTGCGTCTCGCCCTGCTCGAGCGAAACGGCGCGCGAGGCCGCGTCCGGAATGATGCGATAGTAGATCTCCTTCAGCTTCGGCTGGTCCGGCCGGTAGTAGTCGTCGACCGCAGTGAGGTGGATGTGCGAACCCCGCACCCATTCCTTGAGTCGGAACGGCCCGGTGCCGATCGGCGGCTGTTCCGCGCCCTCCTTGCGATAGTCCTTCCCTTCCAGGAGATGGCGCGGCAGCATCGGTGCCGAGGCCGTCTCGAAGGCCATGATGAAGGCCGGGAAAGCCCTCTTCAGCTTGAAGACCACCGTGAAGTCGTCGGGCGCCTCGATGCTCTCGCAGCGGTCGAAAACGGCCCGTGCACGGGGATGCGTTTCCGGCAGGAGCGACTTGCAGGAGAAGATGACGTCCGCTGACGTGAAGGGCTTTCCGTCGTGCCATTTCGCGTTCTGAACCAGCTTGAACGTGTAGGTCAGGCCGTCCTCGGAAATGTCCCAGGAATCTGCGAGCAACGGCTGCGGCGTGAGATCCTTGGCATAGGAAAGCAGCCCCTCGTAGAGCTTGCCGCCCACGACGCCCGTGGGGGTCTGCTGGTTCAGCCCCAGGTTCAGGATCGGCGGCTCGGGCTGGATGATCGCCGTCAGCGACCCGCCCGTCTCCTGGCCGAAGGCCTGCCCCGCGAAAGTGGACGAGCCCAAAGTGGCCGCCAGCATCAGGTTGAATTCCCGCCGATTCATTTCATCTCTCTCCTTCTTCAATCGAACGCTGCCGGGATGCGGGCGCCTGCCGCCCCCGGTGCGCTGCGGTTCCCCGACCGCCTATTTCTTCGTGACCAATGAGCAGGTGGACTTTTCAAGTGGCTGGAACGCGTCCGCGGCATCGATTTTCGAGACCAGTTTGTAGTAGTCCCAGGGCGCGTTCGACTCTTCGGGCTTCTTGACTTCGAACAGGTACATGTCGTGCACCATCCTGCCGTCTTCCCGGATAATGCCCTTGTAGAAGACGTCCTCGATGGGCAGCTCCCGCATCTTGGCCATCACGGACCCGGTTTCATCGGTGCCGGCAGCCTCGACCGCCTTGAGATAGTGCAGCACCGAGGAGTAGGTGCCGGTCTGAAGCATGTTCGGCATGGCCCCCACCTTGTCGAGAAACCGCTTCGACCATTCGCGAGTTTCGTCGTTCATGTTCCAGTAGGACGCCTCGGTAATGGTGAGCCCCTGTGCTTCGGCAAGGCCGAGACCATGAACGTCATTGATGAAACCGGCCAAAGTGGCGAGCTTCTGCCCGGCTTGCGTGAGGCCGAACTGCGCTGCCTGCTTGATCGAGTTGATCGTGTCGGAACCGGCATTCGCAAGGGCCACCACCTTGGCGCCCGAAGACTGGGCGTTGAGCAAGGCGGATGCAAAATCGGTCGTGCCGACGGGAAGCCGGGTGTTGCCCAGCACCTTGCCGCCCTGCACCGTCACGACATCGCCGGTGTCCTTCTCCAGGCTATGGCCGAAGGCGTAGTCGGCCGTGACGAAGTACCAACTGTCAAATCCTTCGGCGACCAGCGCCTGGCCGGTGCCGTGAGCGATGGCGTAGGTGTCGTAGGCCCAATGAACGACATAGGGACCGCACGCATCGTTGGTTATGCGCATCGATCCAGGCGAACTCAGCGTGACGATCTTGTCTTTCTGCTTGGCGACTTCGAGTACCGCCAGCGCCGGGGACGAAGAGGCCACGTCGAGAATGGCATCCAGCTTGTCCTCGTCGAACCACTTGCGTGCGACGGCGGCTGCAATGTCGGGCTTGTTCTGGTGGTCGGCGGACCACACCTCGACGGACTTGCCGAGGACTTTCCCGCCGAACTCTTCGACAGCCATCTGAGCTGCGGTGACCGCGCCTTTTCCCGTGATATCCGCATAGACACCGGACATATCCTCGATGAGCCCTATGCGCACGACATCGTCGCTGATCCTGGCCTCCTGAGCCAGTGCGATTGCGGGTAGCAAGGCTGCCGCAGTCAGGGTTGAAAAGCAGATACTCGCTGTCCGTCCAGAAATGTTCATTGACGTCCTCCCTCTTTGATTATCCGGCACCACCAGACCAGCACGAACGCGTCTCTCCGATGCGGTATTTCCAACACCTTAGGGAAGGCGTGACGTGGCGTTCAATGTCTCGGAATCACACCCGCCGGGACCCAAAGTGTCTGTCGTCGACAAATCATCTCGCAACGACGAACGGGCGCGATCGATCGCCAGTGGCGAACTCCTCAACGGCCCGGCCGGGCGCAAGGAGCTTGCCGATCAGATCCCGACGAAACAGCAAGTCACATAAGACGAACATCACACCGAGGTCACCGGAGGCTCGGTACCGGCCAGATGGCTCCAGCGTCACAACCAGCGCACCACCGACGACAGACCCTAGTGGACTGCGGCATACATGATCGTTTCCTCGCTGGCCGTTCGGCGGTCCATCTCCTCCACGATCTTGCCTTGCCGGGCGACGAGGATCCTGTCCGACAAGGACAGCACTTCCGGCAGGTACGAGGAAATCACGACGACCGCGATGCCGTCGTCGGCAAGCTGGTTTATGAAGGCGTGGATCTCCGCGATGGCACCGACGTCGACGCCGCGCGTCGGCTCATCGAAGATCACCAGCCGCGGCATCTGCACCAGCGCCTTGGCGATCACCACCTTCTGCTGGTTGCCGCCGGACAGTTCGATCACCTTGGCATTCGGGTCGATGGCGCGGATGTTGAGCTGCTTGCGCCACTCGTCCGCCAACCGCCACGCATCGTTCAGGGACACGATCTGAAAGCCGCCATAAGCCTCGCCGGCGATCTTCCCGACATAGATGTTCTCGGCAATACTCATCGTTTCGAAGAAGCCCTCGGCCTTGCGCTCCTCGGTCACGTAGACGATGCCGTCGCGAACCGCCGGAGCCGGAACGCGGTAGCGCACCGGCTTGTTGGCGAGCTTAATCTCGCCTCCGTGGAAGAAGTCGCGCTTGAGCACTCCTGCCACTACTTTCATCGTCTCGGTCCGTCCCGAGCCGACCAGCCCGAATATGCCGGTGACCTGTCCGTCATAGATGGAGAAGGAGGTGTTGCGCACGATGCTTCCCATCGAGAGGTTCTCGACGGAAAGCGCCTTGCGCCCGCGCGCCCGCGGCGGCCTGGACCGTGCGGTGCTGCCATAGATTTCGTCGGTGAGGTTTCGTCCGACCATAGCCTGGACGATCTTCTGGCGATCGAAGGCGGCAGCCTTGTCCGAGGCCACCAGCCGTCCGTCGCGAAGGATCGTGATCCGGTCAGCGATCTGGAGCGCCTCCTCGAGCGCGTGCGAGATGAAAATGATCGACACTCCCTCCGCTTTCAGCTTGCGGATCAGCTTGAAGAAGTAGCTCTTTTCCTCGGGCGTCAACGTTGCGGTCGGTTCGTCGAAGATGATGACCCGCGCCCGATGGTGCACCGCGCGTGCGATCTCGACCATCTGCTTTTGCGCCGCGCCGAGCGAGCCGACCACCGCAGCCGGGTCGACATGGAAATTGAGCGATTGCAGGAATTGCTGGGCTGAGATGTAGATGCCGCGAAGGCGGTTCAGCGGCTTCTCGTTGCCGAGATAGATGTTCTGGGCGACCGTCATCGACGGCACCAGGCTGTTCTCCTGGTAGACCATCGCAATGCCCTTTCCCAAGGCTTCGGCGGGCGTCGCCAGCTTCTCCTCCCTGCCGTTGACGAGAAGCGTCCCTGCGGTCAGGGCATAGACGCCGGCAATGACCTTGGTGAGCGTGGATTTTCCAGCCCCGTTCTCGCCGAGAAGGGCGTGGATTTCCCCCTGTTCGAGGACGAAGTCGACCTGTGAGAAGGCCGGGATGCCCCGAAATTCCTTCGTTGCGCTGCGCAATTCGACGATCGGCGTCATGTGGCGTGCTCCGTCGGCACCATAAGGTCCAGGGGCTCGGCAAGCGCGACGTGGTCGATCAGGACGACCTCGCCCTTGCCTTTCGATGTCACGACCAGCTCTCCATCGACCTCGGCCAGAGAGGTGATGCCGTGGCGTGTTCCGTCAGCCCGACTATGCGCACTCCAGACCGGCTGAAGGTCGGCGTCGAGCCTGACGACCAGACCGTAGGATCGGGTCGGCGCCCACGGCTTGTGGATTCCGAGCCGAATGACGCCGCCGGCTTGCAGCGGCTCCTTGAAGCTGTGACCGCTCGAAAGCGTGGGGGCGATCCAGAATGCAGGATCGATCTCCGCGATCATCCGCCGGCGGAACCTGTCCTCCCGGAGTACGAACTCCTGCAATTGCGAGCGCGCGGCAAGGAAAGAGAGCCAATATCCTCCCGCCGCCGACCGGCAGATGCGGCCGGGATACGCAGGCAGCCCGGCCAGCACTTCGCGGGGGGCGGATGGAGCATCTGTCTCGACAATCAGTAGCCGGTGCCGCCAAGCCTCTGTCACGAGAATATCGCTGGTGTCATGGCGCACGGAAAGTCCGGCGGGGAAACTCAGGCCTCCCGCCAGTTCGACCGCCTTGCCGGCGGAAAGATCGATGCGAACCACGGAGCCGGAGCGTCCATGATGAATCAGGTCATGGCTCCATTGAGCGGCGGGAAACGTCGCCGAGCCATTGCTTACCAGCAACAGGTCTTCCGCGAGGAATATCGCCGCGGTCGGGCATATCAGCGGCATGCCTGCGACACGGTCCACCTGCGTGCCGTCGTACCGGCCGCCCGCGATCTTCACGCCGACGCCGTCGAGGCCGATGGCCAGTGCGCCGCCGTGAGACACCCCGAGACAGCTGATCGGCGCGTCATGCTCGCTATGAACGCGGCGGTCGCCATCGCCGCGGAGTTCCAGAACACGGGATCCGGACGAGATCAGCAGCTTGTCGCCGACGACGACCGCGTTGTCCGCCTGCTCGACCACCGCCAGGGCGGCCGCTCTTTCGAGATAGTCATTCGGCTTCAACGCGCCATCCATGACAGGCACGGTGATGGAGAACTCGCCACGGCCGCCAATGAAGCGGTCGAATGTCTTCCTGATCCCGGCTGTGAGGCTCATTTCCCTTCTCCCCAACAGAAGCTCTGCGAAGTCCAGGTCGGATCCGCATTGGGAAGCCTCAATCGTCCGATGCGGTCGTTGTACAAGCCGCCTAAATAGAGATAGCCCTTGTGTTCGCGCATCGAGGTGACCATTGGGTGGTTCTCCCCGCCGAGGTCCCAAAGGGATTCGAGTACGTCGCCCCCGCCGGTGAACTTCACCACGCAGCCCGTGTTGATGTTCGGGAAAAGCCATTCGTCCCGGGCGACGCGCTTGGCCATGCGCTTGCGCAGGCTCGGCATGCGCAGAGCGAGATCGAGCGTGGGCGAGCGCATGCCCACCAGCGCGACCCAGAAGTTGCCGTCCGACGCGCGATTGATGTTGTCGGGATAGCCCGGCAGATCGGCGATCAGAACTTCGCAGGTGCCCTTGCGCGGGCCGTCGAACCAGTAGCGGTTGATCCGGCAGCCCCAGGTCTCGGCGAAGAGCAAGGACTGGCCGTCCCCGGCCATGCAGACGCCGTTGGGAAACTGCAGATTGCGCAGGACGGTGCGAGTCGAACGATCGCGCGGATCGTAGCAGATCAGACGGCCGTTGCCGCGGCTTTCGAGCGCGTCATAGGCCCAGTCGTGCATGTCGTAGCGGATTGTCGCTTCCGAGAAGAAAATGCGGCCGTCAGGCGCGATGTCGAGATCGTCGGCGAGCTTCAAGCGCGAATCGTCGATGATCGAAAACAAGGTGCGGCTGGTCTCATCGGTCAGCTTCCTTACCTCACGATCCGGCGTCACCTGATAGAGGCCCATGCCGCCGACGCAAACGTTCAGATTGTCCCGGGCGTCGAATGCCATGCCAAGCGGATGACCGCCGATATGGGCGAAGATCTCCCATTTCCCATAGTCGGGTGCCAGGAAGCGCACGATGTCGCCGTGGCGGTTCGGACAGTAGAGATTGTCATTCCGGTCGAAGATGACGTCCTCCGGCCCCTCTATCTCGCCTTTGCCGATCAGGCTCACACCTTTGAGGTGGTCGTTCAGCGCGTACGGGCTGCCGCTTCCCGCATCCGTCGCCGGCGGTGGCGGCAGGCGGAAATAGGCGGGGGAGACATAGACCTTGTTCAGGATCTTGTGACGGTTCTTCAGCCAGCGCACGTCGATCGCCACCACGAGCAAAAGCACAAGGCCGAGGATGGTGGAGCTGACGCCGCCGCTGATTCCGATGCGAACCATGCCGTCGGTCAGGATAAGGACGACGACCGCGCCGAGCAGCGACTTGGCGACCGATCCCCTGCCGCCTCCAAGGCTGTTGCCGCCGAGCACGGCAGCGGTCAGCGCCGCGATTTCAAGGCCGACGCCGGTATCGGAGCCGGCGCTGCCCAGGCGCGCGGCGAAGAAGATGCCGGCAATCGCGGCCAGCGTGCTCGACCAGACATAGGTCAGGAAGACGGTGCGCTTGACCTTGAGGCCGGCATTGAAGGCCGACCGCCTGCTGCCGCCAACTGCCGATATATGCCAGCCGGCGCGCGCCCGCGTCAGGACCACATGCCACGCGGCGACGATCGCCAGGGCCACGGCGAAGGAGAATGGCACGCCGAGAACGGTGCCTTCGCCGATGAAATACCAAAGTTCGGAATCCGGGAAGCCCGCCGATATCTGCACCGCGTAGCGAAGCAGGATGATGTCGACGATCGAGCGGATGATGATCAGGGTCACCAGCGTCGTCAGGAAGGCGCGGATGCGCAGGTAGCCGATGAGGAAGCCGTTCACCGCCCCGCAGAGCGCGCCGACGCCGAGCGTCGCCACGACGCTCGCCCATACCGGCCAGCCGATCAGGTTCATGCAGATAAGCACGGTGATGTTGGCAAGCGCAAAGACGCTGCCGAGCGACAGGTCGAGCCCGCCGGCCAGGAGCACGATGCCCATCGCCACGACGATCAGGGCGAACTCGGCCAGTTGGCGGGACGTCTCGGTCAGGCTGGACATGGTGAAGAAGCCCAGGTCCTGCCAGAGGAAGGCGCCGATCACCACCATAGTGGCGACGACGGGAACGATGTTATCGCTCCAACGCTTGGTGAGAACCTCGCCGAGGAGCTTCTCCGGAAAATATCGGAAATAGAGACGCTCGATCGCTTCCATCGCTCATCCTGCCTGTGAATGCCGGCGGCCGCCGCGGGGACAGCGGCCCTTAGGGGGTGGCTTCGGCTATTTCTTCAGCAGGTCGAGATCCCAGCAGCTGTCGTTGGCCAGCGTCTCCTTCGAGATGATCTTGTTGGGCGTATAGAGTGCGAACTTCGCCTCGCCGGGTGCGGCGGACGATTGCAGCAAAATCTTGATCGTGTTGTTGAGGTCGCGGCCCTGTCCCGGCACGTCGTAGGAGATGACCTCGTCGAAGGTGCCGTTCTCCACGCCCTGGCAGGCGGTCTTGTTGCCGCCGCCTGATGTGATGAGATAGATGTCCTTGCCGGACTCGGCAATCGCCGCACCGGTCCCTGCGTCCATCACGTCCCAGAAGCCGATGATGCCGCAAAGATCCGGGTTCTGCTGGATCACCGTCTGCGCGATGCCGCGAGCCTTGGACTGGTCCCAATCGCCGGTCTGGCTCGACACGATCTCGATCTGGTCGCCGTCCTTCAGCGTCTCCGAAATGGCATTGAGCTGGTAGACGCTGGCGGCGGCCGTCGCCGGCCCCTGGATCAGAGCGATCTTGCCGCTCTTGCCGGCGCTCTTGCCGCATTTCTCGATCATGCGGTTTGCAGCGTACTGGCCGATTCCGTACCAGTCGGCGCCAACGAAGGCATCGGTCTGATAGCTTGACTTCATGTTGACCTGGACGACCTTGATGCCGGCGTCCTCGGCACGCCTGAGCGTGCGGGCGTAGGAAGCCACGTCGAAGTTCTGCACCACGAGGATATCAGGCTTTTCGGTGATCGCCTGCGTGATCGCGCGCGTGCCGGTGTCGGTGCTCCAGTTTGCATCGCGGATGTCGAGCTTGTAGCCGAGGCGATCAGCCTCCTTGCGCATGACGGCGGCCCAACCTTCCGGCAGGTCGAAGCTCATCGACATCGGCACGAAGACGACCGTCCTGCCCTTCAACGCGTCGAGCGTGGGCTGCCGGACCTCGTCCACGAGGCCCTCCTGTGCGAACGCCGGCGAAGCGGCGAGCAGTCCGGCGAATGCGGTCGCAAGCACGGTCTTCAGTATCGTCATTTCGGTTCCTCCCATTGATGACGACGGCGCGGGTCAGATGTCGCCCTGTTGGGACGTCTGTTCGTCGCGCGGGTTGAGCAGGGCATCGATGACAAGAGCGCCAAGCAGGACAGTGCTCTTGATCAGGTTCTGGACGGTGTAGGAGATGTCCATGATGGTCATGCCGTTGAGCAGCAATCCGATCAGCGCCGTCCCCACCAGCACGTTGCGGACCCCGCCGCGCCCTCCCGACAGGCCGATGCCGCCCAGGATGACGACGAGCAGCACGTCATAGATCATCGTGGAGTTGACGACGCGCATGTTCATGCTCGCGACCGATGCCGCGGTCACGGTGCCGGCAAGGAAGGCCATCAGGCCGGACAGCACATACTGCACGATGATCATCGGCCGCACCGGGATGCCCGAGATGCGCGCGGTCGAGATGTTGTCGCCGACCGCATAGATGAAGCGGCCGAGGCCCGTCTTGCGCAGGAAGAGGTGGACGACCAGCGCGGCGGCAGCGAAAAGCCAGATCGGCAGCGGCACGCCGAGGGCACCTCCGCGGCCGAGAAAGATGAACCAGTCGAGGCCGTCGGGGACGTTGTTGACATCGAGATCGGCGATCACGCCGCGGCCGAGGCCGTAGACGATCGCCGAGACAGCAAGCGTGGCGAAGATCGCCGGGATTTCGACATAGGCGATCAGGAAGCCCATGATCAGCGCGACGGCGAGGACGAAGAGCAGACCGACGCCGAGCGCCGCGACGAACGAATATCCCTTGTTGGCGAGCACGATCGAAAGCGTGAGGGAAACGGCCATAACGGCCACCAGCGACAGGTCCACGCCGCGGCCGATGACGACGATCGCCATGCCCAGGCTGAGTATGCCGAGCACCGCGACGTTGCGCACCAGTGTGAGGATGTTTCCCGAGGAGAGGAAACTGTCGAGGGTCAGCGAGAAGACGAGGAACAGGACCAGCGCCGCCAGCGCGACGATCGTCTCCTGGGTCAGGCCCGGCCGGTGGACAGCGCCCGCCGACGACGGCGGGCCGGCAACGGTGGACTGTGGCGCTCTCATCCCTGTTTCCCGCTCGTTCCGGCGGCGCGTTCCGCGAAGGCTCTCAGTCCCCGGCGCGCGTCCTCGCTGGTGAATGTGCGCTGGCCGAGCCTTGCCTCCTCGGCGAAGGCTTGCTCCAGAGGCAGGTCCTGGAGCGTCAGCACGGCTTCCTTGATGGTCTGGATCGCCGTAGGGCTGAGCGTCGCGATCTGCGCGGCCGTCTCCTGGGCGAGCGGCTCGACCTTGTCCGGGTCCACCACCTGGTTGACCACCCCCTTGGCGGCCATCTCGGCAGCGCTGAAGCGACGGCCCGAAAGCAGGATCTCCATGGCGTGGGCGTAGCCGATCTGGCGAACCAGCCTGACCAGCGTGCCGCCCGCGGGCACGAATCCGTGCGAGGGCTCAGGCAGCTGGAATTCAGCCCCGGTCGAGGCGATGCGGATATCGGTCGCCAGCATGATCTCGAAGCCGCCCCCGATGCACAGGCCGCAGACGGCGCAGACGATCGGCTTGTAGAATTTCATTCCCTTCAGATGGGCGGGATCCCAGGCGCTGATGTCGAAGCGGTCGCTGGCCAGCGCGGGAATGGACTCCGTCAGGTCCGCACCGACGCAGAACGCTCGCTCCCCGGCGCCCGCCAGCACGACAGCGCGAATGCCGTCATCGTCGCGCGCCTCGGCGAATGCCCTGCCGAGATCCTCATACATGGCGAGGGAGAGGGAGTTGAGCTTTGCCGGCCGCGCGATGCGGATCGTCGCGACGTGCCCCGAGCGGTGCAGTTCGATCGTCATGTCAGATCACTCCGTCCTCGGCGAGCTTGCCCACCTCTTCAGGCGTCAGCCCGACCAGGCGCGAATAGACGAAAGTGTTGTGCTCCCCGGGGCCGGGCGCCTTGGCGCAGGCATTGCCGGGAGTTCCCGAAAGCTTGATCGGCAGGCCGAACATGCGCACAAGCTTGCCGGCGACAGGGACCTTCACGATCATGTCGCGCGCCGTGATGTGGGGATCCTCCACCACCTCGGCGATCGTCTTGATCGCGCTGAGCGGGATGCGGTCGCCCGCCAGTTCCTCCAACTCGGCCTTGCTGTACTTGCTGAACCAGCCTTCCAGCAGCGGCTTGACCCGCCGCTCGGCGACCTCCCGGTCGAAACGCTTCTCCATCGTGTCGATTTCGGGATCGTCGGCGAATTCGGGAGCGCCGAAGAGTTCGCAGGTGATCCGCCAGAACTTGTCGGTATAGCCCCCGAAGAAGACGTAGCCGTCCTTGCAGGGGAACTGCCCGTAGGGGCGTACGAATGGATGGTCGTTGCCGAGCGGCGAGGCCACGTCGCCCTCGGTCGTGTAGCGCACGACCGCATTCTCGGTCAGCGTCAGCACGGAATCCTGCTGCGAAACGTCGACGACCTGGCCTTCGCCGCCACGCTCGGCCTCGCGCAGGGCCGCCAGCGTGCCGATCGCGGCGTAGAGCGAGGCAGCGAGGTCGCCGATGATGGTGCCGACGCGCACCGGAGGACGGTCGGCATAACCGTTCATCGACCACAGGCCGCCCGCCGCCTGGCCGGTGTTGTCGAAGGCCGGACGTGAGGCGTTCGGACCCGTGCGGCCGAAGCCGCTGATCGCCGTGTAGATCAGGCGCGGGTTCTCTTTCTTGAGCACCTCGTAGCCGAGACCCAGGCGGTCCATGGTCCCCGGCCTGAAATTCTCGACCAGCACGTCGGCCCTGCGCACGAGCTTGCGCAGCAGCGCCTTGCCTTCCGCCGACTTCATGTTGAGGGTGATGCCGAGCTTGTTCCGGTTGTACTGCGCGAAGAACGCGCTGAACTCCCTGTCGTCGCCCGACACGAATGGCGGAAAGGTGCGCGCGTAGTCGGGATCGTCGGGATGCTCGACCTTGATGACGGTTGCACCAAGGTCGGCCAGCAGCATGGAGCAGAATGGGCCAGCCACGACCCGCGTTATGTCGAGCACGGTGACGCCCTTCAGGGGACCGGATCCGGTGACCCCGGCTCCGGCGGCTGCAAATTCTTCCGACATTTCTTCCTCCCTGGGGCTGGATTGTTTGCGATGGCGGTGGCGCCAGCAATGTCGCCTTGCCACACCGACTGATCGCATTCGCGTGGATTCGTCACATAGCCGGCTTGAAACCGCGGCTCGCTACCACGGCCTGCGATACTTTCGAGCCGGTGGGCCGGCCGAGTTCGGCGGCGATGAAGAGGCCCGCTTCGATCGCGAGTTCCAGGTCCACGCCGGTCCTCACGCCAATGCCGTCGAGCATGAAGACGAGGTCCTCGGTCGAGACGTTCCCGGATGCGCCGGGCGCGTAGGGGCAGCCGCCCAGCCCAGCAGCCGCGCTATCCACCACGCACACACCTTCCTCGATGCAGGCAAGGATGTTGGCCAGCGCCTGGCCGCGCGTGTCATGGAAATGGACGGCCAAGGCATTCACGCCGATCTCCCGCGACACTGCGCGGACGACATCACGCGCCTGCCGCGGCGTGCCGATGCCGATGGTGTCGCCCAGCGAGATTTCGTAGCAGCCGAGTTCCGCAAGTTTCTTGGAGACCGAGACGACCGCTTCGGTTTCGACATGGCCTTCATAGGGGCAGCCGAGGACGCAGGACACATAGCCGCGGACCGCGACAGCGTTCGCCCTGGCGACCTCCACCACGGGGCGGAAGCGCTCGACGCTCTCCGCGATCGAACAGTTGATATTCTTCCGGGAAAACGTTTCCGACGCGGAAGCGAAGATGGCGATCTCGTCGACCCCCGCGCCCAGGGCGGCTTCCATGCCCTGCAGATTGGGAACCAGGACCGGATAGCGGATGCCGCCGCCGCGCGGCAGGGCGGCGAGAACCTGCGCGGTGTCGGCCATTTGCGGAATGCGCTTCGGCGAGACGAAGCTGCCCGCCTCGATCGTCTTGATCCCGGCTGCGGCCAGGCGCTTGATGAAATCGACCTTCACGACCGCAGACACGGCAACCCTCTCGTTCTGCAGGCCGTCGCGCGGTCCGACCTCCACGATGCGAACGATGTCAGGCATGTCTCGACTCCGATTGGTTCGAGTGCACATTAGGTCGCGCGCATGCTTAAACCTAATATGCATCCAGCACACAGATTGAAGCATTTGATGTAGGAAATAGACATTCCGAAGAGCCGGAGAGTGGTATAGGTCAGCTATGGAGCCCGCGCGTCATCGAAGAATGACGGGCTGCGAGTGGGAGGAGCGAATGCCCAGCCGCGTCGTTGCGGTGCCGGTCGGCCCGCCATCGGAGGAGAGCTTCGAACCGGCATATTGTTACCAGCGCCTGCTGCAGCTTCTCGACGACAACGCGCCATTGTCGAGCTTCGAGCAGCTCGCGGCCGAAGCACGTGCGGCCGGCGACCTGCCGGAAATGATGAAAGTGGCTTTTGCCACGGCGATGCGACTGCGCGACAACGCCGACCACAAGCACAAGCGCGAAGTCGAGCTTTCCGCGCTCTACGAGACCGCGCGGGACCTTTCTGCCCTGCGCGACACGGATCAGGTCCTCCAGGCGATCGTCCAGCGCGCCAAGCAGCTCGTCGGCAGCGACATCGCCTATCTGTCGGCGGCCGACGAAGAGCGCGGCGATTTCTATGTGCGGGCCACCGAGGGCGTCGTCTCCCAGGATTTCGCGAGGATCCGCGTGCCCCGGAATATCGGGGTGTGCGGCAGCGTCGCCAGGACGCGGCGCCCCTTCTATTCGAGCAACTATTCGGCGGACCGCAACTTCGACCACGACGTCAGCATCGACCGGGCCACCAGCGGCGAGGGAATCGTCTCGATCCTCGGCATTCCGCTCGAACTCGAGGCGCAGGTCATCGGCGTACTCTTCGTCGGCGATCGCTACGTCCGCTCCTATACGCCGCAAGAGATGGCCGTCCTCTCCTCGCTCGGTACCTTCGCGGCGCTGGCGATCGAGAATGCGCGCCTCCTGGAGGAGGCGCAAAGGGCGTTGCGCATGGCGAAGGAAGCCAACGCCGCGCTGAAGGCCAAGGCCGACGATATCGAGGAAGCCGCGATCGCACATGAGCAGCTGACCGAACTGATCGCGCGCGGCGGCACGCTGGAAGACATCGCAAAACGTGTCTCCAACCTGCTGAAAGGCAAGGCAGGCGTGATCGACGAGACCCGGGGGCTGCTCGCAGGGACCATTCCGGATCACCTCGCCGACGAGCAGGTCGCGAGGGCGGTGCGCGAAAGCGACCGGCTCGGCCGCTCGGTGCAGTTGGCCGGGCCAGCCGACGACGGCATGACCGTGGTCGCGGCTGCGATGGGCGGCTCGGCCCGCCTTGGCGCGCTCGTCTTCACGCGCAGTCGTCCCCTGTCGGCATCAGAAACGCGCACGCTCGAACGCAGCGCCATCGTCACCGGCATCGTGCTCCTTTCGCTGGAGAGAATCGCGCAGACGGCTTCGCGCGACGTCGCGGAGATCGTCTCCGCGCTGCTTCGCGGCATCGCCGATCCGTTCGCGCCCGAGGCTGCCCGACGGCTGCCTCCGGGCATCTCCCTGACCTGGCCTGTCACCACGATCCTCGTCGAACTGAACAAGGTCACGGCCGCACAGGCTTCGTCTGCCTTGCGCTCGGCCCTGGCCGGCCGCGATTCGATATCCGCGGAATTCAATGGCGACCTTGCGGTCATCACCAACGCTTCCAATCCCGAGCAGTTGGCCAGGCGGATGTCCGAGCGGCTGGAGGAGACCTTCGGGCAGAAGCTCAGCATCGTGATATCGAGCCCGATCGCCGCAATCGACAAGTTCCAGGCCGAGTACGAGGCTCTGCGCCGAAGCCTGGCCCTGCTGCACGGCCTCAAGCAACAGGGACGGGTCGCGTTCGAAAAGAGCTTGTCGATTTATGCGCTCCTGTTTCAGAACAAGGGAGAGGACGCGATCGCCTCGTTCCTGCGCATGTCGATCGGGCCCCTCGTGGAGCACGACGAAAAGCGCAAAAGCCAGCTCGCCGTCACACTGCTTGCCTATCTGGATACCGGACGCAGCGTGCAGAAAGCCGCCGAGACGCTGGGCATTCACGTCAACACGATGCGTCAGCGCCTCGACACGATCTCGCAGATCAACCCGGACTGGGCCGATCCTTCCAGAACATTGGAAGTCCATATTGCGCTGCGCCTTCACAACCTTGGACAGGCTACCTAGTTTCGCGCGCTGCCCCCTGTGATGAAGTCACAAGGAAGCGTGGCCCGAATGTGAGCCCTGCACATTGTTCTCGAAGCGCAGACCCACTTAGGTCTTCATGAAATGCACCGTGGGAGACTCGTTTCATGTCCGTCAACAGCCGCATTCCGGGGTTCTACAAGCTTTCGCCGCCGGAGCGCTTCAAGGCCGTCGTCGAGCGCACCGGCTTGCCCGAAAGCGAACTCGCAAGTCTCGTTGCAGCGGACGGGAAAATGCTTGATATCGCCGACCGTATGATCGAGAACGTCGTCGGGACCTTGTCGGTACCACTCGGCGTCGCGGCCAATTTCACCGTCAACGGGCGCGATTACCTGATCCCGATGGCAACGGAAGAACCATCGGTGATTGCGGCGGCAAGCAATATGGCGTCCGTCGCTCGGATCCATGGGGGGTTCCGGACATCAAGCGATCAGCCGATCATGATCTCGCAGATTCAGGTGGTCGGCGCGAAGGATCCTCACGCCGCCCGTCTCAGGCTCTACGAGCGGCGGCAGGATCTGATCGATCTCGCCAACGAGCAGGATCCGCTGCTGGTGAAGCTCGGGGGCGGTGCGAAGGACATCGAGGTGCGCATCGTCGAAGCCGCCGGCAAGACCTATGTGGTTTTGCACCTGATCGTCGATGTTCGCGACGCCATGGGGGCAAACGCGGTGAACACCATGGCGGAGGCGCTGGCTCCACTCGTGTCCGAGATCGCCAACGCTCGTGTCCGATTGCGCATCCTCTCCAACAAGGCAGATTTGCGGCTCGCCCGGGTGCGGGCGACATACGACTGCCAGGCCCTTGGCGGTCCGGACGTCGTCGACGGCATCATCGATGCCTATGCTTTTGCCGCCGCCGACCCCTACCGCGCTGCGACCCACAACAAGGGGATCATGAACGGCATCACCGCAGTCGTGCTCGCGACCGGTAACGATACCCGCGCCGTGGAAGCAGGCGCACATTCACACGCGGCTGCGGGAGGTCGTTACACATCCCTCTCGCACTACGAGAAGGATCATGCCGGCAATCTCGTCGGCACGTTGGAACTGCCGATGGCGGTAGGACTCGTCGGGGGTGCCACCAGGACGCATCCGGTGGCCCAGGCCGCCGTCAAGCTCCTTGGCGTCAAGGGCGCCCAGGAGCTTGCCGAGATCATCGTTGCCGTCGGGCTTGCTCAGAACACCGGGGCGCTTCGCGCCCTGGCCGCCGAAGGAATACAGAAGGGCCACATGTCGCTTCACGCCCGCAATATCGCCGTCGCAGCCGGGGCTGAAGGTTCCGAAATCGACACCATAGTGTCGCGTCTCAGGGTCGAAGGACATGTCAGGCTCGACAAGGCACAAGCGATACTTGGAGAGCTAAGACAATCCGGCCGTTGATCTACCGAGATCCCTGACACGCGTGCTGGTTACCGGGACGAAGACCGTAAGCCAGGTCGCCGCGCGACTGTTTCTGTCGCGACATTCCGGACCTCCTGTCGTATCGCGGGAGGATGAAGTTGCGCCAATCGCACGCAGACTCGGGGGACTGATCGCGCCGCCCACTGGCGTGGCCAGTGGGTTCCTGTGCGCCGGCGTCAGTCGCCCGGATCCGGAATCTTCATCGGATGGCCGCAGGCCTTGCAATAGACCGCGTCCGGGTCATGGCGCTGCAGTGCGCATTGGGGACAGGGAAAGAACACCTTCTCCGGTCGGAATATTGACTGCGCCAGCCTGACAAACAGGGAAATCCCGACAATCATCGTTACGATTGCCGTGAGCTTTCCGGCAATGCCAGGTAGAACGATGTCGCCGAAGCCTGTGGTTGTGACGGTCGCCACCGTGAAGTAGAGCGCGTCGACATACTCCGCTACCCCGGCGCCGGTGCGGAAAAAGAATGTGTAGACAAAGCCTGTGGCGATGAACAGGAACGTCAGCAGATTGACCATCGCATGAATCGGCGCGCGCCAATTGGCGATCCCCCATGATTCCAGCGGCTGCCACAAGAAGCCGCTGCGCGACAGCGACCAGAGCCTGAGAATGCGCAGAAAGCCCAAGTTTGCGAACGTCGTCGGCAAGAGAAGTGTCGTGAGGATGAATATATCGACCCATACGGTGGGCTGTCGCAGGCGCCTGGGAATGTCGCTTGAGGCGAAGATCCTGGCCGAAATGTCCAAAGCCAGCAGCGCAGCGACGGAATAGTCGATCCAGAGGAAGGCTGAGAGTTTCTGCAGGACAGGCGTCGCTATGAAGAACGCAATGATTGCCAGATCGACGAGCACCACCGCCGCCTGGAAAGCACGCGCCCCGGGGCTGTGCCCAAAGTAGAGGATCCTCATTCGGTCGCGAAACGCAGACGGCTTGCTGGGTTCGATATGTTCCTGTCGCGTCACGATGTCACCATCCTCGCCGCATGCCGGTCCGCCTCAACCGCATCGACGCTAGTGTTCCGACTCTAACGCTTGGTTCCTGGTCTTGGCGGCGTCAAGAGCAGCGCGGGCGCGGTGGACTTTGGCGAGGATGACATCGGCGCTCTTGGTCCACACGAAGGGCTTCGGTCGGCGTTGTGCGCGTCGAGATAGTCGCAGATAGCGGTCTCGAGCTGGGCGACGCTCGTGAAGACGCCGCGCCGGATGCGCTTCCTCGTGATCTCGGCGAAGAAGCGCTCCACCTGGTTGAGCCAGGACGACGACGTGGGGATGAAGTGCAGCTTGAAGCGCGGATGCTTGGCGAGCCAGTCCTTCACCGCCTGGGTCTTGTGGGTGGAGTAGTTGTCGACGATCAGGTGCACGTCCAAGGACTTCGGTGTGTTGCGGTCGATGGTTCTGAGGAAACGGATGAACTCCTTGGCCCGATGCTTGGGCTGGCATTCTCCGATCACCGCGCCAGTCTTCACGTCGAGCGCGGCGAACAGCGTGGTCGTGCCGTGGCGCTTGTAGTCGTGGGTCATCGTGCCGGCGCGGCCTTTCTTCATCGGCAGGCCGGGCTGGGTGCGGTCGAGCGCCTGGATCTGGCTCTTCTCGTCCACGCAGAACACCAGCGCCTTGTCCGGCGGGTTGAGATAGAGGCCGACGACGTCGGTCACCTTTTCGGCGAACTTCGGATCATTCGACAGCTTGAACGTGGTCACCAGGTGCGGCTTCAAGCCCGCCTCCGCCCAGATGCGCTGCACGCTCCTGTGGCTGATGCCGACCGTCCTGGCCATCGTCCGCGCGCTCCAGTGCGTGCCGCCGCCCGGCGGCCGCTCCTGCGCCGTCTTGGTCAGCACGGCGAGCTTCACCTCCACCGAGAGCGGCTTCTTGCGCGCCGGCCGCGTCTTGTCGCGCAACAGCCCGTCGACGCCGGCCTCGATGTAACGCTCTTGCCAGCGCCACACGGCGGGCTTCGACTTCCCCGTGCGCCGCATGATCGCCATCGTGCCGAGCCCGTCCGCCGTCGCCAGCACGATCTCGGCCCGCCAGGCCGCCTTGCGCGACGTGTTGCGATTCGCCACAAGCCGCTCGAGCCGAGCCCGGTCCGCCGGGCTCACGTAAATGCAGATGTCGTTCCTCATGGCCGCACACTGACTGATTTGCGGCCCGAAGGGAATCATTTGTTAGCGCCTGAACACTAGTGTTCCGACTCTAACGCTTGGTTCCTGGTCTTGGCGGCGTCAAGAGCAGCGCGGGCGCGGTGGACTTTGGCGAGGATGACATCGGCGCTCTTGGTCCACACGAAGGGCTTCGGGTCGGCGTTGTGCGCGTCGAGATAGTCGCAGATAGCGGTCTCGAGCTGGGCGACGCTCGTGAAGACGCCGCGCCGGATGCGCTTCCTCGTGATCTCGGCGAAGAAGCGCTCCACCTGGTTGAGCCAGGACGACGACGTGGGGATGAAGTGCAGCTTGAAGCGCGGATGCTTGGCGAGCCAGTCCTTCACCGCCTGGGTCTTGTGGGTGGAGTAGTTGTCGACGATCAGGTGCACGTCCAAGGACTTCGGTGTGTTGCGGTCGATGGTTCTGAGGAAACGGATGAACTCCTTGGCCCGATGCTTGGGCTGGCATTCTCCGATCACCGCGCCAGTCTTCACGTCGAGCGCGGCGAACAGCGTGGTCGTGCCGTGGCGCTTGTAGTCGTGGGTCATCGTGCCGGCGCGGCCTTTCTTCATCGGCAGGCCGGGCTGGGTGCGGTCGAGCGCCTGGATCTGGCTCTTCTCGTCCACGCAGAACACCAGCGCCTTGTCCGGCGGGTTGAGATAGAGGCCGACGACGTCGGTCACCTTTTCGGCGAACTTCGGATCATTCGACAGCTTGAACGTGGTCACCAGGTGCGGCTTCAAGCCCGCCTCCGCCCAGATGCGCTGCACGCTCCTGTGGCTGATGCCGACCGTCCTGGCCATCGTCCGCGCGCTCCAGTGCGTGCCGCCGCCCGGCGGCCGCTCCTGCGCCGTCTTGGTCAGCACGGCGAGCTTCACCTCCACCGAGAGCGGCTTCTTGCGCGCCGGCCGCGTCTTGTCGCGCAACAGCCCGTCGACGCCGGCCTCGATGTAACGCTCTTGCCAGCGCCACACGGCGGGCTTCGACTTCCCCGTGCGCCGCATGATCGCCATCGTGCCGAGCCCGTCCGCCGTCGCCAGCACGATCTCGGCCCGCCAGGCCGCCTTGCGCGACGTGTTGCGATTCGCCACAAGCCGCTCGAGCCGAGCCCGGTCCGCCGGGCTCACGTAAATGCAGATGTCGTTCCTCATGGCCGCACACTGACTGATTTGCGGCCCGAAGGGAATCATTTGTTAGCGCCTGAACACTAGCGCCGATTTCAACCGGCCTATCTTACAGCCATGTTCCAGAGACAGGGTTTCTTTGTGCTGGCCGCTCACAAGCGGCAGTCTCGCCGATGGACGCTCCCTCCAATGTCAAACTGCTGCTGCCTGCCCGGCAAGGCCCGGGGTCCCGCTGATGCCAGACAAGCAAGGACGCCGGCTTGGCGCCGCGAGTCGGACTTGTCAGGCGGTTTGCTATGCCCCTCCCGAATGAGGAATATGGGCATAGCTACGATCGCCCGAGGACGTTTACTGGAGCAGGCCTTTCACGACGCCGCTGGCCCTGGAGAAATCCATCTGCCCGGCATATTTCTCCTTGAGCGCGTTCATGCAGCGGCCCATGTCGCGCAGACCTTCCGCGCCGACTTCGGCGATGACCTGCTGGCACGCCTGCTTCACCTCGGCATCCCCGAGTTGCTTGGGCATGAAGTCGCGGATGATCGCGATCTCGCCCCGCTCCTCGGCCGCGAGTTCGGCCCTGCCACCGTCCTCGAAGGCCTTGGCAGACTCCTCCCTCTGCTTCACCATCTTGGACAGGATCTGCATGATCTCTTCGTCCGTGACGGGGTCCTTCCCGGCGCCGCGATGGAGGATGTCGCGGTCCTGGATGGCCGCCCGGATCAGGCGTAGCGTCGATATCCGCCGCTTGTCCTGCGTCTTCAATGCGTCTTTGAGCGCCGCGTCGATGGTCTCGCGCATGGCATTTCTCCTTTGGCAGGTGCAGACAATAACGTTCGGACGGGCATGACGCAAACCTTGGAACGACGCATAAATTCCTGTTTTCAATAGGAAAAACAATTCGTCGCGCCGGCCTGCCCGGTCATTGACCGGATACGCCCGTTCGCCTATTGTCCGCGCCTTGCATGGACTGATCGAGTTGTGCACGGGGGTTTGCGGGAATCGCCGAGCCCCGTGCGTTTCGCTGCGCGATATGGCCCCGAACCGGCCCATTTTCAAGCCGCAGCCTTTATGACGGAGTATGACGATGGCCGCGATGACCGCCCCCTGGGCTCCTGAGGTGCCGACCGCGCTTCTGGTGCTTGCCGATGGAACGGTCGTCGAAGGGCGAGGCCTGGGCGCAACCGGCAGCGCGGTCGCCGAGGTCTGTTTCAACACAGCCCTCACCGGATACCAGGAGATCCTCACCGACCCATCCTATGCCGGGCAGATCGTCACCTTCACATTCCCGCATATCGGCAATATCGGGACGAATGACGAGGATATAGAGGATCTGAGCCCGGCGGCTCGTGCGGGCGCGGTCGGCGCGATATTCAAGGCCGACGTGACCAGCCCCTCGAACTACCGCGCCGCCGGTGACCTCGACCAATGGCTGAAGCGCCGCGGCATCGTCGCGATCAGCGGCATCGATACGCGCGCCCTCACCGCGCTGATCCGCGAAAAGGGCGCTCCGAACGCCGTCATCGCCCATGCGCCGGACGGCAAGTTCGATATCGAGGGCCTGAAGGAGCAGGCGAAAGCGTGGTCCGGCCTGGTCGGCCTCGATCTCGCCAGGGAGGTCACATCAGGCCAATCGTCGGTCTGGACCGAGAGTCCCTGGGTCTGGGATGAAGGTTACGGCACCCAGCAGGAGCCGTCGACGCATGTCGTCGCGGTGGACTACGGGGTGAAGCGCAACATCCTGCGCCTGCTCGCCGGCCTCGGCGCCAAGGTCACGATCGTCCCGGCCAACACCGGCGCCGACGAGATCCTCGCGATGAAGCCCGATGGCGTCTTCCTGTCGAACGGCCCCGGCGATCCGGCCGCCACCGGCGAATATGCCGTGCCGGTGATCCAGGACCTTCTCAAGACCGACATCCCCGTCTTCGGCATCTGTCTCGGCCACCAGATGCTGGCGCTGGCTGTGGGCGGCAAGACCGAGAAGATGCATCAGGGCCATCACGGCGCCAACCATCCGGTCAAGGACCACACGACCGGCAAGGTCGAGATCGTGTCGATGAACCATGGTTTCGCGGTCGATTCCAAATCGCTGCCCGAGAACGTGGAGGAAACCCACGTGTCGCTGTTCGACGGATCGAATTGCGGCATCGCACTGAAGGGGCGGCCCGTCTTTTCGGTCCAGCACCATCCGGAGGCCTCGCCCGGCCCGCAGGATTCGCACTATCTCTTCCGCCGCTTCATGAATCTCATCCGCGAGCGCAAGGGCAAGCCCGCTCTCGCGGAGCGCTGAACACGACCATCCTGTCAAAGAAGAAGGGGCAGCTTCCGCGGAGGAGGCTGCCCCTTTCTTCTTCGAAAAATGCCGTGGCGGTCAGATGTCGTTGTTGAACGTGTCGCAATCCGAGAGCTTGCCGCTCTTCAGGCCGCGAGCGAACCAGGTCTGACGCTGCTGCGACGTACCGTGGTTGAAGCTCTCCGGCACGACATAGCCCTGCATTCTCTTCTGCAGCGTGTCGTCCCCGATCTGCTTCGCGGCGTTCAGCGCCTCTTCGATATCACCCTGTTCGAGAAGGCCCTTCTGCGCAGTATAGTGTCCCCAGACGCCGGCGAAGCAGTCGGCCTGGAGTTCGACCCGCATCGACATCTGGTTGGCCTCGACCTCGCTCATGCGCTGCCGCATCTGGTTGAACTTCGGCAGCACGCCGATGAGGTTCTGGACATGATGGCCGACCTCATGCGCGATCACATAGGCCTCCGCGAAATCGCCCGATGCGCCGAACTGCCGGGAGAGTTGGTCGAAGAAAGAGGTGTCGAGATAGACCTTGCGATCGCCGGGGCAATAGAACGGACCCGATGCCGCCGACGCGTAGCCGCACGCCGACGCGATCGAGCCGGAGAAAAGCACCAGCTTGGGCTCCTCATACGTCGCGCCTTCGGCCTTGAAGATACCGTTCCAGACGTCCTCGGTTTCGGCGAGCACCGTCGAAACGAACTGCGTCATCTCGTCGGAAGCCGGCTGGCCGCTGTCCTGCGCGATCTGGCCTCCGCCGCCGGGAACGCCGCCATCTTCAGTCAGAATCTGACGAGGGTCGATGCCGCATTGATACAAAACGAAAATCACCACGGCGAAGACGATGATCGCCGACAGCCCGCCGCCGCCAGCTCGCCCACCGACCGGAATCCGGAACTGGCCCGGACCGCCGCGACCCCGGCCGAACCCGCCCGGCCTGCCGCCGCCCCGGCCGCGGGCATCTTCGATATTGTCACTCTGACGGCGACCTCTCCAGAGCATTGCGTGCTTCTCCCGATGCCAATCCGCCCGACCATCCAGCGCATCGACCTGAAAGTCGAAATCGATCTTCAGAAAGCACGGTGCGCCGATCAAAGATCTGGGGCGAGTGATACTGACAATTATCTGAACGGCTGGCCCAAGTCACAAGGTTTTTGCCGGAAGGCGTGGCACCCGATCGATCCCGGCGAACGTTCCAACGAGGTGGCTGCGGAGCTCAAAGCCGTCCGTTGAGCGCCGGGCATCCTCCGCCCGGCCCCCGGAATTCGGCTGTCAGCCCTTCTGCTTCGGTCTGCCATCTTTGGGGTCGGCACTGCGCGCACGCTCCTCGACGCGCTTTGGCCCTTTTGCAAGCGGGCTACCCTAGGCCGTCTCGATCTTGCGTTCCTCGGCAGCCACACTCTTCTTCAGGCCGCGAGCCGATTCGCGGCCCTTGTCGCCTTGTCCGATAACCATCTTGTCTCTCCCAGAGCCCGCGGGTGGCGCGGGCTTTGGTCAACGCATCGGAAAGCCTGGCGTTCCGGGACCAGGTGACTTCAGCGATACGCGTGGGCATCCTTCATGTTCGGCAGGAAGATCGTGAGCAGGCCGATCAGCGGCAGGAACGAGCAGATCTTGTAGACGAACTCGATGCCCCTGACGTCGGCCACGATGCCGAGCAGGGCCGCGCCCAGCCCGCCCATGCCGAAGGCGAAGCCGAAGAAGATGCCCGCCACCATGCCCACCCGGCCCGGCACCAGTTCTTGGGCGAAGACGACGATCGCAGGGAAGGCGGAGGCCAGGATCAGACCGATGATCGCCGACAACATGCCCGTCCAGAACAGGTCGACGTAAGGCAGCGCCAGGGTGAAGGGCAGCACGCCCAGGATCGAGAACCAGATCACGGTCTTGGCGCCGAAGCGATCACCGATCGGCCCGCCGAGGATGGTACCGACGGCGGCCGCACCCAGCAGGATGAACAGCAAGATCTGCGACTGCTGGACCGTAACGCCGAATTTCTCGATGACATAGAAGGTATAATAGCTGGACAGGCTCGCCATGTAGACATTCTTCGAAAAAGTCAGCAGCGCGAGAACGGCCAGCGCGACGACGACCTTCGGCTTCGCGAAGGGCAAGGCCTTGCTGACCGCCGGCCGCGAGGCCGAGGCGACACGATAGCGGGCGTACCAGCCGCTCACCTGCCACAGGACGACCATGCCCAGCAGCGCCACCAGCGAGAACCAGGACACGCTCGCCTGGCCGCGCGGCACCACGATGAAGGCTGCGAGCAACGGTCCGATCGCCGTGCCCACATTGCCGCCCACCTGGAACAGCGACTGCGCCAGACCATAGCGGCCGCCCGACGCCAATCTGGCGACACGCGAGGATTCCGGGTGGAACACGGCCGAGCCCAAGCCGACGAGCCCCGCACCCGCGAGCAGCAGCAGATAATTGCCGGCGAAGGCGAGCAGCACCAGCCCGACCAGCGTCGACCCCATGCCGACCGGCAGCGAATAGGGCATCGGCCGCTTGTCGGTATAGATGCCGATGACGGGCTGCAGCAGCGATGCCGTGCCCTGGAAGGTTAGCGTGAGAACGCCGATCTGCCAGAAGTCCAGCCCGTAGCCGTCCTTGAGCATGGGATAGAGCGCGGCCAGCAGCGACTGCATCAGATCGTTGAGGAAATGGCAGAAGCTTACCGCCAGGATGATGGCGTAGACCGTGTTGTCCTTGTGGACGCGGATCGATGCGGCGGTGGTGTCGGTCAAGGCGGTCTCCGGGAAGCTCGGCCACGATTGGGCCGGCGCCTCCTATACGCCGCTTGATGTCGACCTGCCTTCGTGGTTTGGTCCAACAGCTTCGCGAGTGGGCCAAACTCCCATGCAAAAGACCGATTTCAGGAACGTATCGGATCCGGAACTGGGTCTGCTCCATGCCCAACGGCTCGCCTGGCTGGAGAAGGTCGAGGGCGCCGTCGTGGCTCTCCCTGGCGAGTATCCTGATGGATATCGCGTGCCGGAGCACCGCCACAGCCGTGCCCAGCTTCTGCATGCGCGCACCGGCGTGGTGAAGATCACCACCGCGGAGGGCCGCTGGATGGTGCCGCCCGACCACGCGATGTGGATCCCGTCAGGCATCGACCATTCGGTGGAGATGCTGGGGGCGGTGGACATGCACTCGGTCTATGTGATCCCCGGCGCCATCGCCGGTCTGCCGGACCGGCTGCGTGTCGTCGGCCTGACCGACCTCGCCGCGAGCCTGATCCTCGAGGCTATGGCATTGCCGCAGGAGGCGCGCCAGTCCGGCCGTGCCGCCCTGGTCATGGGCCTGCTACTCCATGAGATCCCCAATTTGCCGCAGCGCCCCCTCGGTCTCCCCTTCCCTGCCGAACCGCGGCTCGCCGCGCTCTGCCGCCGCTTCATCGAGCACCCGTCGCCGCATGCCACGATCGACGGGTGGGCTGCTTCCATCGGCGTGAGCCGGCGCAGCTTCACCCGCCTGTTCCTGCGCGAGACCGGTTTGAGCCTCTCGACCTGGCGGCAGCAGGCCTGCCTATTTGCCGCACTGCCCCGACTCGCCGAGGGCGAGCCCGTGACCAGCGTGGCGATCGACCTCGGCTATGACAGCGTGCCCGCCTTCACGACCATGTTCCGAAGGATGCTCGGCAAGGCGCCGCGCGACTATTTCAAAGGCGCAAGGCAGTAGGCGATCGACTTCACCCGCCGATCCGCCGCGCCACCAGCCTCGATATGGGCGGCCCGAAGATCAGCACGAACAGGAAGCGCACCATCTGCAGCGCCATGATGAAGGAGATGTTCACGGTATCGGACGCCGCCGCGATGATGGCGACCGAATCCATACCGCCCGGGCTGGTCGCCAGATAGGCGGTCAGCGGGTCGATATCGAGCAGCAGCACGAGCAGCCACGCCAACCCGCCGCAAAAGACCATCAGCGCCAGGATCGACAGCACGATCTGCCGCAGGGCACGGGTCGCGTGGCGCAATATGGCGCGATTGAAATTGAGCCCGATCGACCAGCCGACCAGCGCGTAGCTGATCGCCAGTAGCCATTCCGGCAGTTGCATCGTGATGCCGGCGCCGAGGTGCACCGTCGCACCAAGCATCATGGTGCCCAGGAAATAAGGAGAAGGAAGCCTGAGCAGATAGCCGAGACTGCCGCCCGCCACTGCCACCAGGATCGTCGCGGCGAATGCCGGACCGTCGATATCAGGAAACCAGATAAGAGCCGGCGCCTCGACATCTGACGTGTCGACGAACATGCGCGCGATCAGGGCGGCCGCCACCGAGACGAAGATCACCCTCAGATACTGCATGAAGGCGACGAGGCGCGCGTCGGCGCCGAAAGCATCCGCCATAAGCACCATGGCGGTGGCGGCACCCGGCGCCGATCCCCAGACGGCGGTCGTGCCCGGCAGGACCTTCCAGCGGCTGATCAGATAGCCGAGGAAGCTCGACGCGCAGACGGTCGCGATCACCGCAAGGAGGAAGAGGGGCCAGTCGTCGAGGAAGGCCGACAGGATCTCCGGCTCGATCGAAGCGGCGACGAGGCAGCCCACGATCGTCTGGGCGGCGCCGAAGGCGGGCTGCGGCACGCGCATCCGAGCCCCGTTGGTACCGCAGACGATGGCCGCCATCATGGGACCGACCAGCAAGGCTGCCGGCAGGCGCGCCCCTTCGAGCAGGCCGGCGAACAGTACGGACAAGGCGATCAGCAACGCCCACTGCAACGAAGGCCGCAGCCGTGCGAGCGGTTCGGGGACTGGCGGCTGGGTGGGAGAGTGCATCGGGCGTTCCTGCGGAGCCTTCCCGGTTTAGTCGCTCCGCGCCGCATTTTGAACCCTGCCAGCATCGTCGAAGCGTAGGCCACGCCTACGGCATCAACTGGCCGCCGTTCACCTCGATGATCTGTCCCGTGATGTAGCCGCTCATTGCGGCGGAGGAGAGGAACAGATAGGCGCCGACGCAATCTTCGGCGGTGCCGGCCCTGCCCTGCGGGATCGTAGCGACCATCGCCCTCATCTGCTCATCGGAGGAATAGCGTTCGTGGAACGGCGTGGCGATCACGCCGGGCGCGACCGCATTGACGCGGATGCCGTGGCCGACCACCTCCTTGGCAAGCCCGCGGGTGACGTTCGAGACGAAGGCCTTGGCCGAGCCGTAGAGCCCTGCCCCTCCTCCGGCGCCGTTGCGGGCAGCGATCGAGGACGTATTGATGATGAAGCCGCCGTTCCGCTTCAGCCACGGCAAGGCGACACGGCAGGCGGTGATCACCGACCGTGCATTGAGGTTCATCACCGCATCATACTGGGCGTCGGTCATGTCCGCGTACGCCACGCGACCCAGCATGCCGCCGGCATTGTTGACGAGCCCGTCGAGCCGGCCGAAATGCACCGCGCACTCCTCGACCACGCGCTCGACGTCAGCCGAGACCGAAAAGTCGCCTTGGGTGAGAAACACCTCGCCGCCGTCACTGCGGATCGCCCCGGCCAGTTCCTCGGCCGGGGCCTTGCTCGCATTGTAGTGCAGGCCAACGCGGCAGCCCTGACGGGCATAGGCGCGCACCAGGGCCGCGCCGATCCCGGTCGAGGCTCCCGTGACGAGAACGGCCTTTCCCGCGAGATCGGGGATCGCAAGCATTCCTTCCGGCATCTGTCTCTCCCGTGGCCTGACATCGGAAATTACTTCGTAGCGCATCTCTCGCCCGTGCAGAAATGTCCGAGCCCGGCAGGCGACCAGACCGGGAGCGTCATTTTCGGCCGCCTCCCCGTCGACCCGTGGCCGACCGCGATATTCCGCTTGAAAAAGCCGGGCTTCTGAACGATGATGCAAATCGTTTGCATTTGCAGTAGAAGCCCGGGAAGGAAGCTATGACCGATACGACGGCATGGTTGCAGGGTCAGTTGAGCCGTCGCGCCGTCCTGGCCGGCGGGGTTGTCGCGGCGGGCGGCGCGACATTGGGGGCCGCAAGCGGCCAGGCCGACCATTCGCAGCACGCGACCGACGCAGGCACTCCCGCCCCGAACGCCCATTCCGGCGCCCATGGCGCCATGGTCACCGTCGGGGAGGTCGACAGTGCGGGCAACGGCTTTGATCCGACTGATATGCTCACCGACTGGGATACCGGCACGGTCTCGACACTGCCCGATGGCCGCAGGCTGCGAAGCTGGGAGATCACGGCGGAGGACAAGGAGATCGAGATCGCGCCCGGCGTGATGTTTCCCGCCTGGACCTATAACGGCCGCGTTCCGGGTCCCGCCTTCCGCGCGACCGAAGGTGACCGGCTGCGCTTCACCTTCAGGAACTACGGCTCGCACCCGCATTCCATGCATTTCCACGGCATCCATGCAGCGCGCATGGACGGCGTCCCCGGTGCCGGGCTGATCGGCCCCGGGGAAGAGTTCGTGTACGAATTCGACGCTCGCCCCTTCGGCTGTCATCTCTATCACTGCCACGCGCTGCCGCTGAAGCGGCACCTGCACAAGGGCATGTACGGCGCCTTTGTGGTCGACCCCGATCCGGCCCTTCACGCCGAACACGCCGATATCGCCCGCTCGCGCCTGCTGGGCAGCCCGGAGAACCGCGAGTGGCAGGAACTGGTGATGGTGATGAATGCCTTCGACACGAATTTCGACGGCGAGAACGAATTCTATGCGGCAAACACCATCGCGCACTGCTTCATGAAGGCGCCGATCAGGATTGCGCGAAGCAGGCCGGTCCGCATCTATCTCGTCAACGTCGTCGAGTTCGACCCGATAAACTCCTTTCATCTCCACGGAAACTTCTTCGACTATTTCGATCAGGGCACGACATTGACGCCGACGCTGAGGACGGTCGACCTGATAACGCAATGCCAGGCGCAGCGCGGCATCCTCGAATTCACCTACCGGGATCACGAACCGGGCCTCTATATGTTCCACCCGCACCAGTCGGAGTTCACCGAGCTCGGCTGGGTCGGCATGTTCGACGTGACGGAGGACATGGCATGAGCGGGGCTTCGCAGGCCGGCGACCAGTCGGGTGCAGTGCGGCCCGCCCGCGGGGCGCTCTTATGGGCGGTTCTGCCGCTCGCCGTGCTTGCTTCAGCGATCGTCTGGCTGGTGACGGCCAATCCGCTGGCAATCTCGCGCGACGGTTTGCCGCCCGTCGAGAAACTGACCTTCGAGCGCGTCGTGCTCGACGCCGGCGGCCTTCGCCTTCTGGTCCGCGCCGGCGGCTCGGAGCCGATGACCATCGCCCAGGTCCAGGTCGACGACGCCTATTGGCAGTTCGAACAGGAACCACCGGGACCGATCGCGCGCGGCACTACCGCCTGGGTCAAATTGCCGTTCCCCTGGGTGCAGGGCGACGCCCATGTCGTCAAGGTCGTGACGAAAACCGGGACGACCTTCGAACACGAGATTCCTGTAGCGGTGGCCACGCCGACCGCTGACGGCACAAGCCTTGTCTCGCAAGCACTGCTCGGCGCCTTCGTCGGCATCCTGCCGGTCGCGATCGGCCTGATGTTCTATCCGGCTTTGCGCGGGGTCGGTCGCGACGGGATGAATTTTCTTCTCGCATTGACCGTCGGTCTGCTCGCCTTTCTGTTCGTCGATGCCTTCGAGGATGCGCTGGAGCTTGCCGGCGAGGCAGCGGCGATCTTCCAGGGCCCGACCATGGTCGTGCTCGCCGCGACCGGCAGTTTCCTCCTGCTCATGGCGATCGGCCGCAGGCACGGCGCGCCCACGGGGATGGCGCTCGCCACCTACATCGCCATCGGTATCGGGCTCCACAATTTCGGCGAAGGGCTGGCGATCGGCGCTGCCTTCGCCGCGGGCATGGCCGGCCTCGGGACGTTCCTGGTACTTGGCTTCACCCTGCACAACATCACCGAGGGCATAGGCATCGCCGTACCGCTCCTGAAGAAGCGCCCACCCCTTACGGCCTTCGCTGCCCTGACGATGATCGCCGGCGGTCCGGCGGTCCTCGGCGTGTGGATGGGCAGCCTTGCCTTTGCGCCGCAATGGTCCGCCCTTGCGCTGGCCATCGGTACCGGCGCGATCCTCCAGGTCATCGTCGAAGTGACGGCGCTGCTGCGCCGCGGCAGCGACACGGCGGGCATCCTGGTCTCGCCCGCCGTGCTGGCCGGCCTCACGGCCGGCGTCGGCTTCATGTATCTCACGGCGATGCTGGTGAAGATCTGAGGCCCGTCGGTTAAGCCGCCTTCTCCCTGGCCTTCCGAGGCAGATGCGCGACCACGTTCTCGATCATCCGCATGCCGGCGTTCTGGCCGAGCGTCATGATCGATTCGGGATGGAACTGCACCGCCGCGACCGGATCCTTGCGATGCTCGAAGGCCATGATGACGCCGTCTTCCGTCTCCGCCGTCACCAGAAATTCGTCAGGCAGCCGCACGGGATCGGCAAAGATCGAGTGATAGCGCCCGACCGTCACCTCCTTCGGCAGACCCGAGAAGATCACGCCCGGCTTGGACACGCGGATCCGCGACGGCTTGCCGTGCATGGGGATATGGAGCTGCCTGAGCTCGCCGCCATAGGCCTCTGCCAGCGCCTGCAGGCCGAGGCAGACGCCGAAGATCGGCAGCTCGCGGTCGCGCGCCTTCTTGATCGTGGCGGCGCAATCGAAATCCTTGGGCGTGCCCGGCCCGGGCGAAAGCACCACGAGGTCGGGCCGCAGCCTGTCGAACAGTTCCTCGGCAACCGGCGTGCGCACGGTCGACACCGTCGCGCCCGTCTGCCGGAAATAGTTCGCCAACGTGTGCACGAAGGAATCCTCGTGATCGACGAGCAGGATGTTGACCCCTTCGCCGACGCGGGCCGTCGAGCGTTCGGCGCCGGCAGAATTGCCGGCGCGGGCATCGCGGATGGCGGAAAGCATGGCTGATGCCTTCAGTTCGGTCTCTGCCTCTTCTTCTTGCGGATCGGAATCAAAGAGCAGCGTCGCACCGGCGCGCACCTCCGCGATGCCGTCCTTGATGCGTATGGTCCTGAGCGTCAATCCGGTGTTGAGGTCGCCGTTGAAATGGACCATGCCGATGGCTCCGCCATACCAGGCGCGGGGGCTCTTCTCGTTCTGCTCTATGAAGCGCATGGCCCACAGTTTGGGCGCCCCGGTCACAGTGACGGCCCAGGCATGCGACAGGAAAGCGTCGAACGCGTCCATGCCTTCGCGCAGCCGGCCCTCTATGTGGTCGACCGTGTGGATGAGGCGCGAATACATCTCGATCTGGCGTCGGCCGATGACGCGCACCGTGCCCGGCTCGCAGACCCTCGACTTGTCGTTGCGGTCGACATCCGAGCACATCGTCAGCTCGGACTCGTCCTTCTTGGAGTTCAGGAGCTTGAGGATCTGCTCCGAATCCGAGATCGCATCGTCGCCGCGCTTGATCGTGCCGGAGATCGGACAGGTCTCGACACGGCGCCCATTGACCCGCACGAACATCTCAGGCGACGCGCCGATAAGATATTCGCCTTCGCCGAGATTGATGAAGAAGGAATAGGGCGACGGGTTGATCGCCTTCAGGCGGCGCGAGATCTCCGAGGGCGGCGTCTCGCAGCGCTCGTAGAACATCTGCCCCGGCACCACTTCGAACAGGTCGCCGCGGCGGAAACTCTCCTTCGCCCGCTCGACCAGCTTCGCATATTCGCCGGGCTCATGGTCGCCGCGCGGCGGGATGCGGTCCGACGCCCGGAACGGCTCCTCGCTGCGTTCGCGCGGCAGGCCCTCGGTCGAGAAGCCCTGCCCGGCATAGTCGTACCGGTCGGTCCAGGCCTTGGCTGAGTAGTGGTCGACGACCAGGATCTCGTCGGGGAGGAACAGGACCAGGTCGCGCTGGCTTTCCTTGCGCTCGAGCACGCGCTCGACCGGATCGAACTGGAATGCGAGATCGTAGCCGAAGGCGCCGTAGAGGCCGAGATTGTTGTCGTTCTCTGTGTGGAAAAGCCCGGTGACAGCTCGCAGCACGGTGAAGACCGAGGGCACGCGGCTGCGCTCCTCCTCGGTGAAGACCCGCCCCGGCTCGGCGAGCTCGGGCCGCAGCAGGCGCGCCGAACTCTCCTCGATGGTCACCTCGGCGAGCGGCTTCAGCGCAGCGACGATCGGCGCCAGCAGGGCCTCGCCGCGCGCGTTGAGCGCCTCGAGCCGCATCGACCGGCCTTTGGCGGATATGGCGAGCGGCGGATCGATGATGGCCGTGTCCCAACGCGTATAGCGGCCCGGAAACTCATAGTTGGAGGAGAAGACCGCCCCGCGCCGGCTGTTCAGCCCGTCGAGATAAGCCTCGATCGCGCCGTGGTAAGGCACCTCGTGACGCTGCCTCGTGATCTCTATGCCTCCCGACGTCACGAAACGTTCGGCGCCGTCTTCCAGGATTTCGACCGTCATTCCCGTCTCCCTGTCTCGCCGCGGGCGGTCCGGAGGCATCGTGCAAAACAAAAAGGCCGCCCGGACTTCTCCTGCGGCCATCTGCAACTTTCGCGCACGCGCGTTCGAGGGGCCGCTGTCAGCTGGCCCGCCACCACTTGTTGATGTTCGAAAGCGCGATCATGGCTGGAATGCATAGCGACGAATGAGCGGCCACGCAACTGGATTCGCAGCACCAGCCCCGAGGGGCGACAATACCGGAACTCGCCTGGCATGACCGGCGGGTTGCCCTTGGATGCCCCGCCTTGCCGCAGCCTCCGTTCCTGCGCGGGCAGGTCGCAGGCCGGCCTTCAGGCTCCGACCAAAGTGCCGCCTGATGGCACTGCGCGCCGGGCAGCGGCATGAGCCTGCCGTTTTGCCGCCAGGCTCGCCTATTGCAGCGGCTTCAGTTCCCCGGCGATGGTCGGCAGCAGCTCCGCGACATTCGGATGGATATGGACCGCCCGCCGCAAGGTCTCATAGGGCGCCTTGGCGTACATCAGGTCGAGCACGCAATGCACCGCTTCGTCGCCGCCCGGTCCGAGCACGGTACAGCCGAGGATCTCCTGGCTGTCTGCATCGACGACGATCCGCATGAAGCCCTGCGTCTCGCCCTTCTCCACGGCCCGGCCGACGCGGGTCATGGGCCTCTCCCCGACCAGCACCCGCCGGCCTGATTTGCGTGCCTCGGCCACCGTCATCCCGGCCCGGCCAAGCGGCGGGTCGACGTAAAGCGCATAGGCGGTGATGCGGTCGCTCACCTTGCGCGCATCGCCGTCGAGCAGGTTGGCGGACACGATCTCGAAATCATTGTAGGAGGTGTGGGTGAAGGCGCCCTTGCCGTTGCAGTCGCCCATTGCCCAGATGCCCGGCACATTGGTCCGCAACTGGTCGTCGACCAGGACAAATCCCCTGCCGTCGGTCTTCACGCCCGCCTTGTCGAGGCCGAGGTCGTCCGTATTGGGCTGCCGGCCGAGTGCCAGCAACACATGCGACCCCGCAACCGGCGCCACGCCCTGCCGGAACGAGACGGCCGTCCCGTCATCCCTTCTTTCGAAGCCTATCCCATCAGCACCGACGTGGACGGCGATCCCCTCCTTCTCCAATACGCCCTTGATCGCCTCGGAGACATCTTCATCCTCACGGGTAACCAGCCGCGGTCCTTTCTCGATCACCGTCACGGCGCTGCCGAAACGGCGGAACATCTGCGCGAACTCCAGCGCGACATAGCTGCCGCCGACCACGACCAGATGGCGCGGCAGGACGTCCAGATCCATCATCGATGAGTTGGTCAGATAGTCGATCCCGCCCACTCCCGGCAGGTCCGGCACCGACGCGCGCCCGCCGACATTGAGGAAGATCTTGTCGGCCGACAGCAATTCGTCGCCGACGCGGACCTCCCGGTCGCTCTCGAAACGGGCATGCCCCCGGTAAAGGGTACAGTTCGCCATGCCCGCGATCCAGCCTTCGAGACCCGTGCGCGCGTCGTTCGATACCTTGTCCTTGCGTGCCTTGACGGCCTTCATGTCGATACCGACGCCGCCCGCCAGCACCACCCCGTAATCCGAGGCGCGTCGAGCGAGATGAGCGGCATAAGCGCTCGCCACCATCGCCTTGGTCGGCATGCAGCCCGTATTGACGCAGGTGCCCCCGACCAGCTTGCGCTCGATCAGCGCGACGCGCATGCCAGCATCGTTCAGCCGGCCGGCGAGCGAAGGGCCAGCCTGACCGGCGCCGATGATGATGGCGTCATAGGACCAGGCGGTCATGACACGGCTCCGACGATCACGATCGCCGCGGCGATCGCCACCACGTCCTCGATGAGCGCTGCCGGCAGGTCCTTGCCGAAGGCGGCGGCGAGCCGGTTCCTCACCTCCGCGCCACCATAGGTGCCCATCACCGCGCCAACGACGCCGGCGATCAGAGCACCGATGGTCAGTCCGGCAGCGGCGCCGATCACCGCGCCGCTCAGCGCACCGGTGACGATGCGCGCGCCGAACTGCTGCGGCACCTTTCGGCTCGGCGTCGACGGCAGTTGGTCGGTGATCAGTTCGGCAATGGCCGCGATGGAAAGGATGGCCACGGCGATCCAATGGCTCATGAAGGCGGCCCAGGTTCCAGCCACTGGCAGCCACCCGAGATAGGCGCCCCAGCTCACCGCGGCGGGTGCGGTCATGGCCCGGAGACCGGCGACAATACCTATGAGAAGTGCAATCAGATAAAGCGACATGTCCGTCCCCTCGGGCACCGCGATGCGCGGGCCTCCGGAAAGGATCGTCCTTCATCGCGGGCGGCAGTGCAAGGGCAACTCACGCTTGTCACAGGCCCTTCATGCCCCGCAGCTACCCAGCCGGGCGCAATCGCCAACCGGATGGAATCATGGCTTACGAGACGAACGACGCCTTCGCCGAGAACTTCACCGAGATCGGCAAGGACGCGCCGCCACGCTATCTCGGCATCCGCTTCGACGCGACCGGCACGTTCATGCCGACGCCGGGCAACACGGTCGTGAGCCACGTGGTTCCGGGCTCGCGCACCGAAGCGGCGCTGGCCCGCGTCCGCCAGGGCCTGATGGACCTGCCCTATGGCGACCGTTTCGCCTATACGCCCGTCTCCAGCCACCACATGACCGTCTTCCAGGGCATCATCGAGGGCCGGCGCAAGCCGGACTACTGGCCCGAGGGCGTCGCGCTGGACGCAGCCGTGGAGCAGACGACATCCCTGTTCCTCGACCGCCTGTCGAGCTTTCCTCGAGGGGACCCGTTCCACATGAAGGTCGTCTCGGTCACCCCGCTCGGCCTCGTCCTGGAGGGCGCAACCGAGCGCGACGAATACACGGTGCGCGCGCTCCGCGACGATCTGGTCGGGCCATTCGGCTATCGCCATCCTGACCACGACAGCTACACCTTCCACATCACCATGGCCTATCCCAAGGCCTGGCTGCCGGCCGGCGCCGAAGCGGCCTATCTGCCGGCGCTCGCCGCGCTCAAGGACAGCCTTGCCCAGGAGATCGACATGGTGGAGCTCGGCGCTCCCGCCTTCTGCGAGTTCACCGACATGACCGAGTTCCGTCCGCTGAAATTCCTTTCCTGAGCTTGGGGCCAAGTGCAACGGCGGCCTCTCTTTCCACGGAAGAGGCCAAGATGCCCAGAGATTGGAATTTTCTTCCGGGCTTCTGGATTTCACGAGATAAAGTTTTTCATCCGGACAGCATTGCGGTCGCGGCCCGCCTTGTTCACATCGGGCGCGGGACTAGATTCCGGGCAGTCGGGCCGCTCGGCCCGAATCCCGCGAAGAGATTCTGCGAAAGACGGAAAAGATACGATGAACTGGTTCAAATCGCTGCTGGCCGCCGCCGCCATCCAGGCGCTCGCCATCCTGCCCGGCCACGCCGGCTCAAACCTCGACGAGATCAAGTCGGCCGGCGTGCTGCGGATCGGCACCGAAGGTACCTATGCGCCCTTCACCTACCACGACCAGAGCGGGGCACTGGTCGGCTTCGACGTCGAGATCGGCCGCGAGGTCGCCAAGCGGCTGGGGGTCAAGGCCGAATTCCTGGAGGGCAAATGGGACGGCCTGATCGCCGGCCTCGACGCCAACCGCTACGACACGGTCATCAACCAGGTCGGCATCACCGAGGCGCGCAAGCAGAAGTACGACTTCTCCGAACCCTATATCGCATCGAAGGCCGTGCTGATCGTGCGCGGCGACAATGATGCGATCAAGGATTTCGCCGATCTGAAGGGCAAGAAGTCGGCCCAGTCGCTGTCCAGCAACTTCGGCAAGATCGCCGAGGCCTCGGGCGCCGAGCTCGTCGGCACCGATGGCTTCGACCAGTCGATACAGCTTGTGCTCAACGGCCGCGCCGACGC
The DNA here is from genome assembly GCF_016756635.1 of Mesorhizobium sp. L-8-10. Lineage (NCBI taxonomy): Bacteria > Pseudomonadati > Pseudomonadota > Alphaproteobacteria > Hyphomicrobiales > Phyllobacteriaceae > Mesorhizobium > Mesorhizobium sp. L-8-10. The sequence goes on along the minus strand of NZ_AP023263.1, from coordinate 3,508,161 downwards.
CACGATCAACGACAGCCTGTCCTTTTACGACTTCAAGAAGCAGAAGCCTGACGCCGATGTGAAGATCGCCGCCCAGCAGGAGAATGCCGACTATTCCGGCATCATCATCCGTAAGGGCGAGCCCGAGTTGCTGGCCGCGATCAACGAAGCGCTCAAGGTCATCAAGGACGACGGCACCTACCAGAAGATCGCCGACAAATATTTCGGCCAGGATGTCTCGAAGTAAGAAACCTCCGCATTCTCAAACCGAAGTTGCGCGCCGTTTTCATTCCTGCCGGGGTTCCGGCAGGAATGAAGCGGTGCAAACTGCTGTTCCGACAAGCGACGCGGCGTTGCGGTGAGCCGGCCACCGGCTTAGCGTCGCCAACCAGACGAATTCGACCGACCGGAGGGGGTGTCCGTGCCGCACTGGCTGCAACTGATGCTGGATTCGCTCGGCCCGCTGTTGTGGGCAGGGTTGCGTTTCACCGTGCCGCTGACCCTGCTTTCCTTCGCGTTCGGGCTGACCGTCGGGCTGGCGGTGGCGCTCATCCGCCTCTTCGGCCCCGCGCCGCTTGCGGCCGCCATGCGCTTTTATGTGTGGATCATCCGCGGCACTCCGCTGCTCGTCCAGCTCTTCCTGATCTTCTACGGCCTTCCCAGCGCCGGCATCGTGCTCGACGCCTTCCCGGCGGCGTTGATCGGCTTCACCCTGAACATCGGAGCCTATTCGTCCGAGATCATCCGGGCGGCGATCTCATCCGTCGTCAGGGGGCAATGGGAAGCCTCCTATTCGATCGGCATGTCCTGGAGCCAGACGATGCGGCGGACAATCCTGCCGCAGGCGGCGCGCGTGGCGGTGCCGCCCCTCTCCAACACCTTCATCTCGCTGGTCAAGGACACCTCGCTTGCCGCTGCCATCACCGTGCCGGAGCTGTTCCAGGCCGCCCAGCGCATCGTCGCCACCACCTATGAGCCGCTGATCCTCTATGTCGAGGCGGCACTGATCTACCTCGCCTTGAGCTCGGTGCTGTCTGCTCTGCAGTCGCGGCTCGAAGAACGGCTCGGGCGTTATGGCGGCTTCATGGAGGCGCGCGCATGATCGGCCTCACCCGCCTCGAGAAGCGCTTCGGCGATCATGTGGTCTTGAACGACATCACGCTGGAGATGGCCGAAGGCAGCGTGACCGCGCTGATCGGCCCCTCCGGCGGCGGCAAGAGCACCTTGCTGCGCTGCATCAACCTGCTTGAGATTCCGACCACGGGCCAGGTGCGGATCGGCGACGACGCCCTCGATTTCCACCCGGGGCAACGGGTCGGCTGGGCGTCCATCCAGCGGCTTCGCCGCCAGACCGGCATGGTGTTCCAGAGCTTCCAGCTCTTCCCGCACCGTACCGCCCTCGGCAACGTCATGGAAAGCCTCGTCACAGTGCTGCGCTGGCCGCAGGAGCGGGCGCGCCAGCGGGCCATGGAACTGCTCGACAAGGTCGGACTGGCGCACAAGGCCGACGCCTGGCCGGCAACCCTTTCCGGCGGCCAGCAACAGCGCGTCGCCATTGCCCGGGCGCTGGCGCCCTCCCCACGCGTCCTGCTCTGCGACGAGCCGACCTCGGCGCTCGATCCGGAGCTCTCGGGAGAAGTCGTGGACGTTCTCGCCCGGCTGGCGCAGGAGGGCACCACAATGGTGATGGCCACCCACGACTTGAGGCTCGCCTCGCGCATCGCCCAGGAAGTCGTCTTTCTCGACGCCGGCACCGTGGTTGAAAAAGCCCCCGCCACCAGGATCTTCTCGACGCCGGAGCGGGAGCGCACCCGCCGTTTTATCGCCTCGCTGACGCACCGCGAAACGGAAAGCGGAAACGGCGCCTTGTAGATGAGGGCGAACACGGCGTGCTTGACATGTAGCCTCGTGTGAACCACCTTCAGGGCATGACGACGTTCCACAAGAACCACGCTCTTTTCCGGGTCTGCCCCATCGCGGGACTGTAACCCCCGGTTCGGCGCCGCGCGCCCGAACCGCGGGCGAAACCATCTTACGACCTGAACGTTTTCCGGGCTGACGCCCAAGACCGTTCGCAGCGCGCCTCCATCACAGCAGAATCAAACGCCCATGGCGCCGATCGACGGCCCGGGGCAAGCACAGGACTATTCACACATGACTGCCAAATCCCGGCGCAAGCCGGCAATCACCATTTCGCGAACCGAGCACGAGCGCCTTCTGGCGCTGGCGACCGCGCTGGCAGAACGCAATGCCGAACTCTCCGAGATCATGTTCACCGAGCTCGACAGGGCACGGGTCGTCGCCGACGGCAGCGTGGGCGACGCCGTGGTGCGCATCGGCTCGCAGGTGACCTACCAGCCCGACGCCGACACGCCGCGCACCGTCACTCTCGTCTATCCAGGCGACGCCGACATCGACCAGGGCAAGATCTCGGTCGTGACGCCGGTCGGCATAGCCCTGATCGGCCTCTCCACGGGCCAGTCCATCAGCTGGACGGCGCGAGACGGCCGCAAGCACGAGCTCATTGTTATCGAGGTTCGCCAGCCGACCGAGGCGGCACTGCCGTGAACCGTCTCCTTCTCCATGCGGGAAGCCTGATCACGGGATAGTCGCCCCTGCGGACCACGCCGAAACACTCGGCGCCGCAGGGGGCAACCTGATCAGGACAATCTTGCGACCGGCAGCCGCTGCGATGGGCTGCCGCTGGAGATCGACATGTTGGAACGCTGCCTTCTCACCACGAAGGATTTCACCATCCTTGAAGTCATGCTCGACCGGCGCTTGCGCTCGGACGCGGCGCTGGTGCCGCTGATCCGCAGGAAGCTCGACAATGCCGTTGTCGTGTTCCGCGACGACATTCCCGCCGACGTCGTCACGCTCAACAGCCGCGTGAGGTACCGCATCGGCGCGCGGGAACCGGAGACCAGGATCGTCAGCCATGACGAACTGCGCGGGCTGGTCGGCTTCACCCTGCCGATCACCCATCCGCGCGGGCTCGCCTTGCTCGGCCTCGGCATTGGCGGGTCGATCACGATCCCCACGGCCGGCGGCGGAACGGAAACGCTCCATGTCGAAAAGGTGCTGTTCCAGCCGGAAGGGGCGGGACGGGCGCTCGACAGCTCGCGGCGGGCAGGACGCAAGCTGCGGCTGGTCTATGACGCGGATGCGCTACCGAGCGCCATGGTGACGGCGGATCCAGGGGATGGCCCCTGCCCCGACGATCCGGGACCGGCCGCGGCCTGACCATGCGCGACCGTGCGGTTCGGACGCCGCGAGGGGGAATCGGCATGGGCGCTCGTCATGACCGCGCCCTGCCACCCCACTCCGCCATGGGGATGGCCGCCGAACATCGCGCAGGAACGATGCCGGCACTACAAGCCTTTCAAATCCTTGATGAGCGCGAACAGATGCAACGGATCAGTGGGCGATTCCACGAAATCGAACCGCTGATAGAAGGAGCGCGCCTGTTCGTTCTTGGCATGAACCGCGATAGCCCTGATGCCGACGATGTCCGCGGCTTGCAACGTGCGTAGAACGGCGTCGCGCAGCAGACCCGCGCCGATACTCCTGCCCTGCCAACCGACGCTGACGCCAAGGCGGGCCAAAAGCATCACGGGCACCGGATGGCGCGCAAGGCCCATGGTCAGACGATCCGGCGCGTCACCGTAGCCGACCTCGCCAACGACCAGGGTATGAAAGCCTATGACGGCGTCATCGGCCAACCCCACATAGGTTTGCGAAGCGTTGGCCTGCTGATTGGGCAGCGCGAAACGGACAAGGAACCGGTTCAGCAGTTCCTCGCCGCAATCAAACGCATCGACGGCATGGCGACGATGGAGTTTTTCAATGCGGAACTCCGTCACGAAGGGCTGTTGCCGGAGAAGATGCTCGGCTCGTTCAGCAGATTGCGCAGGTGCGGCATGTCGCGCGGCGGCGCATCGAGGGCTGCGATGAAAGTTTCCCACTGTTCGGGGTTGAGCAAGAACACACGGCGGTCGGCCAGCGCCTCCTCGGCACGGCCGAGAGCGCTTTTGAGCACGAAGTCAGTCAGTGAACGGCGCTCGGCCTGCGCGGCGGCGGCCAGCACACGTTTCGCCTCGGGGGTCAGGCGGATATCGAGTTTTTCGGTGCGGGTCGTGCGTGGAGCCATAACTATTACCTCTTGGCTTCAGCCTACCACATCGCGCCAGACATTGTCATGACAGTTCTTTGCAGCCGGGCGCCGTAGGCCGGAAGCTCCCTGAACCGAGGTTGCGGCCATACTGCGAAGGGAATCTGCTGCACATCTGAGAACGCTGACGGGCACCTTATCCTGCTGCACCCATCGGAGACATCATGCCCAACGACAAAGCGCGGCGCATCGCAAGACACGCAGCGCTTCGCAGGCTTTCGAAATCGAAGGGTCAGAACAGCCCTTCGATGAAGCCCTGCTCGTTGAGGAAGATCTTCTCCGACGACGGCGTCTTGGGCAGGCCGGGCATGGTCATGATCTCACCGCAGATCGCCACGATGAACCCGGCACCCGCAGACAGCCGGACTTCGCGCACCGGTACGACGTGGCCTGTCGGCGCGCCGCGCAGGTTGGGATCGGTCGAGAAGGAATACTGCGTCTTGGCCATGCAGACCGGCAGCTTGCCGTAGCCCTGCTGCTCCCAGGCATGAAGCTGATCGCGCACGCTCTTGTCGGCGATCGCTTCCGATCCGCGATAGATGCGCTTGACGATGGTATCGATCTTGTCGAACAGTTTCATGTCGTCCGGGTAGAGCGGGGCGAACTGCGAGGCTCCGCCTTCTGCCAGCGCGACGACCTTGCGCGACAGCGCCTCGATGCCTTCGGATCCCCTGGCCCAGTGCTGGCACAGGATCGCCTCCTCGCCGGAAGCCGCGACGAAATCCTTGATGGCCTGGAGCTCGGCGTCGGTGTCGGAGATGAAGTGGTTGATCGCCACCACCGCCGGCACTCCGAACTGCTTCACATTCTCGATATGACGGCCGAGATTGGCGCAGCCCTTCCGGACCGCCTCGACATTCTCCTTGCCGAGTTCCTCCTTCTTCACGCCGCCATGCATCTTCATGGCCCTGACGGTGGCCACGATCACCGCGGCCGCCGGCTTCAGGCCGGCCTTGCGGCACTTGATGTCGAAGAATTTCTCGGCGCCCAGATCGGCGCCGAAACCGGCCTCCGTCACCACATAATCGGCGAGCTTCAGCGCCGTCGTGGTGGCGACCACCGAATTGCAGCCATGGGCGATGTTGGCAAAGGGGCCGCCATGCACGAAGGCCGGATTGTTCTCCAGCGTCTGGACCAGATTGGGCTGCATGGCGTCCTTCAGCAGCACCGCCATCGCGCCGTCCGCCTTGAGGTCGCGGGCATAGACGGGCGATTTGTCGCGCCGGTAGGCCACGATGATGTCGCCCAGCCGCCTCTGCAGGTCCTTGAGGTCGGTCGACAGGCACAGGATCGCCATCACCTCGGACGCCACGGTGATGTCGAAACCGGCCTCGCGCGGATAGCCGTTGGCGACGCCGCCCAGCGAACTGATGATCTCGCGCAGCGCCCGGTCGTTCATGTCCATCACCCGGCGCCAGGTGACGCGGCGCGTGTCGATGCCGAGCTCGTTGCCCCAATAGATGTGGTTATCGATGAGCGCCGACAGAAGATTGTGCGCCGTTGTGATGGCATGGAAGTCGCCGGTGAAATGGAGGTTCATATCCTCCATCGGCACGACCTGGGCATAGCCGCCGCCAGCGGCACCGCCCTTGACGCCGAAGTTCGGGCCGAGCGAGGCCTCGCGGATGCAGACGACCGCCTTCTTGCCGATACGGTTCAGCCCGTCGCCGAGGCCGACGGTTGTCGTCGTCTTGCCCTCGCCGGCCGGCGTCGGGTTGATCGCCGTCACCAGGATCAGCTTGCCCGATCTGTTTTCCTGCACCGAGCGGATGAATTCGGCCGACACCTTCGCCTTGTCGTGGCCGTAAGGCAGAAGATGCTCGGACGGGATACCGAGCTTTGCGCCGACCTCCATGATCGGCTTCTTCTTTGCGGCGCGCGCGATCTCGATGTCGGATTTTACGTCGGCCATGCGGCTCCCCCGAAATTCGGTTGTGGCGTGAAGCGGCGGATCGTCCGCCTGGGTTCCGGCGCGCATAGAAGCGCGAGAGGCCTCCGCCCCGCCGTCTCAAAACAGCCGCCCGATGCGCGAAAAGCGACAGCGGCCGTCATATTCCTCGCCGGCACCAACGGACAGTTGCGCGTGGAGCGGCGCCGCCTTCAGGCTGAAGCCGGACGCGGTTCGGCTACGGTCCCAGCCGCCTTTACCTGTCGAGCACCGAGCGGATCTCGACGATCTGCGAACGCGCCCTGAGAAGGTTGAATCCCATCGTGGCCAGATGCGAGGGAAAGATGAAGCTCGATTCGTTGCCGTTGGAGATGATCCAGGGCTGCATGTTGAGCGCATCGCGCATCTGCGTCTGCATCGTATCCCACAGCGCGGTCAGATTGCGCTCGCGAATGATCCCGGAAAAATCAAACCGGGTGGCCTGGAGAATGCCGTAGTAGGCATAGAGTTGGCCATAGGCGAACCAGAAGCGGTCATCGGCGCGGGGGTCGAACCAGCCGGCATCGGATGCGTCTATCTGTCCACGCAGAATGTCGGTGGTAGAGCCCATGTCGCCGGCGATGCGGTCGAGGAACTGCAGCAGATTGTCGGCGCGAGCGTCGAATGTCGCCTGGCATTTTTCGAGGCTGACGTTGAAGGCGTTCAGTCTTCCGATGGCTTCGCGATAGACGCTGGGCGTCGGACGGGTCGGACCGCGCAGGCCGATATACCAGGCGGTCTCGTCCCAGGCCAGCGCGGTGCGCGCATCCTGCAGGTTCTGATCGATCCGCGACGTGCCGCGTGTGCGGCCGAGTGTATCGACGAGCTCTGTCGTCGTGCGCCGCATGACCTGGTTGATCCCCAGCTGGAACGCCGCCTTGTTGTCGAAGAAAGGAGTGTTGCGCCAGGGAACTCCGAAAAGACCGAGCTTCGAAACCAGCATGGACGAGATCCAGGCGTTCTGGTTGACGTTGAAGTCGACCAGGAAAGCCGAGACGGCTGCGATCTCGGAGCGCTTGCAGCTCTGCGGCGCGGCCTGCGCCGTGGTGCCACCGGTATCGTTCGAAGCAGTGCCCTGGCCGCCGGCCGCGGCCGAGATCGGATCGCCAGCCAGCACGTTGGCTGCCTGGGGCGCGACGGCGTCCTGCGAAGTCCTGGTCGGATAGTCCGGATCGAAATCGTTCCAGAACTGCGTGACGTAGAAGAAATAGCCGTAGAGGCCGATGATCCACAGAACGACCAGGCCGACGATGCCCCTGAGGATCCAGCCTCGCTGCATGTACCAGCGGCCCAGCCACATGAAAGGCCAAAGTATGATGCCGATCACGAAGCCGATGCCACGGCCGATCCAGTGGAAGATCCGGGTGACGAAATTCACGATCGGGTCCAGCACGGCAGCTCCCCTCAAGACTCGGCACCACAGCGGCGCCCGAAGTTCATGCAATATTTCCTCGTGGCGTGGAAGCCGCGTTCAATCCTTGTCGGCCAGGCCGTAGAGGCGCCTGCGGAATGCCTCCTTGTCCTTGAGATAGGTTGACTTGAGGATATCGACGGCGTCCGCGCGCCAGACGTCGTTGGCGGCCTCATAGTCCGTGTAGAAGCCCTGCTTGTTGAAGACGTAACGCGAAACGAAATCCGAAGGCACGAAATCGGAGATCAGGCGGTTGGTCAGCCAGGCATCGGCATGGTCGGGCTTGGCGCGCACCACGAGGAAACGATGCTGAGGCAACACCTCCTCGACCCTCATATGTCCGAGCTGGGCGATCTCGCGCTTGGCGAGATTGAGGAATGGGAAATTGCCGTCGCGGTTGATCAGGTCGGCATGGCTATGGATCCAGGCCTGCAACCATACCTTGTCGGCCTTGCCGATGTCGCGATTGGGCTCGCTGCGATGGATCAGGTCGCGGATCACCATCTCGGCCCGATGCTCAAGATAGCCCGAGGTCTCGATCCACGAGGCGCGCGGCAGCTCGATCCGGCCGGTCGAGGCGAGGAAGCGGAACACCCGGTCCGCATCGCGGATCGACAGATAGCTCACCTGCCACGGCCGCGAACGGCGGAAGCCGGGCGCCGAGGGGTCGCCGATGACAGTCGTGATATCCGGGTCGATGAACACGTAGAGCCCACCGAAATGACTGGTCCAGAAGGCGTTGTGGCGGAAGATCACCTGGTCCGGCACCAGCGCGTTCTCGCGGATGTCGCCACATATCTTCGCCAGCTCGACCATGCGTTCCAACATGGCGTCGTCCCGCCACGCATCGGGCTCCTGCTTCAGCCGGTCGACCAGCGCGCCGAGTTCGGCGGCCTTGCCGACCACATCCTCGGCCGACAGCACTTTGAACTCCACCTGGTTGATCGACAGAAGATCCTCGACAATCTCCACCCGCTGAACGGAATCCTCGATCTCGCCGTAGATGACATCCTTGATCGTCAGCGCGTCAATCGTCCGGCTGTTGCGGGAGAAGAATTCATAGACGAGCTGCGAGGTATTGGAAAAAGCCGTGTGCACGACAGGCAGATCGATCTGCGCCGGTGTGAGGATGATGAAGCGCCGGTTGATCTCGCCGGGGTCGAGGTAGTTGAAGTCGCCAAGTTCCTCGGCCACCTGTGGGGAGAACCCGGTGCGGTCGATGTCGAAGGCCTCCAGCCTGGTCGGCTTCAGCCCGAAGGCCTTGAGCGCCTTGTTGTAGCGCTCGATCAGATGCGGCTCCTCGATGCGCAGCAGCCGCCCGTAGATCAGCTCGTTGTCGCGCAGGAGGTCCATCAGTTGAACCCTGCCTCGCTCGCGGGACGCCTGTCCTTCTCCCCGTTTACGGGGAGAAGGGAGCTATCATCACGCATTCCACAGCCCCTTCGCCTTGAGTTCCTCGATCTCCTTGACCGCGCGCTCCCGAAGCCTCGCGTCGCGGACCAGCTTCGACACTGCCGCGTCGTCGGACCGGTCGGAATAGCGGAACTCCGAATCGGCGTACCGGTTGATCTCCTGCATCACCATGTCCATCGAGAAGGGCCCGCGCAGTTCCTCGACCATGGCTTTCTTCTCGTCATAGGGCTTGTGCATGAATGTTTCGGGCCTCTCGAACCAGTCGTCGGGAAGCTCGATGTCCATGGCCCGCATCTTGATCGCATCGGTGACGTTCTTGATGGCGCGGCCGGTGAAGCGCGGCTCGGCCTGCTTGATCATGTGGAGATAGGCGCCGACATCGGCCAGCGTCCTCGGCTCGCCCTTCTCTTTCATGAAGCGGTCATGGACCTTCATGAGCCCATCCTCCTGCGGCCTGGCGTGACCTTCATAGGCCTCGGCCACCGCTCTCTGGATCTGCTGGGCTGCATAGAGGTCGTGCTCGCCCAGCGGAATCTTGTGGTTCTTGCCGGCGAGCAGCACGAAGATGTCGATGTAGTCGTCCTCTGTCTGCGGTCCGTCGACCAGCCAGCGCGCGCCGGCCCGCTGGCGTAACGCGTCGTCGACATTCTCCGGGTAGTTGGAGAACATGCCGAAGGAGCAGTTGCCGCGGATCACGGTCATGGCACCCGAGAAGGCCGACATCAGCACGCCGGTGATTTCATGCTGGCCGGCGGATGCGCGATCGTCGGAACGCTTGGCCGCCACCTGATCGACGTCGTCGACCGTGCCGAAGCCGATCGCGCGCGGATTGAGCACATTGTCGATGAACTGCCGGCAGTTCTGCCCCGACTTGCCCTGATAGGACGATATCTGCTCGACGCCGAAATTCTCGTAGAAGAAGGGATAGGAGGCGACCTGACAATAGTCGTTGACCAGCCCTGCGATCATCTGGATGAGCGTCGTCTTGCCCGTACCCGGCGCGCCGTCGCCGATGAAGGTGAACAGGAAGCCGCCAAGCTCTACGAACGGATTCATCTGACGGTCGAAGTCGTAGGCCATCAGCATCTTTGCAAGCTTGATCGACTGGTATTTGGCGATGTGGTTGCCGACGACCTCTTGCGGTTTCTTGAAGGTCATCGTCAGGGGCTTCGATTTCCTGCCCGGCGCGACGTCGAAGCCGTCGAGCGTGAAATCGTCGGCATCGATGCGGATATGCGTGTCCTCGAACGCGCCCAGCCCGTCGAACCGGCCCTTGCGCGTCAGCAGCCCGTCGATGGCGATACGGGCCAGAGTGCGCGTGCGCATCAGCAGGTCGGCGTCGTCCCTGGCGCCCGCCAGCACCCGGTCGAGCCCTGCGACCATCGATTTCACCGCATCCTGGGGCGTGTCGAACAGGAAATCCGGCTCGGCGATGTCGTTTGGCGGTTCGCCGTCGCTGTCGATCAACTGCAGGAGGTAGGCCGCAAGGCTGAAGGCCGCGACATAGCCGGAGGCCGAAAGCAACTTCTTGAAATGCGTCGCCTCCTCGCCCTCCAGCGGCGCCCGCGCGTTCCGCGCCTGCAGGCTTTCGAGGTCGCTGGAACGGACGAACACCTCCGCCACGGCGAGCGCGATCTGGATGCCCCGGCGGACCCGATAGAGCAATGTGTGCTGCGGGATCGACAGGAGCTGGTCGTCGGGCCGGATCGCTGCGACCGTCTTCGTCAGCTCGACCTCGCGCGTCTTGCGCACCGACCCTGTCGACACGGTCGAGACGAAGCGGCGCCCCGTGCCGGCGAGCGGCGTCGCGGACTGGCCGGAAGCATCCTCCAGCACGACCATGCGCGTGATGAGGCTCTGGGCCGTGGCGCGATGCTTTTCGATGTCGGCTTCGGGAATGGTCGTCAGGCCGGTGTCCATGCGTTCTCCCCAATCGCCTCACACATCCGAGATCACCTGTCCCTTCGACAGGATATGCACCTTGTATCCGGCAAAGACCTTCTCGGCCTCGCCGGCGGCATAGAGCGCCTGATAGGCCTCATGCGGCACCAGCGCATGCTTCTCGTAGGACGAGACGCCCTGTCGCGCCGCCACGAGGTCGTCGGTGTTGATGTAGAATTCCTGGCTCGACTGCTCGCGGGAGAACAGCCCTCTGCGCCCCGGCTTCTCGGCCTTGGAATAGACCTCCTGGATGGTCCAAGTCAGCAGCCAGGCGTTCTCAGCCTTGCGCACCTTGGACAGCACGTCCGCCACGGTGGAATTATGTTCCGTGATGCCGGCCGTATAGAACGGACCCAGCACGACCCGGCGCAACTGCTTGGGATGCAGCGTCTCGAAATCCTTGTCGAGATTGACCGCTATGGTGGCGGGCGAAAGCGTGTAGGCCGAGTTCTTCTCGGTGAAGTCGTCGAAACGGTGGGCGAGATCAGGATTGAGCAAGCCGTCGACCGGCAGCGGGATCCTGACCGTCTTGTTGAACTTGCCTTCACGATCGACCAGTTGCGCCACCATCTCCTCGGAGGAATCCTCCACCGTCGCCATATAGATCAGCGGCAGATTGGCTGTGCCGTCGAACGTCGCCCAATGCACCAGATAGAAGGGCCGCTGGTTCTTGGGATTGACCGAAACCTTCGCGGTCTGGGCGAGCGTGAATGGGCCGAAGGCCTCGCCCTCCTTGACCGCCTCCAGATAGAGCCGCTCGGCCATGGACTTCTGGAGGGCCGACGGGAACGCCTTGTGGCGCAGGATGAAGTCGGCCATCTCGGCCCGGATCTCGTCGGGACGTGGGATCCCGGCCAGGCGCTCTGCCGCCGTCCGCCGGTCGTTCTCCAGCTCGAGCACGTTCTGAAAGACGGGAAAGCCGCTCTCGGCGCGCGAGATCCTGAAGCTTTCCATGAATCCGAGACGGTTGCGCCAGCAGGAGAACGAGCTCTCCAGCCGTCCTATGTATTCGGCGACGATCCGGGCGACGATGCCATGCTGGTAGAGCGGCGAGCGATCGTCGCGCATGAAGATATCGAGGCCGCTCAGCGCCGCCGCAATGGCATCGAAATAGCGCGTCGCCGCATCCGTTTCCGCGCTCATCGGCCGGACCTCGTACCGGTGCAGTCGGCGGGTAGGACGACGTGCCCAAGGTCGGATGAGAGGTACATCACACCTACCGTACCGCAATCATTCCTGATATTTCGTCTCAGCTCTGCACATAGTCCGAAGCGTTGTGCTTGCGCAGCACTTCGTCGAAGCGCCGGGCAAAGGCCTCGTCGGCCAGCTTCTTGCGGCGCTGGATATCCCCGCTTGCGACCATGTTCTTCTCGTGCATCTCGAGCAGGTCGCCGATATGCTTCTGGGCGGCCGCACCGATACCCGCCATCGTCTCCTCGGCGGTGGTGTCGACCTTGCTGCCCAGCGTATTGATCTTGTGCGCGACATCCTGCTGGGCGGCGGTCTTAAGGCTGTCCTCGAGCGCCTTGTAGAGAACGATGCGCTGCTCGGTGTCGATGGTGAGCTTGTTGATCAGCGTATTCTGCGCCGCGATCTGATTGTTCAGCGAATCGACGAAGGTCTGGAACATCGACGTATAGCGTTCGAGCGTCTGGCTTTCGGCGAGCAGTTCCTGCTCTTTCGCCTGGCGTTCATTGTATTCCGTGGCGAGCTTGGACCGGTCGGCCTCCATCTGGGTCCGCTCGGTCTGGCTGGTCGACGCGGCTATCTTGTTCTCGATGTCGAGCAGCATCGGGTTCAGCTCCTCGATGCGCTTTTGTGTGCCGGTGAGGTTCTCGATCGTTGCCTTGCGGCGCTCGATGACCTGCGCGAGGCTCGCTTCGGAGGTCTTGTAGCGGTCGTCGAGGATCTGTTTCTGCGCCTTCAGGATGCCGACGATGGTGTCGGACTTCGACAGCAACTCCTGCAGATTGCCGGCCAGCGACATGTTGCGCACGCGCTCCGTGCGCATGCGCTGCTTGCTCTGGTCCGAGAACATGCCGACAAAGGTCTCCCAGCCGGTGAAGCTCTTCATGCTCTCGAATTCGGCGCCAAAGACGTTGGTGGCGTCTTCCAGCCCGATGATCAGGTCGGCGATGTTGGCTTCCATCACCTTCTGCTGCTTGATGACGTCCTCGATACGGGCGTTCTCGATGTCGAAATCGGCCGAGCCGATCTTCTTGTCCGTCTTGGCGAACTGGTCGAGAAGGGTGCCGGACTGCTCGATCTTGGAGCGCATGTCCTGGACGACTTTCTTGGTCTTCTCGATCTCGGCATCAAATTTCTGCAAAGTCGCCATGGTGCCCTCCGGTTTCACCGTCACATCGGTTCGCGAATATATGTGTGGGATAAAGCGAATTAAAGACGAAACAACGACGTCATCGGCGGACGCGGAACTGTCCGATAGGCATGGAAAGCAGCCGTCGGCGGTCGGGCAAAGCCTCGACCCTTAACGATTCCTTTCATGTTTTCTTGATGCTCATGGGCTAGCGACAGTGAGGGAGGATCGTGCTGCGCAAGGTGCCATGAAACTCGATTTCCCGACCCTTTATCTGGTCATCCTGCTCAACTCCCTGACACTGACCGTGATCTGGGGCGCCATCGTCTATGACTATCGGAACTTTCCGGCCGCCCGGCACTGGCTCGTCTCGTGCGTTCTCAGCACGCTCGGCGGCGGCTTGCTGGCCCTCCAGGGCGACGGCTTCAACTTTGCACTCGCCGCTTCGGGCAACGCACTTGTCATCTTCAGCTTCGGCCTCGTCTGGGTCGGGGTGAGACGCTTCTACGGCAAGGACGGCGGTCTTTTCACCAGTGCCGCGGTGGCGTTGGCGAGCGTCGTGGTGCTCGCCCTCGTCCGCGACAGCTCCGAGGCGCGCAATGTCGTCTATGCGACCGCCCAGATCACGCTTGTATCATTTGCCATGTTCCACCTCGCCTTCCGCGAGAAGCAGAGCCTCGGCACGATGGTGGCCGCACTGGCCATGCTCGCCGGGATCGTCGGCCAGGGCGCGGAGGCAGTGATGAACCTGATGCGCATCGCCGGATCCCTTTCCGACGAGGGATACTACAGCGTTGCCGCCATCTGCCTGCTCACCATCATATTCAGCGGCGTCGTCTGGAACTTCGGCTTCGTGCTGCTGGCCATCGACCGGCTGCGCAGCGATCTCGCTCTGCTCGCGGTCGTCGACGAGCTGACGGGCGTGCCGAACCGCCGCCGCTTCATGGAGAACGCGGCCATCGAGGAGAAGCGCGCGCGCCGCACCGGCCGGCCCTTCTCGATCCTCCTGCTCGACCTCGACAACTTCAAGTCCATCAATGACAGCTACGGCCATGCAGCGGGCGACGCCAGCCTGAAGCATTTTGTCGATCTGGCCGCCAAGAACCTGCCCGAAGTGGCCACCCTGGCGCGGCTCGGCGGCGACGAGTTCGGTGTGCTCCTGCCGGAAACCGGCGCGGGCGGCGCCGGCGCGCTTGCCAACGACCTCGTCCGCACCTTCAGGGCCGAAGGCTTCCACTGGAAGGGACAGCCGGTTCCCTTGACCGCCAGCATCGGCGTCGCCGAATGGTCCGGCGCGGAGAAGTCCGGCGTCGCAAGCGTCATCGAAAACGCCGATACCGCGCTCTATGAGACCAAGAAACGCGGCCGCAACGGCTATTCGGTGTTTCGCTCCGGCCAGCCGGGCGCGAAGTCGCCGGCCATATTGAGCGTGCTTCCGAAGTCATGAAACATCGGCCTGAACTTCTTGCAAAGCACGATCGCGACGCGCCTGGGGGCTATTGGCGGGCGAATCCGATGAAGTCCTCCGGGGCGACCCGGCCCATCTCCTCCTCCCAGTGTCGGCGGCAGAGCGAAACATAGGCCTCCTTGCCGATCGACACCTGGGCGCCCTGCTTGGCGACCTTGCCGTCCGCGCCCAGCCGGACCACCATCGTCGCCTTGCGGCCGCAGCGGCAGATCGTACGCACCTCGCGCAGTTCGTCGGCGAGCGCCAGCAAGGCGTGTGAGCCGGAGAACAGCTTGCCTTGGAAATCGGTCCTGAGCCCATAACACATCACGGGGATCCCGAGCCGGTCGGCGACCCGGGCGAGCTGCCACACCTGCTCTTCCTCCAAAAACTGCGCTTCGTCGACGAAGACGCAGTGCACGGTCTCATGCTTCTGGCGCTCGGCGATCCGGGAAAACAGGTCGTCGCCGTCGCGAAACATCTCGGCCTCGGCCTCCAGGCCGATTCGCGAGGAGATGTAGCCCACCGTGTCGTCCTTCCGGTAATGGCCGGCCACGAACAGCATGGTCGTCATGCCCCGCTCCCGGTAGTTGTAGGAAGCCTGGAGGAGCATGGTCGTCTTGCCGGCGTCCATGGTGGCGTAGTGGAAATAGAGCTTGGCCATCCCCCCTTTAAGCGGATTGCCGTGACCGCCGGGAGAGGCGCCGCGGCGGCTTCCACACCAAATCTGGCTGACGCAAGGTCAAAAAGCGGCATTCTTGTCGCATCCTGCAAAGCACGCGGCGCGCTATGCGGCTTGAAACAATGACGAAATGGTGTTTGGCTCGTTGGACAAGGCGCAAGGAAATACTAGACGCCGGTCGCCGATGAACAATGGGAGATTATCGATGTCGCACATGAAAACCATCGCCGCGGGGCTCGGCCTGACGGCGCTCCTTGCGGCGGGACCAGCTTTCGCCGGAGATCCGGAAAGCTGCAGGACGGTGCGGCTCTCGGACGTGGGCTGGACCGATATCCAGGCTACGACGGGCGTGGCCTCGGTGCTCCTGACCGCGCTCGGCTACGAGCCGGAGGTCATCCAGCTCTCGGTTCCCGTCACCTACGCCTCGCTGAAGAACAACGATCTCGACGTCTTCCTCGGCAACTGGATGCCGTCGATGACCAACGACATCAAGGACTATGCCGCGGAGGGTTCGGTCGAGACCGTCGCCAAGAATCTCGACGGCGCGGGCTACGGGCTCGTCGTCCCCAACTATGTCGCCGAGGGCGGCGTCAAGACGCTCACGGACCTCGGCAAGTTCAAGGACAAGTTCGACGGCAAGATCTACGGCATCGAAGCAGGCAATGACGGCAACCGCATCATCCTCGACATGATCTCCAAGCCGGAGAACAACCTTACCGGCTTCGAGCTGGTGGAATCTTCCGAGGCCGGCATGCTGACCCAGGCCGAGCAATCGATGAAGGACAATGAGTGGATCGCCTTCCTCGGCTGGACCCCCCATCCGGTGATGGGCGAGATGAAGATCACCTATCTTGACGGCATGGGCGATTCAGGCTTCGGCGCCGCTACCGTCCACACCAATGTGCGCAAGGGCTATCTCACCGAATGCCCGAATGTCGGCAAGTTCATCGCCAACCTGAAGTTCGACCTGTCCATGGAGAACACCATGATGGACGCCATCCTCAAGGGCGGCGATGCCAACACGGTCGCCAGCGACTGGCTCAAGGCCCATCCGGATGCCGCCGCCCCCTGGCTCGAGGGTGTGACCACCTTCGACGGCGGCGATGCGGCGGCTGCTGTGAAGGCCGCGCTGGAGGGCTGATCCCGGCAGGCTCGCGCATAGCGTGACGACCAAGGGGCGGCCGGGTCGAACAGGCTGCCCCTTGTTTTTTGACATTCCGGAGAAGACCGCCCGCCGGCACGGCGCATATGCGAGGGGAACATGGATCCGATTTCGAAACTGCTGGTGGCCTACAAGATTCCAATCGGGGCCTGGGGCAAGGCGTTCTTCACCTTCCTGACAGACAACTTCAACGCCCTGTTCCGGGGCTTCTCCGGGAGCCTCAACTTCATTCTGGACGGGCTCGTCGATACTCTCCTCCTGCTGCCGCCCGTCCTGATCGTGGCGCTGATCACTCTCCTGGCCTGGTATCTTCAGCGCTCGAGGGCGCTCGCCGCCGGCGTCGCGATCGGTCTACTCTTCATCGTCAATCAGGGGCTCTGGAAGCAGACCGTCGAGACGCTGGTTCTGGTGGTCGCCGCGTCGGCCGCCTCGATGCTGATCGGCGTGCCGCTCGGCATCTGGGCCGCGCACAAGCCCAGGGTCTACCGGGTCATGCTCCCGGTGCTCGATCTGATGCAGACCCTACCGACCTTCGTCTACCTGATCCCGGTCCTCACCTTGTTCGGGCTCGGAAACGCTCCCGGCCTCATCGTCACCATCATCTTCGTCATCCCGTCAGCGGTGCGGCTGACCCATCTCGGCATAACCTCTGTGCCCAAGACGATCATCGAGGCCGGTGAATCCTTCGGCGCCACCAGGCGACAGTTGCTTTGGAAGGTCGAACTGCCGGCCGCACTTCCAACCATCATGGCCGGCCTCACCCAGTGCATCATGCTGTCGCTGTCGATGGTGGTCTTCGCCGCGCTCATCGGCGCCGGCGGCCTCGGCACCGAAATCAACCGGGCGCTGGGTTCGCGCAGGATCGATCTCGGTCTCGAGGCGGGTCTTGCCATCGTGGTGCTCGCCATCGTGCTCGACCGGATGACCCGCATCGGCGTGGGAGGCAAGAAATGAACGTCGCCGTCGATTTCAAGAATGTCGACATCGTTTTCGGCCCGGATTCCGCCGACGCGCTGGCCCTGGTCGACAAGGGGGCGACACGCGCGGAGATCCTCGAGAAAACGGGCAATGTGCTGGGCTGCGCCGGCGCAAGTCTGACGATACGGGAAGGCGAGATCTCCGTCCTGATGGGACTGTCGGGTTCCGGCAAGTCGACGCTGCTGCGCGCCGTCAACAGGCTCAACGTCGTCAGCCGCGGCCAGGTCCTGGTCAGGGACGGAGACGCCATGGTCGACGTCGTGTCCTGCAACGATGCCACGCTGCGGCGGCTTCGCCAGCATCAGGTCGCCATGGTGTTTCAGCAGTTCGCCCTCCTGCCATGGCGCACGGTCGAGGAGAATGTCGGCTTCGGGCTGGAACTCGCCGGCGTTCCGGAGACCGAACGCAGGGAGCGTGTCCACCGGCAGCTCAAGCTGGTCGGCCTCGACCAGTGGGCGCGCAAATACGCTCATGAGCTCTCGGGCGGCATGCAGCAGCGCGTCGGTCTTGCCCGCGCCTTCGCCACCGAAGCACCGATCCTCCTGATGGACGAGCCCTTCTCGGCTCTCGACCCTCTGATCCGGACGAAGCTGCAGGACGAGCTTCTGCAGCTTCAGGCGTCGCTCAGGAAGACCATCATTTTCGTCTCCCACGACCTGGAGGAAGCCCTCAAGATCGGTAGCCATATCACCATCATGGAGGGCGGCAGGATCGTTCAGACCGGCGCGCCGGAGGACATCGTGCTGCGCCCGGCCAACGATTACGTCCGCGACTTCATTGCCAACGTCAATCCGCTCTCCGTGCTGACCGCCTGGAACGTGATGCGCGACCGCCGCGACCTGGAGACTGCCGGCGAAGGCTGGGTCTGGCTGGACCGGCGCAAGACGACGCGCTTCCGCCTCGACGCCGACGGGCTGGTCGAGGCGGCCGAGCGCAACGGCAGGCCGGTGATCTGGGGCTCCTGCGACGAGATCGAGCAGCTCTCCGAGGATGCGCCCCATGTGTTCTGGGCGAAGCCCGGCACCTCCCTGAAGATCGTCATGCTGGCAATGCACCGATCGCAGACCGCGCCGGTCGCTCTGTTCGACGAACAGTCGCGCTTCGTCGGCGCCATCGGCATCAGGGACGTGTTGAGCGCGGTTTTGAGGCGGTAGAGTTCCATCAGCCCCTGGAAGCGCAAGGCAGGCAGGCGGTTTTCTTCCAGTGGCCGCTGCCCGGCCCCTGAAATTACCGGCGAGCACGACCGGCGTGCCGTGCTTGGCGTCGAGCTTGATGAATCCGGGCTGCCGAGCAGTTTGAATGGTTCGTCGCGCGACAGCACCAGTTCGAGCCCGGCCGTCGTCCATGGCAATGCTGTCCGGTGCAGCGAATCACATTGCGCCGGAATCCCCTCGACACACCTGCTTCGGGGTTCCAAGATCGACCGTAGATCGAGACATCGGTCTCGCGCGACAGAGGGCCTGGCCGACGCCGCAGGGATCAGAGCCGGCCGAAGGCGCTCGCTCGTTCACTGTCGGAGGATAGAATGCCCGACACCGCTTTGAAACCGCGCACCAAATCCAGGCTGAAGACCGAACGGCCGAAGCTGCACAAGGTCATCCTCGTCAACGACGACTTCACGCCGCGAGAATTCGTGGTGCGGGTGCTCAAGGCCGAATTCCGCATGACCGCGGACCAGGCTTACAAGGTGATGATCACCGCGCACCGGCGTGGCGTCTGCGTGGTTGCCGTCTACGCCAAGGACATCGCCGAGACCAAGGCGACGCGCGCCACGGACGCCGGCCGCGCCGCCGGCTTCCCTCTGCTGTTCACAACCGAGCCCGAAGAGTAGGGCAGCGCTGTTTTCCGGTGCTTGCACCGCCCTCGCCGCGCGCCTACGATAGTGCGAATTTGTTCTAGTTCATAACATTTGGAGGACTACACCATGAACCCATCCGGCATCGTGGCGATCGTGACCGGCGGCGGCTCCGGCCTCGGCGAGGCCACCGCGCGGGCGCTCGCGGCCAAGGGCGCCAGGCTCGCACTGTTCGACGTCGGCATGGACCGGGCCGAAAAAGTCGCCGGCGAGATCGGCGGCATCGCGGTCAAGTGCGACGTGTCCAGCGCCGAGGGCGGCAAGGCTGCCTTCGCCGAAGCCGCCGAAAGGCTCGGACCGGCGCGTATCCTGGTCAACTGCGCCGGCATCGCCATCGCCATGAAGACGGTAGGCAAGGACGGGCCGCACCCGCTCGACCTCTATCGCAAGGTGCTCGAGGTCAATCTGCTCGGCACCTTCAACATGATCCGGCTGTTTGCCGCCCGCGCCCAGAACCTCGACCCCCTCGATGGCGGCGAGCGCGGCGTCATCGTCAACACGGCTTCCGTGGCGGCCTTCGACGGCCAGATCGGCCAGGTCGCCTATTCTTCCTCGAAGGGGGGCGTGGTTGGCATGACGCTGCCCGTCGCGCGCGACCTCGCCCGCTCGGGCATCCGCGTCTGCACCATCGCGCCGGGCATCTTCCGCACGCCGATGATGGACGGCCTGCCGAAGGAGGCCCAGGATTCTCTCGGCCACCAGGTTCCCTTCCCGCCACGCCTCGGCGAGCCCAGCGAATATGCCGCGCTTGCCTGCCACATCGTCGAGAACCAGATGCTCAACGGCGAAACGATCCGCCTCGACGGCGCGATCCGCATGGCCCCGAAGTAAGGCTCGACGCCATGACGGAAGGAGGAAAGACGGGCCCGCTCGCCGGGCTGACCGTCATCGAGATGGCCGGCATCGGCCCGGTGCCGCTGGCCGGGCTGATCTTGTCGGAACTCGGCGCCGAAGTCATCCGCGTCGAGCGGCTGAATGCCGGCATCCCTTTCCTCCCCACCCCGCCCGAATTCGATCTCGACCGGCACGGACGCGGCGTGCTCGAGATCGATCTCAAGCGGCCCGAGGCGATCGAACTGCTGCTCAGGCTCATCGGAAAAGCCGACATCCTGGTCGAGGGTTATCGTCCAGGCGTGATGGAACGCCTCGGGCTCGGGCCGGACATCACATTCGCTCGCAATCCCGGTCTCATCTATGGCCGCATGACCGGCTTCGGCCAGGACGGGCCGCTCGCCGCCCGCGCCGGCCACGACCTGACCTATCTCGCCTATTCGGGCGTGCTGCATGCCATCGGCCCGCGCGACGGCAAGCCGGTGCCGCCGCTCAATCTTGCGGCGGACTATGGCGGCGGCACCATGTTCCTGCTACTCGGGGTGCTCGCGGCTTTGTTCGAGCGTCAGAAGTCGGGCAAGGGCCAGGTGGTCGACGCGGCCATGGTCGAAGGCGCCTCGATGCTCGCCGCACCGTTCTTCGCCTTCCTCGCCGCGGGCTTCTGGAAGGACAGGCGCGGCGTCAACCTGCTCGATTCGGGCGCCCCGTTCTACGACACCTATCAGACCGAGGACGGAAGGCACGTCGCCGTGGCCTGCCTCGAGCCGCAATTCTTCGCCGAGTTCGCACGGCTCCTGCCGCTCGAGGAGCGGTTCGCCGCCGCGCAATATGACAGGCGGCTGTGGGACGACATGCGAGCAGCGATCGCTGCCCGCATCGGCGAGCGCACTCGTGACGAGTGGGCCACTCTTTTCGAAGGAACCGATGCCTGCGTGGCGCCGGTGCTGTCGCTCGAAGAGGCCCCGAACCATCCCCACAACCGTGCGCGCGGCACCCATCGGCAGGCCGGAACGCTCGTCCGGCCTGCGCCTGCCCCGCGTTTCTCGCGCACGCCTGCCCAGCTCTCGGAGCCCGGCGGCGGGCGGGCCGATCCGGCGGAGTTGCTCGCGCGCTTCGGCATCGACAAGTCCGACACCGAGGCTCTTCTCATGTCGGGTGTCGTCGGGAATAAGCTGACCGCACCAATCAGGTAATTTGGGGTCGGGCATGGCGGAAGCGAAGAAGGATGTGATCCGGGAAACCGACGCTGAAGCGATCCGTCTCGCCAGGACGCTGATCCGCCGCGCCCGCTACGGCGCGCTCGCCGTGCTCGATCCGGCCGACGGCGCTCCGCTCGCGAGCCGCGTGGCGGTCGCCACCGACCTGGACGGCACGCCGATCATCCTCGTCTCGGCGCTCTCCGCCCACACCGCGGCACTGGCCGCTGATTCCCGATGCTCGCTTCTCGTCGGCGAACCGGGCAAGGGCGATCCGCTGGCGCATCCGCGCATCACCCTTTCCTGCACGGCCGTGCGCCTGGAACGCGGAACGCCGGACCAGGCGCGTGTCG
Organism: Mesorhizobium sp. L-8-10; assembly: GCF_016756635.1. Taxonomy (NCBI): domain Bacteria; kingdom Pseudomonadati; phylum Pseudomonadota; class Alphaproteobacteria; order Hyphomicrobiales; family Phyllobacteriaceae; genus Mesorhizobium; species Mesorhizobium sp. L-8-10. Next base: position 3,486,498 of record NZ_AP023263.1, on the reverse strand, counting down.
AGCGGCGCTATCTCAACCGCCAGCCCAAGGCGAAGCTTTACGCCGGCTTCCCTGATTTTTCCTATTTCAGGCTCGAACCGCGGAAGGCCAGCCTCAATGGCGGCTTCGGCAAGGCCTATCTGCTGGACCGTTCCGATCTTGTCGTCGAAGGCGCCGCGACCGAAGAGCTGGCGGAGCGGGAACAGGGCGCCGTCGACCATATGAATGCCGACCATCTCGATGCGATCGCGGTTTATGCCAGGCAATTCGCCAAGGCCTCCGGCGACGGCTGGATCATCACCGGCCTCGACGCCGAGGGCATCGATATCGCCAGCGGCGACGAAACCCAGCGCGTCTTTTTTCCCGAGCCGCTCGCCTCGGCGGCGGACCTGCGCAAAGTGCTCGTCGAACTCGCCCGCAGCGGACGCGAACAGGAGCAGCGCTGAAGCATGGCTGTCGAAAGTGGGAACCGGTTTCGGGACAAAGAAATGCGCCAAATCTAGAACCTACAGCGTGCCTCCCGGACCCGAGAGCGGGTTCCGGTTTCCGGACAAATCCGACGCTGCAACAAATGGATCGAGCTGCGTGGAACCATCTGGACGTGCAATGGACGCCCTATCGCTTTGAATTTGCTATTGGCCCGACACGCGATGGTTGAATCTGCCTTTAAGGTCCTGGAAAGTTATACTAGTTAGAAATGTAGCCTGATTCACCGTCACGAACGAATCGGAGCCTACCGACTGGCGCTATCGCCCCCAATAGCGGCCGGCGGCGCTGGAGTGAGCGGGGGTAACATGGTTTCGAAGAAGCTTGTCGATAATATCGAGGCCGCTGCGGCGCTCCTCGACCTCCTCGGCAACGACAAGCGCCTGACTATCGTCAGTTACCTCGTCGAGGGCGAAATGTCGGTCGGTGCGATCGCGGAGAAAGTGGAACTCAGCCAATCGGCGCTTTCCCAGCATCTCGCCAAGCTGCGCAAGCTGGATCTGGTGCAGACACGGCGCGACCGCCAGATGATCTACTATTCCTGCCGTTCGGAGGCCGTCCGCAGCTTGCTCGCCACGCTCGACGAGATCTTCGGGACAGGCAAGCCCGTTGAACGGCCGCTGTTGCGCAAGAGCGGAACCTGAACCGGCTTGCCTTCACGCCGCAACCACGGCAAGCGAAGGGCATGACCGGAAGCAACGAAAGACAGGTTGGAATAGCTGGCTCCGATGCCGTCCGGATCGACGATCCGGACGATCCGCGTGTCGCACCCTACAGGAACATCCGCGAACGTGATCTCGTGGGTCGTGAAGGCCGCTTCGTCGCCGAGGGCAAAGTCGTCCTCGACGTGCTTTTCCGTGCGCAGCGTTTTACGGTCGAATCTGTTTTGGTGCTCGAGAACCGGCTGGAGGGACTGCGCCGCGTCTTGAGCTCGGCGCCGGCTGATCTGCCTGTCTATGTCGCCTCCAGGGCGGTGATGGACGCGATCGCAGGCTTCCATATCCACCGCGGCATCCTGGCGATCGGCCGGCGCGGGGACACGCAGTCCGCGGACGACTTGCTCGCCGGTCTGCCGCCCCGGGCGCTCGTCGTGATGCTCGTCGGCATCTCCAACCATGACAATGTCGGCGCGATCTTCCGCAACGCCGCCGCCTTCGGTGCGGATGCCGTGCTGCTCGACGCCACGAGCTGCGACCCGCTCTACCGCAAGGCAATCAGGGTGTCGGTCGGCGCGGCGCTGAAAGTCCCCTTCGCGGCCGGGCCGGATGCCGAAAGCACACTTGCGCTTCTGGCACGCCACGCCTTCGTGCCGGTCGCCCTATCGCCGCGCGGCAGAGACGACATCCGCACCCTCGCCCGGCCCGAACGTGTCGCGCTGGTCCTCGGCACCGAAGGGGAAGGCCTGCCCGAAGCCTTGATGGCCAGGATGCGGACCGCACGGATCGCCATGGCGCCTGGTTTCGACAGCCTCAACGTGGCTGCCGCTTCGGCGATCGCGCTGCACGAACTGTGGGAAGGACAGTAGCTGTCCGGGAATTGGCACAGGCGGGTCGCGTGGATCCAACGACATCCATCCACGCCCACCCGATGTGTCGACACCCAGTGCCTTCCGTCAGTTCGGCGAAACGGCCTTCTGCAGCGCCGCAACCCGCTCGGCGAGGCTGGTGATCTTGTCGTGCTGATCCGGCCGCGGCTCGTCTTGCCGGGCGGCCAACGCGACACGGATCGGCGAGTCCGGCCCTTCCTGGGCAGCCGTCATATTGACCATCTCGGCGGCGAGTTCGTGGATGTCCTCACGCAGTTGCGCGTTTTCGCGAAGCTCCTCTTCCGGCTCTTCGCCCCGCCCCTGCGCGGCGAGATCGGTCCGGAGCCTGCGGTTGCTGCGGGTCAGCGCCATCAGCCGCGCTTCGAGACGGTCGCGGTCCTCCTTGAGCTTCTCGACCATCGTCCGGGCATCCTCGCCGCCGACGCTGGAGAGGGCCGACTGCCGCGCTTCGCCTGAAGGATTGACACCATCCTCCGCCGCATCGCCCTTGCGCCGCCGCGCCAGTTCTCTTTCGCGACGGTCGAGTCGCTCCTCATGATCGGCAAGGCTCGTCATCAATCGCTCCACCTTCTTCTCGAGGTCGCCGACTTTCTTCGTCTCGACCTTCAGCGCCTCACGTGCCTTCCTGCCTTCGGCCGCAGCCTCCAGCATGCGCCGCTCGTGGTCTTTGGTCTGCTTGCGCATGGCCGACATATCGAGGTTCAGCCTGTCGACGTCGCTCTCGCGCGCGACCAGCTCGATCTGACGGTTGCTGGAGACGAGCATCGCCTCGTCATACATGCGGCCGAGCTTCTCGAACTCGAGCGCGCGCTGCTCGAGCAGTCGCTCGGCCTCGGCCAGGCGGTCCGCCAACTCCCGGATCCTGTCCTCGCGACGTTCCAGCTCTGCGCCGAGCTCGGCGTTCCTGGCCTCGCTCTGCGCCATCGCCTTCTGCGTATCGGCGGTGCCGGCATCGAGCCGCCGCATCTCTGCGCGGCCGCGCTCGATCTCGATCATCTGCGCAGTGGCCTTGTCGCCGAGCGACTTGAGGTTCATCTCGAGCCGGCGCGTCGACATCGCGAACTCGGCCCGCAGGCGGTCCCTGTCCGCCTGTATCTCCGCGGCGGAGAGCGGGACAGTTGCCTCGATGCGGCGTTTCGTCAGCATCTCGGCCCGCCGCCAGAACGCCGGCGCGATCATCAGCGCAATGAATCCCGCGCACAGGAAGCCGAGAACGAAGAAGAGTATCGACTGGATCACACGCGACTATCCGTTGCAGCGGCAGGCATTCCTATGTGCCATATCGCCGTGACGCGAATCCAGTACCGACTTGGGATGTCTCCCGCTCGGTCCGGATCGTTTCGGTGCGCAGGCTTGCCCGCGCGCCGCCCGGCTCTCGGGCTCAGAACGGGTTCCAGGTCGGGCGCTCCGTCAGCTTCAGATAGCCGACATTGACGCCGAGCCGCGCGCCCACGCCTGTGCGCACCGGCACGAGCAGCACATTGCCGTTGCGCATGACCTCGAACCCCAGGCCCGCGACCACATAGGCCGAGCCCGCCACGCCCGGGTAGCGGTTGTACAGGCTGGAGACATCATCGAGGTTGTAGACGAGGATCATCGTGCGCGAGCCCGTGCCGCCGAAATCCCAGCCGAGAGAGGGCCCCTGCCAGAATACCTTATGGTCGCCCGCATTCTTGGTGTAGAGCGTTCCTTCGCCGTAGGTGAGGCCGCCGACGAAGGCGCCCGATCCTTCCTCGCCGAGCACGTAGCCGTTAGGCAGGCCGTAGGAGGCGAAGATTTTCTCGATCACCGTGCCGAGCCCGCCGGAGGTGGCGCCGAAAAAGCGGTGACCCGAATCGACGATTTCCTGCGCCGTGTATTCCTGGGCGCGCGACGCGCCGGCCGACATCACCATGAAGGCGAGGGAAAACAACGACGCTGCGATCAGCCGGACAAGGCTCCGGTCTTCTAGTCTGCAAAACATGCTTCCTGTCTCCGTACGGGAGCACATCTGCCGACGCCCGGCCCCTTCCGCTCTTGCTGGCGGTTCGGTGCCTCTTACGGGCAAGCTATGCCGTAATCCTTTTTCAACCATTAAGCTTTCACATGAAGATGGCGGATCGATGGTCGTCAGCACGCGCCGCCCCCGCGTTTGTGGCCTCTTGCGAGGCTCGGGATGGGTTTTCTTGCTGACGGAACAGCCACTGTGTAAACGAATCCCGACCAGAACGAGCGTGATTCGCACCTGCCGTGAGACGTTCCTCCAGGGCAGGCAAAGACGATCCGGAGACCCCTGAATGGCCGACCTTTTCACGCTTTCGGCACCCGATCTCGCCGCGCTTCTGTGCAGCCGGGTGTGCCATGACATCATCTCTCCGGTCGGCGCCATCAACAACGGCCTCGAGCTGCTCGACGAGGGCGGCGCCGACGAGGATGCGATGAACCTCATCCGCACCAGCGCCCGCAATGCCTCTGCCCGCCTGCAATTCGCCCGTATCGCGTTCGGCGCGGCCGGCTCGGCCGGCATGCTGATCGACACCGGCGACGCCGAAGCCGTGACCGCCGCCTTCATCCGCAACGAGAAGCCGGAACTCGTCTGGAACGGCCAGCGCGCGCTGCTGCCGAAGAACAAGGTCAAGCTGCTGCTCAACTTGGTGCTGATCGCCATCGGGGCCATTCCGCGCGGCGGCAAGATCACCGTGACGCTCGACGACGTCGAGACCGAGCCGAAGTTCACGCTGGCCGCCGCCGGCCCGATGGTCCGTGTTCCACCGAAATTCCTGGAGCTGCATTCCGGCCACAAGCCGGACGAGCCTATCGATGCCCATGCCGTTCAGCCCTATTACACGCTGCTGCTTGCCCGCGATGCCGGCATGACCATCTCGATCCGCGCGACACCCGAGGAGATCGTGCTGTCCGCGGCCTGAAGCATGTCTCCGGACGGTGCTGGTATGGACGGCTCCCCGGCTGCATCGGATGAGGTCAATGAGACCTCGAGCAAGTTTGCAGCGATCTCGGGAAAAAGTCATGCGCCAGGTCAGGGACTTGCAGCCTCTAGCCTGAACTTTACCCCCCGATTCGCAGGAAAGATGAGTCAATTGAATCTCTTAACTTCATTTCCGGCGCGAAAATGTAGTCAGTTCTGACTACAGTGAGATTTTAGAAGTCAAGCCGAAAACGTTTGCTATAATGGCTTTGCATCAGAGTTTTCTGGGATATCAGCTCGGTTTTCTCATATGCGACTGTAGTCAGAGCTACTAACGGCGATTTTTCGAATGATGAATCGTTTCAATGGGATACGCTCCAAGGCGACCTAAAGTTCGGTCTAGCGTGAACACGCGACGCGCTGTGGACGGCCCGGGCGCGGCGCCAAAATCCCTGTCGCTACAAGTTTAGCCAACGCGTTTCCCGGTTTTTTAGATCGCTCCCCTAAGGTTCGCGGCGAGATCCGGGAATGGATTGGTCAGGTCAGGGGGCCGGTCATGAAACGCTGCATGTTCGTCGACGATTCGAGCGTGATCAGGAAGGTCGCCAAGCGCATCCTGAACGGGCCCGACATGCTGGTGATCGAAACGGGCAACGGCCAGGACGCGCTCGACATGTGCGCGGCCGACATGCCCGACATCATCGTGGTGGACGGCGCCCTGCCCGACATGAGCGCGGAAGACTTCATCCGCCGCGTCCGCGCCCTGCCCGGCCATGTCAGGCCGCAGATCGCGGTCAGCCTTGTCGAGGTCGACATCGGTGCCATCATGCGTGCCAAGCGCGCCGGTGCGCAGGGCTATCTGCTGAAGCCGTTCAACCGGCCGCAATTGCTGGAGCGCTTCCGCCAGTTCGATCTGGCTGCCTGACCAGAGGAGACAACGCGAGCGTTGATCCGCTTGTCGGCGCTCGTGCCGTCTTCTCCGGAAGCCGAGTTTGCAGACGCGAGACCCCGCTTGCAGCCCGGTCTCGTCGTCTGCGGCAATGGATTGGTCGTCAGGCGCTGGCGCGGATGTCTTCCGGCTCGCGCAGCACATAGCCGCGGCCCCACACCGTCTCGATATAGTTCTGGCCGCCCGACGAAGCGTCCAGCTTCTTCCTGAGCTTGCAGATGAAGACGTCGATGATCTTCAGCTCCGGCTCGTCCATGCCGCCATAGAGGTGGTTGAGGAACATTTCCTTGGTGAGCGTGGTGCCCTTGCGCAGCGACAGCAGCTCCAGCATCTGATATTCCTTGCCGGTGAGGTGCACGCGCTGTCCGCCGACCTCGACCGTCTTGGCATCGAGATTCACGATCAGGTCGCCGGTGGCGATGACCGACTGGGCATGCCCCTTGGAGCGGCGAACGATGGCGTGGATGCGCGCGACCAGTTCGTCCTTGTGGAATGGCTTGGTCATGTAGTCGTCGGCGCCGAAGCCGAGGCCGCGCACCTTGTCCTCGATGCCCGCCATGCCCGACAGGATCAGGATCGGGGTCTTGACCTTCGAGAGGCGAAGGGTCCGCAAGACTTCGTAGCCCGACATGTCGGGGAGATTCAGGTCGAGCAGGATGATGTCGTAGTCATAGAGCTTCCCGAGGTCGACGCCCTCTTCGCCCAGGTCCGTCGTATAGACGTTGAAGCTTTCCGACTTCAGCATCAGCTCGATGCTCTGTGCGGTTGCACTGTCGTCTTCAATCAGCAGAACGCGCATTTTATCCCCTTTCCTGCTGCCGCACCGGATGCGGGCATTCCGGCGCCGGAGCAGTGATTGCCTGAATCGGAGGCTGCCACCGAATGGTTAACAAAATCTGATTCCGCTTGGCAAGCGATATCGGATCTTTTCAGCTTTTCGGCACACCCTCTTGAATCTAAACATTTATCGCACAGAAATTCCACTCACGCGACACATTAACAAACTCTTCTAAGCGACTCCACGGACTCGCTAGTTCGGGTCGAAGTTTGCGTGCTCCGTGAAGCTGGAATTTTTACCGTGCCTTAAGTCCTGACGCGTATGATTAACAATGCCCGTAAACGAATGGTTACCGACGGCCGAAATCTTTAGGGAATTGTTTCCTTTGAGGCCGGGGGATGGGCGGCGGAGCGGACCTTTCCGGGACGGGGCGGGTTGGGCCAGCTCCATGTAATGCGTATTCGGGAGTAGCGAGTGATGAAGCCACGTGAGAACCTCGTCAGGCTGAAGCAGTTTCAGGCCAACGAGAAACGCCGACAGCTGGCGCAACTGGACATGATGATCGCCGAATTCGACCGGATGGCGAACGAACTGGAGATGCAGATCGGCGCCGAGGAGAAGAAAGCCGGCATCACCGATATCAATCATTTTGCCTATCCGACCTTCGCGAAGGCGGCCCGCCTGCGCCGCGACAATCTCAAGAACTCCCAGCACGACCTTATGGAACAGAGGAAGACGGCCGAGACGCTGCTCGCCGAGGCCGAAGCCGAGCTTTCCAAGGCCGAGATGCTGGAATCGCGCGACGCGCGCATGCGAGACGCCGAAGGCGAAGGCCGCAGCGCCATGATCGGCTGATCCCGGGGCCCTCCTCCCGGCGCTTCCTTCCCGGGGGGCGCTTTCCCGCGGGGCGCTTGCGTCCCCCGGCGGCCATCGCGGTCGAATGGGGCTTCCCCGCAATCATGGCCTTCGCCAAGATGGGCGATGCGCCGTCTTCTGCCTCTCCTGATCTTCGCCGCGACCGTCAGTTTCACGCTCGGCGTCGTCTTGCCGCTGATTCGCGTGGAGCGGCTCTTCCTCTTCACCGACGAGCCGTCGCTCGCCGCGATGGTCTACGGGCTGTGGGCAGGCGGCGACGTGCTGCTGGCGGCGATCGTCGGCCTGTTCTCCGTCGCATTTCCGGCCCTGAAGCTGGGCCTCCTGCATGTCGCCGCCTATGACGGGGCCGCGGGACATCGTCTGGTGCCGGGCTGGTTCAGGGCGCTGGCGCGCTGGTCGATGCTGGACGTCGTTCTGGTCGCCCTGGTGATCTTCGCCGCCAAGACGAGCGGCCTGGCGACGGCATCCACCCAGCCAGGGCTCTGGTTCTTCGCCGCGTCGGTGATTCTCACGGCTGCGGCCTCGGCCCTGGCGAAGGCTGAAGACTAAAGCATGTCTCCCGAAAGTGAGCCGCGGTTTCGCGGATAAAGACATGCGCAAAATCATCAAGCTGCTTCGATGCGGCGCTTTCCGGGAGATCCATCCCGATACTGGCGTGACCGGGCGGCTCGCATTCGAGACGCGGTTGCATCACGGAAGGATCCCCGGGGAGTACCTGCCGGTTGTGCTCCGGGACAGCAGCGCGAGGAGCGGCTTCCCATCCTGAACGGGCCCGTCTGGTTGATGCAACATACGGGCGAAACGAAACGAGGGCGCAAGTGCTGCGCCCTCGTTTCGTTTGATGCGTGGCAAGAAACGTCAGTGGCGGTATTGCTGGATCCTGGTGGTACGCAGGCCGGCCAGACCGTATTCGTCGATCGACGCCTGCCAGGAGAGGAATTCCTCGGTGGTCAGCTTGTAGCGCTGACAGGCCTCGTCGAGGCTGAGCAGACCGCCGCGCACCGCGGCAACGACTTCCGCCTTGCGCCGGATCACCCAGCGCCTGGTGTTGGAGGGCGGCAAGTCGGCAATTGTGAGCGGGCTGCCGTCGGGCCCGATCACATATTTGACACGCGGTCTAACCAGATCGGTCATCGTACTCTCTACGCTACTCAAAGACCTAATCGAACCGAGATTAGCCGGACAGCTTTAAAAAAGACCTAAACAACTCATACACGCTCTGGTGGCCGGGTTTACCTTTTGTTTGCCATGACCTTGTTTGCCATGACCGGGCGCCCGGCAAGGACGGGCTGCAGGCCCGGCAACGGCGGTGACGAATACCAAAGGTCGATAACACCGACGTTTGGAGCGCGCGACTGCGCCGCCCGCGCCCGCCAGAGCGCCGGGCGTCCACCAGGACGCGCAAAGGACGATCTGCCACTTGTCGAGTGCCGCATCGTGCTTTCCGAAAATCGAGCACGATTTTCGGGCCGATGCGGTAGCGCGAACGACAAGCGGCCCGAATGGGCCGCGCCGGCGACTGAGGTAAGTTGGATGCGTGAGCATCCACCGGGCCTGGATGTGCCAACATGCGGGCTCATTGAAGGAGCCCGGCCGCGGTGGTGTTGGCACTTTGCTTGACCTATATTGGCATCATTGGCATGAAGCGCCGTTATCGAGCATCGGAAACCGACCCATGAACAGCCTGGATCTGCCGGCACGTCCCGAAGACACCCGCGTCGTCGTGGCCATGTCAGGCGGCGTCGATTCCTCCGTGGTGGCCGGCATCCTCAAGCGCGAGGGCTATTCGGTCGTCGGTGTGACGCTGCAGCTTTATGATCACGGCGCGGCCACCCACCGCACCGGCTCGTGCTGCGCCGGCCAGGACATCGCCGATGCCAGGCGCGTCGCCGAAACGCTCGGCATTCCCCATTACGTGCTCGACTATGAGGAGCGTTTCCGCAAGGCGGTGATCGACCCGTTCGCCGAGAGCTATGTCTCCGGCGAGACTCCCATTCCCTGCGTCTCCTGCAACCAGACCGTCAAGTTCGCCGATCTCTTGGAGACCGCGCGCGACCTCGGCGCCGACGCGCTGGCGACGGGCCACTACATCCGCTCGCGCTCCAACGGCGCGCATCGCGCGCTCTACCGGCCGGTCGACAGCGACCGCGACCAGAGCTACTTCCTGTTCGCCACGACCCAGGAGCAGATCGACTATCTGCGCTTTCCGCTCGGCGGCATGTCGAAGCCCGACGTGCGCCGGATCGCCGAGGAGATGGGCCTGACCGTCGCGGCCAAGGCCGACAGCCAGGACATATGCTTCGTGCCGCAGGGCAGATATACCGACATCATCGCCAAGCTGAAGCCGGAAGCCGCCTCGCCCGGCGAGATCGTCCATATCGACGGCCGCGTGCTCGGCCGGCATGACGGCATCCTTCGCTATACGATCGGCCAGCGCCGCGGCATCGGCATCGCGTCGGGCGAGCCGCTCTACGTCGTCCATCTCGATGCCGAGAGGGCGCGTGTCATCGTCGGCCCGCGCGAGGCGCTGGAGACCCACAAGATCTACCTGCGCGGCGTCAACTGGCTGGGCGACGCCGCCCTGTCCGACTTGTCCGAGGAAGGGCTCGAGCTTTATGCCAAGGTGCGCTCGACCCGGCCGCCACGGCCGGCCGTGCTCCATCACCATGCCGGCAAGATCTGGGTCGAACTCGCCCAGGGCGAATCCGGTATAGCGCCAGGCCAGGCCTGCGTGCTCTATTCCGATGACGGCAACGACGCTCGCGTCTTCGGCGGCGGCTTCATCGAGCGGTCGGAGCGCGGCGCCGAGGCCGAAGCCATGCTGACACGGCTGGCGGCGATGCCCGCACAGGTGCCGGCGGAATGAGCGAATAGCGAATAGTGAGTAGCGAATAGGGAAAGAAGAGGAGCTGTCGAGGCGGATACGCCTCGTCGGTCGTTCCCTATTCGCTACTCACTATTCGCTATTCGCTCAATTTCTCAATCATGAACTATCGTCCCGGCGGTCAGGATCTGCAGCACACGGATCGCTTCCTCGCCATCGGTGCGTGGCTCGGCGCGCGTCTCGATGCATTCCAGGAAATGCTGAAGTTCGCGGGTCAGCGGCATGCCCTGCTCGACCGGCACATAGGACGGCTCGTTCTGGGTGAAGGCCCATTGTCCGCTATCCTGCCAGACCTCGTGCCGATAGACGGCGAGCTTGCGCTCCCAGGGTTCGACGTCGTCGAACACCGCCATCGCCTTGGTGCCGACGACAGTCAGGCGGCGCTCGCGATAGGGATTGAGCCGCGACGCGAAGAGGTGGCCGCGCATCCCGTTGGGAAAGCGCATATGCAGATGGGCGAAATCGCTGAGATGGTCGAGGAGTGCCGCCCCCTCGCCCCTGATCTCGACAGGCGCGGTTCCGGTGATGGCCAGGATCATCGACAGGTCATGCGGCGCAAGGTCCCACAGCGCGTCGTTCTCGGTGTGGAACTTGCCGAGCCCGAGCCGGTGGGAATGAACGTAGCGCACCTCGCCGAGTTCGCCTTGGTCGATGAGTTCCTTGAGCTTCTCGAAGGCCGGATGGAAGCGCAGCACGTGGCCGACCATGAACACGCGATGGTTTGTCCTGGCGGCGGCGACGGAGCGTTCGGCATCGGCGACGGTGAGGGCGATCGGCTTCTCCACCAGCACGTCCTTGCCGTGCTCGACCGCGGCGATCGCGAATTCGGCATGGAACTGCGGCGGCAGCGCGAGCACGATGGCGTCGACATCGTCGCGACGGATCAGTTCGTCGGGCGCGATGGCCAGGCATTCCTGCTCGCTGGCGAAGCCTTCCGCGCGCGCGCCATTGGCGTCCGAAACCGCGTAGAGGGCGCCCAGCGACTTCAAGGTGCGGATGTGGTTGCTGCCCCAGTATCCGCAACCAAGGACAGCGATGCGCGCTTTCATGAAGCCAGATCTCGAAAATTCGTGGCGGAGACATAACGGCGGGGGCGCGCGAACTCAACCCCGGGAACCATCGCCAAGCCGCGACAATTGCGGCCTTGCGTCGGCAAAGGGCTTTGCCGGGCAATTGCCGCGGCGAGCGTTAAGTTCCGCGCTTGACAGTATCGGCCTGCCAACCTTATATCCGCGCGTCCTTGGCGACCAACCCGGCCGATGCGCTTCGCCGACGATCGGGAAAGGCCAACCGGGGCGGAGTAGCTCAGTAGGTTAGAGCAGAGGAATCATAATCCTTGTGTCGGGGGTTCGAATCCCTCCTCCGCTACCATCCATTTTCGCTAACCGTTCTCCCGCGCCGCTTACAACGGTTTAAAAGCCCGGGAAACGTGGGGTTTTCGCCACAGACCTGTTTACCTCCCATCCGCCGGATACCCCCAATTTTCGTTCTCTTGTGGCCCGAAATTCTCCGGACCTGTTGACTGTTTGTCGCTTAGACGAACGTGTGGCCCGTATGTTTCGAGTCGTTGGTGCATATCCGTCAAGAAGCGGGCCTGCCACGTATTCAACCGGCCGCTTGTCAGGGCTTATCCTGCTCTTTGATTCACTGATTTCCTCGATGGAAAAGATCATCGGATTGTTACCACCGTCATGTCGCCCCCTGGCGAAAACAACGCGACGATAGAATAGAGCAGGAATGAATTCACAACATGGGTTCGGTAATCCGCGCAACCATCCTGGCAGGCTGCTCAGCGCGCCTGCTGACCTGCTATCGGTGCTCGGTCAAGTATTCTCTGCCCTTTCGGTTGCCCGGGGCAGACAATACCAGCTCGCAAGGAGACGTTCAGATCAATGAATCTGAATTTGCTTATCAGAGCCTGCAGACGCGTGCTGGATTTCCACGCGATTGCGGCCGCCGCGTTTCGCCGCGTAGAGCAACTGATCGGCGTGGCGATAGAGTTCGCTGAAGGAAGCATTCCGATCAAAAGTGACGCCGCCGACGCTCACGGAGAGCTTGCAGGATTTTCCGTTGAGGTTCAGTTCAGTGGCTGAAACCTCGACCCTGATACGCTCTGCGATCCTGCCTACGCGCTCGGGACTGACGCCGGGCAAAAAGACGCTGAACTCTTCTCCGCCAATTCGGCCGACGAAGTCGGGGTCGCGCAATGTGCCCTTGATCGTGCGTGCGATGGCCTTGAGCGCTTCATCACCGCAATCGTGACCGAACACGTCATTGATGTTTTTGAAGTGATCGACGTCGATAATCAGAAGCGCGCCGTGGTGGTCAGCCTTCTGGTCGGCGATACGGTCAAGGTAGCGGTCCACCATGGCGGTGAAGGCCCGCCGGTTCAGGCAAGAGGTGAGGGAATCGGTGGAGGCGACGATCATCAGCTCGCGATGCGCAATGGCAAGCTCACGTTGCTTACTGAGGAGGTAGAAAAAGAAAGGAGGGGCAAGAATAAGGGGGATGATCAGGTTGTTGAGGGGCTTTTCGCCCCATCTCCATGTGCCTGTCTCAAAGGAATAGCTGTCGATTGCAAACGCCACGGCGATGCAGCAGAGCGTTCCGAGAAAGCTCAGCAGCACCACTCGTCCCCAGCCGAAGGCAGAAAAGTCCATTCCTTGCTCCAGCGCAGGCCTGAAGGAACAAACCCTCGCTTGGGCGTCGCAAAGGATACGCCCGCCACTATTCTCAAGTGCCGGGCGCCTAAACCCTGTCAGGCCCGCTGCATCAATTAAGCTATCCGGAAACCTCTTGCGCTGACAGAACTCCGCAGGGAATGATCCCCAACAAACCGCCTGCGGAGGGAATCTCTCGTCGTGTGTGTCATTGCGGCCACAGTTTAAGCGCGCCGCACAGTCCTTCTCTGCTTGCGTAGCCTCGTGCTTGCCTGTCGAGCCGGCGATAGACCGCTCGATAGCCTCTTCGCCATGCAGACTTCCTAACCAGTGTAGACTGGTTTCCCCACCGCAATACCCATCCTTCCCAGAAAACAGCAAAGCACAAATGACGGTCACGGTCGAATTAGAGACAATCGAACCTGTAGAGATCTTTTGCAGCGCAACAAAAGCCGAGATCCTGCTTGGTGATCTTCACCACGCAAGAGATCGACACCTGGTTACGCGCGCCGTGGTCCGAGGCCAAGGCCCTGCAGCGGCCTCTCCCCGACGATCAGCTCGTGATCATCGACAAGCCGGCCACACAGATCAAATACCCGGCCGCCGCGGCGCAAGGTTCGTTGTTGTAGCAGGTTGATCGTCAAGAGCATGACCATCCGCTGCAGCGTGCGGACATAGCTCCCTGGGCGACCGGCATAGCAACGATCGATCTGTCAGGTAGGCCAGATTTGATTTTCTCGAACCTCTTTTCGGGAATAGCTTCCACTACGGTGCGTTAGTGTGAGGGCAGGGGCTCGAGGAGGTTACCATGGCAATCGCTACTGAAGAATTGCTCCACCTGCTGAACCGACGCCGCTTCCTGGCAGGCAGTACCGCGCTGGCAGCGGTGCCTCTGATGTCTTGGAAAGCTCTGGCACAGTCGGCCGCGCCTTTCGTTTTCAAGCAGGGAGACGCGGAGATTACCGTGGTCAGCGATGGAGAGTTGGCATTGCCACTCAACGTCATGGCTGTCGATGCCTCACCCGAACAGCTTGCCGAAATTGCCAAGCACATGGGCTGGCCGGCAGATACCGCCAAGCCGCACGCGAACGTCCCAGTAATAAAAATTGCGAACGACGTGATTGTCGTGGACAACGGCTCCGGCAACAAGTTTCAGCCGACCGCCGGGAAGCTTGCCGAGAACCTTTCGGCAGCTGGGATCGATCCTGCATCGGTGACAAAGGTCGTCTTTAGCCATGCCCATCCGGACCATATCTGGGGGACATCAAAAGTGGATGGGACGCTGCTCTTTCCGAACGCGGCCTATTATGTCGGGGAGACGGAGTGGAATTTCTGGACCGATCCGGGGCTACTTGCAAAAATGCCAGCAGAGATGGGCGATTTCGTCAAGGGCGCGCAGCGCGACCTCGCAGCGGTGAAGGACAAGGTGACGATGGTCAAGGGAGGACAGGAAGTGGCTCCCGGGCTCACCGTCCTCGATACGCCCGGCCATACGCCCGGCCATATCTCTCTGGAGCTAGCCGGAGGCGAGGGTCTGATCATGCCCGTCGATGTGATGGTCAATCCGATCGTTTCGTTCGAGCACCCCGAATGGAAGTTCGGGTTTGACGCCGATCACGATCAGGCAGTGAAGAATCGCAAAGCGCTGGCCGATCGTGCTGCAGCAGACAAGCTGAAGATGCTTGGATTCCACTGGCCTTATCCAGGCGTTGGCTTCGCCGAAAAGAATGGGACGGCGCATCGTTTTGTCGCGGCGAACTGAGCCTGCCGGGTTCCTGGTTCCGGCAGCCGTTCGCGCTTGGCGTGCATCGCTCGCGCGATAGCGCAAGTTTTTTGCTCGGGCGCCTCTATCGCCAGATCTTGGTATTGACGCAGAAAAGCCCGCGCCTGGTGCAAGTCAGACGCGGGCCGTTGCGGCGGGCCATTGGGCGGGAGGCTTGTTGCCGCCGCGCAGATGGGGAGGGAATAATCCCGCATGTCAGCCCATCATGGCTTCCTTTTCAGAGGCCATCAGATGCAGGAGATCGCTCAGGCCATCGCCGAGCAGATTGACATGATCACGCATCATCTGGGCTGCGGTCTCTCCGTCACTGGCAAGGATCGCCTCGATAATGTTGCCATGCTCGGTGATCGAAGCCTTCATGCGGCCGGGCTGATGCGTGACGTAGCGGCGGTAGGGAGCCGTAAGCGCACGTACGGTTCCCATCTGTTCTTTGAGAATCCGGTTGTGAGAAGCTTCCAGAACCAGCGCGTGAAAACGGAGATTCTCGATATAGAAGCCTTCCGCATCATTGGCCTCAACGAGCGCCGAGCACCGTTCATGGCATTCGACGAGTTGCTCGCGCTGGTTGGGACGTATGCGCCGGGCCGCCTGACGGGCAGCCATACTCTCCATTTCGGCAATCACGAAGAACGCGTCTAGCAGATCGGGAACCGAGAGCTGGGCCACACGTGCGCCCTGCCGGCCACGCTGGCTGACAAGGCCATGGGCCGCCAACCATTGCAGCGCCTCGCGCACCGGCGTACGCGACACGCCGAAATGCTCGGCAAGGGAACGTTCATCCAGACGGGCGCCTGGTGAGCGCTCTCCGCGAACGATCTGATCTTCGAGGCGGCGAGCAATTTCGCTCGCCTGGGAAGTCATATCGGTCACCGTTCACTCCACCCTGTCGGATACAGCAAGAGCAACAAATCGCTACTCTCCTGCGTCGGCGCTTACCCGTTTCGGGCGCAACGCCACGAAAACTGGATACAGCACCGCCGCGAGCGAGAGCAAGAGCATAGCCAAAGCGATGGGGCGCTCCACGAATACCATCCAGCTGCCGTCGCTCACAATCAGAGAGCGGCGCAGGTTTTCCTCCAGAATGGGTCCAAGGATCAGGCCGAATGCCAGCGGAGCCACCGGGATCTCCAGCTTGTACATGACGAAACCGATTACTGAGAAGGCGATCATCACGCCCACATCCGCCACGTTGTTGCGGATGGTGAAGGAGCCGATCACACACAGAAGAATGATCGCCGCCACGAGAATGTGGCGCGGCGCCTGCATCAGCCGGACGAACTGCTGCATGAGCAGCAAGCCCATCGCCGCTGTCAGGAGTATGGCCAGGAACAGCCCCACATAGACGGAAGCGACGAAGTCCGCGTGTTCTACAAAAAGCTGCGGCCCTGGCCTCAGACCATGGATCAAAAGCGCGCCCATCAGCACCGCCGTCATGGTGTCGCCGGGAATGCCAAGAGTCATCATCGGAACGAGCGCACCACCGACGGCGGCGTTGTTGGATGCCTCCGGCGCTACGATCCCGTCGGGAATGCCTTTCCCAAAATCCTTGCCTCGCGGGGAAAGGCGCTGTTCCTGCGCATAGGAAACCGCGACCGCGATGGCAGACCCTGCAGCCGGTATGGCGCCAACGGCGATTCCGATGCCCGAGCCGCGCAGAACCGCCTTCCAGAGACGGCGCATTTCCTTCCATGGCGGCACGACACGGCCAATACGACGCGCCACCGTTGCTCCGCTTTGCGAGGCGACATTCAGGTTTCGCATGATCTCGGCGATGCCGAAGAGACCGATGGTCACCGGCACGAGGTTGATGCCGTTTTGCAGCCAGCTGGTGCCGAAATCGAAGCGCGGGATATCCGTGAGGCTGTCGAAACCGACCATTCCGCAGATCAGCCCGATGCAGCCGCTGAGGATGCCCAGGAAAGTGGCGCCGGGAGTGGAATAGGCAAGCAAGGTCAGGCCAAAGACCGTGGCCATGGCGAATTCCGGGCTGCGAAACTGCATCGCGGCTCCCGCGACGATCGGAGCAATCAGGATCAGGGCGACGAGGCCGATCACGCCGCCGAGGGTGGAAGCGCCAAGCGCATAGAAGAGTGCCTCGCCCGCCCTGCCCGAGCGCGCCATGGGATATCCGTCAAGTTGCGTGACAATCGCTCCAGGCGTGCCTGGAATGTTGATCAGGATCGCGGAAATGGAACCGCCGAACACGCTTGCCGAAAACACGGCGATCAAGAAGATGATCGCCCCCAACGGGGTGAGCGAAAAGGAGATGGGCAGCAGGATCGCCAGCGCCATGGTTGAAGAGATACCTGGCAGGCAGCCGAACACGATGCCCAGCGCGGTGCCCGCGGCGCCGAGAAACAGCATGTGGGGATCGGAGAAGATATTAGCGAATTGGCTTGCGAATTCAAAGAACACGGCCACGAGCCCCCTTCCATTTCCGGTTTTGGCGCTGCTGTCTCAGCGTAGCGGCACGCCAATCCAATAGATGAAGAGCGCATATGTTAGCGAGGTGCATACGAGAACGCCGACAACGATCGACAAAAGTGCCGATCCGGGCGCGGCTCGGAGCTGGTTGCGGCTGAGCGCAGCCATCAGAAGTCCGGAATAGAGCATTGTGGCCGGAACGAAGCCGATCGCCCAGACGAGCGGCAGGTAGGCCGCAAGCGAAAGGCACAAAAGCGCCGGTGCGACCGAGCCACGCAGGATCGCTCCCCAATCGATGGGAAGTGGTCCTCCCGATTTGACGCGCTCAACGAGGCCCATACCGGCCAGAACGAGCGCCCCCAGGGTCAGCACGGAAAGAACGATCGCCGGGAGAAGCCCCGGCCCCGGATCGAGGCCGAAATCCTCTCCAAGCTGGGCGTTCCCGAGATGACCATACCACCCGAAGCCGGCCCACAGGCCGAAGAAGATCCCGCCCCCCAGATGCAGGCGCGTCTTGCGCGAGCCTGCGTTTTCCGTCGAGTCGATCATGACTGTCTCCCTGTGGGGCCAGCGCCTGGCATAGCCTATTTCTCGCGGACCTTCACAAGACCGGCTTCTACCAGGATCGGATAGAGTTCGGCGTCGGATTTCTTCACGAACTCGGTCGTCTCCGCCGCGTCCATAGGCGTGATGACAAATCCCATCTTCTTGGCGGCGTCCTGAAATTCCGGATCGTTGGTCGTGTCGGCCAGCATCTTTTCCAATGCCGCCTTGTGTTCCTCGGGAATGCCCTTCGGAACGTAAAGCGCACGCCAGTCGCCGGCGACGAGGTCGACGCCGAGCTCCTGGAAGGTAGGCACATCCGGCGCCATGAAATGGCGTTCGGTGCTCATCACGCCAAGGATCTTCACCTCGCCGGATTTGTGCTGGTCGATCAGTTGGTGCACCGGAAGCGTGGCGGAATTGACCTCACCCGACAGGATCGCGGCCACGGTCGGCGCGTAACCCTGATAGGGAACCTTGGAGAGCTTCACGCCCGTCTCGGCTTCGAGAAGGGCGGCGGCGATGTGCGAAACGCCGCCAGGGGCGTCATTGCCATTCTTGACGCTGCCGGACGCTTCCTTGAGCTTGGCAATGAACTCATCCACCGAGTTCACGCCGAGATCGGAGCGCACCTCGAGCGCTGCGGGATCTGGACCGAAGAATGCCAGGTAATCGATGTCGTCGATGGCGTTCGCGTTCTGGTTCACATACTGGCTGGAGATGATGCTCGCCCCCAATATGCCGATCGTATAGCCGTCCGGCTTGGCGTCGGCCACATGACGCACCCCGGTCGCGCCGCCCGCGCCATCCACATTGATGACAGCGATCGGAACATTCACGTGCTTCTTGGCATATTCGGCGACCAGGCGACCGGCTCGATCCATGCCGCCACCGGCCGGCCAGTTGACCACCAGCGTGATCGGCCCGGAGGGGAAATCCTGTGCTGCTGCCGGAGCCGAGAGGGCCGCTGCGCCGAGTGCGAGGCCAAGGCCGAGCGCACCGAGGATAGATGGAATTCGCATGTCGTTCTCCATTTGAAAAGCCGGCTTTGCCGAACTTGATGTTTTGCCGATGTCCGGGAGAGACACCGGTCCCCTTTTTGATTTTGCGGCGTCATGATTATCGATTTTGGCGTACCAAGCAATAAACTCTTGAAAAAAAATCGCACTAATGAAATCTTTTGGCATGCCAAATAGCGAATTTGGGATACCAAATAGCGCGGAGGCACAGAAGAACGAACGCACAGAGGGCGCGAGGAGACCGGCAGGCATGCGTGATTTCGAGCTTAGAAACAGCCACTTCGACCGGCTGGTCAACAACGGCGACCTTCGATGGATGGGCCAGAACACCAATCATCATCCCGCGCACAAATCGGTAATCCAGGCGATGATCGACGCGCTGCGAGGCGAAGAGTTCCACGCTTACGCGCCGCCTCTCGGTCTTGAAGAACTGCGCAATCTCATCCTTGAGGACATTGGTCTTAACGGGATGTCGACGCTCGTCACCGACGGCGCCGTGCAGGGTCTGTATCATGTCTGCCGTATGCTTTGCGGTCCGGGAGACGAGTTCCTTACTACCGATCCGACCTGGGCGTGGCCGATGAAGTTCGCCAAGGCCGCCGGCGCTTCGGTCGTGCAGGTTCCGATTTACGGTCCCGAATTCAACTATCGGCTGGCTCCCGAAAGGCTTGCCGCCGCCATCACGGAGCGAACGAAAGTCATCTACCTCGTCGACCCGAACAACCCGCTCGGCTGCGCGGCGACCGAAGAGGAAATCCGCGTCATCGCGGACATCGCGCGCAAGGCCGGCTGCTGGCTGATCCAGGACTGCACCTATCGCGATTTCGCGCACAGCCACACGCTGGCCGCGCAGTTCTATCCCGAACGCACGATCACGGTCTGGAGCTTCTCAAAGTGGCTGGGATTTGCAGGCCTGCGCGTGGGGGCGCTTGTCGCCTCCCCCGACACGATCGAGATGCTGGCCGATGGGCCCCCCAACAATCTTGGTTCAAGCATCATCGCACAGCGCGGCGCAATTGCCGGCCTGAAGGTGAAGAAGGAGTGGTTTCCCGAGGTCCTCGCGGAACTGCGCAAGAACCAGGAGATGGTCCGTCAGGCGGCCGAGGCGATACCCGGCCTCTCGGTTCCGGTCTACCCCTCCAGCGGCAATTTCCTGGTCATCGAATGCAAGGAAGCCGGCGTACGGCCGGAAGCGATCTGCGCGGTGATGGACCGCCACAACATGATGATCCGGCATGGCCGCTATCACACCCAGGCTTTTGGCGACCAGTTCATCAAGGTCAGCGTTTCGGTTCCGACCGGGTGGGTGGAAGAATTCTGCGCTCTGCTGCCGAAGGCCGTGGAAGAAGCCCGCGGAATGAACGAAGACGTCAAGCTGTTTTGAGCACCTTTACCTGAAAGAACAAGAAGGAGGAATTTTCCATGGATCTTCGTATGGCCGGCAAGACGGCACTCGTCACTGGCGCTTCGCAGGGCATTGGCGAGGGGCTTGCCTACACTCTGGCCGCAGAGGGCGTGAACCTGCACCTGACGGCGCGCAGCGCCGATCGTCTCGAGCAACTCGCTCGCGAGATCACCCGCAAGCACGATGTCGCAGTCCATGTGCACCCCATGGATATCACCGAGAAAGGCGCATGCGAACGCCTGGTGGATGCAGCGGGCGACATCGACATCCTCGTCAACAATGCCGGCGTCATCCCGAGCGGCACCATGTATGACGTGGATGAGGATGCCTGGCGCGCGGGCTGGGAGCTGAAGGTTTTCGGCTACATCAACCTGTGCCGGCTCGTCTATGCGCGGCTCAAGGCCCGGGGCGGCGGCGTGATCATCAACAATATCGGCAATGGCGGCGAGGTTTTCGACCCGCGCTACATCGCCGGCGTAACGGGAAACGCCTCCCTCATGGCCTTCACCAAAGCTCTCGGCGGCGCCAGCCTCAACGACAACATCCGCGTGATCGGCGTTAATCCAGGACCTGTGGACACGGGACGCATCTACAACATGCTGAAGAAGCGGGCCAGGAGCATGTATGGCGATGAAAGCCGCTACATGGAGCTTGCCGCAACCTATCCGCTCGGCCGTCCCGCTCATGTCGACGAGGTGGTCGACACGATCGTGTTCCTGGCCTCCGACCGCTCCGGCTACACGACCGGCACCATCGTTACCGTGGATGGCGGCATCGCCTCCCGTCGCTCGATCATCTGAGGCCCGCCATGGCATTCATCACCACCACCGATGGAGTGAATCTGCATGTGGAAGAGGCCGGCGAAGGCGCGCCGATCATTTTCGTGCACGAGTTCGGCGGAGACCAGCGCAGCTGGGAGCCGCAGGTGCGCCACTTCAGCCGCCGGCACCGCTGCATCACCTTCAACGCGCGCGGGTACAGCCCTTCCGAGGTGCCCGCCGACGTCGGGAAATATTCCCAGAAGCGCGCCGTCGACGACATTCGCGATGTCCTCGACGCTCTCGAAATAGCCAGGGCGCATGTGGTTGGCCTGTCGATGGGCGGTTTCGCGACGCTTCACTTCGGCCTCGCCTATCCGGAACGCGTGCTTTCGCTCGTGGTAGCGGGTGCGGGCTACGGAGCGGAGAAGGAGTTCGAGGAGTATTTCCGCGACGTTTCCATGGAAGTTGCTCGGCAGTTCGAGGAGCAGGGTTCGGAAGCGTTTTCCCATGTCTATGGCATGGCTGCATCGCGGATCGCCTATCTCCTGAAGGACCCTCGCGGCTGGCAGGAATTCCGAAAGCAGCTTGGCGAGCACGACGCCGTGGGCTCGGCCAACACCATGCGCGGGGTGCAGGCCCGCCGCCCCTCGATCTACGATCTGGAGGAGGAGCTGAAAGCCATGGTTGCGCCAACGCTGGTTCTTGTGGGCGACGAGGACGACCACTGCCTTCAGCCGGGCATCTTCATGAAGAAAACCATCCAGGCCTGCGGTCTCGCGATCCTGCCCAAGAGCGGTCATACGCTCAATCTGGAAGAGCCCGCGCTTTTCAACCAGTTCGTCGCAGAATTCCTGGCGCAGGTGGAACAGAAACGGTGGCTGCCGCGCGACCCGCGCGCCAACCCCGCACAGATCATGCGCACGAGTTGATCTGTCGTGGCTGCGGTATCGGACTTCATCGACGGTGAGCGGCTGTGGCGGCGCCTCATGCAGCTTGCCCGATTCGGCGAGACGACGGAGGGCGGCGTCGACCGCCCGGCCCTCTCCGACACGGAAATAGAAGCGAGGGCGCAGCTTGTCGCATGGGGCCGGAATATCGGACTCGTTCCCTACACCGACAGTCTGGCCAACCTCTTTCTGCGCCTTGAGGCAGAGGACCCTGACCTGCCGCCACTCCTGATCGGTTCGCACATCGACAGCCAGCCGACCGGCGGGCGCTTCGACGGGGTCTACGGGGTTCTCGCCGCGCTCGAGGTCGCCGAAGCCGTCAGATCCTCCGGCATCGTCGCGAAACGCGCCATCGAGGTCGTCGCCTGGACGAATGAGGAAGGCTCCCGTTTCGCACCGGGCATGATGGGTTCGGCCGGCTACGCGGGTCTGCGAAGCGTGGAGGCGATCCATGGACTCAAGGATGCGAACGGAATCACGGCCGGCGACGCCGTCGGGCGTGTTCTCGCCAGTGACAAGGATGTGCCGCGACGGCCGTTGGAGCGTCCGGCGCTAGGCTATCTCGAAGCGCATATCGAGCAGGGCCCGATCCTTGAAAGTCTCGGCATTCCGGTCGGAATTGTGACCGGCATCCAGGGCAAGCGAACCTTCCGGGTGGCGATAGAAGGCGAGGAGAATCATGCGGGAACGTCGCCAAGGTCGGCGCGCAAGGACGCTCTCGTTGCCGCGATCGCGATTGTCGACGCGTTGCAGAAAGCCATCTGGGACAAGGAAGACATCGTCCGCTTTACCGTCGGTCACTTCACCGTTTCGCCCAACGCACCCTCCGTCGTGCCTGCCAGGGTGGAGTTTTCCATCGACCTGCGTCACCCGGACCCGGACATTCTTGCTCGCCTCGGCGACCTGGTCGAACCCCTCGCAAAAGACCATGCCGGCGCGTGCGATGTCAGGGTCACGCAGTTGCTCCACGATGCGCCGCTGGCCTTTTCCGGGAAGATGCAGGACCTGCTGGCCCAGTCGGCATCCAGCGCAGATGTTCCCGCGATGAGAATTGCATCGGGCGCCGGCCACGACGCCCGCCATCTCCAGGCGATCTGTCCGACAGGAATGCTTTTCATTCCCTGCTGGAAAGGAGTGAGTCATCACCCTTCAGAACGGATAGAGCCCACCGACGCCCTTGCCGGCGCCAGGGTCCTCGCGCAAGCGGTCGAGCAGCTTGTGAGATGAGCGGCGATCCGCCAAGCCGTTCTCGACCACGCGCACGATCCATCCACCGACCACCTCGATCAGTTGCATTTCATCTGGTCTGTGGTGGGCATTGAGGTTTGGAGCGCTCATCACTTTCAACCCTCCTGTTGGGGCGAAAGCATCTGTAGGCTCTTCCAGCTGGCGGCACCCTTGTCGATGTGCCGACAATAGGTGATTGGGCCGCCTGTTTCGCACCTATGTCAAATCAAGAGCCTGCGACGACGCCGACAAGTTTGCGAAAAAACAGTTGGATCTGTTTAGGCAAATCGGGCGCAGCTTCCGGGGGCGCACCCGCCCCAGCGCGTAGCACCCCCCTTTGCCAAAGGGAGAACCCCGGCTCCGGCCGGGGTTTTCGTTTCAGGCGCCTGCCAACATCAGGGTTTCAGGTTGGCCTTGTACGTCTCCAACACCCGATCCGTCGAAGACAATTGACGATAGAATTCGTCAAGCATAGCGTCGATCGCGTTCATCTTTTCGCTGGCAGACGAGAACACCTCTTGCGAAGCTCCACGAACCTTGGGGTCATCGACGCTCTCCAAGATCAGGTCGATACCGTCATAGAGATAGCGGGCGCCCGCAAGCGCGTCCTTGATGTCGATTACCTTTTTTCGAAACGGATCGAGAACTTCACCTAGATCGAGCATTGTCGCGATCCTGATTTTGCGGATCCAAGACTATCGTGCGCGACGCCATCTGGCCAGGAATTAGGTGCCAGCCCGTGCCTGGTGCCGAGACAGCTTCCTTTCTACGTTTCAGAACTCAGAAAGCCCGCCGGCTGGCGCCAGCGGGGCAGCCGTCGGTCGAGAGTGTCCGGAAACTCCGGACGATTATGCCGGGGTCGGTCGCTGCTTCCGGACGATGAACTCGAAGATCCAGTCGGACAGCCACATGGAGCACGTCCCGACGACGAACGCCGCGGCGAAAGTGGCGGAATCGTCCGAAGCGACCGGGGGCCATCCATAGTACCGGACCAAGAGCACGACGGGCTTCGTCAGGCACATCGCCCCGAGCAGCCCGCAGAGCGGCGACAGGACGAGTTCGAGGAACTCGAGCGTCCGGCGTTACAGAGCCCCCGGAAGGGCGCCCAAGCCCCCGGCAAGCAGGATCGGCGGGCCTATTGTGCATTGCAAAAAAATCGGTACCTTTGGTTTCTGCTGTGGGCGGCAGGGCACAGGTAACAACCCGACACAAGCAAGGAAGAATGCATGTCCGAGCAGTTGATGCCCGCTGCCAATCGATCCCAGCGGACAGTTGGAGTTCTTCGGCGGGTCGCGGCGAGAATTCCGACCTATGTATCCGATATTCGCGAGAACCCGGCGTGGCTGCCGATGTTCCTGCTCGCGCGCACGATGCCCTTTCGAAGGGCGCATTGGATGACGGCGAGGCGCGTCCCGGCCGGTTCGGGTGCCGGGTCGTCGCTCTTCGGCGATGCCGTAACCGCATCGGATGCGGCGGCCGCCTTGCGCACCGACGGGTTTTGCCGGGGCTTGAACTTGCCTCCTGCCGTTCATGAGGAGATTGCCGGCTTCGCCAGATCTACGCCCTGTTTCGCCAATTTCGACCGGCAGCTGGAGTTCCTGGCCCCGGAACACCAGGTCGCCGAGAAGCAGTTCGGCCGCTCCATTCTCAGCGGCCATTTCTTTGAAAGATCGATGGAGTGCGCGGCTGTTCGAGCTGTTCAGCAAGACCCGCTGCTGCTCGGAATCGCCCAGCGATATCTCGGCGGTCAGGCGACTCTCGCGACAACCAGGATCTGGTGGACATTCCCGACCAAGAACGTCACCGTGGCCGATCTCCATCTCACGTCCCTGAATCTCCACTTCGACCTCGATGATTGGCGCATGCTGAAGTTCTTCTTCTACATTTCGGATGTCGGAGAGGAGGACGGCGCCCATGTCTATGTGCTTGGAAGCCACCGCAAGCGCGCCCTGAAGCACCAGTACACGCTTCTGGTCGGGCACCCGGTCGACGAGGTGCTCCGCATTTATGGCGCAGAGAACCGGGTCACGATGACTGGTAAGGCAGGAACCGGTTTCGTGGAAGACCCGTTCGGATTCCACATGGGCTCGGTGCCCAGGAAAAACCCGCGGCTGATGATGGAAATCGCCTATGGCGTCTCGCGTCCATCGGCCAGGCGCTTTCACGGCGAGCCGGTCCTCAGGAAGACCGGCACCGCGCTTAACTCGCAAACTTCAGGCTAAAGGTCATTTCGATCCGCTTCGCCGTTTTGTCGCCATTGCCGGCTATCGTTCCGCCGATCCGCGGATACGGGCTGGGCGATGCGGGAGCAGTGGGAAGCATTCTGGTTGCGTGTCGGTGACTGGGCGCATGAGGCGCTCTGGCCGTTCCGCGCCCTTGCCGACCAATTCGGTTACGCTCCGAGCGACATCCAGATCTGGTGCCTGATCTGCGTCGTTTTCCTTGGCGCACTGGTCGTTCCGGAGACCTATGGCGACCTCGTCCTAATGCGGCGACGCGCCTACACAACGGGCAAGGTCGTGAGGCTCGACACTTCGGGCGACGGTCCTGATACGCCCGTAATTGAGTTCACCGATCGGGCCGGCAAGCGGCAGCGGTTCCATTCGGGCCTTGCAGTGAACAGTACGACCGCGACGGTCGGCGCCGAGGTTGCGGTCATCTACGACCCAGTCAACCCGAATCGAGCCCGCGAGGCCAGGCGGACGCTGACGATGGCGCTCGGCACGATCGTCTGGTACGGCACCATCGCCTTCCTGATCGCTTTCGTCATTTGGGGCGAATGACCCTGCTCCGGCTCAGCCATTGGCACACTCTCGCCGCGGTGACCACCGCTGAGAACGCAGCACTGGCCGAGAAAGGCGGTTCATCTCCGAGCGGACCAGGGCCGCCCTCGCATCGCACAAGCAGGGTGGGACGAGGCTCGGCAACCCCGCGCAACACATCCTAGCCGCCGCGAAGGGGCGCGAGGTCTCTATTCGCGAAGCAGAGCGCTTTGCTGAATCCGTCCTGCCGATCGTGCAGACAATCCAGCGCTATGGCGTAGCCAGCCTCAGAGGGATTGCAGCTGCTTTGAACAACCGCGGCGTCAGAACTGGACGAGGCGGACGCTGGGCAGGTGTCGAACGTTCGGAACCTGCTTGCGCGGTTATTGCTGATAGTGAAACACCACGACCGATTTCAAGCGCTTCATCGGCCATCGCGTGATAGCCAATTTCCCGAGCCCGAGCCCGGGCGTAATGCGGACTGTCGGACGAACGGTTGTCTGGTACTGTTGGGAGCATAGCGGCAATGCCGAGGCCCGAATGGACATACGCCCTGCCCGAACTGGCGCCAGTTGAGCGCGCCCAGTAGGGATTGCCGGGCAGCGCCAGCGCCAGGCACGTCTCAACAAAATCGCCACACCACGGCAGCTTCGCCGGATCGCCGAGCGCGTGTCCGTCGCTCTTGAGCCAGTCGCGCAGCTTCTTGTTGTAGATCTTTTCGTGCTGGCCGATCTTGGCGCGCGCAATCGCGATCCACGGCGGGACGACCTCGCCGGCCGGCACGCCCAGTTCCGGCGCAGCATCGCCCGAAAACCCGAGCGCCGAAAGCGTGATCCGGCCCGACAGTGCCGGGCCATTTGACCGCATGGCCCCGATCCGCCTGGAACTGCCGCACCGCGGCGGTCGTGCGGCGGGCCAGGAATTCCGTCCGCCCCGCTCGGCCCGAGATCATAGCCGCGCGCAAGCAGCGCGCGCTGGACATCCAGCGTCGTTGTCATGTGGTTGTTCCTTTGAGTTGCGAAGATGCCGAGCCAGAACGCGACCGCGACTATCAGCGGTTGCAACAACTCCAGGTTCGATGAAAGATGCCGGTGACCAGGAGGGATTCTGAGAGAGGAGATGAAATGGAGGTCAGCCCCTTGTTAGCCGTCTGCCCGGTTTGCAAAGGCGCCGGGAAGATACGGCCGACCAAAGACAGAACAACCACCTGTCAAACGTGCGACGGAGTAGGCAAGGTCGACTTCCGCACTGCAGATGAAGACCTCCAGATGAAGATCGCGACACAGTACGCATCGTAGCGGTGGTTCCAACTGCGCGGGATCAGCGCGCTGCACGTCCGCAACAGTCGTCATGGGGTTCATTTTTGCCCGATCGCAGCGGAGATAGAGGCTCTTAAACGTGGTTCGCGGTCAACCGCAGGAACGTTTTCGACGGCCTGGTCCGTGCCCGTCTCACGATAGTGGACATCGTCGGTCACCCGCACGATCTCGGAGGCTGCTCCTGTCGCCGCACTGATCGTGCTTTGCGTGCCCCAGCGCAGCTCTTCTCCACCAGCGTGCGGAAGTTCATCATGTCGTCGGTCATCGATCGTTCCTTCGAATCAGGTTGGACTCAGCAACCCGACCCTACCGGGAAACATCGATGATCGCCCGCGAAGCCGCTCGCTCGCTACAGCGCTATTGAGGGGCGCGCGAGCGAGCGGCTTCGCTTACGACGAGCTACACCACTTGGTGGGACACGATCGTCAAAAGAGCTCTCGCGCGAGGAACTGTTCGCGCTGGTTTGGGGGAAGCCGACGCAGGAGGTGGCCAAGGAACTTGGCGTTTCGGATGTCGCAATCGCCAAGCTATGTGCCCGTCTTCAGATTTCCAAGCCGCCGCGAGGCTACCGGGCCAGGTTTCAATCCGGGCAGACGTCGAAAGGTCCGCCACTTGCGGCGTTCCGGGAAGAGGATCTCGCTATTGCGTCGTACGCTCGCGCTTGAGGAAGCGCGAAATCTCCCAGTGAGTTTCGCGTGCGTGAGCGGTCGATCCTTTCTTTCTTGCTTGCATACGATACGCTACTATACGGATTGCCGTTGCGATGCTTCGGTGCCGCGTGATCTTGGAACGGAGGAACCGACATGGGAATTGAACCTGGGATCATGGCGGGTGCGGAGCCGTACTCTGCGAAGGGTGGCCGGCACGGTGCGTTGGTGATCCACGGATTTACAGGTTGCCCGCAGTCTATGCGGCCGCTGGGTAAGGCCTTCGCGGATGCCGGGTTCACGGTGGAGGTCCCCCGGTTGCCGGGCCACGGCACGACGCCCGATGATATGAACAGGACCGGCTGGAGCGAATGGACCGCCGCCGCCGACGCGGCCTATCGTGACCTGGCGGCGCGAACCGACTCTGTGGTCGTCGCCGGACTGTCGATGGGCGGATCGCTGACTCTCTGGCTCGCCCAGCAGCACCCGGAGATCAAGGGCATCGTCCTCATCAATCCGGCGGTCAAGGCAGACGACTTCGGCCCCTTCGCCGAGGGCGCGAAAGCGACGCTAGCCGCGGGCGAGCGGTTTCTGCCTGCGATCGCAGGCGATATAGCTGACCCCAGCTCGAAGGAACTCGGTTACGACAAGACACCCGCGCAATGCCTTCTGTCGCTCCTCGATGGCGTGAAAGCAAACGAAGCCGGACTTTCGCGCATCAAGTCACCGGCCCTCATCTTGCATAGCCAGCAGGACCACGTCATCCCGCCGGGTTCGGTCGAACTGCTGAGGGCAAGGCTGGGCGGCACCGTCGAATACGCGACGCTCGACAAGAGTTTCCATGTCGCGACCCTGGACTACGACGCGCCTGAGATTCACCGACGCGCGGTGGCGTTCGGCAAACTGGTATCTGGGTAGGTACGACGAGGGCTCATCGGGAAACGCTGCGGCTCGCAGCGCTCCCCATCGTTGGAACTGAGCTAGCCCGGAGACTGCCACCTTGCAACACCCGCCGCTCGGTCTGGCGACGATCCGCTCGGTAGTGGCGAACCTGAGCCTGCCACAGTTCGCCAGCCGGGCTCGCCGCCAGGGGCGTGCCGACGCAGGTTCCCCGCCACTTGGCTCAGCACATGTCTCCGCAGAACCTTCTTCACGCGGAGCGTTGCAGGACTGTTCTCCTGGCGATTGCTGACGGTCAAAGCGCCTTTTGGAGCTCGGGCAGGATGGTGAAGAGGTCGCCGACGATGCCGTAGTCGGCCACCTGGAAGATCGGCGCTTCCTCGTCCTTGTTGATGGCGACGATGACCTTGCTGTCCTTCATGCCGGCCAGATGCTGGATCGCGCCGGAAATGCCGACCGCGATGTAGAGTTCCGGCGCCACCACCTTGCCGGTCTGGCCGACCTGCCAGTCGTTCGGCGCATAGCCGGCGTCGACCGCGGCGCGCGAAGCGCCGACCGCGGCGCCGAGCTTGTCGGCGACCGGCAGGATGACCTCCTGGAACTTCTCCGACGAGCCCAGCGCGCGGCCGCCCGAGATGATGATCCGGGCCGAGGTCAGCTCCGGACGATCGCTCTCCGACAGCCTGTTCTCGACGAAGCTCGACAGGCCGGGATCGGTCGCCGCAGCGACCGTCTCGACCGCGGCCGAGCCGCCGTCGGGCGCGGCCTGGAACGAGGCCGTGCGCACGGTGATCACCCGCTTGGGCTCCGTCGTCTGCACCGTCTGGATGGCGTTGCCGGCATAGATCGGACGCTTGAAGGTGTCTGATGAAACCACCTCGATGATCTCCGACACCTGGGCGACGTCGAGCAGGGCGGCGATGCGCGGGGCGACGTTCTTGCCCGACGAGGTCGCCGGCGCCAGAATCGTGTCGTAGGCGCCGGCGAGCGAAACCACCAGCGCGGCCAGCGGCTCGGCCAGCCGCTGCTCGAGCTCGGCCGCCTCGGCCAGAAGCACCTTCGACACGCCCGTCAGCCTGGCGGCGGCATCGGCGGCTGCCTTGGCGCCCTTGCCGGCCACCAGCACATGCACGTCCGCGCCGATCCTGGTCGCAGCCGTCAGCGCCTTGGCGGTCTGGTCCGACAGGGTGGCGTTGTCATGTTCGGCAATCAGAAGAATAGCCATTTCCGTTTCCTTCTCTGGCGCGCCTTAGCGCCTGCTGCCTTGGGTGCGTCCTTCGAGGCTCGCCCGCCAAGGGAATTGTCCAATCGTCCAGCTCCTGCCGGCGCTCGCTCCTCAGGATGAGGACCCTCGGTGCCTTGCCGGCATTCCCGGCTGGCCCTCGGCGCCCTTGCTCCTCAGGATGAGGACCCTCGGTGCCTTGCCGGCATTCCCGGCTGGCCCTCGGCGCTCACGGTCCTCATCCTGAGGTGCGAGCCCGCAGCCCGTTGCAGGAAAGGTGCGTCCTTCGCAGGGCGAGCCTCGAAGGACGCACCGAGCCCTCAGAGCACGCCGGCTTCGTTCTTGAGCTTGTCGACCAGCTCGGCCACCGTCTTGACCTTGACGCCCGCCTTGCGGCCACCCGGCTCCTCGGTCTTCAACACCTTCAGCCGCGGCTTCACGTCGGCGCCGAAATCGGCCGGGCTCTTCTCGTCGAGCGGCTTCTTCTTGGCCTTCATGATGTTGGGCAAAGAGGCATAACGCGGCTGGTTGAGCCTGAGGTCCGTCGTCACGATCGCCGGCAGCTTCAGGTCGACCGTCTGCAGGCCGCCGTCGACCTCACGCGTCACCGTTGCCTTGTCGCCCGCTATCTCGACCTTGGAGGCGAAGGTGCCCTGCGCCCAGCCCAGAAGGGCCGCCAGCATCTGGCCGGTCTGGTTGGCGTCGTCGTCGATCGCCTGCTTGCCGAGGATCACCAGTTCAGGCGTCTCGGCCTCGACCACGCCCTTCAGCACCTTGGCCACGCCCAGCGGCTCGACCGCCTCGTCGACCTTGACCAGGATCGCCCGGTCGGCACCCATCGCCAGCGCCGTCCTGAGCGTCTCCTGCGCCTGCGCCGGGCCGATCGACACCACCACGATCTCCTCGACCTTGCCGGCCTCCTTCAGCCGGATCGCCTCCTCGACCGCGATCTCGTCGAACGGGTTCATCGACATCTTCACATTGGCCAGCTCGACGCCCGAGCCGTCCGACTTCACCCGGATCTTCACGTTGTAGTCGACCACCCGCTTCACGGGCACCAGAACTTTCATGACCATATCTCCCGTTTTCACTCCGGCGCACCGCCGACACGAAGGTGCGAGGACATCACGCCCGAGCCGGCAGCGTCACCTTGGCGTTCCGCTTACGCGCTTCCTCCGCCTCGAACCGCAAGGCCTCGCCGAAGGGCATCGCATATCCCCGGTCGATGAGGGACTTGATGCGCGCGACATGCTCCGCCGGCCACTGGGCAATCGCCATGGCCGCGGCGCGCGCCTCGCCCGGCAGTTCGTCATCGGACACCACACGCGATACGAAGCCGAGTTGCGCCGCCTCATCCGCCGTTACCTTGCGCGCGCTGAGCGAGATCTCCTTGGCCCTGTAGGGGCCGATGACGCGCGGCAAGCGCTGCGAAAGGCCCCAGCCGGGCAAGAGGCCGATCTTCGCATGCGTGTCCTGGAACCAGGCGGAGCGGGCGGCCAACACGATGTCGCACGACAAGGCGATCTCGAATCCCCCGGTCACGGCAAGCCCGTTGACCGCGGCAATGATCGGTGTCTTCAACGCGGTGACAGTCGCGCCGATGTCTCGGTCCCCGATATTGTCGGTCACATTGTTTCCCGACTGGCCGAGTTCCTTCACGTCGAGCCCCGCACAGAACGCCCGTCCGCGTCCAGTCAAGACGATGGCGCGGATGTCGGGGCGCGCATCCATTTCCAGCAGGCTGTCCACCAGCGTCGCGCGCAAGGCACGATTGAGCGCGTTCAGGGCGGCCGGCCGATCGAGCGCAAGCGTGGCGACGCCGTCGGCCAGTTCGATGAGCAAGGGCGCTTCGTCCACGATCTCCTCCATTCCCCTTCAGAAATAGCGCGCAAACTTCTCCGCCGAGGCGATGAAGCGGGGCCCTTGCGTGGCATCGGCATAATATACGTCGCGCCCCAACCGGTGCTGATAATCGTACAGCACTGCGAGTTTCCATGCCGCCATCGCGGCGTACCAGCCGAGCCTTGAGACGTCGCGGCC
Source organism: Mesorhizobium sp. L-8-10 (assembly GCF_016756635.1). Lineage (NCBI taxonomy): Bacteria > Pseudomonadati > Pseudomonadota > Alphaproteobacteria > Hyphomicrobiales > Phyllobacteriaceae > Mesorhizobium > Mesorhizobium sp. L-8-10. The sequence continues at coordinate 3,454,436 of NZ_AP023263.1, read as the reverse complement.
GGTGATCGTGCAATAACGTTCCACGATCTCCTCCCGCGGCGGGAAGCTCGTGGCGAGCATCGCTGCGGACAACTCCTGTGTCGGGTTCATCTGTTCGCCGCGCACCGGATAGCAGCAGACGGTATAGCCGAGATCGAGCAAGGGGTCGCCGATCGTGGCGAGTTCCCAGTCGAGGATCGCTAGGAGCCGCGGCGGGCCGGATGGCGACCAGATCACATTGCCGAGTCGGAAGTCGTTGTGCACGATGGCGTCGCCCGCTTCCGGAGGCACGGACGACTTGAGATGCGCGGCCATATCAGCCAGCCATGCGGGAGCGGAGCCCTCACGCATGTTCATCAGCCCTTCCAGCCGGTTCAGATGGCGCGCGTTGAAGTCGGCCGGTCGGCCGAAATCCTCCAACCCGCAGGCGCGCCAGTCGACCGCATGCAGGCGCGCCAGCCCTTCGATAAGGCCGAAGGCGATGGCACTTCCGTCGCGCTCGCCATCGAACGCCGCCGGCAGCCGGTCGGTTATGACATGGCCCGGCACATGCTCCATGACATAGAACGGCACATCGAGCACGTCGCCGACCTGCGCGACAGCAAGCACGCGCGGCGCCGGAACGTCCTGCCCCTGGAGCGCCTTCAGCACACGAGCCTCGCGCAACACGTCGTTGGCGCCCTTCGGCACGGGTGGAGGCGGGGGCCGGCGCAGCACCGCGTTGCCGCCGCGCACCCGAATGAGATAGGTGAGATTGGAATGGCCGTCCCCGATGCGACGCGGCTGCGGCGGCCCGTCCAGCAGATCACTGGCTGCAAGGAAGGCTTCGAGAGCGGCAAGCGTCGCCTGATCCCAGTTCCAGCTCATGGCGCCTGCTTGTTCAAATCGATCATCGCGTCGAGATAGTATTGCGGCCACTGGCATTCGAACTGACCCGCCGCCGGCTTGCCGTCGATGGTCGCGCGGCAGGCGGCCTCCATGATCATCGTCGCGTAGCGACCGCCGGTCGGCAGTTTCACCAGCCCGAAACGCTCCATCTGCATTTCGCAGATGCCACCCCTTATGTCTGTCATCGTGACGTCGATGCTGCGCTGGGTCATGTCGTCATCGAATACGGCTTTCTGATTGACGGAAGCGATCGGCAGCAGTTCGCCGTCGCGCACGATATAGCCGCCCACGCCCCACTCGCCCTTGGCCATCCAGATCCAGGCATTGACGATCCGGGACGCGTCGGGCGTGTAGGCGACGAGCCATTTCCAATGCTGGGGCACCTGCCAGTGACGCACGCCCCAGGAATGATCACGGTGACCGATGCGGTCGAGTTCGATGCGCCTGCCGTCCCACTCGATGAAACCCTTCACCCAGCCGGACTGCTCCAGGCGGTTGTCGGCGAACCACGACGGCAAACCGTCCGGATTGGAACGATAGCTGAATGGGGCATGGAAGCCTTCGAAACCGTAGTCCAGCCTCACCTTCTCGCTTTCGAAAGAGATGTGCGCGGTCTTCTGGTCGGCCGGCTGTCGGACGCGAAGGCCGGCCAGCTGGAGATCATCGAAATCCATCGTCTCGGGCACGTCGCCCTGCACCTGCTCCAGGACATGCGGTCTCCGGTCCTTGCCCCACAGGATGAGGTTGAAGCCGGCCTTGCCTGTGCCGGTGAGATAGAGATAGCACTGAAATCCCAGCTCATGATCCGGCATGATGACCTGCCAGAAGAGCGAGTCTCGCGCCTTGCCGCCCTCGTCCGGCCGGTGGCGGAGATCATCACCTGGCCTGTAGCCCGGATCTGTGAGTTCGGGGGCGCTTTTGATCCACTCGATCATGCCGGAGCCTCCTGTGCACGAATGGCAACCTATCTGCCTTCCAGGTCAGCAAAGGTCAAGATATATTCGTATGCGTACAGTGATCTAGCGAATTAATTTCTGGACAGATCGCGATCATCACGATTTCATGCCGACCACATTGCGGGAAGGAACGGTCATGAACGAACGGTATATCGGCGAACTCTTGGCGAATGAAATCTCCGACGATCCCCCGCCGGGCTTCGAATCCTTGCCGACCGGGACGGGATTCAATGTCTACTTTGGTCCGATCTACGGGAAGTTGGTGGATGGGAAACTGCGGCTCGGCATGCGCATCGGCCGTCGTCATATCAACCCGCACGACACCTGCCACGGCGGCGTCCTCGCCTCGTTTGCCGACATGCAGGTCTATGTCAGTCAGCAGCAGGAACCCTCTTTGCGGTATGTGCTGATGCCGACGATCAACATGTCCATCGACTATATCTCCCCCGCCATATTGGGCGATTGGCTGGAGAGCAGTTCCACCCTGCTTCGGGCAACGAAGATGACGCTTTTCCAGCAGACGGTGGCGACAGCAGGCGACAGGCTTGTCTTCCGTTCAAGCAGCATTTACCGCATCAGCGGTCATAAGGCACCGAGCGGCAGCACCCTGGGGGATTTATTCCCCAACGCATGAAGGACGTACGGGAGGCCAGCCCCGCGGCGTGATGGACAGGCGCGGCCGCGTGGTGCATGGATTCTCCAGCCGAAGCCGACCGGAGTCACCGATGCAGCCCAAGCCCGCCCTCCGCGCCGCCGCGCGGCGTTTGCCGCGAGACCAGCGCGTCGCCGTCATACTTCAGACCGCGCGCTCGGTGCTGCGCGATCGGGGCTTCGAACAATTCCTCACGTCGGAAGTGGCGGAACGCTGCGGCACCTCCGAGGCGACCATCTACAAATATTTCCCGACCAAACGCGACCTGCTCATCAAGCTGACGGAGGACTGGTTCGAGGAGTTCCTGACCGAGGACTATCCCGCGCGGACCAGCGGCCCACTTCGGGATCGGCTCTACCACGCGATCTGGTGGGCGCTGTCGTTCATTCGCCGCGAGCCTGCCTTGTCGCGCTTTGTGCTGATGGAACTGCGGGCGGATCCCGCCTACAGGACCATGCGCATCTACCAACAGAACCGGGAGGTCGTCGCACGGGTGATGAGCGTCGTCGAGGACGGCCGTGCCAAGGGGCTCGTGCGGACGGACATCCCTCTCCGGCTCATGCGAGACATGGTCTTCGGCGCGATAGAGCACCAGACCTGGGCCTACCTGCGACGCGAGGGCGATTTCTCGGTCGACGACTCGGCGGACTGGATCACCGAGGTCATCCTCGGCGGCATCATGGCCCCGCAGCTCGAAGGCGAACACCTTTCCGAAGCGGTCGCCATGCTCGAGAAGGTCACAGCTTCGCTAAAGAAGCAGGTCGGCGCAAAACGCTGATCAGCCCGGCAGCGGTGGAATCACGCCCGCAGCGGCGAGCTGCTCGATTCGCTTCCCTGAGATACCCCAGGCCGAGAGAACCGATGGCGTGGTCGCGCGCGCATCCGGCGGCGCGTTTCTGATCGAGGCGGGCGTGCGACTGAATCTCGGCGCAGGCGCCGGCTCCGTCACGCCTTCGCGATCGACGAATGTCGCGCGGGCATTGGCGGCCGGGTGCTTGGGCGCCTCGTCCATGTCGAGGACAGGAGAGACGCAAGCATCCGACCCCTCAAACACGGCTTCCCATTCCGAACGCGTCCTCTTGGCGAATTCCGCCGCGATGATGTTGTGCAATTCATCCCAGCGCGACTGATCGTACTGCCCGGGCAGTGAGGCGTCTTGCAGCCCCAGCCTCCGGATGAACTCGCGATAGAAGCGCTTCTCCACCGCGCCGACTGCCATCCATCGGTTATCCTTCGTTTCGTAGGTCGTATACCACGGCGATCCGCCGTCGACCGAATTGGTGCCACGTTCGAGGTTCCAGAAACTCGCCTGCCGGTAGCCGAGATGCATCGTCATCAGGTTCGCCGCGCCGTCGATCATGGCGGCGTCGACCACCTGCCCCTTGCCCGACTGGCGCGCTTCGATGAGAGCCGCGAGAAGCCCCATGGCGAGATAGAGCGAGCCGCCGGCGAAATCGCCCACCAGATTGAGCGGAACCGCCGGCTTCTGGCCCTTCGGCCCGATCGCCGCGAGCGCGCCCGCCATTGCGATGTAGTTGATGTCGTGACCGGCCGTCTGCGCGAGTGGCCCCTCTTGCCCCCAGCCCGTCATGCGGCCGTAGACGAGCTTCGGATTGGTCGCCAGGCAGGTCTCCGGCCCCAATCCCAGACGCTCCATCACGCCGGGCCGGAAGCCCTCGACGAGGACGTCGGCCGTGGCGATCATGTCCATGACCGCCGCCACGCCTTCGGGCGCTTTCAGGTCCACCGCCACCGCCTGCTTGGAACGGTTGAGGAGATCGTAGCGCCGCGCGATGTCGAAGCCGAGATCGTCGGCGGCGAGACGCTGCACGCTGACGACCTCCGCCCCGAGATCGGCGAACAGCATGCCGCAGAACGGCCCCGGTCCGATGTTCGACATCTCGACCACCCGCACACCCTTCAAGGGGCCCATGGAATTCTCCTGTTGAGTTTGACTAACCACCTGGATTCCTGTCTTTCACACGCGGCGGCGAATTTGGACTTAGCCACGTATCTGGACATTCATGCCGCCATATGTCAATTGTAGATCTAGCGTACTATCTCTCTTGACTCCTACATTAAGTGATTTAAACTCACTTCGTACTAGAGCGAGCCAGACGACAAATTCCGGAGCCAGCCTTGGACAGACGAACGATCATCGACCGCTTTGCGGAAGCCGCCCGGGACCCGCTCGGCTACGCGAGAGCATGGAAGGAGAGAACCGGACGGAAAGTGATCGGGTCTTTTCCCATGAACTTTCCCGGGGAACTCGCCCATGCCGCCGACACGCTGCCGATGATCCTGCAGGAGAGCGAGGACCAGATCACCGTCGGCCACGGTCTGCTGTTCCCGTTCTATTGCGGCTACACCCGCTCCATGGTGGACCAGGCCGTGCGCGGTGATTTCGACGTGCTCGACGCCATCATGTTCGGCGATCACTGCGTGCAACTGCTCGGCGCGGCCGATGCGATCCGCATGCAGCTCGCCAACACGCGGGTCATCTTCTTCCAGCTCATCTCGTCGATGTGTGATCCCTGGACCCAGGGCCGCTCGGAAGAGAGCTTCGCGAAGCTCAAGGCGGAGCTGGAGGATTTTGTCGGCGGGCCCGTCACCGCCGAAGCGCTCCACGGCTCGATCCGCCTCTTCAATAGGAACCGCAGCCTGATCCGGCGGCTCTACGAAATGCGCAAGTCAGGCGCGGCGCCGATGGGATCGGTCGAGATGCAGCATGTGGTCAAGTCCTCGATGATCATGGACAAGGGCGAGCACACGGCCCTGCTGGAGGAGCTTCTGCACCAATACGAAACCGCGCCGGCCGTCGCCACCCGCAATGTCCGCCTCCATCTGTCGGGTCATTTCTGCCAGGCGCCGAAGCCGGAAGTGCTGGAGATGATCGAGGAATGCGGCGTGACGGTCGTCGGCGACGATCTCTATCACGGCTTCCGCTACATCTCGACGGACGTTCCCGAAGAAGGCGACCCGATCAAGGGTCTGGCGCGGTGGTACATGGACCGCAACACCGGCGTACCCTGCCCGACCCGCGTCCAGAACAATGTCGACTGGGACGCCTATCTCATCAACGCCATGCGCGACGAGCGGGCCCAGGGCATGATCGTCCTGATGGCCAAGTTCTGCGAACCGCACATGTATTACTACCCCGAGGTCAAGGAGGCCTTCGAGAAGGCCGGCATGCCGCATCTGCTCATCGAGACGGAGCATGAAAGCATGGCGCTGGAGAGCCTGAAGACCCGGGTCGAAACTTTCGTCGAAGTCGTCAAGCACCGTCAAGCCGCCTGAGGAGCCCGCCAGATGAACATCGCTGTCAGACCTTTCGAAGAGAAGAAGGCCAACAAGCTGCAGTCGACCCGGATCGCCGGCAAGCTCGTCAACGATTATTGGGAGATGGTCTGGCGTGCCAAGGAAGAGGGCAAGCTGGTCTGCTGGTACGAAGGCTCGGCCATCAACCCCTTCCTCGAGGCGGCCGACATCTGCTGGGTTCATGGCGAGGCCTACTCCGCCATGCTGGCCGCCCGTCACCAGGAAGGAACGGCACAGCGCGTCGCGGAGGAGCGCGGCTACATGCGCGAGCTCTGTTCCTATGCCCGCACGCATCTGGGGTGCGCGGTGTCGAACCAGCGCCTGCGCGGCGACAATGCCGGCGCCACGCCCGACGAGGACGATCTCACCTGGAAGCTGCCGGCACCCGACATGATCATCTCGGCCTATGCCTATTGCTCGACGGGCCAGCAATGGGACGAGATGACCAGCCGCGTCTTCGGCAAGAAGATCCCGATCTTCAACGTCTCACTGCCGTGGATCTGGGGCTCCAAGCCGGACGCGGGCTATCTGCGCGGCCAGGAATGGGAAGAGACATCGGACTATGTCGAGCGCCAGCTCCACGACATGGTGAAGTTCATCGAGGAGCGCACCGGAAAGCCTTATCCTTGGGACAGGCTCCACGAACTGATGGCCGACATCAAGCGCGCATCCGAACTGCGCCTTGAAGCGATGGAGCTGTGCACGGCGCAGCCCGCACCTGCGAGCTTCTTCGACTGGGTCGTCTCCATCGCCCCGATCAACAACCTGCCCGTGCCGGGCGTGAAGCAGTATTTCGAGACGGTCCTCGAAGAGGTCAAGCAGCGCGTGCGCGACGGCGAGGGCGCGGTGCCGGACGAGAAGTACCGCCTGTTCTTCGACGGCATCATGAACTGGAACAAGGTCGGCTGGCTCGCCAACAAGTTCGCCCGCTGGGACGCCGCGGTCGTGGCGGGGCGCTATACTCATATGGCCTTCTGGCAGGAGCCCGGCCTCATCGATCCGGGCAAGCCGGTGCGGGGCATGGCGCAGAACTACCTGATCTGCCCCAACAACCACGCCGCGCCCATTCTTATCGACCTGATCATGGGGCTCTGCCGGAAGTTCAAGGTCGACGGCATGGTCATCCACGCCTCGCGCACCTGCCGCGCCTTCACCAACCCGCAGTTCATGATCGCGGACGCGGCCCACAGGCAGCTCGGCATCCCGAGCTCGATGTTCGAGGGCGATGTGACCGACGAGAGCTTCTACAAGGACGAACTATTGAACAGCCGCGTCGAAGCGATGCTGGAGGCGATCGAGTCCCGCCGCATGGTCGCAGCGTGAGCGGCGAACGGACAGCAAGAGGAGCGGACGAATGAAACAGCATGTGATGGGCGTCGACTTCGGCTCCACCACGGCCAAGACGGTCATCCTCGACCTGAAGGGCAACATCGTCGCCCACGCAGTCGCCCATATGGGCGCGGTCTCGGGCAACGGCGTCAAGCAATCGATGAAGGACGCGCTCGAGCGCGTCGGGCTGACGCAGGCCGACATGGGACGTACGGTATCGACCGGCTACGGCCGGCGCATGCTCGACGAGGCGGACAAGAACTATACCGAGATCACCTGCCATGCCCGCGGCGCGGTCGCCATGGTGCCGGATGCGCGGCTGGTCATCGACATCGGCGGGCAGGACAGCAAGGTCATCTCCGTGGACTCAAACGGCCTGGTGGCCCAGTTCGCCATGAACGATCGCTGCGCGGCCGGCACGGGCAAGTTCCTCGAAGTGCTGGCTCGCGCCATGGAGATCGAGCTGGAAGAGATGGGCGGTGTCGCCCTTCAGGCCAAGGAGAAGCTCAAGATCTCCTCCATGTGCGCCACCTTCGCCGAGACCGAAGTGATCTCCCTGCTCGCCGAAGGCCATCCCAAATCCGACGTTCTCGGCGCCGTCCACAAGGCGATCGCGACCCGCACGCTCGGCCTCGTCGGCCGCGTCGGAAAGAAGGGACCGGTGGTGATGACGGGCGGCGTGGCGAAGAACCCGGCGGCCGTGCACTACATCGAGGCCGAGATGCAGCTCCCCCTGATCCTCCCGGACAATCCGCAGATTGCCGGCGCCCTGGGCGCGGCCCTCATCGGGCTCGACGACTACAAGGTCGAAAACAGGCACCTCCTGATCTCCGAACAGGAAGACATGGCACACGAGGATAAGATGGCGGCCGACAAGGCCTGCGTTCCGGGTTGCCGGGGCGTGCCCGAATTCGCCATCGACCCTCGCGAGAAACATCCCGTCAAGCCGGGCGCCACGGCAGACGCGGCCCGCGCCCATTGAACCGGTCCGTGGCCGCGCTGCTTTCAGCCTAGAAGGCGACGCTGACACCGACCTCGCGTCCACCGGCCATTTCCTCTGGCGAGCGAAAGCAAGCCCGGCCGGTGGGCGCCCTTCGCCGTTATGGCCTCCCCTGCAGCAAGACGCGGCCCCGTCAGCACGCTCACGGCAGCCACGTCCTCCTCAACCATGTCCACCCGGGCCGCGCTGACTCGTTTCGCACGGCGCCGGCCCGCCTGAACTGGGCAAGGTGCAGGTGGGCTTTATGCCGCCTGGCGTATCGGCACATAAGTGAGTATCGCTTACCTCGTCGCATGCCATGGTTCGAAAAGACCGGCGACAATCCTCTTGCACTGCACATTGCAAACCCTCTCCAAGGGTCATCCTTCTGATGACCTTTCATCACCACGCAACCAAATGACGATCGAAAAAACTTGTGCGAAGGCACATCGTACGATAGCATATCAAATTATTCGGCGCACCGATCGGCATGGAGGATGCCGGGCACTTTGGTCGTCGTTCGCGTCACGCGTTCCGCGAGAAAACGCGCCTGGGAGGAAGCCAATGCAACGCATCAGCCATTATCTTTTCCGTTCCACCGCCGCAGTCGCCGCCACGCTCGCCCTTGGCGTCGGCGCGACATTCGCCGACCCGCTCAAGCTGGTCATCTGCCATATCGATGATCGCTCCGGGTCCGCCGCGGATACCGGTATCGAAAGCCTGAACGGCCTCAAAATGGTACTGGATCCACTGAACGAGGCGGGCGGCATCGAGGGGCAGAAGATCGAGCTGATCACCTATGACACCAAGACCGATCCGCAACTCGCGGCGAATTTCGGCACGCGCTGCGCCGAGGACGACGCCGGCCTGCTGGTCATAGGCGGCAGCCCATCCGCCGTCGCCAACTCGCTCGTCACCGTCGCGAACCAGAACAAGGTCCCGCTCTACATCCTGGCGGCAGCGGCTCCTGAGGTGACGGACAACGCCAACTATCAGTACCGCTTCGGTCCAAAGGTGACCCAGGACTCGATCGCGGTGGCGGACGCACTGGCCGCCAACGGCGTCAAGAAGGTGGCGATCATCAACAACTCCGTGCCGTTCGGCATCTCCGGCGCCGCGTCGGCCACCGCCGAACTCGGCAAGAAGGGCATAGCGATCACCACGCAGCAGACTTACGACGTCGCGGCGACCGACGTATCGCCTCAGGTCATCAACATCATGCAGACTGATCCGGAGGCCATTCTCGTCTATCCCTATCCCGCCGACGGCGCACGGGTCGTCCGTACGATCCGCCAGATGGGCCTGGAGCAGCCTGTCATCATGCCTCGGGTAGGCATCATGAAGGCGTTCCGCGAGCTCGCCGCGGAGACAGGCAACGACGTCCTGGTCCCCTCCTCCGTCGATACGACCCGGCCGGAAGTGGCGGAATTCTTCAAGGATTACTCCGCGAAATACGGTCCGCTCGCCGTGTCCCCTTCGCCGGCGCAAGGCTACGACGCCGGTACCCTGGCCGTAGCCGTGCTCAAGGACGAGAAGGTGCAGGAAGCCGTCAAGTCCGGCGACATCCAGGCAGCACGTGACGCGATCCGCGACGCCACGACCCGACACGGCGATTTCACCGGCCTGCAAGGCACGTCGAAGGGCGGCTACCAGTTCTCCAAGAGCCACCACGGGCCGACGGACGACGGTTTCTTCGTCTTCGTGAAGGTGGCTGAGAACGGTCAGGCGATCGAGGCCGTGGACACGGCCGCCGCGCTAAAGAAGTAGCCGGTTCAAGACTGCGCGGGGCTCTCGACCAAGCCCCCGCCGAGCCTGCCTCGAAAGCGGACCTTCAGCCATGCACATGAAACTCACATACCTGCTGCTCGCAGGGCTAACCAATGGCAGCGTCTACGGACTGATCGGCCTGTCGCTGTCGGTCATCTACGGCTCTTCGCGCGTCATCAACTTTGCCCAGGGCGAATTCGTGATGCTGGGCGCGATGAGCGCCGTGCTCTTCATGGTGACCTTCTCGCTGCCATGGCCGATCGCCGCGGCGGCGATGCTCGCCGTCGTGGTGATTGCAGCGCTGGGCCTCGACTACGGCATCTATCGTCCCCTGGTGCGTCGCAAAGCAGCCCCCTTGACGATCATGATCGGGACCCTCGCCGGTGCCATCGTCGTCTACGGCCTGGCCTTTCTCCTCTGGGGCCCGGACCAGCGCTACGTGCCCCCGATCCTGTCGCTCGACCCGGTTCGACTCGGCTTCCTCATCACCAACCTGCAGCAGATCTCGCTGATCGTCGTCTTCCTCGTCTTCATCCTGCTGACCTGGTTCATCCTATACCGCACGCGCTTCGGACTGTCGGTCCGCGCGACGGGCGTCGATCCGCGTGTCGCCCTCCTTATGGGCATCCGTTCCGAGCGTATCGTCCAATTCTCCTTCATCTTCTCCGCCTCCATCTCCGGCATCGCCGGCATGCTGGTCGGTCCTCTGCTCGGCGGGCATGTCGGCATGGGTCTGCTCCTGACCGTGAAAGGCTTCATGGCGGCGATTCTCGGTGGACTGGGCTCTCCTTTCGCGGCGGCCGCCGGCGGCATCGCCATCGGCATGATGGAGGCCCTGATGGCCGGCTACGGCACTTCGCTCTACGCCGAACCGGCGATCTTCGTCCTGATCCTTCTCATGCTGATCGTCCGTCCCTACGGACTGCTCGGCGACTATGAAGCGGAGCGTCGCTGACATGATCGGAAGAAGCATTCCGGAGGCGCCGAGGGCGCCCACTATCATCCCGGTCCTGTGCATCCTGGCGCTGGGCATCGCCCTGCCCTTCGTGCTCACGAGCGGCTTTCACCTGCGCCTGGCGATGCTGGTCTGGATCTATGCGATCCTGTGCATGGGCTTCAACCTGCTCTACGGCTTCTCCGGCCAGATCTCGCTCGGCCAGCCCGCCTTCTATGCCATCGGCGCCTATGCCTTCGCCATGCTGCAGGTGAAGCTGGGCTGGTCGCCGGTGCCGTCCTTTTTCGGGTCGCTGGTTTTTGTCGCGATTCTTTCGTTGCTCATCGGACTGCCGCTGCTTCGCTTGCGCACGCACTATCTCGCGATGGCGACGCTGGCTTTCATGCTCATCCAGAACGGCGTCGCCAATCGCTGGATCGAGTTCACGGGAGGCCAGAGCGGGGTAGCCGTCCCGCCACTGCAATGGGACGGTGAGCAGATCGGCCGCACCGGCATCTATTTCGTCGTGCTTGCCATGGCGGCAGCGGTCCTTTTCCTGCACGACTTCCTGGTCCGTTCGCATCTCGGCCGCGCCATGCAGGCCATTCGCGACGACGAGACCGCGGCACAAGCCCTGGGCGTCCGCGTGACGCGCTACAAGCTCGCCATCCTCGTCCTGTCCGGAGTGACGGCCGCCATTGCCGGCGTCTGCTTCGGCGTAACGTCGCTGCGGGTGGACCCGAGCCTCTCCGAATTCCACGTGCTGGTGTCCATGCTGACGATCGTCGTGGTCGGCGGGTTGGGGACACGTTTCGGACCCATACTGGGGTCGGTCATCGTGGTGATCCTACCCCAGGTGCTCACCCGGTTCGGCGAGCTGGAAACGGTAGTCTACGGCCTGTTCATTCTTCTCTTCCTGCTTTTCCTGCCGCATGGGCTTTCCGGCATCCTGGAGCGACGCGACTGGTTCGGTGCCCGCAAACCCCATGTGGTCCTTCAGAAGCGCCCGCAGGAAGTGAACGGAGGCGCGTCATGACTCAAAGCGAAACGATCCTCCGGGTGGACCGCCTGACGCGGCGCTTCGGCGGCCTTTTCGCCGTCAACGACGTCTCCTTCGGCATAGCCGCCGGCGAGGTGAAGGGCCTGATCGGGCCGAACGGCGCCGGCAAGTCGACGACGTTCGACCTGGTCACCGGCGTGCGCCCTCCCACCTCGGGCGACATATGGTTCCGCGGCGAATGCGTAACTGGGCACCCTGCCCATATGCGGTCCCCGATGGGGATGGCGCGCACGTTTCAGATCGTGCGGTTGTTTCGCGGGCTCTCGGTCCTCGAGAACGTGCAACTCGGATTACACCCGAAGTTCCCCGATGGCATTCTGCGCTCGCTGACCCGGCTGCCGTCACTGCATGCGCAGGAGCGACACAGCCGCGAGCGGGCGATGGAGCTGCTGGCCTTCGTGGGTCTGGCCGACCGCGCTGGTCACCGCATCGATCAGCTCACCCTCGGCCAGTTGCGCCTCGTCGACATCGCGCGGGCATTGGCGGCCGAGCCCGTCCTGCTGATGCTGGACGAGCCGGCGGCCGGCCTCAATGACGCCGAGACACGCAATCTTGGCGATATGCTGGCCCTGCTGCGGAAAGGGGGGCTGACGATGCTCCTGGTCGAGCATGACATCGACTTCATCATGAGAGCCTGCGACTCCATCGTCGTGATGGACCAGGGGACCAAGATCGCTGACGGCACGCCGGGAGAAGTGAGCAGGAACCGGGACGTGATCGCGGCCTACTTCGGACGGAGGGCAGCCGATGCTGCGGCTTGAAGAAATCGTCGCTGGCTACAGCAAATCCATCGCTCTCGACGGCGTCTCGATCGAAATCCCGCAAGGCAGGATCGTTTCCGTGGTCGGCGCCAACGGCGCCGGCAAATCGACGATCGTCAACACGATATCCCGGCTCGTTCCGACCTATTCCGGCACGATCCGGTTCGATGGGCAGGACATCACCGGCCACAAGCCCGCCGAGGTCGTGGAACTCGGGATCGTGCAGGTTCCCGAGGGCCGCCAACTCTTCGCTCCGCTTACGGTCGAGGAGAACCTTCAGCTCGGTTTTCATCGGCTGGCCGGCGGAGCGGATTCGGCCCGCAGGTACCGGGAGCGCCTGGACTATGTGCTGGACCTGTTTCCGATCATGAAGCAGCGCATCGGCCAGCGGGCCGGCACGATGTCAGGCGGCGAGCAGCAGATGGTCGCCATCTCGCGCGCCCTCATGGCCGAACCGAAGCTGCTGATGCTCGACGAGCCCTCTCTCGGCCTGGCGCCGATGATCGTCGACCAGATCTTCGATATTCTGGCGAAGCTGCGGAGCGACGGCCTGACGATCCTGCTGGTCGAGCAGCATGCCGACGAGGCGCTCCAGCTCGCCGATTATGGGTATGTGATGGCCGTCGGCCGCGTCCGCGCCGAAGGTCCGGGCAACGAATTGCGCGACAATCCCGCCTTGCATCAAAGCTATCTCGGACGAATGGCGGCAGCGTGATGGCGGTGGTCCAACCCTACACCCCGCATTCCGACGGCTGGTTCGAGGCCCAGGAACCCGGCGGCGTCCATTACACGCCGTCGAGGACGATCACGGATGCGGATGTGGTCCTGTTCGGCGGAATGACCGGCGACCTGTGCGAACTACACACCAACGAGGCCTATGCACGCAGCACCGAATTCGGTGGGCGCATTGCCCATGGCATGCTGAACCTTTCGCTGGCGCATGGCCTCGTGACCCGCGCCGGTCATCTCGTGGGCACGGGGATCGCCCTGCTCGGCTGGAACAACATCGCCTTCCGCGGTCCGGTCAGGATCGGCGAAACCGTCCAGGCGCGCCGGACGACGATTGAAAAGCGCGAGAGCCGCAGCCGGCCCGACGCGGGCATCGTCATCGACCGGGTCGAACTGCTCACCCAGGACGGCGTCGTTGCAGTGTCAGGCGAAGTCACAACGCTCGTGCGAAAGCGCCCCGTCTGACGACAGTCTCCGTCAGAAGACCTTGAATCGCATCCCTCCGTCAATGTGCAGGGTCTGGCCGGTGGCGTAACTTAATTCGCCCTGTGCCAGCATCGCGACTGCGCGGCCGACTTCCGCGGCTTCCCCCCAGCGGCCCGCAGGCACGAAGCCTGACGCTATGAGGGCGTCATACTTCTCTCTGGTGGTCACGGTCATGTCCGTCTTCATCATGCCGGGGCGAACTTCGTAGCAGTCGATTCCCTCCCGCTCGAGCCGCGCTGCCCAATGCTGGATGGAATGGGAAAGCCCAGCCTTGGAGATGCAGTACTCGGCGAGAACGCTGCCAACATTATGCTCGATCGCCACCGTGGTCACGGTCACGATTGTTCGGCGCCGATCGGCATCCGTCCTGATCATGCGTCGCGCGACAGCCTGAGTCAGGAAGAATTGCGCCCTGAGATTGACCGCGACGCATCGGTCGAAGCTTTCGGTGCCGACATCGAGGATGTCGCCGCGCGACAGCACGGAAACGCCGGCATTGTTCACCAGGCAGTCTAGCCTGCCAAAACTGTAGAAGACAGAGTCGGTGAAACGCTCCCGCATCCTGTCATCGACCAGATCATACGCGATCACGTCCACCGATGCATCGGACCTCTCCAGGTCGGCCTTGAGGGCGGCGGGCGATTCCGCATCACGATCGGTTAGAACCAAATTGAAGCCTGCTGCGGCAAGCGCATGCGCGATCGCCGTTCCAAGGCCGCCCGCCGCGCCCGTGACCAGCGCGACGGGCTTGGCACCCCGAGTCATCAGGCCACCTTGGAGTCGCGTTCGGGCCTTGACCATGACGTGGGCGTCAGCTTGCCGTCCTTGTACCACTCCATCAGGACGTTCTTCTGGATCTTGCCCGTCGCGGTGAGGGGATATTCCTTTACGAAGATCCAGTGCTCCGGTGTCTTCTGCGGCGATAGGTTCTGCCGGCAGTACGCCCAAAGCATTTCCGGACGGGGGGGATTGTCCTGGTTCTTCGGCAGGATGATCGCCGCGACCGTCTCGCCCCAGGCCTCGTCCGGCAGGCCGACAACCGCCACCTGCGCGACGTCCGGGTGCTCGAACAGCACGCTCTCGATCTCGGACGGATAAAGGTTCATTCCGCCGCGGATGATCATCTCCTTCAGCCGCCCGGTGATACGGAAATAGCCATTCTCGTCCATTGTTCCTAGATCGCCTGTCCGCAGCCAGCCTTCTTCCGTCAGCGCCGCCCGGGTGGCTTCCGGCTGTCCGTAATATTCCGTCATCGTGTTGAAGCCACGAACCCAATACTCGCCCACCGTGTTCAAGGGCGCAGTCTGCATCGTCGCCACGTCGACGACCTTGACCTCGACATGCGGGATCGGCCGCCCGATCGTCTGCGACTGCAGCTCGTCGCTGTCCGTCGTGAAGGTTTCCAGGAAAGGCCCGTTCGATTCCGTCTGGCCGTACATGATGGCAAACTCGACGTTGAACGCCTCCTTTGCCCGCTTCACCAGCGCTTCAGGAACCGCCGCCGCACCGGACAGAATGGAGTTGAACGAGGTGAGATCGCGCGTCTTGGCGTCCGGATGATTGAGGAGCGCCAGGATCATCGTCGGCACGATCAGTGAACAGTTGACCTTCTCAGCCTCGATCAGTTCCAGGAAGAGCGCCGGGTCGAAGCTGCGCATCAGGACGAAGGTGCCCTGACGCGAGAACACGCCGATCTCGGAGACCACCGCGCCGCCGATATGGAACATCGGCATGGAGTTCAGCCAGACGCCGCCGATCGGGAAAGCCGCTCGCTCCACGATGAAATGCGCCGCGTTGATGACCCCTCGGTGATGGAGGCAGGCCCCCTTGGGGAATCCGGTCGTGCCTGATGTATACTGGATCTGCATGACCTGGCCGGGATTCTGCAGGGGCAGCGGCGTGGCTGGATCTCCTGCGGCCTGCAATGTCGCCAGGTCCGCGACATTGACTGCGCTGTGTAGATGGTCGAGCTGTCCCTGCACCTCCTCCACGACCGCGGCGAGGTTCTTACCTCGCGACTCGTCGGCGTACACAACGCCGGCGGCTTTCGCGTTGCCCAGGATGAAGGCGACTTCGCGCGCCGTGTATGCCGGATTGATCGGCACGATGATGAGGCCGGCAAAACTCATGCCGTGCTGGAAGATCACCCACTCGGGCGTTTCAGGAGCCAGCAGGCCGACACGGTCGCCCGGCTTGAAATGCTTCAGGAGCCCTCTCGCGCAGGACAATGCCTCGTCGACGAGCTGACGATAGCTCCAGCGGCGACGCCGGGACGGATCGGCTACGCCCTCGATGAGCGCCAGGCGATCCGGAACCGCCTCGGCGTTCCTCAGCATGAGATCGCCGAGCGTGCTTTCGATGAGAGGTCCCGTTTCGTATTTCGGGAAGTAGCTCTCGGTGAATTTGGGATGCGCGTTCATCTGTTCCTCCTTCAGATGGTTTGGGCAGATGGTTTGGGCAGATGGCTTGGGCTCCTCCAGCCCTGGCCCGTGCGTGTTCCCGAACGGCCGCTACCGCTGTTTCAGCACCTCCGGCTGCACGGCGCGGTGAAAGCCGTTGTATTCGGGGATGTTCGTGGGTTCGTATTTCTGCGTCCATGTCTGGCGCAGGTTGGGCGCGCCGCCGTCGACGCGGATGCATGTGCCGGTGATATAGGCAGCGGCGGGCGAAAGCAGATAAATGATTGCCGCCGAGATTTCGGACTCGGTTCCGTAGCGTGGCAGCGGGACCTTCGCGGCATATTCGCGAAGCCGCGGGCCGATCTCCGGCGGATAGGTGTCGAAACCGCTCGAAGCGATTCCGCCCGGTGCCACGGTGTTCACCCGCACGCCGGAATGAGCCCATTCGCAGGCGGCGGTCTCGCTGAGCGTCAGCATGCCGCCGCGCGAGGCACCCGAATGCCCCATTTCCGGCCATCCGTTCCAGATGTCGGCGATGATGTTGACGATGGAGCCCCCATGGGCCTCCATCCATCGCAGATAGATCTCGCGCATGAAGATGAAGCCGCCGGTCAGATTGTTGCGCACAACCGCCTCGAAGCCCTTGGTCGAGATCGTCTTCAACTCGGTGCGGTATTGACCGCCCGCATTGTTCACCAGTCCGTTGATGGCCCCGAACGTCTCGAGAGTGTCGTCGATGACGGAGCTCACCTGGGTCTCGTCGCGGATATCGCAGGTCATGGCGGTGACCTTGCCGCCGTCCTCGGTGATCTCGCGGGTGACGGTCTCGAGCTTTTCGGGATTGCGCCCGACGATCACGACATTGGCGCCGAGATAGGCGAGCTCATGCGCTGTGCACCGGCCGATACCCGAGCCGCCGCCAGTGACGATGATGGTCTTGCCTGCGAACAGATCAGGGGCGAAAACCGAATTGTATCCCATGGCCTGTCTCCTCACGCCGCCGAGATGCCGCCGTTCAGGCTGATCGCCTGGCCGGTGAGCTTCGCCGCCGCCGGGCTGGCGAGGAAGGTGATCAATCCGGCCATGTCCTCGGCATTGACCACGCCGAGTTGAGCCATCCCGATCGCCTTGGAGAAGAGCTTGCTGGAGAACTCGCCTCCCATGACGGTATCGTAGGTGAGCGTCCCTTCGATGATGGACGGAGTCACGCAATTCACCCGGATGTTGGAGCGCTTGGCTTCGATGGCGAGGGTTCGGCTGAACATGACGATCGCCGCCATCAGCCCGCCGATGATCGACTCGCCTGGCGTGGTGACCTTTCCGGCGTCGGAAGCGACGCTGATGATGGCCCCGTTCTCCCTTGCGCGCATGCCGTCCATCACTACGCGGGCAAGCAGGAAATGGGACATCACCTGCGTGAGCACCATGCCCTGGATATCCCTTATGTCGATCTTGTGGAAGAGGGTCGGATAGGGATAGGCGCTGACCGTCGAATTGACGAGCACGTCCACGCCCCCCATCAGTTCCTCGGCCTTGCGTCCGGCTTCGATCGCCTGCTCGGTCAAGCACGTGTCGGCGGCGACGAAGTGCACCTTGCAGGCAGGGTAGCGCTCCTGCACGGCGGCCCTCGCCTTCTCTCCGCGCTCGGCATTTCTCCCATTGATGGTCACGTGCGGCGCGCCGAGCGCCGCAAAGCGCTCGGCCGTGGCGAGACCGACACCGGCAGTCCCCCCCGCGATCAGGACACGTGCCTCGGTCATGGCGAACGGCGACCGTTGTGGAGCGGCGGTGGACATCAGGCGATACCTCCCGTTGGAACTCGCCCAACTCTAGTAATCATCATTATCGTACGCAAGCATATTAGTGTCAGGCGGCCCGGAATCCCGGATTTCAGGCGGCTCTGCGCTTTGCTTCCATCGCCTCCACCATCGCTTCGAGGCGAACGTTGAGGAGTTCGTCCTTGTAGAAGCTCTCGTCGGCGACATCGCCCTCGAAGAACATGGCCTGGCGGCCGTATTTCTTCGCCGAATTCGCGATCAGGAACTGGGCATTGGTCATCCCGCGGCAGGTGCGCGAGGCATGGCATACCACGCCGTCGAGTTCGTATTTGTCGCAGAGCTTCTCGATCTCGCCGATCATGATCGGCGCACCATGGTTGTTCGGGCAGACGAGGTAGTTCTGCGCCATTCCGAGCACCGGGTCACCGAGGTCGATGAGCTGCGGCTCCTGCCAGAACGACATGTGGGTGTAGCGCCCGGCCACCACGCAGGCGTTGACCTGGGCGAACTTGTCGGCCAGCCAACCCACTTTGTTCCAGTTCATCATGCCGTCGAAGAACAGACGGTAGCGTTCGTTCCTCACAGCCCCCTCGCCGGCAGCGAGGCGCTCGACGATCTCGTCCTTCACGCCCTGGAAGTAGTCGACGATGTTCTGGTCGCCGGGCAGGAAGCTCATCGGCGCGATCGAGACGATCCAGTCGAAGAAGCTAGCCGGCGCCGGGCGTGCCGTGCACAGCGCCATGCCTTCAAGGCGCAACTCCGCCGCCTTCCTGATATAGCTCATCGTCTCGGAGAGCCGGTCGAAATTGAACTTGCGGCCGGTGTTGTCCTCAAGGAACCTGGTGAGTTCGATCAACTGGTCGGCGACGTAGCGCGAACGCTGCTCCCACTCCTCGCCCCGAAGGTAACCGGCGTCCTGCCGCCCGCCCCACAGAAGAGGGATCTGGATGGTGAACATCGGCACCTTCTTGCCGAACACGCGGTATGTGATGTCGTCCCATTGCTGGCCGGAGGAGCAATAGGGATAGGCGTTCACGATCATGTCGGGCGGCGGAAGCTTCAGCATCGCCTGGATGCGCGGATCGTCGAGGCTCGCGCCCCCCTCGCCCGACTTGGCCTTGTCCAACTCGATCAGCATCTGGCCGATATGGGTGCGTGCATAGGAGCACAGTTCCCGATCGTAGCCGCGCTGCTCACCGCGTGCCTGGGCACCGATCTCCTGATGCCTGGCAGCCAGCATCGCCGACCATGCCTCGCCGTGGACCCAGACCAGATCATGAGCGTGGAAGAACGGGGGGATATAGGTGCCGTTGTACCAGACGACCTTCTTGCCCTCCTCCCTGGCGGCGAACACACCGCTCCAATAGTCGTTGACCAGCTTGCTGCCGAAACGCGTGCTCTTCAGCTTGTTGGCCTTTTCTCCATTGCCGAAGGCAGGTTTGGAATTCGGTATCGTAACGACGTTTTCCATGATGGTCCTCCTAAAGCAGTTCCAGCAAAAGTGCGCAGCGGTTTTGCGTCCGGAATTGCGCAAAAACAAAGAGTTAGGCAGCCTTGCTTGCGGCGCGACGCTTGGCGATTTCAACGAAGGTCTCGACCCTTGTCTTCAGGGCTTCCAGTGGCATCTCTTCGTGCTCCGTCTCGATGAGCAGATGCGGAATCCCGCGCACCTCGAAGGCTTCCTTGATCTCGGGGTAGAAATACATGTGCGGCTCGCAGAACTTGACCATGAGGATGACGAGCCCCTGCGCGCCCGAGCGTTCGACGTCGGCGAGAAGGTAGTCCTCCCAATCCATTCCCTTGATGACGCGGGTCGGACAGGGCAGACGCCGGTTCTTCTCGATGTACCAGCGCGCCATCCCGTCCAGCGGCGGGACGGTTTCGTCCATGTCGGCATGGATGAAGCGCCAGCCGACGAAGAGATCGTCATTGACGACGCGCGCTCCGCTCTCTTCGATCATATCCATGATCTCAGGCTTGGGCGCGTGGCACATGTGTCCGGAAAGATAGACCGGAACATCGGCACTCCCCGCTCGAACACGCGGAGCACCCGCCAGAAGCTGATCCATGAGGTCGACATGCTCCTCACGGTCCATCGTCATCGACGACTTCACCACCGCCTGCATGTCGCGCCCGGAGATCGCGATCTCGCCGTCGCGCCGCATGCGGTAGAGCGAGCGCATCTGCGTGCGATTGCGATTGAAGAGCCTGATCGACGATCGCACGGCATCTGCCGTCACTTCCCTGCCCGTCAGCGTCTCCAACTCCTTCCACAGCTGAGCAAAGGTGCCGAGGGTCTCGCGATACGCCCAGTTCGCGTCCAAGGTCGTGCACAACTGGTTGAAGAGGATCGGCAGGTCCGGCTTTTCCGCCCGGATCACGTCGGCGGTGCCGAGCAGTTGGACGCAGTGGTCGCCGAACATGATGGCATCGAGGCCGTCGAAGCGCCCGCGCATCGTCTGGTCGATGATCGAGCGATTGAAGCCGCAGTAGAAATTGAAGACGTTCGACTGGCCGACGGTGATCGGCTCCGCGTCATCCTGCAGCACGACGGGAAGACAGCCGGCCGCATGCGCCAGTTCTCCAGGGAAATGCATCGGGAGCAGCCCGACGACCTGACGGCCGACTTTGGCTTTCCACTCCGCAGCGTACTCCATCGGAGCTTCGACCACTTGCCTCATTCGGTCGACGGCTTGCTTCACGACGCTTCTCCACGTTTCGTCCGCTAGCTTACTAAGCTACAATTACCACATGACGACTGGCCTGAAAATGGCTATTTTCCTCAATTTTCAACTAACAATTTGGCACTTGATAAAATCGATGGTGAGTTTAGCTTACTGATGATCCCCGATCAGGTCCGCGCATAAGGCAAGAGTGCCCCTGCGCATATCGCATCGACCAGTTTGAATTTCTGGAGCTTGCCCGTTTCAGTCCGCGGCAGGTTCTCCATCACGAACCACAGCCTCGGCGCCTTGTAGTGTGCGAGTTCGCTCCGGCACCGGGCAAAGAGTTCGCCGATATCGGGAATGTCCGACGCATCCTTCGGCTGGAGCACGGCGCCGACCTGCTCTCCCCACTGCGGATCCGGCACGCCGACCACCGCGACATCCGCAAGCCGCTTGTCCTCCAGAAGGACAAGCTCGATCTCGCGCGGATAGATGTTCTCCCCTCCGCGGATGATCATGTCCTTGATACGGCCCGTGATCTTCAGAAAGCCGCGCTCGTCCATCGATCCCAGATCCCCAGAACGCAGCCAGCCGTCCGGAAGGATGGCGCACGCCGTCTCGTCCGGCATATCGAAATAGCCGATCATGTTCTGGTAGCCGCGCGTCTGGATTTCGCCCTGCTCGCCGAGCGGGACCGTAGCACCGGTGGCAGGATCGGCGATGCGCACCTCCATATGCGGCAGGGGCCGGCCGATCGTAGCGGCGAGGTCCTCCTCACAGTCGTCGGGACAGGTTCCCGTGACGCTGCCCTGCATTTCGGTCTGGCCGTAGATATTCGATATCGTGGCTCCCAGTTGCTCCCTGGTCGCGCGGATGAGTCGAGCTTCCACGACCGATGCGCCGGAGGTCAGGTTGCGCAGCGTCGAAAGGTCGTAGCTCGAGCGCGCGGGATGCACGAGAAGTTGCTCGATCATGGTGGGAACGAGCAGGGAGAAGGTCCCGCCATGGCGCTCCACCTGCGCCATGTAGTTCTCCGCATCCCATTCCGGCATCAGGACATGCGTCGCGTTCAGCATCACGGAGCCGATGCCGGCATGGCCGAGCGATCCGATATGGAACATCGGCATCGGGTTGACGAACACTCCGCCTTCCTTGAGGCCACCGCGCCGCTGAGTGAAGTTGGTCATGTTGGCCACGCCGACATGGTTGAAGATCACGCCCTTCTGCGCGCCCGTCGTGCCTGAAGTGAACATGATGACGGACGGATCATCAGGCGAAACCGGCGGCAGACTGGCCGACGGGGAGCCCTCGTCGAGGAAGGCCTCGACATCCGACACAGGGATGACCTCACGTAGGCCTGGCAGGTTCGGCGCGGCCTCGGCGATCGCCGCAGCCATGTCGAAGCCACGGTATGCGCCGGCATGGACCACCCCCGCCGCGCGGGACTTCGACAGCACATACTCCATCTCCCGGCGCTTGTAAGCCGGGTTCACCGTTACCAGCGTGATGCCCGCGAAGGCGCAGCCATAGAGCGTAGGTATCCAATCCGGGACGTTGGGCGCCCAGAAGCCCACGCGCTCGCCGGGACGGAAGCGAGCCAGCAATGCGCGCGCAGTACGCAGCGAGACGTCGAGCAGCTGTTCATATGTCCAGCTACGGCCCACATCCCGGTTTCCCTCGACCAAAGCCAGCCTTTCCGGCACTTTTTCTGCCGCGTCTCTCAACGCGTCGCCGAGAGTGACGTGGCGCAACGGCTGATCGTCGGTTGCCGGCCAGTAGGACGTTTCGAGCATGCCCGTCCGACTGGAACTGGATCTAGCCAACGCCATCATGACCTCCCTCGATGGTACGCGTCCACACCATACGCTACATGAGTCAAACTCACCTCGGCAAGCCCGTTGTCATTCAAAACTCAATTCGTTAGCATTCAATACGCTTGCGCACATTATGTCGAAGGGGAGGCGAGGATGGATTTCGCACTGACGGAGGAACAGGCGCTGCTGCGGCACTCGCTCGCCGATTTTGCCCGTGTGGAACTTGCTCCGCACTACACCCGGTGGGACCGCGCGCGTGAGTTTCCGGCCGCGCTCTGGCCGCGCCTCGGCGACATGGGCGTGTTCGGGCTTCGCGTGCCGGAAGACCTCGGCGGCACCGGCCTCTCCTATCTCGAGGCAGGACTGGCCATAGAGCAGATCGCGAGGGGAGACTTCAATGTCTGCTACGGCATCCTCAATTCCTGCTTTGCCGGCGACATATTGAGCCGCTTCGCCAAGCCGGAACTCTGCCAGACCTGGCTGCGGCCGATGGCGTCGGGCGAAAAGGTGATCAGCGTGCTGCTCACCGAACCGCATTGCGGGTCCGATGCGGCATCCATCCGAACGAGGGCCGAGCGCGACGGCGACGACTACGTCGTCAATGGCGAGAAGTCGGCTGTCACACTCCTGATGGCGGCCTCGGCCGGCATACTCTTCGCCAAAACCGCGCCGGAGAAGAAGGCCGCCGGCGTCTCGGCCTTCCTCCTGCCTCTCGACACACCCGGCCTTTCAAGGACACCTTACGAGGACATGGGCGCGAGGGGCATCGTGCGCGGCTCGCTTTTCCTGGACAATGTCAGGATCCCCGCCGCCAACATGATCGGGCCGGAGAATGCCGGCTTCACCCAGGTGATGCAGACATTCGACTATACACGCGCGCTGATCGGGCTGATGTGTCTCGGCGCGGCCGAGCAGACTCTGGAGGAAACGGTCGCTTATGTGAAGGATCGGCGGGCATTCGGCCAGCCTATCTCCAGGAACCAGGGGGTGTCGTTCCCGCTCGCGGAAGCACGGTCCAGGCTCGAGATGCTGCGCTGGCTCTGCTACCGCACGCTGTGGCTCCGCGACCAGGGTCTGCCGCATACCGCCGAAGCCGCGATGTGCAAGGCCGAGGGCCCCACCCTCTGCGCCGACGTCATCCGCGACTGCCTCGTGCTGCATGGCCACTACGGCTACACGCAGGACTTTTCCGTCGAACAGCGTTACCGCGACGTGCTCGGCCAGATCATCGCCGACGGCACGCCGCAGATCATGAAGCTCATCGTCGCGCGCCATATGCTCGGGAGGGATTTCGCATGAACATCTACGATCTGAAGGGCAAACGCGCCCTGGTGACCGGCGGGGGCTCCGGCATCGGCTACGCCTCGGCGCAGCTTTTTCTCCACTCGGGCGCGTCGGTGGAACTGTGGGGTCGCGACATGGCCAAGCTCCAGCGCGCCCGCGATGAGCTCGAACCCCTGGGCGAAGTCCATATCGCGTCGGTCGACGTTTCGAAGGGCGACGCCGTCGACGCGGCAGCAAAGGCGCTCCTGGCCCGCTGGGGCGGTCTCGATATCCTGTTCAACTGCGCCGGCCATTCCACCCGCGTCGCGCCCCTCGCGGAGCTGACATATGAGGACTGGCGGTTGGCGACCGCCATCAACCTCGACAGCGTCTTCCACACCTGCCGCGCCTTCGTGCCAGGCATGGTCGCGCAGGGCTGGGGCCGCATCATCAACACGACGAGCCAGGCCGGGAAGGACGGCAATCCGTTCATGGCCTGCTATGTCGCCGCGAAGGCTGGCGTGATCGGACTCACCAAGTCGCTAGGCAAGGAACTGGCCAAGACAGGGGTTCTGGTCAATGCGATCTGCCCGACCGTCTTCGACACGCCATTGGTCGCCGATACGGTCGAACGCGCGCCGGACGCCATGGCCGCTTCGCTGGCGAAGATCCCCATGGAGCGCATGGGACGGCCCGAGGAGGCGGCCGAGCTCGTCGCGTGGCTCTCCTCGGACGCCTGCAGCTTCAACACCGGCGTGACATTCGACCTTTCGGGCGGCCGAGCCGTGTATTGATCGCGGCGCTCCACTGCGATACCCCCGACGCGGCAGGAGGCAATATGGATCAGCTGGCTCTCGACGGCACATTGAACTTTCGCGCGGTCGCCGCATATCCGGCCCGCGGCGGCAGGCTCAAGACCGCGTCGCTCTATCGCAGCGGGGAGTTTCATGGCATCGGCGCGAGCGGAATTGCGGGCATGCGCAGCCTCGCCGTCACCACGGTCTTCGACCTGCGCAGCGACACCGAGAAGAAACGCCGTCCCTCTCCGCTGCTTTCGCTTTCCGATTTCAACGTGGCGACCACACCGCACGATGTCCGCCACGGCGACCTGCGTGCCGTTCTGGCAGACGCAGAGTCGACCCCCGAGGCCTGTGCTTCCGTCATGAAGGCGATCTATGTGGACCTGCCGGACAGGTTTGCGGCGATCTATGCGCACTATTTCCGCACCGTGCTCGAGTGCCCACAGCCCGTCGCGCTCCATTGTGCGGCCGGCAAGGACCGCACCGGCGTGGGTGTGGCGCTGCTGCTCGATCTGCTCGGCGTTTCCCGTACCGACATCATGGAGGACTATCTCAAGACGAACGCGGTGCGCGACCTCTTGCGCGAACGTTTCAGCAATCACAACAGCGCACTCGGATATGTGACGCATGCCGACCGTCTGATCGAGCCGGTCATCGCCGCCGATCCGGACTATCTCGCCGCCATGTTCGCGACGATCGAGCGGGATTTCGACGATACTGAATCCTATGTCCAGGCTCGGCTCGGATTGAGCGCGGACGAGATCGACCGCCTTCGCTTTCGACTGGTCGCCTGAGCGACGATCAGGCTCCTTCCGCGAAGTCGGTAGAGGTCGACAGATCACGCCAGGCTTTCGCGCTTTCCAGAAGCGAAGTGCCCTTGTCGGCCATGACCTGAACCGCGTCGCTCCCTGCAGCGAGACGAACTGGCGGCTCCTCGGCATTGGCGAGTTTGACCATGGCGCGCCCGAAGGCGGCCGGATCGCCTGCCTGCCGCCGATTGACCGAGTCGCGCCGCCTGGTCGACCGTTCCGTCGTTTCCCGGTAGTCGTCGATCGACAGGTCGGCGAGGCGCATCGAGCTTCGATCGAGGAAATCGGTACGGAAATAGCCGGGATGGACCGAGGTCGCGCGGATGCCGAACCGCGCAAGTTCGAGGCTGAGCGCTTCCGACCATCCGGCCACCGCGAATTTCGACGCGCAATAGACGGAACCACCGTCGACACCGACGAGACCCACCATGGACGAGATGGTGATGATGTGACCCGATCGCTGCCGGCGCATGGGCGGAAGCACCGCGCGCGTGACCCGGAAGACGCCGAAGACATTCGTCTCGAACTGACGTTCGATGGCTTCGGCCGATGTTTCTTCGAACGCACCGAGCTGGCCATAACCGGCATTGTTGACCAGCACGTCGATGCGGCCGAAACGGGCGGCAGCAGATTCTACCGCTCTCTCGACATCAGCCTGATCGGTCACGTCGAGGGCGAGCGACAGCAGGCGGTCGTCGTGACCGACAAGCGCTTCGCGCAGCCTGGGCAGATCACGGCCCGTCGCCACGACCTGGTCGCCAGCCGCCAGTGCCGCCCGCGCCGTCTCCAGTCCAAGGCCGCGCGTCGCACCGGTGATGAACCATGTCTTCATGCGCGCCCCATAAGCCTGTTTCAGACGATCTCGGCCACGCCCTGATCGAGCACCGTGCGCTCGCCAACCTTGGCCTCGAACAGGATCTGGCTGCCTTCCTTCCAGCAGGAGAAGTCCAGCCGGTCGCCAGGCATCACCACGCCTGCGAAGCGCAGGCTGAGTGATCTCATGAGCGCGGGGTTTCCCCCGCAGAACGCACGGAGCACGACGGCGCAGACCGTGCCATAGGATGCCAGGCCGTGCAGGATCGGCCGGTCATATCCGGCCTTGCGCGCGACGTCATAGTCGGCATGCAGCGGGTTGTAATCGCCCGAGAGCCTGTAGATCAGCGCGGCCCTCTGCGAGGTCGCGACGGCCTCGACATGGTCCGGCGCACGCGCAGGCATTTCCGGACGCGCCGCCCTGGGGAGCGGCTCGCCGCCAAATCCGCCATTGCCGCGCAACGCCACCGTCTGGTCGATCGTACAGTAGAGGGTGCCGTCGGCCGCGTTGTTGATCTGGCGCCGCAGGATGCAGACGGCGCCCTTCTCGGCGCCGCGATCATAGAGCCCGGTGATCGCCGCACGGCTTACGACATCGGCCTTGACCGGCAGCGCCATGTGGAACCGCGCCGCGTGCGCCAAGTGCAGGACCTTCACCCAGTCGACCTCGAGCGCCGGGGTCTTTGGCCACATGCCCGGCGTTGCGAGCGTCACAGCGAAGGCGGGCAGCACGCGCAGCCGATCCTCGAGCAGGAAGTCGAGATCGTGGCTCTCGCCAGGCGCGATGGGCAGGCCGACGCCCAGGGCGTAGAGGATCGCGTCGCGCGCATCGTAGCTTTGCCGCTGCTCGCCGAAATCCCAGTTGCGCATACGTTCCGGATCGAAGGCCATCAGACGGGGTCCCAGGTGAACACGTCGCCGGAGCGGTGAAGCGGATAGAAATCGTTCTCGAACTGCGGAAAGACGCGCTCGACGATGGCTTCCGGTGTCCAGCCGTCGCTGGTATGCGCGGTGCGGACCGGACGCGGCTGGGAGAACAGATAGATCTCGTTGTTGCGCGAGCCGAAGACCTGGCCTGTCACGCCCTTGGCGTCGTCAGCGCAGAGCGCGACGCAAAGTGCCGCGACCTTCTCCGGGATCAGCTTCTTCAGGCCCTCGACACGCTTCTGCTGTTCCGGCGTGTCGGTAGGGATCGACGAGACCATGCGCGTCCAGGCGAAGGGGGCGACAGCGTTGGAACGTACGTTGAAGCGCTGCATGTCCAGCGCGATCGACTTAGAGAGTGCAACGATACCGAGCTTGGCGGCCGAATAGTTCGCCTGTCCGAAATTGCCGATCAGGCCCGAGGTCGACGCCATGTGGACATAGGCGCCGCTCGCCTGCGTCTTGAAGTGCGGCGCGGCGGCGCGCGAAACATTAAAGCTGCCCTTCAGATGCACGGCAACGACTGCGTCGAAGTCCTCCTCAGTCATCTTGTGGAAGAGCACGTCGCGCAGGTTGCCGGCATTGTTGACCACGGCATCGATGCGGCCGAAATTGTCGAGCGCGGCCTGCACCATCGCATGCGCATCGTCCCACGATGCGACCGATCCGAAATTCGCGATGGCGCGCCCGCCGAGCGCCTCGATCTCGTGAACGACCTCCAGCGCCGGCTGCGTATCGCCCTCACTTTGCCCCGTCAGCGACACGCCGAGGTCGTTGACTACGACGGCGGCACCCGCGCGCGCCATCTCCACCGCGACGGCCCTGCCGACGCCGCGCGCCGAGCCGGTAACGATCACGACTTTTCCGTCCATCAGGCCCATGAACGCGTACTCCTGGATTGATCACTCAAGACTCCCGCGAACGGGAGCCGTCAGTAGCTCTTCGGAAGATCGAGGACCTTCTCGGCGATGAAACTCTGGATGAGCTGCTCGGTCACCGGCGCGATGCGCGTCACTGTCACTTCGCGCAGCAGGCGCTCGACATGGTATTCCTTGGCGTAACCGAATCCGCCATGGGTGAGCACGGCTTGCATGCAGGCGTCGAAGCCGGCGCGCGCGCCGAGGAACTTGCCCGCGTTCGCCTCCGCGCCGCAGGGCTTGTGAGAATCATAGAGCTCGGCGGCCCTCATCAGCATCAGCCAGGCGGATTCGAGATACATCCAGCGTTCGGCGAGCGGATGCTGGATGCCCTGGTTCTGACCGATCGGGCGGCCGAACACGACGCGCTCCTTGGCATACTTCGCCGCACGGGAGAGTGCATCCCGGCCGATGGCCACCGCTTCCGTGCCTACGAGGATCCGCTCCGGGTTCAGCGAGTGGAGGATGTAGGAGAAGCCCTTGCCCTCCTCGCCAATGCGGTGCTCGTCGGGGATGAAAAGGTCCTCGATGAAGATCGCATTGGAATCGACCGCCTTGCGGCCCATCTTCGGGATTCGCTGCACCTCGATATGCTTGCGGTCGAGATCGGTGTAGAAAATCGTGATGCCGTCGGTCGGGCGCCTGCAATCTTCGTAGCGCGTGGTGCGAGTGAGCAGCATGATCTTCGACGCGACCTGCGCGGTCGAAGTCCAGACCTTCTGGCCGCGAACCCTGTAGCCGCCCGGCACTTTTTCAGCGAAGGTCTTGATGCGAGTCGTGTCCAGGCCGGCATCGGGCTCGGTGACGCCGAACGCGACCTTGTCCTGACCCGCGACCAACCGCGGAATCCATTCCGACTTCTGCTCGTGATTGCCGAATACAACGATCGGGTGCGGACCGAACAGATTGATGTGTACGGATGAGGCCGCCGCCATGCCGCCGCCATTGTTGGCGACCTCATGCATCATAACCGCGGCTTCCGTCACACCTAGCCCCGAGCCGCCATATTCCTCGGGCATGGTGATGCCGAGCCAGCCGGCGTCCGCCATGGCACGATGGAACTCGTCCGGAAACTTTCCGTCCTCATCGCGCTCCAGCCAGTATTCGGCATCGAATTTTCGAACGACACCGCGAACGCCGTCACGAATGGAGTTGAGCGTGTCTTCGCGTTCTTCTGCGCTGCCAGCCACGGAATCCTCCCTCTTTAGCCCACCGAGGCCAGCGTGCGCCGGGCCTGCTTCAGGTGGGGTATGTCATACATCTTGCCGTCCAGACCGATCGTGCCGAGGCCCGGATTTTCGTCGAATGCTGTCACAATCCGCCGCGCCAGGGCCAGGTCGGCTTCGCTTGGCGCAAATGCGCGCCGGATGCCGGCCACCTGTTCGGGATGGATTGCAAGGCGACCGGTGAAGCCATCGCGCCGCGACACCTGGCATGACGCTTCCAGTCCGTCGGGGTCGCGGAAGTCGGCGTAGAGCGTGTCGAGCGCCTGTACGCCCGCATTCGCTGCGGCGAACAGACAGAGCGACCGCGCGAGTTGATAGGGCTGGGTCCAGCTGCCGTCGGCTTCCTTGTTGGCGGTGGCGCCAATGACGGCGCCAAGATCTTCCGCGCCCCAGGTCAGCGCCACCAGTCGGGGATGCGCTGGCGCATAGGAGCCGAGGTTGAACATTGCCGCGGCCGTCTCGGTGGCGACGACGATGATCTTGACGTGTCCGTTCGGCATGCCAGCCGTAGCCTCGAGCGGATTGATCATGGCCGCAACGGTTTCGACATCCTGTCCGCCGTTCGACTTCGGCAACACGATGCCGTCTAGACCAGGGCGCACCACGGCTTTCAGATCGTCGGCGGTTATTCCGGTGTCGAGCGGGTTGACTCGTACCCAGAAGGTCCAGTCGCGCTTGCCGTTCGCCGCGTCGATCCAACTCGACAGGGTCTGCCGGGCCGCTGCCTTGTTCGGCGGGGCTACCGAGTCCTCCAGGTCGAGGATCAGCCCGTCGGCGCTGACGCCCTTGGCTTTCTCGAACTTCTTCTCCGAGTCGGCCGGCACGAAGAGGAGCGAGGTCAGTCTCATGCCGGCGCTTTCATCATCAGCGCCAGGCGGCGGCATTCGCAGACCACCTCATTGCGCTGGTTGATGCCGCGGTGGATGAAGGTGACGATGCCCTGGGTCGGACGCGACTTTGACTCGCGCTTGGCCACAACCGTGGTCTCGGCGCGGATCGTGTCTCCCGCGAAAACCGGCTTCGGGTATTTCACTTCCTCGAAACCGAGATTGCCAACGGTGGTGCCGAGCGTCGTGTCGGCGATAGTCAACCCGACGACCAGGCCCAGCGTGAAGACCGAGTTCATCAGCGGCTTGCCGAATTCGGTTTGCGACGAATAGTCGTGATCGAGATGGATAGCCGCCGGGTTCATCGAGAGCGTGGTGAAGATAACGTTGTCCGTCTCCGTCACTGTGCGCCGAGTATCGTGGACGATCGTTTCACCATCGACGAACTGCTCAAACCAGCGTCCGGCCATGTCAGTTCCTCCTCACAAGCGGCCGAAGATCGACACGGATGACACCGAATTTGATGGCTGGCCCCCGAGATTGTGGGTGAGTCCGAAGTCGACCCTTCGCAGCTGGCGCTGCCCCGCACGGCCGAGCAGTTGCGTATGCACCTCATAGGCCATGCGCAGGCCCGATGCGCCGACCGGATGACCGAAGCATTTCAGGCCGCCGTCGATCTGAACAGGCAGCGCTCCGTCACGGTCGTAGCGGCCATCGAGGACATCGTATGTCGCGCGACCTTCCGCCGAGAGCCCAAGGTCTTCCATGGTGACAAGCTCGGTGATCGAGAAGCAGTCATGCACCTCGGCCATGCTGATGTCGGCCCTGGGCTCCCTGATACCGGCTTCCTTGTAGGCGCGGCCGGCCGCCACCTGCGTATTGCGCACCGACGCGCCGTCCCAATCGCCGTACTGGCTTTCCCACCCGTTGGAGGCACAGATCTGCAACGCCTTGACCGCGACGAGGTCGTCGCGGGCCTTGCCCAGGCTTTTCGCCACATCCGGCGTCGTGACGATGGCGCAGGCCGCCCCGTCCGACACACCGCAACAGTCGAACAGCCCGAGGGGGTCGGCGATCAGAGGCGCGTTGATGATGGTCTCCATGTCGACCGACTTGCGCAGATGTGCCTTGGGTGAGTTCGCGCCGTTCTGGTGGCTCTTCCAGCTGACATGCGCCATGCCACGCTTCAGATCCTGCGCCGAAATGCCGTGCTTGGCACGGTAGGCGCCGGCGAGTTGGGCGAACGTGCCCGGCGCCGAGCCGTAGGGCATCCAGAGGTCATTGACGGAGCCCTTGGTGCGGATCGGCAGACCACCGAAGCCGGTGTCCTTCAGCTTTTCCACGCCGAGCGCCATGGCGATGTCGACCGCGCCCGAGGCCACCGCATAGACCGCGCCGCGCAGTGCCTCCGTCCCGGTCGCGCACATGTTCTCGACGCGCGTCACCGGGATATTCTGGAGGCGCAGCGCGGTGGCGAGCGGAAGTGCGGAATTGCCGACGTTGAAGTCGTCGAGCGCCGAACCGAGCCAGGCCGCCTCGATCTGCCCCTTCTCGATGCCGGCATCCGCCAGGGCTTCAGCGAAGGCTTCGACCATGAGCATGTCGGACGACATATCCCAGCGCTCGCCGAACTCGGTGCAACCCATGCCGAGGATGACGACCTTGTCCTTGATGCCGCTCGCCATCTTTTCAGGCCTCCTTCTGGGGTTCAGGCGGGAGTTCGGGGCGCTCGACCGGCGCTGCCTTCCAGAAATAGGTGCGGAAATGTCTCTGCCGGTCGATCGCCTTGACGCGAAACCGCATCCGCACGCGGTCACCGACTTCGGGGCTGCGGCCTTCGATATCGCAGTGCTCCATCGCCACACGCGCGCCGTTGTCGAACTGAACAAGGCCGAAATAGAACGGCGGGTCGGGCGTGAAATTGAGCCGATCGGCTGTGATGGACACGATCCTTGCCGGCACGTCCGCCAGCGGAACGTCCTCATACTCTTCAAGACCCTGCGCGTCGGGACGGACCGGGATCGGAGTCTTCGGGAACTGGACGTTGCCTTTCCGGTCCCGTCCGCCAACGAAGCCGTGCATGTCCCTTCCATGTCGAAGCAATGTCGACGCCGCGACCTTCTGGTTGACCTCCGCACGGGGACCCCAGTCCAAGGGCAACATGCCGGTCAAGCTCAGGAACCGCGAATAGGAGGCGAGCACCACGCCCCGGCTCAAGGCCCTGGCGGCTTGCCCATTGGCGGTGCCCGTTGCCTCGAGAACCAGCACGTCCGCGCCATTGCCGAAGCCAGCTACCAGCAGCTTCGAGCCCGGTTCGGCCCTGTCGAGAGCCAGCGCAAGACCGAAGAGCGGCATCGCCGCGCCGAGATCACCGGCCTGCGCCGCGATCTCCGAACAGACATTCGCTGCGTTCAATCCGCAGGACTTCGCCACCGCCTTGTAGGTGCCGTCGACGCTCTCCGGCATGACCGCCAGAGCGACGTCGGCCGGCGCTACTCCCGCATCGGCGAGCGCCGCCCTCACCGCCGGAACGTAGATTTCCCTGACGGCCTCATCGCGCACGAACCGGTCTTCCGCCGCATAGGGAAGCCCATGCTCGGCATCCGTGAATATGTCGAGGAGATCGGCATTGATGGTCGCTGCACCGAGCAACTCGGCCAGGCCGTCGCCCGGTCCCACAAGCGCCGCGCCGGCCCCGTCACCCCAGTTCAGGTGCTGGCTGGTGCCGGGCCTCACGGTGCGCTTTTCTCCGGCAACGACGAGTTCGGTCGAACTGCCGCGCAGGGCTTTCAAAAGTGCCGTCACGGCTGCACGCCGCGAGTTCGCGACATCCTGTGCCGACACGCTCGGATCAAGTCGAAGCCCCTCGACCACAAGCCCGGCCATCGAACGATCACTGAACGGGGAAGAGGTCGACGCAAAGACCACGCCCTCGAGTGGATCGGCAGCTCCAAGGCCGCGCGCGGCCTCGACCGCCATCGTGAGGGCGTCCTCGTCCCAGCCGGCGACGGAGCGGCGCCCGCGTCCGGAACCACCGAGCCCCGACCAGCGAAGCTCGCCACGGGCCACCTTGCGGTCGAAACGCAGAAGCGGAAGATATCCCGATACCGATTTGAGGCTGGCCTGCGCCATGACTGTCTCCACCAACGTCTTGCAGAAATAGCTTGCCAGCGTATGGTACGCAAGCATATTATTCGCTCATCAGACATCCATCGAGCGCGCCGCGTTCGATTCCGCATGGCCAAGGGAGTTCACATGTCCGATCTGGAGGAAAAAATCGCGATTGTTACCGGCGGAGGCCAGGGGATCGGCAAAGCCATCACTCTGCGCCTGGCTGCCGAGGGCTGCAAAGTGGCGGTCTTCGACCTCAATCCTGCAGCCGCCGAGGCTACGGCTGAAGAGGCGCGCGCCAAGGATGGCGAAGTCAGGATCTACGGCGTCGACATTTCCGATCAGGAAGCGGTCAACAAGGCCGTGGCGCAGGTAGAGACCGAACTCGGTCCGGTCTGGCTGCTCGTCAACAATGCCGGCTGGGACAAGCCGGCGCCCTTCCTGCAAACCGACAAGCCGCTCTGGGACAAGATCATATCGATCAATCTGAGCGGCCCGCTCTACATGCACAAGGCGGTGCTGCCCGGCATGGTCGAGCGCGGCGGCGGCCGCGTGGTCAATATCGCCTCGGACGCCGCCCGTGTCGGCACTTCGACCGAGGCGGTCTATTCGGCCTGCAAGGGCGGCATAATCGCGTTTACCAAGTCGGTGGCGCGCGAGCTCGCCCGCAACAATGTGCTGCTCAATTGCGTCTGCCCCGGTCCGACCAACACGCCCATGATGCAGTCGGTCCTGGGCACCGGCGAACAGGCCGAGAAGTGGAAGGATGCAATGGTGCGCGGCATTCCGCTCAAGCGTATGGGCGAACCCGAAGACTATGCCGGCATCGTCGCTTTCCTTGGCACCTCGGACGCCAGCTACATCACCGGCCAGGCCATTTCGGTCTCAGGCGGCATGAATATGGTGTGACGCGCACTGCACCTCACACCGCAGGGCAGCGGGCTGGCGGACGACCCGCTTCCACTTGCCACAGACCAGCTTGGGGCGGCGCGCCCGCCAGAACAGGATTATCATATGGCACACGAATTCTCCGACATCATCTATGAAGTGAAGGGCCGCGCGGCCTGGCTTACGATCAACCGGCCGAAAGTCTACAATGCCTTCCGCGGCCAGACGCTGGAGGATCTGATCAAGGCTCTTCACCTTGCGGCCAATGACAAGGACGTGTCGTCCATCGTGCTCACGGGCGCTGGCGACAAAGCATTCTGCACCGGCGGCGACCAGTCCGCTCATGAAGGCAATTATGACGGCCGCGGCGTCGTCGGGCTGCCGATCGACGAGCTCCAGGGCCTGATCCGGGACGTGCCGAAACCCGTGATCGCACGCATCAACGGCTTCGCCATCGGCGGCGGTCATGTGCTCGTCACGCTCTGCGACCTGGCGATCGCGGCCGACACGGCGAAGATGGGCCAGGTCGGTCCGAAGGTCGGTTCGTTCGACGCGGGCTGGGGCACGGCCCTCCTCGCCCGCGTGGTCGGCGAAAAGAAGGCGCGCGAAATCTGGTTCCTGAACGAGACATACACCGCGCAGCAGGCGCTGGAGATGGGCCTGATCAACAAGGTCGTGCCGCTGGCGGAGCTCGACGACGCCGTGACCAAGTGGACGGATACGCTGGCTGAGCGTTCGCCGACCGCGCTGGCCTTCCTGAAGCGCTCGTTCAATGCGGACAGCGATGCTATCCGCGGCACCAGTAATCTCGCGCTTCATGCCGTAAAACTCTACTACGCGACGGATGAATCGAAGGAAGGCGTCAACGCCTTCAACGAGAAGCGCAAGCCCGACTTCCACAAGTACGTCGACTGATGCCGCCGAAGATCTCGCCGTCGGAGCTGGGGCGCTTCCTGCCGGACGGCGCGCTCTGCTGGATTTCGGCCTGCTCGGCGGAATCCGGCATCTTCCGGGAGGGGCTTGCCGGCCTCTCCCGTCCCGATCTCACCTTCACCAGCATCTTCGTCGCGGGACTGAACCGCCCCTCCTACCTGCTCGACACCGGGGCGCGGGTTGCGACATTCTTCATGCTGCCGGAGTTCGCTGACTGCGATCGCGTCGAGTTCCTGCCGCTGTCCTACCGGGGCATCCGCCAGTGGCTGGCGGCACATCCGCCGCAGGCTGCCCTCGTCATGTGTGCGCCGCCCGACGCGACCGGCCGATGCAGCTTCGGCCCCGTAACGGATTTCATCGCGGACCTATGGCAGCACATCCCGCATCTCATCGGTCATATCAATCCTCTGATGCCGACGACCCGCGGCACTTCAGGCATTCCCGTCGAGCGTTTCGCTGCATTGATCGAGGCGGAACAGGCGCTTCCGGAATCCGATCCGGGCGTCGACGACGTTTCCGCGCGGATCGCTGCCCATGTCGCGACGCTCGTTCCCGACGGCACGACGATCCAGGCCGGTCTCGGACGCGTGCCCGAGGCCGTGCTGCGCGGATTGACGGCCAAGCGCGACCTCGCGATCCATTCGGGCCTGATCGGGGATTCCACGCTGCATCTGTTGCGCGCCGGGGCGTTGCGCAAGGACAGCCCGATCACTGCCGGCGTGGCCATCGGCACGCGCCAGCTCTATGATGCAATTTCGGGACCAGAGTTCAGCTTCCGCCCTCCCTCGTTCACGCATGACGTGGCAAGTCTCGCGCGTATCGACCGTCTCGTGACGATCAACTCCGCGATCGAGGTCGATCTTGACGGCCAGGCTCATGCCGAAGCCACGCCATCCGGATATCTGTCCGGCCCAGGCGGCGCTTCCGACTTTGCCGCCGGCGCACGGGGGATGAACGGCCTCCGGATCGTCGGCCTGCCGGCGACGGCGTCGAAAGGTGCGGTGTCCCGTATCGTCCCTCTCCAGCTGGCGACCGGACCGGTCTCGCTCGGCCGGTTCGACATCGACATCGTCGTGACCGAACACGGCATCGCCGACCTGCGCTGCCGGTCACATACGGCCCGCCGGGACGCGCTGCTATCCGTTGCGGCTCCCGACCATCGAGCGGCTCTTCGAGAACACTGCCAATAATACGTCAGCACGCAAACTGTACGGTTGCTTACGGCATTGGAGGCTGCTAAAAGTACGGTAGCATACAAACGAAAGCACCCTCGATGATCGAACGCACCCTCTTCCGCGAGGAACACGAGATGTTCCGCCACAGCGTCCGCAAGTTCGTCGACAAGGAGATCGTTCCCTATCACGCACAGTGGGAGAAGGACGGCATCGTTCCGCGCGAGCTGTGGAGAAAGGCCGGCGCGCAGGGCATGCTCTGCTGCACCGTGCCCGAGGAATACGGTGGCCTCGGCCTCGATTACCTCTTCGACGTCGTCGTCTTCGAGGAGCTCTGGCGGGCCGGCGCCTCGGGCCCAGGCTTCCTCATCCACACCGATCTCGTGGCCACCTATATCCTGTCCTTCGGCACCGAGGAGCAGAAGAGGAAATTCCTGCCCAAGATGGTGTCGGGCGAGTGGATCGGCTCGCTCGGCATGACCGAGCCGCATGCCGGTTCCGACCTCAAGGCCATCCGGACCAAGGCCGTACGCGACGGCAACGAATTCCTGATCAACGGCCAGAAGGTCTTCATCTCCAACGGCCAGCTCTGCGACGTGCTGGTCCTCGCGACGAAGACCGACAGCGAGGCCGGCGCCAAGGGCGTGACGCTGTTCCTGGTCGAGGGCAACCGCCCGGGCTTCCGGCGCGGCAAGAACCTCGACAAGCTCGGCATGCTCGCCCAGGACACGTCCGAGCTCTTCTTCGACAATATGCGCCTGCCGCCCGAGAACATGCTGGGCGAGGAAGGCAAGGGCTTCGCCCTGATGATGACCAAGCTCGCGCAGGAGCGGCTGGCCCAGGCGATCCGCTCCGCAACCGTGGCCGAGACCATCATCGAGTGGACGGTCGACTACACAATGAACCGTCATGCCTTCGGCAAGCCACTCTTCGACCAGCAGAACACTCAGTTCAAGCTGGCCGAGTTGAAGGCCCAGGCGACCGCCATGCGTGTCTTCACCGACAAATGCATCGAGCTGTTCATGCAGGGCCGGCTCGACCCGGTCGACGCGGCCATGGCCAAGATGATGACCACCGAACTCCATTGCAAGGCCGCGGACGAGTGCCTGCAGCTGTTCGGCGGCTGGGGTTACATGTGGGAAATGCCCATCGCCCGCGCCTATGCCGACGCCCGCATCACCAAGATCGCCGGCGGCTCCATCGAGATCATGAAGCTCATCATCGCACGCCAGATGGCCGACGAGGCACACAACAGAGCATAACCGCCTCCTCCCAGGCGCCTCGGCAGCGCCGAAACGGCGCTGCCTCTTTTTTTCCGAGAGGCCACACATTGACTGGAAGTGAAGAGACGTCGGCGGCACCGCACAGACGCAAGCCGACATCGAAGGAGACGGCTCGCGCGATCATGTTCATGCTTGCGGGGTTTTTCTTCTACAGCACGTCCGACATGTTGTCGAAGTCGCTGTCTCAGTCTGTGAGCCCCTTGCAGATCGCCTGGCTCAGACAACTGGGCTTGTTGAGCGGCGTGATCGTCCTGCTTGCCTGGAAAGGCCCGTACATCCTGCGCAGCCGCTATCCCTTCCTCCAATTCTGTCGAGGGCTGACGGTCGTCGTGGCCGCCACGACGTTCCTTTTCGCAATCGCCTATGTGCCCCTGGCGGACGCGACCGCAGTGAGCTTCGTCGCCCCGTTCATCGTTACCGTTCTTGCCGGACTGCTCCTCGGCGAAACCATCGGACTGAAGCGCTGGATCGCCGTGATACTCGGCTTCGCCGGTACGATGATCATCATACGTCCCGGCTTCAATGCCTTCCACCCGGCCATCTTTCTCGTGATCTTGTCCGGTGCCGCTTTCGGGATCCGGCAGATAATCTCGAGGCGCGTCAGCGGCGCGGATCCCCTGGTCACAACGGTGGCCTACACGGCCTTGACCGCCGCCATCCTGCTCAGCCTGCCTCTTCCCTTCATCTGGACGAACCCGGCGGACCTGTCGCAGCTTCTGATGATGATCGGCATCTCCGTCATCGCCGGCAGCGGCGAACTGTCCATCATGCGCGCACTGGATCTCGGCGAGGCCGTGGTGCTCTCGCCGCTTCAGTACACGCTGATAGTCTGGAGCACGCTCTGGGGCTTTCTGATATTCGCCCATCTGCCTGATATGTGGACCTTGATCGGCACGGCGATCATCGTCGGATCAGGCATTTACTCCCTCTTTCATGAGACCCGCGCAACGCGCAAAATGACGGGCGCGCGGGCCTGGTTCAGAGCCGGCTAAGCAGGTTCTTGTCGCAAACCGTAGGAGACTCTTCCGAAGCCTGCCTAGAACCCCACATTGTCGGCACCCTTAAGGCCGAGCATCTCGCGTGCTTCCTGCGGCGTCGCGGGCTCGAGCGACAATTCCTTCAGGATGCGAATGATCTTGGCGACCTGGTCCGCATTGGATTTCGCCAGTTCACCCTTGCCGATATAGATGGAATCCTCAAGCCCGACGCGCACATGTCCCCCCTTGATGGCGTTCACTGTCGCGAGCGGCATCTGGTGGCGTCCTGCCCCAAGGCAAGAGAAGAAGTAGTCCTCGCCGAACAGCCGGTCGGCGGTTTCCCGCATATGCATCAGATGTTCGATCTCGGGCGCGATTCCGCCGAGAATGCCGAAAACACCCTGGATGAAGAACGGCGCCTTGACCATCCCCCGGTCGGCGAAATGCGCCAGGTTGTACAGGTGGCCGATATCGTAGCACTCGAACTCGAAGCGGGTGCCGTTGGCGGAAAGCTCGGTGATGCCGCGTTCGATCTGCGCGAAGGTGTTGGAGAGAATGAAGTCCTTGGTGCGCTCCAGATAGGGTCGCTCCCATTCCTCCCTGAAGTCCTTGATCTTTGCGGCGGCACCGGAAATGTTGAAGTTCAGGCTGCCCATGTTCATGGACGCGACCTCCGGCTTGGCCCACATGGCCGCAGCGAGGCGCTGGTCCAGCGTCATCCCGAGCCCACCGCCCGTCGTGATGTTCACGACCGCATCGCAGTTCTGCTTGATGCGTGGAAGGAACAGCTTGAAATGCTCCGGTTCCTGGCTCGGCGAGCCGTCCTTCGGGTTGCGGGCATGAAGGTGGAGGATCGCGGCGCCGGCCTCCGCGGCGGCGATCGCTTCGCTGGCGATCTGGTCCGCGGTGACCGGTAAGTGGGGCGACATGGTCGGCGTGTGGATCGAGCCCGTCACTGCACAGCTAACGATGACCTTTCTCGACTTGCGCAAGGAATCCTCCTATCTGCCATAAAAAATAATATACCGTACGATATGGCCACGTATCGTCTTTGTAAAGCATCGTGCCGAAGGGCGCGGCGCGGCATCGACATATCCATAGCCATAAAATATGCCTGCACACATTCAATCACTAGATGATATGATAGCTAACAAGGTCGATTCCGTATCAATCGACCGTTCGCTGCTGCTGGAGACGTCAATGAACGATACCCGCTCCTGGGACCTCAGACTTGGCTACCTCATCCACGACGTGTCCCGACTGCGGCGCGTCACATACGATCGTGAACTGGCACCGTTGGACATTACTCGCTCCCAGTGGTGGGTTCTGGCCTTCGTCTCGCGAAATGACGGCCTGCCTCAGACACAGCTCGCCAATGAACTGGACGTCGGAAAAGTGGCTTTGGGCTCCCTGATCGACAGGCTGCAGGCGGCAGGCTTCGTCGAGCGTCGTGCGGACGAGAAGGACCGTCGTGTGAAGCGGGTCTTTCTCACCGACAAGGCGCGGCAGCTGATCGACCAGATCGGTCCGATCAACGACAGTTTCAACGCCCGTATTCTCAAGGGCATCCCTCGCGAAGATCTCGAACTGACCTCCCGAACCCTCTTCGCCATGAAGACGAATCTCCTGTCCATGGCGGTAGAACGTCCAGGCGGCGAGATCGACCTCGATGACGAGGACGAACTGGAGGGCACAGGGCGGCGGTCCCGAATGTCGGCCTTGTAAAAACGATACTCTAGCTTATGATACTCTTCCGAATTAGATAGCGTTGGCGTTCGCCACCGCCCGAGGAGAGTTCATGCTACCGGCCCGAAGCATCTACGACGAGGATCACGAGAGCCTTCGCGGCAGCCTTCGCCGCTTTGTCGCCGAAGAGATCGCCCCCAACTTCCAGAAGTGGGAGGCGGACGGCATCGTGGATCGATCGCTTTGGGGTCGGCTGGGCACGAGCGGGTTTCTCTGCCCGACCGTGCCCGAGGAATTCGGCGGCATCGGCTCGGACTTCCGCATGCACACCGTGGTGGCGGAGGAACTCGCCTACTCCGGCTTCATGGGCCCTGCCGCCGACGTATCGGTTCACTCCGATGTCTGCCTCGGCTATCTGCTCCATCAGGCGGACGACGCGCAGAAGGCGCGCTGGCTGCCCGGAATGGTGGACGGTTCCCTGGTCTGCGCCATTGCGATGACCGAACCTGGAACCGGCTCCGATCTGCAGGGGGTCCGCACCCGCGCCATACGCGACGGCGATCATTGGGTGATCAACGGCGCCAAGACGTTCATCTCCAACGGACAGCACGCCGACATCGTCATCGTTGTGACCCGCACGGGTGACGGCCGCGGCTCGGGGAACATGACGCTGATCGTGGTCGAGGCCACGCGGGAGGGCTTCCGGCGGGGACGCAACCTCGACAAGCTCGGTCAGATCAGCGCCGACACGT
Source organism: Mesorhizobium sp. L-8-10 (assembly GCF_016756635.1). Lineage (NCBI taxonomy): Bacteria > Pseudomonadati > Pseudomonadota > Alphaproteobacteria > Hyphomicrobiales > Phyllobacteriaceae > Mesorhizobium > Mesorhizobium sp. L-8-10. The sequence goes on along the minus strand of NZ_AP023263.1, from coordinate 3,413,560 downwards.
CCGAGCTTTTCTTCGATGGCGTACGCGTCCCGGTCGCCAACACGCTGGGCGGCGAAGGGCGTGCGATGGGCATGCTGATGAGCGAATTGCCGCAGGAAAGGCTGATCATCGCCGTGACCTCGATCGCCGCCGCGCAGAAGGCATACGACATCACCCGCGACTATGTGCGCGAGCGCAAGGTCTTCGGTCAGTCGGTCGCCGACTTCCAGAACACACGCTACCGACTGGCCGAGCTCAAGACCGAATTGTCGGTCGGCTGGGCCTTCGTCGATCAATGCATCGCCAAGCATCTCAAGGGCGAACTCAGCACCTACGAGGCGTCGATGGCGAAGCTCTGGTGTTCCGAAATGCAAGGCCGCGTCGTCGATGCCGGCGTCCAGATGCACGGCGGCTACGGGTTCATGCGCGAATACGAGATCTGTCGCCTGTATGCCGACGCGCGCGTTCAGCGCATCTACGGCGGAACATCGGAGATCATGAAGGAACTCATCTCGAGGAATCTCTGAGATGATCGAAGACCGTGCCGGCCCGATCGCTGAACTCGTCGGGCGCGACCTCCCCGACAATCCGCCGGAAGGCTTCCTGCCGGTCCTGCCCCGGACCGGGTTCCATATGATGATGGGCCAATTCTACGGCCGGATGGAGAACGGAGCGCTGGTGCTGGGATTCCGCTGCTCGCCGAGGCACATGAACAATCATGGCACCTGCCATGGCGGAATGCTGGCAAGCTTCGCGGACTTCTCGGCCTATTCGCTGCGCCTTGCGGCGGAGCTGCGGGTAACGTCCATACCGACGGCGTCACTGTCGATGGAATATCTGCGACCCGTCCGACAGGGCGATTGGGTGGAATCGCGCGTGCAATTGACCAAGCGCGGCAGGAACCTGATCTTCTGCAAGGTGACTGGCACGGTCGAGATGACGCCCGTATTCACTGCAAGCGGGATCTTCGTCGCCGGCCCGCACGACCCCGGCGGTCTCGAGGCGCTTTCCGTCGTCCTCGGAGGTTCCTGATGCGGGTCGGGCTCCGGGAATGGGCGGATAGGGAGCCCGACCGGCCTGCCTTGATCGCCGATGGCGGCAGGACGCTGTGCTTCTCGCATCTCGAGCAGCGGGCGAACGTCTTTGCGCGGGCGATCGCCGCCGCCGGCCTCGTGCGCGGCGATCACATGGCGGCGATGGTCGGCAATTCGCCCGACATGGTCGCGCTCGGCTGGGGAGCCTATCGCTCCGGGGTCTACCTTACCCCCTTGCCCACCACGCTGACGGCCTCCGAGACGCGCTACATCATCGACGATTGCGAAGCCGTCCTCGTGGTCACGCATGCGGATTTCGCGCATTTGGCCGGGGAACTGCCGTCGCTCTGTCCGACCGTGACATTCCGCTCGCTCGGCGAAGGGATCGCGACCATCCGGGATTGGGAGCCGGAGCTCCGTCACCACCCCGCCGTGCCGCGTCCGGACGAAAGCCCCGGCAGCCTGATGATGTATTCGTCGGGAACAACGGGAGCACCGAAGGGCATCATGCGCCCCATGCCCGGCGTCGACCAGGCCGGCCTGCTACCGCCTTTCGCACGAGACCTGGTCGAAATCTTCGGGCTGGACTCCACGACGAGATATCTTTCGACCGCCCCGCTCTATCATGCCGCCGCGCTCCGTTTCGTGCTGGCCGTGACGGCCGCTGGAGGCACGACGGTGCTGATGCGAAAATTCGAGGCCCGGCGGGCCCTCGAACTGATCGATCTGCACGGGCTGACCCTGTCGCAATGGGTGCCGACGATGTTCAGGCGGCTACTCGATCTGCCGGCAGAGACGCGCGCGGCCTTTCAGGGACGAAGCCACCGGCGCGCCATCCACGGTGCGGCACCGTGCAGCCCGGCCCTGAAGCAGGCGATGATCGACTGGTGGGGCCCGATCCTGCAGGAATACTATTCCGGGACGGAAGGCGTGGGATTGACGCTCATCGACAGCGACGAGTGGCTGCGACGGCCGGGATCGGTCGGCAGGCCGCGGAAGGGCATCGTGCACATTCTCGGCGAGAATGACGAAGAGCTGGGACCGGAGGAGACCGGACGCGTCTTCTTCTCGGGATTGCCGCGCTTCGAATACCACCGCGCGCCTGCCAAGACGGCGACACGCACATCACGGCAGGGCTGGCAGAGCTTCGGCGACGTCGGCCATGTCGACGACGGAGGCTATCTCTATCTCTCGGACCGTCTCGACGACATGATCATTTCAGGTGGCGTGAACGTCTATCCGCAGGAAATCGAGGCAGCCATCGAGGAGGCGGAGTTCGTTGCCGAATGCGGTGTGATCGGCGTTCCCGATCCCGAATTCGAGGAACGCCCGGTCGCCTTCGTGGTCCCGTGCGCCGGCGAAGCGGATGTGATGCCGCGGCTCCGGCAGCACATCCGCGAGAGGCTCGGCCGCATCAAGCAGCCACGCGAGATTTACCTGGTGGACGCGCTCCCCGTCAGTCAGACGGGCAAGCTGCTGCGCAGGAAACTTCGTGACCTGCTCCCCTGAAGCAGGCATGGATGCTGACGCATCCATGCCTGGTGGATGCTCACGCATCCACCTTACCTCAAACGCCGGCGCGGCCCATCCGGGCCACTTGGCTTTCGCGCTACCGCATCGGCCCAAAAATCGTACGCGATTTTCGGAAAGCACGATGCGGCACCTATTAGTGGCAGAGCGTCCTTGCGCGTCCAAGTGGACACGCGGCGCTCTGACGGGCGCGGCGCGCGGTCGCGCGCTCCAACGGGCGATTTCATCGACCGTTGGCATCAGGCTGCCGCGAGCTCGTCGCAGCGCGCCTCGCCAAAGCGGGCGAGGAAGGTGAAGGGCCCGCCGAGATAGCGCGGAAAGCCGGCGGCCTGCTGACAATGGAAGTCGATCATGTTCCTGTCTTCCGCAGAGAACTGATCCGCGCGGCTCGCGGCCGCCTTTGCGCCCGCGGCCAGGATCGCCAGCGCGCCCCGCTCAAGGTCGCCTTGCGGCTGCTCGAACCATTGCGGCTGCCTCGCGGCAATGGTGCTGGCGGCAGCGACATCCCCCGGCGCGGCGCCACCGACGCCGGCGAATTTCAACGCATCCGCGCCGAGGATGCCCAAAGCCGTCGCCTTGTTCTCCATCGCCGATTTCACCTCGGCGGCGAGCGCATCCAGCCCTTCCGGAAGGGCTTCCTTGCGACGGCGCTTGTCGTATTCAACCCGACCGAGGAACATGACCGCAATCATGTTCCGGGGTTCGATGCGCTGCACGAGATCCTTGAAGACATCGACCTCGGCGGCTATGCCTTCATCCATGGTCCCTGCCAGTCCGCGATCGAGGCAATCGAGGATGGCGAGTTCGGCAGGGTAGTGACCTCCGGTCTCCCGCAGCAGCTTCTCTCGGACCGGGCGGGTCACCGCCACCACCTCATCCGCGCCGAAGCCCTTCCAGTTCGCCCTGTCCCACGGCTGCCGTGGCTCGGGGTTCGAACGCACCCAGGCCTCGGCGGCTGCGATTTCCTGACCGGGCGGAACCGCGGCGTTCGCCGCCCCCATCGCGACGGCCTCCCGCGCGCCAAAGCGTGCGCCGTCGAGCAGCACGCCAAGGGACTTCTCGACACCAGTGAACCGGGGCAGCCGCTGGGTGCCGCCACCGCCGGGCAGAAGGCCGACCAGCGATTCCGGCAATCCGATCTGTGTCTCCTTCGTGTCGGTGAGCACTCGATGGTGGCAGGCGAGCATCAGCTCGCAGCCCCCACCCAATGCGAGGCCGTGCACGGCGACCGCGACAGGCTTGCCGGCCGTCTCCAGCTTGCGGAAGGCGCGCCCGATCGGCGAGAAGTGCGCGACGGTCCTGGCGTCGCGCTGGTCTTTGGGCGAAGCCATGATCATGTCGTAGGCCTGCGACAGCTCGCTCAGGTCCGCGCCGGCACAGAAGGCATTGCTCTTGCCGGACGAGACGACCACGCCGCGGATGTCGGAGCGCCGGAGCCAGTCCGCGAAAGCTTCGATCTCATGGATGGCCTTGTTCGAGAAGACGTTCATCGAACGATCGGGCATGTCGAAGACGAGATGGAGGATGCCGTCTTCGGTGCGGCTGGTCCCGAAATTGGTCATCTCTGGCAGGCCGGTCATGCGCCCTCCTCCTCTGTTGCAGAACCTCAATCTCGTAAACTTGCGTACTATACGTTAGACATGCAATCAAGTCTGCGCTAAGGTCCGTTCGTAACCCGAGGGAGGAAATATGAGCCCGTTCCGCAGCGATGTGCTGAAAGGCAAGCGCATTCTCGTCACCGGCGGAGGCACCGGCCTCGGCAAGGAGATGTCGGTAGGCTTCGCCGCTCATGGCGCGCATGTGGCGATCTGCGGCCGTCGCGAACAGGTTCTGGAAGACGCTTGCAAGGAGATCGAGCGGCGCAGCGGCGGCACGGCGGAATACCGGATCGTCAACATCCGCGACGCCGAAGCCGTGGACGCGATGGTCGCCGATCTATGGACAGGCGGTCCTCTTACGGGGCTCGTCAACAATGCCGGGGCGAATTTCATCGCGCCCACCGAGTCGATCTCCCACCGGGCCTATGACGCAGTGCGCGCGACCGTAATGGATGGCAGCTTCTACGCCACCCATTCCTGCGGCAAGCGTTGGATCGCCGATGGCATCGGCGGCACGGTCATCTCGAACCTCGTCACCTGGGTCTGGTCCGGATCGGCCTATGTCGTGCCTTGCGCAATGGCGAAGACCGCGATCCACGCGATGACCATGTCGCTGGCGGTGGAGTGGGGCCCCAAGGGCATCCGGCTGAATGCCGTCGCTCCCGGCCCCTTCCCGACGGAAAACGCTTGGGAGAAGCTCAACCCGATCCCCGGCTCCTCGGTCGGAGCGACCCAGCCCGACAAGGTTCCCCTGCGGCGCTACGGCGACATGGACGAGTTGCGCAACATCCTGATCTTCCTGATGCTCGACGAGTGCTCCTACGTGAACGGCGCCACGATCCCGATCGACGGCGGTCATCGCCTGACGGCGCCTTCGACTTTCGCGGAACTCTCCACGATGGGAGCGCAGGACTGGGCCGCCGCGCGCGAAGCGCTCAAAAAGTCGCAGGAAAAAGAACGTCAGGGCCGATGAGCACGGTCAGCGTTGCGGAACAAGGAGGGATAGTCACCCTGTCCCTCAACCGTCCGGAGAAGCTGAACGCGCTCTGCGACGACATGATCGACGCGTTCTTCGCGACGCTCGACGGCATCGCGCGATCCTCGGCGCGGGTCGTCGTGATCACCGGGTCGGGCCGCGGGTTCTGCTCCGGTTTCGACCTCTCGCTCGCCTCCGGCGGTGACGAGGAGGACGAGGGTTTCTGGGCCCGCCGGCAGGAGCGCTTCGGCGCTCTCGTCACACGGCTCCGTGCCATCCCGCAACCGACGATCGCCGCGGTAAACGGGGCGGCGACCGGCGCGGGTCTCGGCCTCGCTCTCGCCTGCGACACGCGGATCGGATCGGCCGCGGCGCGCTTCAGTTCGGCCTTCATCCGGGTGGGCATGTCGAGCTGCGATGTCGGGGTGAGTTGGCTGCTTCCTCGCGCCATCGGCACGACACGGGCCTTCGAGATGATGCTGACAGGCCGGATGGTCGAGGCGGACGAAGCCGAGCGCATCGGTCTGATTGCCCGCCGGGTCCATCCGGACGAACTTCTGGACCAGGCACGAGCCCTGGCGCGATCCATTGCGGAAAACGGCCGCATGGGAACCTGGATGACCAAGCGCGGCATGTGGGCGAACCTGGAAATCGGCAGCCTGCAGGCGGCCATCGAGCTGGAAAATCGCACCCAGACCTTCATGCTCGGAACCGGAGGGCTTGCCCGCCGCGCCGCTGAGCGCGGCTTCGTCAAGCCGAAGAGCTGATACGTCGCGACGAACCGTGGCCGTTCGGCTTCAGCCGATAGATGCCGCTCACCCGCGCGCAGAGTTCGCCGTCGGCGTGGAGTTTCGATTCGAAGAACAATAGCCCTCCTGTCTGCCGAACCAGTTGCGGCTGCGATTGCACCCACGAGCCGCGCGGGGCTGATGCCACGAAATCCATACTCAGATTGATGGTGGGGGAATCGACGGCGAGGTTCAGAGCTCGCTTCAACGGACCGCCCTGGATGTCGGCGAACAACGCCAGCACGCCGCCATGGCAGACACCCATCTTGTTCAGCTTGCGTGGAGTGACCCGAAAGCCGAGCTGCCGCTGACCGTCTGCCAACAGCCGTTCGTAGAACGGGCCGGCAAAGACTTCGACCTCGGGCCGTTCGCCGAGGATGAAGAAGCCTTGGGGCGGGTCGTCTTCTTCCAACGATTGCTCCATGTCACCTCCCTTCGCCATAGCCGCGCTTGTAATTAATTCGCTACAGTATAGTATGTTAATTAACTTATGAAGCGAGGAAGGAGACCTGGAATGAACGAATTGTCGATGGAGACCCTCGTCTGCCTTGTCGAGGGCGGCATTGCCCGGGTGAGGCTCACCCAGGCGGAACGCGGCAATCCATTCGACGGCGGCTTCTGCCGCGACATGTGCGACCTTTCGGTGGAGCTTTCGTCCCGCGACGACGTCCGTGCAGTGTTGCTGACCGCCGAGGGACGGTTCTTCTCAGTCGGCGGCGATATCCGCGCTTTCACCAAGGACCTTTCGCAACTGCCCCGCATTGTGAAGTCGTGGACGGCCGACGTGCATATGGCGATCGTCCGCTTCCAGCGCATGAACGCTCCTGTCGTCTGCGCGCTGCATGGCGACGTCGCCGGCGGTGCCGTGTCGCTCGCCGCCATGTCCGACATCCTGATCGCCGCGCAAGGCGTGAAGCTCAACGCGGCCTTCTCAATGATCGGCTTCTGCGCGGATTCCGGCTCCACCGTATCACTGACGAACCGCATGGGATTTGCCCGGGCCAAGCGCTTCCTGCTTTTGTCGGAAGTGCTGGAGGCGAGTGAGGCTATGGCGGCCGGGCTCGTCGATATCGTCGTGCCCGCCGCCGATCTGTCCGAAACCGCCGAGGCGATGGCGAAGCAGTTCGCCGCCGGGCCGACGCTGGCCTATGGCGCCATCAAGCGCACCTTCCTGTCGGCTCGCACGGAACCTCTCGAAGCCCAGCTCGAACATGAAGCCCAGGCGCTGGCTCATCTCGCTTCCACGCACGACGCCCGCGAAGGGCTGAGCGCCTTCGCGGAACGCCGCAAGCCCCGGTTCGAGGGCAGGTGAACATGAACTGAGCCGCACTGCCCGGCAATCGGAAGTGATTGCCGGGCATGACTCGCGGCTGCGAGGTGCCGGAGCTCTTTTAGCGCGCCCGGCCGGAAGCGAAGCCCCAAGCATATGCACGTTCCACGGCTTCCGGCAAAGACCTGCTGGAGCCAGCCGCTACAGGACAACATCGCCAGCGCAGCATTTTCGAACACGCGGCGTAGGACGCCTGATCTCGTTACATTCCCGACTACAGATGGGCTCGCAATTTCTTCTGCAGTTCCCCCACCAAGCCCTGGCGGAACAGGAGCACGAAGAGCATGAACACGATGCCCTGGATCAGCAGCACCCAGGGTCCGTACGGGGCAAGGAAATGCTCCAGCGACAGGATGATGTAGCTGCCGACGACCGGACCGAAGATCGTGCCGATGCCGCCGACCAGATTGATCAGCACAACCTCGGTCGAGACCACCGTCGAGACGTCGGTGAGCGTGGCGATGCCGAAGATGACCGTCTTCAGCGAGGCTGCAAAACCCGCCATCGCCGCCGAAATCGTGAACGATGCAAGCTTGAATCGATCGATATCGTAGCCGAGCGATTTCGCGCGCTCCGGATTGTTGCGAATGGCGCGCAGCACCTGCCCGAACGGCGAATGGACGATCCTGTTGTAGAAGGCGAGCATGGCGAGCACGATCACCGCCATCAGCCAGTAGAGCGCCATGTTGGACGACAGGTCGACGAGCCCGAGCAGTGTACCTCGCGGAACGGACTGGATGCCGTTCTCGCCGCCCGTGAACGGCGCCTGCATGGCGACGAAATAGACCATCTGCGCGAGTGCCAGCGTGATCATAGCGAAATAGAGGCCTGTGCGCCGGATCGCCACCCAACCGAAGAAGAGGCCCAGGAACGCGGCAAAGATGGTCCCCGTCAGCACCGACAACTCGAAGGGCAGGCCCCATTGGGTCGCCGCGTAGCCGCAAAGATAGGCGCCCATGCCGAAGAAGGCGGCATGACCGAAGCTCATGAGGCCGGTGTAGCCCAGGAGCAGGTTGTAGGCGCAGGCGAAGATGATGAAGCAGTACACCTTCATCAGGAAGATCGGATAGAGGAACAGCGGCGAGATCGCCACGAACGCCGCGAACAGCAGGAAGAAGATCGCGCGGGAGCGGGTAAAGCCTAGAAGTTGTCCGGACTGCGCGCCGCTCTCGCCGGCGGCGCCGCTGATCGGGGTGGAGTGTACGATGCTCATGCTGTTTTCCCGAAGAGGCCGCGCGGACGCAGCACGAGGATGATCACCATTGCGACGAAGATCACGGTCGAGGAGGCCTGCGGGAGCACAGCCTTGGTGAGACCTTCGAGGAGGCCGAGGGCGAGGCCCGTGACGATCGATCCGAAGATGGAGCCCATGCCGCCGATGACGACGACCGCGAAGACGACAATGACGATGCTCGTTCCCATGGACGGATCGACCGAGAGGATCGGCGCGGCCATCACGCCGCCGACCGCCGCCAGCGCGACGCCGGCCGAGTAGGTCAGCGTCAGCATCACCGGCACGTTGATGCCGAAGGCCTGGACGAGGGTCGGATTGTCCGTCGCCGCCCGCAGCTTCGCCCCGAGCGGCGTGCGCTCGATGAGGAACCATGTCGCAAGGCACAGGACGATGCCCGCGACCACCACCCAGGCGCGATAGGTCGGCAGCAGCATGTAGCCAAGGTTGATTGCCCCGCGCAGGCTCGGCGGCACGGAATAGGGCAGCCCCTGCGGCCCGAACGTGATCCGGATGAAGCCTTCCGCGAACAGTGCCAGGCCGAGGGTGAGCAGCAGCCCGTAGAGATGGTCGAGACGGTAGAGATGGCGGATGAGAACCACCTCGACCAATAGTCCGAGCATGCCTACCGCCAGCGGCGCGATGACGATCGCACCCCAGTAGCCGATGCCGAGCCACTGGCCGAGCGCGTAGGCGATGAATGCGCCGAGCATGAAGAACACGCCATGCGCGAAGTTGATGACGCCCAGCAGGCCGAAGATGATCGCAAGGCCGAGCGACAGGATCGCGTAGAAGACCCCGTTCACCAGGCCCAGCGTCATCTGGGTGAGGATCAGGTTGATGTCCATGTCAGACCTCGTCTTCCTCTAAGCAGGTTTGCGTGGCTTCGCCCACGCTTCACCTGCTTAGCCTCTTCTCTTGCCGCAGGTTTTGACGGAAAACCGTGGGACACTTTTCCGAACCCTGCTTAGACCGCTAGAAGCTTGTCGACGCGGCTGATGTTGGCCGCGAACTCGGCGCCTTCGAGACGGTCTACGATCACGCCGTTCTCGATGAGGTAATGGATGTCGGCGAGACCCTCGACGAAGTGCGCATTCTGCTCGACGAGGATGATGGTGTAGCCAAGTGCCTTGATTTCGCGGATCGTGCGCGCGATCTGCTGGACGATCACCGGAGCCAGTCCCTCGGTCGGCTCGTCGAGCAGCAATAGGCGCGCGCCGGTTCGCAGAATGCGCGCGATCGCCAGCATCTGCTGCTCCCCGCCGGAGAGTTGCGTGCCGCGGCTGGATGCTCTTTCCTTGATGTTGGGGAAGAGAGCATAGATGCGATCGATATCCATTCCGCCCTTGGCGACGATTGGCGGAAGGAACAGGTTTTCCGACACGGTGAGCGACGGGAAGATGCCGCGGTCTTCCGGGCAGATGGCGATTCCCTTTCGCGCGATCTGGTCCGGCCGCAACGCCAGGAGATTGACGCCGCCGTAGTTGATGGCGCCCTCCGTCCTGCCCATCATGCCCATGATCGTGCGCATCGTGGTCGTCTTGCCGGCGCCGTTGCGGCCCAGCAGCGAAACGACCTTGCCCGCCGGAACGTCCATGTCGACGCCGTGCAGCACGTGGCTTTCGCCATACCACGCATTGAGGCCGCGGATCTCAAGCATGACCGGCTCCGAGATAGGCCTCGACGACCTTTTCGTCGCGAGACACGTCGCTGTAGATGCCGGAGGCTATCACGCGGCCACGTGCCAGCACGGTGACATGATTGCAGAGCCCCTCGACAACCGAGAGATTGTGCTCGACCATGATCACGGTCCGTCCCTTCGCCACCTTGCGGATCAGTTCCACGACACGGCCGATATCCTCACGGCCCATGCCTGATGTCGGCTCGTCGAGCAGCAGGATCTGCGGGTCGAGCGCCAGCGTCGTGGCGATCTCCAGCGCGCGCTTGCGACCGTAGGGAAGATCGCCCGCGCGCATCTGCGCCCAGTCCGCGAGCCCGAGTTGGTCGAGCAGGTCCAGCGCTGGGCCATGGAGTTGCTCGAGGCTGCGCTCCGAACGCCAGAAGTCGAAATTGGTCCCGCGCTTCTGCTGGAGCGCGAACCGCACATTGGCCAGTGCGGTGAAGTCCGGGAAGATGGACGAGATCTGATAGGAACGGACTATGCCGCGACGGGCGATCTCGTCCATCGGAAGACCTGATATGCGAGAGCCGCGCAGGCTGATCTCGCCCGACGTGAGCGGCAGGCTTCCGGTCAATAGATTGAAGCAGGTCGTCTTGCCCGCGCCATTCGGGCCGATGAGGGCGTGAATTTCGCCCTCGGCTATGTCGAGGTCAACACCGTCCACCGCCCTGAAGGCGCCGAAACTCTTCGTGATGCCTCGAACCCTGAGTACCGCGTCCGTCAACCGTTCCTCCTCGGTTTTCGCAACCCGCGCCGTCCCGGTTCGCAAGGACGGCAAGGTATTCCGGGGAAGGACCACCTCCCCCGGAAGCCCGGTTTTAACCCTTGACCAGCGGGCACTTGCTGTCCGACAGGGGCGGAGCAATCTTGTCGGCGTCGATCTTGCCCGTGATCTTCATGAAGTCCCAGTCGCCGGTGCTCTCCTGCGGGGTCTTGGTGATGTAGGAATACATCGGGCGCATCGTGCGGCCGTCCTCGCGGATCGTGGCGGTGTCGCCATTGATCATCTGGATCGGCATCTCGCGCATCTTCTTGACGACCTCGGTGGCGTCCTTCTTGCCGACTTCCTTCATCGCCTTCAGGTAATGGGTGATGAACTCGTAGTGCATCGCGTTGGTGAAGGTCGGCGGACGGCTGTAGCGCTCCTGGTAGCGCTTGGAGAATTCGCGCGTCTTGTCGTTCTGGTCCCAGTAGAACTGGATCGCGCTCTCAACATTCTGAAAGCTGTCGAGCCCGGCCGCCTTGATGTCGGTGTCGCCGAGAAAGTATGGCGCCAGCGGAATGTCCAGCCCGAACTCCTGCGCCTGCTTGGCGATGGCCACCTGCCAGGCGCCGAACGTCGCCAGCCCGATCGTCTCGGCGCCTTTCGACTTTGCCTCGAGCAGGAATGCGGAGAAGTCGGTCGTCTGCGGCGAGTGCTTGGAGGCGCCGAGGAACTCGCCACCCGCTTCCTTGATCGCATCCTCGCCCTTGGCCTGGACATCCTGGCCGAACGCATAGTCGACCGTGATGTAGTACCACTTCTTGCGGCCGGCCTCGATAAGAGGAATCGTGATGGCGCGTGACAGCCCGTAGCTGTCCATCAGCATCTGGACCTGGTTGGGTCCGCACTTCTCGTTGGTGAGCGCGGTGCTGGACGCGCCGTGGACATAGGCTATGTTCTTGTCGCGCACGAGGTCGGATACGGCAAGCGCAACCGCCGACTGGTCGACGCTGAACAGCAGGTCCACCTTGTCTTTGTCGACCCACTCGCGGGCGATGCCGAGCCCGACATCGGGCTTCGACAGATGATCGGCCACATTCAGCACGATCTTCTCGCCGTTCACCTCGCCGCCGAAATCGTCGATCGCCATCTCGATCGCGCGCTGGCTGGACTCGCCGGTCAGCACGGATGTCGGGCCCGACATGTCGGACAGATAAAGAATGTTCACGTCGGCAACGGCCGGCAAAGCCGTCACGGTGACTGCCACGCCCGACAGGATTGCTGCCTTGAGTTTTCTGAACGCCATAGTGCTTCCTCCCTCACTAAGGATATTTTCTTCAGCTTCGCCCGACCCGGCCCGCCAAAGGCGCGTCCAGACACGATTCAATGTGCCAACACCGTCTGGAAGCTCATCATACAGTAGCGTATCTTTTTTAAATACGCCAACAAAAAATGTGCTAGCTTATTAATTGTTCAGCGCTGAACAACCGGTCTTCAGTAGGGGACGGCGGCGCGCCCGATTTTTTGTCGCGCGATGATCTGCTTCATCACTCCGGCGGTGCCGTCGCCGATCTGCAGGCCCATGACGTCGCGCATGCGCTGCTGGTGCGGAAGGTCGAAGGAATAGCCGTAGTGGCCGGTGGCGAGCAGGCAGTTGTGGATCACCTCCATCGCGTGCTTGGGACCCATCCATTTGCACATCGCGGCCTCCGACGTGTGCGGCATTCCGGCCTCGCGCAGTTGCAGCGTATGATAGGCCAGCTGTCGGATCGCCTCGATGATGGACTCGCCCTCGGCAAGCGGAAAGCTCACCCCCTGGAACTGCCCGATCGGCCGGCCGAAGGCCTGACGGTCCTTCACGTAAGCCCATGCCTCATCGAGCGAGGCTTTCGCGGCGCCTGCGCATTCGAGCGCGATGAGCGCGCGCGAATAGTCGAAGCCGTGCATGACCTGCGTGAAGCCGGTCCCTTCCGGCCCGAGCCTGTATTCTTCCGGGAGCACGACGTCCTCGAAGAACAGGGATCCCCGACCGACGACCCGGTGGCCGATGTCGTTGAACTTGAGCCGGGCAATCCCGGGCGTGCCCTCGGGGATGAAGAAGGCCGACACGCCTTTCGCACCGTCTTCCGGACGGCCCGTGCGAGCGAACACCAGGAAGATGTCGGCGCAATCGGCAAAGGTGATCGACGTCTTCTCGCCCGTGAGCACATAGTCGCCGCCGCGCCTGCGCGCCCTCAGTTCGATGCGCGCCGCGTCGGATCCGCCGCGCGGCTCGGTGAGGCAGATCGCCATCAGCTTCTCGCCGGCAATCATCTTCGGCACCCACTCCCGCGCGATCGCCTTGGGCGCGTACTGCAGCAGGACGGCGGCGTTGAGCGAGACATTGACAGGCAGCGCCGACATGTTGAAATCACCATAGGCAAGCGCCTCCGCCACGAGGCCGGTGGTGATGGAGGTCTGACCCAGCCCTCCCAGTTCCTCCGGCAGATCGGTTCCGATGAAGCCGAGCGAACCCATCTCGCGAGCGAGGTCGCGGTCGAACGGCTGGTTCTCGCGCTTCTGGTAGCCGGGAAGCAGGACCTCCCTGGCAAACCGGTCCGCGGCCTCCCTGAGCGCAGTCTGGTCGTCGTTGAAGATCATGCTTTCCTCGTCAGTTCGATTCCCCAGTCGGCGAGCACGGCGCTCGTGTCGGCGCCGGGCTCGGGCGCGGCATTGCGCAGGCTGCCGGGCGTTGTAGAGAGGCGCGGCGCCGGCGCCGGATAGTTGAGCCCGCCGAATTCGGCGAAGGTGCCCCGCGCCTGCATCTGTGGGTGGCTCCAGGCCTCGTCGATCGACAGCACCGGCGCGAAGCAGGCGTCCCTGCCCTTCATGCGCTCTTCCCATTCGGCGCGGGTGCGCATCGCGAAGACTTGTGCGAACCGCTGCCGCAGGAAAGGCCAGTTTGAGCGGTCGTCACGGTCGGGCAATTGCGCGGGATCGATCTCGAGAGCCTCGAGAAGATTCGCATAGAACTGTGGCTCCATGGCACCGACGGAAACGAACCTGCCGTCCTTGGTCGCATAGGTGCCGAAATAGTGCGCGCCTCCATCAACGATGTTGTCTTGCCGGCGGCCCGACCAGCTGCTCTGCTGGCGAAAGGCGTGGAAAGCGGACATGAGCTGGGAAACGCCGTCCAGCATGGCGCAGTCCACCACCTGGCCCTGGCCGGTCTCCCGTGCATGGAGCAGCGCCATGAGGATGCCTGCGACAAGGAACATTCCCCCGCCGCCGAGATCCGCCACCAGATTCAGGGGCGGCGGAGGCGGCAACTCGGCGGAGCCGATGGAATGGAGCGCGCCGGTCAGGGCCAGATAGTTGATGTCATGGCCCGCTTCCTGTGCGTAAGGGCCGTCCTGACCCCAGCCGGTCATACGCGCGAAGACCAGACGCGGGTTGATTTCCAGACATGGCTCGGGCCCGAGCCCCAACCGCTCGACGACACCGGGCCGATAGCCCTCGACGAGAACATCCGCCCTGGCGATCATCGCCTTCGCCGTCGCCATGCCTTCCGAAGACTTCAGGTCGAGCGCGACGGAGCGCTTGTTGCGCATATAGAAGTCGTATGCCCGCGGAATGTCGGGTTCCCACCCAGATGCCGGCGACCGGTCGATCAGCACGACGTCCGCGCCGAAATCCGCCAGGATGGCACATGCGAAAGGCGCCGGCCCCTGTCCCGCCAGTTCGACGACTCTGACCCCGGTGAGCGGTCCGTGCACGGTTGACCTCAATTTGTTCGCTATAATACTGTAATCATGCTAACTGTAATTGAAACGACGCGCAAGCCGCGCGGCCGCTTATCGGGAGGCAATGCGCCGCCACGACGCCCGAAAGCGACGTGTGAGGCCAAAGCCGACATGCGGCCGGCTGGTTCGGCGATGGAGGAGGACAGATGCAGATCACCCAGTTCGTACGGCAGGCGACGACGCTCAATCCCCAAGGAACCGCAACGGTCTATGGCGAACGTCGCCGAAGCTGGACGGAGTTCGCTGAACGTACCGCCAGGCTGGCAGCCGCACTGAAGAAGCTCGGCCTGGCGGCGGGCGATTTCGTGGCCGTCCTGTCCATGAATTCCGACCGGTATGTCGAACTCTTCTACGCCATTCCTCATGCCGGCGGCTGCTTCGCGCCGATGAACGTCCGCTGGTCGAAAGCCGAAAATGCCTATGCCCTGAAGGACTGCGGCGCGAAGGTTCTCTTCGTCGGGACGGACTTCGTCGGGCAGGCGCGTGAACTCGCAAGGGAACTTCCGCTCGAGGCGCTGATCTATATGGGCGAGGGTGGTACGCCCGAGGACATGCTGTCCTACGAAGACCTCATTGCGGCCAGCGAGCCCGCGGAAGACGCCGGGCGGACGGGAGAGGACCTCTACGCCGTGTTCTACACCGGCGGCACCACCGGCGACCCGAAGGGGGTCGCGTTCACGCACCAGGCTCTCACCCAGGCGACCGTCGCCTATCTCGCCATGCTGCCTGATATCGAGGATCTCAGCTTCGCCTATGTCGGCGGCTTCTTCCATTTCTCCGCCGCGAACGCCGCCCTCTACATCACGCTGTGCGCCGGCACGCACGTCGTCCTGCCCAAGTTCGAGCCGGTCGCGATGATGCAGGCCATTAGCGAACACGGTGTCACGAATGCCGTCATGGTGCCGACCATGATCACGATGATGCTCAACCACCCGGACTTCGACCGCTACGACCTTTCGAGCCTGCGCACGCTCGTCTATGGCGGCTCGCCGATGCCGCGTGAATTGATGGCTGAGGCTGCGCGCAAGCTGCCTGGCTGGCGCTTCTACCAGATCTACGGGATGACCGAGACCGGCGGTTTCGCGACCATGCTTCGCTGGCGCGACCACGTCTTCGACGGGCCGAGGGCTCATCGCATCGCCGCCTGCGGCCAACCGGCGCCCGGTGTCGAAATTCGCATCGTCGACCCGGATGGCCACGATCTGCCGCGCGGCGAACTCGGCGAGATCGCGATGCGATCCGACTATTTGATGCGGGAGTATCTGGGCAAGCCCGAACAAACGGCCGCCGCGCTACGCGACGGCTGGATGTTCTCGGGAGACGCCGGTTACATGGACAAGGATGGTTACCTATATGTAGCCGACCGCGTGAAGGACATGATCGTGACCGGCGGAGAGAACGTCTTTTCCATCGAGGTGGAGCGAGCGCTCTACAGCCACCCGTCCGTCATGCAGGCGTCGGTGGTCGGCGTGCCGTCGGAGGAATGGGGCGAAGCGGTGCACGGCATCGTCGTCCTCAAGCCCGGCCAGACCGCGACCGATGTCGAGCTGATCGCCCATTGCCGCAAACATATCGGCGGCTACAAATGCCCCAAAGGGATCACCTTCCGCGACGAACCGCTGCCGGTCGGTCCGGCGGGCAAGGTGCAGAAAAACGTCCTTCGCGCTCCGTTCTGGGAAGGCCGCACGAAGAAGATCTGAAGCATCTCTCCCCAAAAACATGCAGCGGTTTCGGGAAAAGGGACATGCGCTGGATCGACGTACCGCAAGCCGCGGAACTGGCGCCAGCGCGTCACGCCTCGCCTTTGCCCGAAAAGTCCCGCCGGACGATCCCATGACGCTGGAGCTTATCGTAGAAGGTCTTGCGCGGAATACCCAGGGCGGCGATCGTTTCCTGGACATCCCCGCCATGGGCCGAAAGCGTGTCGCGGATGATCTCCGCCTCCAGCCGCTCCAGACGTTCGGGAAGCGTGCCGGAATCGCTCGTACCGTGCGTGCCCGCCGCCGGCGCGGCGGCTTTCGGCACCAGGCCCAGGACGGCACGCTCGGCGAAATGGTAGAGCTCGCGCACGTTGCCGGGCCAATCGTGCTCGCCGAGGTGCCGCAGAATTTCGTCCGAAAGCGCGGGCGCTTCGCGTTGGAAGCGCCGCGCGGCGCGCTCGGCGAAATAGCTGAAGAGAAGCGGAACATCCTCCCGACGCTCGCGCAGAGGCGGTATGGAAAGCGAGACGACGTTCAGGCGATAGTAGAGATCCTCCCGGAACGTCTTTCGCTGTCCGGGATCGGCGAGATCGACCTTGGCCGCCGCGACGATGCGGATGTCGACCGGCCGCACCTCGTTCGTGCCGAGCGGCGTCACTTCCCGCATTTCGAGCACGCGCAACATCTGGATCTGCGTGGAAGGCGGCATGCTTTCCAGTTCATCGAGGAACAGCGTGCCACCGCTCGAATGCTCGATGCGGCCGATGCGCTTCTTCTGGGCGCCCGTGAAGGCGCCCGGCTCGTGACCGAAGAGTTCGCTTTCGATTACCTGTTCCGGCAGCGCGCCACAGTTGAGCGCGACGAAATTGCCCTTGGAGCGGCGGCTCCACCCGTGCAGAAGTCGCGCCACGACCTCCTTGCCGCTGCCCGTCTCGCCGGTCACCAGCACGTCGACATCGGTATCGGCGATCTGGCGCAGCATCTGGCGCAGACGGTCCATGACAGGCGTCTGGCCGATCAGCGGAAAGTCTTCCTCCGCCTGCCGCGCCGCTTCCTTCAGGCGGCGGTTTTCCATCACTAGGCCGCGCTTTTCGGCGGCGCGTCGCACGCACTGGATCAGCCGCTCGGCGGGAAAGGGTTTGGCGATGAAGTCGTAGACGCCGTCCTGGATCGCCTTGACGGCGGTGGGGATGTCTCCGTGACCGGTCACGAGGACCACCGGAATCTCCGCATCGACGTCGCGGATGCGCTCGAAAAGCTGGAGCCCGTCAATGCCCGGCATACGGATATCGGAGACCACGACGCCGGCGAAGTTCATATCGACGAGGCTGAGCCCCTCGGCGGCCGAACCGAGCGCGGTAACGTCGAAGCCGGCCAGTTCCAGCGTCTGTGCCGTGGCACGCAGGAGTTGCCTGTCGTCGTCAATCAGAAGGACGGGCGAGGTCATGCTTGGGCCTTTCGCAGATGGACCCTGAAGCGGGCGCCGCGCATATCCGTTTCGACCTCCAGCCGCCCGCCATAGTCGGCGACGATGTCCTTGGCGATGACGAGGCCGAGCCCAAGGCCCTTTTCCTTGGAGGTGTTGAAGGGTTCGAAGAGCGAGGCCAGGATGGCGGGGGAAATGCCTGGGCCGTTGTCGGCCACCGTGGCGACGACCTCCGCATCCACGACCGCGACCGAGACGTCGACCCGGCCGTCGGCCTTGTCCTCGACGGCCTCCAGCGCATTCTGGAAGAGGTTGATGAAGACCTGTTCGAGCCGCAGCCGATTGCCCATGACGTCAAGGCCCCCGGGCATGGGAGCGATGGCCAGGCGGTCGAGCCGGCCGGTGAAGCGGCTGCGCAGCAGCATGACCGCGCCGTCGACGATTTCCCGCAGTTCGACCGCCTCCTCGCCGGAGCGGCCCTTGCGGGCGAGCGCCTTGAGATCCTCCGTGATCTTGGCGATCCGTTCGGTCAGATCCGCGATGAGGCCGAGATTTTCGAGCACGGGCTCCGGCCTGCTGCGCGCCAGAAAGACCTTCGAATTGTCGGCATAGGCGCGGATGGTGGCGAGCGGCTGGTTGATTTCATGCGCGACGCCGGCCGCGATCTGGCCGAGGATCGCCAGGCGGTTGGCTTGCACGAGATCCTGCTGCACGGCCTGGAGCCTGGTTTCGGTTTCGCGATGATCGACGATTTCGGCCTGCAGGCGGTCGCGGGCGAGGCTCAAGTCTCGTGTCCGCGCGTCCACACGGCGTTCGAGCTCTTCGCGGGCGGCCTGATCGCGGGCGGCGTCGGCGAGCGCCGTCTGGCGGCGGCGCAGCCAGATCGCGGCGGCGAGCGTGATCGCTCCGATCGCGAGCAGAGCCGCCAGCCTTGCTTCGCGCATGCCGGCGGCGATCGCGCCGGCGACCGGCACGAGATATTCAAACTGCCAGGGCGTCGAGGCGACGGGCGCGGCGACACGCAGATAGGATTCTGCCCCGCCGCCCGGCAGTATCGCGCGGATGAGGTCGGTTGCGCCGGCCCGCTCGAAGGGCAACTGCGCCAGCGGGGCTTCGCCGAACTGGAGGCTTTCCCGGATGGCGGTGAGGCTTTCCGACGGCAGCGGCTCGGTGGTCATGAAACGCCAGGAAGGGATGCTGGTGATCAGCACCACGTGATCGGCATCGACGACATAGGACGGGCGCTGCGTCTCCTGCCAGTCCTGTTCCAGCCGGTCGAACTCCATCTTGGCGACGACCACGCCGAGGGGTGACGTAGCCGGGCCGATCCTGTGAGAGATGTAGAGGCCGGGCCGTTTGCTGACCGAGCCCATGGCAAACTGCTCGGCGGTTCCCGCCTTCATCGCATCGGAAAAATAGGCGCGGAACAAATAGTTGCTGCCGACGAAGCTCGTCGGCTCCCGCCAGTTGCTGGCCGCGATCGCCATCCCCTTGCTGTCGATGACGTAGATCACCGCTGCGCTCGTGCCGGCCACCAGCTCTTCGAGCTTGCGGTCGAGCAACGCACGTCCGGCAGGGTCGGCACCGGTCAGGGCGTTCTCCACATCCGGGTCGCGGGCAAGAAGGAATGGCAGGGCGCGCGGGCGCTCCAGGACGGCCCGCAGCAGGGCAACTTTCAGGTTCGCCTCGGTCCGGCCCTGCTCTCGCAGCGTCGAGAGCGCTGCCGACCGGCCGTATATCCCGGCTCCATAAAGCGCTGCGATCGACATGAGCAGCAGGGCGATGGCGAACACGAGCCACTGGCGCCGCGCCGCGCGGGAGAGGTCGGTCGAGATGCCGGTCGTCGTGGCCCTGATCATCGGCGATTTTGAGCATGAAACCGCACGCAACGCCATCCACGATGTGCGGAAATTCGCACAGCGGTATCGCCGCGCTTCATGCAGCCAGCGAGATATATCAAATTATCCAATGGCTTATCGAAATGAGCGCTGGTTGGCACGCGGCTTGCTCACGTCCTTTTCGATTGCAGCAAGCCACCCCGGGAAGAGCCGGTTTCCGGTCGGGGTGCGAAAGGAGGAAGCCGTGCACATCTCGCCTGCCGTCACGCAAACGCGTGCCCCCCTGCCGTTCTATCGTCACCTCTATGTCCAGGTGATCGTGGCCATCGTCGCCGGCATGCTCGTCGGCCATTATTATCCCGATTTCGGCGCCGGCCTCAAACCGCTCGGCGACGCGTTCATCAAGCTCGTCAAGATGATCATCGCCCCGGTGATCTTCCTGACGGTCGCGACCGGCATCGCCGGAATGTCCGATCTCAAGAAGGTCGGGCGCGTGGCCGGCAAGGCCATGCTCTATTTCCTGACCTTCTCCACGCTCGCGCTCGCCGTCGGCCTGGTGGTCGCCAACGTCATCCAGCCGGGCGCGGGCATGCATATCGATCCCGCCTCGCTCGATGCCGACGCCGTCGCGACCTATGCGACCAAGGCGCATGAATCGACCATCACCGGCTTCCTGATGAATATCATCCCGCAGACCATGGTCGGCGCGTTCGCCGAAGGCGACATCTTGCAGGTCCTGTTCCTTTCGGTCCTTTTCGGCATCGCGCTCGGCATGGTCGGCGAGCAGGCAAAACCGGTCGTCGATTTCCTGCAGGCGCTGACGACCCCGATCTTCCGGCTGGTCGCCATACTGATGAAGGCCGCGCCCATCGGCGCATTCGGCGCCATGGCCTTCACCATCGGCAAATATGGCATCGGCTCGGTGGCCAACCTCGCCTTCCTGATCGCCACCTTCTACATCACCGCATTCCTGTTCGTCTTCGTGGTTCTGGGCGCGGTCGCCAGATACAACGGCTTCTCGATCCTGGCGCTCATCCGCTACATCAAAGAGGAGTTGCTCCTCGTGCTCGGCACCTCGTCGTCCGAGGCGGCACTGCCGGCGCTGATGCAAAAGATGGAACGGGCCGGCTGCAAGCGCTCGGTCGTCGGCCTCGTCATTCCGACGGGCTATTCGTTCAATCTCGACGGCACCAACATCTATATGACCCTCGCCGCGCTCTTCATCGCGCAGGCGGTCGACATTCCGCTGTCTCTGGGCGACCAGCTGCTGCTCCTGCTCGTCGCGATGCTGAGCTCCAAGGGAGCCGCCGGCATCACCGGCGCCGGCTTCATCACGCTGGCCGCGACGCTCTCGGTGGTTCCCTCCGTGCCTGTCGCCGGCATGGCTCTCATCCTCGGTATCGACCGCTTCATGTCGGAATGCCGGGCGCTCACGAACTTCATCGGCAATGCCGTCGCGACGATCGTCGTCGCCCGGTGGGAAAACGAACTCGACCTGGCGAAGCTGAACGACGCGCTCGGGGGCGGCGGGCAAACGCCGGTGGAAACACCCGCCTTGCAGCCGGCAGAGTAGACAGACCCGTTCGGTTGCGTCCCAGACGGATCAACCCCGCCCGCGGGGTTGATCTTGCAGCTTTTCGTGAACCGCGCGGAAACCGGGAAGCCACAGGCGCTAGAGCAATTCCAGCAATGCGCGCAGCGGTTTTGCGTCCGGAATTGCGTGAAAAACAAAGAGTTAGCATTTCTCCGATTCGAAGGATTCGAAGAAAGGCGGAAAAGCTCTATCGGCCCTCGTCGAACACGAAGCGCGCCACCTCGCCTTTCGGGCACAGCTCGACGATCGTGCCGTGGCCGTCGCCCTTGGTGATCCAGCCCCGATGCAGCGGCAGGTTCTCCGTAGGCTTCTGGTGATGGGCCTTGATGCCTGCCGCCTTCAGCCGCGCGATCTCGGCTTCCAGGTCCTCGACCTCGAGCGCGACCACGACGTCCCCGTTCTTCATCTCGCTCTTGCCGGTCGCCTCGACGAGTTCGATGGGCAGGCCGCCTTGTTTGTGGAAGAACGCGAGCCGGAGCCCGAGTTCGGGTACCTCCTTGATGATGGGAGCCCCCTGCCCGATGAGCGCCTCGTAGAATGGAAGCGCCTTGTCGAGGCTCTCGACGAAGATGCCGATGTGGTCGAGCTTTCCAGTCACCGCATTTCTCCTCCTCAAAAACAGATAGCTAGTTTACTTTCATCTTGCGTACTTTACAATGCGCGCGACACATGAAACGCAAAGGGAGGAGCGCATGGGTCGTCTCGATGGACGCCGCGCGATCATCACCGGTGGCGGCAGCGGCATCGGCCGCGCCGGCGCCGCGCGGCTCGCGCAGGAGGGCGCCCGCGTCATGGTGGTCGGCCGGCGGGAGGCCCCTCTGAAGGAAACGGTTGCGCTCGTGACCGAGGCGGGCGGGACGTGCATCCATCATGTCGCCGACGCAGGCGACGAGGCCGGCATCGCGGCCGCGATCGACCGGTGCGCGGCAGAACTCGGCGGGCTCGAGATCTTCTTTGCCAATGCCGGCAACACCGACTCGGTAAAGCCCTTCCTGGAGCAGACGGCCGAGCAATGGGAAGGCATGTTCCGCGACAATGTCGTCACCGCCTTCATCGCCTGCAAGCTTGCAGGCAGATACATGGCCGAGCATGGCGGCGGGTCGATCATCCTCAACTCGTCCACCGGCTCGCTGCGCGCGCGCGGCGGCACCGAGGCCTACGGGGCGGCCAAAGCCGGCGTGAACCATCTCACCATGACGGCGGCATGCGCCTTCGCGGGCAGGAAAGTGCGCGTCAATGCGATCCTGCCCGGCCTCACCGAGACCGGCCTGACGAAGCCGATGTTCGATTGGGCGCGCAAGTCGGGAAAGGAGGACCGCCTCGGCATGCTGACGCCCATGCAGCGGCCGGGCCATGTCGACGACATGGCCGCGGTGGTCGCGTTCCTGGCCTCGGACGACGCGGCCTATGTCGACGGCCAGTTGATCCCGGTCGACGGCGGCATCTCGGCCACCCACCCCGCCGGAAAGTTCGTCTACTGATGATGCGCTTCCACCATATGGGCGTCTTCGTCTCGGATATCGACGAGGCGCTTCGCCTGTGGATCGACGTCCTCGGCTTCACCCTAACCCATCGCGGGTTCATTCCCGACGGCCGCAGGGGCCAGTCCGGCACACGCATGCCGGCGGAAACGCTGGATGACATCTTCGGCGTCGAGGGCGCCCGTTCCGAGATGGCGCTGCTCACCTCGTCCGACGGGGCCATGATCGAGCTTCAGAGTCCGCTCGTGCCGAAAATCGAGAGAACGCCGCCGCAGAACCTCCGATACCGTCATACCGGCATCCACGAACTCGGCTTCCAGGTGGAGGATATCGACGGCTGGTTCGAAAGGATCCGCGCGGCCGGCTACGAGACGCAGACCAACTATGTCTGGCCATGGGCCATCAACGGCAAGTCCTTCCTGTTCTACGATCAGGACGGCAATCTCATCCAGTTTTGTGAGCAGAAAGGAACGTCCTCATGGCGACCCTGAACCGTCGCTGGGTCTACGCGCGCATGCTCGAAGGGCAGCTTTCAGCATCGAACTTCGAGCGTCGCGATGAGCCTGCTCCCCAGCTCCGTCAGGGTCAGGCACTGGTTCGCGTGCGGCTCGTGTCGATCGATCCGGCAAACCGGCTCTACTTCGCCATGCAGGCCTATCGCCCGCAGCTTGCCCCTGATGACGTCATGGCCGGCTTCGGTATCGGCGAGGTGGTCGAGAGCACGGACCCGCGGTTCCGGCCGGGCGATCTCTGGCATGGCGATTTCGGCTGGCAGGACTATGCCGTCATCAACTCCTACGACCGCCACGAATATTGGCATCGATGCAGCGAAGGGTATAAGGAATCGGATCTCATCGGCGTTCTCGGCATCACCGGCATGACTGCGTGGTTCGGTGTGGAGGAGGTCTTGCGACCGCAAGCGGGTGAGACGGCGGTCGTGGCCGGCGCCACGGGCGCCTGCGGCTCCCTCATCGCCCAATTGCTGAAGCTCAAGGGCTGCCGGGTGATCGGCATCGGCGGCGGTCCGGAGAAGTGCCGTTGGCTGCTTGACGAACTGGGCCTCGACGCAGCGGTGGACTACCGCGCGCCTGATATGGCCGCGGCACTTCATGCGGCATGCCCGTCAGGGGTCCAGCTCTATTCCGATGCGGTCGGCGGCGATGTCAGCCGCGCGGTCCTGCCGCTGATGGGCCGCGGCGGGCGCTGGTATCACTTCGGCAACCTCTCCGCCTATGGCGATGCGCGTCCGGGCGCTCCGGCGGAAAGGCACGATTCCTTCATGTCGGACGGGCTGCGCGCACATTGCCGCCAGGAGGGGCTAAAGCCGCGATTCCTGTTGGTGTTCGATCACTATTGCCGCCGGCTCGAGGCCGAGGCCCAGCTCGCACGGCTCCTCCAGGACGGACGGCTGGTCGCTCCTTCCACGGAGATCGCCGGGTTCGAAGGCCTGCCCGGCGCGCTCATCGGCGCTGGCGGCCCCGGGAAGATCGGCAAGCTCAACGTCCGCATATCGAGCGATCACGCCGCATCGGCATAGCGCGCAATGTCGCCGACGCTTGACGCAGATCAATCTAATGTGGTTTAGTATCGTAATCTAGATTACTATACCTCGCGATCCGAAGAGGAAACGGATCGGAGGCGAGCCCAGGGAGGAGAAGGCCGTGGCCGAACAATTCGACCTCGCAGCCCATGCCAGGAAGATGCGCGAGCAAGGCTGGTGGCAGGACAAGACGCTCGATGACCTTCTGGAGCGCGCGATCGCGGCAGCGCCTGACAAGAAGGCCATCGTCAGCTATCGCGTGGACAAAGGCTTCGATCGTCCCTTCAAGACGCTGACCTATCGGGAACTCGGCAACGCCGTCGCCAAAGCCGCCGGCGCCTTCAGGGCGATGGGGATCGGCAAGGGCGATGTCGTGGCGATGATGCTGCCCAACTGGTGGGAGTTCGTGGTGACGGCCTATGCCCTGGCGCGCATCGGCGCCGTCGGCAACCCGCTGATGCACATCTTCAGGGAACGAGAATTGCGCTTCATGCTCGGATTTGCCGACACGAAGGCGATCATCATTCCCAAGGTCTTCCGCGGCCACGATTTCGAGGTCATGCTCGACGGGTTGAAGCCGGACCTGCCGAAGCTGCAACACATCATCGTCGTCGACGGTGACGACAAGCGTTCCTTCGACAAGCTCGTCATGAACTCCGGCGCTTCGCCGGTCTCTGCCGCAGAAGGCACGCCGTCGGCGACCGACGCGATGGCGGTGCTGATGTACACCTCCGGTACCACGGGCGAGCCGAAGGGCGTGATGCACTCTTTCAACACGCTGATCGCCTGCGCGAAGGCGCTCGGAACGCGCCTCGCCCTCGATGCGGACGACGTGCATTTCGGCTCGACCCCGTTCGGCCACATGACCGGCTATGCGGCCGTGATGGTCCAGGCGCTCTATTACGGCAGCACAGTCGTTTTCCCGGATGTCTGGGAGCCAAAGGCAGGCGTCGCGATAATGGCACGCGAAGGCGTGACCCACATGGCCGCGGCAACGCCGTTCCTGGCCGACATCTGCCGTCTCATCGAAGAGGGTGCCGACAAGCCCCGGCTCACGACCTTCCTGTGTGCCGGCGCGCCGATCCCTCCCGTGTTCATCGAGAACGCAAAAAGGCAGATGGGTCTCGACGTCTCCTCGTGCTGGGGCATGACCGAGAGCCTTGGCGGATCGCTCACGGAGCCGGATCGCGCGGCGGTCAAGTCTGTGTCGAGCGACGGCCGCCCGGTGGACGGCGTCGAGGTGCTCATCGCCGACGAGAAGCTCAACCCGATGCCGGCGGGCAAGACCGGCCGGCTCTATTTCCGCGGAGCACAGCAGTTCATCGGCTACTACAAGAAGCCGGGTCTCGACGGTCGCGGCCCGGAAGGCTGGTTCGACACGGGCGACCTCGCCTATATGGACGAGGAAGGCTACATTCGGATCGATGGCCGCACCAAGGACATCATCATCCGTGGCGGCGAGAATGTGCCGGTCGTGGAGATCGAGGCGATCCTCTATCGCCATCCGCGTGTCGCGGATGCCGCCGTGGTCGGCTACCCCGACAGCCGCATGGGAGAGCGGGGCTGTGCATTCCTTGTCCTCAAGGACAGCAGCGGGTTCTCCATGGACGAATTGCGCGAGTGGATGGGCCAGAGCGGCGCAGCCAAGCAGTATTGGCCGGAAGCCGTCGAGATCGTCGACGCCATGCCGCGCACGGCATCCGGGAAGATCCAGAAGTTCGTCCTGCGCGAGAAGGCCGCCAGGCACTCAGACGCCTGACGGCCCACGCCACATCACCGACTTTTCAGGGGTTCGATCCATGGATTTCGACCTGCCGCAGAATATCGTCGCCAAGCTTGCGGAGCTTGACGCCTTCATCGAAGCCGAGATCAAGCCTTTGGAGGCGGAGAACATGAAGTTCTTCGACCATCGGCGCGAATGGGCGCGGACGAACTGGGAGGAGGATGGGCGCCCCTCGGATGAATGGCGCGCGCTGATCTCGGAGATGGAACGACGCGCCGACAGAGCGGGCCATCTGAGGCTCTGCCTGCCTGAAAGCTGCGGTGGCCAGGCCGCCGGCAACCTCATGAACGCGGCGATCCGCGAGCATCTGGCGGCCAAGGGCCTCGGGCTTCACAACGATCTGCAGGACGAATCCTCTGTCGTCGGCAACTTCCCGATCGTGCCGGCGATCGCACGCTACGGCAGCGAGGAACAGAAGGTCTATGTCGAGGGCATCATCACAGGCAAGCGGCACCTCAGCTTCGCGCTGACCGAACCCAACCATGGCTCCGACGCCACCTGGCTGGAGACACGCGCGGTCCGCGACGGCGATCACTGGGTGATCAACGGCCGCAAGCGCTGGAATTCCCAGGTCGGACGCGCCGAGGCCAATCTCGTCTTCGCGCGCACCTGCGGCAACGATGGCGAGGCCAAAGGCATCACGGCCTTCATCGTGCCCACCAACACGCCCGGCCATCGGATCGTGATGAACCACTGGACCTTCAACATGCCGACCGACCATTCGGAGGTCGAACTGAAGGATGTCCGGGTGCCCCACTCCGCCATTCTCCACAAGGAGGGCGAAGGGCTGAAGATCGCAATGATGTTCATCCACGAAAACCGCATCCGCCAGGCCGCGGCAAGTGCCGGCGCGGCGCGCTACTGCATCACGGAGGCGGTCAAATATGCCAGGCAGCGCGTGCTGTTCGGCGAGCCGCTGTCCACTCGACAGGCGATCCAGTTCCCGCTCACCGAACTCTATGCCGAGTGCGAGATCGTGCGGAACTACATATTCCGCACGGCCTGGAAGATGGACCGTCAGGACCCGGCCGGGATTTCGCACGAGGTTTCGATCTGCAACTACAAGGCCAATGATCTGGTCTGTCGCGCGGCCGACTTCGCCATCCAGGTGCATGGCGGGCTCGGCTACTCGCGCCACATGCCTTTCGAGCACATCTACCGCCACCACCGACGCTACAAGATCACCGAAGGCTCCGAGGAAGTGCAGAAGCGCCGCATCGCCCATTCGCTGTTCGGATTCGGCAGGCAGGACCAGTGAACGCTCGTCCGGCCGCCGATCTCGGACCCGACTTCGATCCCGAGGCCCTCAGAGAGTTCCTGGCGGATCATCTCGGCCGGAGCATCGCCTCGCTCGAGATCCGCGCGACCGAAGGCGGCATGTCGAACCCGACCTACTTCGTCGACGCCGACGGGTGGCGTGCCGTACTGCGCAAGCAGCCCCGGATGCAGCTCGCGAAATCGGCCCATGCGATCGATCGCGAGTTCCGGGTGTTAAAGGCCTTGGCCGCGTCCGACGTCGCGGTGCCCGAGGCTTACCACTACCACTCGGACCCGGACCTGCTCGGCACGCCGTTCTACCTGATGGAGTGGCTGGAGGGTCGTGTCTACACCGCCTACGCCATGCCCGGCCTGTCGGCGCCGGATCGGACGCAGGCCTACGCCTCGATGTGCGAAACCATGGCGAAGATCCATCGGCTGGATTTCTCCGCCTTGGGCCTTGCGGACTACGGCCGGCCGGGCAACTATTTCGAACGCCAGATCAGCCGCTGGTCGCAGCTCTGGTCGCAATACCGCAAGAGCGACGACGACAATCCCGACCTCGACCGGATGATCGCCTGGCTGCAGAAGCGCGTTCCTGCGAGCGAGCACATCGCGCTGTGCCACGGTGACTTCCGGATCGGCAACATGATGTTCCACCCGACCGAGCCGAGGGTTGTCGGCGTCCTCGACTGGGAGCTGTCGACGCTCGGCCATCCGCTGGTGGATGTGGCCTTCAACACCCAGGCCTGGAACATGGCTCCGGACGAGAATGGCGGGATCATGGGCGAGGATGCCATCGCACTGGGGATCCCTTCCGAGGAAGATTATCTCGAGCGCTATTACGCGCATGCGGGCAGCACGGAGCGGCTGACCGATTTCCATCGCGTCTTTGCGATGTTCCGCGGCGCGGTCGGGAGCGCCGGCGTCGCCGTGCGCGGCGAACTGGGCAACAGCACCTTGCCGGATTCGGCGCGCGTCGGACGGTTCCTGGCGCATGCCTACGCCGGGCGGGGCATGAGAATCGCGGAGCGCAGCGGGCTCTGATGGCGGAGGGATCGACCATGACGCTGGACCAAGCCATAGCCGGACGCCGTTCGGTCCGGGGCTTCCTGACGCGGGAGGTTCCAGCCGCGACGATCCGCGAGGTGTTCGAGCTCGCGCAGACGGCTCCGTCGAATTGCAACATCCAGCCCTGGATCTCCCACGTCGTCTCGGGCGACAGCCTCAGGGCGCTCGGCCGGAAGATGGTGGAGGCCGCCAACGCCGGCGTGGCGCCGGACCCCGACTTCACCGCCGATCGCAAATTTGCGGGCGCTTACCGCGAACGGCAGGTCGATGCCGCCGTGCAGCTCTACGGTGCCATGGGGATCGAACGACACGACCGGCCGCGCCGCGACTGGGCCTATCGTCGCAATCTCGAATTCTTCGGCGCGCCGCATGCCGTGTTCGTCTTCATGTTCGGCGAATTCGAGGAGCGCGAGGCCGTCGATCTCGGCATCTACGCGCAAACGCTGATGCTGGCCTTCACATCGCGTGGCATAGCGAGTTGCGCGCAAGGCGCGCTCAGCCTCTACCCGTCGATCATCCGCGACCATCTCGGTCTCGATGCATCCAACAGGATCCTCTACGGCATCTCCTTCGGCTACGAGGACGTCTCGGCGCCGGCCAACGCGGCTCGCGTCGGCCGCGTGTCGCTCGCGGATTCCGTCATTTTTCATCGATGAGCTTACCCATGATCCATCCCCTCGAAGGCAAGGTCGCGGTCGTCACCGGCGCTGCACGCGGCCTCGGACGCGCCTATGCGCTCCGGCTGGCGGAACTGGGAGCCGACGTGACCGTCGCCGACCTGAACCTCGATGGCGCGCGCGACTGGAATGAACGCCTGTCGGCCGATGGCGTGCCGGCGGAAATCGAAGCGATGGGCCGGCGCTCGATCGGCGTCCAGGCAGATCTTTCGAAGCCGCAGGATGTCGAGCGCGTCTTCGCCGAGACGATGCGCGCGTTCGGGCGCGTGGACATCCTTGTCAACAATGCCGGCGGCGCAATCGCCCGCGACAGCGGCCCGCTGGCCACGCAGACGAGCCAAGCGGACTACGACCTGCTGATGGACGCCAATCTGCGCTCTGCTCTGCTGTGCTGCCAGGCAGCGGCGCCGATCATGAAGGAGCAAGGGGCGGGCGTCATCGTGAACGTGACGTCCCAGACCGGCGTCTCCATCCTGCCGGGCGGCCTGCTGGCGGTCTACGGCGCGGCCAAGGCGGCCGTGGCGATATTGACCCGAAATCTCGCATCCGAGCTCGGCCCTCACGGGATAAGGGTCAACGCCATCGCGCCCGGCATCATCATGACGGCGCGGGTGGCCGCCCAGGCTGCGGCGCGTGGCATCGGCACCGACACCCAGGCGCAGGGCCTGCCGTTGCGGCGGCTCGGCACAGTGGACGACTGCGCCGGCGTGCTGGAGTTCCTCGTCACCGACCTTTCGCAATATGTCACGGGACAGGTGATCTGCGCCGATGGCGGCGCGGTCCTGACGCCGAACTGATGGGGGCGCTCTCCGGAAAGGTCGCCATCGTCACCGGTGCCGCGCGCGGGCTGGGGCGGGCCTATGCGCTGAGGCTGGCGAAGCTCGGCGCCAACGTCGTGATCTCCGACCTCAACCTGGGGGCCGCCGCGCGGATCGGCGAAAAGCTGACCGCCGAAAGCGTCATGGCCGAAGCAGAGGCGTTCGGAGTGAAGGCGCTCGATTTCGAAGGCGACATGCGCGACCCCTCGGCGGTTCGCGGCCTCGTCGACCGCACGCTGGAGGTTTTCGGGCGGATCGACATCCTCGTGAACAATGCTGGCGTGGCGGTGGCGCGCGGAAGCGGCACGCTGGCGACCGAGACGACATCAGAGGCGTTCGACTATCTGATCGGCGTCAATCTGAAATCGACCCAGCTCTGCTGTGCCGCGGTCGCGCCGACGATGAAGGCGCAGCGCGGCGGCGTCATCGTCAACATCTCCTCGCAGACCGGCATCTCGCTGCTCGAGGGTGGCAACCTCGCGGTCTACGGCGCTGCCAAGGCGGGGGTGGCCTATCTCACGCGTACCCTCGCCGCCGAACTCGGCCCCCACGGCATCCGGGTCAACGCGATCGCGCCGGGGATCGTGGAGACCGAGCGATTGAAGCGCCTCGACCCGGCGATGGGCGTGGGAACGCCGCAGCAGATCGAGGCGATCGCGCTGAAGCGCTTCGGCCGCACGGAAGACCTCGCCAATGTACTGGAGTTCCTGACGACCGATCTTTCCGGCTACGTCACCGGCCAGGTGATCTCCGTCTGCGGCGGCGCGGTGCTGCACCCGAACTGATGACTGTCCGGCAGGCCGGTCGGCTCGACCGGATGATCTTCGCCTCCCCAAGGAACCATGCGAGATCGGTCGCCGATACGACCCACCGGGGCCGCTCGGCCGTCGTACCATGCGCCGACGTCACTCCACACGATCAGGCCGCAAGGCGGGCGGACCGGGACAACCGCGCATGCAGGAACTCGCGGCCGAATATGTTCGCGAGCTCGCTATGGCCCACGCGGCCATCCTCGGTCTGCCAGCGCATGAGGCACTGGAAAGCGATGTGCGAAGGGTTGAAGTTGTCGTATGGATGACCGGCGATCGCCGCACCTGAGAAGCGGTGCACCTGGCCGCGCACGTCAGTCGCGCTGACCCAGCAGGCCATGGGCAACATGTCGGTGGTGCTGCCGCCGATTTCAGCGCTGATTAGACCGAACGTCTCGCCGTTGTCCACGACGAAGCCGAAGCGCAACTGCTCATAGACCGTTTCGCCGTCGACGAGGTCCAGCGGCACGGCCATATGCAACCCGTAGTCCGGACCGAAGCAGGCGCTGAGATAGGCCACCGCGCGGCGGCTCACCTCGGTACGGCGGCTCCAGCTGTGGTCCATGCAGTCGTAGCAGTCCACGTCGTAACGCTTGCCGCGAAGGATGAGCTCGCCGGTCGTGCGCCCAAGCGTGTTGAAATGTCCGGAAGGATGGGTCGCGCCGGCGGAACGATTGCCCCACTGGTCGCCCAGGCGGGAGTCGTAGGCGTGGCCTTCCGGCTTTTCGAGAAGCGGGTTCTCAGCGGGGTCCTCGCAGTCGAACGGACGGTGTATCCCTCGGAAGGTCAGGTCGAGAGAGCACTCGTCACCACCCTTGTAGGCATAGCGGAAGCGGTATTCGTGCGGCGCATCGGTGACGTCGACACGCAGCCCGTTCTCCAGTTCGTAGCCCGTGAAAACCTTCGGCGCCGGAAGATGCATCTGCGCATCCGAAAAATCGATCTCATATGCCTGGCGGCAGATCCCCTGCCCTATCGCGATCGACGATAACGCAACACCCAGGTTCGGCCGGGAAGCGACATAGAGATTGCCCAGAACGCGGGCCTCCGGAACGGAGAAGATCAGCGGCGTGGTTTCCGTCCACCGCCATTCCGTGGGGTCGTTTGGGTGGTAGGCAGAATCCTTAGCACTGATCATTTCATCACCTTTCTTGGACAAGTTCGGTCCCGCCGTCGGGGCCGGGCTTACAGGGCGTGGACGAGGAAGAGCGCCACTTGCGGGAAGAAGAACAGGATCGCGACGCGGGCCAGATCGGATGTGAGGAACGGCACCAGCCCACGGAAAGTGTCCGCGAGCGGCACGTTCCGCGCGATCCTGTTGACGACGAAGGCGTTCAGCCCGACCGGCGGTGTGATGAGGCCGATCTCGACCACCATCAGCGCCATCACGCCGAACCAGATCGATTTGTCCTGGGGCGCCATGCCCCACAGGTCGAACTGCATGATCATCGGATAGAAGATCGGAACCGTCAGCACGATCATGGACATGGACTCCATGACGCAGCCGAGCGCGATGTAGATCAGCATGGTCACCGCCACGACCAGCAGGGGAGCGAAACCGCTCTGCGTGATCCACTGGGTTATGCCGTTGGTCATATTGGTGAAGGCCAGGGCCGAATTCAGCATGTCGGCGCCGATGAGGATGAGAAAGATCATCGCGGTCGATTGAGCGGTGCCGAGAAGACTGAGGAGAAAGCCCTTGCGGTTCAGTCCATGCGCCAGCGCAAGCAGAAAGGTCGCGACGGCACCCACCGCAGAGGCTTCCGTCGGGCTGGACCAGCCACCATAGATGCTGACCACCACCGCCGCGAAGATCAGGACGACGGGGATCACCGCGATCGTGGCGCGCAGCCTTTCCCGCCAGTTCGCGCAGGGACCGGCGGGACCGGCTTTCGGGTCCCGCAGGACGTGATATCGGACTGCGAGCAGATAGCCCAGAAAGGCGATTGCAGCCGGGCCAATGGCCGCGACGAACAGCTTGCCGATCGACTCGCCGGTGAGGATCGCGAACACCACGAGCGGCACGGATGGCGGGATGAGGATGCCGAGAGTGCCGCCTGCGGCAATCGAGCCTGTAGAGAGCCGGCCGGAATAGCCGAACTTGCTCATTTGTGGATATGCCACCTGTGCCATGGTCGCGGCGGTGGCGATGGAACTGCCGCAAATGGCGCCGAACCCGGCGCATGCCCCCACGGTCGCTAGCGCCAGGCCGCCGCGGAAGTGGCCGAGGAACGCATTCACGAAGCGGAACAGCAAATTGGACAACCCGCCATAGGTGGCGAACTGGCCCATCAGCAGGAACAGCGGCACCACGATGAGATCGAAGCTGGCCAGACGGCTGTAGGCGACGGATTTCATCCAGTTCAGAAGCGGCGCGGTACCCACGGCATAAGCAAAGCCGCTGGCGCCACCGATGAACATTGCCACCGCGATCGGCACTCGCAGAAGGATGAGGACGAAGGTCCCGGCGATGATGAGAAGTCCAAGTTCGACGCCGGTCATGGCGCGTGACCCGAAATGTTGTCGCGTTCTTCGATTGCCCTCGGCTTGAGCGCGAGGTAGGAGCCGACCACCGCCGTGAGCAGGAGGCCGGGAACCATCAGCGCCTGCGGCAGCCATACCGGCACGGCCAGCAAGGGCGTGAAGGAGCCGCGAAGGTAGGTTTGCTCCGCAAGCAGGCCTGTCCTCCAGGCCAGGAGCAGCGCCACCGCGCCGAGCAACATCGACCCGATCCTGTCGAGGCTCACATTGAGCCGGTGAGGCAAGCCTGAAGTCAGCAGGTCGACGATCACGTTGCCGCCGGTGATGTGGCACCACGGGAAAAGCATGGACATGGAGACCGCGGCGAGGATCTGCACGAGTTCATGATCGCCCGTCACCTGCCAGCCGAACAGCTTCCTTGCGACGATGGTGACACACAGCATGCAGGCAAGGGCCGCGATGATG
This sequence comes from Mesorhizobium sp. L-8-10, assembly GCF_016756635.1. Taxonomy (NCBI): domain Bacteria; kingdom Pseudomonadati; phylum Pseudomonadota; class Alphaproteobacteria; order Hyphomicrobiales; family Phyllobacteriaceae; genus Mesorhizobium; species Mesorhizobium sp. L-8-10. Next base: position 3,379,988 of record NZ_AP023263.1, on the reverse strand, counting down.
AGGACCCCGACGATGGCCAGGATCATCGCCGCCCAGGCCAAACCGCGGCCCACCCGGTCGCCAAAGTCCGGCATGCCGAGGCCCGTGGCGGTCGCATCGCCGGCTCGATGTTCTGGGGAAGTCATTTGCGCCTCTCGCAAGTCGGTAGGCCGGGATTGCCGGCGCGAAAGCCGTTCAATTCGCGTATTTCGCGATCGCCTGGCGCGCTTGCTCGAGCAGCTTGCCGCCATCGAGGCCCTTCTTGTTCGCGTCCGCCACCCACTCATCGGTGATCGGTTCCGCCGCCTTGCGCCAGCGCTCATATTCGGAATCCGAGAGAACGTGGATGTCGGCGCCCTCCTCCGCGAAGGCCTTCTTGTCCGCCACGGCGGTGCTCTCGAAGGCGTCGCCGAACTGCACCGACGGTTCCACTCCACGATTGTCGTCGATCACCTTCTTCAGGTCATCCGACAGCCGGTCATAGGTCGCCTGGCTCATCGCCACGATCTGCACCGAGGTATACATGCGCTGTTGCTTGTCGCCGAAATCGGTGAAGTGCTTCATTGTTTCGTTCAGCTTGAGCAGGCCAACCGCGCTCCAAGGAAGGTAGGCGCCGTCGATGACTCCACGATTGAGCGAATCGACGATCTCTCCGGCCGGCATCTGGATGGGCAGCGCGCCCAGCGCTTCAAGGACCTTCGCACCGTAGCGGCCGGCCGAGCGCAGCTTCACGCCCTGAAGGTCGTCCACGGTCCGGATCGGCTTGCTGGTGGTCTGGATGATCGGAAAATCCGACGGCGCGATCGCGATGAGACGCAGGCCTTCGAATTCCGGCCCGGGATTATCTCCCAGGACATCCCACATCGCCCGTGATGCGTTATGCACGTCGTTCAGCATGAAGGGCAGTTCGAAAACCTCGGCGGCAAGGTAGGAGCCGGGACTATAGCCCGGGTTCCCGTAGACGATGTCGACGATGCCGTCCCTCGCCTGGTTGAAGAGCTCGGCAGGCGATCCTCCGAGTTGCATCGACGGATAGATCTGGCAGACCATGCGACCGGCCGACTGCCCCTTGATCTTCTCGCACCAGGGCTCGAAGAATTTGATCTGCTGGTACGAGGTGGCGTGGATGAACGAATGGAAGCGCAGGGTGATTTCCTGCGCCTGGGACGCTCCGGCTGCTCCCAGGCTGAGCAGTGCGGATATGACGAGACGGCGAAGGGCTTTCAATTGACGATCCTCCCAAATCGACTTAATGGCACATAAAAGAGCCATTTATACGAAGCTTTGTCAACAATAAATACACATGCGTATCGTATGGTCGCTTTCCAATCTGACGGTTTGAGGTTTCCACGGCAGGAGCGGTGGTGAAAATCCGACCGATTGCGCATAGGTTTCGGCCTAAGCCGCTCAGAACGACACAGGCAATTTTCGGAACGGGACGATGACGAACAGGAAATCCGGGCGTCCAACCCAGCAGAAGTCGGCCGAGTTGACCGAACTGATACTCGACGCCGCCGAACGGTCCTTCGTGGAACGCGGCTTTCAGGGCACTACGATACATGATCTCGCCGAGGGTTGCGGAGTAACGCGACGGAGCATCGTCGCCCGTTTCAAGACCAAGGACGACCTGCTCGTGGCGGTGGCGATACGCGACATGGAAACGTATTCGCCTCAGCTTCGTGCCCTCCAGGTGCGGCAAGAGCGTTGCTGGGAGGATCTGGAAGCATTGATCCGCAAGCTTTGGGAGCGTGGTTCCAACAAGAAGAACGCCGCGCTCCTGCGCGCCTATCTCGGAGAGACGGTGCGATTGCCGCATCTCGCGGAAGCGATACGCGTCTTCTACTATGAAATTTCCGCGACCATCGAGGAAAAGATCGCGGAGATGCAGCTTTACGGCATGTTCCGGGGCTACAAGGCCTCCACCGTGGCCGCCTGTGCCATTTCGCTGGTCATCTCCAACCCCCGCATCCGTACCATGCTGTTGGATCCCGCATTCGAGGAACCGGTGACGGTGGAGCGCTATTTCACCGATATCTGGACTCTGATTCGCGCAATGGCATGATGATAGGCTATTTCAGACGATCTTCCAGCCGCACCCCGACAGGTGGCGCGGGGTCGAACCCTACGGGCTGGTACCAGATTCGCTCCATTTCCAGCTTCTCCTCGCTGGCTGACAGCACCGCGCGGTCGACAGCCGCTGAATGCTGCCCTGAAGTTTGATGCGTCTCCTGTACGATCCGCGACACGGCATGGGCGAGTTCCATCGCGGTCGCCCGCGTCCTATCCGTACGCGCATCCGGATCTCCAAGGAGCGCCTCCGCCGCATCGAGATGGAGGCGCAGTTCCGCGATCGTGACCATGTCCGGAGGCAGGCCGATGGACAGCAGTTGCCTTGCAAGCGACACATAGTGCTTGAGGTCATAACGCTCGCGCGCATGGATGAAGTCCAGCCGCTGGCGCACAAAATCGACATAGTTCGCGGCGAGCCGCAACTGCTCCCTGGCGAGATGATCGGCGGGATCGATGGCGCCCGCGATCGTGTCGGTCAATGCCTTGACGACCGATTTCAGCCCGACATCCGTCTGATCCATCAGAGCTTTTCCTTAAGCAGCCGGACAAGTTCGAGTCCCGTGATGGACTCCATGCCCTTCACGCGCGTCAACATCACGTCCTGGTGCGATTTGCCGAGGCGCGCCACACGCGTCGCCGTTGCCGTCACCGAGGCGATGATCTGGAAGCAGTTTAGGATGCGGTAATATTCCAGCCGCGCCGGGTCGACGCTCAGACCCGAGGCCTCGGTGTAACGGTCGTAGAACTCGTCGTGTGGAACGAGGCCGCAGATGTAGTAGGTCCTGCCGTCCTCACCATAGTGGCCGAAGCTGGGGTGCGTCGTCCAGGCGAGATCGCGATGCCGGTCGCCCAAGTGCCCACGTTCCCAATCGAGCCAGGCGCTGATACGGCCCGTTTGTTCATTGAAGAGGAAGTTGCCGCTGCGATAGTCCCCATGGACGACACTGACGACGTCGAGCTTCGGCATGTTCGTCTTGAGCCATGCAGCGGCCACGTCCATCAGGGGAAGGTCCTCGCAGCGATCTTCCTCCCATATGCGTAATGCCCGATTGAGTTGCCATTCCGCACTTTGGGTCGTGCCCACCGAAGGAGCCGTCATGCTTTCGAAGCGGTGCGCGTCGAGGTCGAACGTGTGAATTCGCGCCAATTGCTCCATGAACTGCGGGGCCAGTTTGGCACGCAGTTCGGGGCCGAAGACCGTGCCCATCCCGCTGACTTGCCCGCTGCTCGTGGCGGTCGGCTTGGTGACCCCCTCCGCGAACTCGTAGACGAGCGCCGGTTCGGGGAACCAGTCCCCTTCGCGATCCAGCCAGAAAGGCCGAGGGACCGGCACGCTACCGTCGAAGGCCTTGAGAAGTTCGTATTCGCGCAGCCGGCTCGTGGTGTTGGATCCCTCGTTCGGATCCATGCGCACCACCATGCGTTCGGATCGCCGGCCGATATCAGGGTCGGCCCATTCGAGATCGAAGCCAAGCTGAATCTTGGAAACGCCGCCCGTGAACCAGCGCAGATTGCCGAGCGTGTAGGATGTGATGCCGAGCGCCTCGAGCATGCGCTCGATGCAAGCCTGTAACTCGTCCATCGACAAGCGCGCATATTCGGGACCTGCTCGACGCCGCATTTTGCGGACGAATAGTTGATCGACCTCCGGCTCCGTCGGATAGCGTGTCCGCATCTCCTGAATGAACGCGGGTGTGGGCCGATCGCCCAGCGTGAATCGTTCCAGCGCCTTATCCATCTCCCTCCCTCGCCTTTGGGCTCACCCGGTGCGGAGGGATCACCGCCTTCCTGCACCAGCGCGCCCGTTACGGGCCGGGACCAGATAGAGCACGGTTAATAGCACATGAAAAGGCCATTTATTGCAAACGCCGTTGGAAAGTATGCACGACAGCGGTTCGAGCGGGCTAGGCCCATGCCTGCACCGTGCCTGCACATCGGGCATGACAGCTTGCACGGTACAGACGCCAATAGCGCAGCTACGTTGCTCGGCCGCTCCCCCGGAGCTCGCCTATGGCCGCTTCGACGCCAACGGCGAGCATCGCGGGAGACGCCCAACGACATCGCCTTCCTTGGCAACGATGAAATGGGCGAAACCAATGGCGACGCCTGGACCGAACCCAACCAGATGGCTTGATCACGGGCCAAATCTGCTTCGATAAGAACCGGCCAGACCGACGTCGTCGCGCGCAAGTGGACTTCGTCAATTGCGTAGAAGCAAAGAGTTTGAGCTTTCCGCGATTTCGAAGAAAGGCGGAGGATTCTGGTGGGCTATGACGTACACATCGTTTTCACCATCACCTGCATACCGGGGCTATCGGGTCCCAACTGTGACATAGCGGACCTTCTCTCCGGTCTTGATTGCGGCGAGTTCCGACCTTCGCACGAGCCGGTTCACATGAGCGAGCGTTTCCGTGAAGGCGAAACTCATCTGGTGAGCGTCGAGCGTGCGAGTGAAGAGGATGGGTACCAGATCCGCCACCGAATGCGGCGATTTGGTACATGCCTCGCGGATCAGCTGACAGCGTCCTTCGTGATGCGCCTCGAGTTCGAGGCAACGTTCATGTAGCCCATAAAAGGGACGGCCGTGCCCCGATAGAACCAGGACATCGTCCGGCAGTTCCTGGCGCATGAAGCGTAGCGTTCTAAGAAAATGTCCGAGTGGATCACCGTTGGGCTCGCCGGCGAAGACGCTGACGTTCGGCGAGATCTTCTCGATGATCTGATCCGCTGCAAACAGCAACTTGTCCTGTTCGCAGTAAAGAAGGATCTGCTCGGGGGCATGTCCATCCGCGGTGACTACCCTGAATTCACGACGTCCGATCATGATCTTGTCGGCCAGGACGAGCCTGAGAAAGGTTGGAGGCAGCTCTGCGACGAGCATCAGATACTCGCTACCGTGAATGGCGACCAGTCCGGCGCCCTCCTCACTCATGCCATGGCTGACATAGAAATCGAAATAGTGGCGAAGCCCGGTCTCGTGCGGTGCAAGGGAGATAACCCTGCTGGTCATGTAAGCGGTCTGGCTGGTCAGCAGTTCGGCGCCGAACTTTTCGCAAAGCCATCCAGCAAGTCCGATGTGGTCCGGATGATGATGGGTGACGATGACGCGCGAGACGGAGATGTGCGACAGGGGCCCCTCGAGAAGCGTCAGCCAAGCCGCTTTCGCCTCACCCGTGTTGATGCCGGTGTCGATCAGCGTCCAGCTTTCGCCATCCTGCACCAGATAGATGTTCACGTGATCAAGGCGGTATGGCAAGGGAATTCGCGCCCAGAGAACCCCCGGAACAACCGAGGTAACTTGTCCTGCCGCCGGCGGAGATTGGAAGGGAAACTGAAGCATGATCTCTACGGGATGCTGGGTTGCAGAAAGGCCCGAGTGTGTCCGCAGCCTATGACTGCCCGGAACCTTCATCGAGCAGCGATTCGAGCCTGCGCGGTTGGTGATACGCCGTTTGGAGCGGGGTAAGCAACAGGCAACCGGCGGAACTGGTCGCAGCTTCAAGCATGCGCACGGGCGCACCATCGAGCCTCATCTGGCATCGAAATGCTCCACACCATGCGCAAACGACAGCTGCGGCGTGCCCCCTTGCGGTGCATGCAAATGAGGACGCAGTTGGTGACGGCAATGTCTAGGTCGTGGAAAGGGTAGTGCAAATCCGGCAGGCCGGCATAGGCTCTTGAAGACGGTGCGTACAGGTCGGCTGGCGCCTTTGTGTTGAGCGCCTCGTGCGGCCGCTTGGTGTTGAATTCCGTGACGAAGAGGTCGAACGTGGCCTGTTGCCGCGGAATGTTGGCGCGGGCTGGCGGGATCGTCTCTGCTTTCAAAGTGCGGTGCATTCGCTCGTGGTGGCCGTTCTGTTGAGGATTGTCGGGCCGGATGCGCTCGATGGCAATACCCAGTCTGAGCCAGAAGACGGAGCGCCTGGCTCTGGCGCGCTGGTTGACGGCACGGAGAAGACGCCCGTTCCTGGGGCATGGTCGCGATCCTCGGCCCCAATCATAGACTGATCAGCACTACGCCTTCGGGGCAGCAGGCATGTGCGGCGGCGAGCATCGGCCGCACGACGTCGTCATACCAGGGCGGGTCGAGAAGGACACGAGAAGGACTGCGTGAGCGCTCGCGCGTGACAGACCGCCGCGCATTCGCGCTCGCAGCGCAACAGGGTGGGTCGCAGGGACGACGGCCAGCGACTGACTCGGGCTCGCAGCTCACGGTACGCCAACGACGTGCCCGCCTTCCGTGCTCCAGGCGCCCTGGTCCCGGTGGGCTCTACCCTTTGTCACGAGCCGAGCCGCCGTCGACCACACGCCCGGCCAATAGCATACCGTTTGCCAACAGGCTCGGCCTTGGGCCGACCAAGTCAGAAGGCGACCTCCAGTTTGAGCATACCGCCATAGACCTGGGTGTTGTCCGACAGTCGTGCAAAGGCACCGGCGTGGAAACTTGCGTTGCGCGCCGTGAGAAGCTCCAGCTTTCCGGCAATGTCGAAGAAAGTCGTATCGAGGTCCGTGGTGGCGCGGAAGCCGGGCACACGCTCGGGCGTGTCGACGAAACGCGCCGTGAGGCTGGCGCCTGGATCGCCCAGATATTGGGTCAATCCTACCAGCAGGCTCGGCCGAACGCGCATGCCCTCGCCGACCGCATACTCGGCGCCGACCTCCACCGCTGGCTGCACGCTCCAGTAGGTCTCGGAGTCGGTGTCCACGTCCAGGCGAACCCCGCTGTTTCCCTTCTCCACGAAGCTAGATGAGAAGAAGTGATCATATCCGACGTCCACCCGTGGCATCATGTAGAAATCGTCACGGGCGAGCATGTACGCCCCCCGCAGCCGGCCCGATGCCGACCACTGGTCCTGATCGCCGGTAACCTCTACGCCGGGGAAGGGATTGCGCGTGATGTCGTAGCTGCCGTAGCCGAAGCTCTGGGCGGCGGAGAGTTCGAATGCCCCGAACCGCCGCTTCAGCGAAACGCCACCGAACACAAGATCGCCATTGCTGGAGGCCGCGGCGGCCGAGGAATCGATGTCTGTCCGCTCATAGGCAAGCGCGCCGCCGACGTTCCAGACCTCGTCAATCGCAAGCTGACCGCCAGCTGATAGAGACCAGCTCGAGCCCGAGAATCCGAGACTGTCCGACGTCGTGTCGCGATCGAAGCGGTGACCGTCCAGTCGAGCGTAGAGACACTGGCCATCGTCGAAGAATCGAACGGCTTTGTCGCGCTGCGTGGTGGTGCTGGAGCAACTCAGGAGGCTGTCGCCGAAGGATTGCGCAGAAGCGACTGCGCTGAGCTGGTTATCGAGTGCGAGCTCGGCGCTCATCGCGTTGACAACCGCGGCGTAGGAGGCGGTATCCTCCAGGTCCAACAGGGCTTCGGCCAGCGTGGTGTCGAGCACCGCTTCGCCGTAGGAGGCCTGGATATAGTCGACGAGGCGATCCTGGTTGTCGTTGAGAGCCTCTTTCACAGTCGCATTGGCAAAGTCGATGTCGTAGGCAAGGTTGAGCACGCCGGCCGACGGCTGATCGAGGCTGTATTGCGCCACCACAGACCGGGTGAGCAGCAAATCTTCCGCCCGTGTCAGCCCGTCCCCGGCCGTGACGATGGTCCAGGACCGGGGTCCGATCAGCGGCGTGCTGACGTCCGTGAGCGAGACCTCGATCGTTCCGCCGAGGTTGACGGCGCCGGTCGCGTCGATCCGGTCGACGCGGCCGTCGCTCGTGTCGATGTCGAGCGCCAGAACGCCCGTCCCGGTCTGGCGGTAGTCGCCGGTGATCTGCGTCCCGCCCACCGACCTATCGCCGGCGACGGTTAGCAAGCCGCGGTTCACAAAGCGCCGTACGTCGAGGACGCCGTCGGTGACCACCTCGCCATCGGGTCCGCTGAACAGCGTGATCGTGCTGTCGCCGCCGAGCTGCACAGACGCGGTGCCTGGAGCCGCCGCCGTCACCGTCGCGTCGATCACCTGCCCGACGATGGTGCCGTTGTTGGTGATGCCGAGCGAGCCGTCGCCCGAATACGAGATGGCGATCCCTCCGGCCCCCGCGACGTTCGTGATCGTCCCCTCGTTGTCGATCGTGTTCGCCACCCCGTCGGCGATGACGACGCCGACGCCGACCGTCGAGCCAGTGGTGGACCCGCCCTGCACCGTGGCTCCCTCGCCGACCGTCACCGCGACCACCCCGCGCCCGTCGCCGACGCTCTGCGCGAAGATGCCGTAGGCGCCCGCGCCCTCGGTGGTGACGTCGGCGTTCGCCGTCACGCTCACCATCGTGTTGGTCGTCGTGCTGGTGCCCGACCCACCCGCGCTCTGCGCGACGATGCCATGGGCTGCCGCGCCCGACGTCGAGATGCCGCCCGCATCCTGGTCGACTGTGACGGTGACGACGCCAGCCGTTCCGCTGCCGCCTGAGCTTCCGATGAGGGCCCCCGTCGCCGTCGAGCCCGCATAGCCGGCAACGCCACCGCCGCCGCCGACCGACTGGGCGAGGACGCCGAAGCCGCTGTCGCCCTCCGTCGTGATCGAGCCACTGATGGTAACGGTCACGGCACCGCCGTGGCCGGACGTGTTGTGGTTATGCGACATGGCGAGCCCGGACCCGAATCTGGCGCCGGATGCGCTGAACGCGCCCGCATAGCCGCCGCCGCCGCCGATGGACTGCGCGACGATGCCGTGCGAGCCGCCGTCGCCGACCGTCGAGACCGTGCCGTAGGCGTTGACCGTGACGGTGCTGCCGTTTCCGCTTGACCCGCCGCCGCCGCCGACCGAGACGGTGCCGGGGATGCCCGCCCCCCCGATGGCGAAGCCGCCTCCAGCGCCGATGGACTGCGCAATCACGCCGATCGCGTTCAGCCCGTCCGTGGTCACGGTGGCGGCGTCATCAATTTGCGCGGTGGTATTTCCGCCGTTGCCGCTGGTGCCGTTCTGACCGCCGACGGTGATGGCTACGGTCGTGTTGCTCGTCGGCGCGGCCACCGTCGTCACGCCCCCTCCGCCGCCGATCGACTGAGCGATGATGCCTACCGAGTTGTCGCCGCTCGTGTGAACATCGGCCATCGTCTCGGCAAAGGCGGTCAGCCCGCTGCCCCCCGAGCCGTCGGCACCGATGTTCAAACCGACCGAAACCGCACCGTTGGTTATGTCGGCCATCGAGAGGTCGAGCCCCGCCAGACCGCCGCCACCGCCGATGGATTGCGTCGTCAGGCCGGCCGAACGGTCGCCGAAGGTCCGGATCGCCGAGGCGTTGGTCACCTCCGAATTGCCGCCTGACCCACCCGTGCCGCCGTTGCCGCCGGTACTGTATGACAAGTTGATGAGGCCCGCGACAGAGCCCGCCAGCGCATAGGCCGCGCCGCCGCCCCCGCCGCCGACCGACTGCGCGACGACAGCGCCCGAGTCGTCGCCCTCGGTCGTGATCGAGCCGTTCGTGAAGACCGTGATCGCTCCGCCCGTGCCGCCCGCGCCACCCGCGCCGCCAACGGCAAACGAGATCGCGGGAATGTCCTCGCCGCCGAGCGTGCCGACGGCCGCATAGTTGGCCTGGCCGCCACCGCCACCGACAGATTGCGCGAGGATGGCATGCGAACTGTCGCCGATCGTCATGATGTCGGACGGCCCGATGTCTGCTCTGTTGATGTTGACCGCCCCGCCATCGCCACCTTTGCCACCTGACCCGCCGACCGCGCTGGCGACGATCACGCCGCCCGATGTCGCGGCTCGCGCCCGACCGCCGCCGCCGCCGATGGACTGTGCCAGGATCGCGCCGGACTCGACGAGATTGGTGGTGATGTCGCCGGTGTTGGCCACGGTGACGGTGTTTCCCGAGCCGCCGCCGGCCGCCGCGCCGCCAACGCTGTACCAGCCGCTCGCCGATCCGCCATTGCCGCCGCCGCCGCCGATGGATTGGGCCAGGATGCCGAAAGAACAGCCTTCCTGGCATACCGCGTCGCTGGGCGCGTCGCCCGAGGGGCCGATGCCGGTCTGGATCGTGGCCGCGTTCGCCACCGTCACGGTGTTGCCGCTGCCGCCGCTGCCGGCGTTGCCGCCAAACGCCACGATCGACCCCGATGTGCCGCCCGAGCCGCCGGTTCCCCCAATCGACTGCGCGACAATGCCGGACGCATCGTTGCCGCTTGTCGTGATCGCGCCTCCCGCCCCGTTCTCGACGGCCACCGTCCCGCCGTCGCCGCCATAGCTGCCTTCGTTGCCGCCTGCGTAGAACGCGCCGATCCCGTCGCCACCGCGGCCGCCCGCGCCACCGATCGACTGGGCCAGGATCCCGCTCGACTGGTTGCCCCTCGTGGTGATCGGCGCCGCGCCGGCGGTCGCGTTCTCGACCGTCACGGCCCCTCCGGCCCCGGCGCTGCCGCCGCTCGCCGCGAACTCCACCGCGCTGAACACGATGGTTCCGGCAGCGCCGGCACGCCCGCCGATCGACTGCGCGACGATGCCGGCGGACTCATCGCCGGACGTCATGAGCGATCCCTCGGTGATGGTGACGACAACTTCGCCGGCGAGACCGGAGTTGCCGCCCGGCGCACCGCCCGCGAACCAGCCTCCGTCGCCGCCATTCCCGCCGACGCCGCCGATCGACGTCGCGACAATCGCGTCCGAATTGGATCCTGCCGTGGTGGCGCTGATCGCAGCGAATATCGAGACAAGACTCCCGATACCGCCGTCACCACCATTGCCGCCGTCGCCGAAGCTCTCGCCCTTGTTGCCGTTCCCGCCTTGGCCGCCTTGGCTGAACAGGACGATCGCCGGCGCGTCGCTCGCCGCCAAGGTGGTGACCGTCAGGCGGCCGGCACCGTCGATCCGGACGGCTCCGGCCGCACCGCCGGCCGCGCCGCTCCCTCCGTCCGCGTAAAGCGATTCCCCGCCGTTTCCGCCATTGCCGCCGACACTCGCCATCGAGATGCCCGCACCGCCGGGACTTTCCACGGTGGCGTCTCCCGCAAGCGACAGCGTCACCCCGCTGGCGCTTGGCACCGCGCCGCCGTCGCCGCCCTTCGACACGAGAAAGGCGTCCGTCATCGTCGCGCCGTTGCCGCCGTTCCCCGACATCGCCAGCATCGTCATCGCCGGCCCCGCAAAGGCTTTCGAGCCGATGACCGTCCCGGAAAGGTTGAGCGTCGCCGGGCCGCCGGGCGCCGACGTCCCGCCGGTAATTGTCCCAGTCGTGTTCTTGCTGCGATTGGCGCCGCCGAAACCGGTGCTCTCCACAAGGACGACCGATGTCGCGGCGGTCCCCGACACCTGGAAGCTTCCAGTCGTGAGGGTAAGGCTTACCGGCTGATTGAGGTTGTTCTGCGAGGAATAGAAGATACTGTTGACGATGTTCGCCGTCAGATCCTCGACCGTGATCTGCTGCGCGGTGTTCGGCGGAAACGAGTCGGATGCGTTGGCGCGCACCTGCGTGAGGCTGCCGGTGCAGGTGTAGGCGTTGTTGCCGTCTGCAACGCACCCGGCCTGCGCCGCACCATGGCTCGCAAGGCTTGCGGGCAGCAGCAGAAGGGAAAAAAGCCCGATGCGACGATGCTCGGCCCAGAGGCGGGGTCCCGTCGCGACGTGATTGACATGACCTATCGGTGCAGCTGATCGCTCGCAAGACATCGCAACCCCCTGGGATTGTCGTGACGCTCCAAGGCTCTAGATAATGTGACGTGTCGCCACAGTATGGACCGCGCTCCGGAGATTACGAAGCTATTCTGCATGGCGAGTAGTTCGAGCGATCGAGATACGATCTGGACTGTTGCAGTTTTGTCACGGTTGACTGTGTTTTCAGCGGATGTTTAGGCCTCAAACAACAATCTCATGACTTGGGGGGCGCGCTGCGATGTCGGTCTAGGCGCGTCGCAGATGCTCAGGCGAAGCGTATGGCACACGTGTAAGACCACGTCAGCGCGTGGCGGGAATACGCGCCGACCGCAAGAGCCGGCTTGCTGCCGACACCGATCCGCACGTGGCATCCGTCTCGGAAGCTGTGAGCGCTACTTCGGTGGCTGTTTGCTGTCAGACCCCGACGAGAGCTGACCGAGCCGCTTGTTGGCTGCGGAGAAGCCATCAAGCGAGCTCGACAGGCTGAAGGGCTCGCCGCTTCCCGCCACCGTGAAGCCCGTCTTCAATGTAGCGCCGCGGCGGAACGCGGCAATCTCGTCGTCGCTCATCGTCCGGCGCACCACGCATCCGGCCGGAAGGCAGGTGAAGAAGGGGATCGCATCTGGCTCGTCCTCATCGACCTGGAGGGTCGCGCCCTTCGCGACGTCGAGCCCGAACGGGGCCACCATCACGAGCGTGGTCTTGCCGTTCTCGGCGCCGAGCTCCGTCAGGAGAAGCGTTCGCCGCCCCCCTGACGCTGCAGCGTTTGCGCCATGACGCAACGCCTCTCGCCCTCCGCCCCCGGGACGCAGGTGACCATCCAAGCGCCGCACGTCTCCGTCAGCGTCTCCGGGGTTTGCGCCGACGCGGACCCGGCGAAAGACAAGATCGTGGCAACGACGATCGCCGTCGGAAGGCCCCGGTTGCAAACCGCGCTTGGCTTCAGATTGCCTCGCTGGTCGATCATGCCGCCCTCTGCTTCTTCCATGGGGACGGCTGGCCGGAGACGCCGTACTCGATCATCAAGGCAATCGGGGCCTTGTAGCCGATGGCCCCGTGCGGTCGCTCCTCGTTGTAGTACCTGCGTCAAGTGTCCAACTTCTCGCGCGCGTCGGCAAGGGTCAGGAACCAGTGCGCGTTGAGGCTTTCCGCCCTCAGCCGGCCGTTGAAGGCCTCGATGACAGCGTTGTCCGTCGGCTTGCCCGGACGGGAGAAGTCCAGCACGACGCCGTTGGCGTAGGCCCACAGGTCGAGATTGCGCGAGACGAACTCCGAGCCCTGGTCGACCCGGATCGTCTTCGGTGTCCCGAGCTCGGCGCAGACGCGGTCCAGCGTCGTCACCACGTCCCTCGGCCCGGTAGCTGAACCTGGCGTCGACCGCCGGCGCGTAGCGGGAGAAGGTGTCGACGATCGTCAATCGTCAGGATGCGCAGCTTGCGCCCGCTCGCGAGCTGATCGTTGACGAAGTCCGTCGCCCACGTCTCGTTCGCGGCAACGGCCGGAACACGATCCTCGCGCAGCTTCGCCTTCACCCGGCGCTTCGGTGATTTGGACCTCAGCTGCAGACCCAGCTCGTTGTGAATGCGGTGCGTTCTCTTGTGATTGATCATCCAGCCCTCGCGCCGCAGCAGCACGTGGACGCGCCGATAGCCGTAGCGCACACGCGTCGCACAGATGTCCTTGATCCTCTCGGCCAACGGCGCCTGCCCGGGGCGACGAGACCGGTAGTAGTACATGGACGTGTCGAACTCGAAGATCCGGCACGCCCGCCGGATCGACACGCCCCACTCCCGGCGAACCTCGTCCACCAGCTTGCGCTTCCGGGCAGGCTTCAGAGATTTCGGCGGATCACGTCCCTGCAGCATCTCATGGTCGAGGCTGAGATCGGCCACCAGCTTCTTCAGCTTCGCATTCTCGTCCTCGAGCTGCTTCAGCCGACGCATCTCCGTCGGCAGCAGACCGCCGTACTTCTTCTTCCAGCTGAAGAACGTCGCCGCACTGATTCCGGCCTTCCGGCACACGTCCGCCACCGGCATCCCTTCCTCAGCCTGCTTCGGAATGAACGCCTTCTGCGCGTCCGTAATTCTGCTCGCTCGCATCGCTTCGCGCTCCTTCCGGCCAAGGGAAGGCTGAGCCGAAAACTCTAACTGTCACTTGGCAGTTGATTAGGTTCTTCCTCACTTTGTGTGGTGATGAGGCCGGTTGAGTGGCAGCATGCGTGCGCGGAGAAGTTCGGGGCCTGCTCTGCCGTACATTGCACGTTTGATCGTCTTCAGCTGGTTGATCTGGCCTTCCGCCTGGCCGTTGCTCCGGGGTAGTTCGATGGCGTTGCGGACGGCGCCGATGTCACGGCGCAAGACGCGCGCGAAACGGACAAGCGGGACGAGCCCGGAGCTGACGGCATCGTCGATCCAAATGTCGAGCTTGTCCAATTCACAGCCCCGAACTTCAATTTCATGCGACCGCGATATGCGTGATTTCGAGACCATTTCAAATGGAGAGGGACAGGCACTGGAGAGATGCCCGGCGGCACGACATCGTCGCTCTGCTGTCAGCCATCCGGGCCCTTGACGGCCGGTCCGAACAGGATCGCCCGCATTCGTCCCGCCCCGAGGGCCTGGAGAGACTATTTCTTGGCCCTGAAGGCTTGCCTACCCAAGCAGCGATCTTAGCTTGGGCGATATCTCGACTTCGATCACCGTCGTGCCTTTGTTTGCCAGCGCCGTCTCCAGAGCAGACTTGAAGTCCTCTGCGGACCTGACTTTCGCGGTTCTGGCGCCGTAGCCGCGCCCGAGCGCCTCGATGTCGAGCCCGGGCAGATCGAGCCCCGGAACATTCGGGGTTTCCTCCAGGATCGCGAATTCCTTCAGGATCGCGTATTCGCTGTTGCGCATGGCGACGAAGACGAGATGAGCCTGTTCCTGGACGCCGGTATAGATACTTTGCACCGAATACTGGAACGAGCCGTCTCCGATCACCGCGATCACAGGTCGGTTGCGGCCGCTCACCGCTTCGGCAAGGGCAAGACCGACAGCCGCCGGCATGTCCCAGCCAAGTCCGCCGGATGCGAAGGTGTAGAACATGTCCGGCTTGTCGATCGGGATCTGCCGTTCCAGTTCGATGACGTTGGAAGGAGATTCTTCCACCAGCACGTAATCCGCCGGCGCGGTCTCCCGGATCAGGCTGTAAACCGCGTCCGGTGTCAGAGGCAGGGCCGCATAGTCCGGCACCGGCGCCGGATACTTCTTGTAGGGATTTGCTTTTTCAGCGCGCCTGCTCAACAGGGGCTGGACCGCCTCGAAGAAGAGCTTGCTGTCGGAGACGAGGCTGTCTCCGACAGGTGCTTTGGCCGACATGTCAGGATCGTCGGTAACATGCAGCAGTTTCGTTCCTGCAGGCAGGTAGTCGCCGGGGACATAGGGATAATACCGGAAAACAGGAGCACCGATGGTCACAACGAGATCATGCCCTTCGAGCCGCTTGCAGATCGGGCCTATGGCCGAGGGCAGCGTGCCGGCATGCAGCCGGTGGCTTTCCGGAAACGGCGTGCGCTCCGCGAAAGGTGCCGTCAGTACCGGTGCGGAAAGCGCCTCGGCGAACGCAATCCCCTCCTCCCAGGCCTCTGACCGCGCAATGTCTGAACCATAGACAAGGACTGGATTGGACGCGGCGTTGATGCGCTCCGCGAAATCCTTGATCCGTGCCGGGTCCGCGGCGGAACGCAATGCGACCGAGCGAACCACGGCACGTCCCTCCATGTCCTTGTCCCAATCGTCCAGTGGCAGGGACAGGAACACCGGCCCGCTCGGCTGCTGGATGGCGGCGGCATAAGCCCGCATGAAGGCCGCTGGAACGTCCCGCGCCCGAGCAGGCTCGTAGCTCCACTTCACCCAGGGCTGGGGCAACAGCGTCGCATTGACATTCGTCAGAAGCGGTTCCAGGAGCAGCATGTCTCGGGTCTGCTGGCCAGCGGTCAAGATCAAAGGTGTCTTGTTCTGATAGGCCGTCAGGATGCAGCCCATCGCGTTGCCGAGGCCGGCGCCCGTATGCACGTTGACAATGACGGGCTTGCGCAGGCCTTGCGCCAGACCATCCGCGATACCGACCACGCTCGCTTCCTGCAGTGAAAGCACATAACGGAAATCGTCCGGAAAGTTCTTAAGGAACGTCTCTTCGGTGGATCCGGGATTGCCGACGATCGTCGTCAGGCCGAGGTCGCGAAGCAAATCGAAGGTAACGTCTTTAACAGTTGGCATTTGCAATCCATCCTTCTGAGCTAATGGAAAACAAATGGCAACAAGAAAATCGAGATCATGACGTATTGATTAAAACTTGCTGCCACAGGCTCTTGCAAAGAGGCTATCGAAGTCGAGTGGTCGGAACAGGACCTGATATTGATGTTTTAAGGAAACTCTGATCCGCGCACCCCGTACCCACGCGGAGCCTCTCGGATCACATCTCAGTTTCGCCAAAATAGACCAGTCAACCACGTCGACGTTCGAACGTGCTTGGTGCGCCGGCGGCAGCAACAGCTTCGCAACAGCTTCGCTGTGCACGCTACATCAGCGCCTGGACTTCCGCAACCGTCGGCACCTGAAAGTCTATCGGCACCGGGATGTCCAGTTCCAGCATCAGGCCACTGAGTGACTTGCCGTGCTTGTCGTGTCGAAGTCCGGCAACGACACCCCCGTCAAGCGCGGCATGCAGGACGAAGATGAAACCGTAAGGGGTCTCCTCTCGCTCCACCAGGCCGCGAACGATGTCAAGAAGGCGCTTTGCACATATTCGGCCGTCAAGATTCCGCGCAGGAGCTCAATGTGCTCGGACTTGTACGGCAGGACGGCGATCAACGATGTGTTGAACTTGTCTCCGGTACGCGCGTGGGCCAACTCGTAAAGCTTGACGTTCTTTCTCATTGGTCCACTCCCACCATTCGTACGGAGCCATGTACCCTCTTCCCGCGGAATCGTAAGGGGGATCAGCGGGTCATAACGATGGAGTGCTTTTCTAAAGTTGGGGCGTCCCGCCCTTAGACGTTCTTCGCCCGTATGTGGCGGGCATCAGCGGCCCGTCGCCGCCGATCCGCGCAACTTTCTCCAGCCTATCGGCTCAGTTTCTGCTCACTTGCTCCCGATTTTGCCCTCGATTTCCTGATTTTGGACGCAGCCTTCCCCTCAGGCCGTGCCGGCCTTGACGAGAACGAGCGCCCGTTTGGCATTTATCGCGCAGGCGACAAGCTGCAGATGGCAGTGGTTGCGCGCCAGGCCGAGATAGCGAACCCGGGCCATGCCGTACCAGTTCTTCATCGTCGCGTTGGTCCGCTCGATGCCGGCCCGCACGCTGGCGGCGACCTTGTTCATCCACTTCTGCCAATTCGGCTGCTGCTTGCCCCGCTTGGCCTTGTAGGCAATCCGGTCCTTGATGCCTCGATCCGCCAGTTCGTCGCGCAGCGCCTGACTGTCATAGGCCTTGTCGGCGTAATAGGCCTCTTCGTCACCTTGAATGAGCACAGCGCCCATCTGGCTGTCATGCAGATCGGCCGAGCTCATCTCCGCCTGGCGTATCAGCCCGCTCTCCGCGTCGCCGGCGAGATGGGCCTTGTAGCCGAAATAGGTCTTGCCGTGCTTGTGCGTGAAGCCTGCATCCGGATCGCGCGCCGACACCTGGCCCTTCTCGTAGTCGGGCCTGGCCACCGCCGCCGAGATGATGGTGGCGTCAACCAGCGTGCCGCGCCTTACCAGAAGACCGCGCCCTTCCAACTGCCGGTTCAATTCGGCAAGCAGCTTATCTTGAAGCGCCAGTTCGACCAGCCTCTGGCGGAAGCGCCAGATCGACATGTGGTCCGGTGTCTTTTGATCGAGCGGAAACCCACAGAAGCGGCGGAACGACAGCCGGTCGGCCACCGCTTCTTCCGCCGCCGGATCGGACAGGCCGTACCATTGCTGCAAGAGCGCAATCTTGAACATTGCTATCGGCGGGTAGCCGGGCGCCCCCAGAGCATCGTTATGGATTTCCCGGAACAGCACCTCGAAAGCCGACCAATCGATCAACTTCTGCACTTCTTCCAGAAACTTGTTACCCCTGCTCACGTCACGCACCAATGCATCGGCGAGTGAAGGTTGCGCCAAGTTACGACGAGACATAGCCGAATCAATCCTAACTTTTCTCTATTGAATCATAGAGTTGGGACTTTTGAAAAGCGCTCCGATGGACCGAGGTTTCGACTCCTCCGCCGCCGTAGGCGCCATTCAGATAAAACCCCGCGAACGAGCGTGCGATATACTCCGCCTCCGCGCGATCCTCGACAATCGCGCTGTAGCGAAACTCGACATATCTCGGATCGGGATCGTCCTTGAGCGCGGCAGCGCGCGGCAGGTCGTTATACAGGTAGACACTGTCCAGGATGTTGTTGGCGGAGTGGCGCAGTCTTTCCGACCAAACATCGCCGATAAGCAGGGCGCGTTTCAACGCGTCATGACCACGAAACCGAAGTGCCAGTACAATATTGTAACCGGCCTGGTAGCCAAGCAAAACCTTCAGGGTCGCGGGACGTTCACGGCCGACAAACCCTGTCACACGCACGCGGTTCTCACCTGCCTGCTCGACGCGCACGTGACGGAATTCTGCGATGACGTCAGGGGTCACGTAAGATGAAAAGCTGTGAACCTCGTAGTGGAGCTGCTCCAAAACGGTGCGTGCCGAGAGATGTCCGCCGCTGCCGGGAAGTTTGGTGATGATGACTTCATTCGCCTCATCATCGACTTCCGCGATAGGATAACCAATATTCGCGAGGCCGGAGACGAGCTTGCGCTCGCAATCGGAGAAGTAACCTCCCGTGGAATGGCCGCTGCACTCAAGGAGGTGACCAACGACCGTTCCCATGGCGATCTTGTTCCAGTCGCCCGCGTTCCAGTTGAACGAATGGGAGAGCGCCGCCACGAACATGGACGGGTCCGCGACGCGGCCGGTAATCACGATGTCGGCGCCCTGATCAAGCGCTTCGCGAACCGGCTCGTAGTAAAGATAGACGTTCGCCGACCCGAGGTTATCGCGGATGGTGCTCGGATCCGTCGGCAGGAAAGCATCGCTTCCCGCAATGATCTGGTAGATCGCCGGCGTAAAAATATTGTCCTTGTTGGTCTCGTAGTACCCTTTCACATCATCGCCTTCAACCACGGCGATCTTCGCGGTGACTCCATTCTCGCGCAGGAATTCAACAAGCCATTGGGCTGCTGCGCGGGGATTTGCCGAGCCGTCATTCGTTATGATCCGTATGCCGCGGCGCAGGCACGCGAGCGCGCACCGGCGCATTCGTTCTTCGAAGAGCATGCCATAGCCGGGATTGACACCCTCTTCGATCCGAATATGGGCGTCGTGGATCGTTCGCTCCGCGAGAGCCTCGAAAATGAGGAAGTCCATCTCTCCGTAGTTAGCCAGATCCTCCGCGGTTCGACAAAAACTTCGCTGAAACCGGAACCTGAACCGATGCGCACAACCCGCCCCATGGCGGAACCTCCTCGCTTTTGATCAGGTATGTCAGCATTCTAGATAGTATTCGCTTTAGTATTCGCACTCACATTTTCATATCCTAGTACCCGTAGATTGACAAACGCATTCGGGACACGTCACCTATGTTGCCTGTGCGTAAATGGCCCTGAAGAATTTCCCGAGTTCGTTACAGGCACGCAGATGAGATCCTGGTAATGCGGAGCGGCAACAAGCCGGGCGCGAACTGGCGCTCCGGTCCGGTCAGGCCGACACTTTGACCGAGGACGGCGCCTGAGGCACGGGAGACGACAGCAACTCTCCCCGTCTCAATCCGTCGAGACACCGGAGAAGCTTGCGCGCGTAGTAGAACGCGGCTACCCAGTCGGTCAGAAGCCTGGTGTCCGCCTCGGCGACTTGAGGCATTGCCGCCGGCCAATCCTCCGCCAGCCCCGGCTCCGTCTGCTTGCCGCCTTGCCGAACCGTCTCGAATTCATTCTGGATCCGGGCGTCAAGCCTTTCGACCAGCGCCACGATGTCCCGGTCCAGGACCTGCCCTTGCGACGCCGAGAGGACGCTTGCCCGCGCCTGCCGGTAGAGAACCGCGTAGTCCGCCAGTACGAACACCACTGTGTCGAGAGCGCTTGAAACCGCCAGAATGGAAGACCAGGGTGCCTGTTCCGCCCGGTATGCCCTAGCTTCCGTTACCAGATTTGCGGCAGCCTGGCGCAGTTTGATGTAGTCCGCGTTAACTTCACCACTGGTGTCTTTCAGGTAGGCGGCACAAGAGGCCAGATAGGATGCTGTCAGGGATTTGACACTGACATCCATGCGCCTGGGAAACAGGACCCAGGCAACCGCAAGCCCGACGCCCGCTCCAATGGCCGTGTCATAGAGACGCCACCAGAGTTCGACGATAGGCACGTGTTCCAGCGTCTGCAATCCGATCACGATCAGGAAGGTGACGAACCCGGCCGCGATTGTGTAGTTCCTGTCGATAAAGATAACGAAGGCCGGTATCGCCAGAACAGCCAGGGCCAGACGGACCACCGGAAATTCGGAAAGCAGCGGGTCGATCACGACTGCGGCAAGGACACCGGCAGCCGTACCGAGCGTGCGCTGGAACGACTTCCGCAGGGTGTTGCCCAGGTTGTTGCACAAAACGACGACCACCGTGAGGGTGATCCAGTAGGCGTGGCTCAGACCGAATGCGGAGCCGAACGCAATTCCGACCGCTGCCGCGACAGCCGCCTGAAGGGCCAGGATCCAGGAAATCCGGTGCCACCAGCCCTCAGCCGAACGAACCGCCGCCGGCGCGCGCGCGGCCGGTAACGTGCCGCCTTGCCTGGAAAGCTGCAGGAGGCGCCTGAAGGATTGTGCCAGCCTGAACGTGTGGAACCGGTCGTCGATCTGCACGTCCTTTCCGGGCTGCATCCAGTCCGCCTCGAGCGGTGCCCGATCCTCACTGCCAGCGTCTTCGATCCTGAGTGCAAGATGGCGGACAGAATTGCGATAGCCCGCGTCGGCGGCGAGTTTCGCCCGGCATTCCGCCGACATCTGAGTGAGGGCGTCATTCACGACCTCCAGCGCGAGCTGCATCATCGTGGCCGTTTCCGGCACTAGGCCCTTTACCTCTCCTCCCCGTGCGGCCAGCGCCGCGGAGATCCCCAATTCGACCCGAAGGTCCAAAATCCCGGAGATTGACTTTCGAACCGCAAGCTCATCCGGAAACCCGCTATCCGTCACCCGCCGGAAATGGTCTGCCATGGCGCGCCGCGTGGCGCGTTCCAGCTGCCGGAACGTTGCTTCAGGCGAAGGCCGCCAAAGGCCGAGACGGACGATCATTGCGATGGCGACCCCGAGAGCCGCCATGGTCGGCAGCCAGAATCCGGCAGGGTTTGACAGGTTTGCAATGTAAACGAACAGCCAGGTGATGGAGATCATGCGCCCCGCTCGCTGCCAGAACGGGTTCACGCCGAATAGCCCGAAGCCCAGAGCGACCACCCCTATCCAGAGCACCTGCAGGAGCGTCCCGGCCGATTTGCCGCCCAGTACACCAAGCAAGGCACCGGCGCCGAAGAGCGCCGTGGTGACAATGCCGTTCAGCAAGAGAACGCGCGCTTCCTGCTGCCGGGTTGAGACCGGTGTGAACAGCATGCAGAACGCGCCTGCCGCCGCGGCCAGCACGGCCAGTTGCAGCCCCGATTCCTCCGAAGTGAAGTGGGACAATTGTTCGCCTGCCGCCGCCGCAACGACAATCGTCAGCATCATATGGATACCGCGCACTAGGCGCATGGCTCCAGGATCGTAGCGGTACAGCCGGGAAATGACGTCAGAGCCTTGCTGAAGCATCGCCTGAACTGGATCCCAATTTGTAGACGGTTGTAACCATTCGACCAATCGTGACGATCGAATTCGGCGGGCTACAATAGGCGAGAGTCCCTTCTTACTGTGCAATCGGGCGGCAATGTTCGTAAAGCCCAATCGTACTCTTGGGCCGGGATACGACGAAGCGGCTCGCGCCAAACGCGCAGTTGCCCTAGTCGCTCGCTTCAATCAATTTGAAATGATTGTGTGAAGCACGGAGGTGCTGGTGGCAAGGGCAAGAGCCCGGCGCAACAGCGGCTGAAGGCGCGGATATTGTTGAAGGCGGATGTCTCGGACGCCGGCCAAGGGTGAAGTGACAGCCAGATCATTGCGGCTCTGGAAACCACACCATCGATGCTCTACCGGGTGCGCAAGCAGCTGGTGGAGGAGGGTCTTGAGGCGGTGCTGAGCCGCAAGCAACGCGCCACGCCGGCAGTGGCGCGGATTTTCGATGGCGAGAAGGAAGCCAAGCTGATTGCCCTGGCCTGTTCGAAGCCGCCGTTTCCTGTTCGAAGAACATGCCGATGTCATCGTCAAAGGCAGCCGCAACACCGAATACGGCCACAAGCTCAACCTGACCACCGGCAGGAGCGGCACGATCCTCGATCCGGTGATCGAAGCGGGTAACCCCGCCAGCGATCGCTTGCTGCCGATGCTGGCGCGCCACATCGATGCCTGTGGTCACGCGCCTCGGCAGGCGGGAGCCGATGGCGGCTTCGCCACGCGCGACAACCTGGCCACAGCGAAGGCGTGGGGCGTCTCCGACATGGCCTTCCACAGGAATGCCGGCCTCAAGATCGACGACATGGTCAAAAGCAAGTGGGTCTATCGCAAGCTGCGCAACTTCCGCGCCGGCATCGAAGCCGGAGTATCGTCCCTCAAGCGCGCTTACGGCCTGCCCGCTGCACTGGCGCGGCCTTGATCACTTTCAAGACCTACGTCTGGTCCTCGGTCGTGGCCTACAACCTCGTCCTCTTCACCCGCCTGAGGGCCGCCTGCGGCTATTCAGCTTCGGCGACAACGCGAATCTTGAACTGCTGCTTCACCAAGGCTTCGGGCTGGGTTATTCTGGTAGTCAGGGCTATCAGGATGTCGCTATGCGGATTACCGGACCGCCGCTGGATGCGCCCCTCGATCTCGCCGAGATACTAAAGCAAGGTCTCGCCACGAAACCGGATTCGGAGGCGCTCGTATCACGCCGGCGGCGTTGGACGTGGCGAATGCTCGAATCCGCCTCGACGCGTCTCGCCGGCAACTATCTCGATCTCGGTCTCTCGCCGGGCGACCGGATCGCGTCTCTGATGCCGAACCGCACGGAGTTGATGGTTCATTACTTCGCATGCATGAAATGCGGGCTTGTCGCGGTGCCGCTGAACTACCGTTACATGGCGCCGGAAATCGACCATGCACTTGCGGTGAGCGGGGCGAAAATCCTGCTTGCCCATGACGAACGCCGGGAGGATCTAGCTGGAAGCAAACTTGCGGGCAAACTTCCGCTCGGCCAGATCAGCTATGGCGAGAATGGCGGACGAGGTGACCCAAGCTTCAAGTCGCTGACGGAAGGCGAGCCAACCCGCGGATTCGCCCCGCCGAAGATGGAGGACCCCGCGATCATCTTCTTTACCTCAGGTAGCACCGGCAAGCCGAAGGGTGTGGGCCACAGCTTCGCGACGTTGGGCTGGATCGTTGCCAGTGCAGCCAAGAGCTGGGAAATGGCTCCCGACGACATCATGATGCCCGGCGGGTCGGCATCCCACGTCGGCGGCCATCATTTGTCGATGATGACGTTCGCTACCGGTGGCAAGGTCGTCATGCCGCGTACCTTCGACGGCGACGAGATCCTGCCACTGTTGCGCGAGGAACGGCCGACCAAGCTGTGGATGCTGCCGTCAGCGCTTTATGCGCTGACCCGCGATCATGGCGCTGGCCGCGCGGATTTTTCCTCGGTCAAGGCGTGCTATTCGGGCGGCGACAAGGTTTCCGAGGCTCTCGAGAAGGAGTTCACCGCGCTCGCCGGCATCGCGATCGACGAGGACTACGGTATGACCGAGATCGGCATTCCGACCGTCAACCCGCCGGCTGCGGCGAAGATCGGGTCCGTCGGACTTCTTGGCCCGGGCTATCAGGCCTCGCTCCGGGATGACGACGGGCGTGAGGTTGCCACCGGCGTTGACGGGCGTCTCTGGATCAAATTTCCCGGCAACATGGTGGGCTACTGGAACGATCCGAAAGCGACGGCGGAAACGATTGTCGACGGCTGGCTGGACACTGGTGACGTGATGAGCGCAGACGAGGACGGCTATCTTTGGTTCCACGGCCGCAAGAAGCAGATCATCGTCCATGACGGCTCGAACATCTGCCCGCAGGAGGTGGAAGCCGCGCTGCTCGAACACGACGCCGTGGCCAGCGCCGGCGTGGTCGGCGTGCAGAGCGCCATGCACGGCGAGAACGTGCGGGCCTATGTCACGCTGGAGCCGGGTGCTGCGCCGCTCACGATGCAGGCCCTGATCCAATTCACTCGCGCCCGGGTCGGCTACAAAGCGCCCGAGGAAGTGATCGTCCTCGACAGGATGCCGCTGAATGCGACAGGTAAAATCGATCGCGTCACCCTCAAGCGCCTGGCGGAGAAAGGGCTCGAAGCCGCATCGGCTCAAAGCTGAGGACACCCATGTTGCATGCGGGGAGCGGGCGAAAGACAAGCCTCCCGGTGGGCAAAGGCTAGTTGTGACAATGGAAGGGAGACACCGTGATGACTCGAACCGGCCTGCTCCTGATGAGCAATGGAACGAGAAGCGCGGTATCTGCCCGGCAAAGTTCCTGACACGGGCCGATCGAGATCCACAATCACATGTTCATGGAAGGCAACTTCTCGCCTAAAGACTTATACTTACATTGAATGGCCGATCTGACCAAGATAGTTTGCTTGAGCTGAACTGGTCCATATGTGGAGGCTCGGATGACCGACCACACGCCATTTGAAGCGATTCCCAAACCGCCAGGCCACCCGGTGATCGGCAATCTGCTGGACATCAGAGGCGACGCGCCGCTGCTCAACATGATTGAGCTCGCGAAAGTCTACGGTCCGATCTTTCGCCTCGAACTCGGCGGACGCTCGGTCATCATCCTGTCGGGCTTCGAACTGGTTGACGAGGTCTGCGACCACGAGCGGTTCGACAAATTTCTCGGACCAGGCCTACTGCAGGCGCGTACCATAGCCGGCGACGGCCTGTTCACGGCGTGGACGCATGAACCCAACTGGAAGAAGGCCCACAACATCCTTACGCCCTCGTTCGGAGCGATGGCGGTCCGCAGCTATCTGCCCGAGATGGGCGACATCGCCATGCAGTTGGTCGACAAATGGTCCCGCCTCAACCCCGCCGAGGACGTGGACGTCGCCGCCGACATGACGAGGCTGACACTCGACACGATCGGATTATGTGCGTTCAGCTACCGCTTCAATTCCTTCTATGGCGAGGAGCCACCGCCGTTCGTCCAGGCAATGCTCGAGGCGCTGGCCTTTGCAACGGCCAATATCAGCAGACTGCCGATCCAGCGCAAGCTTCACTTCCGCGCTATGCGCAGGCTCCAGGAGAACGTGTCGACGATGAACGGACTCGTTGACCGGCTCATCGCCGAACGTCAGGCCGATCCAAATCGGGACAGGTATGCCGACCTCCTCCATGCGATGCTGGTCGGCGTTGATCGTCAGTCTGGCGAGACCCTCAACCTCGTCAACATCCGTTACCAGATCCTGACGTTTCTGATCGCCGGCCACGAGACAACAAGCGGCCTACTCACCTTTGCTCTCTACTACCTCCTTCACAATCCCGAGGTCCTGGCGAAAGCGTATGCGGAGGTGGACGAGGTGATGGGAGGCGATCTTTCATCGCCCCCGAGCCAAGATCAGGTGCGGCAGATGCGCTATGTCGGCCAAATCCTCAGCGAGACCCTGCGCATCTGGCCGACGGCGCCTGCCTTCACTCGCCATGCGTTCGAGAAGACCACGATCGGGGGCAAGTACGAGGTGTCGCCGGAAGACTCGCTGTTGGTCCTGATCCCAATGCTCCATCGGGACAAGGCGATCTGGGGACCGGACCCGGAGTCGTTCGACCCCTCCCGCTTTGACCCGGAAGCGGTCGCAAGCCGGCCGGCCAATGCCTACAAGCCTTTTGGCACTGGCTTTCGCGCCTGCATCGGTCGCTACTTTGCCCTGCAAGAGGCGGTGCTCGCGCTAGCCATGATCCTTCAGCGCTTCGAACTCGTCGACCACATGGGCTATGAGCTGCGCCTTCGGCAGACCCTGACCATCAAGCCGGTCGGCTTCCGCATCAAGGTACGACCTCGCGACGCTCGGCCCGCCGTGCCGGTGCGGGCGGCGGCCGCGGCACCGCCAGAGACCGAAACAGAGGCGGCAGCTCCCGCGAAAATGCGCGCTCGCGCGCCCCTTCTGGTGCTATTCGGATCCAACACCGGCACTTGCGAAACGATCGCTCATCGAATCGCCGAGGACTCGACGGCGCGCGGATATTCCTCCAGGGTCGAGGAACTTGATGCCCGAGCGGAAAGCCTGCCGGGTGATGGTGCCGTCGTGATCGTCACGGCCTCCTACAACGGCACACCGACCGACAACGCGGCAAAGTTCGTCGCGTGGCTCGAAGGGGGCTCGATCGCGCCGGGCGCCCTTTCCGGTGTGCGGTACACCGTTTTCGGCTGCGGCGACAAGGATTGGGCGGACACGTTCCAGCGGATTCCGCGGCTGATCGACGCAAAGCTTGAGCAACTGGGCGCCGAGCGCATCTACCCGCGCGGCGAAGGCGACCAGAGCGACGACATCGATACCCAGTTCAGGGACTGGTACGGCGGACTATTCGATTCTCTCGCCGCAGCCCTCCATGTTGCGACCGTCGATACCGCCGAACTCGTCAAAGGTCATCGGTACGAATTGGAACTGCTCACGGCGACAGCAGAGCCGGAAACGTTGGTAAGCGAGTTCGGCGCCCGTCCCCTGGCCGTCATCGAGAACCGCGAACTCCAGACGAAAGACGGCCCCAGGCCATCCGATCGCTCGACACGGCA
The DNA here is from genome assembly GCF_016756635.1 of Mesorhizobium sp. L-8-10. Taxonomy (NCBI): domain Bacteria; kingdom Pseudomonadati; phylum Pseudomonadota; class Alphaproteobacteria; order Hyphomicrobiales; family Phyllobacteriaceae; genus Mesorhizobium; species Mesorhizobium sp. L-8-10. The sequence continues at coordinate 3,353,418 of NZ_AP023263.1, read as the reverse complement.
CGTGGTGTTCAGCCTGCCCGAGGGGCTGACCTATCTGGAAGGCGATCATCTGGGCGTGTTGCCGCGCAACTCCGCGGAACAGGTCGGGCGAGTCCTGAAGCGCTTTGCTTTTCCCGAGGATTCGCAAGTCCGTATCCGAATGAACGGCGGCGGCAAGGCCTTTCTACCGGTCGACCGGCCGGTACCGATCAGGTTACTGTTGTCCGGCTACTTGGCGATCCAGGATCCCGCCCGACGGTCGGACATCGAGGTGCTGGTCAACTATGCCGAGTCGCCGTCCGAGAAGGCGGAACTTGCTGCGCTGAGCGGGGAAGACCCCGAAAGCCTCGCCAGGTATCGCGAGGAAGTATTGGCGAGGAATCGGTCCGTGATCGACCTCCTTGAGGATTTCCCGTCATGCCGGCTCCCCTTCAACCTCTTCATCGAGCTCGTCCCGTTGCTCAGGCCGCGCTACTTCTCGATATCGTCGTCTCCACTGGTCTCGCCTTCGGCGGCAAGCATCACCGTGGGCGTGGTCAAGGGGGCCGCGCGCTCAGGGCACGGCACCTATTGTGGCGTCGCCTCCGGCTACCTTGCGGGGCTCGCCAACGGAACCGAGGTTGAATGCTTTATCCGCCCACCGAGCATTCCCTTCTTCCCGCCGGACGATGCCATGCGGCCGATGATCATGATCGGTGCCGGCACCGGCATTGCCCCGTTCCGTGGCTTTCTCGAGACCCGGGCGGCAAAGAAGTCCAGCGGCGAGAGCGTCGGCCCGGCGGTGCTGTTCCACGGCTGCCGGAACCGTGACCAGGACCATATCTACGCCGACGAGTTCGAGGCAATGGCGCGCGCCGGGGTTGTCGAGCTCCAAATGGCCTACTCCCGGCCCGACGACGGTATGAAATGCTACGTGCAGGACCGCCTCGCCCAATGCGGCGACCGGCTCTGGGACCTGATCGATCAGGGGGCGAACGTCTATGTATGCGGGGACGCCGGAACGATGGCCCCCGCTGTCGAGCGGGCATTCATCGAGATTTGCGGCGCAAAGCTCGGCATCGATGCCGATGCGGCTGGCAAATGGCTCGCGGCAATGAAGTCAGAAAAGCGCTATCTGGTCGATATCTGGCCGCGGTGACATTTTGTCTACATAACTTCCTTCGTGGCGATGGCTCAATGCTGCGTGAGCAGCTGCTTCATCTGCATTACCTCGGCGCCCGCCGCCACTTTTGTTTGGCTGACGGCGAGAAATGTGTCAACCTCGCGGCCGGTCGGGACTTGCGCGCCAAGCTTGACCGTACCGCGGCAGAGGCCGCGCACCACGTGATAGTGGGGATGCGCGATGACCGGCATCAGGAGTGAGAGAGACAGCCTGGGCGAAGTCGACGTTCCTGCCGACAAGCTCTGGGGTGCCCAGACCCAGCGCTCGCTGGAGCATTTCAGCATCGGCAGGGACCTCATTCCACGGGAGATGATCGCCGCCTACGCCACGCTGAAGAAAGGTGCGGCCAATGCCAATCACGCCGGCGGGCGGCTGGGCGCGCGCGAGCATGGGCTTATCGTACAGGTTTGCGACGAGATTCTTGCCGGCCAGCATGCAGACATGTTCCCGCTGCACGTCTGGATGACGGGCAGCGGCACGCAGTTCAATATGAATGTGAACGAGGTCATCTCCAACCGCTGCTGCCAGATCGCGGGCACGCCGCTCGGCAGCAAGACGCCTGTGCACCCCAACGATCATGTCAACATGGCGCAGTCGTCCAACGATTCCTTTCCGTCGGCGATGTATGTCGCGACCGCAGTGAACGCCAAAGAGCGGCTGCTCCCGGCGTTAAAGGCCTTGCACGACGCCATCTCGGCGAAAGCCGAAGGCTGGCAGGACGTCATCAAGATCGGCCGGACACACATGCAGGACGCGACACCGCTGACCCTGGGACAGGAATGGTCGGGTTATGCCGGCATGCTTGCAGACGGTCTGGAGCGGCTGGAGAGTGCTTTGCAGGGGGTCTACCGCTTGGCGCTCGGCGGAACCGCAGTGGGCACCGGCATCAACTCGGCGCCCGGTTTCGCCGAGGCCGCAGCGGCAGAGATTGCCGCTCTGACCGGGTTGCCGTTCGTGAGCGCGCCCAACAAATTTGCCGTACAGGGTGCTCACGACGCGCTTGTGCAGTTCTCGGGAACGCTGCGCACACTGGCGGGCTCGCTGTACAAGATCGGCAACGACATCCGTCTGATGTCCTGCGGCCCGCGGGCTGGCTTCTCCGAACTCGTCATACCGGAGAACGAGCCGGGTTCGTCAATCATGCCGGGCAAGGTCAATCCAACCCAGGCCGAGGCGCTTACCATGGTGGCGGTGCAGGTGATGGCCAATGACGTGGCAGTCGGCTTTGGCGGCGCCAGCGGCTATCTGGAGATGAATGTCTACAAGCCGCTTATCATCTTCAACATTACCAATTCGATCACGCTTCTGACGGACAGCTGCACCAACTTCCGCAAGTTCTTGGTTGAGGGCACCGAGCCGAACCGAAAGCGGATCGCCGAGTTCGTCGAGCGCTCGTTGATGCTCGTGACCGCGCTGGCGCCGGTGATCGGCTACGACAAGGCATCTCAGGTAGCGCACCATGCGATGGACAATGACCTCACGTTGAAAGCGGCCGCCCTGGAACTCGGCCTGGTCAGTGAGGCGGATTTCGACCGGATCGTCGACCCGGCCAAGATGGTGAAGCCCTACGTTGCGTCCGCCTGACGTGGGTTTCGCCCATCGGTCAGATTCCGACCCAAGAAGGAGACCGTCCCAATGGCAACCGGCATGCGCGGTATGGAACTGCTTCAGAACGCGTCGCTCAACAAGTCCACGGCCTTCACCGAAGCCGAGCGGCAGGCGCTGGGCCTTGTCGGGCTGGTACCTGACGTCACCGAAACCGAAGACATCCAGCTCAAGCGCGTGTTGATGCAACTCGGCCACAAGAACACCGACCTGGAGCGCTACATCCACCTCGTCAATCTGCTCGACCACGACGAAACGCTATTCTACCGGACCATCATGTCTGACCCGGCCCGGTTCCTGCCGATCATCTACGACCCGACCATCGGCGAGGCCTGCCTGAAATTCGGCCACATATATCGCCAAGCGCGTGGCATGTATCTCTCGATCGAGCGGCGCGGCAAGGTCAAAGACGTTCTGCGGAACTGGCCGCAGAAGGACGTTCGGTTCATCTGCGTCACGGACGGAGGCCGCATCCTCGGTTTGGGCGACCTCGGCGCCAATGGCATGGGTATTCCGATCGGCAAGCTGCAACTCTACACAGCCGCGGCTGGCGTGCCGCCCCAGTACCTCCTGCCGATGTATCTCGACGCCGGTACGAACAACCAGCAATACCTTTCCGATCCACTCTATCTCGGCCTGCGCAAAGCGCGCCCCGCGACCGAAGACCTCTATTCCTTCGTGGACGAATTCGTCCAGGCCGTGCAGGATGTGTTCCCCAAATGCTGTATCCATTTCGAGGACTGGACCGGCGTCGATGCGGTGCATCTGCTGCAGCGCTATCGCGACAAATTTTGTGTCTACAATGACGATGTGCAGGGAACGGCCGGCATAACGCTGGCGGGTATGATCAACGCTGCGAAGCTCAAGGGCAGCAAGCTTGGCGACGAGAAGTACCTGTTCCTTGGCGCAGGGTCCGCCGGAATTGGCCTTGCCAACTTGCTCTGCTCAGCATTGGCGCAGGAAGGGATGTCGCTTCAGGACGCGCAGTCGCGCGTGCACATGTTCGACGTCAAGGGATTGCTCGAATCGACCCGCACCGACCTCGTGGACTTCCAGCGGCCATATGCGCATCCGCATGCCCCGACGGCCGATTTCCTTGAGGCTATCCGGAGTATCAAGCCGACAACGATCATCGGCGTCAGCACCGTCGGCGGTGCCTTTACCCAGGCGGTGGTAGAGACGCTATCGACGATCAACGAGCGGCCGGTGATACTGGCTCTTTCAAACCCCACCGAACATGCCGAATGTACCGCCGAGCAGGCCTATGCCTGGTCAGGAGGCAAAGCGATCTACGCCGCGGGCGTGCAGTTTCCGCCGGTCCACCTCGCCGGAACCACCTTCCTGCCGGGACAGGCCAACAACTTCTACATTTTCCCCGCGGTCGGGATGGCGATCTTCGCCACCCAGGCCAGCCGAGTCTCAGACGAGATGTTCATCGAGGCCGCGCGCGCGGTCGCCGACCAGGTGCCTGCGGAACTTCTGAACCAGGGGCTGCTTTACCCGCTGCAGTCGAACATCCTGGAGACCGAGATACAGACCGCGGCGCGGGTGGCAAAGCTCGTATTCGATTCAGGCCTTGCCCGTGTCGGCCGTCCGGACGACATGGTCGCGTTCATCCGCGCCCATGTCTACAAGCCGGAATATCCGTCGCTCATCTGAATTTCGGCGCCGAGAGGTGGAACTCGGTTTTTCGGGAGGAGGCTCGCTGGCTGGGTCATAGCATGAGCTGACGCCTGCATCATTCGAAGGGTCTGCAAGGCCACCAAGTGTCAGACGGGCGCCCATCCTTGCCATGGCGGCTTTTCTGCGACCGCATCGCGTCAGCAACCGCACAAGGACTGCCAATGCCCAAGCACTCGTTGGAAACGCGCAAATCGACTGAGCGCATGGTAGACTACGACAGGCATTCCTCCGCTCAGCAGAGCATCATCTCGAGCCACGATGCCCGAATTCGCGAGTTGGCACGGCAGGTTGGTCGTGGCGGCCGCGAAATGCGGGTGATGGACTATGGGTGCGGGCCCGGAACGAGCGCGATCATCGCGGTGCGGCCTGCATTGGAGGTGTTTCGTGCCCGCTTTCACGACGCTCCGCTGGTGGTCTGCCACGCGGATCAGCCTGGAAATGACTGGAACGCATTGTTTGGGCTTGTCTATGGTCCGACGGGCTACCATGCCGGCATCGACAACGTGCGAACCGAGGCGTCGATCGGATCGTTTTACGAGCGAATGGCCGACGACAGTTCTGTCGATCTGGCAACCTGCTTTGCAGCAAGCCACTGGCTCAGCCGTGCCGTCAGGCTGCAGTCTCCGGGCACGGTCTGGTTTGCCGACCTTCAGGGTGACGCAAGACAGGAAATGGCTGAGCTTGCCCGGCGCGACTGGATGAATTTCCTTCGCCTGAGGGCAAGGGAACTGAAGCCGGGCGGATTCCTGTTCGTCTCCACTCTCGGCTCGATCCCCGACGGCGCCGAACGCAACGGCGCGGCGGCATCCGGTCGGGGCATTTATCGGGCGCTTCAGGTTGTCGCCGAGAGCATGGCACGTGATGGTCTGATCGATGCGGACGTCCTCGACGGCTTTGTCTTTTCGCTCTGGTTTCCGACGGCAGAGGAAGCGCGCTCGCCGATCGAGGGCGACGACGATTTGCTCCTTTCCTTTGAAATCGTGACGATCGAGGTCACCCCGGCACCGCACAATCCGACAGACTTCTTCGCCGGACTGAGCTCTGATCCCGAGAAATATGCGAACGCCTACACGGGATACATTCGTGCCTTCGCCGACTCGACGTTGCGTACCCAATTGCTTGCTCCCTCCGCCACGGGTCCCCAAAGCGAAGATGGACTGGCCGACGAGTTCTACAGGCGACTGCACGATTTGTACCAGACCCGCCTCTCGGAGTTCGCGTTCGAGCTGTGGCATTTGACGGTTATCCTGCGAAAAATGTAGGATCATCCGGCACTGTCGGTGCGCACGAAGGGCGCATCCTCCGATTCCAATTCCATTCGAGGTTTTTGTTGGGAATGCGGTTCTGCCGCGGGGCGGTCGTACTATGACACCCCGGTGCCAACTCGATACTCCTTCCGGTAACTCCGCAAGCAGACCCGTTCCACCGTCCGCGTCGTCGCCAGGCGGAGGGATTCATCCCCTTCAATTCACGCGTCAAATGGCGTGACGGGCAGTATGGGAGTGTCTTGACCGGTGATGCTGTGCCCTGCCGCAAGCAGTATGTCTTCGCGAAAGCGGCTGGCGACGACCTGAACGCCGCTGGGTATCTTTTCGGGATCGCGCACCGCAACGGCAAGGGCCGGCAAGCCCAGAACCGGCAGGGAGACCTGCGTCAACTGCGCTTCGGAAGTGAGGTTGCCGTTGTGCAGGCCTTGCAGGTCGAAGTCCTGGGGAAGCGGCGGGCGGGACGACACCGGCATCAGCACCGCGGGCCAGGTTTCGAGGTACTGCAGCCATTTCCGCAAGGCCGCCGCGCGCAGGCGGAACGCCGATGAAACGTCGGCGAGCGAGGGACCATCCTTCAGCTTCGAGACCACGCGCTCGATCGTATTGATGGCGCCCGGATCGCCCTCACGATAGACCGCGGACCGCACCGCGCGGATGTCGTCGCCGCCAAACATGAGGATGAGCTGGAGGGAGACCATTTCGCGCAGCGGCGGCAAAGCGTCGACTTCGTCCACCTGCCAGCCGTCGTCGACCAATCGTGCCGAAGCCGCTCGCAGCGCCGCTTCGACCTCGGGCTCAGTCTCGAGGCCGTCCGGCCGGACACAGAGTGCCGCCCTTCGGGGAAAGTCCGGGCCGCCGAGCGGCGCCGGCACCCACCAGGGATCGCGCGCGTCGGGCGCACTCATGGCGGCGAGCGCAAGGCGCAGGTCGCTCATGCACCGGGCTATCGGACCTTGAACCGACATCAACTGCGCGCCGATGGAAGGTTCCGTCGGTGCCGTGCCGTTGAAGGCCGCGATGCGGCCCGGCGTCGGCCGCAGGCCGTGCACGCCGCAGGCATAGGCGGGATAGCGCAGCGAGCCGCCGATATCGTTGCCATGCGCGATCGGCCCGATCCCCGCCGCCACGGCCGCTGCGGCGCCGCCGGAGGACCCGCCAGGCGTGACCGACGCGTCGCGAGGGTTGAGCGTCCTGCCGTGCAACTGGTTGTCGGTAAACCAGCGCATCGAGAAGGCGGGCGTGTTCGTGCGCCCCAGGATGGTCGCGCCCGCGACGCGGAGATTGTCCACCACCGGGCTGTTGCCATCGGCGACCAGATCCCTGTTGGCGCGAAGTCCGTTCGTGGTCGCGTGGCCCTTCTGATCGATGTTGACCTTGATCGTCACCGGCACCCCTGCCAGGGGCCCGGGATCGCCGCCCGCCGCGATGCGGGCATCCGTCGCGTCGGCGGCAGCCAGAACTTCGCCGGGGCGGCAGGCGACGACCGCATTGATGGCGGGGTTCACGGCGTCCAGCCTGGCCAGCGCCGCCGAAGCCACCTCCCGCGCGGACACCTGTCTTCCACGCACCAGCGCAGCGATTTCTGTGGCTGTCAGGGTCCAGAGGGGGTTCACTCGTTCAGTCTTTCCCGTCACCGTTTGCTGCTCCCGTCGCACGATGCCTCATGACGCGGAAGCGACGAAATGGCAGGCCGTCCGGTGCGCCCGGCGGTCCTCTGCCGCGACTGGTCGGAGTTCCGGCACGCGTTCGGAGCAGACCTGCTGCGCCATCGGACAGCGGGTGCGGAACCGGCAACCGGAGGGCGGATCGATCGGACTCGGGACGTCGCCCTGCAAGACGATGCGCGCCTTCTTCGCTGCTCTGACATCCGGGTCGGGAATCGCCGACAGCAGCGCCTGCGTATAGGGATGGCGGGGCGCATGCAGGACGCTGGCGGTCTCGCCGATCTCAACGATCCGACCCAGATACATGACGGCGATGCGGTCGCTGACATAGCCGACGGCGGCCAGGTTGTGGGCAACGAAGACATAAGTCAGACCGAGTTCGCGCTGCAGATCGCCCATGAGGTTGAGTATCTGGGACTGCACTGAGACGTCCAGCGCCGAGATCGGCTCGTCCGCGACCACGAGCCGCGGCCGCAGCACCAGCGCACGCGCAATGCCGATGCGTTGCCGCTGCCCGCCGGAGAATTCATGTGGAAACCGCTCCATCGCATCGGGCCGCAGCCCCACCTTCTCGAGCGTTTCGCGGATCAGCGCGTCGCGCTCCGCCCGCCCCATGCCGCCCCGCGCCACAAGACCCTCTCCGATGATGTTGCGCACGCGCATACGCGGATCGAGGGAGTCGTTGGGGTCCTGGAAAATATACTGCATCTGCCTGCGCACGGATTTGCGCTCGCGGCCGCTCAATCCGGCGACGTCCTCGCCGGCAAAGATCACCCTGCCCCGGTCGGCCCGGTGCAACCCGACGATCAACTGCGCCGCGGTCGACTTGCCGCAACCGGATTCGCCGACGAGGCCGAGCGTCTCTCCCTCGTGGACGTCGAGGTCCAAGCCATCCACAGCCTGGACGACCTTGCCGCGGCCGATCAGAAAATGCTTGGTCACGCCGCGCAGCGTCAACAACGGCTCAAGCATCCGCGCCTCCAATCCGCGCTGGGGCGGCAGCCTGCCGTGCTTCGGCCAGCCAACAGGCTGCCCGCTGCGCACCGACGACGAAATGCGGCGGCGCCTCGGTCACGCAGCGATCGAGGGCGTGCTGGCAGCGGTTTGCGAAGCGGCAGCCCCTCGGCCAGGCCTTCGGACTCGGCACGATGCCAGGGATCGAGTTCAACCGCTCGTCTCGGCGCATTCCCAGCCGCGGAATGCAGTCCATCAGGCCTCGCGTATAGGGATGCCGCGGTTCGGTCATGACGGCGGCGACCGGTCCTTCCTCGACCACCTGACCGCCATACATGACCACGACGTCGTCGCAGATCTCCGCGACGACGCCGAAGTCGTGGGTAATGAACATGACCGCCATCCCCAGTTCCTCACGCAGCCTCAGGATCAGATCGAGAATCTGCGCCTGGATCGTCACGTCGAGCGCGGTGGTCGGCTCGTCCGCGATCAGCAGTGCGGGATCGCAGGCCAGCGCCATGGCGATCATGATCCGTTGACGCATGCCGCCGGAAAGCTGGTGCGGATAGTCGTCGACGCGCCGTTCCGGCGAGGGAATGCCGACGAGCCGCATCAGTTCGATCGCGCGGTCGCGGACCTCGCGCCGACCAACCCTCCGGTGCAGGCGGATGTTCTCGGCGATCTGGGCACCGGCGGTCAACACCGGGTTCAGCGAGGTCATCGGTTCCTGAAAGATCATCGCGATCTCGTTGCCCCGCAGTTCGCGCAAGCTGCGCTCGTCCTCGGTGGCCAGGTCGCGCCCGCGGAACAGGATGCGGCTTCCGGGTTCGATCCGCCCGGGATGCTGGATCAGTCCCATGATCGAAGCTCCGGTCACGCTCTTGCCGGATCCGGATTCGCCAACCACGCCCAATATCCGGCCGGCGCCGATGGACAGGCTGACGCCGTCCACGGCACGCGTCGCCGAGCCGGACGAGTGGAAATAGGTGCGCAGATTCTCGACCCGCAGGAGTTCCGGCGCCGCGACCATCACGCGGCTTCCAGATGTTCGGGCGGATGCATGTCCCGCCAGGGAAAGGTGAGCTCGAACTGGCGCGCCGCCCTCAGGACGAGCGCCTCCTCGTTGGGACGCCCGATGATCTGCAGGCCGACCGGAAGCCCGCCGACGAAACCGCAGGGCACGCTGGCGGCGCAGTAGCCCGCGAAATTGATAGGCAATGTGTAGGACACCAGTGCCGGGATGCGCTGGGTCATGTTGTCCGTCTCGATCACCGGGGCGGTGATGCCGATAGTCGGGGCCAGAAGCAGGTCATAGTCGCCGAACGCCGCTTCCAGGCTGCGGATGAACCTGGCGCGGCGCAGGATCGCGCGCGAGTATTCGGTCCCGGATACGCCCGCGGCCCATTCGAAACGGGTCTGCGCATAGGGCGTAAGCTGCGCGAACCTCAACGGGTCGCGCTCCAGTTCCTCGCCAAGATTGGCGCGCCGGTCGACGAAGTCCAGTATGCGCCAGGCCTCGTCCACTCCGTCGGTGTCGAGCCGCAGCGGTTCGGGGGCCAGTCGCGCGCCGAAGGTTCCGATCATTTCCGCCGACGCGCGCACCACGCTCAGGACCTCCGGAGCCGAGAACCCTTCGGCAACTGTATTGTCCCACCAGGCGACCCGGACGCCTTTTATGCCCGCATCGAGCGCGGCCAGATAGTCGGGCGGCGCATCGGTGCGGCAGAAAGGATCCTGGGGCATCGGGCCGGCCAGAACCTGAAGCAGCGTCGCCGCGTCTCTTACGTCGCGCGCCATCGGGCCGATCGAAGAGAAGAACATCGTCGACCCGAACCCGCCATGCCGGGGCACGCGGCCGAAGCTCGGCAGCATGCCGAAGATGCCGCACTGCGCCGAGGGAAGCCGTATCGAGCCACCGGCGTCGCTGCCGAGCGCGAGCGGGCCGAAACCCATCGCCAGCGCCGCCGCTGCGCCGCCGCTTGACCCGCCTGCGGTGCGCCGATGTTCCCAGGGATTACGGCATTCGCCGGAAATCAGCCCGACGGTGCGCCAGTACATGCCGAATTCCGGCGTGTTGGTCTTTCCGAGGATCACTCCGCCGGCTGCCCGGATGCGCGCGACATAGACGCTGTCTTCTTCGGGAATGTGGTCTTCGAACACCTTGGAGCCGCCGGTCGTGCGAAGCCCCTTGGTAAAGAACTGATCCTTGATCGTTACCGGCACGCCTGCAAGGGGGCCGGGTGTCCTCCCCTCGGCGATCGCCCGATCCACCGCCCGCGCCTCGGCGATCGCGACGTCGCCGGCCAGTGTCAGGAAGGCGTTGATACGCCTGTCGAGACGGCTGATCCGCTCGAGCAATCGCGCGGTGATCTCTTCGGCGCTCGTCTTCCGGCTGACCACCAGCTCGCGCAGGCGCCAGGCGGGCAGCCAATGGATATCTTCGGCATCTGTCATTTTCAGCTACCCGTCTTCGGATCGAATTTGTCGCGGAGCCCATCGCCCAGCAGAAGGAATGCCAGCACGACCAGAACGATCGCGGACCCTGGCGCCAGGACCAGCCATGGCGCCCGGGTCATGACGGAAGTCGATTCAGCGATCATCCCGCCCCAGGTCGGTGTTGGCGGCTGGATGCCCATGCCCAGAAACGACAGCGCCGATTCGGTCAGCAGCGCCGCGGTGATGACCGAAGTCGACTCGATGATCAGCGGCGTCGAGATGTTGGGCAGTACATGGGTCAGCAGGTTGCGCGTAGAAGACACGCCAAGAACTTCCGCCGCCAGCACGAACTGCCGCCGGCGCAACAGCAGCGTGGCCGAACGGGCGACGCGCGCGAATTGCGGCACGAACAGGATCGACATCGTCAATATCAGATTTGACGTGCTGGTTCCCAGCATGGCGACCAGCGCCACGGCCAGCAGGAGCGGCGGAAACGCCTGAAGAACGTCGAGAACCCGCATCAACGCCGTATCGACCGAGCCAACGTTGTACCCGGCCACCATGCCCCACGCCGCCCCTGCGACCAGCGACAGGGCCATTGCACAGAAGGCTACGGTCAGCGAGGTCCGGGTGGCGTCCAGCGTCCGGGCCAGCACATCCCGCCCGAGCAGGTCGGTCCCGAGAAGGTTCGCGGCGCTCGGCGGCTGCAACGACATCGCGACCATGTCAGTCGGCCCGAAGGGCAAGACGAGCGGCCCGGCAAGCGCTGACACCAGCACGGCGACGAGCATGAGGCTGCCGATCCTGACGAGCGCGTTCTGTCGGCGAAAGGCACCGATCATGGCACCAGCGGACAATTCCGACCGTCGCGCCATCCGGGATTGCTCAGACATCGATCAGATCCTCGGATCCAGAAAATGGTAGGTCAGATCCACGACCAGGTTGATCAGGACCACCATTGCGCCGACGGCGAGGACAGTTCCTTGCACCAGCGTGTAATCCCGGGTGCTGATCGCGCTCAGCATGAGCTGCCCCATTCCGGGCAGGCCAAAGACCTGCTCGACGACGACAACTCCGGAGATCAACTGCGCTGCGATCAGACCCGAAGCCGTGACTACCGGCAGAAGCGCCGTTCGCAGACCGTGGCGCAGCAGGATGCGCATCGGCCCTGCTCCCTTGGCGCGCGCGGTCTGGATGTACTGCTCCCGCATGACCTCCAGCATGGCGCCGCGCGTGTAGCGCATGATCGTCGAGGCCGAGGACAGCGCCAGCACGCAGGCTGGCAGGAACAGCGTCGCAACCGCACCGACCGCGTCCCTGCCGAAGTCGATGGTGTTGAAAAGCCGCACGGCCGGCGCGAAGAGCGAAAAGAACAGCACGGCCGTCACGCTCGCGAAGAAGGTCGGCACCGCCATCCCGGCCAACGAAGCTATGCGCAGGAGAAAGTCGGAGATCCGGCCGCGCCTGCTGGCGGCGAGAACCCCCGCCGGTATGCCGATCAGGACCGAAATGCCCAGCGCCATCACCGTGAGCACCAGGGTGACCGGCAGATGCGACAGGATTTCCTTCGAGACCGGAACCTTGCTGATCAGCGAAAGTCCGAGATCGCCCTGCGCGACGCCGAGGATCCACAACAGGTATTGCGTCACAAGCGGCCTGTCGAGGTTCAGACTGCGCCGGATGTTTTGGGCTTCCTCCGAATCCGGTGCGATCTCAGCGCCGGCGATGACCGTCACGACATCGCCGGGAACGAGGTGGATCAGCAGAAAACTCACCACCGACATGCCGAACAGAACCGGCACAACCAGCATCAGCCGTCGTAGCAGGACCGACGATCCCATGTCCGCGATCGCCCGATCAGCTTGCCAGCCAGGATTGCCGCAGCATCACGAGCGCCGCGGTCGGCATCGTCGAGTAGCCCTTCAGCTCCGAACGCCACAGCTCGAAATTGATCGGGCAGGCAGCCGGGAAAATCGCATAGGCCTGATCGGCGATACGCGTCTGGATGTCGCGGTAGATGCCGACGCGCGCAGCCGGGTCGACGGTCTGGCTGCCCTTGAGGAAAAGCGCGTCAAGTTCGGGATCCGGTGTCTTGCCGGGATTGATCGAGGAAGTGGAAGCGAGGCGGATATTCATGTTGGTTTCCGGATCGGCTGCCGGAATCAATCCCACCACGACCAGCGGCGCCAGGGTGCCCTGTAAGGTCTTGACCAGGCTGCCCCATTCCATCTGCTCGATATCGAAACGGATTCCAACCCGGGCAACCTGTTGCTGCACGACCTGCGCGACTGCCACATCGCTGAATGTCGCGGGCGACACTGCAAGTTTTGTCTCGAAACCGTCAGGATAGCCAGCCTCGGCCAGGAGGGCCTTGGCCTGCTCCAGATCCTCGGTCTGGTAGGGCAGACCAGGAACCTCCTCACTCGGAAAGCCGTATGGCGCCTGTGCGGGCGGGATGGCGGCCGTCGGCGCGGCCCGGCCCCGCCACACCACATCCGCGATCTGCTGCCGGTTCATGGCCAGGCTGAACGCACGCCGCACCCGGACATCGTCGAAAGGTGGGGTGCGCTGGTCGATCTGCAACAGTACGACGCGCATGTTCGCCGGGCTCTCCGGGGTCTCGAAGCCGGGCTGGCCGGCAATCTGTTGCACCACCTCGGGGGTGGTGACCGACGTCAATTGGCAGGTATTGCTGCGCAGCGCGGCAACACGGCTTCCCTCATCGGGGATGATCCGGAGCTCCAGCCCGTCGAGATAGGGCAGGCCCTCTTCGTAGTAGTCGTCGTTGCGGGTCAGAACGAGATTGGAATTGGCCTGGAAGCTCACGAACTTGAACGGTCCGGTCCCGGCGCTGCCGGCGACCACCTCATTGGTGGGCTTGATGTCAACTTCCGACACGATCGCCGAGTATTTGACCGTCGCCAGAAGGTTCAGGAACGGCGCGAAGGGTTTGGACATTCGAAAAATGACGGTCCGGTCATCCGGCGTCTCGATCGCACTGATCGGTGAATAGAGCGAACGCCATGGCGAGGCGGTATCCGGATTGGCAATGCGGTCGAAAGTAAATTTCACGTCCGAGCTGCGCAGCGTCTCGCCATTGTGGAACTTGACGCCTTCGCGCAGGACGAACTTGTAGGTCAGATCGTCGACGATCTCATAGCTTTGCGCCAGATCGGGCTCGACCTTGGTCCCCGTCCGATCCCAGCGAAGCAGGCAGCCGAAGATATGCTCCGTCACGGCGGTTGTGGCGAAGGCGGCCGATTTGTGCGGATCGAAGCTGGGCGGATTCGTCGTCAGGCCAACCACGAGGACACCACCCCGACGAGGCGCATCCTGCGCCAGCGCCGAACCTGTCAGTCCAACCGCAGCCAGTCCGAGCGCCGAGGTTCCGGTCCAAAGGAAGGATCTTCTGCTGATCGCCATTTTTTTCCCCTGTTGATGGCAAGTCTTCTTGCTCTTCCGGCGGTTCCAAACGCCCGCCGGGTGACGGCACCTCCCGCCGCCGGTCGCGCCTCGGCTTTCCAAGCCATAACGATTCTGCGCTATTTTGTTTTGACGCTCAGCTAGAGGCGTTGCAAAAATCGGGCTGGATCTACGATACGCAGGGGCATTATGAAGAGATGCTCCAAATCGGAACAATGCCAGTCTTGGGCAAGATTCATAACTCGGGTGTAATGGTGTGAACCTCAGCCAACTTCGGGTCTTTCTGGTCGTTGCGGAGCATCTGAACCTGTCACACGCAGCCGAGACCCTCGGCCTCACGCAGCCCGCACTGTCTAGGCTGATGGCGCGGCTGCAGAACGATCTCGATGTCCAGCTCTACGTGCGAAAAGGGCGCGGCATAGCGCTGACGGAGGCCGGGAATGTGCTGCGCCGGCGCTCCGAGGACGTCGTCGAGCGGCTGGACGAAACCATCGCCCTGGTGTCCGACATGCGGGCGGGCGTCACCGGGCACGTGGCGCTGGGTGTCGGTCCGGCCTTTTTGAGCATCACTGCCGATGCGATCGGCGCGTTGGAGGTTTCGCAGCCGCGCATCCGTTACACGATCCGCGAAGGCACGACCCAGGAATTGTTTGAGTGGGTCAAGATCCGAGAGATCGACTTTGCCCTGCTCGGCTGGATTCAGCCGGAGGCCGATGAGGCCGGCTTCGACGCGGCCCTGAACTGGAAGCGCTTGCTGGTCGACGACCTCGTGATCGTCACGCGGGAAGATCATCCGCTGCAAAAAGCCACGCCAAAGGCGCTTAGCGATCTTGCCGCCTATCGCTGGGTCTTTCCCCGCACCAGCACCAAGTTGAGTCGGGAACTGCACCGCCGGTTCCGGAATGCCGGCCTGCCACCGCCCTCAGCCAGCGTCCTTACCAGTTCGCTGTTTGCTACCCTGGCAATTCTGCGCCGCACCGATCACATGGCGCTGATGACGAGAAGTTCGCTGTCCGACCAGGACATGCCGGGCATATGCGCGCTCGATCAACCGTGGATGGAACTCAGGCGCGAAGCATTTCTGGTCACGCTGAGAGGAATGCAGCTCCCGGCCCCGGTCGCTGCGCTGATCGAGAAGATCCGGCGCTTGCTTTGACTTCGCCGACCGCCCCGCCCGAGGTCGGCTTCGCCTACATCTGTATGGTCATGCCGCCGTCGACGGTCAGGACATGACCATTGACGAACGATGAAGCTTGGCTGGCAAGAAAAACCGCAGCGCCGGCTATTTCGTGCGGCTGGCCCCAGCGGCCCAGCGGCACGCGGCGCTTGAGATACTCGTTCACGTCCGGGTCTTCGCTCATCGCCCTGTTGGTCTCCGTCGCGAAGAACCCCGGTGCGATCGCATTGCTGGTGATGCCGAAGGGTCCGTACTCGACGGCGAGGGCGCGCATCAAACCGGTGAGCCCTTGCTTTGCCGCGGAGTAGACCGTGTTTCCCGGGCGGGCGACCGCGCCGGCGATCGATGTAACTGTGATGATGCGGCCAAAGCCTCGCGATTTCATGCTCTCTGCAAGATCCCTCGTCAGCAGCGCCGAAGCCGTCAAGTCGACCTCGATCAGACGTCGGACATCATCGTCGCTCATCTCCGACAGCGATCTGCGATCGCGCAGGCCCACATTGTTCACGAGGATGTCCGGCGTGTCCGACCCGAAGGCCTTGACGGCGCTGCGGCGCTCGGCGTCGTCGGCGATGTCGAACGCGCTTGTCGAAACGTCCAGGCCTTCGGAGCCGAGCTGGTCGATCAGGTGCGCCAGACGCGACGGCGATCGTCCGTTCAGCCAGACGCGCGCTCCGGCCTGGGCAAGGGCACGTGCGATTTCCAGTCCCAGCCCCGCGCCGGAGCCGGTCACCAGCGCGGTTCTGTTCTTCAGCGAAAACGAGTCCATAATGGTCATTGGCTGGCGCTCCTTCCGGGATGGCCCAGGGCCGGAGCGGCTCCTGGCAACACGCGGCGCGTCCGCGGCTGCGGGCGGATGCAGGCGAAGGCTGCCACGTGCCCCCTCAGATACAGCGGCCGCCGTCGACCTCCAAGCAGACCCCGGTGACCATGCTGGCCTCGTCCGAGCACAGGTAACAGGCCGCATTGCCCATGTCCGCGGGTGTCGAGAACCGGCCCAGCGGAATGGTCGACAGGAACTTCGCACGCACTTCCGGAGTATCCTCGCCCATGAACATCTTCAGAAGCGGTGTCTCTCCGGCCACCGGATTGATCGCATTGACCCGCACCCCTTCCGGGGCAAGCTCGATCGCCATACCGCGGGTCGCGTTGGTCATCCATCCCTTGGAGGCGTTGTACCAGCTCAGCCTGGGCCGCGGGCTGACCGCCGCGGTGGAGGCAACGTTCAGGATTGCGCCCGCCCGACGCCGCTTCATGTGCGGGACGATCTCTTGCGCGGTCAGGAAGACGGACTTGCAGTTGACCGCGAGAACCCTGTCGAAATCTTCCTCGCTGATCTCGTCCATTGGCGCGGGGAGATGCGTCGTACCGGCATTGTTGACCAGGATGTCGATCTGTCCGAATGCGGCAAGTGCGGCGTCCGCCATCGCCTTGACGTCGCCGCGGGCCGTCACGTTGGTCCTCGTCGCCTGCACGCTCTCGCCGAGTTCGACGGCCAGGGCATTCGCCAGTTCGATGTTCAGATCGGCGATCAGTACCTTGGCGCCTTCGCTCGCAAACTTGCGAACTATCCCGGCCCCGAATCCGGATGCTCCGCCGGTCACGATGGCTGATTTTCCGTCGAGTCTCATGTGATGTCCTATCCGTGATATGCTGCTACGGTTTTCAAGGTCGAGAAGCCGAAAAGTGCCTCGAAGCCCTTTTCGCGTCCGTGGCCGGAGAGCCGAACGCCGCCGAACGGAAGTTCGACGCCGCCGCCGGCCCCGTAATTGTTGAGGAAGACCTGACCCGCTCGCAGCTTCCGCGCCAGCCGCATCTGGCGAGCGCCGTCACGCGACCAAACGGAGGCGACCAGGCCGAACTCCGTCCCGTTCGCGATTGCGACGGCCTCCTCCTCGTCCGAGAACGGTATGACCACTTGAACCGGCCCGAAGATTTCCCTCTGTGCCAGGACGTGATCAGGCCGCACGCCCGCGAACAACGTCGGCGCGACATAGGAGCCGCCGGCAGGCGCACCGGCCACAACGGTGCCGCGCGCGGCCACGTCGAGGTCCGACCCCATGGCCAGAAAGTCCTCGACGATGGTCTTTTGCCGCGACGAGACAAGTGGGCCCAGGTCCAGATCGGCCATCGCCGGCCCTGCTTTCATCGCGTCGTAGCGAATGCTCATGGCGGCGACCAGTTCGTCGTACCGGCTTCGATGCACCAGGATGCGCGAGGCTGCGGAGCAGGTCTGCCCCGCATTCTGAATGCCCGAGTTCACAAGGAACGGAAGAGCGGCATCCAGGTCCGCGTCGTCAAAGACCAACTGGGGCGACTTGCCTCCAAGTTCCAGCGTGACCGGCACGACGTTGGTCGCGGCCGCCTGCTGGATCAGTTTTCCAACGCCGACCGAACCGGTGAACGAAATATGGTGTATCCTGGGATGCCGCGAGAGAGCGGCGCCCGCCTCGGCGCCCAGTCCGGGAACCACGTTGAGCGCTCCATCTGGCAGCCCGGCCCGGCGGGCGATCTCCGCAAAGGCGAGCGCGGTGAGGCAGGCCTCCTCCGCCGGTTTCAGGACGGCGGCATTCCCCATGGCAAGCGCTGCGCCCACGGAACGTCCGATGATCTGCATCGGATAGTTCCAGGGGATAATGTGGCCGGTGACACCGTGCGGTTCGCGCAAGGCATAGACAGTATATCCGTCAAGATAGGGGATCGTCGTGCCGTGCACTTTGTCGGCCGAGCCTGCATAGAATTCCATGTAGCGTGCGAGAGCCACCGCATCCGCGCGTGCCTGCTTGAGAGGTTTGCCCACGTCGAGCGCTTCAAGCTTCGCCAGTTCGTCAGCCTGTTCGAGCACCAGCTCTCCGATTTTTGCGAGAATGCGGCCACGCTCGAAACTGGCGAGCTTTCCCCAAGTGCCGGCACGTGCCGCTTCGGCGGCGTCGACGGCCCGTTCGATGTCCTCCGCGCCGCCGGCGGCGATTGCGCAGATCTCAGTTCCATCGGAAGGGTTGTAGAGGCCGATCTGGTTCCCGGACGCGGGGGGCACCCATCGGTTCGATATGAAGCAATGTCCGGGTTCCGGCAGCAAGGGGTGAAACGTCATACGCAGGTTCCTTGGGTTGGGGTTTCAGGCGGCCGGACGCTGAGCAGGCCGCATCAGCCGTTCCGTTCTGCCGGGCGGCGATGGCGACCGCGCGATCACAAAAACGCCAGTTGGTCTTCCGCCGCCGCGAGGATGGCGTCGCCCATTCCTTCGGTGGTAACGGGGATCCCGAAATTGGCCGGTAGCAGATCGGCGGTCCGGACACCTTGCGCGAGCGTGGACTTGATCGCGGCTTCGATCAGCTCCGCTCCCTTCGCCATATCAAGGGAATAGCGAAGCGCCATTGCAACGCTGAGGATGCACGCAATCGGATTTGCGAGGTTCTTGCCCGCGATATCCGGCGCCGATCCATGCACCGGTTCATACAATCCGAACCAGCGACCCGAAGAAGACTTGTCGCCGATCGAGGCGGAGGGCAGCATTCCAAGCGAACCCGTGAGCATCGCTGCCTCGTCGCTAAGGATGTCGCCGAACAGGTTGTCGGTAACGATGACATCGAATTGCCGAGGGTTGCGGACCAATTGCATGGCACCGTTGTCGGCGTACATATGAGTCAGGTCGACGTCGGCGAACTCAGCGTC
Source organism: Mesorhizobium sp. L-8-10 (assembly GCF_016756635.1). NCBI lineage: Bacteria > Pseudomonadati > Pseudomonadota > Alphaproteobacteria > Hyphomicrobiales > Phyllobacteriaceae > Mesorhizobium > Mesorhizobium sp. L-8-10. The sequence goes on along the minus strand of NZ_AP023263.1, from coordinate 3,334,392 downwards.
ATGAAGGTCCTGGAGTTCTTCCCGCCAGAGCATTCCGGCTTCCATCACGTTCGCTTTGTCCATCGAGCAAAGGCGCTTGTCTCGACTGCGCGCGAGTTCGAAGGCGAAGCGGGCGACCCGTTCTATCTCTTCGCTCGTATAGCGTTGGGTGTTGATGCCGATCTTGCGCCCCGTCTCGCTCGGGAACACGCCGCGCGGTTCGCCGAAATAGAGGCCGCTCGTAAGCTCGCGCACGATGACCAGATCAAGCCCTTCCACCACTTCAGGCTTGAGGGTGGACCGTGTCGCAAGCGCGTCGAAGCAGGTGATCGGCCGCAGATTCGCGTAGAGATCGAATTCCTTGCGGAGCCGCAGCAGGCCCTGCTCGGGCCGAAGCCGGAACGGCGCGCTTTCGTATTTCGGGCCACCGACTGCCCCGACCAGAAGCGCGTCGCAGGAGCGCGCCAGGTCGACCGTCTCTTCGGTCACCGGCACCGCGTGTCTGTCATAGGCGCATCCTCCGAGCAGGGCCGGCACGGTCTCGATACCGGCGTCGAGGCGCGCATTGAGCCAATCGATAATCCGTACGGCCTGTCCCATGACTTCCGGGCCGATGCCGTCCCCCGCCAGAACCAGCACTCTGCGTCGGCGTTCTCCCATGCTCACGGTTTTCGTACTCCCGTCATCTTTCAAAATTTCCAACGGTCGATCGCCGCCGTCCGTGCGTCAGGTCCGGCTCACGGTTCGCGGCGCATCTCTCGCCGGCGTGCGACGGTCCTCATCAGGGGCCAGGACACGACGAGGAAGGTGACGGCGAAGATCAGCGAAGCGATGGGACGTTCAAAGAACCGGACTGGATTCATCTGGGTCAGGATCAGTCCCTGCCGAAGGCTCGTCTCCAACGAGGGTCCAAGGATGAAGCCGATGACGATCGGAGCCAGCGGAACGTTGGCCAGGCGCAACAGGAACCCGACCATGCCTGCGACAACGGCAATCCAGACGTCCAGGATGCTGGCGCGGACAACAAATGATCCCGCCAAAGCGAGCGCGACGACGAAACCCATGATCAATGCGTGCGGGATACGGAGAATTCGCGTGAACAATCGTGTGGTCAGAGCGCCTGCGAGGAACATCATGACATTGGCAGCGAGCAGGGCAACGAAGATGAAGGCTATGAGATCGGGATTGTGTGCGAAAAGCTGTACGCCGGGGGTCACACCATGGATGATCAAAGCCCCCATCATCACAGCGGTCGCCGCATCGCCCGGGATTCCCAGCGCCAGGGTCGGGACCAGCGCGCCGCCCGTCACCGCATTGTTTGCAACCTCCGACGATACCAGCCCTTCCGGTTCGCCTGTGCCGAACCTGTCTCGGACGGGCGATGCGGCGCGCGCCCTGGAATAGGACAAAAGACTGGCGGCAGTGGCTCCGATTCCGGGAAGAACTCCCAGAAATGTGCCGATCAGCGAACTGCGCAGGAGCGTCCTTTTCAGCCGCCACCACGCAGTGAAGGGAGCAATCTTGAAGCCGGCGTGGTCAATGGCATCCGCAACGACCATTTTCTTGCCTGCGGACATGAAGACCTCGGAAAGCGCGAACAATCCGATCAGGATCGGTACGGCGTGGAGGCCGGCAGAGAGGGCGAAGTTTCCAAAAGTGAATCGCTCCACTCCGCTCATGCTGTCGATGCCGACGGTGGACAGAACCAGTCCGACTACTCCCGCCAGAAGCCCCTTGAGCGTGCTTCCGCTCGAGACCCATGCGATGGTCGTCAGAGAGAAAATGATCAGCGCCAGCGTCTCGATCGAGCCGAAGCGGATGGCAAGGGATGCAAGCTGGGGCGCCGCGAAGATCAGAACCAGCCCGGAGAACAGGCCTCCGATGGTCGAGGCCATGGTCACCCAGCCGAGCGCCTCATCCGCATGCCCTTTCTGTGCCATGGGATAGCCGTCGAAGGTGGTGGCGGCTGACTGCGGCGTGCCCGGGACATTGATCAACACCGCCGGAATTGCGCCTCCGAAGATCGACGACACATAGATCGCGAGCAACATTCCGATGGCCTGCGGGGCGCTGAGCGCAAAGGTGAAGGGGAGAACCATCGCAAGCGCGGTCACCGTGCCCAGGCCCGGAAGCGCGCCGACAACGATCCCAACGAATGTCGCGATCACCATGACGATCAGGGTCAGAGGGTCGCCGAGATGCGACAGCGCTCCAAGGAACGTTTCAAGGTCCATCGGGCTGTCTCACCAAAAGTCGGGAACCCGCGGGAGCGGCAGCGCGGCGACGCGTGTCAGAACGAGATGGAGCGCTCCGCTTCCCAGCACCGCCCCCAAGGCGTTCAGCAGATGGCGCCGGAACCCGAGCAACCAGCAGGTCAGGAAAACCGCGACCGGGGCGACGAGCATGAAGCCCAACGGTTGCAGCAGCAAGGTCGCGGCAGTCAGAAGAACCGCGATGGCCACGATAGTCGCCCAGTCCCGGCCCGCCGTCGGCACAAATGGACCGCGAAGACCCGCGACGAGGATCGCCAGTGACAGCACGATCCAAATCGTCAGGAAGACCTGGGGCACCAGAAAAGGCGGAATGTCCCCCGCAAGCGCGAAGGAGCCCTCGGCCTGCTGAAAGCAGGAAACCAGAAGTACGCAGCCGATGAGGCCGAAGGCCAAGCCAAGTATCACGTCGCTGTTGATCCACCTGTTCATCGGTACGATCTCCGAGCCGGGCAATGCGATCACTTGACCAGGCCGATCTCGGCCAGCAGCGACGCGTTGCGCTTGTATTGGTCGCTGAAGAACTTCGCGAAGTCTTCGCGGCCGAGATAGCTGATCTGGTAGTTGAGCGTCTCCATGCCTTTGACGAAATCCGCATCCCTCAGCGCCGCCGCGCAGGCCGTCGACAGCTTCTCGACGATGGCATCGGGTGTCCCCGCCGGAACGAAAGCACCGAACCAGACGCTCAGCTGAATGTCGTGGCCGAGTTCCCGTAGCGTGGGAACGTCGGGCAGAGCCGCCAGCCTCTCCGCACTGGCGACTGCGAGAGCCTTGGTCCCATAGATGTTCGCGGCGGTGTAGATATCGCCCTGTACGACCGCTTCGCCGCCGAGAATCGCTTTGGCGGAAGCAGCGCCGCCATCGGTGGGGAGATAGACGAACCCGACGCCATAGGCCTTCGCCGCGGCCGCCTGGACGATATGGGGAAGTGAACCGACCGCCTGCCCGGTGGCGACCATGCCGCCGGCCTTTGCATCCTTCATCAGATCATCCAGCGAGTTATACTTGCTGTCGGGTGCGACGAGAATGGCCGTAGCCGTGTCTGAAATCTTGCAGATGGGTATGAAGCTGTCCTTGCCGTAGGGCAATGGCCGCAGATGTGGCTGGATCGTCACCGTCGCCACCGGGCTGTAGGCCACAGTGTAGCCGTCGGGTGCTGCCGCCGCAGCCTGCGCGGTGCCGATGGTGCCGCCTGCTCCCGGGACGTTGAGCGGCACGATGGTTGCCCCGTCGAGCGCCTTGCTCATCGCCGTCTGGAACAGCCGCCCGGAAACATCGGCGTGACTCCCGGGCGGGAATGCGATGACGAGTTCGATCGGTCTTTCCGGCCAGTCGGCAAACGCCGCCGTTGCGGCCATGGCTGCGAAGACAGCGGAAATGGCATACATACTCAGTCTGTAGATAGACATCTGTTCCTCCCTTGGAATCCGGCCCTCCCAAGCCGGCGCGTCAAACCTTGACAGTCCCCGGTCAGGGCGTTCCGCTGCCTTTCTCTGGACCCCGTTCAGAAGTGGTCCGGGAGCCGCGGTTTGCAGTATTTGGCTTCCACCCCCTCGGTTCTCATGCTTTGGGCATAGAGCTCCAACATCCGCTGGACGACCTGTGGATTGTCGGCGGCTACGTTGTTCTGTTGTTTCGGGTCGGTGCGCAGATCATAGAGTTCGACCGGTTCCCGCGGCGTTGCAAACAGAAGCGACCACTCCGGCGTGGTGATTGTGACCGGCTGCCAGTCCACGACGGTCCTCATCAGGTCGTCGACTGCAAGGACGCCCTCCCCCGGATTCGCGAAGGGCAGCGCGGTCAGGATGTGATCGCGGCCCACGAAAGGCTCTCCCATCGCCGCCGGCAACAGCGACCGACCGTTGACGCCCTCGCCCGGCTTCAGGCCGACCATGTCGAGCAGGGTCGGCGCGATATCCAGCGCGCAGGCAAGTTCGCTCGTGCGGCCCGGCTTTGCGCCCGGCACATGGATGATGAGCGGCACCTTGGCGATCTCTTCGTAGAGTGGAGAGCGCATCCATGTCGCCTCGCCCGGAGCGCGCCGAACCAGCTTGCCCATCTGTTCGTGCTCGCCCAGCAGGAAGCCGTGGTCGGACACAAAGATGACGGCGGTCGAATCCTCAATCCCGAGATAGACTAATTGTTCGAGGAGATGGCCGATCCAGCGGTCGACGAGTTCCAGCTCCCCCGCGTAGCAGGCACGTGCGACTTGCACGTCGCGATCGGTCAGTCCGTGCTTGCTGATGTTGCCGTAGGGCGGATGGACACGCTCGCCGCTGTAGTCTGGCAGGTAACGCTTGATATAATACGCGGGCGGATCCCATGGCTCGTGCGGATCCCAAGTGTCGACCAGCGCGAAGAACTTGTCCTGGTAGATTTCTTCGAGCGACTTTGCTGCCTGGATCATCGTCAGCGGTGCCGGGCAGTCCCTTTCGCCTGACCTGTGGTCGGGCCTCACCTTTCCGGTGATAGGCCATTGCGGCATCTTTCCTTTTGACTGTCCCTTGTCCTCGCCCGGTGCCGAATAGGCGTTGTACTGCGGTGTCCCCAGCAGTTGCGACTTCATGTCGTAGAAATAGTTGAACCCGCGATCATAGTTGTAGCCATTGACCTGATAGAAAGGCGTGTCGACCACTCCAAGGGTCGTGTAGCCCGCGGAAGTCATTTGCGACACGATCGAGATGTCGGACTTCGGCAGAGGACCCCAGCCATTTCCCGCATAGGCAGCCTTGCCGGTGAGGTAGTCGTATCTCGCCGGCACAGTCGGAAAACTCGAGGCATAGTAGCGATCGAACACCATCGATCGTGCGGCAAGACGGTCAAGATTCGGGGTGTGGACGTGACCGCCGTTGTAACCCAGCATGTCCCCCCTCACCGTATCCGAAACGATCATCAAAATCTTGTCGATTGCCAAGTTCGTATCCTCCCATGAATGCACTGGTTGAGTAATATATTACACATCACATATGACGCGTCAACAGTTGCGCTGACAATCGATTGCCGGCAAGATAGAGGCGACTTCGGAGCACGAGGACCACTCGCGGACCATTGAGGGCGCTTTGAGATTGACCGATACCCAAGACGAATTGCCTCAACTGATGTCGCACCAGAGCTTCCGCGAGCAGGCGCGCGAAGTTATCAGGGGCATGATCGTTAGCGGAAAGATGGCGCCTGACGCCCTCTATTCAGCTCCGAAGATCGCGAGCGACCTCAACGTCTCGGCTACGCCCGTTCGCGAGGCGCTGCTGGACCTGGTTCAGGAAGGGCTGCTGCGGCCGGTGCGCAACCGCGGCTTCCAGGTCGTGATCATGACTGCCAAGGAACACGACGACGTGTTCAAGATTCGGCTCCTTCTGGAAGTGCCGAGCATCCGCGAAATCTCGAAAAGCTCACCGACCGCCAATCAGATGAAAGGACTCTACGACCTCGCGAACGCTGCCCGGCAGTTCGCACGGGAGGGGGATCTCATCGCCTACCTCAACGCGGATCGGCGGTTCCACATTTCCCTGATCGAACTGCTGGGCAACAAGCCCCTTACCGAGTTGGTGGCGTCGCTGCGAGACCGGGTCCGCCTTCTCGGCCTCGCGAATTCGGGCGCCAGATCGCATATTGTCCAGTCGGCGACCGAACATTTCGAACTGCTGGACCGGATCGCGGCGAGCGACACGGAGAGTGCCGCTGCCATCATAGAGCGGCATCTCAGGCGTTCCCGCGACGTGTGGGGAGCCGGAAGCGGTCCCGCCTAGCGAAACTGTCTCGGGCTATCACTGCTTCGGCCGATTCTGATCGGAACCCCGTCTGGGATTCCCGCGACGCTTCAAACCCGGGAAACGCAGAATGGCGGAATAGCGGCGGGCAAACTGGTTCTTGCTGGAACAGGCGCCATAATCAAGTACAGTCCCTGGGCTATCGCAGACGGAGGAGGAAGAGCAAATGTCCGTCGATGCGGCACCGAGCAAAGTGAACGCCGAATATGCAATCGAGTACCTCCAGGAGCATCCGCAAGCCGGGCTTTGCTGCGAGGATCGACGCTGGTGGATTACACCGAATGCGAACGAGACCGATCAGCAGATCCTGCTCCTTGATGTGGCTGAAGCTGAGCGGCTCAAGGACGATCCTCGCCTTCGACTTGTGTCCGGAATCGCTCATACGGGCCGGTCGCTCTGGGTCGTTCGGAGAATGACATAACCATCTGCCATTCCGCTCGGGTGGCGGAAGGCCTTTACGTAGGCCCATTGGCGACGGACGCGAGGTCGTCGCGGCAGCGATTCGGCCGAAAACCCGCTCTCGCTGGAAGAAGGCCCTGGCCGGGAGCACGCCGCCCATCCTCACTCCACGCCTTCCGCGAGCCCGGTTCTTTCTCGGCAGGCGACAATTCGCAGGGCGCGGCCATAGCCTGCGCTACGGTCCCGTGATCCTGTCCAGCGCAAATGCGACCCTCTCGCGCAGCAACTCGGCCATGTCACCATTTAGATGCAGCCGTACCCGGCCGCCGCGGGCATCCGTGAGCATGAGCATTACGCCTCCGTCGGTTTCGTTGTCGGCCAACTGGACATCCGTGACCACGAATTCGTGTGTGTGCCTGTTCAGATCTGAACCCATTTTCGCTCTCCTCTGCTGAAGAACGATGTAGCGCGCTAAGTTTGATGGGCCATGAGCGTTCTCAGGCTCAGCCAGGGCGGACAAACGAAGAGTGAACCGCGCCGGGATTGCCGGAGGTTTGGCGGGTGAAGTTGGTCACGCCGGCATTGCTGGACGGGCCTGGCGTGTGCAGCCACAGCGCCGAGTTCGCCGAGCCGTTCTGCACCGGGCAGGGAATCATTTCTTTCATCGGATGGTTTTCACAGCCGCCGATCTCCGGACGTGAACGGCGATCCCAGTTGGGAAGCTCCGGTCGCGCATGCCGCGATACCGGCGTCAAGGAGACCTTTCAGTTCCGGCAGTATGGTGAAGAGGTCGCCGACAAGACCGTAGTCGGCAACCTGGAAGTTCGGCGCTTCCTCGTCCTTGTTGATGGCGACGACGACCTTGGAATCCTTCATGCCGGCGGAATGCTGGATCGCGCCCGAAATGCCGACCGCGATGTAGAGCTCCGGCGCCACCACCTTGCCGGTCTGGCCGACCTGCCAGTCGTTCGGCGCATAGCCGGCACCTACCGTCGCGCGCGAAGCGCGGACGGCGGCGCCCTGGCTTGTCGGCGACCGGCAGGATCACCTCCTGGAACTTCTCCGACGAGCCCAGCGCGCGGCCGCCGAGGGCGAATGGTTGTGGCTCCCCGCAGTTGCGGGAGGAGCTAGATGACGGCCTCCTCCAGGAAGGGCTCGTTGCGAAGTATCCGCTCGTAGCTGAAGGGCGACAGATCGAGCGTCCGGAAGGCGCCGTGGATGATCAGCTCCGACACGGCGCGTCCGACCGCCGGCGACTGCTGCAGCCCGTGCCCCGAAAAGCCGTTGGCGAACATGAAGTTCGTCACGGTCGGGTGGAAGCCCACGATGCCGTTGTGGTCCAGCATGTTGTACTCGTAGTGGCCGGTCCAGCTCGTCTGGACCTTGAGGGCATCGAATGCGGGGATGCGATGCCAGAGCGCCGGCCAGATGCGTTCGTCGAATTCCTCGTGATGCATCTCGAAATCGTCGTAGTCGGCCGGGCCGTCGTCGAGGGGCGTGTTTCCTGTGAGAAACAGCTCTCCTTCCGGCCGCACGAAAGTGCCCGACAGATCGATCACGTTCGGCATCCTGCCCGGGATCGGCGTGGCGCTCGAAAAGACGAAGCTGTAGCGCTTGTACGGCGCGACCGGTATCGAAAGCCCCGCCATTGCGGCAACCTGTTGGGCGCGGGGACCGGCCGCGTCGATCAGCGTCCCGCAGGCGACGGTCTCGCCGGTCGCAAGCCTTGCGGCGACGACCCGTCCGCCGGATACCTGAAGCTCGGTGACTGCGTTGTCGACATATTCGACCCCGCAAGCGCGGGCGGCGCGGCGGAAGCCGTTGAGCATGCCCATCGAATCGAACCAGCCCTCTTCGCGCGCACCCCAGGAGCCGCCGCCGAGGTCCTCGACGTTGAGCCATGGGAAACGATCCTTCAATGGACCGGGTTCGAGGAACACCGTGTGGGCGCCCAGGCTGCGCTGCAGCTCGACGCGGGCCCTGGCCGCTTCCACGCCTTCGGGCGAGCAGCAGTAGAGGTAGCCATGTTCCCTGAAACCGAGATCGGGCGCGGGTTCGTTCTCGAAGAACGGCGCCATCCGCTCCGGAAAGCTCCGGATCATCTCGATGCCGAACTGGCTGATCTTCACGTTGATCGGATTGGAATATTGCTGCCGGATGGCGCTGGTGGACAGCGCCGTCGACGAGAATTCATAGCTGCTGTCGCGCTCGACCACGAGGATCGACATGCGCGTGCCCAGCTCCTGGCTGAGCCAGTAGGCGGTCGAGGATCCGATCACCGCGCCGCCAACGATGACGACGTCATAGGATGCATGGGCAGGCGCCTTGTAGGGAGGAATGGCCATGGCAGCTGCTCCCCGGTCAGTGGTTGAAGGAGGCGATCAAGGCGTCGGAGCCGCGCGCGAGCAGCCCCAGATCCGAGCCAACGGCGACCATGGTGAATCCGCCGGCCAGGTAGCGGTCGGCATCGGCCTTGACAGGCGCCAGGATGCCGCTGGCCTTGCCGGCGGCTGCGGCAGCCTCGCGCACCTTCGCGATCGCCTGCTGGACATGCGGAGCGCCCGGATTGCCCATCGCTCCCATGTTGGTCGACAGATCGCCGGGACCGACGAACAGGACGTCGACGCCGTCGACCGCGGCGATCTCCGCCGCGTTGGCCACGCCCGTCTCGCACTCGATCTGCACGGCCAGCAGCCGTTCGTTGCGGGCATTGGCGTGATAGCCGGCAATGCGGCCGAAGGCGTTGGCGCGATGCCCGACGGAAAAACCGCGGAAGCCGCCCGGCGCATAGGTCATCGCCGCCACGATCGCGCGGGCCTGCTCGGCGGTGCGCACATTGGGGATCATCAGGCTGCGGGCGCCGATATCCATCGCCTGCTTGATCAGGTTCGGATCGTCCGAGGGCAGGCGCACGACGCCTTCGCAGGAAAAGCCGCCGAGAACCTGGAGCTGGACCATGATGCTGCGCAGGTCGTTGGGGCTGTGCTCGCCGTCGATCAGCAGCCAGCCCGCGCCCGAACCGGCGACGATCTCGGTGGTCAGGGTGGACGCCAGCGAACACCACAGGCCGATATGCGGCCGGCCGGCCGCCACCGCCGCCTTGAGGGAGTTGGGGCGCTCTTGCATTCGTCGTCTCCAGCAGAAACAAGGATTGAAATTTGTATGATGTCCTATATCATACGACCAATCGTGACTGCAACAGGCGTCACAGGGTTGCGCCGCAAAGGGAGTTGAAATGAAGATCGGCTTCATCGGGCTGGGCGTGATGGGCGCGCCTATGGCGCGGCATCTGGCCGCTGCCGGGCATGAGATGGCGACCGTACTCAATCGCTCGCCGCTCCCAGAGGGCCTCGAGGCGAAAGTGGTCCAGTCGCCCGCCGACGTGGCGCGTCTTTCCGAAGTGATCATCACCATGTTGCCGGATACGCCTGATGTCGAGCGCGTCTTGTTCGGCAACCGTGGCGTGGCGGAGGGTATCTCGGCAGGATCGCTGGTCATCGATATGAGCTCGATCAGCCCGATTGCGACGGCAGCTTTTGCCGCGAGGCTGCGCGAGGCGGGCGCGGGCTACCTCGATGCCCCGGTTTCGGGCGGCGAGGTAGGGGCCAAGGCAGCAAGCCTGACCATCATGGTCGGCGGACCGAACGAGGAATTCGAACGGGCGCTGCCGATCTTCGAGAGGCTCGGGAAGAACATCACGCTCATAGGCGAAAAGAACGGCGCCGGGCAGACCTGCAAGATCGCCAACCAGATCATCGTCGCGCTCAACATCGAGGCGGTCGCCGAAGCCCTCGTCTTCGCGAGCAAAGCCGGCTGCGATCCCGCGAAGGTTCGCACGGCGCTCATGGGCGGCTTCGCCTCCTCGCGCGTGCTGGAAGTCCATGGCGAGCGCATGGTCGCGCGCACCTTTGCGCCGGGTTTCCGTGTCCGCCTGCACCAGAAGGACCTGGGTCTCGCCCTCGAAAGCGCTCGCGCGCTCGGCGTCTCACTGCCCAACACGGCAACGACGCAAGAATTGATGAACGCCTGCTCGGCGCAGGAGGGCGGAGCGGATGCCGACCATTCCTCGCTGGTACGGGCGCTGGAAATCCTGAGTAGCCACGAACTGTCGAACAGAAGGACATGATAAACATGCGCGGAACCGGCAAAGCCGATGTCTTCGTAATGCTCGCCCATCCGGTCGGCCACGCAAAAAGCCCCGGCATCTTCAACGAAATCTTCGAGCAGAAGGGACTGGACAGCCTGATGGTTCCCTTGAGCTGTCGCCCGGAGGATTTCGAGGCCTTCTGGGCCGGCATCACCGCGGCCGAGAACATCCGCGGCGTTATCATATCGGTGCCGTACAAGACCGCGGTCTACCACAAATGCGCCGCCGCTCATGACAGGGCCGCGCGCGTACAGAGCGCCAACTCGGTGCGCCGCCAGGCAGACGGGACCTGGTACGCCGACAATTTCGACGGTGTCGGCTTCATCGACGGCCTGAAGGCAGGCGGGCACCAGGTCTCCGGTCGGCGCATACTGCAGGTTGGCGGCGGCGGCGCAGGCGCTTCGCTCGCCTACTGCCTTGCGGAGGAAGGCGCCGTGGAGATTCGCCTTGCGGACGTCGACCGCGGCAGAGCCGAGAACCTGGCCGCCCTGGTCGCCCCCCGGACTGTCGGATTCAGGTCGGCGACGCCGACCCTTCGGGGATGGACATGGCGGTGAACGCGACACCATCGGGACTGAAGGCGAACGATCCGTTGCCGATGGACGTCAGCAAGCTGACACCGGACATGACCGTCGTGGACATCATCATGGAGCCGGCCGAGACGGCTCTGCTTCGCAAAGCAAAGGAGATCGGGTGCCGGATCCAGCCGGGGCGGCCGATGATGGATTTTCAGGTCGAAGCCATGTCCGAATTCTTCGACATAGAGCGCAGGAACCGTAACAATGGCTGAAACGCGCACGGCAGTCGTCGTCGGCGGGACTTCGGGAATCGGACAGGCGATCGCGATGCGCTTTGCCGAGGACGGTTATCGCGTAGCCGTCGCGGGGCGCGATGCGGCACGCGGCAAAGCCGTGGCCGCCGCCTGCGAGACCGCCGGTGCACCGGCGGCCCGGTTCTTCCGGACGGACGTCGGCGACCCAGCCTCTGTCGAGGCGCTCGGAAAGGCGGTCGAGGATGAATTCGGCGTGCCGCACGTCATCATCAACTGCGCAGGCCTCCTGCAGAGCGGCAAGCGCGTCCTCGATCAGGACCTGGAGGAGGACGAGAAGATGTGGCGCGTGAACTATCGCGGAACGCTCGTCGGCTGCCAGGTGTTCGGCAGGATGATGTCGGCCGCAGGGCGTGGCGCCATCCTCAATGTCGGCTCGCTGGCCTCCTTCGCGCCCCTGTCGCTTCCGGCATATACGCCCGGCAAGCATGCGGTCATGGCATTGACCCAAATCCTTGCCGCCGAGCTCGGACCGCATGGCGTGCGGGTCAACGCGGTCGCGCCCGGCTACACGCTTTCCGACGGCTTGAAGGACAAGATCGCCAGGGGCGAGCGCAATCCGGAGGCCATCAAGGCTACCACGGCGCTGCGTTGCTTCGTCGAACCGCGAGACGTCGCGGAAGCCGCGCTGTTCCTGTGCTCGGAACGCGCCGGTTCGATCACCGGCGTCACGCTGCCGGTCGATGCAGGCTGGCTCGTGCAGGCGCCCTATGCGCATTACCTGCAGGGCAACCCGATCCGCCCTGCTCCCGTCGCCTGATCCGAAAGAAGCACGATGCCCGATATCAGACGTTTCGATTTCGACACCCGCATCCACCATGGCGTCATCCACAACGGCACGGTCTATCTGACGGGTCAGGTCGCGAAGCCCGGTCAATCCGCAGCCGACCAGATGCGCGAGGTGCTGGACAAGATCGACACCCTTCTCGCCAGGGCAGGCACGGACAAGACCCGCATCCTGCACGCGCAGATGTGGCTGGACGACGTCCGCGATTTCGACGAAGTCAACAAGGTCTGGGATGCCTGGATGCCGATGGAACACGCGCCCGCGCGCTCCTCCGGAGAAGGACGCATGGCCAGGCCCGGGATGCTGGTGGAACTGATCGTGACGGCTGCGATCTGAAGGACCCGCAGCAAGGTGTCCCGGCTCCGGCAGGTTCGGAAGGAGAACGATGACGAAGCGATTGCCCCTGTCCACCGTCGTGGCCGAGAGCTTGTCGGCCAAGATACGTTCCCGCCAACTCGCGCCTGGCGCGCAACTGCCGACGGAAGCCGAGCTCTGCGCCGAATACGACGTAAGTCGCACCGTCATTCGTGAGGCGGTGGCTCGCCTGCGATCCGATGGGATGGTGGTGCCGCACCAGGGGCGGGGCATGTTCGTCAGCGAGATGCCGACCCCGCGCAACTTCTCGATACCGGACGAGGCATTGAAGACCCTGCCTGAAACCATCGCTCTTCTCGAACTGAGGTTGAGCGTCGAGGTCGAGGCCGCCGGGCTTTGCGCCGAGCGAAGGACCGAAGCCGAAGCCGAAGCCATCCGCGCGCTGATGGAACAGGTCGATGCGCAACACGCGGATCCGTTCGCCGTGCAGATCCACTACGACTACGATTTCCATCTGGCCATCGCCAAGGCGGCTCGCAACGAGTTCATTCACGGCTTCCTGAGCTATCTCAAGCCGATGATCGTCCCGCGCTATCAACTCGGCTACGTGGTCGCCCCCGGGCGCAAGGACACCTACTACGCGCGCATCCACAACGAACACAAGGCGATCGTCGACGCCATCGAAAAGCGGGACAGCAGCGGCGCACGCCGCGCCATGCGCAAGCACCTCCACAACAGTCTGGAGCGCGTGCGCGGTCTAGCGCAAGCATCCGGCGTCGAAACGACAGACGCAGAACAGAAGGCGGCCGCAGAGGCGCTTTTTGCGGAGCTGAAACCGAGGGTCACGGCGAAGCGGTAGCACCAGAACGATTCCGGCAGGCGCCGGCGAGCATCCTGGCGGGGCATGCGAAAGCAGCGTTTTGTCGCGAAGCGCGCGCGTTCGCGCCTGCGCTTGGATGTCAAGTGGTAGGTTCCTTGCGCTTTCCGGGTTCTTTTTGCTGCCGACAGCCACTCGAAGCCTGCACTGCCGCCTTCGAGTCGGGCACCAAAAGGAAAGCTGATCTTTCCTTTTTCCGGCTTTTTCTTGGTTTCCATAAGGCAACCGAAGCCACACACTCTATCCAAAGCAAATTGGAAGATCCGACGTGACGACAGCCTTCATCACAGGCGCAACCAGCGGCATCGGGCGGGCCATAGCGGCGGCACTGAGCGACGCCGGCTATGACGTCTTTGCGGCAGGTCGAACCGAGGCGGCTCTGAAGGAACTGCAGGCCGAGCGCCCGGGCATAGTGCCGATTGCAATCGACATCACCGACCGCGAAGGTCTGGAGTCCATCCTCGCGGATCTGCATATCGATGTGCTGGTCAACAATGCCGGCATGATGCCTCCGCTCGGCAATTTCGCCGACATGAAGATTGCCGACATCGATACGGCGCTCGAGGTCAATCTCAGCGCGGCGATCCTGCTGACGCGCCTCGTTGTCCCGCAGATGCGGGAGCGTCAGTCCGGGCACATCATCTTCACCGGCTCTTCGGCGGCTCATGCCGCCTTCCCGAATGTGGCTGTCTATTCCGCCACCAAGGCGGGCATCGCCGGCTTTGCCGCGGCGCTGCGCGCCGACCTCTCCCAATACGGCATCCGCGTGACCGAGATTGTCCCCGGCCGCGTGGAAACGCAGCTTTACAAGGACATCCTCGACGCCAACGCGCGGGCGGCAATGTACGCCGGCAACGTCGCCGTGCAGCCGGAAGATGTCGCCAGGATGGTCGTGACGCTGCTTGGCCTTCCCGCCTGGGCCAACGTCACCCGTTTCGACATCATGCCGACCCGCCCGGTTCCGCCGAGCGGAAGCAAATAGGGAGCAAGATATGAAAGATCTTTCCGTCCTCATCGTTGGCGGTGGTTCCGGACTTGGCGCGCTGCTCGCGCGAATGGCCGTCGACGCCGGCGCGGCCAAGATCGGCATCATCGACATCAATTCCGACGCGGCGGAGACGGCGCTGGAACCGGCGCGAACGAAGGGTCTTCCGACGGCATCGGCCAGATGCGATATACGGGTCGGTCCGGAATGCCATGCCGCCTTCGACGCGATTGTTTCGAAGCTCGGCCGCGTCGACACGCTGATCAATTGCGCCGCGATCTATCCGCGCCGTCCCATCCTCGAGATCACCGACGCCGAGTGGGACGCCTCCAACGGCATCAACATAAAGGGCACCTATCACATGATGGTTGCCGCAGTCCGGCACATGCAGCAGCAGGACCCAAAGGACCACGTGCGCGGGCGCATCGTGAACCTCACCTCTGTCGACGCCTTCAAGGCGCATCCGCAGAACCCTCACTACGCGGCGACGAAAGCTGCGGTCGTCAGCCTCACAAGGTCCTTTGCGCAGCACGTCGCCAAGGACGGCATCCTGGTCAACTCCGTCGCTCCCGCCGGCATGGCGACAGAGCGCGCGAAGGCTCTCGGCTTTCTCGATGAACTGGCGAAGGCAAGCCCGCTCGGCCGCGGCGCGCAGCCGACCGAGATCGCCGAGTGGGTGCTTATGACCGGCGGCCCGAAGAACACGTACATGACAGGCGAACAGGTCATCGTTTCGGGCGGGTACATCTACGCCTGATGCGAATGGTCGGCGGCCCGGTCAGCGGGCCGTCGGCAGCAGTCCAGGAATTCACGGAGTTCGAAACAGGAAGGAGCGGAACTGACGATGACCGGCAAGCTGCGCCTTCCGCCGTTGAATGCCCTGCGGGTCTTTCACGCCGTCGCACAGCACAAGAGTTTCCGCCAGGCCGCCGACGAGCTGCTTGTTACCCCTCAAGCGGTCGGACAACAGATCAAGCTTCTCGAAGACACGCTTCAGGTGACGCTGTTCGAGCGCAAGGGCAGGTCGATCGAACCGACGGAGTCGGCGATCCTGCTGTCGCACTATGTCAAGGCTGGCTTCGACGAGTTTGCCGAGGGCGTCCGCAGGGTTACCAAATCCGTCTACCGGGACCGCCTAAATCTGAATGCGAGTCCGTATTTCGCAACGCACTATCTGTTGCCGCGCCTCTCTTTGTTCCGGGAAATCCTCCCGGGGGCCGACCTTCGCCTGACCACCATGGTCGATCTCCCCGACTTCGGCCGCGACGACATCGATATGAGCGTGCAGTGGGGGTATGGCAAATGGGGCGACTATGAGGCGACCCTGCTCGTGCCGGATCCCAAGATCATCTGCTGCACGCCTTCGATCGGCGAGAAGATCAAGTCGGCCCAGGATCTGACGCGGTTCACGCTGCTGGACACGGTCAAGTCGCAGCGGCTGTGGCCCGACATACTCCGGCACCTCTGCGTGGAGAAGACGGACAGCGACCGCAGCATCGGCTTTGACGATGCCGCCACGATGCGGCGCGCGACGCTGCAAGGGATCGGTGTCGGCCTCGTCTCCGTGATCGACGCCGAGGAGGATCTGCGCTCGGGCGCGCTGGTGGCGCCGATCGGCCGCGACGCCCTCATCGGCATGAAGCCGGACGAGATCCCGGGATTCTATCTCGTGGTGCCCAAGGGCTATCTGCGCGTCAAGGCGGTCGCGGCTCTGCATCGATGGCTGACCCAACAGGATTGGGCGAGCGACCTCGAGGCCGCTCCCCTGCCGAAGCCGACACCTCTTTCCGACTGAGGACGGCTTTGCGAACCGGGCCCGGAAGGCCCCAACAACAAGAAGAACCAAACAACCTCAACAGTGGAGAAACAACATGAAAGCGATGAAATGGGGGGTTGCTGTTCTGGCCCTTGGCCTCGCCAATATTACGGCGTCCGCCCAGGCTGCGGGTGGCAAGACGTTGGAGGCCGTCAAGGCGCGCGGCGTGCTCAACTGCACGGGCCACGACGGCTCGTATCTCGGTTTCGCCGAGGTGGACGACAAGGGGAACTGGAAGGGCATCGACATCGATCTGTGCCGCGCAGTTGCGACCGCCGTCCTTGGCGATCCGTCGAAACTGAAGATCATCCCCATCAGCTGGGCGCAGCGCTGGCCTGAACTGCAGTCCGGCAACGTCGACATCGTCATCAAGGCCTCGGGCGGAACGCTCAGCCGCGACACCGAACTCGGCCTTCAGTTTTCCATGTCGTACTACCTCGGTACGACCAAGGTGATGGCACACAAGGAACTGAACGTCGCCTCGCTCAAGGACGCGGACGGCGGCTCCGTCTGCATCCCGGCCGGCACGACGATCGAGCAGCAGGTCGCCGGCTATGCAGCCAGGATCGGCGTCAAGCTGGAGCCCGTCGTCATCGAAAAGACGGAAGAGCTCGAGCAGGCCTACTTTTCGAAACGCTGCGACCTTTATGCTCAGTGGGGCCCGGTCGTCGCGATCGCGCGTGCGGCCAAGGGACAGGTCAACGATCACGTGATCCTGCCCGACGTGCTCGACGTCGAGCCGGAAGTGTTCATCATGCGCCAAGGTGACGACAACTGGGTCGACATCGCGAACTGGACGCTGTCGGCGCTGCTCTTTGCTGAGCAGTCGGGCATCAACTCCAACAACATCGACGAGATGAAGGCCAAGCCAGCGTCGTCTCAGATCAGCAAGTTTCTCGGCGTGACGCCGGGCGTCGGCAAGGGCCTCGGCCTGTCTGATGACTGGGCCTACAACGTGATCAAGAACGTCGGCAACTACGGGGAGGTCTTCGACCGCAACCTGGGCGCGGGTTCCCCCTACAAGATGGACCGCGAACTGACCGATCTGTGGAGCAACGGCGGCGTTCTTTACCCGCTCGTGTTCGACTGATCCGGCAAACGCCTCGCCCGGCATCGGCCAGGCGAGGCCCCCAATCCACGAAAGGTCGAAGGTCGGTCGATGGAACGCCTGCTTCGCAACCAGAAAGTGCACAATGCGCTGCTTCAGATCGTCTTTGTCGGCGTTCTCGCCTTCATCGTGATCGGTGGCGGCCTCGTCGCACGGCAGAACCTCATCGATCAGGGCATCGTTTCAGGCTTCGATTTCCTCTTCAAATCGACAGGATGGGACGTCAACTTCTCTCTGCTGCCGGTCACGGCAGCGGACCCGTATTGGTGGTTCTTCGTCAACGGGGTCATCAATACGCTGTTTCTCGGGAGCTTCGGTCTCGTTCTGGCAACGCTGATCGGAGCCGTCGTCGGACTGGCGAGAACATCATCGAACGAGCTGGCGCAACTTCTCGGCCGCAGCTACGTCGATTTCTTCCGCAACATTCCGCTCATTCTCCAGGTGATTTTCTGGTACTCGGTCTTCACCCGGCTGCCGCCGCCGCGCGGCGCCCTCGAAGCCTGGGGATTCCTCATTTCGAACCGGGGGCTGTACGCGCCCTTTCCAAATGTCGGCGCGCCTGCCCTGCTTGCAATGGCGCTTGCCGTCATCGCCGCCATTGCGCTTCCAATCTGGCTCGGCAGAACGGAACGTCTCGATGGCTCGCGCGAGAAGCGGTTGCCAATCCAGCTCGGCGGCATCGCGATCGTTCTTGTTTGCGCTTTCGCGGCTCTGTGGGTCGGCCGGCTTCCCGACACGCCGTTGCTGGACATGCCCCGTCTGCAGGGGCTCAACCTGCGGGGCGGGCTCCGCGTTCCGCCGGAGTTCATGGCTCTCGTGGTGGGAATGGCCATCTATGGCGGCGCCTATATCGGAGAGATCGTGCGCGGCGGCTTCAAGGCGGTCGGACGCGGCCAGATCGAAGCAGCCCAGTCGCTCGGCCTGTCTCCCTGGAGGATTTTCTCGCTGGTGCGGCTGCCGCTCGCGCTGCGCGCCATGCTGCCCATCCTGGCCAACCAGTACGTCTGGCTGATCAAGGCGACCACGATGGGCATCGTCGTCGGCTTCACCGACTTCTTCATGATCACGGCCCTGACGATCAACCATTCAGGCCAGACGCTGGAAGCGATCTTCATCCTGATGGCCGGCTTCCTGACGATCAACCTCAGCCTCGCCGCCATCTTCAACCGGATCAACAAGGCAATCGCCCTGAAGGGCAATCAACTGAGGGGATGAAGGGATGACCGTTCTCGCTCCGATCGTTCTCGCCCCGACGGCGCCTGGCATGTTTGAGGGCCTGCAAAGACGTTTCTTTGCGACACCCGTTCAGGGTCTGATCTCGCTCGTTTGTCTTGCGGTACTTGCCCTCGTCGGGTGGAAACTCCTCGATTGGGCAGTCTTCTCGGCGGTCTTCAGCGCAGGCGGCGCCGAAGCCTGCCAGGCGGCGTCCGGAGCCTGCTGGTCGGTGATCGCCGCGAGATGGCGCATCATCTTTTTCGGTCTTTATCCCTATGAGGAACAGTGGCGCTCCGGGCTTGCCTGCGTGGCGGTCGTGGCGATGACAGTACTGAGCTGCATTCCAGCCTTCTGGACAGGCCGTCGGATCGCCATGATCTGGGGAGCGGGGACGGCCCTCTTCTACGTGCTGATGAAAGGCGGCGTCCTCGGCCTGTCCTATGTCGGAGAGGAGATGTGGGGCGGGCTTGCGCTCACGCTTTTCATCTTCGTGATGACGTGCCTCATCGGCTTCCCGCTGGCGATATGCCTCGCTCTGCTGAGACGCTCACAACTCCCCTGGATCTCGAGAACCACGGGCCTGATCATCGACTCCGTCCGCTCCCTCCCCCTGATCTCCATCCTGTTCACTTTCGCGATCGTCGTGCCCTTCATGCTGCCGCAGTGGCTCCAGGGCGACAAGCTGTATCGCGTGATCGTCGGCTCGGCACTGTTCTTCGCCGCCTATCAGGCGGAGATCGTGCGAGGCGGCATGCAGGGCGTGCCGAAAGGACAGGAGGAGGCTGCGATGGCGCTCGGCCTCAACTACTGGCAGCGCATCGGCCGCATCCTGCTGCCGCAGGCGATGCGCAATGCACTGCCTGCGACGATCAACCAGTTCGTGATCGCATTCAAGGAAACGTCGCTGGTGATCATCGTCGGGTTCTTCGAAATCCTGGCATCGGGCAATGCCGCCTTCGGCACCGGGGAATGGCGCTTCGCCTATGTCGAAGTCTATGTCTTCATAGCCCTGATCTACTTCACATTCGTATTCAGCCTCTCGCGCTACGGCGCGTTCCTCGAGCGCCGCATGTCGGTGGGCGAACGATAGGAGCAAGTCATGATCCACTCGGGTTCCGCAGCCGCAGCCGTCCAGATCGAGAGCATGAACAAGTACTACGGCACCTTCCATGCGTTGCGCGATGTCGATCTCACGGTGGCACGCGGAGAGAAAATCGTCGTTTGCGGACCATCGGGCTCCGGCAAGTCCACGATGATCCGGTGCATCAATCGACTTGAGCAGCACAATGACGGCAGGATCGTCGTGCTCGGTACGGAACTGAATGACGACGTCGCCAATATCGACGAGATCCGGCGGGAAGTCGGAATGGTGTTCCAGCACTTCAACCTGTTTCCGCACATGACGGTGCTGGAGAACTGCCTGCTCGCGCCGATGCTGGTGCGCAAGCTGCCCCGTGCGGAAGCCGAGGCGATCGCGCTGCGCTATCTCGAGAAGGTCCGGATTCCCGAACAGGCGGCCAAATACCCCGGCCAGCTTTCCGGCGGCCAGCAACAGCGCGTCGCCATTGCGCGCTCCTTGTGCATGCAGCCGCAGATCATGCTGTTCGACGAACCGACTTCCGCGCTCGACCCGGAAATGATCTCCGAGGTGCTCGATGTCATGGTCACTCTGGCGTCCGAAGGCATGACGATGATCTGCGTGACCCATGAGATGGGGTTCGCCCGACGTGTCGCCGATCGCGTGATCTTCATGGACCAGGGTGAAATCGTCGAACAAGCGCCTCCGGAACAGTTCTTCACCGCCGCCCGCAGCGAGCGGACCAAGCAGTTCCTGTCGCAGGTTCTGGGTGACTGATCGGCAGGTCCAATGCAGCAAGAAAAGAACGCCGCGGGTTCGCGCACGACAGACCTGGTTTCCATGTCCGACCTCACCGTCACGTTGTCCGGATTTCTCGGGACGAAAGGCTGGCTTTCGGGTCTCGACACCCGACCATATGCGCGCGATTGGCTGGATCGGTTTGGTGTCGAGCCTCTTGGCGTGGCGAGACCCACCGGCACCGCCGAGGTCGTCAAGGCATGCGGCAAGGCGGGCGTTGCGGTTGTCCCGCAGGGCGGCAATACCGGCCTTTGCGGCGCCGCCGTTGCCGGGCTGCCGAATGCCGTCATCCTGTCTCTGTCGCGGATGACTGCGATCGGACAGCCCGACCCCGACACCGGCTCTATCCCGGTCGAAGCCGGCGTGGTGCTGGCCACGCTTCACGAGGCGCTGGAGCCCCATGGTCTCATCTTTCCGATGCATCTCGGCGCCGAGGGTAGCGCACGCATCGGCGGCCTCATCGGAACGAACGCAGGCGGCAGCCATGCCCTTCGCTATGGAATGATGCATGATCTCGTGCTCGGCCTCGAAGTGGTCCTGCCCGACGGGACCGTCTGGAACGGCCTGCGGGCCGTTCAGAAGGACAATGCCGGATATCAGTTGCGCAGGCTGTTCTGCGGCGCCGAAGGCACGCTGGGGGTCGTGACGCGCGCAATCCTCAAGCTCCATCCCGCGCCCAGGCAGCGGGCGACGGCGCTCGTGGTCGCGCCGGACTTTGCGGCGGCGGTAGCCTTCGGCACGTTCCTGCGCCACGAGGCCGGCGAGTTTCTGTCCGGGCTGGAGTTCTTCTGCGACCTCGGCGTCGGGCTTGCCCTCAAACACCTGCCGGACCTCGCCTTCCCGCTCGAGAAGCGCGGGGCGGTCTATATGCTCGTGGAGCTGACTTGCGGTTCGCCGCGTGTTCCGCTGGACGAGATCCTTGGGTTCTCGCTCGAACAAGGCATGGAGCAGGGTCTTGTCACCGACGGCGCACTCGCCATGTCGGATGCGCACCGCGCTCACTTCTGGCGGCTGCGCGAAGAGCAGCCCGAGGGACAGCGGCTGGAGGGCGAGCAGCTCAAGCACAACATCTCGGTGCCGCCAGGCAAGCTCGCGGAGTTCATAGCCGCCGCAGAAGCCATCTGCGCCGGCATGCTGCCGGGCGTGCGCATCAACCCGTTTGGTCACCTCGGCGACGGCAATATTCACTACAACCTCACCCCTCCCGAGGGGGTTGCCGGCTTCGGCGGAGAGGCCGGCGAAATCGGCCAGGCCCTGGCGGCACTTGCGACCGAAATGGGCGGAAGCTTTGCCGCCGAGCATGGCCTCGGCCGCGCCAAGATTGCGTTGGCCGACCGACATAGAAGCCGTGTCGAACGGGATCTCATGGCGCGTCTGAAGGCGACGCTGGACCCATCGGCGGTAATGAATCCCGGCGTACTCGTGGACAGCCGTCCGCAAAGAATATCTTTCGAATAGACGGTATTTCTTGATTTCGTCCCGACCGGTCCGCGTGCAGGCTTGGACCTGGAGAAGCGCAACATGCGTGCCCTGTACCGGCATGTTCTTGAGGAAGTATCGATGATGCGAAACGGCGGACGCCTGCTTGTCGAATGCCTGATCGCATTGGGAGCGACGAAGAGCTTCGGCGTGCCCGGCGAAAGCTACCTCGCCGTGCTGGACGCGTTGCACGACACCCGCGGCACGCTGGACTTCGTGCTGTGCCGCAACGAAGGCGGCGCGGCGTTCATGGCCTCGGCCTATGGCAAGCTGACCGGCTCGCCGGGCATCTGTTTCGTCACGCGCGGCCCCGGGGCGACCAATGCCGGCATCGGCGTGCACACGGCCATGCAGGACAGCGCGCCGATGATCCTGTTCGTCGGCCAGGTCGGTACCGATATGAAGGGCCGCGAAGCCTTCCAGGAAGTCGACTACCGCGCCGTCTTCGGGGCGCTGGCCAAGTGGGCGGTGGAGATCGACGACGTCGAGCGCATTCCCGAGATCCTGGCGCGCGCATGGACCACCGCCCTGACGGGCAGGCCCGGCCCCGTCGTCGTCGCGCTCCCCGAGGACATGTTGACCACCGTGGCCGGCGCCGCTCCGCTGGGCGGTCCAGCCTCGATCTTCGAGCCGGCGCCGGCTGCCGATGCGATCGAGGCCGCCCGGAAGATCCTGGTCGAAGCGGAGAGGCCGGTTGTCTTGATGGGCGGCGCCAACTGGACCGCCGGCGGCCGCGCGGCACTCCAGGCGTTCGCCGAACAGTCCGACATCCCCGTGATCGCCGCCTTCAGATATCAGGACCAGTTCGACAACGGCTCGCCGGTCTTCGTCGGCGAGGCCGGCGTCGGCATGGCGCCCCACGTCAAGGAACTGATCCGCGACGCTGACGTGATCCTGGCGGTCAACATCCGCTTCGGCGAGATGACCACCGACGGCTACACGCTGCTGTCCGTGCCCGTGCCGCGCCAGAAACTGATCCATGTGCACGGCTCCGACCGCGAGATCGGCAAGGTCTATGTGCCGTCGCTCGGAATCCATGCCGGCCCAAACGCGTTCGCCGCGACGCTGTCGCCGGTCGAGGGCCCCTGGGCGTCCTGGCGGGCGAAGGCGCGGCAGGCCTATGAGGCCACTTTCGATGCGCCGGTCCAGCCAGGGCCGGTGGACATGGTCGCGGTCAGCGCATGGCTGCGCGACAACCTGCCCGACGACGTCATCCTGACAAACGGCGCCGGCAATTTTACCGTCTGGCCGAACAAGTTCTTCAGGTTCGGTCCGAATGCGCGGCTGCTCGCACCCCAGTCGGGCGCCATGGGATATGGCCTGCCTGCCGCGATCGCTGCCAAGGTGGCGTTCCCGGAGCGCACCGTCGTCTGCTTTGCCGGCGACGGCGATTTCCAGATGAACTGCCAGGAACTGGGCACTGCGATGCAAGCCGGCGCGCGGCCCGTCGTGCTCATCCTGAACAACGGCATCTATGGCACGATCCGCGCGCACCAGGAGCGCAACTATCCAGCGCGCGTGTCGGGAACCATGCTCGAGAACCCCGACTTCGTGAGCCTGGCGAAGTCATACGGCTTTCATGCGGAACGCGTCGCGTCCACGGCCGATTTCGCAGCCGCCTTCGGAAGCGCGCTTGCCAGTCCGACCGGTGCGATCCTCGAACTCATGATCTCGCCGGAGGCTCTGACGCCGCGCCAGACTCTCTCCCAGATGCGCGAAACTGCGCTCGCATCCCAGAAAGCCAAGTCATGACTTCCAGGAACGACGACATCCGCCTCGGCGCTGACATCGGCGGAACCTTCACGGACATCGCGCTGGACCTGCGAGGAAAGATATTCTCGACCAAGGTCCTGACGAACTATTCGGCGCCCGAGCAGGCGATCCTCGACGGCATCGAGATCGTCGCGCGCAACGCCGGGATTGTGCCCGCCGACATCGGGATCATCATTCACGGCACGACGCTGGCGACGAACGCGCTGATCGAGCGCCGCGGGGCCAGGACGGCCCTGATCACGACCGAGGGCTTTCGCGACGTCATCGAGATGCGGACGGAAAACCGCTTCGAGCAGTATGACCTGAACCTCAAGCTTCCGACGCCGCTGATACCGCGCGAACATCGCTTCACGGTGAAGGGCCGCATCGGCGCCGAGGGCCAGGAACTGCAGCCGCTGGACGAAGCTGCCTTGGAGAATGTCGCCGACGAAATCGCGGCAGGCGGCTTCGGAGCCGTCGCGATCGGCTTCATCCACGCCTATGCCAATCCCGCGCACGAACGCCGCGCGAGGGAGATTCTCGCCGCAAAGCTGAGTGTCCCGATCTCGATCAGCGCAGAAGTCTCGCCCCAGATGCGCGAGTTCGAGCGGTTCAACACCGTTTGCGCCAACGCCTATGTGCGGCCGCAGATGGCCGACTACCTGGCCCGCCTGCAGATACGGCTGAAGGAGATGGGCGCCGAATGCCCGGTCTTCATGATCCATTCCGGCGGCGGCCTGATCTCGGTGGAAACGGCTTCCGAATTTCCCGTGCGGCTCGTCGAATCCGGCCCGGCGGGCGGAGCCATCTTCGCTGCCGACATCGCCCGGCGCTTCGGTCTGGACAAGGTCGTCTCCTACGACATGGGCGGCACGACGGCCAAGATCTGCCTGATCGAGGATTTCGCGCCGCGCACGGCCCGGACCTTCGAGGTGGCCCGCACCTATCGCTTCTGCAAGGGATCGGGCATGCCGATCTCCATTCCGGTCATCGAGATGATCGAGATCGGTGCCGGCGGCGGCTCGATCGCCTGGGTCGATGCGATGGGCCGCATCCAGACCGGACCGGAGAGCGCCGGCTCGGAACCGGGGCCGGCCTGCTACGGTCGCGGCGGCAGGCATCCGGCGATCACCGATGCCGATCTGGTGCTGGGAAAGCTCGACCCGGACAATTTCGCCGGCGGCGCGATCAGGCTCGACACCGGCGCCTCCGAACGGGCAATCATGCGCGACGTCGGCGAACGGCTGTCGCTCGGCGCCGTGTCCACCGCCTTCGGCATCTGCGAGGTCGTCGACGAGAACATGGCCAATGCCGCGCGCGTCCATGCCGTGGAGAACGGCAAGAACATCTCGGACAACATCATGATCTCCTTCGGTGGCGCAGCACCGCTCCACACGGCACGGCTTTGCGAGAAGCTCGGCATCGACCGGTGCATTGTGCCGCGGGGTGCTGGCGTCGGCTCCGCGATCGGCTTCCTGAAAGCGCCTTTCGGCTACGAGGCGCTTGCCTCCCGGCTCACTCGCCTCTCGCAGTTCCGCAGCGGCGAGGTCAACGCTCTCCTCGCCGACCTCAAGGCTTCGGCGGAAAGCTTCGTGCGGGCCGGGACCAGCGGCAGGATCGTCTGCGAGATCACCGCCTTCATGCGCTATGCCGGTCAGGGTTGGGAAATCCCGGTACCGCTTCCCGACGAACCGTTCGGCGAGGATGCGGTCTGCAAGCTCGAGAAACTGTTCCGGACGAACTACCAACGCTTCTTCGGCCGCGCCATCGACGGGCTCGACGGGCTGGAGATCGAGATCGTCACCTGGTCGGTCAAGGCGACCGACGAGCGTCCTGCCGTCGAAGGACATCAACTGACGACCGAGGGCAGCACCGTCCATCCGGCCGTCACCCGCGCCGTGTTCGACCCCGCGATTGGCTCCACGCAAACCTACGGGATCGTCGAGCGCGATACGTTGGCTACCGGCGACCGCATCATCGGCCCGGCGGTCATCGTCGAACGAGAGACGTCCACCGTCGCAACCACGTCCTTCGACGCCATCATCCAGAGCGACGGCTCCATTCTTCTCATCCGCAAAGGCAGCCAGGCATGAGCGACCCAGGCATGAACAGCATTGGCGAAATCCGCATGCAGGTCATGTGGAACCGGCTGATCTCGGTCGTCGAGGAGCAGGCGCTGACCCTGCTGCGCACGGCCTTCTCCACATCGGTGCGCGAGTCGGGCGATCTGTCCGCCGGCGTGTTCGACCCGCGCGGCCAGATGCTGGCGCAGGCCGTCACCGGCACGCCCGGCCACGTGAACACCATGGCCGAAGCCGTCCTTCACTTCATGAACGAAATCCCGCGCGAGGAGATGTTCGAGGGCGACACCTACGTCACCAACGATCCCTGGAAGGGCACGGGCCACCTGCACGACATCACCATGGTGTCGCCCTCCTTCCTCGACGGGGAACTGGTGGCTTTCTTCGCCTGCACCGCACATGTGGTCGATGTGGGCGGGCGCGGCTTCGGCGCCGACGCGAAGTCGGTCTACGAGGAAGGTATCCAGATCCCGATCATGAAGTTCGCGGAGAAGGGCAAGGTCAATATGGACCTCGTCCGGATCCTGCGCGCCAACGTTCGCGAACCGAACCAGGTCGTCGGCGACTTTTATTCGCTGGCCGCCTGCAACGAGGTGGGCCATCGCCGGCTGGTCGGCATGATGAAGGAGATTGGTCTCGCCTCGCTCGACCATCTCGGCGAGTTCATCTTCTCGCGTACCCGCGACGCCATGCTCGAGCGTATCGGGGCACTGCCCAAGGGAAGCTGGTCGAACGAGTTCACCACCGACGGCTACGACGAACCGGTCAAGCTGGCTGCGACGGTCTCGGTCCGCGACGACCATGTCGAGGTCGACTTCGCCGGCACCGATACGATGAGCCGCTGGGGCATCAACTGCCCCATCATCTACAGCAAGGCCTATGCCTGCTACGCCTTGAAATGCGTGGTGGCGCCTGACATCCCCAACAACGCGGCCTCGCTCGCCTTCTTCACCGTCTCCTCGCCCGTCAACATCCTCAATGCGGTGCGGCCAGCACCCGTGGCGCTCAGGCACATCTTCGGCCATATGGTTCCGGACCTCGTGCTCGGCGCGATGGCCAAGGCCCTGCCCGGCAGGATCCTGGCCGAAGGCGCCGGAGCCTTGTGGAACATCCACATCTCGGCGCGGCCGGTCGCAGGTGCCGAAGGGCACCGGGCGGAAGTGCTGATGTTCAACTCCGGCGGCATGGGCGCGCGGCCCGGCCTCGACGGCCTGTCGGCGACCGCCTTCCCGTCCGGTGTGCACACCATGCCGATCGAGGCCACGGAGCACACCGGTCCGATCGTCGTCTGGCGCAAGGAACTGCGCCCCGGTTCCGCCGGCGATGGCGAGTTCCGCGGCGGGCTCGGGCAGGTCATCGAAATCGCGCCGATGGAAGGCCACGAGTTCGACTTCTCGGCGATGTTCGACCGCATCAATCACCCGCCGAAGGGACGCAACGGCGGCAAGGACGGCGTTGCCGGCGCAGTCAAGCTGGATGACGGCACGAAGTTGCGCCCCAAGGGCTGGCAGCATGTGCCGGCAGGGCGCCGCCTGGTACTGGAACTGCCGGGTGGCGGCGGCTATGGCGATCCCGCCAGGCGCAGCGCGGAGGCGCGCGCCGAGGATCGATCCAAGGGATACGTCACGGAGGATAACCGATGAGTTACATTTCGTCGCGCCTGTCGGTGGTCAAGCCATCGGCATCGATGGCGGCCTCGCAGGCCGCGAAGGCGCTCCGCGCCAAGGGCATCGACGTGATCGACCTCGGCCTTGGCGAGCCCGATTTCCCGACGCCTCGCCACATCATCGAAGCCGCCTTCGCGGCCGCGCGGGCCGGCGACACCCTCTACACGGCCGCCCCCGGCACCCCGGCCGTGCGCCGGGCCGTGGCGGACAAGTTCCGGCGCGAGAACGGGCTGGATTACGTCGCCGACGACATCGTTGTGGCGAACGGCGCCAAGCAGATCATCTTCAACGCGCTGATGGCGACGCTGGAGAACGGCGACGAGGCGATCCTGGCAGCTCCCTATTTCGTGTCCTACCCGGAGATGGTAAAGCTGCTGGGCGGAACGCCTGTGATCGTGGAATGTCCGGAAACGTCCGGATTCAGGCTGACCCCGGACGTGCTTGAGCAGGCAATCACCTCACGCACCAAATGGCTGTTCCTGAACATGCCGGGCAATCCCTCTGGCGCGGTCTATTCCGAGGCCGACCTGAAGGCGCTGGGCGCCGTGCTGGCGAAGCATCCGCAGGTTCTTGTCCTTTCCGACGAAATCTACGAGCACATCCTTTTCGACGGCCGGGAATTCGTCTCTTTCGGCAAGGCTTGCCCCGAGATCAAGGACCGCACGCTGATCGTCAACGGCGTCTCGAAGTCGTACGCGATGACGGGCTGGCGCGTCGGCTATGCCGCCGGCCCGGCGCCCCTGGTCAAGGCGATGTCGACCATCCAGAGCCAGTCCGTCACGTCCGTGTGCTCGATCGCGCAAGCCGCCACGATCGCAGCCCTGAACGGCCCGCAGGACGAGGTAGGACGCTTCCGCAAGGCTTTCGAAGCCCGCCGGAACCTCGTCGTCGACGGCATCCGCCAGATCAACGGCCTGACGCTTTTGCCGCCGGAGGGCGCCTTCTACGCCTATATCGGCTGTGCCGGCCTGGTCGGCCGCAAGACGCCCAGGGGTGCCGTGCTCGAGGACGATGCGGCCGTCGCCGCCTACCTCCTGAACGAGGGGCGTGTGGCCTCCGTGCCGGGTGTCGCCTACGGATTGTCCCCCTATTTCCGCATTTCCACCGCCACCAGCGAGGAGGTGCTGTCCGAAGCGATCACACGAATCAAGGCCGCCGTGGCGGAAGTGGAGTAGACCATGCCTCACTATGAACGCATCCTGGTCACCGGCGCGGCGGGCCGTCTCGGCTCGGAACTGCGCAAAGGGCTGGTGCCGCTGGCCTCCAGGATCCGCGTTGCGGGACGCGAGCCCTTCAATGACCTCGCCCCGCACGAGGAGGAGGCGGTTTTCGACCTGGCCGACATGGAGGCCACCGTCGCCGCCGCCAAGGACTGCGACGCCATCGTGCACTTCGGCGGCGCGCCCCTCGAGAGCCCGTGGCAGACGATTCTGGATTCCAGTATCCGCGGCTCCTATCACATCTATGAAGGCGCGCGGAAACACGGCGTCAAGCGGGTGATCTACGCCTCGTCCGTGCACGCCGTCGGCTATCACGAGGTCGAGGCGCATATCGGCGTCGATGCGCCGGTGCGTCCCGACAGCCTCTACGGCGTCTCGAAGAACTTCGTCGAGAGCCTCAGCCGCCTCTACTGGGACAAGTTCGGCATCGAGACGGTGTGCCTGCGCATCTTCTCTTCCTTCCCGGAACCAGCCGATCGGCGAATGCTGTGGTCGTATCTGTCCTTTGCCGATTGCGTGCGCCTGGTCGAGGCATCGCTGACCGCGCCACGCGTGGGCCATACGATCTCGTTCGGGATTTCCGACAACAAGGTGAAGACGGTCGACAACAGCGGCGCGAACCATCTCGGGTTCATCCCGCAGGACAGCGCGGAGCCATTTCGCGCCGCCGTCGAGGCCAAGACGCCGGCGCCTGACCCGAAGCGGCCTTCCGTCAGGTATCTGGGTGGCTGGTTCTGCGAACTAGGGCATCCCGATGACCCGAAATAGGGGCGGCGACGCCGCGCGATCCGAGCGCTATCCGGAAGGAACGGCCTATGCGAGACTATCACCTTCCTCACCCCGCTGCCTTTTGCCGCCGTTTCAGCCGCTGACCCGGACATCCGTGAATTCCTGGTCCGAGACCATGAAGGGCGCGCGGTCGTCATTGGAGCGGTGAAATGTCGGCGAGGATGGCCGGGGCTTTCGAGCGAAGGCCAAGAACCTCCGATGGCAGGTATGGTAAGTTTCGAAGATCTGGCCTGGGTCAACCTACGCCTTCTTGGGATGCGCTCTGACCCGAGAGCAAACACCGGTTCCTAGCACCATCATATAACATAATGAAACAAATAGGAAAATTTCCTGCTGATGGTAGCACCTGCGCTCCCGTCGGCCTGCGCGATGGCTTCGCCTCCACCTCGCGGCTTGTGCTCCGACGGACGGGCCCTGTTGTCTACGCCCTTTTTGGGAGTTGGTCGGGACCGCCCGTCAGCCCGAACACCGTGCCGTCGACCGCCGGGGAATCAGGGTCGGCGCAGCGACGCGAACCGCCGGTTCCGAATGCTCCTTCTTGCCGACCAGCAGTTCGAGCGTCGATGTAGCGATCTGATCGAACGGCACACGGACGGATGTCAAAGGCATTGGCAGGTGGCTGACGATGGGGATGTCGTTGTAGCCTACGACCGAAACGTCTTCCGGTACCGAGTAGTCGAGCTGCGCCAGCGCTGACAAGGCTCCGATCGCAGTGTTGTCGTTGACTGCGAAGATTGCGGTCGGGCGATCGGTGAGTTTCATCAGTGTCGTGGCCGCCTGATGGCCGGCGTCGATGCCGAAAGTGGACTGGACGATCCAGCGCGGGTCTATGCCGATGCCGGCCTCTTCCATCGCCGAACGATAGCCGGCAACACGCCCCGCCGCGCTTGATGCATAGGCCGGCCCGGCGATGAGGCCGATGCGCCGGTGGCCGAGGTCGATTAGATGGCGTGTGGCGAGATAGCCGCCAAGCCTGTCGTCGCCGACCGACGACGGACTCCTGCCGTCCGTCCGCAAGGCCAAGACAAACGGAACGCCACGTTCCTTCAAGTCATCTGCAAAACGATCGCCTGACCGTGTCGTCGACAGCACGAGACCATCGACACCCCGGGCAAGCAGCATGGCGGCCGCGCGGCGGTCGGCTTCGGGTTCGTCCTCGGTAGTGGCGACGATGGTGAACCTACCAGTACGTTGGGCTGCGCGCGCGAGGGCTTCGTATAGCATCGCCATCACGGTATCGGTCAGCCGGGGCACGATGACTCCGATCATCCCCGTGGTGCCGCGCCGCAGGCTGGCGGCGGACACGTCGCGCACATAGCCGAGTTCCTCGGCGGTGCGTCGAACGAGCCTCGCCGCCTCGCTGTCGGAGGGCGGAAGCCGGTCGTCCAGGAACCTCGACACGCTCGATTTGGAAATGCCGGTGGCCTTGGCGATGTCGAGAATGGTCACACGTCCTAAGACGCGGCGTTTTGAACCAGAAGCAGGCAAGCGGACTCTCCGTTTCACAGCGATGCATTTTAGTCCTTGACTCGTCCTTCCGGCAATGTAAATTTGGGAACGTTCCCAGTATCGTTCCCTAGCTCTTATTGCTCCTGGAGGAGAACAAAATGAACGCCATGGACCTGCGCGGCCTTAGCCCCGCCCCCGTCACCGCCTTCACCCGCGACGGTGAAGTCGACCATGCCGCCAACGCCCGTCTCGCCCGTTGGCTCGTATCCATCGAAGGGGTGAAGAGCCTCGTTATTCTCGGTCATGCCGGCGAAGGCACCTTCCTGACGGAGGAGGAGCGGCTCGCGCTGATCAGGACCTATGTCGAGGCCGTTGACGGCGCGGTTCCGATCATCGCCGGCATCACCGGCGAAGGCACGAAGGTCGCCGCCACCGAGGCGAAGAAGTGCAAGGCCGCCGGCGCGACCGGCGCACTCGTCTATCCCAATCACGGCTGGCTGCGCTTCGGCTTCCAGAAGGGCGCGCCCCAGTCCCGCTACAAGGCGATCTGGGAAGAATCGGGCCTGCAGTGCATCCTCTTCCAGTATCCGGATGCTACCAAGGCCTCCTATGACCTCGACACCCAGCTTGAGATCGCGACCCAGGACGGCGTCGTCGCCACCAAGAACGGCGTGCGCAACATGAAGCGTTGGTACGTCGAGATCCCGGAGTTGAAGAAGGCGAATCCCAATCTCCAGGTACTGAGCTGCCATGACGAATGGCTGCTGCCGACCATGTTCGACGTCGAGGGCCTGCTCGTCGGCTACGGCAACATCGCCCCGGAACTGCTGGTCGATCTCATCAGGGCCGGCAAGGCGCAGGATTATCCCGAAGCTCGCAAGATTTTCGAGCGCCTGCTTCCGGTCACCAAGGCGGTCTATCACCGTGGCTCGCATATGGAGGGGACCGTTGCCCTCAAGCTCGGTCTCGTCAAGCGCGGCCTGCTCGACCACGCGACGATCCGGGAGCCGCTGAAGAACCTGGGCGAGAAGGCCGAGAGCGAAATCTTCGCGGCCTTCGACGCGGCCGGCATCGGCCAGGTCAAAGCAGATTTGCTCGCTGCCGAGTGACCTCAAGCTCTTCCGCGCTGCAATGGCGCGGAAGCATCGCCCCGTCGTGCCCCGGCAAAACACCGGAGCTTCGGAGGAACAAACTGGACATCACTGATCGCCTCCCTTTGGCTGCGATCAAACCGTATGGAGGCTGCCACTCCCCGCAGGATCGGGGATGGCAGTGCGTGAAGGAGGACGCGCATATGCAAAACACCAGTTCGACCGGTCCGGTCATGACTAACGCTTCCGTCGCCCATGACGACCAAGCTCGTTCGACCAGACTCCTGAGCAAGCTCGCTCTGATCGGCCCAGCCTTCGTCGTCGGCGCGTGGCAGTTCGGGCCCGGAAATCTGGCGTCCGCGATCGAAGCAGGCAGCGCTTTCGGCTACGCCCTCATTTGGGTCATCGTCGTTTCCACGGTTCTGATGATCTTCTTCACCGACATGAGCGTACGCGTCGGCATCGCCGCCCCGAGTACCATGATCGGCACGATCAAACAGACGCTCGGCAAGCCGATCGGCGTCCTGGCGGGCGTCAGCGTCTTCTTCATCACGCTTTGCTTCTCGGTCGGCAACGCCGCCGGGTCGGGCCTTGCGCTGTCGATGCTGTTCGGCGGTTCCGCGGTGATGTGGACACTGGTCTGCACGCTCGCCGTCGCCTTCATCCTGCTCGTACGCAACGTCTACCGCATGGTGGAGCGCATCCTGCTTGCCATGGTGGCGATGATGGCCTTCGGCTTCATCGGCAGCGCCTTCATGGCAAGGCCGGATTGGGGTGCCGGTCTCGCCGGCACCTTGCCGAGTCTCCCAGTTGGCAGCGAAATCCTTCTGATCGCACTCGTCGGCACTAACTTCTCGATCAATGCCGCGTTCTTCACCAGCTACGCGACGAGGACCCGCAAGACCACGGCCAGCCGCTATCGCGACACGACGATCACCGACACCATTCCGGGCATCGTCGCGCCAGGCATCATGACCGCGCTTGTCATCATGGTGGCGGCCGCCGTGCTGGGCCACACGGGCGAACGCGCGCAGAACCTTGCCCAGCTTGCCAACGTGTTCGAGCCGTTCGCTGGTCCGGTCGGATCGACGATTTTCATCCTCGGCTTTTTCGGCGCGGCCTTCTCGTCCATGCTGGCCAACGCGACAGCGGGTGGAACGCTGCTTTCGGACGGGCTGGGCTGGGGCGGCAGCTTCGACATGCTCCGGACAAAGCTGCTGGTCGGCATCATCCTGACCTTCGGCCTGGCCGTCGTCGCTTTCGCACCGGGCTCGCGCATCCAGCTTATTATCTTCGCTCAGGCGATGACGGTCCTGGTTGCGCCGCTGCTGGGCATCCTGTTGGTGCTAATGGCCAACAACAAGCTGCTCGGGGAGTTGCGCAACACTTGGTGGCAAAACGTGTTCGCAATCATTGGCCTCGTCTCCATCATCGCCTCGAGCGTGCTTCTCGTTCTCAGCTTGACCGGCGTCGTCACCCGCTGACTTAGGGCTCGTGCACGTCCCGACCAATCGTCGCCTGCGCTGTCCACACACGCAGGCGACCAACGGTCGGTCGATGGCCGGATGCAGCTTGGACGGACGGTGAATCGCCATCTTATCGCTTGGCCGGGTTGTCCGATTCACAGGCCGCCGCAGCCAAATACCGAACCACCCGAGACGAGGTCTTCCCAGCCCAACTTTCTCAACTGGGGCGGTTTAGGTTGAAAAGAGCAAGCTGAGAAAGCCAGGCTAGCTCAGCCAGTAGCAGCCAACGATTGTATCTTTGCCTTCAATCGATCCTTCTTGAATGGTTCGTCTTCCCACCACCGACCACCAGAGAGACTTTTTGACGGTTGCTGGAACGACTCACGAAGCTCAAGATCGTGTCGTCAATCCGGCGAGGTGCCCGATATGCGCCTGCTCTCTGTCATCGGCTACGGCACGAGCGACTACCCCGAAGAGATCGCCCGGCGGCTACGGGTGCTCAACATCGCCGCATTCATGGCCACGGTTCTGACGGCCGGCTTCGCGGCAAGCTTCTTCGCCAGTGGCGCGCCTGACCTCCTCATCGTCGGAACCGCCAACGCAGTGGTCGCGATCATCCTGGCCACTGTTCCATTGCTGCATCGCTTCGGTGCGCTCGTCGGGCCGCTTACCGTCGGCGTCGTCGCCAACGCGGCGATCTTCATCATTTGCAGCATGGTCGGGACGGATACCGGCATGCCGATCCAGTATCTGGCGCTGATGGCGGTCATGATCGTCGTGGTGGGCGTCGAGCACAAGGTAATCTGCGGCATCTTCGGGGTGCTCGCCCCCGTGCTCATCATCGGCACCGACTTGCTGGTGCCGGCCGATACCGGCCTTCAGCCGCGATCGCAGGTCGTTGCCAGCCTGATCGCCGGCACCAGCGCGACCTGCGCCATCCTCTTTGCGATCGTCTTCTACGCGCTGCGCGACACGGCCCGCGCCGAGGCAACGGCAGAGCGCGAATACCAGCGGTCCGAAACACTGCTCCACAACATCCTTCCCGGCTCCATCGCCGAGCGCCTGAAGGCCGGCGATGGCCTCGTGATTGCCGACAGGCACGACGCGGCATCCGTCCTGTTCGCCGACATGGCCGGGTTTACGGAGCGGGCCGGCGACACGTTGCCCGAGGACCTCGTGCAATTCCTCAACGACGTGTTCACCAGGTTCGACCGGCTGGTCGAAAGTCACGGGCTGGAAAAGATCAAGACGACAGGCGACGCCTATATGGTCGTGAGCGGCGTGCCGGAAGCTCGGCCCGACCATGCGCAGGCGTTGGCGGATTTTGCGCTGGCAATGCGCGACACGGCAGCGGAGTTCCGCGATCCGCATGGCCGCAACGTACCGATCCGCATCGGCATGGCCTGCGGTCCGGTCGTTGCGGGCGTCGTTGGGACACGCAAGATATTCTACGATGTCTGGGGAGACACGGTGAACGTGGCTTCGCGCATGGAATCCACCGGTGAAGCCGGCAGGATCCAGGTGTCACAGGACGCCTGCGCGCGCCTCAACGACGAGTTTGTTCTCGAACCGCGCGGCGCGGTCGACGTCAAGGGAAAAGGCCGAATGGCCACCTGGTACTTGATCGAGCGCAGGTGACATGAAGCATTTCGTCAGCCATCGTTCGGCTGCTCGCCGCCAGTCTTTCGGGATGCCCGCGGGTCAAGACGATGCCATGCGCCAGCAAATGGGGTCCGTCCTGGCCAGGACGAACTGCCGCAGCCGGAAGGATCTGTTCCGATCGGCAGAAAGGTTCCTGTTCCTGCGGCTGCGGTAGCGCCGGCCTTGCCCGATCCAGGTCACCTGGGAGTTCAAATCACCTGGAAATCCGCATGCGTTAGGCCAAGGTTCGGCGCGAGCGTGGCGAAGTGGACGGAGCCTCCCGCAGCACTCCCGTTGCTGTCGTAGAACAACCTGCCGGTGTCGGTCTCATAGATGATGCGGTCATCCGCGTCATGCGCGAGCCCGCTGGTGCTTTTCCAGAACTTGCCTGCAGCAAGCGTGCCGGTTCCGGAGCCCAGCCCCGGCATCACCGCATTGTCCAGACGGATCGTGTCGGCGGCAATGTTGAAGTCGGTGATCCGGTCGACATTGGGCGCAGCGGTGAGCGCGGTGTTGAAGACGAAATAGTCGTTGCCCGCCCCACCGGTCAGCGTGTCGTTGCCCGTGCCGCCGACCAGGGTGTCGTTGCCGCCATAGCCGTAGAGCTGATCGTTGCCGGCATTGCCGTAGAGGCTGTTGTTGCCGTTGTTGCCGATGACACGCTGCGAACGCTCGTTGCCGGCGAGATCGATCGTGCCGGTGCCGGCAAGAGAGGTCGTCGCGAGCGTCTCCACATGCTGGCCGGCGGCCAGGGTATAGCTCACCCAGGCGTAGACGGCGTCGTTGCCCTGTCCGGATGCCTCGAACACCCTGTCGCTCGCGCTGTCGACATAAAAGCGGTCGTCGCCGAGGCCGCCGGACATCTGGTCGACGCCAGCCCCGCCGTTCAGCAAATCGTTGCCGCCATAGCCGTAGAGCTGGTCGTTGCCGGCATTGCCGTAGAGGCTGTTGTTGCCGTTGTTGCCGATGACACGCTGCGAACGCTCGTTGCCGGCGAGATTGATCGTGCCGGTGCCGGCAAGAGAGGCCGTCGCGAGCGTCTCCACATGCTGGCCGGCGGCCAGGGTATAGTTCACCCAGGCGTAGACGGCGTCGTTGCCCTGTCCGGATGCCTCGAACACCCTGTCGCTCGCGCTGTCGACATAAAAGCGGTCGTCGCCGAGGCCGCCGGACATCTGGTCGACGCCAGCCCCGCCGTTCAGCAAATCGTTGCCGCCATAGCCGTAGAGCTGGTCGTTGCCGGCATTGCCGTAGAGGCTGTTGTTGCCGTTGTTGCCGATGACACGCTGCGAACGCTCGTTGCCGGCGAGATCGATCGTGCCGGTGCCGGCAAGAGAGGTCGTCGCGAGCGTCTCCACATGCTGGCCGGCGGCCAGGGTATAGTTCACCCAGGCGTAGACGGCGTCGTTGCCCTGTCCGGATGCCTCGAACACCCTGTCGCTCGCGCTGTCGACATAAAAGCGGTCGTCGCCGAGGCCGCCGGACATCTGGTCGACGCCAGCCCCGCCGTTCAGCAAATCGTTGCCGCCATAGCCGTAGAGCTGGTCGTTGCCGGCATTGCCGTAGAGGCTGTTGTTGCCGTTGTTGCCGATGACACGCTGCGAACGCTCGTTGCCGGCGAGATTGATCGTGCCGGTGCCGGCAAGAGAGGCCGTCGCGAGCGTCTCCACATGCTGGCCGGCGGCCAGGGTATAGTTCACCCAGGCGTAGACGGCGTCGTTGCCCTGTCCGGATGCCTCGAACACCCTGTCGCTCGCGCTGTCGACATAAAAGCGGTCGTCGCCGAGGCCGCCGGACATCTGGTCGATGCCAGCCCCGCCGTTCAGCAAATCGTTGCCGCCGGATCCATCGAGCACATTTGCGGCACCATCGCCCGCCAGCGTGTCATCAAAGGCGGAGCCGACGACCTGTTCGATGGCAATGAGCGTGTCTCCAGCCGCATCCCCGCCAACCCCGGATCCGGTCGTCAGGTTGACGGTCACGGCGGAATTCGAGCCGGCATAATCCGCAATGTCAGCACCTGTGCCGCCATCCAGCACATCCGCACCTGATCCCCCCACCAGCACATCGTCGCCGAGGCCGCCGTGGAGCACGTCGTCGCCATGACGGCCGCTGAGGAAATCGGCTCCCCCTTCGCCCTGCAGGAGATTGTCTATGCCGTCACCCCGGATCGCATCGTCGAACCCGGTGCCCCTGATCTGCTCGATGTTCCTCACACGGTCATAGTCGCCGAAACCGTCCTTGATGCGGGCATAGCCTTCGGCGTCGATGTCCTCGAGATCCGCGTCGATTCCCTCTTCCCCGCCCGTGTTGATATCACGCCTGTAATCGAGTATGTCGACGTCGGCGCCGCCGTCGAGCACGTCGGCGCCGGCCAGGGCACGGAACCTCTGCGTGCCAAGCCCGCCGGTCATCACATCGACCTGGTTCGTGCCGCGCACCGCTTCGATATTGGTGAAGTGGTCGACGTCGCCATACGGGTCCACGATCGACCCGTCGGTGGTATTGGCAGTGCCGTCGTCGAAGGTCACCGTGATGCCGCCGGTCCCGCCATGCCATTGCGAGTGATGGTAAGTCACTTCGTCCCAGCCGTCGCCGCCATCGATGGTATCAGCACCGCCATGGGGGTCGAAGAGCTCGTCCTGGTCGGAACCTGTGATCGAATCTGCGAAGTTCGTGCCAAAGACCCGCTCGATCTCGATCAGCGTATCGGTGTCGCCGAAGGGATCGGTCGCCACCCCGGTCGCGAGATTGACCACGACGCCCTGAGTGCCCCCTTCGGCAGCATCCTGCATGTAGTCGACGGCGTCGTAGGCGCCATTCTCGTCATCGCTTGTGCCCGAGCCTCCGTCTATGATGTCGTCGCCCGCGCCGCCGGCGATGACATCCTCGTCCTCCATGCCGTAGATAGCGTCATTGCCGGCATGGCCGAACAGGGCATCAACATTGGCCGTTCCGGTCAGCGGGTTGTCGTCGGCTTCGGTGCCGTGCAGGCCTTCGATGCCCGCAAGCAGGCCGAACGCGATCGAACCGTTGCTGAATTCGACGAGTTCGATCTCCGAGACGACATCCTGATCGTCGCCATTGCCGCCATGGTCCGTGACCGTGTAGGTCCCGTCACCATTGGACGTGATCGAATAGTCGTAGCTGCTGCCCTGCAGCACCAGCACATCCATGCCTTCACCGCCGGCGATGAAGTCGAATCCGCGACCGCCTGCAAGAATATCGTCGCCTGCGCCACCTCGCAGAAGGTCGTCACCATCCCGACCATCGAGGAGATCGTTTCCGCCCTCGCCGCGAAAATCATTCGCCCCGGCATCGCCGCGAATCGCGTCGCCGAATTCCGAGCCGCGGATCTGCTCGATGTTCCTGACGCGGTCCTCCGCTCCGAACCCGTCCAGGATACGGCCGAAGCCCTCGCCGTCGACGTCCTCCAGATCGGCGTCGATACCGTTGAGGCCGCCGTAATTCGCGTCGCGCCGATAGTCGACCGTATCGTAGTCGCTGCCGCCGTCGATTACATCGGCGCCGTCCAACCCGCGGAACCTCTGGTCTCCCAGCCCGCCTGTCATGGTGTCTGCGTATCGCGTGCCGCGAATTGCCTCGATATTTGCGAAGGTGTCGGTATCGCCAAACGGGTCGACAACCGTACCGCCGCCAATTCCGGACATGTCGTTGTTGAAGGTCACGACGATGCCGACGGCGTTGCCGCCATATTGATCGGCGAGGTGATAGTTCAGTTCGTCGAACCCTCCGGCACCATCAATGAAGTCGGCGCCGCCATTTGCGAAGTAACTCTCGTCGTTGTCGGATCCGATGATCGTGTCGGCGAGGTTCGTGTCGACCACGCCTTCGAATTCGGTGATCGTATCGGTGTCGCCATAGCTGTCGGTCGCGGTTCCGGCGGCCAGATCGACGACAACCCCCTGCGAGCCGCCGTCCTGCATGTAATCGAGAATGTCGTACAGATCATTGTGGTCGTCATCGGTGCCGGAGCCTCCGTCGAGCGTGTCGTTGCCCTCACCGCCGGAGATGACATCCTCGCCTTGGAGGCCAAGGATCACGTCATCTGCCGAAGTGCCGACCAGGACGTCGTCACCGGGAGTGCCTTGAATATTGTTCGCCATCTTGATTTCTTCCCCGCCAGGATCGCTTGACTGCGGCCTGTGTAGGAAGTGTGCCGGGGCCCGGCATCCCCCATATGGGGAACGCGCGGTCGAGAAATCCAGGATTGCAAGGCCGCCCGAATGCCGATCGCCCCCGAATGCCGATCGCCCCCGAATGCCGATCGCCCCCGAATGCCGATCGCCATGTCGGCATGGCACGCGGGCAACACCGCCGGATCGCCGATGGCCTCTATCCGCCGGATCCGGAAATGGCCGCGCAGCTCTTTTCGACCGGCCCGTGTCTCTCCGGGATGCTGCAGTCTTTGTGCACAGGCCCTGCCGGGATTCTGCCGGACAGCCGTGCCGGGCAGTAGGCGGAGATGCCGCCGCAAACGACCGTCAACAGCGCCGGCTCGACATGGTCGCGAAATGGCACCAGAAGGCCCGCGCGGTCGGCTCTGCGGGCCAGGCCGGAACCCGACGCCTACATGCCATCGGCGGCCAGTTCGTCATCTTCACCGCTTTGTTTCGCAGGGCGGCGCGGCCTCAAGCGTACATCGGGGCTGCCCCCTCACCGCTCGACCTTGCGGGCGGCGATTGGGGGGCGCGATCCAGTGGTCCGAGGCGGCCCGATCATGATCGGTCCGCTGTTTCTTCCTCCGGTTCTATGAGGTCGATCAAGGAGGCCACCCGGGTTCCCGGCAGCGGCCGCCCCTCGCTCATCAATGCCTCGTCGCCGAATGCCCAGGCCCATGCCTCTCTCAGTTCCTCCACCGAAGCCCCCGTCGAGATAATCTCTGTAATCGTTGCCTCGTCCACAGGGCCAAGAACCGAGACGACATCCTTGCGTGTCATGGTCATCGTTTTCCTCCGTCCACTTTTCCGGCGCCTGGCTGGGCATCGCCGATCTGTACTGCCTGCAGCGTAGCGCCTGTGTCCCGTTTGAAACGAAGTCGGAACCCTTGACGTTCCGGACATGTCGCCACCAACTCATTCTCGTCGGCCGCCGGAACGGGACCGGGCGGGGTCTGCGGCCGTTGCGACCTCCTGGAGAGTTGGCGGCCCGCCGGCTATGGTGATGGAGGCTGCCTTCCACTCCACACGCCAGACTCATTGGTTGGGGGATACATGAAAACCGGACCGCGTGTCGTCATAGTGGGTGGTGGCATTCTGGGTGCCTCTGCGGCCTGGCACCTGGCGCGAGCGGGCGCCGATGTGACGGTGCTGGAAAAGCGACCGGAGGCTGCCGCGGGTGTCACGCGCTGGTCTTATGGTTGGGTCGGCACGAGCAGTGGGTTGCCATCCAGTGATCCCGCCTGTTTCTCCCTGGAAATGGAGGCTGTGCGCGAATTTGCGCGGCTGGCAGACGAACTGGGTCCCTTGCCGATCGCGGCCCGGGGCGCTGTCGTTTGGCGCGACATCGACGAGGAAACGGCAGAACTGGTTGCGGAGCAGCAAGCCGCGGGCGTGCGCATGGAATTGCTGGACCGCGCGCAGATCGCCGAACTCGAGCCTCGCCTGGCCGCGCCCCCGGCGCTCGCCGCCTGGGCGCCTGACGATTTTGCAGTGGAGCCGGCCGACTTGACCCGCCAGCTTCTCGCGGGAGCCCGGGCCGCCGGAGCGCTGCTTCGATGCTCGGTCGCAGTCGAAGCCGTCGAGATGCGCGGAGGGCGCGTCGCCGGCGTCCATGCCGAGGGCGAGATTGTTGCCGCCGATACGGTGGTCCTGGCCAATGGAGGCGCAGCCCTTCCGCTCGTGGCGTCACTTGGGATCACGCTGCCGATCAGCGAAGCTCCGGCGGTGCTGATGCGCTTCGCGTCCGATGCGGGGCTGGCGCGCCATCTCCTCTACGATGGAGAACTGGAGCTTCGCCCGGGCCTCTCGGGCGGCCTGGTCTCGGCCGCCGATTATCCTGAAGAGGGAGAGGCGGGACTTCTCCCGCTTGCGAAGCGAACGGCCGCGAAGATCGCCAGCCTGTTTGCGCCGTGTCCGGAACCGCGCCTGCTTTCCGTCACCGGCGCGTTTCGCCCCATGACCGGCGACGGCTTGCCCCTCCGGAAGTTTCTTCCTGAGGTCGAGGGGCTCTACGTGCTGGTCGCCCACCCCGGGGTGATCCTGGCGCCGCGCCTCGGCAGGCTCGCGGCGCACGACATCGTTTGAGCCGAGCCGCTGGAGATGACGGATCGACCCGATTCTGTCATCTTCGATCATCGAGCCAATGACAAAGTACTGGAGGTCTTGGGACGTTCGCCGAACTATTGTGAATTTCAGGCGAGTGGTTTGGTTCGGCAGCGGTGCGGTGCCGCAATGAAGGCGGCATCCGGGATGTCAGCCAGCGGGGTTCGTGGCGATGCGGGAGACAGGCGTGATGTGGGCGAACATGCTGCGGGCGTTCCAGGTCGGGAAGGCTCTTGCCAGCGACAGGTCGCCGTGGAGCTGGATACGGTCCTCGCGGATGGCCTGGGCCCAACTAAGCTGGCCGGCGTGCCATTTGACGAAGGCTTCGGCTTCCGCCGTGATGTAGAGGTCCTCGTCGAAGCCAGGATATGTCTTGCAGATCTCGGTGTCTCCAAGCTCGATGAGTAGCCAATAGCGCTCACGGCGCGGGCGGCCGGTGAAGTCGAAGCGGATGACGACGCGTCGCTCCGGGAGCCGGTCCCGGCGGAGCGCGTTGCACATCGACCACAGGGCCACAAAGGGGTCGAGGTGCTGGGGGGCGATCTCCAGCCAACGAGCACCCCACTCGCCGAGCGACTGGCAGACCGTGAAGAGGTCGTGGCCCGCCGACGTGAGTTCGTAGTGGTGCCCGCGCCCGTCGGGCTTGGGCGCCGACTCGACGACGCCGATCCATTCGAGCTGCTTAAGTCGCTGGGAGAGCAGCGTACGGGACAGTCCGGGCGCGCCCTCCAGGATCTCACTGAAGCTTCCGCAGCCGAGATACAGGTTTCGGATGATCAGCGGTGTCCAGCGCTCGGCGAAAATCTCGGCGCCGCGGGCGATGGGGCAGTACTGGCCGTACGTCCTCATGACGCCAGTGTCCCACACTCGCCGTCGGCTTTGAAGTCCAGATTCTTGACTATACGGCGGCGGGCCTCCGTGGTCCGATGTGGCCGTCGAAAAAGGAGGACACGGTGATGACTCCGATAATCGTGGAAGTCGGCCACGGGACCAAGGGGCCGACCGTCGTGGAGATCGACGGGTTCCGAGGCCGGCTGATCAGTGCCGGCCACGCCGATTACGACAGCGCCCGTGCAGTCTGGAACGGTGCCATCGACCGGCGCCCGCGCCTGATCGCCCGATGCATCGGGGCTGCCGACGTGGTCGCGGCGGTGCGTTTTGCCCGCGACAACGATCTGGAGATCGCCATACGGGGCGGAGGCCACAACGTGGCGGGCACCGCCATTTGCGACGACGGGATCGTCATTGACCTCTCACCGATGCGGGGCGTGCGGGTCGACCCCGCCGACCGTAGCGCCTGGGTGCAGGGTGGTGCGCTTTGGAGCGACGTCGACCGCGAGACGCAGGCGCACGGTCTGGCCACCACCGGCGGAATCGTGAGCCACACCGGTGTCGCCGGTCTCACCCTCGGCGGTGGCGTCGGCTGGCTGATGCGCAAGCACGGCCTTACAGTCGACAACCTGCTCGCCGTCGAGGTCGTAACGGCCGACGGCGATCTGCTGCGAGCGTCCGAGGACGAGCACCCCGATCTGTTCTGGGCGTTGCGAGGCGGCGGCGGCAACTTCGGCGTGGTCACCTCTTTCGAGTTCCGCCTCCACTCCGTCGGTCCCACCGTTCTGGCGGGGCCTATCCTCTGGGACGCGACCGACGCCGGGGAGATCCTGCGCTTCTATCGCGACTTCATCCGCGACGCTCCCGACGAACTCGGCACGGTCGTGAGGTTCGGCGCCGCGCCGCCGCTGCCGGTCATCCCCGAGAATCTGCACTGGCGCCCTGTGGTGATGGTGGGCAGCTGCTACGCCGGACCGATCGAGGATGGCGAGCAGGCGCTCCGCCCGCTCCGTGCGT
The DNA here is from genome assembly GCF_016756635.1 of Mesorhizobium sp. L-8-10. Taxonomy (NCBI): domain Bacteria; kingdom Pseudomonadati; phylum Pseudomonadota; class Alphaproteobacteria; order Hyphomicrobiales; family Phyllobacteriaceae; genus Mesorhizobium; species Mesorhizobium sp. L-8-10. Next base: position 3,291,255 of record NZ_AP023263.1, on the reverse strand, counting down.
CCCGCACTCCCCTCCTCGACCTGGTCGGGCCCACGCCTTACGCGGAATTCCAAAGCGCGATCGACTCGACTGTCGTGCACGGTTGGAACTACTACTGGAAGTCCACCCACCTCCCCGAACTCCGCGACGACCTCATCGACGAGATCGCCGGGCATGCATTCTCCTGTTCGTCGCCGCGGTCGTACGTGGCGATGTTCCATCTGAAGGGAGCGGTGAGCCGGGTGGCCGAGGGCAAGACGGCGTTCGGGAACCGCCAGGCGTCGCACGCAATCACCCTCGACGCAGTGTGGCGGCCAGGCGAGGACTTCGGCGACCGGGACATTGCCTGGACGAGGGGATTCTTCGCAGCCCTCGGACGCTTCCGGGAAGGCGTCTACGTCAACTTCCTCGGCGGCGACGAAGACCCGGACCGGGTCCGCGAGGCGTATGGCGACTCCGTCTACGACCGGCTGGCGGACGTGAAGGCCGCCTACGACCCTGACAACATCTTCCACCACAACCAGAACATCCGTCCGGTCTGAGTGACGGTGTGGTCGGTTCCCATGGCGCAGGCGATGTTTGATAGATGCGGGGTGGTGTTGGATGGGGGCGACGCTGTCGGAGGCGTCCGAGCGGGTGCACAACAGGGTGCCAGGGCTGCGCTTTCCGCCCGGACCGGCGCTTGAACAACGCCCTGAGCGCGACAAGGAGTGACGCCGGCCGCCGGAAAAGGCAGGCAATTGTCGCTTCTGAAGCGGTCCGGCAGCGCAAAAACGTCCTTCAGGGGAGCCTCGGGTGCGCGGCGGAGCTTCCGGGCAGATTGGCGTTGGCTTCTGGAAGGCAAGACTGAACTCCTGGGCGCTTGGCACCGGGCGCGGCGTCTTCGATACGGCACAAGCGGCTTTGCCGAACAGAGATTGCCGGGGCGATTGCGGCCGTAAGACCCTCGACGATCAAGTCGTGCCTCGGCTGAACACGATGATCCGTCAGAACGTTGCCGAATCGGATGGCCACAGCATGAGCGGCGCCCTGACCACATCGGCGAGCGGACGCAGCCCATGCCAGGCACGATTGGCGTAGACCAGCGTCTCGTCCTCTTCCGGCTCGCGGTCGCCGGCTGAAACCGACAGAAATTCGGCGGTGACGACCAATGCGCCCGGCGCGGCGAGCCGCCCGCGAAGCGCGGCGCGGAACCGCAAATCCATCTGCGGATAGCAGGGCTCCCCCGTCGCGAGGCGCGTCCACGACACCTCGGGACCGAAGCGGTCGGTGCCGCTCGTGGCGCAGAGCCTGGCAAGCTGCATGTTCCCTCGCCGGACAAAATGCACGACGACCGTCTCGCACCGCGCCAGGGCCTTCGCGCTGGACGACGCTTCGGACAGCGAGAACGCGACCGTCGGTGGCTCGACACCGACGGAGATCAGCGAACTGATGGTGAGCGCGACCGGGCCGTCGCCCGGATCGCCGGTGATGATCGCAGCGCCCGCCGGGTGGTGGCGGAAAGCGGCGAGGAATGCCTTGGCTGTCGCCGCGGCGGAATCCATTGCATCGCTTTCCTGGGCCGCCGAGGCGGCCCGCTCCTGCCGGTTCGGGCGCATTGTCACTTCTTCTCGATAAGATCGTAGAACTGCCAAGTGCGGTCGCTCCATAGGCCGCCGATGTCGCGGCCGGCTGCGCTTACGATATTGGGATTGATCGTGAAGTGGTTGGCTGCCGTCAGCATTTCCCGATAGATCCGCTGCATGATGCCTCTTCTCAGCGAAGCGCCGCCGGCCGCGCGATAGACGAAATGACAGGCGTCGACGCCGGCTTCGTGCACCTCGGACTTGGCCAGGTGAATGAGGCTGATCTGCCGTGTCGAAGCGCGGTTGCCGCTTTCGATCGAGGCCTCGACATCGCGCCAGACCTCGAACAGGAGGGCGCGGGCCGCGCGCACCCGCGCCTCGGCGCGGCCGAAGTCGAACCAGAACTTGTCGCTTTCGCCGAGCAGGCCGGAACGCCCGGTCTTGCCGCGCGCGAATTTGGCGATCTCATCCAGGATGCGGCGCGATGCGCCGATCGCCCAGCCGGAGTGACCGATGGCCGCGAGACCGACGACGCCGAGACTGAAGAACTCCTTCAGGCGCTCCGGCTGCGCCGTCAGGATAGGGAACACCATGTCGTCGGGGATGAACACATCTTTTGCGCCATAGTCGATGCTGCCCGTCGCGTTGAGGCCCAGCACATCCCAGTTGCCCAAGAGCTCGTGCTTTTCGACCGGTGCGTGGGCGCACAGCACGATCACATCGCCGTTCTCATCCTTGGCCGGCTGTCCGGTGCCGTCGTCGAGAAGGGCCGCGGAGTGGGTGAAGGTGGCGTGATGGATGCCGCTCGCATAGGACCATTTGCCGTTGAGCAGGTAACCGCCGTCGACCTTCTTCAGCATGCCGGTGGGCGTGCCCTGTCCGGAGAAGCGGTTCTCCGTGCCCGGCGCATAGAGGTCGGCGATCGCGCTGTCGGGCAGGAACGCCGCCGACATCGCACCGATGCAGGCGTGCACCATCGACACCCAGCCGGCGCCGCCGCTGTGATAGGTGATGGCTTCGATCAGCTCCAGCCCCTGTGTCGGAGAGAGCTGTGCCCCGCCGATCTTCTCTTCGGCGAAGATGTGCGACATGCGCAGCGGCTTCAACGCGGCGAAGGTGGCCTCGTTCAGCCGGCCGAGCCTGTCGTTCTCCTCCGCATTCTCTTCGAGGATCGGACCGATCTTGCGCACATGTTCCAGCAGGGACGCGAAATCGGTCTTCGTTCCCCAGTAGCCCTGTCCCGGTCGCATCGTCATGTTCATGGCATTCTCCTCCTTGGGATATCTGTTCCTTGGGTATCTGGCCGCGCGGCGCCCGCCGCCTCCGGTCGGTAACGATCGATTGCCGGCGACTAGCCCGCCAGGAAGTCGCCGATCGCGATCACCGTCCTGGGGTCTTCCTGCATGGCGAAATGGCCGACGCCGGGAATGGCCAGCGCACGGGCGTTCGGAATCTTTTCCACCCAGATCGGCATCTGCGAGGCCGGCAGCAGGCGGTCCCTGTCGCCCCAGACGACCAGCGTCTCGTTGGGGATGCGGCTCAGCCAGCGGCCGAGATTGGGATGACCCATGCCGTGGACCGTCAGGATCCGCTCCAGGGCCTTGCCCTCCTTGTCGCGGGCGGCGACGAATTCCTCGAGCGGCGGGCAATGCGAGCCGCCGGGGAAGTAGCGCAGCGCCACATCCACATTGTGGGCGAGGTATCCGGGGAGCGCCTCGGGGCCGATCGCGGCGAGGTCCGTGGCGGGATGGTCCGGGTGGTTGAGCCCCGCCGGCGCGTTGAGCACCAGCCGCCCGAAGCGCTCGCCCGCGACGGCTGCCATTTCGGCGGCCATCCAGCCACCCATCGAGTGGCCGACCAGATGCGGGCGGTCGAGGCCGAGCGCTGCGACCAGGCGCAGATTGTGGACGATCATGTCCTGCATGCCCGCGATGTGCGGCGCCGCGGCGCTCTCGCCGAACCCCGGATGGAACGGCAGATAGACGCGGAAGCGGTCGGCCAGGCCGCGCGCCCACTCATGCCCCTCGAGGGTGGCCGCGCCATGCAGCGCCAGCACGGCCGGCCCACTGCCGATCGCTTTCACCGCCGTGCGCACGCCATCGATGTCGAAGACCAGCGTTTCGAAATCCATCATGTCCTCCCATATCAGCCGATCAGCCGGCGTCGGCCGTGATCAGCACCTTGCATTGGGTCGTGCGGCGCCTGAGCGCCTCGAAGGTCTCCGGAACCTCTCCGAAGCCGATCCGTCCGGTGATGAGCGCCTGCGGCCGGAACTTTCCGGGGCCGAGCGCTTCGAGAGCCATTTCGAATTCGGACATCCCGAAGAAGGCGGCGAAGACGACCTGGATCTCTTTCGAAAGCGCCGCGAAGGGGTCCCATTCGTCGCCGCCGACGCACAGGCCCACCCCGACGACGGTCCCATGCACCCGCACGAGCCGGCACGCGAAGTCGATCAGCCCCCGCTTGCCCACGCATTCGAAGACGATATCGGGCAGCACCCCCGTCTGATCCTGGAATTCGGCCGCGAGACCGGGACCGGAAAGGGCGAATCCCGTGGCGCCTATCGCCAACGCCCTCCCCTCCTGGTGACGATTGATGTCGGCGACGACGACATGCCGGGCACCAAGCCGCCGCGCCCAGAACGCGACGAGCAGCCCGATCGGCCCGGCGCCGAGGACGAGCACGGTGTCCCCCGGCTCGAGCCCCGAGCGCATGACCGCGTGGAGGCCGACCGCGACCGGCTCGGCCAGCGCACCTTCCACCAGCGGCAGGTCGTCTGGAAGCGCGCAACACTGGCGCGCGGCAACGGTTGCGAATTCGGCATAACCACCGCCGATCAGCCGCATGTCGGGGCACCAGGCCGGCTCGCCGCGACGGCAGCTGTCGCAGCGGCCGCAGCCCCGCATGGGTGCGACGGCCACGCGATCGCCGGGCCTCAGCCCATTCACCTCGTTGCCGCAGCGCACGACCTCGCCGGCGAACTCGTGGCCGAGCACGAAACCTTCGCCAACCCAGAAGGTCGCGGGATCTTCGGTCATGTGCAGGTCCGATCCGCAGATGCCGCATGCCGCGATCCGGATCAGCACCTCGTCCTCGGCCGGTTCGGGGATGCCGAGGTCGCCTATGCGCAGCGGCCGGCCTGCGCCTTCGAAGACAGCTGCCTTCATCGCCGATCCTCCATGAGCGTGCGTCGCGTCGGGAACCACGGGGCGTCGACCAGCCTGCAGATCAGGCCCCAGACCCCGCCCCGCGCGAACAGCGCCATGAACAGGGTGAGAAGACCGAGCACGACGAGATAGGTGGCCCCGTATTCGCCGAACCATCTGTCGGCGAAGAAATAGATGAGCGCGCCGATCAGCACCCCTTCCAGGGATCCCAGTCCGCCGACCATCACGATGAAGATCGAAATGTTCGCCCAGTTCGGGTCGTAGGCCGAGGGCGGCGTTATGCGCAGTTGCGCCATGAAGTAGATGGCGCCGGCAAGCCCGGTGCCGGCAGCCGCGCCGATCCAGATGAGAAAGCGCAGTCGCCCGACATTGACGCCCTGGCTTGCCGCCGCGACGGGATTGTCGCGGATGGCGGTCAGCGCCAGGCCGTAGCGCGAGCGCAGCAGCAGATAGCTGCCGCCGAAGGTGACGAGCAGCATCAGCGCCGTCAGCAACGACACGCCGATCGCACGCTCGTCGGCGGAGTAGCTGGTCATCACGCGCAGGCTCATCCCGGCGCCGGCATTTACGTAGGTGAAGACGGAGGTGGCGAGCCGCATCACCTCGGCGATCACCCATGTGCCGATCGCGAAGTAGGGTCCGTCGAGCCGGTGCAGCAGGCCATAGGTGGGGATCGCCAACACCACCGGGGCGATCAGGCACAGAAGCACCGCCGCGAATGGATTGATCCCTAAGAGCTGGGCGAGCACGAACATCATGTAAGCGGCGACGCCGACGAAGGCCTGCTGCCCGACGGAGACCAGCCCGGCATAGCCGGCGAGCAGGTTCCACATCTGCGCCACCGCGATGTAGCAGCAGAGCTCGACCACGCTCCGGATCAGGCCCTGGCTCGCCCACCAGGGCATCGATACGATGGTGATCAGGACGCCGACGCCGATCAGCATCGCGATCATGCCCGAAGTCGTCTGCCGCTGGACGCGGACCGACGGCATCTCCGCCGCGTCGACAGGGGCGGCCACAAGCGCCTCTTTCACCACGAGCGCCTCTTTCACGGTCTCATTCCTTCCCCAGCAGGCCTTGCGGTCGCAAGGCGAGAACAATCAGGAAAACGAGATGCCCGGCGAGAATGCCGAAGCCCGGATCGATGCGGAATCCGACGGACTGGCTGACGCCGAGCACCATCGCCCCGATGAAAGCCCCCCAGATCGAGCCCATGCCGCCGATGATCACTGCTTCGAAGGCATAGATCAGCTGGAACGGCCCGTCGGCGGGAGCGACGGTCGCCCGCATCGACTGGAACACCGCGGCGAAGCCGAGGATCGCGACCGCCACCGCTGTCGCTCCGGCATAGACCCTCTTTGGGTTCACGCCGGTCATGGCCGCAGCATCGACGTCGGCAGCGGCCGCGCGCAGCGAGCGGCCGAATTTGCTGTATCGCAGAGCGGCATCGAGACCGCCCGTCAAGACCGTCGCCGTGACGAGGACGATGACCGGCAGCACGCCGACGAACAGCGGGCCGACCTGGACGGAGGCCTGCGCGATGTCGCTCGCTCCTCCAAGCGAGCGGGTATCGGCCGACCAGACCTGCAGCATGGCGTTCTGCAGCGCCACCGACAGGCCGAACGTGGCGATCAGCGATGGCAAGGGATCGGAGCCGACCACCCGGTTCAGGACGACACGCTGCAGGAGCAGGCCAAGGACAGCGCCAAGCGCCACGAGTATCACCAGCACCGTCCATGGCCCGAGCGAGAACGTTGCCGCAAGGCTGATCCCGATCAGGGCCAGCAGGATCATCAGGTCGCCATGGGTGATGTTGACGATCCGCATCACCCCGAACATCAGCGCCATGCCGAGTGCGTACTGGGCGTAGAGACCGCCGAGCAATATGCCCTGCACGAGCCCGTCAAGCCACTGCATGGGACGCTCCGAAATAGGCTTCGCCGATCGCCTCCCGGCGGATCTCCTTGGAGCGGCCCGTCAGGGTGATACGGCCCTCGAGCATGCAGTAGAGCCTGTCCGAGGCGGACTGGGCGAGCCCGACATCCTGCTCGACCAGCACGATGGCGGTTCCGTTCCGCGAGATCGACGGGATGGACTGGTAGATCTCGCGCACGACCTTGGGCGCGAGCCCGAGGCTGATCTCGTCGCACAGGAGCAGGCGGGGCTGGTTGAGCAGCGCCCGGCCGATCGCCACCATCTGCTGTTGTCCGCCCGACAGCGACTGCACCAGCGTGGACCGCTTCTCCCCCAGGATCGGGAACAGGCCGAACACCCGCTCCAGTGTCCAGCCTCCCTCGCGCAGGCTGGAGGCGGCATGGTCGATGGCCACCCGCAGATTGTCCTCCACCGACATGCCGGTGAACAGGCGGCGGCCTTCGGGCACGATGGCGACACCATCCGCCACCATCCGATGCGGCTGTGCCCCGCCGACGTGGCGCCCGTCGAGGCGCACCATCTCGGGCGCGACCCGCAGCAGCCCGATGATCGACCTGAGCAGCGTCGACTTGCCGGCGCCGTTGGCTCCGATCAACGCCACGACCTCGCCCGCGGCGATCTCGAAATCCACTCCATGGAGCGCCTGGAAGTCCCCGTAGCGGGCGACAAGGCCATGCGTGGAGAGCAATGCCGCACTCATGCCTCGATACCCATGTAGACGCGCCTGACCTCGGCACTGTTGACGACGTCCTGCGGCTTGCCCTCGGCGATCTTCTCGCCGAAGTTCAGCACCATCATCCGGTCGGCAACGGCAAGCACGGCATGCAGGACGTGCTCGATCCAGACGATGGTCACACCGCGGTCGCGGATGCGCCGGATCAGGCCGACCAGCGCCTTGCCCTCCTCGTCGGTCAGGCCGCCGGCGATCTCGTCCAGAAGCAGGAGCTTGGGATTGGAGGCCAGCGCGCGCGCCAGCTCCAGCCGCTTGCGGTCGAGCAGCGTCAGCGAGCCTGCCGAGCGGTTGGCCTTGTCGCGCAGTTCGCAGTCGCGCAGGATTTGCGAACACGACGCGTAGCTCGCGGTTTCGGACCGCCCGCCGCCAAAAGAGGCGGCGACGAGCAGGTTCTCGAATGTCGTCAGCCCGACATAGGGACGCGGGATCTGGTAGGTGCGGCCGATTCCCATCTGGCAGCGACGGTAGGGCGGCTGACGGCCAAGCGGATGACCGGCAAAGACGAGCTCGCCCCGGTCGACCCTGTGATCGCCGCTGATCAGATTGAACAGCGTCGTCTTCCCCGCCCCGTTCGGACCGAGTATGCCCAGGACTTCGCCTGCGCGGACCTCGAAGCTGACGTCGTGGAGCACGCGCACCGCTCCGAACGACTTGCTCAGCTCCCGCGCTTCGAGCAATGCGCTGTCGACCATCCTCCTTCCCCGGCCTTATGCCGACCAGGGCATGAGTTTCATCTTCTGTTCGGGCTCGAAGAGCTTGTTGACGCTGTTGTCCACGATCTTCAGGTCGTAGGGCCAATTCTCTCCCGTCACCCACTGCCCTCCGAAGATTGGCGTCGTGGAGACGTTGGCGTGCGGACCTTTGGCGAAATTGACGTTGCCGATCAGCGTGTCGAGATTGGTGGCCACGATCGCCTCGAGATTGGCTGCGCGGTCGAGCGGGTTGGCTGACCGCTTCAGCACGTCGAGCGCCACTTCCCAGATGGCGTGGCTGTAGCCCAGCGGCTGCGTCCACTGCTTCTTGGTCTCGCTTTCCCACAGATCGGCAATATCTCGGCTGGCCTGGCCGGTCAGGGTCGACTTGAACGGGAAGGCCGGCGTCCACCAGACTTCCGACGACATGCCGTCGCCGAGCGGCCCCAGCGCCTGGATGCCGGACGGGAAGAGCAGCGCGGCCGCGACCGTCATGGCCTTCGGCTTGTAGCCTTGCTGGGCGCACTGGTTGACGAAGGTCTTGAAGTCGGCCGGATAGGTAATGCCGCCCACGATGTCGCAGCCCGCCTCCTTGAAAGCGTTGATCTGGGCCGTGTAGTCGTTGGTGCGCGGCTGGAAGAAACCGGGCACCACGATCTCGAAGCCGGCCTTCTGCGTGGGCGCCGGCAGGCCGTAGTCATTGTTGCCCCAGGTCTCGCCATCGGCGTTCTGCGGGAACAGCATACCCACCTTGCGGTTCGTCTCGATGGTGTCCCACAGGCCGACGAAGGTGTTCAGCGCCTCGTCCAGACCCCAGAAGAAGTGGTAGGTCCACTTGAACGGCTTGTCCTTGCCGCCGCGCGGGAAGATGATCGCCTGCCACGGCGCCCCGGTGGAGATGCACGGGCATTCGTAGAGTTCCGCCTGGTCCGCCGCCGGGCTCACGGTGTCGGTCGTCGATGCCGGCAGAAGCAGGTGCACCTCTTCGTTCAGGATGAGGTCCCCTGACACTTGCGCCGCCTTGTTGGGGTCGGACTGGCCGTCACGAACCAGGATCTCGACATCGTAGCGCCCCGTCGAGGTTTCGAGCCCGTCCTTCAGCAACTCTTTGATCTTGCCGACTGCCCAGCCGTCGGTTTCGCCAAACAGTGCGAGCGGGCCGGTGGACGGGGTGACGAAACCCACCTTGATCGTGCCCGCGGTCTGGGCGCGCGCCACCATCGGCCTGCCGAGCGTCGAGGCGGCAAGACCCGCACCCAATCCCTTCAGAACCGTCCGGCGCGACGGCCGTGCGGAATGATCCTTCAGTTTCAACATGATTTCCTCCCTTGATTATTGTCTTCTCGTCCCCGGAGCGCCGAACCTCCCTGGCGCCTCGATGCCGCTATCTGAATCGGAGCATCGCCCCCCCATCGATCACGATCTGGCTGCCGGTCATGTAGGATGAGCAGGGCGATGCGAGGTAAAGCGCGAGGCCCTTGATATCCTCGGTGTCGCCGATCCGGCCGATCAGGGATTGCCCCTCGAAGGCCCGACGGTCGGCTGGGATCTTCAGACGCCCGCCCGCGATGTTGGTCATGAAGGGCCCGGGCGAGATGCAGTTTATCAGGATGCCGTAGGCGCCGAGCTCCATCGCCATCTGGCGGACGAAGTGATCCACCCCTGCCTTGGCCGGCATGTAGGGCGTGCCGACGATCGCCTCGTTGATCTGTGCGGCGATCGACGAGGTGACGATGATGCGGCCGCCACCGCTGTACTTCATGTGGCGCGCCGCATGCTTGACGGTCGTGTAGACGGAGGTGAGGTTGACCTCGATCACCTGATCCCAGTGGTGGTCGTCGAGCGCGTCGATGGCGCCCTCCGGAAGCCGCTGCCCCTCGGTCGACAGGAACCCGGGCCCGGCGTCGATGCCGGCATTGGCAAAGACCACGTCGATGCGTCCATGCCGGTCCGCCACCGTGTCGAATGCCGCCGCCATCCGGCCGCGGTCGGCCACGTCCAGGGCTTGGCCCCAGACATCGCCGCCGCGGGCCACCATCCCGGTGACGACCGCTTCGAGACCTTTTGCGTCTATGTCGAAGATGCAGACGCGCGCGCCGTTATCCGCCATCACCTCGGCGTAGGCACGTCCGATGCCGCTCGCGCCACCGGTCACGATGACCGACTTGCCTCGTACATCGAACATCTCATGCAACGTCGGCATGCTTCCTCCCATGTTGCGGCAGCCGCAGCGCTCACACCGTCGGACCGGCAAGCCCGTCGTCGAATGAGCGTCGCTTCCTCCCGGCGGCACCATGTGCGGATTAGGGGATCAAGTCCGACATCTCTGTCAAATCAGCAACGCGATGGAAGCTGCAGGACTTGTCATATCTGCCAAATCGTCTTTATAATTCAGTATGATATCGCCAGATCATGAAGTTACTGTGCGCACAGCGTACAAGCCTTCTTCATGAAATGCTGACAGCGGCTTGACGATTTGATGAAAAGCCTGAACTGTTCCGATCGTCGCGGATGGAAGTCGGAGAGGGACACGGCATGAAGGCACCGCTTGAGCCGTCGAAGCTGCTCGATCGCGGCAAGCCGACGGTTCGCGAGCTGCTCTCCAGCCTGGTCTTCAATCCCGTCGACGGCACGATACGCCTCAACGGCGACCGCATCGTCATGCAACGCGCCGCCGTCGGCGTGGAACTCCGCCGCGAGTTGACCCGTCTGCTGGGCCCGCAGGAGGCGCGCGTGTTCCTGATGCGGCTGGGCTTCCTTTCAGGGCAGGCCGACGCGCGCTTCGTGCGGACGAACTGGCCGAATGTCGACATCGGGGATGCCTTCACGGCGGGCACGCGCCTGCACACGTTCAGCGGCGTGGTCAGGGTCGAGACCGTCTACAACGACTTCGACTTCCGGAAGAAGCGCTTCTCGGCGGAGTTCCTCTGGCATGACAGCGTCGAGGCTGCCGAATTCCGGCGTCGGCACCGGACAACGGAGCCGGCCTGCTGGACCCAACTCGGCTATGCCTGCGGCTATGCCAGCGAATTCTTCGACACTCTCATCATCTACAAGGAGGTGGAGTGCGCCGCCCAGGGGCACCGCCACTGCAAGGTCGTCGGCAAGCCGGCCGACGTCTGGGGGCCGGGCGACCCGGAAGTGATCCTCTTTCGCGAACGCATCATGGCGCCACAAGAAGGCAGCCTCTCCGAGCCGCTGCGGAGGGTCGCCGCCCGCACCGCCGAGAGCGCCCTTTCCGAGCTCGACCGACTGGTCCTCGCGCCGGTGCGGGCCGAACTCGACAGGCTGGCGCCGATGGCGCTTCCCGTCATGATCACCGGCTCGCCCGGCACCGGCCGGAGCCGCGCGGCGCGCTATCTTCACCGCGCCTCCGGCGGATCCGGAACCGAGCCGCGTCATGTGTTCGGCAATCGGGTCGACCTCGACCTCTGCGCCGAGATTGCGCGGCGCGGCAAGGGAGGACGCCGGGGGCCCGGCAGCGAAACGATATTGATCGATGCCGCGGAGCAGATCCCGTCAGACGTCCAGCCCCATCTCGCCCGCGCGATCGAGGATGGGATGGTGGTCGGCGGGCCGCGCATTGTGGCGCTTGTCGGCTATGATCCGTCCTCCGGCCCATTGGGGCCGCCGCCCTTGTCCTCCGAACTGTGGTACGCCCTGTCGGCGCTCGCCGTGCGCATGCCCACGCTCGGCGAGCGCGAAGGCCAGCGCCTTGCCATTGCTCGGACATTGCTTCCGGTGCTGGCAGCCAGGATGGGCATCGAGCCGCCGCGCCTCGACGGTCCGGCGGGCAAAGCAATCGAGCGGGCGACCTGGCCGGGGAACCTTCGGCAAATGCGGACGGTGCTCAGCGCCGTGCTCGCCGCGCACCGCGACGGCCAAGCCGTTTCACGCGCCGAAATCGAGGCGCAGTTGCTCCGCTTTCCGTTCACTGCCATGGCGGCCGGCGACGATCCGCAATCCAGGCTGCGACCGCTGGTCGACCAACTGCTGGCCGAGGGAGATTTCTCCCTGTCGGAGCTGGAGCGGTCGGCCTACCAGGCGGCGGTCGACCGGGCGCGCGGAAACCTGTCCGCCGCAGCGCGCCTCCTCGGCCTCACGCGAGCCCAACTCGCCTATCGCCTCGGCGCCGGCGGCGGCCCGGCCGCCGTCTAACGTCGCCAAAAGCATGAGGCCAGCCTATCGATGCTGCGTATGAGATTGCTATATGCATCACTGGTCCGCAGAGGAGCGTCCCAGCTCCTGGTGAAGCCGCTCTGAAGCCACGCCAACGACCGCCCGGCGACGCGCGCCGGCTGGCCGGAATGGATAGCCGCCGGGGCAACGTCCGGCCTGCGGATCAACGTTTTTGTACGTTTTCATTTTGTGTCTGCAATCAAAGCCTTACGCTCCTGAATTTCAGCGTCGCCTCGATCGAAACGCTCGTCATCCATGATCTCTGATGGGTGACCGATCAGTTCAGCAACCGGGAAGGGACGCACCTCCAGCTAAGACGCATCGGTGGAGAACTTGTGTATCGTAGTCGACTTCAGCGTTTCACCCGGTTTCAGGACCGTTGTCGGAAAGGACGACTTGTTCGGCGAATCCGGGAAGTGCTGCGTCTCGAGGCAGAAGCCGTCGGTCTGGCGGTATTGCTGACCGGTCGGGCCGACGAGCGTCGAATCGAGGAAGTTGCCGCTGTAGAACTGGACGCCGGGCTCGGTGGTCGAGATCTCCATGATCCGGCCCGAGCGCGGCTCGTAGACACGCGCGGCGAGCGAAAGCCCACTACCCGACCGGTTCAGGACGTAGTTGTGATCATATCCGCGGCCATAGACCATCTGTGGGTCGTTCGAGCGGATGCGTGTGCCGATCGGCATCCCTTGGCGGAAGTCGAACGGCGTGCCGGTCACGGAGGCGATCTCCCCGGTCGGGATCAAGGTCGCATCGACCGGCGTGTAGCTATCGGCATTGATCGTGAGGATGTGATCGCCGATCCCGCCCCTGCCGTCGCCGGCGAGATTGAAGTAGGAGTGACTCGTGAGATTGACCACGGTCGGTTTGTCCGTCGTCGCCTCGTAGTCGATGCGCAGCTCGTTGTCGTTGGTGAGGGTATAGACGACCTCGACCGTGAGCGTGCCGGGATAGCCTTCCTCGCCATCCTTGCTCGTGTAGCTGAGCCGCGCCGCGGCCCCGCTCACATTGGTCAGCTGCTCGACCGCCCAGACGGCCTTGTCGAAACCTTTGTTGCCGCCATGCAGGCTGTTCGGCCCGTTATTGGCGGCGAGCTGGTACTGAGTGCCGTCGAGCGTGAATTTCGCGCCGCCGATGCGATTGCCGTAGCGCCCGATCAAGGCGCCGAAATAGGGGTTCTTCGATTCGTAGTCGGCGAGTTCCTTGAAGCCGAGCACGATGTTGTCGAGCTTGCTCCAGCGGTCGGGCACGTTGATTGCCGTGATGATGCCGCCATAGGCGATGAACTTGACGGACGCACCCTTGTCGTTGGTAAGCGTGTAGAGATCGACGGCTTTGCCGTCCTGCGTTTTTCCGAATGGGGTCTTGTCCACAGAGCCGGCTCCGGCGTCCGTTCCCGCCAGCAGCACACCAATGCCGAGCACGGCCGCGCCGAGCGCTGACCTGTGCCACACACGCGATATGTTGCGATCGACACGCGTCATGGTTTCCTCCCTTGAGAGGCCCCCGCGCCGACTGCTTTTGAGGAGTTGCCTGAAAGACCAAGTTTAAGCTTATCGGACTGTTGGCGTAAGCGTCTGCAAGTAGCGTGCCGAAGGTCCTGCAAATTCGTCGACGCATTGCACGCCTCGCTCTCGGCGGTCGCGCGCGACTGAGGCGTGGTTTGATTCCGACGGACGTCAGAGCTCCATCAGGGCCGGCCCGGCGAAGGCGCCCCGGCGTTCGAACGACGCGGTCTCGAAATTGAGGCCCAGTTCACTGGCGCGGCGCCAGGAATTTTCGAGCTCAGCCCCAGTCGGTCGGCGGGCGATCTCGGCATACTTGCCGCGATACTTGGTGCTTGCTGGATCACAGAAGTTGTCAGGATGGAACTGCGCCATGACGTTCACCGGCGCGGCCGGGATGTGGTCGGCGATCCATTCCAGAACGGGATATGTGCAACACTCCACGTGATTGGGCATCACCAGGTGGCGAATGGTGAAATCCTCACCCCACTCGGCGATGAGTGAGATGTCGCGGGTGACCGTTTCCCAGTACCGGGGCGTCCTGGCAAGCGTTATCGCGCACCGGCCGGGTCCGAACTTGAAGTCCGGCAGCCACACGTCGGTGAGCACGCGCAGGATCTTCATGGCCTCGGGCGCGATGAAGAAATTGCTGTTCCACAGTATCGGCGCGTTGAACTTGCCATCATACGTGGCGGCCTCCGAGACTTCGTCGAACCAGAAGAAGCCGTCCGCCTTGGTCCGCCGCGCTCGCCGGATTTCGGCACTCGTCGGTACGAAGTCGCGGCCCAGAAGCGCGATGGCATCGACGATCGAATGCAGGTGGATGATCACCTCGCCACCGACCCAGTTGATATTGTGGCAGCCCTCGCGGCGCAGCGTCCACGCCATGGTAGCGAGCGTGCGCGGGTCGGTTTCCTCGCCATTGTCCTTGTCGGTCGAGATGTCGCCGTTCTGGCAGAAGAGGCAGCGCATGTTACAGGAAGTGAAAAAGATCGTGCCGGAGCCGTCGGTGCCGCGATAGAAGAGCTCTTCACCAGTGTGATGGAAATGAGAGCTGACGCGGGAGCCAGCGGCAAGTTTGCAGGCGCCGACCTTGGCGCCCGCCAGGCGGTCCACGCAGCAGTTCCAGGGACAGAAGTTGCAGTGCGCGAGCATGCGGTAGGCCAGTTCCCTGCAAAGCTCAAGCAAGCTCGGCCCGTCCGCCTCGGGCGGCAGCGGCGCACCTTCCCGGATCGTCTGCCAGCGCTCAAGGAAAATCGTGGTCAGACGCTCGAGTTCGGTCCACAGCGCGTCTTCGCCGCAGGTCGAAAGGTCCAGTTCAGTGGCGACGGTCGCGGCGATGCGGAACTTGGCCGGACGCTGGTTCTCCGCCACGGCCAGATACCAGGACAGCGCGTCGTGGAGGGCGGGATCATTCCAGATGCCAAGCTGAGCCAATCCGCTCACAGCTCACAGAGCCTCCGTCCAGTTGCGCTCCCTGTTCAGGTCCCCAGACCAATCCCTTCCCCGGGCCGGTGACAGTCAATATTTTACCGCGTTTGATATTTGCTCGCATAGTGCTTGGCGAGGAGCTTGCGGTTCTGCTCGGCCAGACGCTTGTTGCCGGTCGACTTCAGTCTCGCCTGCCCCTTCGGCGGCTTCGGCCGATCGAAACCCGGGCGTCCGTTCCTCGGCTTTTTCATCACATTTCAAAGCTGTGGCGGCTCCGCCCCGATTCAAGAGGTGACCTCGACCGAAGCGCCCACGGACCCAGAAAATTACATAGCTCGGTGTCGCCCTATCGGCAGCCGACACCCCGGGATCGGCCTCATGGCGGGGGAATAAGCAGTGGGCCAGATTCGTTGAATCGAGCGGATACATCGTTCTGCACAGACGTGGTCACCGGGGGCCCCCTACACGGGGCGATGTTTCAAGGGAGGTACCAAAATGTTTAGGGTTGGCGCGGCCGCGATGCTGCTTCCATTGGTTGGAGCGCTGAACATGATGGTGGCGGCCAATCTCGCTCAGGCGGCCGGCATGAAAACGCACCATCACCATGGTCGCGGTCGAGGCCAAGGGCGGGACGACAACCGACAAGGAGCCGTTCCCGACTGCCACTTTGCCGGAAGGTAAGGGCTACGAGCTCGAAGCGCCCAATGCCGAAGGCCGGTGGGAGGTGTCGACCTACCGCTGGGATCCCAACCAGATCATCGTGAACCAGGGCGATGAGGTCACGCTTGAGATCCTTGGTGTCAATGGGGCGGAGCATCCGAGTGTGATCGACGGCTACGATATCAGCTTCAGCGTCAAGCGCGGCCAACTCACCACTGTGGCCTTCACCGCCGACAAGGCGGGCGTGTTTGAGCTTCGGTGCGGGACGCATCAGCCCTCGATGGTGGGCGAGTTGATCGTGCTGGCAGTTAGCTGACGGAACGAAGGCGGTCCGGCTTTCCGTTGGGCTAGCCTTCACGGCAGTCACTTTTAGGCTGCTCCGGTCCTGGAGGCCCCGTTCCCCGGCGCTTCCATCACCATTGAACGATGCGATGACGGGTCTATCATGCGGTCATGCCGCCACTCGCCAAGGTCACGACCGCTGCCCGTCCGCCATTGCAGCCGCGGGACGCGTCGATTGTGCCGGGCCGCTACTGGCACGCGCTTGCTGACGGGCGCATCCAGTGCGACCTCTGCCCACGGTTTTGCAGGCTGCACGACGGGCAGCGCGGGCTCTGTTTCGTCCGCGCCCGCCAGCACGACCGGATGGTGCTGACGACCTACGGCCGCTCGAGCGGCTTCTGCGTCGATCCGGTTGAGAAGAAGCCGCTGAACCATTTCCTGCCGGGCACTGCCGTCCTCTCCTTCGGCACAGCCGGCTGCAATCTCGCCTGCCGCTTCTGTCAGAACTGGGACATCAGCAAGTCCCGCGAAATCGACACGCTGGCCGACGCCGCTTCGCCGGTGGAGATCGCCCAGGCAGCGGCGGATCTAAGGTGCCGCAGCGTTGCCTTCACCTACAACGACCCCGTCATTTTCCACGAATACGCCATCGACGTGGCCGATGCCTGCCGGGAACGGGGGATCAAAAGCGTCGCAGTCACGGCCGGCTATGTCTGCCCGAAACCGCGCGCCGAATTCTACCGCCACATGGATGCTGCGAATGTCGACCTTAAGGCTTTCACCGAGCGCTTCTACCAGCGCGTCTGCAGCGGCCATCTCCAGCCGGTGCTCGATACGCTTATCTATCTCAAGCGCGAGACCTCCGTCTGGTTCGAGATCACGACGCTGCTTATTCCCGGCGAGAATGATTCCGAGGGGGAGATCGAGGCGCTCACACAATGGATCATGGAAGAGCTCGGCCCCGATGTGCCGCTGCACTTCACGGCCTTCCATCCCGACTGGAAGATGATGGACAAGCCGCCCACTGCGCCCGCAACGCTGACGCGGGCCCGGCAGATCGGCATCCGAAACGGCTTGCGTTACGTCTACACCGGCAATGTGCATGATGCCGTCGGCGGGAGCACCTGGTGCAATCAGTGCGGCGCGTGCCTGATCGGTCGCGATTGGTATCGACTGCTGGCCTGGACTCTCGACGCCGAGGGCCGCTGCCGCCGTTGCGGTACGCCTTGCCCGGGCGTGTTCGAGCCGCGGCCGGGCGACTGGGGCGCCCATCGCCGGCTGGTGCGTCTGTCCGCCTGAATGACGCGCCGCTGTCGAGTACTGGAGTCGGAGTGCTTTTCGAAGACCTTATCGGGGGCCGAACGCAGAGGTGACTTCGGCGATCCAGTCCCGGCCGGCAAAGAATCGCCAGACCCATGCTGTGATCTGCGCCGATGATGACCCCACACGCAGCTATGTGCTTCCTTGCAAGTCATGCACTTGACGCGAGCTCGGGGCAGCCTTCAGTGCTGGGACGCACTCTACCGCGCTGCTCAGCGCTTCGCTCGCTTGGCGCTATTGCGGCTGATATCCTTCAATGCACGTCAATAGTTCATCTTCCAGCAAAGCCTTGCGCTCCCTAAGCTGCTTGACCTGCACCTCGTAGGCTTCAAGGAGGTCGACAACCTTGCAGTACTCGTCACAAAGCGCATTGAACCGTGCATCACCCGCCACCAACTGGCGCACGGTCTGCCTGGTCGGTCAAATTGGCCTGAGCGACGAATTTCTCCGTGGGTTTGACATAGTCCTCTTCCTGCCAGTGGACCGCGATCTCGGCCTCGGACACGTCTGCTGTTTTGTCCTGCGACATAGGCTGCCTCCCGGGTCATTCCTGTTCGTGGCTTGAGGATACCGTGGCTCCCAAGCGAGGTTCTAAGGATACCACCTACAGGCCAGCGGCCCAAATCTGCGCTGGCTGCTAACGCAGGGCTTCGAACAGGCATTCTTCGAACGGAGGGAGGCGCCTGCCATGCTGCGGTCGATCGAGCGCGCGGAAACCTGTCCGCCGCAGCGCGCCTCCTCGGCCTTACGCGAGCCCAACTCGCCTATCGCCTCGGCGCCGGCGGCGGCCCGGCCGCCGTCTAACGGGCCATGAAGCCGATGACGACAGCGTTGGCGACGTCGATGAAAAAGGCCGAAACCAGCGGCAGGATGATGAAAGCTGTCGGTGCCGGTCCATGGAGCTTGGTGACGGCCGTCATGTTGGCGATAGCCGTCGGCGTCGCACCGAGGCTGATGCCGCTGAAGCCGGCTGACAGAACGGCAGCCTGATAGTCGCGGCCCATTGCCGGGAAGACAACAAAAATTATGTAGAAGACCGCCACCACCGTCTGAACTCCCAGGACGAGGACGAGGGCTGGCCCAAGGCCGCCAAGCGTCCAGAGGCGCATGCTCATGAGTGACATGGCGAGGAAGATATTCAACGACAGGTCCGAGATCAGTGCGAGGGGACGCGAGCGGGTCGGCCAGTACATCCCCGGAAAGAAGCGCGGGATTGTGTTGGTCATGACGATCGCGACCAACAGGCAGGTTACGAACAGCGGCAGCTTGATGCTCGCTTCAGCGACGACTTCGTCGACGGCGAAGCCGATTAGGACGGCGACGTTGAGGATCAGCACGGTCCGCAGCAGGCTGACATGGTTGATGTCAGTATCCTGCTCTGTCGCGGGCACGTTGGCCAGACCGATGCTCGGCGGTTCCGCCGCTTGGCCGCTGAGATGGTAGCGTTTGATCAGAATGCGCGCCACCGGACCACCGACAAGGCTGGCGACGACGAGCCCGAGCGTCGCCGATGCGATGCCAATTTCAAGCGCGTTGCCGAGGCCGAAGCGGCCGGCTATCAGCGGAGCCCAGGCAATTGTAGTGCCATGGCCGCCGATAAGCGATACCGAGCCGAGGAGCGCGGCGATACCGTCGGGAAGGCCAAGCAGGACCGAGCTGCCGACGGCCACCAGGTTCTGTATGATCAGGTATGACAGCGTTAGCGCCAGCAGGATCGCAAGCGGTCTCCCCCCGGCCCTCAGGTCGCGTAACCGCGCGTTCAGGCCGATGCCGGTGAAGAAGTAGAGCAACAACATATCCCGCGCATCAAGATCGAACGCGATCTCGACGTTGAACAAGTGATAAGAGGAGAGCGTGAACAGCGCTGCGAGCAAGCCGCCTGTTACGGCTTCGGGGATGTTCCACTGCCTGAGCAAGCCGACTGAAGTGTTGAGGCCCGTTCCCACGAAAAACACAACAATCGCGATTGTGAAGGTCAGGAGTCCCGATGTCTGGAACGTCGTCATCCCGTAGTCGCTCCCTGCAATCGGACGAGGCGTCGGTGATGCCGTTCGTTTGGCAGCGTCGCGAAAGGGGGCAAGCAGTGCAAGCCCGGCATTCGCAAGCTCCCGTTCCAATACCCGTCACTTTATGATCGTGCTTCGAACGATGGCAATATCCGCTCACCGCCTTTTCCACCGGCGGCACGGTTGGTTCGATGATGAGCCCGAGCCATTCGATGAGGACGGTCATCGACACCGCCCTGTCGCCGGAGTCTCGCTGTCCGCCTCGGCGGTCTATCGCCGCCAGGGAGCCTGACGATTTTGAAGCGGAACCCGCCGAGCAGTTGATATCGTCCGCGCTTGCATCACCTGGTTACACCTTACGGCAGCTTGTTCGATGATGTGATAGACGGCGTCATCGACGAGCCTGCCGGCATTGCCGCATCGGGCGCGAGCGCCCCGCCAGGCCCTGGAGACCATCCTGGGACGATGGGCGCCCTACCTGGCGAAGGATCATACCGGGCAGACTCTCCGCGGAATGGCCAAACCCGCGCCAAGAGGCAGCGAAGTCACCGACTTCGCGACCTCTTCGCTGCGCCCAAATCGGTGGATCAGCCGAGCATAGGGAGCAGCTGATCGATCGACTTCTTGGCGTCGCCATAGAACATGCGCGTGTTCTCCTTGAAGAACAGCGGGTTCTCGATGCCGGAATAGCCCGTGCCCTGGCCGCGCTTGGAGACGAAGACGTTCTTGGCTTTCCAGACTTCCAGCACCGGCATGCCGGCGATCGGGCTCGCGGGATCCTCCTGCGCGGCCGGATTCACGATATCGTTGGAGCCGATGACGATGACGACATCCGTGCCGGGGAAGTCCTCGTTGATCTCGTCCATCTCCAGCACGATGTCGTAGGGCACCTTGGCTTCGGCGAGCAGCACATTCATGTGGCCGGGAAGGCGGCCGGCGACCGGATGGATGGCGAAGCGCACCTCCTTGCCCGCGGTGCGCAGCTTGCGGGTCAGCTCGCTGACGGACTGCTGGGCCTGCGACACCGCCATGCCGTAGCCCGGCACGATGATGACGCTGTCGGCGTCGTTGAGGGCCGCGGCCACGCCATCGGCATCGATGGCGACCTGCTCGCCGTCGATCTGCATCGTCGACTGCTGCGGGCCCCCGAAGCCGCCCAGGATGACCGAGACGAAGCTGCGGTTCATCGCCTTGCACATGATGTAGCTGAGGATGGCGCCGGACGAGCCGACCAGCGCCCCGGTGACGATCAGGAGGTCGTTGCCCAATGTGAAGCCGATAGCGGCGGCCGCCCAGCCGGAATAGCTGTTGAGCATCGATACCACCACCGGCATGTCGGCCCCGCCGATGCCCATGATCAGGTGCCAGCCGATGAAGCCGGCGAACAGCGCGATCAGGATCAGCGTCCAGATGCCGGCGCCGATGCAGTAGGCGACGCCCAGCGCAAGGCAGATCAGCGCGGCACCGGCATTGAGGGCGTGGCCGCCGGGATACTTCTTCGCCTTGCCGTCGATCTTGCCGGCCAGCTTGCCGAAGGCGACGATCGAGCCCGTGAACGTGACTGCGCCGATGAAGATGCCGAGGAACACCTCGACCTTCAGCACGGCGATCTCGGCAGTCGTCTTGTGCGCCAGGACCGCGGAGAAACCTGTGAAGGTCTCGGCCGCGCCGGAGGCGCGCACTGCGATTACGTCCATCAGCGCGATTTCGGCGTTGATCCCGATGAAGACCGCGGCGAGGCCGACAAAGGAATGCAGCGCCGCGACCAGTTGCGGCATCTCCGTCATCTGGACGCGGTTGGCGACGTACCAGCCGGCAAGCGCGCCGAAGGCGATCATGACGGCCGTCAGGTACCAGTTTCCCGAACCGGCGCCGAACAAGGTGGCAAGCATGGCGAGCGCCATGCCGACGATGCCGTACCAGACGGCGCGTTTGGCGCTTTCCTGTCCCGACAGGCCGCCGAGCGACAGGATGAAGAGAATGGCAGCGACAACATAGATCGCCGTCGTTATTCCGTATTCCATGTCGATCCCCTACGACTTCTGGAACATGGCGAGCATTCGCCGGGTGACGAGGAAGCCGCCGACGATGTTGATCGTCGCGATCAGCACCGAGATGGCGGAAAGAGTGACGACCCACCACGAGCCGAGCCCGATCTGCAGCAGCGCGCCCAGGATGATGATACCTGAGATCGCGTTGGTGACGGCCATCAAGGGCGTATGGAGCGAATGGCTGACGTTCCAGATCACCTGGAAGCCGACGAAGCAGGCGAGCACGAAAACGATGAAATGGCTGAGGAAGCTTGGAGGCGCGTAGAGGCCGACGATCAGCATCAGCACGGCGCCGATGCCGAGCAGCGTGAACTGCGAGCGGGTTTGCGCCCGGAAAGCGACGAGTTCCTTGGCCCGGCGCTCCTCGGCTGTCGGTTCCTTCGGCTTCTCCTTCGGTTTCTGCACCGCTATGGCCTTGATCTTCGGCGGCGGCGGCGGAAAGGTGACGGCGCCGTCATGCGCAATGGTCGCGCCGCGGATCACGTCATCCTCCATATTGTGGTTGATGACGCCGTCCTTGCCGGGCGTGAGATCGGCGATGAAATGCCGGATGTTGTTGGCATAGAGTTCGGAGGCCTGCGCGCCCATGCGGCTCGGGAAATCGGTGTAGCCGACGATGGTGACGCCGTTCTCGGTGACGATCTTCTGGTCCGGAACGGTCAGGTCGCAATTGCCGCCGCGCTCGGCCGCAAGGTCGACGACCACGGAGCCGGTCTTCATCGCGGCCACCATGTCGGCGGTCCACAGTTTCGGCGCATCGCGGCCGGGGATCAGGGCCGTGGTGATGACCACGTCGACCTCCGGTGCCTGGGAACGGAACAGCTCGAGCTGCTTGGCGCGGAATTCGGGAGACGACGGCGCGGCATAGCCGCCCGTGGAAGCGCCATCCTGCTGGTCGGAGAAGTCGAGGAACAGGAATTCGCCGCCCATCGATTCGATCTGTTCGGCCACTTCGGGCCTTACGTCGAAGGCGCGCACGATGGCGCCGAGGCCGCGCGCCGCGCCGATGGCGGCAAGGCCGGCGACACCCGCCCCGATGACCAGCACCTTGGCCGGCGCCACCTTGCCGGCCGCCGTGACCTGGCCGGTGAAGAAACGGCCGAAATTGTTGGCCGCCTCGATCACCGCCCGATAGCCGGCGATGTTGGCCATCGACGACAGAGCGTCCATCTTCTGGGCTCTGCTGATGCGCGGCACCATGTCCATGGCGACGGCGGTGATGCCCTTGCTGTTGGCGCGCTTCAGCAAGCCTTCGTTCTGGCCGGGGTAGAAGAAGGAGACCAGGGTCTGCCCCGTCCTCATGCGGTCGAGTT
This sequence comes from Mesorhizobium sp. L-8-10, assembly GCF_016756635.1. Lineage (NCBI taxonomy): Bacteria > Pseudomonadati > Pseudomonadota > Alphaproteobacteria > Hyphomicrobiales > Phyllobacteriaceae > Mesorhizobium > Mesorhizobium sp. L-8-10. The sequence continues at coordinate 3,268,440 of NZ_AP023263.1, read as the reverse complement.
CGGCCTCGGCCGGCTGGCGTACCTTGACCACGACGTCCACCGCCTCGGCGAGATCCCCAGCGGATTTGACGACGGCAACGCCCGCCTTCTCATAGTCGGCATCGGCAAAACCGGAGGCCGCACCCGCACCGGACTCGACGAAGACCTGATGGCCGAGTTTCGTCAGATGCGCCGCCGAGGACGGGGTCACCGCAACCCGCGTCTCTCCCGGAGATGTTTCCTTCAGCGCACCTATCTTCATCAGACGAATCCCTCCTTCGCGCCCTCACCAGCGCGCCCCCTCATGACAGCAATTCGGCCTCCCGTCACTCCCCCGGCGCCAGACGTCCGTATCGGGCCGAGCGGGTGGTTTCCATTCCAGCGCCAGCCGCCACTCTCTGGTCACCGGCAAGGCATCAAAGCGCCTCTTGGAGCCTGGGCAGGATGGCGAAGAGGTTGCCGACGATGCCATGGCCGGCGACCTGGAAGGTCGGCGCCTGTGGCAGATGCCGAACATTTGCGGTCCTCTTGCTGGCGCAGCCGTCGGAGGCTTGCTTGCAATCACCTGCGTTGAAATCCGACAATGCGCATCCTTTAACCAAGCCGGCCTCATAGACCAGTGCGGCCGATTGGATTACTATGCTTCTCGGAAATGGCTGAGAATTTTTGCGACAGTTACTCAACAACTGTCACTTCTACCAGGCAAAACCAATCTGCCATCGGAAACTGTTCGCTCGATCTTTGTAGATGCACTCGCGTTTTCAGGAGAAGGTCATGCGTGCAATCAGGACATATATAGGCTTCAAGCTGGGAGTGGCATTGGGTCTGGCGCTTTCCATCTCGCCGCTGAGCGCGCAGGAGGAGGCATGCGGCGTCGTTCACAAGCGCACACGCGATCCTCTTGATGCCCAGCGATTTTTTCTGCTTGCCGAGCACGGGGGAGATGCCTTTCTGGACAAGCAGACGTGCCTCGTGTTCAGCACCAAGGTCTTTGAAGAGCCCGTGACCATCGGCGACGCCATGGAACGCTGTGCGACCCTTGGCCAAGGCGGCCCGTACGGCTCGATGGGCTGGCAGCTTCCATCCATGGCTGAGCTTACGAGCCTCGAGGGGGAATCGTGGAAGCATCACGAGGGCGAGTTCGGGCAGTATAAACTCCCGCCGATGAGCCGGAGCGAGACAGACTTCTGGACGACCACACGATGGCCTGGTGACGGAAACCTGTACGCCACGGTTACCTTCAGCGCGCCGACAACTCTCGTCCGACCACAGGATGAGACGAAGAAAGCCGGCGTGTGGTGCGTGCGTGCGTCTCGCGCCACGGGTTTGCAGTAGGTCGAGCCGATGCCAGTTGGCGAAGCAACGAGCCTTGCTTCCAAGCGAATGCATCTCAGACCATAGGCGTTTGTCATGAGACCGTTTCCTGATCCCAAGACCGATCCGCTGCTGCGCGACCCGGCGTTACAGAACGCTTTCGACAATGCGATGGCCGCTTCCGGCAATCCGCCGGGAACGGCGCCCATCATCATCGTCGACATGAACCCATCCGGCTCCCGCGGGTTTGCAGGGCAACGCGAAACCGAGATGCATTATTCCGCAAGCCTCTTGAAGGTAGCGGCCATGTATGCCGCCTTCGAACTTCGCAAGGCGGCCAACGAACTGCTTGCCGACCTGCAGCCTTCGGCGGCCGACGTTTTCCAGGCTCTGCGCAGCAACTTCGACCCGGTGATCCGCGACCAGCGGGTGCCGCAGTTGGCCGCGTTGGCCGACAGCTTCCTTGTGCCGCGCTATGAACAGGTGTTCGAGTTCGACCCGGCAACCGGCACAGTCAATTTTTCCTTGGGCTTCTTTACCAATCTGTCCAATGCGATCGTCGAAGGCAACAACGTGTCGGCCGGCCAATGTATCCATGGTCTCGGCTTCGGCTATCTCACCAAGGCGGTGACAGAAGCAGGCTTTTTCGACCCTTCCGCCCAGAACGGCATCTGGCTTTGCGGAGACTTCGGCAACGGCTTTCCTCCGCAACGAATTGCCTGTCTCAACGATACCCCGGTGGCTCAGGCAACTTCCGTGCGAGAGATGGCGAGGCTGTATGCACTCCTGTTCGACCGTAGCCTGGTGGATGGCGTAAGCGACGAGGCAATGCTCAACCTGCTCTTTCAGGCGCTTCTGCCGCCACGTCTTCACCTGTTGCTCAACAGGACCGTCGACGTCCAGTTCGTGACGCTGCATTCGAAGATCGGCCTGGGACCACTGAACAACGGCACGCAGGTAGCTTCCGAGGGAGCCATAATTCGCGAAAACTCCACGGAACGCTTTTTCGTGGTGGTTTTCCAGAATCTGCGTTTCGTGAACGACGCCTCCATTGTGCCCATGTCCCGTATCGTCGACGAAACACTGGCTTCTTTCCTGTTTGCCTGAGTTGCATGTTGGATGGGTGGCGGACGCGACAGCTGCCGTGGTTCTACTGTGGATTGAACAGGCTGACCAAAATTACCACGCGGCGATTGAGCCGGCGTTCCGCATCGCTCGGTGGATCATGCCGCAGCATGCCAGTCGCCGCAAAGACCATTCCCCAGGTCACCTGGGGTGAGGTCTCCCACCATTCGCCGGCATCGAAGCCCGCTTCAGCCGCCCGGCTGCTTACCGTCGACTTGATCCAGCTCCAGGCTGAATCCGCTCGATCCCTTGCCGCGGTGATCTCGCTTTCGCGCCGCTGGTCGCAACTGAAATTCGGGTTGTCCTGCCGATCTGAATGCCCAACCACAATGATTGATATGAACTGATTGGCGACAGGTTGGGTGACCTGCCCCGCGATGATGTCGACCACGGTGAGCAGCATGTTCATGTCCGGCTGCGGCGTGTTGCTGACAAGGGCAGCGAAATCGGTCTGACCCGAGCCGTAGCCGTCGAAGGTAAGAGCCTGGAGTCGCATCGGTTTTCTCCTTTTCGCCACTGGATGATCGATCGGATCGGATGAAGCGGCATGGCGGCTTCTCCGGCGCGGTGGACGGCGTCATTCACCCGGCCATGGTTCGGTCGGGCGAACCGTGTCGAAGGCGAGACCGCTGGATACCTCCCCGGCGCCGGGCGCCTTCTCCCTGCGAACCCAGATGTGAGACGATCCGTCGAACCCGCGGGCCAACACGGGGCGCCGCGTCAGGCTCACCCCGTCACGAGGCACCTCCTCTTCATGGACCCATTGCCTGGGCCTGATCAACCGGCCTTCCGGACGCGAGTCCAGGCCGGGACCGGTCAGCGTGGCGAGGCGGAATCGGATGGCCCCCGGCCGGACGGCCTCCGGCACCAGGGGGAACCAGTAGTCCGGGACCACCGTCTGCACCCGGTACTGGGGTAGTTCGCCGATGGGAACGGCCTCGGGAACCCTGCTTGCCCACCGGTCCCGGCGCTCCACCATGTCACCTCGTCCATCGGTGTAGCGATGCTGCACCGCCCATGCCAGGTTCGCCAGTTCGTCGCGGCCCAGCACAACGTTTTCGAGCGGCGCACCCGTCTGGCCGCGTTCGGTCGGCAGCATCAGCAGCCCTGACGCGGCGCGGTGATCCGGATCCTGACTGTGAAGCGTGAACAGAGACCAGGACGGATCCTCCCGGCCGGCCCGTTCGACCCTGTGCAGGCGACCGAATACATCTCGCACCAGCACCTGCCTGAGCACTGTCAGTGATCCTGCCGGTACCTCCAGCGGCGCCAGGAACCAGTCGTTGCCGTACACGGTGGCGAATGAGATCAGCAGCAATCGACCGGTATCGAGCGTGGACAGTTCCGTCGCGCCGAGATCGACCCTGGCATCCTCCATCTCCCAGAACCGGTCCGCCGGAAGTCCTCCATAGCGCACCAGCGACGGCAGGCTTTCATGGACGAATGTGCCGAGCGGCCCTGGGGGCGCCGCCTCGATGTCGGGGTCCGGGTGGACGTCCACACTGTACCAGTCCAGCCCGTCGCCAAGGTACTCCTGCGCGAGCAGCACCGTACCACCAGTCGAAACCTCGGCCGCATGCTCGAAGCGATGCTCGTCGAAACAGTCCGGGCCATTCTCACCCAGTTGCTTTTCCCACCACTCCCGCCAGGTGCGGATCACCTCGTCGAGCCTGGGATCAGGTCCGGTCGGAAAGGTACCGGCGTCGATGGCCGCCGCCACGGATTTTGCATCCGGCAGTCGTCCGTCAAGCAGGCCAATGAGACTGGCGTCAGCCTGCTCCGCCGGGAGATGGTGGGGCACGAGCGCGGCAGTGGCGACGGCGAGCAGCCCTTGGTCGTCGAGCATCCGGAGCAGTTGAGCACCACCCTCGGCGCGCAGGCGCTCGTCGATAATTACGGGCTCATCCTCGATCTGGGCATCCAGGGGACCGCGACGAATGTCGTAGCGCACCCAGTCTGGCGCCCCGGCGGGGCGCCAGGCGTCGATCGGCGCGCTCTCGCCGGCCATGCGGATCACCGCCGGCGAACCGGCGTCCTGGGCCGCGAACTCCCCGAACTGCCACTGGCGCGTGAGCAGCCACAAAGGGTCGTGCACCCGGGCGGCCAAACCGGCTTCCACATCGTCCGTACGGTGTCCGGGCTCCAGCCTGAACGGTCCTTCCGGGTCGGTGTTGGGCCGGCGGGTCTCTATTCTGGAAAGGGCCTGCCCGGTCGCACCGTTGGGAGAGATCCGGATGGCGGGAACAAGGTCGCCCAGAAGAGGCAGGTCCGCGAGGTCGATGGCTCGCAACTTGGCCAGTTCGAGGGTTTCGCGAAGCACCTGGACCAGGCCGTCCGAGGTCCAGCCGCGGTCGAGGTCGGGCGGCACGGCGATGAGCACGGTGTGCGGCGCCTTCGCGTCCGGTCGGTCGTAGTGGAACGCCACGCCCGTCAGTTCGGTCTCCGGGATGAGGTTGCGTGTAAGCGGCCCGGGAGGACCGGGCAGATCAAGTCCCGGCAGCAACTCCGTCCACTCGTCGAACAGCAGGCCGGTGAAGGCCGCGCCTGCCGTTTCGACGGGCGCGTGCCATACAAGATGTGCCGTGGCCTGCGGGCGTGGTCCGGCGCGGAAGGGGCCACCGATCCAGGGATCGGCCTCGCCCGACGGGTCCTGCGCCGCTCGCAGCCGCTCCACCCGTCCAGCCCGGGTCCCGGCGACGAGCAAAGTCTCGTACAGCGTGCGGGTCACCGGCCGCACCTTTGCGTTTTGCCGCAACCAGTCCTCGATCATCGCTCCCGGCATGTCCCGAGCTCCCGGCGACGGCCCGGCAATTTGGGGTAGCAGCGGGATATCCGCGCCGAGCACCTCGGCCAGCGCCGCCCGGGCGCTCGACAACCAGCCTTCCGCTCCCTCGGGCCCAGGCGGATTCGTGGCCAGCGCAAGCAGTTTCGCCGCTTCGGGATGGTTGGCGACCAGCGGGGCGGCCGCGAAACCGGCCAGCCGCGCCTGCAGGTTCGCCACGTCCGCGGGCTTTCTCGTGCGCCCAGGCAAATGTTCCGCCAGTAGGGGTTGGGCCATGGCCAGCAGCGACCGTATCCGGACCGCGCGGCCCCTCAGGCCGCTCCAGCCGGGACCGTCAAGCGTCACCGCCGCGCCCGGCGCGGCACCGAAAGCTTGCCGGACTGCGCCGTGCAACCGGGCGTGATCGGCGCCCGCCGCGTCCAGCATCGCGCTCAGCGCACCAAGCCCAAGCCGGTCAGCGGTGATCTCGAAGGGCTGGCCAGGTTCCGGATCCCCTGGGTCGCGCCGGACGCCGCTCAGGATCCAGCCCGCGGCCGGGCCGAGCAGGTGTCCAACCCACGCCTCCACCTCCGGATGGAGCGCGGCGACGGGGTCGGCGGTCGGCCATCCGGTCGGCCCGAATGTCTCTGCGGGCAGGAGAACTGCCACCCGGTGTGTCAGCGCACGGGCCCGGTGCGGCGTGCGCACCACCTGGAACGTGTCAGGCACGTCCTCGCCGCGGCCCAAAGTGTCGGCTGCCAGCCCTGCGCGAATCGGATTGCCGCCGACGAGCTGGTGGACGCTCTCGGCCAGCACGAGGTCGCCCACGGCATCGAGGGAGTCTGCGAGATCGCGCAGCAACTCGGCAGTTCCCGGCCGGTCGGCAGCCGGCACCAGCGGCGCTCCGTCTATGGCGCTCGACTGGTCGAGCACGCCTGCGCCGGCCCGCACCAGAGCCATCCCGTCGACGACATTGCGCGCGGCGATGCTTTCCGCGCTGCGCGCCCACAGGTCCGCGTCGGCGCCGGCCCCCTCCGGCTCCGGCACGATAGGCAGGGGGAACTGGCGACGGAACCGTTCGACGAGGTGGTCGAGTCCGGCATCGTGGAGGGACCGCTCGAACCGGTAGCCCAGCAACGAACCCAGATTCTGCCCCCGACGTACCGCGCCCAGCAGCCAGCGGGCGATCCGGGTACGCCGCGAATGCAGGTTGACGGCATAGGCCTCGTTGCCGGGGTTGCCGATGAAGCCCGAGCGCAGCACGGCCGCGGTCGCCGCATGCTGCAGCGATGGTGCATGGATATAGCCGTCCTTCTGGGAGACCGTGGCCGTGTCCGCCCCGTCCTCGACTTCGACCTCGACCGTTTCCCTGGGCAGCGGCGGCGCCAGGTTCTCCACCCAGCCGTAGCAGCCGAAGCGGACGCCATCGACATCGGATGCGCGTAACTGCGCCAGTCGCCACGAGGCCAGGGAAGTGACCCAGGCATCCAGCCGGTGCGAATATGCGTCGATGACCTCCAGCAGCAATTCGGGTAGCCGGGTTACCGGGGTGGCAGCAAGGGTCCGCAACGCCTGCTCCAGCCTGGGCAGGGCCCGCGCGGCGGGGGCGGCAGCCGCGATGCGTTCGGTGCGGTCCTGTTCGGACAGGCCTTCCAGGACGTCGGCCACCAACTGGTCCACCTCACCGGTGACGGCCAGCGCCTGGCGAAGCGGGTCGTCCTCGCCGTCGTCGCCGTTCATGAACGCCCAGTTGGGCAGGAACAGCAGCGCATCGAGCAGACCGCTCGCGTCCGGCGGCGGTTCCGGAAGCACCTCGCCGTCTTCGGGTGTTTCGGGCGGCTCCTCGCCATTGTCCGGCGGCTCGTCGCCGACACCAGGCAGGTCGAAGAATGTGCTCGGCCGGGGTGGGGTGTCCCGGCCCGAGGACAGTTCCACCGGCCAGGACCGGTCGTAGTCGGCCGCGTCCAGCTCTCCGGCCAGGAACATGCGCACGGCTTGCAGATAGCCGGCTGTGTTCAGCGCCCGGGTGGGGAAGCTGACCGGATCGGGAGTGATCCGGGAGACGAACGCGGGGGCGCCGGTCTCGTCGTCGAGCCCCCAGCCGAGATCCGTCCACCCGTCGGAGCGGGTGGTCCACCGCAGCTTCCCGTCCGGCGACAAGCCCGGCAGGCCCAGATTGGCCGGCACCTGGTCGCGCGGCGTTTTGGGCACGGCGAGCCCCGGCCCGTCCAGCCGGCGCATGGCCAATCCGGTCGCCACGGGCAACCGTTGCAACACGTCGACGACCACCTGGTCGACCGGCTCCCCGGGCCGCACCCTCGGGATGGTGCCATCGTTGCGCAGCACCGCACGCCAGCGCTCCCGCAGCCGCAGCAGCCACGGCGCCAGGAGCGCGTCCACGTCCTGGCTCCGTTCGGCCCGCCAATCGCTCAGCGCCGTGGTCGGCAATATTCCGTAGGGCTGACGGCCGACCCGCACCGTCGGCAGCGGCCCGCGCGCACGCACATGCTCGGCAAGGTGGTCCCGAACCGCACGCCACGGCCGGGCCGGATCAGTGGACCTGATCTGCCTGGTCCCCAAGTCCAGATGCGAGACCGCCGCCTCGGCGACCCCCTTCCCCAGAGTCGGCCAGGTGAGCAGCGACAACGCTTCCACGGCCGACTCTTCCATGTCGTCGGCGCCGGAGCAACCGCGCAGGAAACTGGCGTCGGGCAGTCCGAGAGCAGCAGCCAGCGCGTCCGCCACCGGCCGCTCGCCAGCCGGCGGATCGGGTTCTGGTCCGGGATACGCAGGAGCCGACGACCAACCCGAGCGCGCGCGGGGGGTGTTGTTGGTCGCAGTGCCAGCCGGAAGCAGGGCGAGTCCAGCGCCGAACATATGGCCGAGGAGCAGGTCGCGGAACTCTACGGCGCCGTCCGCAGCCGAGCTGTCGCGCACCCCCACCACCAGCAACTCGTCCAGGCGGTCATTTTCGTTGAGGGTCAGCTCGACGGCCATGCCGGCGCTGAGCGCCGAGAACCAGTCGGTCTCCCAGCCCTCCTCATCGGAGCGCAGCAAGCCGACGGGCAGCGGGTCCGGCACCGATCTACCCAGCTTGTCCACGACGACCTCACTGCCGAGCAAGCCTATGAACCGCCATTTTTTCGGCATCGCGAGGGTGCGGAGGCGGCGTTCCCGCTGGTCGTCCGAGCGCACGGTCGGAGGCGGGCCATCGGGGCGGCAGGCGCGGACCGCCCATGCGGCGCGCGAAGGTCGCAGCCGCTTGAGCAGCTCCTGCCAGGCTTCCGGGCCCGGGTCCCGCCAGTACGCGCCGCCGGCGGCGGCTTCGTCGGGCGTGAGATCCGGGTTGAAATCAGACATCAGTATATCGTCCGGATACACCCGGACCCGCAGCTTGTTCGGTTCCCACCAGATGGTCTCCACCCGCACCGGCAACAGCGCGATCGGATCCGTGTTGCGGTTGGCGAACAGTGCGGGGCCCGCATTCATGGCCTGGGCCAACTCGTCTTCGGAGATGCGAGCAAGGCCATTGCTTTGATCGGCCGACTGTTGGAGTCCCGCATGGGTTGTGGCTGCGGCGGTGAGCAGTTCCTGCGTGGCGCCGGGGTCACCGGCCTGCATGGCGTCCTGGAGCCGCCGCACCACTGCCAACTGCTCGTCCGCTCGCGCCTGGTCGGCATCTGCCTCTGTGCGTGCCCGGTCCAACTGCGCACGTGCGGCGAACGTCTCGTTCATTTGTGCTCCTGTCTTCGGCGAGCGGTCAGTCGCCGAGCATGGCCGCGGCCCGGAAGGCCATCTGGAACGGTTGCTGGAAGGCAATCCTGGCCATATCGGCGGCGTCCCGCCCCCATGCGGGCGGGTCGTCCGGCGACGGCCTGCTTGGCGTTCTCGTCGGCGGCCTGGCGACCCGTATGAATCCGGAGGCGTCGACACCGACGTCTTCCCAGGTGAGGTCGGCCCAGGTCTCCAACGTCGGGGCCGGCTCACCTGAATCGAAGCCGAACTGGGTCCCTCGCATCGGTTCGCGGAACACGAAGAACCAGTCCTCGTCGAGGGCCTGCTGCCTGTCGACGCCGTCGAGGAGGTACAGCACCGTCGATTCGTCCAGCGCAATCGCGGTGGTCGCCCCTCCGAAGGTGGCCGGCAGTTTGCCGCCCTCGCCCGGGACCGCGAGCAGTGCGGTACCGGGAAACCTGCGCAGCAACTCACCGCGAACCAGCAACGCAAGACTGCTCTCTCCACCGGCGCGGAGCTGGTCGCCCAATGGAGCATCCAAAGGCCAGCGGGCGATCTCGTCGACATCCGCCCCGGCGCTGGGCCAGAACCGGGCGAACGACGTGCCGCGCTGGTCGGTAGGGAACTCGCGCCATAGCAGCTCCCGGTTGAATTCGCGATTGAGCCCGACCAGCAGGGCGGCGACAAATTCTGGATTGGTCTCCAGCAAGGTCACGGTGTCCATCGGCAGCGCTCCTATGCCAGGGACTGCCCATTCGGGCCAGCGGGCCAACAGTTCCGTGGCGATCGGGACGCTGAACGTAGGGTGAGCCATGATCGGTCGCAGCGGGCGGGCTTCCGTTTCAGAGCGGCCTGCCATGGCTTCTATGGGGATGCGGTCGACCATGCGCCGCCACTGCAGAGGGAACGGCGTGATCAGGGCACGCACCTCGCCCGGCAGGCCGGCATCGGGCGCTTCCTCGCTCACCACCCCCATCTCGAGCAGCCCCTGCGTGATCACCGGAACGGCGCTGACGTTCCCGGTGCCGTTCGGGCCGCGCGCGGCGCGGCGCGCCAACGCCCCGCCCCGGCGTGTCAGCCGGGCAAAGGAGGAACTCGCAGCTCCCGTCGGCACCGGGGAAGCAGCCAGCAAGGTCGCGAGCGTGGCGGAGGTGTCGAGCCGCCCCGCGGACAACCGCATGCGTGTGCTCGCCGGAGCCATGGCGACGACCAGGTCGGCCGCATTCAGGGGATCGAGGTGCTTGCGTTGGGCCTGTTCCGCCGTCGCGGCGGCCAACTCCGCAACGGCAAGCAGCCGGTTCGCCTGCCGGATCTCGCCGACCTGCTCCCAGGCCCGGGCCATCAGGAACTCCTGTTCCAACTGGACGTAGCGCGCGCCGAGCGCAGCAGCCACGCGCCGCCGCACCTCGAGGTTCAGCGTGGTCATCCAGCTCTCCGGTTCCTCCGGTCTCTCCCGGTCGAGGGGCACGGTCTGCTGACCGGTGTGGTCGCTGCCGTAGAGCGGCGGGGCAACGGCAATGGTATCCGGGTCCGCTTCCGGATCCCCGATCTCGGCTCGGCGCCTGGCCGGGTCGTCGAGGCGTATCCTGGCCGAGGCTTTGAAGCTCTCCTGCGCAGCGGTGTCCGACCACACCTCGGGCGCCGTTGCCCCTGGCACCCGCAACGCGCCGTCAAGGGTCACTGTGGCCGGCCGGCTTTCCTGCTCGACCAGCCCCGGTCGGCTGACGTCGACGGTTCGGGTGCCGAGCCCCGCTTCCTCTGCAGGCCGAAAATCCAGTCGCCGCGCCAGTTCCTCGAAGGTGCCCTCCTTCCCCGTGAGGAAACGCCACCAGTGGTAGACGGGGAGCTCGACGGCACCGCCACCGCCGGCTGTCCAGGCATCCGCGGTGGGCGATCCAACCGGAGCGATGTTGAGGCCAGCCGCCCGACCGGCCTCGGTCGCTGGGACGACCGCGGCGATCCATCCCCGGTCCGGCTTCAGCTTGCGCGGGCATAGCAGCCGCGCGATGACCTCGGCCGAGTGTTGGCGCGTACCCAGCGCAGCAAGTCTTCTTGCGTCGTCGATCCGCGTGACCCTGTCGTCCAGCCGTGCCTCCACATGCGCCCATGCCCACCGATCGGCCAGCGGGGGAAGCGCGACGACCGGCGCGGTTAGAACCGGCAACGGATTGCCTTCGCGCGGCGGCTCGGCCTCGTCCTCGGCGAGCACGACCAGCACGATCCATGGCTGCGGGGACGGGGTCTGGGCCGGTCCAGGGGATAGCAGCCACGGCAGGTCGGCATGCGCGAACTCGATGCTGGCCAGGATGTTCTCCGCCGCAGGGGCCGCGCCTGGCGGCGGCTCCTCGCGCAGGACCATCGCCCGGTCGAAGCCGATCACATCTCCCGGGCCGACCAGCGACAGCCTTGGCCCAACGGCGGTCACCGGCTCGCGCCGGCCGTCCATTTCCCGCATGAACGTCACCGACGTGTCCAGCGAACGTCCTCTCGCCGCAGCCGACGCCCCCACCTGCGCCGAGGAGAAGAACCATCGTGTCGTCATGTGGCCAGTTCCCAGCTCTCCACGACTTGTACCGTCACATTCGGGTCCAGCCGTTCGCGCAGCGCCAACCAGGCATTGGCGGTGGCATTGACCAGGGACACGTTTTCGAGCATCGGCCTCAGGTCGTTCGTGGCCGCCACGCCCAACGTCGACGGTCGCACCCGCACGGCGGCCTCCGGGCTGCGCCAGCGCTCCAGCCGCTCCGCCGCACTGACCGCGTACACGGCCTCGCCATGGAAGCGCCCAGCCCAGCCGGAGAATTCCCGGGTCGCGAGGGGTGGCTCGTAGGCGGTCTCGTAACCGTCGTCGACCCGGTGCCCGTCGCCGACGAGAACGCCGTCCGTGCCTACCCGCACCCCGCCGGCGTGGTCGACGAAGGCCGGCCCGGTGAGCTGCTGGTCCTCGGTAAGGTCGAAATACTCGCCCGGCACAAACCGTTCGGCCAGCGAGGTGAAGGCTTCCGGGGATTGCGCTGTGCCGAGGGTGACATTCACGATCGTCCAGGTCTGCACCGGTACCTGGCGACGTTCGAACCGTGAGATCGGGACGCCCAGAGGTACCACTGCCTGGCTGACGCGCAGGGTGGCATCAGGGTGCACGATCTCGCCATTGCCGAGCTTCTTGATGGCCACCGCGGTGAAGGTGAGTCCGGTGCGCTCCATCTGCGGCCGCTCAGCCACCCAGGCCCGCGCCTCGCGCATGACCTTCAGGAGCGGCTCGCCCGGATCACGCCCACCCCTTTGGCTTACCGCAGGCGGCGAGCCCCAGCGGATGTCGAAGTCCAGTTCGACATCCCAGAACAACACCGAGATGCTGCCCGTGCCGAAGGCGTGCCAAGGGGCCGGGCCCTCGAGGGTGAAGTCCAGACCGACGCTGGCAAGCCGTCGGCCGAACGCGCGGACCGCCACCCCCGCGCGCACGCGCACCGAGAACGCGAACACCGGATCGAACACGAACAAAGCGTCCAGTCCGAGCCAACCCTGCACGCCGCAGTCGGCGATGGTCGCGTCCAATTGAACCTGGCCGCCGAACATGACGGCATTCGAGGTGACCGCGAGATACGCCTCCATACGCAGGCCGAACACGATGCTCGGGGCCAGATCGACCTGCAGGCTGCGCAGCGCCGGCACACCGGCAGGCCGCGTATAACGGGGATGGAAACCGCCGGCCGACAAGACGAACACGGGTTCGCGACCGCCGCGCACCAGCAGGTACATCTCCCCGCGCACCGCAAGCCCGACGATCCACGACCCGGACAGCGACACGAGCAACTCGACCACGGGGACGCTCGGGTCGATCCGGCCGAATACGCTGGCTTGCAGCCGGATCAGCGGTACCACGGGATCAGGCAAGCAGACGAGCAGGCGCCCGACCAGCACCGCGCGCACAGGGGCGGGCAGCTCCAGGATCAGCGCACCGGAAAGCGATACGATGCGCGCCCCCCAGGTGATACGCACCATCGGCCCGACGAGCATTCGGCCGCGGGTGACCGGGAAGGCGGCCCCCAGCGACCCTATGATCTCGCGGGCGCGTTCAACGGCATTGTCGGGAAACAGGACCCGGTCGGCATTGCCGTCGCTGATCAGCCGCTGCAGCTCGCCGACTTCGACGCTGCGATCGACGCCGATGAGCCCTCCCACTGCGTCCAGCGCGAACCCCAGCCCCAGTTGGAGACCGGGAGCCGGGAACGTCGCGGAGAGCAATACCAGGAAACTGGTCGGATCGCCCGCGACAGGCGGCCGGAACAGGGCGATGGCCTGCATTCGCATCACGCCCAGATCGAGGGAGATCAGTCCGGCGTAACCTCCGTCCTCCGTCCGGCGAACCACGCCGCCGCCGGACACGGGCGGCAGCCTGAGCTCTGTGCCGACGCCCTCCGGAAACACCTCCCCCAGCCCCTTCGGGTCGATGCCCAGCGGCTTCTCGGACGAGAGGACCACCGGGAGTTTGATGCCGGCTCCATCCAACGACACATGCAGCGGCAGCCCGGGCAGGTCGGCGGCGGCCGATAGGGAGAAGGCAAACCGCGGCTCGCCGTCCTCGGAGGTCAACTCCAGCGCCGCGCCCCGGGTGCGGATTCCAGGCACGTTCAGCCGCAGGGGCAGCGGGATGCCAAGCGTGCCCGTGCCGGTGAACCGCACCCCCGCGGCCCGGTCCGCGCGGATCGTGATGCTGACGGGAGCGCCCGCCATGAGGCTCGCGCCGCCGGCGCCGAGCAGCTTGGCCAGGGCCTTGGGCAGGACGGCGACGGTGAGCTCGCGCAACTCCACATCGACGTGCGGCGGCTGGCCAGGGGTCGCGGTGACGGTCAGGGCGATGCCGTTGACGCTCATCCCAGGCCCCTCGTTCATCCCGGCGGACAGCCTGCCGGCGCGTTCGACACGGACGGACGCGGTGCCGCTCGGAACGATCGGGTCCAGGCCGGGACCGAAGGCGCCATCCCAGCCTTGGGGAGCGGCGATCGCGATCTGTGCGGTCCATGGTCCGGTAGTCCTCGGCGGCATAGACAGGCTGGCCCCCGGAGTGACCACCAGGTCGAACGTCGGATCACCCGGCGTCATGCCGAGCACGGCACGCCCAGCCGCCGGGTCGGCTGGGTCGGTCAGGACCAGCGCAAGTCCGAGCGGCGCTCCAGGCGCCCGCCGCCAGCCGTGAAGCCGCACGGGTGAGCCGGCGTCGAGGTCGCCGGCCATCTCGCGGAGAAGTTCCACCAGGGAGTTGCCTGCGGGCAGCCGGTCATGCACGGACAGCAGCCGACCCGCCAATATGGTGTCTGCCGCCGACGGATCGTCATCGAGCTGCGGCAGTTGCTGCACGGCCTCGTCCAGCGCCCTTCTTGCCAGTGTGCGCAGCCGGTCACTGACCAGTTGCAGCAGCTCGTGGGGATCCATGCCTCACCTCACGACGCCGAACTCGCCGTTCTCGATCACGAGCGCGCGGCCTCGACAACCCAATCCCAGCCAGCGGCCGTCCGGGCTGAACGCCATTGCGAGAACCTCGTCGGTGCTGACGGCATAGTGCTCCTTGCCGTCCAGGTTGAAGAGGCGCACCACATTGTCGATGGAGGCGCTCGCCGCCACCTTGCCGTTCGGGCCGAACGCCACATGCGTGACGGCACCGAAACCCGGGTCAGGAAGTCCGGGGGCCAATTTGGGCGCCCGCCCCCGCTCCACCCCGGATTGCGCTTCCAGGATCCGGGCGAACCCGTCCGCTCCGCCGACCACGGTCCACCGCCCCTTGGGATCGAACGCTATGCAGCTCGGGGCCGTGACCTCCTCGTCGACCTCGTCCTCCATCGGCCAAAGTTGCACCCCGCCTTCTGCCTCGAACATGCGGACCGTGTCATCGGCGGCACAGCACAGCACCATGGCCCCGTCCCGACTGAACGCGACGGCCAGCACGGCATTATCAGGGTCGAGGCGCCCGATCTCGTCGCCGGTGGACAGTTCGAGCACGCGCGCAGACCCGGCGATCCCGTGGTCGCCGCCGTGACGTTCGTCGATCGCCAGCGCTATGCGGGTACCATCGCTGCTCACGTCAATGTCGGCGATCAGCGGCCGCTCGACCAAAATGCGGTGCAAAGACGCCCCGGTCGCACTGTCGAATTGTGCGACTATGGTATCGGTGGCGGCGACCAGTGTGCTGCCGTCCGGGGTGAAGCATACGAAATTCACAGAGGTGCCCGGCTCGACCGGTCCCCTCCAGATCACCGCTCCCGTCGAACTGGAGCAGACGTGGACGTGCTCGAAGTCCGCTACAGCGAACGTCGCCGAGTCCGGGCTGAACGCTATGCTGGACACGAACCCCGCGCTGGGGACGTCCAGCGGTGCTCCGCTGCCGATCGCGCGCATCCGCAGCACCGAGTCGCTGCCACCGCTGGCAAACCGGGTGCCGTCCGGGTTGAAAGCAATCGCCTCCACGGAACCGTCGTGGTCGACGGTGAGCACGAAGTCTCCAGGCTGGCTCATGATCACCCTTTCCTTGCTCAGGCCGAGCCCCAGGGTCTGCCCACCGAAGGACCATCTCCTGGATGGCGGGGTATCTCAGCCGACGATAAAGGTGTTGGATTCGTGATCGGCCTGACCGGACCCCGGATTCACGAAAGTGAGAACTGTGTGTTCGCCTTCCGCCAGCCTTCCCAGGGAAACGAATCCCGTTTCGGAATCTCCCGGATCAAGGAAAGAGGACTGCCAGCTCGTCAGGAACGCGTCGTCGACTTCCACTCCGACGTCCGCATTGCCTCCCGCGTCTCCTACATTCACGACCTGAAAGCTTATTCGGATCCCGGATTCGTGATGGGGTACGACGTGACCGTTCGGATTGTCGTCCGGATCCGGCATGACCCCGATGCCGCCACCTGTAAATTCGAACATTGCAGACATTGGCGAGGTTTCCTTGTCGAACTGACTGGACCTATCCCCGTGTCACCTGAATAAAACCCCAACTCTACTTTATACACTAAAATCAGTTTGGCAATTGCTCTTGTATCGCAAGCTTCTCGGCGAGAACGCTATTTGGCTAAATTATCGATTCCATTCTTCCACCGATTGGCTCGCTGTGACGCGGCCTGCGGTGCCAGACGGGGAAGCGACGATTTGCGCGCCCATCTCGGGGCCCTTGCCGCCGGCCCTGCAGACACATGAGCGCGCCTGGAAGGCATTGCTTACCGCCGGCTAGGTCGGTTCTGCCCTACGTGCTAAACAGGCGGCTCGGTTCCACGTTCTTCGTGATCGAGGAGGTCGAACTTTAGAATTTGGGGGCTGGGCGCTTGCCCGCCCGTGCCGCAATCAGCCCGCGTCCAGCGAAACAACGCCGGGCCGCGATCGAAACCACACCCACGAAAGGAGACGCCATGACCACGTCAAGCCGACAGACATTGCTCGACCTTTTCGGCATCGAGCTTCCGGTGATCCAGGCGCCGATGGCCGGCGCCACGACGCCTGAGATGGTCATCGCCGTCAGCGAGGCCGGTGGGTTGGGCTCGCTGCCGACCGCGATGTATGACGAGGAGGCGCTGCGCGCGGCGCTGGACCGGGTTCGGGCCGGCACGCGCCGTCCGATCAATCTCAACTTCTTCTGCCATGCCAACCCGGCGGACGATCCGGCGCGCCAGTCCGCCTGGCTCGCGCGCCTGGCCGGCTATTATGCCGAGGCCGGTCTCGATCCCGGCATGCCGAAGTCGGTGGGCGGGCGAACGCCGTTCGACGCTGCGGCCTGCTCGGTCGTGGAAGCCTACCGGCCGGAGGTCGTCAGTTTCCATTTCGGACTGCCGCAGGTCGACCTGCTCGATCGGGTGAGGCATACGGGAGCCAGGGTCATCGCCTCCGCGACCACCGTTGCCGAGGCGCGCTGGCTCGCCGGGCACGGTGTCGACGCCGTCATCGCCATGGGCGCCGAGGCCGGCGGACATCGCGGAAGCTTCCTGACCGATCGGATGTCCGAGCAGGTCGGGACCTTCGCTCTGGTCCCGCAGATCGTCGACGCCGTCACCGTCCCGGTGATCGCGGCGGGCGGCATCGCCGACCGGCGCGGCGTGGCGGCGGCCTTCGCGCTGGGTGCCGCCGCGGTCCAGGTCGGCACGGCCTATCTCTTCACGCCGGAAGCCGGCATCTCGGCGGTGCATAGCAAAGCACTGGGCACACCGGACAGGCCCACCGCTTTGACCAACCTGTTCACCGGCCGGCCGGCGCGAAGCATCGTCAATCGCCTGATGGTGGAAGTCGGGCCGCTGTCCGATATCGCGCCGGCTTTTCCGACAGCCGGTGGCCCGCTCGCGCCTGTTCGTGGCGCTGCGGAAGCCGCCGGCCGCGACGACTTCAGCCCTCTCTGGGCCGGGCAATCCTTTCCGCTCGCGAAGCCGATGCCGGCAGCAGCGCTGACACGCCTTCTCGCCGGCGCAGGCGCCGAATAGCCCGCATACGTTCGGGCGGTTGCGTTGAGACCAATCGCCACGCGGAACAAGCTTGGGGCAACAACGTTAGGAACGCACCGGCCGCGTGTCGTCCATACGCAGGATACCCCGTCGAACGCGGTCGGCGCGTTCCCGCGCCTCATCTTTCCCTCCGGTGGGGCGCGGGCGCTTTTCCGATTGCTCGTCGAACAGCTGGAGATGCGAGAATGCCCGTAGATTTTTCTATCTCAGACGACGAACCGTTGGATGCGCAGGATGCAGGAGACACACCCCGCTTGCCACGATCGGCAAGAACTCTGGCCGGGTACGACGATAGGTGGCGGGCCACAAAGGCCGCAGCGCTCACGATCGTGGAGGCCGAAACCCGAGCGCGGATGAAAAAGACCGCGAGGCTCCGAACCTTGCGGCTGAATGGCATCCCGACCAGCGAGCGGAGGAGTGGCGGCCCACCGGTATAGCAACATGATGAGAGCGGAGGGGAAATCCCCGAAGAAGCATACCGCAAGGCCTTGACGCGACCACTTCGCGTTTCGGAGATCGCGGTCGGAACGTCATCCGTGCCGCAATGCGCTGCGCACGGCTGTTCGTGGATCATCCTTGCCCGGCGGATGGCTCGGCATCCCTGGACGAGAGGCGTCGCCGGCGGATGGCGTCCGCGATGAAGAGGCGCGACAGGGCATGGTATAGTGGTTCGTGTGAAATCAACCGTGCCGTGCCGTAGCCGAGCATCGAAGCGCACATCAGGGGGATCACGTTGTCGTGGTTGCCCGACATTTCCAGGATGATAACGAAGGCGGTCATGGGAGCCTGCACAACCCCCGCGAAGTAGCCGGCCATGCCCAGCAAGGCGGCGAGCCCGATGTTGGAACCGAGCAGCGAGCCGATCGCCGATCCCAGGCCGGCGCCTACTGCAAGAGAAGGCGCGAAGATGCCGCCCGGAATCCCGGAGATCATCGACAACAGGCTGGCGCCGAACTTCGCCAGGAAGAAATACCAGGGCAATTGCGTGCCTTCGACGGCGCTTCGCGCCTGCTCGTAGCCCGTGCCGAAAGTCAGCCCGCCTGAAACCAGGCCGATCGCCGCGACCGCCGAACCGCAGACGGCGGCGATGACGACGGTACGCTGGAGCGGCGCCAGGGCGTTCCAACGCCGGATCCGGCGGGTAGCCCTGAGCGCGATCGACGAAAAGGCGGATCCCAGCAAGCCGCCGACGATGCCGCATGCCAGCACGAGCGCCCCGTCAGTGCCGATAGAAACGGTGTCGCGCGTCATCCCGAAGTAGGTGTAGTTGCCGAGCAGCCCGAGTGAAGCAAGGCCGGCCAGGATTACCGCCGTGAGCACCAGCCCGTTCGTCCGCGCCTGATAGGTACGGCCCATCTCCTCGATGGCAAATACGATTCCCGCCAGGGGAGTATTGAAGGCGGCGGCTATCCCGGCCGCCGAACCGGCAAGGATGAGGCCACGCTCCTGCGACATTCCTCCCCATCGTGCGGCCGTGAGCATCACGGATGCGCCCACCTGCACGGTCGGCCCTTCGCGTCCGATCGAAGCCCCGCAGAACAGGCCCGTCACCGTCAGCAGGATCTTGCCCAGGGCGAGCCGCAACGAGAGAATAGGCCTTCGGTCCTCATCGTCGCGCAAATGTCGCGCGGCGATCGCCTGAGGGATACCGCTGCCTTGCGATCCCGGAAACACCGTCGCCGCCAGCCACGCGCACAATGCGAAACCGGCGGGCGTAACGAGGAGTGGCAGGTACCGGCGCCATCCGTCCTGCGAGATGAAAAGTTCCCCGAAAAGATGCTGAGCCCCGTCGGCCAGCACCGCGAAGAGAACGCTGACAAGGCCGATCGCGACTGCACCGCTCCAGAATACCAGCCTGGGCAGCCAGACGCGGCGCGATCCCCATACCACGCGCGAGCGGCGAAGCACCTTCCTGCCGGATCTGAGCCGGGGCGAAGCTTTCATCCCAGCCTGCACTCGAAATGCGAGTGCCCAAGGAATTGACCGTCGCGCATTGTTGCCCAAACCTCCCGCCGGCAGTCCGACACCATTCCGGCATGCGCCCGGGTTGCAGCGGCCAGGCGCGGCATTGGGCGGGGGCCGTCCGGAAGGGCAGCATGCATGAATTTGCGTTCCGCAGCGCGCCCCTCGATGGGCCGTGTCGTCTCGATACTGAGCCACTTCCTGGAGCGCGACGGTTCCGGTGGCCCGCTATGGATGGCGCTGATGCCGATCGCCGTCGTTCCTGCCAAGTCACCCTTTCCCATTGTCTGTTCTGCTGCCCTTAGAGCATATGCGGAACCGTTAGGCGACCGGGACGGGTGGACCATCCCCGACCGCCTCCTCGCCGGCATGCGGATCGAGCCGCCGTTGACGATCGGGCATTTGCCGGCGCTCGGTTTGGCCCGCGCATTTGGGATCATCAACCAGTCGGCAATCCGGCCTGCCGTGATATCCTGATCTCGAACGTGTCAAGGCCTGACTCTGGAGCATATGCGATGGCGACCGAAACAGCAGGGAACATGCCGCGTCCAACCCTGTTGGGATGGATACGGCGCATCCGCGAGCAGCGCGAGCAACGTTCGCATACCAACCGCTTCGTGTTGCAGGCGCTGGAAGAAGACAAGCGCGAAGGCCAACGCATCGCCACGGTGGCGCGCACCGTCGCGCTCACGGTCGTCGCGCTGCTGCTGCCATTTCTCAATCCCGCGATCGAGGTGCTGTATTACGAAGCCTTCGTGCTCGGGTTCATAGTCATCGGGTGGGCGCAGCTCAGGATCGCGAAAGTCGGTCGCTCCGGTGCCGAACTGGCGCTCATTTTCCTTGAGCTTGCGCTGCTCACCTTCATCTGTGTCGTGCCGAGCCCATTCATAGAAGAAGGCGTCCCGACCGCCTTCAGCTACCGTTTCAACGTGTTCATCTATTTCTTTCTGATCCTCGCCATCAGCACGCTCGCCTATTCGTGGCGCACGATCTTTTCGATGGGAACCTGGGTGGCCGCGTTGTGGCTGGTTGCGGTCGTCGGCGTAGCTGTCTTCGGGCGGGAGAACCCCGCACTTCACGAAGCAGCCGTCAGCGCCTTCTCGGCCTATCCCGACATGGTCGTGGCCCTCGACCCGAACAACCCGCAGATCTCGCAGCGCATCCAGGAGCTGGTGGTCTTCATGCTTGTGGCCGGCATACTGGCCTTGAGGGGCTGGAGGTCGAATGAGCTTCTGATGAAGCAAGCCTATATCGCCGCCGAACGCGCCAATCTGTCGCGTTATTTTTCCCCCAACATGGTCGATGTGCTCGCCTCGGACGATCATGATGTCGGCGCCGTCCGCACGCAGGACGTCGCCGTGCTTTTCATCGACATCGTAGGCTTCACGGAGCTATCCGAACGCAGCACGCCCCATCAGGTGATGGATCTGTTGCGGCGCTACCTTTCATTGGTCGAGGGCGTGATCTTCGAATATGGCGGCACGCTCGACAAATATCTCGGCGACGGCGTCATGGCGACCTTCGGCACGCCGGAGCCCAGACCGACGGACGCGGCCAATGCCCTCGAGGCGGCCAGAGAGATCATCCGTCGCATGGACGGCTTCAACCGCGACGGCGCGGCCCGCGGCGACCCCGAGATCCGGGTCTCGATAGGGCTGCACTACGGACCTGTGATCCTTGGAGACGTAGGCCCCGCGCGCCGGCTGGAATTCGCCGTCCTGGGCGACACCGTCAACGTCGCGAGCCGGCTGGAATCAGCGAGCCGGGACCTCGATTGCCGCATCGTCGCGAGCAGCGACATTGTCGAGAACGCCCGCCGCGGCGGTCTCCAGGACGGTCAGCCGCTGCTGGCGGGGTTCAAGCTCGCGCCATCGGTTTCGCTGCGCGGCCGCAGGGCGCCGGTCGATGTCTGGACTTTCTGATCCGGTAGGTCCCGTTCCCGGCCAGCCCTTCAAATCGGGTTCTCCCTGAAGAGCTCCGCGACGAGGGCCGAGTCGAGATAGGCCCGGACCTCGACGACCGTCCCGCCGTCGAAACGAACAACCCAGCAATAATGGTTGTCGAAGCGCATGCCGTTCCGAGCGGTAGCGCCCGACACCAGTTCGACCACGGCCACGTCGCCGGAGACGAAGGCATGGGTCACGCGCAGTTCGGCGCCGTCGGGCAGCACCTTGGCCAGCTTGCTGAACGTGCCGGCCTTGAAGGCGGCCTTCGACTTGTAGTGCCCGGCAAGCGGATGGGTGCCCATCACCGTCCAGTCGACGTCATCGGCGACATGGTCGAAGAAAGCATCTCCGTCGCCATGTTCGAGACCGGTGAAAATCCTTCTGACCGTCTGTTCATCGAGGCTCATACGCATGCCTCCGCTCAATTCGGGACCATCTTGCCTGTGGCGGCGATGACTTTGCAACATGTGGCGGAGGCGCTGCGTGAAAGATCGCCGTGCCGGCCGAGACGACTTCGGGTTGTCGGGATCCATGCTGCGTCTTCGCCGACGACGGCTCACCATGTATTATGAGGCACCGAGGACGGAACGCCATGTCTCGCTGCGGCGATGTCTACGAAAACAGGGTGACGGGAGAATATGCGGTCGTCCTGCGCGGCAGCGAGGATCGCGGCGACGGACCCGGCATTGCTCACTTGACGGCCAGGCCCGGTGCGGCGGTCGTCGGCGAGCATTTTCATCCGCACATGGTCGAGCGCTTCACGGTGCTCCGAGGCCAGCTCAACGCACGCATCGGCGGCCGCGCACTCGTCCTGGAGCCCGGACAATCGGCCACTGTGGAACCGGGCGTGCCCCATGACTGGTGGAATGCCAGCACCGTGGACGAGGCGCATGTGCTTGTGGAGGTGGACAAGGCGCCGGGCGCGGAAAACATCGACCCCAATCGCTTCGAGATGCTGATCGGGATGCTCTTCGGCCTGGCCAACGATGGCAAGGTGGACCGCAAGGGTCGACCCAACCCGCTGCAGGGATCGCTCATCGCCCGGGAGTTTGCCGATGTCGTCGTCTTCACCCATCCGCCGCCGCCGGTCCAGCGCGTGCTCTTTGCAATCCTGGCGCCGATCGCGACCCTGGCCGGATACAAGGCGATTTACCCCGATTATTGCAAGCCGCACGCCCACCGCACGCCCGATCCGGAGGTCCTCAGGGCGGCGGGCCTTCAGTGATGTGATGCTGTAGAGGCGTTGCGGCCCCAAGCCTGAGCCGACCGTCGATAACCGGCGAAAAGAAAAGGTGTCAGTCACGCCTGGGTTTCAGCGTTGGGCCCGATCCTGGCGGATACGACCAAAGATCATAGAACTGCGGATCGTTCACGCGAGCCAGATCCCCGTCCTGCCAGGCCCCTGCGCGCGTGACGTTGCCTGCGACGTCCATCGTCAGGCCGTTCGGCAACTCGATCACGAAAGAAACACGGGGAAATGTCCGGTCGGTCTCGAGCCCTCTCGGCACGCCCGGCGACCGGTCCGCAAATTCGACGGGTCCAGGACTGCAGTCCTGTCCGAGCGGATAAGCGGCGGCTCGAATGGCATCCGGAAAGTCGGGATGGTCGACGATGTCCCCGTCAAAGACGATGTCCAGTCGACCCCAGTCCTTGGTGAACCTTCCTTCCTCGAACGTCCTGATGTCCTCCCACGACGAAGTTCCGTAGTCCAGCATTTCCGCCCACCCGCTTCCGAACAGAGCGGGCTTGTCGGCATCATCGGCCAGATGATACGCGTAGATATTGTTGAAATGGCGGAACCGGGAGAAGCGTCTCTTCTTGAAGATCGGGCCACGAACGATCCACGTGTTGTTGAAGAAATAGTGCGGGCCATCGGCCGCATGCGTCTCGGGAAGCTTGAAGACGCGCCCGGTGCTCTCCCCGTCGATCTCCCGCACCCCGGGGCGGTGATGGTTCCAGCCCAGGTTCCCATATATGTAGAAGAAGCCCGAGCGCGCCATCTCGAACGAAAACGGCGCATAGCAGTCGACGAAATTATTGTGCCTCACCGTCCAGTTCCAGGCGTAGTGCTCCGGTTCGATAGCATTGTCGCGAAGACGCACGAACCAGTTGTTCTCTATGACAACGTTCCGCGAAAAGCCCTCGACGATGGACTCCGCCGCCTGGTTGAAGAAGTGGATGGCGTTGAAGGCATCCAGGATGCAGTTGTTGCGGATGATCACGTATCCGGGGATCGTCCACGCACGGAAGAAATCGCCGTCGAAGGCGCGTGCATCGGCCCCGATATCCACAAGGCTGCCATTGCCTCTGAGATCGCCATGGACAGCCCTCCACGCAGTCTGCGACCAGAGAAGATTGTCGGCCGGCCGGTCGCCATGCCGAAGGCGGCCGGACCTGCGAATGGACTTGAGATCCTTTTCCCCGCGAGCGCTGACGTCCTGGATCCAGTCGCAGTCTTCTATCAGCAGGTGCCGTGTGTTCGGGCCATAGGCGCCGATAGCGATCGTGCCGCCCCGGAAGCTCAGCCTTCGCAATGTGATATGCTGGCAGTCGTCGATATAGACCGCGGTCGGCCAGCACCCTTCGAAACGAAGGTCCTCGATGACGACCCACTGGCAGTTGCGCAGGATGAGTTGTGCATCGTCGGCCAGATAATAGATGCCGGGAAACAGACCGCCGGCCTCTTGTACGGCCGACAATTCGTTCGCCTTCTTTCGATAGGCCTCATAGGGCGCGCCGAATCCGATTGTTGCCTTCGGGCCTCGAATGACGATCGGATGGTCCTGCGTCCCGCTCACGCCGGACAGGACGATCGGCTCCCGGTAACGCCCCTTCTTCAGCTTGAGACAAACTCCGGAATGGAGGTCTCTGAGCCTGTCATGAATATCTCCTGGATCGGCATCTACTATCATGACAAGCACTTCTAATGGTCTGACATCTTATGCATATGTTTTTGCCATGCACAATCGCCAAGGTGTCGACAGTGCAGAGCGATGTCTTTAGAAATAATGTCTCAGGCGACCCAAGCATTTCGTTCGCAATTCATATCGACCGATGCGAACGATAATCCCTCATATTCATCCTGCGGACCGGCCGCTTCCATATCGAAAGATCGATTTGACCAACATCCGGCGCAGCTAGCCCCCGGGAACCAGGCGCGACTGATACTCGAAGCACGTTGGTGGTGCCGCCGCCGGAGCGAGCGGCAGGGGTGCCGGTCTGCCCTTGCTGCGCATTCTTCGCGTCATCGGCGGTGCCGGCGGAGTTCGTCGCTGTCGCTCAGAACAGATCCTGCGAGTCGGGATCGATCTCGTCGAGCACATCAGGCGTATCGTTCTTGCTGTTGCCGACCTTCCTGTCGATCGGCCACATTTTCATCAGCTCACTTGGAAACGGTTTCAGCATATCGGCCGGATCGAGCTCACCGCTGCCCAGCCATCGCTCATAATCCGCGCGCGCCAGGATCACGGGCATGCGGTCGTGGATCTTCGCCATCATCTCGTTCGGCGGGCAGGTCAGGATGCAGAAGCTGCGGACCGGCTCATGTGTCTCCGGATCGCGCCATGCCTGCCAGATCGCAGCCAGGCAGAAAGGGGAATCGTCCGCCATCGCGATCGCATAGGGCTGCTTGTCCTTGCTCTTCCCCGTCCCGAACTTGTCGTGCCATTCGAAATAGCCTGTGACCGGCATCAGCGCACGGCGGGACCGGTATGCGTTCCTGAAGATACCGTTCGTGGCGACGCTCTCCGACCGAGCATTGATATGCTTGAAACCTTCGTTTCTCACCTTCGCGAAATGCGGGATGAGGCCCCATCGGGCCATCATGAATGACGGGCCGAACACCGGTTCCGCTGCATCGCGCACGACGTCGCGGACGATGAGCGGATAGTCGAGCCCCGGCGCTCCATTGTATCTCGGAAACTGGTTGGCGGCGCGGTCGACTTCGGGGTCGCCGCGAGCGAAGGCGAACGCCCGCAGCATCTCGTCCAGACTCGTCTTGATATGCACCCGTCCGCACATCGACCCACCCGGCTTTCGCCAGAGCTTACGCGCGCCTTGACCCTTACGCCAGATGCTCCCGCCGTGCAGGGACTTGTTGGTCCCCAGGCCGACGTCGCTCGTGGGCGCAAGGCGTCGGATTCGATCTGGTCGAACGCCGTGATGACCGATTTCCCGGCATCGAGGACCAGCACCGCCGGCTCCGGACCGGGCGCTTCACCCGATGTCCTTTTCTCTTGCCGGGGTGACCCTTTCCGCGACCTCCGGCGGCAACTCCGAAAGGAGATGGGAGAGTTTGTCGGGATTTCGGGTGAAGTAGATCGCCGTGACGCGATCGCCCTCAACTTCCACCGAAAGCGTCTGCAGCGTTCCGTCGCTTTCGACGGAGATCTGTCCGGGATGGTCGTTGATCGTCACGGCCTTGGTCCAGATGGGCCGGGTGAGCACGCTCTTGGATGCAATGCCGATGAAGAAGGCGGACACGCGCGACGCCCCGGCCAGGACATTGAGCGCGGCCAGCTTCTTGCCTCCACCATCCGAGTGAAGGCGAACATCTTCCGCAAGGATGGTTTGGAGCCCGGCGCGATCACCGTCCCGGGCGGCGCGGAAAAACGCATGGGCGATACGCTCGCCCTCGGCCTGGGCGTAGGTAAACCGGGGTCGGGCATCGGCGATATGCGCGCGCGCCCGCTTGGCAAGCTGGCGGCATGTCGCCTCGGGTCTTCCGATGCTCGCCGAAACCTCTTCGAAACTCATGTCGAAGACGTCGTGAAGAATGAAGGCAGCGCGTTCGAGCGGAGAGAGCCGCTCCAAAGCGAGCATCAACGCCGTCGACACGTCGCGATCTATGTGCTCCGGAGGCTGCACGCTTGTGTCCGACCGCTCCAGAAGCGGCTCCGGCAGCCATTGCCCGACATAGTCTTCGCGCTGGCGACGCACCTTCCTCAACCTGTCGAGGCACAGACGCGTCACGATACTGGACAGAAAGGCGCGCGGGCTCTCGACCTCTCTCCGATCGGCGTCATGCCAGCGCAGATAGGCGTCCTGGAGGATATCCTCGGCGTCGGAGACCGATCCCAGCATCCGGTAGGCGATCCCGAACATGGCGCTTCGATATTTCTCGAACTCCGCCAGAGGCAGCCCGCTCATCTCCACCCACTCCAAAATCCTGGCATAGCCGCGGAGAACCCGCGGACGAAGCCTGGCTATGCTCTCCGTTCTCAATATCGCACCCCGGTTGCTCCGGGTGCGATGCTGCGATCGGTACTACCGGTTGCTCGTATCCGTCGATACCGGATGGAGGCTTCGGAACCCGACGGCGATCCTGTTCCAGACGTTGATCGTGCCGATCAGCAGCGTCAGGTCGACGATCTCCTTCGGCCCGAACTCGGCCCGCAGCGCTTCGAAGACGTCATCCGGCGCGCCGGTCTGAGGCAGCAGCGTCAGCGACTCCGTCCAGGCAAGGGCAGCCCGTTCCTTCGCGCTGTAGAGCGGAGATTCCCGCCATGCCGGGAGCAGATGCATGCGGTCCTCGCTGATCCCGGCCGCCCGGCCTTCTCTTGTATGCATATGGATGCAGTAGGCGCATCCGTTGATCTGCGAGGCACGGATCTTCACCAGCCAGTAGAGCTGCTCGTCGATCCCTCTTTTGCGCACAAACCCATCCAGCGACAGCATGGCCTTCATGGCGTCTGGCGCTTCGTCGTACGGGTTCAATCTCGGGCCCATGTCCTGCTCCTGTGTTGTGGGTCAGAACATAAGACGTTCCCCGGCGGTTTCGCGTGACATGGAATCACTCGATGGACGCGCATTTTTTGCGCGACCGGCATGAAGGCCGCGGCATGGCCTTCGAAACGCGAACCGACGCGTGGCAGGCCGACCCCGTCGAAGGACCGGTTCAATCCATGCGGACAGTCCACAATCATTGTGATCTATTCCGTCGCGGCGAAGCACTCATGCCAGCGCCCGGCGAAGATCGTCCGACGCCGGTGGCGTGACGGCCAGGTCGAGTTCCGCCTCGAGATGCTCCAGATGATGGATCATCAGGGCCATGGCCTTCTCCCGGTCGCGTCGGGTGATCGCCTCGACCAGGCTTTCGTGCTCGTCCGGACCGCAGTTTCGGCAATCCGTCTTGCGATAGATGGCAGTGATCAGCGAGCTGCGCGTGACGAGGTCGCGCATCGCTCCCGTCAGGAAGGCCGACTGGGTGATCTCGGCCAGAAGCAGGTGGAAACCGCCGGATTGCCTGATGATCTCAGTGGTTGCGGCATGGTCGATCGCTTCGCGTTCGATCCCGACATGGCGGCGCAGGCGCTCGAGATCGGCCCCTGAGGCGTGCTCCACCACGCGCTCGACCACCCTTTGTTCCACCATCCGGCGCACGCCGAACACGTCTTGCGCCTCCTGCGTGGAGGGCCGGGCCACGAACGCACCGCGATTGGGGATGATCCTCACGAGGCCGTCGCGCTGCAGCGCCGACAGCACCTGCCGAATCCTGGCCCGGCTCACATTGAATATGCCGGAGAGCTGCCCCTCCTTGAGCTGCACGCCGGGACATAATCGCCGTTCGGCGATCGCCAGCCAGATCTTCTCCTCGATTTGCCGGGTCGATATGTTTCGGCCCGCAAATTCAAGGCTGGGCATCTGTGTGCGGGAGGCGGCGACGGCCCTCATTCTGCCCCGGATCCAGGGCTTCGCGCGAAGGCCACGGTCTCGATGCGCCCCATCAGGCGTTCTCCGGCAAGGCCATGCCCGCCCGGCTTCCGATGCTTGTCGCCCGGCCGCCCAGTCCCTTCCTCCGGGGATAGTCGTAGGCATTGACCTTCGACGTCGCGTAACCCGCACCGACGAGGGCTTCGGCGATCTTCAGCGCGGCTGTGACGCCGTCGATGACGGGCACGCCGGTCGAGGTGGCCAGCCGCTCGCACAGGCTCGACATTCCCGCGCATCCCAGGATGATGGCCTCGGCCCTGTCGGCGGTCTTCGAAAGCTCGATCGTATCGATCAGCAGGCGTTCCGCCGTCTCCGGATCCTCCTCCAGACCCAGCACCGGCAGATCGATGGCGCGCACGGCGCGGCAATGATGCCCCGCGCCATAGGCCTGCACGATATCCTCGATGATCGGGACGGAGCGCGGCAGGGTGGTGACGACACAGAAACGGCGGCTGATGGTCATCGCCACCTGCACCGCCGCCTGGCAGATACCGATGACGGGCCCCTTGGCCACCTCCCGGGCCGCATGCAGCCCGGGGTCGTCGAAGCAGGCGATGACATAGGCGTCGACGCCCTCGCCTTCCCCTTTGCGGATCTCCGCAAGCATGCCGGAGACGGCCATCGCCTCGTCGGCGCTGCCCTCGATGCTGACCGGCGTCCCAGCCGGATTGACCGCCGTCACCAGCGTGCCCGGCTGAGCGACGCGCAGGGCGCTTTCAAGCGCCTGAGCGGTCATCGAGGCCGTCGAATTGGGATTGATGAGACGAATATGCACGACGAAAGGTCCTCATTCCATGCGTTCCGACGCCTCGATGACATCCGCGATCGCGGGCGCCTTGAGCACGAACTGGCGGTCGGAGGTGATGTAGTTGTCGGCGTGAAGGCGAGCGATCGGCTGGTAGGTGTCCGGATTGACGTAGCGCCCTGCCTCGTCGAGGCACTCGCGGCGCACATGCATGTGCACGACCTCACCGAGCACCAGAACGCGGCGCGGATATTCGATCAGCCGCTCCACCCGGCACTCGAAGGAGCAGGGCGATGAGGCGACATAGTCCGCGTCGATCCGGCTGCACCGGGCGGTCGGCAACCTGGCCATTTCGAGTTCGTCCACATCGCTTTCGAAGGCGAGGCCGCAGATGAGCATCTGCTGGGACAGCGCCATGTCGACCATGTTCACGACGAACTCGCCGCTGCGGCGGATGTTGATGACGGTGTCCTTGTCCTCGCCCGAGAGCCGCGGCTGGATGCCCAGCACGACGATCGGCGGCTCATGCGAGAACACGTTGAAGAAGCTCATCGGCGCGGCATTGCCGCGTCCGTTGGCGGACCGGGTCGTGACCAGCGCGATCGGCCGCGGGCCGACGAAATTGGTCAGCAGCCGATAGCGGCTCTCCGGCTCCAGCACGGTGAAATCGAACTCCATTGCATGCCCCGTCTGAGTTCCCATCTATTGCCTACAAAACTGGCTTCTATTGTCCACAAAATGGGCTGGCGTCGAGCTGCCCATGGTTGACTTTTGTCGGCTGGTGGCGATTGTCCGTCATGGCGCAGGGACAGAGGCATGGCCGAACAAGCAGGCATCTCGACGCAGCAGATCGTCGAAAAAGTATGGCTCTCCATCGCCGAGCGCAGGCTGCGGCCCGGCGTTCAGTTGAAGGAAGGCCAGATGTCCGAGATTTTCGACGTCAGCCGCGCCCGCATCCGCCAGGCGCTCGCCGCGCTGGAGCGCGAGGGGCTGGTGACCATCATCCCCAATCGCGGCGCGTTCGTCTGCAAGCCCTCGGTCGACGAGGCGCGGGACGTCTTCTTCGTACGCCGCTCCGTGGAACGCTGCGTGGTGGAGAGGATCGGCCAGATGCTCTCCAGGGCCGATGTCGCCAGGCTGCGCAGCCATGTCGCCAGCGAACGGGTCGCCAACGCGAACGATGTCACGACCGACATCATCAAGCTCTCCGGCGGTTTCCACCTGCTTCTGGCGGAACTTTCCGGCTCGGATTTCCTGTTCGGCATGATGCGTGACCTGATCTCGCGCACCTCGCTGATCACGGCGATCTATCGCAACACGGCGCGCTTCAACTGCGGACCCGACGAGCATGACGAGATCGTCGAAGCGATCGCGGCCGGCGATGTCGAAAGGGCTTCGCGGCTGATGGAGCATCATCTGGACCATGTCGAATCCGAACTCGACCTGCGCGAGGTTCGCGACATGTCGCACGATCTGAGGGCGGCCCTGGCATAGGCGGCTCGCCGCATCGTCACGCCTCCTCGACCAAGTGGCAGGCGACACGCGTGCCGCTGCCGAGCGTGCGCATCTCGGGCAGCTCCGCCGAGCAGCGGGCGGTCGCGACGGGACATCTCGGGTGGAACGGACAGCCCGAAGGCGGCTTGAGCGGACTCGGCACCTCGCCGGCGGCAACCGTGCGGTCGCGATGCGGCTTCTGGATGTTCGGGATCGTCTGCAGCAGCAACTGTGTGTATGGATGGCGCGGCCGTGCGAAGAGTTCCTCGGTCTCGCCCTCCTCGACGATACGGCCGAGATACATGACCGCGATGCGGTCGGACATGTGGCGCACCACGCTCATGTCGTGGCTGATGAACAGGAACGTCAGGCCGAATTCCTCCTGCAGCCGGCGCATCAGGTTGAGCACCTGGGCCTGCACCGAGACGTCGAGCGCCGACGTCGGCTCGTCGCAGACAAGGAACTTCGGCTCGCCCGCCAGCGCCCTCGCGATGGAGATGCGCTGCCTCTGGCCGCCGGAGAATTCGTGCGGGAACTTGTCGCCGTCCGAGACGGACAGGCCCACGGTCCGCAGCAGTTCGTCGACCCGCTCCTTGATCTCCGCGGCGGATCTGCGCAGCTTCATCTCGCGCAGCGGCTCGGCGATGATGTTCTTGACCCGCCAGCGCGGATTGAGCGAGGCATAGGGATCCTGGAAGATCATCTGCGCAGACAGCGGCTCTCCGTCCTGCCCCGGCGCGAAACGCATCTCGCCGCTGTTCGCTCTGTAGAGACCGGTGACGAGGCGCGCGACCGTCGACTTGCCGCAGCCGCTTTCCCCGACGAGGCTGAGACACCCGCCCATCGGAACGGCGAAACTTATGTCGTTGACGGCCCTCAGATACTGTCGGGGCTTGCGTTCCACCAGGCGGTTCAGCCAGGGAGCGGAAACGTCGAATGTCTTGACCAGGTTCTCGACGCGCAGAGCCGGCGCCGATGCCGATGCGGCAGTCATGCGGTTCCTCCCATGTTCAGCCAGCAGGCGCTGGCGCCCGTCCCGACCGGCATGAGTTCCGGCCGCTCGCGGAAGCACCGGGACCCCGCCGACCCGCAGCGCGGATTGAAGGCGCAACCCGGCGGGATCGCGTCCAGTCGCGGCATCGACCCGTCGATCTGGTTGAGACGCTCGACCCGCGCGCCGAGCGCGGGGATGGAGGCCATCAGGCCGCGCGTATAGGGGTGCGTCGGAGCGCGCAGCACCTGGTCGACCGGGCCGATCTCCACCAGCCGCCCGGCATACATGACCGCCACCTTGTCGGCCGTCTCGGCGATCACGCCCATGTCATGCGTCACCAGCATCACCGCCGTGCGCTTCTCCTTGCACAGCCGGCGCAGCAGTGCCGTGATCTGCGCCTGGATCGAAACGTCGAGCGCCGTGGTCGGCTCGTCGGCGATGACGAGCTTCGGCGAG
The DNA here is from genome assembly GCF_016756635.1 of Mesorhizobium sp. L-8-10. Classification (NCBI taxonomy): domain Bacteria; kingdom Pseudomonadati; phylum Pseudomonadota; class Alphaproteobacteria; order Hyphomicrobiales; family Phyllobacteriaceae; genus Mesorhizobium; species Mesorhizobium sp. L-8-10. Next base: position 3,236,744 of record NZ_AP023263.1, on the reverse strand, counting down.
GCCGCGAGAGCCAGCGCGATGACGACGCGCTGGCGCATGCCGCCCGAGAACTGGTGGGGATACTGGTCGACGCGCTCTTCCGGCGATGGGATGCCGACATCCTTGAGCAGGGCGACGGCGCGCTGTCTGGCCTCCGCCTTGCCGGAGCGGAGATGCTGGCGGATCGTCTCCGTCAATTGCGCGCCCACCGTGAACAGCGGGTTCAGCGAGGTCAGCGGGTCCTGGAAGATCGCGCCGATCTCGCGTCCGCGTATGTTCTGCATCGCGCGATCGTCGAGATTGTCGATGCGACGGCCGGCAAGCCATATCTCGCCCTCGGCAATGCGGCCCGGGTGTTCGAGCAGCCCCTGGATCGCCAGCCCGGTCATCGACTTGCCGGCGCCCGACTCGCCCACCACGCCGAGTATCTCGCCCGCACGGATCGACAGGCTGACACTGGACAATGCCGTGGCAACGCCGCGGCGGCCGGGAAACTCGACCTTGAGGTTGCGGACATCAAGTACGGGTTTTTCGCTGGCGTCAGCCATGGGGATCGCCCTCGATTGGGTAGCTGGGAGGAAAGATCTCCGACACCGGCGGATGGCCCCAGCTGCGCTCGGGATATTTGGCGACCAGGCGATCGAACTGCGCCTGCGCACGGCGACGCGCCACCTTCATGTCGATGCCGGCGACCTCGCCGTGCCGCATGGAAAGCCGCCCGTCGACGAACACGGCCTGCGTCACCTTGCCGGACCCGCCGATGACCAGGGTCGTGATCGGGTCGATCGACGGGGTCATGACCGCGTCGTCGAGATCGAACACGGCGATGTCGGCGCGCGCCGCGGGGGCCAGGCGCCCGAGATCGTCGCGGCCCAGCGCGCGCGCCCCTCCGAGCGTGGCGGCATCGAACAGATCGGCGCAACGCACCCGGTCAGATGCGCGGTCGTCGATGCGGCAGGTGATCAGCCCGATCAGCAGGTTCATCAGCATGTCGGCGGGCGCCGTGTCGGTTCCCATGGCGATGTTCACGCCGCGCTGCCGGCACTTCGAAAACGAGTTCAGCGTGCTGCCGCCACGCGCCGAGACCAGCGGGCAATGCACGATCGACACCCCATGCTCCGCATAGAGGTCGAGGTCCTCCTCGGTTGCGTTGGTGGCATGAGGCGCGATCAGACGGTCGCTGAGCAGCCCCGAGCGGGCGAGCCAGGCCGGAGCGGTCGAGCCGTGCAGCCTGGCGACGGTATCGACCTCCATCGAACCCTGCGCCATATGCAGGCGGATCCTGCAGCCGAGGTCCCGTGCGGCTGCGTCCGTGCGGCGCAGCAGCTCGGCGGTGCAGGTCTCGACACGGTCCGGAACAAGCAGCCCGCGCACGAGATCGCCGAAGCGGCCGGTCTGGCGGCCGATGAAGTCGATCGCATCCTTCAGGCCGGCGAAGCCGCGCTCCTCGTCGAAGACGGGCGACATCTGCCCGGGACCATCGAGCACCATGCCGCCGGAGCGGTAGGCGGGGCTGAGATAGACCCTGAGGCCAAGATCGCCGGCGGCTGAAGCCGCCGCATCGAACTCGGCGACGGTCTCGCCCCATTCGCGATAGAAGAGCGAGGCGATCGGCGCCGCCGTCGTGATGCCGTTGAGCAGGAGCTGGCCGAAGGCGAAGCGCTTCTGGAAGACGAGCTCGTCCGGCGAATACATCTCATAGGGGCCGGCCTCGACATAGGAGCGGGGCCACACCCGCCCCTTGGCCCAGCCCGGATGGTGGTCGATGCCGAGGATCGTCGTGTCGAGATCGGACAAGGCGTCGAGATCGATGAAGCCCGGGCTGATCAGCGCATTGCCGAAATCGATGCGCCTTGCGACTTCGCCCGGAAAGCGATGTCCGACGAACAGCACCGCGCCGCCTTCGATAACGACCTCGCCGTTCCTCAGCAGGCGGTGCCCGCCCTCCCCGTGCCCGAGCACCCAGGCCGCCGTCAGCAGCGTGCGGCCATCCGGCCGCTTTCCGAGCGCCAGTGTTTCGAGCGTGTCCTCGCTCATGGCATGTCCACCATGGGCCGGCCTTCGCGCGCCGTGACACGCCCGCCCTTGACCACCAGCGGTCGCGGCGCGACGTCGACCACGGCATGCGCGAGCGTCTCGCCGGTCAGGAGGGTGAGGTCGGCACGGCAGCCCACGGCGAGGCCGTAGCCGTCGAGGCGCATGACGTCGGCGCCGCCCTGCGAGACGATCGCCAGCACATGCTCGAGTTCGCGATCCTGCCTCAGCCCGTTCTTCATGCCGATGACCTTTGCCCGGTCGAGCATGTCGGTCTGGCCCCAGGGTCCCCAGGTGTCGCGAATGCCGTCGCAGCCGGCCCCCACCCGCACGCCGGCCTCCTTCAGCCGCATGATCGATGGAACCGTCGCCGACGGCGCGCCGGTGGTGACGATGGCGATGTCGAGCTCGGCGAGTTGCGCGATCAGCTGGCCGACACGCAGATAGTCGTTCATCCCGAGCGCGAAGGCATGGCTGATCGCGACCTTGCCCTGCATGCCGTTGGCCCGGACCCGTTCGGAGATCAGTTCCATGGTGAAGGCGCCGAGCTCGCCCGCCTCGTGCAGATGGATGTCGATGGGGCACTGGTGTTTCGCCGCCAGGCCGAAAAGCACATCGAGCTGGCCCTTGGGATCGCGGTCGATGCCGCAGGGGTCGATGCCGCCGAGCACCTTGCATCCCTGGCTGAGCGCCGCGTCGAGCAGTTCCACGGTGCCGGGCATCACCATGACGCCCGATTGCGGAAAGGCGACGATCTCGATGTCGATGACGCCCCTGAGCTTCTCGCGCGTTTCCATGACGCCGTCGACGATGGCAAGCCCGTGCATGGTGTCGATGTCGACATGGCTGCGGATATGGGTGGCCCCGTGCGCGGCCAGGCCGATCGCATGGCGCATCGACTGCCGGTGCGGGTCGATGCCGATGGCGCTGCGCTGCTCGCGTTCGAAGTCGATCCGTTCGCGCAGCACGGCACGCCGGTTGTTCACATGCCAGGGCATGCCCCAGGTCGTCTTGTCGAGATGGGTATGCGCATCGATCAGCCCCGGGATCGCGATCGCGCCGCCACCGTCCTCCACCGGCATGCCGGGCTCCGGTTCGTAGCGCCCGATCGCGGCGATCATGCCGTCGCGGATCAGCAGGTCGCATTCGGCTTCGGCGAAGGGCCGGACATTGCGAAGCAACAGGTCGTTCATCGGTCGCTACCTCAGTTTCGGATTGAGCACGTCGCGCAGCCAGTCACCCAGGAGGTTGACCGCCACGACGAGCAGGCAGAGCTGCATCACCGGAAACACCACGATCCACCAGGAGCCGGAGAACAGGAACTGATTTCCGATGCGGATCAGCGTGCCGAGCGACGGCTGGCCGGGCGGCATGCCGATGCCGAGGAACGACAAGGTCGCCTCGGTCAGGATCGCCATGCCGAAATTCAGTGTGGCTGCCACGAGCACCGGCGTCAGCGTGTTCGGCAGGATATGGCGCGCCATGATGCGGCGGGCGGGAACCTTGAGCAGCCGCGCGGCCTGGACATATTCCTTGCCGCGCTCGACGATGCATTGCGCGCGCACGGTGCGCGCATATTGCACCCAGGCCGACAGGGCGATGGCGAGCACGAGCACGGCCGACGCCCCCACCTCGCGCAGATCGGCCGGAAGCATCTGGCGCACGACCGTGGAAACCAGGATGGCTATCAGGATCGTCGGTATGGACAAGGTGATGTCGCCGACGCGCATAAGGACGTTGTCGACGATGCCGCCGAAGAAGCCCGAGACCAGACCGGCGCTCATGCCGATCAACAGGGACAGCGCCACCGAAGCCACGCCGATCACGATCGAGATGCGCGTGCCGTAGAGGATGGCCGACAGCATGTCCCGTCCCTGGGTGTCGGTGCCGAGCAGGTAAGGCCATTCGCCGTCGTCCTGCCAGATCGGCGGCAGCTCGGCCTTCCACATGTCGAGCTGGGCGGGGTCATAGGGGTTCTGCACGGCGATCAGCGGGGCGAACAGCGCCGTCAGCACCAGGATGGCGAGGATCAGCGCGGCGGCCATCGCCGTCTTGCTGTTCGTGAACGACCACCAGATGTCGCTGTCGCGAAGCCGCCGGATGATGGCCGGCCGCGCGGCTGCCTCGGATTTGGAGATGTCTGTCGTCATCGATCCGATCCTCCCCGTCAGTGCGCACTGCGCAGACGCGGATCGATCACCGCATAGGTGATGTCGACCAGCGTGTTGAGCGTGACGAAGATGAAGGAAATGATGCAGAGATAAGCCGCCATCACAGGTATGTCGATGAAGGTCACCGCCTGGATGAAGAGCATTCCCATCCCGGGCCATTGGAAGACGGTCTCGGTGATCAGCGCAAAGGCGATCAGCGAGCCGATATTCATGGCCGTCATGGTGACGACGGGCATCAGGCAGTTCCTGAGTGCGTGACGGAAATGGATACGCCAGCGCGGAATGCCGCGGGCGCGCGCGAATTTCACATAGTCCGAACGCAGCACTTCCAGCATCTCGGCGCGCACCAGACGCATGATCAGCGTGATCTGGTAGAGGGACAGGGCGATCGCCGGCAGGATCAGCGCGGCGCGTCCGGATGGCGTGAGAACGCCGGTCGACCACCAGCCGATCGTGACGACGTCGCCGCGGCCGAAGGCTGGCAGCCAGCCGGCGATCACCGAGAACACGAGGATGAGCAGTATGCCGACGACGAAGCTCGGCAGCGAGACGCCGACGATCGACACGAACTGCAAGGCCTCGGAATACCATTTGCCGCGCCTGATGGCGGTGAGCACGCCGAGCGGAATACCCACGACGAGCGAGATCAGCGTCGCCATCAGCACGAGTTCCAGCGTCGCCGGAAAGCGGTCGGCGATCAGCGTCAGCACGTCCTGCCCGTTCCGGTAGGAAATGCCGAAGTCGCCTTGCGCGGCATTCACCACGAAACGGGCGAACTGCGTGACGATGCCGTCATTGAGGCCGAGCCTCTCCCGCAGTTCGTCGCGATCGGCCTGCGTCATCTGCTCGTTGGCCATGAGCTCGACCGGATCGCCGGTGAGGCGGAAGATCAGGAAAGCCAGCATTGCGACCGCCAGCATGACCATGATCGCATTGGTGATGCGGCTGATGATGAAGACCAGCATCTGGATCCTCGCGAGTTGGGCGGGAGCCGCAGCGCCCGGCGTTGCGGCTCCGCCTGAGGACTACTGCTTGAAATGCGTGAGCCAGTGCCGCGGCTTGTTGTCGGCGAGTTGGGCGATGCCGTCGATCTTGTCGCTCATCACCCAGGCCATGGGCTGTTGGTGCAGCGGCAGCATCACGATCTCCTGCTTCGCCATTTCCAGCGCTTTGGTCTGCATGGCCAGGCGCTTGGCGCGATCGAGTTCGGTCGAGGCCTTCATGACGAGATCGTCGATTTCGGGATAGCTCCAGCCGCCCCAGTTGAAGACGCCGGCCTTGTCGGTCTTCGTCCTGATCATCTGCAGCAGGATGGAATAGCTGTCGAGCATCGGCTCGTTCGCCCAGCCGATCAGATAGACGTCGGCGAGGCCGCCCGTACGCTTGGGTGCCTGGACGGCCGTGGGTGCGATGTCGAGCTGGGGCTTGAAACCGGCACGGCTCAGCATGTTGACGAGCCCCTGGCATAGCTCCTCTTCATTCACATAGGCGTCGGTCGTGCACACCAGGGTGAAAGGCAGGTCGCTGGCGCCGGCTTCCGCAAGCAGCTTCTTCGACAGGTCCGGATCATAAGGGACCACGGCATCGAGCGCCTCGACATAGCCCGGGATGTCGGGGGCGATGATGGCGCCGGCGGTCCTGGACTTGCCGCGCATGATACGCTTCTGGATGAGCTTCGGGTCGAGCGCATGCGCGAAGGCCTGGCGCACGCGCAGGTCGTTGAACTTGTTGTCGGCGCCGTTCGCCAGCTCGGGCTTGCGGTTGAAGCCGAGCATCACGGTGCGCAGGTCGGTGCGCTCCATGATCTTCAGTCCGGGCTGCGCGGCGAGCCGCGGAAGATCCTGGGCGGGCGCGTTCTCGGTGAAGTCGATCTCGCCGGACAGAAGGGCCGCGACACGCGTCGCTGCCGAGGTGATGGGCGTGAACTCGATGCGGTCGACATTGCCTTGCGGCTTGTCCCACCAACTCGTGTTCCTGTTCAGCACCGTCTTACTGTCCGGCACGCGGCTTTCCAGCACGAACGGTCCCGTGCCGTTGGCGTTGTAGGTCGCATAACCCTCAATCTGGGCACCGACGTCGGTCGGCTTCAGCGAATTGTTGTCCGCGAGCCAGGTGGCATCGAACACATGGATGTTGGTGAGGTCGTTCAGAAGCAGCGGATAGGGACCGACCAGTTCGATGTCGATGGTGAAGTCGTCGATCTTCTTGGCGGATTTGTAGGCCGGCAGATTGCCGCGCAGCGGCGACACGGGATCGCTCACCCGGGTGAGCGAGGCCAGCACGTCATCGGCGGTGAAATCCGCGCCGTTATGGAATTTCACGCCCTTGCGCAGATGGAACCGCCACACCGTGTCCGAAACCGTCTCCCACGACGTCGCCAGCGCGGGTTCGATCTGCAGCTTGGCGTCGTAGCGGACGAGCCCTTCGTAGACATGGTTCAGGAAAGCCAGGGTGTAGCTGTCGCCGTAGGAATATGGATCGACCGAGTAGATGTCGCGCGATGCTCCCCATTTGAGCGTTTCGGCGTTGGCAACGGTGGTCAGGCTTGCCGCCACGACGGCGGCAAGGGTCAGCTTTTTGAGCATTCGAATGTTCTCCCGATAAAGGTTCCTAAGTCCCCTTGGCGGGGATCTTGCTGTTGGGCGGCCGCGGCCGCCGCCGGGTCACTCGCCGAGGCGCGTCAGCCAGTGGCTTGTTGTCGGCGCGGATCAGGACCTGCTCGACCTGTCGGTCATCGCCATCGGCTTTCCTGATCGTCGGCAACGGCTGGTCTTCGAACACGATCGGCCAAAGCACGACCTTTGTCAACCAGATTGTAGACAATTTTTGTCGATGAAATTTAGCATGGATTGCAGACAAGACGTCATCAACCTCAGGCTGCCGTGGAGGATGGCGGTTCCGGTCGGCTCCGGGATGGGAAGAACAATTGTCTGAGGCCGCCTCCTTCCAGGCGCGGGCGGACAATGGTTGCGCGCGCGAAGGCGGTCTGTCCCAGCAGGGACAGCCGTTGCGATCCCATGGAAATCGTTATCGTTTTCAATTGGACGGCGGCAGCCGCAAAGAACCGACGCGGTTCACGAACAGACCGGCGTAGCGCAGGTCATGCCCGGCTGACCTGGTTGGTTGGTCCTGAGCCTCTTTCTCCAGGACGCAGCGTCAGCACCGACACGCCGGAAGCCGTCACGGCAACGGTGTGCTCGAACTGTGCGGAAAGCGACCCGTCTCTCGTCACGACAGTCCAACCGTCGGCCTCGGTTTTCACACTCCTCCGGCCCCGATTGAGCATCGGTTCGATCGTGAACACCATGCCCTCGCGGAGGGCGAGGCCGGATCCCGGCTTTCCGAAGTGCAGGACCTGCGGTTCCTCATGCATCTCCCGGCCGATGCCGTGACCGCAATATTCACGCACCACGGAATAGCCGTTTCGCTTGGCATGTCGTTCGATCGCCCAGCCGATGTCTCCGAGACGCGCGCCCGGGCGAACCGCCCGGATGCCCATCCACATGGCTTCGTAGGCGGTCTGGACCAGCCTCCTGGCGGCTGGATTTACCTCACCGACGAGATAGGTCTTGCTGGAATCTGCGATATAGCCGTTCTTCTCGAGCGTGATGTCGAGATTGACGATGTCACCGTCCCGAAGCACGTTCGATTGCGATGGAATGCCATGGCAGACCACGTCGTTCACCGAAGAATTCAGCACAAAGCCATAGCCATATTGCCCCTTGCTGGCGGGACGAGCCTGGAGATCGTGAACGATGAAACGCTCGACCATTTCATTGATCTGAAGTGTCGACATACCAACGAGCGGGGTTCGGTCCAGCAGCCCGAATACGGACGCCAGCAACCGTCCGGATTCGGCCAGCAACGCCAGTTCCTGGGGCTGCTTCGTCATGCTTCGCTCAAGGCCAGCGATTGAGCCGAAACGCCTGCGGAGCCTAGCTCGCGCTCCATGATCTCTGTGAAACTGAGTGTCGGATTGATCTCGCACAGCATGCCGACCTTGATCCAGAAGGCGGCCTGCGCATTGATCGAACGACACGATACCTTGCTCGCTCTGCGCAGCTGATCGTGCAAGTCGTCGTCTATGTTCACGATGCCCAAGAGGATCTCCATATATGATACGTATATGGATCGTATACATATCGAATACGGAAAAGCCAAGGGCAGCGTCGGAAGCACCTCAGTTCGAGGGCGCACTCATGCCCGGGCGAGTTCGCGGATCGCCGCGGCGTCGCACAGCCCGAGGCCCAGCGCGCGCGCCGCGGTCGCGACGGTCTCGACGAGCGCGGCATTGGAGGGGGCGAGACGGCCGTCGGGCAAAAGCAGGTTGTTTTCAAATCCGACCCGCACATGCCCTCCAAGCAGCGCGGCGGCGGTTACGCAGGCCGCCTCGTGCTGCCCGAACGCGCATACGCTCCAATTGGCGAAGCGGGGCATGTCGGGAGCGAGGAACGGCAGCAGGTCGACCGGCTGCGAGGTCTGCGAAACAGTGTAGCGGCCGAGTACATAGAGAACCGGAATGTCCTGCCACGGCACCACGCCGCGCCGGATCATGCCGGCGAGCCGGACGGCTTCCGCGGGGTCGTAGAGGATGATCTGCGGCAGCACATGCTCCTGCTTCATCCACGAGAGCGTGTCGGCAAACACCGGTTCGGCGGCGTTATCAGGCACGATCTCCCGCAGTGCCAGCGAAGCCGCCTCCGGCCTGACCTCTTTCAGCACCGCCACCTGCTCGGCCGGCGCATAGATGCCGAGCGCTTCGGTCGTGATCTGGATCACCATGCGCTCGCCCGTCGCGGCACGGATGGCGGCGATGGCCTCGCGATAGGCGTCGGCATCGAGCAGGTGCCGGCCATCGGGTCGGCGCACATGCACATGGATCATGCCGGCGCCGGCCTCCAGGCACTCGGTCGCCGTCCGCGCCAGTTCGGCCGGACTGAGCGGGATCGCCGGATGGTCCGCCTTGGTCCGACGCCCGCCATTCGGCGCCACCGCGATCGCCGTTCGTCGCTGTTCGTCCTGGTCCGCCACGGCGCGCTCCGCTCTATGATCCAATCCAATCATATGATGCAATATTGAAACATATGTTGCAATCCTTCCGATACCGTTGTATTGGGATGGAATGAAGTCCGGCCCGCTTACCGAAACGATCATTCGCGACTTCGACGACATGTCGGGGCAGTTGCAGGCCGCAGCGCGCTACGTGCTCGACCATCCGCGCGAGGTCGCGCTCCTGTCGATGCGGGAGCAGGCGCGCCAGGCCGACGTCCAGCCGGCCACGATGACGCGCCTCGCCAAGCATCTGGGCTTCGCCGGCTATGAGGACATCCGCCAGCTTCATGCCGATGCCATGCGTCACGAGGGCACGGGTTTCGCCGGCCGCGTCGGCGCCCAGGCCAAGAGCCAGAAGCTCAAGGGCGACCATGCGCTCGCGGCCGATATGGTGAGCGGCATCGGGAAACAGGTCGCAGCCCTTTCCCAACCCGCCGGGCTCGACAATCTCGTGGAGGCTGCCCGCCGCATCGCCGGCGCGCGCAGGGTCTACTGCCTCGGCTTGCGCTCCAGCCATCCGACCGCCTGGCACCTGCACTACATCCTGTCGCTCGCCGGCAAGCAGTCGGCCATGCTCGACGCCGTGGGCGGCATCGGCGTGGACGCGCTGGGCAGCGCGACGCCTGAAGACGTGATGGTGGCGGTCAGCGTTCTTCCCTATACGCGGCAGACGGTCGAGATCACCGAATATGCCAAATCCTGCGGCGTATCCGTCGTCGCGATCACCGACAGTCTCGTCGCCCCGCTTGCGCAACTCGCGACCGTGTCGGTGGTCGTGCCGACCGAGAGCCCCTCCTTCCTGCACACCATGTCGCCGGCCTTCGTCGTGGCCGAAATCCTCGGCGCCCTCGTCGCCGGCCATGAGGCAGACGCCGCGGGCAAAGCGCTTGCCCGCATGGACAGGCAATCGGCCGCATTGAACACCCACTTCCAGGCAAGAACGAAGCGTCCATGACCCGCCTCCTCCACCGCGCCATTCACGCTGTCCCGCCGGTCGCCGTCGGCGGCAAGGGCATCGAACTCTACGATGCCGACGGCAAGGCCTATATCGACGCATCAGGGGGAGCGGCCGTTTCATGCCTGGGGCACGGCCACCCCGCGGTGCTCGCAGCCCTGCATGAGCAGCTGGACAAGCTGGCCTATGCGCATACGGGCTTCTTCACTTCCGAAGCGGCCGAGCAACTGGCCGAACTTCTGGTCGAGGACGCGCCGGCAGGACTGGGTCATGTCTACCTCGTCTCCGGCGGCTCCGAGGCGGTCGAGGCGGCGCTGAAGATGGCGCGGCAATATTTCGTCGAGAAGGGCGAGCCGCAGCGCCGGCACATCATCGCCCGCCGCCAGAGTTATCACGGCAACACGCTGGGGGCGCTGGCGGCCGGCGGCAACGAGTGGCGGCGGGCGCAGTTCAAGCCGTTGCTCATCGAGACGCACCACATCGACCCCTGCTACGCCTACCGCCTGCAAGAGACCGGCGAGAGCGACGAGGCCTATGCGAGCCGTGCGGCCGCGCAGCTCGAGCAGAAGATCCTCGAGCTCGGCGCCGATCAGGTCATCGCCTTCGTGGCGGAAACGGTCGTCGGCGCGACGGCGGGCGCCGTCCCTCCCGTCGCCGACTATTTCAGGCAGATCCGCGCCATCTGCGACCGCTATGGCGTGCTCCTCATCCTGGACGAGGTGATGTGCGGCATGGGCCGCACCGGCACGCTGCATGCCTGCGAGCAGGACGGTGTCGCACCCGACCTGATGACCGTCGCCAAGGGCCTGGGCGGCGGCTATCAGCCGCTGGGCGCGGTGCTGCTGTCCCGGCAGATCTTCCAGGCCTTTGCCGACGGCTCGGGTTTCTTCCAGCACGGCCACACCTATATGTGCCATCCGATGGCCGCGGCGGCCGGGCTCGCGGTGCAGCAGGTGATCCGGCGCGACAAGCTGCTCGCCAATGTCGTCGCCATGGGCGGCGAGCTCGAACAGCAGCTGAACGAGCGGCTCGGCAATCATCACCATGTCGGCGACATACGCGGGCGCGGCCTCTTTCGCGGTGTCGAGATGGTCGCCGATCGCATGAGCAAGCGGCCGTTCGATCCCGGCCTCAAGCTGCATGCCCGCATCAAGAAGGAAGCCATGGCGCGCGGGCTGATGGTCTATCCGATGGGCGGCACCATCGACGGGCGCCTCGGCGACCATGTGCTTCTTGCGCCGCCCTTCATCGTCGACCGCAACGACATCACCCGCATCGTCGAGCGCCTCGGCGACGCGATCGACGCGGCTCTTGCGTCGATCCCGGCCTCCTGAACTGCCGTTCATCATCAAGTCACCAGAAAAGGGGAACAGACAATGAAACTCCACACTCTTCTCTTCGCAGCCTTCGCGAGCGCCGTCGCCTTCACGCAACCCTCGCACGCCGAGGATCTCGTGGTGGCGACCGACACCGCCTTCGTGCCGTTCGAGTTCAAGGAAGGCGACAAATATGTCGGCTTCGACATCGACATGTGGGACGCGATCGCCAAGGAAATCGGCGTCACCTACACGCTGCAGCCGATGGACTTCAACGGCATCATCCCGGCCCTGCAGACCAAGCAGGTGGACGTCGCGCTTGCCGGCATCACCATCAAGGACGAGCGCAAGAAGGTCATCGACTTCTCCGACGGCTATTACGACAGCGGCTTCCTGCTGATGGTTCCCTCCGACAGCGCGATCGCCGGTGCCGACGACCTGAAGGGCAAGGTGCTGGCGGTCAAGACCGGCACCTCGGCCACCGACTATGCCAAGGAGAATTTCAAGGAAACCGAACTGCGCCAGTTCCCGAATGTCGACAATGCCTATCTGGAGCTGCAGACCGGCCGCGTCGACGCCGCCATGCACGACACGCCGAACGTGCTCTACTACGTCGCGACGGCCGGCGGCGGCAAGGTCAAGGCCGTGGGTGAGCAGATGATGGCGCATCAATACGGCATCGGCTTTCCCAAGGGCAGCGAACTGGTCGCCAAGGTCAATGCCGCACTGGCCAACATGAAGAAGGACGGCCGCTACAACGCGATCTACAAGAAGTGGTTCGGGACCGAACCGCAGAGCTGAGCGCCCTGACCAGCGCGCCGGCCCGCCGGCGCGCCTCACTCCTTGAACGGGTCCTGCCATGGAATTCGACTGGTCCGTCATCGCCGAAGCGATGCCCGCCCTCATCGGCGGCGCGCGCCTCACCGTGCTCATCACGCTGGCCGGCCTGGCCGGAGGCCTCGTCGTCGGCTTCGTCGCCGGCCTGATGCGCGCCTACGGCAATGCCTTGCTCAACGCGATCGCCTTCACCTATGTCGAACTGATCCGCGGCACGCCGATCGTCGTCCAGGTCATGTTCATCTATTTCGCGCTGCCGGTGCTGGCCGACATCCGCGTCAATCCGATGACGGCCGCCATCACGGCCATCGTCGTCAATGCCGGCGCCTATATCGCCGAGATCGTGCGCGGCTCGTTCCTGTCGGTCCAGAAGGGCCTCAAGGAAGCGGGCCTCGCGCTCGGCCTGCCGATGTGGAAGGTGCTCGTCTACATCGTCGGCCCGGTGGCCTTCCGCCGCATGATCCCGGCGCTGGGCAACCAGTTCATCGTCAGCCTCAAGGATACGTCGCTGTTCATCGTCATCGGCGTGGGCGAGCTCACCCGGCAGGGGCAGGAGATCATGGCCGCCAATTTCCGCGCCGTCGAGATCTGGACGGCCGTCGCCATCCTCTATCTGCTGATGACTGGCTCGCTGACCCTCATCCTGCGCATGACGGAAAAGAGGATGCGGATCCTATGAGCATCGTCGAATTTCGAAAGGTCACCAAGACCTTCGGCAAGGTCGTGGTTCTGAACGAGGTCGACCTGGCGATCGATGCCGGCGAGGTCGTCGTGCTGATCGGCCCCTCGGGTTCGGGCAAGTCCACTCTCCTGCGCTGCATCAACGCGCTCGAGGAGATCAATGGCGGCGACCTCATCGTCGACGACATCAGCGTCAGGTCCGGACGCTCCAAGGTCCGGCTGATCCGCCAGGAAGCCGGCATGGTGTTCCAGCAGTTCAACCTGTTTCCGCAGATGACCGCCTTGCAGAATGTCGCCTTCGGGCCGCGGCGCGTGCGCGGCGCGAGCCGGTCGGAAGCGCTCGAGCTGGCACAGGCGCTGCTCACCAAGGTCGGCCTCGCCGATCGCGGCCATCACTACCCTTCCGAGCTTTCGGGCGGACAGCAGCAGCGTGTGGCAATTGCCCGCGCGCTCGCCGTCAAGCCGAAGCTGATGCTGTTCGACGAACCGACCTCCGCACTCGATCCGGAGCTGCGCCACGAGGTCCTGCGCGTGATGCAGTCCCTCGCCGAAGAGGGCATGACGATGATCGTCGTCACCCATGAGATGGCCTTCGCCCGCCAGGTCGGCACGCGGCTCATCTTCATGGAAGGCGGCAAGATCTCGGTGGACGGCAATCCGGCCGCGCTTCTGGCCAATCCCGAAAATCCACGCCTGCGGGAATTCCTTCAGCATGTCCACTGACGATATGGGCCGGCTCCACTTCCTGGAGGCGAGCGGAACGCCTTACGACGTCGGCGTCCAGCTCGGCCGCTTCGGCGCCGAAATCGCCCATCGCCATCTCGTCGTCAGGCACGCCTGGGCTTCCGTAATGGCCTTCCGCGACGACCGGCGCGTCGCCATCATGCGCCGGATGGTCGAAGAGCGCTTCCCCGCCTATTGGCTGGAGCTGCATGGATTGGCGCATGGCCTCGGCCTGCCGCTCGACGAGGTGTTCCTGTGGAACTGCCGCGGCGACGTCTGGGCGATGGCGCCAGACGGCTGCACGACCGTGCAACTCCCGGGGGACGTGCCCGTGATCGCGCACAATGAAGACGGCGATCCCGGGCTTCGCGGCCATTGCGCGCTCGCCCATGTGCGGCCGCGGGACGGCAAGGCGTTCGCGGCTTTCGTCTATCCGGCATCGATCCCGGGACACACTTTCGCCGTGACCGAAGCCGGCCTCGTCCAGACGGTCAACAACATACGCTCGCGCGACACCGGCACCGGCCTGCCGCGCATGCTGCTCGGGCGTGCGCTGCTGGATTGCGCGACGCTGGACGAAGCGGTGAAACTGCTCGAAACGTCAAAGCGTGCCGGTGCCTTCCATATGACGCTGGCGCAGCGCGGCGACCCCCACCTTCTCAGCATCGAATTCACCCATTCGGGCTGCACGGCGATCACCATCGATGAGCCGCGGCTCCATGCGAACCATCTTGTCCATCCCGGTCGCTCGGAAGAGCCGCAGGTCGTCACCGGCTCGTCCCGATCCAGGCAACAGCGCGGCGACGCCATCATGGCCGGTTCTCGTAGTGAAATGCACCTCGATCCTCTTTCCGCGCTATGGGACAAGGGCGACCCTGTCCTGCCGATCCTTCGCGAGCAGCCGGACGATCCCGACCAGGAGAACACGCTCGCTACCGCCGTTTTCCATGTCGGGGCGACATCGCTCCAGTGGCAGGTCTATGACCGGGCGGGTGCCGACCCGCGCTTCGCCTTCGACGATGCGCTGACCCCGTCTTAGGCGGCGTCTTGGTCTCCCCGTCCGGCGGCCCGGACCACCGGTCGGCGTCTTGACTGTTTGCGCGGCTTGGCCGATTGCGCATGTCCGCCGAGCAACGAAGGCCATCGACATGAACCGCGCCGACTATATCTTCAGCCTGTTCACCGGCGCCAGCCAGCGGGACAACTTCCAGCGGTTGGACACCCTCTTCCCGGTGGCCGTCATGAGCGCGTCGCCCGCGCCCTTCCACTTCCCCGAAGCGGCGTCCATCACGCTGCCATCCACCTTTGCCCATGAGGGAACGCTCAGGAGTGTCGAAGCCTTTCTCGCCGAAACCGAGACGATGGCGCTGTTGGTCCTCCGTGACGGGGCCGTGGTCCACGAGCACTATGCTCCCTGGGGCGGCCGCGACGTCAGATGGGTTTCCATGTCGGTCGCCAAGAGCTTCGTCTCGCTGGCCCTCGGCGTCGCCGTCGACGAGGGTCTCGTGGCGTCGATCGAGCAGCCGGTCACCGACTACCTGCCTGCTCTCGCCGGTTCGGCCTATGACGGCGTGCGCATCAAGGACATTTTGCAGATGTCATCAGGGGCACGCTGGAACGAGGATTACAGCGACCCCTCTTCCGACATCAACCGCTTCGCCCATATCGCGGCCTATGGCGGATCGTTCAACGCTTTCGCCGCAACGCTCGAACGCCAGCGCGAGCCCGGCACCTGCAACCTCTACAATAGCACCGACACGCAGGTTCTGGGGATGTTGCTGGTCGCCGCGACCGGGCGCTCTCTGGCCGACTATGTCGAGGAGAAGATCTGGCATCCTCTGGGCATGGAGGCGGCGGGCTACTGGCTGGTCGATTCCGAGGGCATGGAGATGGCCTATGCAGGGCTGAACGCCACGGCCCGCGACTATGCGAAAATCGGTGAACTCTACCGCAACAGGGGTCGGTGGCACGGGCGGCAGATCGTTTCGGAAGGCTGGATAGAGGCCTCGATCACGCCGGACGCAGCGCACCTCATGCCCGGCGCCAGCGACCTGTCCGACTCGCTGTTCGGCTACGGCTATCAATGGTGGGTCATGGGCGGCGACGAGGGCGACTACGCCGCGATCGGCGTCTACAACCAGTTCGTCTATGTCAGCCCGCGCAGGCGGACGGTCGTCGTCAAGCTCTCGGCGAGCTCTGGCTATGGCACGACCAATGACGAGACCTCCTACCGCGAATATGAGACGATCGACCTCCTGAGGGCGATTGCGTCGAGCACGTGACGTCGGCGTCCTGGCGCGTTTGGCCGAGGTCATTTCGCAACCGATATTACGTACGCATGGATCGAATCCCCGCTTTGTAGGTTGGTATGTGGCCAAGGGGGCCGGACAGGAGATCGATATGAAGAAATCTGCCATGGTGATTGCGGCGCTGGTCGCGCTTGCCGGATGCACCTCGACCCAACAGGGTGCCGTCGTCGGCGGCGTCGGCGGTGCGGCGATCGGGTCGGCGGTGGCCGCTCCGGGCAGCCGCACCGAAGGTGCGCTGATCGGAGCTGCCGTGGGTACCGTCGCCGGCGCCCTCATCGGCCGCGCCGCCGACCCCGGCCGCTGCTATTATCGTGACCAGTACGGACGCCGTTACGTCGCGAACTGCCCGAGCGGATACTGACGCCCGAGCGACGCCAGTCGTCTCGCCGAGCGACGCCAGTCGTCTCGCCGAGCGACGCCAGTCGTCTCGCCCTACGCCGGTCGCCTGGGTCGCGCTCGCGACTTGCGCGGCCGGTCAGTCGACGAGGTCAGTCAGGAACCTGATGCAGACGAAGATCAGGAACAGGCCGAAGGCGATTTCGAGCTGGCGCCGGGAGAGCCTGTGGGCGAGACCTGCGCCGATCGGGGCCGTCAAGGTGCTCGTCGGAATGAAGGCGATGAGGCCGAGCAGCGAGACATATCCCGCCGCCAGCGGGAATTGTAGGGCAGCGACGTCGGGATACTCGGCCGCCCGCGGCCAGCCCGCATAGACATATCCGATGGCTCCGGGGATGGAGATCAGGATGCCCAGCCCCGAGGAGGTCGCCACCGCCTGGTGGATCGGGCGGCCGTAGAACGTCATGAACAGGCTGGAGAGTTGCCCGCCGCCGATGCCCATCAGGGCCGAAAGCAGCCCGATCAGCCAGCCATAGACGATCATGATGCCGCGCCTGGGCAGTTCCGTGCCCAATCGCCAACTGTCCCTGCCGAACAGCAGCCGCAGCGCCGAGACACCGGCGACCACCACGAATACCGCCTTGAACAGCTCCGCCGGCGCGAAGCGCGCGATCACGCTGCCCGCCGCGACGCCGATCATGACCGGCGCCGCCCAGACCTTGAGGATCGACACATCGACCGCGCCCTTGGCCCGATGGGCAAGGAAGGAACGGATCGAGGTCGGCACGATGATCGCGAGTGAAGTACCGACGCAGAGCGGCATCCTCACCTCTTCCGGCACGCCGACATAGTTGAACAGCTCGTAGAGCACCGGAACGGCAAGCGCCCCGCCCCCGACACCGAAGACGCCGGCAAGCAGCCCCGTCATCGCGCCGGCCGCCAACAGCGCCACGGCCAGCCAAACGAGGTCGAAGAGGGGAATGCCGAACATGTGCGCTGCCGTGGGACGGAAGGGAGCGAATAGCGAATAGCGAGTAGCGAATACGAGAACAAGGGGCTGGCGCCGACGCCGACCCTTTCCCCCTATTCGCTATTGGCTACTCGCTATTCGCTCTCTTCGCTCATTCGAGCGAGTAGGGGAACAAGGGTCTCGCGCCAATGCCGCGAACCCTCTTTCCCCTATTCGCTATTGGCTACTCGCTATTCGCTCACCCGATGTCGAACGACACCCCCTGCGCCAGCGGCAGCGCCTTGGAGTAGTTCACCGTGTTGGTGGCCCTTCGCATATAGGCCTTCCAGGCGTCGGAGCCCGATTCGCGGCCGCCGCCGGTCTCCTTCTCGCCGCCGAACGCGCCGCCGATCTCGGCCCCTGACGTGCCGATGTTGACATTGGCGATGCCGCAGTCCGAGCCGTCGGCGGCCAGGAAACGCTCCGCCTCCTGCAGGTCGAGCGTGAAGATCGACGACGACAGCCCCGCCCCCACCGCATTGTGCTCGGAAAGTGCGGCGTCGAAGTCGCCGTAGCGCATCACATAGAGGATCGGTGCGAAGGTCTCCTCGGTCACCGGCGCCACCTGGCGCGGCATCTCGACCAGCGCCGGCTTCACGTAATAGGCCGCGTCGTGGCCGGTCTCCACCCGGGTGCCGCCGGTGATGCGGCCGCCTTCGGCCTGCGCCGCCGTCAGCGCCTTCTGCATGGCCTCATAGGCCGCCTTGTCGATCAGCGGCCCGACCAGCGCGCTGGTCTCCAGCGGGCTGCCGACCGAAACGCTCTCATAGGCCCGCCGCAGCCGCGGCAGCAGCGCCTCATAGACGCTGTCATGCACGAACAGCCGCCGCAGCGTCGTGCAGCGCTGGCCGGCCGTGCCCATCGCGCCGAAGGCGATCGCCCTCAGCGCCATGTCGAGATCGGCCGACGGGCACACGATGCCGGCATTGTTGCCGCCCAGCTCCAGGATGGCGCGGGCGACGCGCCTGGCCAGCCGCGGCCCGACCTCGCGGCCCATGCGGGTCGAGCCGGTGGCCGACACCAGCGGCACCCTGGCATGGTCGACCAGCACCTCGCCGATCGCCCGGTCGCCGATCAGCACCTGGCTCAGCCCCTCCGGCACGCCGCCGAACCGCGCCGCCGCCCTGGCGAAGATCGCCTGGCAGGCAAGCGCCGTGAGCGGCGTCTTCTCCGACGGCTTCCACACCACCGCATTGCCGCAGACCAGGGCGAGCGCCGCATTCCACGACCACACCGCGACCGGGAAGTTGAAGGCCGAGATGACGCCGACCACGCCGAGCGGATGCCAGGTCTCCATCATGCGGTGGCCGGGGCGCTCGGTGGCGATGGTCAGCCCATAGAGCTGGCGCGACAGGCCGACGGCGAAGTCGCAGATGTCGATCATCTCCTGGACCTCGCCGAGGCCTTCCGACGGGATCTTGCCGGCCTCGATCGAAACCAGGCGGCCAAGATCGGCCTTCGCCGCGCGCAGTTCCTCGCCGAACAGGCGCACCAGCTCGCCGCGCCGGGGCGCCGGCACCAGGCGCCAGGCCCGGAAAGCGGCGTCCGCCTTGTCGATCATGGCGGCGGCCTCCGCCGGCGTCGTCGCCGGCAGCGACGCCACCTGCTCGCCCGTCACCGGGCTGAAGGACGCCATCGTCCCGCCCGCAAGGCTCTTTTCATCCACGCCCAGCTTGACCAGCAATATGGCCGTTTCGTCCTTGATGCTCATGTCGGTTCCTTTTCCTGTCGGCCTGCACGGCCCCGTGACACATGGGATTTGCGTGGGCAGCCGGTCAGGCCGCTGCCGCTCCTTCCCTCAATGCTGCGAGGCAGCGCTCGGCTGACGCCTTTTCCATGTCGGCATAAAGCTGGAACTCGTTCGCCACCGGTGCGCCCAGCGCCTGCTCGAACAGCCGCTGGTTCGGGCTCGCGACGAAGTCCTGCGCCGCATGGTCGCCGAGATTGGACTGGAAGATGCCGGCCGCGCTGACCGGCAGGAAGTCCTCATAAACGATCGGATCGAAGCGCACGACACCGGCCTCGATCAGGTCTTCCATGTCCATGCCGGTCGCCTTGGCGGCAGCGAAAGCGGAGGCTTCGACCGTATAGAGGAAATAGCCGAGGCCGGCCTTGCGGATCTCGTTCCAATCGTCGGGAAAGGCCTCGAAGCTCGCCGCCAGCGTGGCGCGATAGGCATCGGCGTTCGATCCGTCGGCCGCAGGGCGGACCGTCGCCCGCGCTTGCCTCAGCAGCCGGTCGTAGAGGGCACGCCCCTTGGGCGTCAGCGCGATGCCGCGCTGCTCGATCTCGCCGAAGCGCGCGGTATGCGAGTCGGCCTGCGGATCACCGGCCGCATCGCGGAACGACACGCGCTCCTCGATCGCCTTGAACGAAGTCTGCCGCAAGAGCACCGGACAGGCGCGGGTCGGCGGCCCTTCGACAATGGCCTTCGGCGCGATGCCTTCGCCGGGCATCCGCTCCTGCACGGCATCGATATCGAGGGTGCGCGGCGTCAGATGATTGATATGCGGCCCACGGAACGAGACGACGTCGGCGATCAGGCGGTGCGCGGCGTGCAGCCGCTCATAAAGCGCGCGGTCGACCAGCGCCTGGTCGTGCCAGCGGAATGTGTCGAGCACTTCCAAGACGAACAGGCCGGCATCCTCGCGCGACAGGCCCCCGTCGCGCTCCGCCTTCTCCACCAGCGATACCGCCGCGTCGGAGAAGATGCGGCGCGCCGCCAGGATGCGCCGCGCCTCTTCCCGCAATTCGGCATCGTCGATCAGATCGAGCCGCAGCAGCGAGGTGAACACCCGGAACGGGTTGATCTTCAGCGCCGCCTCGTCGATCGGCCGGAAGGCGGTGGAATGGACGGGCACGCCGGCCTCGCTGAGATCGTAGTAGCCGACCGGAAGCATGCCCATCACCGCGAATACCCGCCGCATCATGGCAAGCTCCTGCGCGGTTCCCAGGCGGATCGCGCCGTGGCGCTCCTCGGAAATTCGCTCGATCGTCTCGGTCGCCTCGAGGCTGGCGCGCAGGGCCTGGTCCCGCGACAGCGTTTCGGCGTTGACCTTCGTGACCAGCGAGATCAGCGTGCCGTAGGCAGGCACCTCCGCGCGATACATCGCCGACATGGCGGCGGAAAACGCCGCCCGTATCTCGTCGCGTGAAACGCACCGGTTCGCTGGCATCGCAACTCCTGATTTGACAAGATCGGGCATGACTTCATGCCGTGGTGGCGTCATAACGGGTTGACGCCTGGATGAATTTCGCTAATCGCAGCTAAGTTGATGCGAGAATGGAATGACCACCGCGCGAACCCTCATCCCTGACCTGGGCAAGCTGCAGGCCTTCGAAAGCGCTGCCCGCCATGGCAGCATCACCCAGGCCGGCAAGGAATTGCATCTCACCCAGAGCGCCGTCAGCCGCCAGATCCGCGAATTGGAGGCACAGCTCGGCCTGCTGCTTTTCGAGCGGGTGCGCCAACGCGTGGTGCTGTCGCGGGCGGGCGAAAAATTCCTGCCCGATGCGCGCCGGCTGCTGGCGCAGAGCGAGGCGGCCATGCTGCGCGCCATGGCGACCTCGCAGTCCTCACAGCTCAGCCTCGCCACTTTGCCGACCTTCGGCAGCCGCTGGCTGGTTCCGCGGCTGCCGGGTTTTCTCGCGCGCCATCCCGGCGTGACGCTCAGCCTGGCCTCGCGCTCCGCCCCCTTCGACCTCGAAGAGCAGGGTTTCGACGCCGCCATCCATTACGGACAGCCGATCTGGGCGAATGCCGACTGCCGTTATGTCTGCCAGGAAGTGATCGTGCCCGTTGCGAGCCCCGATTTCCTGGCCGGACGCGCGCTTCACGAGCCGGCAAGCCTGGCGGCCGGGCCGCTGCTTCATCTGTCCACCCGCCCCAAGGCCTGGGCGAGCTGGTTCGAGGCATCAGGCGTCGATACCGCTTCGGCCTATCAGGGCCATCGCTTCGACCAGTTCACCATGCTGATCGAAGCGACCGTGGCGGGCATGGGCCTCGCCCTCCTGCCCCGCTATCTGGTTGAAAAGGAGTTGAGGGACAAGAGCCTCGCGGTCGCCATGGACCGGCCGCTCGAAACGGAGAACGCCTATTATTTCGTCGTGCCGCTGCGCATGAAGGCCGATCCCCTGACCAATCTGATGTTCGAATGGATGATCGAGCAGATCGGCCCGCCCAGGCAGGGCTGAGGTCGCCCTCGCCCGTTCCTACTCCGGCCCGGCCGACTGGATCGTGATGACCTTGGCTTCGAACCTGTTGCAGGCATCGTCCTTGCAGATGCCGTTGATCCAGACCTGCCCGTTGCCGAACATGATGCCCTGGCTGTTGACCATCAGGTCCGCATATTTCTGGTCGGTCACCGCCTTGCTGATCTCGGGCGTCATGATCGCGTCGTAGTGGGCAATGAAGTCCTTGGGGGACTTGATGGCCATCTTCTTGCCCTTCACCGCGACGCTGATCGGATAGCGCACGAGTGCGGCGACGGCGGCCGCGTCGTGCGCCGTCACGCCTTTCTGCAGGGCGGAGATCGCAGCCTGGTAGACAGTATGGTCGCCGAGCAGGTCGTCGATCGACTTGTTGGTGTCGTCGGCCGCCGCCGACTGAAGCATGACGGCACCGAAGGCCGCCGCGATGAGCGTGATCCGCAAGCTGCTGATGGTCATGGCCTTTCCTCGTTTGCCCGACAGGCGTGGAGCCCGGCAGCCGACCGGGCGGATCCTTATCGCAGATAAAACCGTAGATTGCGACCAGCGACGGACCATGTCCCGCAGCAGATTTTTCCTGTGAGGGCCGAGCAGCCGCGAACAGAGCCACAATTTATTTTATGGCTCCCTCCAATTCTGGTCGTTTGCGAACCGGGAAAAGTACCTCTATTCAACGGCCTGCTCGAGCAACTCGCCAGCTCCATGCCTCCGCAACCCTGGGACGACAATGAAAAAATCTATGCTCTTCGCCGGTGCCATCTCCCTCACGTTTCTTGTCGGGATCCGGCTGGCCAGCCTCGCGGCCGCCGAAGAATTCCCGGCGGAATGGACGGAACCGACCAGGCCGTTCCGCATCGTCGGCGACATCTATTATGTCGGCACCAAGGGCCTCGCTGCCTATCTCATCCGGTCGGGCGGCGAAGCGGTGCTGATCGACGGCACCATGCCGGAAAATGCCGCGCTGGTCGAAGCCAATGTGGAAGCCCTCGGCATACCGCTCGGCGACGTCGACATCCTGCTCCTCAGCCATGCCCATATCGACCATGCCGGAGCCCTGGCCGAACTGAAGCGACGCAGCGGTGCGGCGGTCTATGCCAGCGAAGGCGACCGCTGGGCGCTCGAAAACGGCAAGCACGACGGCGACAGTGCCTATTCCTTTCCCACCTTCCCGCCGGTGACCGTCGACTATCGCCGCAGCTTCGGGACCGTCGGTGCGATGGAGGCCGACGTTGTCCTACCCTCCCACCCCGGCCTCGGCGGCGTTCTGCAGCGCGCCGCGCGGCGCGACGCCGGTGACCCCAGGGCCTTCGTCGACCGGGCGCTGCTGAAGCGCATCGTGGACGACGCCAGGGCGGCCTTCGAAAAGGAACTGTCCAAGGCGAAGCGGTAGGAGATCGGACCGCATTCCTCCGCCCCTTTGTCGAGGGCAGCGCTCGATCGACGACAGCAGTGACGATCGTCACACCCGCAAAGCGCAGCCGCTTGAACACACCCGCCACGTTTTCCTGATCGCGGCTGATGCGGTCCAGAGCCTCCGACAGCACCGTGTCGAAGCGGCCTGCCTGCGCGTCGGCCAGCAGCGACTAGATGCCGGATCGGATGAGCGACGCACCAGAAATAGCGCGGTCTGAATAGGTCTCCACCACCGTCCAGCCCTCGCGCGCCGCGCGCTCCCGGCACTGGCGCAACTGGTCCTCGATCGAGGCCTCACGCTGGTTATCGGAGGAATAGCGGGCGTAGAGGGCGACACGGGTCATAAGCTCAATCCTCTTCTCTTGTCCTTTGCTACGTCGCCGTTTTTCACCTCCGCTCGAACTCTCTGCATCTACAGCGACAGGGCGGATTGAACATCGGTCAGCGCGAAATCGTTGCCAACGTAGAGAAGTGGAGCCGAATGTCGTTTTGCGAGGGCATAGGCGAAGCAATCGCCGAAGTTCAGCCCGCCTCGCGTGCCGAATCCCTTGCCGTAGTCCAGACGCGCCCTCATGGCGGCCCGGGCAAGGTTCTCGTCTATGGGCCCTATCGATATCTGGAAGTCGGACAGAAACGCGTCGAGATCGGCAATTGCCTCGTGCCGATCTCCATCCTTGATCCTGCCCGCCATGACAGTGCCGGCCTCGACATAGTTCACCGCCGATATGAGACGCGAGGCATCCGTCCGGAGAGCGGCCATGCAGTCCGGCGCTTCCGTCTCCTCGAACAGGATCGCAATGATCGCGGACGAGTCGACGATCATCATCGGGAGACGCCAAGCTCTTCGGGCGTGTCGCCGACAGCTTCATCCCATTCCTGCTTGGTGACCGGGCGACGATCATAGCGGCCGGCGCGCTCGCGGACGAAAGCCTTCATGCGTGCGACGTAGTCGCCCTGAGCCTCCCGCTCGGCGCGCAGCCGCTCCAGCCGCTCACGCATCGCCTGGGTAATGGCGTCCGTCATGGTCTCGCCGGTCAAGCGGGACAATTCCCGCGCCAGCCGATCCGCTTCCTCCGTCTTGATGCTCAAGGCCATGACAACCACCTTTATAGATACGCAATCTAGATAGCATTTTCACATCGATCCTTCAACGGAAAAGACCGAAATCCTCGCTGCTATTGATCGTCACCTTCGCCGGAACGATGATCGCTTGCACTGAACCGGTTCTTGGGCGGTGCATTGTCATTGGCCGCGTGCATGGCCCTCTCGAAATCGCTTTGGATAGGGGCGCGAAGGACGCGTTGATGCTTGCGCGGGCCGAGACAATCGCGCTGTTGCAGAACCAAGTTGAGATGCCGACTGCAGGTGCAGCGCGTCAGCACCGCGCTGGTTTCAAATCTCGTTGCGCCGCAATGACATCTTCCCCTCAGAATCACGTTCGCTCCTGTCTGCCGGATGGCATCGTACCGACCCGCTCCGGCAGCCCTCTGGAGAACGCGATCGCGCCGCAAACCTTGAACTTACGCATCATCCCTCGCCGGGAATCGCGCATGATCTTCGGGCCGATGCGATAGTGCCTGCGGCGCATGGCCTCCTTCATCCTGCACTCCCTTCGAATGAGGCCGATGCAACGGACAGCCAAGTCGCGCGTTATCGGGCGCCCGCCTACGGTTTCAGGATTCCTTGCCGACTCCTGGCTTTCACAACTGGAGATCAAGATGAACGCACACCATTTCGCTCAGCCCGTTTCGATCTTCGTCGGCGTCGGCTTTCCGCGCGACATCGAGACGGTATCGGAAGCCTTCCAGGTGCTGATCGAATGGCATGGCCCCCGCAGCGTGTCCCATGCCATGGCGCTCGACGCCTGCCGGGCCGCGGCCTGCGGAGAGATCGACGCGTCGTCGGCACGCCTCGCCTTCGAGGAGTTCGCGCGCGTGCGCGGCATACTGGCGCCGGAAGCGCTGAATGAAAGCGTGCAACGCGCCGCAGAGGAGTGGATGGCCGCATAGCAGGCAGGCCCTCCGGCTGCTTGATATGGATCAAAGCGGGCCTGGGGCACCGCCTCCATGATCGAACCCACGATCAAAGGAGGCAACCATGCCAAGCGATTCCTTGTGGGTCATCGTCGCCGTGCTGGCGGTGTTCGGGTTCTTCACGGCAGCGGTCGTCTGGGCCGACGCGACCTGGCGACCGCGCCGCATTCTCCCCGACGAGCACCTGACCTCCGGCCAGAAGCGATAGGCGCCAGAGGCGACGAAGCCCCGAAACCCGAAGGCCATGCCCGTTCGGGCAAATCCACGAAAGACAAGGCAGCAGCGCAGATTGCAGGCAATGGCCGCGGGCTGTCTCAATCCTCCGACGGGCGCAGGACAAGCTGCGTCTGCGTCACGATCGCGGCGAGCTTTCCGTCGCCGCGGGTGATGCTGGTCTGCCAGACCAGGGTCTTGCGCCCTTTGTGGAGGCAGATGGAGGTGGCGCGGGCCGTGTCGCCGATCGGCACCGCGCGGAAGAAGTTGGTCTTGCTCTCGACCGTCGTCGTGCCCTCGCCGGGCGCGAGATTGAGGAAGGCTCCCGTTCCGCCGATATTGTCGGCGACACCCATCAGCGCCCCGCCATGCAACACGCCGTTGCGGTTTCCGAGCCCAGGTGTCGCCTCGAACTCGGCGATCACCTCGTCGGGCGTCGCACTGACGATGCGGAGCCCAAGCAATTGCGAGAAAGGCGGTTGATCCCGGGCGATCTCCTCGAGGCGGCTGCGATCTGCGTCGGCCATGTCTTCTCCTGCTCCAAAGCATGTCTCCCGAAAGCGTGCAGGGGTTTCGGATCAAAGACATTGGTCAAGCCCAAAACCTGCAGCGCGTCACGTGAATCCTTCTTCATGCGACGTGTTGTAGCCGCTGTGATTCCCGCCCGGCGCACCCAACTTGCCTGAGCGAACCGATCTCGTCGAGCCGCATGCCGCGAACCCGGCGGTCCGGCCGTTGCTCGACAGGGCACCGCCAGCGACATCACCCGGGGCCAGGCTCGAGCCCGGAAGAATGGGACAAGTCCTGCGGACCTCCGGCTACATCAGGAACATCGCCGATGCCTGCGGCTATTCCGGGAGCGATATCGACAGGATGCGTTCCGGCAACGGGCTGCGCGTCATGGAGGACGTCCGGGGCGAATGACCGTTCAACAGGACGGCGCGGCACGCAGGGCAGGCACGGCCGCTTCGCGCCGCGTCTCGCCGTGTGCGGTGCGCTTGCCCAGTCCCGCAAGCCATTCGAGATAATAGGCCAAAGCGAACTGGATGCCGATCCCCGACGCGATCAGCAGCGTGTCGAGGGCCAGACTTGCCGGAGCGAGTTGCTTCACGACCTGCGCAACCATCGCGACCACGGTGCCGGCAATGAACACCGGCAGCGACCGCTTGCCGAGGATCGCGAGCGGATGGTCGATCCGGGTGCGCAACAGGTTCGGAGCCGCTGTCGCCAGGAGATAGGCGACCGCCAGAATGTGCAGGAGCCGCGGCAGCGACAGGAACGTCTTGTCGAATCCCGTCAGGACCGCCGGCAGCCCGAGCCAGGCGTCGCGCCCCCACAGCGGGCTGTGCACCCAGGCCAACGAAATCACCACATAGGCGGCAGCCAGCCAGACCAGCCTGCGGTCGGCGGAGATACGGCCGCCTTGCGCCACATGCATCCGGCCCACGATCCCGATCATGAAGAGGAACTGCCAGGAAAGCGGGTTGAGGAACCAGAATCCGGCCTCCGGATAGTTCGGAGGCGCGATTTGCCATATCCCCGCCACCAGCCACAGCCCGCCCGACAGGCCGAGCGCAAGCGCGGGGCTTGCGCGCGCCGCGAGCAGGAAGACGGGGGACATCACGATCAGGGCCGCGTAGAGCGACAGGATGTTGTTGTAGCCGATCTGGTGACCGAGCGTGACGATGCCGACCAGCGCCCGCGCGGTGTCGCTTATCACCGGACCGATATTGATCTCGACCAGCAGCTCGGGGCGACTGGCATGCACCGCCGCGACGGCGAAGATGGCCAATGCCGTCATAGTGGTGACGATGTGCGAGGCGTAGAGTACGCCGGCACGGCGCCACATGCGCAGTGTCGTGACGAGCCGGCTGCCGGGCTTGAACTTCCCGCCATAGGCCAGCACGATCGAGATGCCCGAGATCAGCACAAAGGCCTCGGCCGCATCCGAAAAGCCGAAATTCCGGTAGGTCACATGTTCGAAGACGGTCCCCGGCACGTGATTGACGAAGATGGTCAGGAGGGCGAGGGCTCGAAGGACATCGATCCGCGTGTCGCGTTCCGTTCGGTTTTTTTCAGTCATCAGTCTTTGAGCCTCATCGGTCGGCAGCACGGCGCGACACGCGCCGCTTCGGTTGCGCATGGAAAACGCATCTCGGTGGCGAAAAGGGGCTTGAAATGCGCCCCGTCCGATCAATTTTGGAGGGCGTTGAAAACATTGCGTTTTGAAGCCGGCGAAGGAACGGAAGCAATGCCGGATCTCGGGGCTGGGCGATGAGCGGTATCTCTCCTGCTGCAGGCGGCGAAGACCCGGGCAGCGCGCTTTCCTTTCATTGCCGCATCCATCGACCGGCAGGCCCGGCCGGACTGACGCTCGTGCTGCTGCATGGTTCCGGTGCCGACGAAACGAGCCTGGTACCCCTGGCCAGGGAGATCGCGCCGGACGCCCTGCTGCTCGCCGTTCGCGGCCGCGTCGTGCAGGACGGCGGTCCGCGCTGGTTCGCGCGCGTCACGCCGACGCGATTCGTCCAGGAGAGCATCCGCGCCGAGGCGGCCGCCTTCGCCGGTTTCGCCAGGAGTGCGGCGGGAGCCTTGCGGTTCGACCTCTCCCGAGCCGTCTTCCTCGGCTATTCGAACGGCGCCAATCTCGTGACCAGCGTGATGCTGCTCAACCCTGACGTGATCACCCGTGCCGTGCTCCTGCGCGCGATACCGGTGTTGGACCACGTGCCCGGCACCGACCTGTCGGCGGCGCGCATCCTGGCCATATCGGGCACTGCCGACGTCACCTACGCGCCTTTCGCATCCACTCTGGTGGAACTGCTGCGCCGGCACGGCGCCGAGGTGGAGGACCGCGTCGTACCGGCCGGCCACGAATTCGGCGCCGACGATGCGGCCCTTGCCCGCGACTGGCTGATGAAGCTCCAACGGCGGCACTGAACGGTTCGGCCGCGTCCCTCCGGTCTGGCGGCTGTCTCGTCATCGACGTCGGCACGATGGCCCGTAAGAAGACCGCTCTCACTTTGGAAGGAATGACTGTCACGTTTGCACGTGTCCGATTTACCATATCCAAACAACAGCATATCAGACAGACCAGGTTTTCCGGTCCGTGCTCCGAAGCAGAGAAGCAGACGCTTGCCTGTCATTTCTGATGGGCTAGTTTGTCCGCGTCGGCTGACCGCATTGTGTAGCCGCCCAGGACACGGAAGAGGCCGCAGACATGACCAGACTGGTTATCTTGACGATATCAGCCGCACTCGCGGCAAGCTCCGCTCTGGCGGACCCCGCCGTCACGACCGCGAATGTGAACCTCCGTGAAGGCCCCGGCACGAACTACAGAAGCCTCGGCACCATTCCCGACGAGACGCAGGTCGAACTCGGCGACTGCGACAGCGGAGGCGCCTGGTGCGTCGTCTCCTGGGAGGGAAACCAGGGCTTCGTCGCCGGCAGGTATCTGGTCGCGCAGCAGGCCGACACCACGAACCCGGGTTGGCCTCGAACCTACGCCACCGACAAGGGCGCAGAGATCGTGCTCTATCAGCCGCAGGTCACTGATTGGCCGAACTTCGCCGAGGTAAACGCCCTGGTTGCTGCCGAATACAAGCAGGACAAGGACGCCAGGCCGGTCTTCGGCGTCATCGGGCTGACCGGGCGCACCGTCGCGGACAAGGAATCCGGCGACGTCGTGATCAGTGACATCAAGACGACCGAACTCAACTTCTCCGCGCTCGACCGCGGCCAGCTCGGCGACCTCGCGCTCGAGGTCGGCAAGGTCTTGCCGACCGGGGCCATCACCGTGTCCGAGAACCGGCTGGCCGCCAGCCTGGCCGATTACAAGCGTCTGGACGATGTCTCGGACCTGAAATCCGACCCGCCGCCCATCTTCGCCAGCAAGGTGCCGGCGATCCTGCTGCAGACCGACGGCAAGGAGGTCGTCGCTCCGGTGAAAAGTGTCGAGGGCCTGTCCTTCGTCGTCAACACCAACTGGGACCTGTTCAAGGTCGATGCCGACGGCAGCTACTATCTGCGCGACGACAAGGCGTGGCTGACGTCGAAGAGCCTGACCGGCGACTGGCAGGCGGCCACGACCTTGCCGGAAGTGCTGTCCAGACTGCCCGACGACGACAACTGGAAGGACGCCAGGGCTGCCATGCCGCCCGCGGCGCCTGAGGAAGGCAAGACGCCAAAGGTCATCTACGCGGACAAGCCGTCGGAACTCATCACCTTCGACGGCGAGCCGGCACTGCAGCCGGTGCCGGGCACCGGGCTGGAATGGGCGTCGAACAGCCATAGCGACGTGTTCTTCCGCAAAGCGGACGCCAAATGGTACATCCTGCTGTCCGGCCGCTGGTTCTCCTCCGCCTCGCTCGACGGTCCCTGGGTCTTCGCCACCCCTGACCTGCCGCAGGATTTCCAGAACATTCCGCAGGATGCACCCTATTACACGGTGCGGTCCTCCGTCCCGGGAACGTCCGAGAGCGCCGAGGCCAGGCTGAAGGCGAGCATCCCCGAAATGGCGCGCGTCTCCACCGACGGCTCCGTGAAGGTCGATGTCGCCTATAGCGGCGATCCCAAATTCGAGCCGATCGAGGGCACGTCGCTGCAGTACGCGGTCAACACCAATGAGGAGGTGATCCAGGTCGGCAACAAATATTACGTGCTGAAGGACGGCGTCTGGTTCGTCGGCGACAGTCCGACCGGGCCGTTCGCCGTCGCGACCTCCGTTCCGGACGAGATCTACAAGATCCCGCCGTCCTCGCCGGTCTACAACGCAACCTATGTGCGCATCTACGACACCGACGACGATGCCGTCTGGTTCGGCTACACTGCCGGCTATCTCGGCGCCTATCTCGCCTGGGACGCCCTGGTGTATGGCACCGGGTGGGTCTATCACGACTACTGGGACTATGGCTGGGCGGGCGGCTACTGGCCTTATTATCCCCGCCCGGTGACCTACGGTGTGGGCGCCTTCTACAATCCGGCACGCGGCACCTTCGGCCGTTACGGCTATGCTTACGGCCCCTATCGCGGCATTGCGGGCGGCGCGGCCTACAATCCGCGCACGGGCACTTACATCCGGGGCGGCGCAGTCGCCGGTCCGGCCGGCGAACGCGGCTTCATCAGCGCCTACAATCCGCGCACCGGCAACGCCGCCTTCGCACGCGGCGGCCAGAGTATCTATGGCTCCTGGGGCTCGGCAGGCGTCAAGCACGGCTCGGAATGGGCGCGTGCCGGCGGCGGCACGACGGCGGCCGGCGGCGCCGGAGCGCATTGGAACACTTCGGCCGGCAACCAGGGTTTCGTCGCGCGCGGCCGGGGTGGCGACGTCTATGCCGGCCGCGACGGCAATGTCTACCGCAACCAGAACGGCCAATGGGAGAAACGCGGCGACGGCGGCTGGTCGCCGGTGCAGAAGCCGTCGACGGCCGACCTGAAGCAGTCCGGCGAGAATTTCGCAGCCAGGCATCCCGACGCCGCCGACAGGATCAACCGGAACGGTGGAGGTCAGGCAACACAACAGGCCTCGGGGCGAGCCCGGCAGGCAGCTCCCGATCATCTCGGGCTCGACCGCGCAGGCCGCCAGGTCGGCAACCAGCGCGCCATGGAGTTCCGCAGCGCCAACCGGCCGCCGATGGTCCGCGCTCCGGAGTTCCGGGGTGGCGGCGACTTCGGTGGCGGCGGTTTCGGTGGTGGAGGCTTCCATGGTGGCGGGGGTTTCCGCGGCGGAGGCGGCTTCGGCGGCGGTGGTTTTCACCGGCGCTGACCTCCAGCGCGGGAACATGGGACCCGCGCGGGCTTCCGCTCGGGTCCTGCGGACTACCGGCTCTGATCCGGAGGGCGGAGCGGCCGCCCTCGCCTTGTCACCGTTGACCGGTCGCCGGTTCCGTTCCCGCCTCGAACCGGCGTGCAAGCTGCTCGAGGCTGAGCCGCGCGCCGGCATCGTTGTCTTCGGGCCGCAGGCCCGGTGGAAGGTTTTCGAACAACAGCATAACTTCTGTCCCGCCCCTCACCGGCTGAAAGGTCGCGGTCATCGTCATGACGCCGGCGAAGCCCGGATCGTCGCTGACGAAGCGGACGGCCTCGACGATACGGCGCGGCGGCGAGAGCTCCACGAAACGCACCTCGACCATGTCCTCCCTGTCCCTTGTCTTGCCGCGACGGTCATGCTCGTCGGTCGGATAGAACAGCGACATCCGATAGCCGCCGCCGATCCGCGCATCGAATTGATGGATCCTGCCCGTCATCTCGGCCGGCGGCAGCCAGGCCGCCAGCGCCTCCGGGTCGACAAAGGCTCCATAGAGCGCTTCAGGGCCCGCCCTGATCACGCGCGCTGCATGTGACGTTGCTCCAGTCATCCGACGCCTCCCTTTCGTTCCGAAAGTAGCGCCGAAAACCGTTTTGATTCAATGCGGCAGCCTGCACAGCTTTCAACAGGATGGCGTCCGGCGCCGGGCGGTGTGTCTCATCCGCCTGCCGACACCCGGCCGGGTCCCCGCTGCTCCCGGCGTTCGCTGGCCTTTCATCGTGCCACCGGCGCGCCCGCCTCGCGGGGAGAAGACCGATGTCGCCACCGGCTTCGCCAATCGTCAGCGTTGCAGATCGAGCGCCGTGGTCGCGGCAGGCCGTCTTCTCCCCGTCCTTCACGGGGAGAAGACGCCGATCCACCCTCCGCAGTTGCTGCGGAGGACGGGCAGGCAGATGAGGGCGGCGCAAACGATCGAAATCCAGGGCTGGCCGTCTCAGGACTTCTCCGCCATCAACGCCTTGCGCGTCTCTTCCATCTCCTTGAGCGCCTCGTCGTCGACTGGCGGAAACTTGGGATCGAGCCGTTCCAGCCGATCCACGATGGTGGCTGCGATCACCAGCCGCGTGAACCACTTGTTGTCGGCCGGCACCACATGCCAGGGCGCCGTCTTTGTTGCGGTGTGGCGGATCATGTCCTCATAGGCCGCCATATAGGCATCCCAATGGCCGCGCTCGACGATGTCCCCGGCGGAGAACTTCCAGCGCTTGTCCGGCTCGTCGATCCGTTCGAGGAAACGCCGCTTCTGCTCCTCCTTCGATACATGCAGGAAGAATTTGAGGATGACCGTGCCGTTGCGCACCAGATGTTCCTCGAAGGCGGCGATGCTCGCGAAACGCTCCTCCCAGACCTGGTCGGTGACCAGTTCCGGCGGCAGGTTCTGCCCGGCGAGGATTTCCGGATGCACCCGAACCACCAGCACTTCCTCATAGTAGGATCGGTTGAAGATGCCGATGCGCCCACGTTCAGGCAGCTTGATCGCCGCACGCCACAGGAAATCGTGGCGCAGTTCGGTCGCGCTCGGCGCCTTGAACGAGGTCACGTCGCAACCCTGCGGGTTTATGCCCGACATGACATGCTCGATGGCACTGTCCTTGCCGGCCGCGTCGATCGCCTGCAGGACGATCAGCACCGACCAACGGCCCTCCGCATAGAGCCTCTCTTGCAGGTCGCGAAGCCGCTTGACGCCCTGGGCGAGCAATTGCTTGGCGTCGTCCTTCTCTATGTCGAGCCCCAGCGTATCGGCCGGGTCGATGTCGGCGAGCCGCAACTTCTTGCCTTTCCTGACTCGGAAGACCTTGACGATCTCGGCCGGAACCATGCCGGCGAGCTCCTTCGGTTCGTCGGCCATTCGTCGTCTCCCGTCATTTCGCCGCAGGATGGATCGTCAGGCGGTCGTTCTTCCTGTCCATAATCGTCCATCCTCCCGCCTCGCCCCAGTCCGACCTGAACGGGAGAGTCCGACCTGAACGGGAGGCGGTCGATCGTAGCGCCATTCGCATTCGGCGTCCATGAAGCACGCGCCCGTGGCCCATGCCACCCGAGCCGACCTTTCCGGATGTCCTTGCGCGTCGGCCGCCGACGATCCATCTTCGCACCAGGGGGATGATCTGAGATGCGATTCCTGTTTGCCGTATTGCTGACGAGTGTCGGCGCCGCGCCGGCACACGCCGGCTGCGCCAACTATGTCGACGGTTCGCTGAGCCGGCCGGCGCCGCGGGCGAAGATCTGCTTCAAGGGTGTCTGCGAAGTGACCACCCTCGACTTCGGCTGCGGCAACGCTACCAGCCTGTCCGCCGGATTTGCGAATGGCTGGCGCATTTCGGAGGATCCGAAGAACGGCCTCGTGATCGAGCGCAAGGGGCGAAGAGTGCCGGTCTCCGACCACGACCAGGTCCAATGCGTGGAAATCGACCCCGGCGGCTGCGACGGTTCGGCTGTATAGGCGACGGCGTCTTTGCCTGCGACGTCTCTGCCAAGCCGTGCGCGTTTCCTGCACCCTCGGGTCCCGGCCGTCATTTCACGGCAACGGATCTTCGCACACCGTAGCGCCCCGTGCTCAGGCCCGAGGATGCCTATTGCGCGGGAGGCTGCAGCCGATCATCCAGTTCATCGCCCATCGGCGCGTAGCAGCGCCGCCTCCACTTCGTCATCCTCGGGCGCGGAGGCGAGCGAAGCGAAGCCGGAGGCTGACCCGAGGATCCATGCCGTGACATGACGGCAGCCGCGACGCTTCCATGAGGGGTCCCTTCGCCCACCCATCATAGGTCGCCGCACGCTATCCGCGCTTGTCCGCCGCATAAGCCTTCAGGAACACATCGACGCCGGCAGTCACGATCCGCGTGATCTCGGCCTCGGTCGGCGTCTTGGTCCGGTAGCCGAACAGGCATTGGCGGAATATGCGCGCCATGCACAGGTCGACAAACTGATAGGCGGCAAGGTCGATGTCGGGAATGTCGAGCTTGCCCGCCTCCACCGCCCGCGTGAGATAGGCGACCAGGCGTTCATGACCCTTCTTGGGGCCGCGCTCGTAGAAGCGCACGCCGAGTTCCGGCATGCGCTCGCAGATGCTGATCACGGTGCGCTGCGCCCTCAGCACCATGGGCGAGGTGATCTTGCGCGCCAGCGCGATGCCGTAGCGGACGAGGGTCTCCCGCACGTCGCCGTCCCCGCTCTCCAGCGCTTCGTAGAGATTGCCGAAAATCGACTGCCGCTCCTCGTCGATGAGGGCCTCGAACAGTTCTTCCTTGTTGGCGAAATAGACATAGATCGTGCCTTTCGACACGCCCGCCTCACGCGTGATGTCGTTCATGGACGCCGCGTCGAAGCCGAGATTGATGAAGACGCGCCGTGCGCCTTCCAGTATCTGTCGGCGTTTGTCCGGATCCTGGCCCGCCGCCCTGCGTCCGCGACGGTTTTCTGCCGGCACCTCGCCCTCCGCGGGTGGAACCGCCATCGTGTCGGTGCTCATCGTTTCCTCGAACTTTTTTCGAACCGCTCGGTTCGATTGGCCTTGATATGCCCGCTTTCTTGCGCTACGTCAAGTTCGAACCGAACGGTTCGGTTCAACTGGCTTCTGCCGCATCGCGGCCGTCGGGCCAGCATCTTTCAAGGAATCAGCGTCCTTCAGGGAACAGATGTCATGTCCGCTCGCGCCGCGTCCGAACCCTTGCCGACGATCCACTCCGTGACGACGCTGAAGGCCGAGCAGGAACGCCCCCATCCCGTGCCGGTTCCTGCCCGCGCCCCGGAAGCGCCTGCACGCAAGCGCCGCTCGGCCAAGTCGCTCCTGCTGCCGATCCTCGGCATCGCCGTTCTCGCCGCCGCCGGCTTGTACGGCCATGAATACTGGACCGAGGGCCGTTTCATGATCTCGACCGACGACGCCTATGTGCAGGCCGACATGGCCTTCGTCGCGCCGAAGATCACCGGCTATGTCGCGCGCCTCGACGCCGAGGAGAACCAGCACGTCAAAACAGGCGATCCGCTGGTGACCATCGACGACGGCGACTACCGCATCGCGCTGGCTCAGGCGGAAGCGCAGATCGACGTCCAGAACAAGACGCTGGAGCGTATCACCGCCCAGATCCGGGCCGGGCGCGCCGCCCTCGGCCAGGCGGAGGCCCAGAAGACGGCAGCTGCGGCCGCGGCGACCAACGCCGCCCGCACGGCCGACCGCACTGCGCAGCTTGTCAAGACCAATGTATCGACCCAGGCCCAGCTCGACGACGCCAGGACCGCGCTCGACCAGGCCAATGCCGCGCTCGCCGGCGCCGACGCCCAGGTCGAAAGCGCCAAGGCCAATATCGGCGTGCTCGAGGCGCAGTATCAGGAGGCGGAGTCGGTCCTCCCCAATCTGAGGCTCGCGCACGACAAGGCCGCGCGCGATCTCTCCTTCACCGTGCTTCGGGCGCCCTATGACGGCGTCGTCGGCAACCGTTCGGTCGAGCAGGGCGATCTCGTCTCGCCCGGCCAGAAGCTCGCCGCCATCGTGCCGCTGAACAAGCTCTACATCGTCGCCAACTTCAAGGAGACGCAGCTCCCGCAGCTTGTGCCGGGGGAGAAGGTCCACTTCCGGGTCGATGCCATCGACGATGCCGCCTTCGAAGGCACCGTCTCCTCCCTGTCGCCAGCCTCGGGTGCGGTCTTCTCCCTGCTGCCGCCCAACAACGCCACCGGCAACTTCACCAAGATCGTGCAGCGCCTCCCGGTCCGTATCGACGTTTCCGAGGCGGCACTGAATTCCGGCAAGCTGCGCGCCGGCCTGTCGGTCATTGTCGATGTCGACAGCCGCACGGCCCCGCCTTCGACCACGGCGAGCCTGCACTAAGGCACGAGGAATGCTGTCATGGCCAGCACAACCGCCACGGTAAGCCTGCCGGCAGCCGCGCCGCAGCGCGACGCCATGCCGAGCACGCGCCGCATCGTCGCCTTCCTGGCGATGGTGTTCGGCATGTTCATGGCCATCCTCGACATCCAGATCGTCTCGGCATCGCTGGCCGAGATCCAGGCCGGCCTCGGCGCCAGCGCCGACGAGATCTCCTGGGTGCAGACCTCCTATCTGATCGCCGAAGTGGTCATGATCCCGCTGTCGGGTTTCCTGTCGCGGCTCCTCTCCACCCGTGTCCTGTTCGCTGTGTCGGCTGCCGGCTTCACTCTGGCGAGCGCGCTCTGCGCCACCGCCACCAGCCTCGAGCAGATGATCGTCTATCGCGCGTTGCAGGGCTTCATCGGCGGCGGCATGATCCCCAGCGTCTTCGCCGCCGCCTTCACCATCTTCCCGCCGTCGCGCCGCGCCGTCGTCTCGCCGATGATCGGTCTGGTAGCAACGCTCGCCCCCACCATCGGCCCGACGGTCGGCGGCTATATCAGCCATGCCATGTCCTGGCACTGGCTGTTCCTCGTCAACGTGGTCCCCGGTGTCTTCGTCACCATCGCCGCCTGGACGCTGATCGACTTCGACAAGCCCGAGCGCGGCCTGCTGGCGAAGTTCGACTGGTGGGGGCTCGCCGGCATGGCCGCCTTCCTCGGCTCGCTCGAATTTGTGCTGGAGGAAGGGCCGCGCAACGACTGGCTGCAGGACGAGAGCGTCTTCATCTTCAGCATCGTCCTCGTCGTCGGCGCCATCGTCTTCTTTGCCCGCGTCTTGACCCGGGAGGAACCGATCGTCGACCTGCGCGCCTTCAAGGACGTCAACTTCGCGCTGGGCTCGTTGTTCTCCTTCGTGCTGGGCATCGGCCTCTACGGGCTGACCTATCTTTATCCGATCTTCCTCGGCCGCATTCGCGGCTACGATTCCCTGATGATCGGCGAGGCGCTGTTCGTCAGCGGCCTCGCCATGTTCCTGACCGCGCCACTGGCCGGCTTCCTGTCGACCCGCCTCGACCTGCGCGCCATCATGATGGTGGGCTTCCTCGGCTTCGCCGCCGGCACCTGGCGCATGACCTATCTCACCGCGGACTGGGATTTCCACGAGTTGCTGGTCCCGCAGATCCTGCGCGGCATGTCGCTGATGCTATGCATGGTGCCGATCAACAATCTGGCGCTGGGTACCTTGCCGCCCGACCGGCTGAAGAACGCCTCCGGCCTGTTCAATCTCACGCGCAATGTCGGCGGCGCGGTCGGGTTGGCCGTCATCAACACCGTGCTCATCCACCGCAGCGACTTCCATTTCTCGCGGCTGGCCGAGTATGTGCGCTGGGGCAACCCGCAGGCCGAAGAGATGCTCGCCGACATGGCGCGCAACTTCAACGCCCGCGGGCTCGACGGCGAGGCCGTGGCATTGGCTCGGCTCGACGCCATGGTCAACCACCAGGCGGCGGTGATGTCCTTCATCGATGTCTTCTATCTGCTGACGGTGCTGTTCGCCTCGCTCGCCATCTTCGCCGTGCTGATGCGCAAACCTCCCGCCTCGGCCGGCGGTGGCGGCGGCGGTCACTGAACCGCCGCCGCAGCCAATCCAGGGCCGAGGAGGTCGGCCTCCGCGGCACATGACGACGCCGCGACATTTCATGCCGGGCCGAGGCGACGGAAAAGTCTCTGCCGGACCGATCGCCGATCCCGTTCACCATACCGCAACGGGCTGAATTGCGGCTAAGGGCCTTGTGTGCTTATGTATCGCCAAAGCATAGACAAGACATACCAGACATAGCATTTGGGGCTGGCAGCCAAGGGGCTGTTCATCTTGTCGATCCTGGGTACGGATAGTTTCGCGTTCGCCGAGCCTATGCGAAGCGGCACCGGGAGGATTCTGCTCTTTTTCCTGCTGGTTGTGGTCGTTGCGGGCACTGCCGGGATCGCGTCGTCGCAGACGCCGGCAGCCCCCGTCGTCAGCGACATGGCCGACGACGTCGTCAAGGTCAGGATGGCGCCTGGCGCAACCCTGCGCGGCATCTCCGAGAAATACCTCAAGGATCCCGACCTCTGGCCCGTCATCCTGCGGCTCAACGGCATCGAAAGCATCACCGACGTCACGGAAGGGCGTGAGCTGCTGCTGCCCGGGAGCGAGGTGCGACTTTCCACGACTGCGCTCGACACCTCGCTGGCCGAGATCCAGAGGGCCAACGAGGCCGGCGCCCAGCTCTTCGCCCCGATCCTGATCAGGAACGCCATCGACTTCCGCGACCAGGCCGTGGTCCAGCATCGCAACGGCGCCTACCAGCAGAGCATCTCCTTGTCCTCCCAATCGATCGGCCGCGCCGATGCGGCGCGTGCGAGAAGCGAGGAAAGACGCGACATCGAGGCGGAGGCCCGCCTCAGCGATCGGCAGGGCTGGGTCGAGGGCCAGAAGGTCAGCGAGAACGGCTGGACCGAGCGCGAGCTCGACGCGGTGCTCAACGAACAGGAGAAGCTCCGGACGCTGTCGGCCTCGACGGCGCAGGTCGTGTTCCGCGACGCCAGCCGGTTCCGGCTCAATCCCAATTCGCAGGCCGTGATCCAGCGCATGCGCGACGATCCGCTGAAGCGTCGCAAGGAAGCGCAGATCAGCCTCGTGGAAGGTGACTTCTATGCTCTGCTCGCACCCGAAAGCGACCGCAGTCGCCTCGAAGTGAACCTTGCCAATGTCGACGCGAAGATCGACTCCGGCAGCTTCTGGGTCAGCCAGGACCGGGACAGCGCAAAATTCTCCAACTATGACGCCAAGCCCGTCGCCATCGTCTCGGGCGACGACACGCTGGTGCTCGGACGCAACGAGGGCGCGGTCGTGCACGCCGGCGAAGCGCCGAAGGAGAAGGTGGCTATCATCGGCCGCCTCGCTTTGTCCGAGCCCGCCGACAACGCGATCGTCTTCGGCACCCATGTCCGGCTCGGCTGGCAGGCGGTCGGCGACGGCCACGGCTACTGGGTCGAGATCGCCTTTGATCCGCTGTTCGACCGGATGGCCGAGAGCCTGTGGAACGTGCCGCAGAACCGGACCGACGACGTCGGCCTCGCGCCGGGCATCTACTATTGGCGCGTTGCCGCCCTCGACGCCCTCGGCCTGCCCGGACAGATGAGCGTCGCACGCAGATTCGAGCTCATCGACGACAGCGCGCCGCCCTATCTGCAGATCCGCACGCCTCAGCCGGATGCCATCCTGCGCGAGGCGGCGGTGACGGTTTCGGGCGAGACGGAAGCCGGCGCCGCCGTCTTCGTCGATGGCGAAGTCGCCGATGTCGACGGCAGCGGCCGCTTCTTCATGACCATATCAGGCAAGGACGGATCGAACGACCTCACCGTCGTCGCCCGTGATGCCGCCGGCAACGAAACGACGCGCCGGCTGGCCTTCACCTATGTGGCGGACCGGCGGCGCGACATCGTCTACGATGCTCACCTTCCGCGCGACGCGACGGGCCGCTTCCTGACCGCAACCCGTGAGTTCGGGCTTTCCGGAACCGTGACGGAGCAGGCAAAAGTATCCGTCCTCGGCGGTGACGGCGCCTTGCGCTCGGAAGCCTATGCCGACGCATCAGGCCGCTTCACGCTGAACGTACCGCTCGAGGCGGCGGAGGAAACGCTCGCGGTCGTCGTCACGACGGTTTCCGGCTATGCCTATCGGGAAACGATCGAGACCCTGGTCTCCGACCGGCCGCCGCGTTTTCGTTTGTCCGAACCGCCGCCGGCGATCACGTCGACCCCGCGGCTCGACCTCGCCATCGCGGCTGATCCCGGAACCATCCTCAGGGTCAATGGCATGGCACCCAAGGCCAGCGACGACGCGGTGCGCTTCCACATAGATCTCGAACAGGGCGCCAACCTCATCGAGATCGTCGGTACCAACGCCGTCGGCCTCGTCAGCATCGAAAAATACACGGTCGTCTTCGACACGGTGAAACCCGAGATGACGGCCAGTGAAATCACGGCAAAAGACCTCGGAGACACCGAGATGCTGTCGATCCGCGTCGCGGCGCGGGATGATACCGGCCTCGCCTTGACCTCGCGGTTCAGGGTGCGCCTGGGCGACGCCGAGCGGTCGGGCATCCTCCGCTACAGCAAGGCCGACAAATCCTACAGGGGCATGATCGAGGTCCCGCGCCGGGCGGACGGTTCGGCTCCCGACGTGGTGGTCGAACTCGCCGACGTCGCCGGAAACATCAACGAGGTGACGCTCAGCCGATGAAGAGACGCTACGCATCGCGCACCGGTGTCGGTCCGGCCCTTGTCGCGGCCGCCATGCTCCACTGCGGCGTCGCCGCCGGCGACGAAGGCCCTTCCGACGTCGGCCTTGTGACGTTCGGTCCGATGGCGCGGGTGAACGAGGGCGATCATGATTTTCGCCAGGTCGTCCGTATCGCGCTGCCTGAGGCTGCCGGCACGGTCCATGTGCGGGTCTACGACCCCGATGCCGCCGGCACCTATGACGAGCCCAAGGCCGGCTTCGACACCACCACCCGCTTCAGCCTGTTCGGCGACGGCGCCACCGCGCATCTGTCGCGCGACGCGGCCGGGGTGGTTCAGGAGAGCATCGACGGCACGCCGCTCGCGACCGCCGAATTCGGCGCCGATCCGGCCCTCGACGGGCGCTGGACGACGCTGTTCTCGGTCGATGCGGCAAAGGGCAGGCGGACCGCTGATGGGACACGCGAGTTGCTGCTCCTCGTCGAGGGCCTGACCGGCAATGACGGCAATGTCTTCGACGTCACGGTGAGCCGGACGGAAGACGCCAACCAGCCGCCGGAGGGACTGAAGCTCTCGTCCTTCCTGCCGACCTTCCAGGTGCCGCGCGGCAACCGCCAGGCCGAGCTCGGCTTCGACGTGCCCGCCGACGCCGAAGGCCTCGTCATCGAGAACTTCGATGCCGCCGCCGGTTCGGTTGCTTTCGCCGGCCGCTTCCGGTCCGATCCGCTCACCGCTTCCGCCAAGAGCCAGTGGGGGCACGACGACGTCGCCCTCGACAGGGACGACACCGGCCAGAGAGCGTCGGTGACGGCCACCGGCGGCAGCGAGACCCCCAACGACATCACCGTCTTCGTCGGCGCGCGCAAGTCGGGCGCGGATGCGGTCGAGCAGCCTTTGGCGATCGACCTGCCGATCCGTGCCATCGCGCCCAACCGGCGCCCGGTGACGGAACTCGCCGTCACCCAGCTCGCCTGCGGCCGGATGCGCTTCGACGCCTCGGCCTCGCGCGATCCCGACGGCGGCCCGCTCACCCATCGCTGGCGGTTCGATGCGGGTGACGAGATCACCGGCGCAACGATCGAGCAGGACTTCGCCGGGACCGGCATGCATGCCGGCCGCCTCGAGAGTTTCGACGCCTCCGGCGTCATCGGCGACGGCAGCGCGCGCGATTTCACTTTCCTGGTCAAGCCGCCGCCGGCGGCGAGCTTCGAGGCGCCTGACCTGGTCGCCGAAGGTGCTGCCCTGGTGCTCGACGGCACCGGCGCGAAGGCCCCGGCCCTGCCCGAGGGCACGGCAATCGTCCGTTACCACTGGACGATGGGCGACGGCACCGAGCTCGTGCAGGCCCCGGGCGATCCCGACTTCGGCCGGCCGAACCACCGCTATGCCGGCCACGGCGCCTATACGGTCACCCTCACCGTCACCGACGGCACCGACAATCCCTGCAACAGCGCCACGGTCACACGCACCGTCACCGTCAACGCTCCGCCCGTCGCCAATGCAGGCGGCAACAGGAGCATGGTCACAGGTGAGATCGCCACTTTCGATGCGGCCGCCTCCTCCGACCCTGACGGAACGATCGTCTCCTATCTCTGGGACTTCGGCGACGGCGGCCGGGCGGCGGGCCCGGCGGTCCGCCATGCCTTTCATCGGGGCGGCGACTATCAGGTCAGGCTGTCCGTCCTCGACGACTCGCCCTTCGAGACCGGAAAGGGATTCGATACGGTGACCGTCACGGTGCGCGACGCGCCCAACCGGCAACCGACAGCCGATGCCGGACCGGATCGCACGGCCTATGTCGGCGAGGCGGTCCGCTTCGATGCCAGCCGGTCGGTCGATCCGGACGGCGAGATCCAGTTCTATGCCTGGGATTTCGGCGACGGCTCCGGCTCGGACTCCATGGTCGTCGAACATAGTTTCTGGCAGCCGGGGACCTATCCGGTCAGTCTCGCCGTCACGGACAATGGCCAGGGCGGCAACACCAGGTCAGTGGCCTCGACCGTCGTGACGGTGCTTCCCGCGCAGAACCGGCCGCCGGTGGCCGACTTTCCGCGAGAGTTCACGGCCACGACGTTCAGGCCTCTTGCCCTCGACGCATCGACCGCCGACGACCGCGACGGTTCCGTCATCGCCTTCGAATGGGATTTCGGCGACGGTTCGAAAGGCTCCGGACCCAAGGTCAGCCACCAGTACGGGAAGCCAGGCGTATATGACGCCCGGTTGACGCTTCGCGACAACGGACTGCCCGAGCCGGCGGCCGTCGGCTTCGACTTCA
Source organism: Mesorhizobium sp. L-8-10 (assembly GCF_016756635.1). NCBI lineage: Bacteria > Pseudomonadati > Pseudomonadota > Alphaproteobacteria > Hyphomicrobiales > Phyllobacteriaceae > Mesorhizobium > Mesorhizobium sp. L-8-10. The sequence continues at coordinate 3,194,297 of NZ_AP023263.1, read as the reverse complement.
AGGTCCATGTCGCCGACAAGGTCAATCTGGCGCCCGTCGCAAATGCCGGCAAGGACGTGACCGTGAAGGTCGGGGAAGAAGTCACCCTCGACGGCTCGGCATCCAGCGACCCTGACGGCTCGATCCTCTCCTATCGATGGGACCTCGGCGACGGTAATAGCTCATCCGGCATCCGAAACCGGCATATCTATCAGTTTCCCGGCACCTATCCCGTGAAGCTGACCATCGGCGATGACGGGCCGGATGTCGCTCTCGTCGCCGGCGACGAGTTCGTGGTCACCGTGCTCCCCTCCGCCAACGCCGCCCCGGTCGCGGCCCTGAGCGGACCGACAGCAGTAAGGACAGGCGAGGTCGTGCTTTTCGACGGCCAGGCTTCCGCCGATCCCGATGGCAACATCCTCCAGTACCGCTGGGATTTCGGGGATGGCGGGGTGTCGAGCGACGCCAGCCCACGTCACACCTTCCATGCCGCAGGGACATATGACGTAAGGTTGAGGGTCACCGATGACGGCGTGACGCCGATGAGCGCCGAACGCATGATGAAAGTCACAGTGACCGATGACGGCGGGGATGCACAATGAGGCGTCACCGTCGAAATCTCTGGGTCAGGACCTGGCGCCTTCTTGGGCTGGCCGGGCTCGGCATGGCCTCTGTCGTCGTGCCGGCCTTTATCGGCGCCAATCTGGATGCGATCCGCGCCACCCTGCCTGGCATAGGCGCGTTCGCGGAGGTCGTTGCTCCTTCCCCTTCCGACGTCGGCCTTGTGACGTTCGGTCCGATGGCGCGGGTGAACGAGGGCGATCATGATTTTCGCCAGGTCGTCCGTATCGCGCTGCCTGAGGCTGCCGGCACGGTCCATGTGCGGGTCTACGACCCCGATGCCGCCGGCACCTATGACGAGCCCAAGGCCGGCTTCGACACCACCACCCGCTTCAGCCTGTTCGGCGACGGCGCGACCGCGCATCTGTCGCGCGACGCGGCCGGGGTGGTGCAGGAGAGCATCGACGGCACGCCGCTCGCCACCGCCGAGTTCGGCGCCGATCCGGCCCTCGACGGGCGCTGGACGACGCTGTTCTCGGTCGATGCCGCGAAGGGAAGCCGAACCGCCGCCGGGGCGCGCGAATTCCTGCTCCTTGTCGAGGGCCTGACCGGCAATGACGGCAATGTCTTCGACGTCGCGGTGAGCCGGACGGAAGATGCCAACCAGCCGCCGGAGGGACTGAAGCTCTCGTCCTTCCTGCCGACCTTCCAGATGCCGCGCGGCAACCGCCAGGCCGAGCTCGGCTTCGACGTGCCCGCCGACGCCGAAGGCCTCGTCATCGAGAACTTCGATGCCGCCGCCGGTTCGGTTGCTTTCGCCGGCCGCTTCCGGTCCCACCCGCTCGCCGCTTCCGCCAAGAGCCAGTGGCGGCACGACGACGTCGCCCTCGACGGGGACGACACCGGCCAGAGAGCGTCGGTGACGGCCACCGGCGGCAGCGAGACCCCCAACGACATCACCGTCTTCGTCGGCGCGCGCAAGTCGGGCGCGGATGCGGTCGAGCAGCCTTTGGCGATCGACCTGCCGATCCGTGCCATCGCCCCCAACCGGCGCCCGGCGACAGCGCTCACTGTCACCCAGCTCGCCTGCGGCCGGATGCGCTTCGATGCCTCGGCTTCGCGCGATCCCGACGGCGGCCCGCTCACCCATCGCTGGCGGTTCGATGCGGGTGACGAGATCACCGGCGCAACGATCGAGCAGGACTTCGCCGAGACCGGCATGCATACCGGCCGCCTCGAGAGTTTCGACGCCTCCGGCGTCATCGGCGACGGCAGCGCGCGCGATTTCGCCCTCCTGGTCAAGCCGCCGCCGACGGCGAGCTTCGAAGCGCCTGACCTGGTCGCCGAAGGTGCTGCCCTGGTGCTCGACGGCACCGGCTCGAAGGCCCCGACCCTGCCCGAGGGCACGGCAATCGTCCGTTACCACTGGACGATGGGCGACGGCACCGAGCTCGTGCAGGCCCCGGGCGATCCCGACTTCGGCCGGCCGGACCACCGCTATGCCGGCCATGGCGCCTATACGGTCACCCTCACCGTCACCGACGGCACCGACAATCCCTGCAACAGCGCCACGGTCACACGCACCGTCACCGTCAACGCTCCGCCCGTCGCCAACGCAGGCGGCAACAGGAGCATGGCCCTCGACGACACGCTCGATCTCGACGCCGGTCAGCCGACGGACCCCGATGGCGACAGCATCCGCTATCTCTGGGACTTCGGCGACGGAACGACGGCGGAAGGAGCAAAGGCATCGCACCGCTTCGAGCGGCCAGGAACCTTCGCAGTCACGCTCACCGTCGACGACGGCAAGGGCGCCGAAAACAGTGTCGCGACCGACCATGCCACCATCATCGTGAACGCCGCACCGGTCGGCGACGCCGTCGCCACGCCCGACAAGCTGGTCGTCGGCGCGCCGGGACTGTTCGATGCCGCGCGCGCCATCGACCCGGACGGCAGGATAACCCGGTTTCAATGGTCGTTCGGCGACGGCACGCGAAGCGACAGGGCGACTGTCCGCCATTCCTTCGCAAAGCCTGGAACCTACGACGTGACCCTGACGCTGACCGACGATTCCGGTCTCGCCAATGGAACAAGCGTGATTGCCCGCAAGGTCGTCGCCGTCGAGGCCGGCAACGAAACGCCGCTCGCCGATGCCGGCGGTGACCGCAAGGCCGTCGTCGGCGATGTGCTCGTGTTCGACGGTTCCGCCTCGCGCGATCCGGACGGGTCCATCCTCTCCTACCGCTGGGATTTCGGCGACGGCGCGAGCGCGGCCGGCATCGGTGCCACCCATGTCTACCGTGCTGCGGGAACCTACCGTGTCACCCTCGCGGTCGCCGACGATTCCGGCAAACCCAATGCCGAGGCCAGCACTTCCTTCGACATTGCCGTCACCAACAAGGACAACAGCCCGCCCGAAGTCCGCGTCGGAGGCGACCGGTCCGCCTTTGTCGACGAGATCGTCGATTTCGATGCGACCGGCACGGTCGACAGCGACGGCAGCATCGTCTCCGTCCACTGGGATTTCGGTGATGGCGCACGCGCCTCCGGCTTCCGCGCGCGCCACGCCTATCGCGCGCCCGGCCGCTACAAGGTGCATGTCCTGGTCGGCGACGATTCCGGCCGGCGCGGCGCCACCAACGAGGCCACCTTCACCGTCAATGTCACCGATCGTTACAACAAGGCCCCCGACAGCGACATCCCCGCGGAGATCGCGATGGAGGCCGGCGTGCCGCGTGTCTTCGACGCCACGGCCGCTGTCGATCCCGATGGGCGGATCACCAGCTACAAATGGGATTTCGGAGACGGCACGCAGACCGGCGAGCCGCTGATCGAGCACAGCTATGCGGCTCCCGGGACATATTTCGGCAAGCTGACGCTGGTCGACGATTCCGGCCTCGAGAACGGGATCACGACGAAACGCTTCGTCGCATTCGTCGAGGAACGGCACAACATCAAGCCCGTCGCAGCCGCTGGCGCCGACGTCTCGGCGATCGTCGGGCAGCGCATCGATTTCGACGGCGGCGCATCCGCCGACAGCGACGGCAGCCTGATCGCCTATCACTGGGATTTCGGCACCGGCAAGACCGCTGATGGAGAGCGGCGGTCGATCGCCTATTTCGCACCGGGCCGCTACGAGGTGAAGCTGACGGTCACGGATAATTCCGGCCAGGACAATGCCACGGCGAGCGACACGCTGGTCGTGACCGTCGCCGACCGCCCGAACACGGCGCCGGTCGCGGCGGTCGAAGCGGACCGGCCGGCCGCGATCGACGAGCCGGTGGCGTTCTCGGGCGCCGCGTCGCGTGATCCTGACGGCAACATCCTGACCTATGCCTGGGATTTCGGCGACGGCTCCACGGCCGAGGGGCGCGAGGTCGTCCACAGCTATGCGAGGTCGGGAGCCTACACCGCGCGTCTCACGGTAACGGACGATTCCGGTCTGGCCAACAGCCAGGCGACGGCCGAACGCAGGATCAAGGTCAATGAGCCGCCTGTCGCGCGTGCGGGAGAAGATCAATATGTCACCGCCTCGGTCGTCGAGTTCGATGCCTCCGCTTCGTCCGACGAGGACGGGTCGATCGCCCGCTTCGAATGGGATTTCGGCGACGGCGAAACCGGAACGGGCGCCCGCATCGCCCACACCTACAGCAGCCCGGGCGCCTATGAAGCGCGCCTCACGGTCTCCGACGATTCCGGCACCATAAGAAACGCGGCGCAGGATACCGTCGCCATCCGCATCAACGCCATGCCGGTGGCCGATGCCGGCTTCGACCGTGTCGTCACGCCAGGCGAAAGCGTCACCCTCGACGGCCGCAGGTCGACCGATCCCGACGGCCGCATCGCGCGCTATCACTGGGACTTCCGCGACGGCGCGACGGCCGAGGGCGACGTCGTCACGCATGCCTTCGCCAAGCCGGGCCGCTACACGGTCGAACTGACGGTCGCCGACGACAGCGGCCATCCGGAGGCGACGGATTTCTCGCAGATCGTCGTGACGGTGAACCAGCCGCCGGTCGCGGATGCCGGCCCCGACCTGAGCGTCGCGCCGGGCCAGAAATTCATGCTCTCAGGCAGCGGATCCCGCGACGCGGATGGCGCGATCAGTGACTGGCGCTGGGATGTCAGGGGCACCGACAAGGTCCTGCAAGGGGCCCGGCCCGAAATGCGGTTCGAGCAGCCTGGCATCCACACCGTCACGCTCACGGTGACCGACGACAGCAGCGCCTCGAACCGCACGGCCCAGGACGACGTCACCGTCGCCGTCAACCACGCGCCGGCAGCCGAGGCCGGGCATGACATATTCAGCGAGACGCTTCGGGTCGTGCTCGACGGCAGCGCCTCGACCGACGCCGACAATGACGGCCTCGCCTATCGCTGGGATTTCGGCGACGGAGGTTCGGGCGCGGGTGCCGTCGTCGAGCATACCTATGAGACAGGCGGCATCTATCCCGTTAGGCTGACTGTCGACGACGGCAGGGGTCTTGCCAACTCGCGCGATATCGACGCGATCACCGTGCGGATCAACCGTCCGCCCGTGGCGCAGGCCGGCGACGACAAGCAGGCCTGCATCGGCGATGTCGTCGTCTTCGACGGAAGCGCTTCGACCGATCCGGACAACGGCCTGTTGCGTTATGGCTGGGACTTCGCCGATGGCGAGACGGCTGACATCGTCAATCCCACCAAGGTCTTCGCCGCACCCGGCAGCTACCGCGTGCGGCTCAAGGTGACCGACGAGTCCGGGCTCGCCAACGACAGCGGCGCCGACGAAGCGCTGGTGTCGATCCTGCCCGCGCCGGTGGCGCGCGCGGGCGACGACATGAAGGTCTGCGCCAACACCATTGTCCGCTTCGACGGAACCAGGTCCACCGACATCGACGGCGTGGTGAACCGCTACAGCTGGGATTTCGGCGACGGCCAGGCCGGCGGCGGAGATCAGCCGGAGCATATGTACAGCGACCCCGGGACCTATCGTGTGACGCTGCAGATCGAGGGCGACAATCTGGGACTGTGCTCGCCGGTGTCGACCGATGACCTGATCATCGATGTGATCGACGCGCCCAAACCCGCCATCTCGGCGCCGAAGGCCGCCGCGACGAACCAGGAGGTGACTTTCGACGGCACCGGCTCCTCCATCGGAAGCCGGATCGCTCTCCGTTACGAATGGGACTTCGGCGACGGCTCCACGGGGACTGGCGCGATAGCCCGCCACGCCTATGCGCAACCCGGAACCTATCGCGCCCTGCTGCGGGCCGTGGCGCCGGCCGAGGCCGGCGGCTGCGCCAGCGCGCAGGCCGTTCACGTCATAACGGTGAACGCCGCGCCGAACGCCGATCCCGGCCCCGGCCGTTCGGTGGAGGTCGGCCAGTCGCTGCTTCTGTCGGGAGCCCGATCGAGCGATCCGGACGGCGGCATCGCCGACTATCGCTGGGATTTCGGCGACGGAGGAAGCGCCGCCGGCATCGAGGTCCGCCACATCTGGCGCACGGCCGGCCGCTACCGGGTCATGCTCGTCGTCAGCGACGGAACCGGCCTGCCCAACGGCACCGACGAGAAGTCCGTGGAGATAGAGGTCACCGACAAGCCCAAGGTGGAGATTAGTGCCGCATCGGTGGCCTGCGTCGGCCAGGAGGTCCGGTTCGGCCTCTCCGCTCTGTCGGCCGGCGGCGAAACAGGCCCGCTCGCCTGGAATTTCGGCGACGGCGCCACAGGCAGCGGAGAGAGCATCGGCCACGCCTATGCCCGACCCGGTACCTTCACGGTCGGGGTCAGCGGTCCGATGAACCGCGCCGGAAATGTGCTCAGCACGCCGATCGCGCGCACGATCAGGGTCAACCAGCCGCCGGTCGCCATCATCGATGCCGAACGCAAGGCCTGTCCGGGCACCGTGGTCAGCTTCGACGGATCGGGTTCCTTCGACCCCGACGGAACCCTGACCGGCCTGGCCTGGGATTTCGGCGACGGATCCACCGCCGCCGGCGCCAAGGTCTCGCACAGCTTCTCTCAACCCGGAACCTATCCGGTCCGCCTGACGGTGACGGACGACTCAGGCGCGGCCTGCGCGACCGGTGTCGCCATGCTCGATCTTTTCGTCGATGCCCCGCCGGTCGCCGATGCCGGGCCTGATGCCGAGGTGCAGATCGGCGGCGCCAGGGACAGCTACGTGCTCGACGCAAGCCGTTCGCGCGACGCCGACGGCGATGCGCTCAGCCATCACTGGGTTCTGTCCAACGGCGTGGAACTCGACGGGGAGAAGGTCCGCCTCGAGTTCGCGGAACCCGGCATGGTTACGGCGAAGCTGACCACGACCGATCCGCATGGGCTCGCCTGCAGCGCCGCCACCGCCGGCGTGCGCATCGACGTTCGCCTGCGGGAACAGTCCGTCCGGCTGGCGGACTGAGCCTATGCCGCGCTTCCGCCTGAACCTGCGCAGCAAGATGATGCTGTTCGCGGCCGTCATCGCCATGCTGCCACTGCTGGTCGCCGGCCAATCGCTCATCCGCGTCGCTCGCGACGAACTGAAGAGTGCGGCCAATGAACAGCTTGCAGCGACTGCCGGTCGGCTGACCCGCGAGTTCAACACCTTCTTCGAATATTCCCTGCTGACGCCGCTCGACCTGATCCGCAACGCCATCGGCGGCGACAAGCTCGGCTCGGCGGAGAAGATCGCCATCCTCAGGCAGGGCATCGCCGACCTGCCCGACGTGGTCGCGCTGCAGGTGGATGTCGAGAACCTTCCTCGCCCGATCGTCGTGGCGCAGGAAGCCTATTTCGAGAAGCTCCAGTCCGCGTTTCCCACGCCGATGGAGGTGCTCAGGGTGGATCCTGCGACGCTGGATCCGTTGAAGGCCTCGGCGCGCAGCATCGTCGCCATTACCCGTGTCGAGGAAACCGACGATTGGCTGGCAACGGCCAGCCTGCCGATCGAGGAAGGCATCGGCGGGCGAAAGGCGACGCTTTTCGCCCGCATCAATCTCGCCCGCCTGGGTGACCTGATCGCCAATGATCCCTTCGCCAGGACGGGCACGATCCGCGTGATCGACGCGCAGCGCCGCATCGTCTTCTCCACGCAGCCCGGCCCCTACGACCACGAGAGCGTCATAGCCAAGGCGCTTCAATTGCTCGATGCGGGGATCGCAACCATAACGGTCGAGCCATTCGTCCTCGCCGACGGCTCGACATCGCTGGCCGCGATCGCCCTGCCCCGGGCCTTTCCCTGGGGCATCCTCGTGGAGAAGTCCGAGGCCGACGCCTATCGTCCGATCACCGACATGGTCCGCGACCTCCTGAAATGGCTCGGCATCGGCCTCGCCGCGGCGCTGCTCGGCGCGGCACTGTTCGCGCTGGGCATCTCGCGGCCCATCCTCAGGATCACCCAGACGGCGCTGCGTGTCGCCGGGGGAGACCTCGAAGCGCGCGTCGGCGGCGTCCGGACGCGCGACGAGATCGGCGATCTCGCCAAGCGCTTCAACGACATGATCGTGCAGTTGAACGAACGGTTCGAGCTGCAGAAATTCGTCTCGCGCGAGACCATGAAAGCCATCCAGGGCAGCGACCGTCACACCGTGTCGCTGGGCGGCGAACGCCGGCGCGTCGCCGTGCTCTTTGCGGACATACGCGGCTACACCGCCTATGCGGAGAACCGCGATCCGGTCGAGGTGGTCACGGTGCTCAACGACTATTTCCAGCAGTTGGCGGACCTGGTGGCCGCGCATCACGGCGACATCGACAAATTCGTCGGCGACCAGATCATGGCGGTCTTCTACGGCTCGCATATGACCAAACACGCGGCCGAATGCGCCATCGCCATCATGGACGGCATGGAAAGGGCGGCGAGCCGGACCGGCGCCGATCTCGCGATCGGCATCGGCGTCCATGTAGGCGAGGTCGTCGCCGGCGCCATGGGAAGCCGGCAACGCAAGGACTTCACCGTACTCGGCGATCGCGTCAATCTCGCCGCTCGGCTCTGCGCCAACGCCGCACGGGGCCAGACCCTCATCACGCGCGACGTGCTGGAGGACCTGCCGCCCAAGCTCGCGGCCCAGGCGACAGCGCTCGATCCGATCGCGGTCAAGGGCAAGTCCAGGCCCGTCGAGGTGTTCGCATTCTACAAGACCGCGCCGGCACCGGTCGGAGCGCCCGCCGTCGGGCGCCATCCTGGATGAAAGCGTGGATTTGATCACGGCAACGGATTTCGGCGCTCTTCTGGCGACGTCGGGCTGGGCCCCCGCCACAAAGTAGCGCCGAAAGCCCTTTTGATTCAGTTGGATAAGGGATTCGCCAACGCCGCGAAAAGTCCCTCATCCGCCTGCTGGCACCTTCTCCCCGCAACGCGGCTAGGGCATATGCACATCTCTCGAGCCCCACCGTTACCTGGTCTCGTCCTTTGTCCGTTTTGGTCGACCGCCGCGCTCCCTGGAGCACCCCTCATCCGACCCAGCCTGTATTTCGGCGTCACCCTTGAGCCCAGCACGATCGTAGGGGCCGAAATACAGTCTGGGCCACCTTCTCCCACAAGGGGAGAAGGGAGAGCTTGGCTTCGACGGTTCCGCAAATCGCCGACGTTGAAGGTTGGCGGCAACGCCTCTGCAATCCTGCCTTCTCCCCTTGTGGGAGAAGGTGGCCCAGACAGTATTTCGGCTCCGGCGGTGATGACGGGCTCGACAGTCGAGCCGAAATACTGGCTGGGTCGGATGAGGGGTGCTCCAGGGAGCGCGGTGGTCGACGAGGCGTTGCAGCAGGCCGTGTCCCCTGCAGAAGAGATGTGTATATGCCCTAGCGCAACGCGGGGAGAAGACCGATGTCGCCGCCCCTTTCGCCAATCGCCGGCGTTGCAGATCGAGCACCATCATCGCGGCAGGCGATCTTCTCCTCGCGATGCGGGGAGAAGGTGGCGGCAGCCGGATGAGGGGCTTTTCGCGGCGTCGCCGAAACCCTATCCGACTGAAATCAAAAGGCTTTCCGCTCTGCCGCAATCACAGGGGCGGCACGCTGCAGGCCATGCTACAGCGTCCCGCCCGCCAGCACCCTTTCCACCTCGTCGAGGCTCGGCATCGACGGCGCAGTGCCCGGCCTGGTGACGGAGATGCTCGCCACTGCGCAGGCGAACCGCACCGCTTCCACCTCCGGCAGTCCCCTGGACAGGCCTACGGCGAAGCCGCCGTTGAAGGCGTCGCCGGCACCGGTCGTTTCGACCACCGGCCCGACGGCGAAGGCGGCCACGTGTTGCGAAGCACTGCGGCTGTGGAAGAGCGCGCCCTTCTCGCCGAGCGTCACGATCACCGCTCCGACGCCCTTGTCGAGCAGCTTGTCGGCAGCCCGGCGCGCATCCTCGACGGTCGCGATGGCGATGCCGGTCAGCGCCTCGGCCTCGGTCTCGTTCGGGGTGACGTAGTCGCAGAGCGGGAAGATCGCCTCCGGCAGCGCCGCCGCCGGGGCCGGATTGAGGATCGTGGTCACGCCCACCGAATGGGCGAGCGCCAGCGCCCGCATCGCGGCTTCGATCGGCTGCTCGAGCTGCGTCACGAACACGCCGGCCGAGCGGATCAGCGCCTCGTTGGCGTCGATGTCGGCCGGCGAGATCAGCATCGCCGCGCCCGGGGAGACGATGATGGCGTTGTCGCCCGTCGTCTCCTCGACGAAGATATAGGCCGCTCCCGTATAGCTCTCAGGCGTCTCGATCACGGCGGGCTTGACCCCGGCCTCCCTCCAGGTCGCCAGCGCCATGTCGGCGAACGGGTCGCGGCCGAGCCGCGTGATCATGGAGACGGCGGCCCCTAGCCGGCCGGCAGCGACCGCCTGGTTGGAGCCCTTCCCGCCCGGCCCGAGCTTGAAGGAGGTGCCGAGCAGGGTCTCCCCCATGCGCGGCTGACGCGGCGCGCGATAGGCCGTATCGGCGACGAACACGCCGAGGATGACGATCGGCTTTGCCATGGTCTCAGCCCGCGTCCGGGGGGATGACGCCCTTGCGGAAGGCGAAGCAGCCGTAGAAGCGCCGCTCCCCGCTCTGGATCACGCAATAGGCCTGCTTGGCGCGCTCGTAGAAGGCGTAGCGCTCGATACCGACCATCGGCCAGGATCGCCCCTCCGCCTCGTCGATCACGGCCTGCACTTCCTGCTGCACGGGAGGGACCTCGGAGGCATTGCCGACGATCTCCATACGGCCGGCCGCGTCGTCGACGAAACTGTCGAGCGGATAGAGCGACAGCACCGCGGCGGCGGCCTCGGCCGCAGTGCAGTTGTCGATGCGCAGCAGCCGCCCGAGCCGCGTCTGGCGCGCGATGGAATCGGCCGGGAAGTTGGTGTCGCAGATGATCAGGTCGTCGCCATGCCCCATCGCTCGCAAGGCATAGAGCACGTCGGCATTGAGCAACGGGTTTATTCCCTTCAGCATTCTCTTCTCCCCGGCGCGCCTCGGACGGGCGGCATTCAGATTCTCTGCGCGGTTCCGGCGTCGAACAGATGGACCTGGTTCGGCCGCGGCCGCAGTCTTATCGTGTCACCCGGCTTGAAGTCGTGCCGTTCGCGGAACAGCGCCACCATGTCGCTCTCGCCGAAGCGCAGGAACACCATCGTCTCTGAACCGGTCGGCTCGACCACGGAAATGCGCGCGGGGAAGCCGTCGTCGGCGAGATCGAGATGTTCCGGCCTGATCCCGAAGATCACCGGCTGCCCCTCGCCGGCCTGGTGCCTGCCGGCGACGGCGAGCCGTGCGCCGTTCACGTCGATCGTCTGCGCAGTGCCGCCGGCCACGGTGCCCTTCAGCATATTCATGGCCGGCGAGCCGAGGAATCCCGCCACGAAAGTGTTGACAGGACGGTCGAACAGTTCGAGCGGCGCCCCCATCTGCTCGACATTGCCGTCCTGCAGCACGACGATCTTGTCGGCCATGGTCATGGCCTCGACCTGATCGTGGGTCACATAGACCGTCGTCGTCTTCAGCCGCTGGTGCAGTTCCTTGATTTCGGTGCGCATCTGGACGCGAAGCTTGGCGTCGAGATTGGACAGCGGCTCGTCGAACAGGAAGACCTCCGGATCGCGCACGATCGCCCGGCCCATGGCCACGCGCTGCCGCTGGCCGCCCGACAACTGCCGCGGATAGCGGTCGAGAAACGGCACGAGGCCGAGTATCTCCGCTGCCTGCCGCACGCGCCGCGTGACCTCGGCCGGGTCGGTCTTGCGCAGCCGGAGCGCGAAGGCCATGTTGTCCTTCACCTTCATGTGCGGATAGAGCGCGTAGTTCTGGAACACCATGGCGATGTCGCGCTCCGACGGCGCCAGATTGTTCACCACCCGGTCGCCGATCGAGATCGTGCCCGATGTGATGCTCTCCAGCCCGGCGATCATGCGCAGCAAGGTCGACTTGCCGCAGCCGGACGGGCCGACCAGAACCACGAATTCTCCATCCGCAATGTCGAGATCGACGCCGTGGATGACCTCCACGTCGCCGTAAGCCTTGCGCACCTGGCGCACAGAAACCCTTGCCATAGCTCCTCCCGCCGCAACGCTCCCCCGGAGCGGCGCGCCACGAAGAACAGACGAGCCGGGCCGCCATGTCAACATGGCTCGTGACGGCGGCGCCGCTTTTCGTGCCGCCCGGCCGGCGGGCCGCGTCTTCGTTTCGAATGCTACGCAATTGCTTTCGTCCGTCCTGCGTTGACTCGAAAAAGGCTTGCCCCTCATATTGGCATCGCGTTGCCGGGCCGGAGGAGAAGGCGGCGTGCGACCTCCCGGCCGCAAGGGCGGGGACCGTCACGTGTGGCCCGGGCGAGGTGCCGCGGAACATGCCGCCGCGGCATCTGCGGGTTGGCATCCGGTCAGGGAGGAAACAGCGATGAAAGTTGAAGTTTACGAGCGGCTTATGGCCATGCAGGCCAGCCGCAGGAATGTTCTCAAGGCGGCCGCCGGGGTGTCGGCCATGGCGCTCGGCGCTTCGGCCGGTCTCGGCATGCTTGCGCCGCAGGCGCGGGCACAGGGCAATCTGCGCTCGGAGATCCTGAAGATCCCCGGCGTGGGCATGGGCTCCCCGACCGACGCCGACTGGCAGAAAGTCGGCGAGATGTGTCTGGAGGGCACTAAGTCGACCGTGCAGCAGGGCGAGTTCGCCGGTGTCGAGCTCACCTTCATGGGTCTCAACAACCAGAACCTGCACAATTTCCTGTTCCGCGGCTTCCTGAAGCCCTGGGAGGCCTATACGGGCGCCAGGATCAACTGGATCGACCTCGCCCAGGCCGACTACAATGCCCGCCTGCAGCAATCGATCGCCACCGGCACGGTGGACTTCGACATCATCGAGATGGGCGCCCCCTTCGAGGGCGACGTCTGCGGCAAGGGCCTCGCCTCGGAGATGCCCGACTGGGTCAAGAAGCTGATCGACATGGACGACTATGTCGGCTACCTGAAGGCGCCGGTCGGCACCTGGGACGGCAAGACCTACCGCATCTCGATCGACGGCGACTGCCACACCTTCAGCTACCGCAAGGACTATTTCGACAATGCCGATCTCGCCGCGGCGTGGAAGGCCGAGGGCAATCAGGGCGAATGGGCCGCGCCCGTCACCTGGCAGCAGGTCCAGGCCGTCACCAAGTTCCTGAAGGGCAAGAAGGACCCGCTAACCGGCGGCGAGGCCTATGGCTATCTCGACCCGCTCAAGGGCTGGGGCGGCTTCGGCTTCTATTTCCTCGAGAGCCGGGCGACCGCCTATGCCAAGCATCCGGACGACAAGGCCTGGCTGTTCGATCCCGACACGATGAAGCCGCGCGTCAACAACGAGGCCTTCGTGCGCGCCATCCAGGACGTGCTCGACGTCATGGCCACCCAGCCCGCCGACCAGATCAATGCCGATCCCGGCACCACCGCCTTCCAGCAGTTCCTGGCCGGCACCGGCTCGTCGCTGAGCTGGTGGGGCGACGTCGGCTCCATGGCCCGCACCTCCGACACCTCGGTGGTCGGCGAAGTCTCCGCCTTCTCCATCCTGCCCGGCTCCGACGACGTGTGGAACCACGGCAAGGGCGCCTGGGAAAAGCTCGCCTCCGGCCCGAACTATGCGCCCAACATGGCCTATATCGGCTGGGGCATCTATGTGATGGCCCGCGTGGACGGCGACGAAAAGAAGAAGAAGGCGGCCTGGTCGGCGGCCGCCCATCTCGGCGGCAAGGACCTGTCGCTGTGGACGTCGGCCTATCCCTCCGGTTTCCAGCCCTATCGCAATTCCCACTTCAACTATGACGAATGGGAAGCGGCGGGCTACGACCGCGCCTATATCGAGGACTATCTCGGCTCTAATCTCGATTCCTACAACCATCCGAACGCCGCGATCGAGCCGCGCATTCCCGGCATCTTCCAGTATTATTCGGTCGCCGAGGACGAACTCGCCAAGACCTATGCCGGCCAGTACAAGTCGGCGCAGGAAGGCGCGGACGCCATCGCCGCGGCCTGGGAGAAGCTCACCGACCAGATCGGCCGGGAGAACCAGATCAAGCTCTACAAGGCTTCGCTGGGCCTGTAGGAGCCACCGCCCCTCGCCGTCTTCCCCGAAGGGGAAAAGGCAGCGGGCGCAAAAACGACCAATACCGGTCCCGCAACGAGCGGGGCCGCGTTGAAACGGGAGCATCGGGCCCGAAAGCGGGACGTTTCGGGATATCCGGTGCTTGGACGCATGGTTAGAGCGGCGGCGTCAATTCTTTCGGCACCGCCACCCGGTTTTGGTGTCACAATGCAGAATGCGTCGGCAGTCGTTGCCGATCCCCCTCATGTCGTCGCGGCCGAGCCGGTCCCGGAAAGCCGGCGCCGCCTTGGAACCCTTGTTCTAGCTGCTGGCTGGCTGGTGCTGGCCGCGACCTTCGCGATCCAGATCCTCCATTCGGCGGGGTTGATCACGGCGGGCTTCGCGAACTGGCGCCCTGCGGTCTATGCCTATGTCTTCTGGGCTGTGGCTTTCGGCGCCTCGCTCGTGCTGCGGCGCGGCTCCGACGGCGCCAAGGCGCTCTTCGTGCTGCCGGCCGTGCTGTTCATCGCGGCCATGGTCGTCTTCCCGCTTGTGTTCGGGCTCAACATCGCCTTCACCGACTGGAACCTCTCATCCTTCGAGGGCCGCAAATTCAACGGGCTCGACAATTTCAGGCAGATGCTTGCCGATCCGTTCTACTGGAACGCGCTCCGCAACATGGTCTGGTACACGCTCTCGGTGCTGGTCGAATATGCCATCGCCTTCGGCCTGGCCCTGCTGCTCAATGCGCAGATCCGCGGCCGGAAATTCTTCCGCGTCGTCTTCCTCCTGCCCCTCATGCTGTCGCCCGTGGCGGTGAGTTGGATGGTCGGCAAGTCGATGATGGAGATCCGCTTCGGCCCCGTCGCCAATCTCGCCCGCTGGCTGGGCTGGAACACGCCGGCCTTCTTCAGCGATCCCTGGCTCGCCAAGCTGTCGATCATCGCGATGGATGCCTGGACCTTCATTCCGCTGATGATGATCATGCTGCTCGCCGGGCTGCAGGCCTTGCCGCGCGAGGTCATGGAGGCCGCCAGGGTCGACGGCGCCAATGGCTGGCAGACCTTCTGGAAGGTCGTCTTCCCGCTCACTTTGCCGGTATCGATCACCGCGATCATGATCCGCATCATCTTCAAGCTGAAGATCGCCGACATCATCATCAACGTCACCTCGGGCGGGCCGGGCGGGGCGACGGATTCGGTGACGAGCTTCATCTATCGCGAGTACCGCGACCGCTCCAATGTCGGCTACGGCACGTTGCTGGCGATGGTCTATCTGGTGCTGATCGTGGTGGCGCTGACATTGATGCTCAACGTGGCGGGCCGCTGGTTGCGCGGCTACGGGCAGGAGGAGAGCTGAGATGGCCGCGATCGACGTCTCCGCCGCCGCTGTGGACACCAGCGTGAAGCCGGCCGCCCGGCTGCGCCACGCCGCTTCCCGCATCGCCGTCTACGGCATCCTGATCGTCTGGGCATGCATCTGCCTGTTCCCGATCTTCTGGACGGTCACCACATCCTTCAAGATCGCGCCCGACGTCATGCAGGGACACCTGATCCCCTTCGTCGACTTCCAGCCGCAATGGAAAGGCTGGCAGTCGCTCGGCCTGTCGCCCGATACGATCACCGGCACGTCGACGGTGCGCGACGAGTTCCTGAAACGCTTCTGGAACAGCGTCGTGGCCTCGGTCGCGGCCTCGTCGCTCGCCTTGGTGATCGGCTCGCTCGCCGCCTACGGCCTCAGCCGCTTCTCCTACCGCTTCCTGTGGATGACGAACAAGGACATCTCCTTCTTCTTCCTGTCGCAGATGATCCTGCCGCCGGTGGTGCTCGCTTTGCCCTTCCTCGTTCTCTACAAGGAGATCGCTCTGCTCGACACCCGCATCGGGCTCATCCTGCTCTACACGCTGATGGTGCTGCCGATCGTGATCTGGATCATGCGCGACCAGTTCAAGGCGATCCCCGTCGTGCTCGAGGAGGCGGCCCTCGTCGACGGCCTGTCCGTCTGGGGCGCCTTCCTGCGCATCGTCGTGCCGATCGCGCTCCCCGGCATGGTCGCCTCCTTCATCCTGGCGCTCATCCTGTGCTGGAACGAGTATTTCTTCGCCGCGCTGCTCACCTCGACCGACGCCAAGACGCTTCCCGTCATGGTCGCCAGCCAGACCGGCAGCCAGGGCATCAACTGGTGGGCGATGGCCGCACTTTCGACCGCCGCGATCGCCCCGCTGGTCGTGGTCGGCATCGTGCTCGAACGCTACATCATCGCCGGCATGGCGGCGGGCGCGGTGAAGTAGGCAGCGCCGTGGCCCCCTCAACCGACCTGCGCGGGCGCGCCTGCCGCGACGGCGGCGCTTGATCTTCAACGCTGACGATTGGCGAAGCCGGTGGCGACACCGGTCTTCTCCCCGCGTTGCGGGGAGAAAGTGCCGGCAGGCGGATGAGGGGCTTCTCGCGGCGTTGCCGATGCCCTTATCTTACTGAAATCAAAAGGCAAACCTGCCTGCCGCGAAGCCTTCAGCCCAGCGCGTTGTCCGACAGTTCGGCCATCAAATCCTTCGTCCGCTCGTAGAGCCGGCGGAAGATGCGATACTGGCGCTCATAGATTGCGGCCGTCCGCTTGTTGGGCGACAGCTTGCCCTCCACCGGGTTCCAGGTCTCGATGTCGCCGCGCCTGGCGTCACCCACCGCCACGGCCGCCAGGAAGGCGTCGCCATAGGAGGCGCCGATCGTGCGCCGGCGCAGGATCTGGGCGAGGCCGGAAATGTCGGAGGTCGCCTGCACCCAGGCAATGTTCTTGGTGCCGCCGCCGACGGCGTAGATCCTGCCGGGCGGCGCCCCGATCTCCCGATAGGTGTCGACGATATGGGTGGTGCCGCAGGCAATGCCTTCGAGCAGCGCCCGGTAGACGTCGCTGCGCGTATGGGTGAGGTCGAGCCCGAACACCATGCCCTTGGCCCGGGGATCGTGGATCGGCGTGCGCTCGCCGGAGAAATAGGGAAGCACGACAAGGCCTTTGGCACCCGGCGGCGAGGCGAGCGCTTCCTCCGCCAAGGTCAGGAAGACCATGTTCGGCTGCAATTCCT
Source organism: Mesorhizobium sp. L-8-10 (assembly GCF_016756635.1). NCBI lineage: Bacteria > Pseudomonadati > Pseudomonadota > Alphaproteobacteria > Hyphomicrobiales > Phyllobacteriaceae > Mesorhizobium > Mesorhizobium sp. L-8-10. The sequence continues at coordinate 3,177,192 of NZ_AP023263.1, read as the reverse complement.
TGGCGAACTGGTCGCGAAACCAGTGGGTCAGCGTGCCGCTGGTCGATAGCCCGGCCATCGAGGCGTGCTCGCCCTCGAACAGCCAGGGCGCGTACCAGAGCCGCGGGTCGCGGATACGTTCCTCGCTGAGCATGATGGTGAAGACGGTCGAACCGTACATCACCATCATGTCGCCCGGCTCGGCGACGCCGACGCTCAGCGCCTCGGCGGCCGCGTCGATCGTTCCGGCGATGACCGGCGTGCCCGCCGCCAGCCCCGTCTCCTCCGCGGCGGCGGCCGTCACCGTGCCCGCGATATCGGTGGTCCACAACAGGTCCGGAAGCTGGTCCGGCCGGGCGATGTCGTCGGCGAGGTCGAAGGTCCAGTCGCGCGTGCCGACATCGTAGAGCGGGCTGGAACTGGCCGCCGAATAGTGGTCGATGACGTACCGGCCGGTCAGCCGGAAATTGATGTAGCTTGTCGAGTTGAGGAACTTCGCCGCCCGGGCGTGGATCTCCGGCCGGTTGTTCTTCAGCCAGAGGATCTTCGGCCCCACCGACTGCGAGGTCAGCGCATTGCCGCAGCGGTCGAGGATCCGCTCCGCGCCGATGCGCGCGTCGAGCGCCGCGATCTCCTTCGCCGCCCGCGTGTCGACGCCGTAGAGCACGGCGTTGGACAGCGGCTCGCCGGCCGCGTCGACCGGCAGCATGCACGGTCCGATCGCGCTGCAGCCAACCGCGCGGATCGATCGCGGGTCGACCCGGCTCGCGGCCAGGAGCTTGCGCGTCACGAAGACGAAATCGACCCACCAGTCTTCCCGTGGCCGGTGCTCGGCCCAGCCGGGCTGCGGCACCAGCATCTTGTGGCTGTGGGCGGAGCTGGCCACGATGTTGCCAGCCTCGTCGACGAGCACGCCCTTCGTCTCGAAGGTTCCGATATCGACGCCGAGATAGTGCCTCATCCGATGTGGTCGTCCCTGTCGAGGCTGAAGGTAGCGTCGATGGCGCCGATGCCGGCCGCGAGCAGCCTGGTCAGCCCCTCGAGATCGGCGAGATCGCACAGCTCCAGCGAGGAATGGGTGTAGCGCATCGGGAAGCCGAGATCGATCGAGGCGACCCCGCCGCCGACGAGTTGCACATAGGCCGAATCGGTGAGTGCGCCCGTATGGGCCGAACGCTGGAGCGGCAGGCCGAGCCCGCCGGCGGCGCCTTCGAACAGCGTCACGAGAGCCGGATGCGGGATGGTTCCGTTGAGCGTGCCGCGGCCATGGAAGGAATAGAGGCTCATCGCCGGGCCGCCGCCCAGCCGCACCTCGCCGCGATAGCCCATGTCGGGCGTGTCGGTGGCGAGGATAAGGTCGAGCTGGATCGCGATCTCGGGCATGAGCACCTGGGCGGCGGTCAACGCGCCGCGCAGGTTGAACTCCTCCTGCACGGAAAAGACGATATGCACCCTCGGCCCCGCCTTGGCTTCGGCGATCGCGTGGGTGGCCTCCACCAGCACGGCGCAGCCCGCCCGGTCGTCTGCCGCGGTTCCGGCGATGCGGTCGCCGCCGAGTTCGATCACGGTCGGCCGGTAGACGACGGGCGTGCCGATGTCGATACCGGCGGCCCTCGCCTCCGCAGCGCTGCCGAAGCCGGCATCGACATAGAGGTCCATATAGGGGACGACCTTGTATTTCTCCTCCGGCGTTGTGGCATGGTGGCTCTTGCTGGCGATGATGCCGGGCCTGTCCCTGCCCTCGCCAACGCATAAAAGCACCGCCTGCGAGGCGAGCGCGCGCTCCGGCACGCCGCCCAGCCGTTCCAGCCGGATGAAGCCGTCGGGCTCGATCTTGCGCACGACGAAGCCGAGCTGATCCATATGGGTGAAGAGCATGACCGAGGGCAGGGCCGGGTCGCCGTCGATCGTGGCGATCAGATTGCCCAGCATGTCGGTGCGGGTGGCAAGGCCGAGCTCTTCCAGCCGCTCCTTCAGATAGCGCCGTACCCTGCCCTCATGGCCGCTGAGGCCCGGAATCATCATCAGCTCGCACAGCAGCTTGCGCAGGCGGTCCTTCATCATTTCCTTCCAGATGCGATCGAAGCAGCGGCCGCCGGGGCGCCGAAATCAATCGGGGGGCCAGACTCCTTCGGGACGCCAAAATCCTTCGGGACGCCAGAATCCTTCCGGACGACAGTCGCTTGGCGACCGCCCGACGCATGCACGAATTTTTCCGACATCGCCTCCCCTCGGAATATTCCTCCGCCGCGACGCGAATGCTAGCAACGGCGTGCCGTCGAGTCCATTGTCGGAGGCTGGCGCGGAGCGGGAGGGACCCATGAGGACACGGCATTTCGATCGTATCGGCAATGGGGGCATCGACTTCACCGAACTCGGCTTCGGCGGCGCCCCCCTCGGCAATCTCTACCGGGCTATCTCCGAGGAGGACGCAGCCCGGATCCTCGAAACTGCCTGGGAGACCGGCTGCCGCTATTTCGACACCGCGCCGCTCTACGGGCTCGGCCTCTCCGAGACGCGCCTCAACCGGTTCCTGCGCGGCAGGCGCCGCGACGACTATGTTCTGTCGAGCAAGGTCGGGCGGCTGTTGAAGGTCTGTCCGCCGGACGAGCGCACCGGCCTCTGCAAATTCTTCGACACGCCGTCGCGCCGCGAGGTCTACGACTACAGCTATGACGGCGTCATGCGGTCCTTCGAGGCCTCGCTCGAGCGCCTCGGCGTCGACCGTATCGACATCCTCTATGCGCATGATCTCGACATCTTCAACCACGGCTCGCAGGAGGCGCTGCAGGCCAGGCTCGATGCATTCATGGCGTCGGGCTATTACGCGCTGCTGTCGCTGCGCGACCAGGGCGTGATCAAGGCCTTCGGCGCCGGCATCAACGAATGGCAGCCTTGCCAGTGGCTGGCCGAGCGCGGCGACTTCGACCTCTTCCTGCTGGCCGGGCGCTACACGCTTCTGGAGCAGGAATCGCTCGCCTCCTTCCTGCCGCTCTGCGAGCGGCGCGGTATCGGCATCGTGCTCGGCGGCCCCTACAATTCCGGCATTCTGGCGACCGGCCCGAAACTCGGCGCCCATTACAACTATTCCGAGGCGCCGCAGGAGATCCTGGACAAGGCCGCGCGCATCGAGGCCGTCTGCCGGCGCCACGGCGTCCGCCTCATCGAGGCCGCGCTGCATTTCCCGCTGCTCCACGCCGCCGTCGTCTCCGTCATCCCGGGCGGCCAGGGCATCGCCGAGGCCAGGGGCAACCGCACCATCTACGACGCCGCGATCCCGCCAGTGTTATGGGACGATCTCAAGGCCGAGGGCCTCCTGCGCGCGGATGCGCCGGTGGGGTGAATGGTGAATGGTGAATGGTGAATGGTGAAGAATATTCTTTGATTCGCAACATCCGCAACTGGCAATAACTACCTTCTCATCCCCCAAATCTACCATTCACCATTCACCATTCACTACTTCACCACTTCACGCCGTCTTCGCCACCACCAGGTCGAGTTCGTCGATCATGGCGTCGCGCATCAGGAATTTCTGCGGCTTGCCCGTCACCGTCATCGGAAGTTCCGCCTTGAAGCGGATGTAGCGCGGCACCTTGTAGTGGGCGATCTGGTCGCGGCAAAAAGCGCGGATCTCGTCCTCCGTCGCCTCCTGTCCTGCCTGCAGCACGATCCAGGCGCAGATCTCCTCGCCATATTTGGCGTCGGGCACGCCGAACACCTGCACCTCGCGCACTTTCGGATGGCGGTAGAGGAACTCCTCCACCTCGCGCGGATAGACGTTCTCGCCGCCCCGGATGACCAGATCCTTCACCCGACCGACGATGTTGCAGTAGCCCTCGGCGTCGATGGTCGCCAGGTCGCCGGTGTGCATCCAGCCCTCGGCGTCGATCGCCTCGGCGGTGCGCTCGGGGTCGCCCCAATAACCCTTCATCACCGAATAGCCGCGGGTGCAGAGTTCGCCGCGCTCGCCGACGCCGAGCGTACGGCCGTCGTCGCCGATGATCTTGACCTCGACATGCGGATGAACCCGGCCGACCGTCGACACCCGCCGCTCCAGCGGATCGTCGACCGCGCTCTGGAACGACACCGGGCTGGTCTCCGTCATGCCGTAGGCGATGGTCACCTGGCTCATGTGCATCTTGCCGACGACGCGCTTCATCACCTCGATCGGGCATGGCGCGCCGGCCATGATGCCGGTGCGCAGCGACGAGAGGTCGAAGCGGGCGAATTCGGGGTGGTCGAGCATCGCCACGAACATGGTCGGCACGCCGTAGAGGCCGGTGCATTTCTCGCTCTCCACCGCGCGCAGCGTGGCAACCGGGTCGAACCCCTCGCCCGGGAACACCATGGTGGCACCCTTCGAGACGCAGCCGAGCGAGCCCATCACCATGCCGAAGCAGTGATAGAAGGGCACCGGAATGCACAGCCGGTCGTCGGCAGTGAAGTTCATCGCCGAGGTGACGAAATTGCCGTTGTTGACGATGTTGGAATGGCTGAGCGTCGCCCCCTTGGGCGCCCCGGTGGTGCCGCTGGTGAACTGGACATTGACCGCCTCGTCAGGGGCGAGCGTCGCGGTGGCGGCATCGAGCGCGGCGCGCGGCACGGCGGCGCCACGTTCCATGACCTCGCCGAAACTGAGCATGCCCGGGCTCGCCTCCTCCCCCATGAGGATGACCGAGCGAAGCGTCGGCAGCTTGCGCGCCTCGAGCGCGCCGGGGGCGCAGTGGTCGAGTTCCGGCGCGAGCGAGCGCAGCATGCCGACATAGTCCGACGTCTTGAAGCGCGAGGCCGCCACCAGCGCCGCGCAGCCGACCTTGTTCAGCGCATAGTCGAGCTCGAAGACCCGGTAGGCCGGATTGATGTTGACCAGCACGACGCCGATGCGCGCCGTCGCATATTGGGTGACCAGCCATTCCCAGCGGTTGGGCGACCAGATGCCGACCCGGTCGCCCTTGCCGAGACCAAGGCTCAGGAGGCCGCCCGCGAACGCATCCACTTCGGCGGCGAGCTGATCCCAGGAGAGGCGCCTGCGCTGCTCGGGAAAGACGGCGGCGTCGCGCGGCCCATAGGCCGCGACCGCGCGCTCAAGCAGTTGCGGTATGGTGAGCGAAAGCAGCGGTTCCGACCGTTCTCCCGCGACATGCGCCAGCCCGTCGACGGGCGCCCGGCCAGCCTGGCCGCTCGTGCCGGCATCAGTCATTCAGAACCTCCCATGCTTCTCGGCTCCGACTCTATCCGTCCCCGACGGAAGGAGCCAGCCCGTCGACGACGGCTCGCCCGTTGTGGACCAGAGGAGAATCGCGCTCCGTCTTTCCGGCCGATGGGTAGCGCGAAGGACGCGCCTGCTGGAGAGAGACTTTCGTCCATGTGAGACCCGGCGGGGCTTCCTGGCTGGAAGATCATCGCGAGTCCCGCTCAACAGCCGCAGCCCGCGTCGTGAACGAGGTGCCGACATTTCCTGCCCAGCCTGATCATGCTCGTCCCCGGGTTCCGGATTATCGGAAGGCCAAGGTCAGCCCATCATCCGCAAGCCGAAAATCCATGACGCCGGATCAATTTCGGATGGCATGTCTGGTGCGGCGTCTCACTCCGGTTGCTGCTGCTTCGGCAACTCGTCGGGACGGATCACCGGGGTTTCGCCCAGATCGGGCGGCGGCTTGGCGATCTCGCTGTCGCCGGTCCGCGGCGGCTTGAGAACGCCGCGGCAGTGGTCCAGGAACTCCGACAGCGACTGCTTGCCGGCGCCGCGGTTCACATCGGCTTCGGGGTTTTGGCCATTGAGAGCGGCGCGACACCGTTCCTCTGGTGAGGGCGAGGCCTGGCTATCCGCCTGACCATGGGCAGGCGCCCCAAGACAAAGCACGGCAAGCAGGCAGGCGGGCACGCGCAGGACCGCCCTTCTCTCCGCGGCGCGCATCTTCCTCAGGTCACCGGCCCGCAAGCGGAACGGCAGGGCGTCAGATGCTCGGCCCGGCGTTGCGGCGTGTCGCGCGAAGAAAACTTCACGCGGCGCGCTGCAGTTCCTGATCCGTCGCACGTCTTCTTCCCGGGACCGCCGCACGCTTTCGGAAGACATGCTTCACGCCCTGTCGCGAAGGGCCGTCGCGCCTTCCTGTTCTGCGCAATGGGCGCAGCAGTAGATGATATCGTCCTGCTCGACCCCGTGTCCGACGACACGGACCCCGCAATGCGGGCATGTCGGGGCAAGCTTCTGGATGGCACATTCGAAGCTGTCGAATGTGTACGTCTCTCCGGCCGAGATCACCTGGAAGGACTTGTCGTAGTTGTTTCCGCACTGGTCGCAGCGAGCCATCACGAGCACCTCCTGTCCGGTTCGAACCCATCGCGGCCTCAAAAGTTCCGAATTTGCGCTTGGTGCCCCTCGCCCGAACCTGCGCGAGTGCGCTGCGCCGCCGCCGCGCACCATGACGGTCTCGGGTGCGTGCCGGTCTCTCCCCTCACGGGAACGTCGATCGAAACACGTTCTACTTCAACGAGACGCGCGACGGCGGGTAACTACAAAGACCGCTTCAGCAATCGATGCAGCGCCCGCCAGGGGCCGAGCCGGCTCGACGAGACGGAGAGGTGGCGGGCGGCCGCGATCGTTTCGGCCTGGGTCGGAGCGTTCCAGTTGCGGAAAATCCCCTTCCCGCTCCAGGTGAAACTGGAGGGAGGCTGGGGCTGCGCAAGCCAGTCGTTCCTGTATGCCCACAGGCAATGGTCGATCGTCGTGTAGCCATGGAACATCAGGGCCGAAATCTCCTCGGACGTGAAGCGGTCGAGATCGGTCCGGATCGATGCGACGAACGGTATCAACGGTTCGGGAAGGCGAGGCAGGTCGTTGCGCCAGCCGAAGTCGGCATCCGGCGTCAGTTCGACATAGGCGTAGCCGGTCACGTAGGGAGCATATTTCTCCAGCTTCTTCAGCAGCTGGTGGCGAAGATATGCGATGGCTTGCGCGCCACCGCGTGGTTCCCCGTCGTCGACGCCCGGCGTCCAGCTCTTGAATTTCTTCAGGAATTCCTCGTCATAGGGTCCGTTGTGCTCAGGGTCGATCCGTTTTCGCATGAATGAGGCAAGTTCCTCGGCGAACTCCCTGGGATGCGTGAACATCCTCTCCGGATCGACGCAGATTCCGGCGAGATCCTGCTTCGATTGCCATACGGCGTCCACCACCGCCGGAGCGAGTTCAGGCATGCCGATCAGCTTGGAGAAATCCGTCAGCATGCAAAAGAGCTCGTATTTGTTGGCCAGCCTCATATAGCCAAGGTCGCGCGACCGCTCGTAGGTGATGTCGAAGGATCGCGATACGACACCTTTTCCCGGTGGGAACATCTGCCACGTCGACGGCTTCGGGATCGACGCGAGCGCGCCGCATCCGTCGCTGACGATGACGCTGCTGCAAGCCTTCTCGAGCAGCAGATGCGTGCCTTGATTGTCGAACACACCGCCATCGACCGACCAGCAAGGCCGCGCGGAATCGATCGACCGCCATATTCGATTGCGCAAAGAAGGCTCCACATTCTTGATCGGGTCGCCATAGGGGATCGGCGAGAATACGAACGGGATCGCCGAGGAGGAGGCGACCGCCTTGCTGAATGGCGTATCGTCCGGCATCGGCAAGGATATCTGCCGACGGGTCAGCCCAGGCATGAACGGGTCGAGGCCGTCGATGGCCTCGTTGATCGCGGCCACCCTGGACTGCAGTCCCCCGGCCGGGCCCTCTGCCGCCCGTCCTCTGAGGCCTTCCGCTTTGAACATTCCCGCGCTTGCATCGTGAGCGCAGAGTTCGAGTTCGAGCCCCTGGTTCCGGGAGAAGAAGACGTGGGCGCCGGTGTTGAGCAGGGTGGCGTTGATGTAAAGGTCCGGAAACTTCCGTCGCGGATTTCCGAAGACGATGTCGTCGATGGCCCCCAGAAGGCCGCTGGCGAAGGGAGAACCCTGCTGTTCTCGATGAGGAGCGAGCGAGCGCAACACCTCATAGCCGAAGAGGCGCTCATATTCCCTTTCCAGCAGCGTCGGCGCCAGGCGGTGCCAGACGACATAGGCACAGCCGAGCGCTGCCGACGCGAGCAGGAACGCTGTGCCGGGACCTATCGGGGCGAATGCCCAGGCATAGGCGCAGACCGCCGCTCCGAGAAGCAGTGCGGGCAGGACGAAGCCTTTGCGGAAGATTCGCTCGCGGACACCGGAACGCATGAACTCTACGAGCGAGTCCTCGAACTTCTGCCATTCCCCGGCATCGGCCAGGGTATCTCCCTTCAATGCCTGCCAGTAGACCCAGTACGCGCCGGTGATCGATCCGCCGGAGACGGTCGACATCATGTCCACCTGAGCCAGGAGACCGACTTCTCGCAGCCGCCTCAGGACGCCAAGGTGGAAGGCGGCGGCTCTGAACCCCCCGCCCGAGAGCGCCAGACCGAAAGGGTGTGTCAGCTTCATGCCTGGTCCCTCGACCGGCCCTTCGGGGCGCCGCTCACCGGCGCGAGGTGGGCGCTTCCGAGCGAAGCGGCAAGATCGCTCGGTCGCCGAACTCCGCCACCGCAATCTCCGCGAGGCGATGGCGCAGGGGCGAGGCGGCGGAGCCGCAAGGATGCAATGTGAGCAGGATCCGAGACTGGACGGCCAAACGGCTGACGCTCTGGTCGGCGAAACTCGCTCTCCTGCGGCGCATATTCATCTCCAGGAGAAGTATGCGCCGATTTACTTGAGAGCGCCAGTAAATCGTAGGACGCTGATCCTCGACCGTCTTTGCCGTCAAAGTCACCAGCTTCCCTGTTGTGCAGGATCCAGTTGGCAGCCCGCCACGCTCGCGTGGCTGGCCCGGATCTCGGGGCGGCAGGGCCGGCATGGCATCGGGCTGCCGTTGGCCGGCAACCTTTCGATTGCTCGCGATCAACCAGTTGCCGAGAAGCGCCGACGAACCGACGCGCCGGTTGTACATCAAAGTTAATAGACAGCGCAGTCGCCACCCGCCCACAATTGCCCGCCTGCGACAATTCGAAGGGTGAGTACGATGTCCGGCATTATCCGACCGTCCGATTTCGAGATTCTCGAGCGGATACTCGCGCGGGTCTGTGATCAGGAGGCGAGCGATGAGCAGCTTGAACAAATGGCGGAAAAGCTGGTCGCGCTCTGGAATACCGGAACAAGGGACGAAGACGCCCTCGAGCAAGTCCTGAAGGCCTGGTTCCACAACATGGCGAACTGAAAGGTTCTGCCGGAAGACGTTGCACGAAAAGCCTGCCTGTCCGACTTCAGGACGGACCGCTTCGCCACCGATGCCCACATCTTGCGATAGGCGACATCGGGCGGGATCGCGTCTTTCGTTTTTTCTCTGCCTTGGCCGGTGTAAGCTGCGCTATGCGGGCGACCGCGACCTGAACGCGCCGGTATGTAGGCATCGCACGCTGTTGGGCCGGTTCGGGATCGCCCCCCGAAACCGGCCCGGATGCCACGACAAACCGATAATGCGGCAGCGCCGATCCCATCGCTGCGTCCGCCGCTCGGAGGTGGAACCATGAAAATGCGAGCGCTCGATCACATCGTGCTCTGCGTCAACGACGTTGCCGCCACCCGCCATTTCTACGAGCGTGTGCTCAATATGGAAGCGCGGGAAGAACGACCGGGGAAGTGGTCGCTGCATTTCGGCACGAACAAGATCAGCCTTCAGGATGCGGTCCTGTCGCCGGGCATCGCCCGCCGCACCGTCCCCGGCAGCGGAAATTTCTGCCTTCTGACCGATACATCACTGGACGCGGTCGTCCTGCACCTTGAGCGCCACGGCGTGGAGATTGTCGACGGACCCGGCGAGCGGGCCGGGGCGACGGGGAAAATCCTGTCGGTCTACTTCAATGATCCGGACGGCAATCTGGTCGAAGTGAGCAACCAGCTCGAGCCGTAAGCAATCCAATCCTCTCCGGTGGACGTCGTCCTCGATCGTCACTTCACGCGACAAGCGGCGAGACGCGCGACGGCGCCACACAGGCCGCCCGGTCGAGATGTTGCGCGCACGGCACGCCGCCGGCATCGGCAAGACTACAGCGTGTCGCGTGAAAAGGATTGACGCGACACGCTGAAGGCTCTTGATTTAACGCATGTCCTCTTCCCGAAACCGCTTTCGGGAGACATGCTCTAGGGCACGAGTTCCCAGAGTTTTACCTTGCCATCATTGCCGCCGGTGAGCGCGAATTTCCCGTTGGGCAGAAAGGCGACGCAGGTGACGAATCCGGCGCCATGATTGAGTGTCTGGATCTCCTTGCCGGTGTTCACCTCCCACAGCTTCGCTGAGAAGTCCTCGCTTCCCGACAGCGCCCGGCTGCCGTCGGGCGAGAAGGCGACGCTCGTCACGTTGCGCGAATGCCCCGGCGTACCGAACCTGCGGATCGACTCGCCGGTCCCGGCGTTCAGGGTCTCCAGCTCGCCGTGTATGTCTCCTGCCAGAAGCACGCCGTCATCGGGGCCCATCGCAACGGCGTTGAAGGACCCGTTCGGGTCCGTCTTCAGCGAGGGCCTGTCGTTGAGAAGGTCGTAGACGATGATGTTCGGTCGGCTGGGCTCATGGACCGACGCCACGAAGCGCCCGCCCGGCGCCAGCGATGGAGAGAAGAGCTGGCCGCTCTGCAGATTGTCGTGATTCCCCTTCGGCACGAGCGCCGTGTGTCGAAGCGCGAATAGAGCCGGCCGTGAGCGCAAAGGATGAAGGTTCCGTCGCGGGGAAAGGCGACGCCGATGCCGCCGGAAGGAGCCTGCGTTTCGACCGCACCGATCCGTTGCTGCGCCTCGATATCCCACAGGACGACGCTGTGGCGGTGGGTCGCCGCAGCAAGGAAGAACCCCTCGGGAGACAGCGCTACGCCTCGGACTTCGTCCTGGTCGTCGACCGTGGGAAACGTATGCAAAAGCCCGCCGGACTGCACGTTCCAGAACCTTATCCCGTCGGCCGCCCTCCGCGTTGCAGACGCGAATCGCTGACCGTTGCTTGAAACCGAGATCGAGCTCACTGGCTCCGATCCTGCTCTATACTCCTGGACCAACCGCTCCATTTCAGGCTCCTCAATTGACCGGATCGTCAAAGTCCCGCACGAGCCACGAGCGAAAAACGCACCCGCCAATCGTGGTCCGGCGCTTCTGGTTACTAGGAATTATCAGTAAAGCTCGCCGGTATCCCACATCATCGGCGACAAGTTCTAAACCATAGCATTTTCTACACAAGAATCAATCAGGAAAATTTTTCGCTTAACTCGTAAAACCTTTCTCATGACAGACATTATGACTTATAGACCGATCCTCGCCGACGCTGCCTGGCCGGAGCCGCTCGCATGCACGACGCGCTTGCCGACAACCCGCATGTCGGGCATTTCGACAGCCGGAAACGCGGCTATATGCGTTGCACGTCACGCGGGACGTCTGGAGCAGGGATCCGCGCGTCATTGAACATACCGACCGCCCAGGCGGGTGGTTACAACGGACAGGAGCTTCGTGGTGGAAAACGGGCAGGCAGGAGCAAAAGCAGGCATGACGGGCCGTTCGCAAACGGAAGACCTCGCGCGCCTGTTCGCACCCTACGAGAGCCTCGCCGCAACGCTGCTCGGCCGCTGGGACGGAAGCATCGCGGAGGGCGACGGCTCGCACGACCGGTCGCACCTGATGCGCGTCTGGCAGCTCGTCCGCCGCATCGCCCGGGGCGAGCCGGCAGCCGACATGGAAGTGCTCGTTGTCGCGACGCTGTTCCACGACTGCGTTGCCGTCGAGAAGAACTCCCCGCAGCGCGCCATGGCCTCGCGCCTCTCGGCCGACGTGGCGCGTCGCCTGCTCGACGGCATCGGCTGGCAGCCGGCGCGCATCGAGGCGGTCGCCCATGCGATCGAGGCGCACAGCTTCTCCGCCGGCATCGCGCCGCGCAGCACGGAGGCCGCGATACTGCGCGACGCGGACCGGCTCGACGCGTTGGGCGCACTCGGCATCGCACGGGTCTTCTACATCGCCGGCCGGCTCGGCACGCAGCTCTACGATCCCGACGATCCCATGGCCGAACGCCGGCCTCTTGACGACCGGCGCTTCGCGCTCGACCATTTCGAGACCAAGCTCTTCCTGCTTTCCGCCGGCCTCGTCACGCCCACGGGCCAGGAGATCGGCCGGCAGCGGACCGCGCTGATGAGGGCCTTCGTCGAGGATTTCGGCGAGGAGATCGCCATGCCGGAAGATCTCGCATTGGCCGATTGAAAGCCACCGCCCGAGCAATTCCCGCAAGAGCGCTCGGCGGTCTCGGGTCAGGACAAAAGAGCCAGAGCAAATGCTCCGCACCCGGCGCGATCACTTCTTGCAGACCCACCCCGATTTCCATTGACTTGAGCCGCATCGGAGGTTTTTCTGACGCCCAGTTTCACCGTCGCAGAACTGCGGCTGCGGTCACGATGCATGATCGCCAATCGAAACAATTGGCGCGCGATTTGTCTGCGTCCTGCCTGAAGAACCCCTCATCCGACCTCGCCCTCGCGGGCGAGGCCACCTTCTCCCACAAGGGGAGAAGGCTGGAGCCAAGCGTGGCCGGCTCTGCAAATTAGGAACGTCGACGGTTGGCCGAGACCTTGCTGCTGGCGTTCCCTTCTCCCCTTGTGGGGTCCGAAGGACGGGTGGAGACCCGTGGCTCCACCCCGGGTGGTGGCCGCGCCCACGGGTCTTGCCTCCGGCAAGCCTGAGGACAGGCTCCGCGCGGTCGGATGAGGGGTCGGCCGCGCAACCTCGACGCCTTGGCAAAAATACTATTGAAAGTTGTATTTCACAGCCATGCCCCAACAGGCCCCATCCTGTAAACTTCCAGTACTTTACAGGACGACGGCATGATCACGCGTGCCGCCTGTTCCGCAGCCGTATCAACCAGCAGCTGCAACACATCGCACAGAAAAGCGCCGCACCCGTCACCCCTCGGCCGCACCCAGATAAAGCCGGTGCAGTTCGTCGGGTGCCTTGCGCAACGCGGCGCAGGCGCCGGAATAGACCATGCGGCCGCGCCGCATGACATAGGCGCGGTCGCCGACCGCGAGCGCGAGCGCGGCGAACTGCTCGACCAGCAGCACCGCCAGCCCGTCGTCGGCGAGCTTGCGCACCGCCGCCATCAGCCTGCTGACGATGACGGGCGCCAGGCCCGCCGACATCTCGTCGATCAGAAGCACCTTCGGCCGCGTGAGCAAGGCGCGCGCGATCACCAGCATCTGCTGCTCGCCGCCGGAGAGCAGCCCGGCTCGTACCGCCCGCCGCTGCACCAGCTCCGGGAACAGCGCATAGGCTTCGTCGAGCCTGGCGTCGGCGCGCAGGCCGACGGCCAGGTTTTCCTCGGTGGTCAGTTGGCGGAAGACGGTGCGTCCCTGTTCGACATGAGCGAGCCCGGCGCGCGAGCGCACGCCGGGCCGCGTCTTCTGGATTTCCTGGCCGTCGAGCGTGATCGTCCCGCCATTGGCCGGGATGATGCCCGACAGGCCTTCGAGCAGCGTGGTCTTGCCGGCCCCGTTGGCGCCGAGCAGCACGCTGATGCCGCCGCTCTCGGCGACGAGATCGACCTCGGCGACGACGGGCAGGTCCGCGCGGCTCACCGAAAGCGAGGAGACGACGAGCTCGCTCATGCGGCAACCTCCTCCTCGATGCCGAGATAGGCCTTTTTCACAGTGCCCTGCTCCAGCACCTTGGCCGGCGGACCGGAGGCGATGACCCGGCCGAAGTCGAGCACGGTCACTTCCGAGCAGGCCGAGCGGACGAGGTCCATGTCATGCTCGACCAGGAGCACGGCCGTGCCGAACAGGCGGGGGATCTCGGCGATGCGTTTTCCGAGACGCAGCGTCTCCTCATGCGACTGCCCGGCGGCCGGCTCGTCGAGCAGCGCCACGGCCGGGCGCGAGGCGACGACGCCTGCGACATCGAGCAGGCGCCGCGTGCCGGCATCGACCGACGCGACCGCGACATCGGGATGCGGGCAGTCGAGCCAGTCGAGCACCGCTTTCATCTCGGCATCGGAAAGACCCTTCGCGGCAAGGTTCAGATAGCCGCCGACGGTGAGTTCCGGCGCGATGCGGTTGGTCTGCCAGCTCCGCCGCACGCCGGCGCGGGCGCGCTGGTGGGCGGGTACGCCCTCGAGCGCCCTGCCCTCGAGGCGCACATTGCCGTCATAGGAGGCAAGAAAACCGGTCACGGCGTCGATGAAGGTCGACTTGCCGGCGCCATTCGGGCCGATCAGCCCGGCGACCGTGCCGGCCGGCACCGTCAGGTCGACCGTGTCGAGCGCGACCACGCTGCCATAGCGCACGGTGAGGCCTTCGATCATCAGCGCCGGGCCGGCCGGCCGCGCCACGGATACCGGCAGATCCGATACCGGTCCGCGCGCCGGCCTGACCGGCCTTCCGGGCAAGAGCCTGCGGAACAGGCGACGGAAGGTCTCGCTCATCGTTTCGCCGGTCGACAGCGCCTGGGTAGCGCCGATGGCGAAGAGCACATTGCCCAGGTCCTGGGGAAGGTCGAGCCGGCGCAGGAGTTCGGGGAACGTCGTCACCAGAACGCCGCCGATGACGGCGCCTTCGGCGAAATGCGCGCCGGCCATGACGGCCACGGCGAACAGCACCAGCGACTGCATCATGCTGAAATTGTCCGAGACGAGCGTGCCGAGATAGCCGGCGAGCAGCCCGCCGGAAATCCCGGCGATGAAGGCGCTGATGGCGAAGGCGGAAAGCTTGGCCGCGGCGATGCTCACCCCATGCGCGGCGGCCGCACGCTCCGAATGGCGCACGGCGAGCCATGAGGCGCCGAGCCGCGAACGGGTGAGGAACTCGAGCGCGACGGCGATCGCGACATAGAAGAAAAGCGCGAAGACGAAATAGCCCTCGTCGCTGTCGAACCATTCCGGCCGGGGAACCGACAGGAACGCCGTCTGGCCGGGAAAGGTCACCGTGGCGAGGAATGTGTCGAAGGCCGTGGCGAAGGAGAGCGTGACGATGGCAAGGTTGATGCCGCGCAGCCTGAGCGCCGGCAGGCCGATGGCGACGCCGAGCGGCACCGCCGCCAGTCCGCCGGCCAGGATCCACATCGGCAGGCCGCCCGGCGCCTCGGCGACATTGAGATAGCCGACCGTCCAGGCGCCGACGCCGGCGAAGGACATCTGGCAGAGCGCGATCATGCCCGTTCGGCCGGCGACGAGGCCGAGGCTCTGCAGCGCCACCGCCGTGATCAGCACCGACGTGAGAAGAAAGACCCAATAGGAGGACAGGAGCCCGACCACCACCAGCGCCGCAACGATCGCCGCGGCGATGACGATCAAGGAACTGCGGATGCTAGCGCGCTTCATCCCAACGGGCCTCCCGCTGCGACCACAGGAGAACGGCCAGGATGACCAGGAAAGGCACTGCACTGCGATATTGGCTGAGCCCTTCGAAGGTGCTGGTCATGCCTTCGATCACGCCGATCAGGATGCCGCCCGCCAGCGCCAGCCAGAAGCTGCGGAAGAGGCCGATCAGGGCGGCGGCGAGCGCCGGCACGGCCAGCAGGCTGAGCGCCAGGAAATTCGGCGAGCGCTGCGGCGCGATGATCATCAGCGCGAAGGTCGTGAAGGTGCCGGTCACCGCCCAGACCAGGATGGACAGGAACTTCACCCGCACGCCGATCAGCTCGGCCGCCATCGGCCGCTCCGAGAGCGCGCGCAGATGGAGCCCCGTGCGGGTGTGGTTGAGGAAGCGGTCGGCGAGCAGCGTGAAGGCCACGGCGAGCCCGATGGTCAGCACAGAGGCGATCGTCACCTCGACGCCGGCCAGCCGGAAGGCCGAACCCGGAAAGAGCTCCGGAAAGGGCCGCGGATGCTGTCCGCCGATGAGGCGAAGCCCGATCGCGATCATGCCGACCAGCAGCGCCACCGTCACCGCCGCCTTGGTGGAGGCGTTGGCCTCGGCGAACCAGGTGGTCATGATGAAGCCGACGGCCATGCCGACCAGCGTGCCGACGACAAGACCGGCGAGCACCGCCGGCCACAGCGGAAAGCCCGCTTCGGTGAGCACGACGAGCACGAAGGCACCCGAAGCGCCGATCGCCGCGCCGGTGAAGTTGACGACGGCGACCAGCCGGTAGGTGAAGATGGCGCAGACGCCGAGCAGCGCATAGGCGCCCCCCGCCGTCAGTCCCGCCACCGCTGAAGTCAAGAGGTTCATCGATGCTCCTGTCGCTGATTGCTTTGGAGAGGGTGGTCGCCCGCACCGCTTGTGGAAGTACCCCTCATCCGTCCTCGCTTCGCGAGGCCACCTTCTCCCACAAGGGGAGAAGGGAACGCCCTGCAGCAGCGTCTCGGCCAATCGCAGACGTTGACGATTTGCAGAGCAGGCCAAGCCAGGCTCCAGCCTTCTCCCCTTGTGGGAGAAGGTGGCCTCGCCCGTCAGGGCGAGGTCGGATGAGGGGTGCTTCCGCGATGCACTACTGCACCGCCGGCAGCGCCACCCAGTCCGGCGTCTCCACCTTCCAGGTGCCGCCGTCGAGCTTCATCACCTTGGTCGCCTGCATCGGAGAATGGGTTTTCCCCTCGCCGAAAACGTAAGGACTGCCGGCGAGCGGATTGCTGATCGGCTTCATTTCGAGCAGGGCCTTGTTCACGCTTTCGCGGGTAACCTCGCCATCGATGCCCTTCAGCACGTCGAGGAACACCTGCGCGGCGAGATAACCGCCCTGGGAGAAGGCGGTCAGCGGCCGGCCGGCCTTCTCCATGTCGGCGATCCATTGCGCATTGGCTGCCGAGCCTTTCTCGGTGAAGGGTTCCCATTCGGTGCCGACATAGATGGGCTGCTTGCTGTCGGCGAGCGCCTTGGCCACCTGCTCGGTATAGCCCGGCGCCAGGAACAGCCAGTTGATGCCCTCTATCTTCTGCGCATCGACCGTCTTGATGAGCTGCACGACCTGCGGCTCGACTTCTTTGCCAAAAACGCCGTTTCCGTCGCCGAGGACCTGATCGGCGCGGAACTGTCGGTCGGATCGGCCGGCGGCATCATCGCCGAGACCGAGGCCTACGAGCCCGATGACCCCGCCTCCCATAGCTTCGCCGGCCAGACGCTGCGCAACCGGGTGATGTTCGGGCCGCCCGGACATGCCTATGTCTATCGCTCCTATGGCATCCATTGGTGCCTCAACGTGGTCTGCCTTCCCGGCAGCGCAGTCCTCATCCGGGCGCTCGAGCCGGCATTCGGGATCGAGGACATGAAGGCGCGGCGCGCACGCGGCGAGGCCCGCCTGCTCTGCTCCGGACCGGGTCGGCTTTGCCAGGCGCTCGGCATCGACGGTTCTTTCGACGGGCTGGCGCTCGATCGGCCGCCTTTCCGACTCCGCCTGCCCGACACGAAACCCAAGGTCGCCGTGGGGACGCGTATCGGCATTACCCGCGCGACAGACCGTCCCTGGCGGTTCGGCCTGGCGGCTTCAGCCCATTTGAGCCGGAGGTTCTGATCCGGACGGCTGGCCCGAAAAACGAAGTGCCCGGCGGGCTAACCCGTCTTCGCCGATTCGGCCGTGGACAAGTCGAAATCGAAGATTTTCCGATAAGCCTTGGCTCGAGCCGAGGCATGCTCGCTGCCGAGAACAGAAAGCGTCAATCCAGACGGCTGACGCGTCGCCCATAGCTGCGCGCGTCGATAAAGGCGCCCGCGATCTTCATCATGAATGCCTTGCTGAACCGGCCGAGGATCTTCCCGTCGGGCTCGATGCACCAGGAGCGTTCGGCAATATCGTAATCGTATTCGTCAACGACGACCCAGCAGCGATTGAGGTCGGTCAGACCGGCGCGGCGACACTCGATCGCGGAGACTTCCAAGGCGACGCGATCAGCATGCGGTGGCTGGGTGGTTATCGCCAGGAGCGCCAGATGGATCAGGCCGTCTTTTGTGCCGCGGACGGTGACGACCACGCAGGTCCGCCGGGTCTTGCGACCTTCCGTTTCGCCGCGCTCGTGTCGCCATGCCCAGATACGGGTAAGAGATGACCTGACCGGGCAGGAATCTACCGCCCATCGTCATATCCCTCGCCCCTCGCCAGTCTGTCGATCTCGGCGGTGCAGAGTTCCGCGTGGTCCCCCGGCATCTCGGAGGCACGGTGTGCGCGGCGGGATCTCCGCCAGCGGTGCGCATCCGTTCGTAGTGATCATAACTCATCAACACGAACCGGGGTTTCCGGTGTTTCGTGAGGATAACGGGTTCACGGCTGGCAACGTCGGTGACGTCGCCAACCTGCTTGTTGAGATCGCCTGTCGTCAACTGTCGCATGGCTGGACTCCTATCTCCATATTATCCAGATTTTCCGCATTTGCAGGAAAACGCGCTCGCGCGCCGCCATCAATGAAGCGCCAGATCGGGATGCCGAGGCGGCTGGCCTTCTGGGCCAGGTTCTCGGTGATGCCAGAGCCTGGGAATATGATCAGCCCGTGGGGCAACACCGGCAGCAGCTGGTCGTTGCGCCGGAACGGAGCCGCCTTGGCGTGACGGTTCCAGTCCGGCTTGAAGGCGATCTGCGTGACCTTGCGGCGCTCGATAAAGGTGCTGCCCCCGGCGGTGAGCCGTTCCAGCTCGACCAACTTCATCTCTGAGCCATTCCGCTCGCGCTGGTTCGAGCGCTATGCTTCCTCGTGGCGGTCGAGGTTGTGGGCGACGCGCTCGGCGGCACGGCGGAAGAAGGACCGGAGCAGGTCGTCGAGATCGGGTTCTGGACTGGTGTCGCCAATGCCGGTGAAGGTTTCGACGATCCCGGCGAGGCCGGCCCGGATCACGGTTTCGTCCGGTAATGGATCGGGCTCGTCCTGATGCGGACGGCGGCCGTACATCTGCAGTTCGAGGATGACGCGGTCAGTCGGCGAGGAGGCATGATAGTCTGCGGCATGTCTCCCGAAAGTGGGCATCGGTTTCGGGAAAAAGACATGCGTCAAGTCAAGGACCGACGGCGTGTCGCGTGAAACCATTTTCACACGACACGCTGTAGGGGCCGCGCCGGGCTCGAATTCGAGGCAGTTCCTGGTTCGGTCGCCATTCGCGACCTTGAAACTGCTGGGTTCTCGGGAGTTTGCGAAAGGCGTTTCGCGATGGGTTCCGGCGCGCCGTTTCGGGAAAGATGGCGCCCTGGGACGGCTTCAGAGGCCTGCGTGTCGCTGCTGGCTGCGCATCCCGGCCTCGACCGCGAAATCGAAGGCGACATTGCGGCCGCGGCTGATGGCGGAAGCCGCCACCATTTCCGCGAGCTGGCGGTCCGACAGGTCGCAATTCGGCAGCACCGTGCGTATCGCGCGGAGCGCATAGCCCGTGGAAATCGGCCATTCCGGATTCCTGCGGGATTCAACGTACTGATCGACGACGTAGCTGACGGTTCTTTCCTGGAAGTGGGTCTTCGACATGATATCTCCCTTACTTCGTCTCGCTCCGTACTGCCCGGAATCTAGCACCGCACCATGCAGCTTTGATGACTGACGGAGGTCCTTGGAACGCCGGACGGCATACGCGGAACAATGACAACGAATAGCCACGGCCACCCGCCTCCGGTCGATTCCGATGGATCGGCTCCGGGCAAATCGGCCTGGTCGTTCGTTGAGTGGCATCCTATCCCGAAACAAGGCTTCACCGTGGCGTCGGAGGGGCAGGACCAAGATTCGCGCTCACATCTTTGGAGGCTTCGGCATCCACCAAGAGGACGAGCCACACTCTCCCCCGACCCGGCGGCTGGGAGGCTATGCCATCGCTCGTCGGCGTGCCGATGCTGGTTCTGGCCTTTCGCCTGTGGAGCCGGCGGTACGTCGCAGACCCAGGCAGGATAGACCTTTCCGCGACGGCGTCACGCCGGGCCTTGACTTTGGCCCCAACCGGGATGAGCAAGGCTGAAACCGGCGCATCGATCCGGAATCCCTGACGGCCTCGGATCGATGGCGCACAGACAGAGATGTCGGGCCCTTCTTCGCTTCCCAGCGGATGTTGCGCTCCGACTATCGGGAAGGTGGGCCATGACCCTTGTGAAGGAAACGCAGGCACTTCTCGCCAAGCTGGGCGTGGACGAAAAGAGCCTTACGGGCGGGACGATGGCGTCCTTCAGCCCGGTGACGGGCGAGCAGGTGGCGTCGCTGCCGGCGACGACGCCGGCGGAGGCCGCCGCCATGATCGACAAAGCGGACGCCGCTTTCCGGGCCTGGCGCCTGGTGCCGGCGCCCCGGCGCGGCGAACTGGTGCGCCTGTTCGGCGAGGAACTGCGCGCGGCGAAGGCCGATCTTGGCCGCCTGGTTTCGATCGAGGCCGGCAAGATCCCGTCGGAAGGCCTCGGCGAGGTCCAGGAGATGATCGACATCTGCGACTTCGCCGTCGGCCTGTCGCGCCAGCTCTATGGCCTGACCATCGCCACCGAGCGCCCCGGCCACCGCATGATGGAGACCTGGCATCCGCTCGGCGTGGTCGGCGTCATCTCGGCCTTCAACTTCCCGGTCGCGGTGTGGTCGTGGAATGCGGCGCTCGCCCTGGTCTGCGGCAATGCGGTGGTGTGGAAGCCGTCGGAGAAGACGCCGCTCACGGCGCTTGCCTGCCAGGCGATCTTCGCCAGGGCGGCGGCGCGGTTCGGCGGCGTGCCGGAGGGGCTGAGCCAGGTGCTGATCGGCGACCGGGCGATCGGCGAGGTGCTGGTCGACCATGCCAGGGTGCCGCTGGTGTCGGCCACCGGCTCGACCCGCATGGGCCGCGAGGTCGGGCCGCGGCTGGCCAGGCGCTTCGCCCGCGCCATCCTGGAGCTGGGCGGCAACAATGCCGGCATCGTGTGCCCGTCGGCCGATCTCGACATGGCGCTGAGGGCGATCGCCTTCGGCGCGATGGGCACGGCCGGGCAGCGCTGCACGACGCTGCGGCGGCTGTTCGTGCATGACAGCGTCTATGAGGCGCTGCTGCCGCGGCTGCGGCGGGCCTATGAGAGCGTTTCGGTCGGCAGCCCGCTGGAGACCAGCGCGCTGGTCGGGCCGCTGATCGACAAGGCGGCCTATGAGGCCATGCAGAAGGCGCTGACGGCGGCGCAGGCCGAGGGCGGCCGCATCACCGGCGGGGCGCGGGTGGAGACCGGCCACGACGCGGCCTATTACGTGAAGCCGGCGCTGGTCGAGATGCCGCGCCAGGTGGCGCCGGTGACCGAGGAGACGTTCGCGCCGATCCTCTATGTGATGCGCTACGGCGACTTCGACGCCGCGCTTTCCGAGCACAATGCGGTGGGGGCGGGGCTGTCGTCGTCGATCTTCACGCTCGACCTGCAGGAGGCGGAGCGTTTCCTGGCCGCCGACGGCTCGGACTGCGGCATCGCCAATGTCAACATCGGCACATCAGGGGCCGAGATCGGCGGGGCGTTCGGCGGCGAGAAGGAGACCGGCGGCGGCCGCGAATCGGGCTCCGACGCCTGGAAGGCCTATATGCGAAGGGCCACCAACACGGTGAACTACTCCAAGGCGCTGCCGCTGGCGCAGGGGGTGTCGTTCGACATCGAATGAAAGGGGTGAATGGTGAATGGTGAATGGAATGTAGTAGACAGCGCTCTCCGACAACAGCTGCCCGCCTAGATACTACTCACCAATTCTTACCATTCACCATTTTACCATTCACCATTCACCACCAACTTCCATCCATCCCCCCGTCTCGAACGACCGCGCCATGGCATGGACGGTCCGTTCGATGTCGAGGCCTTCGTCGAAGCCGATGACATTGGCCGGCCGGCCTTCGATCTTCGCTACCAGTTCGTGGCATTCGATCGTCTTCAGGTCGTTGAAGCCGAGCCCGTGGCCGGGCGCAGGGATGAAACGGCCATAGGGCTCGTGCTGGGGGGCGGCCAGGATGGTGCGATAACCCTGTTCGGTCGCGCGATCGGACGTGACGTAGAGCTGGAACTCGTTGAAACGTTCCTGGTCGAACAGGATGGAACCCTGCGAGCCGAAGACCTGCAGCGCGATGCGCCCCTTGCGACCCCAGGCAGAACGGTTGGTCAGCAGCGTGCCGGAAATGCCGGTCTCCAGGCGGATGAGGCTGGAGGCAATGTCGTAGGTCTCGACCGCCCTGCGGCCTCCCGCCTCGGTGCGACGCTCGCCAAAGGGCTTGGCCATGTCGCAGAGAACGCGCGTGACGCGGCCGAACAGGTTCTGGATCAGCGACAGCGGATGGACGGCGAAGTCGTCGAGCGCGCCATAACCCGAAGCGGCCTCGTGCTTCCAGAAGAAGGGCGCGTCCGGATCGGCCATGAAATCCTCGTCCATCTCGACGCGCAGATGGTTGACCGTGCCGATGGCGCCTTCGTCGAGCAGCCGGCGGATGTGGCGGATAGCGGGGCTCTGGATGTAGTTGTAGCCGAGCACCGCCACCTTGCCGGATGCCCTTGCGGCCGCGGCCATGGCTTCCGCTTCGGCGAAACTCGGCGCCATCGGCTTCTCGCACCACAGATGCTTGCCGGCGCGAAGTGCAGCCAGCGCCATTTCGGGATGGAACTGGTTCGGCGTCGTCAGCGACACCACGTCCACTTCAGGGTCGTCGATCACGGCGCGCCAGTCTCCGGATGCCTTGGCGAAGCCGAACTCGGCGGCGCGACGGGCCGCGAGTTCGGCATTGGCTTCGCCGAGATGGACCAGACGGATCTCGGGCATGTCGCCGAAGGCGATCCTGACCGAGTTCCAGGCCATGGCATGGCACTTGCCCATGAAACCCGAACCGATGAGACCGACACCGATCATTTCCCAGCGCTCCTCTGATGTCGACGTCGTGCCGACTTTGAATGAATTAGTCCATTCTTTCCGGAAATGGAACATACAATTCATTTTGTGGACATCTCGGCGGGCGACAGTTAGGCTCTTGCAGCTTTTGACCATGCAACGCACCTTGCGACCATGAATGCCGAACCAGACCTGCCACGCGACTTCGAGACACTCCGGGCCAAAATCCTGGAAAGGAGGGATGTGCTGCCCAAGCGCATCGCCCAGGTGGCGGCATTCGCACTCGACAATCCTGACGAGATCGCCTTCGGCACGGCGGCGAGCATAGCCGCCTCGGCGGGCGTTCAGCCTTCGACGCTCATACGCTTCGCCCAGCATCTCGGCTTCGACGGCTTCACCAGCTTGCAGGCTGTGTTCCGCGAAAGGCTGCGCGAGCGCACGACATCCTACGAGGATCGCCTGAAGGCCCTGCGTGGCGACGCCGAGGAACCCCAGGCCGGAGAGATCGTACGCGGCTTCATCGCGGCGGCGAGCCGGTCGCTGGAGACGGTCTCACGCACCCTCGACGACGACATCTTCGAGCGGGCCGTGACCATCCTCGCCCAAGCAGAGACGATCTATCTGCTGGCCCGGCGCCGTGCCTATCCGATCGCGAATTACATGGCCTATGCGCTCGGCAAGCTGAAGATCCGCTATCAGCTCATCGAGTCCTCCTCCGGCCTCGAGCCCGAGATGGTTTCCTTCGCAACCCAGAAGGATGCGGTCATTGCGGTGAGCTTCTCGCCCTATGCCGCGGCCACGATCGAAACGGCGCGCTTTCTTTCCGGGCAGGGCGTCCCCGTCATCGCCATCACCGACAGTTCGTTCTCGCCGCTGGCGCAGTCCGCCAAGGAATGGTTCGAGGTCGCGGAGGCCGATTGCGCGGGCTTCCGCTCGCTTTCCGCCACCATGGCGCTCGCAATGGCCCTCACCGTCGCAGTGGCGGAACGTCGCCAGCAGGCGTGACCGCGCCCTCCGGCCGGGCAATCAGGAATGTTCATTCCATATTGACTGTTTGATGGAATTGATATTTCATACAATCGATCAACGCCCGCATTCCTCGGAGGAAACCATGACTCAGGGCGCCGCCCAAGCGCAGCTCGACGTCATCACCATCGGCCGGGCATCGGTGGATCTCTACGGCCAGCAGATCGGCTCGCGCCTCGAAGATATCGCCTCCTTCGCAAAATCGGTCGGCGGCTGCCCGGCCAATATCGCGGTCGGGACCGCCCGGCTCGGCCTGCGCTCGGCCCTGCTCACCCGCGTCGGCGACGAACAGATGGGGCGTTTCATACGCGAGCAGCTCCAACGCGAGGGCGTGTCCGTCGAAGGGCTCGTCACCGATCCCGCGCGGCTGACTGCGCTGGTCCTCCTCTCGGTCGAGGACGAGGGTGTCTCGCCGATGATCTTCTACCGTTCCGATTGCGCCGACATGGCGCTGTCGCCGGAGGATGTCGACGAAACCTTCGTCGCCTCGGCCCGGGCGATCGTCGTCACCGGCACGCATTTCTCGCGTGAGAACACCGAGGCTGCGCAGCGAAAGGCCATCGGGATCGCAAAAAACAACGGCCGCAAGGTCGTGTTCGATATTGACTACCGGCCCAATCTGTGGGGGCTTGCCGGCCATGCCGAGGGTTTCGAGCGCTACGTGAAGTCGGACAAGGTCTCCGGCAAGCTGAAGACCGTGCTGCCCGACTGCGACCTCATCGTAGGCACCGAAGAGGAGATCATGATCGCCTCGGGCGCGGACGACGTGCTGGGCGCGCTGAAGACCATCCGCTCGCTGTCGCCGGCAACGATCGTGCTGAAGCGCGGGGCCATGGGCTGCATCGTCTATGACGGCCCGATCAGCGACGATCTCGAGGACGGCATCGTCGGCAAGGGTTTCCCGATCGAGGTGTTCAATGTGCTGGGCGCGGGCGACGCCTTCATGTCCGGGCTGCTGCGCGGATGGCTGGGCGGCGAGGACTTCGAGACGGCGGCGACCTGGGCCAACGCCTGCGGCGCCTTCGCCGTGTCGCGCCTGCTCTGCTCGCCGGAATATCCGACCTGGGAAGAGCTCCGGTTCTTCCTGGAGAAAGGCAGCGCGTATCGGGCCCTGCGCAAGGACGAGGCAATCAATCACATCCACTGGGCGACGACGCGGCGGCGCGTCATCCCGTCGCTCATGGCGCTCGCCGTCGACCACCGCGTACAACTTGAAGACCTTGCCCGCAAGACCGGAGCTGATGCCGCCCGCATCGAGGACTTCAAGGTTCTGGCCGTGAAGGCTGCGGCCCGGGTCGCCGATGGCCGCGACGGCTACGGCATGCTGATCGACGAAAGGTTCGGCCGCAAGGCGATGTTCGAATTCGCGCGCCACGGCTTCGCGTGGCTCGGCCGCCCGGTCGAACTGCCCGGCTCGCGGCCCCTGCGCTTCGAATTCTCGCAGGATATCGGCTCGCATCTCGTCGAATGGCCGATCGAGCACTGCATCAAATGCCTGTGTTTCTATCATCCCGACGACCCCTTGGCCTTGAAGACGGAGCAGCAGGAAAAGCTCAGGAGCCTGTTCGGGGCGGCCCGCAAGGTCGGCCGCGAATTGCTGGTCGAGATCATCGCGGGCAAGCATGGCAAGCTCGCCGACGATACCGTGCCCCGGGCGCTGGAAGAGCTCTATGCGCTGGGCATCAGGCCCGACTGGTGGAAACTCGAGCCGCAGGCGTCGGCAACGGCATGGCGGCAGATCGAGGCAGTGATCACCCGTAACGACCCGCATTGCCGCGGCGTCGTACTGCTCGGCCTGGAGGCGCCGCATGACGAGCTGGAAGCGGCTTTCGCCGCGACTGCAGAGGCACCCGTGGTGAAGGGTTTCGCGGTCGGCCGCACCATCTTCATGGACGCCGCGGAGAAATGGCTGCCCGGAACGATTTCGGACGAGGCGGCGATCGCCGACATGGCCGCGCGCTTCGAAAAGCTGACCGAAGCCTGGCTTGCGGCACGCAGCCGCAAGGCCGCATAATTCCGGCGGGAGGAAACTACCATGAAGACGATCCGCCTGACCATGGCGCAGGCGCTCACGCGCTATCTCGCGCGCCAGATGACCGAGATCGACGGCGAGAAGGTGCCGCTCTTCGGCGGCGTGTGGGCGATCTTCGGCCATGGCAATGTCGCCGGCATCGGCGAGGCGCTCTACCAGGTCAGAGACGAGCTCCCGACCTACCGCGCCCATAACGAGCAGGCGATGGCGCATGCCGCGATCGCCTATGCCAAGGCCAGTTTCCGCCGCCGGATCATGGCCGCGACCACCTCGATCGGACCGGGCGCGACCAACCTCGTGACGGCGGCGGCACTCGCCCATGTCAACCGGCTGCCGCTCCTGCTTCTGCCCGGTGACGTCTTCGCCAACCGCATCCCAGATCCGGTGCTGCAGCAGGTCGAGGATTTCGGCGACGGGACGGTCTCGGCAAACGACTGCTTCCGCCCGGTGTCGCGCTATTTCGACCGCATCACGCGGCCTGAGCAGATCGTTCCGGCGCTCGCCCGCGCCATGCTGGTGTTGACCGACCCGGCCGCGTGCGGACCGGTGACGCTCGCCCTCTGCCAGGACGTCCAGGCGGAAGCCTATGATTATCCCGAAACCTTCTTCGAGGAACGGCTGCGGACGCCGCGGCGCCCGCGCCCGGATCTTGCCGAGCTGAAGCATGTCGCCGACGCCCTGCGCCGCGCCAGGAAGCCCCTCGTCGTCGCCGGCGGCGGCGTGCTTTATTCGCATGCCTCCCCCGCCCTCGCCCGTTTCGTCGAGGCGACCGGCATCCCGGTCTGCGAGACGCAGGGCGGCAAGTCCTCGCTGCCCGACGACCATCCGCTGAACATGGGTGCCGTCGGCGTGACCGGGACGTCGGCCGCCAACCGGCTGGCGGAAGAAGCCGACCTGGTGCTGGCCATCGGTACGCGGCTCCAGGATTTCACCACCGGCTCGTGGGCCCTGTTCAAGAACAGCGGCAAGACGATCGTCGGCCTCAATGTCCAGCCCTTCGATGCCGGCAAGCACAAGGCGCTGACCCTGGTTGCGGACGCGCGCGAAGGGCTCAAGGAGCTGGAAAAAGCCGCCGAAGGCTGGGCCTCGCCTGCGGCCTGGACCGAAGATGCCAAGGGCGGCAAAGCTGAATGGCGGAAGGCGGCCGCCAAGGCGACGGCCGCGACCAATACGGCTCTGCCCTCCGACGCCCAGGTGATCGGCGCCGTCCAGCGCGCCATGGGTTCCGATGTGACGCTGCTCCATGCCGCCGGCGGCCTGCCCGGCGAGCTGCACAAACTCTGGCAGGCCGGAAAGCCCGGTTCCTACCACGCCGAATATGGCTATTCCTGCATGGGCTACGAGATCGCCGGAGGGCTCGGCGCCAAGATGGCGAGATCAGGCGAGGAGGTCGTCGTCATGGTCGGCGACGGCTCCTATCTGATGCTGAATTCCGAGATCGCCACCTCGGTGATGCTCGGCCTGAAGCTGGTGATCGTGCTGCTCGACAACCGGGGTTACGGCTGCATCAACCGGCTGCAGATGGGCACGGGCGGCGCCAACTTCAACAATCTTTTGAAGGATGCGCGGCACGAGCTGCTGCCCGAGATCGACTTTGCCGCCCATGCCGCGAGCCTCGGGGCGATCGCCGAAAAGGTGACGTCGATCGCGGATCTCGAGGCTGCTCTCGGCAGGGCGAAGGAAAATGCCCGAACGACCGTCGTCGTTATCGAGACCGATCCTCTGATCTCGACCGAAGCGGGCGGCCATTGGTGGGATGTCGCGGTCCCCGAGGTCAGTTCGCGCAAGGAAGTGGAAAAGGCCCGCAAGACCTATGAGGACAAGGTCAAGCTGCAGCGTGTCGGGGACTAAGCAGGTTTCGGAAAAGTGTCCCACGGTTTTCCGGCAAAAACCTGCGGCAAAAAGAAGTGGCTAAGCAGGTGAAGCGTGGGCGAAGCCACGCAAGCCAGCTTAGGTCGCTGCTTTCGTTTGGCCGGCGCCGGAAGTCGGCGAAGCGAGCGCGACCATATTCTTGGAGAGGGACGGAATGATCCGCATCGGGGCGAACCCAATCGGCTGGTCGAACGACGACATGCCTGAGATCGGTGGCGACATATCGCTCGAAACATGCCTCAAGGAGGCCAAGGCGGCAGGGTTCGTCGGCATGGAGCTCGGCAACAAGTTTCCGCGCGAGGCCAAGGCCCTGCGGCCGATCCTCGATAGTTTCGGCCACGCCCTGGTCGGTGGCTGGTATTCCACGGAGCTGCTGACGCGTAATGTGGCCACCGAACTCAAGGCGGCGAAGGCGCATGCAACCCTGCTGAAGGAGATGGGCTCGACGGTCTTCATCGCGGCAGAGACCTCGAACGCCATCCACTCCAACCGCAAGCTGCCGCTTTCGGCGCGGCCGGTGTTGCCGAAGAAAGCCTGGAAGCAGTTCGGCGAGCGCTATACGAAATTCGCCCAGGCGATCAGGGAGACCTACGGGCTGCAGCTCGTCTACCATCATCACATGGGCACCGCCGTTCAATCGGAAGCCGACATCGACCGTTTCATGGAAGTCACGGCCGATCCGGTGCATCTGCTGCTCGATACGGGCCATGCGACCTGGGGCGGCGCCGACCCGGCGCGGCTTGCCCGCCACTACAGGGCGCGCATCTCCCACGTACACTGCAAGGACATACGCGAAGCGGTGATGTGGCAATCGAACCGCGAGGACTGGTCGTTCCTCGATTCCGTCCTTGCAGGCGTCTACACCGTTCCGGGGGACGGCATGATCGATTATGTTCGCGTGCTCAGGGAACTGAAAGGCTATTCGGGCTGGGTGGTCGTCGAGGCGGAGCAGGATCCGAAGAAGGCGACGCCGTCGAAATACGCCAAGCTCGGCCACAAGAACCTTTCGCGTTTCCTTGCCGAGGCAGGATTGACGTGAGCGAGGCAGGACATTCGTGATCAAGGACAACGAGCATCCGTTCTTCAGGCCGCTGTGGCGACGCATCGCCGTCGTCATCGTCTGCGCGGCCTGGGCCGTGCTCGAATTCGCAACCTCTACGCCGTTGTGGGGCATGATCGCCCTCGCCTTCACGGCCTATGCGGTATGGACCTTCCTGATCAACTATAAGGGTCCGGCCGGGAACTGATTTGCCGACGGTCGATTTCCTCGACCGTTGGAGCGCGGAACGGCGTGACCCACGCCATTCGGCGCGAAAGCCGAGCGGCCCGAATGGGCCGCAACGGCGATCGAGGCCTGATACGAGGAGTGAGCCCATGTCGCGACTGCTGGTGAAGCCGAAGAAAGGTAGTGGGCTGGTGAGCCATGTCACGCCCGAAAGCGCGGGCTGGACCTATGTCGGCTTCGACCTCCACAAGATGAAGCCGGGCGAGAGCGCTTCTGCATCGACCGGCGCGCGCGAGGTCTGCCTGGTGTTCGTCTCCGGCAAGGGCAAGGTCTCGGCGGGAGGCGAGGATTTCGATACGCTCGGCGGCCGATCGTCGCCTTTCGAAGGCAAGCCCTGGTCGGTCTACGTGCCGCAAGGGTCAGACTGGAAGGTAACGGCCGAGACCGATGTCGAACTCGCCGTCTGCTCGGCGCCGGGGCTTGGCGGCGGCCTGCCCGCGCGTGTGATCGCTCCCGACAGCCTCGGCCAGGAGACCCGCGGCAAAGGCACCAACACGCGTTACGTCACCAACATCCTGCCGGAAGGCGAGCCGGCCGATTCGCTGCTGGTGGTCGAGGTGATCACGCCGGGCGGGCATACGTCGAGCTATCCGCCGCACAAGCACGACCGGGACAATCTGCCCGAGGAGTCGCTGCTGGAGGAAACCTATTATCACCGGCTGAACCCGCCGCAGGGCTTTGCCTTCCAGCGCGTCTACACCGACGACCGCTCGCTCGACGAGACCATGGCGGTGGAGGACGGCGACGTCGTGCTGGTGCCCAGGGGCTACCACCCCTGCGCCGCCTGCCATGGCTACGACCTCTATTACCTCAACGTGATGGCCGGACCGAAGCGGACCTGGAAGTTCCACAACGCCAGGGAACATGAGTGGCTGATGAAGGCGTGAGGCCGCTGGTGCCGGCGACCACATAGGCTTCGTGATTGCCGCCTCCGGATGAACGTGGCCGCCGATGCGGTGCTCTTCCTCCACTCAATCTGGCTGCCGTAATGTCACGGCATGGATCCCCGGGTCACCTTCGGCTTCGCTGCGCTCGCCTGCGGGCCCGGGGATGACGATGGCGCGGAGGCCGAAGCGAGTCGTCGATGCCGTCGCCGACATCAGCGATTGCCGGCCGCCACCGTTGACGATTAACGGCGAGAACACCTCCCTTCGTCATTCTCGGGCAGGAGGCGAGCGCAGCGAAGCCGACGCGACCCGAGAATCCATGCCGTGACGGTGATGCCGGGAGCTACGGCGCAGGATGAGGGATCGGTGCGGCATTTGCCCCAAGATGGCGACTTGGCAATTGGCACCATATCGTCTTCGTGATGCGTGAACGCCGAGATGGTTTTCTTCCACCGAAGCGGCCGGTCGCGACGTCTCGGCATAGATCCCCGGGTCGCCTCCGGCTTCGCTCGGCTCGCCTTCGGGCCCGGGGATGACGACGGTATGAGCGGTGGATGCCAATCGCCGAGGTCATCGCGCCGACATATGCAAAGAAAAATTCTGGTATCGAAAACAATCGCTATTCGCGACGGCCCACTATTCCCCGAACGCGCCCGCGACGTTCTGGTCGTAGTCGACCAGCGAGCCGGTCATGACGCCGGACTGGGGGCTGAGCATATAGGTGATGAGCGCGGCAAGCTCATGCGTCTTGACCAGTTGTCCCATCGGCTGGGCGGCTTCGGCCTTTTCCAGCCAGTCCGGCCCCGCGCCGTGGAACTTGGCCTGCACCACCGCCTCGCCCGGCGTGTCCATCCAGCCCGGCAGCACCGCATTGCAGCGGATCCGGTTGCCGCGATAGGCATTGGCGACATTCTTGGTGAGCACGGCGAGCGCGCCCTTGCTCGACGAATAGGCGGTCAGGAAGGACTGGCCGGCGTGGGCGGACATCGACAGGACGTTGACGATGGCGCCCGGCTTTTTCTCGGCCAGCAGGTGGCGGACCAAGCCCTGCATCATGAAGAAGGGCCCGCGCACATTGGTGGCGAACAGGCTGTCGAAGAGCTCCGGCGTCGTATCCACCAGCGAACCGCGCGCGGAAGACGCCGCCGCGTTGACGAGGCCGTTGAGTGAACCGAAGCGCTCGAGCCCGGCCTCCATCACCCTGGCGCAGTCGTCCGGCTTCGACACGTCGGCGCTGACGAAGATCACTTCGGCGCCGAGCTTCTCGATGACAGACACCGCTTCGGCGCCCTTCTCTTTCGAGCGGCCGACAAGGACAAGCGCCCTGCAGCCCTCCGCGACGAGCTGCCGGGCGACGGCCAGGCCGATACCTTGCGCGCCCCCCGTCACGATCGCCTTCGTGCCCGCGTTGCGTTCCATCATGCCGGTCATGGCCGAAACTCCAAAATAGCTATGGATCTAAAGGCGGATCGTCTTGCCGTCCTTTACCGAGCGCAAAGCGGCATCGGCCAGCGCCAAGGCGAGCAACCCGTCGCGTCCGCTCGGCATGGCCTTGGCGCCCTGGTTCATCGCCGCGATGAAGGACGCGATCTCGTTGGCATAGGCGTCGATATAGCGGGTCATGAAGAAGTCGTGCAGCGGCGGACGTGTATAGCCCCCCGCATTGGCCACCTCGATCGACACCGGCCGCTGGTTCTCCGCGGCCACCATTCCTTTGGAGCCGTGCACCTCGATGCGCTGGTCGTAGCCATAGGTGGCCCGGCGCGAATTGGAGATCACGCACTGCTTGCCCGATGCGGTCTGCAGAAGCACGCTGACGCTGTCGTAATCGCCGAGCTCGCCGATCTTCTTGTCGACGAGCACGGAGGCCTGCGCCGTCACCGCCACCGGCTCCTCGCCGAGCAGGAAACGCGCCATATCGAAGTCGTGGATGGTCATGTCGCGGAAGATGCCGCCGGAGCGGGTGATATAGTCGTGCGGCGGCGGCCCTGGGTCGCGCGAAGTGATGCTGACCATCTCGACATCGCCGATGGCGCCGTCGTCAATGGCCTTGCGCACCGCCGCGAAATGCGGGTCGAAGCGACGGTTGAAGCCCACCATGAGCGTCGCGCCGGCCTTTTCCACCACGGCAAGACAGCGCTCGACGCGCTTCAGATCGAGGTCGATCGGCTTCTCGCAGAAGACTGCCTTGCCGGCCCTGGCGAAACGTTCGATCAGGTCGGCATGGGTATCGGTCGGGGTGCAGATGATCACGGCGTCGATGTCTGGCGCCTTCTCGATCGCCTCGATCGATCTCACATCGGCGCCATAGGCCGAAGCGAGCTCCTTTGCCGGGGCTTCGAAGGCATCGGCGACCGCGACCAGCTTCGCATCGCGGTCCGCGGCGACGGCCCTTGCATGCACCTTGCCGATGCGACCAGCACCCAGCAGGCCAAAACGAACTGTCATGAAAACTTCCTCCCGAAGACCGTGACCGACCGGCAGCATTCATCCAGGGGCGTCGGCTCGATTGGAGCAGACGCCGCCCAAAGACGAAATATTTGAACCAGATATTACACGTGATGAAATAGATATTCCATCTTGGTTCTTCGATCAAGCCGGCTCAGGGAAGTTTGTGATGGCTTCCACCCTTGTCGAGAACGAACCCATTCGCCTCGCACCAGTCACTCAGGGCCTGTTCTTCGGCTTCAGCTTCGAAGGCATGCCAGGCATCGAGTTTGCCGCGCTGGACCAGCCAGTTCTTGAAGCGGGAAAAACCTCCCTTCCGGCTGAACATGTCGGAAACGGCGTCGGCATCCTCCGGCGCTTCATGCCAGGCGAAAGCCCGGGCGACACGGCTCCCCAAACCGAGTTCTCGCTTGGAAGGAACAGCAACATAGTCCTCGGATTCCGCCATGTCCTCAGTCACCTCGGAAAGGTCGGGATCGTCGGAGGGAATATGGACCTCGCCGGTCCGACGATCGACATAGGCTTCGTCCATAATGAGATAGCTGTCGGCGATCTCGAGCGCCAGGCACAGCGCCTCGAAGTCGACTTTGACCTTTTCAGTCATTCCCGTGTTCCTTGAGCAAACGAGAGCAGACCTCTATCGCGCCGGCAGAGAGAAAGCCACCGCAAGATCGCGCACTCGATGGCTCGAGCGGTACGTCCAAGAATAGTGTTCACAAAACAGGCCATCTTCAGGAATGACTTTTCTCCGACCTGGGCTATTTTTCACTGCATGCAGCCCATCATTCCCGCTTGCGTTGCGATAAACAGTGGCATGTCCCCGATGGGAGGTGCCGGCGCATGGAAGCGAACATCGGAACGGGAGGTAAAGTCATGAGCCGCCTGCGCGGACCTTATGGATCGGTACTGGAGTTGATCGGCGAAACGCCTGTCGTCGAGCTCACACGCTTCGACACCGGTCGCTGCCGCCTCTTCGTCAAGCTGGAGAGCCAGAATCCGGGTGGCTCGATCAAGGACCGCATCGCGCTTTCCATGATCGCCGACGCCGAGCGCTACGGCCGGCTGGCGCCGGGTGGAACGATCGTCGAGGCGACGGCGGGCAATACCGGTCTCGGCCTCGCCCAGGTCGGCATTCCCAAGGGCTATCGCATCATCCTGGTCGTTCCGGACAAGATGTCCCGCGAGAAGATCCAGCATCTGAGGGCGCTCGGCGCCGAGGTGCGCCTGACGCGCTCGGACGTCGGCAAGGGTCATCCGGAATATTATCAGGACATGGCCGAGAAGATCGCGGCCGACATTCCCGGCGCATTCTACGTCAACCAGTTCGCCAACCCGGCCAACCCGCTGGCGCACGAAACCACCACCGGCCCCGAAATCTGGAAGCAACTCGGCGAGGATGTCGACGCCGTCGTCGTCGGCGTCGGTTCGGGCGGCACGCTGACCGGCCTCGGCCGCTTCTTCGCGAAGGTTTCGCCGAAGACCGAGATGGTGCTCGCCGATCCGGTCGGTTCGGTGCTCGCCCCCTATCTCAAGACGGGCAAGCTGGAGGAGGCAGGAAGCTGGACGGTCGAGGGCATCGGCGAAGACTTCATCCCCCCCAATGCCGACCTGTCCCTGGTGAAGAAGGCCTATTCCATTCCCGACAAGCAGAGCATGCTCGCCGCCCGCGACCTGCTCGCCAAGGAAGGGATTTTGGCGGGCTCGTCTTCCGGCACTCTGCTCGCCGCCGCCTTGCGCTACTGCCGCGAGCAGACGGTCGCCAAGCGTGTGGTGACCCTGGTCTGCGACAGCGGCAACAAATATCTCTCGAAGGTCTTCGACGATTTCTGGCTGGCCGAGCAGGGTCTCGCCGAGCGCGAGCAGCATGGCGACCTTTCCGATCTCGTTGCCCGCTCGCATCGCGAGGGCGGCACGGTCTTCGTTGGCCCCGCAGACACGCTGCTGACTGCCTATGGCCGCATGCGGCGCGCCGACGTCTCGCAGCTGCCGGTGCTCGAGGACGGCAAGCTTGTCGGCATCATCGACGAGAGCGACATCTTGTCGGTCGTGGAGGGCCCGTATGACGGCCGCTGGGACCGCTTCAACCAGCCGGTCCGCTCCGCCATGACCGCCGAACTCCACACGCTTCAGGCCCGCCAGACGCTCGACGCGCTGCTGCCGGTGTTCGAGCGCAACGAGGTCGCCATCGTCTTCGACGGCGACGAGTTCGTCGGCCTCATCACCCGCATCGACCTGATCAACCATCTGAGACGCAACCGATGAACGACCAGCCCGTGCAGCGCAATCGCCTCGCCTTCTCGACCCGCACTATCCATGGCGGCCAGAGCCACGACCCGACGACGGGGGCGGTGATGGTGCCGATCTATGCGACCTCCACCTACGGCCAGCAGAGCCCGGGCGTGCACAAGGGCTTCGAATATGCCAGGAGCCAGAACCCGACACGCTTCGCCTTCGAGCGGGCCGTCGCCGACCTCGAAAGCGGCACGGCCGCCTTCGCTTTCGCCTCGGGGCTCGCCGCGATCGGCACGGTTTTCGAGCTCTTCGACAGCGGCACCCATGTGGTGGCGACCGACGACATCTACGGCGGCACCTTCCGGCTGCTCGAAAGGGTGCGCAAGCGCTCGGCGAACCTGCAGGCGAGCTTCGTCGACTTCACCGACCTCGAGGCGGTCGAGGCGGCGATCCGCCCGGAGACGAAGCTGCTCTGGGTCGAGACGCCGACCAACCCGCTGCTGCGCGTCGTCGATCTCGAGGGCGTCGCCGCACTGGCGCGGCGCAAGGGCCTGATCTCGGTCGCCGACAACACCTTCTGCAGCCCCTATCTGCAACGCCCGCTGGAGCTCGGCATCGACATCGTCGTGCACTCGACCACGAAATATCTGAACGGACATTCCGACATGGTGGGCGGGGTCGCCGTCGTCGGCGAGGACAAGGACATCGCCGACCGGCTGAAATTCCTGCAGAACGCGGTCGGCGCGATCTCGGGGCCGTTCGACAGCTTCCTGGCTTTGCGCGGCATCAAGACGCTGGCGCTCCGCATGGAGCGCCATTCGGCCAACGGCCTGAAGATCGCCCGGTGGCTCGAAGGGCGCCGCGACGTCCGACGCGTCGTCTATCCAGGGCTCCCCAGCCATCCCCAGCACGCGATCGCAGCACGCCAGATGCATGCCTTCGGCGGCATGATCTCCGTCGAACTCGACCGCGACCTCGCCGGTACGAGGCGCTTCCTGGAGCGCACCCGGCTCTTCACCCTGGCCGAGAGCCTCGGCGGGGTCGAAAGCCTGATCGAGCATCCTGCCCTGATGACCCATGGCAGCATCCCGGCCGAGAAGCGCGACGCGATCGGCATCTCCGATTCGCTGGTGCGCCTCTCGGCCGGCATCGAGGATGCCGACGACCTGATCGCGGATCTCGACCAGGCCCTGGCGGGATAAAGGCTCGAACGCCCCTGCCCGCTCCGGAACCGGGGATCGAAGGTGACGGCATGCGGGCCCTCCCCGCGACACACCGCTATGCGGGAGAGCAGGTTCTTGTTAGGAGTGCGCCGTCCGACAGACGCGACGGGAAACCGGATGAAGCCTCCTTTCAAAGCCTATGACCTGCGCGGCCGTATCCCGGCCGAGATCAACGTGCCCTTCGCCTATCGATTCGCACAGGCTGCGGCCCGTTCGCTCGACCCGAAAAAGATCGTCGTCGGCCACGACATGCGGCGCGACAGCCCGGCATTGGCAGAAGCGCTGACTCAAGGCTTCCTCGACAGCGGCGTCGGCGTCCTGCCGGTCGGCTTGTGCGGCACGGAGGAAGTTTATTTTCATACCGCGGACACCGGCGCCGACGCCGGGCTGATGGTGACCGCGAGCCACAATCCGGCGGACTATAACGGCATCAAGATGGTGCTGAAGGGCGCGACCGCGGCCACGCGGGGCAACGCCTTCGCCGCGATCGAGGCCTTGGTGTTTTCGGGCTCCGAACTGCCCGCAGTCGGCTCCTATGCGGCGCGCGGCCGGCTCGAGGGCACGCTCGACCGTTCCCGCTATGTCGACCGGCTGCTGCAGCAGGTTGCCGGCAAGGCGCTGAAGCCGATGAAGATCGTCTGCCACGCCGGCAATGGCTGCGCCGGCCCGGTCATCGACCTCCTCGAACGGCATCTGCCCTTCGAATTCATCAAGATCGACCATCAGCCGGATGCGAGCCTGCCCAACGGCATTCCCAACCCGCTGCTTCCGGAGAAGCGCGCCAGGGCCGCGCAGGCGGTGGTCGACAGCGGCGCCGATCTCGGCATCGCCTGGGACGGCGATTTCGACCGCTGCTTCCTCTATGATCATCGCGGCGCATTCGTCGAAGGTTACTATCTGGTCGGCATGATCGCCGAGACGATGCTGCGCGAGCGCCCCGGCGGCACGGTCGTCTACGATCCCCGGCTCACCTGGAACACGATCGCGCTCGTGGAGCGCGCCGGCGGCGTGGCGAAACCCTGTCCGACGGGCCATGCCTTCTTCAAGGCCAGGATGCGCGCCGAGGACGCCATCTATGGCGGCGAGATGAGCGCGCACCACTATTTCCGCGATTTCAGCTACTGCGATTCCGGCATGCTGGCCTGGCTGGAGGTCGTGGCCGAACTATCCGCTTCCGGCGCGCAGCTCGCCGAGGTCATGGAAGAGCGCATCGCCGCCTTTCCCTGCTCCGGCGAGATCAATTTCACGGTGGCCGACGCCAAAGCGAGCCAGCAGAAGGTCGCCGAAGCCTATCAGCGCTTCAACCCTCATGTGGACACGCTCGACGGGCTCGGCATGGAATTCGACGACTGGCGCTTCAACCTGCGCGCCTCGAACACCGAGCCGTTGCTGAGGCTGAATGTCGAGACCCGCGCCGACCCGACGCTGCTGGCTCGCAAGGTGGACGAATTGAAGAAGCTGATCGCAAGCGGGTAGGAGCGAATAGCGAATAGCGAATAGCGAATAGCGAATAGCGAATAGCGAATAGCGAAAGAAGTCCGCGGAATTTGGCGGCACGCAACCCCTCTTTTTCCCTATTCGCTATTCGCTATTCGCTACTCGCTCGTTCCCTATTCGCTCTTCACCCATCTGTCATAGTCCGACACCAGCAGATGCAGCGGCGGCTCATCCTCCTCGATGCTGGAAAAGCGGCCGATCGGCTCGGCGAAGATGTTGTCGGTAAGGTCGTCGTTGACGGTCGAGACTTCGCCGATCAGCACGTCCCCACCCTCGCCCCAGAAAGCGTGCCAGACCCCCGGCAGCAGCGTCACGCTTTCGCCTGGATCGAGACTGAGCCGCGCGCCGGCCGGCATGGTCCGGATCACGCCGTCGGTGGGAACGCTCACCTCGGCCTTGTCGTCGATGCCGCCGTCCGACTGCGACATGAAGAGTTCGAGCACCAGCTTGCCGCCGCCGCGGTTGATGATGTCCTCCGCCTTCACGATATGGCGGTGCATCGGCGACAGCTGGTCCTTGCGGGAGATCATGATCTTTTCGGCGTAGAGCATGCCGGTGCCGCGCGCCAGATCGGCGGCGCGGCCGTTGCGCACGGTGAAGAGGAAGAGGCCGAGTTCGTCGAATTTCTCCAGCCCGTAGTCGGTGATATCCCATCCCAGACGGGCATCGACGATGCCGGCCGGCCGCCGATCCTTCAGGTCCTGCGGCGACCAATAGGCGAAGGGCGGCATGATGTAGCCGAAGGACCGGATGAAGGCGTCGCCTTCCCGGATGATCTCGTTGACGCGCGACCGCTTCATGATGTCCTCCGCGTGCTGCAGGGACAAGGCCTCGCACATTTTCAGTTCGCACGGAAGGTCGCAGCCGAATGATCGGCGATGGGCTATGCCCGGATCCCAACGTGCGACGCTCCGGCGGTTGCGTGGCGCCGGGGAGTCGGGTTTTCAGCGCGATCAGTTCTGGAACAGCGAGAGGATGCCCTGGACGCTGGCATTGGCGATCGACAGGCCCTGGATGCCGAGTTGCTGCTGCACCTGGAGCGCCTGGAGGCGGGTCGATTCCTCGTTCATGTCGGCATCGACGAGGGCGCCGACGCCGCGCTCGATGGCGTCCATCAGATTGTCGACGAACTCGACCTGCAGGCCGATGCGCTTCTTGGCGGCGCCGAGATCGCTGGCCGAATTGGTCATCGCCTGCAGGGCGGCGTCGACCGTACGGATCATCTCATCGAGATCGGCGAGATCGTTGGCGGAGCTCGACAGCGTCGAGATATTGAGCGTCGACACCGAATAGACCACGCCGCCATTGGTGGTGGTGCTGGTCGTGTCGAGAATGCCCGTCTGGCCGTTGGCATCGAACAGCTTGGAGGAGTCGACGTCGATGGTGATGGTGCCGATCGACACGGTGCCGTCGGAAGCGCGCGCGAAGGACGCGACGATGCTCTTGGTGGTGCTGTAGTCGGGGCTGGCCGAATCGACCGACAGCCAGTTCTCGCCGGAGAACGATGCCGATGCGCCGATATTGATGAGTTGCTGCTGCAACTGACTGATTTCGGCCTGCACCTTGGCACGGTCGACGCCGGGTTCGCGCGCCGCGACCAGCTTCGACTTGATCTCGTCGACCACGTCGATGGCGCTGTTGGTGGCGGTGTAGGCGATATCGATTTTCGAGGCGCCGAGGCCGAGCGCATCCTGGACCGTCAGCAGCGCCTTGTTGTCGGAGCGCATCGTGGTGGCGATCGACCAGTAGGCGGCATTGTCGCTTGCGCCGGCCACGCGGTAACCGGTCGAGATCCGCGCCTGCGCCTGCTCCAGGGCCTTGTTGGTGGTCTGGAGACTTCTCAGCGCCGTCATCGCGGACGCATTGGTCAAGATGCTCGTCATGGAACCCGCCCTTAATCCTGATTGTCCGCCCGCCGGAACAGCCCGGCCGCCGGAGCAGCTTCAGGCCTGTCGAAGCGTGGAGAAGGCCTGTGCTGCTGTTAACTTCTATGAACAAACATCCTTAACAAATGGCTAATCGAAATCGGTTGTTAACCATGTTCGCAAAGAAATCGCCCGGCCGTCACGCTCCTGCGAAGGGGCGGCCAAAACCTCCGGTTGATGCCGAAACAGGCGGAAACACGCAGCCAGGCGCCGCCGTACTCAGTCTCGCAATTATCCCTGGACGGCGTGCGACCTGTTAATCTGACCGAAACCATTGGTCCCGATACTCGGCCTACCCGGGCTTGGTTGTTTCTTAACCATAGGCATGATGCCGCGCCTTGGGGCCCGGCCGATCCGGAATGCCTTCGCCTTCTTCATATCTTTCGGATCGCATATCGCCGTGCATGACAGCGCTCGCCCCTCTTTGACCAGCCATCTCGAATTCATGGGTCTCGACGCTGAAGCGCGCGGCCGGCTCAAGGCACTGAAACCGACCGTCGCCAAGGCGATCGGCCCCGCCCTCGGCGTCTTCTACGACAAGGTCCGCTCCCACTCCGAGACGCGCCGGTTCTTCGCCAACGACGCCCATATGGCGTCGGCGAAAAGTCGTCAGGAGCAGCATTGGAACATCATGGCCGATGCCGAATTCGGCAGCACCTACGAGAATGCGGTGCGCGGCATCGGCAAGGCCCATGCGAAGCTGGGCATCGAGCCGGGCATCTATGTCGCCGGCTACGCCCTCGTCACCGAGCAGCTCGTCAAGGCAGTGGTGGCCGAGCACTGGCCCCGCCGCTTCGGCCTGTCCAAGGGTGGCCGGGACGACGTCGCCGACGCCCTCGGCCTGCTGATCAAAGCGGTGATGGTCGACATCGGCCTCGCGATCTCGACCTATATGGAGGAACTCGAAGCCGAGCGGCGGAAGGTGGAAGCCGAGCGCGCCGCCGCGGAAGCGCATCAGGCAGTCGCGCTCGACGCGGTGAACGCGGCTTTGCGCAGCCTTGCCGGCGGCGACCTCAAGACGCGGATAAGCGACGAGCTTTCCAGCGCATTCGTGCCGCTCAAATCGGACTTCAACAGCGCCACCGCCTCGCTCGAGAAGGCGATCGCTTCGGTCGCCCGTTCGGCGAACGCCATCGGCGGCGGTTCGGCCGAGATCGGGCAGGCCGCCGACGACCTGTCCCGCCGCACCGAGCAGCAGGCGGCAAGCCTCGAAGAGACGGCCGCCGCGCTCAACCAGTTGACCGCCGGCGTCAAGCGCGCCACTGCGGGAGCAGGCGAGGCCGCCAGCAAGGTCGTCGCCGCACGCGTGCAGGCCGAGCATGCCGGCGAGATCGTGCAGAATGCCGTGACCGCCATGAGCGAGATCGAGAAGTCCTCGCGCGAAATCTCCCAGATCATCGGCGTCATCGACGAGATCGCCTTCCAGACCAATCTTCTGGCGCTCAATGCCGGCGTCGAGGCGGCGCGCGCCGGCGAGGCCGGCCGCGGTTTCGCGGTGGTCGCCTCGGAGGTGCGTTCGCTCGCCCAACGCTCGGCGGAGGCCGCCAAGGAAATCAAGGCGCTGATTTCGGCCAGTTCCACTCAGGTCGAGGCCGGGGTGCAGTTGATGGCCGAGACAGGCAAGGTCTCGGAGGACATCATCGTCCAGGTCACGGAGATCAACAGCCTGGTCGCCCAGATCGCCTCCTCTTCGCAGGAGCAGTCGACCGGCCTCAGCGAGGTAAACATCGCCATCAACCAGATGGACCAGGCGACACAGCAGAACGCGGCGATGGTCGAGCAGACGACGGCCGCCGTCCATTCGCTGCGCAGCCAGGTCGCCGAGCTGCTTCGTACGGTTTCCGGTTTCAGCATCGAGGACGGCATGCGCGCCGCCGCGCCGCGCCAAGCGCCGCAGACCCGCGCCGCGCCTGCGCCGAGACGGACCGGCTATGCCGTGCAGGGCAACACCGCTTTGACCGCAGGAGACGTGGATGGATGGGAGGAGTTCTGAGGTGCTGACCGAGAAGACCGGAATCCAGGCGACGATGGCTCTCCCGCCATTGCTCGATATCACCGCGGCAGGCCCGCTGGCGGGCGAAATCCTCGGGCACCGCGGCAAGGACCTGGCGGTGAACGCGGCGCAGGTGCAGCGCATGGGCGCGCAATGCCTCCAGGTGCTGCTATCGGCGGCGGCTACCTGGTTGCAGGACGGAATGGAATTTGAAGTCACCGAAGCATCACCCGAATTCACCGAGGCCCTCGAAACGGCGGGGCTAGGCATGAACCACCTTTCGGCGAGGAACAGCTAGATGAAGAAAGTCATTCTTACCGTCGACGATTCCAGGACCATCCGCGAAATGCTGCGCACGGCGCTCTGTGACGCCGGGATGGAAGTGGTGCAGGCTGAGGACGGCATGGAGGGCCTGGAGGTGCTCCAGTCCACCACGCCGAACGTGATCGTCACCGACATCAACATGCCGCGGCTGGACGGTTTCGGTTTCATCGAAGCGGTGCGCAGCAATGATCAGTATCGGGCCATCCCGATCCTCGTGCTCACGACTGAAAGCATGGACGAGAAGAAGGACCGCGCCCGCCGCGCCGGCGCCACCGGCTGGATCGTCAAGCCTTTCGATCCGGTGAAGCTGGTCAGCGCCATCAATCGCGTCGCAGCCTGATCCGCCGGGGGCATTTCATCATGGATACGATGGCGGCAATCAGGCAGACCTTCTTCCAGGAATGCGAGGAACAACTCGCCGAGCTGGAAAGCGGGCTGCTGGCGATCGAACAGCAGGAGAGCGATTCCGAGACGATCAACGCCGTCTTCCGCGCTGTTCATTCCATCAAGGGCGGCGCGGGCGCATTCGGGCTCGATGAACTCGTCCGCTTCGCACACACCTTCGAAACCACCCTCGACCTCATGCGCTCCAATGCGCTCGAGATCAGCAGCAGCCTGATCAAGCTCATGCTGCGCGCCGCCGACGGTCTTGCCGACCTCGTGCGCTTCTCGCGCGACGGAACCGATCTCGACCGCGCCCGCATCTCGCAGCTCAATGGCGAGCTGACGCGCGCGGCTTCGGGAGACGCCGCCCCGTCAGCCGCGCAGACGGAAGGGACCGCGCCGGAAGCAGCGGCCGAGCCGGAGCCCGGTCCGGACGAGAACGGCTTCACGCCGATCCGCTTCTCGCTCGAGGATCTGGTCGGCTCCGGCCTCGACTCGCCCTTCGGCGACGATGCCTCGGCCCCGCTCCAGGTCACCTTCCGGCCGAAGCCCGAGCTTTATGCCAAGGCCAATGACGCCGTCGTGCTGCTGCGCGAGCTGCGCCGCCTCGGCGAGGCCAGGATCGCCTGCGACATATCTGCGGTGCCGCTGCTGACGGAACTCGATCCCGAGGGCTCCTATCTTTCCTGGACAATCGAGCTCGATCCGTCGATCGAGGAAAGCGCGGTGCGCGAGGTGTTCGAATTCGTCACCTTCGACTGCGATCTCGACATCGCCCGCAAGGCGCCGAGCGATCCGGACGCCACCGAATCCGCCGACTTCCAGGTGATCCCGATAGCCGACATCTCGGCGCTGGTAGCGGAACTGCCGGGTCCGGTCGCTCCGGTCGAGGCCGCAGCCGCTCCCCAGCCGCAGCGCGAGCCGACACCGACCGAACTTCTGATCAAGGCCGGCACCGCACAGGCGGCAGCCCAATCCGGACAGCAGACCACGATCCGCGTCGACCTCGATCGTGTCGACCGGCTGATCGACCTCGTCGGGGAACTGGTCATCAACCAGTCGATGCTGGCACAGCGCGTCACCGAGGCCGGCATCGCGCGGCTTTCGGAAGTGGCGGTCGGCCTCGACGATCTCGAGCACCTGACCCGCGAGATCCAGGACAGCGTCATGGCGATCCGCGCCCAGCCGGTGCGGCCGATCTTCCAGCGCATGTCGCGCGTCGTCCGCGAGGTCGCCGACATGGTCGGCAAGTCGGTCCGCCTGGTGACCGAGGGCGAGAATTGCGAGGTCGACAAGACGGTCATCGAACGGCTGGCGGACCCCCTTACCCACATGATCCGCAACGCCATCGATCACGGCCTTGAAAAACCGGAGGATCGGCTTGCCGCCGGCAAGAG
This sequence comes from Mesorhizobium sp. L-8-10, assembly GCF_016756635.1. NCBI lineage: Bacteria > Pseudomonadati > Pseudomonadota > Alphaproteobacteria > Hyphomicrobiales > Phyllobacteriaceae > Mesorhizobium > Mesorhizobium sp. L-8-10. Next base: position 3,133,977 of record NZ_AP023263.1, on the reverse strand, counting down.
CGAGCAGGGCGTGGTCCGCATGACCGCGGCCCACCGTTCCGGCCGTGTGATCATCGAGGTGTCCGACGACGGCGGCGGCATCAACCGGGCGCGCGTCAGGGACATCGCGATCACGAAGGGGCTCATCGACCCCAATGCGCAGCTGACCGACGGCGAGATCGACGACCTGATTTTCCATCCCGGCTTCTCCACCGCGAGCACGATCTCGGATGTTTCGGGACGCGGCGTCGGCATGGACGTGGTGAAACGTTCGATCCAGGCTCTCGGCGGCCGCATCTCGATCACCTCGCGGCCGGGCCTGGGCACCACCTTCACGCTCAGCCTGCCGCTGACGCTGGCCGTGCTCGACGGCATGGTCGTGACCATCGCCGGCCAGACGCTCGTGGTGCCGCTGACCGCCATTGTGGAGACGCTGCAACCCAAGCGGCAGGATGTGCACGGGCTCGGTGAGACGAGCCAGGTCATCGCCATACGCGGCTCCTTCATTCCGCTCATCGATATCGGGCTGCAGCTCGGTTATCGCGACGAGGAGGCCGACCCGCTCAACAGCGTGGCCATCCTGGTGGAATCGGAGAACCGTACCCAGAATGCCCTGCTCGTCGACGGCATTATCGGCCAGCAGCAGGTTGTGATCAAAAGCCTCGAAACCAACTACGGCCACGTCGTCGGCGTTGCCGCCGCCACCATCCTGGGTGACGGGCGTGTGGCCGTCATCCTCGATGTCGACGCGATCGTCGCCGGCACCCGCTCCGAGATGAATCGGTCCGACCTCTCCAATCGCAAAAGGAACGCAGCATGATGCAAGCCAGCGAGAAAGACCTCTCCGCGAACAGCGAGCTGATCGCCTTCCGTCTCGGCGGCCAGGAGTTCTGCGTCGACATCATGTCGGTGCGGGACATCCGGGGCTGGACCCAGACCACTCCCCTGCCCCATTCGCCGGACTATGTGAAGGGCGTGATCAACCTGCGCGGCTCCGTGCTGCCGGTGATAGACCTCGCGGCTCGCCTGGGCTTCACGGCAACGGAGCCGACGGCACGCCACGTCATCATCGTCACGCAGGTCAACAACCAGAGCGTCGGACTGCTGGTCGAGGCCGTCTCGGACATCCTCACGATCAACGCCAACACGATCCAGCCGACGCCCGACGTGGCTTCCGAGCTGGCCCGCCTCTTCATGCGAGGCGTCCTGGCGATCGAAGGCCGGATGATCAGCCTCATCTCGCTGGATTGCGTCCTGCCGCAGAGCCAGGAATCGGCGGGAACCGTCCATTGACCATGTCGGCGACCAGGGAGGCTCCGGCTCTCGTTCCGGGCGAGTATCTGCTGACGATGGCCGATTTCCGGCAGATCGCGGCGATCCTCCATGACGATGCCGGGATAAGCCTGTCGGAAGCGAAGGCGGCGCTCGTCTATGCCCGCCTCGCCAAGCGCCTTCGCGCGCTCGGCCTGTCAAGCTTCCGCGACTATTGCGCGCTCGTCTCCAGCGGCAACGCGGTCGACGAGCGCCAGAAGCTGGTCGCCGCCCTCACCACCAACGTCACCAAGTTCTTCCGGGAGAAGCATCATTTCGACCATCTGCAGCGGACCGTTCTGCCGCAGCTCGTCGCCCGCGCCCGCCGGGGCGGGCAGGTGCGCATCTGGTCGGCCGGCTGCTCGAACGGCCAGGAGGCTTACTCCGCCGCCCTGGTCATCCTGCAGATGATGCCCGACGTGCTCGACTGCGATTTCAAGATCCTGGCGAGCGACATCGACCCCAACATGGTCGCCGAGGGCCGTGCCGGCCTCTACAGCGACGTCGCTGTCGAGGATGTTCCGGCCGAGATCAGGAACCGCTGGCTGCGCAAGGTCCGCGACGGCAGCGAGCTGAAATGGCAGGTGCCCGACGAGGCGCGCGAGCTGGTCGCCTTCCGCGAGCTCAACCTGTTCGCCCGCTGGCCTATGAAGCGGCCTTTCGACGTGATCTTCTGCCGCAACGTCGCGATCTATTTCGACAAGGACAAGCAGGCCGAGCTTTGGGCGCGTTTCGCCGGCACGCTGCTGCCGGGCGGCTATCTCTATATCGGCCATTCCGAGCGCATCGCCGGACCGGCCGCCGACATCTTCGTCAATGACGGCATCACCACATGGCGCCGCGCGCCGGGGAGCCTGCGATGAAACCCGTCCGCGCGCTGGTCATCGACGACAGCGCCACGATGCGCAAGATCATCTCCTATGCACTGAGCAGCTCGCCCGGCATCGAGGTCGTCGGCGAAGCGCCGGACCCGACGGAAGCCTTTCGCCTGGTCGATACGCTCGACCCTGACGTGATCACCCTCGACGTCGAAATGCCCAAGATGAACGGCCTCGACTTCCTGCGGCGCGTCATGAAACATCGCCCTCGCCCCGTCATCATGGTGTCGACGCTCACCGTCAGTGGCGCCGCGGTCACCGTCGAGGCCCTGATGAACGGCGCCTTCGACTGCGTGGCCAAACCGTCGCTGCAGGACGACAGGACCTTTGCCGACCTCGCCGACAAGGTTCGCGCCGCCGGCGAATCCCGGCGGGCCCGGCAGGAGCGCAGCCAGGCGGCGCAACAATCGCACCCGACCGCCGCGGCCCCGGTCGCGCACGGTTATCGGGCGACCGAGCGCATCGTCGCGATCGGCGCTTCGACCGGCGGCGTCGAGGCGCTCATCACCGTGCTGTCGGGCTTTCCGGCCGACTGCCCGCCGACAGTCATTACCCAGCATATGCCGGCGAATTTCACCAGGAGCTTCTCCGAGCGGCTCGACCGGCTGTGCAAGCCGACCGTCACCGAGGCGCGGGACCGCGAGCTGCTCAGCCCCGGCCATGTCTATATCGCGCCCGGCGGTCAGTTCCATCTGGAGGTGACGCGGCGCGGCGATCTGTTCGAGAGCCGCCTGCGCGAAGGCGATCCGGTCTCCGGCCATCGCCCGTCGGTCGACGTGCTGATGTCCTCGGTGGCCAGGGCGGCGGGGCGCAGCGCCGTCGGCGCCATCCTCACGGGCATGGGCAGGGACGGCGCGCAAGGCCTGCTGCAGATGCGCCAGGCGGGTGCGCGCACGATCGGCCAGAACGAAGCGAGTTCACTGATCTACGGCATGCCGCGGGTCGCCCACGAAATCGGTGCGGTTGAGAAACAGGTGCACCTGACAAGAATAAGCCAGGAAATTCTCGACCCCACCGGGGCCGGAAACAAGGGAGCATAAAGTGTCACTCCTCGCCCAATTGAAGATCCTCGTCGTCGACGACACGACCACCAGCCGGCTCCTGCTGCGCGACGCGCTGGAGAATCTCGGCTTCCGCCAGATCCACGTGGCAGCCGACGGCGAGCAGGCGCTGAAGATGATGATGACTGCCCCCTGCCACCTGATCATCTCGGACTACAACATGCCGAAGATGGACGGCCTGCAGCTGCTGAAGGCGATCCGGGAATGCAAGCCGCTCAGCCGCACGCCCTTCATCATCCTGACCGGCAATGCCGACCGCAAGGTGCTCGAGGACGGCTCCAAGCTGGGCCTCAACAACTATCTGACGAAGCCCTTCACGCCGGACAATCTGCGACGCTCGCTCGAAGCGATCGTCGGGAGGCTTCATTGAGCCAAGTCTCCCGACGGCCCAACCGGGTCCATATCATCCAGGGCGACTGCTACGTCACGGATGAGAGCGACACCGTGCTCACCACCGTGCTCGGCTCCTGCATCGCCGCCTGCATGCGCGACCCCGTGCTCGGCATCGGCGGCATGAATCACTTTCTCCTGCCCGGCGACGGAGAGCGCGCGAAGCAGAATGAAGCAGAACGTTTCGGCGTGTATCTGATGGAGTTGCTGGTCAACGGCCTGCTCCAGCGCGGCGCGACCCGGCACACACTTGAGGCCAAGCTGTTCGGCGGCGCCCGCACCGTGCAGGGTTTTGCCGACATCGGGGCCAAGAACTTCGAATTCGCCCGCAAGTTCCTGGACAATGAATCGATCCGCTATGCCGGCGGCAGCGTCGGCGGCGACCAGGGCCGCAAGCTCGAATACCAGCCCTCGACCGGCAAGGCGCGCCAGTTCCTTCTGCCGCGCAGCACCGTCGAGCCCCCGCAGCCCGTGATCCAGCGGCCGGCTCCGGCGGAACTCGGCAATGTCGAACTCTTCTGAGGATAACATGCTCACCGCGCAGACCATCGCCCATGCCGAGGAATTCCACGAGCCGCTGGCGGCGGTGATGCTTCGCGTCGAGCAGGAACTCGCCGCCATGGCGCAACTCGTCGACCACAACCAGTCACTGATCGCCCGCCTCACCTGGGCAGCGGGCGCGGCGGACACCGCCTATGTGAAGGCCATGCAGGAATCGGACCTGGTCTCACAGAAACTGGCCGGCATTGCGGATTTCCTGCGCATGATCGCCGAGGCCGTGCCCGCCGACTTCCACGTCGAGACCCGTCGTGCGACCGGAAAGCTGCGTCTCGACGAACTCGTCGGCAAGATCGGCGCCGGAAACGGCGACAAGGCTCGGGGCGGCAAGCACGAGGCGGGCGACTTCGACCTGTTCTGAAGGCTCCCTCCGGTGGCCGCCGCGCGAAGGCCGGCGTCGGATCGAGCATCGTTGGCACCTTCTGCAAGGGCGAGGAAGGCAAGAAGAAAACGCCGGTCGAACAGCTGGCGCCAGCTGTTCGACGACAACGCCCGGCTTTTTTCGACGTCAGTCGCCGGCGCGGCCCATCCGGGCCCGCCCGGCTTTCGCGCAAGGACACACGCCGCAATCGGCAACTCACGCAGCCGACATAGGCAGTCCAACTAGCGCTTTTCCTCGTCCTGCGGGGGCAGAGGGGGCAATACGGCAAGACGGCGCCCCAGGGGCAAGGCATCGAGGAGAATCGATATTCCCTCCGCCTCGTGGCGTTTGAAGGCTACGCCGATCTTGGTGAACACGTCCTTTCCGCCGTCGCGTTCCCTGATCGAGAACACATCGAAGTCCGGTTTTCTTCCTTCGGCCATGGCTGCACTCCATCCGTTCTGCAGTGGCTTTCCGTCTTGCATGCGCAATACGGATTCCGTCACGATGATCGGACCCGGTCAAGCGGATCCGGCAATTCTGTCCAGCGGTCTTGTTGCCCATCCAGCTCGAGCGAGTTGCGCTCGTTCAAGTCTGGATCTGATGTAGAACGGTTGATCCGGTCGCGGAGGGGCGCAAGAACGGCAGTTCCAAGCGGGGCGGCAGTCCGCCATCACCTGTTGAAAGGAGAGCCCGGCATACCGGGCTCCCGTCTTCGCTTGGCTTGAGCGGCTGCGCAAAAGCGCAGCCGGCAGCCCTGTGGCATTGAGCCGATAGTCAGCTCTCGTCGCCTTCGTTGCCTTCGTTGCCTTCGTTGCCTTCGTTGTCCTCGTCGCCTTCGTCGCCTTCGTCGTTCTCATTGTTTTCATTGTTTTCGTCGCCTTCGTTGCCTTCGTCGCCCTCATTGCCTTCGTTGTCCTCGTCGCCCTCGTCGCCCTCGTCGCCCTCGTTGCCTTCGTTGCCTTCGTCGCCTTCGTTGAATTCGTTGCCTTCGTCGCCTTCGTCGCCGTTGCCTTCGTCGCCTTCGTCGCCTTCGTTGTTTTCGTCGCCTTCGTTGCCTTCGTTGTCTTCGTCGCCCTCGTCGCCTTCGTTGCCTTCGTTGCCTTCGTTGTCCTCGTCGCCTTCGTCGCCTTCGTTGGCTGTGCCTTCGTTGCCTTCGTTGCCTTCGTCGCCCTCGTTGATTCGTCGCCCTCGTTGCCTTCGTTGCCTTCGTCGCCTTCGTTGCCTTCGTCGCCTTCGTTGCCTTCGTTGCCCTCTTCGCCCTCGTCGCCTTCGTTGAATTCGTCGCCCTCGTTGCCTTCGTCGCCTTCGTTGAACTCGTCGCCCTCGTTACCTTCGTTGCCGTCATTGTCGGCGGGCTGCGCAAAGCTGAGGGGTGAGTAGAGATCTTCCGGTCCGAACAAGCTCAGGGCCGCTTCGAACGGATCCGCCCCGAGGAATCGGCCCAGGCCGGCTGAGGTCTCAGCGGAGATTGCGGAGCGGGTTTCACAAATAAACATCGACGTCCTCCATGAGGTTAGCACCGTGAACAGCTCCTTGCTGCTCACTGAATGTCTTCATCTTGCTTGAAGGGTTGGCCGATCTACTGTGGACCCTGCCAAAGACTACTACGGTTGACTGACCCGAACGGGGCCCGCCAGCCTGTCGACGTATTCGAATTTGCTTCCGCCGACAGAGACCCAACCGGGGTACGACCATCGTCGGATACTGCGATACGTCGCTTCGATCGGCACGCGAAGTGCAGGCGAATGAAGTATTTTTCTCCACGCCTGCTTAGCGCCGTAGAGATCGCGCGCCTATCAGAAAACCAACTATCAGCCATGCTTTCAAATATGTCAAGCATATCGTCAAAAATCTAACGTGAGTTGCAATTATATTCGATAACAATCCCCTGGAATGAACATAGAATGCCATAAATAATATCTAAGAAATACTCGTATTCAAGCTTGGTTCAATTGTAATTTTACTAAGAATTTTTTGCATTTGAACTTTACCTTCGAAGACTGCCCAAACATGCTCGCGTGCCATCTTTTGGCAAATCTCGATGGAAAGGTACCTGGCTATGGGATAATTCCAGCTGTAGCGATAAGGCGAATCCGGCCAGCTCAGAACGGATTCCAGTTCCTCCCGATCCGTCCCGAGGTATTTGAGATCGTCTCGCGCCCATGCCCGCTGAAGTCGAAGCGACCGGTCATCGCCAAGTATTCGCATATGTGAGATCAAGGTTATCTCGCCGATGAAGGCGCACACCTCCCGGATGGCGGGTGCCACGAACCGCCCCTCGCTTGCGACCGCTTGGAGGGCATGACCGAATTCGTGCGCGATGACCATCCAGTCGGAGGCGGTACCGCGGTAGGTGTACAGGATGAGCGGGAAGCCGTTTCCTGCGTCGTTCAAGGTAACCGCACGCCGGCGATACCTCGCCTCTTTCACCAGGATCCTGGACGTATTCTCGAAAGCGAACCGGATGGTGCCGCTTGCCGACGGGAAGAATGCGCACAATGCCTCGACAGCTCCCAGCCACGCGGTCTCCCGGTCGAATGCGCATGTTTCGGATGCAAACTCGCCGTCATCGGTCGGTTCACGAGCGATCTGTCTCGCCGCCGCGTCCAGAAGCCGCCCGCAAAGAGACGGATCGAGATCGTGCAAGGCGAGCCAATCCGAAAGATCATGCCTTGCCGCGGAAGGGGTCATAGTACTGCTGTCGAGCCGACTGCTCATCGTGCCACGGCACCCCTATTTCGCATCCTGCCTGCAGGCTTCCGCATCCCGGACCTTGTGAAATATCGCCTGATGCGGAGGAAGAAGCTGTTTGATGTAGTCGATCCGATTGGGCACGGCGCGCAATGTGTCCGAGGTGTCCGCTGGCGGAAAGCGCTCGGGGTAATGCGATATCGCGTAAGCGAACAGCGCGGTTTCGGCCAGGTCCTCCCGCTCGGGGCTCCTTTGCGCATAGGATGTAAGAAATCGGCCGTCGCGCATCTGTGCGTCGCGCCAGCCGGCCGACAGCCTGTGTTCGTCGTCGAGCGAGGCATGCACGGATTCGTGAAACAACGACTCTTCGAGATGACTGTGGTCTGAACGCTTGTCGGCGGTCCCTGAATAGACGACGATTTGTCCGGTGCCCGCGTGAAATCCCTTCTCGCCCATGTGGACGCTGAAGCGCTGGACCCCCTCCCTGAGCAGCGTGGGCAGCAGCCCGAGCGGAGCGGCATAGCGGAGCGCCTCTTTCCGGGCATTCTCCTCCGTTTCGAATTCGGGGTTTATGGCGATCTCGATGCTCGTCCCATCATTGTATCGCGCGACGAAGAGGAATGCGTCGACCACGGGTTCGCCGTCTACCCTTTTGTCCCAGATCTGGCGCGCACCACGACCGGCATATTCCATGCAGACGAAGGTTGTCGGATCGGACTCATGTATTATGTCGAAAACCGTATCCACGGTGCTGTCATAGGGCGGCTGCTCCTCGGCGCCTGCCGCCCGCGCCCGCAAGGGCGCCTCCATCACGAAGACCCCCAGGGCACATAGGACCACGCCATTGACGAGGGTCTTCGCTCTTGTGCCGCCATTTGCCCGCATCACAGGTCCTCCATCCGATGCTCTCAACAGTTCCGTTCGATAACAATACAAACAAGTAATAGATTTGGATTCTGTCGCCCGACGTTGAATTCACGGTCAATTCACGATCGGTATGCAATGATATATGTACAGTAGCATTCCTTCTTTGGCAAGATGTATCTTTGATAGACTGGAGATTATCTTCCAAGAACGAAGCAGATTTCGACTGCAATCTACATCATGGATGCAGTGTTGCAGCGATTGTGAAACAAACTAAGATTCACTATCGGTGGAGGAAAGTGTACGATGAATGCAAATGTCTCTTTGGTTCGCACCAATTATTTCCCGACGATGGTCTTTCAGCATGACATCGGGAACCATGGCGACCTGAACAATTCCCTTCTGACTTCCATATACAACGAGCGGGAACGAGACAGGAGCGGCGTCAACAAGTCGAATACTCCCCAACTCGGGAGCTGGCACAGCCATACCGGGCTTCACAAATCGCCGGCATACGCGGAGCTGCTGACGCACGTGAATTCCGTGACAAGCCTGATGTCGAGGGAACTCGGCTACGCGAATGACTACACCCTGAAAGTCACGACGATGTGGTCGATCATAAACCCTCCTGGGAACGGCAATCGTGCGCATATCCATCCCGGCTGCATCTGGAGCGGCGTCTACTATGTTCAAGCACCCGAAGGTGCCGGAGAAATAGAGTTTGTCGATCCGCGCACGGCTCTGCTCATGAATCAGCCAAAATACATCGCGAAGAAGAAAAGGCCTCGGGATTGCTGGACCAAGGTGAACTATAAGCCGATGGCCGGGCGCATGCTCATATTCCCCAGCTGGCTCTATCACGGCGTCGACCCGAACATGGCGAAAGAAAGCGGGCAGAAGGCCGATCGGGTCATCATGTCCTTCAACATCTCTCAGGTCAAAAGAGCGGAAGCCTGACAGTTCCTTCAACAGGACCCGTCACGAGCGGGATTGCGCGCTGTTGCCTCTATTCACAGGCAACACCTGCGCAATCCCCCAATGGCCTTCACGAAGAGACAACCTTCGGGGGAAGCGGACTGCCATGGGCGAGAGACAAAACCAGAATATTCTCAGGGGCACGTTTCGCAGCGTCAGCTATATCCTGTACGTCGCGGTCGCCTTCAGCTTCCTGTACAACCTGTTGAGGCTCACAGGGCCACTCTTCATACTTCTCGTTCACGACAGGGTTCTCCCCTCGCGGTCCGAAGCCACCCTGGTCGCCCTATTCCTGCTCGTGGTCACGTTCCTGGTCGTGATGACGCTGCTCGATTACTCCAGGCGCCGTATCCTGGCCAGGTTCGGCGCGCAATTTCAGGAACGGCTGGAAGACCATATATTCAGCGCCACGGCGCGAGACGCATATCTCGTCGGTAATGCCAGCAAGCCGACGAGCGATCTGAACGAGGCGGACAACCTTCGCAGCTTTTTCCACTCGGGTTCCCTGGTGGCCATCCTGGACTTCCTGTGGTCTCCCATGTTTCTGGTCACGATTTTCCTCATTCACTGGGTATTGGGCTGGGTCGTGGTCGGCGGTCTCTTGCTGTTGCTCGCGATCATGATTGTGAGGACCGCCTTCGCCAAAGACCGCGACGAGCGGTTCAGCGAAGCGAGGAACAGGATCGGCGCCCTGAAGGACATGCTGCTCGTCTCGCGCGACGTCATCCAATCCCAGCAGATGACGCCGGCCTACAACGAAAACTGGATACGGGCCCGGCGGAAGTCGCGCGACAGCGCGATCGAGCTCAACGACTGGAACGCATGGTTTTCGATACTTTCGACCCATGCGGCGATGCTCATGCAGTATTCGGTTCTGGCTGCCGGAGCCTATCTGATCCTCGATGAACAACTCACAATGGGCGCCATGGTCGCGTGCATGTTCCTGTCGATGCGCGTCTTCTACCCCGTGGAACGGTTCGTGAAGCAATTGCCGAGGATTGGCGAGGCGATCTCCGATTGGAGAAAGCTCGACAAAACACTCAAGGCCGCCAAATCGACAGGCGTCCATCATCCCGAGGTCGGCGACGCATCATCTCTTTCGCTGTCTGGCGTTTCGGTGCGGTCGCCGCTTACCAGGCAGAAGATCCTCAGATCCGTCGACCTGAAAGCCGAACCCGGGTCGTTTATTGAAATCGTCGGCAACAGCGGGTCCGGAAAGACCGTGCTGGCCGAAACCTTGCTCGGACGAATGCCGCGGGCCGGCGGCGAAGTCCGGGTCGGCGACGCGCGCATCGAGCGCCTTTCCGTGGACCAGGCGAGCGAGGTCTTCGCCTATGTTCCCCAGCATGTCGGGTTCGTCAACGGAACAATCGAGGAGAACATCACGTGCCTGCAGCATGCACCGGACAGAGAGAAGCTGTTCGAGGTCGCAAGACTGGCGCAAATCGACCAGTTGATCCGCGCACTGCCGAACGGGTACGGCACTCCCATCGACGCTGCGGCAAGCAGCTTCTCCAAGAGCGAGCGACACCAGATCGCGCTCGCGCGTGCGCTCTACAGGGACCCCAAGATATTGATTGTCGATGAGCCGGACCAGACCTTCAGGGAAGGTCTCTCGAACGAGCTGAGGGGCACCGTCGAAAGCCTTCTCGGACGCGGAGGCGTCATAATCCTCCTGACCCGCGCTGCCTTGAAGAAGTTCCAGCCCACCCGGCGTTTCCGTTTGGACGACGGTCGACTGAGTGAGGTCAAACCCGCGGGAAACGATATGGCCAGGACGATGGGCAACGTGGTGAAGCTCAATGAGAAGAAAGCGATCGACGGCATCAAGATAAGCAAGGCACGGGACGAGGGCTGAACGATATGGTCCAAGCTGGACAAACACGACGTTCGTGGTCGATCTGGAAGCCGCTCAGTATCGGTTTCGTCGCGGCAGCCGCACTATTCGGGCTCCTTTTCGTGTGGGGCACGACGCTGAAGATATCCGGCGCAGTGATCGCCAAGGGCCAGGTTCAGGTGTCTTCCGTTCGAACCGTGGTTCAGCATCCGGTCGGCGGCGTCGTCGCCGAGGTCCTGGCGCGCAACGGAGACAAGGTGCAAAGCGGCGACATCGTCTTGAAGCTCGACGAAACCCAGCTTCGCACCGAACTGGCTGCAGTCGAAGGCGAGTTGTTCGAGATCCTGGCAAATGAAGCACGGCTGATGGCCGAGCTTAGCGACCAGAAGAAGCTTTCACCGCACCGCATCCTGCGGGAAGCGACAACGGAAAATCCCGAGCTGACCGCATTGCTCGAGCGCCAGCAACGACAGCTGGATGCACACTACACCTCCCTGGATACGCAGGTTCGCCTTCTCGAAGAGCAGATCAGGCAGGTCCACGACCAGACCGTCGGGGAGCAGGCCGTACTCGACTCCAAACGCGAGCATCTGGCGCTGGCGCAGGACGAACTGGAGAAATCACTTCAAAGCCTGGAGAAGGGGATCATCACGAAGACGGTTGTGACGACGTTGCAAAGGGACGTCATCGCGACGAACGGCGAAATCGGGCGTTTGATAGCGAAGATCGCAGAGATGAAGGCAAAGATATCCGAGCAGAAACTAAAAATCCACTTGATACCGTACGAGATAAAAGAAAAATCGTCGGACAGCCTGAATCTGATTGGACAAATGAAAAAGAAGCTGCTCGAGAGCAGGAGAGGACTTTTATACAAGCTTTCGAAGCTCGAAATAAGAACACCTGTCAGCGGAATAATACATGACTCGAAGGTGCTGGGGCTGCAATCCGTGGTAGAAGCGGCGAAACCGATCATGTACGTCGTCCCCGACAACGAGCCCGTATCCGTCTCGGTTCGGGTCGACGCGGCGGACGTTGATCAGGTCTATCCGGGACAGGCCGCCTCGCTCCGGTTCATCGCATTCAACCAACGCTCGACGCCTGTAATCGAAGGACAAGTAACGAACATCTCCGCCGATGCTTTCCTGGACGAACGCACACAGAAGCTCTACTACTTCGTCGAAGTTTCGCTGATAGAGCCGGAGGTCGAAAGACTGGGTGAGGTCACCTTGATATCGGGAATGCCAGTCGAGGCATTTTTCACGACAAGGAGTCGCTCCCCTGTGAGCTATATCACAAAGCCCATCACGGACTATTTCAACCGGGCGCTCAGAGACACATAGTCGGGGCCGCGATGCGGCGGACCATGGCGCAACCCGTCAGGCGGTCCGCCGTTCGCGCCAATGGATTACGTCGTCGCGCTCAGCAATGGCCTTGCCGACGACCGGGGCCGCCTCCTGACCCTTTCGCGTCACTCACGATGCCGACGCCTCGTGTCCGACTATGGAGTTGGAAGGAACTGTTAACCACCGGTTCCTATTGCTCAAGGGGTGTCTCACCGGCGAGTCTCGAGTAGGGTCCATGCGTTTTCCCCGATCCAATTTTTCCGGCCAAGGTTCTGACGGCGACGGCCCTGAAGGCCATTTCGAAGATGGGTCCCAAAGGGCGCCGAGGGCGGGAGGACCCGACGACGGGAGTTCCCGGGTCGTGTGTCTCTACGCCAACGACCGTCAGCGTGGGCGGGGCGGGCAACCGGCCATGGACGCCAGCGCACGGCCCGGCCCGAGCGAACCGAATCGCTCCACGCTGCAGGAACATTTCTTCCTGGCGCCCAATGTCCGGTTCACCCGCACGCCCGACTACGAGGCCGAGAACCCTCGTTTGCCGCGGGAGAACGAGCGGCCTGCCGCCGGTGCGCCCGCATCGCGGCCCCAGTCCGTGGCCACATCCGCGAAGACGGCACCCATGTCGCCGCCTGCAAGCAGGCCTTCGGTCGAAGAACGTCCCGCGCCTGTCGTCGCACATACGGCACCGAACCCGGACCTGCCTGCGACGGCGAAGGCGACGGCTTTGCCGGCCGAGACGCCCGCGGTCGCTCAGCCCTGCCCGGTCGAGCCTATCCGCGTGGAAGACAGCCGCTGGTCCTACCTGTCGGACCACGCCTTCTTCGAACTCGCCGAACCCGACACAGCCGCTCCGCTTTCCCGCCTGGCCGTTCGCGGCCCGCTCGCCGGAGCGGAGCCGCCGGTCGGCAGTGCACCGGCCACCGCGGCGCCGGCGGGACTGCCGGGGGCAGCGGCCGAAATCACGGCGTTGTTCCGCGTCATCGAGTGCCTGCCCGTTCATGGTGTGCCGGCGGCGCCAATGGAGGCCGTTGCACCCGTCGTACCGGATGTCGCGACCGCCGAGGCCGAGCTCCCGTCGACCGCCGTCGACCCGCAAGAGCAAGCGGCGGCTCCCGTCGTCGTCGAACCGGCGGCCGAGACTGGGGAAATGCCGGTCCGTGAACCGGATGCGACCAACGAAACGGTCCCCGCGGTCCCTGCCCCGCGCATCCCGGCTGCCCTGCCGCCCGTGGGCGGCACGACGCAGCCGCGCGGCGGCGACAGCTATGAACTCCCCTCCGAAGAGCTTCTCCAGGAGGCGCCGGAAGGCCAGGGCTTCTACATGTCCCAGGAACGGCTGGAGCAGAATGCCGACCTCCTGGAGAGCGTTCTGGAGGATTTCGGCGTGCGCGGCGAGATCATCCATGTCCGGCCGGGTCCCGTCGTCACGCTCTATGAATTCGAGCCGGCGCCCGGCGTCAAATCCTCGCGCGTCATCGGCCTGGCCGACGACATCGCCCGTTCGATGTCCGCGATTTCGGCGCGCGTCGCCGTGGTTCCCGGCCGCAACGTCATCGGCATCGAGTTGCCGAACGAAACCCGCGAGACTGTCTATTTCCGCGAATTGATCGGGTCCGACGGCTTCCGCAAGACCGGCTGCAAGCTGGCGCTCGGCCTCGGCAAGACGATCGGAGGCGAGCCCGTCATCGCCGAACTCGCCAAGATGCCTCATCTGCTCGTCGCCGGCACCACGGGCTCGGGCAAGTCGGTCGCCATCAACACCATGATCCTGTCGCTGCTCTACCGGCTGAAGCCGGAGGAATGCCGGCTGATCATGGTCGACCCGAAGATGCTGGAGCTCTCCGCCTATGACGGCATCCCGCATCTGCTGACCCCCGTCGTCACCGACCCCAAGAAGGCGGTGACGGCATTGAAATGGGCCGTGCGGGAGATGGAGGACCGCTACCGCAAGATGGCGCGGCTCGGCGTGCGCAACATCGACGGCTACAACCAGCGCGCGGCCGCGGCCCGCGACAAGGGCGAAGTCGTCGTGATGACGGTGCAGACCGGCTTCGAGCAGGGCACCGGCGAGCCGCTCTTCGAGCAGCAGGAGATCGACCTCGCGCCGATGCCTTACATCGTCGTCATCGTCGACGAGATGGCCGACCTGATGATGGTCGCCGGCAAGGAGATCGAGGGCACCATCCAGCGCCTGGCGCAGATGGCGCGCGCCGCCGGCATCCATCTCATCATGGCCACGCAGCGCCCTTCGGTCGACGTCATCACCGGCACGATCAAGGCCAACTTCCCGACCCGCATCTCCTTCCAGGTGACGTCCAAGATCGACAGCCGCACCATCCTCGGCGAGCAGGGGGCGGAGCAACTGCTCGGCCAGGGCGACATGCTGCATATGGCCGGCGGCGGGCGCATCGTGCGCGTGCACGGCCCCTTCGTTTCGGATGAGGAAGTCGAGAAGGTGGTCGCTCACCTCAAGGCGCAGGGCCGCCCGGAATATCTCGAAACCGTGACCGCCGACGACGAGGAGGAAGAAGAGGCAGCAGACCAGACGCCCGTCTTCGACAAGGGAGCCGTGGCGGCCGAGGACGGCGATGCGATCTACGACCAGGCGGTCAAGGTCGTGCTGCGCGACAACAAGTGCTCGACCTCCTACATCCAGCGGCGGCTCGGCATCGGCTACAACCGCGCCGCCTCCCTGGTCGAGCGCATGGAGAAGGAAGGGTTGGTCGGCGCTCCCAACCATGTCGGCAAGCGCGAGATCATTGCGGGCCGCCACGACGCGGATTGACGAAGCATCCGGCGAAGACGGCCGTCCCGCGACCGTCTTCACTGCTTCTCCGCGAAGGCACCCTTTGCCAATCTCGACGCATAGGCCTTCACGTCCCCGGGCCACATGGCGATCCGCGCTGCAAAAGCCGCTTCGTCGCCTGCGAACAGGGCGCGGACGGCCTCCTCGAAACCCGGCAGATCACCCGCGAGCGCGGCCATGAAGCGATAGGCCCGCTCGCGCTCCATTCTGGCGCCGGTCCGGCCGCCATCGGCATGGCGCGCCAGGTCGACCAACCGCCGCAAGGCCTGGGACGCGCCACCCGGCTGTGCGGCAAGCCACTCCCAATGACGCGGCAGCAGCGTCACCTCTCGCGCCACCACGCCGAGTTTCGGCCGCCCTCGCCCGCGGCCCGCGGTGCCTCGGGCCTCCGCGTGCGGCTCCGGCCCGCCTCCTTGCCTTCCGCGCTCAGCCAGACGCGCCACCACGTCGGTGGTGCTGCCGCGCAGATCGAGATCGATAACGGCACCGGTCGCGTCGTCGAATGTAACCAAGGAACCGCCAGCGCCGGCCTCATGCGCCTTGACCGCAAGCGCTACCTCGGCGAGCGCGCCGCGCGCGATCTGCCTCACACCGCAGAAAGCCGTGCAGGGCTTCGACAGAAAATCCGTCATGGTTTTCGATTTTGGTTCACATATTATTACCCGGGCAATATTGCACGACGCCGGGCATAGAGCTAGACCGGGTCACGTACGATATCGCGGGAAAACCAGATGAAGGGCAACGATCGAAAGGCGGCCGTGGACGCCTACAAGGAACGCAAGGTCGCGGCGGGAATCTATGCGGTACGCTGCGGGCCCTCGGGCGAATGCTGGGTTGGTCGGGCGCCCGACATTTCGACTATCCAGAACCGTCTCTGGTTCACGCTACGCCAGGGAAGCAGCCCGCATCGATCGCTGCAGGCCGCTTGGGGTACGCATGGCCCCGACGCGTTCACTTTCGAGATTGTGGAGCAGATAGACAACGAGGACATCGCCTATCTGCGCGACGGGATGCTCAAGGAACGCCTTGCGCATTGGGCCGGCGCACTGAAAGCGGAACCGATCTGACGACAAGCGGTTCCGACCTTCCCCGGGAGCCGGACGATCCGGCAGCGGCGCGGAGCGCTGCCGGTTCTTTCTCAGAAGGCCTGCCATCCGTCCCGCGCGCGCCGCGGCGCCTCCTCGAACGCCAGCGCCGCAGCCCCTGTCCTCCCCGGCATGGCGCCACGCGGCCGGAGATTGTCCTGGAGCGGAGCGGCGGCTTCCTCGCGCAGATGGCCGGCAAGCACGGCGAGCATCCGCGCCTGCCGCGCGAGGCTGCGGCCCGCGGCCGTGAACTGGTCGGCTGCGGCAGCGTTCTCCTGGTTCGCGGCTGCCAATGCGTTCAGCGCCGTGTCGACGCCCCGAAGGCTGGTCGCCTGGTCGGAGGCGCCGCGCGCCACCGTCGTCACCATGGAGCCCACATCGCCGACCCTGGCGGCGAGGCGCTCGATGGCGGTACCGGTCTCGGCGACAAGTTGCACGCCGCTCCTGACCTCGCCCGACGAGGACGAGACCAGCAGCTTGATTTCCCTCGCTGCTTCGGCGCAGCGCAGCGCCAGCGCGCGCACCTCCTGGGCGACCACGGTGAAGCCGCGCCCCGCCTCGCCCGCCCGCGCCGCCTCGACGGCTGCGTTGAGCGCCAGGAGATTGGTCTGAAACGCGATTTCGTCGATGACGCCCACGATCCTGCCGATCTGCTCGGACGATCTTTCGATGCCGCTCATGGCGGTCACCGTCCTGCCGACGACAGCCCTGCCGCGATCGGCATCCTCGGTCGCGGCCTCGACCGCCGAACGCGCATGCCCCACGCCGCTCGCCGTGTCCGACAGCGAGCGCGTCACCTCCCGTGTCGCCGCCGCCACCTGCTCGACTTCCGCCGCCTGCCGCCCGGCGCGCTCAGCCAGTTCGCCCGCGGCATGGAAGACGTCGGCGGCCTCGGCACGAATCTGCCGGCCGGTGGCGACGACGGCGTCCATCGTCTCCTGGAGCCTGTCCATTGCCTGGTTGAAATCGTTCTTGAGGTTGCCGCAGTCGCGCGGCACATCCACCTTCAGCCGCGCCGTCAGATCGCCCTCGGCGACCCTGGCCAGTGCGGCGCTGATCAGCCGGACCACCGCAGCCTGCAGCTTGACGGCCGCCACACGGGCGCCGTCGCTGTCCCGGCGCCGCACCTCCAGGGCCTCGCGCTCCGCTGCCGCGGCCTCATCCGCGCAGCGTTTCTCCAGTAGTGCCAGGCGAAGGCCGTCGAGCGATCGGGCAAGCGACCCGGCCTCGCCACCACGCCTCAGACCCGGCACAGCCGCGTCGAGGTCCCCACGGCCCAGCCCGGCGATCCGTTCGTCGAGAGAAGCCAGCGGCCGCCCGACTGCCGCCAAAGCGACGATCGGCACGACCAGCACCGAGATGAACGCCGCAACGGCTTGCACGAGCAACGGGATGGTGGAGCCGGACACGCTGCCCGCGACGAGCCATCCCGCCGCCAGGCCGCAGACTTGAACCAGCGCTACGGCGAAGGCCAGCTTCGTCGCGATCGACCATCGCCCGAGAAAACCTGCCGGCTGGTGCGCACTCATACCGGATCCCCGATTGCGCGATCAGCGAACCTCGTGTCGCTCAGGGTGCGATCGCGCTCGCGGCTGACTGTCCCCGACAGAGGAGTCTAGGAGACGTAGCTTGCTTCAGTCTTGCACCAAACTGTGCACGGGACGACCGTCGCGGGTTTCATCGCCGGTATCCGACGCTAAACTGCGCCGAAACGATTCTTGATAAATGCGGTTGGGGTTCCGTGAAGACGACCGAGGCGATCCGCGACCTGTTCGCGGCGATCTCCGCGATTGTATCGCCGGGGGATGCGGCGCGAGTGATGCGCAGCATGACGGCCCTCGTCGGCGCCGAACACTATCTGCTGCTCGACATCCCGCCGACCCATGCGCCTGAGCATATGCGGGTGATCGCCTCCAACTGGCCACACGACACGGTCGAGATCATCGGCCTGGAAACGGTCGCGAGGCTTGCTGGAGCGACGGGCGCCGCTCAGCTCGGCGCAACCTCATCGCAGTTCGTGCGGCTCGCGGGCGCCTCCCAGCGCGTCCTGTTCGGGCCCGAGCGGGCTCGACTGCTCGACGAGTTCGGCCATCGCGAGCTGGTCGCGGCGCGCATTCATGCCGGTCTCGGCCGCGGCCTCCTTGTCTTCTCCAGCCCGGCCGAGGACAGGATCGGGCTCGATCAACTGCCCCGGATCCAGCTCCTGTGCTGCCATGTGTGGTCCAAGCTGAGCCGGGGAGCCGCTTCGGCCCAGTTCGAGGATCCGCTGTCCGAGCGTGAACGAGAGTGCCTGAGCTGGGTCTCCGAAGGCAAGACGACGGAAGAGGTCGCGGTCATCCTCGACGTCTCGGCCAACACGGTGAACCGCTACATCCTGCACGCCACGCAGAAACTGTCCGCCGCCAACCGCAGCATGGCGATCGCGCTCGCCATCCGCAACGGCATCATCTGACGATGTCGGTCCGCAACATCACCAAGGGCAGGAACGGACCGAAAGCGCAGACGCGCAGCCTCGAGGCCTTCGAGGAGCTGGCCTCCGCCTTCGCCGACCTGGCGGCAGAGGTCGGCGCAGAGGAGTTCTGCGTCTTCACGGCAGGCCCAAGCCTCAGCCAGGGCAGGCTGACCCCGGCGATCGATTCGGAATTTCCGAAAGTGTCGCGCACGAGCAGGAAGCTCGCCGCCAAGGCTACGGCGAGCCTGGGCGTCAGGTTGCGCAGTTCGACATTGCCGTTCCGCTGGCGGCGCGACCGACGCACCCCGGCGCCCGACCTGCATCTCGTCGACATCGTCGACCCGATCGGGCTCGAGAGATCCGGCTTCGCCCTGCCGCTTCACGCCGCGTCCGGCCGCAACGGACTGGCGGTGTTCATCGGCGAGACCCCCGGCCTGGGAGACGCGATGCTTCTCGATTTCCATCTCCGCGCCATCGGCCTCTTCTCCACCTTGCTGCAGGCGACGGCGGTCCTGCCGAATAAGATGCCCGCAATGTCGAACCGGGAGCTCGACTGTCTGCGTCTGACGGCCGACGGCAAGACAAGCGAGGAGATCGCCGAGCTCCTGAACCTCTCGGCGCATACGGCGAACCAATATCTCACGGCCGCCGCCCAGAAACTCAATGCCGTCAACCGCGCGCATGCGGTGTCGAAGGCGCTCCGGCTGGGCCTGATAAGCTGAACCGGCAAGGGCGGCGCCCGGGACGGGGTGCGCGGTCAGCCCGCGGAGAGCGTGTCCTGCGCCGCACCGGAAGGGGACGCCTTGCGCAGCCTGGCAGCGTCGAGTGCCGCCTCCAGCAGACGCGTATTCTCCGCCGGGTCGTCGCAGGACTGGTCGAAGGAAACGTAGTTCACCACCACCGCCGCTTGGCGATCGGTCAGCTTGAGCGTGAAATAGACGGTCGCGCCCTCCGGCCGAAGCTGCATGTCGAGCAGGATCTCCGGCTCTCCCGACCAGCCCAGGCGCACCTCGCCGCCATGGCCGAAGCTCAGCGTGCCGGGGAGGAAATAGAGTTCCGCGGCAGATTCGACGATATCGGCGATGGTCGAGAAATGCTCGAGCCTGACATAGGCGACATAGTCGACCACTTCGACCAGGCGAAGCTCGCTCGCCACTTCCTCGATCGCCTTCGCGACGATGACTTCGCGGGCGGCGGTATGCGGTTGACGGATCATGACAAATCTCTGTTACGCTGCGCTTTCGCCGGCTTCGCATAGACCACTTTGATCAATTCGGCGACCGCTTGGTAGAATTGAGGTGGAATCATACTATCCACCGAAACTTGTTTGTACATGGAGCGCGCGAGTTCGACATTCTCGAAAACGGGAATGTTGTTCTCCTGGGCGATCTCGCGGATCTTCAGCGCCACCAGATCCTGCCCCTTTGCCACGACGACCGGGGCCGCATCCTGGTCGCGCACATAGCGCAGCGCGATCGAAAAGTGGGTCGGGTTGGCGATCACCAGCGTCGCCTTCGGCACCGCCAGGATCATGCGCTGGCGCGCGCGATCACGCGCCACCGAGCGAATCCTCGCCTTGACCAGCGGATCGCCGTCGGACTGCTTGAGCTCGTCCTTCACCTCCTGGCGCGTCATCCGCAGGTCCCGGCGCCAGTGGATCCGTTGCCAGATCAGGTCGACGCCGGCGATGATCGCCATGACCAGGGTGATGGTCACCAGAATCTGGATGAGCAGTCCCCGGATCGTGAGGCCGAAGCTGCCGGGCTCGGTGAACATGCCTCCGAGAATGGTCGAGTGGACGCCGCGCAAGGTCAGGGCGAGGAAGGTCACCGTGAGAAGCAGCTTGCCGACGGACTTCAGGAACTCGGCAATGCCCTGCGCACCGAAGATACGCGACCAGCCCTGGGCCGGCGAGATGCGCGAGAGCTTCGGCTGTACACGGTCCAGTACCATGCGGGGGCTGTTCTGCAGCGCCGACGCGGCGATGCCGGCCGTCACCATCAAGGCGATGAAGACGACAAGCAGCTTGCCGATCTCCATGAACACCGTCTCGTAGAGGGCCGAGGCGTCGAGATCCGAATTGAGCGACCATTCCTCCGGCTTCTCCAGGAAGATCGACAGGAACGCGCCGAAGCCGACGATCTGGTCGTAGGCGAAGAACAGCGTGAAGACGAGGAAAGCCAGGAAGGACGCGAAGAGGGGCGCCTCCTTCGAGACGGGAAGCTGTCCCTTCTCGATGGTGTCACGGATCTTCTTCTCCGTGGCTTCTTCTGTTTTGCTGTCCTTGTCGGGCGCGTCAGCCATCGATCAGGCCAAGGTCAATGGAAGAACGTCTTGGATCGTTCCGTCACGCCGCTTCCTCGACCGAGGGAAGCTGAATGATGCCGTCACTGGCCATGGCGGTCGCCTTCGACACGATGGCGCGGCGCGACCTGTTGATATCGACCGGGTTGAGGATGTCGGAAGGCTGCGCCAGTTCGGATTCGATCATGCGGCGCGTGCGCGCGCCGATCGAGGACAGCACGGCCTCGACGATGACGGGGTTGGCGTCGCGCAATGCCGTGGTGAGCATGTCGATCTCGAAGCCGTCGAACAGCGCGACGCGAGCCTTGGCCGTGAGATTGATGACGTCCTCGAAGGAGAAAAGCTGCGCCCGCAGCGCGCCGAGATCCTCCGCGCCGGCGGCCTCCAGCTCTCCCATGACTTCGTCGAGATCCGACTTGTCGAGTTCGTTGAGCACGCCGACCACCTTGGCCTGGCCTTCCCGGGACAGCTTGCCCGATGTCGATTCCAGGAACTCGGCGCGCATCCGGCGTTCGACCAGCCGCCTGGCGGTGTCGGTGACCGAGCCGAGCGACAGCATGCGCTTGACCACTTCGCCGCGAATGTCCCTGCCGAGCAGGAGGACGATCCTGGCCGCCGCATGCGAGGCCATGTTGGACAGGACATAGGCGACGGTCTGCGGATGTTCGTTGGCCAGGAAGCCGGCGATCAGCTCGGGCTCGAGCGCCTCGATACCGGCCCAGGGCGGGGTCTCCTCGAACGTCGCAAGACCCGTCTCGCGACCGAGAATGGCGTTCATCTCGTCCTGCGAGAGGGTCTCGGTCAGGATCGTGTCCATGGCGTCGGCCGAATCCAGCAGTCCCGCGCCCTCGGCGAACTCGTCCTCGAATTCCGCCACGATGCGCTCGAGCTCGCTCTGCGGGATCGTCTTCAGCTTGCGCGCACCCTCGATCAGCGCCTTCAGTTCTTCCTGCTTGAAGAATTTGAGCAGGCGCCCGGCGGCGGGCTTGCCGACCGCGACCAGGATGGCGGCCGCCTTCTGCGGCCGGGTCAGGTCCATCATGCCGGTCGCCCCGGCCGTCTCCCCCAGGTCCAGGTCGGATGCGAAGCTTGCAGCGGACATCATTTGGACGGCTTCGCGTTGACGATTTCAGTCACCCGGATCCCGAAGCGGGAGGGATCGCTTTCCATCACGGTGATCTCGCCCCTGGCGATCTTGCGCCCGTTCACGACCATGTCGACCGGCTCGCCGATCCGTCGGTTGAGCGCGATCGTGGCGCCCTTTTGCAGCGTCAGCAGATCCGACACCGGAATCTCCGTGCTGCCCAGCACGATCTGGACGTCGACCAGTATGTTCATGACGACGCCGGCGTTGGGCATGGCGTCGGCCAGCGCCGTCGTGAAGGTCGGCTCGGCCGGCGCCGGCTGCTGCGGCGGCGCGTCGTGCAAGGCCCCGCGCAGTTCGTCGATCGCCTTGTCCAGTTCGTCCTCGTGCTCGTCGAGAAGCGGATTGGGGAGTGGGGGTGTCATGTTCTGGCTCCACGCCCGGCGTCATCGGCCGGGGCCTGACTATTGCGACAAAAGGCGATCGACGAAGTCCTGGCTTTCATCGAAGGGATGTTTGATGCGGACCGAATAGTTCTGCCCGAGCTTGCCGAACTCGCAGACGAACAGGGTCTTGTTGCGCGCTGACAGCCGGGTTGTCGACTGGGCTGCTGCCGGTATTTCGAGGATCTGGCCGACCTGCAGCGCGGCGAGCGCCCCCAGCGACATCTGCGACAGCGGCACCACGGCATCGAGCGTCACCGACGATTTGCGGACCTCTTCCCGGAGACGCTCCGACCAGGCGCTCTGGTCGACCTGCGCCTCGACCTCGGGTTCCTCCGTCTCGTCACGCGGGGTAAGAAGCACACGCTGCGGCATGGTGACCGACAGGCGTCCCGTCGACCTGGGCGACGTCAGGCGGAAAACGATGCGCACCGAGGGGCCGTCGCGCAGCACCTGCTTGCGGATCTCCTGCCCGGAAAAGGCGGTCGGCACGGGCAGGCGCAGCTTGAGCGAACGGGGGCCGGACCCGTTGAAGGCTTCGGCGACCTCCTGCAAGGCGGTGGTCGCGATCTCCAGTTCGATCTGCGAGAGCGGACGATCGATATGCGCCGGCGCCAGTTCGGGATCGCCGCCCAGGAAGGCGGACACCAGCAGCGACACGGTCGCCGGCTCCAGGTCGAGCAGCAGCGCATCCGGGGAGATGACCGACTGGATGATCGCCACCGCATTGGTTTCGCCCGAACCCGAGAGAGCGTTTCCGTAGCGCCCGAGCTCGATGCCCTCCAGTTCCATGCCGAGCGGCGACGAGAGATGCCGGTTGATGTTCTGCACGATCGTGGCGAGCGCGCGCTGCGCGAATTTGTGGGCGGCACCTGTGATCCTGTCCGGCTCGGCGGTGTCGCCGACCAGTCTTTCAAGGATAAAGGAGCGCGCCTCCGCCGGACTTGCCATGGATCAGGCCGCCTTGCTTTCGGCGTGGCCCATGTTCAGCGTGCTCTGCTCCACCGCGTCGATGGACGGACGGTCGTGCGAAGAGATCGTCTTGCGCCCGAACTCCAGCGCCACCTGCGGCAGCGAGCCGTTCATGTAGGCGAGCAGGGTCTGCTTCACGATGACATAGAGCCGGTTGCGCTTCTCGCGCACGGTCTTGATCTGGGTGGCGATCGGCCCGACCACAGCATAGGAAAGAAAGATGCCGAGAAAGGTGCCGACCAGGGCTGCGCCGATCAGGCCGCCGAGGATCTCCGGCGACTGGTCGAGCGCGCCCATGGCCTTGACCACGCCAAGCACGGCCGCGACGATGCCGAGCGCCGGCAGGCCGTCACCCATCGCCGTCAACGCATGATAGGGCTTGAGCTTGTCGGCTCGGATCGTCTGGATCTCCTCGTCCATCAGCGCCTCGATCTCATGCGGCCGCGCATTGCCGATGATGATGATGCGGCAATAGTCGCAGATGAAATGCGTGAGATCGTGGTTGCGCAGCACCGTCGGGAACGCCTGGAAGACCGGCGATTCCTCGGGATTGTCGATATGCGCCTCGACCTCGTTGCGCGACTTGGTGCGCAGCTCGCGCATGATCGAATGCAGCACCCCGAGCGTCTCGAGATATTCCTGCTCCTTGGGCACGGAATACCTGAACGCCTCCATTATCGCCTTGCCGGTGTCCTTCACCGTCTTCATCGGATTGGCGACGACGAATGTCCCGAGCGCCGCGCCGCAGATGATCACTGCTTCCCATGGCTGGATGAGGACGTCGACATGGCCGCCCATGGCCATGAATCCACCGAGCACGCAGCCCAGTGTGATGACGAGACCGATCAGAATTCCCAAGTGCCACCTTCCCTATTTCGCCGGGCCGCATTTCGCCGGGGGATCGCAAAGGGGGTAACAATCGTGCCTTGTGTGAGGCTTGAAGCGGGCGCCGCCGCCTGGCTCGCTTCGGCAGCCGACAGCCTCGCGCAAGCACGGCCGGTTATCCCCGTTGCGGACCCTGCAGAAGCGGAGCGGCCGCGTGATCAATACCTATATGAGCTACCAGCTTATCACCCGCGACCTGGCGAAGTCGCTGGACCGCGTCGAGGCGCAGCCCATGGTGCAGCGGGAGACCGAATATTATCTCGCCAACATCGGCAAGGTGAAGTCGATCGAGGAGTTCGTCGCCGACGACAGGCTGTTCCGCTATGCGATGAAGGCCCACGGGCTGGAGGACATGGCCTATGCCAAGGCCTTTATGGTGAAGGCGCTGGAAGGTGGCGTCTCCGACCAGAACAGCTTCGCCAACAAGCTCACCGACAAGCGCTACGCCGAATTCGTCCGGAGCTACAATTTCGCCGCGCTCGGGCAGGAGGCCACCGTCTACAATGCCACCCTGCAGGGGACTGTCTCCAAATACACGCTGGCAGCCGTGCAGGCCGGCGTCGATCCGAGCAATCCCGTGCTCAAGGAGCACAACGAGTTTTACGCCGCCAACATCGGGAAGGTGAAGTCCATCGAGGAGTTCGTCGCCAACGAAACGCTGTTCACCTATGCGATGAAGGCCCACGGGCTCACCGACATGCTCGGCGACAAGGACCTGATGATCGAGATGCTGGAAGGGGGCATCGACGATCCGGACAGTCCGGCCAACAAGAGCGACGACGAGCGCTTCGCGCAGTTCGTCGCTGCCTTCAATTTCGTTCGTTACGGCGAAGCGACGACCACGACCAATCCCGCCCAGCAGCCGGCCGTCGACAAGTTCATGCGCCAGACCCTGGAGGAGGATGCCGGCGCCCAGAACGAAGGCGTAAGGCTGGCGCTCTATTTCGAGCGCAACGCGCCCAAGATCAAGGATGCCTATTCGGTGCTCGCCGACACCGCGCTCGCCAAGGTGGTGCGCACCGCCCTCGGCCTCCCCGATTCCCTGGCAACCGCCGACATCGACCGCCAGGCCAAGTTGATCTCGGACCGGATCGATTTCGCCGATTTCCAGGATCCCGAGGCGCTCGCCAAGTTCATGACGCGCTTCACCGCCATGTGGGAAGTCGCCAATCCGTCGACCACGACGCAATCCAATCTCTCCGTCCTGTTCAGCCAGCCGATCGAATACGGCATCTCGCCCAGCGTGATGCTGACGCTGCAGGGCCTGAAGCTGGGAGGTTCGTGAGATGCAGAACGGTCTCTACGTCGCGCTGTCCTCGCAGATCGCGCTCGAAAAGCGCCTCGACACGCTGGCCGACAACGTCGCCAACGCCAACACGGTCGGCTTTCGCGCCACGAATGTGAAATTCGAGGATCTCGTCTACGGTTCGGGCGACAAGGGCATCGATTTCGTCACGCCGGGCGAGACCTATCTGTCGCAGGAATCCGGCCCGATGCGCGAGACCGGCAACCCCTTCGACTTCGCCGTACAGGGCGAGGCCTGGTTCGGCATCCAGACGCCGGCAGGCACCGTCATGACCCGCGACGGCCGTTTCACCATGCTCGACACCGGCGCTCTGGTGACGCTCGAAGGACATCCCGTGCTCGATGCGGGCGGCGCCGCCATCCTGCTCGATCCGCGCGGTGGACCACCGACCGCCGGCGCCGATGGCACATTGCTGCAGGACGGCGCCCCCGTCGGCGCCGTCGGCCTTTTCCAGTTCGACCCGGGGCCGAACTTCACGCGCTACGGCAATTCAGGCGTGGTGCCCGACACGCCGCCGCAGCCGGTGGTCGACCGTTCGGACGTCGGCATCGTCCAGGGTTTCGTCGAGGAGTCGAACGTCAATCCGGTCAAGGAGATGACGCGCCTCATCATGGTGCAGCGCGCCTTCGAGAACGCCGCGGCCCTGATCCGCGAAAGCGAGTCGACCTTCACCGAAGCGGTCAAGACGCTCGGCTCCAAATAGCGTCGGATGATGGACCAGGCCGAGACGTCGACGGACCTCGCGGGCGTGGTGCAGGCAGCGCCCGACCTCCCCTCCCTGGCGGAGAACGATCCCTTGCTGGCGCTCGAGCGCGCCTATGGCCGCTTTGCCGGCGAGCGCGGATTGCTCAAGCGCGGCGGAAGGATCTGCGAGGTGTCGCCGACCCACTACCGCGTGCGTGGCCTGTCGGGAGAGGTCCGGCTGGGCGACATCGTCGAACGCGGCGGGCGCAAGGCGGACGGCTCCGGCGAAGTGGTGCAGATCACCCTCGACGAAGTCGTCGTCGCGCCCTTCGGCCCGTCGAGCGAGATCAGCGTCGGCGACCATGTCTTTTGCAAGGGCGGCTTCTCGCTGGCGCCGGGCGCGTCCTGGCGGGGCCGCGTCATCGATGCCCTCGGCCGTCCGATCGATGGCGGCCCGGCCCTGATACCGGGTGCCGAAGCCGGCTTCGAGGGCGTGCCCGGCGCCCTGGAGCGCCAGCGTGTCGAGACCCCGTTCCTGACGGGCGTGCGCGTCATCGACATCTTCACCCCGCTCTGCTTCGGCCAGCGCCTCGGCATCTTCGCCGGTTCGGGCGTCGGCAAGTCGACGCTGCTCGCCATGCTCGCGGCGGCCTCCGCCTTCGACACCGTCGTCGTCGCGCTGGTCGGCGAGCGCGGCCGCGAGGTGCGCGAGTTCCTGGAGGATACGATCGGCGACGAGAGCATGGCCAAGACCGTCGCGGTGGTCGCCACCAGCGACGAAAGCGCCATGATGCGGCGGCGCGCACCCGGCACGGCCATGCGGGTGGCCGAGTATTTTCGCGACCGCGGCGACCGTGTGCTGCTGCTGCTCGATTCCATCACCCGCTTCGCCCATGCGCTGCGCGAGGTTGCGATCGGCACCGGCGAGCCGCCGGTGGCGCGCGGCTATCCGGCATCGGTCTTCACCGACATGCCCAAGCTCCTGGAGCGTGCCGGTCCCGGCGGCGCCGGCGCGGGCTCGATCACCGCGATCCTCTCCGTTCTGGTAGACGGCGACGATCACAACGATCCGGTCGCCGATTCCGTGCGCGGCATCCTCGATGGGCACATCGTGCTCGACCGCGCCATCGCCGAACAGGGACGCTATCCGCCGGTGAACCCGCTCTCCTCCATCTCGCGCCTGGCGACCAAGGCCTGGCGGGACGACCAGCGGGCGGTGGTCTCGCGGCTGCGCGCGATGATCTCGCGCTTCGAGGACACCCGCGACATCCGCCTGATCGGCGCCTACCAAAGCGGCCTCGACCCGGATCTCGACATGGCGGTGCAGCAGGTGCCCGTCATCTATGAAGCATTGACGCAGTCGCCGAAGGACGGGCCCTCGCCCGACCCGTTCAGCGACCTCGCGCGACATCTGAAGAAACAGGAACGATCGCATGTGGCCAAGGCGGGCTAAGGCGGCGGCGACGGGGCCGGCCGATGTCGGGGCGGCACGCCGCGCATCGAAGAAGGGCCGCCTCCGCGAGGACCTGCTGCTCGGCCTGTTCGGCGTGGCCCTCGGCCTCGGCTGCGCGCTCTTTCCCTGGTACGTGTTCTTCAACCAGGAGAAATTCGGCGTTCGCGCCGTGCAGTTCGAGGGCGGCGGGGACAAGGGCGGAGGCGGCGGTGTCGTGGCCACGCCGCAGATCGCGCGCATACCGGATTTTCCCGAAGTCAAGGAAGAACCCGAGCTCGATCAACTGGCCACGGGAACCACGCCGCCGGACGAGGAGGCCGGGGACGAGACGGCGAAGCTGCTGGAACTGCCCTTCCCTCCGCAACACGTGCCATTCCAGCTCGTCTACGTCGCCAACGGCCGCGCAATGATCCAGGACGACACCGGCATATGGGTCGTGCAACGCGGTTCCGTGCTGCCCGACATGAGCCGCGTGGCTTCGATCGAGGAACGGCAGGGCAGCTGGGTTCTCGTGACGAGCACCAACCAGGTCGTCGGTATCAGCCATTAGTTGGCCCCGGTCGCCGGCGCGGCCTCCCCGGGCCGCTTGGCTTCCGCGCTACCGGATCGGCCCGAAAATCGTACTCGATTTTCGGAAAGCACGAAGCGACACTTGATGATGGCAGAGCGGCCTTTGCGCGTCCGCGCAACGCTCTGACGGGCGTGGGCCATGCGGTCGCGCGCTCCAACCGTCGATCCCATCGGCTGTTGGATATGAGCCCGGCTTTCGCAAGGCCCGCGCAAGACTGACCCCATAGTGTCGGCGTCAGCGCTTGGGAAAGTTTCATGAAACCTGTCCAACTCTTCGATCTCGCGGCGGCGCAGGCGCGCTGGCTCTCCGTGCGCCAGAATGCGGTTGCCGGCAACATCGCCAATGCCTCGACGCCCGACTTCAAGCCGACCGATGTCGAACCCTTCGACAAGGTGCTTGCCAAGACGGCGCCGACCCTCGTCGCCACCAATTCGAATCATGTCGGCGGCGGCGCCTTCGGCTCGGCGATCGGTCGCAGGGAATTCGAAACGGACGTGCCGGTTCGCCCCTCCGGCAACGCGGTGGTGCTCGAGGAAGAATTGATGAAGGCCGGCGAAGTACGGCGCGCCTTCGAGCTGAACACGGCGATCGTGAAGGCCTTCCACCGCATGATCATGATGACGACGAGGAGCTGACGTGGATCCGATCGCAACCGCATTGAAGGTGGCGAGCTCCGGCCTGCAAGCGCAGTCGGAGCGGCTACGCATCGTCTCGGAGAACCTGGCCAACGCGCAATCGACCGGCAACACGCCTGGGTCGGACCCTTATCAACGCAAGACCATCGCATTCCAGGCCGTGATGGATCGGCAGACCGGCGGCGACTTCGTGCGCATCTCCGAGATCTCGCGCGACGACAGCGAGTTTCCGGTTCACTTCGACCCCGGTCACGAGGCCGCCGACGCCAACGGCTATGTCAAGCTGCCCAATGTGAACACACTCATCGAGATGGCCGACATGAGCCAGGCCAACCGCGCCTACCAGGCGAACCTGCAGGTGATCAAGCAGGCGCGGGACCTGATCTCGATGACGATCGACCTGATGAGGAGCCAGAGCTGATGAACCCGCTAAGCGCGATCGGTGCCATTACCCAGAACAGCCCCCTGTCCGGCGCGGTCGAGGCCATGTCGGGCCTCGCCTCGGCAGCCGTGCCCCCCGGCGGCGCCGCCTTCCTGGAAGCGCTTGGTAATGCCGCCCGCAACGTGGTCGGAACGCTGGAGAAATCCGAGACCGTGTCCTTCGAAGCCCTGAAGGGCGGCGAGGTCCAGACGCGCGATGTCGTCGACGCCGTGATGAGCGCCGAGCAGTCGCTGCAGGCGGCGATCGCGATCCGCGACAAGATCGTGAGCGCCTATCTCGAAGTCAGCCGCATGGCGATCTGAGGAGTGCCTAGATGAAAGCGCTCGCCATTGCCGCCACGGGCATGAACGCCCAGCAGACCAATCTCGAGGTCATCGCCAACAACATCGCCAACATCAATACGACCGGCTTCAAGCGGGCCAAGGCCGAATTCAGCGACCTGCTCTATCAGACCGAGCGGCTAGAAGGCGTGCCAAACCGGGCCAATCAGAACATCATTCCGGAAGGCGCCCATATCGGCCTCGGCGTCAAGACGTCCGCGATCCGCAACGTCCACCTCCAAGGCACGATGACCAACACCGGCAACAAATACGACATGGCCATCTCCGGCAACGGCTGGTTCCAGATCGAAGGCGCCGACGGGCAGATCCGGTACAGCCGTGCCGGCGCCTTCAACACGAATGCCGATGGCCAGATCGTCACCGTCGACGGCTTCACCGTCTCGCCGGCCATCACGGTGCCGCAGGACATGGTCGAGCTGATCGTCAACAAGTCCGGCCAGGTCTTCGCCAGGATCGACGGCCAGGCCGACCTGCAGGATATCGGCCAGCTCTCGCTCGCCACCTTCGCGAACGAGGCCGGCCTGAAGCCGCTCGGCGACAATCTGTTCGAGGAGACGGCCGCTTCCGGCGCCGCCGTGGTGGGCGTGCCGGGCGATCCGGGCTTCGGCACGATCGAGCAGTTCTACCTCGAGAACTCCAATGTCGATCCGGTCAAGGAGATCACCGAGATGATCTCGGCGCAGCGCGCCTATGAGATGAATTCCAAGGTGATCCAGGCCGCCGACGAGATGGCCGCGGTCATCTCCAAGAACCTGAGGTGACAGGACGATGAATCGTCGCCGCCCCGGTTCCAGGACGCGCTTTATCGGCATGGCGCTCGCGCTCCTTGCCGGCGTCGAGCCGCTGCGGGCCGGCGAGCTGGCGGTCGTCACCAACCGCGTCGTCTATCCCGGCGAGACCATAGCGGCCGCCATGCTGGAGGAAGTGCCGCTGGTGCGGGGCAACCGCAAGCTCGGCCCGATCTTCCAGCAGGCGGGCCAGCTGCACGGCAAGGTGGCCCGGCGCACCATCCTGCCCGGCCGGCTGATCCCGCCGAGTTCGGTGCGCGATGCCTTCCTCGTCCAGGCCGGTGCTCCCGTCGAGGTGACGCTCGTCGACAAGAACCTGGTGATCACGGTCACGGCCATGCCCCTGGAGGCCGGCGCGGCCGGCGACGTCGTGAAGCTGCGCAACATCGACAGCGGACGCGTGTTCTCCGGCGTGGTCATGACCGACGGCACGGTACGGGTCGGAGCATCATGAAGCGTACCGCCGTTATCATGCTCGCGGTCCTCACCGGCCTGCAGCCGGCCATTGCCGATGGGCTCAGCGAAAAGGCCGTGCAGGAGTACAACAAGAGGAACGGACCGGACGCATCGCACGATCCCGACGCGATCGCGCGCATGTTCCAGGTGTCGTCCACGCCGAGCGACCTGCCGCGCGGACAGACGATCTCGCGCATCAAGGACATCGCGTCGCTACAGGCCTCGCGCGACAACCAGCTTGTCGGCTACGGCCTCGTCATCGGCCTGCAGGGAACCGGCGACAGCCTGCGCAACTCGCCCTTCACCGACCAGTCCATCAAGTCGATGCTGCAAAATCTCGGCGTCGCCACCGAGGACGGACGCGCGCGGGCCAAGAACGTCGCTGCGGTTATCGTCACCGCCAACCTGCCGGCCTATGTGCAGTCGGGCGCGCGCATCGACGTCGGCGTCTCGTCGCTGGGCGACGCAACCTCCCTGCTGGGCGGCACGCTCGTCATGACCCCGCTCAGGGCGGCCAACGGCGAGATCTACGCGGTCGCGCAGGGCTCGATGTTCGTCGCTGGCTTCTCCGCACAGGGCGAGGCCGAAACCCTCACCCAAGGCGTGCCGACATCAGGACGCGTGCCAAACGGCGCCATCGTCGAGCGCGCCCCGCCTGCCCGGCTGGGTGACATCAACCTGATGACGCTGCAGCTCTTCAACCCCGATTTTTCGACCGCCGTGCGGATCGCCGACGCGATCAACGCCTTCGCCTTCCAGCGCTTCGGCAGGGGCGTCGCGTCCGAGCAGGATTCGCGCACGGTGTTGATCAAGAAGCCCGCCAACATCTCGGCCGCGCGCTTCATCGCCGAACTCGAGAACCTGCCCGTAGGCACCGACATGCCGGCGCGCGTCGTCGTCGACGAGCGTTCGGGAACGATCGTCATCGGCCAGCAGGTCAAGATCTCTAAGGTTGCGGTGAGCCACGGAAAGCTGACCGTGCGGATCACCGAGATGCCGAAAGTCTCGCAGCCGCTTCCCTTCTCCAACGGCGTCACGGCGGAGGAACCCTATACGGTGATCGAGGCCAATCAGCAGGGCACCAATGTCGCGGTGGTCGACGGCCCCGACCTTGAAACCCTTGTCAACGCGCTGAACAGGATCGGGGTGAAGCCCGACGGCATCATCGCCATCCTCCAGGGCATAAAGACGGCCGGCGCGCTGCAGGCCGACCTGGTCGTGCAATAGGTGAAGCGATGACCCGTTCGTCCCGGCTGCAAAAAGTTCTCTTCTCGGCGGCGCTGCTGCTCGCCGGCGCGTCGCTCAACGGCGGCGCGGCCCTCTCCCAGGCCGTCGCCGTGGGCGGCCAGGTGACCGACGAGATCCGCGAGTTCTGCTCCAACATCGCCGATGCCGCCAAGGACCGGCGATACGCACTGCAGGTCCAGGAACTCGAGACCCTGAAAAAGGATATCGACATGCGCGTCGCGCAGCTCGAGGCCAAACGCGCGGAATATGAGACGTGGCTGAAGCGACGCGAGGAGTTCATGGCCCGTGCCGAGCGCGGCGTGGTCGAAATCTACTCCAAGATGAAGCCGGACGCGGCCGCCGAAAGGCTTTCCGACGTCGAGCCCATGCTGGCCGCGGCCATATTGATGAAGCTGAACACCCGCCAGGCGGGTTTCATCCTCAATGAAATGAACCGCAAGGCCGCAGCCGAGCTCACCGGCATCATGGCCGCCGCCTCCCGCCCCCAGGATCCGACATGAGACATGCCGCCTTGCTGATCGTGGCCGCCGCGGGCCTGAGCGGTTGCAGCCAGTCTCTGAACGAGCTCGGGACCGAGCCCAGGATGTCGGCGGTCGGCAGCGGCCTGCAGACGACGCTCGATGCCACCAGCGCCTACCCGTCGGCGCCGGTACAGCCGGTCAAGCGCTACTCGCTCTGGGACGACCGCCAGGCGCATTTCTTCACCGACGCGCGTGCCTTGAACGTCGGCGACATCCTCACCGTGTTCGTGCTGTTCGACGAGAAGGCGCAGTTCAACAACCAGTCCGACCGCCGCCGAAAGCAGGGCCGCAAGATCGGCTTCGAGGCCGAAGCCAAGGCCGGCGGCAACGGCAGCGACGTGACAGCCGATATGGACCTGTCGTCGTCCTCGACCTACGAAGGCGATGGCGCAACGGTCCGGTCCGAGAAGGTCCGGCTATCGGTCGCGGCCGTCGTCACCGACGTCCTGCCCAACGGCAATCTCATCATACGGGGCACGCAGGAGATCCGCGTCAATTTCGAGATGCGGGTGCTTACCATCGCCGGCATCGTCCGCCCGGCCGACATCGACGGTGCGAACACCATCCCCTATGAGCGCATCGCGGAGGCCCGGATTTCCTATGGCGGCCGAGGCCGCATCACCGAGGTCCAGCAGCCGACCTGGGGCAAGCAGCTCGTCGACGCGATTTCCCCGATCTGAGGTCTGAAGCGGCGTGTCGATCGTTCCCGAAGCAGAAGTGAAGCGCGGCCCCTCGACGGTGGTCCAGATCGCCGTGCTCCTGGCGCTGACCGTGATGGCGGCCGGCATCGGCTGGCTGTCGGGCGGCTTCCTCAACGGCGAGGCCAGGACGGCGACCCCGCCGCCCGCCGCCGATGCCGGCGCGGAACACGAAGCGGCGACCATCGCTCCTGCCAACATCGTCGATCTCGCACCGATCACGACCAACCTCTCGGTTCCGGAGACGGTGTGGATCAGGCTGGAACTGTCGCTGGTCTTCGATCAGCCGCCGCAGGACCCGATGCTGGCCGATGCCATACAGCAGGACATACTGGCCTATATCCGCACCGTGAAGCTGATGCAGGTGCAGGGCGCCAGCGGCTACCAGCATCTCAAATCGGATCTCGTCGAGCGCGCCGGCATCCGCAGCAAAGGCATGGTCAAGGACGTCCTGATCCGGACGATGCTGTTCGAATGAAGCGCCTTTTCGCCGTCGCTCTCCTTTTCGCGGCCTCGCTGGAGCCCGCAAGCGCCCAGCAGATAGACCTCGGCGCGCTGGCCGGCCAGGCCGACGGCGCGACCGTCGGCTACATCATCCAGCTCTTCGGCCTGCTCACCGTGCTGTCGCTCGCACCGGGCCTGTTGATAATGGTGACGAGCTTCACCCGCTTCACGATCGCCTTCTCGATCCTGCGCACCGGCATCGGCCTGCAGACGACGCCGGCGAACTTCATCATGATCAGTCTCGCCTTGTTCATGACTTTCTACGTCATGGCGCCGGCCTTCGATCAGGCATGGAGCAACGGCGTGCGGCCGCTGATGGACAATCGGATCAGCGAGGAGCAGGCGGTGCAGCGCATCGCCGAGCCGTTCCGCGCCTTCATGCTGCAAAATGTGCGCGAGAAGGACTTCAGCCTCTTCGCCGATCTCGCGCGCGAGCGCGGCCAGACGGTGACCACCGGCGAAACGGTCGACCTTCGCGTGCTGATCCCCGCCTTCATGATTTCCGAGATCCGGCGCGGTTTCGAGATCGGCTTCCTGATCGTGCTGCCGTTTCTGGTCATCGACCTCGTCGTGGCGACGATCACCATGTCGATGGGCATGATGATGCTGCCGCCGACGGTGGTGTCGCTCCCCTTCAAGATCCTGTTCTTCGTGCTGATCGACGGCTGGAACCTCCTGGTGGGCAGCCTGGTGCGCTCCTTCGGCTAGAGCATGTCGCCCCCAAGTGGAGCCCGGAACCGGGATAACGACATGCGCAAAATCAAGATCCTGCAGAATGTTGCGTGACCCCCTTTTTCACGCAACATGCCGGAAGGCCTTGGAGACACCTTCCCGAAGCCTGCCGGGGCTTCTAAGCAGATTCCGGAAAAGTGTCTCACGGTTTTCCGACAAGAATCTGCGACAGAACAAAGGCCTAAGCAGACCATTCGTTGGCTTGCCAAGGAATGTCTGCTTAGCTTCCTCCCCGGCGGAACCTTCCACAGCCTCGGCACGGCCGATCGAGAAAATTCCGTGCTTTATCGATTTGGTAGCATTTGTCCGCGATAAAGGCATCACAGCAGGACGGGGTTGATCAGCAGTACGCGTTCGACAGGCATGATGCCGCGCCGCCCTACCGGTTGAGTCCGGTATGTCCCTTGTGTGTTGAGTAAGTGTAGGGGCAGAGTCCATGTCCAGTATCATGACGAACGTGTCTGCAATGACGGCGCTGAAGAGCCTGCAGCAGACCAACAAATCCCTGGAAACCACCCAGTCGCGCATCTCGACCGGCTATCGCGTCGCCGAGGCCTCCGACAACGCCGCCTACTGGTCGATCGCGACCACCATGCGGTCCGACAACAAGGCGCTGTCGACCGTCCAGGACGCGCTCGGCTTCGGCGCCGCCAAGCTCGACACGGCCTATACGGCGACCAACGCCGCCATCAAGGTCGTCGACGAGATCAAGGCCAAGCTGGTTGCCGCCCGTGAGCCCGGCGTCGACAAGTCCAAGGTCCAGTCGGAGATCACGCAGCTCCAGCAGCAGCTGAACAGCATCGCTACCTCGGCCTCCTTCTCGGGCGAGAACTGGCTGTCGTTCGATGAGGCCACCGTCGGAACCTCGAAGCAGATCGTCGCGTCCTTCACGCGCTCTTCGACCGGCACCGTCAGCACGGGCACGCTGACCATCGACATTGCAGGCGCCAAGCTCTTTGACACGGTAGCCGACGACGGCATCCTCGACACGGTCATCGGCGCCACGGGTGTCTCGGTCTCGACGCTTAACATCTCGGCGCTCACCGACTCGGCTGCGGACGTCGCGACGCTCGACGCGCTGATCAGCGGGGTCGACGCCGCACTGCAGTCCATGACCACCTCGGCTTCGGATCTTGGCGCTGCCAAGACCCGCATCGACCTGCAGAAGGACTTCGTGTCGAACCTGATGGACGCGATCGATCGCGGCGTGGGCACGCTCGTCGACGCCGACATGAACGAGGAATCGACCCGTCTCCAGGCTCTGCAGGTCCAGCAGCAGCTCGGCATCCAGGCGCTGTCGATCGCCAACGGCAACTCGCAGCAGATCCTGTCGCTGTTCCGCTAAGCCAGACGCGGGCCCTGGCGGGCCGGCGACACTGACCGGAATCGGGCCGCGGTTGACCTCCACCGCGGCCCGATTTCATTTTCGCACAAGCTTCGGCACCTAGTCTCCCGGCACCGCAGATTCCGGGAGCCGGTACCGTTGCCAGAGCAATTAAAGCAAATCGTAGCTAACCTCCGCGAACTCGGGCCCAAGCGCCTGGCGATCGCCGGATTGGTCGTGGCGCTGGTGCTGGTCGTGCTCGGCATCGGTTCCTTCTACCTCAACCGCCCGGCCTACGAGACGCTCTATGTCGGGCTCGAACGCTCCGACGTGAACCAGATCGGCATGATTCTCGGCGAGTCCGGCGTCTCCTTCGACGTCGGCTCGGACGGCACGTCGGTGCTGGTACCGACCGGCATGACCGCCCAGGCCCGCATGCTGCTGGCGGAGAAGGGCCTGCCCTCGAGCACCAATGCCGGCTACGAACTGTTCGACAATGTCGGGTCGCTCGGCCTCACCTCCTTCATGCAGGAGGTCACCCGGGTTCGGGCTCTCGAAGGCGAAATCGCACGCACCATCCAGTCGATCGCCGGCATCAAGGCCGCGCGCGTCCATATCGTGGTTTCCGAGCGCGCCAACTTCCGTCGCGATGAGCAGGAGCCCTCCGCCTCGGTGGTGATCCGCTACAGCGGCATCGACGCCACCAAGACCGCCATGTCGATCCGCCATCTGGTCGCCGCCGCGGTACCCGGGCTGGCCGCCGACAAGGTGACGGTGCTCGATTCCAACGGCTCGCTGCTGGCCGCGGGCGACGACCCCGCCAACACCACGCTGACCCGCACCATCGGCGTCGAACGGACCATCGAGAGCCAGATCGA
Organism: Mesorhizobium sp. L-8-10; assembly: GCF_016756635.1. NCBI lineage: Bacteria > Pseudomonadati > Pseudomonadota > Alphaproteobacteria > Hyphomicrobiales > Phyllobacteriaceae > Mesorhizobium > Mesorhizobium sp. L-8-10. The sequence continues at coordinate 3,097,114 of NZ_AP023263.1, read as the reverse complement.
GGACAATATCCACCGGGCGCTGGCGCCCTATCTCGGCAGCGAGAACCTGCGCACTTCGGTGCGCGCCGACGTCAACACCGACAGCCGTCAGATCGAGGAGACCATCTTCGATCCGGAATCCCGCGTCGAGCGCTCGGTGCAGGTCGTGCGTGCCAATGATTCGGCGAACCGCAGCAGCCAGAACACGCCGGCGACCGTGCAGCAGGATCTTCCCAACGCCGACACGCCGACACCCGACGGCCCGCAATCTTCCGAGCAGAGCGAGCGCAAGGAAGAGACCACCAATTACGAAATGAACACCAAGCGGATCGCCACGGTCAGCAACGGTTACACGGTTTCGAAACTCTCCATCGCCGTCGTCGTCAACCAGGAGCGCCTGCTCGCCATCCTCGGCGCCGATGCGACGCCGGAGCAAATCGCCGAGCGCGTCGCCGAGATCCAGAAGGTCGCGGCCACGGCGGCCGGCTACAGCGAGGCGCGCGGCGACAACATCACCGTCACGTCGGTCGAATTCATGGAAGGGCTGAACGGCGAGGCGGTCCACGAGCCGGGCTTCCTCGACGCGATCGCCAGCCAGGCCGGCACCGTGATCAACGCCGCCGCCTTCATCCTCGTCGCCTTCCTGGTCGCTTGGTTCGGCCTGCGGCCGCTCACGGCCGCCCTCGGCAAGTCGGACGCGTCCGAGCAGGAAGCCGCCCTGCCCTTCCCCGCGCCGAACGCGCTGCCGAACTTCTCGGAGAACTTCCAGTTCCCGACGCTGCCCACGATCGGCGCGTTCAACCAGTCGGAGGACGAGGACAGCATCGCGGAACTGCGCCAGAAGATGCGCAGAGGACCGCAGGAACGCCTCGCCCAGATGGTCGACCTCAATGAGGAACGTACCGCGATGATCCTGCGCAAATGGGCCAACCCGGAGGCTGCATGATGCGGGCGCCCGCCCTCGCCGACGTTCTGGAGGATTTCGGCTACCGGCGCCCCGTGGCGCCGGATGTCGTTCCGTTCGCCTTCGCCGACACTTCCCTCCTGCCAGGTGCTCCCTTCATCGCTGATGAACCGGCCGCCAGCGAACCCGACATCGACGAGTTGATGCGGATCGAGGCCGAAAGGGTGGAGCGTGAGCTCACCGAACGCCTGAGGGCCGAATATGAGGCGACGCTCGCCGCCGAACGCGAACGCCACGCGGCCGAGACCGAGGCGCTCGAGCGCCAGTTCGGCGAAGCGATGGGCGCGGCCGTCGCCGACGAGATGACAAGGATGCGGGAAACCTTGACGGCGCTCGTCACGGCGGTCACCGCGCGCATTCTCGGCCCCGTGCTGACAGCCGACCTGCAGCGGCGCGCGGTCGACACGCTCGCCGCCACGGTGCGCGCTGCCCTAGAGGACGACGAGAGCATCCGCGTGAAGGTCTCCGGCTCACCCGCCCTCTATGAAGGGTTGCGCGCGGCGGTCGGCGACGACATCGCGCATTTTTTCGATTTCAGTGAAAGCCCGGCCGCGGACCTTACGGTCCGCATCGATGAGAGGGTGTTCGAGACCCGCCTGTCGGAATGGTCGGCAGCCATGGAAGAGTCGCTCACATGAGTGCTGTTGGAGACGATCGGCGCGAGATCATCATCGTTCGCCGCAGCAGCGACGATGCCGATGAGGGCCATCATGGCGGCGTCTGGAAGATCGCCTTCGCCGACTTCATGACCGCCATGATGTGCTTCTTCCTCGTCATGTGGCTGATCAATGCCGCCAACGAGGAAACCAAGCTGGCGGTCGCCAGCTACTTCAACCCGATCAAGCTTGTGGACCGCAGCAGTTCCCCGCGTGGCCTAGACAATCTGAGCGACGATCAGCCCGCCAGCGAGAACAAGAGCAAGCCCGCCGAGGCCGACGCCAAGCAGGATTCGGCGGAAGGCGCCGCAAAGGCCGGTCCGTCGCCAAAGGACAATTCGGCGCTGTCGGCAGACGACAAGAATTTCTCGGACGAGAACCTGTTCCGCGACCCCTATGCGGTGCTCGCCGAGATCGCCGGCGATACCGGCGCGCAGCAGAACATCAGCGCCAGGGGTGACGGGGGAGCCGCCGACTCTGGCCCGGCCACAGGCGCCTCGGGCGGCGATGCCTATCGCGATCCCTTCGCGCCCGACTTCTGGTCGCAGGAAATGGCTGCGCCTCCTCCCGCCGAGACGGCCATGACCAAGGCCGACAGTACCGAACTCGCGGAGGCCTCCACCGGACAGCAGCCGGCGGCGACCCCGGCCGAGACCGGCATGAGCGAACTGCAGCAGGCCTTCCCAACCGCGCCGGAGGAGGAGCCCGAAGAAGTAGCGGCGCAGATTGAAGAGCCGGTTGATCAGGCAGGGCAGGCAGACAAGGCGTCACCTGACGAGGATAGCCCTGACGCCGCCGTCGAGCAGACCGCGGCCCGCATCGGCCAGGAACTTCACGAAGCCTTCAAGGACGGCGACAAGATGTATGGCGGCATTACCGTCGTACCGACCGACAAGGGCGTCATGATCTCGGTGACCGACCAGCTCAATGTCGGGATGTTCGAGATCGGCTCGGCGGTTCCGCGCCGCGAACTGGTGCTGGCCATGGAGAAGATCTCCAAGGCGCTGATGGCGGAGAAGGGCAACATCGTCATCAACGGCCACACCGACAGCCGGCCCTTCGCCAGCAAGACCTACGACAACTGGCGGCTTTCGACGGCGCGCGCTCACTCCGCCTACTACATGCTGGCCCGCGCCGGGCTGGACGAGCGCCGCATCGTCGAGGTCGCCGGCTATGCCGACCGCAAGCTCAAGGTGAAGGACGATCCGAATGCGGAAGCGAACCGCCGCATAGAAATCCTGCTGGAGACAGGGAATTGAGGATCGACCTCCCCCGCCTGGACAGGTTTGCGCGGCATCGCCCACGCTTCACCTGGCCAGGCCCTTCTCTTGCCGAGGGTTTCTGTCGGAAAATCCTGGGACACCTTTCCGAGACCTCTCTGGTCGCGGCGGCGCTGTGCCTGCCCGCGACCTGGGCTGCCGCCTCGGGCGAAGCGGTGCCGGTGCTGGCTCCCTACCAGATGGTGCGCTCGCTGCAGGTGCTGCAGGAGCGGATTGCCGACGGCGACCATGCCGCCCTGCCGATGCAGAAGAAGATGATCGAGCTGATCGACCGCAGGCTGGGCGCCGCCGTGGCCGCGGAGTTCGCCGACCGCCGCAATGTCGATGCGTTGATGATCTACGGCATGAGCGGCGGCAGCCCGCGCACGCTCGAGACCGTGGCGACCAGGCTGGAGCTCGCCGGGCGCGACAAGGTGCTCGCCGAGGGTCTGATCGCATATTACCGCAGCGAAACCGGCAAGGCCGCGATGATCCTCGCCCCGCTCGACCCCATGGCCGAGGGACCCGAGCTCGGCGCCTTCCTGGCGCTGGTCAAGGGCAACATCCAGGCGGTCGACGATCCGCAGCAAGGGCTGGCGCTTCTGGACCAGGCGCGGCTGCTCGCGCCGGGCAGCCTCGTCGAGGAAGCGGCGCTGCGCCGCTCGATCGCGCTCGCCGCCGCGACCGGCGATCCCGCCCGCTTCATCAGGGCGTCCGAGCAATATATCAGGCGCTTCCTGCGCTCGCCCTATGCCAGCCATTTCGCCGACGGTTTTATCAATGGCGTCGTCGAGATGCAGGACAAGCTCGACATGGCCGCGGTCGAAACGATCATCGCGGCCATGAACGCCGAACAGCGGACAGCCATCTATCTGCGGATCGCCCGGAAAAGCGCGATCCTGGGCCACGGCCAGCTCGCCGCCTTCGCCGCCGAGAAGGCGGGCAACGCCGGAACCGAGGGACCGGCGGCGAAGCCCGATCCGCGCGCCGAGCTCTACGATGCGCTCGGCTCCGTCGCCTCGGCCTCCATTGACGACGTCGCCAGGCGTCTCGCCGAAATCGACAGGAGTGCGCTGTCGGCGCGCGACATACGCCTGCTCGACGCCGCGACCGAGGTTGTGAGCGGCGTGCTCTCGCCGCCGATAAAGCCGGCCGACATTCAGAATGCGCCGTTGCCGATCGATGAACCCGTGGCGACGCCAGCCGATGCGCCGGAACAGGACGGGATGATGGAGGCGGCGGCGATACAGGTTGATCCTGCTCCGGAAACGGCAGCGGCCGGCGCACGGGCAGCCAGCGCCGACGACACGCAAGGTGCTGCCGCCTCGGGCGAGGAACTGCCCGATCCGGGCGCCGCGGCGCCGACAGCCGGACCGGCTTCCGGCGAGGAGCCGGTCGACGTCGCCTTGCCGGAAGCCGAATATGTCGGGGCGGCCCGCAAGAAATTGCAGGAGATCGACAAGCTGCTGGAAGGAACACGGAAATGAACGTCTCGTCGCCGGCAATCGAGCAGCACGCGCCGAAGGCCACCGCCAGGAATGACCGGGGAACCGTATCGAACGGCGAGCGAGGCTTCGGCAAGCTGCTGAAATCGATGGGCGGCGGACAGGGTGGGCGTGGTCTCTCGGCGGACCGTTCCGAGACCGTCCGCGCCCCGAGCGCCATGAAGTTGAGGGTTGCGCCCGACGAAGCCCTGACCGATGTGCCTCCTCCCGACGGTGAAATGCTGGTCCAGCCGCGAACGGACGAGGCCGCGGAATCCGAACCGCCGGGCGACGCGCCAGACGCCGACACGGTCGAAGATGCCGAGGGACTGCTGCCGCTGCTGACGATGGTCGAGCAGCGGCCGGCGAATGTCGCGCCGGTCCGCAATGCCGAGCCCTTGCAAGACGCCTTCGGCAAGAGACCGGCGACGCAGTCGCGCGCGTCCGTGCCTGAAGTCGAGAGGCCTGTCGAAGGCCGGCAGGAGCGGACCGTGACGGTGCTGGAGCCGGCGAATGCCGACGGAGCCGCCAGCCGGCCCGCTCAGGCGCCTTTCGGCAAGACCCTCGCCGCCAATCTTGGCGCCCTGGCCACCCAGCCCCACGATCGCCCCCTGCCGGCCCAGGACGTCCCGGTGCCGCGGACCGGCGAACCGGCCATATCCGATGTCCAGCCCTCCGTATCCGAACGGAGCGAGAACCGGCAGCGCGGCACCGTGCTGTCCGAAGCCGTGGCACGAGCCTCGCAGCCGCGCGAGGCCGGCGACAAGCGCGCCGAGGCAAAGACTGCGATTGCCGATCCGAAACCGGCAGCACCCGTCCTCCAGCCGACGGCCGTGTCGGCCGGCGCGCCGATCGTCGAGGCGCTCGCCGCCAACCCGCCGTCGCATGCCGCGGCCGGGGCCGCGCATTTGCCGACGCAGCCTGCCTCGACCGGCGCCTTGCAATCGTTGAAGATCCAACTGCATCCGGCGGAGCTCGGCATGGTCACGGCGCGGCTGCGCATATCGGATGGACAGCTTTCGGTCGAGGTCGAGGTCGAGACGTCGGAAGCCTATAACAGGCTCTCCGGCGAGAACGAAGCGATCGCCCGGGCGCTCCGCTCGCACGGTATCAGCGTCGACCAGGTGGTCATCCAGGCGCCGCCGGCGCACGGCAATTCTTCGGCGCGCGACAGCACCAGCTTCGCGGACACCTCGTCCCAGGGGGCCGAACACGATCTCTCGGGCGGCAGCGACTTCGGGCAATCGAACGGCAGCGGGCACAGAAACTCCGGATACGACAATGGTCACGACGCCGACAGGCTTTCGCCCACTCAGTCGCGTGGTGACGGCGGCCCTGCTCACGGCGTTTACATCTAGCGTGCCGGCGCCGGCCGTCGCGGCCGCAGCCAATGCCTGCGAGACCGAGATCCTGCGTGCCTCGGAACGCTACGGCGTGCCGGTCGGCATTCTCTACTCCGTGGGCCTCACCGAGACCGGCAGCAAGGGGAGCCTCCAGCCTTATGCGCTGAATGTCGAGGGCAAGGCGGTGTTCAAGTCATCCCGGCGCGAAGCGATCACGGCGTTCCGGGAGGCACGTCTTCGGGGCGCGAAGCTGATCGACGTCGGCTGCATGCAGATCAACCATCATTATCATTCGGATCATTTCTCGGGCCTGGACGAGATGTTCGATCCGCGCAGGAATGTCGACTATGCGGCCCGCTTCCTGCTCAGGCTGAAGGCGCGCCACACCTCCTGGTCGATGGCGGTCGCCCGTTATCATGCGGGGCCCGACAACGACCCCGCGCAGAAGCGCTATGTCTGCCGGGTCATCGCAAACATGGTGGCGACCGGCTTCGGCAAATGGACGCAAAACGCCCGCGACTTCTGCCGGCCCTGATCCGGCCGGGCACAGCGCTCGGTCCGGATCGCCTCACGCGTGATAACGGATCCGCTCTCGCGCCGCCCGCTTCCGACCTCGTTCTCTCCACACAAAAGCCGCAAATTTACCACCTGTTAACTATATTCAACCCATTGTTCCCAATAGGGAATTTTGCCACGCCGCAGGACCTTCCGGCGACTCCCTAGAACTGACTCACAAAAATTGACGGTTGTTAACAAATCCCGCCAGCGGCTACCCGTTGACACATGGGGTATTGAAACTGATTCGGAGGCGGGCCGATGATCGTTATCGTGGACGAGCGCGAGCGGGTGAAGGAAGGCTATTCCTCGCTCTTCGGGCGCGAGGGCGTGCCGAGCACCGGTTTCGGCGCCAGCGAGTTCGGCGAGTGGGTTTCGACCGCTGCCGAGTCCGACATCAAGGCCGTCGGCGCCTTCCTTATCGGCGAATGCGACAGCAGCCAGTTCTCGCCGCGGATGATCCGCGAACGCACCGGCGCGCCGGTGATCGCGCTCAGCGAACAGCATTCGCTCGAGAACACGCTGCGCCTCTTCGAACTCGGCGTGGACGACGTCGTGCGCAAGCCGGTCCATATCCGGGAGATCCTGGCGCGCATCTCCGCCATCCGTCGCCGCCAGCAGCAGGATCCGAGCTTCACGCAGATCGGACCGATGCGCATCTTCGACGACGGCCGCGATCCCGAAATCGACGGCCAGCCGCTGCCCCTGCCGCGGCGCGAGCGGCGCATCCTCGAATTCCTCGCGGCGAATTACGGCCGCAGGGTGACCAAATCGCAGGTCTTCAATGCGATCTACGGCATCTTCGACGAAGAGGTCGAGGAGAACGTCGTCGAGAGCCACATCAGCAAGCTGCGCAAGAAGCTGCGTGAGAAGCTCGGCTTCGACCCGATCGATTCCAAGCGCTTCCTCGGCTACCGGCTGAACGTCTGACGACGGGAGCCGACGCTCTCCGCCCTGGCGGCCTTTTGCCGCCCGGGCAAGCGGGACAGACCGGAATGCAGACATCAGACAGCCTCACGCAAGTCACGGCGACTAACCTGGCCCCCGGAAACCACCGATCTGAGGGGTATGCTCGATGAGCCTTTACGGGATGATGCGGACCGGCGTGTCCGGCATGAACGGACAGTCCAACCGCCTGTCGACGGTCGCCGACAACATCGCCAATTCGAACACGGCCGGCTACAAGCGCGCCAAGACCGAGTTCTCGACGCTGGTCGTGCCCAATGGCGGCGGCAGCTACAATTCCGGCGGCGTCACCACCGACATCCGCTATCAGATATCCACCCAGGGCGTTCTCAACTACACCACCTCGGTGACCGACCTCGCCGTCGACGGCGACGGCTTCTTCATCGTCCAGAACGGCAGCGGCACGAACTATCTGACCAGGTCCGGTTCCTTCGTGCCCGACGGCGAGGGCCGTCTCGTCAACGCCGCCGGCTTCTATCTCACCGGCTACAGCTTCGCCAACGGCACGCCCAGTGCCACCGCCAACGGCTTCGGCGGCCTCGAAGTGGTCCAGATCGGCGGTGAAGGCGGCATGACCGCAACCCCTTCCACCCGGGGCGAATTCTCGGCCAACCTCCCCTCCACAGCCGAGGATGTCGCCGCCGGCGAACTGCCGTCGGACAATGTCGCGACATCGAAATACACCGCGAAGTCGTCGCTGGTGGCCTACGACAATCTCGGCTCTGAAGTGATGCTCGACGTCTATTTCACCAAGACGGCCGACAACACATGGGAAGTCACCGTCTTCAACAAGGCCGACGCCGCCTCCGGCGGGACGACCTCCTTCCCCTATGCCAACCCGCCCGGCGCCCTGACCACCGGAACGCTCGACTTCGATCCGACCACCGGCAAGCTCACCGCGGGCGGCACGCTCAGCATGAGCATCCCGAACGGCGCGACGCTGGAACTCGACCTCGGTGGCATGACCCAGCTCTCGTCGAAATATGCCGTCGATGAAGCCATCGTGGACGGCAACGGCCCGAGCGCCATCGATCGGATCGAGATCAGCACGGACGGCGTGCTCTCGGCGATCTACGAGAACGGTTCGGTGCGGCAGCTCTATCGCATCCCGCTCGCCACCGTGGCGAGCCCGGATCGGCTGAACGTGCTTTCGGGCAACGTCTATTCGCAGAGCAACGATTCCGGCGACGTACGCATCGGCTTCTCGAATGAAGGCGGTCTCGGCAAGATGGTCTCGCAGGCGGTCGAGAGCTCCAATGTCGACATCGCGCAGGAGCTGACCGACATGATCGAGTCCCAGCGCAACTACACCGCCAACTCGAAGGTCTTCCAGACCGGCTCCGAACTCCTCGACGTCCTCGTCAACCTGAAACGGTGACGGGTGCGTCACAGCATTTGAAGGAACTACAATGTCGCTGACGACCGCCCTGGGCATTGCGCAAAGATCGATTCTGAGCACGTCGCGGCAGACAAGCATCGTTTCCCAGAACATCAGCAATGTCCAGAACCCCGACTATTCGAGGCGGTCGGCGGTTCTGGTCAGCACCGCACCGGGCGCCCGCACGGTCGAGATACAGCGCGCCACCAATGTCGCACTGTTCAAGAACAACCTCGCGGCGCTCTCCTCGCATGCCGGCCAGTCGACATTGCTCTCGGGCATCGAGAACCTGACGCTCCACGTCAACGGGGTCGAGAACGGCCGCTCCGCCTCGACCCTGATCGGCAAGCTCCAGCAAGCGCTGCAGTCCTTCGGGACGACGCCCTCCAACGAGAATCTCGGCGAGAACGTCGTCGAACAGGCGCGCCAGCTCGCCAAGGCGCTGAACGAGGGCAGTGCCGCGATCCAGCAGACGCGCGCCCAGCTCGACAAGGACATCAAGACGTCGGTTGCCTCGCTCAACGACCTGCTCGGGCGGTTCGAGCAGGCGAACAAGGCGGTCATGCATGCCACCCAGGCCGGCAACGACGCTTCGGATGCCCTCGACCAGCGCGACGCGCTGCTCAAGCAGATCTCGGAGATCGTGCCGATCTCGACGATCACCCGCGGCAACAACGACATGGTCGTGACCACCGCCAGCGGCGTGACCCTGTTCGAGGCGGTGCCTCGCAAGGTGACCTTCGAACCGATCCCGTCCTACTCGGCCACGACATCGGGCAATGCGATCTATGTGGACGGGGTGCCGCTGGTCGCCGGTTCGGGCGCGAACACCGATGCCGCCGGCAGCCTGGCGGCCATGCTGCAGATGCGCGACAGCGTAGCGCCCTCCATGCAGGCGCAGCTCGACGAGATCGCGCGCGGGCTGATCTCCTCCTTCGCCGAAACCGACCCGACAGGCGCCGGCTCGGTGCCGCCGCTGACCGGCCTCTTCACCTGGCCCGGCGGCCCGGCCTTGCCCGCAGACGGCACCGTCAGCCCCGGCCTCGCCGGCGCGATCCAGGTCAATCCGCTGATCGACTCGACTGCCGGAGGCGACGTCACGCTGCTGCGCGACGGCGGCATAAACGGCAGCGGCTATGTCTACAACACGAGCGGCGGCGCGTCCTTCGCCGACCTGATCTACAAATACAGCGAAGCGCTCGACGCGCCGATGACCTTCGACGCGGCCGCCGGCATCGGCACCGAGGCGAGCGTGACCGACTACGCCGGAAGCTCGATCAGCTGGCTGGAGCTCGCCCGCCAGCAGGCCTCCGAAGCCGCCGAGTCCAAGAGTTCGCTGCTGGTGCGCACCAGCCAGGCCCTGTCGAACGAAACGGGCGTCAACATGGACGAGGAGATGGCGCGCCTGCTGGAGCTCGAGCACGCCTACCAGGCATCCGCCCGGCTGATCCAGGCCGTCGACGAAATGCTCTCCACACTCCTCGAAGCGGTCAGGTAGTCATGAAAATCTCGTTCGTCTCCACCCAGGCCGTATCCAAGGCGCTCAGTTACCAGCTGGCCCGGCTTCAGACCGATCTGGTGAAGGCGCAACAGGAGGTCTCGACCGGCAAATACGCCGATGTCGGGCTGGCGCTCGGAGCACGCACCGGCCAGGCCGTCGCGCTCAGCCGCGACGCCGACCGCCTGAAGGGGCTGGTCGATTCAAACGCGCTCGTCTCGGCGCGGCTCGACGCCACCGAGGAGGCCCTGACGCACCTCACCAGCGAAGCCGAAACGTTCCTGTCGGCGCTCACCGTCGGCGGCAGCGGCGACACCGAGCAGAAGGTGCTTCAGGTGACCGCCCAGAACATGCTGGAAACGCTGACATCGGTTCTGAACACCAGCCAGAACGGCGAATATATATTCGCGGGCGTCAATACCGACATCCAGCCGATCAAGGACTACAAGGCGGGCTCGGCAAACAAGGCGGCCTTCGACCAGGCATTCTTCGATACTTTCGGTTTCGACCAGACCAATCCGAGCGCCGAAACCATCACCGCCGCCCAGATGACGGACTTCCTCACCAACGTCGTCGAGCCGATGTTCTTCGGGCCGGACTGGTCGAGCAACTGGTCGAACGCGACCGACGACGCGATCACCAGCCGCATCGCGCTCAACGAGACGGCGCAGACGTCGGTCAGCGCCAACACGGCCGGCGCACGCAAGCTCGCAATGGCTTCCTCGCTCGTCGCCGATCTGTTCCAGGGACCGCTCAACGAGAATGCACGCGAGGCGCTGGTCGGCCAGGCACGAACCTGGGTCGGCGAGGCCATATCCGACATCAACAACGCGCAGGCGCAACTCGGCCTGATCCAGAACCGTGTCGACAGCGCCAGCGAGCGCATGAAAATGCAGATCGACATCTTCAAGATCAATCTGAACGACCTGCAGGGGGTCGATCCCTACGAGGCCTCAACACGCGTCAACACGCTGCTTGCCCAGATCGAGACGTCATACGCGCTGACCGCTCGCATCCAGAAGCTCAGCCTGCTCAACTATCTCTAATCAGCGGCATCAGAACTGATCAATGTACCAATTCTCCTACGCCGAGATACAGACCGACTCGATCGCCGATGCCAAGGAGCGCGAGCGGCAACTGCTCGACCGCTCGATCGACCTGCTGATCACCGCACGCGAGAAAGGCGTCGGCTCCATGCAGACTGTGGAGGCGATCCACTATCTCACACGGATATGGACGGCCTTCATCGAGGATCTCGGCCGGCCCGACAACGAGCTCCCGCGGGAGCTGCGCGCCAATCTGATCTCGATCGGCCTCTGGCTGCTGCGCGAAGCCGACGCGGTGCGGCGCGGAGAATCCGACAATTTCGCCGGCTTGATCGATATCTCACAGATAATCCGCGACGGAATCAGATGAAGAACACGCTCAAGATCTCGCTCCGCGCGAAAGAGAAGATCTATCTGAACGGCGCGGTGATCCGGCCCGACCGGAAGGTCTCGATCGAGTTGCTCAACGACGTGCAGTTCCTGCTTGAGAGCCACGTCATGCAGCCGCAGAATGCGTCCACGCCCCTGCGCCAGCTCTATTTCATGACCCAGGTCATGCTTATGAATCCGGACGGCGCCGGCGAAGCCCGCGCGATGTTCCGCAAGTCGCTGCCGCTCCTGCTGACAAGCTACAGCGACGAGCAGATCAAAACCTCCCTGAAATATGTCGACCAGCTGGTGAGCGAAGGCCACGTCTACGAGGCGCTCAAGGTCATTCGCGGCCTCTACCCGCTGGAAGCGAAGATCATGGGCACGGACGAAGAAAACAGCGGCATGCCGGCAGCGGTGGCTTCCGCGTCCGACCTGGCGCTAGCAGCTGGAGAATAAAGATGGCCATCCCCGGACTGAGCGGTGTCTCGAACACCAGCAATACCGGCAATACCGATAACGTCGCGAAGGCGAATGTCGACTACCAGTCCTTCCTGAAGCTGCTCGTCGCCGAGATGAAGCATCAGGATCCGACCAACCCGATGGATGCGACGCAATATGTCTCGCAGCTCGCCTCCTTCTCGCAGGTCGAGCAGTCCGTCCAGATCAACTCGAAGCTCGAGAACATCCTGGCGACTTCTCAGCTTTCGCAGGCAAGTTCGGTCATCGGCAAGCACCTGACGTCGGCGGACGGGGCGGTGAAGGGCGTCGTCGCTGAAGTCAGGCTCTACAGCGACGGCATCATCGCGGTGCTCGACACCGGCAAGGAAGTGCTGGTCCAGCCAGGCGTCAAGGTCAAGGATGCCGCGTGACCCCGATCCGGGCCTCGCACAGAGGACCGACGTTCGGAGGAGCACACCGATGAACGAAGCCGACGCGCTCGAAATCGTCCAGTATGCGATCTGGACCGTGCTGACGGCCTCGGCGCCGGCCGTGATCGTGGCGATGGTGGTCGGCATCGCCATCGCCTTCCTGCAGGCGCTGACGCAGATCCAGGAAATCACCCTCACCTTCGTGCCGAAGATCGTCGCCATCCTGCTCGTCGTGGCGTTGTCGGCGCCTTTTATCGGCGCGCAGATATCGACCTTCACCACGGTCATCTTCCAGCGCATCCAGGACGGGTTCTAGAACGGCGGATGTATCGATGGGGTCGGCGCTGCCGCTCTGTCTGCTTGTCGTCGCATCGGATTCATCCCGACGCCGGTACCCAGTTCGGGTCCGACGCTCTTCTGGCCGAGTTCCGTCACATCGCGCTGCGCGAGGCAGGCAAGGCGTGAGGCGCGGCACGGCCGAGCCGGTCGACACCGCCTGCCAACGCCGATAGCCGGCATCGACTTCTCTCCCGACCAAACCTGGCGCTCGATCCAGAAGCCGAACGACCCGTCAGCGCGCGGCGTGCCGGCGATCCGCCCGGTGCCTGCTTCGCCGAAGCGAGCCTCGCGATAACGCTCCAGTCATCGCGCCCCGCAACGACAAGCTGCTTGACCTTGGCATAATTATTTTCTAAAGTTTAGAAATTAATTGGGAGGACGGCTCGGATGGGCATCCATCACGGCCACGTATTGCGTATCCTGCGCGACGAAGGCCCGCAGTCGCGGGCCGAGCTTGCCCGTAGAAGCAAGCTGTCTGCGACGACCTTGACTCATGTCACCGCGCATCTCCTCAAGGACGGTTCCGTCATGGAGTCGGAAACCGGCGGGCTCGGCTCGGTGGGCCGCCCGGCTCAGGCCATTCGTCTCGTGCCGGATGCCCATGCAATCGCCGGCGTGCACATCGGCGCAGGTGCGGTGCAAGTCACGGTCACCGATCTCAAGGCGTCGTCCAAGGGCACAAGGTTCTTCGACTTCGACGTGCGCGGAGCGGACCCGGCAATCATCGTGAAGCGCGCCTCGGCTGCGGTGACCGAACTCGCGCAGGAAGCGCAGATCGAGACGAGAAGGCTGCTCGGCGTCGGCATCAGTGTGCCGGGCCCGGTCGATATGGCGCGACGCAAGTCGCTCTTCTCGATCAATGTCGGCTGGAGGGACGTCCCCTTCGCCGAGTTGATGGAACAGTCGCTGAGCATGCCCGCCATCGTCGAGCACAATGTGACCGCAATGGCCTTGGCGGAAAGCCGCTACGGCATCGGCAGGGACGTGTCGGCGCTGCTTTACGTCTATCTCCGCACGGGCCTCGGCGCCGGCCTCGTCGTCGACGGACTGTCGTTCCGCCCCGGTGGCCACGGCGCGGTCGAACTCGGCCATATCCAGATCTCGCAGAATGGCGCTGTCTGCGCCTGCGGCAATACGGGCTGTCTGGAGACGTTTCTGCGTGAGGACGCCCTGATGCAGGCGGCGGGGCTGACGGGGCCGGCCCCCGCGCACCTGCTGGCGCATGTCGAGAAGAATGCGGCGGCCTGGGACGTGGTCGTGCGGCACCTCACCACGGCGCTTGCGAGCGCCGTCAATCTTCTGACGCCCGATCTCATCGTCTTCGGCGGTCACCTCGGCGAGGCGCCGGAAAGCCTGTTCGAGCGATTGCGGATCGACCTGCCGCCACGCGTCATGCCGCATATGCGGGACATACTGGAGATACAGCGCTCCGACTTCGGCCCGCTGGCCGGCGCGATCGGTGGGGCCGCGGTGGCGCTCGACCATTTCTTCTATTCGGGAGCACTCCATTGAACGGCGCGGCGACCACGGCAATCGCCGAAGGAAAAAGGCAGGGGCAGTCGATTGCCCAACTGCCGCCATTCCTTCTCAGTCTCATCGCCTTCGCGATCGGCATCGCCGTCTGGTGGGCCATCACCGCCGCCAAGCTGGTGGTGCTGCCAGGGCCGCAGGAAGTGGCGCAACGTGCCGTCGAGCTGACCCGGAGCGGCCAGTTGCCGCTCGATATCGTGTCGAGCCTCAGGCGCGTGCTGTTCGGGTTCCTCCTCGGCGTTGCGCTGGCGATACCCGTCGGCTTCCTGATGGGCTGGTACCAGACCGCGCGTGCGCTGATCGAACCCTACATCCAGTTCTTCCGGATGATCCCGCCACTGGCCGTGATACCGCTGGCCATCGTCACCATGGGCATCGACGAAGCGCCGAAGATCTTCGTCATCTTCCTGGCTTCGTTCCTGTCCTGCGTGGTGGCGACCTATCAGGGCGTGATTAGCGTCGACCGCACCCTGATCAACGCCGCGCGGGTGCTCGGCGCCGGCGATGCGGTGATCTTCCTGCGCGTCATCATCCCGGCCTCCATTCCCTTCATTCTGGTGGGCGTGCGCATCGGGCTGGGCTCCGCCTGGGCAACCGTCGTGGCAGCGGAGTTGATCGCCGCTCAATCCGGCCTCGGCTTCCGCATGCAGCAGGCGCAGCTCTACTACGATCTGCCGACGATCTTCGTCAGCCTCGTCACCATCGGCATTCTCGGCCTCGTCATGGACCGCCTGCTGCAGGCGACGGAACGCCGCCTCACCCGGTGGCAGGAGCGCGCGCAATGAACGCCGAGGCGGACACCATGCAGCCCAAGATCTCGTTCCAGGACGTGACGCGAATCTTCGGTGAAGGCGAAAAAACCTTCCTGGCCCTCGACCGGCTTTCCCTCGACATCGCCGACGGCGAGTTCGTCACGGTGGTCGGACCCTCCGGTTGCGGCAAGTCGACCGCGATGAACATCGCCGCCGGACTGACCGAAGTGTCGCAAGGGCGGGTCCTGGTCGACGGCGAAGCGGTTCATGGCCCCGGGCCGGAACGCGGCGTGATCTTCCAGCAATATGCCCTGTTCCCCTGGCTGACCGTCCGGCAGAACGTCGAATTCGGCCTGCGCATCAAGGGCATGACGGCGGGTGAACGGAGCAGGATCTCCGACCATTTCATCAACCTCGTGGGGCTGAGGGACTTCGCCGATGCGCTGCCGAAGACGCTGTCGGGCGGCATGAAGCAGCGCTGCGCCATCGCCCGCGCCTACGCCGTCAATCCGACCATGCTCTTGATGGACGAGCCGTTCGGCGCGCTCGACGCGCTGACGCGGGTCCACATGCAGGACCAGTTGCTGGACACGTGGAGCCGCGAGCGCCGGACGGTCATCTTCATCACGCATGACGTCGACGAGGCGGTCTACCTCGCCAACCGGGTGATCGTCATGGCTGCCCGGCCAGGCCGGCTGCACGAGATCATCCCGGTCGAACTGCCATACCCGCGTACCGAGGAGATGCGGTTGTCGCGCGAATTCGCGGAGATCCGCAATCGGGTGTGGCACGCCGTCTACCATCAGAAACCGCAGATCGATGCAAGGCAATGAACAGGGAGGAATTGCAGAAATGAACGTCACCAGAAGAGGTTTTCTGGCGTTGTCGGCGGCCGGCACCGTCGCAGCGCCGGCGTTGCTGAGCGTATCCGGCCGCGCGCTCGCACAGTCCAAGCCCATCCGCGTCGGCTATATCGCCGACTATTTCGGCACCAGCCTGACGGCAATCGCTGATGACCAGGGGCTGTGGGCCAAGCACGGGCTCGAGCCGGAGCTGAAGGTGTTCACCAACGGACCGATCCAGATCCAGGCGCTCGGCGCCGGCAGCCTCGACTTCGGCTATGTCGGTCCCGGTGCGTTGTGGCTGCCGGCAAGCGGCAAGGCCAAGATCGTCGCCATGAACGCGCTCGGCCTCTCCGACCGGGTCATCGCGCAGGCCGGCATCGCCACCATGGCCGATCTCAAGGGCAAGAAGATCGGCGTCCCGGAAGGAACGTCGGGCGACATGCTGTTGCGGCTCGCGCTTGCGAAGGCCGGCATGCAGCTCTCCGACGTCGAAGTGGTCAAGATGGACCCGTCGACCGTGGTCTCGGCCTTTGCCTCCAGGCAGGTGGACGGCGCGGGCATCTGGTACCCGCTGGTCGGCGTCATCAAGAAGACCGTGCCCGACCTCGTCGAGGTGGCCAAGAGCGCCGATTTCTATCCGGCGAACTCGTTCCCGTCGGCCTTTGTGGCCCGCAACGAGGTTGCCGAGCAGGATCGCGAGACGGTCATGAAGTATGTCGCCGTCCTGAAGGAAGCCAACGACTACCGCGCCGCCGACGTACCGCGGTCGGTCGAGATCACTGCGAAGTTCCTCGGCGTGCCCGCCGACCCGCTGATCACGGAAAGCCAGAACGGCAAGTTCCTGACCAGCGCCGAATTCGTCGCCGCCACCAGGGACGGCTCGGTCGCAAGCTGGCTGAAGGGCCTCAACGATCAGTTCGTCTCCTTCGGCAAGCTGCAGAATCCGCTGGATCCGAAGGACTACTACCTCGGCGACCTCTATTCCGGCGGCTGAGCCCGTCATCTCCCCTGGCGCGGCGTCATGCGCCGCGCCTGATTGCACCCGAGACACGCATGACGAAACGACCCAACATCCTGTACATAATGTCGGACGATCACGCCGCGCGCGCGATCTCCTGCTACGGTTCCGGCCTCAACAGCACCCCGAACCTCGATCGCATCGCGAATGAGGGCATGCGGCTGGACAATTGCTACGTCACCAACTCGATCTGCACACCGAGCCGGGCGGCGATCCTGACCGGCACCTACAATCATGTGAACCAGGTGACGACACTCGACACCCATATCGACAACAGGCTGCCCAACGTCGCCAAGCATCTGCGTGCCGCCGGCTATCAGACCGCGATCTTCGGAAAATGGCATCTCGGCGAAGGCAGGGCGCATGAGCCGACCGGTTTCGACGAATGGGCGGTCGTGCCCGGCCAGGGAGACTATTTCGACCCGGTGATGATCGACCGCGACGGCGAGACGATCGAGCCGGGCTACGCCACCGACATCATCACCGACAAATGCCTCGACTTCCTGTCTTGCCGGGACACCGGGAAGCCCTTCTTCCTGATGTGCCACCACAAGGCGCCGCATCGCAGCTTCGAACCGCATCCCAGGCACAGGCATCTTTACGCCGACGGCAAGCTGCCGGTGCCAGAGACCTTCGATGACGACTACAGCAATCGCGGCGCCGCGGCGGCCGCGGCCAGGATGCGCATCCGTGCTGATATGACCTACAAGGACCTCGGTCTCGTGCAACCCGAAGGCGGGGCGGAGGTCGGCGACCTTCTGGTTCCCGGCTGGAAGGACCGCAAGGTGCCTGACGTGAACCCGGGTGAGGAACTGCGGCTCATCGACGCCCTGACCGGCGAGCACCATGTCTTCACCGACCCGGCCGAGCTCGCTCTGTTCAAATACCAGCGCTACATGATGCGCTACCTGCAGACGATCGCGTCGGTCGACGAGAATGTCGGGCGCCTGCTGGACTATCTGGACGCGGCCGGGCTGACCGAGAACACGATCGTGATCTATACCTCGGACCAGGGTTTTTTCCTTGGCGAGCACGGCTGGTTCGACAAGCGCTTCATGTATGAGGAATCGCTGCAGATGCCGTTCCTCATCCGCTATCCCCCGGCGGTTCCGGCGGGCACCATATCCTCGAAGATCGCCACCAATGTCGACTTCGCCCCCACCTTCCTGGACTATGCCGGCGTGCCGATCCCGAGCTACATGCAGGGTGCCAGCATGCGCCCGCTGCTCGAGCGGCAAGCCGGCGGCGACTGGCAGGATGTCGCTTATCACCGCTACTGGATGCACAAGGACGAATTTCACAATGCCTTTGCCCATTACGGCGTGCGCGACGCCCGTTACAAGCTGATCTACTGGTACAACGAGCCGCTGGGACAGCCAGGGGCACATGGCGGCGGCGAACCGCCGGAATGGGAACTGTTCGACTGCGCGGAGGATCCGTTCGAGTTGCACAACCGCGCGGACGACCCGGCCTATGCGGATATCTTCGCCGACATGCTGGGCAAGCTCGACCGCAAGATGGCCGAGATCGGCGACCTTCCCGAGCATGACAGCGTGGCCGTCCTAGCCGGCCTGAGGCCACTCGCCGGCGTCGCCTGACACCCATCGAAGAGACCGAGCGCGTGACCGCGCGGCCCATGCCCTGGCGCGACGCCAAGCGGCCCGGATGGGCCGTGCGGCCATCGCGGCCGCGTGGATGCGATGGCATCCAGTGCCGTTGCCAGATTCCACCCATGAACTCCGGCCCATGAACTCCGGCGATGTTTCGCGCCAGATCAGTGAGTTGCCGTCCGTCGATGAAACGAGGAAACGAGACCGACGGCCGCTGTCGCCGATCGGAAGCCCGCAAAACGTGTCATGCACCGCCGCTACGCACCGCCGCTACGCTAGGCGCCGACCTCGATTCGAGGTAGAATATTGACCAACAGGAACCAAGGAACCCGCCATGGCGCTGAGCATCAAAGATCCGGAAACCGAGCGGCTCGCCCGCAAGCTCGCCACGAAAACCGGCGAGAGCATCACCATTGCCACACGGCGGGCGCTGGAGGAGCGGCTGCGCCGCGTCAGCTCCGACGCCCGCAAGACCGCACTTCTGGAGGATCTTGCCGCCAGCCGCCGGCGCTGGAGTTCCCTGCCCGTCCTCGACAATCGCAGCGCCGATGAAATCGTCGGCTACGACGAGAATGGGCTGCCGAGCTGATGGTCATCGATACCTCGGCCATCGTCGCCATAGCGCTCAATGAGCCGGAAGCACCTTCCTTCGAGCAGCGCATTGCCGACGACCCGGTGCGCCTCATCTCTGCCGCAACCGTGCTGGAAGCGGCCATGGTGATCGAGGCCCGCTTCGGCGACCCTGGCGGCGGCGAGTTCGACCTGTGGCTGCACAAGGCCGATGTCGAGATCGTCGCGGTCAAAGCCGAGCATGCCGACCAGGCCCGCCGCGCCTGGAGGCGCTACGGCAAGGGCCGCCACCCAGCCGGGCTGAACTACGGCGACTGCTTCTCCTATGCACTGGCCGCCCTGACCGGCGAGCCCCTACTCTACAAGGGCAACGACTTTTCGCAGACCGATATCCAAGCGGCGTGAGGCACAGGATCACGCCGCCGCCTTCCGGTTCCGTATCGCGGTCAGCCGACGCCGACCTGCCCGATGTCTCGACATTGTTATCGTTTATGGGGCGCGCCAACGGTAGCCTTCCGACAGAACCGTCCTCCCCTGCCAGCCGCTGCGTGCCCATAGACCCAAGCTCGCCAACCGCGCTCGCAGCTATGCCGAGGCGGCGAGTTCCGCCAAGACGAGGCCGACTGGAAGCATTTTGCGCTTGGGCGCGCCGCCACGTTGGTCCGCCGAAGCGCCGTGCAACCCTGAACAGTCGGTTATTCGGCGGACACGACAACCGGGGGAGAACTGTAACCCATCTATCCGGTTCAATTTGTCACCATCTATCGGCTGGACACGGCGGACGAGAAGCGGCGCCGGCGCAGCAAGAAGTGCCGCTGCCTCTCCCCGTCCTTTAGGGCGGAGAGGGAGGCCTCCAAGCCGCGCTTCTCCTGGGAAGCGGAGATGCATGCTTACCCTGGTGCCGCTGGCATCATTGCTTCGGGCGCACTGCGTCGGCCGTGCCCTGGATGAAAGCGACGATCTTCTTGACCTCCTCTTCGGTCAACTTGCCCTTGAAGGACGGCATGCCACCTTCGACCAGCGGGCCGGAGAGCAGGATCTCGGGGGCATTCTCGAGCGTTTCCTTCGAGGAGAAGCCAAGGTTCGGGATGTTGCCGCCGTTGTTGACCCCGGGAACACCGTGACAGAACAGGCAGCTCGAAACGTAGAGCGCCGCGCCGAGCCCGACATCGTCCGCATGGTAGGATACGCCGGAGACCAGTTGAGCCGGCTCGCGCTGTACGAGCGGGGGCATTTCGGTTTTCCCTCCGATCTTGAATGTATAGACACGCCCTGGGCCCGCGGTCTCGGTCGCGCGCTGCATCTGGCCATAGACGCCGCCCCAGCCGACGGCGACCGATACATACTGCTCGCCGTCGAATTCCCACGTGCTGGGCGCGGCAACGACGCCGGTGCCCACAGGCGTCTGCCACAGCATATCGCCCGTCTTCGCGTTGTAGGCGACGAAGCGGCCGTCTGCCGTGCCTTGGAACACGAGATTGCCCGCCGTCGTCAGCGTGCCGCCGTTCCAGGGCGAAACGTAGGGAGCTCGCCAAACCTCCTTCTGCGCGACCGGGTCCCAGGCCAGCAGGTGGCCGTAGGGCGTCATCTTCGGCGCCGCCGTGTTGAACAGGTAGCCGAGGTTCCAGCCGAGGTTGGACATGGCCTCGCCAGGCACATGCGTGTTCAGCTTCCAGTCCGGATTCGGCTGCACCACCAACGGCACGCCCTGGGCAGGGATGTAGACCAAGCCGGTCTGGGGATTGAACGACATGGGGTGCCAATTGTGGGCGCCATAGGGGCTGGGGATCGTCTCCCAGGGCTTGTCGGGCGAGCGTGCGCCCTCGGCCTCGATCGGGCGGCCGTCGGCGCCATAACCCTCTGCCCAGGTCACCTCGACGAATTTCTCGGCCGAAATGAAGTCGCAATTGGTGCGGTCGACCACGTAGAAGAAACCGTTCTTCGGCGCGTGCAGCCACACCTTCCGCTTCCGTCCGCCGATCGTCAGGTCGGCCAGTATGATGTGCTGGGTCGAGGTGTAGTCCCAGTTGTCGCCGGGCGTCTCCTGATAGTGGCAGACATACTCGCCATTGTTGGGATCCAGCGCCACGACCGAAGCGAGATAGAGATTGTCGCCGCCGGCCGGACTGCGCTTCAGCCGGCTCCACGGACTTCCGTTACCCGTGCCGATGTAGAGGCGGTCGAGTTCCGGGTCGTAGGCCATTGAGTCCCAGACCGTGCCGCCCCCGCCGGCCTCCCACCATTTCACCGCGGGGTCCCAGGTCTTGGCCGCTTTTTCCATGGCTTCGTTCTCGAAGCCCTTGGCCGGGTCGCCGGGCACCGTGTGCCAGCGCCACTTCAGCTCTCCGGTCGCAACATCGAAGGCGCTGACATAGCCACGCACGCCATATTCCGCGCCGGCATTGCCGATCAGCACCATGTCCTTGATGATGCGCGGCGCGCCGGTGATGGTGTAGGACATCTGCCGGTTCTCGATCGTGTCGATCTTCCACAGCCGCTGTCCTGTCGCTGCGTCGATGGCGTGCAGATACCCGTCGAAGGCGCCGACGAACACCTTGCCTTCGTGCACCGCGACCCCACGATTGACCACGTCGCAGCATCCTTTGTAGGCATAGTCCTTCGGCACCTCGGGATCGTAGCGCCAAAGTTCCTTTCCCGTGCGGGCCTCGAGCGCATGCACGACGCTCCAGGACGAAGAAACATACATCACGCCGTTGACGACCAGCGGAGTCGCTTCGACACCGCGTCGGGATTGCAGGCTGGTGGACCAGGCGAGGCCGAGCTGCCCCACATTGTCCGCGTTGATCGCCGAGAGCTTGCTGTAGCGGGTTTCCTGGTAGTCCAGGCCGTAGCTCGGCCAGTTCTTCGTCTCTGCGCGGTTGGCGATGATCGTCTGCGAGTTCACCTGCGCAGTCGCGGCCTTGATCTGCTCGGCTGTGAGATCCTGGGCTGCCGCATATCCCGACAACAATGCCGCGATGCTCGCAGCGATGGCTCCGACATGTCTTCTCATTGGTTCCTCCCTGGCAAACCGGCTGGGGTACGGCCTTGTGTTCCTCCCTGCGACCGCACTGGATGGGATGCTAGGCGCAGCCGGCCCGGCTGGCTTGGATTTTTCCGCCAAGGCCGCCACCAGATGATCGAAAGTCCATCTTTTCAGGCTGTGCCGGGCATGTAAGCTGCCGGCATGCCGTGTTCGCAAGGGGATATGCGAAAACGGCAGCACGTCGGGAGGAGGACGAGGTGCAGTTCGAAGAGTGGGACGCCAATCTAAAATCGACTTGCGGCCACTATGACAGTGTGCCCGGGCCAGGCCGGCGAACCGTAAACGGCCACTTCACGGCGTTTACGATGTGCGGCCTGGACGTTGCCAATCTCGCCTGCGACATCGACCGGATCGACCGCACACACGACGGCATCCGCCGCGACGAAACGGAATACCTGTTCCTGTTGCTCCAGTTGTCCGGCAGTACGAGCATCGAACAGCACGGTCGACAAGCGACGCTCGCGCAGGGAGACTTCTACCTGCTGGACTCAACTCGAACCGCCACCTTGCGCTACGAATGCACTCCGGCCCACATCCTGTCCTTGCACCTGCCGCGCGCCTCGATCCTGCTCGAATCGGAGGGCCGGCTCCGCATCGGCGAGGCACTCGACGCCAAGACGGCGGCGGCAAGACGGCTTCATCGGTGTTTTCGCGAGAGGCACTCGCGCCCCGACACGGATCCCGAGTTTCTCTTCGATCTTGCCCGTCTTGCCTTTTCGACAGATCCGGGAAGCTGCGACGCCGGCATGGCGAGTTCAAGCAAGAGCCGGTTCGAACTGGCGATGCGGGAAATGGAATCCAGTCTCACCCGGCCCGAGCTTTCCCTGGCGTGGCTGGCACGGCGCGTCGGCATCTCCGAACGCCAGCTTCAGCGCGATTTTCTTGCCCGTGGCTCAAGTTTCGTAAGGCTTCTGCGCGATCGGCGGTTGAGACTTGCGGCTGAGATCATCGACGTCGCCTTCCGCGCGGGACGGGCCCTGTACATAACGGAGGTTGCACTGGCGGCCGGGTTCAGGGATCTTTCCAACTTCAACCGCGCCTTTCGCTCGCGGTTCGGTTGCACACCGAGCGAATACGCGGTTCGAATTCCTCGTCGCCAATGTGAAACCGGCATCCGCGCCTTGAGCTGACTGCGGCCGAGCCGATTCAAGCCGCGCCTCATCCTCGCACAAGCTTGGACCGCTAGTTTCGGCTGCCGGCGCTCTGCGCCGTGCGTTCCGCAAGAAATGGCGAAGCAGTCGAATGGCGATCACCGACACTACAATTGTTCCCCCGATCGGCAGGCACGGCCGCGACATCGGCTTCGCGATCGGCATCCTCGCCATCCTGTCGGTTCTGTTCCTGCCGATCCCGGCTTTCCTCATCGACGTTGGCCTGGCCGTCTCGATCGCTCTCTCCGTGCTGATCCTGATGGTGGCGCTGTGGATTCCGCGCCCGCTCGACTTCTCCTCGTTTCCGACGGTGCTTCTGATCGCCACCATGCTGAGGCTGTCCCTCAACATTGCGACGACCCGCGTGATCCTGTCGCACGGCAACGAAGGCACCAACGCGGCCGGCTACGTGATCGGCGGCTTCTCCAAGCTGGTGATGAGCGGCGACTTCGTGATCGGCCTGATCGTCTTCCTGATCCTCATCGTCGTCAACTTCATCGTCATCACCAAGGGTTCGACCCGTATCGCCGAGGTCGGCGCCCGCTTCACCCTCGATGCCATCCCCGGCAAGCAGATGTCGATCGACGCCGACCTTTCGGCAGGGCTGATCAACGAGAAGGAAGCACAGCTGCGCCGCCGCGAGCTCGAGGAGGAAAGCTCCTTCTTCGGCTCCATGGACGGCGCCTCCAAATTCGTGCGCGGCGATGCGATCGCCGGCCTCATCATCACGGCCATCAACATCGTCGGCGGCATCACCATCGGCTATATGCGGCACAACATGAGCCTCGGCGAAGCGGCCGACGTCTTCGTGAAGCTGTCGGTGGGCGACGGCCTGGTGACGCAGATCCCCGCGCTGGTGGTGTCGCTCGCCGCAGGCCTGCTGGTGTCGAAGGGCGGCACGCGCGGCTCGGCCGACCAGGCGGTGTTCGGCCAGCTCTCGGCCTATCCGCGCGCCCTCTACGTCGCTTCGCTGCTGCTCATCCTGCTGGCCCTCATGCCCGGCCTGCCGGCCTTCCCCTTCATGATACTGGCGGCACTGCTGGCCTCGGTCGGTTACGTCATCCCGTTGCGCCGCGACCAGGCCATCGCCGAAGCGGCGAGGTCGGAGA
This sequence comes from Mesorhizobium sp. L-8-10, assembly GCF_016756635.1. Taxonomy (NCBI): domain Bacteria; kingdom Pseudomonadati; phylum Pseudomonadota; class Alphaproteobacteria; order Hyphomicrobiales; family Phyllobacteriaceae; genus Mesorhizobium; species Mesorhizobium sp. L-8-10. Next base: position 3,072,775 of record NZ_AP023263.1, on the reverse strand, counting down.
AGGAGAAGCAGGCCAGCAAGGATGAAGAGGAAAAGCACTCGATCAAGAACTCGTTGCGCACGCCCGAGATCGAGCTTCTCATCGGCAAGCAGCTCTCGACGAGGCTTCTCGCCTCGCATCAGGAACTGGCCTTCCGCATGGGCAAGATGCGCAAGAAGTTCGCGACACAATACGGCTTCGTGGTGCCCGAAGTGAGGCTGACCGACGATTTCAGCATCCCTTCCAAGACCTATCAGATCAAGGTCCACGGCACGGTGGTGGCCGAGCACCAGATGCGCGTCGGCGAGGTGATGGTGCTGCTGGGTTCCAGCCAGCCGCCGGACCTGCCCGGCGAAGAGGTGCGCGAACCGGCCTTCGGCATGCGCGCCTTCTCCGTGCCGGAAACCTTCGCGGACGACCTGAAGCGCGACAACTTCACCTTCGCCGACAACATGTCCGTGCTGCTGACGCATCTGAGCGAGGTGATCCGCAACAACCTGCCGCAGCTCCTGTCCTACAAGGACATGAAGGCGCTGATCGAGCGGCAGGACCAGGAATACCGCAAGCTCGCCGATGAGATCTGCACCTCGCACATCACCTATCCCGGCCTTCAGGCTGTGCTGAAGCTGCTGCTCGCCGAGCGCGTGTCGATCCGCAATTTGCACCTGATCATCGAAGCCATCGCCGAGATCGCGCCGCATGTCCGTCGTACCGAGCAGATCGTGGAACATGTCCGCATCCGCATGTCACAGCAGATCTGCGGCGACCTGACCGAGGGCGGCGTGCTGAAGGTGCTGCGGCTCGGCAACCGCTGGGACCTCGCCTTCCACCAGAGCCTGAAGCGCGACGCCAAGGGCGAGATCCGCGAGTTCGACATCGACCCCAGGCTGCTGGAGGAATTCGGCCAGGACGCCTCGAAGGTCATCCGCGCGCAGATGGAGGCAGGCGAGCGTTTCGCCCTGGTGACGGCGCCCGACGCTCGGCCCTATGTGCGCATGATCATCGAGCGCCTGTTCGCGACGCTGCCCGTGCTCAGTCATGTCGAGATCGCCAAAGGTGTCGAGATCCGGGTGCTCGGGGCGATTTCATGACTTCAGACGGTTTGCCACCCGTATCGGCCCATTCCGCAGGCGACAGACGGACCTTCGGACTTTCGGGCGGCGGGCGCCTGAAAAGCGGAATGGATCGAATCGGGTGGTGAACGGTTTCGACGCGGCGCAGCTCGTGCTGGCCGCCTTCATGGCATTCTGCCGCATCGGCGGCTGCTTCATGGTGATGCCCGGCCTCGCCAGCATCAGGGTGCCGATGCAGGTGAGGCTGTTCGTCTCCCTGGCCGTTGCCATGGCGCTGCTCGCCAACACATGGGACCAGATCGCGCCCTTCGCGCGCAGGGAACTCGACGCCGTATCGATCCTGATGGTCTCCGAGCTGCTGATCGGCGTGCTCATCGGCCTTCTGGCGCGCCTCTATCTCCTGGCGCTGCAGTTCATCGGCTCGGCGATCGCCATGACGGTGGGCTTCAACGGCATGGGCGGCACGGCCGTCGAAGAGGCGGAGCCGCAAGCCGCGCTGGCCACGCTGATCTCGTTCTCGGCGTTGCTTTTGCTGTTTGTGCTCGACTTCCACCATGAGGTGGTCAAGGCCTTGCTCGCCTCCTACCGCATCCTGCCGCCGGGCACGCTGTTCAATCCGCAGTCGGCGTTGATCGACCTGACCGACACGCTGTCGCAGAGCTTCATGGCCATGCTCAGGCTCGGCAGCCCCTTCATCGCCTATTCGCTACTGGTCAATCTCGCCATCGGCTTCGTCAACAAGCTGACGCCGCAGATCCCGGTCTACTTCATCTCCCTGCCCTTCGTGCTCGGGGCCGGCCTGGTCCTCGTCTATTTCGGCATCGGTCCGTTCCTGCGGCTTTATGCCGACGGCTTCGTGCCGATGACGATCGGGCGCTGAACCCATGACGTCCCGCACAGATCGCCTTCGCCAGCTCGTCGAGCTGCAGAAGCAGTTGAAGGCGATACACGAGATTCGCCATGCAGGCCTCGTGCGCGAAGCCGCCGCCGCCCGGGAGGAAGCGGACGCTCTGATGGCTCAGTCCGCGGAGCAATCGCCGGTCGCCAGCGTGTTCGCCGATCTCTACACCAGGCGCATCGGCGCCGCGCTTGTCCGCAAGGACGAGAAGGACCGCCTCGCCCGCGAGGAAGCCGGTCGAATCGCTTCCGAGACAGCGCGCGCCAACATCGTCAGGCGTTACTATCAGGAAGCGCTGCTGCAGGAGGAAAGGATAGCCGCCGAACGGGAGGCGTTGGAAACGATCACGCGACAAGTTACTGAAAAATAAGCATTTTTCCTAGCAAGCCTGCGGCAAGCTTGATCACCCATAGTGCGACTATCGCGAACAGCCACAGGATTCCCGGACTTGGCAATCTCTCCTCCCAGCGACATCGTTCTCGACGTGGCCCAGGCGGTGGGCAAGACGGATATCGAGGCCGCCCGCGCCCGGCTTGCCGATGCGAGCGCGGCACGGCGCGCCGGTGCCTTCGCGCTGAGCGAGCCGACGCAGGCGGGATCGGAAGCCGAGGCGACGCGCAAAGGCAAGGAGAGTTTCGTCAAGTTCGAGTCCATGGTGCTGCGCAACTTCGTCGAGGCCATGCTGCCCAGGCAGAGCGAGTCCGTCTATGGCAAGGGCTTGGCCGGCGATATGTGGAAATCGATGCTGGCGGAGCGGATCTCGGATGTGATGGCCGAGCGCGGCGGCATCGGCATCGCCGACCGCGTGCTCGGCGATTTCTATGTGGATGGCGACCGCAAGGTCGCGCTGTCGGGCGTTTCGAAAGGCCCCGAGCGCGAAGCCAGGGACACCCAGGCCATGCTTTCGGACGCATTGGTGCAGGAGATCCAGCGCAACGTCATGAAGGCCTACGGCGAGGATCCGACGGCGGAGCGCTGGGGCGAAAAGAGCTGAGCGGTTCCGGAGGAGCCTACCTCAGTCAGCCGGCAGAATCAGAGCGAGGCGGGCAGTGCATCGACACGCCGATGCCAACCCGCGGAGGAATCATCTGAGCGTCCTCCCACGTGGAGCGACCGAAACGAAGAACGGATGCAATGTCGAAAAACTCGGACACCCCGAATCAGACGAACGCCCGGCCCGACCTTGCCGCGCTCCCGGGCGGGCGCCCGCATATGCTGGCCGCCGTCGTCGCCCGGATCGAAGAGACGATCGAGAGCGAGACACAGTCGATCCGCAGCGACGTCAACTTCGACCTCAAGGCTTCCAATGCTCGCAAGAGCAGGCATCTCTACGAGCTGAACCGGGCGATCAAGGGTCTCGGGCCCGACGACCTGCGGCCGGAGGATCGGGAGGGCATCCTGCGCCTGCGCCACAAGCTGGCCCTCAACGAGGCGACGATCCGCGCCCATCTCGGCGCCGTGTCGGAGATCGCGGCGCTCGTGCAGAACGCGATCGAACGGCATGAAGCAGACGGCACCTATTCCTCGACCGGCTTCGCGGTGGCGATGCGGCCATGATCAAATTCGTCGCCGCCGCTTTTTGGCTGTGCGCCGTCACGGTCGGCACGGTCTTCTATTCCTTCTCGCAGGCCAGCCAGCAGGCCGGGCGGGCCGAAAGCGCACCGGCTTATTTCGGCGGCCTGGACTATGTGAAGGCCGACATGATCTCGGTCCCCCATATCCGGGACGCCAGGGTCGACGGCTATGTGCTGGCCCAACTCGTCTATACGGCGAAGCCGGCCGATCTCAACAAGCTCAGCATCCCGATCCAGAACCTGCTTCTCGACCAGGTTTATTCCTACATCTATTCCGACCCGGATTTCGACATGAAGAAATTCGACCTTGAGGGTTTCAAGACCGGCTTGCGCGACAGCATCAACAAACGGGTCGGCTCCGAGCTCATCCACGAGATCCTTGTCGAGCAGATCGACTACATCCCGAAATCCGACATTCGCGAAAAGACCCCGCAGCGCCGCGTCGCGCCGCGCCAGGTCACCGCAGGTCCGGCCGGCCACGATGCAACCGTCACGCCGGCAGCTCCGGCGGAGGCCACAGGCAGCCATTGAAGCGCGACTCGCTGCCTCGCGCAGCGCATGCTGCATCCTTTTGGAAGTTGACGTTATATTATGTTATAATATGTGATGTCGTTCCATCGCGGGGACATAAGCGCCGTCCCGGCCGATCACGGACGGGACTCAGTCGCAGGCGACGGCGATCTGTGCCATGAAAAGATCGCCAGAAGCGTCGAGGCAGCATGTCTGTGAGCACAATCAGTCGTCCCCCCGCCCGGAACTCGAAAAACGCCAAGCCGGAGACGAACCGGCCGCACGAGGCCGCTGCGCCACCGAGCGTGCCGCCATTGCGAAAGATACTTGGCTACAAGCTCCGGCGCGCGCAACTCTCCGTCTTCCAGGATTTCCTGCAGGCTTTCACCAGGATGAAGCTACGCCCGGCCGAATTCTCGGTCCTGGCTCTGATCGCGGAGACGCCGGGGCAGAAGCAAAGCAAGATCGCCGAGCAACTCGGCATCAAGCGCGCCAATTTCGTCGCGCTGATGGACGGGCTTGAGCGGCGCGGGCTGGCCGAACGGCGCAAGGCCGACAGCGACCGCCGCTCGCACTCGGTCCATCTGACACCGGAAGGCACGCGCTTCGTCAAGAAGATGGCCGTCATATGGGCACAACATGAAGAGCGCCTTGTCGAAAGGCTCGGCGGCCCGGAGGAGAAGGAGCGGCTGATCGCCTTGCTGGACAAGATCATCGATCCGTCTGCCCGGCGGTGATTCGCGACAGACAAGTCAGGAAACGGCGATCTCGATCAGAAGATCGCCGGCCCTTGTCTGCTCGCCGGCCGCGACATGGACGGCGCGGACTGTGCCAGCCCCTTGCGCCGGCAGCGTCGTCTCCATCTTCATCGCTTCGACGACGACCAGCATCTGTCCGGCAGACACGGCATCGCCCGGCTGAACAGCGACCGCGCGCACCAGCCCGGAGACAGGCGAGACGACGCGCGAGGGGTCGGCCGCCGCCGCGCGGGCCGCGAGACGGTCGGGCTCGGTGAAATGGAAGGTGCGGCCGTCGCGGTCGAGCCGGAGCCCATCGCTGCCAACGAGCGCCAGCGAGTTTCGCGCGAGGCCGCCATGCGTATAGCGAATCTGAGGCAGCGCAAGCCGAAGGTCGCCGATCCCAGCCTCGACGCCGTCGACAAGGATCGCAGCCAGCCTTCCCCGTTCGAAGCGGACCACGGTTTCCCGGCTGAGATCACCGCACCGCAGCGTGATCGGGCATTCCGCAACGCCGGTCGAGCGGAACCAGCCGCCGCCCGAAGCGAGCGCCAAAATCGCGGCGGCAAGGGCGAAGTCCTCCGGCGTCGGGACAGGCGCGGCAAGCATCGCCGCGCCGTCTGCGACCCATCGGTCGAGCAGTCCGGTGGTCACCGCCCCGGCGACGAATTCGTCAGTACCGAGCAGATCGACGAGGAACGTCCGGTTGGTGCCGGGGCCGATGAGCGGTGCGCGGCGCAGCGCCTGACGCAGCCGGGCCGTGGCTTCGTCGCGGTCGCGCCCGTGGGCGACAATCTTCGCCAGCATCGCGTCGTAGAAGGGCGTCACGAAGTCACCTTCCCTGACGCCGCAATCCACCCTGATGCCATCAAGCCGCTCGATCTCGGCCGGCCGCCAGTGCAGGATCTCGCCGGTCTGCGGCAGGAAGCCCGCATAGGGGTCCTCGGCATAGAGGCGCGCTTCGATCGCGTGGCCGCGCAAGGCGATGTCACCCTGCCCGGCAGGCAGTTCCTCCCCACACGCCACCCGCAGCTGCCATTCGACCAGATCGAGGCCAGCGATCATCTCCGTCACCGGATGCTCGACCTGCAGCCGCGTGTTCATCTCCAGGAAGAAGTGGCTGCCGTCCGGCCCGACGATGAACTCGACGGTACCGGCGCCACAGTAGTCGACCGCGCGCGCCGCCTTGACCGCGTCGGCGCCGAGCGCCGCGCGCAACGCTGCGTCGACGGCCGGCGACGGCGCCTCCTCGACCACCTTCTGGTGACGGCGTTGCGTGGAGCAATCGCGCTCGCCGAGATGGATGCAGTTCCCCTTGCTGTCGCCGAAGACCTGGATTTCGACGTGCCGTGCCTCGACGACCAGGCGCTCCAGAAGCAGGCTTCCGTCACCGAAGGCGTTCTCGGCCTCGCTGCGTGCGCCAATGATTGCCGCGGGGAGATCCGCAGCCTTCATGACCTGGCGCATGCCGCGCCCCCCGCCGCCGGCCGCCGCCTTGATCAGCAGCGGGTAGCCGATGCGATCGGCCTCTACGGCGAGCCGCTCCGCGGACTGGTCGTCGGCCGCATAGCCCGGCACGACCGGAACGCCGGCCTTTTCCACCAGCGCCTTCGCGCGGGCCTTGTCGCCCATGGCTCGGATCGCCGTCGGCGACGGTCCCACGAAGGTGAGGCCGGCTGCCAGGCATGCTTCGGCGAAGTCGGCATTCTCCGACAGGAAGCCGTAGCCCGGATGCACCGCATCCGCCCCGGCCTGGCGAGCCGCGGCGATCACCGCGCCTATATCTAGATAGGATTGCCGCGGCATGTCGCCGCCGATGCGGACGGCCTCGTCAGCCGTGGCCACATGCAGCGCGTCGCGGTCGGCGTCGCTGTAGACGGCCACTGTCGCGATGCCCATCCGTCGCGCGGTACGCATCACGCGGCAGGCGATCTCGCCGCGATTGGCGATCAGCAGCTTGCGGACCGTCATTGCTCCGATTTCGCCGCGCGCTTCTTGTTCGACATTCCCGGCAGCGTGCCCTCGAGTTTGCAGATGATGCCGAGCATCACCTCGTCGGCGCCGCCGCCGATCGACACCAGGCGCGTGTCGCGATAGGCCCGGCTCACCGGATTGTCCCATGTGAAGCCCATGCCGCCCCAATATTGCAGACAGGCATCGGATGTCTCGCGCACCAGGCGCCCGCATTTCAGCTTCGCCATCGAGGCGAGCCGGGTGACGTCCCCGCCCGCCACATATTGCTCGATGGCGCTCCAGGTGAGCGCGCGCAGAGCCTCGACCTCGGTGCGCAGTTCCGCCAGCCGGAAATGCACCGCCTGGTTGTCGAGCACCGGCTTGCCGAAGGACTGGCGCTGGCCGGTGTATTCGATGGTCAGATCGATCATGCGGTCGAGCCCCTTCAGCGAACTCGCCGCCGCATAGAGGCGCTCCTCCTGGAACTGCATCATCTGCATGGTGAAGCCCATGCCCTCCTCGCCGATCAGGTTCCGGCGCGGCACCCGCACCTCGTCGAAGAAGAGCTGCGCCGTGTCGGACGAATTCATGCCGATCTTGCGGATCTTGCTGCGGGTGATGCCCCTGGCGTCCATCGGCACGGCGATCAGCGACTTGTTCTGGTGGACTTGGCCCTCCGACGTATTGGCAAGCAGGCAGCACCAGTCGGCCTGCATGCCGCTGGTGATCCACATCTTGGTGCCGGAGATCACATAATCGTCGCCGTCCTTGCGGGCGGTCGTGCGGATCGCGGCGACGTCGGAGCCGCCGCCCGGTTCCGAAACGCCGAGGCAGCTGACGACGTCGCCCGCGATCGACGGAGCAAGGAAGTTGCGCTTCACATGGTCGGAGCCGAAGCGGTTGAGCGCCGGCGTCGACATGTCGGTATGCACGCCGATCGCCATCGGCACGCCACCGCAATTCACCAGGCCCAGTTCCTCCGCCATCACCATGGAGTAGGAGAAGTCGAGGCCGAGCCCACCATAGGCCGGATCGTATTTGATGCCGAGCAGGCCGAGATCGCCGAGCTTCTTGAACACCTCGTGCGAGGGGAACTGTTCCGCCTCCTCCCAGGCGTCGACGTAAGGGTTGAGCTCCGTCTCGACGAATCTCGCGACCGTCCTGCGAAGCTCCTCATGTTCCGACGTGAACTGCATCGATTTCTCCTCCCGGGTCAGTGCTAAACCCCTCATCCGACCTCGCCCTCACGGGCGAGGCCACCTTCTCCCACAAGGGGAGAAGGCCGGAGCCTGGCTTCACCTGCTCTGCAAATCGTCAACGTCTGCGATCGGCCGGGGGGCAGCTGCAGCACTCCCTTCTCCCCTTGTGGGAGAAGGTGGCCGCGCGAAAGCGCGGTCGGATGAGGGGTACTCGCCACCATCCACCTACATCCGCGCCACGCCAAAGCTGTTCGGCCGCAGTCGCCTGCGCGCACCTTCGGCCGCGATGCTAAGGCAGAGCGCCAGGATCGCGCGGGTGTCGCGCGGATCGATGATGCCGTCGTCCCATAGCCGCGCCGTCGCGAACAGCGCATCGGACTGCGCCTCCACGCCCGCTTTGATCTGCCGCGAGCTCTTCTCCAGCGCCGCCTCGTCGACCGCCGAGCCGTCGCGCGCCAACTTGCCGCGCGCGACGATCTCCATCACCTTGGCGGCCTGCTCGCCGCCCATCACCGCCGTTCGGGCCGAGGGCCAGGAGAAGATGAAGCGCGGCGAGAAGCCCCGCCCGCACATGCCGTAATTGCCCGCGCCATAGGAACCGCCGACGACGATGGTGAATTTGGGCACACGGGCGTTGGCGACCGCCTGGATCATCTTCGATCCGTGCTTGATCGCCCCTTCGCGCTCGGCGGCGGTTCCGACCATGTAGCCCGTCGTGTTCTGCAGGAAGACAAGCGGCGTGCCGGCCTGGTCGCAGAGTTGGATGAACTGTGCCGCCTTCACCGATCCGCCGGGCATGATCGGGCCATTGTTGGCGACGATGCCGACCCGGTGGCCGTCGATCGCGGCATGGCCACACAGCGTGTCGGGCGCGTATTCCGCCTTGAACTCCAGCCACTCCGAGCCGTCGACGATGCGGGCGACGATCTCCTTCATATCGAAGGGAGCCTTGTCGTCGGCGGGCACGAGACCCAGAAGCTCCTCGGCGTCGTGAAGCGGCGCCCTGCCCGCCGCCCGAGCCTCGAGCCGGTCCCAATCGAGATTGCGCATGATCTCGCGACCGATGGCGACGGCCTGCAGATCGTCCTCGGCGACATATTCGCCGAGCCCGGTGACCCGGCCATGTATATCGGCGCCGCCGAGATCCTCGTCCTCGGCATCCTCGCCGATCGCGGCCTTGACCAGCGGCGGCCCGGCCAGGAAGATCCTGGAGCGGCCGCGAACCAGCACGACATAATCCGACAGTCCGGGCAGATAGGCGCCGCCCGCGGTCGACGAGCCATGCACGATGGCGATCTGCGGGATACCTGATGCCGACAGCCGCGCCTGGTTGGCGAATGCCCGCCCGCCCTCTACGAACATTTCCGACTGGTAGAGCAGGTTCGCGCCGCCGCTTTCCACCAGGTAGATGAGCGGCAGGCCGTTCTCGAAGGCGATCTCATGCAGGCGCAGCGCCTTCTTCAATCCCATTGGCGGGATGGTGCCGCCCTTGATGGCGCTGTCCGACGCCGAAACGATACACCGGGTCCCGGAAACGACACCGATGCCGGCGATGGTGCCGCCTCCCATGATGTTCTTGCCGCCGTCGTCGTCATGCATCCTGTAGCCGGCGAGCGGCGAAAGCTCGAGGAACGGCGCGCCGCGATCGAGCAGCCTTTCGACCCGCTCGCGCGGCAGGATCTGGCCCCTCTCCTCGAAGCGCGCCTTCCTGGAGGCCGAGTTGCGCCGCACCGCGTCTTCGAGTGTCCGCACCCTTGCCAGCTTCGAGGCCATCGCCTCGGCATTGGCCTGGAAGCTCGGCGAACGCGGATCGAGCGCGCTGGCGATGACAGGCATCAGCCCTTGTCCTCGCCGGAGAGCACCTCGGGCACGACAGCTCGGTGAAAACCGTCAAAGGGCGCGGTGCTTCTGCCCTTGCCGATCGGGAACAGCGCCGAGCCGAGCGGCCCGCCGCCGTCGATCGGAACGGTCACGCCGGTCACGAAGGAGGCCGCCGGCGACAGCAGGAAGCAGACGACGGAAGACACTTCCGCCTCGACGCCGATCCGGCCGAGCGGCACATGGCTCTTCAGTTGCGGAATGAGCGTCCGCGTCATGCCGCCATAGGTGTCCATGCCCGAGGACGCGATCCAACCCGGCGCGACGCAATTGACGCGGACGCCGGCGGGCGCCCACTCATAGGCGGCCGACTTCGTCAGATTGACCATGCCGGCGCGCGCTGCGCCCGAATGCGCCATGCCGGGCATGCCGCGCCACATATCGGCGGCCATGTTGACGACAGCTCCGCCATGACGCTCCATCGACTGGAGGAAGACCTCGCGCATGACGAGGAAACCGCCCGTCAGATTGTTGGCGACCACTGCCTCGAAGCCCTTCCTGGAGATGGCGGCGAGCGGCGCCGGAAACTGGCCTCCGGCATTGTTGACCAGCCCGTGGATGCGGCCGTTCCGGCCGACGATCGCGCCGACGGCCGCCTTCACCGCTTCCTCGTCTCGTATGTCGAAGGCATGGGCTTCCGCGCTGCCGCCGTCCTCCACGATCTCGGCAAGGACGCGGTCGAGTTTCTCCTGCTTCCGGCCGGTGATCACGACATGGGCGCCGAGACTGGCGAGTTCATGCGCGATACAGCGCCCGATTCCGCTGCCGCCGCCGGTGACGACATGCACCTCGCCGCCGAAGCAGCCGTCACGCAGGACGCTCCTGTAACCCATATGACGCAGTCTCCTCTTGGTCCGGGACGCTAAATCACGTTGACGTAAACGTCAATCCGCCGCTATATGCCGGCACCGGTTGCTGCCGAGGACGGATTTGTCCTTGTCACACGCTCGCGCTAAGCAGGTTTCGGAAAAGTGTTCTGCGATTCTCCGATAAGAACCTGCGGCAAGAGGATAGGCTAACCAGGTTTGGCGTGGGCGAAGCCACGCAAACCTGCTTAGAGTCGGGCGATCGCGCAAATCGGTCGGGAACAATCAGAAGGACAGGAACGATCATGGCCATCCAGGACATTGCCGAGAAGCTCAAGGAACGCGTCGCCAGCGCTGGTTTCGAACGTTCGGTGAAATTCGACACCGGCGCCGATGGGGTGATCGTGATCGACGGCGCCGGCGTGTCGACGACGGATGCGCCGGCCGACTGCACGATCAAGTTGTCGCTGGAGGATTTCGAGGCGCTGATCGCCGGTGACCTCAATCCGACCATGGCCTTCATGAGCGGCAAGATCAAGGTCGAGGGCGACATGAGCGTCGCCATGGCATTGAGCCAGTTGCTCTGAGCAGCCAGCACCCCTGAGCACGGAAAGCCCGGATCGACTCCGGGCTTTTTGTTGCGCCGACAAGCGCTTCGGCGCAATGCAGGCGCAATCCTGATGCATGAGATCGGGCTGCAGCAATCGTTCCACAGGAACATTCATGACAGTCAGAAGCCGGGCCATATCCATGGCGGTTATCGCCTGCGCAGCCTTTCTCGCCGGCTGCGTCGAGGAACGTTACGACGGGCCGGATTGGGACGCACCGATCTACGGGCCAGGGCCAGGCGACTACGAGTATTCCCCGCGCTACGAGCCGCGGCCGCGATACCCTCGCTACGAGCCTCGTCCGGATTACTACGAGCCTCGGCCGCGCTATCCCGGCGGCGACCACTACCGCCCACGCCCACCGCGCGAGGAACCGCGTGGTGAGTATCGTCCGAGGCCGGTGCGCGAAGAGCCGCGCGGCGACTACCGTCCACGGCCACCCCGTGAAGAACCTCGTCCTTCGCGTCCGAGGGAGGAGCCCCGGCCGTCGCGTCCGCAAACCGTGGACTGCGCGGCAACGCCGAACCGGGTGGAATGCGCACGACGCCGTACGGGCACAGGCGGCACGGACAACCCGGCCGGCGAGATAATCCAGCCCGAACCTCAGCCGCGCCGCGCCGGCGGCTGACAAGAAAGTCAATTGGCGGTTCGACCGACGGCCCGAAGATCGGAGATCTTGGGGCCGTCTTCCTTCGTGCCTTCAGGCTGCGAGCCAGGCGGCGCGGCGTCTCGTCCGGCGGCCACTCGCCCTGAGCACGCCTTCCGCACCGTCGAGCGCGCCCGGCTGCAGTTCCAGCCCCAGGAAACGGTGGCGCTCGTAGGGGCCGGGCATGGCGACGCCTCCCGTCTTTTCGGCCGAGAAACCGAAGCGCTCGTAGTAGGGCGCGTCACCCACGAGCAGGATCGCCCGGTGCCCGAGCCTCCTTGCCTCCTCTATCGAATGACGCATCAGTGCCGAGCCGAGGCCGGCGCCCTTCAAGTCGGGATCGACCGCCAGCGGGCCGAGCAGAAGCGCCTTGCCGCCATGCTCGCCCAGCCTGACGTCCCACAGCCGCACAGTGCCGATGAGCGCACCCGACGCGTCACGCGCGGCAAAGGCGAGGCCTTCCGACGGCCTGCGGCCGCGACGCAACTTCTCCGACGACTTGCGCTTGCGGCCGGAACCCATGGCACGGTCGAGCAGAGACTCGCGCGCCAGCATGTCGGCCGCGGTCTCGGCGACGATGACGACGGCCGATGCGTCGGGGACGATGTCGCCGGAGGGCGACGAGAGAAGCGATTTGTCCATTTTCCGCGATCCTTCACCAGCGGAGATTTGTCCACGAGCGAGCCGCCGCGCGCGAAAAGCCGCGCGCTGCGGGGATCTGACGGCCCAAGCGGATTCCCATCGGAAAGCCGTTTGGCGGGTGCGCGTCGGAACCGGTTCCGGCCGACGCGCCCGAGCCGTCAGATCACGTAGGATCGGAGCGGCTCGAAGCCGTTGAAGGCGACCGAGGCGTAGGTCGTCGTGTAGGCGCCCGTCCCCTCGATCAGGACCTCGTCGCCGATGGTCAGCGAAACGGGCAGCGGATAGGGCGTCTTCTCGTACATCACGTCGGCCGAGTCGCAGGTCGGACCGGCCAGCACGCAAGGCGCCACGACGTCGCCGTCGCGCGGGGTCACGATCGGGTAGCGGATCGCCTCGTCCATCGTCTCGGCGAGGCCGCCGAACTTGCCGATGTCGAGATAGACCCAGCGCACATTATCGTTGTCGGCCTTCCTGGAGATCAGCACGACTTCCGACTTGATGACGCCCGCATTGCCGACCATGCCGCGGCCCGGCTCGATGATGGTCTCCGGGATGTTGTTGCCGAAGTGCTTGCGCAGCGCGCTGAAGATCGCCTGGCCGTAGGCCTGCGCCACCGGCACGTCCTTCAGGTAACGCGTGGGGAAGCCACCGCCCATATTGACCATGCCGAGCACGATGCCCTCCTCGGCAAGCGCCGCGAAGACCGCCTTGGCATCGCCCAGCGCGCGGTCCCAGGCCGACAGATCGCACTGCTGGGAGCCGACATGGAAGGACACGCCATAGGCGTCGAGCCCGAGCGTCCGGGCATGGCGCAGCACGTCGACGGCCATATCAGGCACGCAGCCGAACTTGCGCGACAGCGGCCACTCGGCGCCGGCGCCGTCGGTCAACACCCGGCAGAAAACGCGGGCGCCGGGAGCGGCGCGCGCGACCTTCTCCACCTCCTCGACGCTGTCGACGGCGAAGAGACGGATGCCGAGCTGGTAGGCGCGCGCCACGTCGCGCTCCTTCTTGATGGTGTTGCCGTAGGAGATGCGGTCTGCGGTCGCGCCGGCATCCATCGCCATCTCGATCTCGGCGACCGAGGCGGTGTCGAAGCAGGAGCCCATCGAGGCCAGCAGCCGCAGGATCTCGGGCGCGGGATTGGCTTTCACCGCATAGTAGATCCGGGAATCCGGAAGCGCTTTCTCGAAGGCGCGGAAATTGTCGCGCACGACATCGAGGTCGACGATGAGGCAGGGGCCGTTCGGACGTCGGGCGGCGAGGAAATCGAGGATGCGCTGCGTGGCCATCGGGTCTCTCCAATCACGCCCATTCGGGCGCGCAAACAGGCAGCGGTTGCGCGGGCAGTCGGCCTCGCGAACACGCAGTTGGACAAAGGTCGCGGTCGCATGCCCATGGTGCCAGTCGGTGGAGACACCGGAACCATGAACGCGTGACCACACGGCGATGAGCAAAAGCCTTCGCGGCTGAAGCTCGCTTTGTCTGCCTTGGCTTGGATTGGGAAACCCGCTCCGCACTGCCGGCAATGAAGGTGTGCCTCTTCAGTAACCCCGGTCTATGGACGACCGGCAGACACCAGAAAGGCCCGCACCGTCGTTGCTTCAAGGCGTCCTCGGCTATGCGGTTGGCCGCTTAACCGACCGGGCTCGTTAACTCCCGGGTACCGTCCCGATGACCTCGCCATTCGAGGGTCGGGGGACGCCCACAGGCACGTGCGACTTTGGGCAAGGGGGGATATAGGAGGGTCGACCGTCACAATCAATTAAAATCGCGACGCCGCTTGAAAAAATCCGTCCTGCGAACAATGCTCTCGCAATCGTATCCGGATTCTGAACGATGGCTGGCGGCGCCAACAGCTTCAACGCTTTCCTCGGTTACAGCCAAGTGGCTGTTCCCAATGCGCAATCCGGCCCGCTGGCACGGCTTTCGCTGGCCGTGAAGGATATATTCGACGTGGCCGGCTACAGGACCGGTTGCGGCAATCCCGACAAGTTCGCGGAGGCTCGGCCGGCGACGCGGACGGCGCCTGCGGTGCAGACGCTTCTCGACGCCGGGGCGCGATTCGTCGGCAAGACCCAGACTGACGAACTGGCTTTCTCGATGATGGGGCTCAACGCGCATTTCCCGAGCCCGGTGAATGCGGCCGCCCCGGACCGGGTGACCGGCGGCTCGTCCTCCGGCTCGGCCGCCGCCGTCGCCGCCGGGCTCGCCGCGATCGCCGTCGGTTCGGACACCGGCGGGTCCATCCGCGCGCCGGCCAGCTTCTGCGGGCTGATCGGCCTGCGCTCGACGCATGGCCGCATTTCCCTGGAGGGCGCGATGCCGCTCGCGCCGAGCCTCGACACCTTCGGCTGGTTCGCCGAGGACATCGAGGTCTATGAGACCGTGGGCAAGCTGCTGCTTGGTCGCGATCCGGCCCGCGCTTCGCTTGCCCGGGCTCTCACCCTGCCCGACCAGGAAGCACTGCTTGCCGGCCCGGAAGAGAGGGCCGAATACCGGCGGATAGGGGCCTTCGCCGGTGCGGTCCAGGAAACGCCCTGGCCCTTCACCTCGACCGTCGACGAGCTCTATTGGTGCTTCCGCCGTCTCCAGTCGCACGAGGCCTGGGCCGCCCACGGCGCCTGGATATCGGCGGCGGACCGGCGCCTGGGGCCAGGGGTCAAGGAACGCTTCGAATTCGGAGCCGGCATCGGGGACAAGACGGTCAAGGCCGAGACGGTGCGCCGGCTGGTCTTTCGGGCGGAGCTGGAGGCCCTGCTCGGTGCCGACGGCGTGCTCGTCCTGCCGACCGTGCCGGGAGCCGCGCCGCTCAAGGCGTCGGGCTTCGAGACGACACAGGCCTATCGCGAGCAGGCGCTGCGCATGCTCTGCCTCTCGGGACTATCCGGCTTCCCGCAGATCACCCTGCCGCTCGGCAAGGTCCAGGGTGCGCCTTTCGGCCTGTCGCTGCTCGGTCCCGCCGGCAGCGACATCGCGCTGATCCGCCTCGGCAGGAAGCTTCTCGAAAGAGCGAAGGGCGGCTGATTTCACATGGACACCTTGACCCGCATGCGCGCCTTCATCGACGTGGTCGAAGCCGAAGGCTTTTCGGCCGCGGCGCGCAGGATCGGCCGCTCGAAGGCGCTGCTGTCCAAATATGTGCGCGAGCTCGAGGACGAACTCGGCGCGCTGCTGCTCAACCGTACGACCCGCCAGTTCTCGCTGACCGAGGCGGGCCACACCTACTATCGGCGCGCCTCCGAGATCCTGCGGGAGATCGATACCCTGGCCGATGCGGTGCGCGAATCCTCGGGCGACGTGCGCGGCCGCATCAAGCTATCGGCGCCGCGCACCTTCGCCGACGCGCCGATCGGGCAATCGCTGATAGACTTCGCCAAGGAATATCCTGACATCGTGCTGGAGATCGACCTCGACGACCGGTTCGTCGATCTGGTCGAGGAAGGTTTCGACCTGGCGATCCGCATCTCGCGCCTGGAGAATTCCTCGCTCATCGCACGGCGGCTCTCGCCGTTCTCGGTGGTCGTGTGCGCGTCGCCCGAGCTCATCGAGAAGCACGGCCTGCCCGAGCGCCCGCAGCAGCTCGCCGCCTTGCCCTGCATCATCGACACCAATGGCCGCTGGCTCTCCAACTGGCCGTTCAAGGGCGATTCGGGCGAGACGTTCAGCGTCTCGGTCGCCGGCCCGATCGAGGTGAACAGCCCGCTCGCCTCACGTGCGGCTGCGCTCGCCGGTCTCGGTTTCGCCATCCTGCCCGACTTCATCGCGGCGCCCGAGGTCGAGGCCGGGCGCCTGGTGACGGTGCTGCATGATCGCGTCCTGACCGGAGGCGGCATTTTTGCGGTCTATCCGCACCGCCGATACCTGCCGGCCAAGGTGCGCGTGTTCGTCGACTTCCTGGTGCAATGGTTCAAGACCCGCGATCAGATGTGATCGCCTCGTCATGGTGCGGTCCCAATTTCGCCGGTTTTGTGCTAACTGTGGCAACTCCAATCCGTGGGGACAAATCGGCATGCAACTGAAAGGACGACGAGCGATTCCAGCGACCGCCCTCGTTGCGCTCCTGACGTCGACCGTGCCGGCGAGCGTTCATCCGCACGTCTTTGCCGAGGCTCGGCTCGAGGTGATGCTCAATTCCGACCGGACGGTGAAATCGCTGCGCCACCTGTGGCGCTTCGACGACGTCTTCTCCAGCACGGTGCTGATGGAATTCGACAAGAACGCCGATCTCAAGCTCGACGACGCTGAACTGCAGGAGATCGCCTCAACGATCCACGCCTCGCTCGCCGAATACAACTACTTCCAGGTGGTGACTCTCGACGGGAAGGACGTGGCGATGAAGCCGCCGCCGGCCCTGATGGTCAATTACGAGCAGGACCAGTTGATCGTGCTGTTCGAATCGGAGCCGAAGGCGCCGCTGAAGCTCACCGGCAAGGTCGATTTCGGCGTCTATGATCCGACCTTCTACACGGCGATCGACTTTACCGAGGACACCAACATGGCGGTTGCCGACCTGCCTGCCGGCTGCAGCCGGTCCGTCATCAGACCCGATCCCGACGAGGCGCTCGCCCAGAACCAGGCGACGCTGACCGAGCAGTTCTTCAACGATCCGGCCGGAACGGATATGTCGAAGATCTTCGCCACCAAGCTGGAACTCACCTGCCAAGGATAGGCCCCGTGAGCAAGACAAGCATCCGCACGGTTCTCGGCTTCCTCGTCGCAGCCTATGTCTTCACCCATTTCCTTGGTCTCGCCCATGCCCAGAGTTCGCTCGGCATCGGCACCAGCGAGGCGACGCTGCCATCGACCGGAATGTTCGCGGGCTGGCTGAACTGGATCAATGTCCAGCAGCAGGCATTCTACCGTTCGCTCACCGGCGCGCTGAAGGCGATGCGCCAGGACGGCAGCCAGCTCTGGATGCTGGTCGGCCTCTCCTTCGTCTACGGCATCTTCCACGCGGCCGGCCCCGGCCACGGCAAGGCGGTGATCTCGTCCTACATGCTGGCCAACGAAGTGGCCCTGCGGCGCGGCATCATGCTCTCCTTCGTCTCGGCCTTCCTGCAGGCGATAACCGCCATCGTCATCATGGCGCTGCTCTTCCTGGTGCTGCGCGGCACGTCGATCTCCATGACCAGGGCGACATGGACGCTCGAGGTGGCGAGCTATGCGCTGATCGCCGTCTTCGGCGCCTGGCTGCTTTGGCGCAAAGCCGGTCCGCTGGTTGCCGCGCGCTTCGGCGGCGCACCGGTGCGTAGCCTGTCGGCCGCCCATGCCCATGCGCATTCCCATGCCGGTCACCATGGATACGGTCATGCCCACGATCATTCCCAGTGCGGCCACGACCACCATGGCCACGGCCACCACGGCCATGAACACCAACATCACGATCACCACCATCACGGCCACGCCCATGCGCACGCCCATGGGCCGGGCGAGGTCTGCGCGACCTGCGGTCATTCGCACGCGCCGGATCCGGCGCTGCTTGGCGGCGATCGTTTCGAATGGAAGACGGCATGGTCGGCCGTCGCCGCGGTCGGCATCAGGCCCTGCTCGGGCGCGCTCATCGTGCTCACCTTCGCTTTCCTCAACGGACTGTGGGCCGGCGGCATCCTGTCGGTCTTCGCCATGGCGCTGGGGACCGCACTGACCGTCTCGGTTCTTGCCACGCTTGCGGTAACGGCCAAGAACTGGGCGGTGGCTGCCGCGGGCGACGGCCGCGCCGGCAACCGCATCCATGCCATGATCGAGATCGGCGGCGCCGCCCTGGTGATGCTGCTCGGCCTCACTCTGCTGACGGCGAGCCTCTCAGCGTAGAACTTGGCCGCGTCTTTTCGAACGCGCGACTGACGCTGCATCGTTTGGCTCTGCGTAGCCGGCTTTCCGACAAATCAGATCCGATTTCCGAGCCAGTGCGGCCGGCGCGTCGTCAACTGGCGGCGTCCAGGGATCGCACGCGCGCCTCGTTGCGCTGAAGCTCGGCGTCAAGCGCGCGCCCTTTCGACGTCAAGCTGTATTCCACATGCAGCGGCATGGTGCCGAAGTCCCGTCTGACGACCAGCCCCTCGTCTTCGAGCGCCTTCAGTCTTTGAGACAGAACACGCGCCGAGATGTCCCCGGGAAGCGCGCGGCGCAAGGCGCCGAACCGGATCGCCTCATGACGACCCAAGGTCCAGATAATGTGACTCATCCACCGCTGCGCAAGAAAATTAAGAAAATCATCCAGAACGCACCCGGTATTTTTGCCATCAATACTATCTTCTCTTATATTGTTGCTTTGATCCATGGTTACTTTCCGGTCACTACTGTTCATATGCCGCCGTTCAATCTAGCTTTCAGGCACAATCCCGAATCGAAGGAGCGAGACGTTAATGCCGAATGCAACCCCCGTTCCCGCCAGAGGCTTGATTTCGCCGAAGGACCATACGCTGATCCTCATCGACTTCCAGTCACAGATGGCTTTCGCCACCCATTCGATCGACGCGATCACGCTGAGAACCAATGCGGCATTGGTTGCTCATGCCGCGGCAGGCTTCAGCGTGCCAACCATCCTCACGACGGTCGCGGAGAAGAGCTTCTCCGGCCCGATGTTCGACGAGATAAGCGAGGCCTTCCCCGGACAGGCGATGCTCGACCGGACAAGCATGAACACCTGGGAAGACAAGGCCGTCATCAGGCGCGTGAACGAGATCGGCAAGAGCCGGCTCGTCCTTGCCGGCCTGTGGACCTCCGTCTGCATCGTCGGCCCTGCGCTTTCGGCGCTCGACCAGGGATTTGAAGTCTATGTCATCACCGACGCTTGCGGAGATGTCTCCAAGGAAGCGCATGAACGCGCCGTCGACCGCATGATCCAGGCCGGCGCCCGGCCGATGACGTCGCTGCAATATTTGCTGGAGCTTCAGCGCGACTGGGCCCGCTCGGAAACCTACGATCTGACCACCGGCATCGCCAGGAAGTACGGCGGCGCTTACGGCCTGGGCATCATCTACGCCAAGACGATGCTGGGCGAGCATGCCAGCGAGGCAGGCGCGGCCGCCTGAGGCAGGTGTAACCGCCAGATGCCGTCCCAAGGGCGCCGCTTCGACGGCGCCACCTTCCAACCTCGGAGCCCGACGATGAAACTCTATCTCGTCTCCCTGGGCGCCGGCGTCCTCGTCGGCGTTATCTATGCGCTGCTCAATGTCCGCTCGCCAGCGCCGCCGATCGTGGCGTTGATCGGGCTCTTGGGCATTCTGATCGGCGAGCAGGTCGTGCCCGTCGCCAAGCGTCTTGTCTCGGGCGCGCCGGTCACGACGTCGTGGCTGTCGTCGGAATGCGCGCCGCATGTGCTCGGCGAACTTCCGCAGCGGCCGAAGTCTTCGGGTGGGGCCGCGGGAGCACGACCGTCGTGAGCCTGACCCGCCGCAACCTGAACACCGGCGCTGCGCTTCTCGGAGCCGTGTCGATGCTTGGCGGAAGGACAGCCTTCGCCGCCGACCAAATGGAAAGGGCTCCCATGGATGCCGAGTTGATCCTCGTCAATGGTCGTTTCACCTCGCTCGACCGCGAGAACCCGGCGCCGAAGGCCGTGGCCATATCCGGTGGGCTGTTCGTCGCCGCAGGCGACGAACAGGAGATCAGGGCACTGGCAGGCCCGGGAACGCAGATCGTCGATCTCGGCGGACGGCGCGCCGTGCCCGGTCTGATCGACAGCCACATGCATATCATCCGTGGCGGCCTCAACTACAATCTGGAGCTGCGCTGGGATGGCGTGCGCTCGCTCGGCCAGGCCATGGAGATGCTGAAGCGCCAGGTCGCGGCGACGCCACCCCCGCAATGGGTACGCGTGGTGGGCGGCTTCACCGAACACCAATTCGCCGAGAAACGACTGCCGACCCTGGATGAGATCAATGCGATCGCGCCAGACACGCCGGTGTTCATCCTCCATCTTTACGACCGCGCCCTGCTCAATGGCGCCGCCCTGCGCGCCGTCGGCTACACCGGCGAGACGCCGAACCCGCCGGGCGGCGAAATTCAGCGCGACGCCAAGGGGAACCCGACCGGCCTGCTGCTCGCGCGCCCGAATGCCAGCATCCTCTATTCGACGCTCGCCAAGGCGCCGAAGCTGCCGCCGGAATATCAGCTCAACTCGACGCGACATTTCATGCGCGAGATGAACCGGCTGGGCGTCACCTCGATCATCGACGCCGGCGGCGGCTTCCAGAACTATCCCGAGGACTATGCGATCATCGAGAAGCTGCACTCCGACGGCGAACTGACAATGCGGATTGCCTATAACCTGTTCACGCAAAAGCCGAAACAGGAACTGGCCGACTTTGCCGGATGGGTGAAAGAGGTGCGTCCCGGCCAGGGCGATGATCTCTACCGCCACAACGGCGCCGGCGAGATGCTGGTCTACACGGCCGCCGATTTCGAGGACTTCCGCGTCGAACGGCCGGAGATGCCTCTCTCGATGGAGGCCGACCTCGAGCCGGTCGTGCGACTGCTCGCCGAGAACCACTGGCCCTGGCGGCTCCACGCCACCTACGACGAAACCATATCGCGGGCGCTCGACGTCTTCGAGGCGGTGGACAAGGATATTCCTTTGCAGGGGCTGAACTGGTTCTTCGACCATGCCGAGACGATCTCCGACCGGAACATCGATCGCATCGCCCAACTCGGCGGCGGCATCGCCGTCCAGCACCGCATGATGTTCCAGGGCGAGGATTTCATCGAACGCTACGGCGCCAAGGCGGCGGAGCGGACACCGCCCGTCGCCCGCATGTTGGAGGCCGGCGTTCCGGTCGGTGCCGGCACCGATGCGACGCGGGTGGCGAGCTACAACCCCTGGGTCTCGCTCTCCTGGCTGGTGACGGGACGCACGCTCGGCGGTCTCAGGCTCTACCCGCAGCGTAATCTTCTCGACCGCGAGGCGGCCTTGCGGCTCTGGACCGAAGCCAATGGCTGGTTCTCCAACGAGACGGGCAGAAAAGGCCAGATCAAGGCCGGCCAGTTTGCGGATCTCGCGGTGCTCGATCGCGACTACTTCTCGATGCCCGAGGACGAGATCCAGGACATCGAGAGCGTCCTTACCCTGCTTGGCGGCAAGGTGGTCCACGGCGCGGGCGACTATTCGGGCCTCGCGCCCGACCTGCCACCGGCCATGCCGGACTGGTCGCCGGTGCGCCGCTGGGAAGGATACCAGAAGCGTGCCGATGCCGGCGGAACGCGTTACGCGTTCGTGGGCTGCGGCTGCGCAAATGCTTGCGGCGTGCACGGGCACGACCATGCGCGCGCCTTTGCAGCGCAGACGCCGGCCGCCGACGAAGGCGCTTTCTGGGGCGCCCTCGGCTGCTCTTGCTGGGCGTTCTGAGACGTGAAACGACCACCAGCGAGGACACAGCCCATGCCGTCAGCCGTCGCCTCAGGAATGCAGTCCGTCGTCGAACGCTTGCTTGCCGTCCGCTGGATTGAGGCGGCCGCGCGTTTCGCGGTCGCAGTGCCGTTTCTCATCAGCGGCATATCGAAGCTGTTCGACTTCCCGGGAGCCGTGGCCGAGGTGCGAGGCCTGACCGCGATCGAACCCGCATTGCCGCTCGCCGTTCTCGTGATCGTCGTCCAGCTCGGCGGTTCGGCGTTGCTGATCGCGGGCGGGCGGCTCGCGTGGATCGGTGCGCTGACGCTCACCGGCTTCACCGCAGTCGCGACGCTTCTGGCGCATTCCTTCTGGCTGAAGGCCGAGGCCGAGCAGTTCCTCCATCGCAACATCTTCTTCGAGCACGTTGCGATCGCAGGCGGCCTGATCCTGCTCGCCATACTGACGGTGAAGCCGTCGCGGGCTCGAGGCTGATGGCGGCGACCGTCGAGCAGAGCGGCAGTTCGGCCTTCTCGCCGCTCAGGCAGCCCGTCTTCGCCGTGCTATGGGCCGCGACCGTTCTCGGCAATACCGGCAGCTTCATGCGCGACGTGGCCAGCGCCTGGCTGGTCACCGACCTTTCGGCCTCGCCGGCAGCCGTCGCCTTGGTGCAGACGGCCGGTACGCTGCCTATCTTCCTTCTCGCCATTCCGGCCGGCGTGCTGTCGGACATACTCGACCGGCGCCGACTTCTGATCGCCCTGCAGGTGATGCTGGCGGCTGTGAGCGCGGCCCTCATGCTCCTGTCGCAGTCGGGCCAGCTGACGGTGGGCCTGCTGGTCGCCCTCACCTTCGCGGGCGGCGTTGGCGCAGCCCTGATGGGGCCGACCTGGCAATCGATCGTCCCCGAGCTCGTGCCGCGGCATGACCTGAAGAATGCCGTCGCGCTGAATTCGTTGGGGATCAACATCGCCCGTTCGATCGGGCCGGCCGCGGGCGGCCTGCTCCTCGCCTCTTTCGGCGCGGCACTCACCTATGGCGTCGATGTGCTGAGCTATGCCTTCGTTATCGCCGCGCTGCTCTGGTGGCGGCGCATCCCCGAGGCCGACGATGACCTGTCGGAGCACTTCACCGGCGCCTTCCGCGCCGGCCTGCGTTATGCCCGGGCCAGCCGGCCCCTGCATGTGGTGCTGTTGCGGGCCGTGATCTTCTTCGCCTTCGCCAGCGCGGTATGGGCATTGCTGCCGCTGGTGGCCAGGAATCTTCTGGACGGCGACGCCGGTTTCTACGGCATTCTTCTCGGTGCCGTGGGCGTGGGGGCCATTGCCGGGGCATTGCTGTTGCCGGCGCTCCGGCGTCGTCTCGATGCCGACGCACTCCTGCTCGGCGCCTCGCTGGTTGCCGCGGCCGTAATGAGCGCCCTTGCTTTCGCACCGCCGCGGTGGGCGGCGATCCTGGCGCTGCTGCTCCTCGGAACCGCCTGGATCGTGGCGCTGACAACGCTCAACGCCGCCGCACAGGCGATCCTGCCCAATTGGGTGCGTGGTCGGGGCCTGGCGGTCTATCTCACCGTCTTCAATGGCGCCATGGCGGGCGGGAGCCTGGGCTGGGGCCTCGTAGCCCAGCAACTGGGGGTTCCGACGACACTCATAGTGGCCGGCGTCGGCCTCGCACTCGCAGCATTCGGCCTGCATCTGGTCAAGCTTCCGGCCGGCGAGGACGACCTGATGCCGTCACGGCACTGGCCCGAGCCGCTGACCGCCGAGCCGGTCGACCATGACCGTGGGCCGGTGCTCATCCAGGTCGAGTACCGCATCGAAAAGAAGGATCGGCCCGGCTTCCTAGATGCGATGCGGCACCTGGCGGGAGAACGCAGGCGCGACGGCGCCTTCAACTGGGGGATCACCGAGGACGCCGCCGATCCCGAGCGCATTATCGAGTGGTTCATGGTGGAATCCTGGGCCGAACATATGCGGCAGCATAAGCGGGTTTCAAAGGCCGACGCCGACTTGCAGAAGGCCGTCCTCGCATTCCACAAGGGGCCGGCCGAGCCGCGGGTCTCGCATCATCTGGCGTTGCAGACGAAGCGGGCAGGCCAGTGAAACTCCATCGCGCCGCGTCGCATGGGCGACATTGACGTGGTCGATGCTGGAAGAGCTTAATATCTATCGACGGCCTCAAAGGAGCTTCTCATGGGCATGATCACGACCAAGGACGGAACCGAGATTTTCTACAAGGACTGGGGCAGCGGCCAACCGCTCGTCTTCCACCACGGCTGGCCGCTGAGTGCCGACGACTGGGACAACCAGATGCTCTTCTTCCTGGACAAGGGATATCGCGTGATCGCCCATGACCGGCGTGGACACGGGCGCTCCACCCAGACGGCAACGGGCAACGAGATGGATACCTATGCGGCTGACGTCGCCGCGCTCACCGCCGCGCTCGACCTGAAGGACGCCGTGCATATCGGCCATTCCACCGGCGGCGGCGAAGTCGCCCACTATGTCGCGCGCGCCGAGGCGGGCCGTGTCGCCAAGGCCGTGCTGATCGGCGCGGTGCCGCCCGTCATGGTGAAGTCGGACAAAAATCCCGGCGGCTTGCCGATCGAGGTTTTCGACGGCTTCCGCAGCGCCCTGGTGGCCAATCGCGCACAGTTCTACAGGGATGTTCCCTCAGGTCCCTTCTACGGCTACAACCGCCCCGGCGCCACGGTTTCCCAGGGTGTCATCGACAATTGGTGGCGGCAGGGAATGATGGGCGGCGCCAAGGCGCACTACGACTGCATCAAGGCCTTTTCCGAAACCGATTTCACCGAAGACCTGAAGAAGATCGATGTGCCCGTGCTGGTGATGCATGGAGACGACGACCAGATCGTGCCCATCGCCGATTCCGCGCTTCTTGCGGTGAAACTGCTCAAGCACGGCACGCTCAAGGTCTATGAGGGCCTGCCGCACGGCATGTGCACGACCCATCCGGACGTCATCAACGCCGACCTGCTGGCCTTCGTCGAGGGATAGGCTGGCTCGACCGGGCCCGGTCGCCGACAGCGCCCGGGCTCGGCCCCTTACAAGCCCGGCAGCGCGCCGCCCAGTTCGTCCTCGACATAGACCCGGATGATGTCGTCGAAACTCTCCTCGGCGACGAAGCCGAGGTCGCGTGCCCGCGTAGCGGCAAAACGCGTCGGCCAGTTCCGGACGATCGCCCAGACGGCAGCGTCTGGCTCCTCCCGGATCAGTGCGGCGACGTGATCGCCTGCGACGCGGCGCAAGGCGTCTATCTGCTCGCCGACGCTGACCGCGACACCCGGCATCGTGAGATTGCGGCGCGGACCGACGCGGGCGCCGTCGAGGCCGGCCGCATGGACGAGGAAGTTCACCGCCGAGCGCGGACTGGCATGGGTATGGACGACCGAGCGCGGCACCGGAAGCTGGGCGGGAAGACCGTTGAGGGGCTCGCGGATGATGCCGGAGAAGAAACCCGATGCGGCCTTGTTCGGTTTGCCCGGACGGACGCAGATGGTCGGCAGCCGGATGCCGATCCCGTCGAAGAAGCCGCGACGCGTGTAGTCGGCGAGCAGCGCTTCGCCGATCAGCTTCTGCGTGCCGTAGGAGGTGAGCGGCGTCGGATGGAACTCGTCCGGGATCATGTCGGGGAACGGCGCGCCGAACACCGCGATCGAAGAGGTGAAGACCACGCGCGGCCGGTTGCCGGCCTCGCGGAGCGCTTCGAACAAAAGACGGCTTCCGTCGAGATTGACCCGGTAGCCGAGTTCGAAATTCGCCTCCGCCTCGCCAGAGACGATACCGGCAAGATGAAAGACCGCGTCAGGCCGCTTCGCCGCCAAGGCCGTGGCCGTTTCCGGCGCGGCGAGATCGCCGGCATGGATGGCGATGTCGACACCGTCCATCTGAGGCCGCTCCGGCGCAACGATATCGTGCAGGTCGAGCGCCTCGATTTGCCGGCCGGCAAGCGTTCCCTCTCGCACCAGCCGTTGGGTAAGCTTGCGGCCGACCATTCCGGCCGCGCCCGTGATCAGGATCCGCATGTCAGTTCTCCCCACGTCGTTGCGCACGCGCCCTCAGCCAGAAGATCAGAAAGAATGCCGCCACGAAAGCCACGGCCACCACCCCGGCCGCGGCGGTGGAGAGATTTCCCACCGCCAGCATGATGGTGGGCAGGTAATAGGCGACGAGGCCGAAGCCGATCATGATCGCGGCCGCGGCGATGGCCGAATTGCGGTTGCTGTTCTGCACGGCCCTTCCCTTTCAGCTCTTGAGCAGCTTTGCGTGGCTTCCCGCACGCTTCACCTGCCTAGCCTCTTTTCTTGCCGCAGGTTCTTGTCGGAAAACCATGGGACACTTTCCGAAAACCTGCTCAGTGCCGATGGTCGGTCTCGGCGCCAGCGCCATATTCGGGCTCGACAGTGGCATGATCGATACCGTGCCGGGATGCAAGCTCCATCTTGATCGCGCGGATCGTCGCAACTGCATCCGCATCATCGTCGAGGCAGGCGCGCAGCGTCGCCATATTGCGCGATCCGTCGATCGACCAGACATGCATGTGGCGGACCTCGCGCAGGCCCGCGACCTTGTCCTGCAACTCGCTGGCAATCCGGTCGCGGTCGAGCCCGGCCGGAACGCCTTCGAGCAGCACATGGGCCGCCTCGCGCATGAGCGACCAGGCCGTCGACAGGATGAGCAGCGCGACGAGCACGGAGAGGATCGGGTCGATCGGCGTCCAGTCGGTGGCGAGGATGACGATTGCCGCCACGATGGCCGCCGCCGATCCCAGCATGTCGCCCAGGACATGAATGAGGGCGCCGCGCATGTTGAGACTGCCGCGGTCGCCGCCGCGCAGCACGACGAAACCGACGATGTTGACCGCGAGGCCCAGAAACGCGACGACGAGCATCGGGCCGGCCAGGACCTCGGGCGGCTCCATCAGCCGGCGCACGGCTTCATAGACGATCCAGACGGCGATCGCGAAGATGGTGATGCCGTTGGTGTAGGCGACCAGCGTCTTCACCCGGCCGAAGCCATAGGTCAGGCGCACTGTGGGCGGCCGATCGGCGAGATGGAAGGCGTACCAGGCAAGCCAGAGCGCGATAGAATCGGTCAGCATGTGGCCGGCATCGGCGATGAGCGCCAGCGAGCCGGTCACGACGCCGCCCAGGGCCTCGGCGACCATGAAGCCGCCGGTGAGGCAGGCGACGACCAGCACCCTGGTCTTGTCGGTGGTGCCCTTGCCATGATCATGCCCTTGGCCGTGCCCATGGCCATGATCGCGTCCGCCCTGCCCGTGCGTATGTGCCAAAGATGTTCTCCTAGCGGCGAAGGGCGGCCTTGATATCCTCCAGCCGTCGTTTCTGGCTGCCGTCCGCCAGGAAGTTCGCGGGATCGAGCCATTCCTCATAGGCCTGACGCAACGGCGGCCACTCCTTGTCGGTTACGGAATACCATGCCGTGTCGCGATTCTCGCCCTTGACCACCATGTGCTGGCGGAAGACGCCCTCGAAGACGAAACCGAAGCGTTCGGCGGCCCGCTTGGAAGGCTCGTTGCGATTGTTGCATTTCCATTCATAGCGGCGATAGCCGAGCCCGTCGAAGACATGGCGCATGAACAGGAACTGCGCCTCGGTTGCCGCCGGTTTGCGCGACATCAACGCCCCCCAATAGATGTTGCCGATCTCGATCACGCCGAAGGCCGGCTCGATGCGCATCAGGGTCTGGCGGCCGGCGATCTTGCCGCTCGCCTTGTCGATCACCGTGAAGAACAGCGGATCGGCGCTCGCCTCGGCCTTTTCCAGCCAGGGCTGGAAGGCGGCGCGGTTGTCGGGCGGATATTCGAACAGCCAGCGGAACCGCTCGCCGGCGTCGGCGACCGTCGAGGCCTCGTAGAGCCCGTCGCCATGCCGCGCGGCGTCAAGCGGCTCGAGCCGGACGAAACGTCCTTCGAGCGGTTCTCGCGCCGGCCGCGGCCGCGGCTGCCAATGCTTCAGATCGCCTGTCATGCCGACCTTCCTTCCGTTGACTTTTGCTGCCGGAGGCTCACAAAAACAGACCTATCGGAAAAGAACCAGACGGACAGCCGCAATGCTCCAAACGATCGCCGCTTTCGACCGCCTCGGGGAAGAGAATGCCTTTGCGGTGCTGGCCCGGGCGACCGCGCTGGCGGCCGAGGGCAAGGATGTCATCAACCTCGGCATCGGCCAGCCGGACTTCAAGACACCGCAGCACATCGTCGAGGCCGCGATCAAGGCCCTGCGCGACGGCCACCACGGCTACACACCGGCAACCGGCCTGCTCGCGACCCGCGAGGCGGTGGTGCGCCGGACACTAAGCACGACGGGCGTCGAGGTTTCGCCCGACAACGTGATGATCCTGCCGGGCGGCAAGCCGACGATGTATGCCGCCATCGTCATGTTCGGCGAGCCGGGTGCCGAGATCCTCTATCCGGACCCGGGCTTTCCGATCTACCGATCGATGATCGAGTTCACCGGCGCGACGCCCGTGCCCGTGCCGATCCGCGAGGAAAACGGCTTCGCCTTCTCGGCCGAGGAGACGCTGGCCCTCATCACGCCGCGGACCCGCCTGCTCATCCTGAACTCGCCGGCCAATCCCACCGGCGGCGTCACCCCACGGGCCGAGATCGAGAAGCTGGTCAAGGGCCTCGAGGCACATTCCGATGTCGCGATCCTCTCGGACGAGATCTACGACGTCATGACCTATGACGGCGAAACCCATACGTCGCTTCTGCAGTTCCCGGAGATCCGCGAGCGGCTGATCGTGCTCAACGGCTGGTCGAAGACATGGGCCATGACGGGCTGGCGCCTGGGCTGGTCGATCTGGCCGAACTCCCGGGAGGGCGCCCATCTCTACGACAAGGTGCGCAAGCTGGCGGTGAACTGCTGGTCCTGCGTAAACGCGCCGAGCCAATTCGCGGGCATCGCAGCGATCGACGGGCCGCAGGACGAGGTGGAGAGGATGATGCGCGCCTTCGACCGGCGCCGCAGGATCGTCGTCGAAGGGCTGAACAGCCTGCCCGGCGTCTCCTGCATCACGCCGAAAGGCGCCTTCTATGCCTTCCCCAACATCACTGGCACGGGCTGGAAGGCCAAGCAGCTTGCCTCGGCGCTGCTGGAGGAAACGGGCGTGGCACTGATCGGCGGTCCCGATTTCGGCATACTCGGCGAAGGCTACATCCGCCTGTCCTACGCCAACTCGGAAGAGAATATCTTGCGGGCGATCGAGCGGATCGAGGCGTTCCTGAAGAAATAGGAGATCACAAGCCCGGCCGGGCGATCTCTTCCGGCCAGCCTATGCCGGTGAAGTCCTCGAGCACCCATTCCTCGGGCGAGACCTGTCGGAAGCCGTGGTCGCGATAGAGTGCAGCGACGAGTTGGTTCTTGCTGGTCTTCAGATAGGTTCCGACGAGGCGTTTCGCGCCGCGCGCCCGCAGCAGATCGCAGAGCGCGGCGAAGACCGAGCGCTCGACGCCGCGCCCGAGCACGCGGCAGCTCATCAGCAGCGTTTCGATCTCAGCCTGCTCTTCGTCATGTTTCAGGATCAGGACGCCGACGAGGCCATAATCGCCGAACCGGTCCGAGACGCGCCAGGCGAGCATCGTGACGGCAGGATCGTCGAGCAGCCGGGCGACGTCGCCCTCGGTCTTGCGCCGCGTGGTCAGGTTGAACTGGTTGCTCTTGTTGATGAGTTGCGCGACGCGGGCAATGTGCTCGGCCTTGACTTCGAAGAGATCGACCCGAAGCTGGAGCTGGCGCCTGAACTCCTCTGATGTGAGCGCCCCGGCGAGATCGCGACGCCGGCGTTCCTGGAGCATCATCTCCGAGCGCCCGCGATCCTCGGCACTGACCGTCTCGCTGTCGAAGCCGCGGAAGGCGCCGAACACCGTGGGGAATGCCGTCAGTTCGTCCGGCACCTGGATGCAGGTCACCATCGGCAACGTTTCGCCGACATGGCCGATCTCCATCGCGCTGTCGTCGACAAAGACCATGCTGTCCGGGCCGATGTTCAGTTCCTCGGCAAGGCTCGCGATGTTGCCCGGCTTGTCCAGCCAATTGATCCGGTGAGCGACGAGATCCTTTCGCTGCAGCACCATTCCGTCGTGCCGGTCGAAGACCTCCCAGACATCCTGCTCATTGTTCTTGCTGCAGAGCGCGATCATGATGCCCCGGCTGCGCAGGGTCTGAAGCTGGTGCTGGAAGTCCCGGAACACCGATCCCGGAAAATCGTCGCCGAGCCGGATGCCGGCCAACCCGTCCTCGCCGACCACGCCACCCCACAACGTGTTGTCGCAGTCGACGACGACGCATTTCTTTGCCGCTGCCGACTGGGAGCGGATCAGCGATGCGCAGCTTTCGGCGATCCTGTCCCAGAACGCTTCGCTGTAAGGCTGCCGGTACAGGTACCACTTGCGCCAGTCGAGCGAGTTCTCGGCACCGACCAGCCGCTGGATCCCGTCGAGATCGAGAAGGCCGACATGGCCGATCTCGCGCATCCGGCGGATCCAGATGTCGACGACCTGCCGGTGCAGCGCGCCGATCGTGGCGGCACTGCCGAGCGTTTCGATGGCATGGTCCGACGAATGTGGGAACGGCGGCACCGTGCAGACGATCCGCCCGGGAAAGCTTCCGCGCAAGCCTGCGACCGCCTCCGCGAGTTCCTCGACTTTCTCGAACAATCCGGCTGCGCCGCCGCCGCGGACCACTGCCTGGAAATCGGCGCGCGCGAAATCCTCGATCCGCCAGAGCATCACAATGGCGGTGGGCGGCCGGTCGCCATAGTCGGCCTTCCAGCCGAGGCCGAGCTGAATCAGCTGATTGTAGGACGCGACGGTCAGCGCCGGTGGCCGGACAGGATCATCGACCAGGCGGGAACCGAGATAGGGCACGAGCGGATCCGCGGTGAAGGTTGCCGCGATTACGATATGCTCGTTTCCCGGCGCCCTTCCGGCGCGCGACAGGCGAAGCCAGTCGGTCCGCCGCCCCATCAACGACATGGTTCACCCCCGCGCCTGGATTCCGACGCGTAGATCATCGCACCGACGCCGGCCCGCGAGATATGCGGAGGGCGCGAATAGTCAGCCGCGCCCGACATAAGGCATTTTGGTCGCCATGACAGTCATGAACAGCACGTTGGCGTCGAGCGGAAGGCTCGCCATGTGCAACACCGCATCGGCCACATGCCTGACGTCCATCACCACTTCGGGAGCGATGCTGCCATTGGCTTGCGGCACGCCCACGGTCATCGGCGCCGCCATATCCGTCAGCGCATTGCCGATATCGATCTGTCCGCAGGCGATGTCGTAGGGTCTGCCGTCCAGCGCAAGGGTCCGGGTGAGGCCCGTGATCGCGTGCTTGGTGGCCGTATATGGCACGGATCCGGGCCGGGGCGCATAGGCCGAGACCGAGCCGTTGTTTATGATGCGCCCACCCATCGGGCTCTGGCTGCGCATCGCGCGGAACGCAGCGCGGGCACAGAGGAAGGAGCCGGTGAGATTGACGCCGACCACCTCGTTCCAGACCTCGACGGGGATCTCGTCGATCAGCGTCGACTTGTAGCCCATGCCGGCATTGTTGAAGAGCAGGTCGACCCGGCCGAAGGCCTCGGCCACCGTCTCGAACATCTCATCCACCCGCGTCGCGCTGGAGATGTCGCAGGCGACGGGCAGCGCCCTTGCCTCCGTCGGGCCGGCCTCGGCGATAGCCTGCTCGAGCATTGCGAGCCGCCGACCGCAGAACACCGTGTTCCAGCCGTCCTTCAGGAGCGCGGTGGCCACCGCCTTGCCGATACCAGTGCCGGCGCCCGTGACGATCGCAGTTTTGGCCATGCCTTGATCCTTCATTCCGGGGAGAAGGCATTGCAAATGGAGGCCGGTGTGGCAAGGCACAAACGACGCGCCGAGCAATGGCGGTTGCGGCAGCGACCGCCAACGAAAGGGCGGCCATTTGCGGCCGCCCAGTTTCGAACCACGCTTGGGAGGAGGAAAAGCAGGCCCGATAAGCAAATGATGCGCCCGCTGGGTTAACAAGACGTTAACGCAAAGTTGGCATGAAAGTATTCACCCGCGATCTTGCAAGGAGACCAACCGCCACGCAAGGAAATCGTGTTTGCAACGACGCGACGCACCTTCGGCACGCCGTTCCGGTCCGCGATCGCTCGCACGAGAAGAAAAGGCGGCACCCACCGGACCAGGGCGAGTGCCGCAACCCAACCTTCGCACCGGGGTGGTGCGGGGTCCGGGACGGCCGCTGAGCAAAGCGGCTCCGCCGATGGCGCCTAGGGGTTGGGAGGGCCGGGAAACGAGAGGAGCGTTGTCCCGGGTTGGTGAACACGATCGGCTCGGATGCTCAGGCAACCAAGCTTCAGGCGAACGGGAAGTTGTCGACGGCGAGCGTTCGCCCTCGCGCGTTGCCGCAGACGAAACGCTCCGACGAAGATTCCGGATTCAGGAATATCGGCCATGATCGGTTCCCTCGCTCGTCTTCAAAGAAGAGACGGCCCGCCCCGCCGCAGTGCGGGCCGTCCCAGGCCTGGGGCGGCAACTCTCCGCCGCCCCAGCCGCCGTCGCGATGTCGGATCGGTTCGAAGCCGCTCTTGCGAACCGGGGCCTCGATGTTCAGACGAACAGGAAGTCGCTCAATGCCAAGGTCGGGAGATGCCCGGCGCCACTCTTGAGCGTCACGATCAGTTCGGCATCGTGCTCGTTGCCGGTGCCGTCGCGGTCGAACCAGAGCCGCCCATTGTCGGTCTCGAACAGGAACTGGGCACCCGTGCCCGAGACGGCCGGATTCGCGCCCACCACGAAACCGGGATTCCCCGAGGCGGCAATTCCGAAATCCGAACGGTCGATGACCAGCTTGTCCTGACCGCGCGTGAAGTCGGTGATCTGGTCGCCGGTGCCGAAGCCGTCGAAGCGGAATACGAACTGATCCCTGCCGGCGCCGCCGATGAGGAGATCGCCGCCCGCACCGCCTTCGAGAACATCGTCGCCCGCACCGCCGGAGAGGAAGTCATCCATGCCACCGCCATAGAACGTCTCGTTCGCCGCAGTGCCGCGGATGTCGTCGTCCAGCATGCTTCCATGGACGATCTCGACACCCGTGACGGTCAGGCCCTTGGCCATGCCGCCATTGTTGGCGTTGTTGGCCAGATCGAGGATCACCGACTTGGTCGAGAGGAAGTCGAACTTCAGCGAATCGATGCCGAGGCCGCCGTCGATCAGGTCGGTTCCAATCTCCGCCGTTCGTACGAGCGTGTCGTTGCCGGCGTCGCCATAGAGCTTGTCGTTGCCAGCGCCGTCGAGGAGGACATCGTTGCCGGCGCCACCGCGTAGCGTATCGTTGCCGGCATTGCCGACAAGGCGGTCGGCAAGCGTTCCTCCCGTAACGGTGTCGTTGCCGCTGGTTCCGTAGAATTCCAGGCTCTCCGCACCGGTGAAGCTGGTCGTCGCGTTGACCCTCACCAGGCCGCTGGTGACGACGAAACTCACGCCGTTCGCCTGGTTGGACAGATCGACCGCGATACGGTCCGTGCCGACGCCGGCATCGGCATAGTCGCTGTGGTTGATGCGCAGGTAGTCGTTCCCGGCGCCGGCATAGAGCCGGTCGGCATGGCCGTCGATGCCTGAGCCGCCGGTCGCATGCAACGTATCGTTGCCGTCGCCGCCTTCGAGCCGGTCGGCGCCAAGGCCGCCATGGAGCGTATCGTTACCGCCGAGACCCTTCAGCGTGTCGTTGCCGGCACCGCCATTGAACAGATCCGAATAGGCCCCGCCGGTAAGACTGTCGGCGCCTGAGCCCGACCAGATCTGGACGGCTTCGACGTTCTTGAGCGTGACGTCGCCGTTGGTCAGCACGGCATTCGCTGACAGCACGAAGCTCAGGTTCTTGGCCGACTGACTGCGGTTAACCGAGGCCACATCGAAGCCGACGCCACCATCGACAGAGAATTTGCCCGCCGTGCTCCCCCTCGCGTAGTTGATCCTGGCGGTGTCATTGCCGGTGCCCAACTGGATCGAGTTCACGTAGGTGCCCGCCTGGAGCTCGACGCTGACAGCGTCGTTGCCCGTGCCGGCATCGATGACGTTGGCGCCGCCGGAGTCGACGATCGAGTCGTTTCCGTCGCCGCCGATGAGCGTGTCGTTGCCCAATCCGCCGTCCAGCGTGTCGCTGCCTTTCCCTCCGGTCAGCCGGTCATTGCCGCCATTGCCGTAGAACTTCACGGAAAGGGCGCTCCCGGCCGTCAGCGTATCGCTGCCAGACCCGGCGGCAATGGAATAGTGCTCGGCGTCGGTGACGGTGGTTCCGTCGCTCAGCCTGCCGGTGACGCCCGATATGGAGAAGGTCAGCGCGGCGGTAAGATCGGAGCGCAGGATCGAAACCGAATCCGTACCTGCGCCGGCCCTCACGACGTCCCGGCCGCCGCTTCCAACGGAGATGACATCGTTGCCGTCGCCGCCGTCAACCGTGTCGACTCCGGTTCCGGCATCGAGATAGTCGTTGCCCTTGCCTCCCGACAGCAC
Source organism: Mesorhizobium sp. L-8-10 (assembly GCF_016756635.1). NCBI lineage: Bacteria > Pseudomonadati > Pseudomonadota > Alphaproteobacteria > Hyphomicrobiales > Phyllobacteriaceae > Mesorhizobium > Mesorhizobium sp. L-8-10. The sequence continues at coordinate 3,038,398 of NZ_AP023263.1, read as the reverse complement.
GTCGTTGCCGCCCCAACTCATCATTCTGTCGCTGCCGTCCCAACCGGTCCAGCGGTCGGCACTCGTCGAACCGGCGCTGCTTTCGAGCCAGTAGGCCTCCATGCCGACGAAGGTCGTGCCGTCCGAAAGCGTGTTGGAGAGGTTCGACGCCTTGGCTGTGAAGGTGCCGGCCAGCCGTTCGACCCGCAGCACGTCAAGGCCTATCCCGCCGTCGATCGTATCCTTGCCTTGGCCGATCACCACTTCGACGGTGTCATTTCCGTATCCGGCGCGGACTATGTCGGTGCCCAGACCACCTTCGAGCATATCGTTGCCATTGCCGCCGTCGAGCGTATCGTTGCCTTCGGCGCCTGCCAGGCTGTCATTGCCCTCGCCGCCGACGACGGTGTCGTTGCCCTCTCCACCCGTCATCGAGTCGTTGCCATAGCCACCGTCCAGGCGGTCGTTGCCGACTTCGCCATCGAGGAAGTCCATGCCGAAACCGCCGCTCAGCCTATCGTGGCCGTCGCCGCCGGTCAGGAAGTCGATGCCGTTGCCGCCGTTCAGCGTGTCGTCGCCCTCGTCACCGTTGAGAAAGTCCATGCCGATGCCGCCATTCAACGTATCGTTGCCGAGACCGCCATTCAGCATGTCGTTCCAGCGGCCACCGGTGAGCGAATCGGCGAAGTCGGTGCCCGTTATCTGGTATTCCTCGACATTGATGACCTTGATCCCGCCAAGCACGGTCGTCTGCGCGATCGGATCCTGGGCAACGAAGTTGATGCCCGCCGCCTCCATCGAGTAGTCGACCATCAGCCTGTCGAAACCGAGCCCGCCGTCGACCGTGTCGCCGTTAGCCTCTTCGAGGAAGCCGACCATGATCATGTCGGCACCGGTTCCGGCGTCGATCCTATCGGCGCCTTCGCCACCTTCGATGATGTCGCTACCGGAATTTCCATTGATGACGTCGGCGCCTTCGTTGCCGAAGAGCGTATCGTTCTGGAAGCCGCCCGACAGCGTGTCGGCGCCGTCGAAGCCCAGAAGCATGTCGTTACTCAGCCCACCCGTGATGACGTCGGCGCCGAAAGTGCCGTTGAGTTGGTTCGGCGCGTCGTTTCCAGGAATGTTTGCCACGTCTGTCTCTCCGTAGTTAAAACTCTCATGTCCGCCCGCGGCATCCGGGGCAGTTCAAACCGTTGCTTCGATAGCCGGACCGCTGGTCTGGTTCAGACGCGGGCGCGGCTTTTGCTTGGGAGGATGGCCGGCTCCGTTTCCCTGCCTTGGCCAACCCTCGAGCCGAGCGGCCCCTGGCCGTCGGCCCCACGTCCCTGCCCGTCACCACGACAGGTCCGCGCCTGCAGACGCCGACCGCGCGGCTCCGCGGGGAGCATCAATCGAGTCGCCGCTTTCGCGATGTTTCGGATTTCTTCGCTTCCTGACCAGAGGCGTATAGACAGCGTGTCATTTAGGGGCTGATACGAAGCCTGGGAAATCCAATGTTGATATGGCCGTCATCCACGGCGCAAATGGAGTTCGTTTTCTGCAAATTGTGTTCGCCCTACGCCAAGCGCGAAGGAGAATTCTCAGAAACAATCAGAACTGCAGTGAAGGACGTCGCGGAATAGCCACAATCGTTCTTAGCTTCGATTGTCGGTTGCATTTCCAAAAAATGCCGCATTGGACGGGGGCCCGATGTCGTAGTGATTTGTTACTTAATCTTTCAGTCAACTCAGGCGTCATTTGACGATCTACTAATTCCGGTCGCCTTCCGAATGAATCCAGCGCTTGTATGGGGGCATACACGCACATGAACTTGAACGGTTTCGACCTTAATCTCCTCCGGGTCTTCGACGCACTGATGCGCGAGCGCAGCGTGACGCGGGCCGGCGATCAGATCGGGCTGAGCCAGCCCGCCGTCAGCGCGGCGCTGCGGCGCCTGCGCGAAATCCTTGACGACCAGCTCTTCATTCGTCGCGGCAACGACATGATTCCCACGCCGCGCGCCCTCGAGCTCGGCTCATCCGTGCGGGAGGCGCTGGGCAAGATCGAGTTCGCCTTCCACAAGCGCCGGCACTTCGACCCCGCGACCATGCAACGGCGGTTCACGCTGCTCGGCTCGGACGTGTTCTCGATGATGATGATGCCGGCCCTCTCCAGGCGCTTCGCGGACGAGGCGCCAGGCGTCTCGCTGCAGCTCGTGGACAATGCGAGCGGGACCGCCGAGAAACTGCTCCAGGAAGATGCCGTCGACATTGCGATCGACACCGAGCTCGACATGTCCGACTGGACATCGAGCATGCAATTGCTGCGCGCGCCCTATGTCGCCGTTGCTTCGGCCGACCACCCGACGATCGCGGCTGCCGGCATCCCCTCCTGGGGAACGATCCCGCTCGACCTGTTCTGCGAGCTCCATCATGCGGTGCGGTCAGTCAACGGCATGGTGAAATGCGCGGTGGATACGTCGCTCGCCAGAATCGGGCGCAAGCGCCATGTGGCGCTGATGTTGCCGCATACGCTCGGCGTCGCACTGGCCACCGCACGTTCGCTCCATCTCGCCATCGTCCCGCGGCAGTTCGCGGAGTTGGTGGCGCCCAATCTCGGCCTCGAGATCTACCGGGCGCCGGTGCCGCTGCCCGCGACCGACATCAAGATGTTCTGGCATGCCCGCCACGACGCCGACAAAGGCCATCAATGGCTGCGCCTGCAGGTCTGCAAGGTCAGGGACGAGTTCGAGCTCAAGATGAGGCGCCGGGCCGATCCTGCGGTCCCGCGTCTGATCGCATGACCTTTGCGGCGGGACGGTGACGGTGCCTCGCCCCGCCGCGCTTTCGCGCAATTACCAGGGGATGTTCGACTTCGGTGCGTCGGTCGACGTCGGCGCCGCGGTCTTGATCGAGGATACCGTCGCCTCGACGTGATCCACCAATGCATCGGGCAGCTTGAGTCGGCCGGCCAGCAGGTCGAGATAGCCTCGTTCCGCACGCGAATCCGGCTCGATCGTAAGGCGCGAGGCTGTGTAGAGCTCGACCTTCTGCGCCTCGGTCTGCGCGGCGGCCACCAGGGCGTCGATCGACAGCGGATGCTCGATCTCGGACATCAGGAAGTCCTGCGCCTCACCGTCCAGGCCGGCCAGGCTGACCCGGTCCGCGATCTTCTTGCGTTCCTCGTCGTCGATATGGCCGTCGGCATTGGCGGCCGCGATCATGGCGCGGATCAGCATGAGGGCGAACTCATCCTCCCCTTGCGGTGCCTGGGCGGGATGGAACTCCGTATCCGAAGGAGGCGGCAGCAGTTCGGGCTCGCGGGCGGGCGTGCCCGAGGCGTCCGTCTGCTGGGCCGGCTGATCGCCGCTCCTGTAGTTCTGGTAGGCCTTGTAGGCCAGTCCGGCGATGGCCGCGAGCCCGCCGACCTTGAGCGCCGACCCGGTGACCTGACGCCCGGCACTGGTGCCGAGCAGCACGGCCACCAATGCGCCCGTCGCCAGCGGATTGTCCTTGGCAAGCTGGGTCGCCTGGCCTGCCTTCTCGCGCAGCGTCCCGCTGGTCCCGGGGATCGTCGAGCCGAGCAAATCGTCGAGCAGTTTCTTGGGGTCGAGCATCCTGGCCTCCATCTGGTGGTCCCGTCGCCCGCGGCGACAGGTCTCCTGCGAGCGCCGCTCGCCCATTCGAACGCGCAAAGGACGCTCCATCACTTGAACAACGCATCATGCTTTCCGAGAATCGAGTACGACTTTCGGGCCGATCCGCTTGATCTATGCAGCCCTTGGCGACACTACAATGACCGAGATGAAGGCGGCTGGGAAGCCGGTCAGCTTCCGATGTGCCTCGCGCCGCCGCGCGCCTCGGCGAGTTCGACCTGCCGATGCCGCTCGGCATAGCGCGCGCGGTCGGCATCGCTGCGGAGGTCATGGCAATGCGGACAGGAGACGCCTTCGCGATAGGTCCCGGCTGCCCTGTCGGAGGCGGTCAGCGGGCGCCGGCATGCGCGGCAGAGCTCCGCATCGCCGATCTCCAGGCCATGGCCCACGGACACACGCTCGTCGAAGACGAAACACTCGCCTTGCCACAGGCTTTCGGACGCCGGAACCTCCTCCAGATATTTGAGGATGCCGCCCTTGAGGTGGAAGACCTCTGCGATCCCCAGCGACTTCACATAGGCCGTCGCCTTTTCGCAGCGGATGCCGCCGGTGCAGAACATCGCCACCTTGCGGCCCTCCAGCGCGGCACGGTTCTCACTTGCCCATTGCGGGAAGTCACGGAAGCTCCCGGTCGCGGGATCGACCGCCCCGCGAAAAGTGCCGATCGCCACTTCATAGTCGTTGCGCGTGTCGACAACGAGCGTATCGGGATCGCTGATCAGGGCGTTCCAGTCGCGCGACTCGACATAGGTCCCCGCACTCTCGCGCGGGTCGATGTCGGTCACGCCCATCGTCACGATCTCCTTCTTCAGGCGGACCTTCATGCGATGGAACGGCATTTGCGGCGCGGTGCTGTATTTGACCTCGAGCCCGGCCAGTGCGGGCACAGCCCTCAGCCGATCGATCAGCGCGGCGATCGCATCCTCGCTTCCGGCGACAGTACCGTTGATGCCCTCATGGGCGAGCAGCAGCGTTCCCTTGATGCCGTGGCCGCAGCAGAACTGCGCCAGCGGCGCCTTGAGATCGGTGAAGTCGGGGAGCCACGTGAAACGGTAGAGCGCGGCGACCCGGAAGGGCGCGGTGGAATGCATGGCCTGCCCTAGCCCCTGGCGCGCCCGGATGCAAGCCGATGGCTGGAGCGGCCTTTCGCGATGCAACCGGTCGATGCGACGAGGTGTTGAACGATGGACCGGCGGCGCCGGCTCTGATATTTCGGGCCGTCGGGACGACACGCGTCCTCAGGGACGCGTGACGCCCCGGCACTTCCTCACGCTTCGTGTTTTCCGAAGATCGACAACGATTCTCGGGCCCACGCTTTAAATCGGTTCAAACAGACAGGACGGGACTGCCATGGCGAACAAGACAGAAAAGCTCCTCGCGCTGCTCAAGGGCCAGCCCGTCATTCCCGTCCTGAAGATCGCCGACGTCGCGGATGCGGTTCCCCTTGCCCGGGCGCTGGCGCGGGGCGGACTGCCGATGATCGAGGTGACGCTGAGGACCCCCGACGCGATCGAGGCGATCCGCCGCATCGCCCGGGAGGTGGAAGAGGCCGTGGTCGGGGCCGGCACCATCCTCAACGCCGGCCAGTTCGAGCAGGCAGCACAGGCCGGATCGCGCTTCATCGTCAGCCCCGGCGCGACGAGCCAGCTCTTCGCCGCGGCGCGCGGCAGCGAGGTGCCGTTGCTGCCCGGCGCGATCACGCCCGCCGAGATCATGACCGCCGCCGAGGAAGGCCTGGATTTCCTGAAGTTCTTCCCGGCCGAGCAGGCAGGCGGCATCGCCTTCCTGAAATCGCTCGCCTCGCCTTTCGCCGGCATTCGTTTCTGCCCGACCGGCGGCGTCACGTCAGGCAATGCGCCCGACTATCTCGGCCTGCCGAACGTCGTCTGCGTCGGCGGCTCCTGGGTGGCGCCCGACGAGATGGTGAAGGCGCAGCAGTGGGACAAGATCGAGGCGCTCGCGCGCGAGGCAGCGGCGCTGGCGGGCTGAGCAGGCCCGCATCCCGACATGACGCTGTGAAAAGGCACTCAAGCAGAGAAGCCGCGCCGCTTCGTCCGGCCCGGCCTCCCCGCGTGGACTGCGGAATCCACCGAACCGGAAAACGCTGGCAAGCGGGTCAGTTGAAACGCGCCACCGACAGGAAGGTCACAGCCTTGCCGGTGAACCGGTTCGCATCGGCCAGTTGCTGGTCGCCCTGCTGGAAGCCGGCGGTGTAGACCTCGCGCGGCGCCGAGTAGACGATCTTGTTTGCATAGGACGGCGCCTTCGTGCCGTCGGTGTTGTTGGCGATGTAGTTGCCGTCGAGCGCCCAGCGGGCTGCCCTTGGCTGCGCCGCCAGAACCACCGGCTTGGGCTCGGGCTTGCTGTCGGCGGCTCCCGGACGCGCCGACTTGGCCGTGGTCTTCACTCCGCTGAACGCCGAGGCCGGATCGGAACCGGGCGCACGGGCCGCAAGCGCCATTTTCGGCGACGCGGCGACCGCGGCGGTGCGCTCCATCTTCGGCACCGCGATGATCTCCTCGGGCGCCGGCTTGAACCCGGCCGTCTCCAGCAAAGGCGAGGCGGACGGCACCGGCGCGCGAGGTTCGGGCGCGGCATAGGCAGCAGCCTCCGGCACGGCCGTCATCGATGCCGGAAGGGCGGCCACCGCGGCGGACGCGATCGTGTCGGCCGGACGGCTCGACGGAAGCGGCACGGCCACCGCGTTCTGCAGCTCTTCCACCTGTGTGCTCGCGACCAGAAGCGCGTCCTGGGCGGTGGCGAGTTCGGCAGGCGGCGCATAGGCCGGCCGGCGGGTCGGCAGCGGCACGTTGAGCGCGACTTCCGCCGCGGGCTCGTCACCCTGACTGGACAGGTCGACCAGCGGGCCCCGATTGCTGTCGAGGTCCACGAGCGGCGCGCCGACGTCGGTCTTGGGGCGCGGCGCCACCGCCGGCAGCGGCACGTCGCGGGTCGGCAGCGCGGCGACGATGGTTTCCTGGGCGGGCTCTTCGGCCGGGCGCGCGACGTCGGCCGGGCGCGCCAGTTCCGGCGGAAGAATGCGGATCTGTCCGTTTGCCGGGTTCTCGACCTTCTGAGGCGCAGGCTTCTGCTGGCGGGCCGGCTTCGGCTCGGGTTCGTCGGCCGCGGCCGCCACGACAGCGCCGCCGCTTTCTTCCTCTTCATCCGCGCCGCCGCCGAACAGCGCAGCCAGCAGGCCGCCGGAACGCGAGCGGCCGCCCGAACTCGCCAGCGCGATGGCGGACCCGCCGCTCTTCCTGCGCGATTCGTATGCGGCCACGGCCTGTTCGAAGCCCGGCAAAGGCTTGCCGTCGCTCGGCACATGAAGGGTCTTGCCGCTCGGGAACAGCGCCACCAGTTCCTTGCGGCTCATCTTCGGCCAGTGACGCACATTGCCCACGTCGAAATGAACAAAGGGCGAGCCGGATGTCGGATAGTAGCCGACGCCGCCGCCCTGCATCTTGAGCCCGATCTCGCGAAGCTTCTTGAGCCTGACGTCGGGCAGATAGAAATCCATCGCCTTGCCGAGCATATGCTGGCTCTTCTTGGCAACGCCCTTGGAGCGGCTGCGCAGCATCGAGTTGGTCGCGGGCGAGCGGTAGGCCGAAACGACATGGATATAGTCGTTCGACCCCGAAGCGCGATAGGCCTCCCAGACAAGATCGAGCAGGCGCGGATCCATCTTGGTCGGCTCGTTGCGCCGCCAGTCGCGCAGGATATTGTTGATCTGCTTCAGTCCGTTGGCGTCGTAACGGCCATTGCGCTTGAAAGTGATCTGGGCCTTCTCGCCCGTATGGATGAAATAGAGCTTCAACGTGCGCGTCTCCGCGCTCGCCGCCGCTCCCCCTCCCAGGAGGATGCTGGTCGCCAGCATCAGAAGTGCCAGCCATTTCGGCCAGACGGCTCCCCTCGGATCCCGTCCGCGAATTCCCAGGTCGATCTTGATCAAATCAAAAGGCCTTGCAGACTGCCGTTTGTCCCCGGATTTGATGCCCGGATGCCCCTCAGGTGCTCTCCGAATATCGTTCCTAATGGTTAATCAGAGCTTATTGAAGCCGAAATGCGGTAAGACCATGGCGACAATCCGCCGAAAAATCTACGGCTGAGATCAAGGTAAACCGGAGGTTTACACGAGAAATTGTGGACGGCGGCCAGACGGACCGATCACTGATTCGGGCCGGACGAGCCACATCCCGGGCCTTGCTCCAGACGTTCGGACGACGGGACGTGCCTCAGGAAGCCAACCGATCCGAACGCTGCTGATCCGGGTCGATGCCGTATTCCTTCAGCTTGCGGTAGAGGGTCGAACGCCCGATCCCCAGGCGCCGGGCGACCTCGCTCATCTGGCCGTTGTAACGCTCGATGGCCAGCTTGATCAGGTCGAGCTCGATCTCGGCGAGTGCCCTGACATTGCCGCGCTCGTCGAGCGCGCGCAGGATCCCGAACTGTTTCTCGCCGCCGGCAGGGGCGGCCGCCGCTGCCGGGGACTGCGCAGCGACTGGCGCGGGAACGGAGGGTGCAGTTGCGGCGGGGGCCTCCGGCGCCCCGGCGATCTCCGGCGACAGTTCGATGCCCTCGACCTGCGCCCGGATCTGCGGGAAGTCCGCGGCGGTCAGGACGTCGCCGTCGCAAAGCACGGTGGCGCGGAAGACGGCGTTCTCGAGCTGCCGGATGTTGCCCGGCCAGTCATAGGCCTGCAGCATCCGCAGCGCCTCCTCCGAGATGGCGCCGATCCCGCGGCCTCCCGATGCCGTCATGCGGGCCATGAAATGGCTGACCAGATGCGGAATGTCGTCACGCCGGTCGCGCAGCGGCGGCACGAAGATAGGGAAGACGTTGAGGCGGTAGAACAGGTCTTCGCGGAATTTGCCCTCCTTCACCTGCTGAAGCAGGTTACGGTGGGTCGCCGAGATCAGCCTGATGTCGACCTTGACCGTGGCCCGCGCGCCGACCGGGTCGACCTCGCCGTCCTGTACGGCGCGCAGGAGCTTGACCTGGACGTCGAGCGGCAGGTCGCCGATCTCGTCCAGGAACAGCGTACCCGAATGGGCCTCGACGAACTTGCCCGTGTGTTTTTCCGTTGCGCCGGTGAAGGCCCCCTTCTCGTGGCCGAACAGGATGCTTTCCACCAGATTTTCGGGGATTGCCCCACAATTCACGGTCACAAAAGGTTTCGAGCGGCGTTCGCCGGATCCCTGGATGGCGCGGGCCACCATCTCCTTGCCGACACCGGACTCCCCTTCTATCAGGATTGGGATGCTGGACGCAGCCGCTTTCTGACCGAGCCGGATCACCCGCTCCATGGTTTCGCTGCGGGTGACGAGGTCCTTGAAGGTCAGCGTTCCGCCCGACGGCTTGCGCGCCCGGCGCACCGCCTCCCCGACCGCCTCGACCTTGAGGGCGCTCGATATCGCTGCCTGCAGCCGATCCGGCGACGCCGGCTTGACGACGAAATCGAAGGCGCCGGCCCGCATCGCGGCGACAACGGTGTCGATCCCGCCTTGCGCCGTCTGCACGATGACGGGCAAGGCGATGTCGCGCTCGCGCATGGCGGCCATGACGCCGATGCCGTCAAGGCCGGGCATCATGAGATCGAGGATGACTGCCGACACATCGCGTCCGCGCGGCCCGTCGAGTACCGCGAGCGCCGCTTCGCCGCCGTCGACGACGATCGCCTCGTGGCCGAACTTCGTCACCGCCGCTTCGAGAAGCCTGCGCTGGACGGGGTCGTCATCGACTATGAGGATCGGACCGGCCATGAAACAAATGGATTGTCGCCCGCAGGCGGGTGGTTGTCGCCTGGAATTTGCCACAGCGGTTCTAAATAAGCCTTCAAGAAAGCCGGTGAACGAAACCTTTCCCCTGCCACGGACCGGCAGGGCCCTCGCGAAGACCTGGGTCGCCGAAGGAGAAAGGAACGCCTGATGCGTCAGGACACCCAGCCGCCGTCGACTTGCGCATCGTGCTTTCCGAAAACCGTTCCGATTTTCCGGCCGATGCGCTAGGAGAGCGGCTTACCCCGGTAACCGGAAGGCCCTGAAATGCCCATTCGCTCGAAGCTGTCGGCGTTCGCATCCCGCACGACCATGTCGAAACCCGCCTCCGCCGGCGCATCCGGCCCGGCGCTCGGTGACCTGCCGGAATGGAATCTGGGCGATCTTTATTCCGGCATGGAAGCCCCGGAGCTCCGCCGCGACATCGACGAAGCCGGCAAGCAGGCGATCGATTTCGAGAGCCGCTGGAAGGGCAGGCTGGCCGCGGAGGCCGGCAAAGGCGCCGCCGGCGGGCTCGGCGCGGCACTGCGCGAATATGAGGCGCTGGAGGAACTGATCGGCCGCATCGCCTCCTATGCCGGGCTGATCTATGCCGGCAACACGTCCGATCCGAAGCGCGCCAAGCTCTATGGCGACGTGCAGGAGAAGATGACCGACTCCGGCTCGCATCTCCTGTTCTTCCCGCTCGAGCTGAACCTCGTCGACGACGCCCTCATCGAGGCCGCACTCGATGCCGATCCGGCGTTCGGCCACTACCGCCCCTGGGTGCTCGATCTCAGGAAGGACAAGCCCTACCAGTTGGAAGACCGGGTCGAACAGCTCTTCCACGAGAAATCTGTCACCGGCCGCGGCGCCTGGAACCGGCTCTTCGACGAAACAATGACCGACCTGCGCTTCGACGTCGACGGCGAGGAGCTCGCTCTGGAGCCGGTGCTCAACAAGCTGCAGGATCCTGACGGCGAGATCCGCCGTAAGGCGGCCGGAGCGCTGGCCGACACCTTCAAGCAGAACCTGCGGACCTTCACGCTGATCACCAACACGCTCGCCAAGGACAAGGAGATCTCCGACCGCTGGCGGGGCTTCCAGGACATAGCCGATTCCCGCCATCTGGCGAACCGCGTCGAGCGCGACGTGGTGGACGCGCTGGCTGCCGCGGTGCGCGACGCCTATCCCCGGCTTTCCCATCGCTACTATGCGCTGAAGGCGAAATGGCTCGGCATGGACGCGATGAATCACTGGGACCGCAACGCGCCGCTGCCGGAGACCCCGCAGGCGACGATCGCCTGGGACGAGGCCAGGGAAACCGTGCTCTCGGCCTATCATCGCTTCTCGCCCGAAATGGCCGAGATCGCGCGTTCCTTCTTCGACCGCAAGTGGATCGACGCCCCGGTGAGGCCCGGCAAGGCGCCGGGCGCCTTCGCTCATCCGACGGTGCCCTCCGTGCATCCCTACGTGCTGCTCAACTACATGGGCAAGCCGCGCGACGTGATGACGCTTGCCCATGAGCTCGGCCACGGCGTCCACCAGGTCCTGGCCGGCGGACAGGGCGCGCTCATGGCCTCGACGCCTCTGACGCTCGCCGAGACGGCCTCGGTGTTCGGCGAGATGCTGACCTTCCGCTCTCTGCTCGACAGGACCACCGACCCGCGTGAGCGCAAGGCGATGCTCGCCCAGAAGGTCGAGGACATGATCAACACCGTCGTGCGCCAGATCGCCTTCTATCAGTTCGAGCGGAAGATCCATACGGAGCGGCGCAACGGCGAGCTGACCTCCGACAGGATCGGCGAGTTCTGGCTGGAGGTGCAGGCCGAGAGCCTCGGCCCGGCGATCAGGCTTCGCGAGGGCTACGAGACCTTCTGGGCCTATATCCCCCATTTCATCCACTCGCCCTTCTACGTCTATGCCTATGCCTTCGGCGACTGCCTGGTGAACTCGCTCTATGCGGTCTACCAGAATGCCGAGCGCGGCTTCCAGGAGAAGTATTTCGAGATGCTGAAGGCCGGCGGCACCAAGCATCATTCCGAGCTTCTCGCCCCGTTCGGCCTCGATGCTTCCGATCCCGGATTCTGGCAGATCGGTCTTTCGGTGATCGGCGGGCTGATCGACGAACTCGAAGCCCTGGACTGAGGCGGAAAACAAGCGTGCCGGCGCTCTGCCGGCATTCTCGGACATCGTGACGACACCCATGCCGCCCTCGCCCTTCGTCCTGTTCCGGGATGACTTCTCCGGCAGCGAGCTGCTGTTCGACGAGCCTATTCGGGTCTTGACGGCTCAAACGCCCGATGAGTTCGACGCCGCCCTGGAGGCGGCGGAAGATGCCCATCGCTCCGGCCGCTGGCTCGCCGGCTACCTCTCTTATGAAGCCGGCTATCTGCTCGAGCCGAAGCTGCGGCCGCTCCTGCCGGGGGGCCGCCGCGCGCCGCTTCTGAGCCTCGGCATCTTCGACGGGCCATCCGCGCGGAGGCTGTCGTCTGCACCCGAGCCGCTGGGCAACGGACCGATCTTCGATGCCAGGCCGTCCTGGTCCTTCGAAGACTACGAGAAGCGCTTCGCGCGCCTTCATCGGCATTTGCGCGAAGGCGATTGCTATCAGGCCAACCTGACCTTCCCGATCGATGCGCAGTGGAGCGGCGATCCGCTGGCCGCCTTCCGCACGCTCGCGGCGCGCCAGCCCGTCAGATACGGCGCCCTGGTCTCGCTCGGCGATCCCGTGGTGCTGTCGCGTTCCCCTGAATTGTTCTTCAAGGTCGATGCCGACCGCTGGATCGAGACCCATCCGATGAAAGGCACCGCGCCGCGTGGCAGGACCAGGGCCGAGGACGCCAGGCTCAAGCGCTTCCTGCGCAACGACCCAAAGAACCAGGCCGAGAACCGGATGATCGTCGACCTCCTGCGTAACGACATCTCGCTGGTGAGCGAGGTCGGCACGCTCGATGTACCGGAACTCTTCCGCATCGAGAGCTATGCGACGGTGCATCAGATGGTGAGCCGCGTGCGCGCCAGGCTGCTGCCCGACCTCACCATCCGCCGGCTGTTCGCCGCGCTGTTCCCATGCGGGTCGATCACCGGTGCGCCGAAGATCCGGGCGATGGAGATCCTCAATGCGCTGGAAGGGCGCCCGCGTGACGCCTATTGCGGCTCGATCGGCTGGATCGAGCCCGGCGGGCGCATGCGCTTCAACGTCGCCATCCGAACGATTTCGCTCCATGCCGGCGGCGACGCGGTGTTCAATGTCGGCGGCGGCGTGGTTTTCGATTCTTCAGCGGAAGCGGAGTATGAGGAATGTCTCCTGAAAGCACGCTTCGCCACGGCTTCGAACTGATCGAGACGCTCCGTCACGAGCCCGGCCTTGGCCTGGTGCGATCGGAGCGGCACCTGGCCCGGCTGGCTGCCTCGGCGCGCGAGCTCGGCTTCCCCTGCGATCCGACTGCGGTCCATGACGCAATCGCGCGCGCTGTCGACCCGACGCAGGTCCTGCGGGTGCGTCTCGCCCTGGCATGGAGCGGCGGTGTCAGTTGCACCGTCCATCCCTTCGCCCCGATCGCGCCGTCCACAGTCTGGAAACTCGCGATCGCCGCCACGTGCCTCGACCGCGACGACCCGCTGGTCCGCCACAAGACGACACGGCGGGAGGTCTACCAGGCGGCTCGCGAGGAGTTCCCGCCGGAGGCCGTAGACGAGGTAATCCTCACCAACCGCGAGGGTCAGCTCTGCGAGGGAACCATCACCAACATATTCCTCGATATGGGCGATGGCGGTCCGTTGCTCACGCCGTCGCTCGATTGCGGTCTGCTGCCCGGCGTGCTGCGGGCGGAACTGATCGACACCGGACACGCAGTGGAAAGGGAACTGACGCCGGGCGACCTCGCAAACGCCAGCGTCATATATGTCGGCAACTCCCTGCGCGGCCTGATCCGGGCCGCCTTGCGCTAGCAGTCGCTTCGGCTATCTTGCCGGCAAAGACCAATCCAGTCCGGATCAGCGTGACGCCCACCCATACTCCCTATGATGGCTCGACGAAGCCGTTCACTATCGGCCTCAAGCCCCTCGACCTCGACGAATGGATCGAGGTCGACGACGATATCGACGCCTATCTCGCCGAGAAGGACCGGCTCCACGCCCAAATCCCCGACAAGGTCTTTGTCGAGGAGAGAGACACGCGCCAGGCCCAGCAGGAGGTGCTCGACCTTCTGGCCAGCTATCTGCCCAGCCGCTTCCCGGAGACCTACCGGCGCGACGGCGACGCGCTGCTGGTCGGCCGGACTCGCCGCCAGATTCTGGACGACGGTTCTCCGCCGCTGCTCATCGCCGCCCGACTGGTTCAGGAAGACCTGGTCCTGATGCGAAAGGGTGAGGACGGCTGGCGGCTTGCCGCCGCCACGCTCTGCTTCCCTGCCTCCTGGTCGCTCCAGGAAAAAATCGGCAGGCCGCTGCAGGACATTCATGCGCCGGTTCCGGGCTTCGGCCGCGGCACCCGCACCGCCGACATCATCGGCCGCATCTTCGACAATCTCGCCGCGGCCCGACCGGTCGAACGCCGGAACTGGTCGCTGCAGGCCGGCGGGGATTTGTACAAGCCGCTTTCCGGCGCCGAGCGCACGGAGCGCGCGGTTGTCCGCCCGTCGCGATTTCCAGAGGCCGACATCGCCGCGCACGCCTTCATGCGGGTCGAGCGCCAGACGCTGCGCAAGCTGCCGGAAAGCGGCGATATCCTGTTCACCATCCGCACCTATCTCGACCCGATCGAGAGGCTCGCACGCCATCCCGACCGCGCCCGCATCGCGGCCTCCTTCGCCGATCAGCTTGCCGCGCTGGAAGGGTCGCAGCTCGATTACAAGGGTCTCACGGCCGACCGTGACCGCCTGGTTTCGGCGCTGCGGACGATTGCCGCGGACGCAACCTGACCGGCCGGCGTAAACCCTGACCGCGAAATCTTCTTTATTGTGACGGCAATCTGTGGTTAGCCCGCATTTCGTGCAATTCACGCGCCTTGCGCCCGGCATCGAGTCGGCGACATCCCCCCATCCAAGGAGTTCTTGAAATGGCAAAAACGGAGTGGCCGGTCCACGGCGAAATCACCGGCCCGATCGTCATGATCGGCTTCGGCTCGATCGGCCGCGGCACACTGCCCCTCATCGAGCGCCATTTCAAATTCGACAAGTCGCGCATGGTCGTCATCGACCCGCAGGACGCCGACAGGAAGCTGCTCGACGATCGCGGCATTACCTTCCTCAAGGAGGCCGTGACGAAGGAGAACTACAAGAAACTGCTGAAGCCGCTGCTGACCAATGGCGGCGGCCAGGGTTTCTGCGTCAACCTGTCGGTCGACACCTCGTCGCTGGACCTGATGAAGCTCTGCCGCAAGCTCGGCGTGCTTTACATCGACACGGTCGTCGAGCCCTGGCTGGGCTTCTATTTCGATGCCAAGGCCGACAATGCGGCCCGCACCAACTATGCGCTGCGCCAGACTGTCATCGAGGAGAGGGAGAAGAATCCCGGCGGCACGACGGCCATCTCCTGCAGCGGCGCCAATCCGGGCATGGTTTCCTGGTTCGTCAAGCAGGCGCTGGTCGATCTCGCGAAGGAGCTCGGATTAGACTTCGAGGAACCGGCACAGCACGACCGCCAGGGCTGGGCCAAGCTGATGCAGAAGGCCGGCGTCAAGGGCATCCACATCGCCGAACGGGACACGCAGCGCACCAAGAAGCCCAAGCAGATGAACGTGTTCTGGAACACCTGGTCGGTGGAGGGCTTCATCTCCGAGGGCCTGCAGCCGGCCGAGCTCGGCTGGGGCACTCATGAGAACTGGATGCCGAAGAACGCCAGGAAACAGAAATACGGGTCCAAGGCGGCGATCTTCCTGGAGCAGCCCGGCGCCAACACCCGCGTGCGCACCTGGTGCCCGACGCCCGGGCCGCAATACGGCTTCCTCGTCACCCACAACGAGGCGATTTCGATCGCCGACTTCTTCACCGTGCGCTCGAAGAAGGGCAAGGTTCAATATCGGCCGACGTGCCACTACGCCTATCATCCCTGCAACGAGGCCGTGCTGTCGCTTCACGAGATGTTCGGGGCGGCCGGCAAGGCCCAGCCCGTGCACCATGTGCTCGACGAGAACGAGCTGGTGGACGGCTCGGACGAGTTGGGCGTGCTGCTCTACGGCCACGCCAGGAACGCCTACTGGTACGGTTCGCAGCTCACGCTGGAGCAGGCCCGCAAGCTGGCGCCCTACCAGAACGCCACCGGTCTGCAGGTCACCTCGGCCGTGCTCGCCGGCATGGTCTGGGCGCTGGAGCATCCCGAGGCGGGCATCGTCGAGACCGATGAGATGGACTATCGGCGCTGTCTCGAAGTGCAGACGCCATATCTCGGGCCGGTGAAAGGTTATTACACCGACTGGACGCCGCTGGAGGGCCGGCCGGGCCTGTTCGAAGAGGATATCGACGAAGAGGACCCCTGGCAGTTCCGCAACGTTCTGGTGCGCTGATCGCGCCTGCGTCCAGCAGTCGGCCAGGGCCGCCGCAGCTTCAATTTCGCAGCGCCCCTTGCGCGCCCGGGATGGGCGTGCGGCGCTCTTTCACGCCTTGCATTCGCCGGGAAATCGGGCGATTGATCCGCCGGGGTGCGGGCCGAGGAGAGGATTCGCCGATATGACGATCATGCGCAACGTGTTGGCAATGGCCGCGTCGGCCGCGATGGTCGCCGGGTGCGTCGCAGCCGGCCCCGGCGGCGGGCCTGTGGCCAACGCTTCCAGCCCCTTCGACGGCGAATGGATGAGCACGGACGGCGTCGCCATCTCGCGCTTCTCCGGTGGCGTCTTCGAGACGATCGCAACCGATACCGGCAACAAGCTCGCCGACGGCAACTATCACCTTGTAGACGCCAGGACGGCCTCGATCACCGTACGCTCGCTGATCCGCCAGACCACGTCGAGCGTGAACTGCGCGCTGGTCGCGCCCACGCAGCTCAACTGCACCAGCTCGACCGGCCAGCAATTCGTCCTGACGCGGCGCGCTCGCGCATGACATCAAGGCATGTCTCCCGAAAGCGTGCAGCGGTTTCGGGAATAAGACATGGGCCAAAGCTGCGTGTTGCCTGAACGCTTCACGCCACACGCCGTAGCGTGCTTCGCGGCGCCTGCTTGCGCCGTGCGCGCCGGATTGCGATAACCTCCTGAAACGATCGGGAGGAACCATGTTTTTCGACAGCCTGGAAACCCGCGATCCCGAGCAGCGCGAGCGTGACCTGTTCGCCAGGCTTCCGGGCTTTCTCGCCGAGGCGATGTCAGGCGCTCCCGCGCTTGCCGCCCGGCTGGAGGGAACCGACCCCGTGGCGATCCGTGATCGCGCCGCGCTTGCGGCGCTGCCGGTGCTGCGCAAGTCCGAACTTATGGAGCTTCAGCAGGCGAACCCGCCCTTCGGCGGCTTTGCCGCCTCCGCGGCGCTCGCCGGAAAGCACGTCTTCATGTCTCCCGGCCCGTTGTGGGAGCCCGAAGGTGCCGGCTCGGATCCGGGCGGCGCGGCCCGCGCATTCCATGCGGCCGGCGTGCGGTCCGGCGACATCGTCCACAACACCTTCTCCTATCATATGACGCCTGGCAGCTTCCTTCTCGATGCCGGCGCGCGGGCGCTGGGCTGCGCCGTCTTCCCCGCCGGCACCGGCAATACCGAGATGCAGGTCGAGGCGGCGGCGACACTGAGGCCCCGCGTCTATTGCGGCACGCCCGACTTCCTCAAGGTCTTGCTCGACAAGGCCGGGGAAATGGGCAAGGACCTGTCCGGCTTCCGCGCGGGTCTGGTCTCGGCCGGGGCGCTGTTTCCCTCGATGCGGGCGGAATACCGGATGCGCGGCGTCGACGTGCTGCAATGCTACGCCACCGCCGAAATGGGCGTCATCGCCTATGAGAGCGCCGGACCGGACGGCACCCCCTATCCAGGCATGATCGTAAACGAGGAGCTGATCGTGGAGATCGTGCGGCCGGGTACCGGCGACCCCGTTCCGGAGGGCGAGGTGGGCGAAGTCGTCGTCACCGGCTTCAACCCGTCCTATCCGATGATCAGGCTGGGCACCGGAGACCTTTCGGCGGTGCTGCCCGGTCGGTCGCCATGCGGCCGCACCAATACGCGCATCAAGGGCTGGATGGGCCGGGCAGACCAGCGAACCAAGGTGAAGGGCATGTTCGTCGACCCGCGGCAGGTAGCGGAGATCGTCGCCCGCCACCCGGAGATCAGGCGCGCGCGCCTGGTCGTCGGCCGCGCCGAAGACCGCGACGTCATGGCGCTCCATGTCGAAGTGGAGGGGCATGCCGATGCCGGCGGGATCGAGACGACCTTGCGTGAGGTCACCAAGCTCGGGGGAAGCGTCGTGCTTGCTGCCGCCGGCTCGCTGCCTAACGACGGCAAGGTCATCGCCGACGAGCGCGACTATTCCCGCTGACCGCCTCCCGAAACGGCAGCCGGCCGGCTGCCGTTTCCGCTTGCATCCTCCCAATCGCAATGTGAACATATGAAGGAGACGCATCCGGAGGGATAGGCGCGCCGGGGGCAAGCCTGCGATACGAGGCTCTCCGTAGCACAGGCTTCAACGAGTGGCGCTAAGTCACCGCTGGTTCAACTGGGAGTTCGAACGATGAGAAAGATGTCTGCGATCGCCGCGGGCGCAGCCTCGATGCTGGCCCTGTCGGCCGGCGCTTCCTTTGCCGACTATACTTTGACCATCCTGCATATCAACGATTGGCACAGCCGTATCGAATCCAACAACAAATACGAATCGACCTGTTCTGCCGAGGAAGAAGGCAAGGGCGAATGCTTCGGCGGCGCCGCTCGCCTGGTGACAGCGATCGCCGACCGCCGCAAGGTGCTCGACGGCCAGAACATGCTGCTCCTCAACGGCGGCGACAATTTCCAGGGCTCGCTCTTCTACACGACCTACAAGGGCACGGCCGAGGCCGAGTTCCTGAATATGATGAAGTTCGACGCCATGACCGTCGGCAATCACGAGTTCGACGACGGCGAAGAGGTGCTGGTGCCCTTCCTGGAGGAGGTCAACTTCCCGGTGCTCAGCGCCAATGTCCATCCCGACGCCAAGTCGAAGGTCGGCGACAAGATCAAGCCGTCGATCGTGGTCGAGGTCGGCGGCCAGAAGATCGGCATCATCGGCGCGGTCACCAACGACACGCCCGAGATCGCCTCGCCCGGCCCCAACATCACCTTCGAGGAGGACATGAAGGCGATCGCGGCCGAGGTCGAAAAGCTGAAGGCCGAGGGCGTGAACAAGATCATCGCGCTCACCCATGTCGGCTATCCGCGCGACAAGGAGGCCATCGCGAAGATTCCCGGCGTAGACGTGGTCGTGGGCGGCCATTCACATTCGCTGCTCTCGAACACCGATCCGAAGGCCGAAGGCCCCTACCCGACGATGATCGACAATCCGGAGGGCTACGAGGTTCCGGTCACGCAGGCTGCCTCCTATTCCAAATATCTGGGAGAGTTCGCCGTCACCTTCGACGACAACGGCGTGGTCAAGGAGGCCAAGGGCGATCCGATCCTGCTCGACAAGTCGATCATGCCCGACGCAGGGGTGCTTGAGCGCATCAAGGCGCTCGGCGCCCCGATCGAGGAGATGAAGTCCAAGGTGGTCGCCGAAACAGCCGCGCCGATCGATGGCAGCCGCGAGACATGCCGGGCACGCGAATGCGAGATGGGCAACCTCATCACCGACGCCATGCTCGACCGCTTGAAGGGCCAGGGCGTCACCATCGCCGTCCAGAACGGCGGCGGCATCCGCGCATCGATCGACCAGGGTCCGGTGACCATGGGCGAAGTGCTGACCGTGCTGCCGTTCCAGAATACGCTGGCGACGTTCGAGATCTCCGGCAAGGACCTGGTGGCTTCGCTCGAGAGCGGGGTCAGCGAGATCGAGGAAGGCAAGGGCAAGTTCCCACAGGTCGGCGGCCTGAGATACTCCTTCGACAAGTCGGCCAAGCCGAACGAAGGGCGCATCAAGTCGGTCGAGGTGATGGAAGACGGTGCCTGGAAGCCGATCGAGCCGGAGAAGCTGTACCTGGCCGCCACCAACAACTTCGTCCGAGGCGGCGGCGACGGCTACAAGCTGTTCGCATCCAACGCCCGGAACGCCTATGATTTCGGCCCCAGCCTGGAGCAGGTGGTCGCCGACTATCTCGCGGCCAACCAGCCCTACACGCCGAAGCTCGAAGGCCGCATCAGCGAAGTCGGCGCCACGCAGGTCGCGGCCGGCGAACCGGAAAAGCCGGCGGAAACCGCGCAAGCGGCGCCCGCCGTGCCGGAACTGCCGACCGCTTCGGGCGACATCGCCAACACGCCGCCGACCGTGTCCAGCGATGCGGCGCCTGCGCAGCCTGCCCCCGCAGCCCCGATGGAAGCCGCACCGGCCCAGACAACTCCGGCCCAGTCCATGGCGGGCGAATCGAGTCATGTGATCGAGACCGGCGACACCTATTGGGACCTGGCCGAGAAGAGCTACGGCGACGGGGCGAAATGGAAGGCAATCTCTGCCGCCAACCCCGAATACAGGCCGCGCCGTCTTCCCGTGGGCGCCACGCTCAGGATTCCGGCCGCCAACTGATACCCAACGGCCGACGATTTCGCACTTTGGCACGAAACGCGGCGGGCAACCGGGGCCCGCCGATCTGCCCCTGGCAGGCTGCGGCCAGACGCTGCATTGAATTCGCGCCCGGCATCGCTAGGTTCCGCCCATCAACGAGGCGAAGATGAACCTGACGAGCAGCAAAGCCACGACCGACATCCCCGCTCCTTCCCGCAACGGCAAGGTCGGCATCCTCCTGGTCAATCTCGGCACGCCCGACGGCACCGATTTCGGATCGATGTGGCGCTATTTGCGCGAGTTCCTGTCGGATCCGCGTGTCATCGAGTTGAACAAGCTGGTCTGGTATCCGATCCTCTACGGCCTGGTGCTGACGACGCGGCCGGCCAGGTCGGGTGCGAACTACGCCAAGATATGGAACCGCGAACGCGACGAGTCGCCGCTGCGCACCTATACGCGCGCCCAGAGCGAAAAGCTCGCGGCCACCTTCGCCGCCCGACCCGACATCGTCGTCGACTATGGCATGCGCTACGGCAACCCGTCGATCGCCAGCGCCGTCACCAGGATGAAAGCGGCGGGCTGCGACAGGATCCTCACCTTTCCGCTCTATCCGCAATACTCCGCCACCACGACCGCGACGGCCAACGACAAGCTGTTCCGCGCCCTGATGACGATGCGCGACGCGCCGGCCGTGCGCAGCGTGCCCCCCTACTACAACGAGCCCGTCTATATCGACGCGCTCGCCCGCTCGGTCGAGGGACATCTGGCCGGCATCGGTTTCGAGCCCGAGGTCGTGATCGCATCCTACCACGGCATTCCCAAGCCCTATTCCGACAAGGGCGATCCCTACCGGCAGCACTGCATGGAGACCACAAAGCTGCTGCGTGAGCGCCTCGGCTGGAGCGAGGACAAGCTGATCACGTGCTTCCAGTCGCGTTTCGGCGCCCAGGAATGGCTTCAGCCCTATACCGACAAGACCGTCGAGCGCCTGGGCAAGGAAGGCGTCAAGTCGATCGCCGTCGTCAACCCGGGCTTCTCGGCCGATTGTATCGAGACGCTCGAGGAGATCGCCGTCGAGGCGCGCGAGATATTCCTCCATGCCGGCGGCGGGAATTTCACCCATATACCCTGCCTCAACGACAGCGACGAGGGCATGGCCGTCATCGAGGCGATGGTGCGACGCGAACTGTTGGGCTGGGTCTGACCCTGCATCGTCCCGCCCTGCCCTTCCGGGCGGAACGAAATGCAATCCGAGCGATTGTGTCCGCCGCAATTCGTCCTTAATTCTGCTCCTGTCCGGAGTTGGCGACCGGGCGATCGGGCAACAAGCCAGAGCGAGGGGAGAACGGCATGCCTTTCACGGGCCTGGACGTCATCATTCCGGTACTTGTCATTCTCGTGCTGCTGGTGCTGTTCACCGGCATCAAGACCGTGCCGCAGGGTTACAACTACACCGTCGAGCGTTTCGGCCGCTACACAAGGTCGCTGACGCCGGGCCTCAACCTCATCGTGCCATTCATCGATCGTATCGGGGCCAGGATGAACATGATGGAGCAGGTCCTCGACGTGCCTACCCAGGAGGTCATCACCCGCGACAACGCCATCGTGGCCGTCGACGGCGTCGCCTTCTTCCAGGTGCTGAACGCCCCGCAGGCGGCGTATCAGGTCTCGGGCCTGCAGAATGCCATCCTGAACCTCACCATGACCAACATCCGCACCGTCATGGGCTCGATGGATCTCGACGAACTGCTGTCGAACCGCGATGCGATCAACGAGCGCCTGCTGCGCGTTGTCGACGAGGCGGCTCACCCATGGGGGATCAAGATCACCCGCGTGGAGATCAAGGACATCAACCCGCCCGCCAACCTTGTCGAATCCATGGCACGCCAGATGATGGCCGAGCGCGAGAAACGCGCCCAGATCCTCGAGGCGGAGGGCAAGAAGCAGGCGCAGGTTCTGGAGGCAGAGGGCCGCAAGGAAGCCGCCTTCCGCGACGCCGAAGCGCGAGAGAGAGCAGCCGAGGCCGAGGCGCGTGCCACGCAGGTGGTGTCCGAAGCCATCTCGCGCGGCGACATGCAGGCCATCAACTATTTCGTGGCGCAGAAATACACCGAAGCGCTGGCCAAGATCGGCTCGTCGAGCAACAACAAGGTCATCCTCATGCCGCTCGAGGCGTCGTCGCTGATCGGCTCGCTGGGCGGCATCGGCGCCATCGCCAAGGAGGTCTTCGGCGAAACGCCGGGAGGCGCGCCGCGACCCGCCAGCCGTCCGCCGCGCTTTCCCGAACAAGGCTGAGGACAGGCCGTCATGATCGAGAGCCTTCTTTCCGAGCTGGGCCCCTGGAACTGGATGGTTCTCGGCTTCGTGCTGCTTGCCCTGGAGATCCTCGTTCCGGGCGTGTTCCTGTTGTGGATCGGGCTCGCCGCGCTTGCGACCGGCGCAATGTCGCTCTTCCTGTGGCACGCCGGCTTCTGGACCTGGCAGGTTCAGGTGCTGGTGTTTCTCTTGCTGTCGCTGGTCGCCGCCTATGCCGGCAAGAAGATCATGGCGGGCAAAGGCGATCATACCGACCAGCCGCTGCTCAATCGTCGCGGCGACCAGTTGGTCGGTCGCATCGCGACCTTGACGGAACCGATCGTCGACGGGCGCGGCCGCGTCAGGATCGGCGACACGATCTGGCGGGTCTCCGGGCCCGACCTTCCCGCCGGCGTCAAGGTGAAGGTGACGGCGGCGACCGATCTCGACCTGGAACTGGTGGTCGAGGCTGTCGAGACGTCGGGCGAAGCCGCCTCAAACAATAGTTGACACAATAAACATCAGTTTATAATGATGCGACCTCGTCGGGAGTTCGCATGAACAATCACCAACTCGGCCAGCAGGAGCGCGCTGTTCTGGCGGCGATCGCCGCGAACCCGTTCATCAGCCAGTCGGAGATCGCCGCCGCGCTCGGCCTCGCCCGCTCGACCGTGGCGGCCCATATCGTCTCGCTCGGCAACAAGGGCTATATCCTCGGGCGGGGCTACGTCCTTCCCGACGCGAAGCGCATCCTGTGTCTCGGCGGCGCGGTCGTCGACCGCAAGTATCACGCCGCGAGGGCGGTGATGCTGGAAACCTCGAACCCTGTCTCCAGCCAGCGCAGTTTCGGCGGCGTGGCGCGCAACGTCTGCGAGAACCTGACCCGCCTCGGCGTCAGCACCGGCCTCGCCTCGATCGTCGGCGACGACGATGCCGGACGAGCCCTGGTGAGCCATATGCGCAATCTCGGCTGCGACACGACCGCCGTGGTGGCGCAACAGGACGGCTCGACCGCGGAATATGTTGCCGTCGTGGCTCCGGACAGCAGCCTCGTCGTCGGCCTCGCCGACATGGGCATCTTCGACAACCTCACCGGCGCATTCCTCGACGGCGTCTGGTCGAGCCTCGCCTCCTCTTCCTGGGTCTTCGCCGATTGCAACGCGACGGCAGAGCTCCTGGAGCAGCTTGTCACACGCAAGCGTTCGGCCCGTTTCAGGCTGGCCATCGATGCCGTGTCGGCGCCGAAGGTGCACCGCCTGCCGGCCGATCTCAGCGGCCTCGACCTTTTGTTCCTCAACATGGACGAAGCGGCCGAGTATCTCGCGGACACGTCTCTTGCACCCGAGGCTGCGGCGGTCGCGTTGCGGGCCCGAGGACCGGAAAGCGTCGTCATCACGCGGGGAAGCAAGGGGGCGCTTATCGCCACCGCCGATGGTGTGAGACATTGTCCGTCGATCGAAACCCATCCGGTCGACGTGACCGGCGCAGGCGACGCGTTGATCGCAGGTACCCTGTACAGCCTGCTTTCCGGCGAGGACCTTTTCGAGGCTGTCCGCACGGGATGTCTCCTGGCGGCCAGGACGACCGAGAGCCATTTATCCGTCCATCACGAACTGTCGCCGGACTTCCTGGAAAGGTCCAGGAGCCGGCTTGCTAGCGGAGCCGACCATGCGCCATGAACCACTACGCCCGACGCTGAGCGAGGAAGTCGCCGACGCCCTGGCGGAAGGCAAGCCAGTCGTCGCGCTGGAATCCACGATCATCTCCCACGGCATGCCATTTCCGCAAAACGTCGAGACCGCGCGCGCCGTCGAGGCGACCGTTCGCGCGAACGGCGCCGTGCCGGCCACCATCGCCGTGCTCGATGGCGTGCTGCGTGCCGGACTGGACGCCGAGATGCTCGAGCGTTTCGGCGATGACAAAAGCGTGGTGAAGGCCTCGTCCCGCGACCTCGCCTGCGTGCTCGCGGCCGGAGGTTCGGCCGGCACCACGGTCTCGGCAACGATGCGCATCGCCGAGCTCGCCGGCATCGGCATCTTCGCCACCGGCGGCATAGGCGGCGTCCACCGCGAGGCGGAAGCGACCTTCGACATCTCGGCCGACCTGACCGAACTCGGCCATACGCCGACGACGGTGGTCTGCGCGGGCGTGAAGTCGATCCTGGATATCCCCAAGACGCTCGAATATCTGGAAACGCAGCGCGTGCCTGTGATCGTCTTCGGCTCGACCGAGTTCCCGGCCTTCTATACGCGGCACAGCGGCGTCCATGTCGACCAGCGGCTCGACACGCCGGAGGCGATCGCCCGGACGATCGCGCTCCATCATCGTCTGGGATCTGGAACCGGCCTGCTCATTGCCAATCCTATTCCTGAAGCTGCCGCACTCGATCATTCCGGGATCGATGCCACCATCGCGGCGGCGGTCGAGGAGGCGCGGCAGCGCGGCATATCGGGCAAGGAGGTGACGCCCTTCCTGCTTGCACGGCTCAACGAGCTGACTTCGGGCAAGAGCCTCGAGGCCAACATCGCGCTGGTGCTCAACAATGCGGCGCTCGCCGCGCGCATCGCGGCCGCGGGCGACGGTTCGCGGTAAACCGACTGCAGGCACGACTGGAGGATCAAGATGCAGGCTTCGACATTCCCCGTGTTCGATCTCGGGCGGTTCGAAAAGGCCGGTCCCGGGGAGAAAAAGGCGCTCGGGGCCGAAGTAGACAGGATCTGTCGCACGACCGGCTTCCTGGCCATCACCAATCACGGCGTTCCGCAGCCCGTGATCGATGCCGCATGGTCGAAGGCGCGCGCCTTCTTCGATCTTCCGGCGGAAGAAAAGGAACGCGCCAAGGCCCCGTACAAGGGTTATCCCTACGGCTATCTCGGGCCGGAGCTGGAAGCCCTCGCAAGGTCCCGCAATATCGATTCCCCGCCGGACCTCAAGGAGAGCTTCAACGGCGGCCCGCTCAGGGTGCCCGAGGGCATGAACGATCCCGAGGCGCTCGCCTTCTGCTATGCCGAGACCATCTGGCCGGAGGCGCCGGACGGCTTCGTCGCGGCCTGGAGGGACTACTACGCCGCGCTCGAGGATCTCGCCATGCGCGTCATGCGGCTGTTCGCGACCGCGCTCGAGCTTCCGGAGACCTATTTCGACCGCTTCATCGACGCGCCGATCAGCGCACTGCGCGCCCTCAACTATCCGGAACAGCACGTGCCGCCGAAACCCGGCCAGATCCGTGCCGGCGCCCATACCGACTATGGCAGCCTTACCATCCTGTTGCCGCAGGCTGGCTCGCGCGGACTGGAGATCATCACGCCGGACGGAGAGTGGACGCCGGTGCCGCCGATCCCGGGCGCCTTCGTCATCAACATCGGCGATCTGATGGCGCGCTGGACCAACGACAGATGGGTCTCCACCGTGCACCGCGTGGTAAATCCTCCGGCGGATGAAGGCGGCATGGATCGTCGCCAGTCCATGGCCTTCTTCCACCAGCCCAACTGGGATGCCGAGATCGTCGTGCTGGATGCCTGCCTGGGCGCCGGCGAGACACCCAGATACGAGCCGGTCCGGTCAGGGCCCTATCTCATGGGCAAGTTCAAGGCCACGACCAGGTAGCACCGTCCTTCATGAACTTTGTCGGTCGTGCTGCCTCTCATCCGCTGGACAGCAGCCGGATGAGAGGCAGCAACAACAGTTCCATTGGAATAGCGGCATCAGCATCGGCCAGCGGATTAGGCATCCATCTCCGATGCGTGGCGCGACGGCGCCCAGCGGCCCCTCTCAGGCGACCCCGATCCGCAAGAGGTCGTGCAGGTGCACGATGCCGACCGGCTTGTCCTTCTCGACCACCATCAAGGTCGTGATGGCGGAGGAGTTGATGATCTGCAGCGCGGTGGCTGCGAGCGTGTCCGGGTTGACCGTCTTGGGCGCTCGCGTCATCACCTCATCCACCGTCATCGCCAGCAGATCCTTGCCGATGCTGCGGCGCAGGTCGCCGTCGGTGATGATCCCCGAAAGGCGTCCGTCAGCCGCGATGATCGCCACGCATCCGAAGCCCTTGCTTGAAATCTCGACGATCGCATCCCTCATGTCCGAGCCGGAGGTCACCAGCGGCAGCTTCTCGCCGATATGCATGACGTCGCGGATCTGGGTGAGGTTGGCGCCGAGCTGACCGCCCGGATGGAAAGTACGGAAATGCTCCGGCGTGAAGCCGCGTGCTTCCAGCAGCGAGATCGCGAGCGCGTCGCCGACGACCAGTTGCATCAGTGCCGAGGTGGTCGGCGCCAGGCCGTGCGGGCAGGCTTCGGCGGCTCGTGGCAGGCATATCGCAACGCTCGCCTCGCGCGCCAGCGTCGACGTCTCTCCGGCTGTCACGGCGATCAGCGGTATGGAGAAGCGGCGCGCATAGGCCACGATGCTCTTGAGCTCGGTGGTCTCGCCCGACCAGGACAGGGCAAGGACGACGTCGCCGCGCGAGATCATGCCGAGATCGCCGTGGTTCGCCTCGGCCGAGTGCACGAAGAAGGCCGGCGTGCCTGTGGAGGCGAGCGTGGCAGCGATCTTCGCCCCGATATGCCCGCTCTTGCCGACGCCGGTGACGATCACGCGCCCCGGGATGGCGGACAGGAGTTCGACCGCCTGGCCGAAAGGCTCGGCGAGCCCGTTATCCAGCGCCGCGGCCAGGGCGGAGAGGCCTGCCTGCTCGACCGTCACGGTCCTCAGCGCGGAAGCGATCGCCGCTTCCCTGTTCGCCGTCTTCCTCAAGCCACCGGCCTCCCGGTCTGCCGCCTTCTTCAAGCTGCCTGTGTGCATGGCTGAAGCGCTTAGCGCGTTCGGTCGAAGCTGTCCATTGATCATTGCCCGCGGCCAGGGCGGGTTGCACGTCCAGCCTCTGGCGGGGGCGTTCCTCAACCCTCCGTTAACCATCGCAATTTACGGTTCAGTAAGCATGGCGCTTCTGCGCCCGTTCAGGCAGCCAAGGTGAAAATGTCAGGGGTACGGCCCGCAGCAAACCGCGTACTGCTCCACGCCCTGTTCCTGGCCGCGGGAACCGCGGCGTCGATCGGTGCTGCCTGGGCACAGGAGACCTCGCCCCTGCGCGGCGCAGTCACTGAAGACAATATCAACAACGAGTTGCTCGGCCGGCAGCAGTTGGCGCAACGGCCTTCGCCGCTTGATCCGCAGCCAGCCGAAGCGGGCATTCCGACGCCACGATATCAGCCGGTCAGCCCCGGTGCCGTTCCTGACGAGCAACAGCGGCAACCGGCACGGGCGCAGCGTTCCTTGTTCCGGGAGGAGAACCCGGACGACACTTTCGACGAGGATGCGACGCAGGAACAGGCAAGGCCGCCCACGACGGCACGGCAACGAGCCGAAGCAGCCCGCCAGCGCGCCGCACCCGCCCGCAACGTGGCGGCCACTGCGGAGGAGCCGGCAGAAGCCAGGCAGCCGACGGAACGCGCCGAACCGGTCGACGAGACGCCGACCGGCACCGTCCGCACCGGCCGTATCGACGACGATCTCGATCTGCGCGTCGATCCCAGGGCAGAACGCGCCGCGGCGATCGAGACGCTCGCACAGCAGGCCGACGACGATCCCTATGCGCCGCTCGGCCTGCGGCTCGGCTCCTTCATCGTCACCCCGACCGTCGAAAGCGGCATCACCTGGACCTCCAACGCCAATTACGAGCCGCAGCCACAGTCGGCCGTTCTGTCGGAGACGACACTTCGTCTCAACGCGGTTTCGGACTGGTCGAGCAACCTAGCGACGTTCAATGCCTTCGGCACCTTCCGCAAATCGATCTCCGGCGCCGAACTCGACGAGAAGCCGGCCGGCATCGACGGCACGCTGCAGCTCGATCTCGGCAACGAATACCAGGCGCTCGCTACCCTCGGCTACGTGATCGCACCTGAATCGGCATCCTCTCCGGTCACCATCGAAGGCACCGCGGAACGCCCGATCCGCCAGACGCTTGCGGGCAGCCTCGGCGTGGAGAAGGACATCGGCAAGTTCCGTTTCGGCCTCACCGGCGCCGCCGAACGCGACTGGTATGGCGACGCCCAGCTATCGACCGGCGAGGTGCTTTCCCAGCAGGATCGCAACTCGACCCTCGGCACGCTGGCGCTGCGCGGCGGCTACGAGATCTCGCCCGCCGCCACGCCCTTCGTCGAGGCCCAGGTCGGGCGGCGCATCTACGAGCAACGGATAGATGACGCCGGCTACGAACGTTCGGGCAACCTCTTGGGCTTGCGTGCCGGCGTCGAGATCGACCTCGGCGAGAAACTCTCGGGCGAGGTCTCCGCCGGCTGGATCGAGGAGACATTCGACGACCCGCGGCTGGCGCCGATTTCGGCGCCGAGCGTCTCGGCCGAATTCGCCTGGTCGCCTCTTCGCGGCACTACGGTGGGGCTGATCGCCGAAACCACGGTCGAAGGTGCCACGACACCAGGCGAGAGCGGCTCGGTGCTTTATGCCGGCCGGCTGAACCTCGAGCGCCAGATGCGCTCCAACCTCACCGGCAACCTGGCGTTCGGCCTCGGCTATCGCGACTACACAGGGATCGACGGGGACGACGTGATATTCAGCGCTGAAACAGGCCTCACCTACTGGTTCAACCGCTATGCCGGCCTGACCGGCCGGCTTCGGCACGAGCAGCAGACTAGCAGCCTTCCGGACCGCGACTACCAGGTCAACAGCGTCTTCGTCGGCCTCCGCATGCAGCGTTGAGGCTTGCCCCGCCTGAACCGTGTCTCCCGAAAGGGGGTACCGGTTTCGGGATAAAGACATGCGTCAAATCAAAGACCTAAAGCGTGTTGCGTGAATCCGTTTACGTCCATACGAATGGTCTGCTTAGGCCTTTGTCTTGTCGCAGATTCTTGTCAGAGAACCGTGGGACACTTTTCCGGAATCCTAGCTACAGCGCGTCGCGTGAAAACGGATTCTATGGACGTCGGTGCGGCAGATCGTGATTGTTGTGATGCGCACGAGCGCATCAAGCGGGCCAACACCGGGGATCGGTTCTCATCGAGCACAATCCGACCCGGCTCGACGAGCACGGTGGCTTTCATCTTTGCGATCATAGTCTCGTTCCGTGTCGATCGAGGTACGCCCTCAGTGGTGGAGAAAAAGAACCGTCGGACAGGCGTTCAGCACATCACGCGTTGTTGATCCAAGAATTTCTCGAATCCCGCGACGTCCGTAGGCGCCCATCACGATCATTTCCGCGCCGATGCTTTTGGTAAGGCCCAGGATTGTCTCCGAGGGCCTCCCTGCTTCCCGGTCCCCTAGGCCGATCGCGCGCGTCTGCGAGCCCCCATGTCGGGCAAGGAGCTCGCATGCACGTCCGGCGGTTTCCGTAGCGGCAGCCGCCTCATCCGCGACTGTCACAACGTGCACAGCTCGATCTTGGGCAAGCCCGAGCAGCGCGAACATGTGCAAGGCCCGAGAGGCTGCAGGACTACCGTCGAATGCGACCAGAATTGATCGTTGGCTGCCCGCCACCCCACGTTCGCTAGGCTCGGAGGGGACCAGCAGGATCGGACGGGGCTCCTCGCGAACTATCCTCTCAACGCACACTGGAAGATCGTAAAGTTCTCCCTCCACATCGAAGATACTCTTTCGACCGATAGCTATGAGGTCGTGCACCGTCGCCTCTCGAGCTACGAGTTGTAGAGGATCGCCTTCAGCCGCTCGGATGTGGTGCGAGGAGATACCCGCCTCGGCGACTTGCGCCGTGAACTCCTGAAGGACCCTATCCACCCGCTCGCGCGCGGTTCCGAGCCGTGACAAATCAAGAGCAGCCTTGATTGCAATCCCGCCGATCGGGACGGGCTCCGGGCGCTGAATCCACCCCGAATTGACGATCCCAAGCCCCTGAACGTGGGCGCCATGCTGACTGGCGAGTTGAAGGGCCACTTCCGATGCCCTGGCGCTCGATTCGGAACCGTCGAGCGCAATGAGGATGCTTCGCAGCATTTTCTGGACCTCCTACAATCGTCCCTGCACTTTCGGCCAGATTGATTGGCGTGGCTAAAGGACCGGGAATTCCGCGCTCTAGAAAGAGATCGCGTGTTCGCAGAAGGATGAGCATTCCCGCAACTTTCGCTTTGATCTCTATCAATGGAAGCGACTTGTCATCCCTTCAACCCCAGCCTGATCTGCTTTTCGATCTCGATGATCGCGAAGAAGGCAGCACCTACGCCGACAATCAGGAGACCGTCTGCCAGAGGCACGGGTTTAGTGCCGAGGATCGCCTGCAGGGATGGCAGATAGGTGACCGCGAACTGCGCAGCTGTGATGACGATGACCACGGTCCAGACCACGCGCGTACCTTTCACCGCGTCCCAGGTCAGCGATGTGCCGTGTATGTTGCGGATGAAGAAGAGGTCAAAGATTTCCAGCACCACCAGCATGTTCAACGCCATGGTCTGCGCGAGTTCGAGCGGGTATCCCCTGTCGACCGCGTAGGTGAAGACCCCAAATACCGCCGTGAAGAACAGCAGCGCGACAAGTAGCATGTGCCAGACGAGTTCCCCCGACAGGATCGGCGTGTGCCGGGGCAGCGGCGGGCGCCCCATGGTGCCAACCTCGGTCGGCTCGAAGGCCAGCGCGATGCCCAACGTGATGCCGGTAATCAGGTTGACCCAGAGGATTTGCACTGCCGTCACCGGTAGCGCGAGGCCCGCCAGCAAGGCCAGAACCACCACTATCGACTCGCCGGCATTGGTGGGCAGTGTCCAACTGATGACCTTCTTCAAATTGTCGTAGACCGTGCGCCCCTCGCGCACGGCCGCAGCGATTGTGGCGAAGTTGTCGTCGGCCAGCACCAGATCGGAGGCTTCCTTGGCGGCTTCCGAGCCCTTGAGCCCCATGGCAATGCCCGCATCGGCCCGCTTCAGCGCGGGCGCGTCGTTAATCCCGTCGCCGGTCATGGCGACCGACAGGCCGTTCGCCTGCAGCGCGGTCACGAGGCGCAATTTGTGTTCCGGGCTGGTGCGGGCAAAGACATCGACCGAGGCAGCCTCCAGCGCCAGTTGCGCATCGTCCAGCTTGTCGAGATCGCGGCCCGTCAACACGCGGGTTGGGGTTTCCAGCCCGATCTGCGCGGCGATCGCGGCTGCGGTGCCAGCATGGTCGCCGGTGATCATCTTCACCCGGATTCCGGCGCCGCGGCATTCGGCGACAGCGGCAATGCTTCGGGGCGCGGCGGATCGATCAGGCCAACGAGGCCCAGAAAGGTCAGCCCGTTCTCAAGCGCGGCGGCGTCGAGCCGCTCACCCGTATCGTCCCGTTCGGCCAGCGCCAGCACCCGCAGGCCCCGCCGTGCCAGCGTGTCGGCCCGGTCGTGCCAATGCGCGTAATCCACCCCGCCGCACATACGCAGCACCCGTTCCGGCGCGCCCTTAACATAACTCGCGCGGCCCCAAACGCCGTCTGTAAGCACTGCCATGAAGCGGTGGCGACTGTCGAAGGGAATAGCATCCAGCCGCCGCGCCGTCTGGTCGCCCCCAACCTTGCCCGCAAACGCCAGGAGCGCTCCTTCCATCGGATCACCTTCAACCGTCCATTGCCCGGCTCGGTCATGCAGCGCCGCATCATTGCACAGCGCGGCCGCCCGCGCGAGGCGCGACAATTCCCCCGCAGGCGTGATCTTCCCCAAGGGTGCGTAGCCCTCGCCCGTCACCGTGAAGCTGCCCTCGGGCGTCTCAGCTGCTACGACCACCATCTCATTGCGCGTCAGCGTCCCGGTCTTGTCGGTGCAGATGACCGAAACAGAGCCGATCGCCTCAATCGCCGGTAGACGACGGACAATAGCATGGCGTTTGGCCATGGCTTGCACGCCGATGGCCAGCGTAATTGTCAACACCGCCGGCAGCCCCTCGGGAATCGCCGCGACGGCGATGCCCACCACGGCCATGAACATCTCGGAAAACTCGTGATGCCCGACGAAATAGCCGTAGACGAGCAGAAGAGCGGCAGCGAGCAGGATCAAAAACGAAAGCCAGCGCGCGAAATGGTCCATCTGCGCGACAAGCGGCGTGGTCAACTGCTCCACCTCGGCCAGAAGCCCGCCGATGCGGCCGATTTCGGTGGCGGCGCCTGTCGCCACCACCAGCCCGCGTGCGGTGCCTTGCGTGACCAGCGTGCCCGACCAGAGCATCGAGCGCCGGTCGCCAAGGGCCGCGCCGGCGGTGACGGGATCCACGTCCTTCTCCACGGGCACAGACTCACCCGTGAGGATCGCCTCCTGCGCGGCAAGCCCCCGCGCCTCGATCACGCGAAGGTCGGCAGGCACCTTGTCACCCGCCTCGACCAGCACGATGTCGCCCGGCACGATCTCTGCCCCGTCCACCGTCAGCCGCTGCCCGTCGCGCAGAACTGCGGCGCGCGATGCCAGTATCTGGCGGATCGCCGCCATCGCTGCCTCGGCCTTGCCCTCCTGGATGAAGCCGATAACCGCGTTGGCCAAAACGACGGTCAGGATCACTCCGGTATCGACCCAGTGCTGTAGGGTCGCTGTTACCACTGTCGCTCCCAAGAGCACATAGATCAGCACGTTGTGGAATTGCATGAGGAACCGCAAGAGAGGTCCGCGCCCTCGCACCTCGGGCAAGCGGTTTGGCCCGTGCTCGGCCAGCCGCCGCGCCGCCTCGACCCTGGTCAGTCCCCCTGGCCCGGCACCCAGCGCCAAGAGGCAGGCATCGCCGGAACGGGCGTGGGGATCTGTAAGCGGCGAAGCAGTGGACCCGCCGACGATCACGATCTCGGCCCCGCGTCATTGGGTATCGTATCATCCTGCTTGCGCGGCGCCGTCTCGTGAATTTTCAGGAAGCGTTCCAGATCGGTATCGGCGATTCTCCAGCCCTTGCCGATGTCGATGGCGCGGAGCTCTCCGCTCCTGATCCACTGTCGCACGGTCGCCTCGGCCACTTCGAGCCGCTCGGCGAGTTCCTGCACGGTCTGATACCGGTCGTGTGGCACGCTGTTCCGTTCCTCATCGTCACGTTTAGTTCAGTATACTCCGGTTTGATTGCGCCTGGTTGATCTAGGTCAAGCTTGGTCCGACAGGTATTTGCGATAATGCGATGAGTTTCGGGGTCCGTCTTTTCCTTCGTTCCCCGTAAGCCACAGTCGAACGGAGAAGCCGTGATGCGCCACACCCGCGTCGCCTATATGCCGCTGGCCACCTATCCCGAAGCGATCACAGACGAGGCGATCCGGGCGGCCGCCGCCTTCGCGGCGTCGCTTGAATGCACACTTCATGTCACAACATTCGCTGTCGACATTCCGCAAGTCTCCTCGGCGCTAGCAGCCTGTCGGGCTGGGGCAATTGAGATTGAGTGAACAGGGATGGGTCGGCGAAAATTTCATGATCTGGGTCTTTTGATGATGCACTTCGGCCCTTCGACGATGGATCGAGCGGCGCCGGAATGGGCGCCACGCCCTCATGCCCGGCAGAGGGCGAACATCCGCTTCATGTTCCAGGCCATGGTGACCAGGTTCCACTCTCCTTTGACGTTTTCGAGGCCGCGCAGGTGAAACTGTCGGAAGCCCATGACCGATTTGATGATGCCGAACACGGGCTCGGGTGTCTGCTTGCGCAGCGCATAGACCTTGCGGCCTTCCGGCGTCGCCAGCCGATGCTGCATCGCCTCCACCGGTGTCGGGTTCTGCGGCGCCGGCGGCGCGGCGGCGAAGCGTTCCTTCCAGGATCGATTGTGGTGCTCACGGCCCGGTGC
Source organism: Mesorhizobium sp. L-8-10 (assembly GCF_016756635.1). Taxonomy (NCBI): domain Bacteria; kingdom Pseudomonadati; phylum Pseudomonadota; class Alphaproteobacteria; order Hyphomicrobiales; family Phyllobacteriaceae; genus Mesorhizobium; species Mesorhizobium sp. L-8-10. Next base: position 3,004,400 of record NZ_AP023263.1, on the reverse strand, counting down.
GATCATCGGCGTGATCCCGGCCTCGACGCAGGCCGCGACATTGGCCTGGCTGAAATAGCCGCTGTCGGCCAGCAGCGTCTCGGCGCTGCCCAGCGTTGCGGCAACGGCGGCCAGCTTGTCCAGCATCGGCGCGATCTGCTGCTTGTCGTTGGCCGCCTGCACCACGTCGTTGCAAACCACCAGCATGCTGCCGGCCGCCACCGCGGCCTGGGCGTTGTAGGCCTGATCGAAGCCGCCGCCGGCCACCGGCATGATGCGCGAATCCGCGTCCGTCAGATTGACCTGATCCTTGGGTCCCGGGTCGGCGGTCGGCGGCAGTGGCGGCTTGCCGCCGGGCTTGCGACCGCGCTTCTTCGCCTTCTCTTCGCGCGCCTTCAGCTTGGCTTCATGCTCGGCCTGCTCGCGCCCAAAGCGCTCCCTGGCACGCGCCTCGATCGTCGCCTTGGCCTCGGCGATCCGCCGCAGCCGCTTCTCGCGAAGGGCCAGTTCCTCGGGAACCGACATGCCGTCCGGCACATCCGCCTTGTCGGCCGCCTCGGCCAGCGCCATCAGTTCCTTCACCTCGGTCTTCAACTGCGCCTCGATCCTGCTCGCATGCTCCCAGGACAGCGCGCTGTGCCGGCTGGCATTGGCGTGCACCTTGGTGCCGTCCAGCGCCACCGTTCCAAGCTTCAGCATTCCGGCTTCCCGGGCCAGCACCAGGACCTCGGTGAACAGCCGCTCGATGTCACCAAGGAAGCGACGGCGGAAGGCGGCAATGGTGTCGTGGTCGGGATGGTCGTTGGCGGCGATGAAGCGAAACGCCACCGAATCGTAAGTCGCCCGCTCCAGCTTGCGGCTCGAGAAAACCCCGGTGGCGTAGCCGTAGACCAGCAGGCCAAGCAAGACGCTCGGATGATAGGAGGCCGAGCCCGCGCCGCGATAGGCCTTGACCATCCGCGACAGGTCCAACTGATCGATCACCTCCACCACGAAGCGCGCCAGATGCCGCTCCGGCAGCCATTCGTCCACCGAGGGCGGAAGCAAAAACCCCGTCTCACGGTCGACCTGGCGGAAATTGCTCATTGGCGGCGCTCAATCCAGGAGAATCAATCCATGAAACTGAATCGCATCTTGGATGCCGCCTCAAGTCCGACAGGCTGCTAGGCAACTTACTTCTTGACGTCCCCGGCCTCGTCCGCGCCACCGAGGAAAAGAGCAAGGCCGAATGCCATCGGCTCAAGGATCTCGTTCACGGGGCGTCGGGCCCACGCCTCAACGTGGACTGCACAATCCGAACGGTCGTGTTGGGTGCCGCGCTGGATGCGGCCTCTGCCGAGGCACGGTACTACGATCTCGCAGTACTTCCTTGGTCCGGCGAGACCGTCGCGGCACAGGACATGACGCAGGCTGTTGTCTTCGGGTCAGGTCGCCCGGCCATCCTAGTGCCACCCTCGGCCCGGCCCGCTCCGCTCGACCACATCGCAATCGCTTGGGATGGGAGCCGGGTCGCCGCGCGCGCACTGGGCGATGCCCTGCCGCTTCTGGCCGAAGGCGGTGTGATTTCCGTGCTGACGGTTCGAGACGAAAAACCTCTGAGTGGGTCAGATCTTGCAGGTGCTCTCGCGTCGTCGCTAGCAAAGCGGGGGTTCGACGCCAAGCCTCTAGAAACCAATCTCGGTAAAAGGACTATCGCGGAGGCGTTGCAGCACACAGCGATGTCGAATGGAGCACAGCTTCTCGTGATGGGAGGCTTTGGCCATTCCCGCATCCGCGACTTTGTTCTTGGTGGGGCGACGAAAGGGATTTTAACCCAACTGCGGCTTCCAGTTCTGCTGTCGCATTGATTGGAGTTTGAGCGCGCGGGCAAATATCACAAGCACCTAGAACCTATCCGCGACCATTCATTGGCTTGCCAAGGAATGTCCGCTTAGCGCGACTTGGTTTCCTCGACCAATTGCTCGATCGCGTCTGCGAGCCTCGGGCGCATGTCGGACCGCCAGAGCGCGAAAGCGACGTTGGCTTCGACGAAACCTTCCGGGGATCCGCAATCGAAGGTCCGGCCCTTGAAGTGGTAGCCGTAGAAGGCTTGGCTGTCCGCGAGCTTCAGCATCGCGTCGGTGAGTTGGATCTCGTTTCCGGCGCCTCGCTCCTGCTTCTCCAATATGCCGAAGATCTCGGGTTGCAGGATATAGCGTCCGTTGATGTAGAAATTGGACGGAGCGGTTCCCTGTTTCGGCTTTTCGACCATCCCGGTGATCTCGAAGCCGGTATGGGCATCCCGCCCCTTGCCGACGATACCGTATTTGTGGGCTTCGGCCGGGTCGCATTCCTGCACGGCGATGATGTTGTTGGCAGTGCGCGCGTAGAGCTCGACCATGTCCTTCAGGCAGCCCCTGTCGGATTGCATGATCATGTCGGGCAGGAGCAGGGCGAAGGGTTCGTCGCCCACGAGATCGCGCGCGCACCAGACGGCATGCCCGAGGCCGAGCGGCACCTGCTGGCGCGTGTAGCTGGTCTGGCCCGGCGTCGGCTGCAGTTGCTGCAGCTTGGCGAGCTGGTCATCCTTGCCGCGCTGCGCCAGCGTGTTGTAGAGCTCGAACTGGACATCGAAATGATCCTCGATGACCGTCTTGTTGCGGCCGGTCACGAAGATGAAGTGCTCGATGCCGGCCTCCTTGGCCTCGTCGACCACATATTGGATCACCGGCCGGTCGACGACGGTCAGCATTTCCTTGGGAACGGCCTTGGTGGCGGGGAGGAAGCGCGTGCCGAGACCGGCGACGGGAAAGACGGCCTTGCGAACTCTTTTCATGCGTTGGAACATCCGGTTACGGTCGACTGAAATACTGGCTTTCCCACGACATCTTCGCGCCTGAATTGAAGTTTATCGACGTGATGCCTGTGGGAAGGGATTGGAGGGTTCCGTCTCATTGCGTCAGTGCCAATTCGCCTCGAACAGCTGGAGATCGCCACCGGAGTGTCGAACGTGGCCGCCATGCTGTCATGTTCGAAATCGTCCCCCCGGGCCGCTTCACGGACCGTGCGCCGCCGAATGCGGAATTGGGCGCAATGAAGCAGCTTCCTGATGAGTTTATTAGGCGCAAAAGATGCTATGGTAAACTCATTCCTAACCGGTTCGGCGTTGAATGATCCCTTCATGAAGACTCAGGAGGATTTGATGCCTGTTCGCAAAGCCGCCAGCCGCCTCACCTCGGCCTTCGCCGCCGCCGGTCTGGCTGCAGCCTTGCTGCTTGCTCCGTCAACCGCGTCGGCCGATGCCGGTTTCCAGAACTGGGTGCGCAGCTTCCGCTCGTCCGCGATGCAAAGCGGCATTTCCGGCACCACGTTCGATCGCGCTTTCCGCAATGTGAAGGATATCGACCCCGAGGTGCTCGAGAAGGCCCGCTACCAGCCCGAATTCACGGCGCCGGTGTGGGACTATTTCGACAACAGGGTGCAGGAGCATTCGATTGCCGTCGGCCGCCAGATGGCCAGGCAGTGGAAGCCGTGGCTCGACCGCATCGAGGCGAAATACGGTGTCGACCGCTACATTCTTCTCGCCATCTGGTCGATGGAATCGAACTATGGCGAGATCCTCAAGAACGACAAGGTCATGCGCAACGTCGTGCGTTCGCTCGCCACGCTCGCTTATGCCGACAAGAGACGCGCCAAATTCGCGCGCACCCAGCTCGTCGCCGCGCTGAAGATCCTGCAGAGCGGCGACATCGACGAAAGCCATCTCACCGGCTCCTGGGCCGGTGCCATGGGCCATACCCAGTTCATTCCGACCAGCTACCAGGCCTATGCCGTCGACGTCGACGGAAACGGCAAGCGCGACATCTGGAATTCGGTGCCTGACGCCCTGGCGACCGCGGCCAATCTCCTGCGCAAGAATGGCTGGCAGGCGGGCAAGACCTGGGGTTACGAGGTCAACCTTCCCGCCGGCAAGCTGCCGGGCGGCTCCTTGTCGTTGTCCAAATGGCAAAGCCTCGGCGTCACCCGCGCCAGCGGAAAGCCGTTCAAGCGCGGCAGTGACAGCGCCACGCTGAAGGTTCCGGACGGCCGGCGGGGTCCAGCCTTCCTGGCGACCAAGAACTTCTTCGTGCTGAAGAGGTACAACAATGCCGACAAATATGCCCTGGCCGTCGGCCTGCTGGCCGACGAGATTGCCGGCTATGGCGGCCTCGTGCAGGACTGGAGCCGGCCGTTCACCAAGCTGAGCTTCGCGGAGAAGCAGGAACTGCAGAAGAGGCTCTCGACCCACGGCTATTATGACGGCAAGCTCGATGGCAAGATCGGTGAAGGGTCGAGGAACGCGATCAAGGCGTTCCAGGCACAGGCCGGCTTGACGCAGGACGGTCATCCCAGCATGGAAGTCCTGTCGAAGCTGCGCGGCCAGTAGGATCAACGGCGGTCGACAAGATCGACGTTGGAGCGCGCGGCTTTGGGTTGCGCCTGCTGGCGCGAAAACCAGGCGGCCCGGATGGCCGCGCCGGCAATTGAAGTCGCCCGGATGTCTCGGCATCCGGGCCATTTGGAACAGGGAGATGACGCGTGCCGGGATCGCGGAAAGGATGGCGCCTGTCGCACGCGATCCCCGTGATGCTGGTCGTGTTGACTGCGATTGCAATCGCCGCGCCGTCCGCCCTGGCGCAGGAGCAGCAGCGCAGGCCGCGCAACCTGCTCGAGCTCCTGTTCGGCCGCAGCGACAGGGGGGCCGAACAGGTCCGGCCGCAGCGGCCGGCCGCCGGCTCAAAAAAGACGCGTAAGAAGTCGGTAAAGGTCCGCCCCAGGCCGTCGCCGGAACCGGAGATCGTCGTCGTTGACAAGTCGCAGACCGCACAAGCCGTGCTGGTCGTCGGCGATTTCATGGGCTCGGGCCTCGCGGAAGGCCTCGAGGCCGTCTTCGCCGAGAACCCCGAGGTCAGGGTGATCGACAGGACGAAAGGCTCGTCCGGTTTCGTGCGCAGCGACTATTACGACTGGCCGACCGAGGTCGAGAAGCTGATCGACGAGGAAAAGCCTGTCGTGGTGGTCGCCATGCTCGGCTCGAACGATCGCCAGCAGATGCGCGTGGGGACTACACGCGAGGCGCCGCTCAGCGAAAGCTGGACCAGGGAATATCAGGCGCGAGCCCTGGCCTTCGCGGCAGCGGTGAGCGAGCGCGAGGTGCCGCTGATCTGGGTCGGACAGCCGTCCTTCCAGTCCAAGAAGATGCTGTCCGACATGCTCGCGCTCAACGGCATATACAGCCAGGCCGCCGAAGCCGCCGAGGCGACTTTCGTCGATATCTGGGACGGCTTTGTCGACGAGAACGGTGCTTACGTCGCCAGCGGTCCCGATATCAACGGACAGGCTGTCAGGCTGCGCTCCGCCGACGGCATCAATCTCAGCAAGGCCGGCAAGCGCAAGGTGGCCTTCTATACGGAGAAGCCTCTGAACAAGATCCTCGGTCTCGGCGCCGGCGCGGCGGCGCCCGGCGTCGCGGCACTTCCCGACGCGGGGTCCGGATCGGCCGTGCCGGTCGACAGGACGCCGCCCATCGCGCTGGACGACCCGCAACTCGACGGCGGCTCGGAACTTCTCGGCCAGAAGATCGAGGGCAAGGGCGATGCCCGCAACGCGGCAGAGCGCCTCGCGATCGAAGGGCTCGCTCCGGCTCCCACGCCGGGCCGCGCCGATGATTTCGGCCAACCGGCAACGCCGTCGGTGGCGGCGGCCGCGCCGCCAGCAGCGCCCACCGCGACCTCGCAGGCCGCCACGACCAGCGGCATCCGGCGCTGAGTCCAAGCCGACACAGTCTCAACGACACTTGCCGGCATCATTCTGACGGAACAGTCGCCGACCGTCGCGACGGCGCCCGCACCGTCAGCCGGCTCGGCTGGCGGTCAGCCATCCTGATGGGAATGTCGAAGGGCGACGATGAGGCGTGCGATCGCTGAGACAAGCTTGGCAATCAATAATGATACCGGCACTGCGCGATCAGCAGCCCCTCCTCGGTGGGTCGGTACACCAGCCGCTGCTCCCGAGAGATCCGCCGCGACCACCAGCCGGATAGGGCGCCGCGCAACGGTTCCGGCTTGCCGCTGCCGGCGAACGGCGTCCGGCTGCACTCTTTGATGAGATCGTTTATGCGCAGGAGCAGCTTGCGGTCATGGGTCTGCCAATGGAGGCAGTCCTCCCAGGCGCGCTCGCTGAAGATGAGTTTCACTCCGAAAGCTCACGCTTCGTTCCCTTGCCCGCGTCAAGCTCTGCGATCGATTCGGCAAGTCGCTCCGCGTTGCGGGGACTCTTCAGCAGATACCGAGTTTCCTCATAGGAGGCGAAGTCCTCCATCGACATCAACACCGCCGTAGGCTTGCCGCGGTCGCGCGTGATTATGACAGGCTCATGATCGGCATTGACCCGGTCGATCATGGCCGCGAGATTCTTGCGAAGGTCGCTGTAGGAGGTTGTACGCATGTTTTGAATTGTACGCGAACAGGTACAACAAAGCAAGCGCGACGCCTGACGGCCGGAGCCCAGGCGCCTTGCACAAGCGGGGAGCCACCCTGACCGAACTCGTCGGAGGCCCGCCCAGCGCCTCCGACGCTATCGAACCCGCGCCGCTACCGCGGCAGAACCGACGCGCCCGTGAGGAACTCGTCGATTGAACGCGCGGCCTGTCGTCCTTCGCGGATCGCCCAGACCACCAGGGACTGGCCGCGACGCACGTCGCCGGCGGCGAACAGGCCGTCGACGCTCGTCCGGTAGTCGCGGTCGTTCGCCTTGACGTTGGTCGAGCGGCGAGCGTCGACCGTAACCGCCAGCCTGTCGCCCATCTCGGCGACGACACCGCCGTCGATCGGGCCGGAGAAACCGATGGCGATGAAGGCCAGGTCGGCCCGGATCACAAAGTCGGTACCCGGGACCGGCTTGCGCTTCTCGTCGACCTCGCAGCACTTGACGCCCATCAGCACGCCGTCCTCGCCGAGGAACTCCAGCGTCGCGACCTGGAATTCGCGCTCCGCGCCCTCGGCCTGGGAGGAGGAAGTGCGCATCTTCGTCGCCCAGTAGGGCCAGACCGAGAGCTTGTCTTCCTTCTCGGGCGGCTGCGGCCGGATATCGAGCTGGGTGACACGCACCGCGCCCTGGCGGAATGCCGTGCCGACGCAGTCCGACGCCGTATCGCCGCCGCCGACCACCACGACATGCTTGCCGCCGGCCAGGATCGGCTGCGCCGGCCAGGCCACCGACTGGATGTCCTCGCCGGCCACACGCTTGTTCTGCTGCACCAGATAGGGCATCGCGTCGTGCACCCCTTCGAGTTCGACGCCGGGGATGCCCGCCGGGCGCGGGGTCTCCGAGCCGCCGCAATAGAGCACGGCGTCATATTCGGCGAGCAGTTCCGACGCCTTCTTGTCGACGCCGACATTCACGCCGCAGTGGAACGTCACGCCTTCGCCCGCCATCTGAACGATGCGGCGGTCGATATAGTGCTTCTCCATCTTGAAGTCGGGAATGCCGAAACGCAGCAGACCGCCGGGACGGCTTTCGCGTTCGTAGACATGCACGTCGTGCCCGACACGGCCGAGTTGCTGGGCGGCTGCCATGCCGGCCGGTCCGGAGCCGATGACGGCCACACGCTTGCCGGTCTTCTTGTCCGCCGGATAAGGGCGCACATAGCCGCTCTCATAGGCCTTGTCGGCGATCGCCTGCTCGATCGTCTTGATGGCGACCGGGATGTCCTCGAGGTTCAGCGTGCACGCCTCCTCGCAGGGCGCCGGGCAGATGCGGCCGGTGAATTCGGGGAAGTTGTTGGTCGAGTGCAGGTTGCGGATCGCGTTGTCCCAGTCGCCATTGTAGACGAGGTCGTTCCAGTCCGGGATCTGGTTGTGGATCGGGCAGCCCGTCGGCCCATGGCAGTAGGGCACGCCGCAATCCATGCAGCGGGCGGCCTGTTTCTCGACCTCTTTGTCCGACATCGGCAGCGTGAACTCGCGAAAGTGCCGGATGCGGTCGGAGGCCGGCTGATACTTGTGCACCTGCCGGTCGATTTCGAGGAAGCCTGTCACCTTGCCCATTGCAGTTCCAACTCTCGAGCATCAAGCCTGCCTGCGGCAGGTCTCTGTTTCGGGGTTCGCTCTTTTAGAAGCGCTGCGCGCGCGCCGTCCAGCCCGAGCCGGGCCGGACGGCGAGCCAGATTGTCGCGACGCTATTCCGCCGCCACGCCCATGCGCATGCGCTCCATCTCGATCAGCGCGCGGCGATATTCGACCGGCATGACCTTGCGGAATTTCGGCCGATAGGTCGCCCAGTTCTCGAGAATGGCTTTCGCGCGGGTCGAGCCGGTATAATGCATGTGGTTGGAGATGAGCTGCACCAGCCGCTCCTCGTCATGCTTGGTCATGTCGCCCGACACGTCGACCCGGCCCTTATGCGCGATGTCGCCGCCATGGTGATGCAGCTTCTCCAGCATGTCGTCTTCCTCGGGCACGGGCTCGAGTTCGACCATCGCCATGTTGCAGCGCTCGGCGAAATCGCCTTCCTCGTCGAGCACATAGGCCACGCCGCCCGACATGCCGGCGGCGAAGTTGCGGCCGGTCTTGCCGATGACCACGACGACGCCGCCCGTCATGTATTCGCAGCCGTGATCGCCCACGCCCTCGACGACGGCGACCGCGCCCGAGTTGCGGACCGCGAAGCGCTCGCCCGCGACGCCGCGGAAATAGCACTCACCCTCGGTCGCGCCGTAGAGTACGGTGTTGCCGACGATGATCGACTCTTCGGCGACGATACCGCTGTTCTCCGGCGGACGGATGACGATACGGCCGCCCGACAGGCCCTTGCCGACATAGTCGTTGCCGTCGCCGACGAGATCGAAGGAGATGCCGCGCGCCAGGAAGGCGCCGAAGGACTGGCCGGCCGTACCGGTCAGCCTCACGGAGATCGTGTCCTCGCGCAGGCCCTTGTGCTTGTAGCGTCTCGCGACCTCGCCCGACAGCATGGCGCCGGCCGAACGGTCGACATTGCGGATCGGCATTTCGATGCGCACGGGCAGCTTCGATTCCAGCGCCGGCCTCGCTGCCTCGATCAGCTTGCGGTCGAGCACGTCGTCGATCGGATGCTTCTGCCGCTCGGTCCAATGGGTGGCCTCGGCCGGCGCATCGGGCTTGAAGAAGACCCGCGAGAAATCCAGACCCTTCGCCTTCCAGTGGTCGATCATCTCCCGCTTCTCGACGAGGTCGGTGTTGCCGATGATCTGGTCGAGCCGGGTGAAGCCCATATCCGCGAGCAGCAGCCGAACCTCCTCCGCCACGTAGAAGAAGAAGTTGATGACGTGCTCCGGCGTGCCCTTGAAGCGCTTGCGCAGCACCGGATCCTGGGTGGCCACGCCGACCGGACAGGTGTTGAGGTGGCACTTGCGCATCATGATGCAGCCCGCCGCGATCAGCGGCGCGGTCGAGAAGCCGAATTCGTCGGCGCCGAGCAGCGCGCCGATGACGACGTCGCGTCCGGTCCGCAGGCCGCCATCGACCTGCAGCGCGACCCGCGAGCGCAGCCCGTTGAGCACCAGCGTCTGATGCGTCTCCGCGAGCCCCATCTCCCAGGGCGAGCCCGCATGCTTGAGCGATGTCAAAGGCGACGCGCCGGTGCCGCCGTCATAGCCCGAAATGGTGATGTGGTCGGCGCGCGCCTTGGCGACACCGGCCGCCACCGTGCCGACGCCCACTTCCGATACCAGCTTCACCGAAACGTCGGCGGCCGGATTGACGTTCTTCAGGTCGTAGATGAGCTGCGCCAGATCCTCGATCGAATAGATGTCGTGATGCGGCGGCGGCGAGATCAGTCCGACGCCGGGCGTCGAATGGCGGGTCTTGGCGATCGTCGCATCGACCTTGTGGCCCGGCAACTGACCGCCCTCGCCCGGCTTGGCGCCCTGCGCTATCTTGATCTGCATGACGTCGGAATTGACAAGATATTCCGTCGTCACGCCGAAGCGGCCCGATGCCACCTGCTTGATCGCGGAGCGTTCCGGATTGGCCCCGCCGCCCGGCAGCGGCAGATAGCGGTCCGGCTCCTCGCCGCCCTCGCCCGTGTTCGACTTGCCGCCGATCGCGTTCATCGCGCGGGCAAGCGTGGTGTGGGCCTCGCGCGAGATCGAACCGAAGGACATCGCCCCGGTCGAAAAGCGCTTGACGATCTCGGACGCCGGCTCGACATCATCCAGCGCCACCGGGTCGCGGCCGATCTCGCCGGCGAGCTTCAACCGGAACAGGCCGCGGATGTTCTGGGCCGCGGCGGTCTCGCTGTCGACCTGCTCGGAGTACTCCTTGAAGGTCGCCCAGGAGCCCTTGCGCACGGCGTGCTGCAGCGTGGCCACGGCATCCGGCGACCACATATGCGCCTCGCCGCGCATGCGGAACATATATTCGCCGCCCACCTCCAGCGCATTACGCAGCACGGGATCGTCGCCGAAGGCCGCCGCGTGGCGGCTGACGGTTTCTTCCGCGATCTCCTCCAGCCCGACGCCTTCGATGGTGGTGGCCGTGCCGGTGAAGTACTTCTGGACGAAGTCCGACTTCAGCCCGACGGCATCGAAGATCTGCGCGCCGCAATAGGACTGGTAGGTCGAGATGCCCATCTTGGACATCACCTTCAATATGCCCTTGCCGATCGACTTGATGTAGCGCGTGACGACCTCGTTGGCGTCGACCTCGGGCGGCAGTTCGCCGCGCTTGTGCATGTCAAGCAGCGTGTCGAAGGCGAGATAGGGATTGATCGCCTCCGCGCCATAGCCGGCGAGGCAGCAGAAATGATGCACCTCGCGCGGCTCGCCGGATTCCACCACCAGGCCGACTGCCGTGCGGAGGCCCTTGCGGATCAGGTGATGGTGCACGGCCGCGGTGGCGAGCAGCGTCGGGATCTCGATGCGGTCCGGGCCGACCTGGCGGTCGGACAGGATGATGATGTTGTAGCCGCCCGCAACCGCCGCCTCGGCGCGTTCGCACAGCCGCTCGATCGCGGCCGGCATGCCGGCCGCTCCCTCGGTCGCCGAATAGGTGATGTCGATTGTCTTGGTGTCGAAGCGGTCCTCGGTATGGCCGATCGAACGGATCTTCTCGAGATCGGCATTGGTCAGGATCGGCTGGCGCACCTCCAGCCGCTTGCGGCGCGAACTGCCGACGAGGTCGAAGATGTTCGGCCGCGGCCCGATGAAGGAGACCAGGCTCATCACCAGTTCCTCGCGGATCGGATCGATCGGCGGATTGGTGACCTGGGCGAAGTTCTGCTTGAAATAGGTGTAGAGCAGCTTCGCCTTGTCCGACATCGCCGAGATCGGCGTGTCGGTGCCCATCGAGCCGACCGCCTCCTGTCCGGTCGTCGCCATCGGCGACATCAAGAGCTTGATGTCCTCCTGCGTGTAGCCGAAGGCCTGCTGGCGGTCCAGAAGGCTGACGTCCCTGCGCAGCTCGCGCGGCTCGACCGGCTTCAGCTCTTCGAGGATGAGCTGGGTGTTCTTGAGCCACTGCCTGTAGGGATGCCTGGCGGCAACCTCGGACTTGATCTCGTCGTCCGAGACGATGCGCCCCTTGACCAGGTCGATCAGCAGCATCTTGCCCGGCTGCAGGCGCCACTTGCGCACCACCTTCTCCTCGGCGACGGGCAGCACGCCGGCCTCTGAGGCCATGATCACCCGGTCGTCGTCGGTGACGATGTAGCGCGCCGGCCGCAGGCCGTTGCGGTCGAGCGTCGCACCGATCTGCCGGCCGTCGGTGAAGACCACGGCGGCCGGGCCGTCCCACGGCTCCATCAATGCGGCGTGATATTCGTAGAACGCCTTGCGGTCGGCATCCATGAGCTTGTTGCCGGCCCAGGCCTCCGGGATCAACATCATCATGGCATGCGCCAGCGAGTAGCCGCCCTGGAACAGGAACTCGAGCGCATTGTCGAAGCAGGCCGTGTCCGATTGCCCTTCATAGGAGATCGGCCACAGCTTGGAGATGTTGTTGCCGAACAGCTCGCTGTCGACGGAAGCCTGGCGCGCCGCCATCCAGTTGTTGTTGCCGCGCACCGTGTTGATCTCGCCGTTATGGGCGACCATGCGGTAGGGATGCGCCAGCTTCCACGACGGGAAGGTGTTGGTCGAGAAACGCTGGTGGACCAGGATCAGCGCCGTCTCGAAGCGCGGATCGGAAAGGTCCTTGTAATAGGCGCCGACCTGGTAGGCCAGGAACATGCCCTTGTAGACGATGGTGCGCGCCGACAGCGACACGCTGTAGGCGCCAATGTCGCGGTTGTTGTTCTCGGCATAGATGCGGCCCGAGATGACCTTGCGCAGCAGATAGAGGCGCGCCTCATATTCCTCGTCGTCCTCGATATCGGGGGTGCGCCCGATGAACACCTGGCGATGGAACGGCTCGGCCGCGGCGATGTCGGGCGCCTTGGAAAGCGAGGAATTGTCGACGGGGACGTCGCGGAAGCCCAGCAGCGGCAGGCCTTCGGACTGCGCCGACTCGGCGATGATCTCGTCGATATGGGCGCGCATCGCCGGATCCCGCGGCATGAACCAATGGCCCACGCCGTATTGGCCCGGCTCCGGCAGCTCGATGCCCTGCTTCGCCATCTCCTCGCGGAAGAAGCGGTCGGGAATCTGCACGAGCACGCCCGCGCCATCGCCCATCAGGGGGTCGGCGCCCACGGCGCCGCGATGGGTGAGGTTCTCCAGCATCGCCAGACCATCCCTGACGATCTGGTGAGACTTGACGTTCTTCATCTGGGCGATGAAGCCGACACCGCAGGCATCATGCTCGTTGCGTGGATCGTAGAGGCCTCGGAGGGTATTTTTCTCGACGGCGGCCGCTTTCGTCTGCACGGCCGGCAAGAATTCCGTCGTCACAGATGGCGCCACTTCCGTCATCGTCGTCCCTTCCTCCGTTCGAGCCCGTCCCGGGCGTTTTCGTCGGGCCGGCATGGTCCGTGAAGCGCCCGGCTTCTCGTGCTCATGCGGCATGTCCTGCAAATGGCGGGAACACCGGTGGGACCGGCACATTCCCGCCCTCGGCCGCGGCGACGGTCGCATCGAAGCGAACCGGCGACCGCCAGGCGCGCAGCAAGCCGGACGGCGTCACTATACGCCTTATCCGGCAAGCTTGCGTCGATAATTAAGACAGCACTACTGTCCTATCTCCCGTATGGCAGAAATCGGCCCGGGCATCAAGATACAAAGTTAAGTTCGGCATCCCAATGACGAAATAAAATTTCGCAATGGCGCTTCGGATCATAATTTTCTGATTCGGGTCTGCGGCAGTCTTGATCGAAAGAATCGTTCAAATCGCCCAGGGCCGCGCATCTTTCGCCTGACCAACCTGACCAAAAGGGTTGCGCCTCTACGATGGCTGCGCCTCGCTTCTTCCGAGGATAAAAACCCGGTTCTAGGAGCCGCCTCAATCGGAGGCGGGATGGGAGTCCGCTAATTGCGGAATTTACCGCATTGATGTAAATTACGGCATTAACAGGGGTATGCGCCATGAACACCTATTCAACCAGTGACCTATCGCGGAAATCCGGAGACATCATCGCGGACGCGATGCGCCATCCGGTCACCATCACCCAGCGCCGCAAGCCGCGCCTGGTCCTGCTCAGCATCGAGGATTACCGACGCCTCATCGAGCGGGCCGACACCCGCACAACCGGGACGCTCGAAACGATGCCCGATGACCTGTTCGAAGAGATCAAGACCGAATTGGCCCGCTTTGAGCAGGAAGGCACCGACTCATGAGCTATGACGCGATCCGATCCGGTTGCGTCATTCGCTAGGGCAATTCAGCAAGGCGTTCTTCGCGCCCCTGATGCGCGAATTTGTCAGGCGCAGATCCGAGGCGCGGGGCGTCGAGCGCTGGCGCTGACAACCGGAGCCGCCGAAGGCCGACCGCCACCGCCAAAAGCAAGTCTTCCGAAGCTGTGCAGCGGTTTCGGGGAAAAGACATGCGCCATATCAAGAAGCTACAGCATTTCGCGTGAATCCTTTTTCACGCGACATGCTGCAGGGCGATGGCCCCGCGCCAGCGCTTCCGTCCCGGGGGCCCACCGACCGGCTACCGGATCCAATTGTTTTGTGCCCCCCGGCCCTTGAACTTGGCGGACAAAACCGCACATGGTCCGCGGCGGAAAGCCGATAGACAGCCATCTGGAAGAACCGATGATCTTTGCATCCGACAACTGGGCCGGGGCCCATCCGAAAATCACCGAAAGCCTGGCGGCCAACGCCGGAGGCTATGCTTCGGCCTACGGATCGAGCGAGCTCGACCATGCTGTCCAGGATCGCTTCAGCACCCTGTTCGAACGCGAGGTGGCGATCTTCTTCGTCGCGACCGGCACGGCCGCCAATTCGTTGTCCATGGCCCTGGCGAGCCGTCCCGGCGGCGTGGCCTTTGCCCACCACGAAGCCCACATGCTGGAAGACGAATGCGGCGCGCCGGAGTATCTGACCGGCGGCAGCAGGATGTTTCGCGTGCCCGGCGCATTCGGCCGCATCGACCCGGCCGAACTCGAGCGCTCAATGGCCAGGTTCGACCCCGAATTCGTCCATGGCGGCCGGCCGGCGGCCGTGTCGATCACCCAGGCGACCGAGATCGGAACGGTCTACGATCTCGACCGGATCGCGGAAATCGCTGCGGTAGCCAGGCGTCACGACGTGCCCCTCCATATGGACGGTGCGCGCTTTGCCAACGCGCTGGTCGCGCTCGGGACAACCCCGGCCGAGATGACGTGGAAACGAGGCGTCGACCTCATTTCATTCGGCGGCACCAAGAACGGCTGCTGGTGCGCGGAGGCGATCGTGCTCTTCGACCTCGCCAAGGCGAAGGAACTGGCTTTCATCCGCAAGCGCGCCGCCCAGCTTTTCTCCAAGTCGCGCTTTGTCGCCGCCCAGTTCGACGCCTATTTCCGCGACGACCTCTGGCTGGAGACGGCCCGCCACGCCAACGCCATGACCGCGCGTCTGGCGGATCGCATACGCGCGTCACGCAAGTTGCGGCTGGCCTGGGAGCCGGATGCCAACGAACTCTTTGCGGTGATCGACAATGCCTTGGCCAAGGCACTGCAGGAAAAGGGCGCTGTATTCTACCCTTGGGCGATCCCGCATGGCTTCGGCGACGGGATCGGTGAAAACGAAGGGCTTTATCGTTTCGTGACGAGTTTCCGCACGACTGCGGACGAGGTCGAGCGCTTTGGCGAACTGATAGCCTGACAGGCCTCGCATACTGCGATTGCGGCAAACCCCGATCGGGTAGGAGGGAGCCTTGCGGTCTCCCTCCTCCCACACCACCGGACGTACGGTTCCGTATCCGGCGGTTCATGCAGCGTGGTTGAGGCGTTTGAGTTCCTGCTGGAGCGAGATCAGCCCGAGCCGGTCGAAGAAGGTCTTGCGGAAGGCATCGTTCATGTGGTTGGCCCCGGCATTCCACCAGGGACCGCGGCCATTGCCGGCCGAGTCACGTGCGCGCTGTTCCGTCAGTCCTCGTTGCATCAGCCGCATGAACCGGGTCCACGGTCGTTTCCACTGCCGCCACAGGATGCAGCGCAGCCTGCGCCGCAGCCAGCCGTCCAGTTCCTCGAGTATCCCCTTGCCTTCGGTCAGCCGGAAGTAGGCGATCCAGCCGCGCAGGATCGGGGTGAGGTCTTTGACGGTGGCGCCAAGGGCGCGTCCGCGCCCGGCCCGGAAGGCCGTCTTCAGCTTTCGCTTGAACCGTGCCACGCTCGACGCCGCAATCAGGAGACGCGGTGCCTTGTGGGCGGTCATGGTGTAGCCGAGAAAGGTGCGCTTCCACGGTCGGTCGACGGCGCTCTTGGCGCCGTTGACCGTGAGCTTCAACCGCTCGGCCAGGAACCGGGTGAGCGAGGCCATGACCCGCGCGCCGGCACGCCGCGACCGTACATAGACGTTGCAGTCGTCGGCGTAGCGGCAGAAGGCATGACCGCGCCGCTCCAGTTCCTTGTCGAGATCGTCGAGCAGGATGTTCGACAGCAGCGGCGACAGCGGGCCGCCTTGCGGCGTGCCTTCGCTGCGGGCCGTCGCCATCCCGCCCGTCATCAACCCGGCCTGCAGGTAGCGGCGGATCAGCCGCAGCACCCGCTTGTCCGTCACCTTGCGTGCCACGCGTGCCATCAAGACATCGTGGTTCACCCGGTCGAAGAACTTCTCCAGGTCGAGGTCGACCACGAAGCGGCAGCCGCCGGCCACATGGGACCGGGCGGCCAGGGCCGCATCATGGGCACTCCGCCCCGGCCGGAAGCCGTAGGAGGAGGGGGAGAAGTCCGGGTCGAAGATCGGCATCAGCACCTGATGCATCGCCTGCTGGATGAGCCGGTCCAGCACCGTCGGGATGCCCAATTGGCGCATCCCTTTGCCGCCGGGCTTGGGGATTTCCACCCCACGCACCGGCGCCGGTCTGTAACGGCCCGCCAGCAGCTCTTCCCTGATGCGCGGCCAGTGCGCCGCAAGGTAGGGCTTCAACTGCTCGACCGTCATCTTGTCGATGCCCGGCGCGCCCTTGTTCCCTACCACCCGACGGTGAGCCGCCATCATGTTCTCGCGGCTGAGGATCATCTCCATCAGTCGCTCGTCTGCCTCCGGTCGAGAGGGTGACGGTCCTGCCGTGGTGTTTGATGCACCCAATGCCTGCCCTCGCGGCTTCCGGCCGCTGCTCTCGGCATGGGCACGGAGCGTCTCAGCCCCGTCTTCTGCATCCTTCCTCACCATCGAAAGACCGTTCTCCGTCCGGCACTCCATGTTCGGCCCTTCGCCGGTCGGTCCGGCTACTACGGCCTCTGCTGACTCCTGCCGTCCCATCCCGACACCTTTCGATGTCGGTAGCACACCTGAAACCAGGGGCAGGCCGGCAGGCCTCCCAGGGTAAGACGCGTGACCTTCGTGCCATATGCCTGTCGCATCTACGCCCGCACCCTCCGGGTGACATCGGGCTTCGGGTCACTAGGCCCCCTCGCCCGGATGCGGGACGCCTCATATGCGATTCCTGTTCGTCAGGCCGGCACTTTGCTTGCAGCTTCCTTCAGACCCCGCCTCGCGACGACGCCCTTGCTGTTCGGCTAGCGGTTCCCATCACCAGGGCCCGCAGAGGACTTGCACCTCCAAGTCACCTCGACCGCCACCACAGCGGTCCAGACAGCGCCACTCACGGCGCTACGCGCCATGCCTGGCGCACCTAATGAAAGCGGCGCCCGAAGGCGCCGCCGAACTCCTGGAATGGAGCTCTGCTTAGTTGACCGAGGCCTCGATCTGCTTGGCTTTCGCGGGAGCAACCGAAATCTCGATCTTGCGAGGCTTCAGCTCTTCCGGAATGTTGCGCTTGAGATCGATGTGAAGGAGCCCGTTCTTGAGCGCGGCGCCGGTCACGTCGACATGGTCGGCAAGCTGGAAACGACGCTCGAAGGCGCGGGAGGCGATGCCGCGATAAAGCAGCTCGGAGCCTTCGCCGGTGTTCTCCTCCTTGCGCTCGCCCTTCACCGTCAGCACGTTGCGATGGGCCTCGATCGAAATCTCGTCTTCCGAGAAGCCGGCAACGGCCATGCTGATGCGGTAGGCGTCCTCACCGGTGCGCTCGATATTGTAGGGCGGATAGCTCTGGCCGCCCTCGGGCTGGCCGAGCGAGTCGAGCATGGTGAACAGCCGGTCGAAACCGACGGTCGAGCGATAGAGGGGCGAAAAATCAACATGACGCATGGTTCTGTTCTCCTGTTGAGCAACATGGCGTTCTGACCGCTCTCGGAAACCCGTTCTGGCGTTTCCCTGGGGGTCAGCGGCCCCGGTTCCGGCGGCCGCATCCATGATCTGGGTGCCCGCCCGCCCGATTTCAAGACTGTGCGCGCCGCCGGTCTTCTCGACGTGAACGCAGCATGAACCGGCCTTTCGGACGGCATTCAGGCGCATTGGCTACAGTGTTCGGGACAAAGGACAGCGACGGACAAGCCGCCGCGACGAAGCCGAGCCGGGCGTTCCGTTCCCTCCCCCGGATCGACAGAGGCCGGAAGCGGGCCCCCGCTTCCGGCCCGCCACCTTTTCCTTTGCTTTTGGGCGCGGCGCTTCTTATCACCTTCGTCATGGACGCCTCAGATCTCAGCCACGACAGCCCTGCCGTCGGCACCGGCTTCTTCGAGATCCCGGGCAACCCGGCGCCGGACGATGCCCGTGCCGGATTCCTCACCGCACGGGACGGCAGGAAGATCCGCTACGCCTTGTTCGATACCAGGGTACGGCCGCTGAAAGGCACGGTGATCCTGCTCGCCGGCCGCAACGAGTGCATCGAGAAATATTTCGAGACGATCGGGGACCTTGCCGCACGCGGCTTCGCCGTCGCCACGCTGGACTGGCGCGGTCAGGGCGCCTCGGACCGGCTGTTGCGCAATCCCGCCAAGGGATATGTCGAGGACTTCCAGGATTACGTTCTGGATCTCGAGCAATTCTTTGCCGAGATCGTGCTGCCCGATTGCCGCGGCCCCTTCAACGTGCTGGGCCATTCGACGGGCGGACTGGTCGCCCTGCTCGCCTCACCGGCGATGATCAACCGAATTCAGCGCATGGTGTTGTGCGTGCCCTTGCTCTCGCTGGCCGGATTCCCGCTGCCGATGACGTCGGTGCGCCGGGTCTCGGCCTTCCTCTACAGCCTCGGCCTCGGCACCATCTATCTCGGCGGCGGCCCGCGCCCCCGCGAAACGCCGCCTTTCGAAGGCAATGTGCTGACATCGGACCCGGCGCGCTACAGGCGCAACGCGCTCATCTACGAGACCCATCCCGGCCTCGCCGTGGGCGGGCCTACCGTCGCCTGGATCCATGCGGCCTGCCGGGCCTCCGAACGCGTGCAGCAGCCGGAATTCCTCGCCAGGATGCGCATCCCGATCCTGCTGATCGCGGCCGGTGCCGACGCCGTCGTTTCGACCCCGGCGATCGAGGCATATGCCCGCCGGCTCAAGACCGCTTCGGTACTGACCATCGACGGCGCCCGCCATGAGATCCTGCAGGAGGCCGACTTCTTCCGCGAGCAGCTGCTGGCGGCGTTCGATGCGTTTGTGCCGGGTGGTGAATGGTGAATGGTGAATGGTGAATGGTGAATGGTGAATGGTGAATGGTGAATGGTGAATGGTGAATGGGAGATAATAATATCTAGTTCCGAGGCCAAGGAAAAATCACAAGGACCATCGTTTATACCATTCACCATTCACCATTCACCATTCACCATTCACTATTTCACCGCCTCAAATACTCCATCGCCGCCGCATGCAGTTCAGGCGTCGCTGCCGCCAGGATGTCGCCGCCCTTTTCCGCCGGCCCGCCGTCGAAAGTGGTGATGACGCCGCCGGCTTTTTCGATGATGGGGATCAGCGCCACGATGTCGTAAGGCTGCAGGCCGGCATCGACCGCGATGTCGACGCTGCCGCCGGCGACCATGGCGAAGGCGTAGCAATCGATCCCGTAGCGGGCGAGCCGCACCGCCTGCTCCAGCCGGTCGTAGCGCTGGCGCCCCTCGCCCTTGAACAGGGCAGGCGTCGTCGTGGTGAGCGTGGCGTCCGAGAGCGTCGTTGTCTTGCGGGTGGCGAGCACGCGATCCCCGCCAGGCCCCTCGTAGAAGGCGCCTCTGGCATCGGCGAAATAGAGTTCCCCGGTGAAGGGCTGCGACATCAGGCCCGCCACGGCATCGCCGCCCGATGTAAGCCCCACCAGCGTTCCCCATACCGGCAGGCCGGAGATGAAGGCGCGGGTACCGTCGATCGGATCGATCACCCAGACATGGTTCGCCCCCATGTTCTCGCCGCCATGCTCTTCGCCCAATATGCCGTGGTCGGGATATTCGTGGCGAATCAGAGCCCTGATCGCCCTTTCGGCCTCACGGTCGGCCTCCGTCACCGGGTCGAAGCCGGAGGCGAGCTTGTTCGTGACCGTCCCCTGCTGGCGGAAACGCGGCAGCGTCTCGGCCGCGGCGGCGGCGGCAATGCGCCTCATGAATTCGGTTTCGATTAGCATGCCCGCATCCTGATCATTTTTTGAGCAGCCCAAATTGTTGCACAAATGCAACTCAGGCGGATCACAGCGCATTTGCCACATCACAGTGAATTAAAAAAGCCTGAAGTCGGCTTGACTTTTGTGCGCCGCACCATACGCTGCTTATCGGACAGGTTCTCCTGTCCATGCCCTCCTTGGGCGTTTCCTCCCTAGACTTCGACCGCGCCTCGGCGCGGTCTTTTTTTGAGTCCGAGCGGCAGCCGGACACCGGCCGGCCACGGATCGCCCAGTCACTCGGCCCCAGTCACTCGGCCCCTGTCACTCGGCCCCTGTCACTCGGCAGCGAGCGGCGGCACATCGATATGGTGCTCCGGCAACGCCATCAGATCGGCGACGAAGCGGGTGAGGTCGTCGGCCAGCGCGTCGAAGCCGACGCCCTTCTCGAAGGTCCGCTCGTTCATGTAGAGACCGCGATTGACCTCGATCTGCAGCGCGTGCAGGCCGCGCGCCGGACGGCCGTAATGTTCGGTGATGAAGCCGCCCGCATAGGGCTTGTTGTACGCGACCGTGTAGCCCATCGCGGTAAGAAGGCTTATCGCGTGCTCCGTCAGTGCCGGCGGCGCCGAGGCGCCGAAACGATCGCCGACGATGAAATCCGGCCGGACGCCCGTATCACCGACGCGGATGCTCGCCGGCATGGAATGGCAGTCGATCAGCACGGCCGAACCGAAGCGCGCATGGGTATGGGAGATCAGCAGCTTCAGGCACTCGTGATAGGGCTTGTAGACGATCTCGATGCGGTCGACCGCCTCGGCCAGCGGCAACCTTCCGGGATAGATGTCGAGCCCCTCCCCGACCAGCTTCGGCACCGTGCCGAGGCCACCTGCCACACGCGCCGAGCGGATGTTGACGAAGGAAGGCACCGGCTCGGTGAACATGCGGGGGTCGAGTTCCCAGGGCTCGCGGTTCGCGTCGAGATAGGCGCGCGGGAAATTGGCGACCAGCATGGGCGCGCCCAGGGCCACGGCGCCCGCGAAGAGCTGATCGACGAAGGAGTCTTCCGAGCGGCGGATCTGATTGCGGTCGAGCCGCGTCATGGCAAGGAAGCGGTCGGGATAGTGCCGGCCGCTATGGGGCGAGTTGAAGACGAAGGGGACACGCTGTTCAGCGCTTGCCCTGATCTCGAAAGGACGGATCACGGAGAAGTCGTCGGCAACGCTGGTCATCGGCGGATACGCCGGGAAATGGTGTCGGACATGAAGCGAACCTGCCACCGGCACAGGCTCCTGTCCAGTGCGCGGGACCTGCCGTTTCGGCATGTCCGGCCGCCCGCCACACCTTCGCCATTCACTTGATCTTTACCGTCGCCTATTCATATGGCTGATGGTTAACGGGCCTGCCGGGCAGCAGGCTCGAGAATGAGTCGGACGGGACCCTATGGCACGAATTCTTCTGGCGGAAGACGATGACGACATGCGCCGTTTCCTGGTGAAGGCGTTGGAGCGCGCCGGCTACGACGTCAGCGACTTCGACAATGGGGCGAGTGCTTACGAGCGGCTTCGCGAGGAGCCGTTCTCGCTGCTCCTGACCGACATCGTGATGCCCGAGATGGACGGCATCGAGCTCGCCCGCCGGGCAACCGAGATCGACCCGGACCTGAAGGTCATGTTCATCACCGGCTTCGCGGCGGTCGCGCTCAATCCCGATTCGAAGGCGCCGAAGGATGCCAAGGTGCTGTCGAAGCCGTTCCACCTGCGCGATCTCGTCAACGAGGTCGAGAAAATGCTGAAGGCGGCCTGAGCGCCGCCAAGGCGGATCGTGCACAGGCTGTCGCAGCCTGTGCATTTGACGATCAACCACTATTGACGTGTCCGATCAAAAGTGGTGTATGCGCCATCGCGAATGGGCGTGTAGCTCAGCGGGAGAGCACTACGTTGACATCGTAGGGGTCACAGGTTCAATCCCTGTCACGCCCACCATTCGTTCCCGGAAAGACCAAAGCATTTGGGCGACGACCGCGCCTCCGGGTGTCAAAATCGACTCTTGATGCGTCCCGACGCTCGCCTTCCGCCCTCCGCAGATCACACCTGCTGCGCACCGCCCTGCGCGCTGGCACCAAAGAACAAGGTCGGCACCTGGACGACATCTTCCCTGGTCGATCCGGATTCGATGATCCCGAAGATCGCCTGGAGCATGGTCGGCACGTCCTGCCGCACCATCTCGATCTTGTCGTCGAGCAGTTGCACGACCGGGTCCCAGTCGAAGCATCCCAGCACCGGCTCGAAAGGGCCATCGATCCTGCGCTCCCGGATCCAGCGCAGCACGCCTTCCAGCGAGATCGTCGAGTTCACGAACATGCCCCGGGGCAAGGCCGCGCCGCCCTCGACGAGATTGATCAAGGCACGCTCGGCCTTTGCGGCCGCGTAGCCGCAGGTAAGGATATGGCTGTCGTCGACGTCCACCCCCATTTCCTCATGCGCGGTCCGGAACCCTCTCACGCGCTCCGAGGTGTTATGGTCGGTGCCGCGGCCGCCGACGAAGATCAGCGGCTCCATCCGCCCGAAGCTTCGTTCGCAATTCCGCAGGGTTCGCCTGGTCAGTTCGCGCGCGCCGCCGAAATTGTCCGATATGACCGACGGCGCGCGCGATCCTGGAAGGTCCAGGTTGATGCTGCGCACGCCGGCCGCCGAGCAGATCTCGGTGATCCTGTCGGGATCGGTCGCGCCGGTCGCGATGATACATTCGACCTGATAGGAAAGCATCGCTCGCGCGGCTTCCACTTCCAGTTCCGGGTCGCGGCGCGTGCAGGTGATGATCGGGAACAGCCCCCTGGTGCGAGCCATGTCCTCGAACAGCTCCACGATCGATCCGAAATAGCGATTGTCGTATTTGGGGACGATCATGCCGATCATGTGCGATTTCTCGCGGCGCAGCAGGCTCGCCTGCATGTTCAGCGCATAGCCCTGCTCCTCGGCCAATCGCGTGATCTTTTCGGCAAGCTGGCTGCTGATCCTGCGCTTCCTCCAGTTCCCGTTCAGCACGGAGCTGACAGCGCTCGCAGAGGTGCCGGCCAGTTCCGCCAGATCATAGATGGTCGGTCTCTTCGGCTGACGGACGTCGGTCACAAATCGCACTCCCTTTGCCGCAACTTGACACCATCGCCAATTGATGGCAACACTGCTTCATCGATTGAGCATCGATGCTCAATCGATGAAGGTCGCCAGTCGACGCTGGCATAGGGAGGAACTTCAAACACGTGGAGCAGGCTGCGCCCAGGGCACCGGGCAGATGTTGCCACGCCGTTGAAACAGACGCCGACTGAAGTCGACGATCGTCGAAGTCATCGATCCGGTGACGTCATCATGTCTTGCTTTTCCGCTTTCACCAAGGAGGAGAGAATGAACTACCGCAATCTTTTGTTGGCATCGGCGGCACTGGTCGCAGGGCTTGCCGGCGCAGCGTCGGCCCAGGAAGACGCCACCGTCGCGTTCCTGATGCCCGATCAGGCATCGACCCGCTACGAGCAGCACGATTTCCCCGGCTTCAAGGCGGAGATGGAAAAGCTCTGCCCGAATTGCACCGTGATCTACCAGAACGCCAACGCCGATGTGGCGCTACAACAGCAGCAGTTCAATTCGGTCATCGCACAGGGCGCCAAGGTGATCGTGCTGGACCCGGTCGATTCCGCTGCGGCGGCCGGGCTTGTCACGCTCGCCCAGTCGCAAGGGGTCAAGATCATTGCCTATGACCGCCCGATCCCGGATACGCCGGCAGACTACTACGTCTCCTTCGACAACAAGGGCATCGGCCAGGCGATTGCGGAATCGCTCGTCAAGCACATGAAGGCGACCGGAGTGGCCGAGGGCTCAGGCGTTCTCCAGATCAACGGGTCGCCGACCGATGCCGCGGCCGGGCTGATCCGCGACGGCATCCATGTCGGGCTGGAGACCTCCGGATACAAGACGCTTGCGGAATTCGACACGCCGGAATGGGCGCCGCCGAAAGCCCAGCAATGGGCAGCGGGACAGATCACCCGCTTCGGCGCCGACATCAAGGGCGTGGTCGCGGCCAATGACGGCACCGCCGGCGGCGCCATCGCGGCCTTCAAGGCGGCGGGCGTGAACCCGCTGCCGCCGGTAACCGGAAACGACGCCACGATCGCCGCGCTCCAGCTGATCATCTCGGGCGACCAGTACAACACGATCTCGAAGCCTTCCGAGATCGTCGCGGCAGCCGCCGCCAACGTCGCCGTGAAGTTCCTCAAAGGCGAGACACCCGAGGCGAAGACGACGCTCTACGATACACCGTCCGAGCTCTTCGTTCCCGCCGTCGTCACTGTCGAGAACATCAAGGCCGAAATCTTTGACAAGGGCATCCAGAAGCCCGAAGAAATCTGCACGGGAGAATATGCCGAAGGCTGCAAGAAGCTCGGCATCACCCAGTAGAACACAGCCGCTCGCTTGCCCGGCCGGCCCTGCCGGCCGGGCATCCGTCCCCTCCGGCCACAGGCGTAACGGGCATGACCACCGACACCCGAGTGACCCCGCAGCGGGGTGAACGCATCCTCAGCCTGCGCAACATCACCAAGAAATTCGGCGCCGTTTCCGCCCTGACCGACATCGAGCTCGACGTCCATGCCGGAGAAGTCGTGGCGCTCGTCGGCGACAACGGCGCGGGCAAGTCGACACTGATCAAGATCCTCGCCGGCGTGCACCAGCCGACCTCGGGCACGATCGAGTTCAACGGCCGGGAGGTCGCGCTGGCCGATCCCGGGGCCGCGCTTGATATGGGCATCGCCACGGTGTTCCAGGACCTCGCTCTCTGCGAGAATCTCGATGTCGTGGCCAATCTCTTCCTTGGCCACGAGCTTTCGCCGCTGCGGCTGGACGAGGTCGAGATGGAAGTCCGCGCCTGGACCCTTCTGAGGGAACTGGCCGCCCGCATTCCTTCGGTGCGCGAGCCGATCGCTTCGCTTTCGGGCGGACAACGCCAGACCGTCGCCATCGCGCGTTCGCTGCTGCTGAACCCCAAGGTCATCATGCTCGACGAGCCGACCGCCGCGCTCGGCGTCGCGCAGACCGCCGAAGTGCTGAACCTCATAGAGCGCGTTCGCGATCGCGGCATCGGCGTCATCATCATCAGCCACAACATGGAGGACGTACGCGCCGTCGCCGATCGCATCGTCGTGTTGCGGCTCGGCCGCAACAACGGCGTGTTCACGACCGAAACCACGAACCATGAGCTGGTCGCCGCGATCACCGGCGCGACCGAGAATGCCGTCTCTCGCCGTCAGGACCGCAAGGCCTCCGAGGCCCACTCCCAGGAGCAGAGCCTATGAACCAGGATGTCAAGCAGCAGGAAGCTCCCGCGCTCGACCGCGGCGACACGCGTGTGCGCCACGACGAAGGGCTGATGGGCGCGGTGAACGGCTTCATCGACCGGGTCCGCTCGGGCGATCTCGGCATGCTGCCGGTGTTCGTCGGCCTGATCGTGATCTCCATCGTGTTCTCCAGCCTGAACCCGGTGTTTCTGGCGCCGAACAACCTCGTCAACCTGCTCTTCGACTGCGCCACCGTCGGCGTGATCTCGCTGGGCATCGTCTGCGTCTTGATGCTGGGCGAGATCGACCTGTCCGTCGGCTCGATGAGCGGCTTCGCCTCGGCGCTCGTGGGCGTGCTCTGGGTGAATTCCGGCTGGCCCGTGGCCGGCGCGATCGCCGTCGCCATCCTGGCCGGCATCGCGGTGGGCGCCCTCTATGCCTTCCTCTACAATCGCCTCGGGATGCCGAGCTTCATCGCGTCGCTGGCCGGACTGCTCGCGATCCTGGGGATGCAGCTCTACATCCTCGGGCCGACGGGCTCGATCAATCTGCCCTATGCCTCTCCGCTCGTACGGTTCGGCCAGATCCTGATCATGCCGGCCTGGCTGTCGCATCTGCTGGCGCTGGTTCCGGGCGTGGTGCTGATCGTCACCGGCCTGGCCACGATGAACCGGCGGCGAGATGCGAAGCTTTCCGCCCAGCCGCTCGCCAATCTCGTCATCAAAGCGGTCGTGCTGACGGCAGCGCTGGAATTCGCGGTCTACTATCTCAATCTCGGCCGGGGCGTGCCCTGGATGTTCGGCCTGTTCGTCCTGCTGGCCGTCGTTCTGAACTACGCCCTCACGCGCACCAAATGGGGACGCTCGATGTTTGCCGTCGGCGGCAACCGCGAGGCGGCGCGCCGGTCGGGCATCAATGTGCGGCGGATCTACATGTCCGCCTTCGTGCTCTGCTCGACCCTTGCCGCACTCGGCGGCGTGCTTTCGGCCGCGCGGCTCGCCTCCTCGAGCCAGCAGGCCGGCACCGGCGACGTGAACCTCAATGCCATCGCGGCGGCCGTCATCGGCGGCACCAGCCTCTTCGGCGGTCGCGGCAGTGCCTATTCCGCGCTGCTCGGCATCATCGTCATCCAGGCGATCTCCAACGGGCTGACACTGCTCAATCTGCCATCCTCGCTGCGCTACATGATTACCGGCGGGGTCCTCGCCACCGCGGTTATCGTCGACTCGCTGGCCCGGCGCTCTCGCGTCAGCCACGGCCGCGCGTGACTACCAAGAACGGAGACCGGACTATGGCTCAGCAATTGGAAGGCAAGGTGGCCGCGATTACCGGCGCGGCCTCCGGCATCGGCCTCGAATGCGCGCGCACGCTGCTGGGCGAAGGCGCCAAGGTGGTGCTGATCGACCGGGCAGAAGATCGACTGAAGGCGCTCTGCGCCGAGATGGGACCGAATGCATTGCCGCTGGTCGTCGATCTGCTCGACGGCAAGCAGCTTTCGGGCATCCTGCCGCGGATCCTCGAACTGGCCGGAGGGCTCGACATCTTCCACGCCAATGCCGGCGCCTATATCGGCGGACCGGTCGCCGAGGGCGACCCCGATGCCTGGGACCGGATGCTCAACCTCAACATCAATGCGGCTTTCCGCTCGGTCCATGCGGTCCTGCCGCATATGATCGCGCAAAAATCCGGCGACGTCCTGTTCACCAGTTCGATCGCCGGCGTGGTCCCGGTCATCTGGGAGCCGATCTATACCGCCTCGAAATTCGCGGTTCAGGCCTTCGTGCATACGGTGCGGCGCCAGGTCGCCCAGCATGGCGTCCGCGTCGGCGCCGTTCTTCCTGGCCCGGTTGTGACGGCGCTGCTCGACGACTGGCCGAAGGCCAAGATGGACGAGGCCCTGGCGAATGGCAGTCTGATGCAGCCGAAGGAGGTTGCGGATGCCGTGCTCTTCATGCTGACGCGGCCGCGCAATGTGACGATCCGGGATCTGGTCATCCTGCCGAACAGCGTCGACCTGTAGGAGACCTCCCGAAATCGACGCCGCCCGTCCCTTTTAAGCGCGTTGTTCGTATCCCCTCGCCTCTGAAGCTCGATTTCATTCAGAGACGGGACAGCCGGCCGGCATCTATCTGAACAGGGTGAGTAACATGAAGCAGCCTGGCATCCACCTGATCGGCGTCGATGTCGGCACCGGCAGCGCTCGCGCCGGTGCCTTCGACCTCGGCGGCCGGATGCTCGCCTCGGCCAGGCGCGACATTTCCCTGTGGCGCGAACATGGAAATCTGGTCGAGCAATCCAGCCGGGAGATATGGGAGGCTGTCTGCGCCTCCGTTCGCGAGGCCGTCGAAAATGCCGGCATTGCCCCGGACACCGTCGCCGGCATCGGCTTCGATGCCACATGCTCGCTGGTGGTGCTCGGCCCGGGCGGCAAATCCCTTCCCGTCGGCCCCTCCCAAGACGCCGACCGCGATATCATCGTCTGGATGGACCATCGCGCCACCGGCCAGGCCGAGCGCATCAATGCCACGGGCCATGAGGTGCTGAAATATGTCGGCGGCCGTATCTCGCCCGAGATGGAGACACCGAAGCTGTTGTGGCTGAAGGAAAACCGTCCCGAAGTGTTCGCGGCCGCCTGGCAGTTCTTCGACCTCGCCGATTTCCTGACCTGGCGTGCGACGGGAAGCCTCGCGCGGTCGACCTGCACGGTCACCTGCAAATGGACCTATCTCGCGCATGAGCGCCGCTGGGACCCGAATTACTTCCGCACCATCGGGCTCGAGGAACTGGCCGACGAAAGTTTTGTCCGCATCGGTCAGGAGATCGTCGACCCCGGTACGGCCCTGGCCAGCGGCTTGACCGAGCGCGCCGCGAAAGAGCTCGGACTACCCACGGGGACCGCGGTCGCCGCCGGTATGATCGACGCTCACGCCGGCGGCATCGGTACGGTGGGGATCGGCGGTGCGCCGCAGGCCAATCTTGGCTATGTGTTCGGCACGTCTTCCTGCACCATGACCAGCACCGCCGGGCCGGTCTTCGTTCCCGGCGTCTGGGGTCCCTACTATTCGGCGATGGTGCCCGGCATGTGGCTGAACGAGGGCGGCCAGAGCGCGGCGGGCGCGGCGATCGACCAGCTCCTGCGTTTCCACCCTGCGGCCGCGGAAGCCGCCGAGCTCGCGCAGCGCAAGGGCGTCGCGCTGCCCGTCCTGCTCGCCGATCTCGCGGCGGCGAAATGCAGCACACCGAGCGAAGCGGTGAAGCTGGCGACCGGTCTTCACGTCGTCCCGGAATTCCTCGGCAATCGCGCACCGCACGCCGATCCGCATGCGCGGGCCGTGATCGTCGGCCTCGGCATGGAGCGGGACATCGACAGTCTCGTTGCTCTCTACGTCGCCGGTCTCTGCGGTATTGGCTACGGCCTGCGCCAGATCGTCGACACCCAGGCCGAAGCAGGTGCCGCGGTCGAAAATGTCGTCATCAGCGGCGGCGCAGGCCAGCACGAATTTGTCCGCCAGTTGCTGGCCGACTCGAGCGGCAAGCCCGTCGTCGCACCGAGGGCATCGGAGCCGGTGCTGCTGGGAGCGGCGATCCTCGGCGCGGTCGCAGCTGAAAAATTCGCGGACATGCGCGACGCCATGGCGAGGCTTTCCTCCGCCGAGCGCACCTATCGGCCCGCGCAGGGGGAGATCGCCGATATCCACCGGCGGCGCTTCGAAGGTTTCAAGCGGTTGCAGATCGACGCGCAGACGCTCAGAAGCTGCTAGCCTCGGCCAGCGAGGCAGCCGCCCCGGCCTAAGGCCGCGCATCTCGGACGAGGCTTTTCGTACCGGGTCGAGAAAAGCGGTCCTGTCGAACAGCCGCCGGACAGGAAAGATTGAACGAGCAGAGTTTTCGAACCCGGCTCTTCGCCGCCGGATGCGCGAGCTTCCTGTTCATTCGGCCGCATCTTGATTTGGGCGGGATCGCCCACGCCGTAACCTACCGTAAACTACGTCCATCTGCCCGCGGCATCTGCCTATGCTGACTTTCAGGGGCACTTTGAGAAAAGCAGATTGGAATTGCAGTTCGAGAAAGTCGCCGGCGCGCCGCCGCGATCTGGACTTCAACAGAATCGGCTTTTGTGCTGAGCTGTGATGTGCCTGGATTACTCAATGGAGAGAAGGTATGAGATTCAAGACAATTTGCCTCGCGCTTTGCTTAACCGCTTCGTCTTTCATCACGCATCCGGCTGCCGCCCAGACCATGAGCTTCGGGGATTCGGTTGGGCTGTGGGCGCAGGCTTGCCGCGCCGATGTCGAAAAATCCTGCAGGAGCATAAGGCCGGGCAGCGGCAAGCTGGCTTCATGCCTCCAGGCAAAGGCCTCTTCTTCCTGCAAGTCGGCCACAGCCGCATTCATCACGAACATGGAAGCCCGCCTTGCCGCCGAGCAGGCCGCGCCGCAGCTTTGTGCCTTCGACGTCAAAGAATTCTGCGCAAGCCAAGGGACAGGGCAGGCCCGGAAACTGCACTGCCTGATGCGGCGGGACAATTTCCGGAGGCTGACGACAGCCTGCAAGCAGGCCCTGCAGGCCGCCGGCTGGCTCGATCAGATAGCGAAGATCCAGTAGCAGGGCAGCGGTCAGGTGAAAGGCAGATCAGGGGACGGAAGATGAAGAGTAAAGAAGCGCTACTCCTTGCAACGATGCTCGCTCTCGGCGCGGTCGCGGGCCAGTCATACGCGCAGGAAGGGATCACATATGGGCAGGCGATCAAGGAGTTAAGTCAGACTGGCAAATCCGCCGAGAAAGTCGGTATCGATACGGAATCAATTCGTCGCGATATTCAGGCCCGTATCCAGGCGGATGGCACGGAAAATGCCACCGGCGCCCCGCCTATTGCGGACGTATTGAAGAATCTTCCGAATTTCATCGTTCAGATCCAGTTCGATCTGGGCTCCGACGTCATCCGACCCGAATCCTGGGTTACCGTGGGACGCATTGCCGATGCGCTTCACCATCCGCTTCTCATGAGCGACCGCTTCCTCGTCGTCGGCCACACAGACGCCAAGGGAACACGGACCTACAATCTCGAACTGAGCCAGAAACGCGCCGCGGCGGTCGTGGAAATGCTGGTGAACACGTTCCGCGTCCCACAGGGTCAGTTGGTTGCATTGGGCCTGGGGGAAGAGCAGCTCTTCGATCAAAAGGACCCGTTCAGCGGCGCCAACCGGCGTGTCGCGATCCTCAATATTGGTCCGCTCTGACAAGCAGCTGAGGCGTTCTTTCTGACTCGCCTCGAAGCAATTGCGGGCGGCGCTATTTGAGAATTTGCTGAAGCATGTCTCCCGAAAGTGGGTACCGGTTTCGGGAGAAGGGCATGCGTAGCTTATGGCGGGCTCCCGGGCCGAGGCCCGGGAGTTCGTCGCTTGCCATCTTGCATATACGCCTTTTGGTCAGGTAGCCGCCCGTCACCTGCGCGATAGACTTCCAGTCGGGACGTGGGATTCACTGAAAGGGATGCCGCCTACCCGGAAGCCGAGCGCGAGAGGCTCGGGCTTCTGAAGTTCAAAAAGATGTAGTTCGCAGGGGCGAACGAAAAGCGGCCGGCGGTTGGCATGACGATTGCCGATCTGCCGGCTGCTTTATTTATCCCTCGCCTTCGGTCGGCGTGTCGTCCTCGATCTCATCTGTTGGAGAACCATTGCCTGGGCGCTACTGCCAGGTGGCGATGGTTGCGCTGCCCATGGTCGGCAATTGTTTCGTACGCGTCCCACTCGATCCACACCGTAGCGCCGGCCGGCTCGAACCGGCGAGCATGCAAATCGGTCCGGCGCGGCGGGCCGGACCGCGCTGAGGCGTGTACCGATCGGCAGCCCCCGTCAGGCCGGCTTGTCGACTTCGCCGCCACCCTCGGCCCAATCCTTGAAGGCGCCGAGATTGTAGACCTTCTCGTAGCCCATGTCCTTCAGCACCTTGCCGCTGAGCGCCGAACGGCCGCCGGAAGCGCAGTAGAGGATGATCGGCCGGTCCTTGCGAAACTCCGCATTGTGGTAGGGCGTGTCGGCATCGGCGCGGAATTCCAGCATGCCGCGCGACACATGCAGCGCGCCTTTGACCTTGCCGCTCGCCTGCAGTTCCGGCGCGTCGCGAACATCCACGACGAGAGCACCTTGCTTCGATATCATCTCGCGCGCCTCCTGCGGCGAGACCTTCGGCACCGCGGCATTTGCCGCCGCCATCATTTCCTTGACGCTCGTGGCCATGTCTTCCTCCATTGGGCAGAGGTCCAAGAATAGAACCGATGCGGAAAACGACAAGCGGTCGTTTTTCTTCCAAGCCGGCAGGCGGGCTGTTGCGGAAGACTGATGATCTTCGCGGATGTCAGCCCAATCGCAACGCGATCACCCCGGCGACGATGAACAGCGCAGCCGCGATGCGCCATGCCGTCAGCCGCTCGCGCAGCGCGAGGAAGGAGATCGACATGGCGAAGAGAATCGAGGTCTCGCGCAACGCGGCGACGGAAGCGATCGGCGCCTTCGTCATCGCCCACATGGCGATCCAGTAGGCCCCGGCGGCGAGCGCGCCGGTGACGACGCCTGTCTTCCATTCGAGCAGCATGGACGAGACGATCGGCCGGCCGCGTAGCCAAAGCGACAGAACGAGAGTCCACAGCCCGTCGACGACGAACAACCAGACGGCATAGGAGGAAGCGGTCGACGCGGCCCGCGCGCCGGAACCGTCCGTCAACGTATAGCCCGCCACGAAAAGCGAGGTGACGAGCGCGAAGCCGACGGCGCGGCGGTCGACCCCGCCAATATCGGTGCCGCCGCGAAAGGACATGAGCGCCGTGCCGGCGCACAGGAACAGGATGCCGGCCATGGCAAGCGAACCGGGAACTTCGTTCACCAGCAGAATGCCACCGAGCGTCGTCAGCAGGGGCGCGGTGCCCCGCGCCAGAGGATAGGCGAGCGAAAGGTCGCCCGTCTCATAGGCCTTGATCAGGAACAGCCGGTAGCCGGTGTGCAGCGCGGTCGACGTCAGGATCCAGACCCAGACCATGCCGTGCGGCATCTCGACGAAGGGCAGCGCCGGCAGGGCCGCCACGCCCATCCCGAGAGTCATGAGCTGGATCGAGGCGAAACGGTCGAGCCGAACCTTGATCAGCGCGTTCCAGACCGCATGCATGAGAGCGGCGGCGAGCACCGCGACAAAGACGGCGGCGCTCATTCCGGCACACGCTCCGTCACCGCCCGTCCGCCGTTTCGAGATCGATATCGACCCAGACCGGGAAATGATCGGAGGCAGGTTCATCGAGATCGACGCGCAGCGAGCGTACACGCTGCGCCAGCATCCCGCTCACGAAACAATAGTCCAGCCGGCGCTCCTGCAGCGTGTCGTCGGCGAGCCGCCTCACATGGGTATGGGACACCTCCCCGCCGGCCGCCATCATCGTCGCGTCGACGAAACCGCCGAAACAGGCGACCGACGGATGGTATGGATTGGAACCTGTTATGCGCCGGTATTCGGCGCTGCCGGACTCGCTGTTGAAATCGCCCATCCAGATTGCCGCGAGCGGCGCTTCGGGCTCTGGTTCCCCATTCGTCCAGTCGCGATGCGGCTCGTCGTCGGTGCCGCTCCACGGACCGCCCTCGAACGGCACGCGGCGATGATGTTCCAGGAGGAAGTCGATCTGCTCGAGCCGCTCTTCGGCGCCGATATGGGCAAGGTGCAGGGAGAACACGCGCAGCGGCCCCCACGGCGTCCGGATCATGCATTCGAGCGCCGGGTTCTGGGTGTTCAGCGGGCTCACCACGCGCCGCATGGGTAGTAGATGCAGCCGCGACCAGACGATCGGCAGGCGCGACAACAGCATGGTGCCGAATTGCCGCCGCCGATTGACCAGCCGACCGTCGGCGTCCCGCGTGCTGGCATCCATGTCGAAGGCCGGCCCGTAGACGAAGTGATGGTCCGGCAGGAGGCGCGACAGGATCTCGGGCTGGTCGTCATCGTTGCTGCGCCTCCAGTGACGCTCGACCTCCTGAAGCGCGATGACGTCTGCATCTGCCACGGCGCGGGCGATGCGCGCCAGATCGTAGCGGCCGTCGGCGCCGAAACCGTACTGGATGTTGTAGCTGACGAACTTCAACCGGTTTACCCCCTCACCTGGCGTGGCTTGTCGGCTGGCGACTGGCAAGGAGGGAACATGTCCGGCCCCGGTCGTGCAGGGACTTGCTTCTATTCGGCGGGGCCGGGCATCTCGGCCGGTGCCGTCGGTGCAGGCACCCTCACGGGGAACAGCGTCCGCAGCACGACATAGAAGACCGGCGTCAGGAACAGTCCGACGAAGGTGACGCCGAGCATGCCCGAGAAGACGGCCGTGCCGAGCGATTGGCGCATCTCGGCGCCGGGACCGACGGCGATGACAAGCGGTACGACACCCAGGATGAAGGCGAAGGCGGTCATCAGGATGGGCCGCAGCCGCAGACGGCATGCTTCGACCGCCGCCTCGACAACCGAGGCACCACGTTCCTGCGCCTGACGCGCGAACTCGACGATCAGGATAGCGTTCTTTGCCGCCAGCCCGACAAGCACGATGAGGCCGATCTGGACAAGCACATTGTTGTCCAGCCCTCTCAGCGCGACGCCGACGAGCGCGGCAAGCACGCCCAGCGGCACGATCAGCACGATCGCGAAGGGCAGGACCCAGCTCTCATACTGCGCCGCGAGCGCCAGGAAGACGAAGAGCACCGACAAGGCGAAGATGAAGACGGCCGTATTGCCCGTGCTGCGTTCCTGGAACGCCAGTTCGGTCCATTCATAGGAGGTACCTTCGGGCAGGATCTCCTCGGAGATACCCTCCATCAGGTCGAGCGCCGTGCCGGTCGAGACGCCGGGCGCGGCGCTGCCCTGGACCGGGACAGACACATACATGTTGTAGCGCTGCACCAATTGAGGGCCGGTGACATCGCGAATGTCGACCAGCGTTCCGAGCGGCACCAGTGCCCCCGTCGCGGAGCGGACCTTCAGCCTCAGAATGTCCTCCCGCTGCAGCCGGAACGACTGGTCGGCCTGCGCCTGCACCTGGTAGAGGCGGCCGAAGGCGTTGAAATCGTTGACATAGGCTGCGCCCAGATTGACCGACAGCGTCTCGAAGATGTTCGGTATCGGCACGTTCAGCATGCGCGCCTTGTTGCGGTCTATGTCGAGGAAGAACTGCGGACTGGAGGCCGAGAAGGTCGTGAACACCCCCATCAGACCGGGCGTCTGGTTGGCCTTGGCGGCGACCTGGTGAGCGAGTTCGAGGATCTTGCGAATATCGGTGCCCTGGCGCTCCTGCAATTGCAGCTTGAATCCGCCCGAATTGCCTATGCCCCGGACCGGCGGCGGCGCCAGGGCGATGATGAAGGCCTCCTGGATGCTCTGCAGCCGGCCGAACAGGTTGCCGATGATCTTGTCCTGCGACAGCCCCTGCGCCAGGCGATGCTCGAAAGTATCGAACGGCGCGAAAATCACGCCCGCATTGCTGGCATTGGTGAAGGTCGCGCCGGAGAATCCGGAGAAGGCGACGGAATTGACCACCCCCGGAGTTTCTCGCACGATTTCGGAAGCCCTCCGGACGACCTCGTCCGTGCGCGAAAGGGACGCCGCGTCGGGCAACTGGACGACCACGATCGCATAACCCTGGTCCATCGCCGGAATGAAGCCGCGCGGCACGGTCTCCAGCATATGATAGGTCGCGTAGAGGAGAACTGCGAAGGCCGCCAGCATGACGCCGAGCGCGACCCGCGTCCCCACCATGACCCGGACGATGCCGGCATAGCGATCCGCCATCCAATCGAAGCCGCTGTTGAAGCCGTTCGCCAGCGCATTGCCGAAGCGGGCGAGCAAGAACCTGGGCGGCTCGTGCGACGCCGTATGCGGCTTGAACAGCAGCGCCGCGAGCGCCGGCGAGAGCGTCAGCGAGTTGAAGGCCGAGATGATCGTCGACACGGCGATGGTGACGGCGAACTGCAGGTAGAACTGGCCGCTGATGCCGGGAATGAACGCCGTCGGCACGAACACCGCCGTGAGCACCAGGGCAATCGACACCACCGCGCCGCCCACCTCGTCCATGGTGCGGTGCGCCGCGTCCCTGGGGTCAAGCCCGAGGGCGATGTTGCGCTCGACATTCTCCACCACGACGATCGCATCGTCGACCACGATGCCGATCGCCAGCACGAGGCCGAACAAGGTCAGCATGTTGAGGGAGAAGCCGAAGGCCAGCAGGACCGCCAGCGTGCCGATGAGCGAAACCGGAATAGCGACGATCGGGACGATCGCCATGCGCCAGGACTGCAGGAAGACGATGATGACGATGACGACCAGCAGCACCGCCTCGAGGATGGTCTTGTAGACCTCGTTGATCGATTCGGCGATGAACTCGGTCGGGTTGTAGATGATCTGGTAGCCAATGCCTTGTGGAAAATCGCGCGACAGCCGCGCGATGGTTTCCTGGATTTCGGCCGATGCGGCCAGC
Organism: Mesorhizobium sp. L-8-10; assembly: GCF_016756635.1. Taxonomy (NCBI): domain Bacteria; kingdom Pseudomonadati; phylum Pseudomonadota; class Alphaproteobacteria; order Hyphomicrobiales; family Phyllobacteriaceae; genus Mesorhizobium; species Mesorhizobium sp. L-8-10. Next base: position 2,968,607 of record NZ_AP023263.1, on the reverse strand, counting down.
GCGTTGGTGCCGGGCCGCTGGAAAATGGCCAGGGCGACCGCGGGCTTTCCGTTCAGGTAGGAATTGGTGACGTAGCTGCGCGCGCCGAGCTCGATGCGCGCCACATCCTCCAGCGTGACCAGTCGGCCGTCCTCGGTCGACTTCACGATGACATAGCGGAAATCGCGCGCTTCGTTGAAACGGCCCTGCGTCGTGACCGTATACTGGAAAGCGTTGCCCTGGTTGGTGGGCGGCGCTCCGATCGCGCCTCCCGAAACCTGGACGTTCTGTTCGCGCAAGGCGTTCACGACGTCTCCGGCCGTCATGCCGTAGATGGAGAGCTTCTCGGGATCGAGCCAGACGCGCAGCGAATATTCACGTTCCCCGAAGATGAGGAGATCGCCGACCCCGTCGAGGCGAAGAAGGATGTCGCGGATGTTCGAGCGGGCGTAGTTCGACACGTAGAGCTGGTCATAGCTGTCGTCGGGCGACAGCATGTGGACGACCATCATCAGGTCGGGCGAACTCTTGGTGGTGGTCACACCCAGCCGGCGCACCTCCTCCGGCAGCTTCGGCTGGGCGATCGACACGCGGTTCTGCACTAGCACCTGGGCCTGGTCGAGATCGGTGCCGAGCCGGAAGGTGATCGTAAGCGACATCGAGCCGTCGCCGGTCGAGTAGGAGGACATGTAGAGCATGTTCTCCACGCCGTTGATCTCCTGCTCCAGCGGCGTCGCCACCGTTGCAGCGACGGTATCGGCGTCCGCTCCGGGATATTGCGCGCGCACGACGATCGTCGGCGGCGCGATCTCGGGATATTGCGCCACAGGCAGTTGGGAGTAGGCGATCGAGCCGACGATCAGGAACACGATCGACAGGACCGAGGCGAAGATCGGCCTGTCGACGAAGAAATGCGCGAATCTCATCGCGGCAGCTCCGCAACTTCCGCTTCGGCGGGAAGCGTCACCTGTTCGGCCTTGACCTTCACGCCCGGCCGGACGCGCACCAGCCCGTCAACGACAATCGTCTCGTCTCCGGTCAGGCCGGTTCGGACGACACGATAGCCGTAGAGTATGGGACCCGTACGGATAGGCTTGGCCGATATCGTTCCCGTCTCGTCCACCACATACACGACACGTCGGTCCTGGTCGGCGCCGATCGCTTCGTCGGGAACGAGGATGCCCTTATAGGGAAGCGAGCCCGGCATGGTGATCCTGCCGAACATTCCAGGTTGCATTATGCCGTCGGCATTTGCGAGGCGGGCCCGCATGCGCATCGTCCCCGTCTGCGAATCCAGGCGGTTTTCCGAGAAGTCCAGCTTGCCGGCGAACGAAACCGGGTCGCGATCGTTCAGCCTGACGCTGACGTCGAGTCCGCCGGCGCCCTCTTGAAGCGATCCGCCGCGCTCGCGCGCGTCGCGCGCATAGGCAAAGGCCGAACGCTCGTCGATGTCGAAATAGAAGTCGATCGGATCGAGCGACACGATGGTGGTGAGAAGGGTACTGTCGGCCTGGACGAGGTTTCCCGGCGATACCAGCCTGCGGTCGATGCGCCCGGAGATCGCCGCCCGAATCTCCGTGAAGTCGAGATTGAGGCTGGCGTTGCGCAGGTCCGCCTTGGCGCCTTCGAGCTGGGCGAGCGCCGAGAGATGCTCGCGGCGGCGATCGTCGAGCACGGAGATCGCCAGATTGCCCGACTTGGCGAGCGCGTCGGCCCGTTCGAGCTGCGACGTGGCGAATTCGAGCACCGAGGTCGCGACGTCCACCCGCGATTTCGCCGAGTCGTACGCGGCCTGATACGGCCGCTTGTCGATGGTGAAGAGAAGGTCGCCCGTCTTCACCATGGCGCCGTCCGTAAAATGAACCTCGTCGAGATAGCCGCCGACGCGGGACCGGACGTCGACGGAATCGACCGCCTCGAAGCGCCCCACGAAACTGTCGCTTTCGACAACCTGGCGGACAACCGGCTTGGCGGTGGTCACGACAGGGAGATTTTCCTGGGCGCGCAGGCCGGTGGGAAACCACAGCAGCAGAAGCACGGCCGCGAGGCGCGGCATCAGGGGCGTCGAGCGACCAAACTCTCTCAAGCGCTGCACATCCGTTCCTTTACAGAGTTGTTTCGACATTCGAGGGCCGAGGGATGCCAGCGACCAACCACCAGGCTACGCCCCGGCCGGCCGGAGCCGCCACCCCACCGCTTCATGCCGGCGATGGGAGCCGGTCACAGGCTTCCATGTCGATGCCCGGGGCTCCGCGCGGCCGCTTCAGCGCGCCATCGGCATTCCGGGTTTCAGAAGCGATACATCGCGCCGTCGGCCGATCCTTCCGACGTCCGGGCGATACCGAAGGCACGAAGGCCGTTTTCCGTGTTTGCCGCGATAAGGTCACCTTGCTGGACTTCTCGTCTTCCCCGCGCCCGCCTTTCTATACCGATTCCGTAGCCGGGTGGCGAGACCGATGATCGATCACGACGACGTGTAGCCGTTCGACGGTCGGCAGCTGGCCATGATGAAAAGTGGCGCCGTCCCCACGGCGGCCGCCCTGCAGCGCGCCGCGAGCCTCAGTGCAGCACCAGGACGTCGCCCGACGAGAAGCTGATCTCCGTCTTGGCGCCGACGGCGGGCGGCGGCGAGGCGGGATTGTTGAACGTGTCGAGCGAGACCGCGTTCTGGCCGATGCCGACACGCACGCGGATCACCGAGCCCAGGAAGCTGACATCGGCGATCTCTCCGCCGAGGCTGGTATCGCGGCCGGGCTGGCGGCCGAGCGCAATGGCTTCGGGGCGCAGCGCCAGCGAGACCGCGTCGCCGGTCTTGGCGCCGTTCAGCGATCCCTTGAGCGAAAGCTGGCTGTCGCCAAGCCGCACCGTGCCGCTCGAAGCATCCGCCACCGTGCCTTCCAGCACGTTGAGCGTGCCCACGAAATTGGCGACGAAACGGGTCGCCGGCCGGTTGTAGATCTCGAACGGCGTGCCGACCTGTTCGGCCTTCCCTCCATACATGACGACGATGCGGTCGGAGATGGACAGCGCCTCTTCCTGGTCGTGCGTGACGAAGATCGTGGTGATCCCCAGCGCCTTCTGGATCGAGCGGATCTCGTCGCGCAGCGCGACTCGCACCTTGGCGTCGAGCGCCGACAGCGGCTCGTCGAGCAGCAGCAGCTTGGGCTTGGGCGCCAGCGCGCGTGCCAGCGCCACACGCTGCTGCTGGCCGCCGGAGAGCTGGTAGGGGTAGCGGCCGCCGAAATCGGGCAGCTTGATGATCCCGAGCATCTCGGCGACGCGGGCATCGGCCTCGGCCTTGGGCACGCCGGCGACCTTCAGCCCGAAGCCGATATTCTGCGCCACCGTGAGGTTGGGGAACAGCGCATAGGCCTGGAACACCATGCCGACATTGCGCTGGTTCGGCTTCAGCCTGGTGACGTCCTTGCCGCCGACGACGATGTTGCCGGCGCTCGGCTCCTCGAAGCCGGCCACCATGCGCAACACGGTCGTCTTGCCGCAGCCGGACGGCCCGAGCAGCGAGATGAACTCGCCGGCGCCGACATCGAGATTGAAGTCCTGGACGACGGTCGCGCTGCCGAAGGATTTGCGGATGTGCCGTATGCTGAGGAAGGGATCGGCCATGGCTTTCTACTTTCTCAATTCGGCCGGCTGGCCGATTTCGGCGCGAAGCGCGACAGGATCTGGATCACCGACATGCAGCCCCAGGTGATGGCGAAGGCGATGATGGCGAGTGCCGCCGGTTCATAGGCACGATTGGCGCCGATATTCTGCAGATAGGGGCCGAAGGCCGGCCGGTTGAGCAGGCTAGCCATGGTGAACTCGCCGATCACGATGGCGAAGGTCAGGAACGCACCCGACAGGACCGCGATCAGCACATTTGGCAGGATGATGCGGACGACGATCGTGGTCCAGCCCGCGCCGAGGATCTGCGCGGCCTCGGTCAGGGTGCGCACGTCGATGGTCCTGAGACCTGTGTCCACGGCCCGGTACATGTAGGGCAGAGCGAGCGTCGCATAGCCGATGACGAGCAGCACGTCGGTACCGCGCGCCGTGGCCAGGAACGGCAGCGGCGACGACGAGCCATACATGCGGATGTAGCCGAAGACGATGACGATCGCCGGGATGATGAGCGGCAGCAGCGTGATGAACTCGACGATAGGCCTGAGCCACGGCATCCTGAGCCGGATCCAGTAGGCGGTCGGCACCACGACGAGGATGCCGAGCAGGATCGTGAACACGGCGACCGTGACGGAGTAGAGGAAGGTCTCCTGGAACCGGACGTCGCCGAGCACGACCCTGTAGGCATCGAAGGAATATTCGCCGCGCCGCATGCGCAGCGAGAATTCCAGCGTCGCGATCAGCGGCACGAAGAAATAGATCGCGCCGACGGCAAAGGTGAGCCAGGCCCAGAAGCGGGTGCCCTTCATCTCAGCCACCTCTCGCTGCGGGTCCGGAACCAGATGTAGAACACATTGGCCAGGCCGGTGATGACGATCATGCCGAAGGCCAGCGCATAGCCAAGATGCGGATTGTGCAGCACGTCGCCGCGGATCTGCGCGTAGAGCAGGATCGGCACGATGTTGAGCGAGGAGCCGGTGAGCGCATAGGCCGTTGCTATCGCACCGAAGGAATTGGCGAAAAGCAGGATCACCGTGCCGAGGAAGCTCGGCCAGATCACCGGGATGACCACCATGCGCCAGTACTGAAGCTGCGTGGCGCCGAGCGTGGCCGCCGCCTCTCCCCACTCGCGCTTCAATCCGTCGATGGCCGGCGTGATGATCACCACCATCAGCGGGATCTGAAAAAAGAGATAGGTGAGCGTGAGGCCCCAGAAAGACAGGATGTTGAAGCCATGCGCGTAGATATTGAAACCGAGGCTGCCGAGCAGCACGGTCACGAGGCCAAGTCGGCCGAGCGTCGCGAGGAAGGCGAAGGCGAGCGGCACGCCGGCGAAATTGGAGGCGACGCCGGAGAAGGTGAGCGTGGCCGAGCGCACCCAGCCCGGCAGGCCGCCGCGCACGATGGCGATCGCGATGGCGAGGCCGATTAATGCCCCGATCAGCGCCGAGGCCAGACTGATCCGGATCGAGATCCAGTAGGCCGCGACGATGGAGGGCTGCGACAGGGCGGCGATGTTGTCGAAGGTGAACTCGCCCTGATTGTTCTGGAATGCGCCGACGACCAGATACGCGGTCGGCAGGATCAGGAAGAACAGTGCGAAGAGGAAGAACGGCGCGACGCCGAGCCATTGCGTCGGAAGGCGCAGCCCGCGTTCCGTCGCGGGCGGCATAGAAAGATCTGCGGGCTTGGAGACTGCGGCATCTGCCATGGGTGGATCCGGTATGATCCGGGCGGCCGCTCGGCCGCCCGGAAGGATGAAGCTATTGCACGTTGGCACCGACGACGGAATCCCAGCCCTTGGTGATGGCCTCCTTGGCGGCTCCCTGCTCGTCGAGCGTCGGGAAGGCGGCTGCCTCATAGGCAGCGGCCGGCGGCAGCTTGTCCAACAGTTCCTGCGGGATCAGCCCCTTCTGGGCCAGATCGTTGAAGCGGATCGGGTGGCAATAGCCTTTCAGCCAGCCGAGCTGGCCTTCGTCGGAGTAGAGATATTCCATCCACAGCTTGGCGGCGTTCGGATGCGGCGCATAGGCGCTGATGGCCTGGACATAGACGCCGGCGACGACGCCCGACTTGGGCACGACCACCTCGACGGGCGGATTGCCGTTCAGCGTGTCGCGGTCGGCGAGCGCGTTGTAGTCCCAGCGGACGAGGACCGGCGTCTGGCCCTGGGCGAGCGTCGCTGCCTTGCCGATGACGGGCACGAAATTGCCGTTCGCGTTCAGCTCCTTGAAGAATTCGAGCCCGGCTTCGCCGGCGGCCTTGCCGGCCGCGGCGCCCTTCGACAGGCCGGCCGCGTAGACACCCTGGATGGCCTGGTTCGAGGCCCGCGGATCACCCGCCAGCGCGACGGCGTTCTTGTATTCGTCCTTGAGCAGATCGGCCCAGTCCTGCGGCGCGTTGGGGACAAGGTCCTTGTTCACCTCGAAGGCGAGCACGCCGTAATAGTCGCCGTACCAGTAGCCCTCCGCATCCTTGGCGCTGTCCGGGATCGAATCCCAGGTCGAGACCTTGTAGGGCTGGATCAGGCCGTCGGCCTTGGCCTGCGGACCATAGGAAAGGCCCACGTCGATCACGTCGGGCGCCTGCGGGCCCTTGTTGTCCTTGTTGGCCTTGATCGCCTCGATCTCGTCGCTGGAGCCCGCGTCGGGATTGAGCTCGTTGATCGTGATTTCCGGGTACTTCTTCTTGAAGCCTTCGATGACCGCGCCGTAACCGCACCAGTCATGCGGCAGCGCGATGGTGGTGAGCTGTCCTTCGGCCTTCGCGGCCGCGACCAGCTCGTCCATGGATTGGGCCGACGAGATCGCCGTCGCCGCCATCAGCGACGCTGCGGTGAGGGAAAGCACTTTCCCCGCAAACTTGAACATGGTGTCTCTCCGTTGAACTGGCGTCACTCGGCGCCAGCGCTGCGGTATCCCTGTCAGATGACAGTTGCGTGAAACGCAGGCGCGAGCAGCCCCGAGACGTGAAAAGTTAACTACTTTTGCCAGCATGCCGCAATCGCCCGAAGTATTTTTCCGGCTAAATATCAGTGCCGGCCGGCATTGTAGCGCCGCGCGTCCCATGGACGCGCGAAGGACGCTTCAAGCGCTTGGCCTACGCATCGTGCCTCGCGAAATCGTCTCCGGTTTTCGCGCCGATGCGTTTGCGGCAAACCCTTCTCCCCGCCTCCTTCGGGAAGGATCAGACCGTGCCTTCGATCGCCTTGTCGAGCAGCGCGAGCGCCGCCTTCTTGGTCAGCTTGACCGGATTGCCGCCGGCGGTGGGGTCGACCACAGCCATGTCGGCGATCAGGTTCTTGCGTTTCTTGTCCATGTCGAGCCCCTTGATCAGGCCCGGAAGCGCGTGCGGCACCTTCAACTCCTTACGCAGCTTCAGCACCGCCTTGGCGAAGCCGTCGAAGCCGCCCTTGATGCCGACATAGGCGGCAAGCCTGGCGATCCGGTCCTCCACCGCGTCGCGGTTGAAGGCCAGCACATAAGGCATGAAGACGGCATTGGTCATGCCGTGATGGGTGTCGTACAGCGCGCCGACCGGATGCGACAGCGAATGGATCGCGCCGAGGCCTTTCTGGAATGCGGCCGCGCCCATGGCGGCAGCCGACATCATATGGGCGCGCGCCGTCAGATCCTTGCCGTCGGCATAGGCCTTCGGCAGGTTCTCGAACACCAGCCGGATGCCTTCGACCGCGATGCCGTCGGCCATCGGATGGTAGCCCGGCGCGCAATAGGCCTCCAGACAATGGGCGAGAGCGTCCATACCCGTGCCCGCCGTGATGAAGGGCGGCATGCCCGACGTCAGTTCGGGATCGGCGATCACGATCGAAGGAAGCATCTTCGGATGGAAGATCACCTTCTTGGTGTGGGTCGCCTCATGCGTCACCACGCCGGCACGCCCTACCTCCGAGCCGGTGCCGGCGGTCGTCGGCACCGCGATGATGGGAGCGATCGCGTCGGCATCGGCGCGGGTCCACCAGTCGCCGATGTCCTCGAAATCCCAGACTGGCCGGGTCTGGCCGGCCTGGAACGCGATCAGCTTGCCGAGATCGAGCGCCGAACCACCGCCGAAGGCGATCACGCCGTCATGCTTGCCTTTCTTGTAGACCTCGATGCCGGCGGCGAGGTTCGATTCCACCGGGTTGGGCTTGACCTCGGAAAAAACGCCGTGCGGCACCTTGGCGTCGGCGAGCAGCTTCAGGGTCCTGGCAACCACCGGCAGCTTGGCGAGGCCCGGATCCGTGACGAAGAGCGGGCGCTTGATGCCGGTGGCGGCAAGCGCGTCCGGCAATTCGGAGATACGCCCCTGGCCGAAGCGGACGGTGGTCGGGTAGTTCCACTTGGAGACAAGCTTGGACATCGATGGGAGTCTTTCGGGAAATAAGGATCAGATCGCTTCACGCAGATGGTAGGATTTCGGCCGGGTCAGGTTGTCGTAGCCGATCGCCGACAGCGCTGCGCCCTTGCCGGTGTCCTTCACGCCTGTCCAGACCAATGCCGGATCGAGATAGTCGCAGCGGTTCATGAACACCGTGCCGGTCTCGACGCGGTCGCCGATCGCCGCGGCATGATCGGTGTCGCGCGTCCAGATCGAGGCGGTCAGGCCATAGGGGCTGTCGTTCATCAGGGCGATCGCCTCCTCGTCGTTTCGCACCTTCATGATGCCAACGATGGGTCCGAAGCTCTCCTCGCGCATCACGCTCATCTGGTGGTCGACATTGGTCAGCACCTCGGGCGCCAGATAGGGCGAGCCCTCGCGGTCGTTCTCGACCTTCATCCCGATATGGGCTTTGGCGCCCTTGCGCAGGCCCTCTGCCTTCTGCTCGCGAATGAAGTCGGCGAAACGTGCCTGCGCCATCGGCCCGATCGTGGTCGCCTGGTCGAGCGGATTGCCCACGACATAGTTCTTCGTTTCGGCGACGAAGCCCTCGACGAATTCGTCATAGACCTTCTCGTGCACATAGACGCGTTCGATGCCGCAGCAGCACTGACCCGAATTGTAGAAGGCGCCGTCGACCAGATTGGCCACGGCATGGTCGAGCTTGGCATCGGGCAGCACATAGGCCGGATCCTTGCCGCCGAGTTCGAGCCCGAGCGTCATGAAGGTGCCGGCTGCGGCCTTTTCGATCGCCCGTCCGCCGGCGACGGAGCCGGTGAAGTTGACATGATCGATGCGGCCGGAGGCGAGCACCTTCTCAGTCTGGCCGTGATTCATGACGACATTCTGGAACACATGCTTCGGCAGGCCGGCCTTGTCGAAAGCCTGCTGGAAGCGCTCGCCGACCAGCAGCGTCTGCGCGGCATGCTTCAGGATAACCGTGCTGCCGGCCATCAGCGCCGGCACGATGGTATTGACGGCGGTGAGATAGGGATAATTCCACGGCGCGATGACCATGACGACGCCGAGCGGATCCTTCTTCACGTAGCGACGGAAGCCGGGCTTGTCGTTGGCCACGACGGGCGCGAGCGCCCGCTCGGCGATCTCGACCATATAGTTGACGCGTTCCTTGACGCCGCCGAACTCGCCGCCATAGCGGGTCGGACGGCCCATCTGCCAGGCGAGTTCGGGCACGATCTCGTCGCTCATGGCAACCAGCGCCTCGAGGAAGGCGAGCATGAGCTTGCCGCGCTCGGCGATGGAGGTCTGCGCCCAGGCCGCCTGAGCCGTCCTGGCACGCTCCACGGCCTGGTTCACCGCCTGGTCGGTGGCGACGGGCCTCTCGGCATAGATCGAACCGTCGATCGGGGATTTCAGCTTGACCGTCTCGGTCATTTTCCTGGTCCTTTCCTGTTGTTGCCGCGCGCCTCACGGAGGAAGCGGATCGCGGTGGCCGCCCGCCCCGCATCGACCGCGTTGGAAATCGATGCCGGCTTAAGAGTCCGACGGTTCTAATACCGTTCGAAGCCCCGGTGCAGCTCCCAATCGGTGATGCGGCGATCATATTCGAACTGTTCCCATCGCGCCGTATGCACATAATGCTCGATCACCTCCTCGCCGAAGGCCTGCTTCAGCATCTCCGACCTGGCCATGGTCTCGGTGGCGTCGCGGAGCGTCTTGGGGATCTCCGGCAATTGGCTCGCCTGATAGGCGTCGCCGACGAAGGGGGGCTGCAGCTCCAGCTTCTCGTCGATGCCGGCAAGTCCTGCCGCGATCAGCGCGGAGAAGGCGAGATAGGGGTTGAGATCGGCGCCGCCGATGCGGCACTCCATGCGGATGCCCTTTGTCCCCTCCCCGCACAGGCGGAAGCCGGCCGTGCGATTGTCCTCGCTCCACATGATCTTGGTCGGCGCGAAGGTGCCGGCCTGGAAGCGCTTGTAGGAATTGATGTAGGGCGCCAGGAACCAGGTGAACTCCTTGGCGTATTTGAGCTGGCCCGCCGCCCATTGCCGGCCGAGTTCGCTCAGCGTCCAGTCGCCTTGCCTGTCGAAGAAGAGCGGGGTCTTGCCGTCGGCGCTCCACAGCGAATTGTGGATGTGGCTCGAATTGCCGGCCAGCCCGTAATTGTATTTCGCCATGAAGCTGATCGACTTGCCCATCTGGGAGGCGATCTCCTTGGCGCCGTTCTTCAGGATGACATGCCGGTCCGCCATCTCCAGCGCCTCGGCATAGCGCACATTGATCTCTTCCTGGCCAGGCCCCCATTCGCCCTTGGAGTTCTCGATCGGGATACCGGCCACCTCCATCTCGTTGCGCAGCCGGCGCATCACGTCCTCCTCCTTGGTGGTGATGCCGATCAGATAGTCGCCGATATAGGGCGAGGCGGTGTCGAGGTTCTGCCAGTGCTTGGCGCGTGCCGTATCGTAGCTCTCGCTGAAGAGATAGAATTCGAGCTCGGAAGCGAAATAAGCGAGATAGCCGCGCTCCTGCAGCCTGGCCACCTGCTTGCGCAACATCGCGCGCGGCGAGTGCGCCAGGTCGCCGTGATTGTGATGGTCCTCGACGTCGCACAGCACCAGCGCGGTCTTTTCCAGCCAGGGGATATGGCGCAGCGTGGCCAGGTCGGGCTTCATCACGAAGTCGCCATAGCCTTTCGACCAGCTTGCCGCCTTGTAGCCCGGCACCGGCTCCATATCGATGTCGTTGGCCAGGAGGTAGTTGCAGCCATGCGTCTCGTCATAGGCGGATTCGACGAAGAACTTTGCCAGGAAACGCTTGCCGATGAGGCGGCCCTGCATGTCGACGGCACAGGCGAGAACCGTGTCGATTTCGCCTGCGGCGACCGCTGTCTTCAACTGATCGAACGAGGAATTTCCGGCCATTCTATTCATACTCCGGCCATGCTGGCCTTTTCAGGTCGAGCGATTGCTCGTCATAGGGAAGTCCGGCCGCGGACGCGGCCAGATCTGCTTGTCTGTCGGATGGTTCGTTCAATCCCGATCAGCTATAGCGGTACGGCGGACCGGCCTTCGTCATCGCTTCGCGGTAGTCTTTCAGGATCTGGACCACTTTCGCGCTGCGGGGGCTCTGTGCTGCAATCTCATCCCAGAACTTCAGCGCCTCGTCCTCCACCTGCTTCCACTCCGCATCCGGGATGGTGGTCAGTTCGAGCTTGCCGTTTATGCGATAGTTCGCCTCGCCGGCCCAGTACCAGTGCAGCCTGTAATAGTGCGAGTTGTCGATGCACATGAGGTAGAGTTGCTGCAGGTGCGGGGGCAGCGCGTTCCACTTTTCGGTATTGACGAAATAGGATCCCGCCCAAGCTCCCGAGATCGGGTTGGTGAGGTAGTATTTCGTCGCCTCCGACCAGCCGACCGTGTGAACCTCGGTGATGCCGGACCAGCAGACGCCGTCGAGTTCGCCGGTTTGCATCGCCGGCTGCACGTCTTCATAGGGCAGCGTCACCGGAACGACGCCGAAGCGGGACATGAAGCGCCCGCCCGTCGGGAAGGTGTAGACGCGCAACCCCTTGAGGTCCTCCAGCGAGCGGATCGGCTTCGTGGTCGCGAAGTTGCACGGATCCCAGGAGCCGGTGGACAGCCATGTGACGCCCGGAACCTCAGCATAGGCCTCCTCCCAGATCTCCTTCAGCCCATGCCAGTGCCAGAGCGCCGGAACATCGAGGCTGTAGCGGCTGGCGAAGGGGAAATAGGCGCCGAACACAGCGACATCGACCGGTGCGGCGGCGGAATCGTCGTCGCTCTGCGCCGCATCGATCGTTCCGGACTGCACTGCGCGGAAAAGTTCGCCCTGGGGCACCAGTTGATCGGACGTGTAGAGCTCGATCGTCATCTCGCCGTTGGCCGCCTTGTTGAAGGCGTCGATCGAGTTCTTGACGACGTGCTCCGCCAGCGCCGCGCCGGCATAGGTCTGAAGCCGCCATTTGATCGGGCTTTGCGCCTTCACATAGGGGGCAGCCAGCGTCGTGGCGCCGACGGCGCCGGCCGTCGTCAGCACGGACCTCCTGAGGAAGTCCCGTTTGCTCAGCGTGTTCCTGTCTTTCATGTCACGATTCTCCCATTGCTCTTGGATCGGATTATGCGCCGCTGCCGGCCGGAATTCTCCCCTGTGACGTTCTCCTTCCTTCTGGTGTCAGCCTGCTTTTCTCGTTGCTGCTGCGGCCGTCATCGTCCGGAATAGAGGCCGGGGAGCCACAGGGCGATCTGCGGAAAGACCATGATCGTGACCAGCGCCAGCACCATCAGGAAGAAGAACGGGACGATCGAACGGTAGATGTCCATGAGCGAAATCTCGGGCGGCGCCAGCGCGCGCATGAGAAACAGATTGTAGCCGAAGGGCGGCGTGATGTAGGCGATCTGGCAGGTGATCGTATAGAGCACGCCGAACCAGATCGGATCGAATCCGAGGCTTCGGACCAGCGGAATATAGAGCGGCGCAACGATCACGAGCATCGCCGTGTCGTCGAGGAATGCGCCCATGACGAGGAACGAAGCCAGCATCAGCGTCAGCACCATCCACGGGCTGAGGTCCCAGGTGTCGATGAGCAGCGCCTTGACCGCCTTCACCGCGCCGAGCCCGTCATAGACCGAACTGAAGCACAGCGCCCCCAGGATGATCCACAAGAACATGCAGCTTATGGTCAGGGTGTTGCGGGTGCAGCGTTCGAACACCTTCCAGTTCAGGTTGCCCGCCCAGTAGGCCGCCCCGGTCGCGAGCGCCGCTCCGACCGCGGAACTCTCCACGAGGCTCGTCACGCCGGTCATGAACAGGCCCATCATGATGCCGAAGATCGCCAGCGGCAGCAGGCCTTCGCGCAGCAGGGCGAGTTTTTCGGCCCGGGTGATGTGGGCCCGTTCCTCCGCCGGCAGCGCGGGTCCGATCTCAGGCTGTATGAGGCAGCGCAGATAGACATAGGCGCCGAAGATGACGGCCATCAGCAGTCCCGGCCCGACACCTGCCAGCCACAGGTCGAGCACGGGCAAACGGGCGATCATGGCGAACAGCACGAGAACGACGCTCGGAGGGATGAGGATGCCGAGCGAGCTGCCTGCCTGGATGACGCCGGTCACCATCACCTTGTCGTAGCCATGCCGCAGCAACTGCGGCATGGCGATGGTGGCGCCGATCGCCATGCCGGCGACCGACAGGCCGTTGAGCGCTGCGATCAGCACCATGAGGCCGATCGTTCCCAGCGCCAGTCCCCCGCGCACCGACCCGAACCATACATGGAACAGCCGGTACAGATCGCCGGCAATGCCAGATTCCGACAGCATGTACCCCATGAAGATGAAAAAGGGCACGGTGATCAGCGGATACCAGTTGAGCACCTGAAAGGACGCGTTGAAGGGCATCTCGAACGAGCCCTGCCCCCACAGCAGCAATGCGGCCGCCGAGCCGACGAAACCGATCACGCCGAAGACGCGCTGTCCTGTGAAGAGCAGCACCATCATGGTGCCGAACATGAAAAGCGTGATGGCTTCCGAACTCATTCGATCGGCCTTCCACGAGCAATGGCTATGTCCTTGAAGAAGGCCGAGACGGCCTGCAGGAGCATCAGGAAGACGCCGAAGGTCATGATCGTCTTGATGGGCCACAGCGGCGGGGCCCAGGCGGAATAGTTCTTCTGGCCATAGACGATTGCGTAGTTGGTGCTGGACAAGCCGCCGCCGAACAGCACCGCCAGATAGAAGATCACGAAGAGAATGGTCATGGCGTCGGTCAAGGCCCGCCTGCGCGCCGTCAAGCGCGCATAGAACAGATCCATCCGCACATGCTGGTCGAGTTGCATCGTGTAGGCGCCACCCAGCAGGTAGTAGGCGGAAAGCAGGAATTGCGACATCTCCAGCGCCCAGTTGATCGGCACGCCGAAGAAGACGCGCGAAAGCGTCGACGTCAGGAGTATCGCGGCCATGACGAACAGGAGATGCATGGCGAAACGCCCGATCCAGGCGTTCATGGCATCGACATAGCGGACGAACAGCACAGTCGCCTTGGGCAAGGTCCCCTCCTATTCACCCGTTTGGGCGTCGGACCCGACACGATGTGACAGGCCCTGCCCGGCAGGAATGCGCGCTTCGCTCGCGCTTTGCGCGAGGAGGCCGCTCAGGAGATCCGCCCACTTCCGCTGTCCGGCCGGAGCCGAAATCTCGTCGTTGCGGATTTCGATCATCGCGCATGGCAGGCCGCGCGATCGCGCATGGCGCTCCAGCGTGAAATAGACCCGGTCGGCCGGGGAGTAAGGCTCGTTGACGCCCACGGTCACGCCGCGCAACGCCGAAAGCGCCTCGATCAGCGGCGCTGCCAGCCGACGATCCGCATCGTGGATGATGCCGATATGCCACGGCCGGGACACCCCCCTGTAGACTGGGGTGAAGGAATGAACCGAGACGAGCATGGTCTCCCGCCCCGCCGCGAGCCGGCGCGACACAACGTCGTCGATCGCGGCATGGTAGGGATCATAGGCCAGCGCGATGCGGCGCGCCCGCGCCGATGCCGACAGCGCCTGGTTGTCGGGAATGGTCGTGGTCTCGCTTACCGCCGGGATGAGATCGGGTGCGTCGAGCGGGCGGTTGCAGTCGATCACCAGCCGCGACACACGCGAGGAAATCAGCTCGGCATCGAGGGCCTCCGCCATCCGCGATGCCACGGGCGCGGCGCCCGGATCCCAGGCGATGTGGCGATCGAGATCGGGGGCGGCGAGGCCGAGCGTTCCGAACTCCGCAGGCAGGGCGTTGGAGGCATGGTCGCAGAGGAGGACGAACGGAGACCGGCCACCCCTGTTCGTGACCGTTACGGACTCCGAGACTTCCTCGGCAAGCCGCCTGTTTCCCATCCGCTCCCATTCCCCTCGACGCCGTAACGTTTGTTACACATTAGAGAGCATTGCGCCTTCACGGATGATTTCATACAGTTTGCCGCGCTTTGTCAAACGCCTTTTGAGGCCTTCTGGCGAAGCCGTGGGACAGAACGAGCGAGGGAGAGCCCGGCAGGGCCGTCTCCCCGGCAGATGGGAGGAGACGGGGACATGGCGGCAAGCATCGCGGAGCTGATCGCCGACCGCATCGACGCCATGCCGACCGGGGAGCGGCGTGCTGCCCAGGCGCTGGTCGCCAACTATCCGATGATCGGCTTGAAGACGGTCGCCGATTTCTCGGCCCAGGCGGGCGTTTCCTCGCCCACCATCCTGCGTTTCGTGGCCCGGCTCGGCTTCCAGAATTATCCGGAGTTCCAGTCTGCGCTGACGGACGAACTGGCGGCGCAGCTGCAGTCGCCGGCATCGCGCACGACCGCGCCGGAACCCGTCGGGCATCGCGGCGCGACGCCGGTGGTGGAGGCCACGCTGGAGAACATCCGCGAGACCTTCCGCCACGTGTCCCGAAGGCAGGTCGACGAGATGGTCGCCCTGCTCGCCGAACGTCGCTCCAAGGTCTTCCTTGTCGGCGGCCGCTTCACCGATCCGATCGCCCGCTACATGGCGGCGCATCTGACGATCATCCGGCCGAACGTGTTTCATCTGGCCGGCCAGGAAAGCAATTGGCGCGACCGGCTGATCGACATGGGCAGGCGCGACGTGATGCTGATCTTCGACATACGCCGCTATCAGGACAGCCTCGTCCGCCTGGCCGAGAAGGCACATCAGCGGGGCGCTCAGATCATCCTGTTCACCGACCAGTGGCTTTCGCCGATCGCCCGTTTCTCCCGCCATGTCGTCGCCGGCCGCACGGCCGTGCCCTCGGCCTGGGATTCCTCGGCCGCCCTCTTCGTCTTCGCGGAAACCCTGATCGGCGAATTGACCCGCGCGCTCGAACAGGACAGCGCCAGGCGCATCCGCGAGATGGAGGACCTTCGCTGAGCTGGCAGCGACGGAAGGCAGGCCTGGCCTCGATTCGGGCCGCCCGGCCGCGAGGCGGCGCGTCCGATTCGGCCCGGTGCGGCCGGCCGCGAAGACGGCTGCATACCTTACCGATATTTAATGATAAACTGGATGCGCAGGCGTCGGAGAATTGCCATAAGGGCGTGCGATCGACCGGTCCGGCCTACGCTTCCGCTATCGGACGACGCGACGGCCCAAGCCGCGGGCCAGATGCCGCGCCGGAGTGATTGATGTCCGTCTGGAAACAGATCGCCTTTTCCCTTGTGCTGCTGGCGGCGGCCGCCCTCGCCTGGCTGAAGTTCTTCCCCGGCGCAGACGAAGTGCTGGCACGGTGGGGGATCGACTGGGCGATCGCGGCGACGCAAAATACGGCGAAGCCGGCGGGCGACAATGGCGGGCAGCGTGGCGGCGGCGCGGCTCCCAACGTCGTGACCGCGCCGGTCGTCGTGGCCAGGATAAACGACAGGCTGCAGGCGATCGGCACGGGCCGCGCCCGCGCCTCCGTCACCGTCAATCCCTTCACCTCCGGCCGCCTGACCGAGATCGCCGTCACAGCCGGCACATTGGTTCGGGCGGGCGACGTCATCGCCAGACTCGATTCCAACGCCGAGGAGATCGTGCTCGACCGCGCGAAGATCGCGCTCGACGATGCCCAGGCGAAACTCGCTCGCATGAAGACGCTGCGCACCTCCAACACCGCGACGGCCGTACAGCTCGCCGATGCCGAGGTGGCGCAGCGCAATGCCGAACTGGCGGTGCGCGATGCCGAGCTGGCGCTCGAGCGCCGCTCGATCGAAGCGCCCATTTCAGGCATCATCGGCATCCTGCCGGTCGAGGTCGGCAACTACGTCACGACCCAGACGCCGATCGCAACCATCGACGACCGCTCGACCATTCAGGTGGATTTCTGGGTGCCCGAGCGATACGTGACCGCGATCAAGGTCGGCGCGCCGGTGACGGCCTCGCCGATTGCGCGCCCGAGCGTGGTCATCGAAGGCACGGTCGCGGCCGTCGACAACCGCCTCGACGAGGCGAGCCGCACGCTTCTGGTGCGTGCCGACCTGCCCAACCCGGATGACACGCTGAGAGCCGGCATGTCCTTCCAGGTGGCGATGCGCTTCCCTGGTGACGAATACCCCTCCGTCAGCCCGCTTTCCATCCAATGGGGCAGCGACGGCGCCTTCATCTGGACGATCGAGGACGGCAGGGCCAGGCGCGTGCCTGTCCGCATCGTGCAGCGCAACTCGGAAAGCGTGCTCGTCGAAGCCGCGATCCGTGCCGGCGACATCATCGTCACCGAAGGCGTGCAGAATGTGCGGGAGGGCAGCGAGGTGATGGTGGCGGACCGCCGCGCTCCCGGCGCGCAAGCCGATTCGGCCCCCGCCCTGACCGGCGGCTGACCCGAGGGCGACGAATGACGAAATCCCACAACGACGGCAGCGAAACCGGCCTCACAGCCCTTTTCGTACGTCGGCCCGTCCTGGCCTTCGTCATCAACGCCCTTATCGCCGTGGCCGGGCTGGCGGCTTTCTACGGGGTCGAGATCCGCGAGCTGCCTGATGTCGACAGGCCCGTCATCACGATCTCGACCGATTTCACCGGTGCGGCCGCCGAGACGATGGACCGCGAGGTGACCGACGTCGTCGAGGGCGCGGTGGCGCGCATTACCGGCGTGAAGTCGATCTCGTCGAGCTCGTCCTTCGGGCGCAGCCGGGTGACGGTGGAGTTCGGCGACGAGGTCGATCTCGACGTGGCCGCCTCGGATGCGCGCGATGCCGTGTCGCGCGTGCAGAACCAGTTGCCCGACAACATCGATCCCCCGCGCATCGTCAAGGCCGACGCCAACGCCGATCCGGTCATGCGCCTGGCGCTCACCTCCGACACCATGCCGCTGGAGGACATGACGGTCCTTGTCGAGGACCAGATCGCCGATACGCTGGCCGCCGTGACCGGCGTCGCCGACGTTCAGGTCTTCGGCGACCGCGAGAAGATATTCCGCGTCGACATCGATCAGAAGAAGATGGCGAGCCTCGGCCTGACGATCGCGGATCTGAGCAGCGCGCTCGCCTCGCTCGCCTTCGACACGCCGGCCGGCTCGATCACCACGTCCGACCAGGACATCATCGTGCGGGCGAGCGCCGACGTGACCACCCCCGAGGAATTCGAGAACATCTTCGTCAACGACAGGACCAGGATCGCCGACGTCGCGACCGTGACGCTGGGCGGCGACATCTACCTGACTTCGCTGCGATCCGACACCAAGCCGGGCATCGGTCTCAGCATCATCCGCCAGGCGCAGTCGAACACGCTGGATATCTCCGAGGGCGTGCGCGCCGCCGTGGACGATATCCAGAAGACGCTTCCCGACGGGATGACGCTGAAGGTGACCAGCGACGATGCCGTCTTCGTCGAGGGCGCGATCCACGAGGTCGAGATCGCGCTCGGCCTGTCGGTCACCATCGTGCTCCTGGTCATCTACATCTTCCTGCTCGACTGGCGGGCGACGCTGATCCCGGGCCTCGCCATGCCGGTGGCCTTGATCGGCACGATCGCGGCGATCTGGGTCGCCGGCTTTTCGATCAACATCCTGACCCTGCTCGCGCTGGTGCTGGCGACAGGCCTCGTCGTCGACGACGCGATCGTGGTGCTGGAGAACATCGTGCGACGGCGCAACGAAGGCATGGGCCCGCGCGCGGCAGCGGTGCTCGGTACGAAGGAGGTCTTCTTCGCCGTGGTCGCCACCACCGCGACGCTTGCCGCCGTCTTCGTGCCGCTCTCGTTCCTGCCCGGCCAGACCGGCGGGCTGTTCCGCGAGTTCGGCTTCGTGCTGGCGATTTCGGTGCTGCTTTCCTCCGTCGTGGCCCTGTCGCTCTGCCCGATGCTCGCTTCGCGCATGCTGGTCGCGGCCGCCGCACATGAAGGGACCCCTCGTCGGGGCTTCGGCATGCGCGTCGGCAGTGCGCTCGCCAAGCTCTACCGCCACGCGCTCCATGCCTGCCTCGACGCGCCCATGATCGTCATTGTGGTTTCGGTGCTCTTCGCGGCCACGGCATTCGCTCTTTTCGGCACGATCCGCCAGGAGCTGACGCCCAGCGAGGATCGTTCGCTCGTGCTCATGCGCATATCGGCGCCGCAAGGGGTCAGTCTCGACTACACGACTCAGCAGATACAGCAGATCGAGGACCTGATCCGGCCGATGCGCGAGGCCGGAGAGATCCAGGCCACCTTCGCCTTTGCCGGCTCCGGCGGCTCGGCCAGCAGCGGCTTCATGGTGATGGCGCTCACGCCCTGGGACCAGCGTCACCGGACCCAGCAGGAGATCGTGGCCGAGGTCAACCAGCTTACGCGGCAGATCCCCGGCATCCGGGTCTTTGCGCTGCGACCGAACAGCCTCGGCATTCGCGGCGCCGGCAGCGGCCTGCAATTCGCCGTCGTCGGCAACAACTACGCGGAGCTGGGCGAGACTGCGGCCAGGATCGTCGCCGAGATGGAGAAGGATCCGCGCTTCCAGCAGCCGCGCCTCACCACCGACGCCACCCAGCCGCAGCTCGCCGTCGAGGTCGATCGTGAGCGCGCCTCCGACCTCGGCATCAACATCACCGGTCTCGCCCAGGCGGTCCAGTCGATGCTCGACGGCCGCGAGATCGTCGACGTCTTCATCAACGACCGCAGCTACCCGGTGAAGCTGGTATCGACCACCAATCCGGTCAACGATCCGACCGATCTCGAGAACATCTTCCTCAAGACCGGAGACGGACGCTTCGTGCCGATGTCGACGATCGCCACGCTGACCGAGCGCGCCGTGCCGCCGTCCCTGTCGCGCGAGCAGCAGATGCGCGCCGTCGGCATCACGTCGGGCCTGCGCGACGATTTCGCGCTGGGCAGCGCACTGACACGGGCGGAAGAGATCGCCGCCCCGCTGCTGCCGCCGGGCAACCGCATCATCCCGCTCGCCGAGGCCGCGACGCTCGGCGAGACCACGGGCAGCATGGTGGCCGTTTTCGGCTTCGCGCTGGTGATCATCCTGTTGGTGCTGGCCGCGCAGTTCGAGAGCTTCATCAGCGCCATCATCATCATGGCGACCGTGCCGCTCGGGCTCGCCTGCGCGGTCTTCGCGCTCCTCCTCACCGGCACCAGCCTCAACGCCTACAGCCAGATCGGCCTCGTTCTGCTGGTCGGGGTCATGGCCAAGAACGGCATCCTGATCGTCGAATTCGCCAATCAGTTGCGCGACCGCGGCCTCGGCGTGCGGCAGGCGATCGAGGAGGCGTCGAACATCCGGCTGCGCCCGGTCATGATGACCATGATCTGCACCATCCTTGGCGGGCTGCCGCTGGTGCTGGCGAGCGGCGCCGGCGCGGAAGCCCGCATCGCGCTCGGCTGGGTCATCGTCGGCGGGCTGGGCCTTGCGGCGGCGTCCACCCTGTTCCTGACCCCGGTCGCCTATTTGCTGCTCGGCCGCTTCGTCACGCCGAAGGTGGAGGAAGAGGCCCGGCTGAAGCGCGAACTGGAGGAAGCCGCCTACACCAATATCGAGCCGGCGGAATAGCGAGACTGCGCTTTCGGCCCTTTGCGAATGGGGCGCCCGATCAATGCATCGATACGGCGACTGAGGTCCAACGATAGCTCGTCTCTGTCTTTCATTGGACCACTCCTGCACAAGGCCCTGTTTCTGCCAGGCACGAACCGGGATTCGGCCGCGTCCTGGGAAGTGGCGCGGCTCGACGATAGCGAAGCCGCTCGCGAGCGTATCCTTGACAGCGCCGCAGCGAGCGGCTCTGCGGTGGGACGCCGCGTGAGGTCGGGCGGGCGTATGGCTCATGCCGGATATTTGTTGAACACCTGCCATCCAGGCTCGTTTTGGAGGCCCTTGGAATCTACGGCAATTTGCCGTATCTCTTCGGGGAAGGAGTTAATCATGCCTAAGCCTGAATCCGACACCGCACGGCTGGAAGCGCGTATCCCAACCCATGTCTATGACCAGATGCAGCGCGCCGCTCGCCTGCGCGGTATGACCCTGACCGGCTATCTCATCGCCACCGCAGGCGAGGACGCCCGGCGCGTTGTCGAGGATGCCGAAATCATGCGTCTCGCACGCGCCGACCAAATCCGCTTCGCCGAAGCGCTGATCAATCCATCCAAGCCGAATGAGCGGCTGGCCCGTGCCGCGAAGCGTCACGGGGAGTTGATCGAACGCCGGTGAGCGCACGCTTTGTCATCGAGCCGCTGGAGAAGAAACACAGGCGCGCGGACTTTTCCTGCGGCAACGACCGGATCGATGCATATTTCCGTGAGGTCGTGTCGCAGGACGTGAAGCGCAAATACGCGACCTGTTTCGTCGCCAGAGAAATCACGACAGACCGGGTAGCCGGTTTTTACACCCTGTCCTCCAGCAACGTGCCTCTGAATAACGTTCCTGAGCCGCTGGCGAAGAGGCTGCCGCGCTATCCATCCGTTCCGGCCGTCCTGATCGGTTGGCTCGGCCGGCATGGTGACTATGCCGGGCAGGGACTGGGGGAAGCCTTGCTGTTCGACGCCATCAGGACTGTCGCGACTTCGTCCATCGGAGCGCATGCCATCTTCGCAGACGCCATCGATGACGAGGCAGCATCCTTCTATGCGACCTTCGGCTTCATGCCTTTGATCGAACGGCCGCGTACGCTCTACCTGCCCGTGGCGACAGCGTTGAGCTTGGTGTCAACGTGAACGGGCTGGCAACGGCGCTGATGCTCGCAGAAATCCAGGGACACGACGCCGCCCCGACCAGGTCGGAGCGGCGCCCACGTCGTCTCGCCGAAAACTATTCCTGGCCGACTTCCTTCCATACGCCGCCCTCTATCTTCGAGATGAATATGGCGTCACCGCCCTGGTGGTCGTTCGGCCCGTATTTGATATGGGCGTTCAGGATCGGGTCGTCATATTCCAGCGTTTCCATACCCTTCTGGAAGCTCTCCGGCGTCAGGTCCTTGCCGGCCGCCTCGAGCCCGTTGACCAAAGTGACCGCTGCCGCGCGGCCGAGCTGGGCCGCCGTGCCCGGGTCCTCGTTGAAGGCGGCCTTGTAGCCTTCGGCCCATTTCTTGAGCTCCTCGTTGCTGTCCAGCCGGTTCTCCAGGTCCGACCATCCGGCGGCGGCGTAGTAGCCCTCCGTCACGCCGCCCGGCACCTTGGCGACGGCCGTATTGAAGCCGGCCGACGAGCCGATGAAGGCCACATCGTTCCAGCCAAGCTTCTTGGCGGTGCCCAGGATGACGATCGTCTGGCGCACGCCGACGGCAGTCGCGACGATATCGCAGCCGGCTTCGCGCAGCTTGGTGAGCGAACCCACGAAATCCTGGTCGTCCGGCTTATGGGTCGTCTCGGCGGCGAATTTCAGCCCGAGCTCTTCGGCTTTTTCCTTGGTTCCTTCATAGACTTCGAGCCCGAAGTCGGACGGGAAATACATGGCGCAGACCTCCTTGGCGCCGGTTTCCTTCGCCAGGAACTCGATGCCGGCCTTGAGCTGATCGTAGTAGGAGGAAAGCCCGGTATATTTGTAGGTGATGTCGCCTTCGACCATCTGGCGCGCGGCGGTGAGCGGCGAGATGTTGGCGACCTTGGCCGGCTCCATCATCTTGAAGCCGGCTATGTTGTGCGGCGTACCGAGATTGAGGATCATCGCGAACACCTTGTCGGAGTTCACCAGCTTGTTGAAGTTCTGGACCGCCTTGGGCACCTGGTAGCCGTGATCCTCGACGATGAACTTGATCTTGCGTCCGTGGACGCCGCCCGCCGCGTTGACCTCGTCGAAATACTGCTGCGCGGCCTTGATAGCCTGGACGTTGAACGGCGCGAAGACGCCCGAGAGATCGCCGTTCGAGCCGATGACGACTTCGGTGTCGCTGACCCCCTGCTGCGCATAGGCAGCCGACGCCATTCCGGCGGCGAGGCCCAGCGCCAGGATCGATTTCTTGAATGCCGATTTCATTGCAAGTCTCCTCCGTGGTGTTTCAGTTCCCAGCATGACGGCAGGGTCGTGCCTAGCCGTACATCTCGTCGATAAGCTTCTTGTGCTTCTTCTCGACGAAGCTGCGCTTCAGCTTCATCGTCGCGGTCAGTTCCTCGTCCTCGGCGGTGAGCAGCACGTCGATCAGCCGGAAATCCTTGATCTGCTCGACCCGGGCGAAATCCCGATTGGTCTCGGCGACGACGCCCGCGATCAGGTCGCGCACCTCGCTCGCCGCGCAGAGCGACCTGAAGTCGCTGAACGGCACCCGCCTGTCCTGCGCGAATTTCTCGACGTTCTCCTGGTCGATCATCACCAGGGCGCTCAGGAATTTGCGCTTGTCGCCGATGACCACCGCATCGGAAATGTAGGGCGAGAATTTCAGCCGGTTCTCGATCTCTGCCGGCGTGATGTTCTTGCCGCCGGCGGTGATGATGATGTCCTTGGCGCGGCCGGTGATGGTGAGGAAGCCCTCGTTGTCGATCCGCCCGAGATCGCCGGTGCGCAGCCAGCCGCCCTCGGCAATCGTCTCGGCGGTCTTGTCGGGCTTGTTCCAGTAGCCCTGGAAGACATTGCCGCCCCGGTACAGGATCTCGCCGTCGGGTGCGATCCTCATCTCGCCGCCCGGCACCACCTTGCCCACCGTTCCGGTCTTGGCGTCCTCGATCAGGTTGAGCGAGATGACGCCGGAACTCTCGGTCATGCCGTATCCCTCGAGCAGCGTCACGCCGATCGCCCGGTACCATCTGAGCAGGTCGGGCGAAATCGGGGCTGCCCCTGTGGTTCCGCGCCGCAACCGGTCGAGGCCGAGCATGCGCCGCATGTTGTTCAACACCACGAAGTCCCAGAACGCATAGGAGGCGGCGACGCCGAGCGGCACCGCCTTCTTCTCCTCCAGATATTCGCCTCGCTTCATGCCGGCGGCGATGGCCTGGCGATAGGCCCAACGGCCGAGCGGCGTCGCTTCCCCGGCCATGATGGCGACGCGCGAATAGACTTTCTCCCAGACGCGCGGCACGGCGGTGAAGACATGCGGGCTCACCTCGCGCAGATTGTCGAACACCGTCTCCGGGCTCTCGGCGAAATTGACCGTCGACTTCAATCCTATCGGGATGAAGACGGTGATCAGCCTTTCGAGAATATGGCAGAGCGGCAGGAAACAGACCTGCTCCTCGGTATCCTTCACCGGCAGCGTCAGCAGCGAGCCGGCGATCGAGCACATGATGTTGCCGTGGGAGATCATGGCGCCTTTGGGCGGCCCGGTGGTGCCCGAAGTATAGACGAGAATCGCCGTTTCCTTGGGCTGCGACCGCGCGATCTCCTCCTCGAAGCGCTGCGGGTTCTCCTTCAGGAAGTCGCGTCCGATCCGGTAGAGGTCGTCCAGGAAGATCACCTTCTCGTCGGAGAAGCTGTGCAGCCCCTCCCGGTCGAAGACGATGACACGGGCGAGCCCCGGCACCTCGTTCTTGATGGAGAGATATTTGTCGAGCTGCTCGTCATTCTCGACCAGCAGGAAGCGGCTGTCGGAATCGTTGATCAGATATTTGAGCTGGGTGGCGGAGTCGGTGGTGTAGACACCGGAAACGATGCCGCCCACGGACTGGGTTCCGAGATCGGCATAGACCCATTCCTTGTTGTCCTCCGACAGGATCGACACGACTTCGCCGCGCTTCAGCCCGAGCGCGACGAGGCCAAGCCCGATCAGCCGCGCATGCTCGTAGAAATCGGTCCAGCTGTAGGAGAGCCAGATCCCGTAATCCTTCTCGCGATGCGCGACCTTGGCGCCGAGTTCCTGGCAGCGCGCCCGGAAGAGTTTCACCAGCGTGTCCGCGCCGTCGAAGAAATAGGGACCTTTGGTGAGGTCGGCATTGATGCTGTGCCCATCCACGACCGTCTGGGGCGGCATGTTGGCGGCAATGGTCATGCGCATGTCCTCCCGTATGTGTCATCGGCCTTGAGATGCCCCTTCGCCCGGCCTCCGCGGGGGGTCATCGCCAGGTCTTCCTCTGCTTCCAGCGCTTCTGGCCGCGCTGCGTCTCTTCCTGGACGCCCAGGTAGAATTCCTGGATGTCCTTCGATTCCAGCAGGCGCGGCGCGGTGTCGGCCATGACGATGCGGCCGAGTTCCATGACGTAGCCGTAGTCGGCCACCTCCAGCGCCACGCGCGCATTCTGCTCGACCAGCATCATGGTGACGCCTTGCTCCCGATTGAGCCGGCGCACGATGGAGAAGATCTCCTTCACGAGCAGCGGCGACAATCCGAGGCTCGGCTCGTCGAGCAGCATCACCCTGGGATCGCCCATGAGCCCGCGGCCGATGGCCAGCATCTGCTGCTGGCCGCCGGACAGCGTGCCCGCCGCCTGGCGCCGCCGCTCCGCGAGGATCGGGAAATAGGAATAGACCATCTCCTCGTCGCGCCGCACGCCGTCCGCGTCGGAGCGCGTGAAGGCGCCCATCCTGAGGTTTTCCTCCACGGTGAGCAGGGGAAAGACCTCGCGGCCTTCAGGCACATGGACGATGCCGGCCCGCACGACCCGGTCCGGCTCCTGGCCGGCGATGTCGCCGCCGCCATAGAGGATCTGGCCCTTTTGCGGGTTCATCACGCCGGAGATCGTCTTCAGCAGGGTCGTCTTGCCGGCCCCGTTGGCGCCCAGCACGGTGACGATCTGGCCGGCGCGGACGTCGAGGCTGACGCCGCGGATCGCCATGATCGGCCCGTAGAAGCTCTCGAGGTTCTTGACCGACAGCACGACCGCCTTCTCGGATGGCGTGGAATGGACCATCTGCAGCGCCGCCGTCATGCCACAGCCCTCTTCTCCTGATCGGAAACGCCGATATAGGCCTCGATCACCTTGGGGTCGTTCTGCACCTCGAAGGCCGAACCGAGCGCCAGCGCCTTGCCGTCGGCGAGCGCCAGCACGCGGTCGGAGACGGAGGAAACGAGATGCATGTCGTGCTCGACCATCAGGACGGTGATGCCCATCTCCCGCTTGATGTCTTCGATCCAGAAGGCGACGTCGAGCGTCTCCTCGACCGAGAGGCCCGAGGCCGGCTCGTCCAGCAGCAGCAGCCGCGGCTCGATGGCGAGCGCCCTGCCCATCTCGACCACCTTGCGCACGCCATAGGGAAGGCCGGCGATATGCTTCTCGCGATAGGCCTGCAGGTCGAGGAAATCGATGACCTTCTCGACGGCCTCGCGGTGCCTGCGCTCTTCCTGGCGCACGAAAGGCGTGAACGCCAGTTCGCTGACGAGATTGCCCTTGCGATGCCGGTGCCGGCCGACCAGAAGGTTCTGAAGCACCGTCGCCTGCTCGAACAACTCGATGTTCTGGAAGGTGCGGGCGATGCCGAGGCCTGCCATTTCGTGCGGAGCGCGCTGCAGGATGCTCTCGCCGGCAAAACGTATGTCGCCCTCGACCGGATCGTAGAAGCGCGAGATCAGGTTGAACAAGGTCGACTTGCCGGCGCCGTTCGGCCCGACCAGCGCGAAGACCTCGCCCTCCTCGACCGAAAAGGACACTTTGTTGACGGCGGTGACCCCGCCGAAGCGAAGCGTGACGTTGTCGATTTCGAGCAGGCTCATCGCATGCGCTCCGTTTTCAGATAGCTCTTCTGGCGACGGAACATGTCGCGGCGATAGAAGGGGAACAGTTCGAAATAGGTCCGGATCTTGACCCACCGGCCATAGATGCCCATCGGCTCGAACAGGATGAATAGGATGAGCAGGGCGCCGAAGATGGCCGATTCCAGGCCCGGTATGGCGACGGTGCCGCCCCCGAAGAGATTGCCGACCATGTCGCGCGAAATCGCGATCGCCTGCGGCAGGAGCGCGACCACGACAGCGCCGAAGAAGGCGCCGTGGATGGAGCCGAGCCCGCCGATGACGATCATCAGGAGGAGCTGGATCGAGATGATGAGATTGAAGGTCTCGTTGTTGAAGATGCCCGCGAAATGGCCCATCAGCGCACCGGCGAGACCCGTGATCGCCGTGGAGATGCCGAAGGAGACGGCCTTGGTCCTGGCGACGTTGACGCCCATGGCGCCGGCGGAGACCTCCGAATCGCGCACCGCCGAGAACGAGCGGCCGAGCGGCGTTCGCAGCAGGTTGCGATAGACCAGCACGACGAGCACGGTCACCACCAGCACCAGCCAGTAGAAACGGTCGGGCGTCGCGTAGCGGTCGATCTCCACGCCGAAGATCGAGATGGTGGGCGGAATGAGGCCGACGACCCCGTTGGTCAGCGGCTCCGCTATCACGATCAGGTCGTCGGTGAGGATGGCGAGCGCCAGCGTGCCGATGCCGAGATAAATGCCGTGCAGCCGGCTCATCGGCATCGCGATCAGCGCGCCGGCCAGGCCGGCGATCAGCCCTGCCAGCGGGAAGGACAGGATGAAGGGAAGACCGACGGGATCCTGCAGCAGGACATTTGCGTAGCAGCCCACCGCCAGGAAGGCCGAATGGCCGAGGCTCGCCTGTCCCGTATGGCCGACCAGGATCATCAGTCCCATGCCGGCGATCGCCCAGATCAGCACATTGGTGATCTCGCCCAGCCAGAAGGTGCCGAGCAGGAACGGCAGCACGATCGAAAGAACCAGCAGGCCCAGATACCAGGCCGCCTGCTGTCCGTGCCTGAAGAGGTTGATGTCGGCGTCGTAGGAGGTCTTGAAGACTGTCCGCATGGCTTCAGACCTTCTTCCTGTGGACCTGGGCGAGGATTCCGTGCGGCCGGAAGACGAGGATCAGGAAGAGCAGCAGATAGGGCATGATCTGCGAGTAGCCTGCGGCGATATAATAGGAGGCGAAGGGTTCGATCAGCCCCACGATGATTCCGCCGAGCAGCGCCCCGGGCAGGCTGCCGAAACCGCCGATCACGGCCGCCGCGAAAGCCTTGATACCGAGCAATCCGGTGGACGGGTCGATCGAGCCCTTGGAGGCGAACAGCACGCCGGCGATCGCCGCCACGGCTCCGGCCAGCGCCCAGATCAGCGAATGCACGCGCTTGACGGGGATGCCCATGTAGTAGGCCGCGAGCTGGTTCTGCGATGCCGCCTGCATGGCGATGCCGAGCTTGGTGGCGTTGAAGTAGAAATAGAGCACGATCGTCAAGAGCACAGTGACGAGGATGACCGCCACCTCGTCCAGCCCGAGCACCAGCCCGCCGAGGCGGACGTCGACGCCGGCGATCGGCGATTCCAGCGATTTCGGTTCATGGCCCCAGATCAGGCCCGCGGCGAACCGCAGCACGAAGCCGAGTGCGATGGTCAGCATGATCACGGCGATCTGCGACTGGCCGAACATGCGCCTCAGCACCAGCATGTCGAGCAGGTAGCCGAACATGCCCATGAGGAGAATCGCGATCGGAACCGACAGCCAGAAGGGCAGGCCCATGAATTCGGAATTGGTGAGACCCAACGTGATGAAGGCGCCGAGCATCATGAAATCGCCCTGGGCGAAGTTCACCGCTTCGGTTGCCTTGTAGATCAGCACGAAGCCGAGCGCGATTAGACCATAGACACAACCATTGGCCAAGCCGCTGACAATGAGCTGCAATACGTCCAAGACGTTCTCCTCCCGATATTTGCGTCCCGGTACTTGCGCGATCTTTTGCGCCGCGCTTCGTCCCGACTATAGGCTACCCGTTCCCGCGGGCAACCGACGATTTCATACGACTTATGGTGCTTTGGCGACGTTCCCTGCTGTGACGAAAGTCTCTATCCTCGATGCGCCGGTCACGGCGCGATGAACACCTTTCCGTTCGGCTTGGCGAGTTCGCCCGGAACCCGTGCCACGGCGTCGGCAAGCGGCACCACGGCCGTCACGTCCGTCTTCCAGCGGCCGTCGGAGAACCGCTTCTGGGCCTCCACCACGGCAGCCACACGGCGCTCGGCCGAGCCGCGCATCCATTCGGTGAGCCAGAAGCCTTCGATCCGCTTGTGCTGGAAGATGAGATGGCCGGGCTCGCGGATGACGGTGGCGTCGGGATCGAGCCGTCCGTAGATGATCCAGCGCGAGCGCTTGGGCATGGCATCGAAGATTGCCGAGGCGAGCGGCCCGGTCACGGCGTCGAGGAAAACGCGGGGCTGCTCGGCCTTCATCACCTCGCGCAGCGCCGTCTGGAAGTCGGCCGCTTCGGCATTGAGCACATGGGTGGCGCCGGCGTCCTTCAGAAGCGGGATCTGGTCGTCGCGCCGCACGATCGCGATCGGACGGAAGCCTTCATCCCTGGCCACGCCCATGATGAGCTTGGAGAGCTGGCTTGCCCCGGCGGTCAGGACGAAGGCCTTCTCGCCCTCCTCACGCACGATGCCGAACATGGCGATCGCGGTGAGCGGATTGACGATCATCGCCGCGCCGTCGGCGTCGCGCACCGTATCGATCAGCGGGATGCAGGCGGCGGCGTCTGCGACCGCATAGTCGGCCCAACTCCCCCAGTTGCTGAGCCCCGTCGCAAAGGCGACCCGCTTGCCCGCAAGGCTCTGCGCCAGGGGATCGGCTCCCGCCGCCACGACCGTGCCGACGCCCTCGAAACCGGCCGGCTGGCCCTTGAGGCGCGGCTGGCCGTACATGCCCTTTAAGAACATGACGTCGGAGGGATTGATCGAGGCGAGGCTCACCTTGATCAGAAGCTGCTTCGGCCCGGGCGACGGAACGGCGATCGTGCCATATTCGACATAAGGCTCCATGGCCTCCAGGACGGTGCCGGAGGGAACCGCCGCGTAGCCGTCGCCCTTCAGGAGGAGCGCTTTCATTTCCGAGGGAATGGCCATCATCGGACCCCGCTGGACAGAGTTCAAGGCTTGAGGATCAGCTTGCCGACCGCCCCGCGGCCGAGCACGCGCTTCAGGACATCGGACGCGCCGGACAGCGGATAGGTCCCCTCGATCACCGGCTTGACCTTGCCGGCGAGATACCAGCCGATCAGTTCCTGCATGTTTTCCGTATAGGTCTTCGGCTCCTTCTGGGTGAAGGCGCCCCAGAACACGCCGACGATGCTGAAGCCCTTGACCAGGGCCAGGTTGACAGGGAATTGAGGGATCGTACCGGAGGCGAAACCGATAACGAGCAGCCTGCCGTCCCAGGCCATGGAGCGCGAAAGCCCGTCGAAGGCGGCTCCGCCGACCGGATCGAAGGCAACATCGACGCCCTTGCCCCCGGTCACTTCCTTGAGCCGCTCCTTCAGGTTCTCATAGCCGATGACGATGTCGGCGCCGGCCTGCTGCGCCGTCGCGCGCTTTTCTTCCGAAGAGGCGACGCCGATGACCGTCGCGCCCATGATCTTGCCGATCTGCACGGCGGCGATGCCGGTGACGCCAGACGCGCCAAGCACGCAAAGGGTCTCGCCGGGCCGAAGCCTGGCGCGCTGCTTCAACGCATGGTGCGACGTTCCGTACCCGCACATCAACGCGCAGGCGTCCTCGCTGGAAAGCCCCGTCGGCAGCTTCATTACCGTGGCCTCGGGCGCACCCACCTTCTCGGCATAGGCGCCGATGGAGGAAAGCGCCGCAACGCGGTCTCCCGGCTTCACCGACCGGACGTCGGGGCCGATTGCGGTGACGGTCCCAGCAACTTCCATGCCGGGCACGAAGGGCAGCGCCGGCTTCATCTGGTAGAGACCCTGGACCAGCAGGCCGTCGGGAAAGTTGACCCCGATCGCATCGGCGGCGATCACCACTGTCGAGCCCTTGGCTTCGGGCTCCGGCCAGTCGGCATAGTCGAGCTTCTCGACCGGTCCATATTCGCGGGCGACGATCGCCTTCATCTCAGCCTCAAACCTTTTCCTGCGTGTATTTGCGCAACTCCTCGCGCGCCACCTGGCGGCGGTGCACCGCATCCGGCCCGTCGGCCAGGCGCAGCGTGCGAAGATGCGTCCACGACCGCGCCAGCGGCGTATCCTGGCTGATGCCCTGCGCGCCGAACATCTGGACCGCCTCGTCGGTGACCTTCAGAGCCATGCGTGGCGCCACGACCTTGATCTGGCTGATCCACGGCGCGGCCGCCGCCCTGTCGCCCTGGTCCATCATCCAGGCCGCCTTCAGGCAGAGCAGCCGGGCCATTTCGATCTCCATGCGGCATTCGGCGATGATGTCGTAGTTGGCGCCGAGTTGCGCCAGCGGCTTGCCGAAAGCCTCGCGCCGCATGGAGCGGCGGCACATCTGCTCCAGCGCCATTTCGGCCTGGCCGATGGCGCGCATGCAGTGATGGATGCGGCCGGGCCCGAGCCGGCCCTGCGAAATCTCGAAGCCCCTTCCCTCGCCGACCAGCAGGTTCCCGGCCGGAACACGCACATTCTCGAAGCGCAAATGCAGATGACCATGCGGCGCATCGTCGTCGCCATAGACCCTCATGGCACGCAGCCTGGTGATGCCTTTCGTGTCCGACGGCACCAGGATCATTGAATGCTGCCTGTGCTTCGGCCCGTCATGCGCGGTGCGCACCATGACGATATAGATGGCGCAGCGCGGATCGCCTGCGCCCGACGACCACCATTTCTCACCGTTCAGCACATAGTCGTCGCCGTCGCGTTCGCAACGCATCGAGATGTTGGTTGCGTCGGAGGAGGCGACATCGGGCTCGGTCATCAGGAAGGCCGAGCGGATCTTGCCCTCGAGCAGCGGCTTCAGCCACTTCTCCTTGTGCTCGGCGCTGCCGTAGCGCTCGAAGACTTCCATGTTGCCGGTGTCGGGTGCGGAGCAGTTGAACACTTCCGCGCCGAGATGGGCCTTGCCCATC
Source organism: Mesorhizobium sp. L-8-10 (assembly GCF_016756635.1). Taxonomy (NCBI): domain Bacteria; kingdom Pseudomonadati; phylum Pseudomonadota; class Alphaproteobacteria; order Hyphomicrobiales; family Phyllobacteriaceae; genus Mesorhizobium; species Mesorhizobium sp. L-8-10. The sequence goes on along the minus strand of NZ_AP023263.1, from coordinate 2,937,023 downwards.
TCCTCGGCGAGATAGGCATATTCGACGGTGGTGAGCCCGTATCCCCGTTCCGAATCGGTCAGCCAGAAATTCCACAGGCCGCGCTCGCGGGCTTTCGCCTTCAGCCCTTCGAGGATCTCCGTCTGGCGCGGCGTGAAGGCCCAGCGGTCTCCGCCCTTGCCGACTTCGGCCAGGAATTCCTCGTCGAGCGGCATGATCTCCTCTCGGACCATGCGACTCACTCGTTCATGGATCGGCTTCAGCCGTTCCGTCATGCCGAGATTCATCTCCGACATCGTTCAGTCCTCCTTGGCGCCGAGGCCGCGCAGCGCGAAAGTCACGATTTGCCGAACGATCGCCGCAACATCCTCCTCGGTCTCGCCGGGACGCGGCGTGTACCAGAAGATCGGCGAGTTCAGGGTTATGAACATGATCTGGTTGGCAATGCTGATGTTCTCGAAACGAAAGACCCCGGCCTCGCGTCCTTCGGCAAGAATCTCCCGGAAGATGCGGCCGTAGTCGGTCCGGTATTGCAGTAGCGCGCCCAGGACCTCGCGCTGATGCGGCGTGGTGGCGCCGCGCAGATGCAGTTCCACCCCTTCCCAGACCGCCCGCTGGAACTGCCGGGTCGCGACCATCTGGTTGACATGGGCATTCGCCATCTTGATCCACTTCTCGAGCGGGCCGAGGGGAAGGTTCCTGTAGGGTTCGACGGCAGCGTAGTTCATGTCCATGCCGGTGCGGTAGACATCGGCGAACAGGTCGGCCTTCGATGGATAATAGTGATAGATCCGGCCTTTGGTGGCGCCGAGGCTGCGCGCGACGTCATCGATGGAAGTGGCGTTGTAGCCATGCTCCATGAAGCAGTTCGCCGCCGCCCAAAGGATGTCGGCGCGTGCGCTGTCCTGGATATGCTCCCTGACGCTGAGCGTCATGCGGCTCGAATCCTCCCTCGCCGTTCACCGCCCGCCCCCATATCGCCGCCTCGCGGCCTCCGGGGGTCTTTACGGACAATCAAATGATGAACATACTACCCGGTATGTTGTCAACGCGGCCGCAACGGGCGTCCGGAAAAAACAGCAGGCGAGGAGGATCGATGTCATATCTGGACGAACTCTTTTCGGTCTCGGGCAAGACCGCGCTGGTGACGGGCGCTGCAACCGGCATCGGTCGCATGGCGGCGACGGCCCTGGTCAAGGCGGGCGCCGATGTGATGATCGCATCGCGCAAGGGCGGCGACTGCGAACGCGTCGCCGACGAGCTCAACGCGCTGGGCGCAGCGGGCAAGGCCATGGGATTTGCCGGAGACGTCGGCACTGAAGCGGGCATCGCGGCGCTGGTCGAGGAGGTGAAGCGCAGGACGGATCGGCTGAACATCCTCATCAACAATGCCGGCGTGTCCTGGGGCGAGCCGCTAGCAACCTTCCCCTACCACGCCTGGGCCAAGGTGCTGAACGTCAATGTCACGGGCCTATTCCACCTGACGCGGGAACTGCTGCCGCTGCTCGACAAGGCGGCGAGCGACCGCGACCCCGCGCGGGTGATCAATCTCGGCTCGGTCATGGGCACGCAGCCGCTCGCCGACGACGCCTACTCCTACACCGCCTCGAAGGCTGCGGTGCATCATCTCACGCGCACCCTGGCCAATGAGCTCGCGGCGCGGCGCATCACGGTCAACGCCTTCGCTCCCGGTCCATTCCAGAGCCGCATGACGGCCTTCGCCACGGCTACGGACGATCAGGCGGCAAGGATCGGCGGGCATGTCCCGATCGGCAGGATCGGCGCGCCGGATGACATTGCCGGCGCGACGCTGTATCTGTGCAGCCGCGCCGGCAGCTACGTGACCGGCGCGATTGTTCCGATCGACGGCGGCCAGTCCGTCCAGCATGGAATGACGCTGTTCAAGGAATGACCGGTGATGGACTTCAAGCTTCCGCCATGCCGCCACGCATCCGAGCGGATTCCTGAGGCCCGCGCCGGCGTTATGGCGGGAAGAGAAAAGCTTGAAGACCGTTAGTTTCGACGAACTCGTGGCCAACCAGGGCAAGGAGATCGGCCTCTCGCCCTGGCGCGTCGTCAGCCAGCAGATGATCGACCAGTTCGCCGATGCGACCGACGATCACCAGTTCATCCATGTCGACCCCGAGCGCGCTATCAGGGAAACGCCGTTCGGTGGTACCATCGCCCACGGCTTCCTGTCGTTGTCGCTGCTCTCCGCCATGACCTTCGAGACCTTGCCGCCGCTCGAAGGGGCGGGCGTGGGCATCAATCACGGCTTCGACAAGATCCGCTTCATCACCCCGGTGAAGTCGGGCGCCCGGATCAGGACCCGCTTCGTGCTGGCCAATGTGAATGCGCGCCCCTCGGGATGGGTGCATATCGACTACGACGTGACCATCGAGATCGAGAATTCGCCGAAGCCGGCGCTCACCGCGCGCTGGCTGACGCTGACCAAGCTGGAGCCCGAGGAAACATGAGTGATCCGAACGCGCTCGACCAGGCGGCCTTGGCCCCCTATCTCGAAGCCCACATACCGGGCTTTTCGGGACTGCAGAACATCGAGAAGTTCAGTTCGGGCCAGTCCAACCCGACCTATCTCCTGACCGCCCGCAGCGGACGCTATGTGCTGCGGGCCAAGCCGCCGGGCGCGCTGCTCAAATCCGCCCACCAGGTCGACCGGGAGTTCCGGGTCATGAAGGCCCTGGCGGCGACAGCCGTGCCGGTGCCGCCTGTGCTGCATCTTTCCGGGGAAGACTCGCCGATCGGCCGCATGTTCTACGTCATGGCCTTCGTCGAAGGCCGCATCCTCTGGGATCCCGCCCTGCCCGAAGCGGCCGACAATACCGAGCGCGCCGCGATCTACGACGCGATGAACGGCACCCTGGCGGCGCTGCACGATGTCGATATCGAGGCCGCCGGCCTCGCCGATTTCGGCAAGCCGGGCAGCTATTTCGAACGCCAGCTCGGCCGCTGGACCAGTCAGTACCGCGCCTCCGAGACGGACGCGATCGCCGACATGGATCGACTGATCGCCTGGCTGGAAGAACATCTGCCCGAAGATGACGGCCTGGTGTCGCTCGTCCACGGCGACTATCGGCTCGACAACATGATCTTCGCACCCGACCGGCCGCAGGTAGTCGCGGTGCTCGACTGGGAGTTGTCGACGCTCGGCCACCCCTATGCGGATATCGCCTATCAATGCATGCAATGGCGCCTGCCGCATTCGTCCGGCTTCCGTGGCCTTGCCGGCATCGACCGGGCAAGCTTGGGCATACCCGACGAAGAGGCCTATGTCGGGCGATATTGCGAACGCCGCAAGATCGACGGCATCAGGAACTGGACGTTCTATTTGTGCTTTTCTTTCTTTCGTCTCGCAGCGATCTGCCAGGGTGTCTACAAACGGGCGCTTGACGGGAATGCCTCGAACCCCGAAAAGGCTCGGACATATGGCGAAGCGGTGAGACTTCTCTCCGCGCTCGCCGTGCAGTCTATCGACGGGGACAAGCAGGCATGAGTCGTTTCGAGGGGCGTAGCGTTCTGGTGACCGGAGCGACAGGCGGGTTCGGCCGTCGGCTGGCGGAAAGGCTTGCCGCCGACGGCGCCAGGCTGGTGCTTTCGGACATTGATCCGAAGGCCCTCGACGATCTGGCCGAGCGATTGCCGGGAGGGGCGGCCACGCTCGCCGGCGATGTCGCCCGGGAAGACCTCTCCGAGGCCCTGGTCGAACTCGCCGTCAAGCGCTTCGGCCAGCTCGACATCGCGATCAACAATGCCGGCATAGCCCAGAGCTTCGTCAAGCTGCCGCAGGTACCGTCCGACGAGGCAAGGCGCATCATCGAGATCGACCTGCTCGGCGTCTTCTACGCCATGAAGCATCAGATCCCGGTCATGGAGAAGCAGTTCCGCACGACGGGCGCAGGCGGCACCATCGTCAACATCGCCTCGGTCGCGGGTCTGGCGGGCGCAGCGCGGCTCTCGGTCTATGCCGCGGCCAAGCACGGCGTCGTGGGCCTGACGCGCTCGGCCGCGTCGGAATATGCAACCCGCGGCATTCGCGTCAACGCGGTGTGCCCGTCTTTCGCCCGCACCCAGATGGTCGGCGATTTCGTCAGGCTCGCGGGCGGCAACGAGAAGGATGCCCATACGGAGCTGACGCGCGGCGTGCCGATGAAGCGTGTCGCCGAGGTCGACGAGGTGGTCGAGGTCATCCTGTTCGCCGCCGACCCGAAGAATTCCTTCATGACCGGCCATACGCTGTCGGTCGACGGCGGCATCATGGCGATCTGACGTCGAGTTCACAGCAAGTCTCAACAGGCCGCTCGGCTTTCGCGCCTCCGACGGTCATAGGACCGACCCTTGGCAACACTCGTCGCGCTCAGATAAGCACCAGTCCTTCACGCATGGCGATGCCGATCGCCTCGGTACGGTTCGCCGCGCCGAGCTTGGCGACGACGGCCGCGACATGGAACTTCGCGGTGTGGACGGAGATGCCGAGGCGGCGGGCGATCACCTTGTTCGGCGCGCCTTCGGCCAGCAGCGCCAGCACCTCGCGCTCGCGCGCGCTGAGATGAAGCCGGGCCGGCAACGGCATGTCCGCGAGATCGTCGCCCGTCTCCACCCTGCGGCTTTTGCCCCCGACCAGCCGATAGCCTGCAGCGGCGAGCCGCGCCGCGGCGATCACGACTTCGACGGGGGTCTTGGCCGGAAGGCTCGCATGGACGTCGGTGCCGTCTCCGGCCTTGCCGCCCCACAGCACATGCGGCGTTCCGCCGTCCTGTGGAGCGCTGTCGGTCACCACGACATCGGCATGAGCCGACGACTCGAGGTCGCCTTCATGCACGACGGTGATGCCGCGCTCCTCCGAGAGCGCGACGGCCAGTTCCTCTTCCCGGCCGTGATCGGCGAGCGCGAGCTGGATGGTCAGGATACCGGCCATCGTCTCCTCAGTTCATGGGCCGGGAGCCGACCGTGACGGAGATCTCCCGCTTCTCGCCGCCCCGCAGGATGGCGAGTGGTACCGTCGAGCCGACGCTGTCGGGCCCGAGTTGACGCAAGAGGTCGCGCGGACCGTCGATTGCCTCGCCGTCCCATGCGGTGATGATGTCGCCCAGATGCAGGCCCGCTGCCCGGGCCGGACCATCATCGTCGAGGCTCATTACCATCGCACCCCGAACCGAGGCGTGGCGGACGGGATGCAGCCCGGCGCCGAGATAGCCGCGCGCGACATGGCCTTTGTCCTTCAGGGCGGCCGCGGCCCGCTCGATCGTCTCGGCAGGGATCACCAAAGGCCTCCTGCGTGGACCGAAGAGGACGAGGCCGATCAGGGCGCCGGCACCGTCGAGCGCCGCCGCACCTTCGAAACGCCCGTCCAGCGGAGCGGCAAGGCCGATACGGCGGTCGATGAGGCCACCGCGCATGCTGCGCCACGACGGGCCCGCCTCGTTGACCGTGCCGAAGGCGACGAGCGGCGACGTGCCGCCCTGGCCCACGATCACGGCGAGACTGCCGGCCCTGACATCCTTGGCCGGAGTGAACACATCGGGTGCCTTCACGCCCTCCGGCCTGACGAGCGCGATGCCGGTCGACGGGTCGCGGCCAACAAGCTCGGCCTTTGCCGTCACGCCCTCATGCAGCACGATCTGCAGATCGTCCCCGGAATCGACGACTTCTTCCGCAGTGATATAGAGGCCGTCGCGCCAATGGAAGGCGCTGACGCTATGGCGCGGATGGACGTCGAGGCTTGCCAGCGCCGGAGCGGCCGATTGCGCGAGATCGGTCACCGCGCGGGAGAAGTCCGGAAGATTGAATTTGCTCATATTCGCCTCCTGGGCTCGATGGTCCCAGATATCGCCCAGGTACGCGCCCTTTCCTACTCGCCAGACGGCTAGACTGGCCATTCGGGCAGGTCGCACGGGCCTGCCGCGCTCCGCACATATAGGAAGCGAATGAACTCCGGGCATGTCTCCCGAAAATGTGCAGCGTTTTCGGGAAAAGGACATGCGCGAAACAAGAACCTGCAGCCTGTCGCCGCGCGACAGGCCGGGGACGGAGGGTCACCATGGGCGAGGCAGCACTCCATCTCGACGACGACGCAACACTGCTCGACGCCTATTCCCGTTCGGTCGCGGACGCGGTGGACCGGGTCGGGCCGGCGGTGGCGCGCATCGAGCAGATCGGCGGCAGGGCCGGCCACGGTTCGGGCTTCGTCATCTCGCCCGACGGACTGATCGTCACCAACAGCCATGTCGTGGCGGACGCCGGAAGGGTGCGGGTGATCACCCCCGGCGGCGGTTCGGCCGAGGGCCGGGTGCTCGGCAGCGACCCCGATACCGACATCGCTCTCATCCGCGCCGACGGGCGCTTCCCGGTCGTAGCGCGGCTTGGCGATTCCAAGACGCTGCGGCGCGGACAGATCGCGATCGCCATCGGCAATCCGCTCGGCTTCGAATGGACGGTGACGGCTGGCGTGGTCTCGGCGCTCGGCCGCTCGATGCGTTCCTCGACCGGGCGGCTGATCGACGACGTGGTGCAGACCGACGCCGCGCTCAATCCCGGCAATTCCGGCGGACCGCTGGCCTCCTCGATCGGCGAGGTGATCGGCGTCAACACCGCGATCATCCTCGGCGCGCAGGGCATCGCCTTCGCGGTCGCGTCGAACACCGCCAGCCATGTCGTCTCGGAGATCATTCGTCACGGCCGCGTGCGGCGCGCCTTCATCGGCATTTCGGCCGATACGGTCGTTCTGCCGCGGCGGGCGGCGCTGGCGACCCGCGTCCTCAGCGACACTGCGGTCAGGCTCCGGAAGGTCGAACTGGCCGGTCCGGCGGCACGAGCCGGGTTGCGGGAGGGCGACGTCATCGCCGCGATCGACGGACGCGCCGTCACCGGCGTCGACGACCTGATCCGCATGCTCACAGGCGACAGGATCGGCCAATCGCTCGCTGTGACCGCTATCCGCGGCAGCACGGTGGAGACGTTTGCTGTCACGCCGCAGATCCGGCCTGAACCGCGCTGACACGGTTCAGGCAACGCCAACAAGGGGCGACATTATCCGCAGAACGAAACCGCTGTGTCGGTCAGGATATCGGCAAGCGTCTCGACGGATCTCACCTCGGCCCATTCCGAGGCCGCATGGGCTCCGCCGCCGTCGGCTCCGAACATGACGCAGGGAATGCCTGCCCCCTGCAGTATGGCGCAGTCGGTCCAGAACGGCTCGCCGCGGCGCGCCGGGCGTTTCCCGAGCCGCTCCGTCGCGATGCGGTCGAGCATGGCGACGATGGGCTCGCTTTCCGCAACCTCGAAGGGCGGACGCTCGAGACCGGCGGCGAGCGTCGCCTTGAAATCGGGATCGGCGGCGGCGATGGCGGCGATGACGGCCTGCAGTTCGGCCGCCACGGTGGCCGCGTTCTCGCCGGGAATGGTGCGCCGTTCCAGCGAAATGCGGCATTCGGCCGGATAGCTCGAAAGCTCCTCCCCGCCCTTGATCAGCGAGGCATGGACGGAGCCCGATCCGAGCAGCGGATGAGTCGGGTTCGCGCGCAGGCGCTTGTCGAGTTCTTCGAGCGCCACGAGGAACTTGCCGGCCTTGACGATCGCATCGATGCCGAGTTCGGGGCGCGATCCATGCGACGCCCGGCCTTGCACGATGACGTCGAACCAGACGAAACCGCGATGGGCTGTCGTCAGTTCGTGATGGCTGGGCTCCGTGACGATCGCGGCGTCGGCCTTGAACCGCGCGGCGACCTCCTCGCTGCCGAAGGAGGCATATTCCTCGTCGGCGACGCAGGCGACGAGAATGTCGCCGCGCAGCCCGTTCTCCTTGGCCCGTGCCGCCGCGACCATCATGGCCGCCACGCCGCCCTTCATGTCGAAGGAACCTCGGCCGAAAAGCTTGCCGTCGCGGATGACGGGATCGAGGGCGTCGCCGTCGTAGCTGGCGATCGAGACGGTGTCGTAGTGCCCGTTGAACATCAGCGAACGGCCGCCCCCGCTTCCGCGCGCAATGCCCACGATCGACGGACGGCCCGCATGCTCCTCGATGCGATGCACCTCGAACCCGCGTTCCCGCAGCCACGCCGCGCAGAAATCGGCGATCTTGCCCTCCCCGGCGCCGCCGGGCACGAGATCGGGATTGACCGAATTGATCGAGACGAGTTCTTTCAGGAGTTCGATGGGGTCGTTGTTCATGAAGCCACCTCTTCCGGGCTGCGGCCGACGATATCGGTATAGATGGTTGGATCGGTCGCGCCTTCGCTGTTGAAGACGAGAATGCGTGAATGAGCGCCGAGCCCGAGATGGTCACGCGCCGATGGATCGGTGAGACAGGCGAACATGCCGGCAAGCCCGGTCGCGCCGCTTTCGCCGGCAACGATCGCCCGGTCGTGTCCATGCGGCTGCGCCAGCCGCCTCATCGCGGCCACAGCCTCATCCTCTTCGAGCGTCACATAGCCATCGACCAGGTGGCGAAGCACCTCCCAGCCGATCGGCGACGGGGTGGCGCATTCGAGCATCGCCATGACGGTCGGCTCGCCGTGAGGGATCGTCACGAGCTTTCCAGCCTTGGCGGTTGCATGGAGGCAAGCGGCGCGCGCGGGCTCGACGACGGTCACTTTCGGCGCTGCGGCGCCCAGGCGCTGCGTCGCGTAGGATGCGACGGCCGCGGCCATGCCGCCGACGCCGGCCTGCAGGAACAAATGGGTGGGCGGCTCGGCCAATGCGTCGAGCGCCTCGCCGATCATCGCGGTATAGCCCTGCATGACGGTCAATGGGATCGTCTCATAGCCTTCCCACGACGTGTCCGAAACGACAGTCCAGCCATGTTCCCTGGCCATCTCGGCGGCGAGCGCGACGGAATCGTCATAGGAGCCCTGCACACGGTTGATATGCGCGCCGAAGGTCGCCATCGCAGCCGCCCGGCCTTCGGAAACGCCGGCATGGATGAAGATTTCACAGGCGGTGCCGGCAAGCTCGGCGCCCCAGGCCACGGAGCGGCCGTGATTGCCGTCGGTGGCACAGGCGACTGTCATGCTCGCCGCGAGCGCGCGGACTTCCTTTGATGTGATGTCGGCCGGGGTCAGGGGCCGGCCGAGACGCCGGCTCGCCTCGTCCAGCACCAGCGAGATTACCGCATAAGCGCCGCCGAGCGCCTTGAAGCTCTTCAGCCCCAACCGCTTCCCTTCGTCCTTGACATGCAGCGCGCCGATCCCCGACGCCCTGGCAAGCGCCGGCAGGGCGACGAGCGGGGTCGGCTGGTAGCCTGGCAGCGCCTCGAGGAAAGCCTGCGCCTTCGCGCGCCCCTCGTCGCCCAGCGCGGCAGCCAGTTGGGGGCGCGGCGCCGGGCCTTTGTCCGTCACTGCGTGGAACACTCGAAAATCTCCTTGCTGAACCAATGGCGCAACATTAGTCGAAGCAATGCGGGAATTGTGCCGGGTTTTGCCCATTATTTCGGGACCGTGTTGCGCGAGGAACCGGATATCCGGAATATCCGCCCACGATCGGAGAAAACGATGCTCGACGCGTTCGACCGCAAGATCCTGGCGCTGCTGCAGGAAGACAACCGAATGCCGCAGCGCGACATCAGCGAAGCGGTCCATCTTTCTCCGTCCGCCGTCAACCGGCGCATCGCTGCTCTGGAATCTGCCGGCGTGATCACGGGCAATGTCGCGGTCGTCGACCCGGCCAAGGCCGGGCGGCCGATCACCATCATCGTCGAGGTCACGGTGGAGAGCGAACGCTTCGACCTGCTCGACGCGGTGAAGCGCCGGCTCGCCGCCTGCCCTCAGGTGCAGCAGCTCTACTACGTGACGGGCGACGCCGATTTCGTGCTGATCGTCAACGTCGCCGACATGGCCGAGTATGAACGGCTGACGCGTGAGCTCTTCTTCGCCGAGGGCAATGTGAAGCGCTTCCGCACGATGGTGGTGATGGAGCGCAGCAAGGTGTCGCTCGCTGTCAGCATGGCGCAGGAATCGGGTTGAGTTAGGCCTCGCGAAGCACGATTTTGAGGGCAGAGAAACGCGAGGGCCATGCCATGGGCCAGAAAATGCAGTCTTACGCCATCTTCGAGACATCGGCCGGCTTCTGCGGAATCGCCTGGAACGATGTCGGCATCACGCGCTTCCAGCTACCGACCAGGGATGCCGCGGCAACCGAGAGAAATCTTCTTCGCCGCATGCCGGAGGCGCGGCCGGGCACGCCGACGCCTGAAGTGGCCGAGGCGATCGCCGAAACCAGGCGCTATTTCGACGGCGAGGCGATCGACTTCTCACGCTTCACGCTCGATCTCGGCGACCAGGACGAATTCTTCCTGCGTATCTATGATGCGGCGCGACGCATTGGCTGGGGTCACACCACCACCTACGGCGCGCTGGCCAAGAAACTCGGAGCGGGGCCGGAGGCGGCACGCGACGTCGGTCAGGCCATGGCCAGGAACCCTGTGGCGTTGATCATCCCGTGTCACCGGGTGCTGGCGGCCGGCGGCAAGATCGGCGGCTTTTCGGCGCCCGGCGGCTCGACCGCCAAGGCGAGGATGCTGGAACTCGAGGGCGTGCATGTCGGATCGCCGGATCGGGCGCAGCAGTCGTTCGGGTTCTAACATCAAAGGGTCGAGTTCGACCGTTTGCCGCCGGCCGATCAATTCTTGATGACCCCCCGCATCTTGGGTTGACGGCGGTGCCGGCATCGACGATTTTCCGACGCATCCTTTCACTGTCGAGGTTTTGCGACTCCCGCCGGACGGACCTGTTGCGGCGCGCCCGATCCTCTTATGCCTGAACGACCCTGTCGCCATCCCGGAAGGCGTGAAGTCGAATAACAGGCCCGTCCTGTTTTTGCCCAGTATTTTACAGGACCGCGCTCTCTCACTCGACCATTGCGCCGCCCCTCATCCGCCTGCCCGTCCTCCGCAGCAGCTGCGGAGGACGGGCAGGCGGATGAGGGGCGGCGCAAACGTCGCAAGATGAGACACACAGCCCGGTGCCGACGGAGGCGTTGGACTCAGCAAGTGTCCCGAATCCTACTTCTTCTTCACCGGCAACCCCGGGGATCGCAGGGGCGACCCCGGGGATCGCAGGGGCGACCCCGGTATGGCCGTGGATGTCACCGAGACCGGATCGCTCGCCGGGAAGGTGTCTTCCAATCCCTCGTCCAGTTCGGTCTGCAATTCCGTCTGATCCGTCGGCCGGTCGACGACATGCTTGCGCGGCCGTTTCCCGGCCGGCCTCGGCATTTCACGCGCAGTCCTGCTCACGGGGTGGTTTCTGCCGACATTGGTCATCGCGAGGTCCTCTCCACCGGACCGATCCGAAATCGCGTATCGTCCACGACGCTACACGCTTCATGCCCTAGGGGCATTTTCCGCGGACCCGTCGGATCCGCAACGTCCCGGGACAAGATCATCGTAACGTCAGACAGGCGGCAGGGTTCCGAATGGCATTCCTGCCGGATGACCAAATTCGAGCGAAGGCGCTGCCGTTACGCCGCGGCGTCGCGCGCGGCCTCCGACAGGAAGGTGAAGACATAGTCGGAAAAGGAGCGCCAGCACTCGACCCGGAACGTGTCCTCGGCCGTGCGCAAAAGCACGATCTCGACCTTGCCGAGGATCGTCCGCGACGCTGCGCCGACCGGAAAGGCCGCGAGCGACAGGTCCTGCGGGCATCCCGCATTGACGGTCGCGGCAGCCGCCGGCCCGGTGACGGCGATCCCGACATTGCGATGCGAGATTCCCACCGCCGAATGCAGCGCCTTCACGGTTGCGCAATCTGCGAGCGGGTCGCCGCCGGCCTCGTCGATGACGAGCCATTCGTCCGGGCCGAGCCAAAGGGCTGTCCGGCCGTCCTTCGCGGCGGAGGTCTTCGGCGCTTTCGGCAACGTCACGCCCAATGCCCTGGAAAGCGCTGCCATGGACGCTGCCGGTGCGCGCAGCGACACGCGTTCGGCCGGCGGCAGAACTGCGAGACGCACGCCCTTCGCCGACAGATCGACGCCGGCGAGCGCGGCGCGACGCTCCGCGGACGGGGCCGCGACAACGGATGCTGACTTCTTAGCCATGGAGGCGCTCCCCCTTCTCGTCGAAGAACACCATGCCGGCGACTTCCACTTCGATCAGCCCCGTCGGCATCGGCACATAAAGGGTCTGGCCCATGCGGTCGCGGCCGCCCTCCACCAGCGCAAGCGCGATCGACCGGCCGCAATTCTCGGACCAGTAGCTGGACGTGACATGGCCGATCATCGTCATCGGGATGGGTTGGCTCGGATTGCCGACGATCTGGGCGCCTTCCTCGAGCACCATCCTCGGGTCCCTGGTCTTGAGGCCGACGAGTTGCCTGCGGCCCTTTGCGACCAGGTCCGGCCGCGTCAGGCCACGAATGCCGACGAAGTCGGCCTTCTTCTTGCCGACCGCCCAGTCGAGGCCCGCGTCATTGGGCGTCACCGTGCCGTCGGTATCCTGGCCTACGATGATGTAGCCCTTCTCGGCACGCAGCACATGCATGGCCTCCGTTCCGTAGGCGCAGGCGCCGTGCTTCTGGCCCTCGGCCCACAGCGCCTCCCAGACGGCCTGGCCGTAATCGGCCGGCACATTGACCTCGAAGCCACGGTCGCCGGTGAAGGACATGCGGAAGAGCCGGGTCGGCACGCCGCAGATTTTGCCTTCGCGAACGGACATATGCGGCATCGCCGCGTCCGAGAGGTCGATGCCCTCGACCAGCGGCGCGATGATGTCGCGCGACTTCGGTCCCTGCACGGCGACGACGGCCCATTGCTCCGAGATCGAGGTCAGCCAGACATTGAGATGCGGGAACTCGGTCTGGAGATAATCCTCCATGTGGTTCATCACCCGGGCGGCGCCGCCCGTCGTGGTCGTCACGTGAAAGCGGTCCGGTGCCAGGCGGCCGACCACGCCGTCGTCATAGATGAAACCGTCTTCGCGCAGCATGATGCCGTAGCGGCAGCGCCCCGGCTCCAGCTTTTCCCACGGGTTGGTGTAGAGCAACTCCATGAACTTCGCCGCATCGGGCCCGACCACCTCGATCTTGCCCAGGGTGGAGGCGTCGAAAAGGCCCGCCGCCTTGCGCACCGTCACGCATTCGCGGTTGACGGCGTCATGCATGTCCTCGCCGGGGCGCGGGAAGTACCAGGCGCGTTTCCACTGGCCAACGTCCTCGAACACCGCGCCATGCGCTTCCGCCCAGCCATGCATGGCGGTTCGGCGGGTCGGGTCGAACAACGGACCCCGCGCATGGTTGACGATCGCTCCGAATGTCACCGGCGTGTAGGGCGCGCGGAAAGTGGTGAGGCCGACCTCGGGGATCTCCTTGCCGAGCGTCTCGGCGGCGATCGCCAGCCCGTGCATGTTCGAGGTCTTGCCCTGATCGGTCGCCATGCCGTTGGTGGTGAAGCGCTTGACGTGCTCGATCGAGCGCATGCCCTCGCGCACGGCGAGCCTTATGTCCTTGGCGGTCACGTCGTTCTGGAAGTCGACAAAGGCTTTCACCGTGGTGTCGGCTCCGGCGCCCGGGCCAGCGCCCAGCATGCCGCCCGACCAGCCTTCCGAAGCGTCGACCTTCAGCTTTGTGCCATTGCCCTTGGCGCCGGCCGCGCTCGCTGCCTCCGCGCCCGCCTTAAGGGCCTCCGCGAGGGTTGCATCGAGGCTGTCGGTGCCGTTGCAGGCGCCGACCGACACGCAGTCCTGTGCATAGGCGCCGGGCAGGAAACGCTTGGTGGCGTCATCGAAGGCGACCTTGCCGCGCGACTGGGAGAAGAGGTGGACGGAAGGCGTCCAGCCGGCCGACATCAGGATCGCATCGACCGATATCGTCCGCTCGCCGCCGCCATTCTTGGGCTGGATCGTCATGGAGGAGACGCGCAGCCTGCCGCCGGCGCGGACCACCGCGCGGCCATGATTGACCTCGATGCCGAGCGCGCGCGCCTCGTCGACCGCCGGCCCGGTCGGGTTGTCGCGCAGGTCGACGATGGCGGCGACCGAGACACCCGCCTTCTTCAGGTCGATCGCCGCCGCATAGGCGGAATCATTGGCCGTGTAGATACCGACATTCCTGCCGACCGCGACGCCGTAATGATTGAGATAGGTCCGGGCGGCCGACGCCAGCATGATGCCCGGCCGGTCGTTGTCCGCGAAGACCATGTGCCGTTCGATCGCACCGGTGGCGATCACCACGCGCCTGGCGCGCACCTGCCAAAGGCGCTCGCGCGGCAGCGACCGGTCGGGACCGGCCAGATGGTCGGTGACGCGTTCGACGAGACCGACGAAGTTCTGCGCATAGAAGCCGAAGGCCGTCGTGCGCGGGAGCACGCGGACATTGCCCATGCCGGCAAGCCTGGCCACCGTCTTCTGCGCCCAGCTCCAGCCGTCCTCGCCTTCGATCGCGGCTCCAGCCTCGAAGCGCAGCGCGCCGCCGAGTTCGGCCTGCTCGTCGCAGAGGATGACGCGCACCCCGGTCTCGGCTGCCGCGAGCGCGGCGGCGATGCCGGCCGCACCGCCGCCGATCACCAGCACCTCGCAATGCGCGAAGCGCGAAGAATAGTGATCGGGATCGGGCTGGTCGGGCGCCACGCCGAGGCCGGCCGCGGCGCGGATTTTCGGCTCGTAGAGTCCCTTCCATGCAGCCTTGGGCCACATGAAGGTCTTGTAGTAGAAGCCGGCCGAGAACATCGGCGAGGCGAGATCGCCGACCGCGCCGACATCGAAGGAGAGCGACGGCCAGCGGTTTTGCGAGACCGCCGTCAGCCCGTCATAGAGCTCCTGCACCGTGGCGCGCACATTCGGCGTCTTGCGCGCCGCATCGCGCTCGATCGACACCAGCGCATTGGGCTCTTCCGCTCCGGCCGAGAGGATGCCGCGCGGGCGGTGATACTTGAAGGAGCGGCCGACGAGATGGATGCCGTTTGCGAGCAGCGCCGAGGCAAGCGTGTCGCCCTCGATGCCGCTCATGGCCTGGCCGTCGAAGGTGAAACGCGCCGTCCTGGCCGGCGTCAGCCGCCCCGTGCCGGAAATGCGGTAGGAAGCTGTGGTCATCAGGCTGTGCCCTCGAGATTCATCTCCAGGCGACGCGTGTCACCCCCCTCTGGCCTACCGGCCATCTCCCCCTCAAGGGGGGAGATCGGACGGCCGTGACGCTTTCGCCGGCCGTGGACGTCGAAACGAGGTGGCGCCGCTGCCAATCTCCTCCCTTGAGGGGGAGATGGCCGGCAGGCCAGAGAGGGGTGAAGCAGCGCGATGGTCATTTCGTCGACGCTCCCTTGCCGTTCGTTCGCCTACGTGTCGGCTTCTTCACATTGAGCTGGTCCGGCGGGCGGTTGGCCCAGGCGGCCGGTCCGGCATCGTTCGCGGCACGTTCGATCTCGGGTTTCGGCTCACCGGCCTTGTAGGTCATCACGAACTTGTCGGTGACGGTGTCGCGCACGGCGTTGAAGAAGCGTGCGCAGCCATGCACGTGGCGCCACCGCTCATAGATGATGCCCTTGGTGTTCGACCGGATGAAGAAGAACTTCTCGAAGTCCTCGTCCGAGATGGACGCGATGTCGGCCGAACGTGCGATGTGGGCCTCGCCGGCGTTGCGGAACTCGAGCTCGGGACGTTCTTCCTCGCAATAGGGGCAGCGGATGAGAAGCATTCTTGTCCTGCCTGTTCTCGAATGTCCTAGAGTTCGCCGTAGCCGACGCGGGAGCCGGCCGGCTGATCGCATAGCTTGTCGCCCATCGCCGCGAAGGGTGCGACGAGCCTGATCCGCTCCTCGACGCTGCCGGCAGGTGCGAAGAGACCGCGGGTGGCAATGTTGCCGATGGTGAGTTCGAGCGGATTGACCGAGAGCAGCACGCCGCGCGGGTCGAACTCCTCGTCCTCGTCCAGATCCTCGGGCCGCGGCTCGAAGAAGAAGACGACCTTCTGTCCGCCGCTCCACACGCAGGTGAGATTGCCGCTGTCGACCGAGAACGGCCAGCCGGTCTCGTTGTCCGTCCTGGCGATCGGCTGGATGCGCACGTCTTCCGCCGAGGGCATATGGAACAGATCCTGCTCCGCGGCGAGCATGATGGGTAGCGCCATGGCGGCCATCGGCACGGCCATCGTCAATGCGCGACTGCGGCAGCCGCCGCCTCGTCGATCAGCCGCCCGGTGCGGAAACGCTCGATCGTGAATGGCGCGTTGATCGGGTGCGGATTGTCGTTGGCGATGGTGTGGGCGAAGACATGACCGGAACCCGGCGTTGCCTTGAAGCCGCCCGTGCCCCAGCCGCAGTTCACATAGAGGCCGGGCACCGGCGTCTTGGCCAGGATGGGCGAGCGGTCGGGCGTGACGTCCACGATGCCGCCCCAGGAGCGCAGCATCTTCATGCGCGTGAACATCGGGAACATTTCGCAGATCGCGTCGAGCGTATGGTTGATGATGTGCAGCCCGCCGGTCTGCGAATAGGAGATGTATTGATCGGTGCCGGCGCCGATCACCAGTTCGCCCTTGTCCGACTGCGAGATATAGGCATGCACCGTGTTGGACATGACCACGCAGGGGAAGACAGGCTTGACCGGCTCGGAAACCAGCGCCTGCAGCGGATAGCTTTCCAGCGGCATGCGCACGCCGGCCATCTGCATGATGACCGAGGAATGGCCGGCAGCGACCACGCCCACCTTGCGGGCGCCGATGAAGCCGCGCGTGGTCTCCACGCCGGTGACATGGCCGTTGGGCGACCGCTTGATGCCGGTCACCTCGCAATTCTGGATGATGTGGACGCCCCGCGCCGAGGCGGCGCGCGCGTAGCCCCAGGCGACGGCGTCATGGCGGGCGGTGCCACCGCGCCGCTGGAGTGCCGCCCCCACCACGGGATAGCGCGCCTCCTTGGAGATGTTGAGCGGCGGGCAGAATTGCTTGGCCTGCTCGGGCGTCAGCCATTCATTGTCGATGCCGTTCAGCCGGTTGGCATGGATGTGGCGCTTCAGCACCTGGGTGTCGTGGACGTTGTGCGCCAGCATCATGACGCCGCGCGCCGAATACATGACGTTGTAGTTGAGCTCCTGGGACAGCCCGTCCCAGAGCTTGACCGCATGGTCGTAGATACCCGCCGATTCATCGTAGAGATAGTTCGACCGGATGATGGTCGTGTTGCGCCCGGTATTGCCGCCGCCGAGCCAGCCTTTCTCCAGCACCGCGACATTGGTGATTCCGTGCTCGCTGGCGAGATAATAGGCGGTGGCGAGCCCGTGACCGCCGGCGCCGACGATGACGACATCATATTCCTTGCGCGGCTCCGGCGAGGACCACTGCTCCTCCCAGCCCTTGTGACCGCGCATGGCCTCGCGCGCGATGGCGAACACCGAATATTTCCGCATTGGGCCTGGCCTCGAAGTATTGCCGGAAGTTGCCTGGACGCGACGTGTATCACTAGCGAAAAGGCGGTGCCAGCCTTGCGCTGTTTGCGACGGCAATTGCCGTTTTGCGCCGCACGCCGGTCGCCTGTTTCGGGTGGCGGCCCCGCCGCCCATCTGCGACCACGGCTCCGTCAATAGCCACGGAGCAGAGAAGATGTTCGCACTCACAAACAAGATTGCCATCGTAACCGGAGCGAGTTCCGGCATCGGCCGCGCCACGGCGCTGCTGTTCGCCGACCAGGGGGCCAGGGTGGTCGTCGCGGCGCGCCGCCGGGCCGAGCTCGAAACGCTGGTCGCGGAGATCGAGGATGCCGGCGGCACCGCGGCGGCACTCGCCGGCGACGTGCGGGACGAAGCCTATGCCGAGGCTCTGGTCCATCTCGCGACCGAAAGGTTCGGCGGCCTCGACGTCGCCTTCAACAATGCCGGCTCGGTCGGCGAGATGGCTTCCGTGTCCGAGCTCACGCTGCAGGGCTGGCGCAATACGATCGACACCAATCTCACCGGGGCATTCCTCGGCGCGAAATACCAGATCCCGGCGATGATCGAACGCGGCGGCGGTTCGGTCGTCTTCACCTGCACCTTCGTCGGCCATACGGTGGGAATGCCCGGGATGACCGCCTATGCCGCCAGCAAGGCCGGACTGATCGGCCTCACCCAGGTGCTCGCCGCCGAATACGGTCCGAAGGGCGTACGCGTGAATGCCCTGCTGCCCGGCGGCGCCGACACGCCGGCGCTGACCGCCACGACACCGGAAGAGCGTGCCTTCGTGGAAGGGCTGCATGCGCTGAAGCGCATCGCTCGGCCGGAAGAGATTGCAAGATCCGCGCTCTATCTCGCCTCGGACGCGTCGAGCTTCACCACCGGGGCAGCACTGCTCGCCGATGGCGGCGTGTCGATCAATCGGACCTGAAGCGGGGCATTGTGCTGAATCTCATTCCGACCAAGGCTACCGGCAGGGCTATCTGCCCTGCCGGAGCTTGTGATTGCCAGTGCCTGGTGGAATCTGACGCTTCGTTTCCTGCTGGAATTGGCGGCCCTCGCCGGTTTCGGCCTCGCGGGCTGGCGCCTCGGCGATTCGTCGCTCTGGCGATGGCCGCTGGCGCTGCTCTTCCCGGCCGTGGCAGCCGCACTGTGGGGCATCTTCGCCGTTCCCGGCGATCCCAGCCGCTCCGGCGCTGCGCCCGTCCCGATCTCCGGCGGTGTCCGGCTTCTTCTTGAACTGTTGATTCTCTGCGGCGGCGCGGGGGCCTACTGGATCGAGGGCCATCGCGTGATGGCCCTCGTCCTCGCGATTCTGGTCGCAGTCCATTACGGGCTGTCGGCCGACCGCATCTACTGGCTCTTGCGTCAGTAGGCTACGCAATAGCGGGTCGCCTTTGTCAGCATTTGTGGGTATCTCGTTGCCGACTGCTGCATCCGGACGCCGCGAGGTGCTATGGACTGGCGTCGCGGACGCGTCAGCCGCGGGCGAGGTTTTGGAGACGCGATGAAGGTTGACATCGACATGGGGACCGCGTCCGGCGGCACGCCGGCCGGGCTCGACCTTGAGGAACTGCTCGCCACACGCTTGCTCGTGCAGGGCAATTCCGGCTCGGGGAAGTCGCATCTGTTGCGCCGCCTGCTGGAGCAGAGCGCTCCATGGGTGCAGCAATGCGTGATCGATCCGGAAGGCGACTTCGTGACGCTGGCGGACAAGTTCGGCCATGTCGTCGTCGATGCCGCGCGCGCCGAATCGGAGCTTACCCGAATCGCCGGCCGCATCCGCCAGCACCGCGTCTCCGTGGTGGTCAATCTCGAAGGCCTCGACGTCGAGCAGCAGATGCGCGCGGCGGCGGCCTTCCTGGGCGGCATGTTCGACGCCGACCGCGACTACTGGTATCCGGTGCTGGTGGTCGTCGACGAGGCGCAGCTCTTCGCGCCGGCCGCCGCGGGCGACGTTACCGACGACGCCCGCAAGCTCTCGCTCGGCGCCATGACCAATCTGATGTGCCGCGGCCGCAAGCGCGGCCTCGCGGGGGTTATCGCCACTCAACGCCTGGCCAAGCTCGCCAAGAACGTCGCGGCCGAGGCCTCCAACTTCCTGATGGGCCGCACCTTCCTCGACATCGACATGGCGCGCGCCGCGGACCTGCTCGGCATGGACCGCCGCCAGGCGGAGATGTTCCGCGACCTGGCGCGCGGCCATTTCGTGGCGCTTGGCCCCGCCCTCTCCCGGCGGCCATTGCCGGTCACGATCGGCCCGGTCGAAACCTCGGCCCGGTCGACCAGTCCGAAACTCACGCCCCTGCCCGAAGCTCCGGTCGACGCGCGCGACCTGATCTTCACGCCGGGACCCGAGGAGACGACGCCGATCGTGCGCCGCACGCCTCCTCCGCCGCCTCCCACCCCGACGGTCGATATCCTCGCCCAGCTCGCACGCTCGCGGCCGGCTGTGGAAGCCGCGGCAGAGCCGGCGGCCGAGATCGACGAAGCCGAGCGCGAGGCCGGCATCGAGCAGGTGATGCGCGAGATCATAGACGATCCCGACGCATCTTTTCGTTCCGATGCCGTGCTCTATCAGGATTTCCTGGTGCGCTGCCGCATCCGCCGCGTGCCTGGCAGCCCCTTGTCGCTGTCGGCCTTCCGCCGGCGTTATGCCGTAGCGCGGGCCGGCATCGGCGGCGAGTTGGCGCAGAGCGATAGCTGGCAGCAGGCGCTCAGCCTTTCGGAAAGCCTGCCCGACGACGTGCAGGGCGTGTTCCTGATGGTCGCGCAGGCGGCGGTAGCCGGCGAACCCTGCCCGTCCGATGCCACGCTCGCCCGCGCTTACGGCACGCAATCCGCCCGGCGGGCGCGGCGTCTGCTCACCTATTTCGAGGAACGCGGCCTGCTGATCGTGCGGGTCGATTTCCACGGGAAGCGGGTCGCCGCCTTCCCGGACCTCGGCTGCGAGACCGCCCCCGGCGATCCCGATGGCCCCGATGCCATGGAGCAGCGGCAAGCCGCGGAGTAACGCAGCGTCGATCGCCCTCTCGACAAACGCGGCCGATTCTGCTATCAGCCGCCGCAATTCGCGATGGGAGCCACCGCGGAGGCTTCAGCTATGGGCTGACGGCCCAATGTATTTAACCGGCAAAGACAGGATCGAACGTGCAGGTACTCGTCCGCGACAACAATGTTGACCAGGCACTCCGCGCGCTGAAGAAGAAGATGCAGCGCGAAGGCATTTTCCGCGAAATGAAGATGCGCGGCCACTACGAGAAGCCCTCCGAGAAGCGCGCCCGCGAGAAGGCCGAAGCCGTCCGCCGAGCCCGCAAGCTGGCCCGCAAGCGCGCCCAGCGCGAGGGTCTGGTTCCCGGTGGCCGGCCCGCCGCTGCCGCGACGGCAAGGCCGGCGCGCTGACGCCGCCAAGTTTTCGTCCTTTTCCGTCGATACTGCCGAAGGTGGCGCGATGCGCAATCGCCGCCACCTTTTTGTTTCGCCCGCATCATACGGGCCCCGGGGATTGAAGGGCAGACGCTCCCAGGTGAGAGGAAGATCGGGTGAGAGGAAGATCGGAATGAATGGCATTACCGGCGGCCGGAAAACCTCATGGCGCGGCAATGCCCCGATGCTCGCCTTCCTCGCGCTGCTGCCGTTGGCGGCGTGCCAGAGCGGCCCGACCGGAGAACTGACCACCATCGATGTGGCGCAGGGTTCGAGCGAGAACATCTCCTCGCTGACCTCGGTGATCGAGCGCAATCCGCGCGATCCGGAAGCCTACAACACGCGCGGTTCGGCCTATGGGCGCGGTGGGCGCTACAATGAGGCCCTGCGCGATTTCGACAAGGCCATCGAGCTCAATCCGAGCTACTATCAGGCCTACGCCAACCGGGCTCTGATCCAGCGCTTCCTCGGCGACCAGCAGGCGGCGCTCACCGATTACAATCGCTCCATCCAGATCAATTCGAGCTATGATTCGGCCTATATCGGCCGCGGCAATCTCTACCGGAAGGCAGGGCGCACCAAGGACGCCTTCAACGATTTCCAGAAGGCGATCCAGCTCGACACGACCGATCCGCGTGCCTATCACAATCGCGGACTGATCTATCAGAGCCAGGGCCAGCACACTTTCGCCATCGAGGATTTCTCGACGGCCATCTCGCTCTCGCCCGACGCGCCGGAGCCCTATAACGGGCGCGGCCTGTCATACCTCGCCCAGAACGACGAGGAGAACGCCTTCGCCGACTTCAACACCGCGATCAAGCTGAACGACCGGATCGCCGAGAGCTGGGCCAACCAGGCGCTGATCTACGAACGGCGCGGCGACAAGGCGAAGGCCGCCAAGTCCTATGCGCGGGCCGCCCAGCTCGATCCCAACTACAAGCCGGCGAGCGAAGGTCTGGCGCGCACCCGCGGCGGCTGAGCGTCTTGGGGCGCGCCCGCGCGTCCTCTCTCCATCTGATCGCGTTTTTCGATGTCCCGCGCTGGTTGTCGCCATTGCAGCGCGTTTGCTGCCGCCTTGCCGGAAAGCACGGGCTGGGTTGTGAGCGGGCGGAACTTCGTACGCCTTCGCCGGTTTACCGTGGGCGACAGGTAGATATGGAGATTGCACATGGTGAAGAGACTCATCCTTTCGACCGTCGCCGCAACGGCGGTTCTCGCAACGCCCGTGCTCGCACAGGGCCGAACCGAGGTCGGCATGCTCGACTGCAATATCGCAGGCGGCGTAGGGTTGATCCTCGGCTCCAGGAAGGACGTGAGCTGCCTGTTCAAGCCGACCGACGCGAACAAGCCGGCCGAACAATATGTTGGCACCGTGACCAAACTCGGGATCGATGTCGGCGTGACCGGCAAGACTGTTATGACCTGGCTGGTCGTCGCGCCCACTTCCGATCCCCTACCCTTCGGGGCTCTCGCCGGCAGCTATGTCGGAGCGAGCGCCGACGCGAGTGCAGCGATCGGCGGAGGCGCCAACGTGCTTATCGGCGGATCGAACAAGACCCTGACGTTGCAACCGCTGAGCGTGCAGGCGCAGACCGGCCTCAATGTCGCGGTCGGCGTGAGCGAGTTCACGCTTCGTCTGGCTGGCTGATCAGCCTCTTTCCGAAAGGTCCGCCCGGCACATAGGCCTTACACTCGCCGGCTTGCCTCGATATCTTCCCGCGAAGGCTCGACGCCTTCCCGGGGAGAACAATGAAGAAGCTGGTGCTTGCGACGACGCTGCTTGCAGCGCTGGGGGGTGTTGCGGATGCCGCACATGAGGGCGTGGAACTCGGGCTGCTCGACTGCGCGATCGAGGGCGGCACCGGCTTCATCTTCGGCTCGACCAAGGATCTGAGCTGCGTCTTCAAGCCGGTGGATCAGGGTTTCGAGCCCGAATCCTATTTCGGCGCCGTCACCAAATATGGCCTCGATATCGGCGTGACCGGCCAGACCTTCATGCAATGGCTGGTGCTGGCGCCGACGAAAAACATCTATGCCCCTGGCATGCTGACCGGCGATTATGTCGGAGCCAGCGCCGAGGCGACCGCCGGCATCGGTGCCGGCGCCAATCTGCTGGTTGGTGGCTCCGGCCAAAGTTTCATCCTGCAGCCTCTGAGCATCCAGGCGCAGACCGGAATCAACATCGCCATCGGGGTCAGCCAGTTCCAGCTGCGCAGCATGGCCGAGTAGGCCACCCGGTCTGGTACTTTCCGCCTCCTGACCGACGGGACCATCATCGTCGCCGAATCGAGGAGACCGCCGGTGATCGAGCACGACCAGCCGCGCAGTATCGACTGGCGGGGGCTCTGGCGGAGCGGCGACCTCGCACGCTTCTGCTTCGTCAGCCTCGGCATCTTCCTTCACGCCACCAACGAAACCATGGTCGCCACCGTGATGCCGGCGATGGTCGGCGATCTCTCGGGGGTCGAACTGGTCGGCTGGTCGCTCGCCATATACGAGCTCGGCTCGATCGTCGCAGGCGCCGCGACCGGGCGCCTCGTCACTTATGTGGCGTTGCGCATGAACGTGGTCGTGGCCGCCCTGTTGTTCGGCGCCGGCGCCCTGGTCTGCGCCCTCGCACCCTCCATGATCTGGTTCCTCGCGGGTCGCCTGCTTGAAGGCTTCGGCGGAGGCGCACTCGTCGCGCTGGCCTTCGTTTCGGTCGAACGGCTCTTTCCACGCGCGATCTGGCCCCAGCTCTTCGCCATCATGTCTGCGATCTGGGGCGTCGCCGCCTTCAGCGGGCCCCTGCTCGGCGCGCTGTTTGCCGAATCACTGTCCTGGCGCTGGGCCTTCGGCATGTCGGCCCTGGGCGGCCTGGCCATGGCCGCGGCCAGCTACGCCGTGCTGCGCGGGCCGAAGGCAACACGCCCGAGCGGAACCGGCGAACCCGCCCCTTTTCCGGCCATGGCCCTCCTCGTGCTCGCCGTCGGCGTGCTGCTGGTCGCCACGGCGGGGGTCAGGATCGAGCCGGTACGGTCGAGTGTGCTGCTCGTGCTCGGCCTGGCCGGACTCGCTTTGTTCTTCGCGCTCGACGCCCGCAAGCCTCGCTCGCGGCTCTTTCCGAGCCGTCTCTTCGACTGGCGCACTCCGGTGGGTAACGGCATGATAATGGTCGCGGCCTTCTCCGTCGCCACCTGCTCCTTCCCGCTCTACGGTCCGCTGCTGCTCACCAGCCTGCACGGCATTTCCGTGCTGACAGCGGGTTACATCATCGCGGCGGAATCGATCTCCTGGTCCGTGCTTTCGATCCTGGTGGCCAATGCCCGCCCACGGCACGAACGGACGATCATCGTCACCGGCGCCATCATGATAGCGGCGGGCATCGCCGGCTTCGCCTGGACGGTTCCGGTGGGATCCATCCCGCTCATCCTGATCTGCGCCATGCTGCAGGGCGGCGGGTTCGGCATCGCATGGCCCTTCGTCACCAGGACGATCGTCGCATCGGCGGCAGCGGAGGAACGCACCATCGCGTCCTCCGCCGTACCGACGATGCAACGCATCGGTTACGCCGTAGGGGCGGCCACGACCGGCATCATCGCCAATGCGGCAGGCTTCTCGCAGGGCCTCACTGCCGCAACGGCCGCCGGCGTTGCATCATGGCTGTTCCTCGCCTTCGTGCCGCTCGCCTTGCTCGGCTGCGTCGCGGCGGTCAGGATCTCCGGTGCAGCCTCCAGGCTGGAGGCCGAGACGGCGTGATCATTCAAGCAGAAGAGCCCGACATCCCTGCCGGGCTCTGGTGTGCGGGATAACCGTTCGGCTCAGTGGTCGAAGGCCTTGACGATCTCTTCGGTCATCTTCTTGGCGTCGCCCAAGAGCATCATGGTGCCGTCCTTGTAGAACAGCGTGTTGTCGATGCCGGCATAGCCCGAGCCCAGCGAGCGCTTGACGAACAGGCAGGTGCGCGCCTTGTCGACGTCGAGGATCGGCATGCCGTAGATCGGGCTCGCCTTGTCGTCGCGCGCCGCCGGGTTGGTCACGTCGTTGGCGCCGATCACATAGGCGACGTCGGCCTGCGCGAACTCTGAGTTGATGTCCTCCAGCTCGAACACCTCGTCGTAAGGCACATTGGCCTCGGCCAAAAGCACGTTCATGTGGCCCGGCATGCGGCCGGCCACCGGATGGATGGCGTATTTGACCTCGACGCCGGCCGCCTTCAGCTTGTCGGCCATCTCGCGCAGCGCGTGCTGGGCCTGCGCCACCGCCATGCCGTAGCCCGGCACGATGATCACCTTCTGCGCGTTCATCATCAGATAGGCCGCGTCGTCGGCCGACCCCTGCTTCACCGTGCGCTCGATGCCGTCGTCGGCGACCGCCGCCGCCTCGCCGCCGAAGCCGCCGAGGATCACCGAGATGAAGGAGCGGTTCATGCCCTTGCACATGATGTAGCTGAGGATCGCGCCCGACGAGCCGACCAGCGCCCCGGTGATGATCAGCGCCAGGTTGCCCAGCGTGAAGCCGATGCCGGCCGCCGCCCAGCCCGAATAGGAGTTCAGCATCGACACCACCACCGGCATGTCGGCGCCGCCGATCGGGATGATGATCAGCACGCCGAGCACCAGCGACGCCGCCACGATCAGCCAGAACGCGATCGTGCTCTGGGTGGTCACCAGGAGCACGATCAGCACCACCAGCGCGATGCCGAGCGCGGCGTTGACGGCATGCCGGCCCGGCAGCATGATCGGCTTGCCCGACATGCGCCCGTCGAGCTTCAGGAAGGCGATGACCGAGCCGGTGAAGGTGACCGCGCCGATCGCCACGCCGAGGCTCATCTCGACCAGCGCCTGGCCGTGGATGGCGCCGAGCGAACCGATGCCGAAGCTTTCCGGCGCATAGAGCGCGGCCGCCGCCACCATCACCGCGGCAAGGCCGACCAGGCTGTGGAAGGCCGCCACCAGCTGCGGCATCTTGGTCATCTGGATGGAGCGCGCCACATAGGCGCCGACGCCGCCGCCGATGGCCAGCCCGACCACGATCAGCGCCAGGCCGCCGAGGCTCGGCGTGGCCAGCGCCAGCGTGGTCAGGATGGCGATCCCCATGCCGATCATGCCGTAGAGATTGCCCTGCCGGCTGGTCGTCGGATGCGACAGGCCGCGCAGCGCCAGGATGAACAGGATGCCGGAGACCAGATAGAGGAAAGAGGCGAGATTGGCGTTCATCGCTTACTTCTCTTTCTTCTTGTACATGGCCAGCATGCGCTGGGTGACCAGGAAGCCGCCGAAGATGTTGACGGCGGCGAGCATGAGCGCGACGAAGCCGAAGCCGGTGGCAAGGCCGGAGGCCGAGATGCCCACCGCCAGCAGCGCGCCGACCACGATCACCGACGAGATCGCGTTGGTGACCGACATCAGCGGCGTGTGCAGGGCCGGCGTCACCGACCACACCACGTAATAGCCCACGAAGATCGCCAGCACGAAGATGGCGAAGCGGAACACGAAGGGATCGATGACGCCGCCCGACAGCGCATGGGCCGCGTCACCGGCCGCATCGGCGGTCGCCGGCGCCTGGGCCAGATCCGCGATCGCCATCCTGACCGCCGCCACCGACTGCTCGAGCTGGTCGAGGGCCTTTTCCAGTGCTGTCTGTTCCATCACGCGTCTCCCCCGGTTTTGGGCGCCGCCGCTGGTTTCGATGACGATTTGGCCGCGGCAACCGGCTTGGCCGGCTTGTCCGCCGCGGCAAGCGGCTTCTTCGCCGGTTTCTTCGCGGCAGCCGCTTTGGCCGGTTTATCCGCAGCTACAGCAGCCTTGGCCGGCTTGTCCGCCGCGGCAACCGGCGCGGCCGCCATGCTGGCCGCCGCATCGGCGAAGGCGGCATGCACCACCTTGCCGCCGTCGGTCAGCATGGTTGCCTTGACCAGTTCGTCCTCACGGTTGATCGACAGCTGCTTGCCTGCCTTGTCGACCAGTGTCTCCAGGAAGGCGTAGAGGTTCTTGGCGTAGAGCAGCGACGCCGAAGCCGCCACCCTGCCCGGCACATTGAGATGGCCGACGATCTTCACCCCGTTGGCCGTGGTCACGATCCTGCCGGCCTCGGCACCCTCGACATTGCCGCCACGCTCCACCGCCAGGTCGACCAGCACCGAGCCCGGCTTCATCGACGCCACCATCGCCGCCGACACCAGCCGCGGCGCCGGACGCCCGGGGATCAGCGCCGTGGTGATGACGATGTCCTGCCTGGCGATGTGCTCGGCCGTCAGCGCGGCCTGCTTGGCCTGGTATTCCTTCGACATCTCCTTGGCGTAGCCGCCGGCGGTCTCGGCCTGCCTGAACTCCTCGTCCTCGACCGCGATGAACTTGGCGCCGAGCGAGGCGACCTGCTCCTTGGCGGCGGGCCGCACGTCGGTCGCCGTCACCACCGCGCCGAGGCGGCGCGCGGTGGCGATCGCCTGCAGGCCGGCCACGCCCACCCCCATGACGAAGACCTTCGCCGCCGGCACCGTGCCGGCCGCCGTCATCATCATCGGCAGGGCCCGGTCATATTCGGCCGCCGCGTCGATCACCGCCTGGTAGCCGGCCAGGTTGGCCTGGCTCGACAGCACGTCCATCACCTGGGCGCGGGTGATGCGCGGCATGAACTCCATGGCAAACGCCGTCACCCCGGCCCGCGCCAGGGCCGCCACCGCCGCGTCGTTGCCATAGGGGTCCATGATGGCGATGACGGCCGAACCTGATTTGTAGCCCTTGAGCTCCGCCTCGCTCGGCCGGCGCACCTTCAGCACCATATCGGCCCGGCCCGCATCGGAGGCCTTGCCGATCGCGGCGCCCGCTGCGGCGAAATCCGCATCGACGATGCGCGAGCCCAAACCCGCACCGGCCTCCACCACCACGTCGAAGCCGAGCCCGACAAGCCGCTTCACCGTCTCGGGCGATGCACCGACACGGGGCTCGTTCGCGTCGATCTCCAATGGGACAAAGATAGTCTGAGGCATCCCGCTCTCCGCGCAACTGTCCGCCCGCCGGGGATAGTCCTCGGCGACGCGCATGCCTGTCCTGTCGGGTCTGACAGCTAGTGGGCTACGAGGATGCCCTTGGCCTCGAAGATCTCGCGGATCTGCCGGACATAGCCATGATAGGCCGTGTCCTCATGCGTCTTGCTCCACTGGCGCGGACGCGGCATGTCGATCTTCAGGTCCAGGTCGACGCGGCCCGGGCGCGGCGACATGACCAGAACCCGGTCGGCGAGGAAGACGGCCTCGTCGATGCCGTGGGTGATGAACAGCACCGTGTTGCGGACCCTCAGCCACATGGCCTGCAGATCCATGATCATCTGTTCGCGGGTCAGCGCATCGAGCGCGCCGAACGGCTCGTCCATCAGAAGCAGCCCCGGCTCCTGGATCAGCGCGCGGCAGATCGCGACGCGCTGGCGCATGCCGCCCGAAAGCTCCGACGGATATTTGTTGCCGAAGCCTTCGAGGCCGACCTGGGCAAGCAGTTCCTCGGCCCTGACGCGATATTTGGCCAGGTCCTTTTTCTTGATCTCGATCGGCAGCAGGATGTTGTCGAGGACCGTGCGCCAGTAGAGCAGCAGGTCGGATTGGAACACGACGCCGATCTTGGGATGCGGCTTGCTGACGCCCTCTCCGTCGATGGCGATCCTGCCGGTCGAGGCCGACGTCAGGCCGGCCAGGAGCGAAAGCAGCGTGCTCTTGCCGCATCCGCTCGGGCCCACGACGGCAACGAAGCTACCCGGCTCGATTTGGAGGTCGATCTTGTCGAGCGCCAGGACATCGTCGTCTTCCCGGGTCTTGTAGATCTTGGAAAGCCGCGAGATCTCGACCGCCGCGCCGGCTTGGCTGGTGGCTTGCATGGACTGCCTCACTGTCGTTGTCGTCATTGCGGCCTGCCGTCCGGTCACTTGGCGGCGTCGCGCTTGTAGGTGACGCGAGCCTCGATCGAGTTGATGATGAAGTAGAGGATCACCCCGAGCCCCGAAATCGACACCACGGTCGCGAAATTCAGAGTCGTGTCGAACAGCGAATTGGCCTGGAGTTGCAGATAGCCGAGGCCACGCTCGGCGGCGACATATTCGCCGATCACCGCGCCGATCACCGCCAGCGAGACCGCCACCTTGAAGCCGCCGAAGATGTTGGGCAGCGCCGCCGGCAGGCGCACCTTGAAGAAGGTCTGCCATTCGTTTGCTCCCATCGAGCGGACGAGATTGACGAGATTCTTGTCCAGCGACTGCAGTCCGACCACGGTCGAGATGACGATCGGGAAGAAGGAAATGAGGAAGGCCAGCGTGATCTTGGGCGCCCAGCCATAACCCAGATAGAGCACGAGCAACGGAGCCAGCGCCACCTTCGGCACGGTCTGCAAGGCAACCAGGATGGGATAGATGGCCCGTTCGAACGCCCGCGAATAGAAGATGGCGAGCGCAAGCGGGATGCCGATCACGATCCCGAGAAAGAAGCCCGAAACCACCTCGAAGAGCGTGACATAGGCATGTGACAAAAGCAGCGGGAACTCGCTGACCATGCGTTCCGCAATGGCGAGCGGCGTCGGCAGGACGAAGGCCGACAGGCCGGCCAGAGGCACCAGGATCTGCCACGCGCCGATCAGTGCCGCAGCGAGGAGGAGCGCCGAATAGCGCTCCAGGAAGCTTCCTCGCACCTTTTTCTTGCCAGCCATGCTCCTGCCCTGTTTCTTCTGCGCCTGCCCGGCGCTCAACACGTCAGCATTTGCCACTTCAGGCCTCACTGCTTCAGAAGGTCATTGGTATAGAACGACGAAAGCGGCCTGGCTTCGCCGATGTCCTCGACGCTGCCGATCAGCTTGAGTGCCTCGGCAATCGCCTTCTCGTCGATCCAGCCGACCGGCGTGCCCGCGGAGGAGTGAATCGATGCCGAAGTCTGCTCGACCTGCTGCTGCACCACCTTGTCCGATGGCCCGGCCTGCCAGACCGCCTTCAGCGCGGTTGTGGCGGCGGCGGGATCGGCGCGGGTCATCTCGATCGCCTTGGCGTTGGCCGCAAGGAAGCTCTTGAGCGCGGCGCCCTTCTTGGCGATGCCGTCGTCGCTCGCTACCACCGCCATGCCGGGAACGGCAAGCCCATATTCCGTCAGGTCGAGAACGGGATATTTGACGCCCGTCTTGTCTTCGAGCACTGGCAGGTCATTGGTGAGGTAGACGCTGACCACGTCGACCTGCTTCTGCAAGAACTGCGGGACACGGGACTGGGAGTCCATCTGGACCTTGTTGACCTTCGCACAGTCGATCTTGTTCGCCTCGCAGAAGACACCGAGATAGGACGTGCCGGTCTCCCCCACCGAGTGGGCGATCGACTTGCCCTCGAGATCCTTCGGCGACGTGACTGGCTTTTCGGGGTGCGAGATCAGCACGACCGGCGCCTCAGGCTGGTAAAGCGCGATGATCTTGACCGGCATGCCCTTCTGGATCGCCGAGATGGCAAATATGCCGGGCAGGACGACTACGTCCTCCTGGCCCTGGACGAGCGAGCCGAGCGCGGCCTGCGAACCAGCCCCTTCGCCCAGCTTCGGCGTAACGCCGGCATCCCTGTAGACGCCCTTCTCCTCGCCCAGATAAAAGAACCCGTACTCGCCTTTGAGCTTCCAGCTGAAACGGACATTCAAATCCTCGGCCATCGCGCTTTGGCTGACCAAGATGGATCCGACTGCCACTGTTGCGGCGAGTGTCAGGCTGCGAACGAGACTTGTGGCGTAAGACATTCTTCTCCTCCCTTGGCAGGCGCAACAAGGCGCCGCGCGACCGACGCAGCCGCGTTCAAACTCCCTCGAATGCGGTGTGCTTCTCAGCACTCAATCCCCATTCTTGATCTCATAGTGTGATCACAATTTTGGTTTGTCAAGCGGGGAATCGGGGCATCGCAGTACACGTCTGCCGATTGATCAAACCAAGCGATAAAGGGCTGCCGGATGCGCAACTGATCATTGCCAAACGGCGCCGATTATTTGCGGCGACTGGTTCTGTCGACCGTCAGTCGGCGGTCCAACCACCGTCGACCACCAGCGACGTGCCGGTCACGAGAGCAGACGCGTCGGACGCCAGAAACAGGATCGCTCCCATCAGGTCTTCGACTTTTCCGATCCGGCCGAGCTTAATTCTCGCCTCGACGGCAGCCATCCCGACGGCGTCGAGGCCGTAGGAACGCGTCAGCGACGTGTCGGTGAAGGTCGGCGCGACCGTGTTGACACGGATGCCCTTCGGACCAAGTTCAACGGCAAGCGCCTTGGTGAGGCCCTCGATCGCGAATTTGGAAGCGACATAAACCGAACGGTTCGTCGCCCCGACATGCCCGAGCTGCGACGAGACGTGAATGATCGACCCCTCGCGGCCCATGGTCAGAAGCTTCCGCGCCACCACCTGGGCGAGAAAGAACGCGGCCCTGACATTCAAGGCGAAGACCGCATCGAAGTCTTTGGCGCCGACATCGACGAATGGACCCGGCCGGTTGGTACCGGCGTTGCTGACGAGGATATCGTATGGCTCAGCATCGCCCAGCGCATGTTCCACCCTCGCGATGTCGGTGATGTCGATCGCCAATGCATCGGCCTGGCCTCCCGTGGACCGGATTGCAGCGGCGGCCGCCTGCACCTCGTCTCGGGTCCGGGCCCAAAGCGTGACGTGGGCACCCGCCTGCGCAAGGCAGGCAGCGGCGGCGAGGCCGATGCCGCGTCCGGCACCAGTGATCAGCGCGCGACGGCCATCGAGGCGAAACGATGGTGTGACGGGGATGTGAACAGGCTCCATGGCGCGCCAGTTTCCGACTTGAGTTGCCGGTCTGCGTCAGGTCGAGGCGAAAGTCGACGGCAGAGCATTCTCGATCGCCGTCCTGGTCAGGTTGCGCGCGATGAAGACGAGCCATCCACGTGGCGCTCCATCGGGCCAGCGCGGCAGATATTCGGGTGGATAGACGACATGCTGCACGCCGTGGATCACCACCGGCCGTGGGTCGCCGCGCACCGGCAGCAGTCCCTTCACCCGCAGTATCGATTGTCCGCGGCTTGCAAGCAGCAACTCCAGCCACTCGACGAAGGCCGGCCAATCGACTTCCTGCGTCACCTCGACCGTGAAAGTTTCGATGCCGTCGCTGTGCTTGCCGGCCGTCGGCAAGCCGTCGGCATCGAAGTAGCGCGGCGCGCGGTTCGCTGCATTGGCGAAGATCTCGGCCGCACCCGGCATTGCACCGCGGCTCGAGGTCAGCGGCTGCACTGAAGGGTTGACCTTGGCAAGGTCGAGACCCAGCGCGTCGATCCGCCAGGGTTCCACGAGATCGGACTTGGTGATGACGATATGGTCGGCCAGCGCCACCTGCTGGGCAGCCTCGGCGAAGCCGCCGAGGCTATGAGCGCCGCTGACACCGTCGACGGTGGTGACGATGCTGCCCGCCTTGTAGGCGCGGCGCAGCTGCAGATCCGCCATCACGGCGTGCATGATCGGAGCCGGGTCGGCGAGGCCCGTGGTTTCGACGACGACCCGCCGGAACGGCGCGACCTCGCCGCGACCGGCCATGGCTGAAAGATCGGCGAGCGTCGAGACGAGGTCGTCGCGCACTGCGCAACACAAGCAACCCGATGACAGCAGCACCACATCCTCGGAGACTTCACGCACCAGTAGGTGGTCGAGACCGACCTCGCCGAACTCGTTGATGACGACGGCGGTATCGGCCAGGTCCGGCGTGCACAGCAAGTGCCTGAGGAATGTCGTCTTGCCGCTTCCGAGGAAACCGGTCAGCACATGGACCGGTATTCTCGCATCGACCGAGGCGGCGGCGGGCTGCACGGTCAGTTCACCTCGAAGATGGCGTCGACCTCGACCGGCACGTTGCGCGGAAGCGAATAGCAGCCGACGGCGGCGCGGGCATGGCGCCCGGCCTCACCGAACACTTCGACCATCAGGTCGGATGCGCCGTTGATGACTTTCGGGTGATCCCCGAAGTCAGGTTCGGCATTGACGAAGCCTCCGAGCCGGATCACCCCGACCACGCGGTCGAGGTCGCCGCCGAGAGCCTGCTTGAGCTGTGCCAGGATGTTCACCGCGCAGAGCCGCGCTGCGGCCTGACCCTCCTCGACCGAGAAGTCGGAGCCGAGCTTGCCGGTATATTTGTCCTTGCCGCCTTCGGCGGGCACCTGTCCGGAAATGTAGATCTGGTTGCCGATCCTGCGCGCGGGCACGTAGTTGGCCGCGGGCGGCACGCTGTCCGGCAGATTGATGCCGAGCTCGGCGAGTCTTTGTTCGAACTTCCCCGCCATCACGGTTCCTTTCAATGACGATTCCGAATTCTCAATAATCGAAAAGCAGCTCCGGCCCCTGCGCGAAGGGAAGCTCGATGCCTTTCGAGCCCGCGACGCTGAGGAGCGCGCGGCAGGTGGTCCTGATGTCATGGACGATGCCCCGCTTCGCGGCAGTCGCATTGCCTTCCTTCAAGGCGTCGAGGATCGCCTCGTGGTCGGACGCATTCCACGGCATCGAAGGGATCAGCAGCGACATGTACATGGTCGGCCCGAATTGCAGCCAAAGCGATTCGATCAGAGGCATCAGCACTTCGGACTCAGCGGCCTCGTAAAGCGTGAAATGGAATTTCTGATTGGAAGACAGGCAGTTCAGTATGTCGCGCTTCTCGATAGCCTGGAGCAGTTGCCTGTTTATTCCGGTGAGTTCTGCAATCAAGGCCGGGCCCGCCTTCTTGGCCGCAAGCTCGGTCGCCATGCCCTCCAGCAGTTCGCGCACGGCGAAAAGGTCGCTGAGCTTCTCGGGCCCTAGCCGGGGCACTCGCACGGAACCGCCCTTGGTTTCCTCGAGCGCGTTGGCGGCGACGAGGCGGCTCAGCACCTCGCGAACCGGCATCGGGCTGGTGCCCAAACCCGCCGCCAGCTTGCGCAGGCTCATCACCTGCCCCGGCAGGAACGCGCCGACCATCAGCCCCCTCCGCATGTAGCGCAGTACATGTTCATGGACGTGACCACGCTCCCGCTTGGTCGTCTCCTGGGATTCGTTCTTGGTCACTTCGGTGTTTTCGATGCGCATTTCGCATCTCCGTCTTTCGCGCCTGGTCTCAGGACACCGGTTCCAGAACGTACCGGTATCCGCTCGCCTGCCCGCCGGCACCATCACGATACGTGTTGGCGACGCTGACTGTGATCTCACACTGTGATCAATAGATGATCCTTCGGTTCACGGCAACCGATAAGTCCGACACGGATACCGCCGGACAAACGACGCCATGGAATCCGCCTGGCCCCAACCCGCTGCCGAAGGACTATCTTCGACAATGCCCGCCTTCGCTCCAACAACCATTTGCTGCATTGCTACCATGCGTAGAGAACCACGGAAGACTCGGCCCTTGCAATACGCTTGCCACCTATCCGCCCGCCGCACAATATTTGGCGGATCTTCGGTTCTCTGGGGCGTATCCGAAGCGGGCCGGCCGCATCCAGCGACCGGCAGTTGCAAAGCTCAGGCGGTCGCGCCGACCTGATAGAGCTCGACCTTTGTCCCGTCGGGATCGGCGATGTAGATGGTCAGCCCGTACGGCCCGTCATGCAGCTCGTTGTAGTAACGCACGCCGGCACTCTTTAGCCTGGCGTCGAGCGCACGGACATCGTTCACCTCGAAGGCGATATGGTCGAGCTGGCGATGCTCGGGCACCTTGCCGTTGATCAGGGCGATGCCCTGGTGGAAGGCGGTGAAGGGGCGACCGTCGGCGAGCGGCTTGGCTGGTCTGATCGTGAAGCCGAGCAGGTTCGTGTAGAAATCGACGGACTTGTCGATGTCGTTCACCATGATCAGCTGGTGGCCGTAACCCGTGACGCGCGGTCTCACCTGATCGTCGATCCAGGCGAGGATGTCGGAGGACGGCGCGATCTCGCAGAAATACTGCTTCCAGATCTGCTTGGCCGTCGCCTCCCATTCGGCATTGACGCCGGACACGCAGTCGTCGACTGCGATGACGTCGAGATCGCGCAGATAGGCTTCACGGATGCTCGTCTCGACACAAGCGTTGGTGGTGGCGCCCGTGACGAACAGATGCTGCGTGCCCAGCATCTTCAGCATCATCTCGAGGCGGGTCTCGTAGAAGGCGCCGAAGCGATGCTTGCGGATGACGAAGGACGGATCGAACGCCGCCAGCGGCTTCAGCTCGTCGATGATCTCCTCGTCCCAACTTCCGGCCAGCGCCGATACCTGCTTGCGCCGCGCCGTGTGCCCGGCGAGCTTCTTCCTGGCGCGGTGCTGGTCGACCGCGAAATGCTCCTGCATTGTCCAGATCACCGGGATGCCAACATCCTGGCAGCGCTTGATCAGCTTCGCCAGGGGCGAGACGATCGAGGAGAGACGCTTGGTGTCGACGCCTGAAATGCCGAGCGTGCCCTTCTCGTGGATGAAGGCGTTCTGCAGGTCGATCACCAGCAGGGCCGACTTGCGGTAGTCGAGCGGAGCGAGGCTCATTTCTTGCTCTCCTCCATGTCGATCCCGAGCACGCCGCCACGGCCCCAGCTATCCTTCGGAGTCTCGTGGATCACGACATGCAGGTGGTCCGGCTTGCAGGCGGCCTCATCCACCATGGCTTTCG
This sequence comes from Mesorhizobium sp. L-8-10, assembly GCF_016756635.1. Lineage (NCBI taxonomy): Bacteria > Pseudomonadati > Pseudomonadota > Alphaproteobacteria > Hyphomicrobiales > Phyllobacteriaceae > Mesorhizobium > Mesorhizobium sp. L-8-10. The sequence continues at coordinate 2,901,668 of NZ_AP023263.1, read as the reverse complement.
TTATAGCTTTGACGAGATTGCGCTTCTGCTCGACAGTGCGCCCCTCCCACATCTCAACGACGACGAACGGCATTCATCTTCTCCTTTTCTTCGGCGGGCAACGCGCCGGAAGCCCACACGGGCACGGCAGGCGCGAAGCCCGTAACCAGATCGTTGTTCGCCCGGTCGGTGCCGCTCAGCAGCCACAACGGACGGTTGGCGTAATTGATCAGGACCTGCTCCTCCATGCATGCGCGATTGGCGGGATGCTGCGGGTCGCGATCGAAATGACTGGTCGCCGGCATCAGCCTGACGACATAGAGCGGCTCCAACGGATCGATGCCTTCCAGCAGGTCCGGTCCGACGTCGCCGAGCCGCGTCCCGAGCACCGGCGGATCGACGCGGCCGACGGGCAGGACGACGACCACGCCGGCAAGCGGAGTTGCCGGCCAGTAGCGCCCTTCCCGACCCTCGCAGAGGAACCGTGCATAGCTGCGCGCCTCAGAGAAGAGTTCGCTGTCCCAGAGGATGACATCAGGCCCGATCAAATCCTTGGCCGCTTCGATCACTCTGCTGCTCTCGCAAAGTTCCAGGAAGACCCATGGATCCGTCAGGCCGACGGCATGGCCCCACGGATTATGCAGCCCCGACAGCCGCTCCTGGCGGATCGTCGCCTTGCGGGCGACGATCCTGGCGGCCGCCTCGCTCGCCGGCAGACGCGCCGGCATCAGCGAAACCCGTCCTGCCAGGTCCAGTCCGTCGGTGCCGAGCGGGCTCATGACGGCAGCGTCACGCAACGCCCGCGGCCATAATGGCCTTCACCGACGACGCCGTTCTCATAGACGACTTCACCGCGCGCCACCGTCATTACGGGCCAACCCTTGAGCTTCCAGCCTTCGTAGATGCAGGTGCCCTTGCCCGTGTGGTTGACGGTGCGCTCCTCGTCGAGGTCAACCACCACGAGATCGGCGTCGAAACCGACATCGATATGGCCCTTGCGCGGCCACAGGCCGAAGCGGTGCGCCGGGTTGAAGGAATTGAGCTCGACCAGCCGCGACAGCGGCAGGCCGCGCTGATGTACGCCGAAATGCAGCATCAGCGACAGCTCCCACGGGAAGCTTACGACACCGGGGAACTCGGTCCAAAGATCCTCGAGCTTCTTCGGCAGGAAGGGCACGTGATCGGTGCCCAGGCTGTAGACCGACCCGTTCAACATGCCCTGCCACAGGCCTTCGAGCTCGTTGCGGTCGCGCAGCGGCGGGGAGATCTTGGCCCGCATGTCCAGATCTTCGTCGTAGCAGGTGCGGGTCAGATAGTGCGGACAGGTCTCAACGGTGACATGCACGCCGCGCGCCTGGGCCTCCGCCGCCAGCACCGGGCCCATGCCGACCGAGGTGTGGACCAGATGCAACGAGCAGCCGGTCTTCTCGGCGAGGAAGATCATGCGGCGGATCGTTTCGACCTCGCAGAAGGCCGGCCGAGATTCGGTGTAGGCGCCGAGGTCCTGACGGCCGGTCGCCGCGATCTCCTTCTTGATCCAGGAGGCGATCTGCGTATTCTCGCAATGGACGTTGATGACGCCGCCCGGCACCTTGGACAGGATGCGCATGGCCGCATAGACCCAGCCGTCCGTCGCCGGCACGATGCCGATCGGATTGTCGGGCTCGTAGCCGAAATAGCATTTGAACGACTTCACGCCCGTCTTGGCGATGACCTCTGGTATCTCGGCGATATGCTCCTCGCGCTGAATGCCGAAATGAAAGCCGAAGTCGATGATGGAGTTCTCCTCGCCGATCGCCTTCCGCTCCTCATAGAACGGCAGATACGACTCCTTGAGGTTGCGGATGTAGAGAAGGGCGGTGGTGACGCCGCCGGAAGCGGCCGCCGCGGTCTCCGTGCGCATGTCCTCCGCAAAGGGGAACTTCACGCCGAGATGGCAATGCGGGTCGATGATGCCGGGCATCAGCACCCGGCCCTCGGCATCGATGGTGCGGCTGGCATCCGGCAGCACCTCGTTGGCACCGGTGAGAACGATCTTGCCGTCCTTCACCGCCACGCCGCCGTGGAACTCGCCGTCGTGGCGAACCACACGCGCATTCTTGATGACCAGATCCGCTTTCATGCCCTTTGCTCCATGATACCTTCGATGCGGCGGCTGATGCCGCTCCATTGGCTGCGGCCCACCGTGACCGGAGCGCGCGCGCCCATGCCGCGGGCCCAGACCGCCTTGAGGCCGAGTTCCAGCGCCGCATCCCGATCTATGGTTCCAGGCGGGGCGGCAACGTCGACCAGCAGCCCGTGCCTGGGAAGGAGCGCGAGCTGGTCGCGTTCCAGAAGCCGCTTGGGCACGCTGCCGATGACGATGTCCATGCGCGGCAGGACGTCGGGTAGCTGCTCCAGCGTAAGGGTCTCCGCGCCGGCGGCATAGGCGGCTGCGCGCTGCACGGAATTGCGGGCCGCCACATGCACATGAGCTCCGAGACCGACCAGCGTATTGGTGAGCAGCGAACCGATGGTACCTTGTCCGATGAGGCAGACATTGGATTTGTGGATGGTGATCTCGGTGTTCTCGATGATGACCTTCAGCACGCCCTCGACGATCGCCGGGCCGCGCAGCAGCATCAGGTCCACATCCCATTCATATTCGTGCAGCGTTATGCCGAGCGCCTCACAGTGACCCTTCAGATTGGGATCCGCCCAGCCGAGGATAATGTGGCCGGGTTTGCGCATGCCGGCCAGCATTTCGTGGGATGGAATGATCTTCTGGGGCGCCTTGGGCGCGAACAGGGCGCCTTCGGCCGTGATACCGGGGATCGGGAACAACGCGACGTCTGCCCCCTTAAGGGCATCGGCGGCATCGCTTGCGTGGTAGACGCCCTCTATGCCCTGGTCGGGCCACGGAAACCCGTAGGCTCGCACCTTGGCGCCGGCCTTGACGGCGCAGCGAGCGATTTCCTGCTCGCGCGCGTCACCTGCGACGACGGCAATGACAAGATCCTCCCAGCTCATTGCGCCCTCACCTTCTCGATCAGCCGATCTTTCGTCAGGCCGGCGATGCCCATCGCCTCCGCCGTGCGCCCACCCTTGCGATAGTCGGTACCGACGGCGATCTGGGCGAGCCTGTAGAGGGACTTCGCCACAGGCGTATCGACCTCAGCTATTCGAGCGAATTCGAGGAAAGGCAGCAGCCCGTGGCCGAAATCTTCCTTGTAGTACCGGTATTCGAGCGAATCCGGACCCTTGATGCGCTTGTTGGCTTCGCCGCCGGAGATCGCGGCGCGGAAATCCGCGGTGTCGACGACGTCGGCCTCGACGGTGCCGAGCAGCTTCATCTCCTCGACGAGGTTTGGAAGATCGTGGCCGAAAGCCTTGGCGACGGCGAGCCTTTCGTCGTCCAGTTGCCGCATGATCCGTGCGACGCCCGGGGTCATGGCATCGACATAGAAGGTGAACTCGCCCCCGGTCGCCTCCACCCAGGCGGCGGCCAGTACCGCACCCGGCGGATGCAGCACCATGTTGACGTTGGAGAGGTCGGAGGCGATCACGTCGGCGACGGGCGTCAGGCCGGGATAGAGCTTCGCAGCCATCTCGATCGCTCCGGCTCCGCCCTTGAGCGCGGCCGCCTTCAACTGCTTGGCGCGGCCGCTGACGGTGACGCCATCGGGGCGATACTTGCGGGCGACATAGGCCAGGGTGGAGAACTCGACCACCGGCGGCGCGGCCCTGCCGGAACGCGAGAAGGTCTCGGCGAATTCGAGGGCGCCGCCAGTGTGGCCAGGGTTGAGCACCACGGGCCTTTCGGACGGCCAGCCGGCTGCGGCAAGCGCACCGGCGATCGCCGAATGCGAGAAGGTCGGAAGTACCACCACGGCGACGTCGACGCCCCCGATCGCGGCCTTCAGATCCGTGGTGATCAGCGTCGGCTTTGCGATGCCTTCCCCGAGCTTGCCCTCGAAGGCGACGCCGCCCAGCTTGATATGGGGCTCAAGCGTTTCGGCCGATCGCGCCCAGAAATGCACATCGTGCCCGGCCTGGACCAGTTCGGCGACGGATGCGGCACCGCCCGCCCCTGCCCCGAGTATCGCAACCTTCATTTTCTCCTCCGAGGTCCGAAGCACGGCAACGTGGCTGAGCCTTGCAACGCAGGTTCCGGGAGGCTCCCTTCCGCAGGCTTGCGTCGCGCTCATTGCCGTAAAATTTGATCACACTTTATGATCACATATAGAATTGTCAAGCTGAAGAATCCACCTCTGGACTAGCCAGCGACGGCCACGAAGCCTGCGCTTTCGATTCCTGCCACCGCGCACATCTCGTCATTGTCGGATGTGTCGCCGGTGATGCCGACGGCGCCGAGCAGAACACCGTCGGTAGACCGGATGAGAACGCCACCCGGCACCGGCACGATGCGGCCGCCGGAGACGCCGGAGAGCGCCTGCACGAAATGCGGTCGCTCGATCGCGGCGTTGTTGAGCCAGCGGGAGCCCGCCCCGACGGCAAGAGCGCCGTAAGCCTTGCCCGTGGCGATCTCGAAGCGCAGCATCGAAGAACCATCCTGCTTCTGGAAGGCGACGAGATGGCCGCCGGGATCGAGAACCGCGACGGAGAGCGGCTTCAACGAGGCCTCCCTGGCCTTGGCGAAAGCCCGCTCGATGATTTCGTTTGCCTTTGCGAGAGTAAGACTGGTCACGTCTGTTCCTTTCCTGAGATCAGCTCGCCTTAAGCTCCAGCCTTCTCCTGTGCAGCACCGGCTCGGTGTATCCGCTGGGCTGGACGCGGCCCTCGAAGACGAGGTCGCATGCGGCCTGGAAGGCGATCGAGGCGTCGAAGTCGGGCGCCATCGGCCGGTAGAGCGGGTCGCCGGCATTCTGCCGGTCGACGACCGCCGCCATGCGCTTCAGCGTCGCCAGCACCTGGTCCTTGCCGCACACGCCGTGATGCAGCCAGTTGGCGATGTGCTGGGACGAGATGCGCAGCGTCGCGCGGTCCTCCATCAGCCCGACATCGTTGATGTCGGGGACCTTCGAGCAGCCCACGCCCTGGTCGATCCAGCGCACCACATAACCCAGGATGCCCTGCGCGTTGTTGTCGAGCTCGAGCTGGATCTCGTCGGCCGTCCAGTTCGGCCGCGCCGCCACCGGCACCGACAGGATGTCGTCGAGTTTCGCCCGGGCCCTGTTCCGCAGTCCCGCCTGCACCGTCTTGACGTCGACCTTGTGGTAATGCGTGGCATGCAGCGTCGCCGCCGTCGGCGACGGCACCCAGGCGGTGTTGGCGCCGGCCCGGGGGTGGGCGATCTTCTGCTCCAGCATCGCCGCCATCAGGTCCGGCATCGCCCACATGCCCTTGCCGATCTGGGCATGGCCCGACAGCCCGCAGTCCAGCCCGATGTCGACGTTCCACGCCTCATAGGCGGCAATCCACGCCGCCTGCTTCATGTCGCCCTTGCGGATCATCGGCCCGGCCTCCATCGAGGTGTGGATCTCGTCGCCGGTGCGGTCGAGGAAACCGGTGTTGATGAACACCACCCGCTCGCTTGCCGCGCGGATGCACTCCTTCAGGTTGACCGTGGTGCGCCGTTCCTCGTCCATGATGCCCATCTTCAGCGTGTTGGGCGCCATCCCAAGCGCGGCCTCGACCCGGCCGAAGATCTCCACCGCGAAGGCCACCTCGTCGGGCCCGTGCATCTTCGGCTTGACGATGTAGACCGAGCCGGCCGGCGAGTTCTTGCGGCGGCCGGCAGGGCCGACGTCGTGCAGCGCGATCAGGCTGGTGATCATGGCATCCATGATGCCTTCCGGCACCTCGTTGCCGTCGCCGTCGAGAATGGCCGGATTGCCCATCAGGTGGCCGACATTCCTGACCAGCATCAGCGAACGGCAGCGCAGCGTAAAGCGCGAGCCGTCGGGTCCGGTGTAGTCGCGATCGGGATTGAGCGTGCGGGTGAAGGTCTTGCCGGCCTTGGCCACTTCTTCAGCAAGGTCGCCCTTCATCAGGCCGAGCCAGTTGCGGTAGACCACCACCTTGTCGGCGGCGTCGACGGCGGCGACCGAATCCTCGCAGTCCATGATCGTGGTGATCGCCGATTCCAGCCACACATCGGCGATATGGGCCGGATCGTCCCTGCCGATGGCGGAGCCGGCGTCGATCAGCACCTCGACATGGATGCCGTTGTTGCGCAGCAGGATCTGGCCGGGGGCGGACGCTTCGCCGAGATAACCGGCAAACTGTTCGGGCTTCTTCAGCCCCGCCGTGCGGCCGCCGTCGAGCGACACGACAAGCGCGCCGCCCTTGACCGCAAAGCCGCGGGCCTCCTGCCAGGGTGCACCGGCGAGCGGCACGGCCTCGTTCAGGAAATTGCGCGCCCATTGGATCACCCTGGCGCCGCGTTTGGGATTGTAGCCCTTGCCTTTCTCCGCGCCGTCGGTCTCGGGGATGGCATCGGTGCCGTAGAGCGCATCGTAGAGCGAACCCCAGCGGGCATTGGCGGCGTTCAACGCATAGCGCGCATTCATGACCGGCACGACGAGCTGCGGCCCGGCGACCGAAGCGATCTCGGGATCGACATTCTGGGTGGTGACGGTGAAGGCCGGCCCTTCCGGCACCAGATAGCCGATCCCGGACAGGAAGGCCTTGTAGGCGTCCATGTCGGCGGGGGCGCCATGCTCCCGGTACCAGCCGTCGATCTTCTCCTGCAGCGCGTCGCGCCTGGCCAGCAGCGCCCGGTTCTTCGGCGCCAGATCGTGCACGATCGCCGCAAACGCCTGCCAGAAGGCCGCCGCCTCGACGCCCGTCCCCGGCAGCGCCTCCGTCTCCACGAAGTCACGCAGCTCGCGCGCGACCTTCAGGCCGGCAGTCTCGACATAGGCTTGAGTGAACATGTGCATGCCCTTCTTCCGTCAGGCCGCGATGGCCGCGTCGACGCCGAACTCGCCGGCGATGCACTCGGCCACCATCTGGGCGGTCGCGGCCGAGAGCGTCCAACCGAGATGACCGTGACCAGTGTTGTAGAAGACGCCCGGCTGCCGGCCTTTGCCGACCCGCGGCATCATATTGGGCATCATCGGCCGCAGACCGGCCCAGGGCACCACGCGATTGGTGTCGACATCAGGGAACAGCATCCGCGTCCAGTCGACCAGCGGCTTGACCCGGTCGTGCCGGATGTCCCGGTTCATGCCGTTGAACTCAGCGGTGCCGGCGACCCGGAAGCGCCCGGTCCCGAGGCGGCTGGTGACGATCTTGGCGCGATCGTCGAGCAGGCTGACCCACGGGGCCGCCTGCCGACTGCGCTCCTCGTCGAGATGGACGGTGATCGAATAGCCTTTCACGGGATAGACATTGACACGATCGCCGAGCATGGCCGCGAAGCGCCGGCTGGCAGAGCCTGCGCAGATCACGACGCCGTCGGTCTCCACCGTGCCGGCATGCGGCTCACCCTCTCCCAGGGTCCCGCTCCGATAGTCGATGCGAAAGCGCCCCTTCCGCTCAACGCGCTCGACATCTGCGTCGAAGATGAAGCGCGCGCCCCGCCGCTCGCAGGCCTTGGCGAGCCCGAAGGTGAATTTGTGGATGTCGCCGGTCGAATCCGACGGCGTATAGAAACCGCCGTAGAAATCGCCATGCAACGCCGGTTCGATCGACTTGACCTCGGCGGCGGAGACGGGGTGCCGGTCGAGCCCGCCTTCGACCAGCATCGTATTGACCGTCAGCGCGTGCTGGAAACTCGGCTTGTCCCAGTAGATGTGGAGGATACCGCGCCGGACATGGTCGAAGTCGATGTTCTCGCGCGCGGCGATGCCGAACAGATGCTCGCGCGCGGCAATCGCCAGCCGCGTGGTCTCCACCGTGTTGGAGCGGTAGTTCAGGATGTTGGAGACGAATTCCGCAAGCCAGGCATATTTGTGCCAGGTGGGCGCCGGGTTCATGAGCAGCGGCGCGTCGCGCCGCATCATCCATTTGATGCCCTTGAGCAGCGTCGACCAGTGGTTCCAAACCTCCGCATTGCTCGCCGAGAGCTGGCCGCCATTGGCGAAGGAGGTTTCCATCCCCGCGTAACGCTGGCGGTCGATGACGGTGACGGCATAGCCACGTTCCAGGAGGGCATAGGCGGTGGTGACGCCGGTGATGCCGGCGCCGATGACGGCGATATGGGGCATTTCATTCTCCGCGATCAAAGTTGGGAGCGGGCCGAGACCCGCGGTTCATCCCCAATCTGTCGCTGTACCTGAGAGCTTAACCGCGCCGGCGCGGCTTTCCCCTTCGGTGGGCACTCGAAATGCCACTCTCCAGATCGTTCAACTGCATGGTCTTCTTTGCCTGAGAGTTTCCTGGGGGGTTGCTCCGTCGGCGCCGGCCATCTGCGGCCGATCTCTCCCATGCAGCCTCTTGAACGCGATATGTTTCTACCGTTCGACCGGCGCCCCCGCAACCTCTGCCGCGGAGGCGCCCAGAGCAATTCCAGCAAAAGTGCGCAGCGGTTTTGCGTCCGGAATTGCGTGAGAACAAAGAGTTAGAGCGTTTGCGCGATTCGGGGAAAGCGGAAATGCGCCAACGTCAGTTGCCTTCGTCGTAGAGCGTCGTGGTGGTCTCGACGCCCTCCTCGTGCAAACCGGCACGCTTGATCGCCGCGGCAGCCAGTTCGCGCGCCTTGCGACGGATATGCACCTCGTCGACGCCCTGCACCTTGCCGTCGGCGTAAAGCACCTTGCCGTCGACCCAGGTCTGCGTGATCGATGCGGTCGAAGCCGAGAAGACCAGCGCCTGGAGCGGATCGTAGAAAGGCGTCCATTCGACATGGTCGAGATCGAACAGGATGAAGTCCGCCTTCTTGCCGATCTCGAGCGAACCGATCTCGTCATCCCACATCAGTGCCTGGGCGCCTTCGATCGTCGCGGCCCGCAACGCCTGCCTCGCGGTAAAGATATCGGGCTGCATGCGGGCATCCTTGAACATGCCTGCGACGACGAGCATCTGCCGCATGAGGTTCATATTGCCTGCCGCCGACACGCCGTCTGTTCCGAGCCCGACCTTGACGCCGGCCTTGACCATCTCAGGATATTTGCCGATCGCCGTCGCGCCCTTGCCGAGCTTGAAGGACGAGCACGGGCAGAAGGCCACGCTGGCGCCACGTTCGGCGAGCAGCCGGACCTCTTCGTCCGAGACCGCCGCACCATGGGCGATGACGAGGTTCTTCCCAATGCCGCCGGCCCGATCGATCCGGGTAATGGGCCAGCAGCCATATTTGCTTTCGCAGACCTTGGCTTCCTCGATCGACGTGGCGAGGTGGTAGGTGGTGCCGACGCCGAGCTTCTCTGCCAGCTTCACCGCGCCGACATGCAACTCCAGGGTGCATGGCTCCTTGCCTTCGATATTGACCCAGCAGCGGGCACGGCCCTCGAGCGATCCGTTGTAGCGCCTGACGCAATCCTCAAGGACCTTCAGCGCGGTTTCCGCATCCGGGAAGAAATGATGTTCGGCCATTTCCCGGGTCCAGCCGCGCGGCAGTTCCGCCGGCGGATTGTCGGCGGCGTGGCGGCCGGTGATCCCGCGGATGCCGGTCTGCTCCATGGCCCGGATCACGATGCCGGGGTCATACTGGGAACCCATGTCGAGGAAGCAGGTCGTGCCGCAGCGCAGCATCTCGGTGATGCCGAGTAGCGCCCCCCAATATTCGTCCTCTTCCGTGATATGGGCATAAAAGGGCTTCGCCCAATGGAAGACCCAGGCGCGCGTGTTGAGGTTGTCGGGGAAGACCGCCCGCGACAGCGTTTCGGACAGATGGACGTGGCTGTCCACGAAACCCGGGCAGATACCGAGCATCCTGCCGTCGATCACCTTGTCGAAGACGGTCGAGTTGTGGCGCGCCGCGACGTCCGCCGCCGGCCCAATATCGGCGATGCGGTCATTCTCGACGACCATGCTGGCGCCGCGCAGGACCGTGTCGTTCTTGTCGACCGTGAAGGCGAAGTTCAAGTCTTTGATCAGTGTGCGCATAGTCATTCACTCGTCCACGGGCCTGCATTCCATCTGCTTCCCACCGGTCCGACCGTGGGTCGTCGCCGGCGGCGGGCGCGGAAAAGCCCTGGCCGCCGATTCTCTTTTGAACCGCCTGCAGCCCTCAGGCCACGTGACGCGCTGCCGCCTTGCCGGCGGTGCCCGTCGGGATCAGGCGATCGGTGTCGGCATAGTCGGAAAGCAGCTCCGATCCGGTCGCGGTGACGAGCAGCATGTCCTTGTTCTGCATGCCGAAGCCGTAGCCGGTGTCATAGCAGAGAGGTTCGAATCCGAGCACCATGTTCTCCTCCAGCGGCGCATCGCTGCCTGGCTTGCCCAGGACCGGGGTCAGGCCGAGATACGGATCCTCGTGCAGGTGCAGCCCGATGCCGTGCCCGACGAAGGAGATCGGCGGCAGGTTCAGCTTGGCGAGCTTCGCGATGAAGGCGTCGTAGATCGTCCGGCAGCTTGCGCCCGGTTTCACCTTCTCCATGATCTCATATTTGCATTCGACCAGATGAGCCCAGATCTTATCGGCCATGGGGGGCGCCTCACCGACGATCGCGGTGCGGCAGACACCGGCCTGATAGCCGTTGATGACGGAGAATATCTCGACGCGGCAGACGTCGCCGCGCTTCAGCACACGCTCCGAAGGACCAACATTGGGAAGCACGCTGCGTTCACCCGTGGCGACGATGAGCAACTTGAAGTGGTCAGCGCCCAGCGAATAGACATTGCGCGTCAGATGACCGGCAATGTCCATCTCGGAATCGCCCTCGTCCACCACGGCGAGCGTGTCGGTGATGGCCTGGTCTGCGATCCGCGACAGCCGGCGCAGAAGCGCGATCTCCTCAATCGTCTTGATCTGGCGCAACCTGGCTAGGATCGGTTCAGAATGCTCGAATCTGGCGCTGGGCATCGCCGCGGCGAGCCGCGCGAAGTCGCCCGCCGGCAGGTAGTCCATTTCGAGCCCAATGCGCCCCTTGGCAAGGCCGAGGCCCTCCAGCTGATCGGCGAGCACCAGCATCGGATCGTCGGAGAATTCCGCCCAGATGCGCGTCGGCACGTCGGGCTGGCGCCGCTTGATGGTCGAGGCCTCCATGTCGACGCCGAAGAGCGCTTCACGGCCATCCGCGGTGACGATCGTCATGGCATGGCGATGGCGGATGAGCGGCTGTGACGGCACGACGAAGCCGGTCGTATAGGCGAAGTTCTCCGGCGACGAGCAGATCATGGCGTCGAGCCCATGCTGCGCCATTGCCTTCACCTGTTTCGCGACGATTTCTGCCCGCATGATTGTTCCTCTCCTGATATCCGTGCCGCGTTCAATCGCGCACGCGGTATTTTTCGATCTTGCCGAGATCCACCTCGATGCCCATGCCGGGGCCGGAGGGGACCACGATGGCACCGTCGACGAATTGCATGGGCTCGGCCAGCAGGTCGTCCTTGTAGTAGATGCCGCCGACCTGGCCGCGCTGCGCCTCGGCCGGTGTCGAGACGGGAATGACGCAGGAGAGCGTGACGGCGGGCGATGCGGCTGCGAGCTGCACATTGGCCAGATTGCCGACACCCGTCTCGATGGAGCCGTTGACGTTGCAGATGATGCCGGCGGCACGGCACACGGCCCCGACCTCCATGGCCTTGTAGAGGCCGCCCGACTTGGTCGTGTAGATCGAGACGATCTGGATTCCTCCCGACTGGATGATCTGCACGGCGTCATGCGCGTTCCAGGCCGACTCGTCGGCCATAACCGGCGCGTCGATCCGGCGCCCGACCTCGGCTATGCGCTCAATGCCCATGACCGGCTGCTCGACATATTTGAGCCGGTTCTTCTCCATCCTGCGCACGGTCTGGACCGCCTCGCCCGGCGTCTTGTAGCCTTCGTTGGCGTCGACGCAGATCTCGACCGCCTCGCCCGCGACCTCGCGGACGGCGTTGACCATGGCGACGTCTCGATCGGGATCGACGCCGATCTTGACCTTGATCGTCTTCACGCCTTCCGTGACCAGCCTGGCCACCTCGGCACGCGCCTCCTCGATCGAGATCAGGCCGATCGAATGGGTGACCGGCACGCGATCGCGCGCCTTGCCGCCGAGCAGCGTGTGGACCGGCACATTCAGCCAGCGGCCCGTGAGATCATAGGTAGCGAACTCGACGGCGGCCTTCGAATAGGGATAGCCGCGGATGATCGCATCCATCCTGGCATGCAGTTCGGCGAAGTTGCCGAGATCCAGCCCGATGACCGCCGGGGCCAGATAGGTATCGATGACGGAACGGGTGATCAGCGCCGATTCGCCGAAATAACGTCCGAACTCGCCGCCCCAGTCCTTGAGCGCCGGCGCCTCACCCCAGCCGACGCGACCGTCGCTGTCCGTCATCCGCACCATCACATAGCGGCCGATGACTTCCGTCAGGCCGGCCCATTTGTGCTCGCGCCGGGTGGGCAGTTGGACAATCAGTGTTTCGATGGACTTGATCGTAGGCAAGAGCACACCTTTGCGATTGTGACCTGCAGCGTGATGCGCTAAGCTGCGATCATCTACTGTGATCACAGTTTATGATCATATTTTGTGGTCGTCAAGGGTTGAAAGCGGCATCGTGCGCGGCTCGCGCCAGAGACATCGGAGAACCGGGAGGAGAAGGCTATGATCGTCGAGACGACCAACTATTTCGCCAGGGAAGGCCAGGCCGCGGCAGTGCTTGCCCAGCGGCGCAAGGCATCCGCCATTCGCCGGGAACTCGGGCTCGAGCCGGGGCGGATCTATGTCAAGCTGGAGGGCGCTGGGCCCGACACCCGCTGGGAATGCCGCTTCCCGTCATTGGAAGCCTACAAGGCCGACATGGCCGAAAGGGCACAATCCCAGGCATTCGCCGCGGCGCGCAAGGATATGCATACGCTGCTCGAACGTTTCGAGCGCCACCTCTCCGCTCCGGACGAACTGCCGGGCGACGGTGGTTGATTCCGGTTTGGTGTCCGGTCGCGGACGCTAACGAAAAAGCCCGGCGTTTCGGCCGGGCTTTTTCGTCTGGCTGTGGATGGGATGGTCGTTCGGCTCAGTGGTCGAAGGCCTTGACGATCTCTTCGGTCATCTTCTTGGCGTCGCCCAAGAGCATCATGGTGCCGTCCTTGTAGAACAGCGTGTTGTCGATGCCGGCATAGCCGGAGCCCAGCGAGCGCTTGACGAACAGGCAGGTGCGCGCCTTGTCGACGTCGAGGATCGGCATGCCGTAGATCGGGCTCGCCTTGTCGTCGCGCGCCGCCGGGTTGGTCACGTCGTTGGCGCCGATCACATAGGCGACGTCGGCCTGCGCGAACTCTGAGTTGATGTCCTCCAGCTCGAACACCTCGTCGTAAGGCACATTGGCCTCGGCCAAAAGCACGTTCATGTGGCCCGGCATGCGGCCGGCCACCGGATGGATGGCGTATTTGACCTCGACGCCGGCCGCCTTCAGCTTGTCGGCCATCTCGCGCAGCGCGTGCTGGGCCTGCGCCACCGCCATGCCGTAGCCCGGCACGATGATCACCTTCTGCGCGTTCATCATCAGATAGGCCGCGTCGTCGGCCGACCCCTGCTTCACCGTGCGCTCGATGCCGTCGTCGGCGACCGCCGCCGCCTCGCCGCCGAAGCCGCCGAGGATCACCGAGATGAAGGAGCGGTTCATGCCCTTGCACATGATGTAGCTGAGGATCGCGCCCGACGAGCCGACCAGCGCCCCGGTGATGATCAGCGCCAGGTTGCCCAGCGTGAAGCCGATGCCGGCCGCCGCCCAGCCCGAATAGGAGTTCAGCATCGACACCACCACCGGCATGTCGGCGCCGCCGATCGGGATGATGATCAGCACGCCGAGCACCAGCGACGCCGCCACGATCAGCCAGAACGCGATCGTGCTCTGGGTGGTCACCAGGAGCACGATCAGCACCACCAGCGCGATGCCGAGCGCGGCGTTGACGGCATGCCGGCCCGGCAGCATGATCGGCTTGCCCGACATGCGCCCGTCGAGCTTCAGGAAGGCGATGACCGAGCCGGTGAAGGTGACCGCGCCGATCGCCACGCCGAGGCTCATCTCGACCAGCGCCTGGCCGTGGATGGCGCCGAGCGAACCGATGCCGAAGCTTTCCGGCGCATAGAGCGCGGCCGCCGCCACCATCACCGCGGCAAGGCCGACCAGGCTGTGGAAGGCCGCCACCAGCTGCGGCATCTTGGTCATCTGGATGGAGCGCGCCACATAGGCGCCGACGCCGCCGCCGATGGCCAGCCCGACCACGATCAGCGCCAGGCCGCCGAGGCTCGGCGTGGCCAGCGCCAGCGTGGTCAGGATGGCGATCCCCATGCCGATCATGCCGTAGAGATTGCCCTGCCGGCTGGTCGTCGGATGCGACAGGCCGCGCAGCGCCAGGATGAACAGGATGCCGGAGACCAGATAGAGGAAAGAGGCGAGATTGGCGTTCATCGCTTACTTCTCTTTCTTCTTGTACATGGTCAGCATGCGCTGGGTGACCAGGAAGCCGCCGAAGATGTTGACGGCGGCGAGCATGAGCGCGACGAAGCCGAAGCCGGTGGCAAGGCCGGAGGCCGAGATGCCGACCGCCAAAAGCGCGCCGACCACGATCACCGACGAGATCGCGTTGGTGACCGACATCAGCGGCGTGTGCAGGGCCGGCGTCACCGACCACACCACGTAATAGCCGACGAAGATCGCCAGCACGAAGATGGCGAAGCGGAACACGAAGGGATCGATGGCGCCGCCCGACAGCGCATGGGCCGCATCGCCGGCCGCATCGGCGGTTGCCGGCGCCTGGGCCAGATCCGCGATCGCCATCCTGACCGCCGCCACCGACTGCTCGAGCTGGTCGAGGGCCTTTTCCAGTGCTGTCTGTTCCATCACGCGTCTCCCCCGGTTTTGGGCGCCGCCGCTGGTTTCGATGACGATTTGGCCGCGGCAACCGGCTTCTTCGCCGGCTTGTCCGCTGCCGCCGTCGGCTTCTTCGCCGATTTCCTCGCGGCAGCCGCTTTGGTCGGCTTGTCCGCGGCAACCGGCGTCGCCGGCTTGTCCGCCGCGGCAACCGGCGCGGCCGTCACGCTGGCCGCCGTATCGGCGAAGGCGGCATGCACCACCTTGCCGCCGTCGGTCAGCATGGTTGCCTTGACCAGCTCGTCCTCACGGTTGATGGCAAGCTTTTTGCCTGCCTTGTCGACCAGTGTCTCCAGGAAGGCGTAGAGGTTCTTGGCGTAGAGCAGCGACGCCGAAGCCGCCACCCTGCCCGGCACATTGAGATGGCCGACGATCTTCACCCCGTTGGCCGTGGTCACAACCTTGCCGGCCTCGGCACCCTCGACATTGCCGCCACGCTCCACCGCCAGGTCGACCAGCACCGAGCCCGGCTTCATCGAGGCCACCATCGCCGCCGACACCAGCCGCGGCGCCGGACGCCCGGGGATCAGCGCCGTGGTGATGACGATGTCCTGCCTGGCGATGTGCTCGGCCGTCAGCGCGGCCTGCTTGGCCTGGTATTCCTTCGACATCTCCTTGGCGTAGCCGCCGGCGGTCTCGGCCTGCCTGAACTCCTCGTCCTCGACCGCGATGAACTTGGCGCCGAGCGAGGCGACCTGCTCCTTGGCGGCGGGCCGCACGTCGGTCGCCGTCACCACCGCGCCGAGGCGGCGCGCGGTGGCGATCGCCTGCAGGCCGGCCACGCCCACCCCCATGACGAAGACCTTCGCCGCCGGCACCGTGCCGGCCGCCGTCATCATCATCGGCAGGGCCCGGTCATATTCGGCCGCCGCGTCGATCACCGCTTGGTAGCCGGCCAGGTTGGCCTGGCTCGACAGCACGTCCATCACCTGGGCGCGGGTGATGCGCGGCATGAATTCCATGGCAAACGCCGTCACCCCGGCGCGCGCCAGGGCCGCCACCGCCGCGTCGTTGCCATAAGGGTCCATGATGGCGATGACGGCCGAACCTGATTTGTAGCCCTTCAGCTCCGCCTCGCTCGGCCGGCGCACCTTCAACACCATATCGGCCCGGCCCGCATCGGAGGCCTTGCCGATCGCGGCGCCCGCTGCGGCGAAATCCGCATCGACGATGCGCGAGCCCAAACCCGCACCGGCCTCCACCACCACGTCGAAACCGAGCCCGACAAGCCGCTTCACCGTCTCGGGCGATGCACCGACACGGGGCTCGTTCGCGTCGATCTCAGCCGGTACGAAAACTGTCTGTCCCACCGCCTCTATCCCTCCGGTTGGAACCCATATCCTTCGCAGCCCGGCTTCCGCCGGTCGTTATGGAAGCGGAAATATCAGCTGATGTGCCCCGGGATGTCGCGGAGCAGATAACCGCCCACGGCGCAGATCACCAGGAACAGCACAAGGGAAGCGAAGAAGCCGGCCGGAGCGAAGAAGCCGAAGGCCATGGCGACCAACAGGGCCACGCAGACCAACGACACATATTTGGTCAGGGTGATGAAGAGCTGATAGGTCTTCTCATGCTCCTGATAGTCCATCGGGGCGCCCGTCTCGACGGGGCCGGTCGGCGTGTGATCAGCCATTGTGTATCCCTCGCAAAGCCTGTCGCCCGGCACATAGCGAAAAGCAGGGCCAAGGGCAATGGCGCTATTGGCCGCTGGTCTGCGACAAGAGCGTCAAGCAATTCCGCGATAATGTGTGGCCGCACGCCGTTGACGGCGGCCACCCGGCCGAGGCGAAGCCGTCGCTGGCCCATCTTCTGGTCGAAACAGCGATTTGATATTGTCGACCCGCAGATGGAGTGAAAGATGGCCGAGAAAGCCAGGCGTCCGATGACGATCGACGAGTTCTTCGAATGGCAGAAACACCAGGACAGGAACTACGAACTCGTCGACGGCCTGCCCGTGATGACCGTGAGGGCCATGACCGGGGCGACCGACCGGCACGACAGCATCACGGTCAACACCATCGCCGCTTTCGGAAACCAGTTGCGCGGCACATCATGCCGACCCAAGACTTCGGACACATCGATCCTTACGTCTCGCGGCACGCGCCGCCCCGACGTGCTGATAGAATGCGGCAAACCCGATCCACGCTCCATGACGGCGGACGATCCCCGGGCCGTGATCGAGATCCTGTCGCCTTCGACCACTCGGTATGACCGCTTCCAGAAACTGGCAGAATACCAACAGCATCCGGCGGTGAAGGTCGTGCTCCTGGTCGACAGCGAGGCGCCGCAGGTGACCATCTGGCGCCCGGGGCCCGAATGGCTGGGCGACAGAGGAAGCCATCAGCCTCGACGCGACGATCGCGTTGGCGGAGATCGGCACGTCGCTCGCGCTGGCTGAGCTCTACCGCGACATCGCGTTCGACGTCGGGCGCGAGTGACTGCTCACGCCAGCCAGCGTTTGCGGCGCTTGTAGTGCTTGACGTCCCGGAAAGACTTGCGTCCTTCCCCGCCGACACCGAGATAGAACTCCTTCACGTCCTCGTTCTCGCGCAGCGACGACGCTTCGCCGTCGAGCACGATGCGGCCCGATTCCAATATGTAGCCGTATTTGGCGTAGCGCAGCGCGACATTGGTATTCTGCTCGGCCAGCAGGAAGGAGACGCCCTGTTCCTCGTTGAGCTTCTTCACGATCTCGAAGATCTCCTCCACGAGCTGCGGCGCCAACCCCATGGACGGCTCGTCGAGCAGGATCATCTTGGGCCGTGACATCAGCGCCCGGCCGATCGCCGTCATCTGCTGCTCGCCGCCCGACGTGTAGCCGGCCTGGCTCTTCCTGCGCACCTTGAGCCGCGGGAAATACTTGTAGACCAGCTCGAGATCGTCGCGGATCGCGGCATTGCCGTCGCGGCGCGTGAAAGCGCCGGTGAGCAGATTGTCCTCGACCGAGAGATGGCCGAAACAATGGCGGCCTTCCATGACCTGGATGCAGCCGCGCCGCACCAGCTCATTGGGGGAAAGCGCCTGCACCTCCTCCCCCTCGAAGACGATATTGCCCTTGGTCACCTCGCCCCGCTCCGCCTGGAGCAGGTTGGAGATTGCCTTCAGCGTCGTCGTCTTGCCCGCTCCGTTGGCGCCGAGCAGCGCGGTCACCCCGCCCTTCGGCACGGAAAGGGAAACACCCTTCAGCACCAGGATGACATGGTCGTAGATCACCTCGATGTTGTTCACCGACAAGATCGGCGTGGCTGGTGCCGGGGCGGGTTGGTGTGCGTTGCTCATCCTGTATCCTTGCAGAAACCGACCGGACCGGCCGGCCCTCTCCCCGTTACGGAAGAAGGCCGGCGGCGCTGGCTACATCTTGCATTCCTCGTTGACCGGCCAGGGCTGGTTGGCGTCGGCATATTCCTTGGCCTTGGCCGCAACGATCGGATCGATCGCGGCGCGATCCGACTCGAGCAGTTCGGAAACCTTGACGAACTTCGTGCCGTCCCATTCGAGCATCCAGGCGCCTGCATGGCCGGTATGGTCCGAGCAGGAGGTCGAGAAAGGCGGAATCATGCCCTCCAGGCCGAGTTCCTTCAGCTTGGCCTCGTCGAGCTTGAGGTTCTCGAGGCCCCAGCGAAGCTGCTCGGCGTTGATGACCTTGGCGTTGAATTGGGCCTGCGCGGCCTTCACCCCTTCCGCCAGAATCATCGAGATCAGCACGCCGCGCTGGTAGAACACGGAATCGAACTCGCCGTCGGCCGTGTTGGCCATCGACTTGCCGGCGTCGACCACATATTTCTTGATGTCCTTCATCGCCGGCGCCTCGGAATTGGGCAGGCTCCAGGAAATCGACCGGTAGCCCTTGCCGGCGTCGCCGACCAGCTTCAGGTCGCCGTCATGGCCCGACCACCAGATGCCGACAAACTGGTTCATCGGATATTTGGTCTTGGCCGCCTCCGTGACGGCACCGGCATTCATCGCGCCCCAGCCCCACATCAGCACGAAATCGGGCTTCTCGCGGCGGATCTGCAGCCACTGCGCCGACTGGTTCTGCATTTCCTTCAGGCCGACAGGGATCGGCAACAGGGTGAAGCCATGCTTGGCGGCAAGCGACTCCAGAAGCGGAATCGGTTCCTTGCCATAGGGATGGTCGAGATGGAGCAACACGATCTTCTTGCCCTTCAGGCTGTCCAGATCGCCGCCCGAAATATTCTTCAGGATCATCGAGGCCCCATCCCAATAGGAGGACGGCGGATTGAAGGCCCACTGGAAGGTCTTGCCGTCCTGCATGGCGGAGAATCCGTAGCCGGGCGCCAGAATCGGTATCTTGTCGACATTCGATTTGGGCAGGACCTGGAGTGTGATGCCGGTAGACCAGGGCTGGGTGACGATGCCTCCGGCCGCTTTGGTCTTCTCGTAGCACTCGACACCCTTCTCGGTGTTGTAGCCGGTTTCGCACTCGTCATAGCCGAGCTTGACCCCGTTCACCCCGCCGTCGCGCTCGTTGAGCATCATCATATAGTCGCGCTGGCCATTCATCAGCGGGATGCCGGTCGCGGCGAAAGGCCCGGTCCGGTAGGAAAGGTTCGGCAGGTTCACCATGTCCTCGGCCATCGCGGGCACCGCGAACGCGGTGCCCGCGGCCAGGGCCGCCGCCAATAGGGCTGTCTTCGCTGTAAACTTCATCTGCGTCTCCTCCTGTTGTCCGTTTCTCCGAAAGGGCCGGGTGAACCGACCCCGTTTGCGGCGGCAGCCCCCGGCAGCCGCCTCGTCTTTCCGTCAATGCGGAAATGGCCACATGATGAGCTTTTCCCTGATGATCGCCCAGAACCGCGCCAGGCCGTGCGGCTCGACAATGAGAAAGAAGATGATCAGCGCGCCGATGGCCATGGTGTTCAGGTGCTCGCCCATTGAGGAACTGATCGGAATGCCGAGCGCGCCGGGGACGAAATTCAGCACGACCGGCAGCGCCACGATCAGGATCGCGCCGAGATAATTGCCAAGGATCGAGCCCAACCCGCCGATGATGGCGATGAACAGGACGCGGAACGACAGCGGAATGTCGAAGAGGTTCGGCTCCGCCGCGCCGCGCCAAAGGAAGACGAACAGCGCGCCCGACACGCCGACGATGTAGGACGACACCGCGAAGGCGGAAAGCTTGGCCCTCATCAGATTGATCCCGACGAGCTCGGCCGCGATATCCATGTCGCGCACCGACTTCCAGATCCGCCCGATACGGCCGCGCGTGATGTTGATGGCCAGCCAGGTGACAAGTGCCACCACGCAGAGCACGAAATAATATTGCGTGATCGCCTTGGCCTGCGGGCCGGCAACGGTGATGCCGAGCATCTCGATATTCGGCACCTGGATCGCGCCCGACGCGTTGTAGTTGTAGAGCCAGCCCCATTTCTCGAAGAGCCAGACCAGGAAGAACTGCGCCGCCAGCGTGGCGATCGCCAGGTAGAAGCCCTTTATGCGCAGCGACGGCAGCCCGAAGGCCACGCCGACGGCGGCCGAGAAAAAGCCCGACAACGCGATCGCAACGACCAGATTGAGCTCGGGGAACAGCGTGATCAGCTTGTAGCAGGCATAGGCGCCGACACCCATGAAGGCGCCGGTACCGAGCGAGAGCTGCCCGGCATAGCCGGTCAGGATGTTGAGGCCGAGCGCCGCCAGGGAATAGATCAGAACCGGCACGAGCAGCGCACGGAAGGCGAAATCGCTGGCGGTGAGAGGAAAGACGAAGAAGGCGACGACGAGGATGAAGGCCAGCAGCCAGGCGTCCTGGCGCAGCGGGAACAGCGCGTGGTCGGCGCGGTAGGAGGTCTTGAACTGGCCTGCGGTGCGGTAAAGCATCAGCCGTTGCCTCCGAATGAAACCGGATGCAAGCCATCACCCTGCAGCTCGAGGGGGAAGGAAACGCCCGCGTCTTGAAACTTTGCCTGGAAACTCGCCATCGCTCACACCCGCTCGATGATCTTTTCGCCGAACAGGCCCTGCGGCCGGAACAGGAGCACGATCAGCGCGAAGACGAAGGCGAACCAGGTCTCCGTGTTGCCGCCGAGCAGCGGCTGGCCCCAATAGATTTCGAAGAGCTTCTCCAATATGCCGATCGCCAGGCCGCCGAGGATCGCGCCAAGCACCGATTCCAGGCCGCCGAGCATCAGCACCGGCAACGCCTTGAAGGCGATCACCTCCAGTGCGAAGGACACGCCGGCCCGCGCCCCCCAGACGATGCCTGTGACGAGCGCGATGATGCCTGCAATGAACCAGACCAGAACCCAGATGCCGGACAGGGAGATGCCCACGGAGAGAGCAGCCTGGTGATCGTCGCCGAGCGCCCGGATCGCCCGCCCCATCTTCGACCTGTTCAGGAAGATCAGCAGCCCCGCGACCAGCGCAACCGCGCCGATCACCGCGGTCAGGTCCTTCTGCTCGATCGAGACGAAACCGCCGAAGGGCTCGAAGTCGAAGGAGCCGGTCGGAATATAGAGCTGCTCGGTGATCATCACCTTGTTCTCGCCGCCGAAGATCGTCT
Organism: Mesorhizobium sp. L-8-10; assembly: GCF_016756635.1. Taxonomy (NCBI): domain Bacteria; kingdom Pseudomonadati; phylum Pseudomonadota; class Alphaproteobacteria; order Hyphomicrobiales; family Phyllobacteriaceae; genus Mesorhizobium; species Mesorhizobium sp. L-8-10. The sequence continues at coordinate 2,880,262 of NZ_AP023263.1, read as the reverse complement.
CGCCGAAACCGACCAGGAATAGCGTGATGCCGATCGTCGCCATGAACAGGATGATGTCGGGCTGGTTGACCAGCGGGCGCAGCACCACACGTTCGATGCAGACCGCGAGGATGAACATCACCAGCAGGGTCAGCGGCACGGCGAGCAGCGCCGGCACGCCCTTTTCGTGCAGGCCCACCAGGGTCAGCGCGGCGAAGACGACCATGATGCCTTGCGCGAAATTGAAGATACGGGACGATTTGTAGATCAGCACGAAGCCGAGCGCGATCAGCGCATAGAGCACGCCCGATACCAGCCCTTCCCAGAGCACCTGCAGAAGGAAATCGGGCGCGCCGAACATGTCGGCGAAAGGCTTCACCAGGATGGCGTTCAACAGTTCCACGGCTTTCCCCTCTTTCTCATTGCCACCACTCCCGGCTTCGATCTGTTCATCCGCCCAGTTGCGGGAAGAGGCCGAGCAGCCCCACGAGGATCAGGTAGAACGCGACGATGTAGTTGAGCAGCCGCGGCATCACCAGGATGAGTATGCCGGCAATCAATGCGATCAACGGCCCGATGGTGATTGCCGTGAATGTCATCCGCCGCTCCTTTCAATGGGCGACGCCGAGATAGGCGTCGATGACCTGCTGGTCGGCCTTGACCGCGTCGGGCGTGCCGTCGGCGATCTTCTTGCCGTAGTCCAGGACGACCACACGGTCGGAAAGATCCATGACCACGCCCATATCGTGCTCGATAAGGGCGATGGTCGTGCCGCGCTGCCGGTTCACGTCGATGATGAACCGGCTCATGTCTTCCTTCTCCTCGAGATTCATTCCCGCCATGGGCTCGTCGAGAAGCAGCAGGGACGGTTCCATGGCCAGCGCCCGGCCGAGTTCCACCCGCTTCTGCAGGCCGTAGGGCAGCTTCCCGACCGGTGTGCGGCGGATATGCTGGATCTCCAGAAAGTCGATGATCTCCTCGACCTTCTCGCGATGCTCTATCTCCTCGCGCAGCGCCGGCCCGTGCCAGAGCATCTGCCAGAACAGGCCGCGCCGCATCATCACCGAGCGGCCGGCCATGATGTTGTCGAGCGTTGACATGCCCTTGAACAAAGCAACGTTCTGGAAGGTGCGGGCAATGCCCTGTCGCACGGCATGGTGAGGCTTCATGCCGCGCCGCTCCACGCCGCGGAACACGATCGTGCCGTGCTGCGGCGTGTAGAAGCCGTTGACGACGTTGAGCATCGAGGTCTTGCCGGCGCCATTCGGCCCGATGATCGCCCGGATCTCGCCCTTTCTGACGTCGAAGGAGATATTGGTGATGGCCTTCACGCCGCCGAAGGACAGCGAGACGTTCCTGACCTCAAGCAGGGTTTCGCCATGCGGTATGCCGTCGTCCGGGGCGGCGACGCGCAACGTATCGGGCAAGGCATTCATTCGGCGGCCTCCCTGATCGGCTCCGCCGCACCGTGGATCTTGGCGTCCATGATCCGCACGGTGGCGCGGATATGCCCTTTGCGACCATCCTCGAAGGTCACCTCGGTCTCGACATTCTTTTGCGTCGTACCGTCATAGAGCGCCTCGATCAGCTCGTGATAGCGCTCGGCGACGAAGGAACGCCGCACTTTCATCGTCCTTGTCAGTTCGCCGTCGTCGGCGTCCAATTCCTTGTGCAGCACCAGGAAGCGCCTGATCTGGCCGCCCGCCATCATCGGCTCCCTGGCGAGACGCCGGTTGGTTTCGTCGACATGGCCGGCGATGATCCTGTAGACCTCGGGGTGGCCGGCGAGTTCCTGATAGGAGGCGTAGGCGATGTTGTTGCGCTCGGCCCAGTTGCCGACCGCCTGCAGGTCGATATTGATGAAGGCGGCGGCGAAATCGCGGCCGTCGCCGAAGGCCACGGCCTCCTTGATGTTGGGGAAGAACTTCAGGACGTTCTCGATGTATTTCGGCGCGAACAACGCCCCCGAACGTAGCCTGCCGACATCCTTGGCGCGGTCGATGATCCTGAGCTGGCCGTCCTTCTCGAAGAAGCCGGCATCGCCGGTCTTCACATAGCCGTCCGGCGTCATCGTTTCCGCGGTCTTGTCTTCCTGGCGGAAGTACCCGGAGAACATGCCGGGCGAGCGGAACTGCACCTCGCCGGCCTCGGAAATGCGGATGTCGACATTGGGCGCGGCCGGTCCGACCGCGTCGGAGCGCACGGCACCGTCCTTCTGCACGGTCACGTAGAGGAAAGCCTCGGTCTGGCCGTAAAGCTGCTTGAGATTGATCCCGAGCGAGCGGAAGAACGAGAACAGATCCTCGCCGATCGCCTCCCCGGCGGTATAGGCGACCCGGATGTTCGACATCCCCAGCACATTCTTGAGCGGCCCGTAGACCAGAAGGTTGCCGAGGGCATAGTTCAGTCTCGCCAATAGCGGGACCGGGCGTCCTTCCAGGATCGCCTCGCCATGCTTGCGGGCCACCTGGATGAAATGGTCGAAGAGCCAGCGTTTCAACCGGCCGGCATCCTCCATGCGTATGGTGACGCTGGTCAGGAGCCCTTCGAAAATTCGCGGCGGCGCGAAATAGAAGGTCGGCCCGATCTCGCGCAGATCCTGCGGAACTGTCTGCGGGCTCTCGGGACAATTCATGCAGAAGGCGCTCACGTAGCCCTGCGCGTAGTTGAGATAGTGATCTCCGACCCAGGCGAGCGGCAGATAGGCAAGCACGCTGTCCTTCTCGGTCAGCCGGTCGAAGGCCGCCGTGTCGCGGGCGGCCTTGACAGCGGCCGAGGCCTTGACCATCACGCCCTTGGAGCGGCCTGTCGTACCCGACGTATAGAGGATGACGGAAATGTCGTCGCCGCTTGCCGCGCGGATTGCATCCGCCCAGCGGCGCGCCGCCTCGGGATCGGCCCTCTCCACGGCCGCCCCCTTTTCCTGCACGGACGTGAAGGCTGTGAGCCCCCTGGGGTCGTAGTCGCGCAGGCCGCGCGGCTCGTCATAGACGATCTCCTTCAGCGCCGGGATCTTGTCCTGGAACGACTGGATCTTGTCGACCTGCTCCTGGTCCTGGACGATCGCGAATCGGACCTCGGCATGGTCGAGCACATAGGCCATCTCTTCGGCGACGGCGTCTGCATAGACCGGAACGGGAACGGCTCCGAGCGACTGGGCGGCGGCGAAACTCCAGTAGAGCCGCGGACGATTCGCGCCGACAATGGCGACGCGCTCGCCGCGGGAAAGGCCGAGCGCCTGCAGCCCGAGGGCGAGCCGCCGGATCTCGTCCGCCTGCTCGCTCCAGTTCCAGCTCTGCCAGATGCCGTAGTCCTTGTGTCGCATCGCCGGCCGCGATGCGTGGTGCTCTGCATTGAAGAGCAGATATTTCGGGAACGTGTCGAGATCGGCTCCCGCGTTCCCCGCAGGCCGCGACACATCGTTGGAATATGCTTCGCCGGACGCAACCGTTCGCGCCAATATGCTTCCTCCCATCCGCCGGCGAGACCCTCATCTTGCCGGGTGGAACCGTCGTTGTGTCTGCGGTTCCGTATCTCTTCGCAGGAAACTAGCGCCGATAAGTCATGCCGACAACAGAGGCATTGACAGACAGCCCCCGGAATTGTCTTATGAACTGCCGCTTGTTGCGCCGTGTCCAGCCTCGCCGAGAGCGTTTTACCTACCCGTCATATTTACTGAGCCTGTCGAGATCGAGAACGGTGATGCGTTCGTGCTCGACCTTCAGCAGCCCTTCCTCCTCGAGCGCCTGCAGGCTGCGATTGGCGACCTGCCGCGAAACGCCGGCCAGAAGGCCGAGCTCCTCCTGTGTGATCTCGATATGGCCGCCCGCGCCGGGATAGAGCACCGGATTGAAGAGCCACGACAGGTTGCGCGCCACGCGCGCCTTGGGATCGAGGATGCGGTCGTATTCGATGGTCGCGATGAACTGACCCATGCGCTCGTTGAGCTGCCGCACGAGGAAGCGGTTGAACCCAGTGGAATTCTCGTAGAGCCAGAAGAAGGTCGACTTGTTGAGCATCGCCAGGCGCGTGTCGCGGATGGCCACGAGGTCGTATTTGCGCGGTTCGTCCTTCAGCACCGAACCTTCACCGAACCAGCCCCCGGGTCCCGCGCCGGCAAAAGTCATCGCCTTGCCGCTGCGCGAGATGGCGCTGATCTTGACGAGGCCTGTGACCACGCCGGTCCAGTAGTCCAGCTTGTCGCCACGATGGCAGACATAGCTGCCTTTCGAGAAGGACCGCTCGGTGAAACCACGGCGCGCCCGCTCGATCTCGTCCTCGGCGAGTTCCGCGGCCCAGACGGCCGATCTCACGAGGTCATGTGCCGTAGCCATTGCGTCCTGGCGCCACGTTCCTGCCGCATCGGCCCGGAATCGTACCCGATTCTCGGAAAGCGCGATGCCTGGATTCTAAATGTTAGGGCGCCCCTGAGCGCGCCCGAAATGGACGCGCGGCGCTCCGGCGTTCTCGACGGAATCAATGGCATCCGAATCCGGGAACTTCAAACTCCATGACACGCGAAATGCCGCCCGCCGACGGACTTCATGCGGCGTCGAGAAAGTACCTGGCCGTCGGCAGGATGGTGAGCGGGCCGATCTCTCCCAGCTTCGGGCGCTGGAAGAGCATGCGCTGCTCCATCGGCGTCGACCTGAAGAAGGGAAAGCGCTGCTCGGCCTGATCGACCGCCGCGGGGGTCCGCGACTGGTAGAGATAGACCGGGATGGTCAGGCCCGGATAGGTGCGCGCCTCGACCACGGACTCGGCCTCGAACACGCGCTTGTAGAAGGCGGCATGCTCTTCCTTGATGGCGGTCAGGCAGGCATCGGGCTTGAAATAGCGCGAGGCGACCATGGCCAGCCGCAGCGTCACGTAAGGCAGAACGCGCAGGGACGCCGACCAGTCGTGATCGGCCGCGAAGCGGCTCGGATCGACGAAGGTCTCGCCGGCGGCCAGGCGCGGCATCAGCACGTCGTGGAAGACCTCGGTGCTCGGCGAAAGAGGATACTTCGCGCTGACATAGTGGAGGCGCAAGGTGCTGACGAGATGGCCCTCGAAGAACACGCCGAACCGGTAGGAGTTCGGCAGGTCGTCGAAATGGTCCTTGACCATCCTGGACGCGTTCGGCTTCACCATGCCGGCCATCAGGTAGGAGTTGTACCGCAGCCGATAGATCGCCTCGAGGTCCTCGCCGCTGTCGCAGAAGCGATACTCGATCCGGTCCATGACCGACAGCACCGTCCTGCTGAAGGCGGACATGCCGCCTTGTTCCTGTGTTCGATCGATGGTCTGAGGCGAATTCAATCCGTTGCCCTTCATCGTGACTTCTGCCGCATCGTACCGCTAGAAAACGTTAACCGACGCGACCAGATGTGGAAAGTTGAAACTTTGTACAGACAACTTTACCGGGCATTAACCTTGAAAAAGGGTTAACGACCAATCACAATTCGACAAAGATTTTAACGAATTTCAATTTACTCAGCGTCGTGCGCTGCGCCTGGCCGTCCTGACTTCCTTGGCGAAGGGCCAGACGGTCGACGACATCGTCTCGATGCCGGAGGCCGAAAGCGGCGCGCCGAACAGGAAGCCCTGCACGAGGTCCGGCTTCACCGACAGCGCCAGTACCTTGAACTGGTCGAAGGTCTCGACGCCCTCGACGGTGACCTGCAGGCCGAGCGGCCGCGACAGGTTGACCACTCCCTTGAGCAGCTCGAGCGAACGCTCGTTCTGCGTCACGTCGATGAGGAAGCTGCGGTCGATCTTGACCTTGTCGAGCGGCAGCTTATGCAGATAGCTGAGGCTCGAATAGCCGGTTCCGAAATCGTCAAGGGCGATGCGGACGCCCAGCGCCTTCATCTCCTCGATCAGCTCGCGGGTGAGCGATTTGTCGTCGAGCAACGCCGTCTCGGTCACCTCGATCTCCAGCCGTCCCGGCGCGAGACCGGCCTCGTCCAGCGCGGCGCGAACCTTGCCGACGATTTCGCGGTTGCCGAAATCCTTGGCCGAGAGATTGATCGAGACATTGATCGGTTCCGGCCACTTGGCGCATTCCCTGGTGGCGGCGGCGAGCATGAAGCTGCTGATCTCCGATACGATGCCCATCTCCTCCGCCAGCGGGATGAACACCGCCGGCGATATGGGACCGAGTTCCGGATGGTCCCAGCGGCACAGCGCCTCGCAGGAAGCGATGCTCATCGTCGTCATCGAGACGATCGGCTGGTAGACCACCCGCAGTCCCCTGGACTCCACCGCGTTCCTCAGGTCGGCCTTCAGCAACTGCTTGTTGCGGAAGGCCTCGTCCATCGTCGCCTCGAACAGCCGCCAGCTGTTCTTGCCGAGCTCCTTGGCCTTGTAGAGGGCGAGATCCGCCTTGACGATCATGGCGTCGACGTCGGTGTCGCCGGCCCGCGACAACACGGCGCCGGCGCTGGCCTGGATGCGCAAGACATGGCCCGCTACATCCGTCTCTCCCTGCAGCCCGGCGAAGATCCGGTCGAGAAGCTGGGCCAGATGGTCCTCGGACTCGATACGGTCGAAATAGATCATGAATTCGTCGCCGCCGAAGCGGCCGATCTTGAGGTCATCGCAGGCGAAGGTGCCGAGCCGCTCCGCAACCGCATAGATCAGCCCGTCGCCGACGGGGTGGCCGAGCGTGTCGTTGACGCTCTTGAAGTCGTCGAGATCGAGCACCGCCAGGGCGCAGGACCGGTCTCGGTCGCCGCTGGCCATGGCCTCCACGACGAGTTCGTGAAGATAGGCCCGGTTCGGCAGTCCCGTCAGGCTGTCGAAACGGGCCATCACGCGGATCTTCTCCTCCGACTGCACGCGCTGCGTGACATCCTCGAAGGTGATGACGCCGAGATCGTCGTGCCCTTCCCGGGTCGACAGTTCGAAGTACCGGCCGTCGGCGAAGCTGACCAGCACCTTGCGGTCCCGGCCGTCGCGCAGGGACCGCGTGAGCTGCGCCACCACATAGCGGCACTCATGCATGTCGAGCACGCCGGCAGCGACGCCCCGCATGAACAGCGCCTCCAGCGAGCGGCCCATGATCGCCTCGGGGGAAGACATGGCCATCAGATGGGCAGCCTCCGCATTGGCCACGACGACACGACCGTTGGGGTCGAGCATCACCAGGCCATGCGGCATCGTGTTCAGGGCGCGGTCGAAACGATGGGCGATCTGCCTCGCCTGCTTGTGGCCGATCACCGCGGAGAACAGCACCTCGCGAACCTGGTCGGCGGTGCCTTTGATGATGAGATAGAACGGAAAGATGATCAGCCCGAGCATGACATGCGCGAAATCGCCGCGAAGCATCAGGCCGAGGCCGATCGGGCCGACGAAACACGCGGCGAAGATGGTGACCATGCGCGCCGAGCCGTAATTGCGGCCGGCGACGGTAACGATCGAGCCGAGCGTCACGCCGAACCCCGCAAGCTGGGCAAAGGGGTCGGTCGCCACGTAGAGCGAGACGAAGCAGAAGAACCCCAGCGTGAAGGCCTGGATACTTCCCTTGATCAGATATTCGCGCTCCCAGTGCCATGCCTCATCGCGGCTGGCGATCTGTCCCGACTTCTTGAACCTTCGCATGCCGGCATAGCGCCACACGCCGATTGCCAGCAAGAGCACGCCGAGCACGGCATAGATCGGACGGCCGTTGTTCCAATAGACCAGAAAGGCGGCCGTGGCATGGATGGCCGCGCCGACGAGAACAGTGTGCGCGCTGTTGAACAACGAGCGCACGAACTGGATATACACATCGTCGGGGATGTGGTTCTCGCTTGTTTTGCCCATCACCAGCGGCCTAAGATCGGGCCAACGTGTGCCACATTCGCATTAATAAAGGTTTATCCGGCGCAGAGACAGATCATGTTAACTATTCTGCAGCCTGAAGTAGTTCTTTTTCCGGCGCTCCCGCAAGCCTTTCCCGCAGGCGCGACCTTTCTCCTTCCGCCTTTCGAATGCTTGCTTCCTTGACGTGGCCATAGCCGCGTATGAGGGCGGGCACTGAAGCGAGCGCCGCGGCCGCCTCGAGCCGATCGGGCGACATCACGCGCAGGATCGTGTCCAGATCCCCCTCGTAGTCGGCCAGCAGGCGCCTTTCCGTGCGCCGCTCGGCGGTGCGTCCGAACAGGTCGAAAGCGGTGCCGCGCAGTCCCCTCAGCCCAGCCAGCAGCCGGAAGCCGGTCATCATCCATGGGCCGAAGCTCGACTTGCGTGGAGCGCCGTCGGCACCGCGGCGACCCAGGATTGGAGGCGCCAGATGGAATTCGAGCCTGTCGTAGGACTGGAACTGGCCGGCGAGCTGCCTGGCAAAGGAGCCGTCCGTGTAGAGCCGCGCGACCTCGTACTCGTCCTTGATCGCCATCAGCTTGAACAGATTGCGCGCCACCGCCTCGGTGACGACCGTCGATCCGTCGGCCGCCTTGGCCTCGGCAGCCCGGACGGCGGCGACGCGATCGCGGTAACGCCGGGCATAGGCCGCGTTCTGGTAGGCCTCGAGGAACTCGGCGCGGCGCGCGATGACCTCGTCCAGCGTCTGCGCCGGAGCCGGAGCGGCGACCCGATCCTGCGTGGCGGCGAGCTCACGCACGAATTCCGGCTGGTGCGCGGCGCGGCGTCCCCAGCGGAAGGCGGCGACATTCATCGCGACGGCCTCGCCGTTGAGCGCGATCGCCTTCTCGACCGCTTCCGTCGAAACAGGCAGCCCGCCATGCTGGCAGGCGAAGCCCAGCATGAACATGTTGGCGCCGAGAGAATTGCCGAACAGGGCCGCCGCTGTCCGCGTGGCGTCGAAGAAATGCGCCTTGTCGCCCGCCGCCCCGCGGATCGCCCGCTTCAGCCGCTCCGTGGGCAGCGTGAAGTCGGCCGAGCGCGCGAAGTCGCCCGGCATCACCTCGGCGGTGTTGGCCACGAAGATCGTATGGCCTTCGCGCACAGCCGCGAGCACCTTCTTGGCGCCCGACACCACCAGGTCGCAGCCCAGGATCAGATCGGCCTTGCCGGCCGAGACGCGGATGGCGTGGATCTCCTCCGGGGTCCTGGCGATGCGCACATGGCTGAACACGGCGCCGCCCTTCTGGGCGAGGCCCGCCATGTCGATCATGCCGCATCCCTTGCCCTCGATATGCGCGGCCATGCCGAGGATCGCCCCCACCGTGACGACCCCGGTGCCGCCGACCCCGTCGATGATCGAGGCCCAGCCTTCGCGGCCAAGTTCGAACGGCCGGGGCTCCGGCACGCCGTCGAGCGGGTCGGCCTTGCCGGCGATGCCCTCGACCTTGCGGATCTTGGCGCCGTGCACCGTGACGAAGGACGGGCAGAACCCGTTGACGCAGGAGAAATCCTTGTTGCAGCTCGACTGGTCGATGCGCCGCTTGCGGCCGAATTCGGTCTCCACCGGCTGCACCGACACGCAGTTCGACTTCACCCCGCAATCACCGCAGCCTTCACAGACCAGCTCGTTGATGATGATGCGCCTGTCGGGATCGGGAAAGGTGCCGCGCTTGCGCCGGCGCCGCTTCTCGGCCGCGCAGGTCTGGTCGTAGAGCAGCACCGAGACGCCCTTCACCTCGCGCAGTTCGCGTTGCACGAGGTCGAGATCGTCGCGATGATGGATCGTCGTGCCGGGAGGGAATGCCGCGACCCCGGAATATTTGCCGGGCTCGTCGGTGACGACGGCGATGCGCTCCACGCCTTCGGCCCGCACCTGCCGGGCGATCATGTCGACGGTGAGATTGCCTTCATGCGGCTGGCCGCCGGTCATGGCGACCGCGTCATTGTAGAGGATCTTGTAGGTGATGTTGACTTCGGAGGCGAGCGCGAAGCGAAGCGCCAGAACCCCGGAATGGTTGTAGGTGCCGTCGCCGAGATTCTGGAACATGTGCTCGCGCCTGGAGAACGGCGCCTGGCCGATCCATTGCGCACCCTCCCCGCCCATGGCGGTGAAGCCGATCGTCTGGCGGTCCATCCAGATAGCCATGAAATGGCAGCCTATGCCGCCACCGGCGATGGAGCCTTCGGGCACCTTGGTCGAGCTGTTGTGCGGGCAGCCCGAACAGAAATAGGGCGTACGGGCCGCGACATCCTTCGTGTCGGCGAGCATGGCCTGGAACTGCCGCAACTGCGCGACGCGGGCGGCAATCTCCTCCGAGGGGCCGATGACCTTGAGGACCCGCTCGCCGAGCGCGATGGCGATGTCGTTGGGGTCGAGCGCGCCCTTGGCCGGGAACAGCCAGTCGCCGCGCTCGTCCTTCTTGCCGACGACGACGGGCTGCATCGAGGTGCCGTAGAGATCCTCGCGCACCTGGACCTCGATCAGCGAACGTTTCTCCTCGACCACCACGATCGTCTCGAGGCCGCGCGCGAAATCCCTGATGTGCTCGATGTCGAGCGGCCAGGGACAGCCGACCTTGAACAGGCGCACGCCCATCCGGTTGGCGGCTGCCTCGTCGATGCCGATGTCGTCGAGCGCCTGACGGACGTCCAGATAGCTCTTGCCGACAGTGATGATGCCGAGCCTGGCCTGGCTGCCGCCGGAATAGATGATGCGGTTGAGATTGTTGGCGCGGATGAAGGCAGCCGCCGCGGTCCGCTTGTATTCGTGCAGCCTGGCCTCCTGGCCGAGCTGATCGAGTTCGTGGCGGATGTTGAGGCCGCCGGGCGGCATGTCGAATTCGGGCAGGACGATGCCGAGCCGCTCGAGCGAAACATCGACGGAAGCGGTCGATTCGATGTTGTCCTTCACGCATTTGATCGCCGCCCAGGTACCCGCGAAGCGCGACATGGCGAAGCCGTAGAGCCCGTAGTCGATGAGTTCCTGGACCCCGGCCGGATTGAGGATGGGGATCATGGTGTCGACGAACAGGAATTCCGTCGCATGGGCGTTGGTCGAGGATTCGGCGGTATGATCGTCGCCCATCAGGGCGAGCACCCCGCCATGCTTCGAGGACCCGGCGAGATTGGCATGCCGGAACACATCGCCGGAACGGTCGACGCCAGGCCCCTTGCCGTACCAGACGGAAAACACCCCGTCATGCTTGCCCTCGCCGAGCAGTTCGGTCTGCTGGGTGCCCCAGCAGGCGGTCGCGGCCAGCTCCTCATTGAGGCCGGGCTGGAAGACGATGCTGGATTGGGCGAGCTGCTTCCTGGCCTTCCAGAGCTGGAGGTCGAGGCCGCCGAGCGGCGAGCCGCGATATCCCGAAACGAAGCCTGCCGTGTCGAGGCCGGCCCGCCGGTCGCGCTCGCGCTGCATCAATAGCATGCGGATGACCGCCTGCGCGCCCGAGAGGAAGATGCGTTCCTTGGACAGATCGAACTTGTCGTCCAGGGCGACGTCGTGAAGCGTCATCACCAACTCCTCTGCGCAGCCCATGACCGATTCGCCGCGTCGACCGACATCGGGCAAGCGATGGTTTAGTGTTTCCGCCCCTCATTGCAACGTCAAACGAAATCGCACCGGACGCGCGACAATACGAGATCGGTCCTGAACGACAGGTCAGCGCGGCGGGCAGGACCGGGTGGCGCCGGGCAGCTTGCCGTCCGGATGGCCGGCGAGATCGGGATTGGGCGTGTAGGCGGGACCGACCACGAGCGGCGCATCCGGCAGCAGGGCCTGGTCCTCCGACGAAACCATGGTCGTCCTGATGGTCTGGCGCGTCGCGCCGTCGGCCCCCTCGATGGCGATCGACACGGCATAGGGTCTGTCCTTGGCCACGCAGCGCAAGGGCGGGCTCTCGATCGTGGTCTTGTCGAGCTTCGGCCAGATCTTCTGGCGCACCACGATCGGCTCCCCGCCCGCGGGGTCCTCGAAGGTCGCCACCGCCGTCTCGTCGTCGCGCGGCGGCTGCAAGGGCTTCAGCGTGACGAGATAGGTCGCCGTCGCCACACGGTAGTTGAAAATGAAGAGCTTGCCCGAGATCTCGTAATGCTCACCCTCGTCGCCGCTCTCGCGGCACGCGCCGAGGACAGCGAGAGCGAGCAGGGAAACGGCAGCCGGCCAGCGACCTAAGACGCTACGCATCCGCAAGACCCTCCTGCGCGGCAAGGCGCCGCCGATAGTGGCGTCTGGCCTTCTGCCGGTTGCCGCAGACGGCCATGTCGCACCACAGCCGACTGGAATTGCGGCTCCTGTCGAGGAAGAGCCAGTTGCAGTTCGGACAGATACGCAGCCTTGCGGTAGTCCCGGTCGAAAGCAGCGACAAGGCCGAGACTGCGAGGGCCGCCTCGAAGGCGAGCGGGGTCGCAGGATCGCCGAAGGGGCGCTCGCCCAGACCGAGGTCGTCATGGCCTTCGAGGCCGGCGGCACAGGCGCGCAGCAGCCGCGGCAGGGCTCCTCCGCCGTAGCGGCCCTTCTGGACAGCGCCCCGGAACAGGCTGTCGGTCGCCTCGCGAATCTCCAGGACGAGCGGCCGCACGGCCTCAGGGTCCGCGACCGAAAGGCGACGGTTGCCCAGCTCCTCGCGGCGGAAACGGCCGGCGGCTTCGGCGAAACGTGCGATCTCGATCGGCTCGGCGAAACGATCGAAGCCGCGCGGATCACCGCGCAGCACGACCGTGTTGGCCGCGTCGAGCGCCAGCACGCCACCAGCGAACCTGTGAGCTGTCCATAAAACCGCCATCCCCACAATCTAACTGGTAAAATGGATTTGACAAGTTAGCAGGTGACAGGCAACGTCTTGCCACGAACGCGGGGCGGGCCGACGGACCAGCAATGCCGTACTTCCTCCAGCAGGTTCTGAACGGGCTCCACATGGGTGCTCTCTATGCGTTGCTCGCCTTCGGCTATGCGCTCACCAACGGCGTGGTCCGGCGCACCAACCTCGCCTATGGCGCCGTCTTCGCCTTCAGCGGGCAGACCATGATCCTGGTCGCGGTCTTCGGCTGGTACGTCCTGTGGCTGACCCTTCCGGCGACCGTCGTCCTGGGCATCGTCGCAGCCTTCGCCTACGCGATCCTGATCGGCATGATCCTGGCGCGCAGCGTGTTCTCCCCGCTAGCCCGGCGCACACCCAACGCGGTGGTGACGGCCACCCTCGGCGCCTCGATCGTCCTGATGGAACTCGGCCGCATCGCGGCGGAGACGCGCGATTTCTGGCTGCCGCCCATGCTGGCCGAGCCAGTGGTCTTCCTCATGGCGGACGGTTTCCGCGTCACCCTTACCGTCATCCAGCTCATGAACTGCGCCCTGATCGTACTGGCGTTGGCCCTGGCGACGCTGGCCCTCGCCCGCACAGGTTTCGGCCGATCGTGGCGCGCGGTTTGCGACGACCCCAGGGCGGCCGCCATGTGCGGCGTCGACGTGCCTGCCGTCTTCAACGGCGCGATCGTCGCCGGCGGCCTCGCGGCGGCGACGGCCGGCATCCTGGCCGCGCTCTATTTCGGCAATATCAGCTTCGGAACAGGGCTGGTCTTCGGCCTCAAGATCCTGTTCGTCGCCGCGGTCGGCGGCTACGATTCGCCGCCGCGCGCGGCCCTCGGCGCGGCCGTCTTCGGCATGGCCGAGGCGCTATGGTCCGGCTACTTCCCGATCGAATGGCGCGACGCGGCGGTTTTCGCCGCCCTGATCGTGCTGCTCGTGCTCAGACCGGGCGACGGGGAGACGCACGCCGCCAGGCCCTGACGCCGCGTCACCTAAACCATCGTCGTATTCCTACGATCTTTTCGCGCCCCCGCGATGCTGTTATCCAGCCGCGCGCCGCTCGCCCGCATGTTGACGTGGCCGGGCAGCGTCTGCATAGGCTTAGGCAAGCGCTGCGTTCCGGGACAAGCCAGAGGGGGCGCCTGGCCTGCACGCGAAAAGAAAGAACCGGGAGGAATGCATGGCTGGGCTTCTTGCTCTCTCCAGAGCCATCGATCGCTTGAACGAAACTATCGGCAAATGGATCGCCTGGCTGATCCTGCTGTCCATCCTGATCAGCGCCGGCAATGCAGTGATCCGCAAGGCGTTCAACATGTCGTCGAACGCCTGGCTCGAACTGCAATGGTATCTGTTCGGTGCCGCCTTCCTTCTGGCCGCCGCCTATACGCTGAAGCAGAACGAGCATATCCGAATCGACATCGTCTACGGGATGTTCTCGAGGCGCATCCAGCATTGGATCGACCTCTTCGGGCATGTCTTCTTCCTGATGCCTTTCGTCCTGCTGATGATCTATTACTTCGTGCCCTATGTGAGCCTGTCCGTTCGGTCGGGCGAAATGTCGTCGAGCGCCGGTGGCCTGGTTCTGTGGCCGGCCAAGGCGCTGCTTCTCATCGGCTTCACGCTGCTCGGCCTCCAGGGCGTGTCCGAGATCATCAAGAAGATCGCCATCATGCGTGGCGACATGGAGGACCCCAACCCCTTCATATCGACCCATGAACAGGCCGAGCTCGAGGGCCAGGCCATCGCCGGGGAGGTGCGCTCGTGATCGAGTTCATCGCCCAGAACATGGCGCCGATCATGTTCTTTTCGCTCATCATCTTCCTCCTGCTCGGCTATCCCGTCGCCTTCTCGCTGGCCGCCAATGGCTTGCTGTTCTTCTTCATCGGCGTCGAGCTGGCGCCGTTTTCGAGCGGCACCATCAATCTCTCCTGGCCGCTTCTCTATGCCCTTCCGGAACGTTTCTGGGGCGTATTGTCCAACGAGACGTTGCTGGCCATCCCCTTCTTCACATTCATGGGGATCGTGCTGGAGCGGTCGGGCATGGCCGAGGACCTGCTCGATACGGTCGGCCAGCTCTTCGGCCCGGTTCGGGGCGGTCTCGCCTATGCGGTGATCTTCGTCGGCGCGCTGCTCGCCGCGACCACCGGCGTCGTGGCCGCCTCGGTCATTGCCATGGGCTTGATCTCGCTTCCGATCATGTTGCGCTACGGCTATGACCGGCGCATCGCCTCGGGCGTCATCGCGGCCTCCGGCACGCTCGCCCAGATCATCCCGCCCTCGCTCGTGCTCATCGTTCTTGCCGACCAGCTCGGCCGGTCGGTCGGCGACATGTACAAGGGGGCCCTTATCCCCGGCCTCGTCCTGACCGGCCTCTACATGAGCTATGTGCTCGTGATGTCGATCATCCGGCCGAAGGCGATGCCGGCTCTGCCGCTCGAAGCGCGCACGCTGGGCTCCGGCGTCACCTCGCTGCTGGTCGCGCTGGTCGCGGCCGTGATCGTCGCCTATGCCGCGCATATCTATCTGTCGCCCACGCAGGGCGCCAATGCCGACATTCTCGGCGCGACCGTGGGCGTCATCGCGATCTACGTCGCGGCGATCCTCGACAAGTCGCTCGGCCTCAAGATGATGTCGCGCCTCGCGCAGCAGGTCATCATTGTGCTCATCCCGCCGCTGGCGCTGATCTTCCTCGTTCTCGGCACCATCTTCCTGGGTATCGCCACCCCGACTGAGGGCGGTGCCATGGGCGCCGTCGGCGCATTGATCATGGCGGCGGCCAAGGGACGACTGAACCTCGACGTGGTCCGTCAGGCACTGGCCTCGACGACCAGGCTTTCCTCCTTCGTGCTGTTCATCCTGATCGGCGCCCGCGTGTTCTCGCTCACCTTCTACGGCGTCAACGGGCACCTCTGGGTCGAGCACCTGCTGGTGTCGCTGCCCGGCGGCGAGGCCGGCTTCCTGATTGCCGTCAACATCCTGGTCTTTCTGCTCGCCTTCTTCCTGGATTTCTTCGAGCTGGCCTTCATCATCGTGCCGCTGCTGGCGCCCGCTGCCGACAAGCTCGGCATCGATCTGATCTGGTTCGGGGTGCTGCTCGGCATCAACATGCAGACCAGCTTCATGCATCCGCCCTTCGGCTTCGCGCTGTTTTATCTGCGCTCGGTCGCGGCGCGCGTGCCTTATCTCGACAAGGTCACCGGCAAGCAGATCGCCCCGGTCACGACAGGGCAGATCTATTGGGGCGCGGTACCCTATGTCTGCATCCAGGTGGTCATGGTCGGCCTCACAATCGCCTTCCCGCAGATGGTGACACACTACAAGGGCGAGACCGTGAACCCCGCCGACGTCGAGATCGTCGTACCGCCCTTCGGCGGCGGCGATCAGCCGGGCCTGCCGGGACTTGGTCTGCCTCCGTTCGGCGCACCGCCGACCGACGGCGGCCCCGCAGCGCCGGCAGAACCGGCCACGCCGCCCGCGAACGATCTTACGCAGCCGCCGAAATTCAACTGAGCCCGCTGTTCCGTTTCTCCGCCGCCCCGCGAAGGGCGGCGGGAAGCGCAAGGGCCAGGCAGTCGCGAAAGGGCCGTTGCAACGCATCGGCTGCCGCGCTACACGATCGCTGCCGAAAAAGACATGGCCGGTTCGGTGAGTCCGGCCACTTCCCTTCGCACCGCCCCGAGGATCGGCTTCGATTGTTCGGAAGCGCCATGCGTCGGTTCATGCGTCCAATGGACGCATGACACTTCCGGGAAGCCTGTCCGCTGCCTTTCGAGACGGCAGGACCCACGGCCGGACTGCGAAGGCTACCGCCCGCGCAGCCGGCGGGTTATGGCTTCGAAATCCATCCGGCCGACTGCCGTTCCCCCGCCTTCCTGTCCGAACGCCAACGCCAGACAGGAATGGATCATGAAACTCAACCACGCCAATCTCTGTACCACTGATGTCGCCGGCCTCGCCGACTTCTTCACGCGTCATTTCGGCTTCGAGCTCGTCGCCATGCGCGGCAATGACGCCTTCGCGATATTGCGGGGCACCGACGGCTTCGCGCTCAACCTGATGCGTCCGGGCAAGGGCGGCGGAGCCGACTACCCGGAAGGCTTCCACATCGGCTTTCTCATCGACGACGGCGATGAAGTGCGCGCCAAGCATGCCGAGATGACGGAGGCAGGTCTCCGGCCGGACGAGATCCAGAACCTGATGCGCGGCGGCGCCGCGACAACCGTCTTCTATTGCCTCGCTCCCGGCGGCCTGCTCGTCGAGGTCAGCGCCGATGTCAGCTGACGAAAACGCCCCGGAGTCTCTCCGCTCCGGGGCGTCCTTCTCACGGTGTGAGGCTCAGAGCTTGCCGCTGCGCTGCTGGATCATCATGAAGGTGTCGAACGTATATTCCGAAATCTGCGCCCACAGATAGGCGTCCTTGCGGAACGCCATCTGGCTATCGTAGATTTTCTTGAAGGACGCGTTCGACGCGTTGATTTCATCATAAATCTTGTTCGCCGCATCGAAACATGCCGCCAGGATCTCCTGGCTGTAGGGGCGAAGCTGAGCACCGCCGGCGACCAGCCGCCGCAGCGCGGCCGGGTTCTTCTGGTCGTAGCTCGCCATCATACTGCCGTTGGCCGCCTCGCAGGCGCAAGCGAGAGCAGCCTGATAGGCCTTGGGCAGTTCATTCCACTTGGCGAGATTGACGAGCGTGTGCAGCACCGGCCCGCCTTCCCACCAGCCGGGATAATAGTAGTAGGGCGCGACCTTGTAGAAGCCGAGCTTCTCGTCGTCATAGGGGCCGACCCACTCGGCCGCGTCGATCGTGCCTTTCTCGAGCGCCGGATAGATGTCGCCGCCGGCGATCTGCTGCGGCACGACGCCAAGCGTGGCCATCATCTTGCCGGCCATGCCGCCGATTCGCATCTTCAGCCCCTGAAGGTCGGCGACCGTGTTGATCTCCTTGCGGAACCAGCCGCCCATCTGGGCGCCGGTGTTGCCGCAGGCGAGGCCGTAGAGGCCCTGCGTGGCGTAGAACTCGTTCAGCAGCTCGTTGCCGCCGCCATAATACATCCACGCATTCATCTGGCGGACGTTCATCCCGAACGGCACGGCCGTCGCCAGGGCGTAGGTCGGGTCCTTGCCCCAATAATAGTATGATGCAGTGTGGCAGGCCTCGACCGTGCCCGCCGCCGCCGCATCGGCCGCCTGCAGGGCGGGGACGATCTCGCCGGCGGCAAAGACCTGGATGTTGAAATTCCCGTCCGTCGATTCGCGTACATATGTCGCCATTGTCTCGGCGGCGCCGAAAATCGTGTCGAGCGCCTTCGGAAACGACGAGGCGACACGCCACGAGATCTTCGGCATCGACTGCGCGATTGCCGGCGCGGCGAGCGCAGTCGAAGCGGCGGCGCCTGCGCCGGCAAGGCCGGCCTTTCGGATGAAGGAACGACGATCCATGCAACAACCTCCCTGATTTTCTGGATCTGATGGCGCCGGCTAGTCCCCTGTTGACATTTGTATCGGCAGCCGGCCCCGGACGAATTCAAAACACGGACAGGTTCAACTGTCCAGCATCGGCGGACGATCCATGTCGGCGGAGCGCTCTTTCCAGCCGAACTCCAGAGCCTCTCAGATTAGTTAATTAATATAGTGATAGACAACTTGCGGCCTGTCTCATTTCACCTGCCGCATCGGCCGAAAAAGCGTACTCGGTTCGCGGAGAGCAAGAAGCATGGATCCAAAGTGGTCGGGGCGTCCTTAGCGCGCCCGAATGGACGCGCCGCATTCGAGGATATGGGCCGCCCCCCCGAAAGACAAAGCCCCCGGGGACGTCGCCGTTCCCGGGGGCTTAGAGCGTCGATGCGGCGGCGGTCAGAGCTTGCCGTTGCGCTGCTGGATCATCATGAACGTATCGTAATTGTATTCGGCAACCTGCGCGTTCAGGTAGTAGTCCTTGCGGAAGCCGGTGATCGAGTCCCAGATCTTCTTGAATTCCGGGTTGTTCGCCGTCATCTCGGCATAGACCTCGTTGGACTTCTCGAAGCAGGCCTGCAGGATCTCCTGGCTGAACGGACGAAGCTGCGCGCCGTTTGCAACGAGGCTCTTGATCGCGGTGGGGTTCTTGTAGTCGTATTTCTGAAGCATGTCGGCGTCGGCCGCCTGGGCGGCGGTGCGCAGCAGCGACTTGTAGGCAGCCGGCAGTTCCTCGTATTTCGCCTTGTTGAACATGAAATGGACGGTCGGGCCGCCTTCCCACCAGCCGGGGTAGTAGTAGTAGGGCGCGACCTTCTGGAAGCCCAGCTTTTCGTCGTCATAGGGGCCGACCCACTCGGCGGCGTCGATGGTGCCCTTTTCGAGGGCGGGATAGATGTCGCCGCCGGCGATCTGCTGCGGCACCACGCCGAGCTTCTCGACCACCTTGCCGGCGAAACCGCCGATGCGCATCTTGAGGCCCTGCATGTCGGCGACGGTGTTGATTTCCTTGCGGAACCAGCCGCCCATCTGGACCCCGGTATTGCCGCCGGGGAAGCCGACCAGCCCCTGAGTGCCGAGGAACTCGTTGAACAGCTCGATGCCGCCGCCATGATAGTGCCAGGCGTTCATCCCGCGTGCGTTGAGCGCGAAGGGCACCGCGGCGCCGAGCGCCCAGGTCGGGTTCTTGCCCCAATAGTAGTAGGCGACCGTGTGGCAGGCTTCCACCGTGCCCGCGGTCGTTGCGTCGGCTGCCTGAAGACCTGGTACGATCTCGCCGGCGGCGAACACCTGCACGTTGAAGTTGCCGTCGGTCGCCTCGGACAGCATCTTGGCGAGCACTTCCGCGCCGCCGTAGATCGTGTCCAGCGACTTCGGGAATGACGACGTCATGCGCCAGGTGACCTTCGGGCTGGACTGCGCGATCGCCGGCGCCGCGAGTGCGGCGGCAGCGGCCGCGCCCACCCCTGCGGCGCCAGTCTTCCTGATGAATGAGCGGCGATCCATGAACTCTCCTCCAAAATTTTCCGTTCGTTCCTGAGCCGTGCGGCGACCGGTGACCTTCCCGGTTCCTCCGCGGTCGCGGCACAATACATATTAAGCTTATTGTGTCCAGCATGGCGCCTCAACGGACCCACGATATCGTAGAAATACCTACCGGCTGCTCCGCGCGCTGAGACTTTAGTTGTAGGTTTCTCGAGCCCGGGATGCGCAAGGCGCCAGCGGGGAGTTGGAAACGTCCGGGATCCGCATTAGATTCGGGTCATCGTCCGTTTCCGCCCGCAAGCCGGGCCTTCATCGCGAGAGACAGCATGCTGCAGCCGCTTGTGGCCGTATCGACAGACGTCAAGCAGTTCGAGAACTACACATGGCACGCCGCGCCGCAGCAATATCTCGAGGCCGCGATCACAGGCGCCGGCGTGCTGCCGGTGCTCGTGCCGTCCTTCGGCGACCGGCTCGATCTCGACCAGCTTGTCGCTTCGGTGGACGGCGTCATGGTGACCGGCTCCCGCTCCAACGTGCATCCCGCGCTCTATGGCGGCGACGCCAGCGAGGCGAACGGGCCCTATGATCCGGCGCGCGATGCCACGACCCTGCCGCTGATCCGCAAGGCGATCGACTACGGCGTGCCGCTGCTTGCCATCTGCCGCGGCATACAGGAGCTGAACGTGGCGCTCGGCGGCACGCTCGCCACCGAGATCCAGGACGGCGAGGGCATGCTCGACCACCGCGCCCCGGTGAGCGACGATCAGGATGAACGTTTCGCCATCCGCCAGGCCGTCACGATCAAGCCGGGCAGTTGCCTGGCCGGTGTGTTCGGCGCCGGCGACATACTCGTGAATTCGGTCCACCGTCAGGCGGTCGGTCGGCTCGGTAATCGCCTGCAGGTGGAGGCCGTCGCCGGGGACGGCACGGTCGAGGCGGTTTCGGTGCGTGATGCCCGCGCCTTCGCCGTCGGTGTCCAGTGGCACCCGGAATATTGGGTCGATTCGGACGACACTTCGGCGCGCATCTTCAAGGCCTTCGGCGAAGCTGTCCGGCTTCACGCCGCGGCGCGCCTGGGGGCCCGCACGGCGGCCGAATAGGCCCGACGCCGATCCACCGGAACGAGCGCCATTCCGGAATCATCGACAGCCGCCCCAGCGATCGTATGTCGGTCGAGCTTGCAGCGTGTTGCGTGAAAACGGATTAACGCTGTAGGTCTTTGGTTTGACGCATGTGTTTGTCCCAAAACCGGTACCCGCTTTCGGGAGACATGCTTTGTGGCTTGGGCGGCCGACAACCCCGACGAACCGTGGCGCGACTAACTCCTGCCCACATGTGCGGTCTCGACGACCGGCGTCAGCGCCCTGCCCTCGCCGAACCATGCGGCGAGATTGTCGACCACCAGGTCGGCCATCGCCTGCCGCGTATGCACCGAGGCCGAGCCGACATGCGGCAGCAGACAGGCATTGGGCAGGTCGATCAGCGCCTGGGGCACGCGCGGCTCGTCGGCGAACACGTCGAGGCCCGCGGCGCGGATCGTCCCGTCGGCGAGCGCCTTGATCAATGCCGGCTCGTCGACCGTGCTGCCTCGCCCGACATTGACGAAGACCCCATCGGGCCCCAGCGCCTCCAGAACCTCCGCGTTCACTGCCTTTTCGGTGGCCGTGCCGCCCGGCGCCACCGAGATCAGCGTGTCGACGGCTTCGGCAAGGCCGACCAGCGTGGGGTAGTAGGCATAGGTCACATCAGGAACCGCGCGGCGGTTGTGATAGGAGATGGTCATCCCCAGCGCTTCGAGCCGTCGCGCGATGGCAAGGCCGATCCGCCCCAGGCCGAAAATGCCCGCATGGCGGCCGCGCAAGGTCGAGCGCGTCAGCGGATAGGGACCCTCCTTGACCCAGCGCCCTTCGCGCAGCCAGGCCTCGGCCCTGGGCAGTTCGCGGAGCGTGTTGATCAGGAGGCCGAGCGCGGTGTCAGCCACTTCCTCGGTCAGCACATCGGGCGTGTTGGTGACCATCACGCCCTTCTTGCCTGCATAGGCGGCGTCGACCTGGTCATAGCCCACGCCGAAACTGCCGATGATCTCCAGATTGGGCAGCGCGTCGATGAAGGCCGCGTCGATCCGCGTCATCGCCGCGATGCCCCTGACGTCGCGCGCCATCTCCGGCGTCACCAGCGCCGGATCGGCCCTTTCGATACGGATGGCGCGGAAGCTGGCCTCGGTTCGGCCGACGGCATGCTCATGCAGCCTGGCGGGGATCACAATGGTGATATCTTTCAGCGAACCCACGGCATGCTCCTCATGACCTGTTCATCGTTCGACGGGCCGGGCGGTCGACTGGCGCACATGCAGTTCCGGCTTGATGAGTTCCTGCGAGGCGCGCACGGCCGCGCCGTTGAGCCGGTCGAGCAGGACGCGCGCAGCGCGGCGGCCGACCTCGCGCTGGCCGTTCCACACCGTCGTCAGGGCCGGTGTGGCGATCGCCGCCTCTTCCAGGTCGTCGTAGCCGGTGACCGAAATGTCGACCCCGGGGACGAGGCCGGCACGCGAGATGCCGTTCATCAGCCCGATCGCGACGAGGTCGTTCCAGCATACCGCCGCGGTTGGCTTGTCCTTCATGGCCAGGAACTGTCCGGCGGCTTCGAAGCCGGCCTGCTTGGTGCGCGGGCCGGAGAGACGCCAATGCGGCTTCACTTCGAGCCCTGCGGTCTCCATGGCGTTGAGATAGCCCTGATAACGGTCCCGCCCCGTGGAGGTCTGGTCCGTACCGCCGACCATCGCGATGCGGCGGTGGCCGAGGGAGATCAGATGGTTGGTGGCAAGGCCCGTCCCATAGGCGTCGTCGCCGCGGAAGGCCGGGACGCCGGCGCCCTCGACCGTTCTGGCGATCAGCACGGCCGGCAGGCCGTTCTCTTCGGCCATGCGGATATCCTCGGGCGGCGTGCCGATGGCGGGCGACATGATCACGCCGTCGGCGCCGAGTTGCAGCAGCGTGTCGATGAAGGTGCGCTGCTTCTCGAGCTGGTCGTAATGATTGGACAGGATGAAGGTCTGCCGGCTGCGGTCGAGCTCGCTTTCGATCGAGCGCAGGATCTCGGCGAAGAACGGGTTCATGATGTCGTGGACGACGACGCCGACGATGCCGGACCGCGAGGTCCTGAGGCTCGCCGCGCGGCGATTGTAGATGTAGCCTATGGCGCGGGCATGCTCCTTGATGCGGTCCCTGGTCGCATCGGCCACGAGCGGGCTGTCGCGCAGGGCCAGCGATACGGTCGCGGTCGAAACGCCGAGCGCATCCGCGATCGTGGAAAGCTTGATCTTCTGAGCCAGCGCGCCCTCCCGGCCTAACCTGCCTGAAACCGGCTTATGCCACTGGACAGAGAAGAATCAAAGCTTTTTGGCCAGTTCCTCGGCCTCCGAATTCGGCCCTGCACTGCTCCTCAGCCGCAGCACATGCTCGCGGTAAACGATGTAGAGACCGCTCGCTATGATGATGGCCGCGCCGATCAACGTCCAGCGGTCCGGGAGTTGGCCGAACACCAGATATCCGGCCGTTGTTGCCCATACCATCTGCAGATAGGGATAAGGCGCCAGCGCCGTGGCGGTCGCCTGCCGGTACGCCTTGATGAGCAGCCAATGGCCGAGCCCGCCGAAGAACCCGAGTGCGGCCAGCAGCAGCCACATGATCGGTTCGCCGGGGATCTCCCCGCGCAAAGGCACGACCGGGAACAGGAGCAGAGCCGGCAGGATGGCGGGATAGAAGATGAGGCTCTCGGAAGTTTCCGTCGCCGAAAGCGCGCGCGTCATCAGCGCATAGAGCGAGCCGGACAGCATCGAGCAGATCGCGAAGAGATGGCCGGCGTCGAAGGCGGCGAAACCCGGCCGGGTAATGACGAGCACGCCGACGAACCCCACCAGCACGGCGAGCCAGCGGCGCCAGCCGGCCCATTCGCCAAGCATGGGCCCGGCAAGCGCGGTGATCACCATGGGCCCGAAGAACAGGATCGACACGGCTTCCGCGAGTTGCAGCGTCTGCAGCGCCAGGAAATTGAAGATGGTGGCGCCCACCATGAACAGGGCGCGGACCGCCTGCCTCCACGGGCTCTCCATCCTCAGCCTGGCCGGCAAGGTCCAGGCCTTGAACAGTATGGCGACGAGCACGGCATGGACCGCGAAGCGTGCCCAGGTCACGAAGCCGGAATCGAATCCGGAGACCACGAGGTATTTGGCCGAAGCATCCAGGCAGGCGAACAGGACGCCCGAGGCGAAAACGAGCAGGATTGCGGATGCCGGCGCAGCACCATCCGCCGACTTTGGAGTTGGGTTCAATTGACCGGGCCGTGGAGGAACAGAAACAGGGATTGCTTGTGGGTCAGGACGGCCTCGACGGCAAGAGAAAAAGCCGGTTCGCGGCGAATATCGTTATTCGGCTTCGTCGGCCTCGATCTCGACCAGATCGACCGTGTTGCCCAGCAGATTGGCCTCGATCCGGGCGAGCAGCTTGGACAATGCCTTCTGCTCCTTCCTGTCGAGCCCCTTCAGCGCCTGCTTTTCGGTCTTGCGCACCGATTTCTCGATGGCGCGGATCGTGTCGCGGCCAGCCTCGGTGAGGAAGATATGCGCCTGCCGCGCGTCCGCCTCCGAGGCTCGCTTCTCGAGGAAGCCCTGCACCTGAAGGCGGTTGATCGTCTTGGTGATGGTCGGCGGCCGGACGCCGAGCCGGGCGGCAAGCTGGCCGGGGGTCTGGCCGTCCGCATGGTCGAGCGCCAGCATGATCTGATCCTGGCCCGCATAGAAACCGTGGTCGAGCAGCCGCGCCGCGAGCGCGGTGCGTGCCAGGCGTGCCGCCGAATGGAGGCGGGTCATCGTTGCGCTCTTGTCTGGCTTGGCCATGAGCCCTCCTGAAGCAGCCCCGCCCCATCGCGAAGATAACCGGGACGCGTTCTTTGACAACCGGCGCGGCGACAATCCTTTGCCGGCAATCCGCCTGCGCCGGCCAAGCTAATGCCAGATCGGTATTTCAATTAGATGACAAACGATCTGGGAAGCCGTCGGGATGGGCTGTCTCATCGACATGGTCCCCGATGCACTCATCGCCCGAATGCTTGTGACGGCCATCCCCTCCCTGGACGTGTCGCTGAACGAACTGAAAGTCGGACCGATCGTCAGGGCGCCGGGCGATTTCAACGCGGCCGGTTTCGACGACGCCTATCGCGCGACCGGCCGCAGTCAGTTGCGGATGACGATGACCGGTCCAATCCTGTTTATGCGCACGCCAAGCGCCCGTTCGAGGAAGGCGAGCGCGGCGCCGGTATCGGAGACCGTCATGGTGCCGCTGACCCGGCGCCGGGCCAGTTGGTTGTCGGCGATCACGATTCGCCCGGAGAAATGGCGGCTCATCTCCTCGACGACGTAGGAGAGCGGAGCATTGTCGACGACAAGCAGTCCGCGGCGCCATGAAAGAGCAAGCTCAGTGTCCGCCCTACCGGCCGTGCGCGCGTGAGTGGCGTGGTCGTAGCCAGCCTGCTCCCCTTCCTTCAAGCGCAGGGAATTATTCGCGCTACTCGCGAATTCGACCAGCACAGCGTTATGCGTGACTGTCACGTCGGTCTCGGTGCCACCGAGGCGCACGTCGAAGGCCGTACCGAGCGCCGTGACACGGACGTCTCCGGCCTCTACTGTGAAAGGACGGTCGGGGTCGCCTGCAACCTCGAAGAATGCCTGGCCGCGCAACAGCCGGACGGTTCTATGGGTAGCATCAAAGTCGTGGGCGATGGCGGAGGAAGCGTTGAGCTGCACCGTCGAGCCGTCTTCCAGGGCGACCACCGGCATCTCGGCGGTGCCGGCGATCACATCGGCCTGAAGGCGCATCGGTCCGTCGAACAGCAGGAAGAGTGAGCCGGCGACGAAGAGTGCAAGAAGAGAACCGAGGATCGGCTTTACGACGCTGCGGGGCTTGATCCGGAGATCGCGCAGCGCCGGATCGGATTCCATCGCCATGCGGGCCTCGCCCATCAGGCGCATGGCCGCCTCGTAGGCATCGGCGTTTTCGGGATCACGGTCGAGCCATTGTCGAAAGGCTGCCTCGTCGGCGGCGGTCCGGCCAGCCTCCCGGTTGCGCAAGATCCAGTCCGCGGCTTCAAGATGGCGCCTTTTCTGCGCTCTCGTCAGTCGCCTCTGCAGCATGAACGGTCCCGAATCTCCCTTCTCACTCATTTGACGGATGAGCCGGCGGGTTTGGGACTCCCCGAGCTATTTTTGCCGAGCGGTGACGTTTCGGGGCGGAGCCGTTCGCGCCGCCACGAACGCGCAATCTAACGCGACCACGACCAGGTGGACAGTTCCATCTCCGCTCCCATGAGCCGGTCGAGGCAGTGGGCGAAAGCGCGGCGAAGATGGCGATCAACCATGTTGCGCGAGATGTTGAGCTTCATGGCGATCTCGTCCTGGGAGAGTTGGTGCAGCCTGTGAAGGATGAAGACGGCGCGTCGCCTTGCCGGCAGTTGGGCGATCGCGTCGCGGAGGACGACGATGCGCGCCTCGATTTCGAGGGCACGGTCCGGTGAGGCGTTGTCCGCCGGGACCGCCTGCGCCTCCTCCTCGGTGCCAGAGAAAAGGCGCGCCTCGAAACTCTCCTTGCGGAAGCGGTCGATGCCGAGATTGACGGCCGCCTGACACAAATAGGATTTGAGCGAGCGCTTGTCGCGCAGGATTTCGGGCCTGGCCGAAAGCTTCAGATAGAGGTCGTGAACAATGTCCAGCGTCGCGGAGCGGGAATGGCCGCTGCGGCCGGCGGCAGCGGCGATGTCGTCGTAATATGCCACGATGGCTCGGTTAAGCAGCTCGTTGCCGTCGAAGTCGCCAAGGCTGGGAACGGTGCCAGACAGATTCGGCATGGTCATGCTTTCGTCCTGGAACATCCACGGCAGACCGCCAGGCTTCCAGTGGCTCCGAACACGAAAGAGGCATTGCGCCGTCTTCCTGCATTCCCTCTCGCTTCCGATCCGCCGGCGATTGCCGCTGACAATGCCGCCACCCCAGGCGACTGGATTTGCTTATCGAAAGCAGAAAAATCCCGCAATAGTAGCAGCTTGGAAGCCTTCCAGGCTGGCGGATTCCGATGTCGCAGAAAACAGGACTTTTCGAGTCATGTTTTCTGCTGATTTCATTGGGCGAATCCGCACATTGGCCTGCCGCGTCCCCGCATGCGGTCGTCATCAAGGCCGGCCCGAATCTGTCGCTCCGTGGCCGATCTGCAACAGTGAGGACCGCGCGGGCGAGGCGCGAGCGGCGGGGATGCACAGGGGGGTACCGGCGACGGGATCGGTGATGATGGTCGCAGCAACGCCAAAGACATGCTCCACGATCTCTGCCGTCATCACCACGTCCGGTCGGCCGGCGGCCGCGATCTTGCCGGCCTTGAGCATGACCATGTGGTCGGCATGGCGGGCGGCCTGGTTGAGATCGTGCAGCACGGCCACGACCGTCTTGCCGCGAGTGGCGACCAGTTCGGCGACGAGATGCATCATCTCGATCTGGTGGGCGAGGTCGAGGAAGGTGGTGGGTTCGTCGAGGAGCAGGATGCCGGTTTCCTGCGCCAGCGTCATGGCGATCCACGCCCGCTGGCGCTGGCCGCCGGACAGGTTTTCGAGCGGGCGGGCGGCCAGATCGTCCATGCCGGTCAGGGCGAGCGCCTCGGCACAGGCATTGTCGTCCTGCTCGGACCATCGGCCGAACAGGGAGCGGTGCGGGTAGCGGCCCTGCCGCACGAGATCGAGGACGGTCAACCCCTCTGGCGCGGCCGGCCCCTGCGCCAGCACGCCGACGCGACGCGCGATCTCCTTGGTGGAGAATTCAGACAGGGGGCGACCGTCGAGCAGGATCGTGCCGGCGTTCGGGGCGCGCAGGCCGGCGAGCGCGCGCAGGATGGTGGACTTGCCGCTGCCATTCGGCCCGATCAGCGCCGTGAATGCACCGGGAGCAATGGCAAGGTCGAGACCTTCGACGACCATCGAGCGGCCGTAGGCGATCGCGACGCCCTTGGCGGCCAGACCCCGGTTTGCGTCAGGCTCGGACATTCTGTCGGTCCCGGAGAAGATATGCAAAGAAGGGCGCGCCGATCAGCGCCGTGACGATGCCCGCGGGAAGCTGCACCGGGGCGATGACCGTGCGACCGGCGAGATCGGCCGCCATGACCAGGGCCGCGCCGATCAGGGCCGATATGGGTATCAGCCCGGCATGCGCGGGGCCGACCAGGCGGCGGGCGATGTGCGGTGCTACCAGCCCGACGAAGCCGATCAGCCCGGCGGCCGCGACGGCCGCCCCGGAGAGAAGCGTGCAGAGCAGGATCATCAGCGCGCGGACAGCGTTGACGCGCTGGCCGAGGCTCTGCGCGGCTTGATCGCCGAAGCGGATAAGGTCGAGTTCGCGGCTGGAAATCATGGAGAACGCCAGCGGCGCGGCGAGCCAGAGCGCCAGGGCCCGCACGCCAGGCCAGTCGGCGTGATAGACGCTGCCGGCCAGCCAGATCATGGCGCGCTGTACGTCGCCGATCTCGCCGAAGGCGGTGAGGAAGGTGGTGGCGGCGCCCGCGAGCGCGCTCAAGCCGATGCCGATCAGGATGATTCGCAGCGAAGAGGTGCCGCCGTCGCGCCAGGAAAGTATATAGATCGCCGCCGCCATCACCGATGCACCGGCGAAGCCCGCCCAGGGCAGTATCTGGACGGGCGCGTTGTCGAGCGCGACGATGAAGATCGTCGCGGCCAGCGCCGCACCCGCGTTGATGCCAAGGATGCCGGGTTCGGCGAGCGGGTTGCGCATGACGGCCTGTGCGATGGCTCCCGCAACTGCAAGTCCGGCGCCGACGAGCATGGCGAGCAGCGCACGCGGCATGCGCAGGTCGAAGACGATCATCTCGATCTGCGGGTTCCTGCCTGCCGGTTGCGCGACAAGCGAGACCAGATCGCCGAGCGGCACCGCGAAGTCGCCATACGCGACAGAGGCGACAAGCAGGGCGGCCACGACAAGGGTCAGGGCGGCGAGGGTGCGGATCATCGGGCATCGCCCGCGCGGCTGCGCGCCAGCCAGATGAAGAAAGGTGCGCCGACCAGCGCCATCGTCACGCCCACCGGGAAGCTCTGGTTGGCGAAGATGGTTCGGCCGATGAGGTCGGCCAGAACGATCAGCAGCGCGCCACCGGCCGCACTGAACGGGATTATCCAGCGGTAATCAACTCCGACGATCATCCGCGCGATGTGCGGAACGACAAGGCCGACGAAGGCGACGGGACCGGCAAGTGCGACCGCCCCGCCGGCGAGCAGGATGACGATGGCGACAGCCAGGCCGCGCCAGAGAACCGGGTCCTGACCGACAGACGCGGCGACCTCGGTGCCGAGGCTCAAGGTCATGATGTGCCTGCGGAAGATCAAGGCGGCCGCGAGGCCGGCGAGGATGTAGGGCGCGACGGCTGCGACCTGCGCCAAGCTGCGGCCGGTGAGCGAGCCGGCGGTCCACAGACGTACGGCGTCGAGCGTCGTCTGGTCGAAGATCAGGATGGCGGTGGTCAGCGAGGACAGGAACGTCGTGACGACCACGCCGGCGAGCACAAGCTTGAGCGGGGTCACGCCCGCGGACCCGACCGAGGCCAGCGCATAGACGACGACCGCCGCGATCCCGGCCCCGCCAAATGCGAACCAGACCTGGGCGCTGCTCGATCCCACGCCGATGAACGACATGGCCATGACTATCGCGAAGGCCGCACCCGCATTGACGCCGAGCAGGCCGGGCGAAGCGAGCGGGTTGTTGGTCACGGCCTGCATGATCGCGCCGGCGACGGCGAGCGCAGAGCCCGACAGCAGCCCGGCCATCGCGCGCGGCAGGCGCAAGGTCCTCACCACCAGATGCTCGCGCGAGCCGTCGAAAGCGAAGATCGCAGCCAGCACGTCGGACATCGCGATGCGCGACGCGCCGAGCGTCACAGACCAGACCGCCACCACTGCCACGAGCAGGCCCAGCGCCGCGAACGCAGAGAACCGCCGTGCGTCGGCACCTACGGTCACGCTGCCGGCAGTCACGGCTCTGCCAGGATGTATCGTTCGATGTCGTCGAGGATCCGATGCGCGGAGGTGATGCCGTGGAAGCTCTGCCATGTTGCCCGGTCGACGCGGTAGGCGCGATCGTTCCGCACGGCGGGCAGAAGCTGCCAGAGGGGGTTACCGGTGACCTCCTTCTCGAGCGCGTCGTCCGGTCCGCTTTCGAAGCCGCTGGCCGAGACGTAAAGAAGAATGTCGCCATCGAGATTGGCAAGTTCCTCCCAGTCCGGCCGCTTGACGATCGTGTCGTCAGTCACCGTCTCGTAGGCCGTGCGCTTCACGCCGGCCTCGTGCAGCACTGCAAAGGGCGCATAGGCGGCTGGACCGTCGACAAAGACGACGAACCTGCCCGGAGCGAAGCGGACGGCCGAGACCGTCACGTCCTTCATTCGCGCGCGGATCGAAGCGGCGCGCTTCTCATAGGCGGCAAGCGCCTCCTCGGCCGGAGCCTCGCGGCCGGTAATTTCGGAGAGGAGCCGGAGATATTTCTTCCAGTCCATGTGGCTGAAGAAGACCGTCGGCGCGATCTTGGACGCCTTCTCGTAGATCTGCGAATGTGCCTCTGTGCTGCCGATGATGAGATCGGGCTTCAGCGCCGCGATCCGCTCCAGGCTCGGCTCCTTGGGATTGCCGAGGTCGGCCATCTTCGACTGTTTGACGAAGTCGAGCACCTTGGCGTCCTGGATCGCCATATAGGGCGTGGCGAAGACCGGAACCTCGAGGTCCAACAAGAGGCCGAGCGTCAGGAGCGGATCGAGCGTGACGATCTTCTTCGCTCCGGCCGGAACGCAGAAGGGCGCCTTGTAGACGCCTTCCGATATTTCCTTCCCCTGGCAGGCTGCATGCGCAATTTTCAGGGGGCACAGGAGGAGCAGAAGGGCAAGGCCCAGACGCAGGACGGATACCATGTCGAATTGACCCGTAGAAGCGGTTGCGGGCTTTCGCCCCGCAGCCGGACGTCATCAGAATTTAGTTCGAACGTTCAGCCCAAACGATCGCCGCAATCCAGCCTGGGCGAAAGGAAGCGGCGCATCCGGATCGACGATGGTGAAGTATTTCTCGTCGGTGAGGTTGTCCACAAAGGCTGTGATCTCCCAATTATCCTTTTTGAAGCCGGCTTGTGCATTCACGATGAAGCGCGAGTCGATTTTGTACATGCCGGCCGTGCCGAAGCGGGAATTGTAGTCGCTGGTGTACTTGGCGTCGCCGCCGACAAAGGCGCCATTCTCGAACTCATATCGACCACCGAAGGCGAACGTCCATTCCGGCGCTTCCGGGAAGGCTTCTCCGGATTGATCGCCCAGGCTCGCGTGATCGAATTCGAGGAACTTTGTGTTCACGTATCCAAGCGAAGCGAATGCCGAGAACTGATCGGTGACCTGCCAGGTCGGCTCGATTTCGAAACCCCATGCGCGCGAGGACGCGGCATTCTCCGTCCTACGATAGCCGGGAATGGTCGAGAACGGGCGGATTTCGATCTGCTGGTCCTCATACTTCGTGTAGAAGAGATTGGCGTTGAGGATAAGCCGGTCGTCCAGCAGGCGTCCCTTATAGGACAGTTCGTAGCTTTGCGAGTATTCCGGATCGTAGGTTACGAGTTGGAAATTCTCGGGATCCTGACGGTCGACATAGGAACCGCCAGAGCGGAAGCCCTGCGTGTAGGTTAGACCAACCGTGTGGTAGTCACCGAATTCCTTCGACAGGCCGATCTTCGGCACGAAATTCAACTCGTCGAAGGATGCCGGGTCTCCGGTCAAGGCCGGATCCATCCCATAGAATACGAGGGAGTTCAGCTCCGTATTCGTCTCCTCGAGATAATCCAGTCGTCCCCCCACGGTGACGAACCAGGTGGGTGCGAATTCAAAGGTCGCCTCGCCGAACACAGCCAGGTTCGACGTCTTGCGATTCTGATCGTCGTCCAGCTGGACAAGCCCGTAGAACGGCACATCTGCTATGAAGCGCGACGCCCCGTCAAAGACCTGATGGCTCCCGTAAACGCCAGCTACCCATCGCCAGCGGTCGGCTTCGTAGTTCAGGCGCATCTCCTGGGTGAAGATCGAATCGTCGTCCGTACCCCAGATCCCCGAGACATAACCGGGCGTGTCCGCATCGACGGAGCTGCGCGTGTTGATGCCGTAGGAGAGGCCGGTCAGCGAGGTGAACCGCAGCGCCTCGGAGAAATCGTGCGTAATCTCGAGGCCAGCGTTATGCACCTCCGTGGCGCGGAATTCCGTGTAGGTGTCAGGATTGTTGTTGAAATCCCCGCGCCCATCGTAGAGACCTACCAGCCGATCGTTCGGCCGGTCCTTTGAATAGGCATAGGTCAGCAGGGCGCGGGTATCCGGCATTTCCGACGGCGTAATGAGCAGCTTGGCGCGAATGGTCCCGCTGATGTCCGTGGTCAGATCGTCATAGCCGGCGTAATGGCTGAAATTCGAGTAGGTCACGTCCGTATGGGAACGCTCGAACGCGCCCGCTATGCGCAGCGCGACCTGATCCTCGGCAAGCGGCGTATTCACGACGAACCCGGCGCCCACCAGATCGTTGCTGCCGACAGTGCCCGACAGTTCGACTTCCTTGTCGAAGGTGGGATCCTTCGACTTGACGTAGATCGCCCCGATCATGGCGGCGCGGCCGGACAGCGTCGATTGCGGGCCGCGATAGACCTCGACCTGTTGCGCATCCCAGAGGTTCCTTGCACCGAAACGCGCATTGTAGCGGGTCTGGAGGATGCCATCGAAATAGAGGGAGCCGGCCGGCCCGCCGGATGGAACGAAACCTTCGGAACTCATGCCGCGGATGACAAAGCCGGAATTCACCGTCGCGCTGTCCTCCACGTTCGCAAGGCGCCGGAAGGTACCCTGCGTATGCCTGATCTGGCCATCTTCGATGTCTTTGGCTGTCACGATGCCAACGCTCGCGGTCGTGGCGTCGAGGGTCGTTGCGTTCTTGGAGCCATAGATCACGATAGGGTCGAGCATCGTCGTCCCATGCTCGCCTGCGGCATAGCCGACGTCGTTGGTGGAAGCGGTATTGTTGCTGAGCACAACCTGATTGCCGCCGGCGAAGCGCGCGCTCAAGCCCGTGCCGGCCAGTACGGCGTCAAGCGCCTGGGAAGGCGTAAGATTGCCGCTGACGCCTTGCGTGGTCTTGCCGCGGGCGAGGTTCGCATCAAACAGGATTTGCAGACCCGACTGCGCGGCGAGCTGGTTGAGAGCGGGGGTGAGCGAGCCCGCGGGAACGGAAATGGATTGCTGTGCGGTCTGCGCGGGGGCTACGGTTTGCGCGGCGGCCGGAATCATCCAGCCAAAAGCCAGCATGGTGCCGGCCAGAAGGGCAAGGCGCCGCCCGCCGGCCGCACTCGCAGGGTTTGTCGTCGTAAGTCCTGGTCCAGCCACTACAGCCCCCGTTCTGGCGGCGTTTAAGGCGCCGCGGTCGATCACTCGGAGCGGGGTTCTTCTATCCGCTCACCATTGTGACGATCAGGGATCGCGGTTTGGGACTGCGGCCCAAAAAAATCTTGTGGCCAAAAGTCATGTTTCCACAACGGGATCAAGCGGTGTGGTCGGCTGCGACCTGGGCTGCGGCGCATGGCGCGCAGCAGTTCCGCCTCCCGCTCGGCGGCGGCCACGGCCTAGACAGCGTCGTGGATTTCGTCGACGGAACCTATCACATGCTGCCGTCCGACCTCTGTTGGGCTTCACGGAGGACGAGGTGGCTCCGCTTCGTGACCGTTCCTGGCCTTCTCGGCGATGCCGTATCGGACCGCCCGGACGATGTGCCCCGGCGATCTCGATCGCGCCAAAAACGCGCCGCTGCGGACGACTGGTCCGCTGGCCCAAAGCCCCTTGGGATTCCCACGTGCAAATCCGGCAGCCTCATCCTATATGGGTGGCGACACAGCCATCCAATCCGAGAGTGCAACAATGAGCGAAGCTCAGACGCAGATCCCCGTAACCGTGCTGACCGGCTATCTGGGTGCGGGGAAGACGACCCTGCTCAACCGGATCCTCTCCGAAAACCACGGCAAGCGTTATGCCGTCATCGTCAACGAGTTCGGCGAGATCGGCATCGACAACGACCTGATCGTGGAATCCGACGAGGAAATCTACGAGATGAACAATGGCTGCGTGTGCTGCACGGTGCGTGGCGACCTGATCCGCACGGTCGAGGGATTGATGCGCCGCCCCGGCCGCTTCGACGCGATCCTGGTGGAGACCACCGGCCTTGCCGACCCCGTTCCCGTGGCCCAGACCTTCTTCATGGACGACGACGTCCGCTCCAAGACCAAGCTCGACGCGGTCGTGGCGCTGGTCGACGCCAAGCACCTTCCGCTGCGCCTCAAGGACACGCGCGAGGCCGAGGACCAGATCGCCTTTGCCGATGTCGTCGTGCTCAACAAGACCGACCTCGTCACCCCGCAGGAACTGGGCGATGTCGAGGCGGCGGTGCGCGCCATCAATCCGGCTGCGAGGATCCATCGCACGGAGCGTGCCGGCGTGAAGCTCGAAGAGGTGCTCGACCGCGGCGCCTTCGACTTGAGCCGTGCGCTTGAGAACGACCCGCATTTCCTCGACGCCCACGATCATGACCACGATCATGATCACCATGATCATGATCATCACCACCATCATGATCATGACCACCATCACGCTTCGCCCATCCACGACGTGACGGTCCAGTCGGTCTCGTTGCGCGGCGGCGAGATGGATCCCAAGAAGTTCTTCCCCTGGATCGAGAAGGTCACGCAGCTCGAAGGCCCGAACATCCTGCGCCTCAAAGGTATCATCGCGATCAAGGACGATCCGGATCGCTACGTGATCCAGGGCGTTCACATGATCGTCGAGGGCGACCACCAGCGCGCCTGGAAGGATGGCGAAAAGCACGAGAGCCGGCTGGTCTTCATCGGCCGCAAGCTGGACGAGGAAAGGCTGCGGAAGAGCTTCGAAGCCTGCCAGGCTTGAGCTTTCGGTTGACATCAGGCCGCATGCTCGTCCAGACCCCGTCCGACCAAGCTTCGCCCATCGGAATGGACTGCGCTCACTGATGCCCACCGTTGCCCCGCTCGATCTCGATGGCCATTGCGTCACGGCTGCCTTCATCGGCGGCGTGCCGTTCTTCGCGATGGCCGACGGTACGGTCCATTGGCTCGACCACGGCAGCAAATCGGCCACAATCCATGACGGCCTGCTCTGTGCCGTCGCGGATGCTTCCGGCAAGCGCCTGGTCAGCGGCGGCGAGGACGGCAAGGTCTGCGCACTCTCGCTTGACGGCTCCGTGGCCGTGCTCGCCGAAATGGGCCGCAAATGGGTGACGAGCATCGCCGCCGGCCCGCAAGGCGCGCTCGCCTTCGCCAGCGGCCGCAATGCAACCGTGCGTTTCGCCGACGGCAAGACCAGGGAGTTCGCGCATCCGCGCTCGGTCGAGGGCCTCGCCTTCTCGCCGAAAGGCATGCGTTTCGGCGTTGCCCGCTACAATGGCGCCACGCTGCATTTCCCGGCCAGCGAAGGCAGGCCGGCCGAGCTCGAATGGGCCGGCGCCCACACCGGCATCACCTTCTCGCCCGACGGCAGTTTCGTCGTCACCACCATGCAGGAGAACGCGCTCCACGGCTGGAAGCTCGCCGACGGCAAGCATATGCGCATGTCCGGCTACCCGGCCAAGGTCAAAAGCCTCTCCTGGAGCGCCAAGGGCAAGTGGCTGGCGAGTTCGGGCGCGCCGGCCGCGGTCGTCTGGCCATTCCAGGGCAAGGACGGCCCGATGGGCAAGGCGCCGCTCGAGCTCGGCACACGCGGCAACACCATGGTCACATCGGTCGCCTGTCATCCCGCAGAGGACATCGTGGCGATCGGCTACGAGGACGGCATGGTGCTTGCAGCGCGTTTCGCCGACGCCAAGGAAGTGCTGCTGCGCCGGCCCGGCAAAGGCGCCGTCACCTCGATGATGTGGGACGACGAAGGCCGCCGCCTGGTATTCGGCACGACGACCGGCGACTGCGGCATCATTGATATCGCGGGTTGAATCATCCGCACGCGGGTTGAATCAACTCCACACGCGGTTTGAAAAGCGACCCCATTCCACGACACGGTCGCCGATTCTGCGACACCAGACGCAGATACGATTGCAGCGGCTGCACAAGGTGGAACTTTGCTCTTGATGCAGTCATTGCCGTTGACCAGCTGAATATCAGTCTTGGGCCTCGCTGCGGCATCTCGGCGGAACGCGATGCTTTGCCGTGCGATGCAAGCGTGGTCTGAAACGTCGAGCAACTGACGACCCAAGAAGCCGCTAGTGTCGCAGATTGTGCTTGCGCTTGACGAAGTCCTTGGCTGTTTCCACCGCAACTGCTGCGTCACGGCAATAGGCGTCGGCGCCGACGGCCTTGCCGAACTCCTCGTTGAGCGGCGCGCCGCCCACCAGCACGATGTAGTCGTCGCGAATGCCCTTTTCCTTCATCGTATCGATCACCACCTTCATGTATGGCATGGTCGTGGTCAGCAGCGCCGACATGCCGATGATGTCGGGCTGGTGCTCCTCGATGGCGTTCAGGTAGTTCTCGACCGGGTTGTTGATGCCGAGGTCGATCACGTCGAAGCCGGCCCCTTCCATCATCATGCCGACGAGGTTCTTGCCGATGTCGTGGATGTCGCCCTTCACGGTGCCGATCACCAGCTTGCCCTGCTTGGGTGCGCCGGTGGCGGCAAGCAGCGGACGCAGGATGGCCATGCCCGCCTTCATGGCGTTGGCCGACAGGAGCACTTCGGGGACGAACAGGATGCCGTCGCGAAAGTCCTCGCCGACGATGCGCATGCCTTCGACCAGCGCCTCGGTCAGCACCTTGTAGGGCAACCAGCCGCGATCGAGCAGGATCTGCGTGCCTTCCTCGATCTCTTCCTTCAGGCCGTCATAGAGGTCGTCATGCATCTGCTGGACGAGCTCGTCGTCGGACAGCTCGGACAGGATGATCTCGTCGGACATTTTCTTCCCTCCTTGCAGTCGACGAGCGAATAGGAGCCGGCACAATCCGCGATGGCGCCGACTCGCTGGTCGAGCTCCCAAAGATTAAATCAAGCCTTTTCCAGCCAAACCTTTTCAAGATCCATCTGGAAAGTCGGATGGATCGAGTAGTTCTTCACCTTCTCATTCATGTGGTTGTATAGCTTCTGCCAATAGGGCTGGATGATGATGCCCGAGTCCTGGATAATGGTCTCGACGTCCTTCATCACTTCGCGGCGCCTGTCCGGATCGCTGATCGACAGCGCTTCCTGCAGCTTCTTGTCGAAGTCCGGGTTCGAGTAGCCCGTCTCGTTCCAGGCCTCGCCCGAGCGATAGGCCAGCGCCAATACCTGCACCCCGAGCGGGCGCATATACCAGACGGTCAAGGAGTACGGATATTTCGTCCAGTCGTTCCAAAAGGTCGAGCCGGGCAGAACCGTGCGCTTTACCTTGATGCCGGCGTCGCGCAGCTGGGCGGCGATAGCGTCGCCGGTGCTCTTGTTCCAATCGTCGTCCACGGTGATCAATTCGTGCTCGAAATCGGCCTGTCCGGCCTCAGCCAGGAGCTTCCTGGCGCCTTCCGCATCGCGCGACTTCTTGGGGAGCTCGGCGTATTCGGGATGGATCGGGCTGACATGGTGGTTTTCGGCCACCGTGCCCCGCCCGGCATAGCCGAGTTGAAGCACGACGTTGTTGTCGACTGCCATTTGCAACGCATTGCGGACGCGCTTGTCATCGTAAGGCTTCTGCGTGACGTTGGTGCGTGCGACCAGCGTTGTAGCGGTCTGGATTTCCGTCTTCTTGAGGCCGAGCCCGTCCAGAATGTCGACGTACTCCGCGCCTGTTTCGTTGTTCAGGTCGACCTCGCCGGACTCGAAGGCGTTCGCCATTGTGTTCGGGTCGGTACCGTAATCGATGAACTCGACCCCATCGAGCAGAGCTTCTCCACCCCACCATTTACCGTTCTCGCGGCGCTTTACGATCGCCTTCTGACCGACGTCGTAGGATACGAGTTCGAAGGCCCCTGTACCGATCGGTTTCACTATTGGGTTGGCGCCGTCCGCATCGAAGTTCCGATGCACGACCAAGGCGGGATAGTCCGTCAGGTTAGGAATGATCGAAATATCGGACGCCGTGAGCGAAAGCCTGATCGTATGATCGTCGACTTTGGTGATCGCCCCCTCGCGCGCCTTGCCAGAGGCTAGATCGATCAGAGTGTTGACCCGCGCCGCCATTGAGTTGCCCGCGGCGCTCTTGTCGCACCAGCGATTGAAGTTGTAGATGACATCGTCGGCGTTGAACTCGTCGCCATTGTTCCAGGTCACGCCCTTGCGAACGTGAAGCACGTACCCTGTGGCATCGTCATTGACCTCCCAACTGTCCAGAAGCACCGGCTCGAAGGTGAACTCTCGGGTGTAGCGAACGAGAGGTTCGAGCCAGGTCCGGGAGATGTTGGCCATCTCCACCCAGTCATAGGTACGGGGGTCCTTCTGTTCCTTGACAACCATTGCGACGCGCAACGTTCCGCCCTTCGTGCCTTCCTGCGCGACAGCCCGAGACGGTGCGACCAGACCTGCCATGCTGTACGCCAATGCAGTCGACGCACCCATCGCGCTCGCGAGCGCAAGAAACTCGCGTCTATCCATGCGGCCACCTCGGGCTTCAGAAGCCAGTTTCTCGATTGCCTGAGGGACGCAGTCGCCATTGCACCTGAAGAAACGCATGCTCTCCTCCTTGTTTGCGCTATCCCTGCCGAATTCCCATGGTTCAGCCTGCCCCCTTCACAGTCTCAAAGCATACCGAATGCCGTCATAGATGGCGGCGTGGATGTTGCGGGAGGCAACTGCATCGCCAATGCGGAACAGCGTATAGGCCGCGGCGGGTTGGCGGGCGGGGAAAGCATCGCCGCCATTGACGAGCGCGTCGTAATCGACCGCGCCAAGGTTCCTGGATGCCGGCTTCAGCGCGAAGTACAGGTCTTCGAGCGGCATCGTCCCGTGCTCCATCACGATCTGGTCGACCCGTCGTTCCGCGCTCCATTCCTTGGCGAAGTCGGAGCCCAGCGTGGCGACGAGTTGATTGCCCTCGCGGCGGATGGACCTGACGCGCGTGTTGATCGTGATCCGGACACCCTTCTCGTGGAAGGCTTGCATGTAGGGGACATGGTTCATGCCGCCCATTTCCGGGGCGAAGAAACGCTCGGGAGAGACAAGTTCCAGGATCGATCCCGCGTTGGCGATCACCTCCGCTGCGCTCATCCCCGGATGACCGCCATTGTCGTCGTAGAGCAGCACATTCTCGGCCGGCTTCACACTGCCGGACAGGATGTCCCAGCTGGAGACGACAAGGTCGTCACCGTGTTCGAGTGGCGGATTCTGCGGCAGCCCGCCCGTCGCGACGATCACGACATCGGGATCGAGCGCATTCACGTCGGCAGCTTCCGCCCAGACGTCGTAGCGGATGTCCACGCCGAGACGCTCCAGTTCCGCCAGGCGCCAGTCGACGATGCCGATCAGTTCCTTGCGGCGGGGGTTCTGCACGGCCAGCCTGATCTGGCCGCCCGCTTGGCCGGAGGCTTCGAGCACGGTGACGGAATGGCCGCGCTCGGCGGCCACACGGGCTGCTTCCAGGCCTGCCGGACCGGCGCCGACGATCACCACCTTCTTGAGCGCCCCATCAGAGCGCGCAATCACGTGCGGGATCGTCGCCTCGCGGCCGGTCGCGGCATTGTGGATGCAGAGTGCCTCTCCGCCTTCATAGATGCGATCAAGACAGTAGGTGGCGCCGACGCAGGGGCGGATGCGGTGCTCGTCGCCAGCCATCACCTTCCGCGCGATGTAAGGGTCGGCGATGTGCGGACGCGTCATCCCCACCATGTCAAGCTTGCCGGTGGCGATCGCATGGCGCGCTGTCGCAACGTCGGCGATGCGCGCGGCGTGGAACACCGGGAACCTGGTGGCTTCCCGCACTTCTCCGGCAAAGTCGAGCGAAGGCGACGAGCGCATCCCGGTGATCGGAATCACCTTGGTCAGCGAAGCGTCTGTTTCGATCGTGCCGCGGATGATGTTGAGGAAGTCGAACTTGCCCGACGAAGCCAATCGCCGGGCGATCTCGATGCCTTCGGCCTTGGTCAATCCGTTTTCGATGTCCTCGTCGGCCACCATGCGGATCCCGACGATGAAATCCGCACCCACGGCCGCGCGCACGGCGTCGATGACCCTCCAGGTAAAGCGCAGCCGGTTGTCGAGCGTGCCCCCGAACTCGTCGTCACGCTGGTTGGTCAGCGGCGACCAGAACCCATCCATCAGGTGACCGTAGGACTCGAACTCTATGCCGTCGAGACCGGCTGCCTGCATGCGTTGGGCCG
The DNA here is from genome assembly GCF_016756635.1 of Mesorhizobium sp. L-8-10. Taxonomy (NCBI): domain Bacteria; kingdom Pseudomonadati; phylum Pseudomonadota; class Alphaproteobacteria; order Hyphomicrobiales; family Phyllobacteriaceae; genus Mesorhizobium; species Mesorhizobium sp. L-8-10. Next base: position 2,840,252 of record NZ_AP023263.1, on the reverse strand, counting down.
CACTCGCATAGTCGGCGACGATGCGGTCGATGTCCCATTCCTCCATCGTCTTCGGAAAGGCGCGATGCGCCGGCTCACGCATCGGGGAAGGTGCGAGCACCGGCAGCCAGTCCGCCTTGTTCCAGCCGGTACGACGCCCGAGATGGGTGATCTGGATCATCACCTTGCAGTCATACTCGTGGCACTGGTCGGCGAGGTCTCGAAGCCATGGCACGATGTCATCGCGATATGCATGCAGATTGCCAAAGGCCGCCGGGCTGTCACGCGAAACGATTGCCGAGCCGGCAGTCATGGTCAGCGCAATGCCGCCCTTGGCCTTCTCGGCGTGGTAGAGCCGATAGCGCTCCTTCGGCAGACCGTCCTCCGAATAGGCCGGCTCATGACTTGTCGACATGAGCCGGTTCTTCAGGGTCAGGTGCTTTAGCCGGTAAGGCTGGAGAAGCGGGTCCTTGGTGAGTGGCGCGTTCATGGTCTCCCTCGGATCGGCAGGGACCGGGGCTGCAACCTGATGGACGTTCTGCCTTGTGCGATTATCATCATCACTGGGTCGATGGTTGCTCAGTTCACGGTATCTGGCAGGGCCTTCTCGCGCCGCGCGACAAAGTCCCGCAGAGCCTCGGCGATGCCGTCGTCGAGCTTCGGCTCCTCGTAGTCCTTGAGCATGTTGCGCGCTTTCTCCCGTCCACGCGTGTCATGATCCTTCGCCCCTTCCGCGCTCCACTGCTCAAAGGAGTTGAAGTCCATCACCGTCGGCATGAAGAAAGCTGACTCGAAGTGTTCGAGCGTATGTTGCGTGCCGAGGAAATGGCCGGCCGGACCCACCTCGCGGATCGCCGCCATCGCGTCCTCGAAGTCGTCGAACGGAACGCCTCCCGCATATTTGTACCAGCCGACAAGTTGTTCGCAGTCGGTGGCGAATTTCGAATAGCCGCAGGTCAGTCCGGCTTCGAGCCACCCCGCGGCATGCCAGATGTAGTTGGCCCCGGACAGGATCGCTGCGTGCATGAGCATGTTCGCCTCATAGCCCGCCTGGGCGTCGTTGAGCTTGGATCCGACGTGAAACCCCGAGGTGCGCCAAGGTAGCCGGTACTTTCTGGCGAGCGCGCCCATCAGATACATCATCTGCGCGGCTTCCGGCGTGCCCCCCATGGGGGCGCCGGTCTTCATGTCGACGGTGACCATGAACTGCCCATAGATCTGCGGCGACCCCGGGCGCAGGAGCTGGGTGAAGGCGACGCCGGCAAGCGCCTCGGCATTGACCTGCGCCACCGCGCCCACTGAGGACGCTGACGTCGAAGCCCCGCACAGGGCGAAAGGCGCGAGGATCAGCGGCTGATTGTGCCGTGCATAGACCTTCATCGCGTCCAGCATGGTCGCGTCCCAGACCAGCGGTGAATTGCAGTTTGTGATTGCCACCAGCACCGGATTGTCGCGAACGAATTCCTCGCCGAAGACGATGCCGGCCATCGCCATCGTGTCCTCGGCGCGATCCCTGGACGTCACGATCCCCATGAAGGGCTTGTCGGAGTGCTTCAGCGCCGAATGGACGATGTGAAGATGGCGCTTGGGAACGGGAACCTCCATCGGCTCGCAGATGATCGAGCTCGAAGAGTGGAGCGCCGGTGCCATGTAGGCGAGCTTATGGAAGCTCTGGAGATCCTCGAGCGTGCCGTAACGTCTGACGTTGTCGAGGTCGCGCACATAGGGGGCGCCGTACATCGGCACGAAGATCGTGTTCTTTCCGCCGACTTTCACCGAACGTTGCGGATTGCGAGCGTTGAGGGTGAATTCGGACGGCACCTTCGACACCAGTTCCATGAGCAGGTGGCGGTCGAGCCGCACGCGCGTGCCGGACACGTCCGCGCCGGCCTGCTTCCACATGGCGATCGCCTCGTCGTCGCGGAATTCGCATCCCACCTCTTCGAGGATACCGAGGGACGCCTGATGGATGAGTTCCACCGCTTCGTTGGGGACGATCTCATAGACCGGGATCTTGCGTACCAATGTCGGCAGCGAGGGCAACGCCGCGCTGCGCAGAGCCTTCCGCCCGATCCGCCCCCCGCCGCGGCGGTGGGTTGCCGGTTCCAACGTCTGAATCTTGTCCGCGATACTCATGCCTGGCGCTCCCTTCCGGCAAAGAGAACGCTTCGCAACCCTGATGTTCAAGCGAATAAGGAACCATGGTCGATTGAGCTCAGCTCAATCGTCGAGCGAAAGCAGCCAGTCCCGCAAGATGGTCGCAGGGCGGCTTAGCGGGCGGCGAGCGCTCCATGTCACGAAGTAGGATTGCGGTGCCGCGATTTCGGCGTCGCTGAGTTGCACCAGATCGCCGGCTTCGATCAACGGCGTGACGAGGCTCGCCCAGCCGAGCACCACACCCTGCCCGGTGCGCGCGGCCTGCAGGGCGATCACGTGGCTGTTGAAGCGCCGCACGTTGAGCCGTCGCTCCGCACAGCCGGCTTCGCGGAAGAAGTCAGCCCAGGTGGTCCAGTCCCAGTCTATGCCTTCGACGGAAAGCAGTTGGAGCTGCGCCAGATCATCGAGCGTCTCAACGGAATGTTCACGGGCGAAATCCGGACTGGCCACCGGGAAGATGCGATCGTCATACAGTTTCGCCGACAGTTCGTCCGGCCATTCACCGCTGCCGTAGCGAAGCCGAAGATCGATGTCGGGACGATCAAGGCCGCGAGAATGATCCGAAATGACATGGTCGACGACGATGTCCTGGTGGTTGGCCCAGAAGGCGCCCATGCGCGGCATCAGCCAGAGATGAGCCATCGCCATGGTACATCCGATGGTAACGCTCGACTGGCCGCCGGAAGTTTTCAGTTGCCGGAACGTGGACGAAATTCGCTCGAACCCCTCGCGTAGGGCCGCTGACATCGTCTCTCCTTCACGTGTCAGCTCAAGCGCCCGGTGTCGGCGCAGGAAGAGCGGATTGCCGAGCTCGTCCTCGAGCATGCGAACCTGCTTGGAAATGGCGCCGGGCGTGACGTTAAGCTCTTCAGCCGCCTTGGTCAGACTGAGATGGCGCGCCGATGCTTCGAATGCCGCGAGCGCTTTCAGCGAAGGGAGGCTGTAATACCGGCGAACCATCATCTATCGGTCGGGCTCCCGACGCTCACGGTGAGTGGCCAGTTGCTCTTCACAATCCGCGGCATCCGACCCAGCCATTAGGCCGACATATTCACTGCAGCGCAATACTCGCCTTCTGGCGCTCACTGTGCGAGCCTGTGGGCGATTTCGGATACAGGTACCAGGAAGCGACCGCCGCCATCGGATGGCGTGGTTGTTTTGGAGGGAAGGTCGATGTCGGACCAGGTCTTCAAGCGATTGTTCGCGCCGGTCGCCCTGCGTGGCAAGATGCTCCGCAACAGGATCGTCTTTGGCGCGCACACGGCGAACATGGCGGTCGAAGGACTGCCGACCGAACGGCATGTCTGCTATTACGCCGAACGTGCGATCGGCGGCGCGGCGATGATCGTGGTGGAACCGATGCCGGTGCACCGGGCCGCCGTCCTCACCCGCGGTAACTTCCGTCCTTCCGATGACGGCGTCATTCCGCATTTCCGCAAGGTGACGGAGGCGATCCGCGCCAACGGCGCGATCGCGATCCAGCAGCTCTACCATGTCGGGCAGCACGCCGATGCGGACAACTCCTTCCATGCCGGCTGGTCGCCCTCCGGCTTGCCGAGCTATCACGATTCCGATGGCTCGCATCGCATGACCGAGGCCGAGATCGACGAGACTATCGACGGTTTTGTCCAAGCGGCACGCCGCTGCCGGGAGGCTGGCTTCGACGGCGTCGAGGTTTGGGCAGCCTATCATTCGATGCTTGACCAGTTCTGGACGCCCTGGTCGAACCGGCGCGACGATCGCTGGGGCGGCAGCCTGCAAAACCGCACCCGCATGAGCCGCGAGGTCATGACCCGCATCCGGAGAGAGTGCGGCGACCACTTCATCGTCGGTCTCGCGGTCAATGACGAACCGGACGTCGAGGTGGCTCTGAAACGCGAGGCGCTGGCCGAAATCGTCGACCTGCACGACCGCGATACGCTGATGGACTACGTGACTTGCGGATCGGGCAGCTATTTCGACTTCTACAAGATCATGCCGACCTTCGTGTACCCGGAGAAGCTTGGCGCCGATCTGGCGGCGGTGCTCAAGTCCACGGTGCGCCACGCCTTGGTCACGGCGGAAAGCCATATCCGCACGCCGGAGAATGCCGAGAGCGTACTCAGCGAAGGCCGCGCCGATCTGGTGTCGATCGTGCGCGGGCAGATCGCCGATCCGCATCTCGCCGCCAAGGCTGCCGCCGGACGCCCGCAGGACATCCGCGGCTGCCTTTCCTGCAACCAGATGTGCTGGGGCCGCCGCTCGCGGGATTACTGGATCAGTTGCGTCGTCAATCCTTCCGCCGGGCGCGAGTGGGAGTGGGGCGGTGATCGTTTCACCCCGGCCGGGCGGCCAAAGCGGGTGTTCGTCGTCGGCGGCGGGCCGGCCGGGCTGGAGGCGGCACGGGTGGCAGCCGAACGCGGGCACCGTGTGACGCTTGCCGAAGCCTCGGATCGCCTCGGCGGCCAATTCCGACTGGCCGGCCTGCAGCCACGCCGCGCACAGATCCTCGACCTCATCGACTGGTACCAGCGGCAACTCGGCCAACTCCAGGTGGACGTCCGTTACGGGCAGTATGTCGAAGCGGAAGATGTCGAGCGCGAAGGCGCCGATCATGTGATCGTCGCGACCGGGTCCTTGCCGCCCAGCGGCGCCTTCCAGCGGGCACTGCCACAGTTCGACGACATTCCAGGCGGAGGGCCGGTTCTCTCGGCCGAGGCCGTGATGGGGCGCGAGGCAAGACCGGGAAAACGCGTTCTCCTGCTCGACGACGGCGGCAACTGGAAGGGAAGTGGAACAGCCTGGAAGCTTGCCGAAGACGGCCATGAGGTGACGATTGTCACGCCGGATGCGCTCGTCGGCAAGGAGCTCCAGCGGATGGCGGTGGATCTGCCGTTGCGCCGCGCCCTCGCCCGCCTCGGTGTCCGTTTCCTGACCGAAGGCGCGATCGTTCACTGGGATGGCAAACAGGCAACGATTGTTTCGCTGCTTGACGAGCGCGCGCAGAAGGTTGAGGCCGATGCCCTGGTCTACGCTGCCACCAACATCGCGGAGGACAGTCTTTCGCGGGACCTGCAGCAACACGGCATAGCCTTTACGGCGATCGGCGATTGCACGGCCCCTCGCCAGGCTGCGTTCGCAATCCATGATGGGCGCAAGGCGGCTCTGGCACTGTGAATGCTCCACCGCCTGAAAGGCGGTGGCTTCGGGTTACGGCTTAAAGCCGGATCGGTCCGCCGGCGGCGGACGAGGCGCTCACTCACGTCACGTTGAAGTTGTCATCAGGCTCGGGTGGCGCTTGGTTCTTGATATACTCCATCCACATCTCGTCCGTTACGTTGCCACTCGTGGTAACCCAATAGCCTCTCGCCCACAGATGCTGGCCCCAGTAGCGCTTGCGCAATATCCCGAATTCGCTCAGCAGCTTGTGCGAACTGCGCCCTTTCAGGTGCTGCACGGCGCGCGACACCGACAGGCTCGGCGGGATCGACAGCAGCATATGCACATGGTCGCGGTTGATCGACCCGGCGTGAACGACCATCTCGTGGGCCCGTGCTGTCTCTCGTAGCAATTCTCGGCAGCGGTTACCCACGTCGCCGCCAAGCACCGCGTAGCGGTACTTCGTCACCCAAACCACATGATATTTGCAGTCCCAGGCTGTGTGGCTGCCACGCTTGTACGCTTCCATAAAACCAATCTACACGGGAAGCGTCGCGATCCCAGCCGCCTAAAGGCGTGGGGTTTCCTGATCCCCTATCGGGGACTCTAAAGCATGTCTCCTCAAAGTGGGCACCGGTTTCGGGACAAGGACATGCTTCAAATCAAGAACCGACAGCGTGTCGCGTGAATCCGCTTCACGCGACACGCTATCGGTGCACCCGGCAATCGTAATGGAACGAGAAGGAGCCACACATGAGCAGTCCAATGCGGATCGGTGTGGTTGGCGGCGGTGGATGGCTTGTAAGTGCTATTGCCGGCTAGTTCTGGCGGGTTACCACGGCCGGGGTGTCGCGCTGTCGCACCGGCTTGGCGCCTGGCTTGCGGCCAGGCTCGCGGACTCGCCGGAAAGGACGGAGATCCCGGCGACCCCGATCAGTCCTTTCCCACTCCACCGCTTCCGGGCGCCGATCCTCAATCTCGGCATGCAGTGGAACCGCCTGCTCGATCTCGTCGGGCGCTGAAGCCGTCATCTCGCTCAGGTTCGTCTCCGTGGGATGCCGAGGGCTGCGAGCGTGACCAGCGCCATGAAGGCACAATAGCCAGCCAGCGGCCAGGCCGTATCGCCGCCGAGGGCAACAACGAACACTGTGCCGACGGCGCCGACGATGAGGCTCTCGACACAGAAATAGAGAGCCACCGCCGTGCCCGCGGCATCGCCGAACGCGTGCAATGCACCGTTGGCGGCGACCGACGAGGTGAAGACGATGCCGACCGCGATCAGCCACATCGGCAGCACGAAGGTTGAGAAGGACGGCTGCCACAGCAACTGTCCCGCTGCGAGCAGGGCGGCGCCGACCACCAGCATCGCCATTCCCCGCGCAACGCAACCAGCAATCCCCCAGCGCGACACGAACCGCTTGGTGAAGCGCGTGGTGAGGATCATGACCAATGCGGCGGTCGCGAAGACCACGCTGAACCCGACCTCGGAAAAACCCGCCCGCCCGATCAGCACGCGCGGAGCCGTCGAGAAGAACACGAAGAAGGCGCCCATGGCGGCGCTGAAGCCCAGCGTGTAGGTCCAGAAGTCGAGGCTGAGCAGGATCGTTCCGAACGTCGGCGCAACAACGGGCCCGGCGGCGGATCGCGTCTCCTTCCACCTCGGCAGGGCGTGCGCCAGCGCGGCGGTCGCGAGCAGGCCGAGCGTGGCGAAGATGGCGCGCCAGCCGAGATGCTCGGCGATCAGCGCGCCCGCGATCGGACCGAGCGCCGGCACGAAAGCCAGCATCGAGCCGAAGAGACCGTAGATGACGGCCCCTTCCGGACGCTCGGCATAGACGTCACGAACCGTCGCGAATGTCGCGACGAGCGCGGCCGACGCACCCGCCGCCTGCAGCAGGCGCAGGACGACGAAGACCGATACCGACGAGGTGGCGGCGAGCGCGAGGGAGGTGACGAGGAAGAGAGCCGCCCCGCCGATCAGCACCGGCCTGCGGCCGATACGGTCCGACAAAGGCCCGAACAGGATCTGCCCAAGGCCGAGCATCACCATATAGAGGCTCAATGTCAGTTGGACTGTCGAAGCCGTGGTCCCAAGAATACCAGGCATGGCCGGTACGACCGGGAGATAGATGTCCATGGCCAGCGAGGCCAGGATGTCGAAGGGCGCCATCAGCAGGAGCGCCGACGGCAAGGAGAGGGTCCACGTCGTGGACTTTGTGTAAGACATGGTAAGGCATCCGCTCAAATGGGTGGCATTTGGCGGCGATCTGCCTTCCCCTGGGGAAATGGGACCTGACCGGACAGAGCGCCGCAACAACGATCGGATGTTGTTGCGGCCTACCGGTCTGCTGACTTGCCAGGCTCCATGGCGCTGCCCCGTAGTCCAATGGCGCTTTCTTGAAGCGCGAGACGCCCCGTCTATCAGCGTGGAGGTGCCACTGCAACCATCAGTGACAGCGCACATGTCGGACTACACGCGGTGCGTCCCTGCCAGCAGCCCGTGACACGACCGCTGCCTTGTCGAAGATGCACTACGACCGGGGCGTCCCGTCCCGGGACCTTGCCATGCTCCCGCGCATGGAGGCCGCAGGAGGGATTTCGGCTCTCCCTGGATCACACCTCGACCATGGAGCTTTCATGCCCCCTGGAGCTCTGACGCGGGGCTACGATCAGGAGGACCGGAGCCGTGTCCCCAGGTGCTCGCGCAAGTAGCTCTCCAGCGTCCTGCCGGCTTCGAGAATATGGGTCGATGTCAGACGCATCGCCACCTCGATATCGCGTCGGTAGCAGGCGTCGAGGATGGCTTCGTGCTCGCTCGACGAGCGATCAATGTAATCGAGGTGCAGCAGGGTGAAGCGCAGGTAGCGGTCGGCGATGTCGTGCAGGCTGCCGATATGAGCGATCAGACGCGGCCGGCCGGCCGGTGCGTAGAGTGTGCAGTGAAATGCTTTGTTCAAGGGCCCGAAGTCCTGGATCGGAGCGGTGTCGATCTGCTTCTGGATGGACGCTGCCTGATCGATCTGCGCATTCGACAGATGCGGCACCGCGAGCCGGATCGCCAGAACTTCGGCGGCTTCGCGCATCTCGAAATTCTCGCGCAATTCCTCGATATCGATCGGCGCGACGATGGCACCTCGGTTTGGAATGAGCTGCACGAGACCTTCGGCGCTCAGCGTGCGCAACGCCTCCCGGATCGGCATGCGACTGGAAGCATAGTTCGCGGCCAGTTCCTCCTGGCGCAGCGCGCTCCCCGGAGCCAGCGCACCGGTGATGATCGCCTCACGAATCTGATTGACGACATGCTGGGCGCGGTCGCCGCGCTGGAGCGGTTTCGTGGTCATGGCGCGTCATTAGCAAATGGAGTGTTGACGGGCAATGATAAGGATTGTTATCTGTTTTAACTATTTGGATCCAATATGGAGAATAAGATGACAGCATCCCGCCTTGCCGCGATCCCAGGGATCGGCGTGGACAAGATGGGCAATGCCGCGGATGCGGATGGCCGGCCCGAGATGCTGCGGCTGGAGAACCTCGATACCGACATCGCTCCGCCGAGGGCGGCCATCGAGGCCACGCTGGAGGCAGTCGGCCGCGATGATGCCAACAGCTACCTGCCGTTTCTTGGTATCCACGCGTTGCGCGGCGCGGCAGCCGAACGCGTGTCGCGAACGACGGGGGTGGACTACGACCCCGATGCGCAATGCATCGTTTCGGCCGGCGGGCTGTCGGGCGTGCTGAACACGTTGCTGGCCCTGATCGAACCCGGGGACGAGGTGGTTATCACCGATCCCGCCTATGCGGGGCTGCTGAACCGGATCCGCCTGTCCGGGGGCGTGCCGCGTCTGGTGCGGTTGGTTGTGACCCACGATCGCTGGCGGCTCGATCTCGATGCGCTGCGCGATGCGGTCTCACCCAGGACAAAAGTCATCCTGACGATGAGTCCCTCAATGCCGAGCGGGATCGTCCATACACGGGCGGAATGGCAGGCCATAACCGAAGCCGCCGAGCGCGCCGACGCCTGGATCCTGCACGACGCGGCGATGGAGCGCATCCTGTTCACCGACGATCCGGTGCTGCACCCTGCCTCATTCGACGGCATGTCCGAACGAGTGATCACCGTGGGGGCAGTGTCCAAGGAATACCGGATGATCGGCTGGCGGGTCGGCTGGATCGTCGGACCGAAGCGGATTATGAACGACATCGGTTTGGTCAGTCTCACCAACGTCGTGTGTCAAGTCGGCATCGCCATGCCTGGGGCCGCCGCCGCACTGATCGCCGAGGATGACGGGGTTGCGGCGGCGACGGCCGAGTGGAAAACCCGTCGCGACATCATCGTGAAAGAGATGCGTGACCTTCCGGTTGTCGTCCCCGATGGGGGTTGGTCGCTGCTGATCGACACGGTGGCACTGGGGATGCGGCCCGATTTGGCCGCAGAGCGGCTGTTCCGCCATGGCGCGATCGCCGCCACGCCGATGATCGGCTGGGGACAGGAGGATTGCGCCGGGCGCTATCTGCGCTTTGTCTTCGCCAATGAGCCGGTCGCGCGGCTGGAGGGTCTGCGCGAACGCATCCGACAGTCCTGGTCTCTGTAGGCGCAGGAATGAAGGGAAAACCTCATATGAGCAAAACCCTTGACGAGCGCTTCCCCTGGCTTGCCGGGCAGCCCGTCATCGACGGGCTCTGGCCCTGGTCGCGGCCCTTCCTGCCGGCGGGCGCCGATTTCGCGCAACAGATCGCGCGCTATCGTGCAGCGGGTTTTGCCCATGTCTCGCTGACCATCGCCAGCGGACAGGAGAACGAGCAGGACGCGCTGGCAAACCTTGGCGAGCTTTCGCGCCTTTTGCGCGCTGCGGACATTCCTCTTGCGCGATCGGCCGAGGCCATCCGGGCTTGCCACGCCGTGGGGCAGATCTCGGCGTCGTTCCATTTCCAGTCGGCAACGCCCTTCTCGCGCGGGCTGGATCTGGTCGATGCCTTCTTCACCGCCGGGATCGACCGCGCCATCCTGGCCTATAACGAGGCGAACATCTTCGCCGATGGCTGCCACGAGCCGCGCAACGCGGGGCTGAGCGCCCGCGGCGCCGAGCTGGTGCGGCGGATGGACAGGGTGGGGATGCGGGTCGACCTCACCCATTGCGGCGAGCGGACGACCTGGGACGTGCTGGAGCTGGACCTGTCCCGCCCGCCGATCTTTTCGCATTCCAACGCCCGGGCGATCTACGAGCACGAGCGCAACATCACCGATGCACAGATCCGCGCCATGGCCGAAGTCGGGGGGTATATCGGCGTGAACGGCGTCGGCTTCTTCCTCGGGGTCAAGGGGTGGGCAATCCTGCCCGAGATCGCACGTCATCTGGCCCACATCGCCGGGATCGCCGGGGCCGATCGTCTCGGTCTCGGATTCGATTTCATGTATCTGGAAGGCAGCGACTACGGCTTCTACCACAGCCAGAAGGCGCGCTGGCCGCGCGGCTATCCGACCCCGCCCTGGAGTTTCTTCGAACCCGATCAACTGGGTGAGCTGGTTGGCGAATTGGAACGGACGGGTTTTTCGCAGGCCGAGATCCGCGGAATCCTTGGCGAGAACTACCTTCGGTTGGCCATGCCCGCAGGGCTCGCGTCATGAGCGGCAAAAGCACCGCTCGCGTCGCAGAGGCGGCCCGCACCGCGGCTCTCGCGATCGAGATCCTGGCGATGCCCGCGAGCACCTGCACTACCGAAGAGGCGACACGGGTCTGCGGTTGCGTCGTCTGGCAAGGTGCTGGGGCTTGGCCTTTCCGGAGCGGGAACTGACATCATCCGCCGCGCCCACCCCGTCCATCCGATTTCCGCTCTCCGGAGCGAATATTCGCTCTGGACCCGCGATCCCGAAGGCGAAAGCCTCGACACCGCCGTGAACTCGGCATCGGTTTTGCGCCGTTCAGCCCGCTCGGCCGCGGCTTCCTGATGGGCAAGATCCAGAACCCGGAAGATTTCGGCCGCCGACGACTTCCGCTGAACGCTTCCTCGTTCCAGCGCCGAGAACATCGGCGCTGACCTGAACAGTTGCGGTGCTTGATAGTCTCGGTTTCGCCTCTGATGACTTGACGAGCACCCCTCCTCCCGCGCCAGGCTTTTTCGCGAATGTGTGTGCACTCTTCCGTTCATTTCGATGGGCGCTTGCGACCTATTGCCGTTTAACGGCCGGCGTCATCGGGTGGGGCGAGCGCCGTACGTACCCCATCGAAGGCCAAATTCTGGAACACCCGATCGACCTCTTGCGGAGGGAACCTGGTATCTCCGTCAAGCCACCAATGCATGACCTCGAAGAACGCCCCGGTAACGAAGCGCGTGGCGATCTCAAGCCTCACTCCATCTTTGCCACCGTCTGCGATACCGACCAGTTCGCGGCGTATTTGCGCGCTGATCCAGTCGCGGATCTCTTTCGGTATTTCGCGCTTTGTCCCGCCCATCAGACCCCGATGCATCTCCCGCGTTGCATGCGCATGCGCAAAAGCCGGGCCACTGAAGGAGAAGCCCTCGGTGTTTTGCATCGAATCACGCGTGGCGCCGCGCGCCTGCAGGCTCGTCATATGCTCGTCGATCGTTGCCCTTCTCAGGCACTCCTTGTCGGGATAATGCGTGTAGAAGGTCGAGCGTCCGACATCGGCCTCCCTGCAGATATCCTCGACGGTGACCGCTCCGTATCCCTTCTCGGCAGCCAGTTTAAGCAGTGCCTGTTGCAGGCGGCTGCGGGTCCTGGCGACACGACGATCGATCGAGCCGGCGGTCACTGACGGGGTCCTTTTTTGGTCACAAGACACCAGCCTGTCCAGTACTGGGCACCGTGGTGCGAAACGGCCAGTAAAATGGATACTGGACACGCCGTCCAGTATCTTATGCTGCTGCTGACAGTTCGAAGCGGGACTGGCCAACGGGAGACAATGCAATGCACCAAGGCCCTTTCGAGAAATTTCACGGAAGGCGTCCGCTGTGGACGGTCGTCGTTCTCAAATTGGTTCTGGTAATCACGGCACTTGCCCTGCTGGGCCAGGCAAATGCGATCTTCTCCCTGGGAATTCCTGTTCTGGTGCTTCATGTCGGCGCACTCGCCGCCATCGCCATCTTGGTGATTTGGCCCCGTGCCCACGGTTCACTGGCCGTCGCAACCGAAAAATCGATCCCCGGAGCGGCGAAGACACCGCATATTGGCATCCTGCTCCACTCCGCCGCCCTCTATGACACTCTGGCCTGGATTCTCACCTACGGTCGCGAGCGCGCTTTCCGCGAAAAGATGCTGAGTTTCGCAAGGCTGAAGCCAGGAGAAGCAGTCCTCGATGTCGGCTGCGGCACAGGCACCGCGGCGCTGCTCGCCAAGCAGAGGGTTGGACCGGCGGGACGCGTGGACGGGGTCGATGCGTCAGCCGAAATGGTCGCGCGCGCCACGGCAAAATCCCGTCGAGCTGGGCTCTCGGTCAGCTTCACGAACGCGACCGCCCAGCAACTGCCTTACGAGGACGGGGAATTCGACGTCGTCCTCAGTACCCTGATGTTGCATCATCTGCCGAAGACAGGCCGCGCGGAATTCGGCAGGGAAGCGTTCCGGGTTCTGAAGCCGGGCGGCCGCATGCTGATCGTCGATTTTGCAAAGCCACCGCGCCAGAAACGCATTTTCCGCCTCCACCGACACGGCCACGTCGACCTGGACAAGGTCGCGGCCGATCTTGGCCAGCACGGCTTCAAGATCGTCGAGCAAGGTGACGTCGGAGCCAAGCGGCTCCGTTACCTGGTCGCGCAGCCGAGGTGAGGCGCGATCCCGAGTTTGAGATAGCAAAGAACGGACAGAAAGAGGGTCAGCTTGAAAACCGGAAGGGCGTTCCCGATCCGATCGGTGCTGCAGGTCGGCCCCTGAAGCGCTTGACAGCGCCGGGCAAAGGAAGACGCTGGCGAGAAGGAAGTGAGAGCCAGTGCAAAGCGGCCATCCCGCCACATATCTCTTCGCAGCCCGCGCTTTGCGTGACTTCGGCGATGGCTTCGTGGCCATCCTGTTGCCGGTCTATTTGCTCACTCTCGGATTTTCCCCGCTGCAAGTCGGCATCATCGCGACAGTATCTCTCCTTGGCTCTGCGCTGTTGACGATTGCGGTAGGGTTTCTCGGCGCGCGCTACGATCTCCGCTGGTTGCTTCTGGCCGGCGCGAGCCTGATGACTGCCACGGGCGTCGCCGTCTCCCTGGTCCACGATTACTTGCTGCTGCTGGTGATCGCATTTGCCGGCACAATCAATCCATCGGCCGGCAGCGTTAGTGTCTTCGTGCCGCTGGAACACGCCGCGCTCGCCCGCGAAGTCACCGATGCGGAGCGAACGAGGATGTTTGCGCGCTACAGCCTCATCGGAGCGTTCGCCGGTGCCGCCGGCGCGCTCGCGGCGGCCCTGCCCGATCTAACAAGCACCATAGGGCTCGGACGCCTGACCGCGATCAAGCTTATGTTCGTGCTATACGCGTTCTTGGGCATCGCCGGTGGCCATCTTTATGCTCGCATACCGATGCGTATGGTCGGTTCCGAAGCCGCCAACGCAGTCGCCCTCGGTCCCTCGCGCGCCATCGTCTTGAGGCTGGCGGCACTCTTCAGCCTCGACGCCTTCGCCGGCGGCTTCGTCGTCCAGTCGCTGCTCGCCCTGTGGCTGTTCGAGCGTTTCAATCTGTCGCTCGCGCAAGCCGGGGTGTTCTTCTTCTGGTCGGGCGTGCTGTCGGCGTTCTCGTTTCCTGTCGCCGCATGGCTGTCACGGCACATCGGCCTCATCAACACCATGGTGTTCACCCACATTCCATCGAGCATTGCCCTTCTACTGGCGGCATTCGCGCCCAACTTGCCCCTGGCACTCGCCCTGCTGCTGATCCGGGCGGCGCTCTCGCAGATGGATGTGCCGACACGCTCGTCCTATGTGATGGCCGTTGTCACGGAGGCGGAGCGGGCTGCGGCCGCGAGCTTCACATCCGTGCCACGCAGTCTGGCCGCAGCGGCCAGCCCCGCTCTGGCGGGGGCCCTCTTTGCCGCCTCATATCGATCGTGGCCCCTCGTCATCTGCGCCACGCTGAAGATCGCCTACGACCTTCTGCTGTTGCTGCAGTTCCGGCAACTTAAACCACCTGAGGAACGCTGATCAAAGGCCCTTCACCACCTGTGGCCGGCCAGAAGTTTCGAAGCTGTATTCTCGAGTCAGCATGTGATTTGAACATATCGAATCTTCATCGCAACGCTTCGTACAGGATCGTGGTTTCCGCGGCTGTGGCGTGCTGTGGAGTGGTTGCGGGGGCAGGATTTAATCATTACTTGCGCCCACCCCAAACATCTAATGATATACTGAAATTTCTCCCCGCCGGTAACCGCAGTGGACTATTTCGCACGGCGGCGTAGCGTAAATGCCTTCCAGAAGGAGTGGCCGCTTTGGGACCGAACGTGGAAATTACTACCATTTAGATGTCCCGTGACTTTGTCCCTTTCGGCTGCCTCTCGGTGCCGTTCTATCGCGGCCGACGCGCTGGCCCTTAGAGCAATTCATCGCTTTTCGGAATTGACTTTGCCTATGGTTCTCAACCAAGCTGCGGATTGACCGGCACTAAAATGCGACCGCGCACCTTGCCCTCAAGGAATCGCGGTGCCATTGCGATAACATCGGCGAGCTGGACTTCCGTTGTCATAGCGTCAAGTCTTGCCATGTCGAGTTCCTGCGCGAGTCGTTGCCAGGCGATCAGCCTCTCGGGCTTTGGACACATGACGCTGTCGATCCCGATCAGCGTCACAGCGCGCAAGATGAAGGGCGCGACCGTGGTGGGCAGCTCCATCCCGCCAACCAGTCCGCATGCGGCGACGACACCGCGATAGCGCATCGAAGCCAGCACATTGGCGAGCACCACTCCCCCTGCCACGTCAATCGCTCCCGCCCAACGCTCCTTCGACAAAGGTCGACCGACCTGCGTGAACTCAGCCCGGTCTATGATGGTCGTGGCGCCAAGGCCGGTGAGATAATCCGCCTCGGCCATCCGTCCGGTAACGGCAGCAACACTGTAGCCACGCGCGGCCAAAAGCATGGTTGCAATACTGCCGACACCACCGGCCGCGCCGGTTACCACCACC
The DNA here is from genome assembly GCF_016756635.1 of Mesorhizobium sp. L-8-10. Classification (NCBI taxonomy): domain Bacteria; kingdom Pseudomonadati; phylum Pseudomonadota; class Alphaproteobacteria; order Hyphomicrobiales; family Phyllobacteriaceae; genus Mesorhizobium; species Mesorhizobium sp. L-8-10. The sequence continues at coordinate 2,824,861 of NZ_AP023263.1, read as the reverse complement.
TCTCCGCCGTCCGGCATCACACCGTTGCGTTCCAGCGCCATGACACACAGCATTGCCGTGTAGCCAGCGGTCCCTATCGCCATGGCGTTCCGGAGGCTGACCCCTTCTGGTAAAGGCACCAGCCAGTCTCCACTCACGCGCGCCCTTGCCGCCAGTCCACCCCAATGCCGTTCGCCAACACCCCAGCCGTTCAGCACGACCCAATCGCCCAGTTCAAAGGCGGAATGGGAACTTTCGGCGATGACGCCCGCAAAATCGATCCCAGGCACCATCGGAAAACTGCGCACCACCGGCGACGCGCCGGTGATCGCGAGAGCGTCCTTGTAGTTCAGGGTCGACCACGCGACCTCCACCAGCACGTCGCCCTGGGGCAGTTGCGGGGTATCAATTGCAGAAAGACCTGCGACCTGCCCGCTGTCGGACTTTTCGATAAGGACGGCGTCAAACATCTGAGACTCCCATTCTTGGATTTCCCTGTTTTGCCTACGCGACTTTCTTCGCGTCGGGCGTTGAGCAGGCCACTTGCGAATTGACCATGGCGTTAACCGCCTGAGGGAGCGTCAAGACACCTATGGCCTGACCGGCGGCGTCGACAACGGCAATCTCGTTTTCCCCAGCCGAAGTCATCGCCCTTGCCGCATCCTCCAACTTCGCACCAGTTGGCACCGAAATCTTCAGCTCACGGGACGAAGCATTCAGCGCGGTGGCGACTGTCTCGACATTGATGACGCGGGCGCGGTTCACTTCCCGAACGAAGCTGGCGATGTAATCGTCGGCCGGGTTCATCACGATGTCCTGCCCTGTGCCCTGCTGCACGACTTCCCCATCCCGCAAAATCGCAATGCGGTCACCGAGCCTCAGCGCCTCGTCAAGATCGTGGGTGATGAACACGATCGTCTTCTTGATCTCCTTCTGCAGGTCGAGGAGCACGGTCTGCATGTCGACGCGAATGAGCGGGTCCAGCGCGGAAAACGCCTCGTCCATCAGCAGGATCGGCGCATCGTTCGCCAGCGCACGGGCAAGACCGACACGCTGTTGCATGCCGCCCGACAACTGATTGGGATATTTGCTCTCGAAACCCTTGAGTCCGACACGTTCGATCCATCGCATGGCGCAGTCGACCTGCCGGCTACGAGGTGCCCCTTGTATCTCCAGGCCATAGAGGGCGTTTTCGAGAACAGTGCGGTGCGGAAGAAGCGCAAACTTCTGGAACACCATGGCGGTTTGATGCCGACGGAACTCACGCAACTGCACGGCGTCCATCTTGACCACATCCTCGCCGCCGATGACGACTTCACCTGATGTTGGATCAATAAGGCGATTGATGTGACGGATAAGAGTGGACTTTCCCGATCCAGAAAGGCCCATGATCACCTGAATACCGCCAGCAGGCATGGAGATGTTGATGTCTTTCAGGCCAAGGACATGGCCATGTTTTGCGTTCAGTTCCGTCTTCGTAACACCTTGCTCAACGAGCTTGACGTAATCCGGACCGTTGGGGCCAAAGATTTTGTAGAGTTTTTTGATTTCGATGCCGGAGCCACCGATTTTTTTGTTACCCATGTACAACCTCCCGGTGCTTTTGCAGGCGCGCGCCGAAAGCCTGGCTGACGCGGTCGAAGATGATCGCGATGCCGACGATGGCAAGGCCGTTGAAGATGCCGAGCGTGAAATACTGATTGGAGATCGCCTTCAGAACCGGCTGGCCGAGGCCCTGCACGCCGATCATCGAGGCGATGACCACCATGGCGAGCGCCATCATGATCGTCTGGTTGATTCCAGCCATGATGGTCGGCAGGGCAAGCGGCATCTGAACATTCTTCAGTTTCTGCCAGCTCGACGAGCCGAAGGCGTCGGCCGCTTCCAGCACGTCTTTGTCGACGAGGCGGATACCGAGATTGGTGAGACGGATCATCGGCGGGATGGCGTAGATGACGACAGCGATGAGGCCGGGCACCTTTCCGATGCCGAGCAGCATCACGACCGGGATCAGATAGACGAAACTCGGCATGGTCTGCATGACGTCGAGGATCGGGTTGATCACGTTCTGCACCCTGTTCGACCGGGACATTGCGATACCGATGGGAATACCGACAACAATCGACAGTACCGTGCAGACGAAGATCATCGAAACCGTCTTCATCGTATCGTCCCACATATCGAAATAGCCGATCATGAGCAGCGTCGCGACTGTACCGGCAACGATCTTCCAATTGCGGCTGGCGAACCAGGCGACAGCAGCGATCAATAGGAGGATAATCGGCCAGGGCGTCTTCGTCATGAAGCGTTCCGACCAGATCAGGAAGTGCTGTAGCGGCTCGAACATTGCTTCAAGACCATCACCATAGGCACGCGTGAAGCCGCGGAACCCTTCGTCGATCGCCTTCTTGAGATCGCGCAAAGACGCATCATTCATGTGCGGAAAGCTGAATAGCCAATCCAAAATCTATCCTCCTCGATAACGGCAAGCGCATCCTTTGACGCGCTGTTCATTGCCGGCGCGATACGCGCCAGCAACGTCTTGAACGAGATCAGAGCGCCGCCTTGATCTTCTCGGCTGCCTCAGGCGACACCCACTCCTTCCACATGGCCTCGTTCTCTTCGAGGAAGTGCTTTGCGCCGTCGTCGCCGCTTGCCTGGTTGTCGGTCATCCAGGCCATGAGCTTGTTGACCGTATCGTTCGACCAGGCGCGCTTGTTGAGGTAGCCCATGACATCCTCGCCGGCGCGTTCGGAGAACGCCTTGGTGACGAGCGTCTGGACCGTATCCTTCGGCCAGTCGTTTTTCTTCGGGTCCGGGCAATCGGCGACCGTATTGCAGCGCTTCCACTCGGTAGCGTCGTAAGGCACGCCGTATTCGACCTTCACCATCTCGTACTTGCCAAGAAGCGCGGTCGGTGCCCAGTAGTAGCCGACCCAGCCTTCCTTGCGCTCGTAGGCCTTGGCGATGGAGCCGTCTAGACCGGCCGCCGAACCGATATCGACCAGCGTGAAGTTAGCCGCCTCGCCGCCATAGGCTTTGTAGAGCTGCGAGGTGACGACCGTGCCGCCCCAGCCCTGCGGGCCATTGTGAATGGCACCCTTCGATTTGTCTTCGGGATCCGGGAACAGTTCCGGATGCTTGAGGACATCATCGATCGTCTTGATGTCCGGATGAGCGTCAGCAAGGTATTTGGGCATCCACCAGCCCTGCACCGCACCATCGGTCAGGACGGTCGACGCGACGACGAGCTTTCCATCCGTAACGCCGGCGTTGACGACTTCAGGCAGGAGATCGACCCATCCCTCGGGCGCGATGTCAGGCTGCCCCTTCTCGGTCATGGATGTGATTGTCGGGACCGTGTCGCCCTGTATGACTTCCGCGTTGCATCCGTAACCTTCGTTCAGGATGAACTTGTCCAGACTGGCGAGCACTTCCGCGCTCTGCCAGTTCATGCTCGCGATCGTCACGTCGCCGCAATCCGCTGCCTGCGCCGAATTACCGAGGGTCAGCATCGCCGCTGCAAGGCATGTCGAGGCAAAGAGTTCTTTCATGGCACTTCCTCCCTATGTGTGATGTTGAAATTCCAAGCCAGCCAACGCCATCGCGTACCTCGGCGGGCAGCGGGCGGCTCCGGTATCCTCCTCAGAACCCGAAGCCGCCGTTTCCTGTTAGCTCGGCAGATACTCCGCACTCCATGTCTCGCTGACCGTGCCGGAAGCAATCAGCCGGTCGATCTCGGCATCGGTGTAGTTCAACGACCGGAGGACGGCGCGCGTGCATGTTCCGTACTTCTCCGCTGGTGCGACAGCGGTGACCTTGCCGACAGACGGACGGATGGCGAAGGGATCGAGCTGGGTGATGGTGTGCCCGCTCGGATGGTCCGGGAAAATCGAGAAGGAATAGCTGCCACGGTCGGTCCCGGGCGTACCGTCGGCAATGCGGGCACTCTGGCTCCTGATCGTTTCGATATTCTCGCAGAGCGATACGCCGATATCAGCTTCCTGTAGCCGCTGTTGCCAGGTTTCCGCGGGCGCGGTCATGAAGGCCCTCGAGAGATAGGCCTCGCGATCGGATGCCGCCATCTCCGGTATTCCCCTCAGACCCTCGACCTTGGCGAAGCGCGGCAGGTCGGCTTCCGAAGCGCACAGCAGCAGATGATCGCCGGACGACGTTTCGTAGAGCCGCGACAGGGCATCATACCCCTTGGTTTCACGCCCGGACGGCTCGTCGAAGGGGCCGCGCCCAGCATAGTCGTAGCAGAACGGTATCTGCGCGAGGCCGGTCAGCGCCGAAAGCGAGGTGCGCGGTCGACCAACAACCCCGGTTCTGGATTTTTGATAGAGAGCCGCGGCAACGCCGAGCGCCGCACCGAAGCCGCACATGACATCGATGGTGCCGACATGGGCATGCTCCTCCGGCGTTTCCATCGAGCCGCCGAAGCGCAACATGATGCCGGTCGCCGACTGCACAAGGTCGTCATAGCCAAGATAGTCGGTGCGCGGGCCGGTACGCACGCCACCGAAGCAATCGAGCTGGCAGAAGATCGCCCGCGGATTGAGCGCCTTAAGGCCTTCGGCATCGAGTCCCATCGTCTTGACCTGACGGTCGGTAGCGTTCCAGACGACGACGTCGACCGAGCGCACCAGTTCCTCGAAGACAACACGGCCATCGGGCGAACCGATATTCAGCAGCACGGACTGCTTGCCACGCATGTGCGACATGCCGAAGATCACCGTGTTCCAGCAATCGTAGAGCGGCTTGGCCGGATCGATCTTGATCACTTCCGCCCCAAAGCGGGCGAGATAGGCGACGGAATGCGGACCGGCGATCACGTTGCAGAGATCGAGCACCCTGACACCGTCCAGCCAGCCGCCGGGCGCTTCGGCCGTGGGAGCCGGCAAGGGAGGGCGCTCCATACCGGCGAGCAGCATCAGCGCGTCCTTGGCCGTTCCCCAGCGCCGTGGACTTGGCGTCAGCGTGGCTTCGGCGCTTTCCTGCAGCCATGTCATCGGCCCTGGCTGCGTCATGCGGCCGAGAAATGGATCGTCCACCTCGATCATCAGGCCGGCGGCCTTGGCATGATCGTCGGCGATCCACTCCTTCAGCCAGCGCTGCGGCGCGCCCGGAAACAGTCCTTCCCCGAAGATGCGTTCCCATTCATCCGCCGTCTTCGTCAGGAAGACCTCCTTCATGCGCGCCGCGATCTTGTCGGCCCAGAATTTCGGAAGCGGATAGACGCCGAGCGATACATCCGACGACCACTCAGAAACCGGCAGATAGGTGTCTTCCTCCTCGCGCAGCCCTTCGGCCACCAGTTCATCGTAAAGGCCGAGCGCTTTCAGGCAGCGCTTTGCATGGTTCTTGTGGCTGGGGCAAACGACGTAAAACATCCGCCTGTCGGCACACATATAGCTTCGATAGAAAGGATCGAGGAACTCCTGAAGATCGTCGTAGGACATATCCATCGACAGGCCCTCACTGCGCCGCCGCTCGATTTCCCGTTCGCGCTGGGTCTGGTAGCGCAGCGGATAGCCGTCGATCAGGATTGAGTTGTAGGAAAGACCCTCCATGACGGCGCTTGCCAGCGGCACCTCGATGTGGTCGCCGTGCCCGGTGCGCTCACGCGCCTGAAGCGCCAGCACCGTCGCGGACGCCGCAAGCATGGTGCCGTAGGCGGAAGAGAGCGGTAGCGGCGAGAAGGACGGATTGATTCCCATCAGGACGCGGTTGAGGCCCATATCCGTGAAGACGCCGGAGGAGGCTGCGATCACCGTCTCAAAAGCACGCCAATCCCGTCGAAGTTGGTCGTTGGAAGCAAAGCCAGGGATCGACAGGGTAATCAAAGCCGGCCGTGCCTTGCGCAACGCCGCGAAATCGATTCCAAGCCGGGCAAGCACACCGGGCCGGAAATTCTCGATGACGATATCGGCCTCGGCCACCAGCGCCTTGGCCTGCTCCACCCCTTCGTCGGTCTTGAGGTCGATTGCGACGATCAGCTTGTTGCGATTGAGGATCGCATTGGCGGGATTGTCCCAGAGTGGACCGTCGGGCGGATCGACATGCACGACAGTCGCGCCGAGATCGCCGAGGATCATGGCGACGGCCGGGCCGGCAATATATTGCCCGAAATCAACCACCCGGACGCCGGAAAGCGGAAGCGCGGAACGCGCGATCGATGTCATTGCTGTTATCTCCCCAAGAATTTTCTATGCGCGCGCATCGGCGACGATCCAGCCGGCCGCTTTTTCCGCGATCATCAGGGTTGGTGCATTTGTGTTGCCACTGGTTATTTTCGGCATGATGCCCGCATCGACAACGCGCAGGCCTTCGATGCCCCGTACCCTGAGCCGGCTGTCCACCACGGCCATGGGGTCGTCGTCACAGCCCATCTTCGTCGTCCCGACGGGGTGAAAGATGGTGTTGGCGATATCGCCCGCGAGCCGCGCCAGCTCCTCATCGCTCTGGAATTGAAGACCAGGCTTCCATTCCTCCGGTCGGTACTTCGCCAGTGCCGGCTGCGACACGATCTTGCGCACCTGCCGCAAGCTTTCGGCGGCGATGCGGCGATCCTCTTCCGTGCTGAGATAGTTCGGCGCAATCGCCGGAGCGTCCGCGGCCTTGTTGGAGCGAATGCGCACGCTTCCGACGCTGGTCGGGTTGAGATTGCAGACGCTCGCGGTGAAGGCGGGTATGCTATGCAGCGGCTCGCCGAAGGCGTCGAGACTGAGCGGCTGAACGTGATATTCCAGATTGGCATGGGCCTGGCTGTCGTCCGAACGGGTAATAGCGCCGAGCTGCGAGGGCGACATGCTCATCGGGCCGCTGCGTTTCAACACATATTCAAGCCCGATCATCGCCTTGCCGAAAAGGCTGTTGGCTAGCGTGTTCAACGTCTTCGCATTGCCGACCTTGAAGACCGCGCGGATTTGTAGATGGTCCTGAAGATTTTCCCCGACGCCAGGCAGGTCGTGAGCGACCTCGACACCATGACGCTTCAGGAGGCCGCCCGGTCCGATGCCCGACAATTGCAGGATCTGCGGCGAGCCGATCGCACCGGCGGAAAGAATGACTTCCCTGCGCGCACGGACCTGGACACCCCGCCCCTGCCGCTGAAGCATAACGCCAACGCAACGCTTGCGACCGGAACCCTCGGTTTCAAGAACCAGCCGTTCGACATGCGATTGCGTCCAAATCGTCAGGTTCGGACGTCTCTTTACCGGGCGAAGGAAAGCCTTCGACGTATTCCAGCGCCAGCCGGAACGCTGGTTGACTTCGAAGTAGCCGACGCCCTCATTGTCGCCACTGTTGAAATCGTCGGTGCGTGGAATGCCCGCCTCGAGGGCGGCCTCGGCGAAGGACTCCAGAATCTCCCATTTGAGTCGCTGCTTCTCGATGCGCCATTCGCCGGCATGACCGTGCATGTCGGAGAAGCGGCTGTTGCCGCCGGTCTTCGGATCCGCACCGTTGTCCAGTCGGTAATGGTTCTCATGCGCCTTGAAATCAGGAACGCAGTTCTGCCAGGTCCAGGCATCGTCCCCGGTCGCAGCCGCCCAACCATCGAAGTCGCGCGCCTGGCCGCGCATGTAGATCATACCATTGATGGAGGAGCAGCCACCGAGCGTCTTGCCTCGCGGATAGCGAAGCGAACGTCCGTTCAGCCCGGCATCGGGCTCTGTCTTAAACAGCCAGTCGGTACGCGGATTGCCGATGCAATAGAGATAGCCGACAGGGATGTGAATCCACGGATAGTCGTCCTTCCGTCCAGCCTCCAGCAGCAGTACGCGCATCGCCGGATCGCGGCTAAGGCGGTTGGCGAGCAGGCAGCCGGCGGAGCCACCGCCGACGATGACGTAATCGAAGGAATTGCCAGACGGGTGGGAAGTCAGACGCGTCATCGGCTTCCCCACCGATTGCAGTGGGACAGCGCACAATCATAAGAATCAATGACTTGTTGTGGCATCCTAACCTCCTCTTCACCTCTGTTTTCGAGGAATAGCGGAAGTTCTGAGGAAAAATCCAATGACAAATGAAGCAACACATTATAAATAAAACTAATATGCTAAAGCCGATCGACCTGAGAACATTGAAGGCGTTCGTCACCGTTGCCCGCGAAGGCAATGTCACGCGCGCCGCCGAACAATTGCGCATCACGCAGCCGGCTGTGACCCTGCAACTGAAGCGTCTTGCCGCCGACACGGGGCTCGCCTTGTTCCGGCGTACTTCAACCGGCCTGGAACTCACACAGGAAGGAGCCTTGCTTGCCGCCAAGGCGGAACAGGTACTCGCCGCGCTTACGGATTTCGGCCAGACGGCCGGACATCTGGCGACACGCGTGCGAGGTAAGTTGCGGATCGGCACCATCATCGACCCGGAGTTCACGCGGCTGGGGGCGTTTCTGAAGGCACTGATCGAAAGCGGGCCGGGCATAGAAACCACCCTGCGCCATGGCATGAGCGGCGACGTGCCAGAAAGGCTGAAGCGAAACGAACTCGATGCCGGCTTCTACCTCGGTGATCCAAGAGACTATGACCCTTCCGTCGAGATTTCAGGAGAAGGCGCAGCACCGCTTTTTCACGCACGCGAGTTAGCGCAATTGACCTATCGCGTCGTCGCCCCGCCATCGCTCGCCGGTTTCGTGCGCGGTGCGGACTGGGCACAGCTCGCGTCCCTGCCGTGGATCGGCACGCCGCAGGCCTCGGTACACAATCGACTGCTGGCGCGCCTGTTTACAGATCTGGGCGTCCGACAAAATGTCGTTGCCCAAGTGGATCAGGAGACGTCTATGGTCGCCATGGTCCGCACGGGCGTGGGATTAAGCCTTTGCCGAGAGTCGATCGCCCTGCATGAGCAACAGGCGCACGGGCTTGTGATCGCAGATAACGTGAAGATATCGACGACTCTGAGCTTTCTCTACCTAGAAGCGCGCGTTGGCGATCCTGCCATCGTTGTCGCCCTCGATGCTATCAGGAGAGTTTGGGGTTAGGAGAGGCTGAGCGGCATTGTCCCGCTCATCAAACAGTAGCGGCAACCACCTCGACGGCCGATATTGGGTGCAAGGCTACCATCGCTACGTCGCCGCCACCGCTTGTCACTCGCGCGCCCCTCACGCGCATATGGTCTGCCAGTTGACGGCACGAAAGGCACACCAGAGTCGGCTGCCGCTCAGAAGCGGTCGAACCTAATTTGAACCTATCGATTCAAGGGGATAACTTGTCGTAGAGGATCGCAGATTAGAATGGTTTAGCGTGCTGTAGCGTGGTTGCGGGGGCCTGCAATCATCTTTTACTTGCGACCTGCCTCTCCTCTTCAAGTCATGATGCTCCAGATGGACACAGCGCTCCTTGGAGAATTATTTCGCACAGCAGCGTAGGGTGTACGAACCCAATCCAGATACGGCTTCCGCACGTTGCCTTGTGCTTCTGTCTGTGTGGCTCATTTGCGAACACGATAGCTGCCGAGCGAGAGTTGGGGCATCCGACGGAAACTTCAGCTGTCGGCAGGCAACGGATCGGTCCCCTCGCTGAGGATCGCAAGATAGCGATGGTAGCCGAACACCCTACCCCGCTTGCGTCCCGTAATCTCTTCAACGATGCCCATCTTCTCCAGGTCGGCCAAGGCTGCATTGACTGTCGGAGCTGACAGGCCCGTCTGCTGGACAAGTTGGTTGGAGGTCAGGAACGGATTCTGCTGGAAGAGGTCGTGGATGCGGAGTGCCGAGCCTGCACGGTCGCTTTCATTCGTGATCCGCTCACGATCCTCCTTGAAGAGGTCGACAATCCGGATGGCGGCTTCGAAAGCCTGGTTTGCGGTCTCAGCCACTCCGGCGAGGAAGAAATCAAGCCAAGCCTCCCAATTGCCGTGCTCTCGCACTTCCTGCAGTAGCCGATAGTAGTCGGCACGATGCGTCTTCAGGTAAAGGCTGAGGTAGAGCAGCGGCTTGCGGAGCACCCCGTTGACGCAAAGATGCAGTGTCACCAGAAGGCGGCCGATGCGGCCGTTGCCATCAAGGAACGGGTGGATGGTCTCGAACTGGACATGCAGCAGCCCGGCCTTGATCAGCGCCGGCAATTGCGATCCGTCTTCATGAATGAAGCGCTCCAGAGCATCGAGGCAGGCATCGAGTTCGGTGACGGGCGGTGGTATATATAGCGCGTTGCCGGGGCGCGAGCCGCCGATCCAGTTCTGCGAACGGCGAAACTCGCCAGGGCTTTTGGTGCCGCCGCGTCCGCTTTGCAGCAGCCGGGCGTGCATCTCGCGGATCAGGCGTAACGACAATGGCAGTTCTTCCAGCCGCTCCAGCCCGTACATCATAGCATCCACGTAGTTCGACACTTCGCGGATGTCGTCGATCGGCTCCCCGGCCTGAGCCTCGTTCTCGAAGCGCAAAAGATCGGTCAGTGTGGATTGCGTCCCCTCGATCTGGGACGAGAGCACCGCCTCCTTGCGCACATACATATAGAGGAAGAGTTCTTGGCGCGGCAGCAGCATGGTGATGCCGTCCAGTCGCCCGAGCGCGCGCTCGGCGAGGCTTAGCCGGTCCAGAAGCGCCAGGACGCCGATCTGCGGCTTCGGCGGCAGAGGCGGCGGAACGAAGGCGCGCACCATCTCGCCCGCGACGGGCGTTTCGACATATCGGCCAAGGCGCTGATCTGCGTCGGAATAGGTCATAGCGCCATCTTGGCAGCGTGGCGCTATTTAAACAATCCCATCGATACTTAAATAACGGAGATGCTAACGTAAGCGCGCTTAATTAGGCTCGTCGCTCTCGGCCTACTCTATCAGACGCATAAAGCCGTCCGATCGGCAGTGCTAGCGAATTGGCAAGGAGATTGGGCATCCGATGCAACGAATCGGATAGGACCGCGACCTTCGTCAATCACCGCACAGAATCTTCATAGCCTACCCACATGCCTGACCTTCCGCATACCAAACTGCTTGCCCGCAAGATCTCCGACTTCTGCCGCCTCCGTGTCGATCCCGCATTGCCCCCGCAGGAAAGCACACGGATCAAAGAATTTCTCCTCTGTCTGATCGCCCAGTCGCAAACACCGCCTCGCAGGGCGCGCGGCTACGATTGGGACGAGATCGCCCTTCAATGCGGCCTCGACAGGGATGCTCTTCGGGGAGCGGGGGCGGTGATTGAACCGGCTCTGGATGCAATCGTAAAGCCCAACCAATCGCCCTTCCGCCAAGGTCCGACAGACCTTCATTCGCTTGAACGAGGCGGGCTACGGTTTCCTGCCATGGCAACGCGACATGTACGCCCTGGTTGAAGACTGCGAACATGCGCTGGATTCCGATACGGCGGCGTTGTTCGACCGCGAAGCGGGCGTGTTTGCCTCCGAAGTGCTGTTTCAGCTCGATACCTTCATTGAGGATGCGCGAAGCCGGGAAGGAGCGATTGCCGGCCGGTCATCTCGCTGGCTAGAGTGGCGCCGCAAAATAGGGGCGTCATGGAATGAACATCGTCGACATGTCCGCATCCCAACAGGGCGGGATCGTGCTGTCGCGCATCGCCGAGTTGCGCGAGCGCGAAGCCGAGGTCTTCCGCAAGGCGCGGCCGAAAGCGGCTGCGGCGGTCGGCAAGGGCGCGGAGGGCTATTTCGGCGGCGTGCCCATGCACTGGATGAGGGACTGGCCGACGCCCTTCCCCATCCTGGTCGAGCAGGCCAGGGGCGCCACCATCACCGATGTCGACGGCAACACGCTCGCCGATTTCTGCCTGGGCGACACCGGCTCGATGTTCGGCCATTCGCCCGCCCCCGTGGCGCGCGCCATTCGCCGGCAGTCCTCCAGGGGCCTGACCTATATGCTGCCGAGCGAGGATGCGCTGGCCGTCGGCCTTCTCTTGCGCGAACGTTTCGGCCTGCCGCACTGGCAGATCGCCACGACCGCCACCGACGCCAACCGCTTCGCGCTGCGCATCGCCCGCGCGGTCACCGGCCGGCCGAAAATCCTCGTCTTCAACGGCTGCTATCACGGCTCGGTCGACGAGACGATGGTGCGGCTGAAGGATGGCAGGCCAGTCAACCGGCCGGGCCTCGCCGGAGAATTCCGCGACCTGACGCAGGCCACGCGCATCGTCGAGTTCAACGATCTGCCGGCGCTGGAGGCGGCGCTCAGCGACCGCGACGTCGCCTGCGTCATCACCGAACCCGTGCTCACCAATTGCTGCATGGTGCTGCCCGATCCCGGCTTCCACGACGCCCTGCGCAAGCTTACCCGCGACACAGGCACCTTGCTGCTGATCGACGAGACACACACCATTTCGACCGGCCTCGGCGCCTATACGTCGAGTCACGGTCTGGAGCCCGACCTTTTCGTTCTCGGCAAGCCCGTCGCCGGCGGCGTGCCGGCCAGCATCTGGGGCATGAGCGACGCGGTGGCAGCGCGCTACGAGGAATACAACAGCACGAAGGAGCCGGGTTATTCCGGCATGGGCACCACCCTGTCGGCGAACCCGCTGCAGTTCGCCGCGATGCGGGCGACGCTCGAGGAGGTGATGACCGAGAAGAACTACGCGCATGTGGAGCGGCTCGCCGGCCGGCTCGAGGCGGGGCTGCGGCGCGAGATCGCCAGACATGACTTGCCCTGGCATGCGGTTCGGGTCGGGGCGCGCGTCGAATTCATCTGCGCGCCGGGGCCGCTGAGGAACGGCGGCGACGCCGAGGATGCGCATGCGCCGGAACTGGAAGCGGCGATCCATGTCGCGCTCGTCAATCGCGGCGTGCTGATCGCGCCCTTCCACAATATGATGCTGGTTTCTCCGCCGACCACGGCAAAACAAGTCGACCTGCTGATCTCGGCCTTCGGCGATATTGCTGCAAAGCTTGCGGCATGAGACAAGCGCGCCGTATTCCAGTTGCTTAAAGGCTTTCCATGACTTCACCGTCCGGATCGACGATCGACGAGGCCCAGGCGTTTCTCGATGCCCATCCCGAGATCGAGGCTTTCGATATCGTGCTCACCGATGCCAACGGTGTCGGCCGGGGCAAGATCATCCGGCGCCACGAGTTGGAAGGCCTCTACAAAAACGGCCGGCATCTGCCGATATCGATCCTCGGCCTCGACATCACCGGCGAAGACGTCCACGAGACCGGCCTGATCTGGGATTCGGGCGATGGCGACCTGCGCGCCTGGCCCATCTCAGGCACGCTTGTGCCGCTCCACGGCACCAGCCCCGCACGCGGCCAGCTCCTGATGTCGATGTATCATCTCGACGGCCAGCCGATGACTTCGGATCCGCGCCATGCGCTTGCCCGACAGGTCGAAGCGTTCGCCCGGCGCGGCTTGCATCCGGCCGGCGCCTTCGAGCTGGAGTTCTTCCTGCTCGCCAACGAACGCGACGGCGAGGGCCGCGTCCAGCCGGCACGCGCCATCGTCGACGGCAGGCACAGCGGCAAGACCGAAGTCTATTCGGTCGATCATCTGCACGGCATGGAGCCGCTTTTCTCCGACATCTACGCGGCCGCCAAGGTGCAGGGCATTCCGGCCGAGACGGTCATCTCCGAATATGCGCCGGGCCAGTACGAGCTGACGCTGGATTACCGCAAGGATGTCATGCGCGCGGCCGACGACCTGCTGATGCTGAAGCGCCTGGTGCGGGCGCAGGCGCGACGCCACGGCGTGACCGCCTGTTTCATGGCCAAGCCGATCGAGAAATATGCCGGCTCCGGCATGCATTTCCACGTCTCGCTGCTCGACGACACCGGCGCCAACATCTTCACCGAAAAGCGGGAGGGAAGCTGGTCGCCGTTGCTGCTCCATGCGCTTGGCGGCCTTGCCGAAACCATGGGCGAATCGATGCTCGTCTTCGCCCCACACGCCAATTCCTGGCGCCGCTTTGTCTCGCAATCCTATGCGCCGGTCGCGCCGACCTGGGGCGTCAACAACCGTTCGGTGGCGCTGCGCGTGCCGGCAGGCGATGCGAAGAACCGCCGCATCGAGCATCGTCCTTCCGGCGTCGACGCGAACCCGTATCTCGTCGCCGCCACCGTCCTGGCCGGCATCGCCAAGGGGCTGGAAGAGAAGCTCGATCCGGGTCCCGAGACCACAGGCAACGGCTATGAGGCGGCATCATCCAAGGGCGCGATGCCGGGAGACTGGCGAACCGCGATCGAGGCCGCCAAGGCCTCGGCTTTCCTGAGGCAGGCGCTGGGCGACGACCTGCACCGCACCTTCACGGCAATCAAGGAAGCCGAGTATCTGCGCGTCGCGCGCACCGTGAGCGAGCTCGACTACCACCTCTACCTCCACGAGGTGTAGCCGCTACCACGGATCGGCGGTCAGAAGGCCGCCGGTTCTCCAATCAAGATCGCCCTGAGATCATTCACGTTCGTGCCGGTCGGGCCCGGCACGAACAGATCGCTCGTGGCATTGAAGGCAGTCCAGGCATCGTTGCCCGCCAGCATGGCCTTGGCATCGACGCCATGAGCCCGCATGCGCGACACGCTGCCGCCGTCGGCGAAGGCGCCGGCATTGTCCTCCGATCCGTCGATGCCGTCGGTGTCGGCGGCGAGCGCATGGATGCCCGCGACGCCGTCGATCCCGATGGCGAAGGAAAGCAGGAACTCGCTGTTGCGGCCGCCCTTGCCCTTGGCCCGTAAGGTGACGGTCGTCTCCCCGCCTGACAGGATCAGCACCGGCTTGTTGAACGGACGGTCCCGCGTCGCCACCTCGCGGGCGAGGGCCGCATGGACCGAGCCCACGTCGCGTGCCTCGCCTTCGATGGAATCGGAGAGAATGACGGCCTCCATCCCATGGCGCCGGGCCTCTGCGGCTGCTGCCTCAAGCGAGACCGCCGCCGAGGCGATGACATGCACCTCGTTGCGCGAGAACCTGGCATCGGCGGGCGCAGGCGCATCGGCGGCGGCTGATTTCAAATGCGCCATCACCGCCTCCGGAAGGTTCATGCCGTAGGTTTCGACGATGCGCAGCGCGTCGGCGCGGCTCGCCGCGTCGGGCACGGTCGGCCCTGACGCCACGAGGGCCGGATGGTCTCCCGGTATGTCCGAAACTACCAACGAGACGACGCGCGCCGGGAAGGCAGCCGCCGCAAGCCGCCCGCCTTTGATCAGCGAGACATGCTTGCGCACCGTGTTCATCGCCGCGATCGGCGCGCCGGAGGCAAGCAGCGCCTGGTTGACCGCGATCTCGTCGGCGAGTGTGAGGCCGTCGGGCGGCGCGGGAAGCAAGGCCGATCCACCGCCGGAGACCAGCGCGACGACGAGGTCGTCCGACGTCAGGCCGCTCACCTTGTCCAGCAGGCGACGGGCGGCACCGAGCCCGGCTTCGTCAGGCACGGGATGTGCCGCCTCGATCACCTCGATCCGCCGGCATGGCGCGCCATAGCCGTAGCGGGTCACCACCAACCCTTCCAGCGGCCCATCCCAGGCCTTCTCGAAGGCGGCCGCCATCTGGGCCGACCCCTTGCCCGCGCCGATGACGATCGTGCGTCCCTTCGGCTTTTGCGGGAGGTGTTTGCGGATGGTCAGTTCGGGATCGGCCGCTGCGACGGCCGCACGGAAGATGGAAGTGAGGAGTTCCCTCGGATCGATGCTCATGAGTTCAGCCGTCCTCCGCTTCATCCCTTCATTCGATGTCGCGCTGCCCCTCATCCGGCTGCTGCCAACTCGCCCGCAGGCGGCTAAGGCACGCGTACATCGCGAAAGTACCCCTCATCCGACCTCGCCCCGGCGGGCGAGGCCACCTTCTCCCACAAGGGGAGAAGGCCGGAGCCCAGCTTTACCGTGGCGGCAAAATCACCACGCTTGCGATTGGCCGAAACTTCAGTGCAGGCGTTCCCTTCTCCCCTTGTGGGAGAAGGTGGCCGCGCCCACGGGTCTTGCCTTCGGCAAGCCCGAGGACAGGCTCCGCGCGGTCGGATGAGGGGTATTTTCGCGATGTGTGCCTGCCGCAGTCGGTTGCGGGATGCCGGCAGGCGGATGAGGGGCTGGCGCGACATCAATTTTCCACCGGCCCGAGCGCCAGAGCGGCCGCATCCAGCCCGAAATGCTTGCAGAGCGCGGCCACGATCACCTCATGGTCCTGCCGTTCGGGCAGGCCCGACACGCAGATTGCGCCGACGACGCCGACGCCTTTGACCGTCACGGGGAAACCGCCGCCCGCGAGCACATAGTCGGCTGGGTCCAGCCCCTCGCCGACCGGAAAGGTCCGGTCGGGTCGGGCCTTTTCGAGCACCATGCGATAGCTGCTCTTCAGGAACATCCTGACGACATTGTGCTTCCGCCGCGCCCAGTTCCGGTTTGAGTCGGTCGAGCCGGGAAGTGCGGCGTAGAACAGCGGACGGTCCCAGGTCCTGATGTCGACCACGATGGGCAGCTTGCCGGCGAGCCCCGCGTCGCGGACCAGCGAACCGATGGCGAAGGCCGTCGCTTCGTCGAAGCTCTCGAAGACAAGGCTGGCCTCCTGCTCAGCGATTTTCCTGATGTCGTCCGCGGCCGCCATGTCTCCCTCCATTGGAGCGCCACGTGCACGATTTGGGCCGATGCTGTAGCGCGTCTGTGTCCTGACGGCTTGGCGCGAACGCGACGCCGGGTCAACAGCGGGAGGCCGATTTTCTCCGCTCATTGCCCCCAATCAGGGGTCGACCGTGACCATCGTCGTCTTTGCCGCCCTGCCCGAGACATAGACTTCCGCGATCGCACGGTCGTCGCCCAGCGTCTGGAGCAGGAACAGTTCCTCGGCAAGCGAGGAGACCGTCTCCATCCTCAGCCGCATGACCGGCGTCGCGCGCGCGTCGAGCACCACGAGGTCGGCATCCGTGCCTGGCTCCAGCGTACCGATCCTGTCGGCCAGCGACAGCGCCTCGGCATTGCCCCTCGTGACCTGCCAGAAGGAAGCGAAAGGATTGAGCTTCTCGCCGTTGAGCGCGATGACCTTGTAGGCCTCGTCCATGGTGCGAAGCATGGAATAGTTGGTGCCGCCGCCGACATCGGTCGCGGCTGCGATCCGCAGCGGGTTCTCGCGTTGCCGGAAACGCTGATAGTCGAACAGGCCCGAGCCGAGGAAGAGGTTCGACGTCGGACAGAACACGGCAACCGAACCGCTGGCCGAAAGCGCGTCCGCTTCGCGCTCCGACAGGTGGATGCAGTGGCCGAACAGGCTTCTCTTGCCGAGCAGGCCGTAGCGTTCATAGACGTCGGTATAGTCGGTCGACCAGGGATAAAGCTCCTGGGTGAAGGCGATCTCGGCGTGGTTCTCCGACAGATGGGTCTGCATATGGAGATCGGGGTGCTCGCGCATCAACGCCTGCGCCATCTCCATCTGCTCGGGCGACGAGGTGATCGCGAAACGCGGCGTGATCGCGTAATGCTGCCGGCCGCGCCCGTGCCAGGCATCGATCAGCGCCTTGGTGTCGTCATAGCCGGACTGCGGCGTGTCGAGGACCCCTTCGGGCGCGTTGCGGTCCATCATCACCTTGCCGGCGATGTTGAGCATGTCGCGGTCGTGCGACTCGGCGAAAAAGGCCTCGGCGGATTCCTTGTGCACCGAGCAGAAGGCGACCACGCTTGTCGTGCCCTGGCGGACCATCTCGTCGAGGAACAGCCGGGCGATGCGGCGGCCGTGCTGGGCGTTACGGAACTTGGTCTCTTCCGGGAACGTATAGGTATTCAGCCAGTCGAGCAGCTCGGCGCCGTAGGAGGCGATGATCTGCATCTGCGGCATGTGGACGTGGCAGTCGATGAAACCCGGCAGCAGCAGATGCGGCCGATGGTCGACCGTTTCGACGTCAGGTCCGGCCTCGGCCGTGACATCAACATAGGCGCCCGACGCCACGATCTTGCCGTCACGCACCAGCACCGCGCCATCCTCCTCGTAACGGTAAGCGGCAATATCGTCGATGCTGTCGGGCCAGCGGTGGAAGCTCAGTGTGCGTCCGCGGATGAGGGTCGTGGTCATGACAGGCTCGCAATCTTTCCGTTCGGTTCGGGCCTGGCCCGTCTCCCCATGTTTGGGGAGGAAATCGGCGTGGCCGTTTGGCCTTCCTCCGGCAGCCGGAGGAAGGTCAGGCAGGCGGATCAGGGGCGTTCTCCGAGCCTTCTACTTCTTCCGTGCTTCCTCGAACCAGGCGACCAGAAGGTCGCGCTCCTGGGGCGTGATCTGGGTCACGTTACCCGGAGGCATGGCATGGCTGCGCCCCGCCTGCAGATATATCTCGCGGGCATGGTCGGCGATCGCGGCGTCGCTGTCGAGCACCACGCCCTTCGGCGCATGATAGATGCCTTCATAGGAGGGCTCGACCGCATGGCACATGGCGCAACGGCCCATCACCGTGTCGCGCACCGCGGGGAAATGGGCCGAGGCGGTGTAGACCGCGTTGACGGCCGCCGCCTTCGGCTCGCCGGTCAGCACCTTCGGCACGGTCGAGAGCCAGATGATCACGATGAACAGCACGCCGGCGGCAATCCAGGTCCACAGCGGGTCGCCCTTCCGCGCATGGGTCGTGTTGAAATAGTGCCGGATCAGTACGCCGATGATGAACACCAGCGACGCGATGACCCAGTTGTACTGGGTGCCGAACGCCAGCGGATAATGGTTCGACAGCATCAGGAACAGGACGGGCAGCGTCAGGTAGTTGTTGTGCAGCGAGCGCTGCTTGGCCTGGGCGCCGAGCGCGGGGTCGGGCTTGCGGCCGGCGATCAGATCGGCCACCACCTTCTTCTGGTTCGGGATGATGATGAAGAAGACGTTCGCCGACATGATGGTGGCGGTGAAGGCGCCCAGATGCAGGAAGGCCGCGCGCCCCGTGAAGAGCTGCGTATATCCCCAACTCATGAATACCAGCACCACGAAGAGGCACAGCATCAGGCCGGTGTCGCTCCTGCCGAGCGGCGACTTGCACAGGAGGTCGTAGACGATCCAGCCGACCGCGATCGAGGCCATCGAGATGCCGATCGCCACCGGCGCCGAGACATCGAGAACATTGCGGTCGATGAGGAAGAGGTCAGCGCCGGCGTAGTAGACCACGCAGAGCAGCGCGAAGCCGGTCATCCAGGTGGAATAGGCTTCCCATTTGAACCAGGTCAGATGCTCGGGCATGTTGGCCGGCGCGACCAGATATTTCTGGATGTGGTAGAAGCCGCCGCCATGCACCTGCCACTCTTCGCCATAGGCGCCCACCGGAAGGTCGGGACGCCTGCGCAGGCCGAGATCGAGCGCCACGAAATAGAAGGACGAGCCGATCCAGGCGATGCCGGTGACGACATGCAGCCAGCGCACGCCGAAACTCAGCCAGTCCCAGAAGATCGCCAGATCCAGCATGCGTTGGTCCTCACCTCGCTCGATTTCAGGACTTTACGTGCCGTGCCGCAAACGGAAAGACCGAAGCTGCGCGATGACTTTCAAAAAAAAATAAAAAATACTACCTTGCCGGCACGCGAAACGCAGCCGGGAACACATGGCCTATCTCGACAACATCGCCGTCTTTGTCCGCGTCGTGGAACTTGGCAATCTCTCGGCCGCCGGCCGCGACATGCGCATATCGCCGGCGGTCGCCTCCAACCGC
Organism: Mesorhizobium sp. L-8-10; assembly: GCF_016756635.1. Classification (NCBI taxonomy): domain Bacteria; kingdom Pseudomonadati; phylum Pseudomonadota; class Alphaproteobacteria; order Hyphomicrobiales; family Phyllobacteriaceae; genus Mesorhizobium; species Mesorhizobium sp. L-8-10. Next base: position 2,805,351 of record NZ_AP023263.1, on the reverse strand, counting down.
ATCAAGGAGCTGGAGAAACATCTCGGCGTGCGCCTCTTCAACCGTACCACGCGGCAATTGATGCCGACCGAGCACGGCACGGTTTTCTATTCCGGCGCCAAGCAGGTGCTGGAGGCGATCGTCGAGGCGGAAGCCGCGGTCAGCGCCCTGTCGGGCCAGCCGCGCGGCGCGATCCGCGTCACCGCTCCCCTCGGCCTCGGCCGCCGTTTCATCGCCTCGGGCATTCCCGACTTCCACGACAAATATCCCGATATCGAGGTCAGGCTTCGGCTTTCCGACCACAATGTCGACATCCTCAAGGAGGGCATCGACGTGGCTTTCCGGTTGGGCGTGATCGAGGACTCCAGCCTCAGGATGCGCGGCATCATGGAATGCGAGCGCGTGCTGGTCGCCTCCCCCAAATATCTGGAGGCACGCGGCGTGCCTTCCGACCCGGCCGAGCTGATCTCCAAGAAACACGATTGTCTCATGCTGCGCTTTCCCGGATCGAAGGAATTCTATTGGACACTGAGGACATCAAACGGTTCGGCGAAATTCGAGGTGCATGGCCCCTTCGATTCCGACGACGGCGACGTTCTCACGGGCTGGGCGCTCGCCGGGCGCGGCATCGTCAACAAGCCCCGCTTCGAGGTGGAACCCTTCATCCGCGACCGGCGCCTCAAGGTCATCCTGGAGGAGACCCCGCCGACCCCGGTGCAACTCGCCGCCGTCTATCCGCACAAGAAGCTGCAGGACCCGAAGGTTCGCCTGCTGCTCGACTTCATGGCCGACCGCTGCCAGAGGCTGATCCGGGACATATTGGCGGGGAAGTGATGTGTCCCCGGCTCAGGCGAAGACTGTGTTGTTCTCGGCCGGGGCGTGGTTTCCCATCCATTCGGCACTCTTCTTGATGCCGCCCAGCGGGAAGACATGAAGTTTCCGGATCAAACCGCCTGGGTTGCGGGCAGTGTAATCCGCCAGGTCGGCGACGACCTCTGTCGGTTCATATGGAAGCAGAAGCCGCGTGACGTCGAGGGCTCGCTTCTGCAGCACCTTCAGCGAGGGCCCTACGCCGCAGGAGATTGCGTATTTGATCAGCGTCTGCAGCTTGGCAGGCCCGGCAATGCCGACATGGATCGGCAGTGTGACGCCGGCCGCCTGAATTCGCTCCGCCCAGGTCGCCACGGAGCGTCCGTCGAAAGCGAACTGCGTCAATATGGCCATCTCAGCATCGGTCCTGGCTGAAAAATCCTCTTTCCAGAACAAGGCATTATCCACGTTCGCCGTCGACCCGTCGGAATCGATGTCGCGATTGCCTTCCGGGTGGCCGGCAATGTGCAAATGCGTGAAGCCATGACGGTCGAACAATCCACTCTCCATAAGCTGGATCGAACTGTTGAAAGCGCCTGAAGGCGTCGATGCGCCACCGCCCAGGAGCAGTGCCTGTTTCACGTCGGCTTCACCGCGGTAGCGATGGAGCCAGTCCTCCAGTGTGTATGCGTTGGGGATGCTGCGCGCGGGGAAGTGCGGCATCACGGGAAAACCTTCGGCGTTGAGCCGCCTTGCGGTCGCAACCATGTCCTCGATCGGCGTACCTTCCAGGTGCGCGATGTACACTCGGGTGCCGGCGGGCAGAATGCCCCTGAAGTCGTCGATCTTGGCCGCCGTTCTGGGCGTCACTTCGATCGACCAGCCGTCGATCAGATCCGAAAAGGCCGGATTGGGGCTTCGCGCGTTGGACCTGGCGGTGAAATTCAGCAAAGCCATTCGCATCCTCCTGCGACAATCCTCAAAGCCGCAGAATGTATACATGACTCCAAAATGATTTTTCAAGCCAGCCTTAGGTTTCTGCAAAAATAGCCAAAATTCGCGCCTCTACGCATTGCACCGCTTCGGCGGATGCCGCATAAAGAATACATCTGGAAGCCATCGAATGAGGCAGACAGCGGGCACAATCGCCGATTGGGAGGAAGAAGGAAGCGTGGAAACGGCTCAACGGGACGGCTCTGCGATGGCCGCCCACAGCGGCTACGCCGAACCAGGCCCAAGGCATCCGGAACTGCGGTTTGTCTCTCGCAGCGGAACGAAATTGCCCGCGAGCAGGAACCTTGCCACTAGTCGACAGTCGGGAGTTTAGGCATGCTCTGCGGGCACGCCAATGCAGTGCGAACCGACATCCATCCTGGATCGGCAACACGGCGTCGGGGCTTCGAACGCATGTCTGACCGACGAAACATGATCCAGCCCGCAGTGACCTCATTTACGCAAGGATGGCGCCATGACGGAGCCTTGTTATGATGTGGCCCATCTTGGCCATGTCGAACTCTATACCGACAGGTTCGAGCAGAGCCTGGACTTCTTCACAAGGGTCTATGGACTTAGCGCGAGCCTTGTCGAAGACGGCTGCGCCTATCTGCGCGCCTTCGACGACTACGAGTTCCACACCCTTAAGCTGACACGCCATCACACGACCGGTGTTGGGCATGTGGCATACCGGGCCGCATCACCGGAGGCGCTGGAGCGGCGCGTGGCAGTCATCGAGCAAATGGGCTGCGGCATCGGCTGGGTGGAAGGCGACGCCGGCCATGGTCGTGCCTATCGATTCACCGACCCGGATGGCCACATCTTCGAGCTCTACTACGATACCCGGGTTTACGAGGCGCCGGACAACGAACGTCCCGCGCTGAAGAACATTGCCCAGCGCTACCATGGCCGCGGCGCCTGCCCGCGCAGGCTGGACCATCTCAACCTGCTCGCAGCAGACGTCTCCGCGATCCGCGATTTCATGACCCGGGCATTGGGCAGCCGGGTGACAGAACAAATCCAGCTCGACAATGGGCGACTTGGCGGGTGCTGGTTCACTGTCAACAACAAAAGCTACGACATTGCCTATTCCGAGGATCACACCGGAACGAAAGGCCGCTTTCACCACGTCACCTATGCTGTCGACCAGCGCGAGGACATACTTCGGGCGGCCGACATCTTTCTCGAGAACGGCGTTCATATCGAAACCGGCCCCCACAAGCATGCGATCCAGGGCACGTTCTTCCTCTATGTCTGGGAGCCGGCCGGCAATCGGGTGGAACTTGCCAATGCCGGGGCGCGCCTGATCCTGCGGCCCGACTGGCCGACGGTGACCTGGACGGAGACCGAGCGGAAGAAAGGTCAGGCCTGGGGCCTGAAGACTATCGAAACATTTCATACCCATGGTACGCCCCCCGTGGGCAGGAAGGACTGAACTCATGGCAAAGACGGCACTCGTCATCAGCGCCCATTCCGCCGATTTCGTCTGGCGCTGCGGCGGCGCGATCGCCCTGCATCAGCAAAAGGGTTACGAGGTCACCGTGCTCTGCCTCTCTTATGGTGAGCGGGGCGAGAGCGCCAAGCTGTGGAAGAACCCGGGCATGACGCTCGAGAAAGTGAAGGCCGCACGGCGTGTGGAAGCGGAGAACGCGGCAAAGGCTCTGGAAGTCCATGACATCCAGTTCTTCGACCTCGGCGACTATCCGCTGGAAGTGGACCGCGAGGCGAAATACCGGATCGTCGACGTGATCCGCAAGGTTCAGCCCGAATTCATGTTGAGCCATTCGAAATGGGACCCCTACAACACCGACCACATGTATGCGACGCAGATCGCCATCGAGGCGCGCATGATCGCGCAGGCCTGGGGGCACAATCCTGGAGAAAAGGTGCTGGGCGCCCCGCAGCTCTATCTCTTTGAGCCGCATCAGACCGAGCAGATGGAGTGGAAGCCCGACGTCTTCCTGGACATCTCCAGCGTCTGGAACAAGAAATGGGCCGCCATCCAGTGCATGGAGGGCCAGGAACACCTCTGGCACTACTACAAGAACGTCGCCGAGAACCGCGGCAATCATTTCATGCGCAATTCCGGCGGCCAGTCCGGCGGCCGCAAGGCCACCCATGCCGAAGGCTTCCAGTCGGTGTTCCCGCGCACGGTGGATGGACTCTGATGGGCGTCGTGGTTCAGCATATCGCACGCGCCGAACAGCCCGTCATCGACCGGTTGGCAGCCTGTGGCGTTGCCACTGTTCATGAGGCGCAAGGGCGCAAGGGGCTTTTGGCGAGCTATATGCGGCCGATTTATCCGGGTGCGCGCCTGGCTGCGAGCGCCGTTACCATCTCAGCTCCTCCAGGAGACAACTGGATGGTTCATGTTGCCATCGAGCAGTTGATGGCCGGTGACATTCTGTTGCTCGCGCCGACGAGCCCCTGCGAGGATGGCTATTTTGGCGACCTTCTGGCGACTTCGGCACGGGCACGCGGTTGCCGCGGCCTGATCATCGACGCAGGTGTACGCGACATTGCCGATCTGAGGGCGATGAACTTCCCGGTATGGTCGAAGGCCGTCTTTGCGCAGGGAACCGTGAAGGAGACGCTTGGATCGGTCAATGTGACGGTCGTCTGCGCCGGCGCATTGGTCAACCCGGGCGACGTCATCGTCGCCGACGATGACGGCGTCTGCGTCGTTCGCCGCGAGGAAGCCGAGAGCGTCGCCGGGAAGGCCGAGGCCCGTGTCGCGGCGGAAGAGGCCAAGCGGGTCAGGCTGGCGGCTGGAGAACTTGGCCTGGACATCTACAAGATGCGCGAGCGGCTGGCTGAGAAAGGGCTGAAATATGTCTGATCCTGCGCGGCGCGTGGTCGATCCGGCCGCCGGCGTACCCTGCATGTGGATGCGCGGCGGCACCTCCAAGGGCGGCTATTTCCTGGCGCACGAACTGCCTGAGGACCGTGATGGATTCTTGCTGCGCGCATTGGGGTCTCCCGACCCCCGCCAGATCGACGGCATGGGTGGAGCCGACCCGCTGACGTCCAAAGTCGCCGTGGTGAAAAGATCGCAAAGGCCCGGTGTCGACGTCGACTACCTGTTTCTGCAGATATTCGTGGACCAGCCTGTCGTTACGGATGGCCAGAACTGCGGCAACATCCTTGCGGGCGTTGGGCCGTTCGCGATCGAGCGTGGATTGGTGACCGCGAGGGAAGGCCAGACCGAAGTCCGTATCTACATGGAAAATACCGGCCAGGTCGCCACGGTACGGATCGAGACGCCCGGCGGACGCGTGAGCTATCAAGGGGATGCGCGTATCGACGGGGTTGCAGGCACAGCAGCACCCGTGCCGATCACCTTCGCCGATACGGCCGGTTCGAGCTGTGGCGCATTGCTTCCGACAGGCCATGCATCGGATGTCATCGACGGCATCGAATGCACCCTGATCGATAATGGCATGCCCTGCGTCGTCATGCGCGCATCCGACCTTGGTATCTCCGGCATCGAGACGCCCAAGGCATTGGAAGCCGACGGGATACTTCGCGCCAGGCTCGAAACGATCCGCCTGGCGGCGGGGCCACGGATGAACCTCGGCGACGTGACCAGGAAATCGGTACCGAAGATGACGATGGTTTCGTCGCCACGGGGCGGCGGCGCCATCGCAACGCGCACCTACACTCCCCACCGCTGTCATGACGCGATCGGGGTTTTGGGCGCGGTCAGCGTCGCCACGGCATGCCTGTTGCCCGAAGGCCCGGCCGCCGAACTTGCAACTGTGCCGGAAGGCGGCGAAAAGCTCCTCTCCGTTGAACATCCCACCGGCGAGATGAGCGTGATTGCCACGGTTCGCGACGGGGTGGTCACGAATGCGGCGGTCTTGCGCACCGCCCGCAAGCTTTTCGACGGACACATATTTGGATGACACAGCGAGGATGCATCCCCGCGACAGAGAGGATTTATGGCCGACTACATATTGACCCTGCGCTGCATCAACAGACGTGGCATCGTCGCCGCCGTCGCCGGGCGCATCGCGAGCCACGGTGGCGACATTACTGAAGCAAATCAATTCGACGATCCCGAAACAGGCATGTTCTTCATGCGTGTCGCCTTCTCCATGGACGGGCCGGAGCAGGACTTCCGGGCGGCAATCGCCGAGGAGGAGAAGGCTTTCGGTCTCGATCTGGCGCTGCGGCCAGCCGGCCTGAAGCGCAAGGTCCTGCTGCTGGTTTCCAGGTTCGACCACTGTCTCGGCGATCTACTCTACCGGATGCGGATTGGCGAGCTCAACATGGAAGTGGTCGGCATCGTCGGCAACCATCCGCGCGAAGCACTGAACCTGACGCTGATGGAGGGCATTCCCTACCACCATCTGCCCATCACCAAGGACACCAAGCCGCAGCAGGAAGCGCAGATTCGCGCGTTGATCGAGCAGAACGGGGTCGAGCTGGTGGTGCTGGCGCGCTACATGCAGGTGCTGTCCGACGAGTTCTCGGCCTACCTTTCGGGACGCTGCATCAATATCCATCACAGCTTCCTGCCGGGTTTCAAGGGCGCAAAGCCCTACCACCAGGCGCATGAGCGCGGCGTCAAGATGATCGGCGCCACGGCGCATTACGTGACCGGCGACCTCGATGAGGGGCCGATCATCTGCCAGGACGTGGAAGCAGTGAGCCATACCGATACGCCCGACGCTCTTGTGCGCAAGGGCCGCGACATCGAGCGGCGTGTGCTGGCGCGCGCTGTTGGCTGGCATCTCGAAGACCGCGTCCTGCTCAACAAGCGCAAGACCGTCGTGTTCATGAATTAGGACGTACCATGAAGATCGGGTTCCTGGGTTATGGCGAGGCGGCGCGCGCCTTTCACGAGGGATTGAAAGATGCCGCCGCAGTCGTGCTGGCGCATGACATTCTGCTTCTTTCCGGCGACGAAGCGATGCGTGAGGCGATGTCCGTGCGCGGCGCCCAGATCGCGGAAACGGCGGCAGCGCTTGGCGCTGCCGACCTGATCTTCAGCGCCGTGACCGCTGACCAGAGCCTGCTCGCCGTCCAGCCGCTCCTGCCGCATCTTGGGCCGGGGCACGTTTTCGTCGACATCAACTCCGTATCCCCGGAGCGCAAGCGCCAGACGGCAGCAGCCGTGGAGGCCGCCGGCGCGAACTATATCGATATGGCGGTGATGGCGCCTGTGCTCCCACGCAAGCACCGGACACCGGTACTGCTCGCCGGGCCTGCCGCCTCGCAGATGCTGCCGGAGTTTCTGGCGCTCGGTTTCACGGCAGAGATCGCCGGCGATGCGCCAGGTGCCGCGACCGCGATCAAGATGGTGCGTTCGGTCTTTGTCAAGGGGCTGGAAGCCATCACCGTCGAGGCCTTGCTTGCCGCTCGAGCCTCTGGCTGCTTCGACGAGATTCTCGCGTCGCTGTCGAGTTCGTATCCTGGCCTCGACTGGCCGCACTTCGCCGAATACCAGATGGAGCGCACGACGCGGCATGGACGCCGCCGGGCAGCGGAGATGCACGAGAGTGCGGCGACGCTGGACGCACTCGGCCTTCATGGGGGCCTGGCGGTGGCGATTGCCGCGGTCCAGGAACGGATGGGTGCCTGCGGCGTCACGTCGGAGCAGGGATTGAAGCCGACTGTCGATCACGTGCTCGCGCGCCGGCTGGCCAGGTCGCCGTAGGAGATTCCGTCTCCTGCCGATTTGCAGCGAGCCGCTGTGGCGGCTCGCCTTCGTTCAGCGCCGGATCGTCGTCATCGGGTCGGCGATGCGCGCCGCCTGGAAAGTGTCGGGAAGCGGGGTCAATTCGATAAATTGGACGACGCCGGCCCGGTGCAACGGATCTCCCTCGGCGAAGGCTTTCGCATCCTGGAGGCTCTCGGCCTCCAGGATTCCGAAATTGCCTATCTGCGCCCCACCTTCGTCGAGCAGGGCCGAGCCGATCAGGACCGATGCAAGACCTTCTCCGCCCGACTGCACCCAGGCACGATGTGCCGGCCGGTGTGTGTCGCGGGAGACATCCTGGCCCGGATGATGCAGACAACGCATGAGAAAGAACATACGCGTCAGCCCGCGTTTTCCAACACGACCATTCCAGCGCCCGTCATCGAGGCGGGGGCGTGGTAATGTTTGTGGATCAGGTCGACCTGCGGGTTCATTGCCGCCCGCATTACCAGCCACATGATCAGTTCGGCGCCCTCGGAGCCGAATTGCTCGACATAGTCTTCCCGAGTCATGGTGCGGTAGGGTTCCGGATCGGCAGCGATGCCATCCAGCCAGGCGCGGTCGGCGGCCTGGTTGATGAAGCCGGCCCTCGCGCCTTGAAGCTGATGCGACAGCCCTCCCGTGCCAAGGATCACGACGCGTTCGTCGCCGGGCCAGCTCTCGATCGCCTCGCGGAGCACTCCCCCCATCTCCCAGCAGCGTTGCGGGGTCGGGATGGGGTACTGGATCGTGTTGACCCAGATCGGCAGCACTTTCACCGGCCACGTCTGCGGACGGCCGAAGAACAGTTCCATCGGCACCTGCAGACCGTGGTCGACTTCAATCTCCCGGCAGACCATCGGATCGAAATGGCGCTCGACCAGCAGGTCGACGAAGTGCCAGGAGAAGTCGACAGCGCCTTCGAAAGTCGGGATGGCGCGTGGACCCCAGCCCTCGTCCACGGGCTGGTAGGTGTCGGCAACGCCCACAGCGAAGGTCGGAACGCGATCAAGGAAGAAAGTGTTGCCATGGTCATTGAAGATGACAACGGCAATGTCGGGTTTGGCCTCGCGCATCCATTCCTTGCCCGCTTCGTAGCCGTCGAAGAACGGCTTCCAGTCGGGCGTATCGCGCAGGCCCTTGTCCAGTGCCGCGCCGATAGAGGGAACATGGCTCGTTCCGATGCCGCCGATGATCTTAGCCATTGCGCCTTCTTCCCAGTCGTTCGTAGAGAAAATCGTCATGCGACATGCTTGCCTGCGCCGCGCCGATCTGGGTGATGGCAGTGGGGTCGACGGCCGAAATCTTCAAGATGAAGAACAGGTTGCCCCCCAGGCGCACCATTTCATGCCAGTCGCGCGACAGGACGGCCGTTTTTTCCTGGGCATTCAGGCCGAACCGGTCGAGATAGGCTTCCTCGTCCGCCTCGAAGGCGGCGCGGTTCTCCGCTCGACCGAGCCCCATGGCCATCTTGTTGATCCTGTAGCCGCGGATCGACCCTGCCCGGTCGAATAGCGGCGTGTCGGGAATCGCTGTCTTCTGCTCAGGCATTTGCCTCTCCAAATCTGCGATCGAGCCAGTCGGTGATGGCGGCTGTCACCTCGGCGGGACGCTCTACCGGCGCAAAATGACCAGCGTTTTCGATGACGGCTAGTTCCGCATCTGGCGCGATTTCGGCGATCTGCTGGTGCTGAGCGATCGGGCTCCAGCCGTCCTGGCGCGCCGCAACGAGCAGGATGGGACAGGTTATCTCGGCCAGATACGCGCTGGCGTCCGGTCGACCGAGGAGCGCGCGGATATGGCGCTCATGGATATGCGCGTCGGCACGGAGCACCATCGCTTTCAATTTGGAGACGAGCGCCGTGTCTGTGACGCGCGCCCGGTTGAGCATGGGAGGTAGCCAGGAATCCGCGAGAGCTTCCATGCTGCGATGCCCGAGCTCGATCATCTGCCGACGTTTGATCTCTTCACCTTCGCGCCGAGGATGGTGGCCGGTGTTGGCGAGGACCAGTCCGCGGACGCGAGCGGGAGCCAGACGCGCCATTTCCATAGCGATACGGCCGCCCATGGAATGCCCCACGGCGATGATGTCGCCTGAGGTCTCTCCAAGAAATTGCTCGGCCATCCCGGAGATGGAGGCGCCCGTCGATAGGTCCGCCGCGTGGGCGTGCATTCTTGCGGCGACGGCGTCGGCCAGGGACGCCCAGACAAGGGCGTCTGAAACAAGTCCCGGAATGAGTACGAGCGTTGTCACTTTGGTGGCCTCCAGCCCCAGCCACATCATAATGTATACATAGTGTCAACAAACGGCTACAATATTTCTCGCAGATACGCGTTTTCTGGTGTTCTCCGGGACAGAGATGGATACATGATTGGCTGGGATTGGCTGACTGCCTTAGGGGGCTTCGCTCGCTCCGGGGCCGGTGCTATAGCTGCATGCAGGGGAAAAGGGACTGCCGATGAAGATTAGCGAAGTCGCAACACATGGCCGTCGCGCGGTGATCGAGTTGCGGGAAAAGATCATCAGCGGCGAATTGCCGGGCGGCATGCGTCTTTTCGAGGTTCCTCTCGCCGAAACGCTCGACATTTCGCGTACACCTGTCCGCGAGGCGCTGTCGCGCCTTGCCGAGGAGGGCCTGCTGGACCGCCTGCCGAACGGCGGCTTTGTGGTGCGCAAATTCGGCTATGCCGATGTCGTCGACTCGATCGAACTGCGTGGCGTGATGGAGGGCACGGCGGCGCGACTTGCTGCGGAGCGCGGCGTTTCGCCGGAGGCGCTGGCGCGGATCAACGATATCGTTGTCCAGCTCGATTCCTGTTTCGGCCCCGGCCAGGACGAGGTCGATTTTGATACTTATTCCGACCTCAACGAGCGCTTCCATCTGGAACTCGCGGCATTGCCCGGCAGCGAGATCATTCGGCGCGAGGTGGAGCGCGCCAGCGCCCTCCCCTTTGCCTCGCCGTCGGCGTTCCTGCCGAACAAGACGGAGATCGTCGCCTTCCGCCGCTCCTTGTGGTCGGCACAGGAACAGCACCGGGCGCTTGTCCAGGCAATAGCCGCAAGGGAGGGTGCGCGTGCCGAAGCAATCGCACGCGAGCACGCGCGCACCGCTCGACACAACCTTGAATACATCTTCGCCAAGGACCCGGGCCTTCTCACAAAGATTCCGGGCCTCGCCCTGATCCACAGATAGAACGTCGATCATGAATACATGAGCGAGGCGACCTTGGTCGCCGCGTTCTCCTTTTGCCCCCCCAAAGTTGGCGTTGCGGGAAGAAAGGCACTTGCATTCTCCGCCCCTATCGGCATGAATGTATACACTACGCTGATCCCAAGGGAGGAATCGATATGTCGTCACAAAGCCTTTCCCAGGTTTTGGAAAAGAATCGGAACATCGTGGAGCTTTTGCGCAGCTCCCAGACCGGCATGTATGTATACCCGGTGGTGACGGCGGAATTCTCGAACTGGCGCACGGAACAGGCAGCGTGGCGGAACTCCGCGGTCCTTTTCGATCAGTCGCACCACATGGATGAACTGATCGTCGAAGGCCCGGACGCGGAGAAATTCCTCGCCTATCACGGCGTCAACTCGTTTTCGAACTTCGGTCTCAACCGCGCAAAGCACTTCGTGCCGGTTACGCCGAACGGCCACGTCATCGGCGACCACATCATCTTCCGCGAGCGCGAGGACAAGTTCGTCCTCGTCGGCCGCGCGCCGACCTCGAACTGGCTGATGTTCTGCGCCGCCTACGGCAAGTGGAACGTTCGCATCAGGCATGACCCCCGCTCGCCCTCGCGGCCGGAAGGCGAGCGCGTGCTGCGCACCCACTATCGTTACCAGATCCAGGGCCCGGACGCGCCGAAGATCCTCGAGAAGATGAATGGTGGTCCCATCCCGGAGATCAAGTTCTTTCACGTCGACCGGATCAACATCGGCTCCAGGAAGGTGCAGGCACTGCGCCACGGCATGTCGGGCGCGCCGGGCCTGGAAATCTGGGGCCCTTACGAGGACAAGAGCTACATCCTGTCCTGCATATTGGAGGCGGCCAAGGATGCCGGCGTCGATCTCGTCCGCTGCGGCAGTCGCGCCTACTCGACCAATACGCTGGAATCGGGCTGGATCCCCTCGCCGCTGCCGGGCATCTACACCGGTGACGGCATGCTCAAGGATTACCGCGACTGGCTCGGCGCGGACTCCTACGAGGCTATCGGGGCCATCGGCGGCAGCTTCGTCTCCGACAACATCGAGGACTATTACGTCAATCCGTTCGAGCTCGGCTACGACTTCTATATCGGCTGGAAGAAGGATGACTTCGTCGGCAAGGCCGCGCTCGAAAAGATGAAGGGCCAGAAGAATCGCAAGAAGGTGACGTTCGAGTGGAACGCCGAGGACGTCGTCGAGGTCATCGCCTCGGCTTTCCGTCCAGGCGAGGAACACTACAAATGGATCGACTTCCCGCAGCCGAACTACGCCTCCACCAGCGCCGATATGGTGCTGCACGACGGCAAGATGGTCGGCATGTCGATGTTCAACGGCTATAGCTACAACGAGCGCTGCATGCTGTCTCTGGGCATTGTCGATCAGGACGTCCGGGAAGGCGACGTGCTGACGCTGGTCTGGGGCGAACCGAACGGTGGTTCGAGCAAGGCTTCGATCGAGCGTCCGCACAAGCAGGCGGAGATCCGCGTCCGCGTTTCGCCGACGCCTTACGCCCGCGAAGCGCGCGAAAACTATGCCGACAGCTGGCGCACCAAGAAGGGTTGATCCTTCCAGGCCGGACAAGAAAATGGCGCCCTCGGGCGCCATTTTTCGTACGATTGCCAGCCGTTGGGGCGCGCCCCGCGCCGCTTCGACGCGTCAAACGCTCAGATGCGCATCCAGCGTTTCCGGTGAAGCCAGCAACGCCGCGGCGGTGTTGCGGTAGACGACGATGCCGCGCTCGAGCACGATCACATCGTCGGTCAAGGGCAGTACCTTGCGCGCCTTCTGTTCGACGATGATCGCGGACATGCCTTCGCCCGTGACGACGCCCCGCAGGGCGGCCAGAAGCTCATCGACGATGATTGGCGCGAGGCCTTCCAGCGGCTCGTCCAGCAGCAGGATCTTCGGGTTCAGCATCAGCGCGCGGCCGACGGCCAGCATCTGCTGTTCGCCGCCCGAAAGCTGGTTGCCAAGATTGCGCCTCCGCTCCTTCAGGCGCGGGAACATCCCGTACACGCGCCCGAGGTCCCAGCCCCCCGGCCGGGCCGTGGCAGTGAGGTTTTCCTCGACGGTGAGCGACCTGAAGATGTTGCGCTCCTGCGGCACCCAGCCAATGCCCAACGGCGCGCGCCGCTCCGCCGACAGGCGGCTGACGTCGCGCCCATGGAGCCTGATCGTGCCCGCGTGATAGGTCGTCACGCCGACGATCGTGTCGAGCAGTGTCGTCTTTCCCGCGCCGTTCCTGCCGAGAAGGGCGAGCGACTTGCCTTCCTCGAGCGTCAGGTCGACCTTGGCAAGAACTTGTGCCTCCCCGTATCCGGCGACCAGGCGCTCGATGCGCAGAAGTTCCGGCATCACGCATCCTCCCCGAGATAGATGGCCTTGACCTGGGCGTCCTTCGAAATCTCGCCGACGGTCCCTTCCGCGAACAGGGCTCCCGCGACCAGCACCGAGATGCGGTCCGCAAACGAAAAGACGAGGTCCATGTCATGCTCGATGAGCACCACGGTCACATCGGCCGGCAATTCCCTCACTATCCCCAGCACCTCGTGCCGCTCCTCTTCCGGCACGCCGGCGGCGGGTTCGTCGAGAAGCAGGACTTTGGGGCGCGTGGCGATCGCGAGCGCGATCTCGAGCAGGCGCTGCTTGCCATAGGGAAGAAGCGTGGTGGCCGTGGCCATCACGTCGGCTAGCCGGAAGCGCTCCAGCAAGGCGGCTGCCTCGTCGGCAACCTCGCGGTCGGCCGACAGGGGGCGCCAAGCAATCCGGCCATGCCCCTTGCGCTCGCCGATCGCCAGCATCATCGAGTCGAGCGGCGTGAAGTCACCGAACAGCTGGTTGATCTGAAAGGTACGCGAAAGGCCGCGTCCCACGCGTGCGTGGGCGGGCAAGGCGGTGATGTCCTCTCCGCCGAGCAGGACCTGGCCGCCATTGGGCGCAAGCACGCCAGTCAGCAGGTTGATGAGCGTCGTCTTGCCGGCGCCGTTCGGGCCGATCAGGGCATGACGCGCGCCTTGCGTGATGCTGAGCGAAACATCGTTGGTGGCGACGAAGCCGCCAAAGCGCTTGACCAGGTTGAGGGTTTCCAGCGCCGGTATCATTTGTTCTTCCCCACGGCCGCCCGGACATTGACCAAACGGCTGACGGCAGAACCTGGCAGGAAGGTCTGCCAGCGGCTGACGCGCTCGCGCCCGACCAGCACGATGATGACCAGGATCAGGCCGATCCAGAACATCCAGTATTGCGGCGTGACGACCGACAGCCAGTCGCGCAGGACCGAGAAGAGGACCGCGCCGAGTACACCGCCATACAGATAGCCGACACCGCCGATCACCAGAACCAGCAGCACGTCCGCCGAGCGGGAGAAGGCGAGCACGTCGGGGGAGACGAAACTTGTCGTATGGGTGAGCAACGCACCGGCGATGCCGGCGTAGGCCGCCGCGATCGTATAGATCACAACGATACGCCGCGTCGGCGAAACGCCAAGCATCGAAGCGCGCATCGGATTGCGCTTGATGGCCTTCAGCGACAAGCCAAAGGGGGAATGCACGATGCGACGGGCGACCAGGGTCAGGACCATGAGTACGACGAGGGCATAGATATAGGCGTTGCGCCCCCACAGGTCGAACTCGAACACGCCCAGGATCGGCGTGATCATGACTCCGCTGAGGCCATTGGCGCCGCCGGTCAGCCACGCGACCTGATTCGCCACTTCGGCCAGCATCATGGCGACGCCAAAGGTTGTCATGAGCCTTGTCAGATCCGAGCCGCGCAACACGAGGAAGCTGGTGGCGAATCCAAAGGCACCGCTGGCCAATCCTGCCACAAGCAAGCCGGTTACGGGCTCGGAGAAACAATGCTTGGCAAACAGGCCCGCGACATAGGCGCCGAGACCAAAGAACGCAGCGTGGCCGAGGGAGACGATGCCGGCATAGCCAAGGATCAGGTCGAGCGACACCGCAAACAACGCCAGGATCGCTATTTCCGTGAGGATCAGCGACTTCGACGGGAGAATGAATATCATCGCTATGGCCGCGAGCCACAGAGCGACTTCCCAGATCTGCCAACGACCGGAGCGTTGAAGCAGGGCGATCGCCTCCCTGCCAGGGTTCATATTGTCGCCGCTCATCGTCCTCCCTCCCGGGAAAACAGTCCATGCGGCCTGAGGATCAGGACCAGGACCATGACGGCATAGATGATGAAGGCGCCGAGCTGGGGCACGTAATATTTGCCGGCGACATCGGCGATGCCCAGAAGCAGCGCGGCGACGAACGGCCCGGTGATCGAGGAAGTGCCCCCTACGGTAACGACAATCATGAAATAGATCAGGAACTTGAGCGGGAAATTGGGATCGAGACCGAGAATCTCGGTGCCGAGCGCGCCACCCAGGCCGGCAAGGCCCGAGCCGAGTGCGAAAGTCAGTGTGAAGATGACCGAGACGTTGATGCCGAGACCCCGGGCCACCCGGCCGTCATCGACGGCGGCACGGAGCTGGCTGCCCAGGCGGGTCCGCGTCAGGGCAAGCTGCAACACCGCCGCAAGAATCGCGCAGATGAGGATGATGAACAGCCGGTAGCGGCCGATGCCGACGCCGAACAGTTCGAAGCGGCCCCTCAGTTCGGGGGGCAGGTTGATCAGTTGCTGCTGGCCGCCGACGAAATAGTCGATCGCCGCGATCGACATGAAGACCAGTCCGATCGAGAACAGCACCTGATCGAGATGCGAGGCCTTGTAGAGTCTGCGGTACAGCGTGCGCTCGAGCGCTGCGCCAATCGCGGCAACGGCGAGGAACGCCACCGGCAGGCACCAGTAGAACGAGATGCCGAAATGGTTCATCATGATCACGGTGATGTAGCCGCCGGCCATGGCGAAGGCGCCGTGCGCCAGGTTGACGAAATTCATCAAGCCCAGCGTGATCGACAATCCGCAGGCAAGAACAAACAGAAGCATCCCGTAGGCGATGCCGTCGAACAGGATTGTCAGCATGGCTTCCAACTTCCTCGTGCGCGGCGGAAGCATGTTCCGCCGCGCATCTCCCGCAATGTGGCTTGTCGAATTGCCTCACTGGGCGGGAGCGTTGGGATCCCTGACCTTCTCGTAGGTCGCAAACTCGACGTTATATAGCTCGCCGTCCACTTCCTTGACCTCACGGATGTAGATGTCCTGCACCACGTCGCGGGTCGCCGGATCGATCGACATCGGGCCACGCGGGCTGGTCCAGGACGTGCCTTTCATCGCCTCGACCAGCTTCGTTCCGTCGGTATCTCCGCCGGTGGCCTTGAGCGCCTCATAGGCCAGATGCATGGCATCGTAGCCGCCCACGGACATGAAGTTGGGGCGCATATTGTTATTGGCCCTGCGGACTTCTGCAACATAGGCCTTGTTTTCGGGGCTGTCGTGGTTGGCGGAATAGAAATGCCCTGTGATGACGCCAACGGCCGGCTCGCCGATCGCGTTGAGCAGATCGTCGTCCGTTACATCGCCCGTGGCGATCAGCTTGATCCCGGCTTCGGCCAGGTTGCGGTCCGCGAACTGCTTCATGAACAGCGAGCCAACGCCCGATGGCACGAAAACGAAGATGGCGTCCGGCTTGGCGTCGCGTACGCGCTGCAGAAAGGGTGCGAAATCAGGGTTCTGCAACGGCACTCGGACGGCTTCGACGATCTCGCCGCCTTCCTTCTTGAACTGGTCAGTGAAACCCTTCTCGATATCGTGGCCCGGGCCGTAGTCCGTCACAAGCGTCACCACCCGCTTGAGCCCGTTCTGGGCGGCCCAGATGGCCACCGGCACGGCCGACTGTGGTCCGGCCATGCTTGCGCGGACAAAATAGTCCGACTGCGCCATGATCGCCGAGGTCGTGGCCGACGTGATGATTGCCGGGACCTTCGCCTGGTTGAGCACGGGGGCAACCGACATTGCCAGCGGCGTCAGCCCGAAGCCAACGAGCATCTTCGCATCCTCATTGACCACCAGTTCCTGAGCGATGCGGCGGGTCTGGTCGGCCGTGCCTGCATCGTCACGCAACACGAGCTCGATCTTCTTGCCGGCTACCTCGTCGCCATGCAGCGCCATATAGGCGCGTACGCCGGCCTCGACCTGACGGCCAGTCGACGCGAAGGGTCCCGTCATGGGCAAGATCAAGCCGATCTTGACTGTTTCCTGCGCATAGGCAGGCGCGCTCGCCAGCAGCGACAACATCGTGCCGGCGACAAATAACCTTCTGGAAATCATGTATACTCCTCCCTTTGATTGGACCCACATCTTCGTTCCGGAGATGTGCCCGAAATTTCCTTGCTTCTCCTAACTCTCAAGAGAAAATTGGCGGAAATGCGAAAACCGAACCGTGAACAGGATGTATACATATATCTCGCATCCGCACAAGTGACGAGGCCATCCTCATCAGCCTGAAAAGCGTGAGCGGTACCCGGTAGGCAGTCATGTGCCATTCTTGAGGGCCAGCCGAGCCAGCAATCGACCAAGAACCCTGGTGCCCTTGGCTTCAGGCAAAGTGGCTTCGGCAGCGGGAGCGGTACCGATCACCTTTTTCACTCCAACGGTCGACGAGATCAACCTTTGGAGTGAAAACGCGGCCCGGAGGGACTGCGCCGCCGTTTGAGGCCGCGTGGGCGGCAGCACCCACGCCCACTGCATGTATCAACATCCAGTGCCATTGATATCAGTCGTCCGTGCGAAGTCTGGCTGGATCAACGCGGGGATGCCGGACTGAGCATGAGAACTCGAAATGCGCCGCAGCGGAGTATCTGGCTGGATCTATGGTTTGGCCTTTGTTTGCCATTTGGCCGCCATGATGGTCTGCATCAGCGGTCAATCAAATGTCACAGCGACGGAATTTGAGCCGCCGCCTTGCCCGACAGCAGCGCCGTCATGATCTCGGCCGCCGCGAGAGCGGCGATCACGGCGGGGCGCTTGTCCTTCACTATTTCGCCGCCGATCGGCGAGACCAGCCGGGCAAGGCCTTTTTCGGTGCCGCCGGCCGTCTTCAGATACCAGCTCTTGAAGGTCGCCTTCTTGGTCTTCGAGCCGATCATGCCGACATAGGCCGCGTCGTCGCGTTTCAACGCCTCGGCCACGATCAGGAAGTCGAGCGCATGGTCATGCGTGAGCACCACAAAAGCCGCACCCGCCGGCGCCTCGCGCACCATCTCTTCGGGCATCGGCGTGAGCCGTGTCGTCACCGGGTCGGGCATCGACTCCAGAGCGTCGGCCCGCGTTTCGACCACGATCGTCTCGACCGGTAGGAGAGCGAAGGCGGAGGCGAGCGCCAGGCCGACATGGCCGCCGCCGAAGACATAGACATGCGGCCGGCGTGCGTCTTCGGCCTCGGCGTCCCGGATCAGTTCCTGTCGCAGCGCATCGTCGATCGGCCGGATGCCAACCGCCACGCGCCCGCCGCAGCATTGTCCGATCTCGGGACCGAGCGGGATGTCGAGCGTGATGCCGGCCGTTCCAACTTGACGCTGCCCCTCATCCGCCCTTCGGGCACCTTCTCCCCGTGAACGGGGGGAAGGACCGGGCGGAGACGCCTCCCCGCTGACGGCGAGAGCGTCTGAAGCGGCGTCGATACCCGCTTCGGCGGCGAGCATGGGAGCTCGCCCCTTCAGCATCGCCCGAGCCTTGTCGATGGCCATGAATTCGAGCTGGCCGCCGCCGATGGTGCCGAAGATGGCCACGGGCGACACCAGCATCCAGGCGCCCTTCTCGCGCGGCGTCGAGCCCCTCGCCTCCGCCACCTCGACCAGCGCCGCCTCCGGCGAGGCGGCGAGGAAAGCAATGAGGCTGCGGGTGGTAGCGGTCATGACGAGGCCACCACACGACTATGGCGATTGGCGGCGCGGTCGCCGCAAGCAGTCTCTCCCCGTCCTTCACGGAGAGAAGACCGACGGCCGCAACCACTCGGCCAATCACCGGCAGGCCAGAGGGGGATCTCCACGAGCATCGCCATCTCCAATAGATAGTACGGCGATCGGACCTTGCTACTTCGCAGCTTCGGCGCGCAGCTCTTCTATCGCCATCAGCACACGTTCCGGCGTCGCCGGCGCGTCAAGCCGGGGACAGATCCTGTGGTCGGCCACGCTCGCCACCGCGTCGGACAGCGCATGCAGCACCGACATGCCCAGCATGAGGGGCGGCTCGCCCACGGCCTTCGAGCGGTGGATGGTCGGCTCGTGATTTTCCGGCCAGTCGGCAAGGGTCACGTTGAACACCTTGGGCCGGTCCGAGGCGAGCGGGATCTTGTAGGTCGAGGGCGCATGCGTCCTGAGCCGGCCCTTGTCGTCCCACCACAATTCCTCCGTGGTCAGCCAGCCCACGCCCTGGACGAAGCCGCCTTCGATCTGACCGAGATCGATCGCCCGGTTCAGCGAGCGCCCGGTCTCGTGCAGTATGTCGGTGCGCTCGATCATATATTCGCCTGTCAGCGTGTCGACCGAGACCTCCGAGCAGGACGCGCCATAGGCGAAATAATAGAAGGGATGCCCCTCGCCCTTGTCGCGGTTCCAATGGATTTTCGGCGTCTTGTAGAAGCCGGCCGCCGAGAGCTGGATGCGGGCGAAATAGGCCTGCCTCACCAGTTCGGCGAAGGGAATCTCCTGGTTGCCGATCCGCACCCGGTTGGGCAGGAACACGACCTGATCGGCCGGCACCTGGAACTTGTCGGCGGCGAAATCGGCGAGCCGCTTGCGGATCTGCCGCGCCGCGTTCTGCGCGGCCATGCCGTTGAGATCGGAACCGGACGAAGCAGCCGTGGCCGATGTGTTCGGCACCTTGCCCGTCGTCGTGGCGGTGATCTTGACCTTGTCGAGATCGATCTGGAACTCTTCGGCCACCACCTGCGCGACCTTGAGATAGAGCCCCTGCCCCATCTCGGTGCCGCCATGGTTGAGATGCACCGATCCGTCCGTATAGACGTGCACCAGCGCGCCGGCCTGGTTGTAGTGGGTGGCGGTGAAGGAGATGCCGAACTTGACGGGCGTCAGCGCCAGGCCCCGCTTGACGATGCGGCTGTTGTTGTTGAAGGCCGCGATCTCCCGCCGGCGTCGCGTATAGTTCGAGCTCTCCTCGAGTTCGGCGACGATGCGGTGGATGATGTTGTCCTCGACCTTCTGGTGATACGGCGTCACGTTGCGGTCGGTGGTGCCGTAGAAATTCCGCTTGCGGATGTCGAGCGCATCCTTGCCCGTGGCGAATGCAATCTCGTCGATGACACGTTCGGCCGCGACCATACCCTGCGGGCCGCCGAAACCGCGGAAGGCGGTGTTCGACACGGTGTTGGTGTAGAGCGGCGCCGAGCGCGCATGGACGTTCGGATAGAAATAGGCGTTGTCGCAGTGGAACAGCGCCCGGTCGGTCACCGGGCCCGACAGATCCGAGGAGAAGCCGCAGCGCGCCGCATAGCTGTAGTCGACGCCGAGGATGTTGCCTTCGTCGTCGAAGCCGACCTCGTAGTCGACCAGGAAATCGTGCCGCTTGCCTGTTGCGGTCATGTCGTCGTCGCGGTCCGGCCGGATCTTCACGGCGCGGCCGAGCTTCTTGGCGGCGATCGCGGCGAGCGCGGCGAACTGGTTCGACTGGGTCTCCTTGCCGCCGAAGCCGCCGCCCATGCGCCGGATCTCGACGGTGACCGCATGGCTCGGCACGCCGAGCGCATGCGCCACCATATGCTGGACCTCGCTCGGATGCTGGGTCGAGGAATAGACGGTGACGTCGTGGTCCTCGCCGGGAATAGCGAGCGCGATATGGCCTTCGAGATAGAAATGGTCCTGGCCGCCGATCCGCATCTTGCCGTTCACGCGGCGCGGCGCCTTGGCGATGGCCTCGCCGGCGTCGCCGCGCTTCAGCGTGAGCGGCGGAGTGACCAGCTTGTCCTTGTCAGGATCGAGCCCGCCGATGTCGATGATGGCGGGCAACTCCCTGTATTCGACAACAGCCAGCCGGCAGGCGCGGCGCGCCTCCTCGCGGGTCCCGGCGATGACCGCAAAGATCGGCTGGCCGTGGAACTGCACCTTGCCGTCGGCCAGCACGGGCTCGTCATGGCGTCCGGTCGGCGAAATGTCGTTTTCGCCCGGCACGTCCTTCGCCGTCAGCACGCAGACGACGCCGGGCGCGGCTCGCACCGCGGCGAGGTCCATCTTGCGGATGGTGCCATGCGCGACGGTCGCTAGACCGAGGCAGCCGTGGAGCGTGCCGGAAGGCTCGGGCATGTCGTCGATATAGACGGCTTCTCCGGACACGTGCTTGTGGGCCGAGTCGTGGCGCTGGTCGTTACCGACCCCGCCGGTGATCTTCGCCGCTTTCAGGTCGACTGTCGCGTGCCTGTTCATCGCCATTCCCCTCAAGCCGCTTCGTAGCGGGTAACCTGGATCGGTCCGGGCGTGCCGCTGGTTTCGGCGAAGAAACGCCGCAGCAGGTTCTTCGAGGCGAGCGCCCGGTAATCGGCCGAGGCGCGCATGTCGGTGAGCGGCGTGAAGTCCTTGTCGAAGGCGGCAATGGCCGCCTCGACCGTGGCCCCGGTCCACGGCCTGCCCATGAGCGCCGCCTCGACCGCCGCCGCGCGTTTCGGCGTGGCGGCCATGCCGCCATAAGCGATGCGGATGCTGCCGACCGTTCCATCCCTGGCGAGCGTCAGATGGAACGCGCCAAGCGTCGAAGTGATGTCCTCGTCGCGGCGCTTGGACACCTTGTAGACGGCGAAGCGACTCTGTTTCGCGGGCACGGGAACACGCACCGACTCGACGAATTCGCCGGGCCTGCGGTCCTGCTTGCCATAGGCGACGAAGAAGCTCTCGAGCGGGATCGTGCGCCGTTTCTTGCCCTTGCGCAGCGTGAGTTCCGCCCCGAGCGCGATCAGCGGCGGCGGCGTGTCGCCGATCGGCGAACCGTTGGCGATGTTGCCGCCGATCGTGCCCATGTTGCGGACCTGCTCGCCGCCGAGGCGATCGATGAGGGGCCCGAGCGCCGGGATATTTTTGGACAAGGACGCGAAGGCTTCGGTGTAGGTCACGCCTGCGCCGATCGTGATCGCCCCCTTCTCTTCCGTGATCGTGCGTAGCTCGTCGAGCCCGCCTATGA
Organism: Mesorhizobium sp. L-8-10; assembly: GCF_016756635.1. Taxonomy (NCBI): domain Bacteria; kingdom Pseudomonadati; phylum Pseudomonadota; class Alphaproteobacteria; order Hyphomicrobiales; family Phyllobacteriaceae; genus Mesorhizobium; species Mesorhizobium sp. L-8-10. The sequence goes on along the minus strand of NZ_AP023263.1, from coordinate 2,783,596 downwards.
AGACGACGGGCGAGATCTCGCGCATGAACTTTGTCACCCACAGGCCGACATCGGTCGCGCCGGCCACGACGGTCGCCTCGGGTTCTGCCTCGAGCACCCTGGCGAAATCGTCGACATCGGCGGGCACCACCAGGCGCTTCCGCCCTTCGCCGATCTCGACCCGGGCCCCGTCGGCGAGCGCCGCCAGGCGCGCCGCCACGGCCTTGCGCTCGGCCGCCAGCGGGTCTTTCGCGGCCTTGCCGTAGTTCGATACGGCGCGTGCGGCGCGCATGATCGCCTCATAGCCGGTGCAGCGGCAGAGATTGCCCTGCAGGGCCTTCTCGATCGCCGCGTCGGAGGGCTGCGGGTTCTGCATCCACAGACCGTAGAGCGACATGACGAAACCCGGCGTGCAGAAGCCGCATTGCGAACCGTGGAAGTCGACCATCGCCTGCTGGACGGGGTGGAGCTGGCCGTCGCTTCCCTTGAGATGTTCGATGGTCACGACATGGGTTCGTTCGAGCGATCCGAGGAAGCGGATGCAGGCGTTGACGCTTTCATAGACGAGCCGGCCGTCGACCAGCTTGCCGATCAGCACGGTGCAGGCGCCGCAGTCGCCCTCGGCGCAGCCTTCCTTGCTGCCGCGCAGCGCACGGCGCAGCCTCAGATAGTCGAGCAGGGTCTCGTCGGGCGCGACGTCGGCCAGCGAGACGTCCTCGCCGTTGAGGATGAAGCGGAGCGTGTTTCGGGTCTTCACCTTGGCCATGCTCAGCTCCCGCGATAGGTCGAATAGCCATAGGGCGAGATCAGCAGCGGCACATGGTAATGCGCGGCCTCCGCCATGCCGAAGCGGATCGGCACGATGTCCAGGAATGCCGGCTGAGGCAGCGCGGCGCCCTCCCGGCGCAGATAGTCGCCGGCGGAAAAGACCAGCTCGTATTCGCCGGCCGCGAACTCCGCTCCCTGCAGCAGCGGGGCATCGCAGCGTCCGTCGTCATTGGTCGTGACGGTCTTCAGATGCGTGCGGGTCTCGCCGCTCAGGCGGTAGAGCGAGATGGATAGGCCCGCGGCGGGCTTGCCGGATGCCGTATCAAGTACGTGGGTCGTCAGACGCCCGGTTTTCTCAATCGACATTCGGCCTCCCATTGCCGGTACATTCGAACGCGAACGGTAATCTATGCCCGAATTGAGGGCTATGCATTAGAGGCCAAGGATAAAACCCGGTGAAGCGGAGCGTCACAAAAAGACTTTCAAAAATTTTCGAGGGAATGAAGCCCCGGCCCTTTGATATCCTGCCTTTGGCAATTCGGAGAGTTCGATGCGTTACGTCAGAGACATGCGCGGCTACGGCGCCAATCCCCCCGATCCGAAGTGGCCGGGCGGCGCCTATATCGCGGTTCAGTTCGTCGTCAACTACGAGGAAGGCGGCGAGAATTGCGTGCTCCACGGCGACGCCGCATCCGAAGCCTTCCTGTCGGAGATCGTTGGCGCACAGCCGTGGTCCGGCCTCCGTCATTGGAACATGGAATCGATCTACGAATATGGTGCGCGGGCCGGCTTTTGGCGGCTGCATCGCATGTTCGTGGAAACCGGCGTGCCGGTCACCTGCTACGGTGTAGCCACGGCGCTCGCCCGCTCTCCCGACCAGGTCGCGGCCATGCAGGAAGCCGGCTGGGAAATGGCCTCGCACGGCCTGAAGTGGATCGACTACCGCGACTACGGCGCCGAGGACGAGCGCCGTGACCTGGCCGAAGCGGTCCGGCTGCACGCCGAGGTCACCGGCGGGCGGCCGACAGGCTGGTATACGGGACGCACATCCGCCAACACCGTCCGGCTGGTGGCGGAAGAAGGCGGCTTCGACTACGTCTCCGACACCTATGACGACGAACTGCCCTACTGGCTCGATCACGACGGCCACGGCAACCCGATCCGGCCGCAACTCGTCATTCCCTATACGCTCGACGCCAACGACATGCGTTTCGCGACACCCCAGGGCTTCAACTCGGGCGACCAGTTCTTCGCCTATCTGAAGGATGCCTTCGATACCCACTATGCCGAAGGCAAGGCCGGCCGGCCGCGCATGATGAATATCGGCCTGCACTGCCGGCTTGTCGGCAGGCCAGGCCGCGCCGCCGCACTCCGCCGTTTCATTGACTATGTGAAGAGCCACGACAAGGTCTGGCTCGCCCGGCGCATCGATATCGCCCGCCATTGGCATGAGCATCATCCCTACAGCGCGCCGGCGCTGCGTCCCTCGCGCCTCGGGCGCGACGAGTTCGTCGCGAAGTTCGGCGGCATCTTCGAGCATTCGCCCTGGATCGCCGAGCGCGCCTTCGATCTCGAACTCGGCCCGGCCCATGACAGCGCCGGCGGGCTGCACAATGCGCTGTGCCGGGTGTTCCGCTCAGCCAGCGAAGCCGAAAGGCTCGGCGTGCTGACGGCGCATCCGGATCTCGCGGGCAAGCTCGCCCAGGCGAAGCGCCTGACAGCGGAATCGACGAGCGAGCAGGCTTCGGCGGGGCTCGACGCCCTCACCGATGCTGAACGCGAGCGTTTCACCAGGCTGAACGCCAACTATGTCGCCAGCTTCGGCTTCCCGTTCATCATCGCGGTGCGCGGCAAGACCAAGGCCGAGATCCTGGCTGCCTTCGAGACCCGGATCGGCAACGACCGCGCCACCGAATTCGCCACAGCCTGCCGGCAGGTCGAGCGCATCGCCCTGCTCAGGCTGAAAGACATTCTGCCCGCCTAGGAAACGTGCCCATGGTCGACCGCACCTATTACGCCCCCCGGGGCGGACATCCCCCGCAGAGCCAGCTCCTGACCGGCCGCGCCGTGTTCACCGAAGCCTATGCGATCATCCCGAAAGGGGTGATGCAGGACATCGTCACGAGTTTCCTGCCGCACTGGGAAGGCACGCGGCTCTGGGTGTTGTCGCGCCCCCTGTCGGGCTTTGCGGAAACCTTCTCGCAATACATCATGGAAGTTGCCCCCGGCGGCGGCAGCGACAGCCCCGAGCCCGACAGCACCGCGGAAGGCGTGCTGTTCGTCGTCGAGGGCGAGATCGCCGTCACGGTCGCGGGAAGGAAGCACATCGTCGAAAAGGGCGGGTTCGGCTTCCTGCCTCCCGCGAGCCGCTGGTCGCTGCGCAACGAGAGCGGCGGCACGGCCCGTTTCCACTGGATCCGCAAGAGCTACGAATTCGTCGACGGCATCGACATTCCCGAGGCCTTCTTCGCCAACGAGGCCGGGATCGAGCCGAGTGCGATGCCCGGCACCGACGGCGGCTGGGCCACGACCCGCTTCGTCGACCCGGCCGACCTGCGCCACGACATGCATGTCACCATCGTGACGCTGAAGCCGGGCGCGGTCATCCCCTTCGCCGAGACCCATGTCATGGAGCACGGGCTCTATGTGCTCGAAGGCAAGGCCGTCTACAGGCTCAACCAGGATTGGGTCGAGGTCGAGGCCGGCGACTTCATGTGGCTGCGCGCCTTCTGCCCGCAGGCCTGCTATGCCGGCGGCCCCGACAATTTCCGCTACCTGCTCTACAAGGACGTCAACCGACACATGAAGCTCGGCGCAGGCCGGCGATAGAGCATCGGATTTGCCCCGAAACCGGGTCCACTTTCGTGTCCGATGCTCCAAGCGCGGCTGACGCCAGACTGGAGGAAAATGCCATGCAGCGGATCGTCGCCAGGATCCTGACGCGGGAGAATTTCGCCGAGTTCGGCGACGTGATCGACACCGCGACGGACAATCACTATCCGATCAACGGCGGCAAGGCCGAGCGCTACCATGCCCTGGCCCGGGCCGAGGCGGCCGGGCCGAACGGCCATGTACTGATCAATCTGTTCAGGGGCACCCCTTACGATTTTCCCTTGACGCTTTCGATGGTCGAGCGCCATCCCTTCGGCAGCCAGGCCTTCATCCCGCTGTCGCCGCACCCCTTCGTCGTGGTGGTCTGTCATGACGGCGAGGACGGCCCGGCGACGCCGCATGCCTTCCTGACCAGGCCCGGCCAGGGCGTGAACTATCCGCGAAATCTCTGGCATGGCGTGCTGACGCCGGTCGGCGAGCCGCAGGATTTCGTCGTCGTCGATCGCGGCGGCGACGGCTCCAACCTCGAGGAGTTCCACTTCGCGCATCCCTATGAGATCCATCTCCCCGTGGAGGACTGACCCATGACCGACGTCTCGCTGATCGACCGGCTGTTCGATGTGATCGAGCACGACATCGTGCCGAAAACGGCCGAAGGTGTGGCCCACGGGAACAAGCTGTTCGGCGCCGCCATCCTCAGGAAGGATGATCTCTCGCTCGTGCTCGCCGAGACCAACAACGAGACGGAGAATCCCCTCTGGCACGGCGAGGTGCACTGCCTGAAGCGTTTCTACGAGATGCCGAAGGCGGACCGGCCCGACACGAAGGATTGCGTGTTCCTGGCCACGCACGAACCCTGCTCGCTCTGCCTGTCGGCGATCACCTGGACCGGCTTCGACAATTTCTACTACCTCTTCAGCCACGAGGATTCGCGCGACTCCTTCGCTATTCCCCACGACCTGAGGATCCTCAAGGAGGTCTTCACGCTCGAACCCGGCGGCTACAACGCCGAGAACGCCTATTGGAAGAGCTTTTCGCTGCGCAAGCTGATGCGTCAGTTGCCCGAGGCCGAGCGCGCCCGGCTGGAAGCGCGCGCCGGAGCAATCGCGGCCCGCTATGATGAATTGTCCGACACCTATCAGTCCGGCAAGCAGGACAACGACATTCCGCTGAACTGACTGCGCCTGGCTTGATTTGCCACCTTTAAGGTGGCAAATATCACGCGGTGGAGAAGCGTCGGCCGACATACGATCTCAATGCGATCAAGGCAGCGATCGGATCGGTCGAGACGCTGGCCATAACGACGTCTGCGTTGCGAAGCGCGGTCGCACTCGGTTTCGATCGAGCGGGCATCGCCGAAACGATCAATGCCATCGATCGCCGGATGTTCGTCAAATCGATGACGACATTTGCGGACCATCGGATGTGGCAGGATGTGTACCATGTGCCAGCTCGCGGGTTCATTCTCTATGTGAAGTTTCAGGCGGATGTGATGACGGAATTCGCCGTCATCTCGTTCAAGGAGCAGTGACGATGGCGACGAAAGCGGAACCGCATCGGACGATGATTTCTCCGGAATCCGGAGAAACACTGACTCGCGGCGTAAGGCCATTCGCTGTCGTCTACAAAGGCGAGAGCGTCGTCGTCGATCTGCCCGGATATTACCCGGCCGGGGAAGGCGAAGGCATTCATGTCGGTGACGACATGAATGTCGTCGACGAGGCCCTGCGTATTCTCAAGGAAAAGTTGGACGGCGTACCTACGCCCGCAACCATCCGCCGCCTTCGCATGAAGCTCAAGCTCTCGCAACGGCAGGCAGGGAGTCTCTTCCGAGTGGGGGAGAATGCGTTCGACAAATATGAGCGCGGATTGGTGGAGCCCAGCGGCCCGACGATCCAGTTGATGGTGCTCCTTGACAAGCATCCGGAGCTCGCAGGCGAACTGCGGCAAGAATAGTCTTCGCCGATCGCGATCACCGATCCCGACGCCGCATCAGTGAAAACCGTCACCGAATTCCTGCCCAGTTGATCATGGGCCCTGCACCGGCAGCCTCGTGTGTGCGAAAGATGGACCATCAACCCCGACAATCCCCTGTCGGCGCGTGGCGCGACGCATTGGACACAGACGCTGTCGCGAAAGGAATGGTCCGTACGCACGGAAACCTTCAGCCTCATGCGGTCCGGCGCGGAGATTTTCCATCTGACCAGGCGCATCGGAGCTTGTGAGGGCGAAAGTCTGGTCTTCGAGTGCGATTTCGAAGAGACGATCCCGTCGCGACCATCTCTGACCGGGAGCGCCTTGGTCCAGCATGCATTGCCAATTACGCCACCGAATGTCGCATTCGGCCTTGCGGCATGGTTTCCGTTGCGGCCAATATTCCCTACACAAAAATCATAAAAAATACCCTTGGTCAGTACCAACGGAGTGAGGAGCACTCGATGTCCAATGAGCTGGAATTCCTGAGCAGACGCGTTGCCGCCGGCAAGATGAGCCGGCGTGATTTTCTCGGCCGCGCCGCAGCGCTCGGCGTCGCCGCATCTTTCGCCAACACGCTTCTTGGCAGTGCAGCCAGGGCTGCAGGCCCGGTCAAGGGCGGTACCTTGAAGGCCGGCTTGGTCGGCGGCGAGGCCACCAACAGCCTCGATCCGGCAAGTTTCCTGAGCCAGGTGCCTTTCAATTTCGGCAAATGCTGGGGCGAGTATCTCGTGCGGTTGAACCGTGACGGCTCCCTGGAGAACCGCATCGCCGAGGAGATCGGCGCCTCCGACGACGGCAAGACCTGGACGATGAAGATCCGCGACGGGATCGAGTTCCACAACGGCAAGACGGTGACGGCGCAGGATGTCGCTGCGACGCTCGAGCGACATTCGGACGCGAACTCGAAGTCCGGCGCGCTCGGCGTCATGAAGGGCCTCTCCGCCATAAAGGCCGACGGCAAGGAGGTGATCGTCACGCTCTCCGAGCCGGATGCCGACTTCCCCTATCTGATGGCCGATTATCACCTCATCATCCAGCCCAATGGCGGCAAGGACAATCCGAGCGAGGGCGTCAGCGCAGGCCCCTACAAGGTCACCGTCAATGAGCCGGGTGTCCGCCAGGGCGGCGAGCGCTTCGAGAATTTCTGGGGCGGCGACAAGATGGGGCATGCCGACCAGGTCGAGATCATCGTCATCAACGACGCCACTGCGCGCACGGCCGCGCTTCAGAGCGGCCAGGTGCATCTGATCAACCGCGTCGAGCCGAAGATCGTCGACCTGATCAAGAACATTCCCGGCGTCACGATCCAGAACGTCGCCGGGCGTGGGTTCTATCCGTTCAACATGTTCTGCGACACGCCTCCGTTCGACAACAACGACGTGCGCATGGCGCTGAAGCTCGCGATGGATCGCGAGGAGATGCTTGAGAAGATCCTGCGTGGCTACGGTTCGGTCGGCAATGACTTCCCGATCAACAAGGCCTACCCGCTTTTCTCGGACGACATCGAGCAGCGCAAGTTCGATCCGGAGAAGGCCGCGTTCCACTACAAGAAGTCCGGCCACAGCGGCCCGATCCTCCTCAGGACATCCGACGTCGCCTTCCCCGGCGCGGTCGATGCCGCCCAGCTCTACCAGCAGAGCTGCGCCAAGGCCGGCATCACCATCGAGGTCAAGCGCGAGCCGGGCGACGGCTACTGGTCGGAGGTCTGGAACAAGCAGCCCTTCTCGCTCTCCTATTGGGGCGGCCGCTCGACGCAGAACCAGATGTACTCCACCGCCTATCTCTCCGGCGCCGACTGGAACGACACGCGCTGGAAACGGCCTGAATTCGACAAGATGGTGCTGGCCGCGCGCGCGGAACTCGACGAGGCCAAGCGCAAGGCCATGTATCGCGACATCGCCATCGTCATGCGCGACGAAGGCGGGCTGATCGTCCCCTTCTTCAACGAGTTCATCGACGCGTCGAACGACAAGGTGGCCGGCTACGAGAAGCACCCCGCCGCCGAACTGATGGACGGTTACGCGCTCGCCGAGTGCTGGGTCGCGGCCTGAGTCCAGGCTGCCCGATGCGCTCTCCCATCGTGAAACTGGTTGCCCAGCGCATAGCGCTGGGCATCCTCTTGCTCCTGGCCGTTTCGGTCCTGATTTTCGCCGGCACGCAGATCCTGCCCGGCGACGTCGCGCAATCCATCCTTGGCCAGTCGGCCACGCCGCAGGCGCTGGCCAATCTGCGCGAGGAACTCGGCCTCAACGATCCCGCCTATGTCAGATATTTCCGCTGGCTCGGCGGCGTGCTGACAGGCGACCTCGGCACCGCGCTCACCAGCCGGCAGGATATCGCCGGATCGCTCGGCGGCCGGCTGTCGAATACGCTGTTCCTGGCCTTCTGGGCCGCGATCCTGTCGATCCCGCTGGCAATCGCGGCGGGGCTGATCGCCGTGCGCTACCGCAACGGGCCGGTCGACAAGACGATATCAGGCATCGCGCTCGCCTCGACCTCGCTGCCGGAGTTCTTCATCGGCTACCTGCTCGTCTATTTCGTCGCGGTGAAGCTGCAATGGCTGCCCAGCGTCTCGACGGTCTATGACGGAATGCCCTTCCTCGACCGGATGAGAGCCATCGCGCTCCCCGCATTGGCGCTGACCTTCGTGGTCTTCGCCCATATGATGCGCATGACGCGCGCGGCGATCCTCAACGTCATGCAGTCCGCCTATATCGAGACGGCGGAGCTCAAGGGCCTGTCGCCGCTCGACATCATCCGCCGGCACGCTTTCCCGAATGCGATCGCGCCGATCATCAATGTGGTGATGCTCAACCTCGCCTTCCTGGTGGTCGGCGTCGTGGTGGTCGAGGTCATCTTCGTCTATCCCGGCATGGGGCAATATCTCGTCGACCACGTCGCCAAGCGCGACGTCCCGGTAGTGCAGGCCTGCGGCCTGATCTTCGCTGCGGTCTATATCGGGCTCAACATCGTCGCCGACATCGCCGCGATCATCGCCAATCCGCGGCTCAGGCATCCGAAATGAGGGGGCGGCGATGCTCGACCTGAAACGCATTCCGCCGGGCGCCTGGCTCGGCCTCATCCTGACGACGGCATTCCTCGTCATGGCGATCTTCGCCCCGCTGCTGTCGCCCTATCCGATGAGCGAGATCGTCGGCGACGTCTGGCAGCCGTCTTCGGCCGACCATTGGCTCGGCACCGACAATCTCGGCCGCGATCTCCTGTCGCGCATCATCTACGGGGCGCGGACCACGATCTTTATCGCGGCGGCGGCGACCGCCCTCTCCTTCGGCCTCGGCTCGATCCTCGGCTTCTCTGCCGCGGTGATCGGCGGCTGGGTCGACACGGGAATGTCGCGCCTGGTCGACCTGTTGATGGCGATCCCGACCCTGATCTTCGGACTCGTCATCCTGTCGGTTCTGCCGTCCACGCTGACGACACTGATCCTGGTGATGGGGCTGCTCGATTCCACCCGCGTCTATCGCCTGTCGCGGGCGGTCGCGGTCGACATCAACGTCATGGATTTCGTCGAGGCGGCCAAGCTGCGCGGCGAGGGCTGGAGCTGGATCATCTTCCGCGAGATCCTGCCCAACGCACTGTCGCCGCTGGTCTCCGAACTCGGCCTGCGGTTCATCTATGCCGTGTTGTTCCTCTCCGCGCTGTCCTTCCTCGGGCTGGGCGTCCAGCCGCCGGAGGCCGACTGGGGCGGCATGGTCAAGGAGAACAAGGACGGCATCGTGTTCGGCGTGCCGGCGGCGCTGATCCCGGCAGCGGCGATCGCGCTTCTCGCCATCTCGGTGAACCTCGTCGCCGACTGGGTCCTCAACCGCACGACCGACCTGAAGGGAGGGCGGGGCAATGGCTAGGAAAAGCGTCGTCAAGAAGGACAGCGAACGCCTTCTCGACATCCGCAATCTCAGAATAGAGGCGACCGTCTACCCGCCCGGCGAGGATCCGCGCACCATCATCATCGTCGACGGCGTGTCCCTCACGCTCAATCGTGGGCGCGTGCTTGGCCTGATCGGCGAGTCCGGCGCAGGCAAGTCCACCATCGGTCTCGCCTCCATGGGCTATGGCCGCGGCGGCGTCAGGATCACGGGCGGCGAGGTCATCCTCAACGGCCGCGACATATTGCAGGGCGGCAAGCAAGGTCTGCGGCAGCTTCGCGGCTGCGAGGTCTGCTATGTCGCGCAGTCGGCGGCCGCAGCATTCAATCCCGCGCACCGCCTGATGGACCAGGTTGTGGAATCGTGCCTCGAGCACGGCCTCGCCAGCCGCGCCGAGGCGGAGAGGCGCGCCGTCGCGCTGTTCAGGAAACTCAGCCTTCCGGACCCCGAGAATATCGGCAAGCGCTTTCCGCACCAGGTTTCCGGCGGCCAGCTGCAGCGCGTCATGACGGCGATGGCGCTGTGCCCCGAGCCCGATCTCATCGTCTTCGACGAGCCTACCACAGCGCTCGACGTGACGACCCAGATCGACGTGCTCGCCGCGATCAAGGAGGCGATCCGCGACACCGGTGTGGCCGCGCTCTACATCACCCACGACCTCGCGGTCGTGGCCCAGGTCGCCGACGAGATCATGGTGCTTCGCCACGGCAAGCTGGTCGAATGGGGTGAGACACGCCAGATCATCAAGGAGCCGCGCCAGCAATATACCGGCGCGCTCGTCTCGGTGAACCGCATCGAGCACGAGGAGCACAAGCCGGGCAAGACGCCGCTTCTTTCGGTCGGCAATCTGACGGCCGCCTATGGCGGCGGCCTGGTCAAGGTGCTGAAGAACGTGTCCGTCGACATTCCGCCGGGCCAGACGCTGGCCGTGGTCGGCGAATCCGGCTCCGGCAAATCGACGCTGGCGCGGGCCATCACCGGGCTGCTGCCGCCGCTGGAAGGCACCATATCCTTTGCCGGGCGCAGGCTGGCCAACCGTCTGGCGGACCGCAGCAAGGACGATCTGCGCGAGCTGCAGATGATCTACCAGATGGCCGATGTCGCCATGAACCCGCGACAGACCGTCGGCACCATCATCGGCCGGCCACTGGAGTTCTATTTCGGCCTGAAAGGCGGGGAACGCGATGGCCGCGTCGCCGAACTGCTCGACAAGATCGAGATGGGCAAAGGCTTTGTCGACCGCTATCCGGCCGAGCTTTCGGGCGGCCAGAAGCAGCGTGTCTGTATCGCGAGAGCGCTCGCCGCCAAGCCGAAGCTGATCATCTGCGACGAGGTGACGAGCGCCCTCGACCCGCTGGTGGCGAACGGCATCCTGAAGCTTCTGCTCGAACTGCAGAAGGAGGAGGACGTCGCCTACATGTTCATCACGCATGATCTGGCGACGGTGAAGGCGATCGCCGATTCGATCGCCGTCATGTATCGCGGCGAGGTGGTGCGCTACGGACCGAAATCTCAGGTGCTGACGCCGCCCTTCGACGCCTATACCGACCTGCTGCTGTCCTCCGTGCCAGAAATGGAGATCGGCTGGCTGGAAGGCGCGATCAAGGGCCGCCGCATGGAAAGTGCGGGGAACTGAAGGTCAACAGGTGATATCCCTCGTTCCCCCTCTTTTCGAGCGAGTAGCGAGTAGCGAATAGCGAGTAGCGAATAGGAAAGGGGTGACAGCGACGGCTCGCGGGACTGCCGCGCCCTCTTTCCTTCCCCTATTCGCTATTCGCTATTCGCTACTCGCTACTCGCTATTCGCTCAAAAGCAAGGTGAGGGATTTTCAACAAACGGAACCGCTGAGAAATGCCCCTGAAATCGAAACTGCTGCTGATCATTCTGGACGGCGTACCCTATCGCAACTGGCGTCGCCTGATGGGCAATCTCGAAGGCTGGGTGCAGTCGGGCGAAGCGCGCGTCTGGCAGATGCGCTCGGTGCTGCCCTCGACCTCGGCCTGCTGCTACGCGTCCATCCACACCGGCGTGCCGCCGCAGGTCCACGGCATCCATTCGAACGAGGTCCGATTCCGCGTCGAACAGCCCGATCTCTTTTCCGAGATCACCCGGGCCGGCGGCAAGACGGGCGCCGTCACCCATTCCTACTGGTCCGAGTTCTTCAATCGCTGCCCCTTCGATCTCGTCGAGGACATGGAATATGACGAGCCGGGCGGGCCGATCACACATGGCCGCTTCCACACCATGACCGGCTACAACAACAAGAACCAGATGACGCCCAGCGACATCGATCTGTTCGCGACGCTGACCATGCTGACGAAGCGCTTTTCGATCGACTACGGCATATTGCACACCTGCACGCTGGATTCGATGGGCCATCGCTACGGCCACGACTGCATCGAGATGGACCATGCATGCTACGCCATGGACGGCATGCTCGCCGCCTTCCTGCCGCGCTGGCGGGCAGCCGGCTACGAGGTGATCGTTACCGCCGACCACGGCCAGACCGATCGCGGCCATCACGGCGGCAGGGAGGACGAGCAGCAGGATTTCGCGCTCTATTATTTCGGCACCGCCAGCGGTCCAGAGAGCAGCGTGCTGCTCGATCAGCTCCAACTCGCGCCGACGATCCTCGGGCGTCTCGGAGTGCCCGTGCCCTCGACCATGACGGCACGAGCTTTCCTCGAATAGCTTCGGGCGTCTGTTAGCAACCCAACAAACGGCACTTGTCAGAGGATGAAATCGTCCCCGAGCGCATAGGCGCGGATGTAGTCGATCTTCATCTCGGCCGGCGTGGCGAGGCCGTCGGTCGGCGTGCCGGCCAGCCCGCCCACCGCGAGATTGGCAATCATGTACATCGGTTCGTGCATATCGTCGGGCGTCGGAGCACGCGCGACCTCGACGTCGTCGTAGAACCAGATCAGTTCATCCGGGGTCCACAGGAGCCCGTAGCTGTGGAAGCCTTCGGTGTCGGACACATGGACCGACGTCGCCGCCGTGGTGTGGCTGCCCGACGCATTGCTGTGCGCGGTCAGGATGAGCTCGTTGGGATTCTGGCCGCGCATCTCTATCACGTCGAGCTCGGGAGGCCACGATCCGTCCGCCGGCAGCAGCCAGAAGGCCGGCCACACGCCCTGCCGCTCCGGCATGTCGGCCCGAATCTCGAAATAGCCGTAGGTCTGCGTGAAGCTCTCATAGGTCGTCAGCAGGCCGGATGTGTATTCGTAATTGTTGATGTAGGGCCGAATCGCGCCGGGCGCCCGGGCGGCAGTGATCGTCAGCACGCCATCGTCGATGCTGAACGGCGTGACCGACTTGGTCGGACCATAGTCGGTGTCGATATACCATTGGCGCTCATTGTTGCTGGACAATGTGCTGCCGTTCGGCGCTCCCCACCAGAAGTTCGAATCCCATGTGCCGCTGGTGCCGTTCCACAGGTCCAGCCTGTCGAACTCGTCTGCGAAGGACGGCCGGAGCGCAGACCTGTCGATCTCGAGCTTGAACTGACCGGCGCTGAGCTCGGCGATGGTCTTGTTGGCGAAGACCAGGAACTCGTCACCCGAGAGGTTCAGCCTGACATCCGCCCCCGACTGCACCATCTTCGCCTTGACTGCGTCGAAGGAGGTGAATCCGTAACCGCCGATACGGATCACGTCGGCCGCCTGGAAATCGACGATCAGATCGCTGCCCTTGCCTTTCGAGACGACAAAGACGTCACCGCCGGCCCCGCCGATCAGGACGTCGTCTCCGTAGCCGCCATCGAGCGTCTGCCGGCCCGAGCCTCCGGTGATGATGTTGTCCTGGTCGTTTCCGAAAGCGTAACGCTTGTCGCCGGTGACGGTCAGGTTCTCGAAGTTCCTGGGCAATTCATAGCTCATCCAGGTGGAGATGGTGTCGACGCCGCCGTCTCCGAATTCGACCGCCTTGTTCTTCGAGGAATAGAGATAGTAGGTGTCGTCGCCCTTGCCGCCATACATCGTTACCGAGACGGCGGCATCGCCGTAAAGTGCGTCGTTCAGGGTCGTGCCATAAAGCGATGGCCCTGAATTGGTCGCCGAGAACCACCTCTGTGGCGATCCGCTGTAGAAAAGAGGGACGCCGTTGGCGTTCAGTATGCTAGCAGCCATCGATCACGCTCCTTTGCCCGCCGAAAACCTGACTAGCATCGATCGGGCGAGGATGCGGGTTGTTAGCCGGCTTCGACCTTCAAAAAAGCTAACGAAGCGTTACCGCGTACAATCGGTCAGTACGGCCACTCGCCCTTGCCGAGTGCCTTCACCGCGTCGACGATGCGGGTGAAGCTCGTGCGCGCCCGTTCCACGGTATGGCGCGCCCTGAGATAGCCGTGCACCAGCCCTGTCTCCTCGCGCGAGAAGGCCTTGCCGCCTGCCGCGCGCACGCGGTCGCGATAGGCCTCGCCGTCGGAGGACAACGGATCGCATTCTGCCGTTATGATGACCGTCGCCGGCAGCGAAGAAAAATCCGGATCGCGCATCGGCATGTAGCTGACGTCGTTGGAGACGTCGGCGCCGCCGGTGCGGATGTCCTTGTAGAAAAGCAGATCGCGCATGGTCAGCATGGGCGCGTCCGCATGGGTCACATAGGAACCCTTGGTGACGTCGCCACCAAGGCCGGGATAGATGAGCACCTGTCCGATGGGCGCGCGGGCGTGACCGCGCGTATGATGCGCCACCGCCGCCGCGAGATTGCCGCCGGCACTGTCGCCGCAGAGCAGGATCGGCTGCGAATAGGTCGAGGCGGCCCATTCGAAGGCGCCCATGGCGTCGTTGAATGCCGCCGGATGGATATGCTCCGGCACCAGCCTGTAATCGACCGAGACGACCTCGTACCCGGTGCGCGCGCAGAGCTCGGCGCACACATCGTCATGGCTTTCCAGCCCGCCCAGGATGAAGCCGCCGCCATGGAAATAGAGCACCATTGCCGAAGCGTCCGGCGTGGCCGGGCGGTATATGCGGATCGGGATCGCATGGGTCGGTGTCTCTATCGCCGAATCCTGCGCGGTCATGCCCTGCGGATAGCCCGCGAAGAACTCCCGGCACATCCGATCGTAGATTTCGCGCTGCTGGGTGATCGTGTAGTCGATCGTATCAGGCGGGTAATAGGCATTGGTGCGCTCGATGAAGGCCCGGGTCTCGGCGTCGATGAGCTTGCTGTAGTCGGTCGTCATCTATCGTCCTTTCCACACCGGATCGCGCTTTTCGGCAAAGGCCCGGAAACCTTCCAAATTGTCCTCCGAGGCATAGAGCTCGTCGACGGTCCGAAACTTCCGCTTCGTGATCCAGTTGATCGCGTCCTGGAACTCCATCGCCTCGGCCCTGCGGGCCACTTCCTTGATCGCGGCGAAGACCAGCGGTGGGCCGCCCGCCAGAAGCCGCGCGATCTCCCAGACCCTGTCCTCGAGATTTTCGGCCGACAGCACCTCGTTGACCAGCCCCCAGCGATGCGCCTCCTGCACGTCCATCCAGCGGCCGGTGAGCAGAAGGTCCATGGCCACGTGATAGGGAATGCGCTTCGGCAACTTTATGGTCGCGGCATCGGCCAGTGTGCCGGCGCGGATCTCCGGCAAGGCGAAAGACGAATGATCGGAGGCGTAGATGAGGTCGCAGGACAGCGCCAGTTCGAAGCCGCCGCCGACCGCCATGCCGTTGACGCAGGCAATGACGGGCTTGTTGAGGTCCCGCAGCTCCTGCAGCCCGGCAAAGCCGCCGACACCGTAATCGCCGTCGACGGCGTCGCCGCCGGCCGCCGCCTTCAGGTCCCAGCCGGCCGAGAAGAACTTGTCGCCGGCGGTCCGGACGATCGCAACGCGCAGTTCCGGATCGTCGCGGAACGACTGGAAGGTGAGGCCCATGCCGCGCGACGTCGCGAGGTCGATCGCATTGGCCTTCGGCCTGTCCAGAGTGACTTCGAGGATGGCACCCTCGCGGCGGGTCTTGATCACATCGGACATGGCTGCTCGGCTCCAATCTTGCGGTGGCTCTCGCGGTGTGATGCGGCCGGAACCTCGCTGACGACCAGCAGCGCATCGGCGATCCAGGCGCCCTGACCTTCACCGCAGACGATCAGCGGATTGATGTCGAGCTCCTCGATCGTCTCGGCCTCGGTGACGGCGAATGCGGCAATGGCGAGCACCGCGTCGAGCGCCGCGTCGAGATCGGCCTTGGGCCGGCCCCGATAGCCGTCGAGCAGCGGGAAGAGCTTCAGCCCGCGCAAGGCGGCTTCGACGTCGCCCCTGCGCGCCGGCAGAAGCAATGTCGCGGAATCCTTCAACAATTCGACGAGCACGCCGCCGAAGCCGATCGTCATGACCGGTCCAAACAGCGGATCGCGCGTGATGCCGACGATCAGTTCGGCCACGCCGCCCGACACCATGCGCTCGACATAGAGGCCTGTACCCAGTCCGGCAAGGCTCTCCGCGGCGACACGAACCGCCTCGCCGTCGCGGAGGTCGAGCTTCACCGCGCCATGTTCCGACTTGTGCGCGAGGCCGAGCGCCTTGAGCGCCACCGGAAAACCCAGGGCCCGCGCCGCCGCGACCGCTTCGTCCGGGTTCGAGGCGTGACGGCCGGGGGGCACCGGAAGGCCATGGGCGGCCAGCATTGCCTTCGCTTCTGCCTCGTCGGACGTGCGCCCGGCGCATCGTTCGCACGAACCCGTCTTGTCGGCGACGGCCGGCGCCGCGCCTGCCACCCACGCCTCGCCGATCGAAGCCGCAGCCTCGGCCGCGTCGATCGCCTCGGTAATGCCGCAGAGGGGCACGATGCCGCGCGCGATGAGGTCGGCGCAATATTCCTCCGGCAGGTTCTCCGGCAAAGAGGCGACGATCGCGCCCTTTGCCGAATTCGTCCTCAACGCGGCTTCGAAGGCACGCAGCGTCGGGAACCAGTCGGCATCGGAGCAGCGATCGCCGCGCGGGAAATCGATGACCAGCATGTTGAGATCGAAGCCGCCCGAGACCATCGCCGTAAAGGCGGCCGTCATCGCCGGTTCGTTGTTCCAGATGAAGGTGTGGTAATCGAGCGGGTTGGCGACCGCCACCAGCGGCCCGAGCGTCGACTTCACTTGCGCCCGATGCGCCTCGGTGAGCGCAGGGAAATAGACGCGCCGGCCTTCCGCACTGTCGGCCATGACCGACGCCTCACCACCCGAACAGCTCATCGAAGACAGCCGATGGCCCCGGAGCGGTCCTGCCGCGTGGACCAGCTTCAGCGCCTCGAGAAAGGATGGGATCGTATCGACGCGGGCTATCCCCAGACGCTTCAGGAAAGCGTCGGAAGCCGCATCCGAACCGGCCAGCGACGCCGTGTGCGAGATCGTCGCGGCCCGCGCCTGCTCCGATCGGCCGACCTTCATCGCGACGACAGGCTTGCCCAGTTCGCGAGCACGCGCCGCCAGCCTCTCGAAACCGGAAGCGGAATCGAAGCCCTCGATATGCAGGCCGAGCGCGGAGACCCGATCGTCCTCGATCAATCCAAGCGCCATCTCCGAAAGGCCGGTCTGGGCCTGGTTGCCGGCCGTCATCACATAGGCGACCGGCAGGCCGCGCTTCTGCATCGTCATGTTGATGGCGATGTTGGAGGATTGGGTGACGATCGCGACGCCCCGCCCGCCTTCGGCGAGCCTGATGCCGCCATGCTGGTCCGGCCACAGCAGCGCACCATCGGCATAGTTGATCAGACCGTAGCAGTTAGGACCGATTATGGGCATGGCGCCGGCGGCGTCGAGTAGATCCTGCTGCAGGCGTTCGCCGTCCTCGTCATAGTCGCCGGTTTCCAGGAAGCCTGCGGCAAAGCAGACCGCGCCGCCCGCCCCGCGCTCGCCGAGCTCCCTGACGACATCGAGCGTGAGGTGCCTGTTGACGCCGACAAAGGCGGCATCGGGGGCATCAGGCAACTCGCCCACCGAACGATAGGCCCTGACGCCGGCCACCTCATCCTTGGAGGGATGGACCGGCCAGATGTCGCCGGAAAAACCCATCATCAGCGACTGCCGGACAACAGCGGCCGCCTGCACACCGCCGAAGACGGCGATGGAGCGGGGACGCAGCAGGCGTTCAAGCCGATGCATGAACGCCCCTCTCTGGCTCAGCTAGGGGATGTACACATCTCGCAAAGCCCGACCGTTGGCGCAGGTTCGAAAGCAGGTGAGACCATTGAAGAGTGTGACCGCCGCGCTTCGGCGAGTACCCCTCATCCGACCCAGCCAGTATTTCGGCCGCACTGTTGAGCTCGTCATAACTGCCGGGGCCGAAATACTGTCTGGGCCACCTTCTCCCACAAGGGGAGAAGGCAGGATTGCAGAGGCGTTGCCGCCAACCTTCAACGCTGGCGATTTGCGGAACTGTCAAAGCCAGGCTCCCCCTTCTCCCCTTGTGGGAGAAGGGGGCCCAGCCTGTATTTCGGCTTAAGCCGTCGTGCCGGACTGGAGGGTGAAGCCGAAATACAGGGTGGGTCGGATGAGGGGTGCTCTCCGGAGTGCGGCGGTGGATGCGCATCGCGGTACTATCCACCCACGGCGCGCAGCAGCGCGCGCGAGATGATGTGGCGCTGGATCTCGGATGTGCCTTCCCAGATGCGCTCGACCCTGGCGTCGCGCCAGATACGCTCGAGCGGCAGGTCGTCCATGAGACCCATGCCGCCATGGACCTGGATAGCCTCGTCGGCCACGAAGGCGAGCATCTCGGTGGCCTTCAGCTTGGCCATGGCCATGTCCTGATCGGTGACCGTGCCCTGGTCGTATTTCCAGCCGGCCTCGAACACCATCAGGTCGGCAGCCTTCAGTTCCGTCGCCATGTCAGCCAGCTTGAAGGAAACGCCCTGGAACTTGCCGATCTGCTGTCCGAACTGCTCGCGCTGCGCGGCATAGTCGACGGCGTGGCCGAGCGCGCGCTCGGCACGGCCGAGGCATGTCGCGGCGACTTGGAGCCGTGTCGCTCCGAGCCAGCTGTTGGCGACCTCGAAGCCCTTGTGGACCTCGCCCAGCACCTGCTCCTTGTGCAGGCGGCAGTCGTCGAATTCGAGGATCGCATTCGTGTAGCCGCGATGCGAGACGTTGCGATACCCCTCGCGAACGGTGAAACCCTTGGTCCCCTTGTCGACGAAGAAGGCGGTGATCTTCTTGCGCTTGCCGCGCGGGCTGTCCTCCTCGCCAGAGGCCATGAAGACGATGGCGAAATCGGCGAGGTCGGCATGCGAGATGAAATGCTTGGTGCCGTTGAGCACCCAGTCGTCTCCGTCCTGCACCGCGCTGGCCTTCATGCCACGCAGGTCAGACCCGGCGCCGGGCTCGGTCATGGCAAGGCAGTCCCATTTCTCGCCGCGCACGCACGGGAACAGATATTTCTCGCGCTGCTGCGGCGTGCCGGCGAGCAGGATGTTGGAAGGCCGCGCCACGCAGGTCCAGTGAAGCGCGTAATTCGCCCGGCCGAGTTCCTTTTCATAGAGCAGCCAGGTGACGGTATCGAGCCCGGCCCCGCCCACCTCGGTGGGCATATTGGCGGCGTAGAGACCGGCCGCGATGGCCTTCGCCTTCAGCTCCTCGATCAAGTCGCGCCTGAGATGACCGCTGCGCTCGACCTCCGCCTCATGCGGATAGAGCTCGTTCTCGACGAAGGCCCGTGTCGTCTGGACGATCAGCTTCTGCTCTTCGGAGAGGCCGAAATCCATGGGTTCACCCCTTCTTCTTGCTGCCCGGCTTCTTTCTGTGCTTGCCGGCCTTGGCTTCCTTGACCACCTTGTCGGCCTTGACATCCTTGGCTGGCTTCTCGGCCTTGGCCTTGCCGGATTTCGCGGCCTTTGCAAGCTGCTTCGTATAGTCCTTGTGCAGTTCGCCCGCGCCCCAGCCCTTGCCCTTGTTCTGCCTGGACAGGGCTTCCATGATGGCGACCAGATTGTCGTCGCGGATCCGCTCCAGCTCACGGATCGACAGGCCATTGGCCTGCTCGTCGGACTGGTCGGCGATCTTGTCGACCAGCTCGTCGGTCAGTTCGGGAACGTCGGTCAGCTTGGTCCAGGGCCACGCCAGGCACGGGCCGAACTGGGCGATGAAGTGGCGCATGCCGGCTTCGCCGCCGGCGATGCGGTAGACCTGGAACATGCCCATCTGCGCCCACCGTATGCCGAAGGAATAACGCATGATGTCGTCGAGTTCCTCGACGGTGGTGATGTCGTCCTTGATCAACCACAGGGCCTCGCGCCACACCGCTTCGAGCAGGCGGTCGCCGACGAAGGCCTCGATCTCCTTCCTGATGACGACGGGCTTCATGCCGATCGAGGCGTAGAGCACGCGCGCCTTCTCGATCGCCTTCTTCGACGTCTTCTCGCCGCCGACGATCTCGACCAGCGGCAGGAGATAGACCGGGTTGAACGGGTGGCCGACGACCAGCCGTTCAGGACGCTTCAGCGCCGTCTGCATGTCAGTCGGCTTCAACCCTGAGGTCGATGAGCCGATCAGTGCGCCCTTCGGCGCATGGGCGTCGATCTCCGCCAGCACCTTGTGCTTCAGGTCCAGCCGCTCCGGAACGCTTTCCTGGATGAAGTCGGCCCCGGCCACCGCCTCCGCGATGGTTTTGGCATAGGTGATCCTGCCCTCCTTGGGCAGACCGCCCGGCGCCATCTTGCGATAGGCGCGGCGGGCTCCTTTCATCACTTCGTCGACCTTGCGCGCCGCTTCCGGATCAGGATCGAAGACAGCCACGTCGATGCCGTTGAGGACGAGGCGCGCAACCCAACCTGCGCCGATGACCCCGCCGCCGATGGCGGCGGCCTTGTTGATCGGGCCCATCGTCCTACCACCGCTTCTCGAGCTTGAGCTTCTTGCGCACGTCGGCCGCGCTCATCACGCGCGAGCCCATGCCTTCCGCGACCTTGACGGCCCGCTCCACCAAGTCCCCGTTGGTTGCGAGCACGCCCTTGTCGAGCCAGATATTGTCCTCCAGCCCGACGCGGATGTTGCCGCCGCAGGCGAGCGCCACTGCCGTATAGGGCAGCTGGTTGCGGCCGATCGAGAAAGCCGAGAAGACCCAGTCGGACGGGAGGTTCGCGGTGAGCGCCGTCAGCGTGGCGATATCGTCGGGCGCCCCCCACGGTATGCCCATGCAGAGCTGCACCATGACCGGATCGTCGAGCAGGCCCTGGCCGTGCAGCCATTTCGCCAGCAGCAGATGGCCGGTGTCGAAGATCTCGACCTCGGGTTTGACGCCATGCGCCTGGATCTGGCGCGCCATCTCCTTCAGCATCATCGGCGTATTGGTCATGATGTAGTCCTGCTCGCCGAAATTCATCGTGCCGCAGTCGAGCGTGCAGATCTCCGGCAGCAGCTTGGCCACATGGGCGAGCCGCTCCGTGGCGCCGGCCATGTCGGTGCCAACGGTGGCGGGCGGCAACGGTGTCTCGACCCCGCCGAGCGTGAGGTCGCCACCCATGCCGGCGGTGAGGTTCAGCACGACGTCGACACCCGACTGCTTCATATGGTTCACCACCTCCTCATAGAGATGGACGTCGCGTGCGCCCTTGCCCGTTTCGGGGTCGCGGACATGGATATGGGCGATCGCAGCACCCGCATTGGCGGCCTCGATTGCGGCATCGGCGATCTGGCGCGGCGTGATCGGAACCTTGTTGGAACGGCCGGTGGTGTCGCCCGAACCAGTGACGGCGCAGGTGATGAATACGTCGCGGCTGGGATTGAGACCCATGGAAGCTCCTCCTTTGCGGGTATGTGCGCTGTCGCGTCGTGCCAACGCCGTGTGCGCATCTTGCGCACCGTGAAGCGCCTTTGCCCATTTCAGCGCATAATCCCCTGACTTGCAGAAAGCTGCTTTGCATTTTACGAATGATGCTTGATGAAAAACGAAAGGCCTTCGATCTTCCAGCCCGAGCGCACCCCACTCAGGATGACGCTCCTCATTCTCGCCGGATCGTCGATCATGTGCGTGGCTTCGACTGTCGATCCGATCAGGGCGGCCAACCGAGTCTCCGGTGAAACGCTGTTCGACTGGAAGATCGTCTCGGCGGATGGGGAGCCGCCCGCCACCACATCGGGCCTGCCAGTCGCGGTGAGCGGCCGTTTCGACGCCGGCGAAAGGACCGACGTGCTGGTCGTGGTAGGCGGCTTCGGAACGCGGCAGCAGGCGACATCAGCCATGCTGGCGGCAATCCGCAAGGTCGCGCGCTCCGCACGCGCGGTCGGCGGCGTCGAGGCCGGCACATGGCTGCTTGGCCGCGCCGGCCTTCTCGACGGACGATCGGCGACGACCCACTGGGAGGACATGGAGGATTTCGCCGCCGCCTTCCCCGACGCCGATATCAGACCCGACCGCTACGTCATCGACGGTCCCGTCTTCACCACGGGAGGCGCCTCGCCCACCTTCGACCTGATGCTGCATCTCATCCGCATGCGGCTTGGCATGGCCGTCGCTCTCGATGTGGCGAGCGTCTTCATCTACGATCAGGCGCGGGCCGCGACCGACGCGCAGCCGCTGGTGTCGCTCGGCCGTCTCGACGGCTACGACCCGCGGCTCGCCCACGCGATCCGGCTGATGGAGGCCCATGTCGACCAGCCGCTGACAGTGTCGGCTATCGCGCGGCGCACCGGCATCACCGCGCG
Source organism: Mesorhizobium sp. L-8-10 (assembly GCF_016756635.1). Taxonomy (NCBI): domain Bacteria; kingdom Pseudomonadati; phylum Pseudomonadota; class Alphaproteobacteria; order Hyphomicrobiales; family Phyllobacteriaceae; genus Mesorhizobium; species Mesorhizobium sp. L-8-10. The sequence continues at coordinate 2,761,529 of NZ_AP023263.1, read as the reverse complement.
TACACTGGAGAAGGTCTTTGCCAAAGCGATCGGGGAGACGCCCGGCGCCTATTATCTCCGGCTGCGGCTCGCCGCAGCCCGCCGCCTCGTCGTCGACACCGCAGTGCCGATGGCCGACATCGCTGCGCGCACGGGGTTTTCGAGCGGGGCGGCCTTCTCGCGGGCCTTCTCGCACGCCTTCGGCGAGGCACCGGTGAAGCTGCGCCGCGGTTAGTGCCCTTGCCGAAAATCACGCCTCGGTATATATCTTGATATATACCGACTGGAAGGAGGCATGGGAATGACAGCCGTCGCAAAGCTCTTCATGAACGGGCGCAGCCAGGCCGTGCGCCTTCCCCAGGAGTTTCGGTTCAAGGGAACGGAAGTGGAGATCTGGCGGGACCCGGCAACGGGACACGTGATCCTGGCAGAGAAACCGCAGCGGACAGGGTCGTGGGAGAAGTTCTTTGCCGCGCGGGACGCGCTCAGGCCGGAGGACATTCCCGAAGATTTCCTGAAGGACCGGGACCAGGGGACTCAGGAGCGGGACGACCCCTTCGCATGAATACGCGCTACATGCTCGATACGAACGCTATCGGACTGATCGTGACGAAGCGATCGGGACCTGTCGCCGACCGACACAGCAAAATCCCGCCCCAGGATATTTGCGTGTCCGCCATCTCTTTCGGGGAAATCCAGTTTGGGTTGGCAAAGCGCCCGGAGGCTACCCGTTTGGCGGGGGTAACAGCCGACTTCTTCGCCGAGGTCGACGTGCTGCAATGGTCGGCACAAGAAGCAAGGCTCTATGGCCACCTCCGCGCCCATATGGAGCGACAGGCGAAAAGCCTAGGCGCACTCGACATGCTCATCGCCGCCCATGCGCTTTCTGTCGGCGCGACGCTCGTCACGAGCGATCGCGCCTTCCGTCTCGTCCCCGACCTCCGGATCGAGGACTGGCTGGAGGGTTAGACCCACTCCAGCGCGACGGCGATGCCCTGGCCGACGCCGATGCACATGGTGGCGAGCGCCAGCCTGGCACCGCGCTCCCTGAGTTCCAGCGCGGCAGTGCCGGCGATCCGGGCCCCCGACATGCCCAGCGGATGGCCGAGCGCGATCGCCCCGCCATTCGGGTTCACATGCTCCGCGTCCTCGGCGATCCCGAGTTCGCGGAGCACGGCGATGCCTTGGGAGGCGAAGGCTTCGTTCAACTCGACGACGCCGAAATCCGTCGGCTTGAGGCCGAGCCGGGCGCAGAGCTTCTTCGTTGCCGGAGCCGGGCCGATGCCCATGATGCGCGGCTCGACGCCTGCCGCCGCGCCGCCGAGGATGCGCGCGATGGGGTTGAGGCCATGCTTACTGGCGGCCGTTTCCGAAGCGACGATCAGCGCCGCCGCTCCGTCGTTGACGCCGGATGCGTTGCCGGCCGTAACCGTGCCGCCCTGCCGGAACGGCGTCGGCAGCTTGGCCAGCGTCTCCACCGTGGTGCCGGCGCGCGGATGCTCGTCCTTGCCGACCACGACAGGATCGCCCTTGCGCTGCGGGATGGTCACCGGCACGATCTCCTTGGCCAGCCGGCCGTTGGCCTGCGCCGCCACGGCCTTGTCCTGGCTGCGCACGGCAAAGGCATCCTGGTCGGCACGCGACACCTGGAACTGCTCGGCGACATTCTCGCCGGTCTCCGGCATGGAATCGATGCCGTACTGCTTCTTCATCAGCGGATTGACGAAACGCCAGCCGATGGTGGTGTCGTAGATCTCGGCATTGCGCGAGAAGGCGGTGTCGGCCTTGGGCATGACGAAGGGCGCCCGCGACATGGATTCCACGCCGCCGACCACCATCAGCTCGGCCTCGCCTGACTTGATCGCCCGCGCCGCGATGATGAGTGCATCCATGCCGGATCCGCAGAGCCGGTTGACGGTCGAGCCCGGGATCTCCTGCGGCAAGCCGGCGAGAAGCAGCGACATGCGCGCCACGTTGCGATTGTCCTCGCCCGCCTGGTTGGCGCAGCCATAGACGAGGTCGTCGACGGCCTGCCAGTCGACGGTAGCGTTGCGCTCGACCAGCGCCTTGAGCGGGACGGCGCCGAGATCGTCGGCGCGCACCGACGACAAGGAGCCGCCGAAGCGGCCGATCGGAGTGCGGATGTAGTCACAGATGAATGCTTCGGCCATGGTCATGCCTTTTCGGTCTTTGCGGTGCCCTGATGCGCCGCCTTGGTACGGGCCTGCAGGTCGCGCAGCGTCTTCAGTTCGAGCTCGGTCGGTGCCGGCGTCACCTCGATATCCCCGGCGAACTTCACCGTCCAGCCGCAAGTCTCCTGAACCTGCTCGCGTGTCACGCCTGGATGCAACGAAACGACTGTGAATTCCTTGGTCACCGGATCGGGCTTCCAGATGGCGAGATCGGTGATCAGGAGGGTCGGCCCCTTGGTGTCGATGCCGAGTCGCTTTCGATGGTCGCCGCCCTCGCCATGGCCGAAGGAGGTGAAGAAGTCGATCTTTTCGACCATGCCGCGCTTCGATTGCGCCATGGTGATATAGACCTCCTGCGAGGAGGTGGCGATCTCGGGCGCGCCGCCGCCGCCAGGAAGCCGGGTCTTGGGCTTGTGATAGTCGCCGATCACGGTCGTGTTGATATTGCCGAAGCGGTCGAGCTGGGCAGCCCCCAGGAAACCGATGGTGATGCGGCCGCCCTGCAGCCAGTAGCGGAACATCTCCGGCACGGACACCGTCGTCACCGCCGTCTCGCAGAGCTCGCCGTCGCCGATCGACAGCGGCAGAACGTCGGGAGCCGTGCCGATCGTGCCGCTTTCATAGATGAGCGTGATGTCTGGCGCGTGCGTCAGCCGCGCGACATTGCAGGCGGCCGACGGCGCGCCGATGCCTACGAAGCAGACGTCGTCGTTCTTCAACGCGCGCGAGGCGGCGATCGTCATCATCTCGTTGGGGGTGAAACCGAGATCCGTGCTCATGCGGTCTTCCTCAGATGGGTGACACGGCCGGCAAAGTCGTCGGCGGTCTTTTCGATCACATTCTTCTGCATCCAGTCGCGGAACTTGTCGCGGTCGGCGGCGATCTCGTCCCATTCGAGATAGGACGCATTGTCGCGGATGTAGTAGCCGTGGGTGTAGGATGGATGCGCACCGCCCGGCACGACCGAGACCGCAGTGATGGTCCAGCTCGGCAGCACGGTCAGGTTGGGATGCAGGTCGGCGAAGTCGTCGACCACCTCCTCGACGGTGACCACGGCACGCTTGGCTGCGAGCACTGCTTCCTTCTGGATGCCGATGATGCCTTCGACGAGCACATTGCCCTTCCTGTCGGCCTTCTGCGCGTGGATGAAGGTGACGTCAGGGCGCAGCGCCGGAACCGCCGCCAGCTTCTCTCCCGTGAAGGGGCAGGTGACGGAGCGGATGTTGGGGTTCACCTCGGCGAGGCCGGCGCCGCGATAGCCGCGGAAGACGGCGAAGGGGAGCCCCGCGGCGCCCGCTTCATAGGCGTTCGCCATGCCGGCATGGGAGTGCTCCTCGACCTCGACAGCCCGCGGCCAGCCGTTCTCGATCGCGTCACGCGCACGCCGCAGGAGACCGACACCGGGGTTGCCGACATAGGAGAAGACGATCTTCTTCGCCATGCCCATGCCGATCATCTGGTCATAGATGAGGTCGGGCGTCATGCGGATCAGGGTCAGGTCCTTGAAACCCTGGCGGATGGCCTCATGCACGGCCGCCGTGGGAATGAGATGCGTGAACCCTTCGAAGGCGACGGTATCGCCGTCCTTCAGATTCTCCGCCACCGCCTGGCTGAGCGGCATGAACTTTGCCATCGCAGATCCTCCAAAAAGTTCGTATTGCGAACAATTGTTTTGTATGTGATACTTCCTATATGACGAACCATGACGAGTCAATCGCGACGATGGCGGCCGGGGAAGCGCCGGATGCCGGCCATTCGCGCGATCATGTGTCTTCCCTGGAACGCGGGCTCGGCGTCATGGAGATCCTCGCCGCCCATCCCGCCGGCCTGACTTTGACCGAGACCGCCGAGAAGGCGGGACTGACGCGAGCCGGCGCACGCCGTTTCCTGCTGACCCTGGTCGCGACCGGCTATGCCACGCAGGAGGGCCGCCGCTTTCTCCTGTCGCCCAGGCTGATCTCGCTTGCCCGGGTCTGGCTCGGCGGCTCGTCGCTATGGACCTATGCCGAGCCTTTCATGCGCGAAGTCTCCGGCGCTCTTGCTGAATCCTGCTCCGCCGCCATCCTCTCCGGCGAGGACGTGGTCTATGTCGCGCGTGTTCCCGGCCGCCATATCGTCAGCATCGCGCTGCATATCGGCACGAGGCTGCCGGCCTACTGCACCTCCATGGGCCGGGTGCTGCTGTCCGGTCTCGCACCGGATGCGCTCGACGCTTTCCTCTCCCGGGCCACGATCCGCGCGAATACGGCCAAGACGATCACCGATCGGGTGGAACTCGCACAGACCATCGTCGAGGCGGGCCGCAAAGGGTTCGCCTCCGTCGACGAGGAACTGGAGATCGGCCTGCGCTCCATCGCTGTGCCCATCCGCGACCGGTCGGGCGCCATCGTCGCGGCCATCAACGTCTCGACCCAGTCGGCGCGCGTTTCCGTGGCCGAGATGGAGCGCGAGATCCTGCCTCATCTAAAGCGGGCCGCGACCGGCATTGAGGACTATTTCGTCGTTCAGTGATCCGGGCCCGCGACGTCGATACCTCCCGTCCCGTCGTGAAAGCACAACCGAGACGGATACCGGCGGGTGTGAGCCTCGCCGGGTCCTGACTCACCCGTGCCGAGCGGCAGCTTCGCGTGCTATGGCACTGCGCATTCCGTCGGCAAGCATCGTCTTGAGACGGACGGCCACTGCCTCGCGCCATGCGGTCGATGTGGCCAGCGCGCCCGGGAAGAGGCCGGGCAAGGCGAGCAGGCCCTCGACGACCGCGCTTGGGTCGCGCCCGCAGCCCGCGAGGGCCGATCGGATCTCCGCTTCGCGCGGGTCGCGCAGCACATAGCTCTCGCCCTTCTCCGTCTCGCCGAGCGTGTAACGCATCCAGGCGGCCGCCGCGAAGGCGTAGGCATCCATCGGGAGGCCGCGCTCGAGCGCGATGCGTGCCGGCTCGATCAGCCGTTGCGGCAGCTTCTGCGTACCGTCCATCGCGATCTGCCACGTCTCATGCGCGATGGCCGGATTGGCAAATCGATCGCGGAGTTCGTCCGCGTAGCGGCCTGGGTCAACATCGGGAACGGGGTCGAGCGTCCGCGCCGCCTCGCTCATGTGGCGCGCGACGAGCCGCGCGAGATCGGCATCGCCCATGACGTCGCGCACATATTTGTGACCGGCGATGAAGCCGGCATAGGCGAGCATGGAATGCGCACCGTTGAGCATGCGCAGCTTCATCTTCTCGTAGGACGTCACATCCTCCACGAACACCGCGCCCCCGGCCTCCCAAGGCGGGCGGCCGGCAACGAATCGGTCCTCGATGATCCATTGCGAGAAGGGCTCGGTCTCGACCGCCGCGCGGTCCTCGCATCCGGTCAGCACCCGCGCATCGGCGAAGGTCCCGTCGGTGCTGGCCGGCGTGATGCGATCGACCATGGTCGAGGGGAAGCTGACGGCGCTCTCTATGTGAGGGACGATCTCGGGGTCCCTCAAGGCAGCGAATTCGAGCACGAGCCGGCGCAACACCTTGCCGTTCGACGGAAGGTTGTCGCAGCAAAGCACGGTGAACGGAGGACGGCCGAGCACTTGGCGTGCGTGAAGTGCAGCAACCAGGAAGCCTAGGGCGCTTCGGGTATTGTCGGGGTCCGCGAGGTCTGCCGCCACGGCGGGATGGCTCGGGTCGAGCCCGCCGGTTTTCGGATCGAGCCCGTAGCCCTTTTCCGTGACCGTCAGGCTGACGATCCTGGTATGGGGTGATGCGAGCGCGACGAGCACATGTGGCTGGTCCACGGGCGCGACCAGAACTCCTGCAATGCTGGCGATCACACGCGCCGAGACGCCTTGGGGGCCGCGTTCCAGCAGGGTGTAGAGCCCTTTCTGCGGGTTGAGCGCCTGCGCCGCGTCGGGCGAACGCAGGCTGATACCTGTGATCATCCAGTCGCCGCCCGTCTCCTGCAGCGCATCGTCGGTATAGACGGCCTGATGCGCCTTGTGGAATGCGCCCACGCCGATATGCACGATGCCGCTGGCCCGATTGCGGCCGTAGGAAGGCCGCCGGACATTTTTGGACACGGCCGAAAGATATTTGAGGCGTGCAGTCACAGGCCGATCTCCGGGTGGCTGAACGCGGCCATCACGCCACGCAGCTCGGCAAGTCCTTTCAGTCGGCCGATCGCCGGATAGCCCGGCTGCGCACCGCGCTTCAGGTCGTCGAGGATGTCCTGCCCATGATCGGGCCGCATCGGGATCCGGGCGTCGGAACGCCCCTCTTCGCGGCGGCGGCGCTCTTCTTCCAGAAGGGCCGCGACGACGGCCACCATATCCGTGTCGCCCGCGAGGTGCTCAGCCTCGTGGAAGGAGCACGGCACCTCGTCGGTGTCGCGCTTCACGTTCCGCAGATGCACGAAATGGATGCGCGGCGCGAGCTTCCTGACCATGTCGGGCAAGTCGTTGTCGGGCCGGGCGCCGAGCGAGCCCGTGCACAGGGTCGCACCGTTGGCCGGCAGGTCGACCGCCTCGAGCACATGACGATAGTCGTCGAGACCGGACATGATGCGCGGCAGGCCGAGCAGCGGGAAAGGCGGATCGTCGGGATGGCAGCAGAGCCGCAGGCCGAGTCTTTCCGCCGTCGGGGCGACCTCGGCCAGGAAATCGACGAGATGGCTCCGGAGCTTCTGCGGACCGATCCCGGAATAGGTCGCGAGGTGGACCGACAGTCCGTCGAGGGACCAATGCTCCTGCGCGCCCGGCAGGCCGGCGGTGACATTGGCCGCGAGTTGATTGCGCCGGTCGTCGCCCATCGCTCTGAAACGACGCGCGGCCTCAGCGACGACGGCTTCAGGGAAATCCTCGGCCGCGCCTTTGCGCCGCAAAATGTGGATATCGAAGGCGGCGAAATCGACGAGGTCGAAGCGCATCGCGGTTCCGCCATGCGCCACCCGCCAGGCGAGATCGGTGCGCGTCCAGTCCAGCACCGGCATGAAGTTATAGCAGACGACGGATATGCCGGCCTGCGCCAGGTTCTCGAGGCTGCGGCGGTAATGGACGAGGTGGGCGCGCCACGCGCCCGTCTGGGTCTTGATCGCCTCCGAGACCGGCAGGCTTTCGACCACTTCCCATTTGAGATGGGTTATCGAGCCGTCGGGATGGAAGGCCACTTCGCGCTGTCGGCTGGCAATCTCCTCCGGGCGCCAGGTCTCGCCGGTCGGCACATGATGGAGCGCCGTGACGATCCCTTCCGCGCCAGCCTGGCGCGCATCGGCCAGGTTGACCTTGTCGTGGGGCCCGAACCACCGCCATGTCTGCCGCATGAGACCTCCATCGCCATACCAGTATTCGAGTTTGACGTGAGGTGGTCAAGGCTGCGAGCCTTCTGTGTGCAGGCGAACGGCCGCCCGCCCTCCTGACAACATGCTGGCAGCAGGCTGTGCTAGACCGGCGACACCGAATCCCCTTTGCAAGACGACCACAGATGCAGGCAGAAACGACCGCGTCCCCGCTCCTCAAGGAAATCTTCAACCGCGAGCGGCTTCGCCACATCGCGACCGAGACCGCGGCCGTCTGCCCCGGTTTCGACAAGGATCGCTTCCTTATCCTGGCCACGGAGAACCTCGACGCGCTCGGCATCATGCAGCGGCTGCGCCAGGTCGCGACCAGCCTGCACCAGACCCTGCCCGGCGGTTTTCCGGAGAACGTCGAGGTGCTTCATGCTCTGGCGCCCCGCATCGGCCACGGCTTCGCATCGATCGCCCTGCCCGAATATGTCGCCCTTTACGGCAAGGCGCATTTCGACCTCTCGATGGAGTCGCTTCGTTTCCTGACGCGCTTCGGTTCGTCCGAATTCGCGATCCGGCCTTTCCTCGCGCGCGATCTCCGGCGCGCGCTTGATGTCATGGAGACATGGGCCCGCGACGACAATGAGCATGTCAGGCGCCTCGCCAGCGAGGGCTGCCGGCCAAGATTGCCATGGTCCTTCCAGATCAAGGAGCTGGTCGCCGACCCCTCACCGGTCGCGACCATCCTGGAGACGCTGAAAAGCGATCCCAGCCCCTATGTCCGCAAGTCGGTCGCCAATCATCTCAACGACATCACCAAGGACAGCCCGGCCTGGGTTCTGGAGCGCCTCGATACTTGGCCGATGGATGACGCCCGCACGGCCTGGATCGTCAAACATGCGCTGCGCACGCTGATCAAGAAGGGCGATCCGCGAGCCCTCGGTCTGATCGGAGCCGGCGACAAGCCCGAGGTGCGGATCGACGACTTTGCGGTCGCACCGGCCGCGATAACGCTCGGCCAGCGTATCCGCATGGACGCCCGCCTGGTGTCGATATCAGATGCGCCGCAGCGGCTCGTCGTCGACTACGCCGTCCGCTATGTCAGGAAAGGCGGCTCGCCGTCGCGCAAGGTCTTCAAGCTCAAGACGGTCGACCTTGCTCCGCGAGCCGCCTGCGATCTGGCCGTAGGCCAGACGATCCGTGACTTCACCACCCGCAAGCACTATCCCGGGCGCCATCTCGTCGAACTCTTGGTGAATGGAGAGGTTCTCGCCGAAAGCGGCTTCGATCTCGCGATCTGATGCCGGAGGAGAGTCCCCGTGCTTTTCATGGTCCCCGTCGCTCGATGATCCATGTGGCCGCCGCAGCAAGGTCGTCGACCACGGCTGTCGGGGGCGGATCGAAGCGCGTCTCGTCGCCGGGCCGGTATTTGCCGCTGCGCACCAGCAGCGCGGTTGCGAGCCCGGCGCGCAATGCTCCGGCGACATCCGCTTCGGCATCGTCGCCGACCATGGCGGCCGTTTCAGGCTCACAGCCCATATCGGCCAGGGCCGCAAGGAAGAAATCCACCGAGGGCTTGCCGAGCACCGTCGCATGCCGTCCGGTGGCGAACTCGAGCGCGGTGACGAATGGTCCGGCATCGAGGCTCAAGCGGCCGTCGCCGTCCCTGAAGGTCCGGTTGGCGGCCAGCGCCAGGAAATCCGCTCCGTCGTCCAGGAGCCGGAACGCTTCGTTGAGGGCGGAATAGGTGAAGGCTTCTCCCGCGTCTCCGATGACGACGGCCGGCTGCCCGCCTCGCGGCAGGTCCCGAAACTCGGGCTCCAGGCCGGGATGGATCAGGAGGTGCGGGCTTCGCCGGTGACGCAGAAGCCAGTCGCGCGCGGCGGCCGCCGGCGCGAACACTTCATCCGTGCCGATATCGAGGCCCATGGCATGGAGCTTGGCCACGATGGCCGGCTTGGCCAACCGGGTGGTGTTGCTGACAAAACGAAGCGGCAGGCAGGCGTCGCGCAGTGCGGCCACCGCCTCGATCCCACCCGCTATCGGCTTCTCGCCGTCATAGACGACGCCCGCGAGATCGAGAAGCACGCCGCGCATCATGGTCGGAGAATGGCCGACCTCGAACCGGTCGGCAATTCACAATCGCGGCGACGGCCGGGCGCCTTCAGACGTAGCGGTTGACGACGTTCTCCAGGAGTTCCTGGCGGCCGGACTTCGGCTTCGGCTCGATCTCCTTCTTCACCACCCTGTCGGCGATCTCCTCGAGCGTGCGCTTGCCGGCCAGCATCGCTTTCGCCTCGGCCGATTTCCATCCGGCGTAGCGCTCCTCCAGCGGCCCGGACAGGGCCTTGTCCTCGAGCATCCCGGCAGCCGCCTTGAGGCCCCGCGCGCAGCAATCCATGCCGCCGATATGGGCGATGAGGAGGTCCTCCGGGTCGAGTGACTGCCGGCGGAGCTTGGCGTCGAAATTGGTTCCGCCAGTCTTGAAGCCGCCACCCGCCAGCACCTGATAGTAGGCGAGCGCCATTTCGGGCACATTGTTCGGGAACTGGTCGGTATCCCAGCCCGACTGGTAGTCGTTGCGGTTCATGTCGATCGAGCCGAAGATCCCCAGCGCATTGGCCAGGGCAAGTTCATGCTCGAAGGAGTGGCCGGCAAGGATCGCATGTCCCTGCTCGATATTGACCCTCACCTCCTTCTCCAGCCCGTAGCGCTTGAGGAAGCCGTAGACGGTGGCGACGTCGTAGTCGTATTGGTGCTTGGTCGGCTCCTGCGGCTTGGGCTCGATCAGGATCGTGCCCTTGAAGCCGATCTTGTGCTTGTAGTCGACGACCAGCGACAGGAAGCGGCCGAGCTGGTCGAGTTCGCGTCCCATGTCGGTGTTGAGCAGCGTCTCGTAACCTTCGCGGCCACCCCACAGCACATAGTTCTCGCCCTTCAGCCGCTTCGTGACGTCGATGCATTTCTTCACCGTGGCGGCGGCGTAGGCGAAGACATCCGGGTCCGGATTGGTGGCGGCACCCGCCATGTAGCGACGGTTGGAGAAGAGGTTGGCGGTGCCCCACAGGAGCTTGACACCTGTTTTCTTCATCTTTGCTTCGAAGACGTCGGCGATCTCGTCGAGCCGTGCGGCACTTTCCGCGAAGGTGGCGGCCTCGGGCCGGACATCCGCATCGTGGAAACAGAAATAGGGAACGCCGAGCAGCGAGAACATCTCGAAGGCCACCTCGGCCTTCTGTCTGGCATCCTCCATCGTGTCGCCGAACCAGGGCCGTTCGAAGGTCTGGCCGCCGAAGGGATCGCCGCCCGGCCAGGTGAAGGAGTGCCAGTAGGCGATGGCGAAGCGCAGATGGTCTTCCATCCGCTTGCCCATCACGACCTCGTCCTTGTCGTAGAAGCGGTAGGCAAGCGGATTCTTCGATTCCGGCCCCTCATATGCGATCGGCTTGATGTCGCCGAAGAATCCGGTGCTCACGATGTCACTCCTCTGATGGCGGGATAGGAGGCGCGGTAGCGCCGATAGGCTTCGTCATAGGCGGCGGTCAGCCCAAGGTCGGGCTCGATCGTCGCGGCAGTGTCGGGCGGCGAGCAGACGGCGAGCGGATCGGCTCCTTGGTCTGCAATCAGCCCCAGGCGCGCCGCTCCGAAGGCCGCGCCGAAATCGCCGTCGGCGGGTATGTCCACCGGTAGGCCCAGCGCCGTGGCGATCGCCTTCAGCCAGTAGCGCGAGCGCGAGCCGCCGCCGATCGCAGTGACGCGAGAGAGGTCGGAGCCGGCGGCGCGAAGCGCTTCCAGGCTGTCGCGGAAGGCGAAGGCGACGCCTTCGAGAACGGCCTGGGTGAGCGCGGCGCGGCCCGACTCATGCCCGAGCCCGGTGAAGGCCCCGCGGATGACGGCGTCGTTGTGGGGCGTGCGTTCGCCCGAGAGATAGGGCAGGAAGGTGATGCCGGTCGGCGCCCTGAGAGTTGGACCGAGCTCGTCGGTCAGCTCGGCCGCGCCCGCGCCGGTGATATCCGAAAGCCAGTTGAGGGCGTCGGTCGCCGACAGGATGACCCCCATTTGGTGCCACGCACCGGGAAGGGCGTGGCAGAAGGTATGGACCGCGCTTTCCGGGTTCGGCAGGTAGCTGGCATTGGCGGCGAACAGCACTCCCGACGTGCCGATCGAGACGAAGGCCGCGCCCGGTGTCACGGTGCCCATGCCGCAGGCCGACGCCGCATTGTCGCCGGCTCCGCCGGCCACCGTCACCGCGCCGCCCATACCCCAGCGCGCGGCAAGCGCGCCGCGCAGTGTGCCGGCAGGCTCCGTGCCCTCGACGAGCGCGGGCATGCGGCTCTCGTCCATCCCCGTCGCTTCGAGCAGCTCCGGCGCCCAGGCGCGGCCTGCAACGTTCAGCCACGAGGTGCCGGCCGAATCGGACATTTCCGAGATCGTCTCGCCGGTCAGCCAGAGCCTGAGGTAGTCCTTCGGCAGCAGCACCTTGCGCACCGCTGCGAAGATCCCGGGCTCGTTGTTCCTCACCCAGACGAGTTTGGGCGCGGTGAAGCCGGGAAAGACGATATTGCCGGTAACGGCGCGGAATCGCGGGTCGGCGTCCAGAGCCCCCGCCTCGGCATGGCTGCGCGTATCGTTCCACAGGATGCAGGGGCGCAGCACACAATCGCCGTCGCCGAGCAGGGTCGCGCCGTGCATTTGGCCGGAAAGGCCGATGCCGCGCACCGCCGCCAATGCGGCGGGATACCCCACCTTGAGCTCGCCGACGGCGGCCTCGGTCGCCGCAATCCAGTCGGCGGGGTCCTGCTCCGACCAGCCGGAATGCGGCCGGGATACGTCTAGGTCGCCATTGGCGGAGCCGACCACCTTCTGGTCGGCGTCGATCAGCAGCGCCTTGACGCCAGACGTGCCGAGGTCGAGCCCGAGATACATGTCGCTCCTCCCGGTCAGGGCACCCGACCGCACGGCGCGGCGAGCCCTTCTGCCGATGTTTCCTCCGGACCGAAGCAGAATATGAAAACGGGGCACGATGCAACCGTCTGGCTGGCCCTATGGCATATTTTTTTCGCGACTCGCAATAAATCGGCGTCGGAGCGACCGCAATGCGGTTTGAAGGCCGCTGCCGGCCATGAGAAGAGCCCCGGTGCCAGGGCACTCTTCCTCGACAGGACGTCAGGCGGAGCTGAGGGCGGGGGTCTGCGCCCTTACGTGACCTCGGCCGGCCGCGCCGCGCGCTTCATGAACAGCTGCGAAAGCGGGCTGTCCGGTCGGGCGGCGAGACGCTCCGCGGCAAGCGCCGCGGCGAGCGCGGCATTGCCTGCACGGAATGCGGCCTCGATCAGCGTGAGGTCGATGACGTCGCGCTGCGCATGGCTGCCGCCGAAGCGATGCGCGATGGAGCGGATCGGCCGCAGCAGCCCTACGGTCTGGGCGAAGTCGCCCTCGCCGAAAGCTTTGATCGCCAAGGTGAGCGGATGACCGACGTCGCGCGTGAAGCCGGCATTGTCGCCACCCGCCTCCATCGCGGCGCGCTGGGCGTCGAGAAGCGCGCCGGCCAGGTCCGCCCGGCCCGCGCCGACGAAGGCCATCATGGCATGGGCGTCGTTGAAGGCGTAGTTGGCCGACATAGCCTTGGGCGCCCAGTTCTCGGCGAGCGGCGTCCAGCGGCCGCCGACGTCGACACCGCCGAGATGGAGCCGCCACAGGATCGCGGAGGCGTCCACCATGTTGAGCACCACCGAAGACCGCGTGCCGAAGATCGGCCCGTCATAGAGCGCCAGCACCTCGGCGATCTCGCCAAGATCGTAGTGGAACAGCGCCAGATGCCACCAGTTATGCACCTGCAGGAAGCTCTCCTTCGCCCAGGCGTCCGGATTGGCGCGCATCCAGGCGATGCCGTCCCGCTGCCGGCTCTGCATCTCCATGACATGGGCGACGGCATGCTGGGCCCAGCCGTCGCGTGGTTCGATCTCGACGGCCCTGCGGCCCAGCGCCTCGGCGCGTCCGTAGTCGCCCATCTCCTCGAAGCCGAAGGCCTGCATGCCGAGCATGGCGTGATAGCCGGGCATGGCCTCGTCCCAGGCCGGCAGCGCACGTGCCAGGCGGTCGCGCAGCATGCGCGCATTGCCGGTGAAGAAGTCGATCTGGTGGCCGGCCTGCAAGGCGAGCGCGTCGCGCGGCGCCTCGATCGTCAGATCCTCGAGAATGCCTCCGGCTGCATGCCAGCGTCCTTGCGCCAGATGCCCGAGCGCCGCGACATGGGTGCGCTCGCGCGCCGTGCCGCCGAGCCCGCTCGCGGCAGCGAAACAATCGGCCGCGACCGCCGTCGCCTCGCGCTCCGTGGCGAGGCCGAACAGATAGCCCTTGAACACATGCGCTATGACGAAACCGGGCGCAGCCGCGATCGCCGCATCGATCGAGCCGACCGGATCGCCGACGAAGCACTGCAACTCGTGCACGGCCTTCTGATAGAAGGCGGCCCCGGTATCGGTGGCGCCCGATATCGGCAGGCCGAGACTGTCCCTGATCGTCATGTCGCGCTCCTTGAGCCGCTGGGTCGGCCCCGCTCCTGTCGGCCTCATAGGTAGCGCAGATGCGCTCGGGAGGCCAAGGCTAGCCGAGTCCTGTATCGGAGCGACCGCGCGATGGCCGAAGGACGAAATTTCCGTGCCGACGCTTCGAAAGACGCGGTCCGCTCAGTTGCCGGAGCGCGCCACCGCCGTGGCGACGCCGGCACCCACCAGCAGCGTGCCGCCGGTGCGGTTGAAGATGCGGATCGCCCGAGGGCTCCGCACCAGCCGGCCAGCCCGCGAGGCGACAAGCGCATAACCGAAGGCATTGGCGAAGGCGAGCGTCAGGAAGGTTGTCTCGAAGACGATCATCTGCGTCAGGAAATCGGCGTGGCGATCGATGAACTGCGGCAGGAACGCCACGAAGAAGGTAATGCTCTTGGGGTTGAGCGCTGTAATCAGCCATGCATGGGCCATCATCTTCAGGGGCGGCGTGGCATCCCTGCGCGGCGTCGCGTCGAGCGTGCCGCCCGCCCGGAACAGCTTGACGCCGAGATAGATCAGATAGGCCGCGCCAATCCATTTGAGCAGGGTGAACACGGTTGCGGAGGCCATCAGAAGAGCCCCGATGCCGAGCATCGACAGGGTCATGGCGGTGAAATCGCCGAGCGCCACGCCGACGGCCATCGGCAGTGCCGTGCGCCAGCCCTGGCCGAGCGCATAGGAGACGACGAGCAGGATCGTCGGCCCCGGTATGACGAGAAGGACTGCGGAAGCGGCAACGAAGGCAGCCCAGGTTTCGATGGTCATGGAACACTCCTCTCTCAAAGAAGAGGATAAATCTCTCGTCCGCGGCCGATGTAAAGAGGCAATTCGCTGCGAGGTGTTCCTCTCGTCAGGTCCTTCTGCCGTCGAGATAGGCCTGCGCGATCTCGCGCATGCGGTCCGGCGAGAAGCCTTCGCCATGCCCGCCATGGACGATGCTCACCGGCAGATCGAGGACGCGCATCATGGTCCGCCGATAGGCGTCGCGGTCGGAATCGGGCAGATCGTCGATCAGCATCTCGTCATAGATCGCATCGCCGCTGAAGAAGGTGCCGTCCACCTCGTCGAGCAGCGCGATCGAATCGGGCGAATGGCCCGGCAGATGGACCACGGTGAAGCAGCGATCGCCGAGATCGACGCGGTCGCCCTCGTCGAGGACGACCGTCAGCGGCGCCGGTCTGATCGCGTAGTCCGTCGCCCGCCAGTCCTCGGCGGGCAGCAGGGTAACGGGCTCCGCGAGCTCGCCGAACATATCGGCATAGGTCGACGCGTCGGGCATGGTCACGAAGGCATCCGCCGACTGGCGCGGCCCGGCCCGCTCGGCGAATTCGTGAAGGGAACCTACATGGTCGAGATGGATATGGGTGGCAAAAGCCAGCAGCGGCTTGCCCGGCGTCAGGTCCAGCGCCGGCATCAGCTTGGCGAGACCCATGCCGGTGTCGACGATCAGATCACGGTCGCGACCACGCAGGTGATAGATGTTGGCCCGTACGAAGCCATGCACGAAGGTCTCCGTGAGCATGTCCAGACCGGGCGCCAGCCGACGCCCCGCGAACCATTCACCCGCCTTCGCGACACGCATCGCCGTCTCCCCGACCAGCCCCATGCCGCACTTGCATGCGGATTCAGCCTTTATCAACCATATTTCGGCAGGATTTCCGGCAGCTGTAACATGGAATCAGTCGCGTGCCGCGTAACTCGTCTCCTCGCAGTAACCATATTCCGTCATCGGAAGATCATCCGCAGCCCAATCGCCGAACGGCATTGCTCGGCCTCGGCGCTCTGTCGCTCACCGGCCTCGCAGCCTGTACCAGGACGCTGGACATGCCGTCGCTCCAGCTCGACGACATCACGACCGGCACGATCCGGCCAAAGATCAGCGTCGACCGGCAGGTGACGAGCCCCGACCTGATGTATGCCTCGGCCACGGATGATGGTTTCCAGCTTCCGGCCATCCCCTATGCGAAGGTCGATCCGAAGTTCAGGCGCCAGATCGTGGTCGACCCGACCGGCGAGGCGCCGGGAACCATCGTGGTGCGGCTCCAGGAACGTTTCCTCTATTTCGTGCAGCCGGGCGGCGACGCGCTCCGCTACGGCGTCGGCATCGGCCGCGACGGCTTTCTCTGGTCCGGGCGCGCCAACATCCAGTACGGCAAGAAATGGCCGCGCTGGACGCCGCCGCCCGAGATGATCGCACGCAAGCCCGAACTGGAGAAGTGGCGCGGCGGCCAGCCCGGTGGGCTGGACAACCCGCTCGGCGCCCGCGCGCTCTATATCTTCAAGGACGGCCAGGACACCGGATACCGCGTGCACGGTTCGCCGGAATGGTGGACGATCGGCCATGCCATGTCGTCGGGCTGCGTGCGCATGATCAACCAGGACGTCATCGACCTCTACAACCGCGTCAACGGAAAGACGCCAATTGTAGTTGCGTGAGCGAATAGCGAGTAGCCAGTAGCGAATAGGGGGAAAAAGGAAGGGGCTCCGACCTTCGGAACCCAGTAGGTCCATCCCTATTCGCTATTGGCTACTCGCTATTCGCTTCCTTCCCGTCACGAAAGGAAAAAGGTATCCTTCTCCCTCATCCGACGGGAGGACCGACATGGCCGGGACATTCGTGATCGCGCAGGGGGGCGGCCCGACGGCCGTGATCAACCGGACGCTGGCCGGCGCCGTCGCCGAGATCCGGAAGCAGCATCCCGGCGCGAGGATACTGGGCGCTCGCCATGGCGTGCGCGGCATTCGTGACGGCAACTATGTCGATTTCGCCGATGTCTCGTCCGAACGGCTCGACCTGATCGCGGCGACGCCGAGCGCGGCTCTCGGCTCGACGCGCGACAAGCCCGACGCCGCTTATTGCGAGGTCGTACTGAAGGGCCTGCAGGCGCTCGGCGCCGACGCCTTCATCTATATCGGCGGCAACGACACGGCCGGCACGCAGCAGATCCTGGCCGATGCGGCAGGCGGCAAGATCGCCTTCGTCCATGCGCCGAAGACCATCGACAACGATCTTGTCGAGAACGACCACACCCCTGGCTTCATTTCCGCCGGCGAATTCGTTGCCGGCGCCTTCCTGAGCGTCGATCTCGACTTCCGTGCTTTGCCCGGCATCTATGTCGGCATCGTCATGGGCCGGCATGCCGGCTTCCTGACCGCTGCGGCCGCCGCGTGGCGGGACGAGGAGGGCGACGGCCCGCATCTGCTCTATGTGCCCGAGCGCGCCTTCTCCGTGCCGCGCTTCATCGACGACGTGCGGGCAACTCTCGGCCGCCACGGGCGCTGCATCGTGGCGGTCTCGGAAGGGGTGACGTCGGAGGACGGGCGTTCGCTGGTGGAGAGCCTCGTCCCCGAGGATCGGTTGGAACGCGACGCCCATGGCAACGTCAAGCTCTCCGGCGGCGACCTCGGCCTCGCCTTCGAGCATGCGCTGCGCGACGGCTTGCCCGGAACACGCGCGCGGGTCGATACGCTTGGCTATATGCCGCGCGGCAACATCGCCACGATCAACCCGACCGATGCGCAGGAAGCGTTCGACGCCGGCGCTTTCGCTGCCGACGCTGCGACAAGGGGCAGCGGTTCCGTCGCCCTGCGGCATGAAGGCGGCAAGACGGTTTTGCGGCTGGTTCCGCTCGGCAATGTCGCGGGCAAGACGAGGCATATGCCGGACAACTTCCTGAAGCCCGAGGTCAACGACATATCGAGCGCCGGCATGGCCTATCTCGAGCGGCTCATCCCGCGGAAATACAAGGTCGGCAGGCCGTTCGTATAGGGTATCGGACCCGAAAGCGGGCTCCGGCTTGCAGATAACTCCGACGCTAACAAATGGTTGGAGCGCGGCCCGTCCATCTCGACGCAAAGGACGTTCCAGCACCCTGATCGACGCATCGCGCTTCCCCGAAGATCGTGTTCGATTTTCGCTTGTGCGGCTGGAGCGATGCGGGCACCTCAATTGGCAGGGGCCGGCTCTGGAGCCGGCCCCTGGCCAGTGTCACAAGTCGTGTCCAGCCTACTGGAAGAGCTTCATCACGCCCTGGACTCCGGCATTGGCGATCGACAGCGCCTGGATGCCGAGCTGCTGCTGCACCTGGAGAGCCTGCAGGCGGGTGGATTCCTCGTTCATGTCGGCATCGACAAGCGTGCCGACGCCACGCTCGATCGCGTCCATCAGGTCGGAGGCGAAGTCGAGCTGCATCGCGATCCGGCTCTTGGCGGCACCGAGATCGCTGGCGGCCGAGGCCATGTCCTGCAGCGCGCCGTCAACCGTGAGGATCAGCTCGTCGAGATCGGCGAGATCGTTGGCCGAGTTGGTGAGCGCCGAGATGTCGAGCGTCGAAACCGAATAGACGACGCCACCGTTGGTCGTCGTGCTCTGGGTGTCAAGAATGCCGGACTGGTCGTTGGCATCGAAGAGCTTGAGCCCGTCGATATCGATCTGCAACGTACCGATCGTCACCGTTCCACTGGAGCCGCGGGTGAAGGAGGCGACGATCTGCTTGACGGTCGTGTAGCCGGCGGCGGAGGAGTCCACCGACAGCCAGTTCTCGCCCGAGAAGCTCGCCGATTCGCCGATGCCGATCAGCTGCTGCTGAAGTTGCGTGATTTCCGACTGGACCTTGGACTTGTCGACGCCGGGCTCGCGCGCCGCCACCAGCTTGGCCTTGATCTCGTCGACCACGTCGATTGCGGAATCCATCGCGGTGTAGGCGGTATCGACTTTCGCCGCGCCGAGGCCGAGCGCGTCGCGCACGGTCGACAGCGCCTTGTTGTCCGAGCGCATGGTGGTTGCGATCGACCAATAGGCCGCGTTGTCGCTGGCTTCAGCGACGCGGTAGCCCGTCGATATCCTGTTCTGTGTCGCCTCGAGCGCGCGGTTCGTCGCCTGGAGGCTGGCAAGAGCCGTCATTGCAGACGGGTTGGTCATGATACTCGTCATGGCACATATACCTTATACTGAAATCCGGCCCGGAGGGGTCGGTACGAAACTGGACGGAACTCGGTTGCCGACGACATCAGCTTTGGCAACGAGAGTTATGGTAAATGAGCGTGGTTAACGGAAGGTATCGCGTCGCCGATCCGACCCACGGGCCGCGAGAAATCGTGAGCACGGCTTGGACGATCCCGTGCGAGCACCGGACGCTTCGGCGTGGCCCATGAATGGGATCGGTCGTTCGAAGGCACCGCCGGACGTCGGAGCGCAGGAGCATATCCGGAAGGTTCGCTGGGCCCTTCGATCAGCCTGCAGGCCTTGATTTGCGGCGTGCCTTTTCCCCGCAATCGCTTTCGGGAGACATGTTCTGACTAGCCCTCCAGTTCCAGGAACGGCACCCCGAGCAGATCCTCCCGAACGTCGATGCCGAGGCCCGGCCCGTCCGGAAGCCCCATGCGGTTGCGCTCGACCGGCGGCCTATTCGACGCGGTGCGCACCGTCACCCACTCGTGGAAAGCGATCGCATGGAGGCGGCGTTCCTCCGGCGTCGAGAGCGACAGATGCGCCATGGCGGCGGTGTCGATCTCGGCGCCGCCGGTGTCCTCCACGGTGATCATGAAACCGAGATCGACGGCGAGGTCGCGGATCTGCCGCGTCTTCGTCACCCCGCCCAGGCGCGAGATCTTCAGCGTCAGCCCGTCGGCCGCGCCCTTGCGGTGGATGTCGAGCATGTCGCCCAGCGAGGCGACGGATTCGTCGAGCACCATCGGCTTGTCGAGCATGCGCCGCACCGACAGGCATTCGTCGATGGTGGTGCAGGGCTGTTCGAACACATAGTCGATATCACGCGTGGCGGCGGCGAACTGCCTCGCTTGGAAGGGCGTCCAGCCGGCATTGGCGTCGCAGAACAGCACCGTGTCTTTGGGGATCGCCCCCGCGACGGCATGCACACGATCGATATCGCCGCGGACGTCGCCGCCGACCTTGATCTGCAGCCGGTGGAAACCCTCGGCGACGATGCGGGCGGCAGTTGCCGCCATCGCGTCCACCTCACCATGGGTCACCACTTTGTAAAGCTCAGCGCTCTCCCCTTCCCTTCCGCCCAGCAGCGTCACCAGCGGCGCGCCGGCCGCACGGGCTGCGAGATCGGCGCAGGCCATATCGAGCGCCGACTTGACATAGGGGTGCCCCTTGAAAACCGTATCCATGAGCCGGCCCACGCTGCCGAGTGCCCTCGGATCCTGCCCCAGGAGATGTGGAGCGATTTCCGTCACGCCTGCCCGCGCGCCCGAAGCGAAGGCGGGCGAATAGAAATTGCCGAGCGGCGCCATCTCGCCCCAGCCGGTCAGGCCGCTGTCCGAGATCATGGCAACGATGACAGCGTCGAAAGCGTCGGCGCTTCGCCCCTTCGACATGTTGTAGGCGCCGCCGACAAAGGGCTGCAGGACGCGAAAGGCCTTGATCGTCTTGATCTTCATCAACTCCATCCTCCGCTGCCCGGCCCACGAGCCGGCAAGCTGGTTCGCTACCTGGTGTCGCCGCGCAATTCGAGCGAGCGGGCGTAGCCGAGCAGTTCCTCGAAATCCCAGTCGATATGTTCCAGCGCGTGACGGCGCGCCGCATCCATGTCGTCGCCTTTGAGCAGTCGAACATAGTCCTCATGCAGGTCGGCTGCAGGCACGGCCTCTCCTCGGGCGCGCTGATGCAGGGCGAAATACATCTGCAGCCTGCCGGCCAGCCGCCGCCACGTGTCGAGCAGGAGCGAATGGTCGGCCCATTCATAGATGAGCCCATGCAAGCTGAGCGCCGCCTCGATCTGGCTGGTGAGGTCCACTGCGGCGATCGCGCGTTTGACCCGATCGTGACGGCGGTCGAGCTCAGCGCAGAAATGCGCGTTCCTACGCGGCCACGCCGTCTCGATGGCGAATGCTTCAAGCACGCGATGAAGCGAGTACGCTTCCTCGACATCCCGCGCCGTGACGTCGACGACGAAGGTCCCGGCATAGGGGACGCCTGTCAGCAGTCCCTCCTGCACCAGCTCCCTGACGGCCTCGCGCAATGGCGCGCGACTGACACGCATCTCTCCGGCAATGCGCAACTCGTTGACCTTCTGCCCCGGCTGCAACTGCCCGGTCAGGATCGCGCGCCTCAACAGTGCGACGATTTCGGCGCGGCGGGTCGTATCGGCGATCGGGTCGAATGCGATGGATTGGGACATGCTCTACACCACGAGACAATGACATATTGTCGACAATCCATCAATTCTGCAAGAAGTGGTCGGTCGATAATATGTGCCGCCTGTATTTTCGCGCCGAACGGCCTTCCAAAACGCCATTTTCCGGTGGAACAAGGGCTTGCACTGCTGAACACGCACCTCGGAAAGGCTAATGCCGAGAAGACGTCGTGAAACGGCGTGGACAGCTCTGCTGCAAATGGCCTTTTTCAGGGACGACGATCGTGGCGCGCAAGGCACTTCTCGAAGGCATCATCAAATGGGCCCAGCGGGACCAGTGGCAGGAGTTGTTCGATGAGTTCACCATGCAGCACATCGACAATGCTTGCGACGAGATGGGCATCGAGCCCCAGGATTTGGCCGACCACCTTGAGCCGGTCGAATTCTCGAAACTGTGGAACTGCGTCTTCGAGGATTTGATAACCGCCGATATCGACGGGCTGAGCCTCGCCGACGATTATCTGAAACGGCGCGGTTGGAAGGAAAGCGCAGCCGCGCGCGTCCTGATCCGGGCGCTTCGCCAATCCGTGATGAGCCTCTATGAGGTCACCGGCATCCGGGTCGGAGAGGGTTTCTTCATGCGCGACCTCGTGCGAGGCGGCGAGCCCGTCTGGGTCCATGAGAAGGCTGGAACACATCACGCGAATGAGCTCGACATCTTCGCCGCGAGGCTCATCGCGATCAACGGCCGGACCGAAATCGGCGGGGTGACGCTCATCTTCGAGCGGACCCGGATCGGCGCCGTCATCGACGATCTGGACAACATCGCCAATGCCACCCCTGAACAGTTGGAGACCGCCTTCGTCCAACTCGCCAGGGAAGCGGGCGAACCGATCGACGAGGAGATGCGGGAAGCCTTCGACGTTCTGAAGCACGGCAAGGCCGCGATGAGCGCCGACGAGGTGCTCGGCCGCAGCGCCTTCATCTTCACGGAGCACTGGCTCTGCCAGGTGCTGGAAAAGAAGCTGGGACGGAACCGCAAATCGGCGGAGCAAGCATCTACCAAAACCATGCCGGCACCGGCCAACACACAGACGGAGCAGCAGGAAGAGGAGGCTCAGTACGACCTCTTCGGCGCGGTCGAGCCCAGGAAGCAGGCCGGCGGAAAACGAAAGTAGCCGCCCCTACGCGGCCAATCCACCCGAGCGAATCTTCCCTCCGACCCAGACGGCGGCGATATTGGCGCGCGTCGCGTTGAGCAGGATCTTCTCGAAGATATCGACGGGCCCGTCGAGCTCCGGCCAGATCACGACATTCGAACCTGCCGCCTTCACGTCGATCGCCAGCGCGTCGAACTCGTAGCCGGGCGCAAAGACGCCGATCGGCAGGCCGAGCGCCTCGCCACCGCCCGCCGTCGCCAACCAGAACGCTTCGGCCGTGGTGATGCGTGATCCGGCGACGCCGCGCTCCTCGCGCGGCAGCGCGGCGTCGACGCCGCTCGCCAGCGCTCGCGCTGCAACCATGGAAAGACGCGCGCTGTCGAGGAGCGACGGCGAATAGCCGCCGGAAACATCCGTGCCGAGCCCGACATGCAGCCCCTTGTCGAGGGCGGCCCGCAGTGGAAACACCGCATCGGCGAAATAGACGTTCGACAGCGGACAATGCGCCACGCCCGACCCGGCCTGCTTGATCGTCTCCATGTCTGACGGCGAGATGAAATTCGAGTGGGCGAGTATGGTGCGTTCCGTCATCAGGCCGAAGCCCGCGAGCACCTCGGTGTCGGTCTTGCCGAACCGCTCGAGCACGTAACCATGCGCCCAGTCGCTTTCGCTGCAATGGGTTTGGACGTGGCAACCCGTCTCGCCGGCGAGACGGCCGAGCCCGTCGAGCAGCGCGTCGCTGCAGCTCGGCACAAAACGCGGCGTGATGACGGGCAGGACGCTCGGCTTCCCTGCCGGCTGCAGCGCCGTCAGCCTGTCGATGAAGCTCTTGGTATCGGCGACCGCCGAGGACGCGTCGACGTCGCGATAATAGTCGGGACACTCGGCCGCGTTGTCCATCGCCACCTTGCCGACCAGTGCGCGCTGGCCGCGCTCCAGGCAGATTTCGGCCAGTGCCAGATTGGCCTCCAGATGGATCGTGCCGAAATAGACCGCCGTGGTCGTGCCGTTGGCCAACAGGTTCTCGACCAGGGACGAATAGATCTCGCGCGCAAAGCCGGTGTCGGCGAAACGAGCCTCGAGCGGGAAGGTGTAGGTCTGCAGCCATTCCTCGAGCGGACGGTCGAGAGCCTTGGCAAGTTGCGCCCATTGCGGCGCATGGATGTGCAGGTCGACCATGCCGGGGATCAGGTACTGCCCGTCAACCAGGGCCACCAGCGTTCCGTTTGCTTCGGCCGCGCGCCGGGCCGCAGTGTGATCGGGGCTCTGGGCATGCATGACGTCGACGATCCTGCCGTCCTCGTCGATACGGATCAGGCAGTCTTCGAGAATTTCCAGCCTGCCGCGTTCCGGCACATGGAAAGCGTTGCAGGCGATTGTGCAGGCGATGTCTTCCATTCGCTCCCCGCTGGTCCGGCCGGTTGTGATGCACCGGCTTCATTGTCGTGGTTCTTGCCGTCAGGCCGCGCGAGCCGGTCCCGCGGGAAAGACGCCGGACATCACGCTGAAGCCGGGCACGCGCTTCACCCGGTCCATCCACCGCCGGATCGCGGGATAGTCCTGCCGCGACACCCCGCCCTCCTCCGAAAGCGCAATGTAGGGGAAGCAGGCGATGTCGGCGATGGTCGGATAGGGCGCGCTGCAGATCCAATCGCGACCTTCCTGCTCGCCGAACCACAGATGCTCGTCGAGGATGCGGAACAGCCTGTGAGCGCCGGCCCGGACGGCGTCGATGTCGAAATCGTAGAACATACCGTCATGGAGGCGCGCCGCCGAGGCGGTCGCGGTGACGCCGTCGGCGAAAGCAAGCCACTGGCCGATCTCGCCGAGCAGGGCCGGATTGTCCCTGGGGTACCACCGTCCGCTCGGATCGTATTTCGAGGCGAGATAGACCAGGATCGCCTGGGCGTCGCGCAGGATCAGACCGTCGTCGTCGATGACGGGAAGCTGGCCGAGCGGATTGAGCTTAAGGAACCAGTCCGACTTGTGTTCCCGCCCGGGATAGAAGTCGACCGGCACGGTCTTGTAATCGACACCGAGCATGCTCATCAGCAATCGAAGCTTGTAGCAATTGCCGGACAGTTCGTAGTCGTAGAGCGTGATCATCGGCCGGCTCCTAAAGATCGAGGACGAGGCGGGCCGATTTGGCGCGCGACACGCAGGTCATGATCTTGGTGCCGGACTTCTTCTCGGCATCGTTGAGATAGACATCCTGATGGTCCGGCTCGCCTTCGATGACCGTCGCGAGGCAGGTGCCGCAGGCGCCCTGCTCGCAGGAGGACGGCATGTCGACGCCGGCCTCGCGCATCACCTCGAGGATGGTCTTTCCCGCAGGCACCTTGAGCGTCACACAGGAGCGGGCCAACGCTACCTCGAAGCTCGAACTGTCGTCGATCTTGTTGGTGTTCTTGAAGTACTCGAAATGCACTGCGGTTTCCGGCCAGCCCAGTTCGGCGGCTATGCGGCGCGCCGCCTGAAGCATCGGCCCGGGACCGCAGAGATAAAGATGCATGTCGGGGCGGCACGTCGCGAGGATTTCGCGCAGCTTCACACCGGTCTCGTCTGGCGACAGACCCAGATGCGGCTTCAGCGCGTCGCCCAGTTCCTTCGTTCTTTCGGGAAAGGCAAGCTGCGCCTCGTCCTGCGCGAAATAGTGCAGGTCGTAGGCCAGGTTCTGGTTCTTGAGCGTCTGGGCCATTGCGAGGAGTGGCGTGATGCCGATGCCGCCGGCAACGAAGATGGTCTCGACTGCGTCACGGCGCAGCGGAAAATTGTTGCGCGGCTCCGAGATCGCCAGCACGTCGCCCGCCCGCACCGTCTCGTGCATGCAGGTTGAGCCGCCCGTCGAGTCGCGCTCCAGCTTGACGCCGATGACGTAGGTGCCGCTCTCTCCCGGACCGTTGATGATCGAATACTGGCGGATCAGGCCGTTGGGCATATGCACGTCGATGTGGGCGCCGGGCTGGAAGGTCGGCAGCAGCCCCTTGATCGGCCGCAGTTCGAAGCCGGCGATGCCGTCGGCCGCCCGCCACTTTCTTGCGACCTCGACGCGGATCGTCGCCTTGCGGCCATGCGCGGTCGCCTCCGGCATCTCGGCAAGTTCCGGCGAAACGCGCTCGATCACCGGTTCGAGCGGCGCTGGCGCGGGAGCCGCTGCCGCCTCGCGTTCGACCGCCTCACGCAGTTTGGACAGCAGCTCGTTGTGATGGCGCAGGACCGCGATGCGCTCCCTGTCCTGCGGCTGGCCGTTGAGCACGCCGCGGATCACCGAGCGGTTGGAATCGACCGGCTGGACGAAGAAGATGGCGAGCGTGCTGGCGTCGCCCTCGGTCGCGCGTAGTGCCACCGAGAACGCGCTGACCGCTTCGACCGCAACACTGGCCTCACAAGCGTCGATCCGGCCGCTTGGCTGGAAGCGGTAGCCTTTCAGTTTCGCTGCCACGATGTCGGCCGGGGCGTTCACCGGCATGCCGCGCAGGATGAGAAGATTGCCCTCGGCAAGACCCGCCACCTCGGGCACGTCACCAAGCGGCTCTTCGGCCGACCAGACGAGACCGTAGCGCTCGACTGCGGCGAAGGTGCGGTTGGTGATGGTGCGGGCCGGCGCGTCGGCTGGGTGTGCCGGAATATAGGTGCAGCCGGCGGTGCGGTTCGAGTATCGCCAGCCATGGTACTGGCACTTGAGCTCGCGGCCGTCATTGATTCCGATCGACAAACGCACGCCACGATGCAGGCAGCGGTTCTCCCAGACATTGATATAGCCGTCATCGGCACGCCAGACGGCGAACTCGCGGCCGAGCAGCTGGGCGTGGAAGACATGGCGAAAATGCAGGTCATAGGCCGCTGCGATGGGATGCCATCTTGTCTTGGCGGTATCGAGCATCTCTATCTCCAGAATTCCCGTGTCGGTCAGGTGGCGGCAGGGATGACCCCGTACGTCACGCCCTTCTGACTGAGCCAGCGGCGGTAGGCGATGGCCGACTTGTCGGCGCGGATCGGCGTTTCGGCGCGCGGATCAAGCGGCAGCCGCTTCGGGAACTGGTTCTCCAGGATCGGCTTGTCCTGCCCGAAAATCGTCTGCTGGAAGCGCTTGATCACCTTGTCCTCACTGCTGTCGTCGAGTACGCACAGCATCATGTGCGCGCGGATGTGCTCCTGGTCCACCGGTTGCAGGAACACGGCGATGACATCCAGGCGACTTTCATCCACCGGACTGGATTTGTAGAGCACCGAGCAATAGGGGTGCGGCACGCGGTAGATGTAGTCGACATCCGCCCCCCCTTGCGAGGCAGTCGAGGCCATCGGCTGGAAGAAGCGGCAACGCGTCGCCAGGATCTCGTCCCGATCCACGGAAATCTCGACGTCGTATTCCTTGACTTCCGTATGCGGCTCGGCGCCGAGGATGTCCGTATGGACATAGGGGAAATGTCCCATGTCCAGAAAGTTCTCGATCGCACGCGGCGCGGAGACATGGACGCCAACCGTCGCGGCATTGAGCTTGCGGCGATCGGCTTCCTCGAATTCGGGGATCGGGAAAAGATCGGCCGGGGGATTGCCGAGAGACGTCCACACATAGCCGTAGGCGATCTTGACCGGCAGCGTGTTGCCGAGCGTGCCGACCTCGACCGGAGTGCCGGCGGGCAGATCGCGCAGTGACCGCCAGACGTCGGCCTTGCCGTCGCGATTCGCGGCATAGCTAACGGGCTCCTCGAGCAGCACCGTATCGGAAACGACACCCGGCGGCACTTCCGCCAATGCGGCCAGCGGATGCCAAAGGTCGAGGATTACCTGATCCTTGCATCTCGTTTGGGTCATTCTTTCTTCCTTCCTGGATGGCGCCGCTGCCATGCGTCATCTCCGCGCCGGGATCGCGCCATAGGTGACTGATCGGTCGCGCAGCCAGCGCCGGTAATAGATCGAGACGGCGTCGGCGCGGATCGGGGTCTCGGCGCGTGGATCCAGTGGCAGGCGCTTGGGCATCTGGTTCTCCAGGATCGGCTTGTCCTGCGCGAAGATCAGTTGCATGAAGCCGCGCACCGTCGCCGCATCCATCCCATCCTTCAGATAGCAAAGATAGGGGTGCGCTATGCAGTGCTCCTCGTCGACCGGTTGGACGAAAAGCACGATGACGTCCTTGCGCGTCGGATGAAGCGGGTTGGTCTTGTACAGTGCCACCGTGTAGGGCCGGATCACCTTGTACACATAGTCGACCATCATCCCGCCCTTGGCCGTGGGAGAGGCGACCGGCTGGTAGAATCTGCATTCGGTCGCAAGCACCTCGTCTGCGGCGGTGATCTCGACATTGTAGGGCGGAACTTCGGTATGCGGTTCCTCGCCGAGCCAGCCCGTGTGGATGAAGGGAAAGTGTCCCATGTCGAGGAAATTCTCGACGGCGCGCAACCCCGAAACCTTGACCGCGATCGACCCGCCGGTGACGAGATAGCGGTCAGCCTCCTCGGCCTCGGGCACGAAGACGATGTCGCGCTCCGGTTTTCCGAGACAGGCCCAGATGAAGCCGTAGCGCACGGCTCGGTTGACCGGCCTGCCGGTGTCTTTGCGGACCACTTCCGTGTGATGGCTGTCGCGGCAATCGATGGTGAGGTCCACACCAAGAAGGCGCGTTTCGAATGGGATCGCTGACGAAAGATTGGCGCGATCCGCGACAACGTGCCAATCATTGAGAAGAACTCTGTCACGACAAGGGGCAGCTTTGCTCATTGCACCCTCCCGGCTGGCACTTCCCTATGAACCCAGCTCTTTGGGACGAGCATTCGGCGCGCTGGATTGGATATCAATCCACTTTTTTTTGAAAGTCCTTCCTGTTTATCTTGATTGTCGGATGGCCGGTATTGTCCTCCAATCGTGCTGCGACTTAACATATCGTCCAATGTCGAAATGGACCAGTTTCAGGCTCTGGCGTCAGGCGTCGTCGAACTCGTCGGCGTGGAGGAAACCCCGCATTGAGTAGCCGATCGAAGGTCGTTGCCGATATTCTGACGCGTGCCATCATCGAGCACCGTCTTGTGCCCGGCTGCAAGCTCGGCGAGCGCGAACTTGCCGAGATCTTCGACGTCAGCCGCATAGTCATTCGCCAGGCGCTGATACGCATTGCCGAAGACGGGCTCGTCCAGATGGAGCGCAATCGCGGCGCGTTCGTGGCCAAGCCGGGCATCCAGGAGGCCCTGGAGATCTATGATGCTCTGACGCTGGTCGAACAGGGTGTTGCCGCCCAGCTCAGCGATCGCCTCGGGCCTGCCGGCTGGGCCGAACTGCGCCAACATGTCGAACGCCAGCGCCAGGCGGTTGCGGCCGGCAACAATCCCCTTGCCGACGTGCTCGGCCAGGAGTTCCACACTGTTTTCGTGCGCCTCAGCCGCAACAAGGTGATGCAGGAGATCCATGCGCAGCTGTTGCGCCGCACCACGTTGCTGCGTTCGCTGATCACCGCCGATTTCGATTACTGCAACCTGCTCGACGACCACGCACGAGTGATCGATCTGCTGGAAAAGGGCCGGCTGAAACAGGCGATGGAGCTGATCGAATCGCATCATCGCACCGTCGTGCGCGGCTACATCATGGACCGGCAGGTGTTTCCGGAACTGACGCCGCGCGAGGCGCTCGGACCATATCTCGAGGGCAGGACCGCCGAACTGCCGAAGCCGGCACCAGGCAAGAAGACGGGAGATAACGACGGGGCATCGGTGCACAGCCATGTCCATGCCTCCAAATAGACCCGGCGGCACAAGCCGGGCGCCATCCGCATGAACCAACAGAGGGTTACCGCCATGCTCAATCTGACCAGACGACAATTCCTGCAATATTCGGGCGCCGCGGGCGCGGCCTTTGGCACCAGCGGGCTCGCCGGCATCGCACGTGCCCAGGAGCCGCTCAAGATCGGCGTCGTCTACGTCTCGCCCATCGCCGAGATCGGCTGGACGAAGCAGCACAGCCTCGGCATCGAGGCGATCAAGGAGGAATTCGGCGACAAGGTGACCATTACGGCCATCGACAACATCTTCATGCCCCAGGATGCCGAGCGCGTGTTCCGCGAACTCGCCGCCTCCGGCAACCAGCTGATCTTCGGCACGAGCTTCTCGCACGGTACGCCGATGCAGAAGGTCGCGCCCCGCTTCCCAAAGGTCGCCTTCGAGCACTGCTCGGGCATCGTCCACCTCGCCAATCTCGGCACGTTCGAAGCCAAGTATTACGAAGGGACGTTCGTCGCCGGCGCGGCCGGCGGCCATATGACCAAATCCGGCAAGATCGGCTTCATCGGCGGCTTCCCGATACCCGACATCGTGGGACCGGCGAATGCGCTGCTGCTCGGCGCGCAGAGCGTCAAGCCGGAGATCACCTGCAACACCATCTTCCTCAACTCCTGGTTCGATCCGGGCAAGGAGAAGGAAGCGGCCAACACGCTCCTCTCGCAGGGCTGCGACGTCATCTGTTCGATGACCGATACCGCGACCGGCGTGCAGGTGGCCGGCGAAGGCGGCGCTTGGTCGGTCGGCTATGCCAGCGACATGGCCAAGTTCGGTTCGGGCAAGCAGCTCACCGCCTTCACGCTTGACTGGTCGAGCGACTATCTGCGCGCTGCCAGGGGAGTGGCCGAGGGCACCTGGAAGCCCGAGGTGCATTGGGACGGTCTTGCCGGCGGGGTGGTCAAGATGGCGCCCTACAACGAGGCGATCCCGGCCGACGTCCAGGCCAGGCTCAAGCAGCTCGAAGCCGATATCGGGTCCGGCAAGGTCCATCCCTATGCCGGCGAGCTGAAGGACCAGGACGGCAACGTCAAGGTGGCCGCAGGCTCGGTGCTCTCGGATCCCGACATCCGCGGCATGAACTGGTTCGTCAAGGGAATGATCGGCAAGCTCGGCTGAAGCCCCTGCGGCAACCGACGCCATCGGGGTGGGCTTTCCGCCTCGGTGGTTGCAGGCTGCGCTCCGTCCAACCTCGCATGTGCCATGGCAGGACCGGCTATGACCCCGCGCCTCGAACTGCGCAACATCACCAAGAGCTATCCCGGCATCGTTGCGAATGACGACATCTCGATGTCGATCATGCCCGGGGAAATCCATGCTGTCCTCGGCGAGAACGGCGCCGGCAAATCAACCCTGATGAAGATCATCTACGGCGCCGCGCAAGCCGATTCCGGCGAGATCTACTGCGACGGCAAGCTGATCGAGGCGCACAATCCCGCGAGCTCGCGCGCGCTTGGCATCGAGATGGTCTACCAGCATTTTGCGCTGTTCGAATCCGTCTCGGTGGTCGAGAATATCGCCCTGTCGGTCTCGAGCACCTTCGACCTGGACGCGCTCGCACGGCAGATCAAGGACCTGTCTGACCGCTATGGCATGCCGATCGACGCGCGGCGGCTGGTACACGACCTTTCCGTCGGCGAACGCCAACGCGTCGAGATCGTGCGCTGCCTGCTGCAGGCGCCGAAACTCCTGATCCTCGACGAGCCGACCTCGGTACTGACCCCGCAGGCGGTGGTGAAGCTGTTCGAAACCTTGCGCCAGCTTGCCGCCGAAGGCTGCAGCATCGTCTATATCAGCCACAAACTCGACGAGGTGCAGGAACTGTGCCACTCCGCCACCGTCCTGCGCAACGGCAAGGTGACCGGCACGGCAAAGCCCAGGGAGACAACCTCGCTCGAGCTTGCCCGCATGATGGTGGGTTCGAAACTTCCGGAGATGCATGTCAGCCCCGCCGTGCCGAGTGACGAGCCGCAACTCGAAGTGCGGAACCTTTCGGCCCCCGCCCGCGACAAATACGGCGTCGAACTCCGCAACATATCCTTCGAGGTCCATCGCGGCGAGATCGTCGGACTCGCCGGTGTCTCGGGCAACGGCCAGGCCGAACTCGTCTCGCTGCTCAGCGGCGAGCGCACGCATTCGACTTCCGAGACGATCCGCATCGGCGGCAAGGCGGCCGCTCATCTCAATGCCAGCGAGCGGCGCAGGCTCGGCATGGCGTTCGTGCCGGAGGAACGTCTCGGGCGCGGTGCCGTGCCGCCGCATACGCTATGGGAGAACGCCGTGCTCACCGGCCATCGCAGCGGCCTCGTGCGACACGGCCTCGTCGACCGCGGTCGCGCGAGCACCTTCGCCAGGAGCATCATCGAGCGCTTCAAGGTCAAGGCCAACGGGCCGCAATCGAGCGCGCAGAGCCTGTCGGGCGGCAATCTCCAGAAATTCATCGTCGGCCGCGAGATCGCGCTTGAGCCGAAGCTCTTCCTGGTGTCGCAACCGACCTGGGGCGTCGACGTCGGCGCTGCGGCCTTCATCCGCCAGACGCTGGTCGACCTGAGCCGCGCCGGGACAGCCGTGCTGCTCATCTCCGAGGAACTCGACGAGCTGTTTGAGATCTGCGACCGGCTGCTCGTCATCTGCCAGGGCCAGGTGTCGCCGCCGCTGATCAGGAAACAGACCAACCGGGAAGAAGTCGGCCTTCTGATGACCAACCGCGGCAACGGTACGAGCGGGAGAGGTGAACTTGCGATACAGGATTGAACAGAGGCCGGAGCCGTCCGCGCGGATGCGGATCGCTGCCCCGGTTATCGCGACTGCCTTGACCCTGTTTGTAGGCTGGGTGCTGTTTGCCACACTCGGTTATGACCCGCTGGCGACCCTGCAGGCCTTTTTCTTCACACCGCTCAACTCGCTCAACGGCATCTCCGAATGGCTGCTCAAGGCCTCGCCGCTGATCCTCATCGCCTGCGGCCTGGCGGTGGGTTTCCGCGCCAATGTCTGGAACATCGGCGCCGAGGGACAATTGATCATCGGTGCGATCGCCGCCTGCGGCGTCGGCCTGTTCTATCCGAACCCGGAAAGCCCCATCCTGCTGCCGCTGATGTTGTTCGCCGGGGCCTGCGCCGGCATGGCCTGGGCTGCGATCCCCGCATTCCTCAGGGCACGCATGAACACCAACGAGATCCTCGTCACCCTCATGCTCACCTACATCGCGACGCTTTTCCTGTCCTGGCTGGTGCACGGCCCGTGGCGCGATCCGGCCGGCTTCAACTATCCGCAAACCGCACTGCTGCCGGCGGCCGCGATGTTTCAGCCGTTCGACTATGCTTACCGGCTGAACTCATCGATCTTCATCACCGTCATCGCGGTATTCGTGATGTGGCTGTTCACCGACCGCAGCTTCCTCGGTTACAAGATGTCCGTCAGCGGTGCCGCCCCGCTCGCCGCGCGCTATGCCGGCTTTCGCGAATCCGCGGCTGTGTGGACGGGCCTCCTCGCCGGGGGTGCTGCAGCCGGCATTGCCGGCATGGCCGAAGTCGCAGGCCCTCTCGGCCAGCTGTCGCCGCAGATTTCGCCCGGCTACGGCTTCGCCGCCATCATCGTCGCCTTCATCGGCCGCCTCAATGCCTTCGGCATCGTGCTGGGCGGGCTGCTGATGTCGCTGCTCTTCCTCGGTGGCGAGGCGGTACAGATGAATCTCGGCCTGCCGGCGGCGCTGACGCGAATCTTCCAGGGCATATTGCTGTTCTTCCTGCTCGCCGCCGACTTCTTCATTTTCTACCGGCTTCGCCGCCTCCCGGAGCACGCCTGATGGAGCTCTTTGTCGCCATCTTCGCCGGCACCATCATCGCCGCCACGCCGCTCATCTTCGCTGCTCTCGGCGAACTGATCGTCGAAAAATCCGGCGTACTCAATCTCGGCATCGAGGGTATGATGCTCATAGGCGCGGCCTTCGCCTTCTGGGCCGTCATTGCCGGCCTGCCGATGCCGGTCGCCATCATCGCCGGCGCGCTTGCCGGCGCGGCGGCCTCGCTGCTGTTTGGCGTTCTCGCCCTCACCTTCCTCACCAACCAATATGCGGCGGGGCTGGCGCTCGCCATCTTCGGCTCGGGCGTCTCGGCGTTTCTCGGCCGCGGCTTCGGCTCGGCGCCGATCGAGGCGCTGAAGCGCATCCGTGTCCCCTTCCTTTCGGACCTTCCGGTGATCGGGCCGATGTTCTTCCGTTTCGACCCGATGGTCTATCTGGCGATCGCCATGTTCTTCGTCATCAGCTGGTTTCTCTACCGGACCAAGGGCGGGCTGATCCTGCGCACGATAGGAGAGTCGCCGGAAACCGCGCATGCGATCGGCTATCCGGTGATCGGGATAAGGTACCTCGCCGTGCTGTTCGGCGGCCTGATGGCCGGTTTGGCCGGCGCCTACCTGTCGGTCGCCTACACGCCGCTGTGGGTCGAGAATATGACCGCCGGCAAGGGCTGGATCTCGCTGGCGCTGGTGGTCTTCGCCACATGGCGGCCCTTGCGCGTCCTGCTCGGCGCCTGGCTGTTCGGCGGCATGACCATTCTGCAGCTTCAGGGCCAGGCGCTCGGTCTCGCCGTCCCGTCCGAACTGCTGTCCGCCCTGCCCTATCTGGCGACGATCGCCGTCCTGGTGATCATCTCGCGCAACCGCAAGCTGCTCGCCCTGAACTTCCCCGTCTCGCTCGCCAAACCCTTCCGGCCGGCCGGCTGAGGACGTTCACCGGGCGTGCAGGTCGGTGCGCTTCGCCCGGTTTTCGTCGGCCGGACCGCGGGATATATTCCTTGCATGGAGCAGTCGCTGCGTTCCTTTGGTCCGTTTGTCCTCGATACCGCGCGCGGCAAGCTGCAGCGGAACGGCAAATCCGTCGCCGTTGGCCAACGCGGGCTGGCTCTCTTCGAAGCGCTCCTGGACGCCGAGGGAGGAATCGTTCCCAAGGCAGAGCTGATGGACCGCGGCTGGCCCGGCACGATCGTCGAGGAAGGCAATCTCACCGTCCAGATCGCGGCCCTGCGCAAGGCGCTTGGCCCTGCGCCCGACGGCCAGGAATGGATCGTGACGGTGCCGCGCGTCGGCTATCGTTTGTTGCGGCCGGCGGCGGCTCAGGAGGTGTCGAGCATGGCCTTGCCGGTCAAGCCGGCATTGGCGGTCTTGCCTTTCGTCAACCTGGGCGGCGATGTCGAGCAGGACTACTTCGCAGACGGCGTCGTGGACGACATCATCACGGCGCTCAGCCGTTTCAGGAGTTTTTCTGTCATCGCGCGCAACTCGTCCTTTGTGTACAAGGGACGCACCGTCGATATCAGGCAGGTGTCAAGCGAACTTGGCGTGCGTTATGTGCTCGAAGGCAGCATAAGGCGGGCGGAAGACCGGCTGAGGATAACGGCGCAGCTCGTCGATGGCGCCAGCGGCGCCCATCTATGGGCAAAGAACTTCGACGGCGCCCTCGGCGAAGTGTTCGACTTCCAGGACAGGATCACCGAAAGCGTCGCAACCGTCGTCGAGCCTCATATCAAGACCGCGGAAATCGAACATTCGCGAAGGGAGCGGCCCGGAAGCGTCGCCGCATATGATTCCTATCTGAGCGCCCTGTCCAAGATCCTGGCGGAATCGGCTGATGAGAACGCGGCCGCCTACGCCTTGCTCACCGAAGCGCTGGTGCTCGAGCCCGACAATGCAAACCTGCTCTCCCTCGCGGCCTGGGTTCTGGAGCACCGCATCACCATGGGATGGCCTCCGCTCAGCGCCAGTGACCGGGAGAAATGCTTCGAGTTGGCGCGACGCGGTCTGGAAAAGGCGGCCGGCGATCCCACAGTGATGGCGAACTGCGCGATGGCGCTGGTGCAGGTCGCAAGGGATTATGACTGGGGAATGGCGGTGCTCAACGCTGCACTGGAGGCCAATCCCAACAACATGCTGGTGGTCACCGCGGCAGGCGTTGCCAACCTTCACTGCGGCAATGTCGTCGACGCGCTCGCCTTGTTCGACCGCGCAAGAAGGCTCTCGCCGCGCGACCTTGTTGCCCATATCTCGCTCAGCGGGACGGCACATGCGCATATGATCCTCGGCAACTACGCCGAGGCCCTGGCCTGGGCGACGCGTGCACGCGCCGTGAACCCGAACTTCGATCCGGCCTATTGGATCCTGATCGCCGCAAACGCGCATCTCGGGCGCATGGAGGAGGCTCACCGCTTCCTTGGCGATTTGCTGAAGATGGCTCCCGATGTCACCATAACAAGCATAACTGCCGGGCAGCCCGCCAGGGACCCAGCCCGCCTCGCAGCCATACTTCACGGCTTACGGCTTGCCGGCCTTCCCCAAGGCTGACAAGCATCCCCTTTTTGGAACTTTTCGGAATCTTTTGGACCTTTCTTAAGGACGCAAACCGGGCGCGTCCGCGACAATGATCCTCATCGCTCAACGGCCGCGGCGGTCCCGAAATCGGGGCCCGGTTTCGGGAAAAGACCGCCATAGGCGCTCGGGGAGAAGCTGACATGCTGCCGGTGCAGACCATCTTTTCGCTTGATCAGGGCAAGATCTATTCACCGCCTCAAGACGAGTTCGACGAACAGGGGACCAGCGGAGCCATCCCTGTTGCCCATGACGAGAGCTGCGAACGCGATTTCTGGAACGTGCATCTGCTCGACTTCTTGTTGCCAAGCAAGGCCCGGGGGGTCTTTCGTATCTTTGGCTCGGATGCATAGGGCCAGCCCGAACGCATTTTCTTGGCCGGGCGGCATGGCGCTGGCCATCGGCGCCTCCGGATTGGCCGGCCCGAACGGTTTGGGCGGAGCCAACGGAGCCTTGCACCCGAGCGCGTTGACCGCGCTTGTCGCTTGCATTTCGTCTTTCGCGCTCACAGCGTCCGCGCCCGAAGCCCGGCAGTGGTGTCCTTGACACCGGTTCGATCTTTATTTAACGATGTCGTTAAATAAAGGGCACGTCATGCATTCCGACCCGCTCAGCGCCCAGTTCGCTGCTCTTGCCGACCCTACGCGCCGTGCCATACTTGCCCGGCTGAGCGAGGGGGAAACATCGGTGAACGATCTCGCCGCGCCTTTCGCGATGAGCCTTCCGGCCATTTCGCGTCATCTGAAAGTGCTGGAGAATGCCGGCCTCGTGAGCCGCAGCCGCACGGCGCAATGGCGCCCGGCCAGGCTCGAGCCGCTGGCCATGAAGGACATGGCCGACTGGATCGACAGGTATCGCCAGTTCTGGGAATCGAGCTTCGACCGGCTGGATACCTATCTCAAGCACATCCAATCGGGGAATGACGATGGCTCCCGCCACTGACAGACTTGCGTCGCTCTCGCTGACCCTGCGCCGCATCTTCGATGCGCCGCGCGAACTGGTCTGGCGCGCCTGGTCCCAGCCGGAGATGCTCGTGGCATGGTTGGGTCCGCCCGAATGGCCTGCCGTCAGCACCGAGCAGGACCTGCGCCCCGGCGGGGCCTGGCGTGCCTGCCTGCGCTCGACGACGGAGGATCGCGTTCTCTGGCAGGGCGGCGTCTATCGCGAAGTGGTGCCGCCGGAGCGACTGGTCTTCAGCTTCAAATGGGAGAGCGACGATCACGAGGACGGCGTCCCGGTCGAGACGCTCGTCACCGTGCTTCTGACCGAACTGCCCGACGGGCGGACACAGATGGATTTCACGCAGCAGGGCCTGAAATCCGAAGAGAGCCTTGCCGGACATCGCCACGGCTGGATGGGCACCTTCGACCGGCTCGAACAATTGCTTCACAGGAGGACGACATGAACGCATCGGCAATGCTGTGGACCGGCCGCATTCTCACCGTGCTTTTCGCCCTGTTCATGCTGGGCGCCTCGATCGCGCCGAAGCTGCTCCAGATGCCGGTGGCCGAAGAGACCATGGCCCAATTGGGCTGGCCCGCCGGCTATGCCCTCACGATCGGCGTCATCGAACTGGCCTGCCTGGTGCTTTACCTGATCCCGCGCACAAGCGTGCTCGGCGCGGTGCTGATGATGGCGCTGCTCGGCGGCGCGATGGCAACCCAGATCCGGGCGGGCAGCCCGCTCTTCACCCATATCCTGTTCAGCCTCTATCTCGGCTTGTTCATGTGGGGCGGCCTGTGGCTTCGCGATCCGCGCCTGCGAGCACTGTTCCCCATCATGCGAGACCAATCCGACGCAGCCGACCAGGAAGACCCTGCAGCGTTGCGGATGTCGAGCCGGTAGGGGCAAGGACGACTTCACGCACGCCTCTCGAAGACCGCAACGAGCCAATCGATGAAGACCCTCACACGCGGCGAGAGCTGACGGTTGCGGGGATAGAGCACGGAAACCGGCGTCGGCGTGGGCGCAAATCGTTCCAGCACCTCGATCAGTTCGCCCGATTTCAAGGCTGCGTCTGCGTGATAGCGCGGAATCTGGATCAGCCCCAACCCGAGCCTGGCGGCTGCGAGATAGCTTTCGGCGGCGTTGACCGAAACCGTCGCCGGCAGCGTGACGTTGTGAACCTTGCCCGCAATGGTGAATTCCAGGGGCAGCAAGCCTCCGGTGGCCGACGAACGGAAGCCGACCATCCGGTGGCCTCCGAGCGCATCGGGATGCTCCGGCCGTCCATGCACCTCGACATAGCCTGGCGCGGCCAGTGTCACTTCGTCCAGCATCGCAACACGGCGGGCAACCATGTCGCTGTCCTGCGGAACGCCGACGCGCAGCACGCAGTCGATACCTTCACGGACAAGATCGACGAGCCGGTCGCCTTCGCTCATGTAGAATTCTATATCGGGATAGCTGCGCAGGAATTCTGGCAGACCCGGAAGCACGAAGTGCCGGGCCAGCGTGCCGTGCACGTCGACCCGCAACCGGCCCTTGGGCCGGGCGCCGGCGAAGGCGCCTTCGGCATCCTCGATGTCGGCGAGGATGCTTAGGCATCGCTGGTGATAGGCCTCGCCGTCCAGCGTCGGGCTGACAAAGCGGGTCGTGCGCTGCAGCAGACGAACGCCGAGGCGTTTCTCCAGTTGCTTCACCGCGTCCGTCACCGTCGAGCGCGGCAGGCCCAGGTCTTCGGCCGCCAGCGTGAAGCTGCGCCTTTCCGCAACACGGGCGAAAACCCGCATGGCCTCGATACGGTCCATGTCTTTATTCGATTTTCCCGGACAGTGATGCCGATGTTAGGCCAATTATCCGCCAACTGAAATGGGGCATCTTCTCCCTCGACGCGCCGAGGCGTCGCGACAAGGAGAACGACAATGTCCGAGAACGGCAACAAGGTGGCCATCGTGACCGGGGCATCTCGCGGCATCGGGGCAGCGATCGCCGAGCGGCTCGCCGCGGACGGCTTCACGGTCGTCATCAACTATGCAGGGTCCGTCGGTCCGGCGGAGGCGCTGGCGGCCAGGATCGAGAAGGCCGGCGGCCGGGCGATCACCGCCCAGGCCGACGTGAGCGATCCTGCCGCGGTCGCGCGCATGTTCGACGCGGCGAAGGCTGCTTTCGGCAGGATCGACGTGCTGGTGAACAATGCCGGCATCATGCAGCTTTCGCCGATCGCCGAGGCGGGCGACGAGTTGTTCGACCGCCAGGTCGCGATCAATCTCAAGGGTGTTTTCAACGGCCTGCGCGAGGCGGCCAGGCGCCTGCGCAGCGGCGGCCGCATCATCAGCTTCTCGTCGAGCGTGGTCGGTCTGCTCCAGCCCGGCTACGCGGTCTACGCAGCGACGAAGGCCGGCGTCGAGGCGATGACCCACGTGCTTTCGAAGGAGCTGCGTGGCCGCAACATCACGGTCAATGCGGTCGCCCCCGGGCCGACTGCAACTGAACTTTTCCTGCAGAACCCTCAGGAGGTCATCGACCGCCTGACGAAACTCACGCCGCTCGAGCGGCTTGGCCAACCGCAGGACATCGCCGCCACCGTCGCCTTCCTCGCCGGCCCCGATGGCGGCTGGATCAACGGCCAGGTGCTGCGCGCGAATGGCGGGATCATCTGATCCTGCCCCGAACCGCCGAAAACGACCCGCCATTGCAAGGGGCGAGCGCCGTGCCGGCAGCCGACCTTCGATGTCGCAGCATCAAAGGCACCGGATCCGATGCTGCGTACGCTCCCTACCGGGAAAGCGCATCAAGCGGCGGGGGCAAGCGCATACCAGGATAGCGCCGCGCTGTTTCCTTTGCCGTTTCGCGCGCGCCGGCAAG
This sequence comes from Mesorhizobium sp. L-8-10, assembly GCF_016756635.1. Lineage (NCBI taxonomy): Bacteria > Pseudomonadati > Pseudomonadota > Alphaproteobacteria > Hyphomicrobiales > Phyllobacteriaceae > Mesorhizobium > Mesorhizobium sp. L-8-10. The sequence goes on along the minus strand of NZ_AP023263.1, from coordinate 2,722,367 downwards.
ATCGCCGGACGCGGCCTGCCAAAGTGCCAGAAGCACGAGTACTTCCGCCCTTTCCGGCGATGCGGCGCGCAAAACCCCGATCTCGGCTGCCGCCGAGGCGAGGTCGCCGGTTTGCAGCAGCGCCAGGGCAAGCGTGATCCTCATATCCTGATTGCCCGCATCGGCCGCAACGACCTCCCTCAGCACCGGGATCGCGTCGTCGGCTCGGCCCTGATTCATCAGGAACTGGGAGAGTTGCGCCGCAATAGTGACGTCGTCCGGGTTCTTGGCGTGCGCATCGGCAAGGATCGCGGTGGCCTCAACGGCAAAGCCCAGGGCGGCCGCAATGTTCGCTCGCGCCTGCCAGGCTTGGATGAGTTGCGGATCCATCAAGGTCGCTTCGGCGAAAGCGGCCTGCGCCGCATCCCAGTTGCGGGTCGCCATCGCCAGGCCGCCGATTGCCAACTGGCCTTCGGGAAAGTCGGCTTTCGCTTCCATGGTCGCCTTCAATTCCGCCAGCGCCGCCGCCAGGGCTTCTCGCCGGTCGGCCGGCAATGCATCGGGAGACACATTCGACAGTTCCAGGGCCGCCGCAACACGCACCACCGCGACAGGATCGGCGAGCAGCGGCTCGAGCCGTGCGACACGATCGGCGGCGGGGGCCGACCGCCACAGACGAACGGCCGCAGCGCGCACTATCTCGCTCTCATCGGAGAGGAGCTCGACAAGTGCCACGGCCGTCGCAGGGTCGGCCTGATCGCCGATCTCCCGCGCCGCGGTGGCGCGTTCGACCGCAGCACGCGACCGGTCGTTGGCGACGGCGATCAGATCGTCGAACGTCTTTTGTGTAATCCCTTCTCGCCGCGCGACGGCGAGTGTCTCCGCCAGCGTGGAAGCCGCACTGGACAGGTCCGGTGCCCATCGCCTTATGTTGTCCGCCGCCCAGGCGGCCGACTTCGCGGAATGACATGAAAGGCAGGCATCGGGGGAGCCGACCTTATCGGACAGCAGCGGATCCGGCACCCGGAAGAAATGGTCACGCCTGCTATCGACAACCATGTAGTTGCGCCCGGGCATATGGCAACTGACGCAGCGTGCGCCATCGCTTGCCTCCGGGTGATGATGGTGGTCCGGCGAATCGTAGTTCGCCGGCTTCAGCGACGGAAAATCGGTTCGTCCCGCCTCGTTGTGACATTGGGTACAGACGGCATTTCCTTCCGCGACCAGCCCGCCTGAGTGGGCATCATGGCAGTTTGTGCAAGTCACACCCTTGGCGTGCATCTTGGACTGGAGGAAGGAGCCCAGAATGTAGACTTCGTCATGCTGCTGGCCGTCGGGGAAATAGAGCCCGTTTCCAAGCGTCATGAGGTTGTAGTGGTCGCCGAAGGTCGCTTGAGGCGATGTGCTGTCGCCGCCCATTGCTTCGCGCCGCGAATGGCAAGGCCCGCACATATTCTGCTCGGTTGCCTGCCGGTCTTTCGCTTCGGGACGTAGCAGCCCGTGCCCATCGATATTCGTAAAGGCCGCCGGATCGAAATCCGGTCGCCTCTGCGCCCACGCGACATGGGCATCCCCCGGCCCGTGACAGGCTTCGCAGCCGACCGTCAACTCGCTCCACTCGCTGCGATAGGCATGGGTGGACGGATCATAGTTCTTGCGGAAGTCGGTCTGGTGGCAAACTGCGCAGCGCGCCTGCCAGTTCTTGTAGGAACCGGTCCAGTGCAGGCCGTTGCCGGCCGATACGTCCTCGTCGGGATAGAGGTGGAACCAGCGCCCGCGAACCGTATCCCAGGCGAGATCGAGGGGCTGAAGGCGTCCGCGATCGAGTTCGACGAGATATTGCTGCAGCGGAGCGACGCCGACGACGTATTTTATCTCGAAGGTCCCCGGCTTGCCGTCCGCCCCATCCGTCTCGACGAAATATCGCCCCTCTTTCGTGAAGAAGCGCGAAGTCAGCCCTTTATGATCAAGGGTCGCCTCGGCGAAATCGCCAAGCACGGTCTCGGCTGTCGGCTCGGTCAGCGCCCATCTGTGATGGGAGTTGGCCCAGTCCCTTGCCTGCGGGGCGTGACAGGTACCGCATACCGGCGTGCCCGCAAAGCCCGGCAGTTCGGCGGCCCTGCCAATGCCGCCCGACCACGCGGTCAGGGCGCCTAGCAGTATTGCCGACAGGAGGATGTTTCGACGTCGCATGTTGCGGATCGCACTCACACCGGGGATGCGTTCGTCTGGCAGGACACCGTTGGGCGCGAGCCTCGGATGCCTCAAGCGCATCGCCACGCCCAGGAGCGGCCCACGCTGCACGAAACTGCGGACAAACCCGCTATCGCAACGTGATCACTGAAGGTCCCTGCTTCGTACGCTGACGCCAAGCCATCTCAAGAATTGCAGTAGAGCCTACTTCAGCTCGAACGGAAAGACGACCCTCCAGTCCTTCTGCATGTCGACGACTGTCCATTGGTTCACGGAAGCAGCATCCAACGCCTTGTCCAGGTGCCCGAAGGGCGTCTTGCGGTCGTATGCGTATTCGCGGTCCGCGTCCGTATGGTGGACGATCAAGCCGAAACCTGGACCGCCGCTCAGGGTTGTCCACTGCAGCATTTCGAGGTCGCCGTCGGAGTTCCCGAATGCGGCAATTGGGCGGAGCCCGATATGCTCGTTGATCCCCACCGGCTTGCCCGCCTTGTCGTCGATGAAATTGATTTGTGGCAGCCGGAACAGGGTCGGCATGCCGTCGCGCATCTCGAACTGCGTTTTGATCGACGAGCCGACCACCTGATCGGGCGGCACGCCGTAGACCTGCTCGGTCCAGGGGCGCATGAACTCGATTCCGCCGCCCGACACGATGAAGGTCTTGAAGCCGTGGTCGCGCAGATAAGCGAGGAGTTCGAGCATCGGCTGATAGACAAGTTCTGTGTAGGGGCGCTTGAACCGCGGGTCGCGCGCGTCGGCAAGCCAATCGGAAACGATCTTCTGGAACTCGGCGTTGGTCATCCCGGAATGGGTCGCCATGATGAGCTCGACGAGGCCCTTTTCGCCGCTCGCCGCGAGCGTCTTCATATCGCCCTCGAGTGCCGCCTTGAACGGCTGCGTCGTGGTCCATTCCGGATGCGACGGCGCTTCCTGCTTCACCCGATCGAGGGCGAAGGCGAGTTGCGTGTACATCGGTTGCTCGACCCATAGTGTGCCGTCATTGTCGAACACGGCAATACGTTCCGGCTCCGGGACAAAGTCGGGCGAACCCTCCTTGGTCACCTTATCGACGAAATCGCGTATGGCGACCTTGGGCCCTGTGTCGTTCCAGGATGGCAGCGGATCGTCTGCGGCCAATGCCTCACCGGCAAGGTCGGGCAAAGCGGCAAACAGGGAAAAAGCGGTCATCGCCGACAGCAACGAGCGCCGGTTCAAGGACGGGATGGAAAGGTTCGGCTTCATGTCGCAATCTCGCAAGGGGCGGTGCCGTAGCTCGAGATGCGTGCCCCGGCCGGGCCGGGGCACGCGGTCGCGTCAATTTCCGGTCGGCAGTGCGATCGTTACACCTTCCTTGTCGAGTTGATCGCGTACCCACTGGAAGCGCTGGTAGTTCGTGAGCGTGACCGGACCGCTATAGGATTCGCTTTGCAGCTTTCGGGGCGGATATTTGACATAGGTCTTCATCAGTTTCTGGATCGCGTCCGAAATCGTCACCATGGTCCAGGTCCGCTCGGTATAGTTGTTCATGAAGATGTCGTAGCGTTCCTGCGGATCCTGCCACAGGTCGAACACCTGGGGCACCGTCGCGACGTATTTCTCGGCGCCTTTCCAGCCCAGGTTGGAATCGACCGCAAGACCGCCTGTCGAGGCTCCGTCGTCGCCGCGCAGGTTGAACACCGCCTTGTAGTTGCCCACGCGCGCTGCGCCGGGCGTCAGCTCGTTCTCGGTGAAGTAGAACCACTCCTTGCGCGGCGAAGGGCCGGCTCCCGTCAGAACCGGCGTCATATCGAAGCTGTCGAAGATGATCGGCTTACCTTCGCGGTCGTTCTCCGGAAGTTTCACGCCGGCTGCGGAAGCGAAGGTCGCCATGAGGTCGAGTCCGCCCAGGATCTCGTGGTTCTTGACGCCCGGCTTGGTCTTGCCCGGCCACACCGCAATGGCGGGAACACGATTGCCGCCCTCGCGCACGGTGCCCTTGGTGCCCCGGAACGGAGTATAGCCGGCATCCGGGTAAACATCCTGCCATGCGCCGTTGTCGGTCGTGTAGAAAACCAGCGTGTTCTTATCCATGCCGGTTTCGCGCAGCTTGTCCATGATGCGGCCTATACGGGTGTCGAGCTCCACCACCGAGTCGGCATATTTCGACTTGGAGAGCGATTTGTGCTCGAACTCGGGCGCCGGCATGTTCGGCTGATGCACCTTCATGAAGTTCACATTGATGAAGAAGGGTTGGTTCGGCGTCTTTGCCGCATCGTCGAGGAACTCCAAGGCGGCCTTCTCGACATAACCGTCGAAGAACGGGATACCGACGACGCCTTCCTTGCCGTCGACCACGGGCGTGTCGACATATTGTCCGTTGATCTTGAAATCCTCTTTCACAGGCTCGCCTGCATTTCCGGACAGGGCGCCCTTGGTGACCTTCTGGAACATTTCCCTGAGTGCGGGATCCATATCGGGGAACCACGTCGGATCGCCATAGGTATAGGCGTTCAGGTGATAGAGCCCGGCATATTTCATCACGTCGTAGCCCTGGGCGTTGGGCAATGCATAGTCTGCCTCGCCCAGATGCCACTTGCCGGTGAAATAGGTCTTGTAGCCGCCCTGCTTCAGCACGGAGGCGAGCGTCCATTCGGCCGCCGGCAAGCCGCCGCCCTGGCCTTGGAAAGCCACCGTGGTCATGCCGCTGCGGTTTGGGATGCGTCCCGTCTGCATTGCTGCACGGCCGGGCGTGCAGCTGGGTTGAGCGTAGAAGGAGAAGAAGGTCATGCCTTCGGCCGCCAGCTTGTCGATGCTCGGCGTCGGCATGCCGCGTCCCTCTCCGCCGCCGTAGGGACCGAGATCACCGTAGCCGGTGTCGTCCGAGACGATGAAGAGAATGTTCGGTTTCGCCTGATCCTGCGCCTGGACGACGGCGGAGCTGCCGAGCAGTCCGATGGTCATCCCTGCTGCTATATAGGCCGGTATCGTAGTTCTCATGCCACTGGTCCTCCTCGGGACGTGCCCTTTGCCTGCGATCCAAGGTTGCACCATGGCCGCTGAGCCGCAACCACGAAGCCTCGATCGGCAGGAAGGCGAACACTTGGGTTATTCCATGCGTTCGCGCTTACAAGCCAAGCGCCTCGGCAAGACCGGACTTTGTTGTGGTCGATAAACACAGCGCGTCCTGCCTTACATAACGGCAAGTCTACGCAGGATCGGTGCTTGGCGATATTGCCCTTTGGGGAAACTGCCGGGTTGTTCAATACCTGCCGCAGGGGGTGCCAAGGCCGCGAGGCCTGTCGAATGTCATCGATGCTCCGGGTGGTCATTGTTCGCCGAGATGGATGTCCTCCCGGGCGGCGCGGGATCGTCGGCGCGTCCTCCGCCCCCCGGGGGGAACCTAACGTTAATCACCGCCTGCTAGCTTGCCGCCTTCGCAAGGGAAACATCATCGACGGCGGCAAGGTCGCCATCGGAGCTCGGAAGCGGCTGTGGGCAGCGTTAGGACTTTGAGGCAAGACGACCTGCCGACGGTCGCGGAGCTGTTTCAGCGCATCCTGCGCAAGAGCCGCGAACCGGTTGCGCTGTCGCTTGCCGCCTATCTCGGCCAGGTGTTCCTGGAAGGTCCAGACCAGGATCCGGAAATCAACTCTTTCGTGCATCTGGACGACGCCGGCGCCGTCAACGGCTTCATCGGCGCGCTGCCGATGTCCATGGAGATCGGCGGAAAGCCGGCGCGCGGCGCGATCTGCGGTACGCTGATGGTGGACCGCCATGACGAGGACCCGTTCGCCGGCGCCCGGCTGATGCGCGCCTTCCTCGCCGGCCCGCAGGATATATCGCTGACCGAAACCGCCAACGACATTTCCACGACCATGTGGCGAAAGCTGCGCGCAACCGTGCTGCCCGACCACAGCCTCGAATGGCTCCGCGTGATCCGTCCCGCGGGTTTCGTCGCCGAGATGGCCGGGCGCAGGATCGGCCTCGCCCGGCTGGCGGCGCCGCTCGCCCGGCCGATCGACGCATTTTTGCGGCGCGGGCCGGACGAGCCACGCTGGACGAGCCTGCCCGCCGCCATGGGTGCCGACGCCATGCCGAGCGCCGATGCCGACGATGCGACGGCCGTCGAGATGTTCCAGAACTTCACCACGGATTTCGCGGCGCGGCCGGTCTGGCGAACCGAAAGCCTGGCGCGCATGGTGGCGGAATCGCGCCGCAAGGCGATCTATGGCGGCATGGTGCGGCGGGTCGTCACCGCGCGCGGCGGCCGACCGCTTGGCATGTTCCTCTATTACGGCGATCCCGGCCGGGTGGGCCGTGTGGTGCAGATCCTGTTCGCGCCCGGTCAGGCAGGTGCCGTGCTCGACAGCATGTTGGCTCACGCCGCTGGCTATGGCATCGTCGCCCTGCGCGGCCGCACCCAGCCGGCCCTGCTCGAGGCGATGCTCGGCCGCCGCTTCGTCTTCGTGCATGCGTCGTCCAGCATCGTGCATGCGCGCAATCCGGCATTGCTGGAGCCGTTCCTGGCCGGCAAGGCCTTCTTCAACGGCTTTGCCGGCGAATCCTGGTCGCGGCTGATCGGAGACAGTTTTGAATAGACCGGGTGGCTGCAGAGGACTGGGCGCATGTGCGGCATAGCCGGCTACTTCGGCCGCGAGCTGCCGCATGCCGAGGCCACGGAGCTGCTGCTGCGCATGACGGGCGCGATCGCGCATCGCGGCCCGGATGGGGAAGGCGTCTTCGTCGGCCAGGACGCCGGTCTCGGACATCGCCGCCTTTCCGTCATCGACCTCGTCGACGGCGCCCAGCCGATGAGCAGTGCCGACGGCAATATCCACATCACCTACAATGGCGAGGTGTTCAACTATGTCGAGCTGCGCGAGATGCTTATGGCGCGCGGCCGCCGCTTCCGCACGACGAGCGACACCGAGGTCATCCTCCAGCTCTATCAGGAACTGGGCGAAGACTTCGTCTCCGGGCTCAACGGCGACTTCGCTTTCGCAATCTGGGACGCGCCGCGCCGCCGCCTGATTCTGGCTCGCGACCGCATGGGCGTTCGGCCGCTGTTCTACACCTGGCGGGCCGGCACACTCTATTTCGCCTCCGAGGTGAAGGCGCTGCTCCAGGTTCCCGGCATCGTGGCCGAAATCGATCCGGTCGCGCTCGACCAGATCTTCACGCTCTGGGCGCCGATCGCGCCGCGCACCGCCTTCAAGGACATCTCGGAACTCGCTCCGGGCCGGATCATGGTCGTCGAGCGTGGACGGGCGCGCAGCAGAGCCTACTGGTCGTTCGGCTTTCCCGACGCCGGCGAGGAGGCCGCCCCCCGCTCGGAGGCCCGCATCGCCGAAGAACTGCGGGCGCTGCTGGAGGATGCCACCCGCATCAGACTCCGTGCCGACGTCGAGGTGGGGTCCTTCCTGTCGGGCGGGCTCGATTCCTCCATCATTTCCGCTCTCGCCGCACGCATCGCCCCGGCCGGCCTCAGGACCTTCGCCGTCACCTTCGAAGACGCCGAATTCGACGAGAGCCCGTTCCAGTCGGTCATGGTCGAGGCGCTCGACACGCGGCACCACATGGTCGCCTGCCGGCCCGACGACATCGCCGGCGTTTTCCCTGTTGCGGAGCGGCACATGGAGCGCCCGGTGCTGCGCACCGCCCCTGCCCCGCTCTATCTGCTGTCGGGCCTGGTGCGCGACGAGGGGCTGAAGGTGGTGCTGTCGGGCGAAGGCGCCGACGAGGTCTTCGCCGGCTACGACCTGTTCAAGGAAAGCCGCATCCGGCGTTTCTGCGGACGCCAGCCCGGCTCTCGCATACGTCCCCATCTCTTCCGGAAGATCTATCCCTATCTGCCGGGGCTGCAGAAACAGTCGCCGGAGTATCTGGCCGCCTTTTTCGGCGCCGGAACCGACGCGCCCGATGATCCGCTCTTCTCGCACCGGCCGCGCATCCGGGCCACGTCGGGCGCCAAGATCTTCTTTTCGCAGGAACTGCGCGACACGCTCGCCGGCTACGATGCCGCCGAGGAACTGGCCGGTACCTTGCCGGAAGACTTCAGGCGGTGGCACCCGCTCCACCAGGCCCAGTTCATCGAGACCAGCTTCCTGCTGCCCGGTTACATCCTGTCGAGCCAGGGCGATCGCATGGCGATGGCGCATGGCGTCGAGACGCGCTTTCCCTTCCTCGACCACCGGCTGGTCGAATTCGCCGCACGCATCCCCGCCGGGCTGAAGCTGCGCGGTCTGCGCGAAAAGCACATCCTGCGCGAGGCCGCGGCCGATCTCCTGCCCCCGTCGATCGGCCGGCGTCCCAAGCAGCCCTATCGCGCGCCCGACAGCCGCGCCTTCGCCGGCCCGTCGGGCGACTATGTCGGCGAACTCCTGTCGCCATCGGCACTTGCGGCAGGCGGCCTGTTCAACCCGCAGGCCACGACCAAGCTCCTGGAGAAGAGCCGGCGGGGCGCCATCGGCAGCTTCCGCGACAACGCCGCCTTTGTCGGGATCGTGTCGGCGCAGCTCTGGCTACGCAGCTTCGCGACCCGAGAAACCAGCCGGCTCCGCGAGCCGGTATCCTGACACTTTTCGAGAGACGAGCCATGCCCGACACCACCGCAGCCCAGATTCGCGCCTTCATCGTCGAGAACTTCCTGTTCGGCGACGAGGATTATGCGCTCGGCGACGACCTGTCGCTGGTCGAGAACGACATCGTCGACTCCACCGGCATCCTCGAGATGGTCTCGTTCCTCGAGGAGCGTTTCGGCATCGCGGTGGCGGATGCCGACATCGTTCCCGCCAATCTCGATTCCGTCGCCCGCATCGCCGCCTTCGTGGCCGCCAGGCAGGTCGGCGTACGGGCGGCAGGCTGAGGCCCCTTCGATGCGCGTCGAGGCGTTCCTGCGCGAAAGCGCGGCGGCCGATCCCGCCGGGATCGCCGTCGTCGCCGACGGCATGCGCCTCTCCTACGCCGAGCTGGACGGGCTCTCGGACAGGCTCGCAGCCTCGCTGCGCGCACGCGGCGTCTTGCGCGGCGACCGGGTCGTGCTGTTCATGGAGAACGTCTGGGAGACGCCGGTCGCGATCTTCGCGGTGCTCAAGGCCGGTGCCGTGTTCTGTCCCGTCAATCCGTCCGTCAAGGCCGACTGGCTCGGCCAGATCATGCGCGATTGCCGGCCGAGCGCCGTGCTGACGCAGGCGAAACACACAAGGCTCTGCGCCGAGGCCGCCGGTGCGCTCCGCCCGCTTGTGATTTCCGCCCGTGGCGTGGGCCCATCCGAAGCCGATGTCGTCGCCTTCGAGGATTGCATCTCCGCTCCCGCAGAGGTTTCATCGGCGGAAGCCGGCATCGACGCCGACCTCGCCATGCTCATCTATACGTCAGGCACGACCGGCCGCCCGAAGGGCGTGATGATGACGCATGCCAGCATCGACGCCGCCTCGGCCTCGATCGCCGCCTATCTCGGCAGCACCGCCGACGACGTGGTGCTCGGCCTGCTGCCGCTCTCCTTCACCTACGGGCTCTACCAGCTCTTCGTCACCATCCGTCGCGGCGGCAGGCTGGTGCTGGCGAAGAGCTTCGCCTTCCCCCATGCCGTCATCGAGACCGCGCGGACCGAGGGCGTGACGGGCCTGCCCTTGGTGCCGACCATCGCTGCCATGCTGCTCTCGATGAAGGAACCCTGCACGCTGCCGGCGCTGCGCTACGTCACCAATGCCGCCGCACCTTTGCCGCCTGCCCATGTCGAGGGCTTGCGCGCGCTGTTCCCCGAGACAAAACTCTTTCTGATGTACGGCCTCACCGAATGCGCCCGCGCCACCTTCCTGCCGCCCGAGGAGCTGGACCGGCGGCCGGGTTCGGTCGGCAGGGCCATCCCCAACACCGAGGCCTATGTCGTCGACGAGAACGGCCGGCCGGCCGGGCCCGGCGTCGTCGGCGAGTTGGTCGTGCGCGGGCCGCATCTGATGCGCGGCTATTGGGAGAATGCCGAGGCGACCGACGCGGCACTGCGCCCCGGCTCCAACCCCTGGGAAAAGGTGCTCCACACCGGCGATCTTTTTGTAACCGACTCCGAAGGGTATCTCACCTTTGTCGGCCGCAAGGACGACATGCTGAAGATCCGCGGCGAGAAGGTCGCGCCCAAACAGGTCGAAGCCGTGCTGCATGCCTGCCCCGGTGTGGCCGAGGCGGTGGTGACAGGCGTTCCCGACGGCATCCTCGGCCTTGTGCTCCACGCGGTGATCGTGCCGTCGGATCCGCCGCCGAGCGAGCGCGACGTGCTGCGCCACTGCGCACGCGGCCTACCGGATTTCATGGTGCCGAAGACGATCGAGTTCCGCAGCGCGCTGCCCAGGACGCCGAGCGGCAAGGTCGTGCGGCGGCTGGTGTGATGAAAGCAGGAGACAGGACAAGATGACGTCAGCCGGCCGCGACGCGCCGTTTTCCATGAGGACGCTCGACATCGACGCCGAGGCCGAGACCGCGCGCATCGTCGCGGCGTTGCGCGAGCAGTTGCGCGGCACGGTGCGCAAGCGGGGCCTCGTGCTCGGCCTCTCCGGCGGCATCGATTCCAGCGTCTGCGCAGCGCTCGCCGCGCGCGCCGTCGGGCCGCGGAACGTGTTCTGCCTGTTCATGCCGGAGAACGACTCCGATCCAGAGAGCCTGCGGCTCGGCCGGCTGGTCGCCGACACTTTCGGCTTGCCAGGCGAGGTCGAGGATATCGGCCCGGCGCTTGAGGCCATGGGCTGCTACAGGCGCCGCGACGGCTTCATCCGCCAGATGGTGCCGGACTACGGCCCGGGCTGGAGCTCGAAGATCGTCATCGCCAATGCGCTGACCACCACGGGCTACAACATCTCCTCGCTTGTCGTGCGCAGCCCTGACGGACGCATGGAGAAACACCGCCTGCCGGCACCTGTCTATCTCGGCATCGTGGCGGCCACCAACATGAAGCAGCGCACGCGCAAGCAGCTCGAATATTACCATGCCGACCGGCTCAACCATGCCGTCGTCGGCACGCCGAACCGGCTGGAATACGACCAGGGCTTCTTCGTGAAGAACGGCGACGGCGCCGCCGACGTGAAGCCGATCGCACATCTCTACAAGTCGCAGGTCTATCAGCTCGCCGCCCATCTTGGCGTACCCGAAGAGGTGCGCCGCCGTCCGCCCACCACCGACACCTACTCGCTGGCGCAGACCCAGGAGGAGTTCTACTTCGCCCTCCCCTACGACAAGATGGACCTGTGCCTCTACGGGTTGAACAACGGCATGCCCGCGGCTGAAGTCGCTCGCGCCGTCTCGCTCTCCGAGGAAGAGGTCGGCCGCGTCTGGAGCGACATAACGGCCAAGCGCAAGGTCGCGCGCTACCTCCATTTGCCCCCGCAGTTGGTGGAGGACATGCCGGCGCAAGCCATGGGCACGTAAGGACGATACACCGCGGCGCGCTCCGCCCCGGCCGGGCTCACGCCGGCCCGGCCGGGGCGTTCATGCATCTATTGTGCTTCCTGGCAAGCCAGCAGCGCCTTCAGGGCGGCGTCGGTTCCCGCGAGGCTCAGCACGATGGGCTCGCCGCCTGCTGGCGTGATGGTCAGCGTCTTCTTCTTGGCGAGATCGTAGATGAACGCGGGATTGTCCACCCAGGCAAAGGCACCCGTGTAGCCGTCCATCATCTGCCGGCCCGTCGCCTCGCCGGTGAATTGCTGTCCGTCGATATCAAAAAGCACGGAAGTCTGTTCTCCGGTGCCAAGCTGCGTACCCGTCTTGGTATAGAGCGCAATGTAGCCGCGGGCCTCTGCTTCCGGGACGATGCCCATCTGGAACTGCGTGTCGGGGGTCAGGTTCCTGGAAATCAGGCAACCGCTGTCCGGGCCACCTGTGGAATAGATATCCCAGCCGGCTTCCGACCCAAATTTCTCGTAGGTCTGGGCGCCCGCACCTGTCGCAGTCAGGACCGCAAACATCGCCGCGGCAGCGCCAATTTTCATCCGAGCGTGCATCGCTCTCTCCTTTGGTTCTGGATTGACGAAGGACAATGGACCCGTCGCGGCGCACAATAGGAACGGAGCGCACCGGGCGCGAGCGTGAGCATGTATTTTACGTGTGCGGGTGCTCGGCACGAGTACTTCGTGTGCGTGCCTTGGACGTTCGTTCCCATCAATGAGCGTATGGCCCCGCCATTGCCGATATTCACGCGGCGATGAGCCTTTTCCGTCAGCGAGGCATCCGCGTTGAAAAGCCGATCAGTGCCGCCGCGGCCGCGACCAATTCGGCATTATCACGCGCCGACGCGCCATCTGGCAGCACGGTGACGTCCTCCAATCCGGTCCGAATCCCGTGGCCTCTTTCCAGCGCGCGCCTGTTGACCGCCCAGCACGCCGGCCCGTTGCCGTGATGCACCTGTTCCAGCGTTATTCCCGCTGATGTGACGATCGCTTCCATTTCCGCGGCATGCCGGATAGCCACTTCGGGATCGAGATCCAGCGGCTCGATGAGCACGCGCCGGCATCGAGCGGCGAGCCCGGAACGAACGAAGAGCCTTGCATCCTCGGCCGACAAAAGGCCGGCTTCGATCCCAACACCCCGCGAAAGAAGCTCCTCGCAGAGCGGAACGATCCCGGCTTCCCCCTGGTTCGCCGTAACCAGATCAGGCAACTCCTGCCAGCTTCTGATGGTACCAAGCCGTCTTTCCGGATCCGGCTCGATGGCCGCCGAAGTCGTCAAGGATACGGGAATGCCGGGGCAGGCGGCCCGGATCGACCGGATCGTCTCGGCGCAGAAACGAGCCGTGAGCGTCTCGCGACCGTTTTCGTCGAAGGCATGAACATGAACCGAATGCGCGCCGGCGGCGACGGCCGACCGGGCTGCTTCGGCGATGCTCTCGGGATCGCGCGGAGTGGCGGGATGAACGCTGTCGCCGTTCAAGGCGGCCTGAAGAAAAATGTTCCCCTTCACCCGCATCTCCTCGCCTTCTCCGGCCTTCGTCCGGTCTAGGCACACCATAGCAAGCGATGCTCGGCTCGGCATTGGGCAGATCGGGATCGGCGCCCACTCTCCTGACAGTTCAGTGCCCGATCGCAGTCGAGTATTATCGTGATGGGTCGCGGAAGATACCCCTCATCCGACCGCGCTTTCGCGCGGCCACCTTCTCCCACCAGGCCGTGTGAGAACTGGACGGAGGCATAGCTTGGTGAGTGGTTTGGAAGCTGCGGCACGAGTTCACGCCCCCCTATGCTTGCGAGGACAGCAGGGTCTGGAGCAGCGCCGGCACACCCAGAATGTTCACCACCCGCTTCAGATTGTAGCCCAGGACGCTGAGCGCCAACTCGGACCTGGCCTTTTTCAGCCCGCGGACCAGGAACCGGGGATGGCCCATCATCCATTTGATGGTGCCGTAAGGGTGTTCGACCAGCATGCGCCGCTGCGCCATCCACTCGGGGTCGCTGATGGCGCGCCGGTGCATCGCCTCGCGCGCATCTTCATGGAAGTGGCGGATGATGGTGCGCTTGGCGGCCTGCGTGCACTTCGGCTTCAAGGCACAGTCCGCACAGGCCTTGGTCCCGTACTTCTTCTTCTGTTCCGTCCACGAGGTCTCCCGGTGGGTGAGCGTTTCGCCGGCCGGGCAGCGCCAGCTGTCGCTCTCGGCGTCGTAGCTGAACTGGTCGCGGGTGAAGTACTCTTTGCCTTCCGGGTTGACGGTTTCGGCCCGCGGCACGATGGCGGTGATGCCGTCGTCCTCGCAGCGCTGGCCGTGCTCGCCGTTCGAATAGCCGGCATCGGCCACCACCGCTACCTTGTCACCGTCCACGGCTTCGCGGCCGGCCACCGCCATCGGGTGGAGCTGGCACTGGTCGTTGCCGTCATTGGTCAGGTCGAAGGCAACCACCAGCTTGTGTTTTGCGTCGACCACGGTCTGCGCGTTGTAGGCCACCTGATGGCCGTGCCGAGCCGTGCGCATCAGCTTGGCCTCGGGCTCGGTGCGAACCCACTGGCTCAACCCGCGTCCGGTCAAAGCCTCGGCCTGCTGCTGGATCTGCTCGCGGCGCGCCCGCAAGGCCGCCACCGCCGCCGCAACGTCCACGCCATCCGTCTGCGCCGCGCGCTCGTCCCGGTCGGCTTCGTCCATCTGCGCAAGATAGGCGGCAATCTTGCGGTCCACGGCCGCCGTCGCCTTCTCCAGTTCCTTGGCCGTCACCACCTGCTTGCGGCTCGCCACCGCATCGATCTTGGTCCCGTCGATCGCAAGCAACGTGCCGCCGACCAGCGCCTGCTCCCGGCAGAAGCGCACGAAGGCCCGGCACACCCCAACGATCGCTTCCGGATGATCCTTGCGGAAATCCGCAATCGTCTTGAAGGCCGGCGCCGCGCGATGGGTGAGCCACATCACTTCAATGTTGCGCCGCGCTTCCGCCGCAAGCCGGCGGCTCGACCGCACCTGGTTCTGGTAGCCGTACACATAAAGCTTCAACAAATCGCCCGGATCGTAGGGTGGCCGGCCCGTGGCCTCGGGAACAACCTTGGAGAAACCGAGCTGCGCCAGATCGAGGCTGTCGACGAAGGCATCGATGACCCGCACCGGATGATCGGCACCGACCGCCTCGTCCAAGGTTTCCGGGAACAAGCTCGTTTGCTCCCGCGACTGGCCTGTCATATGCGCCATTTCGGCCTCGTCTCAAACTGCCAAAAATCCGGCAAATCACTGCTTTGGATCAACAATTTGAATCCGATCCAGGTTGATTTGGGAAGCCCAAGATGCTCCTCGACACATCCAAAAAACCAATGCCCGAGTTTTCACACGGCCTGCCACAAGGGGAGAAGGGAACGCTGCAGCAGCGTCCCGGCCAATCGCAAACGCTGGTGGTTTGCAGAGCCGGCGAAACTGGGCTCCAGCCTTCTCCCCTTGTGGGGTCCGAAGGACGGGTGGAGACCCGTGGCTCCACCCCGGGTGGTGGCCGCGCCCACGGGTCTTGCCTCCGGCAAGCCCGAGGACAGGCTCCGCGCGGTCGGAAGGGGTATTCGACGTTACCCGTCGGCAGATACGGACTGCCCCTTTCGCGACCGCAGTCAGCGCCAGCCGAGGGCCGGCGCGACGTGCTTCAGGATCGCCTCGATCACATGGGCATTGTAGTCCACGCCCAACTGGTTGGGCACGGTCAGGAGCAGCGTATCGGCCTCGGCGATCGCCTCGTCCTTCTTCAGTTCCTCGACGAGAATATCGGGCTCCGCCGCATAGGAACGGCCGAAAACGGCACGTGTGTCCGCCTCGATGTAGCCGAAATGGTCCTGGCTGTCGCTGCCGCCGAAATAGGCCCGGTCGCGGTCATCGACCAGCGCGAAGATGCTGCGGCTGACCGACACGCGCGGCTCGTGCTCGTGGCCGGCCGCCTTCCACGCCGCGCGGAAGGCACGGATCTGCTCGGCCTGCTGGATGTGAAGCGGCTGTCCGCTCTCGTCGAATTTGAGGGTAGAGCTCTGCAGGTTCATGCCGAGCTTCGCCGCCCATTCCGCCGTGGCATTGGTGGCCGCGCCCCACCAGATGCGCTCGCGCAGGCCCTCCGAATGCGGCTCGACGCGCAGCAGGCCCGGCGGGTTCGGGAACATCGGGCGCGGATTGGGCTGCGCAAAGCCCTTGCCGCGCAGCAGGTCGAGGAAGATCTCGGCATGGCGCCGCGCCATGTCGGCGTCGGTCTGGTTCTCCTGCGGCACGTAGCCGAAATAGCGCCAGCCGTCGATCACCTGCTCGGGCGATCCGCGGCTGATGCCCAGTTGCAGGCGGCCGCCGGCGATCAGGTCGGCGGCGCCGGCGTCCTCGGCCATGTAGAGCGGATTCTCGTAGCGCATGTCGATGACGGCCGTGCCGATCTCGATGCTTTTCGTCCTGGCGCCGACGGCCGCCAGCAACGGAAAGGGCGAAGCGAGCTGGCGTGCAAAGTGATGCACGCGGAAATAGGCGCCATCCGCACCCAGTTCCTCGGCCGCGACCGCCAGGTCGATCGACTGGAGCAGGGCGTCGGACGCCGACCGCGTCTGCGACTGGGGTGAGGGCGACCAATGCCCGAACGAGAGGAAGCCGATCTTTTTCATGGCGTCGATGTAGCACGTGCAGCCCGTGCTTCAATGCACGGAAATGTGCACACTGCTTCCACCGGGAACAAACGGCTCTATCGCCACATGCCGCGCATGCGGGCCTTGAGGTCGACGCGGATGTCGGGCTGCGGTGCCCGGCTGCTCGCCGCGGACGCCGGCGGCGGCCACGACGTGCGCGTGAAGCGGTCGAGCATGCGGTCGGCAATGAAGCGCGTGCGCGAGGCATAGACATGCCTGTCGCCGCGCGCGGCCTGGCCATGCACGAAGAAGCGCTGCGGGGTGATGAGGTGGAGGCTGTCCTTCGCCCTCGTCATCGCGACATAGAGCAGTCGCCGCTCCTCCTCGATCTCGTCGCGCTCGCCGACCGCGAGGTCGGACGGAATGCAGCCGTCGACGCCGTTGAGGATGAAGACCTTCGACCATTCCTGGCCCTTGGCGGAATGGATGGTGGAGAGGACCACATAATCCTCGTCGAGGAGTGGCGGACCGGCCTCATCGCTGGTCGCAGCGGGAGGATCGAGCGTGAGGTCTGTGAGGAAGCGCTCGCGCGAGGGATAGCCGCTCGCGATCTGTTCGAGCTGGAGCAGGTCCGCCCGGCGCATCGCTGCATCCTCATGGATGCGTTCCAGATGCGGTTCGTACCACAGCCGCACGCCTTCGAGATCGGCGGGCCAGGCCGAACGCGACCGCAGGCTCGAGAAGAGGTCGACGAAAGAAGGCCAGTCGGCGCCGGCCCGCGCCGGGGCACGGAAGAACTGCAAGCCCAGCACGGGATCGAGCGCCCGCTCCATCGCCTCCACGACGGCGGCGGCGGCCGAAGGCCCGATGCCCGGCATGAGCTGCATGACGCGAAAGGCCGCGACGCGATCCTTCGGATTCTCGGCGAAACGGAGCACCGCGAGCACGTCCTTCACATGCGCCGAGTCGAGGAATTTCAGTCCGCCGAACTTGACGAAGGGGATGTTGCGGCGGGTGAGCTCGATCTCCAGCGGACCGGAATGATGCGCGGCGCGGAAGAGAACGGCCTGCGACTTGAGCGCGGCACCTTCCTCGCGCTCCTCCAGTATCTTCTCGCAGACATAGTTCGCCTGCTCGGCCTCGTCGCGGACGGTGACGATCTGCGGCTTCTCGCCCGAGCCCCTGTCGGTCCAGAGGTTCTTGGTGAAACGCTCCGGCGCTTCGCCGATCACCGCATTGGCCGCATCCAGGATCGTGGTCGTCGAGCGATAGTTGCGGTCGAGCGTGACGACCCGCGCCGGTTCCGGAAAATGCCCGGGGAAGTCGAGGATGTTGCGGATCTCCGCCGCCCGGAAGGAATAGATCGACTGGGCGTCATCGCCGACGACGGTCAGGCCGTGCCCGTCCGGCTTCAAAGCGAGCAGGATCGAGGCCTGCAGGCGGTTGGTGTCCTGATATTCGTCGACGAGGATGTGGTCGAAGCGGGCCCCCAGATGCTCGGCGATGACAGGCTCGACGCACATCTGCGCCCACCACAGCAGGAGGTCGTCATAGTCGAGCACGTTCTGCGCCTGCTTGGCGTCGACATAGGCCGCGAAGAGCTCTCTCAACTCGTCGGCCCAGCCGACGCACCAGGGGAAATGTTTTGCCAGCACCGGCGCCACCTCGGCCTGCGCGTTCACCACACGCGAATAGATCGCAAGGCAGGTGCCCTTGGCCGGAAACCGGCTCTCCGTCTTTGACAGCCCGAGTTCGTGGCGCACGAGATTCATCAGGTCGGCGGAATCCTCGCGGTCGTGGATCGTGAAGGCAGGATCGAGGCCGATCTCCAGCGCATAGTCGCGAAGCAGCCGCGCGCCGATCGCATGGAAGGTGCCGGCCCAGTTCAGCCCTTCCGTCAGCGTCGCGGCCTTCTCGCCCATCACGCGCGCGGCGATACGCTCCACGCGCCGCGTCATCTCCGACGCCGCCCTTCGCGAAAAGGTCATGAGCAGGATGCGGCGCGGGTCGGTGCCGCTGACGATGAGATGCGCGACACGGTGGGCGAGCGTGTTGGTCTTGCCGGAACCCGCCCCCGCGATCACCAGCAGCGGACCGGCCACCTTGCCATCGCCATGCTCGACCGCGGCGCGCTGCTCGGCATTCAGCCCGGCGAGATAGTCCGCCGGCTGGATCGCGGTCGAATCACGAAGAACTGAAGTCATGCGCCGGAATGAACTCTGTTTCCGGTTCGTTCGCAACCACGTCGGCGCGGGCCTCACCGCGGCTCGACACGGAATGCAGCGCAGCCCGGCAGCACCCCGCGTTCAGCGCTTGCGTAAACCGTCGACGAAGACATCCACCAGGCGCAGCGCGGTCGGCTGCCAGTCGGTCGGCCCCTGGGAATAGAAGATACCTATAAGGGTGCGCAGCAGATCCTCCGGCAGGATGTCGGAACGGATCTCCCCTGCCGCCACCGCCCGGTCGAGCAGCAGGCCGATCGCCCGGGTCTGGCGCTCGAATGTATAGGCCTTCAACTCCGTTGAACCGTAGACGGCGAGTTGCAGCGCCTCGACCATCCCCTTCTTGGTCGCCACCAGGCGGACATAGGCGTGCAGCCACGCGCGCAAGGCGTCGACCGGCGCGGTGTCGCGCGCCAGCTTTTCAGCGAGTTCGCCAAGATGATCGACCTCGTGACGATAGACCGCCTCGAAGAGGGCCTCACGCGTGGGAAAGTGGCGGTAGAGCGTGCCGATCCCGACGCCGGCCTCGCGCGCGACCGCCTCGAGGCTTGCCTGCGGACCGCCGGCGCTGAAGACCTGCGTCGCTGCCTTGAGCAGGCGCTCGCGGTTGCGGATCGAGTCGGCGCGCGGCTTGCGTCTTGTTTTCGCGGTGTCAGATCCCATTTTTTTCCCGACAGGCCTTCTTGCCCCTTGATAAACGGAGGCACCCTCCGTATAAATAGATCGCACCGGGAAAACGCACGAAGGCACGCACTCCCGGCCAGGGCCGACGGACCGTTCGCGCCAGATCTCTCCATGCGCCCGCATCCTTGGCCGCCTCCCGGCGGTCCCGATCCATACATCACAATCACTGAATGGGGTACCACATGTCACTCTCCATCAGCCTCACCATCAATGGTGAGCCCCGCGACATCGTGCTCGACGACCCGCGCGTGACGCTGCTCGACCTGTTGCGCGAGCGGCTGGTCCTGACGGGCACCAAGAAAGGCTGCGACCGCGGCCAGTGCGGCGCCTGCACCGTGCTCGTCGACGGACGGCGCATCAACTCTTGCCTCTCGCTCGCCGCAAGCCTCGACGGGGCCGAAATCACCACCATCGAGGGCCTGGCCGACGGCGAAACTCTCCATCCGGTGCAGGCTGCCTTCATCGAACATGACGGTTTCCAATGCGGCTACTGCACGCCGGGACAGGTCATGAGCGCGGTCGGCCTCATCCTGGAGGGCCATGCCGGCGGCGACCCCGAGCGCATACGCGAACTGATGAGCGGCAACATCTGCCGCTGCGGCGCCTATCAGGGCATCACAGAAGCGGTGCTGGAAGCCCGCAAGACCATTGCCGAACGCAGCCGGAGGGACGCGGCATGAACCGGTTCGACTATATCCGCCCGGCCAGCGTGCCGGAGGCCGTTGCCGCGGCGGCCGAGCCGGGATCGGCCTATCTCGCGGCCGGAACCAATCTGCTCGATCTGATGAAGATCGGCGCGGCGCGGCCGCGGCGGCTCGTCGACATCACCCGCCTGCCCGGGCTCGATCGCATCGAATGGCTCGACGACGGCAGCGTGCGCATCGGCGCGCTCGTCCGCAATGCGGACCTCGCCTATGACGAGCGCTTCGCGCGGAGCTTCCCCGCGGTGGCCGAGGCGCTTCTTTCAGGCGCCTCGCCGCAACTGCGAAACGCGGCAACCGTGGGCGGCAACCTGATGCAGCGCACGCGCTGCGCCTATTTCCAGGACCTGTCCAGCGCCTGCAACCGGCGCGCAGCGGGGTCGGGCTGCGATGCGCGCGGCGGCGAGAACCGCCTTCACGCGGTGCTCGGCTGGAACGAGCATTGCATCGCCACGCACCCCTCCGACTTCTGCGTGCCGCTCGTGGCGCTCGATGCCGTGGTCGAGTTGGAAGGCCCTCGGGGCGTCAGGGAGATACCACTCGACGCGCTGCACTCCCTGCCGGGCGCGGCACCACAGGAATCGGCGCTGGCGCCGGGCGAACTGATCGTCGCGCTCCGCCTTCCCGCCGAAGCCGCGGTCTTCGCCCGCAATGCGCGCTATCTGAAACTGCGCGAGCGTACCTCCTATGCCTTCGCCGTCGTTTCCGCCGCCGCCGCGCTCGATGTCGAAAACGGAACGATCCGCGAGGCGCGCATCGCGCTCGGCGGCGTGGCAGCCAAGCCCTGGCGCGCGTCGGAGGCGGAGGCGTCGCTGGCCGGCACGCCGCCGACAACGGCCGCCTTCGCGAATGCGGCCGAACTGGCTTTGGCCGACGCGAGGCCGTCCGGCGACAACGCCTTCAAGATCGAACTGGCGCGCCGCATCGTCATGCGCGCCTTGTCCCTGGCACTGGAGGGGACGCCGGAAGCCATGCCTGCGCTGCCGGCCTCGCCCTTCTCCACAATTCCCGGATCGAACCATGTCTCCTGATACCGCTTCTCCCCAATACCGTCGCCACGGGTCCAATGCCGGCCAGCCGATCACGCGCCGCGACGGCGTGCTCAAGGTGACCGGCCGCGCGACCTACGCCGCCGACAACCATCCCGAAGGCATGCTCTACGCCGTGACGGCCGTCAGCAGCATCGCGCGCGGCCGGGTCACGGCGCTTGATGTCCATGCCGCCAGGGCTCATCCCGGCGTCGTCGAGGTCCTGACGCCAGCCAACCGGCCGCCTTTGGCGCACGATCCGGACGAAAAGATGCCGCCCTTCGGCTTCCGCGTAGAGGTGCTCCAGGACGATAAGGTGCGCTATGTGAACCAGCCGATCGCCATGGTGATCGCCAAGACACTGGAGGCGGCGACCGAAGGGGCCGCGCTGCTCAGTCCACAATATGAGGTCGAAAGTGCCCGGACAGGGCTCGACAATGGCGATCGCTACGCGCCGCCTGCGGTCGGCATCGGCGCGCCGGCGCGCACGGGCCATGGCGACGTCGAGGCGGGCCTCGCGGCCGCCGCCAGGGTTACGGAGGCCGACTATGTCACGCCTGCGCAATATCACAACGCGATGGAGCCCCATGCCGTGGTCGCCCAATGGGACGGCGACCATGTCACCCTCGATATGCCCAACCAGGCGCTGGCGCTGAGTTGCGCTGCCTATGGGGCCTATTTCGGCATCCCGGCCGAGAACGTGCTCATCCGTTCGCCCTTCCTCGGAGGCGGCTTCGGCTCGAAGGCGATCCTCAACGGACCGCAGATCCTCGCCATCCTCGCCGCGCGCATGCTCGGCCGGCCGGTCAAGCTGGCCCTCACGCGGGCACAGATGTACGGCCCCGTCGGGCATCGTGGACGTACCTGGCAGAAGTTGCGCATCGGCACCGATGAAGAGGGGCGCCTGACTGCGCTTCACCATCATGCGGTCGGCGCCACCTCCAGCTTCGACGAGTTCATCGAGCCGGCGGCGAATGCCTCGCTTCCGCTTTATGCGAGCCCCGCCATCCTTGCCGAACATGAAGCCCTGCGGCTCGATGCCGGCACGCCGGGCCCGATGCGCGCGCCAGGCGAAGCATCCGGATCGGCCGCGCTCGAAGTCGCCATGGACGAGGCGGCCGAGGCCTGCGGCATGGACCCGCTCGAGTTCAGGCTCGTCAACTACGCCGAGACTGAGCCGGGCACCGGCAGGCCGTTTTCGTCCAAGGCCCTGCGCGAATGCTATGCCGAGGGCGCGAAACGCTTCGGCTGGTCCGACCGCCCGCTCCAGCCGCGCAGCATGCGCGACGACAACGGGTTCCTCGTCGGTTGGGGCATGGGCACGGCCGTGTTCCCTTGCCCGCATTTCCCGGCCGAGGCGCGCGCCACCGTGCGCGCCGACGGCACGGCGCTCGTGGAAACAGGCGGCGCGGATATGGGCCAGGGCGCCTGGACGGCGCTCGCCCAGATCGCGGCGGAGACGCTCGGGCTCGACGTTGATCAGGTCGAACTGCATTCAGGCCTGTCGAGCCTGCCCGACGGCGGCATTGCCGGCGGCTCCGGGCACACCGCCAGCGCGGGCCTTGCCATCCACAATGCCGGCGAGGATGCGATCGCCAGGCTTGCCGAACTCGCGACGGCCGATCCCCGGTCGCCGCTCTTCGGCGCCGGCAATGTCGGCGTCGTGGCGCGCTCCGGACGGCTTCATCGCAGCGACGATGAAGGGCGCAGTGAAACCTATGCGGAAATCCTGCTGCGCGCGGGTCGGCCCGAGGTCGTCGGCATGGCCAAGGCGGCCCGCGACCCGGACGTGGCCGCCGCCCACTCGATGTATTCGCACGGCGCGGTCTTCGCCGAGGTCAAGGTCGATCCCGACCTCGGCCAGATCAGGGCGACGCGTCTGGTCGGGGCCTTCGCCGCGGGCCGCATCATCAACCCGCGCCTCGTCCGCAGCCAGTATTTCGGCGGCATGATCTGGGGCGTCTCCTTCGCGCTCCAGGAGGAGGCGGTCACGGACCCCAGGACGGGCCGGATCATGAATGCCGACCTCGCCGAATATCACGTGCCGGTCAATGCCGACGTACCGTCGCTCGATGCCATCCTGATCCCGGAGCACGATGCCCACGTCAACCCGCTCGGCGTGAAGGGTGTCGGCGAGATCGGCATCACCGGCACGGTGGGCGCCATCGCCAATGCCGTCTGGCACGCGACCGGCGTGCGCGTCAGGCGATTCCCGATCCGGCTGGAGGATGTCCTGGTCAACTAGAAGACGCCCGCAAGGTGACGGCGAGCGCGCACTCCGGCCACTCTGCGCGCCTGATACCCCTCATCCGACCGCGCGGAGCCTGTCCTCGGGCTTGCCGGAGGCAAGGCCCGTGGGCGCGGCCACCTTCTCCCACAAGGGAGAAGGCTGAAGCCTGGCTTTGCCGGCTCGACTGGCGGAACCGTTGCCGCAGCGTTCCCTTCTCCCCTTGTGGGCCCCTTGTGGGCCCCTTGTGGGAGAAGGTGGCCTCGCGAAGCGAGGTCGGATGAGCAGGATTTCCTCATACAAGGGGTTCTCCTGCGATGTGCGCGCGCAGGCAACGCTCATCGACTGCTGCCCCGAGCCCGCAGCCATTTCTTCGCGATGCGACAGACCATCGTATAGGCCGGATCGAACACGTTGCCGACGTCGTAACGGACGACTTGCCCCATGAGGTGGCTGGTCGCTGCCGGGGAGAGCCCATAGTCGCTGGTCAGCCACTCGAACATATCGGTGGTGGCGTGCTGCAGGGCCTGCTCGAGCGGCCGCGCATTGCCGACGGAGAAGATGTCGGTGGCGCTCTCGCCGCGCGGCCAGACGAGCGTGCGGCCCTTTTCCACCGTCAGCCGCACTTCCACCTCGAAGCAGGTTTCGATGCCGGTGCCGACGATCTCGCCGTCGCCCTGCGCGGCGTGACAGTCGCCGAGGAAGAACAGCGCTCCCGGCACGGCGACCGGAAACCAGACGGTCGTTCCCGGACAGAAGCCCCGATAATCCATGTTGCCGCCGTTCTCGGCGCTGGTCGCGGTCGAGAAGGCCTGCCCGAGGGCGGGCGCCACGCCGAAGCAGCCGATCATCGGCTCGAGCGGCAGCACGAAATCCTCAAGGCCGGGCACGGCCGGGTCGAGCGAGACCGTGAGTGCCTGCCGGTCGATCCGCCAGTTCACCTTGGCGCGCGGCGGCAGGCGCCGGACGAATTCCGGGTCGACGACATTGCCGGCGAGCGAGCCGCGGGTCCAGCCATGGTCGCGGATCGGCGTCATGCGAAGGATCTCGACCTTCAGTGCATCGCCCGGCTCGGCGCCGGTCACGAAGATCGGGCCGTTCATCGGGTTCGGCTCGGAAGCGCGCTGCACGCCGTCCTTGTCGATCCCATGGGCATCGACGGTTTCGGTGATCACGGTGTCGCCGGACGCGACCGCAAGGGCCGGAGGCAGGGTGCCCAGGACATTGTGCCAGGCGGATGGGCGGAAAAGATGTGTCGTCATGGCCGAAGGGGTAGCCGAGCAGCGGCGGCATCGCAAGCACGCGCGGCGCCGGGCTGCTTCACCAACGTGTCGGCGGCAAGGCCAGGACGCTTTCCGTGACCCTGATTGAAAGCGAGCCTTTTCAGGTCAAGACGTCGGAAAGGCCGCCCGTCGGCGGATGAGTTCGCCGAAGACGTCCCGCGTGCCGGGCACCCCTGCCCTTTCCGGGTTCCGGCCCCGGCCCGCGAGGCTTCATGCGCCATGCGCTCGACGATCTCGCCGATGTTCTTGCCGCGCGCCGGATCCTTGAGCCGATCGCAGATCTGACCAAGCGTCTTGCCGTCCCGCGCCGTCTCGATCGTGCCAGGTGCCATTGGGGTGGCCCGGAATGCTCTTCAGCGTCTCGACCTAGCCGACCACTTCGACATTCTCGGCCGCGTGGCAGGTTCCGCACATCATGTCCGCCACGTAGACTTGCCCCCGCGTCCGAGAATTGCCGTTCTCCTTTACTACGCAATGGCATGTCTGTAGTCTGGACCCTGTCTAGAATGGATTTGCGTTAGAGACTTCGGGCCTGACAGGAGAGTGGGCGCTACGCCCAACGCCGTCTGTCAGGGTTGGAGGCTGAAAAGCAATGGACCTGACCAGGCGCGACGTGTTGAAAGGCGGCTGCTCGGGCGGTGCAGTGCTAGCATGCGCGTTCCTGGCGCCGGCGGAGGCATCCGACGCCGACCAGGTGATGGAATTCGTCGGGCAGCAAATCGGGGGAGTGGTCACCGCGTCGGACAGCGTTCACCTCGTCATGCCGGCGACGTTCCCTACCGGCTATACGGTCCCGATGGAACTTCGGGTGGACAGTCCCATGACAAGGGACGATCATGTGCGGCGCATACGCGTCTTCGCGCCCGAAAACCCCATTGTCGAAGTCGCTGGTTTCAACTTTGTGCCGGGGCGCAGCGTCGCGCGGGTGTCGACGCGCATTCGATTGGCCAAGCCTCAAAACGTCGTCGCGGTGGCCGAGATGAATGACGGCAGATTGCTGGCGGCCAGGACATGGGTCGACGTCGCCAGCAATGGCTGCGCCTGAGGCCCCTGAGGGAGACGGATCCGTGACGGCCCCCAAACCGCGCGTCATCGTACCGGATACAGCCGTGAAGGGGGAAATCTTCTCCGTCAGGGCCATCATCAGCCACGACATGGAAACCGGGCTGCGCCTCGACGAGAACGGCGCGGTCATACCGCGCAGGATCATCAACAGATTTGCCTGCACCTATCTCGAAACTGAAGTGTTCAGCGTCGATCTTCATGAGGCCGTTTCGGCCAATCCCTTCTTCGAGTACTTCCTGACCGCGACGGAGAGCGGCCCCTTGGAATTCGTCTGGGAAGAAGATGGCGGCAGGGTGTTTTCATTGTCTCACGATCTGGTGGTCCGTTGAGGGTGCGAACCGGACCGAAGGACTTGCGGCTCCATCATCAGGGCGCGCGGGCGAGCCGCGTCGGCGCGCTTGTTGGGGCGAGCCTCGTTCTGC
Organism: Mesorhizobium sp. L-8-10; assembly: GCF_016756635.1. Lineage (NCBI taxonomy): Bacteria > Pseudomonadati > Pseudomonadota > Alphaproteobacteria > Hyphomicrobiales > Phyllobacteriaceae > Mesorhizobium > Mesorhizobium sp. L-8-10. The sequence continues at coordinate 2,696,550 of NZ_AP023263.1, read as the reverse complement.
TCGGTGCGCCGCACGTCGCAGCCGGGAACGAACAAGGGCGTCAGATCGCCGCCACCTGCGCGTCGTGTCATGACCCGGCCGGAGGCGAGCAGGGAATTCCGACACTTGTCGGCCTGGACGAGCAGGCGATCGTTCGCGCGCTGAAGGCCTATCGAACGAGCGAAGCGCCGAGCCATGTCATGCACGCGGTCGCGCTGTCGCTGACCGACGAGGAGTTCGCCAGCGTCGCACACTACATTGCCACGAGCAGCGGTCGGACCGGTTCGCCATGACGCGATGGACGCGACGCAAGTTTGTTGGCCTGACGGGAGCGAGGCTGCTGGCGGCGGCGGATCCGAAAGCGGCCCTGGCCCAGGCTCTGCCTCGCGTCGTGGTGGTCGGGGGCGGCATCGGCGGAGCGACGGTCGCCAGATACCTTGCCGCCCTCGCGCCGCCGATCCACGTCACCCTGGTCGAGCCGAAGGAGCGCTATGTCACCTGCTTCTTCAGCAATCTCTTCCTGGCCGGCTTGCGCACGCTCGATTCGCTCTCCCACGGCTATCGGTCGCTTGCCGAGAAATCCGGTGTAATGATCGTCCACGAGGCGGCGACCGGCATCGATCCCGTCGCAAGGACGGTGGAACTGAAGAGCGGGAGCCGCCTCCCCTACGACCGCCTCGTCCTCGCCCCGGGCGTCTCCTTCAGGCTCGACGCCATCGAGGGTTATGACGAGGCGGCCACCGAGGTCATGCCGCACGCCTGGAATGCCGGCCCGCAGAGCGTGCTGCTGCGCCGGCAGCTGGAAAGCATGGAGGACGGCGGGGTCTTCCTGATCGTGGTTCCGCCGGACCCTTTCCGATGCCCGCCGGGTCCCTACGAACGGGCATCGCTCGTCGCCGACTATTTCAAGCGGCACAAGCCGAGGTCCAAGATACTGATTCTCGATGCGAAGGATGCCTTCAAGCCCCAGGACGTCTTTCAGGAAGCCTGGTCCCGCCACTATCCGGGCATGATCGAGTGGCTGCCCGCACAGTTCACCGGCGCGACAAAAGCAGTCGACGTCGGTACCCGATCCGTGATCACAGAAGGGGAGACTTTCAAGGCTGCGGTCGCAAATGTCATTCCGCCGCAACGTGCGGGGGCTCTGGCGATCGAGACGGGTTTGGCCGACAAGTCCGGCTGGTGCCCGGTCGATCCGATGACGTTCGAGTCGACATTGCAGCGAAATATCCACCTCGTCGGCGACGCCATCATTGGAGGCGACATGCCGAAATCCGCCTTCTCCGCAAATAGCCAGGCCAAGGCATGCGCCTTCGCGATAGCCGCGGAACTTGCAGGATCACGGCAGTTTGCTCCCCACCTCTTCAACTCCTGCTACACGTTTCTCGCCCGCGACGACGCGTTCACCAACGCCCTGAACTTCCGGCCCGATCCGGTCACCGGCAAGATCAAGGTCGTCGACAGCTTCGTCAGCAAGGTTGGCGAAAGCGCCGAACTTCGCCGGAAAACGGCGCGCCACGCAATCGGCTGGTACGCTGCGTTCACCCGCGACACCTTCGGCTGATTACGTCCTCATCCGCCTTGCACCGCAGAACGGGTCAGCGCCGGAACAAGCGCGCCGACGCCGTCCAGCTCCGTGTCCGCCTGCCGTGTCCGGGTCGAAACCGGTTCGGGAAGCCGGCAAAGCCTCAGCGAGTTGACGACCAGGAGAAGGCTGGAACTTGCCATCACGGCGGCGGCCAGGACCGGTTGCAGCAAGCCGAGCGCTGCAAGCGTCAGGGCGACCAGATTGTACCCGAACGCCCAGACGAGATTGGTGATGACCGTCCGCCTGACCATTCGGGCGACCGAGACGACCCAGGGCAGCATCCACAGGCCGCCCGAAGGCAACAGGACGGTAGCCGTCTCGCGTGCCAGGTCGGTGGCGCTGCCGACGGCAATGCCGATGTCGGCTTCCGCCAGGGCAAGCCCGTCATTCAGGCCGTCGCCGACCATCGCCACGACCGGGTAGGTCTGACGGAGATGATCGAGCGCGGCGCGCTTTTCCTCGGGCGACAGCCCGGCCGCAGTGTCCTCAATGCCGACCGCGGCGCCGATCCGGCGCCCGGCCTGTTCGAGATCGCCGGTCAGGATCGCCACATGCAGCCCGAGGCCTTGCAGTTGCCCGATCGTCGAACGCGCTTCGGGAAGGGGGGTGTCGTCGAGCGCCAGCACGGCACGAACGCGCCCTGTCCAACCGACCTGGATCAACGAATGGCCGCTGGCCTCGAGCGTCTGTGCCCGCGCGCCCAAGTCGGGTCCAGCCTGCCAGCCCATGTCCTTCATCAGGGCGCCGTTGCCGGCCGCCACGGTTTGGCCGCCGATGCTGCCGAGGACGCCCCGACCGGGCACCACGCGGACGTCCTGAACCTTGGCCGGCTCCAGACCCCTCTGGTTGGCCGCGGCCATGACCGCTCGCGCAAACCCGTGTTCGGAATGCCGCTCCAGTCCGGCGGCGCGGGCAAGCACCTCGTCGCGCTCCACCCCGTCGGCATCGACGCCGACGATGCGAGGGGTCCCGGACGTGAGCGTCCCCGTCTTGTCGAATGCAAGCAGCCGACAACGGCCCAGCGCCTCCAATGCGGCGGGGTCGCGAACGAGACAGCCGCTACGCGCGAGCCGCCCGATGCCGAGCGAGGTCGCAAGCGGAGCGGCGAGACCCACCGCACAGGGACAGGCGACGACGAGCACCGCGAGCCCGGCCAGAAGGGCCTGGTCGAAGGGAAGCGAGCGGGCCCACAAAACGGTCGTCAGCCCGCCGAGAACGACGACAAACGGCACGGACATGCCGACGACGCGATCGGCGACCCGCTGCAGCGGGCTGGGACGGGACAGCGCCTCGCGGACCGAATGGCAGATCCCCGCCCAGCGGGTCGAGGTCCCCGCGGCGGCGCTCTCGATCAGGAGCGGCCCGTCGAGGTTGACACTTCCGGCGATCACCGTCGAGCCGACGCCCTTGACGATGCGGCGGCTCTCGCCGGTGATGGCCGCCTCATCGGTGTGAGACTCACCCTCGACAACGACGCCGTCGACGGGCACACGCTCGCCGGGCATGGTCCGAACCAGCATGCCGGGGCCGATGTCGCGCACGGGGCGGCGCGTCTCGATACCGTTTTCGACGACCGTGGCGCTTTCGCTCTCGGCGGCGAGCAGCGGCTCCAGGTCACGCGCGGCCTTGGCGCGCCCGGCTGCCTCGATGTAGCTGCCGAGGGTGAACAGCATCAGCACCATCGTGGCGGTATCGAAATAGACATGCTGGCTCCGCTCGAACATGGCGAACACCGAGTAGGCGTAGGCAGCGGTCACGCCGAGCACGACGAGAGCGGCGGAGGTGAGGCGTCCCTGTCGCGCATTGATGATGGTCTCCCGCAGATACGGTTCCCCCAGAATGACCAGGGCAGGCGTCGCGAAGATCCACAGCAGCAGGTGGATCCACGGGATCAGCCAGGCATCGGCATCGAAGGCGCCCGCATAGATCACCAGGCTGACAAGCATGACGTTCATCGAGAGAAAGCCGCCGACGCCGAGGCGGATCAGGAGCCACGTCGCCTCGAATTCCTCGTTCCTTCCGGTCTTCACCTGATAGGCGATGCAGCAGCCGTAGCAGCAGAAAGAGCACGCCTCGCCGTCGAGCGTTCGCTGCATCGGGCGTAGCCCGAGCGGCAGGCGACAGTGGGTACAGAAATCGCCGGCAGACGTCATCATCCGGCATCCGGCTCCGCGTGGCCGACGTTTTCGATGTGCGCCTGATGATCCGGATGCGCCTCGAACGAGACGACGCCGCGCCAGATCGTGATCACGCCGAGCGCAAGAATGAAGCTGCCGGCCAGCCAGACTCCACGCTGCCGCCACGCCGGCGCCAGGACGCGCGCCAGACCGCCCATCGTCAGCATCGCCGGAAACGTCCCGAGGCCGAAAGCCAGCATGACCAGGAAGCCGGAAAGAGGAGCGGCCGTGCTGCCCGCCTGGGCTGCGAAGGCATAGACGAGAGGACACGGCAGGAAGCCGTTGAACACTCCGAGCGCGATCGGGGCCGCCTGGCTCCGGGCCGCAATCAGGCTGCGCAAGGACATGGCAAGCGTACTCCCGCCAAAACCCATCGCGACGCGGCGGAAGCCGTGGAGCAAGCCGAAGAACTGCAACGCCATGGCGATCATGAGAAGTCCGGCGACGACGGCAAGAACCCGCTGCGCGGTGTCGAACTGACCGGAGGGCAAGGACGCGGGCGCGCCTGACGTCGTGCACACGGCTTGACCCAGCGCCCCTGCCAACGCGCCCAGAAAGCAGTAGGTCGTCAGGCGACCGAGATTGTAGAGAAGGTGGCGCGCGACAGTCGCGGCGCCGCCGCGCGGATCGCGGCCGAGGGCGCAGGCGAAGCCGCCGCACATGCCGATGCAATGAAAGCTGCCCAGGAATCCGGCGCCGAAGATCACCAGGTAGTAGGCCGTCATCTGCAAACTGTCCTGTCGCGGACGGGAGCGATCGACCGTGGACCCGTCCCGCTACCGGCGGATGAGCCACACCACCCACGCGAAAAAGGCGATGTGGAGGACCGCGCCGCCGAAAAACGCGATCACCTGGAAGACGCTCGCATCAGCTAGGGAGAAGGCGGTTTCTGCAAGCATGCTGCTCCTCCCGATCAGAAAGCGACGAGCAGGACGTTCGAGGCAAGGGCGGAGACCAGAATGACGAAATTCAGGACTGCGGCCGCCAACACGAGTCTGGCTGCCCACATCTTACGCTCCTTTTGACCTTGCACTAGCCGATCCTCCCCGGTCCGATCCCGCCCCAATATTGGTAGGCGTAGTAGAGCCCCCAAAGGAACATGACCCCATAGACCACGAGCAACCAGATGGGCAGGCGGCCATGTCGCGCCTGCACCTGGCCGCCGCCATAGTCTTCCAGGTCGTCGCTGGGCGAATGTTCATCGGGATTGTTCGGCGCGGGATCTGTTTTCGTCACTTTCGATCTCCCTTTCACAGAACCTCTTGGCTTCCTCGTCGGCGCCGTGGAATGCCCCCGCGAGAACGGCCCAGACAAAGACGCAAAGCGCGCCGAGGCTCATCAGCATCGCGCTCGCATAGGGTCCCGTGATCTCAAAGCCTTCCATGGTTCGATCGTCCTTCTGGCGAAGCCCTTTTCGTACCGATCATCCTCCGCCGCCCTCCCCGGCAGCGCCGGCGCTGCCGGGATCGTAAGCGGTCGCCGGAGTGGCCGCATTCAGCTCGAGGTCATTGAGCGCGGCACGCTGCGCCTCGACGATCGCCAGGGGTTCAAGCGTGAGCGGATCCTTGTAGGCTGAGAGCGAAAGAACGTAGTAGGAGAGCGCCCACCGGTCTTCCTCGGGCAAGGCATCCCGATAGGAAGGCATGGGCGTACCGCTCAGCCCGGTCGTCATGGTGCGGAAGATGTCTTCGACCGCCGGCCCCGACTTGAACTGCCCGCTGGTGAGGTCGGCAGGCACGATCGCAAAGCCCAGGTCGTCCTTCAGCCCGGCAGCTTTTTCGCCATCACCTTTCCCGCCCTGGCCATGGCATTCCCAACATTTCGCAACCTGCCAGGTCTGCTTGCCCCGATCGAGCATCTGCTGGGACGGAGCCGGCGGCTTGCCGATGTAGAGAGGAGGGCCGGGCGGCTCCTCGACGAAATATGCATAAGGATTGGCCGGATCGGACCGGTCTACCGCAAGCTCGTATTTGATGTACTGGATCACGGCGAGACGATCGTTGAGAGGCAGTTCGTACCAGGCCGGCATCGCCGTTCCACGCACGCCCCGGGTTATCGTGCGCAGCAGGTCGCCGTCGGTCGGCAGAGGCTCCTTCGTCAGCCTGAACTTGAACACGGCGACATTGAAGTTGCGCGGGCGCTGGTTGAACATGAAGGTCGCCGCGGGCCCGTTGCCATCACCGTTTTCGCCGTGGCAGCCAAGGCAGCGCCGCTCGTAGACCTGCTTGCCGTGACGGATCCATTCTTCCGAACGCGGGATCGTCGCGTCCATGACCTCGAGTTGCTGCGGCTCGAACAGGTCGCGCCACTTGCCGCGGTTCATGCCGAGCTTCTGGACATAGGCCACGAGCGCCTCCAGATCTTCCGTCTCGGCGGCGATCTGCACCGTGTCGAGGTCGAATTCCTCGTTGGGCAGTTGGATGACCGGCGCCTTGCCGCTGGCTCTTCTCGGCACGAACAGCAGCCCGTCGGAATTCGGCGTCAGCCGGATCTGCTGCTTGCTGGCGAAATCGAAGAGTGCCTCGGTCCTGGGGGTCTTCTGCAAGGTGCGGCCGCCGGCCCCGTCGTCTACGATCCCCACCCGCTCATCCTGGCTGTCGAACAGGCCGCGATAGGGCGCCATCACCGAGTCCGGCGACAGCATTCGCGGATCCCAGAAGTGGGCATAGTGCCATTCGTCGCTGAATTTCAGGCCGACGCGCATCAGGTCAGGGCCGATGCGGCGGGTGCCGAACAGATGCGGCACGTCGAAGGCATATTCACCGGATTCGGTCACCGGCCCCCAGCGGCGCGTCTCGCCGGTTACCGGGCGCACATATTGCGAATGACAGTACCAGCAGCCCTCGCGCAGGTAGACGGCGCGACCAAGCTGCTGCTGGGGCGTATAGTCGGTCGCATCGGTGATCATCCATTTCAACTGGCCGAGATCCGTGCGAACCACCGAGCTGACGCGGGTGGTCCGCGCCGAGGGCTCGAAGAAAGGCAGGAAGCCCTGGATGATCACGGCCGCGAAGAAACAGAAGATGCCGGCGACCAGAGTGACGAAGCGCCCGCTCATTCGGCGGCTCCGCCAGCCGGGACCGGAGCGACGCCGAAGCCGACGCGTTCGTCGGCCGGGGCCGGTCGCGCGAGCGCCGTCAGCATCAGATTGATGACGAGCAGCGTCATGCCGATGTCCATGCTGATGCCGGCCATGGTACGCACGAACCAGTAGGGCCGCATCGCAAGCACCGTGTCGAGCCATTCCGTGCCGGCCATCCACTGGAAGCCCTGTTGCAGGCCGCCGGCGGTCAGACCGAGCCCCATGGTGGAGATCCCGGCCGTGATCAGCCAGAAGGCCCAGTTGCCCATTTTGAAGGACCAGAGCTCGCGTCCGCATGCGCGCGGCCAGACGTAGAGCAGTCCGCCCATCGCCCACACCACGAAGGTGCCGAATACGGTGAGGTGGGAATGCGAAATGACGAAGTCGGTGAAATGTGTCGGCTGCTGAATCTGGCGCAGCGCCTCCGTCGATCCCTGGAAGCACCCGAAAAGATACATGATCGCGCCCATGATCAGGAACTTCGCGGGCAGGTTCCGTCCAAAGCCGTCCCAGCGGCCCATCACCGTGCCGAAGAAGTTCACGAGCACCGTCCATACCGGGATGATCAGCAGCATCGAGGTCACGATCGCGATCGTCTCGGCCCAGTCGGCGATAGGGCTGTACAGATAGTGGTGTATGCCGACGAAAGGATAGAACAGCGCGAGCGACCAGAAGCCGACGAGCGAGAGCTTGTGGGCGTAGATTGGATTGCGCACGCTGATCGGCAGGAAATAGTAGATCAGCACATAGCCGGCCGGCGTCAGCCACAGCCCGACGATGTAGTGAATGTAGAGGCCATGGAAGGCGGCGCTGTTGATGCCGGTGATCATGTAAGGCAGGAGGATGCCCAGCACGAGGTTCATCGTCGTCCAGACGAAGGCACCGATGAGGTACCAGAGCGCAACGTAGAGCGGCGGCTCGAGGCGCCTGGCGATGGTCAGCAGGAACTGCGCGGTCGCGACGGCGACGACGAGAAAGATCGGGATCTTTGCGAACAGCGGAAACTCGCCGGCCTCGAGGCCATGGTTCTCGCCCAGCGGCAGCGCGATCAGTGCTGCCGCGGTCGTGACGTTCCAGACCCAGGCGAGCGGAACGTTCCACCGCGACCATGGCACCCGCACGCCGCAAAGCCGGGGCACCAGATAGTAGCATTCGCCGATGAAGAGCGAGGAAAAGGCGCCGAAGATAACGCCATTGACATGGACCGGGCGCAATCTGCCGAACGTCGTCTCCAGCTGGGTGCCGAGATAGTCGGGGAAATTGAAGAGGCCCGACAGCAGCACGCCCACCGACGGCGCGACGAGGAGCCAGAACATGCCCCAGTAGAGCCACGTTCGAACCGCCGGCCAGTCGACCAATTCATCAAGGTCGACGCCTTCGAACCTGCCCCGCAAGACTGTTCCTGTCTCCGACACGGCACCTGTCCCTATGCCACGGTCGTCTCGCCGCGCATTGTTCCCCTTCCCGGCAGGGGACGATACCGGGCGCGAAGTCACGCGGGCGAGGCCGAGCCTCGCCCGCGCCAAAGCCTAGTACTTGCCGGGCACCAGCACCGAGCCGCTGTTCGACCAGTAGATGTAAGCCTCCAGGGCCTTCATCGCCTCCGATTCCGGATCGATCTTTTCGCCCTGATTGGGCTTCTCGATGCACCAGTTGATCATGTCGCGCAGCGTTGCGAACTTGGCCATCGACACCTGGAACTTCGGGAACGCATGCGGGTGGGTATCGGCGGCCATCGGATGGCACATGGCGCAGGCCCACCCGGTGGTCGACAACTTGACACCGAGCTGCTCGGCGGTCGCCGCATCACCATGGAAGAGGAGATCCCCCTTCCTGACTTCCGCCATGAAGGCTTCCTGGTATGCCTTCAATTGCTTCGGCGTAACCGGATCCTTGTTTGCGCTGGCCGGCACCATCAGTGCGGTCGCGCATGCGCCCGCAAGGGCGCAGTGCCGCAGGCAGAGGAATGCTGAATTGGTCCACATGGCCATTCCTCCTATGGATTCGCGAACGGATACATGTTGTCGGCGATGCGCGGGCGTATCACCTCGGAAATGCTCTTGGAGTAGTCCTCCGGCGACTGGATGAAGACCTCCTTGCGGCCCCACATGATGTACTCGACGTCCACGTTGTCGTCGGCGGTCACGTTCACGGTTTCCCACCCCACCCCATCGAAGTGATCGCCGGGGTCGGCGCGTATCATCGGCTTGGTCAGCTTGGGCACACCTTCCGGGGCATAGGGCCACGGCCACGAGGTCGCCAGCATGCCGATGGAGCGCATGGTGCCGATCTCGTTGTAAAGCACCTGATGCACATGGCCGTGGATATTGGTGACCTTGGTGTAAGGCCTCAGGACATCGTGCACCTCGCGCCAGTCGCGCACCCAGAAGTTCCACGGCGGATAGTATTCGTAGAGCGGATTGTGGCTGAAGATGATGACGGGCTGGTCCTTGCCCCAGTCGGCCAGCGTCTTCTCCATCCAGTCGAGCTGGTCGCGGCCGACACCCGCCCACGGCCCGGCGACCGTGCCGTCGAGCGTCGCCATATGGCCCATGCGCTCCTCCGGCGTCATGTTCTTCGCCGTCCAGTAGTCCGGGCCCCGGCTCACCGTGTCGAGACCGATGAAGCGCACGCCCTTCAGGTCGAAGGTCCAGTTGCTCTCCCCGAAAAGTTCCATCCACTTCTTCCCCATGTCGAGGTACCAGTCGTGCTCGCCGGGGATGTAGTGTTTCGGAATGGTGACGTCCTTCAGCAGTTCGACGCCGAGCTCCAGCTCTTCGATCTTGCCGAGCTGGGCGAGGTCGCCGCCGAAGATCAGGAACTCCGCGGGCGGGTCCATCGCCTGGACTTCCTGCGCGGCCCGCAGCGTTTTGTCGACGAAGCGCGTGTTGAGCGATCTCGGATAGAGATGCGTGTCCGAAATCCAGGCGAATTTGAACGGCGCCTCGGCGGCGTTGGCGACGTCGATCGTATTCAGCAACGGCCACCATGCGAACGTCTGGCCGACGGTGGCGGCGCCGAACAGGAGCGACTTGTGGATGAAAGTGCGCCTGGTGATCTGAAGCGAGTCGTCCGGGCGCACTCCGGGCGGCTGCAGCACTGCGTGCATCTCTCGACGCAGGCGGTCAAGCTCGTCGGACATTGGGTTTCCTCCTGGCCCATTGGACCGGTCAAAAGAGCCACCGATCCGAGACGAGGCGGACGCAGCCCCTCGGCCGCGTCATTTTATGGCAGTCTTATTGCTTCTTCAGTTCGACCTCCAAGGTCGTGGGCTGGCCGCCGGCGACGGTAACCTGCGTCTCGACCGGCCCGGTGAAGGGCTGAACCGCGACAAGCTTATAGTCGCCCGGCGGCACGTCGGTGATGCTGAACTTGCCGTCCGCGCCGGTCACCGCGTAGTAGGGATTGTCCACCACGTAGATCCAGCCCTCCATCCAGCCATGCGCGTCGCAATCGACGCGGACCGTGCCGACACGAGGCAGGTCGGTCGGAATGCGCTGCCCCTTGTTCGGCAAGGCAAGATTGAACGCAGTGCGCTTGCCGTAGTAGCCGTGGGTGTTGTGGAGCACGGGATCGCTGTTGACGATGTCGATGCCTCCGGGTGCGATCACCTGGACCTGGGGTTCGAATCGGCATTTGATATTGTCGAGCTCGGGCTTCTTGCCGGACTCGGGCCAGTCCTTGCCCTTGGCGACTTCGGCCAGATAGACCACGGCACTTTCGACGGCCTGGCCTTCGCCCACGCGGATCAGCGGTTCCTCGCGCGGTTCTCCGCAAACCTCCACGTCCTTGGTGGGTATGATCGTTTGCGTCGGCACGTTGCCGCGATAGACGACGGTGCCCTCGATCGTTCCGCCGCCTTCGACAGGCCCGATTTCGTAGGCTTGCGCGGGCAAGTCAACCATTGCCGCCCCGCCGAACGCAAGCGCTCCTGCCATGAGAATTGCGGCTCTCATCGCAGCGCTCCTCCCGTTGTCATTTCGGGCGTTGCCACAGATAATATTTAGAATTAGTCTAGAATCAACTAAAAAACACGATCTTGTGTTCGAGGAAGATCGGCAAGGGCTCGATAGGCACGTTTCGGGAGGAGAGACGGCCATGGGAGGAGGACCTTACGGGCTTCGCGATTCGGTCCATCCCGCGGAAGGTTCGGCGGACCGATCCCGTGCAGATCAGCCGGGCGGCAATATGCGGCAGCATCATCGGAACTACGAAAACTTCTTTTCCGAAGCGATAGCGCGACCGCAGTTCGAGCGACGCTATCGGGTTCTCGCCGAACCTGAAGCGGATCGTCGGCCGGTTTCCCCGAACCGTCTGGCTCGCCGAAGCGATCGTCGACATGTGGGACCGGCTCAGGCGAAACAATATCGCTCGCGCAGCAGCATGACCCTCTGACGGTTCTGTCCAAGGGCCGCCTTCAAAAGGGAGCAGTTTCGTGACAGCCAAGCAGATCAAATTCTCGTCCGAGGCTCGCGAGGGGATGTTCCGTGGCATCGACACCCTTGCCGGAGCCGTGAGCGTCACGCTGGGGCCGCGGGGCCGGAATGTCGCCATCGACAGATCCTTCGGGGCCAGGATCACCAAGGACGGGGTGTCGGTGGCCAGGGAGATCGAACTCGGCGACAAGTTCGAGAATATGGGTGTCCGGATGGTGCGGGAGAGCGCCATCAGAGCCTCCTATCTGGCCGGCGACGGCACTACGACCGCCGTCGTCCTTGCGCGCGCAATCCTGAGGAACGGCACCAGGGCCGTTGCAGCAGGCATGAATCCCATGGACATGAAGCGCGGCATCGATCGCGCGGTCAAAACGGTTGTCGCGGAGCTCGGGAAGAACGCCAGAAGCGTGGTTTCGAACGCCGACATCGCCCATATCGGCACCATAGCCGCAAACGGCGACATCGAAGTGGGGCGTATCATCGCCGACGCCATGGGCAAGGTCGGCAACAGCGGCGTCGTCCTGGTCGAGGAAGGAACGACCTTGCGGACCGAACTCGAATTCGTAGCCGGGATTCAGTTCGACCGCAGCTACATCTCTCCTCATTTCGTCACCAACCGAAAGAAGATGGCTGTGGAAATGGAGGATGCCCTCGTCCTGCTCAGCGAGAAGAAGCTCTCCAATACAAATGAATTGCTCCCGCTCCTGGAGAAGGTAGTCCAGACGGGGAAGCCGCTCCTCATCATCGCTGACGACTTCGAAGGCGAGGTCTCGGCGGCTCTGATCGTCAACAAGCTACGCGGCAGTCTCAAAGTTGCAGCGGTGAAAGGTCCTGCCTACGGAGACCTGCGCAGGTCCATTCTGCAGGACATCGCGCTGCTGACGGGCGGAACGGTTCTGTCGGACGAACTCGGCTTGAAGCTCGAAGAACTGCAGCTCGACTTTCTGGGCCGCGCCAAAAAGGTGACGGTAGACAAGCAGAATACGACCATTGCGGGAGACGCCGCCGGCAGGGGGGACGTCGATGCCCGCATCGTTCAACTCAGGGCCCAGCTCGAGGAGAACCCTTCCGACTATGACCGCGAGAAGCTGCAAGAGCGGCTGGCCAGGCTGACCGGCGGCATCGCCGTGATAAGGGTCGGCGGCGCCACCGAAATCGAGGTCAGGGAGAAGCGGGATCGCATCCGAAACGCCGTACATGCCACGCGTTCCGCGCTGGAGGAAGGCGTGCTGCCGGGTGGCGGGGTTGCGTTGCTGCGGGCAAGCCGTGCGATCGGCAATCTCGAGACCGACAATGCCGATCAAAACGCCGGGATCGCGATCGTCCGCGATGCGATCACTTGGCCGGCGCGGCAGATTGCGACGAATGCCGGGCAAGACGGCTCCGCTGTCGTGGCGAGAATTCTCGAGAGCACCGACAGTGCCTTCGGCTACGATGCCCAATCGGGCCGATACGGTGATCTGTTGTCGATGGGCATCATCGACCCCGCGAGAGCCGTGCGCTTGGCGCTTGAGGGTGCTGCTTCGGTGGCTGGCCTTCTCATCACCACGGAAGTGATGGTGGCCGAGCTTCCCGGCCCGCCACCGCCGGAGCTTCCCGGTCATCACGACCACGACGATCACCTCGACATGGAGTTTTGAGCCAAGGGTCAGCCACGTCCGTATAGCTTTCCTCGCCCGGAAGGCGTGAGGCTTTCTCGACCTCTGAGCGCCATGACAGAGGGAAGAGTTATTGCGTGTCTTGCGATAGCTATACTTCTGGTCTATCGAATCTGCACATTGCAGGGCGAAGATGCGAGGTTCGATCGCAATGGGACATGAGCCTGCCGAGAGCTTGAAGCCTGCCGACTGGGTATCGGAGCGACTGCGCCATGCCGGACTGCGGCCGACGCGCCAGCGTGTCAACCTGGGTCGCGTCCTTTATTCCAAGGGCAACCGCCACGTCTCGGTCGAGGAGCTGCATGCGGAAGCCGAGGTGGCAGGCTTTCGTGTGTCGCGTGCGACGGTCTACAACGCGCTGCATCGATTTACCGAAGCCGGCCTTGTGCTCGAAGTCGTCCTCGACAACGGCCGCACCTATTTCGACACCAATCTGAGCGACCATCATCATTTCTTTGTGGAAGGGGAAGGGCGGCTGATCGACGTGGTCGCCGACATTGCGGTCGATCGTTTGCCAAAGCCTCCCGAGGGCATGGAGATTACCTCGGTGGAATTGATCATGCGGGTGCGCCGTCGATCCTGACCATCGCAACGTCGCGCTCTTTTCTCCGGATGCGCCTTTTTCTTCGCTATCAACCTGCCGTTTCGATTGGCTGCTGCGCAGCCAACAACCCAAGGCTCTGGCCTATCTGAAGCATTGCGCATAAAGTAGCACAGCTAAAGCATGTCTCCCGAAAGTGGACACCGGTTTCGGGAAAAAGACATGCGCCAAATCAAGAACCTACAGCGTGTCGCGTGGATCCTTTTTCACGCGACACGCTGTAATTGAGGTGCTGCGTCTCGATGGAATGCACTTCGGCGGTTGGAGCTTCGGATACCCCTGATCGGATGGCGGAGGAACTGCGCAAGGCGGGCCTGCGCCCCACGCGCCAGCGCGTCCAGTTGAGCTGCCTTCTCTTCGGCAAGGGCCATCGCCACCTTTCGGCCGAGGATTTGCACTTGGAAGCCGAAGCGGCAGATGTCCATGTCTCGCTTGCCACAGTCTACAACGCCCTGCACAAATTGACGCGGGCGGGGCTCCTGCGCGAAGTCGCCGTCGATAGCGGCCGTGCCTATTTCGACACCAACGTCAGCGATCACCATCACTTCTTCGTCGAGGGCGAAGGACGGCTCATCGACCTCGTCGGCGACATGGGTATCCAGCACCTGCCGGAACCTCCCGAGGGCACGGAGATCACCGCCGTCGAACTGCTGGTGCGCGTTCGCCGCCGGTCTTGACTTCCGGCAGGCCATTTCGGTCACGGAGCCGTCTGCCGGCCTGGATCGCGCCGCGTCGAACTCAATGAAGACGAAATCGGATTTGTACCCCGCATTGGACGCCAAACGCATCCGGGAGGCTTGCACCAAGGCGGCGCTTCCCGAACAGGAGGACAAAAGCCCCGCTTCCACCAGCCGCCCGGATGATCGCGCGGTCGTTTCGTTCAGGTCCGCTCACCGATGTGCTGCGGCAAGACTGTGTCGTCAATGCCGCTCAGCGAGGTCGACGGCCCACCCCGTCAAATGCTCTTCCCGTTCGAGGAAGCGATGCGCGTGGCCGCGCCCCGGCCGCCGCTCGGCACCACGACGAGTTGCTTGATCTTGCCCTGCTTGAAGGCCTTCAGGAAGCGATTGTAATCCTTGAAGGCGACGCAGCCATGCGATTCCGCCCGGCCCCCGCGCAGCAGGTAGCTGTGGGTGAGGAAGCCGTCGCGCCCGTGCTTGTTCTTGCCGTCCACCGGCAGCATGCGGATCGCCTCGACGCCGTGGAAGCGTTTCTCGCGCATTTTGAGGTTGTAGGTGTGCGGAGGGGTCGGCCCGTTCATCTTGACATGGGCGTAGCGTGGATTGTCGGCCATCTTGCCGATGCCGGAATGTGCCTCGAGCACCGAGCCGTCGGGCATGTAGACCTTGGCGGCGCTGATGTCGTAGACGGCCACGCCGTTCCCGGCCTTCGGCCCGCCGCCGAACATGTCGCGCAGCGTCCGGCCGAGGCCGCCGCCGGACCGCGTCTGCGAGGGATCGTCCGGCCGCGCATAGGCGAGCTTCTGCTGTTTCGGCTTCTCGCGCTCGTCGGCCTTTCTGGGTTCATCCGGCTTGGGTTCGGCCGCTTGCGGCGCTGCCTGTTCCCCAGCCTGCTTCCCGGCGGGTTTTTCCGCCTCGGCGGCAGGCTTTGCAGCCTGCTCGCCACGTGGGCGAAACTGCGGCAACGGACCGTCGGACGGCAGGGCGGCGGAGTCGGTATCGAGGTCCTGGGCCGCCGCTGCCGGGTCCTCGTCCCATTGCGGCGCAAGCAAGGTCGAGAGCGCGGCCCCCGCCGAACCGCCCGGCGAGGGATCGGCATAGGCCAGCAGGGCGAGCGGCTTTTCGCTCGAGCCGAGGGCCCGCGGCGCGAAACGTTCGGGTGTGGGCGCATCGGACCTGGCGGCGCGCTCGAAGAGTCCGGCCAGCTTGTCCGAGGTCAACGCGGCCTCTTTCACCACCGCATCGAAGCGCGTCGCCTTGGCATTCTTTCCTGCAGTCGGCCCGGTTCGGCGGGCTGATTTGGCGGGGCCGGCAACAAGGCTCGCCGCCACGACCGGCTGCCCCGCCGCGATGACCTGCCTGGGCGTGCTGGCGATCCTGGCCTGCTTGTTCGAGGGGCGTTCCTTCAGCCGCTCCACATAGAGCTGCGGCCGCGGCAAGAGTTGGCCCGAGCCGGGAGCGAAGGAACTGCCCATCGCCAGTATGCCGGCCGCCGACCATGCAGCCGTGCCTGCAAAGGCAGCTCCGAAGCAAGTGATCAGCAGTGGACGCAACAGACGACGAATATGCCCTGCAGTAACGACTTTACTCATTCACGCTTATCAAACCAGCGAGCCCCGCAAAGGTCTTCGGTCGGCCAAAGGCCGGCGCGGCGTGACTTCTGGATTGTCCCCAACTTTACCGAGTGACCCGGAAAGGATGGACAAATATGGTTAAATTTTGCTTGCCAGCAACAGCGCTTTTTCCGGCAGCAGGCGTTTTCGGGGCCAAAACCGGCCTTTTGGGCGGGTTTGTTACCGTCGGAGACAAATCTTGACCGTCGTGGCTGCCGTTTCGCCACCCGCAGGCATCACGGCCGGCCGTCGCAACGCACGAGATTGCGGCCGTAGCCGTCATCGATATGAAGCTCGGTGCGGGTGATGTGGCGGGCATCGTCCGAGCAGACGAAGCGACGAGGCGTGCCACGTCGGCCGTCTTGTTTCCGACCCTTTCAGGTACCCTCGCTCTTCGCCTCGAACCAACTCTCCTTCGCGCTGCGTGATGATCCCGGAAACGTCACCGGTCTCCGCTCCTCTTCGGCCTGACGCCGGCGGCGGCGCCAGAAAGCCGTGTCCCACCGGGCGGCGGCGGCATAGTGTGCAGCGAGCGCGGGTGCATAGCCGGCAAAACCCTGCTCTGCGAACATTGCATAGCGCGTGCGTGCCAGTTCGTCTTGTCCGTCGAGCATGTCCGACACGGCATAGGCGGCGAGGATGCCCGAGCGCAACGCATGCGTGATGCCGCGTGACGACAGCGGATCGGCGGCGAACAAGGTGTCCCCGGCAGCGACCCAGCGTTCGCCCGCGGCCGGATCGACCCCTGCAGTTCCCGCCGATTTTGCCAGCGAAGCGATTTCTCGCGCGGAAGATGGCAAGAGCGGCGCGATGTGCCGTGTGGCCGCCAATGCCCTGTACCATGATGCCGCGTTGCGCAGTTCGCCGCCCAGGTCGGGATCGCTCAGACACGCCACCACCCGGCGTTGCCTGGGCAGGTCGGCGGTGTACCACCAACCCTCGGGCCGTGCCTCGATCACCAGCCGGCAATCGCCGGGCGCGCGGTCGAAGAAGCGGATATATGCCGCGAGTTGACCGTGGACACGGAGCTTCGCGCCAAGTGGTCGCGCAAGCTTCCAGTTGCGCCCGGTCGCCCAGATCACGGTACCGGCCACGACATTCCCATCGCTCAGCTTGAGCTGCCAGTCCTGGCCCTCACGCGCCGCCGAATGCACCGCGCTGCCCAGCCGCACCTCGGCGCCTGCCGTCGCGGCCGCCTCCAGCAGCAGGCGGTCGAACAGTGCCCGGTCGAGTTGCCACCCGGCGCCCTGGGCGTGGAAAATACTGTTGCGCTCTTCGAGCGCATCGCCGGCCCATGCCGAAACGACCGCCCGGCACTCGACGAAATCCCCGGCCAGGAACGGCTCCAGGACCCCGATCTGGCGCAGCAGCCCGCGCGCGGCTGCCGGCAATATCTCACCTGGTTTCACCCGGTCGTGGCGTCCCGCCTCGAGCAGCACCACGCGCCGGGCCGGCGCGTGGCGACGCATCGCCAGCGCTGCGGCGGCCCCCGCCGGCCCGCCGCCGACGACAGCGACATCAGTCCGCCCGGGCCGCATAGAACGACGCCACCACCCCCGCCGGATTCGTGCCGCCGCCGGCGCCCGAATGCGGGATCGTGCGTATCACCGACCCCACGATCGCGGGCACTTCGAGCTGGTCGGTGCTGTTCGGCCATACGGGCACGAGCCAGCCGATATAGTCGTAGATCCATTGCTCGCCACCCACCACGCCCTTGCCCTGGAAGCGGACCTGCATCGGCGCGCCGTAGCCGAAGCTCCCTCGCAGTTCGAGCGACCAGCCCGGCCCGCCGATCGTTCCCGACAGCTCCGTCGTGGACTCCTCCGCTATCGTCAGCGTGCCCGCGCCGAACAAGAGGTCATTGGCTGCCTTCGACAGGTCGGCGTCGTTGAGGAAGCTGCGATAGGCCCAGTTGCCGGCAAACGGGTTCGTCATGTCACTTCCCCTGAATCTTCCACGCAGATGTATTTGATGCCCGGCGAGGGCTGATCGAGGTCGCCCTTGGGATTGCGCACCACGAAGCCGAGCTTCGACCATTCGGTCACCATTTTCAGGTCACCCTCCAGCGTCTGCGGAATCCCGCGCGCCCAGCTGCGGAACTGGAAGTCGTTGCCGACGGGATAGTAGACCTGCATCGGCCGGTGCGCGGGCCACCACAGCGTCTCCCAGACGCGCCGCTCGCGCTCCATCAGCGTATTGCCGACGCTCCCCGGATAAAGGACGTTCCACTCCTCATAGGTGACGTCGATCGTCTGGGTGGAGCATTCGTTGAAATCCGCCTGCCACGGCAGCCCGCAGAGCTTGGTCAGGTCGCCTGGCTGCAGTCCGACATCGAGGTTGCTGCCTTGCGACAGGGGGTCGGAGGCATAGGCGGAATAGTCTTCCTCGCTGACGCCCGGTCCCCAGCGATTGGCATTTTCCTGCGCCGCGGTCAGCACGAAGCTGTACCAGTCGGGGTCGGACTTGATCCGGTAGGGTTCGCGCCAGATCGCCGGGTTGCGGATGATCCAGGTCACTTCGCCGCCGGGGCAGAAGGCGCCGCCAAGGCCGTTCGACAACACGCCCCGGTCGAGCCCGCGCCCGCCCGGCGCGTTCCAGTCCTTGTAGGGCTGCCACGGATCGATGGCAGGGGCGAAGCCGGCTTCCACCTCGTCGATGAACATGCCCGTCGCCCATTGCCGAAGCAGGAAGAGCTGCGTGTCGGTCAGCCGCAGGAACTTGCTCACCGTCCTGTTGGTGATCGGATTGTCGCCCGCGAGCAAGGGCATCAGCGGCAGGTGATAGGTGCGTGTCGCCGGATTGGCCTCGAGTTGAAACAGGTTCTCTTCGCCCGGCTTGCGCAAGAGGTCGAACAGATAACGCCGCGCGGGCCCGCCGGGATCGGTCGTCGCGTCCTTGGCCGCCGCGGCGAGCGCGCAATCGAGCAGCAGGCCGGAGCGGTATTCGAACGCCAGTCGGCGCAGGGCGACCTCGATCGGCTCGTCGGGATCGGGGGTGCGGTCGGGTTCGCCCGGCTCCTGCCGCGACGAGGGCCGCGCGAGCTCGAGCACCTGCTTCGCTGGTGGCTCCATGGCCGCGGCGATACGCCCGATCACGTCGGCGACCGCCGCGTCGAATACCGCGAGCGCCTCTGCATAGGCGGGATCGGCTGCGTTTTCATTGTCGCCGAACACCATGCGCCACCGCGCGGCATAGGCCTGCGGCGCCTCGTCGTCGCCGGGCGGGCAGACCGCACCGGCAAATGCTGCGGCCGCGTTTCTGAGCGCCGAGGCGGTATCGCCGACCACCGCCGCGTCGGCCGCACCCGGGACACGCGTCGCATCGATCAGCATCAGGCTCGGCTCGACCGCGGCCTCGAGCAGCCGTGCGCTCACATGATCGTCCTTCGCGCGTCCTTCCTTCCGCGCCAGCGCACGCGGTGCGATCCGCGGCGGTATGCACAGGCGATAAGGATCGAACGTGCCCCGGCTGGACTGGTTGTGCGGAAAATTGGATAGCTGGAGGATGTTGGCGAAATAGGAGAACTCGTCGGCGCGGAACAGGATCGGCCAGATGTCGCGCCAGAACCACGGGCGATAGGCCGCATTCCACTCCACCGGACCCGCCTTCCAATGGAGCAGGGCAGGCGTATCGGTCGGGTCGATCCGCGGCGGCGCCTCGAAACTGCCGGCCGTGCCGTACATGTCGGTGCGATACGCGAATTCGCGGATCGACATGTCCTCGATCACGTCCTCGAGCGTGATCATGTCGAGCACTTCGGGAGCGTATCGCGGATAGCCGACCAGCACCCAGGCCGGATATTCGACATCGATGTAGCGCAGCGCCTGCACGCGATCTTCCATCATCACCAGCCGCGCCATCACCGGCCCGTCGGAGATGTCGTCGAACCAGCCGTCGCTGTTGGCATAGGTCTCGATACGCGGATGGCCAAAGCCGGCAAGGAACGAGCCGCTGTTGCCGTGCCCGCCGAGCACGAGCAGCCGTCCGCTGTCGTCCGTCATCATCTCGCCCAGCGTGTCGATGTCCCTGGGTGACATCCCGGCCGGCGGAAAGTTGACGGCATAGGCCGGATTGGTGTCGCGCCCGAAGCTCGCCTTGCGCCGGGCAGTGCAGTCGACGGCCTGCGGACCGGCATCTATGATCAGCTTTTGCCGCTCGATCGGATCGGTGATGGAGGCGTTGCGCAGCGGCGTGCCGTCGGGATAGCCGGTCTCTCCGCGCAGCCCGTCGAAAGTGAACCATGCCGCCTTCTTGTTGGCGAGATGGGCGCGCCATTGAATGTCGACGAGCTTGCCGCGATTGCCGCCGCCCTCGATCTGGTCTCCGATCTTCAGGGGGCGGCCCACGGGGTTGTCGGCGTCATAGACGAAGATCTGGAAGCGCGCGGCCTGGCGCTTGATCCGGCCCTTCCCGTCCTTGAAATGCTTGACCGGCGCGTCGTCCTTCGCGGCATTTCCATTGGCGTCGCATTCGATGGGCAACTGCGCTGGTCGCTCCGGCGAGATGCAGAAGCCATCGGGGCTGTCACCCAGCCGGGCGATGCCGATTGCGGGGTGGATGCGGTAAACGGATGGCTCGGCCATGCGAATTTCCCCCTCTGCCTTGCCGGTCGCCTCTCTTGGCCTCAATCGAGAAAGTTGAGGGAGACCCCGTCGAGCCGCAGCAGTTCGCGGTCTTCCTCGTAGGACGCTCCGATCACGACCAGGCTCACCGTGAGGCTGGTCGCGCCCGCCGCGATCAGCCGCCGCGCCGCGCGCGTCACGTCGATGCGGTGATTGCGCGGGGTGTTCATGCTGCGCTCGCGCAGGTCGAACTTGCGGCTCTCCGCCGGCGGTATGTCGCAATGCCCGGGACCGCCATAGCACTCGCCATGGCCGAATATGGCGGCGTAGCCGGCATAGCCCTCGACGGTCAGCGGCGTGCTCGCATCCGCCTCCGGCGTGTTCAGGAAGATCCGGATGAAGCATGACCGCGGCAACTGCGGCACCCGGTGCAGCCGCACCTCGGCCGAGCGGAAACGCGCGTCGGGTACCGCGATCGGCGCCGAGACGAAGCGGCCAACCGGATTGGCGAGCCCGACGGGCATGAGGCAGCCGCCACGGACATATTCATAGCCGAAGCGGTTCATGTCGAGCGTATCGCGCACCGCGTAGTTCCATGGCGTCAGCGCGGAATCGAGATCGGCGGGGAGCCCGTCGGGATGCTCCTGCTGCCAGCGCCACCATAGCCGGTCGATATTGGCGTGCACCGGCCAGAAGATCGGGTCGTAGGACGCGGTCAGATTCGAGAACATGTCACCGAACTGAGGCTCGGAATAGAGATCGTCGCGCTTGTGGAACTTGCGCCCGGCAACGCGCACCGCGGTGTTGCGGTCGGCCGGAGCTTC
Source organism: Mesorhizobium sp. L-8-10 (assembly GCF_016756635.1). Classification (NCBI taxonomy): domain Bacteria; kingdom Pseudomonadati; phylum Pseudomonadota; class Alphaproteobacteria; order Hyphomicrobiales; family Phyllobacteriaceae; genus Mesorhizobium; species Mesorhizobium sp. L-8-10. The sequence continues at coordinate 2,675,350 of NZ_AP023263.1, read as the reverse complement.
GGCCTTGAACGCCGGGTTCATGCCGCCTGTCCAGATATGCATCGTATTGTGCGGGTTCTGGTCGAGGAAGCCGAAGCTGTCGACATAGAGGCTGCCGCCGCCGAAATCGCGGAAAGTGCGCAGGCCCAGAATCTCGTCGATGTCTTCCTGCGCCGGGTAGTGGTAGTGAATGACGGTGTTGATCGTACCGCTGCCGAACTGGCCGGAATAGCGCAGCGGATACCAGAGCGAATTGGCTTCCAGCAACGCATCGATCAGCCGCTTGCGGTTCTCTCCCTCCACATAGTCCTTGCCGCACGCGCCCGTGACAGCGTCATAGGCTTGTGTCGGATTGGCCCAGAGCTGGCCGACCAGCGTGCTCACCTGCGCCGGGAAGCCGTGATCGCGGAGGAAGCCGACCGAAGACTCGGTCAGGAACGCCTTGAACGCATCGGGCAGGATGGCGCCGTTGCCGGGATCGTCCGGCCTGTATCGCGGAGCGGGGAAATCCCACCACGGCATGGTCACCTCCGGGCAGAAGTCCTGCAGCGCCTGTTCGAATTCGTAGAGGTAGACGCGATGCCACGGCAGGAAGCGTTCCCAGCCATGCTGGCAATGATTCTGGTGGATCAATGCGAGATTGTTGTAGCTGCGCTTGTCGCCAACCCATTTGTTGAGATTGTAGAGTTCGCGAAACGCGTAGCGCAGCCGTTCCTTCTGCGCATCGTCCAGCACGTCGACGTCCATCCGCTGTCGCAACTCGCCCTTGGCATAGCGCCACGCTGCCGGATCGGGCGCCGCATTGAAGACGGTGCCTGCAATACCTTTCACCTCGATCCGCGCTTCGGTCGCGACGCTCAGTTCGCCGGCAAGTTCGATCGATCCGACCAGCGCGCCGGGGCAGCCCTCGTCGATCCACGCCTCGATCCGGTCGATGTCGGCATCGGCGACCGGCCGGCCGCCCCAGGGCAGGCGCAGGAACTGGCTGCCGTCGAACGGCGGCAGCCCGCGAAGCCCGCGGATCAGCGCGGAGCGTGCGCCACGCCCGTCGTTCGCGCCGCAGCAGCTCGAGGCCGGCGCGATCAACGGCATTCCATAGAGCTGGAGCGTGAGGAATTCCGGCAGCGTCAGGCCGACCAGCTTGCCGGGGCCAACGGTGCCGCCCGCCGCGGCCAGGATGGCCTCGACGTCGCTCCAGGTGAACGGCGCGACAGACGCCTCCATGATCTCATTGGTGGCCATTATGCCCACCCATGGTCATGACGTTGCTCTGGGTGATATCGCCCACCTGATCGGGCAGCACCACGGCGACGTTCTGCATCATGCCCTGATCCTCGTGATCGAGGATGTGGCAGTGGAGCACGAACGTGCCGATGTATCGCTGGTAGCGGGTGCGAAGCTTGATCGTATAGACGCCCGAGAAACCCGCGGGCAAGGACTGCGGGATCAGGCTCTTGATCCACAGCGTGTCCTTCCAGACTCCCTTGAGCCCCGGATATTGCGGGTCATAGGGCGCGCCGCCGGCGTCGTCCGTCGCGCCCGCCGCGCTCACATCCTTACCGTTGGGATCGGTTATCGAGACGATCTGGAACGGATTGACATGGATATGGAACGGATGGCTCACGAAATGCGACTGCAGCGTCCATTCCTGCGCCTTGCCCAGCGGCAGCGCGCGGTCGAGCCGGGTGGGATCGTAAGGCTTCACGTTGGCGGTGCTGAGCGTGTTGCCGACCTCGAACTTGGTGTCCGGACCCGTCGTGTCGATGAAGAAGGTCAGCTCCTGCGTGCCGTTGCCTTCCACTTCGCCATCGGAAATGTCCGGGTGTGGCGTAAAGCTGGTGAATTTCGTCCCCGCCTTGAGATCGTCCACCACCGTCGACCTGACATCCTCGGGCATGTTGGCCTCGGCCAGTTCGATCAGCTTGCCGTTGACATAGGACGCCACGTCGTCGACCGGCGTTCCCGCGGCGACCTCGACCACTGCCAGCAACTGCGGCCCTACGTCGAGCGCGTTGACCACACCTGACCTGGGTGCCGAGGCGTCGATCACGCAATAGCGGCCGGCTTCGGGGAAGACGACCAGCGCATCGAAACGATAGCCCGGCTGGAACGTCGCGAGCGCTGTCTCCTGCGCTGCCGCCAGCGTCAGCCCGTCGGCGGCGATCAGCATATAGGGTACGGTCTCAGTGCTGCACGTCTCCCTGATGAATTCAGCGCTGGCCTTGGCGTCGAGCAGCGTCTTCGTTCCGGGTTCGAGCTTGCCCGCCTGCACCTTGGCGAATTGCAGGCTCACCGTATCACGCACGCCCGCGTGGATAACTCTCCAGCGCTCGATCTGACCTTGCACCGCCTTCAGCGGATCGTCGGGGTTGAAGACCTTGCCGTTGAGCGAGGTATAGCGGCCCGATGCCGGCCAGGTGCCAGGTCCGAACTGGTCGTAGCCCTCGATCCCACCGACATCACCCGGATCGCAGATGTAACGCCCGTTGATGTCCTGCTTGATCGGTCCGAGTTGCCCGGCGGCCGTTGACGGCGCGCGGCAGGCATATTGGATCTGCTGCATGACCAGCACGCGTTCCGGCACCGCGGAGGTCGGGATCAGCGTGTCGATGTCGCCATGCGCGGTCGGGGTGGGAAAGCGACTGCCGCGGATGATCAGCGCGCCGGCCATCCCGCTCGATACCTGCAGCGCCGTCGAGCCGTGGCGGTGGGTGTGATACCAGAAGGTGCCGGCAGGATGGTCGGACGGGATGTTGTATTCGTAGGTGAACTGCGTCTGCGGATTGATCGAAAGGAGCACGTTGTCGCCATTGCCGGACGGATTCACCCACAGCCCGTGAGTGTGCAGGTTGGTCCCGTTGAAGCAGTGCGGTGTGTTGGGTTTCGTGTCTGGCGCAGTGCAGCCTGGATCGCCGGGCTGCGGCCCCGACGGCAGTTGATTGTCCAGCGTGACGCGCACGGTGTCGCCCGGCACCGCTTCGATCGTCGGCGAGACGAACGGAGCGTCAGGGTCGACGCCCTTGCCCGTATAGCTGCGCAGGCGAACCTTGTCGTACCCGTCCGTGGAGGGATTGTAGATCTGGTTGTCGGAATAGACGATCTTGAGATCGAGCAGCCGGTCGCCGGGTAACGTCACTCCCTCGCGGGGCGCCTCCGCGCCGGGCTGGACCGCCATGACATTGGGCTTGGCGATCGGGGTACGCTCGTCCTGCAGCACCGGTGGATTTACGATCTGTGCCGCGGCGGGCTGTGCCGAGATCAGCCCCAGACTGCTGACGAAAACACTCGACACAAATCGCGCATTTGCCAGTGTGACGACACACGACATGATGCTCTCCCAAAATTACATTGAATGTAAGTTGAGCTTGCAGACATAGTGCTCGCCATTGCGCGGCATGTCTAGATCATAAGATGTAGAATTGAGTCTTTACTTTAGCCGACTGTGCCTCGCATCAGCGTCAACAAGACAAAATCGGCTTAACTGAGGGAGAAGGATGTCTGGCCCGCAGCTCCTTCAAAGGAGCGAAGATGAGACAGAAGGCCGGGATATAGAAAGAGCCTGCGGAGAAGATCGTCAACCATATCCACCGTGCCACCCGCAAGCAGTATGGGGCGGAGGTGAGGACCCGCATCCCGCTGGAGGAGCGCCGCTACGATCGCGTCGCGGATCGTACGGCCGACCAACAGCGGGATCGCCTCTGCAAATGCCGGGTATTTGATCTCCTCCGATGCCCATGGCGTGCATCGGACGGCTCGGCCGCCACTGATGGTGTCTGCCACAGGCACAAAGCAGAGACCGCTACACGCCCAGATAGGCGGCGCGAATGCGTTCGTCCGCGATCAGTTCTTCAGCCGGCCCGGACATCGTGATGCGGCCCGTTTCCATGACATAGCCCCGGTCGGCCACCTTGAGCGCCGCATAGGCGTTCTGCTCTACCAGAAGCACCGTGATGCCGAGCGCCTTCAGGTTCTTCACGACGTCGAGGATCTGCGCCACAAGGATCGGCGCCAGTCCCATGCTGGGCTCATCGAGCAGCAGGCATGCGGGCCGTGCCATCAGTGCGCGGGCGATCGCCAGCATCTGCTGCTGGCCGCCCGACAACCCGCCGGCGGCGAGGTTGCGCTTCTCCTTCAGGATCGGAAAGAGCGCGAATGCCTCCGCCATGTCGGTCTCGACCCGGCCGTCGGAGAAGAGATAGGCGCCGAGGCGCAGATTCTCCTCGACGCTGAGATTGGTGAATATCTGCCGTCCTTCCGGCGACTGCGACAGGCCGAGCCCCACGCGCCGATGCGCCGGAACGGCCTGCAGCGGCTCGCCGCGGAAGATCATGCTGCCGCCGCTGATCGGCTGCACGCCCGAGATGCAGCGCAGGAGCGTGGTCTTGCCCGCGCCATTGGCGCCCACCACCGTGACGATTTCGCCCGAGCGCACATCGAGATCGACGCCGTGCAGCACCTCGATCCGCCCGTAGCGCGAGCGCAGGTTCTCAACCGAGAGCATGGCCTCCCGCCTCCTTCGCCTGAACGCCGAGATAGGCTTCGATCACCTTGGGATCACGGGCCACCTGTTCGGGCTTTCCTTCGGCGATCTTCTCGCCGCGGTCGAGTACGACGATGTGATTGGAGATGCGCATCACGAGCTTCATGTCGTGTTCGACAAGCAGGATGGCGACGCCGGATTTCGCCACTTCGGCGACGAGATGATCGATCTCTTCCGTTTCGACGGCATTGCAGCCGGCGGCAGGCTCGTCGAGCAGCAGGATGACTGGCTCCAGCGCAAGCGCCCGGGCGATCTCCAGCCGCTTCAGCGCGCCATAGGAGAGCGACGAAGCCTCCTTGTCGGCGGCGCGGTCGAGGCCGACGCGCGCCAGGAGTTGCATGGCGGCGGCGCGCGTCCCGGCCGTGCGCCGGCGCGAGGCGGGCAGCGAGAACAGGTCGGCCAGGAAATTGCCGCGTTCCTTCAGATGGCAGCCGGCCATGGCGTTTTCCAGCACGGTCATCTTCTGGAAGATCTGCAGGTTCTGGAAGGTGCGCGACAGGCCGCGCCGGGCAAGCAGATGCGGCTCCATGCCGGTCACCGTTTCGCCGTTCAGCGCCACCGTCCCGCGCCCCGGCCGGTACGCGCCGCTGATCATGTTGAACAGCGTCGTCTTGCCGGCGCCATTGGGACCGATGACCGAGACGATCTCGCCCGGCTCGACCTGGAAGCCGACATCGTTGACGGCGCGCAGTCCGCCGAAGTCGATGCCGAGACCCTCGACGCGAAGCAGCGGCATCACCCCTTCCCCCGCAACAGACGCGACAGGCTGGGCACCAGCCCGGACGGCATGAAGATCATCACCAGCATCATGACGAGACCGAGGATCATGTGCTCATAGTCCTGCAGCGCCGTGAGCACCTGCGGCAGCATGGTGAGCAGCGCCGTTCCGGCCACCGCGCCGGGCACGGAAGCTGCGCCGCCCAGGACCGTCATGGTGACCAGCTCGACCGAATGGAGGAACCCCGCCGCGTCCGGCGTGATGAACTTGTTCATCAAGGCGAGCAACGAGCCGGACAACGACGCGTATACGGCCGAGAGCACGAAGCCAAGGAGCTTGTAGCGCGCGACATCGACACCGACAGTGCGTGCGGCGATCTCGGAATCGTGCAGCGCCCGCAGCGCCCGCCCCGAAGGGCTGTCGTAAAGGTTCAGCGCGAGCCAGGCCCCGGCAAGCAGGAAGATCGCCGTGAACGCGTACCAGAACTGGGCGTTGGAAAGATCGATGCCGATCGTTCTTATCAATTGCCTGAGGCCGAGCTCGGGCACTTCGTGGCCGTCCGGCCCGCCGGTAACTGGCGCTTCGTTGGCAAGCACCATCGAAACGAGGATGCCGAAACCCAGCGTGGCGACGGCGAGATAGTAACCCTGGAGACGCAGGATCGGGCGGCCGATCACCCAGGCGATCGCGGCACTCAGGGCCGTTCCGAGCAGCATCGCAAGCGCCGGGGATATGTCGAGGTACTGCGGACCAAGCGCGCAGGCATAGGCCCCGATACCGGCAAAGCCGGCGTGACCAAGGCTGATCTGGCCGGCGTAGCCGATCAGGATGACGAGCCCCGTCACGGCCAGCCCGTTGACGAAGATCAGCGATCCGATGCGGTAGTAGAAGTTGGACGGGAAGCCGAGGGGAGCGAGCAGCACGATGGCCGCCAGCACCAGCAGGGTAAGGTGTTTCGACGGGAGCTTCATCGTCATACCCGGTCGGTCGATTTGCGGCCGAACAGCCCTTGCGGCATGACAAACAGCACCGCGAGGATCACGATGAAGGCGACGGCGTCCTTGTAGACGGAACTGACATAGCCGGCCGTCAGCGCCTCGATCAGGCCGAGCAGCAAGCCCCCGGCAAGCGCTCCCGCCGGCACGCCCATGCCGCCCAGCATGGCAGCCGCGAAACCCTTCAGCGCGTAAGCGACGCCGAGATCGTAGCTGGTCAGCGTGATCGGCGTCATCAACACGCCGGCCAGGGCGCCAATGGCGGCCGACAGTGCGAAGGAGAGCGTCATCATATGGTCGGTGTTGATGCCGACCAGCCGCGCGGCGACGCGGTTGTTGGCCGTGGCGAGGATTGCCTTGCCGGTCAGCGTATGTGTGAAGAAGACGTAGAGAAGACCAAAGACCATCCCTGCCCCGGCGATCACCCATAAGCCTTGCGGCAGGATGGTCGCTCCGCCGATGGTGATCGGTTCGTCGCCGCTGAAGGCCGGGAAGCGGTGCAGTTGCTTGTCGAAGACCAGCTGCGCGCCGCCGCGCAGGAAAATGGACGCGCCGATGGTGATGATGATCAGGCTTACCACCGGGGCCCCTCGGGCGCGTTCCACGGCCAGCTTGTTGAGCGCCACGCCGACGGCGGCGGCGGCGACGATCGCCAGCACCGCCGCCAGAGGCAGGGGCAAGCCCGCATGCCAGCCGAAGAAGGTGATCATGCCGCCCAGCATGACGAACTCGCCCTGGGCGAAGTTCACCACGTTGGAGGCATTGTAGATGATGGTGAAGCCGAGTGCGACGAGCGCGTAGACCGCGCCCACCGTCAAGCCGGACAACACATATTGCAGCAGTTCCGTCACCGCGATACCTCTGCGCTGCCGCGGCCGCCGGTGCCGCGCGGGGCTTCGTCGCCGGAGTGATTACTGAGCCGGCGCCCAGCCGCCGTCCTTGATCTCCAGCATGCGGAAGGCGGTGAGATCGAGGCCGAGGTGATCGGTTGGCGACATGTTGACGACGCCCGTGACGCCGACATAGCCCTTGGTCTGTTCGATCGCGTCGCGGATCGCTTGCGGCTCGGCCTTGCCGGCCCGGCTGATGGCCTCGACCATCAGCCGCAGCGCGTCATGGGCATAGCCGCCGAACGTCGATGCCGGCGAGCCCGTCTTTTCCTCGTAGGCTTCCTTGTAGGCGGTCACGACGCCGTATTGCGGATCGTCCTGCCCGAGCAGATCGGCGATCAGAATGGCCGTTCCGGGCAGCTTGACGCCGTTCGAGGCGGGACCGGCAAGCTCGATGAAGGCCTTGGAGGCGACGCCATGCGACTGGTACAGCGGCGTCTTGATGCCGAGTTGGCCGTAATTGCGCGTGACGATCGCGGGCCCCTGTCCGAAACCGGCGTTGAGGATCGCCTGGACGCCCTCCTTGCCGCGGATGTTGGTGAGCTGGGGCGTCATGTCGGCATCGTTGGGACCATAAGTCTCGTCGATCAGAACCTCGATGCCATAGTCGCCGATGATCTGCAGGCACTGCTTGTGCATCGAGGCGCCGAAGCCGTCGGAGCCGGAGATCATGCCGATCCTGGTAATGCCGCCGGCCTTCATGTTCTCGAAGATCTTGGCACAAGCCATGCGGTCGGTGTGCGGCGTCTTGAACGTCCATGGCTGCACCGGATCGACGATCTCGATGGCGCCCGCGAGCGAGATGAAGGGTATCTCGGCGTCGGCAACCACCTGCATGATCGACATCGTGGTACCTGTGGTCGACCCGCCGATGATGGCGACGACCTCGTCGTCTTCGATAAGCCGAGTGGCGAAGGTTCGCGCCTTGTTGGGGTCGCCCGCGTCGTCATAGGCGATCAGCTCGATCTTTTCGCCCAGCACGCCACCGGCCGCGTTGATCTCCTCGACCAACATGCGCAGGGTCTTCGCCTCCGGATCGCCGAGCGACGAAGCCGGCCCAGTCTCGGACACGGTCGCGCCGATCTTGATGTCGGCAAGAGCGGGCGACGCCACGCTGAGCAGAAGGCCGGCGGCAGCGGCTTTCAAGGCAAGCTTCATAAGTTCCTCCCAGGTTGAACGATCGCGATCCGGCCTTTCGGGCGCCGGGCGCAAAGTGATCTCGAATTCCAGGCAAGCCTCCCACGCTCCGCCGTACCGGCGTACCGGCGGTTGCAAACGCGTCTCGCTCCTCCAATTCGATTTATTATTGACCGAGCGGTCGGACAATGCAAGAGCTTTCTGACTTGGAGCTTTCTGACTTGGACTGCCGATAGGTTTGCGGGCCGCCAAAGGCGCAATCGAAGCGTTTCCCATTTACCGGCAGGCGGCGTCGTCACCTGCCCCATCGAGTGCTTCGACATCGGTCGCCTGTGACAAGACATTGCTGAGCGCCGAGGCTCGGTCGCCCGGCCCGATCGCCAAGGACCTTGCACACCGCATCGAATGCGTGGTCGTTGTCGGCACCGAGGTAAACGTCGGCGACCTTGATTCGGTCGAGCGGTTGGATGGTCCGTCGTCGACGGCGGGCCGAGGGGACGACAACATGGCGAGAACGAGAGCCGCCGATTTCAACGAAAAGCGGCGCAGCATTCTCGACAGCGCGGCCGCGGTGTTTGCCAAGATCGGCATGGAACATGCCTCGATGGCGCAGATTGCCAGGGAAAACAACGTCTCCAAGGCTTCGCTCTACCACTACTATCCCAGCAAGGAGGTGCTTCTCTTCGATATCGGTCGCACGCATCTCGTCGAGCTCGAGGCTGCCATCCGCAAGGCCGACCGCCCCGACCTCGATCCACGGGAAAGGCTGCGCCACCTCATCGGCGGCGTGCTTGAGAATTATCGTTCGGCCTCGAACTTCCACCACGTGCTGCTGAACGGCACCGGCTCGCTGCCGGAAGCGCAGCGCGCCGAACTGCGTGAGATGGAACGCCGCATCGTGAAGGCCCTTTCCGACGTGCTCACCGAGATCAACCCGGAACTCGGGGAAGGTCGGGCTGGCGTCACGCCAGTGACCATGTCGCTTTTCGGCATCCTCAACTGGGCTTACACCTGGTTCAAGCCCAGCGGCGCGCTCAGCCGCGACGGCTACGCCGACATGGTGACCGCGCTCTTTTTGGACGGCGTGACCTCGCTGAACCGCTGAACGCCGCCCCGATATTGTTGACGTCGGGCTCGGCGGCAGTCACGGTCCGATTCGGTTGGTGCACCCCAAGCAAAGGTTTCCGACGATGTCGAATATTGCTCAGGAATTGGCGACCCTGCTCGAGACCGTCGAGCGCCCGGGCGATTTTGTCGCTTCAGGCACCGTTGATTTCGGCGCGCCGATCCTGCGTGTCGAGGGCGTGGGCCAGATATCGCTGCCTCTGCTGCCGACCCAGGCGCAACAGGTTATCGCCACGGCGACGCGGGCGCCCTTCGGGCGTGGCGAACAGACCATTCTCGACACCAATGTGCGGCGGACCTGGCAGCTCGGTCCCGATAGGGTGCAGCTCGGCGGCAAGAGGTGGATCCGTACCCTGGACATCATCCTCGAAAGAATTGCGGAAGGATTAGGGGTAAGCGATCCGGTCGAAGCGCAGTTCTACAAGCTCCTCGTCTACGACAAGGAGAGTTTCTTTCTGCCGCACCGCGACACGGAAAAGGCAGCGGGTATGTTCGCAACCCTCGTGCTGGTGCTTCCCGGAGAATCGGAAGGTGGCGAGCTCATCGTGCGTCACAACGGGCGCGAACAGGTCCTGGATCTGCGCCGCTCCGATCCCGGTGAACTCGGCTATGCCGCCTTCTATGCGGACTGCGTCCACGAAGTGCGGCCGGTCACCTCGGGCTATCGCCTTGCCTTGACCTACAATCTCGTTCGCAAGGGCAAGGGTGCGGCGCCGACCGCGCCGAACTATGCCCGGGAACGGGCCAGGATCGTAGAGGCGCTCGCGGGCTGGAGCAGGATGGTTGCCGAAACGGCGCATGTGACCGGCCGCCCTGACGGCGACGAGGCGGACGGATGGGATGAGACCCCGATGGACGATGATTGGGATGCGGCCACAGCCGATGACGAATGGGACGAGGCACCGGCAGACGATGAATGGGACGAGATCGCAGACGATGACGACGACGGGTGGGACGAGGTCCCGCGGAAGCTGGTCTATCCGCTTCAACATGCATACACGCCCGCCGAGCTCGCTTTCGCGGGCCTCAAGGGGATCGATGCGGCGGTGGGGGATGTGCTCAGGGCAGCTGCGGTCGAGGCGGGAACCGATCTGCATCTGGCCCTGCTGACGATCGAGGAGAGCGGCTGGGCCGAGCATACCGACATGTGGAGACGGGGCTCGCGATACGAGGATCAATTCGAGGTCGGCGAAGTCACGGACAGCGACTATACGCTCACCGACTGGCGACGCGTTGACGATCAGGCTGCACCCTTTCATGCGATATCCGTGCGGCCGTATGAGCTGTCGCCGCCGGACTTCCTCGACGAAGCCAAGCCAGACGACGAGGAATTTCACGAGGCCACCGGGAACGAGGGCGCCTCGTTCGATCGGACCTACAAGCGCGCCGCGCTTGTGCTGTGGCCGGAGGGGACGACGGTCGATATCGTGGTCGGAGCCGGGCTGGAGACCGCTCTTTCCTATCTCGAGAATCGAGTCGGGCTCGTTGCAGGCGGTACGGCGCCCTCGGCGGCCCGTGTCGAAGCGCTGCGACTGGCGGAGCGCTTGATCGCGATCTGGCAGCGTGGCGCTGCAGCCAAGGAAGCGGCCCGGCTGCTGGCGGCTCTGCGGCAACTCGGGGAAGGCAGCACGATTGCGGCCGCCTTTGACGGAGTTGTTGCAGGCGGAAGCTATGGCAGGGAGACCGTTTCCGAAGTGGTGGCCAGCCTTGCGTCTCTGGCGAAGCCTCGGCAGGTCGGGGCGGTACGGGCAATCGTCTCGTCATCCGCCGACAGGAGATTGAACTCTCTGGCCGCGCTGCTCGCAGCCTTGGCAGGTAGCTTCGCCGACCTGTTGCCGGAAATTCGTCCGGTATTGCAGCAGTTCGTCGACACCCTGCCGACAAGACGCCCGTCCTACGATCCTGTGGTTCGCTACGAAACTGTCGACGTCGGATGCGTGGTCGATCTCATCGCCGCCCTGGCTGCTGCCGATGCGGAACTGGCCTTGCAGGCCGTCCGGCATATGCTTGCGCATTCCGGATATTTCGCTTTCGATGGAGTACTGGTGGCGGCGGCGGAGAAGCTCGCGAGCAGTGCTGACCTTTCGGGACATCCCGCCGTCAACCATCTGGTGAAGGCCTGCCGGAACCACCTCGAAGCTCGCATCGCCGAACCGCTCGCACCGCCCGCCGACTGGCGCCGACCGGTGGAAATACGCTGCGACTGCGAGCATTGTCGATCCTTGACGGCATTCATGGCCGATCCAATCGCCGAGGTGTGGACCTTGAGAGCCCGGCAGGAGATTCGCAGCCATGTCGAGACCAACATCCGCAATGCGGCCTGCGACCTGTCCTGTGCGACGCTCCGCAAAGGCAGCCCGCATGCTTTGATTTGCACCAAGAACCAGGCGAGCTACGAAAAGAGGGTGAGGCAGCGCCGGCAGGATCTCGAGGCTCTGGCGAAGCTGGCCTGAGCGGCCCTCACGCCGATGAGGGCGCGCCAGTCCGGTCGACCGTATACCCAGGCGCGGGACGTCTCCGCCGGATTTCCTCGACGAAGGCCGTATCTCTTGCAGGCGGCCAGCCCCCACCGGATTGGGTTCGATCAAGCGCCCGTGCCTTTGCTGTGCATCGCGCGCCGCGCTCGGCGCTAAGCGACAAAAAGCCCGCCGGGGAGGCGGGCTTTGTGGGCTTACGGAGCAAGCGAATTCATAAAGAGAAGATTGTTGTACGTGCGTTTTGCAGACCTGGCGGCGACCTACTCTCCCGCGTCTTGAGACGAAGTACCATCAGCGCTGGAGCGTTTCACGGCCGAGTTCGGAATGGGATCGGGTGCAGCCGCTCCGCCATGACCACCAGGTCGGCGAAACGCACGAAGAGAAGCTGGTTTGTTTTCAGGGCTTGACGGCCAACGAAGCGAAGCTTCGCAAGGCCGACCGGCCGTCGCGGCTGATGCCGCGCCCCGCCCGGGGGCGTCCCGAAGGGACTGCCGTGAGGGCAGACAAACCATCGCGATAGCGATGGATATAGGCAAATGAGAACGATCAAGCCGATCGAGCTATTAGTACCGGTAAGCTTCAAGCATTGCTGCTCTTCCACACCCGGCCTATCGACGTGGTGGTCTTCCACGGCTCTCAGGGAACACTCGTTTTCAGGTGGGTTTCCCGCTTAGATGCCTTCAGCGGTTATCCCGTCCGTATATAGCTACCCTGCTATGCGGCTGGCGCCACAACAGGTCCACCAGAGATACGTCCATCCCGGTCCTCTCGTACTAGGGACAGATCCTGTCAATATTCCTGCACCCACGGCAGATAGGGACCGAACTGTCTCACGACGTTCTGAACCCAACTCACGTACCGCTTTAAATGGCGAACAGCCATACCCTTGGGACCTGCTCCAGCCCCAGGATGCGATGAGTCGACATCGAGGTGCCAAACAACCCCGTCGATATGGACTCTTGGGGGTCATCAGCCTGTTATCCCCGGCGTACCTTTTATCCGTTGAGCGATGGCCCTTCCACACGGGACCACCGGATCACTATGACCGACTTTCGTCTCTGCTCGACTTGTCAGTCTCGCAGTCAGGCAGGCTTATGCCATTGCACTCAGCGAACGATTTCCGACCGTTCTGAGCCCACCATCGCGCGCCTCCGTTACTCTTTAGGAGGCGACCGCCCCAGTCAAACTACCCACCATACATTGTCCCGGACCCGGATGACGGGCCGCGGTTAGACATCCATAGAGATAAGGGTGGTATTTCAAGGGTGGCTCCACAGAAACTGGCGTCCCTGCTTCAAAGCCTACCACCTATCCTACACATGCCACTACGAATGCCAATGTAAAGCTATAGTAAAGGTGCACGGGGTCTTTCCGTCTAACCGCAGGAACCCCGCATCTTCACGGGGAATTCAATTTCACTGAGTCTATGCTGGAGACAGCGGGGAAGTCGTTACGCCATTCGTGCAGGTCGGAACTTACCCGACAAGGAATTTCGCTACCTTAGGACCGTTATAGTTACGGCCGCCGTTTACTGGGGCTTCGATTCAGAGCTTGCACCCCTCCTCTTAACCTTCCAGCACCGGGCAGGCGTCAGACCCTATACGTCGTCTTGCGACTTCGCAGAGCCCTGTGTTTTTGATAAACAGTCGCTACCCCCTGGTCTGTGCCACCCCCCGATGGTTGCCCATCGAAGGGTCACGCTTCTTCCGAAGTTACGCGTGCAATTTGCCGAGTTCCTTCAGCATAGTTCTCTCAAGCGCCTTGGTATACTCTACCAGTCCACCCGTGTCGGTTTCGGGTACGGTCTATAAGGAGGAGCTATTTCCTGGAACCACGCGGCTGCCGAACCAATCCGATAAGGCTCGACAACTTCAATGATCCGTCACTACCTCCAGGCTCACGAATATTAACGTGATTCCCATCGACTACGCCTTTCGGCCTCGCCTTAGGGGCCGGCTAACCCTGCTCAGATTAACTTTAAGCAGGAACCCTTGGACTTTCGGCGGGGGAGTCTCTCACTCCCCTTACGTTACTCATGTCAGCATTCGCACTTCCGATACCTCCAGGAGCCCTCGCGGGTCTCCCTTCACTGGCTTACGGAACGCTCCGCTACCGCTTGCGATCGCTCGCAAACCCTAAGCTTCGGTGTATGGCTTGAGCCCCGGTACATTTTCGGCGCAAAGACCCTTATTTAGACCAGTGAGCTGTTACGCTTTCTTTAAATGATGGCTGCTTCTAAGCCAACATCCTGGTTGTTTTGGGATCCTCACATCCTTTCCCACTTAGCCATAACTTGGGGACCTTAGCTGTAGGTCAGGGTTGTTTCCCTCTCCACGACGGACGTTAGCACCCGCCGTGTGTCTGCCGACTAGTACTCCCAGGTATTCGGAGTTTGGTTAGGTTTGGTAATCCGGTAAGGACCCCTAGCCCATCCAGTGCTCTACCCCCTGGGGTATTCGGTCGACGCTCTACCTAAATAGATTTCGCGGAGAACCAGCTATTTCCGAGTTTGATTGGCCTTTCACCCCTAGCCACAAGTCATCCCGAACTATTGCAACAGTTATGGGTTCGGCCCTCCAGTAAGTGTTACCTTACCTTCAGCCTGCTCATGGCTAGATCACTCGGTTTCGGGTCTAATGCGACGAACTGAACGCCCTGTTCAGACTCGCTTTCGCTGCGCCTACACCTACCGGTTTAAGCTTGCTCGTCACACTAAGTCGCTGACCCATTATACAAAAGGTACGTGGTCACCCTTGCAGGCTTCCACTGTTTGTAGGCAATCGGTTTCAGGTACTCTTTCACTCCCCTTGTCGGGGTGCTTTTCACCTTTCCCTCACGGTACTAGTTCGCTATCGGTCATGCACGAGTACTTAGGCTTCGAGGGTGGTCCCCCGAATTTCAGACAGGATTTCACGTGTCCCGCCTTACTCAAGGACTTTTGTTCGCATTACGCGTACGGGGCTGTCACCCACTATGGCCCAACTTTCCAGATGGTTCCGCTTGTCTCACAAAAGCCGCTGGCCTGGTCCGCGTTCGCTCGCCACTACTTGCGGAGTCTCGGTTGATGTCCTTTCCTACGGGTACTTAGATGTTTCAGTTCCCCGCGTTCGCCACTTTATCCCTATTGAATTCAGGATAAGTTACCTATCAGCGATACTTGTAAACCAAGAACGCTCCGCGTTCAGCGAATAGGAATTAGCGAGTAGCGAATAGAGAAAACCCTATTCGCTAACGGCTATTCGCTCACGCATAGCGCACTTGATTTTACAAGTATCTTAGGTGGGTTTCCCCATTCGGAAATCTACGGATCAATGGGTATTCGCACCTCCCCGTAGCTTATCGCAGCGTATCACGTCCTTCATCGCCTGTGCATGCCAAGGCATCCACCAATTGCCCTTAAGACACTTGATCGTTCTCATTGCCAATATCCATCTCCCGTGTAATCCCGAAGGGATTATCACGCACAGTGCGATCTCGAAGAGATCGTCA